>NZ_CP114013.1 GCF_028416635.1 Baekduia alba
GTGACGCCGGACCCTGCCCCCATCTGGACCCGCCTGCAGGCGGAGCTTCGACGCAGGGTCCCGGACGCCACGTACGACATCTGGCTCGCCCCGCTGGCCTGGGGCGGGCTGGAGCACGACGACCGCGTCGTGCTGCTCGCGCCCGCCGACGTGCGCGACTGGGTCGGCCAGCGGTTCGCCGCGGTGATCGAGGAGGCAGCGCGCACGCTGCTGGGCGCCGGCGCGACGGTCGAGCTGCGCGACGTGTCCGCCGCGGGCGCGACGCCCTCCCCGTCCGCGGGCGCCCCACCCTCCAAGGCGTTCACGCGCGACGAGCCGGTCGCCGCGCTCTTCGACGACGCGGTCTCGCGGCTGAACCCGAAGTACACGTTCGAGCAGTTCGTCATCGGCGACGCCAACCGCTTCGCCCACGCCGCGGCGCTCGCGGTCGCCGAGCTCCCGGGCCAGGCCTACAACCCGCTCTTCATCGTCGGCCCGCCCGGCGTCGGCAAGACCCACCTGCTGCACTCGATCGGCAACTACGTGCGCGCGTACGGCGGCGGCCTCGCGGTGCGCTACACGACCGTCGAGCGCTTCACGAACGAGTTCCTGGAGGCCCTCAAGGCCCGGGACGTCGACGCCTTCAAGCACCGCTATCGCCGCAACGACGTCCTGCTGATCGACGACGTGCAGTTCCTCGAGTCCAAGGTCAAGACCGAGGAGGAGTTCTTCCACACCTTCAACGCACTGCACGAGACCGGCAGCCAGCTGGTCCTGACGTCGGACCGCCCGCCGCGCGACATGGCGGCGCTCGAGGACCGGCTGCGCCAGCGCTTCGAGTCCGGCCTGCTCGTCGACATCCGCGAGCCCGACCCGGCCACGCGCCTCACGGTGCTGCGCAAGCGCGCGCACCACGACGGCATCGAGCTCGCCGATCCCGCGGTCCTGGAGCTCATCGCCGCGCGCGTCACCGACAACCTCCGGTCGCTCGAGGCCGCGCTGATCCGCGTCGTCGCCTACGCGTCGCTGACCGACAAGGCGATCGACGCCGCGCTGGCCGACGAGGTGCTGACCCAGCTCTACGGCCGCCAGCAGGAGCGCGCGATCGCCGCCGGCGGGCCCGAGACGGTCGACCGCATCCAGGACCTCGTCGCCGAGACCTTCGGGCTCACGCGCGAGGAGCTGCTCTCGCCCTCCCGTGCCGCGCGCGTCGCCTGGCCCCGCCAGGTGGCGATGTACCTCGCGCGCGAGCACACGCACGAGACGCTGCCCGCGATCGGGCGGCGCTTCGGCGGCCGCGACCACTCCACCGTCCTCCACGCGTGCAAGCGTGCCGTGGCGCGCCTCGGCACCGACCCGGACGCCTACGACGCCGTGACGCGCATCACCGCCCGTCTGACCGATCCCGGCCGGGGCGACGCGGTTTGACCGGCGCTGTTGACAGACTCCGTCGGCTTCTGTGCGCGAAAACCCCGCAACGTCCGGTCATCTCAGCGGCTGTCCACAGATCAACAGCCACTATGACTCCTGAAACTCTCTCCTAAGGTCTTCATCGTGAAGCTTTCCGTCGCGAGCGCCGATCTGCTCGCACAGCTGCAGTCCGTGTCCCGCGTCGCGTCCACGCGCTCCGCCGTCCAGGCCCTGTCCGGCGTGCAGCTGGCTGCGACCGCCGATGGCGTCGAGCTGCGCGCGACCGACATGGAGATCGCGCTCCGCGTCCCGCTCACCGCCGAGGTCCAGCGCGAGGGCACCGTGGTCCTGCCGGCGCGCCTCCTGCTCGACGTCGCGCGGTCGCTGCCCAAGAACGCCGACCGCGTCGAGCTCGAGCTGCGGCCCGAGCAGCAGGACGTCGAGGTCGTGGCCGGCCACGCGAAGTTCCACCTGCGCACGCTGCGCGCCGAGGACTTCCCGCCGCTGCCCGGGGTCGGTGGGTCCGATAGCGACGACACCGTCGTCGACGTCCCCGCGCACGCGTTCGTGGACACGATCGAGATGGTGTCCAAGTCGGCGTCGCGGGACGAGACGCGGCCGATCCTGACGGGCATCCTGGTGTCGGCCTCCGGGTCGGAGCTGCGGATGGTCGCCACGGACTCCTACCGGCTCAGCGTCAAGGAGACCAAGCTCGAGGTGCCGCTGGACCCGGGCTTCGAGGCCAACGTGCCGGCCCGCGCGCTGGACGAGCTGCGCTCGGTCGTCGGCAACACCGGCGCCGACGTCATCCGGATCGGCGTGCGCTCCAACCAGGTCGTGTTCGAGGTCGGCGGCGCCGTCCTGTCCTCGCGGCTGATCGACGGCCAGTTCCCGAACTACAACCAGCTGATCCCCGACGGCTACGAGCACCAGCTGCGGATCAGCGGCGAGGAGCTCGGGGACGTCGTCAAGCGCATCTCGCTGATGGCGCAGAAGAACGCTCCGCTGCGGCTGGCCTTCGGCGACGGCGAGCTGACGGTGTCTGCGCAGACGCCGGATGTCGGCGAGGCCTCCGAGCCGCTGCCGGTGCCGTTCGCCGGCGAGCCGTTCGAGATCGGGTTCAACCCGGAGTTCCTGCGCGACGGCCTGGACAGCGTCGGGTCCGACGACCTCATCCTCAAGCTCATCAGCCCCCTGCGGCCCGGCCTGATCGAGGGCGCCGACGAGAGCGGCTTCCTCTACCTGATCATGCCGATCCGCCTCAACGTGTAGGGCTTGGTCCGTGCGCGTCGAGCGCCTCCGTCTGCGGGACTTCCGCACCTACGCGGCAGCCGACGTCGCGATCGGGCCGGGGCTGACGGTGCTGCACGGCCCCAACGGCGCGGGCAAGACCAACATGTTGGAGGCGTTGTACTTCGGCTGCACGTCGCGGTCGTGCCGGACGGGCAACGAGCGCGAGATGGTGCGCTTCGACGCGCCGGCGGCGCGGGTCGAGGTCGACACGCGCGACCGCGACGGTGACGCGCACACGCTGTCGGTGGGCTTCCAGCCCGGTGAGGCCAAGCGCCTGAAGGTCGACGGCGCGCCCGTCGAGCGGCTGACCGACTCGCCGGCCCGGCCGCTGGTGAGCGTCTTCCTCCCCGATCGGCTGGAGCTCGTGAAGGGCGCTCCGGCGGGCCGCCGCGCGCATCTGGACCAGGTCGTCGCCGCGCTGTGGCCGGGCCGGGCGGGCAACCGCGCGCAGTACTCGCGGGTGCTGGCGCAGCGCAACGCGCTCCTGGGCCGGGTGCGCGGCGGCCGGGTCGACGAGGGCGCGCTGGACGCGTGGGACGCCGAGCTCGCGCGCTGGGGCATCGCGCTGCGCGACGATCGCGCCGCGGCCGTCGAGCGCGTGGGCGCGCGGTTCCCGGAGCTGGCGAGCGAGTTGGGGCTCAACGGCGCGGCGGAGGTCCGGTACCGCCCGCGCTCGCGCGCCGACGACGCTGAGGCCCTCGTGTCCGAGCTGCGCGAGCGGCGGGCGTCGGATCTGGAGCGCGGCTTCTCTCAGCACGGGCCGCACCGCGACGACCTCGTCCTGGTGCGCGACGGGCGCGAGCTCAAGGCCTATGGGTCGCAGGGCGAGCAGCGGCTGGCGCTGCTGGCGCTCCTGCTGGCCGAGCGCGCTGAGCTTGCCGACGAGCGCGGTGCTCCCCCGCTCATGCTGCTCGACGACGTCATGAGCGAGTTGGACGCCGACCGGCGCGGGCTGCTCGTCGCGCGCCTGGACGACGGCGGCCAGGCCGTGGTCACGACGACGGACCTCGCGCACGTCCCGGGCGGCGGCGCGCCGGACGTGGCGCGCCTGAAGGTCTCCCCCGGTGGCGCGGTCCTCCAGGAGGCGTCGCCCGAGTCGTCGTCGGAGGCGGCGGCCTGATGGCCCGTCGCGCCCCGCGGCCGCTCGGGAAGTCGATCGCGGCGCTCACGGAGCAGCTCGCGCCGCGGACGACGCTCGCCGACGCGCAGCGCGCGTGGCCCGCGGCGGCCGGCGCGATGATGGCGAAGTACGCGATGCCGACCGCGGAGCGCGGCGGAACACTGACGATCACCTGCCGGTCGTCGACGTGGGCCCAGGAGCTCGATCTGATGGCTCCGGAGCTCGTCGCCAAGCTCAACGGGCTGATCGGCGAAGGGCGCATAACCGCGCTCCGGTGCGTTGCCACGCAGTCCCGCTCCTGGGCGGTCGCGGAGACGTAACAGTTTTGTGCGTATTTGCAGGCTTTTTGAGGGCCGTCAACCGGCGGGTCTGACGGGTCGCTGTGCTATCCTGTGGATAACTACTTTGACGCCCCGGTCGGGCTCGACCGAGCCCGGGAACGGGGCGTATCTGCGTCAGGAGACGCAGTCTTCTTATGGCGAACGAGAACGGCAAGCAGAAGAATGCGCGCCAGGGCTCGGCCGCCTACGACGCCCAGGACATCACCGTCCTCGAGGGCCTCGAGGCGGTCCGCAAGCGTCCGGGCATGTACATCGGGTCGACGGGCATCCGCGGCCTGCATCACCTGGTCTACGAGGTGGTGGACAACTCGGTCGACGAGGCCCTGGCCGGCTTCGGCGGTCGGGTGGACGTCACCATCCACCCCGACAACAGCGTCACCGTGACGGACGAGGGCCGCGGCATCCCTGTCGGCATCGTCGAGAAGGAGGGCCGCCCCGCGGTCGAGGTCGTCCTGACCGTGCTCCACGCCGGTGGCAAGTTCGGCGACGGCGGCGGCTACAAGGTGTCCGGCGGCCTGCACGGCGTGGGCGTCTCGGTGGTCAACGCGCTGTCGGAGACCCTGAAGGTCGACGTCCGCGTCGAGGGCTTCCACTGGAGCCAGGAGTTCGACCGCGGCAAGCCGCGCTACGACCTGACCAAGGGCGAGCCGATGGGCAAGGACGAGTCGACCGGCACGACGATCACCTACCTGCCGGACGCCGAGGTCTTCGAGACGCTCGAGCACGAGTTCAACGTGCTGGAGCAGCGCCTGCGCGAGACGGCGTACCTGACCCGCGGCCTGGCGATCTCGCTCACCGACGAGCGCGCCGGCGGCAAGAAGGTCGAGTTCCACTTCGAGGGCGGCATCGAGGACTTCGTCTCGTACATGAACGAGAACAAGGAGCCGCTCGGCAAGAAGGTCATCTACTTCGACGGCGAGTCCGACGAGGGCTACGTCGAGCTGGCCCTGCAGTGGAACGGCTCCTACCAGGAGTCGGTCTTCTCGTTCGCCAACAACATCAACACGCACGAGGGCGGCTCGCACCTCTCCGGCTTCCGCTCTGCGCTGACGCGCACCGTCAACCGCTACGCGCGGGAGAAGGGCGAGCTCAAGGAGAAGGACGACAACCTGTCGGGGGAGGACATCCGCGAGGGTCTCACCGCCGTCATCTCCGCCAAGCTGAGCGACCCGCAGTTCGAGGGCCAGACGAAGACCAAACTCGGCAACCCGGGCATGGAGGGCTTCGTCGCCAACGTCGTCAACACCAAGCTCGCGGAGTTCCTGGAGGAGAACCCGGGCGAGGCGCGCGGGATCATCCGCAAGGCCGTCCAGGCCTCCCAGGCCCGGGCCGCGGCGCGCAAGGCGCGCGACCTGACGCGGCGCAAGAGCGCGCTGGAGAACTCGCCGCTGCCCGGCAAGCTCGCCGACTGCTCCGTCAAGGACCCGGCGCTGACCGAGATCTTCGTGGTCGAGGGCGACTCCGCGGGTGGCTCAGCCAAGCAGGGCCGTGACCGCAACACCCAGGCGGTGCTCCCGCTGCGCGGCAAGATCCTCAACGTGGAGAAGGCGCGGATCGACCGGGTCCTCAAGAACAACGAGATCCAGGCGCTGATCACGGCGCTCGGCACGGGGATCCGCGACGAGTTCGACATCGAGAAGGCGCGCTACCACAAGATCGTGCTGATGACGGACGCCGACGTCGACGGCGCGCACATCCGCACGCTCGTCCTGACGCTGCTGTTCCGCGAGATGCCCGAGCTGATCGAGGCCGGCTACATCTACATCGCCAAGCCGCCGTTGTACAAGCTCAAGCAGGGCCGCAACGAGCGCTACATCGAGAAGGAGTCCGAGTTGGAGGACGTCCTCCTCTCCGACAAGCTGGAGAAGATCGCCGTGCACGACCGCGCGGGCACCGAGTTCAAGCTCACCGAGGCGCGCTGGCAGCGCTACACGCGGCTGCTGAAGCAGTTCGAGGGCTGGGCGTCGTCGCTGCGGGCCGAGTACGGCCACGAGGCCGTCCGCTTCCTCGGCGAGGCCGGGCTGCTCGACGACCAGGCCACGGACCTCCCGGCGGTCGTCGCGTCGCTGGAGAAGAACGACGAGTCGCGCCCGCACACGACGCACGTCGTCACGTCCGACGACGAGGTGCTCGTGATCAAGGCGATCGAGCGCAAGACCGGGCTGGCCCAGACGCACCGCCTGCCGCGGTCGCTGTTCGAGTCCAACGACTACGTCCAGTTCATCAAGGTCAACGCCCAGCTCGTCGACCTCGCCGGCGCGCCGCCGTTCAGCGTCGCGCTGGCCGACAAGTCCGATCAGGCGTACTCGTTCGAGGCGCTGCGGACCGCGGTGCTCGAGGTCGCGCGGCGCGGCATCAACGTCCAGCGCTTCAAGGGCCTGGGCGAGATGAACGCCGACCAGCTGCGCGAGACCACGATGGACCCGGCCACCCGCACCCTGCAGCAGGTGAGCGTCGAGGACGCCGCCGAGGCGGACCGGTTGTTCACCATGTTGATGGGCGACGTCGTAGAGCCCCGCCGCGAGTTCATCGAGCAGAACGCTCGCGCGGTCGTGAACCTCGACGTCTGATGATCCACGTTGTTGAAGGAGTTGAGGCCTGATGGCCACTGACGTCATCGGCGGCGGCAACATCGAGCCGCGCGCCCTCGAAGACGAGATGCGGACGGCGTACCTGGACTACGCCATGTCCGTCATCGTCGGGCGCGCGCTGCCCGACGTCCGCGACGGCCTGAAGCCCGTCCACCGCCGCGTGCTGTTCTCCATGAGCGAGAGCGGCCTCGGCCCGACCCGCCCGTACGTCAAGTGCGCGCGCATCGTCGGCGACGTGATGGGCAAGTACCACCCGCACGGCGACTCGGCGATCTACGACACGCTCGTCCGGCTGGCGCAGGACTTCTCGATGCGCCACCAGCTCGTCGACGGCCAGGGCAACTTCGGCTCGGTCGACGACGACCCGGCCGCGGCCATGCGGTACACGGAGGCGCGCCTGACCCGCCTCGCCATGGAGATGCTGCGCGACATCGACATGGACACGGTGGACTTCGTCCCCAACTACGACGGCCAGAACCAGGAGCCCGTCGTCCTGCCGTCGCGGTACCCGAACCTGCTCGTCAACGGCGGCACCGGCATCGCGGTCGGCATGGCCACGAACATCCCGCCGCACAACCTGCGCGAGGTCATCGACGCGACGGTCGCGTTCATCGACAACCCGGCGTTGACGACCGAGGAGCTGCAGCAGCACCTGAAGGGGCCGGACTTCCCGACGGGCGGCATCATCATGGGCGCCGCGGGCATCCGCGACGCCTACGAGACCGGCCGCGGCCGCGTGCGCGTGCGCGCCCGCGCCCACATCGAGGAGATCCACCAGGGCAAGGAGGCGATCATCGTCACCGAGCTGCCCTACGCGGTGAAGAAGGGCGGCGACACCGGCCTCATCACCAAGATCGCCGAGCTCGTGCGCGAGAAGAAGATCCCCGAGATCTCCGACCTGCGCGACGAGACCGACCGGCGCGGCATGCGCCTGGTGATCGAGCTCAAGCGCGCCGTCAACCCCAAGGTGGTGCTGAACAAGCTCTACAAGCACACCCCGATGCAGTCGACGTTCGGCGTCAACATGGTGGCCTTGGTCGACGGCGTGCCGCGCACGCTGTCGCTGATCGAGGTGCTCCAGGCCTACGTCGCGCACCAGCGCGAGGTCGTCGTCCGCCGCGCGAAGTTCGAGCTGGCGCAGAAGGAGGCGCGCGCGCACGTCCTCGAGGGCCTGCTCATCGCGCTGGACAACCTCGACGCCGTCATCGAGGTCATCCGCCGGTCGCCCAACCGCGAGGCCGCGCGCGAGGAGCTGGTCGCGCAGTTCGAGCTGTCGCAGATCCAGGCCTCCGCGATCCTCGACCTGCGCCTGTCGCAGCTGACCGCGCTGGAGAGCGACGCGATCAAGCAGGAGCACGCCGACGTCATGGAGCGCATCCGCGAGCTGCGTGACCTCCTCGGCGACGAGGGCAACGTCCTGGCCCTGATCAAGGAGGAGATGCTCGAGATCGCCGATCGGTTCCAGGACGAGCGCCGCACGACGATCGCGCCGTCCGAGGACGAGCTCGACATCGAGGACCTGATCGCCGACCAGCAGATGGTGATCACCATCACCAAGTCGGGGTACATCAAGCGCGTGCCGCTGGCGACGTACCGCCAGCAGCGGCGCGGCGGCGTGGGCATCAACGCCATGGACCTGAAGGACGGCGACTACATCGAGCACCTCTTCGTGTCGTCCACGCACGACTTCCTGCTGTTCTTCACCAACCGGGGCAAGGTGTACCGGTCGAAGGTGTACGAGCTGCCGGAGGGTCAGCGGACCGCGAAGGGCCGCGCGCTCGTCAACATCCTGCCGCTGCGCGAGAACGAGCGGGTGCAGTCGGTCCTGTCGACGCGCGACTTCTCCGAGTCGCCGTTCCTCGTCTTCGCGACGCGCAAGGGCGTGGTCAAGAAGACCGAGTTCCAGGCCTACAACACGCCGATCAAGGCCGACGGCATCATCGCGATCAAGATCCGCGACGACGACGAGCTGCTCGACGTCCGCCGGGTCGACGAGGGCGACGAGGTCATGATGGTGTCCAAGGCGGGCCTCGCGGTCCGCTTCGAGGAGGGCCAGGCGCGCGCGATGGGCCGCGACACCGGCGGCGTGCGCGGCATGGACGTCGGCGACGACGGCGAGGTCATCGCCATGGACGTCGCGCGCGACGACATGGAGCTGCTGGTCGTCACCGAGGCCGGCTACGGCAAGCGGACGAAGATCGACCAGTACCGCAAGACGTCGCGCGGCGCCAAGGGCGTGCTGACGATCAAGCTCACCGAGGCCAAGGGCGGCCTCGCGGGTGCGCTGGTCGTGCGGCCGCACCAGGAGCTCGTGTTCATCTCGCAGAACGGGCTGATCCAGCGAACGGGCGTCAAGGGCATCTCGCAGCAGGGCCGCTCGGCCACCGGCGTCCGGGTCATGAACCCGCGCGACGGCGACCAGGTGAGCGCCGTGGCGCTGATCGTGGAGTCCGAGGACGAAGAGGGCACGCCGACGCTGGACGTCGAAGGCGCCGAGGTCGAGGTGGTGCCCGAGCCGGGCGACGCCGCGGTCGCGGAGATCGCCGAGGAGCTGGCCGAAGGCGACGCGGAGGCCGACGAGGACGCGTCCGAGGAGCCCGACGAGTCCGCCTCTTGACCGCGGGTCCCGGCGACCGGTTTTGGTCGTCGGGAGGTGGTGCTACATTGGCGCTACCAGAGAAAGGAGGTGGTCCGAATATCTAGTTCTAGTACTTGCGGGACCCTGGAGGTGGCCGGCCGCTAGATCGGTCGGGCTGGAGTAACGATCCAGCGAATCCACGCCGGGCCACCCCCGATCTGCGATGCCGGAAGTCGTCCCTCCGGCCGCTCAGACCAGTCGCGGAGCGGGCTAGTCCAGTCCAGTGGTTGTACGAAGGGCGCCGGGAGCTTTCCCGGCGTCCTTCGTCATTTAAGGGACGCGTGCTTTGTCGTGGCTGGTCGGCGGGGTCCGACACGCTCGTTTCCGTGCTCCGCTGCGCGCTCAGTGGGTGCGGTGTGGGGCGCTGTCGGCCAGCCGGCTGTGTTCGGTGCCCGGGCCCGGTGGCCCCGAACGCCGCGCTTGAGCCGCTCCGCACGGACGACGACGTGTCGGACCCCCGCTACGCCCACACGTCTCGCATGGCTCCGCGCCTCCAATGCGTCGCGCCGCCGGGCGCTGCCGGCGTCGTGGAGGGGTGCTTCGGCGGGTCTCGGTCTCCGCCCGCCCCGTCGCGCTGCGGCGCGCCGTCCCCGCTCCGCTCCGCCGCGCGTCGCGCCCCGGCGAGGGAGCTGTCGCCGTCTCACCGGCGGCGGTCGGCGTAGCGGAGCCCGGAAACGAGCGTGTCGATACCTCCGCCGACCAACGACGCCGGTGCCGATGGACCAGCTAGGCCGCTTCAGGCAGCCATTGGCGCCAGGCGGCGGGGATGGTGGGTGTGGCGACGTGGATGAAGACGTGGGCCTGGGGGATCGAGGGGGTTCGCTTGGGATGCATGCCGGCCTTGTCGGGGAGGTGGTCGGCTTTGCGGCGGTTGCAGGGAGCGCAGGAGGCGACGATGTTGTCCCAGGTCGAGCCGCCGCCTTTGGAGCGGGGGATCACGTGGTCGACGGTCAGGTTGCTGCGGGAGCCGCAGTACTGGCAGGTCCAGTTGTCGCGGGCGAAGACCGCACGGCGGGTGATCTTGCGGCGGTGGGTGTCGCGGGGGACGACGATGTAGGTCATCAGGCGGATGACGACCGGCCGTGACATCGAGGCGCGCTCGGAGCGCAGCTCCCATGTCGCGTGGTCGACGACCTCGGCCTTCGCCTTCAGCAGGAGGACGACCGCGCGTCTGACGGTGCAGACGTTGATGGGCTCATACGACGCGTTGAGGACGAGCACCCGACCACCGTCCCGTCCACGTCGCCGGTGCTCGTCGGGCGACGTGGACCTCGTCATGTGTGGTGGCGTGAGCTGTGACATCGGGGCGGTGCTCCAGGCGGAACCGTACCACCCAGGAGAGCGGAAAATGCCTGGTTCGAACCCTTTGGTGACAGAGTGGCAACACCTGCGGCGCGGCGCCGCTCAGGGCTACCGGACGGCGCGCGGGTACGAGCCGAGGACGCGGACGACCTCGGCGTGGACGTGCACGCGCTCGATCGCCTCGGCGACGTTCGGGTCGGCGGCGTCGCCCTCGAGGTCGACGAAGAACAGGTAGTGGCCGAGCTGGCGCTTCAGCGGCCGCGACTCGATCCGCGTCAGGTTGATCCCCCGGAACGCGAGCTCCGACAGGCAGCGGACGAGCCAGCCCGGCGACGCGTCGCCGGCCCCGTGGAAGGCGATCGACGTCTTCGGCGCGCCGAGCCGGACGTCGGCGGCGGGCACGGCGCCGGCGAACGGATCGCGCCCCGTCGCCGCCACCCAGAGGAAGCGCGTCTCGTTGCCGTGCTCGTCCTCGATGCCCTCGGCCAGCACCGCGCAGCCGTACAGCCCGGCGGCCGTGACGGTCCCGATCGCCGCCCAGGGCTCGTCGCTCTCCGACACGATCCGGACCGCCTCGGCCGTCGAGGTCGCGGCGATCGCGCGGCGCCCCGGCAGGTTGTCGGCCAGCCAGCGGCGGCACTGGCCCAGCGGCTGGGGATGCGACACCACCGCGTCGACGGCGCCCACCGCGACGCCCTCCCGCGCGATCAGCGCGTGGGTCACCGGCAGCACCTCCTCCCCCACGATGCTCACGCCGGGCGCGTCGAACGCGAGCGTGTCGAGCGAGGCGTTCACGCCGCCTTCCAGCGAGTTCTCGATCGGGACGAGCGCCGCGTCGACGTCGCCGCGCTCGGCGGCCAGGACCGTGTCGCGCTCGGTCGCCAACGGCACGACCTTGGCGCCCGCCGAGCGCCACGACGCCGACAGCGCCGCGTGCGTGAAGGTCCCCGCCGGACCGAGGCAGCCCAGCCTCATGGCAGGCGGGGCGGCTCGGGCGGCGGCTCGCCGGCCAGCGCCACGCGGACCGCCTCGATCTCCTCGGGCGACAGCGGGTACTCCGGCTCGCCGTTGACCACGTGCTTGACGTACAGCCGCGCCTGGTCGCGGTGGTGGATGCTCGAGAGCACGATCCCGGACTGCTCGGCGTCCAGCAGCGCGATTGCGACCGACTGCTGGCCCGACATCTCGTTGTAGGCGTCGAACCGCACCAGGCCGCGGAACGCGATCCCGCGGTCCAGCCGGTCCTCGGCGGTGCCGAGCCGGCCGTCCAGCCGCGCCGCGACGTCGCCGACGTAGGCGTGCAGCGACCGGAACTCCTGCTCGAGGCGCGCGGCGTGCCCGATCAGGTCGTCGGTCGGCCCCGCGCCGAGCAGCACGCGCTGGTCGGCGCGCAGCCGCCGCAGCCGCACGAACGCGACGACGGCCACGATCAGCGCCGCCAGCGCCACCGCGCAGCCGGCGAGCGCGACGATCCCCGCGGTCGAGCTATCCACGCCCTCGACGCTACTAGGCGCGCCGCCCGGAACGCGCCGTCGCGCGCCCTAGTTGAAGAGGACGGTGTACGTCGCGTTGTTGTTGTCGGTCTTCTGCTCGCCGTTGACCGGCTTGATCGAGACCGTCATCGTCGTCGACGAGCCCTTGGGCGGCACCGTCGGCAGGTTGATCGTCACCGCGGCCTGCGTCCCGGCCTTCGTCTGGTTCAGCCGCTTGTTGACCGAGATCGGCTTGGGCCCGCCGGTGATCTTCACGTTGATCGTGACGTTGGTCTCGTCGTTCTCGCCCTGGTTGGCGTAGGTGACCTCGACCGGCAGCGGCGCCTTGGACGGCACGCGGTTGATCGCGGTGCCGGGCTGCAGGGTGACGCCGTTGGCCTTCGTCTGGACCAGGCCGTGGCCGTGGGTGCCCGGCTTGGGCGCGCCGGTCCCGGTCGAGCCGGAGCCGTCGGCGCCGGCGGAGGGGTTGAGCTTCTCGCCGACCTTGCCCGCGTCCAGCCAGCCGATCGACGGCAGGAACTTCGACGCCGGCACGGTCTGGTCGTGGATGTCGTTGTCGTCCAGCGCGTCCTTGATCAGCGGCGCGACGCGCTGCGAGTAGACGACGTCGGAGGCCAGGAACCCCTGCATCTGCCCGGCGATCCGGCGGATCGCCTCCGCCGCGCTGGGCTGGTTGCTGAGCGCCTTGTTGAGCTGCCCGGCGATCTCGGTCACGCCCGCGAGCCGGAAGTTCATGACCATCTCGAAGTCGTGCTGGGCGTCGGCGACGTCGTCCGGCGCGTCCAGCCCCTTCGCGCGCTTGGCGTCCTGCTCGGCCTCGAGCCGGACCTGCTGGACGGCGACCTGCACGTCCTTGTTGCCGCCGCCTCCGCTGAGGACGTCGAACAGCTGTTTGGAGACCGTGCCGTCCGAGCTCTGGACGATCGACGTGACGTCGCGGTTGTAGTCCTTCAGCGCGTTCTTGTGCGCGGTGCTGGAGCAACTCTTGACCGTGATGATCAGCAGCAGCGCGATGACCGCGAGCCCGCCGAACAGCACGAACTGGCGCCGGCGCGCGATGTCCGGCGGCGGCGTGCCGGCGGTCGCGGCGGAGCCGCCGGTGGACGCCGCGCGGCGTGGGCGCGCGGGACGGGTGACTCGAGTGGGCTCGTCGGGCTCGTCGTCGAAGAAGGACACGTCCGCGCTCCAGGCGGGGGCGAATGGGCCAGTATTACCGGTAGGTCGGGCGGGACGCGCCCGGTGCAACTTCGCCGTCGCGCGCAGGGCCCCTTCTTCCCGCGCGGAAGTCCGGAGTCGGTGGAGACCGCCGAGCACCCAACGACGACGACCGCGAGCGGCTCGGACGAGGTCGTCCTGGACCGCTACCGGCTGGTCCGCCGCCTGGGCGGAGGCGGCTTCGGCGTGGTCTGGCTGGCGCACGACCTCAAGCTCGACCGGACCGTCGCGGTCAAGCGGATCCCGGCGCCGGACGCCGACACCGCCAAGCGCGCGCAGCGCGAGGGCGTCGCGGCCGCGCGGCTGCAGCACCCGGCGATCGTGGCGCTGCACGAGGCGGGCAGCGACGACGAGAACGTCTACCTCGTCTCCGAGCTGGTCCGCGGGGCGACGTTCGCGCGGCTGCTCGAGGAGGGGGCGCTGTCGGACCGCGACGTCGTGGAGATCGGGGTCGCGCTGTGCGACGCGCTCGCTCACGCCCACAAGCGCGGGATCATCCACCGCGACGTCAAGCCGCTGAACATCCTCGTCCCGGACACCGCCGGCGACGGCGGGGCGCCCGCGAAGCTGACGGACTTCGGCGTGGCGCGGATCGCCGGCGACGATGCGCTGACGCGGACCGGCGACGTCGTCGGGACGCTCGCCTACATGGCGCCCGAGCAGGCGGAGGGCGCCGAGGTCGGCGCGGAGGCCGACCTCTACGCGCTCGGGCTCTGCCTCTACGAGGGCCTGTCGGGCGTGAACCCGCTGCGGGCGCGCGGCGCGGGCGCGACCGCACGCCGGATCGGGCAGCGCCTGCCGCCGCTGGGCCGCCTGCGCCGCGACCTGCCGCTGGACCTGTGCGCGGCGATCGACCTCGCGGTCTGGCCGCATCCCGACGAGCGCGGGACCCTGACCGACCTGCGCGCCGCGCTGGCCGTCGCGCTGGAGGACGTCGACGACGAGCCCGGCACGATCGCCGGCGGGCCGCTGGAGCCCCTGGCGCCCGTGGCGCCGCCGCACCGGACGAAGCTCGCCGAGCGCGCGCTGGCCGCGGCGCTGGCGGCCGCGATCGCCGGCGCCGCGCTGAAGTGGGGCGCGACGGGCGAGCTGAGCACCGCGGTGGAGCATGCCGCGGGGGCGGGCGGAGACGCCGCGGGCGGTGCGGCCGCGGGCGCCGGCGGAGACGTCGCGCATGGCGCGGCCACCGCAGCCTCCGCCGCGACCGCCGTGCCGCCGGTCGCCCCGCTGACCGGCGCGCTGGCGGTCGCCGTCGCGACGCTCCTGCTCCCGCGCGTCGCTTGGATCGCCATGGCCGCGGTCCTCACCGTCTGGCTCGCGGGCGTCGCGCCCGATCGCGCCTGGCTCGTCGGGGCCGTGGTGCTGCCCGTGCCGCTGCTCCTGCGCCGTTCCGCGCCCGCCACCTGGTCGGTGCCGGCCGTCGCGCCGCTGCTCGCGCTCGGCACCGTCTCCGGCGCCTATCCGGCCCTCGCCGGGCGTGTGGGCAACGTGTGGACGCGCGCGGCGGCAGGCGCGCTCGGCGCGTGGTGCGTCCTGCTCGCCGAGCCGCTGCTGCACCGCACGCTGGTCGTCGGCGCGCCGGGCAACACGGGCGGGACCGATGCGGTCGCCGCGGTCGCCACGGCGCCGGCGGTCGCGCTCGTCGGCCTCTGGGCCGCGGCCGCGGCGGTGCTGCCGCTCGTCGTCCGCGGCCGGATCCTGGCGCTCGACATCGTGGTCGCCTGCGGCTGGGCGGCGGGCCTGGCGGCGGCCTCGCAGGCCGCGATCGGCAGCGCGCCGCGGGGCCTGATCGTCGGCGCGATCGCCGCCGCGGCGCTCGCCGTCGCGCCCCGTGCGTCACTCCGCGTGCGCGAGCCGCGTTGAGCTTGCGTAACCTAGTTCGCCCCCGGCCCCCGCGGGGAAGTGGTCCCCTCACGGCATGAGCGTCCTCCGAAGTCTCGAAGAGAAGATCGCCGGCCTCGTCGAGGGGACGTTCGGCCGTGTCTTCCGCTCGGAGGTCCGGCCGGTCGAGCTGGCCCGCAAGCTGGCGAAGGAGATGGACGAGCACCGCACGGTCTCGGTCTCCCGCACCTACGTCCCGAACGAGTACGTCGTCTGGCTGTCGACCCAGGACCGGGAGCGCTACGAGGGCGTGGAGCAGTCGGTCATCGACGAGCTCGGCGCCTACCTGCTGGAGCACGCGCGCCGCGAGCGCCTCGCGCTGGTCTCCCGGCCGCAGATCGAGTTCCGCACCGACGACCGCCTGTCGCTCGGCGAGTTCGGCATCCAGGCGCGGCTGATCGAGCCGCACGAGCCCAGCGCCGGCCCGGCCGCCGCCTCGGCGCCCGCCCAGCCCGAGGCGCGCCCCGCCGACATGGGTCACACGATGGTCTACTCGACGTCGGCCCGCCATCAGGCCGCGCTCGAGGACGTCGGCTCGGGCACCGGCGCGGCCCGCCGCCGCGCGATCGTCGTGGTCGACGGCAAGCGCCTGCTCGTCCCGCCCGGCGGCGCGGTGATCGGCCGCAGCCGCGAGTGCGACATCGTCGTCGACGACTCCAACGTCTCCCGCCGCCACGCCGAGATCTCGCCCGGCGGCCAGGGCTGGCGCATCCAGGACCTCGGCTCGACCAACGGCGTGCGCGTCAACGGCCGCCAGGTCGACGGCCCGCACCCGCTGGAGTCCGGCGACCGCCTCGAGCTCGGCACCGTCTCCGTCACCTTCGAGGTCGAGTAGCCGATGATCGACCCCGCCTCCGTCGCGCTCAAGTTCGCCTTCCTGGCGGTCCTCTACCTGTTCCTGCTGTGGATCTCGCGCAACGCGCTGAAGGACCTCAAGCGCACGACGGTCCAGACGACGGCCGCGCCGTACGCGGGGGTGGGCGGGCCGCAATCCGACGCCACCGGCATCCACTCCGCCTCGGCGCAGGGCCGCGTGCCGGAGGCCCAGGACCTCGACCCGCGGCTCGTCGTCGAGCGCGCGCCCGGCCACGTGCCGGGCATGGAGTACGAGGTCGGCGACGGCGCGGTGATGGGTCGCGGCGACCAGGCCGAGATCCGGCTCGAGGACCCCTTCGCCTCGTCGCGCCACGCGCGCCTCATCCGCCAGGGCTCGATGATCGTGATCGAGGACATGGGGTCGACCAACGGCACCTACCTCAACGAGGAGCTGCTGTCGGGCCCGCAGCCGCTGCATGCCGGCGACCGCGTGCGCATCGGCGACAGCGAGTTCACCTACATGGACCGCTAGCCGCACATGCTTCGCGTCGCCGACCATGCCGCCCGCACCGACACGGGCCGCGCCCGCTCCGCCAACGAGGACTCCTACTGGGTCCACTCGCCGCTGTTCGTCCTCGCCGACGGGATGGGCGGCGCGCAGGCCGGCGAGGTCGCGTCGCGCACCGCGGTCGACGTCTTCGCCGAGCGCGGCGGCCTGCCCGACGGGCCTGGGACCTACGAGGAGCGCCTCGCGGCCATGGTCGCGGCCGCGAACGTCGAGGTCTACGCCCAGGCGCAGTCCGACGACCAGTTCGCCGGCATGGGGACGACGCTCACCGTCGCCTACGTCGGCGAGGACGACCTCGCGATCGCCCACGTCGGCGACAGCCGCTTCTACGTGCTGCGCGACGGCGACCTGCAGCAGCTCACCGACGACCACTCGCTGGTCGGCGAGCTCGTGCGCCGCGGCCAGATCAGCGCCGAGGAGGCCGAGGACCACCCGCAGCGCTCGATCATCACCCGCGCGCTGGGCATCGAGGGCGAGGTCGTCGTCGACCACTTCTCCTGGCCGGTCCGCGACGGCGACGTCTTCCTGCTGTGCTCCGACGGCCTGACCGGGATGGTGCCGGACGTCAAGGTCGCGGAGATCATCGCCGGGGCCGACACGCTGACGACCGCCGCGCAACGCCTGGTCGCCGCCGCCAACGAGGCCGGCGGGCGCGACAACATCACGGTGGTCCTCTTCCGCGTCGAGGACGTCACGCCGGGCGACGGCGCCGTCGTCGGGCAGAGCACGATGGTCGGCGCGGCAGCGCCCACGGCCGAGGAGGTCCGGGAGGCCGCGGCCACGCGGAGCGCACCGGCGGCGCCCGCCGCGAGCGCCGCCCAGCCCCGTGCCCCGCGCGCGCCGCGCGGCGTGGGTGGGATGGCCTCGGCGCAGGTCCCGAAGAAGCGCCGCCGCTGGGCCCCGTTCGCCAAGGGCTTCGCCGTCGTCGCGGTGATCCTGATCCTGATCGCCTCGGGCGGCTGGATCGCGACCCGCAGCGTGTACTTCGTCGGCACCGACGACGACGGGTTCGTGACGCTCTACTCCGGCCTGCCCTACGCGCTGCCGGGCATCGACCTCTTCTCCACGGAGTTCACGACCGGCGTCCCGGCCGAGGAGCTGTCGCCGCGCGTGCGGGCGACCGTGACCGAGCACAAGCTCCGGTCCCACGACGACGCGGTGGACCTCGTCCGCCAGCTCGAGCGCGGCGAGCTCGCGGGGCAGAACGCTTCGTGAGCGCCCGTCAAGACCTCGTCTTGATGGAGACGGAAACAGCATGAGCGCCCGCAACCGCGAGCTCTTCGCCCTGATCCCGGCCGCGCTGCTGGTCTCGGCGGGCTTCGCCGCCGTCTTCCTGTCGCGCGACGACCTGCTCGGCGGGCTGAGCGGGACCAACGAGGTCTCCAACGCGAGCCTCACCTACGGCGCGATCTTCCTCGGCCTGTGCGTCGCGGCGCACCTCGTCATCCGGCTCACGCTGCCGCGCGCCGACCCGTACCTGTTCCCGCTCGCCGCGCTGCTGGCCAGCTTCGGCCTGGTGATGATCTACCGGATCGACGACGGCCTCGCGCGCCTGCAGGCGCAGTGGTTCGTGATCGGCCTCGGCCTGTTCACCGCGACGATCGTCCTGCTGCGCGACTACCGCAAGCTGGAGCGCTACCGGTACCTGATCGCGATCGGCGGCATCATGCTGCTGCTGCTCCCGCGCGCGTTCACGCCCGTCAACGGGGCGTACCTGTCGATCCAGATCGGCTCGCTGTCGGTCCAGCCGGCGGAGTTCGCAAAGCTCGGGATCGTCGTCTTCCTGGCGAGCTACCTGCGCGACACGCGCCAGCTGCTGGTCACCGCCGGGCGGCGCTTCATGGGCGTGACGATCCCGCCGCTGAAGCACTTCGGGCCGATGCTGGTCGTGTGGGGCACGGCGATGCTGCTGCTGTTCTACATCCGCGACATCGGCTCGTCGGTGATGTTCTTCGGCGCCTTCCTGGCGATGATCTACGTCGCGACCGACCGCCTGTCGTTCGTGGTCGTCGGCATCGTGACGTTCGGGCTGGGCGCCTACCTCGTGGCCGGCCACATCGGCCACATCGCCGACCGCATCGACGCGTGGCAGGACCCGTTCAACCGGACGCTGCTCGACAAGACGTCCGGCGGCAGCTACCAGCTCGCCCAGGGCCTCTGGGCGCAGGCCGACGGCGGCGTCCTGGGCCAGGGCTTCGGCCAGGCGGTGCTGCGCATCGGCGGCGCGAACTGCCCCACCGCGGCGAGCTCGACCGTCAACTGCTCGCTGCTGCCCGCGCCGCACACGGACTTCATCTACGCGGTGATCGTCAACGAGCTCGGCCTCGTCGGCGCGGCCGGGCTGTTGTGCGTGTACCTGCTCGTCGTCCAGCGCGGCTTCAAGATCGCGATGCTGGCGCGCGACTCGTTCAGCAAGCTGCTGGCGACCGGCCTGACCTCGGTCTTCGCGCTCCAGGTCTTCGTGATCGTCGGCGGCGTCACCAAGTTGATCCCCTTGACCGGCGTCACGCTGCCGTTCGTCAGCTACGGCGGGTCGTCGGTGCTGGCCAACTTCGTGCTCCTCGCGCTGTTGTTGATGGTGTCGGATCGCGCTCGCCGCGAGGCGGAGCTGGCGACATGACTCGCGCAGAGCGCTCGCATGTCGTGGCGACAGCTCGCCTGGCGGCTCGCTCTCGCGGCCTGCGGTCGTCCGAGGTGCGTGATCGATGAACAAGCCGATCGGTCGCCTGTTCGTCGTCGCGCTGCTGATGTTCGGCGCGCTCCTGGTCTCGACGTCCTGGTGGACGGTGCTGCGCGCCGACGACCTCGACAAGAACCCGGACAACCGCCGCGCGCTCATCCGCGAGCAGAAGATCCGGCGCGGCACGATCTTCGCCGCCGACGGGAGCGCGATCGCGCGCTCGACGCGCGACGAGGAGGGCGTCTACCACCGCGCCTACCCGCAGGGCAAGCGCTTCGGGCATCCCGTCGGGTACTCCTACGCCTCGCTCGGCCAGACCGAGGTCGAGAAGTACCGCAACGACGAGCTGTCCGGCAACAAGAACGCGATCACCACCACGTTCGACCAGCTCATCGGGCACAAGCGCGAGGGCGACGACGTCCGGACCGCGCTGGATCCCAAGGCCCAGCAGCTGGCGCTGGACGGGATCGCCAAGGTCGGCAGCAGCGGCGCGGCCGTCGCGCTGGACCCGCGGACAGGCGCGGTCAAGGTGATGGCCTCGACGCCGACCTACGACCCCAACACGATCACCGACAAGGGCGCGTTCAGCGCGGCCAGCACCGACAACGAGCACAAGCCGCTCGTCAACCGCGCCGTCCAGTTCGGCGCCGCGCCGGGCTCGACGTTCAAGGTCGTCACCGCGACCGCCGCGATCGACACCGGCCAGTTCTCGCCCGGGTCGATGGTGGACGGCGACAGCGGCCAGAAGTTCGCCAGCCGCCCGCTGGCGAACGACTTCAACGAGAACTTCGGGCCGGTCGACCTCAAGACGGCGCTGGCCAAGTCGGTCAACACCGCGTTCGCGAACGTCGGCACGAAGCTCGGCGCGAGCACGATGAAGGAGTACATGGAGCGCTTCGGGTTCGACCGCAAGCCGCAGCTCGACTACCCGCGCGACGAGATGTCGGCCTCGGTGGTCGCGCCGAGCCCGCCGGGCCACGCGGTCTCTCCGACGTCCAAGTACGTGGACCTCGGCCGCCTCTCGATCGGCCAGGGCGGGCTCCAGGCGACGCCGCTGCAGATGGCCGAGGTCGCCGCCGCCGTCGCCAACGACGGCAAGCTGATGAAGCCGCACATCGCCACGCGCGTCGTCGACCGCGACGGCCGGACGGTCGACACGATCGAGCCGTCGGTGCAGTCCGACGTCATGAAGTCGTCGACCGCCGCCGCCGTGACCGACATGATGGTGGGCGTGGTGCAGAACGGCACCGGCACGAACGCCCAGCTCCCGGGCATCCAGGTCGCGGGCAAGACCGGCACGGCCGAGACGGAGTTCGGCAAGAAGATCAACGACGTGTGGTTCATCGGCTTCGCGCCCGCCGAGAACCCGCGGATCGCGGTCGCCGTGACCGTGAAGGCCGTGACCGGCTTCGGCGGCGACTTCGCCGCGCCCATCGCCCGCGACATCATGCAAGAGCTGCTCAAGTGACCGACGTCCCGGACACCTCCACGATCATCGACGGCCGCTACCGCGTGCTGCACCGCGTCGGCTCCGGTGGGATGGCGGACGTCGTGTGCGCCGAGGACCTCCAGCTCGGGCGCAAGGTCGCGATCAAGCTCCTGCACCGCCGCTTCGCCCAGGACGAGGAGTTCGTCGAGCGCTTCCGGCGCGAGGCGTCGTCGGCCGCCGGCCTCCAGCACCCCAACGTGGTCGCGGTCTACGACCGCGGCGCCTGGGACGACACGTACTACATCGCGATGGAGTACCTGGAGGGGCGGACGCTGAAGAAGCTCGTCCAGGACGAGGCGCCGCTGGCGCCGACCCGCGCGATCGAGCTGACGGTCCAGATCCTGCGCGCCGCGCGGTTCGCGCACAAGCGCGGGATCATCCACCGCGACCTCAAGCCCCACAACGTCATCATCGATGCCGAGGGCCGGGCGAAGGTCACCGACTTCGGGATCGCCAAGGCGGGCGCGTCGGACATGACGCAGACCGGCTCGATCATGGGGACCGCGCAGTACCTCTCACCTGAGCAGGCCCAGGGCCACGCCGTCAGCGCCGCGTCCGACCTCTACTCGGTCGGGATCATCCTGTACGAGATGATGACCGGGCGGGTCCCGTTCGAGGGCGAGAGCGCCGTGACGATCGCGCTCAAGCAGGTCGGCGAGGCGCCGGTCCCGCCGACGGCCCTCAACCCACAGGTGCCGCCCGCGCTCGAGGCCGTGATCCTGCGCGCGCTGGAGAAGGACCCGGCGCGGCGCTTCGGCGACGCCGACGAGTTCATCGCCGCGCTGGAGAGCGCGGGGCACGGGATCGCGCCGGCCACCGACGCCACGTCGGTGCTCCAGCCGACGGGCCCGATGATCCCGATCCCGCCGCCCGGCGCCTACGACGTCGCGCACGTCGACCAGCGCGCCTACGGGCCGCCCGAGGAGCCGGAGGACCCGGACGCCGACGGCGACGGCCCGAGCCGCTGGTGGGTCGCGCTGCTGGTGGGCCTGGTCGTGGCGGGCGCGATCGTCGCCGGCCTGCTGCTGACCGGCAAGGACAAGGTCCAGGTGCCCAACGAGGTCGGCAACCCGCAGGCCGAGGCCGAGATCGTCCTCAAGCGCGCCGGGCTCTCGACGGACATCACGATGAAGGAGTCGGCCGACAAGGCCAAGGGCACCGTCATCGGCCAGGACCCGGGCGGCGGCTCGCGCGTCCCGAAGGGCTCGATCGTCAACCTCACGGTCTCCGCCGGGCCCGGCACCGCGCGCGTCCCGGACCTCGCCGGCCAGCCGCGCAGCGCGGCCAAGAAGCAGCTCACCGACCTTGGCTTCACGACCTCGGACGAGCAGGCGACGAGCGACACGGTCACCGAGAACCACGTGATCGCGACGCGGCCGGACGTCGGCCAGGAGCTGGAGAAGGGCACCAACGTCGTGCTCGTGGTCTCGTCGGGCAAGGAGCGCGTGGCCGTTCCCAAGGTGGTGGACCTGACCGAGGACGAGGCGCGCTCGACGCTCGAGTCGCTCGGCTTCAAGGTCACCGCGAAGGACCAGGAGACGACCGACAAGGACGCGGGCACCGTGCTCGCGCAGTCGCCCGCGCCGGACACGAAGCTCTCCAAGGGCGGGACCGTGACGCTGACGGTGGCCAAGGAGCCGCCGGAGGTCGCGGTGCCCGACGTGACCGGCCAGGGGCGCCTCGCCGCGACCCAGGTGCTGCAGGACGCGGGCTTCAAGGTCAACGCCGTGTCGCAGACCACCGACGACAAGACCCAGGACCTGCACGTCATCAGCCAGGATCCGGCCACCGGGAAGGCGAAGAAGGGCTCGACCGTGACCATCAACTACGGCCAGTACGTGGCCTCGACGCCGAGCGCCACCACGCCGGGCAGCACGACCGCGCCCGGCGGGACGGTGACGACCGGATGAGGGTCGCGGTCCTCGGCGGCGGGCGCTCGTCGGAGCACGACGTCTCGCTCAACAGCGCCGCGACGGTGCGCCAAGGCCTGCTCGACGCCGGCCATGACGTCGTCTCGGTCGTCCTGGAGCGCGACGGCACCTGGCGCCACGAGGGCGAGGAGCTCGCCCTGCATCCGGGGCGCGGGCTGCTCGACGCCGACGTCGCGTTCCCGATCCTGCACGGGCCCTACGGCGAGGACGGCACGGTCCAGGGGCTGCTGGAGCTGCTCGACGTGCCGTACGTCGGCTCGGGCGTGATGGCCAGCGCCGTGTGCCTGGACAAGGTGGTGTTCAAGGAGCTGATGGGCGCCGCGGGGATCCCGCAGGTCGGCTACGCGCTCGTCGAGAGAGGCCAGGAGCGCCCGCCGCTCGAGCACCTCGGCTTCCCGCTGTGGGTCAAGCCGGCGCGGCTGGGCTCGTCGGTCGGGATCGTGCGCGTCGAGCAGGCGGACGACATCGACGCCGCGTTGGAGGAGGCCTTCTCCCACGACGACCGCGTGATCGTCGAGGCGTCGGCCGCCGGGCAGGAGATCGAGTCGTCCGTGCTGGGCGACACGCACGACGCGCGGGTGTCGCAGCCGGGCGAGATCGTCCTGCTCGGAGACGGCTGGTACGACTACGCCGCCAAGTACACCGAGGGCGGGATGCGCCTCCAGTTCCCGGCCCGGATCTCGGAGACGGCGGTCGCGACGCTGCGCGCGATCGCGGCCCGCGCCTTCGCGGTCGCCGGCTGCAGCGGCCTGGCGCGCGCCGACTTCTTCGTCGACGGCGAGACCGTGCTGCTCAACGAGCTCAACACGCTCCCGGGCCAGACGCCGACCTCGGTCTACGGCGTCCTCTGGGCGCGCTCCGGCCTGGCCTACCCCGACGTGGTCGACGAGCTCTGCCGCATCGCCGTCGCGCGCTTCGAGCGCGAGCGCGCCCTACGCCATTAGCCGCGCGGCAGCGCGCGGGCGGACGTGGCGATGTCCTTCCACGGATCGCCGCCGAGGTCGGCGAGGCGGCCCAGGACGGTCTTCAGCGTCCAGGCGTCGGGGCGCAGCGCGTCGTCGTCGAGCTCGTCCCAGGTCAGCGGCGTCGCGACCGGCGCGCCGGCGCGGGGGCGTGGGGCGTAGGGCGGCACGACGGTCTGGGCGTGGCCGTTGCGCGCGACGTCGAGGTAGATCCGGTCGTCGCGCTTGTTCTTGTAGAACTCGGTCGTCAGCGTCTCCGGCTGCTCCTGCGCCAGCTGCGCGGCGAAGGCGCGGACCCAGGACAGGACGGCCTCCGTCGTGCGCGTGCGCTTGAGCGGGACGACCACGTGGACGCCGCGCGAGCCGGTCACCATCGCGAACGGCTCCAGCCCGCGCGCCCGCAGCGCGTCGCCGGTCTGCCGCGCGGCCAGGCGCACCGCCGCGAAGTCCTCGTGGGAGGGATCGAGGTCGATCACCAGCCGGTCGGGCTTGTCGAGCAGGTCGGCCCGCGCGGTGAACACGTGCGGCGTCACGCAGCCCTGCTGGGCCAGCCACTGCAGGGTCGCGCGGTCGTTGGCGAGCACGTGGTGGACCACTCCGCCTTTCTTCGGGACCTCGGCGGTCGCGACCCAGTCCGGCGCGCCCTTCGGGACCTCCTTCTGGAAGAAGCCGCCCTTGTCGACGTTCTCGCGGAAGCGCTGCAGCGAGACCGGGCGGTCCTTGACGTGGGGGACCATCACGTCGGCGACCGCGCCGAAGTAGTCATACAGGTCGCGCTTGGCGATCCCGTCGGCCGGCCACAGCAGCCGGTCGGGATGGGTCAGCTTGACCTCGCGCGGGCGCCCGCTCACGAGAGGAGCACGACCTCCGAGATCGACGCCTGCCCGGACGGCGGCAGCTTCGTGATCCAGATCAGGTAGTAGCGGAACTTCTGCCCGGCGGTGTCGAGCTGGATCGACAGCTTCTTCTTGTCGGCCGTGAACGTCGTGCCGAGGTCCTTCCAGCCGCTCAGGTCCTTGGCCGACGGGTCGACGCTGTTGGCCACGTAGATCTTGCCCGACCAGCCCGTCGTCGCCGTGCGGATGTCGAGCTGCTTGGCGACCACGCCCGGCTTGGCGTCGAGGTACAGGCCGACCCCGGGCTTGTCGGACGGGAAGACGCCGCCCTGGTAGCGCTCGGTCGTCCACGACGTGCCCGGGTCGTCGTCGAGCACGCGCCCGACGTCCTGGCTGTGCTCGTCCTCGTCGCCGTAGGGATCGAAGTCGTGCGCGCGCGACTGGCCGAGCGAGACGGGCTGCAGGCCGGTCGCCGTCGGCGTCTTCACGATCGGCCGCTGGGCCGTGCCGCGCTCGGTGCGGTCGGCGAGCAGCAGGACGGCCGCGACCACGACCGCCGCGATCACCACGAGGGCGAGGACCAGCCGCACCGGATGCGTCACGCGGGTCGGCAGCCGGCGCCGCGTCGTCGGCGGCAGCGTGCGCAGGACGGCCGTCACCTCGCCCGTCGACTGCCCGGAACGCTGCGTCTCGTAGGCCAGGACCTGCTCGAGGTCGGCGATCAGCTCCGCGTCGGTCGCGTAGCGCCGCTCGGTCTCCTTCGCGGTCGCGCGGTCCAGGACGGCCGCCAGCGCCGAGGAGACCTCCGGGCGGCGCAGCTGCACGTCGGGCAGCTGCTCGCGCACGTGCTTCATCGCGACGGCGACCTGGTTGTCGCCCTTGAACGGCACGTCGCCGGTGAGCATCTCGAACAGCACGATGCCCAAGGAGTACAGGTCGCTCTGGCCGGTGACGTGGTGGCCGAGCGCCTGCTCGGGCGACACGTAGTCGGTGGTGCCCAGGACGCGGCCGTCGGCGGTCAGCCCCTCCTGGTCGAGCGTGCGCGCGATCCCGAAGTCGGTGACCTTGGCCGAGCCCTCCTCGTCGACGAGGACGTTCTGGGGCTTGACGTCGCGGTGGACGATCCCGCGGTCGTGCGCGACGCCGAGCGCCCGCGCGATCTCGATCGCGTAGGCGATCGACTCCTGGATCGGCAGGCGCCCGAAGCGCCGGATCCGGTCCTTCAACGTCTCGCCCTCGACGTACTCGAAGACGATGTACGGCGTGTTGTCGTCCTCGCCGGCGTCGATGACCGTGACGATGTGCGGATGGTTGAGCTGCGCGACCGCGCGCGCCTCGCGCCGGAAGCGCTCGAGCTGATCGCCGTCGGAGGCGATCTCGCGGTGCATGAGCTTGATCGCGACCTGGCGCTCGAGGACCGTGTCGAAGGCGCGGTAGACCGTCGACATCCCGCCCGCGCCGATCTGCGCGTCGAGCCGATAGCGACCGTTGAGGAGCGTGCCGACCTGCGAGCTCACGCGTCTATTGTGCCCGTGCTCCGAACCATCCAGGCTGAGTTCGCCGACCGGGCGCCGATCACCTACGTCCGCGCGGGCAATTAACGACGCCGAGCCGCCCCGGAGGGCGGCTCGAAGCCGGACAGAGAGCTTCCGGACGCTGCTGCGTCCCGGGCGCTACCCGAGGAGCTTCAGGACGGACTGCGGGGACTGGTTGGCCTGCGCCAACATCGCGGTGCCGGCCTGCTGCAGGACCTGCATCTTGGTCAGGTTCACCATCTCCTCGGCCATGTCGACGTCGCGGATGCGCGACTCGGCCGAGGTGAGGTTCTCCTGGTAGGCGGCCGAGACCGACAGCGTGTGGTCGAGGCGGTTCTGGACCGCGCCCATCTGGCCGCGGGCGGTCGAGACGGCGGTGATCGCCGTGTCGATCTCGGAGATGTCCGAGTTGTTGGCCGCCGTCAGGCTGGCGTAGGACGTGCCGACGGCCGACGACAGGTTCAGGAACGTGATCCCGATCTGCTCGCCGTCGTTGGCGCCGACCTGGAACGACACGGTGGCGGTGCCGTCGAGCAGGTGGATGCCGTTGAACTGGGCCTGCGTGCCGATGCGGTCGATCTCGGACGAGAGCTGGTTGACCTCGTTCTGGATGGCCGTGCGGGCGTTGTTGTCGAGCGAGCCGTTCTTGTACTGCACGGCGAGCTCACGCACGCGCTGCAGCATCGAGTGGACCTCGTCCAGGTTGCCTTCCGCCGTCTGGACCATCGAGACGCCGTCCTGGATGTTCTTCTGAGCCTGCCCGAGGCCACGGATCTGCGAGCGCATGGACTCGGAGATGCCGAGACCAGCGGCGTCGTCAGCGGCACGGTTGATGCGGTAGCCCGACGAGAGCTTTTCCATCGACGCGGAGATCTTGGCGGTGTTCGCCTGCAGATTCCGAGTCGCATTCATGGCCTCGACGTTGTGGGTGATGCGAAGGGACATCCTTTGTCCTTTCCTGAGCTTGGAGGGAGTGGTGCTTGGGAGGACCTAGTCGCCGGGTGGCGCTAGGACTTCTTGCTGGGCGCCGGGACGTCGTCCGGAAGCTGGTCGACGTCAGACGCTGCGGCGGCCTTGTTCTCCGCCTGGACGGCTGCCCAGATCTCCTCCCGATACACCGGGATGGACTTCGGGGCGGCAATGCCGATGCGCACGCTGGAACCGCTGACCTCGATCACTTCGACCACGACGTCGTCGCCGACCATGATCTTCTCGCCGGGACGGCGGGTGATGATGAGCATGAGAGGGATTCCTCCTTGGATTCCGGATCAGAGGTACGAGCGTACGGGAGGGTTACGCGGCCTTCGTCGACGGCTCCTCCTGGAGCCCGGCGAAGAGCGGCGCGCGGACGGGAGCGTCCGGAGCCTGGTTGATGACCTGGTGGCCCTGGTTGCCCACCACGAGGATCGGCGCGCGAAGGTTCGCGCAGAAGTCCTCGAGTGCGGCGGCGGACCGGACCGTCACGTAGACCATCGCGTCCTCGGGGGTCTTGACCCCGATGCGCTCGGCCTCGTCGTCGGCCAGCTCCAGCTCGTAGCCCTCGAAGAACCGCCACGGGTTGGTGACGGGGATCGCGAGCTCCGGATCGTCCATCGAGTGCAGCCAGACGAACGCCGACTCCTCGCTACGCGCGAGGAGGGCGAACTTCCGCCCGCCCAGGCCGATCAGGCCGGAAGGGAAGTCGAGCACGGCCTCAGCGGGGATCTGAAGCTCCCCGAAGCGGCTCGACTGAAGCGTCACTGCCATGTGTGAGTCGCCTCCATTGTTGGGGTTGTTCAGTCCGGTGCTCATGAGAGGAACTGGAGCAGGGACGGCTGGATGATCTGCGCGCCGACCTTCAGGGAGGCCTGATAGGCGGCAGACTGCGTGGAGAAGTCCGTGATGGCCTGGGCCATGTCGACGCCGGTGAGGTCGTCGATGCTGGTCTTGGCCCCGTCCTCGAGGTCTTCGAGGCGGCTGGTGGCGGCGGTCGCGCGGTTGGACATCGCGCCGATCGCCGAGGTCGCGTTGCTGACCGCGATGCGGTTGTTCTCGAGCGCCGTCAGGTCGCTGGAGCCCAGGGCCTGCACGTCGGCGGTGGTGCCGCCGCGCAGGTGGGCGGCGAGCTGGGTCAGCGCGTCGAGGACGCGGCCGTCGCCCGAGGCGCTGCCGTTGCCGAGCACCGACTGGGCCGTCAGCGGCTCCGACGTCCCGCCGAGCGCCGCGAAGCTGGGGTTGTTCTGCAGCGCCGTGCCGGCGCCCCCGTCGCGCACCACCGCGCCGGTGTCGCCCTGGTAGGCGTCGCCGGTGGCGGTCGAGTACGGCGGGGTGTCGCTCTTGGTGCCCGAGAAGATGTAGTCGCTGCCGACCTTCGCGTTCAGCGACTCCTTGGCCGCCTTGATCAGCTGGTCGACCTCGTTGGCCAGCGCGTTGCGGTCCGACTGGCTGTAGGAGCCGTTGGCGCCGGTGGTCGCGATCTCCTTGGCGCGCGCCAGGACGTCGGTGACGCCGCTGATGCTCGCCTCGGCCTGGTTGAGCCAGGTCTGGCTCGTCGCGACGCTCTTCTGCGCGGACTGGATGCCCTCCAGCTGGGACAGGCGCATGCGCTCCTGCGACGAGGCGGTCGGGTCGTCGGACGGGTTGTTGACGCGGCGGCCGGTGGAGATCGACAGCTGCGTGTTGGCCAGCTGGGCGTACTGCGACTGGAGGTCGGAGATGACCCGGTCGCTGACCATGTTGTTGGTGATGCGCATGGACATGACCTACAGGCCCACCCGTCCGGTCGAGTTGATCAGCTGGTTGAGCAGGTCGTCCATGGTGGTCAGCGCGCGCGCCGCGGCCTGGTAGCCGCGCTGGAAGCGGATCATGTTGGACATCTCCTCGTCCATCGAGACGCCGGAGACCGACTGGCGCTGCGCGGTGATCGAGCCGAGCACGCTCGTCGCGGTCGTGTTGGCGTTCGTGGCGGCCTGGACGTCGGAGCCGATCGTCTGGACCAGGCCGGCGTAGGACTGGTCGACGGTGCCGCCGCGCAGCCGGGCGAGCGCGCTGGCGACGCTGTTGTCGCCGACCGGGGCGCCGGCGGCGCCCGCGGTCACGGTGCTCGACGTCGCGACGACCGCGATGTCGTTGGCGCCGGTGCCGGAGAAGATGGGGGAGGAGGTGAGCGAGTTGACGCTCGACATCAGCGACGCGGCCATCGTCGCCAGCGTGGTGCGGTAGCCCGCGGCCTTGGTCGCGACGTCCTGGAGGCCCTGGAGCTGGCCGCCCGGCGTGGCCGACAGCGTCGCCGCCGTCGGCATCGTCGCCGTGGTCTGCGCGACCAGCGGGGTCGAGGCGCCGCCGAAGCTCACCTGGATCATGCCCGGGTAGGCGGGGTTGCCGTCGGCGCCGACCGTCGGGTCGGCGGTGACCGACACCTGGCCGTACTGCGACAGCTGGTCGAGCAGCAGGTCGCGGCGGTCCAGCAGGTCGTTGGGCGCCATGCCCTGGCCCATGGCCTGGTTGATCTGCGAGTTCAGCGACGCGAGCTCGTCGGCGATCGGCTTGATCGGGCCGGCCGCGCCGAGCATGTCGGTGACGTCGCTGGTCGCCTGGGTGCCCGCCGATGCGATGTCGGAGTCCAGCGAGTTGAACCGCTGCGCGAGCGTCTGGGCGGCGCCCACGACGCCGGCCTTGGCCGCGGCGTCGCTGGGGTTGGCGGCCAGCGTGTCCCACGAGCTCCAGAACTTGTCGAGGAGCTTGCCGAGGTCGCCGCTGCTGTTGGTGGCGAGGTCGGACTGGATCAGGCCGAGGCGCTTGGCCTCGACGTCGGACTCGCCGGCGGCCATGTTCTGCGTGCGGTACTGGAGGTCAAGGAAGTCGTCGCGCAGGCGCCGGTAGGTCAGGACCTCGACGCCGGTGCCCAACTGAGCGCTCGTGCCGTCGGCCTTCGCGCCGGCGCCGACGCGCAGCGTCGGGGAGGACGAGAAGACGGCCTCCTGGCGGGAGTAGCCAGGGGTCTCGACGTTGGCGATGTTGTGCGCGATGGTGTCCAGCGCGGCCTGCTGCGCCTGGACGCCACGCAGCGCCGTGTTGAGACCGGTGAAGGCGGGGATCGACATGGTGGCCTACGCCTCGAGGTCCAGGGCGCGCCGCATGCGCACCGGCTGGGCCGACGGGTCGAGGGTGGCGCGCATCGTCGCGCCCGGCTCGCTGGGCGGCCGGTAGCCGACGTCCTCGCCGTCCACGCCGAGCTGGCGGGTCAGGTGCGACAGGAACGAGAGCTCCTGACGCATGAGGGCGCGGTTGACGATGTGCTCGCGCTGGACCTCGGCGAGGAGGCCCTTGAGCTCGGCGCTGCGGCCCTTGGCGGCGAGCGCCTCGTTCGGGTTGAGCAGCTGCGCGAGCGCGTCGAGCGTGACGGTGTGGGGCGGGATGCCGAGGCCGCCGCCGGCCTGCGTGAGGATCCGGACGCGGTCGCGCTCCAAGCTGGAGCGACGCTCCATCTCGGCCTGCATCTCGCCCAGGCGGGCGAGCACGCCGTCCACGTCGCGGTTGCGGATCGCGGCGCCCTGGCGCAGGACGGCGTCCAGCAGCCGGCGGGCGGAGGCGATCTGCGCGTCGAGGTGGCGCAGGACGTCGGTGCCGAACGCGGTCGGCGCGGCGGGGGCCAGCGTCGTGCTCACTTGCCCGTCCCCTTGAGGTTGTCGGCGATGGTCCGGGCCAGCCCCAGGCCGCCGGCCGACATGATGGAGTCGGACATGACGCCCGGGAGCATCTGCTTGTAGGAGTCGGTCGCCGCCGAGGATCCGTCCTCGGCGCTGCCCTGGTCCTCGGCCTTCGACGTGTCGGCCATGATCTGCGTGAGCTGCTCTACGAGCTGGCGCTCGAACTGGAGGCCGGCCTTGTAGTTGTCCTTGTCGGACGTCGACCCGTTGCGGACGTCGGCCGGCAGGAGCGCGTTGTCGATGGGCGGCAAGGCGGTCATCACTTCTTCACCTGGTTGGCGATCTCCAGGACCTGGTCCTGGGTGGTGATGGCCTTGCTCGCCATCTGGAAGGCGCGCTGGGCCTCGATCATGTCGGTCATGGCCGTGGCCTCGTCGACGTTGGAGGCCTCGAGCGAGCCCTGCGTCAAGATGGTGGACTTGTCGGCCGCGCGCGTCGCGCCGCTGGCCTTGGTCGCCACGTAGGTGTTGCCCGGCCCGCCCTGGAGGCCGGTGGGCGCGGGGACGTCGACGATCTTGATCTGGCCGAGCGCGACGTTGTTGTAGGAGACGCTGCCGTCGCTGCCGATCTTGATCGCGTCGGGGTCGGCGCCGGCGGGGACCTTGATGGCGGGCTCGAGGACCTGGCCGCCGCTGGAGAGGCGGAGGCGGCCGTCGGGGGCGACCTCGAGGTTGCCGTCGCGCGTGAGCGCCTTGCTGCCGTCGGCGAGCTTGACCTGGAGGAAGCCCGGGCCGTTGAGCGCGACGTCGAGGGTGCGCTTGGTGTCCTGCAGCGCGCCCTGGGCGGAGCTGCGGCCGATCGACGTGGCGGCCGAGCCGGCGCCGATGGTGACGCCCTTCGCGGCGCCGTAGCCCTGGGCATCGTCGTACACGAGATCGCGGAAGGCGACGCGGGCGGACTTGTAGCCCGTCGTGTCGACGTTCGCGAGATCGCTGGAGACCGCGTCGAGACGGGTCTGCTGTGCCGCCATGCCGGCGGCAGCCGTGTACATGCCTTCAAGCACTTTTAACCGGGTCTCCTGGGAAGGAGGGAAATCAGGATCTCCGGCTTCCGCCAAGGGCGGTCCAGCCTGCGGAGTCCTCTGTCCCTCCGGTGATCGGCAAGGGCCGAACCGACTTGAGAAGTGATTGAACATCCGTCCGTGGGCAAACACCGGCCCAGGGGGCCATGTTTGCCTTGCGGGTGTTCGCCCAGGGGGCGAAACCCGCGGCTATGGGCGAATCTGCGGGGGAGGCTGCCGCTACTGCGGCAGCGTGCCGACTTGACCGGCGGCCTGCTGGAGCGTGCCGTCGATCGTCTGGATGGCCTTCTGGCCCGCCTCGAAGGCGCGCAGGGAAGCCATCATGTCGACCATCGTGCGACCGGCGTCGACGCCGGAGCTCTCGAGGACGCCCGACTGGACCTCGCCCTTGCCGGCGCCGGCGGCGGTGCCCGAGAAGTTGGCGTCACCGACCTTCTTGACGCCGGTCAGCGCGAAGTTGCCGACCTTCGCGGTGTCCACCGTGCCGTCGGCGTTGACCTTGACCGGCTTGCGGTCGGTGCCCAGCACGGAGTTGCCGAGCTGGTCGGTCAGCGTGCCGTCGGCGGCTGCCTTGAACGATCCGTCGCGGGTGTACTTGACGCCCTTGTCGGTCTGGACCGCGAAGTAGCCGGGCCCGGCGATCCCGAGGTCCAGCGGCTCCTGGGTGGAGCGCAGCGCCTCGGGGGAGAGGTCGGTCACCTGCTTGGTGATGAGCGGACCGGAGCCGAGGCTCCCGACCGTCTCGCCGGTCTTGGTGTTCTGCAGGAGCAGATCGGAGAACGACCGCTGTTGCGAGCGGTCGGACTTGTAGCCCGGCGTCGCCGCGTTGGCGAGGTCGTTGGCGATCTGATCCTGCCGCACCATCTCGGCGACCATGCCGGCGGCGGCGATGTAGAGCCCGCGTTCCATGCCTCCTGGGTTCTCGGCGGGGCCGGAGCCGACTTGAGGGCGGTGGCCGTCCTCCGAGGACGAACGTGGACGGACGGACACCGGCGGCCTCCGAGGGGTTGGCCTTCGACCTGCGAACCTTCGGTGGACATGAGCGCCGCCCCCATCAGCCTCGTCCTGCTGCGGGGCCTGCTGCCGGACCTCAAGCTGGTTCCGGGCGTCGTGGTCCAGGCGCGCGTGCTGGATCCCCGGACGCTGTCGATCGCCGGCGTCCGGCTCCAGGCTCAGCTGCCCGCGGACGTCGTCGCGGGGCAGGTGCTGGCATTGCGCGTCGAGGAGGCGAGCGCCGAGAAGCTGCACCTGCGCGTGGTCGCGCCGCCGGTGGGCGGGTCCGATCCCGCCGCCGACCAGGCGCCGCAGGTGCCGCCCACCGCCTACCAGCTGGCGCTGCCGGGCGGGATCGTCGCCCGCATCCACGTCGAGGAGCGCGAGGAGCCGGGCCGCCGCGGTGGGGCGGGAGCCGCGAAGTCGGTGGTCGTCCGCTACGACTCGCCGAGGCTCGGCCGGCTGGACGTGCGGCTCGACGCGCAGTCGGCCGCGGTGCACGTCTCCGGCGGCGATCCCGCCCTGGCGGTGGCCGAGGCGGCCGATCGGCTGCGCGATGCGTTGATGGGCGCGACCGGCGGGCCGGTGCTCGTGACCGTCCACCCGCGCCAGGAGACCGTCAGTGCCCGGGCGTGACCGGCCCAAGCGCGCCGCGGCGCTGAAGTACGACCAGAATCCGGGCCACCCACCCAGCGCGCCGAAGGTCGTGGCCGCCGGCGCCGGGCTGATCGCCGAGCGGATCGTGGAGATCGCCCGCGAGCAGGGCGTCGCGGTGCGCGAGGACCCCGCGTTGGCGGAGGCCCTGGCGCGGCTCGAGCTCGAGCAGGAGATCCCGCCCGAGCTCTTCGCCGCGGTGGCCGAGGTCCTGGTGTGGGCCTACGGCTTGGACAAGCAGCGTCGTCGAACGACCCCCCGCTAGACGACGCGAGGGACTGAAGGACTACGCGACGGCCTGGAACAGCGGGGCGTCGTCGTCCAGCACGGTGCGCAGCGTCTTCTTGAGCTGGCCGTGGATCTGGCAGACGCGGGACTCGGAGACGCCGAGGATCTCGCCGATCTCGGCCAGCGTCATGTTCTTGACGTAGAGCAGGACCGCGACCTCGCGCTCGCGCTGCGGCAGGCGGGAGAAGGCCTCGCGGAACTTGTCCTTGGCCTGCTCCTTGGCCGCCTGGTGCAGCGGGTCGGCCGACGCGTCGGTGGAGGCGATCGTGTCGATGCGCTCGATCGTCGTCTCGTCGTCGGAGAGGACGAGCGTGTTGAGCGACGTCAGGTCCGACTGCGTGATCTCGTCGCGGCGCTTGCGCAGCTCGGCGACGGTGGTGCCCATGGACTCGGCCAGCTCGGGCTGCGTGGGACGGCGGCCGTGCAACGTGGTGAACTCGTCGGCGGCGCGCTCGATGTCGCGCTCCCAGCGGCGGACGGAGCGCGGGGCCCAGTCCTGACGGCGCAGCTCGTCGAGCACGGCGCCGTGGATGCGGGTCCACGCGTACTGCTCGAGGGTGGCGCCCTTGGCCGGGTCGTAGCGCTCGATCGACTGGATCAGCGCCTCGAGGCCGCAGCTGATGAAGTCCTCGACCTCACAGCGGGCCGGCATCTCGCGGACCTTCTTGTAGACGATGTACTTCACCAGGGGGGCGAAGGTGAGGACCAGACGATCACGCACGGCGCGGTCGTCGGTGCGGCGGTACTCCTTCCAGAGGGCCAGCGTGTCCTCCGAGGACAGACGGCGCTTGGAAGTCTGGGCGGTGGCGAGGCTCATACGACAGTGCTCCTTGGTGCGGGGGGACGACTGATGTATCGGGCCGGCCCCGAACCTTCCGCATCCCCGATATCCGGTATCGGACTGCTGGACATGCGGCCAGACGTGCCCTCCCCACTTCTGGGGAGGGGGCCGGTCGAACCTGCATCGACCGCGCTCAAAGTTGTGCATGGCTGGCCAAGCCGTTGACCCGCGCACGAGGGCGTACGCGGCAGGACGTGCGCCTCAACTCGACGGGGCAACGGCCGAACCATCGGAGTGGCGGGCCTTCCGCTCGCCGCTTCCTTCCCCTCCAAGGAGCACTCAGCACACATGGCGCTTCGCCTCGTCGCGCCGGTCGACGGACCGGCCAAGAAGACCATCGGCCCCGCCACGGGCGCGGCCGCCGTGGCCACGGTCACCAACCGTGCCTCCGCCCTGCTGGACGCGCACGACCTCGCGGGCTGGCGCAAGCTGGTCGACGCCGCCGCGGAGCTGACCGACCACAACGACCGCTACCAGGCCCGCCGCCTGCTGGTCGAGTCCACGCTCGTCCGCCGCAGCGGCGCCCCCGCGCAGACCGCCGAGCGCTTCCTCGCCGGCGCCGTCGCGGCGCTGGACGCGCTCGACGACGAGCCGCGCGAGCCCGTCCTCCTGAACTTCGCCGGCGTCCTGCTCTACGAGCTCGGCGCGGTCGTCGCGGCCGAGTCGCTCTTCCGCGCCGCCCAGCGCCTGGACGAGCAGCTGGCCGACGTCGGCAACAACCTGCGCGAGTGCAAGCGGCGCCGCCAGCAGGGCATCACCACGCCGCAGGGCCTGCCGGCGCAGGTGCTGCGCGCGCTGCGCGACATCGGCCCGCGCGCCCAGCGCGTTGCCCAGAAGGCCGTGCCGGCTGAGGGCCAGACCGTCTCGCTGTGCATGATCGTCAAGGACGAGGAGGCGATGCTCCCGCGCTCGCTGGCCGCCGTCGCGGCCTTCGTCGACGAGCTGATCGTCGTCGACACCGGCTCCTCGGACCGCACGGTCGAGATCGCCGAGTCGTTCGGCGCGACCGTCCTGCACCACGAATGGGACGGCGACTTCTCGGCCGCCCGCAACGTCGGCCTCGACGCCGCGACCTCGGACTGGCTCATGTACCTCGACGCCGACGAGGTTCTCGTCGACGGCGAGGGCGAGCGCCTGCGCGAGCTGCTCGGCCACACCTGGCGCGAGGGCATCTTCCTCGTCGAGACCAACCACGTCGGCGAGATCGGCGACGGCGCCGCCGTCCAGCACAACGCGCTGCGCGTGTTCAGGAACCGCCCCGAGTACCGCTTCACGGGCCGCGTCCACGAGCAGTTCGCCCACAAGCTCCCGACCCAGCCCGAGCGCATCGAGTACTCACGCGTCCGGATCGAGCACTTCGGCTACCTCGGCGCCGTCCGCGACGCCAAGGAGAAGTCGCGGCGCAACCTCGAGCTTCTGCAGCGCCAGCTGGCCGAGGGCGTCGACACGCCGTTCCTGCACTTCAACCTCGGCTCCGAGCGCGCCGCCGCCGGCGACGTCGCCGGCTCGCTGGTCCACCTCGGCCGCGCCTGGGCCCTGCTGCTCGACGACCCGCAGCGCCTGGAGATGGGCTTCTTCCCGTCGCTGGCCGCGCGCCTGGTCAAGGCGCTGAACGCCAACCGCCGCCACGCCGACGCCATCAAGATGGGCGAGGAGGTCCTGGCGCTGCTGCCGGACTTCACCGACATCGTGCTCGAGCAGGCGATGGCCTACCGCGGCCTGAGCGAGCGCGAGCGGGCGGTGGAGAAGCTCGAGCAGTGCGTCGCGATGGGCGACGCGCCGTCGAAGTACAGCGCCACGGTCGGCGCCGGCACCTTCCACGCCCGCAACATCCTGGCCGAGACGCTGATCGACGCCGGCCGCCTCGACGAGGCCGCCGTCCACCTCGAGCACGTCCTCGAGCACCACCCGGACTTCGTCGGCTGCGTCGAGCCCTACGCGCGCGTCCTGCTGCGCCGCGGCACGCCGGCCGCCGACGTCGTCGCCCGCGTCGCCGAGCTGGTCCCCGCGCCGACGCCGGCCCAGCGCTTCCTGCTGGCGGTGCCGTTCTACGAGGCCGGCGCGATCGCCGAGGCCGAGATCGAGCTCCACGCCGTCCTCGACGCCCAACCCGGCGCCCACGCCGCGCGCGTGGCGCTCGCCGAGGCCGAGCTGTCCAAGGGCGATCTGGCGGCCGCGGCGCGGATCGCCGCCGAGGTCCCGATCGACGCGCCGCACGCCCCGGCCGCCGCGCGCACCCTGCTCTTCGCCCACCTCGCCGCGGGCGCCGACGCGGCCGTGCTGGACGAGGCCTTCGCCTACGCCCGCGACGCCGGCGTCAACGGTCCCGAGCTCGCCGCGCTGGCCGCGTGGCGCGGCGGCCCCGACGCCCCGGCGAGCGTGCCGGCGCAGGCCCAGCCTCTGCTGACCGCGATGCTCGAGGCGCTCGCGCGCCTGGAGGCCTTCGACGCGTTCGAGCGCCTCGCGGGCGTCGTCGAGCGCCTCGACGTCGCCTGGCGCGAGCAGCGCGAGCTGCTGGCCGGGGTCTACTACCGCCGCGGCTTCCTCGACTCCGCCGCCCGCGAGTGGTTCGGCGTGGTCGAGCGGCTGGGCGCCCCGGACGAGCGCGCGCTGCTCGGGATGGCGCTGCTGGCCGACGCCCAGGGCCTCCCCGACGACGCCGAGCTGCTGCGCGCCGAGGCCAAGACGCTCGCGCAGGCGGCCGCCTGAACGTCCGATGTCCGCGCTGCGCGCACACCTGCCCGTCGACGATCCGACGATCGGCCGATCGTCCATGCCCTTGCTCAAGGGCCTCACCGGGGCACCGATGACCGGAGAGACAGCAGCAGGAGGCTCAGGGACGAGCCGGACGTACAGCGAAAGGATCGACATGGACATCGACGCGACCAAGGGGATCGGCGCGGGCGCCTTCCCGCGGCCGGCGCAGAGGGCCGAGGAGGCCCCGGCGACCGGTGAGTTCGCGCGCGTGTTCGACCTCGCCGAGGCGCGCCGGCGCCGCATGACGGGCCCGGATCGCATCCCGGACGAGGTCTGGGACGACATCACCCGCGCGGGGCAGCTCGCCGACGACCTGTCCGAGCGCGGCCAGGCCGTGCGGTTCGACACGCACCGGCTGACCAACCGCGTGGTGGCATCGCTCGTCGACGAGGACGGGCGCGTGCTGCGCCCGGTGGCGCTGGGCGAGATCTTCGGCACCGAACCCGACCCGGCTCCGGCCGCGTAGAGGAGCGCACGCATGGCGGGCATCCAGATGAGCGGCCTGGTCTCGGGCCTCGACACGGCCTCGATCATCGACCAGCTCATGGCGGTCGAGAAGCTGCCGCGCACGAAGATCACGCTGGACCAGGACTCGACGACCAAGAAGCAGAGCCTGCTGCAGGACCTGTCGGCGAAGCTGACGACGCTGAAGTTCGCCAACGACGACCTGAAGTCGTTCCTCAGCTGGGGCGACACGCAGACCGTCGAGAGCGCCGACGCGAGCAAGCTGACGGTCACGCGCACCGGCGGCGCCGCACCCGGCGGCTACGACGTCGCCGTCAACCAGCTCGCGTCCGCCGCGCGCCAGACCTACAAGTTCGTCAGCCCGGCGGCCGACGGCACGCTGGACATCGCCAACGCCGACGGCACGCCGCGCGCCTCGATCGCGCTGAAGGCCGGCGCGTCGATCGACGACGCGGTCGGGGCGATCAACAGCTCCACGAGCTCCAACCTCTTCGCCGTCAACGTCAACGGCAACCTGGTCCTCAGCGCCAAGACGACCGGCGACCAGAGCGGCTTCGGCGTCGCCGGCGCGGCCATCGACTCCCAGTTGGAGAGCGTCGCGGGCCAGAACGCCAAGGTCACGATCAACGGGACGGCCTACGAGCGCCAGTCCAACACGATCACCGACGCGCTGCCCGGCGTGTCGATGACGTTGAAGGGCAAGACGGCGACGGGCGCCACGGTCGGGATGACCGTCGGCAATCCCGGGCCCGACAAGGACAAGATCGTCACGAAGGTCAAGGCGTTCGTCACGGCCTACAACGACGTCGTCACCGCCGCGCGCGCCGGCCTGTCCGAGAAGCCGGTCGTCAACGCGGCGACCACGGCCGACGTCCAGAAGGGCACGCTCTTCGGCGACTCGGGGCTGACGACGATGCTGTCGCAGTTCCGCACGACGCTGTCCAACCCGGTCGCCGGCCTGTCGGGCACCTACAACTCGATGGGCGCGCTGGGCATCACGACCGGCGCCGCGAGCGCGACGCTCAACCAGGACTCGCTCGACGGCAAGCTGACGCTCGACGAAGACAAGCTGCGCGCGGCGCTGGACGCCGACCCCAACGTGGTCAAGAGCCTGCTGGGCGGGACCAGCGGCACCAACGGCTTCGCCCAGGGCTTCGGGTCGATCCTGGCCAACTACCAGGGCAGCAACGGGCTGATCCAGTCACGGATCACGTCGGCGACGTCCGACCTCACCGACATGTCGACGAAGCTCACGAACTTCGACGCGCGCATGGACGCCAAGCAGGCGCTCCTGCAGAAGCAGTTCACGGCGATGGAGACGGCGCTGTCGGCCAGCAACTCCGCCGGCTCGAGCCTGTCGGGCCTCGTCTCCTCGATGACCGCGAACAACTAGCCCGCGGACCTCAAGACCACCGTGCTCCCAGCGATTAACCGAATGTCCCTCCTCCCTCGGAAGCGAAGCGCATGAACCCCTACGCCAGCCCGCAGTCCTACCGCGACTCCGCGGTCCTGACCGCCTCACCCGAGCAGCTCGTCGTGATGCTGTACGACGGGGCCGTCCGGTTCCTGCGCCAGGCCGAGGTCGCCATGAACGAGGGCGCCTGGCTGCACAGCTTCGAGAAGCTCGGCCGGGCCGAGGCGATCCTCGACGAGCTGCTCGCGACGCTGAACCTGGAGACCGGCGAGATCGCCGAGCGCCTCCAGGCCATCTACATCTTCTGCAAGAAGACGCTGATCGAGGCGCGCATCCAGCGCCAGGGCGAGAAGATCGGCCAGGTCGTCGCGCTGCTCGCCAACCTGCGCGAGGCGTGGGCCAAGCTCGCCGAGCAGGCCTCGGCCGCCGCCCCGGCCTCCGCCTGACGCGATCGCGCGTGAGATCATGAGCGCTCAGCTGTTCTCCGCGCTCCTGGCGCTCGGTCGCGAGGAGCACGCCCTGGTGACCGACGGTCGCTGGGAGGACCTCGCCGACGTCAACCACCGGCGCGACCGCCTGATCGCCGCGCTGCCCGCCGCCGCCCCCGCGGAGGCCATGGGCGACCTGCGTGAGGCCGTGCGCCTCCAGGCCCTGTCGGCCGCCGCCCTGCGCCAGGGCATCGCCGAGGTGGGCGCCGAGCTGCGCGCCCTCGGGACCGGCCGGACCGCCGCCGCCGGCTACGCCGCCGGCACCGGCGTGCCGCAGCCGCGGCCGTCGTTCAACAGCGTCGGCTGAGCGCGCGCGGACGCCCGCCCGGCCGCCTGGTTTGCGGCTGGACGCTTTCTGGACGCGGGCCTCAAGCGCCGGTCCGTTCGGCCGAGAACGGTGAGTGGGTCGCCATGGTCGGCGACTGACTCAGAGCCCACGGACGGGCGACGCACTTCCGCACGTCCATGGACCTCTTCGACACCACTCAGATCGGCCTCGAGCGCGCCCTCTCCGGCTCCTCGCTGCGCCAGCAGGCGATCGCGCAGAACATCGCGAACGTCAACACCCCCGGCTACCGCCGCCAGGACGTCGACTTCCAGTCGGCTCTCGCCGCGGCCTGGGACGGGGGCGAGCACAAGGTGGAGAGCGTGGCGCCGGCCACCGAGGCCGACATGAGCTCGGTGATGCGCGTCGACGGCAGCTCCGTCGACATCGACCAGGAGGCCGCGACGCAGGCCCAGAACGGGCTGCAGTACGAGGCCGTCTCGTCGGTGATGAAGACGCGCGTGAACATCCTCAAGACCGCGATCGGGAGCATGTGATGGGCCTGTTCGACGCGATCGACGCCTCCGGGTCCGGCCTCACGGCCGAGCGCCTGCGGATGGACGTCACCTCCGAGAACCTCGCCAACGCCGAGACGACCAAGGGCGCCGATGGGCAGCCCTACCGCCGCAAGGAGGTCGTCGTCCAGGAGGCCGGTGGCGCGGCGACGACGTTCGCCTCGGTGCTCTCGGGCATCCAGGGCCGCGGCGCCGGCGGCGCCGGCGTCACCAACGGCGTGAAGGTCGCCGGGATCGTCGAGGACCAGACCGCGCTCAAGCGGATCTACGACCCCGGCCACCCCGACGCCGACAAGAACGGCTACGTGACGATGCCCAACGTCAACACGGTGACGGAGATGACCGACCTCATCTCGTCCTCCCGCGCCTACGAGGCCAACGTCACGGCGATGCAGACCGCCAAGACGATGTTCTCCAAGACCTTGGACCTCCTGCGCTGATGCCGATCGATCTCACGATGGCGATCAAGGGCATCGGCGGCGGCGCCGAATGGAACGTCGGCGCGGTCGACGGCACGCCGGTCGCCGGCGGTGGCGGACCCTCCTTCGCCTCCGCGCTCGGCAACCAGCTCGGCGCGCTCGAGAAGTCCCAGAACGCCGCGGCCGACGCGTCGCGCTCGCTGGCCGACGGTACGGCCACGGACCCGACGCAGGCGGTTGTCGCGGTAGAGCGCGCGCAGCTGTCGATGCAGCTGGCGGCGCAGTTGCGCACCAAGGGCACCGAAGCCCTCCAAGAACTCCTTCGCACCCAGGTCTAAGCCTCACCCTCCGACCCGGAGCCCCTCCCTCCAATGGCTCTCTTCAACTCCATGTCCCTGCGCGGCAAGCTCACGCTTGCCGCCTGCGCGCTCGCCTTCCTCGCCGCGTCGTTGTTCATCGTCAAGATGGCCTCCAAGCCGTCCTACACGACGGTGATGACCGGCGTCGACCCCGCCAAGACCACGCAGATCACCACGGCGCTCACCTCCGCCGGCGTTCCCTTCGAGCTCCAGAACGGAGGCACGGCGGTGGCCGTGCAGAAGGGCAAGGAGACGGCGGCCAACGTCGCGCTCGCCAGCAAGGGCCTCAACGGCGGCGTCACCCAGCCCGGCTTCGAGATCCTCGACAAGCAGAAGCTCGGCGCCTCCAGCCAGCAGCAGCAGGTCGCCTACCAGCGTGGCCTCGAGGGCGAGATCGCCAACACGGTCTCCCAGATCGACGGCGCCGGCGGCGCCACGGTCAACCTCACGCTCGGCCAGGACAACCTCTTCGCCGACGAGTCGCAGCCCGCGACCGCCGCGGTCCTGATCCCCAACGACGCGTCGGGCATGGACCCGGCCGCGATCAAGGGCATCGCCAACCTGGTCGCCGCGTCGGTGCCCAAGCTCAAGTCCAGCGCGGTGACGATCACCGACGGCTCGGGCACGATGCTGTGGCCGCAGGGCGACGGCGCGGGCGGGGGCTCCGAGGGCCTGCCCAACAAGACCGCGGCCGAGGCGCGCTACAACGCCTCGACCCAGTCCGCCGTCCAGGCGATGCTCGACCGCACGCTGGGCACCAACAAGGCGCAGGTCATCGTCCACTCCGACCTCGACGTCAACAAGACCGACGAGCAGAAGCTCAGCTACGACACCAAGAACGTCGTGCCGCTGACGTCGGAGACGACCGACGAGTCGCTGAAGGGCACCGGCTCGACGTCGGGCGGCAAGACGGGCACGGCCAGCAACCTGCCGGGCTACGCCGCGAGCGGCGGCACCAGCGGCGGCAACAACGACTACAAGAACAAGTCCGAGAAGGTCACCAACGGCGCCGGCAAGACCATCACCAAGACGACGATCGCCCCCGGCGCGGTCAACCGCATGGACGTCGCCGTCATGTTGGACAAGTCGGTCAAGCTCGACGCGACGCAGCTGTCGCAGCTCAAGGCGTCGATCGGCTCGGCCGCCGGCCTGCAGATCGCGCAGCGCAAGGACACGCTGAACGTGACGCAGAACATGAGCTTCGCGCCGGTCGCGGCCGCGGCGAAGTCCGGTGGCCCGATCCCCGCCGCCTTCTCCGGCATCCTCAAGGGTGCGGGCATCGGCCTCGGCGCGCTGCTGTTCCTGTTCTTCGTCACCCGCCACCTGCGGCGCCGCGAGCGCGGCGAGCTGATCGACGAGCCGTCCTGGCTGAAGTCGCTGGAGGCCGCCCGGCCGACCGCCGAGCTCATGCCGATGCCGGACTTCACGTCCGACGCCTCGGCGAACGACGTGGCGATCGCCACGGCCGACCCGCGCCGCAAGCAGTTGGACAACATCATCCACGACGAGCCCGAGCGCGTGGCCGCGCACCTCCGTCAGTGGGTCACGGAGGACAACAAGTGAGCCTCGCCACGCGCGGCGGCGCCACCGCGCTGACGGGGCGCCAGAAGGCCGCGGTCTTCCTGATCACGATCGGCACGACTCGTGCCGCCGAGGTCCTGAAGTTCTTGAGCGAGCGCGAGATCGAGGCGATCTCGGCCGAGATGGCGTCGCTGTGGCGCGTCAAGGCCGAGACGGCCGACGCGGTCGTCCAGGAGCTCGCCGAGCGCTTCGACACCCAGAACGAGTTCGCGATGGGCGGCCCCGACTTCGCCCGCGAGGTCCTCGAGCACCTGCTCGGGCCGACGCGCGCGGAGGAGATCCTCGGCCAGATCACCGCGCAGGCGGAGCTGCGCCCGTTCGACTTCCTGCGCCGCACGCCGCCGGAGCAGATCGCGACGTTCCTCGCCGATGAGGCGCCGCAGACGATCGCGCTCGTCGTCGCGTCGCTGCACACGACGCTGGGCGCCAAGGTGCTCGGCTGCCTCACGCCCGAGATCCAGGCCAACGTCGCGATGCGCATCGCGACGATGGAGGACACCAACCCGGGCGTCGTCGAGGACGTCGAGCGCGGCCTGCGCCTCAAGCTCTCCAACGTCCTCACGCAAGAGTTCTCCCAGGCCGGCGGCGTCGACTCGCTCGCCGAGCTGCTCAACCGCGCCGGGCGCTCGACCGAGCGCACCGTGCTCGAGGCGATCGCGGAGACCGACGGCGAGCTGGCCGACGAGATCCGCCAGAAGCTCTTCACGTTCGACGACATCGTCGTGCTCAGCGACCGCGACATCCAGCTGCTGCTGCGCGAGGTCGACCAGAAGGACCTCGGGCTGGCGCTGCGCGGCGTCAACGACGAGGTCAAGGACACCATCTTCCGCAACATGTCCACGCGCGGCGCCGAGATGCTCCAGGAGGATCTCGACACCGGCAAGCCGCAGCGGCGGTCCGTGGTCGAGGAGGCCCAGAGCCGCATCGTCGGCGCCATCCGCCGGCTCGAGGACGCGGGCGCGATCTCGATCGGCCGCGGCGGCGAGGACGGCGAGTCGTCCGAGGACGACATCATCTGATGGAGGCCTTCACCTTCCCCACGTTGGAGGCCCCCGCGGGGCTCGACACCATCGGCGCCCCGGTGCCCGACGCGCCGCAGATCGACCTGGCCGCCGAGGCCGAGGCCGCGCGTGCCGCCGGCCACGAGGCGGGCTTCCAGGCCGGGCTGCTCGAGGCCCAAGCCCACATGGCCGCCGGCATCTCCGCCCTGCAGGCCGCCGCGGAGGCCGTCGCCGCCGAGCGCGACCGCGTCGCCGCCGGCGTGGAGTCCGCCGCGGTGGAGCTGGCCCTGCGCATCGCCGAGCAGGCGCTCGGCGCGCAGATCGCGGCCAAGCCCGAGGTCGTCGTGGAGGTCGTCCGCGGCGCGCTGCGCCGGCTGGTCGAGCGCGAGCGGGTGACGATCCTCGTCAACCCCGAAGACCTCGAGCTCGTCCGCGGCGCGTCGGCGGCACTGGTCGCCGAGCTCGGCGGCATCGAGAGCTGCGACGTGCAGGCCGAGCGCCGCGTGGCGCGCGGCGGTGCGGTCGTCCGCACGGTCGAGGGCGAGGTCGACGCCGCGCTGACCACCAAGCTCGCCCGGGCCCGTGAGGCGCTCGAAGAGGAGCTGCGCGACCGTGCCTGAGCTCGTGCTCGAGCAGGGCGGCGCCATCCTGTCGCCCGAGGCGGAGATCGTCGAGCGCCTGGCCGGCCTCGGCCGCGCCGTCTCGCGCGCCGACCTGCACCGCCGCCACGGCCGCGTCATGGACCTGATCGGCCTGATCGTCGAGGCCACCGGCCTGGAGGCCGAAGTGGGAGAGGTCTGTGAGATCCGGGGCGAGCGCACCGGGGGGCCCGCACATCGCGGGGAGGTGTGCGACGTGCGCACCGGCCGCGACGCGCAGACCGGCGCGTGGACCACGATGCCCGCCGAGGTCGTGGGCTTCCGCTCCGGCCGTACGTTGTTGATGCCCTTGGGCGAGATGCAGGGCATCGGCCCGGGCGACGTCGTCACGGCCACCGGCCGCCAGGTCTCGGTCTCGATCGGCACCGAGCTGCTCGGCCGCGTGCTCGACGGCCTCGGCCAGCCGATCGACGGTGGCGCCTCGCTGGAGGCGCTGACGCAGCGCCCGATCGTCGGCGCGCCGCCCTCGCCGCTGCTGCGCCCGCGCATCACCGACCGCGTGACGCTCGGCGTCCGCGCGCTCGACTCGCTCGTCCCGTGCGGCCGCGGCCAGCGGCTCGGCATCTTCGCCGGCTCCGGCGTGGGCAAGTCCTCGTTGTTGGGGATGATCGCCCGCTCGACGTCGGCCGACATCAACGTCATCTGCCTCGTCGGCGAGCGTGGTCGCGAGGTCAAGGAGTTCATCGACCGCGACCTCGGCACCGCGATCGACCGCTCCGTGGTCGTCGTCGCGACGTCCGACCAGCCGGCGCTCGTGCGCATCAAGGCGGCGCTGACGGCGACCGCGATCGCCGAGCACTTCCGCGACCAGGGCGCCGACGTCATGTTGATGATGGACTCGGTGACCCGCTTCGCGATGGCCCAACGTGAAGTGGGGCTCGCGATCGGCGAGCCGCCGGCGACGCGCGGCTACACGCCGTCGGTCTTCGCGCTGCTGCCCAAGCTGCTGGAGCGGTCGGGCACGAGCCCGGACGGGTCGATCACCGCGTTGTACACCGTGTTGGTCGACGGCGACGACATGAACGAGCCGATCGCCGACGCGGTCCGCTCGATCCTCGACGGCCACATCGTCCTGACGCGCGATCTCGCGCACGCCGGCCACTACCCGGCGATCGACGTGCTGCAGTCCGTCTCCCGCCTGGAGGGCGAGATCATGACGCCCGACGTGCGCGAGGGCGCGACGCGCCTGCGCTCGCTGCTGGCCGCCTACCGCGACAAGAAGGACCTGATCGCGATCGGCGCCTACGAGCGCGGCAGCGACCCGGTGACCGACAAGGCCATCGACCTCAAGGGCGACATCGACGGCTTCCTCAAGCAGCGTCCTGACGAGGCCGTCCCGGGCCCCGACTCCGACGACCTGCTGCTGCGCACGGTCGGCATCACCGAGGTGTCGATCGGCGACCTGGCGGCCGCGCTGCCGGCGCCGGCGATCGCCCTCGATCCGGCCGCGCCGACGGGCCCGTCCGCCATCCCGCCGCTCAACCTCGCGGTCTAGCGCCGAGCTGTCCGACAGTCGTCCAGCGCGCTTCACCGAGCCCCGATCCGACCGACCACCCAGAACGAGATGTCCGCCCCTTTTCGATTCGGCCTTCAGCGTGTGCGCGAGATCCGCGCGCACGACGAGGACCAGGCGAAGGAGCGCTTCGCGGCCAGCCTCAACGCGCGCGTGCGCGGTGAAGCGACCCTCCGCGCGGCGGAGGACCGGCTGCGCGAGGCGCAGTCCGGCGCGGTCTCGCCGACCCTCGGCCCGCTGACCGGGGCCTCGCTGGTCTCGCGCCAGGCCTGGGTCGAGCGGCTCGAGCAGTCGCGCGCCGACGCGCAGCTGCGGATGGCCAACTACGAGGCCGAGCTGCAGCAGCGCCGCGGCGAGCTGCGGCAGGCCAGCCAGGCCCGCGAGGTCCTCGACCAGCTCGAGGTCCGCCAGCGCGAGCAGCACCGCCTGCACGCCGACCGCGTCGAGTCCGCCGAGCTCGACGAGATGGCCCTGCAGATGCACGCACGCCGGAGCGCCGCGGCATGAGCGTCGAGCTGATCGGCGCGCGGATCGCCTCAATCCAGCAGCAGATCGCCGCGGTCACCGGCCAGTCCTCGTCGACCGACTTCGCCGCGCAGCTGGCCGCGGCCCAGGGCACGACCGCCACGGGCACGACGGCGACGACCGCGGCCGCGACTCCTACGACTTCGGGCGCCACGCCGACCACGCTCGGCGGCGGCTCGCCCACGCAGTACGACGCGCAGATCACCGCCGCCGCCACCAAGTACGGGATCGACCCGGCTTTGTTGAAGGGGTTGATCCGCCAGGAGTCCAACTTCGACGCGTCCGCGCGGTCCGGCGCCGGCGCGCAGGGCCTGACGCAGCTGATGCCGGGCACCGCGTCCTCGCTCGGCGTCGACCCCAGCGATCCCGCCCAGGCGATCGACGGCGGGGCCAAGTACCTCAAGCAGCAGCTCGACCGCTTCGGCGGCGACGCGTCCAAGGCGCTCGCCGCCTACAACGCGGGCCCGGGCGCCGTGGCGAAGTACGGCGGCGTCCCGCCCTACGCCGAGACCCAGAACTACGTGCAGAAGGTGCTCGGCTACGCGGCCGAGTACCGCGGCACCGGCGCGAGCACCGCGCTCCCGGCCGCCACCACGCCCGTCTCGCCCGCGAGCCTGCTCGCGACCGCCACCGGCGACGGCGACGACGACACGGCCTCCACCTCCGGCACCCTCGACTACAGCACGGTCTAGATGACATCCCTCCCCATCACCCCGCCCAAGGCGCGGGTGGACGTGGCGCCCAAGAGCTCCAGTCCACCCAGCGGCGCAGGGTACGGCGACTTCGCCGCCCTCCTCAACCAGACCACGGCCCGGACCGCACCTGCGGAAGGCCAGCAGCCCCGCCCCGCCCAGAGCGATCAGCCGCGCCGTCGCGACGACGACGCCGTGCACGCCCGCCCCGCCGACGCCAAGGACGACAACTCGCCCACGGCGACCGCGGCGGCGCCCAAGCCGGCCGACGCGCCGGCCAGCGGCGAGGCGACGGACCCGGCCGCCAAGCCGAGCGACGGCCCGCCGGCCACCGCCGCGCAGGGCGACGCCCCCGCGCAGGGCCAGGCCGCCGACGCCCAGACCGCCGCGGCCGCGGCGCAGGCAGCGGCCGCCGCCGGGTCGACGCCGCCCGCGACGCCGCCGCCCGCCGCCGGCGCGCTGAACGCGACGCCGGCCGGCACCGGCGCCGGCACGCCCCAGGGCCTGACCGCCGCTGTCGCCGCGCAGGCGGCGCTGACGGCGGCGACCGGCGCGACCGCCAAGGGGGCCGGCGCCGTGGTCGCCGACCCGACCGCCGCCAACGCCAACGCCGCCGCCGCCGGCCAGCTTCAGATCCCGGCCGAGCTGCTGGCCACTGGGAAGGGCGCCGGCAAGCCCGCGCACGGCAAGGACCTCAAGAACGCCGACGGCACGCCCAGCGGGCTGCCGCCGGCACCCACGCTGCCGCCCAGCGCCAACGCCGCCGCGCAGGCCACGCCCGGCGACCACGGCGCCAACGCCAACCACAACGGCCCCGGCGCGCAGGCCCAGCCGGCCACGCCGCCGACCGTCGCCGCCGGCCAGCCGACCGCCACGCCGCTCACCGCGGTGCCGACGGCCGCGGGCGCGGGGCAGCTCACGCGCGGCTCGGTCGTGCAGACCGCCGAGCGCGTCCAGGAGCTGGTCCACATCGCGACGACCCGTGCCGGCAACGCGCGCGCCACCCTCCAGCTCAAGCCCGAGGCCCTCGGCCAGGTCGACGTCCACCTTCGCACCACGCGCGACGGGCTCGTGGCGACGATCGCCGCGCACGACCAGGCCGGCCTCGACGCGCTCCAGAACGCCGCGGCCGAGCTGCGGCGCACGCTCTCGGACCGCGGCGTGGAGCTCCACAGCCTCGACCTCCAGCTCGGGGCGGGCGCCGGCGACTTCTCCAACCAGGGCGACGCCCGCCAGGCCAGCACCGGCCGCGGCGGCGGCGCCTCCTCCTACGGCCTCGACGACGACGTCGTCGCCGAGGAGGACCTGACCATCTCCATCGCCTCGCCGACGGCCGCCGGTGCGCTCGTCGACGTCACGGCCTGACCCAGACGACGAGGAAGGATCCTCATGTCCGCTTCCCCGATCTCCAACCAGTACACGAACCCGGCCTACACCCAGAACCCGGCCTCGGACCCCACCTCGCTGGACAAGAACGGCTTCCTGAAGATGCTCACCGAGCAGATGAGGAATCAGGACCCGACGTCCGGCCAGGACCCGAACCAGTACTTCCAGACGATCTCGATGATGACCCAGGTCGAGCAGCTCACGAACCTGGCGACGGCCTCCACCGCGAACCTCTCGCGGCAGAAGGACGCCAACGCCACCGGGCTGCTCGGCAAGACCGTGAGCTACCGCGGCGCCGACGGCGCGCCGGTCTCCGGCCTCGTCCAGTCGGTCCAACTGTCCGACACCGACGGCCCGTCGCTGACGGTCGCCGGCGTGGCGGGCATCGATCCGGATGCGATCACGGGCATCCAGTAGTCGGGATCGATGAGCAACTCGTTCAACCCCGCGCTCGTCCCGCCCGGCGTCTCTGCTGGTCCGGGTGGGGTCGGTTCTGTCGGCGCACGGACGCAGCCGGTTCGGCCGTCCGTCCAGGGGCCTCAAGGTCCGAGCTTCTCGGACGTCTTCAAGGATACGGCGGGCACGAAGCCCGTCCAGTTCAGCAAGCACGCCGTCCAGCGCCTGGAGCGCCGCGGCCTCACGGTCGACAACGCCGTGATGCAGCGTCTCCAGGACGGGGTCGATCGTGCCGCGGGCAAGGGTGCCCGCGACGCGGTGGTCCTCGTGGACGACACGGCCTTCGTGGTCTCGGTCACCAACCGCACGGTCGTCACCGCCGTCGGCAAGGACCAGATGAAGGACCACGTGTTCACGAACATCGACAGCGCCGTCATCGCCTAGCGACGACGACGCGGCAGGACGCCAAACCACACACCCGGCTGGACCCCTCGGGGAAGCCGGAGGACCCATCAGGAGCCTCCAGAATGATTCGCGGCATGTACTCGGCCATCTCCGGCCTGCAGACGCACCAGACGATGCTCGACGTCGTCTCCAACAACCTCGCCAACGTCAACACCGTCGGCTACAAGTCCTCGCGCACCACCTTCAAGGACCAGCTGCAGCAGACGCTGTACGGCGGGTCCGCCGAGGGCCCGAACACCGGCGGCACGAACTCGGCCCAGGTCGGCCTCGGCGTGCAGCTCGGCTCGATCGACTCGGTCATGACCGACGGCTCGATGCAGAACACGGGCAAGCCGCAGGACGTGGCGATCCAGGGCGACGGCTTCTTCCGCGTCGGCCTCGGCGACCCGTCGACGACGCCGCCCACCATGCCCTCCGAGATGAACTACACCCGCGCGGGCAACTTCATCATCAACGACCAGGGCTACCTGACCACGCCCGAGGGCTTCTACGTCATGGGCCGCGACACGACCACGACGCCGGCCTCCGACGCCTACATCCAGATCCCGGCCAACTCGACCGGGTTCGCCGTCGGCACCGACGGCAACGTCAGCTACCTCCCGGCCGGCGGCGGCACGCGCACCAACGCGGGCACGATCTCGCTGGCCAAGTTCCCCAACGAAGAGGGCCTGATGCGCCTTTCGGGCAACCGCTGGGCCTCGAGCCCGTCGGCGGGCACCGAGCAGGTCGGCACGCCGGACGGCGGCAAGACGTTCGGCTCGACGATCGGCGGCACGCTGGAGATGTCCAACGTCGACCTCGCCTCCGAGTTCACCAACCTGATCGTCGCCCAGCGCGGCTTCCAGGCCAACTCGAAGGTGATCACGACGGCCGACGACATGCTCCAGGAGCTCGTGAACCTGAAGCGCTAGCGCCGCAGCACTTCCCGAGGTCACGGCGCGGCCGCCCGCGCGAACGCGGAGGGCGTTCGCTCGGGCGGGCGTGCCGTGACCTCGATCCGTTTAAGCATCCGTGTGCAGGGCCGAATACGAGGTAGAGATGATCGAGCTCCACAAGCTCTCCACGCAGCGCGAGCCGTTCCAGCTCAACTGCGACCTGATCGAGCGCGTCGACGCGTCGCCCGACTGCCACGTGACGCTCACGTCCGGGCAGCGCATCGCGGTGACCGAGTCCGTCGACGAGGTCGTCGCGAAGATCCGCGCCTGGCGCGTCGACGTCCTGTCGCGCGCCCTGCGCCTCGCGCGCTGACCAGCCGCCGGATGGGCTCTCAAGGGCCCTCCGGCACGGCCGATCACCGGGGCAGACAGTTCTTCCAACTTGGAGTACGCATGCCTGAAGAGACCCTCTCGCGCCAGCTCGTGGTCTTCTCGCTCGGCGAGGAGGAGTACGCGCTGCCCATCACCCAGGTCCACGAGATCATCCGGTTCACCGAGCCGCGGTCCGTGGCCTCGTCGGACCCGAGCGTCCGTGGCGTGATCTCCCTGCGCGGCAAGATCCTCCCGGTCTACGACCTGGCCACCCGCCTCGGCGTCGAGCACGCCGACGTGAGCGAGGCCAAGATCGTGATCGTCGAGACGGCCGAGGACATGGCCGGCGTCGTCGTCGACGACGTCGAAGAGGTCATCACGATCGACGCCGACCAGCTCGACGAGGCGCCGACGGCCGGCGGCCGCGGCATCGACGGCATCGCCAAGATCGGTGACCGCCTCGTGGTCCTGCTCGACCCCGAGGGCATCATCGGCGCCTCTGCGCACCTCGCGAACGTCGAGGCCCCCGAGGTCGGCGACGACCTCCACGCCGCCGCCTAGGCCGGCCCCCACCGTGCTCGCCGCCGCCCGCACCGCCAAGCCGTCCCGGATCCTCGTCGCCGACGACTCCACGTTCATGCGCCGCCTGCTCACGCAGGCGCTGCGCGACGCGGGGTTCGACGTGGTCGGCGAAGCGGCGGACGGCGACGAGGCGCTCTCGCTCTACCGCGAGCTGCGCCCCGACGCCATGACGCTCGACCTCGCCATGCCCGGCATGGACGGGATCGGCGTCCTGCGCGCGCTGCGCGGCGAGCGCTCCTCCCTGCCCGTGGTCGTGGTCTCGGCGTTCTCGCCGGCCCACGGCGCCCGCGCCGTCGACGCCCTCGCCGAGGGCGCCTTCGACCTCGTCGCCAAGCCCGCGTTCGGCGAGCCGCTGGAGACGTTCGTCAGCGCGCTGCGCGAGAAGGTCACGGCCGCCGCCAGCGCGGCCGCGCCCAAGGCCCCGACCCGGCGGGCGGCGACCGACGCGGCCCGCGCCGCGCGCGTGACGCCCACCAACGGCGACTCGGCGGTCGCGCGCCTCCGCGCCCGCCGCGTCGCGTCGTCGTCGGCGAGCGCGGGCAAGAAGGTGGTCCTGATCGCGACCTCGACCGGCGGCCCGCGCGCCCTGGCCGAGCTGATCCCGAACCTGCCCTCGCCGCTCGGCGCCGGCGGGATGATCGTCCAGCACATGCCCGCGGGCTTCACCGCCTCGCTGGCCCAGCGGCTGGACCGCAGCTCCAAGCTGACGGTGGTCGAGGCCGCCGGCGGCGAGGCGCTGAAGCCCGACACCCTGCTCCTGGCCCCCGGCGGCAGCCACCTGCGCCTCGCCGACGACGGCGCCGCGCGGCTCACCGACGAGGCCGCGGTCGGCGGCCTGCGCCCGCGCGCGGACCTCACGATCGCCGACGCCGCCAAGCTCTACGGCGAGCGCCTGCTGCTGGTCGTCATGACCGGCATGGGCAAGGACGGCCTCGAGGGCGCCAAGGCCGTGCGCGCCCGCGGCGGCCGGATCATCGCCGAGGCCGAGTCCAGCTGCACCGTCTACGGCATGCCGCGGGCCATCGTCGAGGCGCAACTCGCCGACGAGGTCGTCCCGCTCGACCAGCTCGCCGACGCGATCCGCGCGGAGCTCGGCGACGCATGAGCGCGTTCACGACCACCAGCGCGCCTGCCCGCGGCGGCGCCGCCGACGAGTACGAGCAGTTCTGCGTGGCCTTCCGCCGCGTGTGCGGCATCGACCTGCTCCAGTACAAGCGCGGCCAGATGGAGCGGCGCATCCGCTCGTTCGTCGCCACGCGCGGCGGCGACGTCGACCTCCTCGCCTACTGCGCGAAGCTCACCGCCGACAAGGACGAGCTCAACCGGTTCCTGGACCGCGTCACGATCAACGTCTCGCAGCTGTGGCGCAACCCCGAGCAGTGGGAGACGCTCGAGGCCAAGATCCTCCCGGACCTCGCGAACACGGCCCCCACCCACCCCACCCGCGTGCGCTGCTGGTCGGCCGGCAGCTCCTACGGCGCCGAGGCCTACACGTTGGCCGCGATCGCCCGGAAGGCGATCCCGCGCGCCCAGGTCACGATCCTCGGCACCGACATCGACCACCGCATGGTCGAGCGCGCCCGCACCGGCGTGTTCACCGCCGAGGACGCCCGCGACGCCCCGACGGCGACGCTGGCCTCGCACTTCGAGCTGGCCGACGGCCGCTGGCACGCGACCGCCGACCTCAAGAAGATCGTGCGCTTCGAGCAGGGCGACCTGCTGCGCGCCCAGCCGGCCGCGGGGTCCTACGACCTCGTCCTCTGCCGCAACACCGTCATCTACTTCAACGAGGACGTGCGCGACGCGCTCCACGGCCGGCTCGCCGCGAGCCTCCGGCCGGGCGGTCGCCTGGTCGTCGGCGCGACCGAGCGCGTCTCGGACCCCGCCGGCCACGGCCTCGAGCCCGAGTCCCCCTTCGTCTACCGGAAGATCTGATGGACACCTCCGAGTACCTCCCCATGTTCCTGGCCGAGTGCCGGGAGAACCTCCAGGAGCTCAACCTCGCCGTCGTGCGCCTCGAGGAGGCCCCCGACGATCGCGAGACGGTCGACGCGATCTTCCGCATCGCCCACTCCTTGAAGGGGATGGCCGCGACCATGGGCTTCGAGGGCATGGCGACCCTCACGCACAAGATGGAGGACGTCCTCGAGCTGCTGCGCCAGCGCGGCGGCGAGCTGTCCCGCGAGGTCGTCGACGTCCTGCTGGCCTGCCTCGACGCGCTGTCGGGCGCGGTCGACGCGATCGACGCCGACGGCGCCGAGGGCCTCGACCCGGCCGTCCTGGTCGAGCGGCTGCAGGCGCTCGTCCGCGACAAGGACGACCCGGAGGCCGTCGAGCCCGAGATCCAGCAGGCGCCGCCGGTCCCGCCGAGGCTCGCGCAGGTCGGCGACGGCCGCGTCGTGCTGGAGATCCACGCGGTCCTCGCCGAGGACGCGCAGATGCCTGCCGTCCGCGCCTTCCAGGTCCTGGCCGCCGCCGGCGAGCACGGCGACGTGCTGCGCTCGACGCCCGCCGAGGGCGAGGTCGACGGCTTCGACGGCCGCATCGTCGAGGTGCTGCTGGCCACCGACCACGAGGTCGAGGACGTCGCCACCGCGATCCGCGGGGTGCCGGACGTCGCCGACGCGCGCGTCGCCGAGCACGTGGTCGAGGCCGTCGAGGAGTCCGCGCCGCTGGCCGCGGTCGAGGAGGACGGCGCGCTCGCGTCGGCCGCCGCGCCGACCGCGGCGCCGGCCGCCGCCAAGAAGGCCGGCCACCAGACCGTCCGCGTCGACGCCGAGCGCCTCGACCAGCTCATGCACCTCATGGGCGAGCTCGTCGTCCAGCGCACGCACGTCGAGGCGCTCTCGCTCGAGGCCGACGTCCCGGGCCTGAGCCAGGCGATGCAGGAGCTCACGCGCTCCTCGCACGCCCTCCAGGCGATGGTCATGCAGATCCGCATGATCCCCATCGAGGCCGTCTTCATGCGCTTCCCGCGCCTCGTGCGCGACGTCGCCAGCAAGCTCGACAAGCACGTCGAGCTGGACCTGGTCGGCAAGGAGACCGAGCTGGACCGCACGGTCGTCGACGCGATCGGCGACCCGCTCGTCCACCTCATCCGCAACTCGCTCGACCACGGCCTCGAGACGCCCGCGGACCGCATCGCCGCCGGCAAGGCGCCGACCGGCACGCTCACGATCGCCGCGCGTCACGCGGGCGGCAGCATCGCGATCACGGTCAAGGACGACGGCCACGGCATCAACCCGCAGAAGGTCGCGGCGGCGGCGGTCGAGCGCGGCCTGATCACGCGCGAGCAGGCGCAGCTGATCGACATGCGCGGCGCCATCGAGCTGCTCTTCGCCCCGGGCTTCAGCACCGCCGCCGAGGTCGGGGCGCTCTCGGGCCGCGGCGTCGGGATGGACGCGGTGCGGGAGAAGATCCGCGAGCTGGGCGGGGAGGTGACGGTGACCTCGGTTCAGGGAGAGGGCACGGTCAACGAGATCCGCCTGCCGTTGACGCTCGCGATCATGTCCGCGCTGCTCGTGGAGGCCGGCGAGCAGCCGTTCGGCATCCCGCTGCAGCGCGTCGAGCGCACCATGCGCCTCGACGACAACCCCGTCCGCTCGGTCGCGGGCCGCAAGATGCTCGTCCTCAAGGACGAGGCCTTGCCCCTGCGGCGCGCGGTCGACGCGTTCGGAGGCGCCGCCGGCGTCGACGGCGTCGACACGCCGGACACCCACGTGGTGATCGTGCGGGGCCAGGAGGGCTCGATCGCCCTCTCGGTCTCCAAGCTGATCGGCCAGCGCGAGCTGGTCACCCGTCCGCTGCCCCCGAACGTCGCCCAGGAAGCGGCGGTCTCGGGTGCGGCCGTGCTGTCCAACGGCGACATCGTGCTGCTGGCGGACTGCGACGCACTGACCCTGAACACCCACCCGGCGTTGTCCGCGTCCGAGCGCTCCACTCCGCTCACGGCCGCCGTCTGACGATTCGTAGGAAGCCATGACCACGTTCTCTGACCTGCAGCTCGACGCCTTGCGCGAGCTCGCCAACATCGGCTCCGGCAACGCCGGCACCGCGCTCAGCTCGATGCTCGGCAAGCCCGTCGACATCTCGGTGCCGACGGCCGCCGCCCTGCCCCTGGCCGAGGCGGTCGCCATCGCCGGCGCGCCCGACGAGCTGCGCTACGGCGTCGTCGTCCCCGTCGTCGGCGACTTCGAGGCGATCGTCGTCCTGCTGTTCCCCGAGAGCGACGCGCGGAAGCTGTGCGGCATCTACGGCATCGAGCCCTCCACGCCGGACGGCAACTCGATGCTCGGCGAGGTCGGCAACATCCTCGGGACCAACTACATCAACGTGCTCGCCCAGATGGTGGACATGTCGCTCGAGCCCGCGCCCCCGCAGGTCGTCGAGGACATGCTCGGCTCGATCCTGTCGTCGGTCCTGATCGGCCGCGGCGACGACATCGACGAGGCGCTGATCCTCGACTCGAACCTCCTCGTCGAGGAGGAGCAGTGCAGCCTGTCCTTCCTGCTCCTGCCCAACCACGGCGGGATCAAGCAGCTGCTGGGGCGGCTCGGCCTCTAGCCATGGAGACCGTCGTCCGCATGGGCGAGGCATCCGCCTCCAACACGTCGGGAGACGTGCTCGCGTGCATCGGCCTGGGCTCGTGCATCGGGCTCGCGCTCGTCGACCGCGGCAAGGGCGTCGCCGCGCTGGCGCACGTCATGCTGCCGGAGGCGGCGCAGGCCGATCCGCCGCAGCCGCACAAGTTCGCCGATCTCGCGGTGCCCGCGCTGATCGACCTCGTGCTCGCGCACGGGGCGTCGCGGACGCGCGTCGAGGCCGCCATGGTCGGCGGCGCCGCCATGTTCCAGTTCGGCGGCAGCGGCCAGGACATCGGGCAGCGCAACGCGCAGGCCGTCGCGCGGCTGCTCGACCGCGCCCGGATCCCGGTCCGCGCGACCGAGACGGGTGGCTCCAAGGGCCGCACGATCCGCGTCAGCGTCGGCGCGGACATCTCCATCACCGTCCGAGAGGCCGGCGGGTCCGAGGCGCAGCTCCTCGGGACCTCGGCCGGAAAGGCCGTACTGGCATGAGCGGGTTCCTCGACGCCAACGAGATCGAGAAGCTCTTCGCGCGGGCGAGCGAGGGCAACATGCCGGTGGAGTCGGAGGAGCGCCAGGGCCGCCGTGCCCGCTGGCTGCGCACCGTCGACTTCACCCGGCCGACGAAGTTCACCACCGACCAGGAGCGGCGGATCCGCCGCGCCATGGACACCTTCACCGAGCGCGCGAGCACGCGCCTGGTCGCCGAGCACCGCACGGCGATCGAGATGGAGGTCATCGACGTCGGGCAGTTCACCTGGGCCAACGCGTTCGCGCAGGTCCCGGACCACTCCGTCCACATCCAGATCGACACGGCGCCCCACGACGGCCGCATGCTGCTCAGCGCCGAGCTGCCCGTGGTCCTCGTCGCGCTCGAGCGGATGCTCGGCGGGCGCCCGGAGTCGGCGCAGCGCGACCGCGAGCTCACCGACATCGACCTGATGGTCGTGCAGCGGATGTTCGGCACGATCGTCGAGGCCCTGTCGTCGGTCTGGTTCGACGTCTCCGAGATGACGTTGAACATCGCGATGGTCGACACGCAGAGCGAGACGGTCCAGGTCGCCGCCGGCTCCGAGCCGACGCTCGCGCTGACGCTCGAGGCCCGCCTCGACGGCCTGTCGTCGACGATGACGCTGCTGATCCCGTACGCGGCCATCGCACCGGTCGCGTCGGCGTTCTCGCGCCACGACGAGGAGATCAAGGTCCGCGACGAGGTCACCGCCGCGGCCGTCAACCAGGGCCTCAGCCACGTCGAGGTCTCGCTGCGCGCCGAGGTCGCCGACACGCACCTGACGCTCGACGAGATCCTGCACCTCAAGCCCGGCGACGTCATCCGCCTCGACGCCGGCGCCGACGCCGAGCTCACCCTCTTCGCCGACCGCACCCCCGTGCACCACGCGCGTGGCGGCCGCAGCGGCCAGCACCGCGCCGTCCAGATCACCGGCCCCGTGGAGCTCGCCCCATGACTTCCGTCCTTCGGACCTCTGCCATGAGGTACCAGCGATGAACGCCGAGCAGGCACTGCTGCGCCTGGGCGCCTCCACCTCGGAGGCGGTCCAGGGCGTCCTGCAGATGTTCTCCCCGACGGGCGTCGCGCCGGGCACCGTGCGCGTCGTGCCGCCGGAGGAGTCGCCCTTCGCCGACGCGATGTTCCCGGCGATCGCCGCGGACGTCGCCTACGTCGACGGCGTGACCGGCGGCAACGTGATGGTCATCGGCATCGAGGGCGCGCGCCGCCTGGCCGCGGCCATGATGGGGATGGACCCCAACGACGTCGAGGCCGGAGGCGAGCTGTCGGAGCTGGAGTTCAGCGCCGTCGGCGAGGCGATGAACCAGATGATGTCGGCGGCCGCGATGGCCACCAGCAAGGTGCTCGACGAAGAGGTCGAGATCGCGCCGCCCGACGTCCGCCAGCTCGACGACGCGAACTCCGGCGGCGAGGGCTGGGAGCACCCCGGCCACGCCACGGCCGTCACGTTCACGTTCTGCGGCGCGCCCTGCCTGCTCGTGCAGCTGGTGCCCAACGCGTTCATCGTGCGCATGACGCGCGCGCTGGACGAGATGACCGAGAGCCACGACGACGCGCCGCTCGGCGACGCCCTGCGCGACATCAGCGTCCGCGTCTGGGCCGAGCTGGGCCGGACGCGGATGCCGTCGGGCCGGATCGTCGCGCTGCCCGCGGGCGCGGTCGTCGAGCTCGACCGCGAGGTCGAGGCCCCGATCGACCTCTACGCCGACGGCATGCGCTTCGCGACCGGCCGGCTGATGGTCACCGAGGACGGCGGGCTCGCCGTCCGCGTCGAGTCGGTGCTCGGCGCCAGCAGTCCCCCTTCTTCTCCCACGCCCCCCGAAAACACCCCCACGGAGGTTCCAGTCTGATGGCTCGCGTGCTCGTCGTAGATGACGCCGCGTTCATGCGGAAGATGGTCACCGACGCCCTCAGCGGCGGCGGCCACGAGATCGTTGGCGAGGCCGCCAACGGCGCCGAGGCGGTGCAGCGCTTCCAGGAGCTGCGCCCCGATGTCATGACGCTCGACATCACCATGCCCGAGAAGGACGGCCTGACCGCCCTCAAGGAGATCATCGCCGTCGATCCCGGCGCGAAGGTCGTGATGTGCTCGGCCCTGGGCCAGGAGTCCAAGGTGCTCGAGTCGATCAAGCTCGGCGCGAAGGACTTCGTCGTCAAGCCGTTCCAGGCCGACCGCGTGCTCTCCGCGATCGACAAGGCGCTGGGCTAAGTCCCGGCGCCAACAACTGGCTGAAGACCGGTCATCAGCGGCCGACCACTAGAGAGAACCCATGAAGGCCGCTACCGCAATCGGAATCGGAATCGCTGCTGCCGCCATCATCATGGCCGGCATCATGGAGGGCGTCGCGCCGCCGATGCTCCTCAACATCAACGCCCTGATCCTCGTGCTGGGCGGGACGGCCGGCGCGGTGTTCGGCGGCGTGGGGATGAAGCGCTTCATGATGATCCCCAAGCTGTACATGAAGGCCATCATGGGCGAGCAGCCCGACCTGGGCGTGCGCGTGAAGACCCTCGTGAGCTTCGCCGAGCGGGCCCGCAAGGACGGCCTGCTCGCGCTCGAGGAGGAGATCGAGGCGATCGAAGAGCCGTTCATGCGCAAGGGCATGCAGCTGATCGTCGACGGCACCGACCCGGACCTCCTGCGGGAGATCCTGGACGCGGAGATCGACGCGATGGCCGCGCGCCACAAGCTCGGCTCCTCGGTCTTCGAGAAGGCCGGCGGCCTGGCCCCGACCATCGGCGTGCTCGGCACCGTCGTCTCGCTGGTGCACGTGCTCTCCAACCTGAGCGCGCCCGAGACGCTCGGCCCCGCGATCTCCGGCGCGTTCATCGCGACGCTGTACGGCGTCGGCTCAGCCAACGTCGTGTACCTGCCGGTGTGCTACTCGCTGCAGATGCAGAGCCAGAAGGAGGTCGACGAGCGCTCGCTGGTGCTCGAGGGCATCCTGGCGATCCAGGCGGGCGACAACCCGCGCATGGTCCAGCAGAAGCTCCTCAGCTACCTCTCCCCGGACGAGCGCGCAGTGGTCGAGGCCGGCGACGCCAAGGCCGAGCTGAAGGCCGTCGACGGCGGCGCTGCGCAGGCCGCGTAAGGGTGGGTGGGTCCGATTTCCGGGCACGGCGGCAAGAAGAAGAAGCGCGGCGACGACCACGGCGACCATCCCGACGAGCGCTGGCTGGTCACCTACGCCGACCTGATGACGCTGCTCGTGGCGCTCTTCATGGTCCTGTTCTCGATCTCGTCGGTGAACAAGTCCAAGCTGGAGTCGCTGCAGCACTCGCTCCAGGACGCGTTCAGCGGCAAGGTGCTGCCGGGCGGCCAGTCCATCAAGGAGTCGGGCGGCGTGATGAACATCAAGACGCCGTCTGCGTCGCCCAAGGAGTCCAGCCTGCAGCCGTTCGTCGGCTCGCCGAAGGACGACTCGGTGTCCAAGACCAAGACGGGCGCCCAGGGCAACGCCGAGGAGCAGGCCTTCGAGAAGCTCAAGAAGCAGCTCGACTCGGTCGCCACCAAGCAGGGGCTCTCGGGCAAGATCAAGGTCACGGTCACCGACGAGGGGCTGCTGATCCGGCTGCTGACCGACAAGCTGCTGTTCGACAGCGGCTCGGCCACGCCGCGCCCGCCGTCGCTGCCGCTGCTCAAGGACGTCGCGCACCTCCTCTCGGCCACGCAGGCCGACCACCAGCTGATCGTCTCGGGCAACACCGACAACCAGCCGATCAGCAGCGGCCAGTTCCGGGACAACCTCGCGCTGTCCACCGAGCGCGCCAACGCGATCTTCCGCACCTTCGCGCAGGACGGCATCTCGCCGCTGCGCATGACCGCCGCCGGCCGCGGCGCCTACTCGCCCGTGGCCACCAACAAGACCGACGCCGGACGCTCGCTGAACCGCCGCGTGGAGATCCTCGTGCCGCGCATCACCAGCGTCTCCAAGACCTCCCAGATCCCGTCCATCAAGCCGAACTTCGCTCCCACCAAATGAAGAACATCAAGATCATCATCCCCGTCCTGCTGCTCGTGGTGGGCGGCGTCTACAAGTTCGTCCTGGCGCCCAAGCCGGTCGTGCCCAAGCCAAAGGTCTCGGGCGAGGTGTACGTGATGCCCAAGGACTTCCTGATCAACCTCAAGGCGGGCAAGTTCGCCAAGCTCAACGCCGCGCTGGTCCTCAAGGAGGGCTACCTGGCCGAGGCGGTCAAGAAGGCCGCGGCCGCGTCGGGCGAGAAGGAGGCGGGCCAGCCGCCGACCGGCTACGGCACGCTGCCCCAGGAGGCCGTGGTCCGCGCGATCATCACCGACTCGCTCACCGACGAGCCGGCCGGCCGCCTGACCCGCGAGAAGTCGCGCGTCAAGCTCCAGAAGTCCGTGCTCAAGCGGATCGAGCACGAGACCGACATCGACGTCGAGGACGTCCTCTTCACGGACCTCGCGGTCCAATAAGGAGCATCACCATGACCGACGTCGAGTTCACCCCGCTGCCCGAAGGGGCGGGCGGAGCCCACGCCGCGGCGATCGCCGGCGACGCCGACCTCACGCGCCTCACCGACGTGACGGTCGAGCTGACCGTCGAGGTCGGCCGCACGCACATGTCGCTGGGCGAGACCATGAGCCTCGGCCAGGGCTCGGTCGTCACGCTCGACCGCCTGGCGGACAAGCCCGTCGACCTGCTCGTCAACGGGCGCCCCATCGCCCGGGGCGAGGTCGTCGTCATCGACGAGCAGTTCGGGCTGCGCATCACCGAGGTCAACGGCGCGGAGCGCAGCGCCGCGGGCGCCGTCGCGGCGTTCGAGCCCGAAGCCCTCGGCGCCGGCGACGTCCCGCCGGCGTTCCCCGAAGCGGCCTGAGCGACGCCGAGCTGGCGAGCGAGCCGCCAGGCGAGCTCGCTTAAGGCAAGCTCGCCCTCTGGGCGAGTCTTCGCCCGGACGCCTCGAACGGTCGTCCAGACTCGTCCCTCAAGTCCACCACGCGCAGGCCGATCTAAGGACTGGCTGGTCGTCCCTCCCGACCTACCGCGAGTCCCTCCAAGTGAAGCCATATCGTGCCCTCACGGCCGTTCTCACGGCCGCACTCCTCTGCGTCCTCCTGGCGCCCACCCTCGCGGTGGCGGCCGGCAAGGACACCTACGGCGAGAACACGCCGCTCAACCTCCCGAGCGACTCCTCGGCGCAGACCGCGTCGTCGGTCGGCTCCAACGGCGGCGGCCTGGCCCGCACGTTCATCGGCCTCGCGGTCGTCGTGGCCGTGATCTACGGCCTGACCTGGGTGCTGCGCCAGATGAAGAAGTCGTCCTCCGGCGAGCTCGACGCCCACGGCATCGGCCTCAGCACCGAGGCGTCGATGCCGCTGGGCCCCAACCGCTCGGTCCACCTGATCCGCGCCGGCCGCGAGCTCGTGCTCGTCGGCAGCGCCGAGCACGGCATCGTGCCGATCCGGACCTACACCGAGGACGAGGCGCTGTCGCTCGGCCTCCTGTCGCACCCGCAGCTCGGCGCCGGCGACGACATCGACGGCGACGCCAAGCCGCGGGTGGGTGGGTCCGGTTCCCCCGCCGGCAAGGCCAAGCTCCTCTTCAGCGACACGCTCGAGAAGCTTCGCGACCGGACGGCGCGCTGATGGTCTCCGCGACGATCTCCGCCGCCACCCAGAACGGCATCAGCGCCGACGGCGACAACGCCGTCCAGCTGCTGATCCTCGTCGGGGCGGTCACGCTCGTCCCGGCGCTGCTGTTCTGCGTCACGGGCTTCACGCGGATCCTCGTCGTCCTCGGCTTCATCCGCACCGGCTTGGGCACCCCGACGGCGCCGCCGAACCAGGTCCTGGTCGGCATCGCGCTGTTCCTCACCATCTTCGTGATGGCGCCGACTTTCACCCAGGTCAAGAAGGACGCCATCGACCCGCTGGCCAAGCACCAGATCACGCAGGCCGAGGCGCTGGACCGCGGCCAGAAGCCGCTGCGCGAGTTCATGTTCCGCCAGACGCGGACCAAGGACCTCGCGCTGTTCGTGAACCTCGCGCACCTCAAGCGCCCCAAGACGCGCGCCGACGTCCCGACCTACGTCCTGATCCCCGCGTTCATCATCTCGGAGCTCAAGACGGCGTTCCAGATCGGCTTCCTCATCTTCCTGCCGTTCCTGGTGATCGACCTGGTGGTCAGCTCCACCCTCATGTCCATGGGCATGATGATGCTGCCACCCGCGTTCATCAGCCTGCCCTTCAAGATCCTGCTCTTCGTCCTCGTGGACGGCTGGGACTTGATCACCCGCTCGCTCGTGGAGTCGTTCCACTGATGGACACCGATACCGTCGTCACCCTCTCGACGCAGGCGATGAGCCTCGCGTTGAAGCTCTCGATCCCGCTGCTCGGCGTGGGCCTGATCGTGGGCGTGCTGATCTCGATCGTGCAGGCCGTCACCTCCATCCAGGAGCAGACGCTCTCGTTCATCCCGAAGGTGCTGGCGATGGCGGCCGTGCTCGTCGTCGGTGGTCCGTGGATGCTCAACCAGCTGTTGAGCTACACGTCGGAGCTGTGGACGTCGATCCCCAACATGGTGGGGTAGTGGGTCCGCAGCTCCAGACCTCGGCCCAGACCCTGCTCACCGACTTCGGCGAGCAGCGCGTCCTGGCGTTCTTCCTGGTCCTGGCGCGGATCTCGCCGCTCTTCCTGCTGGCGCCGCTGTTCTCGTCCAAGTTGGTGCCGGCGCGCGTGCGCACCGTCGTCGCAGTTGGCCTGGCCATCGGCCTCTCCCCGGTCGTGTCGGCCGACGTGCACCTGCCGACCGACATCCTGGGGATCGGCACGCTGCTGGGCAAGGAGCTGCTGATCGGCGGGGCGTTCGCCTACGCCCTGGCCGCGACCTTCGCGGCGCTCGCCGTCGCCGGCTCGTTCCTGGACACGACGATCGGCTTCTCCTACGGGTCGCTCGTCGACCCGGTCAACGGCAACCAGTCCGCGATCCTCAGCACCGCCTACTCGATGATCGGGTTGATGGTGTTCATCGCCATCGGCGGTGACGCCTGGGTCATCAAGGGCCTCGCGCGCACCTACGAGATCGTCGGCCTGACGCAGTACCCGTCGCTGGGCGCGATCGTCCACGGCGCCAACGGCGCGTTCGTCCAGGTCTTCACGAGCGCCTTCGAGGTCGCCGGGCCGGTGCTGATCGCGCTGATCCTCACCGACACCGCGTTCGGCATGGTCACGCGCGTCGTCCCGACGCTCAACGCGTTCCAGGTCGCCGTCCCGGCCAAGGTCGTCCTCGGCCTGCTGCTCGTCGGCGCGTCGATGCCGTTCGTCGCCGGCTGGCTCGCCACCGAGCTGCAGACCGACGTCGGCCAGGCCCTCCAGACCCTCAAGCTCGCCTGAGGGAGGTGGCGCGATGGCCGATGCCGACAAGACCGAGAAGGCGACACCCAAGCGCCGCGAGGAGGCGCGCAAGCAGGGCAACGTCGCGAAGTCCGCGGACCTCTCGGGCGCCGTCGTCGTGCTCGCCGGCCTGTTCATGCTCGGCGCGACCGGCTCCTCGATGGTGCAGCGGATGGCCGACGGGATCCACGACTCGCTCGCCGCCGGCGGCAGCCGCGACCCGGTCACGATGGGCACGGTCTCCGACCTGCTGCTCAAGAGCGGCGCGAACGTCGTCTGGTGCCTGGCGCCGATCGTCGGCGTGTGCGCGGTGGCGGCGATCGTCGTCAACCTCGCCCAGGTCGGCATCCGGCCCAAGACGCAGGCGCTCAAGCCCAACTTCAAGCGCCTCAGCCCGCAGCAGGGCCTCAAGCGCATCTTCGGCAAGCAGGGCCTCGTCGAGCTCTTCAAGAACCTCGTGAAGATCGCGGTCGTCGCGTACGTCGTCCTCAGCGCGTTCCTCCCGCACATGACCGACTACGCCGCGATGGTCGGCGTCTCCCCGCTGCAGCTCGGCGGGTCGATCGCCGCGCTCGTGAAGTCGATCGCGATGCGGGCGGCCTTCGCCTACCTCTTCATCGGGGTCGTGGACTTCTTCTATCAGCGCTTCACGCGCGAGAAGGGTCTGCGGATGAAGAAGGAGGAGGTCAAGGAGGAGTCCAAGGGCCAGGACCTCCCCGCCGAGGTCAAGGGCGCGATCCGCCGCCGCCAGCGCGAGGCCGCCCGCGCCCGGATGATGGCCGACGTCCCGACCGCGGACGTCATCGTCACCAACCCCACGCACTTCTCCGTCGCCCTGAAGTACGACGGCAAGTCCAACGCGCCGACGGTCGTCGCCAAGGGCCAGGACCTCCTGGCCCTGCGCATCCGCGAGATCGCCGCCGAGAACAACGTGCCGATCGTCCCCGACCCGCCGCTCGCGCGCTCCATGCACGACACGGTCGAGGTCGGCCAGATGATCCCCGAGGACCTGTTCCAGGCCGTCGCCCAGATCCTCGCCTACGTCTATCGCGTCGCCGGCCGCCGCCGGTTCGGCGCCGCCTAGAGGACCCGCAGATCATGACCAACGTGATGCAGAAGTTCGGCAAGTACACCGACCTGATCGCCGCCGGCGTGGTGGTCCTGGTCGTGGTGATGTTGATCATCCCGCTGCCGCCGATGCTGCTGGACCTGCTGATCACGCTGAACATCAGCTGCGCGCTGGCGATCGTGATCACCACGCTCTACGTCAAGAAGGCGCTGGAGTTCTCCGTCTTCCCGTCGCTGCTGCTGATCACGACGCTGTTCCGGTTGGCCATCAACATCTCGGTCACCCGCCTGATCCTGCTGCAGGGCGACGCCGGCCACGTCGTCGAGGCGTTCGGCAAGTTCGTCATCGGCGGCAACATCGTCGTCGGCCTCGTCGTCTTCCTGATCCTCATCGTCATCCAGTTCGTCGTCGTCACCAACGGCGCCGGGCGCGTGGCCGAGGTCGGCGCGCGCTTCACCCTGGACGCCATGCCGGGCAAGCAGATGGCGATCGACGCCGACCTCAACGCCGGGCAGATCACCGAGGACCAGGCCCGCCTGCGCCGCAAGGAGATCTCCGAGGAGGCGGACTTCTACGGCGCGATGGACGGCGCCTCGAAGTTCGTGAAGGGCGACGCGATGGCGGCCGTCCTGATCACGATGATCAACCTCATCGGCGGCATCGTCGTCGGCGTGATGATGCAGCACCGCTCGTTCGGCGAGGCCGTCCATCACTTCTCGCTGCTGAGCGTCGGCGACGGCCTCGCCGCGCAGATCCCGGCGCTGCTGATCTCGGTCGCGACCGGCATCATCGTCACGCGCTCGGCCAGCCAGGACGACCTCGGCTCGCAGGTCGTCACGCAGATCGGCGGCCAGCAGCGCGCCCCGCTCGTCGCCGGCGTCGTCATCTGCTTCTTCGCGCTGATCCCGGGGCTGCCGAAGATCCCGTTCCTCGTCATCGGCGGCCTGTTCTTCTTCGCCGGCCGCACGCTCAGCAAGAACGCGAAGGCCGCGGAGGTCGCCGAGGCGGGCAAGGCCGCCGAGCTGGCCGCCGCGCCGCCGGCGCTGGCCTCACCGCGCGACCAGGTCCAGGAGGCGCTGAGCCTCGACCCGCTCGAGCTGTGCATCGGCTTCGGCCTCGTGCCGCTCGTCGACGGCTCGGCCGGCGGCTCGCTGCTGCAGCGCGTCAGCGCCGTCCGCCGGCAGATCGCGGCCGAGGTGGGCACGATCATCCCGTCGGTCCGCATCCACGACGAGATCGGGCTCCAGAGCCACGAGTACTCCGTCAAGGTCCGCGGCACCGAGGTCGCGCGCGGCCAGATCATGGCGGGCCATCAGCTGGCGCTCGACCCGGGCGACGCGTTCGGCAACCTCGACGGCATCCCGACCCAGGACCCGGCCTACGGCATGGCCGCGGTGTGGATCACGGACGCGCAGCGCGCCGAAGCCGAGGCGTTGGGGTACACCGTGGTCGACGCGGAGTCGGTGGTCGTCACGCACCTGACCGAGACGATCCGGCGTCACACCGCCGACCTGCTCACCCGTCAGGACGTGCGCACGCTGCTGGACAGCCTCAAGGAGCACAACCAGGCCGTCGTCGAGGAGGTCGTCCCCGACCTGCTCTCGGTCGGCGAGCTGCAGCGCGTCCTGCAAGCGCTCTTGCGCGAGGGCGTCTCGATCCGCGACCTCGGCGCGGTCGTCGAGGCGGCCGGCGACCGGGCCCGCGTCACGCGCGATCCGGAGCTGCTGGCCGAGTACGCCCGCCAGGCGCTGGGCCGCACGATCGTGTCCCCGTACCTCGACGCGGAGCGCACGCTGCGGGCGATCACGCTCGACCCGGGCCTCGAGCAGGAGGTGTCGGACGCCATCGCCCAGACACCCGACGGCGAGTACCTGGCGATGGATCCCTCGCGCGCGCAGGCTTTGGTGCACCAGTTGTCGAACCATGTCGAGCAGGCCGTCACGCGCGGCCGGCGACCGGTGCTGATCTGCTCCTCTCGCGTGCGTCGTCACTTGCGTCGACTGTGCGAGCAGGCGCTGCCCCAGCTCTCGGTCTGCGCCTACAACGAGATCGCACCCGGCATCGGCGTTGAGACGATCGGAGTCGTGACTGCCTGATGGCACCCGAGGACCAGGACACCTACACCTACCGCGGCCGCTCCCTGGAGGAGCTCGTCCCGCGCATCCGCCAGGAGCTGGGCGACGACGCGGTCATCGTGGCGCGGCGCGAGACGACCAGCGGCGGCGTCGGCGGGTTCTTCGCCAAGCGCGAGATCGAGGTCGAGGTGCGCCCGGGGACCCTGACCCCACCCACCCCCGCCCCCGGCGTGGCCGCCGCGTTCGCGCAGCAGCTCGCCGAGGCGCACGAGCGCCAGGCCCAGCCATCCGGCGAGGTCCGCCCGATGACGGCGCCCGAGATCGACGCGCTGCCCGGCCCGACCGACGTCAACGTGACCGTCGACGACCTGTTCCCGGCCCCGTCGCCGGCGGCGTCGCAGAACCTCGCCGCGCTGTTCAACGCGGGGCTGCCGCCGGCCGCGCCGGAGCCCGAGCCCGAGCCCGAGCCCGCGGCGGAGGAGCCGCAGCCCGCGCCGGTCGCCAAGCAGCCCGAGGTGCTCGACGACGACGAGTGGGAGGAGGTCTACGGCGCCGAGGAGGAGGCCGAGATCGAGGTCGAGCAGCCCACCGGGATGTTCGACTACCTCGGCGTCGAGCCCGCGGCCGAGCCGGTCGCGCCCGCGCCGGAGCCCGTGGTCGAGGTCGCGCCCGAGCCGGCGCCGGCGCCCGAGCCCGTCGCCCAGGTCATCGCGCCCGCGGCCGGGGTGGGCGGGTCCGGTGTCGGCATGCCGGCCGCCGCGCTCGTCGCCGCCGAGCGGCTCGTCGCCCGCGGCCTGCGCGAGGGCCTCGCCGAGGCGATCGCGGAGGAGGCCATCGCCGGCCTCGCGCCGCTGATGCCCGGCGCCGACCCCAAGGACCTCGTGACCGACGCGCTCGCGCGCCGCATCCCGATGCACCCGCTGCGCCGCGGCCCCGGCGTCGTCGGCTTCGTCGGCCCCGGCGGCGCCGGCAAGACGCGCTGCGTCGCGCGCCTCGCGGCCGCGCACGCGCGCCACGGCATCCTGCCCGTCACCGTCATCGCCCTGCGCTCGCCCGACGGCGGCGCGGAGCTCCGGCGCCTCCTGGCGCCCTACGGCGTCGCGCTGCACGCGATCGAGAGCGGCGCGGAGGGCGCCGGCACGATCGCGGAGCTGCGCGGCACCGGCCTCGTCATCGTCGACACGCCGGGCGTCAGCCCGCGGTCGACTGGCGAGCTGCGCGCCCTCGGGCTCGAGCTGGACTCGCTCGCGCCCGACGAGCTGCACCTCGCCGTGCCCGCCACGATCGGCCCCGCCGCCGCCCAGGAGCTCGTCGGCGGCGTCCGCGAGCTGGGCGTGGGCGCGCTGGTGCTCACGCACACCGACGAGACCGAGATGCTCGGGACCGTCATCGGCCTGGCCATCGACTCCGGCCTGCCGCTGTCCTACCTCGCCCGCGGCCAGGCCGTCGAGGCAGGGCTGAAGCCCGCGTCCGCCACCGAGCTCGCGCGCGACCTCGTGCCATGAGCCGCCTGCTCCCCAACGTCGGCGACGAGCTGCTCCTGTCGGTCCCGCAGACCGAGCAGGTGCTCGTCCGCGTCACCGCCGACGGGCCCGGCTTCTTCGACCTGGCGCTGCTGGAGCAGCCCGACACGCCCCAGCCGATGCTCGAGCGCAGCGCGCTGACGATCGAGTTCGTCAACGACGACGGCGTCGCCCGCATGCACGGCAGGCTCGACGTCCCGCGCTACCGCCGGGGCACCGGCCGCGGCTACGGCGAGGGCTACAGCGCGAAGGACACCGTGCGCTTCGCCCACCGCGGCAGCCCGCAGCTCCTGCGCCGCCGCGAGTTCGTGCGTGCGACGGTGGACCTGCCGCTCACGCTCCTGTCGGCCGACGCCGATGAACAGGACGTGACCACGCAGGCCCACGCGATCGACCTCTCCGGCGGCGGCATGCTCGTCGAGGGCCTGGCCCACCGTCCGGGCCTCGACGCCGAGCGGCGCTTCGAGCTCGACCTCGGCGACGGCAGCGCGCCGGTCCGCGGCGCGGGACGCATCGTGCGGCTGGAGACCGGCGACCGCGTCGGCCTGCAGTTCAGCGACGTCTCGCAGCCCGACTGCGTCCGGCTCCAGCACCTCGCGTTCGCGATGTCGCGCGAACAGCGGCGGAGGTTCGCCTGATGGCCAAGAAGGACAAGGGCGGCGACGCCCCGACCGAGGTCATGGCCGCCGCCGAGGGCGCCGTGGCGCCGAACGGCGACGGCATCCGCCTCTCCGCCCACCCGCGCGCCCGCCGCCACATCGGCATCGCCAAGGGCTGGGGCGGCCTGATCGCGTTCCTGGTCGTCCTCAAGCTGTCGCGCGGCGCGGCCCTGCCGTGGCCCGACGCGATCGAGCGCGCCGTCGTCGGCGGCGTGATCGGCTACGTGGTCGCCTGGGCCATCGCCCAGACGATCTGGCGCCACGTCGCGCTCGCCGAGCTCGAGCAGCTGCGCAAGAAGCTCATCCTGATGGCCGAGGACCAGGCGGAGGAGCGCGAGCGGCAGATCGCCGAGGCCCGCGCCGCCGCCGCGGCGACCGCCGCGGCCGCCAACGCCGGCGGCGTCCCCGAACCCGTTCCGCAGGGCTAGGAAAGCGAGGTTGAGCCGTGCCATTGGACCCCATCAACCCGATCGGTCCGCGGCGCGGCGCCCAGCCGGACGCCATCCCCGCGATCCGTCGCCCCGAGAGCTCGACGGACAAGCGCGAGCGCGACGCCGGCGAGCAGCGCCGCAAGCGCCGCCCCGTCGTCCCGGAACTCCCGCCGCCGCCCGACGACGGGCTGCCGCACATCGACGTCCGGGTCTGACGCCCGCGATCTGACAACTCCCGTCCAAAGGACCCTGGACACACCTCAAGCAGGTCTCATGGGCCGCCGATCACCGGCGTAGCGGCGCAAGGAATGCACCGCCGGCAGCAAGCAGCGACATGGAGTCGCTGTGGGACCCCAACACAAACGTCATCAAGGAGATCGACGAATGTCCCTTCGCATCACGCACAACGTCGAGGCCATGAACAGCTACAACGCGCTGTCCAAGACCTCGGCTGCCATCTCGAAGTCGATGCAGCGCCTGTCCTCGGGCTACCGCATCAACTCCGCGGCCGACGACGCCGCGGGCCTCGGCATCTCCGAGTCCATGCGCTCGCAGATCCGCGGTCTCGGGCAGGCCCAGAAGAACATCCAGGACGGCGCTTCCATGGTGCAGACCGCGGAAGGCAACCTGGACGAGGTCCACTCGATGCTGCAGCGCGTGCGCGAGCTCGCCGTCCAGTACAAGAACGGCTCGCTCGACTCCACCGCTCGCTCGTCGATCCAGAACGAGGTCAACCAGCTCGCATCCGAGATCACCCGCATCGGCGACTCCGCGTCGTTCAACGGCATCAACCTGCTGAACGCCGCGACCACGGTGTCCTTCCAGGTCGGCGCCAACGACGGCCAGGAGATCGGCGTCAAGCTGGTCGACCTCGCCAACGAGGTCGGCACGTCGTTCGCGTCGCTGTCGACCACGGGCACCACCGACATCTCCGAGATCGACACCGCGATCACCAACGTGTCGACCGCTCGCGCGACGTTCGGTGCCGTGCAGAACCGCCTGGACCACTCGCTGTCGGTCGCGGCCTCCTACCAGGAGAACCTGACCTCGGCGGAGTCGCGGATCCGCGACGTGGACATGGCGGACGAGATGGTCGCGTTGACCAAGAACCAGATCCTGTCGCAGGCCGGCACCGCGATGCTCAGCCAGGCCAACCAGGCCCCGCAGAGCGTCCTGCGCCTCCTCGGCTAGCTCATACGCAGCACCTTCGTCGGATCTCCGACGCTGGGGGGCGGTCTTCGGGCCGCCCCCCGTCGTTCGGGACCTGACGCCCCGCGTTGAAGGAAACGCGCAGCCCGCCGATCACGGTGGGGAATGAGCGTGGAGACCGTCATGGCACGGATCGCGGAGCTGCACCAGGGCCTGGTGCCGCCGTCGACCGCTGCGCCGGCGACGGGCGCCGCGACCACATCACCGACCGCCTTCGCCTCCGCGCTGCAGGGCGCGACCTCGTCGACCGGCCTCGCCGGCGCCGACGGCGCGTCGACCGCGCTCGGCTTCTCCGGCGCCGCCGGCACCACCGCCGCCGCATCGACCGCGGCCGCCGGCGCCACCGGCACCGCGACCACCGCGGGCCAGCGCGCGCTCCAGCTCGCCCAGGCCGAGGTCGGCCAGGCCGAGCAGCCGCCGGGCTCCAACGACTCCCCGCGCATCGCCGACTACCGCACGGCCACGGCCGGCAGCGGCGTCGGGCCGTGGTGCGCCTACTTCGTGTCCTGGGCGGCCAAGAACGCCGGCGCGCCGCTCGGCGAGGCCGGTCAGGGCTTCGGCGGCGTGTCCGCCGTCTCCTCGTGGGCGCAGCGGACCGGCCGCTGGACCCCCGCCGCCGCCGGCCAGCCGCCGCAGGCCGGCGACCTCGTCGTGTGGGGCGGCCAGCACATCGGCATCGTCGAGTCCGTCGACGCCGACGGCAAGATCCACACGATCGAGGGCAACTCCTCCAACATGGTCACGCGTCGCACCCACGACAGCTCCGGCGATGGGGCCTCCGGATATGTGCGACTTGGCTAGCACGACCCATCGCCCGGTGTCGGCGCCACCGGCGGACGTCCGCCTCGGCCAGATGACCGCGTCCCCGCGCGTGACGCTCGGCGTCGCGACCTACTCTCGCGACACCTACCTGGCCGAGGCCGTCGCGTCCTGCCTGGCGCAGGACTACGCCGACCTCGAGGTCCTGGTCGTGGTCGACGGGTCGGTCAACCCGCGGATCGACGCCGTCCTGGCGACGTTCGACGACCCGCGGCTGCGCGTCGTCCGCCATCCCGAGAACCGCGGGATCGCCGAGGCCTACAACACGATCGTGCGCGAGGGCCGCGGCGAGCTGATCGCGATGCTCGGCGACGACGACGTCTGCCTCCCGGACCGGATCTCGCGCTCGGTCGCCGTCTTCGACGCGCATCCCGAGACCGCGATCGTCCACGGCGACGCGCAGGTCATCGACGCCGACGGCACGGGCCGCGGGCTGTGGCGCAGCGGCGACTTCGCGCCCGGGGCGCTGCTGCAGCACCTGTGGCGCATCCACAACCCGCTGATCGACCCCACGCGGTTGGTCCACCGCCGCGTCTACGCGCAGGTCGGCGGCTACCACGCGGACTTCCGGACCTCGCAGGACTTCCACTTCTTCGTGCGCGCCGCCGACGCCGGCCTGCGCTTCCGCCACGTCGCGGGCGCGCCGCTGATCCGGCTGCGCCGCCACGACGACAACCTCTCCGGCGACGACCAGCTCGCCCGCCAGGTCGAGGAGGTCGAGCGGACGTTGTTGGAGTCCTTGGACCGCCACGACCTCGCCACGCTCGTGCCCGAGCTCGACTGGGCGGTCATCGACCGCGCGGCGGGGGAGAAGCGGGCGCTCGAGATGCTGGCCGCCGCCGTCGAGCGTCGTGGGCTCCCGCTGCCCGGCCTGGCGCGCCGCCTGCGCCGCCGCGCCGAGGCCGTCGTCGTCGCGCCGCGGGGGGCGCGCAACGGTCGCAAGCTCGTCATGACGTCGTTCGGCTTCAACGACAGCGGCGGCGGCACGGCCGTCCCGCGCGTGCTGGCCAAGGAGCTCGTCCGCCGCGGCTGGGACGTCACGGTCTTCTACGCCGCGGTCGAGGCCGACCCGTCCGGCGTGCCCTACGCGCTCTCGCGGCGCGAGGAGGACGGCGTCACGCTCGTCGGCGTCCACAACCGCGCCCACGCCGGCCTGCTGGCCGTCGGCGACCCGGGGGCCGACCTCGACGACCCGCCGATCACCGCGGCCTTCGCCGCGCTGCTGGACGAGGTGCGGCCCGACGTCGTCCACTTCCACAACCTGCACAACCTCGGCGCCGAGCTGCTGGAGCTGCCCGCGCGCCGCGGCATCCCCTCGATCTTCAGCCCGCACAACCACTGGCTGGTCTGCCCGCGCGCCTACCTGCTGCGTCCCGACGGGGCGCTGTGCGACGGGCCGGGCGACGGCGCGCGCTGCGCGGCGTGCGTCGGGAGCACCGACGTCGCCGGCCACGTCGAGCGCCTCGACGGCATCCGCCGGCGCTTCGCGCGCTCGGTCGACGTCTGCCTCGCGATGTCGGAGGCGATCCGCGCCTCGCTCGTCGACGCCGGCTACCCGGCCGAGGCGATCGACCTGCTGCCGCAGTCGATGCCGGCCGTCGACACGATCTGGGACCGCGTCGGCCGCGACCGCGTGGGCGGTCGCCGCGCCGCCGGCGCGCCGCTGCGCGTCGGCTTCTTCGGCTCGGTCTACGGCCTGAAGGGCCCGCAGGTGCTCGTCGCCGCCGCGCAGCAGGCCCAGGCCGACCTGCGCGTCGTCATCCACGGCGACGTCCCCGACGCGATGGCCCGGCAGCTCCGCGCGCTGGACCGGCGCGGGGTCGTCGAGATCCACGGGCGCTTCACGCCCACCGAGCTGCCCGACCTGCTCGCGTCGGTCGACGTCGCGGTCGCGCCGTCGCTGGTGTGGGAGACCCAGGGCCTCGCCGCGCTGGAGGCCCGCGCGGCGCGCGTACCGGTCGTCGCCGCTCGCATGGGCGGGCTGGCCGAGGCCGTGCGCCACGACGTCGACGGCCTCCTCTTCGACGGCGGCGACGCCGCCGGGCTGGCCGCGGCGCTGGACCGCCTCGCGACCGAGGACGGCCTGCTCGAGCGGCTGCAGGCCGCGATCCCGCAGCCGCCGTCGTTCGCGACGTTCGTGGACGCGCTCGAAGCGGTCTACGCCGGTGAGCGCGGGGGGCGGGTCGCCCGTCCGCGCGCCGCCGACCATCCCGTCGCCGTGCGCTGGCGCGGCGACCACGGCCTGGCGACGTCGTTGTCCACCATCAACCGCGAGGTCACCGCGCGCCTGGACGGTGATCCCTGCATCGCGGTCGGTTGCGCCGAGCGCACGGGGGCGGGTGGGGCCGGATTCGCGCCGCTGCCGCACCTGGCCGACGTCGAGGTCCGCCACGAGTGGCCGCCGGACTTCACGCCGCCGGCCTCCGGGCGGTTGGTGCTGATCCAGCCGTGGGAGTTCGGGACCGCGCCGCGCGACTGGGTCGCGCCGCTGCGCGACGAGGTCGACGAGCTGTGGGTGCCGTCCGAGCACGTGCGCGGGATGTACCTCGCCGCCGGCGTCCCGGGTGAGCGAGTCAAGGTCATTGCCAACGGTGTCGACCTGGTCAACTACTCGCCCGCCGGCCCGGCGCTCGACCTCGGCACCGAGCGCAAGCCCCTCCGGCTGCTGTTCGTCGGCGGCGCGATCGCGCGCAAGGGCGTCGACGTGCTGCTCGAGGCCTACATCTCGACCTTCGCCGGGCGCGACGACGTCGAGCTGGTCATCAAGGACTTCGGCCGCGACGGCGTCTACCGCGGCAGCGACCGCTCCACGCTGGACGCGCTCGCCGCGCCGGGCGCCCTGCCCAAGGTCACGCTGATCGACCGCGAGCTGTCGGGCGCCGACATGGCCGCGCTGTACCGCGCGTGCGACGTCCTCGTCCACCCCTACCGCGGCGAGGGCTTCGCGATGCCGGTGCTCGAGGCGATGGCCTGCGGGCTGCCGGTGCTCGTCACCGCCGGCGGGCCGACCGACGAGTTCGTGCCCGACGACGCCGGCTGGAAGCTCCGCGCGACGCGCAAGCCGCTGGCGGTCGACGCGATCGCCGGGCTGCCGCTGGCCGCCGAGGGCTGGATGCTCGAGCCTGACGTCGCGCACCTGCGCGCGTTGCTCGCCGAGGTCGCGGGCGCCGGAACCGCGGCGCTGGCCGCGCGGGGCGCCGCCGCCGCGCGCGCCGCGCAGCGCCTGTCCTGGGACGCCGTGTCCGCCGCCTACGCGGAGCGCCTGCACGCCGTCGCCGCGCGCCCGCCGCGCACGCACCGCGCGCCGGAGCTGGCGCCGATCCTCGACGAGGCCGGCCCGCGCGTCCTCGCGCTGCCCGCCTGGCGCGCCGACGCCGACGACCTGCCCGCGCTGCTGGCGGCCTGGGCGCAGGCCGCGCCCCCCGGGGCGCCCGGCACCCTGATCCTGGTCGCCGACGCGGAGCGCGACGGCGCGCCCGAGGCCGTCGAGGCGCGGATCCTGACGGCCGCCGCGCAGGCCGGCGTCGACCTCGAGCGCTGCGCCGACATCGCGGTGCGCTTCCTCTACGACCAGCCCGGCGGCGACGCCGCGCTGCACGCCGACGCCGACGCCTTCGTGCCGCTGCACGCCGCGTCGGCCGGGCACGCCCGGATGGCGCGCGCCGCCGGCAACGCCGTCCTGGCGCCGGACGCCGGCGCGCTGCGCGGCTTCCTGGCGGGCGCGGGCGCGCCCGCGCTCAGCGCCGCGGGTAGCTGAGCCCGAGGCCCGGCACCGTGATCGTGCCGACCTGGTCGGTCACGGTGCCGATGCGCCGCGCACCCGGGTGACGTGCCGCGAGGATCGCGGACGCCGCGTCGGCGTCGGCCTCCGGCACGATCGCCATGAACCCGCAGCCCATGTTGAAGACCTCCCACATCTCGGCGGCCGTGACCTCGCCGAGGCGCGCGACGAGGTCGAAGACCGGCGGCACCGGCAGCGGGTCCTCGATCGCGTAGCCGGCGCCGAGGCGCAGGATGTTGTTCAACCCGCCGCCGGTGATGTGGGCCAGGCCGCGGACGTCGACCTCCGAGCGCAGCAGGTCGAGCACCGCGCGCACGTAGATGACCGTCGGCTCCAGCAGCGCGTCGGCGACCGAGGCGCCGCCGAGCTCCGGCGGGCGGTCGTCGAGCGCCAGGCCGCCGTCGACCTGCAGCGCCCGTCGCGCCAAGGTGTAGCCGTTGCTGTGCAGGCCCGAGGACGGCACGCCGATCAGCGCGTCGCCCGGCGCGATCCGGTCGCCGAGGATCAGGTCCTCCAACTTGACCGTGCCGATCGCGGTCGCGCAGAGGTCGAAGCCGTGCGGCGACGGGTGGCCGCGGATCAGCTCGGGCAGCACGGCCAGCTCGCCGCCGGGGACCTCGCAGCCGGAGGCCTCGGCCCCGACCTTCAGGCCGACGCCGATGCGCGCCAGCCGGCCCGCGTCGACCTCCTCGACGGCGAGGTAGTCGACGAGCGCGATCGGCTCGGCGCCGACGCAGACGAGGTCGTTGACGTTCATCGCCACGCAGTCGATGCCGACGGTCTCCAGCCGGTCGGCCTCCTCGGCGACGACGAGCTTGGAGCCGACGCCGTCGGTCGCGATCGCGATGCCGAGGTCGTCGCTCACGCGCAGCACGGACGCGTAGTGGCCGCTGGGCACGACCGAGCGCGACGGCGAGCCGGTCTCGATCGTCTTGAGGACCGAGACCAGGGCGCCGACGCCCTCGTCGGCCTGGTCGGTGTCGACGCCGGCGGCGGCGTACGCGTCACTCATGGGCGGATCGTCGCAGACCACACCGTCTCAAGGTGCCTGGACGGATCGCCGATCACCAGAGGGATGTCTCCCTCTGCCGTGACGTCCGCACGTCCCCGTTCGGTCCTGGTCATCCACACGGGGCTGCCGGCCCACGACCGAGACTCCGGCTCACGCCGGCTGCGGTGGATCGTCGACCTCTTGGTCGCGGAAGGCCATCGCGTCACGTTCCTCGGCCACTCGGGCTTCGACCAGACGCGCTACGCCACGGAGCTGCGCGACCAGGGCGTCGAGGTCCACGCGTTCAACGGCCGCTGGTGGCGTGAGAGCGGTCGCGGCAGCGGCGTCCCGGGCGCTGGGATCGACGTCGCCCAGCTCCTGCGGCGCGGCCGCTTCGACCTGGCTTGGGTCTCGACCTACGAGATGGGCCTGTACTACCTGGCCGACATCCGGCGCGAGTCGCCCGCGACGCGCATCGTCGTCGACACCGTCGACGTCCACCACGTCCGTCTGCTGCGCGGGGCCGAGCGAACCGGCGATGCCGCCGACTACGCGGAAGCCGAGCGCGTCCGTCAGGACGAGGAGCTCGTCTACCAGGCGGCCGACGGGCTCGTCGCGGTCTCCGAGCCCGACGCCGACGCGCTGCGGGCGACGGCTCCCGGCGTGCCGGTCTTCACGGTCTCCAACATCCACGCGATCTTCGAGCCCGGACCGGGATTCGCCGAGCGCACGGGCCTCGTCTTCGTCGGCAACTTCGGCCACACGCCCAACGTCGGGGCCGTCACCGGCTTCGTCGAAAGCGTCTGGCCCGCGGTGCGGGCGGCGATCCCGCACGCGACGCTCGCCGTCGTCGGCACCAAGCCTCCGCCGGAGATCCAGGCGCTCGCCGGCAACGGCGTGACCGTCACCGGCTGGGTGCCCGAGACGCGGCCCTACCTCGACGCCGCGCGCGTCTCGATCGCGCCGCTGCGCTGGGGCGCGGGCGTCAAGGGCAAGATCGGCGAGGCGCTGAGCCTGGGCCTGCCGGTCGTCACCACGAGCGTCGGCGCCGAGGGGATGGACCTGGTCGACGGCGAGACGGCGCTGATCGTCGACGGCGACGCCGAGATGGCCGAGGCGATCGTCGGCCTCCACGAGGACCCCGAGCTCTGGGCGCGGCTGTCCACCGCGGGCCCCGCGCATGTCGATCGCACGCTCGGCACCGGCGCCGCGCGAACGGCGCTTCGCGACCTGTTCTCCGCGCTGCTCCCGCGGCCGTTCGTCGTCACCGACGCGTGGTCGTCGGACGCGGCGCTGCCCGCGGCGCTGCGCGGCTACCTCGCCGCGTTCGGCCCGGACGACGACGTGTCGCTCGTCCTGCCGGCTGGGCCCGGCGACCCGGATGCGGAGGCGGCGGTCGACCGCGCGCTGGCCGTTCTGGAGCAGCTCGGCGTGGATCCGGAGGCGATCCCCGACGTCGCGGTCCTGCCGGCCGCCGAGCGCGTGCCGGTGCCGTTCGGCGGCGTGCGCGTCGGCGCCGCATCGTGGCGCGAGGAGCCGGTCGTGACGATCCCGCTCGACGCGCCGGCCGCGGCGTGGCGTGCGGCCCTCGAAGGGCCCGCTCCCACGCGCGACACGCCGCTGGTCAGCATCGTGATGTGCCTGTACGGCCAGCGTGCGGCCACCGAGCGCTGCCTCGCCACGCTCACCGGCGCGCTCGGCGCTGAGCTGGGCGGCACGGTCGAGCTGGTGCTCGTGGACAACGCCTCGCCGGACGACACCGGCGAGCTGCTGGATCTCTGGGAGGATCGGGCCCGCGTCATCCGCCTCGCCGAGAACCGGAACTTCGCCGGCGGCAACAACATCGGCGCGGCGGCCGCCACGGGGCGCGTCCTGCTGTTCCTCAACAACGACACCGAGGTCCCGCCGGGCGTCGTCGAGGAGCTGGCGGCGGAGGCGCTGCGCCCGTCGGTCGGGCTGGTCGGCCTACGCATGCGCTACCCCGACGGCCGCCTCCAGCACGGCGGCTTCGGCTGGCGCGCGTCGCCCAACCGGATCGTGCCGTTCCACCTCTTGATGGGCGAGGACGGCGACCTTCCGCTTGCGCGCTCCGCGTTCGACACGTCCTCGGTCACCGGCGCGTGCATCGCGATCACCGCCGAGCTGTTCGACGACGTCGGCGGCTTCGACGACAACTACGTCAACGGGTGGGAGGACGTCGACCTGTGCCTGCGCGTGAGCGCCGCCGGCGGGCGCATCCGCTATCGCGGCGACCTCGCGATCGTCCATCACGAGGGGCTGACCAGCGGCGGCAACTACGCCTCGCGCGACAACGAGGCGCGCTTCCGGGCGGCGCACGAGCGCGAGCTGCTCGCCGATGACGAGCTGCTCCGGAGCCAGCTCGGAGTGACGCTCGGGCCGCTCCTGCCGGAGGTGCGCGGGCGGATGTCGTCCGGGGGCGCCGGCGCGGTCGTGGTCGGGCCGCTGCACGGCGTCGGGCCCGGCAGCGACGAGGCCCGCGGCCTGCTCCGCGCGCTGACGGCCCTGGGCATCGGCGTCGCCGGCCGCACCCCCAGCCCGACCTGGGTACGTCCCGCGCTGCGCGACGCCGACCGTGAACCGCTGCGCGCCGCGCACGCCGCCGACGCGCGCGCCGGTGCGGCCGTCATCGTCGTGCCCGACGGCAGCCTCGCCACGCCGGAGTCCCCCATCGGCGGCGGGCCTGCCGACCCGCTCGTCCTGGCCGCGGCCCATCGCCCGGCCGTGGTCCGGCTCGCCGACGTGCCCGACGCGCCGGTCACGGGCGCCGTCGCGTGGGCGGCTACCGCCGCGCTCGCGCACGCGCTGACCGGCGCGGGCTGGGCCGAGGATCGCGTGTACATCGTCCCGCCGCTCGGGATCGACGCCGAGCTCGGCCCGGGAGGGCCGGGCCTGCTCGCCGTCCTCCCAGACCACGACCCGGCCGCGTGCGCGGCGGTCCTCGACGCGCTGGCCCGCGACGGTGGCGGCGACGGTCAGCTGACCCTGGTCCCGACGGCCCGCACCTCCGAGCTGGCGTGGCGCGTCGCCGCGACGCTTCCGGGCGCCGACCTCGCGATGCCGATGACCGACGAGTGGGCGTTCGGCGCCGCCGCGGCGCTGGTCGACGTCGTCCTCGCCACCGATCCCGCCGACCGGTTCGATCGCCGCGCGCTCGTCGCGGCCGCGGCCGGCGCGGCCGTGGTGGTCCGCCGCGACGGCGCGGCGGCCGCGATCCTCGGCGACCTCGCGGTGACCGCCGACCCGGCCGACCCGGCGGCGCTCGCCGCGGCGCTGGCGCGGGTGGACACCTCGCAGGACGCGCGCCGCCGGCGCGCGGACGCCGTCCGCGCCGCCTGCGGCCAGGACGCGGTCCTGGTCGCGCTGCGCGCGCTGGCCATCGACGGCATCGCCGCCGAGCACCACGCCGCCGGCATCGCCGCGTTCGGCGCCGGCGACGTCGCGGGCGCCGTCCGCGAGCTGGAGCTCGCGTTGGCCTTCGGGTTCGACGCCGACATCGCGAGCGACCTCGCGGTCGCGCTGCACATGGCCGGCGCCGTGGACCGCGCGGCCGCGCTGCTGCGCGAGTGCCTCGTGCAGTCGCCGGGCCACGCGGGCGCGATCGAGAACCTGGCGCTGCTCGCGGCCGGCCCGCAGGCGGCGGCGGCCTAGCGCGCGCGGACGAGCGCGGCGCCGGCGAGCAGCGCCCGCTCCGCCGCTGCCGGCACGACCGAGGTCGCGGCGCGCAGCGGCGCGGCCGCGAACGTGGAGGCCAGGGCGGCGACCGCGCCCACGGCGAACGGCGCCCGCAGCTCGCGCGGCAGGCCGCGCCGGGCCAGTCGGACCGTCTTGAGCGCCGTCGCCCCGGCGATCACCGGCAGCCCCGCTCCGCGCGCCAGCGCGAAGGCGGCGGGACGATCGAAGCCGCGCAGGCGCGCGGCGGCGACGCTGAGCCCGAGCCGGGACGCGCCAGGGACGAGCGCGCAGGCCTGCGCCAGGCCGACGACCAGCGCGTCGGCCGCCGTCGCCGCGCCGGCGTCGGTGCGCGAGCGGTCGCCGATCGCGTCGGCGAGCAGCATCGCCGCGCTGCCGAGCAGCAGTCCGAGCGCGATGCCTCGCGTCGTCCCCAGCCGCTCCTCGACCAGGTCCTCGAACAGCAGGCCGGCGAGCGCGGGCGGGATGGTCGACACGACCAGCAACGCCGGTCGCGGCGTCGGCACGAGGACCACGAGCGCCGGCAGGGTGCCGGCGTGCAACGCGATCTCGAAGGTCTTGCGCAGGTCGCCCGGCAGGTCGGCGTACGCCCATCCCGCGAGCTGGGGGACGAGCGCCGTGTGGCCCGAGGACGAGACGGGCAGCAGCTCGGCCGGGCCGTGCAGCGCGCCGAGCAGCGCCGCCTGTCCGAGCGTCAGCTTACGCGGCATCGGCCGCGGCGAGCCGCGCGCGGCGCCCGCGCCACCAGCGCACCGCGAGGTAGGCGACGCCGAGCACGATGATCGCCGCGACGCCGTAGTCGACGTAGTGCAGGCGGTCCTTCCATTCCGACCAGTTGTCGCGCGCGGCCTTGCCGACGAGCGTCAGCATCAGGATCCACGGGAGGCAGCCGGCGAACGTCAGGACGCTGAACCGCCAGAAGGGCATCCGCGCGGCGCCGGCCGGGATCGAGATGAACGTCCGGACGATCGGCAGCATGCGGCTGAAGAACACCGCCCACGAGCCCCAGCGCTCGAACCAGCGCTCGGTCAACGCGAGGTGCTCGGGCTTGACGCGGAAGACCTTGTGCCGGTCCAGCAGCTCCAGCCGGCCGTAGTAGCCGATCGCGTAGGCGATCCAGGACCCGACGAGGTTCGCGACGGTGCCGACCGCGACCGCCGCGAACAGCGAGTACTTGCCCTCGCTGACGTTGAACCCGGCGAAGAGCATCGTCGCTTCCGACGGGATCGGGATGCCGGCGCTCTCGGGCACCATCAACAGGAAGATCCCGGGCAGGCCGAGGTCGCCGACGACGTTGGTGGCGAAGTCGGCGAGCTTGTCGGTGACCGAGGCCAGGACGAGGGCGGCAGCAAGCAGCATCCGCGGCAAGGCTAGACGCTCAGGGCGCTTCGACGCGGCGCCCACAGCGGATGCTCAGGTTGCGTTCAGGCTGCGTGGGCGTGGGTCGCCCACGTGCGCTCGGCCAGCGCGCGCAGCGCAGCCATCTCCCCGACGGCAAAGCGCGGCAGGTCCTCCGGACCCCAGACGCCGCCCGTGAGCACGGCCTCGCCGAACGCGGGGCCGCCGGCCTCGACGAACACGGTGTCGGGCATCGTGTCCTCGTCGAGGTCGGCCGCGGCGATCGCGCCGCGGAGCTTCGGGACGACGTCCGCGGGCGCGCGGTCGGCGAAGAGCAGCAGCGTCGCCGGCTCGGCCGCGTCGAATGTCGTCGCGTAGGCGCGCAGGAGGTCCGGGCTGGCGATCAGCTCCTCGGCGTGGGCCAGCACGCAGAAGCGCGCCTCGGCGCCGGCGGCGTAGGACTGGACGAGCTCGGACGGCACCGGGGTCGGCCCGGGGGACACGGCGTCCTGGAAGGCGCGCTCGAGCTCCTTGGCCAGCGCGAAGCGGTCGGCCTCGGTGACGATCCCGGCGGTCACGAGGATGCGCAGGGCGATCTCGTCCTCGTCGAGCGCGCGCCACTCGACCGGCAGCTCCTCGCGGAAGGACCACGCGAGCATCGCGACGTTGCGCCAGACGACGAAGTCCAGGGGCAGAGACCCGCGGAAGCGCCATTCGCGGTCGATCGCGCGCCAGGCACCGCTCGCGCGGTCGACGACGATGTTGGACCAGACCGCGTCGAGCGCGTCACCGCGCAGCAGCGGCACGCCGGCCGCGTCCTGCTGGTCGGTGCCGAACGCGCTCTGGAGCCAGTGGGCGTACCGCCGCACGAGCTCGACGAGGCCGCTGCCGATGCCCTCGCGCGCGATGGTGCTCAGGACGTCGAAGATCGCGAGCTCGCCGTGGGCACGCTCCTCGGCGCCGAGATGGTGTTCGAACAGGCCGACCTCGACCGACTCGGCAGTGCGCCGGGCGCCGAGGGCGGGCTCCTTGACGATCGTGCCGTCGCCGGTCAGCGTCACGCGCTTGCGGAACGAGGGGCGCCGGTTGAGCGAGTAGTGACGCGCCCGCCAACCGCGCTCGATGCCGAGCCGCTGCGCGGTGCGCTGCACGTCGCCGCGGTAGGCGATCAGCAGCAGCGAGTTGGACAGGTCGGCGGTGAGCCCGGCGCGCACGACCTCGCGCTGGGCCAGGGTCTCGCTGAACGACGGTGCGCGCAGGTCCCCGCCGCGATCCGGCGCGGTGCCGATCAGCCAGTTGGCGAGGTCGGGGTCGTCGCCGGCGGCCGCGGCGTCGACGATCGTCGACGCCAGCTTGTAGTCCGGAAACGGCAGCAGCGTGTCGACGTGGTCGAAGCCGGCCTCGCGGACGAGGCGCTCCAGCTCACGGCGGTTGAACGTCACGCCGCCGCCGGTGCTGGGGTAGCCCTGGACCGAGTCGTACGGGCGCGCGGAGTGGTCCTCGAACGCGCCGTTGAGGTACTTGAGCCCGAGCCGGTTCTCGATCGCCAGGACGAGCACCGAGTCGTCGCGCAGCGACTCGTAGGCGACGCGCAGGTTGTCGGCGGCGGCGGCGTGCGGGTCCGAGGTGGAAGGGTGGTACAGGTGGCCGTACTCGAGGACGCCGATCAGCGTGACCGCGTCGAAGGCCTCGCGCTCCGCCAGCAGCGAGTAGTTGGCCGCGAACACCGAGACGTTGTCGAGGTCGTCGCAGCGGGCGGCGGCGACCGATGCGCGCTCCACGCTGCCCTCGATCGCCGAGACCGAGCCGAAGTGCTCGCCGAGCCAGCGGGTGATCGCGCCGCAGCCGGCGCCGAGCTCCAGGACCGACGCCGTCTCGGCGCCGTGGAACCCGAGGCAGTCGAACAGCGTCGACCGGTAGGGCGTCAGGTGGTAGAGCGTCGGCCAGTCGGTGACGTGCCCGGCCAGCTCGAGCGAGCCGACACTGCGGTCGGTTGCGCCCTGGAGCGCGTCGAGGAGGCGCTGCTCGATGCCGTCGAGGTAGCCGGCAGGGGTGGACGACGACGCGGGGACCCGCACCTTCGAGCCCGGGGAGGGGACGAACTCGGAGAGCTTCACACCCTTGCTATCGGCCCGGCAGAACATTTGTTGAGCGGGTCGCCGGGCTACGCTCCCTGGCGATGCCGGTCCCGCTCTTCGACCCGACCTCGTCGCAGGCGCCGCTGCGCGCCGACATCCGCGCGGCGGTCCACCGCGTCCTCGACAGCGGGCACTTCATCCTCGGTCCGGAGGTGGACGCGTTCGAGACCGAGCTGGCCGCCTACCTCGGCGCGAACCACGCGGTGGGCGTCGCCAACGGCACCGACGCGCTGACGATCGCGCTGCGCGCATTGGGCGTCGGGCCGGGCGACGAGGTCGTCGTGCCGTCGTTCACGTTCTGGGCCAGCGCCGAGGCGATCCCGCCGACCGGCGCCGTGCCGGTGTTCTGCGACGTCGACCCGGACACGCTGTGCGTCAGCGCCGAGACCGTGAAGGCCGTGCTGACGCCGAAGACCAAGGCGGTCATCGCCGTCCACCTGTTCGGCAACGTCGCGCCGGTCGCCGAGATCGAGGCGCTGGGCGTGCCGGTGGTCGAGGACGCCGCGCAGGCCGCGGGGTCGACGTCGGCCGGTGGGCGCCCCGGCGCGCTGGGCACGATCGCGACGTTCTCGTTCTACCCCTCCAAGAACCTCGGCGCGATGGGCGACGGCGGGGCGATCACGTGCAAGGACGCCGACGTGGCCGAGCGCGTCCGCACGCTGCGCTTCCACGGGTCGGCCGACAAGGTCGACTACGTCGACATCGGCTACAACAGCCGCCTCGACGAGCTGCAGGCCGCGATCCTGCGCGTGCAGCTGCCGCACCTGGACAAGTGGGGCGCGGCGCGGGCGGCGGCGGGCGACGCGTACGCCGCGGCGCTGGAGGGCGTCGTGCGGCTGCCCCGCGCGGCGGCGGGGTCGCGGCCGGCGTGGCACCTCTACGTGATCCACCACGACGAGGTCGACCGCCTGGCGGGCGCGCTCGCCGCGGCGGGCATCGGCGCGCGGTCCTACTACCGCACGCCCGTCCACGCGCAGCCGCCGATGGCGCCGTGGGCGCCGCGCGTCCCGCTGCCGGCGACCGAGCAGGCGGCGCGCACGCACCTGGCGATCCCGATGTCCGCCGCCCTCGCGCCGGCGCAGATCGCCGAGGTCTGCGAGGCGGTCAAGAGCGCGGTGCTGCCCGCGCGATAGCGTGGCGGCGCCTTGCGCGTCTGGTTCGACCTCACCAACTCGCCGCACGTCCTCGTCCTGCGTCCGCTGATCGCGGCGCTGCGCGACGACGGCGCCGAGGTCGCGGTCACCGCGCGCGACTTCGCCCAGACCGTCGCGCTGTGCGAGCGGTTCGGGATCGACTGCGACGTGATCGGCCGGCACCGCGGCGCCAAGCTCGGGGCCAAGGCCATCGGGTTGGTCGACCGGTCCTTCGCGCTGGTGAAGTACGCGCGCGGCCGGCGCTTCGACCTCGCGATCGGGCACGGGTCCAACGACATCTCGGTCGCCGCCACCGCGCTGCGGATCCCGCGGTCGACGATGTTCGACTACGAGTGGGCCAAGGTCCAGCACAACGTCAACTGCCGGCTGTGCCAGGCGGTCGTCGTGCCGGAGGCGATCCCGCCGGAGCGCCTGGACCAGTACGGCGCCAAGGGCAAGCTGCAGCGCTACGCCGGGCTGAAGGAGGAGTACTACCTCGCCGACTTCGCGGCCGACCCGGCGGTGCTCGACGAGCTGGGCGTCGACGTCCGCGAGCCGTTGGCCGTGGTCCGCACGCCGCCGGTCGTCTCGCTGTACCACCGCTTCGAGAACGACCTGTTCGCCGACGTGCTGCGCGCGCTGCGCGAGCAGGCGCAGGTTGTCGTCCTTCCCCGCGTCGACGCCCAGCGCGAGGAGCTGGCCCGCGCCGGCGGCTTCATCGTCCCCGAGCGCGCGATCGACGCGCAGTCGCTGATCGCCTACGCCGACGTCGTCGTCTCCGCCGGCGGCACGATGAACCGCGAGGCCGTCGCGCTCGGCACGCCGGTCTTCACGACCTTCGAAGGCCGCCTCGGCGCCGTCGACGAGTGGCTGATCGGCACCGGCCGCCTGCGCCAGCTCAAAGCCGCGGCCAACGTCACCGTCACCAAGCGCTCCACCACGACACCCGGCACTGACCGGATCCGCCGCGACCCGCGCGACCTGCTGGCGCTGGCGATGGCGCCGCTGACCGCGCGGCGCTGAGCGGCCTGGGGCCCGCGGCGCATCGCGGGCAGGTGCGGGCGCGCCGCCCGGCTAAGCCGCTTGCGGCCCGCGGCGCATCGCCGGACGGTGCGCGATCAGCTCGATGCGCTTGAGGATCGCCAGCGCGGCCTCCTGGCAGGCGATCGCCTGGCCGATGCCGACCTCGGGCGCGGTGCGGCGCTCGACGTACTTCAGGAACGTCGCGGCCTGGACGACGGCGGGGTCCTCGTGGGGGAGGGCGATGCGCTGGGCGATGGACTCGTGGCGGCCGGTCGTCGCGGTGGTCCTCACGGCCTCGATGACGCGGGTCTCGAGGTCGGCGCGGATCTCGGCCTGGGTCGTGGTCACCCACAGGTGGCGGACCTTCGCGCCGCCGGCGCGCGAGGCGACCAGCGAGGCGACGAGGTCGTCCTCCATCACCAGCAGCGCCTGCGCGTGGTCGACCGGGCCGCCGCGGCGGACGCGGCGGCCGGCGGCCTGGGTCGCGGCGATCGGCTCGCCGGTCAGCGCCATCACGAACTGCAGGTCGTGGACCATCAGGTCCGAGACGACGTCGAGGTCGGCCAGCGGGCCGCCGACGCCCGGGTCCATGCGGTCGACGTGGACCGCGACCAGCGTCTGGTCGGCCACCAGCGCGCGCAGCTCGCGCACCGTGGGGTCGAAGTGCTCGTCGAAGGCGACCTGGGCGACGGGACGCCGCGGCGCGCGGACGATCGCGCTGAGCAGCCCGTGGGCGAGCTCGACGGTCGGCGCCAGCGGCGGCTCGATCAGGACGTCCAGCCCGGCCTCGAGCGCGGCGCGCGCCATGCGCGGACGCGTGTCGACGACCCCGGCGACGATCGCGACGTGCGCCTCCTGGAAGGAGGGCTCCAGCGCCTCCAGCCACGGGACGCCGAGCGTCATGGCCAGCCGCTTGGCGGCTTCGGGATCGGGGTCGTAGACGCCCGCGACCAGGCAGCGATCGGCCAGCGCGCGGAACGCGCGGCCGTGACGCTCGCCGGCTGGGCCGGCGCCGAGGAGGATCGCCCTCACCATCTCACCCGGTGATCGGAACCTCCAACGGTGCCTTGAGGCCGGTGGTCGCCCTACAATGCGCCGGATGCGCCGCGCTTCCGAGCCGGAGCGATCGAGGCGATCGTTAGGATCATGGCGGATGCGCCGCGCCTTTCGCTCGGCTGCGCTTCCCCTCCATCGCCACTCGCTTCCCCAGCTGGGCATCGACGCGGCGTTGGTCGCGCTGGCCTACCTGCTCGCCTTCCGTCTCCGGTTCGACGGGGGGATCCCGAGCGACTACGGCGATCTGCTCGCCGCGACGCTGCCCTACGTCGTCGCCGCGTCGCTGCTGATCTTCACGATGTTCGGGCTCTACGAGAAGTTCTGGCGCTACGTCGGCCAGCGCGACTACGTGAACATCCTCCAGGCGGTGATCGTCGCGACGCTGTTCGTCCCGGCGTTCAACGCGCTGACGCACCCCGTCATCGTCGGCTCCGGCCGCGGCGACGTGACGCTGAGCGTCCCGACCGGCGTCCTGGGCTCGTTCTTCCTGCTCACGCTCGTGCTCGTCGGCGGCTCGCGCTTCGTCGCGCGCACGGTCTACGAGCGCCCGCTGAGCGGCTTCCGTCCGCGTCCCGGCGCCCGGCGCGTCCTGATCGTCGGCGCCGGCGACGGCGGCCGCCTGGTCCTGCGCGAGATCCTGCGCAACCCGGACCTGGGCCTGGACCCGATCGGCTTCGTCGACGACGACCCGACCAAGCACCGCATGCGCGTCGAGGGCGTGCGCGTCCTGGGCCGCACCAGCGAGCTCGCGCGGATCCTCGACGAGGCCGAGCCCGACGAGGTCACGATCGCGATTCCCTCGGCGCCCGGCACGCTGCGCGCGGCCGTGGTGTCGGCCTGCCGCGCGCGCGGCATCGCCGTCCGGACGCTGCCGACCGTCTTCGAGCTGCTCAAGACCGGGGGCGGCAACGTCGTGCGCCAGGCGCGCCCGGTCGAGGTCGAGGACATCCTGGGCCGCGAGCCGATCCGGATGGAGCTCGACCGCGTCGGGCGGTACCTCCAGAACGAGGTCGTCCTGGTCACCGGCGCCGGCGGCTCGATCGGCTCCGAGCTGTGCCGCCAGATCTCGCGCGTCGCGCCGCGCAAGCTGATCCTCCTCGACCACGCCGAGGACAACCTCTTCCGCATCATGCGCGAGCTGGAGGACGACCGCCACGTCCACCCGTCGTCGATGGCCGTCGTGCTCGCCGACTGCAAGGAGGGCGAGCGGATGCGCGAGGTCTTCGCCGAGCATCGGCCGACCGTCGTCTTCCACGCCGCCGCCTACAAGCACGTCGGGCTGATGGAGCTCAACCCGGTCGAGGCCGTGCGCAACAACGCGCTGGCGACCCGGCTGATGGCGCGCGTGGCCGGCGAGCACGACGTCCGCCGCTTCGTGCAGGTCTCGACCGACAAGGCCGTCACGCCCGCGACGGTCATGGGCGCGTCCAAGGCGCTGGCCGAGTTCGCCGTCGAGGCCGCGCAGGTGCGCTGGCCGAACACGCGCTACGCGATCGTGCGCTTCGGCAACGTGCTCGGCTCTTCGGGCTCGGTCGTCCCGATCTTCCGCCGCCAGATCGCGCTCGGCGGCCCCGTGACCGTCACCGACAAGCGCATGACGCGCTACTTCATGACGATCCCGGAGGCCGTGCAGCTCGTGATCCGCTCCGGCTCGCTGGGCGCGGGCGGCGAGATCTTCGTGCTGGAGATGGGCGAGCCCGTCTCGATCTGGCACCTCGCCGAGACGATGATCGAGCTCAGCGGCCTGCGTCCCGGAGAGGACATCGTCATCGAGGAGGTCGGGCGCCGGCCGGGGGAGAAGCTCTTCGAGGAGCTGTTCAACCCGTACGAGCGCACGCAGCCCACGCCGGCCGAGAAGATCCTGCGCGCGGAGCGCGATCGGCTCGATCCCCAGGCGGTCGAGTCGATGTTCGACGAGGTCGGCCTCCTGGTGCTCGAAGGCGATGCCGCGGCCCTCGCCGCGAAGGTCGCCGAGCTGTCGGAGATGCGCGAGATCCAGGAAATCGCGGCCCGTCCGCCCGTGGGCGCGGACGTGCAGGACGAGACCGGCGGCGGGACGGACCGCGCCGCCCGGTCCCTGGGCACCGGCTTGCAGGACGAGACCGGCGGCGGGCCGGACCGCGCCGCCCGGTCCCTGGGCACCGGCTTGCAGGACGGCACCGGCGGCGGGCCGGACCGGGCCATTCTCTAGCATGGCGCCCTGCATGTCGTCGATCCTGGCCCTTTCGGTCTCCGACAAGATCGAGCAGTACGGGGCGTACGCCGGCTTCGCGTCGGTGCTCGGCCTCGCCATCCTCTCGTTGCTCTACTTCGCGCAAGCGCGCGAAGTCAAGCGTCTGCGCGAGTGGGCTGGCCGTGCTCCCGAACGCGCGCAGGACGTGCAGGAGCGCGCGGTCGCGGTCGCCCAGCAACGCGTGATCGCCCAGCCGCAGCGCCCGGCCCAGCCCGCGCAGCCCCAGCAGCCGGGCGCGCCCCGGCCGGCCGCCGCCACCCCGGCCGGCCAGGCGGGCGCCGTCCCCGCCCCGACGGTCGCCGCGGCCGCCACCGCCGCGGGCGCGGCCACCGCGACGCCGCCCAGCGCGGCGCCCAAGCCGCCCGTCCCCGCGCCCGCCGCGCCCGGCGGCCAGCCGACGACCGTCCAGCCCGCCGCCAACGGCGCCGCCGCGACGGCACCGCCCGCCCGCCCCGGCGAGCCGCTGCGCGTCCCGGCCGCGGCCGCGACGCCGCCTCCGGGCTCCACGCGGACCAACTACGGCCCCGACGACGGCGATGACGACCATCGCTCGCGCCTGCCGATGTTCGGCGCCATCGCCGCGATCGCCGTGGTGGTCGTCGTCCTGGTCGTCCTGCTGACCGGCGTGCTCGGCGGGAGCGACGGCGGGACGCAGAAGGCCAACACGATCGGCACGCCCGGCGGTGCGGCGACCACGCCCAAGGGCGGCAACGCCGCGTCGACGACCAAGGCCAAGGCGCCCGCCGCCGCGCCGAAGCCCGGCACCTACACCGTCGCGGTGCTCAACGGCACGACCGTCCCGGGGCTGGCCCGCGGCGTCTCCAACCGGCTGACCAACGCCAAGTACAAGATCGGCAACGTCACCAACGCCGCGACGCAGGATCGCTCGGCCACGCTCGTCGAGTTCGCGCCCGGCCACCGGGCCGAGGCGGACTCGGTCGCCAAGGCGATCGACGTCCAGTCCGACTCCATCCAGCAGCTGTCGCCCGGGTCCAAGACCATCGCGGGCAACGAGGCGACGGTCGTGGTGACGGTCGGCGCCGACCAGAACACGTCGCCCCAGTCGTCGTCGACGACGCCGTAGCCGGCCGCCAAGAGCCCGTGGCCGGCTTCCTCGACCTCCCCGAGCGCAGCCTCAAGCCGCGCGACCGCGGGCTCACGCACGTCCTGGACAAGGGCCTGTCGTGCGCCGAGGTCGACGGGCTGATGGAGGTCGCCGGCGACGCCGTCGACATCGTCAAGCTCGGCTGGGGCACCGCGCTGGTCACGGGCAACCTGATCGACAAGCTCGCGCGCTACAAGGCGCACGGCATCCCGGTCGTTCTCGGCGGCACGCTCACCGAGATCGCGCTGCGCGACGACCGGCTCGACGGCCTGATCGCCTGGTGCAAGGAGCTCGGGATCGGCCACGTCGAGGTCTCCGACGGCACGATCGCGCTGGACGGCGAGCGCAAGCGCGCGATCGTGGCGCGACTCGCGCGCGAGTTCACGGTCTTCTCCGAGGTGGGCTCCAAGGACGACGAGCGGATCATGGCCCCGTACCGCTGGGTCGAGGAGATCGAGGCCGAGCTGGCGGCGGGCGCCTGGAAGGTGATCGCCGAGGCGCGCGAGTCCGGCACCGCCGGGATCTTCCGCCCCGACGGCGAGGTCCGGATGGGCCTGATCGACGAGATCGTCCACGCGATCGACCCGGCGCGCCTGATCTTCGAGGCGCCGCAGCGCGCCCAGCAGGTCTGGTTCCTCAAGCGCTTCGGCCGCGAGGTCAACCTCGGCAACATCGCGCCGGCCGACGTCCTGTCGCTCGAGACGCTGCGGCTCGGCCTGCGCAGCGACACGATGGAGATCGAGGGATGAGCGCGCACGGCGTCTTCCTCGCCCGCCACGGGGAGACCGACTACAACGCCGCGCGGCGCTTCCAGGGCCACCTGCCGGTGCCGCTCAACGCCCGCGGGCGCGAGCAGGCCCAGGAGCTGGCGCGCGTCGCCGCCCAGCAGGAGTGGGCGACGCTGATCTGCTCGCCGTTGGCCCGGGCGCGCGAGACGGCCGACATCGTCGGCGCCGCGATCGGCCACCACCCGATCGAGGACGCGCGCTTCGCCGAGACCGACTGCGGCATCTGGACCGACCGGATGTTCGACGACGTGCAGCGCGACGAGCCGGAGCTGTTCGCCGCCTACCTGCGCGCCGACCCGGACTTCGCGTTCCCCGGCGGCGAGTCGTTCGCCCAGCAGCAGCTGCGCGTCCTGGAGGGCATCGACGCGGCCGCTCAGGGCCCGCGCCCGGCGCTGGTCGTCAGCCACCGCGGCTCGATGCGCCTGGCGCTCGCCGCGCTGCACGACGACGACGCCCATCGTGCGGCGGCGATCCCCAACGCGTCGCTGGTGGAGCTCCCGTGACCGCCACCAGACGGGCCCCGCTGATCATCTTCGGAGTCCTCGTCGCCGCGACCTTCGCGGCGTTCTTCGTGGCGCAGCGGCTGAAGAACGCGCCGAGCGTGGTGCAGTCGCTGCAGATCGCCACCGACGGTGTCCCGCCGATCATCTCGCCCAACGGCGACGGTCGCCGCGAGCGCGCGCACATCACGTTCAAGCTCAAGAAGGCCGACAACGCGGCCGTCCACATCATCAACGCCGACGGCGACGTGATCCGGACGTTGATGGACCGCCACCTCGGCGCCTACCAGCCGATCGTCCCGTCGCTGAGCTGGGACGGCCGCGACGACGACGGCCAGCTCGTCCCCGACGGCCGCTACCGCATCAGCATCACGCTCAGCCACCTCGGCCGCACGGTCATCTCGCAGCGCACGATCCTCAAGGACACGACGCCGCCGCGGCCGCGCGTGCTGTCGATCGGGCCGGTGCGCACCTACGGCCCCGAGCTGCTGCCCGAGCCGAGCGGCAAGCCGGCGAAGGTCAACTTCCTGGCGGCGCAGCGCAAGCCCAAGATCATGGTGTTCAAGACGTCGCCGAGCGCGCCGCGCCTCGTGCGCACGGTCGTCGAGCCGGACATCAAGCAGGGCGCGACGAGCTGGGCGTGGGACGGAACCAACGACGCCGGCCGCCGGGTCTCGCCGGGCACCTACCTCGTGGTCCTGCAGTGGCGCGACCCGGCGGGCAACATCGGCACGTCCGCGCCGCTGGACCGCGCCGGGCTGCCGATCCTCACCCGCGGCAAGCTGCCCGGCCACGGCGGCATCACCGTCCGCTACCTCGGCGCGCAGACGCCGGTGACGCCGGTCAAGGCGCGCGAGACGGTCCCGATCCAGGTCGACGCGCGCCAGCAGCGGTACTCGTGGACCGTCCACGCGGTCGGCGACCCGACGGTCCGCGCCCGTTCCAACAAGCCCAAGACGACGCCGAACGTGCGCTTCCAGGCGCCCGGCGGCAAGTCGCGGCTCTACGTCTTCACCGCGCACACGTCCACGCGCTCGACGCGGGTCGTGTTCCCGATCCAGGCGCGCCAGGCGGTCGCGGGCACGGCGGCCAAGCCCAAGGGCGTGTTGGTGGTGTTGCCCTACACGACGTGGCAGGGGCGCAACACGGGCGACGACGACGGCGACGGCGCGCCCAACACGCTCGACCTCGGCGGGCCGGTGCGGCCCGTGCGGATCATGGCCGGCGACGGCCTGCCGCAGGGCTTCACCGAGCAGGAGGGGCCGCTGACGCAGTGGCTGGACCGCAACGGCAAGCGCTATGACATCACCACCGACTTCGCGCTCGCCTCGGGCCGCGGGCCGGCGCTCGCCGGCCACCACGGCGTCCTGATCCCGGGCGACGCGCGCTGGCTGCCGGCGAAGGTCCGCGTCGCGCTGCGGGCGTTCGTCAAGGCCGGCGGGACCGTGGTCTCGACCGGGACGGACTCGCTGCGCCGCAGCGTCGCGCTCGACGCCAAGCACCGCCTGGCCGAGCCGTCGCCGCGCAAGCCAACTGACCTGTTCGGCGAGCGCATCGGCGCGTTGCAGGCCAAGACCACCGACTTGACCGTGTTCGACCAGGACACGAAGCTCGACCTGTTCAAGAACTCCAACGGCGTCTTCAAGGCCGTGCCGTCCTGGGAGCCCACCGAGGGCACCGGTGAGGAGGCCGACCAGCTGTCGACCGCCGTCACCGACCAGAAGTACGGCGCCAAGCCCGTCGTCGTGGCCGCGCGCTTCGGCCAGGGCCTGGTCATCCGGCCCGGCTACCCGTCGTTCGCGCAGCGCCTCTCCGCCAACTCCGACCCCGCCACCAGCGCGCTGATGGCCCGGATGTGGACGCTCCTCTCCCACTGATCCTCGCCGCCCTCTTCGCCGCCGGCGCCGTCGTGGCGCCGCGGGCCCGCTGGCGCGCGTGGTCGACGCTCGGCGCCCTGGTGCTCGCGCCGGCGCTGCTGATCTCCGACATCTGGGACACCGACCAGGTGCGGCCGCTGCGCGACCATCCGTCGCTCGCGCTCGCCGCGGTGGTCGTCGGCCTCGGCGCCCTGGCGGGGCTGGCCGTGCTGTTCGACCGCCACCCGACGTGGTTCCCGCTGGCCGCGGCCGCGGCGATCCCGTTCCGGGTGCCGATCGCCAGCGGCGGCTCGACGGCGAACCTGCTCGTGCCGCTGTACGTGGTCGTCGGCGCGGGCGCGCTGGCCTACGCGATCCCGCGGATATTCGGCCCGCCCTCCCCGCGCGGCGACGAGCCGGAGCGCAAGGCGACGCTGCTGGAGTGGCTGCTCGCCGCCTCGGTCGTGTTGTACGCCTTGCAGGGCTGGTACTCCGACGACTTCGACAAGGCGCTGGAGAACGTCGTCTTCTTCTACGTGCCGTTCGCGCTGCTGTTCGCCCTGCTCGCGCGGATCCCGTGGTCGCGCAAGCTGGCGGTGCAGGTGCTGGGCGTCCTGGCGGTGCTCGCGGTGGCCTTCGCGTGCGTGGGCTTCGTCGAGTACGCGACGCGCCACCTGTTCCTGAACCCCAAGGTCATCGCGTCCAACCAGTTCGAGTCCTACTTCCGCGTCAACTCGCTGTTCTTCGACCCCAACATCTATGGGCGCTTCCTGGCGATCGTGATGCTGGGGCTGGCCGCGGTGCTGATCTGGACCTCGCGAGCACGCGACATGTGGATCGTCACCGCGGTGCTCGCGGTGCTGATGGCCGGGCTGGTGCTGACGCTGTCGCAGTCGAGCTTCGCGGCGCTGTTGTTGGGGCTGTTGGTCCTGGCGGGGGCGCGCTGGAGCCCGCGCTGGGCGGTCGGCGTCGGCGCGACCGCGCTGGTGGTCGGCGCGCTGTTCGTGCTCGTCGCGCCGTCGTCGGTCCGGCTGGACCTCAGCTCGTCCAAGGGCGCCGACACCGCGACCAGCGGCCGCTACGACCTGCTCAAGGGCGGCGTGGACCTGTTCGCCGACAAGCCCCTGAAGGGGTACGGCTCGGGCGCGTTCTCGCGGGCCTACCGCCGGGCCGAGAACGGGTCGGCCGAGCGCGCGGTCTCCGCGTCGCACACGATCCCGATCACGGTCGCCGCCGAGCAGGGCATCGGCGGGTTGTTGGTGTACATCGCACTGCTCGTCGCGGGCTTCACGGCGCTGCTGCGCGGCGTGCGGGGCGACCCGGTCCGGGCCGCGATCGCCGCCGCGTTCGCCGGCCTGGTGCTGCACACCTGGAGCTACGCGTCGTTCCTGGAGGACCCGCTGACCTGGGCGCTGCTCGGCGTCGGCCTGGCGCTGTCGCTCGTGCCGCGCCGGCGCCGGCGGCCGGAGCCCGAAGCGGCCCCGGCGCCCGCCCCCGCCGCATGAGCGCCCGCCGCGCGGAGCTGCTGGTCGTCGGCGCGCTGGCCGTCGCCGCGATCCTCTTCTGGGCGCTCGTCCCGACCTATCCGAACTACGACGCCTACTACCACCTGGCCTGGGGACGGGAGATCGTCGGCGGCCACCTGCCGGGGTTCGAGGCCTACCAGGCGCCGACGCAGCATCCGCTGTACCTCGCGATCTGCGCGGTCCTGGGCCTGTTCGGGCAGCACGCCGACCGGTTGCTCGTGCTGTTCACCTGCCTCTGCCACGTCGCGTTCACCTACGCCGTCTACCGGCTGGGGACGGCGATCTGGGACCGGCGCGCCGGGCTGGCGGCCGCGGTGCTGGCGGGCTCGTCGTTCGCGCTGCTCCTCTACGCGGCGCGCGCCTACGTCGACGAGCCGTTCCTGGCGCTGGTGCTGTGGGCGGCGGCGCTGGAGGCCGAGCGGACCGTGCGCGGCGATCGCGGCGGCACGGCGCCGGTCTGGGTCCTGCTCGTCCTCGCCGGCCTGCTGCGCCCCGAGGCGTGGCTGCTGGGCGGCGCCTACTGGCTGTGGCTGGCGTGGCCGTCGCGGCGGCTGGACTGGCGCACGCTGCCGCTCGTCGTCGCGGCGCCGCTGACCTGGTGCGCGATCGACGCGCTCGTGACCGGCGACCCGCTGTTCTCGCTGCACGCGACCTCCGACCTGGCCGACGAGCTGAACCGCTCGCGCTCGTTCTCCGAGGTCCCCGGCGACTTCGTCTCGTTCCTGGCCGACACCGCGCGGCTGCCGGTGGCGCTGGCCGCGGTGGCCGGCGCGATCTGGTCGCTGCGCCGCCGCGACTTCCGCGCCGCGCACGTGCCGCTCGCGCTCTTCCTCGCGGGGTCGTTCACGTTCTTCGCGACGTCGGTCGCGGGCCTGTCCGTGCTCCCGCGCTACCTCACCGTGCCCGCCGTCGCGCTCTGCCTGCCCGCCGGCTACCTGGTGACGCGCACCCGCGCGCTCTTCGCGCTCGCGGTCGTCGCCGGGGTCGCGTTCGTGATCGTCCGCGCCGACGCCTTCGACAAGCTCGCCACCGAGCTGCGCTTCATCCGCTCCACCCACGACGACCTCGTCGCGGTGTTGCACACCAAGTCGGTACGCGACGGCCGGGCGTGCGGGCCGGTGACGCTGCCCAACTACCGCCTCGTCCCCGACACCCGCTGGATCCTCGACGCCAGCCAGAAGCAGGTCGGCTCCCGCTCCGCCGTCCAGCGCAAGCACGGCGTCGCCCTCCTCCTCGTCGGCGAGAAGCTCCTCCGCCGCTACGGCTTCGCCGACGGAGCGAGCCCGAAGACCAACGGGCCGCCGGACGGGTTCGTCCGCGGCGACCGTCGCGGTGGCTTCACGGCGTACGTCGGCTGTTCGGGGCGGGGCTGAGGTGGCCCTCAGCGCCGTCCCGTGTCCCTGAGCACGACGAACGTCGCGGTGAAGCCCTCGCGCTCGTAGAAGCGCAGGGCGTCGTGGTTGCTGGCCACCGCGGTGAGGGAGAGCTGGGCGTAGCCCCGGCGCTCGACCTCGTCGCGGACGAGCGCGATGAGGCGGGCGCCGAGGCCGGTGCCGCGGGCCTCGGGCAGGAGGCTGAGGGTCTCGAGGTCCGCCCCGAGGCCGTCGCCCTCCCACGTCGGCGAGCCCTGCTGCTCGACGCGGACGAACGCGTAGCCGACGGCCCGATGCTGGCGGCGGGCGAGCAGGACGAAGGCGCGCTCGTCGCCGAGCCACGCCTCGTACTGCGCTCGGCGACGGCGCCAGGACTCGTCGTCCTCGCGGACCGGGCCGAGGTCGGGCGCGATCTTGTTGTGGTGGTTGCGCAACGCGAGCCAGAGCGGCCGGACCTGGTCCAGCAGCTCGGCGCGGCCGCGGACGATCTCGATGTCGTCGCTCGCGCTCACGTGATCCCCAGCGCGCGCAGCCGCCGCCACAGCGGGTCGTTCTGCGACGACGCCGTCTGCTCCAGCGCCCACGCGCGCAGCTCCAGGTCGGGCGCGGTGCGGCGGCCGGCCTGCTCCACCAGCGCGGCGGCGAACGCGTCCGCGTCGGCGGCGGTCGTCACGGCGTCCGACCACGTCTTCACGCCCGCCAGCTCCGGCGCGACCGTCCGGCGGCCGAGGCGCGCGTACTTGAGGATCCGGTAGGGCAGGCCCGCGTCGTTGAACGGCTCGACCCGGAACGGGACGATGCCGACGTCGGCGCACAGGATCAGGCGGGCGGCCTCCTCGTCGGTCCGGCTGCTGAGCCACACGAAGCCGGGATGCGCCCGGCACCAGGCGTAGTCCTCGTCGCCCTTGGCCTCGTCGTCGTGCCAGGCGCCGACGAGCAGCAGCGTCAGCCGCGAGCCGAGGCGCTCGCCGACCGCGCGCAGCAGCGCCCAGTCGGTCCGCCAGCCGAGGTGGCCGAGCGAGACCGCGACGACGTGGTCGGTCGGGTCGGGTGCCGGGAACGCGTCGGCGGCGAGCGGGACGAGCTGCGCGTCGCGCCCGGCGTCCTGCTCCAGGCGCAGCAGCTCGTCGCTGGCCACGAACGTCAGCGACGACAGCGACGCGGCCGCCTCGTGCATCTCGGTCAGCCGCGCGCGCAGGTGCGGCTTGGCATCGTACGCGTGCTCGTAGCGGTCCCAGCGGCCGTACCAGAGCTCGCAGTCGGGCATCCGCTGCAGGATCGCCCGCGCGAGCAGCACCTGGACGGGGTGGAAGATCACGATGACCTTGGGTCGGTCGCCGTTGCGGCGCAGCACCTTCAGCAGCCGCCGGGCGACGCGGTTGGCCATGCGGTCGCCCACCGCGTGGGGCAGCCGGGCGAACGCGCCGTACGGGATCCGCGGCGGATCGACGGCGACCACGCCATCCGCGCGCAGCAGGTCCTCGGCCTGGTCGCGCAGGATGAAGCCCTCCAGCGGACGCGGGAGGAGCAAGAGGCAGAGGGGACGCAGCTCGGTCGGGGCCATGGGGCGGAGCGCAGCGTAGCCAGCGCGCCGTCGGTACCGTGCCCTCGCGCATGGCCGGGCTGCTTCGCCGCGATGCCGCCCGCGACCCCGATAGCGTGCCGTGGCCGATGGCCGGGCTGCTTCGCCGCGATGCCGCCCGCGACCCCGATAGCGTGCCGTGGCCGATGGCCGGGCTGCTTCGCCGACTTCTAGCGAGCACGTTCGCCTACCAGGCGCCGAGCATCCTCTCGAGCCTGCTGGCGCTCATCACGCTGCCGCTTTACACGGGCCACCTGAGCACGGCCGACTACGGCTACGCCGAGAACCTGCTCACGGCGATCATCTTCACGTCGATCCTGCTGCGCTTCGGGATCGGCGAGGCGTTCGTCCGGTTCTGGTTCGACGACGAGGACCACGCGCGGCGGCTGGACCTCGCCCGCACGGTGACCGCCTGGACGCTGTACGCGTCGACCGCCTTCTGCCTCGTCGCGCTCGTCTTCGCCGCGCCGCTGTCGCGCCTGATCCTCGTCGACGAGAACGTCGGCCTGATGCGGATCGGCATCTTCGGCCTGTGGGCGTTCACGAACCTGGAGGTCGCCAACGCGCTGCTGCGCGTCGAGGAGCGGCTCAAGACCTACGTGATCGCGGCGGTCGCCAACATCCTGCTGACGGTCACGCTGACGGTGACGCTCGTCGTGATCCGCGACGACGGCGCCAACGGCTACGTCTTCGGCAACTACGGCGCGTCGACGGTGATCCTGATCGCCCTGTGGATCGTCATGCGCGACCGCGTGTCGTTCCGGCCGCCGCGCCGGACCGTCGCGCTGCTGCGTTTCGGCGGCCCGACCGTGCCGGCCGACGCGGCGGCGTTCGCGCTCAACGTCCTGGACCGGACCTACCTCATCCACGCGCAGTCCCCGGACGCCGCGGGCCGCTACGGCTTCGCGGCGAAGCTCTCGACGGTCGTGATCGTCGCGGTGCGCGGCTTCCAGGCCGCGTGGCCGCCGCTGGCGTACTCGGTGACCGACGAGGCGCAGGCCGCGCGGCTCTACGCCCGCGTGACGACGCTGTACGTCGCCGTGACCGGCACCGTGGTCTGCGGCGTGCTGCTCGTCGGCCGCTGGGCGGTCCGCGCGCTGGCCAGCGACCCCTCGTACTACGGCGCCAGCGCGGCGCTGCCGTGGGTCGCGCTCGGCTGGGCGCTGTACGGGTTGGTGTTGGTGTTGATCACGGTCGCGGGGCGCGCGAAGGTGACGACCCGGAACTTCCCGGCGACCGCGGCCGGCCTGGTGGTCAACGCGGTGTTGTTGGTGACGTTGGTCGGGCCGCTCGGGATCGCGGGCGCCGGCATCGCGCTGTGCGGCGCCTACGTCGTGATCGTGGCCACGTTGTACCTGTTGACCCGGCACCTGTTCGCGGTCCCGTTCGAGTGGGCGCGCCTGAGCGCCGCGGTGGCCGTCTTCACGGTGATCGGCGTCGGCGGCGAGCTGCTGCTGCCGACCCAGGGCGCGACCGGGCTGATCACGCGCTTCGCGCTGCTGCTGCTCGTCCCGCCGGCGCTCGTCGCGGCGCGCGTCGTGACGGTCGCCGAGCTCAAGCGCCTCGGCGAGCTGCGCCGCCGCGGCGAGCCCGCGACGACCTGATCCTCGCGCCGGGCCCTGCGGCCCGCGGCGTCTCGGCCACGAGGCGCCGCGGGTCGGTCGGGTCCGGCGGGGCGCCGCGTCGCCCTTCATCCCCAGCGGACCCAGCGTGCATGCCGATCCACCTCGCGGCGTCCGTTCGACCATAACCCTCGGGCGAAAGGCGCGGGATGCGATCCAATCCAACATTCGTCCGGGGCCGAACCGAAAATGGGGACGTCAACGCGCCGAAGTTGCGGCGCAATGGGAAGAGCCGGGAACTAGAGCGTCGGGCCGCCGCGGTTGAACTCGTGGGCCGCTTCGCGCAGGCCCTCGCCGCGCGAGGGGCGCAGCGTCGCGGTGACGTGGCGCCAGTAGCGCTTCGGGTCGTGCCCGGGGGCGACCGTGGCGACCCCGGCCCGAACGGCGTACGCCCACGCGGTGAGCAGCCGGACGACGAACGCGGCGCCCGCCGAGTGGTGCTTGCGCATGTAGCGGTCGCGGTTGCGGGAGAGCTCGACGATGCGCCGCTCCGGCACCGCGCCGGTCGACAGCTGCTCGTGGTGGATCGCCTCGGCGGTCGGCACCCAGAGCGTGTGCCAGCCGGCGTCGGCCAGGCGGCGGCAAAAGTCGACCTCGTCGGAGTAGACGAAGAACTGCGGGTCGAACCAGCCGATCTCGCGCGCGGCGTCGCGGCGGACGAGCAGCGCGGCGGACTGCGCCCAGTCGACGCGGCGCGTGCGGCGCCCGCGCGACTGGACCGTGAGCCGCTTGTGCAGGAACAGCGCGCCGACCAGCGCGGTCGCGGGCGTCGGGAAGCGCCAGGCCGACGGCTGCACGCGGCCATCGGGGCGCAGCAGCTTGGCGCCGGCCGCGGCGGCCTCGGCGTCCTCGACCAGCGCGCGGTGCAGCGTGGCGGTCGCGCCGGGCCGCAGCTCGGAGTCCTCGTTGAGCAGCAGGCAGAACCGGCCGCGCGCGCGCTGGAGCAGGTGGCTGTCGTTCTCGCCCTTGCCGCGGCGCTGGTCGAGCGCGACGACCTCGGTCACGGTCGCGTGGCCCCTCGCCGCGCCGGCGGAGCCGTCGGTCGAGGCGTTGTCGAGGACGAGCACCTCGGTCGGGAACGGCAGCGCCTCGCGCTCGGCCGCGAGCGCGTCGAGGCAGTGGACCAGCAGCTCGCGCTGGTCGGTGTTCACGACGCAGAAGGAGACCTCGACGCCCAAGGCGCGTCAGGGTTTCAGATCCGGCGCGACGACCGGTGACTCACCGATGAGGTTGAGCGCTGTGACGGTCGCTCCGGCGAGGCGGGCGCCGGGCGTGAGCGGGCGCAGCGCGATCGTGCGCGGGACGCCGGGCGTGAGCGTGAAGGCGTCGTCGGCCGGGGCGAAGCCGGGGGCAGAGAGGCGCACGCCCCAGGCGACGCGGTCGGTGGCGAGCGTCACCGCGCGGTCGCCGTCGTGCGTCGCGGTCAGCGTGAACGCGGTCGGCTCCGTCGGCGGCCCGAGCGGGAAGTGGGTGGCCTGGGCGAGTGGCGCGCCGGCGACGCGCAGCGTCGCAACGACCGTGTCATGGGCGGGGGAGCCGAAGCGGTAGGCGTAGGAGACGTCGAGGAAGCGGCCGAGGAGGCCTTCGACGTTGACGTGCTCGGCAGCGTGGGGCGGGAGGCGCAGCGCCGTCGTCGCCTCGGCGATCGCGCGCGTGCCGTCGGCGAGGACCGCGACCTCGAGCTCGGCGTCCAGGGCCTCCGGGCCGTCGTTGGCGACGTGGACGTCGAGGCCGTTCATGCCCTCGTCGACGATCCACACGGCACGCGGCGCGAGCGCGCGGCGCAGGTGGGCGAGCGCGACCTTCGGCCGCCCCGCGGCGTCGAGCACGCCCCAGCCCGCGCCGGGGCGGAGGTCGCGCGACCACAGCACGATGCCGCCGCCGCACGGCGAGGCGCGCCGCCGCCACTCGCCGAAGACCAAGGCCATCATCTCGCCGCTGACCTCGCGGCTGAGCGCGAGGTAGCGCTCGCGGTCGACGTCCGCCGCCGTCACGCCGTAGCGCTCGCGGAGGTAGTGGTCGCGCACGTCGGCGAAGTCCCAGTCGGCGCCGACGTCGCGCATGACGCCCTCGCCGTCGGCGACGTCGCCGTCCGGGACGTTCGCGAACGCCAGGCACTCCGAGGCGAACCGGACACCGGCCGTCCGCGCGTCGCTGAGCGGGCGCCGGTAGCCGCCGACGCCGAAGTAGTTGGCGACCCCGCTGCCCGGGTGGAACGGCAGCGGCCCGCCGCTCGGCGCGCTCGGGACGTAGGGCACGTCCACGCCGGCCGCACGCGCCAGCCCGGGCAGCAGCCCTCCGAACAGCTCGCCGCGGCCGATCCCGTCTCCACCCACCCCGACCCCGAACATCGCCGCCTGCTGCTCGACCTCGCTGTTGCCGCACAGCGCGACGAGGCTCGGCCGGCCGCCGACGCGCGCGAGCACGGCGCGCGCCTCGTCGACCACCTGCGCGCGGAAGTCCTCGTCCTCGATCGGGTAGTCGAGGTTGGCGAACATGAAGTCCTGCCAGACCAAGAGCCCCAACTCGTCGCAGAGGTCGTGGAACGTGACGTCCTCGTAGACGCCGATCCCCGGGATCCGGACGAGGTTGATCCCGGCGTCGCGCAGCGTCTCGAGCGTCGCGCGGACCTCGCCCTCGGGCACCGGCGTCCACACGACGCCGCGGGCGAAGACCGGGACGTCGTTGACCGCGAGCGCGGCGACGTCGTCCGACAGCGTGCGGAAGCCGGTGCGCCCGACGCCGACAGGTTGCCCGTCGTCGAGGACCAAGGACACGTCGTGCAATGCCGGCGTGCCGTGCGTGTGCGGCCACCACCGGGCCGGATCGACCACCCGCACTTCTCCGGTAAAGCGGCCGTCCTCGCCCGCCGCCAGCTCGGCCCGGGCGTCGCCCACCACCGCCTCCACCCGCGCGGCCGCGCCCGCCAGCCGCACCGACACCGCGACGACGCCGTCGCCGCCCTCGATCCGCGGCCGCAGCGTGACGTCCTCGACCGTCGCGGCGCTCGCCGCACGCCGCACGAGCCACACCGGCCGCCACGGGCCGACCGTCGGCGGCCCCGGCGCGAACCCGGGCGCCCGGCCCACCACGCTCGTGCGGACGAAGCGCAGCGCGCCGCCGTTCTCCACCACCTTGGTCCGCCACCGCTGGCGCGGGCGCCTGGGCCGGTCGGCCAGCAGCTCCTCCTCGCTCGCGCAGCGGATCGTCAGCGTGTTGACCCCCACCAGCAGCGCGGTCACGTCCGCCTCGGCGCCGGCGAACATCGAATCGCCGCGCGCGAGCTCGGTGCCGTTCAGCTCCGCCGTCCACGCGGTCGCGACGCCGTCGAACACGAGCGACACCCGCTCGCCCGCCGGGCCGTCCGCGGCGTCGAAGGCCAGCGTGAACGTCTGCCCCGACCGCGTGAAGCCGTCGAGCCGCCGGACCGCGATCCCGTCCTGCTCAGGCCAGCGCGGCATCCAGCTCGCCGGTGGCCTGCTCCCACGCGGCGGCGAGGCCGTCGACGACCGGCGCGGGGTCGAAGACCTTGCGCCGCGCCAGCTTCAACGACAACAACTTGCTCGCGCCGACGATGTCGTCCATCGCACCCGCCGCGCCCTCGCCGTCCGGGCCCAGCAGCCAGCGCACGTGCGCGGCCAGCAGGTCGAAGCCCGAGCCGACCATCCGGACGGTCGCGAACGCGTACGCGTGGTAGCCCGCCGGGTCGCCGGCCAGCAGCGCCGGCAGGTCGCGCTCCAGCGCCGCGCCGAAGCGGGCGAACGGGTTCGTCGCCGGGCGGCGGGCCAGGTGGTGGACGAGCAGCGCGCGGGCCGCCGCGCGCAGCGCGGCGCCCTCCAGCGCCGGGCCGGCGTCGAAGCGCACGAGCTCGGTGTACGGAGGCAGCTCGCCGCCGCCGGAGAAGACGCCACGGTAGTCCTCGCCGCTCAGCTCGTAGCGCCCGGCATTGTGGAAGTAGCGCAGCCACTGCGCGTCGCGGTCGATCGCGTCGACCGCCACCGAGGTCTTGACGTGGTCGGTCCGGTACGCGGTCGCCGCCGTGTCCGGCAGCCACCACGAGTCGAGCTCGACGATGATCGTGCGCCCGGCCGCCAACTGGTCGGCGATCTGGTCGGGCAGCGGCCGGTAGGGCTGCATCTCGTGGATGTCGATCCCGTACAGCCGCTCCAGGTCGCCCGGCGCGGGCTTGAAGAACGTCCACTGGTCGCCCTCGAAGTCCATGCGCACGTTGATGCCCAGCGCGGCCAGCGGCTCCAGCCCGCGCGCGTGCAGTAGCTCGACGACGACGTCGGTGTAGCAGTTGGTCTCGACGTAGGTGCGACCCGGCTGGTGAACCGGGTGCGGCGTGTAGGACGACACCTCGGCGCCCACCGCGCTCACGCCTCGGCGCCCCACAGCAGCGCGCGCACGTCCGCCGGCCAGGCGGCCACGTCGAGCCCGTGCGTGCGCAGCAGCGCGAGCACGATCCGCTCGTGGCCGAAGCCCAAGCACGCGGTGTGCGCGTCGCCGCCGTCGGCGGTCGTGATGCCGTACAGCGCGGAGAAGTGGTCCTGGTGGTAGTTGAAGGACGCGATCGCCGTCGGCTCGGGATCGGTGATCTCCACCAGGATCTCGAACTTCAGCGCCTGCTCGCGCTGGGACGCGGCCATCATCCGGCCCGAGCGCCCGAAGAACGGGTCGTTGGCCACGTCGAAGCGGGCGGCCAGGCCCAGGTCCACCAGCAGCTGCAGCGCGCGGTCGCGCCAGCCGTCGCGCCAGGTCTGCACGGTCTCGGGCTCGGCGATCCGGACCAGCTCGCGCATGTGGAACATCTGCAGCCGCGCCGGGTCGCCGGAGGGCTCGTGGCGGAACGCGTAGGACGCGCCCGGGTCGATCGTCAGGCCGCCGGCCGGCAGCGTGCCGCGGCGCGCGACCGCGGGGTAGACCGGGTAGCAGACGGCCGGGGTGAGGCAGAGCTCGCTCTGGTGCTGGTGCTCGGACCAGTCCTCGTGGCGCCCGGCGACCTCGGCCATGCCGCGCGCCTGGGCCTCGGTGCCCTCGAACGCGAAGACCGAGCCGGCCAGGTGCGGGAAGTTCTCCAGGTAGCCGAGATCCTCGATCTGCTGGCGCGGCAGGACCGGCGGGAAGCGCAGGACCTCCGGAGTCTCACCCGCGGCGAGCGCGGCGCGCGTGACGTAGGCGTCGAAGCGCTGGCGGACGTCCTCGTAGTCGCTGCCGCGGCCGTAGACGCCGGGCACGCCCGACGGGATCAGGTGCCCGGCTTCGACCAAGGCCTCCATCAACTGCGCCTGATCCGCAGACGCCTCGCGGTACGCGGCCATGGCGCTAGACCTCCTTGGCGATCAGCAGCAGGCCGGCGTTGGTCTGGTGGATGCGCTCGTTGGCGACCATCAGCGACGCGGACATCGAGTCGCGCAGGTGGCGCCCGATGCTGAACGGCGTGTCGTTCTTGAAGCCGACGATGCCGCAGACGCCCATCGCCTGCTGGCAGACGCGCGGCGCCTGCTCGGAGGCGGCGAGCTTGAGGTTGTTGAAGCGCAGGGCGAAGGCCATCGTCGACAGCCGCTCGCGGTCGGCCTCGGCCTCGGTCCAGTCCTGCATCGCGCTGTGGACCTCGGCGCGCAGCAGCGACAGCTGGGTCATGACGTGCGACAGCTTCATCGCGGCCGGGACCGGCTCGCCGGGCGCGCGGCGCGCGGCGGCGCGCACGAAGGCGCGGGCGCGGTCGAACGCGTCGGTCGCGATCCCGAGCCAGATGTGCGACCAGAGCAGGTGGCTGATCGGGACCATCGACTCGGTGGAGATCGACGGGAACGGCGCGCCCATGACCTGCGCGACCGGCACCTCGGCGCGCACGACGTAGCCGGGCGAGCACGTGCCGCGCATGCCGAGCGGGTCCCACGTGCCGGTCGGCTCCAGCGTCGTGTCGCTTTGGCGGGCCAGCACCGCGACCTGGTCGCCGGGGCCGGCGTCCGGGCTGGCGCGCAGCGTCACCAGCAGGTCGTCGGCGTAGGCGCCGTAGGAGACGGTCGGCGCCTGCTTCTCGAACGTCGCGCGGGCCGGGTCGCCGTCGATGGGCGTGAGCGCGGCGACCGAGCGGCTCATGTCGCCGCCGGTGCCGACCTCGGAGGTCACGGAGGCGATCAGGCGCTGGTCGGCGACCAGCTCGCGCAGGTAGTCCTCGAACCACGGCGAGCCGTCGAGGTGGCGGACGATCGTCGCCACCTGGATCTGGTGCATGGCGAAGACCATGGCGCTGGCGCCGCAGCGGCGGCCGAGCACGAAGCAGGCCTGGGCGACGGCCTCGAAGGAGATGCCGTCCCCGCCGTACTCGGCCGGGACGAGCGCCGAGAGCGCGCGCTGCTCGCGCAGCGCGTCGATGGTCTCGGTGGGGAAGCGGGCGCCGCGGTCGACGTCGTCGGCGTGGACGGCCGCGATCGCGTCGGCGAGCTGGTCGATGCCGGCGAGGAAGGCGGCGTCGCGGTCGGCGGCGACGGTCATGCGACCTGCACGTCGAGCTGGCTGAGGGCGGACGAGATCGAGCCGACCGACTCGAAGACGCTGCGCTTGAGCATCTCGTCGGGGAACTCCACGTCGTAGGCGTCCTCGAGGGCGAGCATGACGTTCACGCTCGCGTGCGAGGTCATTCCGGCCTCGTACAGGCTGTCGTCGTCGGACAGCGTCGTGACATCGACGCTCAGGCGACCGTGCTCGGAGACGATCTCACGGACTGCGGGGAAAGACACGCTCCTGATTATCGGTGCCCCGCCGCAAGATCTTGACCGCTGGATGAAAGGGTCGCCGGCCTATGTCCCCACGACGACCGCCGCGGCGTACTCGTCTTCGTGGGTGAAGCTCAGCGCCAGCTCGGTGAGGCCCGCCTGACGGGCCAGCGCGGCGGCGGCTCCGTGCAGCGCGATCGCGGGCGCCGCGTCCGGGTTGCGGACCACCTCGATCGCCAGCCACGGCAGCGCGTCGTCGGCGCGCGGTTGCAGGACTTTCATGGTCGCCTCCTTGGCCGCGAAGCGCGCGGCGAGGCGCAGCGGGTCGCCGCCGCACTGCTCCTGCTCGGCCGGCGTGTAGACGCGGTCCAGGTACCGCGCGCCGTGCTCGGCGAGCGCGTCCTGCACCGTCGCGGCCTTGACGAGGTCGATCCCGACGCGGAGGGGCATCGTCGGCGAGCCTACGGCGTAGGGTCAGGCGCGTGACCGCATCCCTCCACCTCGAGCCCTGGAGCGACGCGGACGCGGGCCTGCTCGCGGCGCTGAACGGCGACGAGGCGCAGATGGCGCACGTCGGCGGCGCGGAGACGGCGGAGAAGATCGCCGAGCGCCAGGCGCGCTACGTGGTCGACCCGGGGCAGTACGCCGTGGTCGACGGCGACGGCGCGCGCACCGGCTGGGTCGGCTTCTGGGAGCGCGAGTGGCGCGGCGCGACCGTCTACGAGATCGGCTGGTCGATCCTGCCGGCCTTCCAGGGCCGCGGGCTGGCGTCGGGTGGGACGCGGCTGGCGATCGCGGAGGCCCGCGCGGCCGGCGGCGCCGCCGCGATCCACGCCTTCCCGGGCGTCGACAACGCCGCCTCCAACGCGGTCTGCCGCTCTGTCGGCTTCACGCTGGTCGAGGCCGGCCTGGAGCTCGAGTACCCGCCGGGGACCACGATGGCCTGCAACGACTGGCGCCTGGCGCTCTAGTTGGGCTGGCTCGGGCGGCGGTAGGTCAGCCCGAAGTCGCGGACGTAGGCGCCGTCGCGGTGGGCCTCCCAGGCGCCGTCGATCGTCGTGCCGTCGGCGCTGAGCGTCGCGCGGAAGCGCTGCGCGAAGTCCGGGGCCGGCGGGTGGCGCTCGAGCGTCCAGAGGCCGTCGGCGAAGGTCATGGCGTACTGGCGGACCACGCCGCGCGAGTCGAAGTAGTACTGCAGGAACGTGCCGTCGGGGTTGGCCCCGATCAGCGCGTGCAGATCGGGCGCGACGGCGACGCCCGGCACCTCGGCGCGCTGGAGCAGGAAGGCGCCGCCCAGGACCGGCTCGAAGCGCGTCGTCGCCGGGGACCGCCGGTCGGCGGCAGCTCGGGCGCCTCGACGATCCACTCGCCCAGCAGCGGCGCGAGCGCGGCCAGGCCGTCCTTCGGATGATCGGTCATGGGGCTGAGACGACGCGGGCGCGCCGGACTGAGCGGTCGCGGGGCCCGGTAGCGTGGCTCCCCGGTGCGAGTAGACGTCGTCGACCCCTCCGCGTTCACGCCGCCCTACGACCGCGCCCTCGCGGCCGCGCTCGCTCGCGCGGGCGCGCAGGTCCGGCTGGTCACGAGCCGCTTCGCCTACGGCGACGTCCCGCCGGCCGAGGGCTACGGGGTCGACGAGCGGTTCTACCGGCGCGCCGCGGGCGTCGGCGCGCCCGGCTCGAAGGCGCGGCTGGTCGCCAAGCTCGCCGAGCACGTGCCCGAGATGGTGGCCTACGCGCGCGGGGCCGCGCGCGCCGCCGACGTCGTGCACTTCCAGTGGCTGACCGTCCAGCCGCTCGACGTCCACCTGCTGCCGCGCGGCGTCCCGACCGTGCTGACCGCCCACGACGTCCTGCCGCGCGAGCCGCGCGCGGGCCAGCTCCGCGCCCAGCGGCGCCTCTACGAGCGCGTCGACCACGTCGTCGTCCACTCCGCGCACGGCGCCGCCCGGCTCACCCGCGAGCTGGGGATCGACCCGGCGCGCGTGACGGTCATCCCGCACGGCGCGTTCACGCACCTCGCGGCGCTCGACGCCCGCCTGCCGCCCGAGCTGGCGCCGGGGCCGGACACGCCCGTCGTCGCGCTCCCCGGCCTGCTGCGCCGGTACAAGGGGGTCGACGTCCTCCTCGACGCGTGGCGCCGCTTCGGCGCCGACCCGCCGGGCGAGCTGTGGATCGTCGGGATGCCGCGCATGCCGCTGCCCGACCCGGCCACGCTGCCGCCCGGCGTCCGGATCGTCGCGCGCTTCGTCGACGACGCCGAGCTGGCCGGCGTCCTGCGCCGCGCCGACCTGATCGCGCTGCCCTACCGCGCGATCGACCAGTCCGGCGTCCTCTACGCCGCGCTCGGCCTCGGCCGCCCGCTGCTGCTGAGCGCCGTCGGGGGCTTCCCGGAGGTCGCGGCGACCGGTGCTGCAGAGCTGGTGGCGCCCGACGACCCGGCCGCGCTGCACGCCGCGCTGGCGACCCTGCTGGCGGACCCGCGGCGCCGCGCCGCGCTGGCGGCCAGCGCGCAGGAGGCGGCGCGCACGACCTACTCCTGGGACGCCATCGCGCAGCAGCATCTGGCCCTGTACGCCATGCTCAGGCGCTCGTGAGGCGCGGCATCTTCTGGACATCGGCGGCCCTGCTCGGCTGGGCGCAGGTCGGCTACGGCGCGGCGCTCGCCGCGCTCCGGCCGCGCGTCGAGCAGGCCTGGCCCGACCAGGTCGACGACACCGCGCTGCCCACCGTCTCGCTGATCGTCGCCGCGCACGCCGAGCGCGACGTCATCGCCGCCAAGGTCGCCAACGCGCTCGCGCTCGACTACCCGCGCGACCGGCTCGAGGTCGTCGTGGCCTGCGACGGCTCGACCGACGGGACGCCGGAGGCGGCGCGCGCCGCCGGGGCCGACGTCGTCCTCGACCTCCCGCGCGGCGGCAAGGTCCGCGCGCAGGACGCGGCGGTCCGGCGCGCGACCGCCGACGTCGTGGCGTTCTCCGACGCGAACGCGCTCTGGGCGCCCGACGCGCTGCGCCGCCTGGTCGCGCCGTTCGCGACCGACCCGAGGATCGGCTACGTCTGCGGCCGCGTGACGTTCGTCAACCCCGACGGCGGCACGAACCAGGAGGGCGTCTACTGGCGCTACGAGATGTTCCTGCGCGCCCGCGAGTCCGACCTCGCCTCGGTCACCGCCGGCAACGGGGCGATCTACGCCACGCGCCGCGACGCCTACGTCGAGGTCGACCCCGTCATGGGCCACGACCTCAAGTTCCCCTTCACCCTGGTCCGGATGGGCTGGCGCTGCGTCGAGCAGCCGCAGGCCCACGCGACCGAGCGAATGGTCCCCGACGTCGAGGGCGAGGCGGCGCGCAAGCGGCGCATGATGAGCCACGCGTGGGCGATCGTCCTGCACGGCGGCCTGCTGAACCCGCGCGGCTGGCCGGCCAAGTACACCATGATGATCGCCAGCCACCGCTGGCTGCGCTACTTCGGCCCGGCGCTGCACCTCGTCGCGCTCGCCACCGCGCCGAGGTGGCTGCGGCGCGCGCAGCTCTTAGGGCTGGCCGCCGCCTTCGCGCCGACGCGCGCCCGGCCCGTCCTCCTCGCCAAGTACTACATCCTGACCCAAGGCTCGATCGCGCTCGGGCTCGTCGACCACGTCCGCCACGGCACCGCCGCCGGTTGGGACCCGCCGGAGGGAACCCGCTGAGATGAACGAACCCCTGCGCCGCGCGTTCGACGTGCTCGTCTCGGCGACCGTCCTGCTGCTCACCAGCCCGATCGTCGCGCTGGCGGTCGTCGCGATCCGGCTGGAGTCCAAGGGCCACCCGATCTACCGCCAGCACCGGGTCGGAAAGGACGGCGCGCCGTTCGACGTGCTCAAGCTGCGCACGATGGTCGCGGGCGCCGAGCGCATGGGCGCCGGCCTCGCGGTCGACGACGGCGACAGCCGCATCACGCGCGTCGGCGCGCTGCTGCGCCGGACGTCGATCGACGAGCTGCCGAACCTCGTCAACGTCCTCAGGGGCGAGATGTCGATCATCGGCCCGCGCCCGACGGTCCCGGTCCAGGTCGCGCAGTACACCGACCGCCAGCGCGGCCGCCTGGCGCTCAAGCCGGGCATCACCGGCTGGGCGCAGGTCAACGGCCGCGCGTCGCTGCCGTGGCCGCAGCGCATCGAGCTGGACCTCTGGTACGTCGAGCACGCGAGCCTGGCGCTCGACGTCCGGATCCTGTGGCTGACGGCGCGGATGCTGGTCACCGGCCACGGCCTCTACAAGGGCGAGACGGGCGGATGGGTGGACCCCTCATGAGCAGGTCGGTGATGTTGACCGGTACGGGCAAGCGCTATGACATCGTCAGCGCGTTCGCCCAGCACACCAAGGTCGTCGCGTGCGACCCCAACCCGCTGGCGCCCGCCCAGTACGCGGCGACGGTCCGGACGTCGGTCCCGCTGATCAAGGACCCCGACTACGTCCCGGCGCTGCAGCGCCTGGTCGCCGAGCACGACGTCGGCGCGATCGTCCCGCTGACCGACCTCGACATCGACGTCCTGGCCCACGCCCGCGCCGACGGCCGCCTGCCCGAGGCGCTGGTCCCGGACCCGGTCATCGCCGAGCACACCTACGACAAGTACGCCTGCCACGAGCTGCTCCAGCAGCACGGGCTGCCGTCGCCGCCGACCGTCAAGCCGGCGGACATCGACGCCGCGCCGTTCCCTGTGATGGTCAAGCCGATCCACGGCTCTGGCGCGCGCAACATCTTCCCGGCCGCCGACGCGCGCGAGGCGGCGTTCTTCGTCGACTACATCGACGAGCCCGTCATGTTGCAGCGGTTGATGGACGGCCCGGAGTTCTCCATCGACTGCCTGAGCGACCGCGACGGCCGCTGCCTCAACGCGATCCCGCGCACGATGCTCGAGTCGCGCGGCGGCGAGTCGATCAAGGGCACCATCATCGCCGACGCCGAGCTGGTCGACCTCGGCTGCCGGACGGTCGAGGCCTTCGGCGTCCGCGGCCCCGCGACCGTGCAGGTCTTCCGCGACAAGGACATCGGGTTGGGGATCACCGACGTCAACACGCGCTTCGGCGGCGCGTTCCCGGCGCCGGTCTACGCGGCGCGCCCGGGCCAGAGCTACCCGGAGCTGATCGCCCGGATGGCCGACGGCGAGACGATCGCGCCGCACGTCGGCGACTTCCAGGCCGGCACGACGTTCACGCGGTACTTCTGGCAGCTCGAGCTGGACGCCGAGCTGGCGCCGACCGGGCGGGACATCGTCGCGCCGCCCGGTCCGCCGGTCCCGTCCTAGGCGGTTCTCCGGCCCGGAGACCGCCTACGGGATCAGCTCCGGGCCCTTGTCGACGAAGCGGTCGCGGAACGCGCGGATCGCGTCCCACGTCTTGTCGTTGACGGTCTCGCACCCGAGCAGCTGCGTCCACGCCGTCACCGCGACCTCGTAGGGCATGTTGGTGTTGTTCTCGAACAGCACCATGTGGTAGCCGCTCACGCCCTTGACCTTCTCGTTGAAGAGCGAGTACAGCTGGTTGCGCACGGCGGCCGGCGCCTTCGGCGAGTACTGCAGCTCGATGCGCCCGTGCTCGAGCGTGTGGACGAAGTTCTCCTTGTCGGGCGTGTTGCCCGGGGCGTAGACGCCGTCCTCGGCCGGCGTCGGCCGGTGGTTGCCCGACGTCGGCGGGTTCGTCTTGTACTTGTTGTTGACCGCGGTGTCGGACGGGAGGTGCGTCCGGCCCTCGCTCGGGTACTTCCTGTAGGTGCACCCGGCGGCCTTGACGGCCGCGTCGAAGTCGGTGGTCTTGCGGACCGGGAGCGCGACGGACTTGTAGGAGCCGCTCGCCGAGCCGCCCCCGTCGCCCTTGTCGTCGCCGCCTCCGCCGGCGGCCGACACGATCGCCGCGACGACGGCGGCGATCGCCACGAGGCCGATGACGGCTCCCGCGACGAGCTGCAGCCGGCGCCTGCTGGCGACCTTGCTGGCCTCCGCCTGCTCGCGTTCCTCGCGCTCGCGGCGGCGGCGCTCCTTCTCCTCCTGGCGGCTCGACACGCGCGAGAGAGTAGCGGTGCGTCCATGAACGGTGCGTAAAGCGGCTTGCCGCTCTGGCTGAGCGGACGGTCAGGCCGCCGCCGAGCGCGTCTTGCGCCGCGGCTTCCAGCACTCGGCGAGGAACGCCGCGATCTCGCTCGTCAACCGCTCGGGCGTCATCCGCAGCTCCAGGAACGAGTCGGCGCGCAGCAGCCGCGCGTTCGGCAGCTCGTTGACGAGCGCGTCGCTGTCGGAGAACGGGTGGACCGGGTCGCGGTCGTGGCCGATGACCAGCGCCGGCGCGGCGATCGTGCGGCGGATGTCGCGGTGCGGGGCGACGCGGCCGAAGAACAGGCCCTGCAGGACGGCGGCGGACGGGCCGGGCTGCTGGCGGACGGTGTCGAGCAGGACGTCGGCGCCCCAGATCCCGCCGGTCGGGACCTTGCGCGTGAACCAGGAGACGCCCTTCATCACCGGCTCGCCGAACGTCAGTGCGCACATCAGCGGCGTGAACGCGATCGCGCAGCCGAGCAGCGCGTTGTCGAGCACCGGCATCTCGACGACCATCCCGCGCACACGGTCCGGGTGGGCGGCGGCGGCCTCGAGCGTCGCGTTGGCGCCCAGCGACGTCCCGGCCACGACCGCCTCGTCGAGCCCGAGGTGGTCGAGCAGCGCGATGACCTGCTCGCCGAAGAACGGCATCGAGTAGGCGGTCATGTCGCGCGGGCGGTCCGAGCGGCCGTGGCCGAGCAGGTCCAGCGTGATGACCCGGTTGCCCTCACGGGCGAGCGCCCGCGCGAGCGGCCGGTGCATCTTCTGCGACAGCAGCAACCCGTGCAGCAGCACGGTCGTGCGCGGTCCTTCGCCGTAGACGGTGTAGGCCAGGCGACGGCCCTCGTGCGCGAAGAAGGACGGCATGGGCGGACGCTACTAGGAGGCGCCGATCGCCTCGGCGGTCCGGTGGGCCAGGGCCATCGTCGTCAGCATCGGATTGGTCCCGCTGGCGGTCGGGAACGCGGACGCGTCGCCGATCCAGACGCCGCCGACGTCGTGCAGCTCGCCGAACGGGCCGGCCACCGACGTCTTGCGGTCCTTGCCCATCCGCGCGCTGCCCATGTGGTGCAGCGAGAACGTCGCGTGCTCGAACGGCGACAGCGGCGCGGCCACGACCCGCGCCGCGTAGTCCTCGATCGCCTCGCCGCCGGACCGGACCCAGTGCAGGCGCTTGCGGTGCAGGGTCAGGACCTCCTGCGCGCCGGCGGCGTCGTGCATGAGCGCCATCGTCCGCAGGCCGTGGCGGAAGTTCGCGAGGTCCACGCCGTCGCTGAACGGATAGGTGTGGACCGGGTTGCCGGCGGCGTCGACGGTCACGCGCCCGTGCCCGCGGTCGCGGATCAGGAACACCATCGCGCTGGAGATCGGGCCGCGCGCCATGTCGGCCTTGTGCTGGCGCCCGCTCTCCCACGGCACCGACGTCCCGGTTACGCCCGGCGAGGCGTGCGACGTCTCGACGAGGTAGCCGTAGCCGTCCTGGAGGTCGGCGTACTCCATCGACAGCGCCGACTGCGGCGCACCCCACCACGCCTGCTGGGGCGCGTCGTAGATCCCGATCACCGCGGTCGCCGGGTGCAGGCGCAGGTAGTCGCCGGCGGCGGGGCCGCCGATGCCGGAGCGCAGCAGCAGCGCCGGCGTGTCCAGCGCGCCGGCGGCGACCACGACCGTCGGGGCGCGGACGACGACGCGCGCCGCGTTGCCCTCGGCGTCGAGGTAGGTGCCCTCGACGCCGGCGGCGCGGCCGTTCTCGACGAGCACCTGCTCGACCCGCGTGTCGACCACGAACCGCGCGCCCGCGTCGGCCGCGTCCTGCAGGTAGGTCTTCAGGGTCCCGAGCTTGGCGCCGGTCACGTCGCCGAAGCCCATGAGCCCGGCGAGGTCGGCGTCGTACTTGTCCGGGTCGGCGTTGCGCGTGATCGTGCGCCCGTCGATCCCGAGCTGGGCCGCCGCGTCAAGCACGCGCTGGTTGGGGCCGTTGGCGTCCGAGCACGCGTCGGTCACGCCGATCCGCGCGCTGACCGCGTCGAGGTGGCGGTCGTACTCGGGGCCGGCGAGGCCCTCGAGGCCGTGCACCTGCTCCCACTCCGCGCGCACCCAGTCGTAGGTGCGCAGGCAGTTGGTCCAGTTGACGGTCGTGCCGCCGCCGAGGTTGGCGCCGGTCATCAGCGCGATCTGGCCCTCGGCCGTCTGCGCCAGGCCGCCCGCGCGGTAGAGGTTCTGGTAGGCCCAGAGCTCGAGCTGGTTGAAGTCGGCCTCGTTGTAGTAGCCGCCGGCCTCGAGGACCACGACGTCCTTGCCGGCGCCCGCGAGCTGGCCCGCGATCACGCCGCCGCCCGCGCCCGAGCCGACCACGACGACGTCCGCGGTGAGCGTGAGGTCGGCGGTGGCGGGGCGCGTGATCGGGATCGTCTTGGGCGCCTCCTGCGCCGACGGCGGCTGCGCCCGCGGCCCCGGGTAGCCGATGGCCTCCCAGTTGGGGTTGCGGCCGGTGGCCGGGTCCGGGATCGCGTAGAACAACAGGAACGTCAGCGCGCGCAGGCCGCTGAGCCCGCCCAGCGCGGCCGGGTCGCTGTCCATGAACCCGTGCAGGATCGCCTCGCGGACCTCCTGCGGGGCCGCGTCGAAGCCCTGGGCGCTCAAGGCATCCAACAACTGCCGGAGCCCGTCGACCTGGTCCTCGGGGATCGCGCCCGACGACAGCTGCTGGGCGATCGCGGCGTCGACGCCGAGGTCGGAGCCCTTGCGCGCCCAGAACCCGGTCGGGTCGTCGTCGACCGCGACCTCCGGCGCGAAGGTGTCGACCAGCTGGCGCAGCGTCGCCTGCTGGAGCTCGGAGAGGACGACCTCGACCGGAGTGCTTGACACGGTGTCAGCCTACCTCGCGCGGTCAAGCCGGGCCTGGTACGGTGACGCCCCCGTCATTTTCTGTTGGAGGCTCTGTCCCATGGCCAAGCAGCACCGCATCCTCACCGGCCAGGTGGCCGCGATCACCGGCGCCGCACGCGGCATCGGCCGCGCCACGGCGCAGGCGTTCCTGCGCGAGGGGATGAAGGTGGCCATCGGCGACCTCGACTACGCGACCGCCCAGAAGACCGCTCAGGAGCTGGGCCACGGCACCGTCGCCTTCGAGCTCGACGTCACGCGGCGCGCGTCGGTCAAGGCGTTCCTGGACGGCGCCGAGGAGCAGCTGGGCCCGATCGACGTCCTGGTCAACAACGCCGGGATCATGCAGGTCGGCCACACGCTCTGGGACGAGGACGACGCGACGACCCAGCGCATGATCGACATCAACGTCAACGGCGTGATGCACGGCGTCAAGGAGATCGTCCCGCGCTTCCTGGCGCGCGGCCGCGGCCACGTCGTGAACATCGCGTCGACCGCCGGCAAGGGCGGCTTCCCGGGCGGCGGCACGTACTGCGGGACCAAGCACTTCGTCGTCGGCGTGTCCGAGGCCCTGCGCGCCGAGCTGCGCGACACCGGCGTCGAGGTCTCCTGCGTCATGCCGGTCGTCGTCAACACCGAGCTGGCCTCGGGCCTGACCGAGACGCGCGGCGTCAAGCAGGTCCAGCCCGAGGACGTGGCCAACGAGATCGTGGCGGCGCTGAAGGAGGCGCGCTTCGACGTCTTCGTCCCGCGCTCGGTCGCCGGCATCACCAAGGTGATGAACCTGCTCCCGCGCGCCGGCCGCGAGGGCCTCAGCCGCGCGCTGAAGGCCGATCAGGTGCTCGCGCAGATCGACACGAGCAAGCGCGCCGCCTACGAGCTCCGCGCGTCGCACTCCGATCCGGCGCTCGAAGGCGCGGACGAGGCCAAGCAGCTCACTCCGTAGGGCCGCGTTCGGGCGGGTAGGTTGTCCTATATGGAAGCCGCCACCTCCTCCACCTCGATCGACCAGCTGAGCGTCGACACGATCCGCACGCTGTCGATGGACGCCGTCCAGAAGGCGAACAGCGGCCATCCCGGCCTGCCGATGGGCATGGCTCCTGCCGCGTACGTCCTGTACGCGAAGGTCATGCGCCACAACCCGAAGGACCCGGACTGGCCGGACCGCGACCGCTTCGTCCTGTCCGCCGGCCACGGCTCGGCGCTGCTCTACAGCGTCCTGCACCTCAGCGGCTACGACCTGCCGCTCGACGAGCTCAAGCGGTTCCGCCAGTGGGGCTCGCTCACGCCGGGCCATCCGGAGCGCGACCGCGTCCACGTCACGCCGGGCGTCGAGGTCACCACGGGCCCGCTCGGCCAGGGCTTCGCCAACGGCGTCGGCATGGCCTTCGCCGAGGAGTTCCTGCGCCAGCGCTACGGCGCCGACGTCCAGGACCACTTCATCTACGCGATCGTCTCCGACGGCGACCTGATGGAGGGCGTCGCCTCCGAGGCGGCGTCGCTCGCCGGCCAGTACGGCCTCGGCAAGCTCATCTACCTGTACGACGACAACTCGATCTCGCTCGACGGCCCGACGTCGCTGAGCTTCGACTCCGAGGACGTCGGCAAGCGCTTCGAGGCCTACGGCTGGCACGTCCTGGAGGTCCACGACGCCAACGACGTCGTCGCGCTGCAGGCCGCCATCGAGGAGGGCCAGAAGCACACCGCCAAGCCCTCGCTCATCCGCGTCAAGTCGATCATCGGCTACCCGTCGCCCAACAAGCAGGGCACGAGCAAGGCGCACGGCTCGCCGTTGGGCGAGGACGAGGTCCGGGCCACCAAGGAGGCCATGGGCTGGGATCCCGACGCGCACTTCCTGGTGCCCGACGACGTCTACGCCGACTTCGCCAAGGCCGGCGAGCGCGGCGCCGCGCTGCAGGCCGAGTGGGACCAGCGGCTCGCGCAGCTCAAGCACGACAAGGCCGACCTCGGCAGGGAGTGGGACCTGGCGTGGGAGGGCGGCTCCTACGGCGGCCGGCCGCTGCCGGGCCTGAAGGACGCGCTGCGCTCCGTCGATTGGGCCCTCCCACCCGGCAAGGACAAGATCGCCACGCGCTCGGCCGGGCAGAAGGCGATGGCGGCGATGGCGCCGTTCGTCCCGACGCTCGTCGGCGGCGCTGCGGACCTGTCGGAGTCCACCAAGACGGAGTTCCCCGGCGGCGACGCCGAGCGCTTCACCCGCGAGCACGCGGGCCGCAACATCTTCTTCGGCGTCCGCGAGCACGGCATGGGCGGCGCCGTCAACGGCCTCGCGGCCCACGGCGGCATCCTGCGGCCCTACGGCTCGACGTTCCTCCAGTTCGCCGACTACATGCGCGGCTCGATCCGGTTGAGCGCGCTCACCGGCCTGCGCGTCGCGTGGATCTACACGCACGACTCGGTCGCGCTGGGCGAGGACGGCCCGACGCACCAGCCGGTCGAGCACCTCGCCGCGCTGCGCGCGATCCCGGGCCTCGCGGTCTTCCGGCCGGCCGACGCCAACGAGACGGCGGAGGCCTGGCGCGTGATCATCGAGGACCTCGAGGGGCCGGCCGTGATGGCGCTGTCGCGCCAGGACCTGCCGATCCTGGACATCGACTTCGACGGCGTCGGCCGCGGCGGCTACGTCGTCGCGCCGGCCACCGGCGACGAGCGCGTGGTGCTGGTCGGCACCGGCGCCGAGGTCCACACGGCGATCGAGGCCCAGAAGCTCCTCGCGGACCAGGGCATCGGCGCGCGCGTGGTGTCGCTGCCGGCGTGGGAGCTCTTCGCCGAGCAGGACGACGCCTACCGCGACGGGGTCCTGCCACCCACGCTCCCGAAGGTCTCGGTCGAGGCGGCCGTGACGATGGGCTGGGAGCGCTGGGTGGACCGCTCGGTCGGCATCGACCGCTTCGGCGCGTCGGCGCCGGGCCCCGAGGTGCTCGAGAAGCTCGGCATCACGGGTGAGAACGTCGCGCAGGTCGCCAAGGACCTGCTCAGCGCCGCCAACTCCTAGGACTACCGCGTCAACGCCGCGGCGCGCGGGCCGACCGTCACATGGATGACGGACGGCTCGCGCGTCCAGGCGATGGCGTCGAGCGCCGTGAGGCGGTCGAGCCAGAACTGGAGCGCCTGCGCCTGCGCGGGTGAGCGGTAGGCGCGCGAGAGGTCGAAGGCGTAGCCGGTCGTGTGCGCCGACGGCGGCGTCTCGGCGCCGAACGCGCCGCGCGTGTCGCGCTCCTCGCCGGCGACCGAGCGCGCCGCGCTGGTCACGACCAGCGGCGCGCTCTTGGACACCTCGCGCACGCCGAGCGCGAGGTAGCGCAGCAGTCGCAGCGCCTCGGGGCGCAGCGCCCGCTGCGCCGCGGGCCGCGCGGCCAGCGCCTGCGACGGCCGCAGCGCCGGCCCGGTGACGACCGCGAGCGCGTCGGTCTGCAGCGCGCCGTCGTCGGTGAAGGCCGGCGTCGCCCCCGAGGGCCGCAGGACGCGCTCGCCCGCCGGGCTGGCCTGCAGCGCGGCCTGCCGCACCACCTCGTCGGGGTCGTCGCGGTAGAGCTTCATGATGGTCTTGGCCGCGCCGATGCGCCACAGGTAGGTGGAGGAGTCGTCGCCGAGCCCGGCGAGGACGCCCCAGGCCTTGGCGTGGCGGACCGGGGTGGAGTCGAAGAAGAGCTGGGCGTAGGGGATGTCGGCGTTCCCATACGCCTTGAGCGCGCGCTGGAGGTTCCCGACGCCCATGTGGTAGCTCTCGACCGCGAGGTCGTCGCGCCGGCCGAGGTTGTCCTTGGCGAACTCCAGGTAGCGCGTCGTGGCCTCCAGCGCCTTGCGCGGGTCGAAGCGCTCGTCGACGCGGCGCCGCAAGGCCTTCAACTTCGCGATGTGGCTGAACGACTGCGACCGCGCGATCTGGGCGGTGATCCTCTGCGAGCGCGCGACGTCGACCTTCAGGCCCAGCAGGTCGGTCGCCGTCTGGGCGAGGATCTGGGTCAGGCCGACGGCGGACCGCAGGTCGTCGGAGGCCGCGACGTCGGGCCGGCCGGCGCTCTCCAGGAAGACGATCGCCTCGAGCGTGTCGGGGTCCTGGTGCGCGCGCCGGGCGACGTCCTCGACGAGCGGGCGCAGGTTCTGGACGCGCTGCGCGGTCGCCACCGCGCCGCCCGGGCTCTTGGCGTAGAGCACGTGGCTGAGGCCCGCCGCGGCGGCGGTCTCGAAGTCGGCCTGCCGGCCGGCGTCGTAGGCGAAGGGATCGCGCGTGGTGTCGGTCGCACCGGCGCCCGGCGCCAGCCGACGCGGCCCCTGCGACTCGCCGCCCCTGCCGAGCAGGACGAGCACGGCCCCCGCCACGACGACGACCGCCGCCGCCAGAAGCGCGAGGCGTCGTTGTCGCATCGTCCGATCACCGTGCCACATTCGCGGGCCGTGCGCGTCGTCCGTGATGTCGAACCCGTCCCCGCCCACCCGCTGGCCCTCGACGACGACCTCCTGATCGAGGGCGAGAACCTGTCGGCGCTGCCGCGGCTGCCCGACCGCGCGTTCGACGTGGTCTACATCGACCCGCCGTTCAACACCGGGCGCGCTCAGGTCCGCACGACGCTGCGCGCGGTCGCCGACCCCGAGGGCACGCGGACCGGGTTCGGCGGGCGGCGCTACCGGACCGAGGAGGTCGGCTCGATGGCCTACGCCGACGCCTTCGACGACCTCCCGGCCTACCTGGAGCCGCGGCTGCGCGAGGCGCGCCGGCTGCTCGCCGACCACGGCACGCTCTACGTGCACCTCGACCCGCGCGAGTCGCACTACGTCAAGGTGCTGCTCGACGGGATCTTCGGCCGCGAGTGCTTCCTCAACGAGCTGATCTGGGCCTACGACTACGGCGCGAAGCCGCGCCGGCGCTGGCCCGCCAAGCACGACGTGATCCTGGTCTACGTCAAGGACCCGGCGCGCTACTGGTTCGACGACGCCGAGGTCGACCGCGAGCCCTACATGTCGCCCGGCCTCGTCACGCCCGAGCAGCGTGAGCGCGGCAAGCGGCCGACCGACGTGTGGTGGCACACGATCGTCCCGACCAACGGCGCCGAGCGCACCGGCTACCCGACGCAGAAGCCGCTGGGCGTGGTGCGCCGGATCGTCGCGGCGTCGTCGCGGCCCGGCGGCTGGTGCCTGGACTTCTTCGCCGGCTCGGGCACCCTGGGCGCGGCGGCCGCGGAGCTGGGCCGGCGGTTCGTGCTGGTCGACGCGTCGCCGGACGCGATCGCCGTGTGTGAGCGTCGCCTGGGGAACGCCGGCCCAGGGGGCCGGGTTCCCGTAGCGGGTGTCGGCCCTGGGGGGCCGAACCCGCAGCCGAGCAGGGATCCGGCCTCGTAGTCGCGACGGCGCTACGCCGGCGTCGACGACACCAGCCGCGCGCTGACGACGATGCGCTTCGCGGCGCTGTACAGCGGGTGGCAGGCGGTCAGGACGAGGCGGTGCTGGCCGGCGTGCGAGACCAGCGACGACGCGTCGCCGGCCGTCGTGATGTGCCAGCCGATCACCCTGTAGGTGAACCGGCCGTAGGGCATGGTCATGACGATGCGCGAGCCAGCGTGGAGCTCGTTGACGCGCTTGAACGGCGCGCCGTAGGTCGTGCGGTGGCCGGCGAGGCCGACCGTGCCCGCCATGCCCGGCAGGACCGTGCCCTTGTAGTGGCCCGGTCCCTTCTTCAGGGCGTCGTGGTTGGTGTTCTCCACGAACACGCTCTTCAGCCCGATCTTCGGGATGCTGATCGAGCCCATCGCGGAGCCGGCGGGCCGGCCGGCGCCGTCGAGCGCGACCGCCTGGCGCTGCATCCGGTGGCGCGCGGTCTCCTGCGGCGCCTTGGGCGTCGAGGCGGCGAGCGTCTTGCGCAGGCCCTGGAGGTCGTCGCGCAGCGCGGCCTGGTCGCGCGACTGCTGCAGCGCGGTGATCGGCTCCTGCCAGACGATGGTCAGCAGGCCGTCGGTGATCAGGAGCAGGCCGGCGAGGAGGCCGAAGAGGAGCAGTCCGCGCTTGGCGCGGTGGCGCAGGGACGGCGGCGGGGCGGCGGGGGCAGCGGGAGCCGACGTGGCGGCGAGCTGACGCTCGACCGCGGCGAGGCGCGCGCGCAGGTCGGCCGCGTCGGCCGCGGCCATGCGCGCGACGTCGGCGAGCGTGCGCTCGGCGGTGCGCCGGCGCTCTTCGGCGAGGCGGAGCGCCTCGTTGAGGCGCTCGACCTCGGCGCGCAGGTCGGCGATCGACGCACCGCGCCGCACCCCGAGGGGTGTGACGCGGGCGTCGTCGCCAGGTGCCACTAGTTCTGGTTGCGGCGGCGGTCGCGCACGAGCAGGGTGGCGGTGCCACCGGCGATCGCGAGGCCGGCGATGATCAGCAGGAGCGGCTCGCCACCCGTGAAGGCGAGGCTGCTCGGCGCCGAGGCGGCAGGCTGGGCGGCGACGGCCGGAGCGACCCCGGTGCCCTCCTGCGTGCTGGGCTTGGTGGTCTGCGTCGTCGTGGTCGGCGACGTCGTCTCGGTCTGCGTCTGCGTCTGCGTGTAGCCACTGGTCGGGTCGGTGCCCGTGCCGGTGGTGGTCGTGCTCTGGGCCGACGCGATGCCAGCGGAGAACAACAGGCCCGCGACCATCAGAGCGAGGGCGAAGCGGTAGCGCACGATCGAAAATCCCTTGGTCGGATCGGAAGGACGACAGCGATCGTACCCGTTAATGCGCCGATGCACTGTCGGACTGGTCATCGGTCGCGTGCCGGGAATCTTGCGGGGTGGACGGTGCCATGCATGTGAGAAGGTCCTCAACATGCCCGATCCCGCACGGCCCTACGACGTCGCGCTGCTCGGCGCCACCGGCTTCACCGGCGCGCTGACCGCGGTCGAGATCGCGGCGCGGGCGCCCGCGGGGCTGCGCTGGGCGCTGGCCGGGCGGTCGCGCGACAAGCTCGAGGCGGTGCGCGCGCGCGTCGTCGCCGCGCACCCCGACGCGCCGGCGCCGGAGCTGGTCCTCGCCGACGTGGGCGACGACACGTCGCTCGCCGCGCTGGCGCGCTCCACGCGCGTGCTCACCTCCACCGTCGGCCCCTACGTCCTGCACGGCGAGCCGGTCGTGCGCGCGTGCGCGGCCGCCGGGACCGACTACCTGGACCTGACCGGTGAGCCCGAGTTCGTCGACCGGATGTACGTCGCGCACCACGCCGCGGCGGTCGCGTCCGGCGCGCGGCTGGTGCACGCGTGCGGCTTCGACTCGATCCCGCACGACCTCGGCGTGCAGTTCACGGTCGCGCAGCTGCCCGCGGGCGTGCCGCTGCGCGTGCGCGGCTATGTGCGCGCCGGCGGGCGCTTCAGCGGCGGGACGTTCGCCTCGGCGATGACGGGCTTCTCGCGGCCGCGGCAGAACATGGCGGCGGCGCGCGAGCGGCGCGCGCTCGAGGGCCGCAGCGACCGCGTCCGGATCGAGGAGCCCGGCAAGCCGCACCGCGCGCTCGACGCGTGGGCCGTCCCGCTGCCGACCGTCGACCCGCAGGTCGTGGGGCGCAGCGCGCGGGCCGACGAGCGCTACGGCCCGGACTTCTCCTACGGCCACTACGCCGCGGTCAAGCGCCTGCCGATCGCGGTCGGCGGCGTCGCCGGGATCCTGTCGATGGTCGCCGCCGCGCAGGTGCCGCCGCTGCGCCGCGCGCTGCTGTCGCGCGTCCCGCAGGGCGAGGGCCCGAGCGACGCGCAGATGGCCAAGGGCTGGTTCTCGGTCCGGTTCGTGGGGGAGACGGCCGATGGCGCGGAGCGCGTCGTGTGCGAGGTGCGCGGCGGCGATCCCGGCTACCGCGAGACGTCGAAGATGCTCGCCGACGCGACGCTGTGCCTGGCGCTCGACGACCTGCCCGCGACCGCGGGCCAGGTCACGACCGCGCAGGCGATGGGGCCGGCGCTGCGGACGCGGCTGGAGCGGTCCGGCATCTCGTTTCGCAAGGTGTAGGCGTCGGTCGCCTCAGGCGGCGAGCCGCAGCGCGAGCCCGAGCTCGAAGCGCGCCGAAGGGTCGTCGAGGTCGTCGCCGAGGCGCTCGCGCAGGCGCGTGAGGCGGTAGCGCACGGTCTGGTGGTGCAGGTGCAGCGCCTTGGCGATCTCGCGCGGGCGGCCCGGATGGTCGAGCCAGGCCTGGAGCGTCTCGCGCAGCAGCCGCTCGCGGGCAGGCGACGCGTCCCGCAGCGGGTCCAGGCGGGCGGCGACGAGCGCCTCGCCGGCGCCGGCGTCGGCGTGGACGATCAGGTCGGCGAGGTGGTCCTCCCAGCGGTGGGGGCGGTCGGCGGGCAGGACGCCGGCGCGCGCGAGCGCCGCCAGCCGGCGTGCGCGCGCGAGGCTGAGCGGCGCCTGGTCGGCCGCGACGGCGGGGCCGGCCGCGAGCGGGAGCTCCTCGGCGAGCAGCGCGTCGGCGTCCTCCTCGCGCGCGACCGCCACCGCCACGCCGTCGGCGCGGCCCAGCAGCAGGATGCGGTCGTCGAAGCGATGGCCCTCGGCCGAGAGCAGGACCGCGACGCGCAGCCGCGCGGGCAGCGGCCAGCCCGCGGCGGCGGCGAGCGCGTCGGCGTCGTCGCCGCGCCCGTCGAGCAGGGCGTCGAGCAGCGCCTGGCGCGCCCGGGCCCGGGCGCCCTGCGCGGCCTCGGCCTCGCGCGCGAAGCCCTCCAGCGAGTTGGCGGCCAGCTCGTCCATGTAGGCCATGGACTTGGACGCGAGCGTCAGCGCGACGTCGCCGGGCAGGTCCAGGTCGGCGGCGAAGGCCAGGACGCGGCGCCATCCGACCTGGGCGCCGATCCGGTAGGCCGCCATCAGCTCCTCGACGCTCGCGCCGGCCGCGGCCGTGGCGGCCCCGAAGGCGATGTGCCGCGCGCGGTCGTCGGGCGCGGTGTCGTCGAGGATCGCGACGAAGCGCTCGTGCGTGTGCGCGACGCCGAGGCGGACGTCGGCGGTGCCGACGCGCGCGACGAGCTCGGGGTGCTCGCGGTGCACGATCGCTTCGGTCGCGTCGGTCATCGCCGTGAGGTCCGCGCGCAGCAGCGCGATGAGCCGACTCATACCGTTGTGATGAAGCGCAGGGGCTGTTTCGTGCGTCATGGCCGTTGCGGGTTGATCGGTTCGTGCGTACCGTCGCAGATATGGAGCTCGCCGTCGACAGTCCCCTCTCCGCCTACCGGGCCGCCTACGACGCCCACGACCTGGACGCGCTGCTCGCGACCATGCGTCCCGACGTCGCGCTGCACTCCCCGATCACCGACCGCTTCGCGTTCCGCGGCCACGCGCAGCTGCGCGACCTGATGGAGGACGTGCACGCGGTGGTCTCCGACTCCGCCTACGTGCTCGACGTCGGCGACGACCGCACGCGGGTGCTGAAGCTGTCGGGCCGGATCGGCCGCCAGCCCTTCACCGAGACGCTGCTCATGCAGCTCGACGACGACGGGCTGATCGCGTCGATCGAGATCTTCGTCCGGCCGATGCCCGGCGTCACGGCGATGGCCGCGGCGCTCGGTCCCCGCATCGCCCGCCGGCGCTCGCGCGTGCGCGCGCTGCTGTTCCGCCTGATGATCGGCCCGCTGGCCTTCATGACGCGCACCGGCGAGCCGGTCGGCTCCAAGCTCGCCTCACCCTGAGGCGTCGGCCGCCTTGAGGTCGACGATCGGCGTCCCGTCCAGCGCCTCGAGGTCGGAGACGAGCAGGCGCGCGCCGTCGACCGCGAGCACGGTCACCGGATGCAACCCGATGGGGTTGGGCCGGTCGGGCGAGCGCGTGCTGAACACGCCGGTGAGCGGGTTGTCCGGGTTGCCGCGCGGCCGGACCTCGAGGACGTCGCGGTCGGCGTGGTGCAGCCACGTGATCAGCAGGAGCCGGTCGCCGGTCTGGATCGACCGGAGCGCCGGGAGCAGGTTGTCGTCGAGCTCGAGCCACGCGTCGGGCCCGCCTTCGGGACCCTGCTTGGGCGCGGCGGCGCGGTCGGTCAGCGGCGAGCGCACGACGCCGATCGGGCGCAGCGCGGGGGAGCGGTCTGGGGCCATCGGTCGACGCTACCCGGCGCGCGGCATCATGTCTTGGCATGGCCCCGCTCCCCAGGGTCCTCGTGCCCGGCCTCTCCACGACGCCGCGCCAGTTCTTCGCGCAGCTCCCGGCGCCCTGGCGCTTCGCGCCCGTCCACGTCGCCGACACGACGCGCGGCGCGACGCATCACGAGATCGCCGTCCCGACGCTGATGCTCGTCGGCGAGGCCGACCAGCTCACGCCGGTCGAGCACGCTCCAGATCGGGCTGTACTCCGTGTTGGTGTTCATGACCCAGCGGCTGCTGTGGCCGCTGACCGAGCTCGGCGAGACGCTCGACCTCTACCAGCGCGGCTGCGCGTCGATCCGGCGCATCCTCGACCTCGTCGACGCGCCGATCGCGATCCGGCCGGGCACGGCGGAGCTGCCGGCGCTCGCCGCCGACGCGGTCCCGGCGCGCGCGGCGGCGTTCCGCGACGTGTCGTTCTCCTACGGCAACGGCGTGCCGGTGCTCGACGGGCTGTCGCTGGACGTCGGGGCGGGGGAGACGCACGCGATCGTCGGCGCGACGGGGGCCGGGAAGTCGACCGTCGTCAAGCTGCTGCTGCGGCTGTACGAGGCCGGCGACGGCGACGGCGAGGTCGCGATCGACGACGTGCCGGTCGAGGCGCTGTCGTTCGGGTCGCTGCGCGGAGCGATCGGCTACGTGGGCCAGGACACGTTCCTGTTCGACGGGACCGTCGCGGAGAACCTGCGCTACGGCGCGTGGGACGCGAGCGACGACGCGCTGCGCGCCGCCGCGGAGCTGGCCGAGGCCGACGGCTTCGTGCGCGCGCTGCCCGACGGCTACGACACGCCGGTCGGCGAGCGCGGCGTCCGGCTGTCCGGCGGCCAGCGCCAGCGGCTGACGATCGCCCGCGCGCTGGCCCGCAACCCCTCGATCCTGGTCCTGGACGAGGCGACGTCGGCGGTCGACAACGAGACCGAGGCCGCGATCCAGCGCTCGCTCATGCGCGTCTCGCACCAGCGGACGACGATCGTGATCGCCCACCGCCTGTCGACGATCCGGCACGCCGACGCGATCCACGTGCTGCAGGCGGGCCGCGTCGTGGAGTCCGGCACGCACGACGAGCTCGTCGCGACCGGCGGGCTCTACGCCGCGCTGTGGGCGGTGCAGACCGGCGAGCTGGTCGCGCCGATCGCGCCGGCTCGCTGACCAGTCAGCAGACCACCTCCAGCGCGGCGAGTCCGCGCGGCGCTTAGGATCGGGGGATGGCCCTGCCCGAGTTCGCGTCCCCCGCCGGCCTCCCCACGCCGGCGGGCTACAGCCATGTTGTAGGTCTTCCGCCGGGGCGGCTGGTGTGGACGTCGGGGCAGGTGGCGCTCGACGCGACCGGCGCCGCGCCGGAGGGCTGGGAGGCGCAGACGCGGCTGGTCTTCGAGAACGTCGGGGGCGCGCTGGCGGCGGCCGGCGCGACGTTCGCCGACGTCGTCAAGTTGTCGTTCTTCGTGACGGGCGTCGCGGAGCTCGCCACGGTCCGCGCCGTCCGTGACGAGTTCGTCGACACGGCCAACCCGCCGACGAGCTCGCTCGTCCAGGTCGCCGGGCTGATCCGCCCCGACCTGCTCGTGGAGGTCGAGGCCGTCGCGTGGCGTCCGCCGGCCTGATCCGCCGCGGCGGCGCGGCGCGCGACCTGTGGCTGCTCGGCGCCGGCATGGCGGTCTCGGCCACGGGCGACACGGCCGCGCTCGTCGCGCTCCTGCTGCGCCTGCGCCCGGAGGGCACGGGCTGGGTCGCGGCGCTGCTGGCCGCGCAGCTCATCCCGACCGTCCTGCTCTCGCCCGTCGTCGGCCATCTCGTCGACCGGTTCGAGACGCGGCGCGTGCTGCTGACCGCCGTCGTCGGGCAGGCGCTGGTCGCGATCCCGATCGCGATCGTGACCGCGCCGGCCGCGACCGTCTCGCTCTTCGTCGTGCTCGGCGCGTTCAACGCGACGGTCCGCCCGGCGACCAACGCGCTGGTGCCCGCGATCGTGGGCGAGGAGCGCGCGATCGCCGGCTACGCGCGCCTCGCGCTCGGCCAGAGCCTGGGCTGGGTCATCGGGCCGGCGCTCGGCGGCGTGCTCACCGGCGCGTTCGGCTCGACCACCGCGCTGCTGGTCGACGCGGGCACGTTCGTGGTGTTGGCCGGCGCGTGCTTCCTGATCCAGACGCGGCGCGAGCCCGCCCCGGTCGACGCCGCGGAGGCGCACGGCGGTCGCGGGCGCCAGGCCCGGCTCGGCTTCCAGCTGCTCTGGAATGACCGCGTCCTGCGCGTGGTGCTGATCATCAGCGCGATCTCGATCGCCTGCGCGGTCCTGGACAACGTGGCCGCGCCGTTCCGGTTCATCGACCAGCTCGGGACGACGGCGACCGGCTACGGGGTCTACCTCGCGCTCTGGGGCGCGGGCGTCATGGCCGGGTCCCAGCTCCCGCCGCGCGTACCGACGGCGCGGGAGCGCTACGTCCCGGCGGTCGGCAACCTGCTGTGCAGCCTCGGGATCGCCGGGATCGGCCTGGCCCCGTCGCTGGCCTTCGCGTTCGTCGCCTCCGCGCTGGGCGGCGTAGGCAATGGCATGGCCAACGTCTCGCAGAACGCGCTGATCGGCAAGCGCGTCCCGGACCACCAGCGCGGGCGGGCGTTCGCGGCCAGCGGCGCGGTGATGCAGACGGCGACCGGGGTCGGGACCGCGGCGGCCGGGCCGATCGTCGCGACGCTCGACGCCGACGTGGCGATGATGGTCTTCGGCGGCCTCGGCGCGGCCGTGTGCGTCGCCGGCCTGGTGGCGCTCAGGCGGTGAGGCCGAGGATCAGCTGGGCGGCCTCCAGCGGCACGTCGAGCTGGACCGCGTGGCCGACGCCGGCGAGCTCGATCCAGTCGGCGGTCGGGAACCAGCGGCGGTAGCGCTCGGCCGCGCGCGGCCAGGGGAGGAGGCGGTCGTCGGCGCCCCAGACGAAGCGCAGCGGGCAGGCGATCGCGGACGAGTCCAGGACCCAGCCCTGGCGGTGGGCGAGCGCGGCCGCGCGCCCCGGCACGGCGCTGGTGGAGCCGCCGCGGACGTCGTAGACGATCGTCGTCGGAGCGGGCTCGGCGCTCTCGACACGCCCGGCCAAGATCGCCGCGTTGCACGGCCCGGGCCGCTCATGGCGTAGCTTCTCGGCATGCCCGCGTCCGAGGCCACGACCGTCGAAGCCGGGGGTCGCGAGGTGCGCGTCTCCAATCCCGACCGGGTGATCTTCCCGGCGACGGAGCGGACCGGTGAGGTCACCAAGCTCGATGTCGCGAAGTACTACGTGTCGGTCGAGGACGGGATCATGCGGGCGCTGCGCGACCGGCCGACGACGCTGGAGCGCTGGCCGAAGGGCGTGCATCCGGACATCGTGGTCTCCACCCGGGAGCGGGGCGGCGGCGACGCGTTCTTCCAGAAGCGGATCCCGAGGGGCGCGCCCGACTACGTCGAGACGGCGCGGATCGCGTTCCCGTCGGGGCGCTTCGCCGACGAGGTCTGCCCGACCGAGATCGCGGTCGTCGCGTGGGCCGCGCAGATGGGGACGATCACCTTCCACCCGTGGCCAGTGCGGCGCGAGGACGTCGACCACCCCGACGAGCTGCGCATCGACCTCGACCCCCAGCCGGGGACGGACTTCGCCGACGCGGTCCGGGTCGCCGCCGAGGCGCGCGGGCTCCTGGCCGACCTCGGCTACGCCGGCTTCCCCAAGACCTCCGGCGGCCGCGGCGTCCACATCTACGTGCGGATCGAGCCGAAGTGGACGTTCACCGACGTCCGCCACGCCGCGATCGCCTTCGGGCGCGAGCTGGAGCGCCGGCTCCCCGGCGAGGTCACGACGAAGTGGTGGAAGGAGGAGCGCGGTGAGCGCATCTTCGTCGACTACAACCAGAACGCGCGCGACCGGACGATTGCCTCGGCCTACAGCATCCGCCCGAAGCCGGGCGCGCCGGTCTCGGCCCCGGTGACCTGGGACGAGCTGCCCGACGTGACGCCCGAGGACTTCACGGTCGCGACGATGCCCGCGCGGTTCGCGCAGGTCGGCGACCGCCATGCCGCGATCGACGACGTCGTCCACTCGCTGCAGCCGCTGCTGGACATGTACGAGCGCGACGAGGCGGGCGACATGCCCTATCCGCCCGACTACCCCAAGATGCCGGGCGAGCCCAAGCGCGTGCAGCCGTCGCGTGACACGGACCGCAAGCGCGAGTCGGGCTAGTCCGCCGACTGCGGCAGCTTCTTGGTCCCGCGGCGCGCGGCCGGCGCGGACGGCGGCGGCACCATCGGCCCGATGTCGCCGTCGGGCGCCGCGTCGAGGTCCACGATCACCGGCGCGTGGTCGCTCGGGCCCTTGCCCTTGCGTGCCTTGCGGTCGATCCACGCGGCCTTCACGCGGCCCGCGACGTCGTCGCCGCCCAGGATCAGGTCGATCCGCATCCCGAGGTCCTGGTGGAACATGCCCGCGCGGTAGTCCCAATAGGAGAACACGCGCTCGCTCGGCCAGCGGTCGCGAACCACGTCGTGCAGCCCCAGCGCCTCCAGCTCGGCGAGCGCCGCGCGCTCCGGCGCCGTCACGTGCGTGTGGCCCTCGTAGGCCTCGGGGTCGAAGACGTCGTCGTCGGTCGGCGCGATGTTGATGTCGCCGCAGACGACCGTCCGCGCCGCGTCGCCCGCCTCGACCATGTCGCGCAGCGCCGCCAGCCAGGCCAGCTTGTAGTGGTAGTGGTCGGAGTCCGGCGACCGCCCGTTGGGGACGTAGACCGAGAAGACGCGCACGCCGTCGCAGACCGCGGACACCGCCCGCGCCTCCGGCTCCGGGAACCCCGGCCCGTCCGGGATGCCCCGCACGACGTCCTCCAACCCGACCTTCGACAGGATCGCGACCCCGTTCCACGACGCCTCGCCGTAGGTCGTGACGGCGTACCCGCGCTGCGACAGCTCGTCGCCGAAGAGCGCGGTGAACGCGTCGTCGGTGAGTTTGGTCTCCTGCAGGCAGACGACGTCGGGCTCGCGCTCGTCGAGCCACGGCAGCAGCCGCGGCAGCCGCTGCTTGACCGAGTTCACGTTCCAGGTGGCGATGCGCATCGCCACCAACGGTACGCGCCCGCGCGTAGGGCCGGGGTTGGCTCCGGACCGCTGAGCGATGCATACTGGCGTCATGCAGACGGCCGAGCGGATCCGGCGAGGCGGCGAAGCGGCGAGGCCGAGGCACGCGGCCGCGCCGGCGTCGAGGCGCGACCACGGCGCCGGCGCCCGCGTCGCCGCCCTCCAGCGCCGCGCCGGCAACCATGCGACCGCGCGCGCGATGCTCGCCCGTACGCGCATCGACCTGGACGACGGCACGCCGGTGCCCGGCACCGCCGAGGAGAGGCTCGAGCCGCTGCTCGCCTACCTGGACGCTCCGACCACCACCAGGAGGGACCTCGCCAAGCTGCAGCACCGCCTCCTCGGCCTCCCGCACCAGACCCAGTTCGACGGGCTCGCGCTCGCGGCGGTCCGCCTGCGGCTGAAGGCCACCGGCACGCGACCGGCGGAGGCGACCGGCGCCCAGCAGCAGGAGCCCAAGCGCGCCCGGGAGGACGAGGAGGTCCAGGTCGGCGTGGCCGCGGACGTCGACCCCCAGCTCGCGTCGATGGCGGCGTTGACCGCGATGGAGCACCTGATCATCACGCTGCCGCTCGCCGACGTCCTCGCCGTCGCCGGCGTGACGGTCAGGCTCCACAACGAGGTCAGTCGGGCGATCCAGCGGCGCTTCGTGCCGATCGAGCCCGCGCAGCCGCGCGTCGGCGCGCCCGGGACGATCGAGAGCCTCGTCGCGCCGCGCGTCCTGCACCTCCTCCTGCGCTACGCGGGCGGCCACGCCCCCGTGCTCGCCGACTTCCCGCGGCGCGCCCACGTCCTCGACGACCTCGCCCTGCCGCTGGTCCCCGACATCGTGCGCGCGCTCGGCTGGCGGCGGTACACGTCGGCGCTCAGGGTCTCGCCGAACATGCTGGTGCTGACGCTGACCGACCTCGCGGAGGAGGTCGAGCTGCACGCGACGACCTCGGCCCTGATCCGCGGCGGCGCGACGCACCCGGGCGGCCCGTACCGGACCCGGCCGGACCTGTCGGACGACCGACTGCGCGGCCAGCACGGGGACGTCGTCAGGTACTGGCTGGAGCTGTACGCCGCCGCGCAGCGTCGCGGCCAGCCGCGGAACCTCCGCATCGAGGACACGCAGGCGATCAGGTTCGCCAGTGCCATGGGCGCGACGGGCGCCGGCCATCACACGAGCGTCGTGAGCAGCGAAGGGCAGCCGACCTTCCATTCCAACCGGCACCTCTCGGACCAGCAGCTGACGAGGATCGGCCCGGGGCACCGGCCCGTGCTCGCGACCGAGGACTCCCGGAGGGGCTGGGGCCCGGAGCGCGGCGTCGGCCGTCACGGAAGGTGGGATCTGCCGTACCACTCGGAGTCGCAGAGCGTGGAGACGATCCAGCCCTGGCGGATCCGCTACGTCGGCAACCTCTACCGCGCGTGCGTGTCGTGCCTGGCGTTCTACCGGTCGATCGGCATCCCCTCGGTCCAGCAGGACCCGGCGCACGGCGGGTTCGACACGTCGCACGGCGCGAAGGTCCCGGCGATCGTCCCGCCGCTCGTGCGCGGCACGAGCGTCTACCTCGACGAGTACCTCGGGTACGGCGCGCAGGTCATGGTCGCGCTGCGCGCGGCGGTCGTCGAGCTCCTGCAGTGCCGCGCGAGCCTGGGCAACGCGCGCGCCAACGTGGACGCCGCGCGGCAGGCCGGCCAGACCGAGGATCAGCTCCGGCCGCTCGTCAGCCGCGTCGGCGCCCTCGAGAGGCGGCTGGCGAGGCTGGTGCTCCTCCCGCCGCAGCGCGTCGCCGAGCTCATGCTGGTCCTCGACGCGCTCGAGCGCGGCGAGGGCGACGCGTTCTACACCGAGCACAGGTTGGAGCCGCCCGGCGACAGGCTCGGCTAGCACGACCGAGGGGCGGCGCCGCGGCGCCGCCCCTCGTCGCCTCAACTAGCGGCAGGCCGTGCGCTTGACCCACTGCTTGCGCGGCAGGCGCGGGGTCGCGCCCGAGCGCTTCTCGGTCGCCTTCAGCGCGCCGCGGTTGCGGGCGCCGACGGCGAGGTCGTCGCGGACGCCGGCCACGGAGACCTTCACCGCGGTCCCGTTGGCGATTGGCAGCGCGATCGACTTGCAGCCAGCCGGGAGCAGGCGGCCGTACCTCGCGCCGGTGCTCGTCGTGACCGCGACGCTGTAGCGGTCGGCGCTCGCGTCCTCGTCCCACGCGGCGACGACCCACCGGGCGAAGCGCACCATGCGCAGGCGCGTCGGCGTGGCCGGCAGGTGCTGCTTGGGCGCCACGAACGTGGCGACCGTCTTCTGCGACAGCGGCAGGCCGTCGCGCTCGACGACCGCGATGATCGAGCGCCGGCCACCGGGGCCCGTCGACGGGCGGAAGTCCACGGTGTGGCACTTCACGACGCGGCCGTCCGGCGACGCCTTCGCGCCCGGGCACGTCTTCCCGTTGACGCGACCGACGAGCGTGCGCTGCACGCCGTCGCCCTTCTCGACGTAGGACAGCGTCGCACCCGCGGGCAGCGTGTAGGCGCTGCTGATCCGCTCCACGCCGCCGCGCAGCGCGTGCACGTTGGCCTGGACGGTCGCGGGCGGCTCGTAGGCCGAGGTCAGCACCTGCGTGATGCGGGGGCTGCCGCTCGGCGTCGCGATCGTCCACTTGCCGGCGCTCGGCTGCACGAGCAGGACCGAGGTCGAGCCGTCGGACGCGTTCTTGATGATCATGGAGCCGTTGGCGAGCTTCTTGGCCGGCTGGTCGGCCGGGACCGCGAGCTCTTCGCCCTTGGGGCCGTGGAGCGTCACGGTCGGGGCCTGGCCGTTCGCGCCCTTGAGCTGCAGCGCGATCGCCGGCGTGCCCTTGGCGATGCGCAGCGTCTGGTCGCCCTTGGCCGACAGGCCGGCGGTCCGCTGCGCGCGGTAGGGCCCGAAGTCGCACGAGGCGCCGAGCATGTTCACCGAGCTGGCGTGCCAGCGGTAGCCGAAGCCGCTGCGGAGCGGGATCTCACCGCGGATCCAGTTGATACGCCACGGCGCATACCACTTCCAGTCCGCCGCGCGAACCGGGTAGTAGTAGACGATGGTGGCGATCGTGGCGCAGCCGCCCATGCCGGTGCTCGAGGCGATCGCGTCGGCCCGCGCGCAGATCGCGGTCAGGCAGGCGCGGCCGCTGCCCTCGATGTTGAACTTCTTGGTCGACGTCTCCAGCCAGCCCTCGAGATGGCCGTTGACGCTGACCACGCCCAGCAGGCTCATTCCGGCGTCGACGTCGAAGTCGAGCGCGCCCGTCGGGCGGATCGTCAGCGAGCCCTGGCCGATCAGCTTGTCGAACACCTCGACCGAGCCGCCGACCTCGAGCGACCACGGGTGGCCGTTGAACGCGTCGGTGTAGAGGATGTGCCCGTTGATGCCGAGCAGCTCCTCCTTGGCGGTCGGGAAGACCGACACGCCGACGTCGCCGCGCAGCTTGAACGGCGGCGGGTTGAGGCACAGGCCGATGCCGACGCGGTTGAGGTAGACGCCGGTCGCGACCGGCACCTTGTTGCCCAGGTTGTCGACGAAGCCGCCGAGCTTGGAGATCGAGCCGTTGGAGACGCCGCCGAACGCGGCGAGCTTCGTCTCGGTCTTGGTGGGCAGGATGATGACGGCGTTGCCGTCCCAGCGGTTGGCGTTGCTGTCGCTGTTGCAGGTGACGTACGGCTTGCCGTCGAGCTCGGGCGCCTCGCACGGCTCGCCGCTCTGGCCGCCGGCGGGGATGTAGCTCAGGCACGCCTCCTCGACGCGCAGCTTGCCCATCCACACCTGGCGGGCGATGAGCCGCAGACCGTCGAAGTGCGTGCCCGCGTCGTCGATGCGCAGCGAGGCGTTGGCGGTCACGCCGCCGGCGCTCACGTCCGGGCCGGAGCGGAACGTGGACGGCATCTCGATCGTCAGCGGCAGCGTCGTGAAGTACTGGCCGGCGTCGGTCTTGCCGACCTTGATCGCGATCTGGCCGCGGAGCTTCAGGCCCATCAGCGTCGCCGCGCCGGCGACCGGCGCGGTCTGCAGCGTGCGGATGCCGTCGTCGTCGGCGACCTTGGTCGAGCCGGCGCCGACGACCTTGAGGTCGGCGGCGGTGCCGGTCGGCAGCAGCCAGTCGACCTTGCCCGAGTACACGTTGAACGCGGTCAGGTTGATGTTGGCGTTGTCGTCGGTGACGCGCGCCCGCGGCTGGGCGGTGGTCGGGAGCGTCACGACGAAGCGGGCGCCGGCCTTGGCGGGCGTGACCGGGAGGCCGTTGACCTTCACGGTGCCGGTCGAGACCCAGCGGGCGGGCTTGCCGTCGAGGCCGTTCTCGATCGTGAAGCAGGTGGAGCTGTCGAGCTTGACGGTGCCGAACTCGTAGCGCTTCTCGCAGGCCGGGACGGTCGGGACGATCGGGGTCACGGCCGGTGCGGTCGCCGGGGTCGTCGCCGCCGGGGTGCTCGTCGTGGGCGCGGGCGTCGTGGTCGACGGCGCCGGGGTGTCCGGCTGGACCTTGACGCGCAGCGTCCTCGTGCTGGTCAGCGGCGGCTGGGCGACGGTCGTGGCGTCGACGTTGATGCCCGTGGTCGTGGCGCCGAGGTTGGCCGGCGGCGACAGCGTGAGCGTCGCGGTGGCCGGGTTGCCCGTCGTCTGGGTCAGCGTGGCCCAGGACGGCAGGCCGGCCGGGGACAGCGTGACGCTGTTGGGCGACGTGCTCGTGTCGTCGGCCGAGAAGGTGATGGTCTTGGTCTCACCCGGCTTGACGGTGTACTCGCTCTCGAGGCCGTTGATGTTCGGCGGCGCCTGGCCGGCCGGCGCGACGGTCATGAGGACGTCGCGGTCGGCGAAGTCGCCCTGGCTGTCGGTGACGCGCAGCTTGTACACGTAGAACGCGCCGGGGGTGAACGACGTGGCGTTCGGGATGCTCAGGACGCCGTTGCCGTCGATCGCGACGATGTCGGTGTCCGGCGAGTCCGGGTCGGTCAGCGCGTTGGAGCCGCCGGGCGGCGTCTTCAGCGCGGTCTGGTAGCTCAGCGTGCCGCCGTCGGGGTCGCTGGCGTTGAGGTTCTGCGGGTCCTGGCGGACGACCGAGATGCCGGTCGCGGCGCTGGAGCCGAGGATCGGAGCGCTCGTGGTCTGGCCCGTGACCTTGTGCACCTGGGCGCTCAGCGCGACGTAGGCGGAGTTCGAGTTGGGGTAGTTGGCGATGCCCGCGACGCGGTTGCCGCTGCGCCACGAGATGGTGTAGTCGCCGTCGGGCGTGCCGTTGGCGAACGTCGTCGCGAGCGGGAAGTCGAAGGGCAGCTCGTAGACGCCCTCGCTGGCGCGGCAGACGGTGGCGGCGCCGGTGATCGTCTGGGACTGGACGACCTCCCCGTTCGGGCTCTTGAGGTCGACGTCCTGCGACATCAGCGACCCGACCCCGCTGGCGCACGCGCGGCGCTCGAGGTAGGTCATCGTGCCCTTCAGGTGCCCGTCGCTGGTGACGGACGCCGTGAAGAAGCCGCCCTGCAGGTGGGACGCCTGCGCGGCGGGTGCGGCGGCGAGGAGCCCGGCGCACATCAGCGCGGCTCCCGCGATCGATCGCAGCCGCGTTCGCGGGGCCTTGCGGAACATCATCGTGCAGAACTCCTAGGGGACGTCGTGGGGGCGAGGGATGGCCACGCGGCTCAGGCCTTCAGCGGCGGGTAGATCGCCGCCGCGAAGGCCCGGACACGGGCGGTCTGCGCGGCATCCGCCGCGGTGCAGGTCAGTTGCTGGCCGAGGCCGAGCGCCGCGACGGCGGCGTGCTGGCCGGGGCGCGGCGCCACGATCACGGGCGCCTTGGTCGCACGGCCGGCGGCGGCGAGCGCGCGCAGAGGGCGCAGCTCGGCGGCGGGCAGGCCGGGGCGGTAGAAGACGACGACGAAGCTGTGCGACGCGGCGTGCAGCGTCGGCACCGCCGGCGTGGGCTGGGTGTAGAAGCCGGGGTCGGTGACCGCGGCGTCGGAGCTCTCGAACGCCGTCTGGCGCTGGACCTCGGCCGGGTCGTCGGTGACGCCGAACTTCAGCGCGCGCTGGGTGCAGGCGCCGCCGGCGGCGTGCGGCACCGGCCGCGCACCGGCGTGCGCGCCCATGGTAAGCATGCCTGCGCAGAGTGAGAGCAGGGCGAGCGCGGCGAACACGAGCACGGGGCGGCGACCGAGCGGCATCGCTCTCCGTGGTCGGCGATGCTGAGTGGTGCTTTAACGCCGGTGTCCGGTATCGGGCAGGCACGCGCGCCGGCTGACGAGCGCGATCTGGAAGCATCCGGTGGCGTGCCCGCCGCCGACGCAGCCGTAGCCATCGTGACCGGGCGGCAAGTGGGATCGGCCGGGAGGTCGTGGCCGGGCTGGCGGCGGACGGCTGCCTAGCGGACCCCGCCGCGCCTCCTGATCACGCCAGCGTGCGCACGACCCGGACGGCGCGGTCGCTCGTCGCCTGGACGAGCAGGATCGCGGGCTCCTGGGAGAGGACGCGGACCTTGCAGACGAAGGTGGAGAAGAGCGTGGCGTTCTCGAGGTCGCGGTAGGCGCCGACCCCGTAGCAGAGCACGCCGAAGAGCTGCTTGCCCCGGGCCCACGTCGTCTTCGGCACGAGCGCCGTCAGGTCGATGCTGCGCAGGCGCGGCCGGCCGGCCGGGAGCGCGCCGAGGCCGACGTCGCCGGACACGTCACCGCTCTCGACGGTGGCGACGCGGACCGACTCGGGGCCGGTGGCCTTGACCAGGACGACGCCGCGCGGCGCGCCGTCGCCGCTGCCCTTCACGGTGCAGCGGAACGACGCGTACAGCTTGCGCCTGATGACGTCGCGGCGCGACGGCCCGACGCCCGTGCACGCGCCCTCGGCCGCGTTCTTCTTCGCCCACGGCGAGACGTTGAGGCTGACCTCCGCCGCGCTGCGCGAGAGGTAGTGGCGTTGGGCGGCCGACGCGGGCGTGGCGACGGTGCCGCCCGCCGCGACGCCGACCGCGCCGGACAGCACGAGAACACGGAAGTGCTTCATCTTGATCGCCTCACGACTCGGGTGAAGGAGTAGTCATTGCCCAGCGCGCGCGCCGTCAGCGTGATCCAGGCGGCCGCGTGGCCGCGCCGGACCGACAGCCGCAGCGTCGCCCGCCCGCGCGCCTTGATCTTCACGCTGCGCCCGCCGCCGCGGACGGTCGTCGCCGCGCCCGAGCGCAGGCGCACGAGGACCGACCGGGCCTTGGCGGAGACGTGCGACGGGATCGTCACCCGCAGGAACGGCGGCGTCACCGCGCGGATCGTCACGACGACGCGCGCGACGGCCTTGGCGTCCGCGCGCACGCCGAGCGTGAGCACGCGGCGCCCCGGAGGGAGGTCGCGGACGGAGGCCCGCGCGCCGCGCGCGATCGCCCGCCCGTCCAGGCGCCAGACGAGCCTGCCGGACGCGACCCGGCCCTGCAGCGTCGACGCCGAGCCGCTCAGCGTCAGCGCGCCGTCGGAGGCGACCTTGGCGCCGGTGCGCGGCGTGTCGATGTGCACGCTCGCCGGCGCGCGCAGCGCGCGGAAGCGCCGCGACACCGCGGCGACGGAGCGGAAGCCGTCGTCGACGGTGACGCGCACGCGTGCCTGGGTCGACGCGGCGAAGTAGCTCGCGGGAAGCGTCGCCGACGTCGCCGCCCCTTGGGCGATGCGCCGCCAGGTGCGGCCGTCGTCGGTCGACGCCTCGACCGTCGCGGCCAGCGCGCCGCCGTCGGCGTCGCCGGCCTTCCAGGCCACGCGCACCGCGCGGGTGCCGCCGACGGTCGCGCCGGCCCGCGGCGCGGTCACCGCGACGTGCGGCGCGTGCGGCGACCGCGTCCGGTGCGACAGCACCGCGCCCGCCGGGTCGAGGATCGCGACGCGGACGACGCGGGCCGCCGGCACCGAGCCGGTGAGCAGGTGCAGCCCGTCGTCGGCGAGCAGCTCGTCGCGCAGGCCGGCACGGGCCACCTCGGCGCCCGCCGCGTCGTAGCCGACGAGGACCCGGCCGCCGGCGCTGGCCGGGGTCGGCGTGCCGGTGCCGGGCGCGACGCGCAGGATCGCCGCGCCCACGTCCCGGCCGACGGCCGTCACCGCGAGCACGGGTGCGGCGGCCGCGGCCGCGGCGGCGCGAGCGCGGGCGGCGTGCGCGATGCCGATCGTCCCGCCCGTCTTCTGCGTCCACTGCTCCAGCGTGGCGACCTCGGCGTTCCAGCCGCGCGGGGAGAGCCACGTGTTCGGGAACGAGGTGGCGCTCGCCGTCTCCACCGTCGCGCCGCAGTAGCTCATCAGGTCATAGAACTCGGCGGCCGAGCCGCGCAGGTCGCGGGCGATGACGCGGTAGGGCGCGGCCGCCGTCGGCGTGAAGCCCGTGGGCGCCTTGGCGATGCCCCAGAGGTCGAGCCCGATGCCCTGGAGGATGCCCTTGTCGTCCGGGAGCCACTGCTCGCCGGCCTGCTTGTCGCTCGGGCCCGTCTTCGGGCAGCCCTGCCCGGCGTGCGCGCGCCCGATCTGGTGTCCGAGCTCGTGGGCGATCGACGTCAGCGGCCGGGTCTCGACGGCGACCATGGACGGTCGCGGGGTGTCGTCGTCGTGGGCGGGGATCGTGGCGATCGAGCCGGTGGAGACGCCGGCGATCCCGTCGATGTTCGGTGCGAGGCCGGCGACGATCGACCGTCCGGGCAGGTTCATCGCCCAGTTCCTCACGAGCCCGGCGGTCCCGGCCTCCACGATCTCGCGGCGGGTCAGCCCGAGGAAGTCGGGGATGGTGGCGGCGGCGTCGGCCAGGTCGACGAGGCCCGAGATGTCGATGTCGCCCTGGTAGCTCCAGACGTACGGGTCGCCGGGGTGGAGCATGCGCGCGGAGTAGAAGTCGCTGTCGGCCGAACCGGGGTACTGGCCCTTCGCGGTCACGCGCAGCGGCATGATCCCCGGCCAGCGCAGGCGCGTGAAGCCGATCGAGCGCAGGGTGAAGCGCTTGAAGGTCTGGCAGAACAGCGAGCCACACTCGTCGAGCACCGCGCCGGTGGCGGTCGGCGGGATCGGCAGGATCTCGGCCTGCAGCGTCACGGTGCCATAGGTCCACGCCGGCGGCAGGATGTAGGTGTACACGTTGTCACTGCCCGAGCGGTCCCGGGCGGTCACGCAGTTCAGCTCGCCGACCCCGACCGCCGTTGGGGCCGCGGCCGGGCTCATCGGGCTGCCGGCGAGCTCCTTGCCGCCGCGGTAGGCGTGCAGCCGCACGCCGACGTTGGGCAACCTGTCGGTGTTGGTCAGCAGCCAGGCCGAGACGTAGACGCGCGCCACGGTCAGGTCGCCGTCGACCAGGCGCACGCCCTGGTAGGGGACCGAGGAGTCGATGTGCCCGATGTCGCGCGTGGGGATCGAGTCGCAGTCGTTGGGCCCGAGCGTCTGCGTGCCCTGCGTGACCTCGATGCCGCGGGCCGCCAGGGCGTAGCGGATCGTCGGCACGACGGTGAGCTGGAAGAACGCGGAGGCGTTGATCGTCCCGTGGCCGGGGATGTCGACGGCCGCGAACAGCTTCGCCGTCTGCACCGACGCGCTGGTGGTCCCCGTCCGGGCCGTGAGGTTGGCCTTGAGCAGCACGGCGCCGCCCGCCGAGCTCCAGGCCGTCGGGTTGACGTCGAGCTCGACGTCCTTGGGGACGAACTGCACGCCCGAGCGGATCACGGCGCCGGGCGGGATGTCGATCGGCGTGATGTCGGCGTCGACGCGGGAGGTGCCCGCACCGGCGCGCAGCAGCAGCTTGGACGGTCGTGTGACGCTCATGGCGAGCGCCGGGATGCGGATCGGCGCGGCCACCCGCAGCTCGGCCTCGCGGCCGGGCGGGGCCGCGGCGGCGTCGGTGGAGGTCGCGACGATCCGGATCGCGCCGAGCGGGTCGCGCGGCGCGGTGCCCGCGACCGCGACCGCGACGGTGATCGGGGTCGTCGGCGCGGCGCCGTCGACGACCGCGGGGGAGACGGTGACCGTGACGCCCGCCGGCCCGGTGGCCGTCAGCGCGACCCGCCCGCTCGACAGGCTGTGGCGGACGAGCTGTGCCGACAGCGTCGCGGTGTCGTAGCGGTACAGGTCGGTCGGTGCCGGCGCCGTGAGGGCGAGCGAGACCGACGGCGGCTCGACGGTCAGCGGGAAGGTCGCCTGCACGGCCGTCGCGGGCCCCGCCGTGCCGTCGACCGGCGTCGCCCGCAGCGTCACCGCCACCGGGCTCGCGGTCGCCGGCGCGGTGGCCGCGGCGGTGAGCGTGATCGTGGCGGTGCTGCGCAGGTCCGCGCCGTTGGCCTGGGCCGGGGCGACGGTCGCGGTGACGCCGCTGGGCAGCCCGGTGACGGTCAGGCTCACCCGGCCGGTCGAGCCGCCGCGGCGGCGCAGTGTCGCGGTCGTCGTGGCCGTCGCGCCGCGCTCGACGGAGACCGGCTGCGTGGCGACGTCCTCCCAGCCGACCGACGGTGGCTCGGCGCCGGCCGCCGCGTTGAAGGAGAGGTCGTCGAAGAGCATCGTGCAGATGCCGCTCTCGACCGTGACCGCGAAGTGGTCGACGGTCCGGCCCGGATCGGCGACCAGCAGCAGCCGCTGCCAGCCCAGCGCGCTGGTGATCGACAGGCTCGTGTGGCCGGCGTCGCGGCCCTGGTCGTCGTAGCCCTGGAGCGTCACCTCACGCGCGCTCGGGTCCATCGCGTACGGGTCGTGGACCCAGATCCCGATCGTCGTGCGCGGCGAGGACAGCACGCCGGTGAACGCGACGGAGGTGCCCGGCGCGCACGCGTGGTCGGTCGCCCGCAGCAGCTTCGCGCCGCCGTGGGCGAGCGCGTCGGCCTCGACGGCCAGCGCTGAGGACGGGTCGAGCTGGACGCCGAGCGCCGAGTACTGAGCGCCGACGGCCGTCCCGTCCGGCTGATCCTCGAAGCCGATCGTCGTGTCGGCGGCGCGCGCGGGGCCGGCGCCGAGCGCGAGCGCGACGACCACTATGGCCGGCAGCAGGTGCCGGAACCGACCGATGGTCATCTGCTCTCCGGTCCTGGGGGTCGGCGCGAGCGTACCGCCGCCGGCGACGCGCGCCGCGCGGAGGACAAAAGACTGTGGGCGCGACGGCCAAGTCCTGGGGTGGCGGCGCGGCCGCGGTCTGGGAGAGTCCGGCTCCGTGCCTGCACCCGCCCTCGCCGTCGTCCGCGCCGTCGTCGTCGCCGCGGTTGCGGGGGCGCTGATGGTCGCACCGGCACCGGCACCGGCAGCCGCGCAGCAGGCCGACCCGCTGCGCGGGCAGTGGCCGATGGAGACCTCCGGCGACGCGGTGCCCGACGTCTCCGGCCACGGCCACGCCGGCAGCGCCAGCGGGACCGGCGAGATCCCGGGGCGCTTCGGCAAGGCCATGTCCTTCCTCGATCCGGCGTCCTCGCGCGTGACCGTGCCCGACAGCCCGGCGCTGGAGCCCCAGCGCCTGACGCTGATGGCGTGGGTGCGCCGGCTGCAGAACAGCGCGCCGCCGGGCACCTACCAGACGGTCGTCGGCAAGGGCTCGAACAGCGGGTGCAGCCGGGCGTCCTACGCGCTCTACACCGGCGCGTCGGGTGGGCTCCAGTTCTACGTGGCCCAGGACGCGCCGGTCGCCGGGTCGGTCACGTTCTCGCCGGACGCGGGCACCGGGCTGTGGACCGACGACCAGACCTGGCACGCGGTCGCCGGCACCTACGACGGCGCGCGCGTGCGGCTCTACGTCGACGGCGTCGAGGTCGGCTCCGGGTCGGCCGCGTCGGCGACTATCCCCTACAACCTGGGTGCGGGGACGCTGGACGCGCTGACGCTGGGCGCCTACGCCAACCAGTCGTGCGGACCGCAGTTCACGTTCGGCGCCGGCGTCGACGACGTCCGGCTCTACGACCGGGCGCTGAGCGCCGCCGAGATCGCCCGCCTGCAGACGGCGACCGGGCCGGAGCCGCCGGTGCTCGTGCCCGACGGTGGCGGAACACCGGCCCCGACCCCGACCGTGCCCGCCCCGACGCCAACCCCGATGGTGCCCGCGCCGACGCCGACGCCAACCCCGCCGCCGGACCCCGTCGCGGTGACCGGCATCGCGACCGCGGGCGGCGTGGCGAGCGCGCACGAGCCGGTCACGCTGGTCGCGAGCGCGACCGGGCCGGTCACGGAGTACCGCTGGGACCTCACCGGCGACGGCAAGGCCGACCTGACGTGCGGCGCCGACCAGCCCGCCGCGCGCTTCCGAGCCACCGGCGCGGCGGCGCTCCGGCCGACCGTGACCGTCGCCGGGGCGGGCGGCGCGACGGCGAGGCTCACCCAGGCCGTCGCGCTCGCGCCGGTCTCGTTGAAGGGCGCGGAGAAGGCGCTGGCCGACGCGCTGCGCGCCGAGCCGGTGACGGCCTGCGGCGCCGCGCCGACGCTTGGCGGCCACCAGGCGCTCGCCGCGCTGCGCAACACCTCGTGCGTGGCGAGCACGACGGTGCACGCCGGGATCCTGGCGACCCAGGGCTGCCTGCGCCCGCTGACGTCGCTCGACGCGATCCCCGCCGCCGAGCGGGCGATCGTCGACCGGCTGCGCGGGACGGTCCAGCGCTACATCGGCTCGGGTCAGTTCATCGAGGCGCAGCGCATCGTCGACCTCACCGACGCCTACATCGCGGCCGGCCCCGTGCGCGTCAACGGCGTCGACATCACGCCGGTCGGCGGCGCGCAGATCATCGTCTACCCGCAGATCCACGCGGTGGTGTCCTCCAACGCGAGGGTGACCGTCGGCGGCATCGCGCTCGACACGCCGCGCGACTTCATCCTGGACACGCACACGGTCGGCGGCAGGATCCCGATCGGCAGCTTCGCGCGCCTGCCCGGGATCCTGAAGGCGATCGGGAGCTTCCCGCTCGGCGGGAACGTGGACGTCTCCCTCGACAACGGCGGCGCGACGATCACGGTGCGCCTGAAGCTGCCCGCGTGGATGGACTTCTCCGGCGGCCCTGGGCTCGGCGAGGTCCGGATGCGCGCGACGCTGGACGACGGCCTGGTGCTCGACGCGCTGCGGATCGGCCCGCTCGACGTCTCGCTCGGCTCGCTGGGCGTCACCGACTTCCAGATCGACTACTCGCGCGCCGCCGCGGAGTGGCGCGGCCAGGGGCGCGCCTGCGTGATCCCCGGCCTGGGCTGCCTGACGATGGTGCCGCCCAACGGCGGCGTGATCATCCGCCACGGCAGCCTCTACGAGGCCGGCGCGTCGCTGGAGCTGAGTCCCGGGATCATCGTGTTCCCGGGCGTGACGCTGCAGCGCTTCGGCTTCAAGGTCGGCCTGGACCCCACGCGCGTCGGCGGCAACGTCAAGCTCAACGCGCTCGGGATCATCGGCATCGAGGGGCGCCTGATCCTGGCCTTCCCGTCGCCGGCCACGCCGTACATCCCGACGCCCGACGACGTCGGGCGCTCGTTCCCGGCCGACATCTACACCATCCCGTTCACGACGCCGACCTTCGCCGCCGGCGGCGACGTCTCGCTCGACGTGCCGCTCGTCGGCTCCACCCGGATCGGCGGCGGGTACTTCCTGTACTCCTTCCCGGGGAAGGTCGCGTTCGGCGGCGGCGTGAACATCAGCGTGCTCGACGTGATCTCGGTCGAGGGCGGCGTCGACGGGCGCTTCAACTTCGAGAACGGGCGCTTCAACCTCGCCGGCCACATCCGCGCGTGCATCGCCGACGTGATCTGCGCGGGCGCGGTCGCCAACCTCTCCAGCCGCGGCGTCGGCGGATGCGTCGAGCTCGGCCCTCTCAACGTCGGCGGCGGCGTGCAGTGGGACGGCCCGACGATCAAGCTGTGGCCGTTCGACGGCTGCAAGTGGTCGCGCTTCGCCGAGAGCGACGTCTTCGGCGTCGCGAGCGCCGCGGAGGCCGGCGCGCCGCTGAAGGTGAAGGTCGCCAAGGGCGATCGCAGCACGGCGATCGAGCTGGACGGCGCCGGCGGCGCGCCGCGCGTGCGCGTCACGGGTCCGGGCGGGACGGACGCCGTCAGCACCGGCGTGGCGGGCCTGACGACCACCGCGCGGGCGCGGATCATGCGGTCAGAGACGCTGAAGCGCACGGTCGTCGGGCTCGTCGACCCGGTTCCGGGGACCTACGTGATCACGCCGCTGGAGGGTTCGCCGGCGATCGCCAAGGTGCTGAAGGCCGAGGACCAGCCGCCCGCCAAGGCGACCGCGGTGGTGCGCGGCGCCGGCACGACGCGCTACCTCACCTACGACGTCGCGCGCCGGCCCGACCAGGTCGTGACGTTCGTCGAGCACAGCGCCCAGGGCCCGCGCGAGATCGGCCGGGTCGCCGGCGGCGGCCGCGGCACGCTGCGCTTCACCACCGCGCCCGGCCGCGGGACGCGCACGGTCCAGGCGCAGTTCGAGCTCGCCGGGCTGGCCGCCGAGACGCTGACGATCGCGCGGTTCACGCCGCCCTCGCCGCGGCTGGGCCGGCCGCGCGCGGTGACCGTGCGCCGGAGCGGGAGCGCGCTGCGCGTCTCGTGGGCCGCCGTGCCGGAGGCGACGCGCTACGAGCTGGTCACGACGCTGGGCGACGGGACGCAGCGGCTGGTGCGCACGGGCGCCCGGCGCGCGACCGTCCGCGGCGTGGCCCGCACGCTCGGCGGCACGGTCCGTGTCCGGGCCGCGGACGCCGTCCGCCAGGGACCGTCGCGCACCGCGCGGTTCCGCGGGCACGGCACGGCGAAGACGCGCTTCGGCCCGCTGCGACCGGCGAAGCGCGCCGTGCGGTGAGCCCTCCCGATTGACGAAGGCCACGCGACCGGTAGCGTGCCGGGCATGGCGACGCTCCTCGAGCGCTCGGGAGAGCTGGCGGCGTTCGACACGGCGATGGCGGGGGCCCTCCGGGGCGTGGGGTCCTGCCTGGTCGTCGACGGCGTCGCCGGCATCGGCAAGACCGCGCTGCTCGCCGAGGCGGCACGGCGCGGGCGGGCCGGCGGGCTGCGCGTCTGGCACGCGGCGGGCAGCGAGCTCGAGCGCGACTTCCCGTTCGGCGTCGCCCGCGCGCTGCTGGCGCCGGCCCTCGACGGCGGTGCGCCGATGGCGCTGCGCGACGACTCCGGGCCGGCCGTGCCCGAGGGCGACCAGGCCGGCGCGGTGGCCGCCGTGCGGCGGCTCGTCGTCGCCGCGGCGGCGGCCGGTCCGCTGCTGCTGGTCGTCGACGACGTGCACTGGGCCGACGCGGCGTCGACACGCTGCCTGGCGGCGATCGCGCGGTCGATCGACGAGCAGGCGCTCGTGCTCGTCGTCGCCGGCCGTGAGAGCGATCAGGTGCGGGCGCTGCGGCGCGGCGACGGCGCCGTGGTCCTCGAACCACCGCCGCTGAGCGCGGCAGGGACCGCGCGGCTCGTCCGCGCGGCGGCGCCGGCCGCGAGCGCGGACGTCTGCCGCGCCTGCCATGCCGCGACCGGCGGGACGCCGCTGTACGTGCGCGCGGTGGCGCGCAACCTGGAGGCGCACGGGCTGGACGTCGGCGAGGACGCCGCCGCGCGCGTGCTCGCGTGGAGCCCCGGCCAGCTCACGCAGACCGTCGGCGACCGCCTGGCGGCGCTGCCGGCGCCGGCGCGCGCGCTGGCCCAGGCGCTGGCGATCCTCGACGTGGGCGCGTCGGCCTACGAGGTCGGCCGCCTCGCCGAGGTCGACGCTGACGAGCGCGCGCGGGCCGGCGACGCGCTGCGCGGCATCGGCATCCTCGACGACGACCGCGGCCTGGCCTTCGCCCATCCGGTCCTGCGCGCCGCGACCGCCGCGACGCTGCGCCCGGGCGCCGCCGATCGGCTGCACCGGCGGGCCGCCGCGCTGCTGGCGCAGGAGGGCGCCGGCGCCCAGCGCATCGCCGCGCAGGTGATGGCCTGCGAGCCGGCTGGCGACCCGCGGGCCTGCGGGTGGCTGCTGGCCGCCGCCGCCGAGGCGCTGACGCGGCGGGCGCCGGAGGTCGCGGTCCGCCAGCTGCGCCGGGCGCTGGCCGAGCCGCCGCCCGACCCGCGCTGGCGCGTGCGCGTCCTGATCGCGCTCGGGACCGCCGAGACGCGGGCGCTGGACCAGGACGCCGGCGTCGCGCACCTCCAGGAGGCGGTCGCGCTGGCCGGCGATCCGCTGGAGCGCCTCGACGCCGCGCTGAGCCTCGCCGTCGCGATCGCGCATCGCTCCGGCGACACCGCGCCGGTGATCGCGGAGCTGCTCGCGCGGCTCGGCGAGCTCGACGACGCCCGGCTCGTCGCTCAGGTCGAGGCCCAGCTCGTCCTCCAAGGGCTGTTCGGCACCGACAGCCGGCGCGCGACGGCCGGCCTCGGGGCCCGCGTCCTGGCGCGTGTCGGCGCCGGCGGCGACCCCGCCCCGTCACCGGCCGAGCAGTCGGTCGCGGCGATCGAGCTGACGATCGCGGCCGTCGACGCCGACCGCGTCGTGGACCTCGTCCACGCGGCGATCGCCGGCGGCGAGACGCATCCGGCGCTGCGGCCCACCACGCTCGTGACCTCGGTGCGCTGCCTGGCGGCGGCCGACGCGCTCGACGACGCCGACGCCATCCTCGGCGCCGAGCCCGTCGGGCCGACCGCCGGCTACGACGACTTCTACCTGGCGTGGTTCCGGGCCGACGTCAGCCTCCGTCGCGGTGCGCTGACGCAGGCCCACGACCTGGCGGCGCCGGCGTGGGCGGCCGCGTGCGCGCACGACTGGCCGATGATGCGCTGCGCCGCCAGCGGCCTGCTCGCCGACCTGTGCGGCGAGACCGGCGACTACGAGGAGGGCACCCGCGTGCTCGCCGAGGCGGGGTGCGACGGGCCCGCGAGCGCGCTGCCCGACCAGTACACGTCGATCATGCTGCTCGTCGGGCGCGGCCGGTTCCGGGTCGCGGCGGGCGACGTGGAGCTGGGGCTCGCCGACCTCCTCGACTGCGGCCGGCGCACGCGCGAGTTCGGTGAGCACAACCCGGCGCTCATCGGCTGGCGGGCGTCCGCCGCGCTGGCCCTCGGCGGCGAGCGAGGCCGCGCGCTGGCGGCCGAGGACCTCGCGCACGCCCGGAGCTTCGGCGCGGCCCGGGCGCTGGGCATCGCGCTGCGGACGAGCGCCCTGCTGGACGACGACCTCGAAGCGCGCGGCCGCGGGCTGCGGGCCGCGCGCGCGACGCTCGCGCCGTCGCCGGCACGGTTGGAGCACGCCCGCGTGACGGCCGACCTCGGGCGCCACGAGCACGCGGTCGGCCGCCCGGACGCGGCGCGCGAGCTGCTCCTGGAGGCCTACGAGCAGGCGCACCGCTGCGGGGCGACGGTGCTGGAGCGGACCGTGACCGACGCCCTGCGCGCGCTCGGCGCCCGCCCGCGCAGCCCGTTCGCGCACGGTCCTAAAGCGCTCACGCCACGTGAGCGGTCGGTGACCGACCTGGCGGCGCGCGGCCACACCAACCGCGAGATCGCCGAGGCGCTCGTGGTGACGGTCCGCACGGTCGAGTTCCACCTGTCGCGGGCGTTCCCCAAGCTCGGCGTCGGGTCGCGCACCGAGCTCGCCGCGGTGCTCGCCGGCGATCAGGCCGACGACGCGCGCCGGACCTGACCGCCGGCGCCGCCGTCTTCGGAGAGCCAGTCCAGCAGGTCGTCGAGGACCGCCTCCCGGCCGGCGGGCGTGCCGTCGGTCGCGGCTCGGACCAGCTCACGCTTGCGGTCGATCACGGCCGCGATCCGCTCGTCGATCGTGTCGGCCGCGAGCAGGTACCACGCGGTGACGGCCTCCTCCTGGCCGATGCGGTGCACGCGGTCCTCGGCCTGGTCGTGGGCGGCCGGCGTCCAGCCCAGCTCCACGAACGCGACGTTGGACGCGGCCGTCATCGTCAGCCCGACGCCCGCGGCGTCCAGCGAGCAGACGATCAGCCGGCACGCGTCGTCGGACTGGAAGCGCTCGACCTCGGCGGCGCGGCCGTCGGCGTCGAGGCGGCCCGTCGCGCAGGCGGCGCCGGGGAAGGCCTCCAACAACGCGTCGCCGATCTCGCGGTGCCGGGTGAAGACCACCAGCTTCTCGGCGGTCTCCAGGAAGTTGGCGATCCACTCCTTGGCGCCGTCGAGCTTGCCGCGCGCGGCGATCAGCGCCAGCTGCGTGATCCGGACCAGCGCCTGGGCGCGGCGGGCGCGCTGCTCGGCGTCGCGGCCGCGCTCGCGGATCGCGGCGGCGCGCGCGTCCTCGTCGAGGCCCGCGATCTCGCGCGTGAACGCCGCGTCGGCCTCGGCCTGCGCCCGGACCCACTGGGCGACGTCGGACTGCGCGGCGCGGTACTCGCCGCCGTTGGCGATCACGACCGGGACGATCACGCGCTGCTTGGCCGGGAGGTGGCGCAGGACGTCGGCCTTGCGGCGGCGCACGAAGCAGGTCCGGCGCAGGCGGCGGTTGAGCGTGTTGAGCTCCTGGCCGCGCGCGTACACGCGGGCGAAGCGCCGCGCGCCGCCGATCGCGTCGAGACGGCCGAGGATCTTCAGCTGCGGCGCGAGCTCCTCGGGGCGGTTGAGCACCGGCGTGCCGGAGAGCAGCAGGACGATCGCGTCGTCGGGCAGCGCGTCGGCGATCGCGGTGACGGCCTGCGTGCGGCGCGCCGTCGGGTTCTTGCAGAAGTGCGACTCGTCGAGGACGAGCGCCCCGGGCGGGTGGGCGGCCGCGGCGTCGACCAGGGTGTGGGCGATCTCGTAGCTGGCCACGGAGAGGTCGTGCGCGCCGACGGCGTCGCCGCCGGAGAGCCCGGCGCGGCTGCGGTGCGGCAGCCAGCGCTCCGCCTCGCGCAGCCAGTTGAGCCGCAGCGACGCGGGCGCGACGATCAGCGCCGGGTACGCGCCGGCGGCCTCGAGCGTCGCCAGCGCCTGGATCGTCTTGCCGAGGCCGGGCTCGTCGGACAGGAACGTCCGGCGCGCGCGCAGCGCGTAGTCGACGGCCGCGCCCTGGAACGGGCGCAGCGGCGCGGTGAGGCCGTCGACGTCGACGCGGCCCTCCTCGGCGGACGAGAGCGCTTCGAGCGCGTCGGCGGCGCCCGCGCGGACGGCGGCGGCGTCGAGGGCGGGCAGGATGTCGTGGTCGCCCTGCAGCTCGGGGCGCGCCTCGAGCAGCGCGCGCAGCCGGCCGTCGCCGTGGATCGACACCCACCACGAGTCGAAGCTGCGCGTGACCACGCCGAGGGGCGTGAGCTCGGGCTCGAGGTCGGGGTGGCAGCGGCGGCAGAGGCGCAGGCCGATCTCGCCGGCCGTGTTCTCCGCGACGGCCACGTCGCAGCGGTGCGCGACGTCGACGACCGCGGCCAGCGACAGCGACGGCTGCTCGTAGCGGCCGACCCGCCGGCGGACCTCGGGCGTGGCGGTGAGCGTCCCGATGCGGTCGAGCTCGTCGCCGAGCGCCTCCAGCGGACCCTCGCGCGCGGGGATCCACCAGCGGTCCAGCACCGGGTCGTGGCGGCGCTCGGGGAGCTGGGCGAAGGTCGCGCGCAGCGCGCGGTCGGGCTCCATGGCGATCACGACGCCGGGCACGCCGGGCTTGTGCTCGCAGAAGTGCGCGACGGCGGTCGCGGCCTCGGGCAGCTGCTCGACGGCGGCGAGCAGCCGCTCGGCCTCCGGCTCGACCGCGACCCACGGGTGCATCGCCACGAGCGCGCGCACCGCGCGCGCGACGACCGGCACCGCCGGCGCGCTCCAGCGATGCGGCTCGCGGATGGGATCGCGCAGGACGTGCGGCAGCGTCGCCATGGCACCGGCGAGGTCGTCGCCCGGCACCGTCGTCACGACGAAGTGCGACCCCATCGGCTCGATCCCGACCGTCGCGTTCGCTGGCGAGGGCCGGACCATGCGACCCGCAGGCTAGTCGTCGCGCGGGACGATTCGCATGATCTCCACTTCCTCGCCCGACCGCGTGTCCGGATAGACCACGTACGCACCGGGCGCGCCACCGAACCACGTCGCCTCGGCCACGCTGACGAAGATCCCGGCGCGCCGCGACCCATCCGCCTGCTCGACCCAGATCTTCTGACCTTCGCGGAGGGTGTCCATCGCGCCATCGTCTCAGGCTTGGTGTCTTGGCGCGGACATGATTTGATGCGCGCGTAGCTCCCCTTCTCCTCTCCTCCCCACAGAAAGCGAGCCCTCGTGCTTCCTTCGCTTCGCCGCCCGCTGGGCGGTCTCGCCGTGGTCGCCCTCGTCGCCGCGTTCGCGCTGATCGGCGTCGTGTCGCAGGCCCACGCCGCCACCGACGGTCCCAAGCGGTGCATCACCGGCGGCTGCGTGTGGTTCACGGCGTACGGCAACGTCGTCCACGTGCAGGACACCTCGTGCGACGGCGTGTCGGCGGTCGCCCAGGTCGAGATCCCGGCGGCCGGGATCTACGACAACCTCTGGAACAGCGACGGCTGCGGCTCGACCGACAGCTACAGCTACGCCTACCGCTTCCCGGAGGGCTACAACGTGTACTACCGGCCGTGCGTCGGGGTGTTCAGCTCGCACCTGCTGACCAACTGCCTCGCCAGTTGGACAAACGGGGTGGCCTGACCTTCGCGGGCCGACGCGCCGGCACCGCTCGGCGCGCTCCTCGTGGGAGCGCGCCGAGCCGGGCGTGTGTGGTTACTTGCAGATCCGCGTCGTGATGCTGCCGTAGGCCGCTGACGTGATCGAGTCGACCCGACCCATCACGTTCACGCAGCCCGTGTTCAGGTTCCACGTGATCGGTCCGGCAAGGATCTTGTACATGTTGCTGTCGACCACGTACCCCGTCTGGGTGTCCGAGATCATGGCCACCGTGATCGGGCGCGCGACGTCCTGGGGAAGGCCGTTCTTGGTCATCGCGCACACGACGTCGCCGCTGCGGTAGACGACCAACGACCCGTAGTTGGTGCTCGAGTGGTCGCTGGCGACCAGCTCCTGGTTGTAGACCGGCTGGCCGGCGGCGCACTGCGCCGGGGTCAGGCCCGTCGACGCCCGCGCGGTGCAGGCTCCGAGGGTGACGACGGCGAGGGTCGCCAACACGACGATGAGCGCGACGGCGCGGCCACCCTGGGACGGGAACGGCTGTGTTGCGAACATGGGTACTCCCGGTTTGTGGTGTTTGACACTTGCGGCCGATGTAACGGCGCCGCGCCGCAAACGTCCCGGGTCTGGGTGGAATACCTGGCTCGACGCGTGCGTCGGGAGACCTAAGGGCGACGGACGTGGACGTGCGTGAGGATCGCCTGGCGGTTGGCGCGGATCGCGCCGACGACGTCGACGTAGCCCGTCCACGTGCCCTCGTGCTGCCAGGAGACCGCGCAGCGCACGCGGATGCGCGAGCGCCGGGCGCACCGCGACCGGAAGCCGGTCCGCTGCGCGAACGCCTGGCCGTAGGCGTGGCGCAGCGCGGCGCGCGCGGAGGTCGCCGACGCGGCCGTGCCGAGCGTCCGGACGTAGGTCTTGCGCTTGGGCAGGCCTTGGCAGGCCACGCCGTCGTGGTTGGGGTCGAGCCGGGCCGCCAGGGAGCGGTCGGCGTCGAGCGCCTTCTGCGCGTTCTGCTGGTAGACGTAGTGGGCGCACGTGAGCTTCGTCGTCGCGGCGCCGGGCGGCGTGGGCGACGACGATCCGGACGATCCCGGCGCCTTCGGCTTGGGCACGCCCGGGAGCGACGACCCCGGGGCGCCGGGCGTCGTCGGGGTGCCGCCGCCGGCGGGGGTGGACGGCCGCGTGATCGTCGTGCCGTCGACGTAGTAGTAGACGTGGTCGGCGTAGATGAAGAGGCAGAGCCGCGACGGGGCGACGGCGGCCGTCGAGGGCCAGCGCCGCGGCGTGATCGTCCCGGTCTCCGTCGAGGGCCCGGTGTTCAGGACGTCGCCGTTCCACGCGTTCCACGGGTCGCTCGGGTAGTCGGTCGGGCAGGGCCCGTCGCCGTCGAGCTCCTCGAGGTCGGCGTAGTAGTCGCACTGCTCGTCGGCCGCGCACGTCCGCTGGGCGGTGACGGTGAACGACAGCGTCGTCGCGGTGACGCCCGTCACCTGGAGCGACCCGCTGACCTGCGCCGCGCCGGCCGGGGCGGACCAGGCCAGGCAGGCGGTGAGAACGACGATGACCCAAGCTGCTCGCGTGTGCACAACGCGACTCTAACCATTGGAACACAGCGATGGCTACTTATAGCCCGCGAGCGAGGTCGCTGTAGAACGTCCGCGGCCGGGTCCGGATGAGCCGGGCCTTGTGCGGTGCGGCCCGGACTTCGAGGACGCCGGGCATCGGCAGGTCGTGGATCGCCCGGCCGTCGATCTCGGCGTTCAGGGGCGCGCTGCCGGGCTCGGTCGCGACGCGGACGGTGTCGCCGCCGTCCAGCACGAGCGAGCGCAGCCGGCTGCCCTGCGTGGCCAGCGGCGTGACGACGATGGCGTCCAGCGTCGGCGTGACCGCCGGCCCGCCGGCGCCGACGTTGTAGGCGGTCGACCCGGTCGGCGACGCGATGACGACGCCGTCGCCGCGGAGCTCGAGCACGGTCTCGTCGTCGACCTCGACGCGCAGCCGCGCCGTGCCGTGGCCCGGACGGCGGGCGACCACGACGTCGTTGAACGCGACGACCGTGCGGGCCGGGCCGGGGCCGATCGCGGCGACGAGCGCGGTGCGCTCCTCGACCTTCGCCTCGCCCCGCGCGACGCGATCCAGCGCGGCGCCGAAGTCGTCGCGATGGCAGTCGGCGAGGAAGCCGACGTTGCCGAAGTTGATCCCGAGCACCCCCACCTGGTGGGGCATCGCCAGCTGCAGCGCGCGGAGGATCGTGCCGTCGCCGCCGAGCGCGATGACCAGGCCGCAGCCCGGCCCCAGCGGGTTGGGCGCGGCGCTGGTCCCCAGGTCGAGGACGCCGACGCCCTGCTCGGCTGCCCAGGCGCGCACCATGAGCAGTTGCGCCGCGCACTCCTCGGACGGAGTGACCAGCACCCCGACGGAGGAGGAGCCCGTGTCGCTGCCGGAGTCGAGCGAGAACCGTCGCATCTCCCGCCAGCGTAGTTGCGGCTCAGACGGCCAGGTCCTCGAACACGTCGGGGCCGCGGTGGTCCTCGTCGTTGCCGTCGATGAAGATCACGCGCCCGTCGGCGTTGTCGGTGCGCAGCGGCAGGATCGCCTGGTAGGCGTCGGAGCGGTACCAGGCCTCGACGCTGGCGCGGTCGGGGAACTCGATGATGATGACGTCGCCGGGCCACTCGCCCTCGACGACCTGGTGCGGCATCCCGTGGACGAGGAAGCGCCCGCCGAAGGGCTCCATGGTGTCGTCGATGCGGTTGAGGTACTCGATGATGTCGGCGCCGACCTGGACGTTCTGCAGGTGGCCGATGGCGTAGGACTTGGGCATGGGCAGCAGACTGCCGGACGCCGTGATCGAGATCGATGACCTCCGAGGTCATGGCTCGGCAGCGCCGCCCCGCGGATACGTTGTGGCCATGGCCGGCCCAGGAGACGCCTTCGTCCGCGCGGTCCGTCTGCACCGCGACCGCGTGCCCGAAGGCGAGGACCAGCAGTACCCCTGGTCGCTGCCGGCCGTGCGCGCGCTGGCCGACACGGTCGAGCTGCATGCCGAGTTGACGCTGCTCGTGGGCGCCAACGCCTCGGGCAAGTCCACCGTGTTGGAGGCGATGGCGGTCGCGTCGGGCCTGAACCCCGAGGGCGGGTCGTCGAACTTCAGCTTCGCGACGCGCGCGTCGCACTCACCGCTCGCCGACGCGCTGACGCTGATCCGCGGCGCGCGCCGACCCCGGACCGACTTCTTCCTGCGCGCCGAGAGCGTCTTCACCATGGCCTCCTACCTCGAGGAGCTTCCGCAGGATCCGCTGGCGAGCTACGGCGGGCGGTCGCTGCACGAGCAGTCGCACGGCGAGTCGTTCCTCTCCATCGCGATGCACCGGCTGGGCCCGCAGGGGCTCTACTTCCTCGACGAGCCGGAGGCGGCGCTGTCCTTCGAAGGCCAGCTCGCGCTGCTGCTGCGCATGCACGACCTGGCCCAGACCGGCGCGCAGTGGATCGTCGCCACGCACTCGCCGGTCCTGGCCGCCTACCCGGCCGCGCGGATCCTCCTCTGCGACGACGCGGGCCTCACGCCCATCGCCTACGACGACGTCCCCGTCGTGCGCGACCTCCGCCGGTTCCTGCAGGACCCGGAGCGGCAGGTCTCGCTCCTGCTCGCCGAGCGCTAGCCGGGACCTCCTGGCCCGGGAGGTGTCACCGGGCGGCCGGCTGCGCTGTCAGACCTGCGAGCAGCCGAAAACGAACCAGGAGTTCCTCATGTCTCAAGCCGCAGTCCAACCGCTCTCGGGCACCTACCGTGCCCAGGCGGAGCCCTCGACCTTCGCGTTCGCCGTGCGCCACTCCGGCGTCTTCCGCTTCCGCGGCAAGTTCTCGGACGTCACGGCGACGCTGCGCTCCGAGGGCGACGCGCTGGTCCTCGAGGGGTCCGCGCGCGCCGAGTCCATCTCGGTCGTCGAGCCGGCGGCGATGCGCGCGAGCGTGCTCGGACCGGCGTTCTTCGACGTCGAGAACGAGCCCGACGTCACGTTCCGCTCGACCGCGATCCGCGTCGCCGACGACGGCGCGGCGGAGGTCGACGGCGAGCTGACGATCCGGGGCGTCACCCGCTCGGTCACCGCCAGTGGTCGGTATGCCGCACCGCGCACGCTGTCCTTCGGCGAGGCCGCGGGCATCCAGTTGCAGACGACCATCGACCGCCGCGACTTCGGGTTCGACTGGCAGGCCGAGACGCCGGACGGCGGCGACGCGGTCGGCTGGGACGTCGACGTGGAGATCGATCTCCTGCTCATGCGCGACGACGCCGACGCGCAGCGGTAAGGGGATCTGTTGCCGACCACCTTGGAGACCATCAACACCGCGGCGTTCCGGCGCTTCCACGAAGCCGGCAACAGCGGCGACCTGGAGCTCGTCACGAAGACGATCGACGAGCTCGTCGAGCCGGACGTCCTGATCCGCACGCCGTTGCCGATCGAGGCGACGGGGGCGGAGGCGCTGAAGGAGGTGTTCGGGCGGCTCCTGCGGGCCTTCCCCGACATCCACATCGAGGTCGAGGACGTGATCGCGCAGGCCGACAAGGTCGTCGGCCGCAACACGGTCACCGGGACGCACCTGGGCGAGTACATGGGCCTCCCGCCCACCGGCCGGTCCGTCACCTACAACGAGATCTTCATCGTCCGGTTCGTCGACGGCCGGATCGCGGAGACCTGGGGGGTGGTCGACGTCCTGTCGCAGATGAAGCAGCTCGGCGTGATCGCGGCCTAGCGCCCGGCCTCCCACGCGAAGCCGTCCGGGTCGGTGAACGGCTCGGCGTCGCCGACGATGGCGATCCGGCGTGCCCCGCTGCCGTCCGGGGGCACGCCGGCGTCCTTGGCGAGGGCTCCGCGCCCGTAGAGCGCGAGCTTGACACTCGACGCCGGGGCCTCGAACTCGACGTACTTGCTGCCGAAGCTCTTGGCCACGGCCAGGCCGCGGTCGGCGTAGAACCGCTTGCTCGCCTTGACGTCGGCGACGCCCAGGAGCAACACGATGGCGTCGATCTCCCGGGTGGCGGGACCGCTGTCCTTCTTCGACGACGTCGCGACCTTCCAGATCGTCCCGTCCGGCGCGCGCACGACGCCGCCGTAGCCCCAGAAGCCCTTCTTGGGCGGCTTCAGCGCGGTGGCGCCGCCGTCGAGCGCGGCGCCGACGAGGAGGTCGACCGTGCTCGGCTGGCTCACCACGAGCGACAGCGTGAACCCGCGGAAGCCGGTCGTCGGCGCCACCGAGCCGCGGAGGCCCACACGAGCGCCGAGCCCGAAGGCGGCGGCGTAGAAGGCGTCGGCCGCGGTGGGGTCGGGCACCTCGAGCGTGACGGAGGCGATGGCGCTCATGGTCTGATGCGATGTCGTCGTGTCCATGCCTGGGAACCTAGGCGCGGTCCGGCGCTCGCGCTTCTCGATTCCTGACCGCCTTGAGGTCATCCGCGCGGGTTCGCCTGCTGCACGGCCCACCCGTTGCCGTCGGGGTCGTTGAAGAAGACGAACGACCCCCACGGGAAGTCCTGGATCTCGCTCACCGCGACGCCGCGGGAAGCGAGGCCCTCGCGGGCGACCGCGACGTCGTCGACGACGACCTGGAGGCCCTGCAGCGAGCCCGGCGCCATCGGCGTCAGCCCCTTGCCGATGGAGATCGAGCAGGCCGACCCGGGCGGGGTGAGCTGGACGAAGCGGATGTCGTCGCTGACGGTGTGGTCGTGGTCGGCGTCGAACCCCGCCTGCTCGGTGTAGAACGCCTTGGCGCGATCGATGTCGGAGACCGGCACCGGGATCAGCTCCAACCGCATGGTGTTCTCGCTCATGGACGTTGCCCTTCGTGTTGTGGACGGAACGCGTAGACTCTTACCTGCAATGTATCTTAGCAGCTAAGAGAACTGATGGCCAAGCGATCCCCGAAGCAAGCGAAGGTCGACGACGTGGTCGACGAGTTCCGCGTCAGCGGGACCCAGGACCGCGCGTTCGACAACCTGGCCGCGCAACGGCTCGGGGTCAACCAGACCGACCTGGAGTGCCTGAGCATCATCCAGCGCAGCGGCGGTCTGACCGCGGGCGAGCTGGCCGCCGAGGCCGGCCTGACCAGCGGGGCGATCACGGGCGTGATCGACCGGCTGGAGCGCACCGGCTTCGCCGGTCGCGCGCGCGACCCTGCCGACCGCCGCAAGGTCACCGTCAGCGTCACCCCTGCGTTCTTCGCCGCCGCCGACGCGATCTGGGCCCCGGTCAAGCAGGACTGGGACACCGTCCTGGCGGCCCGGTTCACCGCCCAGCAGCTCGACACCGTCATCGCCTTCCTGCGCGCGACCAACGAGGTCACCCGCCGCCACCTGGAGCGGGTCCGGGACGACGAGCGCTAGCGGTCCGGATCTTCAGCCCGACGATCGGGCTGGGGCGCTCAGCGTTCGAGCCGGCGACCCGTCGATCACGGTCCGGCGGAGGACGTCGGGCCGGGACCTCGCGAGCCCGGGGTGCGTTCCGTTGGAAACGGCGCCCGTGGGAGGGCGTCGCTCAGCACTCCACACCAAGCAGGGGGGACCTGTCTTGCCTCACCGTCTCAAGGGCGTCGCGCTCGTCGCGGCGCTCAGCATCAGCATGGTCGCGGCGACCGCCGTGGCCGCGCCCGTCCCGACGAGCGCGCCGGTGCTCGGCGCCGACCCGGCCGTGACGCCGCTGGCGCTCGGCGCCCCGACGCTCGGCGCGCTGCCGACCGGCCGCTCGGCGTTCGACCGGCCCAATGGGCCGGCGCCGGCGCCGACGCCCGACCAGTACGTCGTCGAGCTCACCGCGCCGCCGGCGGCGCTGTACCGCGGTGGGGTCCAGGGCCTCGCCCCGACCGCGCCGGCGACCACCGGCCAGCCGCTGGCCCAGCGCGCCGACGCCGTCCGCGCCTGGACGCGCGAGCTCGACCAGCGCCAGGCCGCCGTCACCGCGGCGGTCCCGGGCGTCAAGCCGCAGGTCGAGTACCGCACCGCGCTGGCGGGCTTCGCCGCGCAGCTCGACGACGCGCAGGTCACGGCCCTGCGCGCCCAGCCCGGCGTCAAGGCCGTCGTGCCCGAGCGCTTTGTGCGGCTCGCGGCGACGAGCCCCGCCGCCGGCGCGGACCCGACGCAGGCCGCGGCGCCCGCCGCGATCGCCGGCTCCGAGGCCGACCTGCTCGGCCTCCCCGGCGGGCTCTGGAAGCGCCTCGGCGGCGCCCAGCACGCCGGCGCGGGCGTGATCGTCGGCGTCGTCGACTCCGGCATCACGCCCGAGTCGCCGTCCTTCGCCGCCGGCGGCCTCGCGCCGCCGCCGCTCTTCGACGGCGCCTGCGAGGGCGGCGAGGAGTTCCCGACCACGACGTGCAACAACAAGCTCATCGGCGCGCGCTGGTTCGTCGACGGCTACGGCCGCGGGAACATCGGCGCGGGCGAGTACCTGTCGCCCCGCGACGAGGTCGGCCACGGGACGAACGTCGCGAGCATCGCCGTCGGCGACCGCGGCGTCGACCCCGACGTGCAAGGCAACGATCTCGGTGTGGACCGCATCACCGGCATCGCGCCGGCCGCGCACTTGGCCGTCTACAAGGCGTGCTGGCAGTACGGCGAGTGCTCGACCGTCGACGTCGTCTCCGCGATCGACGCCGCGGTGCGCGACGGCGTCGACGTGCTGAACCTCTCGCTCGGCGGCCCCGCGGACCCGTCAACGTCGGAGGATCCGATGGAGGCTGCGCTGCGCAACGCCGACGCGGCCGGCGTCGCGGTCGCGGTCGCGGCGGGCAACGCCGGGTCCTATCCCGGCGCGGTCGGCTCGCCGGCGCGTGCGCCGTGGGTCACCGCGGTCGGCGCGACGACCGGGACGCGGACCTTCCGCTCCACGCTGCACCTCGCGGCGGGCGGCCGCACGGCCGACGTCCCGGTCGCGACCGTCGGCCCGGGCTGGCACGGCACCCAGCTGTTCGACGCGCGCACGCGCAGCAGCGGCTTCCCGGACCCGTTCGGCGACCCGCGGTTCTGCGCCGACGGCCTCAGCGCCGACGACGTCCGCGGCCGCGTGGTGCTGTGCGAGGCGTTCGCGCCGATCGGCATCGTCGACCCCTACCTCAAGAGCCTCGGCGCCGCCGGCTACATCCTGATCGGCGGCGACGACGCGTACGACCCCGAGCTGAACACCCCGTTGCCGAGCGCGTTCGTCGAGCGCCATGACGTCGCGGCGATCCGCTCGGTGACCGACGCCAACGGCGGCGTCGCCGACCTCGAGGCCGGGCCCGGCCACGCGGTGCCCTGGACGCCGGACCGCGTCGCGCCGTTCTCGTCGCGCGGCCCGTCGGAGCTGACCGGCGACCTGCTGCGCCCGGACGTGTCGGCGCCGGGCGTCAACACGCTCGCGGCCTACGCGCCCAACACCTACGCCTCCTCGTTCGGCGACGAGGGCCACACCAAGTACATGCCCTTGTCGGGCACGTCGATGTCCTCGCCGCAGATCGCGGGCGTCGCGGCGCTGCTGACGCAGCTGCACCCGACCTGGTCGGGGGCCGCGCTGCGCTCGGCGATGGTGACCACCGCCAAGCCGGTGCTCGACGGCGACGCGCCGGCGAACGCGGTCGCGGCCGGGGCCGGGCGGGTGGACCCGCAGGCCGCGGCCGACCCGGGCCTGGTGTTCGAGCCCAGCCAGCAGGACTACGCGGACTACGCGGCCGGGACGCTGAAGGCGGCGGATCTCGACCTGCCGAGCATCTCGGTGGGCGACGCCACCAAGCGCGCGACCGTCGAGCGGACGGTCACGAGCGTGGCCGACGTCCGCGGGAGCTGGACCGCGTCGGTCGTCGGCGGGACGCCGGACGCGGTGGGCGCGTCGGTGTCGCCGCGGACGTTCACGATCGCGCCGGGCCAGAAGCAGGCGCTGGCGGTCTCCGTCTCCGCCTACCAGGGCGCCGACGCGTTCCAGTCGTTCGCGGTGGTGCTGACCAACCGCCAGACCCAGCAGACCGTCCGCGTGCCGGTCGCGGTGGACAACCCGGGCATCGTCGATCCGCCGGAGGCGGTCGACATCGCCGCCGCCTCGGCCGACGGGTCGCAGCCGTTGACGGCGACGATCGCGGCACCGGTCAACGGCGTCGGACTCGGGCTGGCCGCACCGCAGGTGCACGCCGGGCTGGAGACCGGGACGCCCGAGTTCGAGGGCCTGCAGGAGTACACCCTGCCGATCGCGCTCGACCACGCGACGCCGCTGCTGGCGGCCGACGCGGCCACCAAGGACGGCACGCCGTTGGCCACCAACATCTACGACGACGTCGACGGTGACGGCTACTACACGCCGGTCGACCAGAACGCGCTCGTCAGCCGATCGCAGTCCGGTGACGACCCGGCGCAGTGGCACGAGGCCGACGCGCTCGACCTCCCGGCGGGCAAGTACCTCATCGAGGTCCACGTCCCCGAGCCGCACGACCAGCCGGTGCCGTTCGACCTGCGCGCGTGGCAGGTCGACGACCCCAAGCCCGACGATCCGTCGCCGGCACCCGGGCTCGTGGTCGACGGCGACGGCCAGGAGTCCCCGGCCGCCCCGCACGTGTTCACGCTGCGTTTCAACGGCGTGAGCGGTGACGAGGACCTGCGCGGCCTCGTCGACTGGCAGGGCTCGACGGCCGACCGCCACCTCGGCGCGACCGTCGTCCGGCTCCGCCCCGCCGGCGGCTGATCACCGGCGGAGCGCGCCGGTGGCATCACGCCGCCGGCGCGCGCCGCAGGCCACCCAGAACGCACGACGGCGGCCAGATGGCCGCCGTCACGCTCGTCGAGGTCGGACGACCTCGACTACTCCAAGCCCCACTCACGTCGACCGTCCTCTTCGACCTCGACGGCTTTGCCGACCAGGTCGGAGGCGTAGCGCAGCATGGCTTCCGCCGCAGCGATACGGCTGCGGCATCCGTCGATCTTGTCGAGGGCACGACGGCAGCCTGCGCCGTCGACGCCGCGGGCGTCCCGGTACACGGTGCCCCAGAACTTCCAGTCGACGTTGGCGGACGCGATGTCGTCGTGCGCCTTGCTCTCGACGTCGATTGCGGTGCTGAGCAGCGTGGCCACCCGGCCCTCGAAGCCGTAGTGGACGCGCGGCAGTTCGAACGTGGTCATGTCCCCTCCATGGGATCTTCGTGGTTGATGGAGCATCGGAGCCATCCGTGCTCCTGTCGGTGCGTCACGACCTTCGCGACGGCCCCTGGTGGTGCAACGCCCGGGCAAACCGCATGCCTGGGTTGTCCGCAGGTCGGTCCGCGTGCCGCCTCCGCAGAGCGGATTGAGCGAGGGCCAACCGAGGTGGGCGAGGAGTGCCCAACGTCAGGTGCATGGCACCTGTCGCGCATGGCGCACATCCGTGACCAGCCCTCCTGGAGCTGCTGTCGTCGTCCCTTTTCCCGGGGCGCGGCGACATCCAGCAGGGCCATGATCGCGCAGTCGTGAGACCGCGCGATGGAGAACAACCGCATTGGGCTGTTGGGTGGGAAACTCGTCAAGGTGGTGGTGATCCGGCGGCCGACGACGGCGCGGTCATGCCCTCCGTCCATTGAGCGGCGCCGCGGGAGCGCCCCTGCGATCAGCCGCCGGTCGCGTAGGCGCGGACCGGGAACGTCCCCATGCCGCGCACCTTCACGGGCGCGGCGCTGAACCGGAAGCCGTCGGGCGGGAGCTGCTCCAGGCCGCGGAGGTGCTCGCAGATCGGGATGCCGGCGCCCAGCAGCGTCGAGTGCACCGGCCGCGTGCCGCCGGTGGTGTCGTCGATGTTGAGGGAGTCGATGCCGACGAGCCGCGCGCCCTGGTCGGCGAGGTGCCGGGCCGCGTCCTCGGTGAGGAACGGATGGCCCTCGAAGTAGCGGTCGCTGCCCCAGTGACGGTCCCAGCCGGTGTGGACGAGGACGGCCTTGCCGGCGACGTCGTAGGGCAGCAGGTGCTCGCGGTCGACCGCGCGCTCGCCCGCGCCCGTGACGTCGACCGTCACCGCGTCGAGGTCGGCGAGCGAATCGAGCGGTAGCTCGGCCAGATCGGCGCCGTCGGCGTAGCGGTGGAACGGGCTGTCGACGTAGGTCCCCGTGTTGGAGCAGAGGCCGATGTAGCCGATCTGGAACTCCGTGCCCTCGGCGTAGGTCTCCCGGCTGCGCTCGCGCGAGAGGTAGTCGCACACGACCGGCGCCGGCAGGCCCCGGTAGGTGATCGTGCCGTCTTCGATGACGTGGCTGAGGTCGGCGCGCCAGCGGCCGTCGATCGTCGAGCGCACGCGGCGGTCCGCGGCGGCGATGTCGGTGGACTCGGTCAAGGGTGGGTCGCCTCCGGCGGTCGTGGGGTCGCAGCACAGGGTGCCAGCAGAGGAGCGGTTCGTTCAAGACGAGGGGCGCCGCGTCGGCGAGGCTGCCGGCATGACCGAGCCAGCGTTCACCCCCGCCCTGGGCCGCGTCGCGCCGGTCCGGTTCTACGACGCCGTCGCCGCGCTGCTGCGGGAGCGGCTGTGGCGGAGCCTGGTCGTCGGGCACGTCGCGCCGCGACCCGACGACGTGGTCGTCGACGTGGGGTGCGGCACCGGCTCGCTGGCGCTGCGCCTGCGGCACGTGCAGCCGCAGGCGCGGATCATCGGCGTCGATCCCGACCGCGACGTCCTGGCCGTGGCGCGGCGCAAGGCGCAGGACGCGGGCGTCGCGCTCGAGTGGCGGGTCGGCCTGGGCGACGCGCTGGAGGACGTCGTCGGCGCCGGGTCGGCGGCCGTGGCGGTGTCCAGCCTGGTGCTGCACCAGTGCCCGATGGCGATGAAGCGCGCCGTGCTCGCGTCGATGCACGCGGTGCTGGCGCCGGGCGGGCGGCTGGTGATCGCCGACTACGGGTGGCAGCGGACGCGGGCGATGCGCCTGGCCTTCCGCGTCGTGCAGCTCGCCGACGGCACCGAGAACACCCAGCCCAACGCGGACGGCGTGCTGCCCGGGCTGATGGCCGGGGCGGGGTTCCGGGATGTGCGGGAGGTCGAGGTCGTGCCGACGATCACCGGCTCGATCTCGGTCTACGTGGCCCGGCGCGCCTGATCGCGCAGCGCCGGCAGCGCGAGCTTCGGCGTCAGGCCCATCATCTCGCGCATCCAGCGCGTCAGGTGCGCCTGGTCGGCGAAGCCGCCCGTGATCGCGGCGTCGGCGATCGACCGGCCCTCGCGCAGCGCCTCGGCCGCCACGCGCAGCCGCACCCAGGCCCGCCAGCGCAGCAGCGGCATGCCGAGCTGCTGCCGGGCCAGCGTGCGGAGGCGCTGGGACGACAGGCCCACCTGCGTGGCGACGTCCGGCATCGACGTTCCCGGCGCCGCCACCGCGTCCATCGCCGCCACGAGGCGAGGATCGAGCGCGCGCGACGGGCGGACGGGCCGGAGCTCGGCCTCGGTCAGGCCGCGCAGCTCGGGGGCCGCCGTGATGCCGTCGCCGCAGCGCTCGCGCAGCCGGTCGGCGAACGCGCAGTGCGGCTCGACGAAGAACGTCAGCAGGTCCGTGCCCGTGAGGATCCGGTGGCGGGCCATCGGCGCGACGGCCAGCGCCGCGCCACGGTGGCACCTGCCCGACGCGTCGACGATGGCGACGGCGCCCTGGACGGCGATGGCGACCTGGAACGCGGCATGACGATGCGCGACGACGTCGATCGCCGGGCCCCGGTACGCGGCGTAGCCCTCACCGACCGCGAAGGACGGCACGGGGGCGTCGGCGTCCAGCACGCCGACGACGGTACCCGACCGGTCCCGGGCGCTCTCGGTCACCGATAGTCCATTTCCGTTGAGCACTGAAGAGGCGGGAGTCCTGACGAGAAAGCGCTGACCAGCATCGTGTCCTCTTGTTGAATGAGAGTGCTCGTTCTGACGCCTCGGTCGAGGTCGAGCTGCCCGAGCTTGCCGACCTGCGCTCGCCGTGGCTGACGGTGATGATGACCGAGGCCAGCGCCTACCACGAGGGCTGGCTGCGGGAGCGGCCCGACGACTACGGCCGCGACGTCCGCGCGCTGCTGGAGCTCGGCTCGACGCTGCGGGCCGTCGACTACGTCCAGGCGCAGCGGTTCCGCGCGCTCGTCCGCGAGCGCGCGCTGGAGGCGCTCGCGGCCGTCGACGTGCTGCTGCTGCCCACCGTCCCGTTCACCGCCGCCGCGGTCGGCGCCCGCACCGTCGACGTCGGCGCGGCGCAGCCCGGCGACCTCCTCACCGAGTTGACGCGCTTCGCGACGGTCGCCAGCGCCACGGGGCTGCCCGCGCTCTCGCTGCCGTGCGGGCGCGACGACGCCGGCCTGCCGATCGGCATCCAGCTCATCGGCCGCCCCTTCGCCGAGGCCCGGCTGTGCCAGCTCGGCCACGCCTACGAGCAGGCGACCACCTGGCACGACCGCGTCGCGTCCCTCCCCGTCGCCGTCCCCACCCCCTCCCCCTCCGGAAGCGAGTCCACCGATGCGTGACGCCCTGATCTGCGAGCCCCTGCGAACGCCCGTCGGCGGGTTCGGCGGGGTGTTCCGCGACGTCCCCGTCACCCACCTCGCGCGCACGGTCGTCGACGCGCTGCTGGCCCGCACCGGCCTCGCGCCCGGCGCCGTGGACGACGTCATCCTCGGCCAGGGCTACCCGGGCGGCGAGGCGCCGGCGCTGGGACGGGTGACCGCGCTCGACGCCGGCCTGGCGGCGGAGGTGCCCGGCTTCCAGCTCGACCGCCGTTGCGGCTCTGGCCTGCAGGCCGTGCTGGAGGCGAGCATGCAGGTGCAGACCGGCGTGGCCGACGTCGTCATCGCCGGCGGGGCCGAGAGCATGAGCCAGGTCGAGTTGTACGCCAACGGCGTGCGCTGGGGCACGCGCCTCGGCGGCGCGACGCTCGAGGACCGCCTCGTCCGCAGCCGGGTGACGGCCGGCGGCGAGCGGCATCCGCTGCCCGGCGGCATGATCGAGACGGCCGAGAACGTGCGCCGCGCCTACGGCGTCACGCGCGACGACCAGGACGCGCTGGCCCTGCGGTCGCACCGTCTCGCCGTCGCCGCGCAGGAGCGCGGAGCGTTCGCCGAGGAGATCGTGGCCGTGGAGGTGCCGGACCGCAAGCGCGGGCCGCGCACGATCGACCGCGACGAGCACCCGCGCCCCGACGCGAGCCTCGAGCGGCTGTCGGCGCTGCGGCCGATCATGGGCGCGCAGGACCCGGACGCGACGGTCACGGCCGGCAACGCGAGCGGGCAGAACGACGGCGCCGCCGTGTGCGTCGTCACGCACGCCGAGCGCGCGGCGGAGCTGGGGCTGCGCCCCCTCGCGCGGCTCGTGGGGTGGGCCGCGGCCGGCGTGGCACCGGAGACGATGGGCACCGGCCCGGTCCCGGCGACGGCGAAGGCGATGGCGCGCGCCGGCCTCACGCTCGAGCAGATGGATCTCGTCGAGCTCAACGAGGCCTTCGCCGCCCAGGTGCTCGCAGTGCTGCGGGAGTGGGACATGGAGGGCGACCTCGACCGCGTCAACGTCAACGGCTCCGGCATCTCGCTGGGCCATCCGATCGGCGCGACCGGCGCGCGGGTCATGACGACGCTGCTGCGCGAGCTCGAGCGGCGCGGCGGGCGCTACGGGCTCGAGACGATGTGCATCGGCGGCGGCCAGGGCCTGGCGGCGATCTTCGAGAACCTGCACGCCTGAGCGAAACGCACGATAACTCAACAATGAGAATGACCTAGCTTATCCGCACCGACGCGCCGGCGGCTCCAGCGGCCCGCGCACGGGCGGCCTGGCGGACCAGGTGGTCACGCTCGGCGACGTCCGTCGCCCGCTGGGCGGCCTCCGCATACGCGGTGGCGGCGGCGGCCAGGTCGCCGTCGCGCTCGTGCAGGTGGCCGCGCACGGCGTGCCAGCGATGACGGTCGCCGAGCACCTCGCGCAGCCGGTCGGTCTCGCGCAGCCCGGCGGCGGCGCCGCGGACGTGGCCGACCGCGACCGCGCGCCCGAGCACCGCGGCCGGGTCCTGGCTCACCGGGTCGCCGCTCAGCGCGACGAGGTCGTCGTACCAGGCGAGGATCTGCGGCCAGTCGGTCTCCTCGGCGCTCGCCGCGTCGTCGTGCAGGGCGGCGATGGCGGCCTCGACCTGGTAGTGGCCCGGGCGCTGGACGGCCAGCGCCGACTGCAGGACGCGCACGCCCTCGGCGATCGCGCGGGTGTCCCACAGGCCGCGGTCCTGGCGGTCGAGCGTGACGATCCGGCCCTCGTCGTCGAAGCGCGCCGGGAGCCGGGCGTGGTTGAGGAGCATCAGCGCGAGCAGCCCGCGCGCCTCCGGCTCCTCGGTCGCGAGCGTGAGCTGCCGGGCGAGCCGCATCGCCTCGGCCGCCAGGTCCACGCGGGCGGCCGGTCCGACATGCCCGGTCGTGTAGACGAGGTAGAGCACGCGCAGCACGACCGCGAGGTCGCCGGGCTGGTCCAGGCGAGGGGCGGGTGGGCCGGCGAGCGCGCGCTTGGCCCGGCTGATCCGCTGCGCCATCGTGGCCTCCGGCACGTAGAAGGCATCGGCGATCTCCCGGGTGGTGAGTCCGGCGACGGCGCGCAGGGTCAGCGCCACCTGGGAGGCGGGCGAGAGGTCGGGGTGGCAGCAGCAGAAGAGCAGGAAGAGGGTGTCGTCGCCCTCCTCGGGAGGGGGCCCGCTCGCCCGCGGCTCGGCGTACGTCGCCTCCTCGCGGCGCTGACGGGCGGCCTCGCTGCGGCGCGCGTCGACGAGCCGCCGGGTCGCGACCGTCGCCAGCCACGCGCCCGGGTCGCGCGGCGGATGCTCGGGCCACGCGCGCAAGGCCTCCAACAACGCCTCCTGCAGCGCGTCCTCGGCGGCGTCGAAGTCCTCGCCCCGCCGGACCAGGCCCGCGAGCACCCGCGGGACGAGGGCGCGCAGCGCGCCCTCGTCCCGCCGTCGCGTCGGCTCGTCGCTCACGCCGGACAGTCGTCCGAGGAGGACCCGGACATGACCTCCCGGACGTCGATCCACTCGTGCAGCGGGCCCCCGCCCGGGCCGGGCTCGGAGGAGATGTAGGCCGCGATCTCGAGCGCGCGCTCGTGCGACTCGACGTCGATCATGTACCAGCCCGCCACGAGATCGCTCGTCTCGGGCAGCGGGCCGTCGGTGGTGACCGGCGCCGCGTCCGGGCCGCCGTAGCGGACCCAGGTCTGCGCCGGCGTGAGCGCCCGCACGTCGACGAGCTCGCCGTTCTCCTCGAGCAGCGCGCGGACCTGCTTGAGGAAGGCGAAGTGCGCCTCCACGTCCCCGGGGTCCCACTGGTCCATCGGCGGGAAGGGACGGTGCGGCTCCGGGCCGCCGCGGTAGTGCTTGAGGAGCAGGTACTTGGGCATCGGTGGTCTCCTGGTGTCGTGGGCCGCGCCTCCTGTGGCCCTTCACCTGGTGAGCGGAGCCGGTCAGAGCTTCTCGACATGCAACCACGAACTGCTCGATCGGTCAGGACGCTCGTGCCGGATCGTGGAGATCGGCCGTCCCATGCACCGGTGACCGGCCCCCGCGTCCACCGCACCGGCGTGCGCGAGCGCGGAAGCTCGGGGTGCGTGGGCTGTGGGATAGTCGGCCCTTGCTGGGACGTTTCGCGTCGAGGTTCCACACCAGGACGCGCTCGCACGAGCACGGCGCGAGCGTGTCGATCCGGCGTGCGCAGATCTCGTTCGGCGCGATGTGGGCGAGCGAGACCGCCTTCATGGTCGGGCTCGCCGTCCTGGCGTTCCGGACCGGTGGCGTCACCGCGGTCGGCATCGTCACGGCCGCGCGGATGGCGGCGGCGGCGCTCCTCGCGCCGTGGCTGGCGACGGTCGCCGACCGGGTGCGCCGCGAGCGGGTCCTGACCGCCGTCGGGCTGTTCCGGGCCGCGGCGCTGGGTGGCGCCGCGGCGGTCACCGCCGCCGCCGGCCCGGTCGTCGTGACCTACGTGTTGGCCGTCGTCGCCACGGTCGCGCTGGCGCTGTTCCGGCCGGCGCACTCGGCCCTGCTGCCCACGTTGTGCACGTCGCCGCAGCAGCTGACGCGCGCGAACGCGGTCCGCGGCCTGCTCGACTCGTCGGCGACGCTCGCCGGACCCGCGGCCGCGGCCGTCCTGCTGGCGGTGAGCGGACCGGCGGCCGTGTTCGCGGCGTGCGCGGGCGCGTCGCTGCTGGGTGGCCTGGTCGTCGTCGGGCTCGCCTACGACGCCCCGCCGCGCGCGGCGACGGCCGCAGCCGCGGGCAGGCGCGGCGGCCAGGTGCTGCAGGGGTTCACGACCATCGCGGCCGACCGCGGGCTGGCGCTGATCACGGGGCTCGGCCTCGTGCAGACGTTCACGCGCGGGTGCCTGGGCGTCCTCACCGTCGTGGTCGCGATCGACCTCCTGGAGACGGGCGACCCGGGCGTGGGCGTCCTGACCGCGGCCGTCGGCGCCGGCGGGATGCTCGGGTCGCTGCTCGCGTTCGGGATCGTCGGGCGCGGCCGGCTCGCGCTCTGGTTCGGCGTCGGCGTCGCGCTCTTCGGGGCGCCGCTGGTGCTCGTCGGCGCCGTCCCCGACGAGGCCACGACGATCGTGCTGCTCGGCGTCGTCGGCATCGGCAACGCCCTGATCGACGTCGGGGGCTTCACGCTGCTCGCCCGCCTGACCGACGAGACCGTCCTCGCGCGGATGTTCGCCGGCTTCGAGGCGATCCTCACCCTCGGGGTGGCCGTCGGGAGCCTCGTGACGCCGCTCGTCGTCGAGCTGCTCGGCGTCCGTCCCGCCCTCGTGGCGATCGGGCTGCTCGCGCCGCTGGCGGTGGTCGCCGCCCGGCCCGCGCTCGGGCGGCTCGACGCCGCCATGCGCGTGCGCGACACCGACATCGAGACCATGCGCGCGATCCGCATGCTCGGTGCGCTGCCGGTCGCGACGATCGAGCAGCTCGCCGGGGCGCTCGAGCACGTCGAGGTCGAGGCCGGGCACACGGTGTTCCGGCAGGGCGAGCGCGGCGAGTACTTCTACGTCGTGCGGTCCGGTCGCGTCGACGTGCTCCAGGACGGGCGACTCGTCCGGACGCTCGGCGCCGGCGAGTGCTTCGGCGAGATCGCCCTGTTGCACGACCAGCCGCGCACCGCCACGGTGCGCGCCGCGGGGGAGACGACGCTGCGCGCGAGCCGGCTGCGACGCAGCGCCTACCTCACCGCCGTGACGGGCTATCCCGCCGCCGCGACCGCGGGGGACGAGCTCGTGACGAGCCGGCTCGGGGCCGACGCCCGCCGGCGCTCAGGAGGCGACGCGGCGCGTGCGCCGGAGGCCGAGCATGTACGGCAGCCCGCGGCCGGCGACGTCGACGGTCCGCCCGAGCCGCTCGAGCCAGCCCGGATCCGGCAGCGTGGGGAGTGAGCCCGCGACCCCTTCGATGTCCGCGACGTACGTGAGCACGGGACCGATCCCCTCGAGGTCCTGGGGCAGCTCCCGCACCGGATCGAAGGCGGTCCCGCCGCTGCGGTAGAGCTCCTCGGAGAAGAGGACGTACTCCGGGGCCTCGACCGGGTTCTTCAGCAGCCGGTGGACGAGGATGACGTCGATCCCCACGAGCTTGCGCCGGTCGCGGATGGTCTGGGTCGCGACCTCGCCGACGTGGGCGACGAACTTCAACTTCAGGTTGTCGGCCTGCTCGCACGCGTCGCACGGGCAGAGGTTCGTGGCTACGTACCGGCGCTCCCGGTGGAACGCCTGGTGCATCGCCGCGACGGCCCGGGTCATGGCGGCGGCCGTCGCGTCGTCGTCCAGGGCGTCGGCCCGGCGGGAGAGGAAGGCCGCGTCGCCTTCGATCTCGATCAGCTCGAAGTCGCCGGCCGCGTCGATGACCGCCTCGAGCAGTCGCGCGGTGTTGACCTCGGCGTGGGCGAGGCTCATCCGATGCGTCCGCATGTACTCGGTGTAGCCGCCGATGTCGGCGATCAGGAGCAGAGTGCGTTCGGACGCCATGGCAGATCCTAGTCCGGAGTCGGACCTGTCTGCTCGCGAATCGTGCGGCGCCCGTCGTAGGTCCCCCACCGGAATCCGGCCGGGTGGGGCTCGGGCGCCAGCGGCGCGTGCGGCAGGTCGGGCGGCACGGCCTGGAGGTTGTACTCCGGCGGGGCGATGTCGTTCGGCGTGTCCGGATGGAACAGCGAGGCCAGGTACTGGAGCTGGCCGCGGCCCGGCCCCTGCTCGAACATCCCGCCGCCGTAGACGCCGATCCCGTGCGCCTCGCAGTAGTCGTAGGTGTCGAGCAGGGCGCGCACGCTGCCGAAGCGCGCGGGCTTGACGTTGAGCATGCGCGGCCGCCAGGCGAGCCCCTCGATGTCGGCGATCGAGTGGATCGGCTCGTCCCAGGTGATCCGGTCGCGATGGTGCTCGAGCAGGAGCTCCGTGCCGGGCGCGAGCGCCGGATCCTCGATCCACGCCTCGGGCAGCCCCTCGATCACGCGCCGGTACAGGCCGGCCTCCGGCTCCATGGCGACGGTGAGGTTGCGGTAGGAGCCCTTCAGGTCGATGACGTCCACGCGCCCGAGGCGCGCCAGCTCGGCCACGAGGTCGTCGTCCCAGCTCGGCGTCGGGTCGAGCTTGAACCGCAGGCTCGGGTTCTGGCGCAGCCACCCGTGGAGCCCGAGCAGGCTCGGCGGGTCCCCGATCCGGACCGACGCCACGAAGTTGACCGGCCGGGCCCGGCGGTCGACGGCGTCCTGGAGCGACAGCCCGTTCTGCCGCAGGGCGAGGTCGAGCGCCGCGCTCTCGAACGCCCACCGGCGGTAGAAGCGGGCGCTCTCCCGGATCGGCTCCACCGGGAACAGGTTGGCCAGGCCGAGCAGCGTCGAGAGCTCGTCGAAGGTGCGGGCTCCGCGCAGCCAGCTCAGGTCACCGCCGCCGCGCAGCAGCTCGATCTGGTCGATCTGATCCCACGTGATGTCCTCGCCCTCGCCGACGTGGGCGCCGCCGCCGAGGCGCACGACGACCGAGACCTTCGTGAACCCGCTCGACGTGTCCCGCACCAGGGGCTGGAGCTCACAGCGGTCGATGACGAGCGGCAGACCGGCCACGCGCGCGTAGGTCGCTTCTCGAGTCACGTTCGGCCAATGCTCGCTTGCGGACGGCGGCGAGACTCTAACCGCTCCGCCCCTTGACCACCGTCGTCGACGCGCTCGAGCGCCGCCTGCGCGAGCTCCAGCGCGCTCAGCGCCGGAGCATGAAGCGCACCGACTCGACCTCCGCGCCCGAGCGCACCTGCCAGGGCTGCGCGACGGTGCACAGCCGCGCGGCGCGGTTCACCGACATCCCGAGGTAGTCGACGCCGCGGAGGCGCAGGTGCAGCTTCGTCGCCGCGCGGTCCCCGTGGTCGACGGTGAACCTCGTGAAGCCACAGCAGTCGACGAAGGCGATGGCCTTGGTCGCGCTAGATATCTCAGCTTGCACAATTGGTATAGTAGACGAGTTGCTACGACGACAGGAGGGGCGCGGACGATGAACACGTCGTTGCTGGACCGGCTGCGAGCGGAGCTCGACGAGCGCGGGGCGACCACCGGCCTTCGCCGCGACCTCGTGGTCTCAGGTCCCCAGGGGCCGACCGTTGGCGTGGGCGACGAGACGCTCGTGAACCTGGCGTCCAACGACTACCTCGGCGTCGCGAGCGATCCCGAGGTAGTCGAGTCGGCTCAGCGCGCGCTGCGCGACATGGGGCTCGGCGTCACCGCGGGCCGCGTGCTCTGCGGCACGCGGGCGATCCACGGCGAGCTCGAGGCCGCGATCGCCGAGCTGGTCGGCGCCGAGGACGCCGCGCTCTACAGCTCGTGCTTCGACGCGAACCTCGGCGTCTTCAACGCCCTGCTCGACGGCAGCGACGCCGTGTTCAGCGACGCGCTCAACCACGCCAGCCTGATCGACGGCATCCGCCTGACGCAGGCGCACCGGCGCGTCTTCGCGCACGCCGACGTCGACCAGCTCGAGCGCCAGCTCGTCGAGTGCGTGGACGCGCGCCACCGGCTGATCGTGACCGACGGCGTCTTCAGCATGGACGGCGACGTCGCGCCGCTGCCCCAGCTCGCCGAGCTGGCCTGGCGCTACGACGCGGCGCTGGTGGTCGACGACTCGCACGCCACCGGCGTGCTGGGCGCGACCGGCGCGGGCACCGCCGAGCACTTCGGGCTCGACGGCCGCGTCGACGTCCTGACCGGGACGCTCGGCAAGGCGCTGGGCGGCGGGGCCGGCGGGTTCGTCGCCGGCGACCGCGCGGTCGTGGAGACGCTGCGCCAGGCGTCCCGCTCGTACATCTTCACCAACGCGATGGCGCCCCCGCTCGCCGCCGCGGCGCTGACGGCGATCCGCATCGTCCGCGAGCGCCCGGGGCTGCGCGAGCGCCTGGCCGCGAACACCGCCTGGCTGCGCGGGGCGCTGCGCGACCTCGGCTACGAGGTCCTGCCGGGCGGGCACCCGATCATCCCCGTGATGGTGCGCGGCGGCACGCGCGCGCGCGACGTCGCGGAGGCGCTGCGCGCGGAAGGCGTCCTCGTGTTCGCGCTGTCGCATCCCGTCGTCCCGGCGGGCGAGGAGCGAATCCGGGTGCAGGTCTCGGCGGCGCACACCGCCGACCAACTCGAGCTTGCGGCAGCCGCGTTCGGTCGCGCGCGCGACGCCCTCGCCGCGGCATGACCGTCGCCGAGGGGCTGCGCGCGCCCATGAGCGCCGACGACCGCGAGCTGGCGGGCCGCGTCGCGATCGTGACCGGTGGCGCGAGCGGGATGGGCCTCGCGACCGCGCACGCCCTCGCGCGCCGCGGCGCGACCGTCGCCGTGTTCGACCTCGCCGTTCCGGATCGCGCCGAGCTGGCGTCCCTGCTGGCGGTGCCGGCGGACCGCGTCCGGTGCGTCAAGGTCGACGTCACCGACGGCGAGCACCTCGCGCGCGCGTTCACCGCGCTGGTGGAGGAGCAGGCACGGCTCGACGTCCTGGTCAACGCCGCGGGCATCGCACCGCCGACGGCGTTCGACGACATCACCGAGGACGAGTGGAGCCGTGTGTTCGCGGTCAACGTGGACGGGGCGTTCCTCTGCAGCCAGCGAGCGCTCCCCGCGATGCGCGCCGGCGGCTGGGGCCGGATCGTCAACTTCTCCTCGACGGCCGGCAAGACCATCAGCACCGCCGGCGGGGCCCACTACACGGCGGCCAAGCACGCCGTCCTGGGTCTCACGCGGCATCTGGCGAAGGCGTGCGGACCCGACGGGATCACCGTGAACGCCGTCTGCCCGGGGCTCATCGACACGCCGATGGCGCGCGGCCTGCTCTCGGACGAGGTGCTCGAGCGCGCCACCCGGACGTTCCCCGTGTCGCGGGTCGGCCAGGCCTGGGAGGTCGCCGAGCTGGTCGCGTTCCTCGCCTCCGACCGCGCGGCCTACATCACGGGCGCCGCCGTCGACATCAACGGCGGCGACCTGATCGTCTGACCGCGCGCCGGCTACGCCGGCGGCGGCATCGCGATGTGCGCCCGGCTGACCGAGGCGCTCGTGGCGAGCACCTGGAGCACGTCGCGGCGAACGCGCTCGCAGCGGTCGTGCATGGCCTGCCGGGCGCCGTCCGCGTCGCCCGCGCGCAGCGGCTCGAAGATGGCCCCCAGCTCGCCGGGCGGGCTCGCGACCTCCGGGGCGATCAGCGCCACCAGGCGCAGGACCCGCTCGAGCTCGTCGAGCACGTCGACGATCGCCTTGCCGAGGCGGTTGTTGCGGCCGGAGTTGGCGATGATCCCTTCGAACTCCATCGCGGCCTGCACCGCGGCCTCCCAGTCGACGTCGCCCGCCGCGCGGGCGAAGGGCACCTTGCCCAGCTCCTCGAGCCGCTCGATCGCGGACGCCTCGAGGCCGTGGCTCGCGGCGGCGGCAGCAGCCTCGCTGGACAGCAGCGTCCGCAGGCCGCAGAGGTCGTCGGTGTCCTCGAGCGTGACCGGGCTGACCACGTAGCCCGCGCGCGGGAGGGCATCGACCAGCCCGTCGCGCCGCAGCCGCGCGAGCGCCTCGCGCACCGGCGTCTTGCTGATGCCCCATTGCTGCGCGAGCGACGCCTCGGTGAAGCTGCTGCCCGGCGCCAGCGTCAGATCGATGATCTGGCGCCGGATCGCTCGGTAGGCCTGATTGGTGCGGTCCAGGCCGCTTTCGTCCTCGCCGATGAGCAGCGCCGCGGGGATGTGGCGCATCCCGGCGGCCACGGGGTGGATCGTCACGCGCATGCGAGCAGTATGCCAATAAGGGGCGTTGATACGGCAATCGGGGGAGGATGTGTCCGGTCTAGGATATTCTTTCGCGACATTGATATCTCAATCCTGTATGCTCGCTCCCGTGCAGCCGACGACCTCGAAGCCATGGGTCCTACCCACGTCCGGCGACCTCCCGAGGATGGGCGCGATGGCCACGCGCGACCGTGCCGCGAGCAGCGCTCGCGACGGCGTACGGGTCCTTCCGCTCGTGGGAGCGCCCATCCTGCCGATGCCCGAGCACGTGAGGCTCGCGGTCGCGCAGGCGATGGACGACCCCGACCCGCGTGACAGCCGCGGCCTGCCCGAGCTGCGGGCGGCGATCGCCGCGGAGCTGGAGCGCGAGCATGGCCTACAGGTCGATCCCGAGCGCCGCCTGCTGATCACGCACGGGGCGATGCAGGGTCTCTCGCTCGTGCTGCGCACGGTCCTCGCCCCCGGCGACGAGATCCTGGTGCCGGCGCCGACGTTCTTCTTCGACGGCCCGATCCGCGACGCCGGCGCGACGCCGGTCTACGTCCCCTCTCACGAGCGCGACGACTGGGCGCTCGACCTCCCCGCGCTGGAGGCGGCCGTGACGCCGCGCACCAGCGCCCTCCTCCTCTGCAACCCCAACAACCCGACGGGCCACCTCCCGGACGCCGCGACCCTCGCGGCGGTGGTCGAGCTCGCTGAGCGCCACGGGCTGCTCGTCATCTCCGACGACTCGTGGCAGCACTTCACCTACGACGGCCGTCGCTACCAGCCGGTGGAGGCCCTCGCCGACCGCTGGCCGCACCTGATCACCGTCACGAGCCTCAGCAAGTACTACGCGCTCTCGAGCTGGCGGGTCGGCTACGTCCTGGCGCGGCCGTCGGTGATCGACGCGCTCCAGCGGCGCTTCGAGTGGGAGGCGTCGTGGTGCAACGTGGTCTCCCAGCGCGCCGCGATCGCCGCCCTCGACGGGCCGCGCGACTGGCTCGACGCGTCGCTGTCGACCTACGAGGCCAAGCGCGACCGCGTGTGCGACGGCATCGCGGAGAGCGGTCTGGCCGAGACCGCGAGACCGGCGGCCGGCGCCTTCCTGCTCGTCGACGCCTCCCGCCTCGGCGACACGCCCGCCGCCATCGAGCGCGCGCTGCTGCGGGAGGGCATCGCGGCGGTGCGCGGGGGCGACATGCACGCGCCCGAGACCTACGTGCGCCTCGTGTACGGCTCCGACGACCAGGTCCTCGACGAGCTGGTGGGCGGCCTAGGGCGAGCCTGCGCTTCGATCGGAGGCCGCTCGTGACCGGTCCGGCCAGCGGCGGCTGGCGCATCGGCGTCGACATCGGCGGCACGTTCACCGACGTGGTCCTGCTCGGGCCCGACGAATCCGTGACGCCGTTGAAGGTGCTGTCCACGCCGCCCAACTTCGGCGACGGCGTCATCGCGGCGATCGAGGTCGCCCTCGAGCGCGCCGGCGCCGACGCCGGGCAGGTCGCGGCGGTGCTGCACGGCACCACCGTCGCCACGAACGCCATCCTCGAGTCGCGCGGCGCCGTCACCGCGCTCATCACCACCCGCGGCTTCCGCGACGTGCTGGAGCTGGGGCGCCTGCGGCGACCCAAGCTGTACGACATCGACTGGGAGAAGCCGCGGCCCCTCGTCCCGCGCGAGCGGCGCCTCGAGCTGGACCAGCGCATCCTCGCGACCGGTGAGATCCTCGAACCGGCTGCGCCCGAGAGCATCGCCGCGCTCGTCGCGGAGATCGAGGGCGCCGACGCGGAGTCGGTGGCGGTGTGCCTCCTCAACGGCTACGCCGCCCCCGACGAGGAGCGCCGCGTGGCCGACGCGGTCCGCCAGGCGCTGCCCGACCGGTTCGTCACCGCGTCGGTCGACATCTCGCCCGAGATGCGCGAGTACGAGCGGACGTCGACCGCGGTGGTCAACAGCTATGTCGGTCCCGTCGTCCGGCGCTACATCGAAGACCTCGACGCCGCCCTGCGCGCGCATGGCGTCCACGCGCCGTTCCTCATCATGCAGTCCAGCGGCGGCCTCATCGACGCCGGGATGGCCGGAGATCGCCCGGTGCAGCTGATCGAGTCGGGGCCGGCCGCCGGCGTGATCGCGGTGCGCAAGCTCGCCCAGCGGCTCGAGCTCGAGCACGCGATCGCCTTCGACATGGGCGGCACGACCGCCAAGGCGTCGCTCATCGAGGGCGGCGAGCCGTTCACCGCCGCCGAGTTCGAGGTGGGCGGAGGCATGAACGCCCAGCGCGGGCTGAGCCAGGGTGGCGGCTACGCGGTGCGCGTCCCGTCCATCGACATCGCCGAGGTCGGCGCCGGCGGCGGCAGCATCGTCTGGCGTGACGAGGGCGGCTCGCTCCGCGTCGGCCCGCAGAGCGCGGGCTCCACCCCGGGCCCGGCGTGCTACGCCCGTGGCGGGACCGAGCCGACGCTCACCGACGCGAACGTGCTGCTCGGCTACCTAAGCCCGCTGGCGCTCGCCGGAGGGCGCGTCCCCATCGATCCGGAGCGCGCCCGCGCGGTCTTCGGCGACCTCGCCGAGGCGGCCCGCCTGGACGTGCTCGACGCGGCCCGCGGCGCGTACGCGATCGCGGTCAACAGCATGCGCGGCGCGGTCAAGGCCGTGACGAGCGAACGCGGGCGCGACCCGCGCGGCGCGGTCCTGGTCGGCTTCGGCGGCGCCGGACCGCTGTACGCCGCAGAGCTCGCCCGCGAGCTGGGGATCGGGACCGTCCTGATCCCGACGCACCCCGGGCTCTTCAGCAGCCTCGGCGTCCTCGTGGCCGACATCGAGCGCCAGGAGGTCAGCCCGTGGAGCGGTGACTGGGACGACCACGCGGCCGTCGAAGCGCGCTACGCCGAGCTCCAGCGCACCGGCACCGGCGTCCTGCTCGCCAACGGCCACGCGGCCGACGAGATCGTCACCGAGCGCATCGCGGACCTGCGCTATCGCGGCCAGCGGTCGGAGCTGCGCGTGTCCACACGCGGGGGCACCGTCGACGCCGAGGTCCTCGACGACCTGCGTCAGCGCTTCCACGTCGCGCACGAGCGCACGTACGGCCGCCGGGCCGCGGACGCCCTGGTCGAGCTGGTCAACCTGCGCGTCCGCTGCACGGCGCCCAACCCCGTCGAGCTCGCCGCGTTCGACCAGCCCGACTCCGCGGAGGATCGGGAGCCCCAGGTCCGTCTCTGCTACTTCGGCGCCGAGCACGGGACCGTCGAGACGCCGGTCCGAACACGAGCGCATCTGTCGAACACGCCGCTGGATGGGCCCATGATCGTGGAGGACATGGACTCGACGACCGTCGTGCCTCCTGGCGCCACCTGCCGCCTGGACGCGGTCCGCAACATCGTCATCACCTGGCCTGCAGAGGAGAACCGATGAGCCATGACACGCCGCAGCTGCGCGAGCCCGCGACCTTCGAGGTCTTCAAGAACGCCATCGTCGGGCTCGCGAACGAGATGGCGATCACCGTCATCCGGACGGCGCACTCCCAGATCATCGCCGAGAGCATGGACTTCTCGACGGCCCTGTGCGACGCCCAGGGCCGGGTCGTAGCGCAGGGCAACTGCACGCCGCTGCACATGGGCGCCGTCCCGGCGGCGATGGAGGCGGTCCTCGCGCGCTACGGGGACGACATCCGCGACGGGGACGTCTTCGCCCTCAACGACCCGGACGAGGGCGGCTCGCACCTGCCCGACATCTTCGTCTTCACGCCCGCGCTGGTCGACGGCCGGCTGGAGGGCTTCGCGATCGCGATCGGCCACCAGGCCGACATCGGCGGCCGGGTCGCCGGCGGCAACGCGGTCGACTCCACCGAGGTCTTCCAGGAGGGGCTGCAGATCCCCGTCTGCAAGCTCGTCAGCGAAGGCGTCCTCAACGAGACGCTCGTGTCGATCCTCTCCCGCAACGTCCGGATCCCGGACGTGGTCCTCGGGGACGTCCAGGCGGAGATCGCGGCGTGCCACACCGGCGCGAGCGGCCTGCGGGACCTGGTGCGCCGCTACGGCGCCGAGCGCTTCCGCTCGCTCGTCGACGAGCTGCTCGACTACAGCGAGACGCTGCTGCGCAACAAGATCACCGCGCTGCCCGACGGCTGCTGGTCGTTCGAGGACTACCTCGACGACGACGGGCTCGGAAGCGGCCGCGTGCCGCTGCGCGTCGCGTTGACGGTGGACGGCAGCGAGGTCGCGTTCGACTTCACCGGCAGCTCGCCGCAGGTCCCGTCGGCGCTCAACGCCACGGCCTCGTTCACGAGGTCGGCGGCCTACGCGGCGCTGCAGGCGGCGTTCGGCGGGGAGATCCCCGCCAACGCCGGCTTCTACCGTCCGCTGCGCTTCACGATCCCCGAGGGGACGATCCTCAACGGCCGCCGCCCCGCGGCACGCAACGCCCGCGGCCTGGTCGGCTACCGCCTCGTCGATGCCATCTGGGGCGCGCTGGCCGAGGTCCTGCCGGACAAGATCCCGGCGTGCGGCGACGGCGGCCCGAACGGCGTCGCGATCGGCGCGACCGACGCCGACGGCGGGCAGTCGGTGCTCATGGACGTCTGCTTCGGCGCCTGGGGCGGGCGCCCGAACGGCGACGGCCTCGACGGGGCGAGTCCCCTGGCCGGCAACCTCGCCAACACGCCGATCGAGGATCTCGAGCGGACCGGCATCCTGCGCGTCGAGCGCTACGGCTACCTGCCCGACAGCGGCGGCGCGGGCACCTGGCGCGGCGGGCTCTCCGTCGTCCGCGACCTGCTCCTGGTGCACGACGACGCGTCCCTGCAGATCCGCTCCGACCGTCGCGAGCACCGCCCCTACGGGCTCGACGGCGGCCAGCCGGGCGGCGCGTGCTGGAACATCCTGAACCCGGACGGCCAGCGCGAGGTCCTGCCGAGCAAGGTGACCACGCGCATCCGCGCCGGCGACGTGCACCGGCACATCACCGCCGGCGGCGGCGGCTATGGCGACCCGCTCCTGCGCGTCCCCGCGCACGTTCTGGCCGACGTGCTCGCCGGGAAGGTCACGACCGAGGGCGCGAGCCGCGACTACGGCGTGGTCGTCCGCGACGGGCAGGTCGACGACGAGGCGACCGCGTCGCTGCGCGGCGATCGGCAGGCCGGAGCGCCGGGCGCGGACCCGGTGCCTGCCGCATAAGATATTTAGGACTTGTATTGATATCTCACAGGGTGTAATTTTGCGGTATCCGGCGCTCGTGCCGGAGTGAGGAGGGGAGAGGGACATGAGAGGTCGTACCACCCGAAGCGCTTCCGCCTTTGCCGGGCTCGCTGCCACCGCGATGCTGCTCGCCGCCTGCGGGAGCACCGACAGCGCCAGTGGCGGTGGCGGCAAGTCCATCGAGCTCGGGGTCGTCGCGTCCCTGAGCGGGCCCGCGGCGCCCTTCGGCGAGCAGCAGGTCAAGGGCGTGCAGCAGGCGGCCGCGGACTGGAACGCCAAGCACGCGAACAAGATCAAGCTCTCGGTCCAGGACGACCAGAGCGACCCGAAGAGCGGCGTGAGCGCGATGCGCAAGCTCATCGAGGAGAAGCCGGACGCGATCGTCGGGCCGACGGCGAGCACGATCGGCGTCGCCCTCGCTCCCATCGCCAAGGCGTCGAAGATCCCGCTGATGGCTGCCTCGGTCTCCGCGCCCGAGTTCGTCAGCGCCGGCGGCTTCACATTCCGTGACCGCTCCTCGACGCCGCAGCAGACCGGTGCGACCACCAAGTGGGCGGTCGAGAACGGGGTGCGCAGCCTCGGGATGATCGTCCCGAACGCGGCCGACGGCAAGGCCGCCGCGAAGGAGATCGCGAGCACGGTCGAGGGTGCGGGCGGCTCGGTCACGGGGACCGAGTACGTCGACGCGACCCAGACCGAGTACCAGGCGCAGATGACCAAGCTCGTCGCCGCCAAGCCCGACGCGCTGTTCGTCTTCCTCATCGCTCCGGAAGCCATCGCAACCGCGATGAAGCAGGCGCGCCAGCTGGGCTTCAAGGGTCGCTTCCTGACCGTCTCGAACGTCGAGGGCGACGCGTTCCTGAAGGCCGCGGGGCACGCGGCGGACGACGCGGTGTGGTCGGTCGAGACCGCGCCGGACGGGCCGCAGGCCGATCGCTACAAGGCGTTCGCCACCGCGTTCAAGCAGAAGAACGGCGGCGACCCGGACATCATCGCCGGCAACGCCTACGACGCGGCGACGCTGCTCGCGCAGGGCGGGACGGCCGTCGGCGGCGGGTCCGCGTTGCGCGACTGGCTGCACGAGCAGAAGTACGCCGGCATCACCGGCGCGATCGCCTTTGACGACAAGGGCGACATCGTCAACAAGCAGTTGACGATCCGCACCCTGCACGGAGGAAAGTTCGTCAACGCCCCGGGTGCGTAGCCATGAGTGACCTGAACACGCTCGCGCAGCTCGTCGCGATCGGGGTCTGGACCGGCGGCGTCTACGCGCTGCTGGGCGTGAGCTGGGCCGTCGTGTTCAACACCACGCGGACCTTCCACATCGCCCACGGGGTCGCGTACGCGGTCGGCGGCTACGTCACATGCCTGCTCACGTCGCGGACGGGCGTGCCCCTGCTCCTCGCGCTGCCCGCCAGCATGCTGGCGGGCAGCGCGCTCGGCGCCGTCTTCGAGTTCGGGCTCTACCGGCCGTTGCGCGCACGGGGGTCCACGCCGATGGTCACGTTCGTGGCGTCGCTGGGCGCGCTGACGACCGGGACCGCCGTGATCCTGGCCTGCGTCGGCTCTGACCCCGTGGTCGCGACGACGTCGTTCGAGTCGGTGGTCAAGGTCGGACCGGTCCGGGTCACGGTCCTCGAGATCGGGATCGCCGTGCTCTCCTACGCCTGCGTCGCGGCGACGCTCGTCGCCTGGCGCCGGGGCTGGTTCGGTCGCGCGATGCGCGCGACGACCACCAACAGCGAGATGGCCGATCTCGTCGGCATCCCCGTGACGCGCATCTACGTCGTCGCGATGGTGCTCGGCAACGGGCTCGGCGCCCTGGCGGGCGCCCTCGCCGGGCTCACGCAGGGCGCGAACGCGGACATGGCGTTCAACGGCGCGCTCCTGGCCGCGGTGGCGGTGCTGATCGGTGGGATCGGCAGCCTGGTCGGCGCCGCTATCGGCGGGGCGCTGCTCGCGCTCATCATGAACGTCGGCATCTGGCAGGTGTCGTCGGAGTGGCAGCTCTCGATCGCCTTCGGCGTGTTGATGGTGTTCATGGTCGCGCGGCCGCGCGGCCTGCTCGGCGAGCGCCTCGCGAGCGCGGAGCTCTAGGCGATGGACTTCTGGATCCACGTCGGGAACCTGGCCGCGATCTACGCGATCCTCGGTCTCTCCCTCAACCTCCTCGTCGGCTACGCCGGGCTGTTCTCGATGGCGACGGGCGCCCTCTACGGGGTCGGGGCGTACGCCTTCGCCCTGACGACGACGAAGCTGGGCTGGCCGCTGCCGCTGACGCTGCTCGCGGCGGTGCTCGTGCCGGCGGCGGTCGGCGCGGTGGTCGCCATCCCCTCGCTGCGGATCAGCGGCGACTACCTGGTCATCGCCTCGTTCGGGCTGCAGACCCTCATCGTCGCCGCGCTCACGAACCTCGACGGGTTGACCGGCGGGCCGGGCGGGGTCTACGGCATTCCCGCCCCGGACCTCGGGCCGTTGACGCCGACGACCGATCCGGCGAGCTACCTGCCGATCACGATCGGGGCGGCCGTGCTCGTCACCCTGGCGACGCTCGCCCTGACGCACAGCCCGTTCGGCCGGGCGCTCGAGATGATCCGCGACGACGAGGTCGCGGCGGCGGCCGCGGGCCGCAACGTCGTCGCGCTGAAGGTCGTGGCCTTCATGATCTCCAGCGGCATGGCCGGGATCGCCGGGGCGCTCTACGCCTCGTACGTCTCCTTCATCGACCCGACCAGCTTCGCCGTCCTGGTGTCGGTCTTCGTCCTCAGCATCGTCGTGGTCGGCGGCGCGGGCACCGTGCGCGGGGCGATCGTGGGCGCGATCGTCGTCAACGTGCTCAGCGAGGCGGTGCGCTACGTGCCCGTCGACGACCGGCTCGCGGGCAACACCCGCCAGGCCATCTACGGCGTCCTGCTGATCGCCGTCGTCTTCCTCCGGCCGCGCGGCCTGGCCGGCCGCGCCATCGGCCGCCGGGCCGTCAGCGACCCCGCGGAGGAGCGCGCCAGCACGCCCGCCGTCCCACGGACGAACGGGAGCACGGCGGTGCAGTGCGAGGGGCTCGTCGTCGGCTACGGCAACCTGACCGTCGTCCGCGGCGTGTCGCTGTCCGTGGGCGAGGGCGAGATCGTGCTGCTGGCCGGCCACAACGGCGCGGGGAAGTCGACGCTGCTGAAGGCGATCGCCGGGCAGATCGGTGTGCGCGAAGGCCGCTTGAGCCTCAACGGCCAGGCCGTCGAGCTCAACGGTCGTCGCCAGGGCATCGGGTTCGTGCCGCAGACCGGCGGGACCTTCGGCGAGTTGACCATCCGGGAGAACCTGCTGCTCGGCGGGTACGTCCTGCGGCGGCGCCCGGAGGAGCTCGCGCGGCGGATCGACGAGGCGCTCGAGCCCTTCCCGCAGCTCGCCGATCGGCTCGAGGACCACGCCAAGCACCTGTCGGGCGGACTCCAGCGGCAGCTCGCGATCGCGATGGCGCTCGTGCCCGGGCATCGGGTGCTGCTCCTCGACGAGCCGTCCATCGGCCTCTCGCCGTCGCTCGTCACCTCGACGCTCGGCAGCATCCAGGACATCACCCGGGCGCGCGGGCTGACCGTCGTCGTCACGGAGCAGAACGTGCGTCCGGCGCTCGCCATCGCCGACCACGCGTACGTCCTCAAGGCCGGCCAGGTCAGCGTTGACGCGCCGGCCGAGGAGCTGGCCGCCCATGCCGACCTCTGGAGGCTGTTCTGACCGAGATCCTGCGTGTCGAGTCGCTGACCAAGCGCTTTGGCGGCGCGACGGTCGTCGACGACCTGAGCTTCGCCGTGGAGCGCGAGTCGACCGTCGGCCTCGTCGGGCCCAACGGCGCGGGCAAGACCACGGCGTTCAACCTCATCACGGGCTTCCTCGCCTCCGACCAGGGGCGTGTCGTGCTCCGCGGGCAGGACATCACGGGCTGGGCGGCGCACCGGATCGTGCAGGCCGGGATGTCCCGGACGTTCCAGAACCTCCGCCTGTTCGACGGGCTCGGCGTCCTGGGCAACGTGCTCAGCGCGGTCCCGCGGGAGTCCGGCGAGAACCCGCTCGTCGCGCTTGCGGCGCCTTGGATCCCCCGCCGGCAGGAGCGGCGCAACACCGAGCAGGCGCTCCACTGGCTCGACTACGTCGGTCTCGCGCACCGGCGCGGCGACCTGGCGGGCGACCTCTCCTACGGCCAGCGCAAGCGCGTCTGCCTCGCCCGTCTCCTGGCGACCGACGCCGAGGTGCTGCTCCTCGACGAGCCGTCCTCCGGCGTCGACCCCGGCGCGCTGCCGGGGCTCATCGAGCTCGTCGCGAGCCTGCCCGCGCTGGGCAAGACCGTCGTCGTCGTCGAGCACAACCTCGAGGTGGTCGAGGCCCTCTGCCAGCGCCTGCTCTTCCTCGACCGCGGCCGGCTGCTCGCGGACGGCGAGCCCGCCGAGCTCTTCGCCCGCACGGACCTCAGCGACCTCTACTTCGGCCAGACCCCGACCCCGTCAGGAGTTCAATGATCGAGAAGGTCCGTCGCGTCGTGCTCGGCGCGCAACCCGGAGAGCCGTCGACGTTCACACGCGTCGAGGAGATCGCTTCGTTCGAGACCGAGGACGGCTCGATGACGAGCTGGCCGGTGTGGGGGTGGGACGAGGTCCCGCCGGTTCCCCACGCCGACGTCGAGCACGACCCCGCGGCGCCCTACCCCGGGCCAGGCGGCCTCCGGGTCGTCGCCCTGCGCGGCCACGGCGACACCGCCGGGGCCGTCGCCGACATGGGCCGGGCCCTGCCGGGCTTCACGCACGACGACGCGCGCCCCGGGATGCACTCCACCGACACGATCGACGTGGCGATGGTCATCGAGGGGAAGGCGACGGTCGAGGCGGGCGACGGCACGAAGGTGACGCTCGGCCTCGGCGACGTCTACGTCTGCAACGGGGCGCTGCATCGTTGGCACTACGACGAGTCGACGCACATCGTCTTCATCGTGGTCGGCGCAGAGCGGGCCCGATGACCGCCGGAATCCCAGACACGAACTCAAGGAGCACCTGATGACATCGACGGCCGAGGCGCCCGTCACCCCCACGCCGATCCACCACTGGATCGGAGGCAACCCCGTGGCGAGTGCGTCGGGCGGCACCGCCGCCGTACGCAACCCGGCGACCGGTGAGCAGACGGGCACCGTCGACCTCGCGACCGCGGCGGAGGTCGATCGCGCGGTCCAGGCGGCGCGGGCGGCGTTCCCCGAGTGGCGGGCGATGTCGCTGGGCCGGCGGGCCAACCTGATGTTCACGATCCGCCAGCTCTTCGACGAGCGGCGCGACGATCTGGCTGCGCTGTTGACCGCCGAGCACGGCAAGGTGCTCTCCGACGCGCGGGCCGAGGTGGCGCGCGGGCTCGAGGTGATCGAGTTCTGCTGCGGGATCCCGCAGCTGCTCAAGGGCTCCATGAGCGAGCAGGCCTCCTCGGGCATCGACGTGTACTCGCTCCGCCAGCCCCTGGGCGTGGTGGCGGGCATCACGCCGTTCAACTTCCCCGCGCTGGTGCCCATGTGGATGTGGCCGGTCGCGCTGGCCTGCGGCAACACGTTCGTGCTGAAGCCGTCCGAGAAGGACCCTTCCGCCTCGCTGCTGACCGCTGAGCTGCTGCGCGAGGCGGGCGTCCCCGACGGCGTGTTCAACGTCGTGCACGGCGACAAGGTCGCGGTGGACGCGCTGCTCGAGCACACGGACGTCGCGGCCGTCAGCTTCGTCGGCTCGACGCCGATCGCTCGGTACGTCTACGAGAAGGCGACGGCGAACGGCAAGCGCTGCCAAGCGCTCGGCGGCGCCAAGAACCACATGATCGTGCTGCCGGACGCCGACGTCGAGATGGCCGCCGATGCCGCGGTCAGCGCGGCCTTCGGATCGGCCGGCGAGCGGTGCATGGCGATCTCGATGCTCGTCGCCGTCGGCGAGGTGGCCGATCCCCTCGTCGACGCGATCGCGCGGCGGATCGCGGACCTGACCGTCGGCGACGGCACCGACCCGGCGTCGGAGATGGGCCCGCTGATCACCGAGGCCCATCGCGACCGGGTCGCGTCCTACGTGGCGAACGCGGCCGCCGAGGGCGCGAACGTGCTCGTCGACGGGCGCGAGGACCATCCGGAGGACGGGTTCTTCCTGCGGCCGTCGCTGATCGACGACGTGCAGCCGGGGATGGCCGTGTACGACGAGGAGATCTTCGGCCCCGTGCTCGGCGTGACGCGGGTCGACAGCTACGAGACGGCGGTCGCGCTGGTCAACGAGCACCCGTACGGCAACGGGACGGCGATCTTCACGCGCGACGGCGGCGTGGCACGCCAGTTCCAGTTCGAGGTGCAGGCGGGCATGGTCGGGATCAACGTCCCGGTCCCGGTGCCGGTCGCCTACCACAGCTTCGGCGGCTGGAAGGACAGCGCGTTCGGCGACCGCAACGTCTACGGCACCGAGTCGGTGGACTTCTACACGCGAGGCAAGGTCGTCACGTCGCGCTGGCCCGACCCGGCCACCTCGAAGGTCGACCTCGGGTTCCCCCAGACGCACTGAGCGCGTCCAACGACGGACGTATGTCCGTGATAGCAGGTTGAGATATTTATACTTGCTATTGAGATGCTAAGCCCCTAGAGTTGCCGTTCCAATCTGTTGGGCGACTCTGGGGGAGTAGCTAGATGCGTAGGACCGTTCTCTTGTTGGCGCTGGGGATCCTTTCGTCGGCCGTCGCGGCCGGCTGTGGCAGCAGCAGCGGCAGCAGTGGCGGCAGTGGCGGCGACCAGTCGTCGACGTCGTCCGCGAAGCTGCCGGACGGGCCGATCACCATCGGCATGGCGATCGCGCGCTCCGGGTTCGCGGCGCCCTACGACCTCGGGCCGGCCCGCGGCGCCGAGCTCGCCGTGGCGGACATCAACGCCCGCGGCGGCGTCCTCGGCCACCAGCTGAAGCTGCAATACGGCGACACGAAGTCCGACCGAGCGCTCGGCACCACCGTGGCCCTCGACCTGCTGTCGCAGGGGGCGAAGGCGATGGTCGTCACGTGCGACTTCGACCTGGGCAGCCCCGCGGCCATCACGGCCACCGGCAAGAACGTCGTCGCGGTCTCGCCCTGCGCGGGCGCCTCGTCGTTCGACGTGCCGACGCTCGGGCCGCTCGCCTACTCGATGGGCACCAAGGCTGGGGCCGGCGCCACGAACGTCGCGCACTTCGCCTATGACAAGGGCTACCGCAAGGCGTTCCTCTGGCTCGACTCGAGCATCACGCAGACGAAGGAGACCTGCTCCGCGTTCAACTCGGTGTTCGGCGCCCTGCCCGGCGCCAAGGTCGTCGGGAGCGACACGATCCAGCAGAAGGACACGTCGTTCGCCGGCCAGATCGCCAAGCTCCGCAAGTCGGGCGCCGACGTGCTCGAGCTGTGCAGCTACAACCCGGGCGCCGCCACCGCGCTGCGTCAGCTGCGCGCCGCGGGCGTCGACATCCCGGTGACGTCGCACCTCGCCATGGACGGCAGCTACTGGCTGAAGGGCGTCCCGAACCTGAAGGACTTCTACTACGACGCGTTCGGCTCGCTGTACGGCGACGACCCGCGCGCGGACGTCAACAAGTTCTTCGCGCGCTACAAGGCCAAGTTCGGCGAGCCCGCCGTCACGTCCTACGCGCTCACCGGCTACGCGACGATCCAGGAGCTCGCCAAGGCGATCGCGACCGCGAAGACCACCAACGGCGCCGCGCTGGCCAAGGCGGTCGACGGCCTGGGGTCCTACGAGACGATCGCCGGCCCCTCGGGCTACAGCGCGAAGCAGCACATCGTCTCCGACCGTCCGGCGGTCATCATGAGCGTCCACGGCGGTCAGGTCAGCCCGGCCGCCACCTACGCCGGCGGGCGTAAGACCGAGGTTCGCTGACGCGGATGCCGCCGCTGCTCTGCACGAGCCATGTCACCGTGCGGTTCGCCGGTCTCTGCGCGCTGGACGACGTCGGGCTCGAGCTGGGCCACGGCGAGATCCTCGGGCTGATCGGTCCGAACGGGGCCGGGAAGACGACGCTGCTCAACGTGCTGTCGGGCTTTCAGCGCCCGACCGCGGGCGAGGTCGAGCTCGACGGCCGGCGGATCACCAGGTGGGATCCGCCGCGCCGGGCCCGGGCGGGCATCAGCCGGACGTTCCAGGACGTCCGGCTGTTCCCGGACATGACCACGCGTGAGAACTGCGAGGTCGCGCTGGTCGCCTGCGGCGGTTCACGGGCGGGCGCGCGCGCCCGCGCGCGCGAGGCGCTCGACCAGCTCGAGCTGGAGGACGCCGCCGACGTCCCGGCGCGCGACCTCCCGTACGGCCTGCAGCGGCGGGCCGGCCTGGCGCGAGCGCTGTGCGCCCGGCCGCGCGTGCTTCTGCTCGACGAGCCGGCGGCGGGGCTGAACGACGACGAGAGCGCCGCGATGGGGCAGACCGTCCGGCAGATCCACGCGGAGCTCGACTGCGGCGTCGTCGTGATCGAGCACGACGTCCGGATGATCCTCGACCTGTGCCATCGCGTACACGTCCTCGACCACGGCGTGACGCTCCGCGTGGGCACCCCGGACGAGATCCGGACGGACCCCGCGGTCGTGTCCGCCTATCTCGGTGCCGAGGCGATCGCATGACGCTCCTGGAGATCTCCGACCTGCACGTCTCCTACGGCCCGATCGACGCCGTGAAGGGCGTCTCGCTCACCGTCGAACGGGGCGACGTGGTCGCCATCCTCGGGCCGAACGGGGCCGGCAAGTCGAGCATCCTGCAGGCGATCCAAGGTCTCGTGCGCACGCGGAGCGGATCGGTCCGCTGGCGCGACGAGGACATCACCGGCTGGGCGCCCGAGCGCCGGGCGCGCGCCGGCATCGCGTTCGTGCCGGAGTCGCGCGGGGTGTTCGGAAGCCTGTCGATCGGCGAGAACCTCAACCTCGCCGGCTGCGCGCTGGCCAAGGGCGTCGACGCCTCCGAGCAGGTGGCGCTGGCGCTCCGCCACTTCCCCGCGCTGGCGGATCGCCTCTCGGAGCGCGCCGCGGTGCTGTCCGGGGGCGAGCGCCAGCAGCTGGCCATCGGCCGGGCGCTGGTCGCCGCGCCCGAGCTGCTGATCCTCGACGAGCCCTCGCTCGGGCTGGCGCCGGTGGTGCTCGACGGGCTCTTCGCCAGCCTCGCCGCGCTGCGCGAGGAGGGCCGGACGATCCTGCTCGTCGAGCAGAACGCCTCACGCGCGGTCCGGCTCGCCGACCATGTCTTCTCGCTGCGGGCGGGGACGATCGAGCGAGTCGACGAGCCCGAGCAGCTGCTGCGCGACGCGGCGTTCCGCGCCAAGCACCTGGGGATGGGGTGAGCACGATGGCCCAGAACCTCGTCAACGCCCTCAGCCTCGGCAGCCTGTACGCCTTGATCGCCCTCGGCATCGCCCTGCTCTTCAGCATCATGGGGTTGATCAACTTCGCCCACGGCGAGCTGATCATGATCGGCGGGTACGCGCTGCTGGCCTTCGACGCGCTGCCGCTCGCCCTCGGCGTCGTGCTGGTGATCGTGATCGTCGTCGCCTGCGCGCTGGGCATGGAGCGCATCGCGTTCCGCTCGGTGCGTCAGGCCAGCGGGGAGACGTTGTTGATGACGTCGTTCGCGCTCAGCCTGTTCATCCAGGGCGCCGCCCTGCTGTTCGAGGGGGCCGACCCGAAGAGCGTCGACGTGCTCGGCAGCCTCGGCGCCAGCGTGGACGTCGCCGGCCTGTCGGTCGGCAAGCTGGACATCGCGATCATCGGGGTCACCGCGGCGCTGCTGGCGGGGCTCGCGTGGTTCCTGCGCGCGACGCCGCTCGGCGTCCAGATGCGCGCCGCGGCGGAGGACTTCAAGATGGCGCGCGCGCTCGGCGTCCGCGCGGATCGCGTCGTCGCCGCCGCCTTCGGCGTGAGCGGCGCGTTCGCGGCGATCGCCGCGGTCTTCCTGGTCGCGCGCACGGGCACGCTGACGCCGAGCATGGGCCTGACCCCCGTGCTCAGCGGGTTCGTGGCCATCGTGCTCGGTGGGCTGGGTCGCCTGTGGGCGGCGGCGCTGGGCGCGTACGTGCTCGCGCTGCTCACCGTGATGCTCCAGGCGTACCTGCCCAGCGGGGTGGCCCCGTACCGGGACGCCCTGGTGTACCTCGGGATCATCGTGATCCTCGTCTTCCGGCCGCACGGCATCGCCGGTCGGCCCGGGGCGGTGCGGGTATGACGAACCGGCTCGCGTTCGCGCTGCAGCGCAGCGCTCCCGCGATCAGCTGCACGGTGCTGGTGCTGGCCGTCAGCGGCCTGGCCCTGCTCGGCTCGGAGACGACGCAACGGACCGCGACGCAGATGCTCGTGATGGGCGTCATCACCGTGGGCACCTACATCTTCGTCGGCAACTCGGGGGTGCTCTCCTTCGGCCATGTGGTGTTCGTCGCCGTGGGGGCGTACGCCACCGCGCTGACGACGATCCCGCCCAACCTCAAGCACGCGCTGCTGCCCGCGCTGCCCGGTTGGATCCTGAAGCTCAACCTCGGCCTGCCCGAGGCGCTGCTCATCTCCGGGCTGCTCGCGCTCGTGGTGGGCGTGGTCTTCTCGCTCCTGGTCCTGCGCCTCGACGGGATGGCGGCGGGGATCGCCACGCTCGCGCTGCTCATCAGCGTCAACGTGGTGATCGGCAACTGGGACGGGGTCACGCGCGGCTCGCAGGGCATGGTCGGGATCCCGGCCGACCTCACGATCGGCTCGGCGCTGCCCTGGCTGATCGGCGCCATCGTCGTCGCCCTGGCCTACCAGCTGAGCCGATCGGGCTTCCGGCTGCGCGCGTCGCGCGAGGATCCCGTGGCCGCCGCGGCCTTGGGCGTCCGCGTGCGGCGCGAGCGCTCGCTCGCGCTCGTCATCAGCGCCTTCGTGTGCGGCGTCGGCGGCGGCCTGTACGCCCATTTCCTCGGGGCGCTGAACCCGGGCGACGTCTACCTCCAGCTGACGCTCCTGACGTTGTTGATGTTGATCGTCGGCGGGATCCGGAGCCTCAGCGGCGCCGTCATCGGAACGGTCTTCATCTCGGTGCTCGCCGAGCTGCTGCGCCGCGTCGAGGCCGGGGAGGACCTCGGCCCGATCTCGCTCGGGCCGCACCCGGGCATCCAGCAGGTGATCCTCTCGATGACCCTGCTGCTGACGTTGCTGGTCCGTCCCGGCGGGATCGCCGGCGGACGGGAGCTGGGCTGGTGACCGAGGGCGCGCCTTGGCAGCCGCTGAGGGCGTGAGCCGTCCGCGCGGGCGCTTCACCGCCTCGGAGATCATCGACGCGATCCAGCGGTGGCATGCGCGGTACGGCGAGCCCCCGTCGATGGCCGACTGGGATCCGTACCGCGCGCGCCAGATCGGGCAGGAGTGGCGGATCGCGCGCTACCGGGACGGCGACTGGCCGAGCGCGAAGTCCGTGCGCAACCACTTCGGCCGGCTGTCGGACGCGGTCGCGCAGGCCGGCCTCGTGCCCCGGCGCCAAGGGCAGCGACGGGCGCAGGCCGGACACGCGCTCGACGAGGGCGTGCTCCTGCACCTGGCGCACCTGCGCGCGCAGCAGGAGGCGCGACCGGCGCCCGAGAGCCTCGCCTTGGCGGTCCGCAAGGTCGCCGCCGCGCGGGCGTCGCGCGAGGGCGACGACCTGCGCGCCTCGCTCGTCGATCTCGCGGCGGCGGCGCTGGTGTGGGCCAAGGCGACGTCGCCCGCGGACCGGGCGGGCTGAGCCCGTGCTGGTCAGCGCCTTCGATCTCTTCCGCGTCGGGGTCGGGCCGTCGAGCAGCCATACGGTCGCGCCGATGCGCGCGGCGGCCGAGGTGGCGTCGCGGCTCGCGAGCGCGGCGGTCGCCCGGCTCGACGTCGCCGTCTACGGCTCGCTCGCGCTGACGGCGCGCGGGCACGGGACCGATCGTGCCCTCGTCGCCGGCCTCGCCGGACACCTTCCGGAGACCGTCGAACCCGTGGTCGTCCGCGACGCTCGCGTCGTCGACGGTCGTGTCCAGCTCGGCGACCGGCCGGTCGCCTACGCGCTGGATCTCCGGGCGCGCGGCGGTCCGCCCGGGCATCCGAACGTGCTGCGCTTCGTCGCGACCGACGCGGCCGGCCACCGAATGCTCGACACGACGTTCCGGTCGATCGGGGGCGGGTTCATCACCGAGGACGGCGTGCCCGTGAAGGGGCGCGCCGAGCCGGCGTTGCCCTACGCGACCGCGGCCGAGCTCGTCGCCTACGCCGAGCGCTGCGGAAGCGTCGCGGCGGTCGCCGCCGCCAACGAGCAGCGCTGGTTCCCCAGGACCGACGTGGAGGCTCGCCTGCTCGCGACCGCCGGGGCGATGGACGACTGCATCGAACGTGGGCTGCGCGCGGAGGGCGAGCTGGCCGGCGGGCTGCGCGTCCGCCGTCGCGCCGGGCAGCTGCGTCAACAACTCGAGCGCCAGGTCGCCGGGTCCCTCGCCGGCATGGAGTGGGCCGGCCTTTGGGCGATGGCGGTGAACGAGGAGAACGCGGCCGGCGGCCGCGTCGTCACCGCGCCGACCAACGGCGCGGCGGGCGTGATCCCCGCGGCGCTGCGCTACGCCACGACGTTCGAGGGCCTGCCGGCATCCGACGCGCCGCGCTTCCTGCTCGTCGCCGCGGCGATCGGGGCCTTGGTCAAGCGCAACGCGTCGATCTCCGGCGCGGAGGTCGGCTGCCAGGGCGAGGTGGGGTCGGCGGCCGCCATGGCCGCGGCGGGCCTCGCGGAGCTCCTCGGCGGTACGCCGGCGCAGGTGGCCAACGCCGCCGAGATCGCGCTGGAGCATCACCTCGGGATGACCTGCGACCCGATCGGCGGGCTCGTCCAGGTGCCGTGCATCGAACGCAACGCGTTCGGCACGGTCAAGGCGATCACTGCCGCGAAGCTCGCGCTCCGTGGCGACGGCCGGCACGTGGTCTCGCTGGACCAGGCCATCGACGCCATGCGCCGCACCGGCGCGGACATGCACGACAACTACAAGGAGACGGCGCGCGGCGGCCTGGCCGTGAGCGTTCCCGTCTGTTGAGGAGGCAGCCAATGTCCGAGCCGAGCCCCGACTTCTTCACCCGCCCGCTGGCGGAGGTCGACCCGGAGGTCGCCGACGTCCTGCGCCTGGAGCTCGATCGTCAGCAGCGCACGCTGGAGATGATCGCCAGCGAGAACTTCGTGCCCCAAGCGGTCCTGGAATGCCAGGGCAGCGTGTTGACGAACAAGTACGCCGAGGGCTACCCGGGCAAGCGCTACTACGGCGGCTGCGAGCACATCGACGTCGTCGAGCAGCTCGCGATCGACCGCGCGAAGGCGCTCTTCGGCGCCGAGCACGCCAACGTCCAGCCGCACTCCGGCGCGCAGGCCAACGCCGCCGTCTACCACGCGCTGCTCAAGCCCGGCGACACGATCCTCGGCCTCGCGCTGCCGCACGGCGGCCACCTCACGCACGGCATGAGGATCAACGTGTCGGGTCGCCTCTACGACATCGCGCCGTACGCGGTCGACCGCGCGACGAGCCTGATCGACATGGACGCCGTCGAGCGCATCGCCCACGAGCGCAGGCCCAAGCTGATCCTCGCCGGCTGGTCGGCCTACCCGCGGCACCTCGACTTCGCGCGCTTCCGCCAGATCGCCGACGACGTCGGCGCGCTCCTGATGACCGACATGGCGCACTTCGCGGGCCTCGTCGCCGCGGGCCTGCACCCCAACCCGGTCCCGTACTCCGACGTGGTGACGACGACGATCCACAAGACCCTCGGCGGAGCGCGCGGCGGCATGATCCTCGGCAAGGAGGAGCACGCCAAGGCCATCAACTCCGCGGTCTTCCCCGGCCAGCAGGGCGGCCCGCTCGAGCACGTCGTCGCCGGCAAGGCCGTCGCCCTGAAGATCGCGGCGAGCGAGCGCTTCAAGGAGCGCCAGCAGCGCACGATCGACGGCGCCCGGGCCGTCGCCGACGCGCTGCTGGACGTCGGGCACGGCATCAAGCTGCTCACCGGCGGCACGGACGTGCACCTCGCGCTCGTCGACCTGCGCGACTCCGCGCTCGACGGTCAGCAGGCCGAGGACCGGCTGCACGCCATCGGGATCACCGTCAACCGCAACGCCGTCCCGTTCGACCCGCGCCCGCCGATGGTGACCAGCGGCCTGCGCGTCGGCACGCCGGCGCTGGCCACGCGCGGCCTGCGGGTCGACGACTTCGCCGAGGTCGGCCAGATCCTCGGGGCCGCGCTGACGCCCGCGTTCGACGACCGGCGCGCCGCGCTCGCGGCGCGCGTCGACGCGGTCGCCGCGAAGCATCCGCTCTACGAGCACCTCGCAGCGGGCTAAGCTAGGACGCTCAAATAGTCGCCCTTCCGACTATCGGACAGCCACCGTCCGCATCCCTGCCTTGGAGAGATCCCCATGTCACAGCCGAACCCCGCCCTCGCCGCACCGAACCAGTACGCGCTCACCGACGAGCAGCGCGAGTTCGCCGCCCTGGCACGGCAGCTCGCCGAGGAGCGGGTCCGGCCGCGCGCCGCGGAGATCGACGCGGAGGCCGCGTTCCCGCAGGACATCCGGCAGCTGTTCGCCGAGCAGGACCTGCTCGCGCTGCCGTTCGACGAGGCGCACGGCGGGACGGGCACTGGTGCGCTGACGTTGTGCGTGGTGATCGAGGAGATCTCCAAGGCCTGCGCGACGTGCGGGCTGATGCTCGCGGTGCAGGACCTCGGCACGCTGCCGATCCGGCTGGACGGCTCCCCCACGCTGCAGGAGCGCGTCCTGCCGCGCTTCGCGTCGGGCGAGTGGCTGGCCGCCTTCGCGCTCAGCGAGCCCGACGCCGGCAGCGACGTCGGCGCGACGCGCACGCGCGCGCGGCGCGACGCCGACGGCTGGGTGATCGACGGCACCAAGAACTGGATCACGAACGCCGGCGTGGCCGGCGCCTACGTCGTGTTCGCCATCACCGACGCCGACGCGCCGGCGTCCCGCGGCATGACGGCCTTCCTCGTCGAGGCCGACGCGCCCGGGTTCTCGGTGGCCAAGCTGGAGCACAAGATGGGAATGCGCGGCTCGCCGACGGGCCAGCTGGTCCTCGACGGCGTGCGCGTCGGCGACGACGCGGTGATCGGCGTGGTCGGCGACGGGTTCAAGGTCGCGATGCGCACGCTCGATCACTCGCGCCTGGGCATCGCCGCGCAGGCGCTCGGCATCGCGCAGGGCGCGACCGACTACGCCGCCGGCTACGCCCGCGAGCGCACGGCCTTCGGCAAGCCGATCAACCGCCTGCAGGCGATCGAGTCCAAGCTCGCCGACATGGAGACGCGCACCGCGGCGGCGCGCGAGCTGCTCTACCGCGCGGCCGCGAAGGCCGACGCGGGCGACAGCGACCTCGGCAAGTACTCCGCCATGGCCAAGCTCTTCTGCTCGGACACGGCGATGGCCGTCGCCGTCGACGCCGTCCAGGTCCTCGGGGGCTACGGCTACGTCACCGAGTACCCGGTCGAGCGGATGATGCGCGACGCCAAGCTGACGCAGATCTACGAAGGCACCAACGAGATCCAGCGGGTCGTCGTCGGCCGTAGCCTGCGGTGAGGCCTGGGGTCAGCGAAGCGCCGCCGCCGCGCTCGCGCCGCGGTGGCGACGCCCACAGCGCGAGGGCGCCGAGGCTGAGCGCCGCGCCCTGCACGCACACGGCCGTCCAGCCGGCGGTCGCGTAGAGCTCGGTCGCCGCGAGCGACCCGCCGGCGCTGCCGGCCGAGTAGCACACCATGTACGCCGCGGTGACGCGGCTGCGCGCGAGCGGCGCCGCGTCCACCAGCAGGCTCAGGCTCGTCACGTGCACGGCCTGGACGGCGAGGTCGAGCACGACGATCCCGGCCGCCAGCGCGACGAGCGACGCGTCCAGCAGCGCGATCAGCGGCCACGACGCGACCAGGAGCGCCAGCGCTGCGCCGGTCGTCGCCCGGCCGTGACCGCGATCGGCGAGCCGCCCGGCGCGCACCGCGGCGACCGCGCCCGCGGCGCCGGCGAGCCCGAAGAGGCCGATGGCCCCGCTGCTGAGGTGGTGGGGCCCGTCGGCCAGGGCGAGTGCGAGGCCCGTCCAGAGCGTGCTGAACACCGCGAAGGCCAGGAGCGCCAGTGCGCCGCGGACGCGGAGCAGCGGCATCCGCGCGAAGAGCGCGAACGTCGAGCGCAGCAGGCCGAGGTAGCTCGGGCGGGCGGCCGTCCCCGCCGCGGCGGCCGCCTCGTGCCGCGGCATGCGGGGCAGAGCGCGCAGCAGCAGGCCGGCGACGACGAGGGTCGTCAGCGCGGAGGCGAGGTAGACCGACCGCCAGCCGGCCAGCGCGCCGAGGGCGCCGGCGGCGGTGCGGCTGAGCAGGATGCCGGTGACGACGCCGCCCGTGACGGTCCCGACGGCGCGGCCCCGGTGCTCAGGGCTGCTGAGCGTCGCGACGTGGGCGACGATGACCTGCGTCACGACCGACGAGAGGCCGACGAGCGCCATCGCCGCCAGCAGCACCGGGCGGCTCGTGGCGCAGGCGACCAGCAGGAGCGCCGTGGCGCCCGCGCCGAGCTGGGCGACGATGAGCCGCCGGCGGTCGAGCAGGTCACCGAGCGGGACCACCAGCACCAGGCCGGTCGCGAGCCCGAGCTGGGTGACGGTGACGACGGCGCCGGCGGCGGCGGGGTCGATCGCGAACGCCGCGGCGAGGTCGGCGAGCAGCGGCTGCGCGGCGTAGGCGTTGCCGACGGCCAGGCCGCACGTGACGGCGAGCAGCAGGATGAGCGCGCGGCTCAGGGTCGGCGGTGGTGCGGTGGTCTTGAGAGTCGGGGGCGGCATCGTGCTCCAGGCGGGGAGGGTGAGAGCGAGAGAACCATCGTTCTCCGGCGGGGGCCACTAGACTAGAGAACGATGGTTCTCGCTGCCCCGCTCACCGACGACGACGCCGAGACGCGCGTCCTGGTCGCCGCGCACGCGCTCTTCACCGCCCACGGCGTGCAGGCGGTGGGCATGGACGCGATCCGCGACGCGTCCGGCGTCTCGCTCAAGCGCATCTACCGGCTCTTCCCCACCAAGGAGCGCCTGGTGGAGGCCGCGCTGCGCCGCCGCCGCGCGCAGGTCGTCGCCGAGCTGGAGCAGGCGACCGCGGCGCTGCCCACGCCGCAGGACCGCATCCTCGCGATCTTCGACCTGCTCGGGGAGTGGTTCGCCGAGCCCGGCTACCGCGGCTGCGAGTTCCTCAACGCCTTCGGCGAGCTCGGCACGAACGCCGAGGGCGTGGCCGCCGCGGTACGCGAGCACAAAGGCGACTGGCGCACGCTCTTCGGCACCCTCGTCGCCGACGCGGGCGGCCCACCACAGCTCGCCGACCAGCTCACGCTCCTGGCCAACGGCGCGATGGCGACGGCCGCGGTCCTCGGGCGACCCGAGACGGCGGCCGACGCGCGGGCCGCGGCGTCGACGCTGCTCGACGCGGCGCGGCGATGAACATCATCTTGGGGACCTGACCCGCGGATACGCCGACTGCGTGACCGCTTGAGGGATCTCGACGTAGCCCGGTTGGGTGGAAGATCCACGGCGACCCGGCGCAAAGTGCAACGGTTCCGAAGCCGAACCTGCCGCTCGGCACGTCGACGGGCGTGGTCGCGCGGTTCGACCTGATAGTTGTGCAGCGCAACGGATTGATCGGTGCCACGGACTGGCATCTGCGCACGAGGAGCCGTCGTTGCACCGCATCGCGATCATCGCCACCGAGGTACGACCCGAGGACGACCTGATCTTCCAGGAGCGGGTCACGCTGGCGGATCTCAAGGACCCGCACATCGCTCACCAGCTGCTCGAACGCCTGACCTGGGCCCTCCAGACGGCCGACGTTCACCCTGACGATTGGGATCCGCGTCGCGCTTGGTGAACCGGTCGCACCGATCGCCACCGCGAATCGACGCGGTCAGCGATCGGCATTATGCCGTTGCGTCGCCGGCCGCCAACATCTGCCAGGTGACGAACCCGCGCAGGACGAGACGCACCCGTCCGGAGTCCCGCCTGATCACCTTCCTGCTGTCGGGCCTGCGACGCCGGCGCGCCCGCCGCGAGCGGTTGGCGCGCGGGCGCGCGGGGGAGGCGCGGGTCGCCGCCGTCCTGGACGAGATCGCCGCGCGATCGGGCGTCAAGGTGCGCCACGGCGTCCCGCTCACCACGCGCCAGGGGCGGCGCGGCGATCTCGACCACGCCCTCGTCCTGCCCCGGCCGGCGCGCCTGATCATCGCCATCGAGACGAAGGCCGAGCGCCCGCATCCGCGGCATCTCGCGCAGGTCCAGGCCAACGCGCAACGGGCGAGCCGCCGGCACTTCCGCGGTGCGCCGCAATACCGCATCGTCGTCCATCCCAACAGCAACGAGCCGGTGACCTACGACGCCGAGACGCGCGCCGCGCGGATGGGCCTGCCGCGGCTGCCGGCCTATGTGGCCGCGCTGCTGGACGGCGCGCACCACGACCGCCTCGCGCGCTGATCGGGGGTGACCGCCGGTCGTCCGCACGCGGCCAGCGCCGTCGACGATCCCGCCGAGATCGCTTGACATCCCACGACGCAGGCAATGAGCTAGTACTACAACTGCCGTGCCGCCGGATGGGCGGCGTCGAAGAGAGGGTGAGCGTTCAGGTGGATCGCATCCGCGCCAGGTGGCAACGTCTCGACGACCGCTTCGCGGGCGTCAACGGCGACGAGCACCTCAAGGTGCTCTACGACGACGGCAGCTGGCTGGAGGGGCCGGCGTACTCCGCGGCCTGGCGCACGCTGTTGTTCAGCGACATCCCCAACGACCAAGTGCTCGCGTGGGACGAGGCATCGGGTGCGGTCGGGGTCTGGCGCAGCCCCGGCGGGTACGCCAACGGGCGCACGATCGACCGGGCCGGGCGGATGCTCCAATGCGAGCAGGGGACGCGATCCGTGACGCGCACGGAGCCCGACGCATCGATCACGGTGCTCGCGGACCGCTGGCGCGGGGCTCGTCTGAACAGCCCGAACGACCTCGTGGAGCGCAGCGACGGGAGCGTGTGGTTCACCGACCCCAGCTACGGCATCGACAGCGACTACGAGGGCTTCCGGACCGAGCCGGAGATCGACGGGTGCCACGTCTACCGGCGCGACCCGGACGGGACGGTCACGGCCGTGGCCACCGACTTCGTCAGACCGAACGGCCTTGCCTTCAGCACGGACGAGCGGCAGCTGTACGTCGTCGACACGCGACAGCGGCACATCCGGGTCTTCGACGTCCTCGACGACCTCAGCCTCGCCGGCGGCGCGGTGTTCGGCACCTGCGATGCCGGGAGCTTCGACGGCGTGCGCCTCGACGATGCCGGCCGGGTCTGGGTGGCCGCGCACGACGGCCTCCACTGCTTCGGCCCCGACGGCGTGCTCCTGGGCAAGCTGCTGGTGCCCGAGGTGTGCTCGAACCTGACGTTCGGTGGTCCGAAGCGCAACGTCCTCTTCGTCACCGCCTCGCAGCTGTTGCTCTCGATCCGGCTCAACGTCGCCGGCGCCGTGTACCCGTGAGCGACGCGAGCCGTCGGTCGGTCCCGTACGACGACTCCCGTGGTGTGCTGGCTGGTTAGCCAGCCAAACCGAGTCAAAAATGGAGCGGCCACCGCCGGTACGCCCCTGGGGGCGTGCCGGCGGTGGCGACTCATGTTCGGACGCCACCCGACGCGCGAGCCCCGAGGGGCGCCGGTCAATCAGGCGCGGCGGTGCCGTCGTGCGGCCGACACCTTCGCCCGCGTGGTCACTGCGCGGGGGACTGGAGCTGGGGGCGGAAGGTCGGCGCCCTTCGGGCTGCGGTCACCTGCTCGAACGCACGCGCCATCATGAGCAGCTCCTGCTCCGTCGACGGCCCGCCGAAGAACGTCAGACCCACGGGAAGGACCCCGAAGGCGAGGCCGGCCGGGACGCTGATCGCCGGATAGCCCGCGATCGCCGACGGCCTGGCCGATTGGATTCCCGCGCGGTCCAGCGGCGGCAGCGAGGGGGTGTTGGTCGGTGCGACGATCGCGTCGAGGTGGTGGCGCCGCAACGCCTCGTCGACCACCATTCGGGCCATGTCCGTCACGGCGCGACGCTGATCCCGCCACGCAGCGTCCGTCGGGTCGCCCTGCATGTCTTGTGCAGCATGGAACACGTCCTGTCCGAACAGCGGCATCTCGCGTTCCGCGTGCTCGTCGTTGAAGGCGATCAGGGCCTCGAGATCCGCGGGGCACGGGCCAGTCCTGCTCCCCAGGTAGCGATTGATCGCGGCCTTGAGCTCGACCAGGCCCACCGCCCTGCTCAGCTCCACCGCCGCGTCGACGTTGAGATCGATGCCGCGGATGATGGTGGCGCCGTTCGCCTCCAGGGTGGCGACCGCCTCCTCCAGGAGCTGATCGCGCGCAGCGACCATGGCCTCGGGCAGCGAGCCGCCTCCGCCGCGAGGCAACCACACACCGATCCGCTTGGCGTGCAGCGAGCCGGGCCCGGAGACGAGCCCCCGAGGGTGGCTCACCATCGAGGCGTCCACCGGGGCGCCACGCCCGCTCTGGATCACCGACAGGACGATCGCTGCATCCGTGACCGTTCGCGCGATCGGGCCCGCCGTGTCCTGGGCAGGGCACACCGGCACGATCCCGCGGCGGCTCACGAGCCCGACCGTGGGTTGGATGGCCACGACGCCGTTCGCACCCGCCGGGTTCATGAGCGAACCGTCCGTCTTGGCCCCGATCGCGACGGTGGTCAGGTGGGCGGACACGGCGACGGCCGCGCCACCGCTCGAACCCCACGGATCGCGGTCGAGGACGTACGGGTTGCGGATCTGCCCGCCCACGGCGCTCCAGCCGCTCACCACGTCGACGGAGCGGTAGCCGGCCCACTCGTCCAGATTGGCCTTGCCGAGGATCACCGCGCCGGCGTTGCGCAGGCGGATCACCACCTCCGCATCGTCGGCGGGATCGGCGTGCAGCAGCGCGTAGGAGCCGACGGTCGTGGGCATGCCGGCGGTCGCGATGTTGTCTTTGAGCAACACCGGGATCCCGTCGAGCGGGCTCAGGCGCCGGCCGGACCGGCGCCGCTCGTCGCTGTGCCTGGCGTCGAGCAGAGCACTCGGGTTCACGAACAGAACGGCGTTGAGGTCAGGGTTGAGTCGCTCGATCCGCTGGAGGTAGAACCTCGTCAGCGTCTCCGACGTGAGGGCCCCCGTCGTGAACGCCTGCTGCAGATCGAGGATGGTCGCCCCCTCGAGACCGACATCTCCCACGGTCAGGTTCGATGTGGCAAATGACATGCGTCCTCCTTGGACTTGGCCACGGCCCCTCATGGGCGCGTGTGCGATGACTCCGTCTGGCCTCGACGACAGACGCTCGACGGCTCTCCTCGCTTCGTTGGTCCGGCCACGGGGTCCGTCGAACCGGCTCAGCACCTGGTGCCGCGCACGAGGGATCGGACGACATCGTCGTCGTCGCGATTCAGAGGTTCGGTGCGCGTCGGTCCGCTAGGGATGCATCGCTGTCAGCGACGAGGGACCGGTCAAACGGGGAAGAGGGTGCTGCGAGGAGAGAGGCACCGACTCTATCTCGGCACCGAGGTCTGCGTCTGCTCGTCCCGTCTCCGCCGACGAAGGTCGAGCGCCAGCAGGCAGGTGCGAGCTCGGGCCCTTCGCGATCGACGTCCGCGTGCCGAACCCCGCCCGCGCGCGTCGCCCTGCTGCGAGAACGCTCGACGCCAAGACCCGCGGCGACATCCGCTGGATCCGCAGCTACGTCCTGGACGAGGCTGACGGCGTCGTCGGGACGGTCTGCGTCTACGAGGCCGCCGCCAGCCCCGAGGCCATCCGCGAGCACGCCGAACCAGCGCTGCTTGAGCGTGGGGTCGGCGAACGCCTGGAACGTCTGCTCGGGGGTCTGGCGGAAGCGCCGCTCGAGGGTGAAGTCGTGCTGGCGGATGCTCATGTGCTGCTGTCTCCTTGGTCGTTGGGGAAGGCGTCGTCGAGGACGTCGCCCAGGCGGTCGAGCCGGTGCTCCCACACGCTGCGGTGCTCGGCGATCCAGTCCTCGACCGTGCGCATCGGGCCAGGCTCGAGCCGGCAGGTGCGGACGCGTCCGACCTTCTCGGAGCGCACGAGCCCGCTGCGCTGCAGCACGTCGAGGTGCTGAAGCACCGAGGGCATCGACATGACCAGCGGCTCGGCGAGCTCACTCACCGAGGCGGGGCCGCGGGTGAGCCGCGCGACCATCGCGCGGCGGCTGCTGTCGGCGAGCGCGTGGAACGTGCGGTCGAGCTGTTGGGCCTCTGCGGTCGGCACGGCGGTCACCGTGGCACGTCACTTAGGCAATCGACTAAGTGTTGGCGGACGTCGTTCGTCCGCTCGCGTCGTCGCTCGACGGCGGGAGCCACAACGGTGGAGCGCGTTGCATGCCAGGCGTGTCGCAGCCGGTAGATTCACCCGCGTGGACGAGCTGCCGCGCGTGGTCAAGGAGTTCTCGGACGGGCACTTCTACTCGGCGATCCCCGATCTCGGCGACGTCCGGCGGCGCGAGGCGACGATCTTCGCCAAGCCCGATCGGCTGCCGGGCATCGACCTCGGCGACGAGCGCCAGCTCGCGCTTCTGCCCGGCTTGGCCCGCGAGACGCAGCACGCTCCGTTCGCCGACCAGCCGCACGGCCAGGTTCGTTACGCCTATAACAACGACTTCTTCGGGGCCGGAGACGCGCTGGCGTGGTTCGGTGTCCTGCGGCTGCGACGTCCGTCGCGGGTGATCGAGGTTGGATCAGGGTGGTCCTCGGCCGTGCTGCTCGACGCGATCGACGCGACCGACGGCTGGGAGCCCGAGGTCACGTTCGTCGAGCCCTACCCCGACCGGCTGCAGCAGCTGGTGCGCGAGGAGGACGACGCGGTCCTTTACCCGATGGGCGTGCAGGACGTCCCGCTCGAGCTCTTCGCGACACTGCAGCCCGGCGATGCGCTCTTCATCGACTCCACGCACGCGGCGAAGATCGGCAGCGACGTCAACCTCCTGCTGCTCGAGATCCTGCCTCAGCTCGCGGCCGGTGTCCTCGTGCACATCCACGACATCTTCTACCCGTTCGAGTACCCCAGCGGCTGGGTCTACGGCGGCCGCGCGTGGACCGAGGCATACGTGTTGCGGGCGTTGTTGATCGGCAACGCGTCCCTGCGCATCGTCTGGTGGAACAACTACATGGCGACCTTCCACCGCGACGCGGTCACGGCCGCGATCCCGCGCTGGGGCACGAACACCGGCGGCTCGATCTACCTCGAGACGCTCTAGCGCCGTCGCGGTGTGCGAGAGCCGGCTCGGTGGCCGGTTGCGTGACGCGGAAGGCCGCGAGGTGCACCGATCGCACGGCTCACGTCCGGTTACGTCGAAACCCGATCCCGTTGATCCTCACCCACGGCTGGCCCACCGGCTGAGCGACTCACCCGCCGGCCTGCTCGCCTGGCTGCTGGAGCGCTGGAACGCCTGGAGCGACAACGGCGGCGACGTCGAGTCCGTCTTCACCAAGGACGACATGCTCACCCACGCCAAGATCTACTGGGCGAGCAACGCGATCGCCCCGTCGATGCGCTACTACGCCAACGCCAACCGCTACACCTCCTGCGTCACCTACGAGAACCCGCCCGGCATCCACACCGCCGACGAGCGCATCCAGGCGTTCAAGACCGGCCCGCAGATCCCCGACGAGTGGACCGACGACCTTCGCCGCACTCTCCGTGGACGCCGCCCCGCGTCGTCAGATGACACACCGCCGGACGGGAACGACCGTGCCGTCCGGGAGCGGTCACCTCGGAGCGGTCGAGTTCATACGAACTGCGCCGCCGCGTGGCCCGACGCCCAGGCCCATTGGAAGTTGAAGCCGCCCAGGTGGCCGGTGACGTCGAGCACCTCGCCGATGAAGTACAGGCCCGGGCTCTTAAGCGATTCCATGGTCTTGGATGACACGTCGCGGGTCTGGACGCCGCCCAGGGTGACCTCGGCGGTGCGGTAGCCCTCGGTGCCGGCCGGTACCACCGGCCAGGCGCCGAGCTTGTCGGCGATGTCGCGCAGCTCGGCCGGCGTGTGCTGCTTCATCGGCTTGGACGCGAACCAGCTATCGGCCAGAAGGGTTGCCATCTTCTTGGTGAACACCTCGCCCAACACGGTCTTCAGCTCGCTGTTGGGGCGCGCGGACTGCTGGCCGTGCAGCCACTGGAGGGCGTCGTGGTCGGGCAGCAGGTTGATCTCGATGGCGTCGCCGGGGTGCCAGAACGAGGAGATCTGCAGGATCGCCGGGCCGCTGAGGCCGCGGTGGGTGAACAGGAGGTTCTCGCGGAAGCTCTGGTCGTTGCAGCGGACCAGGCAGGCCACCGACGTGCCCGACAGCTCGGTGCACAGCTCCTTGAGCTGGTCGGTGGTGGTGAACGGCACCAGGCCGGCGCGGGTGGTCAGCACGTCGTGGCCGAACTGGCGAGCGATCTCGTAGCCGAAGCCGGTGGCGCCCAGCGTCGGAATCGACAGGCCGCCGGTGGCGACCACCAGCGACGGAGCGGCGACGGGTCCCAGGTCGGTGCTCAACCGGTATCCGGCCTCGGCCTTCTCGATCTGCTGCACCGAGGTGTTCAGGTGCAGGTCAACGCCGGCCTGCCGGCACTCGTCCAGGAGCATGTTGAGGATGTCCTTGGACTTGTTGTCGCAGAACAGCTGGCCCAGCTTCTTCTCGTGGTAGGGCACGCCGTGCTGGCTGACCAAGGCGATGAAGTCCCACGGGGTGTAGCGGGCCAGGGCCGACTTGCAGAAGTGCGGGTTCTGTGAGGAGAAGTTGGCCGGGTCGGTGTACGTGTTGGTGAAGTTGCAGCGGCCACCGCCGGACATGAGGATCTTCTTGCCCGCCTTGTTGGCGTGCTCGAGCAGCAGCACCCGGCGCCCGCGTTCGGCGGCGGTCAGGGCACACATCAAGCCGGCGGCACCTGCGCCGATGATCACAACGTCGGTAGAGCGCACAGCACATCCTCGAGCACAGAGAACTTCGGGGTAGATCTCGGGTCCCACACGGTAAGGCTGCGGTGCCGCCACGACATGCGCACGCGCTGGAGGCGCAGTCCTCGACCCCCGAGCCGTCACGAGACCTACCGCCCTAGGGCGCACTCCAGGTTCGACCGGTGGGGGCCGTCGAGCCACTCCGCATGCGGCCCCAGGCGCGCGTCGACCGGTTCCCGGCCTCGCCGCAGCGCGTCGATGTACGCGTGATCGGCGGCGAGGCGGGCCGCCACCTCGGGACCCTCGGCCACGGCGCCGTGGCCGGGGACCACGACGTCGACGTGCCTGGCGGCCTCGTCCAGCCGGTCGAGCGCCGTCTCGTAGGCGCTCAACTGGTCGTCCTGGCGAGGGTCGAAGAGGGGGATCAGGACGTCGGAGAGCATGTCACCGGCGAGCAGCACCCCACGGTCGGTGAGGAGGATCGCGGCGTGGCCGATGGCGTGGGCCTGGTGCTCGATGATCTCGCCCGGCACGGGTCCGCCGTCGGCGGGGAGCGGGGTGACGAGCGCGACCAGCTCGAGGGGGACGCCCGACGCGCTCTCGGCCGCCATCGCCTGTGCCCGCTGTCGGGCTTGGCCGGCAAGGTGGGCGTTGGCGGGGAGGGCGTAGCGCGGCACGTCGCCGAACCGGGGGTGCCAGAGCAGGTGGTCCCAGTGGGGATGGGTGGAGAACCCGGCGACCACCGGGATGCCGAGCCCGGCCACGTCATCGGCGAGTTGGTCCAGCTCGGCGCCGGTGATGCCGGGATCGATCAGGATCAACCCATCCTCTCCGCGCACCGCGATGGAGTTGGTCCAGACCCACTCGCTCTGCCGGACCCAGACGCCGTCGGCCACCTCCGTCAGCATGGGCGCACATCTTCCTCGGCGCTCGCGGTCTGCCAGAGCACCATCGCCTCGTCTGGCGTCGCGCACCCGGACCTGCCCTCCTCGACCTCGACGTCCCCGTCAAGCGCGGCGATCACCGCGTATGTCAGCTTGGCCATCGGGCTCCCATCGGTCGTTGTTCACGGGTGCAGTCAGGCCCGCACGTGCTGAGACGGCGATCACCGGCCAAAGTCATCGGTCACGGCTCGGGAGCTGGCGCGACGACGCGAGCCGGCGGGCCGCCCGGAGCTGCTCCTCGGTGTCTCCGGACGGGCGCCCCGAAGATCCTCCCGCTCGGTGCTCGCGGAAGGTCCAGGTGGTTCGCGGGACCTGGGCGTCATCGCTGCGAGCGCGTGCCCTTCGTTGGACCCGACGACGGAGGGTCGCCGGCTTCGTTGAATCACTACCTTGCCGATAGGGATACCGGTGGTCTGTTCAGGAGCCGAGATGTGCTGTAAATTTCCCGGCACTTCCTGCTTTTCCGCCTCTCGCGCCCGTACCACGGTCACACCGTGAACAACTGACAGACCTGGAGCATTCGCAGCGCTCCCCTGCAGCCGACAGGTTGCCAGCGCTGCGCAGGGCCATCGGCAGAAGCCGAAGCGTCGTCTGGACAAGGCCGTCCGGACTTCTCCTACACGATCCTCGGAACCCCGGGGGTCGCTTTCGCATGCACCTGAAGGGATCAGCCCGTGCGAAAAGGCAAGCTCGACGACGGCCGCGACCGTCGTCTCACCGGAATGCGCGCCACGCTGGTGTGCGTCCTGATCGGCGTCTTGTGCGCCCTCGTCCTCGTCGGCCCGCAGGCAACCCTCTGGGGCCAGGTTCCGCTGCGGCGCTTCTACGACGACCCGCTGGCGATCGGCACCTACGGCCTCTGGGCCAACGCCGTGGCCCTCGTGGCCGTCAGCGTCGGGTTCCCGCTCATGCTCAACGGCCGGCGGTCGTCCGTCGGCTTCCTCATCAGCGCCGCCGGGCTGGTGGTGATGGCCTTCGGTCCGTCGCCGCTGGTCGCGAAGGGGGCGCTCGTCGTCGCCGGCGCCGGCGCGGTCGCGATCGGGTTCATCCGGGGAGAGGCCGCGCGTCACGTCGACATCGACCCCGGCACGACCCAGAACATCATCGGCGGGACGTACACGGTCGCCATGCCGCTGCTCAACGCCGGCTTCGCCTGGGCGGCCGGCGGCCTGGGTCTGGCCAGCTATCTGGTCGCGGCCGGGCTGCTCGCCGCGGCCTTCGCGATCACCCTGCGCCAGTTCCGCGACTCGCCGGTGCCGGCGACCAGCTCGGTCGGCCGACGCGTGCGTGAGCGCTGGACCCGGCGGAGCATCTGGGGGTTCGTCCTCGTCCTGTTCGCGGCGTCCGGGTTCGGCGCCGTGTTCGTCTCGCTCCCGCGGGTCCTGGACACCCACGGGTATCGAGGCAGCGGCTGGCTGCTGGCGTTCTCGGCGGCCCAGCTCGTGGCGGGACTCCTGGTCCTCGTCGTCTGGGCGCCCCTCTCGGCGCGCCTCGCCGACCGTGGGCTGCGGGTCATGGTGCCCGTCATGGCGGTGGGGGCCAGCGTGTTGGCGGGGGCCGCGACCGGCAAGTTCCCCGCCTACGTCACCGTGGAGTGGCTCGGCCTGCTCGTGTTCCACATCGGCTGGCTGGGCACCGCCAACGCGCTCCAGGCGACCGTGGGGCGTGGCCCGAAGGCAGCGGTGATCGTCGCGGCGATCCCGTTCGGGATGTTCATCGGCGGTGGGCTCGCCGACGCGGCGATCTCCGCCGCGATGGTCTGGATGTCACCGGGGACGGTGGCGCTCGGGTTCGCCCTGGTGTCCCTGCTGGGCGCGCTCGCGTACGCCCCCGTGCTCCTCGGCCGTGACGGCCAGGGCGCGGAGAGCTACCGCGGCCTGGTCGCCGACGGGCGCCGGCGCTGAGCGCTGAGCGTCGCCCGAAGCCCCGGCCGGAGTCGGTCTGGGCTTCTCACGTGGGTATCGACCGATACCCACGTCCCGCCTACCCCTGGGTCCACCAGGGATGGAGGAGAAGTGATGAAGGACAACAACGCCGGCACGACGCCGGCGTCGTTCAGGGTGATCGTCCCGACACGGGGCGAGGACGTCGTGCGGCTCGACGGGACCCGCCTCACGGTGGACGAGGTCGTCATGGTCGCTCGGCACGGGGCTCAGGTCGTGTACTCGCCGGAGGCCATCGACCGCGCGCACGAGAAGGAGCGGCTCCTGCTGGCGGCCGTCGGGCAGGGCCGGCCTGTCTACTGGGTGACGCGCGGGACCGGCAAGGACCGCAAGATCACGACCTACTCCGGCGACCCGTTCAGCGAGGAGGGGCGGCGCGAGCTCGAGGACATCCAGCTGCGCACCTTCCGCGGCGAGTCGCCAAGCCTCGCGGTGCGCGCACGTGGGCCGGAGATCGGCGACGAGGAGACCGTTCGCGCCGTCCTCGTCGTGGCGGCCAACACCCTGGTGCGCCGGGGCGCGTCGGCGCCGTTGCTGGATGCCGTGGTGGCCCTGCTCAACCACCGGGTCGCTCCGGTGCTCCTGGGCCGCGGATCGCCCGGGCAGGGTGACCTGCCGCAGATGTCGATGGTCGCCCAGACCCTGGTCGGCGAGGGCACGGCGTATCACCAGGGGCGACGCATGCCCGCGCGCGAGGCGCTGCGGGAGGCCGGTCTCCCGGAGCTCGTCCCGTTCGGGATCGACAGCGGAGCGCTGATCGCGAGCAACGCGTTCAGCGATGGCCAGGCGGCGCTGCTGGTGGCCGACGCCGAGACGATGTTGAACTGGGCCGACCTCGTGCACGTGCTCAGCAAGCTCGCCCTGAACGACTCCGTCACGCCCCTGCTGCCGCAGCTCCAGAGCGAGGAGCGAGACAAACACCAGGCCTGGCTCGCCCGGCGCGTCGCCGCGCTCACGCGGGGAAGCCACCTGTGGGAGTACGACGCGGAGCGCACGCTGCAGGGACCGCTGAGCTTCCGGGACTACTTCGTGCTGGGAGGGGTCGCCTGGAAGGCGTGGGATCGACTGCGTCAGGAGGTGGAGCGGTGCATCAACACGCCAGGGCAGAACCCGGCGCTCCTACCGAACCTCCGACCCCAGGACTCGTGGGCGCTCGACACCGGCTGGCTGCGGCAGTTCCTCGTCCAAGACGACGAGGTGTCCGGGTACGTCGTGGCCAGCGCCGGCTTTGAGCGGAGGGGGCTCGACCAGGAGGTCGGGGCGTTCGCGAACGCGCTCGCGTGGGTGTGCGCAGGGGCGGTGCAGCGGCCGTTGCGCCTACAGGACCCGTTCGTCAACGCGCTGGCCAACCCGGAGACGGTGCCGCATGGCTCGCTGGCGTCGCGGGCGCAGGAGGGCGACTACGCCGCCGCCGACCTGTACGCCAGCCTGTTGGCCGACCTGGCGCCGCTGCCGCCGATGACGATCCCGCTCATCCGCGGGATCGAGGACCTGTCGCCGCACACCCACGCCATGGTCCGGCGGGTGCGCAACGCGGTGGACACCGCCCGTGACCTCGTCGCTGAGGAGGCGGGCGCCGCGCTCGCGTGGCTGGAGGTGCGGCGCGGGCATCGGCCGGACATGAAGCTGGGTCCGGTCGCGAGCGCGCTGCTCGACGCCTGCGCAGAGGATGTGGTCCTCGACGGCTCCTACCCCGACCGGCCGGCGCCGGCGGTGAGCTTCCGCGCCTGGATGGCGACGGTCGACCCGCGCGCCTTCATGGGCCCGGACGTCCAGGCCCGTCCGGACCTGCTCGGCTGATCGGTCCACCGAAGCACCGCCGGCGACTCTCCACGGGTCGCCGGCGGCGCTCCGCGGTCCGAAGCCCACCGCTAAAAATTTTGCCCGTCGACACGAACATATGTTCGCGTGGCGGCTCTCGCCCTACGCCGCGGCGCTCGGCCGCCGCTGCGTGGCGGCGCTGCCGCCCATGACGAGCGTGAGGATCTCGGCGCGCGTCTGGAGGTAGCCGTCGACCTCCTTGGTCTCGATCTGGTCGCGCGGGCGGGGCAGCGGCACGGTCACCTCGCGCGCGACGCTGGCGGGCGAGCGCGTCAGCACGACGACCCGGTCCGACATGTAGACGGCCTCGTCGATGTCGTGGGTCACGAGCACGACCGTCATCGAGAAGCGGGCCCAGACCTCGAGCGTCAGGTCCTCCAGCTCGGCGCGCGTCTGCGCGTCGACCGACGCGAAGGGCTCGTCGAGCAGGAGCAGGCGCGGCCGCATCGCCAGCGCGCGGGCGATGGCCACCCGCTGCTGCATCCCGCCCGACAGCTGCCATGGGTGGCGCGCGCCGAGGTCGGGTAGGCCGACCGCGGCGAGCGAGTCGTCGGTGATCCGCTCGATCTCGGCGCGGTCCATGCCGCTGTCGCGCAGGGGCAGCGCGACGTTGGCGCGCGCCGTGAGCCAGGGGAACAGCGAGCGGGCGTAGTCCTGGAAGACGACCGCCAGGCCGCTCGGCGGGCCCACGACCGCGGCGTCTTCGAAGTGGACCGTCCCGGAGCTGGCGGGCAGGAGGCCGGCGACGATCTGCAGCAGCGTGGACTTCCCGCAGCCCGACGGGCCGACGACCGAGACGAACTCACCCGGCTGGGCGCTGAAGCCCACGTCGGCGACCGCCACGTGCTCGCCGCTGCGGGAGCGATAGGTCTTGCCGACGTGGTCGATGTGCAGCATGTCCTTGTCCTTGTCCTTCTCCGTCGGTTCAGCGGTCGATGGCGCGCGCGCCGCGATGCCAATGCAGCACCCGGCGCTCGATCCGAACGTAGATGATGTTGATGACGAGGCCCAGCAGCGCGAGCAGGACGATGCCGGCCCACATGTCGAGCACGAGGAACGAGCGCTGCGCCTGGACGATCACGAAGCCGATGCCGTCGGTCGCGGCGTAGAGCTCGGAGATGATCATCAGGATCAACCCGGTCGCGAGGCTGACCCGCACGCCCGCCATGATCTGCGGCGAGGCGGCCGGGAGCAGCACGCTCGTGACGAAGCGCCTGCGCGAGAGGTGCAGCGCGCGGCTGGTCTGCTCGACCAGCGGGTCGACGCGCCGCGCGCCGTCGATGGTGTTGAGCAGGATCGGCCAGACGGTGCCGAACGCGATCAGGAAGATGCTCATCCCGCTGCCGATGCCGATCAGCACGATCGCGAACGGCAGCAGCGCCGGCGGCGGCACCGCGATGCCGAAGCGCACGAGCGGGTCGAAGAACGCGGCCGCGCGCTCGGAGCGGCCGAGCACGAGCCCGAGCCCGATGCCGACGAGCGCCGCGGTCGACCAGCCGGCGGCCAGCCGGGCCAGGCTCGGAAGCGCCTCGTCGACGAACTGCTCCGAGACGAACAGCCGCTGGGGGTCGCCGGACAGCCACAGCTCGGAGAACCGCTTGAGCACGTCGGCGACCGGCGGCACGTAGAACGAGGCGGCCGCGCTGGCGGCCACCTGCCAGATGGCCAGCAGCGCGACGACCAGCCAGACACGCTGCAGGCCGGCGCCGGCGCGGGCGGTCAGCTCACGCATCGCGGTGCTCCGGGGTCCAGCGCAGCAGGCGCCGCTCGGTCGCCGACAGGCCGGTGTTCAGCAGGAGGCCGAGGATCCCGGTCGCCGCGATCCCCGCGTAGACGAACTCGCGCCGGCCCGCCTGCTGGTAGCCGCGGATGAGCTCGCCCAGCCCGGAGTTGGCGGCCAGGATCTCCGCGGTGAGCACCACGATCAGCGCGACGGCCGCGGCGACGCGCAGCCCGGTCGCGATGCTCGGGCTCGCGGCGCGCAGCGTCACGCTGCGCAGGATCCGCAGGCGGCTCCACCGGAAGCTGCGGGCCGTGTCGAGCATCAGGCGGTCGGTCTCGGCGACGCCGTACATGGTGTTGACGAGGATCGGCCACACGCTCGCGTACGCCGCGAGCAGCACCTTCATCTCGAGCCCGAGCCCGTACAGCAGGATCGCGACCGGCAGCAGGGCCACCGAGGGGATCGGTCGCAGCAGCTCGATCGTGCCCTCGGTCGCACGCCGCGCGCGCGCCGACGAGCCGATGGCGATGCCGGCGGGAACGGACACGGCGGCGGCGGCGCCCACGGCCAGCGCCCAGGCCACGAGCGTGGCCGCGAGCGCCGACCAGAAGTCCGACCGGGCGGCCAGGTCCGCGAGGGCCTTCGCCAGCACGGTCGGCGGCGGCAGCGCCTCGTCGGAGATCGCGCCGAGGCGGATGAGGAGCTCGAGTGCGGCGATGGTCGTGATCACGCCGGCCGCGCCGAGCAGGGCGCGCTCGGCGCGCGTGGGTGGGGTCCGCTCCCGCACCGTGGGTCTACGGCTGGAGCAGGTCGTCGAGGTTCGGCGCGTCGCCCTTGAAGGCGTGCTCCTGCTCCATCACGCGCTCCATCGCCTCGAGCAGCGGCCGGGAGGTCGCGGTCGTGTACACCGGAAGCGTGACCGTCTCGGCCGCCGCCGCGGGGAGCTTGGTGTGCGCGGCCAGCGCAGCGGCGAGCTGCTTGCGTCCGTCCGGCTTGCCGATCGCCGCGATCGCGTCGTCGAGCGCCGCCCGGAACTGCTGGAGGACGTCGGCGTTCTTGGCGGCGAACTGGCGCGTGGAGGCGAACGAGGCGACGCCGGTCTCCCCGTGGGGGCCCATCCGGTACGGGAAGCCGATCGCGTGGGCGCCCTTGGCGACGAGGCCGCTGGCGAACGGCTCGGGGATCAGCGTCGCCTGCACCTTGTCGCTGAGCAGCGCGGCCGGCTGGTCGGGGAAGTCCAGCTCGACGTACTTGACCGAGTCCGGGTCGACGCCGTGGTCGCGCAGCCACGCGCGCGTGTACAGCCAGTTGATGTTGTTGAGGGCGTTGACCGCGATCGTCTTGCCCTTGAGGTCGCTGGCCGCTCGGATGCCCTTGGCGACGATCAGCGAGGCCATGTCGCCCTTGCCCTTGGGCTGGTTGAGGTTCGCGCCCGAGGCGATTGTGATCGGCATGTGCTGCGACGCCGACAGGAGCACCGACACGTTGTTGGTGTACGTGAGGTCGACCGACCCGCCGGCCATCGCGGCGATGCCCGCGGCGCCGCCCGCGACGCTCGTGTCCTCGACCTTCAGGCCGTGCTTGGTGAACAGGCCGTTCTGCAGCGCGTAGAAGTACGCGCCGAGGTCGGCGATCGGCAGCGACGCCACGCGCAGCGTCTTCAGGCCGGTGTCCTTGTCGGCCGCGGCGACGCGGCCGCCGTCGCTGCTGCCGCAGCCGGCGGCGACGACGACCGCGAGCACCGCGGTCATGGCGGCCAGCAGCCGCAGGATGGGTCGTGCGCGGGTCATTCGGTGCCTCGTTGGTCGGGGAGGAGGAGGTGGGTCAGAAGCAGGTTGAGGGTGTGGGCGGCGGTCGCGATGTCGCGGGGCTCGGCGCCCTCGTGCGGCGTGTGGCTCTCGCCGCCGTGCAGCGGCACGAACAGCATCCCGACGGGGACGTGCGCCGCCAGGTGCTGGGCGTCGTGCCCGGCGCCGGAGTACGTGGTGCGCGCCTCGACGCCCAGCTCGGCCGCCACCGACAGCGCCAGCCGGACGAGCTCGGGGTCGAGGCCCACCGGGTCGCCGATCCGCAGCGGCCGCCGCTCCACGGCGACGCCGCGGCGCAGGCGGACGCTGTCGATGACGGCGTCGAGCATGTGCTCGACGCGCGCGATCGACGCGGGGTCGACGCCCCGCACCTCGAGCGCCAGCACGGCGCGCCTGGGGATGGCGCTGACAGCGCCGGGGTCGATGGAGATCTCGCCGACGGTGGCGACGGTCGCCGGGTCGGCCTCGGCGATCGCCGCGGTCTCGAGCGCCACGATCAGCTCGGCCGCCGCCGTCAGCGCGTCGTGGCGCTCGTGCATCGGCACCTCGCCGGCGTGCCCGGAGCGGCCCTCGACGATCAGCTCGTGCCGGTGCGGCACGGCCACGCGCTCGACGACGCCCAGCGCGGCGCCGCGGCGCGCGAGCTCCTGCCGCTGCTCGACGTGCACCTCGACGTGCGCGCGGATGCGCTCGAGCGGGACGCGGTCCACGCGCGGCAGGTCGGCGAGCGCGTCCAGGAACCCGGCGAGCGCGGAGCGCGCGGTCGTCCCGCTCGCGTCCCGGAGCCCGTCGAGCGCCGTGTCGTCCACCGCACCGGTGAGCAGCCGCGAGCCGAGGGTGCCGGCCCCGAAGCGCGGCGCCTCCTCGGCCGCGCACACCAGGACGGCGGGCGCGGCGCCGCGCCGATCGCCGGCCTCGCGCAGCGCCTCGGCCGCCTCGAGGGCGAGGACGGTGCCGAGCGCGCCGTCGAAGCGGCCGCCGTCGGGCACGGTGTCCACGTGCGAGCCGGAGGACACGAGCGGCCCGACCCAGTCGGGCGGCGTCGCCCAGAGGTTGCCGTGCGGGTCGAGGGCGGGCGCCAACCCCGCCTCGCGCGCCCAGCCGGCGACGAGCCGCATCGCCGTCGCCTCAGCCGGCGAGTACGCGGGGCGGTCGGCGCCCCCGCGCGGCCCCGGCGCGATCGACCACAGCTGGTCGAGGCGGGCCAGGACCCGCACGAGGTCCGGGCGCGCGGCCGTGAGCTCAGCTGACGGCATAAGAGAGCAGCGGGCGACCGAGCATCTCTTCGACCTCGGGGTACACGGACGGGTCGAGCACGCTGTCGCCGATCGGGATGCGCTCGTGCGGCACGTGCAGCACCGCCACCTCGTCGCCGTCGCGGATGTCGGCGATCGAGATCGGCCGGCCGGTCGCGAGCGAGAGCGTGGTCAGGACGTCGGGGAACGTGGCGAGGCGCTGGCCGCCGGCGTCCACCGAGAGGTACTCGTTGACGAGGCCGACGTCCAGGTCACCGACCTGCAGCGAGCCGATGTCGAAGCCGCCCTCGGTGCGGACGATCCGATCGCGCACGGGCCCGCGCCCAAGCACGGTGCCGCCGAGCTGCGTGCAGATCGCCTCGATGACGGCCTCGCCGCCCGTGCTCTCGGCGGCGAGCATCGCCTCGCCGAGGTCGAGCGCGAACGAGATCGCGCCGACCGCGGCGTGCTCGCGGACGTAGGACGCCCGGACCGGGTTGCGGGCGGCGGCGATGAACCCTCCCGACTGGACGGCCGCGGTGCGCAGGGTGTTCGCGCACGAGGCGACGGTGCCGCGCACCGTGCACTCGAGGTAGCGGTTCTGCGCGCGGTTGCCGCCGGCGCACGCCTGGATCGCCTCGTAGTCGGACTCCGAGGTCAGGCCGATGGACCCCATCTTGCCGGTCGGGTGCGCGCGGCCGTCGCCGGCCGCATCGAGGACCAGCGTGCCGAGGACGGCCGACTGCATCCACCCGTTGAGCGTGGTGCTCGACCCGTTCTGGGCGGTGATCGTCCCGACGATCGGCTCGTCGAGCTGCGCCGCCACGAGCTGGAGCGCGCGGACGTAGTCGCGCGGCTGCATCTCCCAGTCGGCCGCTGCCGGCGCGCCGATCGCGGTGACCATGACGATCAGCGCGTCCGGGTCGATCTCGTCGAGCGTCGCCAGCTTCGGCGTGCCGAACGACACCGCGGTCCGGCCCACCAGGTACCCGTGCGGGACCCAGCCGCCGCCACCGCAGGCCAGCACCGAGCCGCCTGCCACCGCGGCCTCGACCGCCTGTCCGTCGAGCTCCCTCATCCTGCCTGCCTTTCGTCGTGGTGCAATCCCAGCCCGGTGCGGCGCGCCTCGTCGATCGCGTCTTCGTAGCCCGCGTCGGCGTGTCGCAGCACGCCGAGGCCGGTGTCGGCCGACAGCGTGCGCTCGAGGCGCTCGTCCGCGGCGTCGCTGCCGTCGGCGACGACCGTGACGCCCGCGCTCAAGGAGTAGCCCGCGTAGCCGCCGCCGCCCGCGTGCACGGCGACGAGGTCGGCCATCGAGGCGGTCAGCAGCATCGCGTTCAGCAGCGGCCAGTCGGCCACCGCGTCGGACCCGTCGCGCATCGCCTCGGTGATGATGTAGGGGTGCGTCATCGCCCCGGGATCCATGTGGTCGCGGGTGAACGCGACGGGCGCCGAGACGCGGCCGTCGCGGACCGCGGCGTTGGCGGCGACGGCGAAGCGCGCGCGCTCCCCGTTGCCCAGCCAGGCGATCCGCGCGGGCAGCCCCTGGTTGGGGATGTGGCGGCGCGCGAGGTCGATCCACGTCGTGACGCGCGGCTCGTCGGCGAACAGCTCGACGCAGAGGTCGTCGAGCACGGCCTGGTCGGCCTCGTCGCCCGACAGGCAGATCCAGCGGAACGGCCCGATGCCGCGGCAGAAGAGGGGCCGCAGGTAGCGCGTGGTGAAGACGTCGATCGTCAACGCCTCGGGCAGGCCCGCCTCGGCGGCCTGCGGGCGGATGTTGTTGCCGTAGTCGAAGACGACGGCGCCGCGCTCGCGCAGCTCGAGCATCGCCTGGATATGGCGGCGGACGCCCTGGCGCCCGCGCTCCATGAGCTGCGCCGGGTCGGACTCGCGCAGGCGTTCCGCCTCGGCGAGATCGGTGCCGACCGGCACGTAGCCGTAGCGCAGGTCATGGGCGGCCGTGAGGTCGGTCACCACGTCGGGCGTCAGGCCGGCGGTGACCAGCGCTTCGAGCACGTCGACCGTGTTGGCGTGCACACCGATGGAGATCGCCCGCCTTTCGGCGGCGGCGGCACGACCCCACGCGATCGCCTCGCCCACGTCGGCGGTCGTGCGCTCGAGGTAGCCGTCGGCGCGCCGGCGCTCCAGCTTCTCGCCGTCCACCTCGGCGCAGACGAGCACCCCGCCGAGCATCTGCGCGACAGCCAGCGGTTGCGCCGCGCTCATCCCGCCGAGCCCGGCGGAGACGACCAGGCGGCCGGCAAGCGTGCCGTCGAAGTGCTCGCGCGCCACCGCGGCAAAGGTCTCATAGGTGCCCTGGATGACGCCCTGGGAGCCGATGTACTGCCAGGCGCCGGCGGTCAGTCCTCCCCACGCGATGAGCCCCTGCTCCTCGTGGGCGTAGAAGCTCTCGGGGGTAGCCCAGCGACCGACGAGGTTGCCGCTGGCCATCACCACGGCGGGTGCGCGCTCGTGGGTCGGGAAGACGGCGATCGGCTTGCCCGACTGCACGACGAGCGTCTCCGCGTCGCCGAGTCGCTTGAGCGCGTCGATGATGCGCGCGAGGCTCTCGTGGTCGCGTGCGACCTTCGCGTGGGCGGCGTAGACGACCAGGTCGTCCGGGCGCTCGGCGACTTCGAGGTTGTTCTCGAGCAGCCGGAGCAGCGCCTCCTGGCGCCAGCCGCGGCAGCGCAGGCGGTCGCCGCGCCCGGCGCGGATCTCGCTGGCGACGATCTCAGACATGGGCGACCTCCCGCGTCGCGATCCCGTTGGCTCCGACGAAGCGACCGCCACCCGCGGCGCCGACGACGGCGCCGTCGGCGTAGACCTGGCGGCCGCGGAGCAGGACGAGCCTCACGCGCCCGTGTAACTCACGGCCCTCGTATGGGCTCCAGCCGCAGGCGGTGGTCAGGCGCGCCGGATCGATCGTCCAGCGCTCGTCGGGATCGAGCACGACGAGGTCGGCGTCGGCTCCCGGGAGCAGGCTCCCCTTGCGGGGCCAAAGCCCGAAGCGCCGCGCCGGTGCCTCGCACAGCGCGTGGACGAGCAGCGCCGGCGGGAGCCCGCGGGCGACGATCGCATCGTGCATCAGCGGCAGCATCAGCTCGAGGCCGGGCGCGCCGGCGGCGACGGCGAAGATGTCGTCGCCGCGCTTGCGCTCGACCGGCCAGCCGACGTGGTCGGAGGCGACCAGGTCGCAGGTGCCCGCCGCGAGCGCCTGCCACAGCGCTCCGACCTCGGAGGGCGCACGCAGCGGCGGGTTGATCTTCGCGGTGGCGCCCTGACGGGTCAGCTCGTACTCGTCCAGAAGCAGGTAGTGCGGGCAGGTCTCGGCGGTCACGTCGACGCGGGCGGCGCGGGCGCGGTCGGCGAGCTCGATGCCCCGGCCGAGGGTGACGTGGCAGAGGTGCAGCCGGACGCCGGTCGCGCGCGCCAGCTCGAGGCAGCGCCCAATGGCCTCGATCTCGGCCAGCGGCGGCCGCGAGCGGGCGTGCGCCGGGCCGTCGTGGTGGCCGGCCGCGCGTTCGGCCGCGATCCCGGCCCGGACGATCTCGTCGTTCTCGCAGTGCACGCCCACGAGGCCGTCCGTCTTCGCGATCGCCGCGAACGCGGCCAGCAGCTGCGCATCGTCGATGCGCGGGAAGCGGCGCGGATCGGTGTCGAAGGTCGACAGCTTGAAGGCGGCGGCGCCCGCGCGCCGGAGCGCGTCGACCTCGGTGATCGGGCCGCTGGGCGGGACGGTCGCCCACAGCGCCGCGTCGACGACCGCCTCGCGCTCGACGTCGGCCGCCTTCGCCTCGAACGCGTCGAGCCCGGCGATCATGCCGTCGGCGTCGTAGGGCATGTCGACGATCGTGGTGACGCCGCCCGCGGCGGCCGCGCGGGTCGCCCGCTCGATGCCCTCCGTGGCGGCGCTGCGGGTGTGGACGTGGACGTCGACGACCCCGGGCAGGACGAGCGCGTCGCCGGCGTCGATGACGACCTCGGCGTCTAGCTCGGCGTCGCCGAGGGTGACCGCGGCCACGCTGCCGTCGATGACCGCCACCGAGCCCGAGGTCAGGGGCTGGCCGGGGAGGAGCAGCCGCCCGCGCACGACGAGATCGAAGGCCGACGCGCTTCCGGCGGCGCCGTTTTCTGCGGAACCGTTCATCTCATTCGACGATAGCGACCACGCCTCACAACGCAAAAAACGCCATGATAATCTCATTCAGTGATGGTTAATGCCCATACGGATCGGCCCGAGCCGGGGTCGAGTCAAGCGCTCGACCGGTTCGCGGCGTTGATGAGCGCGCTGGCCGACAGCGCTGGGCCACTGGCCGCGCCGGCGCTCGCGGAGCGCGTCGGACTGCCCGCCAGCTCCACCTACCGGCTCGTGCAGGCGCTCGAGCATCAGGGGCTCGTCGAGCGGCGCCAGCGCGGCGAGCTCTCGCTCGGCCTGCGCATCCTGGAGTACGCGCGCAACATCGAAGAGCGGGTCGAGCGCACGCTGCTCGAGCCCGCGCGGCCGGTGATGCTGCGCCTCGCGGAGGAGCATCGCGAGACCGTGCTGCTCACCGCACGCGCGGCGAACTGCTCGATCGGTCTCGGCTCGGTCGAGAGCCCGCGTCCGGTCCGCCTGTCCTACGAGCGCTGGCGCATGACGCCGATGCATCTCGGCGCGTCCGGCAAGATCCTGCTCGCCCATCTCGATCCGGTCGCGGCGGAGCGGGTGATCAGCGCGATCGCCGGCCCGGACCCCACGGTCGACCCGCGCCGGCTGCGGCGCGAGCTCGCCGCGATCCGCCACCGCGGATACGTGATCACGCACAGCGAGCTCGATGAGGGCGCCGGCGCCGTGGCCGCCCCGATCCTCGACCGTCGCGGCCGTCTCATCGCCGGCCTGACGATCGCCGGCCCCAGCGCCCGCATCCACGAGGCGGACACGGTCCTCACCGAAGGCGTCGTCGCCGGCGCCCTCAGCATCGGGGCGGCGCTGCAGCGGCGCAGGGGGTGAGCGCGAGTCTCTCGCCGATCCGAGTGATCACGATCTCGCATTGCGCGGACTGGTGAGCCGAGTAGCGTCTGGCGCTCCCTACGACGTCGACATGTACGACATCACCATCACACGCGCGAGCGATCGCGTGCACACGGCCCATGTGGAGATGCGAACTGGGATCGCGTCTGGGCCCCTGCCATGCCTGCAACGGCCTGCCTCATGCGCTCGACGCTTGAGCTGGGAGCGCCTGAGGACCAACACAAGCAGCACCACAGGCAGCGGTGCAGCGCGGCGGCACACCACACGCCAGCGGTATCGCCAACAGCGGCGGTACTCCCTAGTCGGTAAGGAGACCGACGACATGGAACACAGCGAGCGCGAGGGACGTGGGGCGAACGACCCGCGGACGATCTCGGTGCAGGATCTGGTCGCGGCCATCGGCGACGACACTGTCGTCGCACTGGGCCACGGCTGGGTGTTCGACCCGGCCAGCCGCTGCATCAGGCGGACGGACGGACGGTTCTTCGACGTGCGCATGTTCGATCGCGGCGCGTTCGAGCAGCCGGGCATCTACGAGGAGCCGGGAGCCGCGGACCCCGAGCCGGGGCAGCCGCGGATCGTCGGCCACGTCACCATCACCCAGAACCCCAGGGGGCTGGTCCACGTCACCGCCAAGCGCGGGCGCGGACTCGACGGAAACGAGTTCACGCAGGCGACGATGTCCAGCCTGTCCAACCCGCAGCCGGTCACGCCCGCGAGCTGCGTCCAGCGCACCGCGCTGGTGCAGTTCAACCCCCAGCGCATCGGGGGCGGATACGTCCGCGTCAGCCTCGTGAACGAGGACTTCCCCGACGAGCAGGGGCGCACGGTGCAGGAGCTGAAGACGACGACGGACGGCCGGACCCTGGCCGCCCTCGCCGCCCTCGACCTGTAACCCGCGCACGTCAGGATCCTTCGGGGAGCGCCTCAGGGCGCTCCCCGGAGCCCTGCCGCGCGCTTCTGTCGCGGCCTAGACGCTGCTCGGAACGCCCGCTCTGGGGCAGGAGGAAGCTGAGCCCGAGCGTCACCGCGCTCAGGGCGATCCCGACGCCGGCGACCCACTCGAGCGCCGTGACGTACCTGGCGAGATCCGGCTCGTCGCCGAGGGCGTCGAAGAAGATCGCGCCGAACGCGGCCACGCCGATGGTGTTGGCGAACTGCTGCGCGGTCGTGAGCATGCCCGAAGCCAGGCCCGCCTTGTGCGGTGGGACCTGCGAGACGACGATGCCGGTCAACGAGGGGATCGTGAGTCCGGTGCCCAGTCCTGCGATGAGCATGGGGAGCAGCATCCGCACGGCACTGGTGTCGGTGCCGTAGATGTTCAGCTCGACCAGCAGCCCGACGAGGCCGAGCACGAGCATGCCCTGCCCGGCGCTGATCACCTTGGCCCCGTGCTTCATCAGCAGCGGCCGGGCGAGGAGCGAGCTGACGGCGAAGCCGAGGCCCATCGGCCCGAAGGTGAGGCCGGCCTCGAGGGGATCGAGGGCGAGCCCTGCCTGGAGGAAGAGGGTCATCGCGAAGATGAACCCCGCGTAGAGCGACATGATGCCGATGATCGTGAGCACGCCCACGGCGAAGGACCGCGTGCGCATGACGTCGAACGCGAGGATCGGCTCGCCGCCACGGGCGGGCAGCGCGCGCTCATAGGCGATCGTGGCGAGGGCCACGGGCACCGACGCGGCGAGCATCAACCAGCCCCAGGTCGGCCAACCTTCCGAGTGGCCGAGGATGAGCGGCAGGATTGCCAGCGCGAGCGTCGCCGAGACGCCGATCGTTCCGACCGGATCCTGACGGGGGCGGCGTTGGGCCCGAGTATCGGGCAGCAGGCGGATCGCCAGCGCCACCGTGACGATCCCGATCGGGATGTTGACCAGAAAGATGATCCGCCAACCGAGGTTGGCGACGTCGACGGTCAGCAGCAGCCCGCCGAGGATCTGGCCGGCGACCGAGGCCAGGCCCACGGTCGCGCCGAACCACGAGAGCGCCTTGGGTCGCTCCGGCGGCGGGAAGGAGACCTGGATCAGCGCGACGACCTGCGGCACCATGAGCGCCGCGCCAGCCCCCTGGACGAGTCGCACGGCGACGAGCTGGCCGCCGTTGGCGACGACGCTGCAGCCGAGGGAGGACACCGTGAACAGCGACATGCCGACGATGAACATCCGGCGGTAGCTGAACACGTCGCCCAAACGGCCGCCGAACACGAGCAGGCTGGCGTAGGTGAAGGTGTAGCCGCCGATGATCAGCTCCAGCGTGGCCTGGCTGGCGTGGAGCTGAGACTGCAACGACGGCGTCGCGATGTTGATGACGTAGAAATCGAAGATGGCCATGAACATGGCCACGAGCGTCACGGCGAGCATCGACCAGCGCCGCGGGTCGGGGGTGCTCGTGGGGGAGAGGCCGGGTGAGCTCACTGTCAGTTCTTCTGAAGGCACGGGGGTAGAAAGGTTGCCGGCTAGCAACCGACCGGAGCCTAGTTGGCTAATAGTTAGCCGTCAAGATATTTGCCGGCACGAAGCGTGCCGGCTACTGAGCTTGGTCTCGCCGAGTAGGGTGTGTCGCGGCGGCGTCCGCCGCCGCGCACCGGAGGTCGGCCCTGAGCGAGTTCATGGACGTGTACACCCGCCAGTCCAAGGCGGTGCGCGCCGCGATGGACGCGGCGTTGCGCGAGCACGGGCTGCACTTGGGCCAGAACCTCGTGCTCGCAGCGCTCTGGGAGAAGGACGGCCAGACTCCGGGCGCGATCGCCGCGGCCGTCAACGTGACCACGGCCACGATCGCCAAGATGGCCAATCGAATGACCGGTGCCGGACTGCTCACCCGGCGCCGAGAGGATCGCGATCAGCGCCTCGTGCGGCTCTACCTGACCGACGCCGGCCGGGAGCTGCGTGGTCCGGTCGAGCAGGCGATGCGGCGCTTGGAGCAGCAGATCACCGCGGGCTTGAGCGCTTCAGAGCGCAAGGCGCTGATGCGCGCGCTGGACCGGATGGGCGACAACGCCCTCGTCCTCGTCGACGAGCCCGGCGCCGAGGCGGGCTGAGGCGTGCGTGCCGCCCGGAGGGCGGCACGCACACCCCTACGCGTCGATCGCCCCGAGCTGCTTCATCTGCGCGAACACGTCCACCACGCCCCAGGTCTCGGCGACCTGCCCGTCGACGTACCGGACGATGAACATCTCGTTGTAGGAGACCGACCGGCCGGTCGGCGCGAGGCCCAGGTGCTCGCCCTGGTGCGTCGCGGTCACGGTCTGCCGTGAGACGATCTTGTCGTCCTTCGCGATGAGGTCCTCGACGGTGATGTGGACGTCGGGGTAGGCCCGCAGGAGGCCCGTCCACACCACCTTGAGCAGCTCCGGCCCCGTCGCGTCCATGGGCAGAGGCGCGTGGATCACGGCGTCGGGGGCGACGAGCTCGTCGATCGTGCGGGCGATCCGCTCGCCGTCGCCGCTGTTGGTGGCGTCGTGAAAGCGGTGGAAGGCCGCGATGTTGCTGGTTTCCTGCGCGGTGGGCATGGGGTTGCTCCTCGTGGCATCGGGTGAATGTCGTCGCAGCACTGACACCACGGCCGCGTGCCCCGTGACACGTCGGCTACCGCGCCCGGAAGCGCCGCGGGTAGGCCGCGGGCGCGAGGCCGAGGGTGCAGTGGAAGTGGCGGAAGAGGCGGATCGGGCGGAACGTGCCGATGCCCGCCGCCGTGGCGAGCTCGTCGGGGCCGACGTTGCGGGCGACGTGATCGCCGAGGTAGTCGCAGGCCAGGCGGAGCGCGCGGTCGTCGCGCCGCGTGGCTCGATCGCGTATCGGTCGTGCGTCCGGTCATGAGCAGGACGCGCGCGTCGTCGCCGGACGGGACATCCGAACCGTCGGCCACGGGCCGGATGCTCGGCGGTGCAAGAACGTGCAAGACCACCGCGGGGCGCGAGCCTAGGTTTCGGGCGATGCGCCTCACGGCTCACATCGTCGTCCAGGGCCCCGCGCGCGCCGCCGAGTTCTGCGCCGGCGCGTTCGGCGCCGAAGAGGTCAGCCGGATCCCCACGCCGGACGGCTGGCTCATGTCCGTGCGGTTGCGCGTCGGCGACGGCGAGCTGCACCAGGCCGACGAGTTCCCTGAGATGGGGGTCCTCGTGCCGCCGACGATCGGCGGCACGCCGATCGTGCTGGCGCTCGACGTGCCGCACGACGAGGTCGTGGCCGCGGCGGCGGAGCTGTTCGCCTGATGGGGGAGCTGCGCTACCGCCTGCTCGGCGCGACCGGGCTGCGCGTCTCGGAGCTGTGCCTGGGTGCCATGGTCTTCGGCGACCGTCGTGGTCGGTGGGGCGCGGACGCTGCCGAGGCCGCGCGCATCGTCGCGCGCTTCGCGGACGCCGGGGGCAACTTCATCGACACCGCCAACCACTACGCCGGCGGAGAGAGCGAGCGGATCGTCGGGGACCTGATCGGACCCGACCGGGACCGCTGGGTGTTGGCCACCAAGTATGCCCTGAGCTCCGATCCGCGCGATCCCAACGCCGGTGGCACGAGCCGCAAGAGCCTGCGCCGCGCGCTGGACGCGAGCCTGCGGCGGCTGGGGACCGACTACATCGACCTGTACTGGGTGCACATCTGGGACGCGTTCACGCCGGTGGAGGAGGTGATCGGCGCGCTGGACGACCAGGTGCGCGCGGGCAAGATCCTGTACATCGGGATCTCGGACACGCCGGCGTGGCTGGTCGCCCGGGCGGTGACGCTCGCGCAGGAGCGGGGCCTCACCCCGTTCACCGCGCTGCAGGTGCCCTACAGCCTGGTCGAGCGGACCGTCGAGCGCGAGCTGCTGCCGATGGCCCGGATGCTCGACCTCGCCGTTACCGGCTGGGCGCCGCTGGGCGGCGGGCTCCTCACCGGCCGCTACGGCACCGACCGCGAACGACCACAGGACACTCGCGTGGCCGGCATCGGCGGAAGCTACGAGCAGCGAGCGCTGTCGGAGCGCAACCTCGCGATCGCCGACGCGCTCAACGCGGTCGCCCAGGCGCGGGGCGCGAGCGCGAGCCAGGTCGCCATCGCGTGGCTCCTCGTCCAGCAGCGCCGAGCGGTGACGATCCCGATCGTCGGGACGCGGACCCTCGCGCAGCTCACCGACAACCTCGGTGCGCTCGACCTCGAGCTGGAGGCCGGCGAGCTGGAGCAGCTCGACGCGGTCAGCGCCGTGCCCGCCGGTTTCCCTGGCGACTTCGGCGGCGCCGCGCTGGCCTACGGAAGCACGCTGGACCGTGTCGAGGACCACCGCGGTGCGGTCGACGTCATCGTCTGATGATCGTCGCGGCGACTGCGAGAAAGAGAGAGATCGATGAGTGTTCCCAAGCATGACGATGCCCAGTCCGCCGCCCGCACGCGCGCGGTCCACGTCACGCGGTTCGGAGGGCCCGAGGTGCTCCGTGTCGCCGACGTCCCGGCGCCCGTCGCCGGCGCGGGGCAGGCGGTGGTCGCCGTCGCGTTCGCCGACGTGCTCGACCTCGACACCAAGGTGCGGGGCGGATGGGGGGCCCAGTTCGGGCTCGAGCCGCCGTTCGTCCCCGGTACCGGGGTGGGCGGCACGGTCGTCGGCGTCGGCGCGGGCGTCGATCGAGGTTGGGTCGGCCGCCGCGTCATCACCGGGACCGGCGAGCACGGCGGGTCGGACGGCTACGCCGAGCGGATCGTCGCCCGCGTCGATCAGCTCGTCGCGGTGCCGGAGGACGTCGACCTCGACGTCGCCACGGCCCTGCTCCACGACGGGCCGACCGCGCTGGCCTTGGCCGAGAACGCGGACATCGGTGCAGGGGACCACGTCCTCGTGCTCGGCGCCGCGGGCGGCGCGGGCCTGCTGCTCGTGCAGCTCGCGCACGCGGCGGGGGCGCGCGTGATCGGCGCGGCCCGGGGCGTTCGCAAGCTCGAGCTCGTCCGGCGCGCCGGCGCCGACGTGCTGATCGACTACTCCGAGGCGGGCTGGGGCGACGGGATACGAGAAGCCGTCGGCGACGACGGGATCCAGGTGGTGTTCGACGGGGTCGGCGGGGAGCTTGGGCTCACGGCTTTCGGGCTCGTGGCGCGCGGAGGCCGATTCTCCGCCCACGGCGCGGCCAGCGGACGTTTCGCGCCGATCGACGTCGACGCGGCGGCGCGCGACGGCGTCGTGGTGCGCGGGATCGAGCAGGTGCAGTTCGACCCGGAGGCCGGCAAGCGCCTCTCCGAGCAGGTGCTGGCCGCTGCTGCGCAGCAGCAGATCGCTCCGGCGATCGGGCAGACCTTCCCGCTCGAGGACGCCGCCCGCGCGCACGCCGCGATCGAGGCGCGGGCGTGCCTCGGCAAGACGCTGCTGGTGGTGTGACCGCTCGCGGCACGCCGCTTCGACCACGATCGACGTGCAGGCTCGTCGACCACGTGACTGGTGCGCACGCGGCGTCCGGGCCGGACCGTCGCCGACTCCGGGCCATTCGGCTCTGGCGTGGGCGTCAGGAAGCCTCAACACCGTGAACTGGCTCTTCGGCACCGCCGCCAGCATGAGGATGACGGACATCCCGCCGAACCCATGCTCGATGGGCAACGGCCTGGCGATCACGTGGACGGGGTTCAACTGGAGGATCACGATCTCGACGGGCGGGAGCGGGACGCCCAACTTCCGGCGGAGGTGATCCAGCCGCCCGCACGGTCGGTCGGATGGTTACACCTGCACCACGCGCCTCAGACTTGCCGGCGTAGGCTTGAGCGCCGATGATCGATGAGGGAAACATGCGGGACGCGCGGTCGTTGTTCGATCGTGGCGTCGCGCTCGGCGAGGACGGGCAGCACGAGGAAGCGCTCAGTGTCTACTGCCAGCTCATCGACGACGCTGGCGCGGCCAGCGCGCCGACACTCGTCGGCCTGACCGTTGCAGCGCGCTACAACGCGGCGATCGAGCTTCGACTACTAGGACGACAAGATGACGCGATGATGGCGTTCATCTCGCTGATCAACGACTTCGCGGATGTGCCGTCCGCGGCCTACGACGAGTATTTCGCGGATGCACGTCTGGCAGTCGGGGGGTTGGCGTGGGGGAGCGGCCAGGTCACTGCCGCGCACGAGATGTACGACGATTTGGTCTCCGCGTATGGAGATCGGGATGAGCGTCCGCTTCGGTTGACTGTGGCGAACGCCTTGGCCAGCAAGGCGACGGTGCTCGGAGAGACGGAACACCCGGCTTTGGCCGCTGAGGCATGTGCCGATGCGATCGAGCGCTTGGGCCCGGCCGCGGACCGCGAAACGCGCGATGCGCTGGCGAACCTCATGTGGTCTCGCGGTCACTGGCTCGGTGCTGCCGGCCGCGCGGACGAGGCGGTCGAGGCCTACTCGACGCTCCTCGAGACGTTCTCAGACGACGAGAGCCCTTGGGTCTCCGAACGGCTCGACTTCGCCCGACGAGAACTCGCGGAACTGGGCGGCGAGCGTTAGAGCGCCGGCCTTGCCTTACGGCCCAAGTGACGAAATCGCTGACGTAGTCGTCGGTTGTCGACGTCTCCCGGGTCACGGCAGCCGGGACGCTGGCACGGGAGACGGGCCTGCAGCTAGGGGCAACTCGAACCCCGACATCCCGGGTGCGAAGCAATGAGGGCTGTGCCACCCGAAACCGCCTATTTGCAGGGTGTCCGGAGGCGTTCGACGGTCGCCGAAGGATGGCGGATCGCTGTGGGTTACGGCCGATCTACGGGGTTCCAGGCACTCGGGGCAGTCCAGTGCCTGGCGGCGGCGCAGCCACTGCTCGCCTGACTGCGTGATCCGACGGGCCACCCTTACCACGTGTCGATGCTGGCGCCGTTCACCGCGGTGCTCAGCCCTGCAGGCGCCAGAGCACGGTGCCGTGGTCCTCGAACCCGGGGATCAGCGCGTTGTTGTGGCCGTAGATCGTCCCCGACCGCTGCAGCTCGCCCAAGACCACGATGCGGCCGTCGGGCATGACGGTGACCCCCGCGGCATCGACGCTCTGCGAGGCCTTCAGGTACGTCAGGCCGTTGACGCCGAACGTCCGGTCGACGCGACCGCCGACGTAGCGGCTGACCGTGATCCCGCTGTGGACGGCATCTGACCGCGTGAGCAGCAAGCGGCCTCGCGGGTCCACGGCGAGAGCGTAGTTGAACGAGGCGAACGGTCCGCCGTAGTAGTTGAACGTCGCGCTGGCCAGCACGATGTGCCGGGCGACGCGGCCGGTGTGGCTGATGAGCGTGAGCTCATAGCGCTTCGCGTCGACGTTCGCGCTGACCACTGCCACGCCGCCCTTGTCCCATGGCACCATCTGCGAGGCTCCGGACTGCCTGATGGTGGGCAGGCCCCAGCGCGAGTCGCGCGAGCCGTCGTTGCGGAGCCGCAACACGCCTGTGCTCGTGTAGACGATCGCGCCGGTGCCGGACGCGATCGCGCCGTTGGGAGACGTGCCGGTGGGCAGGCCGAACGACGCCTGGTGAAGCACGGTGCCGTCGAGCTTCACCTTCGCGACCGCGACTCGCCCCGTGAACTGGTCGATCGTGAGGTAGAGGGCGGTCCCGTCCGCGAGCGCGGCGAACGTGCCGCCGCCCGGCTGACCGGGAAGGCGCGCGATGCTGCTCACGAACGCGCCTGCCGTGGCCAACGGGTGACCGTTGGCGTCCATGGGCTGAACCGGCGAGCCGCTGCTGTTCTCGTCGGGGAACCGCGTCACGAGCCAACGGCCGTCGCGGAAGCGCGCGGCGGGCCGGACGAACAGGCTGCCGAACGACGGGTCCTGGGCACCGGTTCGCGTGAGCCGCTGCATCCGGGCCGCCTGCACGACGACTCGGTCGCCGCCGGCCGGCCAGACACCTTGCGGGGAGTACCACGGGCTGCTCCCGGTCTCCTGCCACTGCTCCACGACGCCCTGGTTCCCGTAGCTCCGGTCCAGCTCGCCTGGTGTCGCGTGCGCGACGGCCGCCGGCCGCGCGACCGTCGCGACGAGTGCGCCGACTAGACCAGCACGTTGAGCGATCGAAACCAGCTTCTTGTTCATAACCTCGATCAACGGCGGCTGAGCGGGAAGTTGCGCGCGAGTCGACGAGCGTCCCATGCCGCGGCGTCCTTCAACAAGGTCAGCCCAGCTCGGCAGCGTGGCGGCGAGGACATCCCGGAGGCCGCCGGGGCAGTGCGGTCCCGTCGCAGGATCCCCGGCGAACAAGAGGCATGGGTCCTGCAGATCGCTCGCCTCCAGGGAGCGGACGGCGAGGAGTAGGTCGACGGACCGATGACTTCCCGCCGGTCTGAGGGTCCCTGGTGCCATGAGCGCAGCAGCACTTGTCGACCTGATTCTGCGGCAAACGGCGTACATGACGCTTGCGACGGCGGACGGCGACGGGTTGCCGTGGGCCTCGCCGGTCTGGTTCGCCGTTGACGACGACCGCGCGCTGTACTGGGTCTCACGTCCGACGTCGGTGCATTCGCGGAACATCGCCGCGCGCACGGACGTGTCCGTCGTCGTCTTCGACACGAACGCGCGCGTCGGCGAGGCTCAGGCCGTCTACGCGCGTGCGCGTGCGACGCAGGTTCCGGACGGCGACGGCATCGACGTGTTCTCCCGCGCGTCGGTCGAGTCGGGGATCGGCCCGTGGACCGTCGCCAACGTGACTGCGCCGGCCGAGTTGCGGCTCTACCGCGCCGACGTAGTCGACCTCTCGCTCCTCGACCCCCAGGCAACCGGGGGTCGCGATATCCGCGTCCCAGTTGGGTTGACGACGCCCTAGATCGCGTTTCGCCCCAACCCGTCCACCAGCGATGAGTTCACGCGAGAGGGCGGGTCTCTACCGTCATGAGCGAGAGAAGAGTAGTGCTCAAGATGGTCCTGTCCCTCGACGGTTTTGCCACGTCCCTCGACGGGACCCATGAATGGATGTTCGAGTGGTTTGGCGACGACTCGAACGAGCGAAGCCTCCGGGCGCTCCAGGAGGCCGGCGTCCACGCGATGGGCCGCCGCAGCTACGAGATCATGGGCCCGCACTGGGCCGCGTCGGAGGGACCGATCGCAACGGCGATGAACGACAAGCCGAAGGCCGTCTTCTCAAGCACCCTCCAAAAGGCGGAATGGGGACCAGCCGAGATCTTCGGCGCTGACCTGAGCGCGGGCATCGCGGACCTGAAGGCCCGGGACGACGAAGGGACGGTCCTGGTCCATGGTGGTCCCGACTTCGCCAAGTCGCTGACGCGCCTGGGCCTCGTCGACGAGTTTCAGCTGTCGACGGTCCCGATTGCGATCGGTGCGGGCCGCAGCCCATTCGCGGACCTCGAGGAGCACCTGAAGCTCGAGGTCGTCGAAGAGCAACGCTTCCGAAGCGGAGCCCTCGCGCAGACCCTGGTGCCGAAGCGATGACCGACAGCTCGCGCGCCGGCGGCAGCGACGCGGGCGTGCGGTGAAGGCCGGCTCCGAGCGCAGGCGACGAACGCGAGGAGCAGGCCGCGCGCTCTCCTGGGCGCGAGGAGCGGCACTGACTTCCCGAGTCATCTAAAGGGGCTCGCGCCCTCAGCCATCCCGGCTGGTCGAACGAACGCCCTGCTCAGGCGGGGACTGGCACGGATGACGCGTACACGGTCCTTTGGCGTGTCCTGATCCTGCACCCGAGCGGCTCAGCGCCGAGGAACTGCCGCGCGAAATGCTCGGCGGCCGCCGGGACTTCGAGCGGATTGATGCCACGACCGCGCGGTTCGCGACCTCACCGCTGCGGGCCTGCTGCGCCCTGACGGCGACAGCATCGTCCCGACCCGTGCGGCGTGGTACTTCTAGGCCCTCCACGGCTGAGCGGGAGCGCCTAGACAACCGCGTCACGCCCGTCGAGCGCTTAGCCGATCGTCATCGGCGCACTCAGGAAGTACACCGTGCCGCCGCCCTCGATGCTCGCCTCCGTTTGGCAGCGGATCGCGCCGCCGGCGTCCTGGGGCTGGACGACGTAGGTCGGGCCGCCCGCTCCGCTGCGCGGCGTCTGCCAGGCGAACGTCACGCTGGCCGGCGGGGTCCCGGCCCATGTCGGCGGGACGCACGTCAGCGTCGCGCCGACGGTCGCGGTGCCGGAGATCGAGGTCGGCGTCGCGGGCTCGGGCTCCCAGGATGGCTGCGCGGCCGTGATGAAGTCCAGGACCGACGGGATCGTCATGTAGTTGGCGGGGTCGTTGCCGTGGGTCCCGCAGTCGACGCCCCATGCGTCGACGCCGGCGACCCGGCCGCCGATCAGCAGCGGCGAGCCGCTGTCGCCGTTGCACGCCGAGCGGTACGGCCGGTGCCGGTCCGGATCCTGAACGCAGACCATCAGCCCCGGCTTGTACAGCTGGGCCTGCTTGGGATCGGCGCGGCGGATCGCCGCGCGGCAGGCCGCGTCGCTGCGCGTCACGACGCCCGCCGCGCGCAGCGCCCCGAACGTGCCGCCCAACCGATTGACGCCGAACCCGATCGAGCGCGCCGCCGTCCCGGGCTTGACCGGCGCGGTGCGCAATGCCAGCGGCGTGACGCCCGTGACCGGCCGGTCGAGCTCGAAGATCGCGACGTCATACGGCGGCGCGTAGGGCGTCGGGTCGCCGTAGCGATGCTCGGCGTAGGCGTACCGCGGGTCGCGCGCGACGCGCTGCACCGTGTACCGCGCATCGCCGATCTTGATCTGCGTCCGGTGCGGGACCAGCTGCCGAGCGCAGTGCGCCGCGGTCAGGACGCGCGTCGACGTGATCAGCGACCCCGTGCAGCTCTGCAGCTCGACGACCGCGGGGTTCGCCGACCGCGCGACCGGCCGACCGCCGATGACCGCGCCGGCCGGCACGCTCCCCAGCAGGCACGCCGCAATCGTGGCCGACATGACGAGAACCATCCGCGATGACATGGCTCTATAAACGCACACCGCGGGCGCGAGGTGACGGCTCGCCTTGCGGCGAGCGCAGTCGCGCTGGCGGTGACGCGACGCGGTCGAGTGGAGCTGGGGGACTCCAACCCTCGACCTCCTGGGTGCGAGACACGAAGCCTGCGCGGCAGAAGTTGTCGATTGGCAGGGGCTTCCGTGGTCATCCGGGTTGCCCGCGGTCATCGGAGCTGCCGGCGTTCGCCATGACGTTCCGTCAGGTGGTCGCGTAGATGTCGCGGTAGAGCCGCAGAGCGGAGGCGGTGAGCTCGTCGTGTCGCCGACCGCCGAAGCGGCCCGGTCGAAGTGCGTCGAGCCCGCCGATCGTCGGCGGCATGTCGAGCATCGTCTTGACGAGCGCACGCGCGGCGCCGGCGGCGTGCGTCACCCACAGCGCCTCGGCGACCCACAGGCCCTCGACGTCGTCAGCGGGTCCGAGCAGCGGCTGATTGTCGGCGGTCATGGCGAACACGCCGTTGAGCCGCTCTTCGGGGTCGAAGCGCTGGCCGGCCGGCAGCAGGTCCATCGCACGCTCGACAGCCGGGTCGAACAGACCAGCATGCCAGGGTTGCTCCGCCTGATCACCGAGTTGCTCGACGTCGATCGGCAGGGGAACGTGGTCGTAGGTCCCCATGCCGAGTCGGTCGTCGTGCCTGCGCGCGTAGACGTGATGCTCGGGCCAGCGAACGAACGGCGACGACGACGACGTGACGCCGAGCCCCGGTCCGTACACGTACGGGTGGCCCACGGGCACCAGGTGAAGCGACTGGCCAGCCAGCGCGGCCACCGGCGGACCCCAGACGCCGCAGGCCAGCACCACGTCGTCGGCGACGAAGGTCTCCTCGGGCGTGTGGACCGCGCGGACGCGCCGGGCGCGGACGTCCATGGCGGTGACGGGCGCGTCGCAGACGAACCGCACGCCAGCGATCACGGCCTTCTGCTTGAGCGCGGCGGTGATGATGCCGGCTCGGGCCGTCCCATCCTGCGGATAGTGCACGGCGCCAACGCACGATGCGGGATCGACCAGGTCCGGTGCGCAGGCCGCCGCCTGCTCGGGATCAAGCCGCCGCGCCTGCATCCCGAGGTCGGCGGCCATGGCGGCTCGTCGCTCGATCTCGGCCATCGCTGGCGCGCTGCTGGCGACCTCAAGGCCCCCGACCCTCTCAAACGCGCGTTGGCCGGAATACTCCAAGCCCGCGTATATCTCCGCGCTGCTCCGGGCCAGCTCCGTCATTGCTTGCGTGTCCCCGAGCAACCCGACGAACCCCGGAGCGTGCCCCGTCGAACCCAGCAGCCGGCTCGCGGGCCCGCGCTCCACGACGACGACGTCAAGCCGGTCGTGCACCGAGAGCTCGGCGGCCAACGCCGCGCCGACGATCCCGCCACCAACGATCACAACTCGTCTCGACATCGGCACATCCAACCACCTGAGAACGCCTTCGAGCGCGATCCCCACGCCGGCCCGTGGCCCGAAGTGCTCACCGAGCGAATCGTCGAAGGCACCGTCCGTCCGTCATCACCGCCGTCTCCAGCGCCCGCCTGGTCATCGCCACGCGAGCGGGCCGCCCGACCGACCTCTGGCAGCGCCTCGCCGATCACCTCGAGACCGTGCTCCCGCGCCTGGCCGACTGGTCGCCGACCGCGTCGGCGCCCCGGGCGCTGGGCGCGACGACCGAACCGCGACCAATCGGCGGCTATCCACGGGTAACTCCAGGTCGACGTGGTCCCAAATACGTCATATTAGCGATTACTCAGACAAATAGCTAAAAAATAATGCGAGCCGAACCGGGCTGCGCGGGCGGGATGCTCGTTGAACGCTTGAAATCTCGTCGTCTTGTGCGGTTCCTGCCAAAGGCGACGTTCCGGCGGCGAGTCGGCCAACAGGGCCGAGTCGCCGCCGGAACGCCTGCGGCGTTGCTCCGGTGCGCTTACGGGACGAGGATCGATGTCCCGACCACGGCGATCCGTCCGCTCAGGTCAGGCTGGCGGAGCGAGCCGGCGTCGCCGGTGGTCGCCAGCTTGAGCGCCGACCAGGGCAGGTTCAGCCCGGTGTGCCCCGTGTGGGCCACGCCGGCCGAGACCCTCGCGTTGACCTCCAGCAGCTTGGGTTCGTCGCCCTCCCAGCGCACTTGCACGTTGCTCAGGTAGGCCAGAGGCAGCCCCTCGACCAGGGCGCGCGCGATGCCGATCAGCCGGGGGTCGTCGGCGAAGGTGCGGTACGGGTCGCCCTTGACGCGCGCGACCGACATCAGCAGGCGGCCGTCGGTCGTGGAGAGGCAATCGATGCTGACCTCCGGCTCCTCGAGGAAGGGCATCACGATCAGCTCCGGCAGGAGCCGACCCTGCTCTTCTGCCTGCCGCAGAGCGCGCTCGTAGGCGGCGGCGCTGATGAGCGGCTTGGGGGCCGCCAGCAGTTCGACCAGCCCATGCTCGGCGTCGTAGAGCTCGCGGAAGCCATCCGCCGACCAGCCCGACCAGCTCGTGTCCGGCTTGACGCACGCCCGACGGCCACCGCGGCGCACGTGGGCGACCGCCGCCGCGAATGCGTCGGCCGAGGAGACCTTGTGCCACTCGGGCACCGCGACCCCGAGGGCCAGCGCTGCCGCGTAGGTGCCGGACTTCGAGTCGGTGATGGATGCCACCCGTCGGTCGACGCTCGCCATCAGAACGCAGCCGGCCTCGGCGAAGTCCTGGGCGCGAGAGGCCAGGGCGACGATCCGGCAGGTCGGGATCAGGACGTCGATCTCGTGGCGCCGGACGTAGTCGAGCGCGAATGCCGCGTACTGCTTGTCGGTGGCGTCCCAGTCGGGCTCGGAGCCGCGGACGTCGGCGAACGCCAGGGCGGGGCCGTCGCCTCCCGGCCGGGTGGCGTGGATCTCGAGGGGGGTGCGGTCCGGGTTGTCGCGCAGCATCGCGATCACGGCGGTCTTGGATAGGCCGGCCCGGTTGATCCAGATCTTCATGTTCTTGTCCTTCGACAGTCGAGACACGGGCGCCGGTGGGCGGCCCGTGGAAGGCTCGTGCTGAGCACTTCGTCGGCGCCTTCCCCCGGGATGCGGGAGAAGGCGTCGCCGCTGGGCTCAGAAGCAGGGCTTGGGGGGACGGTGGGTGATGCGATCGCCCTGGCGAGCGGCAGGACGGCAAGGCCGGTGGACGCCGAGTGCGCTTCGTCGACGACGACCGACAGGCCGCTTATCCCCCGTCAGGGTCGTCAGCAGCTCGGCGAGGGACGGTGCTCGTCGCCGCTGGGCGCCCAAAGCGTGCATCGGCAGGAACCGTCAGGCGTGATGTTGCCCGAGGGCCGTCGCATCGAACGCGTCTGGATGCCGAGCTGTTCATGAAGGCGCTCCGTCCGTGGAGACCAGATGTGGTGCGCGGGTGCGCGGTGGATGCTGCTGAGAAAAAGAGGCGAAGAAGGTGCGTCGCAGGCTACGCGGGGCCCGGCGCCGGGCCAAATCGCGCTTCGCCAGACCGTTGGGCGAAGCCGCCGCCCGCTGACCGAGGGCCACTTCGACGCACCCGACGACCGCCCGAACGGATTCGACGAAGCCTCGGGCCGGCATCGGGCTCCCCACGAAGCGGGGTTTCTCCCGAGTGGAGCTAGTAGCTGGGCAGTCGGGCGCTCACACCGACTGGTCGGAGCCCGCAGCGCCGCGGTCGGCGCCGCGTGGGGTGAGCATGTGCTCGAGGATCCCCGACGGGCTCGACGAGCGCTTCGTGGCGCTGCGTAGCGTGGTTCAAGGCCCTCCGGGCCGGTATGCGGCTGCCGCGCGACGTTGACGAGACGGCCGATTGACCGCGGGGCGGGAACGTTGCGCTAGGCACCACCCTGGAGCGTCATTCGCGCGCGGGTCCGTCCTCGGTCGCGGCGAGTTCGTCGACTTCCGGGTCGCCAACGTGCGGCACATCGGTGTCGACGCTGTGGCGAGCAGGTACTTCTCACGCCCCTCGCCGGCCGGACCCACCATCCCTGGGTGGCGCCGGGATCGAACCGGCGCACGCGCGGCAGGTGCTGCGTCCGGCGGCGGGAACGCCGTGAGGTGGGCGTGTTGTCGGCGAGCAACCGCCCGCATCGGCCTGCCTAGCGGATCGTGTAGCGTCTGCCGCTCTCTCTTTCGACGTTCTCTTTACCGCAGCACCTCTTCTTCCCGGCGTCATCAACGCGCGCCGGACGCGAACCAAGATCTCTCTGCTTTTCGAGCGACCAGGCGTCGCTCCGGCCAGTCACGGCTCCCCACGCGAGCTGTCCGGTTCGACGAGGGGCAACCGGCCGATCGACGAAGCCGTTGCGCAGCCGATCCGCGCGATGCGAGAGCAGACGTGCAGGTCGAACGCAGGTCGTCGAGGCGACCGCGAGTTCTCGATCCCGGCCGTAGAGCTCGGACCGATCGGCGCGAGAAGCGCCTGCTGAAGGAGTGATTCGCAATGGCGATATCGGAAGAATGTTCGAATAGCAGGCACAACTGGTGCCAGGACACCAGTTGCCCCTGCTACTGCCACAGCACCACTCGGGTGGTGCCGGCGCTGCTCGTGCTGCGCTGACCTCGACCGTCGGTCGGGCGACCACGGCCGCATGACCGTTCGCGGACGTGCCTGGCTGACGCGTGATAGCGGGCACTCTGGACGGCGCGACGGCGCGCCGCCCAGGGTGTCCCGTCCTTGCTGGGCCCCCTGGCGAACGATCTCGCACGTCGCTCTGAGCGCAGCGGCGACGTCTTCACCACCCGTTGGTGTGGAGGCGGCGACGAAGTGCTCAGCTGCTGAGCTCTTCCGCACGAAGCCCGCCCCGGGCGTCGCGCGCGCACCCCGAGATGAGAGGAGGTGAACTCGCATGGCTGAGGAGCCTGAGCCCGTCGAACCGGCCGAAGACACGTCGACCGCCGAGGCCGACGCGCTGCCGACGCAGTCCGACATGGATCTGCCCCTGCAGGGCCCGCAGTTCCAGCGCTAGGTGCATAAGCGCCACGGACCCGCCGCTGACCGGCGGTGTCTGCACGGCGTCAGACAGGAGGTGAGGGTCGACGGCTCGGGCGCTCAACGGCGCCCGAGCCCTTCGTTGTACTCAGCCGATCATCGGCGGAGATGTGATCTCTTCGGAAGCGGGCTTCCTCGGGACGCGTGACATGCGCCCCTGGGCAGCCCGCTCCCCTTGGCGAGGCCCGGTTCCGCGACGTCTGAGCGTGCCTGCAACGCCCCACCACGTTGTGAGGCGATGCACGAGGCGCTCAGGCCTCATCGCCACCGGGACGGATTCCCGGAGCTTCCCGATGTGAGGTGGCCCTCAGCGGCGACGAGAGCCTCTTGGCTCGAGCGCGGTGCCGCGACGCTCGACGGGGTGCCGATCAGCACGCTCAACGTCGAGGAACTGCGCGCGGCGCTCGTACGCATCCCGCAGACCTCGTGGGTCCCAGAGACGACCGTCCGGACCGGCCTCCTACCCGGGCCCGGCATGAGCGACGCCGACCTCGAGTAGGCGTGCACGCTGGCCGGCGTGCACGAGCAGATCCTCGATTGGCCCGCCGGCTACGACACCGTGCTCGATCCGACCACGCTCTCGGGCGGCCAGATGCAGCGCCTGACGGTCTCCCGCGCGCTGCTGCGCACGCTCAGCGGGGCCGCGCGCATGATGCTGCTCGACGAGATCACCGCGCCGCTCGACGCCGTGTCGGCCGAGCGACTCCTGGAGGACGTGCTCTCCTACCTCGCCGAGAAGGGGATCGGCGCTCTGATCATCGCGCACAAGCTGCCGGTCCACGCCCGCGTCCAGCGCGTGCTCGTGATCGACAAGGGCCGGGTGGTCGAGGACGGCGACCCGCGGACACTGGCGGCCAACCCCCGCACCCACTACGCCCGGATGTTCCGCGCCGGCCACTAGCGCGACCGCATCGCGTCAGCGCGCGTCCCAGGAGGGGACGCGCCGCTCACCTCAATGGAGGAAAGATGGAACCGAAGCACAGGCCCAAGCCGTCGGCGGGCCTGCGCGTGACGTTCGCGTCGCTGCGCGAACGCAACATCCGCGCCTGGCTCCTGGCCCGGGTGCTCAGGTACACCGCCTGGAAGATGTCGGCCGTCGCCGACGTGTGGTGGATCGCCACACACACCGGTAGCGGACTATGGGTCAGCGCAGTGGTCGCCGCCCTGTGGCTGCCGGGCCCGTTCCTGGCGTCCGCGGCGGGGCGACTCGCGGACCAGCCCGGTGCGCAGCGGCGGATCGTGCGCGTGGGGATCCTGCGAGCCGTGATCGCGACGGTCACGCTCGGCATCGTCGCGACCGGCTCGGCCGCGGCGTGGCTGCTCGCCGCGCTCGCGCTCGGGCGCGGCGTCGTCGACGCCCGGTGGGGACCGATCGAGTCGATCTTCCTACGGGAGGTCGCCGAAGGGGACGGCGATCGCATCCAGGTGCTCGCTGGGCTTGAGAAGATCGCCTACTACGTGGCGCTGATCCTCGGTCCGGCGGCCGTCGGGGGCCTCTTCGCGGCCTCCGGATTCGCGCTGTGCCTCGGCGTCGTGGTCATCGCGATCGGGCTGGCGACCGTCCTCAGCGGACCGCGGATCATCGTGTTGGACGCGGCGCCCGCCGTCGCCCCAACACCGCCCGACGACGAGCGCCGACCGGACGTCGGGCGCCTGTGGTCGCTCCAGTCGTGGCGAGACCTGCTGGCGCCGCTGCGATCGCGACCGGAAGGCTGGATCCCGCTGGCCATCGGGGAGACGGTGAACGCAATGGGAGCGAACTTCGTCATCTGGTCGCCCCTGCTGGTCACGAGCGCCTGGCACGGAGCCGAGGGTGACCTGACCCTGCTCCAGATCGCCAACGGCGTAGGCATGCTCGCCGGCGGCACGGTCATCGCGGCCGTCGGGCGGCCCTCGGAATGGCTGGTCGTGGCAGCGGCGGCCTGGTGGGGCGCGTGGGAGCTCGTGCTTGCGGCGGCCGGCGGGCTGCCGTTGGCGTTGACGGCCCTGACGCTGACCGGGATGGGCGCGGGGGCGCTGTGGTCGGCCCTCAGCAGGCAACTGCTGGCGGTCACGCACGCCGGGATCGGCCGCGTCAGGGCGCTGCAGGGCGCGATCAGCGGGAGCGTCTTCTGGGTGGGCAGCCTGCTCACGGGCGCGCTCATCGACCTCCAGGGGCCGCGAGCGGCCGTCTGGTTCGACGCGGGCGTTGCCGCGGTCGCCGCGATCGCCGGCGCCGTCGCCCTGCTCATCCACCGCACGCGCCGCGCCGTGTGATTGACCACCGCGAGCAAGCCACGCGCCGTGCGCACCACACCGCGCGCAACACCAACATGGAGGACAAGCTCATGTCGATCGAACCCACCGACTTCGGCACACCGGATGAGACCCGAGTTGCGATCCAGCACTACCTCAAAACGGCCGGCTACCCCGTCCACCTCGGCTCCACGATCGTCGAGCACGACGGCGACCCCGGCGGGTTCGGGTCACCCGGATCAGCGTCCGCGTCGTGAACCCCGAGCACGCAGCGCGCGTCAAGGAGCTCCTTGACGAGTTGGCCGACAAGACCCAGGTCATGATCTCGGTCAGCCACTGACGTGTGCGCCGTCGACCCCACCGGGCGGGGTCGACGGCGCGCCGGCTCCTCCTCGACGGCGCCGCGCGCGCCGTCTTTCTTTTTGTCCATGATACTGAGTATTTCCAAGTGCTGCTCATATGCAGTGCGTGCGGTCGGCGCCTCACGCGGATCTCGTAGGTGCCCGGTGAGAAGCGTTTCGGTGTCCAGCGTGTACGCGTTCTGGACGACCGCTGCGACGGCCTAGCGCGATCGCGACGAGGCCGCCGACGATCGCGCGCGACGAGCTGGCATCCGCTGCTGGCGACGAGACGTGGCGAGGGGCTTTCAGGGTCTGGCTGAAAGTCGGTGGGCGGAAGCCACCGAGAGGTCGCGAGCACATCATCGGCTGTCGCGCGGAATGACCGAGCGCCGGATGCATCACTCAGATCGGGCGGATCGGGCGCGCGGGGGCTGCCGGCCCGCCGCCGTGCGGTCGCGGTCACGAGACGGGACAGCCCGCACCTGCGTTGCGCTGTCCAAATCCGGTCGTCTGTGGCGACGTAGGGTTAGTGGCCGCGTATCGTGCGGTCGTGCCGATAGGAGGCGATCGTGCCGGAGTACATGTTGTTGCTTTACGGGTCCGAGTCTGCTGATGAGGCTGAGCGGGCGCAGCGGTGGGCGGAGATGCCGTTGTGGGATCAGGTGAACGCGAGTCTGCGGGACGCGGGCGTGTTGGTCGCGCACGCCCCGCTTCATTCGGTCGAGAGCGCCACGACGGTGCGCGTCCGAGGTGATGAGACGGAGTTGACAGATGGTCCGTTCGCGGTGACGAAGGAGGTGCTGGCTGGCTATTACGTGCTGGATTGCGCCGATCTGGATGAGGTGATCAGGCACGCTGCAAGGCTGCCGTGGACCCGGTACGGGTCGGTCGAGGTACGGCCGATCGTGGCCGATGACGAGATCCCGCGGTCCGATCCGAGCGCCAGCGCGTCTTGAGCTCTGCCGAGCCGCCACGCCGTGCGAGCCCGGATCCGGTCGGCGCGGCCGTCGAGGAGGCGTTCCGCGCGGAGCGCGCGGCGGTGCTGGCGACGTTGATCCGCCATGTGGGCGACTTCCAGCTGGCGGAGGATGCCATGCAGGACGCGTTCGCCGACGCGGTCAGCGCGTGGCGGCGTGACGGTGTCCCAGCCCGGCCGGGCGCGTGGCTCACGGTCGCCGCGCGGAGGCGGGCGATCGATCGGATGCGTCGCAACCGGTCGATGGCAGATCGAGCAGATCGGCTGGCGGAGCTGATGCGGCTCGACCTCGAGGAGCACTCCGACGAGGACGAGGCCGGCGCGATCGTCGATGATCGCCTGCGGCTGATCTTCACTTGTTGCCATCCCGCGCTCGCCCTGCCGGCGCGGGTGGCGTTGACGCTGCGCGCGCTCGGCGGCCTCACGACCGGTGAGATCGCGCGCGCGTTCCTCGTGGCGGAGCCGACGATGGGCAAGCGGATCGTCCGCGCCAAACGCAAGATCGCCGACGCGCGGATCCCGTACCGGGTGCCCGCCGACGAGGAGCTGCCCGACCGGCTGCGCGGTGTTCTCCGCGTGCTGTACCTGCTCTTCAACGAGGGCTACTCGGCGACCGAGGGCGAGCGGCTGGTGCGGGCTGAGCTGTGCGCCGAGGCGATCTGCCTCGCGCGGCTGCTGTGCGAGCTGATGCCCGACGAGGCCGAGGTCTGGGGGCTGCTGGCGCTGATGCTCCTGCACGACGCTCGCCGCGCTGCGCGTGTGGCGCCCGACGGGCGCTACCTCGCGCTCGACCAGCAGGACCGCTCGCTGTGGGATCGCGAGCGGCTCGGGACCGGACTCGAGGCGCTCGACCGGGCGACGCGGTTGCGCCGCCCGGGCCAGTACCAGCTGCAGGCCGCGATCACCGCCGTGCACGTTCGAGGGGCGGACACCGGCACCACGGACTGGGAGCAGATCGCGGAGCTGTACCGCGCGCTCGGCGAGATCGCGCCGTCGCCCGTCGTCGAGCTGAACCGCGCGGCGGCGGTGAGCTTCGCCGTCGGACCGCAGGCCGGGCTCGAGCTGCTCGAGCCGCTGCTGGCCGACGCCGCACTCGAGCGCTACCAGCCGCTGCACGCGGCACACGCCGACCTGCTCCGGCGAACCGGTGACCCACTGGCCGCCGCGCGCGCGTACGAGCGGGCGATCGCGCTCAGCGCCAACGCGGTGGAGCGGGCCGAGCTCCAGCGGCGCCTGTCGACGCTCGCCGCCGACTGACGTCTGCCGCCGCGGCTGTCCAAGCCGGGCGCGGTGCTGCGACGTCCTCTGTGACGCCGCCAAAACGGGCGGTGGAACCCGGACCAATGGAGGTCTGATGACGTCCCAGTCATCCCATGTCAACCGCTGGCGGGCGTTCGCGCTGCTGGCCGTAGCGTTCTTCATGACGGTCGTCGATCTGACGATCGTCAACGTCTCGCTGCCGACGATCGGCGCCGACCTGCACTTCTCCGAGACCAACCTGCAATGGGTCGTGACCGCGTACGCGCTCACGTTCGGCGGGTTCTTGCTGCTCGGCGGCCGCGCCGCCGATCTGCTCGGCCGCCGCCGCATCCTGATGGTCGGGCTCGCGCTGTTCGGCGCCGCGTCGCTGGCCGCCGGGCTGGCAACCGCCGCCGGCTTCATGATCGGAGCCCGGGCGGTCCAGGGCCTCGGGGCGGCGATCATGCTGCCCGCCGCCCTGTCGATCGTGATGAACATGTTCCAGGAGGGCGCCGAGCGCAACAAGGCCCTCGGGATCTGGGGTGGTCTCGGCGCCGGTGGCGCGACCGTCGGAGTGATCGCCGGGGGCCTTCTGACCCGGTACGCCGGCTGGGAGTACATCTTCTACCTCAACGTCCCGATCAGCGTCGTCGCGCTGCTGCTGGCACCGCGGATCGTGCCCGAAAGCCGGCTGGACACGGTGCGGCGCAAGTTCGACGCCGCCGGCGCGCTCACCGGCACCGCCGGGCTGGTGCTCCTCGTGGACGCCATCTCCCAGGCACCGCAGTACGGCTGGGGCGACGCGCGGACGATCGGCGTGCTCGCTGCGGCTGCCCTGCTGCTCGCCGCGTTCCTGCTGATCGAGCGTCGCGTCACCGATCCGATCCTGCCGCTTCAGATCTTCCGCCTGCGCACGCTCGCCGGTGCCAACATCGCGGGCCTGCTGCTGGGCGGCAGCTTCTACGCGTTCATCTTCGTCGGCACGCTGTACATGCAGCAGGTGCTGCACTACAGCGCGCTCCAGTCCGGGCTCGCCTGGCTGGCCGCGTCGCTGACGTCGATCGCGCTCGCCGGCCTCTCCCAAGCGCTCGTGACCCGCGGCGCGACCAAGATCGTGATGGCGGCAGGGATGGCCATGATCGGCGCCGGGGCGATCTGGGCCGCCCAGGCGCCCGTCGACGGAGACTTCCTGGCCGACCTCGCCGGCCCGATGGTCGTGTCCGGCGCGGGAACCGCGTTCGCGTTCATCCCGATCTCGATCGCCGCGCTCGCCGGCATCAAGGAGCACCAGGCCGGGCTCGCGTCCGGGCTGCTGAACACCAGCCAGCAGCTCGGCGGCGCCCTCGGCATCGCGATCGCCTCCAGCGTCGCCACCAGCCACACCCAGACGCTGCTTCACACCGGGCACGCCGCCCCCGCGGCGCTCACCGGCGGGTTCCAACAGGCGCTCTGGGTGCTCGGCGGGATCGCGCTGCTCGCCATTCCCGCGATCTTCGCGCTCGTCCGCCACGAGGCGGTCCCGACCGCCGTGGCCGAGACGAGCGACCGCGACCCGCAACCGGCGCTCGCCTGCACCAACTGACCAAGCACGCGACCCAAGGAACAACGACCATGCGCAAGATCATCAACTCCGCCTTCGTCTCGCTCGACGGCGTCACCGACGACCCGCGACCCTGGGCGACGTTCGACTCGGGCTCGGCAGAGGAAGCCGTTCAGGCGCTGAACGCCCTCGACGGCTTTCTCATGGGACGCGGCACCTACGAGTACTTCGCCCACGTCATGCCCGACCAAACGGGACCGTACGCAGACGCCATCAACGCGATCCGCAAGTACGTGTTCTCCTCGACGCTGGAGAGCGCTGATTGGAACAACTCCACGATCATTCGCGAGGACGTCGTCGCAGCCGTGACGGAGCTCAAGCACCACGATGGTTCCGATCTCATGATGTACGGATACGGCCGGCTCAACCAGACCCTGCTCGCGCACGACCTCGTCGACGAGATCCGATTCTCGGTTCACCCAGTGCTCGCCGCCGGTCGAACGGCAGACGGCGGCCAGACGCTCCCGCTGAAGCTCCTCGCGGCAACCCCCTCGCCCAACGGCGTCGTCGCGCTCACCTACGCGCCCACCTCGAGCTGAGTGGCAAGACCCGGCGTGGCCACAAGCCCGCCGGGTCTCACCACATTGCCGCGCTTGAGGAGAACATCCGCGCGGCGCGCCGCATCGTCCACGGCCTGTGGCAGATCCTCCACGCCCCCGATGCGGAGGTCCTCGACGACGATGAGGACGTTGTCCAACCGCTTGAGTGTCATGGCTTCCCTCGGTTCGAGAGCACGAGCACTGGGATATCGCGATCGGTACGGGCCTGATAGTCGTCGTAGAAGCGGTAGCCGGCGGTGAGCTGCGGCCAGTAGCCGGCCCGCTCCTCGCTGGTCGCGCGGCGCGCGGAGACCGGCCGCTTGGTCCCCTTGATCTCGACGGTCGCCTCCGGCGTCGCCTGGAGGTTCAGCCACCAGGCCGGCGGCGCGTCCGACCCACCGCGGGAGGCGACGACCACGTAGTCCTCATCGTCCTGGAGGTAGAGCAGCGGTGACTGGCGCGGCTTGCCGCTCTTGCGGCCGACGGTGTGCAGGATCAGGACCGGCAGGTCCTCCATGCTGCCGCCGAAGCGCCCGTTGGACACGCGGTAGATGATGATGTTGGCCTTAGGGATCAGGTTGGCGAGCTTGGCCTTGAGCGTGCCGGGCGGTGGGAAGGCGGGCGGGGGCTTGGACGACATCGGGGTCACCGGCCTCGGTCGTAGTACCGGCGGACGCTGGAGCCGATCCGCGTGATGTCGGTGCCGTAGATGTGGATCGAGATCGCGACCTCCTCGCCGGTGTTGTGCACGCGGTGGATGTCGCCGGGCGGCGCGAACCCGTTGACGTCGCCGACCCGGTTGTCCTCGGCGCCGACGAGGTTGAGGTCGGCGTCGTAGATGTCCTCGTGCTCGCTGCCCTGGACGACGCCGAACACGCACCACGTCGTGTGGTCGTGGATCGGCGTCTGCTGGCCCGGCCGCCACACGACCGCGGTGATGGAGAAGGAGCCGTCGGGCTCGACGTGCAGCGTGTGGCCGGCCGCGCGCTCCGGGGCGCCGAGGCGCTGCTCGGGCGTGAGGACGTCGGGGCGGGGCAGGTGGGCGCGGAGCTGATCGGCGACCGCGGACGCGGTGTGCGACCAGTCGGCGCGGGCGTCGATCGCCGTGCGGACGCCGGCCGCGAGTCGGGCCAGCTGGTCCACGGGCTGGGTCAGGGTGGCAGGCATGTCGGTGAGCTTGGTCCGTCGGCGAGCATCCGTCCAATGCCAGTTCTCGACGTCATCCATAGATAGGATTGATGAATGCTCGACGTGACGCGGTTGCGGGTGCTCGACGCCGTCGCTCGCCATGGCTCGGTCACGGCGGCCGCGCGCGAGCTGGCCTACTCGCAGCCGTCGGTCAGCCACCACCTCTCCCGTCTCGAGGCGGAGACGGGGGCGCAGCTGCTCCAGCGGGCGGGCCGCGGCATCCGCCTGACCCAGGCCGGGCAGCTGCTCGCCGACCGGGCGGCGGAGATCATCGGGCGCATCGACGCCGCCGACGCGGAGCTGTCCGCCCACGTCGGCCTGACCGCCGGCCGCGTGCGCCTGGCGGGGTTCGCCTCCGCCATCGGATCCCTCGTGCCCCGAGCGGTGGCCAGCCTGGCGCGGGATCATCCGGGCCTGGAGATCGGGTCGACCGACGCGCATCCGCCCGAGGCGCTCGAGCTCCTGCGGACGGGGAAGGTCGAGGTGGCGATCATCTTCCGGTACGACGACGCCGAGGAGGAGCCAGCCGGCGTGCGCCTGCGCCATCTGCTCGACGACCCGATGTACCTGCTGTCGCACCGTCGAACCCGTGGGCTGGCCAGCCTCAGCGACGCGACGTGGATCGCCGGCTGCCCCCGCTGCCGCGGCCACCTGCTGGCCCTCTGCGACGCCGCCGGCTTCGAGCCGCGCATCGGCTACGAGTCCGACGACATGGTCCTCATCCAGGCCCTCGTCGCGGCGGGCCTCTGCGTCGCGACCCTTCCCGGCCTTGCCCTCCGCGCCCATCACGCGGACGGCGTGATCGCCCGCAAGCTCCCGGGCCTTCCTCGCCGCGTCTACGCGGCGACCTACGGCGACCCACCGGATCCACCGGCGGTCGCCGCGCTGGTCGGTGCGCTGGCGGAGGCGGCGGCGACGACGTAGCGCGCCTCCGTCGCGCCACGACGAGGATGGCAACCCCGAGCACGACGCCCCGACGCCGGCCGGTCCCACAAATGCGGGTCCGGCTTCGGGCGAGGGGGCGCGCGTGACACGATCACCGACGCCGGCCGCGAGTGGCTCGCGCAGGTGATCCCAGGCCACATCGAGGTCGTGCGCCAGATGCTCCTCGAGCCGCTGTCGGCGGGCGCCATCCGTGGGTCAGCGCCTCGCGGTCACCGAGCGCGTGACGATGACGGCCTTGCCGCCCTTGGGGGTGAACGCCGCGCGCAGCACGAGCTTGAGCCGTCCTGAGCTGCGGCGCAGGCGGGCCTTGCCGGTCTTGCCCGGGCGCAGCGTGACGGTCGTCGTGCCCGCCGCGGCGGCCGACCTGGCGCCGGCGCCGTAGGTGATGGTCTTGGTCTTGCGCCCGCTGCGCGCGCGGTAGGTGGCGCGCAGCGACCAGCGGCCGGCGGCGGGAGAGCGCAGGGTGACGACGATGACGCCGCCCTTGCGGGTCACCACCGCGGCGAAGCCGGCCCGGAGCGCGGGCGGCGGGACCGGTACGGACGGTCCACCGCCTGCGGGGCTGCCGGTCCCGCCCGACCCCGGGGTCCCGCCGCCGGCCGGCGTGGGGACGGGCGCGACCGGGCGCTCGGCGGCGCCCGCGTCACACGCGGGACCTTGCGGGCGGGCGACGCCCCGCGCGTCCCCGGCCGGGCACGCGCCCACCGCGCGATCCAGCGCAGGGGAGCCGGCGAGCGGCTCGAAGACCGGGATCGGGTCGCCGGTGATCGGACCGAGACCCGGCGCGGCGGTCACCACGTCGGCCGGTGCGGCGAAGCCACACGACGCCGAGCCGACGTTGCCGCCGTCGCTGACGAGCGGCGAGTCGCCGCAGTCGGCGCTCAGCGCCGTGTTGGCGGCGATGATCGAGGAGCGCACGTGCACCGTCCCGACATCGGCCGTGCTGACGCCGGCGTCGTAGCCGTAGGGCGCGCTGTTCCCGACGATCGTCACGTGGGTGAGCGTCGTCAGCACCGCGCTGTTGTACATGATGCCGGCGCCGTGGAAGTTGACGACGTTGCCCGTGATCGTCACGTTCGTGAGGTCCGCCTTCGGCGAGCCCGAGCCGCCCAGCATGAGCCCGCCGCCGTACCCGGAGCCCTGCACCCACTTGTTGTCGCGGATCGTCACGTCCCGCGCCACGAGGTGACCGCCCTCCTTGTTGATCCCGGCGCCGAGCGCGGGCGCGGCGGCGCCCCGAAGCACGTTGTCGCGGACGACGACCCGCTCGAGGACGAGGTCGGCGCCGCCCTGGTCGTAGATGCCGCCGCCGTACGCTGAGCTGCCGTAGTCGACATCGCCGCCCGCGACCGTCAGGTCGCGTAGGGTCAGCGACGCGCCGGGCAGGACGTGGAGCACGCGGTCCTGCACGAGCGACTGGATCGTCGACGCAGCCGCGCCGGCGCCGCGGATCGTGACGTCGCGGCTGACGTCGAGGTCGCCCTCGACGTTGGAGTCCTCGGGGGCGGTGGACGGCGCGTTGGCGAGCGTGAGGGTCGCGACGCCGGTCGGCAGCACGATCTCGTCGGGCAGCACCGTGCCGTTGGCGGCGTCGACCGCCTCGCGCAGCGAGCAGTCCGCCGCCGTACACGCCCCGTCGCGGCCGTCGCCGAGCTTGGTGACCGTGAACGTGGCGGCGCCCGCACCCGGCGCCGCGATCCCGAGGAGCGCCGCCGCGAGCGGGAGGACCATCCGGAGGGGCCGCGTCATGGCGCGACGCTACCAGCCCGCCTCGCCGGCCCGGCACCGTCAAGCGGCCAGGTCGCCGGCGGTGCTCTCCGAAGCGCGCCGCCTCGACACCGCGGTGCATGCTCTTGAAGCGCGACATCGCCACGGAGATCACACTGCCCTCGCTGGGCTGGTCCGCGCGCTCGAGGCACCGGCCACCATGCACCTGCGCTACCGAGTGGTCAGAGGATGAGCGGAGACGCGCGGCGGCTTGCGGGGGCTTCGACCGAGTGGAGCTAGGGGGACTCGAACCGCCGACCTCTGTGCGGGCCGGTTGCGTTCGGGCCCGACATGGGGTGCGCTCAGGCCATGGACGCGCCTCACGTCTCCCGGAGGGAGGCGGACAGGGCGCGGGCTTCGTGCTCGGTCATGCGGGAGGTCTCGTGCGGCACGCCGTTGACCCAGCGCTGCGTCAACCGGGCGATCCGTTCGCCGTATCGCTCCGCGGTGATCCGGTCGCCGCGCGAGCCCGCGTGCTCGGCCGGGAGATCGGCGTGGCTCTGGCTCATCAGGCCGAGCCATGAGCCCAACCGGTTCACGTCGTCGCGGGCGCCGCCGCTCCAGTTGTTGCCGGGCATGTCGGCCACGCCGATCCACTGCATGCCCATCTGCGCGGCGAAGACCGCCAGCTCCTCGAGGACCAGCAGCTTGTCGCCGCTCTGTGAGGCGGACATGGTGAACCCGCCGGCCAGCTTGTCCTTCCACGCCTGGGTCGTGAACGGCGTGAACGCCGCCTCCATGAACGCCTTGAACACCGTCGACACGCTGCCCATCAGGGTCGGGCAGCCGAGGACGATTGCGTCGGCGCGCTCGAGCAGCGTAAGCACCTCGGCGTCGTGCCAGCGGGCGGCGACGACGTCCTCGGGTCGGAGCTCGACGAGGTGCACCCGGGCCCCGGGCACCGACCGTGCCCCGTCGGCGAGGTGCTCGGCCAGGACTTGGGTGTGCCCGTGCACCGAGTGGTAGACGACAGTCACCGTAACCTCTGGGGTGTCGTGCTCGCTGGTGTTGCTTGTCATGTGTCTGTCTTTGCTTCCGGTCGTGGGGAAAGTCGTTCCGGGCCATTCCACCCGGTGTCCGGACGGGCATCAACGCCGACGGTCGACGCGCAGCGATCGGCTCCATCGATCGATTGCCGTAGTGTGGTGCCCGTGGACAGGGTCGAGTTGGAAGTGTTCGTCGCGGTCGCGGAAGAGCTGCACTTCGGCCGCGCGGCCGAGCGTCTGTATCGGGGGCAGCCCACCGTCAGCGACGCTGTCCGGCGCTTGGAGGCCACCCTGGGTGGGCGGCTGTTTCACCGCACCAGCCGGCGCGTGTCGCTGACCGATCTCGGCGCAGCGCTCCTGCCCGAGGCCTACGCGACCCTGGCGCAGCTCCGCCGCTTCGAGCAGCGCGGACGCGCCCTGGCGGCGGGCGACGGGAGCCGCACCACGCTCGTGGTCGCCCACGCCGAGTACACCGACCACGCGCTGCTGCTGCGCTGCCTGCCGCAGCTGCGCGACCGCTTCCCCGACGTGACGATCGTGCCGGAGGCCATGGCGACCACCGCCCAGCTGACCGCCCTCCGGGCCGAGACGATCGGACTGGGCATCGGCTGGGCTACCGGTGACGTCGCCGGCGTTCGCGCGCGGGTGCTGTCCACTGAGCGGTTCATGGCGTTGGTCCCGGCGTCGCACCCACTCGCTCGGCACGCCGAGCTGAGCGCGTCCGAGCTGTCCACCACCGGCCTGCTCACTTGGCCGCACCAGATCAACAGCGGTCTCTGCGACCGCCTCCTGTCCGCGTTCCACATCGGCGGCGCCGATCTGCGCATCATCAGGACCGCCGACAGCGTGGACGCGATCGCCGCGCACGTCGCAGCCGGAACGGGCGTCGGCATCACCGTCGAATCCGCCCTCGACCGCCCGCCACCCGGCCTACGTGTCATACCGCTCACCGGCCCTTCGACCACCGCCGACCAGCTCGTCCTTACGCCCAACGACCCGTTGGACGCCGCCACGGCACTACGCGACCTGCTCCTGCGCGCCGCGGCTGAGTCGTCGATCGTCGATCGTCGGCCGGTGGCGGTGAACTGAGCCGATCCACCAGAGGCGACGAGGTCGCCTCTGGTCCGCGCTCCGAGCGCTCGTCCCGCGGGACCAGCGGTCTCGTCTTGAGCGCGGCGCGGGCAACTGTGCCGAATGGACGCTCGACGCGGTCGGCGCCGCCGATGGCGCGCTGCGGGGCAAGGGCCTGCGGATCCCGGCGGCCGTCCTTGACGGCTACCGGAAGCTCAAGGTCCGCAAGTCCGCCCGGACCGTGGTCGAGCAGCTGGAGGACTCGGGGATAGAACGGGTGCAGACCGTTCGCGAGCAGGAGATCGCGATCGAGATCGACCGCGATGACGTCGCGGCGTTCGAGCCGCTCCCGACCGGCGAGGAGCCGGTGACCGACTCCGTAGTGGACATGGTCGTCGCGATCGCGTCGCCCTCCTTCACCGACGGCAACAAGTGGCGCCTGAGCGACGGCGGCAACACGTTCTAGGCCTCCCTAAACGACGAGTCCTTCAAGGCGGCGATCGACGCCGGGCCGCGAGTCGTTCCACGCGGGGGACATGCCGCGTTGCCTATGGGGATCCTCCAGTGCGGGGTCGTGGTCGGAGAGCATCGCCGACTTCGAGGTCGCCGACTGGTTCGGTCAACGCGGCGCGAAGAGCCGGATGGCCGCGCTGGTCGACGACCGGATCCAGAGCGCCGAGCGGTAGGTTGCAGGGCTCCGAATCGGCGCCGATCGACCCAATCAATGGGTATTCGCCGTTTTCAGGCACCAGTGCCTGAAACGGAGCGGCCGCTACGCCGATTTACGGCCCAACCCTGAACGACGAAACCCCCGCAGATGCAGGGGCTTCGTGGAGATGGAGCTAGGGGACTCGAACCCCGACCTCCTGGGTGCGATGTACGAAGCCTGCGCGTCCGGACACCATCATTTGCAGGACTTTCAGAGGCGCTCGTCGGTACTCGAGGAGCGGCGGATTGCCGCAGATTTGCGACGCTTCTCGGGGTTCCAGGCACTCGCGGCATTCCAGTGCCTGGACGCCTGTGCCGCGGTCGTGCCGTTCTGCGGCGGCCAACGGGTCGCGCTCAGGCTGCGCGCGACTGCGCGGTCGCCGCCGCAAGCACGTAGTCGCAGATGCGCTCGGTCGCCTGGCGCAGGCGGCGGAAGTAGGTCGCGCGCGAGACGTGCAAGGTAAAGGCGACGTCTTCGTGGGCGGCGGTGCGGTTGGCGTAGGCCGCGAAGGCGACCTCGCGCAGGAGCGTCTCGTCCGGGCCGGCGCCGAAGGACTCGGTCATCGCGCGGAGCAGCAGCGCCCGGACCGCGTCGCCGCCGCGCCCGGCGATCACCGTCAGCGGGCTGGCCGCCAGCTCGGTCGGCCGGTCCAAGTCGCGCAGCGCCTGGCGTATGTCGTCCTCGCCGATCGCCGGCGCGACGAGCGACACAATCTGATTGGGTCGGTCGTCGGGACGCGGCAGGCCGAGCTCGGTGTAGATCGTCGCGCGCAGGCCGCCGAGGACGCCGCCGGGGCCGTGGTCGATCACGTAGCACTCGTGGACGTGCTCGCCGACCTGCACGTCGAGGCCGTCGATCCGGCGCCCGCCCGCCTGCTCCATGAACGCGACCGACGCCGTGTTGACCGGGCTGATCGGGATGTAGAAGCAGCGCGGGTTCGGCAGCCCCGAGCGCAGGATCGTGCCCGTGTTGATGACCGCGAGCACGCGCGACGCGAGGTCGCCCTGCTCGTCGGCGGTGAGGTCCAGCGCGTCGCGCCAGATCAAGGCATTGCCCTTGGGGACGTGCTGGGCCGCGTGCTTGATCCAGCGCCCGACGTAAGGGTCGGCGAGCAGCGCGGGCGACGCGCCCGCGGGCGTCCCCGCGATCGCCAGCCCGCAGAGGGCATCGTGATGGTCGCGCGCGACGACGAAGTGCTCGGGTGCCGCGGCGGCCAGCGCGCGGGTGGCCGCCCACCACTCCCCGCTCGCCCGTGCCAGCATGTGCTCGGGCGGCGCCTCGAGCTCCCCGGGTCGCAGCTCGTCGGGACGCAGCACGCGCGCCGCGTCGGCTCCGAAGCCCCAGCGCAGCGCCGGGTCCTCGATCAGCTCGGCGAGGTCGATGACCAGCCGCGGGTCGTCGGCGACGGCATGGTGGTGGAGATGGTCGGCGATCCGGCGGCGCAGCTCGCGCTCGCGCTCCGGGCGCTGGGCGCGCAGCTGTGCCCGGAGCGCCTTGCGGACCAGGTCGTGCATGGCGACGCCGTCGCCGACCGGCTCGGCGATCGACTGCGCCCGCAGCCACGCCTGGGCCTCGTTGGGCGGGATGCCCGGCAGGACCTCGGCCAGCAGTGAGGCGGTCGTCACGCGCGCGATGGCGGCGACCGCGGTGACGTCGTCGTGGCGGTCGGGCGAGTCCGGCCGGGCCAGGACGAGGCGGCTGACGAGCAGGTCGACGAGCTGCGGGTCGGACCCGAGGTGGTCGTCGGGCCAGCGGCCCTCGCGTTGGGCGATCGCGGAGGCGAGGCTGAGCGCCAGCGGCGAGCCGCTCGACCACTGCACGAGCGCGGAGGCGGTCGCGGCGTCGTCGATCCCGTGGGCCGCGACGAACTGCAGGCCCTCGGCGACGGTGAGCGGCGCGAGCGCCAGCGCGCGCGTCAGGTGCTCCCAGCCGTCCTGGAACCACTCCGGCGCCGGGCGCTCACGTCCGGCGAGCACGACGATCGCCCGTGCCGGCAGCGCCGGCAGCAGCCGCTCACGCAGCGCCCCGTCCAGCGCCGAGATCTGCTCGTAGGTGTCGAGCAGCAGCACCGGGCGCTCCTCGGCCTGGGCAGCGACGAGGATCGCTTCCAGCGCGCCGGGCGCCGGCGGGAGCTCGCGCCCGTCGATGCGCCAGGGGGACCAGCCCGCGGCGACGCCGAGGCGCCCGACCTGGCGCAGCAGCGCGCTCTTGCCGATGCCGCCGGGGCCGTGGACGTGCACGACGCTGACCGGCGGATCGTCGACGAACAGGCCCTCGAACACCGCCAGCTCGGCCGTGCGACCCACGAACCGCTCCACCTCACGTGCGCGGAGCCGATCCGCAAGCGTCCCCGCCATTGGGCCGCAGAGTAGCTTCCCGCCGCCTTCACGGGCGGCGAGTGGTCCGCGCGCTGCTGCTGGTCGAGAAGCTTCAGCGGTGCCTGACCACCTTCTTCCCGGCCTTGTGCTTCTTGACCGGCTTGGCCTTCGGCAGCGTCCGGGTGAAGTGCCCTGCCTTGCCCAGGACGCCGGTCTTCGAGGTGCCGGTCAGCGTGATCCTGAGCTTCGCGCCCGCCGGCGGCGCCTTCAGACGCAGCGTCGGGCGCTTGACCGTCCGGGCGATGTTAAGGCCGTTGGAGCTCTTGAGCTCGAACAGCGTGGTCTTGGCCCGCGCGTCGCGCGGCCAGCTCAGCGTGATGAACGCGCCCTTGCGCTTGAGCGTCAGGCGCTTGGGCGCGGCGGGCCGCGGCGCGTTGGGCGCCTTGTAGGTGCCGAGCTTGAGCCGGTCGGCGACGTAGCCGTCGACGTTGGTGACCACCGCCTGGACGTCGCGGGTGCCCGCGGCGCCCTGGCCCGGATGGAAGGCCAGCGTGCCGCTGCCGTCGGCGGTCACGCGACCGATGATGCTGCCCGCGGCCGTGCCGACCTCGGCGAAGTCGATGTGCTGGCCCTTGCCCAGGCCGGTCACGTTGTAGGTCAACGTGCGGTTCTGGCCGGTACCGCTGACCTTGCCGGTGATCTTGGCGGGCACGGTGCCGTTGGCCTGGATCGCTTCGACGAGGCGGACTGAGTCCGGGGCGACCTCGACCGTCCAGCGCCCGGCCGACGGCTTGGCGACGACGACCTCCGTGATGCCCGTCGTCGGGTTCTTGAGCGCGGCGACGCCCGGCGTCTGGACCGGGGCGTTGCCGACCCCGGTGTCGATCGTCTCGCCCTTGGGGCCGTGGAGGACGACGTGCGGCGCGCCGCCGGCGCCCTTGAAGCCCATCGCGGTGCCGGGCAGGCCGGCCGGGATGTCGATGGAATCGGCACCCCGCCCACCCGCGCTCTGGGCCGCGTGGGCCTTCGCCACGCTGCGACCCGTGTAGCGGACGAGCGTCGCCTCGTTGCCGCGGCCACTGGTCGGGATCGTCTCGACGCCGGCCGTGCGCGCGGCCTTGGCGCTCATGCCGTGGATCGGCGGCCCGATGACCAGGTCACCGGAGAGCGCGTTCTTGATGACCACCTTGTAGTCGTCGACGTCGCAGCCGAACAAGTACAACTTGGGCCCGTGGCCCCACTTCGCGCCGCCGCCCGGGTGCCAGTCCCCGAACACGGTGTCGAACGTGAGGCAGCCGACGATGCCCTTGTTGGAGGCCAACAGCTCCGCGCCGGCCGTGAAGTCGAGCGGGATGATCGAGATCTTTGCCCAGGCCTGGGCGTTGAACTGCTGCTTGAAGTACTCGAAGTCCAGCCCGAGGCTCCAGCCGATCCACGGGTCGTCGTTCGGGTAGCCGCCGTTGACCGCGGCGCCGACGTGGACGTAGCCCTCCGTCGTGATCTCGGCGTCGATCGTCGCCTTGATGAGCTCGACCAGCGTGCCTTCGCCGTGGAAGAACAGGACGTTGGGCAACGGGTTCGGGTACCGGGCGAAGCCGAAGCCGAAGCGCGCCTCGACGAGCTTGGCGACACTGAGGCCGATCGACCCGCAGAGCGCGAACGTCGGCGTCTTGTAGTTCATGAAGAGCTGGTGGAACAGGACCTGGTTGGGCCCGTCGTGGGCCAACACGTAGTCCTTGTAGCCGGGCAGGAGCTTGTCCAGGGCGTCCCAGCCGGCGTAGGGCGTGATGTCCTCGAGGCCGACGTGCTTGACGCAGTTCTCGTTCGCGGTGACCTTCGGCCCGAAGTCGATCGTCAGGCCGACGTGGGTGATCAGCAGCGGCCCGACCGTGATCGCGCCCTCGAATTGCAGGTCGACCATTTTGACCTTGCCCTTGGCGAGCTCGAGCTTGCCTGAGAGCGACGTCGGGACCGGGACGGCCATGCTGGCCTTGGCCTCGATCGCCCAGTTGCCGTCGCCGCTGTAGGTGATCTTGACCGGGCCGAGCGTGATGACGCCGAGCGGGATCTCGTCGACCGTGTAGCTGAACGGCGCGAGGTCGGCCGCGGTGGCGCTGGGTCCGAAGACCGCGTGGGTCGGCTGGCTGGGCGTCTTGCCCAGCAGCTCGGGCGGCGTGCCCGGGAGGATGTCGAGCGTCGAGGTGCCGTTGGCGTCGAGCTTGGGCTCGCCGCTGACCTTCAGCGGCAGGCCGCCGATGCCGGCGTTGGCGTCGACCTTGAAGCCCGCGATCGTGGCGCCCGCGAGGTCCCAGTCGATCTTGCCGTCGATGAACGCGAAGTCGGTCTGCTTGTAGGTGCCGACGACCTTGACGTTGGCGGCGCTCAGCACGGCCGAGACGGTGCCGCCCGGCGCGACCGTGTTCTTCTTGGGGATCTCGACCAGCTTGCGCTTCCAGGTCAGGACCGCCTTGGACGTCAGCTTGGTGTCGACCTCCAGGCCGTTGACCCGGAAGTGGCCGTCGGTCGTGTAGGTCTGGGTCCGGATGCCGTCCTTGTCGACGGTCGTCAGGTGGAAGCAGCCCGTGCCCGACTGCGCGGTGCCCTGGGTGACGATGACCGCCTTCTCGATCTTGACGATCGGGTTCTCGACGCAGGGGCCCTCGCCGACCTTCAGGTTGTCGGTCGTGGTGGCCGCGCCGCCCTCATCGTCGATGACGCGCGCGCCGACCAGGTGCTGCCCGGCCGTGTTGGAGGTCGTGGTGACCTTGGGCGTCGCGCCGGTCTGCGTCTCGTAGGTGCCGTTGCCGTCGAGGTCCCAGGCGTAGGCGACGACGCCGCCGTCGGAGTCGCCGGCGAGCGCGGTCAAGGTGAAGGTCTTGCCCGCCTGCGGCTCGGCCGGCGGCTCGATGATCGCGACGCCCGGGTTCTTGTTGGCGACGACCGCGAGGTTCGCGCCGGTATTGGCCTTGAGGCCCGTGTCGTCGGTGACGGTGAGCAGGACCCCGTGGTTGCCGGCGGCGTAGGTCGTGCTGACGGTCGGGCCGGTGTGGTCAGTCGTGCCGTCGCCGTCGAGGTCCCACGCGTAGGTGGCAACCGTGCCGTCGGGGTCCTTGGAGCTCGTGGCGTCGAAGGTCACCTGCTGGCCGGGGCGCAACGGACGACCCGGGCGCGTCGGCGTGTAGTCCGTGGTGAACGACGCGACCGGCGCGGAGCCGGCGGCGCCGAGGCGCGCGAAGAAGCCCGAGTTCCCGGCCTGCTCGGAGACGCGCCCGGTGACGATCGTGTGGCCGTCGGCACCGAGCGCGACGGCGTAGGCCTCGTCGTCGCCGCCATCGGACACCGCGATGTTGCGCACCGCGCCCGCGGTGAGGTCGTCGCCGTAGGTGACGATCGCAACCTGCTGGGTGGAGGCGATGCTCATGCGGCCGGCGAGCGTGAGGGCGCCGGTGGCGGGCGCGATCACGAGGTCCTCGATGTCGGTGATGTGCGACGGGCTGGGGTCCTGGGTCGTGGTCTTGACGACCGCGCCGGTCGGGCTCAGACGTGCGACGCCGACGTGGTGGGCGACGCCCTGGGCGACGACGGTCGCCGCCACCGTGGCGGTGCCGTCGGTGGCGAGGCGCAGGCGACGTCCTTCGACGTCGTAGGTCGCCGGGGCGGCGCCGTCGAGGTCGGCGGAGGTGAAGCCGGAGGGCGTGCCGCCGGTGCCGTAGCTGGTGTCCAGCGTGCCCGCGCCGGTGTAGCGCGCGACGGTCAGCTGGCCCTTGGTCCCGCCGCCGGCGGCGCGCCAGCCGGTGACGACGATGCGGTCCGAAGCGTCGATGGCGACGTCGTCGAGGCGCGTGGCGGCGCCGCCGAGCAGGACGCGCGACTGGCCGCCCGAACCGAAGCCGGCGTCGTCCTGGCCGTCCGGCGTGAGCCGCGCCAGGATGCCGGCGTCACTGCTGCCCGGGTGCGTGCCGGCGAGGACGATCTTGCCGTCGGACTGGACCGCGGCGTGACCGAGGCGGACGCCGCCGCCCGACGTGGTGACCGTCGCGATGCCGCTGGTCCCGAACGTGCCGTCGAGGGCGCCCGTGGCGCTGATGCGCGCGACGACGATCACAGGCACGGCGGCCGTCGCGGTGGCAGCGACGAGGATCCGGCCGTCGGGCAGCACGATCACGCTGCGCGCCACCACTGAGCCCTGACCGCCGCCGAAGGTGACGAGGCCGCCGGTGCCGAAGGCCGGGTCCGGCGTCCCGTCGGCACGGCGCTTGGTGAGCGCAAGCGTGTCGTTGGCCACCTCGCCGGCGGCGAGGAAGCTGCCGTCGGCGAAGCCGTGGACGGCCGACCAGCGACCGCCCTGGGCGCCGCCGGTGAAGATCACGCCACCGGCGCCGAAGCTGGGATCGAGGTCCAGCGGGCCGGCCTGGGCGCCCGGGGCGACGGCCGCGAGAGCGGCCAGAGCGGTGAGGACGAGCGCGAGGAGCGTGGACCGGGCACGGCGGGGAGCGGGCATCGCGGCCCACCTTGCCGCCTTGCGGGTCAGAAGACCGTCTCGGATGGGTCTCAACCCGGCGTTCTAGGACGGCGGCCAGGGCGACATGGGTGAGCAGCGGGTCTTCGCCGTCGTGTCGGTCAGTCGAGGCCGTACTCGCGCAGCACGGGAGCGGCATCGGCGTCGCCTGCCGCAGCCAGTAGCGCGGCCGAGGCCGCGGTCGAGGACGCCGCCAACTTCGTGCTCCAAACACTGGCTATAGAACGGCCTCGCCAAACCGGACGCGGCGGCTGGTCCGTACACCGCCGAGCTGACTGTCTAGTTGTAGGTCCCAAGCAGGCTCAGCCTGGTCGGTTTGGAATGCACCCTGCTGGATGATCTAAATCTCTTAGTACACGAGACCGGCAACTGTCTACTCACGGTATTGCTGCTCTCGCCTCGCAGGCTAAGCCGCACCCTCGGCGCCTTGCGCCACGCCCGCGCGGCGGCCGCCGCGGAGCCGGACGCGACCCCGCAGTCGCGCTGATGACGCGATGGGGGCCGTTCTAGCGCTTGCGAGAGAACACGGGCTCCCGCTCAGCATGGGCGGTCGTGCGGAGGGCGCCCGAATTCCCGGTAATCCCCAGAACCAGTCACATATCTCGGAATAAAGGCACTGGTGCCTGAAACGGAGCGGGAACTCGGGCCGGTTCAGGGCCAGCCCTGAACGACGAAACCCCCGCGGTAGCAGGGGTTCCGTGACGATGGAGCTAGGGGGACTCGAACCCCCGACCTCCTGGGTGCGATGCAAGAAGCCTGCGCCGCAGAAGTTGGCCGCGGGCAGCAGGATCGTGCCGGACCTCGGCCTGCAGGCCGGCCTCGTCGCCGCTCGCGATGGGCGTGATCACAGAACCATGGTTGTAGATATCTGATTAGTCAGATATGAAGGTCAAAAAAGAGGCGAGCGCTCATCCGTCCGTCCTTCCGGCGACACCTCTCCGGCGAGGGTCGGCTGAGTCAGATGAAGGGCTCGGGCGCCGTTGAGCGCCCGAGCCGTTAACGCTCACCTCCTCTCTGTCAGCGCCGGGTCAGCGGCGCTCGTGCACCTAGCGCTGGAACTGCGGGCCCTGCGGGGGCAGTTCGAAGTCGGACTGCGTGGTCAGCGCGTCGGCCTCGGCGGTCGACGTGTCGTCGCCCGGTTCGACGGCCTCAGGCTCCTCAGGCATGCTGTTCACCTCCTCTGATCTCGGGGTGCGCACGGACGCCCGGGGCGGGCTTCGTGCGGAAGAGCTCAATGGCTGAGCACTTCGTCGTCGCCTCCACCCCAACGGATGGTGAAGGCGTCGCCGCTGCGCTCAGAGCGACGTGCGAGATCACTTCGCCAGGGCGCCAAGCCCCAGGGGCGGGACGCCCTGGGCGGCGCGCCTTTGCGCCGTCCAGGGTGCCCGCTATCGCGGCATCAGCCGCGAACGGTCATGCCGTCGTGGCCGCCCGCCTGACGGTCCAGATCAGCGCTGCACGCGCAGCGCCGGCACTTGCGAGTGGTGCTGTGGCAGTAGCGGCAGCTGCCGTCGCTGCACCAGTTGTGACTGCCCTTCGAACATTCGCCCGATACGGCCACCGCGAAGAGACGGTTACTTTCCGCAGATGAGCGTCTCGGTGAGGCAGGCGTTCGTGTGCGTGTGGGCGGTCAGGCCGCAAGTCAGGCCGTCGAAGCACGCGTCGCTGTGGGTGTGCGCGACGGTCTGACCGCAGGTGATCGTGACGGAGTAGCACTGGTAGCTGTGTGAGTGCTGCGGCTCGGACTGAGTGGGGTCATTCTTCCTGGCCATCTGCGTGGATCCCTTCTCGAGCGGCACCGATGCGCGATGCCGCGACGGATGTGCCGGGTGCCTTGCTCTCGTGCGGCAGGCGGCCCGGGTGGAACGGGCATAGCGCCATCTAGGCCGCGTGCGGCCGCAGATAGCGTCCCTATTACTTGTTGACCGGCACGAGCCAGACGCGTCGGTTGGCGCCGAGCTGGTCGGTGTAGGCCAGAGTCCAGCCGACCTTCTGGCCGCAGGCGACTCGTCGCCATGGGCCATGGCCGACCCGCTTGAGCTCGACGACTTGGCCGTTCTGGATCCGTCCGAGTACGACCGCGCCGTCCGTGAGCCTGACCGGCTGATCGCGCATGGTTATGTCGACAGCGACGACCCGCAGCGCGCTGACGCCCGCGGCCGGCGTCGGGCAGGTGAGCAGCGGCGGCGTCGAGGCGCTGCGCGTCGCAGCGGACTGACTGGTGCCGGGGCTCGTCGAGCCAACTGTGGTGGTGGGCGAGCCGGTGCAGCCGGCAAGCGACGCCGCCAGCAGAAGGGCGAACGCAACCGCCCTGTTCACGATGTTTCGCTCCTGCACAGCGTGCCGGGAGCCCGTACCGGTTGGTGTAGTGGTCACAGAGGGTCCTTCTGTGGGAGTTCGCTCGGGAATCCGTCCCGGCGGCGGTGAGGCTGAGCGCCTCGCGCGCTGCCCCCATGGCGTCGTGGGGGCACCGCAGGCGCGCTCAGACGTTGCGGGCTTGGGCCTGGTGAAGGTCAGTCTTGGTGTCTCGTCAGAACGTCGTCCAGCGTGCCGAGCGGGCGCTCGGGGTCTTCGAGCGTGGGTGGCTCGGAGTGCGAAGTGCCCACCACACGTCGATCAGCGTGTCTTCGCACTCGCGCGGATGTGCCTGGGGGCAATGAAGCAGTCGGCGCCCTGGCAGGCGTGGGCGGCGCCCGCGGCGAAGCTCTGGGCGAAGAACGTGGCCGACGGCCGGTCCAGCCGACGACCAGCGGAGCGCCTTGGGCAGGCTGATCTCGGTGCGGATCGTGTGCCGGCTCCCTTCAGGTTGCCTCACCGACACCTCGAGGGGGGCGTGTGCTCGGTGGAACGCTCAGGGCTGAGCACCTCGGGGCGCCCCGTCGACTTCGGGGTAGGTCAGCGGCGCTGCACTCAGCTCAAGGCGCGGCCCGATCTCCGGTTAGGTCCTTTGTCGTCGGAGACGGCCGCCCGGGCTCGGACGGACGGGGTGCGCTCAGAGCGTCTTGGCGGGCTCCAGGAAGTCGATCCGGTACTCGCACAGGTCGTCGACGACGCAGACGGTTCAGAGCAGGACCAGCTTGGAGCTCAGCCACGGCGCGGCGAGCTTGACGCCGAGTGCAGGCCGCGGGCGTCTTGTTCATTGCGCACCGTCTCGAGGGCGAACCCGTCGACAGCGTCGGCGAGTTCCTTGGTGAGGAACTGGAGCTCACCGCCGGCCTTCCACGCGGTCACCACGGTGGCGTCGATCGTGGCCTGGCCGCGGAGGAGGCAGAGCTCGAGGATGTCGAGCATGCCGGCGGTCGCCGCGCGCATGTCCGAGGCCGGGACGCCGTCAAGCGGTTTCGCCAGGAGGCCGTGGTCGACCCCGAACCAGCTGAGCATGCGTGGGGTGTCGCCCGCTGGTTGATCGGCGGGACGCCGGTGGCAACGTTGGCGTCGGTGGCCGGGCCGAACATCCAGACGGCACCGAGCGCGAGGGCAGCGAGCACGACTGCCCAGCTCCCGCCCATGACGACGCTGATGAGCATGAGGCACGCTACGGGGGCCGAAGAACAGGACCTGCCGGCGCTGCAGCGGGGTGAGGTTCGCGGGCAGGCGGTTCTCGGCCGCCCGTCAGGCCTGCTGGAGCTTCTGGAACATGGTTCCTCCTCACTCGGGCGTTGAAGGGCCCGAGCTCAGGCGGTCGTCGGTGACGACCGGTGCGAGCCGAATGGCGGTCTGCCGATTCGGCGGCTACAGCAGAGAAGCGAGAGAGAGAGAGAAGAGAGGGGATGGGGCGAGCCGAACGCTACTTAGGCGCGCGTCAGGCGCCAAATTCGGCTGCGCTGAAGCGCTTCGCCGGATCCGGCGAAGCGCCCGCGGGCGCCGCGCCGATCCAGCGAAGGCCGCTTTCAGCGCGTCCGCAACAGGGCGCGGATCGACGACGTGCACGCGCCGCGGCCGGCACGCCTCCTGCTCGCCCAGGCGAACACGCGCCTCCGGCGGCAACGGGACGTTCACGGCAGGTCAGCAGATCGCCGACTCGATCGGCTGCCCACAGGCCCTGAGCGCGCGCGCCACCGCGCGAAAAGCCCAGGGCGACAGCAATGCCCTTGAGCCGGCCGCCGCAGGATCGTTCACCGACGCTCGCCCACGGAGGAGCGGCCGCGACACCAGACCGGCGAGATCTCCAGCGAAATCACAGAGGTCACGAGGGCCGTCGAGCGCCAGCTACAGCGCAGCGACGATCGCCCCCAAGGCGCCCATCCGCGGCCCGAACAGCACCGGAAGAACGTCGTCGACGTGGTGCCCGACGCCGGTGAGTCGGTAGAAACGCCGCCGGGGCGGCCGGAAGGCAGCGGGTCGGGCACCTCCAGTCTGACTGTGCGAACGCCGACTGGCCGACCTCCGGCGGGGTTCGGACACGTGGCGGTCGAGCTGTGCCACGAGTGTTATCGGCGGTTGTAGCCGGCCGAGATCCTGCTGGCCATCGAGGCCATCGAGGCCCCAGCGCATTCGCCGCCGACATTGGCGACCACTTCGCGCCCAGCGCACCGCGCTCGCGAAGGTCACCGAGCTCGCCTTGACGCTGCCTCCGGAGTCGGCGCCGACGATCTTCGAGGTCCCGGTCCTGCTCTCCGGCGAGCAGAAGCGACCTTGCTGCCCGCTACCGGGGAACGGGATTCGCACGTCTGCGACACCCAGCCCAGCGGCGCGGAGCGCGGGCTGGCAGAGGTCGCACACGTTGGCCTTGACTGTGATGACGTGCTCTGGGGCAAGCGCTACGGCGCGTGCCACAAGATCGGGCACGTGCTCGTCGAGCCGCTCGTTGCCGATCTTGGGATCGGTCTTGAGATCGATCAGGCACACACCGCGGTCGCGCAGCCGCGCGAGGTGGCGGGCCTTGCTCGCACGTGACGGCGCTTCACGCAGCACCGTCTGCACGACGTAGCGGAATAGGCTGTCCTGGTCGCGAACCTGCTCGAAATAGAAGTACCGATCCAGGTCCGATGGTGGTGCCTCGGCGATCAGTAGCAGTCGTACGTCGCGGGGTCGGTAGGCCGCCGCGGCGTGGCCGCGTCGCTGCCGCGCCTGCTCGTGCGGGTTCATGTCGGTTGAGGGTCCCATGCATCGGATCCCGGGCGCCGAATCGCGAGGAATCCCCGGGGAACAAGTCGCATATCGTGGAAGCGCTGGCAACACGCACCTTGAGCAGGACCCGGACGCCGCAGCTCGGCAGCGCTCTACCAACGCCGCGTCGGTCTTCTGCTCCCACTCGTTGAACAGCAGGTTCTTGACCTTTATCTCCGGGTGTCTCCGTCAACAGCGGCTATCCGCGTCCAGGTGACCGCTGAGCCACGTCTCGATGTCTTCGAGCGCGACCCGCGCCATCGGTGTCGGATGGGCGGTGAACCCGTGGGGCGAGCCGGGGTAGATGCGCAGATCGACGTCGACGTCGGCTGCTGACAGTCGCGCGGCGATGGCCAGGTTGTCCTCAAGCAGGATGTCGTCCGCTCCGACGATTATGAGGACCGGCGGCAGGTCTGTGAGCTCGGCGTAGATCGGGGAGAGGTCCGGGTCGGTGCGGTCCGATGCTGCGCCCGCGTAGGCGTCGAGGAAGTACTCGTCGGCGATCAGGCGTCCGGCCGGTGTCTGGGCGCTGAGGTCGTAGGTTCCGAACTGCAATACCGCAGAGCCGAATGCGATCCCCCGATCGCGCAGACGCAGAAGCGTGGTCATCGCCAGCGTTGCGCCGGCTGAGAAGCCGCCGACGGCGAGCTTGGTCGTGCCGAAGCGTTGCTCGGCGTGCTCGGCGAGCCAGAGCGCTGCCGTTTCGCAGTCATCGGGTGCGGCCGGCCATGGGTGTTCGGGAGCGAGTCGGTAGTCCACGCTGGCGACCGCGATGCCGAGTGCGTCCGCGAGCTGCCGGTTGCGGACGTCGCTGGCGGTAGCCGACCCCATGTAGAAGCCGCCGCCGTGGATCTCCAAGTAGACGCCCGTCGCCGCCCTGTCTGCGGGGATGTGGATCCGCAGAGGGACGCGGCGGCCGGCGATGCCGACGAGCTCGTTGACAGCCGGCGGGTTCGACGGGGCGGCGGCGGCCATGCTGGCTCGGACCGAGCGAAGCTCCTCCCAGCTGCTTGGGCCCCGACCGGCCACGCGCTTCGCATAGAACGCGCGCGATCCGTCGACCAGAGCAACCAGGCGAGGATCGATCAGATGGGCCAATCCGAATCGCATCGAGATCGGAGCTCTAGCCTTCGTCGCGCAGCGTCTGGTTCTCGGCGCGCAGGCGGCGGTTGTCGGCCAGCAGCGTCTCGTTGCCCTGGCGCAGCGAGCGCTCGCGAGCGCGCTGCTCGTCGGGCACTCTCGCCACCGCGCTCGGTTGGCGGTCTCGGATTTGTTCGATGCCGGCACGCAGCTCGGGTTGGGTGTAGAGCCGTTGCCGCGAGACCCGCCCGTCGCGCGACGGCTTGAAAGGTGACCGCCAGCCCGTCGGCTCGAGAAGGAAGGCGAGCTTCTCCAACCGCGTGATGCCATTGCAGCGGTCCTGGAGCTCGGCGCTGCTCGCTGGCGCGCCGAGGATCAGCAGAACGAGGTCGTTGGAGTCGAGGACGTCGGGGCCCGGCGACGGGGAGCGGGTGTCGCTCATGGCCGCCAGAAGGCGCGCGTCGCGGGCAGGGGCCGGCACGGCACGAGACCTAGACTAGGTGACGGACGACGGCGGTGCTTGTGCGGTTTGCTGAGCGCTCAAGATCCCGGGTCATAGGCTCATCGTGAGCCGCGCGTCGGACGGGACGCGGCAAAAAGCAGGTTGCCTCGGCCGACGGATTTGCCCGTCGCCAGCGGCCCCGAACGCCCCCCGGCTAGTGGCGCGTGCGGAGCCCCCGAATCGCCCGTAATCCCCGGCGAACCAGTCACATATCTCGGAATAAAGGCACTGGTGCCTGAAACGGAGCGGAACTCGGGGCAATTCACGGCCATCCCCTGAACGACGAAACCCCCGCGATAGCGGGGGCTTCTTCCCGAGTGGAGCTAGGGGGACTCGAACCCCCGACCTCCTGGGTGCGATGCAAGAAGCCTGCGCCTCAAAACCGGTTGATTTGCAGGGGCTTCTGCGGTGCTTCGTCGTTGGCCCGGCGTGCGGATTGCCAGGGATTCCCGGCGATTCTGCGGGTTCCAGGCACTGGGGGATTCCAGTGCCTGAAGGGGCCAGTGCCTGAGACCGGGCGCTTCTGCGGCTCGCTTCACCTTTCTCGGGGGCGGAGCTAGCGTGCCGCCCCCGCCTGCCCGCGGCGCGCCACCGGCGCGGGCAGGCGGCTCTAGATCAGGCCGGGTCTGCCGTGTGGTGGTTCCGGCGAAATAGCGCCCCCGCGCCGCTGGCACGGCCGGGGTAATGGCCCAAGGAGCGTCAACTCCATGGACATCTCGGACCGTATCGAGTCCGAAGACTCGCTCGATGTCCCCGAGCATCTCGTCGTCGTCGTCGAGGAATGGATCGCGGAGCTGATCAGGCGGGCGTGCGAGCTCGCCGCAGAGATCCGTGATGCCGTCACCGAGGCGGTGCACATCCAAGACGCCTTCGCGGCGAGGTCGCTGACGCCGCACAGCTTGCCGAGTTGGCCGAGGATGCCTTGAAGTGGATGCAGCGGCGATGGTCGGGGGATCCCGCAGACGCGCAGGAGGTCGCGCGGCTCCGAGACGTTTCGCACGAGCTTCTGGAACTTCGCGACCGTGCGTGTCTGGCAGCGATCAACGACAACAACATCTCGCGCGTCGTCACCGTCGCGTCGGACCGGCGCGAGTTGCTGCGCTCTCAGACGCTCGCGATCCTGGAGTTCGACCACGACGTCTTGACGAGGCCCGCGACCTTGCACCGTCCGATCTGTTGGCCGCGGCGTCGATCTTCCGAGACGCCTTCGCGGTCTTGGACGCCATCGGTTGGCTGCCTGGTGTGCACGACGCCGCGCCCGCGCGGGTCATGGCCACGGCCGGCTACCTCGTGCGGCTCGAGCAACAGCGAGTCGGTGTCGCGCTGTCGATCCTCGACAACCTCGACGTCCGCGACGAGGCGACCGACCCCGACGAGATCGCTCGCATCGACCAACGGATTCGGCAAGCGCGCGTCGCCGTCCACGGCCTTTGGCAGGTCCTCCACGCCCAATGCTGCTCGTGACGCGGGCGGCACCGGCGGGGCGTCAGCGATGACGGTGACGATGCATCACCACCGCGACGCGATCCGCGCCCTGCCGATCCTGGCGGCGCTGGCAGAACGCCCCTACTCGGCACCAGAGCTCGAAGACGTCTTGTCCTTCAGCAAGGTCACGATCCGCAAGATCGTGCGCCGGCTCCAACGCGAGGGCTTCGCCGAGCCGGCGCCGAGCTTGGATTACAAGGATTGGGGGTCGTCAACGAACGCCGACGCACCAGCTCTTGCGCGGCGGCTCGCTCGCCTCGCGCGCCAAGCGCAATGCCTTCGCTGAGGCGCCGCATCATCGGGTCGACCGGGTCAGGCATGAAGGCGTTCGCCGCGACGCAACATGTCCATGAACTTGGTCAGTCCCCCGCGCGCGGTGTCCGGGCGCTTCGCGTGGTTCAGTCGCCAGACGATCGCATAGCGGTTGTGAGCATTGCTGCTCGAACGCGGCGGCCGCCGCCGGATCGGCGGCGAACGCCTGCTGGAGATCGCCCGGGATCAGACGATCCGGCGGGTGCTGGTGGAGCGGCAGTGACGATCAGGCCGGGCGGGCGCAGGAAGACTGCGGCGGGTGGCGTGACACCCCCTTTTCGCATGCTGAGAGGACCCGAAGATGCGGATCGAGCCCTACGATCTCAGGGCCGTTCGGCCCTCCCATTTGGGTGTCCAGACCTCGGCACGGGGCACATCGGTCGTTCTGGCATCGAGGTAGTCGCGAAGCGTGGCGAGCGCGGGGTGGGTGTTGTCGCGGTGCCAGATCAGCGAGTGCGGGTAGATCGGCGTGGGGTTCTGGATAGGGATGCGGCGCATGTCGTAGTGGGCGGGCCAGAGGTATCTGGTGTGCTCGCCTGCGAGGTTCGCGAGCGTCGAGGACTCGTGGAGTACGTCGAGGAGGTGCTCGGTGCCGAAGTGTGGACCGACGCGCTCGATCGTGAGCCCGAAGGCGTCGGCGAGGTCGTAGTAGTAGATGTCCCACTCGCTTCCGGGGAGCATCCCTGGCATCCAGATTCGCTGTCCGACCAGCTCGGCCATGGTGACCGAGCGCGCAGCGGCCAGCGGATGGGCGGGGCCAACGAGAAGCTGATGAGCGTCATCGACTGCCGGCATCGCGTCGATCTCTGCGGGCAGCCGCGATGCCGGGGACCCCACGGCCCGAAACGATGCGTCGATGGTTCCGGCTTCGATGGCGGCGATGGCGGCTTGGGCGCTGTCCGCAATCCTCACCAGGTCCAGCTCGATGTCGGGATGGGCGTGGTAGAACGCTTGCGCCACGACGGCGGGCGCGGTTCGGGAGGTCATGATGTCCAGGCGCAGCGCGCGTTGTCCGGGGCGCACGGAGTCGGCGGCGCGCTGCTCGGCGCTCAGTAGTTCGCGGGCGTGCGGAAGGAACGCCTGGCCGTCGATGGTGAGCTCGGTGCCGCCAGCGCTGCGATGGAACAGACGGACGCCAAGGTCAGTCTCCAGTCTCGCGAGCCTCTTGGAGACGGCCTGCTGGCTGATGGCGAGCTGGGAGGCGGCGATCTGGAACTGCCCTTCCTCCGCGACCGCCACGAACGCTCGGACTGCCTCCAGGTTCATGCCTCACCGTACCTCATTACAACCTGTGGTTGTTGTCGTGCCACCAGATTTTGTTTGCCTAGGCGAGGTTACACGGATGTAATGCGTCTATGCACATCCGTAGGTTGATGAGGCGGTCGTTGGGGCGGGAATTCGGCTGGCTGTGGGCAGCCTACGCGGCGAGCGCCTACGGCTCCGGCCTGGCGCTCGGCGCGTTCCCGCTGGTCGCGGTGCTGGCGCTGCACGCCGGCGCGGCCGAGGTCTCCGTACTGTCCGCCGTGGGACCGGCGGTGGGCGCCCTGGTCGCGGTGCCGCTCGCGCCGTGGGTTGAGTTTCATCGCAAGCGGCCGGTGATGATCGCAATGGACCTAGCTCGCTTCTTGGTCCTAGCGACGATCCCCGTCGCCTACGCCCTTGGCTGGCTCAGCTTCGTCCAACTGCTCATCGTCTCCGCGGTGGTCGCCGCGACGAAGATCGCGTTCAACGCGGCCAGCGGCGCCTACCTCAAGACGCTCGTGCGGCCAGATGACCTGCTGGTCGCGAACGCGCGGTTTGAGTCCACGAACTGGAGTTCACTTGCGGTCGGTCCGCCGATGGGCGGGGCCGCGGTGGGCTTGTTCGGGCCGGTCGCGACGGTCGTGGCCGACGCGCTCAGCTACCTGCTCTCAGCGCTGGGCATTACCGCGATCCGCGGGCACGAGCAAGTCCCGGAGCGAGCCGTAAAGGGACGGTGGCGGGCCGCTGATCTCGTTGACGGCTGGCGGCACATCCTGACCGATCCCGTCCTGCGGGCGCTGTGGTTCAACAACATGCTCGTCAGCGGACTAATTATGGCTACGGAGCCGTTGCTGGCCGTGCTGTTGTTGCGCCAGCTCGGCTTCCCGCCTTGGCAGTACGGGCTCGCGTTCGCGGCGCCCTGCGTCGGCGGGTTGATCGGCTCTCGCCTCGCCCGCCGGGTCGTGGCCCGCTACGGCCAGCACCGCGTCTTTCGGATCGTCGGCACCCTGCGTGCCGTGTGGCTGATCGGCCTGGCGTTCATCCGCCCCGGTGTCATCGGCCTACTGACGGTGATCGCGGTCGAGCTGGCGATCATCATCAGCATGAGCCTGTACACCCCGGTACTGGCGACCTACCGGCTCCAGCACACCCCGAAGGACCGCATCGCCCGCGTGCTGTCGGCCTGGTCAATCGGCTCGCAGGCATCAATCGCGATCTTCACCGCGCTCGGCGGGCTGCTCGCCGCCCTCGCCAGCACCCGCACCGCGCTCGCCACCGCCGGCCTGCTCATCCTCACCAGCCCGCTGCTCCTACCCCGCCGCGAGTGCCCCGCGCCCGAAGCCGACCGGGAACCGGCCACGGCCGACCTGAGCTCTAGGCAACCAGCGACAACCACTGCACTGGCACCAGCACAGCCATGACCCACAACCCGGCAGACTGGAGCTTGGAAAGGCATGGCAGTAAGCCGCACCCTCGGCGCCTGCGCCATGCCCGCGCGGCGCTCGCCGCGGAGCCGGACGCGACCACGCAGTCGCGCTGATGACGCGATGGGGCCGCTCTACCGCTCGCGAGAGAACACGGGTTTCCGCTCAGCGTGGCGGCCGTACGCAGAGCGCCCGAATTCCCGGCGAACCAGTCACATATCTCGGAATAAAGGCACTGGTGCCTGACACCGAGCGGAACTCGGGGCAATTCACGGCCATCCCCTAAACGACGAAACCCCCGCTCACGCAGGGGCTTCATCCAACATGGAGCTAGGGGGACTCGAACCCCCGACCTCCTGGGTGCGATGCAAGAAGCCTGCGCGGCAGAAGGTCCCGTTTTGCAGGGGCTTCCAAGGTGCTCCGCAGGCGGCGTGCTGGCGCGGATTGCCGAGGATTACCAGCGATTCCGGGGGTTCCAGGCACTGCGGATCCCAGTGCCTGAAGGGGCCAGTGCCTGGCGCGGTCCGCGATCGTGCTCGCTTCGCCTTTTCTCGGGTGCCGCAAGAGGTCCGCTCAGGGCAGGCCGAGGGTGGCGGTCTTGTTCGGCTCTCACCCCGTAGAGCTTCAACTCGTCAACCCAGCCGCGGAGAAGGGCACAGTGCAGGCAGTGCGCGCGGCCGATCATCAGGCTGGGAGGTCGGCCGGACAAGACACCCATGCATGAGACACCGTGCACGTCGCGATCAAGCCGGAACCCTCAACGCTCTCGCTGCGCCTGCGGCTGACCGCGGGCGGGAAGGCAATGGTCCAGCCGGTCGAGATCGCGCGCGGCTGAAGGGGCGGGCGGGAACGTCAGGGCCGCCGCGACCTACGTCTCGGCAACCACGGAAAGCTGCACGGACTCCGGACGCGACGGTAGCGACCACCCGCGTGCTGCTGCCGACGTCCTTGCGGTCGTGACGGAGATCTGCGCCCGCCACGAAGCGGTACGCCTCGCGCGTGCGCCCGAGGTGGCCGCCGCCTGGCACCCGCGCCCATCGAGGCGCTGCACGACGATCCGCCGCTGAGCATCGCCGAGCTCAACGCAGTCCGCGTCCTCATCGCGGCATGACCGGCGCCGTCGCCGCGGCGCGCCGAGCTCACGCCCACGAACTCCAGCGGCGCGCGAGCACCTCGGCCCTGGCGGCGGTCGCAGAGGACCCGGAGCGCCTGGTAGGCGCGGTCATAGGTTCGTGATGCCCGCGGCGATCATCGACGCGGCCTGCCTCGCGGCCCCGGGCTCATCCAGGTCGGGTGGCGTGTCGTAGGTCCAGATGTCATACCGCTCCGTGAGCGGCGTCCCGTCGGCCAGGATGAGTTCGGCGACGATCTCGGCCGCGTCGTTCGCGCGGTGGAGCGTGAACGAGCGGAGGTGCCGGCCGTGGCCCTCCATCTCGCCGCGCAGGGGCGTGCCGTCGGCGAGGATCGCGCGGGTCGCGCGGAGGCACTCGTCCTCGAACGCGGCGCGGCGGGCGGCGTCGTCAGTTGCGCTCACTGCTGGTAGGACCCGTAGTAGGAGGTGATGATGTCGCGCGGGGAGGGCTCGATGTCGCGCTGGTAGAAGTTCACCAGAACCGTGCGGGCGCAGTGGACGGGCTGGCCGGTGATCGCGTCGGTCACGGAGTAGAAGCTCTGGAAGAGTCAGGACGAGCCCGCGGTCTGGTCGGCCGGGAGCGGGGAGGGGTCGAGCAGCGCCTCGGCCGTGTCGGCCTCGTCGCCGGGGCCGTATCCGCGCCGCTCCATGATGTGGCGGTAGCCCCAGGTGGCTGTGCCCCACCACAGGCGGATGGTGCGCGGGGTCGCGTTCAGCACGTCGTAGCCGGGGTAACCGCTGAGGGCGGGCGCCGGACGTGGCTGGAAGGCCGGGTCCGCGCCCAAGTAGCCGGGCGGGTTGGTGCCGGGATCGCCTGCCGCCGTGGTGTCGCCGGGGCGACAGCGCTCGTCCCGCTGGGTCTTCGAGCGCGACTCGGGGGGGGGGGGGGGGGGGGGGGGGGGGGGGGGGGGGGGTTGACGTACACCTTGATCGTCGTCCCGGGGTCGACGGAGGCGCGGTCGCCGGGGTTGGACCACACCGGGTCGTCGTAGTCGGTGTCGAGGACGCTGTCGGGCAGCTCGACCGGCGTGGGCACGAGGCCCAGGGTCGTCAAGCAGCCTTCGAAGTCCGCCTCGCTCTCGTCCTGGAGCGGGTTCGGGACGTTGATAGTGGACTTGGTCGGGTCGGCGTGGCAGCGCGGCGACAGCTCGTGCTCCAGCCAGAGGCGCAGCTTGGTCGCGCTGGGGTCGTTGAGAACCGATGTCGCGCTGTTGCTGAAGTCCGAGCGCGACGGCGTCGACGGCGCGGGGACGAGGTGGAGCCGGTCGTGTCGGTCGAGCCGGCGGGCGCGGGCGGACGGTGGTGGCTCATGAACATCTCGGGCGTCCGGATGTAGGCCTCGATCGGCTGGGGCGGGTTGTTGCTGCAACGGTACGGCGTCGTGCCGGTGCGGACGATCACGTTGTGGGGCTGCTGGATCCCGAACCGGCACTCGTAGTCGGTGGTCGCCCCGTGCCACGCGTAGTTGAAGAAGTTGTAGCCGAACGGGTTCTGTTCGACCCACTGGAGGTAGTACTCGCCCCGGTGCACGACCGGTCCGGTGGCGCTGGCAATCTGATAGTCGCCGGGGCCCGTGTAGCGCTGCCAGGTGATGTCGTCGATGTTGGTGTCAGTGTTGGGGTCGTCGCCGCCGAAGAACTTCAGGTATAGCGCTTTGGCCCCGGTGCCGATCACGTAGCCCGCGCCGAACGCGCCGATGGCGAGCGACGCCGGGCAGAGCACCGCGGTGCTGCACAGCTCGGGGATCGCGGTCGCGCCCTCCTCGACCAGGACGCTCGTGGACGCGACGGCGTCCGCGGCGTCGGCCGCCGCGCCCGTGGCGGTGTCGGTCGCGGCCTCGTCGGCGACCATCGACTCGGCATTCGCCTGCCAGCCGCCCGGAGGCGCCGGCGCGCCGTCGGGCGGCGTCAGCGTGACGTCGTCCTGGGGGCGAGCTGCTCGAAGTAGTTGATGACCTGCGCGCCACCCTGGAGCGTGGCGCAGTCCGGGCACTCCGAGGCGGCGGCGGGATCGAGCGACAGCGTCTCGGCGTGCGCTCCGCGCGGCAGCGCGAGGACGAGGGCGGCGAGCAGCAGCAGAGTGACGACGGGGACGGCACGGCGAGAGCAGATGACGACGGGCATGGGAACCGCCTCCTTAGCGTGCAGACCATCTAAACGGTCCGTCGTGGATCAGTCAACGAGCCTGTCTGATCGTGGCTCAAGACACTAGGGCAACAACTGCGCCACCCACCCGGCACAGCCGGGGCGCGTGACCCGCGGCGGGCTCAGCTCGGCACGGGCGGCGTCGGATGTCGGCGTCAGCCTTCGTGAGTTAACCGCGCATGTGGAAGAAAGCGGGCAGAAGTGGGCAGTTCGAGGCTCGGGCCAAAGGGGCGTCGTAATTCGGCGTTATCACGCGTTACGCGGCGAGCGTCGCCGCGTTGGAATCTCGAAGGGCGCCCGCGCTGCTTCAGGCCGCCGATGTGATCTACGGTCAACGACTCAGAACTGCGCCGCAGGCACGGGTCGGCCAGGCGACCGACGTCCACGTCATCCTCATCGGCCGAGGACTCGTGGACGAAGCGCGGATCATGGACTGGGAGCGAGGCTGGGTGCCGCCCGACGGTGCGTTGTTGCTGGTTGACGACGCTTGGTTGGCGGAGGCGGAGTGGCAGCGATACGGCGGTCTGGGTGTGGTGACGCTCCAGGAGGTTCGCGAAATCCCAGCTCTGGTGCTTTTGGGGGAACCGGGGTCAGGCAAGTCGGAGTGCCTGCGTCGTGAACGTGATGCTGTCGAAGCAACCACGGCGAACGGTGAGGAGACGCTGCTCGTCGATCTCGGACTCGCGATGGACGCGCGTGATCTGCACGATCGGGTCTTCGGCGACCCGAAGTTCCTGGCGTGGCGCAACGGCGCGACTCGGCTGCATCTCTTCCTCGATTCGCTGGACGAGGCGAAGATCCAGGTTCGCAAGGTGGTGTCGATGCTCCAGGAGGCCCTCGAGCGCTGTGACCTCGATCGTCTCGTCCTGCGCGTCGCGTGCCGGACGGCGGATCGGCCGACTGGCTTCGAGACCTGGCTCAAGGATGCATTCGGCGAGGAGCGGTTCCGTGTTCTCGAGCTGGCACCTCTGCGGGTTTCAGAGACAAGGGCGATGGCGAGTGCGCGAGGGGTCGACGACGATCGGTTTGTACAGGCTGCGGTTACGGCAGGTGTGGCACCGCTGACCGCGCGGCCGCTGTCGTTGAAGATGGTGCTGGGTGTTTTCGAGGCCGAAGGCGGGTTCCCGGACACGCTTGGGGCGCTGTATCAGGACGCGCTGCTGTTGATGGTGGGCGAGGACCAGGATGAGCGGCGGCCGTTGCGGACGTTGTCCGACACGGCGGGCTTCGCCATCGCGGCGCGGATCGCGGCCGCGACGGTGCTCGCCGGCCGGGACGTCGTCGGTGACGGAGTCGATGCCGTTGCGCTCCGCGACCTCGCGGGCGGCGATGAGCTCGACCGCCTCGTCGCGGCGGAAACTACCGTCGCGGTCGACGAGCGCGCGGTCCAGGAAGTGCTCGGCACCGCCCTGTTTACCGGTCGGGCGGGCGGCGTGGGATGGGCGCACCGGACGTTCGGTGAGTACCTTGCCGCCTACTGGTTGGCGGGGGACCGGCTCACGGACGCCCAGGTCGCAGACCTGATGCTCGTCGATGACGGGACGTTGGCGGTGGCGCCGCCGCTGCGCAACGTCGCGGGGTGGCTGCTCGGAATGCGCCCGACGTTCCAAGCGCTTCTCACGCCGGCCGACGCGCTCGTGTTGGTCTACGGGGATCCGGCCTCTGTCGCGGTCGAGGTCCGTCGCGCACTGCTGCCGTCGTTGCTGGACGCGCTCGACGATCAGCAGGTGGACCGACGCGGGTTGCGCAACCTCTGGCGGTGGGTCGGCTACGACGGCATCGCCGATGACCTGCGAGCCACGCTGCTCGACCTAGGCCGTGACGATCAGACGCGGCAAGCGGCGGTCGACGCAGCCGCGGAGTTGGAGCTTGACGACCTAGTTGGCGTGCTTGTCGATGTCGCACTGGACCCGGCTAACTCCGTGTCGTTGCGAACCTCTGCGCTCTACGGACTGCGGGAGTTCGGCGACCGTGTCCCCCGCGAGCGGATCCGGCCGCTGGCCCTGCAACCCCAGCCCGGGGATGACGACGACGAGATCAAGGGCGCGGCGCTTCACCTCTGCTGGCCGAAGGCGATCAGCGCGCCGGAGCTCTTCGCCGCCTTGACGCCGGAGAAGAACGAGGCCTTGCTTGGTGCCTACGTCGGATTCCTGCACGGGCCGTGCGTCGAGCACCTCACCGAGCCAGAGGATCTCCTGCTCGGCATCCAGTGGGGGCTCACGGTAAGTCACCGGGCGCACGACACCCGCGACGTGACCGGCGTCGCCGACCGGATCGTCGCCAAGGCCTGGCCACTCGCGGCGACCGTCCCCGACATCGCCGAGGCGCTCACCGACCTGATCGAGCTGGCCTCGGCCAGCTTCAGCCCGATCCTGAGAAGCCCGCGCTCACTTCGCGACGACGCACCAGACAGCACCCTCGACGATCCGCAGGCCAACGCCGCGATCGCGGCAGTGCTGGTCGAGCGCATGGCGGCCGGGACGCAGGCCGGGGACGTGGTGGAGCGGATGGTCTTTCGCGACTTCCCGCGTGAGATCGACATGAGCGTGGTGATCGAGCGGTGGGCTGCCGCGCCGTCGGGTGCGGTGAAGGCCGCGTGGGTGACATGCATCCCGTGGTTGGCTCGTGGTGATCGTGCCGACGCGATCTACGAGGTCAGGGACACGTATCCCGAGTTGTATGAGTTGGTGGCCTGGCGCTACGAGGCGATCGTCCTCGACAGCCCCGAGGCAGAGGCCCTACGCCAACAGCACGCACATCTACTGGACGACAACCGGCCCTCCAGTCCCCCATCGGCGGATCTCGAGGAGCTCGATCGCCACATCGCAGCTGAGCTGGCCGCCTTCGCCAACGGGAACGTCGACGCGTTCTGGCGCCTGCCTCGCCAGCTCTTCGTCGACGATGACAACTGGGTGCGCGACGAGCAAACCCGCGAAGACCTGGCCGACACCCCCGGGTGGCGCCGGATGAGCAACGAGACGCGCAGCAAGCTGATCGACGCCGCGCGCGAGTACCTGCTGCGTGCTGATCCCGAGACCGCCAGTTGGCTCGGCCAGGATGTCTTCTTCCGCCCGGCTCGCGCGGGATACCTCGCACTCAAGTTGTTGTTCAACGAACGCCGGACATCCTTCGACAGCCTCGACGCGTCGGTTTGGCGAAGATGGGCCCCGGTGGTCATCGAGCCGCGACGCTACGGCTCCGAGAACGATCGGGATGCTTTCCACACGGTCGCCCTCGCTTGCGTGCGTGCCGACGCAGCTGACGTTGCTCGCGACGTCACGCGCGCCCTCATTCCCGGACGCTTGTTCGCCAGCGACATCGACGCGGCCCGGGACCGCCTCGGTGAGCTCTGGGACACGTCGTTCGATGACCTGCTGTTCGCGCAGCTCGACCGTAGTGATCTCGAACGTCACGAGATCTACAACGTCGTCTCAGCCCTCCTGGCGGTCGACTACGCGGACGCTGAGGACTGGGCCGCAAGCCGCATCACGTCGGCGCAGCTGGTGGGTGACGAAGACCAGCGAGAGCTGGCACTCGACCTCGCCGGCGCGCTGGCCGCGCACGCTCCGAGGCGGCTCTGGCCGATGGTCGAGTCGATCGTCGGCAACGATGACGTCGCGGGTCGCATCTTGTTGTCGCGGTTGATCGATCGGTCTGAGTCCGGCTGGGAAGGGGCACTTGAGCCGGCAGAGCTTGCTCGCCTTTTCGGGCTCTTGAGGCGATTGTTCCCACCCGATCCCGATGCGCCCGACGGGCGGACGTTCGCGGTCACGATTGAGATGCAGGCGTCGTTCTGGCAGAGCCGGATCGTTGAGCGGCTCGTCGCCGAGGGGACTCGCGACGCCGTCTCCGTCGTTGCCGCGCTCGCGGCCAAGCACGACGACAACGGTTGGCTTCGGCGCATGTACCATCGGGCGCGGGAGGAGCTGCGCCGTGCGGTCTGGGCGCCGCCGTCGCCAGACGCGGTGGTCCGCCTAGGCGGCGTCGACAGTCGGCGGCACGTCGCCGACGCACCCGCCCTGCGGCGTATCGTCATGGGCGCGCTGGTCGAGATTGCTGCCCAGATGCGCGGCGCGCGGCCGCTCGCGCCGGCGCTGTGGAACACCAAGCCATATCGCCTTCCCAAAGACGAGAACGAGATCAGCAACATGCTGGTCGAGTGGCTGAGCGCGCGGATCGGTGACGACAAGGCCATCATCAACCGCGAGGTTCAGGTCAACCCCCGGAGCGGGCAGTCCGCCGATCGCACCGACATCCTCGTGCAGGCCACCGCCGCCGGCCAGGGCACGTTGAGCGTCGTCGTTGAGGTCAAGGGCGCATGGAACGTCGACGTCATGACCGCACTCGGCAATCAGCTGGCCGGGAAGTATCTGAAGCCAGACCTGACCGATCAAGGCATATACCTCGTGTTTTGGTTCGCCGAAGAGGGGTGGGACGACTTCGGCAGCGAGAGCGAGCGCAACCGCCGGCGCCGCACAACCCGCGAGACCGCGCCGCGGATGGCAGAGCTCCTCGAGGCGCAGGCTCACGATGTCTCCATGGCGCTCGACGTGACGGTCGACGCGTTTGTCATCGACGCCTCGCTGGGCCGCTGAACGTGGTCGTCGGTATCAGCCCTGCGGCCGGCTCACCGGGTAGTTCCGCTGGTCTGAGCGCTGTTACGCGGCTCGCGCGCGGCTCACGTGCTGGAGGGCCAGGCCGCGAGGCTGAGGCCCGAACAGCGCCTCGAACTCCTGGCACCATTGGTTGTGCGCTACGGCCTCGTTGCGGTCGTGGGCCTCGTGGCCGAATCGGTGGTGGCCAGGCCGACGGCCGAAGGTGTCCATCGCTTCCGTGCGACCTCCGGTGTAGGCCATCGAGATCTCGGCGCCCGGGTGAAGAGAGCGCGGGTCCGGCATCAGCAGATGATGGTCTCCGGCCGTGCGCCAGCTGAACTTGATACGGCGCTCCGGGTGCAACCACTCCTCCCGGCCTGCCGCGATGAACCGGTAGGCCCGCTTCTTGACGATGCAGTTGATCGTCAGCACTTCCGCCTCGGTAAGCGAGCGGCGTACCTGCAGCTCGGTGAAGTCGAACATCGCCCCACGGAAGAACTCGGGGTTCGGTCTCAGCTCCAGCGGCGGCCGATGTGGGTTGCAGGCCCACAGCATGTTGGTGAGGATCAGCACGCGCTCGGCGGAGAGCGGGAACAACGTGTGGGTCGCCTGTAACCGGATGTCGGGGTCGTTCACGCCCTTGCACCACGGATGCCCCGGCGCGCACGCGCGGTTGTACACGGTGACTGGATGGTCCGAGATGATGAACTTGGTTGGTGAATGCGAGGCGTCGGCGACCTGCCACGCGCACTCGGACCAGATCGCCCCGTAGACGGTGCGTAACGTCTCGAGGTGATCGAGGACGTGGCTCCGGTCCTGCGCGCCGCTGGTCGCGACAAGCCAGTCGAGTCCCTTTGGCGTCCGCAGCTTCTGGGTGCTCATGTACACCATCATGTGCTCGAGCGCGCGCTCTTCGAGGCGGTCGTGGTCGTAGGTGGCGAAGAACTCGACGGCCTTCTTACCCTGTAGATCCACTTCGCCGAAGAAGACCTGCTCCAGCTCGCGGGACTCGACGCCCTCGAACCGCGTCGTGTAGAGGTCGTCGATCGCGAAGCACTTGCGAGTGCCGATCCTGCGCATCGCCTTGCGGCGGCGCTTGACGCCGTCAGGCGTCCGAAACGAGTCCGGCTTGAGGTCGAGCAGGAACAGCTCCCGGTCGACCTGGCCTGAGGGTATGAACCGCTTCTGATACCACTGCGGCACGTAGTGGTTGTTCGTGTACTCCGTCGACACTGGGCCGAACGGTAGCCGGGGATCCGGCGGCGCCTAGGGCGAGCGGCGAGCGCGCGGTGGCGCTCGAGGAGTAGCACGGGCCTTAATAGCGCTGGGGGAGCCTGCGGGATCTCTCCGGCCGGTCCCGGCGCGGCGCAACGTCGGGCGCCCACCGCTTCCGCGGCATCTTCGAGGTGGTCAACCATCGAGGGCGAGGGGCGTGGCATGTCTGCCGATGCGGGAGCGAAGTCTGGGCGTCGCCGGGTCGAGCGCGGAATCTACGAGCAACCCAATGGCAAGTACTTGGTGTGCATCATGGTCGATGGCCGACCACGCTTTCGCGTCGTCGGCGTCGACCTGGAGGAGGCGCGGCGTCAACGCGGGGAGCTGATCGAGGCCGCGCGGCGAGGTGAGGTGCCTGTCGCGCCGAACCTGCGGTTGGACTCGGTGGTCGAGCAGTGGCTGAGTCGCTATGAGACGCTCGTAGCTGGTGGGCTACGTCGGTCGCGCACGCTGGAGGCGCATCGCTACTACCTTGACCGCCACCTGCTCCCGCGCCTGGGTCGTCGCCGGATCTCGGCGATCACCGTCTCTGACGTCTGCGCGGTGATCGACGGCATGCGCGCCGGCGGCTGCTCGGAGAAGACGATCGGCAACGCGTTGGCCACGCTGCACAGCGTGCTGCGCTACGCCCGGCGTCAGGGTTGGGTCGTCGATGATCCGATCGCCAAGCTTGAGGCCGACGAGCGGCCGCGTCCGGAACCTCGGCGTCAGCGCGTGCTCGGACAGCAGGAGGTCGTCCGGCTGTTGGCCTGCACGAGCGACGCCTACCGGCCGTTGGTCGCGACGGCGTTGTTCACCGGGATGCGGATCTCGGAGTTGCTGGGCCTGATCTGGGGGGACGTCGACCTGCGTGCGGGGACCATCCACGTCCGCGCTCAGCTGTCGCGAGCCCATCGCGGCGTGCCGTCGGTGCGCGTCGCGCCCAAGACCCGCGCCGCGATGCGTGAGATCCCGCTTGTGCCCCAACTCGCTCAGCTGCTCCGTATCCACCGCGCGCTCGCACCGGCCGCGGCCGCCGCCGATTGGGTCTTTCCCTCGCAGACCGGCACGCCGCTGGGGCATCGCAACGCCCAGTACCGCGCGCTGGCGCGAGCGGCCAAGAAGGCCGGGCTGGAGGACGGCGACTGGCCACCGCTGCGCTTCCACGATCTGCGCCACACCTTCGCCAGCCACCTGATCATCGACCTCGGCCTCGACGTCGCCCAGGTCAGCCGCATCCTCGGCCACGCGCAGATCACCACCACCCTGAGCGTCTACACCCACCTCTTCGACGACGCCCGCCACGCCCAGGACCTCAAGGCCAGGATGGCCGCCAGCGCCTTCGCCGCGCTCCTCGAACCCGGCGCCGACCGAGAGTCGGAGGGCACGGTCGTAGCGTTCCCCAAGCGCCCCGGCGGCCGGCGATCCTCGGCGCGTGAGCGCGCGGCGGCGCGGTGGGCTACTTGACCAGAACTTGACCGACCGCGAAAGACGCCAGCGAGCAGACCGTCCGTAGAACGCGAAAACCCGCCGAAATGCAGCGGGTTTTCGTGATGGAGCTAGGGGGACTCGAACCCCCGACCTCCTGGGTGCGATCCAGGCGCTCTCCCAACTGAGCTATAGCCCCGGGTGGATCAGCGATTGTAGCCGTCAGGGAGCGGTTGACGCCTTGCGGACATGCACGCGCGCGCGGGTACGCTCCCGCGCGGGAGATGTCGAACACCGGCTTCATCGGCGATCTGAGGGATCGCCTGTCCAGCTTCCGTACCCGGTTGCGGCTGTTCTTCGTGCTCATCGTGATCGTGCCGATGGTCGCGGTGACGTTCATCGTGTTCCGGTTGATCGCGGAGTCCGAGAACGGGCAGGCCGACGCGCGGGTCGCCGCGCGGCAGGAGACCGCGATCTCGCTCTATTACGACGCGCGCGGGAAGGCCGATCGGATCGCGGCGCGGATCGGCCGGGATCCCCAGCTGGCCCGTGCGCTCCGGGCCCAGGACCACCGGCGCATCGAGAGCGCGGCCCGAACGCTGCTGCAGCAGACCGACGCCAAGCGGATCGTGCTCGCCCACGACGGCGCGACCTGGGCGGACGTCGGCGACCCGCGCGCGACGTTCCCGGCCACGCGCTCGCTCGTCGCCGACGGCGAGCCGGTGGCCGACCTCCAGGTCTCGGTCGAGGACGCGCAGGCCTACGCGCGCGACGTCCAGCACGCGACGGGCCTGGACACGATCGTCGAACGCCAGGGCCAGCCCATCGCGTCGACGATCGCGAACGTCGGCAGCCCGGACCTCCCGACGCACACCGGGACGACCGTCATCGGCGGCGAGGACTACCGCGCCGCGTCCTTCTCGGCCCCCGGCTTCCTCGGCGAGCGCGTGCAGGTCGCGGTCCTCGAGCCGACCGCGACGACGGCGGACGACATCCGCCGGGGGCGCCTCGTCGCGGGCGTCGTCCTGCTCGGCTTCTTCCTGCTCGCGCTGGTCGCGGCGATCGTCGTCTCGCGCTCGCTCAACCGCCAGATCGAGGGCTTCCTCGCGGCGGCGCGCCGGCTCGGCGCCGGCGACTTCTCCGCGCAGGTCCCGACGCGCGGCGCCGACCAGTTCGCCCAGCTCGGCGACGAGTTCAACAAGATGTCGGGCGAGCTCCAGCAGCGCCTCGATGAGCTGTCGGCGGAGCGCCTGCGCCTCGAGCTCTCGCTGCGCCGCATCGGCGAGACGTTCGCGTCCAACCTCGACCGCGACGCGCTGCTGGAGATCGTCGTGCGCACCGCCGTCGACGCGGTCGCCGCGCAGGGCGGCCAGGCGTTCATGGACGGGCGGCCGCTGACGACCATCGGCGCCACCTCGCGCCCCGCGGCCGCCGCCGACGAGGTCGAGCGCCGGGTCCTGACGCTCGGCGAGCCGTCGTTCGCCGACGTCGAGGACGGCCACGCGCTCGCCCACCCGCTGCGCGCCGGTCCGGCGGCGGGCCCGGACGCGGACGCGATCGCCGGCGCGATCTCGGTCTGGCGCGTCGGCCGCCCGTTCTCGCACCGCGAGCGCGAGCTCTTCCACTACCTCGCCGGTCAGGCCGCGGTGTCGGTCGAGAACGTCGGACTGCACGAGACCGTCAACCGCCAGGCCGTCACCGACGAGCTGACCGGCCTCTCCAACCGCCGGCGCTTCCAGGAGACGATGAGCGCGGAGGTCGAGCGCTCCAAGCGCTTCGGCACCGAGCTCGGCCTCGTGATGCTCGACATCGACGACTTCAAGTCGGTCAACGACAGCTACGGCCACCAGCAGGGGGATCTCGTCCTGCGCGAGGTCGCCAAGATCCTCCGCGCGTCCTCCCGCGAGATCGACGAGCCCGCCCGCTACGGCGGCGAGGAGCTGGCCGTCGTCCTGCCCGGAACCGACCTCCAGGGCGCCCATCAGCTGGCCGAGCGCGTCCGCGAGGGCGTGGAGTCCCTGCGCCTGCCGATCCTCGGCGACGACGACGCCGAGCCGCTGCGGGTCACGGCGTCGTTCGGCGCGGCCGCCCTGCCGGCGAGCGCCGAGGACGTCCGCGGCCTCGTCGCCGCCGCCGACGAGGCGCTCTACCAGGCCAAACGCGCCGGGAAGAACCGCACGATCAGCGCTCGCTGAGCCTCCCTCGCCCTCCGGCGGCGGGGCTCGTTACGCTAAAGCGACCATGGGCCTGTTGGATGACGCCATCCGGGAGCACCTCGAGCTCAAGCGCCGCCGGGGTGCCGATCCGTCGGAGATCGAGCGCGAGGAGTCCGAAGCCCTCGGGCCGGTGCGGCGCGAGGTGGTCGAGGACGTCGAGCCGGAGCCGGAGGCCTCGGCGGGTTCGTACGCGGACCACGAGCCGGCCGCGCTGGACGAGCCGGGCGCGGTCTACGACGACGACCCGTTCGTCGACCACGAGCCCGAGCCCTACGAGCCGCCCGTCACCCACGACGCGCCCTACGCCGAGCGCGAGGACGAGAGCGCGAGCCCGCCGCACGGCGACCCGCTCGCCCACGAGCAGACGCGCGAGTTCTCCTCGGTGGAGCTGGACGAGGCGCTCGGCCAGCACGAAGCTCCGCCCGCGCCGCCGGCCGAGCCGCCCGCCGACGTCGTCCCCGCCGACGACGAGCCGGACGCCGAGGACGAGCTCGAGGAGACCCCGGACTTCCTGCAGGAGACGCCGGAGCACGACCGGCTCTGGTTCGAGCAGAAGCCGCCCAAGGACTTCGACTTCTGAGCAGCAGGCGGCTGACCTGGCTCGACGTGTTCACGTCGACCCCGCTCGCCGGGAACGGGTTGGCCGTCATCCACGACGCCGACGCGCTCGACGACGCCACGATGGTGTCGATCGCGCGGGAGACCGCGCAGTCGGAGACCACGTTCGTCCAGACGCCGACCGCCGACGGCGCCGACTACCGCAACCGCATCTACACGATGGTGGAGGAGATCCGGTTCGCGGGGCATCCGTCGCTCGGAACGGCGGTCGCGGTCGCGCGTGCGGCCGGCGTGACCGAGGCGCGCTACCGCCAGCAGACGATCGCCGGCGTCCAGCCGGTCGAGGTCGAGCTGGCCGGGAACGTCGCGCGCGCGAGCATGCTCCAGGAGCCCGCGGAGTTCGGCGAGCCGATCGACCCGCTGCCGGTGCTCGGCGCGCTCGGGCTCGGGCCTGCCGACGCGCACCCGGAGCTGCCGGTGCAGCCGGTCTCGACCGGGATCTACCACCTGATGGTGCCGCTTCGCGACCGCGTCGCGCTGGAGCGGATGCGACCGACCCTGAAGCGGGTGGAGGCGCTGGAGGCCAAGACGTCGACCATGGTCCTGTACCCGTTCGTGTGCGAGGGCCCGTCCGACGACGAGCGCGTCCACGCCCGCGGGTTCTTCGCCGAGCGCGACCACGTGCTGGAGGATCCGGCGACCGGCTCCGCCGCCGGGCCGCTGTGCGCCTACCTGCACCGGCACACCGGACGGACCGCGTCGACGATCGCCCAGGGCGTCGAGATGGGCCGCCCGAGCCGGCTGGAGACCGCGATCGTCGGCGATCGCGTCCAGGTCGCGGGGGACTGCGTGATCGTCCTGGAGGGCGAGCTGCACCTGTAGGCGTCGATCAGGCGTCCAGAACAGACGCCGGTTGTTGAGGTGTTCTGACCGGCTGGTCGAGAAGGACTGTGACACAGGCAGCGCGTCGGCATCGGGGAACAATCCCGGCGCGCTACGTCCCTCCGGCGACGGAGGGCGAAGGACGCCGCGGGCGCGCCGAACAGGCCCTCAGCCTCGGCGCGCTCGCGTCCTTCCTTCCGGCGGTTTGGACCGTCGGTCCGTAGGCAAGACGGGGCGTTGCCTGGACCCTCTGAGCGTGTCCGACGGGTTCCAGCGCAGCGGCAACGGCGCCAGCGCCAACGGCTCGGCCTCCGCGCCGCGCGTCGCGCTCGTCCTGCCGGGCGGCGGCGCCCGCGGCGCCTACGAGGTCGGCGCGCTCTCGGTCCTGCTGCCGCTGCTCGAGGCGCGCGGCGAGCGGCCGGTGATCCTGTGCGGGACGAGCGTCGGCGCGATCAACGCGACCGCGCTCGGCGCGACCGCCGACCGCTCCGCCGGCGAGGCCGTCGCGTCGCTCAAGGACCACTGGCGCGGGATGCGCAAGGGCGACGTGATCCGGCCGGTCGTCGGGCCTGGCCTGCCACTGACCGCGCTGCGGATGCTCGGCGAGGCGCTCGAGGTCCCGGGCGTCCGGCTCGCCGGCCTGCTCGACCCGGCGCCGCTGAAGCGCTCGCTGGACCAGTGGATCGACTGGGACGCGCTGCACCGCAACGTCCGCCACGGCGTCATCGAGGCGGCGTGCGTCGTCGCGACCTCGCTGGCGCGCTCCAGCCCGGTCGCGTTCGTCGACAGCGCCGGCCGCGTCCCCGCGTCGCGACCGGCGGACCCGCTCCAGTACGTCCCAGCGGTCCTCGACAGCGAGCACGTGCGCGCGTCGGCCGCGATCCCGGTGCTCTTCCCGCCGGTCGAGATCGAGCATCCGGCCCCGATGGCCGGCTACTACGTGGACGGTGGCACGCGCCTGAACTCGCCCGTCTCGCCGGCGCTGGCGTTGGGCGCCGACCGCGTCGTCGTCATCGGCTTCCAGCCGTTCCGGGCGCGCGTCGAGCCGGGCAGCACCAGCGGCGTCGGCGCGCCGCGGCTCGCCGACGTCGCCGCCAACATCATCGACGGGTTGTTGGTGGACCAGGTCGTCGACGACCTCCACCGGTTGGCCACCATCAACTCGTTCGTGGTCGACACGCACGGCCCCGGCCCGCGCGGCGCCGCCGACGCCTACCGCGCGGCGCGCGGCCGCAAGCCCTACCGGCGCATCTCCTACGCCTTGGTCGCGCCGGAGCGTCGCGGCGAGCTCGCCGAGGTCGCCGACGACGTCTTCGACCGCCGCTACTCCGGGCTGAAGGGCTGGCTGCGCCCCGACTACCCGTTCATGTCGCGGTTGCTCGGCGGCGGCCGCTCACCCAGCCGCGGCGAGCTGTTGTCGTTCCTGCTCTTCGACGAGGACCACATCGAGCGCCTCTTCGAGATGGGCGCCCGCGACGCCCGACGCTGGCTCGACCGCCACCCGTCCGTCTGGTGCTCCGACGCCGCCCACGACTTCGACATCGACGCCTCCGCCGTCGCTCACCTCCGCGAACGCGAGGCCCTCGACGAGTGGCGCACCCTCCGCCGCCGCCCCTGACCGAGCCACCGAGCTAGAATCGGTGACCGCATTGGGGCCATAGCTCAGCTGGGAGAGCGCCTGCTTTGCAAGCAGGAGGTCGTCGGTTCGATCCCGTCTGGCTCCATCAGCCCGGAATCCCTGGAAGCAGAGGGGTTTTCTCGTTCGTGGCGGTGGTTGGGCCGTTGGCGGTCGGAGGGAACGGAGAGGGAACACGCGAGGGAACGCGGGCCTGTCGGATGGCCTCCTCGGCGTCGATGCGGGGCTGGTCCTCGAGCTCGTCGATGACGTGGCCGTAGCGCGTGAGGGTCAGGCGGGCGTCGTGGCCGAGCTGGCGTGCGACGTAGATGACGCTGCGGCCCTCGTGCAGCAGCAGACTGGCGAACGAGTGGCGCATCGCGTAGGGCGTGGTCTTGAGGTTGTCGACTGCGACACGGGCGCTGCCGAAGGAGCGCCGGCGCCAGGACTGGTAGGCCGCGACGCTCCACAGGGCGCCGGTCTGGCCGGGAAAGACGAGGGCCTCGCCGTGCGGCCGGCCGCTGGCCAGGCGCCACTCCGCGAGGTCGGTCTTGAGCGGGGAGAGCAGCCGGACGGTGCGGTGCTGGGTGGCCTTCGTGTCGTCCTCCGCACCGAGGGTCGGTCCAGGGCGACGGGCCGCCCTGGGGTGCCGGGTCGCGAGGGTGGCGATCTGGGCTGCGCGGGCGGAGGACTCCCCGCGCTGGGCCATCACGCCGAGGATCTCGGCGCGGCGTTGGGAGAAGTGCTCGACGAGATGGCGCGGGACGCCAGCAATATCGGCGGTGCCGCGCTGGACGGGCTGCCAGGTGACGCCGAGTCGCTCGCTGAGCTCGGCGCGCAGCGACGCCTGGTAGAGGTAGCCGGCGGTCTTGCCGTGGGCGTAGATCTCGCGGCCGTCGAGTGCGGTCCAGCGCCAATCAGGCCCTGGGTCTCGTTGGCGATGACGACGTGCGTGTGCAACACGGGGTCGCCGGCGCGCGACGTGCGGTGCTCGAAGGCCGCGCCGACGAAGCCCCCGCCGACGACCTGAATCGCGCCGCCCTTGCCGCGACGTGCACGGCAGGCCTCGCGCTCGAGGTAGCCGAGCGCGTCGGCGACGGCGGCCTCGTGCGCGCGGCGGACCCGTCGGGCGATGGCGTTTTCGCCGATGCCGAAGATGACGCTGACGCTCTTCGGTGCCCGGAAGGTGAGGTCGAAGCCGGCGACGGCACCCTCGGCCATCGGGGTGCGGATCGGCTCTCCCGACTCCGGGTGCTCGGCGGTGAGCAGACGGACGGTCTGGCCGTCGGCGACCTCGCCGGTCAGCCCCAGGTCGGCGGCGCCGCCGCCGACCCAGGGGCCTGGCCGCTCACCCTCACCGGCGTAGTACTCCTCGCGCCCGTGGGCGACCTGCTCCTCGTAGTACCGCCCGGTTGAGGGCCCCGCCGCGAGCTTGCCGATGTTGAGCATGTCGCTCTGTCGCCGAGACCCCCGAAGCACCCCCTGCGGGGTGCATGTCTGTGTCCGCTGTGTCCGCCGTTGGACGTGGGGTTGCAGGGGCGGGTGCGGTTTCGCGGCCGGAGTGTCAGGGGTTGACGGCAGTCGACGGTCTGCGATGAGGACGGTTGGCCAGGGGTCAGGTGTGCCAGAGGAGCTTGGCGGCCTTGTCCGTGGGCGCCGGGAATCAAGCAGTTGGGAGGAGACGAATGGCGGCCGAACGGGCGACGACGCCACCGACACGGCGGATGCGTCAACGTCGACGACCGACGAGAAGGAGCACGAGACCAGATGCTCAGCTCGGGGGCAAGCGGCTCAATGGCGTGTTCGCCATGACCGCCGACAATCAGCCGCTGCTCGGACCCGCTGACGACGTCGAGGGCCTGTGGGTCGCCGAGGCGCTGTGGGTGACGCACGCCGCCGGCGCGGCGCGTGCGCTCGTCAAGACGATGCTCGACATGCCGCCGGCGATCGGCGGGCTCGGCGCACTTCGACCGGGCCGCTTCGGCGGTCGGCGACACGACGAGCTCATGCGCGCGAGCCATTGTTGGCGGCAGCGAGATGCGGGGGCGGTCCGTCGGGTTGATGAAGGAGTTGGTGCGCACCGGGCTTGCATCGTCGCGGCGAGACGGTGTCGACGTGGCTAACAAGGTGCGTCCCGTTCCAATGCGTCTCCTTGATGCAGAAATATCGGAAGGTCATTGATCGTGTCGTCTACCCGCCGCCCGAAGGTCTCGAGGTTCTGGGCGGCGCGGGAAGCCCGCCGGCATTGGCGAACGCACGAGCGACGTGGGCGCGGTGGGGTTTCGAACCTGCGCGCGTGCCCGACGACGACCCCCGCGGCCGCGACCAGCGCGACGGCGGGCACGGCGCAGCTTCGCCGCTCCTCGATCACCGATCCACGGCGAGCCTCGCAGGCGCAGCGTCGGCGAAGACCTCACCCGGCGAACGACACGCGTGATCACGGTGTCGCACAGGACGTCGGCATGCTCGTGGGCCGGCACGCCTCGGCCGCCTCTCGGGCCTCGACCGGACCTGCGGCCGACGGCTGTGAACCGGGTGGCGGCAAAGCGGCTCGTGCAGCTCGTCGAGCCGGGGGCGGCCGAGTCTCACATCACCTCACGCTGGGAGCCGAGTTGGCGGCCTCGTAGGTCGCGCGAGCCTTCTCCACCTGCTCCCAGTTGACCGAGGCCCACTCCGCGAGCGTGGCGAAGAGCGGCGCGAGGGTTCGGCCGAGATCGCTGATCTCGTACTCCACCCGCGGCGGGATCTCTCTGTGGTACGTGCGTATCACGAGGCCGTCGCGCTCCAGCTGCCGTAGCCGCTCGGTCAAGACCTTCGACGTGATCGTCGAGATCTCGCGCTTGAGCTCGACGAACCGCAGGCGGCCACGGGAATTGAGCGTCCAGAGGATCGGCGTGGTCCAGCGGCTGAAGATGATGTCGACCACTGGGTCGATCGGGCACGCCTGCCTCGGATCGAGGCTCCGCGGGGTGCTCGTGACGGCGTCTTGTCTCATACGGCCCATCCTCGTCAGATAGTCAGTTTCCCCTAGGTACCTAGTATAGCTTCGATGCTAGCTTCGCTCCCTTCCTGACCAGAGGCATCGCTGTACACGACGAGCGGCACGCTCGTCGGCCGCCCTCATCGGCTGCAGCGGGCACAGAACGGAGTACGCATGATCGTGGTGACAGGTGCAACCTCGAACGTGGGACGGCCGCTCGTCCAGGCGCTCGTTGACGCGCAAGAGAACGTCGTGGCAGTGTCACGGCGGCCTCCGGACAGAGATCCGCTGCCGGGCGTGCGGTATGAGCAGGCCGATCTCGCCGACCCCCCCACCCTCGGGCCGGCAGTGAAGGGAGCTGACGCCCTCTTCCTCCTCGTCCCCGGCGAGCTGCATGCCTCCGGAGAGCTGGCCCGCAACATCCTCGAGGTCGCGCGATCCAGTGGGGTGAAGCGCGTCGTCCTGCTGTCTTCTCAGGGCGTACGGACGCGGCCGGACTCGATCTCTCATTCGCATCTCGGGACGTTCGAGGCGGCCGTCGCAGAGTCCGGTCTCGATTGGACGATCCTGCGGCCCGGAGGGTTCGCGTCGAACGCGCTCATGTGGGCTGAGATGATCAGCAGCCAGCGCATGGCCGCCGCGCCCTTCGGCGACGTGGGGCTGCCGTCGATCGACCCGGTCGACATCGCCGAGGTCGCGGCCGCGGCACTCATCGGTGGCGCACACGTCGGTCGGACCTACGAGCTCACCGGCCCGGCACCCATCTCGCCGCGCGAGCGCGTGCAGGCGATCAGCGACGCGCTCGGCGCGCCCGTGCAGTTCGTCGAGCTGAGCCGTGAGGACGCTCGGGAGCACATGCTGGCGTTCATGCCCGGACCGGTTGTGGATGGCACGCTCTCGATCCTCGGCGAGCCGACCGCCGATGAGCAGGCCGTTAGCCCGGACGTCGAGCGCATTCTCGCCCGGCCGCCCCGGGCGTTCGCCGAGTGGGCGAAGCGCCACGCGGACGTCTTCGGCTAACCACCGCCGGCTGATCGGGTGTCGCAGCCGTACCGCTCGATGGTACGGCTGCGCATCCCGGTCTACATGGGCGCGGTGGCCTGGCCCAAGGCTCGCGACGGCGGACGGGCCACCCGACTTGGGGTTTTGGGACACGAAGGTCTGAGCTCGATTCACGAGAGCGTCTGGAACGGGCGGAGTGGCGCTACTCGATCGGCGTGCCCAACATCAAGACCGTGGTTGGGGATGTTGGGGTACTCGGTCTTGCTGAAGTCGATCGGCTGAACACGCCCAGTGGCGACGCACGATTTCTTCTTCGGCTTGGTCGTCGGAGTGGGCGCCGATCCACCCCCACTCGGCAGTCTGGTGGCGGTCTGCTCCGAGCTTGCGGCCAAGCTGCCGTCTGGGTCGTTGCGCAACGAACCGCACATCACGAAGGTTGCCCGCCGGCTCGCGGCGCCGAGAGCGCGGGTGCCGAGCGCCCAGCAGCTGACGAGCTCGATTCCGGTCGCCGACGCGTCAGATCGACGACATCGGCCGGTCGCTACGCCTGGCCATTGGGGCTCGCCGTGCGCCGTCGCTTGCCGCGTCTGACGCCCTGGAAACTGGCAATCGTATGCCGGACGATGGTTGGCGTCGTTAGCGTGGCGGGGGCTGAGTGTCGACCGCTCGGCGCGACGGTTGCACGACTTTTTGGTGACGACAGCGTTGTAATGGCTGTGCGCCGGCGTCGCGACCGGGGAACGAGGTCGTCGGTTCGATCCCGTCTGGCTCCATCGTCACGAAAGCCCTGCGCTATCGGGGGTTTCGTCGTTCCGGAGGTCGTGCGGAGCCGCCCGCAGCGGGCATCAGCCCCCGTCCGGTGCCCGAGGCGACTGCACCATGGCCGAGCTTAGATGTGCCGGCAGCAGCGCCGGTTGTGCAGCGACCCCGCGATGAGTTCCGGCGCCCCGCCTCGTCCTAGCCCACATGAACGACCGCAAGACCAAGGGCCCCGCCTCCTACTTCCCCTCCATCGAGGCCAGGTACGGCAGGTCGATCGCCGAGTGGCAGGGCCTCCTGCGCGCGACCGGCCTGACCAAGCACATGGAGTTGGTCGCCTGGCTCAAGCAGGAGCATGGCATGGGCCACGGGCATGCCAACGCGCTGGTCGCCGACCTCCGCGCGCAGCAGGCCGCGGCGTAGTCACCACACACCCCCTTCGCGCCAGTCCGCCATCAGCGGCCGGTCGAGCGTCAGCTCGGCCCCATCGGCGAGCGTGAGCACGTAGATCGCGCCGTCCTCGTCCGCTGTCCGGACCACGCCGTCGGGCGTCAACGCCCACGACGGCCCGCGCCACCGACGCCACCCGCGCCTGACGTAGAACGGGACGGCGGCGTCGGTGGCGCCCAGCGCGCCCAAGTCATAGGCGTTGCGGATGACGTCCTCGACGGCGTCCATCAGCGCCGCGCCGACGCCGCGGCGCCGCACCTCCGCCCGGACGCCGACCGCCTCGACGTACCCCGCGCGCAGCGCGTGGCCCTGGTGGATCAGCCGGCGCTGGATCACCGACGCATGGCCGACGACATCACCGTCGACCCACGCCAGCGCGTGCACGCCGCCCAGCGCGTGCTCCCAGTCGCTGTCGTCCAGCTCGCCCGCGAAGACGTCGTCGAGCAGCGATCGCGCCGCCCGCAGCTCGCCCTCGTCCAGCTCCGCGGTGTGCGCGACCCGGAGCTCCACGCCTCAGTCCCGTGTGGCGTCGCCGTGCCGGGTGATCGACAGCGCCACCGGCAGCCCGCCGGTCCCGTCGAGCTCCTCGGCGACGACCTCGCCGTCGGCCGGCAGCGTCGCCAGCCGGCGCGAGAACGCCTTCGCCACGCGCTGCGCGTGCGCCTTGGCCTCCTCGGCGCGCGCGCCGACGAACAGCTCGTCGACCGTCGCCGTCCACAGCGCCAGCCAGCGCTCGAAGTGCGGGCCGCGCAGCCCAGCCTTGCGATGCAGCGACACGTGCGGGGCGAAGGCGCCGCCGCCGTAGGTGCGCGTGCCGAGCAGCATCGTCTCCCAGAACGACGTGATCGTCGGGACGTGCTCCTCGAGGTCCAGCTTCGCCACGTCGGTGAACAGGAACCCGATCATCGGATCGACCATGGCCTTGGCGTAGAAGGCGCGCACGAGCCGCTCGCAGTCGGCTCGGGTGTGGATGTCGCGCGGGTCGTTCGGCAGCACGGACCTCAGCGTAAGGGGTCGGCCTTTCGACCTGAGCTTCCAGCCCCTCCGCCTAAGGCCGCGGACTCCCGGACCAGCACCGTTCGCCCGATGTGCGAAGGCCCCCTCAGGCGCAAGATGTACGTATGACCTTCTCCGCCACCATCGCCCTCCAGCACGCGACGTCCGAGCACGACGGCGCCCTTCGCGAGCTCGCCCAGCTCGACTCCGCGCGCACGGTGAGCCGCCCCGCGCTGATGGCCGTCGTGGACGGCCGCCTCGTGGCCGCCATCGACCTGCACAGCGAGCGCGTCGTCGCCGACCCGTTCGCCGACACCGAGGACGCCGTCAAGCTCCTGCGCCTCCGCGCCGCCGAGCTGCGCGGCCACGGCACCCGCCGGCGCGCGCGCCGCCGCCTGCCGAGCCTCGGCCTGCGCCCGCGCGTCGCCGTCTAGTCGTTCGCGTGCGCGAGCCGCTCGGCGGCGCCGGCGGCCTCGCGCTGAAGCTCCGCGAGCCGCCGGACGTCGCCGCGGCCCGCGTAGAGCTTCTGCTGGTAGAGCGCGACGCGGGTGGCGGTGTGCGTCGCGTCGGCCTGCAACTCGGCCAGCGGCGTCTTGCGTGCGCCGGCCATGGCCGTGGCCCTAGACGGCCGTCGCGGCGGCGCGGCGCGCGCGCTCGGCGAGGACGTCGCGCTGGTCGCCCAGCTCGGCCTGCCGGCGCAGCAGCGCCATTCGCTGCGGGCCGTTCAGCTTCGGGGACTCCAGCCGCGTCGCAACGGTCTCCAGCTGGCGAAGGATCTGGATACGGGTGGCGACGTTGGTCATCCCTCCAGCTTAGACCTCACACGTAACCGCGGGGGCCGATGCCTGGCAGGCATGGCCGAGCGCGAACAGGAGCCGCTCGCCCCGTTCGGCGATCTCCTCGTGCTCGTCGAAGACGAAGACGAGCCGGTGCTCGCGGCAGAAGTCCAGCGGAACGCCGGAGAACGCGCGCATCCTGCGCCCGATCTCGTAGCCCGACATCCCCGTGCCCTGCACGTCGATCAGCAGGCGGGCCGGTCCGCGGCGCGTCGCATGGACATCGTCGAGGACGGCCAGGCCCGGAAGCCGGGAGATGCGGGTGCGCAGGAGGGCGAGCGAGGCGGCGCGGCCGCCGATCGAGAAGCGCTCGGTCGTCGTCATCATGCCGCCAGGGCGTGACGCGACGGCGAACGATGGACGTCGTGGAGTGAACGCCGTTCGTTGAACCTCACCAACGCTGCGCCGACGCCACCCGGACGGGTGGGAGCGCTCAGGTCAGCGCCGCCGCGCGGCCCTCGAGGTAGCGCTGCTCCGGCAGGCTGGTCGTCCTCCGCGCGGCGGCGAGGTACGCGGCGCGCGCCTCCGCCACGTCGCCTGCGCGCTCCAGCAGATGGGCCCGGACCGCGCCGAGGCGGTGCGACTCCGCCAGGCGCTCGTCGAGGTCGGCGAGCAGCGCCAGCCCCGCGCGCGGCCCGTCGAGCTCCGCGACCGCGACCGCGTGGTTGAGCGACACCATGGGGTTGCCGGGCGTGACCCGCGCCAGCAGCCGGTAGAGCGCGACGATCTGGCGCCAGTCGGTCTGGTCGGCCGTGGCCGCCTCGGCGTGGACGGCCGCGATCGCGGCCTGCAGCTGGTAGGGGCCGAGCGGCGCGCCGGCCAGCGCGCCGGCGATCAGGCCCAGCCCTTCGGCGATCTCCTCCGCGCGCCACGCCGACCGGTCCTGCTCGGCGAGCGGCACCAGCGCGCCGTCCGCGTCGGTCCGCGCCGGCCGGCGCGCGTCGGTCAGCAGCATCAACGCCAGCAGCCCCTGGGCCTCGCCGTCGTCGGGCAGGTGCGCGCACAGCAGCCGCGTCAGCCGGATCGCCTCGCCGGTCAGCTCGGCGCGCGCGAGCTCCGCGCCCGACGTCGCGGTGTAGCCCTCGTTGAACATCACATACAGCGCGTGGAGCACGACGCGCATCCGCTCGGCGCGCTCGGCTCCGTCCTCCGGCAGCGCGAAGCGCCCGCCCCGTGCACGGATCGTCGCCTTCGCGCGGCTGATGCGCTGGGCCATCGTCGCCTCGGGGACCAGGAACGCGCTGGCGATCTCCGCGGTCGTCAGCCCGCCGACGGCGCGCAGCGTCAGCGCCAGCTGCGACGGCGCCGACAGCTCCGGATGGCAGCACAACACCAACAACGTGAGCGTGTCGTCCTCGTCGGCGACCGCCACGCCGGACACGCGCTCCTCGGCGACCACGACGCGCTCCTCGCGCTCGCGCCGCGCGCTCTCGGCCCGCCACGCGTCGGTCAGCCGCCGGGTCGCCACGGTGACCAGCCATGCGGACGGCCCGTCCGGGATGCCTTCGGCGGGCCACTGCGTCGCAGCGGCCAGCAGCGCCTCCTGGACGGCGTCCTCGCACGCGTCGAACTGGCCGTGGCGGCGGACGAGCGTGCCGAGGACCCGCGGCGCGAGCGCGCGCAGCAGGTCCTCGACGGCGGCGGGGGCGCTCACATCTCCGCGCCGTCGTGGGTCATCAGCGGCCGGACCTCCAGCGGTGTGAACCGCGCGCTCGGCCAGCGCCGGGCGATCTCCGCCGCGCGGTCGAAGCTCTCGCACTCGACCATGAGGTAGCCGCCGAAGTGCTCCTTGGCCTCGGCCAGCGGACCGTCGGTGATCGCCGGGACGCCTTCGACCAGCCTGATGGCCTTGCTCTGGCTGGGGTCGGCGAGCGCCTCGCCGCCGATCAGCTCGCCGGACTCGGTCAGCTCGGCCATGATGGCGTCGACCTCGGCCATCAGCTCCTTGCCGTCGGGGCCGGAGAAGTGCTCGCGCGTCTGGGCGTTGTCGTAGATCATGATCATGTACTTCATGGGGTATCCCTCCTGAGGGACGTTCGTTTGACCCCTGGTCGGAGCCGCCGCGCCGTTCTCGACATCCCTTCGGCAAGCTACCGTCCGGCGCATGGCCGACACGCTGGACGTCCCGGAGATCCCGCACACCGAGAACGTCGCGCTGGACCCGGCGAAGACCGCGCTGGTCGTCGTTGACATGCAGAACGACTTCGTGGCCGACGACGGCTCGCTCCAGGTCCCGGACGCGCGCGCGACCGTGCCCGTCATCGCCGCGCTGGTGGCGCGCTTCCGCGCCGCGGGCGCCCGGATCGTCTTCACGCAGGACACGCACCGCGCCGGCGACCCGGAGTTCGCGATCTGGCCGGTGCACGCCGTCGAGGGCACGGCCGGGTGGGCGATCGTCGAGGAGCTGACGCCGCTGCCCGAGGACACCGTGATCCGCAAGCCGCGCTACGACGCGTTCTACGGCACCGCGCTGGACCACCTGCTGCGCCAGTGGGGCGTCAGCACGCTCGTCATCTGCGGCACGGTCGCGAACATCTGCGTGCACTACACGGCGTCGTCGGCCGCGCTGCGCTGGTACGGCGTCGTGATCCCGCGCGACGCGGTCTCCGCGCTGGACCCGTTCGACCTCGCGGCGTCGCTGCGCCAGACGACGTCGCTGCTCGCCGGCCGCGTCACCACGGCCGGCGGCATCGACGTGGCGTAGGCGTTCTAGCCCGCGACCTGCGGGCCGTCGCCGGAGAGGTCGAGGACGCCCTCCTCGTCCCAGGTGAACTTGCCGGCCAGGACGTCCTGGGCGACCGCGTAGGCGGCGTCGTCGTCGTTGTCGAACAACTCGGCGAAGAGCGCGTCCGCGCGGCGGCGCGCCTGCCGGCAGAACAGGTCGGCGAGCTGGACGGCCTCGGCCGCGCGGGCGGGCTGCTCGTTCTGCAGCGTCTGCGCGTAGACCACGGCGCTGGAGATCGCGAAGAGCTCGGCGCCGATGTCGACGATCCGGCCCAGCACGGTCTGCTTGCGCTCCAGCTTGGCCTGCCAGCGGCCCATCGCGTAGAACGTCGACCGCGCCATCTTGCGCGACGCGCGCTCCACGTAGCGCAGGTGCTTGGCCAGCTCGCCGAACTCGGAGTAGGACCCGGGCTTGATCCCTTCGCCGACCGCGAGCTGCGGCAGCCACTTCCCGTAGAACTTGGCCGCGCCGACCGCCGCCTTGGCCTTGTCGCCCAGCGCGACCTCCGGCTCCAGGATGTCGCCGGCGACCGCCAGGTGCTGGTCGACCGCCTCGCGGGCGATCAGCAGGTGCATGATCTCGGTCGAGCCCTCGAAGATGCGGTTGATGCGCATGTCGCGCATCAGCATCTCGACGGGGATCGGCTTCTCGCCGCGCGCCTTCAGCGACTCGGCGGTCTCGTAGCCGCGGCCGCCGCGGATCTGCATCAGCTCGTCGACGACGCACCAGCCGATCTCCGACCCGTACAACTTGCCGATCGCGGCCTCGATGCGGATGTCGCGCTGCTTGTCGTCGGCCATGCGCGAGGCGACGTCGAGCATGGCCTCCAGGCCGAACGACGACGCGGCGATGAAGGCGACCTTCTGCGCGACGGCGTCGTGCTTGCCGACCGCCTGGCCCCACTGGACGCGCTCGGCCGACCACTCGCGCGCGATCTTCGTCGCGAGCTTGGTGGTGGCGAGGCAGATGGCGGGCAGCGCGAGCCGGCCGGTGTTCAGCGTGGTCAGCGCGATCTTGAGGCCCTGGCCCTCCTTGCCGATCAGGTTCTCGGTCGGGACGAAGACGTCCTCGAGGAGCGTCACCGAGTTCTCGATGCCGCGCAGGCCCATGAAGGCGTTGCGGTGCTCGACCGAGACGCCGTCGGTGTCGTAGGGGAGGACGAACGCGCTGATGCCGCCGCGGTGGCCGTCGCCCTTGGGGACCTTGGCCATGACGACGACGATGTCGGCGATCGCGCCGTTGGTCGCCCACAGCTTGCGGCCGTTGAGCTTGTAGCCCTTGCCGTCGTCGGTCGGCGTCGCGGTCGTGCCGACGCGCGCCGGGTCCGAGCCGACGTCGGGCTCGGTGAGCAGGAAGGCGGAGATGTGGTCCTTGGCGACCTTCGGCAGCCACTCCTGCTTCTGGGTCTCGGAGCCGAAGTGCAGCAGCGGCTCGGCGACGCCGATCGACTGATGCGCGCTCAGCAGCGCGCCGAGCGACGCGTGCACCGAGCCCACGAGCGTCAGCGCGCGGTTGTAGTACACCTGCGAGAGGCCAAGGCCTCCATATTGGGTCGGGACCTTCATGCCCAGCGCGCCGAGCTGCTTGAGGCCGGCGATCACGTCGTCGGGGATCTTCGCGTCCCGCTCGATCTGGAGCGGGTCGACGTGCTCGCTGAGGAAGGCTCGCAGGTCCTTCAGGAAGGCCTCGCCCTTCTCCACGGCGGCGGGCTCGAGCTTTGGCTGGGGATGGATCAGGTCGAGCTGGAGGTTGCCGAGGAACAGCTCCTTGCCGAAGCTGGGGAGGTTCCACTCGCTCTCGCGGGCGTCTTCGGCGACCTGGCGTGCTTCGCGTTCGGTGACGTCAGCGGCCATGCCCGGGGCGTACCCCGCAGGTACGCCCCGTGAACGACGGCGGACGGTCAAGCGGGCGCGCCGGCGCCCTCCAGCACGACGGCGCCGGGCGCGAAGACGCGCGCGTCGACGGCGAGCGCCGCCGCCTCGGCCAGGAAGGCGCCGGCCGGATCGTCGACCTGCTCGTAGACCGGCGGGCGGTTGATGGTGTCGTAGTGGATCGGGACCGCGACCCGGGCGCCGAGGACGTGGGCCGCGGCGGCGGCCTCGGCGGGCGACATCACCGCGTTGCGCGGCGAGGCCGGGACGCGGTGGGGGAGGGTCACGCGCGGGCCGTTGACCGGCAGGAAGGCGTAGTCGATCTCGCCCGTGCGCATCCGGGCGCGCCACCAGGAGCCGTGGAACAGCGTGTCGCCCGCGTGGTAGATCCGGGTGCCGTCGGCCTCGACGATCCAGGACACCTGGACGTCGCCGAAGCCGTCGACGGCCGGGACCGCGGTCGCCCGGAACGCGCCGACCTCCACGGTCTCCCAGACGTTGACGACCCGCTGGCGCACGCCGAGCTCGACCAGGCGCTTCTCCGCGTCCAGCTCGCCGGCGATCTCCAGGAACGCGCCGGTGTCGGCCGCGGGGCGCAGCAGGATGCCCTTGGGCCCGAGCGCGCCGGCGATCGCGTCGGCGTCGGTGTGGTCGGTGTGGAGGTGGGTGACGAGGGCGACCGCGACCTCGCCGGCGCGCGAGGGCGCGGGCAGCGCGGTGTGCGCCTCGCCGATGAGCTCGCGCGACGAGCCGACGTCGAGGAGCAGGTCGATGACGGCCGACTCGCCGTTGGCGGCCTCCAGCTCGATGCCGGCCCAGCCGAGACGTGTGATCTTCATGCGGGCGCACTTAACTACCGATCGGTCGCTATGTCAATAGCGACCGATCGATCGGTAACGTAGTGCGCGCCATGCCCCGCCGCTCGGTCGCCGACACCGCCAAGACCCGCGCCGCGATCCTCGATCGCTCGGTCGCGCTCGCGTCGGTCGAGGGGCTGGAGGGGCTGACGATCGGCCGGCTCGCCGGCGACCTCGACATGAGCAAGGCCGGGCTGCTCGGGCACTTCGGGACCAAGGAGGAGCTGCAGCTCGCCGCGCTGGACGCGGCCGGTGCGGTCTACCGGCGCGAGGTCTGGGATCGCGCCGCGTCGGTCAAGCCGGGCCGGGCGCGCCTGCTGGCGATCGCCGACGCGTGGATGTCCTACCTGGAGCGCGACGTCTTCCCCGGTGGCTGCCTCGTCACCGCGGCGTCGTGCGAGTTCGACGACCGGCCCGGCCGCGTCCACGACGCGGTCCTGGCCCAGCACGAGCAGTGGCTGGGCGTGCTCGCCCACGAGGCACGCCGGGCGATCGCCGACGGCGACCTCCCACGCGGAACCGTCCCCGAGGACGTCGCGTTCACGATGAACGCCATCGCCATGGGCGTGAACCAGGCCCACCGCCTCCTCGGCGACCCCGACGCCCCCGCCCGCGGCTGGCGCGCGATGCGCTCCGTCCTCCACGCACCAAGGGCACGCCGCCGGTTCGGCTGAGGCGGCGCGCCTCGACGGCTGGCGGTCGATGCGCCTCCACCGCCACCGCCACCGCGCCGCCACCGACGCTAGGCCGCAGTCAGCGTCAAGTCGCTGCACCGCCGTCGCACCGGTGCGTCGGCCGACTTGGCGCGGCGACCGTAGCCGCTCTCCGCCGACCGGCGCGCTGTGCCCTCGGTTGACGCGCCTCCGCAGCCGTCGGGCTGCGAGCGCTGCTGGCCGCAGTCGGCCTCGGCTCGCTGAGACCGCTCCCGCGCCGGTGCGCGGGCCAAGTTGGCGCGACGACCGTCGCCGCTCTCCGTCGCCCCTCCATGGCCGCGGTGCCGCCACCGCCGCTGGCCGCCGCCGACGCAGGTCGCCTGGGGTGACGCGCCTCCATGGCCGTCGTGCCGCGAGCGCTGCCGGCCGCAGTGGACCTCGGTGCGTCGCGAGTCGCGCCGCCGGCTGTCGCGGCGGCGCGCTCGAGCGAACGTGTCTGGTGTTACACGGGACGGACGCCGACGGCCTTCGGGCCCTTGGCCCCGGCCTCGGTGCTGTACTCCACGCGCGCGCCTTCGGCGAGCGTGCGGAAGCCGTCCGCCTCGATGTCGCTGTGATGCACGAAGAGGTCCTTGCCGGACTCGTCCGGCGTGATGAAGCCGAACCCCTTCTCATCGCTGAACCACTTCACGACGCCCTGTGCCATCGGTCTCTCTCTCCTACGTCCTCGGTGCTGCGAACGCGGGAGGGCACTTCCGACCTACCACTGCGACGCCAACACGCTGCTCTGGAGCCCACATCGGGCCTGATGCGCGGCACCGTAGCAACCGATGGCGCCGGTGGGAAGGGCCTCCCACCGGCGCGATGGTTTCTGCACTCAGGCTGCGAGAAGCCGCTCGGCCACGCGATCGGTCGCGTCGCCGTGTCCGCCGATGAGCCGGCGGGTCAGCTGGGCACGGCGGAAGTACAGCGGGGCGTCGTGCTCCCACGTCGCGCCGATGCCGCCGTGCACGTTGATGTTGGACCGCGCGGCGAAGTCCAGCGCGGCGCCCGCGGCCGACCGGGCGGCGCTCGCGGCGAGCGCGAACTCCTCCGGCGCCGAGTCCCGCGCCCACCCCGCGTAGAACAGCAGCGAGCGCGAGTTCTCCAGGCGCCGCAGCACCTCGGTGAGCTCGTGCTTGATCGCCTGGTAGGAGCCGATCGCGCGGCCGAAGGTGAAGCGCTCCTTCGCGTACTGCACGCTCATCTCCAACGTGGTCTGCACGGTGCCGACGGTCTCCGCCGCCACCAGCGCCTGCGCGACGTACCACGCATCCGCCGCCACGGCCTCCGTCGACCGGGCAGCGCCGGACGTGGATGTGGCCGCATCCGCCGCCACGGCCTCCGTCGACCGGGCAGCGCCGGACGTGGATGTGGCCGCATCCGCGACGACGCCATCATCGACGGCAAGGCGTACACCTTGGGCGCCGTCGAGCGTCACGTGCGCCACCGCGCGGGTCACGTCGTAGCGGACGACCTGCTCGATCGTGACGCCGTCGGCGCCCGCGTCGACCGCCGCGACCGTGCCGTCCACGCCGACGACGACCAGCAGGTCGGCCCCCGGCGCGTCCGGGACGTACGCGGCGTGGCCGGTCACCCGGACCGCGTCGCCGTCGCCCTCGATCGTCGGCGCGGCGGGGCGCGCGACGCCCGGCCCGTCGACGGTCCAGTTGGGCTCCAGGTCGCCCGGCGGGCGCGTCGGGATCCACACCGGTCGCAGCTCACCGGCCGCGACCGCGGCGCAGCGCGCGTCGCCCGCGGCGTCCAGGATCGCGGTCGCGGGCAACAGCCCCAGGAACGGGACCGGCGCGAGCACGCGCCCGGTCTCCTCGGCCACCAGCATGGCGTCGAAGACGCCGAGGCCCGCGCCGCCGTGCTCCTCGGAGATCAGCAGCCCGGCCCAGCCGGCCTCGCGCGCGGCGGGCCAGAGGTCGGGCAGCTTCTCGAGCCCGCCGTCCAGCGCCTCGTGCGCGGCCTCGATCACCTTGAAGCGCGACAGCGTGCCGCGCGCGGCCTCACGCAGGAACTCCTGCTCGTCGGTCAATGACAGGTCCATGGCTAGGCCGCCGCCCCTTCCTTCTCCTCGGCCCCGGAACTTACCGAGCCCCCTGGGCGAGACAGCTTCGCCAGCTCGCTGAACGCAACGGCCTTGTCCAGCCGCGGCTCGGGCGGCAGGCCCAGGACGCGCTCGCCGATCGTGTTGCGCAGGATCTGCTCGGTGCCGCCCGCGGACTTCAGGCCCGGGAGGAACGAGATCATGTAGGACCACTCGGAGTCCTCGTCCAACGCGTCCGGGCCGAGGACGTCGGCGATCAGGTCGCCGGCGGCGATCGCCGCGTTGACCGTCGTGACCTTCGCCAGGCCGGACTCCGGCCCCGGGATCTGGCCCTGCGACAGCGCGCTCAGCGTCCGGTAGGAGGCGAAGCGCAGGGCGAGCAGGTCGGTCCCGATCTCGCCGATCGCCTTGCGCACCGCCTTGTCCTTGACCGCGCCGGGGTCGGCGGCCAGCGCCCGCGCGAAGCGCTGCGCGTTGTAGCCCAGCCCCTCGGAGCCGAGGCCGATCGTCAGCCGCTCGTACATGAGGACGGTCAGCGCGGTTCCCCAGCCGTTGTCGACGCCGCCCACGACCATCTCCGGCCCGACGCGCACGTCGTCCATGAAGACCTCGTTGAACTCCGCCTCGCCCGAGATCTGGCGCAGGCCGCGCACGGTCACACCCGGAGCGTCCATCGGGAGGATGAACATGGTCATCCCCTTGTGCTTGGGCACGTCCGGGTTGGTGCGGGCGAGCACCAGGCCGAACGACGCGAAGTGGGCGTTGGTGGTCCAGACCTTCTGGCCGTTGAGCGCGAACCCGCCGTCGTCCTCCGCGCGGGCGCGCGTCTGGACGGCCGCGAGGTCGGAGCCGGCGCCCGGCTCGCTGAACATCTGGCACCACACCTCGTCGCCGTGGAGCATCGGGCCGAGGTGGCGCGTCTTCTGCTCGTCGGTGCCGTGCGCGATCAGGCACGGGCCGAGCATGCCGAGCCCGATGACGTCGAGGATGCCCGGGACGCCGGCGCGGCCCAGCTCCTGGTTGACGACGACCTGCTCGATCGGGCCCAGGCCCTGACCGCCGAACTCGTGGGGCCACGTGACGCCCGCGAGCCCGCCCTCGGCGAGCTTGCCCTGCCAGGCGCGGCGCGCCTGGAGGTAGCCGGCGTCCTCGGCCCCGGCGCGCGTGGAGCGCACCTCGGGAGCCTCGGCCTTGTGCTGCTCGAGCCAGCCGCGGACCTTCACCCGGTATGCGGCCTGCTCGGGCGTGTCGTTGAGATCCACGCTCGCCTCCTGATTTGGCTGACCAGCCAGTCGGTAGGCGCGGGACTCTAGCGGACCCCTCCCGAATCTCGGCGCGGCTCTCCCGAGCGCCGCCGGGCCCAGATTCCGTCAGGATCCGCCGCGGGACTCGGAATCACGCGAGGCAGACGCGGTCGCGGCCGCTGCCCTTGGCGCGGTACAGCGCCTGGTCGGCGCGCTCCAGGAGCTCGCCGGCGGCCTCGGAGCCGTCCCAGGTCGCGACGCCGGCCGAGCAGGTCTGGCCGTTGGGCATGACGGCGCGGAGGCGGTCGATCAGCGCCCTGGCGTCGGGGGCCGCGCAGTGCGGCAGGACCACCACGAACTCCTCGCCGCCGAAGCGCGCCAGGACGTCGCCGCCGCGCAGCACGTCGCTCCACGCCGCGCACGCGCCCTTCAGCAGCGTGTCGCCCGCGGTGTGGCCGTAGGTGTCGTTGTAGGCCTTGAAGTGGTCGAGGTCCAGGACGGCGACCGAGACCGGGTCGGCGTGCCCGCGCGCGTTGAGCAGGGCGAGGTGCAGCTCGTCGTCCAGCGCGCGGCGGTTGAGGACGCCGGTGAGCGCGTCGGTGCGCGACTGCTCGGCCAGCCGGGCGAACAGCGCGGTGCGCGCGAACGCCGTCGACGCCTCGTGCGCGAGCAGGCTCAGCAGCCGGCCGGTGCGCGTCCCGAGCTCCGCCCGCGGCACGTCCCAGAAGACCACCAGCGCGCCGAAGCAGCGGCCGTCGAGCATGATCGGCTGGACCGCGACGGCCCGCGCGCCGTGGCGCTCCGCCAGCGGGAAGCCCGCGGCGGGGGCGTCGGAGGTGAAGGCGGGAGCGGCGTTGTTGTAGGCCCGGAGGCAGAGCGACCGCGCGTCCGGCGCGATCGTCAGGCCGCGCAGCTCGGGCGCGCTGGCGCCGGAGACGACCAGGCCGCCGTCGCCGCCGGCCACGAAGAGCGCGGCGGACGTGGCGCCGGCGATCGCAGCCGCCGCGTCGCACAGCTGGTCGCGCAGGACGGCGTCGTCGAGGCCGCGAGCCAGCCGGCTCGTGACCTCGGCCAGGGCGCTCAGCGCCTCGGCCTCCTCGGCGCGCTCGCGCCGGCGCTCGATGCGCTCGGTGATGTCGCGCATGAACACGTTGAAGCGCATGCCGCGCGGCGTGTCGGTCGCGCCGATCGTCATCTCGACCGGGATCAGCGTGCCGTCGCGGTGGCGGACCAGGATCTCGATCGGCCCGTCGGGCAGACCGGACGCGCCGCGGGTCGCGGTCGCCTCGGCGAGCACGGCGGCGTGCGCCGCGCGCCCGTCCGGCGGGACGATCACGTCGTGGGCGCGCAGGCCGATGAGCTTGTCGCGGTCCCAGCCCAGCAGCGCCTCGGTCCGGGCGTTGACGCCGAGGATCTCGCTGTCGGGATCCAGCCGCGCGAACGCGTCGGGCGCGTGCTCGATGACGGCCAGCAGCTCGCCGTGGCGGTCGGCGGCGACCAGCGACTGGCGGCGCACCTCGACGTGCGCGGAGACGGCGGCGGCGAGCGTGCGCAGCGTCTGGCGGTCGGCCTCGTCCATCTCGCGCGGCCGCGGGTCGATGACGCAGAGCGTGCCGATCGCGTGGCCGTCGGCGGTCCGCACGGACGCGCCCGCGTAGAAGCCGACGCGGCCGCCGGTGACCAGCGGGTTGTCGGCGAAGTCCGGGTCGGCCGCGGCGTCGGGCACGACGAGCAGGTCCGCGTCGCGGCCGACGACGTGGGCGCAGAACGAGACATCGCGCGGGTCCGCTTCGCCGTGGGCGAGGCCGACGCCGGCCTTCGTCCACTGGCGGTCGGCGTCGATCAGGCTGATCGCCGCCATCGGCGTGTCCAGCAGCTTGGCGGCCACGTCGGCGAGCGCCTGGTAGGCCGGATCGGCCTCGGAGTCCAGGAGCTTCAGGCGGCGCAGGGCGTCGAGACGCTCGGCCTCGTTGGGCGGGGTCGGCGGAAGGAGCGCCATCGCACCGTGCAATCGGCACGGTGGCGCGCGCTTTCAGCCCGGGCCTGGACGTTCAGCCGATGGCGCGGAAGCCGCGGTCCAGCAGCTTCTCGGCCTGCCCGCCCGGATCGGGCGAGTGCAGGAGGACGACGCCGAGGCGATGGCCGTCGCGCGCGACCGCGGCGACGAGGCAGCGGCCGGCGGCGTCGGTGAACCCGGTCTTGATGCCCAACGTGCCCGGATAGCGCCGCTGCAGGAGCGGGTTGTGGTTGTAGAGGTACAGCTTGCCGCCCTTGATCGGGAACGGCAGGACCGCCGAGCGACGCTTGACGACCCGGGCGATCCGCGGCTGGTCGAGGATGGCGCGGGCCTCGACGGCGAGGTCCGCGGCGCACGAGTGGTTGCCGCGGTCGGTGAAGCCCGACGGCGTCGAGTAGCGCGTGCACGCCAGGCCCATCTCCCGCGCGCGCTCGTTCATCAGCGTGACGAACTTCGGGACGGTCCTGGCCGTGCGCTGGGCGAGGGCGATCGCCGCGTCGTTGCCCGACGGCAGCAGCAACCCGTACAACATCGCCGACAGCCCGACCCACTTGCCCTTCGGCAGCACGCCGACGCCGGAGCCCTGGTAGGCGAGCGCCTCCTTGGTCACCTTGACCTTCGCGCCCTGCTTGACGTGGTCGACGACGACCAGCGCGGTCATCATCTTCGTGACGCTGGCGATCGGCAGGATGCGCGTCGGGTCCTTGCGCCACAGGACCTGGCCGGTGTCGAGGTCGAACAGGATGCCGCTGCGCGGCGGCTTGCCGAACTTGATCTGCACCGGGTCGGGCGTGCCGGTGAGCGCGAGCGTCAGCGGCGACGTCGCGGGCGCCGGCGCGATCGGGCCGTTGGCGGCCTGGAGCGGCTCGTGCGGCGTGTCGGCGACCTTGGTCGTGGGCGTGTCGTCCTCGGTCGTCCCGCAGCCGGCCGCGGCGAGCGCGGCGACGAGCAGGAGCGATGCCAGCAGGCGGCGCACGGCGGCTCAGGCGGCCAGGCGCGGGCCGCGGTCGAAGTACGCGTCGGTGCGCCGGCGGGTGAAGGCGCGGATCGCGAGCAGGCCGAAGGCGAAGCCGCCGATGTGCGCGAAGTACGCGACGCCGCCGCCGCTCCCGGTCGGGTCGCTCAGGCCCCAGACGCCGAACAGGACCTGCTCGAGGAACCAGACGGCGAGCACGACCGTCGCCGGCACCTCGATCAGCGTGAAGAACAAGATGATGAAGATGACCGTCAGCACCCGCGCCCGCGGGTAGAGCAGGATGTAGCCGCCGAGCACCGCCGCGATCGCGCCCGACGCGCCGAGCGTCGGCGCGGTCGAGTTGGGGTCGATCGCGATCTGGAGGCCGAGCGCCGCCAGCCCGCCGAGCAGGTAGAAGATGATGAACTTCACCTTGCCCATCGCGTCCTCGACGTTGTTGCCGAAGATCCACAGGAACAGCATGTTGCCGCCGAGGTGCAGCAGGCCGCCGTGGGTGAACATGCTGGTGAACGGGGTGAGCAGCGTCGGCAGCTGGGCCGGAGCGGCGCCCGAGACGCCGTCCTGGCCCTCGCAGATCACGTGGCCCGACGCGTCGGAGAACGCGCACTCCTTGCCCCAGTGCGTGAGCTCGTAGGGGATCGCGGAGTAGCGCGCCAGCTGGTCCTGATCGAGGCTGTTGCCGCTGAAGTCGATGCCGGTCTTGCGCTGGAAGAGCAGGTAGACGAGCACGTTGACGATGATCAACGCGACCGTGACGAGCGGGAAGCGCTCGGTGGGGATGTTGTCCTTGAGCGGGAACAACCCGCGAAGACGCTAGCTGGCGGTCGCCGCCAGCGGGCCGGTGCCCGGCAGCGGCTGGGGGACGTGCTCGTCGGCGTGGTAGGAGCTGCGGACCAGCGGGCCGGCGGCGACGTGGTCGAAGCCCATCGCCATGCCGGCGGCGGCCAGCGCGTCGAACTCGTCCGGGTGCCAGTAGCGGACCAGCGGCAGGTGCCGCTCGGTCGGGCGCAGGTACTGGCCGATCGTGATGACCTGCACGCCGCGCTCGCGCAGCTGGCCGAGCGCGTCGACCATCTCGTCGTGCGTCTCGCCGAGGCCGACCATCAGCCCCGACTTGGTCGTGACGGCGTCGCCGCCCATCTCCTTCGCGGTCTCCAGGACGCGCAGCGAGCGCTCCCAGGTCGAGCCGCGGCGGGCGATGGGGTAGAGGCGCGGGACGACCTCGACGTTGTGGTTGAAGACGTCCGGCCGCTCCGCGATGACCTTGGCGAGCGGCATGTCGAGGCCCTGGAAGTCCGGCGTCAGGATCTCGATCTTGCAGTTCGGCGCCTGGCGGCGGATCTGGCGGATGACGCCGACGAACGCGTGCGCTCCCTTGTCGGGCATGTCGTCGCGGTCGACCGACGTGATGACCGCGTGGCGCAGGCCCATCCGGGCGACCTGGCGGGCGACGCGCGCGGGCTCCAGCGGGTCGTTCCAGGTCGGCTTGCCGGTCTTGACGTGGCAGAAGCCGCAGCGGCGCGTGCAGGTGTCGCCGAGGATCATGAACGTCGCGGTGCCGCGCTCCCAGCACTCGCCGATGTTCGGGCAGGCGGCCTCCTGGCACACGGTGTGCAGGTTGTCGTCGGCGATCTTGGCCTTCAGCTCGCGGTAGCGCGGGCCGCCCGGCATCGGGACCTTGAACCACTTCGGCTTGCGCTCGCGGATGTCCAGGACATCGGGCCCGAGGACCTTCAGGACGTCCATCCCACCGGGGTTCGAGCGCGATCGCGTCTTGTGCTCGCGCTGGGGCTGGCTCGGGGGCGTCTGCGGTTCGGCGGCCATCGCCGCTCGTAGGCTATCGAGCGGATGCGACCGGCTTGGCGGCGACCGCCAGGCGCGGCCCGGAGCCGACCGCGCGGACCAGGTCGGCGGACGCGCGGGTCAGGGCGACGAGCGCGAAGACGAACAGCGCGAGCTGGACGGTCGGGTGCTCGGTGACGCCGCCGTTCCAGGTCGCGGCGGCCGCGGCGGCGGCGAGGAAGACGACGTCGCCGACGAGCGGGCCGGCCAGCAGGATCGCGGTCGCGCGGCGCGGTGACGTGGTCGGCTCGTGCAGGCACTCGCCGTCGAAGAGGGCGCGGGCGGTGGGCGCGATGAGCACGCGCCCGATCCGGACGCTGAACAGCGGGCGGCCCGAGCCGAGCAGGACGATCACGCGGCCCTTGGTCAGCAGCAGCGCGGCGGCGGCGCGGCCGAGCTCGTGGATCAGGGCCGCCGGGATGGTCGCGGCGACGACGACGAGGAGGATGCGCAGGGTGCCGTCCATGGCCCTTCTGAGGTCGGCGTCGCGCGGCGGGCGCTTGATCGCGCGGCCGCGGAGATCAGCCGACCGTCGAGGGCGTCGCGCTGAGCGCGCGCTCCAGCGCCCGCGGCGTGACGAGCCGCTGGCGGTGGTCGAGCGCGCCGGCCAGCCCGTGGGCGACGCGCTTGCGGACGCAGTCCAGGCGGCCGGCGCGGCCGGTCTGCTCCAGCACGCTCGTCATCGCCACGTCGCCCAGCCCACAGGCGACGATCCAGGTGAAGGGGTCGAGGTCGCCGTCGACGTTGATCGACAGGCCGTGCATCGTCACGCCGTGGGAGATGTGCAGGCCGATCGAGCCGATCTTGCGATCGCCGACCCAGACGCCGGTGAAGTCGCGGCCCTCGTGAGCGCGCCCGCGGGCGGCGATGCCCTCCTCGGCCAGCGCGTCGACCATCAGCGTCTCGAGCTGCTCGACGAAGCCCATGACGTCGCCGACACGCACGATCGGATAGGCCACCAGCTGGCCGGGCCCGTGGTAGGTGACCTTGCCGCCGCGGTCGACGTCGACGACCTCGATCCCGCGCTCGGCGTAGTAGGCCTCCGGGAACGGCAGCTCGGCGGGGTCGGAGCGGCGGCCGCGCGTGTAGACGGGGTCGTGCTCGAGCGTCAGCAGCGTGTCCGGGATCGTGTCGGCCTGGCGCGCGGCGCGCACCCGCTGCTGGAGCGCGAGCGCCTCGCTGTAGGGGACGCGACCCAGGTGCACCGTCCAGAGATCCACGCAGGAGATGGTGCCACACGGCGTGCCGGTGCCCTCGCGGCGTCGGGCCGCTTGCCGAGGCTGCGACACTCGGAGGCATGTCCGGGACCGTGGAGCGCGAGGGGTTCGCCGCCTGGCGCACCCGCCTGCGCTGGCGGTTGAGCGGCGCATGGCAGTGGCCGACGTTCGCGGCCCTCGTCGTGGTCGACACGGTGGTCCTGGCCCGGCTGCCGTTCTCCGGCGGACGGTCGTCGTTGTTGGGGTCGTTGCTCGCCGCGGGCCTGCTGAACGTGCTGGTGGTCGCCGTGGCGCCGCGGGTCGGGACCTGGGCGCTGCGGGTACGCCGACCCGACCTGCCGCGCGAGATCGCCGCCGACCGCGCCGGCGCCATCGGGATGGCCGGGCTCAGCGTGCTGCTGATCGCGGGCGGGGTCGCGCATCGAGGCGCCCTGCGCGACAGCGACCAGGTGAGCGCGACGGCGCTGCGCGAAGCGCGCGTCTTCGCCGCCCACCGCGCCCCGGCGCGCTACCTGCCGCTGCACGGCGAGGACACGTGGCGGTCGGGCGCCGACCTGTTCCGGACCTGCTGGGCGGGGCCGGACCCGCGCAAGGACTTCTGCGTCTTCGTCCGGATGGACGAGGGCCTGCCGGTCAAGCGGGTCGATCCGGACCAGCGGCCGAACGCCACCGTCGCGGGCCCGGACAACCCGGGCCGCATCGGCGGCTAGACCCTGCATGTCAACCTGCTGACATCAAGGATCGTTCGGGCCCGGCCGATGCCGTCCCTCGGATGCGCTTCTTGCGGGCATTTGCGGCGGCGGCCGGGGCTTCGGGCTCGATCATCGCCGCGGGCGGGATCGTCTTGGCGATCTTCTCGGCGACCATGGCCTTCCACGGTTGGCCGGGGATGCGCGCGCCCGGCGCCGGCGCGGGCGCCGCGGCCACCGAGCTGGCGGAGGACGTCGGCACGGGTGGGGCGCGGGACGTGGTCGACGCCGACCGCACCGCCGCGGTGAGCACGCTGCCGGCGGTGCCGGTCAAGCGCCCGGCGTCCGCGTCGGAGACCGCGTCGTCGCGGCGGGCCGCGACGCGCACGGCCGCCCGCCAGCACACGCGGGCGCGGCGCGAGGGCTCGACCGGGCACGGCGACGGGTCGAGCCCGACGCCGACGCCGGCCGCGCAGCCGCCGGCCTCCGCACCGGCGTCGTCGCCGGCCGAGTCCTCGACGGCGGGCGCCGCGCCGGCCAAGTCGTCGTCCTCGTCCTCGTCTTCCTCCTCGGCCGCCGGCCCGAGCGCGCCGACGCCCGGCGCGCCGGTGACGCCCAGCGCGCCGTCGACCCCCACGCCGCCCGCCACGCCGGCCACGCCGTCGGTCCCCGACGCCGCCGCCCAGGCCGTCACGGGCGCGACGCAAGTCGTCGGCGGCGCGGTCAGCAACGTCGCCGGCGCCGCCGGTGGCGCCGTGCAGCCCGTCTCGCCCACCGTGGCGAACACCGTCACCGCCGTCGGCCAGACGGTCGACCAGACCGTGACCGGCGTCGGCCAGGTCGTCGGCGGGATCCTCGGCGGTCTCGGCGGCGGCGGTCGCCGGTAGCGACGCGACGTACGCAAGTTCCCGTATCGCCAAGCCGGGATCGCGCGTCTAGGCTCGGCGGCGATGCGCACGCTCGTCGCCCTGCTGTTGTCGTCGCTGCTCTTCGCCGCGGGCGCCCAGGCCCAGGCGCCGGTGCTCGCGACCAACGGCAGCACGCTGGCCGCGCCGGCGAACCTCGCGCTCCCGAGCGGCGCGAACCAGTGCCTCGCGCGCCCCTACATCGGGCCCAGCGACGGGACCATCACCTTCATCAACACCGGCGCGACGACGTGCATGTGGTGGTCGACCGAGTACGGGCCGGACGCGCAGCCGATCGCCAACACCTACGTGCCGCGCGGCGCCGGCGCGGTGACGCGCGTGCGGGTCCGCAGCGGGGACGCGCCCGCGCCCCTGCGGTTCGCGATCGTCAGCTCGGGCAGCAGGCTGTGCTGCACGGCCAAGCAGGTCAGCGACCAGGTGCAGCCGACCGCGAACGCCGTGAGCGAGTTCGCGGTCAACCTGCCCGCCGGCTCGGGCGTGGGCACGCAGGACGGCTCGCAGTTCAACGACATCCTGGTCGTCGTCGCCGTCGGGCCCGGCTCGCTGCCGGTCAACGACCGCGGCCGCCACGGCTTCCTCTTCGGCTCGGCCGCCAACCAGGCGCAGGCGACGTTCCTCCATCCGGCGCTCGCCCTCGGCGAGTCCAACACCGACGTCGGGATCATGGACGGCTACGAGGTGTTGCTCCAGTACGACTGGTGCGGCGTGCCGATGACGCTCGGCAACGCGCAGCCGCAGGCGCCCGCCAACCCGCAGACCGCCTGCCTGCCGGCGCCGCCCGCACCCGCGCCGCCGCCGCCGGTCGCGCCGGTCGCCGCGCCGACGCCGGCGATCCCGACCGCGGTGGTCCCGCTCGGTGCCGGCTCGTCGTCGGCGGTCGTGCGCGACGGCCTCGCCGCGCTGCGGCTGCGCTGCCTGCTGACCACCGCGTGTGCCGGGACGCTGCGCCTCGTCGCCCCGACCGCGACGACGGCGGCGAAGAGGAAGAAGCCCAAGGTGGTGTCCTACGGCACCGCCAAGTACAAGATCGCGGCCGGCAAGACCGCCACGGTCAAGGTGAAGCTGTCGAAGGCCGCGAAGTCCGCGCTGCGGAAGAGGAAGAAGGTCGCGGCGGTGGTGACCGGCGGCACCGGTGCGGCGGCGTTCCGCCTCAAGGTGACGCTGAGGCGCTAGCCCGCCTCGAGCCGCTCACGCAGGGCGGCGAGGAGCGTGGTCGCGTCCTCGGAGGTCGCCAGGCCGGCCGCGAGCGTAAGCGTCAGCGTGGCGAGGTGGCGGATCGTCACGGCGCCGTCGACCGCGGCCGGGCTGGTCTTCACCGGGCCGAACACCAGCGTCGCGGCGGGCAGGCGCGGGCTCGTGCGGCGGTTGTCGCCGAGGACCGTCACGGCGCCGCCGTCGGTGACGATCGCGGCCTCGCCGAACGGGCCGAGCAGCTCATGCACGGCGGCGGCGACGAGGTCGCCGAGCGAGCGGCCGCCCGAGGCGCGGCGGGCGGCGACCAAGGCCTCCATGTCGATCTCGATCGTCATGGTGTGATCGGGCCCGCCGATCGCGCGGCGGTCGCGGACGCGGGCCAGCGGGAGCGCCGCGCGCACGACGGCGTCCTCGTCGGGCAGCGCCGCCGCCTCCAGCGCTCGGGCGTAGGGCACGAACGCGTCGGCGCCCGTCACCCGGACGACGCGGCCGCCGAGCGCCGCGGCGAGCGTCGCGCCGACGCCGCCGTTCGGCCAGCCCTCCTCGACGATCACCGCGCGCCCGTTGGCGCCGCGCGCCGCGGTCCGCACGGTCTCCAGGTCCAAGGGGCGCAGCGACCGCAGGTCGACCACGGTCGCCGCGAAGCCGTGCTTCTCGGCCAAGGTCTCGGCGGCCCGCGCCGCCACGACCGCCATGCGCGAGGCGGCGATCAGCGTCACGTCGCCGCCGGCGCGGCGCACGACCGCGCGGTCCAGGGCGGCGACGCCGCCATCGTCGTCCTCGCCGACCAGGTCATACAACCCGGTGTGCTCCAGCACGACGACGGGCTCGTCGTCGGCGATCGCCGCCCGCAGCATGCCCCGCGCATCGCCCACCGTCGCCGGCGCCACCACGCGCAGGCCCGGGATGTGATGCAACAAGCCCTCGACGTTCGCCGAGTGCACCGGACCCAGCCGCGCGCCGGCGCCCTGCGGCACGCGCAGAACCAGCGGGACCCGCAGCGCCCCGCCCGAGAGCGCGCGCGCCGCGGCAAGATGATGGACGAGCTGGTCGTAGGCCAGCGGCAGGAACGCCGCGGTCGTCAGCTCGACGACCGGCCGCATCCCCGCGAGCGCTGCGCCGACGCCCACCCCGAGCAGCGCCGCCTCCGAGCTCGGGGCGTCGCGCACGCGCGCCGGGCCGAAGGCCTCCAACAAGCCGGCGGTCACGCCGTAGGCGCCGCCGCGCGCCCCGATGTCCTGCCCGAGCAGCACGACGCGCTCGTCGGCGGCCAGCGCGTCGAGCAGCGCGGCGCCCAGCGCCTCGCGGTACGTGACGCTCACAGCTCGCTCGCCAGCGGCTCGCGCGACGCCTCGGCGAACGCCACCGCCCGGTCGATCCGGGCCGTCACGCCGGCCTCGATCTCGGCACGCGCGTCCGGATCGAGGACGCCCTCGGCCTCCAGCCGCGTGCCGAACGTCGCGACCGCGTCGACGTCGCGGCGGATCAAGGCCTCCACCAACATCGGCCGGCCCGCGCGCGCCCGCGCCACCGCGTCGCCGACGACGTGCGCGACCGCCAGCACGTCCATCCCGTCGCACCGCAGCCCGGCGACGCCGGCCGCCGCGCCGCGCTCGAACAGCTCGGTCAACGCGGCCGGCGGATCGACCGCACCAACATCACGCGTGACCACGAACACGACCGGCAGGCCCCACGTCGCGGCCAGCGCCCACGTCTCGCCCACGACGCCCTGCGCGGTCGCGCCGGCCGTCATCGCGCACACCGCGAGGCGCCCGCTCAGCGCGACGCCCGCCGCGACCGGCGCGTGCCCGCCCGGGATGCCCCAGCCGCCGAGCACCCCGTGCTCGACATCCAGCACATGGGTCGCGCCGCCGCGCCCGCCGGCCACGCCGTCGACGCGGCCCAGCAGCTCGGCCATCACGCGTTCGGGCGCGCCGCCCCGCGCCAGCACCCACGGCACGGCGCGGAAGGTCGTCAGGACCGCGTCCTCGCCGGCCAGCACCGACGCGCTGCCCGCGATCACCGCCTCCTCGCTCCCGCACCGGTGCAGGAACCCGCCGATGAGCCCGCGCTCGTACAGCTCCGCCGAGCGCTCCTCGAACCGGCGCATCAGGAGCATCGCGCTCCACCGCGCGAGCGCTGCGGAGGCGTCTCCCAGGGGATGGTCGGGCATCGCGGGACGAGGGTACCCGCGACGCCCGACCGAGTGGGATCAGAGGAGCGTCACGACCGACTTGACCTCCGTGTACAGCTCGAGGGCTTCGGCGCCCATCTCGCGGCCCCAGCCCGATTCCTTGTAGCCGCCGAACGGCAGGGCGGCGTCGAACACGTTGTAGCAGTTGATCCACACCGTGCCGGCCCGCAGCGCCTTGGCGGTGCGGTGGGCCTTGCCGAGGTCCTGGGTCCACACGCCGGAGGCCAGGCCGTAGGACGTCGCGTTCGCGTCCGGCGGCAGCCCGCCCTGCTCGAACGGCCGCACGGTGACGACCGGGCCGAAGATCTCCTCGGCCTCGACCTTCATCTGCGGGTTGGTGCCGGCCAGGACGGTCGGCTCGACGAAGTACCCCTTGTCGCCATGGCGCTTGCCGCCGGTGATGGTCTCGGCGCCCTCGGTCTCACCCGACGCCAGGAAGCCGCACACGCGGTCCATCTGCTCCTGGGAGACCAGCGGCCCCATCTGCGTGGCGGGGTCGAGCCCCGGCCCGACCTGGATCGACTTCGCGTGGTCGGCGACGCCGGCGACGACGTCGTCGTAGATCGACTGCTCGACGAACAGCCGCGAGCCGGCGGCGCAGCACTGGCCGTGGTTGAAGAAGATCGCGTTCGCCGCACCCGGGATCGCGGTCTCGAGGTCCGCGTCGGCGTAGACGACGTTCGGCGACTTGCCGCCGAGCTCCAGCGACACCTTCTTCAGGTTGCCCGCGGCCGCCTGGAGGATCAGCTTGCCGACCTCGGTCGAGCCGGTGAACGCGACCTTGTCGACGTCCGGATGGGCGGCCAGCGGCGCGCCAGTCTCCTCGCCGAAGCCGGTCACGACGTTGATGACGCCCGGCGGGATCCCGGCCTCGAGCGCCAGCTCGGCCAGGCGCAGCGCGCTCAGCGGCGTCTGCTCGGCGGGCTTGAGCACGACCGTGCAGCCCGTCGCCAGCGCCGGCCCGAGCTTCCAGCAGGCCATCAACAACGGGAAGTTCCAGGGGATGATCTGGCCGACGACCCCGACGGGGTCGTGCAACGTGTAGGCGTGCCACTCGGCGCCCGGCATGTACGGGACCGAGATCTGCAGGGTGGAGCCGCCGCTCTTCGTGGTCCAGCCCGACATGTAGTGGAACAGGTCGGCGGCGAGCGGGACGTCGGCGGCCTTGGCGACGGCCAGCGGCTTGCCGTTGTCCAGCGTCTCCAGCGTGGCGAGCTCGTCGCCGTGCTCCAGCACGAGGTCGCCCAAGCGGTGGATGGCGCGGCCGCGCTCGGACGGCGTCATGCGGCGCCACGGGGCGTCGGGGTTGAACGCCGCGCGCGCGGTCTTGACGGCACGGTCGACGTCTTCCGAGCTGCCGCGCGGCACGGTGGCCAGCACCTCGCCGGTCGCCGGGTCATAGGTCTCGAAGGTCTGGCCGGACGCCGCCTCCACCCAGTCGGCGCCGATGAGCATGCGGTGGTCGCGGGCCACGAAGGCCCGTGCGTCCTGGTCGATCTGGGCGTCGAGCGCCATGTCTGCTCCTCCATTCGAAAACGGGTTGGCGCGAAGGTAGGCGGAGGGGGGTTGCAACTCCGTTGCGTTGGGCGTAGAAACGGTCGTGGGTTGATGAGCTCCTGGGTCGCGATCCCCTCGACGGGCGATCGGCGTGGCAGCGCGCTGCGGCTGGCGCGCGCGCACGACGCCGTGCTGTCGGGCGCGCCGCCGCCTCCCGAGCTGCGCGACGTGATCGTCGACTCCTGGCGCCGCTGCGCCGCGGCCGGCGTCGACGCCGAGCGCGGTCTCGCGCCGCTGGCGCTGGCCGGCGACGAGGCGTCCGAGCGCTGGGCGCGCTCGCCGCTCGCGCGCGCCGAGGGCGTGCTGCGGTCGCTGCTCGACGACGTCCGCGCCGAGGGCGAGCAGGTCCTCCTCGTGTGCGACGCCGACGGGACGCTGCTGTGGATCGACGGCGACCAGCGGATGATCGACCAGGCGACCGGCGTGCACCTCCAGCGCGGCGCGTGCTGGAGCGAGGCCGGCGCCGGGACCAACGCGATGGGCACCGCGCTCGCGCTCGACCACGGGCTCCAGGTCTTCAGCGCCGAGCACTTCGCGACGCCGGTCCACGGTTGGACGTGCAGCGCCGCGCCGCTCCACGATCCGCTGAGCGGTGAGCTGCTCGGCGTGCTCGACCTGTCCGGCCCGCTGCAGACCGCGCACCCGCACTCGCTCGCGCTGGTGACCGCGGCGGCGCGGATGGTCGAGGGCCTGCTCCTGCGCGAGGCGACCGCGCGCGCGGTGGCGGCGCGCGAGGACGCCGAGCTGCGCGGCGCGTTCCCGCTCGCGGTCCCGCGCCCCGGGCTGCGCGTGCGCGCGCTGGGTCGCGACCGCGCCGAGGTCGACGTCCGCGAGGGCCAGACCGTGACGCTCTCACGCCGCCACTCGGAGTTGTTGGTGCTGTTAGCGCTGCGGCCGGAGGGCATGAGCGCCGAGCAGGTCGCGATCGCGACGCACGGCGACTTCGGCAAGCCCGTGACCGCGCGCGCCGAGCTGTCGCGCCTGCGCCGGATCCTCGGCCGCCGCCTGCTGGCCGAGCCCTACCGCCTCGACGCGGCGCCGCGCGCGGACTTCCTCGCGGCACAGGAGCTCGCGGACGCCGGCGCGCTGTCGGCCGCGCTCGACGCCTACCAGGCGCCGCTGCTGCCGCGCTCGGAGCTGCCGCTGATCGTCGAGGCGCGCGAGGCGCTGGACCACCGCGTCCGCCAGGCCGTCCTGCGCGCCGACGACACGGACCTGCTGCACCACTGGGTCCACTCGGCCGCCGGCCGCGACGACCTCGAGGCCTGCCGCCGGCTCGTCGCCGCGCTGCTCGAGGACGACGAGCGCCGCCCCGCGGCCCTGTCGCACCTGCGGCGCCTGGTCCTGAGCACCTGACGTGCTCCGCTCCGAGCTGCTGCGCCGGCTCAGTCGAACTGCGACGGCTCGGCCACGGCCCACTCGTACAGGAAGTCCTGCGGGCTGAGGCGGTCGAGGTCGCGGATCAGCGCCTCGTGCATGCGGCGGCGCTGGCGCGGGGTGCAGTCCCAGAACAGGATGCCCTCGCCCTGGTCCATGTCGACGACCTCGATCGCGTCGCGTTCGACCAGGACCTCGTAGCGAGCGCGTGCCTTCATGGCGACGGGGTTCCCACGATGTCGAGGGCGGCATCCCCTTCCAGCAGCGCGCCGTCCGGCGTCCAGACCGTCGGCGCGACGGTCACGCCGCGCCGCACCGCCAGCTCGGTCGCCTCGTCCAGCGCGCGCGTGACCGCGTCGCGCTCGATCGCCTGCAGCACGGCGCGCGGGTGCATCTCGCACGCCGACGCCGCGATCAGGACGACGTCCGTGTCGCCGAGGTCGTGCCCGCCGGCGTAGGCCTGGCGGAACGCGGCGAGGCCGAAGGCCACGATGCGCCCGATCTGCTTGGCGTAGGTCGCGGCGCGCAGCGCCGGCTCGGGGTCGAAGTCCTCAGGCGGCCAGCGCAGGGCCTGCAGCGTCCGGGCCGCCGCGACGCGCTCGATCTCGCCCTGGGCGATCGCGCGCTCCTCGGCGCAGCGGAAGCCGTCGCTCCACGCGCGCGGCGCGCGGATCGGGATCCACTCCGCCGCGAACGGCAGCGTCTGGATCACGCGCTCGGCGGAGAGGTACGCCTCGGGCGAGGCGAAGTCGAAGTAGAAGGCCGCGCGGGCGGGTGGCGCGGCGCTCTGGGCGCCGTCGCCGTGCTGCGTGACCTCGAAGCCCATCGACTCAGCCGTGGATGAGCCAGCCGTCGGCGGCGCGTGCCGCCTCCATCACGCCTTCGGAGAGCGTGGGGTGGCCGTGGATCATGCGGGCGACCTCGCTGTAGCCGCCCTCGAGCAGCTTGACGTTGACGAGCTCCTGGATGAGCTCGGTGGCGCGGGTGCCGACGATGTGGCCGCCGAGCATCTCGCCGTACTTCTTGTCGCCGACGATCTTGATGACGCCGGTGCGGTCGCCGTAGACCGTGCCCGCGCCCACGGCGCCGTACTGGACCTTGCCGACGACGACGTCGTAGCCCTGCTCCCTGGCCTGCTCCTCGGTCAGCCCGAAGCTGCCGACGTTCGGGGTGCAGAACGTCGCGCGCGGGATGTCGAGGTAGGAGATCGGGTGCGTCTTGTGGCCGGCGGCGTCCTCGACGGCGATGATCCCCTCGTCTGAGGCCTTGTGCGCGAGCGCGGGGCCGGGGACGAGATCGCCGATGGCATACACCTTGGCCTTGGACGTGCGCAGCGCGCCGTCGACCTTGATCAGGCCCTGCTCGGTCAGCTCGACGCCGGCGGCCTCCAGACCAAGTGCTGCAACATCCGGCCCGCGGCCGGCGGCGATCACGACCCAGTCGAAGCCGCCGGCGTCGGCCGGGTCGAAGAACGTGTTGGTCTTGACCGTGATGCCCTGCTTCTTGAACCCGCGGGCGGCGGCCTTGGAGATGTCGGCGTCCTCGGTCGGCAGCACCCGGTCCAGGCCCTCGTACAACGTGACGTCCGAGCCCAGGCGCTGATAGGCGCTGGCGATCTCGGTCCCCGACGCCCCCGCGCCGATGACCGCCAGCGTCTCGGGCAGCTCGGTCAGCGCCCACGCCTCCTCGGTCCCGATCACGTTGGCGCCGAACTCCAGGCCCGGCAGCGCCCTCTTGACGCTGCCGGTCGCCAACACCACCGCCTTGTTGGCCGTGTACACCGTGTCGCCGACCTTGACCTGGCCGTCGGGCGTCAGCGACGCCTCACCGGCGATGACCTCGACGCCGTTCTTCTTGAACAACCCCGACACGCCGCCGGTCAGCGTCGTGATGACCTTGGTGCGCCGCTCGCCGATCGCGCCGAAGTCGACCGTCGGCTCGGTCCCGTTCAGGCTGATCCCGAACTCCCCGGCGTCGCGGACCTCGCTCAAGATGTCGGCCGAGCGCAGCACCGCCTTGGCCGGGATGCACGCGTAGTTCAAACAGCGACCGCCGACGACGTCGTCGCGCTCGATCACCGCCGTGCTCAGGCCGAGCTGCGCCGAACGCACGGCGGCCACGTAGCCGCCGGGACCGGAGCCGATGACGATGACATCGAACGTCGTGTCGGACATAGCTCGCAATGTAGCGAACGGGTGGTCCGACCCTACCTGCGCCTGATCCGCGATCAGGCGCCCGGTTCAGACGGCCGTCGGCGCCGGCACCTGCAGGCGCGCGAGCACGCGCACCAGCTTCCAGAACAGCCAGCCCGCCGGGACGATCACGGCGAGGCTCAGCGCGACGTCGCCGACCGACGAGGCGCGCAGCAGGAAGAGGAAGAAGAAGACCACCAGGATCGCGAGCAGGATCTGGAACAGGAGGACCGCGAGGTAGCGCTTGGTCCACATGCCGTAGGCCGCGGCGAACATCAGCGCGCAGTAGACGATCAGCGTGCCGGCGCCGCCCTTGCCGCTGTGGCCGGTGACCGCGAGGCCGAGGTTGACGATGCCGAGCGCGACCGCCGCGGCCACGGCGACGACCAGCGCGGGCGGGCGCTCGCCGGGCGCGAGCGGCTCGAGCGTCGCCTGGATCTCGGCCGTGCGCTCCTCGGCGGACTTGCGCGGCCGGCGCACGCCGGGCGGGCCGATCTCGAGCGCGTGGGCGAGCCGGCGCGTCACGGCCTCCGGGTCCTGCGCCTCGGCGATCGCCCGGACGACCGCGACGCGGTTGGCGCCCGCGGCCATCACCGGGTCGATGGTGTCCTCGTCGACGCCGCCGATGGCGAACCACGGGACCTTCGCGTTGCGCGCCGCGTAGGTGATGAGGTCGGTCCCGACCGCGGGGCGCCCCGGCTTGGTCGGGGTGACGTGGACCGGGCCGACGCCGATGTAGTCGGCGACCGCGCCGCCGTCGACCTGGTCCGGCGAATGCGTGGAGAGCCCGACGAGCGCGTCCGGTCCGGCGATCCGCCGCGCCTGCGCCACCGGCGTGTCGTCCTGGCCGACGTGGACGCCGTCGGCGCCGGTCGCGGCCACGAGGTCCGGGCGGTCGTTGATGATGAACAACGCCTCGGCGACCTCGCACCACTCGCGGGCGACGGTCGCCGCCGCCAGGATCTCGGCGTCGGTCGCGTCCTTGCAGCGCAGCTGGAAGACGTCGACGCCGCCGCGCAGCGCCGGCGCCAGCACCTCCTCGAGCGGCCGCCCGCCGGGCGTCGCGTCGCAGACGAGGTACAGGCGCGCGGCGGCGAGGCGGGCGCGGCGTCGCTCAAGCAGGGACATCGGCGGAGGAGTGTGCCAACTGTGTCGCTGGTGTGTCATCCGTGTCACGGCGATACGCTCGACGTGCCGTGACGAACCCGCTCCCGCACGCAGACGTGGCCGTCGTCGGCGGCGGCGTCATCGGCCTCGCCGTCGCGTGGCGCGCGCGCCAGCGCGGCCTCGACGTCCTGCTGATCGACCGTGGCGACCTCGGCGCCGGCGCCTCGCGCGCCGCGGCCGGGATGCTCGCGCCGGTCGCCGAGGCCGACGCGCAGGAGCGCGCGCTGCTCGTCCACAACCTGGAGAGCGCGCGGCGCTGGCCCGCGTTCGCGGCCGAGCTGGGCGATGTGACCGGCGTCGACGTCGGCTACCGCGCCTGCGGCTCGCTGCTGCTCGCCCGCGACCGCGACGAGGCCGAGCACGTCGAGCGCGAGCGCGCGCTGCGCGAGCGCATGGGGTTGAAGGTCGAGCGCCTGCTGGGCTCCGAGGCGCGGCGGCGCGAGCCCGCGCTGGCGCCGTCCCTGCGGCTGGCGCTGGCGCTGCCCGACGACCACGCGGTCGAGCCGATCCGCGTGACGGCGGCGCTGATCGAGGCGTGCGTTCGCGCGGGCGTGCACGTGCGCGCGGGGACGGATGTGTCCGACCTCGCGACGCTGCCCGCGGAGCGCGTCGTCATCGCGACCGGCGCCTGGGCGGGGGAGAGCCGGCGGATGCCCGTGCGCCCGGTCAAGGGTCAGGCGCTGCGCCTGCGCGACCCGTCCGGCCCGGGCCTGTGCGACCGCGTCCTGAGATGGGGCCCACCCACCCCCGGCTACCTCGTGCCGCGCGGCGACGGCCGCTACTACCTCGGCGCGACGATGGAGGAGCGAGGCTTCGACACCGCGGTCACGGCGCTCGGCGTCTACGAGCTGCTGCGCGACGCGGGCGAGGTGATCCCCGGCCTGCTCGAGCTGGAGATCGAGGAGGCGCTCGCCGGCCTGCGCCCCGGGACGCCCGACAACGCGCCGATCGTCGGGACCGACCCCGCCGACGAGCGCATCGTCTGGGCTACCGGCCACTTCCGCAACGGCATCCTGCTCTGCCCGCTGACCGCCGAGCTCGTGGCCGACGAGCTGACCGGCGGCCGGCCCGACCACGCGCTCCGGCCCGAGCGCTTCGCCGCGGAGGGCGCCCCGGCATGATCATCATCAACGGCGAGCCGTCCGACGCCGTGGCACCGGGCGCGACGGTCACCGAGCTGCTGGCGGCGCTGGACGTGCCCGACCGCGGGGTCGCGGTCGCCGTCGACGCCGAGGTCATCCCGCGCGGGGCGTGGGCGACGTTCGCGGTGCCCGACGGCGCGCGCGTGGAAGTGCTGATCGCGGTCCAGGGAGGATGATGGGGTCGATGCGCATCGCAGGGGTGGAGTTCTCATCGCGGTTGATCCTGGGCACGGGCGGCTTCCCGCGCCTGGAGACGCTGGCCGACGCGATCGCGGCGTCCGGGACCGAGATGGTCACGGTCGCGCTGCGCCGGATCGATCCGGGGGCGCGCGGGTCGCTCGTGGACGTCCTCGACGCCGCCGGCGTGCGCGTCCTGCCGAACACCGCCGGCTGCTACACCGCCCGCGACGCGGTCCTGACCGCCAAGTTGGCGCGCGAGGCGTTCGCCACCGAGTGGGTCAAGTTGGAGGTCATCGGCGACGAGCGCACGCTGCTGCCCGACGCCGTCGAGCTCGTGGCCGCCGCCGAGCAGCTGGTCGACGAGGGCTTCGTGGTCCTGCCCTACACGACCGACGACCCCGTCCTGGCGCGCCGGCTGGAGGACGTCGGCTGCGCGGCGATCATGCCGCTGGGCTCGCCGATCGGCTCGGGCATGGGCATCAACAACGCCTACAACCTGCGGTTGATCCGCGAGCAGACCGCGCTGCCGGTCATCCTCGACGCCGGCGTGGGCACCGCGAGCGACGCGGCGCTGGCGCTGGAGCTCGGCTGCGACGGCGTCCTGTGCGCGAGCGCGATCTCCCGCGCCGAGGACCCGGTCGCGATGGCGCGCGCCATCCGCCTGGCCGTCGAGGCCGGCCTGCTGGCTCGCACCGCCGGCCGCATCCCGCAGCGGCTGCACGCCACGGCGTCGACCGCCGAGGCCGGCGTCGCCGAGTTCGTCCATCCGGCGGGGGGAGATCCGGACGGCGGGCCGGATGAATACGTCCATCCCAGCGACCCCGCCCGCCCACTGCAGTGACCGACGAGCTGCTCGACGGGTTCCAGGCGGCGCTCGTCGGGCGGGATCGCAGCGCGTTCGCGGCGGTCTGCGCGCTCGACGTCCATTACGAGGATCCGCTGACCGGTCCGGCGCTGCACGGCTGCGACGCGCTCGGCGACCACTTCGCCCGGCTGTGGGTCGCGGTGCCCGACGCGCGCGTCGAGAAGGCCGGCGAGCGGCTGAGCGACGGGCGCTACGTCGCGGCGCCGATCCGCCTGGCCGGGACGCACACCGGCGAGCTGCCGTCGTTCCCGCCGACCCGCAAGGCGTTCTCGGTCCACGCCGTCCTCTACTGCGAGCTGGACCCGCCGCGCGAGCGGCTGTGGCGTGTGCGCGCGTTCTTCGACCTCTACGACGCCTCCGTCCAGGTCGGCGTCCTGCCCGCCCACGGCGGCATGGGCGAGCGCGCGCTGATGCTCCTGCGTGGCTTCGGATTGCGCGGCCGCGGCTGAGCGGCGATGCTCCGGGCCATGGGGGCCGGAGATCTCTACGACACGATCGGCGTGGGGTACGGCGCCGGCCGGCGGGAGGACCCGCGCATCGCCGCGGCCATCTGGGCCGGGCTCGGCGACGCGCGGACGGTCCTGAACGTCGGCGCCGGCGCCGGCTCCTACGAGCCGCGCGACCGCTACGTGCTCGCCGTCGAGCCGAGCGCGGTCATGCGCGCGCAGCGGCCGGCCGGCGCGGCGGCGTGCGTGGACGCGCGCGCCGAGGCGCTCCCGTTCGACGACGACGCGTTCGACGTCGTCATGACCGTGCTGAGCGACCACCACTGGGCCGACAACGCCGCCGGCCTACGCGAGTGCGCGCGGGTGGGCCGGCGCGTGGTGCTGTTCAACTGGGAGAACGCGCTGACCGACACGTTCTGGCTGATCCGCGACTACGTCCCGGAGTTCAACCGGTACGCCGGCGCGCACCCCTCGTTGGCCGACCGGGCGGCGACATGCCTGACGCCGGACGCCGAGATCGCGCCGGTGCCGATCCCCTGGGACTGCGAGGACGCGTTCTTCCACGCCTTCTGGCGCCGGCCCGACGCCTACCTGCGCGAGGACGTGCGCGCCGTGACGTCGGTGTGGTCGCGCTTCGGGCCGGCGGTCGAGGCGCGCGCGGTCGCCGCGCTGGCCGCCGACCTGGAGTGCGGCGCCTGGGCGGCGCGCAACGCCGAGCTGCTGGACCTGGACGCGTGCGACGTCGGCGCGCGGCTGGTCGTCGCGGACACGGCGGGGCGCCGCTCGTGAGCGACCCCGTCGACGACGTCCCCCCGCCGCGCTCCGGCGGCCTCTACGGGACGGTCCTCGTCCTGGCCGTGATCATCGCCCTGACGAAGTCCGGGCAGGCCGAGGCGGCGGTCGTCCTCGGCGGCATCCTGATCACGAGCCTCGTGTTCTTCGTCGTGCACGTCTACGCCGACACGCTCGCGTCGCGGGTCCGCTACCCGGAGCGCCGCTGGCGCGACCTCGCGCGCCAGCACGCCTACCACGAGGCGCCGATCCTCACGGCGCCGCTCGGCCCGGCGATCCCGCTCCTGCTCGGCGTCGTCGGCGTCCTGTCGCGGGAGGCCGCCGGGTGGGGCGCGATCGGGATGGGCCTGTTGGGGCTCTTCGGCTGGGGCCTGGCCGTCGGCCGCGCGCTCGGCTACCGCCACGGCGGCAGCGTCCTGATCGGCCTGCTCAACGTCGGCCTCGGGGCCATGATGGTGGGCCTCAAGGTCCTCGTCCACTGAGCTAGTTGAGGACGACGCCGCCGCGGTCGCGAACCGCCTGGGCGGCGGGCGGAAGCTCCGGGAAGAACGGCGTCCAGCGCAGGTCGAGCTTCTCCAGCGACGGCGGCAGCTTCGGCAGCGCGCGCAGCGGGTTGGCGCGGAGGTCGAGGGTGCGCAGGCGCGGGAGCGCCGCGAGCGTGTCGGGCAGCGTGGTCAGCGCGTTGTCGCGGAGGTCGAGCACGCGCAGCGCGGGCAGCGCGCCGATCGCCTGCGGGAGGGACGTCAGCCCGTTGCCGCGGACGTGGAGCTCGCGCAGCGCGGCGAGGTCGCCGATCGCCGGCGGGAGCGAGGTAAGGGCATTGCCTTGCACGCGCAGCTCGACCAGCGACGACAGCTCGCCGATCCAGTCGGGGAGCGCGGCGATGGCGTTGTCGTCGATGCCCAGGTACTCCAGCGCGCGCAGCGGGCGCACGCCCTCCGGCACGGCGGTCAGGGCGTTGTCGCCGAGGTAGAGGATCCGCAGGGCGCGGAGGTCTCCGATCGCGGAGGGCACGGCGGTCAGCGCGTTGTGCGCCGCGTCGAGCGTCGTCAGCGCGGCGAGGCGGCCGACCTCGGGCGACAGCTCGGCCAGCTCCATGTCGGCGACGACCAGGCGTAGGAGATCCGCGGTGCGCTCCCACACCGCGGCCGGGATCGCCCGCTCGCCGCGCAGGTCCAGCCCGCGCCGGTCACTTCGCGACCACGTCGATCGTCCCGTCCATGCCCGGGTGCAGCGTGCACTCGTACTTGATCGTCCCCGCCGTGGTCGGCGTGAACGCATACGTGCCGTCCTTGCCGAAGGTCTTGGACGCGAAGTCCGCGCCGCTGTCGGCCTTGACGTCGTGCGGGACGCTCTCGTCGTTCTTCCACGTGATCTTCTGGCCGACCGGGACCTGCACGTGGTCGGGCTTGAAGTGCAGCGCCTTCATCCCGATGACGTCGCCGGCGCCGAGCGCCTGTGCGCTGCCGCCACGGTCGGAGTCGCCGCAGCCGGCGGCGAGCGCGGCGAGCGACGAGCACAGGGCGAGGAGCGGGAGGAGGCGGCGCATGGCCCCCAGGACCCTACGAGACCTCGATCAGCACCGGCGCATGGTCGGAGAGCGGCGCATGGTCCAGCGCCACGGGCGCGCGCGCCACCGCCAGCCCGCCGCGCGTGAAGAAGCGGTCGATCCGGTGGCCGCCGACGTCGTCGAACCCCGGCACCTCCGGGTCCGGCACGTTGGCGTCGCCGCCCAGCAGCGCCGGCGCGTCGCCGGCCCAGCCCGCGAGCGTCGCGCCGCTGCGCGCCATGTCGGCGCGCGCCTTGTCCTTCGGGTTGGCGGTCGCGTGGACGTTGCCGACCCACACCCCGGACCCGTCGAGGCGCACCGCGTGCAGCCAGCGCCGCTCCGGCCACGTCCGCAGCCGCTCGCTCGCGTGCGCGCCGATCGCGGCGAACCCGCGCCGCACCAGGATCGCGTTCGCGCCGCCGCCGTTGGCCTTGACGAGGTCCGGCCGGCGCTCGGCGACCCAGCGCCGCGCCGCCAGGCCGAAGTTGCGCGAGGTCAGCACGGCCCGCGCGTCGGCCTCGGTCGCGCGCGCCAGCGGCCCCGGCCACCAGGGCGGGACCTCCTGCAGCAGGGCGACGTCCCAGTCGACTCCGGCGATCTTGTCCGTGAACTCGGCCAGCAGCGCGTGCCGCGCCTCGGGCACGGAGCGGCCGTGGAAGAGGTTCCAGCTCAGGACGCGCATCGCGTCCTATGATGCCCGGCCTTCATGGGCGCCCGCGGGGGGTGAGGTGGTCGTCTGCGTCGCTGGGCCTATGATGGCCCGCTTCCACATGCGCCACTTCCTCACCGGCACCGAGCTGAACTCCGACGACCTGCACGCGGTCCTGGATCGCGCCGCGGCGCTCAAGCTGGCGCCGCGCTCGAGCGACGTCCTCGACGGGCGGACCGTCGCGCTGATCTTCCAGAAGCCGTCGACCCGCACGCGGGTGAGCTTCGAGGCCGGCGTCGTCGAGATGGGCGGCCACCCGATGGTCCTGCGCGCCGGCGACATGCAGCTCGGCCGCGGCGAGTCGCTGCGCGACACCGCGCGGGTGCTCGGCCGCCACGTCGCGGCGGTCGGCGTCCGGACGCACGCCGACAGCGAGCTGGAGGGGCTGGCCGCCGAGGACCAGCTCCCGGTCTTCAACATGCTCACCCAGAACGCGCACCCGTGCCAGGTGCTCGCGGACCTCTTGACGCTGCGCGAGGCGTTCGGCGCGCTGGAGGGCCTCAAGCTGGTGTACGTGGGCGACGGCAACAACATGGCCCGCTCGCTGCACGACATGGGCCGGATCGCGGGGGTCGAGGTCGTCCTCAGCACGCCGCCGGAGTTCACGCTGGACGGGGTCGAGAACGTCGCCGACCCGCACACGGCCGTCGCCGGCGCCAACGCGATCTACACCGACGTGTGGGTCTCGATGGGCGAGGAGGACACCGCCGACGCACGCCGCGCCGCCCTCGGCCCGTACCGGATCGACGACGCGCTGCTCGACGCCGCGGCGCCGGGGGCGATCGCCCTGCACTGCCTGCCCGCGCATCCGGGCGAGGAGATCACCGAGTCGGTGCTCTACGGCCACCGCCAGCACATCTGGGACCAGGCGGAGAACCGGCGCCACGCCCAGAAGGCGATGTTGGAGTGGTTGCTCGCCGGCTGAGGTCGGCCGGGTACGGAGCGGGCCGCCGCCGGATGGGTCGGTGTGTGGGTTCCGGCGCCGGCCCGCTGGTCCCGTAGCTGGACCCGTGGGGATGTCGCATCCACTGCAACGTGGTGCATCGCCCGAACTTGCGCGAACCCGGCGGGGTGAGCGGGTAGGGTCGGCGCGAGGACCATGCCGCCGCCCAAGAAGAAGCCCCGGGCCGCCTCGCCGCCGCCCGCCGACGAGCTCAGCGCGAACCTCAACGCCGTGCGCGAGCGGCTGGTCTCCTCGGTCATGCTGACGACCGAGCGGCTGCAGGACGCGGTCGACGACGCGGTCCGCCGCGGCCGGATGACGCGCAAGGACGCCGAGGAGCTGCTGTCGACGCTCGTCGCCGCGGGCCGTGCCCAGACCGAGGCGCTCGTCGCCGACCTCGAGCAGCTGCTCGGGCGCGGCGACGCGGTGCTGCGGACCGTCGACCGAGCGCGGCGGCGCGTCGGCGCCGGCCCCTCGTTCCCGATCGTCGACTACGACGAGCTCACCGCCGCGCAGGTCGCCAAGCGCCTCGGCGCGCTGACGCCGGCGCAGCTGCGCAAGGTCCGCGACTACGAGCGCCGCAACGGCCAGCGCAAGTCGGTGCTCGCCGCCGTCGAGCGCAAGCTGGGATGAGCGGGTCCTACGCGGTCGTCCCGATCGGGCGCGTCGTCGGCGGGCGTGCGGCGGTGCGCGACGACTGGGCCGCGGAGCGCGCGACGATCGCGCTCGACGCGGCGCGGTTCGACGCCGACGCGCTCTCGGCGTCGACGGCCTGCAGGTGGCCGTCGCGGGGCTCGATGCCGTGGACGGGACGCCCGTCCTCGACATCAAGCCCTACATGAGCGAGTTCGCGCCGCAGGAGCCGACGCATCAGCCCGCCTGAGCGGGCGAGCTGATGGCCGGCTGCTGGTAGCGGCTACTTCCTCTTCGCCTTCTTCTTGTGCTTGGCCTTGGGCTTCTTCTTGGCCTTCGGCTTGGCGATCGTGACCTTCTTGGTGGCCTTGGTCGTGGCGACGTTCCCGGCGGCGTCGGTCGCCGTGACCGTGACGGTCGCCACCGCGGTGGCGCCGGGGTACTTCTTGGTCACCGAGGCCGGGATCAGGATGTTCACCGGGAGCGCCTGACCGGGCTGGACCAGCGTCGAGGTCGGCGCCAGCTTGACGACGATCGGCTTCGGCTTCTTCTTGGCCTTGGGCTTCTTCTTCTTGGCCTTCGGCTTGTGCTTGGCCTTGGCGGCGCTGGCGGTCGACTTCTTGGCCTTCTTCTTCGCGACGGCCTTCTTGACCGGCGGGGTGATCGCCAGCGTCGAGGTCGTGGCGACCGTGGCCGGCGAGTCGCAGTTGACCGTGATCACCAGCGGCTTGCCCTGGCCGCCCGCGCCGACCGGCCGGTCGCCGGTGACCTGGACCTTGCAGGTCGGCGGCGTCTTGTCGACGAACGTCGCCACCGCCGAGCCCTGCGGCTCGTTGGCCTCGCGCGTCCCGTTGCCGTTGAGGTCGACGAACGACACGACCGTGTCCTGGCCGGCGTTGGCGCCGGGGTCGGTGACCGTGGCGGTGCCGTCGGCGGCGAGCGCCGCGCTCTGCGTGCCGGGGTTGACGCCGCTGATCGTCGAGATCAGCTTCTTGCCCGTGAACGGGTTGCCGGCGGTGTCCTTGGCGGTGACCCGGAACGCGATCGGGACGCCCTGCGGCGCGCCCGCGTTGGTCTGGTCGAACTGCAGCGCGGCCGGCAGCGCCGTGCGCACCATCAGCGCGAACGACGCGACGCCGCCCGCGGCGAGCGTCCGGGTCGGCTCGAGGTACTGGTCCCACTCGACCGCGCCGGCGTTGTCGACCGGGTCGCCGACGACGGTGTCGTCGTAGCTCGGCGTCGCCGCGTCGCCCGCGTCCCGCAGCCGCGTCCACACGTCGTTGCCGGCGCCGGAGTCGTCCTCGTAGGCGAGCGCCTGGTAGTGCGACCACGGCAGCAGCGACGGGTCCGGGATCTCGACGAAGCCGCCGGAGCGGCCGGTGTCGGCGTTCGTGCCGCCGATGAACCGCGGCGGCCCCGGCGTGAAGATGCCGGTGCCGACGTCGCTGCCCTCGAAGAAGAAGTCGGCCGCGGCGAGCGCCTTGAAGCGCAGCGGGCTGGCGGTGGCGTTCTTGACGTCCCAGCGGATCGTGAACGTCTGGGCGCCGCTGACGTAGGTCGTCGTCTGGGTGACGGTCGCGACGTCGGTGTCGGCGTTGGACGGGTTGCCGTCCTGGTCGGCGCGGGCGCTGTAGGACGTCACCTGCGTGAACGGGTTGGCCGCGCTGCCGTCGCCGGTCGCGGGCGCCTGGGCCGGCGTCGCCGGCCAGTACTCGTCGATCAGGTGCGGACCCGCGTCGCCGTAGAAGCCGAAGACCTTGCCGCTGATCGGCGCCGGCTGCGCCGGCGCCTGGGCGGTCGGCGGGAAGGCGAGGAAGAACCCGGCGTCGCCGAGCTGGCTCGACGAGCGGTAGAAGATGTTGGCGGTGTCGGTGTCGCGCTTGGCCTGGAGCTGGCCCTGCGAGCCGACCGCGACGGTCAGCGGCGTGCCGCCGAACGTGACGACGGTGGGGTCGGGAGGGCTTGCCGCGGACGCGCCGGCGGGCAACGCCACGAGGACCGCGAGCGCCGCAAGCTTTGCGGCGCCGCGCATCGAATTGCGCAAGGTTGTGGACCTTTCAGTTGCGGGAGAGGGCGGCGGAAGTCTAATCGGCCGGCGTCTGGGTGATCAGCGATCGGACGAGCGCCGGCGCGTCAGCTTGCAGCGCGCGCGCACGGGCCAGGGCCCGCAGGTAGTCGGCCGAGGTCAGCAGCGGATCGGCGACGACGAGCCACGGCGCGGACGGCCAGGTCAGGCCGGTGGCCTGCGCGAGGCGGCGCGCGTAGCGCTCGCGCAGCGCGGGGTGGGGGCCGGCGTCGAGGAGGTCGAGGTCGTGCAGCAGGGACGCCGCGAGGTGCCGCGTGCGCAGGCGGGCCAATGCGGCGCGGTGTTCCTGTAGGCGTTGGTCGTCGATGCCGTCGGTCGCCCGCGCCTCGAGCGCGAAGGCGAGCGCCTCGGCCTCGGCGCGGTCGGTCAGGTGGCGGTCCTCGAACGGCGCGCCAGGGTCGCGGTGGGCGAGGTGGAGCGCGTGGCCGGCCTCGTGGAAGAGCGCCTCGAGGTCGGCGAGCCCGCCGCGGGGCGCGACGACCAGGTGGACGTCGTCGGGGACGGAGATGGCGGCGCAGAACGCGCGCGGCGACTTGCCGGCGCGCGGGGCCGCGTCGACGGTGACGCCGGTCGCGGCGAGGTCGATGCCCAGCGCGCCGAGCCGCTCGTGCAGGTGCCCGACCGGATCGGTCGGGAGCAGCGGGTCCGCCCACGCGGCGCGGTGCACGCGCGGGAGGTCGAAGCGCGCGGTGGCCGGCCCGCCCGCGTCGCCGCCGCCGTCCAGCATCGGCGGCGCGGTCGCGCGCAGCAGCGCCTCGGCCTCGGCGGCCAGCGCGCCCGGGTCCCGTCCGTGGATCGTGGCCAGCAGCGAGCGCGGCGACGCCCAGCCCAGTGCGCGGGTCTCGGCCCGCACGCGCTCGAGGCCCTCGGCGGCCAGCGGCGTCAGGCGCCGCGTCACGACGTCCAGCCGCTGCTCCTCGAGCGCGACGCGGCGGCTCAGGTCCGGCTCGGCGGCGAGCTGGCCGGTGAGGTCGGCGAGCCCTTCCTGGGCCTCGGCGCGGGCGCGCTCGGCGTCGGTCCGCGCGGTCGCCTGGCCGAGCCGGGCCTCGACGGCGAAGCGCAGGAGGCGGCGGCCGGCGTCGCTCGCGCCGGCCGCGGCGCGCAGCGCCTCGATCGTCGCGTCGTCGTACGCGAGCGCGTGGTGCGCGTAGAGCGAGTCCGGGTCCCAGGCGCCGTCGTGCCCCGCGAAGCGCCGGTGATGGGCGCGGTTGAGGTCGGTCGCGAACGCCTGCGCCCGCGCCCGGTAGACGTCGAGGTCCATGGCGGTGCCATCCTAAGACGCGTGACCTCCGACGTCCCCACCACCGACGGCGCCCCCGTGGCCGCCTCCGCCCGCCCGCCGCGCCCTCAGCGAGGCGACGAGCTCGAGCTCCACATCGAGTCGCTCGCGTTCGGCGGCGCGGGCGTCGCGCGCTGGGGCGACGCCGAGCACGGCTGGGTCGTCTTCGTGCGCGAGGCGCTGCCCGGCGACACCGTGCGCGCCGCCGTCACCAAGCGCAAGCGCCACTACGGCGAGGCGCGGCTGATCGAGGTCGTGACGCCGTCGCCCGACCGCGTCGAGCCCAAGGCCGACCACCCGGGCGCGCCGTGGCAGGTGCTGCCCTACGAGAAGCAGCTGGAGATCAAGGCCCAGCAGGTCGAGGACGCGCTGCGCCGGCTCGGGCACCTCGACGGCTTCGAGATGCTCCCGATCGTCGGCGCCGTCGAGCAGTGGCGCTACCGCAACAAGCTCGAGTTCTCGTTCGGGACCGATCGCGAGACTCGCGAGCTGATCTGCGGCTTCCACGCGCCGGGCTCGTGGGAGGACATCGTGCACGTCGAGGACTGCCTGCTGCAGAGCGAGCGCGGCAACCAGGCGCGCCGCGACGTCCTGGCGTGGGCGCGCGAGCACGGCTACAGCGCCTATGACCGGCGCACGCAGATCGGCGCGCTGCGCAACCTCGTGATCCGCGAGGGCCGGCGCACCGGCGAGCTGCAGGTGCGGCTGGTCGTCAGCGACGGCGTCGAGGTCGAGGCGGGCTCGCTGCACGCCGCGGTCGCCGCCGACTCGCTGCTGGTCACCGAGATCGAGACGGTCGGCGAGACGACCGCGGGCGGCACGACGTCGCTGGTCGCCGGCGAGCCGACGATCGCCGAGGAGGTCTCCGGCCTGCGGTTCCGGCTCAGCGGCCAGGCGTTCTTCCAGACCAACACCGAGATGGCCGAGAAGCTGTACGCGGCCGCGGCCGACGTCGCGGGCCTCCAGGGCTGGGAGCGCGTGTACGACCTGTTCTGCGGCATCGGCACGATCGGCCTGTCGCTCGCGTCGCGCTCCGGCGAGGTCTGGGGCCTGGAGATCGTCGAGGACGCGATCGCCGACGCGATCGGCAACGCCAAGGCCAACGACATCTCCAACGCACGCTTCTTCGCCGGCGACGTCCGCCTCGCGCTGCGCGAGCTGGTCGAGAAGGCCGGCCGACCGGACGTCGTGGTCGTCGACCCGCCGCGCGCCGGCCTGTCGCAGAAGGTCGTGCGCCGCGTGCTCGAGGCCTCGCCCAAGCGCATCGTCTACGTCTCCTGCAACCCGACGACCCTGGCGCCGAACGCGGCCCAGATGGTCGAGGCCGGCTACGTGCTGAAGACGGTCCAGCCGGTCGACATGTTCCCGCAGACCCCGCACATCGAGTGCGTGGCGCTGCTGGAACGCGGCGAGTAGCGCCCCGAGCGCCGCCGCTCCTCCCCCGCAGGGGTGAGGGGCGCGCGACTTCAACCCACGGACTCCCACCTACGGGGGATGGGGATTCGGACGAGCGCGGCGGCGCCCTCATCTTGAGGGAGCGCCGGCGTCCAGCGGCGCCCTCCGGGCCGGGCGGTTCTCGCCGGCTCGCATCCGCTTTCCGACGACCTTCCCCTGGTGACCATGTCCGCTGTCTACAACGACGCTGCCTCCGCAGCGGCGTCCGCCCTCGCCCCGCCCGCCTCCGACGTCGCGACCGTCGCGGTCATCGGCATGGGCTACGTCGGCCTGCCGACCGCGCTCGCGCTGCGCGACGCCGGCTTCCCGGTCGTCGGCATCGACATCTCCGAGCAGCGGCTCGACGCGATCCGGTCCGGCGCGGTCGACCTGCTCGACCGCGACCGCCCGCGGCTGACCGAGGCGCTGCGCTCCGGCCTGCTGGACCTCACGAGCGAGCTGCGCGCGCTCGCCGCGGCCGACGCGGTGATCATCGCCGTGCCGACGCCGGTCGACGACGACTTCGCGCCCGACCTGCGCGCCGTGCACGCCGCCTGCGGGGCGGCGGTCATGCACGCCCGCGCCGGGCAGACGATCGTGCTGACCTCCACCACCTACGTCGGCACGACCCAGGAGCTGCTCGTCGAGCCGCTGACCGAACGCGGCTTCACGATCGGTGAGGACATCCACGTGGCCTTCGCGCCCGAGCGGATCAACCCGGGCGACGCGCTGTGGGAGCAGGCCACGGTGCCGCGCGTCCTCGGCGGCGCGACGCAGGCCTGCGCCGAGGCCGCGGCGCAGATCGTCGCCGCGACGGCGTCCAAGCTCCACGTCGTCTCCTCGCCCGAGGCGGCGGAGCTGACCAAGCTCCAGGAGAACACGTTCCGCGCCGTCAACCTGGCCTTCGCCAACGAGATGGCCGCCGCCGCCGGCTTCTACGGCGTCGACCCGGTCGAGATCGTCGAGGCGGCGTCGACCAAGCCCTATGGGTACCTCGCCCACTACCCCGGGCCGGGCGTGGGCGGCCACTGCATCCCGGTCGACCCGTACTACCTGCTGGCCCCGCTGCGCGACGGCGGCGTGCCCTCGCCGGTCACCGAGTCGGCGATGGTCGCCGTCGCGGGCCGTCCGGCGGCGGTGGCCGATCGCGCGCTGGCCCTCACCGCTGAGCGCGGCATCGCCGACGCCGGCGCCCGCATCCTGCTCGTCGGCGTCGCCTACAAGCCCGGCGTCGAGGACCACCGCGAGTCGCCCGCGCTGCGGATCGCCGGCCGCCTGGCGCGCCGCGGCGCCCAGGTCAGCTACCACGACCCGCTGATCCCGACCGTCGACATCCCGGGCGCGGGCACGCAGCACAGCGTCGTCGCGCCTGACGCCGCCGACTACGACCTCGTCGTCGTCGCCGTGGTCCATCCCGAGCACCACTACGCGTTCCTGGCCGACGCCGAGCACGTCCTCGACGCGACCTACCGGACGCCGGGCGGCCAGTTCCGCCACGCGCTGTAGCCGTGGCGCCCGTCACCGTCCAACCGCGCGAGGCGGAGCCGGACGCGACGTCCGTCGACGCCGAGCTCCAGGCGCTTGCCTCGCCGCGCGCGGCCGCCGGCGCGCCGGCCTCACCCGCCCTCGCCGCGCGCGAGCCGGGCACGTGGGTCGACCGCGTCGCGCGCGGCCTCGCCGTCGTCTACCTGATCGCCCTGCTCGGCGCCGTCGTCGCCTACAAGGGCGCGTTCCTGCAGGCCGTGAGCGTCGATCCGCTGTTCACGGCCTACGGCATCGTCGTCAGCGCCTACATCATCACGCGGTTCGTGTTCAGCCTCTTCTACCGGCGCACGAAGAACGCCGGGCTCGAGCCGCGCGTGGCGATCGTGATGCCGGGCTTCAACGAGGAGGAGGCCATCGCGGCGTCGCTGCACAGCCTCCTGGCGCTCGCCTACCCCGCCGGCAAGCTCGAGATCGTCGCGGTCAACGACGGCTCGACCGACGGGACGCTGGCCGCGATGCGCGCCGTCGCCGAGCAGGCCGGCGGCCGCGTCCGCGTCATCGACCTCGGCGTCAACCAGGGCAAGCGCGCCGCCATGGCGGCGGGCATCCGCGCGACCGACGCCGAGATCATCGCCTTCGTCGACTCCGACTCGGTGCTCGAGCCCGACGCGCTGCGCATCCTCGTGCAGAGCTTCGCCAACGCGAAGGTCGGCGCCGTCTGCGGCCACGCCGACGTGCTCAACGTGCGGGAGACGTGGCTGACGCGCATGCAGGCGGTCCGCTACTTCGTCGCCTTCCGCGTCGTCAAGGCGGCCGAGTCGATCTTCAGCTGCGTGACGTGCTGCTCGGGCTGCTTCTCGGCCTACCGCCGCGAGGCGATCCTTCCGCATCTCGAGTGGTGGGAGCATCAGAGCTTCCTCGGCAAGCCGTCGACCTTCGGCGACGACCGGTCGCTGACCAACTGCGTGCTGCGCAGCTGGAAGGTCCGCTACGAGGCGCGGGCCGTGAGCCACACGCTCGTGCCGACCACCTTCAAGCAGTTCATGACCCAGCAGCTGCGCTGGAAGCGGTCGTGGACGCGCGAGTCGCTGATCGTCGGCTCCTTCGTCTGGCGCAAGAACCCGATCGCGGCGCTGTCGATCTACGTCGGGATGGTGCTGCCGCTGATCGCGCCGATCGTCGCGCTGCGCACGATCGTCTACCTGCCCGCCGTCGAGGGCGCCGGCCTGCCGGCGGTCTACCTGCTCGGCGTCTACGCGATGGCGGTGGCCTACGGCCTGTACTACGTCATCAGCAAGCCGCGCTACGACGGGCTGTGGATCTACGGCGTCGTCTTCTGCTTCTTCTACCTGTTCTTCCTGCTGTGGCAGACCTACTGGGCGATCGCGACCGCGCGCTCGTCCTCGTGGGGCACGCGCCCGGCGACGGCCGGGATGGACGGCGGCTCGTGAGGCGCGCCGCCGCCCTGCTGCGCCGCCGCGCCGCGCTGGCGCTGCTGCCGCTGTCGATCGTGCCCTTCGCGGCCGTCGCGCCGGTCATCGCCGACTCGCACCGGGCGTTCCAGCGCGAGCACCACATGGGTCCGCTCGCGCCGATCCCGATGGTCCTGACCGCCCGCGAGGCCAAGGCCTTCACGCCGCCGGCGGCGCCGGCCGATCGCGTGCCGGTCCTCGCCTGGCACGGCATCTCCGACGCCGCGGACAGGCAGTCGACGACGCGGCGCGCGTTCGCCCGGCAGCTCGCGCTGCTGCACCACCTCGGCTACACGACGATCGGGACCGCCCAGTGGGCCGCGTTCCGCGCCGGGCACGGGACGCTGCCGCGCCGGCCGATCCTGCTGACGTTCGACGACGGCCGGCTGGCGACCTACCGCGCCGCCGACCGGCTGCTGGAGCGCGCCGGGATGCGGGCGGCGATGTTCGTCACGACCCAGGCGGTCGAGCGCGGGGAGCCCAAGGACCTGCGGTGGTCCGAGCTGCAGCGGATGGTCCGCTCGGGCCGCTGGGACGTCGAGCCGCGCGGGCACGCGGGCGCCGTCCGGCTGACGGTCTCGGCCACCGGCGCGCAGGCGCCGTTCTACGCCGCGCGCCGCTACACCCGCTCCCAGGGCCAGGAGAGCCTGTCGGGCTGGGAGGCGCGCGTCGGCGAGGACCTGTTCGCCGTGCGCGACCGCTTCGCCGCCCAGGGCCTGACGCCGCACGCCTTCGCCGTCCCGTTCAGCGACTACGGGCAGGAGCGCGGCAACGACCCCGCCATCCCGCGGCTGCTCTCGGGGCTGCTCACGCGGCAGTTCGGCAGCTTCTTCGTCGAGGACCGCGCCGACCCGGGGTTCACCGCGCCGGGCGCCGGGCTCGCCGAGCGCTACCTGATGCGTCCCGGCACGAGCCTGGACGCGCTCTACGGCTGGCTTCGCCGGCACGCCCTCCATCGCCACCACCGGAACACGAGGTAGAACCATGTGCGGGATCGTCGGATACACGGGCGCTCGCCCGGCTGAGCCCCTGCTGCTCGACGGCCTCAGCGCCCTCGAGTACCGCGGCTACGACTCGGCGGGTGTCGCGCTCGCCCACGGGGACGGCAGCGTGGAGACCGTCCGCTCGGTCGGCAACCTCGGCGCGCTCCGCGCCGCGGTCGCCGAGCACGCCCTCGCGGGCGCCGGCACGGCGCTGGCGCTGCCCGATCCGACCGCGGGCATCGGCCACACGCGGTGGGCCACGCACGGGGCGGTCACCGAGGCCAACGCGCACCCCCACGCCGACGGCGAGGAGCGCGTGCACATCGTCCTCAACGGCATCGTCGAGAACTGGCTCCAATTGCGCCTCCAGCTGACGGCGCAGGGCGCCGAGTTCACCAGCGAGACCGACGCGGAGGTCGTCGCCCACCTGATCGGCTCGCTCTACGAGGGCGATCTGGGCGAGGCCGTCGACCGCGCGCGGCGCCGTCTGCGCGGCCACTTCGCGATCGCCGCGATCGCTTACGACCAGCCCGGCCTGATCGTCGGCGTCCGCCGCGAGTGCCCGCTGGTGGTCGGTGTCGGCGAGGGCGAGAGCTTCGTCGCCTCGGCCGTGGCGGCCTTCGCCGCGCAGACGCGGCGCGTGCTCGAGCTGGCCGACGGCGAGCTGGTCCGGGTGACGCCGGAGGGCGCCGACGTGGTCGGCCGCCCCGGCGCCGGGCGCCAGACCGTCCTCGTCGCCGAGGAGCAGCGCGCGCCCGACAAGGGCGCGTTCGACACGTTCATGCGCAAGGAGATCTCCGAGCAGCCGGACGGCGTCGCCGCCACGGTCTTCGAGCACCTCGCCGACGGCGACGGGCCGCAGCTCGGCATCCCGGACGAGGAGCTCGCGGGGCTGCGCGGCGTGCGCGTCGTCGCCTGCGGCACCTCGTATCACGCCGGCCTGGCCGCGCGGGAGATCATCGAGACCTGGGCGGGCCTGCCCGTCGAGGTCGACGTCGCCTCCGAGCATCGCCACCGCGCCGCCCCCGGCGGCGACGGCGAGCTGCTGATCGGCATCACGCAGTCGGGCGAGACCGCCGACACGCTGGCCGCGATGCGCGCCGCGCAGGCCCGCGGCAGCCGCGTGCTGGCGTTGACCAACATCGCCGACTCCCAGGCCGCGCGCGACGCCGACGCGGTCCTGCTCACGCGGGCGGGCGTCGAGATCGGCGTCGCCGCCACCAAGACGTTCACCGCGCAGGTCGCCGCGCTCGCGGCGCTCGGGCTGCGGCTGTCGGCGGCGCGCGGGGCGCTGGAGCCCGCCCGGCGCCGCGAGCTCGCGACCGAGCTCGCGCTCCTGCCCGACCTCATCGAGCGGGCCGTCGCCGACGGCGACGCCTGGGCCGCGCGCGCGGCGTCGCGGTTCGTCGACGCGCCGATGGTCATGTTCCTCGGGCGCCAGGGCGGCGCGGCGATCGCGATGGAGGGCGCGCTCAAGCTCAAGGAGGTGTCCTACATCCCGTCGGACGCCTACCCCGCGGGCGAGATGAAGCACGGGCCGATCGCCCTGCTCTCGGCCGAGACCCCGGTCGTGTGCGTCGCGACCGCCGGCCCGCTGCGCGACAAGCTGCACTCCAACATGTCGGAGGTGCGGGCGCGCGGCGCGCACGTCACCGCCGTGGCCTGCCACACCGACGACGCCGTGGCGTCCCACGCCGACGACGTCGTCCGCGTCCCGTCGACGCTGCCCGAGCTGCAGCCGCTGCTGGCCGTCGTGCCGCTGCAGCTGCTGGCGCTGCACGTCGCCCTCGCGCGCGGGCTGAACGTCGACCAGCCGCGCAACCTCGCCAAGACCGTGACCGTCGAGTAGCGCTCCGGCGCCCTCCCTTCCCTCGAGGACCCGATGACCCTCCGTTCCCTCACGTCCTTCGCGGCGCTCGCCGTCGCGCTCGCGCTGACGACCGCCGCCGCGCCCGCCTCCGCGGCCGCGGCGCCGGCGTGCTCCACCGTCCGGCCCGCGCACCTGCGCGTCGCGCCGAGCACCGGCGCCGCCGATCGCGTCATCGTCGCGTGGAGTGTGCCGCCGCGGCGGCCCGCCCGGCTCGCCTACCGCGTCCTGCGCGACGGCGCCGTCGTCGGCCAGACCTCCTCGCGGCGGATGAGCATCGCGCTGCCGCCCGGCAAGCGCGCGCGGGTCACGGTCGTCGCCGTCGTCGGCGGTCGGCCGACGCGGTGCTCCGCCCGGATCACGGTCGGCGGCGCGCAGGCGCCCGCCGGCGCGGTCGTCGGGCTGGCCGCCCGGCCCGGCGCGCGCGGGCACGCCGTGCTGTTGTGGGATCGCCCGGCCGGCAGCGCGCCCGCCGGCTACCGGATCCTGCGCGACGGGCGCGTCGCCCAGCGCGTGACGCGGCCGTCGCTGACCGTGCCGATGACCAAGCGCGCGGTGCGCTATCAGGTCGCCACGCTGGACGCCAAGGGACGCCGCGGGCCGCGCTCCTCGACCGTGACCGTGCAGGCCGGCCACCGGCCGCCCACCCGGCCGGCGGGCGCCGGCGCCGCGGCGGTCACGGGTTCCTCGATCACCTTGAGCTGGGGGCGCTCGCGCGCCGTGCGCGGCCGGATCGCCGGCTACCGCGTCCAGCGCGCCGGGCGCACGGTCAAGGCCGTGCGCGCCACGCGCGTCACGCTGCCCAAGGCGGCGGGCGCGAGCTACCGGATCGTGGCGCTGGACACCGCCGGCTGGGCCTCGGCCGACTCCGACCCGATCACCGTCGGGGCCAACGCGCCCGTGTCGGGGAAGAGCCGGCCCGGGGCGCCGGCTCCGCACGGCGCGCCCGGCGCGCCCGGCGCGCCCGTCGCGGCCGCGGTGGGCGACACCACGCTCTCGCTCAGCTGGAGCCCCGCTCCGCTGCCGGACGGCTCCGCGCTGCGCGGCTATCGGCTCATCCGCGACGGCGTCATCGTCGCGCAGGTGGCGGACGCGCAGGCCGAGGTCGCCAACCTCGAGCCGAAGTCCGGCCACGACTGGTCGGTCGCGGCGGTCGACACGACCGGCGTGGTGTCGGCGCCGTCGCCGGTCACGCACGTCCTGCAGGCCGACCCGCCGCCGACCCTCGGCACGGCCCAGGCGTTCCTGCTGGCGTCGACGGACTCGTCCTTCGCCGCGTTCCGCAAGACCTACCGCCAGATCGGCGTCATCTACCCGACCTTCTGGGACTGCGATCACGCGAGCGCGGCGCTCGGCGGCCGCAACGACGCCGACATCGTGCGCTTCGCACAGGACCGCAAGGTCAAGGTCCTGCCGCGCATCAACTGCCAGAGCACCGCGATCCTGCACCGGATCCTCACCGAGCCGGCGCTGCGCGAGACGTGGCTGAGCGGGGTGGTCGGCCTCGTCGACCAGTACGGCTACGACGGCCTCAACCTCGACTTCGAGGCGGTCGCCGCCGCCGATCGCGACGCGCTCACGAGCTTCGTCATCGACCTGTCCGGGCGGCTGCACGCCCAGGGCAAGCTGCTCTCCCAGGACGTCTCGCCGAAGACCAAGGACATCCCCAACCACCCGCGCGGCACGGCGTTCGACTACGCGGCGATCGCGCCGCACCTCGACTGGGTGTTCGTGATGGCGTGGGGCGGGCACTGGTCCACCAGCGCGCCGGGCCCGATGGACGACATCGGGTGGGTCCGCCACATCGCCGACTACGTCTCGACGATGCCCAACCACGAGCGCTTCGTCATCGGGACCATGTTGTACGGGATGGACTGGGTCGGCGACGGCGGACCCGACCACCCCGGAGAGGGGCGGCACTACCCGGAGATCCAGCAGCTGATCGCGCGCTACGGCGCCACGCCGATCTACGACGCCGACGTGGACTCCTGGCACCTGTCCTACACCGACGAGGCCGGAGCGGCGCACACCGTGTGGTACCCGGACGCGGCGACGACCGGCCGCCGGCTCGCGGTCGCCCGCGAGCACGGTCTCGGCATCGGGTTCTGGCGGCTGGGCCAGGAGGACGACCGGCTGTGGAGCGCCCCGGAGCTGGCGGTGGCCGGATGAGCGCGGTGATCGCAGCGCCGGCGGAGCGCCGGCTGTTCGGCACCGACGGGATCCGCGGCGTGGCGGGCGAGCGGCTCAGCGCGCACCTGGCGCTGCGCCTCGGCGCCGCCGCGGCGACGCTCTCCGAGCGTGCCCGGCCGCGGGCGCTGATCGTCCGCGACACGCGCGCGTCCGGGCCGATGCTCGAGGCCGCGCTCGCCGCGGGCCTGGCCGGGGCGGGGGTCGACGTCGTGCTCGGCGGCGTCGCGCCGACGCCCGCGGCCGCGCTCGGCGTGCTGGCCGACGGCCTGGACCTCGGCGTGGTCGTCTCCGCCTCGCACAACCCTCACCGCGACAACGGCATCAAGTTCTTCGGCGCCGACGGCCACAAGCTCACCGACGCGCAGGAGGCCGCGCTCGAGGCGCGGCTCGACGCCGCGCCGGCCCCGCCGGCGCGCTTCGGCACCGTCGCGGTCAGCGACGCGCCGGCGCGCGCCTACGCCCGTGCGCTGCTGCGGCGCTTCGCGGGCCTGGAGCTCGAGGGGCGGCGGATCGTCCTGGACTGCGCCAACGGCGCCGCGTTCAAGATCGCGCCGCGCGTGTTCCGCGCGCTCGGCGCGCGCGTCACCGTCGTGGGCGACGCGCCGGACGGCCGCAACATCAACGCCGGCGTGGGCTCCACGCATCCCGAGACGCTGCAGGCCGCGATGGCCGGCGGCCGGTACGACGCGGGGTTCGCGTTCGACGGCGACGCCGACCGCGTGCTGGCCTGCGACCGGGCCGGCCGGCTGCTGGACGGCGACGACCTCCTCGTCCTGGCCGCGACCCATTTGCGCGCCGCCGGGCGCCTTCCGGGCGACGGCGTCGCCGTCACCGCGATGAGCAACTTCGGCGCTCGCCGGGCGCTCGCGGCCGCCGGCATCGCGCTGTGCGAGACGCCGGTCGGCGACCGCCACCTGCTCGTCGCGCTGCGCGAGCGCGGCTGGGCGCTGGGCGCCGAGCCCTCAGGACATCTCATCGATCGCAACTTCGCCCCGTCGGGCGACGGGACCGCGGCGGCCCTGCTGTGCCTCGAGGCGCTCGGCGGCCGCGAGCTGGCCGACGTCGAGCCGTTCGACCGGCTGCCCCAGGCGCTGGTCAACGTCGCCATCGCCGGGCACGCGCCCCGGACCGCCGCCCACGACGCCGTGCGCGGCGCGATCCGCGACGCGGAGCGTGCGCTCGCGGGGCGCGGACGCGTGCTCGTGCGGCCCTCGGGCACCGAGCCGCTGGTGCGCGTCATGGCGGAGGCGCCGTCGCTGGCGGAGGCCGAGGCGGTCTGCGCGACGCTGGCCGCCGTGGTGTCGGCCTGCGCCTGAGCCGGGCTGCGGCGGTGGGCGCGGCGCTCGCGCGGCTCGGGACCCTGGCCGCCGTCGCCGCGGCGCTCGCGGCGGCGCCGCCGCCCGCCGGCGCCCCGCGCGCGCCCGGGCCGCCGCCGCGCGTGTTCGCGTTCGTCTCCTCGGTCGGCGGCGAGGAGCTCGCCCGGCTGCGCCGCGTCGGCGCGAAGATCGACGTGGTCGCCCCGAACTGGTACACGCTGGCTCCTGCCTCGGGCGCGCTGGCCGGGCCGTCGCCCGGGCGCCGGGAGGCGCTGCTGGACGCGGCCCGCGCGCACCACGTCCGGGTCTGGCCGGTGGTCAACGCCCGCACCGGCGGCGGCCGCGCCTGGACGGGCGCGCACGCCCGTCGCCGGATCGTGCGCGCGCTGGCCGTCGCGGCCGCGAGCCGGGGTGCGACGGGCGTGACGTTGGACATGGAGGAGCTGCGCGTCACGCAGCGCGACGCGTTCACCGCGCTGGTGGGCGCGGCCGCGCGGCGCCTGCACCGGCACGATCGCCGGCTCGCCGTCTACGTGCCCCGGCCCGGTCCGGGCACACGCGCGGCCTACGACTGGGCGGCGATCGCCCGGCGGGTCGACCTGCTGCTCACGGCCGGCTACAACGAGCACTGGGCGGGCGGCCCGCCGGGTCCGATCAGCACGACGGGCGGCTTCGACCAGGTGGTCGAGCGCGGGCTCGCGCTGGCCGGGCCGGCCAGGGCGGTCCCGCTGCTCGGAGCGTTCGGCTACCGCTGGCCGGCGGCCGGCCGCGGCACGCTGCTGTCCTCGGCGGAGGCCGAGCGCCTGCGCCGCGCCAACGGCGCCGGGGCCCTGCAGGAGGACGGGTCGTCGCGCTTCCAGCTCGGCGGCGACACCGTGGTCTACGAGACCGCGGCGGGCCTGCGGGCGCGGGCGGCCGCGGCCCGGGCGGGTGGCGCGACCTGGCTGGGCCTCTTCTCGCTCGGCCGTGAGCCCGAGCGGTTCTGGGACGGCCTGGCGACCGCGCGGCGCACCCGATCGGCGGGCGTGACCTCCGCGCCTCCCCCCTAAGGGGGAGGAGGGGGTCAAGTCTGTCGCGCGTGCGCTAGTCATACGGGCCGCTCCGTCCGTCCGTCCCCCGCCGTCCGTCGTCTCGCGTCCGTGTCCACCGTCCCGCTGCACACCTGGGTCGAGCCCTGGCTCGTCGCCCTGTCCATCTTCACCGCCGCCGTCTGGTCGTTCACCGCGATCGAGCTGGTCGGTCGCCTGCGCCTCGTCGTGCAGCCGGCCGTGCGTCATCGCTGGCTCGCCGCGGCGGCGGTCGCGCTCGGCTGCGGGGTCTGGGGCACGCAGTTCACGGGGATGTTGGCCTTCCGGGTCCCGGCCACGGTCCGTTACGACCCGCGGCTGGTCGCCGCGTCGCTCGTCCTGGCCGGGATCGGCGGCGCCTGCGCGCTGGCCGCGGGCATGCCGCCCCGGCCGGGCCGGCGCCGGCAGCAGGCCGCCGCGCTCGGCTTCGGCGCCGCGGTCGCCGCGGCGCACGTCGTGGCGATGAGCGCGATGCGCGCCGACGGCGTGACGCGCCGCTGGGACGCGGCGGTCCTGCTGGCCTCGATCGTCCCCGCGACGGCCGGCGCGCTGGGCGGGCTGTCCCTGGCGCTCGGCCGGCCGGGCGACGCGCCGTCGACCTGGCGCCGCGGGGCGGGCGGCGTGCTGCTCGGCGCCGGCATCGCGGCGACGCAGTACGTCGGGATGAGCGCGGTCGGCCTGCGCGCGCCCGCCGGCCCGCCGGCGGGCGGCTCCGGCGCCCAGGTCCTCACCGCGGGCCTCGTGGCCGCCGTCGCGCTGAGCATCCTCGGCGCCGCCCTGGCGCAGTCGCTCGTCCACCGGCGCGCGATCGAGGACGCGCGCGTCATGCGCGCGGTCGGCGAGGCGCTGCGGGAGATGAGCGCCGGACTGGACGGCCGCCACGCCGTGTGCGAGGCCGCGCAGCGCATCACCGGGTGCGTCGTGGCGTGCCTGTACGACCTCGTCGCCGACGGGCCGCCGCGCCCGGCCGCGACCGCCGGGCTGGCGCTCCGTGAGACCCATCACGTAGGAACGCACATCATAGAGGCGATCGAGGCGGTCCGCCACGAGCGCCGCGGTCGCGTCGTCGCCGACGCCCCCGGCGGTCCGCTGCTGCTCGAGCCCGTCCTGCGCGACGGCCGGGTGGCCGCCGTCCTGTGCCTGGAGCTCGCGCGCCGCACGGCGCTGCCGTCCCGGCGCCGGCGCGCGGCGGTCCGGCTCCTGGCCGCCGAGGCCGCGGTCGCGATCGAGCGTGCCGAGCTGGTGGAGCGCCTGCGTGCCTCCGACCGGACCGAGGCTGCCACGCGGCTGGCCAGGGACCTGCACGACTCCGTCTCGCAGGAGGTCTCGCTGGCGTCCTGGTACGCGCAGCTGGCGATCAAGGCGTTCGACGACGACCGGCCCGACGCGCGCGACCTCGTGGTCCGCGCCGCCGAGCAGCTCTCGCGCACCCAGGACGAGATGCGCGACGTGCTGCGCGGGCTGCGCGAAGGGCGCCGGGCGCTCGACGGGGAGGCCACAGTGCCCGAGCTCGTCGAGGCGCTCGCCGCCGAGCACGCGCGCAGCGGCCGTTGCGCCGTGTCCGTGGTCCAGGACGGAGACGACTGGCAGCAGCTCGGCGCCGGCGTGGGCGAGGCGCTCTACTTCGCGGTGCGCGAGGCCATCAACAACGCCGACAAGCACGCCGCGGGCGCGGATGTCCACGTCGGGCTGCGGGCCGGCAGGGGCAGCGTCAGCGCGATGGTCCACGACGACGGCCCCGGCTTCGACCCCGACCGCATCCCCGAGGGTCGCTGGGGCCTGCTGGGCATGCGCGAGCGCGCCGAGCGCCTCGGCGGCGTGGTCGTCGTCCGGGCGAGCGCGGGCAGCGGGACGACGGTGACCGTCACGCTCCCGCGGCACGGCGGCGAGCGGCGGGCCGGCGCGGGCGCCGACGCGCCGCGCGCCGAGGCGGCCGAGGGCTAGGACCCGTGGTCAAGCGGGTGCTGGTGGTCGACGACCATCCGGGCGTGACGCTCGCGCTGCGCGTGTCGTTCCGCCTCGACGGGCGCTTCGCCGTCTCCGACAGCGCGGAGACCGCGGCGGACGGCCTGGCCAAGCTCGACGGGCAGGACGCGGTGCTGCTGGACCTGCACCTCCCGGACCTGTCGGGCCTGCCGCTGGTCCGCGCGTTCCGCGCGCGCCGTCCTGAGGTGCCGATCGTGCTGCACTCGGCCGCGGGCGACTCGCCGGAGGTCGACGCCGTGCGCGGGCTCGTGGACGCGGTGACCGTCAAGGGCCCGGTCGACGAGCTGCTCGCGGTCCTCGGGCGGCTGACGGCGGGGTGACCCCGGAGCGCAGGTGCGCGAACGGGCCGACGGCGGCGTCGTCCTCCACGGCGCAGTCCTCGAGCACCGAGTGCAGGACGCTCACGCGGTCCCCGAGCCGCGCGGACCGCAGCGTCGCGTGCGGGCCGACGCGGCAGCCGGCCCCGACCACCGTGGCGCCCTCCAGCTGGCAGCCCGGCTCGACGACGGTCCCGGGACCGATGCGCACGTCGGCGTCGATCACCGTCGTCGCCGGCTCGACGATCGTCACGCCGGCGCGCAGGTGGGCGTCGAGGATGCGCGCCTGGGCCACGGCGCGCACCGCTACGAGGTCGGCCTGGTCGTTGACGCCGAGGCAGACCGCCGCGTCGCCGGTCTCGTGCGCGGCGATCCGGTGGCCGGCGGCGCGCAGCAGCGCCGGCGTGTCGGACAGGTAGAGCTCGCCCTGGGCGTTGTCGGGCTTGAGCGCCGGCAGCGTCGCGAGCAGCGCGCCGCCGTCGAAGCACAGGACCCCGGTGTTGACCTCGTCGATGGCGAGCTCGGCCGCGGTCGCGTCGCCCGGCTGCTTGGTCTCGACCACGCGCAGCACGTCGCCGCGCTCGTCGCGCACGACGCGGCCGTAGCCGGCCGGCTCGTCGAGGCGCATGGTGAGGACCGTCAGAGCCGCGCGGGCGCGGGTATGGGCGGCCACGAGGTCGGTGACGGTCGCGGCGGTCACCATCGGCACGTCGCCGGCGAGCACGACGACCGGCCGGTCGGCGTCGAGGTGCTCGGCGGCGCAGCGCACGGCGTCGCCGGTGCCGCGGGCCTCGGGCTGCGTGGCGACGATCACGGCGTCGGGCACGTGCGGCGCGAGGTCGGCGCCGGGCCCGGCGACGACGATGACGCGGTCGGCGGCCGCGCCCAGCGCCGCGCGCGCCGTCCACGCCACCATCGGCCGCCCGCAGATCGGGTGCAGGACCTTGGGCAGCGGGCTGCGCATCCTCGTGCCGTGCCCGGCGGCGAGGACGACGACGGCCGGCGCCGGGGACGACGGTGTGGAGGTCACTCGCGCAGGTTCGCGGCGCCGGGCGCGGATCTCCATCGGCGCTACCCCATGCGGGGGATGACGGCGGCGCGACGGGGCCGCGAACGCGGGCCACCCTGCTACACCGCCCGCATGGTCCCCGACGCCGACGCAGGGCACGCCGCCGTCGCGGTCTGGGAGCGCGCCGCGCGCGAGGTCGCGGCCCTCCTCGGGTCGGCGTCCTTCGATCTGCGCTTCTCACTGATGGAGGGCGGCGCCGCGGTACGCGGCGCGTCCGGCGCGTCCGGGCCGGTCGCGCCACGGCACGCCGAGCCGGCCCCGCCGCCGGCGCCGTGGATGGTCGAGGCGCGCTGCGGCGCCGCGACGGGCTGGCTGCTGGCCGCGCAGGCGCCGCCGGACGCGGCGGCCGAGCGCGCCGCGGAGGTGCTGCGCCGCGCGACCGACGGGCGGGTCGCGCTGCTGCTCCAGCAGCGCACGCGCCGGCACGCGGTCCTGTTCGCCGACCTGCTGGAGTCGCTCACGCACCGGCTGCGGACCGACGTGAGCACCCTGCAGCTCGTGGCCGACGGCGCGCTGCGCGACGTGTTCGGCGACGACGAGCGTGCGTCCGTCGCCCGCGAGCTGCGGGAGCTGGAGGCCGAGTCGCAGCGGCGGCTGTCCGGGGTGCGCGAGGTCATGGCCGCGCTGGAAGCGGCGGCGGTCGCCCGCGCCGAGCCGGTCGCCGCGGTGCTGGCCGACGCGTTCGCGGCCGCCGGCGTGGACCTGGAGGTCCAGGGCGGCGAGGACGCCGGCGCGCGGGCGGTGGCGCTGATGCCCGCGCCGGGGTGGTCGGCCTGCGCGCGTATGCTCGCCGAGGCGCTGGCGGCCGATCCCCGTCTCGGCGGCGAACGCGCGGTGGTGGCGATCTCTGCCCACCCCGACGGATGGCGCGTCATCGCTGGCGGGGCCGGTCGGGCGCAGGCGCCGGTCGGCTGGACGCACCAAGAACTAGGTGTTCTGGCGGGCGCTGGAGCCGTCGTGAGCGCCGCCCTTGGCGACGTCTGCGCGGTTCGCACCCGAGATGATGCACTTCGTGTCGAGTGGACGATTCCGGCGGCTTCCTCGTCGTAGAGTGAGGCGGGCGCACCCCGCCGTCCCACGCGGAGTCGCGCGCTCCGATGCCGTCTCTCTCCGTTCCCCTCGTCGTCGTCGACGATCACCCCATGGTCGTCCTCGGCCTCCGCACGCTCTTCCACCAACGGCCCGAGGTGGAGGTCGTCGCCTACGCGCACGACGCCGCGGCGGCGCTCGCGGCCTGTCGCGAGCACCGGCCGCGGGTCGTCATCCTCGACGTCGCGCTGGAGGGCTCGCCGATCGACGGGTTCGCGCTGTGCCGCCGCGTCCGGGCCGAGATCGCATCGGTGGAGGTCGTGTTCTACACAGGGCGCGAGGAGATCGGGATCGCCAACCAGGCGTTCGCCGCCGGGGCGCACGGCGTGGTCTCCAAGGCCGACGCGTCGAGCGACCTGCTGCGGGCGATCCTGCTCGTGTCGCGCGGCAAGACCTACACTTCGCCGGTGTTCGCGGCGCGGGCCGAGGCAACCGAGTTCGGCGACCTGTCGCCCAAGCAGCTGGCGGTGCTCCGCCACCTCGCCGAGGGACGCGATCGCAAGGAGATGGCCCAGCGGATGGGCATCGGCGAGGAGACGGTCAAGACCCATCTCGCCGAGGTCCGCCGCAAGCTCGGCGCGCGCACGTCCGCCCAAGCGGTGGCGATCGGCCTGCTCAACGCCCTGTTCGATCCCGCGGCGGCGCCCTAGCGCCGATGCGGCCGCCCCGCCTGAAGACCGCTCGCCTGCTGCTGCGCGAGTTCCGGCCCGAGGACGTCGCGCCGCACGCCGAGGCGGCGCTCGACGAGGAGGCGCAGCGCTTCCTCGGCGGCGTGAAGACGCCGTACGAGTCGTTCGCCGGGCTCGCCACGCACGCCGGCCATTGGGCGCTGCGCGGGTACGGCGGCTGGATCGTCGAGCGCCGCGAGGACGGCGCGTTCCTCGGCCGCGTCGGCCTGTTCCACCCCGAAGGCTGGCCCGGCGTCGAGGTGGGGTGGAAGCTCGCGCGCCCCGCGTGGGGCAAGGGCTACGCGCCGGAGGCGGCCGCCGCCGCGATCGGATGGGCGTGGACCGCGCTCGACCTGCCCGAGCTGATCTCGCTGATCGTCGCCGACAACGCCAACTCCCAGCGCGTCGCGCAGAAGCTCGGCGAGGCGAACACGGGTCCCGTCGAGACGCCGTTCGGCACCGCCGACCGCTGGCTGATCCGGCGCCCCGAGGGCGACGCGCCGTGGGCGCTGCGGGACGCGACCCTCGACGACGCGCCCCGGCTCGCGCTCCAGTTGCGCGAGGCGATGGAGCGCTTCCGCGACTTCTCGCCTCCGGGCTGGCCGGTGCCCGACCACACGACCGACGACGAGGTCGAGGCGCTGAAGGACCCCAACTACCGGTGCGTCGTCGCCGAGCCCGGCGGCGTCCTGGCCGGCCACGTGTCGTGGCGCCCCGCGGTGGACGCGCTCAGCGGCCCCGACGACCCCGACACGGCCTACCTCGGCCAGCTCTACGTCGAGCCAGCCTGGTGGGGCTCGCCGCTGGCGACCAAGTTGATGGACATCGCCATCGCACGCGCGGGCGCCGACGGCTTCCAGCGCATGCATCTGGTCACGCCCGCCGCGCAGGGCCGCGCGCGGCGCTTCTACGAACGCTGCGGCTGGCGCACCGTCGCGCCGCCGGTCGATGACGCCCGCTTCGGCATGCCGACGATCGCGTACGCGCGCGACCTCGATCGCGTCGGCGGCTAGCAGCTAGCGGTCCTTCTTCAGCCAGTCGGCCAGCTGATCGGTCGCGCTGCCGACGGCGCCGCCGGCGTCCTTGAACAGCGTGCGGAACCGGTCGGCGTAGTGCGCGGCCGCGTCGCCGGCCTCGGCGCGCGCGCCCGGCTCCTCGCCGCGCTTGAGGTACTCGCCGGCGACGATCCGGTCGTACTCGCCCGAGCGCACCCACGTCATCAGCTCCTGCGCGCGGCGCACGGGCAGCGGGTGCGTCAGGTTCATGTCCAGGAACAGCCGCGAGAGCCGCTCCAGCCCGCCGCCGCCGGTGTCGAAGTCGTGCGCCTGGGCCATGAACTGGGAGAGGTCGAGGTCGTCGGCCTCGGCGCCCGCGGCGAGGATCATCAGCGTCCGGCACACCGCCTCCGGGTCGCGCGTGACCAGCGCGGCCGCGCGGTCGCAGGACAGCTCCGCCGCGCGATACCACTCCATCAACGCGCGTCGCACGGCCATCAGCGGCAGGCCGCCGATCACCGGGATCGGGAGGCTCGTGCCCATCCGCAGCAGGATGACCAGCGCCGTGTGGTAGACGACGTGGTCGGCCAGGACGTGCCCCGCCTCGTGGGCCAGGACGGCCCGGCGCTCCTCGACGCCGAGCAACCGCACCAACTCGGAGTTGATCACCACGATCGGCCGGCCGGCCCCGATCGTCGAGGCGTTGGCCACCGGGAACTGCGTGATGTACAGCTCCGGGACGTCGTCGAGGTCCAGCGTGCGGAAGACCTGGTTGTGGGCGTTCCAGGTCTCCGCCAGCTGCGCCGGGCCGAGCCGGACCGAGGACCCCAGGTACGCCGCGCGCAGCGCCCGCTCGTACCCGAGCTCGATCAGCTTGCGCACCACCTGATCGAGTCCGGGGATCGACGCGAGCGCCGCGGTCGCCGCCCGGTCGGCGGGATGCTCGAAGGCACGTGGGGAGATGCCCTGGAGCTGGTAGCCGTCGACCGGGAGCGTGTTCATGAGGCCGATGATGTCACGCGGCGACCATCACCGGTGCGGGATCCTGCGCGTCGTCCGCGATCGTACGACGCTCCGCCCGGGCGAGCGCGACGGCGAAGCCGACGGCGATCGCCGAGAGGGCGCCGCAGCCGATCGCGACGACCTCGAACGCGCTGCCGGTCTCGGTCGGCGTCGGCGCGCCGACCGCGCCCAGGAAGACGCTGCCCAGCGTCGCCACGCCGAGCGCGAAGCCCAGCATGTTGATGGTGTTGAACAGCCCGGACGCGTCGTGGGCCTGCGCCGGCGCGACGGTCGCGATCGAGCGCGTGATGATCTGCGAGTAGCCGGCGCCGAAGCCCGCGCCCGCCAGGAGCAGGAGCGGCAGCGCCTCGAGGTCGCTCCACGTGCCGTCGCCGGTCACGAGGCCCAGCCCGAGGTACCCGCCCGCCGAGACGGCCAGCCCGATCGGTGCGAGGCGGCGACCGAGCTCCGGGGCGAGCGCCGGGACCGTCAGCGACGTCGCGGCGAACCCGAGCGCGTAGGGCGCGAAGGTCAGCCCCGCGCGCAGCGGCGAGTCGCCGAGGCCCTGCTGGAGGTGCAGCGTCAGCGTGAACAGGAAGCCGCCGTAGGCGATCATCACCGCGGTGGTCGCGGCCATGCCGAGGCCGAAGCGCGGGGCGACGAGCAGCCGCATGTCGGCGACCGGCGTCCCGCCGCGCGCCCGCAGGCGACGCATGTGGAGGGCCAGGAGCAGCGCGGTCGGGACCGCGGCGGCCATCGAGGCCCACGTCCACCACGCCCAGTCGACCTCGTGGCCGAAGACGAGCGGGACCATGACCAACACGATGGCGTCGGTCATCAGCGCGACGCCGAGCCAGTCCATCCGGCGCCCGCTCGGGCGCTTGGTGACGGGCAGCAGCCGCGGGCCGATCGCCAGCAGCGCGAGGCCGACCGGCACGTTGATGAGGAACACGGGGCGCCACGAGGCGCCCAACAGGTCGAGGTCGACGAGCGCGCCGCCGAGCACCTGGCCGGCGACGACGCCGGCGCTCACGACCGTCGCGAGCAGCGCCATGGCCTTCATGCGCGCAGCGCCCTCGTACTGCAACTGGATGACGGTCATCACCTGCGGGCCCATCGCGGCGGCCGCGACGCCCTGGCCGATGCGGGCGGCGATCAGGACCGGCGTGGCCCACGCGAGGCCGGCGAGCAGGGACATCAGGGTGAAGCCGGCCAGGCCGGCGAGGAACAGGCGGCGGTGGCCGTGGTCGTCGCCGAGGCGCGCGCCGGTGATCAGGAGCGCCGCGTAGGCGAGCGCGTAGCCGGAGATCACGAGCTGCAGCGCGGCGCCCGAGACGCCGACGTCGGACTGGATCGCGGGGCCGGCGACGTTGACGATGGCGGTGTCGAGCGACGCCATGAACGTCCCGGTGAGCAGGACGGCCAGGGCGGCGCGACTGGGGGTCTGGGGAGGAGCGGTCATCAACGGCAGACTGCCGGCGACCGGGCGCGCTCGCGATTCCCTGCGAGGTAATGCAGGTCATGTCGCGCCCGGCTGGGTACCCGGCCGCGCCGGTTGCGACGCTAGGCACGACGCCGGCGGGGTAGGTTCCAGGGCCATGCGCGCCGCCACCGTCCGCGACGGCGAGATCGTCGTCGAAGACCATCCCGATCCCACGCCCGGCCACGGCGAGGTGCTGATCCGGGTCCGCGCCGCGGCGCTCAACGGCGCCGACATGATGCAGAAGCGCGGGCTCTACCCCGCGCCGTCCGGCTGGCCGCAGGACATCCCGGGCCTCGACGTCGCCGGCGAGGTCGCCGAGCGCGGGCCCGACGCCACGCGCTTCGCGGTCGGCGACCGCGTCATGGGCTTCGTCGGCGGCGGCGGCCAGGGCGAGCTGCTGGTCTGCCACGAGCGGCTGCTCATGCCGGTCCCCGACGTCCTGGACTGGCCGCGCGCCGGCGGCTTCTCCGAGGTCTTCACCACCGCGCACGACGCGCTCTTCACGCAGGGCGGGTTGACCGCCGGCGAGCGCCTGCTGATCCACGGCGCGGCCGGTGGCGTCGGGACCGCGGCCGTGCAGCTGGCGCGGGCGACCGGCGCCGAGGTCGTCGCGTCGGTCCGCAACGCCGACCATCACGCGGGCGTCGCCGCGCTCGGCGCCGGGACCGTCGTCGTCCCCGACGACGTCGACGGCACGTTCGACGTCATCCTCGAGCTCGTCGGCGCGCCCAACCTCCCGGCCAACGTCAAGTCCCTCAACATGCTCGGCCGGATCGTCGTGATCGGCATCGCCGCGGGCGCGAAGGGCGAGCTGAACCTCGGCGCGCTCATGGGCAAGCGCGGGCGCATCAGCGCGTCCATGCTCCGCGGCCGCAGCCTGGAGGAGAAGGCGCTCGCCGCGCGCCTCGTCGAGCGCCACGTCCTGCCGCTGGTCGCGCGCGGCGTCCTCGACGTCCCGATCGCCGAGACCTGTCCGCTGGCCGACGCCGCGCAGGCCTACGAGCGCTTCGCCGCCGGCGGCAAGCTGGGGAAGATCGTCCTGACGATGGGAGCGTAGGTGGCTGGTCGATGAACGCCGTCGAGCGCCTGTGGCGCGCCATCCGCAAGGGCGACTGGGAGGCCGCGTCCGCCCAGCTGCACGAGCACGCCGTCGTCCGCTGGCCGCACTCCAACGACCGCTTCGACCGCGCCATCGACTACATCACCGCCCACCGCCTCCACGGCGGCCGCACCCGTGTCGACATCCGCGGGATCGTGTCCGAGGGCAAGCGAGTGACGGTGTGGGCCGTGATCGACGACGAGGACGGCATCTGGCACGTCGGCGGCTTCTACGAGCTGCGCGACGGCCACATCGCCCAGGGCGTGGAGATCTTCGCCCGCGAGGGCGACTACCCACCGATGACGGGCTGAGGGCCGATTCTCCGGGCGGCCCGGAGCACTGGCCTGGTCAGGTAGCCGGCGCGCCGGGGTCGTCGTCCGGGTCCACGTCGGCGACGTCCGCCAGGTGGATCGCGCACAGGGTCGGCCCGCCGCGTTCGAGCGTCAGCTCCAGCTCGCGCGCGGTCAGGGTGGCGCCGCACTCCTCGCAGCGCTCGCCCGCCTGCTCCAGCGTGTGCTCTTCGAGGTCCATGACCGCGAGGCTACGCCCGCCCGGCGGCCCGAAGCAACGCCGGCATGCGATCGATGTTCACCAGGAAGTAGGCGGCCGCGGAGATCGGCAGGACCGGGATCGCGCGGTCCAGCCAGACCTTCAGGACGATCGCGATCACGGCGCTCACCCACAGGCCGATCGCGGTCGCGCGCGGCCGCAACCCGTATCGGCGCGCGTAGACGAGGAACACGCCGGCGAACACGGCGTCGGAGATCCCGAGGCGCCCCGCCGGCAGGTGCGTGCCCCAGTCCGGCATCTCCAGCGACAGCGGGTCGCCGCGCTGCGTGATCCCGGCGTTGCCCAGCGTCTCGGACGGTCCGCCGGCGAACGTGGAGATCACGTCGATGACCGCCACGAAGATCGGCAGCGCGATCGCCAGCGACGGCGCCAGGAGCCCGACCGCGAAGATCGCGCCGAACGCCGCGTAGCCGACGGCCTCGGTCGGCGTGGCCGCCGCGCCGAGGTCGGCGACGTTGAACCCGGCGACGAGCAGCAGCAGGCCGGCGGCGGCCAGCCATAGCAGCGGCGGCACGTCCGACACGGGCACGATGGCGGCCATGCACGCGTAGGCGAACGCCGCGCCGACGCTGAACGCCACGACGATCGACGTGTCGACGTCGCTGATGGTCGGGAGCGAGGGCGCGAGCAGGAAGTACGCCTGCGCCGCGACGAACGTCCCTAGTACGGCGGCAAGTCCGCGTACCACTCGCCCAGGACCCGGAAGGCGGACCAGAAGGCGCGCTTGGCGTCCTCCTCGTCGAGGCACTCGTCGATGTTCGGCGTGACGATCGCGTCGATGGACGGCGTCAGCTGCTGCCGCGCGCCCGGGACGTACTCGAGCGGCCGGGCCAGCGGCACGTCGAGGTCGTTGAGCGCCGTCAGCGCGTCCTCGCCCATCACGACCACGACCTTGGGCTGGACGATCGCCAGCTCCTCGATCACGCGCGCCACGCATGCGGGGTCGGCCAGCGACGGATCGCCGACGGGGCACTTCACGCACAGCGTGCCGTAGACGGCGAGCGGATCGACCTGCAGGCGCTTCAACGCCTTCATCAACGCCGTGCCGGAGCGGCCGTAGAAGGCGACGCCCTCTTCGACCTCCGACGGCATCGGCGCGTGCTTGAGCAGGAAGACGTCGGCCTGCGGGTGGCCGGACCCCAGGACGGGCATGATCCCGCCGCGTGGGCAGGAGTCGCACCCCTGGATCTCCCGGGTCAGGCCATTGAGCTCGCGGATGGCGCGCTCGAGGTACTTCTCACGGATCTCGTCGTCAGTCGCGGGCATGGACGATCCGAGATTCGACGGTCCCGGAGGAGGCCCCTGCGACTGCATCAGCCCTTGCGTTGCCGCCGGCACAACCCGGCGAGAGCGGTCGTGATCATCTCAGGCCGCCCCCCGCCGGCTTGCGCGCCGGATGCGGCGGTCGCGGCGGGCCCTCCGCGCCGCCTTCGGGGTCGCCCGGGTCTCCAGGAACTTCAGCGCCTGCACGTAGAGCAGCGTGCCCGACTTGGTGGAGATCTCCGCATGGCGCAGGGACTCCAGGAACTCCTCGGGCCCGTCGAAGTCGCGCATCCGGATCCGCACCGAGCCGAGGCCGGCGGCGACGTGCGAGTCGCTGCCCGCGCCGCGGACGATCTGGTACTTGGCGGCGAAGCGCTCCGCCTCCTCGTTGAAGGAGCCGATCGCCACGCGCGGGTTGTAGACCTCGATCGCGTCGACGTCGTCGACGATCTTGAGCAGGTGCTCGTAGTCGGGGACCGCGTGCATGCGGTCGAACGGATGCGGGACGTAGACGAGGCCGCCCTGGCGCTTGATCTCGGCGACGGTCTCCTCGAGCGTGAGGCCGCGCGGGATCTTGTCGGTCAGGAACAGGCCGATGACCTCGCCCTGGGACGCGGTCTTGACCTCCTCGCCGACGATGATCTTCACGCCGAACTCGGCGGCCTTCTCCTGCGCCTCGAACGCGCCGGAGACCTCGTTGTGGTCGGTGACCGCGATCGCGCCGAGGCCCTGCTCGCGCGCGGTCGCCAGCAGGTGCTCGACCGGCGTGGCGCAGTCGCCGCTGTGGTCGGTGTGCATGTGCAGGTCGACGTCGACCAGGCGGCGGTCCTTGATGCGCTCCCACAGCTCGGGGTCGCCCTCGAGGTCGTGGCGGCGGGCGACGACGCGCGCGTAGGACGCCTCGACCTCCTCGGCCAGCGCCGACCACGGCCGGATGCGGCCCGCCCGCCCCGCGTCGGCCCTCAGGCGGGTGCGCAGCGCGTCGTCCTCGATCAGGCGCGCGAGCTGCGCGGCGAGGACCTCGACGTCGCCGGGCTCGAACAGCAGGCCGTCGGTGTCGGCGAGCTCCTCGTAGACGGGCAGCCGCGAGAGGACCGGGATCGCGCCGGCGGCGGTGGCGCGCATCACGAGCGCGGGGGCGGGCAGCGCGCCGGCCGAGGCGGCGACCAGGACGTCGGCGGCGGCCAGGGCGGCGTCCTCGGCCTCGGGCCCGGCGGCGTCGACGAAGCGGACGCGCTCGCGCAGCTCGGCGCGCAGCGGCGTCGAGGACGAGGGGCCGGACGCGGAGAGGACCGTCGCCTCCCACGGCAGGTCGGTGCCCAGGCGGCGCAGCGCGCGCAGGAACAGCCGGAGCGCCGGGCGCTCCTCGACGTCGACGAAGACCAGGCGCAGCGGCGCGCCGGGGGCGCGCGCGACGCGCGGGGTGGCGGTCGCCGGCCCGGTGCCGGGGCGCGCCAGCTCGTAGCCGGCGGGGAAGAAGCGCTGGAGCAGGTCGGCGGTGGCGCCGAACGCGGCGTGGCGCGCGTCGAGCCGGCCGAAGACGAGCGTGACGAGCTTGCGCGCGACCTGCGTGGCGACGACGCGCTCGGCCGGGGCGTGGAACGTCCCGACGTTCAGCGCGCGCGAGTGCCGCAGCGCGACCGAGGAGACCGACGGCGCGAACGGCTCGTGGACGTGGCAGATGTCGAAGGCGGAGACCAGCAGCAGCTCCTCGACGGTGCGCGCGACGTCGATCGGGACCGCCGGGCGCCGGCGCCCCATCGCGTTGGACGCGCCGTTGGCGTTGCCCGGGACCGGCAGCACCTCGCCGACCGCGAGGACCCTGACCTCACCCGGCTCACCGAGGACGTCGCCGTTGCGGATCGCACGCCGCGTGACCCGGACCGCCTCCTCATCGCGCGACGGCGCCGCGACCACGACACGATGCCCGCGCGCGGTGAGCTCCTCGCTCAACCGGGCGACATACGTGTTGACCTCGTGCCGGTCCTCCCACGGATAGGGACTGACCTGGACGATCGCCAGCGGATCCACCGGCTCAGCATAGGCCACCGTCGCCGCCGCGCTCAGCGTCGGCCGCTGCGCGCCCACCACCACAGCGCCACCGCCTCGCGGCCCACGCGCCTCCTCACCGGCGGCGCCATCACCGCGTCGGCCGCGACGGAGCTGCGTGGCGCGCTGCGATCTCGACGCCGTGCTGCGCCCGAGCAGCCACCGGGAGGTGGGGGGAGCGTCGACGGTCGCGGCAGTCGCGGTCGACTTGACCGGGAACATCCCCGTCAACGTGCCGGCAGTGCGGCGAAGCTGCGGAGGGCCGAGGTCGACGGCACACAGGTGGCACATGGGGCACCTGCGTGCCGTTCACTCCGCCCGCGGGTCACGCCCGACGCCGCGCGGCGCACCGGGGCCGCGCGCCCGCCCGCCCGCACGCCACCCCCAAACACGAACGGCCCGCCTTCGCAGGCGGGCCGTTCGGTGCAACATGATGCGGGAAGGACTACGCCTTGGCTGCCGCGCGCTTGCGCGCTGCCGGCTTGGCCGCGCCGCGGGGCGAGGTCAGGGCCTTCTTGACGTGGTACTTCGCGATGAACTTCTCGGTCGCGTCGCGCGCCTCGTCGTCGGGACGCTGCGTGTGCGGCGACTTCATCAGGTAGGACGACGGGCCGTCGAGCTGGCCGCCGACGCCGTGGTTGAGGGCGAGCTTGGCCAGGCGGACGGCGTCGATGACGATGCCGGCCGAGTTCGGCGAGTCCCAGACCTCGAGCTTGAGCTCGGCGGTCAGCGGCACGCCGCCGAAGGCCTCGCCCTCGAGGCGGATGTGCGCCCACTTGCGATCGGTGAGCCACGGCACGTAGTCCGACGGGCCGACGTGCACGTCGTCGGCCGGGAGGTCCAGGCCGGCGATCGACGTCACCGCGTTGGTCTTGGAGATCTTCTTGGACTCCAGGCGCTCGCGCTCGAGCATGTTGTAGAAGTCCATGTTGCCGCCGACGTTGAGCTGCGACGTCCGCTTGAGCTTGATGCCGCGCTCGTGGAACAGCCGCGCCAGCACGCGGTGCGTGATCGTGGCGCCGACCTGGGACTTGATGTCGTCGCCGATGATCGGGAGGCCGGCCTTCTTGAAGCGCTTGTCCCAGTAGTCCTCGCGGGCGATGAAGACCGGGATGCAGTTCACGAAGCCGCAACCGGCCTCGAGGATCTGCTCGACGTACCACTTGGTCGCCTGCTCGGAGCCGACCGGGAGGTAGGAGACGACGACGTCGGTGTGCGTCTCCTTGAGGATCTTGACGATGTCGGCGGTCTCGCCGGGCGCCTTGTCGATCTTCTGGGAGAGGTACTTGCCGAGGCCGTCGTGCGTCATGCCGCGGTAGACCGGGACGTCGAGCTTCTTCGGGACCTTGTTGGTGAACTTGATCGTGTCGTTCGGCTTGGCCCAGATCGCCTGCGCGAGGTCCTTGCCGACCTTCAGCTTGTTGATGTCGAAGGCGCAGGTGAACTCGATGTCGCGCGGGTGGTAGCCGCCGAGGTCGTTGTGCATCAGACCGGGGATGGTCTCGTTGCGCTCGTCGTCGGCGTAGTGGTAGACGCCCTGGACGAGGGAGTTCGCGCAGTTGCCGACGCCGATGATCGCGACGCGGACCTTGTCGCGCTGGTAGCGCGCGGAGCCGTTCGTCGCCGGGGCCGTAGCCGTCTTCTTCGGCGCGGTGATGCCGTTGGTGCCGTTGGTGCTCAAGAGGGAGTGCCTTTCCTAAGAAGTCAGGGATCAACTATCCCGACGCGGCGCTCCGGTTACAGGGCTGCCGGCTCGGTCAACGCCTTCCGAACGTGGAAGATCCGCTGCAGGACGGTGATCGTGCTGAGGCCCGCGAGGACGTACACGGCGGGTTCCAGCAACTCGAAGTCTGCCAGACCCGCGCCCTTGGCGAACAACAGGCCGATGCTGAGGATCACCACACGCACCGCGCGGGTCGCGATCCCGACCTTGCACTCGACGCCCAGCGCCTCGGCACGGGCCCGCGTGTAGGAGACCATCAGCGACGCCAGGACCGCCACGACGCAGGCCGCGACCGCGAACTGCATGTCGCGCGAGGCGAAGTACGCGGCGACCGTCGTCAGGACGACGCCCTCCTCGATGCGGTCCAGCGTGGAGTCCAGGAACGCGCCGAACGGCGAGCCCTTGCCCGACATGCGGGAGTAGCGGCCGTCGAGCGTGTCGCAGACGGAGCCGACGATGAACACCACGCCGGCGAGGAAGAACAGCCGCTGGGTGACGAGGGCGGCGGCGACGACGCACAGCACGAAGCCGGTGAGCGAGATGGCGTTGGGCGTGAGGCGCGACTCGATCAGGCGGTTGCGCACCAGCTCGCGCCGCTCGCGCGAAGAAGGAGTTGACATGGTGTCTGGGGGAAGGTTCTAGGCCGTGGCCTTGGCGGGCGTGAAGGCCCACGCTTCCGGGCGCTTCTGCGCGAGCCACTTGGCAGCGTAGAAGCTCAGCGCCGCGGTCGCTGCGCCGAGGACCGCGTCCATGACCCAGTGGTTGCCCGTGGAGACGACCACCCAGAACATGATCAGCGGGTACAGCGCCCAGAAGATCCGCAGCGAGCGCCACTTCACGAGCTGCGCCAGCGACCAGCCGATCAGCAGCGCGTTGCAGCAGTGCATCGACGGCACGGCGGCGTACGGGTTGAAGAGCGCGTTGACCTTGACGTCGTTGTGGTCGACGCCGGTGAAGGTCGAGACGGTGTCCTGGAAGCCGAGCTCCGGGAAGAACCGCGGCGGCGCCGTCGGGTACACCATGTAGCCGACCAGCGCGATCGCCATGCCGACGATGAACATGTTCCGCACGAAGTAGAAGCGCTCGTTGTGGAACAGGTAGATGTAGATCAGCGCGGCGAGGCAGACCGTGGTCTGGGCGTTGATGTAGATCCAGCTCGCGACATCGGTCGCGAAGCCCCAGCCGCCGCTCCACGTCTGGATCGTCGGCTCGATGAAGAGGCCGGTGGCCTGCTCGAGCGAGATCAGGTGGCGGGCGTGCTGGAACGCGGTTGACGCGCCCTGCGGGTCGTCGATCGCGCCACGGGTGAGACGGTACGCGTAGTACGCCGAGGCGAACAGGAGCACCTGGCGGATGACGTCGAACGGACCGTGGGGGAAGACCCGTTCCATGAGGCGTGAGGGGAGGCCGACCCGCATGGAATGGACCAGCCTATCGCGCCTCTCAGCCTCCGCGCAGTAGGGGTGCCCACACCTAACAGCCGCTAACCGGAACGCCGGGGTTCAGCTCGTGCAGCGCGGGGCGGTGGCGCGGACCCGGTCGAGCGCGAAGCCGGCGGAGATCCGGACGGGGCCCGGGCGGGTCAGCCGCAGGGCGGTCCAGTCGCCGTCCTTGACCACGCAGCCGGCGCCGCGGGTGAGGTGCCAATAGGGCGACCAGCGGACGCGCAGGTGGACGGTCGCGGAGGGGCGCGGCGAGATCAGGTCGACGCGGTCGGCGTCGATCGCGGTGACGCGCGCGCCGCCGTCGGCGAGCGCCGCCGGGCGGTCGACCGCGAAGACCTTCCAGTGCGGGTCATGCCAGACCTCGCGCAGGTACGGCGCGGCGCCGTCGCGGACGAGCTTGGCCTCCTCGGCGGCGGAGTAGTCCACCGGCGCGTCGGCGAGCGCGACGTAGCGGACGGCGTTCTCGTCCAGCCAGGCGCGGTAGCGGGCCGGCGTGAGCGGCCGGCCGTCGTAGAAGAGCCCGTTGACCTTGCGGTCCAACTGGCGCTCCCAGCCGCGCGCGAGCGGGACGGTCGGCGCGACGCGGGCCGACTCCCAGTGGTTGTCGGTGAACGGGATCTCGATCCGGAACGGGCCGTGCGCGGCCTGCTCGCCCTTGACGAACGTGAGCAGGCCGTCGTAGTAGGACGCGTGGACGGAGTCGTCGGAGCGCGCGCGCCACACGTCGTCGATCGGCGTCGCGACCTGCCAGTAGACGAGCGGCACGACGAGCAGCGCGAGCGCGCGGCGGCGGTCAGGCCACAGGGTCAGGGCGGCGAGCGGCCCGGCGAGGATCGCGCCGAGCCGGACGGCGTTGCCGCCCATCGGCGTCGACAGCGCCTCGCTGGCGAGCAGCAGCAGCGCGTAGAGGACCAGGCCGGCGCGCAGCGTGCGCGACGCGCTGCGCCACAGCACGGCGATCACGAGCAGCGTCCCGGCGAGCGTCGGCAGGAACGCGCTGAGCGTGAACGGGAACGAGCCGCCCTCGGGGAACAGGACGCTCAGCGCCAGCGCGGGGACGAGCGCGGCCGCGAGCAGCAGCGCGGTGGCGAGCGTCCGGCGCTGCGACCACCACCACGCGACCAGCGCGAGCGCCAGGAACGCGGCCGCGACGGGGCTGGCCAGCGCGCTCAGCGCGCCCGCGATCCCGCACCAGACGAGGCGGTCGCGCTTGAGCGCGAGCACCGCCAGCAGCGCCAGCGCCAGGCCGAGCGCGAACGTCAGCCGGCCGGTGACGAGCGAGACGAGCGTCGCGGTCGCGAACCAGTAGGACGCCGGCCGGGCGCCGCGCGCGTCGCCGACGATGCGCTCGAACGCCCAGGCGGAGACGACCGCGCTGATCGCGCCCACGAGCTGCGGCGACGTCCACGCCGCCAGCGGCGGGAACAGGATCGAGTAGGCCGGGTTGTGATGGCCCGCGTACCAGCCGTTGTCCCAGACCACGAACCCCGCGTGCTCGAACAGCCCGGTCCGGTAGGTCTGGGCGGCGAGGTCGGCCGACGGCGGGTCGACGATCAGGTAGATCGCCGCCAGGACGGCGGCGAGCACCCACGATGGCGGGAGGCGGCGGCTCACGAGCGAGCCGCCGAGACTACGAGCTGAAGTCCGCGGTGATCGCGTTGCCGCGCTGCCGGCCCATCGAGCCGTAGACGCGGCCGACGCCGACGCGGTGCAGCTTGCCGTTCATCAGGACCGCGCGATGCGGCGCCGACGTCAGCCACAGCTTGAGCAGGACCTTCGCGGTGACGTGCGAGCCGGTCGGCGCCCAGGCGAGCGTCTCGCCGTACTGGCGGCGCTTGCCGGCGCGGGCGAGACGCGTCGAGAACGACGAGCCGTCGAAGGAGGAGTGGCTGAGCGCGTCGTGCTTGAGCATCAGCGACGAGTGCCGGCGGGCGACCTTCGCCAGCGGCGCGGTCAGCTTGACGGTCGGGAGGTGGTGCGTCCGCCGGATGCGGTTGATCTCGCGGACGATCGCGATCTCGGCCGAGGTCGAGGCGGCGTACACGGGCGGGGGTGCAGCAACGGGCATGGGCGCAGACTCCGGGTCCGGGGATGATCGGATCGGGACGGGCAGTCCATGCCCTACAACAATTCGGTTCGACCGCTGCCACGGCCGGTTCTCGGTTCGGGAAGTGGCGGACATCCCCTGCCGAGGCGGGGGACCCTATCTCCCCGACAAGATCGACGCCCTGTCGCGACGGTGAAGAACTGCACGTCTCTTCCCAGGCTCGCCGGCGCGGGTAGCCTGGGCGGCCGATGCGGATCCTCTGCGTGGGAGAGGCGCTCGTCGACCTCGTCTGCGAACGCCCGGTGAGCTCGATCTCCGAGGCCGGCGCGTTCGTGCCGCACTTCGGCGGGGCGATCGCGAACGTCGCCGTGACCGCGGCGCGGCGCGGCGCCGACGTCGCGCTGGCCGGCGGCGTGGGCGCGGACGCCTGGGGCGGCTGGTTGGCCGAGCGGCTCGCGGCCGAGGGCGTCGACCTGACGTGGTTCGACCGGCGCGAGGACGTCGCGACGCCGGTCGCGTTCGTGACGGTCGACGCCGAGGCGCAGCCGTCGCTCACGCGCTACGGCACGGGATCGGCGGCGGCGATCACCGGGCTGGGCGACCGGCTCCTGGAGGCGGTCGACGCGTGCGACGCGCTGCTCCTGTCGTCCAACACGCTGGTGGGCGAGGAGGAGCGCGCGATGACGCTCGCCGCGCGCGACCGGGCGCTGCGCGACGGCAAGCCCGTGATCCTGGATCCCGACCTGCGCTTCGCGCGCTGGCGGTCGCGGTCGGCGGCGGTGGAGGTCGTCGGCCCGCTGGTCGAGCGCGCGTTCCTGGTGAAGTGCAGCGCCGACGAGGCGCTGGCGCTCACGGGCGAGCTCGACGTCGAGGCCGCGGCGCGGTCGCTGGTGGCCGCGGGCGCGGCGCACGTGGTCGTGACGCGCGGCGGCGACGGCGCGCTGCTGCGCGGCGGCGGGCTGGACCGCGACGTCAAGGGCGTGCCCGCCCGGCCGGTGGACGCCACGGGCGCCGGCGACGCCGTCACCGGCGTGCTGCTGGCCGCGCTCGCGCGCACCGGCTTCTACCCGGCGTCGATCGCGGCGATGCTGCCCGACGCGATGGCCGAGGGCGCACGGGCGACGGAGCGGTACGGGGCGCTTGCCTGACGTCGCGACGATCCGCCGTGACGTGTGGCGCCCGCCCACGCGGGCGCGGGTCGCCCGGATCCGGGAGAAGCTGCGCGACGTCTACGGCGTGCCGCTCGCGCCGCCCCACGCCGACCCGCTCGGCGAGCTGGTCCTCACCGTGCTCTCGCAGTCGACCAACGACCGCAACCGCGACGTCGCGTTCCTGCGGCTGCGCGAGCGGTTCGCGGCGTGGGACGCGGTGCGCGCCGCGCCGGTCGCCGAGGTCGAGGAGGCGATCCGGCCGGGCGGGATCTCCAAGGTCAAGTCCCGGCGGATCCACGACATCCTGGTCGCGATCGAGGACACCAACAAGGTCGCCGGCAGCCTGGACCTCGCCTGGATGCGCGACGCGCCGGTGCCCGAGTCGCGCGACTTCCTGTGCGCGCTGCCGGGCGTGGGGCGCAAGACCGCGGCGTGCGTCCTGCTGTTCTCCTACGGGTTGCGCGACATCCCGGTCGACACGCACGTCTCGCGCGTCGGGATGCGCCTGCACCTGCTGCGTCCGGGCGCGCCGTTCGACGAGCTGCACGACGCGATGCTCGCGCTCACGCCGCCCCGCGCGGAGCTCGAGCTCCACGTCAACCTGCTGCGCCATGGGCGCCGCACCTGCCACGCCCAGAGGCCCGCGTGCGGGGCTTGTACGTTGAGATCTTCATGTCCCGCGTTTCGCCAGGTCTATAGCCGATGACACCACCTGCGCCGGGCGGCGATGCGCCAACGCCGCGCGTAGCCCTCGCCACCTGCTCGTTCTTCCCAGACGGCGACGCCGACGACGCCGGCCTCCCGGACGCGATCGAGGGCGACGTCGCGTTCGCGATCTGGGACGACCCGGCGGTCGACTGGTCGATGTACGACCTGGTTGTCGTGCGGTCGACGTGGGACTACCAGGAGCGCCGCGAGGAGTACCTCGCCTGGGCGCGCGGGATCGGGGACCGGCTCGTCAACCCGCCGGCGATCCTGGAGTGGAACACCGACAAGCGCTACCTACGCGAGCTCGCCGACGCGGGTCTGCCGGTGGTGCCGACGGCGCTGGTCGAGCCGGGGGAGGCGTTCGTCGCGGCGGCCGCCGGCGACTACGTGGTCAAGCCGACCGTCAGCGCGGGGTCGCGCGACACGGCGCGGTTCGAGGGCGAGGACGACGCCGGGAGGGCGGCCGCGCTGGTGGCGGCGATCCACGCCAGCGGGCGCACCGCGATGGTCCAGCCCTACGTCGCCTCGGTCGACGCGCGCGGCGAGACCGCGCTGCTGTTCTTCGGCGGCACGTTCTCGCACGCGATCCACAAGGGGCCGCTGCTCGCGCGCGGCGCCGACCCGACGTCCGAGGTCTTCGCGGCCGAGACGATCGAGCCGCGCGCGGCGACCGCCGCCGAGCGCGCGCTGGGCGAGCGGATCGTGGCGCACATGGAGGACCGCTTCGGCGACGGGTCGCTGACCTACGCGCGGGTCGACGTGGTCGAGGACGCCGACGGCGCGCCGCTGCTGCTGGAGCTCGAGCTGACCGAGCCGTCGCTGTTCTTCGGCGGCGACCCTGGACGTCTGTCGGATTTTGCGGCCGCTCTGGGCCAACATCTACCTGCGCGCTGACTGCCTAGGCACACTGTCAGGTTCATGGAGCGTTGGAGTGGGAATGGGACCTCCGTCATGTCTGGCAGCGGTCCTCTCAAGCACGTGCGCGTGCTCGTCGCGCATCGCGACGCCAAGGTGTGCGCCGATGCCGACGCGCTGCTGACCGGCGTCGGCGCGCAGGTCGTGTCGTGCCACGAGCGCGTCGCGGCCGCCGAGGCGGTCCGGGCCGAGCGCCCGCACGTGGTGCTGCTCGACCACGCGCTGGACGGCGGCGGGCGCTTGCTGGTCCGCGACGTCGCCGGCGACCCGGAGCTGCTGGGCGTCGCCGTGGTGCTGCTGCACCCGGGCGCCGACGTGGAGGACGTGGTCGGAGCGCTGCGCGATGGCGCGGTCGACGTGTGGACGGGCGCGAGGGTCGCGCCCGAGCTGATCGCGCGGGTGCGCGTCGCCTACCGGTCGCGCCAGATGCTCGACCTCGCGCTGAGGCGGTACAACGACCTCGAGGACCTCGCCTACCGCGACGAGCTGACCGAGCTGCCCAACCGCCGCGGCGCCAGCCGGCAGATCGACGTCCTGATCAGCCGCGCGCGCCGGCATGGCCATCAACTCGCCCTGCTCCTGATCGACGCGGACCGCTTCAAGCTGGTCAACGACGAGCACGGCCACGCCGTCGGCGACATCGTCCTGCGCGAGCTGGCGTCGCGCCTGCGCGAGCGCGTGCGCCGGGAGGACGTCGTCGGCCGCTGGGGCGGCGAGGAGTTCGTGGTGGCGCTGCCTGAGACCACGCCGGACGGCGCCGCCGCCGTCGCCGAGTCGCTGCGCGACGCGATCGCCTGCACCCCGATCGCCGCCGACGACCAGGCGCTCGCCATGACCGTCAGCATCGGCGTCGCCGCCTGGACCGGCCAGGAGCTCGACGTCCTCGTCTCCCGCGCCGACCGCGCGCTCTACGCGGCCAAGGCCGCGGGCCGCGACCGCGTCGTCCTGGAACGCGCGGTCCGCGCGGCCTGAGCCACGCGCCCTCCGCCGCCCTCGGCACACGCGCCTCCGCTGCGGTGTGCGGCGCGACCGTCGCTGGCCGCGGTCGGCCGCCCCGTCTGCGCTCACCCTGTCGCGGCCCACGGTCAGCCGTCCAGCATTCCGGGCTGAGATCGAGGGGCGACAAAAATCTACTACACTGGCGCTCAGATCTTTCCGCAGGACCCGACCCGACAGGCAAAGGAGCCACACCCCGACATGGGCAAGACCATCGGCATCGACCTCGGCACGACGAACTCGTGCATGGCCGTCCTCGAAGGCGGCGAGCCGACCGTCATCGAGAACGCCGAGGGCGGGCGCACCACGCCGTCCGTGGTCGCCTTCGCGCAGAGCGGCGAGCGGCTCGTCGGCACCGTCGCCAAGCGGCAGGCCGTCACGAACCCGCAGAACACCGTCTTCTCGGTCAAGCGCTTCATGGGCCGCAAGGAGGCCGAGGTGCGCGAGGAGGAGTCGATCGTCCCTTACAAGGTCGTCGCCGGCCCCAACGGCGACGCGCGCATCGACGCGGGCGGCAAGCAGTACTCGCCGCCCGAGATCAGCGCGATGATCCTCGCCAAGCTGAAGGCCGACGCCGAGGCCTACCTCGGCGAGACGGTCGACGGCGCGGTCATCACCGTCCCCGCCTACTTCAACGACGACCAGCGCCAGGCGACCAAGGACGCCGGCAAGATCGCCGGCCTCGACGTCAAGCGCATCATCAACGAGCCGACGGCCGCGTCGCTGGCCTACGGCCTCGACAAGGACACCGACCAGACGATCCTCGTCTTCGACCTCGGCGGCGGCACGTTCGACGTGTCGGTGCTGGAGATCGGCGACGGCGTCTTCGAGGTCAAGTCCACCGCCGGTGACAACCATCTCGGCGGCGACAACTGGGACAAGGCGATCGTCGACTGGCTGGCCGGCGAGTTCAAGAAGGACCAGGCCATCGACCTGACCGCCGATCCCATGGCGCTCCAGCGGCTCTACGAGGCGGCCGAGAAGGCCAAGATCGAGCTGAGCACCGCGCAGGAGTCCCAGATCAACCTGCCGTTCATCACCGCCGACGGCAGCGGACCGAAGCACCTCGACGTCCGCATCACCCGCGCGAAGTTCAACGAGCTGACCGCGGCGCTGCTGGACCGCGTCGTGGTCCCGGTCCGCCAGGCGCTCGACGACGCCAAGGCCAAGGGCGCCGACAAGATCGACCACGTGGTCCTCGTCGGCGGCATGACCCGCAACCCGGCCGTGCAGGAGAAGGTCAAGGACCTCACGGGCCAGGAGCCGCACCGCGGCGTCAACCCGGACGAGGTCGTGGCCGTCGGCGCGGCGATCCAGGCCGGTGTCCTGGGCGGCGACGTCAAGGACGTGCTCCTGCTCGACGTGACCCCGCTGACGCTGGGCATCGAGACCAAGGGCGGCGTCATGACCAAGCTCATCGAGCGCAACACGACGATCCCGACCCGCAAGGGCGAGGTCTTCTCGACGGCCGAGGACAACCAGCCGTCGGTCGAGATCCACGTCCTGCAGGGCGAGCGCGAGATGGCCAACTACAACAAGTCGCTGGGCAAGTTCCAGCTGACGGGGATCCCGCCGGCCCCGCGCGGCATCCCGCAGATCGAGGTCACGTTCGACATCGACGCCAACGGCATCCTCGCCGTGTCCGCGAAGGACCTGGGCACCGGCAAGGAGCAGAAGATCGAGATCAAGGCGGGCTCCGGCCTGTCCGACGCCGAGATCAAGTCGATGGTCGGCGACGCCGAGACGCACGCCGAGGAGGACAAGAAGGCGCGCGAGCTGGCCGAGGCCCGCAACAACGCCGAGAACGCGGCCTACCAGGCCGAGCGGCAGCTGAAGGACCTGGGCGACCAGGTCGACCCGGAGTCCAAGACCGAGATCGAGGCCGCGATCACCGCGGTGCGCGAGTCGCTGACCTCGGAGGACCCGAACGAGATCAACGCCAAGGCCGAGGCGCTGCAGACCGCCTTCCACAAGGTCTCCGAGGCCATGTACGAGAAGGCCCAGCAGCAGCAGGCCGCCGCGGCCGACGATGCCGACGCCGGTGGCACCGGCAACGGCGCCAGCGCCGACGGGTCCTCGGAGGAGGACGTCGTCGACGCCGAGGTCGTGGACGAGGGCAAGTAGTCCATGAGCGAGGAGCGCGAGACGCGCGCCGCCCACGCTGACGAGGTCCAGGCGCCGGAGGAGACTCCGGCGCCCGAGGCCACGGCGCCGGTCGACGACGGCATCGAGGGGCTCGCGCAGGACGCGGCCGCCGAGGCGCCGGAGCCGGAGACGGCCGAGCCGGACTTCAAGGACCTGTACCTGCGGGCGGCGGCCGAGACGGACAACATCCGCAAGCGCGCGCGTCGCGACGTCGAGGTCGCAAGCGCCCGTGGCGTCGCGCGCCTGGCGCGCGAGCTGCTGCCGTCGCTGGACAACCTGGACCGGGCGCTGGCCGCGGCCGAGGCCGAGGAGGCCGCCGCCGAGCACGCGGCCAAGGCCGTCACCGGGGTGACGACAGAAGAGCACCACCTCACCAAGGGGATCCGCCTGGTGCAGCAGGAGCTGCTGGGTGCGCTGACGCGCGTCGGCATCGAGCAGTTCTCGCCCGTGGGCGAGACGTTCGACCCGCACCAGCACGAGGCCGTCGCGCAGGCGCCCGTCGAGGGCGCCGCGACCGGCACGGTCGCGCAGGTCTACCAGCCCGGGTACCGCTACAAGGAGGAGATCCTCCGTGCGGCCAAGGTCGTGGTAGCCGCATGACCGCCGGCGACCCCTACAAGATCCTTGGGGTCGATCGCAAGGCGTCCCAGGACGAGATCAAGAAGGCGCACCGCAAGCTGGTGCGCCAGCATCACCCGGACCACAACCCGGGTGATGCGGTCGCCGAGGAGAGGTTCAAGGAGATCCAGGCGGCCTATGACCTGATCGGGGACCCGGACAAGCGCAAGCAGTACGACCGCGGCGGCCTCTTCGGCATGGGCGGCGGCGCGGGTGGGGGCGCGGCCGGCGGCGGCGCGGGCGGAGGGTTCTCCGCGGGCGACTTCGGCGGCTTCCAGGACATCTTCAACAACATCTTCCGCGGCGAGGGCGGCGGGACCGCGGGTGGTGGACGGGCGCGCACGTCCGAGCCGCCGCGCGGCGGTCCGCGGCCGGAGCGCGGCAAGGACCTGGAGTCCTCGGTCGCGATCTCCTTCGAGCAGGCGATCACCGGCGCGCAGATCCCGCTGAGCGTCGCGACGACGCAGCCATGTCCTACATGTCGCGGCACCGGCGCCAAGCCGGGGACGTCGCCGCGCGTGTGCCCGAAGTGCAACGGGCGGGGCATCGAGTCCCAGGGCCAGGGGCTGTTCTCGATCTCGCAGCCGTGCTCGCGGTGCCACGGGTCGGGCGCGATCATCGACGACCCGTGCCCCACGTGCGCGGGCGCCGGCCAGCAGAAGACCGTCAAGAACTACAAGGTGAACATCCCGGCGGGGGTGCGCGAAGGCTCGCGCGTCCGGCTGGCGGGGAAGGGCGAGGCGGGCCGCAACGGCGGGCCGCCCGGCGACCTGTACGTCGTCACCCATGTCGCGCCGTCGCCGATCTTCGAGCGCAAGGGCGACAACCTCGAGGTCGAGGTCCCGCTGACGATCCCGGAGGCGATCCGCGGCGCCGACGTCGAGGTGCCGACGCTCAATGGGCGCAAGAAGCTGCGGGTCGCGCCCGGGACCAAGCACGGGACCGTGCAGCGGCTGCGCGGCGAGGGCCCGCCGAAGCTCGGAGCCGGTCCCACCCGCCGGGGCGACCTGCACTACAAGTTCGTCATCGACGTCCCGGCGACGCTCAGCGCCGAGCAGTCCGAGGCGGTCGAGAAGCTGTCCGAAGTGATGGGCGACGACCCGAGAGCGAGGCTGTTCTCATGAGGCGCACGACCCGGACGACCGTGACGGTGAGCAGCGACCGCGGGGTCTTCATGATCTCCGTGGCCGCCGAGCTGGCCGAGATGCACCCGCAGACGCTGCGGATGTACGAGCAGCGCGGCCTGATCGAGCCGAAGCGCTCCCCGAAGGGCACGCGGCTGTACTCGCACGAGGACGTCGAGCGCCTGCGGCGCATCCAGGAGATGACGAACGACCTCGGCCTCAACCTGGCCGGGGTCGAGCACGTCCTGCGCCTGGAGCAGGAGCTGGATCGCGCCCGCCGCCGCGTCGACGCGCTGGAGCGCCGGACGACCGAGCTCCAGGCCGAGATGACCGAGCAGATCGAAGCCGTCAAGCGCGAGCTGCGCGGCGGCGAGCTCGTACCGCTGAAGCACACCCGCGACATCGTGCCCCAGCACCGCATGCCTCCGGCCTCGCCGTCACCGGAGCCACCCCCGGGCCCTCGCCGGATCCCGGTGGAGCGCGACGGCGAGCAGCCGTCGCGCTGAGCGCCGGTCGCGCCGCCCGTAGGCGCTCTCTGCCACCCCCACCAACCCCTATAGATTCGCCCCGATGCGGTCGATCAGCCCGGGTGTGGTGAGCGCGTGGTCGCGAGGGCTGATGCTGGGCGTGTTGGTGGCGCTCGTCTCGGCGTCGGCCAGCATGGCGACCCCGGCCGCGAACGTGCTCACCCCGGCGCAGCGGCATGTCGCCGACGAGCTCGTCAGCATCTTCGAGAACAGCTCGCCGACCATCCGCTACGACTACATCGAGGATCTCCACGACGGCTGCGGGCTGACCGCGGGGCGGGCGGGGTTCTGCTCGGCGACGGGGGACATGCTGGAGACGGTCGAGGCCTACGCGCAGCGGCGGCCCGACAACGGGCTGGTCGCCTACCTGCCGGTGCTGCGCCGGCGCGCGGCCAGCGGCAGCGCCAGCACCGACGGGCTGGGCCGCCGGTTCGTCGCCGCCTGGCGCGCGGCGTCGCGCGACATGGCGTTCCGCGCGGCGCAGGACGACGTCGTCGACGAGCTGTACTTCGAGCCGGCCGCGGAGCGCGCGGCCGCCATCGGCCTGCGCACGCCGCTGGCCGTCGCGATCTTCTACGACACCGCCATCGAGCACGGCACCGCCCAGGACGCCGACGGGCTGCCGGCGCTCGTCGCGCGCACGCGGCGCCGCGCCCGTGGCCTGCCGGCGGCCCCCCACATCACCGAGCGCCGGTGGCTCATGACCTTCCTCGCCGTCCGCCGCGCCGACCTGCTCGCGCCGCACAACCGCGCGCGGCGCGTGGACTGGCCGGACTCCGTGGGCCGGGTCGACGCGCTCGCGCACCTGCTGCGCGCCGGGCACGCCGACCTGGAGCCGCCGCTCGCCGTCGACCCGTGGGGCGACAACGTGTTCACGCTCACGCGCTGAGCGTCACGTGCCGCGGGCCAGGATCAGCCCGCCGTCGACCGGCACGACGACGCCCGTCATGTAGGGGTTGGTCGCCGCGAAGACGATCGCCTGCGCGACGTCCTCGGCCGCCCCGACGCGGCCGGCCGGCACGGTCGCCGCGATGCCGTCGTGCGTGGCCGCGCGGGCCTCGGCGGGCATGGTCGACCACCACGGCGTGTCGATCACGCCGGGCGAGATCGCGTTGACGCGGCGCGGCGCGAGCTCGGTCGCCAGCGGGCCGATCGCGGACTCCAGCGCGCCGTTGAGCGCGGCCAGCCCCGTCGTCCCCGGCATCGCGGCGCGGGCCGACGTCGCGGTCACGAAGACGATCGCCGCGTCCTCGTTCAACTGCCCCAACAACGCCTGGAGCACCTCCAGCTGCGGCCAGAGCTTGCCGTCGAAGGCCGCGCGCAGCCGGCCGAGGTCCAACTCCGCGAACGGCCCGGCGCCCGAGGCGCCGCTCAACGCGAGGACCAGGACGTCGATCGTGCCCGCCGCGTCCGCCAGCGCCGCGCGGCCCGCCGGATCGCCCGCGTCCGCCACCAACCCGGACGCGCCCGAGCGCGCCGTCGAGGCCGCCAGCCGGTCAGCGTCGCGTCCCGTCACCAGGACCCGCGCGCCGAGCCCCACGAACGCCGCGGCGGCGGCCTCGCCGATGCCGGACGTCCCGCCCGCGATCACCACGCGCCGGCCGTCGAGGTCCGAACCTTGTCGAGTCGTCATGTCTCGACTGTAGCACCGTGTCGATACACTCCGTCTCGACTCCATGGCCGACCGCCCGCACACCGGTCCCAAGCGCAACGACCAGACGCGCCGGGCGATCCTCGCCGCCACCCAGCGCCTCCTGCGCGAGGACGGCTATCCCGCGCTGAGCATCGGCGCGATCGCGCGCGCCGCCGGCGTCGGGCGCCAGACGATCTACCGCTGGTGGCCGTCGAAGGCCGACGTCGTGCTGGAGGCGCTGATCGAGTGGGGCGCGGAGCAGGTCGCGATCCCGGTCGAGGGGCCGCTCCCGGATCGCCTGCGCGCGTTCCTGCGCGACACCTTCCGCGGCGCCAGCGACCCCGACGCTGCCGCGTTCCTCAAGGTCCTCGCCGCCGAGTCGCAGCGCGACCCCGAGTTCGGCGAGCGCTTCGGGGCGTTCCTCGCGGCGCGGCGCGCGGTCCTGGCGTCGGTCCTCGCGCCGGACGTCCCCGCCGAGCGCGTCCCGCTGCTCGTCGATCTGGTCTTCGGACTGCTCTGGTACCGGCTGATCGTCGGGACCGCGCCGCTGGACGACGCGGCCGCCGACGCGGTCGCCGGCCTGCTCGCCCGCGCCGCTGGGTAGGTTTCGTGGCGGATGCGGCCGCTGAACCTGGGGGAGACGCTCGACGCGTCGATCAAGATCGTACGCGCGCGGTGGAAGACGCTCGCGATGGTGATGGTCGTGATCGCGCTGCCGCTGGAGATCGCCTCGGTGCTGATCATCAGCTCGACGACCGACGTCTACCAGGCCGGCTCGAGCTTCTCGACGACCGAGGCCACCAAGACGACCTACTCCGACAGCGGCGCCTACGCCGCCGGGCAGGTCGCGGTCATCGCGCTCACGTTCCTCAGCTACCTGCTCGGGACCGTGGCCTGCTACCGCGCGGTGAGCGACACGTACCTGAACCGCGAGACGAGCGCGCGCGCCTCCCTGTCCTACGCGGCGGGCCGCCTCGGCGCGACGCTGTGGCTGACGATCGTCTTCGCGGTCGGCATCGTCGCCGGCTTCGTCGCGCTCATCCTGCCCGGCGTCTGGCTGTCGGTCGCGTGGTCGGTGGCGTTCCCGGTGATGCTGGTCGAGGGGACGGGAGGAGTGGGCGCGCTGAAGCGCTCGTTCCAGCTCACCGAAGGGCGCTGGTGGGCGACGCTCGGCCGGCTGGCCGTGGCCTACATCCTGGTCACCGTGCTCTCGCTGGTCGCGACCGCCGTGTTCCTCGTCCCGTCGGGCCTGCTCGTCGACGACACGTCGACCGGCGCGCTGCTGTTCGAGCACGCCGCGAACTTCGTGGTGTCGCTCGTCACGACGCCGTTCATCGCCGCGGTGACCACGTTGGTGTACTTCGACCTGCGCGTCCGCAAGGAGGGCTTCGACCTCGCGGTGCTCGCCGAGCGCATGGGCGGCGCGCCCGCCGCCGGCCCGGCGCCGCAGCAGCGCGACCCGTTCGGCCATCCGGTCGCGCCGGAGCAGGCGCCCGCGCCGGCGCCCGGATCGTTCGCGCCGCCCACGCCTCCCGCGCCGCCGCCCGCGACCCCCGGCGGCTGGGCGCCGCCGGTGGCCCCGCAGCCGCAGCGGCCCCCGGCCCCGGACGAGTGAGCGACGCGGCCCTGCGCGACCTCGCCGCCCGCGCGGCGAGCGGCGACGGCTCCGCCCGCGGGTCGCTGACCGGCGAGGCCCGCGCGCAGGCCCGCGACATCCTGGCCGAGGATCGCTTCCACGCCGGCAAGCACGGCGAGGGCCCGCTGCACGCGCTGTTCGTCCGGCTCGGCGACTGGCTCGAGGCGCTGGTGCACGCCATGCCCGGCGGCAGCGTCAGCGGCGGCGTCGTGTTGGGGTCCTTGGTCGCGCTCGCCGTGACGGTCGTCGCGCTGACGGTCACCGCCTGGTTCCGAGCCCGCGCCCGCCGGGCCGCGGCCGCCCGCGTCGCCGGCCCCGGCGACGTCCCGGGCGCCGCCGCCGCCGGGCCGGCCGAGCTGGAGCGCCAGGCGACCGCCGCCGAGCAGGCCGGCGACCACGACGCCGCGATCCGCCTGCGCTTCGCCGCCGGCCTGCTGCGTCTGGACGCCGCCCAGGCCATCGCGCTGCGCCCCTCGCTGACGTCGGGCGACGTCGGCCGCGCCCTGAAGTCCGACCGCTACGACGCGCTGGCCGACACGCACGACGCCGTCGCCTACGGCGGCCATCACGCCGGCGCCGACGAGGCCGCGGAGGCGCGCGCCGACTGGCCGGCGGTCGTCGGAGAGGCGCGCCGGCGATGACGCGCCCGACCGTCCTGGTCGCGGCTGGGATCGTCGCCTTCCTCGCGCTCGTGACCTTCCTCGGGCGGGCGCCGCAGCAGCCCTCCGGGCCCGCGTCGTCGTCCTACGCCACGACGCCGGACGGCCTCGCCGCCTACGCGTCGCTGCTCGAGCGCGCCGGCCACGACGTCCGGCGCGTGCGGGCGTCGCTCGACGACCGGCCGCCGGCGCGTGGCGAGGTGGTCGTGGTCGTGGACGGGCTCCCGCTCGCCGCCGAGCAGCGCGACGCGCTCCACGCCTTCGTCGCCGCCGGTGGCCACGCCGTCCTCGCCGGCACCGCCGCGACGACGCTCGGCGGCCGGCCGGCCGCCGGCCGGGACGTCGTCCAGCGCATCGGCCGCGGCACCGCGACGCTCGTCGCCCGCGCCGACCCGCTGCGCAACCGCGCGCTGGACCGCGACGACAACGCCGCCCGGGCCCTCGCGCTCGCGGGCGCGCCGGCGCGTCGCGTCGCGTTCGTGGAGTCGGTGCACGGCTACCACGACGCGCGCGGGCTCGCGGCGCTGCCCGACCGCGTCCAGACCTGCCTGTGGCTCCTCGGCGCCGCCGCGCTCGCGTTCCTGATCTGGCGTGGCCGGCGGCTCGGCCCGCCCGAGGGCCAGGCCCGCGTGCTGCCGCCACCGCGCCGCGCGCACGTCGAGGCCCTGGCCGCCGCGCTGGCCCGCACGCGCGACCGCGACACCCTGAAGACGACGCCCCCGAAGACGGAGACCGAACCGACATGAAGGACTTGCACGATCGCGTGGCGGCCGAGGTCCGGCGCGCCGTCGTCGGCCAGGACCATGCGCTCGGGCTGCTGCTCGCCGCCGCGGCGCTCGGCGGCCACGTCCTGCTCGAGGGCCCGCCCGGGACCGCCAAGACGCTGCTGGCCCGCGCGTTCGCGCGCGCGTTGGACACCACCTTCGGCCGCATCCAGTTCACGCCCGACATGTTGCCCTCCGACGTCACCGGCACGGTCGCGCTGCGGTCGGGCGACCTCCAGTTCCGCCCCGGCCCGATCTTCGCGTCCGTCGTCCTCGCCGACGAGGTCAACCGCACGCCGCCCAAGACGCAGGCCGCGTTGTTGGAGGCCATGGAGGAGCGCCAGGTCACGGTCGACGGCGAGCGCCATCCGCTGCCCGAGCCGTTCGTGGTGCTCGCGACCCAGAACCCGGTCGAGTACGAGGGCACCTACCCGCTGCCGGAGGCCCAGCTCGACCGCTTCCTGTTCCGGGCCGAGGTCGGCTACCCGAGCGAGGAGGACGAGCGCGCGCTGCTCAAGCTGGCGCGCCGCGGCCTGGCGCCGGCCGCGCTGGACGACGTCCGCGCGGTCGCCGGCCCTGACGACCTGCGCGCCGCCCGCGACGCCGTCGGCGCCGTCCGCGCGACCGACGCGGTCGAGGCGTTCGTCGTCGCGATCGCCCGCGCCACCCGCGACCTGCCCGGCGTGACGCTGGGCGCCAGCCCGCGCGCGGCCGTCCACCTGCTCGCCGCCGCCCGCGCGGCCGCGCTGCTGGCCGGGCGCGACTACGTCACCCCGGACGACGTCGTCCACATGGCCCGTCCGGTCCTCGCCCACCGCCTCGTCCTCGCGCCCGAGGCCGAGCTCGACCGGTTCACCGCCGCCGACGCCGTGGCCGCCGCGCTCGCCACGGTGCCGGTGCCGCGATGACCGCGGAGGGCTCCGCCGGGTGGCGCTGACCGCGCGCACCGTCGCCGCGCTCGTCGCGCTCGCGCTCGCCGCGCTGGTCCTGCCGGGCGCGGCGATCGCCGTCGCCGGCGCGGTCCTCGCCGGCCTCACGCTCGCCGACGCGCTGCTGGCCCGGCGCGCGCCGCGGGTCCGGCGCACGCTGCCGCGAGTGCTCTCGCGCGGCGTCGGCGTCCCGCTGCGCATCGCGCTCGAGGGCGACGACGCCGGCCCCACGCGCATCCGCCAGCCGCTGGTCCCCGACCTCGCGCTCGCCGACCAGGAGGCCACCGGCCGGGTCCTCGCCACGACGCTCACGCCCCGCCGCCGCGGCCGCCACACGCTGCCCGCCGTGGCGCTGCGCACCCGCGGGCCGCTCGGCCTCGGCGCCTGGCAGCACCGCGCCGCGGGCGACCTGGAGCTCACCGTCTACCCCGACCTCCCGTCCGCGCGCCGCCTCGCGCTCGCCGTCCGCGAGGGCCGCTTCCGCGATCCGGGCGTCCGCACGCGCGGGCCCGTCGGGCTCGGGACCGAGTTCGAGCGCGTGCGCGACTACCTGCCCGACGACGACATCCGCCAGGTCAACTGGCGCGCGACCGCCCGGCTCGGCCGGCCGATGAGCAACCAGCACCGCGTCGAGCAGGACCAGGAGATCGTCATCGTCCTCGACGTCGGCCGGCTCATGGCCGCGCCGCTGCGCGACCGCACCCGCTGCGACGAGGCGCTCGACGCCGCCACGGCGCTCGCGCTCGTCGCCGACGAGCTCGGCGACCGCTGCGGCGCGATCGCGTTCGACGACGCGGTCCGCCGCCGCGTCCGGCCCGGCCGCGCCAGCGGCGCCGACGTCGTGCGGGCCACCTTCGACCTCGAGCCCTCCGAGCGCGACGCCGACTACGAGCTGGCGTTCCGCACGATCGGCGGCGGCAAGCGCGCGCTCGTCGTCGTGCTCACCGACCTGCTGGACGCGGCGGCCGCCCGCGCGCTCGTCGACGCCGTCCCGGTCCTCACCCGCCGCCACGCGGTGCTCGTCGCCTCGGCGCGCGACCCGGACGTCGCGGCGATGGCCCAGGACCCGACCGACCCCTACGTCAACGTCGCCGCCCGCGACCTGCTCGCCGCCCGCACTCAGGCGGCGGCCGCCGTCCGCGGGGCGGGCGCCCAGGTCGTCGAGGCCGACCCCGGCCAGCTCGGCGCGGCCTGCGTACGGGCCTACTTGTACGCCAAGTCGCGCCGGCGGCTGTGACCGCGCCACAGCACGAGCGACCAGTACAACACGCCCAGGCCGACGCCGACCACGTACGGCCCCGCGCCGCCCCAGCCCGCCGGCGAGACGTAGCCCTCGACGACGCCCGCGACGACCAGCCACGGCGCCGTGCCGAGCACGATCGCCATCGCCGGCCGCGCCTGCGCCGCCAGCGCGTCCAGGCGCCGCAGCGGCCCCGGCGCCACCAGCGCCCAGCCGAGCCGCAGCCCCGCCGCACCCGCCACCACGATGCACGACAGCTCGAGCACGCCGTGAGCGACGACGAGCCGCGCGACCTGGTCGAGGTTCCCGTTGGCCGCCGCGACGCCGAGGACCGCCCCGAGGATCAGCCCGTTGTAGAGCAGCAGCACCCCGCCGCCGACCGCGAACAGCAGCCCCGCGGCGAACGCCTGGAACGTCACCTGGATGTTGTTGGTGAAGATCTCGCTCGAGAACGACGCCGACTGCGCGGTCGTCAACCCGCGCGAGCCGCGCGGCGGGTTCGCGCCGTCGATGAAGCTCCCGGGCACCAGGCCCGCCGCGGCGTCGGGGTCCACGACGCCCCAGACGAACGCGAACACCGCCCCGCCGACGAAGAGCGCGACCGCCACGGCGAGCGCGAGCCGGCGCTCGACGACGAGCCGCCAGTAGCCGTTGGTCAAGAAGTCGACAGGCGCGCGGCGCCGGCCGACGTCGGCGTAGACGACCGCGCGCGCCCGCACGACCAGCCCTTCCAGGCGCCCCGTCAGCGGGTCGCCCGGGAACAGCCGCCGGGCGAGCGCGAGGTCGGCCGCCGCGCCGCGGTACAGCGCGCCCAGCTCGAGCACGCCGGCGGCGCCCAGCCGCTCCGGCCGGCCGCCCGCGCGCCCGAGCGCGGCCTCCAACGCCTGCCAGCCGCCGGCGCGTTCGCGCTCGAACCGGTCGAGGGTCATGACCGTTCGCCTTCCCGGGTACCGTGCGCCACGAGATGGAGGACTACCAGGACCGGCTGCGGATCGCCACGCCCGAGGGCGTGACCGTCGACCTCGTCCTCGCCGGCCTCGGCTCGCGCTTCAGCGCCTCGCTCATCGATCTCACGTTCAAGAGCCTGCTGTTCGTCGCCGCGTTCCTGGTCGGCGCGGCGATCGGCGACTTCGGCATCGCCATCTACTCGATCACGACCTTCGCGATCTACTTCGGCTACGACGTCGCGTTCGAGGTCCTGGCCAACGGCCAGACGCCCGGCAAGCGCTGGACCGGCCTGCGCGTCCTGCGCGACGACGGGCGCCCGGTCGACCTGCTCTCCAGCTGCATCCGCAACGTCGTGCGCCTGATCGACGGGCTGCCGCTGAGCTACGTGCCGGCGATGGTCTCGATCCTCGCGACGAAGCGCAACCAGCGGCTCGGCGACCTGGCGGCCGGGACGATCGTCGTCCGCGAGCCGCGCCGGCGGGAGGCGGCGGGCGCGGGCTTCGTCGCGAGCGCGCCGGCGCCGGCGCCCACCTTCGGCGGCTTCGCCCTGCCGGCCGGCGTCGGCACGGCGCCGCTCACCGTTGCGACCGCCGGCCGCAACGGCGACGGCGGCGGCCCGCTCGACGTCTCGGCGGTCTCCGCCGACGACCTCGCCGCCGTCCGCGCCTTCCTGGACCGCCGCACCGACCTGCCCGCGGGCATCCGCGGCGACATCGCGCCGGATCGCCTCGGCGCTGGCGCCGCGCGTCGGCGGCGCCAGCGCCCGGCTGCACGACGAGGACCTCATCGAGGCCGTCGCCGCAGCCAAGGCGCGCGAGCGCTGAGCCTCGTGACCTACGTGTTCCCGGCCGTGGTCCCGTCGCCCTCCTCGGCCAACCGCTCGGCCTCCTGACGGCCCGGGTGGTCCTTGGGCAGGTCCTCGGGGATGATCTCGTCGTGCGCCTCGGGCGTGTCGCCGGCGTCGGTCTCGTCGTCGGGCGTCACCGGGCCCAGCGGCTCGTCGGCGTGCTCGTCGTGCGGCGAATGCTCGTCTTCGTTCATACCCCGGCGGTACCCGCGTTGACGGCCCGCGACCCCTTGCTAAAATCTCAGTCAACCCCACTGAGATCTGCGACCCGCAGGAGACTCCGAGCACCTTGAACGCCGACCGCTTCACCATCAAGTCCCAGGAGGCCATCCAGGCCGCGATCGCGCTGGCCGCGCAGCGCAGCCACGCGCAGGCGCAGCCCGAGCACCTGCTCGCGATCCTGCTCGGCCAGGACGACTCGGTGGTCCCCGGCGTCCTGCGCAAGCTCGGCGTGGCCGGCCCGGGGCTGCGCGTCGAGGTCGACGCCTACCTGGACGCGCTCCCGACGCTCGCCAACCCCGAGGAGCCCGCGACCTCCCCCGAGCTGCTGGGCGTCGTCCGCGCGGCCGAGGTCGAGATGCGCGAGCTCGGCGACGAGTACATCTCGACCGAGCACCTGCTGCTCTCCCTCGCCGGCTATGGCGGGACGGCCGGCGAGCTGCTGCGCGCCAGCGGCGCGCCCAAGGAGGCGCTGCGCAAGGCGATCGACGAGGTCCGCGGCGCCCACAAGGTCACCAGCCAGTCGCCGGAGGACACGCTCCGGGCGCTGGAGAAGTTCGGCGTCGACCTCACCGAGCGCGCCGCCCACGGCGAGCTCGACCCCGTGATCGGCCGCGACGACGAGATCCGCCGCGTCATCCAGGTCCTGAGCCGCCGCACGAAGAACAACCCCGTGTTGATCGGCGAGCCCGGCGTCGGCAAGACCGCGATCGTCGAGGGCCTCGCCCAGCGCATCGTCAAGGGCGACGTCCCCGAGTCGCTGCGCGACCGCCGCGTCGTCTCGCTCGACATCGGCGCGCTGCTCGCCGGCTCGAAGTACCGCGGCGAGTTCGAGGAGCGCCTGAAGGCGGTCCTGGCCGAGATCAAGGAGGCCGGCGGCACCGTCGTCCTGTTCATGGACGAGCTGCACACGATCGTCGGCGCGGGCGCCGCCGAGGGCGCGGTCGACGCCGCGAACCTGCTCAAGCCGATGCTCGCCCGCGGCGAGCTGCGCGCGGTCGGCGCGACGACGCTGGACGAGTACCGCAAGCACATCGAGAAGGACGCGGCGCTGGAGCGGCGCTTCCAGCCGGTGCTCGTCGGCGAGCCCTCGGTCGAGGACACGATCGCGATCCTCCGCGGCCTGCGCGAGAAGTACGAGGTCCACCACAAGGTCAACATCCAGGACGCGGCGCTCATCGCCGCGGCGACGCTCAGCGACCGCTACATCGCCGACCGCTTCCTGCCCGACAAGGCCATCGACCTGATCGACGAGGCCGCCTCCGGCCTGCGCATCGAGATCGACTCCAAGCCCGTCGAGATCGACGAGGTCGACCGCCGCATCCTCCAGCTCGAGATCGAGCGCACGTCGCTGGCCAACGAGACCGACGAGGCCTCCGCGCAGCGCCTCGACGCGCTGGACCGCGAGCTCGCCGACCTCAAGGAGAAGTCGGCCGCGATGACCGCCGAGTGGCAGGCCGAGAAGGACGCCATCGGCGGCGTGCAGGACGTGCGCGAGCGCCTCGAGCAGGCCAAGATCGCCCTGGAGCGCGCCGAGCGCGAGGCCAACCTCGAGGAGGCCGCGCGCCTGCGCCACGGCGAGATCCCCGAGCTCGAGCGCCAGGCCGCCGAGCGCGAGGAGCGCACCGACGGCAACGCGGGCTTCCTGCGCGAGGTCGTCGACGCCGAGGACATCGCCGAGGTCGTCGCGCGCTGGACCAAGATCCCCGTGTCGCGCCTGCTGGAGGGCGAGGTCGAGAAGCTGATCCACATGGAGCAGCGCCTGCACCTGCGGGTGATCGGCCAGGAGGACGCGGTCGGCGCGGTGTCCAACGCGCTGCGCCGGTCGCGCGCCGGCCTCCAGGACCCGGACCGGCCGATCGGCAGCTTCCTGTTCCTCGGCCCGACCGGCGTCGGCAAGACCGAGCTGGCGCGCGCGCTGGCCGAGTTCATGTTCGACAGCGGCGACGCGATGGTCCGGATCGACATGTCGGAGTACATGGAGAAGCACGCGGTGTCGCGCCTCGTCGGCGCGCCGCCCGGCTACGTGGGCTACGAGGAGGGCGGCCAGCTGACCGAGGCCGTGCGCCGCCGGCCCTACACGGTGGTGCTGCTCGACGAGATCGAGAAGGCGCACCCCGACGTGTTCAACGTGCTGTTGCAGGTGATGGACGACGGGCGCCTGACCGACGGCCAGGGCCGGACGGTCGACTTCAAGAACACCGTGTTGATCATGACGTCCAACATCCCCGGGGGCCGGGTCGGTGCCGAGGGCCACTTCAAGCCCGAGTTCATCAACCGGCTGGACGACATCGTCGAGTTCCACGCCCTGGACCGCGAGCACCTCGGCGCGGTCGTCGAGCTCCAGGTCGATCGCGTGCTGACGCGCGTGCGCGACCGCGGGATCGACGTCGAGCTGAGCGCGGCCGCGCGGACGCTGCTCGGCGACCTCGGCTACGACCCGACCTACGGCGCGCGTCCGCTCAAGCGCGTCATCCAGAAGCGCCTCGTCGACCAGCTGGCGCTCGGGATCCTCGAGGGCCGCTTCCGCGAGGGCGACCGGGTCGAGGTCGACGCGCGCGACGGCGAGCTGACCTTCGAGAAGGTCGACGCGCCGGCGCCCGCCGAGCCTGCCGCGGCCCAGCCGGCCTAGGCTGAACGGACTCCGAGTTGTGCCGACGGGTGTGGCTCATCGGGGCTCCATCTTTTTGGCACCGTAGACGAGCTCGGCCGGGCAGCGCCCGGCCGTGTGTCGTCCGTGGTGATCTCGCTCGTAGTTGTATTCGTTGATGTAGGTGTTGAGGTGGCGGCGTAGGCCGGTGAAGCGGACCTGTAAGAAGCGGGCGAAGGCCGGTCGCCAGCACTCTTCCAGGACGGTGCGGTGTAGGCGTTCGACGTGGCCGTTGGTCTGTGGGCGTCCGGAGCGGGTCTGGGTGTGAGCGACGCCGTCGGGCAGGGCCGCGGCGAAGGCGCGCCGGCCGAATTCGTTGCCGTTGTCGGTCAGGACCCGCTCCAGTTGCCAGCCGGCGGCCGAGAGCTCTTTGGCGATGCGGTGGGCGAGTTTTGAGGTGTGTTCGACGGTCGGCCCGCTCGGTGGGCAGACGACCAGGTCGGCCCAGGCAAAGGAGCTGTAGGTGTCGCAGGCGGTGATCTGCCAGACCGGGCCGGCGCTGCCATGCAGGCGCCCGACAAAGAAGCAGTCGATGCCGACCAGCTCGCCGGGACGGTTGCTGTCGATGTGGGGCTCGGGCTCGGGCTCGCGCGGCGGCTCAAACGGAGCGCGGTAGCCGGCGACCAACGCCAGGCGCTTAGCCCGCGTGTTCAGGCCGTGGCGAACCAGGGTCTTGTAGACGCCGTTGGGCGAGACGATCAGCCCGCCCCACTGCGGTCGGGCCAGGCGCGTAGCGATCCGCCGCGGGCCGAGCCCGGGATGGCCCAGCGCGAAGGCGACGATCCGTTGTTCGACCATCGGCGAGAGCTGGTTGGGCATCTGCGGCGAGCGTCGTTCTCGGGGCCGCAGCATCTCGAGGCCGGACTTCTGGACCTGCTGCTTCCAGCGGTAGTAGGTCGAACGATGAACACCCATCAGACGGCAGGCCTCTGAGACTCCGCGCTCAGCGGCCAGCGAGAACAGCTGCAGGCGATAGCCGAACAGCACGTCATCCTTGGTCATGCGACTCCTCGACTCCTTGGTTTGGCGACTTCGGAGCCTGAGTCGCAACCCGGACGGGCCCGCCTTCGGCGGGCCCGTCTGAGGTCAAGGCATAGATCTCAAACGACAGACAACTGTCGCGAGAACATGGAGTCTGTTCAGCCTAGGCGTGCTCGACCGCCGCGGCCCACCGGCCGCGGCGGCCGGTGACCTCGACGGGCACGCCGAAGCAGTCGCCCACGCGCGCGCTCGTGAGGACGTCGTCGACCGGGCCGGCCGCCAGGACGTGCCCGCCGCGCAGCAGGAGCGCGTGCGTGGTCGACGGCGCGATCTCCTCCAGGTGGTGCGTGACCGTGGCGGTCGGGAGCGCCGGCCGGTCGCGGGCCAGCGAGACCAGCGCGGCGACGAGGCCCTCGCGCCCGGGCAGGTCCAGGCCGGCGGCCGGCTCGTCGAGCAGCAGCAGCTCGGGGTCGGCCATCAGCGCCCGGGCCAGCAGCAGGCGCTGGCGCTCGCCCTGCGAGCAGTCCTCGAAGCGCCGCCCGGCCAGGTCGAGCGCGGAGACCAACCCCATCAACTGCCGCGCGCGCTCCTCGTGCGCGGGCGCCAGGCGCCGGGCCTGCAGCACGATCGTGTTGAACGCGCCCGTCATCACGGTCTGCAACCCGGTGTAGCTGCCGCGCAGCGAGCGCGCCAGCCGCGCGTCGACGAAGCCGATCCGCTCGCGCAGCGCCCGGACGTCGACGCGGCCCAGCCGCGCGCCCAGCACCTCGACGGTCCCCGACGACGGCTGCGCCATCGCGCCGACCAGGTGCATCAACGTGGTCTTGCCCGCGCCGTTGGGCCCCAGGATCACCCAGTGCTCGCCCGGCGCCACGTCCCAGTCGATGCCGTCCAGCAGCCGCAGCTCACGGCCCAGCGAGGACGACCACCGCGTGACGGTGGCGTCCCGGACCCGCAGCACCTACTTCTTGACCTTCTGTGGGCAGGGGGACTTCGTGCTGGGCTTCGGCGCGCCGGGCGGCTGGAGGCACACGCCGACCGAGTAGAACAGGAACTTGCTCTGCTTGTCGCCCTCGGTGAACGTCTTGGTGGTGTCGAACTGCAACTGCCACTTGCCCAGCGCCGGGCGCGTGAACGGGAAGAGCTTGCGCTTGGCGGTCTTCGCGATCCGCCCGCACTGGCCGGTGGCCTGGCCGAGGCGCACCGTCTGCTTGAGCTTGCCGCCCGGGGCGATGTAGTGGACGTAGACGTCCGGGTTGTGCGTGGCGAGGCCGAAGCCCGCGACCGAGAAGCGCACCTTGAGCTTGGTCGGGTCGCCCTCCGACGGCGTGAAGTTCGCCTGCAGGCGCGTCACCGTGAAGGTGGCGGCGGCCGCGATGCCGCTGGAGCTGACCGCGACGTCGAACTTCCGCTCCAGCTCGTCGTCGGCGAGCATCGGCGGGGCGAACGCGCCCTGCATCGCGCCGCCGGCGTCCATCGTCCCGAGGCCGCCCGTCAGGGCGGTGTTGTCGAGCAGGACGTTGTAAGGCTGGTTGGGCGCGTACCCGTTGCCGCTGACCGTGACGTTGGTCTTGTCGGTCTGCAGGTAGCAGGTGCGATCGGTCTGGACCGCGGCGCCGTGGGCGACGGCGGGAACGGCCAGGAGAGAAAGGGGGAGAAGAGCGGCGAGACGGCGCATTGGCAAGAGCCAGGGTAGGGGTCGTGCTCCGCGGAACACGCAGATGGGGTAGAAGGAGCGGTATGCCGACGTACATCATGCTCTCCACGCTCACGCCCGAGGGCGTCCAGACGGTCAAGAACAACCCGCAGCGGATCCGCGAGGTCAACACGGAGGTCGAGCAGCTCGGGGCCTCCGTCAAGGCGCAGTGGTCGGTGCTCGGACGGTTCGACTTCGTGAGCATCGTCGAGGCGCCCGACGAGTCGACGATGGCCCGCGTGTCGCTCGAGCTGGGCTCCCGCGGGACCGGCCGGTTCGAGACGCTGAGCGCGATCCCGATCGACGACTTCATCGCCAGCCTCTAGGGGCTCGGTGCGCGTCCTGATCGTCGGCTCCGGCGGCCGCGAGCACGCGATCGCCAACGCGCTCGCGCGCTCGCCGCAGCGGCCGGAGCTGCTCGCCGCGCCCGGCAACCCGGGGATCGGCGCGGTCGCGCGCTGCTTCCCGACGCCGGTCGACGACCTCGACGGCCTGGTCGCCCTCGCGCGCGGCGAGGCCGTCGACCTCGTCGTCATCGGCCCTGAGGCGCCGCTGGTCGCGGGCCTCGCGGACCGGCTGGAGGCCGCCGGCATCGCGCACTTCGGCCCGAGCGCCGCGGCCGCGCAGATGGAGGGCTCCAAGGCGTTCGCCAAGGAGGTCATGTCCTCCGCCGGCGTGCCGACGGCCGACTGGGCCGAGGTCACGAGCGTCGACGAGGGCATGGAGGCGATCGACGGTCGCTACCCGACCGTCATCAAGTTCGACGGGCTGGCCGCGGGCAAGGGCGTCGTCGTCGCGCCCGACGCGGCGACCGCGCGCGCCGCGCTGACCGAGATGATCGAGGCACGGCGCTTCGGCGACGGCCCGGTCGTGGTCGAGGACTTCCTCGCGGGCGAGGAGCTCAGCCTCTTCGCGATCTGCGACGGCGAGCGCGCGGTCCCGATGGTCCCCGCGCAGGACTACAAGCGGATCTTCGACGGCGACGAGGGCCCCAACACCGGCGGCATGGGCGCGTACTCGCCGGTCGTCGGCGCGCCGGACGTCGACGACCTCGTCGCGCAGATCCACCAGCCGGTCGTCGACCTGCTGCGCGAGCGCGGCACGCCGTTCCACGGCGTCCTCTACGCGGGCCTGATGCTCACCGACGACGGCGCGCAGGTCATCGAGTTCAACGCGCGCTTCGGCGATCCCGAGACGCAGGTCGTCCTGCCGCGGCTGCGCAGCGACCTGCTGGAGACGCTGGTCGCGGCGACGCGCCCCGGCGGCCTGGCCTCCTGCGCGCCGATGGCCTTCGGCGACGACTGGGCCGTGAGCGTGGTGCTCGCGAGCGCCGGCTACCCGCAGTCGTCCTCGTCGGGCGACGTCATCACGGGCCTGGAGGACGCCGCGCGCGCGGGCGCCGAGGTCATCCACGCGGGCACCGCGCGCGACGCCGCGGGCGCCGTCGTGACCGCCGGCGGGCGGGTCCTGAACGTGACCGCGTTGGGCCCCGACCCGGCAGCCGCCCGCGAACGTGCCTATGCTGCCGCCGACCTCATCCAGTTCGAAGGACGGCAGCTGCGGCGCGACATCGCGCAGCGCGCCGTGGAGCGTGTGACCCCATGACCGACCAGCCCCAGCCGACGACCACCGAGCCGCAGACGATGACGCAGCTCGAGGAGGCCGCGACCGACACCGATGCGCCGCGCGTCGGGATCATCATGGGATCGCAGTCCGACATGGACACCATGGCCGCCGCGGCCAAGGTCCTGGAGGACGCCGGCGTGCGGTCCGAGACCCGCGTCATGTCCGCGCACCGCGACCCGGAGACGGTCGCCGACTACTGCAAGAACGCGCGGATGCGCGGGCTCAAGGTCATCATCGCGGGCGCCGGCCTGTCCGCCGCGCTGCCCGGCGTCGCCGCCGCGCACACCGACCTGCCGGTCATCGGCGTGCCGCTGTCCTCGCGGCTGTCGGCCGCCGGCGGCCTCGACGCGCTGCTGTCCGTCGTCCAGATGCCGCCGGGCGTGCCGGTCGCGGCCGTCGGCCTGGACAACGCGAAGAACGCCGGCCATCTGGCGCTTCGCATCCTCAACGCCTAGCTCGCTCTAGACTCTCGGCGCGTGATCCCGCGCTACACCCGCCCCGAGATCGGGGCCGTCTGGACCGACGAGGCCAAGCTCGAGAGCTGGCGGCAGGTGGAGGTCGCCTGCGCCGTCGAGACCGGCGGGCCGACGCCCGCCGAGCTGGAGGCGATCGCGCTCGCGACGTTCACCGTCGAGGCGGTCCTGGAGCGCGAGAAGGTCACCGACCACGACGTCGCCGCGTTCGTGGACGTGCTCTCGGCCTCCGCCGGCGAGGCCGGCCGCTGGATCCACTACGGCCTGACCTCGTCCGACGTCCTCGACACCGCGCTCGGCGTCCAGCTGCGCAAGGCGGGCGACATCCTCCTCGCGGGCGCGCGCGACTTCCGGGACGCCTTGGTCGAGCAGGCGCGCGCGCAGGTCGACACGGTCTGCGTCGGCCGCACCCACGGCGTGCACGCCGAGCCGACGACGTTCGGCATCAAGCTCGCCGGCTTCGCCTTCGAGGCCGACCGCAACCTCAAGCGGCTGGAGCGCGCGATCGACCAGGTCGCCGTCGGCGCGATCTCCGGCGCCGTCGGGACCTACTCCGCGACCTCGCCCGACTTCGAGCGTCGCGTCCTCGCGCGCCTGGGCCTGGAGGCCGAGCCGGTCTCCACGCAGGTCGTCGCGCGCGACCGCCACGCCGAGCTGCTGCAGGCGATCGCGCTGGCCGGCGCCGGGCTGGAGCGCTTCGCCACCGAGTTCCGCCACCTCCAGCGCACCGAGGTGCGCGAGGTCGAGGAGCCGTTCCGCGCCGGCGCGCAGAAGGGCTCGAGCGCGATGCCGCACAAGCGCAACCCGATCGTGAGCGAGCGGATCACCGGCCTTGCGCGCGTCCTGCGCGGCTACAGCCAGGTCGGTGTCGAAGACGTCGCCCTGTGGCACGAGCGCGACATCTCGCACTCGGGCGCCGAGCGCGTCGTGCTCCCCGACGCGACGATCGCGCTGGACTACATGCAGGCGCTCGCCACCCGGCTGGCGCGCGGCATGGTCGTCCACGCCGACCGCATGCGCGAGAACATCGACCTGACCTACGGCGCGCTGTTCTCCCAGCGGGTCCTGCTGGCGCTCGTCGCCGGCGGCCGCCAGCGCGACGACGCGTACCGGATCGCGCAGCGCACCGCGCAGCAGGCGTGGGACACGAAGACGCAGCTGCGCTCGATCCTGGAGCAGGAGCCGGAGCTCGGCCTGGACCTCGACGAGATCTTCGACCTGTCGCACTACACCAAGCACGCCCACGAGATCGTGGGCCGGCTGGAACTGCTGGCGCCGGTGGCGGCGACGGCCTAGGGCCGCCGCCGCCACGCGCCTCTCCTGCGGCGGCTTTCGCTACGCCGCCACCAGTGCTTCGACGCCCTCGGCCGCCGCGGCGCTCGCGTTGGCCTCGCGGGCGCGGAGCGTGACCGCCACCACGACCGCGGCCAGGGCCAGCAGCGCGGCGCCGATGGCGAACGCGACCGTGTAGCCGTGCACGAGCGCCTCGGCGTGCGTGCCCGTCGCATGGTCGGTCGCCGAGATCGCGAACGTCGACAGGATGGCCAGGCCGAGCGCGCCGCCGATCTGCTGCGACGTGTTGAACAGCCCGGACGCCAGGCCCTGGTCGTCGGGGTCCACGCCGCCGGTCGCGATCAGCGTCAGCGGCACGAACGCGTGGCCGATGCCCAGCGCGAGCAGCATGATCCCGGGCAGGAACCCGCCGAGGTAGCCGCTGTCGGGCGTCAGCATCGTCATCCACGCCAGGCCCAGCGCGCCGAGCACGAGCCCGCCGAGCAGGACCGCCTTGACGCCGAACCGCGCGATCAGGTTCTGCGAGCTGACCGAGCCGGCGATGATCCCGACGGTCATCGGGACGAACGCCGCGCCGGACTCGAGCGCGTTGTAGCCCTTGATCTGCTGGAAGTACAGCGAGCCGAAGAAGAAGAACGCGTTCATGCCGCTCAGGAGGAACAGCGTCGTCACGTTCGCCGTCGTCAGCGTGCGGGTCCGGAAGATCGACAGCCGGACCAGCGGCGCGGCACGCCGCGTCTGGACGTAGCCGAAGGCGACCAGCAGCGCGATCGCGCCGGCGCCGAGGCCGAGCGTCTTGGGGCTGCCCCAGCCGAAGTCCTGCGCCTTGACGATGGCGTAGGTCAGCACCACGAGGCCCGAGGTCACCAGGAAGGCGCCGATCAGGTCGAAGCCGCCGCGCGTGTCCTCCGCCTTGGACTCGGGGACGAACCGCAGCGCGAGCAGCAGCGTGGCGATGCCGACGGGGACGTTGACGAAGAAGACCCACTCCCACGACAGGGCGTCGGTCAGCAGGCCGCCGAGCAGCAGGCCGACGGCGCCGCCGCCGCCGGAGATCGCCGCGAAGGCGCCGAGCGCCTTGGCGCGGTCGGGGCCCTCGGGGACGGTCGTCGTGATGATCGACAGCGCGGCCGGCGAGACCAGCGCGGCACCCAGGCCCTGGAGCGCGCGGGCGCCCACGAGGAACCCTGGGGACGTCGCCAGGCCGTCGAGCAGCGACGCGGCCGTGAACACCGTGATGCCCACGACGAACAGCTTGCGCCGGCCGAGCAGGTCGCCGGCGCGACCACCGAGGAGCAGGAAGCCGCCGAAGACCAGCATGTAGGCGTTGACGACCCACTGGAGGTCGCCGGCGCTGAACTTCAGGTCGGATTGGATGGAGGGCAGGGCGACGTTCGTGATCGTCGCGTCGAGGATCACCATGAACTGCGCGAGGCAGACCACGACGACCGTCACGAGCCAGTGGCGCGCGATTGGCGAGTCTTCGGTCACGTGGGCCTGGGAAGTGGGGGAGGAGAGGTCGGTCATGAGGGTGTGGGGTTGGAGAGCAAGCGGACCAGTCGGTCCGGATGACCGTAGCACAAGCGAACCAGTCGGTCCGCTTTTTCGGACCGGTCGGTCCGTCTTTCTGGACCGAGTGGTCCGTTTGGGGGGTCGGGACTGCTACCGTGGTTGCCATGACGGTCCCGAATGCCCTCCCTATGCGCGCCGACGCACGGCGCAACTTGGAGCGCATCCTGGAAGCCGCCCGCGAGGCGTTCGCCGAGCGCGGCCTCGACGTCGGCGTCGAGGAGATCGCGCGGCGCGCCGGCGTCGGCAAGGCTACGTTCTTTCGCCGCTTCCCCACCAAGGACGCGCTCGTCCTGGCGGTGCTGGAGGGCTTCGTGGCCGATATGGAGGTCTCGGCGCAGCGGGCGCTGGAGCTCGAGGACCCGATGGAGAGCCTGCGCGTCTTCATGATGAGCCACATCCGGCTGCAGGCCGAGAACACGGCCTTCTTCGACGCGGTCGCCGCGCGCTGGAGCGCGGGCCTGAACCCGCCGGTCGAGCTGACCGACCGCATGCTCGCCGCGCTCGCCACCGTGCTGGCGCCCGCGCAGGCCGCGGGCGTGCTGCGCGAGGGCGTCGAGCCGGGCGACCTGTCGACGATGGTCAAGATGCTCGGCGCGGCGATCCGGCCGATGCCGGGGATGCTGCTCTGCGAGGCGGCGTGGGACCGCTACCTGGAGCTCGTGCTCGCCGGCATCCGGTCCGGTCAGCCGGCGCTTCCGGGCAGCGCCGCGGATCCGTGCGCGATGGCGCGCGAGATCTCCGCGAAGTCGGCCGGATCCGTCACTCACTGACGCCGCCGCCTTCGATACCTTGGGGCGTGTGACCGCCGCCGCCGACCTCGACCTGCCGCTCGTCGCCAGCGGCAAGGTCCGTGAGATCTACGACCTGGACGATCGCCTTCTCCTGGTCGCCTCCGATCGCATCTCCACCTACGACGTCGTCCATCCCAACGGGATCCCGGACAAGGGCAAGGTGCTGACCGGCATCTCCGCCTTCTGGTTCAACAAGACCGGGCACATCGTGCCCAACCACTACATCTCGGCCACCGAGGGCGTGCCGGCCGAGGTCCGCGGCCGCGCGATGGCCGTCCAGAAGCTCAAGATGCTGCCGGTCGAGTGCGTCGTGCGCGGCTACATCACCGGCTCGGGCTGGAAGGACTACCAGGCCACGGGCGCGGTCTCGGGCATCGAGCTGCCGCCCGGGCTGCGCGAGTCCCAGAAGCTGCCGACGCCGATCTTCACGCCGTCGACCAAGGCCGACGTCGGGCACGACGAGGCGATCGACCTCGCGCAGGCCGGCGAGATCCTGGGCGATCCGGACATGGCCGCGCGCCTGCGCGACGTCTCGATCGAGTTGTACTCCTTCGCCGCCGAGCAGGCGGCCGAGCGCGGCGTGATCCTGGCCGACACGAAGTTCGAGTTCGGGATCAACAGCGCCGGCGAGCTGATCCTCGGCGACGAGGCGCTGACGCCGGACTCCTCGCGCTACTGGCCGGCCGAGGGCTACGAGCCCGGCCACGGCCAGCCGTCGTTCGACAAGCAGTACGTGCGCGACTGGGCGTCGGGCACGGGCTGGGACAAGGCGCCGCCGGCGCCGGAGATCCCGCAGGACGTCGTCGCGGGCACGCGTGCGAAGTACGTCGAGGCCTACGAGCTGGTCTGCGGCGAGTCGTTCGACGCCTGGCTGGCGCGGACGTCGGCATGAGGGCGCGCGTGCTGATCCGGCCCAAGGCCGGGATCCTCGACCCGCAGGGCGTCGCCGTCGAGCGCGCGCTGCCGGCGCTCGGCTTCGCAGGCGTCGCGAACGTCCACGTCGGCCGCCTGGTCGAGCTGGACGTCGAGGACGAGGCGCAGCTGGACGACATGTGCCGCCGGCTGCTGGCCAACCCGCTGATCGAGGACTACGAGATCCAGGCGGTCGGCTCTTGAAGCTCGGCGTCGTGACCTTCCCCGGCACCTGCGACGACGCCGACGCGCGGCTCGCCGTGAGCAAGGTCGCGGAGCCGGTCGCCCTGTGGCATCGCGACAGCGACCTGCGGGGCGTCGACGGCGTCGTCGTCCCGGGCGGCTTCTCCTACGGCGACTACCTGCGCGCCGGGTCGATCGCGCGCTTCTCGCCGGTCATGGAGTCGGTCATCGCGTTCGCCCACGCCGGCGGGCCGGTGCTCGGCATCTGCAACGGCTTCCAGATCCTGTGCGAGGCGGGTCTGCTGCCGGGCGCGCTGCTGCCCAACAAGGACCTCCGCTTCGTCTGCCGCCAGGTGGACCTCGAGGTGCAGACGACGAGCACGCCGTTCACCTCCACCTGCGAGGTCGGCCAGACGCTGTCGATCCCGGCCAAGCACCAGACCGGCTGCTTCTTCGGCGACGTGCCGGACGCGCAGGTCGTGCTGCGCTACGCCGCCGGCCACAACTTCAACGGCTCGCAGGACGACATCGCGGGCGTCGTCAACGAGCAGGGCAACGTGATGGGCCTGATGCCGCATCCCGAGCACGCGGTCGACGTCCTGACCGGCGGCTCGGCCGACGGGCTCAAGCTCTTCGAGGGGATGGCCCGTGTCGCCGTCGCCTGAGGCCGCCGCGGTGAATGCGGCCCGCCCCCCCATCGAGCAGGCCGTCGCGCTCGGCCTGACGCGCGACGAGTACCGGATGGTCGTCGACGAGCTCGGCGGGCGCGAGCCCAACGAGGTCGAGCTGGCGATGTTCTCGCTGCTGTGGAGCGAGCACTGCGCCTACAAGCACTCCAAGAAGCTGCTGCGCACGCTGCCGACCGAGGGGCCGGCCGTCGTCATGGGGCCGGGCGAGAACGCCGGCGCCGTCGACGTCGGCGACGGCTGGGCGGTCGCGTTCAAGGTCGAGTCGCACAACCACCCGTCCGCGGTCGAGCCCTTCCAGGGCGCGGCGACCGGCGTCGGCGGGATCCTGCGCGACATCTTCGCGCTCGGCGCGCGGCCGATCGCGGTCCTCGACTCGCTGCGCTTCGGCGAGCCGGACTCCGAGCGCTCGCGCTACCTGCTCGACCGCGCCGTGGCCGGCATCGGCCACTACGGCAACTCGATCGGCGTGCCGACCGTGGGCGGCGAGGTCGTCTTCGAGGCGCCCTACGAGACCAACTGCCTCGTCAACGCGATGGCGATCGGCCTGGCGAAGACCGACGACATGATCCGGTCGGCCGCGGCCGGCGTCGGCAACGTCCTTGTGCTGTTCGGCGCGTCCACCGGCCGCGACGGCATCGGCGGCGCGTCGGTGCTCGCGTCGACCGAGCTCGACGTGGCCGACGAGTCCAAGCGCCCGTCGGTGCAGGTCGGCGACCCGTTCGAGGAGTCCAAGCTCCTGGAGTGCTCGCTGGAGCTGCTGGCGTCCGGGTTGTTGGTGGCCTTGCAGGACCTGGGCGCCGCGGGCCTGACGTCCGCCGCCTCCGAGATGGCGGCCAAGGGCGAGGTCGGCCTCGACCTCGACGTCGCCAAGGTCCCGCTGCGCGAGGCCGACATGGAGCCGTTCGAGATCATGGTGTCCGAGTCGCAGGAGCGCATGCTGTGCGTCTGCGAGCCGGCCAAGGTCGACGCGGTCCTGGCGCTCTGCGAGAAGTGGGAGGTCAACGGCACCGCGATCGGCACCGTGACCGAGGGCAACCGCTTCCGGATCCTGCGCGGCGACGAGCTCGTCGGCGACATGCCGGTCACCGGCCTGGTCGACGACGCGCCGCTGTACGACCTGGCGCCCGAGAAGCCGGCGGCGGGCCTGTACCCGGCGCCGCCCGTCGTCCTGGGCTTCGAGGCCGACGTGCGCGAGGCGCTCGTCGCGCTGCTGTCGTCGCCGAACCTCGCGTCGCGCCGTCCGCTGTTCGAGCAGTACGACGCGATCGTCCAGTCGCGCACCGTGCGCCGGCCCGAAGAGGCCGACGCCGCCGTCCTGCACCTGCACGACATGGGTGAGGGCGCGCCGGCGATCGCGACGTCGATCGACGGCAACGGCCGCCGCGTCGCCGCAGACCCGTACTGGGGCACCGTCGGCAACGTCCTGGAGTGCGCCGCGAACCTCGCGGCGGTCGGCGCCCAGCCGCTGGGCACGACCAACAACCTCAACTTCGGCAACCCCGAGAAGCCGCACATCGCGTGGCAGCTGACCGAGGCCGTGCGCGGCCTGGGGGCGGCGTGCCGCGCGCTGGAGGCGCCGATCGTTGGCGGCAACGTGTCGCTCTACAACGAGGGCGCCGGCGGCCCGATCTACCCGACGCCGGTCGTCGGCATGGTCGGCATCCTGCCCGACGCCACGCGCGCCGGTCGGCTGGCGTTCGCCCGGGACGGCGACGCGATCGCGCTGGTCGGCTTCGACCTCGACGGCGCGTCGCTCGACGCCAGCGAGCTGTCCAAGCTGCGCGGCGAGGCGCTCCCGGACGGGCTGCCGGAGATCGACGTCGCCGCGGTCGCGCGCACGCTGGACACGATCCGCGCCGCCGTTCGCGCCGGCACGCTGACCAGCGCGCACGACATCGCCGAAGGCGGCCTGCTGGTCGCGATCGCCGAGTCGGCGCTGGCCGGCGACCGCGGCGCCGCGCTCGACCTCGGCGACGCCGAGGACGTCTGGACCACGCTCTTCGGCGAGCGCTCCGGCGGCTTCGTCGTCTCCGGCCCGCGCGCAACGCTCGAAGGCCTCGGCGCCGACGGCGTGCCCGTCACGATCCTCGGCACCGTCGGCGGCGACCACCTCGAGGTCTCGGTCTCCAGCCTCACCGAGCGCTGGCCACTGGCCGACCTCCACACGGCCTCCGCCGCGCTGGCACCGCTGTTCCCGTAGCGCACGGATCGCCAGGGTCGCGGCCGTCGTCGAGCGGGTAGCCCGACCGCGAATGCGATCTGCGGAGATCCTCGTCGGCCTGCTCGGGGCCGTGACCGTGCTGGCCGGGGCGGCTCGGCGCGTCGGCGTGCCGTCGCCGATCGTGCTGGTCGTCTGCGGCCTGGCCGTCGGGCTCGTGCCTGGGCTGCCGTCCGTCGAGCTCGATCCGGACCTCGTGTTCTTCGTGTTCCTGCCGCCGCTGATCTACGGCGCGGGGTTCAACTCGTCCCCGCGCGACCTGCGCCAGCAGGCGCGGCGGATCGGCGTCCTGGCGATCGGGCTCGTCGCGGCGAGCACGGTGGCGGTCGCGGTCGTCGTCAAGCTCGCGGTCCCCGGCTTCGGCTGGGCCGAGGCGTTCGTGCTCGGCGCGGTGCTCGCGCCGACCGATCCGGTCGCGGCCGTCGCGATCATGCAGCGGCTGCGCGTCGCGCCGCAGCTGTCGGCGGTCATCGAGGGCGAGTCGCTGGTCAACGACGGCACCGGCCTCGTGCTCTACCGGCTGGCGGTCGGCGCCGCGGTGTCCGGCACGTTCTCCGTCCTCGACGGCGCGTGGCAGCTGGTCGCGACCGGCGCCGGCGGCGTGGCGATCGGCCTGGCCGTCGGCTACCTGATCAACCGCGTGCGCGGCCGGATCGACGACGCGCCGATCGAGATCACGCTGTCGCTCTTCACGCCCTACGCGGCGTACATCGCGGCCGAGGCGATCGGCGCCTCCGGGATCCTCGCGGCCGTCACCGTCGGCCTCTACCTCGGCGCGCGCTCGGAGGGGCTGTTCTCGGCGACCGCGCGCATCGAAGCCCAGGGCTTCTGGAACGCGCTGACGTTCATCCTGGAGTCGACCCTGTTCTTGTTGATGGGGTTGCAGATCCGCGACGTCGCGAGCGGGATCGAGGACCTCGACGCCGGGCGCGTGACGCTCACGGTGGCGATCACGCTCGCCGTCGTCCTCGGCCTGCGGGTGATCTGGATGTTCTCGGTCGGCCCGTTCCTGCGCCGCCTGATCCCCGGCGAGCCGAAGGAGGAGCCGCCGGAGCTGAGCTCGGGCGAGCGGCTCGTCGCGGGCTGGGCCGGGATGCGCGGCGCGGTATCGCTGGCCGCGGCGCTGGCGATCCCCGCCACGGTCGACGGCGGCGCGCCGTTCCCGCAGCGCGAGCTGATCGTCTTCACGGTGTTCTCGGTGATCGTGCTGGGGTTGCTGCTCCAAGGTCTCACGCTGCCGGCGCTGATCAAGGCGACGGGGCTGGGCCGGGACGAGGCCGACGACGCCGCCGACGAGGCGCGCGCCCGTGGCGCCGCGGCCGAGGCGGCGCTCGCGCGCCTGGACGAGATGCGGCGCGACCCGGCCGACGACGACCGCGCGACCGAGCACCTGCGCGAGCTGTACGAGGCGCGCCTCGAGCACGCGCGCGCGCCGCAGGACGAGCGCGGCGACCCCGACCGCGAGCACGTCGAGGCCTTCGAGCGGCTGCGCGAGGAGCTGCTGCGCTCCGAGCGCGCCGCCCTGCACGAGCTGCACGCGCGCGGCGAGATCTCCGAGGAGGCGCTGAAGACGGTGGAGCGCGACCTCGACCTCCAGGAGGCCCGGCTGGACTGAGCCCGCAACCTCCGTCGATCGCGGACGCGGACGCCGCCGCGGGCGTTGCTACCCTGCGCCCTGCCGCCGCGTCTGACTCGGGCGGTCCTCATGACCGAGCAGAACACCCCTCTCGACGAGCGCGACGGCCCGCGCGACGAGTGCGGCGTGTTCGGGATCTACGCGCCCGAGCACGACGTTTCGCGCCTGGCCTACTTCGCCCTCTACGCGCTGCAGCACCGCGGCCAGGAGTCTGCGGGCATCGCCGCGGCCGACCGTGGCGGCTACATCATCACGCAGCGCGCGCTGGGCCTGGTCAACCAGGTCTTCAAGGAGCACGACCTCCGTGCCCTCGCGGGCGACCTGGCCATCGGCCACGTCCGCTACTCCACCACCGGCTCCAACGAGTGGGAGAACTCGCAGCCCGTGCACCGCAGCGCGAGCAGCGCGGGTCACCGCGAGCTCGCGCTGGCGCACAACGGCAACCTGATCAACGCCGTGGAGCTGCACGCCGAGCTGCGCGCCAAGGGCGTCCAGTTCTCCTCCACGTCGGACTCCGAGATCATCGCCGCGCTGATCTCGACGCACCCGGCGGAGAAGGTCGAGGACGCCGTCGCCGACGTCCTGCCGCGCCTGAAGGGCGCGTTCTCGACGGTCGTCATGACCAAGGACAAGGTCGTCGCGTTCCGCGATCCGGCCGGTCTGCGACCGCTCGCGCTCGGCCAGCTCGGCGACCGCTACGCGGTGGCCTCCGAGTCCTGCGCGTTCGACATCATCGGCGCCAAGTTCATGCGCGACGTCGCGCCGGGCGAGGTCGTGACGCTGTCGGAGCGGGGCATCGGCACCAAGCAGGTCGTCTCCGGCGAGCGCCAGGCGTTCTGCGTCTTCGAGTACATCTACTTCGCGCGGCCGGACTCGCGGATGAACGGCCAGCTGCTGCAGGCCGCCCGCGGCCGGATGGGCGAGATCCTGGCGCGCGAGGCCCCGGCGCCGGGCGCCGACCTCGTCATCGCGGTCCCGGACTCCGGCAACCCCGCCGCGCGCGGGTTCGCCCGCGCCGCCGGCCTGCCGCAGGACGACGGCCTGATCAAGAACCGCTACGTCGCGCGCACGTTCATCCAGCCGGGCCAGGAGCTGCGCAAGCACGGGCTGCGGATGAAGTTCAACCCGCTGCCGGAGATCGTCGGCGGCAAGCGGCTCGTGGTGGTCGACGACTCGATCGTGCGCGGCAACACGACGCGCCAGATCGTGCAGATGCTCCGGGACGCCGGCGCGCTGGAGGTCCACATGCGGATCTCGGCCCCGCCGATCAAGCACCCGTGCTTCTACGGCATCGACATGAGCAAGCGCGAGGAGATGATCGCGCACGAGCGGACGCCGGCGCAGGTCGCCGAGGAGCTCGGCGTCGACTCGCTGGCGTACCTCTCGCTGGAGGGCGTGTACGAGGCCGTGAAGGGCGACCGCGCGAACCACTGCGACGCGTGCTTCAGCGGTGAGTACCCCTTGCCCGGCACCGAGGCCGGGCAGGCCAAGGACGCGTTCGAGCTGCCGCTCGCACGGGCTGCCGCCGTCTAGTTCGGCCGTGTCCGAGATCGTGGGGTAGGCGTCCTTGCCGCCACGGGCGGCAGGGAGGACGATGCGCGGCATGCGTGTTGTGATCGTCGCCCTCGACGGCGCCCAGTCGCTCGACGTGCTCGGCCCGGTCGAGGTGCTCCAGGGCGCCTCGGCGCTGGCTGGACCGGGAGGTGCCTATGAGGTCTCGGTGGTCGCTCCGAGCGGCGGCGGCACGATCACGCTGAGCAACGGGTTGGCGCTGTCGTGCGGCGCGTTGCCGGACCCGCGCCGCGGCGCGCCGATCGACACCATCATCTTCGCGGGCGGCGATGGCACGCGCGCGTTGTCGTCGGAGCACCCCGCCGTGGCCTGGCTGCGGCGCGCGGCGCCGCGGGCCCGGCGAGTCGCGTCGGTGTGCACGGGCGCGCTGGCGCTGGCCCACGCGGGCCTGCTCGACGGGCGGCGCGCGACGACGCACTGGGCGTACTGCGCCGCGCTGGCGCGGGCGTTCCCGGCGGTGGAGGTCGATCCCGACCCGATCTACGTCCGCGACGGCGACATCTGGACCTCCGCGGGCGTGACCGCCGGGATGGACCTGACGCTGGCGCTGGTCGAGGACGACCTCGGGTCGGAGGTCGCGCTGGAGGTCGCACGCTGGCTGGTGCTGTTCCTCAAGCGCCCGGGCGGCCAGGCGCAGTTCAGCGCGGGGCTGGCGGCGCAGACCGCGGTCCGCGAGCCGCTGCGCGAGCTGCAGGCGTGGATGAACGACAACTTGACGGCCGACCTCTCGATCGCGGCGCTGGCCGCGCGGGCGTGCCTGAGCGAGCGGCAGTTCGCGCGCGCGTGGCGGGCGGAGACCGGGGTGACGCCGGCGGCGTACGTCGAGGGGCTGCGCGTCGAGCGGGCGCGGACGCTGCTCGAGGGCGGCGCGGCGGTCGACGGCGCGGCGCGCGGCGCGGGCTTCGGCAGCGCCGAGGTGCTGCGGCGGGTGTTCCACCGGCGGCTGGGCGTCGGCCCGGCGGCGTACCGGGAGCGGTTTTGCAACAACATCGACAACGAAGGACAGGAGCTGGTGGTCTCAGCATGATGGACATCGTCATCCCCGTGTACAGGGGCTTCACCGCGCTCGACGCGGTCGGACCCTACGAGGTGCTCTCGCGGCTGGGCCGCGTGCGGTTCGTGGGCGAGGAGATCGGGCCGGTCACGACCGAGACGGGCATGTTGTCCGTGATGGCCGAAGCGTCGCTGGACGAGGTCTCGGCGTGCGACGTGCTCGTCGTTCCGGGCGGGCCCACCACACGCGCGCTCACGGCAGACGCGGAGTGGGTGTCGTGGATCGCGCGGATCCATGAGACCACGACCTGGACGACGTCGGTCTGCACCGGCTCGCTCCTGCTCGGCGCGGCGGGGCTGCTGCGCGGCGTCCCCGCGACGTCGCACTGGACGGAGCTGGAGACCCTCGCCGCCTCGTGGGGCGCGGGCCCCGTCGGCGGGCGCGTGGTGTTCGCCGGCGAGAAGATCGTCACGGCGGCGGGCGTGTCGGCCGGGATCGACATGGCGCTGACGTTGGCCGCGCGGATCGCGGGAGAGGACACGGCGCGCGCGATTCAGCTCGGTATCGAGTACGAGCCGGAGCCGCCGTTTGACTCCGGCTCGGTGGACGACGCCGATCCGGCGCTCGTCGCGGCGGTGCGGGCGGCGATGGCGTCACAGGCGGCGGGCGTTTCGTGACGGAAGTGCGGAGGGAGCGCGCCGGGTGTGCGCGTTCGCGGCGGTCGCCTCCGGGGCCGCCGCTATCTTCCGACGCCCTTCATGGATCTGCGCGCCGCCCTCCAAGACCACTTCGGCTTCGCCGACTTCCGCCCCGGCCAGCAGGCCGCGGTGGAGGCGGCGGTCGCCGGGCAGGACACGCTCGTCGTGATGCCCACAGGCGCGGGCAAGTCGCTCTGCTACCAGCTGCCCGCGCTCGTGCGGGAGGACCTCACGATCGTCGTCTCGCCGCTGGTCTCGCTGATGCAGGACCAGGTCGAAGCGCTGGAGCGGCGCGCTCCTGGTGCTGCAGGGCTCATCAACTCCCAGCAGGACGCGTCGAGCAACGCCGACGTCCTCGCGCGCGCCCGCTCGGGCGCGTTGAAGCTGCTGTACGTGGCGCCGGAGCGGTTCTCGTCGCCCGGGTTCCTGGAAGCGATCCGGGAGGTCCCGATCGGCCTGTTCGTGGTCGACGAGGCGCACTGCGTGTCGCAGTGGGGGCACGACTTCCGGCCCGACTACTTCCGGCTGGCCGACGCGGCGCGGTGGCTGGGCGCCAAGGCGCTGGTCGCCTCGACGGCGACGGCGACGACCGAGGTCGCGCGGGACATCGTCGCGCGGCTGGGGCTGCGCGAGCCCGCGATCGTGACGACGGGCTTCGACCGCCCGAACCTGAGCTTCGCCGTCGTGCCGTGCGCGACGACCGCCGACAAGCACGCGCGGATCGCCGCGGCGCTGCGCGAAGAGGGCGCGACGCCGGCGATCGTCTACGCGGGCACGCGCAAGGCGTGCGACGCGCTGGCCGAGCGGCTGGGCGTCGACCTCGGCGTCGAGGTGCTCGCCTACCACGCGGGGCTGGGTCGGGCCGAGCGCACGGCGGTGCAACGGCGGTTCATGTCCGGCGGCGCCGACGTCGTGGTCGCCACGAACGCGTTCGGCATGGGCGTCGACAAGGCCGACGTCCGGACGGTCGCGCACGAGGTCGTGCCGCCGTCGGTCGAGGCCTATTACCAGGAGGCCGGGCGCGCGGGGCGCGACGGCGCGCCGGCGCGGGCGCTGCTGTTCGCCGAGAAGCGCGACAAGTCGCTGCACGTGTTCTTCATCCAGCGGTCGGAGGTCTCCGACGGCCTGCTCGACCAGGTCGCCGCGCGGCTGGTGGAGGCGGCGGTCGAGGGGCGCTTCGACGTCTCGCTGTCCTACCTGGACGACGAGGCTGAGCGCGTGCGCGCGATCGTCGGCCATCTCGCCCGGGCGGGCGTGATCCAGCCGGCGCCGTCGCCGATGGACCGCGTGCGCGGCCGGGTCGTCGGCGCCTACGACGGCCGGGCGCGCGCGCTGGCGCGGTCCTCGGCGGCCGAGGGGCAGCGGGCGCGGTGGAAGCAGTACCGCTCGGTGTGGGCGTTCGTCGAGGACGACGGCTGCCGCCGGGCACGGGTGCTGCGGCACTTCGGCGATCCGGCCGCGCCGGCGCCGATGGCGGGCGTCCCGTGCTGCGACGTGTGTGACCCGTCGCTGGTGCCGGCGGCGCCGACGCGGGCGCTGGCGGGTGGCGCCGCGGGCGCGTCGCCGCGGGCCGGGACCGCGAAGCACGAGTCCATCGACCAGGCGATCCTGTCGGTCGTGCGCGCGGCGAAGCCGTCGATCGGCCGCACGCGCGTCGCCGAGGTGCTGCGCGGCGGGCAGGCGAAGGCGCTGCTGCGCAACGGCTGGGACGGCCTGCCGGAGTACGCGACCTACGCGCACCTGGCCGGCACGACGGTCCTGAGCCGGATCGACGCGATGGTCGACGAAGGGGTGCTGGACAAGACCGAGGGTCCGCGCCCGGTCCTGCGGCCGGGCGCGGCGGCGCCGCCGCCGGCGGCGCCCGACGGGCAGGGCTCGCTGTCGTTCGAGGCGGCGTGAGCGGGCCGCTGCGCGTCGGCGTCCTCGCGTCCGGCAGCGGGACGAACCTCCAGGCGATCCTCGACCACGTCCACGGCTTCGAGGCCCGAGTTGTAGGGGTCGCCTCCGACAAGGTCGACGCCTTCGCCCTGGAGCGCGCGCGCACCGCCGCGGTGGCGACGAGCGTCTTCCCGCGCGACGCGTTCCCGGACCGGGCGGCACGCGACGCGGCGATCGCCGACTGGCTCGAGGCCCAGGGCGTCGAGCTCGTCGTGCTCGCCGGCTACATGGCGATCCTCGACGCGCGCTTCATCGCCCGCTTCCGCGACAAGATCATCAACGTCCACCCGTCGCTGCTGCCGGCCTTCCCCGGCATCGCCGCCGTCCAGCAGGCGATCGACTACGGCGTCAAGCTCGTCGGCGTCACCGTCCACTTCGTCGACGAGGGCGTCGACACCGGCGCGATCATCCTCCAGCGCGCCCTCGACCTGCCCTCGGCGACTGACGCCTCGGCCGTCCTCGCGGCGCTTCGTCCGCTCGAGCACGCGCTCCTCCCGGAGGCCATCCGTCTGATCGCCTCCGGCCGGGTCCACCGCGACGCGGCCAACCCCCGCCGGGTGGTCGTCGACGATACCTGACGTTGCATGCATTCTGAATGCAAACAACGCAAAGTGATATTATGACCCCCATGCCCAACGTCCAGATCCGCGATGTCCCGGAGGACGTGCACCGCCGGTTGAAGTCCCAGGCGGCGCTGTCCGGGCAGTCGCTCAACGAGTTCCTGCTCGCTCGCATGGGCGACATCGCGAGCGTTCCGACGGTCTCCGAGATGGCCGAGCGCATCCGCGCGCGGTCGCCGTACGACGGCCCGTCCAGCGCGACGCTCATCCGGGAGGACCGGGATCGTCGATGAGGGTGGTGGACGCGTCGGTCCTCTGCGACTTCCTCCTCGGGCGTGACGCGGCCGTAGAAGCCCTGCTCGGGACGCCGGAGGAGGAGCATCAGCCGCTGCACTGCCCCGAGCTCGTCGAGCCCGAGACGCTCAACGCGCTGCGGCGGCTCGTCCGCAGCGGCGACCTGGACGCCCGGCGCGCCGGCGAGGCGGTCGCCGATCTCGCCGAGATGCGCGTCATCCGCCACTCCCATGCGCCGCTGCGCCCGCGCGTCTGGGCGTTGCGCGACAACTTGACCGCCTACGACGCGACGTACCTCGCGCTGGCCGAGGCGATCGACGGCAGTGTCCTGCTGACGGCCGACGCGGGTCTGGCCGACCAGGCGCGCATGGCTCTCGGCGCCCGCCGCGTTCGCCACGTCGCCTGACGCACGGACGGCTGGAGCGCGATGCCACTACCCGCGCGCCAGACGAAGCGGCCGTCCGTCGTAGCCATCCCCTGGGCCGCCCGCCACGCGATCCCCATCCCGTCCCGTTGACGCGACGAGCGGCCCTGGGAAGTCCCGAAGCTCAGTCGTCGCCGCCCGCGGGGTGACCCGGCATGCGGCTGCCGGCGGGATCGTCGCGCTCCGGCGGGGAAGCGTCGGCGTCGGCGGAGGGCTCGTCGCGCCCGGCCTCGTCGGTCGCGTCGCGCTCGGTCGCGTCGCGCTCGGTGGCGCCGTCGCCGTCCTCGTCCGGGCCGATGGCGCCTTCCGGATCCTCGCCCTGACCCGGAGCCCCGCGGGTCTCCTCCCAGTCGCCGGCGACCGACTCGGGGTCGGCCTCCTCGCGGCGGGCGGCGGCCGCCTTCTGCGCGTCGGAGATGTGGTCCTCGAGCTCGTTGAGGTGATGCTCGAGCTCGTCGGCGCTGCGCTCCAGCTTGCGCTCGGCGTCAGCCCCGGGTCGGTCCTCGGTCATGCGCTCGGCCTTCCCGCGGCGAGCGATTCCCACACGCGATGTCGACCGTCCCGACGGCGCCGGTACGCGCCGCGCCCATGGACGACGAACGCGACACCGCAGCGACCTCCACGCGCGCGTCGCCGACCTGGGGCGCGACGGCCTCATCGACCGCGAGCGCGATCCCGATGACGGCCGCCGCAATCGCGTGGGCCTCACCGCGAAGGGCCGGCAGCGGCTCAAGCGCCTCGACGCCAAGGTCGAGCAGGGCCAGGACGAGCTCCTCCAGCCGCTCACCCCGGCCGAGCGCAAGGCGCTGACGCGCCTGCTGACGCGGCTCGTCGAGCACCACGCCGACCGCCTGCGCTGAAGCGCCCCACGACCCCGGGCCCACGGGTCGAATACCATCGCCGGCATGGCCTCCGAGACCTCGCCCGAGGCGCCGACCGCGCCCGGCGCCGTCCGCATCCAACGCGCGCTGCTGTCCGTCTCGGACAAGCGCGGGATCGTCGACTTCGCGCGCGGGCTCGCGGAGCTCGGCGTCGAGATCGTCTCCACCGGCGGGACCGCGACCACGCTCGTCGACGCGGGCCTCGACGTTCGCGCGATCGACGACTTCACCGGCTTCCCGGAGATCATGGACGGGCGCGTCAAGACGCTCCATCCCAAGCTCTACGCCGGCCTGCTCGCCGTCCGCGACAACCCGCAGCACCTCCAGCAGGCCGACGACAACGACATCGAGTTCGTCGACCTCGTGTGCGTGAACCTCTACCCGTTCGAGCGCACCGCCGCCAAGCGCGGCGTGGGGGAGGCCGAGGTCATCGAGAACATCGACATCGGCGGCCCGACGATGATCCGCGCGGCCGCCAAGAACCATGCCTACGCGGCCGTGGTGACGAGCCCCGAGTCCTACGACGCGATCATCGAGGAGCTCCGCGACGCCGGCGGCACGCTCTCCATGCCCACCCGCGAGTCGCTCGCCGCCGAGGCCTTCGCCTACACCGCGCGCTACGACACCGCGATCGCGCGCTGGTTCGCCGAGAAGTCGGAGGACTTCCCGCCGCTGTTCATCCGCGCCTACGAGAAGGTCCTCGACCTGCCCTACGGCGAGAACCCGCACCAGCGCGCCGCGTACTACACGCAGGTCGGCGCGCGCGCGACCGTGCTCAGCCAGGTCAAGCAGCACCACGGCAAGCAGATCTCCTACAACAACATCCTGGACCTCGACTCCGCCCGCGCGATGGTGCGCGACTTCGAGGTCCCGGCGTGCGCGATCGTCAAGCACAACAACCCGTGCGGCGTCGCGCTCGGCACCGGCGCGCAGGAGGCCTACGCGAAGGCCTTCGCCTGCGACCCCGTCAGCGCCTACGGCGGGATCATCGCCCTCAACCGCCCCGTCGACAAGGCGACCGCCGAGCTGCTGCACCAGCAGTTCATCGAGATCCTGATCGCGCCCGGCTACGACGACGAGGCGCTCGCCGTCCTCACCCAGAAGCAGAACATCCGGATCCTCGAGGACCAGGAGCGCCGCCTGCCCGCGCTCGGCGAGCCCGACGTCCGCCAGGTCACCGGCGGCCTGCTGATCCAGGACCGCGACTCCACGCGCGACGAGCGCGAGGACATGGAGGTCGTGACCGCCCGCCGCCCGACCGAGCAGGAGTGGGCCGACCTGCTGTTCTCCTGGCGCGTGTCGCGCGTCGTGAAGTCCAACGCGATCGTCGTCGCCCGCGACCTCGCGACGCTCGGCATCGGCGCCGGCCAGATGAGCCGCGTGGACTCGGTCCGGCTGTCGGTGGAGAAGTCCCAGGCCGAGACCCTCGCCAACGCCGCGCTGGCCTCCGACGCCTACTTCCCGTTCGCCGACGGCCCGCAGCTGGCGATCGACGCCGGCGTCACGGCCGTCATCCAGCCGGGCGGCTCGATCCGCGACGGCGTCGTCGTCGAGGCCGCCGACGCCGCGGGCATCGCCATGGTGTTCACCAAGCGCCGGCACTTCCGGCACTAGGGGACCGTGGACCGCCTCGGCTCCGACCCGCCCGGCCCCTACGAGGGCAGCGTCGGCTACTCGCGCGTGGTGCGCGCCGGCCAACATGTATGGGTCGCCGGCTGCACGAGCGTCGACGAGCACGGCGTCGTCCTCGGCGTGACGCCCGGCGAGCAGATGGCGATCGCGCTGCAGGCGGTCGTCGCCGCCCTGGAGCGCGTCGGCGCGAGCGCCCACGACGTCGTCCGGACCCGGATGTTCACCACCGACATCTCGCGCTCGGGCGAGATCGGCCGTGCCCACGGCGAGGTGTTCGGCGACGTCCGGCCGGTCACCGCGATGTACGAAGTCTCCGGCTTCATCGACCCGCGCATGCTGGTCGAGGTCGAGGCCGACGCGTTCCTCGAGCAGTGAATCGCACCAGGAGCAGGGCCTTCTTCTTCCGTCCGGCGCGTCGCGCAACCTTCGCCGCCGCGTGAGCGCCACGAAGTCCAACGCCCGACACGGATTGCGGGCGTGGCAGGTCTCCGCGCTCGAGGCGATGAGCACATGGGATTCGGGGCCGTTCCTGATCTCGGCGGCGCCCGGCGCAGGCAAGACCCGCCCGTCCATCGAGATCGCCAACCGCCTCCTGAAGGCGAAGGTCGTCGACCGCGTGGCGGTCGTCTGCCCGACGACGCCGCTGACCCGGCAGTGGTCGCTCGCCGCCGGCCGCCTCGGGCTCAACCTCGTCCCGGACGCCGCCGAGCTCGTCCCGCCGCGGGACTTCCAGGGCGTCGCGGTCACCTACGCGAAGATCTCGATGGTCGCGGCCAAGTGGGGTGCGCAGTGCACGGGCCGGACGCTCGTGATCGCCGACGAGGCGCACCACCTCGGCGAGGAGCTGGCCTGGGGCGAGGGCTTCGCGCTCGCGTTCCGCAACGCCGCGCGCTGGCTCCTGCTGTCCGGGACGCCGTTCCGCTCGGACACCACGCCGATCCCGGGCGTCCGCTACGACGCCGAGGGCGTGGCGGTCGCCGACGTCGCCTACACCTACGCCGACGCCGTGCGCGACGGGATCTGCCGGCCGGTCACGTTCGTCCCCTACGACGGCACGCTGCAGTGGCGGTCGGGCGACGACGTCATCGAGGCCGGGTTCGACACGGTGCTGACGACCCGCGAGGCGTCGCGCCGCTACCGCACGGCGATCAGCGCGGAGCTCACCGACGGGCTCCCGCGCATCCTCGCCGCCGCGCACGCCAAGCTGCTCGAGGCGCGTGCCGCGGGGCACCGGGACGCCGGCGGCCTCGTCGTCGCCGCCGACTCCGACCACGCGCGCAAGATCGCCAAGCTGCTCAAGGACGTGTCGGGCAAGTCGCCGACGGTCGTCCTGCACACCGAGACCGGCGCGCACAAGAAGCTCCAGGCGTTCACCGACGCGCGCGACGAGTGGATCGTCGCGGTCAACATGGTGTCCGAGGGCGTCGACATCCCACGCCTGCGGGTCGGGGTCTACGCGAGCGCCGCGAAGACGCCGCTGATCTTCCGCCAGGTCGTCGGCCGGTTCGTCCGGACGATCGCGGGCCGGCCGGCCGAGATGTCGTGGCTGTACCTGCCGGCCGACCCGATCCTGCGCCGCCACGCGACCGACGTCGAGGGCGAGCTGCGCCACGTCCTGCGCCGCCGGGAGAGCGACGAGGAGCTGTTCGAGGAGCGCGAGCCGCGGCGCGAGACCGAGAAGTCCGAGGCCGCCGAGTTCGTGGCGCTCAGCGCGGACGTCGCGCCGACGTCGCAGATGTCGCTGTTCGGCGGGCCGGCCGCGGTCGCGCCGTTCACGCCGCCGGCGCCGGTCGTCCTGCCCGAGTTCACGCCCGCGGTGTCGGCCGAGACGCCGGCCGCGCACGGCGAGCCGACGTCGCGCCTGAGCGCGTTCGAGCGCCGCAACATCCTGCGCGACAAGCGCCACCGCCTCGTCGGCGACCTCGGCCGCCGCGACCGCCGCCCGCACAAGGAGATCAACGCCTGGCTGAACCAGGCGGTCGGCGTCACCCGCGTCGAGGACGCGACGCTCGACCAGCTCGAGCGGTCGATCGACCTCCTTCTGGACGCCTTGGCGGGCAAGGCCGCCGCGCGCCGGTAGTACCGTTCTGCGGGTGAGCACCGCGCCCGGCAACACCGACCTCGTGGTGCGCGCGCAGGAGCTGCGCCGCCTCCACGTCGACCCCGCGATCCTCGTGCTCGTCAACGTCTGGGACGCCGCGAGCGCGCGAACCGTCGCGTCGATCCCGGGCTGCCGGGCGATCGCGACCGCGTCGTGGGGCATCGCCGCAGCGCACGGGCTCGCCGACGGCGAGGTGATCGGCCGCGAGGGCATGCTCGACGCCGTCGCGACGATCGCCGGAGCGGTCGACCTGCCGGTGACCGCCGACCTGGAGGGTGGCTACGGCAGCACGCCCGCGGACGTCGGCGAGACGATCGAGCGCGCGGTCGCCGCCGGCGCGGTCGGCTGCAACATCGAGGACGGCCTCCGCGACGGCGACACGCTGCGCGACGCGCAGGACGCCGCCGACCGCATCGCCGCGGCGCGGGCCGCCGCCGACGCGGCCGGCGTCCCGATCGTCATCAACGCGCGCACCGACGTCTACCTGCGCGGGACCGACGACCCGGAGGCCGCGTTCCTGCGCGGGCAGGCTTACGCGCGCGCCGGCGCGGACTGCATCTTCGTCCCGGGCGTCACCGACGCCAAGACGATCAAGGAGCTGGTCGACGGCATCGACGCGCCGGTCAGCGTGCTCGCCCGTCCGGGCGCGCCGTCGGTCACCGAGCTGCAGGAGCTGGGCGTCGCGCGCGTGTCGTTCGGGCCGGGCCCGATGGGCGCCGCGCTGGCGGCGCTGGCGAAGACGGCAAGCGACCTGCTGCAGGGTGGCGTCCCGGCCGACGAGCTCGGTTACCGCCCGCCGGCCGCCTGACGCACATGGGTCTCGCGGAGGGTCCAGGTCCGCGGTCGCTTCATCCCTTCGATCCCATCAACGCCCCTCCTCGTTCCGGCGGGGCGCCGGAGCGCCCCGCCGGTGAGGGTGGGGAGGAACTGCACTTGCTCTCGTTGCGGAGGGTGTGGTGAAGTCGCCGGCCGGTCCAAGGAACCGACGTCTTCGGTGTCCGCTGCAGCTCATGATCCGGGGCGAACCACAAGGCGAGCTGAGCGTCGTCTAACGATTCGGTAAGGACGCATGCCCCCGGTGGGGCTCGAACCCACAACCTCAACGCTTAAAAGGCGCGCGCTCTACCGATTGAGCTACGAGGGCCCATCCAGCCTAGACTGGAATGCCCCGCCCCCATGGTGTAGCGGTTAGCACACGAGCCTTTCACGCTCGAAGCAGGGGTTCGATTCCCCTTGGGGGTATTCACTGGTGAGTGGGCCGACGCACCGGCAAGGTCCTCGTATTTCCGTCTAGCGGCGGGAAGACGCCGCTGCACGTGGCAGAGTTCAGTGCTCCACGCGGGCTGTCGTCGCCCGCGGCTATCCCTCTGCTGATCTGATGCCGCTCCTCGCGCGGCGCCGCCCGTCCGCTGCGATGGTCGTCGCCTCACTCGCCCTCTTCATCGCCCTCGGTGGCCCTGCCACCGCGGCGCACCTCATCGACGGTGCGACGATCAAGGGCAACTCGATCACCACCAAGCAGGTCCGCAACCGCACGCTCGGGGTGCAGGACCTGTCGAAGTCGGCGGTCAAGGCCCTGCAGACCTCGCCGTCGCTGTCGGTCGGCGCCAAGCAGCTGCGCGACGGGGCGGTGGGGACCAAGGCCCTGGCCGACAGGGCGGTCGACGCCACCAAGATCGCGCCCGGCGCGGTCGGCAACTCGCACCTCGCCAGCAAGGCCGTGGACGGCGGCAAGCTCGCCGACGGCGCGGTCGGCAACGCGCAGCTCGGGACCGACGCGGTCACCTCCGCCAAGGTCGCCGACGGCGCGATCGGCGCCGGCGCGATCGCCGACGGCGGCCTGCAGACGCGCGACATCGGCGACTTCTACGGGTCGGTCTCGGTGCCGTTCGGCGACTTCACGGCCAACCAGTGCAAGGTCGTGACGATCAACGCGCAGGCCTCCGTGCCGGGGCAGAGCAACTCGATCGCCGACGACATCGTGGCGGCGTCGCCGACGACCAGCGGCTGGCCGGATCCGATCATCGTCACGGCCAACCCGGGGGCGAACAACACGATCCGGATCATCGCCTGCCGCCTCGGCGGCGACGCGCCGACGGACCCGCCGGTCATCTCCGCGCCGACGACGACCTTCTACTACGTGGCCTTCGACACGCCCTGATGCATAGGACCGCTTTCCAGGATTGGCGGTTTCTGCCCAATTTGCGGTCGTTCGACGAACCGCTTTGCGCAGAACCGCTTGTCCTCGGGGCTGCGGCTGCCGATATAGCGTGCGTGGATGCCGCCCTCACACGGATGGGGAGGTCGGAGCGGTGCTGATGCACCGCCAAGCGCCGATCGCCGTCGGTGCCCTCGCCGCCTGCGCCGTGATCGCCACCGGCGCCGTGCTCCTGCGCGAGCAGATCCTCACGTTCGCCTCCTGGCCGGATGCGTCGCGCGACGGGCGCCGGGCGCCGGACGTCGTGATCCCGCACACGCGGCCGTTCTCTCCGCGGGGCGGGACGCTCGCGCCGCAGGCGACGCTCGGCGGAGCCATGCTCGCCGGTCGCGGCGTCCGCGCGGCCGACCTGGCGCTCTTCGCGCCCGGCGGCTCCGGCGTGCTCGTGCCGCTCGGCACGGATGGCGCCGCGGGCACGCTTGGCACGGGCGGCGGCCCGACCGCGCCGACCGGGACCGCGCCCAACGCCGGCGGCACCCCGCCGGTCATCAACGGCCCGTCGGTCACCACGACCGGCCCGAACGGCAGCGGCAACGGCTCCGCGCCGACGACCCCCGGCGGCGACCCGCTCTCCAGCTACGACGGCACCGACCAGTCCGCCGTCGGCGACGCCGCGCCGAGCACGGGCACCGGCCCGCTGCCGTCGCGCAAGCCCAACGTCTTCTCGCCGACACCCACGCCGGCGGCGCGCACCGCCGAGCCCGAGGTGGCCAACGTGGCGCCCGCCGCCGACGCGACGCCCGTGGTCTCCTCGGCCGACAACGCGCCGCCGCCGCCGGACCCGAACGGCGGCAAGGCCCCGGCGCAGACGCCCCCGCCGGCCGAGCCGACGCCCGACCCGTCCTCGGGCGATCCGTCCGGCGGCCAGCCCGCCGATCCCGCGCCGACCCCCGCGCCCGCCGAGGACGCGCCGCCGTCCGACCCGACGCCGCCGGTCGAGGACCCGGCGCCGACGCCCGACGATCCGGCGGCCACGCCGGCGCTGCCAGCCGATCCGGGCCCGACGCCCGCACCGGCCGACCCGGCGCCGCCTGCCGATCCACCGGCGACCGCGCCCACCGGCGGTGGCGACGGCCCGACCCAGGACGCCGTGCCGGCCCCGCCGGCGCCCGAGCAGCAGCAGCCGGCCGACGCCGAGGGCGCCGGCAGCTAGTGGCCTGAGAGAGGTTCCGCGGCGCTAGAAGTCGGGGCGGAAGAAGCGCGGCTCGGCGCTCTCGTCCTCGACCGGCGCGGAGTAGTGATCGCGCAGCGTCTCGGCGTCCTCTCCCGCGAGCAGGACGTCGGCCTCGGCCTCGGGCGCGGTCCGCACCTGATGGCGCGAGCAGGCGATGCGCAGGTAGCCGCTCCACCACTGCGCGCCGCGCAGGGGGACCAGACGGGTGCGCGCGCCGAACGTGCCGCAGTGCACGGTGCCCCAGGCCTCGCCGTCAGGATCGATGTGGATCCCGTCGAGGCGCCCGACGAGCCCGAAGGTCCCGTCGAGGACGAACACATCTCGCTTGGCCTGGCGCTGGTCGAGCATCGTGCGTGCGGATTACCCCGGGTTGTGGACGTTCACACCTTCGAGCGCCGTCATCGGCCCACGACGGTCAGACGACGCGACGCTAGATCACGCGCCGGACCGCTCGTAGGTTCGCCGGTCGCACGCGACCTCCTGCGCGATCGGCCCGGCCGCCGCGCAGGCCACGCAGGCCGCGGCGAAGTAGCCTGTGCCAGCCCGGGCGGTTAGCTCAGTTGGCCAGAGCACTCGCCTTACAAGCGAGGGGTCCTCGGTTCAAGTCCGAGACCGCCCATGATCCGAGACCCCCGGTGCCACGGGGGTTTCGTCGTTTCCGGCCTCCTCACGCGCAGGCCCCAAGTAGCCATTTGGAAACGATTTGGAAACGGCGCGGGCTCGGATCCGCTCTCTCGTCGGTCCCGAGGGCGGGAAGAGTGCGCACCCTCCATGCGTGCCGGCCGCCTGTCCGATTCCGTTGGCCTTGCTCGCGCGCGCGGACCTCGTGGCGCTTGGTGGAAGCGCCTCGGTCTGGCGTGGTCGAGCGCCCGGAGCGGGAGACTCGTAGTGGGGCCCGTTCTGGCTGCGTCTGGTTAGGACCGGTCGGACGTGGTTCGGGCCGATTGTCAACGCGTTGGTCAACTGGTTGCGTCCGGTTCCGTCCGGCGGGACGGCTGTACTGTGCGCACAGGGGAGGACCATGGTTCACCCCGCTCGCTAAGGGTGCGCCCCCTGGGTACTCGGCTAGAACCTTCCCCAGGGGGCGCACTGCGGGCGCGCCAGCCACCCGTCCGTGGGTGGTCGATCTCCGTCCATGGAGAGCACCGGGCAGGGTGGCGTGTCGGCCGGACGGAAAAACGGGTCGTCGCCGCTCGTAGCGAGGAACTTCCGGATGTGGCCGCGCGCGCTCTGAACCCTTGGCTGTGCGCGGAACTTCATGAGGTTCCGTCTCCCTGTCGCGCCTTCAGGTGCTCAACGCCGCCTCGGCGGCCGCAGCCCTCGCGGGCGGCTGCGCGCTTGCAGTTGTAGTCGCAGTGCACGCTTGGGGCCTGCGGAAAGCGTCGTGCGCCTTATCCATTCCGCGCTTCGCGCAGCGCTTCGGTCGCTTCGGCGCAGATGACGACGGTCATCCGACGTGGCTCCACTTACGCTGGGCGTTCTGCTTCGCCATGCCTACTGCTTGCCCGATCTCCTCCCACGTGGCTCCAGCTCGTCGGGCAACCGCCACGCACCGCTCGTCGTAGGCGCGGAGGGCGATGCGCATGTTGTCGTTGACCCGCAGCATCGTCAGTGGATCGGTTCGCGAGAGGTAGTCCTCGTTCGAGTAACTGGTCGAGTAGTTGGTGACCAAGTGCGGGTCCGGCGCACGGGCTTCGGGGTCCATCATGGCTGGATCGTACTGGGATGTCATCATCATGATGACCGGAACGTAGCAGGTCATCATGATGATGACCACACGCGGCCTGCAAGCGTACGATCCGTCGTACATCTGCGAGGAACCGTCACTGACGCCGCTCACAACGGTCAGCTTCCGTGCTGTGCTGGGCGAGTGACCGTAGACCGGCACACCAAGTGCGATGGACGGTCGAAGCTGGTGCTTGACGATCGCGGTGCCAGCGGCGACCTCGTCGGACCGCCTCAGTCGGAGTAGTGAGAGGAGCGAGGCGAACTGCGACCTGGCCGCCGCGGGCGGATCGCCGGGCAGACGCCTGGCGCCTTGCACGGGAAGGACGGTACGCCGAGGCGTTCATGCGCGACACTAGGATGGAGTGCTGACAGGAGCAGCCGGCATGGTGTGCGGCGCGGCGACGCCGCACACCCACTTGGCGAGGGTCGCCACACTCCGCCCACGGCGGAGTGGGTCCACGTGTCGCTGGCGGCGAGGCCATGCTCCGGGAACTCGACGGCACGATGGGTGGCCCGCTCAGCTGCGTGGGAGAAGCGTGTCGCGCACCCACTCGATCTCACGGCAGACGTATTCGACGATGTCACCGGTCTTGAGGTGGTCAGGGAGGACGTCCCAGGTGTAGGTCTCGATCTCCAGGTGCCGTGACACGGGCGTGGCCGCGTGAACGGCGAGGGCGTCGGCGATCGCCGCGCGCGTGGAACGGAAGGCGCCGAGGTCGTCGAGGAAGACGGGGACGTGGATGTGCACGCGCCACTCGCGGGGGCCGGGGTCGGCGCGCAAGGCGGCGATGGCGTCTTCGAGGTGCAGGTAGCGGGTCAGGATGCCGTCGCGCAGCTCGAGCGTCTGGGTGAGGTAGATGGTGTCCGTGTAGGGCTCGAGGGCGGCGACGGCTTCGTCGGTCACCTCGGGCACGTGGATCGCAGCGGCCTCCTGGAGCTTCAGGACCGGGATCCCGGCATCGCGCAGCGCGCCGAGCGAGGCAGAGACGTCCTCGTACTCCAGCGCCTGGTGGCAGATGTCGAAGACGATGCCGACGTGCCGGCGGAGTGCGGCATGCGCCTCGGACAAGGGGAGGCCGGCGAGCGTGGCGAGGGTCGTGGCGCCCGTGCCGCTGTAGAGGTGCTCGGTGAAGTAGGCGACCGTCTCCTCGGTCGTCTCCAGGAAGCAGTACGGCTCGGGCTCGATGGCCAGCGTCACGGTGCGCCCCGTCCGCGTCTCGAGCGCGACGAGGTGCGCGACGACCCGCAGAACGCGATCGGTGTAGGCCGCAACCACGTCCGGACCGGTGACGTTGGGCTTGAAACCCAGCGGCGGCGTCTGGATCGACGGGTTGACTCCGTCGGGCGCCAGCTCGGCCAGCAGATCGGCGACCTGCAGGGTGTAGTTCAACCGCTCGTTCGAACGCCAATCGGGCTCGTAGACCTGCTCTTTGACCGGGCCGCCCTTGAACGACCCGTAGGGGAACGCGTTGACCGTGTACAGGTACAGGTCCTCGGCGGCCAGGAACGCTGCCAGCTCACGTCGGGCGCCGGCGTCAGCGGTCAACGTCGCCGCCGAGGCGGCCGATAGGCGCAACGACACGCCGAACGGCCGGTCGGGCGACACCCGCGCCTTGACCGCGGGGAGGTAGGTCCCCAGGCTCGCGCGCATCTCTTCCCATGTGTCGCCTGGGTGGACGAGCGTCGAGTAGGTGAGGTGGCCGAGGTTGTCACCGAGGTCCATGTGAGTCCTTTGCAAACGATTGCTGAAATAACCGGCGAACGATCGGCGCATCTGACGGCGCGCTCGAGCGGATTCACTCAGTTCCCTTGGAACCATTGGCCGGAGCGATTCCGAGAGAGCGGCTTGACATCGCCGTGATTCGCTGGTTAAGGTAGCAAACGTTTGCAAGATCCGTTAGGGCTTGTGGCACACGGAGGAGTCAACCCGCGCCGCCAACCGGCGCGCGAACGCGTGAGAGGACGGAGCGGTGTCGAAGCAGAGCTTCTTCAGGCTGGGTCAAGGGACAGTGGGCATGGTGACCGTCGGCGTCCTCGCCCTCGCCGCCGTGGGCTGCGGCAGCTCGGAATCGAGCTCGTCGGCCAAGGGGGGTGGCGGGTCGGCCTCGGGGTCCGTCTCGGGCAAGAAGGCCTTCGTCATCTCGTGTAGCGACGAGGTGCCGTTCTGCAACGCGTACAACAAGACGATCGCGAGTCGGCTCGAGGCCGCCGGCATGAAGGTGACGACGCTCACCGACGCCTTCGACGCGGGGCTGCAGAACCAGCACATGAACCAGGCCATCGCCCAGCACCCGGCAGCGATCGTCCTCAACGCCTCGAACTCCAGTGCGATCGTCCCCGCCGTCAAGCGCGCGGTGGCCGCCGGCGTCAAGGTCGTCAACACCGATGCGCCGCTCTCCAGCGACGGTGTAGCGTCGTTGCAGGTCGTAGCCGACCACCAGGCGATGGGGCGCTTCGCCGCCGAAGGGCTCGTCGACGGGCTTCAGAAGGAAGGGGTCGACAAGGGCAGCGTCTTCGTCGCCGCCGGCGCGCTGGCCAGCAAGGCCGCGCAGGAGCGCGTCGAGGGCTTCAAGACCACGATGGCCAAGTACCCGCAGTACAAGATCGTCGCCGTCGACGACACCAGCTGGGACCAGAACAAGGCCACCCAGGTCGCCGCGCAGCGGCTGGCGCAGTACCGGTCCAGCGGCGGCATCAAGGGCGCCTACGGCATGAACGACTTGCTCGCGCTCGGCGTCATCAAGGCCGCCAAGCAGGCCGGCGTGAAGGTCGGGGTCAAGCAGAAGGGCGTTGTCGTGGTCGGCGGGAACTGCCTGGCGCCGGGCATCCCGGCGGTCAAGGACGGGTCGCTCTACACCAGCGGCACCCAGACGCCCGTCCCCCAAGGCGACGCCGTCGCCAAGAACACGATCGCGCTGTTGGAGGGCCAGAAGCTCCCGCCGGTGGTCACGGTGAAGGAGTACAAGATCACGGCCGACAACGTGAACCAGTTCGCCGGGGAATGCACGTTCTAGACGATGCTCGCGCGGGGGCGTCGGCCACCGGCCGGCGTCCACTGCTCACCGTCCGGTCGGTCTCCCGCCGCTTCGGCGCCATCACGGCGCTGAACGGCGTGAGCCTGACGATCGCCGAGGGCGAGATCCTCGGGCTGTGCGGGCACAACGGCGCCGGCAAGAGCACGCTGGTCAAGGTGCTCACCGGCCTGGTCAGCCCCGATGGTGGCGAGATCGCGCTCGACGGCGAGGTGGTCGCGCTGCGCGGGCCGCGCGACGCGCAGGCCGCCGGCATCGCGCTCGTCGACCAGGAGCTGAGCATCATCTGCGAGCTCACGGTCGCCGAGAACCTGCTTCTGGGCGACATCAGCACCGCGCTGCTCACGCGCCGGGCAGCGCGCCGGCGCCTGTGTGTCGAGCTGCTGGAACGCGTCGGGCTCGGCGCCGTCGACCCGGACCAGCCGGCCGCGTGGCTGACGCTCGCCGAGCGCCAGCTCCTCGAGATCGGCCGCGCACTGCACCGCAACGCGCGTCTGCTGATCCTCGACGAGCCGACCGCGACGCTGAGCAAGGCCGAGATCGACCGGGTCTTCGCGGCGGTCCGCGAAGTCGCGTCACGCGGCCGCGCCGTCATCTTCATCTCCCACCGCCTCGACGAGGTGCTCACGCTCTGCGACCGCGCGACGGTCATGCGGGATGGCGCCGTCGTCGCCGACCACGCGGTCGGCGAGCTGGACCGCGCGCGGCTCGTCCGGCTGCTCGTCGGCGAGGCCGGCCACATCGGCCCGGCAGCGTCCGCCCGCCGTGTCGAGCCGGCCCAACGGCGTGTCGCGCTCACCGCCCGGCGCCTGGTCGTCGCGCCGGTCGTTGCCGATGTGGGCCTCGACCTCTTCGCCGGAGAGGTCGTCGGGCTCGCCGGTCAGATCGGCTCCGGAACCCAGGACGTCCTGCGAGCGCTGGCCGGCGTCGAGCCGTCGGCCACCGGCGACGTCAGCGTCGGCGATCAGCCTCTGACGCTCGGGACGCCGCACGGCAGCATTCGCGCGGGCGTCGCGTACGTCTCGGGTGACCGCAAGGGCGAGGGCCTATTCCTGGGTCAGTCGATCGCGCAGAACCTCTTGGCCACGCGGCTGGACACGCTCGGCCGAGGTGGGGTGCTGTCAGGGCGCGGCCTGACGGCGGCGGCTCGAGCGCTGGCGACGACAGTCGGCGTCGACGCCGCGCGCACGGCGCACGCGGTCGAGACGCTGAGCGGCGGCAACCAGCAGAAGGTGTTCATCGGCCGCTGCCTCGACCAGGAAGGGATCGACGTGTTGCTCCTCGACGACCCGACCCGCGGGGTCGACGTCGGAGGGCGCGCCGACATCCACGCGCTGGTTCGCGGGTTCGCCGACGCCGGCGGCGCCGTGCTCTTCGCCAGCTCCGAGCTCGACGAGCTCTTCGACCTCGCCGACGTCATCGTCACGATGTTCGAGGGCGCCGTCGTCGCGGTCCGGCCGCGCGCCGCGTGCGTCGCGAGCGGGGTGCTGACCGAGATGACGACTGGATGCGTCGCCGGTGAGGCCCCGTCATGAGGCCTCCTGTCTCAGCCCCCGGCGTCGCCAGCCCCTGCGTACAGCGGACCGGACGCGAGACGCTCGCGCAGATGGAGGAGGCGGACCGAACATGAGCACGCAACGCCACGTCGACCATCCCAAGCCGCCGGCCGGCGGCCGTCCGAACATGCCACCGAAGCACGCGCGGCGCTCGCAGCGGGACCTCGTCCTGGCCTCGCTGGTGCGGTGCCCCGACCCTTCGGCAGCGACAAGGAAGGGCGCATGACCGCGACCAGAACCGCGGAGGATGGCCGATGAGCGCCCTGGGCGCCGAGGACATCGCGATGACGGCGGTGACCGGGACCGCGCGGCGCCGCGCGCGGGCGCTCGCCGAGCCGCTGGCCTTCGTCTTGCTCGCCGCGCTGCTGGTCTACGGCGCTGCGTCGACAAGCGGCTTCCTGACCTGGGACAACGTCAAGGCGATCCTGGCCTCGATGGGCTTCGTCGGGATCGTCGCCGTCGGCATGACGCTGATCATGATCGGCGGCAACCTCTTCTCGCTGTCGCTCGGCACCACCACAGCGGTGACCGCGATGGCCTTCTTGGCCGCGCTGCGCTTCGGCGTCGTCCCGGCGATCGCTATCTCCGTCCTGTTGGGGGCGGCGATCTGCGCGGTCCAGGGCGTGCTCGTCGGCGGCTTGGCCGCCAACCCGATCATCGTCACGATCGCGGCGGGCTCGCTTCAGGCCGGTGCGGCGTCGGGGATCAGCGGTGGTCGCTCGATCCAACCCAGCGCCACGGCACACGCCTACTCCTTCCTGGCCGACCCGATCCTCGGGATCCCGTTCTCGATCTACGTGCTGCTCGCGCTGGTCGTAGCCGGAGAGCTCCTGCTGCGCCGGACGCGCGCCGGACGCCAGCTCTACCTGGTCGGCGAGAGCCGCCGCGCGGCGTTTGTCGCCGGGCTGCCGGTCACGCGGGTGACCACGATCGCCTTCGCCCTGGCGGGCGCCTGCGCCGCAGTCGCGGGCGTGCTCATCGGCGCGTTCAACCAGAACGCCTCGCTGTTGCTCACCGGCACCTACACCTATGACGCGATCTCGGCAGCGATCGTCGGCGGCAACGCGATCAACGGCGGTCGCGGATCGGTGCTGCGGTCGGTGCTCGGTGCGCTGGTGATCGCCACCGTGACCGACTTGATGTTGTTGCGCCATTACAGCACCGGCGCGCAGATCCTCGTGAAGGGCGTGATCGTGATCGTGTTCGTCATCGTGTTGAACTCGACGCGTCTGGGGCGGCGAGCATGAGGCCCGGGCGTCCGACCTTGACCCTGCTGGCGATGCTGGCTGGCTTCCTGGTGATCCCGGTGCTGAGCGGCGACGGCGTGACGACGAGCAACGCCTACGACGTCAGTCAGTACTTCGCCTCGCTGGGGCTGGTGGCGCTCGCTCTGACCTTGACCATGGTCGCGGGGGAGTTCGACCTGTCGGTCCCGGCCACCTACCTGCTGGGATCGATGGTCGCGGTCAAGGTCGGCGGCGGCTCGCCGCTGCTCGGGGTCGTCGTGGCGGTGCTCGCCGCGGCCGCGGCCGGGGTGGTCCAGGGAGCGATCGTCGCCAAGCTGAACCTCAACTCGATGAGCGTGACGCTCGGCGGCTACCTCGCGATCATCGGCGTCGTGTACCTGCTCGGCCACTCCAAGACCGTGCAGTTCGACAACTTCACGCTCGGCGCGGACCTCGACCAGGCCCGTCTCTTCGGCGTCGTCTCCCTGCGCGCGCTGATCGCGTTCGCGGTCTTTGCCGCGACCGGAGCCATCCTGACCGCGACGCGGCTGGGCGCCGAGCTGCGGGCCGTCGGCGCCGACCGGCGGTCCGCTCGGACCGCGGGCGTCCGGGTCGATCCCGTGCTCATCGCGGTCTTCGCGACCTCGGGTGCGCTCTGCGCGCTGGCCGGCGCGCTACAGGGCTTCGCCCTGTCCTACGCCGAGCCGACGACCTCGACCACCTCGCTCGTCTTCGCGGCCACCTCCGCGCTGCTGGGCGGGGTCAGTCTGAGCGGTGGCGTCGGCACGGTCCGCGGCGTCGCCTGCGGCGTCATCGCCCTGAGCCTGCTGCAGGAGCTGCTCGCGGTCCTGGCCGTCAGCGACTACGTCAACGACCTGATCACCGGCGGCCTGCTGGTCGTCGTCGCGCTGCTGAGCGCGCCGGACCTGCTCCGCCGCTGGCGGGCCGTCGAGGCGCGCCGGCGGGGCATCGAACCTTCCATCACCACATCGCAAGGAGCAGCATGAACCGCTTCACCGACCAGGTCGTGCTCATCACCGGAGGTGGGTCTGGCATCGGTCGGACCACCGCCGCCGCGTTTGCTGCTGAGGGCGCCGCGGTCGTCGTGGCCGGTCGCAACGAGGAGCGCCTGGCCGAGACGGTCGCCGCGATCGCCGACGCCGGCGGCGAGGCCGTCGCGGTGGCGGCCGACGTGACCGACGAGGCCTCGGTCGCGGCGCTGGTCGCCGCGACCGTCGAGCGCTACGGCAGCCTCGACGTGGCCTTCAACAACGCCGGCGTCGGCGCCCCGCCCGCTCCGCTCGCCGAGTTGGAGGAGTCGGTCTGGCGCTCGGTGCTGGACGCCAACCTCACGGGCCTGTGGTTGTGCCTCAAGCATGAGATGGCCTACATGAGGGACAACGGCGGCGGCGCGATCGTCAACGTGGCCTCCAACATCGGCGCGCACGTCAGCCGTCCGGGCATGGGCGCCTACGCGGTCAGCAAGGCCGGCGTCAGCACGCTCACCCGCATCGCCGCCCTGGAGGGCATCGCCGACGGCGTTCGCGTCAACGCGGTCAGTCCCGGCGCCAGCGACACCCCCATGTCGCTGCGCCCCGGCGAGACCGAGGACGACCGCGCGGCGCGGATCGCCCAGGCCATCCCGCTGGGCCGCGTCGGCACCCGCGACGAGGTCGCCTCCGCGGTCCTGTGGCTGGCCTCCGCGGGCGCGGGCTTCGCGGTCGGCCACGACCTCGTCGTCGACGGCGGCGCGAGCGCCTGAGCTTCCTTCTAAACCCCTCTGACCCCACCCGGGAGAACCAACACCGATGAGCGACACCACCACCATCGCCGTCCTCGTGCGGCTGCATGTCCAGGACGGCACCGAAGCGCCGTTCCTGTCCGAGCTCAGCGCCGTCCTGGAGAAGGTCCGCGACGAGCCGGCGTGCATCTCGATCCAGGCCTACCAGGACGGCGCTGACCCGTGTGACTTCGTCCTCGTGGAGATCTGGCGGAGCCGCGCGGAGTTCGAGGAGTTCGACGGCAACCGCGAGTACCTTGCCGAGTACATGTCGCGGGCGAAGCTGATGTGGTCGCGCCCGCGCGACCTCTCGATCTGGAACCAGGTGGCCTGACCATGACCCAGGGCCTGCTCCCCGCGCCGGCGTGGCGACGCGCCGGCGACTTCGTGTACGTCTCGTCGATCCATCCTGTCGACGACGACGGAGCGTTGGTGCGTTCGTCGTCCGCGACGCCCTACGCAGGTCCGTCGGAGGTGGCCACGCAGACGCGCGCGATCCTCGCGACGCTCGAGCACACGCTGCGCGATGCGGGCACGACGCTGGAGCGTGTGCTCAAGGTGGAGGTGTTGCTCACCGACGCCGCGGACTTCCCGGAGTTCAAGCACGCCTACGCCCAGGTGTTCCGCGATGACCTGCCGGCCGCGACCTCGATCGTCGTCGGTGACGAGCACCTGGTCGAGGGCGTGCGCGTGACGCTGCACGCGGTGGCGCTGGCCGCCGACTCGACCTACGAGCGGACGGTGATCCGCACAGACGACGTCCCTGACCCGACCGATGCCGAGCACGCCTCGCTGGCTGTCGCCGCCGGACCGTTCGTCTTCTGCTCGGGCTTCCCGGCGACGGACTTCACGACCGGCATCCCCGTCGGGACGACGCCCGGCACGCCGTTTCACGGCAACAACGCGCAGATGCAGGCGCGGTACGTCATCGAGAACCTGCAGAAGGTGCTCGCCGCGGCCGGGACGAGCATCGACCAGGCGGTCAAGGTCCAGTTCTACGAGGACGACCTGTACAACTTCGCCTTCGTCGACCAGGAGTGGGGTAAGGTCATCGGCGTACCGCCGTCGCGCAGCTCGATGGCGACCCGCGGGTTCCTCGTCCCGGGCGCGGTGTGGATCGTCAACCTCCTCGGTCTCGTGCCGGGCCATGGCCTCGAGAAGGAGGAGACCCGGGCCGGGATCCCGTGGCATCCGGTCGACGCCGGCAAGGCCAACTTCTCGCCCGGCATTCGCGCGGGGGACTGGCTGTTCACCGCCGGCCAGGTGCCGGTGCCGGACATCAGCAACCCGGACTGGGTCGGCGTGCCGCCCGGGCTTCCTCATTACTGGGACCGCATGGAGCTCGAGACCGACTTCACCATGAAGCTGCTCGTCACGCAGCTGGAGTCCAACGGCTTCGCGCTGGAGGACGTGGTCGACGCGCGCATCTACCTCGTCGACCCGCGCCGCGACTTCCGCGGCTTCGCGCGGTCGTGGGAGCGGACGTTCGCCGGCATCGAGGCGCGCCCGGCGATGAGCCTGATCCCGTCCACGCAACGCGACGGCTCGTCCGGCGTGCTGATCGAGGGTCCGGGCATCGAGATCGACCTGACCTGCAAGAAGGGCGGCTGAGTGCGGATCGACGTTCACACGCACGTCATCCCGCCCGAGCTCGTCGCCCGGACAGAAACCACGGGCGGGCTCTTCGGCGTCCGGCGCGACGGCGACACGCTGGTCCACCCGGAGGGGTTCAGCGCGCCGTTGACCGCGGACTTCTACGACGTCGATGCGCTCTTGGCCCGGATGGACGGCAACGGGATCGACCGCTCCGTCGTGTCGCTCGCCCCGCCGCTGCTGTTCTACGACCTCGATGCGGTCGCGGCGGTCGCCTTCGCACGAGAGGTCAACGACGCGCTGGTCGCGCACGTCGCCCGAGATCCGCGGCTCGCCGCGGTCGCACACCTCCCGATGCAGGATCCGGAGGCGGCGGCCGAGGAGCTCGAGCGCGCGGTCGTCCTCGGCCTCCGCGGTGCGCAGATCGGCACCAACGTCGGCGACCTGCCGCTCGACGACGCGCGCTTCACCCCGGTGCTCGCGACGGCTGAGCGGCTTGGGGTTCCGCTGATCCTGCATCCGTACTTCGTAGGGCCCAAGCCCCGGCTGGAGCCGTTCTTCCTCACCAACTCGATCGGCAACCCGCTCGACACCGCCATCGCCGCAGCGCGGCTGATCCACACCGGCGCGCTGGATCGTCACCCCGGGCTGGAGGTCGTGCTCGTCCACGGCGCGGGCTACCTGCCCTATCAGCTGGGGCGCCTCGATCACGCGTTCCGGGTGCGCCCCGAGGCGCGCGCGGCGATCGAGCGACCGCCGAGCAGCTACCTGCGCCGCTTCCGCATCGACACGCTCACGCACTCCGTCGACGCGCTGCGGTTCCTCGCCGAGCAGGCCGGGCCCGACCGCCTCCTGCTGGGCACCGACCTGCCCTATGACATGGCCGACGTCCGCCCGCTCGATGCCATCGCCGCGGCCGGCGTGGACGCCGATCAGCTCGGCGCCAACGCGGCGCAGATGCTAGGACTAGGAGCCTGATGAGCCAGCGGCCGGTGACCCTTCGCGACGTGGCCGAGGCTGCGGGCCTCCACATCAGCACCGTCTCGCGCGTCCTCAGCCCTGAGACCCGCGGACTGGTCAACGAGAAGACCGCGCAGCGGATCGACGCGATCATCGCCGAGCTCGGCTACGAGCCCAACCGCGTGGCCCGCGGGCTGAAGACGCGGCGCTCGATGACCGTCGGCGTGCTCATCAACGACCTGACCAACCCGGTCTTCCCCTACGTGGTGCGTGGCATCGAGGACACGCTGGCCAAGAGCGGCTACACGCCGCTGGTCGCCAACACCGATGGCGACCTCGACCGTCAGCGCCGCGGGTTCGACGCGCTCGCCTCGCGCCAGGTCGACGGGTTCATCCTGTCGACGGCCTTGCGCGAGGATCCACTGGTCGAGGAGATCCTGGACAAGGGGATCCCGCTGGCGCTGGTGGTCCGCAACGTCGACAACCACCGTGCCGCGGCCGTGACCTCCGACGAGCGCCTGGGCACACGCCTGGCCGTCGAGCATCTGGTCGAGCTGGGCCACGGCGCCATCGCCTGCGTCTCGGGCCCCGAGCACATCTCCACCGGCGCGGCGCGCCGCGCCGGCTTCGAGGAGGTGATGGCCGCGCGCGGACTGCGGGTCGCCGAAGGGCTCGTGCGGCCCACCACGGGCTTCACGATCAAGGAGGGCCAGCGCGTCATGAACGAGCTGCTCGATGGGGGGCCGCCCTTCACCGCGGTCGTCGCGGGCAACGACATGCTGGCCATCGGCTGCATCGACGCGCTGAAGGCGCGGGGCCTGCGCTGCCCCGAGGACGTGTCGATCATCGGCTTCAACGACATGTACATGGCCGGGCGGCTGACGCCCCCGCTGACCACGCTGCACGTGCCGTACTACGACCTGGGCGCCTATGCCGCCGACCTGTTCCTCGACCAGTTGGCCGGGCGGCCGCCGCGGGAGATCACGGTTGTCCAGAGCCTGATCGTCCGGGAGTCGACCGCTCCGCCGCCGGTCCGGCCGGCGGCGAAGCGACCGAAGCGCGCGGGCTAGCCGGCTGGCGCGTCGCGCCGGCTGTTGCGGTGCGATTCGATCTCCCGGATGCCCGGCAGGCCCCCGCTCACGGTGGCGTAGCTGCTGCCGGCGATCACGAGGTCCTCGGCGGGGAAGCGACTGATGACCTCGCAGCCGGTGGCCGTGACGACGAGCTGCTCCTCGATGCGCGCCGCCGACCACCCGTCGCTCGACGGCCAGAACGTCTCCAGAGCGAAGACCATGCCCTCTTCGATCACCTCGGGGTGCTCCAGGGAGACGAGACGGCTGAACACGGGCTTCTCCCAGATCGAAAGGCCGATGCCGTGACCGAACTGGAGCGCGAAGGCGTCCTCCTCGTTGGCGAAGCCGAACTCCTTGGCCTCGGGCCAGAGCTGCACGACCTCGGCGGTCGTGGCGCCCGGGCGGATCGCGTCGATCGCGATGTCGAGGTAGTAGCGGCAGCGCTGGTAGGCGTCGACCATCGCTCGTGATGCGCTGCCCACCGCGAACGTGCGGTAGTAGCACGTGCGGTAGCCCATGTAGCTATGCAGGATGTCGAAGTAGGCCGGGTCGCCCGGTCGCAGGTGCCGGTCGCTGAAGACGTGCGGATGCGGGCTGCAGCGCTCGCCGGAGATCGCGTTGACGCCTTCGACGTGCTCGGAGCCGAGGTCGTAGAGGACCTTGCTGACGAGGCCGACGCACTCGTTCTCGCGGACGCCGGGCCGCAGGAAGCGGTACAGCTCGTCGTAGGCGGCGTCGACCATCATCGCGGCCGTGTTCAGGAGCGAGATCTCGTCACGGGTCTTGATCTTGCGCGACTCCTGCAGCAGCTGCTGGCTGTCGACCACGTCGATTCCCTCGCGCTGCAGTGCGAAGAGCACGACGGGCTCGACGACATCGATGCCGACGGGGGAGCCGAGCAGCCCGCGCGCTTCGAGCTCAGCCTTGACCTTGCGCGCAACGTCCTCGGCGCGCTCCATCTTCGGACTGAAGGACCCGCGCATCGTCGAGATCCCCGCGCGGGAGCGTCCGTCGCCCAACCACGGGTTGTGGAGCTGATGGTGGCGGGCCGCGGAGCCGAAGTCCCACATGATCGGGTCGTCACCCTGAGGCAGCAGGCAGAAGCGGCCGAGCTTGTCGATGGCCCAGGTCCCGATGTGCGTGGCGGTGATGTAGCGGATGTTGTTCATGTCGAAGCACAGCAGCGCTCCGATCTCCGAAGCGGCGAGCAGGCCCTTCAGGCGGTCGAGCCGCTCACGGCGCAGGCGGTCGAAGTCGACGCGCTGCTCCCAGTCGACGCCCATGGTGCCGTCGGTACGTAGCGAGGTCATACGGGGTGGGTTCCTGTCGTTCGGTTGGCAAACGTTTGCAACATGGAGGCGCCTAAAGGGCGAGCAGCAATGGCCGCTCGAGCAGTTCGCGGACGCGGGCGATGAAGCGCGCGGCATCGGCGCCGTAGAGGATCCGGTGGTCGGCGACCAAGGTGATGGTCATCAGGTCGCGAGCGACGATCGTGGTGCCGTCGGAGTCGATGGCCGGACGCCGCTCCAGGGCGCCGACCGCGAGGATCGCGGCCTGCGGCACGTTGACGACCGCGCTGAAGCGGGCGACACCGAACATCCCGAGGTTCGACACCGTGAAGGTGCCGCCGGCGAGATCGACCGGGGCGATCGTCCCGGCCCGCACGGCGGCGGCCAGGCGGCGCGTCTCGCGCGCGACGTGCCCGAGCGAGCGGGTGTCGGCGTCGAGGACCGTCGGTACGACGAGCGTGTCCTCGCCTGCGACCGCGACGCCGACGTTGACACGGTCGTGGAGGTCGAGCCCGGCGTCACGGTAGGCGCCGTTGACCTTGGGGTGCTCGCGCAGCGCGAGGCCGCAGGCCTTGACCACCATGTCGTTGTAGGAGGGCACCGGATCCGTCAGGGCCTTGAGCTGCCCGCGGAGCTCCACGCAGGCCGTCATGTCGACATCGACGGCGACCTCGAAATCCGGCACGGTCGCCCGAGATTCCGCCATTCTCCGGGCGATCGTCTGCTGGACGCGACCCAGCTCGACCCGCGTCACGGGGCCCTTGGCGGTCGCCGGGGCGGGCGTCTCGGCGGCGCTCGCGGGGTGCGCGTCGGCCGACTGGGGGAGGGCGGTCGCGTCCTCCACGTCGGCGCGGACGATGCGGCCGCCCGGGCCCGATCCGACGACGGTGGCCAGCTCGATGCCGAGCGACGCGGCCACGCGGCGCGCGAGCGGCGAGGCCTTCGCGCGGGTCGTTGCCGGGGCGGGCGACGCGACGGGTGGGGCGATCGCAGCGACACCACCCGCCGGCGAGGCGTCGGTCCCCGGCGCCGGCACTTCGGGACGCGGCGCGGCCAGCTCGTCCGGTGAGCCGAGCAAAGCGATGACCGCGCCCAAGGCCACGGTGTCGCCCACGGCAGCGGTCGGCAGGAGCGTGCCGGCCACCTCGGCCTCGTACGTGACGGTGGCCTTGTCGGTCTCGATCTCAACGAGCGGATCACCCACGCTCACGGAGGCGCCATCCTCGACGAGCCAGGCGACGATCGTCGCCTCCTCCATCGAGTCCGAGAGTCGGGGCATGAGGACCTCGACAGCCATCAGCAGGTCTCCAGTTCGGTGCCGGGGGGAAGTCATCGGCTGCGATTCTTGCAAACGTTTGCTACCGTTGTCCAGCGCCGCCGTAGGGCCCGGCGTCTCCGCCGTTCGACCGTCCCGAGAGTGAGGAACCGCGTGCCAAGAGCTGAGCTTCGACCCCGCAGCGCCGAGGCGGCGTCGGTGGAGGACCTCGTCCCCTATGAGCGGGCCCACCTGATCCGGTGCTTCGAGACCGAGATGCACCGCCTGTTCCTCAAGGGCGAGGTGCACGGCACGACCCACCTCTACTCCGGGCAGGAGGCGGTCGCGGTCGGCGTCTGCGCCGCGTTGACCCAAGGTGATTGGGTCGCCGGGACCTACCGCGGCCACGGCCACGCGCTGGCTGCGGGCACGGACCCCGCTGGGCTGGCAGCCGAGATGCTCGGGCGGGCGACCGGCGTCTGCGGAGGGCGGGCCGGCTCGATGAACGTCATCGACCTCGAGCACGGCCTGCTCGGCTGCTACGGGATCGTCGGCGCGGGCATGGGCGCGGTGCTCGGCGCGGCGCTCTCCGGGCGGCGCACCGGGAAAGTCGCCGTTGCCTTCTTCGGTGACGGCGCGACCAACCAGGCCTACTTCCACGAGTCGCTGAACTTCGCGCAGGTGCTCGGCCTGCCGATCGTCTTCGTCTGCGAGAACAACCTCTACGGGGAGTTCACGCCGTTGGCCGCCTCGACGGCCGGCGGCGACATCGCCGGCCGCGCCAAGGCCTATGCCATGAATGCCGAGAAGGTCGACGGCAACGACCTGTGGGCGGTGCGGGACGCGGCGGCGGCCGCTGTCGAACGTGCGCGAGGCGGTGGCGGCCCGACCCTGCTCGAGGCCTTGACCTACCGCCACTTCGGCCACTCCAAGTCCGACCCCGGCAGCTACCGGCCGCCCGAGGAGGTCGAGGCGTGGCTGGCCCGCGACCCGCTGGTGATCGCCCGCGAGCGCCTGCTCGCCGACGGCGTGCCCGTCGAGCACGTCGACGCCGCCGAGACCAGCGCGGCGGACACGCTGCGCAGAGCAGTCGAGGCAGCGCTGGCCGCCCCGTATCCCGACCCCGCCACCGAGGCCGCCCAGGAGTTCGCCGCATGAGCACCATCGACTTCCGCACCGCCATCCGCGACGCGATCGCGGCCGAGATGGAGCGCGACGAGCGCGTCGTCTTCTTCGGCGAGGACGTCGCCATCGCCGGTGGCGTCTTCAAGGCGACCCCGGGCCTCCACGAGCGTTTCGGCGAGGAGCGCGTCTTCGACACCCCGATCTCCGAGCTCGCGCTGTCGGGTGCGGCGTACGGCGCGGCGATCACGGGCCTTCGGCCGATCATCGAGATCATGTTCGGCGACTTCATGGCCTTGCCCATGGACGCGCTGGTCAACCAAGCCGCGAAGTTCTTCTACATCTCCAACGAGCAGGGCACGGTTCCGCTCGTCGTGCGCTGCGCGGTCGGTGGCGGCGGCCGCTTCGGCGCGATCCACTCGCAGATCCCCGGCACCTGGTTCCAGGGCGTCCCAGGGCTGAAGATCGTCGCGCCGTCGAGCCCCGGCGAGGCGCTCGGCCTCCTGCGCGGCGCGATCCGTGATGAGAACCCGGTGATCTTTCTGGAGCACAAGCGGTTGTACTCGGTCAAGGGGGAGGCGTCGCCCGAGGAGGTCATCCCGATCGGCCGTGCACGCATCGCGCGGGCCGGCGAGGACGTCACCATCGTGTCGATCATGAAGGGCGTCGGCGATGCCCTCGCCGCGGCGGAAGACTTGGCGGCCGAGGGCATCTCTGCCGAGGTCGTGGACCTACGCAGCCTGCGCCCGCTGGACCTCGACACCGTGCTGGCCTCGGTCGCCAAGACCAACCGCGTGCTGTTGGTCGAAGAGGGTCCTCGCACTGGCGGCTGGTCGACCGGGCTGCTCGGCGCGATCAGCGAGAGCGGCCTGCACGATCTCGATGACGCCTGGATCCTGGCGACGGCGGAGTACCCGATCCCCTACAGCCCTCCGCTGGAGGACGCGTTCATGCCCGACGCTGCGGCGATCGCCGCCACGGTGCGTGAGCGTCTGGGCGCTGGGGTGGCGCGATGACCGTCGCCGCCGGCCCGACCGTGCTCGCGGATGTCCCCAAGGAGCTGTTCATCGGCGGGGCATGGCGCCCGGCCGCGAGCGGCGCCCGGCTGTCGGTCGAGAACCCGGCGACGGGCGCGCCGCTGTGCGAAGTCGCCGCGGCGGACGTGTCAGACGCGATCGCCGCGTTGGACGCGGCCGCCGATGCACAGGCGTCATGGGCCGCCACAGCGCCCCGCGTGCGCGGTGAGATCCTGCGCCGGGCTTATGAGCTGATCGTCGCGCGCGCCGACGAGCTCGCGGTGCTCATGACGATGGAGATGGGCAAGCCGCTGTCGGAGTCCCATGGCGAGATCGCCTATGCGGCCGAGTTCTTCCGCTGGTTCTCCGAGGAGGCCGTCCGCATCGGCGGGCGCTTCGGCCTCGCGCCCGACGGTGGCACGCGGGTCGTCACGACGCGCCAGCCGGTCGGCCCGTGCCTGCTCATCACGCCGTGGAACTTCCCGCTCGCGATGGGCACGCGCAAGATCGGGCCGGCGATCGCGGCGGGCTGCACGATGGTCGTCAAGCCGGCCAAGCAGACGCCGCTGTCGATGCTCGCGCTGGCGACGATCCTCGTCGAGGCCGGCTTGCCGGACGGCGTCCTCAACGTCGTCGTGGCCGAGTCGGCGGGCGCGACGATGGGGCCGCTGATCGCCGACCCGAGGATCCGGAAGCTGTCGTTCACCGGTTCGACGGAAGTCGGACGCCGTCTCGTCGCCCAGAGCGCCCAGCATCTGCAGCGCGTCTCGATGGAGCTGGGCGGCAACGCCCCGTTCCTGGTCCTGGCCGACGCCGACGTCGACGCGGCGGTGGAGGGCGCGCTGCTGGCCAAGATGCGCAACGGTGGCGAGGCCTGCACGGCGGCCAATCGCTTCTACGTCGCCGCGAGCCGCCACGAGGAGTTCGCGACGCGCTTCGCCGAGCGGATGGCCGATCTGCGGGTCGGCAACGGGTTGGAGCCCGGCGTCCAAGTCGGCCCGCTGATCGACGAGGCGCAGCGCGCCAAGGTGACCGAGCTGGTCGAGGACGGGCGCGAGCGCGGGGCGACCGTCCTCGCCGGCGGTGATCCGCTCGACGGCCCTGGGTACTTCTTCGCGCCCACCGTCCTGGCCGACGTGCCCGACGACGCCGCGATCCTGGGGGAGGAGACCTTCGGGCCCGTCGCGCCGATCGTCGCGTTCGCCGACGACGACGAGGAGGGGGCGATCCGCGCCGCGAACGCGACCGAGTACGGACTCGTCGCCTACATCTACACCCGCGACGTCGGGCGCGGCCTGCGCGTGGCCGAGGCACTGGACACGGGGATGGTGGGGATCAACCGCGGCGTCGTCTCCAGCGCGGCCGCGCCGTTCGGCGGCGTCAAGGCGTCGGGCTTCGGCCGTGAGGGGGGCGCCGAGGGGATCGACGAGTACCTGGAGACCAAGTACATCGCGGTGGATCGATGAGCAGCGTCGAGCGGATGCGGATCGGGTGGATCGGCGCCGGCCGGATGGGCGCGGCGATGGTCCGGCGGCTACTCGAAGCGGGCCACGAGGTCGAGGTGTTCAACCGGACGCGCGCGAAGGCCGAGGCGCTCGTGCCCGCCGGCGCGACCGTCGCGGCGTCGCCCGCGGACCTCGCCGGCCGCGATGTCGTGTTCACCATGGTCAGCGGACCGGCTGACCTGGAGGCGGTCGTCTGCGGCGACGGTGGGCTGCTCGACGACGCGGAAGGGCGCGCTCCGCGGGTGTTGGTCGACGCGTCGACGGTGTCGGTCGCCGCGTCGGCGCGGGTGCGGGCCGCGGCGGCGGCGCGGGGCGCAGCGTTCCTCGCCGCGCCGGTCAGCGGGAACCCGCGGGTCGTCGAGTCGGGGCGGCTGACCTTCGTGGCCTCGGGGCCGCGCTGGGCCTACGACGCGGTGCTGCCGCTGCTGGACGAGATCGGCCGCGGCGCCACGTTCGCCGGCGAGGGCGAGGTCGCGCGGTTGGTGAAGCTCGCGCACAACGTCGTCCTGGGCATCACGGCCCAAGCGCTGGCCGAGACGACCGCGCTGGTCGAAAGCCAGGGTGTCTCGCGGCGGGCGTACTTGTCGTTCTTGAACGACAGCGTCATGGGATCGACCTTCACGAAGTACAAGACGCCCGCGCTCGTCAACCTCGACTGGACGCCAACGCTGACGCCGGACCTGATGCGCAAGGACCTCGACCTCGCGCTGGCTGTCGCCGCGGACGCGGGGGTCTGCCTACCGTTGGCCGGCGGTGTTCGCGCGCGGGTCCAGGCGATGCTCGACGCCGGCTTCGACGACGTGGACTTCCAGGCGCTGCTCCTCCTGCAGGCCGAGGAGGCCGCGCTCGTCTTGGTGCCCGACCCGGCGCATGTCGATGACGGGCTGCCCGGCGCGGTGGTCGCGTGAAGGCCGCGCGCTACTACGGGGCGCGCGACGTCCGGGTCGAGTCGGTGCTCGACGCGCCCGTGGCCGGACCGCATGAGGTGCGGCTGGAGGTCGTGCGTGCCGGCATCTGCGGCTCCGATGCCGCCGAGTTCGCCGCTGGCCCCAAGCAGATCCCGATCGACCGCGTCCACCCGGGCAACGGACATCGGGGTCCGGTCATCCTCGGTCACGAGTTCGTCGGGCGCGTGGCATCGGTGGGCAGCGGGGTGGAGGCACTGCGGGTGGGTGACCGGGTCGTGCCGGGCGCCGGCGTGTGGTGCGGTGCGTGCGAATGGTGCGCCGCCGGGCGGACCAACCTCTGCGAGAAGTACTACACCCATGGATTGCAAGCCGACGGCGGGCTGGCCGAGCTCGTGACCGTGCCGGCGCTGATGTGCCGGCCCGTACCCGATGTGGTCAGCGACGACGCCGCCGCGATGGCCCAGCCGCTGGCCGTCGCGCTGCACGCCGTCGGGCGGGCCGCGCCGGAGGCCGGGCAGGTGGCGGTGCTGATCGGGGTCGGCGGCGTCGGGCACTTCGCGTTGACCGCCCTGGCCGCGCGGCGTCCGGGCACGCTGGTGGTCGTCGACCTCGACGAGGAGCGCTTGGCGGGCGCGCTGGCCGCGGGGGCGACCCACGTCGTCAACCCCGCGGTCGATGATCCGCGCGAGGTCGTGAGCGATCTCACCGGTGGCAGCGGCGCGCACGTGGTCGTCGAGGCGTCGGGCGCGGCGCCGTCACCCGCGCTGGCGGTCGCGCTGGTGCGGCGCGGTGGGTCGGTCGTGCTCGTCGGTCTGCAGAAGGCGTCGCGCGAGCTCGACCTGCACAGCGTGGTGATGCGCGAGGTCAACCTGGTGTCGACGCTGGCGCACGTGTGTGACGTCGACCTGCCGATCGCGCTCGAGCTGCTGCGCGACCCCGGGCTGGGCGAGCGCGCGATCGACCGCGTCATCCCGCTGGATGCCGTGGTCGACGAGGGGCTCGTGCCGCTCGCCCAAGGGCGCGTGGCGGGCAAGGTCATCGTCCGGCTCCGGTGAACGGCGGATGTCCGAGGTCAATCGTGTCGTCCAGGTGAGTCGCGCCCACGGCGCGGTGCACACGGCGCTCGCCACCTGCGAGCTGATGCCGGGAGGCTGGACCGCAGCGCACGCGCACGATGCCGAGGAGCTGGTGTTCGTGCTCGGTGGGCGCGGCATGCTGACCTCCGGCGAGGGCGTGTTGACGCTCGCGGCCGGTGAGGCGGCGTTCGTCCCGCTGGGCTGTCCGCATGCGTGGCGCGCCGAGGGCGACGAGCCCTGGCGGTGGGTCGAGCTGCACAGCCCCCAGCCGCGGACGTCGGCGGCCACCGCGGCGGAGCACGCGGACCTCATGCCGGTGCGTGCGGGTGCGTGGGCGGCGCGAGACGACGAGGCCTTCGCGGCACTCGCCGTCGAGGGCATCGCGATCACCATGTTGATCGACGAGCGTCAGCGCGCGAGCCTGGCCCAGATGTTCTTGGTGGACTACGCGCCGGGCGCCGTCCTTGCGCCGCACGACCATCCCTTCGAGGAGACGTTCTCCGTGCTCGACGGCGAGGTGGTCTACCGAACTGAAGCGGCCGAGCGGGTCCTGCGCGTCGGCGATGTCGCGTACGCCGGCGTGGGGTGCGTCCACGGGTTCGAGAACCGCTCGTCGCGCCCGGTGCGGTGGCTCGAGACGCGGGCGCCGCAGCCGCCACGCCATCACGCCAACCGGTTCGTCGGGGCGTGAGGGATCGGTTCGGCTTCCTGATTCGCGCGGCCGCCGGGTTCGGGTTCGACTTCTCGCATGTATGTCCACCAACTAGTCAGGAACAGCACATGTCCGACACGACGTTTGATGTCATCGTCATCGGTTCCGGTCCCGGCGGCTATGTGGCTGCCGTGCGTTCGGCGCAGCTGGGTCTGAGCACGGCGGTGATCGAGCGCGACGATGTCGTCGGCGGTCGCTGTTTGAACTACGCGTGCATCCCGGCCAAGGCCGTGTTGCGCAGCGCCGACATCCTGACCGAGGTCCGCGACGCGGCCGAGTTCGGGATCGTCCTCAACGGCACCGAGCCGACCGTCGACTTCGGCGCGATCGGCGAGCGCCGCAGCAAGGTCATCACGACGCTGACCGGCGGCGTCTCGGGCTTGTTCAAGAAGAACGACGTGCAGCTGATCTCCGGCGAGGCGTCGCTGACCCCGGACGGCGACGTCCAGGTCGGCGACACGGTCTACACCGCCAACAAGGCCGTCGTCCTGGCCACCGGCTCGGTGAAGAAGTCGCTGCCGGGCCTGGACTTCGGCGCCAACGTGATCGGGACCGAGGAGGCGTGGGCGCTGACCGAGCTGCCCAAGACGCTCGCGGTCATCGGCGCGGGGGCGTCGGGGACCGAGATCGCCAGCGCCTATCAGCGCCTGGGCTCCCAGGTCACCTTGTATGAGGGCCTGGACCGCGTGCTGCCGACCGAGGACGCAGACATCTCCAAGGCCGCCGGCCGCGGCTTTAAGAAGCAGGGCATCGAGGTCAAGACCAACACCTTCTTCGACGCGGCCGACACCGGCAACTACGACTACGTCGTGATCGCCGCCGGCCGCGGCCCCGACGTCAGCGCCCTGGGCCTGGACGCCGCCGGCATCCAGCTGACCGAGCAGGGTCTGATCAAGGTCGACGGCGCGCTGAAGACCTCCAAGGCCAAGGTGTATGCCATCGGCGACCTCGTCCCCGGCCCCGCCCTGGCCCACAAGGCCTCTGATGAGGGCATCATCGCCGTCGAGGACGCCGCCGGCCTGGCCACGCACCCGATCTCCTACCTCGACATCCCGCGCGCGACGTTCTGCACCCCGAACGTCGGCTCGTTCGGGCTGACCGAGGAGCAGGCGCGCGAGCAGGGCTACGACGTCGTCGTCGGCAAGGTCCAGTACGGCGCGGTCGGCGCGGGCACGGTCTACGGCGACCGCACCGGCGTCATCAAGATCGTCGGCGACAAGAAGTACGGCGAGATGCTCGGCGGCCACATCGTCGGCACCCGCGCCACCGAGCTCATCCAGGAGCTCGTCAACGTCAAGCTGCTCGAGGGCGGCTACAGCGAGGTCGCCCGCATGATCCACGGCCACCCCACGCTCTCCGAAGGCGTGATGGAGGCCGCGCGGGCCGCCGACGGCTGGCTCATCCACGGCTAGCTCGATGCCGCGCTTTGTCGCCTCCGAAGCACGCCTCCCCGAGCACTGTCCTGGGCTTGGGGTGGGCTGGCGCGATCTTGTCGCCAGTTTGAACCGCCGGTTGCTGACGCTCACGCCGCCGGCCCGCGCCGCGCCGACGCGTTCCTGGGATGGCCTCCTCACCGTCGTGGCCTACGACCCGGCTCGTCGGGTCAGGACGCTGGAGCTGTGCGCGTCGGCCGAGGCCGCCGCCGTCCGAAGCTGTGAGCTCTGCGGGCGACCCGGTCACGTCTGCGCCGGCGTGGTCATCAGCGTCCGCTGCAGCGACTGCCACCCATGACCGGCCTCGCCGCGAGCCGTGCGGCACGTGAGGCATCGCTCGTGTCGGGACCTTGGAAACGACCATGGAAACAACAGGGCGTAGCAAGGGACAGCAGGAACGCGACGCTGAATCCGAAAGCCCGCTCTAGCGCGAGCGTGAGTCATAGAACCGGACAACGCGCAGAGGCGCGCGCCCCCCTTACAAGCGAGGGGTCCTCGGTTCAAGTCCGAGACCGCCCATGCGCGGTGCCCGGAAGGGTGGTGCGAATCACTTCACGAGCAGTTGCGCGCGCGAACCGCGGACGGCGTCAGCCGTTCTGGCCCTTGCGTGCATCGCGCTCCTTGCGGCTGAGGCTGAAGCGAACTCCCCTCGGCCCGCAGCCGTCGTTGCTCTGCACGACCCGCCCCTGGTCCCTCAGGGCGGAGAGCGCGGAGCTCGTGCTGGCGATGGTCAACAGGCCCGCAGCCTTCCTGACCCGCTGGTAGGACAGCGGCTCGTCGGCTGTGGTGAGCGCCTCCAGAGCGCGCTCCTCACGCTCCTGCTGGCGCCTCTCTGACCGTTCACTCATCGTGAACTCCCTTCGCCGGCGGTGGCGATCTGCCCCGCCGATGCGCGAATGCTCGTCCTGAGCCTCGCGTGTTGTGCATCCGACCGTCGTTCTCCCCGGAGTTCCCTGTGACCGACCGCGTGCCGCCCCAGCGGTTACCGGTTCAGGCGAGGAGGGACACGTGGGGCCGGAGCGTGCTCGGTGCTGCTCGTCCCTGAGCGTCCATTGCCCTCCTTGACCTGTAGCGGTCACCTGTTGGCGGTGATCGTGCATGGGGAAAGGCCCACGCTACGAGAGGACGCAGGCCGCGACCGATGCGGATCGCTGATTGCCGCCTTCACCGTGGGTCGCGGGTCGCTCCCCGCCCTGCCAGCGCGGGGTCTTCGTGGGCGCCGGCCAGGATCGTGTGCCAGGTCTTGCCGTCGTTGGTCGAGGACGTTGACCAACGTGCTGCCGATCCGAAGTCGTTGGTCATGTCCGGGCCGGCGTTGCCGCGGCGATCAGCTGGTCGGCCAGCTCGGTGCGACGGCACATGACGTGCCGTCCGTCGCGGTAGGTCGTGACGAGGCCGGCGTCGCGTAGGGGCGCGATGTGCTGGGAGATCGCGCTGGGCGTGATGTGCAGCGCCTGGGCCAACGCGCGCCCGGTGCGTGGGACGTCGAGCGCGTGGAGCAGTCGGCCGCGGGTTCGGCCCACGACGCGTGCGAGGGCGTCCGGGCCCGGATCGGCCGTGGGCTCCCAGGCCGTGGCGACGCCGCGGGCGGCGTAGATCAGCGTGGGCTGCCAGGGCGGGTCGGTGACGGCGTAGATCGACGGCCACGCGAACACCGAGGGCATCAGGAGCAGCCCGCGACCGACGAGCACGGTCGGGGCGTGGTACCGGGTCGCCACGTCGAGGCGGCCGCCGTCGCGCAGGTGCACGGCGGGGTGCAGGTCGGCGAAGAGCGCCTGGGCGCCGCCGTCGGTCAACCGGCGCGCCCGATGGGCGATGTCGGCCTCGAGCAGCGCGCGGAGGGCGGGCCAGCGGTCGGCGAGCGTCGCGGTGAAGTACGCGACCAGCTGCGCCCGCAGGCGGCGCAGCGCGCGCGGTGGGTCGTCGGCCAGCGGGCGCACCGCCGGCGGCAGCCCGTCGGGGAACGCGATCGCCAGCTCGTCGCGGACCTGGCGGTCGGACGTGGCCTCCATGCGGTCGAGCTCGACGTCGAGGTCGGGCAGCGGCGAATCCGGCGGCGGCATGACGAAGTCGGGGAGATAGCCCTCGGCCGGCACGAGCGCGCGCAGCAGCGTCAGATCCGTCCCGGCTATGCGGGGGGCGGCCTCGCGCAGCCACGGCACGTGCATCGCATGGGCGGCGGGATCGGCGACCACCCGCAGGCTCGCGATCGTCTCGTGGAGGACCGAGCACGCGAAGCGGGTGCGGGCGAGCTCATCCGGATCGAGATGGAACGTGAGCATGATGTAGCTGAGGCTTCATCGTAGGCGGCGGACGACGCTGACGTCGATGCTGCGGCACGTGGCGCATCGACTTCGACTCGCGAACCTGCCGGTCCTCCGCCGGCGGGACTTCCGGCTGCTCCTCGGCGGCCAGGCGGTGTCCGTCCTGGGCGACCGCATCGTCGCCGTGGCGCTCGCGTTCGCGGTGCTGGAGATCGGCGGCTCGCCGTCAGACGTCGGGCTCGTGCTCGCCGCCGGCGTGCTCCCGCTCGTGGCCAGCGTGTTGGTGGGCGGTGTCGTCGCCGACCGGGCCTCCCGCCGCGCGGTCATGGTGCTCGCCGACCTGGTGCGCGTGGTCAGCCAGGGCACGATGGCGGCGCTGCTGCTCATGGGCGTGGCGCGGGTGTGGATGCTCGCGCTGCTGGCCGGCGTGACCGGCGTCGCCACCGGCTTCTTCAGCCCGGCCACGATCGGTCTGGTGCCGGCGATCGTCCCCGCCGAGGAGCTGCAGTCGGCCAACGCGCTGCGCTCCAGCGCGATCTCGGCCGGCGGAATCCTCGGCCCCGTCGCGGCCGGCGTGCTGGTCGCCGTCGCCGGCGCGGGCTGGGCGATCATGGCCGACGCGCTGACGTTCGCGGTGAGCGTGGCGTGCCTGGCGCTGCTGCGACTTCCCCAGCACGTCACGCTGCCGTCGAGCCCGTTCCTCACCGACCTGCGCGAGGGCTGGTTCGCGTTCCGGTCGCGCAAGTGGGTGTGGTCGGTCGTCGCCTACTTCGCGGTGGGCAACATCGTCTGGAGCGCGTGGAACGTGCTCGGGCCCGTGATCGCCGAGCGCGATCTCGGCGGCGCCGCCGCCTGGGGCACGGCGTTGGCGGCGGTGGGAGCGGGAGCGCTGATCGGCAGCCTGCTCGCGACCCAGGTCGATCCGCGCCGACCGCTGGTGTTCGTCGCGATCGCCGACGGCCTCTTCGCGATCCCGCTGGCCTGCCTGGCGGCATCCCCGTCGGTGCCGCTGCTCGTCGGCGGAGCGCTGCTGTCGGGCGCCGGCATGACGCTGGCGATCTCCGTCTGGGAGTCGACGCTCCAGCGCCACATCCCCGACGAGTCGCTCTCGCGCGTCAGCTCCTACGACTGGTTCGGGTCGCTGGTCTTCGCGCCGCTGGGCCTCGCGATCTGGGCGCCGATCGCCGCGCTCATCGGGACGGGCGTGGCGCTGTGGGTCGCGTTTGGCGTCGCCGCCGCAACGACCCTCGCCCTCCTCTCCGTCGGCGATGTCCGCCACCTCCTCGCGACCTCGCACCAGGATTCGATCGCATCGTCCTGACCGGTTGGCGCGTGGAGCGATGACGCCGCTTCGTGATCGGCGCGTTCGTCAGCCGGCGTTGGCTCGGCGCGACGGCCGGCATATCGTCCCGCGCTCTATCAACACGAACCGATCGCGATCGTCGCCTGCAGGCTCCCTGTGCCTGAGTCACCGTTTCGATCGGTCCCTGATCCAGTGCGCATCTACGGCACATCGCAGCAGCCGGTCCGGCAACTATCCCCTCACGGGGTCGCGGTTGCTGGTGGTTGCTGTCCAATCGCTACGGTCGATCTCGTCTGCCGGTCGCGCTCCTCGCCTGAACCGGCGATGGCTACGGCGATCGTCGAGGCGGCATGCGGAGCAGTGCTCGTGGAAACCCACAGTCATGCGGTCCGCCGAGCGATGCCAGGCAGGATGAAGGACCTCTTCGTGGTTGGGAGCCCGTTCCAAGTCATCGGCCAGACGCCGGTGGCGGCAAATCGGGGGCCCACCCTCCGGCTCACTCGTTCGAGTGAGACGTCAACATGGGAAGAGGAGCACGTCATGGCTCGTCATCTGGACGGGTTGGACATCCAGGAGACGCGGCGGCCTCCGTCTCGTCTCGAAAGTGCATTGTGGATCCACGCCGCGTGGTCGGGCAGCCGAGCTTGGGAATGGCGGCTCGCCTGGGTGCTGGAAACCCTGCACCAACCGCTCGTGTGCACGCTCTTGACCGCCTACTTCTGGCTGTCTTGGGTGTACCCGACGATGGCGATCGCGGCCGTCATGATCTGGGAGGCGGCGGTCAAGGGCTGCCCGCTGACCGGGTTGACGGCACGTCTGCGGCGGCGGGTCGATCCTGACCTGCCTCCGCGAACGCTGTGGCTCGAAGGCCTCTACGAGAGGCACGGCCGCAGTCGCGTCCTGCTCACGAGTCTCGGAGGGCTGGCGGTCGTGACCGCGGTCGCAGCGCTCGTGCAGCACGTCGTGTAGCGCTCGCTACCGAGGTTGCGTTGTCGTGGGAGATCTCGGCTCATGCCGGGATCTTCCCGCGACCCGTGCGTGATCCGCTCTCGTCGTCCTGACAAGCTCCCCGGCATGGAACGTGTGCTTGGCATCGGCGGCTGCTTCCTGCGCGCAGCCGACCCGGCGGCCCTCGGCGCGTGGTACCGCGAGTGCCTCGGGCTGGACGCCGATCCGCATGGCCTGTGGCGGCAGGAGGCCGGGCCGACGGTGTTCGCGACGTTCGCGGCCGACACCGACTCCTTCGGGGTCGCGCGACCAGCAGGTCATGCTGAACTTCCGGGTCGGCGACCTCGATGCGATGCTCGCGCAGCTGCGCGGCAAGGGCGCGGACGTGGCCGACGAGGTCCAGGACATGGACGGCGTCGGCCGGTTCGGCTGGGTCACCGATCCGGAGGGGAACCGGATCGAGCTGTGGCAGCCCGCGTGATGTCGCCCGCCCGCGCGCGCGCGGCCCGGCGGACGAGGTGGTCGCGCTCGGCGACGTCGGTCGCCCGGCGGGCGGCCTCCGCGTAAGCGGCCGCGGCGGCCGGCAGGTCGCCGTCGAGCTCGTGCAGGTGGCCGCGGACCGCGTGCCAGCGGTGGCGGTCGCCGAGGACGTCGCGCAGCCGATCGGTCTCGCGCAGGCCCGCGGCGGCGCCGAGGACGTGGCCGACGGCGACCGCGCGCCCGAGCACCGCGGCCGGGTCCTGGTCGACGGGGTTGTCGGACAGCGCGACGAGGTCGTCGTACCAGGCGAGGATCTGCGGCCAGTCGGTCTCCTCGGCGCTGGCGGCGTCGTCGTGCAGGGCGGCGATCGCGGCCTCGACCTGGTAGCGGCCCGGACGTTCGAGGGCGAGCGCCGACTGCAGGACGCGCACGCCCTCGGCGATCTCGCGGGTCTTCCAGAGACGGCGGTCCTGCTCGTCGAGCGTGACGATCCGGCCCTCGGCGTCGTGCCGCGCCGCCAGCCGGGCGTGGTTGAGGAGCATCAGCGCGAGCAGCCCGCGCGCCTCCGGCTCCCCGGTGGCCAGCGTGAGCTGGCGGGCGAGCCGGATCGCCTCGGCGGCCAGGTCCACGCGACGGGCGTGGCCGGCGGTGTAGACGAGGTAGAGCACGCGCAGCACGACCGCGAGGTCGCCGGGCTGGTCCAGCCGGCGGCCGTGCAGGGTGCGCTTGGCCCGGCTGATCCGTTGGGCCATCGTCGCCTCCGGCACGTAGAACGCGTCGGCGATCTCCCGTGTCGTCAGGCCGCCGACGGCGCGCAACGTCAACGCCACCTGGGACGCGGGCGCGAGGTCGGGATGGCAGCAGCAGAAGAGCAGGAACAACGTGTCGTCCCCCGCGGCCGCGGGGACGTCGGCGGGCGGCCGCGGCTCAGCGTGCGTCGCCTCCTCGCGCCGGTGGCGGGCGGCCTCGCTGCGGCGGGCGTCGACGAGCCGCCGGGTCGCGACGGTCGCCAGCCACGCGCGCCGATCGCGCGGCGGCTGCTGCGGCCACACCCGCAACGCCTCCAACAACGCCTCCTGCAGCGCGTCCTCGGCGGCGTCGAAGTCCTCGCCCCGCCGGACCAGGCCCGCGAGCACCCGCGGCACGAGCGCGCGCAGCGCGCCCTCGTCCAGCGGGTGCGTCGACCCGTCGATCACGTCGGGCAGTCGTCCGACGCCGACCCGGACATGATCTCCCGGACGTCGATCCACTCGTGCAGCGGCTCGCCGCCGGGGCCGGGCTCGGAGGAGATGTGGGCCGCGATCTCGAGCGCGCGCTCGCGCGAGTCGACGTCGACCATGTACCAGCCCGCCACGAGGTCGCTGGTCTCCGGCAGCGGGCCGTCGGTGGTGACCGGCGCGGCGTCCGGGCCGCCGTAGCGCACCCACGTCTGCGCCGGGGTGAGCGCCTGCACGCCGACGAGCTCGCCGTTCTCCTCGAGCACCTTGGTGACGTTCTTGAGGAACGCGAAGTGCGCCTCGACGTCCTCGGGCGCCCACTGGTCCATCGGGGGGAAGGGCCGGTGCTGCTCCGGGCCGCCGGTGTAATGCTTGAGGAGCAGGTACTTGGGCATCGTGATCTCCTGGTATCGGGGCCGCGCCTGTCGTGGCCCTTCGCCTGGTGAGCGGAGCCGGTCGGAGCTTCTCGACATCAAACCACCGATCGGGTGCCGCGGCCGACGGACCGCTCGCCGTGCGCGAGCCGGTCAGGGATGATGTCCATATGGACTTCTCGCACGCATTGGCGGCGATCCAGGGATGGATCGGGATCGCCGTCTCGGTGTCGTGCGTCGCGGAGGGCGTCGAGTACGTGCGCGCGACCGGCGTGCTCGACACGCCCGAGCTGCTCGCCACCGACGAGGGCGAGTACTGGATCTTCCCGCTGGTCGGCGACGTCGGCGCGTTCTCGCTGTCGCAGGCGGTGTTCCGCGACGCGAGGTGGAGCAGGGACGGCGTCCGGCTGCGCATCGCGCTGGAGGCCGCGGCGCTCGACGTGGAGTTGGCGTAAAGAGCTGTTTGCGCCGGGACCGCTCCGGAGAAGCTAGATCCTGATGACCGTCAGCACTTCCCCGCCGGGGCGGCTGGCGACAGTTGAGGACTCGCGGCCGAACGACTCGGGCGGCCAACGGGACGCACAGATGCTGCGCCACTACGCCCGAACTCGCGATCCCAGGATCAAAGAGCAGCTGGTCCACCGCTACCTTCCGCTTGCGCGCTACGCCGCGTCCCAGTACCGGCGCGGCTCCGAGCCGTTCGACGACCTCATCCAGGTCGCGAGCGTCGGGCTGCTGAAGGCGCTGGACCGCTACGACCCCGTGCGCGGTGCCGCGTTCAGCTCCTACGCGCTGCCGACGATGTCGGGCGAGCTGCGCCGGCACTTCCGCGATCGCGGCTGGGCCGTGCGCCCGCCGCGCGACCTGCAGGAGCAGGCGCTCGCCGTCGAGAAGGCAGCGACCGCGCTGGAGCGCGAGCTCGGGCACGCGCCGACGGTCGCCGAGCTGGCGGAGCGCGCCGGCCTCGAGGTCGAGCAGGTGCTCGAGGCGCGCGAGGCGCTGAGCGCGCGGATGTCGACGTCGTTCTCGCAGCCCGTGCGCGGGAGCGACGAGGACGACCTGGACCTCGGCTCGCGGCTCGGTGTCGAGGACGACGGCTTCGTCGACGCCGAGCATCGCGCGATGCTCTCGGCGCTCAGCCGCGTGCTGACCCCGCGCGAGCGCGAGATCGTGCGCCTGCGCTTCGAGGAGGACCTGACCCAGGCCGAGATCGGCCAGCACGTCGGCCTTAGCCAGATGCACGTCTCGCGCGTGCTGCGCGCGGCGATCGACAAGCTGCGTGCGGCTGCGCGCGAGCCCGTCGCGGTGTCGTAGACCTAGGACTTGCCCAGCGCGCGCCGGGCGACGAGCACGGCGAAGCGATGGTCCTTGAAGAGGCAGTCCGCCGCGTCGAACCCGGCCTCGCGCAACCAACGCAGCTGGGACTCGACGTCGGCGGGCTGGTCGTGGCGCATCCGTTCCAGCGCGCCGGCCCACTCGGCGTCATCGGAGCCGGCGGCGCGTGCCGACGCCTCGTGCCACGCGTGGTAGCGCCGGTCGAAGCACGGGAACGGCCCCGCGACCTGCTCGGCGTTGACGAAGACGCCGCCGGGCGGGAGCGCGGCGACGATGCGCGCGAACAGCGCCTGCTTGCCGGCGTCGTCGAGGTGGTGGATCGCGAGGGCGGAGACGACCGCGTCGAACCCTCCGGGTGGCAGCGGGTCGTTGAGGTCGGCGACGTGGATCTCGGCGCGGTCGCCGAGCGCCGCGCGCGCCTGCTCGAGCATCGCGGGCGCGCCGTCGGTCAGGACCAACTCGGCCTCCGGGTAGGCGGCGGCGACGCGCGCGCTCAGCATGCCGGTCCCGGCGCCGAGGTCGAGGACGCGGCGCGGCGGCGCGGGGAGCATGGTCAGCGCGTCGACGGCCGTCCCGTAGAAGGCGTCGAAGGGCGGGATGAGACGGCGCCGCGGTGCCTCGTAGGCGGCCGCGTGTGCGTCGAAGGTGGCGGGTGCGGTGTCGGTCATCGCGTACAAGCGTATGTGATGACGTACAGCTTGTCCAGGGCGGATGACGGCAGACTGGGGCGTCGGTCCTCAAGGCCATGTTGTTGGGCGCCTACCTGCAGCGCGGCGCCGTGCGCGACCAACCGCTGAGCGACCGTCAGCGTGCGCTGCTCGCTGCGCGAGGTCGCGCGCCGCCACACCCGCGGGCTGGCGGCGACGACCCGCGTGGGTTGACCGCGCTCAGCCGGTCGTCGTCGTGCTCGACGGCGCCGAGGACGACGCGTCCGGCGTGAGGCCCTGCGCCTTGAGCGCCGTGGTCGCCGCGTTGAGCTTCTTGGCGCCGTCGCCCTGCAGGATCGCCTTGAGCGCCGCGGCGAGCGCCTTGCTGTCGTTCGCCTTCGCCGCGGCCGCCGCCTTGCGCAGCTGGTCGGCGATCTCGTGCAGGCCGGCGACGAGCTGCCGGTGGGCGGCCTGCGCCCCGGCGGGCGGCGTGATCTTGGCGAACTTGTCGGCGGACTGGTCGACGGCGTCGGCGCCCGTCGCCAGGCGGTCGCCGATCTGCTTGGAGGAGGTGTTCGACCCGGTCTGGTCGGAGATCGCGCCGAAGGTCTGCTGCAGCGAGACGCTCGCCTGCTGCAGCTGCGTGGCGTAGGCCTGCTTCTCAGAGGCGCTCGTCGTCTTGGTCCCGCCGTCGTCATCGCCGCCGCCGCAGCCGGCACCGACGAGCGCGAGGAGCAGGGCGAGCAGCGGGAGGGCGCGGCGCATGGTGCCGATCCTCCCAGACTCGCCGCCGCCGCGTACCCTCCAGTGGCGATGACCCTGGATCCCACGCACACCGCCCTCGGCACCTGGTCGGGCGGCCGCTTCATGCACTTCGGCGCGCCGGTCGACGACGAGCGCTACCTCGCGCTCATCCGTCCGGACGAGCGCGTGCGCACCGTTCTGACCGCCGACGTCTACGGCGAGGGCGAGGCCGACGTGCTGCTCGGCCGCTCGCTCGCCGGCCTGGATCGCGACGCCTACTGCCTCGTCGGGGCCGTCGGCCACGACTTCTACGACGGCGAGCGTGAGGGAGCCAAGGGCTTCCCGCGCTTCACCGACCCGCGCCTGCGGCCGGAGGGCGAGTACGGGTCCTACCTGCGGACCGCGACCGAGCGGTCGCTGCAGCGGATCGAGGTCGACGCGTTCGACCTGTTGTTGCTGCACAATCCGGACCGGACCGGCTACACGAGCGCCGCGGTCTGGGACGGCATGGCGGCGCTGCGCGACGCCGGCCTGACGCGGAAGATCGGCGTCGCGCCCGGCCCGGCCAACGGCTTCACGCTCGACGTCATCGACTGCTTCGAGCGCTTCGGCTCCGAGATCGACTGGGCCATGTTGATCCTCAACCCGTTCGAGCCGTGGCCCGGCGAGCTCGCGCTCCCGGCGGCGCAGGCCAACGACGTGAAGGTCATCACGCGCGTCGCCGACTACGGCGGTCTGTTCCACGACGACCTGCGTCCGGGGCTGCCGATGGCAGAGTTCGACCACCGCAAGTTCCGCCAGGCCGGCTGGATCGAGCGCGGGGTCGAGCGCCTCGATCAGCTGCGCCCGATCGCCGAGCGCCACGGCCTCACGCTGCTCCAGCTCGCGGCGCAGTGGAACCTCGCCCATCCGGCCGTCGCGTCGGTGGTCCCGACGCTGATCCAGGAGTCGTGGGACGGCGCCAAGACGGTCGAGGACCAGCGCGCCGAGCTCGCGACGACGCCGGCCGACGTCGTCCTCAGCGACGACGAGGTCGCCGAGATCCGGGCGATCGGCGACAACACCCAGTGCATGCCGCTCAAGGGCGGGGTGCCCGACCACGAGGGCGAGCCCCGCGCCGACCGCTGGCCGCTGGACGCCGAGCTCGAGGCGATCGGCGCCCGCTGGGACATCGCGCCGGACGCCTTGCAGATCGCCGCCCCGCGCGAGCCCGCGGTCTAGCTAGCCGAAGAAGACCTCGGCATCCGCGAAGAACTTGTCGTCCAAGGTCTTCGGGTCGCCGAGCGCCTCGGAGATCGGGACCGTCGCGATGTCGGCCCCGCGCAGCGCCACCATCACGCCGGACTGCTGAGCGGTCACGGCTTCGGCGGCCGCGACGCCGAAGCGCGTGGCCAGCACGCGGTCGAACGCGGTCGGGGTCCCGCCGCGCTGGACGTGGCCGAGGATCGTCATGCGCGTCTCGTAGCCGGTGCGCTCCTCGATCTCGCGCTCCAGGACGACCGCGATCCCGCCGAGGCGCTCGTGGCCGAAGGCGTCGAGCTTGCCCGCCTCGCCGGTCGTCGAGAGCGTGCCCTCGCGCGGCGTCGCGCCCTCCGACACCACCACGATCGAGAACGTGCGCCCGTTCGCGTGCCGGCGCCGGATGTGGTTGCAGACCTGCTCGATGTCGAACGGGCGCTCGGGCACGAGGATGACGTCGCCGCCGCCGGCCATGCCGGCGTGCGCGGCGATGAAGCCCGCGTGGCGGCCCATGACCTCGAGCACCATGACGCGGTTGTGCGACTCGGCCGTCGTATGCAGCCGGTCGACCGCGTCGGTCGCGATCTGCACCGCGGTCTGGAAGCCGAAGGTGTAGTCGGTGCCCTTGAGGTCGTTGTCGATGGTCTTGGGCACGCCGACGACCGGGACGCCGTCGGCGGCGAGCCGGGCCGCGACGCCGAGCGTGTCCTCGCCGCCGATCGGGACGAGCACGTCGACGCCCTTGGCCGCCATCCCGGCGCGCACCGCCTCGGTGCCCCCGCCGTCCTTCTTGAAGGGGTTGGTCCGCGACGACCCCAGGATGGTCCCGCCGCGCGGCAGGATCCCCTTGGTCCGCTCGACGGTCAGGTCCTCGCCCTCGCCGTTGAGGACGCCCGCCCACCCGTAGGTGTAGCCGTACAGGGTGTGCCCGTCGGTGACGCCCTTGCGGACGACCGCCCGGATGACCGCATTGAGCCCGGGGCAGTCGCCGCCGCCCGTGAGTACGCCGATCCTCGCCATGGCGAGGATGCTAAGCCCGCCGTCCAGCCCCCATGTGGGCTATGCGCAGCGCCTCGTCGACCGGCTCGGGCCGCCCGAGGTGGAAGCCCTGCGCGTAGTCGACGCCCAGCTCCCGCACGGCGTCCAGCGTGTCGGAGTCGGCCACGAACTCGGCCAGCGACGGGGTGCCCAGGCCGCGGGCGATCGCGACGACGGCCTCGACCACGAGCCTGTCGGTCGGGTTGTCGCGCAGTCCGCGCACGAACTCCCCGTCGATCTTGAGCAGGTCGAAGCACAAGTGCTTCAAGTAGGAGAACGACGCGAAGCCGGCGCCGAAGTCGTCCAGCGCGAGCAGGCAGCCCAGGCGGCGCAGCGTCTCGGCCAGCGCGCGGGCGCGCTCCAGGTTGACGATCGCGACGGTCTCGGTGATCTCGACGATGAGCCGGCCGGGTGGGACCGGGTTGTCGATCAACAACTTCTCCAGCCAGCCGGCGAACTCGGCGTCGCCCATCGTCCGGCCGGAGAGGTTGACGCTCAGCGTGACCGGCGTGCCGCGATCGTGCTCGCGGCGGACGAGCCCGACGGCGCGTTCCACGACCCAGCGGTCGATCGCCGGGATGACGTCGAAGCGCTCGGCGATCGGCAGGAACGTCGCGGGCGGGATCAGCTCGCCGGAGTCCGAGAGCATGCGGATGAGCAGCTCGAACGACGGGATCGGGTCGCCGTCGTCGCCGCGCGCCAACGCCACGAACGGCTGCGCGTGCAGCACGAAGCGGTCCTCGGCCAGCGCGGTCCGGATGCGCTCCAGCCACGACAGGCGCGAGACGTGGCGGCCGGGGCCGGGGCCGTCGCGCTCGGAGCGCGCGGCGCGGTTGCGCCCGCCCTCCTTGGCGTCGTACATCGCGATGTCGGCCTCGACCAGCAGCTCCTCGGCGCTGAGCCCGTCGGTGCCGTCGAACGCCGCGAGGCCGATCGACGCGGTCACGCGCGCGTGGCGCGAGCTGTCGGCGACGGTGCCGTCGCGCTCGACGGCGCGCAGCAGCTTGCCGGCGACCGCGGCCGCCTCGCCCTCGGTCACCTCGGGCAGGATCACGCCGAACTCGTCGCCGCCGAGGCGGGCGATGACGTCGGTCTCACGCAGCTCGGCGCGCAGCGTGGCGGCCAGCCGGGCGATCAGCTCGTCGCCGACCGGGTGGCCGAGCGTGTCGTTGACGTACTTGAAGCCGTCGAGGTCGAGGACCAGCAGCGCGCCGGGCCGCCGGTAGCGCTCGGCGCCGGCCAGGACGCGGTCCAGCTCCTCCTCGAAGCGCCGGCGGTTGAACAGGCCGGTGAGCGCGTCGTGGTCGGCGAGGTACTGGAGCTGGCCCTCGAAGCGCTTGCGCTCGGTGATGTCGACGATCTGGCCGATGCCGTAGGCGGGCCGGCCCTCGTCGTCGGTCACCGCGGCGACCGTCACGAGCGTCCAGACGCTGTGCCCGTCGGCGTGGATCATGCGGCACTCGGCGGTGACGCGCTCGGCCGCGCCGGTCATCAGCGCGGTCAGCCGCTCGCGCGTCGCCGGCAGCTCCTCGGGATGCAGCACCGAGCTGATGCGCGTGCCCAGCAGCGTGTTGCGCTCGTAGCCGAGCAGCTCGGCCAGCGCGGGGTTGACCGTGACCCACTGGCCGGCGCCGGGGCCGCGGAACTCGAGGACGCAGACCCCGATCGGCGCATGCTCGAACGCGGCGCGGAAGCGGGCCTCGGCCTCGCGGCGGCCGGCCTCGAGGCGCTGGCGCTCGGTGACGTCCTGCGTCGTGCCCCAGACGCGGCGGATCGCGCCGTCGACGCGCTCGGCCGGCGCGCCGCGGCCGTGGAGGATCCGCTCGACGCCGTCGGGGCGGATCAACCTGTAGGTGATGTCGAAGGGCTCGCCGTCCAGCGCCGCGCGGGCCAGCGCGCCGCGCACCGCGACTCGGTCGTCGGGGTGGATCAGGCGATCGTGGGCGGCGTAGCCGGCGTCGCCGTCGGGGTCGACGCCGAAGATCCGGAACAGGCCGGGGCTCCACCACGACGTGTTGGCGCGGACGTCGGCCGCCCAGCTGCCCATGCCGGCCATGGCCTCGGCCTCTTCGAGCAGCGCCTGCTGGCGGCGCGCGCGCTCCTCGGCGTCGCGCAGCCGCAGCTCGTCCTCCTTGCGCGAGGTGACGTCGCGCGTGGTGGTGACGGCCTCGACGAAGGCGCCGTCCTCGTCCAGGACGGGGGAGACGGTGGACTCGAGCCACATCTCGCGCCCGTCGCGGACGTTGGTGATGCGGTAGCTGACGGCGCTGCGCGCGCCGTCGCGGGCCAGCTCGTGGGCGGCGCGGATCGCGTCGGCGTCGTCGGGGTGGCAGACGTCGGCGGCCCAGAAGCCGACGAGGTGCTCGGCCGCAAAGCCCAGCAGCGCCTCGGCGCCGCCGGCGGCGTAGACGATCCTGCCGTCCGCGGCGTGGCGGGCGATCAGGTCGCCGGCGTGGGTGGCGAGCAGCGCGAGGTCGCGCTCGCGCTCGGCCAGGGCTTCCTGGGCCTCGACGAACGCGGTGACGTCGGTGAAGGTGACGACGGCGCCGTAGGCCTGGTCGCTGCCGTCGGCGAAGAGCGGGACCGCGTTGGCGCGCAGGTACTGGCGGGAGCCGTCGAAGCGCCGGAAATGCAGCTCGACGTCGCGCACGGGCTGGCCCGTGGCGATCGCGCGCGTGCCCGGCTGGTCGGCGATCGCGATCGGCGTCCCGTCCGCGTGGCGCGGGACGAACCACCCGTCGGACGGCCCGCGGCCGGCGAGACGGTCGTGCTGCGGGGTGTGGACGCCCGTGATGAGCCGCGCGGCGAGGTTCGACGCGCGGATGGTCGCGGTCGCGTCGAGGACGACGAGACCCTCGGTCGTCGCGTCGGCGGCGGGGCCGAGCAGCCGGGACCAGTCGTCATCGGTCGTAGGAGCGTGGCGGAAGGGCATTCGGAGGCCTCCTTGGAAGGTCGGTTGCGCCGAGGTGGGACTTGAGGCCGCGGGTTGCGTAACTTCCGTGCGCGGACCTCGTTCGAGCGGCACATGCACCCGATGACGACGAGGAGCTGTGAACCGATGAGAAGGCTGCTGCGATCCGGCGGCGCCATGGCCGTGGCGGCCGCCCTGGCCGCCGCCCTGCCGGCCGGCGCGTCCGCCAACGTCCAGGTCGGCTCGTCCGGCTGGCTGTGGGGCAACCCGCTGCCGCAGGGCAACACACTGCGCGCGATGGCGTTCTCCGGGCCGAGCGGCTACGCGGCCGGGGACTTCGGCACGCTGCTGAAGACCACCGACGGCGGCGTGACGTGGGCCGGTCTGCCGGCGGGCACGTTCTCCAACCTGACCGAGCTCCAGGTCATCGACGGCAACACGCTCGTCGCGGGCGGCGGGTGCGTCGCGCGGCGCTCGACCGACGGCGGCCAGACGTTCTCGCGCATCGCGTTCACCAACGTCGAGTCCAACTGCCCCGCCGACGCCAACCTCGGGGCGCTCGCGTTCTTCGACGCCAACACCGGCTTCGTGTTCGAGGTCGGCGGCCAGGTCTTCCAGACCGACGACGGCGGGACGCGGTTCGCCGCCAAGACGCCCGTGCCGGCGACGAAGGCCGTGGGCGGTGGGGCGATCCCGACCGACGCGACGTTCCGATCGCCGACCGCCGGGTTCGTGGCCACGACCGACGGCAACATCTACCAGACGACCGACGGCGGCACCTCGTGGAAGTCGGTCTCCCAGACCGGCCGCGCCGTGCGCGGCATCACGTTCACCGGCGACAAGGTCGGCTACGCGGTCGGCGACGGCGACCTCTTCCTGAAGACCAGCGACGGCGGCGCGACGTGGGTCGCCAAGGACGTCGCGGCACCCGGCGGGCAGGACCTGACCGGCGTGCAGTGCGCGACCGCCGACGTGTGCGTCGTGACGACGAAGGCCGGCAAGGTCGTCGGCACGACCAAGGACGGCGGCGACCACTGGCTGTGGAAGGCCGTCTCCAGCGACCCGCTGTTCGCCGCCGGCCTGGCCTCGGCGACGCGCGTCGTCGCCGCGGGTCAGCAGGGCGCCACCGCGTTCTCCGACGACACCGGCGAGAACTACAGCCCCGTCGGCGGCCGGCTGCTCGGCCAGTTCACGCGCGTGCGCGCGGGGAAGGTCGCGGGGTCGGCGTTCGCGCCGGGGCCGGACGGGACGCTGGGCCGGACGACCGACGGCGGGCACACGTGGACGCGCGGCAACGTCGCGACGTCCGAGGACGTGCTCGACGTCTCGTTCCCGACCGTGAACGACGGCTACGCGCTGGACGTCGCGGGCGGGGTCTTCAACACCAACGACGGCGGCGGCCACTGGGCCACGCTGGACACCGGCTCGACCGCGCGGGCGCGGGCCGTGTACGCGCCGTCGCCGACGAACGTGATGGTGGTCGGACCGACGGGGATCCGGCGCTCGACCAACAGCGGTGCGTCGTTCGCGGCCGTGCGCGGCGCCGTCGCACGGACGGTCCTGGGCCAGGTCGACCGCGCCGGCGGCGCGATCGTCGCCTACGGGCCGCAGGACGTGATCAAGTCGGTGGACAACGGCAAGGCGTGGACGACGGTCCTGAAGCCGGGCAAGTACATCAAGAAGGGCAAGAAGCGGGTCAACCGGCTGGCGGTGCGCAACGTGGACTTCGTCGACGCGACGCACGGGTTCCTGCTCGACGGGTCCGGGCGGCTGTGGCGGACGGCGAACGGGGGCAAGGCATGGACCGAGCTGCCGGGCGTCGGGACGAACGCGGCGCGGGGGATGTCGTTCTCGAGCGCGTCGCGCGGCTACCTGGTGGTCTCGTCGTTCGGTGACGTCCGCCAGTCCACGGGGTTCCTGCTGCGGACCGACGACGGCGGCGCGACGTGGCATCCGCAGTTCGTCGAGAGCGATCCGATCGCCGACGGCGGGATCGCCGCGGGCGGCGGGACCGACTACCTGCTCGGCGGGCAGCAGGCGTTGTTGTACTCGACGAGCGGGGGTGACGCGGGAGCGGCGAGCGCGCTCACGGTCGCCGCGCCGAAGGCGAGGTACGGCAAGCCCACCCACATCACGGTGACCGGCAAGCTGACGCCGGCGTCGGGCAACGAGCGGATCACGGTGTCCTACCGGGCGCCGGGGTCGACCGTGTGGCGGACGCAGACGGTGACCGCGAGCAACAACGGGTCCTACACGTCGTCGTGGAACCTGGCGAAGGGCGACAACCTGTTCGTCGCGCAGTGGCAGGGCAACTTCCGCGCCCACGGGGACGGGTCGAAGGTGCTGGTGGTGAGGGTCGGGAAGGCGAAGGCGAAGCGCTAGGGGCGGGGCGGGGCGGCGCGGGCGGTGCTAGGCGGCGATCGGGTCGCTGAGGCCGTCGCCGCCGATGCCCGCGGCGGGCTGCTGCGCGGTGCGAACCGTGACCGGCAGCCCGTCGCGCGGGCCGATCGTCGGCATCTGGCGGACGGTCAGCGCATAGCCCGGCTGGACCTCGAGTCGGAAGCGGCTGAGGATCTTCGAGGCGATCACGTGGATCTCCGCCTGGCCGAAGCGCATCCCGATGCACGTGCGCGAGCCGCCGCCGAAGGGGACGTAGGCGCCCTTGGGGATCTTGTCGCGGTTGGTCGGCGTGAACCGGTTCGGGTCGAACGTGAAGGGGTCCTCCCAGACGTCCGGCAGGTGGTGGGAGACCCAGGAGCTGTACTCCACGGGCACGCGCGCGGGGATCTTGACGCCGGCGACCGTGGCCTCTTCGATGGAGCGGCGCGGGCCGATCCAGGCCGGCGGGTAGAGGCGCAGGGTCTCCTCGAGGGCGGCGTCGAGGTCGAAGTCGGGCTGATCGGCCAGGGATGGGTGCCGCGACAGCTCGTAGAAGAGGAACGCCACCGTCGACGTGGTGGTGTCGTGGCCGGCGAAGAGGAGCGTCATGACCTCGTCGCGGATGTTGCGGTCGGTCAGCAGGAGCTTGCCGTCGTCGTCCTGGGTCGTCGCGAGCAGGAGGCCGAGGAGGTCGTCGCCGAGGTCGCCGGCGGCCCGCCGGCGGTTGATCTCGGCGTAGATCACGGAGTCCAGGCGCTTGGCCGCCGTGCGCATGCGACGCCAGGGGGAGCCGGGGCCGCGCAGGACCTGGAAGATGTAGTCCTTGGACCAGAACGCGAGGGCGTTCTCGAACTCGTCGGCGGGGTTGATGCCGTGACGGTGCTTCGCGGCGTCCGGGTCCAGGCCGAAGAGCGCGCGCATGGCGATTCGGAGCGCGAGCTCGCGGGTCCAGTGGTACAGGTCGAGCTCCTGGCCGTCGTGCCACTGGTCGAGGGCCTTGTCCACCTCCTCGTTCATGAGGATGATGGACTGGTGGATGCGCTCCTTGTGGAACATCGGGAGCATCGCCTTGCGGGAGAGGCGGTGGAACGCGCCGTCGATCGCGAGCATGCCGTCGCCGAGCAGGGGCATCAGGTCGCCGTAGTGCCCGGTCCGCCACTCGTAGTTCGCGGCGTTGGAGACCAGCAGGTGGTGATTGGCCTCCGGGCCGAGGACGAACACGATGTTCTGATGGAAGACCCGCTGGGTGAAGACCGGCCCGTACTTGTCATAGGCCTTGAGCAGGAGCGTGAGCGGATCCCGCGTGAACTGCGTGGTCCGCACCATCGAGAACCGCGTATCCCCGGGCGGAAACGGCGTGCTGATCCCCCGCTCGATCTTGTAGTCCCCGACCATCCGCTTGATCGGATTCGTGCTCGTCGGCGCAGGCGGCGCCTCAACCCTTGTGCCGGCCATGAAGAGGAACCGTACTGGTTGTTTGGCCGACCAGCCAGGATTTGGGTGAGGCCGGTCGATCGTTGCCCGCCGCGATCAGCGCCCCTGCCACTCATTGGCGTGCGATCCGACGCCGGAGGCGCTTTCCGCCAGCCGACCACGAGGCCGCAACCGTCGCTGCGGTGATGCCATAATGGTCGTCCCGATTGACTCGGGGGCGTAGCTCAGTTGGTTAGAGCGCCGGCCTGTCACGCCGGAGGTCGCGGGTTCGAGTCCCGTCGCTCCCGCTTTTCCACGCAAATCGGCGACTTTGCGGCGAGGTCGCGGGATAGCGTTTCTCGTGGTTGAATCTGCGGGCGCGTCGGGCCGGGCGAGAGATGATCACCGAGCGGCCCGGCTCGCGGGCCGCCGGGATAGCGATGGCGTTCGAACTCATCGAGTCGGCACGGCACCGTTGCACTCGAGGTCGACGACGCGCGTCTGCCGCGCGTCGGTGACGCTGGCGCAGCAGCCGCGATGAGGATCGGACTCCGAGGTGGTCGTGAAGCCCGGCGCGCGACGGTCTCGACGCGGGCGACGGTCTGACCGCTGACAGCCACTACACGCTGCGCTGATATCGATCAACCGGGTGAGCGAGGGACGGCCTCCGTAATCCGACCGCGCACGATCGAGAAGCGATGCAAAGACCGCTGGTCAGATGTCGTATTGATCAAGCAACGCGCATCGGTTGGACTGCTCTGCGTGTTCTCTCCGGTGGCAGGGTCGGGCACGTCGTCGGCCGCGATGCGGCGCCACGACGTCCATACGATGGTGCGGGCGGCGGCGTGCGCGCTGATGGCGCTCCTCGCGTTGGCGGTCGCGCTGGCGCTGCTCGCGGCGTCGGCCCGCGCCGACGCGCCCCCGGTATGCACGGTCACGTGGGACGGGGGCGGCAGCGACAGCCAGTGGACCACGGCCCAGAACTGGTCGGGCGAAGCCCTCCCGACGGCCGACGACGTCGTCTGCCTGCCTACCGGCGCCATCGTCACGATCGGCGGCGACGCGTCCGCCGGCTCCATCCAGGGTGACGGCGCGTCGCTTACCATCGCCAATGGCACCCTGACCGTCGCCGACGTCGAGCACGCGTCCGCGGTCGCTACGCTCGCCATCAGCGGCGGCGTCGTCTCTGGCGCCGGCGACCTCCACGCCACGACGACCTTCAGCTGGACCGGCGGCGCGCTCAGCGGAACCGGAACGACGACCGTCGACGACGGCGCCACCGGTACGATCAACCCCGGTGGCGGATCCTCGACCCTGAGCCTCAGCGGTCGCACGCTCACCAACCGCGGCAGCGTCACCTTCGCGGAAGGCGGCCTCAGCGCGACCTCAGGCGCCATCATCCGCAATGCCGGGACTCTGACGCTCGACACCGAGGCCGACACGTTCGGCGCAGCCGTCCGCGACGGCGGCGGCAGCCCCAAGCCGCAGCTGACCAACGCCGCCGGCGCCACGCTGCGCAAGACGGCGGGCGCCGGGACGACGCGGCTCACGATCGCCGTCGACAACGAGGGGGCGATCGACGCTCAGAGCGGCCGCCTCGACTTCGCTGGCGGAGGCGGCCCGAGCACGACCGGCACCTGGGAGGCCTCCGGCATCGGCACCGCGATCGTCTTCTCCGGCGGCGACCACATGCTCGGCGCCGGCACCCAGCTCGGCGGCGCGATCCTCCTGACCAGCGGGTCGGTGACCGCGCCGGACGCCCAGATCGACGGCGATCTGACGATCACGGGCGGCACGCTGAGCCTCACTGGTTCCAGGACCTCAACGACCAACGCCTACACCCAGTCTGGTGGCACGCTCACGGGTGACGGTGAGCTGGACGTCGCCGGCGCCGTCGCGATCACCGGCGGGGTCATGTCCGGGGCCGGTTCCACGATCCTGCAGCCGACGTCGACCGGCGCGATCGACACGGGCGACACCTTCAACGCGCTTGCGCTGGATCAGCGCACCTTCTCGGTCCGCGGCGCGCTGACGCTCGCCTCGGGTCTGATCCGCGCGTTCAACGGCGCGACAGTGCGCACCAGCGGCACGCTCACGCTCAACTCGCAGAACGACTTCTGGGGCGTGCAGCTCTACGACGGCGGCGGCAGTCCGCGTCCGCAGCTGATCAACACCGGCACGATCGTCAAGTCCGCGGGCACGGGCGTCAGCACGATCGGCTTGGCGACCGACAGCTCCGGCACGATCCAGGCGCGCAGCGGATCGATCCGCTTTTTGCAGTCCGACGTCGCCACGACGTTCGAGGACGGCGCGGTCCTCAAGGGCTCGATCCTGCTCAGCGGCGCGAACGTGACCGCGGGCGACGTCGACGCGACCGCTGCCCAGCTCGCGCTGTCCAACGGCTCGCTCGCCGTCGACGCGGGCAAGACGCTCACCGCCGGCACGCTGAGCCAGTCCGGGGGAACGCTCACCGGCGCGGGCGACGCGCGCGTGGCCGAAACGCTTGCTTGGACCGGCGGCCAGATGACCGGGTCGGGCACCACGACGGTCACGGCCGGGGCCGATGCGACGATCACGCCCGGCGAGAGCTCTTCGTCGGTCGCGCTCGACCAGCGCGCGCTGGACAACCACGGCACGCTGACGCTCGTCAACGGCACGCTGCGCGGAGTCAACGGCGCGGCGCTCCGCAACCACGCGACGCTGAAGCTCAACTCCCAGACCGACTGGTTCGGCGCGCAACTGCACGACGGCGGCGGCAGCCCACACCCGCAGCTGATCAACACTGGGACGGTCGTCAAGGACGCCGGGACGGGCACGACCGGCATCGGCTGGGAGGTCGACAACCGCGGCACGATCGACGCGGACGCCGGGCGCCTCGCGTTCCCTAGCTCGGCCGCCGCCGTCACGCTTCAAGACGGCAGCGCGATCGCCGGCGCGCTCACCTTCAACGGCGCCTCGATCACCGCCGTCGGCGCGGTCCACGGCCACGAGGCGTCCGTCCGGCTCGAGAACGGGGCGATCGCCGCGGCCGCCGGCGCGGTCCTGGCACTCGGGTCGCTGACCCAGCCCGGCGGCACGCTCACGGGCGCCGGCCAGGTCCAGGTCGACGACGCACTGACCTGGACGGGCGGTCAGATGACCGGCACCGGCTCGACGATCCTCCAGCCGGACGGCAACGGCACGATCGACGCGGGCCCGAGCTCGAACTCGGTCGCGCTCGACGCGCGCACGCTGTCCAACCGCGGCGGGCTGACCTTCGCCAGCGGCACCCTGCGCGCGCTCAACGCGGCGACCCTGCGCAACAGCGGCACGCTGACGCTGAACTCCGAGAACGACTGGTTCGGCTCCCAGGTCTATGACTCTGGCGGCGACGATTCGAGCCTGATCAACACAGCCACCGGCACGCTGCGCAAGACCGGCGGCTCCGGGTCCACCCGCGTCAACATTCCCTTCGACAACGAGGGCGCGGTCGACGCCCAGAGCGGCCGCCTGGACTTCGGCGGGGGTGGCGGGCCCAGCACGGCGGGCACGTGGTCGGCCACCGGCGCCGGCACCTCGGTCCAGTTCAGCGGCGGAGCCTTCACGCTCGGTGCCGACGCACAGGGTGCGGGTGCGCTGCGGGTCACCGACGGCAGCGTCACGGCGCCCGACCTCCAGCTCGAGGGCGGGCTCACGGTCACCGGCGGCACGCTCGCGCTGACCGACGACGGGACCACGTCGCACGCTCGCGCGCTCACGCAGTCCGGCGGCACGATCGACGGCGCGGGCACGCTCGCCCTCTCGACGACCCTGTCGTGGACGGGCGGTCAGATGACCGGGGCGGGGGAGACCGCGCTCGGGTCCGCCGGGATCGGGACGATCGCGGCCGGCGGCGGTTCGGCGTGGGTCGCCCTGGAGCAGCGCACGCTGCGCAACGCCGGTGACCTGACGTTCACAAGCGGCACGCTCCGCGCGCTCAACGGCGCGACGGTGCGCAACGAGGGCGCGCTGAACTTCAACTCGGAGAACGACTGGTTCGGCCAGCAGCTCTATGACGCCGGTGGAGTGGCGCGCCCACGGCTGGTGAACGCCGCGTCCGGGACGGTCCGCAAGACCGCGGGCGGTGGGACGACGTCGTTCGGCGTCGCCACCGAGAGCGACGGCACGATCGACGCGCAGACCGGCCAGTTCCGCTTCAACCAGTCCAACGCGCCGGTCTCGTTCGACGACGGGAGCACGCTGGCGGGGACGATCACGATCGCCAACGCGCCGGTCACCGTCGGCGACGTCCACGGCGAGCAGGCCGACGTCCGCCTCGACGACGGCACGCTGTCGGCGCGGTCCGGCGCGCACGCGGTCCTCGGCACGCTGCGCCAGAACGGCGGCGCGATCACCGGCGCGGGCGACGTCGCCGTGAGCGGTCTCGCACAGCTCGACGGTGGTCAGCAGACCGGGACCGGCACCACGACGATCGGCCCGGACGCGACCGGCACGATCGCGCCCGGAACCGGTTCCGCGTGGATCGCGATCGATCAGCGGACGCTGTCGATCGAGGGGGCGATCGAGCACGTCAACGGCACGATCCGCATGCTCAACGGCGGCGGCGTCGACGTCGCGGGGACGCTGACCGAGAACTCGCAGGCCGACTGGTTCGGCCCGTCGGTCTACGACAGCGGCGGCGCGCTGTCGCACGTGCTCGTCAAGCCCGGCGGGCTCCTGCAGAAGTCGGCGGGGACCGGCACGTCGGGCATCGGCGTGCCGACCCAGAACGAAGGGAAGGTCAAGGTCACCGGCGGCGGCACGATCGAGCTGGGCTCGCGCGAGGACGTCCCGGACCAGCCGTGCACCTCCGGCGGCTGGGAGATCGGGCCCGACGGGTCCCACGTGCTGATGAGCTCGGGCCCGCGCTGCCTGGCGGCCGACACCGAGCTGCACGGCGAGTTCCAGTTGAAGAACTCGGCACGGCTGACGGTTGCGAACATCGACGGCGCGGACGCCGACTTCGACCTCCAGGGCGGAACGCTGAACGTCACCGACACGTCGACCCCGACGACGCTGCGCAGCCTGCACGTCAACGGAGGGACGCTCACCGGCGACGGCGAGGTCGACGTCCAGGGATTGTTCGCATGGACGGCCGGGACGATGTCGGGGCTCGGCTCCACGGTCGTCGAAAACGGGGCCTCAGGGCAGGTCGACACCGGCCCGGACAGCGGTTCGGTCCTGCTCGACCAGCGCACGCTGACGCTGAACGGCACGACGACCTTCCCGCAGGGCACGGTCCGCACGGGCAACGGCGCGACGATCCGCAACGGCGGCACACTCACCGTCAACTCCCAGAACGATTGGTTCGGCGGCGTCTTCCACGACAACGGCGGAAGTGCGCCGTCCAAGTTCCTCAACTTGGCCGGCGGGACGCTGCGCAAGCTCACGGGTACCGGGACAACTGGCATCGACATCGCGTTCGACAACCAGGGCGCGGTTGACGCAGAGACTGGTGGCCTGCGCTTCTCGCGCGGCGGCGTGCCGGTGTCTCTGCCACCCGTCATCGACGACCCGATCCTCTGCCCGCAGCCGCGCAACCCGCAGTACGGCAGCTGGACGACCAGCACGGGCGGCGGCGCCGAGATCGACCTCTCCGGTCCCGACTGCTTCGTCCTCGGCGGCGGAACGGTCATGACCGGCACGATCCACAACACCGGCGCGACGATCCTCGCCGGATCCATCCAGGGCCTGGGGGCGACCTTCTACCACGAGGGCGGCAAGCTGTCGTTCGAGGATCGGAACATCCCGTCCGTGCTCGGGACGCTGCACCTCTCGGCCAACATGGAAGGCCCCGGCGAGGTTGACATCTGCGACCAGTTCACGTGGCAGGGCGGCGTGATGAGCGGTACCGGCGCGACCGTGATCTGCCCTGGCGCGAGCGGAGACTTCACTCCGCCTTTCGGTGACCTCCAGCTCCAGCGAGCGTTGATCAACTCCGGGTCGCTGACCTGGGGCGCTGGCGGGTTCGCGATGCGGGAGGGAGCACTCTTCTACAACGAAGGCACCTTCCACGCCAACGGTGAGACGGGAACGCTGTACGGCGACGCAAGCGGTCTCATCGACAACGTCGGAACGATCGTCAAGGATTCAGGCAACGGCACGACGACGATCGACCAGCACATCGACAACCCGGGAACGGTCCAACGAGCCACCGGGACGTTGATCAACGAAGGCCAGACCTGTCAGGCGAACAACTCGGGGACCGGCGAGGGCGATCAGTCCGGTGGAGGCAGCGACCCGCAACCGGAGCCATCCGCGTTCCCGCCGGACCCGGCGGATGGAGCGCAACGTCCTGGCCCAGAATGGGAGTGGCACGGAAAGGAGCCCGAGGGCGGCGACAAGGGTGCCTGGGTCAATCCCGACACTGACGAGGTCTGGCACCCGGACCTCGGGCATGCCGAGCCGATTGGCGGCCATTGGGACTTCGGGTACAAAGGCGGTGACTACTGGCGCTGGACGCCTGATGGCGGGTTCTCGCCGAAGCAATCAGCCTGCGCATAACGAACATGAACCGACGGAACGAGGACACGAACGACATGCAGTTGCGCGAAGTGTCGCAGGCGGTGTTCGACCAAGTCCGGGAGGCGCTCTGGAAAGCCAATGCCTTCGAAGCTCCGCTACGCGCCGTCCTGACGGCCGACCAGTGGGACTTGCGAGCGTTGGCCGGTGCCGAGGTTCCCGCTGAGCGCCTGGACGACATCCGGATGGGGTGGCTCGAGCCGGGCGGTCCCGGGCCGCGCGATATCGCGGAGGTGATCGTTGGTGAGATGCGTCGGGCGGGAGGCGCCGGGCTCATCTCCATCGACGTGCTCAGCAAGCCGGACGATGCACGCCTGGAGGAGGGCGGAGTCCCATTCGCTCGCGTCGCCGGGGACACGGTCGCCTACCTCTCGGGCGAGACTGAGATCGGGCCGGTCGAAGCCGCTTGGCGCATGACCGCCTCCCCCGTCGGACACGTAGCCCTCGTGACCACCTATCGGCTGCCCGAACGCGAGGATCCGGACTACGACGTCATCGCTGCGGTGGCGGCGACGACGACGGTGATCCTCGACGCGTACGACGGCGACGGCGCAGTGGTGCTTACGCGACGGCTCGCATGAGTTCGTGCGGCCGCTGGTGGTCGCGAGGATGATTGGAGCGCTGGACCGCCGGCCACCCGATCTGTTGCTCCCGTGCCGGATCGCCGGTGTCGGGCCGCAGCGGGACGCTGTCGCAGTGGCTACGCGACGACCCGGATCTCGATCCCACCGGGGTGTAAAGCCCGGGTTTGACCCCGTCGCTCCCGCTTTTCCACATCGCCGTCCCTTCTGAGGCCGCGTCGGGCGCAAGCCCGCGCAGGCCGATCCGTCCGCTGACGCCAGGCGCCCGCCCGCGCGAGTGCCCACGGCGATTGTCGCCCGCAGCGTCGCGGCCGCCCGACAGTCATGTTGGTCGCAACCCGCGCCGGTCCTGGCCGGTCCGCAGCGCGGCCGGCCAGGACCTCGAGCTCATCGGAGGTCGAACCGGTCCAGGTTCATCACCTTGGCCTAGGGGGCGACGAAGTCGCGGAGGACTTCTCCTGCGCGTCGTCGGTTGCGTAGACCTCCGCGGCGCGCGCAGCCCGGAGGCCGAGTCGAACACGAGGTCGACGTGGCTGCCGATCCAGCGGCCCTCGCCGGCGGCGTCGGAGCCGTCGAACGTCGTGCCGTCCGTGGACAGCGCCTTCCGTCGGATCCGTGTCGTCCTGTGCCGGAGCCCGCTCGTCAGTCGCCGGCTGTCGTCAGCGCGTCCGCGCCGACCGCGAGGTCGGTGAGGTAGTCGTCGACGCGGTCAGCGTCCTCGCGGCCGTACCCGCAGAAGTGCGCGACCCCGAAGTCACTCAGGTGCGCGCTCGCGAGCTCGCTGCGTCGGCGCAGCGCGTCGGCGCCGTCGCGGCACTCGAGCCCGAGGAAGACCTTCGGACCGCGTGTCAAGTCGCGCAGTGGTGTGAAGTAGGCCTCCTGCGCGTCGTCCATCACCGGGAGATGCAGGAAGTCGACGCGGCGGGGCGTGCTCGCGATCAGCCGGTTGGCGACGTCGACGACGAGGCTCAAGTCCTCCTGCGGGCAGGTCGGCCAACTGGGGAACGCGCCGAGGCAGACGTGGTAGCCGAGCGCCACTCCCGCGGGCAGGCCTTCCGAGAGCGGCGCGATGTAGCCGGCGTCGGTGTGCTGGCGGATCCGCTCCTGCTGAGGGCGCCCGTCGGCGTCGCTGCCCCAGACGCCGCAGATGTCCGCGAACTCGGTGCAGTAGTCGAGCTGGATGACGAGGTCCTCGACGGGGATGTGCTCGAGGATCGCGTCGTAGCCGCGGCGCATCGCGCGCGTCCAGGCGTCGAACAGCATCGGCCAGCGCTCGACGTCGACGAAGTGGGAGACGACCGCCGCGTGCGGGGTCGGCAGCGAGACCTGGAAGCGCGCGCCCGCTGGGATCTCGCCGGCGTCGCGCAACCGCGTGAACGTGCTGTAGGACTCGATCGCGCACGCGGCGTAGGGGTAGAGCTCGTCGAACGACACCTCCGTGACGCCCGCGCGCACGCCGTAGGTGCCGAACGGCAGGTGCGTGTCGGGCAGCGGCTCGAGATCTGAGTGCTTCGAGTACACAAGCTCCCCGAGCGCTCCAATCCACATCTGGCGCGGGCCGAGCTCACCGTCCGGGAACGCGAAGGCGCGCTCGCCGACGATCCGCGCGCAGAGGCGGAACACGTGCTCGACACTGTGGCCGGGGACACTGCCGACCAACAGCACGTCGCCGGTGGATGCTGCGCTCACGTCGCCTCCTCGATTGACCGAGCGAGGCTACGGTCGCCGGATGGGGGCCGGCAAATACAGATCGCGCTGCAACCCGATAGCCGCGGGGATATCGGCGGGAGGGCCGGCTGCAAACATGGCGCAGGGCACGCCATGAGCAGCACTACTATTTAGTCAGGATCAAGCATAGAAAAGCAAGAGCATGGCGACTGCGGTCGTCTCTCCGGGCGAGGTGGGTGGGTCGCGCTCCCCACCGCACGATGGCGGTGGAGACCGCTCCGGTTGTTGCGCTGCGTCAGCTCTCAGAGCCGTTGCGGCTCGCGCTCCGAGGCTCGGCGCCGTCCGGCGCTCAGTCCTCGCCGGAGGCGATGCGGTGCAGCTCGGCCGGGTTCGCGATCAGCACGCCGTCGTCGATGCGCATGAGGAGGCCCGCGGTCTGCAGGCGCTTCATCTCACGCGAGACGACCTCGCGCACCGAGCCGATCGCATCGGCGATGTGCTGGTGGCGGACGTGGACGACGAGACCGGCCGGTTCACGCTGTGCGAGATCGAGGAGGTGCCGAGCGATGCGCGATCGGATCGGCAGGAAGATGTCGGCGCTGAGCGTCTCGTTGCCGTTCGAGACCTGCTGGGCCAGGTAGCGTGCGGTCGCCCATGCGAGCGCGGCGTCTCTGGACGCCATGGCCTTGAAGCGCTCCGTAGGGAGGCGGACGAGAAGCGTGTCGGTGACCGCGCTGACCATGATCGGCATCGTCTCGGCGAGCAGCGGCGGGAGCCCGACGATCTCGCCCTCGGCCGCGTAGCGGGCCGTCGCCTGCCTGCCGTCGCGGCTGTGCACGAAGGCCCGCACGAGCCCGGCGACGACGAGGACGACCGCCTGGTCGTTGGGGTTGCCGCCGCGCAGGACGACGCTCCCCGCCGGTGTCGACTCGACGCGCGTCCCTTCGAGCAGACGCGCCGACACCTCGGGCATGTCGGCGAGAAACGATTGCGCCCAAGCCCGCCGCACCGCGTCTTCGACGCCAGCCATCGCCGGAGCTCTCATCGTCCGGCGAGCGTAGCAAGCGCTGGACGGCGCTTCGACGGGGACAATTGTCACCGCGGTGCGGTGGGGGTTCGCATTTGATCTGGCGCATGGTCAATGCATCAGACGTGCCTCCCACGGCGGCCTCGCACGCGCCGACCGTCGCGATCGTCGGCGGCGGGATCGGCGGCCTGACGGCGGCGCTGGCGCTGCTGCGCGCTGGGATTCGCCCGCACGTGTACGAGCAGTCCCCGGCGTTCGGCGAGGTCGGCGCGGGCATCCAGCTCGCGCCCAACGCGGTGCGCCTGCTCGATCGCCTCGGGTTCGCCGAGGAGCTGCGTGATCGCGCGGTGCGGCCGGCGAGAGCGATCGAGTACCGGCGCTGGTCCGACGGACGGCTGCTGGGATTCCAGTCGAGCGACCTCGAGCACGAGGAGCGCTACGGCGCCTCCTACGTCGTGATCCACCGCGCGCACCTCCTCGAGCTCTTGCTCGCCGCGCTGCCGAAGGACCTGCTCCACGCCGGGCACCGCTGCGTCGGCGTCGAGCAGACGGAGGGGGGCGCGCGCGTGCTGTTCGAGGAGGGAACCGCCGTCGAGGCCGACCTGGTCGTCGCGGCGGACGGCCTGCGCTCGGTCGTGCGCGAGAGCGTCGCAAGCGGCCACGGCCCGGCGTTCGCCGGCTTCTGCGCCTACCGCGCGCTGCTGCCGATCGAGCGCGCGCCCCTCGGCGACGCGGCTCGCTCCGTCGGCATCTGGCTGGGTCCCGGCCGGCACTTCGTGCACTATCCGGTCGCCGGCGGCGGCCTGATGAACGTCGTCGGCCTCGTCGCGTTCGACGATTGGCCGCACGGGTTCCAGCCGCAGCATGTCAGCGCGGCGGAGTTCGCTGAGCGCTTCGCCGGCTGGCACCCGGACGTGCGCGCGACGATCGACGTCTTGACAGACGTCACGCTGTGGGGCCTGTTCGCCGGGACGCCACTGCCGAGCTGGACGTCGGGTCGCGTCGTGCTGCTGGGCGACGTCGCTCACCCGATGCTGCCGTTCGCCGCCCAGGGCGCCTGCCAAGCGATCGAGGACGCGGTGGCGCTGGGCGCCTGCCTCGGGCGGGCGCCGGGCGACATCGACGGCGCCCTGGCGCGCTACGAGCACGTGCGGATCCCGCGCGCGAGCGCGGTGCAGGCGCATGCGCGCGAGAACGCGACCGCCTACAACCTGCCCGACGGGGCGGAGCAGCAGCGGCGCGACGCCGAGCTCGCGCGCGGTGACGGGGGCGCCTGGCTGTATGGATACGACGTGGAGGCCGCGGTGGCCGAGGCTGCCCTCGCGGCAGGAAGCTAGGTCGCCGGCGCTGCTGCTCCGGCGGACGGAAGTCACTGCGAACCCCCTCGACACCGGCTTACACTCACGCATCCAAATGTCACCACTTACTGTTCACTTCAACGGCTCGGTCCAACGGCCCGACGCCGGTGACGAACCCGCGGACCGCCGCGCCCATGGCGGGTAGGCGCATCGTGGGCGCGGACACCAGGCCGCTCTGGCGGCTGGGCACGATCGAGGAGCACGGCGAGCCGGTCACCGTGATCGAGCTCGACGGGCGGCTGCTGCGTCTCGAGGCGCTCGACGGCGCCTGGCCGGACGGCCCGCGTGACGTGCTCGGGGCCCTCAGGCGCTGGGACGAGTGGGAGCCTGCGCTGTCGGCCGCCGTCTCGGCGTCTCCCGCCGCCGCCGGCTCGCTCGCGCTCGATGCGGTGACATGGCTGCCCCCGGTCCTCACGCCGTCCAAGCTCATCTGCGTAGGAGCGAACTATCGCGACCACCTCGAGGAGATGGACGCGAAGCTGACCAACACGGTGCCCTACGCCTTCCTCAAGCCCCCGAGCACCATGCTCGGCGGCGGCGGCGAGCTCCACGTTCCCGCCGGCGCCACGTGGATCGACTGGGAGGCCGAGCTGATGATCGTCATCGGCCGCAGGATGCGCTTCGCGCGTGGGCCCGAGGCCCTCGCCGGCGTCGCCGGCTACATGATGTTCAACGACGTCTCGAACCGCGACTACATGGACAGCTGGCAGCCGGTCATCGGGATGGACTGGCTCCTGCACAAGGGCTGGGACGGGTTCGGCCCGGCCGGTCCGCTGATCACCCCGTCACGGTTCGTCGGCGATCCCCAGCAGCTGGGGATCGAGCTGACCGTCAACGGGCAGGTCAAGCAGTCCTCGAGCACGTCGCGGATGATCTTCAGCGTTCAGGCGATCCTCGAGCACCTGACCTCGGTGCTCACGCTGGAGCCGGGCGACCTGATCTCCACCGGGTCGCCCGCCGGCGTGGGCTACGGCCGGACACCACGCGAGCGTCTCGTGCCGGGAGACGAGGTCGTCGTCTCGATCGAGGGGCTCGGCCCGTCCCTCGTCACTCATGTCGTTGAATCGGAGGACTCTGAGTAATGGCACACCTGGGCATCGACCGCCTTCACTACATCGCGATGCGGACGCCCGACCCCGAGGCGGCCGCGCACTTCGCCGAGGAGCACATGGGGCTCACGCTCGTCCAGCGCGACGGGGCGGGCCGCCACTACCTGGCCGCCCACGGCCTCGACCGGTACTCGCTGGTCTACACGCCCGGCGAGTCCGGGATCGACCACGTCTCGTACCTCGTCCGGGAGCAGGCGGCGCTCGACCGGGCGCAGGAGAGCCTGGCGGCGTCCGGCGTGGCCGCGGAGCGGGTCGACGAGTCCGATCTCTGGCACCACGCGCCCGCGGTGCGCTTCCAGACGCCCAGCGATGCGACGATCGAGCTGACGACGGGGGTCAACGTCGACCTGCCGATGGCGTGGAACGTCCGCCGGCCGCCCGTCGACCCCGCGCCGATCAGCCTGGACCACGTGATCCTGCGCGCGACCGACGTGGAGGCGTCCGTCGCGTTCGCGAGCGACGTCATGGGCCTCAAGGTGTCGGGCCGGATCGTCGCTCCCGACGGGGTCCCGTTCATCACCTTCTTCCGTTCCCACACGCTCTATCACTGCTATGGCGTCGCGCACTCCGAGTACGACGGCCTGAACCACCTGCAGTTCACGCTCAAGAACGATCCCGCGGTGATCGCCGCGCACGCGCGCGTCAAGGAGACGGCAGGCGATCAGCTGATCTGGGGCCCGCTCCGCCACGGCTGCGGCCAGAACGTCGTCTTCTACTTCTTCGACGCAGCAGGCAACGTGATCGAGTACTCGGCCGAGGAGGAGGTCATCCTCAACGAGGACACCTACGAGGTGATCTCCTGGCCGATCGACGAGAACCCCCGCGGGGTCAACGAGTGGAGCCTGGAGGGGCCTCCCGCGTCGATGCGATAGGGCTGTCGGTGAGCGACGCTGGAGGAGAGATGTCGTGCCCGCCGGTTCGAGGAGAGGGTGAGCGGAGATGAAGGCTGTCGTCGTCGAGGAGCACGGTGGTCCGGAGGTGCTGCGCTACAAGGACGTCCCCGACCCGCAGCCGGGTCCCGGGGAGGTCGTGATCCGCGTGCGCGCGCTGACCGCCAACCCGGGTCCCGACGTGCTGACGCGCGAGGGGCGCTTCGGGCTGCCGGGGTTCGAGCTTCCGCACGTCGGCGGCAGCGACCCGGCGGGTGAGGTCGTCGCCGTGGGCGAAGGGGTGACCTCGCCTGCGGTCGGCGATCGCGTCGTCGTCTACCCGATCCTCTCGTGCGGAGACTGCGATGCGTGCCGGCGCGGCGCGGGAGGGCCGTACTGCCGGCGGTGGCGGCTGTGGGGTGCGCAGACGTGGGGCGGTCGCGCCGAGTACGCGCGCCTGCCGGCGAGCAACGCCGTCGCGCTCCCCGACGGCGTCTCCTTCGAAGCGGCCGCGGCCGCGGCCCTCTCCTACAACACGACCTGGCACGGGGTCGTCGATCGCGGCCGGCTGTCCGCTGAGGACACGCTGCTCGTCACCGGCGCCGCCGGTGGCTGCGGCGTCGCCGCGATCCAGATCGGGCGGCTGTTCGGCGCGAGGGTCATCGCGATCAGCGGGGCCGAGTGGAAGCGCGTGCGGGCGGTGGAGATCGGGGCCGATCACGCGTTCGACTCGCGCGACCCGGACTGGCCCCGGCAGGTGCGCGAGGTCACCGACGGGCGCGGAGCGTCGATCGTGCTCGACAGCGTCGGCGACGCGTCGTGGCCGCTGAGCACGTCGTGCCTGGATCACGGTGGGCGTTTCCTGTGCTGCGGCACCACGACGGGCTCGGCGATGGCGTTCGACGCGCGCGAGATGTACCGCAAGCTGATCGCGATGCACTTCTGGCACAACGGGACGAAGCCGGGCATGGAGACACTGCTCTCGCACGTCGCCGCCGGCGAGATCGATCCGGTGATCGACAGCCGCTTCGCGCTGGAGGACACTGCCGAGGCCGAGCGCAAGCTCGCCGCGCAGGATCACTTCGGCAAGATCGTCCTGCTGCCGCCCGCCCCGGGCGGCGCGTCCGCGAGCCGGCGCTGAGGCGCCCGGAGGCGCTCGACGGAGCCTGGGGCTCATAGGTCCATGTTTTCGTCGCGCCTGGCGCGACGTAGGGGCAGACGCGCCACGGCGCCACGGCGAGAGAGCCGAGTCGCGCGCGCGTCGACGACAGCCCCATTGATGAAGTCAATGAAATGGAGAAGCCGATGAAAGCACGAATGAAGAGCCCGGCGATGGCGGTTCCGGACGCCTTTCAGGCGCTGACGAAGCTCCGCGCGTCGTTCAGCGATGCCGGGATCCCCGAGACCACCCACTACCTCGTGCACCTGCGCGCGAGCCAGATCAACGGCTGCGGCGTGTGCGTCGACATGCACACGCGCGAGCTCAAGCTCGCCGGCGAGCCGGACGCGCGCATCTTCACCGTCAGCGCGTGGCGCGAGGTGCCGTACTTCACCGACGCCGAGCGCGCCGCGCTGGCGCTGGCCGAGGCCGCGACTCGGCTCGCGGATCGCCCCGACGCGGTTCCCGACGAGGTGTGGGACGAGGCCGCCAAGCACTACGACGAACGGCAGCTCGCCGCGCTCGTGCTCTCGATCGCGACGATCAACGCGTGGAACACGCTGAACGTGGCGACGCGGCAGATCGGTGGCGACTGGGTCGAGCGGTTGATCGCGCAGCCGGCGGGAGCAGGGTCATGAGCGGGCCGACGCCGGACGTCAGCCCGGCGGAGGGCCCTCAGTGGTGGTACGGCGGCCACATGGAGGTCAAGGTCCGCGCCGAGGACACCGGTGGCGCCCTCGGCGTCGCCGAGGGGTTGTTCACCTATAAGGGTTACGGACCGCCGCTGCACGTCCACAGCCGCGAGGACGAGACCATCTGCGTACTCGAGGGGCAGATCCGCTTCCGCGTGGGCGACGACGAGTTCGTCGCTGGTCCAGGCACCTGCGTCTGGCAGCCGCGGGGCGTGCCGCAGGCCTTCAGCGTCGAGTCCGAGAGCGCGCGGGCGTTGATCATCTTCACGCCCGGCGGCATCGAGCGCATGTTCGAGGACGGCGGCGTGCCCGTCGCGGAGTCGGCCGAGCCGCCGGCCCAGCCGCAGCCCGACGCGGACACCATGGCGGCGCTCGCGACGCAGCTCGGGTTCGAGTTCGTCGGACCGCGGCTCGGGTAACCGCGCGCGAGACCGGTGGCCCGCGCGTCGAGCGCCGCCGGTCTCGCCCCACCTGCGCCGCAGCGTCGGGTCCTTTCGGGCGGCGCAGGCGATCTTCCGTCGCGACTCGAGGATGAGGCGCTGGCCAGAGGTCCGCGGCGACATAAGTCACTGCGGTCGTGTTCCGGGTGGTCGTACGGTCGGCACGTACCAGCCACGCCGCCCTGCGCAGCGTGACTGGTGACAGTCACTTCGCACCGCAAGAGGAGGAGAGTCGATGCTGAGTAAGGTTCGCGTGCCGCTGCTGGCGGTGATCGCGATGCTCGCCCTGGTCGTTGCCGCGACGGCGGGCTGCGGCGATTCCAGCGATGGAAACAGTGCCACGGCGGCCGCGGCGGAGCCGGCGGACGTCGAGGCGGCCCAGGCAGTGGTGACCAAGGCCGAGGGGCCGACGCCCTTCCCGGTCGAGCAGCCATTGAAGAAGAAGCTGCGTCCGGACCAGAAGCTCGGCTTCCTGCAGTGCGCGACCCCCTTCTGCGGGCTCTTCGCGCAGCTGTACGGGGTCGGGACGAAAGCGATGGGCATCTCGCCGGTCCAAGCCGTCAAGGCGGGTCACTCGGCCGACGACATCCAGACCGCTCTGTCGTCGATCGCGGCCAAGCGACCCTCAGCTCTGCTCCTGCCCGGCCTCAACGTCAGCTCGCTCGGCAACGGCCTCTCGACGTTCAAGGACGCCGGGATCCCGGTTGCCGCGATCGCCGTCATGGCTGGTCCGGAAGTGGGCATCGACGCGGTCTCGGCCGGCCCGGCCAACTTCCAGGCCGCCGGCCGCACCCTCGCCGACTGGGCGATCGTCGAAGCGAAGGGCAAGGCCAACATCGGCTGGTACGGCATTCCCGAGCTGGACTTCACCAAGGTCGAGCGGGAGGCGTTCGAGGTCGAGCTGAAGAAGAACTGCCCGTCGTGCGAGGTCCGCTCCGTGGACATCCCGATCGCCACGGTCGGCTCCACCGCTCCGAGCCGGATCGTCAGCGATCTCCAAGCCCACCCCGACACCAACGTCATCCTGTTCCCGGCGTTCGAGACGGCGACCGGCCTTCCCGCGGCGCTGAGAACGGCCGGGATCGACGTGAAGATCGCCGGTACCGGCCCCACGCCGGGCAACCTGCAGGACCTCAAGACGGGCGGCTTCGACGCCGCCGTCGTCCAGGACGTCGGCGTGATGGTCTTCACGCAGCTGGACGAGGCCGTCCGCCTGGCCACCGGGCAGCCGCTGACGCCGAACGAGAGAACCCTGCCGACGCCGTACCAGCTCATCACCAAGGAGGACCTGCCTGACGACGTCAGCAAGGGCTTCTCGATCTATCCGGACTTCGTCGAGCGGTTCGGAAAGCTCTGGTCCGGGGCGCGGGCGACCGGCTGAGATGAGCCCGCTGGACGAGATCAGGAACGACGCAGCAGGCGAGCCGGGTGCTCGCCTGCTGCAGGTCGAGCGGTTGTCGAAGTCGTTTCCCGGGGTCAAGGCGCTCGACGACGTGGCGCTCCACGTCACCGCCGGCGAGATCGTCGCCGTCGTTGGGCAGAACGGGTCGGGGAAGTCGACGCTCGTCAAGGTGCTCGCCGGGATCTACGACGCCGATCCGGGCGCGAGGATCGAGCACCGCGAGCTTCGGTTCATCCACCAGGACCTCGGCCTCGTGCCGGGGCTCTCGACGATCGAGAACCTCGACATCGGAAACCCGCTCGGCTCACGCGGACTGCTGCCGTTCCCGCGGCGAGACGAACGCGCTCGCGCCCAGCGGGCCATCCGTCGCTTCGGCGGCGACTTCGACGTGACCAAGCCGGTGGCGGATCTGGCCGCGGCGGAGCGCGCGGTGGTCGCCATCGCTCGCGCGATGAGCGACTGGTCGCCGCCGGACGGCGTGCTCCTGCTCGACGAGCCGACGGCTGCGCTCGGAGGGGAGGAGGTGGACAAGCTGTTCGAAGCCGTCCGACGGGTGGCGAGCGAGGGCGCGGGGGTCGTGTTCATCTCCCACCGGCTCGACGAGGTCCTGGGGCTCTCCGATCGTCTCGTCGCATTGCGGGACGGGCGCGTGGTCGCCGCCGTCCCCTCGTCCGAGGTCGATCACGACGGCCTGGTGAGGATCATCGCCGGGCGCGAGGTCGCCGCGGTGAAGATCAAGCATCACCGGACGGACGCGGTGGCACTGAGAGCGGAGGGCCTCGTCACCGAGACGCTGTCGGGTCTCGACTTCGAAATTCGCGCAGGGGAGATCCTCGGCATCACCGGCCTGCTCGGATCGGGACGCGAGGAGGTCGCGGCAACGGTCTTCGGCGCCACGGCGCGCAGCGCCGGCGCCGTCACCGTGGGGGGCGAACCGGTCCCGGCCGGGGACATCGCGCTCAGCGTTCGGCGCGGTCTCGCGTACGTTCCCGCCGATCGGCTGCGTCAGGGCGCGGTGATGACCGTGAGCGCGCGCGAGAACCTGACGCTGCCGATGTTGGGCCCGCTGCGGCGCGCCTTCGGCCGTCTGGACCGCGCCGCCGAGCGGCGCGAGGCGCGCGAGTGGGTCGACCGCGTCGGCTTGCACCCGCCGGTGGCCGAACGCGCCCTGGGGCTGTTCTCCGGCGGCAACCAGCAGAAGTTCGTCATGGCCAAGTGGCTGCGCACCGGGCCGCGGACGCTGCTGCTCGACGAGCCGACCCAGGGCGTCGACGTCGGCGCCAAGGCGGCGATCTACGGCCTGATCGACGAGGTCGCAGAATCCGGTGCCGGGGTCCTGGTGTCGTCTTCCGACGTCAAGGAGCTGATGACGTTGTGCGATCGGGTCCTCGTGCTGCGCGATGGGCGCGTGGCCGCCGAGCTCGACCGCTGGCAGCTCACCGAGGCACGTCTCGTCAGCGAGAGCCTCGGGCTCTTGGAGGACCCGTCGCTTCAACCGAATGGAGGTGAGCCCCGTGCAGGTACTGCGCTCGGTGGCTGACAAGGCACAAGACGCCCCCGTCGTCGGGCGATCGCCGGAGCCCGCCGTGGGCGCCCGCGTTCGCCAGGCGCTGTCGTTTCGCAGGTGCAGCGGGGTCTACATCTTCATCGCGCTGTTCGTCCTGTACTCGATCTGGGTGCCCGACACCTTCCTCCGCGGCGACACGTTCAGGACGCTCCTGGACGACCAGTCGATCACCGCGCTCACCGCGATCGCCCTCGTCATCCCGTTGTCGGCGGGGACGTTCAACCTGGCGATCGGGGCGCAGGTCGGCGTGGCCTCGATCATCTCCGCTTGGCTGCTCTCGAAGCAGAACCTGTCGATCCCGGTCACCGTCGTCCTCACCCTGCTGAGCGGAGCGGCCGTCGGCCTGGTCGCCGGCCTGCTCATCGTCCGCACGCACATCGATTCGTTCATCGCCACCCTCGGCCTCTCGTCGGTCCTCGTCGCGATGACGTCCTGGATCTCCGACGGACAGCAGATCCTCGACCTCGGCGCGAACTTCCAGAAGCTCGGCACCGGGGAGCTGATCGGGATGACGTATCCGGTCTGGTTCCTGGCCGCGGTCGTGGTCGTGGTGTGGTACGTGCTCGAGCGCACGCCGGCAGGCCGCCGCGTGTACGCGACGGGCGGAAACCTCGAAGCCGCCCGGCTCGCCGGCGTTCGCACGTCGACCGTCGTCGTCCTGACGCTCATCGCCTGCGGCGTGATCGCCGCTGCGGCCGGAACCCTGGTCTCGTCGCGACTGGCCACCGGCGATCCCACGACCGGGCCCGCGTACCTGCTGCCGGCCTTCGCGGCCGCGTTCCTCGGATCCACGCAGTTCCGAGGGGGCCGGTTCAACGTGCTGGGGACGGTGTTCGCGGTCTACCTCCTCGCCCTGGGGGTCAAGGGACTGCAGCTCGGCGGCGCTCCCGTCTGGATCCCCGACCTCTTCAACGGAGCGGCGCTGCTCCTCGCCGTCGGCCTGGCCAAGCGCCAGGGCACGCTCGGTGCGAGCCCGCTCCTGCGCTGGCGGCGCAGGCCGCCCGATCCGGGCGGCCCCTCGGCGTAGGTACCTACGTCACTGCCGGGCGGCGGCGCATCGGCGATGGTTCGGCGGGTCCCGCAAGGATGGTCCCGGAAGGAGAAGCAATGCGACTGGTGAGTAAGTTGACTCGCCCGGAGGACGTCACGGCCCAGGCGGTGACGAGCTTCGACGCGACGCCGGACGTGCGCTTGCGCACGATCATGCAGAGCCTCGTCCGCCACCTCCACGGCTTCGTCGCGGAGGTGGGCCTGACGGAGGACGAGTGGGCGGCGGCGATCCGCGTGCTGACGGCGACCGGGCACATCACCGACGACAAGCGCCAGGAGTTCATCCTCTGGTCCGACACGCTCGGCGTCTCGATGCTCGTCGACGCGCTCGCGCACCCGCTGCCGTCGGGTGCGACGGAGCCGACGATCCTCGGCCCCTTCTACGTGCCCGGCTCGCCGCTGCGCCCGTATGGTGCCGACATCGCCGAGCAGGAAGCCGGCACGCCGGCACTCGTGCAGGGGCGCGTGCTCGGGCTCGACGGCGCGCCGATCGCGGACGCCGAGCTGGACGTGTGGCAGAACGGCGACAACCGCCTCTACGCGGTGCAGGACGGCGACGCGGCCGACGATCACCTGCGCGGGCGCTTTCGCACGCGCGCGGATGGCAGCTTCGCCTTCCGCGCCGTGCGGCCGGTGCCGTACCCGATCCCCGACGACGGGCCGGTAGGGAGGATGCTCGCCGCCAGCGGCCGGCATCCGTGGCGCCCGGCGCACATCCACGTCGTGGTGCGCGCCGCCGGACACAAGACGCTCACGACGCACATCTTCGACATGGACAGCGCGTACCTGGACGGCGACACCGTCTTCGCGGTCAAGCCGTCGCTGCTGCGGCGCTTCGAGCGGCACGAGGCGGGGGACGAGGGGACGCCGGAGGGGGTCGAGGGGCCGTGGGCATCGCTCGCGCTCGACATCGTGCTCGCGCCGGGCGAGGACGACGCCGGGGTGGCCGACCGCGGGCGGACGCACTGATGGCCGCCTCGGGCCCGGACGGCGCTCGCGTCGAGTACGAGGCGCTCCGCGGGCGCGTGCTGTTCGGGTGCGGCGCCCGCGCCGCCGTGCCGGAGGAGGTCGAGCGGCTTGGGGTGCGGCGCGTCGTGCTGATCGACGGGCTGCTCGACGGCGCGCCGGCGCGCGAGCTCGAGGACGCGCTCGGTGCGCGCCGCGTCGCGACGATCGGGGACGTGCGCCAGCACGTGCCGGCCGCGCTCGTCGCCCAGGCCCGCGAGACGGCGACGGCGACCGGCGCCGACGGCCTCGCGACGATCGGCGGCGGCAGCGCGGTCGGCCTCGCGAAGGCGATCGCGCGAGCGACGGGACTGCCGATCCTCGCCGTCCCGACGACGTACGCCGGCTCGGAGATGACGCCGATCTGGGGCATCACGAGCGACGGCGCGAAGACGACCGGCAGGGACCTCGCCGTCCTGCCGAAGACCGTCGTCTACGACCCGGAGCTGACCGTCAGCCTGCCCGTGCCGGTGACGGCGGCGAGCGGCATGAACGCGGTCGCGCACTGCGTGGGGGCGATGTGGACGGCGTCCGCGAACCCCGTCACCGACGCCGTCGCCGCCGAGGGGATCTCCTCGCTCGCCGCCGGCCTGCGCGGCTGCGTGCGCGATCCGGGGGACCTCGGCGCGCGCACCGAGGCCCTGCGCGGTGCATGGCTCGGAGGGGCCGCGCTGGCCGTCGGCGGCACCGCCCTGCACCACAAGATCTGCCACGTGCTCGGCGGCGCGTTCGATCTGCCGCACGCGGAGGTGCACGCGGTCGTGCTGCCGTGGGTCGTGGCGCATGCGCGTGAGCGCGGGGTCGCCGACGCGGCGCTCCGTCGTGTCGCGCGGGCGCTCGGCGCGGAGGACGCGGTGGAGGGACTGCGCGCGCTCACGCGGGACCTCGGCCTCGCCGCCAGCCTCGCCGATCTCGGGCTCGACGAGGCGGGGGCCGACCGCGCCGCGGAGCTGGTGGCCGAGGCGGCGCCGTCGGCGCCCGTGCCGGTCACGCGCGAGCAAGCGCGCGCGATCCTCGCGCACGCGCTGCGGGGCGAGTGAGGCGTCAGCCTCCGCCGGCCGGCAGACGACGCCGGTCCGGCGCACCTCCTCCACGCTCCTGGCACCCCGGGCGCGAGCTGGTGGCCATACCCTTGGGCCCGTGATCGCCGATCACCCCGACCGGAACCTGCTCCGTGCCAAGGACCTCATCGATGCGCGCTACGCCGACCCGTTGGACACGGCCGCTCTCGCGGCCAGGGCGTGTTGCTCGGAGGCGCACTTCATCCGCACGTTCAAGCGCGCGTTCGGCGAGACGCCGCATCAGTACCTGTTGACGCGGCGGCTGGAGCGGGCCGCCGCACTGCTGCGTGGCACGGACTACAACGTCGCCGAGGTCTGCTTCAACGTGGGTCTCGCGAGCGTCGGCTCGTTCACGTCGTCGTTCCGTCGCGTCTACGGGATGACGCCGACGGCGTACCGGGCCGCGTTCCCGCCGGCTGCGCGGATGGCGCACGTGCCCACGTGCGTGGTGATGGCCCACGCGAAACGGCGCAGGAATGGAGAAGACACGGCCGCGGACGCGACGTAAGGTCCGGGCCATGTTCAACCGCATCACGCACACGGGCGTGTGGGTCACCGACCAGGACGAGGCGCTCGCGTTCTACCGCGACGTCCTCGGCTTCGAGGTCCGCATGGACGTGACGGTCGCCGAGTACGGCAACCTGCGCTGGCTCGCGGTCGGGCTGCCCGGCCAGGACCTGGTGCTGCAGCTCACCGCCTTCGATCCCCCGCAGATGGATGAGGCGACCGGCGCGCAGGTACGGCAGATCCTCGCCAAGGGCTACACGCCGCCGTTGATCTTCGAGGTCGACGACTGCCGCGCGACGATCGACCGCCTCCGCGAACGCGGCGTGGACATCACCCAGGAGCCCGTCGAGCAGCCCTACGGCATCGACGCCGGGATCCGGGACCCGTCGGGCAACAGCATCCGGATCACCCAGCCGGCGCCCGCGGCCTAACCGCCGCCGCCCCGCAGCCGAGTACGCACCGCTCTCCCCAGCGGTTGGCTGCCGCATGGCCTCGATGCGGCCAGAACATCCACCAACCACTTCTACAACGACACAAGGAGCAACACCAATGGGCAGGATCGTCTCGAACTTCTTCATGTCCCTCGACGGCGTCGTCGAGAGCCCCGACCAGTGGCACATGTCCTACTTCAACGACGAGATGGGCGCCGCGATCGGCGCGGGCATGGGCACCAACAAGGCGTTCCTGATGGGCCGGGTGCTCTACGACGAGTGGTCGGACTTCTGGCCCAAGAGCGACGACGAGCAGCTCGCAGGCTTCTTCAACAGCCACCCCAAGTACGTGGTGTCCGACTCGCTCGAGCGCGCGGACTGGAACAACACCAAGATCATCTCCGGCGACGTGGCCGGGCAGATCAAGGCCCTCAAGGACGAGACCGACGGCGACCTCGTCGTCACGGGCAGCGCCACGCTCGTGCGCGCGCTCCTGCGCGACGAGCTCCTCGACGAGCTCCGCGTCTTCCTGCACCCGATCGTGGTCGGGCACGGCGCCCGCCTGTTCGAGGACGATGCGACCCACGCCCTCGAGCTCGTCAGCCAGGAGCAGTTCAGCACCGGCGTGTTGAACCTCGCCTACGCCCCAGCCACCGCCTGAGCGCGCGCATGTGCTGGCTGCCGTCCAACAGGGACGCCTCCGTCGGGCCCGCGCCGCGAGCGGCGCCGGGCCGGGAGCGCCTGACCGACCGCGCATCCGCGCGGTCCCGTGCGGTGCTCGACGCGGAGGAGGCGCCTGACGAGGTTGGTCAGGCGGCGGTCGTCGCCGGCCGTGTCGGAGAACAGGGTGAGGACGATCGGTGAGGCACAGCCGGAGGCCGTAGGGACGGGGCCCGCGAGATCGCGTGAGTCAGCGCCGCGCGCCGACCGGTGACGGCTGCAGCTCGAGGCCGCCCGCCCGGCCCGGGGCATCGTCGCCGGTGGGCGTCGTGGGGCGGTCGTCGTCGGCCGCGAGCGTCATCGTCACGACGAGCACGAAGGCCACGATCGCGGAGCTGAGCGCGAGGCCGCCCCACCGGACGGCCTGGTCGAGCGCGGTGCCGCAGGCCGCGCCGACGAACAGCGCGATGACCACGCCGGCGCGGCGGCGCCAGCGCACGGAGTCGCCGCCGGCGGCGCGTGAGGCCGCGGCGAGGTCGTGCAGGGTCATGGTCGCGACCGTGGTGTTGACGTCCTGGACGGCAAGGTGGCGCGCGATGCCGGTCTGGATGGCCATCGCGACGGCGAGGATCGCGCACACGGCATAGCGCCAGCCGTCGCGGACGTGCACGTCGATCACGGCGACGAGCAGCGTCAGCGCAATCAGGAGCACGAGCTGCAGGCCGAGGGCGAGGCCGGCGATGCGCAGCGACGAGCCGCTTCGCGTGCGCAGGAAGCGGGCCACGGCGACCGACCCGATGACGAAGCCGAAGAAGGCGTACACGTTGCCGGTGACCGCGTGCAGGCTGGTGGCCGTGCCGATCCCGAGCAGCGCCATGTTCCCCGACATGTTGGCCGTGAAGACGTGGTCGAGGGAGAAGTAGCTGACGGCATCGACGACGCCCGTGGCGAGCGTGAGGGCCAGCACGATCAGGACCCGCTGGTCCTCGTCGCCCAGGGCCCGCATCGGGGTCACGATCGGTCTCATCGCACGCACAGACACTGCTTTCCGGCTCGGGGTCTACGAAGCGGCCAGGTCTGGGAGGCGGCTGGCGACCAGGTCGCCGGAGCGCTGGACGTGGTCGCGCATGAGGGTGCGCGCGCCCTCGCCGTAGCGGGCCTCGATGGCCTCGCGGATCCGGCGGTGCTGCGCGACGTTGTCCTTCAGCAGCCGCGCGTCGTCGAGGACGCCCCAGGTGAGGTTCCGCGGGAAGCGGCGGTGCAGGCCGGCGAGCGTCTCGCGGAGCACGTCGTTGTGCGAGGCCTCGTGGATGACCTCGTGGAAGGCGTCGTTGGCCGATTGCCAGGTGCGTCGCGTGGCGTCGTCGGTGTCGCCGTCGACCTGGAAGCTCGCCACGGCCTCCTCGAAGAGCTGCTCGGCCGCCTTGAGGCGGTCGACCTGCTCCTGGGAGGCGAGGTCGGCGGCGAGCGCTGCCGCGATGCCCTCGAGCTCGGCGCGAACGAAGTAGGCCTCGTGGATCTCGCGCAGCGTGGGCACCCGCACGCGGGCGCCGCGGTGAGGATGCAGCTCGACGACGCCGCGCTCGCTCAGGGTCTGCAGCGCCTCGCGGATGGGCGTCCGGCTGACGTCGAACTCGGTCGCGAGGCGGCTCTGGCGCAGCCACGCGCCGGCCGGCAGCTCGCCGCTCATCACCCGCGCGTGGATCGCGTCGGTGAGGCGTTCCGCCTGCATGAGCCGCGGATCTGGCATCAGGGCGAGGTCGATGTCGATGGCGCGTCCGGCATGTCCGACAAGAGTTGTACACGATCTGATCGAAATCGTATGTAATCCTCGCAGCCGGCTTGGTGTCACAGCCGTTGGCCTTGTGCTGTCAGGACTGAGGTGACGGCTCCGTTCCACGGCGCGCTACTCCCCACTCGGGTGAAGGGCCCGGCGGAGCGCGCGCGTCCGGTCGGCGACCGCGTCGCGGGAGATCTGCGCGTCCGGGACCAGCAGCTCGAAGCCGTGGAACCCCCGCGGGAACACATGGAGCTCGGTGGCGACGCCCGCCCCGAGCAGGCGGCGCGCGTACTCGATGTCCTCCTCGCAGTTGACGTCGAACTGGCTGACGGCGAGGTAGGCCGGGGGCAGGCCGGAGAGGTCCGCCGCGCGGGCCGGTGCGGCGTAGGCCGGGGGCGCGTCGTACGCGTCGCCGAGATACAGGCGCCACGAGCTGTCGGTGGTGGGCTGGTTGCGGACCCGCGGGTCGACGATCGCGCGGCTCGAGGCCCGGTGGGGAACGTCGAGCAGGGGGCAGAGCAGCACCTGGAACGCGAGCTCGCACTCGCCCCGGTCACGGGCCATGAGCGCGAGTGCGGCCGCGAACCCGGCACCGGAGCTGTAGCCGGCGACGCCGATCCGGGAGCGCGTCACGCCGCGCTCGTGCGCGGTGTCGAAGAGCCAGCGCAACGCCGCGTAGCAGTCCTCGGGGCCGGCGGGGAACGGGTGCTCGGGCGCGAGCCGGTAGTCGACGGAGACGATGACCGCGCCGATCTCGTCGACGATCGAGGTGCAGAGGCCGTCGTCCTGGTCGACCGCTCCGCCGCAGAAGCCGCCGCCGTGGACCCAGAGCAGGCCGGGCAGCGCTTCGGCGGCGCGCTCGCGCGGCTCGTAGACGCGCACCCGAACGCCGTCGGCGTTGTCGGGTGGGCCGGGGATCGTGAGGTCGGTGCGCTGGACGCGGGCCTGCTGATCGGCGCTTCCGGCGAACGGCGCGCGCTCGAGCATGCGCCGGCGCGTGCCCTCCAGATCCTCGGCCGGGTCGAGGCCCGGCGGCACGCGGAACAGGCTCTCTCGAAGCTCAGGGTCGACCAGGTCGGCGAAGTCCACGTTGTCTCCTCACTCGGGAAGCCACGACGCCATCTTGACAGTGGCATCCAAAATCGCAAGGATCGTATCCAATTTGGGTCGAAGGTCGCGACGACAGGAACGGCCGCAACGGTGAGGAGATGTGCGTTATGACCGAAGGTGATGGACACGGCCCCTCCGAGGCCGAGCCCTTGGCCGCGATCGAGATCAAGCATCCCGGGGGTGGCGGCGCGGAGTCGACCGAGCACCTCTTCCGCGAGGAGCTGTTCTCGGACGGGAACGTGTGGGTCGGTGTCACGAACGCGGCGCCGGCGCAGTCCGGGTGGCACCACCACGGCGACATGGACACCTACGTGTACATCCTGGAAGGCCGCGGCGTGGTCGAGTACGGGCCGGGCGGCAAGGTGGTCGACGACGTGACGCCCGGCTCGGTCATCCGGATCGGGCGCGGTGTCGTGCATCGCGACATCAACCTCGGGCCGGACAACCTCGTCGGCTTCCTGGTCCGGGTGGGGCAGGGTCCCAACGTCGTCAACGTCGACGGCCCGGATCCCGAGGAGTAGGCATGGCCACGACGCGACTGCGACCTGGGTCACAGACGCGCGGTCGCCGCGCAGCCAGAGTCCGCCACATGTCCAGATCAGGAGGAGGACTCCAGATGTCCCGACCGGAAGGTGACCGCGCGTGACGACCTTGCTGCTCGGCACGCCGGACGGCATCGTCCGGATGCAGATCGACGGTGACTCAGGCCGCGCGGCGGGCGTGCTCGAGGCTCCGGGCGTTACCGCGCTGACCGTCGACCCCAACAACGGCGAGCTCACGTACGCGGCGACCGCGTCCGGGCTCCACCGGTCCTCGGACGGCGGCCGGTCGTGGAAGCTGGGCGGCGAGCGGCAGGTGGCCGAGGTCGCCGAGGCGCTCCGCGCGGTCATCGCGCAGCGCACCGACGTCTTCTACGACGAGGTCTCCGCGCCGCGCACGTTTCCCTGGACCACCGCGTTCGAGGAAGACGACTGGACCAATCTGCGCGCGAAGGCGCGTGCCCTCTTCGGTTCCCTCAGCGAAGGAAAGGCGGCCCTCATTGCCTCGGGAAGTGCCTGATACGCCATGGGCGGCGATGCAGCCGGCGGAGGCTGAGCGCTTCGGGAAGGAGATCTTCGATCCCGAGGCGCGCCTGCGCTGGTGCGGCGCGCTGCTGGCCGGCGGCCTGCCGTACCTGTGGACGCACAAGGCCCGCATCCCGCGGAAGATCGCCGTGGAGCAGCTCGAGCTGCATGAGGGCGATCGCGTCTACATCAACGGGGAGGCCGTCGAGCCGATGGGGATCGCGGACGAGATCCGCGAGATCGTGGGGCCCACGGGCGAGGTCGTCGTCGACGACTTCATGGAGGAGGTCCGCACCATCGCGTGGCGCGGCGAGGATCCGAAGTGGGAATGGGACTACACCCACGGCTACCCCGACGACCACTTCGACGCCGTGCTGTGCGTCCAGGGCGTCGCGCACGCCGGCAGCTGGGCCCGCGAAGGGGCCGAGCTCGTCCGGGTCCTCAAGCCCGGGCGCCAGATCGTCCTCGGGGAGATCGCGTTCGGCGTGAGCTTCCATGAGCGCGTCGCCGCCGACCTCCACATCGAGTACTACTTCGAGAAGCTGTTCGATGGGATCAACCTGCCGTTCTACCTGCCGGCGTGGGAGATCGAGGACGTCCGCGACGAGCTCACGGGGATCGTCGAGGACATCGACGTGTTCCGCTGGCGCGGTGTCGATCTCCTCTGGGGCCGCAAGCCGGCCTGACGCTCCAGCTCGCGCGCGCCGCTCAGTCGGCGCGCGCGAGCGCGACGTCGGCCATGGCGGCGACGCCGTGCAGCCCTGCCGGGTCGAGCAGGCGCAGGTAGCCCTTGATGCCGCCCACGCGGCTGACGAGCCCTTCGCGCTCCATGGACTTGATCACGCGCGCGACGACCTCGCGCACCGATCCGACCGCGGCCGCGATGTCCTGATGGTTCAAGCGCACGACGAGCGACTCCTCCTGGCGCTCGGCCAGGTCGAGGAGGTGGCTCGCCACGCGGTTGCGCACGGGCAGGAACAGGTCGGTGCCCAGGACGTCCAGGGCCTGCTGCAGCTGCTCGGCGAGATGCACCGCGAGCCGGGACGCGAGGTCGCTGTCGGCGACCATCGCCTCGCGGAAGCGCGTCGGGCGAAGCTTGAGGATCACGCTGTCGCGCACGGCTACGGCGTCGCGAGCCGCGCCGCCGAGCGCGCGCCAGCGGTCGAGGGAACGGTCGCCGCGGGCGGCGGGACCCGCCAGCAGCACGGCGGGCAGACCGAGGAACGCCCCGGTCGGCGCGTAGCGGATCGTCACCTCGCGCCCGGTGGGCGACCGCATGACGACCTTGAGGAGCCCGTCGACGACGAGCCCCAGCGTGAGCGTCTCGTCCTCGTGGAAGGCGCCCCGGTAGAACACCTCGCCCGCCTTGACGTACGCGATCCGCGCGCCCGTGAGCACGCGATCGGCCGCCGCTGCGGGCAGGTCCGCCAGGAAGCTGTCTGCCCAGGCGGACGCGACCGACGTCGGGTGCTCGCGGAGGCAGAGCGGAGCCTGGGCGGGAGGCGAAGGGCGCGTCACGGTCAGCGCTTCGGATGCACCGCCGTCATCCAGGCCGGCGTCGCGCGCGTCTGGAGGAGGTCGACCGCCGCGCCGACGTCGGCCAGCGCGAAGCGATGCGTGAAGAGGTCGTCGATCGTCAGCGCGCCGGACGCGAGCCAGGCCATGACCTGCCGTGCGTCGTCGCGCGAGCCGTTGCGGCTGCCCAGGATCCGCCAGCAGTTGCCGACGAGCTCGCGGGCGGTGGCCGGTGCGTCGAAGTTGCCCCCGACGATGACCGCGGTGCCGCCGACCTTCAGCGCCGCGATGCTCTGCTGGGTCCCCTTGCCCTCGGGGAGGAAGTCGAGCACGACGTCGACGCCGGCGGGCGCCAGCTCCCGGATCGCGCGCGTCAGGCCCTGCTCGGTCTCCCAGTCCGTGTCGAGGCGGTCGAGCGCGACGACCTCCACGAGGTCGGGTGCGAGCGCGCGGACCTCGTCGAGCCGTTCGCCCGAGCGCCCGACGGCGATGAAGCGGCGGATGCCGAAGAGCGGCGCGAGCCGGACGGCGGCCGGGCCGATCGCGCCCGTCGCGGCGGTCCACACGACCGTGGCGCCCGGCGAGGGGGCAGCGAGCTTCAGCGCGCGCAGCGCGACCGCGACGTCGTGGATCTTCGCCGCCGCTTCGAAGGAGACGGAGTCGGGCAGGGCATCGACCGCCCAGGCCGGCGCCAGCACGTACTCGGCGAGCGCGCCGTCGTGGTAGCGCTCGTAGAGCGGCATTCCCGTCGGACCGAAGATCCCGTGGCCGATCATCGAGCACGCGGGGCAGAGCTGGTCGCGATCGGTGAGGCAGGACGCGCACCGCCGGCACGTGAGGTTCGGGTGCATCCGCACGCGATCGCCGGCCGCGTGCTCGGTGACGCCCGCGCCGACGGCGGCGACGACGCCCGCGGCCTCGTGGCCCGGCGTATGTGGCAGCAGCGGCAGCAGCCCCATCCGCCAGAACGTGAGCAGGCTGGGCGCGAGGCCCGCGGCGGCGACCTCGATCACCACCTCGCCCGGGCCGGCGGTCGGCACCTCGATGTCCTCGAGACGGAACTCCGTCTCGCCTTCGTATGCCCGCGCTGCCAGCACCTGCGGCCCCTCTTCCGTGGTCGCGCCTCACGCGCTGCGGACGAAAGGCTCAGTGCGACCCAGGCGCGTCCGGAGAGCGGAATGCAATTGCGTACAGCAAAACTTAATCGCGGCCTTCCGCGTTTGTCAACTGGCGGCCGATGCTGATCTACTCGAAAGATCTACGCGAACGAGCGGAACGTTTGACCCGTTCGGCCGCCAGACCTATAGTGCGCAGATTGTTACGTCTGGTGAAGCACAGTTCTGTACGGCGTAACGACAACTAGGCGAAAGGAAGACCCCTGATGGCGACCCTCGACTCTGCATCGGCTGTCCCCGCAGCGCTTCAGGCCCTGATCGAGAAGGAGGCGATCCGCGAGCTGCTCGCCCGCTGCTTCCGCGGCTCCGATCGGGAGCTGCAAGCGCTCGCCGAGTCCTGCCACCCACCGGACGGCAACATCAACCTCGGCATCTACAACGGCCCGGTCAGCGGGTTCTTCGCGGGAACGGCGGCGTTCCGCGCGCCGATGCTCGCGGTCCATCACCACATCGGCCAGTCGACCATCGAGCTCGACGGCGACGCGGCCGTCGGCGAGACGTACGTCCTGGCGACCTACGTGCTGCCCGGTGCCGACGGGCCGCAGACCACGGTCCTGATGACCCGCTACCTCGACCGGTTCGAGAAGCGCGGCGGCGAGTGGAAGATCACCGACCGCCGCGTCGCGTTCGACGCGCAGCTCGACGTCCCCGGCGGCCCGCCGACGATGGCGCCCGAGCAGGTCTGGGGCAGCCGCGACGACAGCGACCCGTCGCACGCGCTCTTCGCCTCGCTCGCAGGCTGAGCCTCGGACGACGGAGCGGCGCGGCCGGCGGGCCGGACGGTCGCCGCGCCGCCCCGTCGCCGCAGCTCCTCAGACGGGTTGCCCGTTGGCGATCAGCGCGACGTCCAGGTTCCCGCGCGTCGCACGGGAGTACGGGCAGGTCTCGTGCGCGGCCCGCACGAGGTCGACGGCGGCGTCGGCATCGACGGCGGGCAGCGTCACGCGCAGCTCGACCGCCAGGTCGAACGCGCCGAGCCCGTCCTTGAGGAGCGAGACGCTCGAGTCGACGGCGACCGGGCCCGTCTCGACCTTCTGCCGCAACGCGGTGAACGCCACCGCGCTCGCGAAGCACGCGGCGTAGCCGACGGCGAACAGCTGCTCGGGGTTCGTCGCCTGGCCGCCCGTGCCGGGCGTCTCCAGGGCAACCGACAAGTTGCCGTCCGAGGTCTCGCCGCGTCCACCGCGGCGGCCGCCGGTGACGTTGGCCTGGGCCGTGTACACGACCTCACTCATCATTGACGCTCCTTCAGTCACAATGGATCCTGCCGCTGAGACGCAGGTCACGCAAAGTTCACTTGACAAAACATTGTTGCGACACACAGAATAGACCATGCTTGGCGCAGCGTGCCGCTCGGGTCTCCTTCTGTCCGCCCGGGGCCCGTGCAAGCGGTCGTCGCCCGCGCCGGGGAGGAGCTGAACCGATGCCGAGGAGACGACAGGTGTGTGACGAGCAAGTGATGGGTCGTGGGGTCGAAGGGTCGACCAGGGCGCTCAGGCGCCTCGGTGCGGCAGGACTCGTGCTGGCCGTGCTGGGCGTAGCCGCCTGCGGCAGCAGCAGCGACAGCAGCACCACCAACACCGGCAAGAGCGGCGACGCCAAGGTCGACGTCGCCGCGGCGAAGGCGTTCATCGCCCCGCTCGTGAGCCACCCGAGCGCCTTCCCCGTGACCGAGCCGTTGGCCAAGCGGCCGGCGCCGGGCACGCGGGTGGCTTTCCTCGACCTCGGCACGCCGGTCGCGGCCCTCCAGTGGACGCTGATCCAGTCGGCCGGCAAGGCGATGGGGTTGGACGTCTACCGCGTCCGGGGCCAGGGCGCCCAGGGCGTCAGCGCGGCCCTCGACACGATCGTGGAGCAGAAGCCCAAGGGCGTGATCTTCCTCGCGGCCGACCCGACCCTGTTCGCGCGTCAGCTCACGCAGCTGCGCAAGGAGGGCACGACGGTCGTCGCCGGGTCGATCGTCAACGGCGCCAAGTTCGGCTTCAAGACGGTGCAGTTCGGCGCCGGTGACGCGAAGAACCTCGGCGAGATCCTCGCGGCCTGGACCATCGCGCGCAGCGAGGGCAAGGCGCACGACGTGGTCTTCTACACCGTGCCCGAGCTCGACTTCGCGTCGATCGAGAGCGGCGGCGTCAAGAGCAAGCTGAAGGAGCTGTGCCCCGCCTGCACCCTGCGCGTGGTCAGCATCCCGATCGCGGAGGTCGCCAAGGGCGCGTCGGGCCAGGTCGTCAGCGACCTGCAGGCCCACCCGGACACCGACTTCGCCGTGTTCGCCACCGACGAGATGCAGCTCGGGCTGCCGGCCGCGCTGCGGACAGCGGGGATCGACGTGCCGACGGTCGGCGGCGGCGCCACCCCTGGCAACCTCCAAGCGATCAAGGACGGTCAGCAGGACGCCAGCGTCGGCTCCGATCTCCCGATCCTGACCTGGACCATGATCGACCAGCTCGCGCGCGAGATGGGCGGCCAGGCGCTCTCGGGCCCGGAGGCGAAGGGCACGATCGTCCAGCAGGTCCTGCGCAAGCAGGACATCACGTTCGATCCCGCCAAGGGCTGGACGGGCTACCCCGACTTCGCGCAGCGGTTCGTGAAGCTCTGGGGAGCCCCGACGGGCCAGTAGCCGATCGTGTCGTCGCAATCCGCTGATCGGCGGCGGGCCGTGCTGCGCGCGCTGTCGTTCAGGAACGTCAGCGCGCTCTACGTGTTCGTCGTCGTCTTCGTCGTGTTCTCGCTGTGGATCCCGCAGACGTTCCTCGACGTGGACGTGTGGCGCACGCTCCTCGACGCCAACGCGATCACGGCGCTGGTCGCCGTCGGACTGGTCCTGCCGCTCGCGGCGGGCTCGTTCAACCTCGCGATCGGCGCCGAGGTGGGGCTCGGCGCCATCCTCGTCGCGTGGCTGCTCTCCAATCGCGGGAGCCCGATCGGCGTGTCGATCGCCGTGACGCTCGTCGCCGGCGCGGCGGTCGGCGCCCTCAACGGGCTGCTGATCGTCAAGGCGCGGATCGACTCGTTCATCGCCACCATGGGGATGAGCTCGATCCTGCTCGCGCTGATCGCGTGGATCTCCGACAGCCAGCAGATCCTCGGGCTCAGCTCGTCGTTCCAGAGCATGGCGAGAAGCGAGGTGCTCGGGATCACGCTGCCCGTCTACATCTTGCTCGCCGTGGCCCTGGGCGTCTGGTACGTGCTCGAGCGAACGCCGGCGGGACGGCGGGTCTACGCGACCGGGGGCAACGCGGAGGCGGCGCGCCTCGCGGGCGTTCGCACTTCGAGCGTCGTGCTCGTCTCGCTGGTCGCGTGCGGTGTGATCACCGCCCTGGCGGGGATCCTGACGAGCTCGCGGATCGCCGCCGGGGACCCGACGATCGGTCCGCCGCTGCTGTTGCCCGCGTTCGCCGCGGCGTTCCTGGGCTCGACGCAGTTCCGGCGCGGGCGCTTCAACGTCTGGGGCACGGTCGTGGCGGTGTACGTGCTCGCGACCGGCATCAAGGGCCTCCAGCTCGCGGGGGCGCCGGTGTGGATCCCCGACCTGTTCAACGGCGTGGCCCTGCTGGCCGCCGTGGGGCTCGCCAAGTACGAGCGCTTTGGCGCGCATGCCGGCGCGATCCGGCGCCTGCTGCGTTTCGAACGACGCTCCGGGCCGGTGCTTGACGCCGGCCCACACGAGGCATAAGTTCCAGCAATCAAAACACTATTTCGATCAATGACACAGAGGAATCAGGTAGTCGCGTGCTTCAGGCCAAGCTCTCCCACGTAGCCCTCCGCAGCGCGGATCCCGCCGGGACGCGTCAGTTCTACGAGGACGTCGTGGGCCTGCGCACCGTCGTCGCCGACCGCCCCCGCGCTCAGCTGGCGCTGGGTGGAGCGCACGTCGTCGAGCTCCACGACGGTCAGGGGCTGGACCACTTCGCCCTCGAGGTCGTCGACCAGGCGCAGTTCCGCGCGCTGTCGGAGCGCCTGTCCGCGCACGGGATCGCGGTCGCGCCGGCCGCCGACGCCGACCATCCCGACGGCATCCGGTTCGCCGACCCCGAAGGCCACGTGATCGAGGTGCACGGGCGGATCGACCGGACCGGCGAAGGCGTGCGCGCCGACGGGCGCCGGCCGACCGGGCTGCATCACATCACCCTCACGTCGCCCGACGTGCCGGCGTTGACCGCCTTCTACCGAGACGTCCTCGGGTTCGTGGTCTCCGACCGCATGGCCGACCGGTTCGCGTGGATGCGCTGCAATCGCGAGCACCACACCGTCGCGATCGTGCAGGGCGAGGTCGGCGGCCTCGACCACTACTGCTTCGAGGTCTCCGACTGGGAGGACGTCAAGGACTGGTGCGACCTGCTCGCCGTCCGCGACGTCCCGGTCAGCTGGGGTCCCGGCCGCCATGGGCCCGGGAACAACGTGTTCATCATGTTCGACGATCCCGACGGCGTCCACATCGAGCTGTCCTGCGAGATGGAGCGGTTCTGGGACGACCGCGTCGAGTACCCCGAGCCACGCAACTGGGCCGCCGAGCTGCGGACCGTGAACCTCTGGGGACCGGCCCCCGAGTGGCGCCGGCCGCTCGAAGCGCCCGCCGCCTGATGCGGTTCGTCAACTACCGGCACGACGGGGAAGTTCGCGCCGGCCGCGTCGAGGGCGACGCGGTCGTGCCGCTGGCGATCCCACCGATCAGCGCGGGGTTCGACCTCGCGCTGCTCTTGGAGGCCCCGGCCGCGGCGGAGGCGGCGCCGCTCCCGCTCGCCGACGTGCGTCTCCTGGCGCCCGTCCTGCAGCCGGGGAAGGTCATCTGCCTGGGCCTCAACTACCGCGGCCATGTCACGGAGACCAAGCGCGAGCTCCCGACCTACCCGGTGTTGTTCACGAAGTTCGCGGAGTCGATCATCGGCCCCGCCGATGACATCGTCGCACCGCCCGAGTCGACGCAGATCGACTACGAGGCCGAGCTCGCCGTGGTCATCGGCCGACCCGCGCGCCGCATCTCGCTGGCCGAGGCGCCGGGCGTCGTCGCGGGGTACGCGGTGGCCAACGACGTCACGATGCGCGACTACCAGTACAAGACGCATCAGTGGCTGCAGGGCAAGGCGTGGCCGCGCACGACACCGCTCGGGCCGTGGCTGGTGACGGCCGACGAGCTCGGGGCCGAGCCGGAGCTCGACATCGCGCTCGAGCTCAACGGGCAGGAGCGGCAGCGCTCGAACACGCGGCACATGATCTTCGGGCTCGCCGAGACCATCAGCACGCTGTCGGAGTTCATGACGCTGGCGCCCGGCGACGTGGTGTTGACGGGCACGCCCGCCGGGGTCGGCTACCGGCGCGACCCTCAGGTCTTCCTGACTCCGGGGGATCGCGTCAAGGTGACGATCGAGGGCATCGGCTCGGTCGACAACACGGTCGTGGCCGAGGACGTGCATGCCTGACGTCGACGTGCTCGTCGTCGGGGGAGGGCCCACCGGGCTGGCCGCGGCCAACGCGCTCGGCCAGCTCGGGGTGAACGTGCTGCTCGTCGAGCGCGAGCCCGGAGTGGCCGAGCTTCCCCGTGCCGTGAGCGTCGACGACGAGACCATGCGCTTCATGCAGCGGCTCGGGCTCGTCGACCGCATGCGCGACGTCGCGCTGCCAGGCACGGGCACGAAGTACTTCGGTCGGCGCGGGCAGCTGCTGGCCTACGCGCGGGGCCCGGAGCGGCCGCCCCACGGGCAGCCCATCAAGAACCCGATCGACCACGCGGAGTTCCAGCTCGTCCTGCTCCGCGGACTCCGCCGGTACCCGCACGTCGACGTGCGCCATCAGACGACGTTCACCGGCTTCGAGCAGCACGCCGACGGCGTCACCGCGACGATCGAGACGGGCGGTCGCACAGAGACGGTGGAGGCGCGCTACCTGCTCGGCGCCGATGGCGGGCGCAGTCCCGTTCGGACCCTGATCGGTCAGGAGCCGATGACCGGCTCGGCGTTCGAGGAGCGATGGCTGGTCGTGGACACGATCAACGACCGCCACGACGAGCGCTACGCGATGCACTACGGCGACCCGGACCGTCCGCGGGTGATCGTCGTCGGGCGCGACGGGCGCTGCCGCTACGAGTTCCTGATCCGCGACGACGAGCATCCGACCGACGACGACCTGCCGGACCTCGTCACGCGGCTCGTCGCCCCGTACCGGGCGCTGGCTGCCGAGGACGTCGTTCGCTCCACGATCTACAAGTTCTACGCGCTGGTCGCCGATCGCTTCGACGACGGCCGCGTCTTCATCCTGGGCGACGCCGCGCACATGATGCCCCCGTTCGCGGGCCAGGGCCTCAACAGCGGCATCCGCGACGCCGCCAACCTGTCCTGGAAGATCGCCGCCGAGCTGCAGGGCCGCGCAGGCCGCGGACTGCTCGACAGCTACACGCGCGAGCGCCAGCCCCACGTCGAGGCGACCGTCGCGCTCTCGGTCCGCCTCGGGGCGGTCATGATGACTCGGTCACGCGCCAAGGCATGGGCCCGGGACGTGCTGTTCGCGACGGTGGGCCGCGTCCCCGCGGTCAAGCGGTTCCTGACCGAGATGCGCTACCGCCCGCCGGCCCTGTACCCGGACGGCTTCTCGGTCGACGCGGGCACCGATCCGCTCGCCGGCCGGATGCTGATCGAGGCGCAGGTGATCGACGCCGCCGGCCACGTCGTCGGGCTCGACGCCGTCCTCGGCACCGGCTTCGCGCTGCTCGCCGTCGACACCGATCCGCGGTGCTTCGAGGAGCTCTCGGCCGCCGTGTGGGAGCAGCTCGGCGCCAAGCCGGTCCACGTCACGTTGGACCATCGGCTGCCGGTGGTCCGCCTCCGGCTCGAAGGCGTCGCCGACCTGGACGGGTCGTTGGCCGCGCAGCTCGACCCGGTCCGGGGACGCTGCGTCCTCGTCCGGCCCGACAAGGTCGTCGCCGGCACGTTCGCCCCGTCGGAGGAGGCGCCGTTCGCCGCCCAGCTCGCCGAGTTGCTCGGTGAGGTCGAGGCTGCCGCTCCCGCGATCAGACGGTCCGGTGCCACCCCCGGACGGTAAGGTGAGAGCCGTGAACGGTCCGGGCCCCGCGTATCCGATCGACTCGGTCGACCGGGCACTGTCGTTGATCCTGGCGTTCGAGGACCGCGAGTCGATCACCATCACCGAGGCGGGCAAGTTCCTCGGGGTGTCGCGCTCCACCGCCTTCCGGCTCCTGAACGTGCTCGAGCATCGTGAGTTCGTGCGGCAGGACCCGCGGACCAAGGTCTTCCACAGCGGCCCCGCGCTGCTGCGCGTCGGCCTCAGCGCGGTCCAGAGGTCGGACATCCGCACGGCGCTGCGCTCGACGCTCGAGGAGATCGTCCGCGAGGTGGGCGAGACCGCGCACCTCGTCGTCCTGCAGCGCAACGACGCCTTCTACATCGACTGCGTCGAGGGCTCGTCGATGGTGCGCGCCACCCCGCGCGTCGGGACCGTCCTGCCGGCCCACGTCAGCGCGGCGGGCAAGGTCCTGCTCGCGAACCTGCCGCCGGCACGCCTCGACGACCTCCTGGCCAACGAGCTGGTGGGGGTCACGAAGCGCTCGAAGACGTCGGCCGCCGGCGTCCGGCGCGAGCTGGCCAAGGTCCGCAAGCGGGGCTGGGCGCTCAACGACGGCGAGAGCGAAGAAGGCCTGCGCGCCGTGGCGGTGCTCATCAGCGCCGAGGACAACGGCACGGGCGTCGACGCCGCCATCACGCTCGCCGGTCCGGCGCAACGTCTGACCGATGAGCGCATCGAGACGGTCGCCGAGACGATGCTCCGCATCGCCGCCGCCGGCTCCCGCGCCTGACCCAGGACGTCCCGGGCGCACCGGCCGCGCGGCGCTCGAGCGCCGCGGCGCGTCGTCGCGCGCACGCGGCGATGCCGCGCAACGATGTTGCGGCTGAAGAAACGCTGTACTAGAGTGCGAAACATGGACGACACGTTCTCGGCGCTCCTCCAGGTTCGCGACGTCTCCATGACGTTCCCGGGGCTCAAGGCCGTGGATGGCGTCTCGACCCAGCTCGGCGCGGGGGAGATCGTCGCCCTGGTCGGGCAGAACGGCTCGGGGAAGTCGACGCTGGTCAAGATCCTGGCCGGCGTCCATCAGCCCGATCCGGGCTCCGAGGTGATCCTCGGCCGCGGCCCCGACGGCCAGCCGGTCAGCCTCCACTTCATCCACCAGGACCTCGGCCTGGTGGGCGTGCTCTCGACGATCGAGAACCTCGACCTCGGCCGCCGGCTCGGCCGCCGCGGCCTCCTGCCGGCGCCCGTGAAGACCGAGCGGCGCCACGCCGAGGCGATGATCGCGGGCTTCGGCGGGTCCTTCGACGTCACCGCGCCGGTCGCGACGCTGTCGGCCGCGGAGCGCACGATCGTCGCGATCACCCGAGCGCTCGACGGATGGGACCATCCCTCCAACGTCCTCGTCCTCGACGAGCCGACCGCCGCGCTGCACGGCGACGAGGTCGGCAAGCTGTTCACCGCGGTGCGCCGGGTCGCCGCGCGGGGCGCCGGGGTCATCTTCATCTCTCACCGGCTCGACGAGGTCGTGGAGCTCGCCGACCGGGTCATCGCCCTGCGGGACGGGAAGCTGATCGCCGACGTGGGCCGCGGCGAGTACGACCACGACGACCTGGTGAGGTTGATCGCCGGCGAGATCGCCTCCGCGCACACCGAGCACGGCGAGGTCGCGTTCGCGACCGAGCCGGTGCTGAGCGCTCGTGGCCTGCGGAGCCGGACGATCCGGCGGCTGGACCTCGACCTGCACCCAGGCGAGATCGTCGGCGTGTCGGGCGTGCTCGGCTCCGGGCGCGAGGAGCTGGCCGGCGCGCTGTTCGGCGCGAGCGACGCGCAGCTCGACGAGCTGCGGGTCGGCGGTCGCGCGCTCGGGCGCCCGAACCCGCGTCGCTCGATCGCCGCCGGGATCGCCTACGTCCCCGCCGAGCGCCACCGCGAGGGCGCCGTGATGACCATGTCGGTGCGCGAGAACATGACCTTGCCGCGGCTGGCGCCGTTGCGCCGCCGCTTCGGCCGGCTCGACCAGGCGGCGGAGCGCCGCGAGGTCGACGAGTGGATCGAGCGTGTCGCCGTGCGGCCCGCCGAGCCCGAGCGGCCGCTGACGCTGCTGTCGGGTGGCAACCAGCAGAAGGTCGTGCTCGCCAAGTGGCTGCGCAACGAGCCCCGGGTGCTGCTGCTGGACGAGCCGACCCAGGGCGTCGACGTCGGCGCCAAGGCCGGGATCTTCGAGCTGATCGCGACCGCGGCGGCTCAGGGCGCCGGCGTCCTGGTCTGCTCATCCGACGCCAAGGAGCTGGCGCTGATCTGCGATCGCGTCGTGGTCATGCGCGACGGCGAGGCGGTGGCCGAGATCGAGCGCTCGCAGCTCAGCGAGGCGGCCGTGGTCGGCGCCGGCCTCGATTCCGACAAGACGACTTCCTCAGCGACCCGGAGCGTTTGACGATGGCATGGGACTTCGCGACCGACCCCGCGTTCGAGGCGCAGCTCGCGTGGATGGACGCGTTCGTCCGGGCACGCGTCTGGCCGCTCGAGACGGTGGCCTCGGAGCTCGAGCAGTCCGACCTGGACCGGCTCTACGCGCCGATCCAGGCCGAGGTGAAGGAGCGCGGGCTGTGGGCGGCGCACCTGCCGCCGGAGCTCGGCGGCCAGGGCTTCGGCCAGGTCAAGCTCGCGCTCATGCACGAGATCATCGGGACCTCGCCGTTCGGTCCCGAGGCCTTCGGGTGCCAGGCCCCCGACTCGGGCAACAGCGAGATCCTCGCGATCGCCGGAAGCGCCGCGCAGAAGGAGCGCTGGCTGGGGCCGCTGCTCGCCGGCGCGATCCGCTCGGCGTTCGCGATGACCGAGCCCGAGGTCGCCGGTTCCGACCCCACCCTCATTAAGACGCGCGCGCGAGAAGTCGATGGCGGCTGGGTCCTCGACGGCCACAAGTGGTTCGTGACCAACGGCTCGCTGGCGGACGTCTTCATCGTGATGGCCGTCACCGACCCGGACGCCCAGGCCCACCGGCGCGCCTCGATGCTCATCGTGCCGGCGGACGCCGAGGGCGTGCGGGTGCTCCGGGACGTGCCGTCGATGGACGATCCGACCGCGGCCCTGGGGCGGGCCGGCAACCACGCCGAGGTCGTCTTCGACGGGGTGCCGCTCGACGCGGGCGCGCTGCTCGGCGGCGCCGGCGACGGGTTCAAGATCGCCCAGCTCCGGCTCGGCCCAGGGCGGATCCACCACGCGATGCGGTGGCTCGGCGTGTGCCGGCGGGCGTTCGACATGCTCTGCGAGCGTGCGACGTACCGCACGTCGCACGGCGGGCTCCTGTCCGAGAAGCAGACGATCCAGAACTGGATCGCCGACTGCGCGGCCGACATGCACGCCGCGCGGTTGATGACCCTGCACGCCGCGTGGGTGATCGACACGAAGGGCGCGGCGGCCGCGCGGCAGGAGATCGGGTTGATCAAGTTCTTCGGCGCGCGCGTGCTCCACGACGTCGTCGACCGCGCGCTCCAGGCGCACGGCGCGCTCGGCTACTCGGCCGACCTGCCGCTGGAGGAGATGTACCGGATGGCGCGCGCGGCGCGCATCCTCGACGGTCCCGACGAGGTCCATCGCCAGAGCGTCGCGCGCCAGATCCTCAAGCGCTATGCGCCCCCGCCCGACGGCGTGCCGACCGAGCACGTGCCGACGCGGCGCCTGCGCGCGCGGGAGCAGCTCGGTGCGGCGTTGCTGGCGACCGGAGAGGCCTCGTGACGGCCGGCACGCTGACCGGCCGCGTCGCGCTCGTGACCGGCGGCGGCCGCGGCATCGGTCGTGGCATCTCGCTGGCGCTCGCCGCGGGCGGCGCGACCGTGGCGATCGGGTACCGCAGCGACGAGGGTGCGGCGCGCGCCACCACCGCCGAGATCATGGCCTCGGGTGGGAGGGCGGAATGCCTGCAGCTCGATCTCGAGGATCTCGCCGGGTTCGAGGCCTTCGCCGCGGAGCTGCGCGCGCGTGTCGGGGTCGTCGACCTGCTCGTCGCCAACGCGGGCCGGGCCAGTGCCGGGCGGTCGGTGGGCGATACCGAGCTGCGCGAGCTGGAGCGGGTGATGATCATCAACGCGCTCGCGACGCATCAGCTCTGCCGGCTGCTGTTGCCGGGAATGCGGACGCGGCCCCGATCGGACGTCATCGTCATCTCCAGCAGCCTCGTCGCGCACATGCCCGCCGGCGCGGCGCCGTACAACATGGCCAAGGCCGCTGTCGAGGCGCTCGCGCAGACGCTCGCCAAGGAAGAGGCCGACGCGGGAGTGCGCGTGAACATCGTGGCGCCGGGGCTGGTCTCCACCGACATGGGCGACCGCCTGGTGCGCGCACGGCTGGGCGGCGGGGTCGCCGCCGACCTCGACGCACGCCAGCCCTTCGGGCGCGTGTGCCGGCCGGACGACGTCGCGGCCGCCGTGCGCTTCCTCGCGTCCGAGGAGGCCGCGCTGATCACCGGCGCGCGCCTCGTGATCGACGGCGGCAACGCGAATCCCCTGGCGGCGTGAGCGCATCGACGTCTGACCTACTTTCAAATTGACTTTTCGACTTTGAAGTTGACAAACGGTCGCCGGCCTCGTAAGTTCACCGCTCGATGACGCCCAAAGACACGCCGAACGACGGCGAGCCGCACCTCAAGGTCGAGCGGCCGGCCCCCTACGTCCTGCGGTTGACGCTCAACCGGCCGCGGGTCCTCAACGCGCTCAGCGAGGCCCTCCGCGACGCGCTGATCACGACCTTGCGCGAGGTGCGCGACGACCCGAGCGCCACCAAGGCGGTCATCTTCACCGGCGCCGGCGACTACTTCTGCTCCGGCGGGGACGTGACCGAGTTCGCCGACTTCCTGGGACCGCGTCCCGTCGACGGCTACCGCGCACAGATGTTCTTCCAGGAGCTGGCGCTGCTCCTGCTGCAGTTGCCGTGCCCGGTGATCGGCGCGATCAACGGGCCGGCCCACGGCGGCGGAACCGCCGTCGCGATGATGACCGACCTGCGCATCGTCAGCGACCGGGCGTCGTTCCGGGTCGGGCAGGTCGCGCGCGGCCTGGTGCCCGACGTCGGCCTGACCTGGGTGCTGCCGCGCGTCGTCGGCACCGGGCGGGCGCTCGAGCTGATGCTCCTCAACGAGGAGCTCTCGGCCGCGGCCGCCGAGCGGATCGGGCTGGTCAACCGCGTCGTGCCCCACGACGAGGTCGGCGACGCCGCGCTCGAGATGGCCACCAAGCTCGCGGCGTCGTCGCGGACCTCGCTCGAGTGGATCAAGCGCACCACGTACATGAACTTGGACTTGGGCATGGAGCCGGGCTTCCGTCTGGAGGCGATGGCCCAGGCGCTGCTCAGCGCGACCGACGACTTCGAGGAAGGGCTGCACGCGTTCAAGGAGAGACGTGCCGGGTCGTTCAAGTAGCGGCCTTCGTCCCGTGGCTTGCGCGGGAACCGACCTGCGGCAGAGGAGTGGAGGGTTCGTGACCGGGTTCGAAGTCGATGACCTCGACGTCCTGCAGATCCTGCGGATCAAGGGCGCGGCGGCCGACGTCGCCGTCGCCGACGCGCTGCGCGTCGCCGGCGACGTCGTCGCGGAGCGCCTGGCGGTCCTCGAGGCCCAGGGCTCGGTGTGGCGGGTCGCGACCCCGCCCGGCGCCTGGGCGCTGACGCGTGAGGGCATCGACGTCCACGCCGAGCAGGCGGAGCTTCGCCGCGCCTCCGGCACGACCGACGTCCGCGTCGGCTACGAGGTGTTCCTCGAGGTCAACCAGGACGTCAAGCAGTTGACGAGCGACTGGCAGCGCGGCGCAGAGCCGCTCGAGGTCCTCGACGAGCTGGGGGAGATCCACGAGCAGGTCGGCGAAGGCTTCGCGATCGCGGCGCGGGACGTGCCGCGCTTCGGGGCGTACGCCGAGCGGCTCGGCACCGCGCTCGAACAGGCCCGTGCGGGCGACCGGCGCTTCGTCGCCGACCCGCTGCTGCCGTCGTTCCACACCGTCTGGTTCGAGTGCCACGAGGACTTCCTGATCACGCTCGGTCGCAGCCGGGCGCAGGAGGGCTCGACGTGATCGGCCAGGCCCGTTGGGTGGTCCCGGTCGACGAGGCCGAGCCGACCGACGTCAGCACGCTGGGCGGCAAGGGCGCGAGCCTGGCGGTCCTGCGCAGCGCCGGGATCGGCGTGCCGCCCGCGTTCATCGTCTCGACCGAGCTGTGCCGCCGGTACGCACGCGAGGGCGCCGTCCCGCGCGACGCGTGGGACGAGATCGTGGACGGGATCGCTGCGCTCGGAGCGGTCGTCGGCCGCGGCTTCGGCGACGCCGACGCGCCGCTGCTCGTGTCCGTCCGCTCCGGCGCGCCCGTGTCGATGCCGGGGATGATGGACACGATCCTGAACGTGGGCCTCGGCGAGGAGACGCTCGCCGGACTCGAGCGGATGACCGCCGACGGCGTCTTTGCCTGGGACTCCTACGTCCGGCTCCTGCACATGTTCGGCGGCTCCGTGCGTGGGCTGTCCTCGGCCAAGCTCGCCATGGCGAAGGTCGGGCGCGGCGACGAGCTCGCGGGGGACACGGTCGCCGGCCTGCGCGCGGCGGCGGGCCGCTACCGGCAGGCCATCGAGACCGAGAGCCGGACGGCGTTCCCCGAGGATCCCTGGGACCAGCTGCGCGAAGCGGTGGAGGCGGTCCTGCGATCCTGGCAGTCGCCGCGGGCGCAGCGGTACCGCCGTCACGCCGGCATCGCCGACGACCTCGGCACGGCGGTCGTCGTCCAGGCCATGGTCTTCGGGAACCTCGACGAGCGCTCCGGCTCCGGCGTGGCGTTCACGCGCGACCCGGCGTCCGGCACCCCGGGGATGTATGGAGACTTCCTCGTCAACGCTCAGGGTGAGGACGTGGTCAGCGGAGAGCACGAGGTCGGGACGCTCGCCGACTGCGCGCGGGTGCTGCCGGAGCCCTACGCCGAGCTCGTCGCGATGGCGGGCACGCTCGAGGAGCGCTACCGCGACATGTGCGACATCGAGTTCACGATCGAGAGCGGGCGGCTGTGGGTGCTGCAGGTGCGCCCGGGCCAGCGCACGGCGCTGGCCCAACTGCGGATCGCGCTCGACCTGCTCGCCGCCGGGACGATCGACGCGGCCACCGCGCTCCAACGCATCGCGCCCGCCTCGCTCATCCATGCGGAGCGCCCGGTGCTCGACGCCGCCGCGCCGCGGGACCTGCTCGGTCGCGGCGTGCCCGCGTCCCCCGGCGTGGCCGTCGGGGCGCTGGCCTTCAGCTCGCCGGCGGCCGAGGCGATGGCGGCCGACGGCCGACCGGCGGTCCTCGTCCGCGAGGTCACGAGCCCCGACGACATCAGCGGCTTCGTCGCCGCGCAAGCGGTCGTCACCGCCCGTGGTGGGCGGGTGAGCCACGCCGCGGTCGTCGCGCGCGGCATGAACCTCCCGGCCGTCTGCAGCGTCACCGCGCTCAGCTTCCGCGACGGCGGCGCCGCGTTCGGCGACCGCCTGCTGTCGGAGGGCGACGTGGTGACCGTCGACGGGACGACGGGCGAGGTCCACGCCGGCGCGCTCGGGCTGGTCGCTCCGCCGCCCCATCCCGAGACCGAGCGCCTGCTGGCCGAGTGCGACCGGCGCCGCCAGGTCCGCGTGCTCGCGTGGGAGCCGGCGCCGTGGGCGGATGGCACGTTCGCCGCCGCCGGCGCGATCGACTGCCGGTCGCTCGCGCAGGTCGACGACGCCCGGTCCGGAGACGACCCCGTCCTGGTGAGCCCGGGAGCCGCTGAGGATCCCCTGGGGCTCCTGGAGGCCGCGGCCGGGCTGGCGGCCGGGCGCGTGTTCGTGGCCGTCGACGCCGGCTGGCCGGCCGCGGTGAGCCATCTGCCGGCAGGTCCGTGGGGCGGCTTGGTCGCCACCGCCGCCGGCGCGCCGGTCGCTCGGCTGCTCGCGGCCAGTTCCCAACTTTCAAGTTGATAACTCGATTCCAAAGTTGATACGTTGCCCACGATGACGAACGCACCCACCAGCGAACGGCCGGCCGCCTCCGTGATCGTCGAGCGGCGTCCGATCGACGGCCAGCCGGGGTTCGCCGGCTGGGTGACGATGAACCGCCCCGACGACATGAACCCGATGGACTGGGGAACGATCAAGGCGCTGCGCGCCGCCTTCGACGACCTCGGCGCCGATCAGGACGTCCGGGTCATCTTCGTCACGGGCTCCGGGCGGGCGTTCTGCGCGGGCGGCGACATGAAGCGCTACGTCGAGCTGCAGCGCGACGCGGTGGAGTTCCCGCGGTTCCTCGCCGACTGCCACGACCTCTTCATCGCCGTGGCGAAGTACCCGAAGCCCGTCGTCGCCCTGGTCAACGGCGTCTCGGTCGCCGGTGGCACGGAGCTCATCATGTTCTGCGACTTCGCCATCGCGGCGGACACGGCCCGGATCGGCGACGCGCACCTCAACTTCGGGATGATGGGCGGCGGTGGCGTGCTGGCGATGCTGCCGCTCGTCGTCGGCCCGGCGCGCGCCCGTGAGCTGATCCTGACCGGGCGGCTGCTCGACGCCGAGGAGGCCCGTGACTGGGGCCTCGTCTCGCGGGTCGTCCCTGCCGCCGACCTCGAAGCCGTCGCCGACCGCCTTGCCGAGCAGCTCGCGGCGAAGAGCCCGCTGGCGGTCAAGAACGCGAAGGGCGTCCTGAACTCGGTCTTCTGGTCGGGCGCGGACATCGAGACCCGGATGGACGTGGAGCGCGAGGTCGACCTGCGCTACTGCCTGACCAGCGAGGACGCCCAGGAAGGGCTCGCCGCGTTCGGCGAGAAGCGGGCGCCGCGCTTCACGGGGCGGTGACGACATGAGCCGCGGATACCACGGGAACGTCGCGATCGCCGGGCTGGGGCAGACCGAGTTCTCGGCCAGCTCGGGCCGCAGCGTCCTGGACCTCGCCGTCGAGGCGTGCGGCGCCGCGATCGCCGACGCGGGCCTGACTCCCGATCAGGTCGACGGCATCGCGAGCTACAGCATGTTCGACGACTCGGTGCCGACCGAGGCGGTGGCCACGGCCCTCGCGCTGCCGGACATGAGCTACGCGCTCGACTTCCACCTCGGCGGTCAGTCGCCGTGCTTCCTCGTCATGCACGCCGCGATGGCGGTCCACGCTGGCCTGGCCGACTGCGTCGTGCTGTACCGGGCGATGAACGGGCGGTCCGGCGTCCGCGTCGGCCGGGCACCGGTCGCCGGCGGCGGCGCGCCCTACCGCTACCCGCTGGGGTACGTCAGCTACGCGCAGTACATGGCGATGTGGGCGCGGCGGTACATGGTCGAGACGGGCGCCACGCAGGAGGACATCGGCGCCGTGCCGATCGCCCAGCGGGCCTACGCCGAGACCAACCCGCGAGCGACGCTGCGCAAGCCGCTCGACCTGGACGGCTACCTCGAGAGCCGCGTGATCGCCGAGCCGTTCCACCTCCACGACTGCGCGCGCGAGGTCGACGGCGCGTGCGCGCTCGTCGTGACGAGCCTCGAGCGCGCCCGCGACCTCAAGCGCCCGCCCGCCGTGATCGCCGGGTCGGCCTACGTCGCTCCGCGGCGCCCGGGCCTGGACATCGGCGACTCCCTCTTCTGGGATGACTTCACCCGCAACCACACGTCGTTCCTGAAGGACCGGCTCTGGGGTGGCGCGGGCCTCGGTCCGGAGGACGTCGACGTCGCCGAGATCTACGACTGCTTCAGCAGCGTCGTGCACTGGAGCCTCGAAGGGCTGGGGTTCGTCGGCCGTGGCGAGGCGGGCGCGTTCGTCCGGGACGGCCACACCGCTTTGGATGGCTCATTGCCCACGAACACGCACGGCGGGATGCTCGGCGAGGGCTACCTGCACGGGATGAACACGGTGGTCGAGGCGGTGCGCCAGATCCAGGGCACCGCCGCCAACCAGGTGCCGAACGCCGAGACGGCGGCGGTCACCTCCGGCGGGATGGAGAGCGGCTCGGCGCTCGTCCTCACGGTGGACCGATGAGCGGGCTGCGCCTGGAGGACGTCGTCGCGCAGGCGCCGGAGTCGGCGCGGCTGTGGGAGGCGCTGGCCGAGCGCCGGCTCGAGCTTCCGCGCTGCGGCGCATGCCGCCGCCTCCGGTTCCCGCCGCTGTCGACGTGCCCGTACTGCGGCTCCTCGGACCACGCGTGGGAGCCGGTGCAGGCGCGCGGCACGTTGTACTCCTGGGTCGTCACGCACGTGGCCTTCGACGCGTCGCTGGCCGACGACGTGCCGTACGTCGTCGGCACGGTGCAGCTGCCCGACGGGCCGCGGATCTTCGCCCGGCTCGAAGGCGTGGCCCCCGCCGCGCTCGCGCCGGACATGGCGCTCGAGGGCGTCTTCGGCGACGAGGACGGCCTTCCGTTCCTGCGCTTCCGACCCGCGGGCGCGCGATGACCGCCGATGCGCTCGTGCCCACCGAGCTCGTGGATCGCGAGCGGCTGTCCCGTCACCTGCGCGAGCACCTCGGCGCCGGCTACGGGCAGTTCGACGTTCGCCGGCTCGGCGAGGGGCAGTCGTGCCTGACCTTCATGTTGGAGGGCACGGGCTGGAGCCTCGTCCTGCGCCGCCCGCCGCGCGGCGACCTGCCGCCGACGGCCTTCGACGTCACCCGGGAGTACCGCGTGATGTCGGCGATCCGGGCCGGCGGCGCCGACCTTCCGGTGCCCCAGCCCGTGCTGCTCTGCACGGATCGGGACGTGCTCGGCGCGCCGTTCTACCTGATGGAGCCGGTCGGCGGCCTCGTCCTGCGCGAGCGCGCTCCGGCGGGGTTCGGCCCGGCCCAGCGCGCCGCGCTCTCCGAGAGCGCGATCGACGTGCTCGCGAGCCTCCGCGCCCTGGACTGGCAGGGCATCGGGCTCGCCGACTTCGGCAACCCCGACGCCTACGCGGAGCGCCAGCTGCGCCGGATGCAGAAGCTCTGGGAGCGCGCGCGCTTCCGGCCGCTGCCGGAGGTCGACGAGGTCGGCGACTGGCTCCGGGCCAACGTCCCGCCGCAGTCCCGCGCGGCGGTCGTGCACGGCGACTACAAGCTCGACAACGTCATCGTCGACCCCGCGACCGGTCGGGTCGCCGCCGTCGTCGATTGGGAGCTGTCGACGATCGGCGATCCGGCGGCCGACCTCGGCTGGCTGCTCTACTACTGGCTCGACGATCAGGCCGAGCTGCAGTGGCCGCGGATGCCGGCGGTGATGCTGGCCGAGGGCTTCCCGACCCGCGCCGAGCTGTTCGAGCGCTACGCGGGCCGTGGCGCGGAGGTGGCCGCGGAGGCGGCGGTCTGGTACGCCGCGCTGGCCGGGTGGAAGTGCGCGATCATGCTCGAAGGCTCCTACCGGCGCTTCGTCGAGGGGACCGCCGACCACGCGACCTATGCCGCCCTGGAGACCGGCGTCCCGTTCCTCGCGAACCGCGCGCTGGGGTTCGCCACCGGCGCGCTGCGGATCGTCTGAGCCCGATGCGCCGGACGATCTTCGAGCCCGTCCACGAGGACTTCCGGACGTCCGTCCGCACGTTCCTGCAGCGCGAGGCCGTGCCCCACGCCGAGCGCTGGGAAACGGCCGGCATGGTCGATCGCGAGTTCTGGCGCAAGGCGGGGGCCGCCGGGTTCGTCGGCTTCGCGGCGCCCGAGCGGCACGGCGGGCTCGACCTGCACGACTTCCGCTTCAACGCGATCCTGGACGAGGAGATCGAGTACGCGGCGGTCCCCGGCGACAACTTCGCCCTCGAGAACGACATCGTTACGCCCTATCTGGTCGAGCTCGCCAACGAGGAGCAGCAGGCCCGCTGGCTGCCGTCCTTCGTCGCCGGCGAGTCCGTCGTCGCGATCGCGATGTCCGAGCCCGGCGCCGGATCCGACCTGCGGGCGATGCAGACGACGGCGCGCCGGGACGGCGACACGATCGTGGTCAACGGCTCGAAGACGTTCGTGACCAGCGGCATCCAGGCCGACCGCGTGATCGTCGCGGCGCGCTCGGTGCCCGAGGGCGACCGACCGGTCTACGACCTGCTGATGATCGACGCCGACACGCCCGGGTTCGAGCGGGGTCGCAAGCTCGCGAAGGTCGGCCGCCGGGCGCAGGACACCGCAGAGCTGTTCTTCACCGACGTTCGCGTTCCGGTCGCCAACCTCCTCGGCGAACCGGGCCGCGGTCTGGCGAGCCTGATGCGCAACCTGCCGCGGGAACGCCTGTCGATCGCCGTCTCCGCCGTTGCCGCCTGTGAGCACGCGCTGCAGCTCACGGTCGCCTACGCGCGGGATCGCCACGCCTTCGGCCGGCCGATCGGCAGCTTCCAGGCCAACCGCTTCGCGCTCGCCGACCTGACCACGCGGGTGCGCGCCGCGCGCCAGTACGTCGACGCGTGCATCGCCGCGCTCGACACGGGCGCGCTCGGGGACGCCGAGGCGGCGGGCGTCAAGGCGCTGACCTCGGAGCTGCAGTTCGAGGTCCTCGACCGGTGCGTCCAGCTGCACGGCGGCTACGGCTACATGGACGAGTACGCGATCTCGCGCCTGTGGCGCGACGCGCGCGTGCAACGCATCTACGGCGGCACGACCGAGGTCATGTACGAGATCGTCGGCCGCGAGCTGGGGCTGTGAGATGGAGGAGCGAGCATGAACATGCACAACGACATCGCGGAGGACGGCCGATGAGCGCGGCACAGCACCTTCTCGCGCGGGGCATCGTCGCCTCGGCGGGCACCGCCACCGGGACGCTGCGCGAGGCGACGTCGGTCGCGCACGTGGTCGAGCTGATGGCCGAGGACCTGGGCGAGACGATCATCTGGACCGAGCACGCGTCGGTGACGTCGATCGTGCCGATCCTGCCGCACGTGCGGGGCGTCGTCTGCCAAGGGGGAGGGGTGACGTCGCACATCGCGATCGTCGCCCGCCAGTTGGGCCTGCCCTGCCTCGTCGCCGCGGACTTCGCGCAGGACGGTGCGGCGCTGGCGGGCCGGCGCGTGTCGATCGAGCCGAACGGGATGCTCGTGCTGGCGCCCGACGGGTCGTGAGCGCACGCGCGGACAGCGGGTCGCGCCACACGGTCGACGCGGTCATCCGGAGCTGGGGTCGAGCCCAGGCGCAGGCGATGCGTCGCGAGCAGCGCGGGAGCATGAAGTCCGAGCTCTTCGACATCCGCGGCCGCACCTGGGTCGGCTTCGAGTGCTACTACGCCGCCGCGCCCGCGCTGCTGCGGACGCTGTGCGAGCACCGCTCGCCCGAGGCGCTGGGCCGGGCGATGCGGCGCCCGGGCAGCCGGCCGTACTACCTGCAGTTGATGATCTTGATGTCCAACTACCTGAGCGCGCGGGAGCAGCGCGTCCTCGCCACGGGGACGCCGCCCGAGGCCAGCGATCCGCAGGCCGATGCGGACCTCGCGACCGTCGTCGACTTCGTCGCCCGGACGGCCGGCGCGTACCGCACCGACGGCGCGGTGATGCCGACCGCGCCGGACTTCGACATGCGCATCCTGTCCGAGGACTGGATCGCGCGCTGCGCCGCGCTGCTCGGGCCGCGCGAGCGTCTGCCCGAGATCCAGCGGTTCGTGGCGACCCTGTCGTTGTACGGCTTCCTGCTCCACGGCGAGCAGCGCGACGGCACGTTCGACCACGGTCCGTACGCGCTGCCGGACGGCACGCGCCTGCTCGTCCGCGAGCTCAACGACCTCGACAACCGCCTGCTCCCGTGGGCGGAGCACGACGACCCGCTCCCGATCGCGAACGTCTGCGTCGCGTACGCCCTGCGCGACGTCGAGATGCAGTTCAGCCTCTTCGGCGGCAGCCTCACCGATCCCGTCGACTTCCTCGACCGGACCGAGCGCGTGGCGCTCTTCACGCGCGAAGGCGACGACCTCCGGGCGCTCGAGCCCGACGAGATGGCGGCGCTCGCGCACCGCGCCGGCGAGCTGCAGCTGCGGCTCTACCAGGACGTCGTCGCGTGGCCGGCCATCGAGCGGTCGCGGTACGGGCTCTACCTGTACGCCAACCACCTCGCGCCGTTCTTCCGCCTGGCCGGCGCCGAGGCGGCCCTGCCCGCGCTCGTGGCGCGGTTCGAGGCGGTCGGGGGCCCCGTGGCCGAGGCGCTCGCCGCACGCGACGAGCTGCCCGAGATCTTCACCTACTACGCCGACATCGGCGAAGGCGACAGCGCCTTCAGCCCGCGGGCGGCGCCATCACGCGAAAGGGAACGCACATGAACCGAGACGAGAAGCTGGACCTGTTCTTCCGCCCGCGCGGCATCGCGGTCGTCGGGGCCAGCAAGCGGCCCCGATCGGTGTCGGCCCGCTGGCTGCAGGGCCTCCGTCGTCACGGCTACGAGGGCGCGGTCTACGCCGTCAACCCCAACTACGACGAGGTCGAGGGCTTCCCGTGCGTTCCGACGCTGGCCGACATCCCGGAGCAGATCGACGCCGCGGTGCTGACCGTCCCGGGCGCGCAGGTCGCCGACATGCTCGTGCAGTGCGGCGCCAAGGGCATCTCCGGCGCGGTCGTCTTCGCGGCGGGCTTCGGCGAGAAGGGCGCTGACGGCCGCAGCGCCGAGGAGGAGCTCGCCCGCATCGCCGACGAGAACGGCGTCGTGATGCTCGGCCCCAACGGCCCCGGCTTCGTGAACTTCCACGACCGCTGCTGCGCGATCGGCACCGCGTTCTCCTACCGCGAGGACCAGATCATCGGCAACATCGGCGCCGTGGTCCAGAGTGGTGGGGTCGCCGGTGTGTTCGGCGAGCGCGCGCAGGATCGCGGCATCGGGCTCTCGTTCCTGATCTGCAGCGGCAACCAGGCCGACTTCACGTCCAACGAGGCGATCGAGTTCCTCGTCCGCGACCCGAACACCAAGGTGATCGTCGCCTTCTACGAGGGCGTCGTGAAGGGGCCGCAGCTGGAGCGCGCGTTCCAGAAGGCGCAGGCGGCCGGCAAGCCGATCGTCTTCCTGAAGGCCGGGCGCAGCGAGCTGGGCGGCATCGCCGCCTCGCTGCACACGGGGTCGCTGATCGGCAGCGACGAGACGTTCAGCGGGCTGTGCCGCCAGTACGGCGTCGAGCGCGTCGACGACATCGACGAGCTGTGGGACGTCGCGGCGGGCCTCGCCCTGCTCGACACCCCGGCCGAGCGCGTCGGCGTCCTGACGACGTCGGGCGGCGTCGGCGTGCTGGCCGTCGACGAGATCGGCAAGCAGGGCCTGGAGATGCCGCAGTTGGAGGAGTCCACGCAGGACCGGCTGCGCGAGCTGCTGCCGGGCTTCGCGGCCTTCCGCAACCCGGCCGACATGACCGCGCACTTCGTCGAGGTGCCCGAGGTCTTCACCAAGACCATCGAGATCTTCTGCACGGCCGAGGAGCTCGACACCGTCGTGCTCGTGCTGACGGTCCAGAAGCCCGACTTCGCGATGGAGCTCGTCGAGCTGTCCTGCGGCGTGCCGGAGAGCGAGGGCCGGCTGCTGGTGATCTGGTACTCGGGCGAGATGGCCGACGAGGCGCGCGCTGAGATGCGGCGCCGCGGCTTCGCCCTGGTCGAGCACCCGGGCGCGGCCGCGCGCGCGCTGCGCGCGCGGAACCGCCTGGTGCGGCTCAAGGAGCGCCCGGCCGTCGACCGCTCGCAGCCGGACCCGGTCGGCGACGGCAAGACGCTCGCCGATCTCGGCGACCTCCTGGAGCACCTCCGCGCCGCGGGCGTCGCCATGCCGGCGTTCGCGATCAGCGACGACGCCGAGCAGTCGGCACGGGCAGTCGACACGATCCCCGGCCCGTGGGCGGTCAAGACGGCCGCGCTGGAGGTCACGCACAAGTCCGACAGCGGGGCGCTGCGCCTGGGCATCGACGATGTCGCGGAGCTGCGCGTGGCGCATGACGAGGTCGTCGCGGCCGCGCAGACGGCGGGCGGGAACGGGCGCGTCGTGGTCCAGAGCATGACCGACGTCGCGCTCGAGTTGCTGGTCGCCGCCCGCGAGGACCCGATGTTCGGCTGGACGGTCGCCATCGGCCTCGGCGGGACGCTCACCGAGTTGATCGACAAGGCGGCCGTGCGCCGCCCGCCGCTCACGGCGTGGGACGTCGAGGACATGCTCGACGAGATCGGCGCGACCCAGCTGCTGACCGGCTTCCGCTGGGCGCCGCCGCTGAACCCGCAGGACGTAGCGGACATCGGCAACAAGCTGGCGGCCGCGTCGGCGAGCCTCGGCAGCGTCGAGGCCGTCGAGCTCAACCCGGTTATCCTCAGCCCGTCCGGCGAGCTGCTCGCCATCGATGCGGCCCCGGCCATCCGGGAGCCGCGCTCGTGATCATGACCGCCGAACCCGAATCCAAAGAGCCCTCGCGCCTGGAGCGCCGGCGCGAGGAGCGCAAGCAGGCGATCCTGCGCGCCGCCGGCGCCGAGCTGGCCCGGGCCGGGTTCAGCCGGGCGAGCCTCGACGACATCGCCGAGCGGGTGCACGTCACCAAGGCGACGTTGTACCACTACTACGAGAACAAGGAAGCGCTCTACCACGCGTGGATGGAGGCGATCTCCGCGCAGGTGCACGCGGAGCTCGTCGCCGAGGCCGAGGCCGCGGGCGAGACCGCGCGCGGCCGCCTCTGGCGGCTCGCGCACCGCGAGGTGATGATCCTCACGACCGGCTTCCCGGACTACGCCCGGCTGTTCATGGGCGCGGTCGACTGGCCCGAGAGCTTCCAGGAGCAGATCCGCGAGCTGCGCCGCGGCCACGAGGCGCTCTTCCGGGGCGTGATCTCCGACGGCGTCGCCAGCGGCGAGTTCCGCGTGGTCGACGAGACCGTCGCGCGGTACTGCCTGCAGGGCGCGCTGATCTACGTCCCTGAGTGGTTCCGCGACGATGGGCGGTCGAGCGCCGGGCAGATCGCCGACGCCGTCGCCGACACCGTCATCCGCATGTTCGAGAAGGCGTGATGCGCCTCCAAGGGCTGACGGTGGAGGATGACTACCTCCTCCACCAGGTGCCGGACTCCTTCGTCACCGCGGTGTCCTCGAACCCGCGCTGGTTCGAGCGGTTGTACTTCAACATCCACGACCCGGACGGCACCTTCCTGGTGGTGACGGGCTTCGGGGTGTTCCCGAACGCCCAGGTCGCCGACGGCTACGTCGTGGTCGAGGACCAGAACGCTCAGCGCAACGTGCGTCTCGCGCGCGATCTCGCGGGCCGCCGCACCGCCACCGAGGTGGGGCCGCTGCGGTTCACGATGGTCGAGCCGATGCGCCGCTGGCGGCTGCAGCTCGACGAGACCGAGCGCGTGGCGTTCGACGTCACCTTCGAGGCGCGGTCGGTGCCGTACTCGGTGGGGCTGATCGAGTTCCCCCAGCAGAACGGGCCCGACACGGCGTTCCGGCACTACAACCAGGCCGGCACCTACAGCGGGCAGTTGGTCATCGACGGTGTCGAGCACGCGGTCGAAGGGTGCCTCGGCCAGCGCGACCACTCCTGGGGGTTGCGCCAGCCGCGCGAGCGGCTGGGCCTGCACTTCTGGATCTGCGCGCACTTCGACGACCACACGCTCATGGCCTCCTACAACGAGTCGCGTGAGCACGAGGTGTCGTTCTGCGAAGGCGCGATCCTCTACGCCGACGAGCGGGATCCGGTGCGCGTGGTGGACCTCAAGCACGACATGGACGTGACGCCGAACGGCCTGCAGGCGAGCGAGACGCGGTTGCGCTTCGTCCTCGAGGACGGGCGGACGATCGAGACGGTCGCGCGGCCGACGCTCCCCGGTCTGCTGATGTCCGGCGGCGGGCACGGCGGCTGGCACGGGCAGCACCGCGGTGACCTGCACGTCGAGTCGGAGCGTTGGGAGCACGGCACGCGGGACATCAGCAAGGAGCCCATCGGCATCGTCGACCAGCTGGCCCGGTTCGAGACCGACGGCGCCACGGGCATCGGGGTGGTCGAGTTCGGGATCTCGCGCAGCCGCTCGTACACGTACAAGGCGCGCTGGTGAGCGCGGAGGGATCGCGGCCCGGCCCGTCATCGAGCTCCCAGCCACCATGGGTCGGCGTGATGCTGCCGGTGCAGGACTTCGGCGACGGGTTCGCGCCATCGCTGGCGATGGCGCGGGAGTCGGAGCGGCTCGGCTTCGACTCCGTGTGGATCGGCGATCACCTCGTCTTCCGCCAGCCGATCGTCGAGGCGATCGTGATGGCGTCGACCGTCGCGGCGATCACCGACTCCATCACGATCGGCTTCGGCGTCCTGCAGCTGGCGCTGCGCGACCCGGTCTGGCTCGCGAAGCAGCTCGGCACGCTTGCCCATCTCTCGGGCGACCGCATCGAGGTCGGCGTCGGGCTCGGCGGCGAGAACCCCGCCGAGTGGCTCGCCGCGCGCGTGCCGCCGTCAGAGCGGGTCGGCCGCACCGCCGAGCTCATGAAGCTGATGCCGGCCCTGCTCTCCGGCCAGCCCGTGACGCACAGCGGGCGCTACTACTCGCTCGACGTGCCGGCGCTGCGCCCCGCGCCTGAGCGGACCCCGACGTTGTGGATGGGCGGTCGCAGCGAGGGCGCGCTGCGCCGCGCGGCGCGACTCGCCGACGGGTGGCTCGGGCTGTGGGTGGACGAGGCGCGGCTGGCCAGGAGCGTTGCGGACATGGCGGCGCTGGCCGCCGAGGCGGATCGACCGGCGCCGGCGACGGCGCTGGTCGTGCCCGTGATCGTCCAGCCCGATCCGGCCGTCGCCGAGCAGGAGCTCACGCGCTTCGTCGCGATGCAGTACGGCGGCGACTACCAGCGGTTCGCGCGCTGGTGCGTGAGCGGGTCCGTCGACGCCGTGGCCGAGCGGCTGTCGCGGCTGGCCGCTGCGGGCGCCACGGGGTTCGTGCTGATGCCCGCCGCCCGCGACCCGCTCGCCGACCTCGAACCACTCGCTGCCGTACGGGCGGCTATTCGGGGTTGACGGCGACGACGGTCTCGCGGACCTCGACGCCGTTCCCGGGCCCGTTGTGGATCAGCCAGTGTCGGGTGTCGGGGTAGCAGACGTTCGCCGGGACGCCCGTCGTCGACAGGAAGAGCGCGCGCACGGGCGAGGCGTCGCGGTTGATCAGTCGGTGCGCGCCGGCTGGGCCCTCCGGGAAGCACACGAGGTCGCCGGCCTCGAGCCGACGTTCGCCCGGAGGGTGGCGCAGGCTGGGCGTGCCGGCCAGGACGAGCAGCCACTCCTCGCGCCCGTAGACGTAGTGGTAGGGGTTGGATCCCCCTCCGGGAGCGACGTCCGCCACCGTCGCGTCGAGCCGGTCGGCGCCCAGCAGCGGGCCGAGCCTGGCCGTCTCTGGGAGGGCGAGCGCGTTCACCGCCGGCTGTGGGGGCGACGTCGCCGGCTCGCGCACGACCGCGACCGGCTCCGACGGTCCCGCCGTTCCCTCGCCGTGCCAGTAGCCGACGGCGCTCTCTCGGAGTAGGATGCCGCCCGGGCCGCTGACCTTGTCGGAGTCGGGATAGACGGTCATCCACGGCTTGGCGTCGTGCCCCGTCGAGAAGATCACGAAGCGCCCCGGTCCGCTCACGGTGTGGGCGCCGAGATGCCCGCACGGGAAGCAGACGAGATCGCCGGGCGTCAGGGTCCGCTCGCCCGCGGGCTCGCGCAGCACCGGCGCCCCCGCGATCACGTAGAGCCACTCCTCGATGCCGTGGTGGTAGTGGTACGGCCAGATCGGCACGCCCGCCTCGGCCGCGTAGACGCTCGCGCGGATCCGGTGCGCCCCGAGGCGGACGCCGGCCGAGGCGGCGAGGTGACGGAAGCCGGCTTCGTCGAGACGCTCGTCCAGCTCGACGCTGAGGATGTTCACGCTCTCGTCAGGCACGTGCGGAGAACGCTTGCACATCTGCGGCGATCAGAAGTCAGGGGGGCGGAACCGACGCCTCGGCCAATGGCATGGGTGTCAACGACACCCCCCAAGGAGGGACCTCATGAACACATCGATCACCCGCCGCGTGATGACGCCGCTCGCGGTGCTTGGCGCCGTGGTGGGCATCGCCGCCGTGCTCGCGCTCGCGCTGGCCGGCGCCAGCCGCGCGGCGGTCAGCGACGCCCCTTGCGTCGGCAAGCAGCTCATCAAGATGCCGCTGTCCATCAACGGCAAGCTCGTAGCGAAGACCTATCTCTTCGACGAGGGCAGCCAGCTGTGCGCGGTGACGACGTCCGTCGGAACCGACTACTACGGTCAGCGCAAGTACATGGATGTGATCCTGTACCACATCAACGGCCAGAGCGACGACCGTGACGCGGGGTACTTCACCCGCTACGCGGGGCGCGTGCGCATCAAGGACACCCACACGACGCAGTGCATCCAGGTCTCCGGGAACGTCCAGCTGCGGTCTGGCCCGAACGTGGCGTCCGGCCCCAGCGTCGGCGACACGAGCGACGGCTGCGCGAAGGGTTGAGCCCGCTGGCGGGGACCCCGGCCGGGACGTCCGCCTCAGCGCGGAGGTCCTGGCCGGGCGTCGCGCGACTGCCGTAGGCGCGGCGTCTGCGTCGACACCGCTGACCCGCCGAGAGGTCCTCAAGGCACGGCGGGTCTGGGGGCGATCGGCGTCGGCGCGACGCTCGCTGCGCCGGCGCTGGCCAAGGGGCGCGGCGGGCTGCACTTCAGCGGCGCCTACACGACGGGCGCCGACCTGCAGGAGACGGCCGTCTACTCGGCGATGAAGGTGGCCGGGGCGATGGCGCCGGCCAGCCCGAACCGCGCCTCGCTGCGGCCCCGGCCGGCGGCCAACGGGATCGGCGCCATCTCCCACGACCTGTAGCTCAGCCGCTGGTCGGCGAGGGTCGAGCGGGGGCCGCGAGCGCGGCGAGCCGGGTCCAGTCGACGTCGCGGAAGTTGTGCATGGGGCAGTACTTCGGCCCGCACATCGAGCAGAACTCGGCCGTCTTGAAGTAGTCGTCGGCGAGCGTCTCGTCGTGCATCGCGCGGGCCGTGTCGGGGTCGACGGCCAACGCGAACTGCCCCTCCCAGTCGAAGCCGAAGCGGGCCTTCGACAGCTCGCGGTCCCACCGCGCCGCCCGCGCGCCGTGCGCTCCGCCGCGCGCCAGGTCGGCCGCATGCGCGGCGATCCGGTAGGCGATCAGGCCCTGCTTGACGTCGTCGGCGTCGGGCAGCCCGAGGTGCTCCTTCGGGGTGACGTAACACAGCATCGAGGTCCCATGCCACCCGACGATCGCCGCGCCGATCGCCGAGGTGATGTGGTCGTAGCCGGGAGCGACGTCGGTGACGAGCGGACCCAGGGTGTAGAAGGGCGCCTCGTGGCAGACGCGCTGTTGGCGCTCGACGTTCTCCTGAAGCTGGTGGAGCGGCACATGGCCCGGTCCCTCGACCATGCACTGCACCCCGGCGGCGCGGCAGCGACCGACGAGCTCGCCCAGCGTGTCGAGCTCGGCGAACTGCGCGGCGTCGGACGCGTCGGCGATGGAGCCGGGGCGCAGGCCGTCGCCCAGCGAGATCGTGACGTCGTGCTCGGCGCAGACGGCGAGCACCTCGTCGAACCCGTCATAGAGCGGGTTCTGCCGTTCGTGGTGGACCATCCATCGCGCCAGAAGGCCGCCGCCGCGCGAGACGATGCCCGTCACGCGATGGCGGCACAGCGCGAGATGCTCGAGCAGCACGCCGGCATGGATCGTCATGTAGTCGACGCCCTGCTCGGCCTGCTCGCGGATGACGTCGAGCAGCACCTCGGTCGTCAGGTCCTCCGGCGCCTTGACGCGCTCGAGCGCCTCGTAGATCGGAACGGTGCCGATCGGAACGGTGGCGACGTCGAGGATCGCCTGCCGCGTCGCGCGGATCCGCTTGCCGGTCGACAGGTCCATGACCGTGTCGGCACCCCAGCGCTGGGACAGCGTGAGCTTCTCCACTTCCTCATCGGCGGAGCTGGTGGTGGGACTCGACCCGATGTTGGCGTTGATCTTCACCCGCGCCTTGAGGCCGATCGCCATCGGATCCAACCCGCCGTGATGGCGGTTGGCCGGGATGACCATGCGGCCGCGTGCGATCTCTGCGCGGATGACGTCGGGCCCGAGCCCCTCCCGCTCGGCGACGCGCACCATCTCGGGCGTCACCGTCCCGTCGCGAGCCGCGCGATGCTGCGTGCGCGGCGCCCCGTCGTCCGCAAAGACGTGCCTCTCCATCATACTGCCTCCGCCGGTATGAACCGGATCAGGTCGTCGGGTCAGCGCGGACCAGCGCTCTCTCAGCCCCTACCTGGGACCCCCCGGATCAATGGTGATCTCAACCTAGCGCACGCGCGCCGGGGCTTACTGGTCGCGCGGCGGAAGCGGCTCAGCGCGCGTCTTCCGCGTAGATCGCGTGCTCCGCGTCGACGTCTCCGCGTTCGGAGGCTTCCCAGTGCTCCTGGATCCGAGCCCGGACATCGGCTTCACGATCGGCTTCGCTGCTCATCCGGCGACGCCCGCCGCCGCGAGCGCCTCGTCGAGCGTCTGGGTCGAGGCGACCTCGGAGATCGACCCCGTGGGCGGCGCGGCGAGCACCTCGCCCAGCCTCGCACATCGAGCCGCGGCCGTGTGACGGGGCAGCTCGGAGGGCGCGCTGCCCTTACGACGATGGTGGTGTTCATCCGCGCGCGAGTCGGTCAGCACGGGTCGTCGCCCGTGACGCATCGTCCGCAGCGGCGAGTCGCGCCGGCGCGACCGCGGGCTTCGGGCTCACGAGCCACAGGCCGGTGAACACGGCGCTCACCAAGGTGACCGCGCCCGCCGTGATGAAGCCGGCATCGAGGCCGTGCGCGAAGGACGCGCGGCCGGGTCGCTGGGTGTGGACGACGGCTCCGAGCGCGGCCACGACAGCGCGGTCCCCGGGATGTCGATCGCCGGTGCGGCGGGGGTTGCGGGACGCGCCGAGGACGCGCACGCCGACACGCCGCCCAGGAACACGCGCTTGCGCCCGAAGCGGTCGGCGAACACGCCCCCGGTAACCGTGCCGCCAGGCGAAACGACCCGCTTGCCGCGCCCGTCCCGGCGTGCCAAGATACATACATGCATGCACGTATCTTTGATCGGCCGGTCGGGGCGTCCGCGGAAGCCCCGGGCGGTGGGCGGCTGCCCGACGCCGCGTATGCGATGGGGCCTTGGCGGATCCGGGACCTGACGCCGGACTTCGGGCTCGAGGACGTGTGGGAGCTGCCGGGGGAGGGCGACAAGGAGGACTTCTCGCGGTTGGTGGAGCTGATCTGCGCGACGGATCCGGAGCGCGGTGCCACGGGGCTGCCGCGGCTGTTGTGGGCGTTGCGGTGGAAGCTCGGCGCCCTGCTGGGCTGGGATGACGAGGACGGTGGGCTGGACGCGCGGGTGCCGAGCCTGCGGGAGCGGTTGCCGGAGGACCTGCGGGACACGGACCCGCCGGCCTTCGCGACGCTGCCGTTCCGCTCGCTCTACCTCACCGACGACGAGTTCGCGGCGGAGATCGCCAACCGGACGATGCACGGCGTGATGCACCTGGGCTGGGTTCCGGGGCCGGCGGGCTCGGGCCGGTGCCGTGCGCAGATGACGGTGCTGGTCAAGCCCAACGGGTGGACCGGCAAGGCGTACATGTCGGCGATCCGTCCGGCACGGCATCTGGTCGTCTACCCGACGATGATGCGCCAGGGCCGAGCGCTGTGGGCAGGGATGGAGAGGACCGCGGCGTGATGACGTCGCCGTCGCCCGCGCCCCGGCGCACCCAGGCCGACCGCCGCGCCCGCTCGCGCGCCGCGCTGCTGGAGGCGACTGCGCGCGGGATCTCGCGCGTCGGCTACGGCCACCTGGTCCTCGGCGAGGTCGCCGCCGAGGCCGGCTACACGCGTGGCGCGCTGTACCACCAGTTCCGCGACAAGGACGAGCTCGTGCTCGCCACGCTGGAGTGGGTGCGCGAGACGTGGTTCGCCGAGGTCGGCACCGTGTTCGACGAGGACCTGTCGCCGGTCGCCGCCGTCGCCGAGCTGGCGCGGCGCCACGCGCTCTTCTGCCGGCGCGACATCGCCGGGGTGATGACGGCGATCCGCGTCGAGTTCGGCGCGCGCGACCATCCCATCCGAGACGCGCTGCGCGCCCAGGAGCACGAGCTGGTCAGCCGAGTCCGCGCGCTGATCGTCGCCGGCCGCAGGGACGGCACGATCCCGCCGGGGCCGCCGGCGACCGCCCTCGCCGCCGCGACGCTCGCGGCGATCGAGGCCGCCGTGATCGCGCTGGCCGGCCGGACCGAGGTCGACGTCGACATCGCGCAGCGCATCGCGCTCGGGCTGGTCACCGCGCCACGCTGACCGACGTCGGGGGAGGCGGCAGGGCGCGGCGACACCTCCGCGGGTCGGGGCCCGGCGCGAGCGGCCCAGCGCGAGCGACGCTAGGCTCGGCCCATGCCGACCGTGCTCGGCGTTGCCCAGGGTCGAGCGCGGCGCGGCGCTTGAAGGCCGGTGCGCGGCGGACCGCCGACCTCCTGCCGGTCGGCGCACGGGTCGACGTGCCGGTGCTCGACGCCGACGGTGGGATGGTCCCCGGGGTTCGTCGTCTCGCGGCACGGCGACGCCCTGACGGCGCTGTGGATCGACGCGCACCCGGCCGCCGAGGGCGCGACCTTCGGCGCCGGCGTCGACCCGACGATCGGACTGCCGCTGCCCTGAGCGGAGGCGGGGCATTAACCTCCTGGCCGGGGAGGCGCATTCGACAGGAGGAACCCATGGAGGACAAGGTCAACCTCGCCGCGAAGCTCGCGAGCTTCGACGGGCACTTCAGCCCGAAGGTCGTCGGCGAGCTCAACGACTACAAGATCGCGGTGGTCAAGGCCAAGGGCGAGTTCGTGTGGCACTCGCACCCCGACACCGACGACTTCTTCCTGGTCGTCGCGGGACGGCTCACGATCCAGCTCCGGGACCGCGACGTCGAGCTGGGTCCGGGAGAGCTGTTCGTGGTCCCGCGCGGGGTCGAGCACTGCCCGAAGGCCGACGAGGAGGCCCATGTCCTCCTCATCGAGCCGCTGGGCACGCCGAACACCGGGGACGCAGGGGGCGACCTCACCGCGAGCGAAGAGCGGATCTAGCCCGTCTTGCACCGGTGGCGGCGCCGGTGGTCCGGAATGGGATGCCTCCCAATGTGCATGTATTGGGAAGATGCATGTATTGGAGCCCGCAGTATGATCGGCGCGCCCGAGATCAGGACGGGCAGCCATCGACCACGGGAGTCGCCATGCATCGCCATCAGGGGCCGCCGCCGGCGGACGTCACCGCCGACACCGAGCGGGGCTCGCTGTCCCGCCGCCGAGCCCTCTTGGCCGGCGCCGTGGGCGCGGTCGGGATCGGTGCGGCGGCCGGGCCGCTCGCGTTCGCCGACCGCGCCTCGGCGGCCGGCGCCGGCGACGATCCCTACAGCGTCGACGTGATCAGCAAGGGGGCCGACCCGACCGGGAAGACCCCCAGCGACGCGGCGTTCCGGGCGGCCGCGGCCGACGTGCTCGCCTCGTTCCAACCGGGGCCGATCTCCGGGGCGATCCCCAAGCGGGTCATCGTGATCCCGCCCGGCAACTACCTGCTGACCCAACCGGACTCGCTCCTGCCCAACGTCGACGGGTCGACCAGCGGCGGCATCGTGGACGGGATCGCCATCACCGGCTACGGCAAGCGGCTGTCGCGCATCACCTACTCGCCGTCGGCGAACGACACGACGCTCTGGACGAACAACCAGCGGTACAAGAACATCCGGATCTCGGGGTTGACCTTCACGAGCACGAACGCGACGTCGAGCTTCAACTACGCGTACTCGTCGGCGGCCGTGGGCGTGCAGGACACCTGGTACACGGACGTGGAGTGGCGTGGGGCGTGGACGCGCGCCATCGGCCTCGACGGGCCGAACCCGTCGTCGAACCTGAACAGCGAGATGGGCTGGGACCACTGCCAGGTCGGTGGGTCCTACAGCGACGCGTTCCTGGTGGTGGGCATGACGCCCGGGGTCTCCCAGCAGGACCAGTTCCTCAACTACTGGTTCCGGGACTGCAAGGTGGAGTTCTCCTCCGGCGTGTTCGTGAAGAACAAGCGCGGTGGGTCCATGAACTTCACCGGGGGCTCCTACATCATCACCGACACCCAGTCGACCAGCACGTTCTTCCAGCTCACCGCCGACGCGCCGAGCCGCAACGACTCGGCGATGCGGCTGTACGCCCAAGGCATCCGGTTCGAGATCCGCGCCGACACCCACAAGGTGATCGACTCCAACTGGTACAAGGGGACGATCACGTTCGTGTCCTGCGACGACACGTCGCAGTCCTTCCGGGACTGGGCGGCGGGTGCGCTCAGCCATCAGTACGCGTTCACCCTGAGCGGGTCCCGGGGTCCGATGGTGCGCTACGTCGACTGCGCGCTGATGGGCTACCACCACATCGTGACCGCGGCCACCGCGATGACCGCGGGCAAGGTGCTGTACGACGGCTGTCGGCTCTTCAACCAGTCCGCCGGCACCGGCGACTCCGGGTTCCTGCGCTGGGAGGAGCAGGGCGTCTCGCACGCGACCCCGCGCTACGAGTTCCGGGACTGCCTCGGCGGCGCGGTGTACCTGCCCGACGACAAGGCCGGCTGAGGCCGAGCCGGGAAGCGCGCCCGGACGTCGTCGATGCACCGATCGCGGCTGGTCGGGCCGCCGAAGCGGCGCCGGTCGTAGGAGGTGAACGGCAGCTCGAGCGCGTCGAGCTCGTCGACGGCCGCGTGGAGCTCCGTGCTCCACTCCGGGTCGTGCGCGCTGGGGGCGAGCTGCAGGCGATCGATGGTGGCCATCAGCTCGTCCTTGCGGCGGATCGTCGCCGGTGTGACCTGGCGCAGGCAGGCGAAGTACCGGCCGCCGAGATAGGACTGCCACTCCGCGACGGCCTCGGCGGCGTCGGCGAACCGCGCGCCGAACGCGGCGGGCAGCCGCTCGATGCCGCCGGCCTCGGTCGCAAGGGCGAGCAGACCCGGCGCGGCCATCAGCTCGCCGTCGGAGCGCATGTAGGTCGGCAGGGGCAGCGCGCCGGCGAGCATGAGGCCGGGCAGCTGGTCCGGCGTCAGGCCGAGGCCGGCCACGGCGGCGACCGGGACGAAGTGCTGGTTGATGTACGCGTCGTCGCCAGCGGTGATGTCGTGCCGGCCGTTGAGCGCGAGGTAGCGCTCGCGCAGGGCGTCGGTGAGGCGGCTCATGGTGGCAGCGTAGGTGCACGATGGTCCGGTGCCGGCCGAACCGTCGGGAAAGTCACTCGCGCGCGCGAGGCTTCGTTGGAACGCGCGCGCCTGCGTCCACGCTTCGTCGATTCGGGCCGCCGGCAACCGACGAAGGGCGATTTGGAGGCTCGGCCGCCGCGCGCGTAGGGTCTGGCGCGCACTCTCTTTTCTTCTCTCTCTTCTCTCCTCGGGATCGCACCGCCTCAGCGCGCTGCTCCCTCAGCATCTCCCAGGCAGGAAGTCTGGGTTGGCACAAGTGGAAGGATCCACATGGACGCCATTCACATGAAATTCGGGGCCCCGCCGAAAGTTGCGCTGCTCAGCGCCCAGCGGGTCCCGCTTCAGCCCGATCAGGTCGGCGAGGTGTTCGGCGCGTCCTACCTCCGGCTCATGGAGGACTACGGCCTCCGTCCCGTCCTGGTCCCGACGTTGCTCCCGCGCTTCATAGAGGACTATGTCGCGGAGGTCGACGGCGCCGTCATCGCTGGCGTGGAGTGGGGTGGCCCCGACCCGTCGCCCGCCCGCTGGGGCGAGCGCTACGGCGCCCAGGCGCATGTCGACGAGAAGACCGAGAACTACATCGGCACCTTCGCGACAGCCATGCTCGCGAGCAACCGGCCGGTCCTCGGCATCAGTTACGGCGCCGAGGTCCTGGCCTCGCTGTTCGGCAGCACCCTCGAATCGACCACGGGTCACGCGCCCGTTGATCAGCCGGGGCTCGTCCGGACGTACATCCAGCCGGCGCAGTCGGCCAGGTACTACGACGGCGCCGGCCTGCCGGTTCGCTGCATGCACGGCTGGGCCATCAAGCACCTCGGCCTGCAACTGGCCGCCGAGGCCGTGAGCGTGCCGACGAGCTCCTCACCACAGGTGATCGAGGCCTTCCGGCTCAACCACTCGGTCGCACGCCTGCTCGGGGTGAACTACCACCCCGACCGTCCCGACCCTGAGTCGGGTCTGCACGGCGATCCGTTCGTCGCGCAGTTCGCCGAGTGGTGCCGCGACGCCGCTCGCATCTCCTAGCACCCACGCTCCGGTCCGCCGCCCCCTCGGGCGGCGGACCTGCGGTCGTCCATCCGTTCCTCTTTGGTCTCCATGGAAGGAGCCACCATGCATCACCGTCTCCTCACGGCGACGCGCCTCGGCGTCGCCGTGCTGCCGATCCTCGGCGCCGTCGCCTGGATCGCGTTCGACCCGTTCGTGCTCGACTACCCCGGTGTCCTGCTCATGGTCGCGCTCGTCTGCGGCTACCTGGCGTCCGCTCCGTTCGCCGGCCGGACCTGGTTCCTCGGCGCGGTCGGGGTCGTCCTGGTCGGGCTCCTCGGCGTCGGCTGGCTAGCCGAAGCCGGTTGGCTGCCTGCCGTCCCCGCCGTCCTGGAAGGCCACCCGGCCGTCGCGCTGACGGCGGCGGTCACGTTCCTCGGGGTTCTCGGCGCCTTCGTCGGGGACATCTTCGTGGAGGCGCTGCCGCGACCGTCGGCCGTCAAACCGGCGCTCGTCACGAGTCGGCCCGGAGCCTGGCCCTTCACGTTCTTGGCGGCCTTGGCGGCGGGGATCCTCGTCCGCTCCCCCGACATGGCGTGGGCGGTGCTCGACGGCGCCCTGTTCGTCGCCGGCGTCGCGGTCACGGCTGTCTTCCTCGTCCATGCCGGTCGGCGGCGCCCGATGGTGCTCACGGCCGTCGTCTCCGACCATGCTGGTCGTCGGCTCCCGATGGTGCCCGCGGTGCTCGCGGCGTTCGCGCTTCTGTCGGTCGTCGCGCTGGTGGAACCGCACGTCGCGCGGATGTTCACCATGGGCGTCCTGGTCGCCGTCCTCGAGTACGGCATCGCGGTCGCGCGCCGGCAGGTCATCCGGAATGACGTCCTGGGTCTGCTCGGCGCGCTCGTCGCCCTGGCGCTCGAAGCAGCGGCGTTGTCCATCATCACCGCCGCCGCTCTGATGCCGCACCTCGCCTGGGCCCACAGCGCCTGGGCGTTCCCCGTCGAAGCGGTGTGCGGCGCCTGGCTGATCGGCCAGACGAGCGTTGCGCTTGCGCTGACGCCGGCGCTTCGCCGGCGTGAAACGCCCCTGCTCTAGATCGCGGGCGCCCGCTGCTCCACCGCCGAGCGGCCTCCACTGAAAGGGAGGCCGAGGCAGCCACCGTCGCGACACAGGTCGCTCGGGCTTCATCGCCCACGGTGGTACGCACCGCCGGGCCACGCCCCGGAGGCCGAGTGGCATCAGCACCACTTCGTCACTCGGACGCCGCTCGCCGTCAGCACCCCGACGAGCGCGAGTCGCGTCGGAGGCCAACCGGTCTCCGACGACTTCGGTCCTACATGCCGAATCACAGAAGGAGCAACCACGATGGAAGGGACTCCGTCGTTGGCGACGCGCCGCCTGCACCTGGTGCAGGGAGCCGCGTCGCTCAACACCACCTCCGGGGCAGAGCCGCTGCCCTGGGCCCAGACCGCGCTGATCGTCCAGCTGCCGGTCTACGCCATCAAAGACCACGACGGTCGTGGCACCGGCACGTTCCTCGGGATGAAGGAGAAGCTGCCGTTCTTCGCGGACTGCGGCTTCAACACCATCTGGCTGCCGCCGTTCATGAAGTCGCCCGGCGACGACCAGGGCTTCGACGTCTCGGACTTCAACGAGGTCGACCCGGACTACGGGACGCTGGACGACTTCCGCGAGCTGGTCGCCGAGGCTCACCGGCTCGGCCTCCGGGTCGTCATCGACGTCGTCCCGGGGCACACCAGCGCCGAGCACTACTGGTTCCAGCAGAGCCGCCACGACCCGCACGGGCCGTACGGCGACTTCTACGTCTGGCACCCCGAGGGCAACATCTACGTCTCCTACCGGGACGAGCACGGCGTCAAGCACGAGATCCGCAACATCCTCGAGGTCGACCCCGACCCGCGGATGGTCCGGGACCGCGACGGCGACCTGGTCGCGGCGCGCAACTGGACGTGGGACGAGGTACGGCGGGAGTACTACTACCACCCGTTCAAGGCGTCCCAGCCGGCACTGAACTGGGACAACCCGGCCGTCGAGGACGCGATGGTCGACGTCTTCAAGTTCTGGGTCGATCTCGGCGTCGACGGCTTCCGGTGGGACGCTGAGCCGTTCCTCCTCCAGGAGGAAGGCACGCCCTGCGAGGACCTGCACGCCGTCCACCCCGTCGTCCGGAGGGTCCGGATCCGGGTCACCTGCCACCGCGCGGGCATCATCTTCCTCGGCGAGGCTGACGTGGAGGACAGCCACCGGTACTTCGGAAGCCCGGGCGCGCTCGAGTGCGACCTGAAGTTCGACTTCGACGCCAGGACCGGCCAGTGGATGGGCCAGGCCATCGGGTCCGCGCAGGAGTTCCTCAGGCCGGTGCTCGACCGGCCGGCCATCCCGCCGGGCTGCGCCAACGTCGTCTTCGCGTCCTGTCACGACGACGTCCGGGCCTGGCGCGCCACCGATGAGAAGAAGGCGGCGCTCCGGGGGTACTACGGCCACGGCGACCGGGGGCGGCCGTACGTCGACGACGCGGTCGTGGGCGGGTTCAGCTCCATGCTGGACTACGACCGGCGGCTCATGGAGCTCAACCTCGCCGAGCGGATGGGGCTGCCCGGCGCGAAGGGCGAGTACTACCTCAACCTCACCGGCACCGGACACCACCGGGCGCTGGTCGAGGCCGAGGACGCCCGGCCCAGCCTCCGCACGCCGATGCCGTGGGACGGCACCAGCGCCAACGGCGGCTTCTCCACCGCGCACCACGAGCTCCTGTACCTGCCGATGCCCGACGGTCGCGACCACTTCTCGCAGGTCAACGTCGCCGACCAGCTCGAAGACGAGAAGTCGTGGCTGCGGTACGTGATGGCCATGTACCAGATGGCCGCACGGAACCCCGCGGTCATGGCCGGCAGCTTCGAGCTGCTCGACGGACCGGACAACGTCCAGCAGTGGGGCTGCGTCCGGGAGCTCGACGGCACGGTGCTCATGTTCATCTACAACCGTGGGCGCGAAGCGCGCCGGTTCATCGGTGAGCTTCCGACGCGGCTCCGCCGGAGCCTTCGCGGCGCCCAGACCGTGGACCTGCTCAGCGGGCACACGGTCGGGGAGCTGAACCGGGCGAAGGTGGACATGCCCATGCCGGCCCGCGGCTGGTGGGGCTTCGAGCTCAAGGCCTGACGCACCACCGAAGGGCCCGACCGCAGCCAGCGGCCGGGCCCTTCGCGCACCACCTCGCACCACCCCGCCCCGGCACCGATGCCGGGGCGGTCTCCTTGCAGCACTGAGGAAGGAACCTCAATGAAGCTCGCCAAGTACGTCGGCGCGCAGCGCTCCAAAGCGCCCGCCGGCGTCGCCAAATCGGTCGGCGGTCAGCGCTCGAAAGTGCTCGACGTCGTCGCCGGCATCCTGTGTGGGGCGCCCGTAGCGGCCCTGCTGTCCTTCTCCCGCGTCCAGCCGCAGCTGCTGGAGCGGCTGCACGCCGGCCCCTCGCTCGGGGGTCTGCTCCAGGCGGTCGCGATCCTGACGATCGTCCCCGGCGTCTGGCTCATGGGTCACGTCGAGCGGGGGATCGGCTCGCGTCACCTGATCCGCACCGGCGTCGTCAGCCTCGGCGTGGTCGTCGCGCTGCTGCCGCACCTGCCGGGTCTGGCTTGGACGTTCGTGGCGGCGGCGGTGATCGGCCTGCTGTGCGCCCGCGTCGAGGGGCCGGTACGTCACCTGCTGGCGGCGTCGGTCGATGACGCGGCGGACCGCAAGGCGCAGTCCGCGCTGCTGACCGGTTCGTTCGCCCTCGGGGTCTTCGGGCTCCTGGGCGTGCTCACGCTGTTGACCGGGCAGTTCGGCCTGTCCATCGCCATGGCGGTGCTGGGCGCTGTGCTCGTGGTCCTCGGGATCGTCGTGCCGGCGCGTCTGCCGGCCGCCCAGGTCGAGGACGCCGAGCAGCGCGTATCGATGCGCACCGTGCTGGGCGACCCGATCGCCCGTACCGCCATCGCGCAGTACCTGATCCAGGGGCTGGCCTACGGCATCTGGATCGGCCCGCTGGCCACGCTGCTCGCCGGCCACGGCCACGGTCCCAACACCGTGGCGCTGTTCGGCTTCGACGGCCTGGTGAGCTTCGTGGTGTTCCTGGTCCTGGATCGCCTGCGTCGCAAGATCTCGGGGCGCGTGGCGACCTTCGGGTTCCTGGCCGGCCAGATCATCGCCGCGTCGTCGTTGTTCGCCGGCGTGCCGCTGGTCGCCGTCCTGCTGATCGGGATGGTCACGGAGGACGTGTCGACCAACGCGCTCTCCTCTGACTGCAACGACCGCATGGAGGGGGCGACCGCCAAGTCGCTCGGCTTCTCGGCGCGGCAGTTCGGCGTGGCCGTCGGCGTCTACGCGGGCGGCAGCGCCTACGCCGCCTTCAGCGACATCGGCATCTTCGCGTCGGGCATCGCGGTCACGGCCGCGCTCTGCGTGCCGCTCGCGCTGCGGATGCACCGCCAGCACCACTGATGCACCGGGCCCGACCGTAGCCAGCGGTCGGGCCCTCCTCGCCGCTCCCTGTCGCAACGGGGAGCGGCGGCTCGTCGCTCGGCCGCCTCCCGGCGGCCGAGCGCCTTCCCCTTTTGCCCTGAAACTCGTTGTGTAAACAACTTGTTAAGGGCGTGTTCACACGAAGCCAAGGAGGCACCGTGTCCGCACCACCCGCACTCTCGAAATACGCGCGCTTCGTCGGCGTCGGCGGGGCCGCGGCCCTGCTCGCCGTGACGTTCCCGCAGATGGCGCTCAAGCAGATCGCCGACGCCGCCGGGATGGACGAGTCGGGCGTTCGCACGCTCACGTCCTACGGGCTGCTCCTGTCCTTCCTGCTGACCGCGATGCGGTTGTGGCGCAACAAGCCGCTCTCGCCGCGGGGGACGATCGTGGCCAGCTACGCGGTCGCGGGAGCCGGCGCACTCGGCGCGGCCCTCGCGCCGAGCCGCTGGACCCTCGTGGCCGCACTGGTCGGCGGCGCCTGGGTGATCCGCACGTCGGCGCCGCTGCGCTCGGTCGCGTCGACGCGCTTCCCGGAGCACAAGACCACCGCCCAGGGGCTGTGCCAGAGCTGGACCTACGGGGTGCTGACCGCCTACCAGCTCGGGTTCGCCGGCATCACCGCGTGGGTGGGCGTCCGTTGGGCGCTCGTCGGCGCCGGGATCGCGCTGCTCGTGCAGGGCGTCCAGATCGCGCGGTTCAAGGACCTGCCGCAACCGAAGAGCGAGCCGCTGCCGGCCAGTGACCGCTCGTGGCATGCGGTCCTCGGCATCCGGGCCGCGATCGTGAGCGTGCTCATCATCGGCCTGGGGGTCGGGGTCTTCCAGCTGCTGTTCCTGCGGTTGGAGTCGCACCTGATCTCGCTCGGCGTCGGCCCCGGGGCGGCGAGCATCCTCGTCGCGTTCGCCGGCGGCACGCGGCTGCTGTCGATCCTTGTCCTGCTCAGGACGAGCAAGGACGCCGACACGCGCCCCACGTACGCCTCGTCCCAGTCGTCGCTCTGGATCCTCGCCTCGGGCGCGCTGGCCCTGCTCACGCTCGCGGGGCTCGGGACCATCGTCGGCGTGGTCGTCGTGATCGCTGCGGCCACCGCGCTGGAGATCGGCCAGAACACGCAGAACGCCGCCGTGCGCGGCTACCTGTCGGCCCTCTCGCTCGACGCAGCGATCATCGCGGCGATCGCGACGACCGCCTTCACCTACGGCGGGGCGCAGGCGGCGGTGCCGCTGAGCTGGGCCGGGACCGCGCTGGCCTGGGCGGCGGTGGGCGTCGTCCTGTGGCTGCTCTCGTTCGTGCTGCGCCGGTACCCGGTCCTCGAAGGCAGCTGGCGCGGGCGCACCAGGCCGAGCAAGGCGATCGTGGTCACCCTGGAGCCGCCGAAGGAGAACGTCGCCGGGGACTCGGTCCTGCTCTTGAAGCTCTCCACGGTCCCGGGGTCCTGCAGGATGCGCGAAGGCGACCGGCTTCGCGCCCAGGCGCCGTTCGAAGCGACGCGCCATCGGTCGCCGCGCGTGACCGAGTTCGCGTTGCGCGTGCTCTGGAACCGCCGTCCTCGGGCCTACAGCCAGCGGTCGGGGAAGCTGCGGTTCCTGAGCCGCGTCCCGCTGGTCGGCACCGACGGGCTGGTCTACGGCTGGATCCGCTGGTGGTTCGCCACCGGCGGGTCGTGGCGCATCGTCCAGAGGCCGGCGCAGGCGGCCGGGACCGCCGCGTCGACGAGCGTCTTGCTCCAATCGGCGACGTTCGGCAAGCAGCTCGTCGTGTCGCGGGGCTCGCTGCACCGCTGATCGAGAACGACAACAACAACAAAAAGGGCCCCGCGGCGATCCGCCGCGGGGCCCTCCCCTTTTTTGCCTGCGTGTGAACGTCTGCGTTCAGACGAGCGCCGGCGCCGGCGGCCGCACGGGGTCGTCGACCGCCGCAGTGCGCAGCGCCACGCCGCTGTCGGCGTCGAAGACGTGGACGCGGGCCGGGTCCACGAACAGGTTGACGCGCTCTCCGGCGCGCGCCGGGACGTCGGGGGCCAGGCGGGCGATCGCCAGGGCCGCGCCCGCGTCCTGGCCGCTGACCGGGAAGTGGACGTAGAGGTCCGAGCCGACCGACTCGGTCAGCTCGACGCGGGGGAGGACCGCGAGCCCGCGGCGCGCGGGATCGACGCGGCGGCCGTCCTCGAAGTGCTCGGGCCGGATCCCGACGGTCACCGTCCGGCCGCCGGCCGCCGCGAGGGCGTCGCGGTCCAGGAGACCTTCGAGCGGGATCGGCCCGAGCGGCGTCAGGATCGTGTCCTCGGCCAGCTCGCCCGCGATCATGTTCATCGCCGGCGAGCCGATGAAGCCGCCGACGAACGCGTTGGCGGGCTGCCGATAGAGCCGTTGCGGGGTGTCGAACTGCTGCAGCACACCACCGCGCAGGACCGCTACGCGGTCGCCCAGCGTCATCGCCTCGGTCTGGTCGTGCGTGACGTACAGCGTCGTCGTCTCCAGCCGCCGCTGCAGCCGCGCGACCTCGGTGCGCATCTGGACGCGCAGCTTCGCGTCCAGGTTGGAGAGCGGCTCGTCCATGAGGAACGCCCGCGGCTCGCGCACGATCGCGCGACCCATGGCGACGCGCTGGCGCTGCCCGCCGGACAGCTGGGCCGGCTTGCGGTCCAGGTGCGCGCCGAGGTCGAGCGCCGCCGACGCGTCGTCGACGCGGCGGGCGATCTCCTCCTTGGGCGTGCCCGCAAGGCGCAGGGCGAAGCCCATGTTGTCGCGGACGGTCATGTGCGGGTACAACGCATAGCTCTGGAACACCATCGCGATGTCGCGGTCGCGCGGCTCGCGGTCGTTGACGCGCTCGCCGTCGATCCGCAGGTCGCCCGCGCTGATCTCCTCGAGCCCCGCGACCATCCGCAGGGCGGTCGACTTGCCGCAGCCGGAGGGTCCGACGAGGATCACGAACTCGCCGGCGTCGATCGTCAGGTCCAGGGCCTTGACGGCCTCGTGGCCGTCCGGGTAGCGCTTCGTGATGCCGTCGAACTCGATGGCGGCCATCTGTCTCTCCTTCCGCCGGCTAGGCCGGCCGGGTTGCGTCGAGCGCCAGGACGACGCCCTCCCACGGCGCGAGCCGCCCGTCGAACCGCTGTCCGTCGCGCCGGCGGTCGGTGCCGATCAGCACCTGGCCCGCGAGGTCGACGTCGGCGGGCGAGCCCGCGAGGTTCAGGACGACGGCCGTGCCGTCGCCGCGCTGCCACGCCCACGCGCCGTCGGGCGCGGGCAGCGTCTTGTAGGCGCCGGTGCCGAGGTCGGTGCGGGCGCGGCGCAGCGCGATCAGGTCGCGCGCGAGGTGCAGCGTGGAAGCCGGGTCGTCGCGCTGGTCGGCCACGTTGCAGCGCGACGCGTCGCCAGCCGGAAGCCAGGGCTCCGCGTCGCCGGGCCCGAAGCCGCCGGTGGGCGTCCACTGCATCGGCGTGCGTCCGGGATCGCGGTTGCGCGACGCGTCGCCGGTGCGTCGCGCGACCGGGTCGCGGGCCACCTGCGGGTCGATCGGGACCTCGTCCATCGCGATCTCGTCGCCGTAGTAGAGGAACGGCGTGCCGCGCAGGCCGAGCAGCATCATGAGCGCGCAGCGGGCGCGGTCCGGGCTGCCGCCGGCCCACCGGCGCGCGAAGCGGCCGCCGTCGTGGTTGGACCCGGCCCAGACCGGCCACGCGCCGGCCGGAAGCTCGGCCTCGATCGTCTCGACGATCTCGCGCAGCGCGGGCGCCTCCAGCGGCGCGTGCATGAAGATGAAGTTGAAGGCCAGGTGCAGCTCGTCGGTGCCGTCGCCGTAGTAGGGCACGAGCTGCTCGAGCTCGAAGACGTAGGTCTCGCCGACGAGGATCCGCTCCGGGCGCTGCGCCGTCGCGACGGCGCGGAAGCGGCGCAGCACGTCGTGGACCTCGGGTCGGTTCATGCTGTAGACCGGCTTGAGCCCGAGCTCGCGCACGCGGGGATGGTCGTCGGGCTGCGCGACCGGGTCGTCGCGCAGCTCGCGGTCCTTGACGATCGCCTGCGCGACGTCGATGCGGAACCCGGCGACGCCGCGCTCGAACCAGAACCGCAGCACGTCGTCGAACGCCGCCCGCACCGCCGGGTTCCACCAGTTGAGGTCCGGCTGGCTGGGCAGGAAGTTGTGCAGGTAGTACTGCCCGGTCGGCTCGTGGAAGGTCCAGGCCGAGCCGGCGAAGTCCGACACCCAGTTGTTGGGCGGCCCGCCGTCGGGGCCCGGGTCCGACCACACGTAGAAGTCGCGGTACTGCGCGTCGCGACCGGTCAGCGCGTCCTGGAACCACGCGTGCTGGTCGCTGGTGTGGTTGGGGACGAGGTCGAGGATGATCCGGATGCCGCGCGCGTCGGCCGCGGCGATCAGCGCGTCCATGTCCGCGAGCGTGCCGAGGTCCGGGTGCACGTCGCAGTAGTCGGACACGTCGTAGCCCCAGTCCTCGTTCGGCGACGGCGTCGTAGGGTTGAGCCAGATCGCGTCGATCCCGAGCCAGGCGAGGTGGTCCAGGCGCGCCGTGATACCGCGCAGGTCCCCCGTCCCGTCGCCGTCGGAGTCCGCGAAGGAACGCGGGTAGATCTGGTAGAGGACGCCGCGCTGCCACCACGCGTGCGGGGCCTGGACGGCGCCCTCGTTCTCCTCGGTCGTCTCGATCGCCATGGCGAGGCAGCCTAGCTTATTTCTTGACACGCGAAAAGAATCCGGACATGATCCGCTTCCCGTGACGACGCACCGCGCCCCGCACCTCGTCCTGCCGCGTCAGATCGCCGGCTCCTCGAGCCTCGAAGTCCTCTCCGCGAAGACGCGCTCGCTCGTGTTCGCCACGATCCTGAGCGGTGGCCCGATGTCCCGGACGCAGGTGGCGCGGCACACCGGCCTGTCGCCGTCGACCGTGACGAAGGTCGTGACCCCGCTGGTCGCCGCCGACTACCTCCAAGAGGTCGGCCAGGCGCGGGCCGAGAAGGGGTCGGGCCGCCCGCAGCAGCTGCTGGCCGTCAACGGCGCCCGCCACGTCGTCGTCGGGCTCAAGCTCCATCCCCAGCTCGTCACCGGCGTCCTGACCGACATGGGTGCCCAAGTGATCGCACGTGCTCAGCGGCGCCTGCGCACCAACCGCGTCGACCGCACGCTCGCCGCCGCCGCCGACGTGGTGCAGGAGCTGCTGGCGGCGCGCGAGGGCGAGGGCCCCTCGCCGCTCGGCCTCGGCATCGCGCTCGGCGGCCACGTCGACAGCCGGACCGGCCGGCTCGTGCACTCCGGCGTGCTCGGGTGGGACGACGCCGACATCGCCGGCCCGCTCGCGGATGCCACCGGGCTGTCGATCGTCGTCAACAACGACCTCAACGCGCTGGCCGTCGCCGAGCGCTGGTTCGGACGGGGCCGCGACGTCGAGTCGTTCGCGGTCGTGTCGACCGGCGTCGGCGTCGGCTGCGGCCTCGTCCTCGGCGGCGAGCTCTTCACCGGACGCACCGGGCTGGCCGGGGAGCTCGGGCACCTGCCGCTGAACCCTGACGGCCCGGTCTGCAGCTGCGGCAACCGCGGGTGCCTGGAGGCGATCTGCTCCGCCGAAGGCATCCTCCGCACGGTCGCCGCGCAGGGCGGCCCGGCCTGCGCCTCGCTGGACGACGCCGCCGCGCTGGCGCGCGAGGACCGCGGGACCGCGGGCGTCGCGGCGCGTCAGGCCTTCGCCGTCGCCGGGGAGGCGCTCGGGCGCGGCCTCGCCGTGCTCTGCAACCTGCTCAACCTCGAGCGGATCATCCTGTCCGGCGAGGGGGTTGCCACCCACGACCTGTTCGGGCCGGCGCTCGACGCGTCCTGGCGCGCGCACGCGTTCTCCACCGCCGCCACGGACTGCCAGCTCGTCGCCGACGCCGTGGACGACGACCTCTGGGCGCGCGGAGCCGCGTGCCTGGTCATCAACGAAGCCTTGCAGGCGGTCGACGTGGTCGACGCCGATGTCCCCAGCGCGGGTCAGCTCGCGTAAAGCAGGAGCCGAATGACAACCAGGAGTGAGACATGTCGTTGAAGGTGGAAGGGCGCCGTTGGGTTGGCGCAGCAGTGGCCTTGGGCGTTGCCGCATCGGTGGCGGCCTGTGGCAGCAGCGACAGCGGGAGCACGGCGGCCGCGATCGGCGGCGCCGCGCACATCAACGGCGCGAAGGTCATCGACCCCAACGCCATGAAGAACGCCAAGGGCACGATCACCTACTGCACGCCGAAGGACACGACCGGCGACCAGAAGGCGGGTGTCGCCGCGTTCAACGCGCAGTACGCCGGCCAGGGCCTGAAGGCCCGGCTGCTCGAGTTCCCCGCCGCCGCCGACGAGGCGCGCAACCAGTTCGTCCAGCGCGAGACGGCCAAGACGTCGCAGTGCGACATCATGGAGTCCGACGTCGTCTGGACCGCGGAGTTCGCCTCGCAGAAGTGGCTGTACGACCTGACCCCGTACCTCCAGCAGCGCCGGCACGAGTTCCTGAGCTCCACGCTCGAGCCCGTCCACTACGCGGGCAAGTACTGGGCGGTCCCGCGGGCGACCGACACCGGGCTGCTCTTCTACCGGACCGATCAGGTCAAGCAGGCCCCGGCCACCTGGCAGCAGCTCTACCAGGACGCGGGCACGACCAAGGGCATCACCTACCAGGGCGCCGCCTACGAGGGGCTGACCTGCGACTTCCTCGAGCTCGCCTTCGCCGCCGGCGGCGACGTGCTCAGCGCCGACGGGTCCAAGTCCGTGATCGACTCGCCGCAGAACCTCGCGGCGCTCAAGCTCATGGTCGACGGCATCCACTCGGGCGCGGCCTCGAAGGCCGTCACGACCTACCAGGAAGAGGACGCGCGCCGCGCCTTCGAGGCCGGCAAGGCCACGTTCATGCGCAACTGGCCGTACGCGTACGCCTTGGGCGAGCAGGCCCCGAAGGTCAAGGGCAAGTTCGCGGTCGCGCCGCTGCCCAGCTTCGCCGGCGCCGGCAAGGCCGGCATCCTCGGCGGCCACAACATGGTGATCTCGGCGTACTCCAAGAACCCGGGCGCGGCCCTGAAGCTCGTCGACTGGTTCACCAGCGCGCAGACCGAGAAGCAGGACATGATCAAGTACGCCCGCGCGTCGGTGCTCTCGGCGACCTACGACGACGCCGCTGTGCAGAAGGCGGTGCCGTTCGCGGCGGCGCTGCGCGACGGGGTGGCGCAGGCCAAGTCCCGGCCGGTGTCGCCCGTCTACCCGCAGATCTCGGAGGCGATCTCCAAGAACGTCAACGCGGCGCTCTCGGGCTCGACGTCGCCCGAGCAGGCGCTCAAGACGGCCGACAAGCAGATCAGCTCGGCCCTGAGCACCTTCTAGTTCGATGGAGTCCGCCACCGTCACGACGGTCCGGCCCATGTCGCGGCGGCGCTCCCGAGGTCTCTCGGAGCGCCGTCTCGCGACGCTGATGGTCTCGCCGTCGGTCGCGCTCATCGTCCTCGTCGCCGCGTACCCGATCGGCTACGCGATCTGGATGTCGATGCACGAGTACAGCGTCCGCGTCGCCGGGCTCTCCCGGTGGGCGGGGCCCGTGGGCCTGGGCAACTACAAGGCGGCGCTGTCGGACTCCGCCTTCTGGGACGCGGTGAAGACGACGTTCGTCTTCACCGGCGCCTCGGTCGGGCTCGAGCTCGTGCTCGGCATGGTCATGGCGTTGACCATGCACATGGCCTTCCGCGGGCAAGGCGTGCTGCGGACGGTCATCCTCGTCCCGTGGGCCGTGCTCACCGTCGTCACGGCGATCATGTGGCAGACGATGTTCGACCCGCAGCTCGGGTTCGTGAACAACCTGCTGGGCGCCGTCGGCCTCACCAACGACACGGTGTGGCTCGGCACCGAGCCGCAGGCGCTGATCGTGATGATCGTCGCCGACGTGTGGAAGACCGCGCCGTTCATGGCGCTGCTCATCCTCGCCGGGCTCCAGGTCATCCCCGACGACGTGTACGAGGCCGCCAGGGTCGACGGCGCCACCGCGTGGCAGCGGTTCACCCGCATCACGCTGCCGCTGCTGCGCCCCGCGATCCTCGTCGCGCTGATCTTCCGGACGCTCGACGCGCTGCGACTCTTCGACCTGCCGTTCGTGCTGACCAAGGGCGCGCACGGGACCGAGACGCTGTCGCTGCTGTCCTACCAGACGTTCGCGCAGAACCGGATCTACGGGCTCGGGTCGGCGCTGGCGGTGCTCACGTTCATCATCGTCATGAGCGTGTCGTTCCTGTACATCCGGATCGTCGGCGGGAACCTCCGCGGGCTGGAGGACGCGCGCTGATGGACACCCGGCGGCAGCACACCCCGTGGTACGCGTGGACGGCCGTGGCGGCGATCGTCGTCTTCTGCCTGTTCCCGTTCTTCTGGCTCATCAACGTGTCGCTCAAGCGCGGGCCGGACCTGTCGAGCTCGTCGATCATCCCGCCGCACCCGACGCTCGGGAACTACCGGGCGATCTTCGACAACCCCGACTTCACCCACGCGCTGGGCAACAGCATCATCGTGAGCCTCGTGACGACGGCGCTCGCGCTGAGCATCGGGTCGTTCTGCGCCTACGCGCTGGCGCGCCTGCGGTTCCGCGGCAAGGCCCTGCTGCTGGGCGGCCTGCTGTCGATCGCGACCTTCCCGGGGATCGCGATCGCCGCGCCGCTCTTCCGGCTCTGGACGACGCCGCCGCTCGGGCTGCCCAAGTTGTATGACACGCTCCCGGGCCTGATCGTGCCGTACCTGACGTTCGCGCTCCCCCTGACGATCTACATCCTCACGTCGTTCTTCAAGGAGATCCCGGTCGAGCTCGAGGAGGCCGCGATGACCGACGGCGCGACGCGCTTCATGGCGTTCCGCAAGGTCGTCCTGCCGCTCGCGGTGCCGGGGATGGCGACCGCGGCGATCCTGACCTTCATCTTCGCCTGGAACGAGTTCCTGCTGGCCACGACGCTGACCGCCTCCGACAAGGCCCGCACGGTGCCGGCGGCGATCGCGTTCTTCACGGGCTCCACCGAGTTCGAGCAGCCGCTCGGCTCGATCAGCGCGGCCTCGGTCGTGATCTCGGTGCCGCTGATCGTGCTCGTCCTGCTGTTCCAGCGGCGGATCGTGGCGGGCCTGACGGCGGGCGGCGTCAAGGGCTGAGGGCGCCGCGCCGCCTCAGCGCGCGACGGTGACCACGATCTTGCCGAAGTGCGTGTTGGACTCGAGGTGCTCGTGCGCCCGCACGATCTCCTCCAGGGGGAACTCGCGATCGACGACGGGGCGGAAGGCGCCGGTGCGCAGGCCCGAGGTGACGAAGGCCGTCGCGCGGCGCATCCGCTTGGGGTCGCGGGTGATCTCGTGCACCGTGAAGGTGCGCAGGCTCAGCGCGGGCATGCCCAGGTCGAAGCCCGGATAGGGCGTCGGCTCGCCGCTCTGCGCGCCCCACAGCACCAGCGTGCCGCCGGCGGCCACGGCGCCGGCGAGCGCCACCACGCCGGACCCCGCGACCGCGTCGAAGACGTGCTCGGCGCCGCGGCCGTCGGTCAGGGCCAGCACACGGGCCGCGACGTCCTCCTCGTCGGAGACGATCACCGCGGCCGCGCCCTCCTGCAGCAGCCGCTCCCGCTTGGCGCGCGTGCGCGTGACGGCGATCGGCGTGGCGCCCACGCGGTTGGCGGTGTGGATCGCGGCCAGGCCGACGCTGCTGGAGGCGGCGTTGACGACCACCGTGTCGCCCGCGCGCGTCGCGCCCACCTCGACCATCGCGCCGTAGGCCGTGAGGTAGGGCATCCAGACCGCCGCGCCGGACACCGCGTCGACCCCGTCCGGACGGGGCACGAGCGCGGTCGCCGGCACGATCGCCCGCTCGGCGTAGACGCCGTAGTCGTTCTGCGAGAACGCCGGCACGACGCTGACCGCCTGCCCCTCCTCGAACCCGGCCACCCCCGGGCCAAGGGCCTCGATCACGCCGGCGGCCTCGGCGCCGAGCCGGGAGGGGAACTGCGCGACGGGCTCGATGTACTGGCCGCGCCGGAAGATCGCCTCGGCCCGATTGACCCCGATCGCCTCCACGCGGATCCGGACCTCGCCCGGACCCGGATCGCCGCTCTCCAGGTCCTCCAGACGCAACACCTCGGGGCCGCCGATCTCGTGGAACCGCACCGTCTTCGTCATGGCGGGCACTGAAGCACAGAAGTACGATCGCTGTCAAACTTTGATAGATGTCGTACTATGGGCGGCATGGGACGTGTGCCGCCGCACCCAGACGTGTCGGAGCTCGACCTGCAGCGGGTGCTGGAGGCGCTCGTCGATCCGGTGCGCCGCAGCATCGTCACCCAGCTCGCCGCGATCGACGAGGACGTCAAGTGCGGGGGCTTCGACATGCCGGTCAGCAAGTCGACCGCCACCCACCACTTCAAGGTGCTGCGCGAAGCGGGCCTGATCCGCCAGTACTACGTCGGGACCTCGCGGATGAACGCGCTGCGCCGCGCCGACATGGACGCGGCGTTCCCCGGCCTGCTCGACGCGCTGACCGCGCGCCCGGCCGTGCTGGCGTAGCGGGCCGCCCCGGTCAGCCCTCGGTCGTCGGGGCCGCGGCGTACTCCGCGTCGGTCACGTGGTCGCCCCAGTCGGCGGCGGGGTGCTCGTCGTCGACCTCGTTGAGCGCGATGTGCGCCATGAGCCGGTTGGGCGCCGCGCTACGCCGTGCGGGCGCCGGGCGTGAAGTGCACCAGGTTGGCCTGCGCGCGGGCGGGCGCGGCGGGCGTCGCCACCGCGTCGATGTCGACGTCGCCCGTGAACCAGTCCGCCGGGCCCTTGGCCGTGTCGACGCCGCTTCGCGTGATCTCCATGGCGATGATCCTCTCCTAGGGCGGCGGGCGGCGGGCGGCGGGCGGCGGGCGCGAGCGTCGGGGCCACCCAGCCGCCGTCGGCGAGCTTGCTGACCGAGACGCCGGTGCGTCCGAGCGGTCGGTGCTCCATGGGGTGCTCCTTGTCGGTCGGACCGACGGTACGACGGCGCGGGCGCGCGTGGGAGGCCCTGTCAGGACCCCTGCGCCAGCACCGCGCCGTCCAGCGCGCCGACGCCCGCCGCGACGACCTCCGCGAGCGCGTCGGGCAGGTGGCGGTCGCGGTGCACGTAGCGGCAGATCGAGCGGGGGGAGACGAGGCCGTCGAGGGCGACGGGCACGAGCGCGTCGTCCCATGGCCCGATGGCGCTGGCCGGCACGATGGCGGTTCCGGCACCGGCCCGGACCGCGCCGAGGGCGGCCGGGACGCTGGAGGCGCGCGACGCCCACGCCGGCGCGACCCCGCGGGCCCGCAGCTCGCGGTCGATGCGCCGCAGCTCGCCGGGGTCGCCGCAGGCGATGAGCGGCTGGCGCTCGAGCAGCTCGGACGGCGGCCGCTGCCCGTCGAGGTGGGCCAGGGGAGAGGCGGCGGGCACGGCCAGCACGTAGGGGTCGCTCCCGATGCGGCGCACCCAGAGGCGATCGGCGTCCGGCGGGACGCCGCCCAGCGCGACGTCGAGCTCGCCGCGCGCGACGGCGCGCGACAGCTCCGCGTCGCCGGCCAGCTCGACGACCTGGACCTGCGCGTCGCGCGCCGCGAGCAGCATCGGCGCCAGGACGCGCCCGCCCAGGTCGGCCAGGACCCCGACGCGCAGGTCGCGCCCCGTCAGCACCGCGAGGTCCGCGCGCGCGGCGGCGAAGCCGTCGAGCAGCCGCTCGGCGTGGCGCAGCATCAGCGTCCCGGCGGGCGTCAGCCCGACCTGGCAGGACCCGGACTTCCGGACGACCAGAGCGGTGCCGACCAGCTTCTCGAGCCGGCGCACGAGCTGGGAGATCGCGGGCTGGGAGTAGCCGAGCGCCTCGGCGGCGACGCGGAACGACCGGTGCCGGGCGACGGCGGCATAGGCCGCGAGGTGCCGCTGTTCGACGCCGATCCAGGAAGGGGCTGCTGCGCTCATCGTGACGCTCCGGGGTGGGACGGGAGTGGTTGGTCACCCGTTCCATCCGGCGAACGCCCCGGAGCGCCCCTATGAGTTCATCGCGCGTGTCAGATCGCGTCGTCGCCGGGCGGCGGCGTCATCGCGCCGGCCAGCTCGTGGCAGACCGTCCTCGCCACGACGCGGAAGGTGCTGGCCCCCGGCGAGAGCTCCTCGTCGGCCCGCCAGGCGAGCGCGACGATCCGCGCGGGCACGCCCTCCAGCGGCACCAGCGCGGTGCCCGGGTGCGCCGCGTCGACCGCCAGGTACGGCGCCAGGGCCGCGCCCGTGCCGGCCGCGACGAGCGTCTGGACCGACTCGTTGTGGTCGGAGGAGAAGACGATCTCGGGCACGACGCCCAGCCCGGCCAGCCAGTCGAGGGCCGCCTGCTGCCCGCGCCAGGCGCCGTAGGTCACCAGCGGCAGGCCGTCGAGGTCGGCGGCGGTCGCCGGCGCCACCCGGGCCGCGAGCGCGTGATCGGCCGGCACCAGGAGCAGCAACGGGTCCTCGAGCAGCTCGTAGCAGGCGAACGGCCCGTCGGCGAGCGGCAGCTCGCAGAACGCGAGATCGAGATCGCCGGCCGCCAGCTCGCCGAGCAGCTCGGCGTCGGTCGTGCGCTCGGACGGCAGCACCTGGATGTCCGGGCACTGCTCGGCGAAGCGCACCAGCACCTGCGGGAGGACGCGGCTCGCGACGCTGGGCAGGACGCCCACGCGCAGCTGGCCGGTCGTGCCCGCCGACAGCGCGGCGAGCTCGGCGCCGGCCTCCTGATAGCGCGCGAGGATCTCGTCGACGTGCTCGAGCAGCAGGCGGCCGGCCGGCGTCAGCGTCACCGGCGCGCTTCCGCGCGAGCGCTCGATCAGCCGTGCGTCGACCAGCCGCTCCAGCTGCACGATCTGCTGGCTGACCGCCGACTGGACGTAGCCGAGGCTGTCGGCGGCCTCACGGAACGACCCTTCGCGCGCGATCGCGGCCAGCGCCTGGAGATGGCGGACCTCGACGCTGAGCCACGCGTCGCGGGTGACGCCGGGTGGCGCGCCGCCGGGCGTCGGAGCGCTCACCGCGGCGTCTCCGCGGACGTGCGGACCGCCGCGCACAGCGCCTCGCGAAACGCGCGGAGCGCCGGGACGCGGCGCCGGTCGCGGTGCCAGTAGACCGCCACGCGGCGCGGCGGCAGCAGGTCGCCGAGCCCGACCACGACGACGCCGGCGCGGTGCTCGTCGACCGCGGTCCGCGGCACGAGCGCGCTGCCGAGGCCGGCGGCGACGAGCGGCAGCAGCCCGGTCGCCAGCCGCGACCGCATCGTGATGCGCGGCCGCACGCCGGCGGCCCGCAGCTGGTCCTCGACGAGCGGGAGCATCGGCCACCCGACGTCGGCGACCAGGGCGACGTCACGCAGCTCGTCGAGGCTGTCGAGCTCGCGCTGCTCGGCCAGCGGCGAGTCGGGCGCGACGACCAGCACGATGGGGTCGCGCAGGACCTCGGCCGACGCGAACGGCCCGTCGGGGAGCGGGAGGTCGTCGAGCGCCGCGTCGAGCTCGCCGCGCCGGACCGCGTCCGCGCGGGCCTCCGGCGATCGATCATTGTCGCGGACGGTGAGCGCGACGTCCGGCGCTCGCGCGGCCAGCAGCGCGATCGCGCGCGGGATGGCGTCCATGACCGCGCGGTCGTGGATGCCGACGCGCAGCGCGCCCGCCTCGCCGCGCAGGTCGGCCCCGGCGGCGTCGAGCTGGGCCAGGATCCCACGCGCGTGGCGCGCGACGAGCGCGCCGACCTCGGTCAGCTCCAGCCCCTGGCCCGGTGTCCGCACGACGACGGGCGCGCCGAGCGCGCGCTCGAGCTGGGTGACCTGCTGGCTGACGGCCGAGAGCGCGTAGCCGAGGCGCTCCGCCGCGACCTTGAACGAGCCCTCCTGCGCGACCGCGGCCAGCGTCGCGAGGTGCCGAGGCTCGACGCCGCCCAATGCAGGCGGCGCCATCACGCTGGCTCCCTGCGCGGCCAAGCGAACGACATCGCACCATGGTACTGGGCGTCGTCCGCACTCCACTGGTGCAATGCCGATCGGCAATCAGGACCTCCACGAACCGGCGTTGCCGGCGCGGGCCGACGGCGCCAGCATCTCGCGCGTGATCCCCGAGCAGGCCTCGCCGCCGCCTCCGTCCTCGCCGTCCCCGCCGCCGCGGCTGGTGGTGCATGACGACCTCGTCGCCGTGTGGCGCGTGGCCTGCGCTGCGCACGCGGTCGCGTGGCGCAACTGGCTGACGGGCGCCGGCTCGGCCGTGGCCGTGCTCGCCGCGCTGAACCGCGAGGAGTCCGCGGCGCGCGCGCTCGCGAGCTTCCATCAGGCCGGGGTCTGAGCGCGGACCGAGAACGAGGGGGGCGGACCGCGGGGCTCGGGCGATGGAAGAGGTGGAAACCAACCCCCAAGGAGATTTCATGATCGCCACCTCCCTCCGCTCCACCCCCGCAGCCGCCGCGACCGCCGCGGTCGCCGTCGTGGGCGCCGTCGCGGCGCTCGCGTGCTCGTCGACCGCCCACGCGACGGTCAGCGACGCGCCGTGCGACACCTCGGTCCAGCTCGCGAAGACGGAGCTGCACGGCAAGGTCAACGGCAAGGACACGCTGCTCGCCAAGGTGTACGTCTTCGACGAGGGCAAGAACCTCTGCGCCGTGACGACCTCGGTCGACACGGAGGTGGACGGCGTCAAGAAGTTCATGCAGATCTCGCTCACAGTCGGCGGCAAGACGGAGACCGACAAGGGCCGCTTCGGCTTCTACGCGGGCCGCATCCGCCTCCCCGACGCCGGCGCCTGCTTCTCGGCGGAAGGGAAGGTGACGCTCGACTCGGGTGTGAGCGACGACAACTACGCCAGCTGCGCTATCACTCGCAAGAAGCCGATGCCGCGGTAGCGCGCAAAACCGCGGTCGCTGGAGGTCGCGTTCACGCATCCGGATCACGGGTGACCCGGGTGCCGCCAAGATGTGGTCGGCGTGTCTTCGACCATCGCGCCCAGCGTCTACGAGGAGCACCGAGCCTACGTGCTCGGTGTCCTCGCGCGGCGCTGCGGGTGGATGGAGGCCGCCGATCGCGAGGCGATCCTCCACGACGCGTATGCCGTGCTGCTGGAGAAGCAGCGCGACGGCGCGCTCGACCTCGACGGCATGAACGTCCACCAGGTTCGCGCCTACCTGACGCAGACCGCGCTGCACAAGGCGCTGGGCGAGGGCGACCGCGCGCACCGCAAGCGGTCGGTCGCGCTGGAGGAGGGCGGGCTCGACGCGCCCGACGGCGCGGCCGCCACCGCCGACCTCCTCGCGCGCGACTTCGAGAGCGCGCGGCTGCGCGAGATCGTCGCCGAGCTGCCCGAGCGCCAGCAGGTCGTCATCGCGCTCCGCTACTACTTCGATCGCACGCCCGACGAGGTGCAGAGCTACCTCGGGGTCACCGAGCGCGTGTACCGCCGCGAGATGGAGCGCGCGATGCGCACGCTGGGCGAGCGCTTCGCGCAGGTGCGCGAAGGCTCGTTCTGCGAGAGCCGTCGCAGCCTCATCCTGGCCTACGTGTCCGGGATCGCCGGGCCCAACCGGATGCGCGACGCGCGCCGGCACCTGTCCAGCTGCACCGGCTGCGCGCACTGGGCGCTCGAGCTGCGCCACGCCGCGCACCAGGCCGGCGCGTTGGTGCCGATCCCGCTGGTCGTTGGCGGTGCGATGGGCGACGACGGCGGCGACCGGCTCGTCGCGCTGACGCACGGCGCCCGCGGCTTGCGCGAGCGCGTGGCCGACCTCTTCACGGGCGGGCGCGAGCACGTGACGGGCCTCGCGGTCCGCGCCGACCCGGCGACGGGCTCGATCCTCGGGACCGTCCGGCCGGGCACCGTCGCGGCGGTCGTCGCCGGCTGCCTGGGCGTGGGCTCGACGGCGACCTACTGCGCGTTCGCGGGGCTGCCGGCCCCGCTGCGGGGAGCGCACCACGCGGCCCCGGCACCCAAGCGCGCGGCGGCCAAGGCGCCGGCCGTCAAGACGCGCCCGGTGGCGGTCACGACCACGCCGGCGGTCACGACCGCGGCCAGGACCACGACCGCCAAGAAGAAGACGACGGCCAAGGCGTCGTCGGCGTCGAGCAAGACCACGAAGCAGCGCCGGCGCGCCGCGGCGCGCAAGGTGGCGCGCCGGACCGCCCCGGAGTTCGGCGTCGAGGGCACCGGCACGGCCACACCCGCGGCGGCCCGGGCGCCGACCCCGGCCGCCTCCGGATCCTCGTCGGCCGCCAACGGGGGCTGGAGCCAGGAGTTCGGTCCCTGATCGCTGCGCCGTCTTGCGCCCTTCACGAATCCGGATTGGGCCCGGGTAGATCTCCACCCACAATGCAGCGATGCTCCCCAGCCCTCCTCCCTCGGCATCGCGCATCGCTCCCCGTCTCGCGCTGATGCTCGTGCTGGCCGGCCTTGCGGCCTGGCTGGCCGGTCCGGCCGCGCGTGCGGCACACGCCGGGTCCTACGTCGTCTACTCCTGCCAGGACCCGACCGGCGCCCCCGCCTCGACGTCCTCGTGGTCGTTCCAGTTCACCGACCCGGTGACCGACACGCACGACGACAGCTGCCCGCGCGGCGGCGTGCACGTCGCGCTGAAGGCGGGCGTCACGCATCCGTCCACGGCCGACGCCCGGATGTACTTCTGGGCGCCGGACAACACCGTGATCACGAGCTACACGCTGTGGCGGAGCGCCAAGGTCGCGGCGGGAACGCCGTACTGGTTCAGCGCGATGGAGCGCTACGGCCTCGACTGGCGCTGGGCCGGGACGGGCTGCAAGGGGACGACCAACAACTGCTCGGCGGTCGGCAACCCGTCGACGCCGCTGGCCGACGCCAACAAGTTCTCGCGCACGCCGCCCACGCCGGTCACCGGCATCGCGCTCTACGTGTCGTGCGGCAACGACAACGCGGGGACCACGGCCTGCCCGGCCACCAGCCCCGTCGCCGCCGAGACGTGGCTGCATCGCGCCGACATCACGCTCGCCGACGACAGCAAGCCGTCGTTCACCACCACGCCGGTCGGCGGGCTGGTCGACGCGACCGCGCCGGTGTCGGGCACGGCGTCGGTGTCGCTGCTGGCCTCCGACAAGGGCGGCGGGTTGACCCAGGCGATGGTCGAGGTCGACGGCACCGTCGTGACCTCCCAGCCGCTCGGCGGTGCCGGCGCCTGCGCGACGCCGTACACCGCGCGCACGCCGTGCCCGCTGAACGCGAGCGCGACGATCCCGCTCGACACCACCACGTTGGACGACGGGACGCACCAGGTCCGGGTCCTCCTCCAGGACGCCGGGGGCAACACGACCGCCTGGGGTCCCGTGACGCTGACGACGCACAACGCGCCGCCGGACGAGTCGTGCAACCCGGATCCGGCGGTCGGCGCGGACGTCGCGGGCGTCGGGCTGAACACGGGGCTGCTGCTCCTCGGCTCGCACTCGACCGGGATCGGGCCCGCGCGCGTCACCCTGCGCTACGCGACGAAGAAGCTGGCGAGCGTCACCGGCCAGGTCAACGCGGTCGACGGCACGCCGCTGGATGGCGCGGGCGTCTGCGTGGTGTGGCGGCCCGAGGGGACCACCGCGCCGCTGAGCGAGCTCGCGCGGGTGACGACCGACCCCGCCGGCCGGTTCAGCGTCGCGGTGCCGCGCGGGTCGTCGCGGGAGATCTTCGCGATCTACCGCACGCCGGCGGGCGCGGTGACGGCGCGGACGGTCGTCCGCGTGATCCCGCGGCTCACGATCAAGCCGTCGCACCGGTCGCTGCGCAACGGGCAGCTCCTGGCCCTGCGCGGGACGCTGTCGGGTGGCCCGATCCCGAGCCGCGGGGTGCTGGTGACCGCCGAGGCGTGGCGCGGCACGCGCTGGCAGCCGTTCGAGCAGACGCACGCCCGCGGCTCGTCCGGGAGCTATCGGGTGAGCTACCGCTTCGTCGGCACCCACGGCGTGCAGCGCTACACCCTGCGGGTCCGTGTCGCCGCGCAGGCCGCGTACCCGTATCTGGCGGGCGTGTCCAAGCGCATCCACGTGCGCGTGCACGGCTGAGCCCGGCCGCATAGCGGCATGGCGCGGCGCGTCCCGACCAGGTCGGGGCGCGCCGTTCGTCGTTTCGGGAGGGATGGAGAACGGCGCGCGAGATTGAGGGGGGCGGAGTCGGCGGCTTGCGCAATGGAAGAGGTGAAGCCCAACCGAGACCACCTCCGTGCCCGAGCCCGACACCTTCAACGCCGATCCCGCCGACAACCTGTTCGAGGCGCATGCCGAGCGTGCGCCCGAGCCGGCGTTCGACCCGGCGGCCGCGCCGGCGTCCGAACCGGTGGCCCGCGCGTACACGTGGGACGACGACCCGGGATCGGGGCGCTCCCGGCGCGAGGAGCTGCGCGAGACCGCCGACGACCTCCTCGCGCGGGCGCGCGACGGCATCGGCGCGCTCGTCGCGGCCCGGCCGCGCCTGGGGCGCGAGCCGCAGGCGGACAAGGGTCCGCGGACGGCCGGTCGCGCGCGGTTGATCGCGCCGGCCGCCGTCGGGATCGTCCTGTTGTTGGTGGCGATCGTCGTCGCGAGGCCCGGCGGCGGGTCGCACCAGCAGCAGCAGCCCGCGCGCGCCGAGCGGACGGTCACCGCCGCCGCGCCGGCGCGACCCGCGACGGCGCGACCCGCGCCGGCGCGGCGCCCTGACGCCCACCGCACGCCGATCACGCGCTACGCGGCGCGACCCGCCGAGGTCGCCGCGAGCGCGCCCCACCGGCATGCGGCGCGCCCGGCTCGCCGCCGCCACCGTCGTCACCGCCATGCGCGGCGCGCACCGCACCGGCGCGCGGCGCCGGCGCCGGCGAGCGCGCCGCCCGCGGCGGTCGCCCCGGCCCGGGCCCCCGCTCCCGCTCCCACTTCCACTCCCGCCCCCGCGCCCGCGCGAAAGCCCGCGCCCGCGCCCGACCAAGAGTTCACCTTCGAACGATGACTCATCAGCAGATTCCATCACTCTCAAGGAGGAAGGTAATGAAGCAAGCAGCGAACACCGTGGGAAGCCGCGCGCACGCGGCCTACACCGGCGTCGTCGTGGCCAGCCTGCTCGGCCTGGGGGCCGCGCTCATCGCGCTCGGCCCGTGGGCCCACGTCCTAGCCAAGGCGGCCGGGGTGGGCGGCGACGATCACAAGATCGCCACCGACAACACGGACGGCTTCGGCGACCTCATCAAGCTCGCGAACAACCTGACGAACGCGGCGATGATCCCGACGATCGCGATCGCACCGCTGGCGGCCGTCGCCGGCGCGTTCGCGCTGATGGTCGGCGGCGGTGGACGCCAGGGCGGCGGCGGCGTCAAGCTCATCGGCGGCGCCATCGGGGCCGTCGTGGTCGTCGCCGGCGCCAAGGGCCTGGCCTACTAGGGCGCCCGCGATGCCGGTGCTCCGCAACACCACCGCGGGCGGCGCGGCCGGACCCTGGCGGGTCGTGGCGCGATCCGCGCTGCCCGCGGTGCGGCGCCGGCTCGCCATACCGCGCACCTGGGGGCGGCGGCGCACGTTCCTGGTCGCGTTCGCCGTGATCGTCGTCGTCGCGCTGGTCTGGCCCGAGAGCGCCTCGGCGTTCCCGTCGGTCGACAGCATCATCAACAAGGCCATCGACAAGATCTCCAAGAAGTTCTTCGGCGTCAACCTCGATGGCCTCAACGGCACGTTCTTCACGTGGCTGGTCAACGCCCCCAACTTCGCGGGGAAGGACAACGGCCACATCGACGGCAAGCTCGAGGCGCTCGGGCAAGTCACGCAGGGCATCAGCTTCGCGCTGATCGGGGCGGTGATGACGTTCTCCGCCCTCCAGTACTGGCTCTCGGGCATCGCCGACTTCAGCAGCGACGGCAGCGAGATGCTGCAGGGCCTCACGCGCGGGGTGGGCGTGGCGCTGCTGATCACCGCGTGGCCGTGGATCTTCGAGAACTCCGTCGCGGTGTCCAACCAGGTCACGGCCGTGCTCGTCAACGGCAAGGACCTCGACACGCTGGCCGGCGCGCTCGTCGTTGCGCTGGGGGTGGCCAGCTTGAGCAGCATCGGGCTCGTGTTCGTGATCATCGTGGGACTGGCGACCGCCGGCGTGCTGATGGCGCTGATCGCGATGAAGGTCGCGGTGACCGCGACGCTGGCGGTGCTGTACGCCGGCATGCCGCTCGCGTTCGTCCTGATGCCGCTCAACGCGACGGCCTGGATCGCGCGGCTCGCGACGCGCAGCTTCGTGGCCGTGCTGATGATCCCGATCATCTGGTCGCTGTGCCTGGCGACGTTCATCGCGGTCGGCGTCGACTCGCTGACGTTCGGCGGCGGTGGCTCGATCGCCGACAAGCTCGTCAAGCCGCTCACCGCGCTGGCGTTGTTCTACATGATGTTCGCGCTCCCGCGCACGCTGATGAGGCTCGCGGCCCTGGGGTCGATCGTGCCTGGCATCGGCGGCGGCGGTGGCGGGCGGCGCGGTGGCGGCCCGGTCACGCAGCTGGGCCAGCAGGTCGCCGCCGAGGCCATCAGGCAGCATCTTCCGGAGGGCCTGATCCCGGACGACTCGCCGGGCGGCGGAGGGCAGCGCCGCAGCGGCGGAGACGGAGGCGGAGACGGTGGCGGAGACGGTGGCGGAAGTCAGCCTCGCAGTGGCGGCGCCTCGGGCGGCGGTGGATTCGAGGACGGAGCCTTCCCCGAATCCGGCTGGACCAGCGATGCCGGGACCGTCCACGACGGGGCCTACGGGCTGCCCACGCAGCCCGGCGCGGACATCGGCCCCGGCATGCAGGACATCGGGCAGCGCGCCGAGGAGCTCGGCAACATGGCCGCGGGAGGCCAGATGGCGGCTGGGCGCCAGGCCCTCAACGATCTGAACGCCGCCGGATATGGCGGCAGAGTCGGGCAGTACACCAACACGCACGGGCCCAACTCGACCGAGGGCCGCATGGCGGACGCCAGCATGGCCGCCGGGCTGTCGCCGGAGACCCAGGCGGCGTTCACGACCTGGGGCGCGCTCAGCCCGGGCACGCGGGACCAGCTGCTCAACGAGGCGTCGGCCGCCGAGACCGGCGGCGCCGGTGCGGGCGGCGGACCAGGCGCCGAGACGTCGGAGGCCGGCGGCACCGCCGCCCCCGGTTCCGGGAGCCCTCCCGGCCCCGTGGATCCGGGTATGGGCGGGAGCTCCGACCCCGGCGGCGCGCCCAGCGGCGGCGGCCCTGTGCCCGGGGATGGTGGCGCTGCGCCCAGCGGCGGTGGCGCTGCGCCCAGCGAGGGTGGCGCTGTGCCCGGGGATGGTGGCGCTGCGCCCAGCGAGGGTGGCGCTGTGCCCAGCGGCGGTGGCGATGGCCCGCCGTCGGGCTCCTGGTCCGAGGGCTCCTCGAGCTCAAGCGTCGGGGGCTCGGGTCCCGCGGGCGGCTCCTGGTCGGCACCGGGCGGCGACGGCTCCTCCGGCATGTCGGCGACCCCGCCGCGCGACGGCTTCGATGGCGGCTCCTCCGGCACGGCCTGGGTGGCACCGGACGGCGGCGACGGCTCCGACACGCCGGCGACCCCGCCGCCCCAAACCATCAGAGCGGGCGAGTTCCCGGGCGCCGAGTACTGGGCGAAGGGCGACGCGGCCACCCCGGACGGGTCGTCGGCCACCGCCGTCGCGGACGACCTGCCCCGATCCGGGCCGCCGGCCGGCGGAGGGTCCTCGGACGACTCCGCGCCCTACATCCCGCCCCCGGATGACGCAGGCCTGGACGGCTAGGCCATGAACATCGCCTACAAGCACCTCGACTCGAAGCTGCGCATCGGCGAGCTCACGATCGGCCAGTGGGTCTCCGTGGCGCTCGGCGTCGGCGTCGCCGGCGCCTGGGTGCTCTACATCCACCCGCCGCTCGGCGCGACGCTCACCGTGGTCACGGCCGTGTACCTCGGCGCGCTGCCCGCGGGCGCCGCCCTGCTGGCCGGCTCCTCGGAGTTCAACCTCTTCGTGATCCTGCGCTCCGCGCTGCGGTGGCGCCGTCACCGCTGGCGCTTCGTCCCCGGGCCCGGCGACCACGTGCGCGGATACGTGCTGCATCAGGACCCCGCCAACGCCCCGCGCGAGGCGCGCCGGCAGGCAGTGGTCGACCTCGACACCACCGCCCTCTGGGAGGACCAATGAAGCTGCGTCGCAAGACCAAGTCCAACACGAACGAGCACGGGCTGCCGGAGAGCGGCGAGCTGCTGCCGGTCGAGGCGCTCGACCGCACCGGCCTGGCGATCACCAGCGAGGGCGCGCTCGTGCGCATCCTGCACGTGATCCCGCCCAACCCGCTGATCCTGTCGGCGGTCGACCGGGCGCGCGTCGCCGCGTCGTTCTGCCAGATCGTCGCGCGCCTGCGACCGGGCCAGACGCTCCAGTTCTACGTCCAGGCGCGGCCCGTCAACCTCGACGACGTGCTGCTGGACTCCCGCCGCGAGGTCGCGGCGTGGGCCGGCGAGCCGCCCGCCAAGGGCAAGCCCGCGCAGGATCCGCTCTCGCTTTCGCGCTGGCGCCTGTACGCGGCGATGGAGGAGTCCTTGCGCCTGCACGCCGACCATCAGGCCGCGGTCCGGACCGACGCCTACGTGGTGGTCCCGCACGTCCCGGACCAGCGGTCCGCCCGCGCGCTGCTCCAGGCGCTGCGCCCGCGGGCGGCGGGGCGCATGGCCAGCGCGCCGCTGGACCGCGAGCTGACCGCCCACCGCCGCGCGGTGCGCGAGAGCCTCGCGCTCACCGACGCCGTGCGCTCCGAGCTCGACGCGCTGTCGGTCCCGACGCGGCTGCTGGACGGCGAGGAGGTCGCCGAGCTGCTCTGGGGTCGGTTCAACCCGACGCACGCCGACAGCGGGCGACGCCGGCCGCCCGTCCGCAACGAGGTGCTCGGCACGCTCGACGGCACGCGCGACCGCGAGGAGGCCAGCCGCGCTGCCGAGCGGCTGCGCGGCGCCATCGCCCGCTCGACGTTCGACTTCTCCTCGTCCAAGCGCTACGCGGAGATCGACCAGGACCTCGAGCAGACGATCTACACCGCGACGACGGCCGACGCGACGACGATGGGCTGGCTGATGGGCGCGATGATGACGCGCCAGCCGTACACGCTCAGCGTGTTCGCCAGCGCGCTGGACCGGCGGCAGGAGCGGCGGCGGATGAAGATGGGCTACCGCCGGATCTTCTCCATCAACCGCGTCGCCGAGTCCAAGGGGCGCGTGCCGGACTTCGATCGCTACGCGCAGGAGACCGAGGCGCAGCGGCTGCTCGTGGAGATGGCCGGCCACGAGCGCGCCAGCCTGTACCGCGTCGCGATCTACCAGTCGCTGCGCTCGCGCGGGCCCGACCCCGACGTCGCGTCGCTCAACGAGGCGGTGGACTACTGCGTGGACCAGATCGAGTCGGCGTCGGACTGCCGCGTCAGCCGCGGCGAGTTCCAGCAGCACGAGCTGTGGCAGTCGACGCTGCCGCTCGGTCGCGACGTCGCCCGCCGCACGCGCCGTTACGCGACGCGCAACGTGGGCGACACGATCCCGCTGATCGGCACGAGCTGCGGGTCGCCGAGCGGGATCCCGTTCGCCTTCAGCGACCCGGGCCGCACGCTCGAGCTGCTCAACCCCTACGACCGAACGCACTCCAACTACACCATGTTGGTCAACGGTCGCAGTGGCTCGGGCAAGACGATGGCGGCCAACATCATGATCTCGCGCTGCATCGCGCACGGCGCCCGCGCGTTCGTGATCGACCGCGCCGGCCACTACGGCGTGCTCACCGCGCTGGTGGCGGGCGCGCAGCAGATCGAGATCGGCGCCGACGACAGCCCGTTCGCGATCAACCCGTGGGATGTCCCGGACCCCGCCGACGTCAGCCTCGAGAAGATCGCGTTCCTGGTCTCGCTGCACGGCGTGATGATGGGCGACGAAGGGCTGACGACGCTCGAGCGCGCCCACCTCGGCGCGGCGATCCGCAGCGTGTACGCGCAGGCCGCGCACACCGGCAGCACGCCCCGTGAGTCGATGCTGCGCGCGGAGCTGCTGCAGCGGTCCCGGGCTGAGCAGGAGCAGGGCTCCAACGACGTCGCGGCGGTCCTGCGCAACCTGGCCGAGCGGCTCGGCGAGTACTGCGGCGAGGGCTCCTACGCCTACCTGCTCGATCGCGAGACGACGGTCCCGACCGACAGCCCGCTCGTGGTGTTCGACACGCGCCGCTGCCCGGAGATCGTGCTCCGCTCGGTGATGTTCGCGATGGTCGAGTACGTCACCCGCGCGATCGAGCGCCACCGTGACCAGTCTCGCTCGCTGTCGCACCAGCCCGACGCGCCGATGTTCACGGGCCGCACGGTGATGTTGATCGATGAGGCATGGCACCTCGTCGGGCGGCGCGAGACGGGCGAGTTCGCCAACGACCTCGCCCGCCGCGCGCGCCACCTCGGGCTGTTCCTGATCGTCATGTCCCAGCACATGTCGGACTTCGCGACCGAGCATGGCCTGGCGCTGATCCGCAACTCGACGATGCAGCTGTTCCTGTCCCAGCACCCGGACGAGATCCCGTTCGTCCAGGACGCGCTGCGGCTGTCGGACGAGGAGGCGGCGCTCATCTCCCGGTTGAAGACCGTCAAGGGCTCGCACGCGCAGATGTTCTGGGTCAACGGCGCGCGCGGCAAGGGCCGCGTGGCGCTGCGGATCGGGCCGCGCGAGTACTGGGCCTACACCTCGGACCCGCTGCGCGACGTGCCGCTGCGCGACGCCGCCGTGGCCCGTGCCGACGGTGACGTCTGGCGCGGCATCGTCCAGCTTGCCGCGTCGACGAGCACCAACGGCGACGGCAGCGGCCGGGGGTAGCGGGCGATGGACCCGGCCACCGCCACCGCCGTTCTGGAGGGCTCGAAGGTCGCGGGCAGCGCTGCCTCGAGCGCTGCCGCGGGCGGCGGCGCGGCCGGTGGCGGTGCGGCCGGTGGCGGTGCGGCCGGTGGCGGTGCGGCCGGTGGCGGCGCCGGCGGGAGCGCCGGCCTCGGCCAGCTCGGCCAGCTCGGCCAGCTCGGCCAGCTCGCGGGGTCCGGCGGTGGCGGGAAGAGTCAGAGCGGCGGCGGCGAGGCCCAGCAGTCCGGCTCCAACGTGCTGCTCGGCCTGCTGGGGGCGGTCGCCGGGCTGGGGCTGCTGCCGCTGATCGTGATCTGCGTCGTCGTCGGCGTCGTCTCCTCGCTGCTCGCGTCGGTCAACCCGTTGGGCAGCGGCAGCGCGGGCACCTCGTGGAAGTACCGCTGGCCGGCGGACAGCGGCATCCCCGTGGTGTACCGCCCGATGTACGAGGTGGCGTCCGCGCAGTTCGGCGTCAACCCGTACCTGATCGCGTCGATCCATCAGCAGGAGACGGACTTCTCGCGCAACCCGGCCGCGAGCCACGGGACCAACTCGTCGGGCGCGGCCGGGCCGATGCAGTTCCTGCTGACGACCTGGGCCTCCTCGCACGACAGGGCGTTCGCGGCGATCGCGGACCGCCGGCCGGCCGCCTATCCGCTGAACCGGCGCGATCTGTCGAGCTGCGACGGCGTGCCCAAGGACGTGGGCTGCGTGTACGACGACTTCGACGCGATCGCCGGCGCCGCGCACAAGCTCAAGGCCGACGGCGCGAACATGGATCTCACCTCGCCCGGCACCCACCGCGCCGTGTGCGCCTACATCGGCGCCTGCAGCGAGGTCGATCGATGCATCGAGCACTCGATCAACCAGTACTGCCAGGTGCTCCCACGGGCGCGCAAGTGGGAGCTCGAAGGGGGGCCCATGCCCGCGCAGGGCGCGGTGCCCATCGCGGGCAACGACGCGGGCAAGGCCGTCGAGTGGGCGCTGTCCCAGGAAGGCGTCGAGGAGAAGCCGAAGGGCAGCAACTGCGGCGGCCCGATCACCGCCTGGGCCCGGCGGACCGGCGTCGCGTGTGGCCAGGCGTGGTGCGGCGTGTTCGTGCACGAGGCGTACGTCCACGCCGGCATCGACCTGCCGAGCTGGATCGCGTCGGTGCCGGAGACGCAACGCAAGGCGCTGGCGGGCAACGGCGGTCTGATGGTCGTCCCGAAGGACCAGATCAAGCAGGGAGACATCCTGATCTTCCAATGGAACACCGGCGTCCCGGACCACATGGGCCTGGCTGCCGAGGACTACGCGGGCCACGGCACCGTGTCGACGATCGAGGGCAACACGAGCGACGGGGTGCACCGTCGCCTGGAGCAGCCCAGCACGATCGTCACCGTTGCGCGACTGATAAAGGGAGCAAAGTGATGACCAGAGGTGCCGTGGCGCTGGCCGCGACCGGCCTCGTCCTCGCCCTGGCGGGGTGCGGGGTGTCCGACCCCTACAACGACGCCAAGCACGCCAAGGCGACGACCGCCGCTCCGGCGACGACCGCCGCTCCGGCGGCGGCGGCGCCCGCGGCGAGCACCGCGCCGCCGCCGGCGACCGACGCCGCCACACCCGAGCGTGCGCTGTCGGCCGTCGCGCTGGCCTGGGGAAACTGGACGAGCGCGAACGTGCACGCCCAGCACGTGCGGGCGATCGCCCTGACCGCGGGCTCGGCCGCCAAGCTGCTCAAGGTCGAGAACCGCCAGCTCGAGGACGGCGTGGTCTCCGCGCCCGAGGACCTGCGCTCGCGCGCCACGGTGGAGGCGCTCACCGTGCGTCCGGGCGCGACGCGGCGCGCGGCCGTGGTCGTCACGCACGAGCAGCTGACGGGGCTCGGGCCGCTGGGCTCCAACAGCGACTACGTCGTGACGCTGGCGACCGTCGAGCGCCGCGGCGCCGCCGGCTGGGTCGTCACCCGCTGGGAGCGACAGTCATGAGCCCGCCGCAGCTGCGCGAGGAGCGCGCGGTCGACGTCGAGCGCGACGACGAGCGCGACGTCGCGCCGGCGCCGGCGCCGACGGCCCGGCCCACGACCGGCCCGCTGCTGGCCGTGGCCGGCCTGTGCGGCGGCGCGGGGGCGAGCACCATCGCGTTCCTCACCGCGCGCCAGGCCGCCCGCGCGGACGACCGCCCAGTGCTCGTCTGCGACACCGGCGGCCCGACCGGCGGCCTGGCGGCGTGCGCGCGCGTCGTCGCGCCGCGCTCGCTGCCCCGCGCCGCGGCCGCGATCGCCGCGCACCAGCCGCTCGGCGGCGGGCTGTTCGCCGACGCGGGCGGCGGGCTGCGCGTGATGGCCAGCGCGCCCGAGGCGCCAGTCGCCGTGGAGCGTCCGGCGGCCGCGCGCGTCCTGGCCGACGCGCGCGCCGCCCATCGGCTGACGGTCGTCGACTGCGGCGTGCCGTCCGAGCCGATCGACCACCAGGTGCTCGACGACGCCTCCCACCTGGCGTGGGTGCTGCCGGCCACCACCGGCGGTCTGCGCCGCGCCCAGCGGACGCTGGACCTGTTCGCGACGCTCCCCGGACGGCGCGAGGTGCTCGTGGCACGCCACGACGCGGCCGGCGCGACCGCGCCGATCGCGGCGCTCAAGGCGCTGGCGGCGCAGCGGCACGCGCCGCTGCTCCTCGTGCCCCACATCCCGGACCTGGCCGAGGAGTCGCCGGACGCCGCCCTCGACCTCGCGGGCGAGGCGCTCCAGGCGCTGGTCGCGGAGATGTGGCGATGACGGCGCTGCCGACGACGGCGCTGCGGCGCGCTGCCGCGCCGCTGGAGCTGCCGATCCTGCGGCGCACCGCCGCGATCGCGGCGGCCGTGCTCGGGGCGACCGCGCTGGTGGCCGTGACGATCCGCGCGGCCGGCGCCGGCGCGGCGCGCGACCAGCTCGACCTCGCGTTCGGCGGCCTGCCGCGGACGGCGGGCGCGGCCTGGACCGTCTTCGCGGCCAACCTCCGGCTGCTCGGCGTGACGTTCGTCGCCGCGCTCGTGGCGCACCTGACGTGCCCGCGCGACGGGGCCGGACGCGCCGAGCGGTTCTTCGGCCGGGTGCCCGTCGTGATCTGCGACGTCGTCCTGGCCTTGGGCTGCCTCCTGCACGTCGCGCTCGTCGGCGCGGCGCTGGGTGGCTACGGCCTGCGGGCGGCGGGCTACGTCCTGCCGCACGGGCCCGTCGAGCTCACGGGCTTCGCGCTCGGGCTCGCGCTGTACCTCGAGGCGCGCGCAGGGCGGCTCGTGCCGCGAGCCGCTGTCGCGCCCGCCGTCCTTGCTGTCGTCGTGCTCGCCGTCGCGGCGGGCCTGGAGGTGTTCACGGGCGCATGATCCCCCGACCCCGCACCGTGGTGCTGTGGTTCATCGGCTTCGTCATCTGGGCGCTGGTCGCGCTCTGGGTGGTGGCGACGAGCTCGATGCTCGGCGACGACGGCGGCGACGCCGCCAGGCACGCTCGCGACCTCCACGCGCCGGCCGCGGCGCGCGACCTCCATCCGGGACGCGCCGCGGCCGCCTCGGCCGACGCCGCCCACGACGCCGGCGGCGGGCTGCTCGGCGACCTCTGGGGCCTGGTCGAGCCGCCGCTCCTGATCGCCGTCGTCGGCGGCCTCGGCCTCGCCGGCGTGCGGGTCGTCGCGCGCCGCCGCGAGGGGCGCGTCCGGCTGCGTCTGCTGCCGCACCGCGACGAGGCGCTCGCGCGGCGCGACGTCGAAGGCCTGCTGGGCGCCTGCCACGAGCTGCTGCGCGAGACGCCGCTGCGCGCCGCCCTGCTCGGGCCGCCGACGCTCGGCCTCGAGCTGGAGACCGCGCCGGGCGCCGCCGGCACGTCGACCGCCGCGCTGGCGCTCGTGTGCCCGGGCCATCTGGTGCCGGCGCTCGAGAGCGCGCTCCAGGACCGCTGCCCGGACAGCCGGCTCGTCGCCGAGCCCGCGACCACGCAAGGGGCCGTCTCGACGCCCACGATGCACCTCATGCGCCCGCGCAGCACGCGGCGCCCGGGCACGGTGGACGGCGACCACGTCCTCGCGGTCCTCGACGTGATGGCGGCGACCGGCGCGCCGGCCCGCCTGCAGTACGCGCTCGCCGCGGCGCGGGCGCCGGCCGGCAGCCGGCGCCGCCCCGCCGAGGTCGGGTGGACGGACGCCGACGCCGACGCGCCCTTCGAGCCGACGCGGACGGCGACGGCCGCCGGGGTCGCGCCGGTGGCCGCGGCGGCCCGGACGCTGCCGATGACCTTCCACGTCGACGTGCGCGTCGCGGCGGCCAGCCGGCCGGCGTGCGTCGCGATCGCCCAGGCGGCGGCGGCCGGTGCCGGCGTGACGGTGCCGCGGATCGCCCCGCTGCGCGGCGGGATGGGCGCGCCGCTGCGCCGCCGGCCACGGGCGACGACCACGTCGGCCGAGCTGGCCGGCGCCTGGCACCTGCCCGCCGCCGCGCACGACGGGCCGCAGGTCGCGCGCTCGTCCGTGCCGCGGCTGTCGGCGCCGGCGCGCGTCTCGCGGGCCTCCGACGACGCGCTCGTGCGCGACGAGCGTGGGCCGGCCGGCCTGGACGACGCCGCCCGCCGCGCGGGCCTCGGCGTCTTCGGCGGCTCCGACGCCGCGCGCCGCGCGCTCGTCGGACGCTGGCTGGCACGGCGCGCCGCCGCCGACGAGGTGCCCGTCCTCGTGGTCGCCACCGCGCCCGGCGGCGCCGCCGCGGCGCGCGCCGTCCTGGAGCCGGAGCGGGAGGTGAGCGTCGTCGACCTCGCGGATCCCGCGGCGGGCTTCGACCCACTGGCCGAACCTGGCGAGCCGGAGGCCCTGGGCACGGCCGTCGCCGCCGCGCTGCTCGGCGCGGGCGCCGGCGACGTGCCCCAGGAGGCCCAGCGCGTGCTCGCGCTGTCGGTCGCGGTGGCGATCGCCGCCGGCCGCGCCGGCGCGCTCGAGGCGGCATCCGTGCCCCGCCAGGCGCTGCGGCTGCTCGACCCGTCCGAGGGCGTGCTGCGCGAAGGACTCGCGCGCGAGCTCTACCGCCGGCGGGGCGGCGCCGGCCTCGCGTCGTTCCTCGGCCACGAGCTGCCCGCCCACCTGAACGACGCCGCCGGCGACGCCGCCCGGGCCGCGCTCGACGGCCCCCGCGCGGACGCGCTCGGCGCGGCGGGCGGGGCCGGGCGGACCGTCGGCCTCGGCGACCTCCTGCGCCACCGGCAGGCGCTCGTCCTGGACGCGGCCGCGCCCGCCGCCGGGGCGCCCCAGCGCGGGGCGCTCGCCCGGCTGGCGCTCGCGGGCCTCGGGGCGACGCTGCGCGATGCCGCGCCGCCCGGCCGCTCGGCCACGGTTCGTGCTGCGCTCCTGATCGATGGGGCAGACGACGTGATCGACGACGCGCTGGCCGCCGAGCTGCTCGCGCTCGGCGACGCGGGCCTGGAGCTCGCGGCCACCTGGCGCTACGGCCGTCCGCTCGCCGACGCCGGCGCACGCTCCCGCGCGCTGCGGCTGCTCGCGCACCGCTGCCTGCTGGGGCTGGACGCGGCCGCCGAAGACGACCTGCCGGCCGCCACCGCGGTCTGCGACGACGTCCTCGCCGCCGACGAGCGGGTGCCGGACCGGGCGGCGCTGTCCGCGCGCGGCGCGCTCGCGCTTCCCGACGGCTATGCGCTGTGCAGTTGGGCGTTGGACGGCGCCGGGCGGGCGACGTTCATCGCCCGCGCGGTGCCCATCGGCGCGGCGGCCGGCAACTGACGGGGGCGCTCGTGCGGGCTCGCCCAATGGATGGGGCATGGGCGCATCCGGCAAGAAGCTTCCCGGGCACGGCGCGCGGCGCAAGGCGCTGTCGCCGGGCCCTTCGATCAAGGACTCCAACTACGGCCCGCGGCCGCATCCGGTCGCGCTCCGCGCTGGCCAGCGGTTCTGGCCGCGCGCGGGCGAGCGCCGGCGCGGCTTCGCGATCGTCCGCGTGGACGACCGGCACGCCTTCGGGCAGCGCGAGGACGGCGACGCCCGCCTCGCGCGCCACGCCGTCAGCCGGCTGCTGGCCGCCGACGCGGACGGGCGCGGCCGGCACTTCGCCTTCACCGGCTGGGTCCCGGGCCGGCGCTACCGGGCGCTCGCGCGCGTGGTTGCGGTCGGCGACGCCGCGACGCTCGTGCTCCCCGATTGGCATCCCGGCCACCCGATCCGGTTGCCGGCGGGGCTCCTGCGCGGCGCCGGTCCGGGCGACTGGGTCGACGTCCGCGCCGACCTCGGCGCGGCCAGCCCCGCCACGCTGCAGCTCGACCTGGTCGGCGTCGCGGCGCCGCCCGCCGAGGGCACCCTTCCGGCGATCACCTACGCGCCGCCCGCCGTCGCGCCGCCCGGTGCCCGGCGCGCCGGCCCCGACGCGATCGTCTTCGAGCTCGCCGGCGCCGGCCTGGACGCGGCGGCGCCGGCGGTCGGCGGCCGGCGCGAGCTGCACACGCTCGAGCGCATCCGGCTGTCCGCCGGCGCGCGCGTCCACCTCGCCGAGCCGGGCGAGCCGCGCATCACGCGCTACCTCGAGCTCCTCTCCGTGCGGTTGCTGCCGCACGGCTGCGTGCTGATCTGCGGTGCCGAGCCGCGGCCGCTGGACCGGCCGATCCCCTGCGACCTGCGCCGGAGCCACGGCGCGTGGCGCAAGGTGTGGTGGGAGGCCGCGTGACGCCGCCCGCCCGCCGCCGGCGTCCCCGGACCGCGCTGCGCGCCGCGGCCGTCGCCGCGCTCGCGGCCTGCGGGCTGGCCGCCGTCGCGCCGTCGCCCGCGGGCGCGGTCGGCGCGCCGACCCAGCGCGCGGCCTGGACGGCCCGCATCGTCGCCGCCACGACGGCGACCAGCCGCCCCGGCGGCGGCCGCACGCTCGCGCGGCTGCCGGTGACCACGAGCTGGGGCGGCGGGCCGGTCACGCTGCTCGTCCACGGCGCCCGTCGCGACAGCGCCGGGCGGCGCTGGCTGCGCGTCGGGCTGCTGCAGCGCGGCCCGCGCCGAACCGGCTGGATCCCCGCCGACGACGCGGTCCTCGGCCGCACGAGCTGGCGTGTCGAGGTGTCGCTGCACCGCCGCCGCGTGGTCGTCCGCCGCGGCGGGCGCGTGCGATGGCGGCTGCACGCGGTCGTGGGCTCGCCGACGACGCCGACGCCGACGGGGACGTTCTCGGTCCTCGAGCGCGTCCGCCAGCGCGACCCCGGCGCCTTCCCCGGCTCCTGGGTGCTGTTCCTCACCGCTTACTCCCACGCCGTGCGCTGGTTCGACGGCAACGACGGCCAAGTCGGGCTCCACGGCCGCGGCGGCGCCAGCCTCCGCGACCCGCTCGGCAGTGCCCGCTCACACGGTTGCATCCGCCTCACCAATCGCGCGATCGCGCGCATCGCCCGGCACGTGCCGGACGGCTCGCCGGTCGTGATCACTCGATGACCCCTGGAGTCCTCATGACGATCCCCCGGGCCGCCCTCGGCCCGCTCCTCCTCCTGTTCCTGCTGACCCTCGTCGCGCTCGGCCGGCCGGCCGCCTCGGAGGCGGCCGGCATCTCGGCCCGGACCTGCACCGGCGCGAACGCGACGGTCCCCGGCGGCTTTGCGAGCGCCGGGCAGTGGGCGGTGCTGGAGAACAACGTCGGGCAGCGCCCGCAGTACGGCACGTCGACGAACTTCACCGGTGTGCCGCTGTGCGCGGTGCGCTCCACGGGCACCGGCACCAGCGGCGATCCGCAGTGGATCTTCTGCACGCAGGCGTCGCTGTACGCGTGCGGGCAGGACGCCTTCGGCGGCGCGAGCCTCGCGGCCGACCTCGACGCGCGGGCGCGCGCCGAGATGGCCTGGGCGATCACCACCGCCGACCTGTCCACCGCGATCGGCCGCGCCGTCGTGCAGACACGCGTGTGGTGCGTGGCCGACCGCGTCCAGCGCCATCGCGCCGACGCCGACATCGTCGCCGACGCGCGCGCGTACTTCACCGACCACGGGGTCACGCTCCCCGCCGGCACGGCGTGCCCGAGCTGGGGCGCGGTCGACGCCGGCCTGCGCCCGCATCCGCAGCTGACTGCGCGCGCCACGTCCGCGACCGTCGCCGCCGGCGACCCGGCGCGCTTCGAGATCACGACGAACCTGCCCGAGATCCGCGTCGCGGCCAAGACGGCGGACGGCGTCGCCGCGTCGCTGGACCTGTGCCCGGACGCGCCGGCCGGCATGACGCTCAGCGGCGGGACGCTCCAGCTCACCGGTACCTCCGACGCCGCGGCGCGCACGGTGCCGCTGTGCGCCGCGGGACCGGACGCCGACGGCTCGACGCGGCTCGACGTCAGCACGACCACCGCGGTCGCCGGCGACCTCACGGTCATCCGGTCGCTGCGCTCGCCGTCGACCTGCCAGCTCATGGTCACCGCGCGCGGCGGGCGGCTCGCCGCCTCGGCCACGGTGGGCACCGAGCAGGAGGAGCAGGAGTCCGAGGAGACCGAGGAGACCGAGGAGACCGAGGCCCCGGTCGTCGCGACCGCGCGGAGCACACCGGCGCCGAACCTCACGATCGCCAAGCGGCGCGTGCGTCGACACGGCGAGGCGCGGCGCGTGCACAGCGGCGCTGCGGTGCGCTGGGCGATCACGGTCCGCAACACGGGCACGGGCGCGGCCAGCAACGTCCGCGTCTGCGACACGCTGCGGCGCGGCCTGGCCGTCGTGCACACGACCCCACACGCGCCGCTGAGCGGCGGCCGGGCGTGCTGGCGGCTGAAGTCCGTGGCGGCCGGCGGCCGCGTCACCCTGCGCATCACGACGCGCGTGAGCGTCGGCAGCGACGGCGCGCGCTGCCACGCGCTCGCCAACAAGGCCTCGATCGTCGGCGGCCCGTCGGCCAGCAGCACCGTGACCGTGTGCCACCGCACCCGGACGCGCAGCGGCGGCACCACCGGCTGAGCGCGGCATGAAGATCCCGGGGACGCGCGGCGGCGCGTCTCCGGGGGGCGCCCGGCCCGGGTCGGTCAATGAGATCCATGAAGGACCTCATCCACCGATCCAAAGGAGGGCTCATGCCCGAGTTGCTCAACGAAGGCCTGCCCGAGCGCAGCGCCCGGTCCAAGTTCGACTTCACCAAGTGGGCCGACGGGCAGGCCTGGAAGTTCGTCAGAGGCGAGGACTACACGAGCTCGACCGAGACGTTCCGCTACAACGTGAAGCGCTGGGCCAAGGCCCAGGGCGTCGAGATCGAGCTGCGTCCCTACCCGCAGGTCGACGCCGACGGCAACGAGGTGCCGCTGACGAAGGCCGACGCGGTCGCCCTCGGCGTCCGCTTCGTCGTCGACGCGCCGGCCCCAGCGGCCGCCGCGCGATGACCAACCGGACCCTCGCGGCGGTGTTCGCCGTCGCCGTCCTCGCCGTGGCCGCCCTCGTCGCCGGGGTGCTGGCCGGCGAGGCGGCCGCGGCCGACGCGGGCGCCGCGTCTCAGCACCACGCCGCGCAGATCGTCGACCACGGCCCGGGGATCCTCGCGGACGTGGTCGGCACGGCGTGGCGGATCGTGCGCCTGCCGCTGCTGCTCGGCATCGTCGGCACCGGCTCGCTGTTCTTCATGCGCAGGCGCGCGCGTGCGGAGCGGCGCTTCACGCGGCTGTGGCTGCTGCCGTTCCGCGCCGACGACGCCGAGCCCGAGGCGGTCATGCGGCTGCTGGAGTCCTGGCATCAGCAGCTGCTGGAGCGCTGGTGGCGCCGGCTGATGCACGGCCAGGCCGGTCTCGCGCTGGAAGTCATCATGGCCCCCGACGCCGAAGGCGATCGCACGGCGCGGCTGTCGGTCGTCTGCCGGGAGGAGTTCGCCGAGACGGTCGAGGGCAGCCTGCTGGCCTGCTATCCGGACAGCCGACTGGTGCGCGGCGAGCAGGGGCTGCCCGCCGTCACCGAGGTCATCCGGATGAAGAAGCGCTACTCGTTCGTGCGCGCGCTGCGCGGCGGGGAGCTCGAGGACGGCAAGGTCGTCGACACGCTGCTCGGCCAGATGGACCGGATCGGCGAGACGGCCGTCGTCCAGTACGCGCTGACGCCGACGCCGGCGCTGTTCGACCACTACTCGCGCTGGCGCTACGGCCTGCGTGAGCGGGACGCCGGCGCCGCCGCGGCCCGCAACCCGGCGAACCCCGGCATGCGCTCCGAGGTGCTCGCGGCCGAGCTCCAGGGCGGCCTGCGGGTGCAGCACCGCGCGCTGTTCTTCACCGAGATCCGCATCGGGGCCGCCAGCTACGGCGCCTGCCGGGCGATCGCCGGAGCGTTGCGCGGCGCGTCCGCCGCCGAGAACCGGCTCGTGGAGCGCCACATGCGCGTGCGCCGCGACCTCTACCTGCGGCGCCTGCGCGCTGCGGTCGGCAACCCGATCCCGGGTTGGCGCCGCGAGGTGCTCAGCTCCGGCGAGCTGGCCGGCCTGTGGCAGCTGCCCAGCCCGGGGCTCAAGACCGCGCGGGTGGCGCGGACCCCGGTGCCGCGCCTGCTCGCGCCGCCGGAGATCAGCCGCAAGGAGCTGCACGCGCTGGCGCGCGACGAGCGCGGCCTGGTCGGGATTCGGCCCGAGGACAAGAGCGACGGGCTGGGCCTGATCGGCGGCCAGAAGACCGGCAAGACCTCGGTGCTGTGCCGCACGGTGCAGGCCGACGGGCTCGACGACTCCTGCGCGATGGTCGTCCTCATGCCCAAGCCGGGCGACGCGCTCAAGGCGCTGTCGATGGTCCCCGCCGGGCGCACGGTCCACTACCTCGACCTCGAGCGGCCCGAGCTCGGCATCAACCCGCTGATGGGCGACGGCGAGCCGGCGATGATCGCCGACAAGGTCGTCGAGGCGTTCCGCGACGTGCACGCCGAGGGCGACATCAAGGGCTCTTCGGACCGCTACCTGCGCCAGGCGGCGCAGGCGGCGATCGGCGCCAGCCGCCACGGCGTCATCGACGGGCCGCCCACGCTCTGGCACATGTACCGGATGCTGCTGCCGCCGGAGGTGAGCTTCCGCGAGAAGGTCGTGGAGGCGCTCTACCCCGACCAGCGCTTCACCGAGACGGCCACGTTCTTCGGCCGCGAGCTGCCCAACGACCTGGCCAACGCGGCCGCCCAGACCAACGCCAAGCTCGACGCCCCGCGCAACAAGCTGCTGCGGCTCATGGTCGACTCGCTGGACAAGGTCCTGCGCCATCCCAAGCAGCTGAACCTCGACGAGGTCATCCGCAACCGGGAGGTGCTCATCGTCGACGGCAAGATGGGCACCTTCGGCACCGACAACTGCCGGGTGATGATGCAGTTCATCCTCACCTGCCTCTACGGCGCGCTCCAGCGCCAGCAGCAGCTCCCGGACGCGGAGCGGGTGCGCGTCGCGGTCAAGGTCGACGAGGCGCACCTGATCATCAACAACTCGTTCGCGGACGCGTTGGCGACGCTGCGCTCGGCCGGCCTCGAGGTCGTCGCCGCGTGGCAGTACGGGGCGCAGATCGAAGACCCCAAGCTGCGCGGCGGCATGATGAGCCTCCTGCGTCAGCGCTGCATGTTCTCCATGGGCGAGGCCCAGGACGCGCTGGAGATGAGCAAGATGGCGATGGCGGCCTACACCGACCTGATCCGCGACGACACGGCGTCGCGGGCCCGGCTGCGCCTCACGCCCGACACCATCTTCAACCTCCCCAACCACCATGCGGTGTGCTCGTGGATCAGCAAGGGCGCGCGGCAGGGCGCGTTCATCGCCACGACGATCCCGCTCGAGGTCGACGACGAGGTCGTCGCCCACCACCTCCAGGCCCAGCGCGAGCGCGGCGGGTTCGTGCCCGACCGGCTCCCGGATCCGATGCCCGACCTCGACTGGAGCGATCCCGACGACGAGGTCTCGGTCGACATGCCCGAGCTCGAGGTGGAGGCCGCGGCGCTGGTCGGCGCCGCGGCGGTCGCCGAGCGGTCGGCTCCGGTGCGCGCGCCGGAGCCGCCCGCGCCTCCGGCGCCTCCGGCGCCGCCCGTGCCCCCGGCGCCGCCCGTGCCCCCGGCTCCGCCGGAGGAGCCGCTCGCGCCGGACGAGTTCCTCGAGCCGGCTCCGGTCGAGGACGCCGAGCGGACCCCCGCGCCGCCGCGCGAGGGCGCGCCCGACTCCTACACCGAGCTCGACTTCGACGACGTCCGCGGGCTCGTCTGGGAGAGCGACGAGCCCAACGCCGAGCCGCACGAGCCCAGCGAGCGCGAGCTCGAGATCCTCGGGGCGCTGTGGGCGAGCCGCTTCCTGTTCACCAGCCAGATCTGGCGCCGGTGGTGGGCGACCAGCTCCCAGCGGGCGTGCCAGCAGGGCATGCAGCGGCTGTACGCCGCGGGCTGGGTCCGGCGCTTCAAGTTCCAGCGCGGCGAGCGCGGCGCCCAGCAGCGCGTGTACTCCCTCACCGAGGCGGGCTTCGAGATCCTGCGGGGGCGGACCGGCCGCAAGGGCCAGTACCTGCGTGACGACGAGGTCTGGCGCATGCCGTCGACCGGGGACCCGCGCCACATCCTGCGCGACCTCCAGGTCAACGGCTGGGTGCTCGCCCTGGAGAACCTGGCGGGCTCGCGCCGGGTCGGGCGCTGGCTCGGGCCGGGCCAGGGCCGCCTCGAGCCGCCGCGGCGCAAGGTCTACGGCGAGTGGAAGGACCTGCGTCCGTCCGAGGTCGTGCTCGGGTCCAACCACCGGCTCCAGGGGTTCGCCGGTGAGCACTTCGAGGCGGTCATGCCGAACGCGACGGTCGAGCTCCGGCTCGGCGGCGGCGAGCGCCAGCGGCGCATCGACCTCCTCGTCGAGCTCGACCGCAACCGCGGCCTCGGCGCCGCCGAGGACCGCCTCCGGCGCTACGACGGCCTCGTCTCCGGCTGGGGCCGGATGCTGCGCCGGTACCGGTCGCTGGGCACGGTGCCGGCGGTCGTCTTCGTCAGCGGCGACGACCACAGCCGCCTGCGGCTGATCCAGCTCGCCGACCGGGTGCTGACCACCCGGATCGCGAAGGCCGGCAGCGACGAGCGCGAATGGCCCTACCTCGGCCGTCGCTCGATCTTCTTCGCGATCGAGCGCGACGTCCACGAGGGCTCCCTCGCGGCGCTGGCGCTGCCGCCGCTGCCGCCGGAGGCGCGGGTGCGCCTCGGCGAGCCCGACGCCGAGGCCTGCCGGCCGCGGCGCGTGCACATCGTCGACCCGCGCCTGCTGCCGACGCGCTGAAGCGACCTTCGCTGGATCCGCGAGGCGCCGTCGGGCGCTTCGCTGGATCCGGCGAAGCCCTTCAGCGCAGTGGAATTTGGCGCCTTGCGCGCGCGGAAGTACCGTTTGGCGCGCTTCCTCTCCCTTCTCTCTCTCTCTCTCGTCTCTGCAGTACCCGCCGAACCGGCAACCGCCATTCGGCTCGCACCGGTCGTCATCGACGACCGCCTTGAGCTCGGGCCCTTCCAACGCCCGAGTGAGGAGGAACCATGTTCAACCTCGACCGCGCCCTCGGCGAGCTCGACAAGCACCTGCCGACGGACCTCTCCCCGCGGCGGCGTCGCCTGATCCTGGCCCTGGGCCTGTTCGGCGGCTTCCTCGCCCTCATCTGGGTCACCGACCTGCCCACCGCAACGGTCATCACCGCCGTCGCCCTGGTGGTCATCGTGAAGCTCACCCCGGGCGCAAGCGGAGCTGCCGCGGGCATTCCGGCGCTGAAGGAGCGGACGGCACCCGACCTGGTCGCCAGGGTCGGCATCTCGCTCGACGCCCTGTTCGACCTCGTCGGCGCGACCCGCGGCGCGCAGCAGCGTCAGATCATCGTCGCCGTCCTCGACGTCTTCGAGCTCTTCGGCAGCGACTGCGAGGTGGAGGTCGACTCCACCATGGCCAACGCGCGGGCCGCCAGGGGCGACCTTCCGAGCCTCACCAAAGTGGCCGCCGACGTCGTCGACGGGCTCACCATCGCCAGGATGAGCCGTCGCGAGGACGCCGAGGGCCGGCACCTCATCGCCACGGTGGCCACGGCGGAGGGCGCCACCGTGGTCCTGTCCTGGACCGTCCGCCTCGTCAGCGGCAAGTGCGAGTACCGGGTCGACGACGTCACCGGCTCGCTCTGAAGCACCACCCCATCCGAGCTCGGGCGGTCGTCATCTCCGACGACCGCCCGGGCTCGTGCTCGTTCATCGCCTGATCCAGGAGGAACCATGTCCGAACACGACACCAGCGGCGAGGCCACCCCATCGATCCCGCCGCCGAGCGGGCGCGGCGTCCCCGCGACCGTCATCGCGACCGACCCTGGGCTCCGCCCGGTGGTCGATCTCATCAAGCACATCCCCCTCGACCGGCAGTGGCGGGCGTTCGGCGCCATGCTCGATGCCATCGAGCTGCTGCCCATCAGCAAGATGGTGGCGTCGATCGACACCTCCCTGTTGGAGGCGTGGGGCCCAGCGGGCGAGCTTCCGGGTCTGACCGAGGAGGCCGTCGCCCTGTTCGAGGCCGGGCTCGAGGTCGCCTTGACGCGCCGCTTCGAGGACGCCGAGGGCCTGCGCCTCGTCGCCACGGTGATCTCGCCGAAGGCATCCACGCTGATCCTGTCCTGGACCGTCCGCCGCATCGGCGCCGGGTACGAGCGCCGGCTCGACAAGGTCACTGCCGGCATCCCGCCGCTCGTGGAGCGGACGGACGTCACCCTGGTCGTCGGGGACGGCGTCTCGCTCGACCCGCTGCTCGAGGTCGTCGACGACACCCTGAGCGACGCCCAAGCCGAGACGGTCGTCGCCGTCCTCGACGTCATCGAGTCGTTCCACGTCGGCGGCTGCGTGGCGACGTCGGTCAATCCCGACAGGGTGAGGGCGCGGGCGACCAGGGGCGAGCTTCCGCGCCTGACCGAGGACGCCGCTGTCCTCTTCGAGGCGGGGATGTGGGCCGTCCTCGCCGACCGTTCCGAGGACATCGACGGCCTGCATCTCGGCGCGTGGGTGTTCACACCGGAGAGGACGAAGGTCGTCCTGTCCTGGACCGTCCGCCGCGTCGGCCCCGACTACGAGTACCGGATCGACCGCGTCGAGGTCGTGGACGTGTTCTGAGCCCCGCTCCCATCCGCTTCCTCTCCGAAAAGGAGCAATCACCATGAACAACGAATTCCGCGTGGGCGTCATCGGCACGCCCCACGAAGTTGTCCGGCGCACGCTGCCGGCCCTCTTCCGGCTCGACTCGAGCTTCGGAGCCCGCCTCGTCGCCATGGCCGGCCCTGAGGCGCGCGACGCCAAGGCGTTCCTCGACTCGGGCGCCGGCCGGAAAGCCGCCTGGCTCACGGGGCACGCGTACCCGGACGGTCTCAACCTGGGCGACGTCGAGACGCACGACTCCCCCTGGACGATGCTCGAACACACCCCGCTCGACGGCGTCATCGTCGCCGGCGAGGACGCGTCCGACGCGATCTGCATCGTCACGCTCCGCCGCAAATGCCACGTGCTGACCGCTGCCGATCCGGTGATCGCCGACCCGATCGCGCTCGCCAAGCTGCAGAAGGAGGCGGCCGAGCAGGGCCGCAGGTTCGACGCCGGGCACCTGTCCGGCTACCGCTCGTCGCTGTTCGACTCGCCCGACGTCGCCGAGGCGCTCGACGGCGTCCCCGGGGTCAGCGCCCGCTGGTGCATCGCCGCGTCGTCCAAGGTGCGGGCGCCCGGCGCCGCGCGGCTGCTGGCCTTGACCACGCCGGTCGCCATCGCGCTGCGCGGCACCACGGTCACGCTCAAGCGGATCGACCAGGTCGGCGGAACCGCCATCCGAGGCATCTGGGAGACGGCCGCCGGGAGGACGGCGATCATCGACGTCGAGTGGGATTGGCCGATGCCGGGAGGCGACCAGGCGTCGCTCACGGCCTACGGGCCGCGGGCCCGCGTCGCGCTGCCGCTGGCGCCGCCCGGGGCCAGGGTCGCCGCCCACCCGGACGAGCTCACGGGCACCCTCCGGCCTAAGGTCGGCCCTCCGCGCTGGCTGGCGACGCGGCGGACGTTCCAGGACTGCGAGCAGGTGCGGATGCAGCAGTGGGTCGAAGCCTGCCAGGGCGACCGCACTCCGACGGTCACCACCAGGCACGCGCTGGTCGCGGCGCAGATGGCCCAGTTCCTGGCCACGGCGTTGAACCCGGCCCGGACCGGCGACGCCTGAGGGTCACACCGCAGTCGGTGGACCGAGCGATAGCAGACGCCGATTGGGCCTCGCGGCCACCGCGGGCACAATCGGCGCCGTGCCGGTCATGACGACCACCCCGTACGAGCAGCACCGGGACTACGTCCTGGCGGTGCTCGCCCGGCGCTGCCGGTGGCTCGACGGCGGCGAGCGTGAGGAAGTCCTTCACGACGCCTACGCCGTGTTCCTGCAGAAGCAGCGCGACGGCGTCCTGGACACCGACGCGATGCGGCCCCAGCAGGTGCGGGCCTATCTCGTCCAGACCGCCATCAACAAGGCGATGGACGACGGCAAGAGCGCGCGTCGCAAGCGGTCGGTCGGCCTCGAGGAGGACGGTGGCCTCGAGGTCGCCGACCAGCGGCCCGAAGTGGTGGAGCGGCTTGCGCAGAGCTACGACGCCGAGCGCGTGCGCGAGATCGTCGACGAGCTGCCGGCCCGCCAGCAGGTCGTCATCAAGCTGCGGTTCTTCCTCGACCTCTCGCCGACCGAGATCCAGCAGTACCTCGGGATTACCGAGCGGGTCTACCGGCGTGAGCTCGAGCGGGCGATGCGGGCGCTGACCGATCACGTCGAGCTCGTGCAGCGCGGCACGTCGTGCGATCAGCGCCGGAGCCTGATCCTCGCGTACGTCGCGGGGATCGCCGGGCCCAACCGCCAGCAGGTCGCGCGGCGCCACCTCGCGACCTGCCCGGCGTGCGCCGCGTGGGCGGGCCGACTGCGGACCGCGGCCCATCAGGCCGGCGCCGTCGTCCCGCTGCCGCTGGCCTCCCACGTGGCCCTCGGCGGCGACGACCGCTGGTGGGCCGGCCTGGGCCACGTGCTCGAAGCGACCCGCGACCGGATCGTGGACGTCGCGTCCGGCGGGCGGGGGCACGTCACCGGCCTGGCTCTGCGCACCGACCCGGCGTCGACCGCGGTGCTCGGGGCGGCACGGCCCGGCACGATCGCCGCGGTCGTCGCCGGCTGCCTGACCGTGGGCGGCACGACGTACTGCGCGGTGGACGGCGTCACCACGCCGCTGGGGCTGCTGGCCTCCAGCAAGGTGGAGACCCGGACGCACGACCACGCCGCCGCCACGCCGCGGCCGGCGCCGCGCCGGAAGCGGCACCAAGCCGCCGCGACGCCGGCTCGGGCGGCGTCGACGCCGACGTTGGCCGCGCCCACGACCAGCACGATCGCGACGACCACGCGGCGCACAGCGACGGTCGCCAAGCCGGCGGAGACGCCGGCGCACCGCGTCGCGCACCAGACCTCGAGCGAGTTCGGGATCGAGAGCGGCGGCACGAGCGTGTCGTCGGGGTCCTCGGGGTCGAGCTCGTCTGGCTCTGGCTCTTCGTCGGGGTCGTCGGCGACCGCGACCGCGGCCAGCGCGACGTCGACCGCCAGGTCGTCGCCGGCGCCCAGCTCCGGCTCGAGCTCGGGCCACGGCGCCTCCGAGGCGGCGGTCGCCGCCGAGTTCGGTCCCTGACCGCGTCTGCTCGGCACGCGGCACGGCGACCTCAGGAACGAGAGCCCTATGGCTCGCTAGAAGTGGCGCCCTGCGGCGCCTTCGGATGAAGCTGAGAGGAATCAGCATGATCAGCAAAGGCAACACGCTTCCGCCCGTGGAACCCGACACGGCGCGGTTCCACGGGCGCGTGAAGGTCGAGGGCGTGGTCATCCACGCACTCGGCGTCCACGCGGTGATCGGGATCGACACCGAGTACGCCATCGCGCGCGTGCGGCTGGCGAACGGCCAGCTCATCGACGCGACGACGGTGTTCGCCAGCGAGCGGTGGGCGGCCGTGGTTGGCGGGGCGCGGGGTGAAAGCGCGCCGTTCGAGCCCTCGGGGCCGGCAGCCGAAGCGCTCAGCCTCGCGGCGGGCACGCCCGTGATCCGGGTGGTCTGCTGGAGGACCCTGTTCACCGGCAGGCTCGTCCTCGCTCGCTGGTCCTCCGAGGCCGGGGAGCAGTTCGGCGTCTTCGCCGCGTCGGCGCTGGTCGACCGCTGAACGAGCCGGTCGAACGACACGGCACAGGCTTCGCTTCGCCAGCTCGCTGAACGGCAGCGAGCTGCTCATGAGAGGAACACCGTGATGCATCAAGAGCACGGCGACGGATCACGCTTCGCGGCGATGATCGCCACCGCGATCCGCGAGGACGGGCAGATGTTCAGCGCGATGGCGGCATCGTCATCGGTGCAGACGTTCTGCGCCTTCGAGTCGCGCTACTCCGACGACCGCCTGACGGTCGAGGACCCGCTGTCGCTGATCCGCTTCGACCCGGCCGCCGTCTCCTTCGACACCGAGACGGCGGCCGACTTGCTGTCCACCGCCCACCGGCGCGCCGACACCGTGATGCGCGGTCTGGTCGCCGCGTACTGCGCGCGCAAGCGGCTGGCGATCCCAGACGACGCCGACAGCGATGCGATGTGGGAGATCCTCGCACGGATCCTGGCCGGCGGGCTGCCCAAGCTGTATGACTACGTGCAGAGCAGCGAGACGCTGCCCGACGCGACGCTGCACCTCTCCGACGTGCGTCTGGTCGACCGTCTCGGGGTCACGCTCCTGATCATCGCCGCTCGCGCGCTGACGGCCGATCGGTACACGCCCACCCAGGACGCCTCGGTCGTGGAGACGTCGGCGCCGCAACACGAGATCGACGCGATCATGGACGAGGCTCTCCGCGAGGCTTGTGAGCGCGTCGCCCGCGACCGCAAGCACCCGATCGCGCGTGGCGCCAGCGTCGGCGAGCGCGTGTTCGCGGCCTCCATGAACGTTATGCGGACCCTGTACCGGCAGGGTCGCGACCAGGGCTTCCAGCGGCTCGCGCTGTACTCGGCTGCGTGGGACCTGCTCGCCCCGAGCGTCGCGCGCGCGGACTTCCGCGACGAGAAGGCGTACCGGTTGGCCAGGGCCAAGGCCGCGTTCGAGGCGTTCGCGGCGTACATGAACGAGCTGGTCGGGGCGAACCTCCGGTATCCGGGCCCAGACAAGCTCAACACGATGATGCTCGCGCGGGACGCCTACGTTGCGGGCCGGGACCTCGAGACGCGCATGCAGCACCTGAAGTCGGTGCTCCTGACCATCACGACGACCCACGCCACGCGGCATTTCGTCGATCGCATCGCCGACGGCTCGCTGCGCTACAGCGACATCATGCGGGCGATGATGCAACTCGTCGTGCTGCCCCTGAGGGGGCGACCGGTCGCCGAGCTGCCGGAGGAGACGCTCGACTGGGAGGTGCTTCCGGCCGACGTCGACGGTCCGCGCGATGAGCCGCGCGCCGCGCCCACGGGCCCGAGGACGCCGATCCCGCTGGACATGTCCCGGATCGCCGCGCTCCAGGCCTTCGGCCGGGCATGGGAAGGCTCTCGGATCTTCCGCGGCACGCGTACCGCCGGGCTCGCAGGCGACTTCAGGGCGGACTACTACGTCCTGGTGCTGCCCGATGCGATCACCGGCCTGGAGCACGCCGTCGCCGACAGCCCGAAGCAAGGCCGTGGGCTCTACGTGTTCCGCGGCGAGCAGGGGACGCTGTTCCAGCCGCCGATCACCTGGCGCGAGGCATTCAGCCAGGCACGTGGGGAGCCCGTCAAAGCGGTCGGGGCCCTGTGTCTGCGCCACGTGCCGACCCTCGCGCACAACCTGCTCGACGCGCTCACCTGCCCATCGGCGACGATCGAGCGCCGCCGCCGCTACCTGCTCGGGATGAGGACGCGACGGCGGTCGGTGCACGCCGCCTGAGCCTCGTCACACGCGCGACCCGCCCGCCTCTCGCACTGCGAGAGGCGGGCGTCGCTCTATTTTTGCTCCCAAATCATTTGCGTCGGCAAGTAGATGATCTCGAAGTGGACGAAAGCTGGGCTGCGCGGGCCGCGACGTCCTCTGGCGCCACCACGCCGAGCGCGGAGCGTTCCAGGCGCGGCTCGGGATCGACTGACCCGAGCCGCGCCCGCGCCCGCGCCCGCGCCCAGGGGGGCTACGGCTTCAGCGCCCCGGTCCGGCCGATGCGGTGCCCGCGCTTGTCGTAGGCGCTCACGCGCGTGACCGCGGCGGCGGTGGTCCCCAGCAGGTCGGCGCCGAAGTAGCGGACGTCCGTCTTCAGCACGTGGCGCCAGGCCTTCGGGCCCGGCTTGGTGAGGACCTTCAAGTGCTTGCCGTCGGCGAAGGTGATCCGGACGTCGTGGGCGCGACGGTCCACGACGCCGGCCTCGATCGCCGAGGTCTTCGTGTCGCCCGAGGCGCTGCTGGAGCCGAGCGGGAAGATGCCGTGGTCGACGCTGAGGCTCCCGGCGGCGCAGCCGGTCGCCGTGCCGGGCGCGAAGCCGTCGGCGAGGACGGCGTCGACGTCGATGCAGATGCCCTTCACCGGGCCGATGTTCTGATGGTAGATCGAGAGCGTCCAGGTCCCGCCGGCGGCGAGGGTGCCGCTGAGGACCTGGGTGCCCTTGGCCGACGCCGGCCCGGCGAGCGCGAAGGTGAGGGCTGCGGTGGAGAGCGCGCAGACGATGGTGCGGTGCAGGCGATGTGGGGTCATCGCCTGCAACCTATCCAGCGGTCCCGCGTGCTGGTGCTACGCCGCCGCGAGCGCCTTGGCCTTGATGGCCTGGAACTCCTCCTGCGTGATCGCGCCGCTGTCGAGGAGCTGCTTGCCCTTCTCGATCTCGGCGGTCGGGCTGGAGGTGGCGGCGACCGAGCGGATGTAGTGGTCGGCCTGCTCCTGCTGGGCCTGCGCCTGCTTGGCGCCGCGCTCGGCCATCCCGTCGTGGTTGACGATCAGGTACACGAGCACGCCCAGGAAGGGCAGCACGATCATGAACACGACCCAGACGGCCTTGGTCCAGCCGCCGATGTCGCGGCGCCGGAACACGTCGGAGAGGATCAGGATCATCATCCAGATCCAGATCACCCACGCGAAGAAGATGATCATGCTCCAGAGGATGTTCAGGAACGGGTAGTCAGCGGCGAGAATCACGCCACCGACTCTCGATGTCCGGAGGATGACCGCGCCTCACCCGTCGAGGATGATGTGGCGTTTCCTGCCACTGCGGGGGTGGGACGGCAGCGCTGCGCAACTTTGCGTACAGACGGCGGAGCGCCCGTCGCTTACGTTGCGCGGCGTGAGCGGACGGCACGGACGGACGACCCTCGGGCTGAGCACGTTGTTGGCGGTGATGGGGATCTGGGCCGGAACGGCCGGCGCGGCGACGTACACGTGGGTCGGCGGCAGCGGGTCGTACATCGACGCCGCGCATTGGAGCTCGCCGACGCCGGGGACGCTGCCGGGCTCCACCGACGACGTCGTCATCGCGGGGTCGACCGACTACACCGTCAGCTACGTCGGGCCCCCGGGCGTGCAGCGCAGCGTCGCGTCGCTGACGCTCGGCGGCGGCTCGACCGGGACGCAGACGCTGGCGATCAAGACCGCGGCGGGCACCGGCGACGGCCGCCTCGAGGTCAACGGCAACGCCACCATCAGCAGCCACGGCCAGGTGATCATCGACCAGGACGCGAGCGGCCTGTCCTCGCCCGGCAACACGCCGCAGCTCAACGTCCAAGGCGCGTTCGCCAACGCCGGGACGATCGTCGCGCGCAACGAGGGGACGGTCGACCGGCGAATCGCGAGCCTCGGCGCCGGCACGCTGACCAACACCGGGACGCTCCACGTCACCGGCGGCGACTTCACGATCAAGCACGTGGTCAACGCGGGCGCGATCGTCGTCGATCCGGGGGCGCTGCTCTACGTGACCAGCGGCGGCGGGGCGACGGCCACGGGCGTCACCCAGAACGCGGGCACGGTGATCAACCACGGTGACATCTACATCGCGAGCTCGCTCTGGGCGCAGAACGGCGGCGCCCTGACCGGCAACCCGATCCGGATCGGGACCGGCGGCCTCGCCGACAGCGGCGGCACCGGCACGTTCATCGTCAACGGCAACGGCACCAAGATCTCCGGGACGATCCCCGCGGGTCAGACGGTCCAGCTCGGCAACCGCGCCGAGGAGATGTCCAACTACTTCAGCATCCAGGCGCCGGGCCTGACGGTGGCGCCGGGCGGCACGCTGGTCGTCGACCCGTCGCCGGCCAACGGCGCCGGCATCTCCGACAACCCGATCACCGTGCAGGGCACGCTCCAGGTCAAGGCCGGCGGGACGTCCGGCGTCGATCTGGACGGCGGGCTGACGGTCGCCGCCGGCGGCACGCTCGACCTCCAGAGCGGGAGCCTGCGCGTCCGCCGCTCGCCGGTCAACCACGGCACGGTCGCGGTGGCGCCCGACGCGCGGATGCTGCTCAACGGCGACGGCACGACGACGTTCACCACCGACGGGACGCTCGCGTTCGCCATCGCCTCGCCCACGAGCTTCGGCGCGATCGCGCGCCTCGGCCAGACGCCCGCCGCGTTGGCGGGGACCGTCAGCGGCGTCCTCGTCGGCGGCTACGTGCCGGCGACCGGGACGGCGTTCAAGGTCATCGACAACGCGTTCTCGGGGGCGTTCGGCGCGGTCGGCGGCGGCTTCGCGGCGCAGTACGCGGGCGACGGGTCGTCGGTCAGCCTGGTGTACGGAGGCCCGGCCGGCGGCGGCGCTGGCGGTGGCGCCTCTATCGTGACGCCACCCAAGCCAGCCCCGACGCCGGCGCCCAAGCCCAATCCCACGCGCGGCGTCCGGTGCGTCGTCCCCGACCTCAAGAACAAGACCCTCGCCGACGCGAAGGCCGCCCTGAAGAAGGCGCACTGCGCCCTCGGCGCGGTCCACCGCCCGCGCTCCCGCGCCGCGCGGCGCAAGGCGACGCGCGTCGTCGCCCAGACCAGGAAGGCCGGCGCGCAGGCCGCCCGCGGCACCAAGGTCACCGTGACGATGGGCAAGCCCGTCAAGAAGGCCAAGCGCAAGCACAAGTAGGCGCGCCGCATCCGTTGAGCGCCGTAGGTTGGGTCGGCCGTGACCGCCGACCCCGCACCCATCGAGTTCGACGGCCTCGTCAAGCGCTTCGGCCGCCGCACGGTGCTCGACGATCTGTCGTTCACCGTCCCGGCCGGCAGCGTGGTTGGCCTGCTCGGGCCCAACGGCGCCGGCAAGTCGACCGCGATGCGCGTCCTGCTCGGCCTCCAGCGCCCGACCGCCGGTCGCGCCCGCATCCTCGGGCACGGCGACGACCACGTCGGCTCGTTCTCGCTGAGCATGCGCCACCGCGTAGGCATTGCCTTGACCCTCGCCGCCGACCCGTCGATCGTCGTCCTCGACGAGCCGACCAACGGGCTGGACCCCGAGGGCGCCGTCGACGTCCGGAACATCGTCCGGTCGCTGCCACGACGTAGTCGCACGTGGCGACCGAGGACCTCGAGCGCGCACCGGCGATCGTCGGCGGCCTCGGCCTCGGCGCGCCCAGCCTCGTCGATGGCGAGCTCGTTACGAGCAAGACGCCCGACGACCCGGCCGTCGTCACGCGCGCGCTGGCCGAGCACGGCATCTGGCGGCGGGATCGCGCTGGCGATGGTCTTCACCCTGGCCTTCGACGGCCTGGTGAGCTTCATCCCCGGCGCGGCCCACTACACGTTCGGGCAGCTCGGCGCCGACTTGAGCAACAACATCGGCGGGACCGGCGAGACCGAGAACGGGCTCGCCGTCTCGGCGCTCGGCGTGAGCGCATGGTGGGTCGTGATCGTGCTTCCGGGCTGGGTCCGCTTCCTGCGCGGAGACCTCAAGTAGCCCGGCCGGTCAGTCGGCCAGCGCGGCCGAGAAGAACGACAGCGCCTTGCGCGTCTTCGTCGACTGGCCGCGCGCGGGCTCGATCCCGCGCTCGGCCAGGAAGCCGCGCAGCACGGCGGCGACCTGGAAGGCCTCCGGCGGCAGGCACTTCGTCGACAGCTCCAGGATGCGGGCGCCGTCCGGGTAGAGCCACAGCTCGACGACGAGCTTGCGGTCGAAGCCCTGCGGCGTGCCCTTGATCTTCAACACGAAGATCGGGCCGAGCTGGACGAGGTCGTCGAAGGTGACGCCGTCCGGCGCGTGCGCGTCGAAGTACGCGCGCTGCTCCTTGGTGAACAGCTTGCGCAGCGGCGCGCCGGCGGCCAGCGACTCGCGCACGGGCTGGCGGGCCAGGCCCTTCAGCGAGCCGGAGCAGACGTAGCCCGTGTGCATCGCGTCGACCTCGACGACGAACTCGCGCAGGCGGCGCAGCCGCTCCGGCAGCTCGTTGGGCACGACCGGCCGCAGCTTGACCACCGTGTCGTCGCCCTTGCCCTGGATCCGCCGCGCGCGGACGACCACGCCGGCCTTCTCGAGCGTGAGGTCCGGCGTGTCGAAGAAGTGCACGAGCCGGACCTGCGCCTCGAGCGGGTCGAGGCCGAGCGCGACGATGGCGGACCGCTGCTGGGCGTCGGCGACGCTCATCTTCAGCTCGACGCTGTCGGCGTCCTCGAGCAGCGCCAGCAGCTCGACCAGCTTGTCGTCCTTGATCGCGGGTGTGGTGGCGACCGGGCTCATGCCGAGCCCCAGGCGACGGTCAGCTCGTACAGGATGACGACGTCGAGCGCGATGACGACGATCGCGACGATCGGGAAGGCCGACGCGACCGGGAACATCAGGATCGCGTGGAGCGTCACGAAGCCCACGGCGGCCCAGCGCGCGACGCCCATCTGCAGCGCGAGGCCGATCCCGGTCAGCACCATCACGATCCCGGTGACGATCCCGACCCAGCCCCAGGCGGTGAGGTCCCAGATCGCGGGGCCGCCGCTGCCGCCGACGGTGACGACCTTGTCGTTGAGGACCGCGGCGAACCCGAAGACGATGGTCATGCCGCCGCTCATGAACAGCGTGACGGCGGCGAACAGGACCCAGCCGCTCGGGAACGCCGACCGCCGGGCGGCGAGCTCGCGATCGGTGGCGGAGGGCGTCGCGGTGAGGGGCGTGCCGTGCGGGGTGGAGGCCATGTCCGACGACGCTCCCGCGCGCCCGGGCGGGAGAGCATCACCCACTTCGGGTGAACTGCGGTTACCCGCCCCGGAAGGCCGAGCGCCAGCACCACCGCGACGAACATCGACAGCAGCGTCCCCAGCGACACATGGACCCGCCGGTCACCCACCTCGTGCGGCGCGGGTGGAAGCGCGGCGTCGCGGCGCTGACCGTCTTCGCGGGTCTGTTCGCCGCGGCCGTCGTGCTCGTGCTCGTGACCGCCGGGCCGCTGTGGGACCAGATCGTCGAGCTCGTCCACGCGCTGCCCGGCTACTGGGACCAGCTGACGCACACCGACGGGTTCCAGCAGTGGATCGGGACCGCCGACGCCGACGACCAGATCAAGCAGGGGCTGAAGGAGCTCACGTCCGGGCTGCCCGACGCGGCGACGGCGATCCTCGGGATCGCGGGCGGGATCTTCGGCGGCGTGCTGTCGCTGGTGACGCTGACGTTCCTCGCGCTGTTCCTGCTGATGGAGCGCCCGACGATCACCGACTGGCTGTTCGGCTTCGCGCCGCCGGAGGCCGAGCAGCGCTGGCGGCCGATTCTGGAGGAGTCGGTCGGCGCGATCTCCTCGTCGCTGATCGGCAACGTCGCGATCTAGGACACTAGGATCGGCGTCCATGGCCGGCCGCCAGACCCCCGCGACGCGCGCCGCCGAGCAGGCGGGCATCGCCTACACCTTGCACGAGTACGACCACGACCCGCGCGCGGCGTCCTACGCCGGCGAGGCCGCCGCGGTGCTCGGGCTCGACCCTGAGCGCGTGTTCAAGACGCTCGTGGTCGCCGTCGACGACGACCTCGCGGTCGCGATCGTCCCGGCGGCCGACCAGCTCGACCTCAAGGCCGTCGGCAAGCGCGCCGCCCTGGCCGACACGGCGCGCGCCGAGAAGGTGACGGGTTACGTGGCGGGCGGGATCTCGCCGCTGGGCCAGCGCCGTGCGTTGCCGACGTTCCTCGACGAGACCGCGGAGCTGTTCGACACCATCTTCGTGTCGGCCGGTCGGCGCGGGCTGGAGATCGAGCTGGCGCCGAGCGACCTGGTGGCCTTGACCGGGGCCGACGTCCGGCCGCTGGCGCGTTCATGAAGGTCTTCATCACCGGCGCCCGCGGGTTCATCGGGGCGGCGCTGGCGCGGCGGTACGCGGCGGGCGGCCACGACGTGCGGGGCGTCGACGTGGCGGCGTCGTCCGATGGCGCGATCGTCGCGGGCGACATCGCTGCGCCCGGCGCCTGGCAGGACCGCGCCGCCGGCTGCGACCTCGTGATCCACACGGCCGCGATCGTCTCGATGCGCGGCGACGACCCCGGCGCGGTCTGGCGGGTCAACGCGCTGGGGTCGCGGCACGTGCTCGACGCCGCGGTGCGCGGCGGCGCGCGTCGCGTCGTCCACCTCAGCTCGGTCACCGTCTTCGGGTTCGCGTTCCCGGACGGCGTCGACGAGGCGTATCCGACCCGGCCCAACGGCGTGCCGTACGTCGACACCAAGGTCGCGAGCGAGGCGCTGGTGCTGCGCGCGCACGCCGCCGGCGAGGTGCCGTGCACGATCGTCCGGCCCGGCGACGTCTACGGCCCGGGCTCGCGGCCGTGGACGATCCTGCCGGTCGAGGAGCTCAAGCGGCGCCGGTTCATCCTGCCGGCGCGCGGGCGGGGGATCTTCAGTCCCGTGTACATCGACAACCTGGTCGACGGGATCGTCGCGGCGGCGGGGAGCGCGGCGGCGGCCGGCGGGGTGTTCACGCTCACCGACGGTGTCGGCGTGACGACCGCGGAGTTCTTCGGGCACTACGCGCGCCTGCTCGGACGCCGGCTGCCGACGGTCCCGACGCCCGTCGCCACGCGCCTGGCCTCCGCCGCCGCGTTCGCCGCCCGCGGGCAGACCGAGGTCAACGCGGCGGCCGCCCGCTACCTCGCCCGGACCGGGACGTACTCCATCGCCCGCGCGCGGGAGACGTTCGGCTACGCGCCGCGCTACGACCTGGAGGAGGGCATGGCGCGCACGGAGTGGTGGCTGCGCGAGCAGGGCCTCGTGCGACGCCACACCTCGCGCGACTGAGCGGCGCCGCGTAGTCCACCACCTTGCTCCAGCGCGGCGGCCCGCGGCGAAGTAGCCTCGCCGGATGGCCGACCTCGATCGCATCCGCCTCGCTGCCCTCCTGGCGCGGGAGCGCGCGGAGTTCGCCGCGTCGCACCCGCGCTCGCTCGAGCTGTCCCGGCGGGCGCGCGGCGCGCTGCTGCACGGCGTGCCGATGCCGTGGATGGCGAAGTGGGCGGGCGGCGCGCCGGTGTTCCTTGCCGAGGCGCGCGGCGCGCGGGTGACCGACGTCGACGGCCACGAGTACGTCGACGTCGCGCTCGGCGACACCGGCTCGATGCCGGGCCACTCGCCGCAGCCGACGGTCGACGCGATCGTCGCGCGCGTCGCGGGCCGCGGCGGCATCACCACCATGATGCCCACCGAGGACGCGATCGCGGTCGGGGAGGAGCTCGGCCGGCGCTTCGGCGTCCCGGCCTGGCAGTTCGCGCTGAGCGCGACCGACGCCAACCGCTTCGCGCTGCGCATGGCCCGCCAGGTGCAGCGCCGCGGCAAGATCATGATCTTCCTGCACGCCTACCACGGCACGGTCGACGAGACGGTCGCGACGCTCGACGACCAAGGCAAGGTCATTGCCCGCGACGGCAACGTCGGCGCGCCGGTCGATCCGGCGCTCACGACCAAGGTGGTGCCCTTCAACGACCTCGACGCGGTGCGCGCCGCCCTGGCGCCGCGCGACGTCGCGGTCGTGCTCGCCGAGCCGGCGATGACGAACGTCGGCATGGTCCTGCCCACCGACGGGTTCTTGAAGGGGTTGGAGGAGGCGTGCGCCGACACGGGCACGCTGCTGATCTACGACGAGACCCACACGATGTCGATGGGTCCGGGCGGCTGCGTGCGCGCGTGGGGGCTGGCGCCCGACGCGGTGACGCTCGGCAAGGCGCTGGGCGCCGGCGTCCCGATCGGCGCCTACGGGCTGAGCGCGGAGCTGCGCGACCGCGTCCTGGCCGACGACGAGGGCGACTACCTGGACTGGGGCGGCGTGGGCGGCACGCTCGCCGGCAACGCGCTGTCGGTCGCCGCGGCGCGCGCGACGCTGGAGCACGTGCTGACCGAGGAGGCGTACGCGTCGATGCTGTTCACCGGCCAGCGCTACGTCGCGGGCGTGCGCGCGGTGTTCGCCAAGCACGGCGCGCCGTGGCACGTCGTCGGGCTCGGCGCGCGGGCGGAGTTCGGCTACACGCCGGCGCCGCACGCGACCGGCGGCGACGCGCACGCCGCGATCGACCCGCTGCTCGACGACCTGATCCACGCCGCGCTGCTCAACCGCGGCGTCATGCTGACGCCGTTTCACAACATGGCGCTGATGGGCCCGACGACCACGGTCGAGGACGCCGACCGCGTGGTCGGGGCCCTCGACGCGATCGTCGGGGAGATCTTCGGGTCCTAGGGGCGGCGGCCTATGCGGTCGCCTGGATCCGCTCGGTCTCGCTCGTCGGCTGGCCGGCGGCCGCGGTCGCGGCGAGCTGCAGCGTGACGTCCAGGCCCTTGCGACCGGCGAGCGCCTTCTTCAGCTTCGCCGCCTGCGTCTTGGTGATCGTCAGGCGCACGATCTTCGACGTGCCCGCCGGGATGTTCACCTTGATCGGCGGCAGGTCGATCGACACCGGCTTGACGACCTTCTTCTTCTTGCCCTTGCCCACGGTCTTGGGCGTGCCGCGCTGGACGATCGTCGCCGTCGCGGTCAGGTCGCACGTCGTGTCGCAGCCGATCCGGACCGGCAGGTTGCGGGCGGTCAGCACGCCGGCCTGGCGCAGGATCTTGACGCTCAGCTGCGGGCCGAGCGGCTCGGGCAGCGTCGGGAGCTTCAGGACCGGCGGGCCGGCGGGCGCGGCGAGCAGGCCGCAGCCGGCGGGCGCCACGTTGGTGGAGAGCTGGAAGGTCGACACGCGGTTGTTCTCGCTGTCGGTCACCGTCAGCTTGTTGTTGCAGTCGACCGCGACGCCCGTCGGGTGGATGAACTCGCCGTCGCCGATCCCGCGCGTGCCCATCGACAGCAGGCGCTCGCCGTTGGGGCCGAACTGCTGGACGCGGTTGTTGCCACGGTCGGCGACCCACAGGTTCCCGCTCGGGTCCAGGGCGATCTGCGCGGGCGCGTTGAGCTTGCCGAGCTTGGAGCCGGTGCCGCCGAAGTCGTCGAGCTCGGTCCCGGCGTTGTCGTAGACGCGGATGTGGTTCGCCGAGTCCGCGACGTAGAACTTGGAGCCGTCGGGCGTGACCGCGACGCCGCGCGGCGACGCCTCGGTCGGGAACGAGCCGAGGTAGGCGCCGGCCGTGCTGAAGCGCGCGACGCGGTCGTTGCCGTAGTCGGCGACCGCGATGTTCCCGGCGCCGTCGATCGCGATCGCCTGGGGCGACTGGAGCTGGCCGGGGCCGGTGCCCTCGGAGCCGATCGTGCGCGGCGACTGCGCGGTGGCGCGGTCGAAGACGACGATCCGGCTGCGGCGGGCGTCCAGGACGTAGCCGTTGCCGGCGCCGTCGAAGGCGACGCCGACCGGGTCGGGCAGGACGGTCGGGCCCGGGTTGGGCGAGCCCCAGACGGTGGCGACGGAGCCGTCCGGGTTCAGGAGCTGGACGCGGCCGTTGACCGAGTCGGTCACCGCGCGCAGCCCGGCGGCGTCGGCGGCGACGCCGAGCGGCGCGTCGAACTGGCCGGTCGCGCGGCCGGAGGTCCCGAACGAGCGCTTGAGCGTGCCGGAGGCGTCGAAGACGTCGACGCGGTCGTTGCCGGTGTTGGCGACGAACAGCTCGCCGGCGTTGTTGGTGGCCGCGCCGCGCGGATAGGCGAGCTGGCCGGGCGCCGTGCCGTAGGAGCCCCAGCGGGCCTTGTACTGGTACTTGGTCGCCGGCGTGGAGTAGCGGACGATCCGCTGGTTCATGTCGTCGGCGACGAAGACGCGGCCCTGCGGGTCGATCGCGACGCCGTAGGGGAAGTTGAGCTGGCCCGGTCCGGCGCCCTGGCCGAGGCCGATCGACGCGAGCAGGTGGCCGCCGGTGTCGAACGCGGCGACGCGATGGTGCTGGTCGTCGGCGACGAGCATGCGCGTGCCGCGGACGGCGACGCCGCGCGGGTTCTGCAGGGTGCCGGGCGGGACGATCTCGGACCCGTTGTTGCCGTCGGCGGCGAAGCGCACCACGCGGTCGTTGCCGGTGTCGACGATGTACAGCGTCGAGCCGGCCGCCGCGAGGCCGCCGCCGGCCGCCGCGTCGTTGCCGCCGCCGGCGCCGAAGTGGAACTTGCCGAGGTCGGCGCCCGAGCCGCCCCACGAGCCGATCAGGTCACCGGTGTTGGTGAAGCGGACGATGCGGTTGGAGCTGCCGTCGGCGACGACGACCTGGTTGTCGCCGGTGACGGCGACCGCGCCGATCGCGCTGAGCTCCCCGGGCCGTGTCCCCGCGCTGCCGATGTCGCGCAGCCACGTGCCGTCGGGCTGGAACTGCTGGATCAGGTGCGAGCCCTGGTCGGTCACGTACACGTTGCCGTCGGGGCCGACCGCGACGGCCTGCGGGAAGCGCAGGACGCCGCCGCCGCGGGACCCGCTCTGGCCGACCGCGGAGTACGGGCACTGGGTCGTCGAGGAGGCGCCCGGGCAGTCGGCTTGCGCGCTGGCGGCCATCACGAGAAGGGCGCCGGCCGCGATCAGCGAGGGCAGGAGGCGTCGTCGGAGCATCGTTGTTGCAACACGCTACGAACCGGAAGTCGCGGTCTGTGCAGGTTGCGTCCCAGGTAGGCTCCGCGGTGGTGTCCGGGATCGGCGTCCTGCGCGAAGGGCCGCTGCATGCGGCGGTGAAGGATCTGCTGGCGCGTCCGGGGGACGCCGCGGAGGTCCGCGTCGAAGGGTTCGTGATCGATCTCGTGCGGGCGTCCGGCGAGCTGGTGGAGATCCAGACGGGCGGGTTCTCGCCGCTGGGGCACAAGCTCGACGCGCTGCTGGACGGGCACCGGATGCGGATCGTGTTCCCGGTGCCGGCCGAGCGGCGGATCGTGCGGATCGACGAGCACGGCGAGGTGCTGTCGTCGCGGCGGTCGCCGCTGCGGGGCAATGCGCTCGACGTCTTCGATCGCCTGGTGTCGTTCCCGTCGCTGCTCGCGCATCCCAACCTCGTGGTCGAGGTGCTGCTGTGCCGGGAGGATCACGTGCGCGCGCCGGAGGCGGGGCGGTCGCGGTCCGGCCGGCGGCGTCGCGATCCGGGCGAGCGGCGGCTGGACGAGGTCGTCGGCTCGGTCGAGCTCGCCTCGCCGGCGGATGCGGCGGCGCTGCTGCCGGAGGGGCTCGGCGCGGTGGAGGCGTTCACGACGCGGGAGCTGGCGACCGCGGTCGGGTGCCGGATGATCCTCGCGCAGCGGATCGCCTACTGCCTGCGCGCGATGGAGGTCTTCGAGGACGCGGGCAAGCGGGGGCGGGCGCCGCTGCACCGGCTGGTCACGCGCTAGCGCTGGCGCTTCTTGGTGTTCTTCTTGGACGCCGCGAGCGCGGTGGCGTCGTCCTCGGCGGCCGGCGGCGCGGTCATCTCGGCGCGGACGGGCGCGCCCCACGCGGCGTCGACGGCGTTCTGCAGCGAGGCGTCGGTCGTGCAGTTGATGCAGAACGCGTGCTGGCCCCAGCCGATCGCCCGGGCGAGGACCTCGTTGGCGTAGTCGACGCCGGTCAGGTCGTGGCCGTAGTAGTCGTAGGCGGCGCGCCAGGCGGAGGCGTCGAGCCTGCGGCCGGCGCCGGAGTCCCGCAGCAGCGCGGCCGCGGCCATGATGGCGTCGTAGTCGTCGTAGACCGACGGATGCTTCGCGGTCTTGTGCGGGTAGTTGCTCGGCCGCGGCGCCTGCGCACCCGCGTTCTTGTACCGCGCCCACGTGGAGAGCGAGCCGCCCGCGCTGTTCTTGACGTTGAACTGCATCGGCCCGGCGCAGCAGTTCGCGAAGTTCAGGCCGTGGTAGGTCGTCGGATGCGTGCTGAACGCCGTCTCCTGCTTGTGGACCGAGGCGATCAGCAGCCAGTTGACGCCGTACGTCTTCTGGGCCTGGGCGTAGATCTCGTAGAAGCCGGAGACCCACGACGCGGGCACGTGCGCTTGGTCGTTGGTGGTGAACCGTCGCTCGTCCACGGTCTTCTGCGTGGCGCTCGGCGCGGGGGCCTGGGCGACCGGGGCGGGTGCGGAGGAGGTGGCGGCGGGAGCGGCGGAGGCGGGCGCCGGCGTGACGACCACCACCTGCGGAGCCACCGGCGGCGCGGCCTCCGCCGCCGCCGAGCTGTGCTGGTCGAACACCCCGGAGAGCGCGAACCCGAGCAGCACCGACCCCACGGCGAGCGCAACCACCGCGACGACCATTGGCCATCGCTCTCTAGGCGGGGTGGGCAGAGACGGAACGTGCGACATCAGACGGAGGTTCCTGAGCATAGACCGCGACCCACGCTCCTTCGCCAGACCTCGGCCTCGGCACGGCGACCCGGCCGCTCTCGCACCGGTGCGTGGTCGCCTCGGCGTGGCGACCCTCGTCGCTCTCCGCCGCCCTCGGTTGACGCGTCTCGACCCCAGCCGGCACGGCGCCGCGTCCTTGGCCGCGGTCGGCCGCCACCTCTGCGCGACCGCTCCCGCACCGGTGCGTCGGCGTCTCGTGGTGGCGACCCCTGCCGTTCTCCGCCGGCGCTCACACCGCCAGCAGCGCGCCCTCGTGCTCCAGGAGGCGGCGCTTGTTCTCCAGCCCGCCCGCGTAGCCGGTCAGCGCGCCCTTCGCGCCGATGACGCGGTGGCAGGCGACGATGATCGGGATCGGGTTGCGGCCGTTGGCGGCGCCGACCGCGCGGGCGGAGCCGGGCGCGGCGAGGGCGTGGGCGATCTCGCCGTAGGTCGTCGTCGTCCCGTAGGGGATCGCGGCGACGTGGGCCCAGACGCGGCGCTCGAACGCGCCGCCGAACTGCGGGCGGAGCGGCAGGTCGAAGGCCTCGCGCTCACCGGTCGTGTACTCGCGCAGCTGGCGGGCGGCTTCGCCGAGGACGCCGTCGTCGCGACGCTCGGAGCCGGGTGGAACCCCGGTCGCGTCGAAGCGGATCTCGCAGAGCGCCTCGTCGTCGCCGAGCAGCAGCAGCTCGCCGATGGGCGTCGTGACGGTGGTGTGGTGCAGCGGCATGGCGCGGCGATCCTTCCAAGTCTTGTAGGCGGTGGGCAGGCACGTCGCGCACGGCCGGTAGCCGGCGGCCACGGCGGTCTCCTCGTCGGCGAAGAACACGCGGTTGGCCACGTAGCCGCCGCGGGCGATGGCGCGCGCGGCGCCGGGGCAGTCGAGCGTCCCGTAGATGCGATCGGCGCGATGGCCGCCGAGCACCCCGGGCGTTCTCGTCCGGTAGGGCACGTTGTCCGTGCCGATCAGCGTGTGCTCCTTCATGCAAGTTGGAACGAACGACAGCCCATGCGCGTGAGATCGCCCCGTAGCATCGCCTCCGCCATGGACGACCTCCTCAAGCTCGCCGCCGACGCCGGCCACGAGATCTCGAACGCCGAGGACGCCCTCGACGAGGGCGCACCCGACACCGCCCGCGACGCGCTCGACCGCGCCGCCGACCACCTCTCGACCCTCCGCACCCGCTGGCCCGACATGTCCGCGCCGGAACGCGCCGTCGTGGGCCCGGCCGCCAAGGCCATCCGCGAACGCCTCGACACCGCCGCCTCCCGCATCCCGAAACGCCAGACTCTCTCCGTGACCCCGGCCGAGGTCGACCCGGAGCAGGAGTCCGAGCCCGACGCGCCCCCACCCACCGCAGCCTGAGCCACCTGGCAGGGGCCCACGTTGTAGCTGCGCGACGCCTGATCTACGTTCGGCGGGCGATGAAGATCGGGGCGGTCTACAACACCGGGGTCAGCAACGCCCACTACCGCGCGATCTGGCCGCTGGCCGGCCTAGAACAGCGCGGTCACGAGGTCGGGTTCATGATCGAGGGGGCGGACGGCGGGCTAGACCCCCGTCCGCTTGAAGGGTGCGATGTGGTTCACGTGTACCGCACTGGGAATCCCGTCTTGGCAAAAGCGCTGGTGCGTTTCCGTCGGCAGGGCACCGCGGTGGTCTTCGACAACGACGACGACCACCGCCTCATGCCGCACGGGACGCCGGATCGCGAGAAGTACGTCGGGTTCACCGGCCAGCGCGAGTTCCGCTTCCAGGCGCAGATGATGAAGCGCGCCGACGTCCTCACGACGACCACTGCGCGGCTGGCCGAGCGCTTCGCGCACGAGTTCGACGGCCCGATCGAGGTCATCGAGAACCACCTCGCGCCCTTCCAGTTCGCGAAGGATCGACACGACCATGACGGCATCCTCATCGGCTGGGTCGCCGCCCAAGAGCATCGCGCCGATGTCCAGCAGCTCAGGCTGACTGAGATGCTCCGTAGGGTGATGGAGCGCGACAAGCGCATCCGTGTCGAGACGTTGGGCGTGCGGCTGCACCTCGACCCTTCGCGGTACAACTTCGCAGGCGTTGTCCCTTTCGAGAGGCTCGCCGACCACATCGGTCGGTTCGACATCGGGATCGCGCCCATCGCCGACCACCCGATGAGTCATGTGCGGTCCAACGTGAAGGTGAAGGAGTACGCTGCCGCGGGCGTGCCATGGGTGGCCTCCGCGCGTGGGTCCTACCTTTCGCTCGGGCGCAATTGCGGCGGCGTCATCGTTGCCGACGACGCGTGGGAAGACACCCTTGTCGACCTCGCCGGCTCACGCCTCAAGCGCAGGTTGATGCGCCGCCAGGCCCAGGCCTGGGCCAAGACGCAGCGGATCGAGAACCACCTCGACCGCTGGGAGGCCGTGATGAACCTCGCCGTCGAGTCGGCGGCGCGCCAGGTCGTCGCCTAGCCCGCCCGCGTCGCCAGCAAGGACACCAGGTGCTCGGTCCGGGCGAACGGGTCGGCGATGACGGTGCCCGTCTTCAGCGACAGCGCCGCGCGGAGGGACCCGTCCTCCTCGGCCAGCAGGAACGGGCCGGCGGGGAGGCGTTTGGAGTCGAGGGCGGCCAGTCGGTGCAGTGCAGCAGCGTCGTCGGGGTGGGACGGGCGCAGGGTCGTGCCGGCCAGGTGGGGGAGGGGGAGCGTGGTCATGGGTTCACCTTGCGCTCGCAATCGCGATCGCGCAATGCGAAGATCAGCCGAGACTCATCACCGAACGCGATGGATACTCCCCATGGACCTGCGCCAGCTCCGCTACCTCGACGCCGTCGCCCGCGCACGCTCGTTCACGGCCGCCGCGCTCGACCTCCACATCGCGCAGTCCGCGCTCTCCCAGCAGGTCGCCAAGCTCGAGCGGGAACTGGGTGTCGAGCTCCTCAAGCGCACGACCCGCAAGGTCGAGACGACCGAGGCCGGCGAGCTCGTCCTCGCCCGCGGCCGGCGCGCCCTCGCCGAGGCCGCCGCGATCCGCGAGGACCTCGACGCCCTCCACGGCCTGGTCCGCGGCAGCCTGAAGATCGGCGGCGTCCCGCCGATGTCGGGCCTGCATCCCGCACGGCTGATCGCCGAGTTCGGCGCACGCCACCCCGGCATCGACATCACGATCCGCGAGGATGTCGCCCAGCTCCTCATCGACGAGCTCGCCGCCGGACGGCTCGACCTCGTGCTCAGCCTCACCGACGTCCGGACCCTCCCGCCCAGCCTCACCGGCCGGCGCCTGGTCGAGGAGGAGCTGGTCCTGATCCTCGCGCCCGACCATCCGCTCGCTCAGCGCAAGCGGATCCCGCACGCCGCCCTCACGGGCGAGCGCCTCGTCGCCTACGGCGAGGGCTCGGTCCTGCGCGCCGAGCTCGAGCGCCTGGTCGACGAGCCCAACGTCATCGCCGAGGTCAACGAGCTCGTCACCCTCCGCGAGCTCGTCGCCCTCGGCCTCGGCGTCACGCTGATGCCCAAGGCGGTGGTCGCCGCCACACCGCCGACGACGCTCGCCGTCCGGCCGCTGCACCCGCGCCTCCGCGTCCCGGTCGCGATGATCTGGCGCGCCCACGAGCAGCCGACCCCCGCGGCGGCGGCGTTCCGCGAGCACGTCCTGGCCGCCGTGGCACGTCACCCTTGACAGCACCGCCCGGCCTGTGGTTAGTATCCGCAGGTCGGCTTCCAAAAACGTTTTCGGAAGCGCCGGCACACCACCACACCACCATGGCGAACGAGCGAACCACCATCCGAGAGCTGGCCCGCCTCAGCGGCGTGTCGATCGGCACCGTGTCGCGGGCGCTGAACGGCTACACCGACGTGAGCCCCGGGACCCGCGAGCGCATCGTCCGCCTGGCCGAGGAGCTCGACTACACGCCGTCGGCCTCGGCCCGCACGCTCGTCACGCAGCGCAGCCACGTCGTCGGCGTCTTCCTCGACACCGGCGAGGGCCACCCGGACCTGCAGCACCCCTTCTTCCACGAGGTCCTCGTCGGCGTCCAGGAGACGGCCGGCGCCCAGGGCTTCGACCTGCTGCTGTTCGCGACCGAGCAGCCGGGCAACGGCTACGGCCGCCACAACTACGTCAAGCGCTGCCGGCACCACAACGTCGACGGCGTGATCCTGATGGGCGTCGACCACAACGACGAGGAGGTGCGGCGCCTCACCGCGTCGACCATCCCGACGATCGGCGTCGACGTCCAGCTCACCGGCCGGGCGACCTCCTACGTCTGCTCCGACAACCTCGCGGGCGGCGCGCTCGCCGTCGATCACCTGGCCCAGCAGGGACACAGGCGCATCGCGGTCGTCCATGGCCCGACAGACACGCTCGCCGGCAACGACCGCCTCAAGGGCTACCGCCAAGGCCTCCAACGGGCCGGCCTCGCCTTCCGCGACGAGTACGTCACGCAGGGCGACTTCTACGTGGACTCGGGTCACGAGGCCGCGGCCAGGCTCCTCGAGCTCGACGAGCCGCCCACCGCGATCGTCGCCGCCTCCGACCTCATGGCCGTCGGCGCCATCCGCGCCGCCGCCGCGCGCGGCCTCGCCGTCCCACGCGACCTCAGCGTCGTCGGCTTCGACGACATCCTGCTGGCCGCTCACCTCCAGCCGGGCCTGACCACCCTGCGCCAGGACAAGGCCGGCCTCGGCACCGCGGCCGCGCGCGCCCTGATGGCCATGAACGTCGACGCCGACCCGGCGGCCGACGCGGACGCCAACCCGGCGGCGCCCACCATCCTTCCGGTCCAGCTCGTGACGCGCGGAACTACCGCGCCCCCGCCCAGCGCGGGTCGGTAAGGAGGCCGCCGCCACGATCGTCACCCCGGAACATCACTCCATCGCAGGGTCGTAAACGTTTTTGTAAAGACCATCGCTTTTGTTGGGGAGCAGGAGGGAAGCCAGGAATGCGCAAGAGCCGCACGACCGCCCTGATGGCGGTCGCTCTCGCCGTGTTGTCGTTCTTCGTCGCCGCATGCGGAAGCAGCAGCGACGACGCCGGCAACAACGACACCAAGTCGAACAGCAACGCCGCGCCGGCGAAGGACCTCAAGGGCCAGACCGTCCGGCTCTGGATCATGAACAACGGTCCCAAGCCGGTCGCCGACACCCAGAACATCGTCGCGCCGTTCGAGCAGAAGACCGGGATCAAGGTCAAGGTCGAGCTCGTCGGCTGGGACGTCCAGCTGGACCGGATCCGCAACGCGGCCGTCTCCGGCGAAGGGCCGGACGTCACGCAGGCCGGCACGACGCAGGTCCCGTTCTTCGCCGCCCTCGGCGGGTTCGAGAACGTGCAGGACAAGGTCAGCCAGATCGGCGGCGCCTCCGCGTATGCGCCGGGCATCTGGAAGACCAGCCAGGTCGAGGGCCAGGACGGCACGTGGGGCGTGCCGTGGTTCACCGAGGCCCGCACGATCTACTACCGCAAGGACGCGCTGCAGGCCGCGGGCGTCGATCCCAAGACGGCGTTCTCCAGCCAGGAGGCGCTGAAGGCCACGCTCGAGAAGCTCAAGGCCGTCAAGGACATCGGCGGCAAGCCCATCGCCCCGTTCGGCGGCCCGGGCAAGAAGGCGTATGACCTGGTCCACAACCTGATGCCGTGGGTGTGGGACTCAGGCGGCGCCGAGCTGAGCAGCGACAACAAGAAGTCCACCATCAACTCGCCGCAGGCGGTCCAGGGCGTCAAGTTCGCCACCGACCTCGTCGGCGCCGGGTTGTGGGACAAGTCGATGCTCGAGCGCGACGGCCAGCAGGTCGAGGACCAGTTCAAGGGCGGCCGCCTGGCGGTCTTCATCGGCGGCCCGTGGGTCCTGCAGTCCGCCAAGCGCGCTGACGACGACACCTGGAGCGCCGCGGCCCGCAAGAACGTCGGCGTCGCGCCGATGCCCGGCGGCGCCAACAGCAAGGGCTTCACCTTCATCGGTGGCTCCAACCTGATGGTGTTCAAGTCCTCGCAGCACAAGGACGCGGCGTGGGCGCTCATCAAGTACCTGTCCGACGACAAGGTCCAGGCGCAGTACGCCAACCTGATGGGCATGTTCCCGGCGCGCCTGAAGCCGCAGGAGGCGGAGGGGACCGTGGACGCCGATCACGAGGCGTTCTACGCGGCGATCAAGGACCAGGGCCGCAGCTACGCGCCGATCGCGCAGTGGGCCCAGGTCGAGAACGCCTACAAGAACCAGTTCGGCCAGATCCTCGACGAGGCGGCCGGCAAGGGGCAGCTGAGCGACCAGGACATCCAGTCCGGGCTCGACAAGGCGGCCAAGGAGGCCGACGGCCTGCTCGCGCAGAGCGCGGGCTAGCGATCACTCCCGGAGGGCGCGAGGCTGGCACCCGTCTCGCGCCCTCCAACCCCTTCACGCCGCATGAGCACCCACTCCCTCACACCCACCGAGATCGCGCCGCCCGACCCGCCGCCGCCGGCGACGCCCAAGCGCCGCAGCCGCCGCCCCGGCCGCCACCTCGCCTACTGGCTGATCGCCCCCGCGCTCACGTTCATGGTGCTCGTGCACCTGATCCCGTCGGCCGCCGGCATCGCGCTCAGCTTCAAGAACCTCAACACCTTCACCTTCAGCCAGCTGTTCGGCGCGCCGTGGACGGGGCTCAAGAACTACGACGCGATCCTCTTCGACTCGGCCAACCCGCTGCACTCCGGGTTCGTCGACGCCGCGCGCAACACCGTCATCTACACCGCCGCGACCGTGACAGGGACGCTGGCCGGCGGCCTGGGCATCGCGCTCCTCCTCGCGCGGCAGTTCCCAGGCCGCCGCACCGTCCGCACGCTGATGCTCGCGCCCTACGTCGTGCCGAGCTTCGTCGTCGCGGTGCTGTGGGGGTTCATGTGGCAGTCCGACAGCGGGATCATCAACAAGATCCTGGTCGACTACACCGGGATCCTCCACGACCGGCCGACGTGGCTGCTCGGCCACAACTCGCTGCTGGCGATCATCATCCCGTCGATCTGGCGCGGCATCCCGCTGGCGATGCTGATCTTCCTCGCCGGCCTGGAGACGATGCCGCGCGAGCTGCACGAGGCGGCCGCGATCGACGGCGCCGGCCCGTGGCGCCGGTTCCGCTACATCACGCTGCCGCTGCTGCGCCCGCTGATCGCCGTGCAGCTGCTGTTCGGCGTCATCTACAGCACCTATCAGTTCACCATCCCCTACGTGATGCTCGGGAGCAACCCGGGCAGCGACGCGGACCTGATCATGACCCTGATCGTCCGCCAGTCGTTCTCCAACAACCTGATCGGCTTCGGCGCCGCGGCGTCGACCCTGCTCATGTTGGTGATGTTGATCTGGGTGGCCGTCTGGTTCCGGGCCTTCCGCCGCGACCTGGAGGCGTCATGACCCCGCGCCGCAAGAAGCACCTGACCAACTGGGGGCTCAACGCCCTCACCTACGCGGTCCTGATCGTGATGCTCTCGCCGATCCTGTGGCTGATCGCGTCGAGCCTCCAGACGCGCGGCCAGCTCGCCTCCGGCGACTACGACCTGCTGCACCCGACCGTGTCGGCGTTCAAGCAGATGTGGGAGTCGGTGGACTTCGGCAAGTACCTCACCAACAGCCTGATCATCTGCACGGCTGCGGCGCTGCTGGCGACCGCGTTCGCGGCCTCCGCCGGCTACGCGCTCGCGCGCCTGCCGTTCCGCGGGCAGAAGGCCTTCGGCGTCGGCGTGGTCGGGACGCAGCTCGTGCCCGGCTCGATGTTCCTGCTGCCGGTCTTCCTCGGCTTCATCTGGCTCAAGCAGAACACGCCGATCCACCTGTTCGACACGCACATCGGCATGATCCTCATCTACACCGCGTTCTTCACGCCGGTCGCGATCTGGTTCATGCGGTACTTCTTCCTGGCGATCCCGCCGGAGCTGGAGGAGGCCGCGATGGTCGACGGCTGCACGCGCTTCGGCGCGTTCTGGCGCATCGTCCTGCCGAGCGCCGCGCCCGGCCTGGTCGCGACGTTCGTGTACGCCTTCCTCCTGGCCTGGGACGAGCTGCTGTTCGTCACCGCGCTCACCGCCAACCGGGCCGAGACGATCCCTGTCGGGATCCACAACTTCATTGGGAACTACAGCGAGGAGTACGCACAGCTCATGGCTGCCGGCGTCGTGTCCACGATCCCCGTCATGCTCGCCTTCTTCGCCACGCAGCGGTGGCTGGTGCAGGGCCTGACCGCCGGGGCGGTGAAGGGATGAGCGCCACCGACGCCCGCGACGCCCTCGCGCTCGCGCCGCCGTTCACGCCGCCGCCGGGCTTCCGCTTCGGCGTCGCGACCGCGGCCTACCAGATCGAAGGCTCGACGCTGGCCGACGGGCGCGGCGAGTCGATCTGGGATCGCTTCGCCCACACGCCGGGCGCGATCGCCAACGGCGACACCGGCGACGTCGCGTGCGACCACTACCGGCGCTGGCGCGCCGACCTCGACCTGATGGCCTCGCTCAACGTCGAGTCCTACCGGTTCTCGATCGCGTGGCCGCGGATCCTGCCCACGGGCAACGGCACCGTCAACCGGCGCGGCCTCGACTTCTACAAGCGGTTGGCCGAGGGCCTGCGCGAGCGCGGCATCGAGCCGACGGCGACGCTCTACCACTGGGACCTCCCGCAGGCCCTGCAGAACGCGGGCGGCTGGTCGAACCGCGACACCGCGCTGCGCTTCGCCGACTACGCGCGCGTCGTCGGCGCCGAGCTCGGCGACGTCGTCGGCGGCTGGATCACGCACAACGAGCCGTGGGTCACCGCGTTCCTCGGCCACGCCTACGGCACCAAGGCGCCGGGGATCCGCGACTGGTCGACGGCGCTGCGCGTCAGCCACCACCTGCTCTACAGCCACGGCCTGGCGACCGCGGCGCTGCGGTCGGTGCTGCCCGACACGGCCGAGGTGGGGCTCGCGCTCAACCTCTTCCCGGTCGTGCCGGCCGTCGACGACGACGCCCACCGCGCGGCCGCGACGATCCGCGACGGCTACGTCAACCGCTGGTTCCTGGACCCGGTGTTCCGCGGGGCCTACCCGGAGGACATGGTCGAGCGCTACGAGCGCGAGGTCGGCCCGCTGGACGCGATCCAGGACGGCGACCTCCAGACGATCCAGGCCCCGATCGACTTCCTCGGCGTCAACTACTACAACCCGATGCGCGTCGCGCCGAGCGCGGTCTCCCCGCTGCACGTCGCCGACGCCGAGTCCGTCGGCCCGACCACCGGCATGGGCTGGGAGATCGAGCCCGCCGGCCTGCGACGGATCCTCGGCCGCGTGCGCGAGTACACGCGGCTGCCGATCATGATCACCGAGAACGGCTCGGCCTTCGAGGACGGCCCGGTCGTCGCCGGCGCGGTCGACGACCCCGACCGCCGCGCCTACCTCGCCGGCCATCTCGAGGCCCTCGGCCAGGCGATCGCCGACGGCTCCGACATCCGCCGGTACTACGTGTGGTCGCTGCTCGACAACTTCGAGTGGGAAGAGGGCTACGACCAGCGCTTCGGGATCGTCCACGTCGACTTCGACACGCAGGCGCGCACGCCCAAGGCCAGCGCGCTGTTCTATCGCGACTACATCGACCGCGCACGGAAGGACTGAGCGAGCCATGGCGAGCATCGGGTTCGCGGGCGTCACCAAGACGTTCGACGACGGGACGACCGCGGTCGAGGCGCTGGACCTCGAGATCCGCGACGGCGAGTTCATGGTGCTGGTCGGCCCGTCGGGCTCGGGCAAGTCGACGGCGCTGCGGATGCTCGCGGGGCTCGAGGAGTCCACGGGCGGCTCGATCCGGATCGGCGACCGCGTCGTCGACGACATGGAGCCCAAGGACCGCGACCTGGCGATGGTCTTCCAGTCCTACGCGTTGTACCCGCACATGACCGTGGCCGAGAACATGGGCTTCGCGCTGAAGATGCAGGGCGCGCCGAAGCGCGAGATCGGCCGTCGCGTCGCCGACGCCGCCGAGAAGCTCGGGATCACCGGCCTGCTCGAGCGCCGCCCCAAGCAGCTGTCGGGCGGCCAGCGCCAGCGCGTCGCGCTGGGCCGCGCGATCGTCCGCGACCCCGCGGCGTTCCTGATGGACGAGCCGCTCTCCAACCTCGACGCCAAGCTGCGCGTCGAGATGCGCGCCTACCTCGCGCGCCTGCACCAGGACCTCGGGACGACGACCGTCTACGTCACCCACGACCAGACCGAGGCCATGACGATGGGCGACCGCGTCGCGGTGATGCGCGACGGCCGGCTCGCGCAATGCGGGCCGCCCGAGGAGCTCTACGACGCGCCGGCCGACCTGTTCGTCGCCGGCTTCATGGGTTCGCCGGCGATGAACCTGGTCCGAGCGCGCATCGTGGGCGACGACGTCGTCATCGGCAGCCAGCGCCTGCGCCTCACCGACGCGGTCCGCGTCCGGCGCCCGGGCCTGCGCGCCTACGACGGCCGCGAGGTCGTCGTCGGCATCCGGCCCGAGAGCGTCGCGCAGTCGCCCAACGGGCCCGTCGCGGGCCGGACGCTCGAGCTCGACGTCGTGCTGACCGAGGCGCTGGGCTCCGATCTGCTCGTCCACGCCGACATCGACGCGCCGGTCGTGCTCACCGCCGATCAGGAGGAGCTGGCCGAGGAGGTCGTCCCGGCGGCGCTCTCGCGCATGACGCTGCGCCTGCCCCCCGGCGCTCCCGTGCGCGCGGGCGAGCGCGTGCGCGCGTTGATCGACGTCGAGCGCCTGCACTTCTTCGACCCGGACGCCGAGCACGCCATCCGATAGACCGGCCCGCGACCTGGGTACCAAGGACCCATCATGGTCGCGATCCTCATCATCGTCGTGCTCCTCGTCGTCGTCGCCATCGGCGCGGGCCTGCTCTCTCGCCGGCGCGCCGCCGAGCGTGCACGGGTCGAGCGCGAGCGCCAGGTCATCGCCGGCGAGCTGTCCGGCCACCGCCAGGAGCAGGACGCCATCGTCTCGCGCGCCGGCGGTGTGGCGGACCAGGCGCGCGAGCACCGTGCCGCCGCCGAGCAGCACGAGGAGCAGGCCCGCCGCCACGAGCGCGAGGCCGCCGAGCACGCCGAGGCCGCCGACACGGCCGAGTCCCGCTTCCAGCGCGCCCAGGGCGCGGCCGCCCGCCACGGCGAGAAGGCCGAGGACGCCCAGCGCCGCCTCGCGGAGCTCGAGCAGAAGCGCTAGCGCCCGGGCGCCCGCCCGAACAACCGAATATCTGCCGGCCTGCGCACAGGACCGATGCACGCCGTTTGACGCTCCGACATAGTGGGTAGCGGCCGAAGGCCGTGCGGATCGGACCCACCCGTCCGCTCGGTCACACCATCCCAAGGAGGATCGATGGCCGGAACCCTGGCTGCCGACGAGGGCCGCTCACGCAAGAAGAGCGACGACGAGCAGGGCGAGCTCGACCCCGCAGCGCTGCGGAGGCTCGTGCAGGCGCTCGACGCCGCGGCCGACGGCGACTTCTCCAAGCGCCTGCCCGCCCGCCGCAAGGGCCTGATGGGCGAGATCGAGGCGTCGTTCAACCGCCTCGCCGAGCAGAGCCAGGCCCAGACCGCCGAGCTGGCGCGCATCGCCCGCCAGATCGGCCGCGAGGGCCGGATGACCGAGCGCGCCCGGACCGAGGGCGCCAAGGGCGACCACCTCGAGCGGATGACGATCGTCAACGGCCTGATCGACGACCTCGTGCGGCCGACGACCGAGGTCGCGCGCGTGATCGTCGCGGTGGCCGAGGGCGACCTGAGCCAGAAGATGGCGATGGAGATCGACGGCCAGCCGGTCAAGGGCGAGTTCGCCCGCATCGGCACGACGGTGAACGCGATGGTCGACCAGCTGTCGTCGTTCGCCTCCGAGGTGACGCGCGTGGCGCGCGAGGTCGGCACCGACGGCAAGCTCGGCGGCCAGGCGGCGGTCCCCGGCGTCTCGGGCACATGGGCCGACCTCACGGAGTCGGTCAACTCGATGGCCGCGAACCTCACCGGCCAGGTCCGCAACATCGCGCAGGTCACGACCGCGGTCGCCCAGGGCGACCTGACCCAGAAGATCACGGTGGACGCCCGGGGCGAGATCCTCGAGCTCAAGGACACCATCAACACGATGGTCGACCAGCTCGGGGGCTTCGCCGACGAGGTCACGCGCGTGGCGCGCGAGGTCGGCACCGACGGCAAGCTCGGCGGTCAGGCCGAGGTGCGCGGCGTGTCCGGCACGTGGCGCGACCTGACCGAGAACGTCAACTTCATGGCGCGCAACCTGACCGACCAGGTGCGCGGCATCGCCCAGGTCGCGGGCGCGGTCGCCAAGGGCGACCTGACCCAGAAGATCACCGTCGATGCCAAGGGCGAGGTCGCGGCGCTCGCCGACACGATCAACGCGATGACCGACACGCTGTCGGTCTTCGCCGAGCAGGTCACGCGCGTGGCGCGCGAGGTCGGCACCGAGGGCAAGCTGGGCGGCCAGGCCCAGGTGCCGGGCGTGTCGGGCACCTGGAAGGACCTGACCGAGTCGGTGAACTCGATGGCGGAGAACCTGACGGGTCAGGTCCGCAACATCGCGCTCGTCACGACCGCGGTCGCCCAGGGCGACCTGTCGCAGAAGATCGAGGTCGACGCGCGCGGGGAGATCCTGCTGCTGAAGGACACCATCAACACGATGGTCGACCAGCTGCGGTCGTTCGCCGACGAGGTGACGCGCGTGGCGCGCGAGACCGGAACCGAGGGCCGCCTGGGTGGCCAGGCCGTCGTGCCGGGCGTCGCGGGCACGTGGAAGGACCTCACCGACTCGGTGAACGTCATGGCGCGCAACCTGACCGACCAGGTCCGCGACATCGCGCGCGTGACGACCGCGGTCGCCAAGGGTGACCTGACCCAGGAGGTCACGGTCGACGTCAAGGGCGAGGTGCTCGAGCTGAAGCGCACCGTGAACACGATGGTCGACCAGCTGTCGTCCTTCGCCGACGAGGTCACGCGCGTGGCGCGCGAGGTCGGCACCGAGGGCAAGCTCGGCGGCCAGGCCGAGGTCAAGGGCGTCTCGGGCACGTGGCGCGACCTGACCGAGAACGTGAACTTCATGGCTGACAACTTGACCCACCAGGTGCGCAACATCGCGCAGGTGACGACGGCGGTGGCCCAGGGCGACCTGTCCAAGAAGATCACGGTCGACGCCCGCGGCGAGATCCTCGAGCTCAAGGACACCATCAACACGATGGTCGACCAGCTGCGCTCGTTCGCGGCCGAGGTGACGCGAGTCGCGAAGGAGGTCGGCACGGACGGCCGCCTCGGCGGCCAGGCCGAGGTCGAGGACGTCTCGGGCACGTGGCGGTCGCTGACCGAGTCGGTGAACTCGATGGCGGCCAACCTCACCGAGCAGGTGCGCGGCATCGCGACGGTGACCACGGCGGTGGCCAACGGCGACCTGTCCAAGAAGATCACCGTCGAGGCCAAGGGCGAGGTCGCGGCGCTGGCCGAGACCGTGAACGCGATGGTCGACCAGCTGCGCTCGTTCGCGGCCGAGGTCACGCGCGTCGCGCGGGAGGTGGGCACCGACGGCAAGCTCGGCGGCCAGGCGCAGGTCGAGGGCGTGTCAGGGACGTGGCGGTCGCTGACCGAGTCGGTGAACTCGATGGCCGACAACCTGACCGGCCAGGTGCGCAACATCGCCCAGGTGACGACGGCGGTGGCCCAGGGCGACCTGTCGCAGAAGATCACCGTCGACGCGCGCGGCGAGATCCTCGAGCTCAAGGACACCATCAACACCATGGTCGACCAGCTCGGCTCGTTCGCCGACGAGGTCACGCGCGTGGCGCGCGAGGTCGGCACCGACGGCTCGCTCGGGGGTCAGGCAGAAGTCCGCGGCGTCTCGGGTACGTGGCGCGACCTGACCGAGAACGTCAACCAGCTCGCGTCGACGCTGACCACCCAGCTGCGCGCGATCGCCGAGGTGTCCACCGCGGTGACCCAGGGCGACCTGACGCGGTCGATCACCGTCGAGGCCCAGGGCGAGGTCGCCGAGCTGAAGGACAACATCAACCAGATGATCGCCAACCTGCGCGAGACGACGCAGATCAACGTCGAGCAGGACTGGCTGAAGACGAACCTCGCGCGGATGGGCGGCATGCTCCAGGGGCAGGGCGACCTGACCCAGGTCACGCGCCTGATCATGAGCGAGCTCACGCCGCTGGTGACCTCGCAGCACGGCGCGTTCTTCCTCGTCGAGGGCGACGACCGCGACCAGGACCTGCGGCTCGTCGCGTCCTACGGCGTGGAGTCCGACGGGCCGGCGGGCCGCGAGCGCTTCGCGCTCGGCCAGGGCCTCGTCGGGCAGGCGGCCGTCGAGGGCAAGTCCATCATCATCGAGGACGTTCCCAAGGACTACATCAAGGTCGCCTCCGGCTTGGGTGAGGCGCCGCCGCGCAACATCATCGTGTTGCCCGTCGTCTTCGAGGAGCAGGTGCTCGGCGTCATCGAGCTGGCGTCGCTGCAGACGATCAGCGAGATCAACCGCGCGTTCCTGGAGCAGATCACCGAGACGATCGGCGTGGTGCTCAGCACGATCCGCGCGAACATGCGCACCGAGCAGCTGCTCGCGCAGTCGCAGTCGCTGGCCCGCGAGCTGCAGGCCAAGAACGTGGAGATCGAGTCGGCGCGCGCCGGCCTGGAGGAGAAGGCGACCCAGCTCGCGCTGTCCTCCAAGTACAAGTCCGAGTTCCTGGCCAACATGTCGCACGAGCTGCGCACGCCGCTGAACTCGCTGCTGATCCTGTCGCGGCTGCTGGCCGACAACGGCGACGGCAACCTCTCGCCCCAGCAGGTCGAGTTCGCCACCACCATCCACTCGGCCGGCAACGACCTGCTCGCGCTGATCAACGACATCCTCGACCTGTCCAAGGTCGAGGCCGGCAAGATGGAGCTCGACCTCGGGCCGGTGGCGCTGGCCGACGTCTGCGAGGACGTCGAGCGCTCGTTCCGGCCGGTGGCCGAGGAGAAGGGCCTGGAGTTCACGATCGTGGTCGACGACGCGCTGCCGGCGTCGATCGTCACCGACGAGCAGCGGCTGCAGCAGGTGCTGCGCAACCTGCTGTCCAACGCCTTCAAGTTCACGCCCAACGGCACGGTCAAGCTGACCGTGGCGCGCGACGCCGCCGAGCGGATCTCCTTCGGCGTGGCCGACACCGGCGTCGGGATCGCGGCCGACAAGCTCGCGTCGATCTTCGAGTCCTTCCAGCAGGCGGACGGCACGACGTCGCGCAAGTACGGCGGCACCGGCCTGGGCCTGTCGATCAGCCGCGAGATCTCGCGCCTGCTCGGCGGCGAGATCCGCGTGACGTCGGGCGTCGGCGACGGCTCGTGCTTCACGCTCGTCCTGCCGCTCGCGCACCGCACGGGCGACGGGACGCAGCTCGAGGCGCCGGTCTCCGAGCCGCCGCTGGCCGCGCCGCCCGCGGCGCCCTCCGAGTTGGCGGCGATGCTGCCCTACGACGGCGTCGAGGACGACCGCGGCTCGATCGCGCCCGGCGACCGCGTCCTGCTGGTCATCGCCCACGACGCCGGCCACGCCCAGGGCGCGCTCGCCGTCGCGCGCGAGCACGGGCTGAAGGGCCTGGTCGCGCGGCGCACGCCGCTCGGCCTCGCGCTCGCCCGCGAGTACCGGCCCGACGCGGTGCTGGTCTTCGCCGGCGACGGCCGCGGCGAGCGGCTGCTGGCCCAGCTCAAGTCCCACCCCGAGACGCGGCACCGCCCGGTGGTCGTGGCGGGCCCGGCCGGCGGCCGGTTGAGCGCGCTGCGCGCCGGCGCGGCGGCCTACGTGGACGAGGCGACCGCGGAGGGCGCGGGCGGTGGCACCGCCGCGCTGGCGGCGCTCGACGCGCTGGACCGGCTCAACACGCGCTCGGTCAAGCGGCTGGCGATCGTCCAGGAGGGCGACGGCCTGGACGTCGACACGCTGGAGCTGCTCGGCGCCGGCGACGACGTCGACGTGATGGTCCTCGGCCCCGACGGCGCGCCCGAGCGGCTGCGCACCGACAGCGTCGACTGCGCGGTGCTCGTCGTCCGGCCGGGCGCGAAGTGGCCGCTGGACGTGCTGATCGCCCTGGAGGGCGACGCGGCGATGCGCGAGCTGCCGCTGGTGCTGCACGTGCCCGACGCGCTGGCGCCGGAGGAGCGCGTCGCGCTGGAGGGCGCCTCGTCGCGCTCGGTCGTCGCCACGGCGTCGTCGCCGGACCGGCTGATCGACGAGACCGCGCTGTACCTGCACCGGCTGGAGACCCAGCTGCCGCAGCCGACGCGCAAGCTCCTGGCCAAGCTGCGGACGGCCGACCAGGTCTTCCACGGCAAGCGCGTGCTGATCGTCGACGACGACATCCGCAACGTCTTCGCGCTGGCCAGCGCGCTCGAGTCGCGCGGCATGAAGGTGGCATTCGCCGAGAACGGGCGCGAAGGGATCGAGCGGCTGCGCGAGCAGCCCGATACCGACCTCGTGCTCCTCGACGTCATGATGCCCGAGATGGACGGCTACGAGACCGCCCGCGCGATCCGCGCCATGCCGCGCTTCGACGCGCTGCCCATCATCCAGCTCACCGCCAAGGCCATGAAGGGCGACCGCGACAAGTCGATCAGCGCGGGGGCCAGCGACTACGTCACCAAGCCCGTCGACGTGGAGCAGCTCCTGTCCCTGATGCGCGTCTGGCTGCATCGCTGAGCCGATGGTCGAGGTCGATCCCGCACGCGTCCTGCTCGTCGACGACCGGCGTGAGAACCGGATCGCGCTCCAGGCCGTCCTGGAGCCGCTGCGCGTCGACGTCGTCGAGGCCGACTCCGGCGAGCAGGCCCTGCGCGAGGTGCTGGTCGACGACTTCGCGGTCATCCTGCTCGACGTCCAGATGCCCGGCATGGACGGCCTGGAGACCGCGGAGCTCATCAAGGCCCGCGAGCGCTCGCGCGACGTCCCGATCATCTTCCTGACCGCCGCCGAGAGCGACGTCTCCGAGGTCTTCGCCGGCTACGAGGCGGGCGCGGTCGACTTCCTCCTCAAGCCGTTCGACCCGCTGGTGCTGCGGTCCAAGGTGAAGGTCTTCGCCGACCTCGACAAGCACCGCCGCCAGCTCGCGCGCAGCGACGAGCTGGTGCGCAACGCGTTCGCGGCGTCGCCGTCGGGGATGGCGCTGTGCGACCTGGAGGGCTTGGCCCTGGAGGTCAACCCGGCGCTGGAGGTCCTAACGGGCCGTCCGACCGCGATGCTCGCGCGGGCGCCGATCCAGGAGGTCCTGATCGAACGCGACCGCCCGCAGCTGAACGAGCGTCTCCAGGCCGCCTCGACGCATGGCGACGGCGGCGAGCCGTTCACCGCGCACGTCGCCGGGATGGACGGGCAGCCGTGGCCGGTCGCGATCAGCGTGACCGCCGTGCGCGACGTCCACGGCGCGCCGCAGCAGCTGCTGGTGCAGCTGGCCGACGAGCGCGACCGGCGCATCGCCGCGACGCTGCAGCGCGCGCTGCTGCCCGAGCGGCTGCCGAGCGTCGTCGGCGTGACGATGGCGGCGCACATCTCGCCCGGCGCCGGCGGGACCCGCGTGGGCGGCGACTGGTACGACGCGATCGCGCTGCCGGGCGGCCGGCTCGGCATCGTCGTCGGCGACGTCGCGGGTCACGGCGTGGACGCGGCGGCGCGGATGGGCGAGCTGCGCTCGGTCGCGCGCGCCTACGCGCTGGAGGGCCACGGGACGGTCGGGCTGGTCGAGCGGATGAACGGCTATCACGCCGCGTTGGGCGCCGACCTCATGACCACCATGTTGTTCGCGATCCTGGAGATCGACTCCGGGACGCTGCGCTTCGTGAACGCCGGGCACCCGCCGCCGCTGGTCGTCGAGCAGGACGGGACGACGCGCGTCTTCGAGGGCGCGGGGCCGCCGCTGGGCGTGCTGGACACATGGCGCTACGAGGAGCGCGTCGCGACGCTCGCGCCGGGCATGACCGCGCTGCTCTACACCGACGGGCTGGTCGAGCGGCGCGGCGAGCGGCTGGACGCGGGGCTGGCGCGCCTGCGCGACGCGGTCGCGCGCGGCGGCGAGCCGGAGGAGATGGTCGCCGCGGCGCTGGAGGCCACCGACGCCGAGGGCGCCGACGACGACGTCACGCTCGTCGTGGTCCGCGGCGAGCCGCTGCTCGGGCCGGTCGCCCGGCTGAAGCTCTCGCCCGACCTCGACGCGCTCGTGTCGCTGCGCCGCCTGCTCGCGCGCTGGCTGCGCGAGGCGGGCGCCGAGGGCGACGAGGTCCACGACCTCGTGATGGCGGCGAACGAGGCGTGGCAGAACGCGCTGGAGCACGGGACCGGCTTTGCCCGCACGACCGTCGGCGTGGACCTCGAGGTCGACCAGCACGGCGAGGTCTCGATCACCGTCCGCGACGCGGGCTCGCGCGACCGCGCGCCGTCGGATCCAGACCGCGGGCGCGGCATCGAGCTGATGCGCGCGCTGGCCGACGAGGTGACGCTGGAGCTCGCGCCGCACGGCTCGACCGTGCGGCTGCGCCGGGCGCTGCGCTCCCCGCGGCCGGCGGTTGCCGCGCGGTCAGAGGTCGACGGGGTGGCGGACGGTGAAGCCCGCGTATGAGCGGGCCTTCGCGTCCTGCCAGCGCGTGCCGGTGACCTGCCGGCCCGAGGTGTCGAAGCGCAGGCCCGCGACGACCATGAACGCGTGGCCGGCGTTGGCGTAGATCGTCACCCACTTGCCGGGGCCGGGCTTGCCGAAGGACATCAACGTGCCCGACGTCTCCGGCCCCTTGAGGTAGCCGGCGGCCGCGAGCGCGTAGGACACGCTGCCGGAGCAGTCGTAGGCCGAGTCTGCCCAGATCTCGCCGGCGTTGCGGCCGTGACCGCCGCCGTAGACGTAGGGCTTGCGGGCGACGTCGTTGGCGGCGTGCATCAAGGCCACCAACTTGCGCGGCGCGGTGTCGGGCACGATCGCCAGGCCGCCGGCGCCGAGCGCGGCCTGGTCGAGGTTGGCGCCGCCCTTGCCGCCGTAGGCCTGCTCGAGGTCGGCCTGGACCTGCGCGTCGGTCGGCGCGCCGCCGGCCACGGCGGGCGCCTCGGGCAGCGCGTCCTTGGTCGCGGCGGCGGGCGTCGCCGACTCGGTCGTCGCGGTGCGCTTGGCGCCGGTGGGATCCGGCGGCGGCAGGTAGGGGTCGTCGACGTTCCAGGCCTGCACGGCGCCCGAGGACGACGTGCTCGAGCCGCACGCCGCGACGCCCGCGGCGAGGCAGGCGACGAGGGCGCAGGTGAGGGCGCGGTGCGACGCCATCCGAGCCCCAGTATCGGCGACGCGCCGCGCCGGTGCGTCAGCGCGCGCGCCGCTTCGGCCAGCGGCGCCGCGCCGCGGCGCCGCACCGGTCGTCCGGATACGGTCTCGCGCATGCTGCCCGTCCTCGCCGTGGCCGCCGCGTCGATCGTCGCCGGCTGTCCCGTCTTCCCGGCCTCCAACCCGTGGAACCAGGACATCTCCCACGCGCCGGTCGCGCCGCGCTCCGCCGCCTACGTGAAGTCCATCGGGCTGCGCGCCGGCCTGCATCCCGACTTCGCGTCCACGACCTACGGGATCCCGTTCCGCGTGGTGCCCGAGACCCAGAAGCCGGTCCCGATCCACTTCACCGCCTACGGCGCGTCGAGCGACAAGGGCCCGTACCCGGTGCCGCTGACCGCGCCGGTCGAGGCCGGCTCGGACCGGCATGTCGTCGTCCTCCAGCGCGGCACGTGCAAGTTGTACGAGCTGTTCGGCGCGCATCGCGCGGGCCGCGGCTGGAACGCGGCGGCTGGCGCGCGCTTCGACCTGCGGACGGGCGCGCTGCGCCCGGCGCGGTGGACGTCGGCCGACGCCGCCGGCCTGCCGATCTTCCCCGGGCTCGCGCGCGCCGACGAGGCGGTGGGCAACGGGGAGATCACGCACGCGCTGCGCGTCACGGTCCCGCGGACGCAGAAGGCCTACATCTCGCCCGCGCGCCACTACGCGTCGCCGTCCAGCAACCCCGACCTGCCGCCCATGGGCCTGCGGCTGCGGCTGAAGGCCAGCTTCGACACGAGCCGCTTCCACGGCCAGGCGCGCGTGATCCTCTCGGCGCTCAAGCGCTACGGGATGATCGTCGCCGACAACGGCTCGCCCTGGTACATCACCGGCGCGCCGGACCGCCGCTGGGACGACGACGACCTGCACGCGCTCGGCCAAGTGTCAGGATCCGCGTTCGAAGCTGTGCAAACCGGCGCAATCGAGCGCTGAGCCCCGCACCGGCATCCGGTGCGAGCTACGGTGAGCGGCAGTGGCGGGGTGGAACGAGGCACACGTGCGCCGCGTGCTGTGGCGCGCCGGGTTCGGGGCGACCGCGCACGAGGCGCGGAAGTGGTCGCATCGCGGACGCGGCGCGACCCTGGCCTGGCTGCTGTCTCCGAACGGACGCAAGGCGCCGTTGGAGCCCGGGCCCAAGCCGATGGCGCTGGACCCGGCCAACGAGTACGGCCACGACATGTTGTGGTGGATGGACCGCATGGTCCGCACCACGCGGCCGCTCGAGGAGAAGATGGTCCTGCTCTGGCACGACCACTTCGCGACGCGCGACGTCGACACGCCGCTGATGCTGCGCCAGAACGCGCTCTTCCGCCGCCGCGCGCTCGGGTCGTTCCCGGCGCTGCTGTCCGACGTCATGGAGGACCCGGCGATGGGCTCGTTCCTGAACCTGATCGGCTCCTACAAGGACGAGCCCAACGAGAACTTCGCGCGCGAGCTGATGGAGCTCTTCACGCTCGGCGAGGGCAACGGCTACACGGAGACCGACGTCCGCGAGGCCGCCCGCGCGCTGACCGGCATCGTCAAGGGCCGCGAGGTCGGCGGCGTGCTCATGTCCACCAAGTTCGACCCCGAGAGCCACGACAGCGGCTCCAAGAGGATCTTCGGCCACCGCGGCCACTGGAGGCCGCACGACGTCCTGCGCCTCTGCGTCGCCCACCACGCGCACCCCGAGTTCCTGGTGCGCAAGCTGTGGGCGTTCTTCGTCGACGAGCCGCTGCCGAAGTCCACGCGCGTGCGCCTGCAACGCGTCTACACCGGCTCGGGCCACCGGCTCAAGCCGGTCGTGCGCGAGATCCTCGACCACCCGCTGCTCTACGCCCACCTCGACGCGCCGACGATGGTCAAGGCGCCGGTCGTCGCGATCGCCGGCATGCTGCGCGCGACGCGGCTGGGCGTGAAGACCGACGACTGGGTCTGGGTCACGGCCGGCATGGGCCAGCGGCTGTTCTCGCCGCCGTCGGTCGCGGGGTGGGACTGGGGACCGGCGTGGATGTCGTCCAACGGGATGCGCACGCGCTTCGTGGCGGCCAACGTCGCGCTCTCGCAGCCGGGCCTGAAGGTCGAGGACGAGGACACGCCGCTGGACCTCTCGCCCCGCGAGCACCTCGACCGCGCGCTGGCCGCGCTCGGCCACCCCTGGGCGAGCGAGCGGACCAAGAAGGGGATGATCTCGCTGGCCAAGGGCTACCAGTCGATGGCCGGCCAGAAGTGGCAGAAGCAGACCGCCGCCGACATGACCCAGCGGGCGATGCGCCACCTGCTGCTGTCCGCTCCCGACGCGCAAGTGCATTAGGTCGACGCCTCCATGCCCCGAACCCGCGCCCACGCCGCCTGCCAGGACTTCCACCGCGCCAGCGAGGCCGCGCGCCGCGACGTGCTCACGCGCCGCCAGATGCTCAGGTGGGGCATCGGCGCCGGCGTCACGGTGTACGCGTCGTCGATGCTCCCGACCGGCCACCTGCTCGACGCGGCCGCCGCCGAGGCCGCGGCCGCGCCCGACGCGCCGGTGCTCGTCTCGGTCTTCCTGCCCGGTGGCCTGGACCTGCTCGACACGGTGATGCCGCTCAACCAGGAGGGGCCGCTGCGCGACCTGCGCGGCGCGGTCTCCCCGGCCGAGCCGGCGCTGCTGGGCAACGGCCTGGGCCTGCATCTCGCGCTCACGCGCGGCCCGGGCGGCGGCATCAAAGGCCTCTACGACCGCGGGCAGGTCGGCTTCCTGCCCGGCATCGACTACGCCAACCCCAACCTGTCGCACTTCGCCTCGCGCGCGTTCTGGGAGACCGGGATGGTCTCCCAGCAGTCGGTCTCCGGCTGGCTCGGGCGCTGGCTCGACCGCCACGGCTCGCGCGACAACCCGCTGCAGGGCCTGAGCGCGGGCTACGGCCTGTCGCCGACGCTGAAGTCCGTCGACGCGCCGGTCGCCTCGATCTCCGACGCCGGCGACGCGCAGTTGTCCATGTGGTCGGTCTGGGGCGACTGGGGCACCGCCGCGGTCGAGGCCTACGCCGCGCTGGCCAACTCGACGCCGCACGCCGCGGGGCCGGCCTCCGCCGCGCGCGCCGCCCGGTTGGCCCACACGGTCTCCGACCGGCTGGCGCCGTTCCGGCGCAAGGACGACAAGTCGCCCGACCCGCTCGCCGGGCCGGTGACCTACCCGGCCGACAACGACACCGCCGACCGCCTGAAGGTCCTCGCCGGCCTGCTCGCCCAGCCGCTCGGGATCCGCGTCGCGACCGTCGACGCCGACGGCGAGTTCGACACCCACGAGGGCCAGGCCGCGACGCTCACGCGCGACCTCGGCGCCGTCGGCGAGGCGCTGGCGACCTTCCAGGCCGACCTCGAGGCGCGCGGCATCGCCGACCGCGTCCTGACGTTCGTGTGGTCGGAGTTCGGCCGCCGGCCGATCGCGAACAAGTCGGGCGGCACCGACCACGGCGCCGGCGGCGTCGCGTGGGTCCAGGGCCCGCGGGCGCTCGGCGGGATCCTCACCGAGTACCCGTCGCTCACCGACCTGGACCCGGAGAAGAACCTCAAGGTCACCGTCGACTTCCGCCGCGTCTACAGCTCGCTGCTGGCGCAGTGGCTGGGCACCGACCCGGCCGAGGTGATCCCCGGCGCCGCGCAGTTCGGCCAGGTCCAGATGGTGCGGACCTGATGTTCGCGGTCGACTCGGCACCGGCGCCCGCGCCCGCCACGTCTGTCGGGATCGGCGAGCGCGAGTTCTCGATCGCGGTCTACCGGCCGCGGGTCCGTCCGGGCCGCCTCAAGCTCAACGTGCGCAACCTGGGCGAAGACGTGCACGACCTCGTCGTCCGGCGCGCCGGAAAGCGGGTCGGCGGCTTGACCACGGTGGTCAAGCCCGGCGCGACGGCCACGCTGCGGCTGACGCTGCGCCAGACCGGGCGCTATCAGCTCATCTGCACGGTCGCCGACCACGAGGCGCGCGGCATGCAGGCCACGCTGGTCGTCAGCAGGCGTCGGACTTCGAACGGGACCTGACCGACCGGAGGGATTGAGGCGGCGGCCCATCGGTGACCCTTGTCGTACACCACGGTCCCGCAGTCCCTCATCATGGCCCTCACCCGCTCCAGCACCGACATCCTCCTGGCCTTCGCACCGATCCCCGACGCGGTGCGCGCCGCTCGGCACGCGCTGCGCGAGCGCGGCCTGAACCCCGATCTCGACCACACCGTCGCGCTGCTGACGTCCGAGCTCGTAGGCAACGCGGTCCGGCACGCCGGGCCGCTGAGCCCGACCGAGCGGATCGTCTTCCACGCGCGTCTGAGCGACGACCACGTGCGCGTCGAGGTCGCCGACCACGGGCCGGGCTTCGACCCCGAGGTCCGGCACGAGACGTCGGGCTTCGGCCTGCGCCTGGTCGACAAGCTGGCGTCCCGCTGGGGCGTCGAGCGCACCGCGCGCGGCTGCCGCGTGTGGTTCGAGGTGGACCGCCGGCGCGGTCGCTTCGAGCGCGACGAGTAGCGCAGCCTGGCCGGTCCGGCAGGGCCGGACGTCCGCCCGTCGTACCGAAACCGCGTACAGTCCCCTCGCGATGCCCGTCCGCCGGGACCTCCGCCCCCTCCTCGCGATCGCCGTTCTCGGCGTCGTCGTGGCGTTGGCCGAGAGCGTCACCGGCCTGCACACGGGCCTCCTGCTGCTGTCGCCGGCGCTGGTGCTCGCGCTCCCGCTGCTGGCCGGTCGCTACTTCGGCGCCGATGCGCTGGAGCGCCTCGCCGCCCGTGCCGCCGTCCCGCGGCGTCGCCGCGTGGCGCCTGCCGGCGCCGGCCTCCCTCGTCGCCGCCCGCGCGCCAGCGCGGTCCGCGGTGGCCGCCTGATCGCGGCCGCGCTCGCCGAGCGCGGACCGCCGTCGATGGTCGCGTCGTCCACGACGACGTCCTGAGCGCCTGACCCGCGCGCGGCCCTGCCGCGCGCCGCCGACCATCACCCATACCTTCGGAGGACCGCGCCCATGCGCCGCCCCCTGGCCGCCGTTGCCGCCGTCGCGCTCGTCGCGACCGCGTCGATCGCGCCGACCGCCGCCCTGGCCCACCAGGGCAACCCGAACATGAAGTCCGTCGTTCGGGACCTCCAGCCGCACGTCCCCGGCGTGTCGCTGCAGGTCCTGTCCGGCGACGACCGCTTCCAGATCACGAACCGCAGCACGACCACCGTGCTGGTCCAGGGCTACGAGAAGGAGCCCTACGCCCGGATCACGCCCGACGGCACCGTGACCGTCAACCACAACTCGCCGGCGTTCTACCTCAACACCGACCGCTACGGCGCGGTGACGGTCCCCAAGACGGCGACCGCGAGGGCGACGCCCGACTGGCACGTCCTGGACAAGACCGGCGTGTTCGAGTGGCACGACCACCGCATGCACTACATGGCGCGCGGCATCCCGTCGATCGTCAAGGACAAGTCGGCCAGGACCAAGATCTTCGACTACCGGATCCCGATCCAGATCGGCGGCAAGGAAGGTCAGATCCTCGGGACGCTGTGGTGGGCCCCGGCCAAGGACGGCGGCCCGCCGACCGGCGCGATCGTGGCGTTCGTCGTGCTGGTGCTGGCGGGCCTGGGCGCGGTGCTGGTCGCGCGGCGGCGCCGGCGCGGCGCGGACGACGGCGACGACGGCGACGGCGACGGTCAGCCGCCGGCGGGCGAGGCGCGCCCCGCGACGGCCGGCTCCGCCGGCGAGGCCTGGTGAAGCGGGCCGCGCTCATCCTCGGCGCGGTCCTCGCGCTGCTCGCGACGCTGCCGGCCGGCGCGCTCGCGCACGCCACGCTGGAGCAGACCACGCCGGGCCGCGGCGCGGTCGCCCAGTCCGAGCCGCGGCAGGTCGTGCTGCGCTTCGACGAGTCGGTCGAGGGGAACTTCGGCGCCGTCCGGGTCTTCGACGCGCGCGGCGACCGCGTCGACGACGGGCCCGTCACGCATCCTGGCGGCACGGGGGCGAAGCTCGCCGTCGGGCTGAAGCCGGGCCTGAAGGACGGCACCTACACCACCACCTACCGCGTCATCTCGGCCGACTCGCATCCGGTGTCCGGCGGCTTCGTGTTCTCGATCGTCCGCGCCGGCGCGGCGCCGGCCGAGACCGTGGGCGACCTGCTCGCGGGCTCGTCGACGGGGCGCGTCACCGAGGGCGCGTTCGGGATCGCGCGGGGCGCCGACTACCTGGCGATCGCGCTCGTCCTCGGGACGTTGGCCTTCATCCTGCTCGCCTGGCCGCGCGGCGCGCCGATCGAGGCCGAGGCGGCGTTCGCGCGGAGGACGCGGACGCTGCTGCTCGCCGGCGCCGCGATCGGCGTGCTCAGCGGGGCCGCCGGCATCGTGCTCCAGGGCGCGACCGCGGGCGGGACGACGTTCTGGACCGCGCTGGATCCCGGCACCGTGCGCGAGGTGCTCGGCACGCGCTTCGGGACCGTCTGGGGCCTGCGCGTCGTCGACTTCGTCGCGCTCGGCGCGCTCGCCCTGGCGGTCGGGCCGCCGCGCCGCGGCAACCCCTGGCTCTACGCCCTGCCCGCCGCGTTCCTCGCGCTCACGCCGGCGCTCGGCGGCCACGCGACCACGCAGCACCCGGTCGCGCTGCTCGCGCCGCTGGACGTCGTCCACGTGCTGGCGATGAGCGCGTGGGTCGGCGGGCTGGTCGTGCTGGTGCTCGCCGTGCCGGCCGCGACGCGCGCGATCGGCGACGCCGCCGCCCGCACGCCGCTGCTCGCGTCGACGCTCTCGCGCTTCTCGGCCGTGGCGCTGACCTGCGTGGGCCTGCTGATCGCCTCGGGCACCGCGCAGTCGATCGTCCACCTGCGCTCGTTCGGCGACTTCCTCCACACCGCCTTCGGCCGCGCGGTGCTGATCAAGATCATCATCCTGCTCGCGCTGATCGGGCTCGGCGCGCTGAACCGCCGGCGCAGCGTCCCGCGCCTGCGCGCCGCGGCGGCCGCCGGCGCGACGCCGGGCGCGGCCGGCCGCGTGCTGCGGACCACGCTGCGCGTGGAGGTCGGCCTCGTCGTCGTCGTGCTCGCGGTCACCGCCGCGCTGGTGTCCTACGCGCCGCCGTCCGCGCTGTCGGCAGGCCCGTACTCGCACGCGACGCGCACGGGCCCGCTGGAGATCGAGATGACCGTCGACCCGGCGCGCGCCGGGATCAACGCCATGCACCTGTACGTGTTCGCTGCCAAGGACGGCGCGCCGTTCGACGGCACCAAGGAGCTGACGGTCGACGCGCAGCTGAAGAGCAAGGGCATCGGCCCGCTGCACGCCACGCTGCACCGTGCCGGCCCGGGCCACTACGTCGCCGACGCGATGACGCTCGCGCCGGGCGGGACGTGGACGGTCACGGTGACCGACCGCGTCTCGGACTTCGACGAGTACGCCGCGCGCTTCGAGGTGCCGGTGCAGTGAGCCTCCTGCTCGAGCTCGTCCCGTTCCTGCTGCTGGCCGGCACGCTGCTGTGCGGCCGCTACCCGGGCGAGCGCACGCTCGCGACGCGCCTGCTCCGGGCGCGCCGCCCCCGCCTGCGCCGGCGGCGGAGGGGCGTCGTGGCCCGCACGCCGCGCCGCCCCTTCGCCGCCGCTCCTCGCGGCGGCCGCCTCGTCGGCGCCGCCGTCGCCTCCCGTCCTCCACCGCTGGGCTGACGTCCCTCACGCACCACCGAGCATCACCTACGTCAACCCCAGCAACACAAGGACATCAAGAACATGAAGCGCATCACCCTCGCCTCCGTGGCCGCCGCCGGCGCTCTCGTCGTGCCCGCCGCCGCCCAGGCCCACGTCACGCTGCAGCCCAAGACGGCCGCGGCCGGCTCCTACGTCGTCGAGGACGTCCGCGTCCCGAACGAGACCGACGACGCGGTGACCACGAAGGTCGCCGTCCAGCTCCCGGAGGGCTTCGCCGAGGCCTCCTACCAGTCCGTTCCCGGGTGGACCGTCAAGGTCGTCAAGGAGAAGCTCGCCACGCCGGTCAAGACCGACGACGGCGAGGTCACCGAAGGCGTCAAGTCCGTCACCTGGACGGCGAAGACGAAGGCCGACGGGATCGCGCCGGGGCAGTTCCAGGACTTCCCGCTGTCGGTGCAGATCCCCGGCAAGGCCGGCGACACGCTGACCTTCAAGGCGCTGCAGACCTACAGCGACGGGACGGTCGCGCGCTGGATCGGCGCGCCGGACGCCGACAAGCCGGCACCGCAGGTGGCGGTGACCGCGGCGGCCGACGACCACCACGCGGCCGCGAGCGCGGGCACCGCGACGACCGAGGAGACCTCGGCGCCGGCGGCCGCGGTCAGCACGGCGTCGGACGGTTCCGACGGCGACGACTCCAACACGCTCGCGATCATCGCGCTCGTCGTCGGCGCGCTCGGCCTGGCGGCCGGCGGCGCGGGCCTGGCGTCTGCGCGGCGAGCCGGGCGTACCCTCTGACGCACCGTCATGTCTGACCCTTCCACCACACCCACCAAGCGCGAGCGGCGAGAAGCCGCTCGCGCCGAGCGCCAGGAGCGCGAGTCGGCCGCCGCGGCGGCCGACACGCGCCGCAAGAGGCTGCTCACGCTGCTCGGCCTGCTCGGCGCCGCGGTCGTGATCGTCGTCGTCGCGATCGTGATCTCGTCCGGCGGCTCGAGCGACAAGCCGACGCCGGCCGCCAGCAGCGGCGGCGACGTCGCGGGGGTCGCCGAGACCAAGGCGCTGATCGGCGGGATCCCGCAGAGCGGCATCACGCTCGGCAAGGCCGACGCGCCGGTGACGATCGTCGAGTTCGCCGATCCGCAGTGCCCGTTCTGCAAGGAGTACACGTTGAACGAGATGCCGGCGGTCGTGAAGCAGTACGTCCGGACCGGCAAGGCCAAGATGGAGCTGCGGTACCTGACGTTCATCGGGCCGGACTCGGTCACCGCCGCCCAGGCGCTGCAGGGCGCCGCCCCGCAGAGCCGGTTCTGGGAGGCGTCCGACCTCTTCTACCGCAACCAGGGCGAGGAGAACTCGGGCTACGTCACGGACGACTTCCTGAAGGGGATCCTGACCGGCGCGGGCGCCGACGCGACCAAGGCGCTGGCCGCGGGCTCGTCGTCGGCCGTGGCCGAGCAGCTCGGCGAGGCCAAGACGCTGGCCAGCCGCTACGGCGTGGACAGCACGCCGACGATCCTCGTCGGGCCGACCGGCGGGGAGCTGAAGAAGGACACCGAGAGCGCGCCGACCGCGGCGGGCATCGGGAAGCTGGTCGACGCGGCCGCCGCGAAGGGCGGCACGTGAGCGACCGCGCGCTGCGCACCGCCGGGCTCGTCCTGGCGGTGCTCGGCGTCGGCATCGCGGGCTACCTCGTCTACGTGCACTACGCGGACATCGACCCCGTGTGCAACATCGCGCACGGCTGCCACAAGGTGCAGACGTCGGACTACGCCGAGCTCGCCGGCATCCCGGTCGCGTTGTTGGGGTTGATCGGCTACGTCGTCATCCTGGGCGCGCTGGTGGCCCCGGGGGAGGCGGCGCGGATGGTCGCGGCGCTCACTGCCCTCGTCGGCTTCGGGTTCTCGATGTACCTGACCTACCGCGAGCTGTTCACGATCGACGCGATCTGCCAGTGGTGCGTCGGCAGCGCGATCCTGATGACCGGACTGGCAGGGGTGTGCACGTGGCGCCTCCTGCGTGAACCCGACACCATGGTGGCGTGAGCCGCCGTCTGACCGTCTTCTCCGTCCTGCTCGGCGCCGCCACGGCGATCGTGGTGGCGGCGGTCCTGATCAGCAGCGGCGGCAGCAGCGACCCGACCAAGCCGCGCAAGGCCTCGACGCGCGACGTCACGCGCATCCTGCGCGGCATCCCGCAGAACGGCCTGGTCCTCGGCGACCCCAAGGCGCCGGTCCTGCTGGTGGAGTTCGCCGACCTGCAGTGCCCGTTCTGCCGCGAGTTCGCCGCCGAGTCGTGGCCGGACATCGTGCAGCGGTACATCCGCAGCGGCAAGGTCAAGATGGAGCTGCGGCTGACCAACGTCCTCGGCGAGGACTCGGTCAAGGCCAACAAGGCCGTGATGGCCGCGGCGCTGCAGAACCGCATGTGGGACGCGTCGATGCGGTTCTACGACGTCCAGGGCCAGGAGCAGAGCGGCTACGTCAACGACCGCTTCCTGCGCGGCGTGCTCAGCGGCGTCCACGGCCTCGACGCCACGCGCGCGATGCGCGACCGCACGTCTCCCCAGGTCCTCGACCAGCTCGCGGCCGTCCACTCGATGATGTCGCGCTACGACGTGCGCGCCACGCCGACGCTGATGATCGGGACCGACGCCAACGACCTCACGCAGCTCTCGGACGGCGTCGTGTCCTCCGACAAGCTGGCGCAGGCGATCAACGAGCAGCTGCTGAAGACGGTCTGACAGCAGGGGTGGTGCGGGTGGTGCGTAGGGTGTTACCCTACATCTCACCATGCTGAAGAAGACCAGCATCTACCTCGACGAGGAGCTCGACCACGGGCTGGCTCGCCGGGCCGCCGAGGAGGGCATCACCAAGGCGGAGTACATCCGCCGGACGCTCTCGGGCGCGGTGCAGCGGCCGAAGCGGCCCAAGCCGACAGCGGTGGGCTTCATGGACGATGGACCGACCGACGTCTCCAGCAACGTCGACAGATACCTCGCCGAGACGGGCTTCGGCGAGCCGCGCGAACCGATGAAGTGACGATCGTCGCCGACACCTCGTTCATCCTCGCCGTCGTCCGCGGTCGCGACGAGCACCACGACCTCGCCACCGCGTGGATGCGGGAGATCGACGAGGAGCTCGTCACCTCGCCGCTGACCCTCGCCGAGCTTGACCACATGGTCCCTCGGTTGTCCGGCGAGCGTGCGCAGCACGCCCTCTGGGACGACTTCGACCGCGGCGTCTACGGCGTGCGCTGGTGGGCGGACGCGCTCTCCGAGACGCTCGCCATCGCGCGCCGTCGCCCGTTCCTCGGCCTGGCTGACGCATCGCTGGTCGCGCTCTCGGGCCGTCTTCGCACCAACCGCATCGCCACCTTCGACCAGCACTTCCGATCCATTTTGACTCCTGACGGGGAAGCCTTCGTGGTGCTCCCCGCCGATCGCTGAAAGGACCACGAACCATGGCCTCCGAACACCCCAACTCCTTCGATGCCGAGGGCACGCTGAAGGTCGGCGAGCGCGAGCTCGAGATCTTCCGCCTCAACGCGCTGCAGTCCAAGTTCGACGTCGCGCGCCTGCCGTTCAGCCTCAAGATCCTGCTCGAGAACCTGCTGCGCACCGAGGGCAACGGCGCGGTCGACGCGGCCGACATCGAGGCGCTCGCCACGTGGGACGCCAAGGCGGACCCGAGCAAGGAGATCGCCTTCACGCCCGCACGCGTGGTCATGCAGGACTTCACCGGCGTGCCGGCCGTGGTCGACCTCGCAGCGATGCGCGACGCGATGGCCGACCTCGGCGGCGACCCGGCCAAGATCGAGCCGCTCGTCCCGGCCGAGCTGGTCATCGACCACTCCGTCCAGGTCGACGAGTTCGGCACCCGCACCGCCTTCGCGTTCAACGCCGAGCGCGAGTTCGAGCGCAACCGCGAGCGCTACGAGTTCCTGAAGTGGGGCCAGGACGCGTTCGAGACGTTCAAGGTCGTCCCGCCGGACACCGGCATCGTCCACCAGGTCAACCTGGAGTACCTGGCCCGCGTCGTCTTCGTCGACGACAAGACCGGCCGCGCGTACCCGGACACGCTGGTCGGCACCGACTCGCACACCACGATGATCAACGGCCTCGGCGTCCTGGGCTGGGGCGTGGGCGGCATCGAGGCCGAGGCCGCGATGCTCGGCCAGCCGATGTCGATGCTCATCCCGCAGGTCGTCGGCTTCAAGCTCAACGGCGAGCTGCCCGAGGGCGCGACCGCGACCGACCTCGTGCTCACCGTCACCGAGATCCTGCGCAAGAAGGGCGTCGTCGGCAAGTTCGTGGAGTTCTTCGGCCCGGGCGTCACCGCGCTGCCGCTGGCCGACCGCGCGACGATCGGCAACATGTCGCCGGAGTTCGGCTCGACCTGCGCGATCTTCCCGATCGACGCCGAGACGCTGCGCTACCTGGCCTTCTCGGGCCGGCCGAAGGAGCTCATCGAGCTGGTCGAGGCCTACGCCAAGGAGCAGGGCCTCTGGCACGACGAGCACGCCGAGGTGCCGACCTACACCGACATCGTCGAGCTGGACCTGTCGACCGTCGAGCCGTCGCTGGCAGGCCCGAAGCGCCCGCAGGACCGCATCGCGCTGTCCGGCGCGAAGGAGGGCTTCCGCGCGTCGCTGGCCGAGCTGCTGGGCGAGGACGAGGCGGCCGACCTCGGCCACGGCCACGACGAGGCGATCGCCGAGACGTTCCCGGCCTCGGACCCGCCGGCCAACGGCGCGCCGGGCCACGACGCCGACCCGCACGACGCGGACGACGCGCCCGCGGGCGCCGTCGCCGCCGGCGCCGTGATCGCGGAGCGCTCCGCGTCGGCCGTCCACACGACGCTCGACGGCGAGGCGTTCGACCTCGACCACGGCCACGTCGTCATCGCGGCGATCACGTCCTGCACCAACACCTCCAACCCGTCGGTCATGCTCGCCGCCGGGCTGCTCGCCCGCAACGCCGTGGCCAAGGGCCTGACGCGCGCGCCGTGGGTCAAGACGTCGCTGGCGCCCGGCTCGAAGGTCGTCACCGAGTACTACGAGCGCGCCGGCCTGACCGGCGACCTCGAGGCGCTCGGCTTCAACCTCGTCGGCTACGGCTGCACGACCTGCATCGGCAACTCCGGCCCGCTGCCGGACGCGATCTCCAAGGCCGTCAACGACGGCGACCTCGCGGTCACGTCGGTCCTCTCGGGCAACCGCAACTTCGAGGGCCGGATCAACCCCGACGTCAAGATGAACTACCTGGCGTCGCCGCCGCTCGTCGTCGCCTACGCGATCGCCGGGACCATGGACATCAACCTCACCGAGGACGCGCTGGGCGTCGGCTCCGACGGCACCGAGGTCTACCTGAAGGACATCTGGCCCTCGACGGCCGAGGTCGCCCGCACGGTCGAGGAGGCCGTGCAGTCCGACATGTTCCGCTCGTCCTACGGCGAGGTCTTCGACGGCGACGCGAACTGGCGGGGCCTGGAGGTCCCGACCGGCGACCGCTACGCCTGGAGCGACGACTCCACCTACATCGCCAAGGCGCCGTACTTCGACGGCATGGACCCCGAGCCCTCGCCGGTCACCGACATCGAGAACGCGCGCGTCCTGGCCAAGTTGGGGGACTCGGTCACGACCGACCACATCTCCCCGGCGGGCGCGATCAAGAAGGACGGCCCCGCGGGCGCCTACCTCCAGGAGCGCGGCGTCGAGCCCAAGGAGTTCAACTCCTACGGGTCGCGGCGCGGCAACCACGAGGTGATGATCCGCGGCACGTTCGCGAACATCCGCCTGCGCAACCAGCTTGCGCAAGGGACCGAGGGCGGCGTCACGCGGCACCTTCCGGACGGGGCGGAGACCTCGATCTTCGAGGCGAGCGAGCAGTACATCGCCGACGGCATCCCGCTCGTCGTGCTCGGCGGCGCCGAGTACGGCTCGGGCTCCTCGCGCGACTGGGCGGCCAAGGGCACCAACCTGCTCGGCGTGCGCGCCGTGATCGCGGTGTCCTTTGAGCGCATCCACCGCTCCAACCTGGTGGGGATGGGCGTCCTGCCGCTGCAGTTCCCCGAGGGCGAGACCGCCGAGTCGCTGGGCCTCACCGGCGAGGAGGAGCTCACGATCACGGGCTTCGCCGAGCCGCTGAACGCCGGCGAGCTGCCGCGCGAGGTCGACGTCGAGGCCGGCGACGTCTCGTTCAAGGCCCGCGTCCGGATCGACACGCCCAAGGAGGCGGACTACTTCCGCCACGGCGGGATCCTGCGCTACGTGCTGCGCCAGCTTGCCGCGGCGTAACGGCCAGCGGCTCGCCGCCGACGCCGCGTAGCGCCTAGGCGATCACGCGACCGCCGCCTCGGATGACGATCCGGGGCGGCGGCCCGCGACGCGGATCGCGTCGAACAGGGCGTCGACGTCGACGGCCTTGTCCACCAGCCCGCACGCGCCCGCGGCCTTGGCCGAGCGCTCGAGCGCCGGCGTCGGGTCGGCGGTGTACAGCAGCACCGACGGCGCGTCGGGCTCGGCCCGGACCGCGCGACACAGCTCGACGCCGTCCTCGTCGCCGAGCCGGTGGTCGAGGACGACGACGTGCGGCTGCCCGCGGCGGAGCAGCGTCCACATGGCCTCGCCGTTCTCCGCGCCGCCGATGCACCGGAAGCCGGGCTCGGCGCGGAGCACGGCCTCGAGGCCCGCGCGCAGCACAGGGTGATCGTCGACGACGAGGACGCGGATCATGGGCGGTGGAGGAGACGATGCACGACGCGAGCCCCCGTGTCGATGCGGAAGCTCCACTTCGCTGCAACGCCCGTGCGCGGAAATGGTTCCGGGCCAGGCGATAACGTTGCTCGCCGATGCCCCTCCCCGACGTCCTGCGCAGCCTGCTCACCGCCACCGGGCCCTCCGGCTACGAGACCGCGCCGGCGCGGGCGTTCGCCGAGGCGTGCGCGTCCTTCGCGGACGTCGAGACCGACGTGATGGGCACCGTGACCGCGCGCGTGAAGGGCACCGGCGACGGGCCGACGGTCGCGATCGTCGGCCACATCGACGAGATCGGCCTGATCGTCACGCACATCGATGAGAAGGGCTACCTGCACTTCATCGGCGTCGGCGGCTGGGATCCCGTGATCCTCGTCGGCCAGCGCGTCGAGCTCACGACCAAGGACGGCGTCGTCCCGGGCGTGGTCGGCAAGAAGCCGATCCACCTCCTCAAGGAGGACGAGCGCAAGCGCGCCGCCGAGCTGAAGGACCTGCACATCGACATCGGCGCCAAGGACGGCGACGACGCCAAGGCGCTCGTCCGCATCGGCGACGTCGCGGTGATCAGCGCCGACCCGATCGAGCTGCCCAACGACCGCTACGTCGCGCGCGCGATGGACAACCGCCTCGGGTGCTTCGTCGCCTACGAGGCCGCGCGCCTGGTCGCCGAGGCCGGCGGCGCGGTCGGCGACGTCGTCGCGGTCGCCGCGGTGCAGGAGGAGATCACCTTCGCCGGCGCCCGCACCGTCGCGCACGCGCTGCGCCCGGACGTCGCGCTCGTCGTCGACGTCACGCACGCGACCGACGCGCCCGGCATCGACGAGAAGGAGAACGGCTCGCACCCGCTCGGCTCCGGCCCGGTCATCGAGCGCGGCTCGACGATGCACCCAGTCGTCTTCGACGAGCTGGTCGCCGCGGCCGAGGCCGAGGGCCTCGACCACACGCTGTCGGCGTCCGCGCGCTTCACCGGCACCGACGCCGACGCGATCCACGTCTCGCGCCAGGGCATCCCGACCGGGCTGATCAGCCTGCCGCTGCGCTACATGCACTCACCGGTCGAGCTGGTCCAGCTCGACGACGTGCTCAACGCCGCCAAGCTGGCGGCCGCGTTCGCGCGCCGGCTGACCGCCGACACGAGCTTCGCGCGCTAGGCGGCGGCGACGAGCTCGCCCGTGGCGGCGAGCGCGCGCAGACCGCGGGACACGCGGGCCCGGACGACGTCCTGGGAGACGCCGAGCTCGGCGGCCAGGTCGTCGTACCCGCGCTCTTCGACCACGCGCTGCATGACCGCGTAGGCCTGCTGCGGGTGGATCCCGGCGATCGCGTCGCGCACGCGGCCGCGCAGCTCCGGCAGGCCGGCGAGCTCCTCGATCCGCTCGAGCTCGGACAGCGCGACGCACGGCGGGTCGAGCCCGACCTGCTCGAGCGCGCGCCGCTCGGCGACGCCGCGGCGCCAGTAGTGCGCGAGCTGGCTGCGGGCGATGGCGAACAGCCAGCCCTCGGCCTCCGCGTCGCTGCGCCCGCGGAACTGGCGGCGGCGCTGCAGTGCGGTGGCGAACGTCTCGCCGGTGAGGTCGAGCGCGACCTCGGCGTTCAGCGTTCGGCGCGTGAAGAACACGACCAGGCGCTGGACGTTCGCCAGGTAGAAGTCCTTGAACGCCTCGGCGTCCTCGGCGCTGCGCGCCAGCGCGGCCTCCCGCCCACGACGGCGCGCCGGCCGCTCCATGACCGTTCCGATCCCCGAATTCATCCCTGACCCAACACTCGCACAACTCGGCCCGCCCGACAACGTCGATCGCGGCTTTTTGAAAAAGACAACCTGAGCATACGTGGATCACTCGCCGCGTGTGCGGGATCGCGCCTGATCTAATGCACGGGACACCGTGCTCCTGCTCTTCGACATCGACGGAACGCTGCTGCTCAAGGCGTCGCGCGACCACGTGCTCGCGATCCACGCGGCGCTGCGGCGGGTGCACCGGCTGCAGGAGATCCCGGCGGGCAAGCTCGACGCGGCGGGGCGGACCGACCCCGCCATCGCGCGCACGTTGCTCACGCTCGTCGACGTATCGGCCGAGGAGATCGACGCGCGGGCCCACGACGTGATGCTGGCGGCGTGCGCCGAGTACCAGCAGCGCTGTCCGGCCGACCTGCGCGAGCACGTCGCGCCCGGTGTGCCCGAGGTGCTCGACAAGCTCGCCGCGCGCGACGACGTCAAGTTGTCGGTGTTGACCGGGAACCTCGAGTGCGTCGCGCGGCTGAAGCTGGAGCGGGCCGGGCTGAGCGACTACTTCGAGTACGGCCAGGGCGCGTTCGGCAGCGACTCCGAGGACCGTTCCGAGCTGCCCGAGATCGCGCGCCGCCGGGCCGGCGACCACCCGCGCGAGCAGACCGTCGTCATCGGCGACACCCCACGCGACATCGCCTGCGCCCGCGCCGACGGCGTGCATTGCATCGCGATCGCGACCGGCCCCTACCGCGCGGCCGACCTCCACGGCGCCGACGTCGTCATCGACATGGCGCGCGAGATCCCGGCCGCGCTGGCGCGGATCCCGGGGCTGGTCTAGCTCGGCAGCGTCCAGAACCCGTCGAAGCCGACCGGGTGCTCGACCGCGACGCGGCTGAGCTGCTCGCGGGCCTCCTCGAAGGGGATGTCGCAGACCACCGCGACCTCGACCGAGGCCAGCGGCGTGCCCGTCCAGGCCAGGACCTCCTCGACCGACGCCGGGTTGGGGCGGCGGTCGAGCTTGGGCAGGAGGTTGGCGGTGACCACGTCGTAGACCGCGAAGGGCTGGAAGCCCGGGACGGCGATCCTGACGCCGTCGGCGCGGCGCTCGATCTCGTAGGACGGGCAGGTGTAGCGGCGGCCGCCCGACCAGTTGGCGAGCTTGTCGTCGAGGACGCGCGCGGCCGGCGCGGGCTCGCGCGCGGCGGCCATGTCCTGGTCCAGCGCGGCCTGCACGTCGTCGCCCTCCATCCACGCGCGCAGCTGCGCCGGGTCGATGCCGGCGTCGGTCGCGGCGCCGTCCATGGTCCCCGGCGCGTCGAGGATCTCGCCGCTGAAGCTCCGGACCCGCAACCGGCGCAGCAGCGCGCGCATCCGGTCGGGCGCGTGCAGCTTGGCGGCGACGACCGCGCGGCAGGCCGGGAGCGACGCGGCGAGCCGCTCGCGCACGCGCGTGTCGATCGGCATCTTGTGCTCGCGGCTGATCCGCTTGTAGTGGCCGGACAGGACCTCGGGCGTGAAGCCGTGCTTCTCCATCGCCTTGGTGTCGTCGGACAGGCCGACCATCCGGACGTCCCACTCCAGCTGGTCGCCGTAGATCCAGCTCAGCCGGTGCCGGAACGGCTCGGCGCTGTAGGCCCAGGGGCAGGCGGGATCGGTGTACTCGGTGATGACGACGTCGGCCATGCCTTCGGTGCTACCCGGCCGGGTAGCACCAACCTCATGGCCACCAACAGCAAGCAGCAGGACCTCATCGACCGGTTGCACGCGGACGGGATCCGCAAGCGTGTCGCGACGAAGAAGGCGAAGGCCTAGGCCTTCGCCTCCGCGCCGATCAGGTGCGGGTGAGCTTCTTGTAGGAGATGCGGTGCGGCCGGTCGGCTTCGTCGCCGAGCGTGTCGCGCCGCCACTGCTCGTAGGCCTCGAAGTTGCCTTCGAACCAGGTGACCTTCGAGTCGCCCTCGAACGCGAGGACGTGCGTGGCGATGCGGTCCAGGAACCAGCGATCGTGGGAGATGACCACCGCGCAGCCCGCGTAGTTCAGCAGCGCCTCTTCGAGCGCGCGCAGCGTGTCGGTGTCCAGGTCGTTGGTCGGCTCGTCCAGCAGCAGCAGGTTGCCGCCGGTGCGCAGCAGCTTCGCGAGGTGGACGCGGTTGCGCTCACCGCCCGACAGCATCTTGATCTTCTTCTGCTGCTCGGCCTTCTTGAAGTTGAAGCCCGAGGTGTAGGCGCGCGAGTTCATGACGCGCTCGCCGACCTTGATCTGCTCCAGGCCGCCGGAGATCTCCTCCCAGACGCTCTTCTCGCCGTCGAGCGCGTCGCGGCTCTGGTCGACGTAGGAGATCTGGACCGTGTCGCCGATGCGCAGCTTGCCGGCGTCCGGCTCCTCGCGGCCGGCGATCATCTTGAACAGCGTGGTCTTGCCCGCGCCGTTGGGGCCGATGACGCCGACGATGCCGCCGGGCGGCAGGTCGAAGGTCAGGTCGTCGATCAGCAGCTTGTCGCCGAAGCCCTTGCGCAGCCCGTCGGCCTGGACGACCGTGTTGCCGAGGTGCGTCGCGATCGGGATGTGGATCTGGACGTCGTCCAGCTTGATGTTCTTCTCCTCGGCGACGAGGGCCTCGTAGTTCGAGATGCGCGCCTTCTGCTTGGTCTGGCGGCCCTTGGGGTTCTTGCGGACCCACTCGAGCTCGGCCTTGATGATGCGCTCCTTGGCGAGGTCGCGGCGCTCCTGCATCTCCAGGCGCTTCTCCTTCTGGTCCAGCCAGGCGGAGTAGTTGCCCTCGTAGGGGATGCCGCGGCCACGGTCGAGCTCGAGGATCCAGCCCGCGACGTTGTCGAGGAAGTAGCGATCGTGGGTCACGGCCACGACGGCGCCCTTGTAGTCGGCGAGGTAGCGCTCCAGCCAGCCGACGGACTCGGCGTCCAGGTGGTTGGTCGGCTCGTCGAGGAGCAGCAGGTCGGGGGCGCTGAGCAGCAGGCGGCAGAGCGCGATGCGGCGGCGCTCGCCGCCGGAGAGCGTGGTGACGTCGGCGTCCGGCGGCGGGCAGCGCAGCGCGTCCATCGCGTAGTCGATCGTCGTGTCGAGGTTCCAGCCGTCGACCGCGTCGATCTTGGCCTGGACCGCGGCGAACTCGTCGGCGGTCTCGTCGGAGTAGTTCATCGACAGCTCGTTGAAGCGGTCCATGAGCGCCTTGGTCTCGGCGACGCCGTCGAGGACGTTCTCGCGCGCGTTCTTGGTCTCGTCGAGCTTGGGCTCCTGCTCGAGCAGGCCGACGGTCGCGCCGGGGGCGAGCATCGCCTCCCCGGAGCGGAAGTCGGTGTCGATGCCGGCCATGATCTTCAACAGCGTGGACTTGCCCGCGCCGTTGTAGCCGAGCACGCCGATCTTCGCGCCGGAGTAGAACGCGAGCGTGACCTCGTTGAGGATCGGCTTCTCCGGCCCGTAGGCCTTCGTGAGCCGCTGCATCTGGAAGACGTACTGAGGAGCCATGAAGACTCCAGGATAGGAGGCCTACGCGCGATGCGGGTCCTGCACGCGCGGCGTGACCAGCATGCCCGCCGCGAGCGCGCCGCGATCCAGAGGATCAGGTCCGCACGAGGACGGGCTCCGGGACGAGGCGGATGCCGTAGGTGCGCAGCACGCCCTCGGTGACCTCGTCCGCCAGGGTCAGCAGCTCCGCGGTCGTCCCGCCACCGCGGTTGGTGAGCGCGAGGACGTGCTTGGTGGAGATCGCGATGTTGCTGCCGGGCGGCCGATGGCCCTTGGCGAACCCGGCGTGGTCGATCAGCCACGCGGCGCTGGTCTTGACGCGGCCGTCCGGCTGCGGGAACGCGGGCGCGCCGTCGGGGACGGCGTCGGCGTCGAGGATCGGGTTGGTGAAGAACGAGCCGGCGGACCAGGTGTCGTGGTCGCGGGGGTCGAGGACCATGCCCTTGCCCCGGCGCAGCGCGAGGACCGCGTCGCGGACCTGCTGCAGCGTGGGGGCGTCGGGGGTCGCGCGAGCCAGCTCGCCGTAGCGGATCGGCAGCGCGGTCTCGCTCGGGGTGAGGGCGAACGAGACGCGCAGCACCACGAACGAGCCCGGCGACCGCTTGAACATGGAGTCGCGGTACGCGAAGCCGCACTGCGCCGGCGTCAGGTCGACGACGCGGTCGCCTCGGCGGTCGTAGACGCGCACGTTGACGATGGTGTCGCTCACCTCCTGGCCGTAGGCGCCGACGTTCTGGATCGGCGTCGCGCCCACGGACCCGGGGATGCCGGAGAGGCACTCGATGCCGCCCAGGCCATGGGCGATGGCGTGGCGGACCACGTCGTCCCACCCCTCACCGGCCGCGACGTGCAGCGTGTCGCCTTCGCGCTGGATCCCGCGCGACGCGATCTTCACCACGGTGCCCGGGAAGCCGGCGTCGCCGACGACGAGGTTCGACCCGCCGGCGACGAGGAGGAGGTCGTCGTCGGGCGCGTCGCGCACGGCGGCGATCAGCGCGTCGTCGGTCGTCGCCTCGACGAACGTGCCGGCGGGCCCGCCGAGGCGGAGCGTCGTGAGGTCGGAGAGCAGCAAGACGGCTAGGAGCCTATTGAGAGGGTCGATACCCTCGTGCGTCGTGCCGCAGGTCCTCGACATCGAACAGGCGCTCCTCCTGTTGGAGCTCGAGCCGCCCTTCGAGAAGCGCGACGTCCAGCTCGCGCGGCGCCGGCAGGCCAAGGTCTGGCATCCGGATCTCGCGCCGCCCGGCAAGCAGATCGAGCACGAGCGCCACCTCAAGGCGATCAACGAGGCGGCCGACCAGCTCGAGTCGCTGGCCGAGGGGTCGCGCGGCGGGCGGGTCTCCCGCAACGCGGTGAAGGTCAGCGCGGCGGCCGCGCGGGCCGCGCGCGCCGAGGCGGGCCGGAGGGCGTACGAGGAGGAGCAGGCGCGGCGGGCCCACGAGGCCGACGTGCGCAAGCACGACCCGTTCGGCTCGCGAGTGCCGGACCACTCGGTCGTCCATCGCTACGCGCGCTGCCTGTCGTACCCGGAGTGGGGCGTCGGCGAGGTCGCGGGCATCTACTTCACGGGCTCCGAGGACGACATCCAGCAGTGGGCGCGCGTGCGCTTCCAGCCCGGCGTGCGGACGGTGCCGGCGGGGTCGCTGCAGTTCGTCGACTTCTCCAAGCCGGACCCCGGCCACGAGCGCGTCCAGTGGTTCATGACCGCGGCGCAGCACGCGATGGTCGAGGGCGACTACAAGCTCGCGGCGCAGCGGCTGATCTACGCGCGCGACGCCGAGCCGAGCAACATCTCCGTGCTGCGGCTGCTGACGCTGGCCTACTGGCAGGCCGGCTCGCTGAACGCAGCCGGTCGCTCGGTCCGCGACTGGATCCGCGCCGACCCGAGCCGTCCGGCGGCGCAGCGCTACGCCTCCCGGATCTACGAGGACATGCGGGCGTTCGACCTGGCCGCCGAGGCCGCGATGCGGGCGGCGCAATTGGGTCCGTCCGACGCGTCGTCGTGGGAGCGCGTCGGCCGGCTGAAGCTGCGGCTGATGGATCGTGCGGGGGCGCTCGATGCCCTGGAGCGCGCCCGCCGTCTCGGTCCGACCGTCGAGGGCCTGCTGGACCTGGCGCTGGCTCACCACCTCGGCGGCGACCTCGGCGGCGAGGTGACCGCGACCGAGCAGGCGACCCTGATCGACGTCGAGCACCCCGCCGCCTGGTCGCGCTACGCCCACGCCCTCGCCCGCACCGACCGCATCTCCGACGCGATCGCCGCCGCCGAGCGCGCGCTGCGCCTGGCGCCGAAGGACGAAGAGGTCTCCGACCTCCTCGCGCGGCTGCACGCGGCGCAGCCGCGGGTGCTGCCGGCGGCGTGAGGGGGCGGCGGGCCGCGGCGCCTCCGTCGCTTGCGGCGTGTCGACGTGGGGCGCGCGTGGTCCGGGCAGTGAGAGGGAGGTCGGCGTGGGGTGCCGGCGTTCGGCGTCCTCCGCGGGCCGTCTCGGGCTGGGGTTCGGGGCCGACTCCACGCTTCGGCGACCGCGCCGCGCCGATGAGTCCGCCGCAGCCAACTCGTCTCAAGCCACATGACCGCTCGCACCCCGATCGAGACCGTCAACCTCGCCACCCTGTACGACGAGCCCGAGATGCCGTGGAGTCGCGCTGTCGAAGCGCTCGGCGAAGGCTCGCTCGGCCCGGACACGGTGGCCTTCCTCGGGACGGTGGGTGCCGACGGGCGGCCGCACTCCGCCGGTGTCGGGGTCGTGGTGCTCGACACGGAGGTCCACTTCACCAGTGGGACCAAGGCCTACAAGTCGAGTCATCTCGCGGAGGATCCGCGGGCGACGGTGTCGCTGCGGCTCGACGGGATCGACCTCGTCCTGGAGGGCACGGCGGCCAAGGTGGCCGAGCGGGACACGTTGGAGCGTGCCGCGCAGCTCTACGCCGCGGGCGGCTGGCCGGCGAGCGTCGACGCGGAGGCGCCCGCGCTGATCGCGCCCTACTCCGCCCAGAGCGCGGGGCCCGGGCCGTGGGCGCTCTACCGGTTCACCGTCGACAAGGCGATCGGCGTGGGTCTGCGACCGCCGCACGGCGCGAGCCGCTGGGTCTTCTCGGCCTGAGCGACGCGCCGCGTCTCATAGGGTGCAGTCGATGAGCGCCCCTGTCGTCGCCTGGATCCCGTCTTCGACCCGCCGCGACGAGCTCGGCGTGGCGTCGGGCAGCGAAGGGCGGTCGCGGATCGAGCGGACGCTGCCCGAGAACATCATCTTGGTCGACGAGCCGCGCCGGGACGTCCGGTTCGCCGTCCCGCAGTGGGGCATCGAGTTCGACCCGGCCCAGCTCCCGAACCTCGAGGTCGTGCAGGTGCGCTCGGCCGGCGTCGACTGGATCGTCGACAAGGTCCCGGCGCACGTCACGCTCTGCGGTGCGCGCGGGACGCGGGATCGGGCGATGGCCGAGTGGGTCGTCGCGGCGCTGCTCGCCGACCTCAAGGGCGTCCGGCCGTTCGCCGAGGCCCAGGCGGCGCGGCGGTGGAAGCGGCTCGACATCGGCGACCTGGCCAACATGAAGGTGTTGATCCTCGGCTTCGGCGCGTCCGGGCGTGAGGCCAGGCAGCTCCTCGAGCCGTTCGGCACCGAGGTCCGCGGCGTCGCCCGGCGCAAGCACCTCGACAACTACACCCTGGACGACCTCCCGGCTCTGCTGCCCTGGGCCGACGCCCTCGTCAACCTCCTGCCGCTCACCGACGCGACGCGCCACATCGTTGACGCCGACACGCTCGCCCTGCTCCCCGACGGCGCGTTGTACATCAACGTGGGTCGCGGGCCGACGACCGACACCGACGCCCTGCTCGCCGAGCTCCAGGCCGGCCGGCTGCGCGCGGTCCTGGACGTCGTCGAGCCCGAGCCGCTTCCCGAGGACCATCCGCTGTGGGAGGCTCCCGGCGTGCTGCTCAGCCCCCACGTCGCCGGTGACACCGCCTCCTCGGACCGCGCGGCCTGGGACCTCGTCGCCGAGCAGCTGCGGCGCTTCGCCGCCGGCGAGCCGCTGCTCAACGTCGTCGCCGACGGGTACTAGGCCACCATGCCGACAGGCGGCGACGAGCTGGTCGCGGCGCTCGAGCGCGCGGGCGTCGACACGGTCTTCGGCCTCCCCGGCGTGCACAACCTCCCGGCCTGGGAGGCGCTGCGCACCTCGCCGATCCGGCTCGTCGGCGTCCGCCACGAGCAGGCCGCGGTCTACGCGGCCGACGGCTACGCGCGGGCGACCGGCAAGGTCGGCGTCGCGCTCGTCACCACCGGTCCCGGCGCTGCGAACACCCTCGGCGCGACCGGCGAGGCGTGGGCGTCGGGCTCGCCCGTCGTCGTCATCGCCACCGACATCCCGACGTCGCTCAAGCGCCGTGGCATCGTCGGCGGCGCGCTGCACGAGGCGGAAGACCAGCAACGGCTCTTCAGCACCCTCACCAAGCAGACGTTCCGGCTCGACGCGCCCGGCGACGTCGAGCGCGCCGTCAACACCGCCTACGAGGCCCCGCGGGGCCCGGTCTTCGTCGAGATCCCCACCGACCGGCTCTCCGCCGTCGGCCCGACCTGGGACGTGGGCGAGTTCGCGCCCGACGTCGTCGAGGACGAGCCCGAAGGCGTACAACAAGCCCTCGAGCTCCTGGCCGGGACCTGGAAGCCGCTGATCGTCGCCGGCGGCGGCGCGATCGACGCCGGCCCGGAGGTCGCCGAGCTGGCCCGCCGCCTCGGCGCGCCCGTCCTGACCACGTACTCCGCGCGTGGGCTGCTCGGCCGCGACGACCCGCGCGCCGTCGACCTCCCGCCGCACCTGCCGGCGATCGGCGAGCTGTGGGACGAGGCGGACGTCCTGATCGCCATCGGCACCGACCTCGACGGCATGAACACCATGAACTGGCGGCTGCCGCGCCCGCCCAACGTGGTCGCCGTCAACGTCGACCCGGCCGACGCGAGCAAGAACTACCTGCCGGACGTCGTCGTCGCGGGCGACGCGGCCCTCGGCGCGCGCGCCCTCGCCGCCGGGCTGCCGCCGGCCGGCGCCGACGTCTGGGCCTCCGTGGTCACCGCCCGCCGCCGCGCCCGCGGCGCGGTGCGCGGCGACCACCCGCAGGAGATCGCGTTCCTGGAGACGTTCGCGCGCGTTGTAGGGGATGACGTGAACGTGGTCGCCGACATGTGCATCCCGGGCTACTGGCTCGCCGCGATGTACCAGCCGGCCGGCCCGCGGCGCTTCCAGTACCCGATGGGCTGGGGCACGCTCGGCTACGCGTTCCCGGCCGCGCTGGGCGCCGCGATCGCCGGCCCGACGCTGAGCGTCTCCGGCGACGGCGGCTTCCTGTTCGCCTGCGGCGAGCTCGCGACCGCCAAGCAGGAGCGCCTGCCGCTCACCGCGCTGGTCGTCGACGACGGCGGGTACGGGATGCTGCGCTTCGACCAGCGCCACTCGGGCACCGAGACCTACGGCGTCGACCTCGAGACACCGGACTTCGTCCGCCTCGCCGACGCCTTCGGGATCCGCGCGACCGCGGTCGACGGCCTCTCCGACGACTTCGGCACCACGCTCGCCTCCCACCTCGCCGACCCGGAGCCGACGCTGCTCGTCGCCCGCGCGGCCCTCACGCCACCGCCGACGACCTCGCCCCGCTGGCACCGCCAGGGCCCGCCGACCTGGGCCGACCCGCTCGCCGGCCTGGGCGGTTAGACCCCGCTCATCTCCGCCGCACCGTGATCTCGTGCGGCGCGATGCGCGCCACCAGCGTCTGCGCCGCCGCGATCACCAGCGGGCGGTCGTAGACCATCGCGAACGCGAAGCGGCGGTCGCGGTCGGGCACGTCGGCGTCGCCGAGGTCGCGGGCGACCAGCGCGCCCGCGAAGTGGGGGCCCAGGACGACGACCGACCACTCGCCGGCCAGCGCGTCGTCGGGCGCCAGGTCGGCGCCGCGGACGCCGTGGATCGGCTCGGCGGGCAGCCCGACGCCGAACGCCGCCACCAGCGACGCGCGGCGGGCCAGGGACTCGTAGCGCCGCCGCGTCGCGGGCGTGAAGCGCGCCGCGTCCTGGAAGGCGGACAGGATCACCGCGCCCTCGCCGATGCGCTGCGCGCGATGCTCCAGGTGGTGGCTGATGGGCAGCAGCAGGGCCTTGGTCGCCTCGGCCACGGCCTGCGCGCCGCGCGCCGCCTCGACCACCGCGAACGGCGTGTCGCCGGGCGGGCGCGGCATGACGGCGGCCGTCGCCCGCACGCGCGACACCGGCAGCGGCGCCACCAGCGGCCCCGGCCGGCCGAACTTCCAGCCCTGCCCGAGCGTCGCGCCCAGCGCGCGCGCCACCCGCTCGTGCTCGTCGTTCTCGATGCCCTCGGCCAGGATCCGCGCGCCGGTCCGCTCGCGCTCGGCGGCCACGGCGCTGACGATCGCCGCCTGGTCGGTGGAGGGCCGGTCCTGGACCAGGCTCAGGTCCAACTTGATGACGTCGGGATCGATCAACGACAACAACGCCAGCGAGCGGACGTCGGCGCCGACGTCGTCCAGCGCGACGACGTGCCCGGCGGCCCGCTGGTCGCCGATCACGCGCGCCAGCTCGGCCGGCCGCGCCGTGATCGCCCGCTCGGTGATCTCCACCACCAGCGCGAGCTCGCGCTGGGCCTGCGACCACAGCGCCTCCAGCTCCGGCGGCGCAGGCGCGTCGATCACCGCCGGCTCGGTGTTGAGGAACAGCGACGCGCCCTTGCCCAGGCCGGCATCGAGCGCGCCGCGCACCGCTGCCGCGCGGCACGCCCACTCCAGCTCCACGACGCGGCCGGCCGCGGCGGCCGCCGCGAACAGCCGGTCGGGCCGGTGCAGCGACGAGCCCTCGGGCCCGCGCGCCAGCGCCTCATAGCCGACGACCTCGCCGGACGCCAGCTCGACGATCGGCTGGTAGACCGCCGCGACGCCGGCGCCGCCGTCGGCGAGCACACGCCCCAGCTCGTCGCCCGCCGAGGCGGGGTCGAACGCGTCGTCGGGGACGAGCACGGCCTCGCCCGACACCGCGCGGTGCACCCGGACCGTGTCCTTGCCCGACGACTTCGCGGACTCGACCGCGATGTCGGCGTCGTGCACGAGGTCCGACGCGCTGGTCGTCGTCCCCTGCCGGTACAGGCCGATCCCGATCGAGACCCGCGTCTCCAGCCGCAGGTCGCCGACGACGTGTGGCTCGTCGCGGACCGCGGTGAGGATCCGGGCGGCCAGCTCCTTGGCGACGCGCTCGCCCTCGCCGGGCGGCAGGTCCTTCAACAACAGCGAGAACTCGTCGCCGCCGACCCGGGCGAGCAGATCCTGGGGCCGGACGACCGACCGCAGCCTGTCGGCCGCCACCCGCAGCAGCGCGTCGCCGGCCTGATGGCCCCACTTCTCGTTGACGCGCCGGAAGTCGTCGAGGTCGATGGCCAGCAGCGCGATCTCGCTCTCGTGCACGCGCGCGCGGTGCATCGCGGAGCGCAGCTCGTCGTGCAGCGCCGCGCGGTTGGCCAACCCGGTGAGCGTGTCGAAGTAGGCCAGCTCGTGCAGCCGGGCCGACACGCGCATGCGGTCGGTGACGTCGCGCTGGGTGCCGAGCCAGCGGACGATCTCGCCCGACGCGCCGTCTCGCTCCGGCGCGATCGCGACCTCGTTCCAGAAGGGCGTCCCGTCCGCGCGGTAGTTCAGCAGCGTGACGTAGGCGTCGCGGCCGGCGGCGATGGCCTCGGTCAGCAGCGAGATCGAGCGCGGGTCGGTGTCCGGCCCCTGCAGCAGCTTCGGGTTGCGCCCGAGCACCTCGCCCGCGCCGTAGCCGGTGAGCAGCTCGAAGCCCGGGCTCACCCAGCTGATCGGCAGGCCGTCGGCGCGGGCGTCGACGGCGATGATCGCCGCGAGACCTTCCAGCTCTGGGGCGGACACGGACGGACTTCTACCCGCCGAGCCGGAAGTCCAGATCGGCGGCGACGTCCTCGACGTCCATCTGCGCCTTCTGGAGCTTGCCCGCGTAGTCCCAGTTCATGGACTGCCAGCGCGTGAACTGGTCCAGGACCCACACGCCGGACTGGCGCGAGCCGTTGCCCGAGCGGCCGTTGCCGCCGAACGGCAGGTGCGCCTCGGCGCCGGAGGTCGAGTTGTTGACGGACACCATCCCGGCGCTCACGCGCTCGCGGAAGCGCAGCGCGCTGGTCGGGTCGTTGGTGTAGATCGCCGACGACAGCCCGTAGCCGTGGCCGTTGGCGAAGGCGATCGCCTCGTCGAAGTCCTCGTACCGCGCGACGCCGACGAGCGGGCCGAACGTCTCGGTGTTGGCGATGTCGTCGTCGATCCGGACGCCGGCGACGATCGTGGGGTGGACGAACAGCCCGCGGCGGTGGTCGCCGACGAACCCGGCGCGCGGGTTGTCGTCGGTGATCCGCCCGACGCCGGTCGAGCCGCTGAGCGCGTGGTGGTCGCGCACGAGCGCGAGGTGGTCGTCGACGAAGCGCGTCAGGAACTTCTCGTCGATCAGCGGGCCGTACAGGACGTCCTCGCGCGGGTCGCCGATCGCCGCGCCCTCGACGGCGGCGGTCAGCCGCGACAGGAAGGCGTCGTAGACGTCGCGGTGCACGATCGCCGTGCCCAGCGACGTGCAGCGCTGCCCCGCGGTCCCGAAGCCTCCGAACAGCGCGCCCTGGACGGCGAGGTCGACGTCGGCGTCGGGCGTGACCACCATGGGGTTCTTGCCGCCGAGCTCCAGGCACGGCGACTGCAGGTGGCGCCCGCAGAGCGCGCCGATCTCGCGCCCGACCGCCGACGAGCCGGTGAAGCCGACCTTGTCGACCAGCCCGAGCTCCAGCGCCTGCTCGAGGCCGGCGAACGTCGTCGGGCCGTCGGCCTGGACCACGGTCAGGACGCCCTCGGGCAGGCCGCCGGCCTGGAACAGCGCGCCGAGCGCCTCGCCCAGCGCCGGCGTGTAGTCGGCCGGCTTCCACACCACCGTGTTGCCGCACAGCAGCGCCGGGACGAGGTACCAGGACGGCACCGCGACCGGGAAGTTGCCGGCGGTGACGATCGCCGCGACGCCGACCGGGACCCGGAAGGTGAACAGCTGCTTGTCGGGCATCTCGCTCGGGACCGTCTGGCCGTACAGCCGCCGGCCCTCGCCGAGGAAGAAGTCGCACGTGTCGACGATCTCCTGGACCTCGCCCAGCGCCTCGGCGTAGGGCTTGCCGATCTCGCGCGTGACGAGCCGCGCGAGCGACTCCTTGTTGGCCTCGACGATCCGGCCGATCTGCTGGATCGCGCGCCCGCGCCGGGGCGCCGGCGTCGCGGCCCACGCCGGCTGAGCGGCCTTCGCGGCCCGCGCCGCGGCCACGAACGTGTCGACATCCGCGCCGTCGCCCTGGTAGATCACGTCCTCGAGATCGGCGGGGTTCGTGGACACGAGACGTTCGGCAACGGGCATCTCGCGCACGCTAACAGCGTCCAAAAGCGTCCGGAGGGTGACGGAAACCGTTCAAGCGGGCGCGCGGATCTCCGATTTGTGAAACCAAAGGGTGTGCAGCAGCGCGCCCGCGTCCAGACGTCTGCGCTTCTCCACATGAGACTCCCCAAGATCCTCTTCCTCGTCGCCGCGCTCGCGGCCTTCGCTCTGCCGGCCGCGTCGGCCCAGGCCGCCGAGCCCGGCGTCAACGCCGCGTCGCCCAGCCACGACGCCGTCGCCGAGGCGCTCGCCACCGGCGCCAAGTCCGTCCGCCTCTTCGTCTCCTGGGCCGAGATGGCGCCGACGGGCCCCGGCGACTACCCGGACAACAACGGCCGCTCGGCGACCTACGACGCCGCGATCCAGCAGCTCAACGCCGCCGGCGCGAAGCCGCTGTTCGTGGTGCTCAACACGCCGCAGTGGGCCAACGGCGTCGCCGACCAGCTCGTGCCGCCGAACGATCCGCAGACCTACGCAGACTTCATGAAGGCCTTCGCCGCCCACAACAAGGGCGTCGGCAGCGTCGCCGGCTACGAGGTCTGGAACGAGCCCGACGAGGCCCAGTTCTGGCACCCGGGCCCAGACGCCGGCCGCTACGCCGCGCTGCTGAAGGCCACCTACGCGGGCGTCAAGGCCGGCGACCCCGGCGCGACCGTCGTCGCGGGCCCGACCACCGGCAACAACTACCAGTGGATCCAGGGCCTCTACAACAACGGCGCCGGCTCCAGCTTCGACGTGGTCGCGGTGCACACCGACACGGCGTGCCTGGACCGCGGGCCGGACGCGTTCTACCGCGAGGACGGCAAGCTCGCGCGCTACACGTTCCTCGGCTACCGGACCGTGCACGACGTGATGGCGGCCAACGGCGACGGCGGCAAGCCGATCTGGATGAGCGAGCTCGGCTGGTCCTCGACCGGCGGCGGCCCGACGTCCTGCACCCGCGGCGAGTGGACGGGCAAGAAGCCGTCCGGGGTCAGCGAGGCCGACCAGGCGACGTACCTGACCCAGGCCTACGGGTGCCTGGCCAACGACCCCTATGTGCAGAAGGCCGACTGGTTCACGCTGCGCGACACGACCGGCAACGGCGTCGACGAGCTCAACCACTACGGGTTGCTCCGCACCAGCGGAGCGGGGAAGCCCGCGCTGAACGCGTTCCGCGCGGTGACGGCGGCCAACGGCGGCGGTGCCGCGACCTGCGGCGACTTCGACGCGCCGTCGATCCGGATCGTCAAGCCGACGCCCGGACAGCAGTTCGTGGACAAGCTCGACCTCAGCGCCGCCGCGAGCGACGGCGGGGTCGGCATCGCCCGGATCACGTTCACCTACGACAACCAGCCGGCCGAGATCCGCAACTTCACCGACAGCCTGGTCAACAACGCGCCGGTCGGCCTCGCGCCGTGGCAGGGCTCGGGCAAGCTCGCGCTCGGCCCGCACACGATCACGGTGACCGCGCTGGACAAGAACGGCAACACGTCGACCGCCAACGTCCAGGTGACGAAGGTCGCGCTGAGCGCGCTGAAGTCGACGCTGACGCCGGCGGTCAAGCTCAAGACCAAGAAGGTCAAGTGCAAGAAGCGCGTGTGCACGGTCGCCGGCTCGATGTCGCGCGCCGCGGCCGCCGCGAAGCTCGGCTCGGTGCCGTCGCTGGGCGGCAAGGTCGCCGTTGAGTGGCAGTTCCGCAACAAGAAGGGCAAGTGGCGCAAGCTGGTCGGCGGCCTCAAGCCCGCGAACAAGCCCTTCGCCTTCAAGGCCAAGATGAAGTTCAAGGGCAAGTGGCGCGTCCGCGTCGTCTACCAGGGCCAGGCGCCGTGGAAGAAGACGTCGTCGAAGTGGCTGACCTTCAAGGTCAAGTAGGGCCGTGCGCGCGGCGCCGCCCGCGATAGCGTCCCGCCCATGGCGTCATCTGCCGTTGTCGTGGGCGCGGGCGTGCTGGGCTCGTCGGTCGCCGACCGCCTGGCCCGCTCCGGCTGGGCCGTCACCCACGTCGAGCGGCTCGCGCCCGGGCACGTGCGTTCGGGCAGCGGCGACGAGTCGCGGCTGATCCGCGCCAGCCACGGCGCGGATCCGCTGCACGCCGCGATGTCGCGGCGCGCGCTGGAGCTGTGGCGCGAGCTGGACCCGCGGCTGGTCGCGCAGGCGGGCGTGGCGTGGCTGGCGCGCACCGCCGACGGCTGGGAGGCCGAGAGCGAGCGCGTCCTGACCGAGCTCGGCATCCCGAACCAGCGCGTCGACGCCACCGACCTGTTCCCGAGCGTCCGGACCGACGACCTCGCGTTCTGCCTGCTGGAGCCGGAGGCCGGGATCCTGCACGCGCGCGTCGGCGTGCGGGCGCTGGCGGATCGGGCGGTCGAGGCGGGCGCCGAGCGCGTCGTGGCGGTCGCCCGGCCCGACGGCGCGCGGGTCGCGCTCGACGACGGGCGCGTGCTGGAGGCCGACGTCGTCGTCTGGGCCTGCGGCGCCTGGATGCCCGGGCTGTTCGGCGACGTGCTGTCGCTGCGGATCACCCAGCAGGACGTCTTCTACTTCGCCGCCGACGGGCAGTGGGCGACGCCCGGCGTTCCCGGCTGGGTCGACTACGACGGCGCCGCCTACGGGCTCGGCGACCTCGACGGCCGCGGCGTGAAGGTCGCGCCCGACGTCGACGGCCCGCCGTTCGACGCGCAGACCGGCGAGCGCCGCGTGCATCCGGAGCACGAGCGCTTCGCGCGCGCCTATCTCGCGCATCGCTTCCCCGCGCTCGCGGGCGCGCCGCTGGTCGGCTCCCGCGTCTGCCAGTACGAGATCACGCCCGACACGTGGTTCGTCGCCGCGCCGCACCCCGAGCACGACGGCCGCGTCTGGCTGCTGGGCGGCGGCTCGGGCCACGCGTTCAAGCACGGGCCGGCGCTGGCCGAGCGCCTCGAGTCCTGGATCGCCGGGACCGAGCCCGCCGAGCCCCGCTTCGGCCTCGGCGATCGCCACCGCGACACGTCGCTGCGGACGGTCGGCGAGCTCTAGGTCAGGCGCAGCGCGACGCTCCAGATGTCGTCTGTCCGTATGCAGACACGCCCTTCAGGTTCTGCGGCCAGCGGTCGATGCACATCTCAGAAGGCAGGGGCACGGACGCCCCAGGAAACGGACTGCCGCCGCCTTTCCTGGGCATGAACGCCATGCGCTTGCCGACTCCTGCGCCCCCTCCCGGGCGCAGGGGTCGCGAGCCTCCTCACCGCGCTACGCGCGGTCCTTCAGCCGGTAGCGCAGGTGCGTGACGCCGGTGCCGACGACGACGTCGGGGTCGCTCAGGCCCAGCGTCTCCAGGTCGTCGCCCGGGAAGAAGCGCTGCCCCGAGCCGAGCAGGACCGGCGCGATGTTGATGTTGATCTCGTCCAGGAGGCCGGCGTCGATGCACTGGCGCACGGTCGAGGGCGTCGCGATCGCGACGTCCTTGTCGCCGGCCGCCGCCTTGGCGAGCTCCACGGCGCGCGCGATGCCGCCCTCGGTGACGAAGGTGATCGACGGCGCCGCGTTCTCCCACCCCTCGGGCACGCTGTGCGTGACGATGAAGACGGGCGCCCCGGTCGGGTGCGCGCCGCCCCAGCCGTTGGCGAGGTCGAAGTAGCGCCGGCCGCCGACGATCGCGCCGAGGCGGCCCATCACGTCGCGCAGCAGCTCGGCCGTCGCCCCGGAGGTCCGGAACGGGAGGCCGGGCGCGACCTCGGTGTCGCCGGCGAAGTACCAGCCGGTGAGCGCGTCGATCTGGTCGTCGGGCGTCGCGATGAAGCCGTCGACGGACATCGCCATGTCGGCGATGACGGCGGGGGACTTGGTGGAGGAGGAGCTGGTGTTGGTCATGGGCAGCATGCTCGGGCCGCCAGGGGCCGACTACATCGGCCAGGTGGCCGATGTGCGCCAGACTGCCGGCCATGGCCGACGTCGTGGTGTGGTCGGAGGGACGCGAGCACGTGTGCGCGGCGCTGGTCGACGCGCTGGCGCGGCTCCCGGCCGGCGCCACCGCCGGGATCGACCTGGTCGCCGGCTCGCGCGCCGCGCTGCTGTGCGACGCGGCCGCGCCCGGGACCGTGCTCGTCTCCGCGCGCGCTCGCGCGCTGGCGCCGGACGTCGCGCTCGCCGACCTGGGCGTGCACCGCCTCGCCGACCTCTCGCCGCCGGAGCGGCTGTTCGCGGCCGACCCCGGCGCGCCGCCTCGGAGCCTGGGCCCGGAGGCCGCCACGCTCCCGGTCTTCCGCACCTCGTTCGTCGGGCGCGCCGCCGCGCTGGGCGAGGTCGCAGCGCTGGCGGCCGCCGAGCGGCTCGTGACGCTCGCGGGTCCCGGCGGCGCCGGCAAGACCCGGCTCGCCGCGCAGGCCGCGGCGCGCGAGGCGATCCGTGGCGCCCGGCCGGACGGCGTGACCTGGATCGAGCTCGGCGGCGTCACCGATCCCGACCGTGTCGTCGAGCTGGCGACCGACGCGACCGGCGTCCTGGTCGACGGCGTCCTCGGCCCGCTGCGCTCGCTGCTCGCCGGCCTCGCCGACCGGCGGATGCTGATCTGCTTCGACAACGCCGAGCACCTCGTCGACGCCGTGGCCGCGCTCGCCGACGCGCTGCTGGCCGGCTGCCCCGAGGTCACGGTGCTGGTGACGAGCCGCGAGCCGCTCGACGTGCCCGGCGAGGTCGTCTGGCGCGTGCCGGCGCTGGAGGTCGACGAGGCGGTCGCGCTGTTCGTCACGCGCGGCGCGGAGGTCCGCGGGCCGGACCTCGCGCCGCCGTCCGCCGACGCGGTCCGGTCGCTCTGCGCGCGCCTGGACGGGATCCCGCTCGCGCTCGAGCTGGCGGCCGCGTGGCTGCGGACGCTGAGCCCGGAGCAGATCGAGGCCGGCCTGGACGACCGCTTCGCGCTGCTGACGCGCGGGCCGCGGGGTGCGGTCGCGCGGCAGGCGACGCTCGCGGCCTCCATGGCGTGGAGCCACGACCTGCTGGCCGAGCGCGAGCGTGTCGTGCTGCGCCGGCTGTCGGTGTTCGCGGGCGCGTTCGACGCGGACGCGGCGGTGGCGGTGTGCGGCGGCGACGAGGGCGCGGGGCCGGGTGCGCTCGCCGCCCTCGGCCGGCTCGTCGACCAGTCGCTCGTCGCGCCCGCCGACCGCGCCGGGCGGCTGCGCCTCCTGGAGTCCGTCCGCGAGTACGCGGGCGCGCGGCTGCGCGAGGCCGGCGAGGAGGCCGTCACGCGCGGCCGCCACCTCGCGCACCTGCTGGCCGCGGCGCGCGCCGCCGCCCCGCTGCTCGACACCGACCGGGACGCCTGGCGCGCGCGGCTCGTCGACCGCCAGGACGACCTCCGCGCCGCGCTGGCCTGGGGGCTGCGCGACGACCAGGACGGCGATCCCACGCCCGGACGCGAGCTCGCCGCCGAGCTGCCGTGGCTCTGGCACATCACCGGCCACGGCCACGAGGGCATCGCCACGCTCGGCCGCGCGATCGCCCGCAGGCCGCACGAGCGCTCGCTCCTCCAGGCGCGGCTCCTGGTGGGCGTGGCGCTCGTCTCCGACACCGCCGACCCGCTCGACCTCGAGTACGACGCCGCCCAGCGCGGGCTCGAGCTGGCGACCGAGCACGGCGACGACCGCCTGCGCGCGCTGTGCCTGCTGCTCTCCGGGGTCGGGCTGTTGTACACCGACCTGAAGGGCTCGCGGGTCGCGGCCGACGACGCGGCGCGCCTCGGCGAGGCGACCGGCGACGCGTTCGTGGCGCACGCCGCGGTCGTGCTGCAGGGCATCCTGATGCACTTGCGCGACGAGCACGCGGAGGCCGACGCGCTGCTGGAGCGCGGCAGCGCCGGGCTGCTCGCGCTGGGCGAGCGCGGCGTGGCCTCCACAGCGCTGAGCGTCCGCGCCGGCGGCACGCTGTTGTGCGGTGACCTGGACGGCGCGCGGGCACTTGCGCGCCAGGCCGTCGCGGTCGCCGAGCCGCTGGCGGAGGCCCACCGCGTCGGCGCCGCGTGCAGCGCGCTGGCGCTCGTCGAGCTCGCCGCCGGCGACGTCGCCATGGCGCGCGCCGCGCTGGCGCCGGTCGTCCGCCTCGTCGACCGCGGCGCCAACGCGCTCTTCGTCCCGGGCCTGGCCCGGGCACGCGGGCTGCTCGCGCTGCACGACGGCGACGCCGGCGAGGCGCTGCGCTGGCTGGCGTCCGAGACCCGCATGCCCGGCGGCGCGCCGGACACCTACCTCGCGGCGGCCGCGCTGCCGGCGCTCGCCGCGGTCCAGGCCGCGCTCGGCCGCACCGCCGACGCCCACGCGACCGCGGCCCGCGCGCTCTCCGACGGCCGCGCGATCGACCTGCCGCGCGTCGTCGCCGACGCCTTCGAGCAGCAGGGCTGGCTGGCGCTCGACGCGGGCGACGAGGACAAGGCCATCGCCTTGCACCAGCAGGCGCTCGGCGTCCGCATCGAGCACGGGCTGCGCGCGCCCGCCGTCGACAGCCTGGAGGCGCTGGGCGTGCTGTGCGCGGCGACCGACCGCCCGGACATGGCCGCGCGGGCGCTGCGCGCGGCGGCCGCGGCGCGCGCGGCCTCCGGCATCGTCGGCCCGCCGCTGCGCCGGCCGCCGAGCGACGTCGACGCGGGCACCGACGTTGGCGACGAGCCCGCCCTCCCGCTCGACGACGCCCTCGCCTACGTCCGTCGCGCCTGGGGCCCGCGCCGGCGTCCCGGCGCCGGCTGGGGCAGCCTCACGCCGACCGAGGTCGAGGTCGTCCGGCTCGCCGTCGAGGGCCTCAGCAACCCGGAGATCGGGGCCAAGCTGTACATGTCGCGCTCGACCGTCAAGACGCACCTCTCGCACGTCTTCGCGAAGGTTGGCGTGGCCAACCGGACCGAGCTGGCCGCCGCCGCGCCCGAGCACCTGCATCGGGACCGCGCGCGGTGAACCGGCTCGACGCGCTGCGCGAGTTCCTGCACGACGAGGCCGTCGGCGGCGTCGCGCTGCTGGCCGGCGCGATCGCGGCGCTGATCTGGGCCAACGTCTCGGTCGACGGCTACGAGTCGTTCTGGCACACGCACGCCGACGTCGCCGGCCTGGACCTGGACCTGCGCCACTGGATCAACGACGGGTTGATGGCCGTGTTCTTCTTCGTCGTCGGGCTGGAGATCAAGCGCGAGCTGGTGGCCGGCGAGCTGCGCGACCGGCGCGCCGCGCTGCTGCCCGTGTTGGCGGCGGCGGGCGGCGTCGCGCTGCCGGCGCTGCTGTTCGTGGCGATCACCGCCGGGACCGACGCGACCCGCGGCTGGGCGCTGCCGGCGGCGACCGACATCGCGTTCGCCGTCGGCGTGCTCGCGCTGCTCGGCAGCGGCGTCCCGTCCGGCGCCAAGCTGTACCTGTTGACGATCGCGATCGTCGACGACATCGCGGCGATCGCGATCATCGCGGTGTTCTACTCCCACGGGCTGGCGCTGGGCTGGTTGTTGGTGGCCTTGGGATCGCTCGTCGTCGTCGCGCTGATGCGGCGCGCCGGCGTCCCGTACATCAGCGCCTACCTCCTGATCGGCGCGGTCGCGTGGCTCGCCGTCCACGAGTCCGGCGTCCACGCCACGATCGCCGGCGTCGCGCTCGGGCTGATGACGCCGGCCCGGCCGGTGGCGGGCCGCGACGTGCTGGTGACGCTCGAGCATCGGCTTCACCCGTGGAGCAGCCTGGCGATCGTGCCGGTCTTCGCGCTCGCCAACGCCGGCGTCGCGCTGGGCGGCGGGGCGATCGGCGACGCGCTGCGCAGCCGGCTGGCGTGGGGCGTCGTGATCGGCCTGCTCGTCGGCAAGACGCTCGGGATCGCCGGTGGGACGTTCCTCGGGCTGCGCCGCGGCTGGGGGACGCTGCCGGCGGGCGTGACGCGCGCCCACGTCTGGGGCCTGGCGATGCTCGGCGGAATCGGCTTCACCGTGTCGCTCTTCATCGCCCAGCTCGCGTTCGACGCGCCGCAGCAGATCGCCGACGCCAAGATCGGGATCCTCGCGGGCTCGGTGGTGAGCGCCGCGGCCGGAGCCGCGACGCTCCGCCGCCTCACTCGCTCGTCGTGAACTCCCAGACCGCGATCGCGAGCATCACCAGCCCGAGCGCGAGGATCACCGCCGCCTCGAACAGCGCCGGCAGATGCCAGCCCCACCACGTCACGCCCGGCGACAGCGTGGCCTTGGCCGCCGCGGAGATGTCGAGGTGGTCGAAGACGAGCCGGCGCATCGGGTCGACCGCGTAGGTCAGCGGGTCGATCCGGTTGAGCACGGCCAGCCACTGGGGCAGGCCCGACACGGGGTACAACGCGCCCGAGAGGAAGAACATGGGCATGACGATCATCTGCATCACGCCCATGAACGACTGGAGCTGCTTGATGCGGATCGCGACCATGACGCCGAACGCCGTGATCGTGAAGGCCAACAACAACTGCAGCGCGAAGATCCCGAGGATCAGCACCGGGTCGTAGGGGACGTGGACCAGGCCGGCGAGCGCGAGCACGATCACGCCCTGGAACGAGGCGACCGTCGCGCCGCCCAGGCACTTGCCGATCACGATCGAGCTGCGCCGGATCGGCGCGACCATCATCTCGCGCAGGAAGCCGAACTCGCGGTCCCACACGATCGAGGCGGCCGAGAACATCGCGGTGAACATCACCGAGATGCACAGGATGCCGGGGTAGATGAAGGTCTTGAGGTCGACGCCGTGCGTCGAGGCGGCCGACAGCGTCTGCAGCCCGGAGCCCAGGACGAACAGGAACAGCAGCGGTTGGACGAGCGAGGTCACGATGCGCATCCGGTCGGTGGAGAACCGGATCAGCTCGCGGCGCCAGACGATCTTCACGGCGCGGACCTCGCTGCGCCAGCTGCGCGGCGGGACGCGGGCGGCGACGACGTCGCGGACGGGCGCGGTGGCGACGGCCGTGGCGCTCATCGCCGCGCCCCCGTCATCGCCCGCAGCGTCGCCCGGTTGCGGTCGCTGGCCGACGACGTCTCGGCGTCGCGGATCGTGCTGCCGGTGTAGGTCATGAACACGTCGTCGAGCGTGGGGCGCGAGACGCTGACCGCGGTGATCGGGATGCCGAGCTCGGCGAACAGGCGCGGGACGAACGCCTCACCCGACTCCACGAAGAACGTCACCTGGCCCTCGGACATCGACGCCTCGATGCCGAACGCGTCGCGCAGCGTGGCGATGGCCGCGTCGTCGTCGGCGGTCCCGATCGCGACGCGGTCGGCCCCGACGCTCGCCTTCAGCGCGGTCGGCGTGTCGAGTACGACGATCTCGCCACGGTCCATGATCGCGATGCGGTCGCAGAACTCCGCTTCGTCCATGTAGTGCGTGGTCATGAAGATCGTGGTGTCCTCGGTCTCCCGCAGCGCGCGGATGTAGCGCCAGATCGAGCTGCGCGTCTGCGGGTCCAGGCCGATCGTCGGCTCGTCCAGGAACAGGACGCGCGGCGAGTGCATCAGGCCGCGCGCGATCTCCAGGCGCCGGCGCATGCCGCCCGAGAACGTCATGACGGGGTCGCCGCGACGGTCCCAGAGGTCGACCATCTCCAGCATCTGGCGCATCCGGGCGGTGATGACGCCGGCGTCGATGCCGTACAGCTCGGCGTGCAGCCGGAGGTTCTGCTCGGCGGTCAGGTAGCCGTCGAGGGTCGGGTCCTGGAAGACGAGGCCGATGTGGCGGCGGACGTCGTCACGCTCGGTGCTGACGTCGTGGCCGCCGACGCGGGCGCTGCCCGCCGTCGGCCGGGTCAGCGTGCAGAGCATGTTGATGGTGGTGCTCTTGCCGGCGCCGTTGGGGCCGAGGAAGCCGAACACCTCGCCGGGGGCTACGGAGAACGAGACGCCGCGGACGGCCTCGACGTCGCCGAAGGACTTCTTGAGGTCCTTGACGTCGACGGCGGCCGTGACCGGCGGCGCCTCTTGGGGAGGGGAGAGGGGTGCCATGGCGCGGCAGCATATCGATACAGTGACTGTAAGTCTACGGTGCCTGTAGTGTTATACTCGAGATGGAGGACACCGCCCCATGACCGAGAGCCTGCGCGACCGCAAGAAGCGCGCGACGCGGGACGCGATCTTCCAGACGGCGCGGCGGCTGTTCCTGGAGAAGGGCTTCGACGCCGTGACGGTCGCCGAGATCGCCCGCGCCGCCGACGTGTCGGAGAAGACGGTGTTCAACCACTTCCCGACCAAGGAGGACCTCGCGTTCGCCGGTGGCGAGGAGCGCCTCGCGGCGCTGGTCGCGGCGATCCGCGAGCGCGACCCGGGCACGCCGGTGATCGCGACGTTCCGGACCGCGACGCAGGAGCTGCTGGAGGAGGTCGCGACCGCGCGGGCCGACGACGTGCTCGCCGTGCCGCGCATGGTGCGCACGAGCGCGACGCTGCGCGACCGGCTGTTCATCGGCTGGGAGCGCGAGGCGATGACGCTCGCGCCGGCCATCGCCGAGGCGGCGGGCGTGCCGGAGGACGACGTCGTCGCCGTGGTCGTCGCCCGCGCGCTCGCCTGGACGCACCGCCAGGTCATGCGCGCGGTCTTCACCCGCCTGCTCGCCGGCGAGGACCCCAAGCACGTCGCGGCCGACCTCCGCCTGGAGGCCGACCGCGCGTACGACCAGCTCGCCGCGGGCCTCGCCGGCTACGGCGTGGCCCCGGCCGCGGCTCAGGGTCCGGCGTAGACCGCGGGGCGGACGCCGGTGGTGCCGGTGCTGCCGTCGTAGACCGCGAGGCCGTCCGCGAGGCAGGCGGTGCTCGAGGTGCACGAGACGCCGGCCAGGGAGGCGTCGGACACGCCGGTGGGGCGCGTGACCGGCTGCAGCGTCCACGAGGTGCCGTTGTAGACCGCGGCCTCGGGCGCGACGGCGCCGTTGGTGTCGGTGTAGCCGCCGACCGCGATGCAGCCCGTCGAGGCCGTCGTGTAGCAGGACACGTCGGCGAGGGCCGAGTCCGTGCCGCCGGACGGGTCCGGGACCGTCCTCTGACCCCAGGCGGTCCCGTTCCAGGCCTCCGACAGCGCGTGCTGGCCGGTGATGGGATCGACGTAGGAGCCGACCGCGTGGCACACGGTGGCCGAGATGCAGGAGACGCCCGAGAAGTCCGACTGCGTCGAGCTGCCCGGGACGACCGGCGCCTGCGACGTCCAGGCGGTGCCGTTCCAGCGCAGGGCAAGCGCCTGGTGGACGGTCGCGGTGGTGTAGTAGCCGACCGCGGTGCAGGCGGAGGCCGAGGTGCAGGAGATGTCGTCCAGGCCGCCGCTCGTCGTCCCCGACGGGAGCGTGAGCGTCTTGATCGACCAGGTCGTGCCGTTCCACTGCTCGATCAGCGGCTGGGAGATCGAGGACGCCGTGTAGCGGCCGACCGCGATGCAGTTGTTCGACGCCGGGCAGGAGACGCCGGTCAGCGCGGTGAACGTCGCGCCGCTCGGGATCACCGCGGTCGAGCCGGTCCACGTCGAGCCGTTGTAGGTGTCGACGTGCGGCCTCGCGCCGGACGAGTAGTCGGTCCCCACCGCGAGGCAGAGCGACGCCGAGTTGCAGCCGACGCCGTAGAGCTCCGAGGTCGTCGACGCCGGCGTCAGCGTGCTGAGCGCCGTTCCGTTCCACCCCTCGGCGAACGCGCTCGACGACCCACCGGACGCCGACCCGGCGAGCAGGCAGAAGGTCGACGCGGTGCACGCCACGCCGGCGAGCTGCGTCGTGGTCGTCGGCATCGTGCCCGTCTTGAACGTCCACGTCGCCTGCGCGGCGGGCGCGCCCACGGCGAACAGGGCGAGCATGCCGAGGAGGGCTGAGATCTTGCTAGCGCTGAGCATCGGCGCGCACCTTCTGCGGTCAGCCGCCGCGCGTCAACCACGAGCCGGTGCCAATTGGCCTGATCTGTCCGTGCGCGGGTGCGGTGCATCTAGGTGCGTGGGCTCGGGGAGCCTGCTCCGTAGAGCATCCAGCCGACGAGCCGCGTGTCCTTGAGGGCGAGGTAGCGGTGAGGGCGGTCGGCGGCGAACCAGATGACGTCGCCGGCGCGGACGTCGGTCTCCTCCCCAAGAGGGCCGATCCGGGCGTGGCCGCTGATGCAGATCAGCGTCTCCTCGGTGCCGGGGAGGTGGGCGTCGGTCTGCTGATCGGTGTCCTTGGGCAGGAGGATGTCGTACATCTCGGAGCGGTGCTCGCGCCCCTCGGCGTGCAGCAGCCACATCTGCAGGCCGGAGTCGGCGTGGAGCTGTCGTCCGTCGCGAGCGCGGGCCACGCGCACCCGCGGCGCGGAGTCCTGCGCCAGGAGCGCGCCGAGCGGGATGTCCAGGGCGCGCGAGATCCGCCACAGCGTCTCGAGGGATGGGTTGCCGGTGCCGCCCTCGATCCTGGCGAGGATGGTGCGGGACAGCCCGCAGGCGCGCGCGAGGTCACCCAGCGACATCGAGCGAGCGGTGCGGTGCGCGCGCAGCGAGACGCCGACGTGGTCGGCCAGGCGGTCGAGCTCAGGGTTGTCACTCATGTTCGCGATCTGAAACTATAGTTGCACATGCGGCTCGACCTCGATCGGATTCGCGCAGCGCACGCGGTGATCGACCCAGTGTTCTGCAACACGCCGCAATACGCGTGCGAGGCGCTGGGGTCGGCGCTGGGCTGCTCGGTGCTGCTCAAGGTCGAGACGCTCAACCCGGTGCGGAGCTTCAAGGGCCGCGGCACCGAAGCGGTCATGTCGTGGTTGTCGCGACAGGCGGACGTCGACACCGCGGTGTGCGCGAGCGCCGGCAACCTCGGCCAGGCGCTCGCCTACAGCGGCACGCGGCGGCAGATCGCCGTGACCGTCGTCGCCGCGGAGGGCGCCAATCCGTTGAAGGTCGAGCGCATGCGGGCGCTCGGCGCCACCGTCGTGCTCGAGGGTGACGACCACGAGGACGCCCGGCGGCTGGCGTGTGGGATCGCCGAGGCGGAGGGGGCGTACCTCGTCGAAGACAGCTTGGAGCTGCTCACGTGCGACGGTGCGGGAACCATCGGCCTGGAGCTGCTCGAACATGCCGCGGAGAACGTCGACGTGCTGCTGATCGCGCTGGGCGGCGGCGCCATGGCCAGCGGCATCGGCTGCGTTGCGAAGGCGATCGCCCCACACGTCGAAGTGATCGGCGTCCAGCCGGCCGGCGCGCCGGCGATGGCGCTGTCATGGCGGACGGGTGCGGTCGTGAACAGCGAGGCCATCGAGACGATCGCCGACGGTGTCGCCGGCCGCTGTCCCATCCCGGAGGTCCTCGACGACCTCCTCGTGGTGCTCGACGATGTCGTGCTGGTCGGCGAAGAGCGCATCAAGGCCGGCATGCGGCTGCTCTACCAGCATGCCGGGCTCGTCGTCGAGCCGTCCGCAGCGCTCGGCGTCGCCGCCGTCCTCGAGGATCGCGAGCGCTTCGCCGGGCGATGCGTCGCCACGATCATCTGCGGCAGCAACGTCATGACCAGCGACTTCGCGCGCTGGGCACTGGACTGATCGACGCGATCGGCCATCAGGCGCGTCGGAACGTGTCGACGTTGGCCGACGCGGTCACGCGCAGGTCGTCGGGGAGGTGGGCAAGTGCGTGTCGAACGTCGTCCGGGTCGAGGTGGCGCGCGCTTGGGCCCATGCTCACCAGGGCCTGCACGTCGCCGTGGGTGAGCGTCATGTCGAAGTCGACGGCGCGGTGGGCGACCGCCTCGAAGTGGGGAGACAGCGTGGCGCGCACGCGAGCCTGCTTGTCCGGGTCGATGCCGAGCAGCCCGAGGGCCGGCACCAGCTGCTGGAGGTGGTGTGGGGTTGGCGTCACCACGACGAGCGCTCCGTCGGGGGACAGGACGCGCGCGATCTCGTGGCCGTTGCGCGGTGCGAAGACGTTGACGACCACGTGAGCCGCAGCGTCCTGGATCGGCAGCTGGTGCCAGACGTCGCAGGCGATCGCGGCGATCCGGGGGTGCGCGCGGAGCGCGCGACGCAGCGCCGGCGCCGAGGCATCGAGCGCGATGCCCCACCAGTCCCCCAGCTCCTCCATCAGGGCGGCGAGGTAGTAGCCGGTGCCGGCGCCGAGATCGACGACGGACGGCGCGCTGTCGGTGACGCGGCCGACGACCGCGCGGGTGGCGGCGTTGATCGCCGCGGCGATCGGTGCGTAGTGGCCCGCGCCCAAGAAGGTCTCGCGCGCCGCGACCATCTGCGCCGAGTCCCCGCGGGCGTTCCGCCGCCGCGGCGGGAGCAACGCGACGTGACCCTGCCGCGCGAGGTCGAAGCGGTGACCGCGCGCACACGCGAGCGCTCGCTCGGCAGGGGTGAGCGACGCGCCGCAATTGGGGCAACGAAGGCGCGCGGCCAGGACGGCCAGCGACGGGTGCGAGCCTGCGCGCCGACGCGCGCCGGGGTTCCTGACGGATGACACGGAACTGCTCCTCTGAAGGTCGGCCGCCCGACGGGGCGGCAATCCACGACGAAGCCGGGGCCGAGAGCGGCCGCCGACGCACTGCGGGTCGTAGACGAGCGACTAGAGGTAGGCGTGCGCGTGCATCGCTGCGGATGATACGCCGGTCCGCCCGCCGGCTGAGGCGTCCGACGAGCAGCGCGCCCAGAACCCCGCGAGCAACACCCGCGGCCGGGAGCAGGAGACCGACGAGTTGCGCGCGTACGCGGCGAAGGTCGCCGCCTCATGAGCGCGCCGGCGGAGGGCGTGTTCGCCGCGCTGGCGGACCCGACCCGCTGGCGACGCCAATAGAGAATTATGTTGCTTGCGGCCGTTACCACGTGCGCAACTCGCCGTTAGGTTGGGCCACGCGTCCTGTCCGCCACGCGCGCGGGCCACCACATGGTCGATGTGTTCGCATGGACGACCGCAGTAGCCCTGGACTTCCTCCACTCCGGCGCGGCGAGCGCCACCGCCGTGCCGGTAGTGTGCGGCGTTCCCTTTACCTCAGCACTCCTTCTTCCCGGCCTCATCCTCACGGGTGAGCTCTCCCACATACGCGGCCGGGCGCGAAACCGAAACACCTCGCCTTCGAGAAGCGACCGGTCGTCGCTGCGGCGGCGCATGCGCGAACGGCGCCGTTTCGGGTTTGACGAGCGGTACGAGGCGATCAGCGAAGCCGCTTGCGCGTGATCGTGCAGGCACGCGGCTCGGCGACCGTCGTCAGCCCGTGACTCGATCGTGGCCCGAGCCGCGACACCACCCGAGAGCCCGCCCGGTACGCAACCGGGCGATCTCACCGGACGGCTGCGCCGACGTGCTCAGACACCAACCCGGCGTTCGACTCCGGGAGGCATCGATGCGCCTCCCGGAGTCGAGCACCAGCTGCTGATTCGCGTTGAACCAGGGCGGGTCCGAGATGGGACCCGCATCGCGCCGGGACGAGCTCCCGGTACGGCGCCGAAGGCCTACGGGCCGGCGCCAAGAGTGGCCAAGGAGGAGCCACATGAAGATGCTGAATCGACTCGCTGGGCGACGGCGGAACGCCGGTCGTCGAGGGGTCACGAAGAGGCGCGCGGAGACGTCCGCCGCAAGCCGCGCCGAGGGCGCGATGACGTTCGGGGAGGCGGTGGCGGCGCTCCGACGATTCTCTCGCCCCTACGCAGACCGCCGGCGTGCCGTCGTGGCCATTGCCGTGTTGGGCAGCGCCGGCCAAGCGGCGGAGCCACTCCTGTGGACGCTGTTCTTCGATGGGGTGGCGAAATCGTCATCGCTCGTCCGCCCACTGCCGTACCTGGGCGTGCTGCTCGTCCTGGGACTCGCGAGCGCGGCCGCGACGCGCTGCCGCGACCGCCTCGCGGCGAACGTCGCGGCTGACGTCGGCCGCCACCTCAGGATCCGGCTCGCAGACACGGAGCTTCGTGCGCTCGGCTCGCCCGACGGGCTCGAGGTGACCGCCGTGCGCGGAGTCGAGGGCGTCACCAACAGCCTGGGGCGGGTGCTGCCGTATGTGACGGCAGGCGTGGCCACCCTCGTCCAGACGGTCGCGGTCGCCTGGTGGCTCGACTGGCGCGTCTCGCTCGTGGTTCTGGGTGCGGTGGGGCCGGTCGCCTGGGTTCGGGCGCGTCTCTCGAGGCGGGCCGTGCAGGCGGCCGCCGCCTACACCGCGGCCATCAGGCACCTCGCTGAGGAGGCTCGCCGCTTCTATCACCGGCCGGGCCGCGAGCTTGTCGCGGCCATGCGGGCGAGGTCTCAGGTGATGTCGCGGATCACGTCGCTCGCTGGAGAGCTGCGCGACGCCGACGAGCAGCGGTACGTGGCGGGGAACTACTACCCGACGACGAAGGTCGTTGGAACGCTGCTCATGGTCGCCACCGCGGGCGGCGCCTATCTGCTCGGCGGCGTGTCGCTCGGGACGCTCGCAGGCTTCGTCATGCTTGCTCGCCAGCAGGTCGACCAGTTGCTCTCGGTGGTGATGTGGTTGGCGGCCTTCGGCAACGAGAGCTCCAGCATCCACCTGGTCTCACAGGCCCTCGACGCGCCGACCGAGCGGCGAGAGGGCCGGCATTTGGTGGGGCCGCTGGCGCAGATCGAGATCCGGGACGTCGACGCCACGTACGCGGACGGCCGGCGCGGTGCGCATCGCCTGCACTTGGCGCTGGAGTCCGGCGAGGCCGTCGCCGTCGTCGGTCCGAGCGGCGGTGGCAAGACCACCCTCACCAAGCTCTTGGCGGGCGCCGAGATCCTGAGGGTCCAAGCAGGTCAGGTTCTCTATGACGGCGTCGCGGTCAGCGACCTCGATCCGGACTTGCTGCGCGAGAGCGTCGTCCAGGTCCCGCAGACCACCTGGGTCTTCGCGGGCACCGTGCAGGAGAACCTCCTCGTGCCGGTGGGAACGACTCAGGAGCAGGTCGAGTGGGCCTGTGGGCTCGCGTTGCTGCACGAAGAGATCAGCGCGTGGCGCGACGGCTATGCCACCGAGGTCAACGGCGACAGCCTGTCCGGCGGGCAGAAGCAGCGCATCGGGGTGGCGCGTGGGCTGCTCCGGCTCACCGGCGCACGGGTGATGGTGCTCGACGAGGTCACGGCAGGGCTCGATCCATACATGTCACAGGCGCTGCTGGGAGGCGTGCTCTCGCATCTCGCGAGCGTCGGGACAGCCGCGATCGTGATCACCCAGAAGCTGCCGGTCCACCCGCGCCTGACACGCGTCGTCGTCGTCCGCGCCGGCGCGGTGGTCGAGGACGGCGACCCGCGCGAGCTGGCGGCGCGGCCCGGGAGCGCCTACGCCCAGCTGCATGCGGCAACGGAGTCGGTGGAAGGGGCTCACGTCAGCAGGTACTGGGCAGAGTTCGGGGAGGCGGTCCGCCAGCTGCTCGGCGGCGACGCCCTCAGGATGGTGCGCCTCGTCGCCCGTTGCCTCCCGTCCGCCACCGAGGTGGCGCACAGCACCCGGTTCGCCGGTCCCGGATGGCCCGCCGCAGAGGGATGGGTGTTCGGATCCGGGGGTGTCGTTCGCGCTCCGGTCAGCGTGGTGCTCGCATCCGGCGGTACACCGTTGGCCGCCATGATCGCCTTGCCCGAGGACGCTGCGCTCAGCATGGTGGAACTACGCGAGGCACTCGCCAGGCCTGCTCCCGGGCCTCGCGATCGCGTCACGCTGCGGGTCGTCTACGGCACGACCATGCTGGAGCTCGGGCCTGAGCTGGCATCCGAGATCGTGCGGCGCGCCGACGCTGAGGCGCGTGAGGTCTCCTCACCGGCCTGGAGCGTCACCGCGCAGGGGACGATCCACGCCGCCGTCGATGGCGATCCACGCCTGCGGCCCTTCGCCCCGCCCAGCTGACCACCCGACTGCGAGGGTGATCGGTGACGTAGAGCATGCCGGAGAGCTCACCGATCGGCTGATCGGGTGCAGGGTGCTGACGATCGACATCGGCCGGCCGCTGGACTCCGACCTGTCTGGACGCTGACCGGCAGCGGACGCGGTCCCCACCGCCATCGCGTGGTGGGGACTGCGCCGGCAACCGGCAGCCCCACGTCGCCGGATCGGCGACCGCGGACACGTGCTCTCTTTTTTGCACCAGTTCCTGATTAATTTGTCTTTCTCCTTGCAATGCATAACGTCGCGCCCGGCTCTGGGAGACGGAAGCCGATCCGGTCAGGCGCCGCGAGCTGGTCGCCCAGCGCTTCCAGCGCGTGTGGATCGACGAGTCCGCATCGTCGCCGATCTCGACGGTCATAGCCACCGGTTCCGGGCGGAGTCGTTCTTCAACCAGTTCACCGTCTTCGTGATGGTCTCTGCCAAAGTCACGCTGCCTCGCACAGATCCGGACCTGACGGGAGCCGGCGTCAACGTCGCCGATTGCACGCCTCGGTCTGGGTCCCGGTAGGGACAACCCGCTATTTGCGGCAAGAAGTGCGAGGCGTCAGGCGAGCGTCCGATCTGGCCCTTACTTTTTCCCAGGCATGCGTCTCATCGTTGCTCGCTGTGCCGTCGACTACACCGGCCGTCTGACGACCCATCTGCCCGAGGCCGTCCGGCTGATCATGATCAAGAACGATGGCGGCGTTTCGATCTGGCATGACGGGGGGTCATCGGTAAAGCCGCAGAACTGGATGACCCCGCCGACGGTGCTGGAGTTCGAAGGCGAGCCGACGCTCGCGCATCTGGTCGTGCGCAAGCGGGCCGGGGCGACGGAGGATCGGTTGGACATCGCGATCTCCGAGGTGCTGTCGGACGTCACGCACGACATGGGTGAGGCGGCGGCGCTGGAGAAGGATGGGGTCGAGGCCCACCTCCAAGAGCTGCTCGCCGAGCAGCCGCACTGGTGCGGCGAGGGCTTCCGTCTGGTACGGCGGGAGTGGCCGACGGACATCGGGCCGGTGGACCTCATGTGCCGCGACCTCGACGACGGCTGGGTCGCGGTGGAGATCAAGCGGGTCGCGACGATCGATGCGGTCGAGCAGCTCACGCGCTACCTCGACCGGCTGCGGGAGGACCCGGCGATGGCCGACTGCCGGGGCGTCCTGGCCGCTCAGCAGATCAAGCCGCAGGCGCGCGTCCTCGCCGAATCGCGCGGGATGCGGTGCGTCGAGGTGGATCTCGCGGTGCTGCGCGGCGAGCGCGAGCCGGAGCTCACGCTCTTCATGGTCTGACGGCCTTCCGTCTGAACGCCCGCGTTTTGCCATCATCCCGTGCCATGAGCACGGAACACGTCGACGTCCTGATCGTCGGTGCGGGTCTCTCGGGCATCGGGGCCGCCCATCACCTGCAGGCCAACCGGCCGGGCAAGTCCTACGCCATCCTTGAGGCGCGCGACGCGATCGGCGGGACGTGGGACCTGTTCCGCTACCCGGGCATCCGCTCGGACTCCGACATGTTCACCCTGGGCTACGCCTTCAAGCCGTGGACCGAGGCCAAGTCGATCGCCGACGGCCCGTCGATCCTCAACTACGTGCGCGAGACGGCGCGCGAGGGCGGCATCGACCAGCACATCCGCTTCAACCACGAGGTGACGACGGCCTCGTGGTCGAGCGAGGACGCGCGCTGGACGGTCACCGCGACCGACACCACCAACAACGCCACCGTCACGCTGACCGCCGGCTTCGTCTTCGCCTGCACCGGCTACTACCGCTACGACGAGGGCTTCACGCCCGCGTTCCCGAGCATCGAGGACTTCGAGGGCCAGGTCATCCACCCGCAGCACTGGCCCGAGGACCTCGACTACGCCGGCAAGCGCGTCGTCGTCATCGGCTCGGGCGCGACGGCCGTCACGCTCGTCCCCGCCCTCGCCGCCGGCGGCGCCGAGCACGTCACGATGCTCCAGCGCTCGCCGAGCTACATCCTGGCGCTGCCCGGCGAGGACCCGATCGCCAACGCGATCCGCCGCGTCCTGCCGGCCAGGCGCGCCTACTCGATCGTGCGCTGGATGAACGTCGTCCGCCAGGGCATCTTCTTCCAGGCCAGCCGCCGCGCGCCCAACCTGATCAAGAAGGTCATCGCCAAGACCGTCCAGCGCCAGCTGCCGGACGACATCCCGTTGGACCCGCACTTCACGCCGGCCTACGACCCGTGGGACCAGCGCGTCTGCCTCGTCCCCGACGGCGACCTCTTCAAGGCCCTGCGCACGGGCCAGGCGTCGGTCGCGACCGACCGGATCGAGGCCTTCGACGAGACCGGCATCCAGTTGGAGTCCGGCGCGCGCCTGGACGCCGACATCGTCGTCACCGCCACGGGCCTGAACCTGCTCGCGCTCGGCGGCATGGGCTTCACGGTCGACGGCCAGGACATCGACCTGGCGAAGACCGTCGGCTACAAGGGCATGATGTTCAGCGGCATCCCCAACCTCGCGGTCGCGCTGGGCTACACGAACGCCTCGTGGACGCTGAAGTGCGACCTCACCTGCGAGTACGTCTGCCGCGTCCTGGCCCACATGGACGCCAACAACTACAACAAGGTCGTGCCCCGCGACCTGCCGGCCGGCGCGCCGACGCTGCCGTTCATCGACCTGAAGTCCGGCTACGTCGAGCGCGCGATCGACCAGTTCCCGCGCCAGGGCACGACGGCGCCCTGGCGGCTGTACCAGAACTACGCGCGCGACATCCTGCTGTTGAAGCGCGGCGCGTTGGAGGATGAGGCGATCGCGTTCTCGCGGCCGGCGCCGTCCGTGGCGCCGGCGGAGCAGGTCGCGGCGTAGGACGACAACTATGCCGAGGCGCCCTCGGCGGCGTACGCCTCCGGTCCGGCCTCGACCGCGGCCGGGTCCATCCACATGACCTCCCAGTGGTGGCCGTCGAGGTCGAGGAACGAGCGGCCGTACATGAAGCCGGCGTCCGACGGATCCTTGGCGGGCGAGCCGCCGGCGGCCAGCGCGGCGTCGGCGAAGGCGTCGACGTCGGCGCGGTCGGCGGCGCTGAAGCAGACGAGACCCTGCGTGCCGGCGTGGGCGTCGGCGACCGGCTTGACCGTGAACTCGGCGAAGCGCTCGCGCTGCAAGAGCATCACGTAGGCCTGGTCGCTGACGACCATGCAGGTCGCGCTCTCGTCGGTGAAGCGCGGATCGAACGTGAACCCGAGCGCGGTGAAGAACGCGATCGACGCCTGGAGGTCGGCGACGGGCAGGTTGACGAACATGAGGCGGGGCGTGGAGTTGGTCATGCGCTCAAGACGGCGGCCGCGCGGGGAACTCATCGGCGCCAGGCGCGGACGTGTGCGACACGGCGACCGCCCGACGTGAGAGGGTCGCGCCATGGGTCGGTCTCTCGGGGTGGTCGCGGCAGTCGCCGCGCTGATGTCGGTCGGCGCCGTGAGTGCCTCGGCCGCGAAGGTCACGACGCGCGGCAGCGTCGAGCAGGTGCAGGTGACGGGGGCGAAGCAGGGCGCCAGGCTCGCGCTCACGAACGCCAGGGGCAAGACCGTCGCCACGCAGAAGGCCGGGCCGCTGGGCGGCGCCGTCTTCCGCCACGTCGCGCCCGGCCAGGGCTACCGCATCAACAAAGGGCGCGCGGTGACCGTCCTGCCCGATCGCTCCGCCCCGCCGTCGACCAAGGGCTACGACCAGAAGATCCCGTCGTCCGGCTACGGGTACCTCACGACACGTGACGGCACGCAGCTCGCCGTCGCCGTCCGCCTGCCCGCCGGCGCCAAACCGCCCTACCCGACGCTGGTCGAGTACTCCGGCTACGGCTACGCCGACCCGGCCGGCGGCGAGTCCTCGATCGCCCAGATCGCGCAGCTGCTCGGCTACGCGGTCGTCGACGTCAACATGCGCGGCACCGGCTGCTCGGGCGGCGCCTTCGACTACTTCGAGCCGCTCCAGGGACTCGACGGCTACGACGTCGTGGAGACCGTCGCGCGCCAGCCGTGGGCGCTGCACCACAAGGTCGGGATGATGGGCATCTCCTACGGCGGCATCAGCCAGCTGTTCGTCGCCGCCACGCGCCCGCCGAGCCTCAGCGCGATCACGCCGCTCAGCGTCATCGACAACACGCAGACGACGCTCTACCCCGGCGGCATGCTCAACACGGGCTTCGCGCTGTCCTGGGCCAAGGACCGCGTCCACGACGCCAAGGCGGCGTCGAAGACCGGCGGCCAGGGCTGGGCGCTCAAGCGCATCCAGGGCGGCGACAAGACGTGCAAGGCCAACCAGGACCTCCACCCCGAGGCCGTCGACCTGCTCGCCAAGACCGCGGCCAACGACCACTACGTGCCGAGCGTCGCCGACCCGCTGTCGCCGATCACGTTCGTGGACAAGATCACGGCGCCGACGTTCCTGGCCTGCCAGTTCACCGACGAGCAGACCGGCGGCCACTGCCCGGCCCTGGCCGACCGCTTCACCGGCACGAAGCGCAAGTGGTTCACGTTCGCCAACGGGCTGCACATCGACTCGCTGGACCCGGCCACGTTCACCCGGTGGTACGACTTCCTCGAGCTCTACGTGGCGCAGCGCGCGCCGAACCTGCCGCCCGCGCTGAAGTCGCTCGCGCCGACGGTCTTCCAGAGCGCGATGGGCATCGGCGGGCTGACGCTGCCGGCCGACCCGCTCCAGGGGCTGCCGTCCTACCAGGCCGCCCTCGACGCCTTCAACGCCTCGCCCCAGGTCCGCATCCTGTTCGACAACGGCGCCGGCGGTCCCGGGCCCAACGCGCCCGGCCCGGGCTTCGAGCAGTCGTTCCCGCGCTTCCCGCTCCCGGGCACCCGCGCGCAGTCCTGGCCGTTGGGCAGCGGCGACTTCACCTGGTCGAAGACCTCGCGGCCGGCCAACAGCTTCACGGGCAACACCGCCAGCGGGAGCAACGGCCTGTGGACGGCCACGCCGTCCTACCACTGGACCCAGCCGCCGGCCGGCGCGGTCGCGTCGTGGGTCACCGACGCGCTCCCCGCGACCACGACCGTCGTCGGGGCCGGCAAGGTCACCGCGGCGATCAAGGCCAGCGTCCCGGACGTCGACCTCCAGGCCACGATCTCCGAGGTCCGCCCCGACGGCCAGGAGACCTACGTGCAGTCCGGCTGGCTGCGCGCGTCGGACCGCAAGCTGGACCCCAAGAAGAGCACGGCGCTCGCGCCGGTGCTGAGCCTGCGGGCGGCTGACCTCCAGCCGCTGCCCAAGGGCAAGTACACCGACATCACGATCCCGCTGTACTACGAGGGCCACGCCTATCGCGCCGGCTCGCGGATCCGCGTCACGCTCGGCCCGCCGCGCGGCGACCAGCCGGTCTGGGCGTTCGCGGACACGCAGCCCAAGAGCGGGAGCGCGGCCGTCTCGGTCAAGGACGCGACGCTCACGCTCCCGGCCGTCGACGGGATCGCCGTGCCGACCGCGCTCCCCGCCTGCCCGGCGCTGCGCGGGGAGCCCTGCCGCTGAGGGCGCCGGTGGGCACGGCGCGGGTAGATTCCCGCGCCATGTCCGACGATCCGCAGCCCGCCGTCCTGACCGAGCGCCGTGACGGCGTCCTGGTCATCACCCTCAACCGGCCCGAGGTGCGCAACGCGGTCAACGCCGCGGTCGCCAAGGGGATCGCCGACGCGCTCGACGAGCTCGACGGCGACGACGACCTCCAGCTCGGGATCGTGACCGGCGCCGGGGGCTTCTTCTGCGCGGGGATGGACCTCGGTGCGTTCGTGAGGGGCGAGTCGCCCTGGTACGGCGACCGCGGCTTCGCGGGCATCGCCCAGCGCGGCGCGCGCAAGCCGCTGATCGCCGCGATCGAGGGCTTCGCCGTCGCCGGCGGCTTCGAGGTCGCGCTCGCGTGCGACCTGGTCGTCGCGGCCGAGGGCGCCAAGCTCGGGATCCCGGAGGCGAAGCGCTCGCTCGTCGCCGCCGGCGGCGCGCTGCTGCACCTCCCGAAGCGCATGCCGTACCACGCGGTCATGGAGCTGGCCCTGACCGGCGACCCGTGGCCGGCCGAGCGCTTCCACGCGCTGGGTGTCGTCAACCGCCTCGCCCCGGCCGGCGGCGCGCTGGACGCGGCGCTGGAGCTGGCGGCCGCGATCGTCAAGAACGGGCCGCTCGCGCTGGCCGCGTCGAAGGAGATCGTCCAGAAGCAGTTCGACTGGACGGCCGCCGAGCAGTGGGAGAAGCAGGGCGCGATCAGCGGCCCCGTCTTCACCTCGGAGGACGCGAAGGAGGGCGCGTCGGCCTTCAAGGAGAAGCGCGAGCCCGTGTGGCAGGGCCGCTGAAGCGGTCTCCGAGCCCGCGGGAAAGAGCCCCTCGCGAGTTCCCGCAAGCCGAGGCGAGCGCCCTGCGCGAGCCTCGGCCGACCGGCGGTCGAGCGCGCTTTGGACCGTCCGTACGAGCGGGCGTGGACCGCCGGTGGGCACCATGGCGCCATGTCCATGCGGCCACCGCAGATCGTCGCGTTCGGCGGCGGGGGGTTCTCGATGGAGTCGGGGAACCCGCTCCTCGACGACTACGTGCTCGGCGTGACGGGGGCCGAGCGCCCGAGGGTCTGCTTCATCCCGACCGCGTCGGGTGACGCCGACCACTACGTCGTCCGCTTCTACCGGCGCTTCGCGAGCGTGGCCGACACCAGCCACGTCTCGCTCTTCCGCCGGGACAAGGGCGGAGGCGCCGTCGAGGGCGACCTCGAGACGCACCTGCTCCAGCAGGACCTCATCTACGTCGGCGGCGGCTCGGTGCTGAGCCTGCTCGGGACGTGGCGGGCGCATGGCCTGGACACCATCCTGAAGCGCGCGTGGCGCCGCGGGGTCCTGCTCTGCGGCCTGAGCGCCGGCTCGCTGTGCTGGTTCAGCGAGGCGCTCACGGCGTTTCACGGGCCGCCGGAGCCGATCCGGGGCCTCGGGCTGCTGCCACACTCCAACTGCGTGCACTACGACGGCGAAGCCGACCGAGCAGAGATGTTCCGGGACATGATCGCGTCCGGCCAGATGCGCGAGGGCTACGCGGCGGAGGACGGCGCCGCGCTGCACTTCGAGGGCCGTGAGCTGCTGCGCGTCGTGTCGTCGCGCCCGAAGGCGAGGGCGTTCCGCGTGTCCACGGACGGCGAGCACCCGCTCGCGGTGAGCTACCTGGGCGAGCGCACGGCCGCGCTCGCGGCCGCGTGACACGTTGACCCCACCCACCCGCGAACGCACGCCCACGATCCTCGCCATGGGCGGCGGCGGCTTCACGTCGCAGCCCGGCGATCCCGCGCTCGACGAGCTGGTCCTGGAGCTGAGCGGCCGGCGCGAGCCGCGGATCCTCTTCCTGCCGACCGCGTCGGGCGACCCGAACGAGCAGATCGCCTCGTTCCACGCGACCTACGGCAACCGCGCGGCGCTCGCGACCGTGCTGTCGCTGTTCCGGCGCCACGGGGACCCGCGGACGCTGCGCGAGATCGTCCTGGCCCACGACGTCGTCTACGTCGGCGGCGGGTCGATGCGCAACCTGCTGGCGATCTGGGTCGCCCATGGGCTCGACGTCGTCCTGCGCGAGGCGTGGGAGAAGGGCGTCGTGCTCGCCGGCCTGAGCGCCGGCGCGATGTGCTGGTTCGAGGGCGGCTGCACGAAGTCGTTCGGCCCGCCTGACGCCAACCCCGGCCTCGGCTTCCTGCCGGGGTCGCTCACGGTCCACGCCGACGGCGAGCCCGAGCGGCTGCCGGTCTGGTTGGAGGCGGTGCGCACCGGCGAGCTGCCCGGCGGCTGGGCGGCCGACGACGGCGTCGGCCTGGTCTTCGAGGGCACGGAGCTGGCGCGCGTCGTCAGCGCGCGCCCGGGCACGGCGGCGGTCCGCGTGGACGCGGTCGGCGGCGAGCTGGTCCGGACGCGGCTGGACCCGGAGCTGCTGGGGGCAGGGCCGCTGGCGACGCGGCCGCTGCCCGACGACATCAGGGAGTGGAGAAGGACGCGCTATGGCCGCTGATCCGGCACCAGCACCAACACGAACTGCAGTGCGAGGAGCTCGGGATACCGGCGTACGCACCGGTCGCGCACCCGTCGCAACGGTGGGACCCGTGACTCCAGCGGGAGTGGGGCGCCAGCAGGACGTTCCCGCAGGACGGAGAACCCTGCACGGCGCGCCAGTTCCCTTGCGCTGTCGCGGGTGAAGAAGCGCAGGTGGGTGCGGTCGAAGAGGCCGTAGTCCGCGTAGGCGAAGCGCCCGCGGAGCAGCGCGCGCCGCGCGGTCCAGTGCGCGATGTTCGGGATCGAGATGATGGCCTTGCCCTCCGGCGGGAGGAGGGCGGCGAGCCAGCCCAGCACGCTCCACGGGTCGCGGAGGTGCTCCAGCACGTCGGCGCAGATGATGACGTCGGGCTTGACGCCGGCGAGCATGCGCTCGACCTCGGCGTGGGTGAACGGCGCCTCGAGGTCGCCGACGACCACCGCCCGGCAGTGGGCGCGCGCCTGCTCGGCGGCGTCGGGGTCGAACTCGATGCCGTCGACGGTGCAGCCGCGGCGGCCGAGCTCGGCCGCGAGGTAGCCGGTCGCGCAGCCGACGTCCAGGACGCGGGCGCCGTCCGGGACCGCCTCGAGGACGAGCCGGTGGCTCTCGGAGAGGCCGTGTTCCGCGACGAGCGTCGCGTAGGGGCCGACGGTCGTCACTCGCCGTTGAGCGTCGCGACGAGCCGCCGCGCGCCGCCGCGGTCGCGCGCCTCGCAGAGGTAGATGCCCTGCCACGTGCCGAGCGCGAGGCGGCCGCGCGCGACCGGCAGCGTCAGCGACGAGCCCATCAGCGAGGCCTTCACGTGGGCCGGCATGTCGTCGGCGCCCTCGTCGGTGTGCGTCCAGGCGAAGTCCTCCGGGACGGCGGCGTTGGCCCAGGCCTCGAAGTCGCGGCGGACGTCGGGCGAGGCGTTCTCGTTCAGCGTCAGGCCGGCGGAGGTGTGGAGGATGTGCAGGTGCAGGAGGCCGACCTGGACGTCCTGGAGCTCCGGCAGGTTGGCCACGACCTCGCGGGTGACGAGGTGGAAGCCGCGCGGCCTGGGGTCGAGCGTGAGCTCACGCTGGATCCACATCGCCCACCTCCGGGCGCTCGACGCCGTCCTCGTAGGGGACCTGGTCGGCGACCTTGAAGTACATCTTCATGCCGTCGTCGTGGGTACGGCGCTCGGCCGGGCCGATCTTGCCCTCGTCGGGGTAGAGGACGACGTCGGGCGCACCGTGGGTCGAGACCACCAGGAAGCGCGCGTCGTCGCCGGTGTCGTTGACGAGCTGGTGGGCGCCCTCCTCGCCGCGGGGGAAGCGGACGACGTCGCCGCTGCGCACGCGCGCCCAGCCGTCCGGCGTGCGCAGCGCGAGCGCGCCCTCCAGCACGACCAGCACCTCCTCCTCGGTGAGGTGGAAGTGATAAGGGTACGCGGCCTGGCCGGCGGGCAGCAGCCACTGGCTGACGCCGATCCGCTCGGCGCCGAGCTGGCGGCCGAGGCGGGCGCGATAGGCGGTGAAGCCGTCGATCGCCTCGCGCGGCTCGTCGTAGTCGGGTGCGTAGATGTTGGGGTTGGCCATGAGGAAGGGCTGGATGTTCACACGTCGTGCGGGATGCGTGCGATCCGGAGGTCGACCTTCCCGCCGCGCGTGAACGGGACGCCCTCGTCGAACAGCCGCTGGCGCTGGCGGTCGCCCTTGGCCAGCGAGCCGTCGGCGCGGACGACGCGCCACCACGGGACGTCGGCGTCGGTGATGCGCAGCACGGTCCCGGTCAGGCGCGGCGCGCCCGGCGACAGGTCGCCGTAGGTCCGCACGAAACCCTCCGGGATCGCCGCGATGCGGTCGAGGATCGCCTGATGCGATGCTTGGGTCATGGTCCGCCGAGGAACGTATTCGATCGTCGCGCGGGATCCCGAGACCGGTGAGCTCGGCGCCGCCGTGCAGTCGCACTGGTTCTCGGTCGGCTCGATCGTGACGTGGGCGCGGCCGGGCGTCGGCGCGGTCTGCACGCAGTCGGTCGCCGAGCCCGCCTACGGCTCGCGGTTGTTGGAGGCCTTGGCGGGTGGGACGGCGCCGGCGCACGCGCTGCGCGGGCTGCTGGAGGCCGATCCGGCGGCGCGCTTCCGGCAGGTCGCGGTCATCGCGCCCGCGGGCGCGCCGGTCACGCACACCGGCGCCGGCTGCATCGCCTTCGCGGGCCACGCCGCCGGCGACGACTTCAGCGTCCAGGCCAACATGATGGCCTCGGACGCCGTGTGGCCGGCGATGGCCGAGGCGTTCACGCGCACGACCGGCTCGCTGGCGCGCCGGATGCTCGCGGCGCTGCGCGGGGCCGAGGCGGCGGGCGGCGACGCGCGCGGCCGGCAGTCCTCGGCGCTGGTCGTCGTGCCGGCCGAGGGCGAGGCGTGGCAGAAGACCGTCGACCTGCGCGTGGAGGACGCGGCCGAGCCGCTCGACGAGCTCGAGCGGCTGCTGACGCTGCACGACGCCTACGCCTTGGCCACGCACGGCGACGACCTCACCGGCGAAGGCCACCACACCGAGGCCGGCGAGGCCTACCGCGCCGCCGCGGCGCTCGCGCCCGACAACCACGAGCTGCTGTTCTGGGCCGGGCTGGCGGAGTTCGACCACGGCGACCGCGCGCTCGGCCTGACGCAGGTCCGCCGCGCGATCGCCCTGCAGCCGGGCTGGCGCGGGTTGTTGTCGCGGTTGGAGCCGGAGATCGCGCCGGCCGCGGCGCGGGTGCTGGTGGCGCTGGACGAGCCTCAGCCCAGCGAGTAGCCGTCCGGACCCTCGGGCAGCGCGGTCGTGCCGATCACCGCGTCGAGGTTCAGCGGGCCGTAGATGTGCGGGAACTCGTCGCCGACGTCGGTGGCGCGCTCCCACTTCAGCTCGGGCCCGATCCGGTCGACCTCCAGCTCGAGCAGCAGCAGGTCGCCGCGGCCGCGGAAGATCCGGTTCGCGGTCGCCTCCACCTGCGCGTGCGTCGAGCAGTGGATGAACCCCTCCTCGGCCAGCGACGGCGCGACCAGCTGCCCGGCCTCCTGGGCCGCGGCCCAGCCGGCCTCGGTCGTGATGTGCAGGATCGTGCTCGGGGTCGCGCTCATCGGCCGGGACGCTAGCGCTCAGCGGCCCAGCAGCTCGCGCTCGACCGGCGAGTAGCCGCGGGCGCGGGGCGCGAGCGTCGCGTCGCCGAGGCGGGGTGTGAGCGCGGCGGCTTCGTCGGCGATGGCCGCCGCGGCCTCGGCGCCGACGTCCTCGACCAGCTGGGTGACGACCTCGCCGGAGTTGGGGTCCTTGGTCCAGCCGCCGACGATGCGGCCGCCGGCCCAGACGGTGGGGGAGACGTTGCCGTTGACGTCGAAGAGGCGCTCGGCGTGGGCGCCGAGGTAGAAGTCGCGGTGCTTCCAGCCCATCGGGGTCGCGTCGAGCGCGGGCAGGAGCGCGACCCAGGGCGCGGCGGCCCCGACGGGGTCGAGGTCGTCGGCCAGCACGACGCCGTCGGCGCCGTCCTCCAGCGCGACGTCCACGACATCCCCGGCCGCCAGCGCCGCCTTCGTCTGCCCGGCCGTCCAGCCGGTCCACCACTGCAGGTCGGCGGGACGCGCCGGCCCGTAGGCGTACAACCAGCGGCGCGCCAGGTCCGCGCGCGCCGCGGCCGCGTCGACCTCTCCCAGCGGCGCGCCCGCCCAGGCGTCGAACGCCGCCCAGCGGAACTGCGTCGAGGACCAGCCGCCGCGCGGCCGCGCCCGGACGGCACGCCCCTGCAAGGCCAACAACAACAACACGCGGCTGGCGACCTTCTGCGGTGCGCTCCACTTGCCGGACCCGACCACGATCTCGGTCGACAGCAGCGCGTCGCCCGCCGCGACCTCCGCCGCCGTCGCCTCGCCGCGGTCGCGCAGGACCGCCAGCGCGGCGTCCTCGGCCTTCGCCAGCCACGCCTCCGGCCGCTTTCCGCCGACCCCCGACGCGGTGAGGTACCCGACCGTGCGCTTGCGCTCGCGGGCCTCGACCGCCAGCCCGCACGCGGCGTGCATGACCGGGGCGACGTCGCGGTCGACGACGAACATCGTGCGCCGCATCCCCATCAGCCGCAGCAGCGTGCGCTCCTCGTACAGCGCGCGCTCGACCGCCGCGGCCAGCGCGCCCCGATCCGCCAGCCGCGCCCACGAGGCGACGACGACCGAGGCCGGGTCCGTCGAGTGGATCGCGACGACGCTCGCCGCCACGTCCTCGACGGACGCGGCGCGCGCCTCGACGGCCAGCCGATGGCGCGCCCCGAGCCGGGCACGCCGCTCGGCGGCGGAGAAGGACGGACGAGTCACCGCGCGAAGGAGCCTCTGGCGAATTCGCGCAAGGCGAACGGGGGGTCGGGCGAGCCCCTACGCGAGCCCGACTACCGTTCGCCCGGCGTCTTGATGGGGTACATGCTCACCGGCACCGACAGGTCGAGCGCGGTCCGCAGGATGCGGTTCTGCTCGGCGGTGTGGGCGGCCGGGTAGCCCTCACCCGGGCTGGCGCGCTCCGGGCGGCCGATGTACCCGAACGCGAGGTGGTCCGGCAGGATCTGCAGCAGGCGCGGCGACATGTGCGCGCGGGCGCCCATGTTGCGCGGCTCCTCCTGCACCCACACGACCTCCTCGAGGTTCGGGTAGGTCTCGATGAGCTCGCGGACCTGACCCTCGGGGAAGGGGTACAGCAGCTCGATGCGGCCGATGGCTACGCCGTCGTTCTCGGCGCGGTTCGGGTGCGAGACCAGGTCGTAGTAGATCTTGCCGGTGCACAGCACGAGCCGCTTGACCTTCTCGATCGGCACGCGCGGCTCGCCCAGCACCGGGAAGAACCGCGACTCGGCGAGGTGCTCGATCCGGTTCGTCGCCTGCGGCAGGCGCAGCAGCGACTTCGGCGTGAAGATCACCAGCGGACGCTGCTTGGTGATCCGCGCCTGGCGCCGCAGCAGGTGGAAGTACTGCGCCGGCGTCGTGAGGTTCGCGACGCGGATGTTGCCCTCGGCGGCGAGCTGGAGGAAGCGCTCGATGCGGGCGGAGGAGTGCTCCGGGCCCGAGCCCTCGTAGCCGTGCGGCAGCAGCAGCGTCAGCCGCGAGGTCTGGCCCCACTTCGCCAGGCCGCTGATGATGAACTGGTCGATGATGACCTGGGCGCTGTTGGCGAAGTCGCCGAACTGCGCCTCCCAGAGCACCAGCGTCTCGGGCGCCTCGGCGGAGTAGCCGTACTCGAAGCCGAGGCAGGCGATCTCGCTGAGCGGCGAGTTGTGCAGCTCGAACGGGGCGAGCGCGCCCGGCAGCGACTGGATCGGGCAGACGGTCTGCCCGGTCTTGGCGTCGTGCAGGACGAGGTGGCGCTGCGAGAACGTGCCGCGCTCGACGTCCTGACCCGTCAGGCGGATCGGCGTGCCCTCGGTCAGCAGCGACGCGTAGGCCAGCGTCTCGGCGTGCGCCCAGTCGATGCCGCCGTCGGCGCCGAGCGCCGCGCGGCGGCGGTCGAGCTGCTTGACGAGCTTCGGGTGCACGGTGAAGCCCTCGGGCGTCGTGAGCAGCTCGGCGTTGAGGCTCTGCAGGCGGTCGTGGGAGACCGCCGTCGGCACGTCGGGCGACGGCGAGCGGTCGAGCTGGTACTCGCCCGTCTGCTGGGTCACGCCGCCGGCCGCCTCGGCCGCCTTGATCTTGGACTTCAGGTCGGCGTGCAGCGCGCTCAGCCGGTCCCAGATCTCCTGGCTCTGACGGTCGACGTCGTCCTTGGTGATCGTGGTCTCGGTGACCATGCGCTCCGCCCAGATCTCGGCCGCGCGCTTGTGGCCCTTGATCTTGGCGTACATCTCGGGCTGCGTGTAGGCGGGCTCGTCGGCCTCGTTGTGGCCGAAGCGGCGGTAGCCGATCAGGTCGATGACGACGTCGTGGCCGAACTCCTCGCGGTAGGCGAAGGCGAGGCGCACGGCGTGGATGCACGCCTGCACGTCGTCGGCGTTGACGTGGATGATCGGGACGTCGTAGCCCTTGGCGAGGTCGGAGGCCCAGCGGGTCGAGCGCGCGTCCTCCGGGTCGGTGGTGAAGCCGACCTGGTTGTTGGTCACCAGGTGCAGCGTGCCGCCGACCTTGTAGCCGTCCAGCGCCTGGAGGTTGAAGCCCTCCGCCACGACGCCCTGGCCCGGGAAGGCCGCGTCGCCGTGCAGGACGATCGGCATCGCGGCGTCGGTGTCGCGGTGCGCGTGCGGGCCCTGGCGCGTGGTCTGCGCGGCGCGCGCCGCGCCGACGACGACCGGGTGCACGAACTCCAGGTGCGACGGGTTGCTCTCCAGGTTGACGAGGATCGACTCGCCGTTGGGGAGCTGGTAGGAGCCCTGCGCGCCGTGGTGGTACTTGACGTCGCCGGTGCCGCCCATCGGGATGGTCGTGACGGCCTCCAGCGTGGAGGCGCCCTCGAACTCGGCGAAGATCGTGTCGTAGGGCCGGCCCAGGTTGTGGGCCAGCACGTTGAGCCGGCCGCGGTGCGCCATGCCGACGACGACCTCGCGGGCGCCGTGGGCAGCCGCGAGCTGGATCGCCTCGTCGATCATCGGGACCGTCATGTCGAGGCCCTCGATCGAGAACTGCTTCTGGCCGAGGTAGGCCTTGTGCATGAAGCGCTCGAACGCGTCGACCTCGATCAGGCGCGTCAGGAGCGCCTTCTGCTCCTCGGTGGTCAGCGGCTTGCGGAACTCGCCGCCCTCGATCTTCTCGCGCAGCCAGGTGCGCTGGCGGTGCGAGGCGATGTGCTCGATCTCGTAGGCGATCGTCCCGCAGTAGGTCTCGCGCAGGTGCGGGAGCGCGTCGGCCAGCGTCGCGCCCGGCACGTGCATCCGCAGGATGCGCGCCGGGATCTTGGCCATCAGCTCGGGCGTCAGGCCGACGGTGTCCGGGTCCAGCGCGGGATCGCCCTCGGGCTCGGTGCCCAGCGGGTCGAGCCTCGCGGCCAGGTGGCCGTGCGTGCGGTGCGCCTTGAGCAGCGACGTCGCGGCCTGCACGGCCTGCAACAGCTCCTCGTCGATGACCGGCGCGCGGCGGTCGCCGGCGCGGGACTCGCGGGCGGCGGCCGCGGCGGCGGCGGGCGCCGGCGGCGAGGGCGCCGGGCCGAGCTGCGCGCCGAGCGACGCGAACACGCCGTCGTAGAACGCGTTCTCGCCCTGGAGGTAGCCCTCGACGACCTGCAGGAACCGGCCCGACTCCGCGCCCTGGATGACGCGGTGGTCGTACGTCGAGGTCATGGTCATGACCTTCTCGGCGCCGATCATGTCGCCGATGTTGCCGAGGCCGACGGGGTAGGCGATCGAGCCGGTGGCGACGATCGTGCCGTTGCCCTTCATCAGGCGCGGGACGCTCGCGATGGTCCCGATGCCGCCGGGGTTCGTGAGCTGGACGTTGGCGCCGGTGAGGTCGTCGGCGGTGAGCTTGTTGTCGCGCGCCTTGGCGATCAGCGCGTCGAACGCCGCCTTGAAGTCCTTGAACGACAGGCGCCCGGCGTCGCGGATGACCGGGACCATCAGCGTGCGGGAGCCGTCCTTCTTCTCCACGTCGACCGCGATGCCGAGGTTGACGGCCTCGTCGTCGATGCGCGTCGGCTTGCCGTCGACGGTGTCGAAGTGATGGGACATGACCGGCATGTCCTGCTGGGCGGCCAGCGAGATGGCGTACGCGATCAGGTGCGTGAAGGAGACCTTCTGGCCGGCGTCCTTGAGCTGCTTGCGCCGCGCGTCCATCGTCGTGACGGTGATCGTCCGGAACGAGGTCGCGGTCGGGATCTCGCGCGACTCGTCCATGTAGCGGGCGAGCATCGCGGCGCCGCCCTTGAGCACGGTGCGCTTGCCCGTGGCGGACCCGGCCTCACCCGCCCCGTCGAAGGACAGGACGTCGTCCTTGGTGATGCGGCCGTTGGGGCCGCTGCCGGTGACCTGGCCGAGGTCGACGCCCTCGGCGGCCGCGACGCGCGCGGCGACGGGGGAGGCCTTGGCGTCGCTGGGCACCGCGGCCGGCGCGGCGGGCGCGCTCGTGGCGGCGCCGTTGCCGGACGCCGGGGCAGACCCGGACCCACCCGTCCCGGCGCCGTTGGCGGCGCCGAGCTGCATGCGGGCGATGACCTGCCCGACGGTGACGGTCTCACCCTCCTCGGCGAGGATCTCGGTGATCGTGCCCGCCGCGGGGGAGGGCAGCTCCATGTCGACCTTGTCGGTGGAGATCTCGACGACCGTGTCGCCGTCGCCCACGGCGTCGCCGACCTTGACCGCCCACTCCAAGATGGTGCCCTCGGTGACGGACTCGCCGCCGGCCGGGGTCGTGATGTCGACGATCTCGCCGGGCGTGTCGTCGGCTGGAGCTTCGGAGGCCGGAGGTGCGGACGCACCGCTCCCGTTGCCGCTGCCGTTGGCCGACCCCGCACTGCCGTCACCCGCCGCGATCTCCGCCAGGACGGAGCCCACCTGCACGGTGTCCCCCTCGGCGAAGTGGATCTTCACGATGGTCCCGCTCGCGGGCGAGGGCACCTCCGCGTCGACCTTGTCGGTCGAGACCTCGACGAGGATCTCGTCAGCCTCGATGGTGTCACCTTCCTGCTTGTGCCACTCCAGGATGGTGCCTTCCGTCACCGACTCGCCCATCGCGGGGAGGGTGACCTCGATTGCTGCGGCTTCGACGGCCATGTCTCTTTTCTTGACTCTAGCGCTGATTGCTGTTAGCGACGGTTAGGGTGCGACGCCGTGTTTCGCGGATGAACTCGTAGGACCCGACGAACGGCCCGACAGCACCTATTACGGCCACCGCCACCGCAAGTTGCAGTGAGATCACGCGTGCCCGCAGTGCTTCGATGCACAGGACGCACATGACGATCCACCCGACCCCGTGCGCGAGCCCGAAGACGAACTCGAGCGGATGGAGCCCGGGGACGATCCACACCGTCAGCAGGATCGCGTAGATCGTCGAGTGCGCGAACGACAGGTGCTTGAGCGTCGTGAACGACGGCGTGAAGCGCGCGGCGCGGGTCGGGACGGTCTTCACTGCACCAGCCGCGCCACCATGCGCAGCGGATCGTCGGCCTCGGCGGGCCAGTCGTCGATGTCCGCGGGCCACCACGCGTAGGCGTCGTGCTCGTGGTCGGGCGTGACCTGCGCGCCGGCGGGAAGCCAGGCCTGCCCGATGAACATGATCATGTTGTGCGGCAGGCGCACGAGCGCCTCGCCGGTCACGCGCTCCGCGACGACCGACCACTCCTCGTCGAGCTCGCGCGTCAGCGTCTCGAACGGCGACTCGCCCTCGTCGACCGCGCCGCCGGCGCCGAGCGCCCAGCGGCCGGCCCAGGACGCGAGCCAGGAGGCGCGCCGGCCGGCGAGCCAGCGGCCCTCGCTGTCGCGCGTGACGCAGAGCGCGGAGATCGTGGCCGAGGCATCGCCTTCAACAAGCCGCAGCGCCCAGCGGAGGGGCTGCAACTCGAGTTGCAGGGTGCCGTCGCCGGTCTCCTCGAAGGTCACGAGGCGGGCGCCGACGCCGTCGTGGCTCGGCGAGCCGCGGTCGCGCAGGGCGGCGATCGCGGCGTCGGCGGCGTCGACCTTGTGCTCCTCGGCGACGAAGGCCTCGTCGAGCCAGACCGCGCGCACCTGCTCGGCGGCCCAGGGGCCTCGAGCGAGCAGCGCGGGTGCCTGCGCTTGCGTCATGCAGAGCGAAGGGTACGCTGGCGGCGTCTTGGAGCGCTCGCCCGCGGACGTCTATACGGAGCACTGCCGCCGGCGGGAGCTCGCCTACCAGGTCGATCACGCCGGAACACCGGTGTTCCGGCCCCGGGTCGGCTGCGACGATTGGCGCGTCAGCGCTGGCCTCGGCGCGGTCTACGCGACGACCGTCGTCCGGCCGCGCGGCGAAGAGGCCTACAACCTGGTCTTGGTCGACCTCGACGAGGGCTTCCGGATGATGAGCCGGGTCGTCGGGGTCGCGCCCGAGGACGTGGCGATCGGGACGCGGGTGCGCGTCGCGTGGGAGGACGACGTCCCGGTCTTCGAGGCAGCGGAATGACTCGCGGAGAACGCTCGCATTCCGAGGCGCGTACTCGCCCGGAGGCTCGTTCCCGCGGCGGTCGGCACTTCGGAGCGCGAGTGTCGTGACCGGGCTGGCGATCGTCGGCGCGGCCGAGGCGCAGATGGGCGTGGCGCTGCCGGGCCTGAGCGCCGCCGACGTGATGGCCGAGGCCGCGCGCGCCGCGCTGGCCGACGCTGGGCTGACCACCGCCGACGTCGACGGCGTCTTCGCCGCGGCGACGCAGGTGCCGTGGGCGAGCACGACGCTCGCCGAGGACCTCGGCATCCAGCCGCGCTACAGCGACTCCACCATGATCGGCGGCGCGTCGCCGATGGCCCACCTCAACCACGCGCGTGCGGCGATCGCCGCGGGCCTGTGCGAGGTCGCGGTCATCGGCTACGGCTCGACGCAGCGGTCGGTCGGCCGCGCGACGGCGTCGGTGCAGGACGTCGACCCGTGGGAGGCGCGCTACGCGCCGATGCTCCCGATCGCCGCCTACGCGCTGGCGGCGTCGCGGCACATGCACGAGTACGGGACGACGCCCGAGCAGCTCGCGTGGGTCGCGGTCAGCGCGCGCCAGTGGGCGCAGCGGCGCGGCGACCCCGCCTGGTCGCAGGGCGACCTGGGCGTCGACGACGTCCTCGCCTCCCCGCGCGTGTGCGACCCGTTCGGCGTGCGCGACTGCTGCCTGGTGACCGACGGCGGCGGCGCGCTGGTCGTCACGTCGGTGGCGCGGGCGCGCGGGCTGCGGAGCACGCCGGTCTTCCTGCTCGGCGCGGGCGAGGCGCAGACGCACCGGCACGTCTCGGCGATGCCGGACCTGACGCGCACCGCCGCCGTCGAGTCCGGCGCGCGGGCGTTCGCCGAGGCCGGGCTGCGGCCGAGCGACGTCGAGTCGGCGCAGATCTACGACGCGTTCACGATCACGCCGATCCTGTTCCTGGAGGACTTGGGGTTCTGCGGCAAGGGCGACGGCGGCGCGTTCGTCGAGGGCGGCCGCATCGCGCCCGGCGGCGAGCTGCGCGTGAACACGGCGGGAGGCGGGCTGTCCTATGGGCACCCCGGGATGAACGGGCTACCGCTGCTGGTGGAGGCGGTGCGCGAGGTGCGCGAGGAAGGCAAGGACATCGTGTTGGCTCATGGCAATGGCGGCGTGCTCTCGACGCAGGCGACGGTCCTGCTCGGGTCCGAGGAGGTCGCCAGGGGGCGGCCGCGGACGAAGGTGGCGCGGCTGCGCGAGCCGGCCGGCGCGGTGATGGGCCGCCGGCGCCGCGCGACGACGCCGGGCCGCGCGCCGCGCCCGGCGGGGGCGCCGTCGTGAGCCGCCGGCGGTCGTGGTGGGGCTGGGGCTTCGAGGACGCCAAGCTCGACCCGACGGCGCTCGCGCCGGTCGTGCGCGACGTCCTGGGCTTCCCGCTGCCCGACGACGTCGAGCAGCCGGTGGCGCTCGGGTCGATCGCGCTGCCCGCGCCTCGCTTCCCGCGGCCCGACGGCCTCGACGGCTGGTCGACGGATCCGCGCGACCGTGTCGAGCACGCCTACGGCCGCTCGTTCCCCGACACCGTCCGCGCGTTCCGCGGCCAGGTCGACCGCGCGCCCGACGCGGTGGTCTTCGCGCGCGACGAGGACGCCATCGAGGCGACGCTGGAATGGGCGGCGCGCGAGGACGTCGCGGTGATCCCGTTCGGCGGCGGGACGAGCGTCGTCGGCGGCGTCGAGCCGCGGGTCCCGGCCGACCGCCTCGGCGTCGTGTCGCTCGACCTGTCGCGCCTCGATCGCGTCGTAGAAGTCGACCCGGTGTCGCGCGCGGCGCGCATTCAGGCGGGCACGGCCGGGCCGGCGCTGGAGGCCCAGCTGGCCGAGCACGACCTCACGCTGCGGTTCTTCCCGCAGTCGTTCGAGCTCTCGACGCTCGGCGGCTGGATCGCCACGCGCGCCGGCGGGCACTTCGCCACGGTCTGGACGCACATCGACGACCTGGTGGAGTCGGTCCGCGCGATCACGCCGTCGGGCACCTGGGAGTCGCGGCGGCTGCCGGGCTCCGGCGCCGGGCCGTCGCCCGACCGCCTGCTGCTGGGGTCGGAGGGCATCCTCGGCGTCATCACCGAGGCGTGGGTGCGGGTGCAGCCCAAGCCGCGCTTCCGCGCCGCGCGCGCGGTGCGCTTCAAGGACTTCATGAACGGCGGCAGCGCCGCGGTGCGCGAGCTGGCGCAGTCCGGGCTGAACCCGGCGAACTGCCGGCTGGTCGACGCGCTGGAGGCTCAGCAGACCGGCACGAGCGACGGCACGCACGCGGTGCTGGTCCTGGGCTTCGAGTCGACGGACCATGAAGTTGACGCACAACTCGCACGGGGCCTGGCGATCTGCAAGGCGCACGGCGGCGCGTGGGACGAGCCCACGGAGACCGGCCCGCCCACCCGCGGCGGCGCCGTCTCCACCTGGCGCGACGCGTTCATCGCCATGCCCTACCTGCGCGACGCGCTCCTGCAGCTCGGCGTCCTGTCCGACACCTTCGAGACCGCGATCACCTGGGACCGCTGGCCCGCGTTCCACGCGGCGGTGACCGGCGCGGTCCGCGACGCGCTGGGCGAGCCCTGCCGCGTCAGCTGCCGGATGACGCACGTCTACCCCGACGGCCCGGCGCCGTACTTCACGGTGCTCGCGCCCGCCCGCCGCGGCGACGAGCTGGCACAGTGGGAAGCGATGAAGCGCGCAGCCTCAGAGGCCATCATCGCCGCCGGCGGGACGATCACCCATCACCACGCGGTCGGCCGCGACCACCGCGAGTGGTACGACCAGCAGCGCCCGGACCTGTTCGCGGCCGCGCTGCGCGCCGCCAAGTCCGCGGTCGATCCCGGTGGCGTGCTCAACCCCGGCGTGCTGGTCGACGCGTGACGGCGGACGACCTCGCCCAGGGGCTCGGCGTCCGGGCGCGAACTCGCCTGCGGCTCCTGCGCGCGCGCTTGGCGGTGCGATCGTGAGCGGCAGGTTCATGCGCGTCTGCGTCTATGCCGGCTCGGCGGACGGGGCCAACCCGGACTACGCCGAGGTCTCGACCCGGGCGATCACCGAGGTCGTCCGGCGCGGCGCGGACGTCGTCTACGGCGGCGGGTCGCTCGGCCTGATGGGCGTGCTCGCCGACGCAGCGCTCGCGGCGGGCGGCGAGGTCACGGGCGTGATCCCGCGCTTCCTCGACGACCGCGAGGTCGGGCACACGGGCGTCACCGACCTGCGCGTCGTCGAGAACATGCACGAGCGCAAGATGCTGATGGCCGACCTGGCCGACGCGTTCCTCGTCCTGCCCGGCGGCATCGGCACGCTCGAGGAGGTCGTCGAGATGTTGTCGTGGTCGCAGCTCGGGCTGCACCGCAAGCCGGTCGGCCTGCTCGACGTCGACGGATTCTGGGGTCCGCTCGTCGCGCTGCTGGACCACATGACCGCCGAGCGCTTCGTGAGCGTCGACCACCGCAAGCTGCTCGTGGCCGATCCCGACCCCGTCGCTCTGTTGGACGCGATGGAGGCATGGGAGGCGCCGAAGCTCGCGCGCCGCTGGCTCACCTCCGAGGACGAGACCTGATCGCGATCCTCGGATCGGGCGCCGTCGGCGCGCTGCTCGGCGCGCAGCTGACCCGGGCCGGCGTGGCGACCGCGCTGGTCACGACCGAGGCCAGCGCCGAGGCGATCGCGCGCGACGGGATCGCGGTCGGCTCGCCGGCGTTCGGCGACCACGTGGAGCGCGTGCGCGCGGTGCCGGCGCTCGAGGCGCCGCCCGGCGCGCTGGTCGTCGCGGTCAAGGCCCCGCACCTCGCCCGCGCGCTGGACCGGATCGCCGGCGAGCCCGACGTGGTGGTGCCGCTGCTCAACGGCGTCGACCACATGGCCTTGCTCCGGGAGCGCTTCGCCAACGTCGTCGCCGCGACGGTGCGGGTCCAGGCCCACCGCGAGGGGCGCACGAGCGTCGTGCATCGCGCGCCGTTCCTGACGGTCACCGTCGCGGCGCCGGGCGCGCCCGCGCTGACCGACGCGCTCGCGCTTGCGCACGTCGAGGTCGTGGAGGGCGGCGCCGAGGCCGACGTCCTCTGGGCCAAGCTCTCCCGCCTCGCCGGCATCGCGCTCGCCACGACTGCCGCCGACGCGCCGCTCGGCGACGTCCGCGACGACGCCGAGGCCGTCGCCCGCGAGGTCGCGGCGGTCGCCCGCGCCGAGGGCGCGCGGGTCGACGCCGACGCGGTCCTGGCCGAGCTGCGCGCGCTGCCCGACGCCGCGACGTCCTCGCTGCGGGCCGACGTGATGCGGACCGAGCCATCCCCGGGCGACCACGAGCTCGACGCGATCGGCGGCGCCGTCCTGCGCGCCGCCGCGCGCCACGGCCTGCCCGCCCCGCGGACGCGGGCGCTCGTCGACCGCATCGGTAGCCTCTAGGCGAGCGCCATGTCCGACACCTCGAAGATCGCCAAGAACCTGCAGGCCTTCCAGATCGCGATCAACGCCCACGATCGCGAGAACCCGACGCACAACGCGTTCGGGATCGGGCTGGCGCACTTCGACCTCGAGCGCCTCGGCTTCGACGAGGGCGAGCAGATCCTGCCGGGCATCACGATCCACGCCGACAGCGGCGTGACCGGCAACTTCCGCGTCCTCTGCGACGGGCAGCACGACGAGGACCTCGAGCGCGAGGCCGAGGAGGCCGACGTCGTCGAGGCGGTGGCCGTCGAGCGGCAGGTCACGGTCGCCCCGTACGGCCAGCCGGACGACTGAACCGGCACGGGAACGCTCAAGTTCTCAGCAAATCAGGCCGACCACCCGGCACATGGGGTCGTCCAAGGGGGACGTGGAGCGGTTCTTCGACCGCTCCCCAGACCTGCTCGCCATCGCGGATCGCCGCGGCTACTTCACCTGCCTGAACCCGGAGTGGGAGGCCGTCCTCGGCTGGTCCCGCGACGAGCTGATGGCGGAGCCGTTCCTGAACTTCGTCCATCCCGAGGATCTCGAGCGCACCTGCCAGGAGATCGCGCGCGCCACCGGGCCGTCACCGTGCACCACGCGCTACGAGAACCGGCTGCGGACGCGCGACGGGGTCTGGCGCTGGCTGCTGTGGTCCGCCCGCTGGGACGGGACCGAGTGGAGCGCGGTCGCCAAGGACATCACCACGCGCAAGGAGCTCGAGCGCCACTCGCTCCACGACGCGCTGACCGGCGTCGCCAACCGCGCGCTGGCGACCGACCGCCTCGGCGCCGCGATCGCGCGGCTGGGCCGCAACGCCGGCGCGGCGGTCGCGCTGCTCGTCGACGTCGACGACCTCACCACCATCAACGACACGCACGGCCACGCGGGCGGCGACATCGTCCTGCGCGCGATCGCCGACCGGCTGACCGAGCGGCTGCGCGCGGCCGACACCGTCGGGCGCTTCGGCGGCGACCGCTTCCTGGTCGTGGCCGAGGGCCTGGCCGACGGCGGCGCGCACGGCATCGAGGCGGTGATCGAGCGCGTGCACGGCGCGTTCTCGCGACCGATCCCGACGCGCAACGGGCTGATCTCGGTGACCGGGAGCGTCGGCGTGGCGGTCGCCCGCGACCGCGCGATGGACCCCGAGCATCTGATCCGCGACGCCGACGTGGCGCTGCGCCGCGCGAAGTCCGACGGCCGCGGCCACGCCGAGGTCTTCGACGCCGCGCTCGCCGAGGAGGTCCGCCACCGGCTGGAGCTCGCGGCCCAGCTGCGCGGCGCGCTCCAGCGCGGCGAGCTGCGCGTCGTCTTCCAGCCCCTGGTCACGATGGTCGACGGCAACGCCGTCGGCTGCGAGGCGCTGCTGCGCTGGGACCACCCGGACCGCGGCGAGCTCGCGCCGGGGTCGTTCCTGCGCATCGCCGAGGACGACGGGCTGATCGTCCCGATCGGCGCGTGGGTCCTGGAGGAGTCGTGCCGCCAGCTCGCGGCGTGGCGCGCGCAGGGGCAGCGCGACCTCTGGGTGTCGGTCAACGTGAGCGCGCGCCAGCTCGGCCAGGCGGACTTCGTCGCGGTCGTCGAGCGCGCGCTGCGCGAGACCGGCGTGCCGCCGTCCTCGATCTGCCTGGAGGTCACCGAGACCGCCGTGCTGCGCCGGCCCGACGTGGCGCGCCGCGCGCTCGAGGCGCTGCGCGTCCTGGGCGTGCGCGTCGCGCTCGACGACTTCGGCCTCGGCTACTCGTCGCTGACCCATCTCAAGGCGCTGCCGGTCGACGTCGTGAAGGTCGACCGCTCGTTCGTCGCCGACCTCGTCGACAGCACGCAGGACCGCGCGGTCGTCGAGGCTGTCCTGACGCTCGCCAACCGCATGGGCCTGACCGTGATCGCCGAGGGCGTGGAGACCGCCGACCAGGACGAGCTCCTGCGCGAGATGGGCTGCCCGATGGTGCAGGGCTACCTGTACGGGCGGCCCGTCCCGGCGGCCGACGTGGTCCTCTCCGCCGCGCCCGCCGCGCCCGCCGCGCCCGCCGCGCCCGCCGCCGCGTAGGCTGGCGCGATGCTCCGCGTCCAGCGGGCCGGGCTCCTCGCCCTCCTGCTCTTGTCGATCGTGCCGAGCGCCGCCGCAGCCGCGGCGACGACGTTCGCCCGCGACGGCGACACGGTCACGGTCACCGGCGACGACGGGACCAACACCATCATGTTCGCCCCGGCGCCGGGCTCGGCGCCGGACGACCTGGCCTTCAGCGTGAGCGGTGGCGCCGCGACGACGTCCGGCGCCGGCTGCGCGCGGTCCGGCGCGACCGTGACCTGCGGCGTCACGGGCGACGAGGTGCAGGTCGTCGCCGACCTGCGCGGCGGCGACGACACGTTGCGGGACGGCTACGCCGGCGAGCGGTTCCCGGCGCTGACGGTGGCCGGCGGGGCGGGCGACGACACGCTGAGCGGCGGCGACGGCGCGGACGCGCTGGACGGCGGGGCGGGCGACGACGCGCTCGCCGGCGGCGGGGGCGACGACACGGTCATCGGCGGGCCGGGCGCCGATCGGCTCTCCGGCGGCGACGGGGCCGACTTCTTCCTCGCGCGCGACGGCGAGGTCGACACGCTGGCCTGCGGCGGCGCGGAGGACAGCGCGACGGTGGACTACGCCGACGCGACCGACGCGGCGTGCGAGGACGTGGACCGCGCGGCGGCGCCGCCGGCGGGCGCGGGCGGGAGCGGCGGGTCCACCACCAGCCCCGGAACGACGACGACGCCCGGCGGCTCCGGGCCGTCCGGCGGGGGCACGCCGCCGATGCTCGGCACGCTGCCGCTGGCCGTCGGCCTCGGGCGGCCCAGGGCCGTCCGGCTCGGCGCTTTGGTCGCCGCGACCAGGGCCAAGTCCTTGTCCTTCACGGCCACGTTGACCCAGGCCTGCGCCGCCACGGCCCGGCTGACGGTCACGGCGGGCGAGGCGCGCCGGCTGCACCTGGGCCGCCGGGCCGCGACGCTGGCCTCGGCGATCCGCGCGGCGCCCGCGGGCGACGTGCGCCTCGCGTTGACCATCAAGAAGACCTACCGCGCCCGGCTGCGCGCGGCGCGCCGGGTCAGGGCGACGCTCACGCTGTCCTGCGTCGCCGCCTCCGGCCGGGCGAGCCGGTCGATCGCCGTGACCCTGAAGCGCTGAGGCATCAGGCGGCCATCCAGGTCGTCTTCACCCCACATGTTGGGGTGAGAACGACCCGGATCCCCGGTGGCGATCCGCTTAGCCTAGGCGCGCACCGCGTCGGCGCCGACCGTGAGGCCGCGCCCGAGCGCGCGGCGGAACAGGTCGCCCTCGCGGCTCGCGGCCCAGCGCGCGACGCGGACGTCGCCGTCGGCGCGTAGGGCGAGGCGCACCTCGTCGTCCCCGTCGACCTGGACGTCGACGGCCGCGACGAGCTGGTCGCGCGAGCGCTCCAGGTCCTCGGCCAGGCGCAGGAACAGCGCGCAGCGGTCGAGGATCGCCAGGTCGCCGTCGCGCAGGAGCTTGTCGAAGCCGCCGCTGGTCGGCATGCCCTTGCGGTGGAAGCGCACCGCCTGGCCGATGATCGCGACCTCGCGCTGGTCGAAGCCCGGCAGCCCGGAGTTCAACACCAGGTACTTGGAGTGCTTGTGATGGTCGTCGTAGTCGACGCTCATGCCGATGTCGTGCAGGACGCAGGCCGCCCACAGCAGCTCGCGCTCGCGCGCGTCGCCGGGGTGCAGCCCTGCCGCCGCTGTGTCGTCGAACAGCCCCAGCGCCAGCCGCGCGACGTGCTCAGTGTGCGCGTTGTCCATGTGGTACTGCAACGCGAGGTTGAGCACCGACGCGCGCCGGACGTCGTCGAAGAGCGGCGGGTCGCCGTCGAGGTAGTTGTCGAAGAACACACCCTCGCGCAGGCCGGCCTCGGTCGCCTCGATCGCGGCGAAGCCGCCGAGGTCCAGGACCGCCTCGACCACGGCGGCGCCCGCGAGGATCAGGTCGGCGCGCGAGTACTTGATGCCCGGCACCTTCGCGCGCTCGCTGGGCTCGATCGCCGCGAACCGCGCGACCAGCTCGCTCAGCTCGTCCTTGGGCATCACGAAGCCCTGCACGCCGAACTCCGGCACGCCCTCGGCCCGCTGGACGGCGGCCGCGAGGTTGCGGACGGTGCCGCCGATCCCGACGATGCGCGCGCCGGACTTCGGCAGCCAGGGCGCGTCCTCGAGCTCGCGGGCGACGTGGTCGCGCAGCGCCTTGAGCTGCTTCTTGGACGCGACGCCGGAGCCGAGGCCGAAGCGCTCGGTCATCCGCACGGCGCCCAGCGGCCAGGACTGCAGCTCGCGCGCGTGCCGCGACGCGACGCGCACCAGCTGCATCGAGCCGCCGCCGAGGTCGAGCACGGCGCCGTCGGCCAAGGTGGTGGAGTTGACCGCGGCCAGGTAGCCGGCGCGGGCCTCCTCCTCCTTGGACAGCACGCGCACCGGCAGCGCGGCGCGCGACAGGAACGCGTCGGCGTTGGTCGCGTCGCGGATCGCGGAGGTCGCGACCGCGTCGATGTCGGTGATCCCGACCGCGTCGCAGAAGTGCGCGAAGACCTCGGCCGTGGCCAGGCCGCGGGCGATGCCCTCGTCCGACAGCTTCCCGGTCTCGGCCAGCCCGGCGCCGATCCGCACGGACTCGTGGATCTCGTCGGTTCGCCGCCACCAGCCGTCGGCGGCGGTGAAGACGACGAGCCGGAACGAGTTGGACCCCAGGTCGCACACGGCGATGCGGCGTTCGGCCATCGTGCCGGAGAGTACCCGGGCCGGTGGCGCCCTATCAGGCTGGCCCGGCCGCGCCCACAGGAGGAGAGACGCGACCGGGCCGGGAGCCTGGTGGGGAGGGGAGGGGTCGGGGGTTAGGCGCCGGAGCCGTCGACCGCCAGCGCGGGGCGCCGGCGCACGGCCAGGCCGCTGAGGGCGCTGACCAGTCCGAGGGCGGCGACGCCGGTCACCACTCCCACTGCCGTGTGCGAGTCGTGGAGGAACTCGGAGCCGTTCGAGGTGCCGACGACCGCGGAGACGATCGCCAGGGTGATCGCGCCGCCGACCTGGAACGAGGTGTTGATCAGGCCGGAGGCCAGACCCTGCTCGTGGTCGGCCACGCCCATCGTCCCCTGCATGTTGAAGCTGGGGAAGCCGAGCGCGAAGCCGCCGCCGATCAGCAGCATCGTCGGCAGGATCATCGTGATGTACGTGGGGTCCATGTCGGCGCGCAGGAACAGCGCGTAGCCGGCCGCGAACGAGATGAACGCGACGACCATCAGCGGCGCCGTCCCGACCTTGTCGACCAGCGGGCCGACGCGGGTCGAGCCGAAGGCGACGAGCAGGCCGGCCGGCAGGAACGCCAGCGCGGTCTCCAGCGCCGACCAGCCGAGCACCGACTGGAAGTACAGCGTGGCGATGAACTGGAAGCCGAAGTACGAGCCGGCCGTCGCCATCGCGCCGAGGTTGGCGCGGACGATGTGCCCGTGGCTGAGGATGCCCAGGCGGACCAGCGGGTGCTTCGTGCGCTTCTCGATCGCGACGAAGCTCGCGAGCAGCGCGACCGCGATGGCGAACGAGACGATCGTCGTGGCCGAGGCCCAGCCGACGTCCGGCGCGCGCACCACCGTGCGGACGAGGAGGAGCATGCCGGCGGTGATCGTCAGCGCGCCGGGGAGGTCGAAGCCCGGCCGCGGCCCCTCGGAGGGCGCGTCCTTGGCCAGCAGCCGGGGAGCGGCGGCCAGGATCAGCAGGGCGAACGGGACGGGGAGCAGGAACGTGAACCGCCAGCCGGCCTCGGTCAGCAGGCCGCCGAGGATCAGCCCGGAGGAGAAGCCGGAGGCGCCGAACGCGGTGTAGACGCTGAGCGCCTTGTTGCGCACGGGCCCTTCGGCGAACGTGGTCGTGATGTAGGACAACCCGGCGGGCGCGGTGAACGCGGCGCTGGCGCCCTTCAGGAAGCGGGTCGCGATGAGCAGGTTCGGGTCGGAGACCATCCCGCCCAGCAGGGAGGCGACGGTGAAGACGGACAGGCCGACGATCAGCACGCGGCGCCGGCCGAGCAGGTCGGCGGCCCGGCCGCCGAGCAGGAGCAGGCCGCCGTAGCCGAGCACGTAGCCCGACACGACCCACTGCAGCTGCGCGGTGGTCAGCCCGAGGTCCTCGCGGATGGAGGGCAGCGCGACGCCGACCATGGACACGTCGAGCCCGTCCAGGAACAGCACGCCGCAGAGGAGCATCAGCGCGGCCCAGGTGCGGGCCGTCCAGCGCTCGTCCGTGACGTGGTGCATGGGGGAGGGGAGAGAAGCCATGCGAGAGACAATACATGCATGTGCAAGCAATGCATGTGCAAGAGATGTGGGCGCAAATATTGTTCGGGTCGGGTATAATGGCGCGTATGTCCACAGATGCTGACTCCGCTTCGCTCGTTGCGACGTGGCGCGGGGTCGCCCTGTGCCACGCGAAGGTCTCCGGCGCGCTGGACAAGGCGCTGGAGCGCGAGCACGGCATCGGGCTCAGCGAGTTCGAGGTCCTCGAGCGCCTGGCGACGACCGACGGCGGCGACGGCCGCCGGATGCAGGACCTCGCCGAAGCGGTCTGCCTCTCGCAGTCCGCCCTCTCACGGCTGATCGGCCGGCTCGAGACCGACGGCCTCGTGCAGCGCGCGATGTGCGCCGACGACCGCCGCGGGATCTACGCGCACGTCACGCCGGAAGGCCGGGCGCTGTGGGAGAAGGCCCGGCCCACGCACCGGTCGGTGCTCGCCGACCAGCTGCCGGCCAACGCGCCGGCCAACGGCTCCCTCAGCGCGTAGCGCTCGCGCTCTTCGCCGCGGCCTGGGTGACCAGCTCCGCGAAGAGCGCGCAGTGGCGCGCGTCGTCGACCAGCCCCTCGGCGTGCCACTGCACGCCGAGGAAGAAGCCGCCGCCATCGACGTCCTCGATCGCCTCCACGAGCCCGTCGGTCGCGTGCGCGGAGGCGTGCAGGTCGCGCCCGAGCCGGTCGACGGCCTGGTGGTGGAACGAGTTGACGGCCAATTCGCCGGCGCCGGAGATGTCCGCCAGCCGCGTCTCGTCGGCGACGACGACGAGGTGCGTCGGGACGCGGCCGAGGTCGAGCTGGCGGTGGTCGACCGTGGTGCCGACGACGTCGGCGACGTGCTGGTGCAGCGTGCCGCCGCGCGCCACGTTCATCGCCTGCGCGCCGCGGCAGATGCCGAGCGTCGGCAGGCGGCGGGCGTCGGCCTCCTCGGCGAGCGCGAGCTCCCAGGAGTCGAGGTCCCGCTCGGTCTCGCCCAGCAGGTGGTGGGGCGGCTGGCCGTAGGTGTCGGGGTCGAGGTCCGGGCCGCCGGACAGGCAGAGGCCGTCGAGGCGGTCGAGCATCGGGCCGATCGTGGCGCGGTCCAGCGGCGGGAGGACGACGGGCAGGCCGCCGGCGCGCTCGATCGCCAGGAGGTAGACCATGCCCAGCGCCATCTCGCGCTGCTGCGGGTCGGCCTCGCGCAGCGGGTCGGCACGGACGGCCTCGCGCATCTCGGAGGTGGTAACGCCGATCAGCGGGCGCAGGCCGTTCACAGGACCCACGTGTCCTTGGCGCCCCCGTCCTGGGAGGAGTTGACGACGATCGAGCCCTCCTTGAGCGCGACGCGGCTGAGGCCGCCGGGCAGGACGCGCGTTGTCGTAGGGGTCGTGAACGCGAAGGGCCGCAGGTCGACGTGACGCGGTTGCAGGCAGCCGTCGACGACCGTGGGATGGGTGGAGAGCAGCACGAGCTCCTGGGCGACGTACGCGCCCGGGTCGTCGGTGATCGCCTGGCGGATCGCGCCGATCGCGTCGCGCTCGGCGTGCGGGCAGATGACGACGCCGGCGCCGCCCGCGCCGCCGCGCGGCTTGATCACCAACTCGTCGAGGCGGTCGAGCGCCTGCTCGAGGTGCTCGGGGTCGGCGAGGTCGAAGGTCGGGACCGAGCGCAGGACCGGCTCCTCGTCGTCGTAGAACCGGATCAGGTCCTCGACGTAGGCGTGCGTGAGCTTGTCGTCGGCGACGCCGGTGCCGAACGCGTTGACCACGCCGACCCGGCCGGCGCGGAGGGCCCGGAGCAGCAGCGCGTGGCCGGGCGCCTTCAGGGTGGAGGCGTCGGTGCGGCGGTAGACGACGTCGATCGGGCGCTGCGGCGCGTCGCGCATGACCAGCGCGCCGGTGGCGGCGTCGAGGTCGAGGTCTTCGGCGGTCAGCAGCGGGGCGTCGAGGTGCACGGCGAGCGTGCGGTGCTCCCAGTAGGCCGGCGAGGTCGGGCCGTCGGTGAGGACGACCAGGTTGATGGGGTCGGTCGCGCGGTCGCGGTCGCCGCCCGGTGGCGCGGCGGCGTCCAGCGTCTCGCGCAGCAGCGCGATCGCGCCGTCGAGCGGGCGCGCGGGGATGCGGCCCGGGTCCAGGTCCAGGACGTCCTCGACGAGCGCGCGGGCGGCCAAGGTGTAGGCGATGCCGCTGGGTGTGCGGGCGTTGTCCTCCAACACCTGGAACTCGCCGTCGGGCGTCTGGACGAGGTCGAGGCCGGCGAGCGCGACCCAGACGCCGGCGGGCGGCGGGGCCGCGGCTGCCTCGGGCTCGTGGTGCTCGGCGGAGGTGATCACCCGCTCGGGGACGACACCCTCGGCGACCGCGCGGCGCGGGCCGTGGACGTCGGCGACGAACCGGTCGAGCGCGCGGGCGCGCTGGGCGACGCCGCGCTCGATCGTCGCCCACGCGTCGGCGCCGATGATCCGCGGAACGGGGTCGACGTGGAACGCCGCGGTTCCGCCGTCGATCGGGAACTGCAGGCCGGCGCGACGGGCGTCGTCGGCCATCGCGGCCGCCATCTGCGCGAGGTCGCGGGTGTGGACGTCGCGCAGCGCCGCGGCGACGTCCGGGCGCCACGCGCCGTCGGCCTGCAGGGCCTCGTCGCGGGGCCCGGGCGGCGGGCGGTAGGGCGTCCAGGGCGGGGCGTCCGGCTGAGCGGTCACCGCGACGACTGTTCCCAGGTTCGAGACGGAGCACGCACGGACCGCGCGGCTCTCAGGTGTCGAGGTAGGCGGCGCTCAGCTCGCTGGTCAGCGTGCGCAGGCGGCGTCCGCCGGCGGGCTCGCCGGGGCGCAGGCGTGCGCGTGCGCGCTGCTGCACGTCGCCCGGCCGCGCGGCCAGGAGGCGCAAGCGGCTGCGGCCCAGCGCGGCGGCGGGGGCGGAAGGCCAGCATCCGCCGATGGTGCCCGCGCGCGGGCACCGCGGCCTCGGCCGGCGGGCCGAATTAGCGCGGGCGCGGTTCGCCAGGCGGGCCAAGCGCGGGTCCGCAACGCACGCGGGTGCGTTGACCGGGATATTCCCGGTCGACGTGACCGACGGAGCGCGGGAAGAGCGGCGGAGGACCGGCGACATCGCGGCGGTGCTGTTCGACGTCGCCGGGACGCTGGCGATGCCGGAGGAGCGCGACGCGTGGGTCGCTGGCGCGGCCGCGCGGGCCGGGGTCGCGGTGGCGGATCCGGCGGCGCTCGCGGTCGCGCTGGAGCAGGCCGGGCGGCCGGGCGGGCCGTATCCCGACGCCGTGCCGGAGGCGCTGGCCGCGGCCTACGGCGCGCGCGACACCTCGCCGGCGGCGCACCGCGCCGCCTACGCCGGGCTGCTCGCCACGCGGGCGGCGGAGCCGCTGGCGACCGCGCTCTACGAGCGGATCCTCCGGCCCGAAGGCTGGGTCGCCTACCCGGACGCGGCGCCGACGCTCCGCGCGCTGCGCGAGCGCGGGATCGCGGTGGCCGCGGTGAGCAACGTCGGCTTCGACCTGCGGCCGGTGCTCGCCGGGCTCGGGCTACTCGCCCTGGTCGACGCGGTCGTGTTGTCCTATGAGATCGGCGCGGTCAAGCCGGACCCGGCGATCTTCCGCGCGGCGTGCGCCGCGCTCGCGGTGGCGCCCGAGCGCGCGCTGATGGTCGGCGACCACCCCGAGGCCGACGGCGGCGCGGCGGACGCCGGCCTGCGCACGCTGATCCTGCCGATGTCGCCGGCCGGCGCGCCGCACGGCCTCGCCGCCGTCCTCGACCGGGTGTGAGACTGGGCGGCCATGGCCATGGACTGCCGCACCGTCGACTACCACACGGCCGGCGAGCCGTTCCGGATCGTGCTGGACGGCGTGCCGCCGATCGCGGGGACGACGGTGCGCGCCAAGCGGGAGACGGCGCGCGGGTCGGAGGCGATCGACGCCGTGCGCCGGCTGCTGTGCCACGAGCCGCGCGGCCACGCCGACATGTACGGGTGCTTCGTCGTCGAGCCCGACGACGCGAGCGCGGACTTTGGCGTCCTGTTCTGGCGCAAGGACGGCTACTCGACCGCATGCGGGCACGGCACGATCGCGCTCGGCCGGTGGGCCGTGGAGTCCGGCCGCGGCGCGGGGCCGGAGGTGACGATCGTCGGCACGCGCTTCGCGGCCCGAGCGCTGGGCGAGACGCCCGAGGGCCTGCTGACCGAGGTCCGCGGCGCGGCCTTCCGGACCGGCGAGCACCGCTTCATGCTCGACCCGCGCGATCCGCTCGGGACGGGCTTCGTCCTCCGCTAGCGCTCAGGTCATGAACCAGTCGCGGATCTTGGCCATCACGTCGGATCCGGCGCCGTCGCTCGCGCCCGCGCCGCCGCCGCCCGCGCGCTCCAGCTCGAGCACGGCGTGACCGGTCTGCGTCACCGTCCACGCGCCGTCGACGGGCTGCACGAGCCCTGCCAGCGCCAGGTTGCGCACCGCCCCGGCATGCTCCTCCGTCGCCGCGCCGTCGGCGACGGCCCGCAACGCCCCTCGATGGCTCGCGTCCAGCATCACCGCGCAGTATCGCGGACATGTCCGGCTGCCACCCGGCTCTGGACGTGCGCGCCGACACGGCGCACACTCACTCCATGGCGCCGCGCCGAGCCGCCAACTTCCTGTCCGCGATCGTCGCGCTGGCGGCTTGCGCGGCGCCCGCGCGCGCCTAGGGCCGCTCGATGAGCTCGACCCGGTAGCCGTCCGGGTCGCGGACGAAGCAGATCAGCGAGCCCGAGCCGCCGACGTTGTAGGGCGGCTTCTCCGGCGAGATCCCGGAGGTCGACAGCTCGCCGAGCGTGTCGGCCAGCGAGGGCACCGTCAGGGCGATGTGGTTGTAGCCCGTGCCGAGGTCGTAGGACTCGACGCCCGGGTTCCAGGTGAGCTCGAGGCGGTCGCCGTCGCCGGGGATCCCCATGAAGACGTTGATGGCGCCGTCGGGCAGGTCCATACGCCGTCGCTCCTCGAAGCCGAGGGCCTCGTAGAAGGCGACGGAGCGGTCGATGTCGCCGATCCGGTAACAGGTGTGGATGAGCTCGGGCATCAGGCTGTCAATGTACCTGCATGATCCTCGAGCGCTCGATGCACCCGCAGTTCCTCTCGAACACGTTCCTCGTCGCCGCCGAGCCGGGCGGCGAGGCGTTCTTCGTGGACGCGGGCGGGCCGCTGGAGCCGCTGTTCGACAAGGTCGCCGAGCACGACCTGACGCCGACGCACGTGCTGCTGACCCACCATCACTTCGACCACGTCTCCGAGGTCCCGCAGATCGTGGAGCGCTGGCCCGACGTCCAGGTGCTGATCCATCCGCTCGAGCGCGACCTCGTCGACACCGCCACCGGGACGATGGACGCGGGCGAGACCGTCCGCGCCGGTGGACTCGACGTGCAGACGCTGCACATCCCCGGGCATACCGCGGGGATGCTCGGGCTCCTCGTCGACGGCAACGTCTTCACCGGCGACACGTTGTTCAAGAACTCGGTCGGCGGCGTCCGCGCCCCCGGCTCGACGTCCTGCGCCGATCTCAAGTCCTCGGTGATGGACACGCTGATGCGGCTGCCGCCGGACACGGTCATCCAGCCCGGGCACACCGACGCCACGACCGTGGCCGAGGAGTACGAGAACAACAAGTTCATCCGCCTCTGGCGCGGCCTGGACCCCGAAGGGACCGAGCAGGTCACCGCGCTCGGCGAGCCCGCGACGCTGATCCTGCTCGGCGACGACTACGACGGAGGCCACAAGGCGTGGGTCCGCTGGCCCGACGGACGCGATGACATCGTCCCGGGCAGCAAGGTGGAGCGCTAGTGGCCCCCTCCGGGGGTTCCGCGCGGAATCCCGGACGGGACCACTAGGCCACGATGGCCCGCGACGATCGCATCCCGACCTCGCGGTGGGCACGCGCCGCGAAGGTCGGGCGTCTCGCTGCCACGCAGGGCGCCAAGCAGGCCGGCACCCGCGTCGTCAACCTCACCCGCGACGAGCAGTCCGCGCAGGACGCGATGGCCCGCCGGCAGGTCGAGACCGCCAAGCAGATCGTCGCCGCGCTCGGGACGATGAAGGGCGCCGCGATGAAGCTCGGCCAGGTGATGTCCTTCCTGGACGTCGGCCTGGTCCCGGAGGAGTTCCGCGAGGAGTTCCAGGCCGAGCTCGCCAAGCTGCGCGACGCCGCGCCGAAGGTCTCGTTCAAGGACATGAAGAAGGTCCTGGAGGAGGAGTACGGCGAGAAGCTCGACGACGTCTTCGAGTCCTTCGACCCGTCGCCGGTCGCCGCCGCCTCGATCGGCCAGGTCTACCGCGCCCGCTACGACGGCAAGGACGTCGCGGTCAAGGTCCAGTACCCGGGCGTCGCGCGCGCCGTCCGATCCGACCTGCAGAACCTCGGGATCATCCTGCGGCTGATGAAGTCCGTCGCGCCCGGCCTGGACCCGCAGGAGCTCGGCGCCGAGATCCGCGGGCGCATCGAGGAGGAGCTCGACTACGAGCTCGAGGCCCAGAACCAGCGCACGCTCGCCCGGATCTACAAGGGCCATCCGTTCGTCGTGATCCCCGACGTGTACACGTCGCTCAGCCACGAGCGCGTGATCGTCTCGGAGTTCGTCACCGGTCGGAAGTTCGACGAGTTCAAGACGTGCGCGGACGAGGAGCGCAACCGCCTCGGCGAGATCATCTTCCGCTTCTACTTCGGGTCGATGTACCGCCACCACCAGTTCTCGGGCGACCCGCATCCCGGCAACTGCCTGCTGCTCGACGACGGCCGCATGGCGTTCCTGGACTTCGGGCTGTTCAAGCGGATCTCCGACGAAGTCGCCGAGTACGAGCTCCAGACCCAGCGCCTCGGGATGGAAGGGCGCGGCGAGGAGTTGATCGAGCACCTGCACGGCGGCGGCTGGCTCGGGCAGCCCGAGTACTACGACCCGGACTCGATCCTGGAGCAGTTCCACGATCTCACCGGCTGGTACACGCTCGACGCCGCGATGGCGCTGACGCCGGACATCGCGACCGACGTGATGATCCAGATGAGCGACCCGCGCTCGCGCTGGTGGGGCAAGATGCGCCACGAGACGCTGCCGCCCGAGCACCTCTTCGGCCGCCGGCTGGAGATGCTGACGCTGGCGGTCATCAGCCAGCTGCGCGCGACCGCGAACTGGAACCGGATCGCGCGCGAGTGGGTCTACGGCGACGAGCCCGTCACCGAGCTCGGGCGCCAGGAGGCCGAGTTCCTCGCCTCGCGCTGAGGCGGTGCGCGCGCTGGCGCGCCTCGCGTACTTGGGGGTCTTGATCGTCGGCGCGTTCGTGCTCGTGGCGAGCACCGGCAAGCTGTCGTCGGATCGCATACGCGACTGGATGGACGGCTACGGCGTGCTCGGTCCGTTGATCTTCATCGCCGTCTCGGCCTGCCTGACGCCCGCGCTCTTCCCCGGCCCGCTGCTGGCGGGCGCGGCCGGGCTGCTGTTCGGGACCTGGCTCGGGACGCCGATCGCGATCGTCAGCGCCACGCTCGGCGCGATGCTCGCGTTCAGCCTGTCGCGCTGGATCGCGCACGACGCCGTGGTCGAGCTGCAAGGCCCGCGCCTGCGGGCGCTGCGCGAGTGGATCGGCCGCCGCGGGTTCCTGTCGGTGCTGTACGCGCGGATCGTGCCCGGCGTGCCCTACAGCCTGGTGAACTACGCGGCGGGCCTGTCGCCGGTCGCGCTGCGCACGTTCGCGGCCGCAACCGCGCTGGGCTGTGCGCCGCGCGCGTTCGCCTACACCGCGCTGGGCGGCTCGCTCGACGACCTCGGCTCGCCCGAGGCGTTCGCCGCGTTCGCCGTCCTCATCATCATGGCCTTGGTCGGCGCGCTCGCGGCGCGCCGGGACCTGCGGTCCGCTAGAGCTCCTGCACCTGGAACAGCGACGTCGTCCCCGGCCGCCCGCTCGGCAGGCCGGCCGTGACGCCGACGCGCATCCCGGGCCGACACCAGCCGAGCTCGATGACGCGCTGACACGCGTCGGCGATCAGCGCCTCGGTCACCTCGTGGCGCTTCATCGACGCGGCGCGCACGCCCCACATGAGCATGCAGCGCCGGACCGTCTCGCGCCCGGGGGAGAGCGCGTAGATCGGGACGTTGGGGCGGTGGGCGGAGATGAGGCGGGCGGAGCGGCCGGACAGCGTCGGCACGATGAGCGCGTCGAGGTCCAGCTCGGACGCCGCCTGGCACGCCGCGTGCGCGACGGTGTAGGACGGGTCGCGGTGGTCGCGCTTGACGCGCGTCTCCAGCCAGCGCTGATAGGGCGCGTGGCGCTCGGTGTGCACCGCGATCGCCGACATCATCGCGATGGCGCCGACCGGGTGGGCGCCGACCGCGGACTCCTGGGACAACATGATGGCGTCCGTCCCGTCGAGGATCGCGTTGGCGACGTCGGCCACCTCGGCGCGCGTCGGGCGCGACGACGTGACCATCGAGTCGAGCATCTGCGTCGCGGTGATCACCGGGCGCGCGTTGGCGCCGGCCAGCGCGATGAGGTTCTTCTGCACGATCGGGACCTCCTCGATCGGCAGCTCGATGCCGAGGTCGCCGCGCGCGACCATCACGCAGTCCGCGGCGCGCACGATCTCCAGCGCGTTGTCGACGGCCTGGGGCTTCTCGATCTTCGCGATCAGCGGGACGCGCGTGTGCTCGCGCACGAAGAACACGTCCTCGGGGCGGCGGACGAAGCTCAAGGCCACCATGTCGACCCCGATCTGGCGGCCGGCCTCCAGGTGGAGGAGGTCCTCCTCGGGGACGGAGGGCAGCTCGTCGGCGGGGCCCGGGATGTTGAGGCCCTGGCGGGAGGCGACGGTGCCGCCGATCTCGACCTCGGCCTCGACCTCGTTGTCGCCCTCGCGGACCGCGGTCGCGCGCAGGCGCACCGAGCCGTCGGCGAGGTACAGCACGTCGCCGGGGTCGAGCGCGCGGGCCAGGCCCGCCCAGCTGATCGTCATGCGGCGCGCGTCGCCGGCGGTGCCGTCGTCCTTGCCGCACTCGAAGACGACCTTGTCGCCGACCTTCAGCTCGACGGTGCCCTCGACCAGCGGGCCGATGCGGAGCTTGGGACCCGGCAGATCCTGCAGGAGCGCGACGGGGCGGCCGGCGCGGCCGGCGGCGTCGCGGACGAGCTGCGCGGTCTCGGCGTGCTGCTCGTGCGAGCCGTGGCTGAAGTTCAGGCGGGCGACGTCCATGCCCGCCTCGATCATCCGCACGAGCGTCTCAGGGTTGTTGGACGCGGGGCCGATGGTGGCGACGATCTTCGTGCGGCGGGTCATCGGGGAGTCACGGTACTGCGCGCGCGCAGGAAGCCTGCATACCGGCGGTGAACGCTGGCCCGATCAGGCGCCGTCGATGCCCTATCCGGGTGATTCGGTCGCCCTCGAACGCGTGCGGGCGGGCGCCTCGCGTATCGTGGCGAGCTCCTCTACCGCAGCTCGAACTCAGCACCCTTCCCGGCATCACCCCTGGGTGAACCGCTCTCCATACCCGAGCCGGGCGCCGACCGATCTCTCAGCTTCAAAGCGACGCCCACGTCGCTTCGGAGAGTGCTGCGCCTCATGGCCCAGTAGTCGGATCTGACGGAGTGGGTCAGGGGACCAACGAAGCAGTAGAGCGACGCCGATCGATCGTCCTGAGCGTCGCGCCGAGCCGCTTCTGCCCCGACGGTGGGGTGGGGCGGTTGGACGAAGCGCTCACACGCGTTTCCCGCGCCGGACGGATCCTCCGGCACCTCCGTTAGTGGGCCGCTCGGCGAGCGGCCCGTCGTGAAAGGAGCGCCTCATGAGAGGCGAGATTGGACGTGCCCACCCGCTGGCACGTGCCGCCAAACAACTGACGCTGCTGGCGGTCTGCACCGTCATCGGCGTGGTGCTCACGCGGGCGATGGGCGCGACGGGGTTCCACGAGTCGCCCGCGTTCGCGCTGGCCACGACCGCGCTGCTCGCGGTCGGCCTGTACGCGGGGACGCACGGGATCGACCTGTCCCAAGCGCGTCGGGACGCCTGGCTGCTCGCACGCGTCCTGACCGTCGGAGTCGTGCTCAAGGCTGCGCTGATCGGCGTGCTCCTGGCGCTCGTCTTCGGCGACGCCAGGCTGCTGATCCTGGGCGTCGTGATGGCTCAGATCGATCCGCTCAGCGTCAGCGCGCTCGAGCGCGAAGGGCGCCTGTCACCGCGCGCTCAGAGCATCCTGCGGGCGTGGTCGTCGTTCGATGACCCCGTCACCGTGCTGCTGGCCTGGCTGGTCATCCAGGTGGCCGATCAGCGGTCCGGGGGCGCGGGCGGACTGCTCGTCTACGTGCAGGCGCTCGCGGTCAACCTGCTGCTGGCCGGGGGCGTGGCGGTCGTCTTCTGGGCGACCAAGCGCCCAGCTCGAGGTCGGTGGGCCAGCCTGGTCCCGCCGCGATGCGCCGCGAGCGCCTCGCGGCGGCCCCGGCGCTGCTGACGGGACTCGGTCTTGGGGTCGCAACCGCGTCGATGCTCGCGGTGGCGCTGATGGGCTTGATCGTCCGGCCGCCGCTGGGACGGCTGATCGAGCGCGTCACGCTCGCGGCGCTGTGCCTCGCCGCCGCGGCGCTCGGGGTCGTGCTGGCCGCCGACGTCGGTGGCCGCGAGCAGCTCGCGCAGGGCGTGACCCTGGGCGCGCTGGCCTACGCGGCGCAGGTGGCAGTCGCGCCGCTGCTGACGCGCAAGCTCCCGCGCGCCGACCGGTGGCATCTCGCACTGGCCCAGCAGAACGGGATCACCGCGATCATCCTCTCGCTGACCGTCGCGGTCACGACCTACCCCGCGGCCGGCGCCGTCGTGGCGATGGCGATCCTCACCGTCACGGTGCTCCACGCGCTCGCGAACACCGTCTGGGACCTTCGCCAGCGAGGGTTGAGCAGGAAGGAGACGTCGTGATGAGGGGCAGCGCCTGACGCGGTCACGAGTGCTGACGGCTGCTGGATGAGTGGGTGGAGGGAACCGGACAGGGTCCCCTCCACCGACCACCCGGGAACCGGCGCACGGCTCGCCGGGGCTCCCTCTCTTTTGCCGCACGATTTTAGTAGTCAGTAACGGTATCCAACGACGGGCACGCCTACAGCTTGAAGTGCCCGTCCTCCTGGATGGTCACGCCGTCGGCCGTCAGCCGCCCGCCCTCGCGCAGGTCGCAGATCAGGTCCCAGTGCAGCGCGCTGACGTTCTTGCCGCCGGTCTCGGGATAGGAGCGACCCAGCGCCAGGTGGACGGTCCCGCCGATCTTCTCGTCGAAGAGGATCGCGCCGATCGCGCGGTCGATGCCGTAGTTGGTGCCGATGCCGAGCTCGCCGAGGTAGCGCGCGCCGTCGTCGGTCGCCAGCGCGCGCCGCAGGTACTCCTCGCCGTGCTCGGCGGTGGCGCTCATGACCTCGCCGTCGCGGAACTCCAGCTCGACGCCGCGGACGTCGACGCCGGCCGGCGACGACGGCACGGTGAAGCGGATGCGGCCGCTGGCGGAGTGCTCGTGCGGGCCGGTGAAGACCTCCCCCGACGGCATGTTGCGCTTGCCGTCGCTGTTGACCCACGTGCGCCGGCCGACGTCGAGCGTGATGTCGGTGCCCTCGGCCTCGATCCGCATCGTCTTCGCGCCCGCCAGCCGGTCGATCAGCGCGGCCTGGAAGTCGTGCAGCTCGCCCCACCCGCCGACCGGATCCGGGCGGTCCAGGAACAGCGCGCGGGCGACGAAGCGCGCGAAGTCGTCGAGCTCCATGCCCGCGAGCGCCGCGCTCGCGGGCGTCGGCCACAGCGTCGAGCACCAGCGCTTCTTCAGCATCTGCTCGCGGATGTCGCGGCGGCCGCGCGCGGCGCGCGTCATCAGCTCCGGGTCGACGCTGGCCAGCGCCCGGACGTCGTCCGGCGCCTGGATCCCGACCGTCGCGTCGATGCGCTTGGCCTCCTCGTAGGCCAGCGCCGGATAGGTGTCGAGGTGGCGGTCGCGCGCGTGGCGGTAGAACGACGCCGCCTCGCCGGGCAGCTCGACGCGCAGGAAGCACCACGCGTCGCGCTCCAGGATCGCGCGCTGCAGCTCCAGCAGCAGCGGCTCGGCGAGCGTCGTGGAGCGGACGAGCACCTGCTGGCCGGGCTGGACGTCCAGGCAGTAGCCGGCGAGGAGGTCGGCGAAGCCCGCCGGGTCGAGGTGCGGCGTGACCTCGTTGAAGTCGTACGGGGCGTCCGCGCCGCTCACGCCGCGGCCCACCCTTCGGCCAGCGCGCGGACCGCCGCGGCCTCGTCGCCGCCGATCAACCCCGCCACCGCCCGCACGAGGCGTTCTTGGGGCTCTTGGTTGGCGCCCTCGCCCATGACGCCGATCCGCCACGCGCGGCCGGCCAGCGGCCCGAGCCCGCCGCTGACCTCGATGCCGAAGTCCTGCAACAGCGCGCCGCGCACGGCGGCGTCGTCGACCGCCTCGGGGATCTGCACGGCGAGCAGGGACGACAACTGCTCGCCGTCGGGCGCGAAGCGCTCGAAGCCGAAGACGGCGAGCGCCTGACGCAGCGCCTCGTGCGCGACCGCGTGCCGCGCCCAGCGCGCCTCCAGGCCCTCCTCGTCGACGATCCGCAGCCCTTCGTGCAGCGCGTAGATCATGTTGATGGGCGCGGTGTGGTGGTACGCGCGCGGCCCGTCGGCGAACCAGTAGTCGACCATCGCCTGGAGGTCGAAGTACCAGGATCGCCGTCGGAGCCGCGCGAGCGCGCGGTCGCCGACCGTGAAGGGCGCGAGGCCGGGGGGCACGTTGAGGCACTTCTGGGTCCCGGAGAACGCGGCGTCGACGCCGGCCGCGTCGAGGTCCAGCGGGTGCCCGGCCAGCGACGTCACGCAGTCGACGAGCAGCAGCCCGTCGTGCCCGTGGATCGCGTCGGCCAGCCCGTCGAGCGGCTGCGCGACGCCGGTCGACGTCTCGCCGTGGACGACGAACAGCGCCCGCGTCGCCTCGTCGGCCGCGGCCTCGACCAGCCGCTCGACCTCGATCGCGCGGCCCCACTGCTGCTCGACCTTCACGACGTCCGCGCCCGCGCGGCCGAGCGCGTCGGCCATGCGGCCGCCGAACGCGCCGTGCACGCCGACGACGACGCGGTCGCCCGGCGCGATCAAGGTGTCCACCATCGCCTGCATCCCGCCGCTGCCGGTCGCGCTGAGCGGGAATGTGACCTTGTTGGTGGTCTTCATCACGCGACGCAGCCGCGCGGCGAGGTCGTCCTGCAGCGCGCCGAACGCGGGGTCCAGGTGCCCGACGGTCGGATGGCTCAGGGCCTTCAGGATCCGGTAGGGCACCGGCGACGGGCCGGAGCCGAGCAGCAGGCGGGCGGGAACGTCTTCGACGGTCGGCACGCCGGGGGACGTTACCGGCCCGTGCCCGTGCGCCTAGTGCTTCTTGGCCTTCTTGTGCTTCGGCTTGGGCTTGACCTTCATGGTGATGTCGACCTTCGCGCCGGAGGTCGTCGACGTCCCGGCCTTGCGCGACTGCGCCTTGACCACGAGGTTCTTGGTGGTCTTGCGGCCCTTCGGCTTCGTGGTCTTGCCGACCTTGCAGTGCGCGCTGGTGAGCTTCGCCTTGGCCTGGGCGTAGGTGAGGCCGGTCAGCTTGGGGACCTTGCACTTGGCCGGCGTCTTCGCGACCGGCGGCGGCTTGACGCCCGGTGGCGTCGTCGCCGGCGGCGTCACCGCCGCGCCCACCGCGATCGACCGCGTCGCGCTCGTCGCGTTGCCGACGGCGTCGGTCGCGGTGACCTTGATCGTGTAGGTGCCGGCGTTGTTGTAGGTGTGCGAGACGCTGCCGCCGTCCGCGCCGGCGCCGTCGCCGAAGTCCCAATGCGGCGTGCCGACCGCCGAGAACGTGTCGAACGTCGCGACCGAGAACCCGCCGACCGCGGTGCCCGCGGTGGCGCTGCCGGGAACGTTGACCGCCCGCAGCTCGGGCCCGGTGACGTCGAGGACGCTGAAGCCCTCCCGCGACCCGGCGGCCCCCCAGGCGGCGATCGCGTCGCCGGCGCCGTCGAACAGCACCGGCGTGACCGCGACGTTCCCGTACCACCAGTAGAGGTCGCTGGTGATCGGGGCCGTCTCGGTGAACGCGCTGCCGCCGGCCTCCCGGAGGGCCGTGTGCAGCGACGGTCCAGGGTTCGCGCCCCAGATCACGGCCGTCCGCCCGGTCGGCGTCATGTCGACCGATGGCGCGGAGCCGCCCGATGCGAACGTCGCGGCCGCGCTGGTGAACGGCTGGCCGAACGTGCCCAGGCGCGCCGCGATGCTTCCCGAGGCGCTGTCGACCCACGCCACCGCGACCTCGTTGCCGTCGGACAGCGCGATCACGGGGTAGTAGCCGGCACTCTCGCGGTGGACGCCACAGCGCGCAACGGACGAACGTCCAGGAAACGGGCCCCTATGGGACCTTCACGTCGGGGAACCACTCGGCGCAGTGCTCGCGCAGCACGTCGGTGATCCACGTGCGCTCGGCGCGCGTCGCCGCGCGGTAGCGGGCCAGCAGCGCCTTGGCGCCCGCGGTCGCGACCTCGTTGACGACCCACGTCGCGACCAGGCGCTCGAACAGGAACTCGATCGCGCGGGCGCGGACGTCCTCGACGTTGGCCGCGGCGCGCGCCTGCGCGGGGTCGGCGGTCGCGGCGTACTGCTGGCGCGACTTCGGCGAGAGCGCCCCGCGCAGGGTCAGGACCTGCTCGCCGTCGGGCGAGGCGTAGTCGGTGGTCGGCGCCTCGAGCTTGTCGGTGCGCCCGCGCTGGCGGCTGCGGCGGCCCATGGTGCAGAGGCTACGTCGTCGCCGCGGCGTGCTCGAGCTGCGCGGCCACGTCGCCGGTCAGCGGGTTCGCGTGCCCGGCCCACGCCGTGTTCGGCTCCAGCGCGGCGAGCTTGCGGATCGAGGCGCGCGCGACCTCCGTGTCCCAGTTGAATGCGCGGTGCGGGACGCGCGGATGGCCGTGCAGGCCGGTCTGCGGGTCGAGTGTGTAGAAGGTGTCGCTGACGAGGGCGAGGCGGTCGCTGGGCCGCCACAGGCCGATGAGCCCCGGCGCGTGGCCGGGCAGGTGGACGACCTGGAAGCCGGCGACGTCGTCGCCCTCGGAGACGGTGCCCGCGACCTTCACCGGCCCGCCGTCCCAGGCGCCGAGCATCGCGCCGAGCACGACGCGGCCGTGCGGCGCGAGCTCGGACAGGTTGAAGTAGTGCATCCCGCCGTCGCCCTCGGCGTCGGCGACCTCGTCCGGATGGCAGAAGACGGGCACGTCGGACAGCCCGGGCGCGACGCCGCGATGGTCCGGATGGCCGTGGCCGAGCACGATCCGCGTGAGCCCGCCGAGCTGCCGCGCCGCGAGCGCGACGGACGCGGTCATCGCCTCGATCCCGGCGTCGAAGGCCAGGACCCCACCACCGTCCCGGACCAAGTACACGTTCATGGTCCTGCTCGGGAAGCCGCCGCGCACGACCCACACGCCGTCGGCGATCGACTCCGGCCCGCCGGCGTTCAGGCGCGCGAGGCGGGGACGAGCGCGGATCCGACCGGCGGCAGCTTGGGACATCTGCGCGCAGTCTAGGGTTGAACCCAGATGCCGGAGGCCAATCGCAAGCGGGAAGTCGGTCGAGGGGAGCGTGTCCTGCCGGGTGTGTGGCGGCTGCGGCTGCCGCTCCCGTGGCCGGGCGTCCCGCACTGCAACGCCTGGGCCCTGGCCGCCGGCGACGGCATCGTCCTGGTCGACACCGGCATGCACGAGCCGGGCTCGATGGGTCACCTGGAGCGGGCGCTGGCGCAGGTCAACCTCAACCTGGACCTCGTCCGGCTGTTGGTCTGCACGCACGCGCACTCCGACCACTACGGGCAGGCGGCGACGATCGTCGAGCGCACCGGGTGCGAGCTGTGGATGCATCCCAACCACGATCACATGCTCAGCGCCGCGCGCGATCCGGATGCCGCGTTCGACCGGCGCATCGAGGTCGCGCGGCAGTCGGGCGTGCCCGAGGACCCGCTCACCCGCTACGCGCAGACGCGCCGCGGCCAGGGCTACGGCATCGCCGGGATCGTCGAGCCGCATCGCGACCTCGTGCCCGACGTCGAGGTCCACACCGACCTCGGCACCTGGCAGGTCTTCGAGACGCCCGGCCACGCGCCGTCGCACGTCTGCCTCTACCAGGAGGAGCGCCGGATCCTGCTCTCGGGCGACCACCTCCTCGGCCGCGTGTCGTTGTACTACGACTACGGCTACTCGCCCGATCCGGCCGGCGAGTTCCTGCACTCGCTCGACCTCGTCCAGGAGCTCGACGCGCGGCTCTGCCTCTCCGGCCACGGCCGCACGTTCACCGACGTCCAGGCCCACATCAACGCCAACCGGACGCTCGTGCGCGACCGCCTCGCGCGCGTGGAGGCGGTGATCGCGGCCGAGCCCGGCCTGACCGCCTTCGACGCGATCCCGAAGATCTACGGCGCCGCGATCACGCCGATGAACGCGAACTGGTGGCTCTCGGAGACGCTGTCCTACCTCCGCCACCTGGAGCACGCCGACCGGGTCCACCGCGTCGACGACGGCCCGGAGCGCTGGGCCGCGAAGACCTGACCGGACACCCGTCCCAAACCTTGACACGATCGTGTTAGGGTTAGGCGGACCATGCCACGGATCAGCGAGCTGCTCGGCGGCGACGACCCGACGTTCTCCTTCGAGTTCTTCCCGCCCAAGACGCCCGAGGGCGAGGAGAACTTCAAGCACGCGCTGACCGAGCTCGCGCCGCTGGACCCGTCCTTCGTGTCGGTCACCTACGGCGCCGGCGGGGCCACGCGCGACAAGACGGTCGAGATCGTCCGCCACATCAAGGAGACGCACGGCCTGGAGGCGATGGCGCACTTCACGTGCGTCGGCGCGACCACCGACGAGCTGCGCGAGACGCTCGCGGAGATCCGCGAGGCCGGCATCGACAACGTCCTCGCGCTCCGCGGCGACCCGCCGCGCGGGCAGACCGAGTGGGTCGCGTCCGAGGGCGGTCTGGAGTACTCCCATCAGCTCGTCGCGCTGCTGCGCGAGGACTACGACTTCGCGATTGCCGCCGCGTGCTTCCCGGAGACGCACATCCACGCGACGTCGCCCGAGGACGACCTGCGCTACCTGAAGGAGAAGGTCGACGCCGGCGTCGACTTCCTCATCACGCAGCTGTTCTTCGACAACCAGTTGTACTACGACTTCGTCGAGCGGGCGCGCGCGGTCGGGATCGGCGTCCCGATCATCCCGGGCATCATGCCGATCACCAGCTACGGGCAGATCAAGACGATCACCGGGCTGTGCGGCGCGACGATGCCCGAGCATGTCCTCGGCGAGCTCGACGCGCGCCAGGACGACAAGGAGGCCGTCGCGGAGTTCGGCGTCTCCTACGCGACGATGCAGTGCGCCGACCTGCTCGCGCACGGCGCGCCCGGGATCCACTTCTGCACCATGAACCGCTCGCCCGCGACGCGGGCGATCCTCAGCGCGCTGCGGCTGTGGCAGCCGTGGGACGCACGGCGCACGGGCCTCGGCGAGCCGCGCCGGCCGCCCGTCGGCGCGTAGGCGCCGAGGCACAGGCATCGTCATGGCCGACCACCCCGCGACCACCTGGGGCGTCGGCGAGTACCCGCTGATGGCCCAGCGGCTCAAGCCGGCGGCGCAGCGCGCGGTGGACCTCGCCCGCGTCGCGCCCGGCGACCGCGTCCTGGACCTCGCCTGCGGCACGGGCAACGCCGCGCTGATGGCGGCCGCCCGCGGCGCCGAGCAGGTTATAGGCGTCGACTTCGAGCCCGCGCTCCTGGCGATCGCGCGCGAGCGCGGCGAGGGCCTGGACCTCACGATCGACTGGCGCGTCGGCGACCTCGGCGCGCTGCCGGTGGCCGACGCGAGCGTCGACGTCGTGGTCTCGGCCTTCGGGATCATGTACGCCTCGGATCAGCCCCGCGCCGCGGCCGAGCTGGCGCGCGTGTGCGCGCCCGGGGCACGCGTCGTGCTCGCGAGTTGGACGCCGGGCGGCGTAATGCCCGGCCTGGGCGCCGCGGTGGCGCCGTTCGTCGCGCCCCCGCCGCTGGCCGGCCTGCCCCCGTCGCGCTGGGGCGACCCCGACGCGGCCCGCGCGCTGCTCACCGACGCCGGCGTCGTCGCCGGCGCCGCGCACCCCGAAGCGCTCACGCTGACGTTCGAGAACCGCCTGAGCGCGGTCGCCTTCCTGGTCCGGACCGCCGGTCACGTGGTCGCCGAGCGGCCGCGCCTGGAGGCCGAAGGCCGCTGGCCGCAGCTGCTCGCCGCGGTGGCCGCGCACGTCAGCGCGAGCGCGACGACCGACGACGACGGCCGCGTCGCGCTGTCGCTCGAGTACCTGCTGGTCGAGGCGCGCGCCGCCGCCGAGGCCTAGCCCACCCGCGCCCACGCCTGCACGAGCGTGAACGTCGTCCCGCGCCGGTCGGGGTCCGCGAGCTCGGACGCGGCCTGGCGGTGCAGGTAGGCCAGGCCGTCGCCGCCGAGGATGTCGGCGAGGCGGTCGGCGTAGAGGTCGGCGAGGTGCAGCGGGAGGTGGAGGTAGGGGTGGCCGGCCTCGAGCCCGAGGACGTGGGTCCGGACGTGCGGCTCCAGGCCCGCGCGGCGCATGAGCGCCGGGAGCCGGCGGCCGGCGTCGAGGTCGCCGCCGGCGACCTTCAGCGCCTGCGCGGCGCGGCCGACGAGGTGGGCGGTCGCGGGCGCGTAGGGCTCGTGGACGAGCGTCCGGGTGTCCGGCTCCTCGATCACCAGCACGCCGCCCGGCGCGACGAGCGTCTTGTAGGTCTCGATCTGCTCGCCGGCCCGGCCGAGCATCGAGAGCTGGAAGCGGGCGTGGACGAGGTCGAAGGTGCCGGACGGCGGCGCGCCGTCGTGGTCGTGCCAGCCGATGCGCAGCACGGTCGCGTCCGCGGGCAGCGCGAGGTCGTCGAGCAGCGCGCGGGCCGCGGGCTCCCACACCCGCGACTGCAGCGCGAGCGCACCGCGCTGCTGCGCGCGGTCGGGGAGGACGTACAGGGCGGGGGCGGACATGCCACGAAGGGTCCCTCCTGCCCAGACCTGCGCAAAGCGGGGTAGCCGTACCTCCCCCGGGCGGAGAGCCCGCCGCGACGTCCCCCTGCCTAGGCGCCGTCGTCCTCGGCGACGATCTCCAGCCCCTCGGCGACCATCGGCCGCCCGTTGAGCGTGTAGCGGACGTCGACCGAGTCGTTCTGCCGGTAGGTCCCGACGCCCCACGCGCCCAGGAACCACCGCCAGCCGGAGACCTTGTCCTTGCGCAGCGCGCGGCCCTCGAAGACGAGGTCGCGGCCGTCGAGGACGAAGTCGACGCCCTGCTGCTGCGGCACGCCCGAGATGAAGACCTCGAACGGCGGCTGGACCTGCGGTGGCAGGCGTGCGATGGAACGGGGCACGGCAGGGCATGATGCCGGATCACCATGGACCCGATCCCGTCGTCGCCGATCGTCCGCGTCCTCAACGAGGACGTGCGCAAGTACCACCGCTGGTGCACGCCGTCGATCCTGCCCGGCCAGGAGCGGGTCGAGGACTTCTACGCATCGGACGTCTCGATCTCCGCCGGCTTCTTCGGCACGCTGGTCGACCACACCGGCGTCTTCGGCGAGGCCGAGCGCTTCGCCGCCGCCGCGCAGGGCGCCGACCGCACCATGTTCAGCGTCCACGGGTCCAGCGGCTCGAACTGGGTCGTCCTGCGGATGCTGGCGATGGAGCGCCAGGACGCGCTCGTGCTCGTCGCGCGCAACATCCATCACTCGATGATGAACGCGATCAAGGCCTTCGACTTGGACTTCCGGTTCCTGCCGGCGCCCTACGACGCGCGCTTCGAGGCGCTGCTGCCGCCGTCGGTCGACGACGTCGTCAGCGCGCTGGACCGCTACCCCGAGGCGCTCGCGGTCGTCTACACGTCGCCGACCTACGAGGGGCTGGTGGGCAACACGGAGGACATCGTGGCCGCGGTGCACGAGCGGTCGCCGGACTGCCTGGTGTTCGTCGACGAGGCGTGGGGCGGGCACCTGCACTTCCACGAGGACCTGCCGTGCTCGGCGATGGCCGCCGGCGCCGACATCTGCGTGCAGTCGACCCACAAGCTCGCGGGCGGCCTGCAGCAGACGGGGCTGATCCACTGGCGCGAGGAGCGCGTCGACACCGAGCTGCTCGAAGAGGCCTACCGCGAGTACGTGACCACGTCGCCGTCCTACGGGCTGCTGGCCAGCGCCGACGCCGCGGTCCGGGCGCTGAGCGCGCGCGGCTCCGAGTTGTTGGGGGCGTCGATCGAGCGGACCGAGCGGCTGAAGGCGGCGCTGCGCCGCGCGCTGCCCGACCTCGACCACCTCGACGACTCGCGCTGGCTGGAGGCCGTGGGCCGCAACGTCGCGGGCGCGGACCTCGTCAAGACGACGCTCGGGCTGTCGCGCTTCTCGCTGTCGGGCTACGACGTCGCCGAGGCGCTCGTCGACCGCGGGATCGTCATCGAGAAGGCCGGCGTGCAGACCGTCACCCTGATCACGACGTTCCAGCTCGGCGACGGCGCGGTGGGCGCGACGGTCGACGCGCTCGTCGCGATCCTCGACGGCCGGCAGCTGCCCGGTCGCACGCGCCAGCCCGCGCCCGGCAACCCGTTCGGCGGCATCGGCGACCGGCCGGTCATCCGCCCCTACGACGCCAAGCGCCTGGCCAAGTCGATCGGCCACGAGGTGCCGCTGCGCGAGGCGATCGGCAAGGTCGCGGCCGAGGAGGTCGAGGTCTACCCGCCGGGCATCCCGCTGATCCTGGAGGGCTTCCGCGTCGGCGCCGACGCGGTGATGTACCTCGAGCAGGCCCGCGCATCCGGCGGCTCGATCGTCGCCCGCGACACGTCGCTGAAGACGCTGCGCGTGCTGTAGCGAAGAAAAAGTCACTAGGGACATGGGCGTTCCTGTACGCTGCCGCCTCCTCGGAGGCAGCCATGGCTCGGCTCGACCACACCTCGCACGCCGTAGGGACCGCGAATGGACGGGACGGCGCGTCGGCGCTCGGCGACGGGGCCGTCACCGGGCTGCGGGTGACGATGGCGGGCGCGCTGCTGCGGCGCGGTCGCGCGTTCGCGCGCGCGGGTCGTCTGGAGGAGGCGATCGCGACGCTGCGCGAGCTGCTCGTCCGGTTCGGGGCCGAGGACGCGCCGGCGGTCGTCGCGGTCGTGCACCGGGCGCGCCGCCAGCTCGGCGGGGCGCTGGAGCAGTCCGGCCGACACGACGAGGCGGTCGTCGTGTTCGACGCGCTGCTGGCCGAGGATCGCGCCGACCCCGTCGCCGCGACGCGCGACGCGCTGGCGCGGGCGCTCGCGCTGCACCGCGGTGGGCGGCTCGACGAGGCGATCGAGGCCTACAACTCGCTGGACGCCGCGTTGGAGGGCGTCGACGCGGGACCGCTGCTGGTGCCGCGGGTCTTCGCGCTCATGAACGTCGTCGAGGCGCTGGCCCAAGCGCGGCGCGACGACGAGGAGCTGGACGCGGCGCACGACCGCTACGTGGCCGTCGTGGCGACCGACGTGGCGGGGACGTTCGCGGCGCTGCGCGCCGACCTCGGCGAGCGCGACGACCCGGCCGCCCGCGCGCGGCGGGCCGCGCTCGACCTCAAGCAGGCCGCGGTGCTGCTCGAGCTGGGCTCGCCGGCCGTGGCGATCGGGCTGCTGCGCCGGCTGATCGCGCGCTGGGAGGACGAGCGCGTGCCCGACGTCGTGCGCGTGGTCGCGAGGGCCCGGGATCTGGTCGCGCGCTTCGGGGAAGAGGACGAGGGCGCCGACCTGCTGTAGTTGGCGGCATGGCTGATGACGTCCATCGCTCCGGATCGATCGGGGAGGGCCTGCGCGCGCAGGCCGCGCACGAGTACGCGGAGGCCGAGCGGCTGCTGCGCGGCGCGGTCGACGCCGGCGAGCCCGACGCCGGGTACTACCTCGGCGAGCTGCTGATCGAGCTGGACCGCGCCGCCGAGGCCGTCCCGGTGTTGCGCGACGCGGTCGACACGGGCGACCCGGACGCGCTGATCCCGCTCGGCAACGCGCTGTGGGATCAGGGCGACCTGGCGGGGGCGGAGACGTCCTACCGCGCCGCGGCCGATCGCGGCGAGCTCGCCGCAGGCCACAACCTCGGGCTGTTGTTGTACGACATCGGGCGCGTCGAGGAGGCGATCGCCCTGTGGCGCACGACCGTCGCGATCGGCGAGACCGAGCATCGGCTGCTCGCCAACGCGCTCGCCGACGTCGACGAGGTCGAGGCCGCCGAGGCGCTGTTTCGCGAGGGCGCGACGGCGGGCGACGCCAACGCCCTGGTCGACCTCGGCGCGCTGCTCCAGGACGAGGACCGCCTGGACGAGGCCGAGGTCGTCTTGCGCGAGGCGATCGCCGCCGGCGGGCTCGAGGCCTATGCCTTCCTGGCGTCCGTGCTGCGCCTCGACGACCGCGTGGAGGAGGCCGTCGCGGTGCTGCGCGAGGGCGCCGGGCGCGAGGTCGCGACCGCCGAGACGCAGTTGGCCAATCACTTGAGCGACCGCGACCCGGCGTCCGGCGAGGCCGAGGAGCTGTACCGCCGCGCCGCCCTCCACGGAGACGACGAGGCCTACAACAACCTCGGCGTCATGCTCTGGGACCAGGGTCGCGTCGACGACGCCGAGCTGGCGTTCCGCCGCGGGGCCGAGCTGGGCGACGACCTGGCGGTGGCCAACCTCGCGGGGCTGCTGGAGGAGCGCCGCGGGTGAGCGAGGAGCGCCGGCGCTGGTACGCGCTGGTCGGGGTGGTCCGGCGGGAAGGGGCCGCGGAGTGCGAGCTGCCCGACGACGCCGAGGGCGGGTTCATCCACACCGCGGCGCTCGCGCCCGACATCGGCACGTTCACCGCGCTCGTCGCGACCGCCGCGGCGGAGCTCGGGCTGGTCGTCGACGCATGGGACTGGGTCGCCGTGGACGACGAGATCCCGGAGGAGGACGGGTGGGACGCCACCACGCTGGCCGCCTGGAACGCGCTCGTGGACGACGACGACGGTGTCGTCTGGAGCGACACGATGGTCGTCTGGTGACGGCGCGCGCCGCCTGAGCCGTCGGCCGCGCGTCGTACCCTGCAGCGCCGATGTCCGCGCCCGGCGCCGCCGCTCCGTTCGAGTACACCATCCGCCGGTCCGACCGTGCGCGGCGCGTGCGCGTGCGGGTCGATCCGCGCGACGGGGCGGTCGAGGTCGTCCTGCCCAAGCGCGCGGCGGCGCGGGACGCCGAGCGGGCGGTCGTCGAGCTGCGCACGTGGATCGCGCGGCGGCGGGCCGAGGTCGAGCGGTCGCGGGCGCGCGTCGCCGCGCGGGCGCCCGGGACGGTGCCCTACCTCGGCGTCGACCTCGTGCTGACGCCGCAGGCCGGCCGGACCCGCGTGCACCGGCGCGGCGACGTGCTACTCGTGCCGGGCGACGACGCGGCGCGCGTCGCGATCGAGCGGTGGTACCGCAAGCAGGCGCGGATCGAGATCGCGCCGCGGCTGGACGCGGCGGCGGGCGCGATCGGGCGCGAGTACACCAGGTTGACGATCCGCGACCAGCGGACGCGGTGGGGCTCCTGCTCGTCGCGCGGCGCGATGTCGTTCAACTGGCGGCTGCTGCTCGCGCCCGAGGCGGTGCTGGAGTACGTCGTCCGCCACGAGGCCGCGCACCTGGCGGTCATGGACCACTCGCCGCGCTTCTGGGCGGCGATGGAGCGGCTGATGCCGGGCTACGAGGTCCCGCGCCGCTGGCTGCGCGACCACGGCGCGACGCTGGTGCTGTGAAGCTCGCGGTCGTCGGGCACGTCGAGTGGGTCGACTTCGTGGTCGTCGGGCGACTCCCACGGGCCGGCGAGATCCTGCACGCCGAGTCCGCGCACGAGGAGCCGGCGGGCGGCGGCGGGATGGCGGCCTATGCCTTGCGGTCGCTTACCGGTCGCTGCGCGTTCTACTGCGCGGTCGGCGACGACGCGCGGGCGCAGCGGACGGTCGCGCGGCTGGGGGAGGCCGGGATCGACGTGCGCGCCGGCGTCCACGCGGGGCGCGAGCAGCGACGGGTGATCACGTACCTCACGACGGGCGAGGGCGACGGCGACGGCGACGGTGACCGCACGATCACCGTCCTCGGCCCGCGGCTCGTGCCGCACGGCGACGACGCGGTCGACTGGGCGGCGCTGGCGTCGTTCGACGGCGTCTTCCTCACCGCCGGCGACGCGGCGGCGGTCCGGGCGGCGCGCGGCGCGAAGGTGCTCGTCGCGACGCCGCGTGCCCGCGACCCGCTGATCGCGGCGGGCGTGTCCGTCGACGTCCTGGTCGGCAGCGCCGGCGATCCCGGTGAGGCGATCGACGATGCCCTGGTCGCCGCGACCCGCCCGCGCTGGATCGTCCAGACCGAAGGCGCCGCCGGAGGCTCCTGGCGCGCGGCCGACGGCACGACCGGCCGCTGGGACGCCGTGGCGCTGCCCGGCGCGCCCGTCGACGACTACGGCTGCGGCGACGCGTTCGCCGCCGCGCTGACCGCCGCGCTGGCCCGCGGCGACGACCTCCCCGCCGCCTGCGCGCTGGGCGCCCGGGTCGGCGCCGCCCTGCTCTGCGAGCGCGCGCCGGTGGTCGGCGAGTTGTCGGCCTACTGGTGAGTGCGCAACCATGGAGGCGTGTCCGTCGCCTACCGCGAATACGCCCCGCCGCCCGGGCTGGAGGCGCTCGTCGCGTGCGTCTGGGTCTCGCACGGCGGTGAGACGCGGGTCCTGCCGGACGCGTGCGTCGACGTCGTGATGGACGGCGGGCGGCTGGTCGTGGCGGGGCCGGCGACGGCGGCGGTGCTCGCGCCGGCGACGCCGGGGCAGGCCCGGGTCGGCGTGCGCTTCCGCGTGGGGGCCGCGGGCGCGGCGCTGGGGCTGCCGGTCGGCGAGCTCCGCGACCAGGGTGTAGGACTCGAGGAGATCTGGGGCGCGCACGCGCGGCGGGTCGAGGCGCGCGCGCTCGCCGCGCCGACGCCCGAGGACGCGCTGCTGGCGCTGATCGGCGGGGTCGCCGAGCGGCTGCCCGCGCCGGAGGCCGCCGACCACGAGGTCCGGCGCGCGGCGCTGGCGCTGGCACGACCGCGCAGGGGCGAGGCGGAGGCGGCCGCCGTGGCGGGCCTGAGCGCGCGCCAGCTGCGGCGCCGCTTCGAGGCCGCCGTCGGCTACGGCCCGGCGACGCTCGTGCGCGTGCTGCGGTTCCAGCGCTTCCTGCGCGCGGCGCGCACGATCGACGCGCCGCTCGCCCGCCTCGCCGCCGAAGCCGGCTACGCCGACCAGGCCCACCTCGCCCGCGAGTCCCGCCGCCTCGCCGGCCTGCCGCCCTCGGCGCTGCTCGCGGCCGGCGCCGGCCCGGCAGGCGAGCCGCCGCGCCCGCGCTGAGCCGCCCCCGCCCGCCGCGCGGATGGCCGATCCGTTCAAGGCGGCGCCGCGCCTGATGCGCCAGGCTCCGTGCCATGCCCGATCTCGACGCCGCCGCGCAGTTCGTCCACACCCACGGCCGCCTGCTCGAACGGCGACGCTTCGAGCACCGCTACGGCGGCGCGCCCGATGCCGCCGCGGTCCTGCGTGCCGTCGAGGCCTACAGGAACGCCGACGGCGGCTTCGGCTTCATGGAGCCCGACCTCCGGACGCCGGCCAGCCAGCCGTCGGCGGTCCTCTACGCCTTCGAGGTCCTCGAGGAGATCCCGGGCCAGGCGCCGAAGGCGCTCACCGACGGCGCGCTCGACTGGCTGACCACCGTCACCAACGACGACGGCGGCATCCCGTTCGTGCTGCACACCGCCGAGGGCTACGCGCACGCGCCGTGGTGGGCGCCGCAGCCCGATCCGCCGTCGTCGCTGCTGATGACCGCGGGCGTCGCGTCGGTCGCCTACCGGCTCGGCCTCGACCATCCCTGGCTCGGCCCGGCCACCGCGTACATCTGGGGTGCGATCGCCGACCTGAAGCTGAGCGACCCCTATGCCTTCCGGTACACGATGCACTTCCTCGACGCCGTCCCCGACCGGGCGCGAGCCGACGCGGAGATCGAGGTCTTCCGGGATCGCATGCCGGCCGACGGCGTGCTCAAGGTCGAGGCGGGCGTGGAAGGCGAGGCGCTCGGCGCGCTCGAGGTCGCGCCGCGCCCCGACCACGCCGGCCGCCGGCTGTTCCCGGACGCGCTCGTCGAGCGCGAGCTCGACGAGCTTGCCAACGCCCAGAAGCCCGACGGCGGCTGGGACTTCGGCTGGGCCGCCTGGAACCCCGCGGTGGCCTGGGAGTGGCGCGGCATGGTCACCCTCTCCGCGCTGAGCACCCTCAAGGCCTACAACAGGCTCTAGCCCGCCGCCTCCAGCGTCGCCAGCTCCTCGTCGCTCAGCGTCAGCTCCGCCGCCGCCACGTTCTCCTCCAGGTGCGCGACCGAGCTCGTGCCCGGGATCGGCAGCATCACGGGGGACTTGGCCAGCAGCCACGCGAGCGCGACCTGGCCGGCCGTCGCGTCGTGGGCCCGCGCGATCGCGTCCACGGCGCCGCCGGGCTTGGCCAGCTCGCCGGCCGCCAGCGGGAACCACGGGATGAACCCGATGCCCTGCTCCTCGCAGTAGGCGAGCACGTCCTCGGACTGGCGATTGGTCAGGTTGTACAGGTTCTGCACGGTCGTGACCGTGAAGACCTCCTGGGCCGCCTTGATCTCGTCGACGCTGACCTCGCTGAGCCCGAGGTGCCGGACCACGCCGTCGTCCTGCAAGGCCTTCAACTCGCCGAACTGCTCCTCGTGCGAGGTGCGCGGGTCGATGCGGTGCAACTGGTACAGGTCGATCACGTCGACCTTCAGCCGGCGCAGCGACGTCAGCGCGCACTGGCGCAGGTACTCCCACCGGCCGACCTCCTTCCAGACGCCCGGCCCGTGCCGGGTGAAGCCGCCCTTGGTCGCGACCGTCGTCCCGTTCGCGGCGTACGGCGCCAGCGCCTCGGCGATGTAGTCCTCGCTGAAGTACGGCCCGTAGGAGTCGGCCGTGTCGATGAAGTCGACGCCCAGCTCGGGCAGCCGCCGCAGCACCTCGAGCACCTTGTCGTGGTCCTGCGCCGGCCCCCAGACGCCGTCCCCGACGATGCGCATCGCCCCGTACCCGAGGCGCGTCACCTCGAGGTCGCCGCCGATCTTGAAGGTGCCGGACGCCGCTGCGGAGATCGAGGCCATGCGCTCGACGCTAGCGCGCCGGGAGCCCGACCTCGCGCCGCAGCGCCGACCAGGCGTCCTCGCGGTCGCGCACCTCGATCAACCGGCGGTGCACGACGCCGACGAACGCCTCCGTCGAGCCGTCGCCGCGGACGTCGACGCCCGCGCGCAGCCGCCCCGGACCGCGCAGCTCGCCGCGGACCGCGACCTGCTGCGCCGGCTCGTAGTCGCGCCCCAGCGCGCGCTCGACCCGCGGCGCCCGGCGCAGCTGCGTGGCATCCGCGCGCAGCTCCGTCTCCAGCGCGTCGACGGCCTCGGCCAGCGTCGCGAAGCCGCGCTTCTCGGGCTTTCCGCGGCGGCGCAGGACGATGGTGAACGGCGACGACGGCAGGCCGCGAAGCCTACGCGGCGACGAGCGGCGCGACCATCTCGTCCACGCCGCGCTCGCGCGTGAACGACAGCTGCGAGGAGATCTTCGCGAAGAGCCGGTGCGCGGCCTGGTTGGTCGGCAGCATCGAGGCCGTGAAGCGCTGCACGCCGCGCTCCCGCGCCGCGTCGGCCAGCGCGCGGCCCAGCGCCGTCCCAACGCCGCGGCCCTGAAGGTCGTCGGCGATCACGATGGCGATCTCCGCGTCGCCCGGAGCGTCGCCGTCGCGCACCCAGCGACCGACGCCGACGACGACGTCGGGCGCCTGGGCCAAAACGGCGACCAGGGCGTGGTGGTCGACGAAGTCGACCTCGGTCAGGTACGTCAGCTCGCTCGCCGACAGCCGCGGCTTCGGCGACAGGAACCGCTGGTAGACCGACCGCTCGGACAGGCGCCCGAGGCCGGCGACCAGCGCGTCCTTGTCCGCCGGCCTGATGCGGCGGACGAGGAGCTCGGGCACTGCGGCTGAGGGGCGTAGCGTCATGCAACGGACATGCTAGGCCGCACCCACCGCAAGTCTGTGCGGCCGGTCACGCACGCTCGCGCGCGCCACCGGCCGCCAGACGAAGGACTACTCGCGGTCGCCGATCCCGACGTAATCGCGGGTGCGCTCGCCCGTGTAGATCTGGCGCGGGCGCGCGATCTTCTGCTCCTTGTCCTGCACCATCTCCAGCCACTGGGCGATCCAGCCGCTCGTGCGCGGGATGGCGAACATGACGGGGAACATGTCCATCGGGAGGCCGAGCGCCTCGTAGATCAACCCCGAGTAGAAGTCGACGTTCGGGTACAGCTTGCGCTGGACGAAGTACTCGTCCTCGAGGGCGATCTTCTCGACCTCGAGCGCGATGTCGAGCAGCGGGTTGACGCCGGTGACCTCGAACACGTCGTTCGCGGCCGCCTTGATGATCTTGGCCCGCGGGTCGTAGTTCTTGTAGACGCGGTGGCCGAAGCCCATCAGGCGCTCGTTGCCGTCCTTCACGCCCTGCATGAAGTCCGGGATGTTCTCCTTGTTGCCGATGCGCTTGAGCATCCGCAGGACCGCCTCGTTGGCACCGCCGTGCAGCGGGCCGTAGAGGGCGGCGACGCCGGCGGCGACCGCGGAGTACGGGTCGACCTGCGAGGAGCCGACCGCGCGGACCGCGTTGGTCGAGCAGTTCTGCTCGTGGTCGGCGTGCAGGATGAACAGGACGTCGAGCGCGCGCTCGAGCCGGGGGTCCGGCTCGTACTTCAGCTCGGTCATCTTGTACATCATGCTGAGGAAGTTGCCCGGGTACTCCAGATCGTTGTCCGGGTAGTAGTAGGGCTGCCCCATGATGTGGCGGTAGGCGAAGGCCGCCAGCGTCGGCATCTTGGCGATGAGCCGGATCGTCTGGATCATCCGGTTCTCGGGATCGCTGATCTCGTTGGCGTCCTTGTAGAAGGTCGACAGCGCGCCGACCGACCCCACCAACATGCCCATCGGGTGCGCGTCGTGGCGGAAGCCGCCGACGAACTCCTTCACGTTCTCGTGCACGAACGTGTGGACGGTGATGTCGTGCTTCCACTGGTCCAGCTGCGGCTGCGTGGGCAGCTCGCCGTAGACGAGCAGGTAGGCGACCTCGAGGTAGGTGGACTTCTCGGCCAGCTGCTCGATCGGATACCCGCGGTACTCGAGGACGCCGTTCTCGCCGTCCAGGTAGGTGATGGCCGAACGACACGACGCGGTGTTGGTGAACGCCGGGTCGTAGGTCATCAGGCCGAAGTCGTCGTCAGAGGTCTTCATCTGACGGAAGTCCATGGCGCGCACGGTTCCGTCGGTGATCGGAACCTCGTAGGTCTGACCGGTCCGGTTGTCGGTGACGGTCAGGGTGTCGTTGCCGGAGGCGGCTACGGCGCCGCCGTCCTGCGTCTGCGTCTCGCTCACGATCGGGTGCCCTCTCTCGGGTAAGGGGATCGTCTCTGCATACTAGTGTCCGCGCGCCCTCGGGGACCCACTCGACGCCCCGGCGCTCGGCTCAGCGACGGTCCCAGCGGTCGCGGGCCCGCTCGCCCGCCCGCTTGGCCCGGCGCGCCGTGGTGGTGTTGCCGAGGACGCGGGCGATCCGCGACCCGCGGTCGACCAGGTGCGCGGCCTTCTCGGCCGCCGGGAACGTGGTCGTCACGAACCGCTCGGCGATCCGGGCGACCTCCGGCGCGTCCAGGAAGCGCAGGCCGTCCGGCGTGTCGACGTCGATGCCGTCGAAGATGTGCTCGCGCTTGGCCTCGTGGGCGCGGCGGACCGTGCCGAGCTCGACGCCGTCGGCGCTGCGCACGGTCGTCCCGCGCCGCAGCACCTGGTAGCTGATCGCGTGGCCGTCGTCCTCGAGGTCCGTCACGCGCGAGAACGCTACGCGGTGATGACCGCGGTCGCCATCGCGGCGGCCACGAAGAGCGCGGTCAAGGCGATGACGCCCCGCTTGGCGCCGACGGTCGCCGGGAAGGTGGCGGACGCCATCCCGATGCCGGAGAGCACCACGGCCCACACGGCGAGGAGTCCGCCGCAGATGTAGAACGCGGTCTTCGAGGACTCCTCGACGCCCTCTTCCGCGGCCAGCACCAACCCGATCAGCGCGTGCATGGCGCGACCTTATCCGAGGTGGCGCCCGCGTGTGCGAGGTACTGTTTGGGCATGCCCCATCTGCGTTCTCGCACGGTCACGCACGGACGGAACATGGCGGGCGCTCGCTCGCTCCTGCGGGCGGCCGGCGTAGAACGCGAGGACATCGGGCGCAAGCCGATCATCGCGATCGCCAACAGCTACACGCAGTTCGTCCCCGGGCACACGCACCTCAGCCCGGTCGGCCGGGTCGTCTCCGACGCCATCCACGCGGCCGGCGGCATCGCCCGCGAGTTCAACACGATCGCGGTCGACGACGGCATCGCGATGGGCCACGACGGCATGCTCTACTCGCTGCCGTCGCGCGACCTGATCGCCGACTCGGTCGAGTACATGGTCAACGCGCACTGCGCCGACGCCATGGTCTGCATCTCCAACTGCGACAAGATCACGCCGGGGATGCTCAACGCCGCGCTGCGGCTGAACATCCCGACGGTCTTCGTCTCCGGCGGCCCGATGGAGGGCGGCCAGGCGACGCTCGTGGACGGGACGGTCCGCAAGGGCCTGAACCTCGTCACCGCGATCGCCGACGCCGTGGCCGACACGGTCTCCGACGACGACCTCGCCCGCATCGAGGAGGCCGCGTGCCCGACGTGCGGCTCCTGCTCGGGCATGTTCACGGCCAACTCGATGAACTGCCTGACCGAGGCGCTGGGCCTGGCGCTGCCGGGCAACGGCTCGACGCTGGCGACGCACACCGCGCGCCGGGAGCTCTACGAGGCCGCCGGGCGCACGGCGGTCGAGCTGTGCACCAGGTACTACGACGGCGACGACGCGACGGTCCTGCCGCGCGCGATCGCCACGCGCGACGCGTTCGAGAACGCGATGACGCTCGACGTCGCGATGGGCGGCTCGACCAACACCGTGCTGCATCTGCTCGCCGCCGCCCAGGAGGCGGGCATCGACTTCACGATGGGCGACATCGACGCGATCTCGCGCCGCGTGCCGTGCGTCTGCAAGGTCGCGCCCAACGGCACGTACCTGATGGAGGACGTCCACCGCGCCGGCGGCATCCCCGCGATCCTCGGCGAGCTGCACCGCGGCGGCCTGCTCCACGACGGCGTCACCGCGGTCCACGCCGGGACGCTGAGCGGGTGGCTGGCGACGTGGGACGTCCGCGGCGGCGACGCGTCGGACGAGGCGATCGAGCTCTTCCACGCCGCGCCCGGTTGCCGGCGCTCGGCCGAGGCGTTCTCGCAGTCCGAGCGCTGGGACACGCTGGACGTCGACGCGGCCGAGGGCTGCATCCGCGACGTCGAGCACGCCTACACCAGGGACGGCGGCCTGGCGATCCTGTACGGGAACGTCGCGGTCGACGGCTGCGTCGTCAAGACGGCCGGCGTCGACGAGTCGATCTGGACGTTCTCGGGCCCGGCCGTCGTGGTCGAGTCCCAGGAGGCCGCGGTCGAGGCGATCCTCGGCGACCGGATCAAGCCGGGCGACGTGGTGGTCATCCGCTACGAGGGCCCGCGCGGCGGCCCGGGCATGCAGGAGATGCTGTACCCGACGAGCTACCTGAAGGGCCGCGGCCTCGGCGCCGAGTGCGCGCTGATCACCGACGGGCGCTTCAGCGGCGGCACCTCGGGCCTGTCGATCGGTCACATCTCGCCCGAGGCGGCGTCCGGCGGCGCGATCGCGCTGATCGAGGACGGCGACACGGTGCACATCGACATCCCGAACCGCACGCTCGACCTCGCCGTCACCGACGCCGAGCTCGAGGACCGCCGGGCGCGCCTGGAGGCCACGACGGGCTACAGGCCGGCCGCGGACCGCCCGCGCCAGGTGACGCCCGCGCTGCGCGCCTACGCGGCGATGGCGACGTCGGCCGACAAGGGCGCGGTCCGCGACGTCTCGCGCATCGAGGCGCTGCAGGACGCGGCGACGCGCTCGGTCGAGCCGGCCTAGCGCGCGACGCGCCTGGCGCGCGCGACGATCGTCGTGCGCGTCCGCGGCGGGGCCGATGGCACCGGCGAGCCGTGCGGGCCGCGGTGGCGCGGGAGGCGCGGGGGAGCGGGACGGCGGCCGCCGTCGTGGGGGTACACCTTCGTGCCCCCGTCACCGCCGTCGGAGCCGACGTCGGGCTCGGTGTCCTGATGCACCGCCCACCACACGAGGTAGAGCAGGGCGGCGAGCGGGATCTTGAGCACCAGCATCAGCCAGATCAGGCCCCAAGTCATGGTGAGACAACGCTACCCGCGCGGCGGGTCGCGCAGGGGTTTTCGTGCGCCCGGTTGTTCGCGCGTCGTCGCGGCTAGCGCCGGCGGGACCGCGCGCGGGCCTTGGCCTTGGCCTTCGCGCGGGCCTTGGCCTTGGCGTGGGCGCGCGCCTTGGCCTTCTTGCGGGCGGCCGCGGCGCGCTTCTTCCTGGCGGCGGCCGAGAGCTTCTTGCTCTTCTTCTTGATGGCCTTGCTGGTCTTCTTCGCCTTGGACTTCGGCGCCGCGGTCGCGGCGTAGGTCGACAGCGCCTCGGCCGGCGGGTTCTTCCAGGCGCCGGCCGGGATCACGGTGCGCAGCGCGGCGCCGGCGTCGATCGCGCCGTCCTGCACCGGCAGGCCGCTGTGGCGGACGCCGGCCAGGAGCGCGTTGCGCAGGCCGTTGGCGTCGAGGTCCGGGCGCGCGGCGGCGAGCAGCACGAGCGCGCCGGTGACCTGCGGCGCGGCCATCGACGTGCCGGTGCGCCACTCGTAGCCGCCGCCCAGCGCGGTGGAGAGGATCTCCTCGCCGGGCGCGGCGACGTCGGCGCCGGGGCCGTAGTCCGACACGCTCGACAGGCCGCCGGCGCGCGTGGTCGCCGCGACGCCGAGCACGTTGTCCTCGCCGTAGGCGGCCGGGTAGGTCGGGGCGGCCGCGAGGTCGGCGCCGTCGTTGCCGGCGGCGACCACGACCAGGACGCCGCGGGCCTGCGCGTACTGGATCGCGCCCTCGAGGTCCGGCGTCGAGGACGGCCCGGCGAGGCTGAGGTTGACGATGCGCGCGCCGTTGTCGACGGCGTAGCGGATGCCCGACGCCACGCCGGCCGTGGTGCCGCGGGCGGCGGCGTCCAGGACGCGGACCGCCATCAGCTTGGCGCGCCAGGCGACGCCCGCGGTGCCGATCCCGTTGCCGCCGCGCGCGGCGACGATGCCGGCGACGTGCGTGCCGTGGCCGTTGCCGTCCTGCGGCGTGCCGTCGTTCTCGACGAAGTCGTAGCCGTGGACGTCGTCGACGTAGCCGTTGCCGTCGTCGTCGACGCCGTTGCCCGGGATCTCGCCCGGGTTCGTCCACAGGTTCGGGACGAGGTCGGGGTGGCCGAGGTCGATGCCGGAGTCGACGATCGCGACGGTCACGTCGGCCCCGGTGGTCTGGCGCCAGGCGGTCTCGACGCCCATCGGCAGGTCGCCGTCCAGCGCCCACTGCTCGGCGGCGCGCGGGTCGGACGCCGCGGCCTGCGCGGTGTGGGCCTTGACGCCGTGGCCGAGCGTGCGGGCGAGCGGGGCGGCGCGGGTGACGGTGTGGTCCGGCCGGCCCGCCAACCCATCCGGCGCGCCGATCCCGGCGGCCGACGCACCCGCGACGGGGGCCAGCGCCAGGGCGGCGAGCGTGGATGTGGTGAGCAGGGCGAGTGCGCGGGGAACGAGCAGCGGCATCCGGCCTCCGTGCCGGCGTGAAGTCCGTCCGCGGCCTTCCGTGGCGGCGCGGACACTCCCTGGGTCGGCCGCCGCGCCCGGCCCGCGCACACGGTTGGCCGGACGTCCGATCGGGCCGCTCGCCATATGTCCAGAGGGCGACGCGTTCGCTCAAGGCCTATAAGATCGGCGGACGATGCTGGACACGCTCGCAGTGCCGATCGCGCAGGCCCCGATGGCCGGTGGGCCGTCGACGCCGGAGCTGGCCGCGGCGGTCGCCAACGCCGGCGGGCTCGGGGTCGTCGCCGCGGGCTACAAGACCGCCGACGGGCTCGCGCACGACCTCGCGGCCACCCGCGGTCTGACCGACGGGCCGATCGCGGTCAACGTGTTCGCGCCCAGCGGGGCGCCTGCCGATCCCGCGGTGGTCGCGGCCTACGCCGCGCGGCTGGAGCCCGAGGCGGAGCGGGCCGGCGTCGGGCTCGGGACGCCGCGCTTCGACGACGACGATTACGCCGCGAAGCTCGCGTTGCTGGCGCGTGAACCCGTCGCCGCGGTGTCGTTCACGTTCGGCTGCCCGGCGCCGGAGGCGGTCGCGGCGCTCCAGGCCGCCGGCAGCGCGGTGTGGGTGACGGTGACCGACCCCGACGAGGCGCGCGAGGCCGCGGCGGCGGGCGCCGACGCGCTCGTGGTCCAGGGCGCGGAGGCCGGCGGCCACCGCGGCGCGTTCGTCGACCGCGACGACCGCGTGGACTACGGGTTGTTGTCGTTGTTGGCCCTGGTGCGTGACGCCGTGGACCTGCCGCTGGTCGCGACCGGCGGGATCGCGACGGCCGCGGGCGTCGCGGCCGTGCTCGCCGCGGGCGCGCGCGCCGCGCAGGTCGGCACCGGCTTCATGCTCTGCCCGGAGGCCGGGACGTCGGCCGCGCACCGCGCGGCGATCGAGGACCCCAACAACGTCACCGGCCTGACCCGCGCCTTCTCCGGCCGCCTGGCCCGCGGGATCGTCAACCGCCTCCAGCGCGAGCAGACGGCCGCCGCGCCGATCGCCTACCCCGAGATCCACCACATCACGGCGCCCCTCCGCGCGCACGCGCGCACCTCCGGCGACGCCGACCTCATCAACCTCTGGGCCGGCGAGGCCCACGCCCTCGCCCGCGCGCTCCCCGCCGCCGAGGTCGTCGCCCGGCTTACGCCCTGAGCGCGACCGGGTCGACCGTGAAGGCCGTCATGCGCTGGAGGTCGGCGACGCGCTGCTGGATCTCGTCGGCGGTGAGGCGCTCGACGCGCTCGGTGCCGAACTCCTCGACGTTGTAGGACGCCAGCGCGGTGCCGTAGGCCATCGCGCGGGACAGCAACGTGTGGTCGATCTCCTCGTCGGGGTGCGCGGCGACGTAGCCGACGAAGCCGCCGGCGAAGGTGTCGCCGGCGCCGGTCGGGTCGATGACCTCGCTCAGCGGGTAGGCGGGCAGCGCGAAGAAGTCGTCGGCCGTGAAGAGCGCGGCGCCGTACTTGCCGAGCTTGGCGACGACGGCCTTCGGGCCCCAGGACAAGATCTCCCGGGCGGCCTGCTGGAGCGTCGGCTTCTCGGTCAGCTGCTCGAGCTCCTCGTCGTTGAGGATCAGGCAGTCGACGGTCCCGATGACCTTCTTCAGCGACGCGTTGGCGATCTCGATCCAGAGGTTCATCGAGTCCATCGCGACGAAGCGCGCCTTCGTGCACTGGTCGCGCACGTGGAGCTGGAGGTCGGGCTGGATGTTGGCCAGGAACAGGACGTCGGCGTCCTGCGAGGCGTGCGACAGCTTCGGCTCGAACGACTCGAAGACGTTGAGGTCGGTGACCAGCGTGTCGCGCTGGTTGAGGTTGTCGGAGTAGACGCCCTTCCAGAAGAACGTCTTGCCGCCGGGGACGACCTCGACGTCGTCGGTCACCGTGCCGCGCGTGCGCAGCGAGGCGAGCGACTCCTCGTCGAAGTCCTCGCCGACGGGCCCGACCGGGCGCACCTCGTCGAAGAACGAGGCCGCGAGGGCGAAGTGGGTGGCGGCGCCGCCGAGCATCCGCTCGCGCTCCCCGAAGGGCGTCTTGACGGCGTCGTAGGCGATGGATCCGACGACAGTGAGGCTCATACGGCGGGGGAGGGTACCCATGCGCCGAGGTAGATTGCCGCGCGATGCGCGCGATCCAGCAGGTGGAGTTCGGCGGCCCCGAGGTCCTGGAGCTGGTCGAGCTGCCGGTTCCGGAGCCGACCGAGGGCCAGGTCCTGATCCGGGTCAGCCGCGCCGGGCTGAACTTCGCCGACACCCACCAGCGCGAGGACGAGTACGTCCAGAAGCAGGCGCTGCCGCTGATCCCGGGCTCCGAGGTCGCGGGCGTCCGGACCGACACCGGCGAGCGCGTGGTGGCGCTGGTCGGCCACGGCGGCTACGCCGAGTACGCGCTCGCGCCCGCCGACCGCGTCTTCCCGATCCCGGACCGCCTGGACGACGGCACGGCGCTCGCGCTGCTCCTCCAGGGCCTCACCGCGTGGCACCTGTACCGGACCTGCGCCCGGCTGAGCGGCGAAGGATCGGAGTCGGTCCTGGTCGTCAGCGGCGCGGGCGGGGTCGGCTCGCTCGCCGTGCAGCTGGCCAAGCCGCTCGGCGCCGGGCGCGTGATCGCGACCGCGTCGTCGCCCGAGAAGCGCGACCTGTGCCTGGAGCTCGGCGCCGACGCCGCGATCGACGGTGACGCGAGCGACCCCGAGCTGCTGCGCAACCGGATCATCGGCGCCAACGACGGCCGCGAGGTCGACGTCGTCCTGGAGATGGCCGGCGGCCCGCTGTTCGACGTCGCGCTGCGCGCGATGGCCGACATGGGGCGGTTGGTCGTCTACGGGATCTCGTCGCGCGAGCAGAACGAGGTCCGCACCGGCCGGCTGCTCAAGCGCTCGCAGGCGATCGTCGGCTTCTGGCTCTTCCACTACCTGGAGCGCCCGGAGCACCTACGTGCGCCCCTGGCCGAGCTGTTCGCGCTCGCGGCGGCCGGCGACGTCCGCGCGGTCGTCGGCGAGACCTACCCGTTGAGCGACGCGCGGCGCGCGCAGGAGGATCTCAGCGCCCGCCGGACGCGCGGCAAGTTGCTTCTGGACCCCAGCGGGTAGCCCCGCCCCGGGCACCCCGACCCATGGCGACGCCGGCCGACATCACGCTCGTCACGATCTCCGCCTCCTACGGCGCCGGCGGCAGCGTCGTCGGCCCCGCGCTGGCCGAGCGCCTCGGCGTCCCGTTCGTCGACCGCGCCGTGCCCGCCCGGATCGCCGACGCGCTCGGGATCTCGCACTCCGCCGCCGAGAAGCTCGACGAGGACGTCGAGCGCGGCCTGGACCGCGTCCTCGCCCACCTCGCGCCGATCGGCGAGTACTACGGCGACGTCGACCCCGACCTGCTCAAGCGCAGCTCGCACCACGAGGCGGCCGAGCAGGCGATCCAGGAGCTGGCCGCCGCCACCGGCCGCGCCGTCGTCCTGGGCCGCGCCGGCGCCGTGGTCCTGGCCCGCGACCCGCGCGCACTGCACGTCCGCCTCGACGGGCCGACGCCGGCCCGGATCGAGCAGGCGATGCGCATCGAGTCCGTCGACCGGGAGACCGCGCAGCGCCGGATGAGGAAGACCGACCGGGCCCGCGAGGCCTACGTCCGGCGCTATTACCGCTGCGACGCGCGCGACCTCGAGCTGTACGACTTGGTCCTCGACTCCACGCGGCTGGAGCTCGACGTGTGCGTCGAGGTGATCGCGGCCGCCTGCACCGCGTCGGCTATGCCGCCTTCGACGGCTCCGGCAGCTCCTGGGCCATGAGCGACGCGAGCTGCGTGCGCGAGCGCAGGTCGAGCTTCCGGTAGATCTGCGACAGGTGGTACTCGATGGTCTTCGGTGAGAGGAACAGCTTCGCCGCGACCTCGCGGTTGGTCATGCCGTAGGCGACCAGGCGCGCGATCTGGAGCTCGTGCGCCGTCAGCTCCTCGAGGCCGGCGGCCGCCACGGCCTCCTTCTCGGCGGCGTCGCCCCCGGCCGCCGCGCCGCCGGTGGCGCGCATCTCGACGCGGGCGCGGTCGGCCCACGGCGCCGCGCCGAGCCGCTCGAAGGCGTCGAGCGCCGCGGACAGCTGCTCGCGCGCGTCGGCGCGCCGGCGGTCGCGCCGCAGGCGCTCGCCGTAGGCCAGCTGCGTGCGGGCCTTCTCGAACGGCTGGCCGTCGTGCTCGTGGTGGCTGAGCGCGGTCTGGAAGTGGTGCTCGGCGGTCTTGTCGGCCAGGATCCCGCGGCAGCGGGCCAGCGCGCCGAGCGCCCAGCGCCCGCCGCCGAGGCGATCGGCGAACTCCTCCAGCGCCTGGAACGCGTCGTCGGTGCGGCCCAGCCGGGCCAGCGCCTCGACGCGATCGGCGCCGTACTGCACGACCCCGCGCTGCGTGTGGAGCTTCTGCGTGAAGCGGTGGACGCGGTCGTACAGCTCGGTCGCGGCCTCGACCTCGCCGGCGCCGAGCGCGTCCAAGGCCATGGCGTTGAGCCCGTAGACCGCGATCGCCGGCCCGTTGAGCAGCTCGGCGATCTGCACGGACTCGCGGCCGTGGGCGCGCGCGTCGTCGCGGCGGCCCATCGCGGCCTCGACGTGTGCGAGCACCGCGAGCGAGAACGTCAACAACGGCTGGAGGTTCGTCTCGCGCGCCAGCCGCGCCGCCTCGGACGCGTCGGCCAGCGACGCCGCCCAGTAGCCGCGGCGGAAGTCCAGGATCGCGTGCGCGGCCAGCGGGTAGATGATGTGGTTGATCGCGCTGGCCTCGCGGGCAAGGCCTACAAGGTGGTCGAGGACGCCGGTGGCGCGGTCCCAGCGCTCGTACCAGATGGCGCACTGGCCGGCCATGCCCACGAGCTCGGACGGCATCGTCAGCACGTACTCGCTGGTCAGGAACGGCATCGCCGGATCCAGCAGCGCGTCGGCCTCGTCCTCGTGGCCCAGCGCGGCGTGCGCCTCGCCGACCAGGACGCCGGACAGCACCTCGACGACCGGGTCGGAGATGTCGTCCCGCCCGGCCAGCAGCGCTCGCGCGCGGTCGCCGGCGGCGATCAAGGCCTCCATGTCGCCGGTCATCATGTGGGCGACCGCGGCCTCGACGAGCAGCGACGCTGCCGCCCCGGGGTCCTCGTCCTGGATGCGCTCGGCCTCGGCGACCAGGAGGTCGTGCGCGGTGACCGGCGCGCCGCGGCGCATCTCGACGCGGCCGCGCACGCGGACGATCTCGGTCACCAGCGCGCTGCCGGGGATCAGGTCCTGCGCGAGGTCGACCAGCGCCAGCGCGTGGTCGGCCTGGCCGACCTGGGCGAAGTCGCTGGCGGCCTCCAGCAGCCGGCGCGCCCGCGCCTCGTCGTCGGTGGACAGGTTGGCTGCGCGCTCGTAGGCGCGGGCGCCGGCCGCCACGCCGCCGCGGGCCCGCGCCTCGGACGCCGCGAGCTCCAGCGCCGCCGCGACCTCCTCGTCGGGCGCGTCGGCCGCCGCGGCCAGGTGCCAGGCGCGGCGGGCGGGCGCGGTCGCGACATCGGCGAGCGTGGCGTGGACCGAGCGGCGCTGCACCGGATCGGCCGCGTGGTAGACCGCCGAGCGCAGCAGCGGGTGGAAGAAGTCGACGCGCCCGTCGATCGCGATCAGCTCGGCGCTGATCGCCGGGTCCAGCGCGGCGGCCGCCAGCCCGCGCGCCTCCAACGCCGCGACGAAGAGGTCGTGGCGGCCGGTCTGCATCGCCGCGGCGACGAGCAGCGCCTCGCGCGTCTCGGGCGGTAGGTCGGCGAGCTGGCGGGCGAAGGCCTCCTCGATCCGGTCGCCCGCGGCCACCGGGCCGGCCAGCGGCTCGCGGCCGGCGAGCTGCTCGGCGCTCAACGCGCGCGGGATCTCGGTCAGCGCGAGCGGGTTGCCGTGCGCGGTGGCGACGAGGTCGGCGGCGACCGCGTCGGAGACGCGGTGCTTGGACTCGCGGCGCAGGAGCTCGGCGGCGTCGCCGTCGTCCAGCGGCGCGGCCGCGAGCTGGTCGACGCCCGCGAAGGCGTCGACGACCTCGCGCACCTCGCGCGACGCGCAGAGCAGCACGACGCCCTCGGCGCCGAGCCGGCGCCCGACGAAGATCAGCGCCTCGCGCGACGCGTCGTCGAGCCAGTGGACGTCGTCGGCCAGGACGACGTAGGGCTTGTCCTCCGCGGCGGCGGCCAGGAGCGAGAGCATCCCGGCCGGGACGGCGAAGCGGTCGAACGGCGTGGGCGGCTCCAGCGCCAGCGCGCTGCCCAGCGCGCGCGCCTGGACCTCGGGGATCCGGTCGCGCAGCGGCAGCAGCGGCGTGAGCAGCTCGAGCAGGCCGGCGAACGGGATGTCGGACTCCGACTCGAAGCCGCGCGTGCGCAGGACGCCGTAGCCGAGCGCGGTCGCCTGGTCCAGCGTGGCGCGCAGCAGCGCCGACTTCCCGATGCCCGGCTCGCCTCGCAACAGGAGCGCGGCGCTGGTCCCATCCTGCGCCGCGGTCAGCAGGTCTTCGATGTGCGCGAGCTCGCGCTGGCGGCCGAGAAGCAAGGTGGTTCGGAGGGGTGACGGGCCCGGCATCCTGCCGGCGCAGCCCAATCATGCCACGGCGCACTACCCTCTTGGGGTACATGACCGCCTTCGCGGACCTCGGCCTGAGTGAGCCGACCCTCCAAGCACTGCAAGACGTCGGCTACGAGCAGCCCAGCCCGATCCAGGAGCAGGCCATCCCGATCCTCCTCCAGGGCGAGGACATCATCGGCCAGGCCCAGACCGGATCCGGCAAGACGGCCGCCTTCGGCCTGCCGATCGTCGAGCACGTCGATCCCACCGTCGGCGAGGTCCAGGCGCTCGTCCTGACCCCGACGCGTGAGCTCTGCATCCAGGTGACGCAGGCGCTGCGCACGTACGGCGCGCGCAAGGGCGTCGACGTCGTCGCCGTCTTCGGCGGCGCGCCGATCCGCAGCCAGCAGGCGCAGCTGCGCGCCGGCGGCCACGTCGTCGTCGGGACCGTCGGGCGCGTGCTCGACCTCCTCAGCCGCGCGTCGCTGCACCTCAGCGACTGCCGCTTCGTCGTCCTCGACGAGGCCGACGAGATGCTCGACCTCGGCTTCCTCGAGGACGTCGAGAAGATCCTCAAGCTCTGCCCCAACGGCCGCCAGACCGCGCTGTTCAGCGCGACGATGCCGCCGCCGATCCGCGAGCTGGCCGACCGCTACCTCTACCACCCGCAGACGGTGAAGGTGAAGTCGGCGAACCTGACCGTCGACACCGTCGAGCAGTTCCGGCTCGAGGTCAAGACGGCCGACAAGCCCGAGGCGCTCGTCGACGTCCTGGGCAAGGAGCGGCCCGACCAGGCGATCGTCTTCACGCGCACGAAGATCCGCGCCGACCAGCTGTACAAGAAGCTGCGCGACAAGGGCATGAACGTCAAGGCGCTGCACGGCGACATGTCGCAGGGCCAGCGCGACGGCGTGATGCTGTCGTTCAAGGGCGGCCGCGTGCCGATCCTGGTGGCGACCGACGTCGCCGCGCGCGGCCTGGACATCTCGACCGTCACGCACGTCGTGAACTTCGACGTCCCGACGTCGCCTGACGTCTACGTGCACCGCATCGGCCGAACTGGCCGCGTCGGCCGCAGCGGGCGGGCCATCACCTTCGTCGAGCCCAAGCAGCAGAAGGAGCTGCAGGCGATCGAGAAGCACGTCGGCATGGAGCTCAAGCCCTGGGCGCCGGGTGCGCACGCCGTGCCCGCCAAGCTCGAGGAGAAGCCGAAGCGCCACACCAAGCCGCAGCTCTCGCGCAACGGCGCCGAGGAGTACCGGCGCGTGCTGGCCAGCGGCGGCAGCGCCGACGGCCTCGAGGTCGCCGACGTCATCCACGCGGTGACCAGCGCGGCCGGGCTGGACGGCGAGGCGGTGCGCGACGTGCGCCTGCTGGAGCGCTTCACGCTGTTCTCGGTGCCCGACAGCGAGGCCGAGCGGATCGTGGCCGCGGTCGACGGCAGCTCGCTCGGCGGGCGCCCGCTGCGCGTCGAGCTCGCACGAACCTGAGCAAGGACCGCAACCTAAGTGCCCCGAAAGCCGTTCGGGGTATGGTGAGGACCTGTAGATGACGCTGCTGCTCAAGGACACCGAGACGAAGACGGACGCGCCCGAGGGCGAGGCGCCCCCCGAGGCGGCGCCGGCCACCGCCGTGTGTCCGAAGTGCCAGGCGCCGGTCGAGCCCGGTCAGGACTGGTGCCTGAACTGCGGCGAGGCCCAGGCCTCGCGCCGCGTGACGCTGCCGGGCAAGCGCGCCGCCGCGACGGTCCTCGCGCTGACCACCGTGCTGGTCGGCGGCGCCGTCGCCGCGTCCTACGCCGCGCTCAACGACGGCACCGCGACGGGCACGACGCCGACGCAGCTCGCGCAGGCCCCCGCGCCGGCGCCCGCGCCGACGGCCGCCGCGCCCGCGCCGACCCCCGATCCTTCCGCCGCCGCGCCGTCGTCGACGCTGCCGCCGGACGCGACCACGGACACGACGCCGCCGCCCGCCGCGTCGTCCTCGCCGCCCGCCAGCGACACGCCCGCGACGCCGACCCCGACCCCGACGCCGTCGTCCACCGGGTCCTCGTCCGGCACCGCGACCGGCGACGACAGCAGCAGCAAGGGCACGGGCAAGGACACGACCGCCGACACGCGGACGTCCACGACGCCGGCCGAGACCGAGCCGGTCGCGATCAAGCTCGACGCGTCCGCCGCGGCGCTCTACGACCCCTTCAAGCGCGACACCGCCGCCGGCGACCCGACCAAGGCGCTGGACGGCGACCCGGGCACCTCGTTCCCGGTCACCGTCGCCCCGGGCAGCCAGCAGATCGGCGCCGGCCTGACCGTCGACCTCGGCGAGAAGCGCGGCGTCCGCGAGGTCGACGTGACGACCAAGACGCCGGGCTTCAAGATCGAGATCTACGCCACCGACGAGACCGACCTGCCGCCCGACGTCCTCGACACCCGCTGGGCGCACCTCAAGGACGTCACCGGCGTCGGCACCGACACCGACGGCAAGGAGATCGTGTCGCTCGGATCGGGCACCTCCAAGTACCGCCACGTGCTCCTCTGGTTCACGGCGCCGCCGACGGACGGCTCGACCGTCCGCATCTCCGAGCTGAAGATCCTGGGCTAGCTCGCTTCTGCGGGCCGCCTCGCCGCGCCTGACGGTCGCCGACCCGCTTCACGGGCTGGCGCCCGCTGACGCTGGGAGGGCGACGTCAGCCACGACGATCCGGGCCGCAGAACCGGCTAGCACGGTGACGTCGCTGCGGTCCCCGACGGTTCGAGCGCGCCCAGCGTCACCGACGAGCTCGGGTGTCGGGGGGGACCAGCCGCGCCCGACGCGCGCCTCGCCATCGATCGTCATCTCGTACCCGTGCCGTTCGTCAAGTCCCACCGGTCCCGCTGGGGTGTTCGACGCTCGCTAGGCTCAGCCCATGTCTACCGCCACGATGACCACCAGCGAGGGGCCGATCACGATCGAGCTCTTCGACGCGGACGCGCCGAAGACCGTCGCGAACTTCAAGAAGCTCGCCGGTGACGGCTTCTACGACGGCCTGATCTTCCATCGCGTCATCCGCGACTTCATGATCCAGGGCGGCTGCCCGGAGGGCACCGGCACCGGTGGCCCGGGCTACACGTTCGAGGACGAGTTCAACCAGCACAAGATCGTGCGCGGCGCCCTGGCCATGGCCAACGCCGGCCCGAACACCAACGGCTCGCAGTTCTTCCTCGTCACGACCGGCGAGGCGCCGTGGCTCGACGGCAAGCACACGGTCTTCGGCCAGATCACCGAGGGCCTGGACGTCGTCGACAAGATCGAGGCCAAGCCCACCGACGCCCGCGACAAGCCCGCCGAGGACGTCACGATCGAGTCCCTCACCATCACGGAGTAGCGGGGTCCGCGCGAGCGGCTCCTTCGCGAGGGAAGGCCGGACCATGGGTATAGTGGTCTAGACCACATGTCCGGCCTTCCGTCTGTCTCCTTGAGTGCTTCGCGACTGGGCGTGCGCGCCGCGCTGGTCGACGGCGAGCTCGTCCCCGGCGACGTCGTCGTCGCGGATGGGCGCGTGCTGGAGGTCGGCGCGTCGCCGGCGCCGGGCGGCGGGTCGGGGATCGCGGTCCCGGGCTTCCTCGACCTCCACATCAACGGCCTGGTCGGCGTCGACTTCCTGTCGACCGACCTGGACGGCTACCGCGCGGCCGGCGCCGCGCTGGCGGCCACGGGCGTCACGGGCTACCTGCCGACGTTCATCACCTCGCCGCTGGGCGACTACGACGACGCGCTGCGCGCGGTCGGCGCCGCGGCGTCCGACGAGCTGGCCGGGATCGGCGCGCGCGTCCTCGGCGTCCACCTCGAAGGCCCGTACCTGTCGCCGCGCTGGCCGGGCGCGCACGACCCCGAGCAGCTGCGCACGCCCGACGTCGACGAGGCGCTCGGCCTGTGCGACCGCGGCCCGGTGCGGATGATGACGCTCGCGCCCGAGCTGCCCGGCGGCCTGGACCTCGTGAGCGCGCTGACCGCCCGCGGCATCGTCGTCTCCTGCGGCCACACCGACGCCGACGCGGCCACCGCCAACGCCGCGTTCGACCGCGGCGCCCGCGCGATCACCCACCTCTACAACGCCCACCGCCGCTGGGCGCCGCGGGACCCCGGCGTCGGCGGCGCCGCGCTCGTGCGCCCCGGCGTGACCGTGCAGGCGATCGTCGACCACGTCCACCTCGCGCCGGAGGCCGCGTACGCCGCGTTCCTGACCGCGCGCGAGCGCTTCTCGCTCGTGACCGACGCGATGGAGGCCGCCGGCCAGGGCGACGGCACCTACCGCCTGGGCCGCCGCGAGGTCGCCGTCCACGGCGCGTCGGCCGAGCTCTCCGACGGCACGCTCGCCGGCTCGGTCCTCACGATGGACGCCGCCGTCCGCAACCTCCACGGCTGCGGCGCGACGCTCGCCGAGGCGATCTGGGCAGCGACCGCCGCTCCCGCCCGCCTCCTCGGCGACCCCGAGCTCGGCATCCTGCGCACCGGCGCCCGGGCCAACATCACCGTGTTGGACGACGACCTGGCCGTCGTGCGGACGCTCGTCGAGGGCGCCGAGCAGTTCGTGGCGATCGCCTAGCGCGATCCTGCGGCCCGCATCGTCGCGGCTGACGTCGCCGGCCCAGCGGCAGCGTGGGCCCGGGTCGCGATCGCGGCGCCTATGCACAGTGTTACTGTTTACTCGGTATCTCAGATAAAAAAGAGAAGCCGGCCGCGACCCGGGCTGGCTGCCCGGGACCGCGACCTTTCAGATCAGCCCAGCCTGTTGTGCGTCACCTTGAGCGCGAAGGCCGTCAGCGACTTGATGGTGCACTCGTCGTAGCTGCATCCGTCGGTGAGGCAGCGAACGCGCCAGTGGCTCACGTTGATCAGCTGGCAGTTGCACGCCTGCTTCACTGTGCGGTGGCGCACCGGTGTCGTCATGAAGACGCCGGCGACCTCCGCGAGGCTGATCAGGGCGAGCACGAGCCCCACGAAGCGCGGGGGCGCGCTCGAAGTCCTCCCGCGACTGGCGTCTGGTCCGTCGTTGTGCATGATCGATCCTTCCTTGACCTCGTGCCCCCTCGAAGCGTGCGTTGGTTAGTCGCACTTGGGGGCGCTGCCGGGAGGCGTCCCGGCGCGAGGGGCGGCGGCCTGAGCCGCCCGCCGACCCCGAAGGGTCAGCGGGTTGGTAGCGCCCCTTGCCGCCGCATCGTCGTAGGCGATGCGGCAACAGGGAGCTCAAGGAAGGGCAGGGCTGACCTCAGCCCTGTTCGATCATAGGTTCGCGGGAAAGACAGGGGGGCGGGAGGGCCCCGGAGGTTGGCTCGCATGTGCGAGAGAGCGGTCACAGGGACCTCCTTGTCTGAAGACGGCATCCTGCCTGGTCACGTCTTCGCCGAATCCCAAATCCCTTCGCCGAAGCGGCGAATCAGCGGTTCGCGCGCAGCGCTTCGCGAGACCTCTGGGGTCGTCGGTCGAAGCGTGGGGAATGGACTACAGGAGAAGAAGGGCGAAAACGAGCCATGGACGATACCTCTTCGGAGGCCGCGTCTAGTGCGTCTCGGTGACCTTCGACAGCCCGAAGGGGCTGTCCGGGTCGATGCCGCGCAGGAGGGAGACCTCGCGGGCGAGCTGCTGGGCGCGGACGGTCGCGGTGATCGCGGCGAGGCCGTCGGGGATCGAGGTGGGGATCGGGAGGTCGGCGGACGCGTCGGGGGCGATCGTCAGGACCCGGCCGCCGCGGGCGCGGGCGGCGTCGGCGAACTCGGCCACGTCGGCGGCCGCGGGGCCGCCGGCGGCGAGCGTCAGGACCGGCAGCTCGCGCCGCACGACCGCGATCGGGCCGTGCAGGAAGTCGGCGGCCGACGCGCCCTCGGCGAGGATGCCGGTCATCTCCTTCAACTTCAGCGCGGCCTCCAGCGCGGCGCCGAGCAGCAGGCCGCGGGCGATGGCGACGAGGCCCTGGGCGTCCCCGACGACCTCGGCCGCCGCGCGGGCGGGCGCGTCGTCGGCGAGGATCGCTTCCACCGCGTCGGGCAGCGCGGCCCACGCGTCGGCGCTCCAGGGCAGCTCGCTGCCGCCGCTCAGCGCCTCGGCCAACAGCGCGAACGCCGCGAACTGCGCGGTCACGGTCTTGGTCGCCGGGACGGCCTTCTCGGCCCCGGCGGCCGTGTCGATCGTCGCGGCGGCGACGCGCGCGAGCGCGCTGTCGCGGTCGTTGGTGATCGCGACGGTGGTCGCGCCCGCGGCGCCGAAGGACTCGAGGACCGAGACGATCTCCGGCGTCCGGCCGGACTGCGAGACGCCGACGGCCAGCCAGCCGTCCAGGCGGTCCTGCACGCCGTAGCGCGTGACCAGCGACGGCGCGGCCAGCGCGACCGGGCGGCGCGTCGCGAGCTCCAGCACGTAGCGGCCGAAGACCGCGGCGTTGTCGGACGAGCCGCGCGCGACCAGGACGATCCCGGTCGGGCCCGCCGGCACGGCGTCGCGCACGTGCGCGGTCAGCTCGTCGCGCCGCGCGGCCAGCGCCGCGAGGACCCGCGGCTGCTCGGCCATCTCCGCGGTCATCTGCGCGCCGGCCGCGGTCACGCGCGGCGCTCCTGGCGCAGCCGGATCTCGTAGCGGTCGCCGCGGAAGAGCGACCACGCGTAGGCCAGCGGCCGGTCGTCGGCGTCGATCAAGATGGTGTGGAACTTCAGGCCCGCGCGGCCAGGCGCGACGCGCAGGAGGTTGGCGTCCTCGCCGACGATCTCGACCGCGACGACGCGCTGGTCGGCCTCCGGGAAGCGCGCGCCGAAGCGCTCCTCCAACACCGTGAACAACGAGGCGCCCTCGAGATCCTCGTCGGCCATCTCGCCGAACCGGTCGGCGGGCAGGAAGGCCTCCTCGAGCGCCATCGGCTCGCCGTCGGCGGTGCGCACGCGGCGGACGCGCACGACGGGTGTGCCGACGTCGATCCCCAGGCGGCGCGAGACGAGGTCGTCGGCCGGCACCGTGCCCTGGCCGAGCACCTGCGACCCAGGCTTGAGCCCCCGCGCGCGCATGTCCTCCGTGAACGACGACAGCGCGGCGGCCTGCGCGACGCGGGCCTCTGCGACGAACGTGCCGCGGCCCTGCACGCGCTCCACCAGCCCCTCCGCCGCGAGCCGGGTGATCTCGGCGCGCACGGTCATCCGCGCGACGTCGTAGCGCTCGGCCAGCTCGCGCTCGGAGGGGAGGGGATCGCCCGGCTTCAGGGCGTCGATCAAGTCCTCCAGGATGGACCTGAGCTGCTCGCCCTTCGGGCTGCGACGGGACAGCTTGCGCGGCAGCTCCGCGCCGGCGGCTGCGCGCCGGCGCGGAGAGTCTGCGGTCTGCCCGTCGCGCGCGGTCACTGGATGCCGGCGTCCTTGCAGGCGCTGGCGTAGGCGGCGGTGCAGATGTCGGCGGGCTTCAGGAACCCGTCCTTGACCACCGTGTCGTTGACGTTGCTCTTGTCGACCGAGAGGGTCGGGACGAGCACCGACGGGACCTGGCCCGCGCCGTTGTCGGTCTTCGCGGTCGCGATGCCCGCGGGGACCGGCTTGCCCTGCGCGAGCGGCACGGCGATCTCGGCCGACTTGCTCGCGATGATCTTCAGCGGCTGGTAGACGGTCTCCAGCTGCTCGCCCTTGAGGATGCGCTGCACGCCCGTCACCTCGGCGTCCTGGCCCGTCACGTAGAACTTGGCCGGGTCCATGCCCGCCGACTTCATCGCGGCGATCGCGCCGCCGGCCATGCCGTCGTTGGCGACGTAGACGCCGTCGAAGCCGGTCTTGCCGAGCGAGGTGATGGACTGCTCCATCTCCTGCTGGGCCTTGTCGGGTGACCAGTCGGGCGTGTCGTAGGACTTGACGATCTTGGCCCCGGCCTGCTTGTAGACCTGCTCGGCGCCCTTCTTGTACGGGGCGGAGTTCGAGTCGGTCGGGGAGCCGTTGATCATCAGGATGCTCGGGTTGGCCTTGCCGGCGGCCTTGAGGGCCTTCAGCTGCTCCTGCGCCTGCTGCTGGCCCACCTTGAACGGATCGATCGACACGTAGTAGTCCAGCGGCGCGTTGGAGACGAGTCGACCGTAGCTGACGACGGGGACCTTCTGCTGCTTGGCGCGGTTGACGATCGCCGCGGCCGAGGCGACGTCGACGGCGTCGAGGACGAGGACCTTGGCGCCCTGCGTCAGCGCGGCCTCAGCCTGCTGCTGCTGCTTGGCGGCGTCCTGGGTCGCGTTCTCGTAGATGACCTCGCACTTGGGGCACAGCTCCTTCACCTTGGCGATGAAGAACGGCTTGTCCTGGTTCTCGTAGCGCGCGGTCTTGTTCTCGGGCAGCAGGAAGGCGATCTTGCCGCCCTTGTCGGCGCTGGACGAGGCGGCCGCGGTGCTGGCGTTCGACGTGGTGCCGCCGTTGTCGTCGTCGGAGCCGCAGCCGGCGCCGACGGCGGCGAGCGCGGTCACCAGCAGGACACCGGCGCCCGCTCGTGGGCTGAACTTCGGGAACATCTCTCCTCCTCGGCAAAAGGTACGTGCCGGGCGAGCCTAGCACCGGTGGTCTAGACCAGCAAGCGGAAGTGGACTACACCAGTTGGAGGCGCGGTGGCGCCGGTCGGCCGAGCGCGCGGCTACGGCGTGCCCACCGAGCTGTCGGGCGTCGCCGGGTTGGGGATCGTCACCGGCGCGTCCGCGGTGCCGGTCGCGGTCCCGGCGTCGCCGGTCGTGCCGGTGCCCGTGCCCGGCGCGGGCGCGGTCGGCTGCGTCTCGGTCGGTGGCGGCGCGCCGGTCGTGTCGGTCGCCTCGGAGGGCACCGTGCCGGTGTCGCGCGGCGACGGCTTGGCCGGCGGCGTGGGCGCGTGCTGCCGCTGCGCGCTCGCCGCGGCAGCGGCCGCGGCCGGCGGCGCGGCCACCGGCGACGACGCCGCCGCGACCGGCGCCCTGCGGTGCCCGCCCGGCGAGCGATGGTGCCCGTGCAGCGTCACCGACCGCATCGGCGCCGCGCTCTCCGGCGAGGTGGCGGTCGTGCGCGCCGCGCTCGGGCGCGCGCCGGCGTCGCCACCGTCGTCCGAGCGGACCAGCAGCACCACGGCGAGCGCCACGACGGCACCGGTGATGAAGCAGAGGAGATTGCGGGGCATCACGACATCGACCCCAACGATTGTGACGCGCCGAAGGTGACGCGGTCGTCACCGCGGACATCAGCCGGTATGTTTGACACCCCGTCAGCAACCAGGAGAGGGACGGATGGCAGCCATCGAGGAGACGGTGCACGAGCCCGTCGCCGCCAAGAACGAGTTCGCGGTCGAGAACCCGGCCACGGGCGAGGTCATCGCCCACTGCCCGGACCTGGGCGCCGAGGCCATCGCGGCCATGGCCAAGCGCGGCCGCGAGGTCCAGCCCGCCTGGGAGGCCCTCGGCTTCGAGGGGCGCGCGCGGATCCTCAAGCGCATGCAGAAGTGGGTGATCGACCACCAGGAGGAGATCATCGCGGTCATCCGGTCCGAGACCGGCAAGACCTACGAGGACGCCCTGATCGCCGAGATCTCCTACGGCGCCGCCGCGTTCGGCTTCTGGGCCACCAACGCCGAGAAGTACCTGGCCGACGAGAAGGTCAAGTCCTCCGCCATCCTGGTCAAGGGCAAGAAGCTGCTGCTGCGCTATCGCCCGCTCGGCCTCGTCGGCGTCATCGGCCCGTGGAACTACCCGCTCACCAACTCGTTCGGCGACTGCGTCCCGGCGCTGGCCGCGGGCAACGCCGTGATCCTCAAGCCGTCGGAGATCACGCCGCTGACGAGCCTCAAGCTCGCCGAGGGCCTGAAGGAGTGCGGCATCCCGGACGGCGTCTTCCAGGTCGCGACCGGCCTGGGCGCCACCGGCGCCGCGCTGGTCGACCAGGTCGACATGATCATGTTCACCGGCTCCACCGCGACCGGCAAGAAGGTCATGGCCAAGGCGGCCGAGACGCTCACGCCCGTCTCGCTCGAGCTCGGCGGCAAGGACCCGATGATCGTCCTGGCCGACGCCGACGTCGAGCGCGCCGCGAACACCGCCCTGTACTACGGCATGCTCAACGGCGGCCAGACCTGCATCTCGGTCGAGCGCGTCTACGTCGAGGAGCCGGTCTACGACGCCTTCGTCGCCAAGGTCACCGAGAAGGCCCGCGCGCTGCGCCAGGGCACGGGCGCGGCCGGGTCGGTCGACGTCGGGTCGATGACGTTCCCGCCGCAGGTCGACATCGTCGAGCGCCACGTCGAGGACGCCAAGGCCAAGGGCGCGACGGTCCTGGTCGGCGGCTCGCGCGGCAAGAAGTCGGACCCCACCCACCCCGGCTACTGGTACGAGCCGACGATCCTCGTCGACGTCGACCACACCATGTCGGCGATGACCGAGGAGACGTTCGGGCCGACGCTGCCGATCATGAAGGTCCGCGACGAGGAGGAGGCGATCCGCCTCGCCAACGACTCGCCCTACGGGCTGGGCGCGTCGGTCTTCGGCAAGGACACCAAGCACGCCGAGGCCGTCGCCCGCCGCGTCGAGGCCGGCGCGGTCTGCGTCAACGACGCGCTGGTCAACTACAGCGCGCTGGAGCTGCCGATGGGCGGCGCGAAGGCGTCGGGCCTCGGCTCGCGCCACGGCGCCGGCGGCATCCGCAAGTACTGCCAGCAGCAGGCCATCCTCGTCACGCGCTTCGCGACGAAGAAGGACCCGCACATGTACCCGTACAGCGCGAAGATGACGGCCCGCCTGGGCAAGTTCTTCTCCTTCCTGTACGGGCGCGGCAACCGCGACTAGCTCAGCTCGGGGATGCGCCGCCGCCGCCCCAGCGCGCGGCGGCGGCGCGCTCCAGCATCAGCTCGCGCTCACGGGCGTTGCGCGTCATCCCCGCCGCCCGCGTGAAGTCCGCGTGCGCCTCGGGGTAGCGGCCCAGCTTGCACAGCAGGTCGCCGCGCACGCTCAGGACCAGGTGGTAGTCCTTCAGCACGTCCGCCGCGATGACCGCGTCGATGACGCGCAGCCCCGACAGCGGGCCGAACGCGAAGCCGACCGCGACCGCGCGGTTGACCTCCAGCACGGGCGACGGCGCGATCCGCGCCAGCGCCTCGTAGAGCGCGGCGATCTTGACCCAGTCGGTCTCCGCCGCCGTGCGCGCCCGCGCGTGGCACGCGGCGATCGCCGCCTGCAGCGTGTACGGCCCGGCCGGCGCCGGCAGGCCCAGCGCGGTGTCCAGCGACGCGAGCCCGCGCGTGACCAGCAGCCGGTCCCAGCGGGCGCGGTCCTGGTCGAGCAGCAGGATCGGGGCGCCGCCGGCCGCGGTCCGCGCGCGGAGCCGCGAGGCCTGCAGCTCCAACAGCGACAACAACCCGTGGACCTCGGGCTCGCGCGGCTCGAGCGACGCCAGGATCCGGGCCAGGCGCAGCGCGTCGAAGCACAGGTCCGGCCGCAGCCAGTCGTCGCCCGCCGTCGCCGCGTAGCCCTCGTTGAAGATGAGGTAGACGACCTCCAGGACGGAGGCCAGCCGCGGCGCCAGCTCGTCGCCTTCCGGGATCGCGAACCCGACGCCGGACTCCGCCAGCGTGCGCTTGGCGCGCACGACGCGCTGCTGGACCGTCGCCTCGCTGGTCAGGAACGCGCGCGCGATCTCGTCGGTCCTCAGCCCGCCGAGCATCCGCAGCGTCAGCGCGATCCGCGCCTGCGGTCCGAGCACCGGATGGCAGCAGGTGAAGATCAGCGCCAGCAGGCCGTCGCCGATCTCGTCCTCGACCGACGCGGCCACGATGTCGCCCTGCAGCGCCATCGCGAGCCCGACGTCGAAGGCCAGCTCCTCCTGCTTGCGCTCGAGGTTGGCCGCCCGGCGGAACTGGTCGATGGCGCGGCGCTTGGCCGTCGCCATCAACCAGGCGCCCGGGTTGTCGGGCACGCCGTCGCGCGGCCAGCGCTCCAGCGCCGCGACCAGCGCGTCCTGCGCGAGGTCTTCGGCGCGGCCGACGTCGCGCGTCATCCGCGCGAGGCCGGCGATCAGCCGCGGCGACTCGATGCGCCAGACCGCGTCGATCGCCCGCCGGGCGCGCTCGGCGTCGTCAGCCACCGAGTCCTACAGGTCGGACGTCTGCTCAGGCGGCGTCGCCGACAGCTCGCCGGCCGCGTCCTGGAGCTCGGCCGGGAAGTCCGACATCTCGAAGATCTGGCGCAGCTCGATCTTCGTGCCCGGCTCCGCGGGGACGCGCGTCGCCCACTCGACCGCCTCCTCCTTGGACTTGGTCTGGATGATCCAGTAGCCGCCGACGACCTCCTTGGCCTCGGCGAACGGCCCGTCGACGACGTCGGCCTTGCCGTCGGCGCCGAACGTGATCGTGGCGCCCTTGGACGGCGGCTGCAGGCCGTCGAGGGCGAGCAGCACGCCCGCCTGCGTCAGCTCCTCGTTGTACCGCATCATCGGCGCGACGTCGGCCTCGGTCGGCTCGAAGTTCTCGTCGCCGGGCTCGACCTTGATGAACATCATGAAGCGCATGGGGGTGATCCTCCGTGTCGGTTCAGGGTGGCTTCTACCGAGGGCGACGATCGGCCGCGGGTGAGATCGACAACGGGCGCCGAGTTGGCGCGTTGGCGCTCAACCGAGCTCGTCGACGAGCCGCAGCAGGTCGAGCGGGCTGAACGGCTTGGTGAGGAAGAGGTCGGCGCCGGCGGTGCGGGCGCGCGTCTCGTTCTCCTGCGCGCCGGCGGCGGTCAGCATCACGATCGTCGCCTTGGCGGCGCCGTTGTCCTGCGCGCGGATCAGGCGGCACGCCTCGATGCCGTCCATGCGCGGCATGTCGATGTCGAGGAACACGAGCTCGGGATGGACCTCGTTGGCGCGCTCGACGGCCTCGACGCCGTTGGCGGCCTCGTGCAGCTGGAAGCCGGCGACGTCCTCCAAGGTCGTCGAGACGAGCTTCCGGATGAACGGGTCGTCGTCGACGATCAGGACGCTACGCATCGCCGACCTCGACCTGGATGCGCGCCAGGCGCTCGGGCGTGATCTCGAGGAACGCGTCGACCACCTCGGGGTCGAACTGCGTGCCGGAGCACTCCCGGATCATGGCGCGCGCCTCGACGATCTCCGACGGCGCCCGATACGGGCGCACCGTCGTCAGGGCGTCGAGGACGTCGGCCACCGCGAACACGCGCGCGCTCAGCGGGATCAGCTCGCCCGCCAGGCCGTCCGGGTACCCGGCGCCGTCCCAGCGCTCGTGGTGGTGGCGGACGACGAGCTTTGCCTCGCCGAGGAATTCGATCTCGCGCAGGATCTCCCACCCGACGAGCGGATGGCGCTCCATCAGCGTGCGCTCCTCGGGCGTCAGCGGCTCCGGCTTCCAGAGGATCGAGTCCGGGACCGCGACCTTGCCGACGTCGTGCAGCAGGAACCCGAACTCGACCTCGGGGTCCTCGCTGAACGGCGCGTCGAGCACCTTCGCGATCTCCATGCCGTAGGCGGCGACCCGCTCGGCGTGCTTGCCGGTGTAGGCGTCGCGCGCCTCGACGGCGTTGCACAGCGCCCGCACCGTGGCCATGTAGGACCGGCGCAGCTCGTGGCGGCGCTCGCGCTCGCGCTTGAACGTCTCGCGCAGATCGGCCGCGTAGCGCTCGAGCTGCTGCTCCTTCTCGGCCGCCGATCGCTCGACCGTCGCCAGCCGTTCTTGCAGCACCGAGACGTCGGTGGTGGTCCCCTTGCCAGGCATCGCTCGCCGCCGAGCCTACAAGTCCGCAGCGGCCGTCGGCTGCAACAGCGCCAAGACGGCCGCTCCGGCCTCCTCGACCGGGATCGGCTCGGCGTCCAGCCGGGCCAGCCCGGGAACGCCGTCGCCGTCGGCCGAGACCACGACGACCGAGCGCCGCAGGCGCCGCCCGCGCAGGTCCAGGCCGGCGATGGCGGCCTCGACGTCGGGTAGGCCGGCGTCGACCAGCGCGACCTCGAAGCGCCGTGACGCGCAGAGCCTCGCGGCCTCCAGCGGCGTGGACGCCCATTCGTGCTCGATCGCCAGCTCGTCGAGCGTGCGGCGCAGGTTGGACCGCACGTCCGGCCGGCCGACGGCCAGGACGCGCACGCGGCCGGCCATGACCGCGGAGCCGAGCGCGTCGGCCAGCTCCTCGGCGTCGATCGGCTTGCTGATGACCCACTCGCCCGACAGCGCCTCGCGGCCGGAGAAGACCGAGACGACGACGACCGGCAGCTCGGCCAGGCGCGGGTCGGCGCGCAGCTCGCGCAGCACCTCGAAGCCGGAGACGCCCGGCATCAGGACGTCGAGCGTCATCGCGTCGAAGTCCTCGGCGCGCAGGCGCTCCAGCGCGGTCGCGCCGTCGTGGACGATCTCGCACTCCACGCCGAACGGCTCCAGGCGCTCGGCGATCAGCCGCGCGGTCTCGGGCTCGTCGTCCATCACCAGGACGCGGCGGCCGCGCAGCGCGTCGCTGGGCCGCGTGACCACGCCGGGCTGCGGGGCCGCGGGCAAGGTGATGGCGAACGTCGTGCCCTCGCCGGGCGTTGAGGCGACGTCGATCGTGCCGCCGTGCAGGTCGACCAAGGACTTCACGATCGACAGCCCGAGCCCGGTGCCGGGCGTGCCCGTCGAGCCCGCCCCGCGCGAGAAGCGCTCGAAGACGTGCTCCAGCTCGGCCGGCGTCATGCCGCGGCCGGTGTCGGCGACCTCGATCCGGACACCGCTCGCCCCGTGCGCTCCGGCGCGCAGCGTGAGCGTCCCGCCGTCGTCGGTGTAGAGGTGGGCGTTGGTGACCAGGTTGGTCAACATCTGGCGCAGGCGCGTGGCGTCGGCCAGGACGCGCGGCGTGTCGGCCGCGACGTCGACGTTGACGTCCTGGTCCTTGGTCGTGATGCGGCCGCGCAGGAGCGTGACGACGTCGTCGAGCACCTCGCCGACGTCGACCGGCCGGCGATGGACCTCGACGCGCCCGGCCTCCAGCCGCGCGACGTCGAGCAGGTCGTTGACGAGGTCGACCAGGCGGTTGGTGGAGACCAGGACGATGTCCAGGAACTCGCGCTGGCGGTCGTCCAGGCTGTCGCCCGCGCGCAGCAGCTCGACGAAGCCCTTGATGGAGGTCAGCGGCGAGCGCAGCTCGTGCGAGGCGGTCGCGACGAACTCGCTCTTCAGGCGCTCCAGCCGCGCGCGCTCGGTCGCGTCGCGCAGCGTCCAGACCACGCCGCCGCCGTCGCCGTGCTCCTCCAGGCGCGCGGCGGTGACCGCGAGCGTGCGACCCTCGTGCTCGAGCAGGATCTCGACGCCGACCGCCTCGTCGACCGTCGGCAGCACGACGCCGCCGCGCTCGGGCGGATGGCCGACCTCGAGCTCGGGCGCGAGGCGCAGCGCGCGCGGGTTCGCGGACGCGACGAGGCCTTCGTCGTCGACGATCAGCAGGCCGTCGCCGAGCGAGCGGACCGTGACGGCGAGGCGCCGGCGCTCCGCCTCCAGACGCTCGTTGGCCTCCTCGAGGTCGGTCGCCATCGCGTTGAACGACGTGCCGAGCTGGCGCAGCTCGTCCGGGCCGGTCTGGTCGTTGACGCGCGCGCTGAGGTCGCCGCCCGCGAGCTTCGCGCTCGCGTCGACCAGCGACTCCAGCGGCCGGCGGACGCCGGCGAGCAGCAGCGCGACGAGCGCGATCGCCCCCGCCAGCGCGAGGCCACCGGCCGCGGTGATCGACGCCAGCGCCTGGCGCGAGTCGTCGCGCGCGGCGTCGTCGGCCTTGGCCAGGCGCACGTCCTGGCGCCGGGAGAGCGCGTTGATCGGCGCGCGCGCGGCCAGGGCGGCGCCGGCCGGGGCGTCGGGCTGCCGCAGGCGCGCCTGCGCGGCGCCGGCGGCGTCGACGAGCTTGAGCGACTCCTCGTCGTCGGCGGCGCGCCGGCGCGTGTCGGCCAGCGCCTGGGTGTAGGCGGCCTTCGCGCGCGCCTCGGCGTTGGCGTCGACGTCGCCGCCGCCCCCGGCGCGCAGCGTGGCCTCCTCGACGACGGACGCCGCGAGCAGCTTCCCGGACGACGCCTTGACCTCGAACGCGCGGGCGAGCTGGTCTTCGTAGTGCTGGCGGGAGGAGTACAGCGCGCCCACGCCGAAACCCGCGATCGCCGTGAGAGCGATCGTCAACCCCAAGAGCGCCAGTTGGACCGAGCGCGCGATGGAAAGCCGGCGCACGCGCGTGACGGTACCGGGCCGGGGAGACGTGCGCGCACGGTTTTGGCGTGTATCGCTGCCGGTGGTGCTCGTCGGCGTCGCCGTGGCGGCGGTCGCGACGACCGGCGACGGCGGTGTCGGGCGCGCGCACTACCTGCGTCAGCTGGTGTTCGGCCCGGCCGGGCCGGGCGTCGCGCACCCCGCGCCGGCGACCCGCGCGCGGGGCCTGGCGCTCGGCGCCGTCGCGGTCCCGGCGATCCCGGCGACGCCGGCCGGGGGCTTCACGGCGCGCGCCCTGCCAGGATCCGGCGTGCATGGCCATCGCCCTCGCTCTCGCCGCCGCGGCGTCCTGGGGTCTGTCGGACTTCCTCGCCGGGCTCGCCAGCCGCAGGGTTAGCGTCCCGGTCGTCCTGCTGCTCGTCGAGGGCGGCGGGCTGGTGGTCATCGTCGCGATCACGCTGCTCTCGGGCGCCGCGTTCTTCGACAGCTCGCGGGACTTCTGGTCGGCGATCGCCGGCGGGTTGAGCGGCGTCCTCGGCCTCGGCTGCTTCTACCGCGCGCTGGCGATCGGGACGATGAGCGTGGTCGCCCCGATCTCCTCGGCGGGCGTGGCGCTGCCGGTCGTGGTCGGGATCGCCACCGGCAACCGGCCGTCGGCGCTCACGGCCGTCGGGCTCGCGGCGATCGTCGCCGGCGTGGTGCTCGCCTCGCGCGAGGAGCACGCGGACGCCGCGTCGGCGGAGGCGGGGCGGACGGCGCTGCTGCTCGCGCTGCTGAGCGCCGTCGGCTTCGGCGGGTTCTTCGCGCTGACCGACGCGCCGTCGGACGCGTCGGTGCCGTGGACGCTGGTGTGCGCGCGCTCGGCGGCGCTGCCGTTCGTCGCGGCCGTCATCGCCTACAACAGGCCGGCGTGGCCGGCGCGGCGCCTCGGCCTCGGGATCGCCGCGGTCGGCTGCATCGACCTGGCCGCGACCGCGCTGATCGCCATCGCCAACACCAAGGGCGACCTCAGCGTCGTCTCGGTGCTCGGCGGGATGTACCCGGTCGCGACCGTGCTGCTGGCCGCGGTGGTGCTGCACGAGCGGGTGCGCGCGCCGCAGGTCGTCGGGATCGTGCTGGCGCTCGGCGGCGTGGCGCTGGTGGCGGCGGGATGAGCGCGATGGTCGCGAGCGCGTCGTTCACGTTCGCGCCGCTGCAGCTGGCGCCGGCGGCGATCAGCGCGGGGCTGTACGCCAAGCGGGTGCGGACGCTGCGCGGGACGCCGCGGGCGGTGCCCGGGTGGCGCCAGGCGTCCTTCTACGCCGGCGTCGCGCTGATCGTGGCCGTGCTCGTCTCGCCGCTGTCGACGCTGAGCGACGAGCTGTTCTGGGTGCACATGGTCGAGCACCTGATCATCTCCGACGCGGGCGCGTTGTTGGTGGTGTTGGGCCTGACCGCGCCGGTCATCGCGCCGCTGTTGCGCATCAAGCTGTTCGACCGGCTGCGCGTCCTGGCCCATCCGCTCGTCGCGCTGCCGCTCTGGGCGATCGACCTGTACGCCTGGCACGTCCCGGCGCTGCACGAGGCCGCGCTGCGCCACGACGGCATCCACGCGCTGGAGCACCTGTGCTTCATCTTCTTCAGCGCGAACATGTGGATGTGCCTGCTCGGGCCGCTGCCCCAGCCGGCGTGGTTCGGGACGGCGTGGAAGGCCGGGTACATCGTCGGCGTCCGGCTGTTCGGCGCGATCCTCGCCAACACGCTGCTGTTCGGCAGCACCTTCTACACGGCTTACGCGCCCGGCGAGGCGGCGCACGGCATCACGGCCAAGTCTGACCAGGCGATCGCCGGCGGGATCATGGACATCGAGGCGCCGCTGCTCACGGTCTGCCTGTTCTGCTGGCTGTTCCTGCGCGCGGCGCGCGAGAGCGACGAGCGCCAGGAGCTGCTCGACTACGCGTCGGCCCAGGGCGTCGCGCTGACGCCCGAGCGCGCGGCGCGCGCGGTCTCAGCGGGACGGGGCGGCGAGCTCCGCGCCCGGATCGACCGGGACCGCGGCCGCGGCCGCGACCGCGACTGACGGCGCCATGGTCGAAGCGCGCGTCGGCGCGCGGCGCCATCGCGGTGTCCAAGAGCGACAGCGTGATGACCCCGTCCCCTCTCCACCCCCACGCGAGATCGGCGGTCGACACGCCCACTCAAGGGCGGTCGCCGCCCTGCTCACCGCAGCGGGACGCCCAAGTGCACCTGAAGGCGGCCGATCGTCGCCTCCGGGTCGTGGTGCAGGACGGTCGCCATGCCCAGCGCCGCGGCCGGCTCGAGGTTGAACGGGAGGTCGTCGACCATCACGCAGGCCTCCGGCGCCAGGCCGAGGCGCTCGGCGCCGAGCCGGTACATGCGCGTGTCCGGCTTGCGGAAGCCCTCGTGGCCGGAGACGACGGTCGCGTCGAAGAGCTCGGCGACCAGCTCGGCCGGGTAGCGCAGCTCGCCCCAGGAGTTGGAGACCATCGCGACGCGGACGTCCGCCGCGCGCGCGTGCCTGACCATGTCCACCATGGCGGGCTCGACGGTCGCGCCGGCCATCATGCGGTCGATCAGGCCGTCGGCGCGCTCGTGCGGCAGTCCGAGCGCCTTGGCGAGGTGGCTGGCGAACAGGTCGTCGTTCATCCGGCCCTCCTCGAAGGCGATCAGCGCGTCACGCGTCTCCTCGTCGTGGCGGAACGCCTCGCGCAGCAGGTCGGGCGCCACGCCCTCGGTCGCGCAGAACGCGCCGAACGCCGCGAACAGGTTGGTGGTCATGACCCCGCCCCAGTCGAGGAGCAGGCCCTGGTGGGCGGCTGCGCCGCCGTGGCCGCTCCTCGACTCGTCGAGGAGCAGGCCGGTGTGGTCACTCGCCACGGGTGAGCGCCTCCGCCCGCTCGGCCAGGCCGACGACGCCGTCGCCGAAGGACTTCAGGTACGGGTCGTCGCTCATGCCGGCCGACGCGCGCTTGAAGTTGCCCTCCATGAACACGATCGACTTCCACAGCGCCAGCGTCCGGTACCAGCGGATGTCTGACATCGAGCGCCCGGACCGCTCTTCGTAGCGCGCGACGAGCTCGGCGCGCGTCGGCCAGCCCTCCCCGCGCGTGACCTTGGACAGCTCGAACTTGCCGAGCGACGGGTCGTCGCGCTCGACGTAGAGCGTGCAGAAGTACCCCAGGTCGGCGAGCGGGTCGCCGATCGTCGACATCTCCCAGTCGAGGATCGCGGCGATGCGCGCCGGCGCGGCCGGCTCCAGCAGCACGTTGCCGAGGCGGTAGTCGCCGTGGACGACGGTCGCGGGCGGCGACGTCGGGAGGTTCTGCTTCAGCCACGCGCCGACGACCTCGACGGCCGGGATCTCGCGCGTCTTGTTGTGGTCCCAGAGCCCGAGGAAGCGGCGCAGCTGGCGCTCGAGGTAGCCGTCGGGCTTGCCGAAGCCCTCCAGCCCGGCCGCGCGCCAGTCGACGCCGTGCACCTCGACCATCGCGTCGATCAGGTCGTGCGCCGTGCGCCGCCGCTCCTCGGGCGTGTCGAGCACGGCCGGCATCGCGGTCGTGACGACGAAGCCCTCGACCAGCTCCATCACGTAGAACGGCGCGCCGATCACCGACGCGTCGTCGTTGACGGCCAGGACCCTCGGGACGCGCGCGCGGCCCTCGAGCCCGCGCAGGACGCGCGCCTCGCGCAGCATGTCGTTGGCCGACGGCGGGATCGGCGGCCGCGGCGGGCGGCGCAGCACGAAGCGCGCGCCGCCGCGCTCGAACAGGTACGTGGCGTTGGAGTGGCCGTCGCCGATCGGGCTGATCGTCGGCTCGCCGGCGCCGAGCCCGTGCTCGTCCAAGAACGACAACAACGGCTCGATCACGAGCAGCGGCGGGCGGTCGTTGCCCTCGCCCTCGGCGTGGGTGCGGACGACGTCGTCGGGTGCGATCTCGTGGGGCATCTACGCGAGGTCTCCGGTCGCGGCCTTCGTGGACTCGCCGGACATCGCCAGCTTGAGCAGCTCGCGGGCGATCGTCATGCGGTGCACCTCCGAGGCGCCGTCGTAGATGCGCGCCGCGCGCGCGTCCTGGTAAATGCGGCCGACCGGCAGGTCGAGCGCGATGCCGGCGGCGCCGTGGATCTGCACGGCGCGGTCGGCGATGCGGCCGAAGGCCTCCGACACGAAGGTCTTGGTCATCGCGACCTCCTGGCGGTGGGGGAGGCCGTGCTCCAGCTTCCAGGCCGTGTGCAGGACCATCAGCCGCGAGGCGTAGAGGTCCATCGCGCTGTCGGCGATCATCGCCTGGAGCATCTGGTGGCGCGCGAGCTCCTTGCCGAACGCCCTGCGCTCCAGCAGCCGCGCCGTCGCCAGGTCCAGCGCGCGCTGCGACATCCCGATCCAGCGCATCGCGTGGGCGAGGCGGCCGCCGGCCAGGCGCTTCTGGGCGATGACGAAGCCCTCGCCCTCGGCGCCGAGCAGGTTGCTCGCCGGGACGCGCACGTCGGTCAGCGTGATGATCGGATGGCCGCCGGGCGAGTGGCTGCCCATCCACTCCGGGTCGCGCTCGACGGCCCAGCCGGGCGTGTCGGTCGGGACGAGGATGAGGCTGTAGTTGCGATGGCCGCGCGCCTCGTCGTCGCCCGTCTTGGCCACCACGATGCTGAACGCCGCGCCGATCGCCCCGGTGATGCACCACTTGCGGCCGTTGATGACGTACCCGGTCCCGTCGTCGGACCGGGCGGCCGTCGTCTCCAGGTTCGTGGGGTCGCTGGAGGCGACGTCCGGCTCGGTCATCGCGAAGCACGAGCGGATCGCGCCGTCGGCCAGCGGGCGCAGCCAGCGGTCCTTCTGCTCCTCGCTGCCCGCGATGAGCAGGGTGTGCATGTTGCCCTCGTCGGGCGCCATGCAGTTCATGCCCAGCGCGCCGAGCGGCGCGGTGCCCAGCTCCTGCGAGATCAGGGCCATGCCCAGCGCGCCGATGCCCACTCCGCCGTACTCCTCGGGCAGGTGCGGGGTGAAGATCCCGCGCTCGCGCGCCCGGTCGCGCAGCCGCTCGACGACCGCCCACGAGCCCAGCACGTCGTCGGGGTCGGCGATCTCGGACTCGGCCGGGATGACGTCCTCCGAGATGTAGGCCTTGATCCGGCCCAGGAGCTCGGTGAGCTCCGGCGGCACGGTGAAGTCGATCACAACAGGTCCTCCAACAGGGATCGGAACTTGGCGACCCACCGGCGCTGCTGCGCCGGCGGCTCGAGCTGCTGGGTCAGGAAGCCGGCCAACGCGGCGTTGACGGTGAGCCCGACGGCCTCGGCGTCGAGCGTCGCGTCGATCGAGCCGTCGCGCTGACCCTGGCGCACGAGGTCGATCATGAACTCGCGCTGGTTGCCCTGCATGCGCCGGGCGATGTCGGCGAGCGCCGGGCGGTCGGCCGCGGCGGCGACGTGCAGCGAGCCGAGCACGCGGTAGAACGGCGTGCCGGACGCGTAGAGCCGCGCGCTGGCGTCGACCAGCGCGAGCAGCCGCGCGCGCCCGTCGCCGGCGGCCGACGCCGCCACGACGCGCTCGGCGTGGCGGCGGATCGCCTCCTTGTAGACGGCCTCCACCAGCCCCTCCTTGGAGCCGAAGTGGTGGTACAGCGCGCCCTTGGTCACGCCCACGTCGGCGGCCACGGCGTCGAACGAGGCGCCCAGCCCGTCGGCCGCGAAGCGCTCGATCGCGGCGTCGATGAGGCGGGTGCGCGTGACCTGCGCGGCTGCGGCCCGACTTGCCATACCTACTCGAAGGTATGTGAGATGCCGGCCCAACGCAACTCTCACGCGAGCCCCACAGAGCGCTCACGCAACTTCTCTCGTCGCTAGCGTGTCCTCCTTCGTGATGACCGCTCTTCGACGCCTGCTCCCCCTCGCGCTCCTCCTCGTCCTGCTCGCGGCCGTGCCCGCCGCGCACGCCAACAAGACGGAGGAGGTCACGTTCGAGGCGCCCCGCGACCTCTTCGACCCCACGCACCGCGAGGCGGCGTTCGACGAGATCGACTCGCTCGGCGCCCACGCGCTGCGCATCGTCCTGTACTGGAAGGACGTCGCGCCCGACCACGACTCGCGCATCAAGCCCAAGCTCGACATGGCCGACCCGTCGGTCTACGACTGGTCCAAGTACCAGCCGGTGCTCGACGAGGCCAAGGCCCGCGGCTGGACCGTGCAGGTCACCGCGTCCGGCCCGGTGCCGCGCTGGGCGACCAACGGCGCCGTCGACAACACGACGCGGCCGAGCCCGAACGAGTTCCGCATGTTCATGACCGCGCTGTCCAAGCACTTCGGCAGCGAGGTCGCGCGCTGGTCGATCTGGAACGAGCCCAACCACCCGGACTTCCTCGGGCCGCAGTACGACTCCAAGCAGCGCCCGGCGTCGCCGAAGATCTACCGCGGGCTCTACGCCGCCGCGCTGCGCGGCCTGGCCGCCGCCGGCGACACGAAGCCGGTCCTGATGGGCGAGACCGCGCCGACCGGCACGGGCAAGGACGTCGCGCCGCTCACGTTCCTGCGCGGCGCGCTGTGCCTGAACGACGACTACAAGAAGTCGGGCAAGTGCGACAAGCTGCGCGTGGACGGCTACGCCCACCACGCCTACACCAACCGCAGCGGCCCGCTCTACGTCTCGCCCGGGCCCAACAACGTGATGATCGGCTCGCTCTCGCGCCTGACCAAGGCCTTGGACAAGGCCGCGGCCGCGGGCGTCGTCAAGAAGAGCCTGCCCGTGTACCTGACCGAGTTCGGCATCCAGTCCACGCCGGACCCGTACGTCGGCGTCAGCCTCCAGCGCCAGGCCGAGTACCGCTCGTACTCGGAGCGCATCGCCTATTACAACCCGCGCGTGCGGGCGTTCTCGCAGTACCTGCTCACCGACGACGAGCCCAAGGGCGACACGCCGGAGCAGAAGTACAGCGGCTTCGAGTCCGGCCTGCGCACGGCGGCGGGCAAGGCCAAGCCGTCGCTCGACGGCTTCCGGCTCCCGCTCGTCGCCAAGAAGACCGCGGGGTCGACCAAGGTCTCGCTGTGGGGCCTGGCCCGGCCGGCCGGCGGCGTGACGAAGGTCACCGTCCAGCAGGCGGCCAACGGCAAGGCGTTCTCGACGCTGAAGACCGTGACGACCGACGCCGGCGGCTACTGGACGCTGTCGGCGAGCCTCGGCTCCAGCACCCGCGCCTGGCGCGTGAAGTGGACCGACGCGCAGGGCAAGACCTGGACGGGTCCCGCCACGCGCGCCATGGGCAAGTAGCCCGCGCCGCGCACTAGGCTCCGCCCATGTCCAACCAGCTCTGGCTGCTGCGGCACGGCGAGGCGGAGCCTCATGACGCGCGACCCGACGCCGATCGCCGCCTCACCGAGCGCGGCGAGGAGCAGGCCCGGACCGCGGGGCGGGCGCTCGCGGCGCTGCAGCTGACGTTCCAGGCGGTGTACACGAGCCCGAAGGTCCGGGCGCGCGACACCGCGCTGCTGGCCTGCGAGGCGCTGGGCGAGGAGCCGATCGTCACGCCGGTCCTGGCCGAGGACTTCGACGTCCCCGACGCCCGCGACCTGCTGCTCGGCGTCGAGCCCGACGGGCGGATCCTCGTGATCGGCCACAACCCGGACTTCGCGCAGGTCGTCTACGACCTCACGGGCGGGCGGGTCGACTTCAAGAAGGGCGGCGTCGCGGGCGTGCGCCTGGACGGGACGGGCGGCGAGCTGATCGCGCTGCTGCGCCCGCGCGAGCTGGACCGCATCGACGCCTGAAAATGGGGCACGTGCACCCGTTTTCCGGGGTTGAGACCTACCTCATCGGTGCGTTGATCGGGGGTGGGTGGTGCGCGTATGTTGCGTCGTGCAACTCGGCTTATGCTCGACTCCGCGGACGTCACCCCACTGGACGGTCGCGTCGCACGATCCCGACGGACGCGCGCCGCGATCGTCGAGGCGCTCGTCAGCCTCCTCGAGGAAGGCACCCCGCAGCCCACGGTCGAGGAGATCGCGGTCCGCGCCTCCGTCGCCCCGCGCACGGTCTTCCAGCACTACGCCGACCGCGAGGCGCTGTTCGCCGCGGTCTCGGCCTACCGCGAGGCGCACCTGCAGGCGCTCATGGGCGCGATCGACCCCGCGTCGCCGCTGGCGCAGCGCATCGACGAGATCGTCGCCCAGCGGGCTCGCGTCTTCGAGTGGATCGCGGCGGTCCGCCGCGGCGCGCTGCTGATGGAGCCGTTCAGCGAGAGCGTGCACGCGTCGCTGGAGGGCTTCCGGCAGGCCAAGCGCGCCGAGCTGCAGCGCGTCTTCGCGAGCGAGATCGCGGCGCGGCCGGCCGGCGAGCGCGACGCGCTGATCGCGGCGCTCGGCGTCGCCGGGTGCTGGTCGTCGTGGGACGCGCTGCGCGTCCAGCAGCAGCTGAGCGTCGAGGAGGCCTCGGCCGCCCTGCGGCTGACGCTGCGGGCGCTGCTCGCCGCCTGCTGAGCGCGACGCGGCACACTGGAGCGCATGGATCGCGTGCGCGTCCGAGCGCCGGAGCTCGAAGGAGAGGGTGGCTGGATCGGGGTCGAGGACCTGTCGCTGGCGCAGCTGCGCGGCAAGGTCGTGCTGTTGGACTTCTGGACGCTGGCGTGCGCGAACTGCCAGCGCGTGGTCGAGGAGCTGCGGGGGCTGGAGCGGCGGTTCGCCGACGTGCTCGCCGTCGTCGGCGTGCACTCGCCGAAGTTCCCGCACGAGCACGAGCACGCCGCGGTCCGGGCGGCCGTCGCGCGGCACCGGATCGAGCATCCGGTCCTCGACGACCCGGCGCTGACGACGTGGGACGCCTACGCGGTCAAGGCGTGGCCGACGCTCGTGCTCGTCGACGCCGAGGGAAGGGTCGCACTGACGGTCAGCGGCGAGGGGCACGCCGTCGAGCTGGCCGGGGCGATCGAGCGGCTGGTTGCCGAGGCCGACGCGGCGGGCACGCTGCGGCGCGGGCCGCTGGAGCTCGACGCGGCGATCGACGCGCAGGGCACCGGCGAGCTGGCGTTCCCGGGCAAGGTCGCGCTGGAGGACGGCGCGACGCGCGCGCCGCGGATCGCGATCGCCGACACCGGTCACGACCGCGTCCTGATCTGCTCGCTGGGCGGGGAGGTCGAGCTCGAGCTCGACGGGCTCTACCAGCCCCAGGGCGTGCGCTTCGACGGCGTCGGCGACACGGCGGCGCTGCTGGTCTGCGAGACCGGCGCCGACCGCGTCTGGCGGGTCCCGCTCGACGGCCGCTCGCCACGCGAGCTGATCACCGACCGGCTGAAGTCGCCCTGGGACGTCGTCGTCTGGCACGGCCACGCCGTGATCGCCGAGGCGGGCCGCCACCGCCTCTGGGCCGTCGACCGCGCGGGCGAGCTGCAGGTGCTCGCGGGCACGGGCGCCGAGGCGCTCGTCGACGGGCCGGGCCTGGAGGCCGTGCTCGCCCAGCCCAGCGCGATGGCGCTGACCGCCGAGGGCGACCTCGCGTTCCTCGACGCGGAGGCCAGCGCGCTGCGGGTCGTGCGCTCCGGGACGTTCGCCGTCGAGACGCTGGCCGGCGCGGGCCTGTTCGCGTGGGGCGACGACGACGGCGACGGCGAGCGCGCGCGGCTCCAGCATCCCCTCGGGCTGTCGCTCGGCCGCGGCGGCGAGCTGTACGTCGCCGACACCTTCAACGACCTGATCCGGGTCTGGCGCGGCTCGCACCTGTGGACCGTGCCGGTCGAGGGCTTCGCCGAGCCCGGCGGGATCGCGGCGCTGCCCGACGGGCGGCTGCTGGTCGCCGACACCGGCAACCACCGAGTTGTCCGTGTCGATCCGCTGCGCGCCCGCGCGGTCACGCTCGACGTGGGCCGGCCGGCGTCGTCGGACGAGGCCGACGCGATGCCCGCGTCGGTCGCGGGCACGATCGTGCAGCCCGCGGGCTCGGCCGTCGCGGTCTCGCTCGCCCTCGACCCCGGCGACGACGACCTCGACCCGGCGGGCGGGCCGCCGATCCGCGTGCGCGCGCACGCCGACGTCCCCGGGCTGCTGCGGGAGCCGACGACGTGGACGGCGGGCGCGCTGCCCGTCGAGGTCGAGCTGGCGCTGGGCGAGGGCTCGGGCCGCATCACCGTCGAGGTGCTCGCCGCCACGTGCGGCCCGGACGCCTGCCGCCTGCGCCGCACGCAGCGCGCCTACGACGTGTTGTTGACCTAACCGCGTCACAGCAGCGACCACCGCGCTCGCCGCCCCGGCCGTGGCCGGCGCCGGCGACGTCGTCCAGGTATCGCTCGGCCCGACGGCGCAGCACCTGGTGCCGCACCCGATCGCCCGCTATGACCGGACGTTCACGCTGACGCCGAACACGACGCGGACGTTCACGATGCTGGCCGACGATCTCGGCAGCGAGCCGGGCATCTACCCTGAGGGCACCCATGCCCGAGCTTCCCGAGGTCGAGATCACCGCGCGTCGCCTGGGCGAGGCGCTGGCCGGGGCGACGATCGCGACGACGCTGGCGCCCGGCATCAACGCGCTGAAGACGTTCGACCCGCCGCTGCACGCGCTCGACGGCCGCCAGATCGAGGCCGTGCGGCGGATCGGCAAGCACCTGGTCGTCGACGTCTCCGGCGACCTGCACGTCCTGTGCCACCTGATGAGCGCCGGCCGGTTGCAGTTGTATGACAAGCGCGCGTCGCTGCGCGACCGCACGTCGCGCCTGCTGATCCGGGTCGACGGCGGCAACGGCGAGCGCGAGCTGCGCCTGCGCGAGTTCGGGACCAAACAGGCGGCGTGGGTGAAGGTCCTGACGCCGGAGGGGCTGGCCACCGACGACGCGATCGCGACGCTCGGCCCGGAGGCGTGGCCCGATCCGCCGAAGGACCTCGCGGCGCTGCTCAAGCCCGTCGGCGCCCGGCCGCTGCAGGCCGCGCTGCGCGACCAGCGCGTCATCACCGGCATCGGCCGCTCGTGGGTCGACGAGATCCTGTGGACGGCGAAGCTCTCGCCGTTCAAGCGCGCCAACGAGCTGGACGCCGACGAGGCCGCGACGCTGCGCGCCGCGATCCTGGAGCGGCTCGGCGGGGCGATCGCCCACTACGAGGACGTCGTCCACCTGCCGATCCCCGACAAGCTGCCGCTGCCGCTCCAGGTCCACCGCCACCACGGTGAGCCGTGCCCGCGTTGCGGCACGACGATCGAGGCGGTGCACTACGAGGACTACGTGCTCTGCTACTGCCCCGAGGAGCAGACCGGCGGCCGCGTGCTGAAGGACCGCCGGCTGTCGCGGTTGTTGAAGTAGTCGCCCACGCCCCGGGTATCGGGGGCGTCCCGCTAGGTGGCGTCGAGGGGCGGGTAGCGCCGCGGCGGGCCGCCGGCTCGGGCAGGACGACGAGCGTGCCGAGCGTCTCGCCGTCGATCGTGAACGTGGCGTGGCCGGCGAGCACGATGTAGACCTCCTCGTGGCCGCCGGAGCCCGAGCCGAGCTCGTCGTGGGTCTCCACGACGTCCTCGCCGGCGTCGGCCACGTAGGCGTTGATGCCGAACGCGTGGATGCCGAGCGTCCGGCGTACGGGCTTCCAGCGCAGGGCGCCGCCCACCACGGGGATCTCGTCGATGGCGTCGATGGTCGTCGTGCGGAAGCGAGCGGTCACGGGCCTATCATGAACGTCATGGGCAAGATCAAGGAAGGGACGCCGGCGCCGGACTTCGAGCTTCCCGACCAGCACGGGGAGCCGGTGCGGCTGTCCAGCTTCCGCGGCCAGAAGGTCGTGTTGTACTTCTACCCGAAGGCCAACACGCCGGGCTGTACGACGCAGGCCTGCGGGATCCGCGACCACCACCAGGACTTCACCGACATCGGCGCGGTCGTCCTCGGCGTCTCGCCCGATCCGGTCAAGGCCGTCAAGAAGTTCTCCGAGAAGCAGCACCTCAACTTCGAGCTGCTGGCCGACGAGGACCACGAGGTCTGCGAGGCCTACGGCGTCTGGGTCGAGAAGTCGATGTACGGCAAGACCTACTGGGGCGCCAAGCGCGCCACGTTCATCATCGACGCCGACGGCGTCGTCCGCCGCGCCTTCAAGGCCAACCCGGAGACGCACGACGCCGACGTGCTCGAAGCGCTCAACGAGCTGGCGACCGCCGCCTAGATCCGCCGTTGGCGTGCGAGGATGCACGCATGTCTCGCCGCGAAGAGCTCGAAGCCCTCAGCTCCAAGGAGCTGCACGACCGCGCCGTGCGGCGTGCGCAGAAGCACCTCGACGTCAAGTTCCTGTGGAACCTGATGAAGCTGGTCCCGGCCGCCGAGGCCGGTGCGGGCCAGGAGGACCAGGCCGACTACGACGTCCAGCACTGGTCCGGCCTGGTGGCCGACACGTTCCGCGACGACGACGGGCCGCTCTCCGACGCGCTGCGCCCGGTCTACCTCGAGTACCTCGAGAAGCACACCGACGGCTAGGTCGCGCCGCCGGAGCGTGTCCGCGCACGCCAACACCCCTCAGGAATCCACCATCCATGCCGACCATCCGAAAAGACGACCCGTGACGACCGCACGCGACAAGGAACAGGGACTCTCCGCATGACGACGCAGGTGGCCGAGCGATACCGGCTGGTGACGCGCTCCGACTTCGACGGCTTGGTGTGCGCCGCGCTCCTGAAGGAGCTCGGCATCCTCGACGACATCCTGTTCGTCCACCCGAAGGACATGCAGGACGGCAAGGTCGAGCTGACCGACCGCGACATCACCACCAACCTGCCTTACGTCGCCGGCGTGCACCTGAGCTTCGACCACCACGACTCGGAGACGATCCGGGTCGAGGACTCGCCCGAGAACCACGTCATCGTCGCCGGCGCCAAGTCCGCCGCGCGCGTCGTGTACGACTACTTCGGCGGTGCCGACGTCTTCAAGGCCGTCGGCGAGGACATCATGTCCGCCGTCGACAAGGCCGACGCGGCCGACTTCACCCGCGAGGACATCCTCGAGCCCCAGGGCTGGGACTACATCTCGTTCCTGATGGACCCGCGCACCGGTCTCGGCCGCTTCCGCGAGTTCCGCATCTCCAACTACCAGCTGATGATGCAGCTGATCGACGACATCACCACGAAGTCGATCGAGGAGATCCTCCAGACCCCGGACGTCGCCGAGCGCGTCGAGCTCTACCGCCAGCACGCCGACGCCGCGATCGACCAGGTCGCCCGCTGCGGCACGCAGCACGGCAACCTCGTCGTCCTCGACTTCCGCGACGAGGACGTCATCTTCGCGACCAACCGCTTCACGGTCTACGCGCTGTGGCCCCAGTGCAACATCTCGATCCACATCCTGTGGGGCCTGCGCCAGCAGAACACGGTCTTCGCCACGGGCAAGTCGATCCTCGACCGCTCCTCGCGGACCGACATCGGCGAGCTGATGCTCTCCTACGGCGGCGGCGGCCACTCCGCGGCCGGCACCTGCCAGGTCGCCAACGAGGACGCCGTCCGCGTCCTCGGCGAGCTGATCGCCACGATCAACGCCGACGGCTAGGTCGTTCCTGACTAAAGTCCGAGGGCGGCATGGCCGTCCGTCCGGTCCACGAGCAGGACATCGACACGCTGGCGGGTGCGCTGACCCGCGCGTTCCACGACGATCCGGTCACGCGGTGGGTCTACGCGGGCGAGCCGAAGCGGCCGCAGTGGTCGGGGCGGTTCTTCGCCTGGCAGCTGGAGCGGCTGATGCCGCAGGACGTGTCGTGGACGACCGACGACGGCGCGGGCGGCGCGGCGCTGTGGGCGCTGCCCAACCGCTGGCGCGAGTCGGGACGGGAGACGCTGTCGCTGCTGCGCCTCACGCTGCCCGGCGTGCTCCCGCGCCTGCCGCGGGTCATGCGCGGCCTCGGCCAGGTCGAGCTGCGCCATCCCTCCGAGCGCCACCTCTACCTCGCGGTGCTCGGCGTCGACCCGGAGCGCCAGGGCCAGGGCGTCGGCTCACAGCTCATCCGGCCCGGCCTGGACCTCTGCGACCGCGAGCGCCTGCCCGCCTACCTGGAGACCGGCAAGGAGGCCAACGTCGCCTTCTACGGCCGCCACGGCTTCGCCGTCGTCGACCGCATCGACCTGCCCAAGGGGCCGCCGGTGTGGTTCCTGTGGCGTGAGCCGACCTCGTAGCTTGTAGCCCGTGACCCCTGCCATCCCCGCCGCCGTCGTGTTCGACAACGACGGCCTCCTGCTCGACACCGAAGAGGCCTGGACCCGGGCCGAGACCGAGCTCTTCCGCCGCCACGGCTCGACCTTCACCTACGAGCACAAGCGCGACCTGATCGGCTCGTCGCACGCGATCGCGGCCGGCAAGTTGGAGGTCATGCTCGGCCAGCCGGGCGGCGGCGTGGCGCTGATGGACGAGCTCCACGCGCTGGTCATGCTGGAGGCCGCGCAGGACGTCGAGCCGCGGCCCGGCGCCGTCGCGCTGGTCGACGCGCTCAACGCGGCCGGGATCCCAGTCGCGGTCGCCTCCAACTCCCAGCGCGCGTTCCTGGACCTCGTGCTCGGTGCCGCGGGCGTCGCGGACAAGTTCGGCGTCACGGTCGCCGGCGACGAGGTCCCGAACCCCAAGCCGTGGCCGGACATCTACCTCGAGGCGTGCCGCCGCCTCGGCGCCGACCCCGCGGACTCCGTCGGCCTCGAGGACTCGCCCACGGGCGCGCAGGCCGCCAAGGCCGCCGGCCTGACCGTGATCGGCGTGCCCTACCTGCCGGACATCGAGATCGGACCGGCCGACATCGTCGCCGCGTCGCTGGCCGACGCCGTCGTCCTCGAGGCCGTCGGCCTCGTACCCTCGCGAGGGTGAAGGGCACGCCCCGCTCGATCGTTGCCGCGATGATCGGGGCCGTACCCTCGGAGTGGTGAGCGCTGCCGTGGCCGCCATGATCTTCGCCGGCGTCGGCGGCTTCTTCGACGCGGCCGGCCAGTTCTTCAGCAACCTCGCCGACATCCGCTGGGGCGCCCTCGTGCTCGGGCTGCTCTGCTTCGGCACCTACCTCACGATCCGCTCGCGCGCCTTCTACAACGTGCTGCGCGCCGCGTACCCGACCGAGCAGATCGAGTTCAAGCGGATCTGGGGCGCGTACATCGCGGCGTACGGCTTCAACAACGTCGTGCCGGCGCGCGGCGGCGACGTCATCAAGCTCTTCCTGGTCAAGACGTCGATCCCGAACTCGACCTACTCCGCGATCGCCGCGGCGTTCTGCGTGGAGTTCGGCTTCGACCTGTCGATGGGCGCGTTCATCCTGCTCTTCGCGTTCACCCAGGGCGTCTTCCCCAAGCCCCCGGACTTCTCGAAGCTGCACGCGTTCGACCTCAGCTTCTTCGCGTCGCACCCGCGCTTCCTGCTGTTCCTGCTCACGGCGATCGCGATCGCCGGGCTGGTGAGCTTCGCGCTGCTGTCGACCAAGGTGAAGGCCTTCTGGGCGCGCGTGCGCCAGGGGTTGACCATCATCTTCGACCGGCCCCGCTACTTCCGCGAGGTGTGGCTGGTGCAGTTCGGCGGCTGGTGCTTCCGCTTCGCCGCGTTCTGGTTCCTGCTCGACGCGTTCCACATCGGCGGCTCGGTCAAGAACGTGCTGCTGGTCCTGGGCGTCAACGCGGTCGCGGCGGTCGTGCCGTTCACCCCGGGCGGCGCCGGCGTCCAGCAGGCGTTCCTGGTCAAGGTCTTCGCCGGCACCGCGGCGGGGGCGACGGTCGCGGCGTACTCCGTCGGCCAGCAGATCGCGATCGCGGCGTTCTCCCTCGCGGTCGGCTTCTTCGCGCTGGTGACCGTCTTCAAGTTCCGCTCCTTCAAGGAGGTCATCGCGGCCGGACGCGAGCACCGCGAGGCCGAGAAGGCACGCAGCCAGGACCCGGTCGGCAGCGGGCTACAGTAGGACGCATGGAAGGCTTTGGTGGACTCTTCGGCGACCCAGACGAGCTCCAGCGCCGCATGGCGGAGTTCGCCGACCAGATGCAGGGTCAGCAGCGCCTCGCGTGGGCCGACAACGCGATCGGCCTCGCGGTGCAGATGACGGTCGCGGCCGTCAACCGCGTCAACATCCAGGGCACGACGGCCGAGCAGGCCGAGCAGATCCGCGCCGTGATGGCGACGGTCTTCCCGGAGGCCGTGACGCTGGTGCGCGAGGCTCGCGCGGGTCTTCAGTAGCGCGCCTGCTCACCCAGCCCCCTGCACCCTCTCGCCGGGTAGGATCCGCGCCGTGGCGCAGCTCTCGTCCTCTCAGCTGATCTGGCGCGGCCGCATCGAGGCCGGGATCCGGATCGTCGCGCCGGCGCTCGACCTCGTGCTCGCCGCCGGCGACCGCGTCTCGCGCGCCGTGGACCGCGAGGAGCCGGAGCTGCTGATGCCCGGCCGCCTCGGCCACGACCACCACCAGCGCTCGTTGACCGATGGCCGCGACTGATCCCGCCGCCGACCTCGAGGTGACGCCCGAGCAGGTCGTCGCCCACGAGGCGCGCCTGCGACCGCGCGTCGGCCTGATCGCGCTCGCCGGCGCGATCTTCACGGTCCTCGCGAACGTCGTCCAGAACACCACGCTCGCCGACGGGCCGAAGGTCACCGAGATCGACGCGCTGCGCGAGGCCGCGGGCGAGCCGATCGGCCGGACCGGCCTCGCGTCCGCGCAGGCGTTGTACCTCAACGACCATGCGGCCGGGCTGCTGCTCTCGATCGTCCTGCAGTCGCTCGTCTACGTCGGGCTCGGCCTCGTCCTGCTGCAACTGCTGCGGATGACGCTGGACCGCGGCGGGCGCGTCGCCCGGCCCACGCGCTACCTGGTCTACATCGGCGCGACGCTGGCGTCGGTCGGCGGCCTGGCCCGGATCATCGGCCTGCTCACCAACGCGTCGGACTTCGCCGCGAGCAAGGACCAGGGCACGCAGGCCGCCCACGACGTCACGACCAGCGGCGGCCTGCTGGTCGGCGGCACGCTCGTCGGCCAGCTCGGGATCTTCGCGATGGCGGCGGCCATCGTCCTGGTCGCGCTCGCCGCCATGCGCGTCGGGCTGCTCACGCGCTTCGTCGGCGTCCTCGGCGCGATCGTCGGCGTGCTGCAGATCCTCGGGCCGCTGTCGCAGGCCTCGTTCATCGTCACCGCGTTCTGGCTGGCCATGATCGGCGCGCTGATGCTCGGGCGCTGGCCGTCCGGGATGCCGCCGGCGTGGGCCGCGGGCGCGGCGGTGCCGTGGCCGAGCCAGCAGGAGATCCGCGAGCAGCGCGAGCACGCGCGAGGCGGCCGGGGCGGGGGCGGCGGCACCGCGAACGGGACGCCGGCCACCGTCACGGGTCCGGTGAGCGACGGGCCGAGCCCGTCCACGGCGGCGCGCAAGAAGCGCAAGCGCCGCGGCTGAGCGCGTCACCGGTTTGACGCCCGTCGTCCCAGCGCGGACAGCGCGCAGGCTTGGCCCGCGCAGCCTTGGGAACCCATCGAGAGCAAGGTTCTGGGTTCCTGAGAGGAGAGTGGGTCATGGAGACCGCGGCGGCCAACGCCCCGCGGTTCACCCGGTCCGACAGCGCCGACGGCCGGGAGACCGTCGCCGCGCAGGACTTGACGTCGGCCTGTACCTGATCGCCTGGGGCATCTTCACGCTGTGCATGTTCGTGGCGTCGCTGCGGACGACGGCGGCGATCGCCACGGTCTTCGCCCTGCTGACGCTGACGTTCTTCGCGCTCGGCATCGGCAACGCGGGCGCGCACGAGAACATCGTGCACCTGGGTGGGGGGATCGGCCTGGCGACGGCGGCAGCCGCGTGGTATGCCTCGTTCGCGGCGGTGACGAACTCGACGTTCAAGCGCACCGTCCTCCCCGTCACAGCCCCTCAGCTAGCAAGGACCGACACCATGGCCGGCACCACGACCGATCTCGAGCGGCAGCTCGCCGACCTCCTCGAGCAGAAGCGCTTCGAGCCGCCGGAGGCGTTCAAGGCCAATGCCTTGATCAAGGACCTCTCGGTGCACGAGGAGGCGGCGAAGGATCCGGTGGCGTGGTGGCGCGAGCAGGCCAACGCGCTGCACTGGTTCGAAGCGCCGCAGGCCACGCTGAACGACGACAACCCGCCGTTCTACAAGTGGTTCGAGGGCGGCAAGGTCAACGCCTCCTACAACTGCCTGGACCGACATGTAGAAGCTGGTCTGGGCGACCGCGTCGCGTTCAAGTGGCGCGGGGAGGAGGGCGAGTCGCGTGACGTCACCTACGGGTGGCTGCTGGAGCAGACGCAGCGGGCGGCCAACGCGCTGAAGGACTCCGGCGTCGAGGCTGGGGACGTCGTCGGGATCTTCCTGCCGATGATCCCGGAGGTCGTCGTCGCGATGCTGGCGTGCGCGCGGATCGGCGCGCCGCACAACGTGGTCTTCGGCGGGTTCAGCGCCGAGTCGGTCAAGGAGCGCATGGAGTTCTCCGAGGCCAAGGCGCTGATCACCGTCGACGGCGCGCGGCGCAAGGGCAAGGCCGCGCCGGTCAAGAAGACGGTCGACGAGGTCGGGATGCCGGTCCAGACCACGTTCGTCGTCAAGCACACCGGGCTCGACGACTGCCCGATGGGCGACGGCGACGTCTGGTGGCACGAGGCGCTGGAGGCGGCGGACGCGGAGTGCCCGGCCGCCGAGCTGGACGCCGAGCATCCGCTGTTCATCCTGTACTCGAGCGGCTCGACGGCCAAGCCGAAGGGCATCCAGCACACGACGGGCGGCTACCTGACGCACGTCGCCTGGACGCACAAGCACGTCTTCGACCTCAAGCCCGAGAGCGACGTGTACTGGTGCAGCGCCGACGTCGGCTGGATCACCGGGCACTCCTACATCGTCTACGGGCCGCTGCTGAACGCGGCGACGTCGGTGATGTACGAGGGCGCGCCCGACTACCCGCACAAGGGCATCTGGTGGGAGCTGGCCGAGAAGACCGAGACCACCATCTTCTACACCGCGCCCACCGCGATCCGCGCGTGCATCAAGTGGGGGACCGAGCACGTCGACAAGGCCGACCTGTCCAAGCTGCGGCTGCTGGGCAGCGTGGGCGAGCCGATCAACCCGAAGGCGTGGCTCTGGTACTGGAAGGTCGTCGGCGGCGGCAACTGCCCGGTCGTCGACACGTGGTGGCAGACCGAGACCGGCGGGATCATGATCACCACCCTGCCGGGCGCCCAGTCGATGAAGCCGGGGATCGCCGGGACGCCGCTGCCGGGCGTCGTGGCCGCCGTCCTCGACGAGGAGGGCAACGAGGTCTCGCGCGACACGCAGGGCTTGTTGTCGTTGTCGAAGCCGTGGCCCGGGATGCTGCGCACGCTCTACGGCGACGACGACCGCTACATCTCGACCTACTGGGACAAGTGGGGCCCGGAGACGTATCTCGTGGGCGACGCGTCCAAGCAGGACGAGGAGGGCTACATCAGCGTCATCGGGCGCGTCGACGACGTGCTCAACGTCAGCGGCCACCGGATGTCGACGGCCGAGATCGAGTCCGCGATCGTCTCGCACGGCAAGGTCGCCGAGGCCGCCGTCATCGGCGCGACCGACGAGGACACGGGCCAGAGCGTCGCCGCGTTCGTCACGCTCGAGGGCGACATCGAAGGCACCGACGAGCTGGTCGCCGAGATCCGCGAGCACGTCGCGGTCCGCATCGGCAAGCTCGCGCGGCCCAAGCGCATCATCTGGGCCGACGACCTCCCGAAGACCCGCTCCGGCAAGATCATGCGCCGGTTGTTGAAGGACATCGCCGAGGGCCGCGAGCTCGGCGACGTCACGACCCTGCGCGACCCGGACGTCATGTCCCAGCTGCAGGGCAAGATCAGGGAGCGCCAGGCCACCGGCGAGGAATGAGGCGACGGCTGCAGGCATGGTGCGGGTTTCGCCCTCCGGGCGAACGCCTGCGACCGAAGGCGAGCCGTCCGGGCGAGCTTTCGGCGTGATCGTCCGCGACGTCATCCTCCGAGACGGATCCGCCCTCCGGCTGCGCTCACCGCGGCCGGAGGACGAGGAGGCGATCCGGGCGTTCTTCGAGGCGCTGACGTTCGAGAGCCGGTACCTGCGCTTCCACGGCGCCGGCCGGTCGGACCTCATCTCGCGCGACTACGCCAACGCGGACGGCGACGCGCGCGTGCCGCTGCTGGCGCACCTGGGCGACCGCGTCGTCGCGGTCGCCGGCTACGACCGGCTCAACGAGCCCGACGCGGCCGAGGTCGCCTTCGCCGTCTCCGAGGACCAGCAGGGCCGCGGGCTGGCGACGAGCATGTTGCAGCAGTTGGCCGACGTCGCCGCGACGCGCGGGATCACGCGGTTCGACGCCGAGGTGATGGGCGAGAACCGGCCGATGCTGCACGTCTTCGGCAACGCCGGCTTCGGCGTGCGGCGCGGCTCGACCGGCGGGATCGTGCACCTCGCGCTGGACCTGCGACCGACCGTGACGCTGGCCGAGCGGATCGACGACCGGACGCACGCGGCGACGGTCGCGTCGCTGCGGGCGCTGCTGTCTCCGGCGTCGATCGCGGTCGTCGGCGCGTCGGCGCGCGAGGGGTCGGTCGGCGGCGCGATCTTCCGCGGCATCGTCGAAGGCGGCTACCGCGGGGTGGCGACGCCGGTGCACCCGGATCGCGGCGTCGTCGGCTCGACGCGCGCGGTGGCGTCGCTGGGGGACCTGGAGGAGCCGGCCGAGCTGGCGGTCGTCGCCGTGGCGGCGGGCGAGGTGCTCGGGGTCGCGCGCGAGGCGGCCGCGGCCGGCGTTCGGGCGTTGTTGGTGGTGTCGACCGGCTTCGCCGACACCGACGAGCCGGAGGGCGTGGCCCGCGAGGAGGCCCTGCTGGCCGAGGTGCGCGCGCACGGGCTGCGGCTGGTCGGGCCCAACGCGCTGGGCGTCGTCAACACGGACCCGTCGCTGCGCCTCCAGGCGCTGATCGGGCGCGTGCCGCTGCGCGCCGGCGGGCTGGGGCTGTCGTCGCAGTCGGGCGCGCTGGGCCTGGCGCTGCTGGGCCACGCGGCCGCACGGCGGATGGGCGTGTCGTCGTTCCTGGCGCTCGGCAACCGCGCCGACGTCTCGACCAACGACGTCTTGGAGCACTTCGCCGACGACGACCGCACGACGGTCGTCGCCTTCTACGTCGAGTCGTTCGGCAACCCGCGGCGGTTCTCGCAGGTGGCGCGGCGCGTGTCGCGCCGGAAGCCGATCCTGGCGGTGAAGGGCTCGCGCCCGCGCGACGACGGCGCCGCGCCCGGCCGGCTGCGGATCGCCAACGCGCTGACCGACGCCGCGCTGACCGAGGCGCTGTTCGCGCAGGCCGGCGTGCTGCGCGTCGAGTCCACGCAGACGCTCTTCGACGCCGCCGAGCTGCTGGAGCGCCAGCCGCTGCCGGCCGGCCGCTGCCTCGGCATCGTGACCAACAGCGGTGGCCTCGGGACCGTCGCCGCCGACGCCGCGGCCGCCCGCGGCCTGTCGCTGGCCAAGGTGGCGGACACGACGCGCGAGCGCCTCGCCGCCGCGCTGCCCCACGCCGACCGGCTCGGCAACCCGATCGACCTCGGCGTCCGCGCCGGCACCGCCGACGAGCGCCTCGCCGTCGAAGCCCTGCTCGACGACGACGGCGTCGACGCCGTCCTGGTCGTCCACGTCGGCCTCGGCGGCGACGACCCGGAGGAGCGCTTGGCCGCCCTGGAGGACGCCGTCGCCGGGGGCGAGGCGAAGAAGCCCGTGGTCGCCTGCGTCGTCGGCGGCGACGGCCGGCTGCCGGAGCGCGAGACGCGGCGCGTGCCCAACTACCGCTTCCCGGAGGCCGCGGTGCGTGCGCTGGCGATCGCGGCCGACCGGCGGGCCTGGCTCGGCCGGCGGCTCGGCCAGAGCCCGGCGCTGGACGGCTTCGACGCGGCCGCGGCCCAGGAGGTCGCGGCGCGGGCGGGCGAGGGCTGGCTCGACGGCGACGGCACGGTCGCGCTGCTGGCCGCCGCCGGCCTGACGCTGGCCGAGCCCGGTGGCGAGGAGACGGCGGTCGCGGTCCTGATCGGCGCGGTCAACGACGCCGAGTTCGGCCCGGTCGTCGGCGTCGCGCCCGGCGGCGGGCTCGGCTGGGCCGGGCCGATCCCGGGCGACGCGGCGTTCCGGCTCGCGCCGCTGACCGACGTCGACGCCGAGGAGCTCGTCGAGCGCCCGCCGGCCGTGCGCGCGGCGCTCGCGGCCGATACCTACGACATGGCGGCGCTGCGCGACGTCATCCTGCGCCTGGGCGCGCTCGCCGACGCGGTCCCGGAGCTGGCCGAGGCCGAGCTCGACCCGGTGCTGGTCTCCGCCGCCGGCGTCACGCTCGGCGGCGCCCGCATCCGGCTCGCCGCGCCGCCGGCGCGCGATCGGGCCAAGACCTGGTGAGTTGCCGTCGCGACGCCGCCTCTGCGAGGCTCGGAGCATGGGTCGCTACGACGAGCTCCGCGAGCAGCACACCTGGAACGTCCCCGAGCGCTACAACATCGCTCAGGACGTCTGCGACAAGCATCCGCGCGACAAGCTCGCGATGGTGTGGGAGCGCTTCGACGGCGAGCGGCGGGACCTGAATTGGGGCGAGCTGCAGGACCTCGCCAACCAGGCGGCGCACGTCCTGCGGGACCATGGGGTCGACTCGGGCGAGCGCGTCGCGGTCGTGCTCCCGCCGACGCCGGAGACGGCCGCGGTCTTCTTCGGCGCCTGGAAGTGCGGCGCGATCCTGCTGTCGATGTCGGTGCTCTACGGCGACGACGGCATCGCGCACCGCCTCGACGACTCGCGGCCGCGCGTCCTGATCACCGACGCGGCCAACGCCGACCGCTTCCGCCGGCACGTCGGGACGACGGTCGGCGAGCTGCTGGTCGTCGACGAGGGCGACGGCCTGCTGACCGGCGCGCCCACCGACCACGTCGCCGCCGACACGTCGGCCGACGACCCCGCCCAGCTCTACTACACGAGCGGCACGACCGGCCTGGCGAAGGGCATCGTCCACGCCCACCGCTACCTGCTCGCCCACGAGGAGTTCCTCTACTGCCACGAGGTGCAGGACGGCGAGCGCTTCCACGGCATGGGCGAGTGGGCGTGGGCCGCGGGCATCGCGCCGCTGCTGGGCCCGTGGCGCCTCGGCGCGGTCCAGGTCGTCCTCCAGCGCGAGGGCGGCTTCGCGCCGGCCCAGCAGCTGGACTTCCTGAGCCGCCACGCCGTCACCAACGTCTTCACGACGCCGACCGCGATGCGCTCGATGATGGCCATCGAGGACGCCGGGACCAAGTACCCCAACACGTTCCGCCGCGTCTGCTCGGCCGGCGAGCCGTTGAACCCCGAGGCGATCCGCTGGTTCCGCGAGCAGTACGGCCTGACCGTCCTCGACTACTACGGGTTGACCGAGTCCTACCCCTTGGTCGCCAACTACCCGTTCCAGGAGGTGCGCGAGGGGTCGATGGGCCTGCCGATGCCCGGCTGGGACGTCCGGATCCTCGACGAGGACGAGAACGAGGTCGCGCGCGGCGAGCGCGGCGAGATCTGCCTGCGCGCGCGGTCCAACCCGCACTACCCGCTCGGGTACTGGAACAACGACGAGGCGGCGCAGGAGGCCTTCGGCGGCGACTGGTTCCACACCAAGGACGCCGCGACCCAGGACGACGACGGCTACGTCTGGTACGCCGGCCGCGCCGACGACGTGATCATCGCCGCCGGCTACCGCATCGGCCCGTTCGAGGTCGAGTCCGCCTGCATCGAGCATCCGGCGGTGCGCGAGGCCGCGGCGGTGGCCTCGCCCGACGAGCGCCGCGGCTCGGTGGTCAAGGCCTTCATCGTGCTCGCCGAGGGTCGCGAGCCGTCCGACGCCCTCGCCGACGAGATCAAGGCCTTCGTCCGCGACCGCCTCTCGGCCTACGCCTACCCGCGCCGCGTCGAGTTCGTGGCCGATCTGCCCAAGACGCTCACAGGCAAGATCCGTCGCATCGAGCTGCGCGAGCGGGAGGCAAAGGCGGCCAAGGCGGGCTAGAGCCCTTCGCGGAAGCCGACGCGCCAGCTCGGCCACCGCGGCTCGAAGCCGAGCACGCGGCGCGCGCGGGCGTTGGACGCGCCGCGCGACGCCGTCATCATCGTCACCGCGACCTCGCCCGCCGCGAGCTTGCCCAGCCAGGCCGGCACGCGGCGCGGCGGCTTGGCGCCGATCGCTTCCGCGAACGCCGGGATCCAGTCCGCGACACGCACCGGCTCGTCGTCGACGATCGCGAAGATGCCCTGCGGGCCGCCCGGCTCCAGCGTCGCGACCACGGCGCGCGCCGCGTCGTCGATGTGCGTGAACGACCACACGCCGCCGCCGTCGCCGATGATCGGCAGGCGACGCTTGGCGATCAGGTCGGTGATGTCGCCGCGCGTGCTCATGCTCGTGCCGGGACCGTAGAACCCGCCGTAGCGCAGGACGACGCCCTCGATGCCGTGCGTCGCGCGTGCGTGGGTGACCATGTCCTCCAACTCGCGGATCGCGGCCAGCGACTCGCGCTGCGCCTTCGGCGGATCCGTGTCCAGCGGCGCGTCCTCGTCCTTGACCGCCCCGCCCTCGCGCGCGAACGGCCAGCCCGTGTAGGACTGCACGATGATCCGGCGCGTGCCGGCCGCCCGGCCCGCGTCCAAGAGGTTGCGCAGCCCCTCGGTCCGCAGCCGGTTGGTCGTCGCGAACACGCGGTCGAAGTGCTTCATGTCGGTCGCGCCCGTCAGCGCCGTGAGCTGGTGGACGATCACGTCCGGCTCGGCGCCCCGGACCGCGCCCATGACCGCGTCGAGGTCCAGCGCGTCGGCGACGACCGGCATCGCGCCCAGCTCGCGCAGATGACCGGCCTTGGCCTCCGTCCGCGTCATCGCCACGACCTCGTGGCCCTCGTCGAGCAGCATCGGCACCAGCCGCTGCCCCACCGCACCTGTTGCACCAGCGATAAGGGTTCTCATGGGGCCCTGAGACGAAACAGCCGTTGCGGGCGTGACATGTCACGCCGAGAAGGGCAAGATCGTCTTCGAGCACATGACGGAATCGACGATGCTGACCGACCTCCGCCCGCTGGTGTTCTCGATCGCCTATCGGATGCTCGGCTCGGTGGTGGAGGCGGAGGACATCGCGCAGGAGACGCTGCTGCGGGCGCACCGCGAGCTGGCCGACGGCACGCAGATCGCGTCGCCCAAGGCCTACATGACCGCGATCGCGACGCGGCTGTCGATCGACCACCTGCGCTCGGCGCGCGTGCGCCGCGAGGCCTACGTGGGACCGTGGCTGCCGGAGCCGCTGCTCACGCGCGCGGGCGCGGACCCTAGCGTCGACCTGCCGGCCGACGCCGAGCTGGCCGACGACCTCTCGATGGCGTTCCTGCTCGTGCTCGAGCGCCTGACGCCGGTCGAGCGCGCGGTGTTCCTGCTGCGCGAGGCGTTCGACTACACCTTCGCCGAGATCGCCGAGGTGGTGGACAAGAGCCCGGACAACTGCCGGCAGATCGCCGCGCGGGCGCGCCGGCACGTGATCGCCGAGAAGCCGCGGTTCGAGCCGTCGGCCGCCGCGCGCGAGTCGCTGGCCAAGCGCTTCCTCACCGCCGCCCAGGAGGGCGACATGGAGGGGTTGGTCGCGATGCTCGCCGACGACGCGGTCTTCACCGGCGACGGCGGCGGCAAGGCGACGGCGTTCCCGGCCCCGGTCATCGGCGCCGAGAAGATCGCCCACGCGCTCCGGGCGATCTTCCGGCAGGCGGCGGTCGCCGACGGCATCACGGTCACGCTCACCGAGGTCAACGGCATGCCGGGCTGGATCGCGCGCGAGGGCGACGGCCGCGTGATCGTCGTGATGGCCTTGGACATCCTCGACGACCACGTGCTGGGCGTGCGGTCGATCGTCAACCCCGACAAGCTGGGGCACCTCGGCCCGGTCAGCGATCGGGCCCGGCGCTAGTCGATGATGTAGATCGGGTTGTTCAGGCGCAGCGTCATGCGGGCGTGGCCGCCGTCCAGGTCGCTCTGCTGGTCGCCGACGTCGAGGACGATCGTCGCGCCCTGCTTCTCCAGCGCCTTGCGCGCGGCGAGCTTGAAGGGGGTGATCGTGGCCTTGGTGTCGCTCGCCGGACGGCAGGTGAGCGTGAACGGCTTCTTGATCCCCTGCGCGATCAGGTTCTTCTGGCGCAGGGCGCACGCGGCCTGCGGCGCGCCGGTGATGAACGCGATCGCGACCTTCTCGGCGCGGGCGTGCTTGATGAAGGCCTTGGCGGCGGGGAAGGCCACCGACCTGCTCTGCACGACGCACGTCGCGAGGCCGGACAGGTCGAAGTCCACGGCGTCGAGGCAGTTCCAGTTCGACAGCGTGGTCTCGTCGATGTCGAGGACGACCGTCGGCTTCTTGGGGTGCTTCTTCAGCTGCGTGTCGAGCAGCGTCGTGGCCTTGGCGTAGCGGGCCGTGATGCCCTTCTCGTAGGCGGCCTTGCCGGCGCGCAGCTGGTCGGGCGTGTCGAGCGTGCGGTTGGTCGTGGCGACGGCGGTGCCGGCGGCCGCGAGGACCAGGAGCGCGGCGAGCGCGAGCGCCAGGGAGCGGGACAGCGTGGGGCGGTTCATCGCCCCGGCAGGCTACTCGTAGACGACCACGTCGGGCCGCGGCGTCATCGCCATCACGGCCTTGGGCGTCATCGTCTTGACGTCCTCCTTGTAGAACAGCTTGAAGCCGCGGCGCATGCGCGGGGTCGTGGCGACGAAGCTCTCGTACTTGGCGATCTTCACGCTGTTGGTCCCGAAGCCGTCGACGTTGACGACGGTCTGGACGCCGCGCGTCTGCGCCAGCCGGTCGGCGCGGGCGATCATGTCGTCCGTGAACCGGTGCACGATCAGCAGCTTCTCGGGCAGGTTCTGCTCGCGCACGATCTTCCCGAGGTAGGCCGCCGCGGCGTTGACGACGTCGGCGTCGGTCGAGCCGATGACCTTGCCCGGCAGGTCGCCGGGGCCGACGTGCCACTCGGGGTCCAGCGCGAGGCCGACGTCGGGCTGCTCGAGGAACGGCTTGAGCCGCTCGATCTCGGGGCCGAACTGGCCGCGGCCGGGCTGGATGTCGAGGACGAGCAGCGCGTTGACCTTGCGCGCGGCTGCGTGGTAGGCGCGGATCCGGGCGAACGAGAGGTGGTCGCGGTAGAGGCCGGTCGGGCCGGGCGCGGCGGTCGCCACCGTCGTGATCAGCTCCATGGCGGGCAGGACGGGGCGCGAGCGGCGGTCGTAGGGCTTGGCCTGCCGGACGAGCTTGCGCGCCGCCTGGGCGGGCGTCCCGATGCCGAGCGCGCCGAGCTCGTCGTCGCGCGGGTTGCCGTAGAACGCGACGACGCGCCGGTCCGGGAACAGGCGCCGGCCGCCGCCGGGGAGCTGGACGGGCTTGGGCGCGCCGTCCTCGCCGGCGCCCGCCGCGCCGCTGGACGACGCGTTGGTCCCACCCTTCGCGTCGTTGCCGCCGGAGCCGATGACGGCGCCGCCGATCACCGCCGCCGCGGCGAGGACGCCGAGCGCGGACACCGCGACGATGCGTCGCTGCCGGATGGTGGCCGGGCTGGCCATGGAGGGCATCATGCCCACCTGGACGGTGGGTGCAACCTCGACATCCGGGGGATCTGGCGTCGAACCGGCGGAACCAACGGGCCGCGGGTCGGTAAGGATGGGGTGATGGCTCTCCTCGATGGCAAGAAGCTCCTGATCACCGGCGTGCTGACCGATCGCTCGATCGCCTACTCGGTCGCGCGTCGCGCGCAGGAGGAGGGCGCCGAGGTCGTGCTGACCGGCTTCGGGCGTGCGCTGCGGCTGACGCAGCGGATGGCGCAGCGGCTGCCGGCGCCGCCCGACGTGCTGGAGCTCGACGTGACCGACGAGGCGCAGATCGCCGCGGTCGCCGCCGAGCTGGAGCAGCGCTGGGGTGTCGTCGACGGGGTCCTGCACGCGATCGCGTTCGTCCCGGGCGACGCGCTGGGCGGGCGCTTCCTGGAGGCGCCGATGGCCAGCGCGACCAGTGCCTTCGAGATCAGCGCGTTCTCGCTGAAGTCGCTGGGCGCGGCGTTCGCGCCGCTGCTGGAGAAGGCCGAGCACGGCGGGTCGCTCGTCGGCCTGGACTTCGACGCGACCAAGGCCTGGCCGATCTACGACTGGGCCGGCGTGTCGAAGGCGGCGCTGGAGTCGGTCAACCGCTACCTGGCGCAGTACCTCGGCCCGCGCGGGATCCGCTCCAACCTCGTCGCGGCGGGGCCGCTGCGCACGATGGCGGCGGGCGCGATCGAGGGCTTCGACGTCCTGGCTCAGGCCTGGGAGCAGGGCGCGCCGTTGAAGTGGGACCTGAGCGACCCGGAGCCGGTCGCCGACGCGTGCCTGTTCCTGCTGTCGTCGCTCTCGCGCGCGGTCACCGGCGAGATCCTGCACGTTGACGGCGGCTTCCACGCGCTGGGCGTGCACGGCGGGGCGGTCGCGCAGGCGCAGGCCGTGGCGGCCGCGGCGGCAGACGCCTCCGAGGGCTAGTCGTTCGGCCGGTCTTGGCCGTTCGCGATCGCTAAAGCTCACCAACGCTCACCTGCCTACGTAGCTCCCGCGCGACGGCGGGAGTACGCTCGGCTGACGCACCACGAGCCCTGAGTCAAAAGGTGAGTCACCATGAGTGATGATCAGCAGTACGTCGTCCTTCCCGGAAGCGAGCGGGCGCCGGTGCCGGGGGCGACGCGCGTCGCCGACGCGCCGTCGGAGGAGCCGGTGGAGGTCACCGTCGTGGTCCGGCGCAAGGGCGACGCCGACGCCGCGGGCGCCGTGGCGGCGCTCGCCGAGGTCCCGTCGAGCGAGCGCGAGGCGCTGTCGCCGGCCGAGCTCGAGGATCGCTACGGCGCCGCTCAGGACGACCTGAAGAAGGTCGAGGCGTTCGCCGTGGCCAACGGCCTCGAGGTCGTCGACGCCGACGCCGCGCGCCGCCGCGTCGCGCTGCGCGGCAAGGCCGACCAGATGGGCGCCGCCTTCGACGTCTCACTCGGGCAGTACGAGGCCGGCGACGTCTCCTATCGCGGCCGCGAGGGCGAGATCAGGATCCCGGCCGCGCTGGACGGCGTGGTCACCGCGGTGCTCGGGCTCGACGACCGCCCGCAGGCGCGCCCGCGGCTGCGGCGCGCCGCCGAGGGCCTCGTGCCCGCGGCCGCGCACTCGTTCCCGATCCCGGCGATCGCCGAGCTGTACGACTGGCCCAGCGGGACCGCCGCCGGGCAGTGGATCGCGATCATCGAGCTCGGCGGCGGCTTCCGCCAGGCCGACCTCGACGCGTACTTCCAGGGCATCGGACGCGCGACGCCGACCGTCGTCGCGGTCGACGTCGACGGCGCGACCAACGCGCCGGGCGCCGACGCCGACGGCGAGGTCATGCTCGACATCGAGGTCTGCGGCGCGGTCGCGCCCGGTGCGGACATCGCGGTGTACTTCGCGCCGAACACGACGCGCGGGTTCACCGACGCCATCACCGCCGCCGCCCACGACGCGCAGCGCCGGCCCGGCGTGATCTCGATCAGCTGGGGCCTGCGCGAGCAGGGGTGGACCGCGCAGGCGATGCAGGCGATGGACGACGCGTGCGCCGACGCCGCGCTGCTCGGCGTGACCGTGACCGCCGCGGCCGGCGACGACGGCGCGCAGGACGGCTCCACCGACGGCAGCGCGCAATGCGACTTCCCGTCGTCGAGCCCACACGTCCTGGCGTGCGGTGGCACGCGCCTGGAGGGCGGCGGGTCGACGATCACGTCCGAGACCGTGTGGAACAACGGCGACGGCAGCGCCACGGGCGGCGGCGTGAGCGCCGTGTTCCCGCTGCCCGCGTGGCAGGCCCAGGCCAACGTCCCCGTGTCGATCAACCCGGCCGGCCAGGCCGGGCGCGGCGTGCCGGACGTCGCCGGCGTCGGCGATCCCAACACCGGCTACCAGATCCGGGTCGACGGCCAGAACGTCACGATCGGCGGGACGAGCGCGGTCGCGCCGCTGTGGGCGGGGCTGATCGCGCTGCTCAACGCGCGCACCGGGCGGCGGCTGGGGTTCCTGAACCCCGACCTGTACACGTGGGCGCTCGGCGGCCGCGCGTTCCGCGACGTCACGCAGGGCAACAACATCGTCCCGGGCTCGCCGGGCTACAGCGCGCAGGTCGGCTGGGACGCGTGCACGGGCCTCGGCTCGCCGCGCGGCAACGCGATCCTCCAGATCCTCCAGCCGCCGTTCCTGCTCCAGACCGGGACGCCGATCACCGCGGCCGACGCGGCGGCGAACTTCGCGTTCGCGACCGGGCCGGTCGACGGCGACGCGCCGGCCGACCTCGTGGGGCTGAAGCGGTCGAGCACCGGGACGGGGTCGCTGGAGGTGCACGTGCTCAGCGGCGCGTCCAACTACCAGGACTTCGCCGTGCAGACGGGGACGCCGGTCGCCGAAGCCGACGCGAGCGCGAACTTCGAGTTCGCCGTGGGCGACTTCAACCGCGACGGCTCGGCCGACGTGTACTGCTTGAAGCGGTCGGCGACCGGGACCGGGATGCTGGAGGTCCACGTCCTCAGCGGCAGGGACGGCTACCAGTCCTTCCTGCTGCAGACCGGGACGCCGATCGCGCAGGCCGACGCGAGCGCGAACTTCGCGTTCGGGCTCGGCGACTTCGACGGCGACGGGTTCACCGACCTGTACTGCCTGAAGCGTTCGAGCACCGGGACCGGGCGGCTGGAGGTCCACGTGCTCAGCGGCAAGGACAACTACCAGTCCTTCCTGCTCCAGACCGGAACGCCGATCACGGTCGCCGACGCGGCCGCGAACTTCGCCTTCGCGGTGGGCGACTACGACGGCGACGGGCGTGCCGACGTGCTCGCGCTGAAGCGGACCAACACCGGAACGGGGTCGCTGGAGGTCCACGTGCTGGGCGCGGCGTCGGGCTTCCAGACGTTCGCGCTGCAGACCGGGACGCCGATCACCGAGGCCGACGCGGCGGCGAACTTCGTCTTCGCGACGGGCGGCTACGCCAGCGCCGCGCGGGCCGACCTGTACTGCCTGAAGCGGACCAGCACGGGCACGGGCCGGCTCGAGGTCCACGTCCTGGGCGCCGCCGCGGACTACCAGTAGGAGGGCGAATCGGCCTACCGTCGTAAGGCGTATCAGGCACACCGCCGGACCATTCGGCAGAATGCCCGGCAGTGCGACGGATCCGCGACTTCATGCCCGCGACGCTCAGCGTCGGCGTGCGCCCGATGGAGGGCATCGTGGCGGCGACGTCCAAGGACATCGCGTGGCTGCTGCCGCGCGATCCGCGCGATCCGACCCCGGGGCTGCTGCCGCGGCCGGCTCAGATCTCGTTCCTGCATCAGGGCCACCTCGTCGTGCTCCACGGCAACGCGGAGCGCGCCCAGCAGGGCTGCGTCGCGTTCCAGGCCAACCGCGAGGGCCGCGTCGACAACCTGCGCTCGAGTCCGCGGCTGGACGTGCAGCTGCCGGTGACGGTCAGCGCGGGCGGGCTGACACGGGAGACGACGACGATCAACGTGAGCGCCGGTGGCGCCATGCTGGCCGGCGGCTTCTTCGGCCCCCGCGAGTCCGCCGTCGAGGTCGCGATCCAGATGCCGCACTCCGGCCCGATCGTCGAGGCGCGCGGCCTCATCGTCCGGATCCTGCCGGAGGGCACCGGCATCCGCTTCACCGACATCGAACCCGCCGCCCGCGACCACCTCGACTCCATGGTCCTCTCCATCCGCGCCGAGCTGGCGCGCCGCTTCGCGGAGAAGGCCGCCCGCGAAGACGCGGCCAAGGGCCGCTAGCCGCGGGTCGCGTCCCCGGTCGCGCCGCCTGCCCCGGCGCCCCGACCGCTGCCGGCCCTCCGCGACCGGAGTAGCCTCAGCCCATGAGCCCGATCCCCGGAGAGCCGCTCAACCCCGATCGTCGTCAGATGACGACCAAGGATGGGCGCAGGGTCAAGCTCAAGGTTCCGGGGCTCGGTCCGGAGATCAAGCCGGGAAAGACGGAGGAGCGCGGCAGCGAGGAGCCGCCGCGGGATGATCCGCGGCCGCCGATCAACCCGAACCACGCCGGGTTCTAGCCGGCGCGGCGCCGTTTCGGCTTCACCAGGTCATACGAGTCCTGGATCAGGTCCATCACCATCTGATCCTCCGCGTCCCCGCCGAGCGTGATGGTCAGCCAGTGCTTCTTGTTGAGGTGGTAGCCCGGCACGACCGCCTCATAGGACGCGCGGAGCGACTCGCCCAACAAGGGCTCGCACTTCAAGGACACCTTCAAGGGCTCAGACGACAACCGCGACAACGCGAAGATCTTGCCGCCCGCCTTGAAGACCGAGATCTCCGGCGCGAAGGGGAACTCCTCGACGGCTCCTGGCATCGCCAGGCACCAGTCGCGCAGCTCCGCCGGCGTCATTCGGTGAAGCTGGGCGGCGGGACGTCGGGCTTGGAGTACACGGCGCGCCACCACAGCTCGGCGAGCACGCGGATGGACTGGTGCGCGTCGCCGCCGCCCTGGATCAGCTCGAGCGTGACGTGCCGCTCGACCATCGCCAGGAGCGCCTGGGCGGCAAGCCGCGGCGGGATGTCGGACGGCGCGATGCCGCGGGCCTGGTCGCGCGCGATCCGGTCGGTCGCGCCCGCGACGAATCGCACCACATAGGGCGCCCACTGCGGCGGGAGCCGGTCCTCTTCGCCGGACAACATCGCCGCCAGCGTCAGCACGTGCGCGTCGCGGTCGATGATCCGCACCGTCCTGGCCAGCCCGCGGCGCAGCTCGGCGCGCGGGTCGCCGCTGCCGTCCAGATACGGCGACGCGGCCTCGTACATGTCCAGGAACGCGCGCAGGATCAGCCGGTCGACCAGCGCGCGCTTGTTCGGGAAGTAGAAGTACAGCGCCGTGCGGCTGACGAACGCCCGCTTGGCGATGACGTCCATCGTCAGCCGGCGGTACTCGGTGTCGGCGAGCGCGTCGCGCGCGGCGTCGAGGATGGCCTCCTCGGTCGCGTTGCGCGACTCGTTGTTGAGAAGCGGCTCGCCGTCCGATGTCACGTCTTGGCCAGCTCGAGGACGTGGGCGATGCGATCGCGCGTCTCCGACGGCGCGATGACCTCGTCCACGAACCCCGCGGCGGCCGCGACCCGCACCGGAAGGTGCTCGGCCTCGTACGCGTCGGCGAGCGCAACCGCATCGGCGCCCGCCTCGATCTCCCGGCGGCGCACCAGCTCCACGGCCTGGCGCGCGCCCATCACGCCGATCCGGGCGTTCGGCCAGGCGAGCGTGAGGGTGGCACCGAGATCGCGGGAGTTCATGACGATGTGCGCACCACCATACGCCTGCCGCAGCGTGACCGTCACGCGCGGGACCGTCGCCCGCCCGAACGCGCGCAGCAGCGACGCGCCGTGGCGCAGGACCGCGGCCTGCTCCTGCTTGGCGCCCGGCAGGAAGCCCGGCGTGTCGGCCAGCACCACGAGCGGGATGCCGAAGCGGTCGCACAGGTCCACGAACCACGCGCCCTTCTCGGCCGCGTCGGCGTCGAGGCAGCCGCCGAGGTGCTTGGGCTGGTTGGCGATCACGCCGACGCTGCGGCCCTCGATGCGGCCGAAGCCGACGACGAGGTTCCGCGCCCAGCGCGGCGCCACCTCGAAGAAGCCGCCGCGGTCGGTCAGCCGCATCGCGACCTCGCGCACGTCGTAGACGCGGCGATCGCACTCCGGCAGCACGTCGCCCGGGTCCTGCTCCGGCGGCGCGGCCGGCGGCGCCAGCGGCGCGCCCGCGCCGCCGACGCGATCCGGCAGGTAGGTCAGCAGCTCGCGCGTGAGCTCCGCGGCGTGGACGTCGTCGCGCGCGACGAGCTGCGCGACGCCGTTGGCGCCCTGCACCTTCGGCCCGCCCAGGTCCGCGGCGCTGATGACCTCGCGCGTGACGCGCTCGATGATCTTCGGCCCCGTCAGGAACATGAACGCGTCGGCGGTCATGATCACGAAGTCGCCGAGCGCCGGCGAGTAGGCCGCGCCGCCCGCGCAGGGCCCGCTCACGACGCTGATCATCGGGACCGTCGCGACCGACTGCGCGCGGAAGATCGCCGCGTACGCGGTCAGCGCCGCGACGCCCTCCTGCAGGCGCGCGCCGCCGCTGTGCGGGAAGCCCACGACCGGGACGCCCAGCGCGTCGGCGCGCTCGATCGTCCGGGCGATCGTCTCGCCGCCAGCGGTGCCGAGCGAGCCGCCCTTGAACGACCCGTCCTGCGCCCACGCGACGACCGCGCGGCCCTGGACGCGGCCCGACCCCGACAGCACGCCGTCGCCGACCGCGGAGCGGATCGGCCGGAACGTGCCGGCGTCGAACAGCAGCTCGAGCCGAGCGCGCGCCGCGAGGTGGTGCTCCAGGCCGACGTCGAAGACCGCGCTCATCTCGCTATGCCGCCTCGAGAACCAACGTCGCGTTCTGGCCGCCGAAGGCGAACGAGTTGCTCAGCGCGACCTTCACGTCGGGCGCCTCGCGCGGTGCGCCGGCGATGTGGTCGGCCTCGCACTCGGGATCGATGTCCTCGAGGCCGAGCGTCGGGGGCAGCGCGCCGCGGCGCAGCGCCTCGACGCAGGCCAGCGCCTCGATCGCGCCCGCGGCGCCGAGCGTGTGGCCCACGGCGCCCTTGCAGGAGGAGACCGGCGGGCCGTCGTCGCTGAACACCTTGCGCAGCGCGATCGTCTCGACGCGGTCGTTGATCGGCGTCGACGTGCCGTGCGCGTTGACGTAGCCGACGTCGCTCGGCGCCAGGTCCGCGTCGGCGAGCGCGTCGGTCATCGCCTCGATGGCGCCGCGCCCGTTCTCCTCGGGCTGGGTGATGTGGAACGCGTCGTTGGACGCGCCGTAGCCGGTGACGCGCGCGAAGATCTGCGCGCCGCGGGCGCGGGCGTGCTCCTCGCGCTCCAGGACCAGGATCGCGGAGCCCTCGCCCATCACGAAGCCGTCGCGGCGCGTGTCGAACGGGCGCGACTCGCCGACGCGCGACAGCGCGCCCATGCGCCGGAACGCGGCCAGACACAGCCCGACCAGCGCGGCCTCGGTGCCGCCCGCGATCATCGCGTCGACCTCCCCGCGCTGGATCATCCGCGCCGCCTCGCCGATCGAGTGCGCGCCCGTCGAGCAGGCGCTGGCGATCGAGAAGCCGGGCCCGTGGAGGCCCAGGCGCATCGCGATCTGCCCCGCCGCGGCGTTGGGCATCATCATCGGGACGAAGAGCGGGGAGACCGCGCGGTCGCCCTCCTCCAGCCAGGTCTTGCACTCGGCCTGGAGCGTGGTGAGGCCGCCGACGCCGGTGCCGACGATCACGCCGATCCGGCGCGGATCGACGCCATTGGGCAGGTCCGCCTCGGCGGCGGCCTGGTGGGCCGCGTCGATCGCCAGCTGCGCGAAGCGGTCGGTGCGGCGCGCCTCCTTGGGCGTCATCGTCGTCTCCGGGTCGAACTCGGCACACGGCGCGATCCCGTCCTCGGAGATCCCGCCCTGCATGCCGAGCAGGGCGTCGAAGAACGCCTCGACGCCCGTGGCGACCGGGGAGACGACGCCCCGTCCGGTGACGACGATGCCGTCCATCTAGGCCGCTGCGCCCTGCAGGCGCTCGACCAGCGCGATGGCGTCGCCCACGGAGGCGATGCCCTTGAGGTCGGGGTCGGCGATCTGGACCTCGAAGCGGTCCTCCAGCGCCTTGACCAGCTCGACGAGGTCGAGCGAGTCGACGTCGAGCTGCTCCCACGTCGTGTCGGGCTGCGCGGTCTCGGCGTCGGGCACCTTGATCGCGGCGAGCTCGGCGCGGATGGCTTCGAGGATCTCCTGCTGGCTGGCCATGGTGGTGGTGATCTCCTTGTTGGTGTGCTCGGTGAAGGGCAGTGAAGGTGGTGTCTTGTACGTCTACGCGCCGAGGCCGCCGTCGACGGCGAGCGTGGCGCCGTTGACGTAGGCCGCGTCGTCGGAGACGAGGAAGGCCACCGCGGCGGCGACCTCCTCGGGCTGGCCGACGCGCGCCGCCGGGATCGCCGCGGCGATCTCCTTCTGCGGCAGGTCGGCGGTCATGTCGGTGGCGATGAAGCCGGGCGTCACCGCGTTGGCGGTGATGTTGCGCTTGCCCATCTCCTTGGCCACGACGCGCGTGAAGCCCAGCAGCCCCGCCTTGGAGGCGGCGTAGTTGGCCTGTCCGGAGTTTGCGCGCTCGGCCGAGACCGAGGACACGTTGACGATCCGGCCCCAGCGGGCCTTCAACATGTCCTCCAACCCGCGCTTGGTGCAGTTGAACGCACCGGTCAGGTTGGTGTCGATGACCTTGGTCCAGTCGTCGTCGGGCATGCGGATCGCGAGGCCGTCGGCGGTGACGCCCGCGTTGTTGACCAGGATCAGCACCGGGCCGAGCTTCTCGCGGACCTCGTCGAAGGCGGCCTGCACGGACGCGGGGTCCGACACGTCGGCCTGGACGTCGCCGCCGGAGCGGCCGAGCGTCGCGACCTTGTAGCCGTCGGCGCGCAGGCGGTCGGCGATCGACGCGCCGATGCCGCGGGTGCCGCCGGTGACGAGCGCGACCTTCTGGTCGGCCTCAGGCGCAGACATGCTGGCGCTCCTTCCAGGAGACGACGCCGGCGCCCCACACGAAGCCGGCGCCGAAGGCCGCGAGGCCGACGGTCATGCCGGGCTTCAGCAGCCCGTCGCGCTCGGCTTGAGCCAGCGCGAGCGGGATCGACGCGGAGGACGTGTTCGCGACGCGGTCGACGTTGATCGCGAGCTTGTCGTGGGAGAGCCCGAGCTCGTTGGCGGCCGCCTCGATGATGCGCGAGTTGGCCTGATGGGCGACGAAGAGGTCGAGGTCGGCGGCGGCGAGGCCGGCGGCGTCGAGCGCCTCGCGCGACGCCTCGACCATCCGCGCGACCGCATGGCGGTAGACCTCGCGGCCCTGCATCCGCAGCTTGCGGTCCTCGTTGTCGGCGTAGAGCAGGTCGCCCTGCTCGGGGTCGCAGCCGAGGACGAAGCGCGAGACGCCGCGGTCCAGCTCGCCGGCCGCGACGACGACCGCGCCGGCGCCGTCGCCGAACAGGACGGCGGTGCCGCGGTCCTCGGTGTCGGTGAGGCGGCTCAGCGCCTCGGCGCCGCAGACGAGCACGACGCGCGCGCGGCCGGTCTCGACCAGCGCGGCGGCCTGGTCCAAGGCGTACAGGAAGCCGGCGCAGGCGGCGTTGAGGTCGACGGCGGCGGCGCCGTGGGCGCCGATCAGGCGCGCGACCTCAGGGGCCAGGCCCGGCGTGACCTTGTCCGGCGTGATCGTGGTGACGATCACCTGGTCGACCTCGTCGGGCGTCCTGTTGGCGTCGGCCAGCGCGTCGGCGCAGGCGCGTGCGGCCAGCGGCGCGAGCGGCGTGTCGGCGTCGAGCCAGCGGCGCGTCCGGATGCCGGTGCGGCGGACGATCCAGGCGTCGTCGGTGTCGAGGCGCTGCTCGAAGTAGGCGTTGTCGATCTCGCGCTCGGGCAGCGCGGCGCCGACGCCGAAGAGGCCGGCGGTGAGCCCGCGGGGCAGCGGATGCCGCGTGCGCGTGCGGGGAGCGGACGTCGGCGTGCGCGTCGCGCCGGTGATCCGGCCGTTGCGCTCGGTGACGTCCGTCAGGGTCTCGGTGGTCGTGGTGACCGCCATCATGCTGCCGCCAGGGTTCGCTTGACCAGTCCGGTGAGCACCGCGCCGGGACCATGCTCGACGTAGCGCTCGATGCCGGCCGCGCGCAGCGCCAGCATCGTCTCCCGCCACCGCACGGGACGCAGGAGGTTCTCGCTCAGCTCGCGACGCACGTCGGTGAAGGGCGCCGCGGTGCCGTTGGCGTACACGGGGAAGGCGGGCGCGCCGATCTCGACCTGCGCCAGCGCGCCGGCCAGGCGGGCCGCGGCCGGCTGCATGAGCGGCGAGTGGAAGGCGGCGGAGACGTCCAGGCGGCGGGCGCGCGCGCCGGTCTCGTCGCGGGCGAGCTCCTCGGCCTCGGCGACGGCGTCGGTAGCGCCGCTGAGCACGAGCTGCCCGGGCGCGTTGTCGTTGGCGATCGTCAGGCCGAGGCGCGTGGCCAGCGCGCGGATCGCGTGGTCCTCGCCGCCGAGCATCGCGACCATCGAGCCGGGCGCCAGGTCGCCGGCGTCGGCCATGGCGGCGGCGCGCTCGGCGACCAGGCCGACCGCGTCGTCGAACCGCAGGGCGCCGGCGGCGACCAGCGCGGCGTACTCGCCGAGCGAGTGGCCGGCGGCGGCGCGCACGTCGGCGACCTCGTCGGCCGCCTCCTCGCGCCAGAGGTCCCAGGCGGCGACGGAGCACAGGAAGATCGCGGGCTGCTGGAACCGCGTGCCCTCGCCGAGCCGCTCGAACGGATCGAAGCCGAGCAGCTCCAGGCCGCGCTCGAACGCGGGGAGCCCGCGGTACGGCTCGTCCATGTCGGGCGCATGGCTTCCCTGGCCCGGGAAGATCGCGGCAATCGAAGGCACTGCTCACACTTAGCGCGCGCAAGGGTCCGGGTTTCACGATCTCGACACCGGGTGGCGGGAGTGTCGAATCCCGCCGAGAGCACCTGCTGGGGTGGGAGCGGCCGTGCTAGGCCCGCGGCGGCGTGATCGTCAGCGCGTCCAGGAGGCGCCGGCGCCGGTCCGGGTCCTGGCCGAACACGACGAGCCAGGCGGTGCCGATGCGCCGCGCGGTGAGGTTGCCGGAGGCGGTGGACGCCCCCAGGTGACCCGGGATCGGCGACGCACCGGGAAGCGGTGCGGCCGTGCGGTGCGGCCCCGCGGCATCCGTGAGCACGGCGGCCCGGAGCTGCACGCCGCCGAGCCGGAACACGGCCACGGCGCAGGTGCGGAACGCGCGGCCGTTGACGTCGACCCGGCGCGTGAGCGCCACCCCGACGATCGTCTGGGTCAGCGCCGACAGGTGGGTGAGCGGCGCGTGGGCGATGGCGCAGGAGCGGCGCGGCGGGTCGCGGGGGTCGACGCGCACGGTGGGCAGGGCCGCCGTCGCGGCGGGCGAGCGATCGGTCGTGGGCCTGGAGGGGCCGCCGATCGGTCGATCGTGCGCGTCGAGCAGGGTCAGCGCCGCGCGCGGCGCGCGGTCGTGGTGGCGCGGGACGAACGCGACGACGGCGCGCCAGCCGAACGGCAGCCGCGGGTCCGCGCGCGGGACGACGCGGCGGCCGTCGGGTAGCAGGACGGCGGCCACCCGCCGGTCGACGATGCGGAACTCGACGTCGCGACCGCGGTTGGTCAGGCCCGACACGATGCCGCCGCCGGCGATCTGGGCCGCGTCGCGCGGCGCCGCCGGTCCGCACCCGCGCGCCACGCCGCTGCCGCCGTGGCCGAAGGCGAAGACCAGCGAGGTGCACCAGCCGACCTGCCCGACGCGCAGGTCGGGGCTGAGGTCGATGGCGTAGCGGCGGATGAACACGTCGGCGGGCGTCGCGCCGGTCAGCGGCGGCGACGGCTCGCCGCCGCCGAGCGTGAGGACCGCGGCCGTCGCGGTGCCGCACAGCGCGAGCGCGGCGGCGACGGCCAGCAGCGGGCGCCGGCCGCGGAACGTGCGGCGACGCCGGGCCGTCGTCGCGCGTCGCGCCGCGGCGCCGGCGAGCTCGTCGCGCAGCAGGTCGAACGGGTCGTCGGTCATGCGTTCTCCTCCTCCAGGGTCCGGCGCAGGCGGGCGAGGCCGCGTGACACGCGTTGGCGCACGACCTGCTCGGAGCACCCGATGTCGGCGGCGATCGCCGTGTAGGGCTGCTCCGCCAGGACGCGGCGCAGCACGGCCTCGCGCTGGTCGGCGGGCAGGTCGGCGAGCGCGCCGCGCAGGTCGACCGCGCCGCGCTCCTCGATCCGGGCGAGCTGCTCGGCGTCGAGGTGGATCGGCGCCATGTCCAGCCGCCGGCGGGCGGCCGCGTCGACCCGGCGGCGCCGCGCCGCGTCGTACAGCAGGTTGCGCGCGATCCCGATCAGCCAGGCGACCTCGGGCCCGCGCGTGGCGTCGTACTGCGCGCGGTTCTCGAGCGCGCGCGCGAAGGTCTCGGCCACGACGTCGAAGACCAGCTCCGGCCGCCCGCCGACCCGCCGCGCCACGTAGCTCGTGACGACCCCTACATGTCGCTCGTAGAAGGTGCCGAAGTCCTCGTCCACGCCTCTTCTACTTCCGAGCGCGCGGTTTGTGACCGCCGCCGGGCCTCAGATCTTCCCGTGGCCGGCGACCCAGGTCCCGTCGTCGGCGCGCGCGAAGTCCTGGAACAGCGCCGGCGCCTCGGCGGTCGCGATCCGGGCCACCCGGTCGAAGACCAGGCGCAGCTCCTCCTCGGCGCCGGCGGTGGTGCGCAGCGCGATGACGTGGCGCAGCGTCCGGACGTTCGCCGTCCAGATGATGTCGGTGCTCAGCCCGAGCGGCGCCAGGCGGCGCAGCGCCGAGGTCGCCTCCTTCTTGACCGCGAACGGGACGCCGTCGTCGTCGAGGCCGAGCTCGCGCGCGGCGTCGACCTGCAGCTCCTCGAGCTGCTCGACGATCGCGACGACCTGCTCGCGCAGCGGCTCCAGCGCCGGTGGGACGCGGAAGCCGATCTCGCTGAGCCGCACGTAGCGCAGCGACTCCTGCGAGAACGCGCTGCCCGCGCGGTGGCGGACCAGCTCGTGGGTGAAGACGCGCGACACGTCGCGGAAGGCGAACGTGTAGTTGACGTGCTCGAGCACCGACCCGTGGCCGGAGGCCAGCACGTTGTCGAGATAAGCGCCCTGGTCCTCGCGCACGCGAGTGACGTTGGGGTTCAGGCCCGGCTCCCACGAGCGGTAGCACGCGCGGCCGGCGAACTCGACGAGCGTCTCCGCGTCTCCGGCGCCGGCGCGGCGCTCCAGCCACGACGCGCCGCCGGCGGCCTCCAGGTACCCGCGCATCCCGTCGACGTCGAGCGCGGGCCGCGCGATCAGGAACACCTCTGGCCGGGTCTCGCGCACGGCGCAAGGCTAGTTGGCAAGGGCCTTCCCGGCATTGCCTCTTATTCCCACTGGCTTGCTGTACACTGCCGAACCTCCGAATCCCGACTGCGATTAGACCTTTTTGGAGGCCTAGCCCGTGAAGCCGAAGTTCCTGATCTCCACGCTCGCCATCGCGGCCCTCGCGGTCGCCGGGTGCGGCGGCTCGTCGGACGAGACGAGCGGCGGTTCGTCCTCCTCCGCGTCGTCGCCGTCCGGCGGCACGAAGTCGACGATCTCGCTCGTCGCGTACTCGACCCCCGAGGTCGTCTACGACGAGATCATCCCCGACTTCCAGAAGACGCCCGAGGGCAAGGGCGTGGGCTTCAAGACCTCCTACGGCGCGTCGGGCGAGCAGAGCCGCGCGGTCGCCGCCGGCCAGAAGGCCGACGTCGTGGCGTTCTCGCTGAGCCCCGACGTCGACAAGCTCGTCGACCCGGGCCTCGTCCCCAAGGACTGGGTCAGCACGACGGAGGCCGACGGCGGCAAGGGCGGCTTCGTGACGACGTCGCTCGTCTCGTTCGTCGTCCGCAAGGGCAACCCGAAGGGCATCCACGGCTGGGACGACCTGCTCAAGTCGGGCATCAAGGTCGTCACGCCGAACCCGTTCACCTCGGGTGCGGCCAAGTGGAACATCATGGGTGCCTACCAGCACGGCGGCATCGGCTACGTCAAGAGGCTGCTCACCGACCACGTGCCGGTCCAGCCGAAGTCGGGTCGCGAGGCGCTGCAGACGTTCACCGGCGGTGAGGGCGACGTCCTGATCTCCTACGAGTACGAGTACACGACGGCGGTCAAGAAGGGCGAGAAGGACATCCAGCTCGTCCAGCCCGACGACACGTTCCTGATCCAGAACCCGATCGCGTCGACCACCGCGGCGGGCGCGGCCGGCAAGGCCTTCGTGAAGTTCGCCCTCGGCGACTCCGCGCAGCAGCACTTCGCCGACTGGGGCTACCGCCCGATCAACCAGGCCGTGTTCGAGAAGAACAAGGCAAAGTTCCCGGAGCCCAAGTCGGTCAAGACCATCGACGACTACGGCGGATGGTCGAAGGTCAACGACGAGCTGTTCGACCCCGAGAAGGGCTCGGTCGCCAAGATCGAGGACGACGCGGGCGTGTCGACCGCCAAGTAGACGATGGGCGTCTCGGCGATCACCCGGCAGGCAGGACCGTCGCGCGGCACCCGTGCCGCGCGACGCGTCGGGGGCCGGGGCCTCACGGGCCTCGGCGTCGGCATCGTGACGCTGTGGCTCAGCGTCATCGTCCTGCTGCCGCTCGCCGCGCTGACCGCCAAGTCGCTGGACGGCGGCCTGGGCGCGTTCTGGGACTCGGTGACCAGCCGCCAGGCCGTCGCGGCGCTGCGGTTCACCATCGTCATCTCGGTCATCGTCGCCGCGATCAACGCGGTCGCCGGCCTGGCGATCGCGTGGACGCTGGTGCGCGACGAGTTCCCGGGCCGCAAGCTCGTCAACGCGGTGATCGACCTGCCGTTCGCGATGCCGACGATCGTCGCCGGCATCACGCTGCTGGCGCTCTGGGGCCCGAAGTCGCCGGTCGGGATCAACCTCGCGTTCACGCAGGCCGCGGTGGCGCTGGCGCTGCTGTTCGTGACGCTGCCGTTCGGCGTCCGCGCGGTGCAGCCCGTGCTGATCGAGCTGGACACCGAGATGGAGCACGCGTCGGCCTCGCTCGGCGCCGGCCCGCTGACCACCTTCCGCCGGATCATCCTGCCCAACCTCGTGCCGGCGATCCTGTCGGGCGCGGCGCTGGCGTTCGCCCGCGCGGTCGGCGAGTTCGGCTCGGTCGTCCTGATCAGCGGCAACAAGCCGTTCGACACGCAGGTGTCGTCGGTCTTCATCTTCAAGCAGATCGAGAGCGACAACGCGACGGGCGCCGCCGCGGTGTCGGTCGTCCTGCTGCTCGTCTCGCTGGTCATGTTGGTGGCCTTGCGCGGGATCGAGTACTGGGGGAACCGCCATGACCATTAACCCGGTCGGCCGCCTGTCGATCCGCTTCTTCGCGCTCGGCTACCTGGCCCTGCTGCTGCTCGTGCCGATCGGCGTCGTGCTGTACCGCACGTTCGAGCCGGGCATCGGCGCGGTCATCGACTCGATCACGACGCCGGCCGCCGTCAGCGCGTTCTGGCTGACGATCGAGATCGCCGCGATCGCCGTCCCGTTGAACACCGTCTTCGGGATCATCGCCGCGCTGCTGCTCGTCCGCTCGCGGATCCGGGGCAAGCGCGTGCTGGAGGCGCTCATCGACCTGCCGTTCGCGATCTCGCCGGTCGTCATCGGTCTGTCGCTGTTCCTGCTCTACGGCCGCACCGGCTGGCTCGGCCCGACGCTGAGCGACGCGGGCATCCAGGTCATCTTCTCCGTGCCCGGCATGGTGCTGGCGACGATCTTCGTCTGCCTGCCGTTCGTCGTGCGCGAGGTGACGCCCGTGCTGCGCGAGATCGGCGACGAGCAGGAGCAGGCCGCCGCGACGCTCGGCGCGTCGCGCTGGCAGGCGTTCTGGCGCGTCACGCTCCCGGCGATCCGCTGGGGCGTGGCCTACGGCATCGTGCTCTCCACGGCGCGCGCGATCGGCGAGTTCGGCGCGGTCTCCGTCGTCTCCGGCAAGATCGCCGGCGACACGATCACGCTGCCGCTGCTCGTCGAGAACCGCTTCTCGAACTTCGACCTGGCCGGCGCCTACGCGGCGTCGGCGCTCATGGCATTGATCGCGCTCGCGACGCTGTTCGCGATGACGCTCCTGCAACGCAAGGGTGGTGGTGGATCTCGATGATCTCGGTCTCCGACGTCAACAAGCACTACGGCGAGTTCCAGGCGCTCCACGACATCTCGCTCGACATCAAGCCCGGCGCGCTGACCGCGCTGCTCGGCCCCTCGGGCTCGGGCAAGTCGACGCTGCTGCGCGTGATCGCGGGCCTCGAGACGCCCGACAGCGGCACGGTGGTCATCGAGGACAGCGACGTCACCAACGTGCCGCCGCAACGCCGCGACATCGGGTTCGTCTTCCAGCACTACGCCGCGTTCAAGCACATGACGGTGCGCGACAACGTGGCCTTCGGCCTGAAGGTCCGCAAGCGCCCGAAGGCCGAGATCAAGGTCAAGGTCGACGAGCTGCTCGGCATCGTCGGGCTCGCCGGCTACCAGGAGCGCTACCCGTCGCAGCTGTCCGGCGGCCAGCGCCAGCGGATGGCGCTGGCGCGGGCGCTGGCGGTCGAGCCCAAGGTGCTGCTGCTCGACGAGCCGTTCGGCGCGCTGGACGCCAACGTCCGCGCTGAGCTGCGCGCCTGGCTGCGCCGCCTGCACGAGGAGGTCCACGTCACGACGGTCCTGGTCACGCACGACCAGGAGGAGGCGATGGAGCTCGCCGACCAGATCGTGGTCCTCAACGACGGCCGCATCCAGCAGGTCGGCGCGCCGCGCGAGGTCTACGACGCGCCGGCCAACGAGTTCGTCATGGGCTTCCTCGGCCCGGTGGCGCGCCTCGGCGGCGGGCTCGTCCGGCCGCACGACCTGGTCCTGCGCGCCGATCCGGAGTCCGGCGCGACCGAGGCGCAGGTCACGCGCGTCGTGCACCTCGGCTTCGAGGTCCGCGTCGAGCTGGAGCTCGCCGGCGATGACGCCGTCGCCGCGCAGCTGACCCGCCACGAGGCCGAGCAGCTCGAGCTGACCGAGGGCGACATCGTCTACGTCCGCCCGAACGCGGTGCCGGCGACGCCGACGGCCGACGGCGACCTGCAGGCCGCCTAGGCGGCCACCGGCGGGTGACCGGGGCTGCCCGCTTCGGCGTCGGCCGTCTCCGCCGCGGTCCTATCGGCGCGTCACCCAGGCCTCGGGGTCCTTCGCCAGGGCCTCGATGTCCTTGGGCAGCTTGCCCGAGGCGAGGTCGGCGAGGGTGACTTGCTCGACGACGCGGCGCAGGGAGGCGCGGACGCCGATCCAGACGCGCTGCAGCGGCTCGGCCGAGCCGGCGTAGTCGACGTCCTCGGGCCGGCCGCCGCGGACGGAGGCCAGCGGGCCCTCGACGGCGCGGATGACGTCGGCGACCGTGATCTCCTCGGCCGGCCGGGCGAGCCAGTAGCCGCCCTCGGCGCCGCGGCGGCTCGTGACCAGGCCGGCGTGCCGCATGTCCGCGAGGATGTTCTCCAGGAACTTCAGCGGGATGCCCTGGGCCTGCGCGACCGCGTCGCCCTTGGTCGGACGCTCGGTCCCCGCAGCGGCCAGCTCGATCGCGGCTCGCACGGCGTAGTCGGCTTTCGCGGAGATGCGCACCGCAGCATCGTTCCAGAAGGGGCGGAGCTACGCGGCGCTGCCGCTTTTCCGGCGGCGGATCGGGTCAGCCGGCGGCGTCCGGGTTGCCGGTGGAGGACTCGCGGTCGGCCTCCTTGTCGGTCGACGAGCTCGGCGCGTCGGTGTCGCCCTCGCGCTTGCGCTCGCCGCCGCCCTCGGTCCCGCCGGGCGTGGTCTCCGGGTAGCCGCCGGACCCCTCCTCCTGCTTGCGGGGATCGTCGGTGTGGTCGGGGCTGCGGTCGTCGTCGGCCATGCCGACGTCCTACCCAGCGCGGACCGTCAGCGACCGGGTGTACGTGCGCCGGGGACCGCCGTCGTTGGGCAGCGTCGTGATCGTGACGACGTACCGCCCGGGCTTCAGGCCCTTGATCCGCTCCGAGCGCCGGCCGGCACGAAGCACGGCCCGCGCGGTCTTGCTCGCCCGCTTCGCGCCGCGCCGCTTGACGCTCACGGTCACCGTCGCGTCCTTGGACAGGACGAACGTCGCGAGCACCTGGCGGTGGCGGCCGCTCAGCGTCAGGGCGCTGAGCCGGAACGGCACCGTGTCGAGGAACGGCGACGGCTTCACGCTCGGCGGCGGCGCGCTGGGCGTGGGCGAGGGCGTGGGGTGCGCGACCTCGGTGCCGCCGACCGTCTGGCCGGCGTCGCCGTCGCCGTCGCCGCCGCCGTTCTCGGCCGGTGGGGCGGGCGTGGCCGACACGGTCACGACGAAGGTGCCGGTCGTGGTGTTGCCCGAGGCGTCGGCGGCGGTGCACGACACGGTCGTCGCGCCGATCGGGAACGAGGAGCCCGACGCCGGCGTGCACGCGAGGCTCGGGCTCGCGTCCTGGTCGTCGCTCACGGTCGGCGTGGCCCATGTGGCGACGGCGCTGCTCGCGCCCGGCGCGGCCGTGACCGCCTGGTCGTCGGGGACCGTGAACGTCGGCGAGACGCCGTCGAAGGCGCCCGACGCGATGGCCGCGGACGAGCCTCCGGTGACGGGGAGGGAGATCGTCGAGGCCTTCGTGTCCATCGTGACCGTCGCGCCCGCGGTGCCCTTGACCGACGGGTAGCCGGTGTAGTTGGCGACCAGGATCACCCCGATCTGATGCCCCGCTGCGAAGGTGTAGTCCTGCGGGAGCAAGGTGATGGGGAACGCGGTCGGCGTGCCGATCGTCACCGCCGCCGGCGTCGTGAGCGACAGCCGGTTGGACGAGTCGAGGATCCCCTTGGTCACGCGCCATTGCGTGACGGTGGTCGGCGGTTGGACGACCTGCTTGTAGCACGCGTCGTAGTCGCCGCGGCTCAGATCCTGCTGGCCCCAGCATGTCTCGGACGACGCGGTGTCGTCCCGGATCCCCTCGCTGCCGACCTGGGCGATGCGCGTGAACGTGGTCGGCGCGTAGTCGACGAGCAGCGCCCCCAGGTTGCTCTGGGTGGTCGAGAGCGAGGCCTTCAGGTCGACCACCGGCGTGCCGGAGATCCGGAGGTCGTGGCGCAGCGGCGCCGACAGGAACACGCGGCGGCCGGTCTGCGCGCCGGCTGGCGTGTTCATCATCACGGTCTCGGACTGTGTGGTCGGGTCCGTCCACGCCACCGTGTCGGTCGCGCCACCCGACGTCAGCCCGACGGTCCCCGCCGCGGTCGCCGACACCCCGCGCAGGTAGAGGCTCACGTCCTGCGTCTGCGGTGCCGGCCAGTCGGCCTCGGCGTGCCAGGCGCCGTCGGCGTCCTCGACGTCGACCCGCGGCTGGTCCATGACGTCGTTGTCGAGGCCGTAGAGCCAGTGGTCGAACCACTTGTGCAGGGTGGCGACCCAGGCGTCGCGCCGCACGTCGAACGGGTCCGCGTGCCCGGCGCGCATCAGCCACAGCTTGCGCGGCACGCCGTTCGCCGCCAGCCCCGCCCACCACGTCGCGAGGTGGTCCATCTTCACGTTGTCGTCCTGCAGCCCGTGCACGGCCAGGACCGAGGCGGTCACGTGGCCGACGTGCGCGAGGTAGGAGCGGTCCTCCCAGAACGCGTTGCGGTCGCCGGTGGCGTCGCCGTCGTCGGCGTCCAGCGTGGCCCACGCCGGCGCGCAGGCCGCCCTGTCGGCGGTGTCGGTCACCGTGCTCGACAGCGTCTTCGGGTAGTGCGTGTTGAACCGGATCCCGCCCATCCGCGAGTACCGGTACCAGTCGTCGATCGCCGACTCGGGCACGATCGTCGTGAGCCCGTGGACCCCCAGGGCGGACACGCCCTCGGTCAGCGTCCCGTCGTAGGACTTGCCGATCATCGCGGCCTTGCCGTTGTGCCAGCTCGCCGCGGTGACCAGGCCGACCGACCTGCTCGGGCCGAGGTAGCCGGACGCGTTCCCCTGCAGCCAGGCGATCACCGACGCCATCGCGCGCACGTCGTCGGCGCCGCCGTGCATGACGCAGCCGGTCGCGTTGGCGGTCCCCAAGGCCTCGGCGTAGACGACGGCGTAGCCACGCGGGACGAAGTAGTTGTCCAGGAACAGCGGCCACTTGTCGTTGACGCCGTCGGCGTCGGCGTCGCCGAGGTACTCGGTCTCGTTGCCGCGGCCGCAGCACGAGTAGTACGGGCTCGGGTCGATGATCGCCGGGACCTTGTCGCCCGCGGCCGTGGCGGGCCGGATGATCTCGATCGCGATCTCGTCGTCGACGCCGTTGTTGTCGCGGTCGACGCCGCTCTGCGGGATGTACACGCGCTGGCGGACGGCCGACGCGTAGGCGCCCACCTGCTCGGCGGTCGTCCCGTCGGGGCCGAGCGTGTACGGGAGAGCGGACGCCGCGCCCGGCGCGAGGAGTGCGCAGGCGGCGACGACGAGGACGACCAGCGATGCACGCGCGCGGACCATGGCGCGCGCACTTTCGCAGAGCACGCGGACGCGGGTGGTCCGTCCGTCGAGGCGCTACAAGAGGCCGAGCGCCTTGCCGGCGCTGTCGGCCAGGTTCAGCAGCGGCGACGGGATGACGCCGAAGACCAGGATCGCGGCGCCGCACAGGACGGCGACGAGCGTGACCTCCCAGTCGGCGCGGTCGGTGATCGGGTCCGCGCCGGCCAGGCGCGGGGCGCCGGAGGCGTCGCGCGTCGCGACGTCGGCCGCGGCCGACGGGCGCATCCACATCGCCGCGACCACCTTGAGGTAGTACCCGAGCGAGATCATCGAGCCGATCACGATCACGACGCCGAGCCAGGTGTAGCCGCCGTCGGCCGCCGCGTCGATCAGCGTGAACTTGCCGATGAAGCCGGCCGTGGCGGGCATCCCGGCCAGCGAGAGCATCGCCAGCGTCATCGGCCACGCCAGCAGCGGGCGCGACGTGCCGAGGCCGTTGACGGCGCGGATGTCGTCGCCGTAGGGCGTCTCGCGCTCGCGCGCCGCGATCACCGCGAACGCGGCGAGGTTCATGAACAGGTAGACCGCGAGGTAGAAGACCGTGGCCTGCACGCCGACCCGCGACGCGACGACGACGCCGGCCAGCAGGTAGCCGGCCTGCGCGACCGAGGACCAGGCGAGCAGGCGCTTCAGCGACGACTGCGACAGCGCGCCGACGTTGCCGACGATGATCGTGATCGCCGCGAGGGTCGCCAGCGCGGGCGCCCAGTCGCGGTGGGCGTCGATCAGCGCGACGTCGAAGATGCGCAGCGCGCCGCCGAACGCGGCGGCCTTCGTCGCGACGGCCATCCACGCGGTGACCGGGGTCGGCGCGCCCTCGTAGACGTCGGGCGTCCACTGGTGGAACGGCGCCACCGACGCCTTGAAGGCCAGGCCGACGAGCGTCAGGCCGATGCCGGTCAGCAGCAGCGAGTCCTTGGCGACGTCGCTGGAGATCGCCTGGGAGATCCCGCGGAAGTCGGTGGCGCCGGTTCCGCCGTAGATGAAGGCCAACCCGTACAGGAACGTCGCCGAGCCGACCGAGCCGATGATGAGGTACTTCAGCCCCGACTCGAGCGAGCGCTCGCGGCGCATCTCGGTCGCGCACAGGACGTAGAGCGGGACGCTCAGCAGCTCCAGGCCGAGGAAGACCGAGACGAGGTTCTGCGCGGCGGCCAGGATGACCATGCCGGCGGCGCTGGTGAGCATCAGCGCGAAGTACTCGCCGTGCGCGGCCTCGCGCGGCGCCAGCGCGCGCCACGACAGCAGCACGGCGCCGATGCCCGTGACCGACACGATGAAGGTGATCATCAGCGTCAGGTCGTCGGAGCGCAGCGCGCCCTGCGAGCCCTTGGCCACGAACAGGTCCTTGGCGTCGTCCCACTGCCAGATGCCCAGCCCGATCGTCGTGGCGAACGCGACGATCGTGAGGAAGGGGACGATCTGCTCACGGATGAACCGCCCGCGCAGCAGGCCGGCGAGCAGCACGACGATCGACCCGCCCAGCAGGGCGATGAGCGGCGAGACGCCGGCCCAGTCGATGGTTGGCTTGGTGACGGCTGCGAGCAACATGGAGGACTACCGGACCGATGCGGGCTTGGGGTGGACGGCGGCGTCGCTGACGACGTTCTCCTCGTGCGCGATCAGCGCCGCGGGGGCGACGGCGCGCGCGATCCCGGGCTCCGCCTTGTGGATCGCGAACTGCGGGTAGACGGCCAGGAAGAGGATCACGGTCACGAGCGGCACGAGGACGAGGCCCTCGCGGAAGCTGATCTCGCGCGACTCGACCTCGGGCCCGACGCGGTTGTGCATCGTCCGGATCAAGAACCGCAGCGAGTAGACCGCCGCCATCCCGACGCCGACGAAGGCGATCGAGGCGATGACCAGCTTGGAGTGGAAGACGCCGAAGAGGATCAGGAACTCGCCGACGAAGTTCGACGAGCCGGGCATCGCCAGGTTGGCGAGCACCACGATCAGGAACAGCGTCGCGAGCACGGGCGCGCGGAACGCGATGCCGCCCATGTCGCGGATGTCCTCGGAGCCGTGCGCGCGCTCGGCGAGGTAGGCGACGATCACGAAGGCGGGGGCGACGACCAGGCCGTGGTTGATCGACTGCAGGATCGCGCCCTGCGAGCCGTCGCCGGTCAGCGAGAAGATCCCGAGCGTGATGAACCCGAGCTGGGCGATCGACGAGTAGCCCAGGATCAGGCGGGCGTCCGTCGTCGTGAAGGCCATCGCCGACCCGTACAGGATCGACCCCAGCGCCAGCACCAGCATCAGGTCCTGGAAGTGCACGGCGGCGTCCGGGAAGATCGGCAGCACGACGCGCAGGAAGCCGTAGGCGGCGACTTTGGACAGCACGGCCGAGAACACGGCCAGCACCGGCAGCGGCATGTTCTTGTAGCCGTCGGGCATCCAGCCGTGGACCGGGAACGCCGGCATCTTGACCCAGAAGGCCGCGGCGAAGCAGAGGAAGATCCACTCCTGCGAGCCCTTGCCCAGCGGCGACGCCTGGAGGTCGCTGAAGGCGAAGGACAGGTCGTTGCCGGTCTGCTGCGACACCAGGACGCCGGTGGCGATCGCCGCGGCGAGCATCAGCAGCGAGCCGACCAAGGTGTAGATGAACAGCTTGGTGATCGCCGCGACGCGCGTCCCCTCCGGACCGTAGATGCCGGCCAGGAACAGGAACGGCAGCAGCATCAGGTCGAAGAACAGGACGAAGAGCGCCAGGTCCTGCGCCATCAGCGCGCCGAGCACGGCGCTCTCGGCGAGGCCGAAGAAGAAGAACAGCTGGCCGCCGTGCTCCCACTCCTTCATCGCCGCCCAGATCAGGCACACCAGGAAGATGAACGCGGCGAGCGCGATCAGGTACAGGTTGAGCCCGTCGAGCCCGAGCTTGTAGTGGATGCCCAGGGGCTTGATCCACATCTGGTCGGTGGCGTCCTGCAGCCCCTTGGCGCCGCGTTCGAAGTCGGCGATCGCCCAGAGCGTCCACGCGAACGTGCCGAGGGCGCCGAGGATCGCCAGCGCGCGGGAGGCGACGCCCGGCAGGAACAGCCCGAGGAACGCCGCGGCGGCGGGCAGCCAGAGGGGGATGGAGAGAGGAAGGCTCACGAGGACTGGATCAGGAAGTACAGGATCACGGCACCGGCACCGACCAGCAGCAGCGCCGCGTAGGCGCGCAGGAAGCCGGACTGCAGGGCGCGGACGGCGGCGGAGCCGGCGCGCACGATGCCCGACGTCCCGCCGACGAGCGTGCCGTTGACGAACACGCGCTCGAAGGTCTGCTGGCCGAAGCGGCCGAACCAGGCGAACGGGCGGACGACCAGCAGGTCGATCAACTCGTCGAAGTACCACTTGTTGACGAAGAACCTGTGCAGCGCGGGCACGCGCTCGCGGATGCGGACGGCGATCTCGCCGTCGGCCTTGCCCCAGATGGTGTAGGCGATGAAGATGCCCAGCACGCCGAGGCCGGCGCCGAGCACCAGGCCGAACCAGAGCTTGCCGTTGCTCGCCGCGACGTGCACGGACGAGCCGGCGAACGTCGGCTCCAGGAAGGTGTCCAGCCACGTCGTCGTCTTCGGGATCAGCACGACCCCGCCGACGGTCGCCAGCACGGCCAGCGTGCCCATCGCGACCTTCATCGGCAGCGCGCGCTCGGCGATGTGGTGCTCGGGGCCCGGGAAGCCGACGTCGGTGTCCTCGACCTCGCCGTTGGCGGGGTTCGTGGCCTGCGGCGCGTGGTACAGGTGGCCGTGCTCAAGCTCGCGCGCCTGCTCGACCGGCTCGCCCCAGAAGGCGCGGAAGATCATGCGCCACGTGTAGACCGCGGTCATCAGCGCCGCGACGTAGCCGGCGACGTAGAGGATCCAGTGCCAGCCGCCGGCCTCGGCCTCGAAGAGCAGGATCTCGTCCTTGGAGAAGAACCCTGAGAACGGCGGGACGCCGGACAGCGCGAGGCCGCCGATCACGAAGCAGAGGAACGTGAACGGCATCGCCTTGCGGAAGCCGCGCATGCGATCGAGGCTCTGGTCGCCGCCCATCGCGCTGATCAGCGAGCCGGCGGACATGAACAGCAGCGCCTTGAAGAACGCGTGCGTCATGAGGTGGAACAGGCCGGCGACGTACGCGCCGGAGCTCACGCCCATGATCATGTAGCCGATCTGGGACATCGTCGAGTAGGCGATGACGCGCTTGAGGTCGGTGACGACCATGCCGATCGTCGCGGCGACGACGAGCGTGACGGCGCCGACGATCGTCCCGACGTCGGCCGCGGCGACCGACTGCTCGAAGAGCGGGTGCATGCGGGCGATCAGGTACACGCCGGCGGTGACCATCGTCGCGGCGTGGATCAGGGCGCTGACGGGCGTCGGGCCCTCCATCGCGTCCGGGAGCCACGTGTGGAACGGGACCTGGGCGGACTTCGCGAACGCGCCGATCAGCAGCAGGATCAGGCCGGCGGTCAGGTCGCCGTGGTGGTTGGCGCCGATCTCCTTGGCCTGCGCGAACGTCCCCAGGAGGTCGAGCGTGTGCGAGCTCTTGAGGATGAAGAACGTGCCGAGGGTGAGGCCGATGTCGCCGACGTGGTTGATGACGAAGGCCTTGATGCCGGCGCTGGTCGCCGTCGTGCGGCGGTACCAGAAGGAGATCAGCAGGTAGGACGCCGCGCCCACGAACGCCCAGCCGACGATCAGCAGCAGGAAGTTCGCCGCCAGGACCAGCAGCAGCATGCTGAAGACGAAGTAGTTCAGGTACGCGAAGAACCGGTTGTACCCGCGGTCGCCCGACATGTAGGCGAACGAGTAGAGGTGGATCAGCGTCGAGACGCCGGTCACGACCAGCATCATCAGGATGCTGAGCGGATCGACGAGGATCGACAGGTGGGCGTCGACCTGGCCGACGACCACGTAGTCGTAGAGCGAGGAGACGAGCTGGCGGTGCTCCTCCTCGCGGCCCTGCAGGGAGAACAGCGCGATGACCGCGAAGACGAAGGCGCCGGCCAGCGCGGCCGTGCCGATGAGGCCGGCCGTCTTGTTCTTGATGACCTTGAACCCGAGGCCGTTGATGACCGCGCCCGCGAGCGGACAGGCCAGCGCGAGCCAAGCGGCGGTGGTGGGACTCATCTAGCCGTGCAGCTCCCGCATCTCGTCGACGTCGATCGGCAGGCGGCGGCGGAACATCGCCACCACCAGGCCCAGGCCGATGCAGACCTCGCAGGCCGCGACCACCATGACGATGATCGCGAAGATCTGGCCGTCGCCGTTGCCCCACATGCGGGCGAAGGCGATCAGGGCCAGGTTGGAGGCGTTGAGCATCAGCTCCAGGCAAAGGAGGATGACCAGCGGGCTGCGGCGCGTGAGCACGCCGGCCGCGCCGATCGAGAAGACGATGGCGGAGACGGAGAGGTACCAGCCGATGTCCATTACCAGCCGCCGTCCTCGATCGCGGGGGTCTCGTCGTCCTCGGCGCCGCGCGCCGCGGTGATCGCGGCCGGCTGCAACGAGGCGGTGGGGTTGATGTCGCCCACGCCCTCGGCGATGGAGCCGGTGCCGTCGGGCAGGCGCGCGGGGATCGGGTGGAGGAACTCCTCGTCGGAGCCCTCCAGCCCGCCGCGGCGGCGCGCCAGCACGACGGCGCCGACGGCGGCCATCAGCAGCAGGAACGACGCGGCCTCGAACGGGAAGAGGAAGCGGGTGAGCAGCAGCTCGCCGATCGCGGCCGGCGTGCCGAAGCCCGCCTCGTAGCCGGCGCCCTTGGAGTCGATGCCCTTCAGGCCCGACCCGAGCACCGCGATGAGCAGCTCGACGGCGAGCAGGCTCGCGAAGACGATCGACGCGGCCTTCAGCCCTGGTCCGCCGGCGGGCCGCACGGGCTCGTCCTGGGAGCCGACGTAGGCCACCACGAAGACGTAGAGCACCATGACGGCGCCCGCGTAGACGACGACCTGCGCCGCGGCGATGAACTCGGCGCGCAGCAGCAGGAAGAGCGCGGCCAGCGACAGCAGGTGACACACCAGCGCCAGCACGGAGTAGAAGGGGTTCGGCAGCGTGGCGACGCCGACGGCGCCGACGATCGCTCCGATTGCCGCGATGAAGAAGAAGACAGCAGCCATGGTTAGCGTGGACCTGGGACCGCCCGGACCGAGGCTACTCGCCCTCGCCCCGGAGCGGCGTGCGCTCGAAAGGCTCGGCGAGCAGCATCTCCTTGGTGAAGATGAGGTCGTTGCGGTTGTAGTCCGACATCTCGAAGTCGTTGCCCATCGTGATCGCGTCGAACGGGCACGCGACCTCGCAGTAGCCGCAGAAGATGCAGCGGCTCAGGTTGATCTCGTAGACCGCGGCGTAGCGCTCACCGGCCGACACGCGGTTCTCCGGCGTGTTCTCGGCGGCGACGACGCGGATGCAGTCCGACGGGCAGGCCGCGGCGCACAGCGAGCAGCCGACGCACTTCTCCAGGCCGGTGTCCTCGAACTTGTGGAGGCGATGCCGGCCGCGGAAGCGCGGGTAGACCGGGATCTTCTCCTCGGGGTAGGAGACGACCGACACCGGCGCGACGGACTGGCGCAGCGTGGTCTTCAGACCACGCAGCGTCTCGCCGAAGGCACGGTAGAAGGAGCCGGGACCGCCGAGGCGGTCGGGGCTGTCGACGACGTGGAGCTCGTCCGCGGACGGAGGCCAGGGGGACATGCTTAGTCGGTCACCACCAGGATGATCGCGGTCACGAGGGCGTTGAGGGTGGCGAGGGGCAAGAGCACCTTCCACCCGAGGGACATCAGCTGGTCGTAGCGCAGACGGGGGAACGTCGCGCGCGCCCAGACGAAGAAGAAGATGAACACCATGGCCTTGCCGATCACGACGATCGGGTCGACCCATCCAGGCGGGTGGATGCCGAACGGCAGCCACCAGCCGCCGAGGAACACCGTGACCATGATGAACGACGCCACGACCATGTTGAGGTACTCGGCGAAGTAGTACGTGGCGAAGCGGCCGCCGCCGTACTCGGTGTTGTAGCCGCCGACCAGCTCGCCGTCGGCCTCGACGAGGTCGAAGGGCGGGCGGTTGGTCTCGGCGAACGAGGCCAGCAGGAAGATCAGGAAGGCGACGAACTGCGGGACGATGTACCACATCCCGGCCTGGCCCTTGACGATGTCGACGAGCGACAGCGACTGGGCGGTCATGACCACGCCCACGAGCGCCAGGCCCTGGGCGACCTCGTAGGAGATCAGCTGCGCGGCGGCGCGCATCGCGCCCAGGAACGAGTACTTCGAGCCTGACGACCAGCCGCCGAGCATGATCCCGTAGAACGCGATCGAGCCGAAGGCGAAGAGGTAGAGCGGCCCGATCGAGGAGTCGACGCCGTAGAGCCCCGTCTTGGTCCCGAAGATGTCCTGGACGTCGCCGAACGGGACGATCGCCAGCGCGGCGACCGCGGTGACGATCGAGATCAGCGGCGCGAGCGCGAACATCCAGCCGATCGACGTCCGCGGGCGGAACTGCTGCTTGAACAGCAGCTTGCCGATGTCGGCGATCGGGGTCAGCGCGCCGAACGGGCCCACGCGGTTCGGGCCGTAGCGGTTCTGCATGCGGCCCATGACCTTGCGGTCGGCCATCAGCGCGACCGGCACGATCTGGAGGCCGACGGCGAAGATGACGATCGCCTTGGCGATCTGCATCCACCACGGCTCGTAGTAAAGGACGTCTGCGAGGATCACGATTGGGCTCAGCTCAAGGGGCTACGAAAGGGTGGGCACCGCGGCGCCCTTGCGGATCTCGACGAGCGGGCCGTCGACGCCGTTGCCCTCGAGGAAGGCGCTGCCGACGGGGATCGCCGCGCGGACGCTGACGGTCGCCTCGACCACGTCGGCGGCGTCGTCGCCGACGACGACCTTCTCGCCGTCGAACACGCCGAGGCGCTTGGCGTCGGTCGGCGACAGCTCGACGCGCGTGCGCGCCTTGAGGAACTGGAGGGCGGGCGAGTTGGCGACCTCGGGGCCGGCCCAGATCGACCGGTAGGTGCCGATGCGCACGCGGCCGTTGGCCTCCGGGCCTGCCGCCGGCGGAGCCGGCGCGGCGGTGGGCGTGGTGGGCGCGCTCGCGGGCCACGCGGCCGCCGCGTCGGCGACGGCCGGCCAGCGCAGGCCCTTGCCGCCGATGAGGTCGAGCGTGAGGCCGTTGTAGAACGGCACCGCCGCGAAGAGCTGCTGGCTGGCCATCGGGCCGGTGAGGACGCGGACGTCGTCCAGGCCGACGCGCTTGGCGATCTCGCTGATGACCCACCAGCCCGCGCGTGTCTCGCCCTGGCGGGCGATCGCCTGGCGCAGGCGCTGCACGCGGCCGTCGGGGTGCACGACGGTGCCCTCGTGCTCGGCGTGCGACTCGGCGGGGAAGACGACGGTGGCGTGCTCGCGCACGCCCGCGGTGAGGTAGCCGGCGTGCGCGACGATCGTCGACGCGCGCTCCAGGCCCTCGTCCCACCGCGCCCGGTGCGGGTGGGTCTCCAGCGGGTCGGCGTTGACGAGCCAGAGCGCGGCGAGCTCGCCGTCGGCGGCCGCGGCGGCGATGCCGGCGGCGTCGCGGCCGGCCGCGACGGGCGCGAGGCCCGGGCCGGCGAAGGGCAGGACGCCGACCTCGCGCAGGCCGCGCGCGTTCGCCGAGGACGGGACGCCGAGGAGGCCCGCCCCGTCGCGGCCGCGCAGGCCCAGCGTGTCGGCGATGGCGACGAGCGCGGCGGCGCCGGCCGGATCGGTCAGGACGCGCTCGCCGTAGACGACCACGACGTCCTCGCCGCCGTCGCGCAGCAGCGCGACGAGGTCCGCGAGCTGCTCAGGCACCTCGCCGGGGTGGGCGGGATCGAGTCCGGCGGCGATCAGCGCGGCGGCGCGCGCCTCGTCGCCGGGGGCGAAGCGGACGACCTGCTGGGCGTTGGGGTCCAGCGACGACGGGCGCGACGTGGCGACCGCGAGCTTGACGCGGTTGCGGCGCACGCCCTTGCGGATGCGGAGGTCCACGATCGGCATGTCGTCGACCGGCTCGACGCCGAGCGTCAGGACCGTGTGGGCGAACTCGAGGTCCGGGACCGTCGCCTGCAGCGCCGGGTCGTGCAGCGCGAGCAGGTCCTCGCGGCCGACGGTGTCGAAGATGCGCGAGTCGAGGTCGTTGGTGCCCAGGCCGGCGCGCGCGACGTGCTGGAGGAGGAAGCCCTCCTCGTTGGTCGTGCCGCCGCCGGCCAGGACGCCGACGCGGCCGCCGGCGCGGCGCAGGCCCGCCGCCGCCTCGTCCAGCGCGCGCTCCCACGAGACGGGGCGCAGCTCGCCGCCGTCGCGGACCATCGGCTCGGTGATGCGCTCGTCGACGTGGATGGCCTGGTAGGCGAAGCGCCCGCGGTCGCAGAGCCAGCCGTCGTCGACCTCGTCGTTGTCGCGGGCCAGGACGCGCAGGACGCGCTCGTCGCGGACCGTGAAGGTGAGGTTGCACTGGCCCGGGCACAGCGTGCAGACGCCGCCGGCGCCCTCGATGTCCCACGGGCGCGCGCGGAAGCGGTAGGGCTGGCTCGTCAGCGCGCCGACGGGGCAGAGCTCGGTGATGTTGCCGCTGAACGGCGCGACGTAGGGGTGGCCGTCGAACGTGCCGACGAACGTGTGCGCGCCGCGCTCCTGGAAGACCAGCTGGTAGTCCTCGGAGACCTCTTGGGAGAAGCGCACGCAGCGGTAGCAGAGGATGCAGCGCTCGCGGTCGATCGCGATCAGCGGCGAGAGCTCGAGCGGCTTCTCGAAGTGGCGCTTGGGCTCGATGAAGCGCGAGCGGCCGCCGCCCCAGCCGAAGGAGATGTCCTGCAGCGGGCACTCGCCGCCCTTGTCGCAGACCGGGCAGTCGAGCGGGTGGTTGATCAGCAGGAACTCGACGACGGCCTGCTGGGCGGTCTTGACGCGGTCGGTCTGGGTGTGGACGACCATCCCGTCCTTGACCGGCGTGGAGCACGCGGTCTGGAGCTTCGGGATGCCCTCGATCTCCACCAGGCACATGCGGCACGCGCCGACGGGCTGGCCGAGCTTGGGCTCGTAGCAGAAGACCGGGATCTCGACGTCGCCGTGCTTGGCGCCGTCGACCAACATGATGTTCTCGGGAGCGGTGACCTCCCGGCCATCGATCGAGAAGGTGACCAACTTGGTCTCGGGACGAGGCATGGGGCTACGCGACTCGCTTGACGGTCGTGGCGTTCACGGAAGGGCGGCAGCGCTGGCCCGTCATGCGACGGCTCCCTGGAGGAGCGCCAGGTCGGGCGCGCCCTCGTCATCGTCGGCGATCAGGTCGTTGGCGGCGCGCGCGGCCTCGATGTGGGCCTCGAACTCGTCGCGGAACTTGGCGACCATGGAGCCGACGGGCATCGCCATCGCGTCGCCGAGGACGCACAGGCAGTTGCCGATGATCTGCTCCTGGACCGAGGCCATGATGTCGAGGTCCATCGGCGTGGCGAGGCCGGACTGGATGCGCTCGAGCATCTTCACGGTCCAGTTGGTGCCCTCGCGGCACGGCGTGCACTTGCCGCAGGACTCGTGCCGGTAGAACTCGGCGAGCCACAGGCAGACGTCGACGACCGAGTTGGAGTCGTCGACCACGATGATCGCGCCCGAGCCCAGCATGGACCCGGCCTTGGCCAGCGTGTTGAAGTCGTAGGGGAGGTCGAGGTCGTCGGCCGTCAGGACCGGCGACGACGAGCCGCCCGGGAACCACAGCTTGATCTCGCGCCCGTCGTCGGGGCCGCCGGCCAGGCCGTAGATGATGTCGCGGCTGGACATGCCCAGCTCGATCTCGTAGTTGCCGGGGCGCTGGACGTTGCCCGAGATCGAGATGAGCTTCGTGCCGGTGGAGCCCTCGGCGCCGATCGTCGCGTACTCGGCGCCGCCCATCTCGACGATCAGCGGCACGGTCGCCAGCGTCTCGACGTTGTTGATGAGCGTCGGGCCCTGGTAGAGGCCCTGGTTGGCCGGGAACGGCGGCTTGAGGCGCGGGTTGCCGCGCTTGCCCTCGAGCGAGTCGAGCAGGCCGGTCTCCTCGCCGCAGATGTAGGCGCCCGCGCCGCGGTGGACGGCGAGGCTGAGCGAGTGGCCGGTGCCGAGGATGTTGTCGCCGAGGAAGCCCGCGTCGAAGGCCTCGACCAGCGCGGCGTCCAGGATGTCGGCCTGCTGGACGTACTCGCCGCGGATGAAGATGAACGCGCGGTTGGCGCCCGCCGCGTAGGCGGCGATGATCATGCCCTCGATCAGCAGGTGCGGGATCTTCTGCATGAGCTCGCGGTCCTTGAAGGTCCCGGGCTCGGACTCGTCCGCGTTGCAGACCAGGTACTTGTCCATCGTGCCCTTGGGCATGAAGGACGCCTTCATGCCCATCGAGAAGCCGGCGCCGCCGCGGCCGCGCAGGCCGGACGCCTTGAGCTCCTCGACCAGCGCCTCGGGCGGCATGGTCAGGGCCTTGCGCAGACGATCGCCGTAGCCGCCGCGGCGCTTGTACACCTCGAGGGTGTGCAGGCCGGGCTCGTCGATGTTGTCGAAGATGAGGGGCTGCTGGGCCATCAGGCTCGCTCGCTTCGCATCTTCGAGTCGAAGATGAGGGGCTGCTGCGGGGTGCTCACTCGGTGTCCTCTTCCGGCTGGGACGGCGCCTGCTCGAGGGGTGCGACCGGCTCGTCGGGCGGGTCCGGCACGCCCATGGGCGGGCCGAAGGACGAGGGCTCGGCGGGCAGCGGGACGCCGCCCGGCGCGGGGCGGTCGATCTCGGACTCCACCTGCGCGAAGTCGGTGCCCACCCGGTCCCACTCGCGGGTGTTGGCGTGGGGGTCGGCCGACGGGCGCTTGATGAGCTGCTTGGCCGGGAGCGGGTCGGCGCCGTCGCGCACCTGGCGCGCCAGCTCGGCGACCTCGCCGTCCTCGACCGGGCCGACGAACACGCCGTTGACCGAGACCATCGGGGCGATGTCGCAGGCGCCGAGGCACTCGAAGCCGCGTACCTGGACGTCGGGGTCGTCGCCGACGGCCTCCTGCATCTCGGCCAGCAGCTTGCGGCCGCCGCGCAGCGAGCAGGAGATGTTGGTGCACACGTAGACGCGCTTGTGGCCCACGGGCTGCGTGTCCAACATGTCGTAGAACGACGCGACGGCGATCAGGTAGGCCGGCGTCAGCCGCATCACGCACGCGACCTGGCGGAACGCCTCGGGCGAGCACCAGCCGTGCAGCTCCTGCGCGGCGGCCAGCGCCGGGATCGCCGCGCTGCGGCGGTCCGGGTACTTGGCGATGTGGTGCTCGATCTCCTCGCGCAGGGCGGCGGGCACCGGCGTGGTCGCCGGGTCCGGGATCTCCTGCGGGTCCTTGCTCAGGTCGACGGAGTCGTCCCAGCCGGGGACGCGGGAGCCGTGGGCGAAGCGCTTGACGTCGGGAAGCGACATGAAGGTCTTGCTCCTGCCTCTACCGATCCACGCCGCCGAGCACCGGGTCCATCATCGCCAGCGTGGCGATGAGGTCGGCGATGTAGGCGTCCTTGACCATCGGGAGGGTGGCCTGGAGGTTCACGAAGGAGGGGTCGCGCATGTGCACGCGCGCGGGCTTGCTCGAGCCGTCGGAGCGGATGAACACGCCGTACTCGCCGCGCGGGCCCTCGATCGGGTAGTAGACCTCGCCCGGCGGGACGCGGAAGCCCTCGGTCACCAGCTTGAAGTGGTGGATCAACGCCTCCATCGACGTCGCCAGCTCGTGGCGCGGCGGCAGCGCGACCTTGCGGTCCTCGGTGATGTGCGGACCCTCGGGCAGCCCGGCGAGGGCCTGCTCGATGATCTTCACCGACTCCTTCATCTCCTGCATCCGGACGGCGTAGCGATCGTAGTTGTCGCCGTTCTTGCCGATCGGGATCTTGAAGTCGAAGTCCTCGTAGGAGGAATAGGGCATGGCCTTGCGCAGGTCCCACGGGTTGCCGGCGGCGCGCAGCAGCGGGCCGGTGACGCCGAGTCCCTCGAGCGTCTCGACGTCCAGCGGGCAGGTGCCGCGCAGGCGGCGCAGGGCGATCTCGTTGCGGTCCAGGAGGTCGAGGTACTGGTCGACCTTGGCCGGCATCTCCTGGCAGAACTTCGCGAGCTTCTCGGCCCAGCCGGCGGGGATGTCCTCCATCACGCCGCCGACCTGGAAGTAGCGCGTGTGCATGCGCTGGCCGGAGCTGTACTCGAAGAGGTCGAGGATCGTCTCGCGCTCGCGGAAGCAGTACCACCAGACCGTCACGGCGCCGAGGTCCAGCATCGACGTGCCGAGCCACACCAGGTGGCTCATGATGCGGTTCAGCTCCATGTGGATGACCCGCAGGTACTGCGCGCGCTTGGGGACCTCGACCTCGAGCAGCGTCTCGGTCGCGCCGCAGAAGGCCATCGCGTTGAAGTAGTAGGCCAGGTAGTCCATCCGCTCGATGACGGGGATGGCCTTCCAGTAGGACTTGTCCTCGGCGGTCTTCTCGATGCCGGTGTGGACGTAGCCGATGATCGGCTTGAGGTCGCGGACGACCTCGGCCTCGAGCGTCACGAGCAGGCGCAGCACGCCGTGCGTCGCGGGGTGGTGCGGACCCATGTTGAGGGTCAGCAGCTCCTGGTCGGGCGCGGGCGCGGCCAGCGTCTGGGAGCGCTGGAAGACGTCGACGCGCTCCTCCTCGGAGCGGTAGTCGGTGCTGACGTCGATGCTCATGCCTGACCGTCGATTCCGATCGTGTAGTCCTTGCCCGCCGTCTCCGCGGCGGTGAAGAGGACGGGCTCGCCGCCGAGCGGGAAGTCGCGGCGCTGCGGGTGGCCCTCGTAGTCCTCGGGCATCAGGATGCGGCGCAGGTCCGGGTGGCCCTCGAAGAGCACGCCGAACATGTCGTACACCTCGCGCTCCTGGTGGTTGGCGGTCGGCCACTTCACCGTGACCGACGGCACCAGCGGGGCGTCGACCGGCACGCGCAGCTTGATCGTGAGGCGGTCGAGCGCGTCGCGGTCGAGCAGCTCGTACTGCACGCCGAGGCGCGGCTCCTCGGGGAAGTAGTCGAGGCCGTGCACGCTCATGAGGTGCTTGAAGCCCTTGGCGCGCAAGGTCTCCAGCACCGCGCCGATGGTGCCGGGCGCGACGTTGATCGCGCCGGTGCCGCGGAAGAACTCGGTGCCCAGTACGGCGTCGTCGCCGTGGGCTTCGCGCAGGTCCTGGGCCAGCAGCTCGGTGCCGGGCGCGTCAGGCACCGGCCGGCTCCTCGGTGCTGCTCCGCAGGAGCTCCTCGCCCTCGTCGGGCAGGACCTCGACCGTGCGCTCGGCGCCGTAGCGCTCGCGCCAGCCCATGCTCGGGTCGCTGTGGACCATCGAGCGCAGCTTGAGGATCCCGTGCATCAGCGCCTCGGGGCGCGGCGGGCAGCCCGGGACGTGGACGTCGACCGGGAGGAACTTGTCGGCCGGGACGATGGCGTAGTTGTTGAAGACGCCCATCGAGCTGCTGCACGCGCCCATGGCGATGGCGTACTTCGGGTCGAGCATCTGGTCGTAGATGCGCCGGACGATCGGCGCCATCTTGATCGAGACGCGGCCCGAGAGGATCAGGAGGTCGGCCTGGCGCGGGGACGCGCGGAAGGCCTCGAAGCCGAAGCGGGCGATGTCCAGGCGCGCGCCGACGACCGACATCATCTCGATCGCGCAACAGGCCAGGCCGAAGGTCGCGGGGAACAGCGAGTTGCCGCGGGCCCAGTTGGCGGCACGGTCGAGCGTCGTCGTGATGACGCGCTCCTGGACGTACTGCTCCATGTCGGCGTCGCTGAGGTCGCCGCGGAGCATGTCGCGCGCCTGCAGCTGGCGGATGCGGAAGTCCTCCGCGTTGCCCGCCTTCTCCCGCTTGATGATCTCCATGAGTTCCTACCGTTCTAGCGCCACTCGAGGGCGCCGCGTCGCCACACGTAGATGAACGCCACGACCAGCAACACGATGAAGACGGCGGTCTCGATCAGGGCGAAGGTCCCGAAGGCCCGCAGCTGCACGGCGATCGGGTAGAGGAAGACGACCTCGATGTCGAACAAGATGAACAACATCGCGATCAGGTAGAAGCTGATCCCGAAGCGGAAGCCCTGGTGGACCTCGGAGGGCATGCCGCTCTCGTAGGGGTCCGCCTGGTAGGTCGTGGGGGTCTTCGGCTTGGGCCCGAGCAGGCTGCCGGCGCTGACGAACAGCGCACCGACGAGACCGCCGAGGCCGAGGAAGACGATGGCTGGAAGGTACGTCCGGAGCACTCGGCCTCTCGTTGTATCACCAACTTGTAACTTGCTGCCACAAAGTGGCGCTCCGCACTTGCACACCACCGCCATGACCGAAGCCGCGCACGTCCTTGCCCTCCTGGTGGCGATCTCGAACGGGATCGCCGGGGTGGTGTCCGCCGTTCTCTGGTGGCGGGTCGAGCCTCATCGCTTCGCATGGGTGCTCATCCGTGTCGGCCAGGCGCTGGCGATCGCCCAGGCGATCGGCGCCGGCGTTCTGGCTGCAATGGGCCTGGATCCGGCCGACTCGCTCTACTGGTTGTACGCCTTGCTGCCCGTAGTGGTGTCGTTCGTGGCCGAGCAGCTGCGGCTGGCGTCCGCCCAGCTCGTGCTCGACGGGCGCGACCTCGAGGACGCGCAGGCGGTCGGGCGGCTGCCGGAGGACGAGCAGCGCTCGATCGTGCTCCAGATCGTCCGCCGCGAGATGGGCGTGATGTCCGCCTCGGCGCTCGTGATCGCGTTCCTGGCGCTGCGCGCGCTGGGAACGGTGTAAGCGTCCTGACGGTCAGGCGAGGCGGCCGAAGCCGCCGCGGAAGAACAGCAGCGGATCGTTCAGCGCGCCGGGGCTGTCATCGGCGCTGAGGTGCGTCACGCGGCCGATGCCGATCGTGTGGTCGCCGGCCGGCGTCAGCGTGTCGAGGTCGCAGGCGATCCACGCCAGCGCGTCGTCCAGGACCGGGACGCCGTGGGCGACCGTGTGCGTCACGGCCTCGAACTTCTCCTGGGCCAGGCGCTTGGAGGCGAACAGCTTGGCCATGTCCTCCTGGCCGGCGCGCAGGACGTTGACCGCGAAGCGCCGCGCCTGGGCGACGACCGGGAGCGTCCGGGAGCCGTTGTCGAACGCGACGAGCAGCAGCAGCGGGTCGAGGCTGAGGCTCGTGACCGCGTTCGTGGTCAGTCCGGCGGGGCCGTCGTCGCCGTGCGCGGTGACGATGGCGACGCCGGTGGCGAAGCTCCCGATCACCTCGCGGTAGCGCGCCGGGTCGACTGCTGGCGTCGTCTCCATCGTCGATGAGCGTAGTTCAGACGCGGGCGCCGACCAGGTTGCCGCCGTATCGAGAGCGATCGCGTGAACGTCTATGAAGCGATCGATTCGAGGTCGGCGCCCGCGTCGACCCTCAGTTCGCGACGAACGTCACGATCCCTTCGCCAGTCGCCCTTCAGCGCTCGATCGCGTCAAAGCCGCGCGTATCGCGGACTTGACGCGATCCACTGAGGAGATCGTGCAACTCGACGGCGACCGAGGCCGGGTCATCGACGATCTGGCGGTCGGTGAAGCGCGCGACGCGCCAGCCCTCGCGGAGGAGTTGCCGATCGCGAGCGCGATCGGCGTCGAAGGCGCGGCGCGTCCGGCCGTGGAAGGTCCAGCTGTCCACCTCGACGATCAGGAGGTGGTCTGGCCATCGGAAGTCCGACTCGCGGACGCCGTCGTAGCGGTTGACCTGCGGTCGAGGGAGGTCGCGGTCGAGGCAGAGCTGCAACATCGACGCCTCGAGATCGCTGCGTGTCGTCGACACCCCGTTGCCGTGCATGTCGGCGAGCAGCGCGACGAGCGCCCGCCGTCCCGGGCGGCCCGGATGGGCGTCGAGCACGGCACGCACGGCGACGAGGTCGAACACCTCGGCCTGCTCGGCGCGCTCGACGGCCCGGCGGAGGTGATGGGCTGGGACTACCGCAGCCAGGTCGATGAGCGTCCGGGGGATGGTCGTCGTCGGCACGCCGCGCTCGACCGAGCGTTCCTCGCGTGGGAGGTCGGTCGAGTGGTGGACGATCCGCCCGCGTCGCTTGGCGGTTCCGCCGCGCCCGGGCATGGTCAGCTCGACGAACGCGCCGGTCCAGGGGCGGATGCCCCACAGCGCCGCCGCGCTGCGATGGCTCGCGACAGCTCGCTCGCCGGCCGCGAGCACGAACGCCAGCATCCATCCTTCGCGCCGAAGCTCGGCGTGCCCGACGGCGTAGACCCCGCGCTGCAGGGTGATCAGCCGACCGGTCGCGCGCCGGTGGTCGATCGCGTCGCTGCCGAGCCCGGCGCGCAGCAGCTGCCGCCGGGTCACCACCCCGTGCTGCCGCGCGGCGAGCGCCTGGATCTCGCGTTCGATCGCGTCAAGTCCGCCCATATGGCGGAATAGGCGCGATCCGTCGGAGACTCGCCCCCCCTCGGGGCTACTTCTGCACCACCTTGAGCTCGCCGTACTGGCCGAGGTCGTCGTGGTTGCCGATCGTGCACGTCAGCCGGTACTTGCCGGGCTTGAGCGTGATCGCGGCCTGCTCGGAGCCGTGCTCGCCGGGATGGAGCGTGTCGGTCCGGCCGTAGGTGATCGGCTCCTCGCCGTCCTCGGGGTCGAGGGACTCGATCGCGAGGTTGTGCGTGAGCCGGCCCTTGTTGACCGCTTCGAGGTGGATCCGGCCGGCTGGGACCTCGAAGTTCTCCGGTCGAATCCGGTACTCGTCGAGGGTCACGTGGAGCACGCTGTCCTTCGCGGAGGTGTACGACGGTCCGTCGCCGCACCCCGCGACTGTCAGCGCGCCCAGGAGGAGGAGGGCGGCAAGCCTGCGCATGAAAGGGTCCCGTATGATGCCCGGCCGCATGCCTCGCCGTCCCCTGATCGCCCTCGCCGCCGTCATGGCAGCCGCCGTCGCGGCCGTCGGCTGCGGCCAGGAGAGCAACGACATCAAGCAGCCCACGGCCTCCGCGCCGCACTTCGAGGGCATCGACCAGCAGTACGCCGCCGGCGCCAAGCTGTTCGTCGAGCGCTGCTCCGGCTGCCACAACCTGGGCATCGTCGGTGCCGAGGGCGGCGCGCTGAAGGTCAAGGACCGCGAGCGCGTCGACGGCCCGAACTTCAACGTCCGCAAGGAGGATCGCGACTCGATCCTCTACGCGATTCGCAACGGCGGGTTCTCCGGCGCGATCATGCCGCAGGACATCGTCGTCGGGAAGGAAGCCGAGCAGGTCGCCGACTTCCTCGCGAAGTACGCCGGGCACGGCAAGTCCAAGAACGCCCGGAACTAGCCGCGACTCTCCGCGGCCGCGCCCCAGGCACGGCAAGTCCAAGAACGCCTGGAACTAGCCGCGACTCTCCGCGGCCGCGCCCAGGCACGGCAAGTCCAAGAACGCCCGCAACTGAGTCGCCGCGCGCTCGCCGGTAGGCTCCGGCGCCGTGCTCGACCTCAGGCTGATCCGACGGGACCCCGACGCCGTGCGCGCCGCGCTGGCGCGCCGTGGGGAGTCCGACGTCGGGAGGCTCGACCGCGTGATCGAGCTCGACGCGCGGCGCCGTGAGATCCTGCCGCGCCTCGAAGGCCTGCGCGCCGAGCAGAACGCGGCCAACCAGGCGATCGCCGCCGCCAAGAAGGCCGGCGAGGGCGCCGACGAGGCGATCGCGAAGATGCGCGCGGTCGCGTCCGAGGCCAAGGGCCTCAACGACGAGCTCGCCACCGTCGACGCCGACCTGACGCCGGCGCTCGCGCAGCTGCCGAACCTGCCCGATGAGACCGCGGCGCCGCAGGACACCGTCCTGCGCGAGGTCGGCGAGCCGTGGGTCCCGGAGTGGCCGGTCCGCGACCACCTCGAGCTCGCCGGGCCCGACCGCATCGACACGGAGCGCGGCGCGCGCCTGTCGGGCTCGCGCTTCGCCTACCTGCGCGGCGACGTCGCGCGGCTGGAGCTCTCGCTCGTCTCCTGGGTGCTCGACCTGCTGTCCGAGCAGGGGTTCGAACCGGTCATCCCGCCGGTCCTCGTGCGCGAGGAGGCCCTGTACGGCACCGGCTTCCTGCCCGACACCGAGCAGCAGATCTACCACCTGCCCGCCGACGACCTGTACCTCGTCGGGACCTCCGAGGTCGCGCTCGCGTCGCTGCACGCGGGCGAGATCCTCGAGGCGCTGCCCATGCGCTACGCCGGGTTCTCGCCGTGCTTCCGCCGCGAGGCCGGCGCCGCCGGCAAGGACACGCGCGGGATCTTCCGCGTGCACCAGTTCGACAAGGTCGAGATGTTCTCGTTCGTCGAGCCGAGCGCGGCGCGCGACGAGCACGAGCGCCTGCTGGCGATCGAGGAGTCGATCATGCAGGCGCTGAACCTGCCCTACCGCGTGGTGAACATCGCGGTCGACGACCTCGGCGCGAGCGCGGCGAAGAAGTACGACATCGAGGCGTGGCTGCCGTCGCAGAAGCGCTACCGCGAGCTGACGTCGACGTCCAACACCACCGACTACCAGGCCCGCCGCCTGGAGATCCGGTACCGGCCCGACGGCGCCGGCGGCAAGGCCAAGCCGGAGGTCGTGCACACGCTCAACGGCACCGCGGTCGCGGTCGGCCGGACGCTGATCGCGGTCCTCGAGAACGGTCAGCAGGAGGACGGCTCGGTCGCCCTGCCCGAGGCGCTGCGCGCCTACGGGGCGCCGGCGTCGCTGCCGCCCGCCGGCTGAGTCGCCCGGACCGCGGCGAGCGCCGGCTCGACGCCGGCGTGGATGGGGAACGTCGCGTCCAGCCTCGTGATCTCGAACAGCCGCAGGACGGTCGGGTTCTGGCACACCAGCGCCATCGCGCCGCCCGCGCGCGTCACGCGGCGCAGCGCGTTGAGCAGGACGCTGAGGCCGGTCGAGTCGATGAACATGACGCCGCTGAGGTCCAAGACGATCGCGATGCGGCCGGCGTCGACGGCGGCGGCGAGGACGCCGCTGAACTCGGGTACGGTCGAGACGTGGATCTCGCCGTCGACGGCGATCACGGTCGTGCGGGCGTCCACGTCACGCGCGCGCGTGCGGAACCTGGGCTCGGCGAAGGACACGGCGCGAGCTAGCCTCGTCGTTCTCGGCACACGCGTCAACCACGGCGGTACGCGCCGCTCGGCTCAGCGGAACGTGACCCAGCGATGCACCGTGCTGCGGCGCTTCTGCTGGTCGACCGCGGACGCCGTCAGCCGGGCCTTGACGGACTTCCTGTGGGCCTTGCGCAGCAACTTGATGGTCTTGCTCGGCAGCGTGATCGTCCAGCTGCCCAGGCCCGGACCCTCAGTCGTCTTCCTGAGGGCCAAGACGGTGCGCTTCTTCGACTTGATGGACTTGGCCGTCGCCTTGCTGAGGACGAGGCTCGCGGTGAACGTGCACTTCGACGAGCACGCGATGCGCACCGGCAGGTCGATGCCGTCGACGGGGTCGAAGGTGATCAGCGGCTTGCGCTGGATGACCGGCTCGACGAGCGCCTTGGGGTCGATGATCCGCAGGTCGAGCGCCGCCGTGCCGAGGCCGCCGCGGAAGTCGCGCGCGCCGACGGCGACGTGGTAGGTCCCGGCCGCCGTCCAGACGTGGGCGACGCTCGGGCCGCTGGTGGCCTGGTCCCAGCGGCCGTCGCCGTCGAAGTCCCACAGGTAGCGGGTGATCGTCGAGTCGGCGTCGGTGAAGGCGGCGCGGAGGCGGACGACGCCCTTGATGAAGCTGCGCGGGGCGTCGACGGCGACGGTGCCGGCCGGCGGCGTGTTGGGGCCGGCGCCGAAGACCTGGAGCTCGCGGAGGTCGATCGTGGGCTGCGCGGCGTCCTGGGGCGCGAGCGCCTGGAGGCGCACGAACCGGATCTGCGCCGTGTTGGCGCCCGGCGCGATTGCGGTGTTGCGGTTGCGCGCCGACGCGTCGAGCGTGCCCTCGGCGGCCGTGTTGTAGGTGATGCCGTCGGGCGAGGTCTGGAGGCGGTAGGCGCCCAGCGCGGCGCCGGCGTCGTGTGCGCAGGATGCCGACGGGTCGATCACGAACTGGCGGACGTCGATCGTCTGGGGCAGGGCGATCGTGATCTGGGCGGGGTCGGCCTGCGGGTCGGGGTGCGTCGCGACCGTGGCCGACCAGCCCGTGGCGCGGTCGTTGTCGGTCGCGGCGGAGCTGGCGCAGCCGGCCGCCGCCGCGCCGTCGTCGTTGGACGAGCTCTGCGCGCCGCCCGCCGAGGCCGCCCAGTCGCGGTGGAGCAGGACGTTCTGGGTCCCGAGGCCGGTGGTCGGCAGCGTGATGCCGTCGATCTGGGTCTTCTCGTAGCCGGTCGGGCCGGCGACGGTGAGCGTCCCGGTCTCGCCCGGCTGGAGGCCGGTCAGGAGGTAGCGGCCGCTGCCCTCGGCCGCGACGGGCGGCAGCGCGCCCCACGCGAGGGTCGCGCCGGAGAGGCCGAGGCCGGTGTCGGCGTCCGACACGTAGCCGGAGACGCCGCCGCCGAGCAGGCCGGCGGCATGGGCGGGCTCGGCCGCGCCGAAGGCGGCCGCGACGGCGATGACCAGCGCCGTGACGCTGCTGCGGGATGACGACATGAGTTCCCTCCTGCTCCTCTGACACGCCCTCCTGGCGGCGGCGCAGCCTAACCGTGCGGCGGCCCGCGTGGCTAGTGCGAAGGAGACAAGCCTGTTCCCTCGGTCAGGCGCGCCACGCGAGCGTGAGGGTCCCGCCGACGGGGACGCCGCGCCACTGCCAGGCCGCTTCGCGGAGGCGGTCGGCGAGCGGCGGGATCGCCTGCGGGGTGAGCGTCGACGGTCGCCGGTGCCCGGTCAGCCGCGTGATCGCCCGGTCGTCGTGCGGCAGCTCGCCGTGGACGATCATGCAGACGGCCGCGACCGCGACCTCCGCGACGTTGAGGTCGAGGCTGTTGGCCTTGGTGATGTCCTTGCCTCGCGCGCTGGCCCGCGGCTTCTGCCGTCCGGCATGGACCGACGCGAGCGGGAACAGCCCACCGGCCTCCAGCGTGCCCCAGACCCCTCGCTCGAGATCCAGCTGCCGCTCGACCACCAGATGCGCGATGTCGTGCGGCAACGGCGGCTCGAACCGGTTGTACGAGCCACCCCGCAGATGGACGACCACGCCATCCGGCCGCCTGGCGAGCGCGTAGTACGCCCGCCCGGCCTCGCGATGGAAGGTGACGTCCATGGCCGGGACGCTACGGGCCTGGGTGCTACGGAGCGGGAGGGATTCGAACCCCCGGACCCTTGCGGGTCGGCTGCTTTCAAGGCAGCTGCAATCAGCCGGACTCTGCCACCGCTCCAAGGCGATCCAGCTCCTGCGGAGTCACCGACCTCCTGCCCGCATGGCACTCGCGCAGGAGGTGTCAGACCCATCGGGCCGCATCACGTAGAGCCAATCGTACGACTGCGCGACGATCGACTTCACCACGTAGCCCTGCGCGTTGGAGTGGACGCTCCCGGTCGCGGCCGACGGCTCAGCGGTGACGCGGGCGCGGGCGGACCGGTGCGGGCGCGATGCGGACGGTGGGTGCGGCGATCACGCAGGGGGCGCGGTAGAGGACGTTCGGTGTCGGGATCCGTAGGAAGCGGCCGCAGAGGCCGGAGCCGTCGGGAGAGACGACGGGGGAGGGTTTGTACGTGGCGGGCGGCGAGCAGCGGATGCGGCCGACGAACGCGGCCGTGCCGAGCGGCTGGACGTGCGGTGTGCCGTCGCCGCCGGTCCAGACGACGTAGCGCTCCTCGGGGCGCTTGGCGCGCGGGACGACGAAGGCATAGGCGTTGTCGACGACGTCGGCGCGGATCGCGGTGCCGTCCGGACTAGTCAGGAACGCTGCGGGTACGCCGTCGGGCACGATCCCGGAGACGCTCAACATGTCGTGGTTGGGCCCGCCGCACGGATCGATCGCGACGGGCTCGCGGCCGCGGACGAGATCCTCGAGCCGGCCGCCGGCACCGGCGGGCGCGCCGCCGAGGGCGACGACGGCGAGTCCGGGGTGGGGCTTGGCGGCGGGCGCCGGCGCCGGCGCCGTCGGCGCGGGGGTGGGTGTCGTGACGGCCGGCGGGGTCGCTTGCGGGGCCGTCGCGGGCGGCACGGCCGTCGGCGGAGCGTGCTTCGGCCTGGTCGGCGGCGCCGCCGGCGTGGCTGGCACGAGCGTCCGGCGCTTCGGCTTGGATGCCGACCCCGGGGCGCGGATCACGCAGCGCGTCAGCGCGAGCAGGCCGTCCTTGACGTCGCGGACCGGGACCACCCACGCGCGGCCGCCGTCGGCGGTCGTGCGCAGCAGGCGCGCCGCGGCGGGATCGAAGGGCTCGAGGCCGCGGGCGCGCAGGGCGGCGAGCGCCTCGGCGGGCAGCGCGTCGTCCGCCGCCTGGGCCTGGCGCAGCACGCCGAAGGCCTTCGTCAGGTCGTCGGGCACCGGCTCGACCGCCGGCGACTTGTCGTCCTTGATCACGCACGGCCGCCCGGCGTCGACCAGGGTCGGCGCGGCGACCGCAGGGGACAGGATCCGTCGCGCGCTGGGCGCGCGCTGCAGCAGCACCACGCGCGTGTGCGCGCGTGCCCGCGCGGCGGCCGCGGCGCGCGTGCGGTCGGTGTCGCGGCCGTCGGCCAAAGCGGCGAGGACGCCGAGCGCGATGCAGGCGAGGGCGAGAGCGGCGACGGCGGGGAACGTCACGCGGCGGGTCGACATGGTGCCTCCGGGGTCGTGGGCGCGCAGGTGAGAAGGGCTTGGCCGGCGGCGTCGTCGATGCGGACGCTCGCCACGTCGCGGCCGCCGTCGAGGGCGACGGCGAACACGCGCAGCCCGCGCGGCAGGTGGCCTTGGGCGATGGCGTCGCCGTCGACCGGCTGCGCGGCGAGCTGCACCGACGAGGCGGCGCCGCCGCCGTACGCGCGCGAGATGACCGTGACGATCGCCGCGCCGGCAGGCAGCGCGCCGAACGCCCAGGTCTGGTTCGACGCCGGGTCGTAGTAGGTCTGGACGCGCCGCGCGGCGAGCGCGCGGGGGTTCGTCCCACCGGCGTCGCAGCGCGCGCCCGCGCCGCCGCCGGGCACGCTCAGGAACAGGCCGACGGCCTCGATCGTCCCGTAGCGGCACGTCGTCGCGCTCAGCTTCCAGGCCACGCCGCGCTGCGTCCCGGCCCCGACGTACACGGCGGCGCCGGCGCCGGCGGGCGCGACGCCGTCGGGTGCGCGCAGCCGCTCCGGCAGCAGCGGCGGCGGGTCGGGGGCCCAGACCGCGTCGCGGGTCGCGATCGCGGTCGGGACCAGCGCCAGCGCCGCGGCCGCCGCGACGACGAGCCCGCGGCGGCCGCCACGCAAGCGCGGCACGGCGAAGCGCCGGCGCGAGCGGCGCGTCTCCGCCGAGCCCGCCCAGGCGCCTTCCAGCGCCGCGCCGAGCTCGGCCAGGATCGCGTCCGGGTCACGGCCGCTCATGCCGTCCCCTCCATCGCGAGCGCGAGCGTCCGCAGCCCGCGGGACACGCGTGCGCGCACCGCGTCCTCGGAGATCCCGAGCCGCCGCGCGATCGCCGCGTAGTCGAGCTCGTCGACGATGCGCAGGCGCACCGCGTCGCGCTGCTCGGGGGACAGGTCCTCCAGCGCGCCGGCGAGCGTCGCGCGCAAGGACCCCAACTCGGCCAGCTCCTCGAGCCGCGCGATCTCGTCCGCCGCCAGCTGCGGCGGATCGACATGCAGGCGTTGCAGCGCGGCGCGCTCGGTGCGGCCGCGGCGCAGCGCGTCGGCGAGGACGTGGCGCGCGATCCCGTAGGTCCAGGCGGCGAGCGCCTCCTCGTCGTCCGGGTCGCCCGAGAACCGTGCGCGGGACTCCCACGCGCGGGCGTAGGTCTCCCCGACGAGGTCGACGGCGAGCTGGCCGTCGTAGGTCCGGCGCGTCAGCCAGATCAGCAGGCGCCGCGCATCACGGCGATACGCGGCGGCGAGGTGCTGATCGGAGATGGACGAACGACGGGCCACGCGATGATCTTCGCGTGGCCCGCGGAGTTGTGACGCAGCCTGCGGCTAGGACGCGTCGACGCCCACTCCGATCGGGCACGAGACGCCCGTCCCGGTCATCGAGCAGTACCCGCCCGGGTTCTTGGACGGCGAGAGGTACTGCTGGTGGTAGTCCTCGGCGTAGTAGAACGGTCCGGCGGGCGCGACCTCCGTCGTGATCTCGCCCTTGCCCGCGCGCGCGAGCGCGTCGTCGTACCGGCGCTGGGAGAGCTCGGCGGCCGTGGCCTGCTCCTCGCCGACCGTGTAGATCGCGGAGCGGTACTGGGTGCCGACGTCGTTGCCCTGGCGCATGCCCTGCGTCGGGTCATGGGCCTCCCAGAACGCCTTCAGGAGGTCGTCGTAGGAGATCTCGGCGGGGTCGTAGGCGACGAGGACGGCCTCGGTGTGGCCGGTGCGGCCCGAGCAGACCTCCTCGTAGGTCGGGTTCGGCGTGCTGCCGCCCTGGTAGCCGACGGCCGTCGTGTAGACGCCCGGGAGCGACCAGAACGCACGCTCGGCGCCCCAGAAGCAGCCGAGGCCGAAGTAGGCGACCTCGATGCCGGCGGGGAACGGCGGCGTGAGCGGGGTGCCGAGCACCGTGTGGGGGTTCGGCACCGGGATGGTGGCGTCGCGACCCGGCAGCGCGTCCTCCGCGCTCGGGACGGACAGCTTGTTTCGGTTCGAGAAAAGCATCTGAATGAAGGTCTCCGTGCGGTGCTCGTACGTTACGCCGGTGAAGCCGGGCCAGTTCCGTACACTTCCCCGATCCCTTGGAGAGGTGGCCGAGTGGCTGAAGGCGCTCCCCTGCTAAGGGAGTATGGGGTTTAGAGCCCCATCGAGGGTTCGAATCCCTCCCTCTCCGTTCCCGTCTGCTCGACCTCACCGCACCGCGGCCGAGGCCGGGCTAGACTGGATGCCCGTTGCGCCCGTAGCTCAGCTGGATAGAGCGTCGGTCTACGGAACCGAAGGTCAGAGGTTCGAATCCTCTCGGGCGCGTCACGGAAAGCCCCGCAAAGCGGGGCTTTCTGCTTCCCAGGAGGCTCCCAGTTTTGGCGCGTTGGCGCTGGTGGGGCAACGTTTAGGGCAACACGACACGGTTCGGGGGCAGGCGCGAGAGGCTCCGAACGCCGGGGTGGCGACCGACGCTGCTCGATGGGTTCTGGCCGTCTCGGACGCCAGGACCTCGTCGAGCGACACGATCATGGTGTGGCGCAGGCCGACTGACCGGCGCCGTCGTCGTCGATGAGGATGATCTCGATGTGGTGAACGGCCAAAGCTGTCTGCGTCAGGCGTCGGGGAGGAGCGAGCGGGAAGCTCAAGCCGATCCAGAGCGCTGGTACAAGCTCACCGAACGTCCAGGTCCCGGCCCCCGGATGCTCGCGCAGCCAGGGCGCGGAAGAACCTCAACCGGCGCGGTTTCCGGTATCAGCGTTACCGGGCACGCGCGCAGATCGGCGGCGATCGGACCGCATCGACGCCGACGCGGCGGGCTTGCTTCCGCTTTCTCGCGCGCGGAGCTAGCGTGGCGCGTCCGGGGCCGGCGATCGCGCCGGCCATCAAAGCGCCCCCGCGCCGTGTCACCGGCCGGGGGCATGGCCCAAGGAGCGTCAACTCCATGGACAACTCAGACCGTATCGGTCGGGGCTCGGTTGAGATCCCCGACGAGCTCTTGCCGTTGTTGCGTGATCGAGTACTACTTCGAGAAGCTCTTCAACGGCATCGGCTTGCTGTTCTACCTGCCGTCCTGGGAGCTGAGCGACATCCGTGACCAGCTCGCGGGAATCGTCGATGACATCGACGTATTCGACTGGCGCGGCGTCGATCTGCTCTGGGGTCGCAAGCCGGCCTGAGAAACCCGCGTGCGGCGCGGCGGTTGCCGCGCCGCAACGGGTCGGCGTCAGACCTCGGCCGGCGACCTGGAGCCGGTCTCGCGCAGAGACGTGAACAGCGTCCGTGCGTGGTGGCGCAGGTTGTGCCATCCCTCGTCCTCCAGCGCGTGGCCGAACAAGAAGTCGCGCGGGCCCGCGTCGCGCTCGGCCATGAAGTCGTCGGAGGCGGCGCGCAGTTTCGCCACCTCGCTGCCGAGCTCCTCGAGCTGTGCGGCCTGCTGCTCGTCGAGCAAGCCTGCCGACACGAGCTCGCCGACGCGCGGAGCGTGCGCTTCGACGGTCGAACACGCCCGCTGCAGCGACCCCAGCTGAACGTAGCGGCGCTGGGCCTGTGGCCCGCACGCGAGGTTCATCAGGGCCAGGCGCAGGGCGGGATCGAGGCCGTCACCGAACGAGGGTGCGAACAGGCTGCCGATGGGCCCGCCCGATCCGAAAACGGTGCCCGCACAGCGAATCACCGGGCTCGGAAGGTCGGCCGGCCACTGCAGCTCGGCGTTGCTCCAAGTCGCTCCCGAGTCGCCGGACCGATAGAGGTCTCCGGTGATCGTCGTGTAGTAGAAGGCGCCCGGCTCGTCCGGCGACGTCGTCAGGAAGCCCATCGCCGTTCCCTCACGGTCTGGGAGCCCATCGGTCAGCTCCTGCCACGGTTCGTCGCCGACTCGGCGGTAGAGCGTCGACCACACAGGGAAGCCGGGAATCGGGACGGCGTGCCCGCTGTACGGGTCCTTAGCCGCGACGATGACGATCGTCTCCGGATCCCCCGGGTCGACCGCCGCGCCGTCGAAGTAACAGATCTCCTCGGGGATGCCTTCCAGGTCACGGCGCCACGTGGCGCCGCCGTCGCGGGTCTCGGCGTAGAACATGCCGCCCGACTCGTAGACGCGACCGGGAGCGCCAGGGTGGGTGAGGAGCGTGTGCGCGTCGGGATCGGCGTCGGGGCACAGCTCCCAGTTCTCGCCCCCGTCCCCGCTGCGGAAGATGCCGCCGAGCTCGATGCCGACGAGCAGCTTCTGCGGATCGCCCGGGTCGATCGCGATCGACTCGATGTGATGGGTATCGGGCGCGGGCGGGAAGCTCCATTCGGGACGCGATGGGATGTCCTGGAGTGCCAGGGCCGGAAGCTCGTGGAAGGTCGCGCCCCGGTCCTCGGAACGCCAGAGCGCGGACGGCTCGGTGCCGATGTAGATGACGCCGGCGCCGTTCACTCGCTCGCCATAGCTGACCGCCATCGACCACACCAGGGACCCGATCCCCGGACCGGCCTGCTCCCATGTCGCCCCGCCGTCGTCGCTGCGAAACAGTCCGTCATCGACGGTCGCCGCGTAGACGAGGTTGGGCGCGAGTGGGTCGGCGGAGATGCGGACCACCGGTCCGGCCTTGAGCGTCAGTTCGGCCTTGGCCGTGCCATTCAGCGTCACCCGTGCGAGACCCTCATCGAGGCCAAACCAGATGTTTGTCATGTCGTTACTCCCTGGGTCACGGCTTGGCGATTGCCATCCACATCGGCTCTCGTCGCTCGCGGAGGGCCGCCGTTGCCTTGTTGATGTCTTGAAGTGGGTAGCGATGAGTGATCAGGTCGTCCGCGACCAGTCGGCCGGTCGCGAGCAGGTCGATGATCTGGCGCGTGTCGGAGCGTGTGCAGCTGCGCGTGCCGACGATCCGCCAGCAGTTGGCGACCAGGGCGGCGGTGGGCATCGGCGGGGCGGAGTAGTTGATCCCCATAACCGCAGCGGTGCCGCCGGTTCGCAGCGCCGCGATCGCCTGCCACGTGCCCGCGCCCGTGGAGAAGTAGTCGACAACCGAGTGGACCCCGGACGGCGCGAGTCGCCCGATCGCCTCGGTTAGTCCCTGCGCCTCCTCCCAGCCCTCGTCCAGCTCCTCCAGCGCCACCGCGTCGACCGGCTGGTCGACCAACGACTGCAGTGCGTCGAGCCGCTCGCGTGACCGCGCGACAGCGATCAGGCGCGTGACGCCGAAGAGCGATGCCAGGCGGATCGTGGCGGCACCCATGTTCCCGGTGGCGGCAGTCACGACCAGCGTCGCGCCCGGATCAAGCGCGGACAGCTTGAGCGCGCGCAGCGCGTTCGCCAGCGTGTGCACCTTCGCTCCGACTTCGAACGAGACGGCGGCCGGCAGTGGGTCGAGCAGCCAGTCGGGAGTTCGCGCGAACTCGGCGAGCGCGCCGTCGCGGTAGTGCTCGCGCAGCGGGCGTCCGTCCTGCCCGAAGACCGGGCCGCCAAACAGGGAAGCCCCGTGGCACATCTGTTCGCGGTCGGTGCGGCAGTACTCGCAGTTCCTGCAGCCGAGGTTTGCGTGGATCCTGACGCGATCGCCCGGCGCGAACGTGACGACGTCGTCGCCGACCTGCTCGACCGTGCCGGCGGCCTCATGGCCCAGCGTCGTCGGCACCGGGAGAATGCCGATGCTGGCAAGCCGCGCGAAATCCGCGAGCAGCGGTGACAGCCCCGCGGCCGCGACCTTCACGAGGACGTCGTGCGGCCCAAGGGTGGGGAGATCAACGTCCTCGATCCGGAGCAGTGTTTCGTCGGGGTATGCCCTCGCAGCAAGCACTTACGGCCCTCCTCGGTAGTCGCGCTTCTCCCTCTCGGTCAAGGTTAGGCGCACACCGGTTCTGTCTGGTAGATAGAATCTTGTTGCGATCAGCGAAACCTATGATGCCTCGCCACGTTTGTCAACCAGCGTGTCGTCGCGGGCTCCGGCGCAAGTAGAGTCGCGTCTGATGAGCGACCCGACCGTCCCCGCGTACCCGATTGAATCGGTCGATCGCGCGCTGACCGTGATCCTGGCCTTCGAGGAGACCGACTCGTTGACGATCGTCGAGGCGAGCCGGCTACTCGGCGTCTCGCGCTCGACCGCCTACCGGCTGCTCACCGTGCTCGAGCATCGTGAGTTCGTCCGCCAGGACAAGCGCACCAAGTCGTTTCACGGCGGCCCGGCGCTGCTGCGCGTCGGCCTCGCGGCAGTCCAGCGTTCCGACATCCGCGTCGCGCTTCACCCGCTGCTGGAGCGCGTCGTCGCAGAGGTGGACGAGACCGCCCACCTGGTGGTGCTCCAAAACGGCGACGCCTTCTACCTCGACTGCGTCGAAGGCTCGAAGATGGTTCGCGCGACGTCGCGCGTCGGGTCGTCGCTGCCAGCGCACGTCAGCGCTGCCGGCAAGGTGCTCTTGGCGAATCTGCCGCTACGCCGGCTCGATGAGCTGCTCAGCGGTGAGCTGCGAGCCGTCACGCGACGGTCGAAGGTGTCCGCGAACTCCGTGACGCGGGAGCTGAACAAGGTGCGCAAGCAGGGCTGGGCCATTAACGACGAGGAGAGCGAGATCGGGCTGCGGGCCGTCGCGGTGCTCGTCGATGCCGCGGCGACCGGTACCGGGATCGATGCGGCGATCACCGTCGCCGGACCGAGTCTGCGGCTCACCCCCGAGCGTCTCCTCGAGATCGCCGCGATTCTCAGCACCTGCGTCGTGGACTTTGCGGACGGCTCGCCGTAGGTCGAAGGCGTCTGCTAGTCGTAACAGAGTTTCGATAGACGACCAAAATGCGTGACTCACCACGAGGCGCGACCTATAGCCGCGGGCCTTATGGCGACGCTCGACACTGCTGCATCATCCGTCCCGGCCAGTCGAACATCGAGCTCGACGGCGACATGGCGGTCGGCGAGACGTACTGCATCGCGACGTACGTGGGTCCGGGCGAGGCGGACCAGCGACGACCGTTCTGATGACGAGGTATCTCGACCGCTTCGAGAAGCGCGACGGGGAGTGGACGATTGCCGATCGCGTCGTCGCGTTCGACGCTCAGCTCAACGTCCCAGGCGGGCTGCCGGCGCTCGCTCCGGAGCCGAACTGGGGCCGGCGTGACGAGACCGACGCATCGCACGCGCTGTTCGCATCGCTGAAGCGGTGAAGCTCACGCCGGGATGAGACTCGCCAGCACGTTGGCGATCTCGAGCAGGCGCCCCTCATCGAGACGCTCCGATGGGCCGGCAACGCTGATCGCCGCGTCCATGATCCCGCGCTCGGGCGCCCCGGGGATGAGGACGCTGACGGCGCGGACGCCCGCTTCGCTCTCCTCGTCGTTGATGGCGAACCCCTGCCGCCGCACCTTCGTCAGCTCACGCTGCACGCTGCCCGAGGAGACCTTCGAGTTCAGCGTCAGCGCGTGGAGCTCGCCGCTCAGAGTGTCGGAGAGCCGGGCGGGAGGGAGGTTCGCGAGAAGCACCTTGCCGCCCGAGGTCAAGTGGGCGGGGAACGAGGTCCCCAACCGAGCCGTCGCGCGAACGACTTTCGAGCCTTCGACGCAGTCGAGAAAGAACGCCTGACTGCCCTGGAGGACCACGAGGTGCGCGGTTTCGTCCACTTCGGCGACGACGCGCTCGAGCAGCGGGCGCAGCGCGGCCCTCACGTCTGATCGCTGCACCGCCGCGAGCCCGACGCGACGGAGGGCGGGCCCGCGATGAAAGATCTTCGAGCGTTTGTCCTGGCGGACGAACCCGCGATGTTGCAGGACGCTCAGAAGCCGAAACGCGGTGGATCGCGACACGTCGAGGAGCGTGCTCGCCTCCGTCACGGTGATCGAGTCCCTGTCTTCGAAGGCAAGGATCAGCGAGAGCGCGCGGTCGACCGACTCGATCGGGTAGGCAGGATTCGCAGCGCCACGCACTACACGCGATCCCGAAGCCTGTCGCTGCGGCCGTAGCCGGCCACAGCGAGCAGGATGAGAACGCCGAAGATGATCTGCTGGTCGGCAGGGTCGTAGCCGCGGCCAACCAGAATCGTGGTGAGCTCGGTGAGCATGAGCGCGCCGACGACCGTATGTGTGTAGTCGCCACGCGCCCCCATGAACGCGGTGCCACCGAGGATCACCGCCGTCAGACCTTCGAACAGGTATGGGTCGCCGAGCGTCTGGGTGGCGCCGGAGAACCCCGCGAGCAGGATTCCCACGAGCGCGGACATCGTCGCGCTGGCGGCGAAGACCGCCGCCCAGACGCCCCCTGTCGGAACGAGCGCCAGCGACGCAGCTCGCGAGCTGGCACCGGTCGCATAGGTCCAACGCCCGGCCCTGGTGCGGTGCAGCAGCACCGCCATCGCGCCCGCAAAGAGGACCCAAATGGCGACGATCGGACTGACCGATAGTCCGAGCGTGGTCGCGTTCGGGCCGACGATGTCCGAGAGAAAAGCCGGCGGTGCGCCGGTCACGGTCCCGTGCGTCCAGGCGACGACTCCACCCGCCGCGATCGACCCCATGGCGAGGGTCACGATCAGCGAAGCGATGCGGTAGCGGTAGCAAATCCATCCGGCTGCCCCGCCAAGCGTGGCCGCGATCGCGACGATCAGCGCGAGCGCGAACGGGAAGGCCCAGTGGTACGTGCCACAGAGCTCGCTGACCATGATCGCTCCAAGCGCGATGAAGCCCGCCACCGAGAAGTCGAGGCCGCCGACGATGATCACGAGCGTCTGTCCGGCGGCCGCGAGACCGAGCAGTGCCGCGAGCACCAGCATCGGGCGGATGCTCTGGGTCCCGGCGAACCCGTCGAGCGTCGCCGAGCCGTAGACGAAGAGCAGCACGAGCGCCAGCAGCTGCAGCACCGGCCATCGCCGCTGCATGCGCGCGATCGACGTCACGAGTGCGGTCACGCCGTCGCCGCCGTTTGCCTTGTCGCGATTCGAGGTGCCGCTGCTCTCGAGCCGACGACAACCCCGAGCAGAAGCATGCCGCCGTAGACGACCGGGAGCCATTCCGGTGCCACGCTCAGCGCTCCCAGGAACGTCTGGATCAGGTACAGCACGATGGCGCCGAGAGCGGATCCGACCATGCCGCCGCGGCCGCCGTAGAGCGGGGTCCCGCCGAGCGCGACCGCCGTGATGCCAACGAGGGCGTAGCTCGCACTTGCTCCGGCTTCACTTGCTTGGACGAGTGCCGTGAGCGCGATCCCGGCGAAGGCGGCGAAGACGCCGCCGATCGCGTACGCGATGACCCGCGTCGCCGCCACGTTCACACCGGCCGAAAATGCGGTCGCGTCGTTGCCACCCACGGCGTACAGCGCGCGGTGGTAGGCCGTGCGCCCCAGCAGCAGCCAAATCACGACGGCAGCGCCGATCACGAGCACGGCGCCAGGCACTGGCCCGACCTGATCGGCCAGCGACGTCGTCCAGTTGCTCCCGGCCGCCTTCGGAGTCGCGCCGACCTTGAGGTTGATGCCGTTGATGACGAAGAACATGCAGAGGGTCGCGATCACCGGCTCGTAGCGCAGCACCGCAACGAGGAGACCGTTGATCGTCCCGACCGCGAGCCCGAACGCAGCAAGAATCGCGACGTTCGCCCAGGCGGAGTCGATGCCGTGCGGCAGGAGGGTGTGGACGAGCAGGACGTTGCACAGCACCGCGAGTGGACCGACCGAGATGTCGATTCCGCCGCCGCCGGACAAGATCGCCGGCGTCGAGGCGAGCGCCACCAGCATCACCGGCGCGAGGGTCGCCAACTGCTGAGGCCAGTTGTCCGGGTTCGCGAAGTGCGGCTGGGCGATCACGTTTGCGATGAAGAGCGCGATCGTGAGGAGCAGCGCAAACAGGTAGGACCTTCCCCGGAGGAACCCGAGCGCCTCAGTCATGGCGGGCCTCGGAGCGGTTGTGCGCGAAGAACGCCGAGACGAGCGCCTCGCGCGTCAACGCGTCGCGCCCGATTTCGCAGGACAGCTCGTCCTCACGAAATACGAGGACGCGGTCCATGAGCTCGACGTGCTCGTCGACCTCCGTCGACACCATCACGATGGCGACGCCTTCGCCGGCCAGCGAGATCAGCAAGTCGTAGAGATCCCGCTTTGCGGCGATGTCGATGCCGCGGGTGGGGTCGTTGAGCAGCAGAACACGAGGATCGGAGGCCAACCAGCGGGCGATCACGACCTTCTGCTGGTTTCCGCCAGAGAGCGACGTGATCGGATCCTCCGCGTCGCCGAGCTTGATGTTCAAGCGGGCGATCCACGGTGCAAGCCGGGCGCGACTCAGAGATGGCCAGACCAGCCCATGTCGAACATCGCGCCGAAGCGTTGGCAGCGCGAAGTTCTCGCGCACGGATTTCGACTCGAGGAGCGCTTCGGCGCGCCGTTCGCGAGGGACGAGGGCGACGCCCTCGCGCGCGGCCTCGCGGGACGAGGTCAGAGCGATGGTGCCATCGTCGCCCTCGCGCATCACCGCGCCGGCCACGGCCCCCGTGCCCCACAGCGCGGAGAGGAACGCCTCCTGTCCATGGCCTTCGAGTCCTGCGAGCCCAACCAACTCGCCCGCGCGGATCTCGACGTTGATCGGCGCAGCGCCGGGGCGGAGCACCAACCCGTTGGTGCGCAGCACGGTCGCGCCGTGCGGCCGTCTCGTCTCCTGGCGGGCCGACTTCTGCGTCAGATGATCAGCGCCCGTCATCAGACGGACGAGCTCGCCAGCCGACGCCTGATCACGGTCGAGCGTCGCAACGGTCTCTCCGGACCGCATCACCGTGCAGCGATCCGCGATCTCGGAGATCTCATCCATGCGGTGCGAGATGAAGATCACGGCGGCGCCCTGTGCAGCGAGCTGGCGGAGCAACCCGAAGAGCCGCTCGCGTGTGGCGATGTCGAGCGCGGATGTCGCCTCGTCGAGGATCAGCACGGCCGGGTCCCGGACGAGCGCGCGCGCGATGCAGCACGCTTGGCGCTCGCTCAAGGAGAGCGCTTCCACCGGCAGGTTCAGCCGTGGCGGCACCTCCATGAGCTCGGCCAGAAGTTCGGTGGCGCGGCGCCGCTTGTCGCGCTCGGAGATCGTGCGGCGCAACAGCCCGTCCGTCCCAAGCCACACGTTCTCGAGCACGGAGCGTGGCTCGACGACCAACACCTCTTGGAAGACCGCGGCGATCCCGCTTTCCAACGCCGCGTTGGGAGTACGCGCCCAACCCACGTGAGCTCCATCGAGTTCCATGGATCCCGCGTCTGGACGATGAACGCCCGTGAGGATCTTGACGAGCGTGCTCTTGCCGGACCCGTTTTCGCCGACGATCGCGTGGACCTCGCCAGCGCGCAGCTCGAACGACGCCGAGCGCAGCGCCTGCGTCGCTCCGAATGACTTGGCGACGCCGGTTGCTCGCAGCAGGACCGGCTGCAGGACGGGCAGCGTGCGGCCGCCGCGGCTGGCTTCGCTCATCTGGGGTTCCATGAGTTCCATCCCATTGCCAAAGGAGTCCGGGACGGCCCCGCGGGGGAACGCGGGGCCGTCGCGCGTCTAATAGGTCAGGGTGCCCACGTGGCGGAAGTCGCCGGTCACGATGCTCCCGGTCGTCTTGCCCTTCCCGCGGATGCGCTTGTACTTCCCGGTTCCCTTGATCCACTGGTAGGTCGCCGTGAACGTCGTGCCGGACACCTTCCCGGCGTACCTCAGCGTCGCCGTGCACTTGCAGGACTTGATGTGGAAGGTCATCGTGACCACCGGAACGACCAGCGTGCCGGTGAGCTTGCCCTTCCCCCACGGCATGCCGCTGTAGGTCCCCGTGAACTTCGTCGACCCCTTTGCGGTGGGGTTGACGTGCCCCTTGATGTCGACCTTCTGCGTGCGCGTCGCCGCGTTCGCGGGCACGGTGCTGAGCCCCGCGACCAGCGCAAGCGCGACGACAGCCTTGATCCCTCGATTCGCATTCACCATCGAACTTCTCCTCCCGGACATGGTCCTGTTGGTTGACAAGCGGTTGGTGTTGTCGGCGCGAGGCGCCTAGTTCTTGGGGGCTTCCCCGTGCTCGAACAGACCGTCCAAGTACGTCTCAGGGAGATATGCGCTCCTCGGACCGGGTGCGTTGCCCGCGGTGCTGAGGGTCCAGCCCTCCTCCGCCCAATCCTCGAGATTCTTGTTCGTGATGAGCGTGACCGGCGGGACGAAGGAGTTCACCTTGGGTCCTTGGCCCTGCAGCGTGCGCAACGCGATGCTCACCGCGGCCGCGGCGTTGCTCTGGGCGGACTCGCCGACGCCGGCGGTCTGGTAGCGCTCACGGTGCTCCTGCCAGTAGGAGACCATGGCCTTCTCGGCGCCGATCGCGCCGATGATCGGAACCGGCCGGCCGGTCGACGTGAACGCGTTGAGTACGCCCGTGCTCATGCCGCCGGTCTGCTGCACCGCCGCGATCGGGGCCGGATGCGTCGCGAGGAACTTGAACGTCTCGGACTTGGCCGTTGCGTTGACGAACGCGCCGTCGATGTCACCGACCAGCTTGATGCCGGGACAGTTCTTGAGGACCACCTTCGTCGCGGCGAACGTCGCTTGGTCGGCGGAGACGGTCCGATAGCCGTGCACATAGAGCAACTGACCCTTGCCACCGAGGAGCCGCGCGATGACCGACGTCGTCTGCGCACCCATCTGGAAGGCGTTCTCGGTGACGTTCAGCGACTCCGGAATGTCGATGTGGCCGATCAGCGACACGGTCGGGATGCCCGCGGCGGCGGCCTTGCGCACCGGCCCGTAGAAGGCCTCGGCCTGTAGCGGCGCCGTGATGATGAGGTCGGGCTTACGCGCGACCGCGGCGTTGTACTGCTGCAACTGCAGCGGGACGTTGAGGTCCTGCCCCGTCGTTGATACGACGACATCGCCGACGAGCGGACTACGCGCCAGCTGCAACTTCAGGTCGTCGAGCAACTCGACTGCGAACTGGTTGACCGTTCCGGCGAAGACGATGGCGATCGTGTAGGGCGGCTGCTTCGCCTTGAAGCCGTGCCACGCGCTCTCGCGAACTTCGCCAAAGCCCCGGTACGCGTCTTGGTAGGCCTCAGGGAACGCTGCGACGACGCCGTCCGGATCGGAGACGGGGGGAGCGGCATAGCTTCCGCAGCCGCTGCTGGGTGCCTGCGCTGCGACGGCGGCCGCGACGTCTGATCCCGGCTGGCTGGATGGCTTGGACGAGTCGCCGCATGCGCTGAGGCCCCCCACAAGTGCCGCGACCGTGAGCAGCCAGCGAAGCGTTCGCGTCGTCCTCCCACTAGAACAGCGTTTCATTGAGCGAACGTAACACCACGCCGCGACCGTTGTCAACTCGCGGCTTGACGGTGTGGTTTGCTCGGGCTACGTTCCTTAGGTTCCGAGTTGATGACGTCCCACGGCGAACCGCACCTGAAGGTCGAGCGACCGGCGCCATGCGTGCTGCGGTTGACGCTCAACCGACCGCGAGTCTTGAGCGCGATCAGCGAAGCGCTGCGCGACTCAGTGATCACCACGCTGCGCGAGGTCAACGACGATCGGAGCTGATGAGCGATCTCCGCATCGCCAGTGACCGCGCGTCGTTCCGGGTCGGGCAGGTCGCGCGCGGGCTCGTCCCGGACGTCGGGCTGACCTGGGTGTTGCCGCGTGTCGTTGGGACCGCCAGGGATGCTGCTCAACGAGGCGCTGACAGCCGACGTCGCCGAGCGCACCGGGCTCGTCAATCGCGTCGTCCCCCACGCGCAGGTCGGCGACGCCGCGCGCGCGATGGCGACAAAGCTCGCGGGGTCGTCGCGCACGTCGCTTGAGTGGATCAAGCGCACGACCTACATGAACCTCGACTTCGGGATGGAGGCCGCCTTCGCTTCGAGGCGATGGCGCAGGCGCTGCTCAGCGCGACCGATGACTTCGAGGAAGGGCTGCGCGCGTTCAAGGACAAGCGTGCCGGCTCGTTCAGCTAGGGGTGCAGCGCGGTGAACGGCATCGACGACTTCGACGTCCTGCAGATCCTGCGCATCAAGGGCGCACCGACGGCAGCGCCGTCGCTGCCGCGCTCGGAACCGCGACAGAGATCGTCGCGCAGCGCTTGGTGCTGCTCGAGGCGGACAACCGGGTGTGGCGGGTCGCCACCCCACCCGGGGTCTGGGCGCTCACCCCCGAGGGAGTCGCTGCGCATGCCGAGCCGTCCGAACGTCGTCGTGCCTCGACGCTGACCGATGTTCGCGCTGGCTATGAGGTGTTCTTGGCGCTCAACCAGGACGTCAAGCAGCTGACCAGCGAGTGGCAGGCTGCGGGCGCACGGCATCTCGATCTGATCGAGGAGCTCGCGGAGATCCACGAGCAGGCCGCCGAGGGCTTTGCGATCGCGGCGCGCGACGTTCCGCGCTTTGCGATCTACGCGCAGCGGCTCGACGCGGCGCGCGCGCATGCGCGCGCGGGAGTGCGCAGTGCCGGGATCAGCGTCCTGCCGGCGTTCATCGTGTCGACCGAGCTGTGCCGCCGCTACTCCCGCGACCGAGCCCTCCCTCGCGAGGCGTGGGAGGAGATCGTGGACGGAGTCGGGGCGCTCGGCGAGGTCGTCGGACGGAGCTTCGGCGGCGCCGATGCGCCGCCGCCGCGAGGTCGAGCAGCTTGTGCAGCGCGCTCGCGCCGACGTGCCCATCGGTCACACCACCCGCGACGAGGACCTCCTGTGGATCTCTGGACCCTGCGCGCGTCAGCGTGGAAGACACCTACATGGAAGCCGACCGCGCCGAGCTCACCGAGGCCTTCGAACAGGTCCTGAGCCTGCTGCTACCGACCGCTGGCAGGAACGCGGCGGGTTGACCAAGGCCCTGGACTACCGCCAGTGGCTGCATATCGACCAGTACGAGATCGGCGTACTGGCCCGTCGTCAGGGCCGCAAGCGCCTCAAGATCACCCGCGCCGCCAAGGGCATCGGCTCCGGTGGCAAGAAGGCTGCCTGGATGCGTGCCGGGGCGTAGTCCTGGGCGCCTCCTATTTGCTGGGCGTGGCGAATCCCCCGGTCAGGCACGGGCGCTGATGCTGTCGAACGACTAGCGGTTGCGCCCCGACGCGGGGGCAACAACGGGGCAACACGCACCACGAAATCCAGCGAAGATCGCTCGACTCGACCAGCGGGCGAATTGCGCTCTGGAAACCCCGCACTCCGGGGGTTTCTGCGTTCGCGGACCTGCACGTCGGTACAGGTCGCGCCGGATTGCGTCACATCGCGTCTCGCCGGGACTCCTAGCGAGACATGGCCCAGTCCGACCTCCCGGGGAGCGACAACCTCGAGCTCCTGGCGCAGAAGCTCCTGGCTCGCCACCTCCGCGTGTCGGTGCCCGACAGCGCGGTGCGCGATCGCGTCGCGCAGGCGCAGGATCCGTCGGTGTACCCGTCCGGTCTCGTCGAGCGTCAGATGCGCTGCGTGGCGGTGGTCGGGGCGGGCGCCAGCGTGCCGTTGTCCAAGCGGGGCGCCGACCTCGCGGACTTCCTGGAGTCGCGGTTCGGCCGCGACGAGGCAGAGCTCGATCGCCTCGAACAGGTCAACGGCTTGGATCGCGACGAGCTCGAGACGCGGCTCATCGCGCTCAGCAGCACTCGGGACACCGCGCGCGAGGTGCGCGAGACGATCGCGACCGAGTACAGCATCCGGCACCCGACGCTGCTGGCCTACGAGCTGCTCGCCCACCTGCTCAAGCACCGCTTCCTCGACGCGATCGTCAGCTTCAACTTCGACGAGCTGCTGGATCAGTCGCTCGACGACGAGCTCGACCCCGACGAGTACACGGCGGTCGTCTCCGAGCGCGACTGCGCCGCGGCACCGCCGCTGCCGGACGCGCCCAACTACGTCCCGTTGTACATCAAGTTGCACGGCACGGCGAGCGAGCCGGCGAGCCTGCGCTTCACGCGCGACGCGTACTTCGCGCTGCCGCCGAGGGTCGTCGGCCTGGTGCGCGACCTGCTGCACACCGACGACTGCATCATCCTGAACCTCGGCTTCGGGCTGGGGAGCTTCGACTTCCAGCGCCTGCTCGCCATTCCCAAGCGCCTGCAGGTGTTCAACCTCAGCCACGGTCCGGTCGACGGCAAGGTCGTGGAGCGGATCGACCACGAGCGCGGGGCGCCCGAGGACGAGCCCGGCGCCTGGCTGCACGAGGTGACCGCGGCGGAGGACGGGGCCTGCGACACGCTGATGCAGCGTCTGACGGGCGAGATCAAGCGCCTCTCGCGCGCCGCGGGCCCCGGCGCCCATCCGCGCAGCGGCGTGCCCGGCCGCCTCGTGCACTTCCGGTCGGTGCGGCGCCACGAGACGGTGGCCCACCTGCTGGGCTCCGACACCAGCCGGCCGGGCTGGGCGGCGGAGGAGGAGTGGCGTCGCGAAGAGCACATCGACTACCTGCGCCGGCGGGCGATCCTCGAACTGGCGTTCGCGGGCGCGAAGTCCCGCGGCCTGCTCTCGCTCGGCCCGCTGGCCACCGACCGCCCGTCGCGCTACTACGACCGCTACCGCCGCCTGACCAACGGCCGCGGCGACGACTGGCGCGCGTTCTGCTCGGCGGCGGGGCTCATCGAGAGCGAGACGGTGCCCGACATCCTCGTCAGCCTGCCGAGCCTGCGCAAGAAGCGCGACCGTGGCGAGGAGACCCAGGTCCTGCACGAGTTCGCGCCGTCCAAGCTCGCACACCACGTCCTGGCCCGGGTGCGCAACCCGGCGTCGGACGAGGACTTCGACATCCTCCGCAGGACGCTGCGCGGCCTGCAGCGCCAGAACGACGTCGAGATCCACACCAATGACGACCGCGTGTGCTCCAAGGCGTTCCGGCGGCCGGTGACGCTCGCGACCTCCACCGCGATGCTCGTCTACACGTGGCTGATGCTCGACGGCGTGAAGCCAAAGGACCGCATCTACGTGAGCTCGGAGACGGGAGCCTGGCTGCTGAAGGAGCCGATCCGCACGCTGCTGAGCAAGCAGGAGCACATCCACCTGCTGATGGCGTTCGCGATCGAGGACGACGACCTCGTCGACGTCTACGGCCGCACCCGGTTGCAGAAGCGCGTCGTCGACCCGTGGCGCCACAACCGCCACATGACGATCGTGTGCAACGGCGACCGGCCGGCGCGGGCCGTGTACTTCGCCCGCCGCCTCCGCACGCCCGTCATCAACCCGGTCTACCTCGACGGCGTTCGCGATGTCGGTCGCCTCTGGACCACCTACCAGGTGCGCTGGGCCGAAGCCCGCCCGCTCGACGCGGACGCGATGCCTCACAAATCGACGACCTGATGGCCCACGACGTGGATGACGCGCGTCGCTCCGACCCGCGTCGCCGCTCGCGGCGGGGCCGGAGTGTGGCCGTGCAGGTGGATGCGCGGGCTCACCCGCTCGAGGTAGTCCCGCAGGCCGTCGAAGCCCTCGTGCGCGCGGTCGTCCGGCTCCTCGTGGACGCCGCGCGGGGGAGCGTGGCTGATGAGGATGTCGGCCCGGGGCAGCCTGCGGGCCAGCTTCGACGCCTGCTTCTGCGTGTACTGCAGCGCCGCCCCCGGGGTGTACCGCACGCAGCCCTCGAAGCCGGCGAACGTCAGGCCGCCCACGTCCGCGGACGTCAGGTGCAGGTTGGTGGTGTTGGCGGCATCGAGGTAGCGCCCGTCGTCGTGGTTGCCGTAGACCCCGAGCACGGGGAGCGGGAACCGGCCGAGCGGGTCCAGCACGTCGGGCTCCAGGTCGCCGAGCGTGATGACCGCGTCGGGCTGGTGGGACTCGATCAGCGCCGGCAGTGGGAGCCAGGACTCCTCGTCGGCGAGCACGAGCAACCGCATGGTCAACGGGACACGGCGAGCGGCACGCGCGACGAGAGCATCTCCGCGCAGTGTCGCAACCGCCGCCACCCGCCGCGCTCAGTCGTCCGAGCCGTGACCGCCGGAGCCGTGGTCGTCGGCGCCCGCGTCGTCGGACCCGCCGCCGCCGCTGCTGTCGTCGTCGCCGTTGGGGTGCTCGGCCGCGGCCGGCTCCACCGCGCGCGCGGTCCAGCGCCCGTCGACCTTCCGGGCCTTGACCTCGATCGACCGGCCGGCGCGCAGCGCGCCCAGCCCGCCGCCGAGGCGCTCGAACTTCGTGGTGCTCGTGACGCGGAACGTCAGCGTCGTGCCGCTCGGCCGCTTGATCTTCAGCGACTTGCTTGCGCTCGACGCCGACACGACCGTGCCGTGGAAGTTCGTCAGCCCCGCGGAGCTCGAGGACTTCGCGCCGGCGCCCGCCGCGGGCACGACGGCGATCGCCGCCACCGCACCCGTCACGACGATCTTGTTGAGGTGCTTCGTCAGGATGTCCATGACGCAGAGGCTCCCCTGCCGCGCGTCGCAATTGCACTGGGACTTAAGTCTTTGGCAGCAGCGCGCGCAGCGCGTCCAGCCCGCGGACCCACAGCGCCTCGACGTCGGTCTGCGGCGGGAACCGATCGGTCAGCTCCAGGTTGACCATGCCGTGCGCGAACGCCCAGATCACGCGGGCGGTGACGAGGTCGCCGCCGCACATCTCGCGCAGCGGCGCGCCCGCGAACAGCTCTTCCGTGGCGACGGCGTCGTCGCTGCGGTCCAGGTCGCGCGCGTAGATCAGGCCGTACACGTGGGGATGCTCGTGCGCCCAGCGGCGCCACGCCTGGGTGATCGCGGTCAGCGGGTCGGCGCGGCCGTCGGCCTCGAGCGCCGCGCGCAGCGCCACGCCCTGCTCGTGCAGCCCGGCCGCGATGATCGCGCTCTCCAGCGCGCGCTTGTCGGCGACGTGCTCGTACAGCGACGGCGCGCGGATGCCGATCTCGGCCGCGACGTTGCGCATCGACAACGCCTCCGGCCCGTCGTCCTCGAGCAGGCGACGGGCCGCGGAGACGATCTGCGCACGACGGCCGGAGGGGGCAGCGGCGGACATGGTGCGCCGATGCTCCCACACCCGGCCGACCCTACGCGCGCTCCGTGTCGGCGCGGTAGGCGCGGGCGGCCAGGAACGTCAGGGCGACGCTCCAGACCGCGACGACGACCCACCCGCGCAGCGGCCAGCCGCCGCCGCCGAGCGCGACGCGGTTGGCCTGGACCAGCCAGTAGGACGGCAGGTCGACCGCGATGTCGTGCAGGAACCCGGAGCTGTCGAGCGGGAACCACGTGCCCGACACCAGCGCCAGGATCGCGGTGCCGCCGCCGAGCGCCGGTCCGATGGTGTCGGTGTTGAGCTTGTGGCCCATGAAGATCCCCGCTGCGGCGAACGGGATCAACCCGACCAGGATGAGCCCGGTCATGCCCAGCCACTCGTCGGCCGGCAGCCGCACGCCCAGGATCGTGCCCGAGGTGTACAACATCACGATCGCCAGGCCCGCCAGCAGGTAGGAGATCGCGACCTTCGCGCGCAGGTAGGCGAACGCGCTCAGCGGGCTGATGCGCAGCTGCCGGTTCCAGCCGACCTCGCGCTCGCCCGCGATCCGCGCGCCGGTGCCGAGCATCGCGGTCATCGTGCCCCACGAGGCCATCGACACCATGAAGTACAGGGGTGCGCTGAGCCCGGTGCCCTGCAGGTTGGTCTCGTCCTTGTTCGGGGCCGCCGTGATGAAGTACAACAACAGCGGGAAGCCGAGCGAGAAGAAGAAGAAGCGCTTGTTGCGGAACGCCCGCAGCAGCTCGTAGCGCGTGTAGGCCAGGGAGTTCATGCCGCCACCTCGGAGTCGTCGTCTGCTTCGCCGCCGGTCAGCTCGAGGAAGGCCTCTTCGAGCCCCGCGCCGCTGATCTCGATGTCGCTGGCGCTCGTGTACTGGGCGAGCAGCGCGCGAATCGCGACGTCGGAGTCGCTGCACCGCAGCGTCACCGCCGCGCCGCGCCGCTCGGCCGACGTCACGCCCACCAGCGAGGAGAGGTGCTCGATCGCCACGCCCGGCAGCGTCGCCCGGATCGTCCGCGACCCGACGCGCGCCTTGATCTCGGTCGTCGGACCGTCGGCCACGACGCGCCCGCGCGCCATCAGGACGGCGCGGTCGGCGAAGTCGTCGGCCTCTTCGAGGTAGTGCGTGGCGAAGACGATCGTCGTGCCGCGCGAGGCGAACTCGCGCATCGTCGCCCAGAACGCGTGACGGCCCTCGACGTCCATCGCGACCGTCGGCTCGTCGAGCACCAGCAACTCGGGGTTGGACACCAGCGCGCAGGCGAAGCGGACGCGCTGGGACTGGCCGCCGGAGAGCTTCTCGGTGCGCTGCTCGGCCGTCCCCTGCAGCCCGCAGAGGTCGAGCACCTCGTCGACGCCGAGCGGGTTGGGGTACAACGACGCCATCATCGCGATGAGCTCGCGGACGGTCAGGTAGCGCAGCAGCGACCCGGTCTGGAGCATCGCCCCGACCCGGCCGGCGGCGATCGCGTCCGCCGGCGTCCCGCTGAACAGCGAGACGGTGCCGGCGTCGGGTGCGGTCAGCCCGAGCAGCATGTCGATGGTGGTGGACTTGCCCGCGCCGTTGGGGCCGAGCAGGGCGACGGTCTCGCCCGGCTCGATCGCGATGTCGACGCCGCGGACCGCCCGGACGGGGCCGTTCGGCGTGCTGAACGTCTTGACCAGCCCCTGCAGCCGGATCCCCGCGGACGTCGGCGCCGCGGCGGTCTTGGTCATGGTGAGCGCCATGGCCCAGACGATGCCGGATCGTCGCCCGAGCGGCGATGCGGCCACCTCCCGACGCGCGCGTGACGTCTGTCACGACGCGCCCGTCACGCCCGTCACGGCGCGGTCGTGACGGACTGCTCGCGCTCCTCCAGGCCGGCGGTCCGGGCGCTCATCGAGCGGCCGAGCGCCAGCACCTCCTGATCCATCAGCGGCACGATCTCCGCCGCCCGGCGCGCGGTCTCCCGCTCGCCGAGCCTGGTCGTCAACGCCGGCTTGAGCCAGCGGATCGCGTTGACCCACTTCGGCACGCTGATGCGCCGGGCGCGCCGCTCGATGCCGGCCACGAACGCGTCGGCGCACGACTCGACCGACGTCGTCTGGCCGAGCGGGCCGGGCAGCGCGTCCAGCATCTTGCGGAACGCTGAGAGGTCCTTCTTGGCGTCCTGGACCAGCGGCGTGTCGATCCACGACATGTGCGCGCTGCCGACCTTGACGCCCATGGAGGCCACCTCGGGCGCCAGCGCGTTGGCGAAGTGCTCGGCGCCGGCCTTCGACGCGTGGTAGGCGACGAGCCCCGGCCCGGCCGCGTAGGCGGCCAGCGACGAGACGACCAACACGTAGCCCTTGCGTTCGATCAGCGCCGGCAGCGCGGCGCGCACCGTGTGGAAGACGCCGTTGACGTTGACGTCGATGACGCGCCGGAACGTCTCCGGGTCCACCGCGAGCACCGAGCCGTAGGACGCGATCCCGGCGTTGGCCATGACGACGTCGACGCCGCCGAACGTGCTGACCGCGTGCGCGACCGCCGCCTCCATGTCCTCCAACTCGACGACGTCGCCGGCGATCGACGTCGCGTTGGCGGGACCGAGCTCGGCCTCCAGCGCTGCCAGCGGCGCGCGGTCGAGGTCGACCAGGACGACCTTCGCGCCCTTGGCCACCAACCGCCGCGCGGTCTCGGCGCCGACGCCGCGCGCGCCGCCGGTGATCAGGACGACCTGGCCCTTGAGCTTGCTCATGAACGCCACCGTACCCTCAACTGCGCCGGACCGCCCCCATGATCGTGGCGGCGAACCCGGCGAGCCGGTCGGGCGGGTACTTGGCCGGGTCGCTGAGCACGAGCTTGGCGCCCTCCTCGCCGAAGGACACCAGGAACCGCGAGAACAGCTCGGGGTCCAGGCCCCGCGGGCCGCCGCGGCGCGCGATCCCGGTCTCGGCCACCGGCTGCAGCAGGCCGACGAGCCCGGCGCGCACGCGGCCGAGCGTCTCGCGCAGCTCGGGCGGCGCGCCCTCGACGGGGAAGAGCGCCAGGCGCCACGTGTCGGGCTCGGCGTGGACCATCGTCAGGAACGTGCGGACGGCCTCGATCAGGACGACGTCGCGGCCGTCGCCGGTCGCGCTGAACGTCCCGGGCGTCGAGGGCCCTGGCCGTGCCCGTCGGCGGGGCGCTGCTGATCGCCTGCGGCGCGTTCGCGCTGACCGGCTTCCCGCTCGACGACTTCTGGCACCGCATGTTCGGCCAGGACGTGACGCTCTGGGGCCCGACCCACCTCGTGATGATCAACGGCGCGATCCTGTCGGTGCCGGTGCTCGCCGTGCTGGCGTTGGAGGCGCGCCGCGCCCGTCGCGCAGGCGAAGAGGCGCCCGACGCCGCCGCGCCGGACCTCGCGCCGCGATCGCTCAGCCTCGCCGAGCAGATCGTCCGCACGCTGCTGCCGGCCGCGCGGCTGTTCGCGATCGCGTTCTGGGCGACGGAGTTCGACTGGGGCGTGCCGCAGTACCGCGTGGTCTGGCACCCGTTGTTGTTGGCCTTGGCCGGTGGCCTGGCGCTGACGACCGGGCGGATCGTCCTGGGCCGCGGCGACGCCGTCCGCGTCTTGTTGGTGTACCTGCTCATCCGCGGCGCCGCCGGGCTGCTGTGCGGGACCGTCGGCTTCGCGGCGCAGTACGCCTGGACGCAGGTCTGGGCGCCCGTGCCGTGGACGCCGTCGCTGCTGGGCGAGGGCCTGCCGACCGCGGTGCTCGCCGGCCTGGCCGGCGGCCTGCTCGGCGGGCTGCTCGGCGCCGGCCTGCGCCGCGAGCTGCCGGCGCGCGCGGTCCGCCGCCGCGTCGGGGTCGGCGCCGCCGCGTTGTTGGTGGTCTTGGGCGCCAACGCGCTGTGGACGAGCAACCCGGACACCTTGACGCTCACGCCCGTCGCCGGGAAGGCCGACGCCGCGCACCGCGATCGCGACCGTCCGCTTCAGCGACGCCGGCCTCGCCAAGCACGCGCAGATGCGCCAGGTGCTCGCGTGGCAGGGCGGCAACCGCGTCTCGCGCCAGCTCGACGAGGTCGCGCCCGGCGTCTACCGCACCGACGACCCGGTCCCGCTCTACGGCGACTACAAGACGAACCTGCGGCTGCAATCCGGCCGGGCCTTCGTGGCGCTGCCGCTGCACCTGCCGCGCGAGCCGTCGATCCCGACGCCCGGCGTCACCCGCCCGGCGCAGTTCACCGCGCCGTTCGTGAGCGACGTCGAGGCGATGCAGACCGAGCGGCGCGACTACGTGCCCGGTTGGCTGTGGACGCCGGCGACGCCGGCGGCGCGCGGACGCCAGACCGTCATCTCGACGGCCCGGGGCGCGTTCCAACCCACATGACCCCGCGCCCGCTCGCCGCTGCCCTGATCGCCACGACGGCGCTGGCGGCGAGCGCCGCGACCGCGGCCATCGCCGCCCAGGCCCCGACCTTCCACCTGGTCGGCCAGCCGATCCTCTACACGATCAAGGCGCCGCGCCTGGGCGGGCCGTCGGCCTACGTCGTCTTCGCCGGGGACCGCCACCTGCACGAGCCGCGGCAGGTGGTCGCCCAGGTCGCCGGCCACACCGGCCGGACCTACCTCGTCAGCGATCGCTGCTACCGCTCCGCGATCGTGAACGAGACCGCCGCCGGCCGGCCGCAGCCGGTCGTCAAGGCGGGCAACACCTACACCATCACGTTCTCGGTCCGTCCCGGCGCCACCGGCAAGAAGACGCGCATCGGCACGCGCAGGCTCGTCGCGCGCACCTGGGCGTCCGCCAAGACGCCGCGTTGCTAGGCCGCCGTCGCCGCCGCTTCCGGGTCGCCCGCCGCGGGCGCCGGCGCGGAGGACTCGGCGTGCTGGGCCGCGAAGTCGCCGATCGTGGTGGCGATCAGGCCCGGGTCGTCCCACATCGGCGTGTGGCCGATGCCCGGGTGCACGCGGAACTCGAGCCCCGGGATCTCCTCGCGCAGGCGCGGCGAGTGGACGTGCATCGGCAGGATGCGGTCCTTGCTGCCCCAGGTGACCAACACGGGGACCTTGATCTGGTCCAGGTCGCGCGCGCCCGCCTCGCCGGCGCGCAGGATGGAGAAGACGTCGTCGACGATCGCGCAGTTCACGGCCGACCGCGCCAGCCCGATTGCCTCGGCCGCCGGCACCTGATGGCCGCGTGTCATCACGTCGCGCAGCGCCAGGCGGCGCAGCCCCGGCCGCGCCATCACGCGCGGCAGGATCGGCAGCGCCTGCTTGGTCGTCTTCTGCATGCGCGAGAAGACCTTGATGATCTTCTGGGCCGCGGCGTCGTCGCCCGGGCGGATGCCGCCGGCCGGCGAGATCCCGACGACCGACCGCGCGCGGCCGCGCTTGGCCAGCTCGAAGGCCAGCGCGCCGCCGAGCGAGTTGCCCGCGAGGTGCGCGGTCCCGACGCCCAGCGCGTCCAGGTGCTCCTCCAGGAAGTCCGCCGCGCGCGCGATCGAGTGCGGCTCGCCGTGCCGGGGCAGCTCGGCGCCGCCGTCGTGGCCGTGCAGCGTGGGCGCGATGACCTCGAAGCGCGGCACGAGCTCGCCCAGCACCGGCAGCCAGCAGCGCCACGTCGCGGTGAAGCCATGGATCAGGACGAGCGGCTCGCCCTCGCCGGCGCGGTACAGAGCAGGGGAGATCTCGGGCATCGTCGTCAGATCGTACGCGTTCACACGAGGCCGCGCGCAAGACCTGCCAGGCGGCAGGCGGCAGGGCCTGGGCGGCGGACCCGCCGCGCCCTACGATCACCCGCGCCGTGTCCGTGCCTTCGCCACCGCCCATCACCATGCGCTTGCTGGTCGCCTGCGCCGACCGGCCGGGCATCGTCGCCGCGGTCTCGCGCTTCCTGCTGGAGGCCGGCGCGAACATCATCCACTCAGACCAGCACTCGACAGACCCGTGGGGCGGCGAGTTCTTCCTGCGGATGGAGTTCGCGCTCCCGCCCGGCGTCGACCCCGACGCGCTGCGCGCCGCCTTCGCGCGCGGCGTGGCCGAGCCGTTCGTCATGGACTGGTCGCTGTGGGACGTGCAGCGCCGCAAGCGCGTCGCGATCCTCGTCTCCAAGTACGACCACGGGCTGCAGGAGCTGCTGTGGCGCTGGCGGCGCGCCGAGCTGCACGCCGACGTCGTCCTCGTCGCCTCCAACCACGACGAGCTGCGGGCCGACGTCGAGAACCTCGGCGTCGCCTACCACCACGTGCCGGTCGCGCCGGACGCCAAGCCCCAGGCCGAGCAGCGGCTGCTCGAGCTGCTGGGCGCCGCGCAGCCCGACCTCGTCGTCCTGGCCCGCTACATGCAGATCCTGTCCGGGGACTTCCTCGACCGCGTCGGCGCGCCGGTGATCAACATCCATCACTCGTTCCTGCCGGCGTTCGCCGGCGCGGGCCCGTACGAGCAGGCCAAGGCGCGCGGCGTCAAGCTGATCGGCGCGACCGCCCACTACGTGACCGAGGAGCTGGACGCCGGCCCGATCATCGAGCAGGACGTCATCCGGGTCAGCCATCGCGACGACGCCGCGGCCATGGCGCGCCGCGGCGCGGACATCGAGCGGGCCGTGCTGGCGCGCGCCGTGGCGTGGCACTGCGAGGACCGGGTCCTGCGCCACGGCTCGACGACCGTGGTGTTCTAGTACTTCCGGCGGTCGACGCGCTCAGGCCGCGGCGGCCGGGTCATGGTCGTCCTCGCCGAACGGATCCGCGATGACGTCGCGGAAGCGCTCGTCGTCGCGCAGCGCGTCGATGAACGCTGCGCCGAGCGCGGTGAGGCCGAGCTCCTGCGTCTCTGGGACGTGCGGCTCGCCCTCTGGGGTCGCGCGGCGGAAGCGGGCGCCGCAGCGGTCGTCGCGTCGTGGTGCCATGTCCATTAGGACACGCGTCGCCCGATCCTGTGACCACATCCTCAGGCCCCCGCGGGATCCTGGACCCTTGGGGGGCCTGGGATGTGACAGCGCCTACGCTTGACGTTCCGTCAAGCCGCCGCGCGACGGCGCGGCTTGCGCGGCTTCTGCGTCGGCTCCGGCCGGCCCGCGCTCGGGTCGGGCGCGCCGACGGCGTCGAAGAGCATCGCGACGAGCGCGGTGTCCGTGGTCCGGGCGCCGTTGCTGCTGCCCTGGCGCTTGGTCGCGGCGTCCTGGATCTTGCGCGCCTCGTCGACCAGCTTGACGACGGCCTTGGACAGCTGCTCGACGCCCTTGGCGTCCAGCGACAGGCGCAGGCGCTCGAGGCGCGCGTGGTCGCTGTCGAACCCGCCGACGCCCGCGGCGCGGGTGGCGACCTCGGTCGTCTGCGCCAGCTCGGCGCCGATGACGGCCTGCTTGGCGATGACCGAGACGCTGTCCCAGGCCGCGCCCCCAGACTTCGGCCGGGGCTTGGCTCGGTAGTGATGCTCGATCGCGCCGCGGCGCGGGGTCTCGCGCACCAGCTCGAGGAGCCCGAGCTCGTTGAGCTGGCGCACGTGGTAGGAGATCGTTCCGAGCGTGGCGTCGAGCACCTGGCTCAACTCAACAGGACTCGCCGGCTGCTCTTCGAGGATCCCGAGGATCCGGACGCGCAACGGATGCGAAAGCGCTTTGACGTACCGCTGGTCGTCGACACTCGTGATGGAGGGCATGGCTTCCTCTGAGGTGTGGGAATGTTACTGCTCGAATCATCGCTCAGATTTGCGAACCGTGCGACGTTTCTTTCGCTGCAACGCGCCAACTGAGCCCCACTTACGCGGAATATCCAACTTAATAAGAGCAAGTGGTACATGCAGGTCCTGGATCGCGCAGATCGCGCGTCCGTTTAGGATCCGTCGCGTGTCCCGAACGCTCGCAGGCAAGACCCTGTTCATCTCCGGTGCCTCACGGGGCATCGGGCTCGCAATCGCCGTTCGCGCCGCGCGCGACGGCGCGAACGTCGCGCTGATCGCCAAGACCGCGGAGCCGCACCCCAAGCTCGAGGGCACCGTGTACACGGCCGCCGAGGAGATCGAGAAGGCCGGCGGCCAGGCGCTGCCGATCGTGGGCGACATCCGCGACGACCAGTCGGTCGCCGGCGCGGTCGCCGCCACCGTCGAGAAGTTCGGCGGCATCGACATCTGCATCAACAACGCCAGCGCGATCAACCTGTCCGGCACCGAGGCCATGGACATGAAGCGCTACGACCTGATGCAGAGCATCAACACGCGCGGGACCTACGTCGTCAGCAAGGCGTGCGTCCCGCACCTCAAGCAGGGCGACAACCCGCACGTGCTGACGCTCTCGCCGCCGATCAGCCTCAAGCCGCAGTGGCTCGGCGGGCACATCGGCTACACGATCGCCAAGTACGGCATGAGCCTCTGCACGCTGGGCATGGCCGAGGAGTTCAAGCCCGACGGCGTCGCGTTCAACGCGCTGTGGCCCAAGACCCTCGTCGCGACCGCCGCGGTCCAGAACCTGCTCGGCGGCGACACGGCGATGGCCAAGTCCCGCAAGCCGGAGATCGTGGCCGACGCGGCCTACATCATGCTCACGCGCGACAGCCGCGCGTACACCGCCAACCTCGCGCTGGTCGAGGACGTGCTCGCCGAGGAGGGCATCACGGACCTCAGCCAGTACAGCTACGGCGGCGACGACGCCGAGCTGCAGGCCGACCTCTTCGTCGACTAGCGACACGCCGATCCGGCGCGCCCGCGTTCTGTGAACGCGGACGTTTCGCGACGGTGCGCCGGGGTACATCTTCCGGTGTGCTGGCAGGGGACCTGGGCTCTGGGAGAACGACGCGCGCGCTGATCGCCGCGCTGATGGCCGTGGCGCTCGCGCTGGCCGTCGCGCCGGGCGCGCGGGCCATCGGGATCAGCGACATCAGCCTCACGTCGGTCGACCCGTCGGCGGGCGCGCACTCGAACTTCACGCTGAACGTCGCGTTCTCCGACGCCGACGAGGACCTCAAGGACGTCACGGTCAACCTGCCGACCGGCCTGCTCGGCAACCCGCGCGCGGTGCCGCAGTGCACCGAGGCGCAGCTCAACGCCGACGCGTGCCCGGCGGACAGCGAGGTCGGGACGACGACGGTCATGGCCCAGGCCGCCGGCCTCCCGCTCAACGTGCCGTCGACGGGCACGGTCTACAACGTGGTCCCGCCGGCCAACCGGCCGGCGCGGCTGGGCATCGTCGTGCGGCCCCTCGGCGGCGCGCTGGGCAAGATCGTGCTGCCGGTCGACATCGACGTCCGCGACGACAGCGACTACGGGCTGGTCAACATCATCAAGGACATCCCGAACAAGCTCGGCGTCGTCCCGCTGACGATCACCTCGATGGCCCTGACGCTGGACGGGCGGACGCCCTCGGGTGGGTTCTTCATCGTCAACCCGACCTCGTGCGCGCCCAACTCCGTCAGCGCGACGATCGACTCCTACGCCTCGAGCAAGCCGGTGACGGCGAAGGCGCCGTACCGCGCGACCAGCTGCGACTCGGTGCCCTACGCGCCCCAGCAGGTCGCGGACTTCGACTCCCACGGCATCGACCAGCCGACGGGCGCGACGATCGGCCTGACGCTGCCCGAGAACGTCAACGACCGCGCGCCGTCGCACACGTCCAAGGCGGTGGTGCGCCTGCCGGCGGGCATCGCCTTCAACCCGTCGGTCGCCGACGACGGCCTCCAGCTGTGCTCGCCGGCGCAGTTCGGCAAGCAGGGCGACGACCCGATCAAGTGCCCTGCCCGGTCACAGCTCGGCACGGTCACGTTCGACAACCCGCTGCTCGGCGTGGTGTCGGGCAAGGTGTTCTTCGCGCGGACGACCGACCACCCGTACCAGATCTACTTCTTCGCCCAAAAGCAGGGCGTGACGGTCAAGCTCGTCGGCAACATCACGCTCGACGAGGACACCGGGCAGATCACGACGGTGCTCGACGGCTTGCCGCAGGTGCCGTACACGCGCTTCCTGCTGATGTTCTTCGGCGGGCCGCGCGGGGTCCTCTCGACGCCGCCGGCCTGCGGCAGCTACACGACCTCGACCGTCGCGACCCCGTTCAGCACCGGCCAGTCGACGACGACGTCGCTGACGACGACGTTCTCCGATGACGGCCAGGGCGGCTGCGCGCCCAAGGAGACGCCGACGATCAGCGGCGACACCGACAACCACAAGGCGCTGGCGAGCCCGATGCTCGCCGTCGACGTCCAGCGCGACGCCGCGTCGCGACGGCCCAGCAGGCTCGACATCGTGATGCCCAAGGGCCTGGTCGGCAAGCTCGCCGGCCAGACGGCATGCGAGACGAGCAAGGCGCTCGCCGCCAACTGCCCGTCCAACACGCAGATCGGCACGGTCAAGGTCGCGGCCGGGTCCGGCCCGTTGCCGATCTCGCTGAGCGGCACCCTGTACCTCGGCACCGGCACGTCGACGGCCGCCGCGCGGATCTGGCTCGTCCTGCCGGTGAAGGTCGGCCCGATCGACCTCGGGAACTTCGTGCTGGCCAACAACCTCACGTTGGGCAAGACCGACGGCCGCGTCCACGTCACGGCGGCGCTGCCGGCGGCGTTCAAGGGCTTCCCGCTCGGCCTGCGCCGGCTGCAGCTGAGCATCGCCAAGAAGGGCTTCCTGCTCAACCCGTCGGGCTGCGATGCGCGCTCGTTCGGCGTCTCGATGACCGGCACCGACGGCACGCAGGGCTCGGGCAGCGGGCCGTACCAGGCGCGCGCCTGCGACCAGCTGAAGTTCACGCCCGACGTGTTCACCTCGGTCGAGGACCCCGGCGTCAAGGCTGCCAACTCGCAGCCGCCGTTCCAGACCGAGATCGTGCCGCGCACGACCGACTCGGCGCTCGACGACGTCACGATCCTCGTCAGCGCCGCGATGCAGCCCAACCCGGCGGCGCTCAGCGACGGCGCATGCGCGCCCGCGCAGCTCAACGCCGACGCGTGCCCGGCGTCGTCGAAGATCGGCGTCGCCGAGGCAGCCACGCCGTTGTTGGAGGACAAGCTCTCCGGCTCCGTGTACCTGAGCGACACCGGGACGCCCGCGCCCGACGAGGAGGGCGTCGAGCTGCCCTACGTGAGCGTCTTCCTCAAGGCGCCCGGCGTCGCGCTGCGCCTCGACGGCGAGCTGCGGCTGAGCCCGAACGCGGGCCGGCTGGAGGCCCGCTTCAAGGGCCTGCCGGACGTGCCGCTGTCGGACTTCAAGTTGTCGTTCTACGGGGCGCGCACCGGCCGCGCCGGGCCGTTCACGAACGTGACGGACCTGTGCGCGGCGGAGTTCGCGCCGTCCGACGCGACGGTGCTGAGCCAGGCCGGCCAGCGCAGCGTCAAGCAGCCGGTGCTCGACGCGGCGGCGTGCCGCACGGGCGCGCTGGTGCGCGCCGACGTCTCCGGCCTCGGCTCCTCCAGGCCACAGGCGCTGATCAACGTCGCCCGCTCGCCGGGCAACCGCAACCCGTTCCGCCAGGTGACGATCGCGATCCCCAAGGGGTTGAGCGCGCGGCCCGACCGCGCCGCCAAGGGCATCGCGGTGCGCGTGGACGGCAAGCGCCTGTCAAAGAAGCACTGGGCGCTGTCGCGGTCCGGCAAGCTCACCGTGCGCATCCCCGGCAAGCTGGGCGCCGGCCGCGTGCTGGCGACGTTCGAGAGCGGCGCGCTCGTCCCATCCGCCACCGTGCGCAAGAAGGCGCGCGACCGCATGTCGGACCTCAGCGGCGCGCGCCCGGTCCCGCTGAAGCTGTCGGTCTACACGACCGAGCTGAAGGGCCGCAAGGCCAAGACGACGATCGACGTCGACGGCCGACCGTAGCCGGGACTAGATGACGCCGACCAGGGCGGCGCAGACCCAGTTCGACGCGCCGGCGCCGCCGTTCCACAGCTTGGCGGCGAGGCGGTCCTGCTCGGCCTTTGAGGCCTTGTAGGCGTCGGCGGTCGAGCCGCCCAGGCCCTTCCAGGTCGCGGGCATCATCTGGTAGTAGCCCGAAGCGCCGGCGCTGTTGGGCGGCAGGTTCTGGCCGCCGGACTCGCACTGCACGATCGCCCACGGGATCGCCCACGGGCCTCCGGGGCCGCTCACGTTCGCGGCCGCGCGGGCGCGCTGGGCCAGCAGCTTCGTCAGGGTCTTCTCCGCCGCGACGCGGCTGGCGCGCGTGGCGCGCAGCGCGGCCAGGCGCGCGGCGTGGGCGCTGGCCAGCGCGTCGCGACGCGCCTGCGCGGCGGCCTCCATCCCGGCCAGCGCGTTGCGCTCGCGCTGGACGGCCAGCGTCTGGGCCTGGCGCTCGGCCTGAAGCCTGGTCAGGACGACGGTCTCGTGGCCGGCGTCGCGGCGCGCGTCGCGCACGATGTCGAGGATCTGGGTGTCGGAGTGCTCGACGCGCTTGAGGAACTCCATGCGGTCGAGCAGGTCCGCGAAGCCGTGCGCGTCGAGGACGACCGAGACGATGTCCGGCTCGTCGCTCATGTAGCGCTCGCGCAACAGCTCGGTGAGCAGGGCCCGCGACTCCGCAAGCCGCTTCTTCAGGCGCGCGAGCCGCCGGCGCTCGGCGGCGAGGTCGGTCTGCGTCCTGGTCAGCCGGGCCTGGGAGACCGCGAGCTCGTTCTGGGCGTCGGCGAGGCGGCCGTCGATGATCGCGACCTCCTTGGCGCTGGCCCGCTCCAGCCGGCCGAGGTGCGCGGCCGCGTCGCTCAGCGCCTGCTCGCGCGCCTTGCCGGCGTGGATCGTCGAGCGCAGCTTGCCCTCGCTCGCGCCGTGCGCGCGCGTGGCGACGACCGTCAGCGCGAGCAGCGCGAGGAGCAGGGGCAACGCGGCATGGGGAAGGCGACGGCCAGGCACGGCGGCCGCGTCACGCTAGCGAGCCAAAGCCCTTCAACTTGCAGGCGGAATTGCAGGCGGCTCCAGCGCGCGCAGCTGCGCGAAGGAGGCGCTCTCGCGTCCCAGCGCCTCAGTCGGCCAGACGTCTCAGCTGCGAGAACGCGGGCCCGAGCGCGTCGTAGAGCGCGTCGAACACCGGCAGCATCCGCGCGTAGGTCGCGGCCGCCGCGGGGTCCGGCGTGCGGACCTCGTCGACCGCGATCAGCTCGGCGGCGCGGTCGAACGACGCGATCACGCCGAGCGCCTCCATCCCGAGCAGGGCCGCGCCGAAGCCGGAGCCCTGGTGGCCCTCGGGGAAGCCGACGTCCTGGCCGAGCGCGTCGCACAGCATCTGGCGCCACAGCTCGCTGCGCGCGAAGCCGCCGGTCGCGCGGATCTCGCGGACGTCGTTGCCGGCGTCGCGCAGCGACGCGAGGACCAGCGCGAGCTGCTGGCAGACGCCCTCCAGCGCGGCGCGGACCAGGTGCTCGCGCCGGTGGGCGCGCGTGAGCCCGACGTAGGCGCCGCGCGCCAGCGTCGACCAGTGCGGCGCGCGCTCGCTGAGCAGGTAGGGGAGCATCACCAGCGCGTCGCTGCCCGGCGGCGCCTGCGCGGCGATCGCCATCAGCTCGGGCTCGGCGTGCGCGCCGAGCCCGGGTGCCAGCGCGTCGTGCGCCCACTGCAGGACGACGCCGCCGTTGTTGATGGCGCCGCCGACGACCCAGCGGCCCTCGCTCAACATGTAGCAGAACACCCGGCCGCGCTCGTCGACGACCGGGCGCTCGACCATCAGCCGCAGCGCGCCCGACGTCCCGATCGAGCACGCCGCGACGCCGGGCGCGACCGCGCCGACGCCGAGGTTGGCCAGCGGCCCGTCGCCGGCGCCGAGGACCAGCGGCAGGTCGTCGGAGCAGCCGAGCGCGCGGGCGCCCGCGGCCGTGAGCGACATGGTGTGCTTGGTCGGCGCCAGCGGGCACAGCTGCCCGCGCGCGATGCCGGCGACCTCCAGCGCCTCGTCGTGCCACGCCAGCGTGTGGAGGTCCATGAGCCCGGTCCCCGAGCCCGACGAGGGCTCGGTGATCCACGCGCCGGTGAGGCGGAAGACGACCAGCTCCTTGATCTGGCACCAGCGCGCGACGCGCGCGAACAGCTCCGGCCGCTCCTCGCGGAACCACACCAACTTGGTCAACGGCGACATCGGGTGCAGTGGCGTGCCGGTCTGGCCGTGCAGGTGCGGGCGCTCCGCTCGCAGGCGCTCGGCTTGCGGCGCCGCGCGCTGGTCGGCCCAGGTGACGAGGTCGGTGAGGGGCGCGCCGCCGGCGTCGGTGCCGACGAGCGAGTGCATCGCGGTGGAGAACGACAGGCCCGCGACGTCCAGCCCCGCCGCGTGCGCGGCCGCGATCGCGTCGCGCGTCGCCGCGACCACGGCGTCGACCACGACCAGCGGCTCCTGCACCGCCCAGCCCGCCTCGGGCTCGAGCAGCGGGTAGGCGACCTCGGACGCGCCGGTCTCGCGCCCGTCCGCGTCGAAGGCGCCCGCCTTCGCGCTCGTCGTGCCGATGTCGATCCCGATGACGACCTGCGCGCTGCTCACACGATCACGGACAGGATCATGACGCCCGCCATGTCGAAGTACTGGTTGACGAGCCAGAAGCCGGCGTCGTTGACGTGGGGACAGCGAGCCGCAGCCGATCGCCCGGCGGACCAGCCTCGCCACCAGCCAGCCGAGCAGCAGCCACCGCCCCGCCGCCCGACGCTGTGTTAGGGTCCCCTAAGTCAAAGCCAACCGTGCGAGTAGGAGATGCGAGTGGGACGCTACACGGGGCCGGTCGAGCGGCTCTCGCGACGCGAAGGCGTCGAGCTGTACCTGAAGGGCCTGCGGGCGATCAACGGCAAGTCGGCGCTGACCCGGCGCGGCCCGCTCCCGCCCGGCCAGCACGGCAACCGCCGCCCGAACAAGCCGTCGGTCTTCAGCACGCAGCTGCGGGCCAAGCAGCTGGCCAAGCGCTACTACGGCGTCCGCGAGCGCCAGTTCCGCCGCTACGTCGAGGCCGCCGAGCGCCGCGCCGGCCTGACCGGCGAGGAGCTGTTGATCGCGCTCGAGCGCCGCCTCGACAACGTGATCTACCGGCTGGGCTTCGCCTCGACCCGCGCGCAGGCGCGGCAGTTCGTCGGCCACGGGCACATCCTGGTCGACGGGCGGCGCGTCGACATCGCGTCCTACGCGGTCAAGCCGGGGCAGGTCATCACGCTGCGCGAGAACGCGCCGGTCGAGCCGCTCGTCCGCGAGGCGACCGAGCTGACCGCCGGCGTCGGGGCGTGGCTCCAGACCGACTTCGACGGGCTGAGCGGCAAGGTGCTGCGCCTCCCCGAGCGGCGGGAGATCCCGTCGCCGATCGAGGAGCAGCTGATCGTCGAGTTCTACTCGCGCCGCTGATGAGCGACTTCGCGCGGTTGGCCGGGCAGCAGTGCCCGCCGCAGGAGGCGCTGGCGATGGAGCTCGCGGTCGAGCTCGGCGCCGGCGGCGGGGTGGACGCGGCGCGGCGCTCGCTTGCCGTGCTGGCCCGCGCCCTGCCCGACGTGAGCGAGCCGCTCGCGCAGCTCGAGGCGCTGCGCGTGCTGGCGGTCCGGGCGCTGCGCCCCCGGCGCGACGGCCGCTACCTGCTGCCGGAGATCCTGCGCGAGGGCAAGGGGCATCCTGTAGGCGTTGCCGTGGCGCTCGGCGCGCTGGGCCAGCGCGTGGGGTGGCAGACCGCGCTCGTCGGCCACGACATGAAGCTCTACCTCGGACACCGCGAGCTGGCGCCGGTGGCGGTCGTCGACCCCGGGCAGCCCGACGCGCTGGTCGACCCGCGCACGCTCGACGTCGACCTGGCCTGGCGCTGCGCGCACGAGGCGACCGGCGTCGTGCTGCGCCACGTGACCGTCGCCGCGGAGCGCTCCGGCGACCTGACGCGGAGCCTCGGGGCCAGCGCGCTGCTGCTCGCGCTGCCGGTCGACGAGGGCTCGCGCGCGGGGCAGACGGCGATGCACCAGCGGCTGCTGTCGCGCCTGAACTGACGCCGGCGGTGCCGGCCGGTGCCTCTGCGCGGCGCGGCGGCGCGGGGCCTGCGCGCGGCGCTCGGTACCGTGCAGGCCATGCTGTCGCGCACGTCCGCCTGGCCCACCTGGCCCGTTGCCGCCGGCTCGCTGGCCCTCGGCTTCGCGGTCGCGCAGGCCACCGGGGTCCGGCCGCTCGGCGGCGTCGTCCTGGCCACGGGCTGCGGCTGGTGCGCCCTGCGCTGGCGCGAGCGGGTCGGCGCCGGCCGCGCGGCAGGGCTGGTCGGGCTCTACCTCGCGGCCTTCGCCGGGTCCCACGTGCTGGCGCACAGCATCGGCGCCTGGCCGTCCGTGGCCGTCGTCGGCGCCGTCGTCGCTGCCGGCAGCTATGCCGTCGCGGACGCCGCGCCGGCCAGGCGCGTCGTCAACGCCTAGGCTGAACAGACTCCATGTTCTCGCGACAGTTGTCTGTCGTTTGAGATCTATGCCTTGACCTCAGACGGGCCCGCCGAAGGCGGGCCCGTCCGGGTTGCGACTCAGGCTCCGAAGTCGCCAAACCAAGGAGTCGAGGAGTCGCATGACCAAGGATGACGTGCTGTTCGGCTATCGCCTGCAGCTGTTCTCGCTGGCCGCTGAGCGCGGAGTCTCAGAGGCCTGCCGTCTGATGGGTGTTCATCGTTCGACCTACTACCGCTGGAAGCAGCAGGTCCAGAAGTCCGGCCTCGAGATGCTGCGGCCCCGAGAACGACGCTCGCCGCAGATGCCCAACCAGCTCTCGCCGATGGTCGAACAACGGATCGTCGCCTTCGCGCTGGGCCATCCCGGGCTCGGCCCGCGGCGGATCGCTACGCGCCTGGCCCGACCGCAGTGGGGCGGGCTGATCGTCTCGCCCAACGGCGTCTACAAGACCCTGGTTCGCCACGGCCTGAACACGCGGGCTAAGCGCCTGGCGTTGGTCGCCGGCTACCGCGCTCCGTTTGAGCCGCCGCGCGAGCCCGAGCCCGAGCCCCACATCGACAGCAACCGTCCCGGCGAGCTGGTCGGCATCGACTGCTTCTTTGTCGGGCGCCTGCATGGCAGCGCCGGCCCGGTCTGGCAGATCACCGCCTGCGACACCTACAGCTCCTTTGCCTGGGCCGACCTGGTCGTCTGCCCACCGAGCGGGCCGACCGTCGAACACACCTCAAAACTCGCCCACCGCATCGCCAAAGAGCTCTCGGCCGCCGGCTGGCAACTGGAGCGGGTCCTGACCGACAACGGCAACGAATTCGGCCGGCGCGCCTTCGCCGCGGCCCTGCCCGACGGCGTCGCTCACACCCAGACCCGCTCCGGACGCCCACAGACCAACGGCCACGTCGAACGCCTACACCGCACCGTCCTGGAAGAGTGCTGGCGACCGGCCTTCGCCCGCTTCTTACAGGTCCGCTTCACCGGCCTACGCCGCCACCTCAACACCTACATCAACGAATACAACTACGAGCGAGATCACCACGGACGACACACGGCCGGGCGCTGCCCGGCCGAGCTCGTCTACGGTGCCAAAAAGATGGAGCCCCGATGAGCCACACCCGTCGGCACAACTCGGAGTCCGTTCAGCCTAGGCCGGCTCAGCGGGAGGCCCGCGCCTGCACGCGACCGCCGGCAGCAATCCCCGAGCTGCGCGGCGGCACGGACAGCAGGCTGGCGCGGACGAGCTGCACCTGACGAGCGTGGAGGTCCAGCTCCCGAGCCAAGATGGCCTGGATGTGATGCGCGTGCGACTGCATGGGCGCATCCTCCACTTCGCCTAGGCGCCGGGCAGCCGAGGTGGCTCCCGAACGCAGGTACGGTCCGCCGCACCTCGGCGTTTCGCAAATGTGAACGCGCCAGGCTTCAGCCGGCCGACGACTGCGACCAGATGTTGATGCCGGCGTCCACCGCGTGGCGGTCGATCTGGGCCAGCTCGTCGTCGGTGAACTCGAGGTTGTCGAGGGCCGCGAGGTTCTCGTCGAGCTGCGCGACCGACGACGCGCCGATGAGCGCCGAGGTGACGCGCGGGTCGCGCAGCGTCCACGCGACCGCCATCTGGGCGAGCGACTGGCCGCGGTCCCGGGCCATCCGGTTCAGCGCCTCGATGTGGGCCAGCGCGTCGGGCGTGAGCATGTCGGCGGTGAGGAACCGGCCCTCCGCCGCGCGCGAGCCGGCCGGGACGTTGCCGCCGAGGTACTTGTCGGTGAGCATGCCCTGGGCCAGCGGCGAGAACGCGATGCAGCCGATGCCCTCGCGCTCGAGGACGTCGAGCAGGTCCTCCTCGATCCAGCGGTTGAGCAGGCTGTAGGACGGCTGGTGGATCAGCACCGGCGTGCCGAGGTCGCGCAGGATCTGGGCCGCCTCCTCGGTGCGCTGGCCGGAGTAGGACGAGATCCCGACGTACTGCGTCTTGCCCTGCCGGACGGCGGCGTCGAGCGCCGAGCACGTCTCGTACAGCGGCGTGTCGGGGTCGAAGCGGTGGCTGTAGAAGACGTCGACGTAGTCCAGGCCCATGCGGGTCAGGGACTGGTCGAGGCTCGACATGAGGTACTTGCGCGAGCCCCACTCGCCGTAGGGGCCGGGCCACATGTCGTAGCCGGCCTTGGTCGAGACGACGAGCTCGTCGCGGTAGGGCTTCAGGTCGGTCTTCAGCAGCGTGCCGAAGTTCGTCTCGGCGCTGCCCGGCGGCGGGCCGTAGTTGTTGGCCAGGTCGAAGTGGGTGATCCCGCGGTCGAACGCGCGGCGGACGATCGCGCGCTGGGAGTCCAGCGTGCGGTCGTCGCCGAAGTTGTGCCAGAGGCCGAGCGAGATCGCCGGCAGCTTCAGGCCGGAGCGGCCGCTGCGGCGATAGGCGATCTGGTCGTAGCGGTCGTCGGCGGGCACGTAGGGCATGCCGACACCCTACGACGACGCCGGCTCGCCGATGTACGGCTCCAGCACGCCGCGGAAGGCGTCCGGCCAGGCCGTCTTCTTGTAGTTCTTGCTGTCGACGCAGACGTGGCGCAGGAAGCCGGTCGCGATCGGGTCCCCGTCGCGGACGACGGCGAAGCGGCTGGTCAGCGACGACGCCGTCAGCGGCTCGAAGGTGACCGCGATCTCCAGGAGGTCGTCGTAGTAGGCCGGCGCGAGGTAGCGCACGCCCGACTCGGCGACCACGAAGTCCACGCCGTGGGCCTGGACGAGCTCGGGGTAGGTGAGCCCGGACGCCGACCGTAGCGCCTCGGTGTGCGCGAGGTCGAAGTACATGAGGTAGTGCCCGTTGAAGACGTGGCCCTGCATATCGCACTCGACGAAGCGGACGCGCAGGGCGGTGATCAGCGGCGTGGGGCCGGGCATGGGCCTGGAGCCTATGGGCTCAGCGGTTCTGCCAGGCCGCGACGGCGGCCTCCGCGGTGACGAAGCGGGCGCCGCGTCCCACCAGCGCGTCGACGAACGCCTCGAGGGCGAGCAGCCGATGTCCGCGCCCGATGATGTAGGGGTGCATGGTGATCGTCAGGACGCCGCGGTCGAGCTCGCGCTGCATCCAGGTGAAGTCGCCGAGCGCGTTGTCGAACAGCGTGCTCGGCGAGAACGTCGGCAGCTGCACGCCGTCGGGCGTCTTGAGGTACTCGAGGTGCGGGAAGTCGTCCAGCGCCCAGCTGACCGGGAGCTCGGCGACGGCCGACGCGCGGCCGGGGCGCAGCGGCTCGCCGAGCGCGACGCGGTCGCCGACGCGCGCGGGGTAGGGCGTGAAGTCGTTGCCCATCATGCTGCTGTCGTAGGCGAAGCCGTGGCGCTCGAGCAGCTCGATCGTCACCGGGCTGAGGTCCCACGACGGCGAGCGGTAGCCGCGCGGCGCGCGGCCGCTGAGGTCTTCGAGCAGCGCGCTGGCCTCGACCAGCTCGCGCTCCTCGTCGGCGGGCGCGAGCTGCGCGGGCGGGACGTGCGACCAGCCGTGGTTGCCGATCTCGTGGCCGGCGGCCGCGACCGCGCGGACCGCGTCCGGGTAGGTCGCGGCGGTGTAGCCGGGGACGAACCAGGTCGACGCGAGGCCGCGGCGCTCCAGCAGCCGCAGGATCCGCGGCGCGGCGACGGCGCCGAACTCGCCGCGCGAGACCGGCGTGGGGCTGGTCAGCCCCCGGGCGATCATCCCGGCGGACGTGTCGAAGTCGAAGGTCAGGCAGACGAGGTGCCGTGTCACGCGTTCGCGATGATAGGCGGCGATGCGTCTGCTCTTCGTCTGCATGGGGAACATCTGCCGGTCGCCGACCGCCGAGGCCGTGATGCGCGCGGTCGTCGCGCGCGAGGGCCTGGACGGCGAGGTCACGATCGACTCTGCCGGCACCGGCGCGTGGCACGTCGGCAACCCGCCGGACCGGCGCTCGACCGCCGCCGCGCAGGCGCGCGGCATCGTCCTGGAGGGCGCGGCGCGTCAGGTGACCGCCGCGGACTTCGAGGACTACGACCTGCTGCTCGCCGCCGACGCCGAGAACGTCGCGGCGCTGCGCCGGGTCGCGCCCGACGCGGCGGCCGCGGAGAAGGTCGTGCTGCTGCGGTCCTACGACGCCGCGGCGGTCGCGGCCGGCGACCTCGACGTCCCAGACCCGTACTACGGCGGGGAGCAGGGCTTCGAGGACGTGCTCGACCTGATCGCGGCGGCCTGCGACGGGTTGTTGTCCGCCTTGCGTGCGGAGGGCCGCGTCGCCTCGTGAAGGAGGCGCTCGCCGTCGCGCTGGGCCAGGAGGTCGCCGGCCTGGCGCCGATCGCCGGCGGCGACCTCAACCGCGCCTTCCGCGCGACGCTGGGCGACGGCACCGCGGTGTTCGTCAAGACCGCCGACGACGCCGCGCCGGGCGCGTATGCGGCGGAGGCCGCGGGCCTGCGCTGGCTCGGCGCCGTCGAGGACGGCCTCCCGGTGCCGGAGGTGCTCGCGGTCGATCCCGACCGGTGGATCGCCCTGGCATGGGTCGACGGCGGCGGTCGCGCCGACGAGGCGGCGCTGGGTCGCGGGCTGGCGGCGGTGCACCGCGCCGGCGCCGAGCTCGCCGGCGCGCTGCCGGGCGGGCGCGGCGCCTACGTCCTCGGTCCGCTCACGCTGCCCAACGCGCCGCGTCCCGAGTGGCCGGCGTTCTACGCGGAGTCGCGGCTGCTCCCGCTGGCCCGGATGGCGGCGGAGCGCGGGGCGCTCGACGGCGCCGGCGTCCGGGCGGTCGCGGCCGTCGCGGAGCGCATCGACGATCTCGCCGGTCCGGTGGAGCCGCCCGCGCGGCTCCATGGCGACCTGTGGTCCGGCAACGTCCATGCCGCGGCTGACGGCCGGCCGTACCTGATCGACCCCGCGGCCTACGGCGGCCATCGGGAGGTCGACCTCGCGATGTTGTCGCTCTTCGGCGCGCCGTCGGCCGAGTTCTATGACAACTATGACGAGGTCTGGCCGCGGGCCGAAGGACACCAACAACGCGTCGCGCTCTACCAGCTGCTCCCGCTCCTGGTCCACGCCGTCCTGTTCGGCGGCGGCTACGGCGCGTCGGCCGCGCGCGCCGCCCGGAACTACGTCTGAGTTCGGGTACGGTCCGCGCATGGGCAACATCACCGGAGAGCGGTCCGTCGAGATCGACGCGCCGATCCAGCGCGTGTTCGACATCGCGGCCGACATCGAGAACGCGCCGGACTGGCAGGGGTCGCTGAAGGACGTCGAGATCCTGGAGCGCGACGCGGAGGGTCGGGCCTCGCTGGTCGACACCGTCAACGACGCCAAGGTCAAGACGGTGAAGACCAAGCTGAGTTTCACCTACAACTCGCCCACGGAGATCCGCTGGCGCCAGGAGAAGGGCGACGTCAAGGCGCTCGACGGCCACTGGGCGCTCGAGGACCTGGGCGGCGACCGCACCCGCGCGACCTACGCGCTGGAGGTCGATCCGGGCCGCATGCTGGGCATGCTCATCCGCGGGCCGGTCGAGGGTCAGGTGCGTGACTTCCTGCTCGGCAACGCTGCCGACGGGCTGAAGCGCACGGCCGAAGGCTGACGCCGCCCCGGGGGTCCGGGCGCGTCCGCGTTCGCTAGCGTCGGACGCCGATGGCCTCGGGATCCCCGCCGCAGGAGACGACGGGCGGGTCGAGTGGGATCGAGCTGACGACGCTGTTCCTCAGCGCGATCGCCTCGGCCACCGCCGCGTACGTGACGTCCAAGATCTGGGCAGCCGGCACGCTCTTCAGCGCGGCGATGTCCCCTGTCATCGTCGCGCTCGTCAAGGAGGGCCTGCGCAAGCCGACCGAGGTCGTCGCGAACGTCGCCGCGCCCTCGCGGTGGACCCGGACGGGCGCCGACGAGCCCGGTCTGGTCCCGGACCCCGGCGCGATCCCCGCGCCTGCGGACGACGCGCCGGTCGTCGATCCCGACGCGCCGCACGTCGTCCTGCCGCCGGTCGTGGCCACCGAGCACAGCGCGGTCAACGTCTACTCGACGCGCTCGAGCCGCCTGCGCTGGCGGGTGGCGGTCCTCACCGGCCTGCTCGGCTTCGTCATCTGCGTCGTGGTCTTCACGGTGCCGGAGCTGATCGCCGGCCAGTCGCTCGGCCGTCACTCCGACAACGCCACGACGATCTTCGGCGGGCGCCACCGGGGCCACAAGACGTCGACGACGTCGACCACGACGACGACGACGACGTCCACGACCAAGAGCAGGACGACGCCGACGACCACCACCGACCAGCCGGCGCCGTCGCGCGCCACGCCGGCGCCGTCGACCGCGACGCCCGCACCGTCGACCGCGGCGCCACAGGCGACCACGACCGCGACGCCGGGCTCGTCCTCGGCACCGTCGTCGACGGCGCCGGCGACGCCCTAGCCCTTCTCGGCGCGCTCGGCCTCGGCGAGCTTGTCGGAGAGGTACGCGGCCTTCTCGGACCGGCGCCGGTGCGCGCGCTCCTCGGCGGGCTGCTCGGCCTCGCGGGCGAAGCGCGACTCATCGCGGGCGCGCCCGGCCTGCTGGAGCTTGAGCTCGCGGGTGTCGGGGTCGTCGTCGGAGCGGGCGGAAGCCATCTCGGTCCGGTAGTACCCGTCGACGATCTGGGCAAGCAGCCACGCGTGGTCGTAGCTGTGGGGCAGGGAGTCCCGCATGGGCTAGGCGACCGCCACCAGCGCGGTCAGGTTGCGGCGGGCACGGTGGACGAGCTGGACCGCGGCGTTCTCGCTCAGGGTGAAGTGCGCGGCGAGCTCGTCGTAGCCGGCGCCGTCGAGCGCGCGGAGGGCGAGCGCCTCGCGCTGGCGCGGCGGCAGCTCGCCCATGCGCGCCAGCGCGGAGCGCAGGTGCTCGTTGCGCGCGGCGACGTCGGAGCAGTCGGCGCCGCCCGCGGCGATCGGCTCGGGGCCGAGCTCGTCGCAGCGGCGGTTCGCGGCGCGGTCGAGCTCGGAGAGGCAGGCGTTGCGGACGCAGCGGAAGAGCCACGGGCGCAGCTCGACGACGCGGCCGCGGCCGAGCAGCGCCATGTGCGTGCGGGCGATCGCGTCGTGGACGGCGTCCTCGGCGAGCGTGGCGTCGACGTAGCGGTGGGCGTAGCGCCGCAGCGCCGGCGCGTGGCGGCGGTACACGGCGTCGAGGGCTCCGCGGTCGCCGTCGGCGAGGCGCTGGGCGAGGGCGGCGTCGCTCATGTCGGCGACGCGGACGGGGGCGGCGAAGGTGGGGCTGGAGAGCTGCACCGGAGTCATGGGCCGAACCTAGGCGCGGGTCTCCGGCTTTCCAGTATCAGTGTGGTCTCACGGGGGCGACTTGGCCTGCTGGCCGCACCAGGGGGTGCGGGAGGCCGTACCTGCGGTTAGGGTCGGCCCCCATGGCGCGGACCCGGAGAGAGCTGTTGCAGGACGGCGCGCGCCTGGGCGCGGCCGCCGTCGTGGGCGGTGCCTACCTGGGAACGGCGCCCGCGGGCGCCGCGACCGCCGCGCCCTATGCCACCGGGTTCCGGTCCTTGACGTCCGAGGTGCGGGTACCCGCCCTCCACGTCGACGGCGCGCTGCCCCGCTGGCTCAACGGCGTCCTGGTCCGCAACGGCCCGGCGCTGTTCGAGATCGGCGAGCAGCAGCTCAACCACTGGTTCGACGGGCTGGCGATGCTGCACGGCTTCGCGTTCGGCGACGGGCGCGTCTCCTACGCCAACCGCTTCCTGCGCTCCAGCCAGCACGACGCCTGGAAGCGCACGGGCAAGATGAAGTACTCGGAGTTCGGGACGGACCCGTGCCGCGCGATCTTCAGCGGCGTCACGACGCTGCCGGTGCTGGGGACGGTCCCGAACGCCAACGTCTCGATCGAGCGCCTCGGCACGCGTTTCCGGGCGCTGACCGAGCTGCCGGTGCCGGTGCGCTTCGACCCGCGGTCGCTCAAGACCCTGGGCGCCGACGCCGAGGCCGCGCCCAACGGCCGGCTCGGGACCGCGCATCCGCACCACGACCCCCGGACCGGCCAGCGCTTCTCCTACGAGCTGGAGCTCGTGCCCCCGTCGGGGCTGCGCGTCCTGGTGCAAGGGCGGGACGGCACGCGCCGCGAGCTGGCGTTCGTCCCGCAGGACCGCCCGGGCTACCTGCACTCGTTCGCGCTCACGCCGCGCTACGTCGCGGTCTTCACGCAGCCCTTCGGCTTCGACCTCACGAAGTTCCTGTCGCCGCAGCGCGGGCCGATCGTGACGAACTTCGCGTGGGACGCGCGGCAGCCGTCGCGCGTCGTGCTGGTCGACCGCGCGCGCGGCGGGGTGGCGGCGACGATCGAGGTCGACCCATTCTTCGTGTTCCACAACATCAACGCGTTCGAGGACGCGCGCGGCCGCGTCGTGGTCGACGTCTGCGCGCACCACGACGACGGGATCGTCCAGGCGTTGTACCTCAAGAACCTGCGGCGGGCGGGCGTGCGGGTCCCGCAGGCGACGCCGCGGCGGCTGACCCTGGACCCGGCGTCGGGCAAGGCCGAGGTGCGCGACCTCGCCGAGGGCAACTTCGAGCTGCCGCGCACCGACTACGACCGCATGAACGCACGCGAGTACCGCTATGCCTACGGCGTGGGCGTGAAGGACCCGGCGCGCAGCGGCTTCATCGACCGCATCAGCAAGTTGGACATCAAGGCCGAGCGGCTGACGCACTGGGACGAGCGGGGCGCGTATCCGGGCGAGCCGGTGTTCGTCCGGCGACCGGGCGGCGGACGCGGCGAGGACGACGGCGTCCTGCTCTCGGTCGTCCTCGACGCGCCGGCGCGCACGTCCTACCTGCTGGTGCTCGACGCGCGCGACCTGCGCGAGATCGCCCGCGCGCGCGTGCCGCACCACATCCCGTTCGGGTTCCACGGGTTGTACGCGTCGTAGACTTCGGGACCTGCCGCCCGCGAGCAAGTCCATCACCATCCGCCGCGCCGATCCCGGCGACGCCGCACGCATCGCGACGATCTACAACGAGGGGATCGCCGAGCGCCAGGCCACGTTCGAGACGCGGCCGCGTGGCACCGCGGAGGTCGCGGGGTGGACGGTCCGCGCGCTCCCGGTGCTCGTCGCCGAGCACGAGGGCCGCGTGGTCGGCTTCGGCCGGATCGGCCCCTACTCCGAGCGCGAGGTCTACTCCGGCATCGGCGAGCACGCCGTCTACGTCGGGTCCGACGCCCGCCGCCTCGGGGTCGGCCACGCGTTGTTGGAGGCCTTGGCCGTCGCCGCGGAGGAGATCGGGCTGTACAAGCTGACCTCCCGGATCTTCTCGACCAACACCGCCTCGATCGAGCTGCACCGCACCAGCGGCTTCACGATCGTGGGCATCCAACGACATCACGGGCAGCTGGACGGGGCGTGGCGCGACTGCGTGCTGGTGGAGCGGCTGGTGGGGGAAGCGGCGCGGGACGTGGGGTGAGGGCTGGGCGCGGGCGCGGGCGCGGGCGCGGGCGTTGGTTGGTCACCAGTACGGCGCGCGTGTGGTGCTGCGGCGCGTGGTTCGTTCCTCATCAAGGGCGTGAAGGCGTGTTGGCGGCGCGACCGGGATCGGTGTGGCTCGTCGGTGGTCGTGCTCCGGGGCGGGCGGTTCGGGGCCGAATGGTGCTCGATCGCGTCAAGTCCGCGACTTACGCGGACTTCACGCGATCCATAGCGCCTGACCCGACGATTCGGCCCCGAACTCGCCCGCCGCGCTGCCACGAGGTCGAGCCACACCGACCGCGTGGAGCGCCGCCACCACACTCGCACGCCCTTGATGACGGACGCACCACTCCCCGCAGCACGACCCGCGCGCCGCACTGAACACCAACCGGCGCCGACGCCCACCCTCACCCCGCCAGCGCCAGCGTCACCCGATCCGCCAGCAGCCGCCCCCGCAGCGTCAGCACCGCCCGCCCATCCCGCGTCAGCGGGTCGTCCTGCAGCAGCCCGTCCGCGGCGAGCTGCGCCGCGACGCCGCGCGCGTGGCCGTTGAGGCCCTCGAGCGCCAGGCCCTCCTTCAGCCGCACGCCCAGCATCACGTGCTCCAGCCGCGTCGCGTCCGCGTCGGGCTCCTCTCGGCCCGCCGCCGGCGACGAGCCCTCGGCCAGCAGCGCCATCCAGCGCGATGGGTGCAGGACGTTCCACCAGCGCACGCCGCCGATGTGGGAGTGCGCGCCGGGGCCGATGCCCCACCAGTCGCCGCCCGCCCAGTAGCCGAGGTTGTGGCGGCAGCGGTCGGCGTCGGTGCGGGCCCAGTTGGCGACCTCGTACCAGCGCAGGCCGGCGGCGCCGAGGACGGTCTCGGTCGTCTCGTAGCGGTCGGCGAGCACGTCGTCGTCCGGGGCCGGAAGCTCGCCGCGGCGGACCCGCGCCGCCAGCTTCGTGCCGGGCTCGACGATCAGGGAGTAGGCCGAGACGTGGTCGGGCTCGGCCTCCAGCGCCGTCTCCAGCGACACGCGCCAGTCCTCCGCGCGCTCGCCCGGGGTGCCGTAGATGAGGTCGAGCGAGACGTGCTCGAAGCCGGCGGCGCGCGCCTCGCGCGCGGCGGCCACGGCGCGGCCCGGCGTGTGATGGCGGTCGAGCGTCTCGAGGACGTGCGGCGCCGCGCTCTGCATGCCAAGCGAGATGCGGGTGAAGCCGGCCTCGCGCAGCGCGGCGAGCGCGACGGGGTCGACCGACTCCGGGTTGGCCTCGGTCGTGACCTCGGCGCCGGGCGCGATGCCGACGTGCTCGCGGATCGCGTCCAGGATGCGGGCCAGCTCGTCGGGCGCCAGGAGCGTCGGCGTCCCGCCGCCGACGAAGACGGTCTGGGCGGGCGGCGTGGCGTCGCCGAGGACGCCACGCGCGAGCGCCAGCTCGGCCCGGACCGCGGCGCCGAACCCGTCCTGCGACGCCTCGGTCCCGATGTAGGTGTTGTAGTCGCAGTAGCCGCAGCGCGCAGCGCAGTACGGCACGTGGACGTAGACGCCGAACGGCCGATCGGCGGCGCCGAGGCCGTGCAGGGCCGTCGGCGGCAGCGCGCCGTCGGCGGGGGGACGTTCGCCGTCGGGCAGCCGCGCCATCGCAGGGAAGGGTAGGCCGTCGGCCCGAGCCTCGCGCGCACGCGCGCGCGAGAGGCTTAGCCGGCCCAAGCGCCTTCGTCCCGTCGACCACCTGCGTATGGTCGTCGATGATGCCCGCTATGGTCGCTGCCGCATGTTCGCTCGTGCGGCCGTCCTCATCGCGCTCGTCCTCGCTCTCGCGGCCGCCGGCTGCGGCGGCTCCGACGACGGCCGCGACACCTACGTCAAGTCGTTGAACAAGGCGCAGACAGGGCTGCAGCAGCGCTTCACGCAGCTCGGCGCCAGGATCACGCCGACGAGCTCGGCCAAGCAGGACCAGCGCACCCTCGAGGCGTATGAGAGCGCTGTGGGCACGACCGTGAAGGACCTGCGCGCCATCGATCCGCCAAGCGGCTTCGAGACGCTGCACAGCCGGTTCATCGGCCAGGTCGCCGGCTACGGCGCCGCGCTGCGCACCGCGCGCAGCCGCATCGACAGCGACGACCCGCGCGCGATCCTCGCCGCGCAGGGCCGGTTGAAGACCGCGGTCCAGCAGACGGGCCAGCGGCTCAACGCCACGATCGAGGCCATCAACAAGAAGCTCAAGGGCTAGGGCGATCGTGCTCCTGAGCCGGTTGCGCGCGGCGCCGATCACGGCGCCGACCCTCCTCGCCGTCGCCGTCTTCCTCGTCTGGATCCCGCTCGACGGCGGCCAGGCCCTCACGCGCTGGGCGCCGGGCGCGATCGTCCTGCTCGCGCTGCTCGCGGTGGCGATCTTCGGCCTGCCGTTCGCGTGGCGGACGCAGCCCGTCCCGGTCCGGATCGCGGTGCTGGCGCTGGCCGCGTTCACGGCCTGGAGCTACCTCTCGATCACGTGGGCCGACGACCAGGGCGCCGCGCTGGAGGGCGCGAACCGCACGCTGCTCTACCTGGCCGCGTTCGCGCTGTTCGCCCTCTGGCCGCAGCGGCCCGCGACCGCGGCGTGGGTCATCGGCCTGTGGACGTTCGGCGTCGGCATGATCGCGCTCGTCACCCTGATCCGGGTCGGCGCGGGCAGCGATCCCCGCGCGCTGTTCAGCGACGGGCGCCTCGTCGACCCCGCCGGGTACGCGAACGCCGACGCGGCGACGTTCATGATGCCCTTCTGGACGGCGGTGGCATTCGTGGCCAGCCCGCGGGTCCCGTTCGCGCTGCGGGGGATCGCCGCCGCGCTGGGCGTCGTGCTGCTCGACGTCGCGCTGCTGTGCCAGAGCCGCGGGATGGTCCTGTCGCTGCCCGTCTGCGCGCTGGTGATGGTCGCGATCGTCCCCGGCCGGCTGCGCACGCTCGCGGCGTTCGTCCCGATCGTCGGCCTCGGCGCCGTGGCGCTGCCCAAGATCCTCGACCTGACCGACGCCGTCGACGCCTTCCACCCGAACGTCCCGGCCGAGCTGACCGCCGCGGACGCGGTCGTGCGCTGGGTGCTGGTCGCGGCGGTGCTCGCCGGGCTGGTCGTCGCCGCGGTCGCCGCCTGGGAGACGCTGCGACCCCCGGCGCCCGCGTTCGCGGCGCGGGTCCGGCGCGGCTGGACCGCGATCGTCGTGGGCTGCGCGGTCATCGGCGTGGTCGGCGGCCTGGTCGCCGTCGGCAACCCGGTCCACCGGGTCGACCGCGCCTGGCACTCGTTCAAGGGTGGCTACGACGACAACACGGGCTCCGACAACCGGTTGACGGCCGGGCTGGGGTCCAACCGCTATGACTTCTACCGGGTCGCGGTCAACGTCTTCGAGGACCACCCGATCGTCGGCGTCGGCGCCGACAACTTCTTCCAGGACTACCTGCAGCACGGCGACAGCTACGAGACGCCGCGCTATCCGCACAACCTCGCCCTGCGGACGCTCGAGCAGACCGGGATCATCGGCGCGCTGCTGCTGCTCGGCGCGTTCGCGTCCGCGCTGGTCGCCGCGTGGGGCGGCATGCGCGCGCTGCGCGACCCGCTGGCGGCGACGGTCGCCGGCGGCGCGACGCTGGCCTTCGTCTACTGGGTCGCGCACGGCATGACCGACTGGTTCTGGGAGTGGGCGGGCCTCGGCGCGCCCGCGTTCGCGTTCCTCGGCCTGGCGTGCGCGCTGGCGCCGCGACGCGCGCCGGAGCCCGCCGCCGAGGCCCCGGCGCGGGCCCGCAACCCGTTCGTCCTCGTGCCGGTCGGGGCGGCGCTGGTGCTCGGCGCGCTGGTCCTCGCCGGACCGTGGCTGGCCGACCGCGACGTCGAGCAGGCGAGCAAGGTGTACGCCTCGCGACCCTTCGAGGCGTACTCGCGGCTGGATCGCGCGGCCGACCTCGACCCGCTCACCGACACCCCGGCGCTGATCAAGGGCTCGATCGCGCTGCGCTACGGCGACCTGGCGCGCGCACGCGCGGCGTTCCAGGACGCGCTCGACCGCAACCCGCGCGACCAGTACGCCACGCTCGAGCTCGGCGCGATCGCTTCGGTGCAGGGCGACAAGGCGCGCGCACGCCGCCTGCTGGACCGCGCCCGGCGCCTCGCGCCGCGCGATCCGACCACCCGCGAAGCGGCCGAGATCGTCGCCAAGGGCGGCACCGTGGACCTCGACGTCCTGAACGCACGGCTGCTCACCAAGGGCGAGGCGATCACTCATGGGTGAGAAATCTCACCCTCTGTAGTCCTCGAACAGACCGCGAGAACCTCCCCGAACTACCAGGGAGCGGTGATACGTTCAGGGCACACTTCTCCTTGCGGGAGATGTCGGCCAGCGGACGGGGAACCAGGATGAAGTTCAAGCAGGGATCGGCAGGGAATGCCCATGGAGATCGCGGCGGATGCCCAGGCACGCCGCGTGTCCTCTCCATGACCTCCCGCTCCTCACTGCTCCACGCGTTCCTGCTCTCGGTGGCCCTCGCGGCCGTCCCCGCGACCGCGCACGCGGGCGACCCGCGGCTCAGCGGCTACGCCGGTCCGGGGGCGGGCGAGCAGACCCTGCTCGGCGGCGGCCTGGTCGGTGGTGGCGGCGGCGGTGGGGGCAGCAGCAACAACAACTCGGGCGCGTCCGGCGCGACGGCGCAGAACAGCCTGAGCGCCAACGCGACGCCTTCGACCGCGTCGTCGGCCGCCAACTCGACGTCGAGCTCCAGCAGCACGTCCTCGGCGTCCGGCTCGTCGTCGACCATCACGCGTAAGCCACACCGCAACAAGACGTCTTCCAGTTCGTCCACGTCGAAGAAGCAGTCGAAGACCGGATCCAGCACGTCGACCAGCACCACCCACTCCGCGTCGTCCACCACGGCCCCGCCCGCCGGCGCGCCGCGTGTGATCGCCTACCCGACCCACGCCGGCGAAGTGGGCGGCTTCCCGCTCTCGGCGGGCGGCGTCCTGCTCGTCGTGCTCGGCCTGACCGCGCTCGTGCTCGCCGTGCTCGGGCTCCGGCGGGTCACGCTCCCAGGATCCGGCGAACCGCCGGCGTTTCCTCAAGTCTCGGTGCGTTGAGGCCGACGAGACCGAGTAGTCGGGTATCACCGTGAGTCGCATCGAGCTCAGCAGCAGCACCAGCGCGGAAGCCGTGCCCTTGCACGCGCCGCTCCCTGGCCTGCCCGCGACCGCGACCGCGCCCGACGTCCCGCTTCTCCGCCCGCGCCACGATTCCACCGGCCTGCGCCGCGCGCTGCAGTCGCGCTTCCTGCGCCCGGCGCTCGACGCGGCGTGCCTCACCGGCTCGCTCGTGCTGGCGCTGCGCTGGCCAGGCGAGCCCGTCTGGCTCGGCGACGGCTGGCCGCTGCTGCTCTTCCCGCCGCTGGTGATGCTCCTGCTGCTGCTCCGCGGCATGTACGAGCGGCGCCTGCGGCCGACGATCCTCGACGGCGTCATCCCGATCGCCGGCTCGGTCTCGATCGCCGCGATGTTCGTGGTGATCATGCAGATCTACGTCGGCGGGGCGGACTCGTTCTCGTCGATGACGGCCCATCTGTGGGCCGCGTCGATGCTGACGGTCGGCGGCGAGCGTGTCGCGCTGCTCGGCGTCCAGCGGATCGCCCGGACGCGCGGCCTGGCTGGCGCGCCGACGCTGATCGTGGGCGCCGGCACCGTCGGCATGCGCCTCGCGCGGCGACTCGAGCAGAACCCCGAGTACGGGCTGACGCCCGTCGGCTTCCTCGACGCCGACCCGATGGAGCTCGGCACGCACGAGAGCCCCGGCATCCCGGTGCTCGGCTCGCCCGACGAGCTCGACTGGATCGCCCAGCTCACCGGCGCCGAGCACGTGATCATCGCGTTCTCGTCGGAGCCCGACGAGCGCCTCGTCGACCTCGTGCGCCGCTGCGAGGCGCTGGGGCTCGAGGTGTCGCTGGTCCCGCGCCTGTTCGAGTCGCTCAACCACCGCGCGACGTACGAGCCGCTGGGCGGCACGCCGCTCATGGGCCTGCGCAGCGTGCACCCCAAGGGCTGGCAGTTCACGGTCAAGCATGCGTTCGACCGCATCGGCGCCGCGCTCCTCATCCTCGCCTTCGCGCCGCTGATGGCCGCGATCGCGATCACCGTGCGGCTGTCCTCGCCCGGCCCCGTCATCTTCCGCCAGCGCCGCGTCGGCCGCGACGGCACGGTCTTCGACCTCTTCAAGTTCCGCTCGATGCGCCTGCCCGACCCGGCGGCCGAGGGCTTCAGGCCCGGCGTCGACAGCGCGCCCGGCGGCGTCGAGGGCACCGATCGCCGGACGTGGATCGGGCGCGTGCTGCGCCGGACGTCGCTCGACGAGCTGCCGCAGTTCTTCAACGTGCTGCTCGGCGAGATGAGCCTGGTGGGCCCGCGCCCGGAGCGGCCCGAGTTCGTCGAGCTCTTCGAGACCGACATCCGCCGCTACGGCGACCGTCACCGCGTGAAGTCCGGCGTGACCGGCTGGGCGCAGGTGCACGGCCTCCGCGGCCAGACGTCCCTGAGCGACCGCGTCGAGTGGGACAACTACTACATCGAGCACTGGACCCTGGGCTTGGACTTCAAGATCCTGGCCTTGACGATGCTCGAAGTGCTGCGCCCGGCCGAGTAGCCGTACCCTGTAGGTCGTGAGCCCGTTCTGGATCTGGATGCAGGCGCTGATCGTCGTCTGCGTGGTGGCAAGCATGATCATCGCCACGATCAAGCTCGTCTGAGCGCCATCGCCCTAGACTGCCGGCCATGTTCCAGCAGATCGTTGTGGGCACCGACGGCTCCGAGACCGCCGGCAAGGCCGTGGCGCAGGCGGCCGAGCTGGCCGCGGCGGTGAACGCGACGCTGCTGGTCGTGTCCGCGTTCGAGCCGGTCAGCGGCACGCGGCTGCGCGAGGAGGCCTCGCACGCCCCCGACGACGTGCGCTGGATGGTCAACCCGCGCGAGGACGTCGACGCGACGCTCGAGTCCGCCGTCGAGGTCGCGGCCGATCATGGCGCGCAGTCCAAGACGTTCGCGCGTCAGGGCGACCCGGCCGACGCGATCCTCGACGTCGCCGAGGAGCAGGGCGCCGACCTCATCGTGGTCGGCAACAAGGGCATGACGGGCGCGAAGCGCTTCCTGCTGGGCTCGGTGCCCAACAAGGTGTCGCACCACGCGCCGTGCAGCGTGCTGATCGTCCGGACGACGTAGCCGACGTCGCCGCTACGCGACCGGCACGGTCGGGTCGGTCGCCGCCCCGGCGTTGACCAGGCCGTAGCCGTAGCGCGTGTCGTAGCCGGGCGGGCCGAGGTCGCGCGCGGTGGCCTCGAGCCGGCGCTCGACGGCGTCGGGCGACGGGTCCGGGCCGAGGATGCCGGAGGCGATGACGAGCGCCGCGGTCGCGCTGACATGAGGGACCGCCATCGACGTGCCCTGGTAGCCGCGCGGGATCCCGATCCGCGTCTTGTGGACGCCGACCAGCGTCATCTGCGCGATGTTGCGGCCGGCCGGGCCGCTGTGGTCGCAGCCGGCGTCGTCGAGCGGGGCGTCCTGTCCGCCGCCGGGGGCGACGAGGTCCAGGCCCGTGCCCTGGTTGGAGAAGTCCGACAGGCAGCCGTGCTCGGTCGTCGAGCCGACCGAGAGGACGTTGCTGTTGCGCGCGGGGTAGGCGACCGCGGTGTCGGCCTCGTTGCCGGAGGCCGCGACGACCACCGCGCCCTGCGAGCGCGCCTCGCTGATCGCGTCGATCAGCTGCGGGATCTGCCGCCAGCTGATGTCGGAGCCGAACTCCAGGCTCAGGTTGATGACCTTCGCGCCGTGCTTGACCGCGAAGCGCACGCCGTCGGCGATGACCGACGCGTCGCCCTCGCCGGTGTCGTCGAGCACCTTGACCGGCATGATCGACGCGCCGTAGGCGAGGCCGGTGAGGCCGACGTCGTTGTTGGTGGCCTCGGCGATCGTCGAGGCGACGTGCGTGCCGTGGCCGTTGCGGTCGTTGGCGTAGGGGTCGTGGCCGACGAAGTCGTAGCCGCCGACGACCTTCGTGCTCGCCAGATCCGGGGACGCCGGCGTCTTGCCGAACCGCCGGTAGGCGACGCCGGTGTCGAGCACGGCGATCTTCACGCCCTGGCCGCCGGGGTGGCCGTCGGCGATCAGGTGGCCCCACGCATCGGGCGCGTTGACGCCCGCCGGGCCCGCGAAGTTCCACTGCACGGCCGACCAGCGCCCGGGCGTGGAGCCGCGGCCGGGGTCGTCGGGGACGTAGGCGCCCGCGGCGTGGGCGACGACGTTGCGGACCGCGTAGCGGACGTCGGGCCGCGCGCGCAGCTTCGCGATCGTCGCGGCCACTCGCGTGGTGTGGACCACGTGGGGATGCGCCCCCGCGTAGGCCACGACGACCTCGTTCGGGACCGTCTCGGCGTGCGCGGTGGCGGCGCAGGCAGAGGCCAGCGCGGCCGCGGCGGCGACGACAGCGAGGATGCGTGGGGACAGTGCGGGCAAAGGCGGTTCTTTGGATGAACCCTCGCTGCGGCGAGAAGTTCCACCATGATGACGCTTCGATGAGGATGCAGCAGCAGGATGAAGCCTTCATGAGGATTGCGTTGGAGGAGGCGCGATCGGCCGTCGCGCACGACGACGTGCCGATCGGCGCGGTCGTCGTGGCCGACGACGGCCGGGTGCTCGGACGCGGGCGCAACGAGCGCGAGCTGCACGAGGATCCGACCGCGCACGCCGAGGTCCTGGCGCTGCGCGAGGCCGCCGCGGCGCTCGGCTCCTGGCGCGTGCTCGGCGCCACGCTGTATGTGACGCTGGAGCCCTGCACGATGTGCGCCGGCGCGATCGTCCTCTCCCGCGTGCCCCGCGTCGTGTTCGCGACGACCGACCCGAAGGCCGGCGCGGCCGGCAGCGTGCTGGACGTCCTGGCCGACACGCGCCTGAACCACCGGCCCGAGGTCATCGGCGGCGTCCTGGCCGACGAGGCCGCGGAGCTGCTGCGGTCCTTTTTCCGAGCGCGACGCTGAGGGGACCCGTCCGGAGGATCGCCGCGCGATACGGGGGCGGATCCGCCGCGCGGATCCACTACTCTCTCACCTTCCGCCGTACCCGGAGGGGTGCCGGAGTGGTTGAACGGGGCGGTCTCGAAAACCGTTGTACGGCTTCGTCGTACCGAGGGTTCGAATCCCTCCCCCTCCGCTGAACACGACGAAGGGCGCCCGCCGGGGCGCCCTTCGCCGTTCGAGGCTGGTGTGCAGCGTCGATCAGGTCTTCTTGGCCTTGCTCTTCTTCGTGACGCTGCCCTTCCCGTTCGCGCCGACGACGCGGAAGGCGCCGCGCATGAACGGGTGGATGCGGCAGAAGTAGGTGTAGGTGCCGGCCGAGAGGTCCTTCGGCGTCTTCCACGTGTTGCGGTTGGCCGCCGGCGTGAACTTGCCGCCGAAGCCCGCGAGCGGGAGGTCCGGGCCGTAGCCGAGCTCGCCGGAGTCGAACTGGACCGAGCCGTTGGCGATCGGGTAGGCGATGCCGGTCGTGGCCGCGCACGGGGCCTTGCACGCGGTGATCGTGTGGTAGGCGGAGCCGGTCGGGGTCATGGCCCGCGTCGCGTCCAGGTTGGTGAACTTGAGCGACCGGCCGGCGCGGACGACCGGGGGGCGGCCGGTGGAGCCGGTGAGGCTCAGGTCGCCCTGGCCGTAGATGTAGCCCTTGATGTCGACGTTGGACGGGCTCGTGCCGTCGAGGACGTCGCGCGCGTCGGGCAGCCCGCTCTCCGGGTCGCCGCCGTGGTTGTCGTTCTCCTTGAGGTGCCCGTGCGTGACCAGCCCGTGCCAGTCGATCGCCTGCGTGAACGGGTCCTTGGCGCCGGGCAGGATGCCGTCGGCGTAGAAGACCACCATGATGCCCATCGACTCGTACCACGAGGCCTTGCTCGTGTCGTAGGTGACGGTGGTGTTGATGGTGTCGCCGGCCTTCAGCGCGATCCGCCAGTCGGGCTTGGCGCCGGTCATCGACACGTCCCACGACACGGCGCCCGCGGGCTCGTAGTACTTGGCCTCGGAGCGGAACAGCTCCTTGGTCTGGCCGCTGCGCGTCGCGGTCAGGTCGTTGTACAACCCGCCCGGGTGCAGGTGGCCGGCGGTCGTGACCAAGGTCATGTCCTTGGGTGCGGTCCACTGGTGGGCCACGCCGATGTCCTTCTTCTGCGCGCCCTTGGCCTGCGTCGGGAACGTGAACTTGCCCTTGGTCCCGCTGCCCTTGAGGGCGTCGAAGACCGGGTAGGGCTTGATGCCCGCGACGTCCATCCACAGCGGCTTGGCCTCGGTGATGCCGGCCGCCGCCGGCTCGCTGGCCGGCACGAAGTCGATCGTGTACTTGATGTACACGCTGTCGGGGTTCGGCGTCAGGTTGTGGATCATGTAGTTCATGATCCAGCCGTCGCTCGGGTCGTACTTGTAGCCGAAGCCCTGCGGGAAGTCGAAGATCGTCTTCTCCTCGCCGGCCGCGAACGTCGGGTACAGCCCGCCGTCGCGCGCGACGAGCCAGACGCCGTGGTGCAGGTGGATGACGTCCACGCGCGGGGTGTCGTGGCCGCCCTGCGCGTTGGTCTTGGCGTAGACCAGGTCCGGCTGGAACTTGGTGATGTAGCCCGGGACCGCCGGCTTGAGGTTGTTGGCCTGCGCCTCGATCGTGTTCTGGCCGGGGCTGATCTTGATCGGCCCGTAGAGGTAGGTGAGCTTCTGCATGCCGGGGTAGCTCGCCTCCGGCACGGTCTGGAGGGCAGAGATGTGCGCCCCGGGCAGCGCGCTGGAGGCGGAGGCGGACGCGGCGCCGAAGGCGGCGACCGCGAGCAGGGCGACCAGCGCGGTCAGGGCGCGGGTCGTGAGCATGGGGCGGCGGGACGGCATGGGACTGGGACGGGTCCTTGAGGCAGGCCGGTCTGTTGACCGGGCGGTCAGCGTGCGGCGACGAGGGTAACCCGTTGTTGACCATGCGGTCAACTGGGCGTAGCTTGCCCAACCGGTGACGACCTCCAAGAGCACGCGCCTCTCTCCCGACGCCCGCCGCGAGCAGCTGGTCGCGCTCGGCCTCGATCTGCTCGGCCGCACGCCGCCCGATCAGGTCTCGATCGAGTCGATCGCCCGCGCCGCCGGGATCTCGAAGGGCCTGCTCTACCACTACTTCCCGACCAAGTCGGACTTCGTCGTCGCGGTCCTGCGGCGCTCTCGCGACGAGCTGGAGCGCCGGATGGCGCCGGACCTGACCGTCGAGCTCAGCGTCGGCGAGCGGCTCGACGCGTCGATCGACGCGTTCCTCGGCTACGTCCGCGACCACGCCGTCGGCTTCCTCGCGATCGCGCACGCGCACGGGGGCGAGGACCCGGCGATCCGCGCGGTCATCGCCGAGAACCGCGCCCGGCGCGTGAGCGCGATGGTCGAGTTCGCCGCGGCGCTGTCGTGCGGCCCGCGCGAGGACGTCGAGTCGCCGGCGCTCGTCGTCGCGCTCGAGGGCTGGCTGTCGTTCTGCGAGGGCGTCGTGGCGCGCTGGCTGGAGCGCGACGACATCGGCCGCGCCGAGGTCCGCCACCTCATGCGCACCAACCTCCTGGCGACGCTGGCCTCGGTCGCCGACCTCGACCCGCGGCCGGCCGCGGGTCGCCTGGCGCGCGCGGCCGACGCGCTGCGCACCGGCCCGGTCGCGGCCTGAGCCTCCGGCGGTCTACGGGCGCGTCTCGGCCAGCGCGATCCCGGGCTTGTCGTCCGCCGGCGCCGCCGCGACGACGCGTCGCTCCCGCCGCGCGCCTGCGAAGACCCAGGTCTTGAGCGCGACGTAGCGCGTGACCGTCGCGACGAGGCTCGCCCCGACCAGCACCGCGAGCTCGACGGTGCGCGAGGCGCCGGGCGCGACGCCGTGCAGGACGCCGAGCGCCCCCGCCGTCAGCGCGAGCGTGAGCACGTAGACCGCGCCGCCCGCCGCGTGCTGCTTGAGCAGCCCGCGCCGACCCATCACGCCGAAGGTCAGCCGGCGGTTGGCCGCCGTGTTGGCGACCGCGGTCACCGCGAGCGCGATCGCGTTGGCCGCGCCCGCGCCGATCCCGCCCTCCCGCATCAGGACGAACAGCAAGGCGTAGGCCATGGTCGACGCGATCCCGACCGCGACGAAGCGCGCGATCGGCGTCGCGAACGCGAGGCGGGCGACGCCCTGGAGGTCCTCGGCCGCCGTGCGCGCGACGTCCACGCGCGAGTCCGGGTCGTCGACCCAGTCGACGGGCACCTCGTGCGTGCGCAGGCCGGCGCGGCCGGCGAGGACGAGCAGCTCGGTGTCGAAGAACCAGCCGTCGTCGCGGATCTGCGGCAGCAGCTGCGCGGCCGCCGCGCGGGTGACGGCCTTGAAGCCGCACTGCGCGTCGGTGAACTGCACGCGCAGCGCGGCGTGCAGGATCTTGTTGTAGGACCTGCTGATGAGCTCGCGCTTGGGGCCGCGCGTGACGTTGGCCCCGCGCGCCAGGCGCGAGCCGATCGCGACGTCGCTGTGGCCGCTGAGCAGCGGCGCCACCAGCGGCAGCAGCCCGCGCAGGTCCGTCGACAGGTCGACGTCCATGTAGGAGACGACGCGCGCGTCCGACCGCGACCACGCCTCGCGCAACGCGAGGCCGCGCCCCTTGCGGTCCAGCCGCAGGTGCGCCACGTTCGGCAGCTCCCGCGCGAGATCGGCGGCGATGAACGGCGTGCCGTCGGTGCTGGCGTTGTCCGCGATGACGATGCGCCAGGAGAACGGGAAGCCGTCCGAGAGGAAGGCGTGAAGCCGGCGGATGCTGGTCTCCAGCGCCATCTGCTCGTTGTAGACGGGAACGACGACCTCGACATCTCGCCGAGGAGCTATGCGGCGGTCGGGGCAGCGGAACATGCCGAGAAGATCGACGGTGCCCGTCGGAACGCCGTGGGATCTGGCTGAGAGGACGCTGAGGGGTCCGAGCGCCAACGACTCAGCGACGTCCCAGGAAGCCCAGGGGACCGGCTCAGGTGCCGGGCCGATGCTGCTGGCATGTCGACCGCGACCCCTGCCTCCGTACGCGCCCCGCGCACGTCTCCCGGCTCCTCCGCCCGGGAGCGCCTGCGCGCGCTCCGGATCCCCGTGCCCGCGCCCGAGCTGCTCGTGCTGCTCGCCGTCGCCGCCGTCCTGGACCTCTGGGCCTTGGACCGCAACGGCTTCGCCAACACCTACTACTCGGCGGCCGTCCGGTCGATGGCCGGGAGCTGGCACAACTTCTTGTACAACTCGTTCGACGAGGCTGGTCTGCAGACGCTGGACAAGCCGCCGCTGGCCCTGTGGGTCCAGGCGCTCTCGGTCCGCGTGTTCGGGTTCTCGTCGTGGGCGATGCTCGTGCCGCAGGCGCTCATGGGCGTCGGCACGGTCGCGTTGGCCTATGACATGGTCAAGCGCGTCTTCGGCCGGCCGGCGGGCTTCGCCGCCGGGCTCGTGCTCGCGCTGACGCCGATCACGGTCGCGGTCTCGCGCCACAACAACCCCGACGCGCTGGTCGTGCTGTGCTCCACGGCGGCCCTGTGGTTCACGATCCGCGCGGCGCTCGACGGTCGCACCAAGTGGCTGGTCTGGGCCGGCGTGATGGTCGGCGCCGGCTTCGAGACGAAGATGGGCACCGGCCTGCTGGTCCTGCCGGCGCTGGCCGTCGCGTACTTCTGGGTCGCGCCGCGCGGCCGGCTCGTCGCCGTCCGCCAGCTCCTGGCCGGCGGCGTGGCGGCGGCGGTCGTCGGGCTCGCGTGGCCCGTGTTGATGTGGTTGACGCCGGCGGCCGGCCGCCCCTGGATCTCGGGCACGAGCGACAACTCGATCTGGTCGTTGATCCTCAACTACAACGGCGTCGGCCGCCTCGACGGCCAGGCCGGGGGGCCGGGCGGCGCGGCGGGCGGCGGGGGCCCGGGCGGCGGCGGAGGTGGCGGCGGCATGGGCTCGGTCTTCGGCGGCGACACCGGCCTCACGCGGCTGGTCGACGCGAGCCTCGGCGGCCAGGCCGGCTGGCTGCTCGGCATGGCGATCGTCGGCGGCCTCGGCGTCGCGGTCGTCAGCGGCCTGCGCCGGCGCGACGCGCGGACCGGCTTCATCCTCGCCGCGGGCGGGGCGTTCCTGACCTGCGCCGTGGCGTTCTCCTTCGCCAAGGGCATCTTCCACCCCTACTACGTGTCGATGCTCGCGCCCTTCACCGCGGTGCTGGTCGGCGCGACGGTCGGGACGGTGCTGCGCGGCGAGGTGGCCGCCCGGATCATCGGGCCGCTGGCGATCCTCGGCGGTCTCGTCACCGAGGTGATGGTCGTCCATCGCGGCGCGGCGGACGTCGACAGCCTGATCCCGCTGGCGATCGTCGCCGGCGTGGCGGGCGCGGCCGTGCTGGCCGCGAAGGTCCCGACGAAGGTGCGCGGCATCGCGCTGGCCGTCGCGCTGGGCGCCATGCTGATCGCGCCGGCGTCGTGGTCGGCGCAGACGCTGGGCCACGCCACGAGCACCACGTTCCCCGCGGGCGGCCCGTCGTCGCAGGGCGGCTTCGGCGGGGCCCCGGGCGGCGGCGGGCGCGCGATGGGCGGCGGCTTCGGCGGCGGCGGCCAGCCCCCGCCGATGCCGGGCGCGGCGACCGGCGGCCAGGTCTCCCCGCCCGCCGGGTTCTCGACCCAGGGCCAGAGCGCCGGTGCGGGCGGCGCCACCACCGGCGGCGCCGGCGGCATGTTCGGCGGCAACGCCAACCTGACCGAGGCGCTGACCTACGCCAACGCCCACGGCGGCGGCACCATCGGCGTCTCCAGCCAGCAGGGCGCGGCCGAGACGATCATCCAGAGCGGCGCCAAGGTCGCGGGCCTCGGCGGCTTCTCCGGCCGCGAGTCCGAGGTCACCGCGCAGTGGCTGGCGCAGGCCGTCGCGGACGGCCGGATCCGCTACGTCCTGACCGACGGCACCACCGGCGGGATGGGCAACGACGGCCGCGTCGGCTCGACCGCGCTGATGACGGTCGTGCAGAAGGTGGGCAAGGAGACGAGCGTGTCTGGCCTCTACGACCTACGGGGGCAGGCCGCCGCGATCCGGGCCGCGGCCGGGTAGGTGGGCCCAGCACTTGCGCCGGACCGGCGCCGTCGGCGAGCATCGGGGACATGGCCCCCGTGGACTACGTCGTCGTCGGCGCCGGCTCAGCCGGCTGCGTCCTCGCCAACCGGCTGACCGAGGACCCGAGCGTCCGGGTCCTCCTCGTCGAGGCCGGGGGCAAGGACCGGAGTCCGAACATCAAGATCCCGGCCGGCTTCGCCAAGCAGTTCCACACCAAGTTGGACTGGGACTTCGCGACCGAGCCGGAGCCCCACTGCGACGGCCGCTCGCTGTTCATCCCGCGGGGCAAGTCGCTCGGCGGCTCGAGCTCCATGAACGCGATGCTCTACGTCCGGGGTCGGCCACTGGACTACGACCTGTGGCAGGCGGAAGGCGCGGCGGGCTGGGGCTGGGACGACGTGCGGCCCTACTTCCTCAAGGCGGAGAACAACGAGCGCGGCGCGTCCGAGCACCACGCGGTCGGCGGCCCGCTGAACGTCATGGACGAGCGGTCGCCGCGCAAGCTGACGCAGCGGTTCCTGGCGGCGGCCGAGCAGGTCGGGATCCCGCGGATCGCCGACTACAACGGGCCCGAGCAGGACGGCGCAGCGCTCGTGCAGGTCACGCAGCGCAACGGCCGGCGCTGGTCGACGGCCGACGCCTACCTGCGCCCGGCGTTGGAGCGGCCGAACCTCGAGGTGCGCACCAACGTGCACGTCGCGCGCGTGGCCCTGGAGGGCGACCGCGCGGTCGGCGTCGTCCTGCGCGACGGCCGCGGACGCGAGGAGACGGTGCGCGCCGAGCGCGAGGTCGTCGTCAGCGCGGGCGCGATCGGCTCCCCGCAGTTGTTGATGTTGTCGGGCATCGGCCCGGCCGACCACTTGCGAGATGTAGGTGTCGACGTCGCCGTCGACAGCCCCGCGGTGGGTGCCAACCTCCAGGACCATCCCTACGTCGTGTGCGTGTGGGAGTCCACGGTCGCCGAGTCGCTGTACGGCGCCGACAAGCCCAAGCCGTTGTTGGAGTGGCTGCTGCGGCGCTCCGGCCCGCTGACCTCGACGGTGGCCGAGGCGTTCGCGTTCGTCCGGTCGCGCCCCGGGCTGCCCGCCGCCGACCTCCAATACCACTTCGCGCCCGCCTACTTCGTGGACAACGGCGCCGAGGAGTTCGAGGGCCACGCGTTCACGATGGGGCCCGTCCTGATCAGCCCGAAGTCGCGCGGCGAGATCCGGCTCGCGGCGGCCGACCCGGTCGCCAAGCCGCGGATCGTCACCAACACGTTGGCCGAGCCCGAGGACATGGCCGCGCTGGTCACCGGCGTCGAGCTGGCGCGCGAGCTCGCCCGCGCCGAGCCGCTGGCCTCCGCGCGCGGCCGCGAGATCTACCCGGGCGAGGACGTGCGCGACGACGGCGACGTGGAGGACTTCATCCGCCGCAACGTCGAGCTGCTCTACCACCCGTGCGGGACCTGCCGGATGGGCGGCGAGGACGCCGTGCTCGACGCCGAGCTCCGCGTTCGCGGGGTGGAAGGCCTGCGCGTGGTCGACGCGTCCGTCTTCCCGATCGTCCCCGGCGGCAACACCAACGCCCCGACGATCATGGTCGCCGAGCGCGCGGCGGACCTCCTGAAGGGCCGGGTCAGACCTTCGCGGGCGGACATGGTGCGCAACGGCAGCTAGACGTCCAGCCAGGCCTCGATCCTGACTGGTTCGGAGCCAGGTTTGGGGGTACCCCCCACGTGAGTCGTCCGGTCTCTGCCGATCGGAAAGCCTGGCTGCGAACGCCACCCTCAGGGACCAACGAGGCCGACGGACGTACCGGACGAAACGGCGGTGGGCCGGAGGAACCCCTCCGAGAGTCGAGCTGCGATGAGTGTCGTGCCGGACCCGATGTCGTGGTCGTGGCCAGCCGAGGTGAGCAGCGTCAGCACCGCCCGTCACACCGTGGTGGACTGGCTGCGCGGACACCGGATGCCGGATCCGCCGCTGAGCGACATCGCGCTGCTCGTCTCCGAGGCGGTGACCAACGCGGTCACGCACGCCTACGTCGGCCAGCCGCCCGGCGCCGTGCGCGTCCAGGTGATCGTCGACCAGGACGAGGTCATGGTCGCGGTCGAGGACGAAGGCCACGGCCTGCGCCCGCGGCCCGACTCGCCCGGCCTGGGCTACGGCCTGGCCTTGATGGTCGCGGTCTCCAAGCGCTTCGAGGCGCAGTCGGGCGACGACGAGGGCACGCGCCTGCGGGCCTGGTTCAGCCGCGATCCGGCGCAGGCGACGCTCCCCGAGTGACGACCTAAGGTGTAGGTCTTGCTGGCGGCCGGCGCGGTGGTGGTGGCCGAGTTGGAGCGCCGCGTCGGGGTCGTCTTGTCCGATCGGGCGCTCGATCAGCTCGACACGACGATCGCGGGGCTGTGCGACATAGGCTGACGGGCATGGCCATGGACTGCACCTACCGGCTCCGGATCCCGCACACGTCCGGACAGCTGGCGAAGGTCGCGACCAGGATCGCCGAGCACGGCGGCCTGATCGGCGACGTCAAGACGATCTCGGTCGCGCGCCACGAGGCGCTGCGCGAGATCACCGTCGAGCTGCGCGACAAGGATCACGCGCAGGCGCTGGCGACCGGGCTCGGTGAGCTGCCGGGCGTGAGCGTCGCGTGGTTCCACGACCGCGCGTTCCTCGCGCACGACGGCGGGAAGCTCGAGATCGTCGGCCGGCGCAAGATCGAGACCAACCAGGACGTCCGCGACGTCTACACGCCGGGCGTCGCGCGCGTGTGCACGGCGATCGCCGAGTTCCCGCAGATCGCCGGGCGCTTCACGTCGATCGGGCGCAGCGTCGCGATCTGCACCAACGGGACGCGGGTCCTGGGCCTCGGCGACATCGGGCCGCTGGCGTCGATGCCGGTGATGGAGGGCAAGGCCTTGTTCTACGCCCAGCTCGTCGGCATCAGCGCGATGCCGATCCTGATCGACACCAAGGACGTCGACGAGTTCGTCGAGACCGTCGTGCGCATCGCGCAGGGCTTCGGCGGGATCCACCTGGAGGACATCTCGGCGCCCGAGTGCTTCGAGATCGAGCGGCGGCTGATCGACGCGCTGCCCCAGCCGGTGATGCACGACGACGTCCACGGCACGGCGGTCGTGACGTTCGCGGCGGCGATCGCGGCGTGCCGGCAGGTGGGGATCCGGCTCGACGAGGCGGTCGTCGGGCAGATCGGGCTGGGCGCGGCCGGCTACGGGATCGCGTCGCTGATCCACGACGCCGGCGTCCGGCGAGTCATCGCCAGCGACCCGAACCCGCGCGCGCAGGAGCAGGCGCGGGCGCGGGGCATCGAGATCGGGACGCTGGAGGAGGTCATGGCGCAGGCCGACGTCGTCGTCGCGACCTCCGGCCGACCGGGCCTGATCGCACCGGCGCTCGTCCGGCCCGACCAGGTCATCCTCGCGCTGACCAACCCCGTCCCCGAGATCGAGCCCGACGCGGCGCTGGCCGCCGGCGCGGCGTTCGCGGCCGACGGCACGAGCGTCAACAACGTCCTCGGCTACCCGGGCATCTTCCGCGGCGCGCTGCTCGCGGGCGCGACCGCGATCAACCTGGACATGAAGCGCGCGGCGGCCTGGGCGCTCGCAGGGCTGACCGTCGAGTCCGAGCTGGTGCCCGACGTGCTCGACGCCCACGTCCACGACACCGTCGCCCAGGCCGTGCGCCAGGCGGCGGTCGACAGCGGCGTCGCCGATCCGGCGCGGGCGTCGCAACAGCTCTAGGCTCAGCCCGGCGCGGCGTCGCCGGCCAGCCCCGCGTTGAGCCGGGTGAGCAGCGCGCGGAGACGGGCGAAGTCGCTCTCGCCGAGCAGCGTCGTCCACTCCGCCTCGATCTCGGCGACGGCCGCGCGCATCGTCATCGCGACCTCGCGCCCGCGGGCGGTCAGGTGGACGCGGCGGGAGCGCTGGTCGTCGGGGTCGGGGCGGCGCTCGAGGTAGCCGAGCTGCTCGAGCTGGCCGAGCACGTAGTTGACCGCCTGCTTGCTCATCTCCGACTGCGCCGCGATCTCGCTGGGGCGGCGGCCCTCCGGGCCCGGCCAGCGCAGCAGGACCATGTGGGCGCCGACGACGTCGGTGAACCCGCGTTCGTGCAGCGCGGCGAGCATGCGCGCGCGGACGACGTCGACCGGCATGCGCATGAGCGCGCCGATCAGCGGAGGCCCGAGCTCGGAGTCGGTGGTGGGGGCGGGCATCGTTCGGGCAGATGGTAAAGCGACTTGACGGCAAGAGTGATGTCGCGATAAGTTCGTCAAGTCACTTTACCCTCGCACCCGGAGCACGCACACCCGATGTCGAACCCCGCGCACGCGCCGATCCCGCTCGGCCCCATCACCGTCACGTTCTCCGTCGTCGCCGAGGAGTCCAACGGCACGGTCACCGTGCAACGCTGCGACGTGCGCGCCGGCGCCGGCATCCCGCTCGCCCACAGCCACGACGCGTTCGAGGAGACGATCCACGGCCTCGCGGGCCGGGCGACGTTCACGATCGACGGCGAGGAGGTCGTCATCGGCCCGGGCGACACGGTCTGCATTCGCCGCGGCGCCGTGCACAGCTTCATGGTCGACGACGCCGACGACGACGCCTCGTTCCTCGCGATCGCGACGCCCGGCGTCTTCGGCCCGGAGTACTTCCACGACCTGGCCGACGTCCTCCGCGCCGCCGGCGGTCAGCGTCCGGATCCGGCGGCGATCGGCGCGGCGATGCAGCGCCACGGGCTGACGCCGGTGCCGCCCAAAGCCGTGGCCTAGCGCTCGCCCGCGACCTCGCGCAGCGACCCGTCCTCGGGGTCGAAGACGAAGCCGCGGATGTGGTCGCGATGCGGCAGCTCGCGTGCCGCGCGGAGGCGGGACAGGGAGGCGCGCAGCGTGTCCTCGAGGTCGTCGAAGGCGCCGAGGCGCCAGGTCGGCAGGATGCCGTCGGCCGACAGCATCTGGCGGTAGCCATCCTCGGACGCGCCGTGCAGGCCGCAGCCCTCGTGCATGACGACGACGATGTCCTCGGTGCCGAGCAGGCGCTGGGACGCGCTCAAGGAGCGGATCGCGTCGTCGGTCGCCAGGCCGCCGGCGTTGCGGATGATGTGCGCGTCGCCGCGCTCGAGCCCCAACATCGGGAACAGGTCGATCCGCGTGTCCATGCAGGACAGGACCGCGACCTTGCGGCGCGGGCGTGCGCTCAGGCCCGGGGCGGCGAGCTCGTCGGCTCGGCCGGCCGCGGCCTCCAGCATCTCATCGGCGTTCTTCGACATCGCGCCGGATCGTATTCGAGCCGGCCGGAAGCGCTCTCCCGGCCGGCCCGCACCACCAGGTCCTACTACGCGGCGACCGGGGTCCCCGCGTCGCTGTACGTCTCGCCGGCCTCGGCCTTCTCGACCAGCGACGCCGGCGGCGCGAAGCGCTCGCCGTACTGCTCGGCCAGCTCACGGGCGCGGGCCACGAAGCCGGCGACGCCGCCCTCGTAACCGTTGATGTACTGGAGCACGCCGCCCGACCAGGCCGGGAACCCGATGCCGAAGATCGAGCCGATGTTCGCGTCGGCGACCGACTCGATCACGCCCTCGTCACGGCACTTGACGGTCTCCAGCGCCTCGGCGAAGAGCATGCGCTCCTCCAGGTCCTTCAGCACGATCGTCGACGGATCGTCGACCGGCGGGAACAGCTCGCGCAGCCCCGGCCAGAGGCCGGCGCGCTTGCCGTCCTCGTAGTTGTAGAACCCGGCGCCGCGCAGCCGGCCCGCGCGACCCTCGGCCAGCATCTTGTCGATGACCGTGAACGCCGGGTGGTCGACCCACTCGCCGCCCGCGGCCTCGATCGCCTCGCGCGTCGCCTTGCGGACGCGGGCCATCAGCTCGAGGTTCAGCTCGTCGCTGAGCTGGAGCACGGGCGCGGGGTAGCCGGCCTGCGAGGACGCCTGCTCGATCGTCGGCGCAGGGACGCCCTCCGTCAGCATCGCGATGGCCTCGTTGATGAACGTGCCGATGACGCGCGAGGTGAAGAAGCCGCGCGAGTCGTTGACGACGATCGGCGTCTTCTTGATGACCTTGGCGACGTCGAGCGCGCGATAGAGCGTCTCGTCGCTGGTCTGCTCGCCCTTGATGATCTCCAGCAGCGGCATCTTGTCCACCGGGGAGAAGAAGTGCAGCCCGATGAAGTCGGCCGGGCGCGACACGCCTTCGGCCAGCGTCGTGATCGGCAGCGTCGAGGTGTTGGACCCCAACAACGCGCCCTCGGCGAGGTGCGGCTCGATCTCGGCGAAGACCTGGGCCTTGACGGCCGGGTCCTCGAAGACGGCCTCGACGACGAGGTCGGCGCCGGCCGCGGCGGCGGGGTCGGTCGTCGGGGTGATCCGCGCCAGCAGCGCGTCGGCGTCCTCCTGCGAGGACCGGCCGCGCGAGACGGCCTTGTCGACGAGCGTCTTGGAGTAGTCCTTGCCGCGCTCGGCCGCGGCCTGGTCGACGTCCTTGAGCACGACCTCGATGCCGGCCTTCGCGCAGACGTAGGCGATCGCGGCGCCCATCATGCCGGCGCCCAGCACGACCGCCTTGGTGGGGGTGAAGCGCTCGACCGAGTCCGGCCGCCCGCGATCTCCGTTGACCTGCTGGAGGTCGAAGAAGAACGCCTGGATCATGTTCTTGGCCACCTGGCCGGTGGCCAGGTCGGTGAAGTACCGGCCCTCGATCTCGATCGCGGTGTCGAAGTCGACCTGGGCGCCCTCGACCGCCGCCGCCATGATGTGGTGGGGCGCCGGGTAGTTCGCGCCCTTGAGCTGCTTGCGCAGGTTGGCCGGGAACGCCGGCAGGTTCATCGCCAGCTTCGGGTTGGACGGCGTGCCGCCCGGGATCTTGTAGCCCTTGACGTCCCACGGCTGCCCGGCGAAGTCCTCGCCCTGGGCGTTGATCCACGCCTTGGCGGCCGGCACGAGCTCGTCGCGCGTCGCGACGACCTCGTCGACGAGGCCCATCTCCTTGGCCTGCGCCGGGCGCTTCTCCTGACCCTGCAGCAGCAGCTGCATCATCGCGTCGACGATGCCGAACATGCGGACCGTGCGCACGACGCCGCCGCCGCCCGGCAGCAGCCCGAGCTTGACCTCGGGGAAGCCGAGCTTGGCCTTCGGGTCGTCGACGATCACGCGGTGGTGCGTGGCCAGCGCGATCTCCAGGCCGCCGCCCAGGGCGGCGCCGTTGATCGCCGCGGCGACCGGGACGCCGAGCGTCTCCAGCCGGCGCAGCTGGGCCTTGACCTCGCGGATGCCGACGGCGAACTCCGCGGACTGCTCGCGCGTGACCGTCTTGAGGTCGTTGAGGTCGCCGCCCGCGAAGAACGTCTTCTTGGCCGACGTCAGGACGACGCCCTTGATGTCGTCCTGCTCGGCCTCCAGGCGGTCGACGGTCGCGCCCATCGACTCGATGTAGGCGCGGTTCATCGTGTTGGCCGACTGGTTGGGGTCGTCCAGCGTCAGGACGACGATCCCGTCATCGCCCTTGTCGTACTTGATGGTCGTGGACTCGGCCATGGTCTAGATCGCCTCCACGACGGTCGCGATGCCCATGCCGCCGCCGACGCAGAGCGTGGCGAGGCCGTACTGGCCACCCGTTCGGTGAAGCTCGTCGACGAGCGTGCCGAGGATCATGCCGCCGGTCGCGCCGAGCGGGTGGCCCATGGCGATCGCGCCGCCGTTGACGTTGACCTTGTCCAGGTCGAGCTCCATGTCGCGCACGAAGCGCAGGACGACCGCAGCGAACGCCTCGTTGATCTCGACCAGGTCGAGGTCCTCGGCGGTGAGGCCGGCCTTGGCGAGCGCCTTCTTGGACGCCGGCGCCGGGCCGGTCAGCATGATCGTCGGGTCGGCGCCGCTCACGGCGGTGGCCAGGATCCGTGCGCGCGGCGTGAGGCCGAGGTCGTGGCCGACGGCCTCGTTGCCGATCGCCAGCAGCGAGGCGCCGTCGACGATGCCCGAGGAGTTGCCGGGCGTGTGGACGTGGTCGATCTTCTCGACCCAGTGGTACTTCTGCAGCGCCACGGCGTCGAAGCCGCCCATCTCGCCCATCGCGGCGAACGAGGGCTTGAGCTTGCCCAGCGTCTCGACCGTCGTGCCGGCGCGGATGAACTCGTCGTTGTCGAGGACCACGTTCTCGTTGAGGTCCTTGACCGGGACGACCGAGCCGGCGAAGCGGCCCTCGGCCTGCGCGGTCGCGGCGCGCTCCTGCGAGCGGGCGGCGTAGGCGTCGACGTCGTCGCGCGAGAACTCCTCGATCGTCGCGATGAGGTCGGCGCCGACGCCCTGCGGGATGAACGACGTGTCGTAGTTGGTCTCGGGGTCCATCGCCCAGGCGCCGCCGTCGGAGCCCATCGGGACGCGCGACATCGACTCGACGCCGCCGACGAAGACGAGGTCCTCCCAGCCGGAGGCGACCTTCTGGGCGCCGATGTTCACGGCCTCCAGGCCGGAGGCGCAGAAGCGGTTGAGCTGGACGCCGGCGACGGTGTCCGGCAGACCGGCCTTGATCGCGGCGGTCTTGGCGATGTCGGCGCCCTGGTCGCCGACGGGGGAGACGCAGCCGAGCACGACGTCGTCGACCCGGTTGGGGTCGAGCTTCTCGTTGCGGACGAGCATCTCGTGCATCAGGCCGACCACGAGGTCGACGGGCTTGGTCCCGTGCAAGGAGCCATTGCTCTTGCCCTTGCCACGCGGGGTCCGGATGGCGTCGAAGACCAACGCCTCTGAGGCTGCCATTCCTCGTTCTCCTCGAAGTCGAAAGCGGGGTCGGGAAGCTACCACAGAAACATTCAGTCGTGAACGCAAGTAGACTGCGCGCTCGATGGCGACCACACCGTCCAGCCGGCGCAGCCAGGCCGAGCGCTCCGCCGCGACGCGCGAGGCGCTGCTCGACGCGACGCTCGAGTGCCTCGTCGAGGTCGGCTACGCCAACACGACGACGGCCCGCGTGGCCGAGCGCGCCGGGCTCAGCCGCGGCGCGCACCTCCATCACTTCCAGACGCGCGACACGCTCCTGGCCGCGGCCGCCGACCACCTCACGCGCCGCCGCGGCGAGCACCTGAGCACGGCCGTCGACGCGCTACCGCCCAGCGGCCCGGACCGCACGGCCCAGGGCCTGGACCTCATCTTCGACAGCTACAACAACCCGCTCTACCAGGCGACGCTCGACCTCTGGACCCACGGCCGCACCGACGAGGAGCTGCGCGGCCACCTGATCCCGATCGAGCGCCAGCTCGACCGCCAGACGGTCGAGCTGTCCAAGCGCCTGTTCCCGGACGCCGCCGGGCGCCCGGACTTCGAGCGCCTCGTGGAGCTGGCGCTGGCCGCGATCCGCGGGCTCGTCGTGCTCGACACGCTGCACGCCGACGGCGCGCGCGCGTCCAAGCAGTGGCCCGCGTGCCGCGACCAGCTGGCCGCGCTCTTCGAGGCCTCGCCGCCGGCTACTCCAGCGGTCCGCTGACCCCGGCGGCCTTCAGCTCGGCCCGCGCGATCTGCCGCCCGAGCTCCGCGCTCGTCACGTCGGTCGAGCGCAGGTGGATGCCCTCCCACACGCGCGCGTCGATGTTGTCCTGGGTCGCTTCGGCCCACTCGGCGTAGGTCCGGTACACGCCGACCGCATTCGGGCTGGTGACCACGATCGGCTTCGCCGGATGCGGGCCGATCAGCGTGCGCAGCGTCTGCTCGGCCGCGCCCGCGAAGCCCGCGTGCCCGCTCGGGTACTCGGGGTGCAGCGGCGTGCTGATGAGCGGCTTGAACGACGGGTCGTACGGCGTCGCCGGGTTGCCGTCGTCGACCGTCAGCGCCGTCACCGGACGCCAGCGCAGGTACTTGTACTTGGCCCGTAGATCGCGATCTGCGCGTCGACCAGGACCTTGTTGAACAGGGCCACCGTCTTGACGCGCGGGGCGACCGGCCGCGCGGCGCCGACGATCGTCGCGCGGAGGATGGGCGTGAAGCCGCCGACCGACGTCTGCGACCAGAACCTCGCGATGTCGGTCTGCTCGGGCGTGCGGACCTTCGAGCTCAGCGAGCCGACGGCGTCGATCTCCTGCAGGTCGGCGATCTCGGTCGGCGAGTCGATCGCCGGGGGCGGCGGCGCCAGGAACTTCGCGGCGACGTCCTTGATGATGAACGGCTTGGCGTTGCCCTGGCCGGCCTGCACGGCCGGCCCGAAGCTCGGCGCCGTGGGCCGCCACACGCCGATCGCGGCCGGCGGCGGCGTGAACGGCGCGTTGACGGCCGAGACGTCGAGGCCGTCGCCCTTGCGCGCGGTGACCGCGGCGGCGGCCGCCTTCACGCCGGCCGCGATGCCGGCCGCCTTGGCCTTGCTGCCGGGCAGCGGGGCCAGCGTGCGGCGCCGCGCGTCGTCGGCGACGGGCTTGGACGCGGGCAGCAGCTCCACGAGCGCGTCGTGGACTGCGGCGGAGAGCGCGGCGCGCGTGGCGATCTCGCGTCCCGCGGGCGTGAGCGTCTTGGGCAGGGCGCCGATCGCGGTGTCGGCGGCGCCCCAGGCGATGGCCCAGGTGCGCGTCGCCGTGACCTGGGTGTTGCCGGCGGCGGGGTAGCCGGCGGCGGCGATGGCCTGGGCGGACGCGTCGTACCAGACGCCGACGGGGTCCGACGAGGCGGGCGGCGACAACGCTTGGCCGTTGGCCGCGGGCACCGCGACGACCGCTAAGGCGGCCGCCGCGAGCAGGGGTGAGAGCAGGTGCGTGCGTGACATGGCGGTGCAGCGTAGAGCAAAGTCGATAAAACTGATAGAGAATTAGGAGTTAGGTTCCGCCTTGACGGGCTTCGGCGCGCCTGGTCGACCGGGACGCTGACGGTCGCGCGCGCGAAGCTCGTCCTGCCCGCGGTGGAGCCGGACAAGTAGACAAAACCCATAAAGACGATAGGGTTTGGTGGTATGTCCGACGACGCCGCCATCACCTACCGCCCCGAGACGGTCGCCCTGCACGGCGGCCAGTCGCCCGATCCGACGACGAACGCCCGCGCGGTCCCGATCTACCAGACGACGTCCTACGTCTTCGACGACACCGAGCACGCCGCCGACCTGTTCGCGCTGAAGGTGCCGGGCAACATCTACTCGCGGATCGCGAACCCGACCTGGGACGTCCTCGAGCAGCGCCTCGCGCAGCTCGAGGGCGGCGTCGGCGCGCTGGTCACCGCGTCCGGCCAGGCCGCGGTCACCTACTCGGTCCTGAACGTCGCGCGCGCCGGCGACAACATCATCTCGGTCTCGCAGCTCTACGGCGGGACCTACAACCTGTTCGCGCACACGCTGCCGCAGTACGGGATCGAGGTGCGCTTCGTCGACGCCGACGACCCGGGCGCGGTCGCGGCGCTGGTCGACGACCGGACGCGACTGGTGTTCGGCGAGACGATCGGCAACCCGCGGCTCAACGTGCTCGACGTCCCGGCCTGGGCCGAGGCCGCGCACGCCCACGGCCTGCCGTTGATCATCGACAACACGGTCGCGACGCCGATCGGCGCGCGCGTCCTGGACCTCGGCGCCGACATCGCGGTGCACTCGCTGACGAAGTTCATCGGCGGCCACGGCACGTCGATCGGCGGCGCGCTGGTCGACGCCGGGCGCTTCGACTGGGTCGCGCACGGGGCGCGGTTCCCGGGTCTGACGCAGCCGGACCCGTCCTACCACGGCGTGGTGTGGAGCGACGCGCTCGGCCCCGCCGCCTACATCGGCCGCGCGCGGACGGTCCTGCTGCGCAACACGGGCGCGGCGCTGTCGCCGTTCAACGCGTTCCTGTTCCTGCAGGGGGTCGAGACGCTGCCGCTGCGGATCGAGCGCCACAACGAGAACGCGCTCAAGATCGCGCGCTGGCTCAAGGAGCACGAGAGCGTCGCGTGGGTCTCCTACCCCGGGCTGGAGGACGACGCCTACCACGACGTCGCCGGCCGGGTGCTGCAGGGCGGCTACGGCGCGCTCGTGACCTTCGGCGTGGTCGGCGGCCTCGAGTCGGGCCGGAAGTTCATCGAGTCGCTCGGGCTGTTCAGCCACCTCGCGAACATCGGCGACGCCAAGTCGCTGGCGATCCACAACGCCACGACCACGCACTCCCAGCTCAACGCCGAGGAGCTCGCGGCGGCCGGCGTGACCGAGGACACCGTCCGACTGTCGGTCGGCATCGAGCACATCGACGACCTGATCGCCGACCTCGACCAGGCACTCGCGCACGCGCGCGTGCCGGCGACGGCGTAGACCCTGCGCGGGGCGCGGGACGCAATGGCGTCGACCGCGATCGAACGCGCGGGCCAGCGGGTCGTCCTCTACGGCGAGGACGACCCGCTGGCGCTGGCTTGCGGGCGGACGCTGGCGCCGGTGGAGGTCGCGTACGCGACGTACGGGACGCTGAACGCGGACCGCTCCAACGCGGTCTTCGTGTGCCATGCGCTGACCGGCGATGCGGACGCGTCGGGCGCGGGCGGATGGTGGTCGACGATGGTCGGTCCGGGCCGGCCGATCGACACCGACGCGCTCTTCGTGATCTGCCCCAACCTGCTCGGCGGCTGTCGAGGGACGACGGGGCCCTCGTCGGTCGACCCGGGCACCGGCAAGGCCTATGGGTTGGACTTCCCGCCGCTGGCGATCGCCGACCTCGTGACGGTGCACCGGCGGTTGTTGTCGCACCTGGGGATCGCGCGGCTGCACGCCGCGATCGGCGGGTCGATGGGCGGGATGCAGGTGCTGCAGTGGCTGATCGACGCGCCCGGCGAGGTCCAGCGGGCGGTGCTGGTGGGCGCGTCCCCGCGGCTGACGGCGCAGAACATCGCGCTGTCGCACGTCGCGCGCCGGGCGATCCTGGACGACCCGGACTTCCGCGACGGCGACTACGCGGCGGCGGGCGTGCGGCCGGCGCGCGGGTTGGCGACCGCGCGGCGCCTGGCCAACGTCACGTACCTGAGCGAGGACGGGATGGCGCAGAAGTTCGCGCGCGCGGAGCCCGATGGCTGGGCGGGCGTCGGCGACGCGGCGCGCTGGCTGGCGCCGGCCTACGACGTCGAGTCCTACCTCGAGCACCAGGCCGAGACCTTCCTGGCGCGCTTCGACGCGCTGTCCTACCTGTACCTGACGCGGATCATGGACGCGTTCGACCCGTTCGGCGGGCCCTCGGCGCCGGCACTCGATCCCGCCACGCGCGCGTTGGTGGTGTCGTTCACGAGCGACTGGCGCTTCGGGACCGAGCACTCGCGGGCGCTGGCCGCAGGCCTGCGGCGCGGCGGGATCGACCAGGTCGACGAGCAGGTGATCGCCTCGCCGTGGGGCCACGACTCGTTCCTGCTCGACGTCCCGGAGTACCTCGATCGGGTGAGGGCCTTCGTCAACGACCGCTGACGCGGGGAGTAGGGTGCCGCGCCATGTCCCGTCGTACTTCGCTGTTCCGGGCGCTCGTCCCAGCGCTCGTCCTCGCCGCGCTCCCCAGCGCCGCTCATGCCGCCACCGCGTCGCCCTCCGGGGCCGGCTGCGACCGTCTCGACGACGCGGCGTGCCTGCTGCCGTTCCCCAACGACGCGTTGCGCAAGGACGGCAAGCTCGACCTCCGCACGTCGCAGATGCCGCGCAACGCGAAGGGCAAGGCGATCGACGCGGCCGGCTGGAAGGGCCTCGACGGCTTCAGCCCGGGCTCGGTCATCCTGACCAAGGTCCCGGGGTGGGAGACCGACGCGGCGCTCGAGCGCAGCGGCGCGGTGTCGCTGAGCGACCTCTCGAAGTACACGGACAAGAAGGCGCCCGTGCTCGTGATCGACGAGCAGACCGGCAAGCGCTGGCCGATCTGGACCGAGTTGGACAACAACGCCAAGCAGGGGTACCGGCTGCTCGAGGTCCATCCGGCGAAGAACTTCCTGGAGGGCCACACCTACGTCGTCGTCCTGCGCGCGCTGAAGCGCGCGGACGGGTCCGCCATCCGGGCGGGCAAGCGCTTCGCCTCGCTGCGCGACGGCCAGCGCCCGGCGGGCGCCCGGTACGCCAAGATCTTCAAGGCCATCAAGAAGGCCGGGGTCAAGCGCGACAAGTCGCTCTTCCTGACCTGGGACTTCACGGTGGCGAGCGAGAAGTCGCTGAGTGGCCGCGCGGTGTTCATGCGCGACCAGACGTTCAAGGCGCTGGGCGACACGAACCTCGCCGACGGCAAGGTGCAGGGCGCCGCGCCCGCGTTCACGCTCCAGACCAAGCCGCTGGACGGCGACCTCGCCAAGTTCGCGGGGCGCTACGCCCAGGTGCTCGAGGGCACCTTCCCGGTGCCGTGCTACCTGACCAAGGGCTGCGCGCCCGGCTCGCGGATGACGATCGGCGCCGACGGCCTGCCCAAGCAGCAGGGCACCTACACCGCGCGCTTCACCTGCGTGGTGCCGGCGACCGCGACCGCGGACCACCCGGCGCGCCTCGCGCTCTACGGTCACGGCCTGCTGGGCAAGGAGACCGAGATCCTGTCGGGCCCCGACGTCCCGAAGATGGCGGCCGAGAGCAACACGGTGTTCTGCGCGACGCCGTGGATCGGCATGGCGTCGGAGGACATCCCCAACGCCATCGACGTGCTCGGCGACTTCTCCGGCATGCCGACGCTGCCGGACCGCCTGCAGCAGGGCTTCCTGGATGCCCTCGTCCTGGGCCGCGCGATGGCGCACCCGCAGGGGCTGGCGACGTCGCCGCTGCTGGAGCAGGGCGGGCGCTCGATCGTCCAGACCGGCTCGATCGGCTACGACAGCAACTCGCAGGGCGGGATCGCCGGCGGCGCGCTCACGGCGCTGGCGCCGGACTTCAGCCACGCGGTGCTCGGCGTCCCGGGCATGAACTACAGCGTGCTGCTGCCGCGCTCGGCGGACTTCGACACCTACAGCCTGGTCATGTACCCGGCCTACAAGGACCAGGTCGAGCGGCCGCTGATCCTGGACCTGGCGCAGCTGCTGTGGGACCGCGGCGAGGGCGACGGCTACGCCCAGCACATGACCGGCGACCCGCTGCCGAACACGATCAAGCACACCGTGTTGCTCGACGTCGGGCTCGGTGACCACCAGGTCACGCAGTTCCAGGCCGACGTCGAGGCGCGCACGATCGGCGCGTCGATCCACACGCCGATCGTCGCGGCCGGGCGGTCGCCGCAGGCCAAGCCGTCGTGGGGGATCCCGGCGATCGCGTCCTATCCGTTCAACGGCTCGGCGATCGTCTACTGGGACGCCGGGCCGGCGCTGGTCAACGTCCCGCCGCTGGCCAACCACCCCAACCGCGGCAAGCAGGACCCGCACGAGCTCGTTCGCCGCACGCCGGCGGCGCGCCAGCAGAAGGCGACGTTCCTGGCCGGTGGCGGGCTGATCGACCCGTGTGGCGGCAAGCCGTGCGTGGCGGCGTCCGACGTTGGATAGCGTGACGGCCATGGGCGTGCGCATCGGTTACAAGGCTTCGGCGGAGCAGTTCGATCCGGCGACGTTGTTGGGGTTCTCGCGGCATGCGGAGGAGGTGGGGCTCGACATCGTCGCGACGTCGGATCACTTCCAGCCGTGGCGGCATCGCGAGGGGCATTCGCCGGCGGCGTTGCCCTGGTTGGGCGCGGCGACGCAGGCGACGTCCCGCGCGCTGCTGGGGACGAGCGTGTTGACGCCCACGTTGCGCTACGAGCCGGCGATCGTCGCGCAGGCCTTCGCGACGTTGGGCTGCCTGGCTCCGGGGCGCGTGTTCCTGGGCGTCGGGACGGGCGAGGCGATGAACGAGACGCCCGCCACGGGCGCCGAGTTCCCCGGGCGCAAGGAGCGGCGGCTGCGGATGGCCGAGGCCATCGAGCTGATCCGCAAGCTGTGGCGCGAGGAGCGCGTCGACTTCGAGGGCGAGTACTACACGACGTCGCAGGCGACGATCTACGACCGGCCCACCGAGGAGGTCCCGATCTACGTGGCGGCCTCCGGGCCGCTGGCCGCGAAGCTGGCGGGCCGCGTCGGCGACGGGTTCATCTGCACCTCGGGCAAGGATCCGCAGCTGTACCTGGACCTGTTGGAGAAGGTCCGGGAGGGCGCCGAGGCCGCCGGGCGCGACCACGCGCAGATCCGGCACATGATCGAGATCAAGGTCTCCTACGACCGCGACAAGCAGAAGGCCTACGACAACACCCACTTCTGGGCGCCGCTGGCGCTGACGCCGGAGCAGAAGGAGGGCATCGAGGACCCGATCGAGATGGAACGCGTCGCCGACGAGCACCTCGACCAGGCCCACACCCGGTTCATCGTCTCCGACGACCCCGACGAGGTCGTCGAGCGGATCGGCACCTACCTCGACCTCGGCTTCGACGACCTCCTGCTCCACGGCCCAGGCCCCGACCAGACCCGGTTCCTGGACCAGTTCTCCGAGGACGTGCTGCCGAAGCTGCGGGAGCGGGCGGGGTAGCGCTGGCGCCTAGCGCCAGCGCCAGTGGCTGCGCAGGAGGTTGAGCGCGCTGTTCCCGACGTCAACAAGGTTCGCGTCGGTCAGGACCTGCACCTGGAACACGCGGCGGCCACGCCTGACGACGATGTCGGTCTGCCGGGCGCTTGTCCCACCGAAGGTGTAGGCCAAGATCGAGGTTCCGCCGGGCTTGCGCGCGAAGGTCGTGGCGGTCGGGTTGAGCACCGGTGTGTAACCCTGAACGCCCGGCGGGAGACCGAGCAGCGCCTGCTCGAGCTTGACGGGATCCCGCGGCACGGTGGACTTGCCCCACCTGCGCGCCAGGCTCTTGGCCGGGATCGACCCGATCGTGACCAGCACGGCGTTCTGAACCTGCGCGCCGCCCCGCGCGGCCGGTGAGCTGACGGTGGTGATGCGCCAGCCGCCGCCGTGGCCGTGCTTGACGTGCCACCCGCTGGGGGCGACCGTGCGGAAGCCAGGGCCGGTGACGCGCTGGCGCGCATGGGCCGACGCCGGCGCCAGGAGGGCCAACGCGACGAGCGCGACGAGCATGCGGCGAGCCATGGTCGCGAAGATCGCACTTCGCAAACCTGATCGCTACGACATCCCCTGCCGAAGCGGCAAGAAGGGACCGGGGCGGGCGCCGCGGCGGTAGTCGCCGCGGCGCGCCCCGGTCGTGTGTCCGTAGGGAGGAGGAGGTTCGCTACGGACGCTGGGCGTTCGGGTCAGGTCCGCCCGGTCATCAGGGAAGCAGCCGGTGGGCGGATCGACGTTGCCATCCTGTCAACGGCGCGTGCCGCTCGGTCAGTCGTCGGCGGTGACCGAGGTCTTCATCGCCGCGCCGGCCTGGCTGCCCAGGACTCTGCGGACGAGGCGTGGTGCGAAGATGCGGGCGCCCGCCGCGACGCCGTAGCCGCGTGGGACGTAGCGCTCGGCCTTGCCGCCGGCCACGTCCATGATCGCGTCGGCGACCTTGTCGGCGGTGGAGACCATCCAGCGCGTCGACGGACTCGCCAGCAGCTCGGTCTGGGGGAACCCCTCGGTGACGACGAAGCCGGGGTTGACCACGCCGACGTGCACGCCGTTGGCCTTCTCCTCCAGATGCAGGGCGTCGCTCCAGCCGATCAGCGCGAACTTCGACGCGCTGTAGCCGCCGCTGCCGGGGCGCGCGACGCGGCCGGCGGTGCTCGCGACGTTGACGATCGCGCTCGGCGCGCTCTCGCGCAGGAGCGGGAGCAGCGCCTCGGTGAGCTGGGCGACGGCGAACAGGTTGAGCTCCAGCGTCCTGCGCAGGTTCGCGGTCCCGACGTCGGCGAACGCGCCGCGCCAGCCGGCGCCCGCGTTGTTGACGAGCAGGTCGAGGCGGCCGAAGCGCTCGCGCACCGCGGCGTCGATGCGGGGACCGGCGCCCGTGTCCGTGAGGTCCTCGGCAAGGACCAGCACATCTCCGCCGAGCGACGCGGCGAGCGCCTCCAGCCGATCGGCGCGCCGCGCGACCAGCACGAGCTTTGCGCCGGGTTCGCGAGCGATGCGGCGGGCGGTGACCTCGCCGATGCCGCTCGAAGCGCCGGTGATGAGGGCGATCATGGGCGAGATCCTATGCCCGTACGGCCGCCCGTTGGTCGACGCGGTCGCTCCGCGTTTCCGACCGGCGGTCCGTGGCGCCGGGCGCGCCGCGCGTCCAGCATGATGGTCATGCTCCCCACGCGCAGCGACGCCGTCTTGCTCACCGGTGTGACCGGGTTCGTCGGGACCGCGGTGGCGCTCCGGATCTTAGAGCGCTCAGATCGGCAGATCGTCGCGCTCGTCCGCGCGGCCGATCGGCGCGAGGCCGCGGAGCGCGTGCGGGGCGCGCTCGCCGAGGTCACGCCGCCCGAGCTCCTGGACGCCTATGCCGCGCGCTGCGCCGCCGTCCCGGCCGACCTGCTCGCGGACGGGCTCGGCCTCCGCCACGGCGACCGCGAGGAGATCGCGCGCCGCTGCGACGAGGTGATCCACTGCGCGGCGTCGGTGTCGTTCGACCTGCCGCTCGACCTCGCGCGCGCCGTGAACGCCGCCGGGGCGGCGCGGATCGCGGAGCTCGCTGCGCGCGTCGCGCAGCGCGGCGAGGGCCTGCGCCGCGTCGTCCACGTCTCGACCGCCTATGTTGCCGGCGACCGCGACGGCACGTTCGGCGAGGACGACGTCACGCGCGACGTCCCGTTCCGCAACACCTACGAGCAGACCAAGCACGAGGCCGAGGAGCTGCTGCGCGCCTGGGAGCCGGCGTTGCCGCTCCAGATCGTCCGGCCGAGCATCGTCGTGGGCGACCGGACCACGGGGTGGACCCGATCGTTCAACGTCCTGTACTGGCCGCTGAAGCAGTTCGCGCGCGGTCGGCTGCCGGTCGTGCCCGCGATCGCCGACGCGCCGGTGGACGTGGTGCCGGTCGACTACGTCGCCGACACCGTCCTGGGCCTGGCCGGCGCACCCGCCGGGACCTACCACGCCGTCGCCGGCGAGCAGGCCGCCACCGTCGCCGAGGTGATCGACCTCGCGGCCGCGCGGTTCGGCGTCCCGGCGCCGGAGATCGTCGACCCGCGCGTGATCGACGAGGCGCTGGCCCGGCCGATGGGGGAGGCGCAGCGGCGCGCGCTCGAGCAGGCGCGGATCTTCTTCCCGTACTTCCGCCTCGGCGTGCGCTTCGACGACCGCTGGGCGCGCGGGATCCTGGCGCCGCGCGGGGTCGCGACCGACCCGCTGCACACGTACTTCGACACGTTGATCGACTTCGCCCAGCGCGCCGCCTGGGGCGGACGCACCGGCTTGACCGTGACATCGAGCGGTGTCACGGTGGCCGCATGACGCAGACGCTCGCGCGCGCACGCGACGGCGCCGACGGCGCCGACGGCAGTGAGCTGGGCGCGCTCGCCGACCTGGCCACCGAAGGGTTCGGCGCCGCGGTCGCGCGCGTCGAGGAGCTGCACACGGCGATCGCCAACCGGTCCTTCGGCCCGGCGGCGGCCGCCTCGGCGCCGTCGCGCGCGGTGCACGACGCGATCGCCGGCGCCGTCTACGCGGGCGTCCGCGGCGCGGGCGCGCTGCTCGGCGGTGGGCTGGCGCGCAGCGTCCGGGCGGCCGGTGGCGGCCCGCGCATCACCGACGACCCGCGCGGCCGGCTCGCGCAGGGCGCGCTGAACGGCCTGTGGGGCGACCGGCTGGAGGCCGGGGCGAGCGCGCTCGCGGTCCCGATGGCCGTCCGCGCCGGCGGGCGCGACGTCGCCTGCGACTCCGAGGCGCTGGCGCGCGCGTTCCCGGCCGATCGCGTCACCGCGCGTCCCGTGGTCTTCGTCCACGGCCTGTGCGAGAGCGACACCGCGTGGGGGATCCGGGCCGAGCGCCATGGCGCCACGACGTACGCGTCGCGGGTGGTGGCGCCGATCGGCCGGACGCCCGTCTTCCTCCGCTACAACTCGGGCCTCGCGATCGCCGAGAACGGCCGGCGGCTCTCCGCGCTGCTGGAGGCGCTCGTCGCCGCGTGGCCGGTCCCGATCGACGACCTCGCGCTGGTCGGCCACTCGATGGGCGGTCTGGTGATCCGCAGCGCGGGCCACGCCGCCGCCGCCGACGGCCACACGTGGCCGGCGCGGGTCGACACCACCATCTCGCTCGGCACGCCGCATCGCGGCGCGCCGCTCGCCCAGGCCGCGCACCTCGCCGCGTCCGCGCTGGACGTCACGCCCGAGAGCCGCCCGTTCGGCGCCGTCCTGCGGGCCAGCAGCGCGGGCATCCAGGACCTGCGCCACGGGCTCGACGTCCCGTTGATCGCGGGTGCCGAGCACCACGCGGTCGCGGCGACGGTCACCGAGGCCGAGGAGCATCCCGTCGGACGCCTGGTCGGCGACCTCCTCGTCCTGACGGCGAGCGCGCACGGCAGCGAGGCGACACGGCGGCACGTGGGCGGTCACGACCACTTCGATCTGCTCAACAGCCCCGCCCTGGACGACCTCCTGCGGGACTGGCTTTCCGCACCGGATGGGTCAGGAAGGTGACCGCCGACGCCAAGCCGGATAGGCTTGCACGACGTGAGCGGCACTGGGCCAGCACCATTCTCCGTGGCGGTCGATGACGGCGACGCTCGTCTCGTCGTGACCGTCCGCGGCGAGCTCGACCTGGCGACCGCGCCGGAGCTCGAGGAGACGCTGATGGCTCCCCTGCGCGACGGCCGCCACACGGTCCTCGACCTGCGCGGGCTCGACTTCATGGACTCGACTGGGGTCCGCGTCATCGTCGCCGCGCACCTCGCGGCCCAGGAGTCGGGCGGTCGCCTGGCGATCGTCCGGACCGACCCCGCGGGGCCTGTCGGACGGGTCCTGGAGATCTCCGGGCTCGACGCCGTCCTCGACCTGGTCGACGAGCCGTAATCCCACTCATCGCGCCGCAACCCCGCCGATAGGGTGGTGAACATGAGCTCCGAGGACAAGCGCGCGGCCTTCGACGATCCCGAGGTCCTGGAACGGTTCGCCGACCTCGTCGTCAAGACGGCGGCCAACCTCCAGCGCGGCCAGCTCCTCGCGATCGGCTCCGAGATCGGCAAGGAGGCCGTGACCCGCGCGGTCGCCGCCGCCGGCTACCGGCACGGCGCGAAGTTCGTCGACGTCGCGTACTTCGACCTGCACGTCAAGCGCGCGCGCCTCCAGTACGCCGACGAGGAGACGCTGGACTACGTCCCGCCCTACCTCGGCGAGCGGATCCTGCAGCTCGGCGAGCTGCACGCCGCGCGCGTCGGGCTGACCGGGCCGGCGCATCCGGGGCTGCTGAGCGACCTGGACCCCAACCGCGTCGGCCGCGACCAGCTGCCGGCGGTGCGGGAGACCGGCAAGGTCGTCAACGAGCGCAAGACCAACTGGACCGCGGTGCCGTGCCCGACGCGGCCGTGGGCGCAGCTCGTCCATCCCGACCTCGACCCCGAGGACGCCTGGATCAAGCTGTGCGACGAGATCCTTCACGTGTGCCGGCTCGACGAGGACGACCCGATCGCGGCATGGGAGGAGCGTGCGACGACGCTCGTCACCGCCGCCGACAAGCTGACGTCGCGCGGGTTCGACGCCCTGCGCTTCGAAGGTCCGGGCACCGACCTGACGGTCGGGCTGAACAAGACCTCCAAGTTCCTCGCGGCGCGCTTCGAGACCGTCGACGGGATCGTGCACCTGCCGAACCTCCCGTCGGAGGAGATCTTCACCTCGCCGGACCCGACCCGCGCCGAGGGCGTCGTGCGCGCGACCAAGCCGCTGGTGCTGGGCGGCTCGATCATCCGCGGGCTCGAGGTCGAGTTCCGCGACGGCCGCGCCGTCCGCATCGACGCCGACGAGAACGCCGAGGTGCTGCGCTCCTACGCAGCGCGCGACGAGAACGCCAACCGGCTCGGCGAGACCGCGCTGGTCGACGGCGACGGTCGCATCGGCAAGCTCGACACGGTGTTCTTCGACACGTTGTTGGATGAGAACGCCGCGTCGCACATCGCGCTGGGGCATGCTTACCAGATGTGCGTCGACGAGTCCGAGTGGGACAAGGTCAACGACTCGACCATCCACGTGGACTTCATGATCGGCTCCAACGACGTCAGCGTCCACGGCCTCGACGCCGCCGGCGCCTCGACGCCCGTGCTCGTCGGCGGCGCCTGGCAGCTCTGAGCGCAGGGCGCGGCGAGCCTCCCGCTCGCTATCCTCGCCCCCTTCCAGGAGAGGTGCCGGAGCGGCTGAACGGGCACGACTGGAAATCGTGTGTGGGCTTTACGGTCCACCGAGGGTTCGAATCCCTCCCTCTCCGCTGAAGTTTCCCCCGATGAGTCGGAGGGCTCCGTAGCGTCCGGAGGTCATGGACATCACCGGAGTCGACTTCATCGCCGTGCCCACGCAGGACTACGAGCGGGCGGCGGTGTTCTATGGCGAGACGTTGGGGCTCGAGTTCCTGAAAGCGTGGGGCAGCTTCCCGGCGGGCGAGTTCCAGGCCGGGAACCTCACGATCGCGGTCATGCAGAGCGAGGCCTTCGGGTTGGAGTTCCGGCAGAGCTCGACGGCGGTCGCGCTGCAGGTGGCCGACGTCGAGGTCGCGCGGGCGGAGCTCGAGGCTCAAGGCGTGACGTTCCGGCCGGTCGAGGAGTCGACGCTGGACTCGGGCGTCTGCCATCAGGCGTTCTTCACCGACCCGGACGGCAACCCGCTGATCCTGCACCACCGCTACGCGCCGAAGGACGCGCGGCCGGCGGTCAGCTAGACCGCCGGCGGGTCGGGCGGATGGCGTGCTTGGGCGGCGCCGGGAAGGCCGGACGCCGCGGGTCGGGCTGCGGCGGGCCGGCCGCCTTGGGCTTGTTGAGGTGCTGCATGCGGGGCTCCTTGCAGTGCTGTGCGATACGGAGCGGTCCGTCCGCGACCAAGGCCATCAAGAAGACGCTAGGGCGCGGGCGCGTCAAGGCGCCGGTCACGCTCACCGCCGGCGCCAAGGCCACGCGCACGACGACGCTCAAGCGCTAGCCCTAGGTCCAGCACGGGTTGCATGGGAGCCCGCGTTCCGGATACGGTCGCCGATCTCGGCACCGCGATGGAGCGCGGGCCCCTGTCCCGAAGGTCCGTCCCATGCTGCCCCACGCTCGCGCGCCCCTGGGCGCCGTCCTGATCGTCGCCGCCCTGGTCGCTGCCGGCTGCGGCTCGTCCTCGTCCGGCAAGGACGACAAGACGTCAACGTCTCCCGCCGCAGCGCAGACCACGACCACGCCGCCCGCCGTCGCGCCTGCCGCCCAGACGGGTCGGCGGCCGACCAAGGCCGCGTACGTCCGCCAGGCCGACAAGGTCTGCCGCGAGGCCCGCGACGTCTCCCACAGCGCCAACGCGGTCGTCCAGAAGGCGTTCGCCGCCAACGACCTCAACAAGGCCGCCGAGGCCATCGACAACTACACGCCGCTGTTCGCGCGCCACGTCGACGAGCTCAAGGCGCTGCGCCAGCCCGCCGGCGGCGGCGAGCTCCTCAGCGGCCTCATCAAGGTGATGGACGGCCAGGTCCAGGCCCTGCGCGACGAGGCGACCGCGCTGCGCCAGCAGGACGACGCGACGCTCCAGCAGATCGGCAAGGCCCAGCAGACCGAGCTGCAGTTCGCCGAGGAGCTCGGCAAGCAGTACGGGTTCCGGGTCTGCGGCCGCGCCTAGCGCGGCCGCTCCGGGCTAGCGCGCGCCGGCCGGCGGCATCGCGGCCGCCGCGGGGTCGAGCTGCCCGTCCTCGGGCAGCTCGGGGATCGCGATGACGACGTGGTGCCGCGACACCGCGAGGAAGTCGTGGTGCGTGCCCGGGCCGTCGTGGCCGACGAGCTCGACGGTCACGTCGGTGAGCGGGATGAAGTCGCGCTCGGACGCGTTGAGGACGTCGGACACGCGGCTGCGGTAGCCGTCGCGGGCGAGCGTCAGGGTTCCGGCGATCCGATGCCGAGGGGTCTCGAAGTACACGCGTTCCTGGCGAGTCTGCATCACGGCTCGGATTATCGGGGATTCCGGCGCCGGAGTTGAGCGGTCCTGCGACCAGCGGACCGACGTTCGCCAGAATGTGGGGCGTGGATCCGCATGCCGTACTCGGGCTGGACCCGGCCGCCTCGCCCGAGGAGGTGCACCGCGCCTACCGGGACCTGGCCAAGCGCTTCCACCCCGACCGCGCGGGCGACGGCGAGATGATGATCTCGATCAACGCCGCCTACGACCTGCTGCGCGACCGCCTGGAGGAGGGCTACGCCGAGGGCCCGCCGCGCGCGACCACGCCGGCGGCGGCTCCCGGGTCCGCCGTCAAGATCGCCGGGGCGTGGCTGGCGCCCACCGTCCGCCGCGTCCTGGCGCGCGAGCTGCTCGCCGCGCTGGAGCCCGACGAGCAGGTCGACGAGGTGCTGCTGACCTCCACCGGCGACAGCCACGACGTCCAGCTCGCGCTCACCGACCGACGCCTGCTGTGGCTGCGCGACGACGCGATCATGGGCCGCGTGCGCTCGCTGCGCTACCGCGACCTCGTGGCCGTCGAGCAGCGCGCCGGCGGGCGCTTCCGCCGTGGCGCCCAATTGCGCGTGCGTTCCGCCGGCAGCGGGCGCTGGCTGCGGTTCTTCGACCTGCGCCCGGAGGTCCTGGCGCGCGTCGCCGCCCGCATCTCCGCGCGTGCGCCCTCGTGAACCGGGTACGTCGAAGGCATGAGCGACGGAACGACAGACGATCTCAAGGGCCGTGCCAAGGAGGCCGCCGGTGACCTCACCGACGACAAGAGCCTCAAGAACGAAGGCAAGGTCGACCGCGCCAGCGGCTCGGTCAAGGACAAGGTCGGCGACGCCGCCGACAAGGTGAAGGACGTGCTCCGAAAGGATTGAACCCGGTGAGTCGGGACCGATCGCGGACCGATTCGGCGCGTTCGCACGGTGTTCGGGCGCCTACCGCCCAACATGCCGTACGGCGCCTGGTCTAGGCTGCGCCCTCTGTTTGCCGTCGATTCAGGAGCAACCGCATGAACAAGACCGAGCTCGTCGAGGCCATCGCCAAGGACAGCGGTCTCACCAACGCCGACGCGCGCAAGGCCGTCGAGTCGTTCATCTCCACCGTGGAGAAGACCCTCAAGAAGGGCGATGACATCGCTCTGACCGGTTTCGGCAAGTTCTCCGTGGCCAAGCGCAGCGCTCGTACGGGTCGTAACCCGCAGACGGGCGAGACCGTGAAGATCAAGGCGTCGAAGGCGCCGAAGTTCACGGCCGGCGCCGGCCTCAAGACCGCCGTCAACGGCGCGCGCAAGAAGTAGCGCGCCGTCTCGGCATCAGCTTGTCCCGGAGGCCCCGCCACGCTGGCGGGGCCTCCGTCGTTTAAAGATTCGCCCCCGCAGGTTCCAACTTCCCCTTTTCCTGGGTATGCCTTAGCTTGTGCCTGGCCGCTCGCGTTCATTCGTGCGGCCCGAAGTGTTCAGGGGAACCGGGGGAGAAGGAATCGATGGGTCGATGGATCGTGGCCGCGCTTGCGGCCTGTTGTTGCTCGCTGGCACTCGTCGGCAGCGCGAGCGCTGCTGCCGTGCCGGTCTCGAACGTCGTCGCCCAGCCGCTGGCTCCGGGCTCTGACGCGAACACGTGCCCCGGGCTGGCGGCGACCGCCAAGCCCTCGAGCGACGCCGCCGCGGCGGCGACGCACCGCGACTTCTGCATCGCGTTCCAGACCGACACCGGCGCGGATGACCTCAAGTCGCTGAAGCTCGAGCTCCCGGCCGGCGTCGTCGGCGACCCGACCGCGACGCCCACGTGCGACCAGGCGACGTTCACCGACGGCGGCGGCGACTGCGACGGCACCAACCAGGTGGGCACCGTGAGCTCGCGCGTGGACACCGGCTTCCCGCTCGGCGTCCAGACCATCACGGGCGAGGTCTACAACTTGAAGGCGAGCGCGACGCAACCGGCGGTGCTCGGCATCGCGCTCGACGCCGGCATCGGCTCGCTCACGCCGGTGTACGTCCGGTCGGCCGTCCGCGTCCGCGTCGCCGACGCGGGCCTCGACTCGGTGACCATCGACGACGTGCCGAACGCGATCTCGATCCTCGGCGTGCCGGTCAACATCAGCGTGCAGAGCATGGCGCTGACGCTCTGGGGCACCAAGACCGACCACCCGTCGCTGGGCAAGCCCTTCGTCTCGCTGCCGACGCAGTGCGCCGACGCGGAGACGACGGCGCTGGCCGTCACGTCCTACGGCGGGCAGGTCACGAGCGGCAGCGCGTCGTTCACCCCGACGCAGTGCGACAAGGTCCCGTTCACCCCGTCGCTTCAGGTCGGCCCGGCCACCGCGCCCGCCGACGCGCCCGGCGAGGCGTCGGCCAAGCTGATCATCCCGACGACGGACATCGGCACCGGCGACAACGCGCGCCGCCAGGCCTATCTGCGCAACGTCGACCTCAAGCTGCCGGCCGGCCTGGCGCTCAACCCGCCGCTGGCCAACGGCCTCGAGCCGTGCACCCCGGAGCAGTTCGGCTTCGGCGTCGACGCCCCGCCGCAGTGCCCGGCGTCGTCGGAGATGGGGCGCGTCGAGTTCGTCACGCCGCTGTTCCCGGGCCAGACGCTGGCCGGCAAGGTGTACTTCGGCACGCCGCGGCCGGGCGTCCCGCTCGTGAACTTCATCTCGGTCGAGGACCCGCGCCTGCGCCTGAAGCTCGGCGGGTTCGCGACCATCGACCCGAACACCACCGCGATCACCGCGCACTTCACCGACCAGCCGCAGGTGCCGTTCGAGTCCTTCAACTTCATCTACACCGACCCGGGCAACGGGCGCGCGACGCTGACGTCGCCCACGGCGTGCGGCGACTACAGCGTGACCGCCGACATGAGCCCGTGGAACGGTGGCGCCGTCGCCTCGCCGACCAACTCCTTCAAGGTGGTCGACTGCGGACCGCCGACGTTCGCGCCGACCCTCGGCGTGTCGCTGCCCAGCGCGCAGGCCGGCGGGCCCGCGGCGCTGACCGTCCGCATCGGGCGGCCCGACAAGAACCTGCGCCTCCAGGACGCCAAGGTCTCGCTGCCGCCCGGCCTCACCGGCCGGCTGCCCGCGGTCCCGGCGTGCGACGTCGACGCGGCGCGCGCCAACCAGTGCTCCGACGCCTCGCTCGTCGGCTCCGCGCAGATCGCGGTCGGCACCGGCCCGGCGCCGCTGTCGCTGCCGGGCAAGGTGTACCTGACCAAGGGCTTCGGCGGCGGCATCGCCGGCCTCGCGGTGTCGGTCAACACGAAGGTCCCGGCGCTCGACCTCGGCACCGTCGTCGTCATGAACAAGCTCGTGCTGCGGCCCGACACCGGGATCGACGTCCAGACCGAGGCGCTGCCGCAGACGCTGCAGGGGATCCCGACGGTCTACCGCTCGATCGACCTGACGATCGACCGCAAGGGCTTCATGCAGAACGCGACGACGTGCGCCGCGCAGCAGATCAACGGCGCGTTCACCGCCGTCGGCGGGGCGCAGGCGACGGCGAGCGCGGCCTACCAGGCCAGCGGCTGCGACAAGCTGCCGTTCGCGCCGAAGCTGAGCGCGACGGTCGGCGCGACCAACCAGGTCGCGGCCAACTCGCATCCGCCGCTGAACGTGACGATCGCCCAGGGCGACGGCCAGGCGGCGCAGAAGCGCACGGTCGTCTCGCTGCCCGCCGGCATCGGCGTCGACCTCAAGAACCTGTCGTCGGTCTGCACCGACGCGCAGCTCAACGCGGGCGCGTGCCCGGCCGGGTCGAAGATCGGCACCGTGACCGCGCGGACCCCGCTGCTGCCCGCGCCGCTCAGCGGCGGCGTCTATCTGACCCAGGGCGCCAAGCTCGGCGCGCTGCCGGGCCTCGCGCTCGACCTCGGGATCATCCGCCTGAAGGGCACGGTCGCGCTCGGCCAGCGCCTGGTGACGACGTTCGACAACATCCCGGACGTCCCGCTGACCAAGTTGGTGCTGAGCCTGACCGGCGGCGCGAAGGCCGCGCTGAAGACGAGCAAGAGCCTCTGCGACCAGGTCCCGACCGTCCTCGCCGAGTACACCGGCCAGAACGGCGCGACGGGCAAGCAGACGGCCAACGCCACGGTGATCGGCTGCGGCTCCGGCCTGAAGGCCAAGGGCAAGCTGGCAGGCCTCGCCAAGAAGCGCCCGTCGCTGAGCCTGACCGTGACGTCGACCAAGACGCTCAAGGGCGTGCGCGTCAAGCTGCCGAGCACGCTGAAGCTCGCGTCCACGCGCAGCCTCGGCAAGTCCAGCCGGGTGACGCTCGGCGGCAAGCGCTACAAGAAGACGAAGGTGAAGTGGTCGTCGGGCAAGGTCTCCTTCACCGGGGCCAAGGGCGCGAAGACCAGGAAGCTGACGCTCACGCTGCCGCGCGGCGTGCTCAAGCTCAAGCACGCGATCAAGGTCCACTCCAAGCAGACCTTCACCGTCTACGGCCTGACGACCGCCGGCAAGCTCATCAGCGTGAAGGTGAAGCTGACCGCCGGGAGGTAGCCCGGCGGTCGCCGCGGCCGGCCGCTAGCCCAGCGCGAACGTGAGCTGCACGGCGCGCTGGACCACGGTCGGCACGCGGCACACGCGGGTGGTGCGGACCTTGCCGTAGTGCCGCTTGCCGTCCTTGCCGATGGTCGACGGGCGCGTCCGGAGGCTGCCGCAGAACCTGCCCGGCCCGAACGAGCCGGTGCTCGGGTAGACCGGGCCGTAGAAGACGCCGCCGCTGTAGGGCGAGGCGTTGTTGGACAGCGAGACCAGCGGGCCGAGCGTGACGCCCGCGGCGGTCGCGAGCTGCGTGGCCTGGGTGCGCGCGTCGGTGATCGCGGCCGGCAGCGCCTTGGCGTTGGCGGCCTTGACGGCGGCGACGATCGACGCGTTGTCCTTGGCGTCCTTGGGCGTCACCTTGATCGTCCCGGTGCCGACGGCGACGAGCGTGCGCTGCGGGACGGCGTCCTGGGCATTGGCGACGGCGGCCAGGCAGCCGGCGAGGAAGGCGCAGACCGCGACGACGGCGACGGCGCGGAACGCGAAGGGGGTGGGCACAGCGGGTCCTTTCCCGAAACGATGGTCACCCCTAAGTGGCGCGAGGACGCCAAGTTGTGACCACCGTTCGGGAAATCTCATGCGCGCGCCCATGGCGCGCCTACAGCCTCGGGACGCCGCCCGACGTCTTGGGCACGCACGTGTGGTACGTCCGCGAGCCCTTCAGCGGGGCCTTGCCGCCCGCGAGGGTGACGACGATCGAGACGGTGGCCTTGCCCTTGGGCAGGCCGCGCAGGTCGATGGCGGCGCGCAGGCGGGAGCCCTTGACGACCTTGACCTGCTTGCCGTTGACCTTGACGGTCGCCTTGGTGGCCGTGTCGCCGCGCGGGATCCGCAGGCGGATCTTGAACGAGCGGCGGCTGACGCACGACTTGGCGACCGGGAGCGGGTTGGTGCTCTGGGCGGCGACGGGCTGGGCGGCGGCCGGAGCGGCCGCGGCGGTCGTCGTCGTGGTCGCGGTGGTCTGCGTCGTCGTCGTGGTGTCGGTCGTGGTGGTGGTGGTCGGCGTCGTGTCGGTCGTGGTGGCCGGGGTCGTGCCGGTCGTGCCGGTCGTCGTCACCGGCGGGGCGATCTGCAGACGGGTCACGAACGCCTGCTGCTCGCCCGGTTCGAGCGCGCGCTGCGCGGCCGAGCGCCCGACCGTCTCGCTGTACTGACGGACGGCGTCGCCCGCGACGACCGGCTTGCTGTCGGCCTGGAGCGCCACCGCGCCGGCCCACATGCTCGTGGCGCCGTCGGTCAGCGGCAGCGTCGTGCGCCCGCCGTCGCCGAACGTCGTGTCCAGCGTGCCGTCGGCGTTCAGGCGCGCGATCACGGCCCGGCTGTCGAGGGTGGTCGCGACCACGACGAGCTTGCCGCCGGCGGCGCCGGTCACGCGCTCGGCGTTGGCGTGCGGGTCGCCGAGGAAGTTGCCGTCGACCGTGCCGTCCCCGCCGTAGCTCGTGTCCGGCTGGCCCGCGGCCGTGAAGTGCACGATGATGCCGTTGGCCGGGTCGAGGCCGTAGACGCTGCCGTCCGGCGCGAGCGTGCCGCTCAGGCGGTAGACGCCGCTCGGGGCCGGGAACGTCCCGCCGTAGGTGCCGTCGACCGTGCCGTCGGCGAGGTAGCGGCGCAGGACGAAGTGGCTGTGGTCCCGGGCGAGGCCGGCGATCACGACGCTGCCCGCCGGGCCGCCGTCCTGGTGGCCGGCCGCGAACGCGACGCCGTCGGCGTCGGCGTCCTCGGCCTGGGCGACGACCGCGCCGTCGGCGTCCAGCGTGACCCGGGCGAAGTGGCTGCTCTCGTCGTCGCCGGTCGAGCCGAGGACCGTCGCGCCGTCGGGCCCGCCGACGATCGCGCTGATCACGGAGTCGACCGGATCGCCGCTGAGGTCGACGCGGCTCTGCCCGACGCGCGTGCCGTCGGCGTCGTAGCGCACGACGGTGAAGTCGCCCGCGGCGCTGTCGTCGCCGGTGCCGAACGCCTTGGCGCGCGCGACCTGGACGCCGGCGGCGGACACGCCGACGAGGACGTCGCCGTCGGCCGCGAAGCCGAGCGCCTGCGGCCGCGACGCGAGCCCGAAGACGCCGCCGTCGGTCAGCGCGCCGTCGCTGCCGAAGCCGGTGATCGGGTCGCCCGCGGCGCTCAGGTGCGCGAGCGCGATCCCGGTGGGGCCCTGCTCGCACCCGCAGCCGGCGACGTAGACCGTGCCGTCCGGCGCGACGCCGACCTGGGTGGCGTCGTCGTAGGAGGAGCCGGGGAAGTCGATCAGACGCGTGACGCCGCCGTTGAAGTCGGGGTCCTGGTCCCCGGTGGCGGCGAACGCGACGCCGGCGCCGAGACCGGCGACGGCGAGCATGGAGGCCGCGAGGGCGACCGGACGGCGGCGAGACAGTTGCATAGGCATGGAACTTAACCAGTCGGTGCGGCAAGTACCTGACCGATGGAGTAGTTCGACGCGGTCAGCCCAGGACGCCGAGGCGCTGGGCGCGCTGCACCGCGTCGGCGCGGTTGCGCGCGCCGAGCTTCTTGAACATCGAGCTCGCGTGCTCCTTGACCGTGTTGGGCGAGAGCTTCAGCTCGGCGGCGATCTCGGCGTTCGTGAGTCCGCCGGCGATCTGCTGGAGGACCTGCCGCTCGCGGTTGGTCAGGCGGTGGTGGCCCGGTCGCCCGTCGCCGGTGCTGGCGCGCAGGTTCCCGGCGGCGGCGCCGGCCGCGTCGAAGACGTCCTCGCCCGCGCCGACGCGGCGGATCGCCTCGACGATGTCGGCGGCGCTGCGGTCCTTGGTGACGAACCCGGCGGCGCCGGCGGCGCGCGCGGCGGTCGCGCTGATCCGCCCCGCGCCGGACACGAGCAGGACGCGCGTCGCCGGGTGCGCGGCCCGGACGCGGCGGGCGATGTCGGTGCCGGACTCGTCGCCCACGAACAGGTCCACGAGCGCGACGTGCGGGCCGTAGCGGCGGGCGCGGTCCTCGGCCTCGTCGCCGGTCGTCGCGGGGACGCAGCGCTCGACCCAGTCCTGCTGGACGAGCACGAGGCGCATGCCCCAGTGGACGATGTCGTGGTCGTCGACGACCAGGACGGAGAGGCGGCGCGGCGGCGGCGCGTCGGGATCGAGGGCGGGGATGCTCATGCGGGCGGCAGCGGAAGGACGAGGCGGACGTGCCAGCGGTCGGGCGCCAGGCGGCCGAAGTCGACGGCGGCGCCGAACTCCAGCGCCTCGAACGCCGCGAGGCGCAGGCCGACGCCGGCGCCGGCGGGAGCGCCCGGGCCGACGCCGTCGTTGTCGACGTCGATCGCGAGGGCGTCGGCCGCGCGCTCCACGGTGATCGCGATCCGCGTGGGCCGCGCGTGCTTGCGGGCGTTGCGGACGGCTTCGGCGACGACGGTCTGGGCCAGCGGGTCGAGCGCGGCGGGCAGGCTGACGGCCTCGGGCCAGGCGATGGCGAAGTCGACGTCGGCGTGCTCGGCGGCGAGGCGCGCGAGCTCGTCGCGCAGGGTGGTGTCGACGTCGTGCTGGTCGCGCGCGGCGCCGCCGCCGCGGCCGGGCGGGCGCTGGATCGTCAGCCGCAGCTCCTCGGTCGCGGCCTGGAGCTCGGTGGCGCAGCGCTCGCGCTGGGGCGGCGTGAGGTCCCCAGGTGCGCCGAGCGCGAGCGTCACGCCGAACAGCCGCTGGATCACTCGCTCGTGGACGTCGCGCGCGAGGTCCAGGCGGTCGCCGAGGTTGCGGGCGCGCTCCTGCTGGCGCGTGGCCGCGCGGGCCGAAGCCGCCAACGCGCACACCTTGCCGAGGGTCCAGAGGCCGTCGCGCTCGGCGTCGCTGAGCGGCGGGGCGTCCGGCGGCGCGCCGCGCTCGGCCAGGACGACGCCGTAGTGGCGGCCGCCGGCCGACATGGGGATGCAGGTGATGTCCGACAGCGCGAGGCGGTCGACGTCGTCGCGCGGCAGCTCGGTGGTGACGTCGTCGGCGCCGACCTCGATCACCGCGTCGGTCGCGAGGGCGCGTAGGGCGAGCGGGATCGCCTGGACCGGGCCGTCGGTGGCCAGGAGATGGAGGTCGATCCCGTGGCTGCCGGCCGCCCAGACGCGCCGGCGCACGTCGTCGGAGAGGTAGACGGCGGCGCGCCGCATGGAGCCCAGGCGGCACACGGCCTCCGCGAGCCGGTCGTAGAACGAGGCGCCGGGCGCGGCGATCTCGCCCTCGCCGAGCATCGAGACCAGCAGGTGCAGCGCCGCGAGGGGCGAGGTCGGGGCGTCGGTCATGCGCGAAGGGTCAACGGGCCGGGCGCCAGGGGAAGCACCCGGCCCGCTGGGAGAAGGACCAGCTCGCGTACGCTCGGTCTCTAGCTCTGCGCTTGCGGCCGCCCGCCCCCTGTCCCGAGAGGGCGGAACGACTGGTCGACCAGCAGCATGACTCATCGAAACGGCAACGTACAGTCCAAACACACGCCTGACCACCCGTTTCGGGGGGTTGGTATGCGGGTGTACCGGTTACGGCAGAACGAGGTGGCTGTCGCCGAACTCGTGCCAGAGGTAGCGGCGATCGAGGGCCTCGGAGTAGGAGGCGTCGAGGAGGTCGGGGCCGGCGATCGCGGTGAGCAGGTCGAGGTGGGAGGCCGCCGGCTCGTGCCAGCCGGTGATCAGGCCGTCGATCGCGCGGATCGGGCGGTCGGGAGAGATCACGAGGTCGGTCCAGCCGGTGCCCGGGACGACCGTGCCGTCGGGGTGGGCCTGCGTCTCGAGGGCGCGGACGGCCGTCGTCCCGACCGCGATGACGCGGCCGCCGGAGGCACGTGCGGCGTTGATGCCGTGGGCCGTCGGCGCGGGCACCGCGTAGGGCTCGGCGTACGGCGGCTCGTGACGCTCCGGGGACGAGACGCCGGTGTCGAGCGTCAGCGGGGCGAAGCCCACGCCGTGGGCGACCAGCCGCGCGATGACCGCCGGCGTGAACGGCCGGCCGGCGCTCGGCATCTCGGCCGAGCCGCCGGGGTCGGTCGGGATCGCGAACGCGGTCTGGTAGGCGGCCAGCGGCCAGGGCTCCGGGACGTAGGCGTAGCGGATGGGCTGGCCGTGGGCGGCGAGGTGCGCGTTCAGCGACGGGGCGGCCTCCGGGAGCTCGAGGCGCGCGAGCCACAGCCGCGCGCCCGTCGCGTACGGCGCGGCGAGCGTCACCGCCGCGCCGCCGGCCAGCTCCAGGCGCTGGCCGGCGGCGACGGTCGCGGGCGCGACGGGGGAGACGCCGCCGGCGGTGCGGATCTCGATCGCGTGCCAGCCGCCGGGGAGATGCGGCGCGGGCGTCGAGAACCGCACCTGCAGCGGCGCGTCGGCCGCGTCGAGCGCGGCGGGGAGGGTCGCGCTCGTGTTGACGACGAGGACGTCGCCGGGGGAGAGGAGGTCGGGGAGGGCGTCGAAGCGGTGGTGCGCGATCGCGCCCGACGCGCGCTCGGCCACCATCAGCCGGACGCGGTCGCGGGCGACGCCGCGCGCCTCCGGCGGCTCATGGGCCTCGAGGTCGGGCGGCAGCGTGGTGAACGGCGCGACGGCGGCGGTCACGCCGCCACCCCTTGGAGGCGGTAGCGGCCGCTCGGCTGGTCGCCGCGCAGCAGGTCGAGCAGCACGGGGACGACCGTGTGCGGCTCGGGCCGGTCCGAGATGTCCTCGCCCGGGAACGCGTCCTGGTGCATCCGGGTCCGCATGTCGCCCGGGTCGACCGCATAGACGCGCAAGTTGGGGTTCTCGCCCCCGAGCGTCGCGGTGAGCTGGTCGAGCGCGGCCTTCGAGGAGCCGTAGCCGCCCCATCCGGGGTAGCCCTCGACGGCGGCGTCGGAGGAGATGTTGACGATGGTGGCGTTGGCGCTCAGGTGCGGGCGCGCCGCCTGGATCAGGCCGAGCGGCCCGAGGACGTTGACGCGGTAGACGCGCTCCAGCGCGTCGAGCGGGTAGTCGGCGAGCGGCGGCAGCGGGCTGGCGCCGAGCGTGCTCGCGTTGTTGATGATCAGGTCGATCCGGGTGCCCGCCGCGCTGACGAGCGCGCGGCGATGCGCGGCGTCGGCGACGTCGCCCGGGACGGCGACGACCTCGGTGACGCGGCCCAGCTCGCGCGCCGCGCGCTCCAGGTCGGCGCCGCCGCGCGCGTCGAGCACGAGCCGCCAGCCCTGCTCGGCGAGGACCCGCGCCACCGCCAGCCCCAGGCCGCGCGACGCTCCGGTGATGATGGCGTTGCTCATGGACGCGACGCTACGGCGGCGCCGGTCCCGAGTTGTAGGCGTAATTGGTCTTAAGACCAGCCGTTGCGTGTCGCGAGCAGCGCCGCCTGCGTGCGGTCGCTGACGTCGAGCTTGGCCAGCACGCGGCCCACGTGGGCCTTGACGGTCTTCTCGCTCAGCCCGAGCTCGGAGGCGATGCGCTTGTTGGCGTAGCCCTGGCAGATCAAGCCCAGGACGTCGCGCTCGCGCGGGGTGAGCGCCGGCGGGGCGGGCGCGGCGTCGCGCGCCGTGTGCCCGTCGGCGACCGCCGCCACCAGGCGTGCTGCGACGCCCGGGTCCAGCAGGGCATCGCCGTCGTGCGCGGCGCGGACCGCCCGCGCCAGCTCGGCCGGCGCCACGTTCTTGAGGAGGTAGCCCGCCGCGCCGGCCTGGATCGCCGGCAGGATGCGGGCGTCGTCGGCGAAGCTCGTCAGGACGATCACCCGCGCCGTGGAGCCCGCGTCGCGCAGGGCGCGCATCGCCGCGACGCCGTCCAGGCGCGGCATGACCAAGTCCATCAACACGACGTCGGGCGCGAGCGTCGCGACGACCTCCAGCGCAGCGGCGCCGTCGCCGGCCTCGCCGACGACCGCGATGCCGTCCTGCAGCGACAGGAACGTCCGCAGCCCTTCGCGCACCACGGCGTGGTCGTCGACGATCACGACGCGGATCACGCGGCCGGGACCTCCAGCCGCACGGTGGTGCCCGCGCCGGGCGAGGACCGGATCGTCAGCGCGCCGCCCACCCGCGCGGCGCGCGTCTCCATCGACGTCAGGCCGAGGTGGTGCGAGCGCAGCTCCGGGTCGTCGGGGTCGAAGCCGGTGCCGTCGTCGGCCACCTCGAGGACGAGGCCGCCGCCGTCCGCCGCGGCGCGCGCGGCAAGGCGGACAACAACACGGGTCAGGCCGCGCCCGTGGCGCAGCGCGTTGCCCAGCGCCTCCTGCGCGACGCGCAGCACCTCGGCGTCGCGCGTCCCGTCCGCGCCGCCGGCGGTCACGCCGTCGTCGGCGTCGAGCGTCACGTCGGTGTCGTGCAGCCGCGCGAGCGTCGTGACCTGCTTGCGCAGGGCGCCGCACAGCCCGTCGCGCTCCAGGTCCGGCGGCCGCAGCTCCTGGATCAGCGCGCGCAGCTCCTCCAGCGCCTGGCCGGCCAGCGCGCCGATGCGCACGACCTGCTCGCGCGCGGCGTCGACGCCGTCGGGCCGCTCCAGCAGCGTCGCCGCCGACTCCGCCGACAGCACCAGCCCGAACAGCTTCTGGCTGACCGCGTCGTGCAGCTCGAGCGCGAGCCGGTTGCGCTCCGACATCATCGACAGCTCGCGCGAGCGCTCGTTCAGCCGCGCGTTGGTGATGGCGATCGCGGCGTGCGCGGCCAGCAGCTCGATGACCTCCTGGTCGCCGTCGTCGAACGCGGCCGCGCCCTCCTTGTGCGTCAGGTAGAACGCCCCGATCACACCCTCGCCGGGCGCGACGATCGGCACGCCGAGGAAGCTGCGCATGTCCGGATGGCCGGGCGGCCACCAGCCGCCGAAGCGCGGGTGCTCGTGCAGGTCGGCGGTCCGGACCGGCGCCGTGGACTCGAGCATCGCGCCGAGCACGCCGTGGTTGCGCGGGAGCGGCCCGAGCGACGCGATCAGCTCGTCGCTCATGCCGGAGACCAGGAAGCGCCGGAAGCCGCCCGCCTCGTCGGGGATGCCGAGCGCGGCGTAGCGCGCGCCGGCCAGCTCGCGCGCGGAGTGCACCAGCCGCTGGAGCACGTCCTCGACCGCGTGCTGGGACCCGACCGCCAGCACCGCGTCGCTGACGGCCTTCAGCGCGGGGTGCAGCTCGGCGGCCATGGACCCAGACGATACGCTCGCGGCCATGGCGACCTGGGAGGACGTCGAGCGGATCGCGCTGGCGCTGCCGGAGACGGGCACCGCGATCTCGCGCGGGGACCGGCACTGGCGCGTCAAGGACAAGTCCTTCGTCTGGGAGCGGCCGCTGCGCGGGACCGACCGCAAGCACCTCGGCGACGCCGCGCCGGACGGCCCGATCCTCGGCGCGCGCGTCGAGCACGAGGTCGCCAAGCGCGCGCTGATCGACACCAACCCGGACATCTACTTCACGACGCCGCACTTCGACGGCTACCCGGCGATCCTGGCCCGGCTGGACCGCCTCGACGAGGCCGAGCTCACCGAGCTGATCACCGAGGCGTGGCTGAACCGCGCCCCGAAGCGCCTGGCGCAGGCGTTCCTGGCGGAGCGCTAGTCGCGCGACGCGTAGCGGTGGTGCAGCAGCAGCGGGTTGCCGTCCGGGTCGGCGAAGAACGCCATGTGGCAGACGCCGGTGTCGAACGTCGGGCCGCCGAACTGCACGCCGCGCTCCTCGAGCGTCGCGCGCGCCGCTGCGACGTCGTCGACGTGCAGGGCGATGTTGTTGGCGTTGGCGAACGCGCCGATGCCCATGTTCACCGGGTCCATGACGTTGAGCGTCACGGTCCCGGTCTCGAACTCCGCGAAGTTGCGCTCCGGCCGGTAGGCCGAGCGCGTCAAGCCCAGCACGTCGCCGTAGAAGGCGACCGCGCGCTCGAGGTCCCGGGTCGGGACCGTGACGAAGTCGACGCCGGTGACGATGCTCTCGGTGGTGGCTCCCATGCCACCGGACGCTAACCCTCGCGCGTGAGGTCGCGCAAGCGCTCGAGCACCTGCTCGCGCAGCTCGCCGTGCGGCGGGCCGAGGTCGAGCAGCTCGGTGAACCACAGGCCGTCGGTGGCGAGCCGGACGATGGTCGCGTCGACCGGGTCGATGCCGTCGGCCTCGACGCGCGCCTGCTTGGCGGCGTAGCGGGCGCGCACGGTCTCCAGCCGCTTGGGGTGCAGCGCGAGAGCGGCGATGATCCCGGAGTCGATCCCGCGCGTCTTGGGATCGTCGAAGTCCTTGGCGGTGACGTCGACGTAGGCGCGCGTCCAGCCGCCCGGGCCCGGATCGGCGAGCTCCTCGATCTCTCCCTCGAAGCCCGCCTCCCAGCGGTCGACGACCGCGTCCAAGAGCTGGTTCTTGGAGGAGAAGTGGTACAACAATCCGCCCTTGCTGACGCCGGCCTCCTCGGCGACCGCCTCGAGCGTGAGCTTCGAGGGGTCGCTCAGGAGCAGGCGGGCGGCGGCGTCGAGCAGCCTGTCGCGGGTCTCGCCCGGCGCGCGGCGGGCCAACTCAGTGGGCCCCGCCGGCGACGGACAGGCCGGCGACGCCGAGGACGATGACTGCGAGGCTGGCGAGCTTCATGGCGTTCATCGTCTCACCGAACGCCAGGACGCCGCCGACCGCGATCAGCGCGGTGCCGACGCCGGACCAGATCGCGTAGGTCAGCGAGACCGGGATGTGCTTGAGCGCGAGGGCCAGCAGCCAGAACGAGAGCCCGTAGCCGACGATGACCGCGACGACGGGCAGCGGTCTGGAGAACCCGTCCGAGGCTCGAAGGGCAAGAGTGGCGATGACTTCGGAGACGATCGCGAAGCCGAGGAGGAGGAAGGCGGGCATCCCGTAACTATACCGTCTGGACGGTACAGTTACGCGGCAGATCGCGGTCAGCCGCGTGACCGGGCATCGCCGGGGTTGGCGTTCGCCCCGGAACGGGCGATGATGTCGGCAGGTGGGTCGTCCGAAGCCCTTCGCCAAGCTGCGCCAGCTCCCCGTGGTCGGCCATGCCGCCGACTGGGGCATGGGTCCGCACGCGGTCTCCAAGAAGACCAAGGAGGCCGGCGCGCGCATCGCCGGCATGGACGTCTCGGAGTCGGTCTGCCCGTACTGCGCGGTCGGCTGCTCGCAGGTCGTCTACGCGCGGGATGGCGCGCTGGTCGACATCGAGGGCAACCCGCGCTCGCCGGTCAACCAGGGCACGCTGTGCCCCAAGGGCTCGGCGTCGCGCCAGCTCGTCCAGCAGCCCGGCCGGCTGACGAAGGTCCTGTACCGCAAGCCGTACGGCACCGAGTTCGAGGAGATCGCGCTCGAGACGGCGATGGACATGATCGCCGAGCGCGTGATCGCCGCCCGCGAGAACGGCTGGCAGACGCACGACGAGCACGGCAAGCGCGTCGACCGGACGCTCGGCTTCGCGCACCTCGGCGGCGCGACGCTCGACAACGAGGAGAACTACCTCATCCGCAAGTCCTTCACCGCGATGGGCGCGGTGCAGATCGAGAACCAGGCCCGCATATGACACTCGAGCACGGTCCCCGGTCTGGGGACCTCGTTCGGGCGCGGTGGCGCCACCACCTTCCTGCAGGACCTCCAGAACGCGGACTGCGTCCTGATCCAGGGATCCAACATGGCCGAGGCGCATCCGGTGGGGTTCCGCTGGGTGATGAAGGCGCGCGAGCGCGGCGCCAAGGTCATCCACGTCGACCCGCGCTTCGGGCGCACCAGCGCGTCGGCGACCCAGCACGTCCCGATCCGGGCCGGCACCGACATCGCGTTCCTCGGCGGGCTGATCCGCCACGTGCTGGAGACCGAGTCCTACTTCAGGGAGTACGTCCTCCACTACACCAACGCCTCGACGATCGTCAGCGAGCAGTTCGCCGACACCGAGGACCTCGGCGGCGTCTTCTCCGGCTTCGACCCGGAGACCGGGACCTACGACCGCTCGACGTGGATGTACGAGGGCGGCGACGTCGCCTCGGCGGCCGGGATGCGCGAGCACGCCACGCAGGCCTTCGACGAGCACACCGGCGTCGGCCTCAACGAGGGCGCGGTCCCGCGCGACGAGACGCTCCAGCACGAGCGCTGCGTCTTCCAGATCCTGAAGCGCCACTACGCGCGCTACACGCCCGAGATGGTGGCCGAGATCTGCGGGATCTCGCCCGACGAGTTCCACTCCGTCGCCAGGACGCTGATCGAGAACTCGGGCCGCGAGCGGACGACCGCGCTCTGCTACGCGGTCGGCTGGACGCAGCACTCGCTCGGCGTCCAGATCATCCGCGCCGGCGCGATCCTGCAGCTGCTGCTCGGCAACATCGGCCGTCCGGGCGGCGGGATCATGGCGCTGCGCGGCCACGCGACGATCCAGGGCTCGAGCGACATCCCGACGCTCTACGACCTCCTGCCCGGCTACCTGCCGATGCCGAGCGCGCACGAGGGGGACCTGACCCTCGACAGCTACGTCAAGGCCAGCGGCGCGCGCCGCGGCTGGTGGGCGAACTTCGACAAGTACATCATCTCGTTGATGAAGGCCTGGTACGGCGACGCCGCCACGGCCGAGAACGACTACGGCTTCGCGCACATGCCGAAGATCACCGGCAACCACGCGCACTTCCCGACGATGATGCGCGCGGTCGACGGCGGCCTGGACGGCATGTTCGTCATGGGGCAGAACCCGGCGATCGGCTCGCAGAACGGCGGGCTGATGCGACGCGGCCTCGCCAACATGAAGTGGTTGGTCGTGCGCGACTTCGCCGAGATCGAGACCGCGACGTTCTGGCGCGACGCGCCCGAGGTCCAGGCCGGCGAGGTCACGCCCGAGGACATCGGGACCGAGGTCTTCCTGATGCCCGCCGCGTCGCACGTCGAGAAGGAGGGGTCCTTCACCCAGACCCAGCGGATGGTGCAGTGGCGCGACAAGGCGCTCGACCCACCCGAGGACGCGCGCAGCGAGCTGTGGTTCATGCACCACCTGACCAAGCGCGTGATGCGCCACTACGCGGGCTCGACCGACGCGAAGGACTGGCCCTTGGTCAACCTCCACTGGCCCTACGAGGAGCACGGGCCGGAGCGCGAGCCGCACGCCGAGGACGTCCTGCGCGAGATCAACGGCTACCACGTCGACGACGGCGCGCCGATGGGCGGTTTCGCGCAGCTCAAGAACGACGGGTCGACCGCGTGCGGCTGCTGGATCTACAGCGGGGTCATGGCCGAGGGCGTCAACCAGGCGCGGCGGCGCGAGCCCGGCGACATCGACGACCCCGACGGCGGCTGGGTCTCGCCCGAGTGGGGCTGGGTCTGGCCGGCGAACCGCCGCATGCTCTACAACCGCGCGTCGGCCGATCCGGACGGCAAGCCGTGGAGCGAGCGCAAGAAGTACATCTGGTGGGACGAGGACGAGGGCAAGTGGACCGGCTACGACGTTCCGGACTTCCCGGTCGACAAGCCGCCGTCCTACCGCGCCGACGACGACGCCGAGGGCATGGACGCGATCGACGGCGACAACCCCTTCATCATGATGGGCGACGGCCGCGCCTGGCTGTACACCCCGTCGGGCCTGCTCGACGGGCCGATGCCCACGCACTACGAGCCGGTCGAGTCGCCGGTGCGCAACCTGTTGTACCCCGCCTTGGGCGCCAACCCGGTGGCGATCCGCTGGGACCGGCCCGACAACCCCATCAACCCGTCCGACGACCCGCGCTTCCCGCACGTCCTCACGACCTTCCGGCTGACCGAGCACCACACCGTCGGCGGGATGAGCCGCAACCTGCCGTGGCTGAACGAGCTGCAGCCGGAGATGTTCGCCGAGGTCGACCCGATCCTGGCCGCGCGCGCGGGCATCGAGGACGGCGGCTGGCTGGTGCTGAGCACCGCGCGCGGCGAGATCGAGGCCCGCGCCAAGGTGACCGAGCGGATGCGGCCGCTGCGCATCGCCGGGCGGACGATCCACCAGGTCGCGATCCCGTGGCACTGGGGCTACAGCGGCCTGAGCAAGGGCGACAGCGCCAACGACCTGCTGCACCTGTCGGGCGACCCGAACGTGAACATCGAGACGACCAAGGCGCTGACGTGCGACGTGCGCGCCGGCCGTCGCCCGACGCCGCAGACCTCGGGCGTCATCCTCACGCGCCGCGGGGAGTCCCGCGTCGACCGCGAGCACCCCGCCGAGCAGCCCAAGCTCAACGAGTCCCACGAGGCCTGATCATGCCGATGCCCTCCCTGCCCGCCCACGCCGCGCCGTCCGAGATCTCGGTGCGCCGGGACGGCGCCCAGAAGATGGGGTTCTTCACCGACACGTCGGTGTGCATCGGCTGCAAGGCGTGCGAGGTCGCGTGCAAGCAGTGGAACGACCTGCCGTCCGACGGCGCGGAGTTCCGGCGCGGCGGCTCCTACGACCACACGGCGTCGCTGAGCGCCGAGACCTGGCGCCACGTGCGCTTCGTCGAGCTGCTCGAGCCGTCGCCGCCCGGACTTCATGAAGATGTCGACCTGGTGGCCTTGGCCGAGGAGCGCGCGGGGGCCGAGGCGCCGGTCGACGTCGCGGCCGCCGTCGCCGACATGGACCGCTGGGTGTTCATGTCCGACGTGTGCAAGCACTGCACCAACGCCGGGTGCATGGACGCGTGCCCGACGGGGGCGCTGATCCGGACGGAGTTCGAGACGGTGATCGTCCAGCAGGACGTGTGCAACGGCTGCGGCTACTGCATCCCGTCGTGCCCGTTCGGCGTGATCGACCGAGACCATGTGGATGGTCGCGCCGCCAAGTGCACGCTCTGCTACGACCGCCTCGAGGACGGGCTGGAGCCGGCGTGCGCGAAGGCGTGCCCGACCGACTCGATCCAGTTCGGGCCCTACGACGAGCTCGTCGACCTCGCCAGCCGCCGCGTCGCCAAGCTGCACGAGCGCGGGGTCGACGGCGCCTACTTGTACGGGGCCGGCGACGCCGACGACGAGCAGATCGCCGGCGGCCTCGGCGCGTTCTTCCTGCTGACCGAGCCGCCCGAGCGCTTCGGCCTGCCGGCCACCGCCGACTCGCCGATCCAGGACAGCGTCGTGCCCGCCACGCTCGCGGCGGTGGGCGCCGGCCTGGCCGCCGCGGCCGCCGTCGCGGTGGCGTTCAAGCTGCCGCCCCGCAAGGGGCGCGGCGGCGGCGCGCTGACCGCGATCGCCGCGGCGGCCGGCGTCTTCGAGCTCGCGCGCGACACGCGCGAGCGGCGGCTGCGCAAGCGGGATCGAGGTGGCGCATGACCGAGGGCGAGGACCGGCCCCACCCCGAGCCGGAGGTGCGCGCCGGGCACGCAGCGGCGGCCGACGAGGCCAAGGCGCAGGAGGCGGCGCGCGCCGACCGCGCGCGGGCGCCGCGGCGCGACATGACGGCGGCGCTCGGCGTCCCCGGTGGCCCGGCCAGCTGGCGGCGGGCGGTGCCGGGCGCGCAGGTCGCGCTGGCCGCGCGCGACTGGGCCGACGCCCGCTGGTCGAGCATCTTCCGGCGCGGCACCGCCTACGCCGTCGACGAGGCGGTCGACCCGGAGCTGATCGCCGCGGCCAACCGGCGAGGGCGCGGCGGCGAGCCGCCCGAGCTGGTCCAGGGGCCGATGATGAAGGCGCCCGTCTGGACCTGGGAGGTGCCGCTGTACTTCTGGTTCGGCGGGATGGCAGCGGGCGCGTCGTTCGTGTCGCTGGCCTGCGACGTCGCCGGCGACGAGCGCTCGGCCAGGATCGCGCGGCGCGTCGCGCTCGGCGCGCTGGTGCCGTCGCCGCCGCTGTTGATCATGGACCTGGGGCGGCCCGAGCGGTTCTACAACATGTTGCGGATCTTCAAGCCGCGCTCGCCGATGTCGATGGGGTCGTGGTGCCTGACGCTCTTCGGCGGGCTGGGCAGCGCCGCGGTCGGCGCGGACCTGATCGGCCGCCACCGCGAGGCGAAGGCGCTCGGCGCGGCCAACGCCGTGGTCGGCGGGTACTTGGGGTCCTACACCGGTGTCCTGCTCGCCTCCACGGCGGTGCCGCTGTGGGCCCGCAGCCGGTTGACGCTCGGGCCGATCTTCGTCTCGACCGCGACGCTCACCGGCGCGGCAGCCACGCGGCTCGTGCTCGTCGCCACCGGCCTGCCGCCCGGGCACCCGACGCGCGAGGCGCTGGGGCGCGTGGAGAGCGGCGCCATGGCCGCCGAGCTCGTGCTGTCGGAGATCAACCACCATCACCTGGGCCGGCTCGCGCACGCGCTGGAGGAAGGCGCGGGCGCGCGCTGGTACGCGCGCGCCAAGTGGCTCGCGCGCGGCGGGCTGGCGCTGCGCTACGCCCGCCGGCACCTCGGCCCGTGGACCGACCACGCCGCCAGCGTCGCGTTCATGGGCGCCGCCCTGTGCTTCCGCTACGCCTGGGTCCGGGCCGGCCGCAGCTCGGCCGCCGACGACGAGGCCGTCGCGCGGACGGCGCGGCAGCGGGCCACGCGATACGAGCGAGCTTCTGAGGAGATCCGGGTAACCCACCACCGCTGAGCTCCGCAGCCACGGTCAGGAGAGCCGTTGTCCTACAAGAAGTCGCCTTCGCGGGCCTGCTCGCGGTCGTGACGTCGGCGGGGGATGGACCCCAAGATCTGGGGCGGCGTGCCGACGTCGGTCACCGGCGGGGTGTTCACGCTCGGCCTACTGCTGGCTCGTCGTCGCCGGCGCGGAGCTGCTGACCGGCTCCTGGCCAAGGAGACCGGCGTCATCACCGCCCCGGCGCCGCTGGCGCGGCTGGGCGCGACCGCGACCGCCAAGGGCGTGACCGAGACCGCCTGGCAGATCTTCCTGCGCGCGGTCGGCTGGAACGCGAAGATCCAGTTCTTGATCGCGTCGCCCCAGTCGATGCCCGGTATCGGGCGCATGTCCTTCAACTGCCGCGGCGAGCTACGTCAGCGCGGCACGTAGGACGGCGGCCGCCGTCGGGACCTCGTCCGCGGTGAGCGTGCGCGGGTCCAGGACGACGCGGCCGTCGGCGATGCGCGCCAGCAGCGGCGGTTCGGCGGCGCGGAGGCGCGCCGCCAGCGCGTCGGGGTCCGGCGTGGCGACCGCGGCGGCGGGGCCGGGAAGCTCGAGGAGTGGCAGCGCGCCGCCCCCGACCCGGGCGACGGCGTCGACGACCTCGGCGTGATCGCCGCCGGCGTCGGCGAGCTGCTGGGCGTGCGCGCGAAGGGTGGCGTCGTCGGCGCCGAGCATCGCCAGGACCGGGATCTCGCGGCGGGCGCGCTCGGGGTCGCGGTACAGCGCGAGCGTCGCGGCCAGGGCGGCCATCGGGAGGCGGCCGACGCGCAGGGCGCGGGCGAGCGGATGGCGGCGGCAGGCGGCGATCGCGTCGCGGGTGCCGACGAGGATCCCGGCCTGCGGGCCGCCGAGCAGCTTGTCGCCGCTGAAGCAGACCAGCGCCGCGCCGGCGGCGACCGAGGCGCGCACCGGCGGCTCGTCGGCGACGAGGTCGTCGAGGCCGCCGGCCAGGACGCCGGAGCCGAGGTCGTCGACGACCGGCGCGCGCAGGCTCGTGAGCTGCGCGATCGCCACGTCCTCCACGAAGCCGAGCGTGCGGAAGTTCGAGGGGTGGACGCGCAGGATGACCGCGGAGCGGCCGGTCGCGGCGGCGGTGGCGAGCGCCGCCGCGTAGTCGTCGAGGCGCGTGCGGTTGGTGGTGCCGACCTCGACGAGCCGCGCGCCGGCCTGCGCCACGACGTCCGGGATCCGGAAGCCGCCGCCGATCTCGACGAGCTGGCCGCGGGAGACGATGACCGAGGCACCCGGGCCGGCGAGCGCGGCGGCGGCCAGGAGCGTGGCGGCGGCGCCGTTGTTGACGACGAGGGCGTCCTCTGCGCCGGTGAGCTCGGCGAGCAGGGCCGCCACGTGAGCGTCACGGGCGCCGCGGCGGCCGGTCGTGAGGTCGAGCTCGAGGTTCACGTAGCCGCGCGCCGCGTCGGCGGCGGCCTCGGCGGCGGCCTCGGCGAGCGGCGCCCGGCCCAGGTTGGTGTGGATGATGACGCCGGTCGCATTGAGGACGCGGCGCAGCGACGGCCGCAGGTGCTCGCGCGCGCGGGCGACGAGGTCCGGGTCGCCGGCCGCGCCGCCCAGGATCTCCGCCCGCCGCTGCGCGATGGCGGCGCGGGCGGCCGCGACCGCCTCGGCCGGCGACGCATCGGCCGCCAGCGCGGCGGCGAGCCGGTCGACGGCCGGCAGGGCTCGGAGCGCATCGGGATCGGTCATGACGTCGGTCGCGAGGATCGCAGAACGCGGCGGTCGTCCGGCAGGCGGCGCGTGACCCGCGCGGAGTCGAGGTGCTCCAGCAGCGCCTGCGTGGGCTTGCGCGAGGCCTTCAGGGCGTCGCGGACCTCGGCGAGCGACGCCGACCCGGACGCCTCGAGCAACCCGATGATCTTGGTCGTCGCCGCCGCCACGACCTCGCCGTGGGCGTACAACAACCCGCTCACCCGCACCGCTCGGCCGTCCTCGCGCAGCGCGCGCAGGGCGTCGCGATCGGCGCTGAGCTGCGGCTCGCTGAGGAACGCGAGGCCGGCGTCGCGCAACCGCGCCTCGAGACGGTCGAGGTCGTGCGGCGGCGGCGCCACGGCGGCCGGGCGCGCCTCGGGCTCTGGCTCCGCGCCGTGGGTCGCCTCCGGCTCCGGCCGGCCGGCGCGGCGCGCGGCCAGGCGCTCCAGCACCTCGGCCCGCCGGCCATGCTTGCGCGCGGCGGCGTCCAGCACGATCCCGCCGCCGAGGGTGTCGGGCGGCGACAGGCGGCGGACGACGACGCGGTCGCCGTCGGCCGCCAGCACCGGCCGTTCCAGCCGCAGTTGCCACAGCCCGTCGCCGAGATCGGCCATCCGGCCGGCGCTGTCGCGCGTCCCGTGGTGGACCTGGACGCGCTCGCCGTGGCGGACGTCGTCGCGCAGGGCCAGCGCGCAGTCCAACACCACCGACTCGGTGAGCGCGCCGGGGGCCGCGAGCACGTCGCCGCGGCCGACGTCCCGGGCCCGGACGCCGGCGAGGCTCACCGCGACGCGCTGGCCGGCCTGCGCCACCGCGACCGGCTGGTCGTGCACCTCCAACCCGCGCACGCGCGCGGTGCGGTCGCCGGGCAGCAGGGCCATGCCGTCGCCGGCGCGCAGCGCGCCGGACCACAGCGTGCCGGTCACGACCGTGCCGATCCCGTTGACCGTGAACGACCGGTCGACGTGCAGGACCGCGTCGCCGCCGGCCCCCGCCCGCGACGGCACCCGCGCCGCCGCCCGGTCCAGCGCAGCGGCGACGTCGGCGACGCCCGCCCCGCTGACCGCCGAGCACGCCACGACGTCCGCCGCGTCCGGCAGCAGTTCGCGCGCCTCGGCGACCGCGCGCGCCGGGTCGGCGACGTCGGCCTTGGTAATGGCGACGACGCCCACGTCCACGCCCAGCGCGCGCAGCACCGCGGCGTGCTCGACGGTCTGCGGCATCACGCCGTCGTCGGCGGCGACGACCATCAGGTACACGTCGATCCCGGTCGCGCCCGCGACCATCGTCCGGACGAACTTCTCGTGGCCGGGGACGTCGACGAGCGACAGCCGGCGCCCCGACGGCAGCGTCAGCGGCGCGTAGCCCAGCGCGATCGAGATCCCGCGCGTCCGCTCCTCGGGCAGGCGGTCGGTGTCGACGCCGGTCAGCGCGGCGACCAGGGCGGTCTTGCCGTGGTCGATGTGCCCCGCGGTGCCGAGGGTCAGCGGGCCGTCCGCCATCGCCGACGAGTATGGCGGATCGATCACACCAACAACGCGCCCAGGTACGCCGCCGCCGCGCCGATCGAGGCCGCGCCGCGCATGTGGTTGGCCCAGTTCCACTTGTCCAGGTAGTCGTGCCAGTGCGCGGCCGCGCCGGCGGCGTGGGGCTGGACGTCGGCCAGCTCGTTGTTGAGCGGGACGTGGTGGGCGACCGTCAGCACGAAGGCGCCGACCAGGTACAGCGCGCTGCCGGCGACCAGCAGCGTCGCGCGCGTGTCGCCCCAGTCCAGCACGCCGCGCACGCCCAGGTACAGGCACAGGAGAGTCGTGCCCATGAAGGCGATCATGAACGCCGGGTGCTCGGCGGTGACGTTGATCTCGTTCATCGCCGCGATGCCGTCGCCGGCCGGCAGCCGCTGCAGTCCGGGCATGACGAACGAGGAGAACGCGTAGAAGACGCCGCCGACGAGGCCGGCGCCCAGGACGCCGGCGAAGGTGGTGGCGAGCAGGGTGGTGGACATGGTGGTCGCTCCTTCCGTCCGGCTACGCATGCCAGACACCGGTCGCGGCGGTGTCGGCGGCGAACGCGCCGAAGTCGCGCGGCGGCCGGCCCAGGGCGCGCTGCACGCCGTCGGTCGTGTGCGCGTTGCGCCCGTCGAGGACCTCGGCGAACAGGTAGGACAACAACGCCAGGGTGTCGTCGTCGACCCCGGCGCGGACGAGCTCGGCTGTCCACTCGTCGAGCGGGACCGACACGTAGGACAACTCGCGGCCGGCGGCCGCCGCGATCTCGGCCACCGCGTCGGCGAACGTGAGCAGCCGCGGGCCGGTGACCTCGTAGACCTCGCCGGCGTGGCCGTCCTCGGTCAGCGCCGCGACGGCGACCGCCGCGATGTCGTCGGCGTCGACGAACGGCTCGGCGATGCCGTCGACCGGCAGCGCGACCGTCCCGCCCAGCACGGCGTCGAGCAGGAAGCTCTCGCTGAAGTTCTGGCAGAACCAGGCGGCGCGGACGATCGTCGTCGGGACGCCGGCGGCGCGCACGACCTCCTCGGCGCGCTGGGCCTCCTCCTCGCCGCGGCCGCTGAGGAGCACGAGGCGCTCGACGCCCTCGCGGGCGGCCAGCGCGGCGAACGCGCCGACGGTCTCGCCGGCGCCCGGCACGGCGAGGTCGGGGAAGAACGACACGTACGCGGCGCGCGTCCCGGCCAGGGCGGGCGCCCAGGTCGTGGCGTCGTCCCAGTCCAGCGGCGGCGTGGCGGAGCGCGAGCCGGCACGGACCGGGACGCCGCGGCGGGCCAGCTCGGCGGCGACGCGCCGGCCGGTCTTGCCGGTGGCGCCGACGACGAGCGTCGGCGCGGTGGGGGTGGTGGTGGGGAGCTCGGTGGTCATGGACAGCATGAAACCGCCGTGCGATGAGACGGTCCATGGCTCAAAGTCGCCGATGCATGCGCGAGCGTCTACAGTTGCGCCATGGACTCCGTCGCCGGCCTGCTCGACGGACCGCGCGCTCGCGGTGCGTTCCTCCTGCGCTCGGTGCTCGACCCGCCCTGGTCGATGCGCATCCAGGACGAGGCGCCGCTGACGCTCGTCGCAATGGTCCGCGGCGCGGCGTGCGTGCTCCCCGACGACGGCGAGCCCTTCTGGATGCGCGCGGGCGACGTCGGGATCCTGCGCGGCCCGGATCCGTACGTCGTCGCCGACCGGCCGGAGACCGCGCCGCAGGTCCTGATCCTGCCCGGGCAGCGCTGCCTGACGCCCGACGGCCAGGAGCTCACCGAGATGTACGACTTGGGCGTCCGGACGTGGGGCAACAGCCCGGACGGCGAGACGGTCATGCTGACCGGGACCTACCAGCTGAAGTCCGAGACGAGCCAGCGGCTGCTCGACGCGCTGCCCGCGCACCTCGTGCTGACGGGCGACAGCTGGGAGAACCCGTTGGTGGGGTACTTGGCCGACGAGATCGCCAAGGACGAGCCCGGCCAGGAGGCCGTCCTCGACCGCCTGCTCGACCTGCTGCTCATCGCCGTCCTCCGCGCCTGGTTCGCCCGCGACGAGGCCCAGGCGCCCGGCTGGTACCGCGCGCAGGGCGACCCGGTCGTCGGCCCCGCGCTCAAGTTGATCCACAACAACCCAGCCCAGCCATGGACGGTCGCGAGCCTCGCCGACGCGATCGGCGTCTCCCGCGCCGCGCTCGCCCGCCGCTTCAACGCGCTGGTCGGCGAACCGCCCATGACCTTCCTGACGACCTGGCGCCTCAGCCTCGCGGCCGACCTCCTCCGCGAGCCCGGCGCCACCGTCGGCTCCGTCGCGCCCCAGGTCGGCTACTCCTCCGCCTTCGCCCTCTCGACGGCCTTCAAACGCGTCCGCGGCATGAGCCCGGCCGAGCACCGGGCCGCGGCATAAGTCCCGTCCCGGCACTACGGTCGCCGGGGTGGTTCTGGGCCCTGGATCGTCGTGGCTCCAGGCGCGACGAGGCGGCGCCCAGAACCAAAACGGAGCGGCGAAGGAGTCGAACCTTCCCGGCGCGTTTGCGGCGCCGCCAACGGCTTTGAAGGCCGTTCGGGGCACCGGCCCCGGGCCGCTCCATGGAACTACCGGACGGTGATGGTGCCAGGCGTGCCGTCGAGGAGGCGGCCGACGACGATGCCCGGGACCTCGGCGGCGCGCGCGGCCGGCAAGGCCACCAACAGACCGCCGGACGTCGTCGCGTCGGTGATCAGGCGCGCGCGCCAGGGCTCGACGCCAGCTCCGACGGTCGAGAACGTCGCCGCGTACTCGGCGTTGCGCGCGCTCCCGCCCGACACCGCGCCGTCGGCGCGCAGGAGCGCCTCGACGCCGTCGATCGCCGGGACCGCCGCCGCGTCGACCTCCGCCGCCAGGCCGCTCTCCCGCGCGACGTTGTGCAGGTGCCCCAACAACCCGAAGCCGGTGACGTCGGTCATCGCGTGCGCGCCCGCGGCCAGGGCCGCCTCCGACGCGCGCGCGTTGAGCTCGACCATCACGTCGACCGCCGCCGCGACCAGCTCCGCGCCCGCCGCGCCGCGCTTGGCCGCCGTGACGATCGCGCCGACGCCGAGCGGCTTGGTCAACACCAGCACGTCGCCGGCCTGGCCGCCCGCGTTGGTCACGATCCGATCCGGGTGCACCGTGCCGGTGACCGCGAGCCCGTACTTCGGCTCGTCGTCCTTGATCGAGTGGCCGCCGACGACCGACGCGCCCGCCTGCGCGACGACGTCGAGCCCGCCGCGCAGGATCGCGGCGAGCACGTCGGGACCGAGCTGCTCGAGCGGGAACGCCACGACGTTCATCGCGGTGATCGGCACGCCGCCCATGGCGTACACGTCGCTCAGCGCGTTGGCGGCCGCGACGCGACCGAAGTCATAGGGGTCGTCCACCAGCGGCGTGAAGAAGTCGATCGTGTGGACGAGCGCGAGGTCGTCGGTCAGCCGGTAGACCGCGGCGTCGTCGCCGGTCGGCGTGCCTACCAGCAGGCGCGGGTCGTCCTGCGCGGGCAGCGTTCGGACGATCGGCAGCAGGTCGGCCGCCGCGAGCTTGCACCCGCAGCCCGCGCCGCCCGACAGCGACGTGAGCGGGACGGCGGCGGGGGAGGAGGCCATGGCCCGAGGCTACCCGCGCGGCGCCGGCTCGACCGGGAGCCCCGCGGCGCGCCACGCCTGGAACCCGCCGTCCAGGTCGGTCGCGCGCGCGAACCCGAGCTCCTGCAGCGTCGCGGCCGCCAATGAGGACTGATAGCCCTCGTTGCAGACGACGACGAGCCGCGCGTCGAGGTTCTCGCTCAGCCGCGGGTCGGCGTGCGACGACGCCGGGTCGACCCGCCACTCGAGGACGTTGCGGGGATGCCAGATCGCCCCCGGGATCGCGCCGTCCTGCGCGCGCTGCACGTCGGAGCGGATGTCGACGAGCACCGCGTCGCCCCGCTGCGCCGCCGCGGCCGCCGCGTCCGGGCCCAGCCGCTCCAGGCGCCCTCGGGCGGTGGCGAGCAGGTCGTCGATCGTGGTGCGCATGGACGACATGATCGCCCGCTTCGAGAAATGCTCCTGTTTGCAATGCCGCCACCGCTCCCCTAGCGTTGGCGCGATGCGTCGTCTCGGGCTGGGTCTCCTCGTCGTCGCGCTGGCCGCTGCCGGCGCACTGGCCGCGATCGCGTTCGGCCAGGGCGACATCGTCCCGATCAAGATCAGCGCGACCGTGAAGGTCACGCCGAACAAGGCCGGGACGCCGCGGCACCCGCAGGGCGTGAGGATCGACGCGCGCGCGAACATCTCGATCCCCGACGACTACGACCCGCCGCTGGTCCAGACGGTGGACATCTGGTTCCCGAAGGCCGGCAACTACAACGGCGGGAAGTTCCCGACGTGCGGCGAGGCGGCGATGGCGCACCATGGCGTCTCCGTCTGCCCGAAGGGCTCGATCATGGGCCACGGCCGCGCCAAGGCGCGCGCCGACACGGTCTTCACCTACCCCAAGATCACCGTGGTCAACGGCGGCGCGACCAAGGTGTACTTCTACGTCGTGCTGCAGGTGCCGGCGCGCGTCGCCCAGCCGGTGGCCGCGGACATCTCCAAGTTGTCCGGGAACCCGCGCTGGGGCTACCGCCTGCACGCCAAGATTCCCCGCAACCTCCAGATCGTCGCGGGCATCCCGCTGCGCTACGACTCGATGCACCTGCTCGTCGGGCGCGGGGACTGGATCGCGACCACGAGCTGTCCGCGCGACCACCGCTGGCGCTACCACGCCGAGGCGGCGTTCGACACCGGCCAGGTCGTGAAGTACGACGGCAGCGTCGGCTGCCGGTCCTGAGGGTCCTTTCGCGCCGATGCTGGCCGCGCTGCACGGGTGGGTCGGGCGCCACCGCGTCGTCGTGCTGCTCGCCTGGGTGGCGCTGACCGCCGCCTCGATCCCGCTGGCGCTCAAGCAGTCCGACCACCTCACCGGCGGCGGCTTCGCGGTCGACGGCTCGGACTCCCAGCAGGTCGAGCGCGAGGTGCTGGCCGCCGTCCCGGTCGACTTCCGCCCGGCGACCCTCGGCGCCGTGCTCGTCGCGCCCAAGGGCACGCCGCTGCGCGACTACCGCGCCGCGATCGCCGCCCTGCGCGCCGCGGCCGGCCCGACGCCGCACGTGGCGTTCGTGTCGCAGGCCAGCGACATCGGCCTCTTCTACGCGCGCACGAAGCCCGGGCGGCCGGTGGTCATCCCGCTCCTGCTCGACGCCGACGAGTACCACGCGCCCGACGTCGCCAAGGAGCTGCGCAAGCGCCTGCACCTCGCCGACGAGGGCGGCGGCCGCTTCGGCGGCGTCCAGCTGCACCTCGTCGGCTCCGGCGCGCTGTGGGCCGGGATGGTCGACCTCACCAAGGACGACCTCGCGCACGCCGAGCGCGTCGGCTTCCCGATCGTCGCGCTGATCCTGCTCGTGGTCTTCGGCGCGCTCGCCGCGGCCGCGCTGCCGCTGGCGATCGGCGGCGTGTCGATCCTGATCACCGGCGCGCTGATCGCGCTGCTCGCCCGCCATGTCGACCTGACGTTCTACGTCCCCAACATGGCATCGATGATCGGCCTCGGCGTCGCGGTCGACTACTCCTTGTTCGTCGTCGTGCGCTTCCGGGAGGAGCTGCGCGACGGGGCCGATCCGGTCACGGCCCGCGCGACCGCGATGGCGACCTCCGGCACCGCCGTGCTGTTCAGCGGCGTCGCGGTCGTCATCGCGCTCGCGGCGCTCCTGCTCGTCCCGACCGCGGCGATCCGCTCGATGGCCGTCGGGGCCATCATGGTGGTCCTGGTCGCGATGCTCGCGTGCGCGACGTTGCTGCCGGCGCTGCTGGCCGTCCTCGGGCGCCGGATCGGGCCGGCCAAGCCGAGCCCGGGCGCGTTCCGGCGCTGGAGCGTCGTCGTCACCGGCCACCCGAAGCTCGCGCTCGGCGCCGCGCTGGCGATCCTGCTCGCGCTCGCCGCGCCCGCGCTCGGCCTGCGCACCGGCGACGGCGCGCTGCGCCAGTTCCCGAAGGACAACGAGACGCGCAAGGGCTTCGACGCCGCCCGCGCGGTCCGCGGCCCCGGCGACGGCGCGCCGCTGAAGGTCCTCGTGCGCGCGCGCGACCTCAACCGATCGGTCGCCATCCTCCGCGCCGACCCCGAGGTGACCAAGACCGGCGTGCGCACGCGCACGGCCGACAAGCGCTGGATCTTCCTCGTCGTCACGCCGCGCCACGACGCCGACTCGCCGCCGGCCAAGGCGCTGGTCGAGCGTCTGCGCCGGACGCTGCCGCGCGGCAGCCTCGTCGGCGGCGACACCGCCGCGCAGGTGGACTTCAACCACGCGATCCGCGGGTCGCTCTGGAAGATCGGGGTGTGGATCCTCGCGGCGACGTTCGTGTTGCTGGTGGTGATGCTGCGCGCGATCCCGCTCGCCCTGCAGGCCGTCGTCGCGAACATCCTCAGCGTCGCGGCGAGCTTCGGGGTCCTGACGCTCGTCGAGGTGACGACCAAGGACGGCGGCTACGTCGACACCGTGACCATCCCCATCATCCTGGCCGTGGTCTTCGGGTTGTCGATGGACTACGAGGTCTTCCTGCTCAGCCGGATCAAGGAGCGGCGCGCGGCCGGGGCCGACACCCGGACGGCGGTGCTCGAAGGCATCGCCAGCAGCGGCCGGACGATCACCGGAGCGGCGCTGGTGATGGTCGCCGTCTTCGCGTGCTTCGCGCTGACCGGCGTGCCGGTGATCGCGCAGATCGGCCTGGGCGCGGCGGTCGCGATCGCGGTCGACGCGACGCTCGTCCGGCTCGTGCTGGTCCCGGCCGCGATGACGCTGCTCGGCGAGAAGTGCTGGTGGTGGCCCGGCGGCGGCGGTGGTCAGCGCCGGGTCGCCCGGAGGACCAAGGGCGCCGCCACCCCGGCCGCGAGCGCGTAGGCGCGATCGTCCTCGAGGTCACGTCCACGGAGCAGACCTCACTGCAAATCGTTTGGAGATTCAAGGCCGCGCATGGCGCACGTCACCATGGGACGACTCGACGACAAGATCGCCGTCATCACCGGCGCGGCCGGCTCGACCGCCCGCCGCTTCGTCGCCGAGGGCGCGCGCGTGGTGCTCGCCGACCTCGACCAGCAACGCCTCCAACAGCTCGCCGGCGAGCTCGGCGGACCGGCCAGGTCCTCGCGGTCCCGACCGATCCGCGTCAACATGCTCCATCCCGGCCCGGTCGACAACGCGTTCCAGCATCGGATCGAGACGACCGCCACCGGTCGGGACGAGGCCTCCGCCAACGCCATCTTCGACGGCATGATCCCGCTCGGCCGGCACGCGCGCGCCGACGAGGTCGCCGCCGCGGCGCTCTACCTCGCCTCCGACGAGAGCGCCTTCCTGACCGGCGCGACCGTCCCGCTCGACGGCGGGATGTCGATCTAGCGCGGGCGTAGTTCGATGGGGTGGGGGGTTAACCCCCGTACGGCCCGCCCGAGCGCCACAGCGCATTCGTCGGGCCGAACTGGGAGGGTGTGGCCATGACGCCCACCGGCACCTCTGCCCCTGAGCGCCCGACGACCGCTGCCTCGGACCCGCCGAACGCCGTCACCGACGGTCCCGGCCCCGAGGACACGCAGCCGACCGCGCACGAGACCATCGATCGCATCGCGACCGGCACGGTCACGGTCGTCCCGTTCCTGGCCCTGTTCCTCGTGGCGTGGCAGGCGTGGGGCGGCTGGCTGCACTGGAGCGACGTCGCCGTCTTCTTCATCGTGTACATCCCGCTCGGCCTCGGGGTGACGGTGGGCTTCCACCGCCTCTTCACGCACCGCAGCTTCAAGGCCAAGCCGTGGGTGCGCGGGATGTTCGCGATCCTCGGCTCGATGGCGATCGAGGGTCCGATCATCAGCTGGGTCGCCGACCACCGCAAGCACCACGCGTTCTCCGACAAGCCGGGCGACCCGCACAGCCCGCACGCCCACGACGGCGTCCTGCGCGGGCTCTTCCACGCCCACGTCGGCTGGCTCTTCATCCACACCGAGCGCGCCAACCGCGAGCGCTACGCGCCGGACCTCATGAAGGACCCGATCGTCTCGTGGGTCGACAAGACGTTCGTCCTGTGGGTCTTCGCCGGCCTCGCGATCCCGTTCGCGCTCGGCTGGCTGATCGGCGGCTCGCTCGCCACCGCGCTCACCGGCCTGCTGTGGGGTGGCGCGGTGCGCATGCTCGTGCTGCACCACGTGACGTACTCCATCAACTCGCTGTGCCACTTCTTCGGGCGCAAGCGCTTCAACGTGGACGACGAGTCGCGCAACCTCGCGTGGCTGGCGCCGTTCTCGTTCGGCGAGTCGTGGCATCACAACCACCATGCCTTCCCGACGTCGGCCCATCACGGCCTGCGCTGGTACGAGTTCGACATCTCTTCGCTGACGATCCGCGGCATGAAGCGGCTGGGCTGGGCCTACGACGTCATCGAGATCTCGCCGGAACGCCAGGCCAAGAAGCTCGCCGAGGGCCACGCGGTCTAAGGCAGCGCGGGCTCCGGCTCGCGCGACGGGACCGGGTTCGGGCAGTGCCGGACGCGCCAGCGCCAGGCGGCGCCGACGCGATCGCCAGCACGATCGCGGCAACCACCAGCACGTCGTCGTAGGAGCCGGTCGCGTCATAGGCACTGGGTCGGGGCGACGACGCTGAAGTCGACCAACCCGAACAACAACGCGAACGCGATCAGGGCCGGGCCACCGGCCAGGAAGTACAGGGCGACGAACGACAGCCCGCGCGTGCCGTAGCGGCCGGCGAGCAGGAGACGGTTGTCGACGCGGTCGGCCAGGGCCGGCTGGCAGGCGATGTGATAAGACTCATTCTCATCTTATGCGCCGTCGTCCGCTTCTCGCCTTCGCCCTCCTGGGCGTCCTCGTCCTCGCCGCCGCGGGCTGCGGCTCGTCGGGCTCGTCGTCGGCCAAGCCCGGCGCCGTGGACGTCGTCGTGACCACCACGCAGCTCGGCGACGTCGTCCGCGCGATCGGCGGCGACGCGGTCGACGTGCACCAGATCCTCAAGCCGAACACCGATCCGCACGACTACGAGCCGCGGCCCAAGGACATCCAGGCGACGGCGGGCGCGAAGCTCGTCGTGACCAGCGGCGACGAGCTGGACGCATGGATGGGCGACGTCATCGAGAACGCCGGCGGCGACCCGACCGTGCTCGACGCGGGCGCGGGCCGGCCGGTCGCGCTGCCCGGAGAGACGTCGGGGCCTGAGGCGTCGCGCTTCGACCCGCACTGGTGGCACGACCCGCGCAACGTCGAGTACGCGGCGACCAGGATCCGCGACGCGCTGGCGAGGGCCGCGCCGGCCAAGACCGCGGAGATCGACACCGGCGCGACCCGGTACCTCGACCGGCTCACGGCGCTCGACGCCGGCATCGCCAGGTGCATGGACGCGGTCCCGGCCGCCCAGCGCAAGCTCGTCACCGACCACGACGCCTTCAACTACTTCGCCCGGCGCTACGGGATCGACGTCGTCGGCGCGGTGATCCCGTCGCAGACGACGCAGGCCCAGCCGTCGGCCGGCGACCTCGCCGACCTCACGCGGACGATCGAGCGCGAGCACGTCAAGGCGATCTTCCCCGAGTCCTCCATCAACCCGAAGCTCGCCGACGCGATCGCGCGTGAGACCGGCGCGTCCTCGGACCTCACGCTCTACGGCGACACGCTGGGCGCCGCGGACTCGGCCGGCGCGACGTACGTCCGGATGGAGGCCGCCAACGCCGACGCGATCGTCCGCGGCCTCACCGGCGGCGCGCAGCGCTGCCGGATCGCCGGGTTGTAGGCCTACAGGCGCTACGCCACGCTCGCGGTCTCGCGGACCTTGCCCTCCCAGCGCCGCAGCTCGCGCTGGGCGATCGTCCGCTTGTGGACCTCGTCGGGGCCGTCGGCCAGACGCAGCGTGCGCTGGTGGGCCCACATCGAGGCGAGCGGGAAGTCGTCGCTGACGCCGCCGCCGCCGTGGACCTGGATCGCGCGGTCGATGATCTTCAGCGCGACCTGCGGCGCGGCGACCTTGATCGCCGCGATCTCGACGCGCGCGTGGCGGTTGCCGACCGTGTCCATCAGCCAGGCGGTCTTCATCGTCAGCAGCCGGATCATCTCCAGCTCGATCCGCGCCTCGGCGATCCAGTCCTGGATGTTGGCGTTCTCGGCGACCGGCTTGCCGAACGTGGTGCGCGACAGCGCCCGCTGGCAGAGCAGGTCCAGCGCGCGCTCGGCCATCCCGATCGACCGCATGCAGTGGTGGATGCGGCCTGGGCCGAGGCGGGCCTGGGAGATCATGAAGCCCTCGCCCTCACCGGCCAGCAGCGCGCTGGTCGGGACGCGCACGTCCTCGAAGACGACCTCGGCGTGGCCTTCGCGGTCCTGGTAGCCGAAGACCGGCAGGCCGCGGACGATCGTGACGCCGGGGGCGTCGATCGGGACCACCAGCATCGACTGCTGCTGGTGCTTGGGCCCGTCCGGGTTGGTCTTGCCCATCACGATCAGCACCTTGCAGTTGTGGTGCAGCGCGTTGGATGTCCACCACTTGCGGCCGTTGATGACGTACTCGTCGCCGTCGCGCTCGATGCGCGTCTCGATGTTGGTGGCGTCGGACGACGCGACCGCCGGCTCGGTCATCGCGAACGCTGAGCGGATCTCGCCGTCGAGCAGCGGCCGCAGGTAGCGCTCCTTGTGCTCGTCGGTGCCAAAGAGCGTGAACACCTCCATGTTGCCGGTGTCGGGCGCGCTGCAGTTCATGGCCTCGGGCGCGAGGTGCGCGGAGCGGCCCATGATCTCGGCCAGCGGCGCGTACTCGGCGTTGAGCAGGCCGGGGGATGGGAGGGTCTCATCTCCGTGTGGGTGGAACAGGTTCCACAGGCCGCGCTCGTGCGCGTCGGCCTTGAGCTCCTCCAGGACCGGCGGGTGGAAGTGCGGGTCGCCGGCCGCGCGCATCTGCTCCTCGTACACCGCCTCGGCGGGGTAGATGCGCTCGTCCATGAACGCGTTCACGCGCTCCTGGTACTCCTTGCAGCGGTCGGTCAGCTCGAAGTTCATGATGATGTCGATTCCGTGATGGTGGTTTGGAGGCGGCGCATGCCGCGCAGCCAGCGGTCGTAGTCGTTGGCCTTGCGCTGGAAGAAGTCCAGCACCTGGGGGTGGGGGAGGATCAGGAAGGTCTCGTCGCCGATCGCCGCGAGGACGCGCGCGGCGACGACCTCGGGCTCGAGGATCTCGCCGGCGGCCGCGACGGTGCGCGCGCCGAGCGCGGTGGCGTCGTCGTCGGCGTCGAGGCCCTCGTTGAGCATGTTGGTGTTGACGCCCATCGGGCACAGGCAGCTGACGCGGACGCCGCGGTCGCCGTAGGTGACCGACAGCCACTCGGCGAAGGCGACCGCCGCGTGCTTGGTGACCGAGTAGGGCGCGGCGCCGACCTGGGTCAGCAGGCCGGCGGCGCTCGCGGTCGTCACGAAGTAGCCGCCGGTGTCGCTCGCCAGCCACCCGGGCAGCAGGAGGCGCGCGGCGCGCACGTGGGCGAGGACGTTGACCTGGAGCGCGGCGTCCCAGTCGGCGTCGTCGTGGCCGAGGCCCTGGGCGCCGCCGATGCCGGCGTTGGCGCAGAAGACGTCGACGGGTCCGTAGGCGGTCTCGGCCAGCGCGATAAGCGTCCGCAGCGCGTCGGTGGAGGCGACGTCGGCCTCGGCGCCGACGGCCCGCGTGCGGTCCCCGATCGAGGCGGCGACGGCCGCGGCGCCCGCGCCGTCGCGGTCGGCAACGACCACGCGCGCGCCCGCCTCGGCCAGCGCGCGGGCGACCGCGGCGCCGATCCCGCCCGCGCCGCCGGTGACGATCGCGACCTTGCCGTCGACGTTCACGCGCCGACACCCGCGCCCGCGCCCGCGCCCGCGCCGGCCTGCGCCGACGCGGCGCGCACGGCGTCCGTGTCGATCGCGCGCTTGAGGATCTTGCCGGTCGGGCCCTTGGGCAGCGCGTCGACGACCTGGAAGAGGCGCGGGACCTTGTAGGCCGACAGCCGCTCCTTGGCCCAGGTGCGGAACTGCGCGGCGTCGAACGTCGCGCCCGGCGCGAGCGCGAGCACCGCCGCGACCTCCTCGCCGAAGTGCTCGTCGGCGATGCCGACGACGGCGACCTCGACGACGTCCGGGTGCTCGTAGAGCACCTCCTCGACCTCGCGCGGGTACACGTTGTAGCCGCCGCGGATGATGAGGTCCTTGATCCGGTCGACGATGCGGATGTCGCCGTCGGCGTCCTCGGTGCCGAGGTCGCCGGTCTTCAGCCAGCCGTCGGGCGACAGCACCTCGGCGGTCGCCTCCGGGCGGTTCCAGTAGCCGGACATGACGACCGGGCCCTTGACGTGGACCTCGCCGACCTCGCCGATCGGGACCTCGGCGCCGTCGGCGCCGCGGATCTCGACCGCGCAGCCCGGCAGCGCGATCCCGACGCACGACGCCTTGCGCTCGCGGTGCAGGCCGTTGAAGGTCGCGGCGCCGGTCGTCTCCGACAGGCCGTAGCCCTCGAGGATCTTGCAGGCGAAGCGCGTCTCGAACGCGTTCATGACCTCGGCGGGCATCGCGGCGCCGCCGGACGCGGCGAGGCGCAGGCTGGCGAAGTCCTCGGGGCTGGCGTCGCCCGCGGCGTGCAGCAGCGCGTTCCACATCGTCGGGACGCCGGCCATCATCGTGAGGCGGTCGCGGCGCAGGAGGTCGAGGAGGTCGCCGGCGTCGAAGCGCGCGAGCACCGACAGCGACGCGCCGGCGGTGAGCGTCGTGCTCATCACGACCGCCTGGCCGAAGACGTGGAAGAGCGGCAGCGCGGTGCCCATCCGGTCCTCGGGGGTGACCTCGAGCACCTCGATGAACGTCCTGGCGCAGGCGATCAGGGTGCCGTGCGTGAGCTGCGCGCCCTTGGGGCGGCCGGTCGTGCCCGAGGTGTACAGGATGACCGCGTTGTCGTCGTCCTCGGTCGGGTGCGGGGCGTCGAGCGACGCCGCCGCCTCGAACGACACGAGATCCCCGTCCAGCGCCCAGAACGGCACGTCGAGGGCGGAGGCCGACTCCTGCGGCGCCGGCTGCACCTCGTGCCAGCCGAGGACGAGCTTGACGCCCGCGTCGTCGCCGACGTACTCGAGCTCGTGGCGCGTCGACATCGTGTTCGCGGTCACGGCGACGGCACCGGCCGCGTGGCTGCCGTAGTAGGCGCCCGCGAACTCCGGGACCGAGGGGGCGACGAGCAGGACGCGATCGCCCGGGGCGATGCCGGCGGCCCGCAGCCGCGCGGCGACGGCGGCTGCGCGCTCCTGCACCTTCCCGTACGTCCACGGCTCGCCGGCGCCGCGGATCGCGACGCGATCCGGCTCGGCGGTCGCGTGGTCCCAGGCGGCCTGGGCGGCGTTGGACATCGGGTCTCCTCCTGTGCTGATGCGTGACCGAAGGTCCATTCGTACTAAGACTTGAGGTCGGATTCAAGTTCAGGTACGGTCGCCCGCATGTCCCGTCCCGTCCCCGTCGTCGGCGGCGCCGTGGAGTCATCCGCGCTGGGCCGCACGCTCATGCACGAGCACATCTTCGTCCGGACGCCGGAGCTCCAGGAGGCCTGGCCCGGGTTCATGGGCTTCGCCGACGAGGACGCCGTGGTCGCCGACGCCCACGAGAAGCTGAAGGCCATCAAGGCGTCGGGGATCGACACCATCGTCGACATGACCGCGCCCGGCCTCGGCCGCCAGGTCAAGCGGGTCGCGCGCGCCGTCGAGGGCACCGGCCTCAACGTGATCGTGGTGACCGGGTACTACACCTACACCGACCTGCCGTTCCCGATGAAGTACAACGGGCCGGGCCGGTTCGTCAACACCGATCCCGACGACGCGTTCCTGGTCGACCTCTTCGTGCGCGACATCGAAGAGGGCATCGAGGGCACCGACATCAAGGCCGGCGTCGTGAAGTGCTGCACCGACGAGCCGGGCGTCACGCCGGACATCGAGCGGCTGATCCGCGCGGTCGCCAAGACGCACCTGCGCACCGACGTGCCGATCATGACCCACACGCACGCCAAGTCGCGCCGGGGCCTGGACCAGCAGCGCATCCTGGCCGAGGAGGGCGTCGACCTCTCACGGGTGCTGATCGGTCACAGCAACGAGACGTCCGACGTGGAGTACCTGGTCGAGATGATGGAGGCCGGGTCCTACCTCGGCTTCGACCGCTGCGGGCTGATGGTCGACCATCCGCTGGCCGACCAGCAGGAGACGCTCGTCGAGCTGTGCAAGCGCGGCTACGCGGGGCAGATCGTCCTGTCGCAGGACCGCCACTGCTACTCGGACTGGCTTCCCGAGGACGGCGTGCTGGCGATGCTGCCCGACTGGCACCACGGCTTCGTCCAGCAGTCGCTCATCCCGGCGCTGCTCGAGAACGGCGTGACGCAGGAGCAGGTCGATCAGATGATGCTGAAGAACCCGGTCGACTTCTTCAGCGCGCGGCGCGCCGGCGCCGCGCCGGCGCCGCAGGCACCGGCAGCCGAAGGGCATTCGCCCACAGCCGCGTGAGCGTGGCGACCAGGACGTCCTGGTCGACGTGGTCGCCGAGGACGTAGACGGAGTTGGCCATGCGGCCGACCATCGCGCTGAGCGCGCGGGCCGCGAGGACCGGATCGAGGTCGGGGTCGGCGAGGCCGCGCGTCTGGAGGTCGCGGATCGAGCGCGCGTTGCGCTCGGCGAAGAGCAGGCCGCGGCGGCGACGCAGCTCGCGGACGTCGTCGTCGATCGTCGCGACCTGGTCGAGCAACCGCATCAACTTGGCGTTGCGCTCGTAGGCGGTGAGGTACGCGCGGTTGCTGGCCTCGATGACCGCGATCGGATCTTCGTCGTCGACGACCTCGCGGACGTGGGGGTGGAGCATCTCCTCTTGGGCCTCTTCGAGGACCGCGGCGAAGATCTCCTCCTTGTTCGTGAAGTACGTGTAGAACGACCCGGTCGAGCAGCGGGCCTCCGCCGTGATGTCGGTGAGGCGGGCGTTGAGGTAGCCGTCGCGCTCGAAGACGGTGCGCGCGGCGGCGACGAGCGCGGCGCGGGTGCGCTGGCCGCGGGCGGTCGGAGGCGTCTTCACCGCGCCGGTTCTACTTGAACCTGGCGTCGGGTTCAAGTGCGGGGATCGCGCGCGTTGATCCGCCGGACGATCGGGGTCGCCTCGTCGAGCAGCGTGCGCAGCTGCTCGTAGCGGTCAGCGCCGAGGGCGTCCCGGAGGCGATCGTCGAACGCGGCCTCGCGGCGGTTGCCGTCGGTGCGGGCCTTGGTCCCGTCGGGCGTGATGTGCAGCGCGACGCCGCGCCCACCTGCGAGCCGGCGCTCGAGGTAGCCGAGCTTCTCCAGCCGTCCGGAGACCTGGCTGATCGCCTGGGGCGTCTTGGGCGTGCGGCGCGCGATCTCGGCGACGGTGATCCCGGGCTGGCTGTGGACGAGGTCGAGGATCCCGATGCCCGCGCTGGTCAGCGGGGAGTCGGCGAGCTCGGCCTCGCTGAGCAGCGTCGTGAGCGTCGAGAGCTCCCAGAGCAGGTGGGGGAGGCGGTGGGCCCAGTCGTGGTCGGCGGCGGGATCGGTCACAGCGCTGCGCATCGTATCGACTCCGAGGCAAGTTCTTGTGAAAACAAGAACTTGTGATCGCAAGGTCTTGTGTTAGCCTGGCCCGCCATGACCTCCTCCCCTTCCTCCTCCCCCGATGCCCACAAGCGGTGGACGCTCCTCGCCGTCTGCCTGGGCACGTTCATGTTGTTGTTGGACGTGACGATCGTGATCGTCGCGCTCCCGGACATCCGCAACTCGCTCGACGCGAGCTTCTCCGACGTGCAGTGGACCGTCGACGCCTACTCCTTGTCGCTGGCGGCGCTGCTGCTGCCGGCCGGGTCGCTGGCTGATCTGTACGGCCGGCGGCGCCTGTTCGTGATCGGGCTCGCGGTGTTCACCGTCGGCTCGCTGCTGTGCGGGCTGGCGCAGTCCCCGCTGATGCTGACGCTGTGCCGCGCGGCGCAGGGCGTCGGCGGCGCGACCATGTTCGCGACGTCGCTCGCGCTGCTCGCCCAGACCTTCCACGGCCGCGAGCGCGGGGCCGCGTTCGGCGTCTGGGGCGCGGTCGCGGGCATCAGCACCGCGGTCGGGCCGGTGCTCGGCGGGCTGCTCGTCAGCGGGCTCGGCTGGCGCTGGATCTTCCTGGTGAACCTGCCGGTCGGCGCGTTCGCGATCGCGATCACGCTGACGAAGGTGCAGGAGTGGCGGCCGCCGCACGCCCGGCGGGTCGACGCACCGGGCTTCCTGGTGTTCACGGCCGGGCTCGTGAGCCTGGTGTTCGGCCTGATTCGCGCCAGCGACGACGGCTGGGGCGACACGGTCGTCGTCGCCTGCTTCGTCGCGGCCGGCGTGCTGCTGGCGGCCTTCCCGCTCGTCGAGCGCCTGCGGCGCGAGCCGATGTTCGACCTGTCGCTGTTCCGCAAGCCGACGTTCGTCGGCGGCTCGATCGCGGCGTTCGGGATGAACGGGTCCTTGTTCGCGATGTTCCTGTACTTGGTCCTGTACCTCCAGGACGTGCAGGGCTACGACGCGCTGCAGAGCGGCGTGCGGCTGCTGGTGGTGACGGGCGCCACGCTCGTGACGGCGATCCCGGCGGGGCGCCTGTCGGCCCGCGTGCCCGCGCGCTGGCTGATCGGGCCGGGGCTGCTGCTGGTCGGCTCCGGGCTGCTGCTGATGCGCGGGCTCGACGCGTCGTCGTCGTGGACGCACCTGATCCCGGGCTTCATCGTCGCCGGGCTCGGCTCGGGCATGGTCAACCCGCCGCTGGCCTCGACGGCGATCGGCGTCGTGCCGCCGCAGAGCGCCGGGATGGCCTCGGGCATCAACACCACGTTCCGCCAGGTCGGGATCGCCACCGCGATCGCGGCGCTCGGCTCGATCTTCGCGACGAAGATGAGCGGGGCGACGCCGGCGACCGCGGCGGCGACGTACGCCGACGGGCTCAACGAGCTGCTGCTGATCACGGCGCTCGTGGCGCTCGTGTCGGGCGCGTTGTCGTTGGTGTTGATCCGGCAGCGGGACTTCGTGGTGCACGGGGCGCCCGAGGCGGAGGCTGCGTCGGCGCCGGCGGCCGCCGAGCCCGCTACAGCCCTGGCGGGTGGCGGACGGTGAAGCCGCGCAGGTTGCGCGGTGCCGTCTGCCAGCGGGAGCCGAACGCGCCGGCGCGGCCGGACGTGTCGAAGCGCAGGCCGGCGACGTACATGAAGGTGTGGCCGGCGTTGGCGTAGATCGTCACCCACTTGCCCGGGCCGGGCGCGCCCCAGCGCGCGAGCTGGCCCGAGGTGAGCGGGGCGCTGAGCAGGCCGGCGGCGGCGAGCGCGTAGGAGACCGACGCCGAGCAGTCGTAGGCGGTGTCGACGAACGACGCGTGGCCGCCGCCGTAGACGTAGGGGAACCGGGCGATCGCGTTGCCGCCGGCGAAGATCGCGGCGACCGCGGCCGGGACGCCGTCCGGGACCTCGACGTTGCCGCCCTTGGTCAGGCCGGGGCGCCTGGTGCTCTGCCGCTTGGCGTGCTTGAGCGCCTGCTCCATCTCGCGCAGCTCGGCGCGGATCTCGGCGTCGCTGGGCGCGCCGGGGGAGACGGTGGACTTCAGCTTCTCGGCGGCGGGGACCGCGTCGGGGCTCGGCGCCGCGTGGACGCCGTTGACGCCGGCGGGGAGCGGGAAGGCCTCGGCGGCCTCGCTGTCGCCGACCTTGGGCGTGGTGGCCGCCCTGGCGGGCTTCGGCGCGACGATCCGGGCGGTCTGCTGTCCGCTGCCCTCGGGCTGGGAGGCGCTGCCGCAGCCGGTCGCGCCGGCGAGCGCGGCGGCGAGGACGAGCAGCGAGGCGAGCGGGCGGCGGACCATCTCCCCGATGGTCGGCACGGTGCGGCGGGCCTTGACGGCGAAGTCGCCGATGAGGTCGCGGGCGCGCGCCGGTCCAACCGGGCATGACCTCCTCCTCCTCCTCCTCCTCCTCCTCCTCCACCGCCATCGTCACCGGCGGGTCGCGCGGCCTCGGCCGCGGGATCGCCGCCGCGCTCGCCGCCGAAGGGCACCGCACGATCCTCGTCGCCCGCGATCCGCACGACCTCGCCGTCGCCGCCGAGGCGATCGCGGGCGACGTGGTCGCCGAGCGGCTCGACGTGGCCGACGAGGGCGCGGTCGACGCGCTGATCGCGCGCGTCGGGACGATCGACGTCCTCGTCAACGCGGCCGGCGCGCCGCCGGTGCTGAAGACGCCGGACCGGATGTCGTGGCAGGAGTGGCGGCGCCCGATCGACGTCGACGTCCGCGGCGTCTTCAACCTGGCCCGTGCCGCGGCGCCCGCTCTGGTGGACGGAGCGACCGTCGTCAACGTCGCCTCGGGCGCGGTCGTGGCCGGGACCCCGCTGCACGCCTCCTACGCCGCCGGCCAGTCCGCGTTGCTGTCGTTGTCGCGCAGCCTCGGCGCGTGGCTCGCGCCACGCGGCGTCGCGACCCACTGCCTCGCTCCGAGCCTGACCCTCGCCGGCGCCGCCGGCCGCGCCGGCGCGACGACTTTCGGCGCACCCGCGGGCCTGACCGCCGAGGAGTGGTTCACCCGCCGCTTCGGCTCCGAGATGCTGACCGCCGAGCAGACCGGCGCCGCCGTCGTGACGCTGACCGCCGAACGCGAAGGCGGCGACTGGGTCCTCGGCTCCTTCGGCCTGCACCGCTGGTCGCCGCTGGTCGCACCGGAGGTCACCGACTGGTCGGGGCCCCGGGTGGCGACGGGCTGAGACGGCGCGTCGCGCGGCCGGCGGCGGCGGCGCGCAGCTTCGCGTGCAGCCCTTGGCGCAGCGGATTGGCGTACTTGTATACTAGTACGCGATGCGGCCTTCGCTTCGAGTGCGCGCGTTCGGCACCTCCGCCCGAGACCAGGCGTATGTCGTGCTGCGCGCGGCGATCGTCGGGGCGGAGCTGGAGCCGGGGCGGCGGCTCTCGGAGAACCAGCTCGCCGAGCTGATCGGCGTCAGCCGCACGCCGGTGCGAGATGCGCTGGCGCGGCTGCGCGACGAGCGGCTCGTGGCCATCGTGCCCCAGCTCGGCACGTTCGTCACCTACATCGACGAGGACGCGGTCGCCGACGCGCACTTCGTGCGGGAGGCGCTGGAGATCGGCGCGGTGAAGATCGCGGCCGAGCGCATCGAAGCCGACCAGCTCCGCGAGCTCGACGACAACCTGGTCGCCCAGGAGCGGGCGGTCGCCAACGACGACGCCGAGCTGTTCGCCCGCCTCGACGACGACCTGCATCACCTGCTCTGCGACCTGTCCGGCCGCGAAGTCGCGTGGCGGCTCTCCGAGCGCACCCGCGGGCAGCTCGACCGCATCCGGCTGCTCAGCCTGCCCGAGGCCGGGTACCGCGAGCAGATGCTCACCGAGCATCGCGCCGTCGTGGCCGCGGTCGGCGCTCGCGACGCGCCGCGCGCCGAGCGCGAGCTGCGCCACCACCTGCGCATGGCCTTGTCCCAACTGCCTGCCATCCGCGAGGCTCACCCCGAGTACTTCCAGGAGGACTAGATGGCGATCCATCCCGACATCGATCCGGTCGAGACCGCCGAGTGGGTGGAGGCCCTCGAGGCCGTCATCCGCAACGACGGCCCCGACCGCGCCCGCCAGCTGCTCGAAGAGGTCTTCGCCGACGCGCGCCTGCGCGGGCTGAACCCGCTGGCCGACCTCTCGACGCCCTACGTGAACACGATCCCGGCCGAGGCCGAGGTCCCTGTTCCCGGCGACCACGACCTCGAGCATCGAGTACGCAGCCTCGTGCGCTGGAACGCGATGGCGACGGTCCTGCGCGCCAACAAGGAGTCGTCCGAGCTGGGCGGCCACATCGCGAGCTTCCAGTCGGCGGCGACGCTCTACGAGATCGGCTTCAACCACTTCTGGCACGCGCCGTCAGAGCAACATGGTGGAGATCTCGTCTTCATCCAGGGCCACTCCTCGCCCGGCATCTACGCGCGCGCGTTCCTCGAGGGCCGCCTCAGCGAGGACGACCTCCTGCGCTTCCGGACCGAGACCGGCCCCGGCGGCGGCCTGTCCTCCTACCCGCACCCCTGGCTCATGCCGGGCTTCTGGCAGTTCCCCACCGTGTCGATGGGCCTCGGCCCGTTGATGGCGATCTACCAGGCGCGGTTCATGAAGTACTTGAGCGGCCGCGGGATCTCGGACACGACCGGTCGCAAGGTATGGGCCTTCATGGGCGACGGCGAGATGGACGAGCCGGAGTCGATGGGCGCGATCTCCCTCGCCGGCCGCGAGCACCTCGACAACCTGGTGTTCGTCATCAACTGCAACCTGCAGCGCCTCGACGGGCCGGTCCGCGGCAACGGCAAGATCATCCAGGAGCTGGAGACCAACTTCCGCGGCGCCGGCTGGAACGTCATCAAGACGATCTGGGGCCGCCGCTGGGATCCGCTCCTGGCCGCCGACGCCGAGGGCCGCCTCGTCAAGCGCATGGAGGAGGTCGTCGACGGTCAGTACCAGACGCTGAAGTCCCGCGACGGCGCCTTCGTCCGCGAGCACTTCTTCGGCGCCGACCCTGAGCTGGCACGCATGGTCGAGGACTGGACGGATGCCGAGATCTGGTCGCTCAACCGCGGCGGCCACGACCCGCAGAAGGTCTACAACGCCTACGCCCAGGCGGTCGCGCACACCGGCCAGCCGACCGTGATCCTGGCCAAGACGATCAAGGGCTACGGGATGGGCGAGTCCGGCGAGGGCCAGAACATCACCCACCAGGCCAAGAAGATGAACGAGAAGGCGCTCCTCGCCTTCCGCGACCGCTTCGGCCTCGACCTCTCCGACGACGAGGTCCGCGAGGTCAGCTTCCACAAGCCCGCCGACGACGCGCCCGAGATGCAGTACATGAAGCAGCGCCGCGTGGAGCTCGGCGGCTCGCTGCCGCAGCGCCGCACCGAGGCGCCGCCGCTCCCGGTGCCGGAGCTGAGCACGTTCAAGGCCCAGCTCGACGGCACCGGCGACCGCGAGATCTCCACCACCATGGCCTTCGTCCGGATCTTGTCCACCTTGGTCCGCGACAAGCAGCTCGGCCCGCACGTCGTCCCGATCGTCCCCGACGAGTCGCGCACGTTCGGCATGGAGGGCATGTTCCGCCAGCTCGGGATCTTCTCCCAGGTCGGCCAGCTCTACGTGCCGCAGGACGCCGACCAGCTGATGTCCTACCGCGAGGACAAGTCCGGCCAGATCCTCCAGGAGGGGATCAACGAGCCGGGCGCGTTCTCGTCGTGGATCGCGGCGGCGACGTCGTACGCCAACCACGGCGTGTCGATGCTGCCGTTCTACATCTACTACTCGATGTTCGGCTTCCAACGTGTAGGCGATCTCGCGTGGGCCGCGGGCGACTCCCGCGCGCGCGGCTTCCTGATCGGCGGCACCGCCGGCCGGACGACGCTCAACGGCGAGGGCCTGCAGCACGAGGACGGCCACAGCCACATCCAGGCCGGGCTCATCCCCAACTGCATCGCCTACGACCCGGCCTACGCCTACGAGCTGGCCGTCATCGTCCAGGACGGCCTGCGCCGCATGGTCGGCGAGCACCAGGACGTCTTCTACTACCTGACGGTGATGAACGAGAACTACGCGATGCCGGCGATGCCGGACGGCGCGGAGGAGGGCATCCTCAAGGGAATGCACGTCGTCTCCGAGGCCGTGGGCGGCGACGCCGACGTGCAGCTGCTGGGCTCCGGCACGATCCTGCGCGAGGTGCTCGCGGGCGCCGACCTGCTGCGCGAGGACTTCGACGTCGGCGCCGACGTCTGGTCGGTCACCTCCTACACCGAGCTGCGCCGCGACGGGATGGAGGCCGAGCGCTACAACCGCCTGCACCCGGCCGGCGACGACGTGCGGATCCCGTACGTCGCCGAGGCGCTCGGCACGCGCGGCGCCGGCCCGGTGGTCGCGGCCAGCGACTACATCCGCGCGCTGCCCGACCAGATCCGGCCGTGGGTCGAGGCGCCCTTCACCGTCCTGGGCACCGACGGCTTCGGCCGCAGCGACTACCGCAAGGCGCTGCGCCGGTTCTTCGAGGTGGACCGACACCATGTGGTCGTCGCGGCGCTGCACGCGCTGGGCCGCGACGCGGACGCCAAGAAGGCCATCGAGAAGTACGGCATCGACCCCGAGAGCGAGGCACCGTGGCGGATCTGAAGCAGGTCGAAGTCCAAGGGACCGAGGTGGCGCCCGCATGAGCGATCTGAAGGACGTGACGGTCCCTGACATCGGCGACTTCACCGACGTCGACGTCGTCGAGGTCCACGTGGCGGCGGGCGACGCGGTCGCCGAGAACGACCCGCTCGTGACGCTGGAGACCGACAAGGCCACCATGGACGTTCCGGCGCCGTTCGCCGGCGTCGTCGCCGAGGTGCTGCTGAAGGTCGGCGACAAGGCCTCGGAGGGCACGGCGGTCGTGCAGCTGCAGGTGAGCGCCGAGCGTGAGGCGGCCGACGAGACCGCCACGGTCGAGGCGGCCGCGCCCAGCGCGATCCGCAGCGCGGTGTCGGCCGAGGCCTCGGCCCGGCCGCGGGACCCCGAGCAGCAGCTGCCCGCGCCCAAGGCGCCGGCGCCGTCGACCAGCAACGGCGGCGACCCGGTCTACGCGAGCCCGTCGGTGCGCCGGCTGGCGCGCGAGCTGGGCGTGGAGCTCAGCGCGGTGAGCGGCAGCGGGCGCAAGGGCCGGATCGTGCCCGAGGACGTCACGGCCTTCGCGGACGGCGGTGGCGCGGCGGCGGCGGCGGGCGGCGCGGCCAAGGTCCCGGCCGGCGGCGGCACGTTCGTCGAGACGCTGCCGTGGCCCACGCCGGACTTCGCCAAGCACGGCGAGGTCGAGCGCGTCGAGCTGTCCAAGATCCGCAAGATCTCGGCGGCCAACCTCGCGCGCAACTGGGTCCGCATCCCGCACGTCACGCACAACGACGAGGCCGACGTCACCAGCCTGGAGGCCTTCCGCAAGCAGCTCAACGGCGAGCAGGCCGACGTCAAGGTGACGATGGTCGCGCTGTTGTTGAAGGCCGTGGTCGCGTCGCTCAAGGCGTTCCCGGACATGAACTCGTCGCTCGACGCCGACGGCGAGGCGCTGATCCGCAAGAAGTACTACCACTTGGGCTTCGCGGCCGACACGCCCAACGGGCTCGTCGTCCCGGTCGTCAAGGACGTGGACAAGAAGGGCCTGCTCGACGTCGCGGGCGAGCTGACCGAGCTGTCGGGCAAGGCCCGCGCCGGCAAGCTGATGCCCGCCGACATGGCGGGCGCGACGTTCACGATCTCGTCGCTGGGCGGGATCGGCGGCACGTCGTTCACGCCGATCGTCAACGCCCCCGAGGTCGCGATCCTCGGCGTCGTCCGCAGCGCCATGAAGCCGGTGTGGGACGGCAAGGCGTTCGTCCCGCGCCTGATGCTGCCGTTGTCGCTGTCCTACGACCACCGCGTGATCGACGGCGCCGCCGCCGCGCGCTTCGTCGCGCACCTGTCATCCGTCTTGACCGACCTTCGGAGGGTCCTGCTGTGAGCGCCACGCTCGACGTCCTCGTCCCTGAACGGACAAGCTCGTGACTGTTCTTGATGTGCTTGTCCCCGACATCGGGGACTTCGACAACGTCCCCGTCGCCGAGCTCCTCGTCGCCGTGGGCGACGAGGTCGCCGCCGAGGACCCGCTCGTCGTCCTGGAGTCCGACAAGGCGTCGATGGAGATCCCAGCGCCGGAGGCCGGGACCGTCAAGGAGATCAAGGTCGCCGTGGGCGACGCGGTCTCCGAAGGCTCGTTGTTGGTGGTGTTGGAGACGGCCGGCGCGCCGGCCAGCGCGACCGACGGCGCGGGCGCGCCGGCCGAGGCCGTGGAATCGCCGGCGTCGGCCCCGGTCGCCAACGGCGCGTCGTCGCCCGCCGAGGAGCCGGTGGAGGTCGCGCGCGGCGACGTCCACGCTGGCGTCGTCGTCCTCGGCTCCGGTCCCGGCGGCTACGCCGCGGCGTTCCGCGCGGCCGACCTCGGCCAGGACGTCGTCATGGTCGAGCGCCACGAGAAGCTCGGCGGCGTCTGCCTCAACGTCGGCTGCATCCCGTCCAAGGCGCTGCTGCACGTGGCCAAGCTCATCGCCGAGGCCGAGACCGCCGGCACGCACGGCGTGTCGTTCGGCACGCCCGAGATCGACCTCGACGGCCTGCGCACCTGGAAGGACGGCGTGGTCGCCAAGCTCAACGGCGGCGTCGAGCAGATGGCCAAGGGCCGCAGGGTGCAGGTCGTGCACGGCGAGGCGCGCTTCACCGGGCCGAACCTGCTGTCGGTGCTGCAGCCCGACGGCGAGACGACGACCGTCTCGTTCGACAGCGCGATCGTCGCGGCCGGCTCGCGCAGCGTCCAGCTGCCGGGCATCCCGCACGACGACCCGCGCGTGATGGACTCGACCGGTGCGCTGGACCTGGTCGACGTGCCGCAGCGGCTGCTGGTCGTCGGCGGCGGGATCATCGGCCTGGAGATGGCCACCGTCTACGACGCGCTCGGCTCGGAGGTCACCGTCGTCGAGCTGGCCGACGGCCTGATCCCCGGCGCCGACCGCGACCTCGTCAAGCCGCTGGCCAAGCGGATCGGCGGGCGCTACGCGGCGATCCACCTCGGCACCAAGGTCGACACGGTCGAGGCCAAGGACGACGGGCTGCACGCGACGTTCAGCGGCGACGTCGAGGACGCCGTCTTCGACCGGGTGCTCGTCGCGGTCGGGCGCATTCCCAACGGCGCGGGCCTCGGCCTCGACGCCGCGGGCGTGCACGTGGACGAGCGCGGCTTCGTCCCCGTCGACGCCCAGCAGCGGACCAACATCTCGCACATCTACGCGATCGGCGACGTCGCCGGCGGGCCGATGCTCGCGCACAAGGCGACGGCCGAGGGCCACGTGGCGGCCGAGGTCGTGGCGGGCCACGCGGCGGCGTTCGAGCCGCGCGGGATCCCGTCGGTGGCCTACACCGACCCGGAGGTCGCGTGGGTGGGGCTGACCGAGACCGAGGCCAAGGACCAGGGGATCGAGTACGAGAAGTCGGTCTTCCCGTGGTCGGCCTCCGGCCGCGCGCTGGCGATCGACGCCGCCGACGGCTCGACCAAGCTCCTGCGCGACCCGGAGACCGGGCGCGTCCTGGGCGCCGGCATCGTCGGCCCGCACGCGGGCGACCTGATCGCCGAGCCGGGGTTCGCGCTGGAGATGGGCGCCGACGTCGCCGACCTCGGCCTCACGATCCACGCGCACCCGACGCTGAGCGAGACCGTGATGCTCGCCGCCGAGATCGCCGACGGCACGATCACGGACCTGCCCAACAAGGCCGCGCAGCGCGCGGCGAAGGCGAAGTCCTAGAGTCCCGGGCGATGCGCGTCCGCCGCACCTTCTGCTTCCTCGACCTGTGTGGCTTCACGTCGTTCACGGACGAGCACGGCGATCAGCAGGCGGTCGCGGTCCTGGGGCACCTGCGGGCGGTGCTGCGCGCCGAGGCCGAGAACCACGGAGTGCGCGTGACGAAGTGGCTCGGGGACGGCGCGATGCTCTCCGGCGTCGACGCCGAGCCGGTGATCCGCTGCGCCGCGCTCGTGCGCGACGTGCTGCAGACCGACGGCAGGCTGGCCCTGCGCGGCGGGATCTGCGAGGGCAAGGTCATCATGTTCGAGGGCGACGACTACATCGGGGCGGCCGTCAACGTCGCGGCGCGCCTGTGCACCAAGGCGATCCCGGGTCAGCTCCTGCTGACCGGCGGGACGGCGCCGTCGGTGCCGGGCGACCTGTCGCCGGTCGCGCTCGGCGCGCTCGCGGTTCCCGGCGTCTCCCAGCCGATCGAAGTCCTCGCGCTGGACCCCGGCCCACTGCGCGTGACCCGCGCGACGTCCGCCGTCCGACCGCAGGTCTAGGTTTCCGCGCCATGATCACGGCGCTCCTCGAGCCGGCGGACATCGGCCGCTACCTGCGGTCCCTGCGCGACCATGATCGCGCGGCGATCGGGAGCGACGGGGAGGACGCCGAGGCGGTCGCGCGGCTGCTGGACGCGCACACGGTCGTGATGGCGCACGACGCGCGCGGTGGCGAGCCGGTCGAGGAGTCGCTGGCGACGTGGCTGTCGCTGCTCGACGACGACGCGTGGCGCGAGCGGGTGCGCGAGGTGCGGGTCGACGCGACGTACCTGCGCGTGCGCGAGCTGGAGCTTCTCGCGCGTGTGCGCGAGGGCGCGGCCGCGGGCGCCCTCACCGCCGCCGCGTAGCGGCCCGCATCACCCCGCGCGGGGGACGAGCCGTCACCCGCCGCGCTGCCACCGTGCGGCCATGGGAGCGGACGAGGGCTATGGCGGGCGCTCGCCGTGGTCTACCGGCTCGACGACCGCCTGTTCTTCGCCAACGCCAACTACGTGAAGGGCCGGGTGCGCGAGGCGCTGCGGGGCGCGCCGTCGCCGCCGCGCGCGTCGTGCTCGACGCCGAGGCGATGACGCACTCGACGCGGCCGGGATGGACGCCCTGCGCGAGCTGGCGGAGGCGCTGGGCGAGGACGGCATCGCCGTGGTGGTCGCGCTCGCCAAGGCGCCGGTCCGCGAGCGGCTGGACGACGCGGGCGTCACCGCGGCGCTCGGCGGGGCCGGCGCGTTCCATCCGACGGTGCGTGCGGCGGTCGCCGCCCGCGCAGGGAATGACCCCGTCACACTTGGGTAGGCACGTTCCAACAGGACACCCGTGGCGACCCAACAGCTGGACACGAGCGACGAGCAGGAGCTCGCGCGGGCGACCCCCGTGCGCGACGCGCTGCCGTGGACGCCGTCCGCGTTGGGGCCGGGCTCACGCTGGCGGCCCGAGATCCAGGCGCTGCGCGCGCTGGCGGTCTCGCTGGTCATCGCGGCGCACATCTGGCCGGACCTGGTCCCGGGCGGCTTCGTCGGGGTCGACGTCTTCTTCGCGGTCTCCGGCTTCCTGATCACCTCGCTGCTGGTCGAGGAGATCGTCGAGAGCGGCCGGGTGAACCTGAGCGCGTTCTGGGCGCGGCGCGCGCGGCGGATCCTGCCGGCCGCGCTGCTGACGCTGCTCGTCACCGCGCTCGCGACGCTGATCGTCGTCCCGTCGCACCGGTGGGACGCGTTCCTGACCGAGATCGCGACGAGCGCGGCCTACGTCGAGAACTGGCAGCTCGCGCACTCGGCGGTCGACTACTTCGCCAAGGCCGACGGGATCTCGCCGGTCCAGCACTACTGGTCGCTGTCGGTCGAGGAGCAGTTCTACATCGTGTGGCCGCTGCTGCTGCTCGGCACGCTGCTCGTGACGCGCGGGCGCGCGGTGCGGGTCCGGATCGGCGCGCTGGCGCTGGCGATGGGCGTGCTGACGGCCGTCAGCCTGTGGTGGTCGATCGTGCACACGCCGGCCGACCCGCAGGCCGCGTACTTCGTCACGCCCACGCGCGCGTGGGAGTTCGGCGCGGGCGGCGTCCTGGCGCTGCTGCCGCAGCTGGACCGCTCGCCGGCGCTGCTGCGAGCGTTGTTGTCGTGGTTGGGCTTCGTGGCGATCGGGGTCGCGGCGTTCGCGTACGGGTCGGGCACGATCTTCCCGGGGAGCGCGGCGCTGCTGCCGATCCTCGGCGCGCTCGCCGTCATCCGGGCGGGCGCACCGGACCATGCGCTGGCGCCGACGCGCGTGCTGCGGCTGGGCGCGGTCCAGCGCACGGGGGACTTGTCCTACAGCTTGTACCTGTGGCACTGGCCGTTGTTGGTGTTGATCCCGTACGTGGTGCACCTGCCCGACGGCGTGTTCCAGGCGGTGGTGCTCGAGCTCACGGTGATGCTCGCGTGGGGGTCGAAGCGGTTCGTCGAGGACCCGGTGCGCCGGGCGGAGGGGCTGGCGCGTCGCCCGCGGCGGACGCTCGCGCTGGCCGGGCTGGCGACGCTGCTGGTGCTGGCGGTCCCGGCGACGGGCGCGCTGCACCTCCAGCACGAGCTGCACGCCGACCAGCAGTCGACGGCGGACCTGATCCGCGAGCACCCGCGCTGCTTCGGCGCGGCGGCGCGCCCGCCGGCGGCGGCGCCGTGCGACAACCCGGAGCTGCAGGGCAAGGTCGTCCCGACGCCGGTCGAGGCGTCGAGCTCGCCGAACACGCCGTGCCGGGTCGTCGAGCGCCTGGGCCGGGTGCGCGCGTGCGCGTTCGGGCAGCCGGCGCCGGGCGCGAGCGAGACGGTGGCGGTCGTCGGCGACAGCCACGCGTCGCACTGGCGGGCGGCGTTCGACTACGTCGCGCGCCAGCGGCACTGGCACGGGCTGTCGGTGACGCACACCGGCTGCCCGTTCACGCGCGCGGTCGCGGCGCTGCCGCAGCCGGCCCGGACGCAGTGCGTGCAGTGGAACCGCGACACGCTGCGGTGGTTTGCGCAGCATCCGGAGATCCACCGGGTGTTCGTCGCGCAGCACACCGGCGGCGCGATCGTGGGGCACAAGGGCCTGGACGCGCGGTTCGCGGCGCAGGTGAGCGGCTACCGCACGGCGTGGGCGATGCTGCCGCCGTCGGTCACGCAGGTGGTCGTGCTGCGCGACACGCCGAAGATGCGGACCGCGACGCTGGACTGCGTGCAGAAGGCGATGGACGGCGGGCAACCGGCGGCGCGCGCGTGCGCGGTGCCGCGGGCGCTCGCGCTGGAGCGCGACCCGGCCGTGGCCGCTGCCGGCGGGCCGAGCGCGGCCCGCAAGATCGGCGTCGTCGATCTGACGAACACGCTCTGCGACCGTCGCTCCTGCTATCCAGTGGTCGGTGGTGCGCTCACCTTCAAGGACGTCGATCACCTCACCACGGTCTTCGCGGCGACGCTCGGGCCGTACCTGCAAGCGGCCGTACAGCGGCTCTCCTGACGCCGGCGCGTCCTGCCGATAGGGGAACTCGATGGCCCTCCCTCGCCTGTCGACGGCGTTCTTCGCCGCCCTGCTCTTCTGCGTGGCGCTGCCCGCGGTCGCGTCCGCCCGGATCACGTCCGCCGACGCCTCCGCCGACGTGCTGGTGGTCGGCGACTCGCTGGCGGTGGGGCTGCGCCCGTCGCTGGGCGGCCTGCTCGACGGGGCCGACATCGCGTGGGACGCCAAGAGCGGCCGCACGACGCCGCAGGGCCTGCTCGCCCTGCGCTCGGCCCTGAAGGTCGTGCATCCGAAGACCGTGATCATCTCGCTGGGCACCAACGACGGCCCGGACGGGACGCGCTTCGCCGACCGCATCGACCGCGCCCTGGCGGCGATCGGCCCGGACGCCTGCGTCGTGTGGTCCGACATCTACCGCCCGGCGCGCAAGGGCCCCTACGCCGCGCTCAACACGACGCTGAGCCTGGAAGCCGCGCGCGTGAAGCGCCTTCATCTCGTCAACTGGCTGGGCGCCGTGTCCCGCCAGGCGGTGACGCTGCCCGACGGCCTGCACCCCGACGCCTCCGGCTTCGCGTTCCGGGCGAAGCTGATCGCCAACACGGTCCGGGCCCACTGCGGCCTGACGACGACCGTCGGCGACAACGTCCCCGCGCCGGTGGGCGACGCGACCACGGGCGGGACGACGGCGCCGTAGCGGCGTCGCGGCTCCGGTCGCGTGGTCGATGGGACTTAGGTCGGACCGCGCCCCCGGACGTGGGCCAGCACGCCACCATGTGGTCTGATGTCGCCGCCCCGGACCTCGAGTGCCGTCCTGCGCTTCATGCTCGGCTCGCTCGTCGCGATCGCGGTCGTGGTCGTCGGCGGGTTCTTCGCGCTGCGGTCGGTGACGATCCACCAGGCCGAGCGGGACACGAAGTCGCGGGTGGAGCTGCAGGGCGCGCTGGTCGAGTCCGCGGGGCTCACCGACGGTGTGCTGCGCCGGGATCCCAAGGCGCTGGCCAAGCTCGACGACCTCGTCGCCGCCCGGCTGCTCAGCCCCTCGGTCGTGCGCGTCAAGCTCTGGACCCGCGACGGGCGCATCCTCTACTCCGACGAGCCGGCGATCATCGGCCGGCGCTTCGGCCTCGGCGCGGAGGAGCGGGAGCTGTTCGAGACTGGCGGCTCCGACGCGGAGCTCAGCGACCTCGCCAAGCCCGAGAACCGCTACGAGCGGCAGGAGGGCCGGCTGCTCGAGGCGCACACCGTGATCCGCACGCCGGACGGCACGCCGCTGCTGTTCGAGACCTACCAGCGCTTCGACGCCCTGTCGGCGTCGGGGCACCGGTTGTTGAAGGCCTTGGCCCCGACGCTGCTCGCCGCGTTGTTGGTGCTCCTGCTCTTCCAGGTGCCGCTGTCCTGGTCGCTCGCGCGCCGCCTCCAGCGCGAGCACCGCGAGCGCGAGCGCCTGCTCGAGCGCGCGATCGAAGCATCCGACGCCGAGCGCCGCCGGATCGCGTCCGACCTGCACGACGGCGTGGTCCAGGACGTCGCCGGCGTCGCGTTCGGCCTCGCGCCGCTGGCCGACGACGCCGCCCGCCGCGGCGACGCCGCCGAGGCCGGCGCGCTGCGCGACAGCGCCGCGCGCCTGCGCCACGGGGTGCGCGCGCTGCGGACGCTCCTCGTCGAGATCCATCCTCCGACGCTCGCCTCCGCCGGCCTGCCGTCCGCGCTGAGCGACCTGCTCAGCCGCCTGGCGGCCGACGGCGTCGCGACCGACCTCGGCATCGACGACGCCGCCGCCGCCGGCACGTCGCGCGACGAGCTGGTCTACCGCGTGGCCCGCGAGGCGCTGCGCAACGTCGAGCGCCACGCCGAGGCGCGCTCGGTGCGCGTCGCAGTGACGTGCGCAGGCGAGACGGTGCGGTTGGTCGTCGCCGACGACGGCCGCGGCTTCGACGCGGCCACCCGCGCGGCGCGCGGCGAGCACGGCCACGTCGGCCTGACGTTGTTGGAGGACTTGGTCAACCAGGAGGGTGGCACGTTGACGATCAGCGCAGCGGTCGGCGAGGGGACGCGCGTCGAGCTGGAGGTGCCGTCGCGATGATCCGCGTCCTGCTGGCCGACGACCACGGCGTCATCCGCGACGGCCTCGGCCGCCTGATCGCCGGCCTCGACGACATCGAGCTCGTCGGCACCGCCGCCGACGGCCACGAGGCGGTCGCGCGCGCCGCCGAGCTCGAGCCCGACGTCGTGCTGATGGACCTCGACATGCCGGGGATGGACGGGATCGAGGCGACCCGGCGCGTCCTGGAGGGCCATCCGCGCATCGCGGTGCTCGTCCTGACGTCGTTCTCGGACCGCGCCCGGATCCTCGGCGCCGTCGAGGCCGGCGCGTGCGGCTACCTGCTCAAGGACGTCGAGGCCGAGGAGGTCGCCGACGGAATCCGCGCGGCCGCGCGCGGCGAGTCGCCGATCGACCCGCGGGCGGCGCGCGCGATCATCTCCGCGAAGTCCCAGCCCGACCCGGGGGACGGGCTGTCGGCGCGCGAGGGCGAGGTGCTGGCGCTCCTGGTCGAGGGGCTGCCGAACAAGCTCATCGCGCGCCGGCTGGAGATCAGCGAGAAGACCGTCAAGACGCACCTGACCGCGATCTTCCGGACGCTGGGCGTGACCGACCGGACGCAGGCGGCGCTGTGGGCCGAGCGCAACGGCTTCACCGCGCGGCGCGGCGGCGGTGCTTAAGACACATGTCCCATTGCGGGCGGGCCGCGGGCGCGACACGCTGACGAGCGTGTGGGTCCGCGCGCTCCTCCTGGCCATCGCCCTGCTCGTCGCCGTTCCGGCCGCGGCCTCGGCGCGCCACGGCCACGACGACGAGGTGCGCGCCACCGGCACCTGCGGCGGCGGGGCGCAGGCCAAGTTGAAGGTCAAGGCCGACGACGGCGCGCTGGAGGTCGAGGTCGAGGTCGAGCACGTCCGCTCCGGCGCCACGTGGCGGCTGGCGCTGGTCCAGGAGGGCCGCATCGCGTGGCGCGGCTCGGTCCGGGCGCGCGGTGGGCGCTTCGAGGTGGAGCGCCGCCTGCGCGACCTCGCGGGCGCCGACCGCATCCGCGTCACCGCGCGCGGACCGAGCGGCACGACCTGCCGCGCGGCGGCGACGATCGCCGGCGACTGATCCCGGTCAAGAAGTCGGCGCGCTGGCCGAGGTAACGGGGGAAGCGGCATGCGCGCGGACCCCGAGGAACAGACCGATGCGGTGGCGGCGTGGGCCCAGCTGGACCAGGCGCGCGCGGCCTACCACGAGGACCCGACCGGCGCGATGGCCGTCGCGCTCCGGGCCGAGCGGGTCGGCAACGAGGCGGACGACCCCGCGCTGCGCGGGCGCGCGCTCGCGCTCCAGACGCTGATCACCATCCACGGCGGCGGGCTGCGGGCGGGCTTCGCGCTCGCGGCCGGCGCCGAGGTCGACGCCGAGGCCGCCCAGCATCCTGTCACGACCGTCGAGGTCGCCGCGATGGGCGCGCACCTCGCGTTCTTCTCCGGCTCCTTCCGCGAGGCGCTGCGGCACGCGGAGCGCTGCGTCGCCGTCGCCGACACCACCGACGACGACGTGCTGCGGATCTTCGCCCGCCGTCAGTCGTGCATGGTCTTCGGCAACCTCGACGTCCCGGAGTGGCCGGCGCGGCTGGACGAGCTGCTCGCGCTGACGATGGGCGCGGGCGACCGCTGGGAGGAGGCGATCTCCCGCAACGACCTCGCGCACCTGACGATGGTCCGCGGCGACGACGCGGGGGCGCTGGCCGAGGTCGCGCGGGGGATGGCGGTCGCCGAGGCGCTGGCGCCGCGCAACCGCTTCGCGCTCGGCGTCCTGAGCTGCACGCGCGCCGACATCCACCTCGCCGGCGGCCGGCCGATGGAGGCCCTGGGCGACGCGCGCGGCGCGATGGCCCACCTCTGCGCCCAGGGCGAGCCCAACCCCTACATCTTCGGCATGAGCGTCTGCGCCGAGGTGCGCGCGCTGCTGGCGCTGGAGCGCGTCGACGAGGCCAGCGCCTCGGGCCGCGCCGGCGTCGCGCGGCTGCACCGCACGGTCCCGCAGATCCGGGCGATGATCCTCCAGGACATCTCCGCGGCGCTGCGCGCGGGCGGGCGCGCCGAGGAGGCCTACGACGCGCTCGCCGAGGCCGCCGAGCTGGAGCGCCTCGCGTTCCGCGAGCTGACCGAGCTGCACCGGGACTTCGAGCGCGCGGTCGCCGAGCACGGCGTCGCGCGCACCGAGGCCGACGCGCTGGCCGCCAAGAACCTCGAGCTGGAGCGGACCGTCGCCCAGCTCGCTGACGCCCACCGCGAGCTCGAGGAGCTGCAGGGCCGGCTCCGCGAGCAGGCCGAGCGCGACTGGCTCACGGGCCTGTTCAACCGCCGCTACCTGGCGGGCGTGCTCGAACGGGCCGACGCGCACGGCGACGACGACGCGCCGCTCAGCGTCGCCGCGCTGGACCTCGACCACTTCAAGGCGATCAACGACCGCTTCGGCCACGAGGTCGGCGACCAGGTGCTGGCCCGCGCGGCGCGCCTGCTCGAGGCGACGGTCCGGGCGACCGACGTCGTCGCGCGCACCGGCGGTGAGGAGTTCGTGGTGGTCATGCTCGGCACGAGCGCGGCCGACGCCGTCGCCTGCGCCGAGCGCCTGCGCGCGGCGATCGCCGACGCGCCGTGGCACGCGGTGGCGCCGGGCCTGGAGATCACCGCCTCGATCGGCGTCGTCTCCGCGCACGCGACGCGCACCGACGAGCTCGTCCGCCTCGCCGACCGGCGCCTGTACGCCGCGAAGGAGGCCGGGCGCAACCGCGTCGACGCGACCTCGTTCGCCGCGGCGGCCTGAGGCGCGCGCGCCGCCGCGCCGCGGCCACGGCTAGCATCGAGGGCATCGAGCACGACGTCTTCCTCGCCGACTGCCCAGCGCGCACGACGCTGGAGGTGATCGCCGACACCTGGGCGGTCGTCGTCGTGGTCGCGCTCGGCGAGCGCCCGCGGCGCCACGGCGAGCTCCTGGAGCGCATCGGCGGCATCAGCAAGAAGATGCTCACCCAGACGCTGCGGCGGCTGGAGGCGCGGGGCGTCGTCGCCCAGCGGCGGCTGCCGGGCGCGCCCGCCGGCGTGGAGTACCGCCTGACGGCGCTGGGCGAGTCGCTGCTCGGGCCGGTGCAGGCGCTGACGTCCTGGGCCGTCGAGCACGCCGACGAGCTGGGGCACCCCGAGGTGCCCCACGCCGCGTCAGCCTGAGGGTCATGAACATCGCATTCCTGGGCGCCGGCCACATGGCCGAGGCGCTGGCGCCGGCCTGGCTCGCGGCCGGCCACGAGGTCACCATCGGCGGGCGGACGCCGAGCAAGGCGGAGGACTTGGCCGCGCGCGTCGGGGCGCGGCCGGCGGGGTCGCTGGCCGCGGCGGCCGCAGCGGCCGACGTGGTCGTGCTCGCCGTGCTCTACGCCGGGATCGAGGAGACCGTCCGGGCGGCGGGGCCGTTGGACGGCAAGGTGCTGATCGACGTCAACAACCCGGTCGAGGTCGAGCGGTTCACGTTGGTGGACTTCGACGGCGCGCCGTCGCTGGCGGCGTGGCTGGCGCGTGCGACGGGCGCCGAGGTGGTCAAGGCGATGAACCTGGTCCAGGCCGACGTCTGGCGGCGACGGGTCACGTTCGCCGGCGCGCCGCTCGTGGTCCCGGTGGCGACGGACTCGGCGCGCGCCCGCGGCGTCGCCGACGGGCTCGTCCGGGCCGCGGGCGGCGTGCCGCTGGACGCCGGCGGGCTGGAGCACGCCGGCTATGTGGAGGCGATGGGCGCCGTGATCGTCCGGCACCTCTGGGGCGGCGCGGACCCGCTGTCCGCGTTCCAGCTGGTGGTCGGCCAGGCGGCGACCGCGGACTAAAGCGCCGCGGCCGCGCGGGCGGCGGTCTCGATCGCCGCCCAGTCCCGGCTCGCCACCGCGGCCGCGGGCACCATCCAGGAGCCGCCGACGCAGGCGACGTTGGGCAGCGCGAGGTAGGACGGCGCCTTGGCGGCGTCGATGCCGCCGGTCGGGCAGAAGCGCATCTCCGGGAAGGGTCCGGCGAGGGCCTTGAGCGTGGCGGTGCCGCCGTTGGCCTCGGCCGGGAAGAACTTCGCGGTGGCGATGCCGCGCTCGCGGAGCGCGACGAGGTCGGAGGCCGTCGCGGTCCCGGCCAGGAACGGCAGCTCGCTGCCTCCGAGCGCGTCGAGCAGCCGCTGCGTCTGCCCGGGCGCGACGAGGAAGCGCGCGCCGGCGGCGCGCGCCGCGTCGACCTGCACGGCGGTCGTGACGGTCCCGGCGCCGACGACGGCCGCGGGCACGTGCTCGGCGATCAGGTCGATGGCCTCGAGCGCGGCGCCGGTGCGCAGCGTCACCTCGATGGCCGGCAGGCCGCCGGCGACGAGCGCCCGCGCCAGCGGGACCGCCGCGGCGGCGTCGTCGAGCACGACCACCGGGATGACCGGCGCGAGGCCGAGGAGGTCGTCGGAGGCGAGCGGCGGCACGGCCGGAGCATCGCCGATCGCGGCCGCGTCCAGCTGCGTGCCCTCGATCAGGCCCATGCCGGCTCCTCCGCGCGCGGGGCGGCGAAGACCGAGGCGCCCGCGTCGGCGGCGCCGATGAGGCTGCGCAGGCCGGCGAACAGCTCGCGGCCCGTGCCGGTCACGGTGTCGGGGTCGACGGTCGGCAACGCGGGTGGGCGCGTGGAGAGGTCGACGCCCAGCACGTCGAGCGTGCCCGCCTCGGTGTCGAGGACGATCATGTCATCGTCCTTGATCCGGCTCAGCGGGCCGCCGCCCGCGGCCTCCGGCGTGCAGTGGATCGCCGCGGGGATCGTGCCCGAGGCGCCCGACATCCGGCCGTCGGTGACCAGGGCGACGTGATGGCCCCGGTCCTGGAGCACGCCGAGGGCCGGCGTCAGCTTGTGCAGCTCGGGCATGCCGTTGGCGCGCGGGCCCTGGAAGCGCACGACCGCCACGAGGTCGCGGTTCAGCTCGTCGCGGTCGAAGGCCGCCAGGAACGCGGCCTGGCTGTCGAAGACGCGGGCGGGCGCGGTCACGCGGCGGCGCTCCGGGGTCAAGGCGGACACCTTGGTCACCGCGCGGCCGAGCGGGCCCTCCAGGACGCGGATGCCGCCGTCGGGCGCGAACGGGTCGGCGGCGGGGCGCAGCACCTCGGGGTCGCCCGTGACCGCGGGCGCGCCGGCGCGGTAGGCGTCCAGCCCGTCGCCGACGACCGTCGTGACGTCCTCGTGCAGCAGCCCTGCGTCGAGCAGCTCGCCGATCAGGTAGCGCGTGCCGCCGGCGGCGTGGAAGTGGTTGACGTCCGCCGCGCCGTTGGGGTAGATCCGCGCGAGCAGCGGGACGATCGCCGACAGCTCGTCGAAGTCGTCCCACGTCAGCGCGATCCCGGCCGCCGCGGCGATCGCGGGCAGGTGCATGGTGTGGTTGGTCGAGCCGCCGGTCGCCAGCAGCGCGACGACGCCGTTGACGATGGCCTTCTCGTCGACGACCTCCGCGATCGGCGTGAAGTGCTCGCCGAGCGCGGTGCGCTCGGTGACCGCGCGGGCCGCCGCGGCGGTCAGCGCGTCCCGCTCCGGCGTGCCCGGGTTGACGAACGCCGCCCCCGGGACGTGCAGTCCCATGGCCTCGACGACCAGCTGGTTGCTGTTGGCCGTCCCGTAGAACGTGCACGTGCCGGCCGAGTGGTAGGACGCGGCCTCGGCGTCGCGCAGCTCCTCGATGCCGACCTCGCCCGCGGCGTGGCGGCGGCGGACCAGGCTCTTCTCGCGGTTGGGCAGCCCCGACGCCATCGGGCCGGCGGGCACGAGCGCGACCGGGAGCTGGCCGAAGCTCAACGCGCCGATCAGCAGGCCGGGGACGATCTTGTCGCAGATGCCGAGCAGGAGCGCGCCGTCGAACATGTCGTGCGACAGCGCGATCGCCGTGGACATCGCGATGACGTCGCGGCTGAGCAGCGAAAGCTCCATGCCGGCGCGGCCCTGGGTGATCCCGTCGCACATCGCGGGCACGCCCCCGGCGACCTGCGCGACGCCGCCCGCCTCGCGCACCGCGCGCTTGAGCTGCGTCGGGTAGCGCCCGTAGGGCTGGTGCGCCGACAGCATGTCGTTGTAGGCGTTGACGATCGCGATGTTCGGCCGCTGCGCTCCGCGGAGCTGGAGCTTCTCCTCCGGGTCGCAGGCGGCGGCGCCGTGCGCGAAGTTCGCACAGCCGAGCTCGCCGCGGGCGGGCCCGTCGAGCGTCGCCATGAGGACGCGCTCGAGATACGCGGAGCGCGACGCAGCACTCCGAGTTGCGATGCGCTCGGTGACGTCGGCGAGGACGGGATGGATCGACACGACCGCAAGATGCGAGACGAGCGCCCGTCCTGCAAGGCGCGCGCCACCCAAGGCCACCCGGTCGGGCTCACCCGTCCGGGCTACTCAGGGCGCCAGCCGGTCCACGGCCCACTCCGCGTGGGTCAGCAGCCGCTCGGGCGTGAAGCGCTCGGGGTCGGTCAGGACGAGCCGCGCGTACTCGTCGGCGACCGCCGACAGCAGATGCGCGGTCAGCTCGGCGTCGGGGGAGTCGGCGCCCGCCGCCCCGGAGGCCGCCAGCGCGGGGCGGACCGCGCGCGTCAGCGTGGCCAGGACGCGCGCGCGGCCGCGCTCGATGCTCGCGCGCAGCAGCGGGGGCGCGCCCTCGGGCGCCATCAGCACGAGCCGCCAGGTCGTCGGGTGGTCGCGGACAGCCTGGAGGTAGGCCCTGAGGCTCTCGATCATCAGCTGGCGCGCCGAGCCGGCGGTCAGGTCGGTCAGCGCGGTCTCGCTCACCTGCGCGTACGCGCGGCCCATCTCGCGCTCGACGACGGCCTTCAACACCCCGGGCAGGTCGCCGAAGTGCTCGTAGACGATCGGCCGCGTGATCCCGGCGCGCTTGGCGATCGCCTCGATCGACACGGCGTGGAAGCCGTCCTCCGAGACGATCGCGGTCGTCACGTCGAGCAGCTGCTCGCGCCGCTGCGGCGCGCTGAGGCGGGTGGGGGAGCGGCTGGCGGGGGCCACGGTTGCGAGCGTACACAGAGGTCGGTTACGGTTGCGTAACTTACGTCGCCGTAACTCTGGAGGCCCGTCGAGCCTCGCGCTGTTCCTGCACGGCAAGCAGCCGGACTGCACCGCGCCGATCAGCCAGGCGATCGACGGCAAGCTCGAGGTCGACCAGACCGGCGGCTCGTTGTCCTACACCGTGCCCCAGCAGCTGCTGCACCCAGTCGCCGGGCTCGACGCGGGCATCACAAGCGTCTCCTCGACGACCGCCAAGGGCAGCGGCGACAAGGGCCCGTTCACCTCGATCGGGTGCCGGGGCACGCGTGCGATCGACGTCACGTTCTCCGAGGTGGCCGGCGCCAAGCACAACGCGACGACCAGCGGGGGGAAGTGCGGATCGGGCGGTGCCCCAACCGCTAGGACGACGTCGACGGCGCTGCGCCGGTCGCCTCGGGCGAGCCGCGCAGCGCGTCGATGACCTCGCGGAAGCCCATCCGGCCGGACTCGAGCTCGGCGGCGAAGTGGGTGATGCCCTCGGCGTCGGGGTCGCGCCCGAGCAGCTGGTGGTAGGCGCGGGTGAGGAAGTCGAGGGTGTCCTTGCTCGCGAGCAGCTCCTCGTAGGGCGCCCAGTGCTCGACGTAGTCGGAGTCGCGGACCTTGACCGCGTCGACGTCGAACAGCCACTCGTCCTTGATCGCGAGGCTGGCGACCTCGAAGCCCTCCTGCTCGAGGTAGTGCGTCAGCAGCGGCTCGGTGAACGACGCGTAGTGGAAGTCGCCGTTGTAGGCCTGGGTGCCGAAGACGCACTGGACCAACAGCTCCTGCCGCGCCGAGCCCTGGTTCTCGGGCTTGCTGAACAGCTTGACGACGTCGACGAGGCTCGGGACGCGGATGCTCACCGTGCCGCCGACGGCCAGCAGCCGGTTCCACTCGGCGAGCACCGCCGGCGTCTTGGTCCGTGGGAGGTGCTCCAGGAGGTCCTGGGCGATGATCTCCCGGTAGCGGCCGGACGGCAGCATCGGCAGGTCGGTGACGTCGGCCACGAGGTCCGGCTTGTGGAAGTCGTTGAGGTCGACGTTCAAGTACCCCTCGCGGTGATCCCAACCGCAGCCGAGGTTGAGCCGGTCGGGCCATTGCTCCGGATCGAACATTGCCTTCAGGATGCCAGGCGCGCAGCTAGGGTGCGGTCCTATCGACGGGCGACGGGCATGACGCAGGGCCACATCGCGACGCCCCACCGGGCGGCGTCGGACGCCGGCGCGGCCGCGCTGGAGCGCGGCGGCAACGCGCTCGACGCGGCGCTGGCCGCGGCCGCGGTCCTGACCGTCGTCTACCCGCACAACTGCGCGCTGGGCGGGGACCTGTTCGCGCTCGTGCACGAGCCCGGCGGGCGCGTCGTGGCGGTCAACGCGAGCGGGCCGGCGGCGGGGGCGACCGACGTCGACGCGCTGCGCGCGCGGACCGGCGGCGCGATGCCGACCCACGGTCCCGACACGGTCACCCTGCCGGGCCTGGTCGCAGGCTGGGGCGAGCTGCACGCGCTCGGCGCGCGGCTGCCGTGGCGCGACGCGCTGGCCACTGCAGCGCGGTTCGCCGAGGAGGGCGCGGTCGTCGTGCCGGGCCTGGCGGCGGCGATCGCCGAGGCGCCGAGCATCGCGACCGATCCGGGGATGGGCGCGGTCTTCGCGCCCGACGGCGCGCGGCTGCGGGCGGGGGAGACGCTGCGTCAGCCCGCGCTGGCCGGCACGCTCGCCCGGCTGATGGCCGGCGGCGCGCGGGCGTTCTACGACGGCTCGGTCGCCGAGGTGCTCGTGGACGGCGTGCGCGCGCTGGGCAGCGCGCTCGCGGTGGAGGACTTCGCGACCTACGCGGCGCAGCGCACCGACCCGCTGGCCGTGGCGGTCGGCGCGGAGCTGGAGGTGCTGACCAGCCCGCCGAACTCGGCCGGCGTCCTGCTGGCGCAGGCGCTGCTCGCGCTGGACGCCGCCGACCTCCGCGATCCGCTCGGGGCCGACGCCGGCGTGCTCGCGCGCGTGTTCGCCGCCGGCGCCGCGCAGCGCGACCGCGAGCTCGCCGATCCCAAGGCCCACGCCTTCGACCGCGAGGGCTGGCTGGGCGCCGACCGGATCGCCGCGCTCGCGGGCGAGCCGGGCGTCGTCGGCGGCCCGCGGCCCACCGGCGACACGGTCGCGGTCGTCGCCGCCGACGCCGACGGCTGGGCGGTCTCGCTCATCCAGAGCCTGTTCCACGCCTTCGGCGCCGGGATCCTCGAGCCGGGCACCGGCGTCATCCTCCAGAACCGCGGCGCCAGCTTCTCGCTCGCGCCCGACCACCCCAACGTGCTCGCCCCCGGCAAGCGCCCGGCGCACACGCTGATGCCGGTGATGGTCCGGCGGGACGGCCGGCTGGCCGGCGTCCTCGGCACGATGGGCGGCCGCGCCCAGGCCCAGATCCACGTCCAGGTGCTCCTGCGCCTGCTCGCCGGCGCGACGGCCGCCGAGGCCGTCGCGGCCCCGCGCTTCGCCGTCGGGGCGATCGAGATGGGCGATACCGCCGCGACCGTGCGGGTCGAGCAGGACTGCGACACCGCCGCGATCGCGTCCCTGGCCGCCGCCGGCTTCGCGGCCCGCGTCGTCGAGCGCCACAGCGACGACCTCGGGCACGCGCAGGCGATCTGGCTCGACGGCGCCGGCTCCGACCCCCGCGCCGACGGCGCCGCGCGGTCGCGTGTCTGATTGCGGTCAATCCGGCGCATCTCCTGAACCAACGGCGGGGTGACGCCGGCTCCGGCTTCCCGTACGGTCGCGCCGGTCGGGCAACGGCGCAGGGGGAGCTACTACGGCCCGAAGGACTGCTACCGCAGCTCCCGCAACTGGGTCGAGCGCTACCTCGACACGGTGCGCGCGTCGCGCAACGTGACGTTCGTCAACCGGGCCTGCTCGGGCGGCGTGCTCAACGACCTCACCAACAAGCGGTCGATGGACGACAAGGACGTGCCGGTCTGGGTCCCCGGCACCGTGGACGAGGACGAGGACGACGCCGGCGCCCGCGCGGCGCTCGTCAGCCGCGGCGACTGCACGTCGCGCTACCGCGACGACGAGGCCTACACCATCAGCCCCTACGCGGCGGTGCCGCAGCTCGGCGGCACGTCGGTGTACTTCACGTGCAAGCGCTCCATGTTGCCCCAGATCGACGCGGTCGGCCTGCCCGCGGCCGGCGACGGCGCCCCGGCGCTGACGGCGACCGTCGCCGCGGCGCGTGCGGCCGGCTGGACCGTCGACACCGTCCCCGGCCTCGGCGCCACCGGCCGCAAGCGCCTCCCGACCGGGACGCCACCATGTCGGTCTCGCTGCTGAGCACCGCCGAGCAGATCCCGGGCGGCACGCCACCGCCCGTGCTCAGCCTCGCGCTGGAGCACACGCGGTAGCGCCGCCGTCCTGGGTACGGCCCAGTTGGAGGGGTTGTTCCCGCCCCGGGCGCGTGCTACCAGCGCACGGGCCCGCTCTGGTCGAAGAAGCCGCCGGTCGGGCCGTCGTCGCCGATCAGCGCCAACTTGGTGATGATGCTCGCGCCCTCGTCGGGCGTCAGCGGCGCGGCGGCCTTGTTGTCGGCCCCGCCGAGGTCGGTCTGGACCCAGCCCGGGCAGACGGCGTTGACCTTGACCGCGGTGCCGGCCAACGCCTTCGACAACGCGATCGTCATGGAGTTCAGCGCGGCCTTCGAGGTCTGGTAGGCCGGCAGGACCATGCCGTAGTAGCCCGACTGCGGATCCGCCTGGTCGGCCAGCGAGCCCATGGTGCTGGAGACGTTGACGATGCGCGCGGCCGGCGCCGCCCGCAGCAGCGGGAGGAACGCCTCGGTGACGGCGACCGCGCCGAACACGTTGGTGTCGAACGTGTCCTTGAACATGCGCACGTCCATCGGACCGGTGACCCGATCGGCGCCCGTCGCCTCCGGCAGGACGCCCGCGTTGTTGATGAGGATGTCGAGCTGGCCGTGCTCGTCGCGGACGCGCGCGGCGGCGGCGCGCACGCTGGCCAGGTCGACGACGTCGATCTTGACGGCCTCGGCGTCGATGTCCTGCTCGCGCAGGCGCGCGGCGGCCGCCGCGCCCTTCCCGGCGTCCCGCGCGCCGAGGATGACCTTGGCGCCGGACCGGCCGAGCTGGCCGGCCGCGGCGAAGCCGAGGCCCTTGTTGGCGCCGGTGATGAACGCGATTGTCACGTTTGCTGCTCCTGGTTCGGATGATGGACATCCGGACAACGGTCAGGGGCGGTGCGGCGTGAGAGCGCGGCGCTGCATGAGCGTCTCGAGGCGCGTCAGGAACTCCCGCGCGGCGCGCTCGGGCGGCCACGGCTCGATCGTGAGGTCGAGCGGCGCGAAGCCCTCGAGCTCGGGCCAGGAGCCGGCCGTCGAGGTGAACAGCGACCGCTCGGTCGCCAGCAGACGCCGGTCGAGCGCCTTGTAGGCCTTGTCCATCGGGGGCACGGCGAAGCGCTCCGCGATCGCCGCCTCCAGCAGCGCCTCGGCACGCCGGTAGGGCGGCCCCAGCTCGCTGCGGTGCTTGAGGGGATGGGGGAGGTCGACGAGGTAGGCCTCGCCGGCGTCGTGCAGCAGCGCCGCGAGCACGTCGGTCGTCGATCCGCCGCGCTCCGCGACGAGGTCGCTCACGATCGCCGAGTGCTGAGCGACGGAGGAGAAGACGCGGCTGTGGCCTGCCGCTGATCCGTGAGCGATCCACGGGTCAGGGCGCGCGGAGTCGCTCGACGGCCGCCCGCGCGACGCTGCCGATCGCCGCGTCGACCTGCGGCTGCGTGGCGGCGATCGCCGCCGCCTGGGTCAGGACCGCGACGGCGTAGCGGCCGCCGTCGGGGTACTCGACCACGCCGATCTCGTGGCGCATCGTCGGCAGCGTCCCGGTCTTGCCGCTCACGCGCACGTCGTCGTACGGGAAGCCGGAGGCGAGGCGGTGCGGCCAGACCTGCAGGCCGAGCATGCGCCGCATGCTCGCGCACGCCGCGGGCGTCGCCGCCTCGTCGCGCCAGATCGCGCGCAGCAGCCCGGTGAGGTCGCGCGGCGAGGCGCTGTTGGAGCGCTCCGGGTCCAGCATCCGCAGCTGGCTGCGCAGCTCGGGATCGGCCAGCCGAGCGGAGGCGTCGAGCGGCCCGACGCCGCCCGAGTCGTCGCGCAGCGCGTCGAACATCTCGTGCAGGCTCTCGCGCACCGCGATGCCCGAGAGGCCGATCGCGCGCATCTCGGCCTGCACCTCCGCGACCCCGACGGCGTCGAAGACGAGGTCGGCGGCCGCGTTGTCGCTGATCGTGATCATCAACAACGCCAGGTCGCGCAGCGAGATCGTCGCCGCGTCGGCGAACAGCGAGACGCCGGTGATGCCCGCGGTGCGCCCCGCGACCGGCACCGCGCAGGGCCGCGCCGGGTCGAGCCGGCCGGCGTCGGCCTGCCGGAAGAACGCGACGAGCAGCGGGAGCTTGACGACCGAGGACACGGCGACGCGCCGGTCGGGCTCGAGCCCCACCTCGCGGCCCGTGTCGATGTCGACCGCGTGGACCCACCCGACGGCGCCGGCCGCGCGCAGCGGCGCCGCGAGGTCGACGCGCGTCGGGGCGCTCACGCGAACGACCCGGGTCGGAGCGCCGGGCCGCGCTGCTCGGGGAGCTGCTCCTCGCGCCGCCACGCCCCGCCGGCGCACAGCGCGTCGACGGCGATCTCCGCGAACGCGCGCCCGCGACCCATGTCGTCGCCGGCGTCCTGCCACACCGGCTGCAGCCGGCGCCGCGCCGGCGTGCCGACGATCGGGATCCAGGTCAGGCCCGCCCCGGCGCTCTCGGCGGCGCCCAAGGCCACGGCGTCGTCGGCGAGGACGAGCCCGAGCGCGAACTCCAGCTGCTGGGGACGGTGCACCGTGGTGGGCTCGAAGCCGCCGGCGCGGCACGCGGCGAGGAGCTGCGGCTCCCACGCCGACTGGTCCATCGGCAGCAGGGCGAGCGCCCGGCCGGCGAGATCGGCGAGGTGCAGCTCGGCGTGGGAGGCGAAGGCGCCGGCCGCCGACGCGATGACGCCGAGCTCCTGCAGGGCGACGGGTCCGCGCCGCAGGCCCGCGGAGTGCTCGTCGTCGGGTACGAGGAGGGCGACGTCCAGGCCCGCGGCGAGTTGCGTTCCGGGGCGCTGCTCGCGCAGGTCGAGGCCGACCGCGGGATGGCGCTCGCGGAAGCTGCGCGTCAGCGTGGCCATGGTCTCGGCCGGCAGGCCGAGCGGCACGCCGGCGCGGATCGTGCCGATCTCGCCGCGCGCGGCCTGCGCGGCGAGCGCCACGAACCCGTCCGCGCCGTCGACCAGGCGCTCGGCGTCGGGGAACAGCAGCTCGCCGACGCCGCTGAGGCGGACGGTGCGCGAGGTGCGGTCGAACAGGCGCGCGCCGAGCGTGCGCTCCAGCCGCGCGATCGTCCGGCTCAACGCGGGCTGGGTGACGTGCAGCCGCGCCGCGGCGCGGCCGAAGTGCCGCTCCTCGGCGACGGCGACGAAGCACCGCAGATGGGTCAGGAGATCCACGTCGCCGACATTCATACCAAGACCGCTATCTCTGATGGGTCGTTATCGGCCTTGGACATCGTGGCGTGCGCGCGCTGTCATGGATCCGATGGCCCCTCCCTCCCCACGTACCGCGACGCTGTTCGCCGGCAGCCTCGCGGTGGTCCTCGGCGCCGTCGCGCTGCACCACCACCACAAAGCGCGCGGCGGCGACGAGCGCGCGGCCGCGACCGCCGCGATCACCCGCTTCGCCGCCGCGCGGTCGCACGGCGACGACGCTGCCGCCGCGGCGCTGACCGACCGGCCGCGCACGCTGCTGCGCGCCCTGCGGGTCAACCGGTCCGGGCTCGACGGCGCGCGCGCCGCGGTGCGGGTGGGGCGCGTCGTGATGGGCAAGGACGAGCGGACCGCGTCGGCGACGCTGACGGTCCGGTGGGCCGTTCCCGCGATCGGCGCGTGGCGCTCGACCGCGCGGGCGACGCTGCGCCGCGGCGACGCCGGCTGGCGCGTGCGGTTCACGCCGCGGCTCGTCGACGCGCACCTCAGCGCGGGGACGCGCCTGGGGACGGCCAGCGAGGGCGCCGCGCGCGCGACGATCCTGGACCGCGACGGCCGCGCGCTCGTGCGTCAGCGCGCCGTCGTGGAAGTCGGTCTGCGGCGCGACCGGGTCGCGGACACGGCCGCGAGCGCGCGGGCGCTGGCGGCGATCGTCGACGTCGACGCCAAGGCGCTGCGGCGCCAGCTCGTGGGCGCCGGCAAGCGCCAGTTCGTCCTCGCGACGACGCTGCGGGCCGAGGACTACAACGCGCTCGCCGGCCGCCTGCACGCGGTCCCGGGCCTCGAGACGGTCGCGACGACGCAGCCGCTCGCGCCCTCGCGGACCTTCGCGCGTGCGCTGCTGGGCGGCATCGGCCCGGCCACCGCCGAGCAGGTCGCGGCGTCGGGTGGGCGGCTGCGCGCGGGCGACGACACCGGCCAGTGGGGGCTGCAGCGGCAGTTCGACGCGCGGCTGCGGAGCACCGGCGCGCGGCGCGTGGTCGTCCGCGACGACAAGACGGAAGAGGTGGTCCGAACGATCAAGGCTTCTGCGGGCGATCGCGGCCACGCGCTCCGCACGCTGCTGTCGCGGCGGGCGCAGGACGCCGCGGAGGCGGCGCTCGGACCGCAGCCGCGGGCCGCGTCGCTGGTCGCCGTCCAGCCGTCGACCGGCGACGTGCTCGCGGTCGCCAACCGCCCGACCGACGACACGTTCGACCGCGCGCTCAACGGCGTCTACCCGCCCGGATCGACGTTCAAGGTCGTCACGACCGACGCGCTGCTGCGTCGCGGGCTCGACGTCGACACGGTCGTCCCGTGCCCGAAGACGCTGGCGGTCGACGGCCGCGGCTTCCACAACTTCGAGGGCGAGGCCGGCGCGTCGCCGACGTTCGCCTCCGACTTCGCGACGTCGTGCAACACCGCGTTGATCTCGCTCGCCGGCCGGCTGCGCGACGGCGACCTGACCGCGGTCGCCAAGGACTTCGGCGTCGGACGGTCGGCGCCGACGAGCGTGGACGTCGCCGCGTCCCGCGTGCCCAAGCCGCAGGGCGAGGTCGCGCACGCCGCCGCCATGATCGGCCAGGACCGCATCACGGTCACGCCGCTGGCGATGGCCGGCGTGGCGGCGACCGTGGCGGCCGGGCGCTGGAACGCGCCGCGGATCCTCGCCGACGACCCGTCGCGCAGCGGCCCGGCGCTGCCCGCCGGCGAGCTCCAGAAGCTGCGCAAGATCATGCGGCTGGTCGTGACCTCGGGCACCGGGACGCCGCTGGCCGGCATCCCGGGCGAGGTGATCGGCAAGAGCGGCACCGCCGAGTTCGGCAGCGGCGACCCACCGCCGACGCACGCCTGGTTCATCGCGGCGCGCGGCGACCTCGCGCTCGCCGTCATCGTCGAGCGCGGGCGATCCGGCAGCAGCGTCGCGGCGCCGATCGCCGCGAGCTTCTTCCGCGCCTACGACGAGGCGGGCTGAGCTGCCCCGGAATCCAGTGGTCGTGATCGGACAGCGATGCACCGCGGTGTGGGTTTGAACTCGGGTCCGGATGGCAAAGGGGAGCGCGCGGCGCCAGCAGGAGGAGGAGCAGGCGCCGGGTCCATCGATCCTCGAGGGAGGAACAACCTTGAAGCGAGCAGCTCTCGCGCTCATCGCCGCTGCGGCGATGGCACCTGCCGCCGTTCCCGCCGTGTCGTCGGCGCAGAAGGTCAAGAACGACAAGTCCGAGAAGGCGGCCACCAAGTTGGCCAACGCCGTGACGGTCAGCGGCATCCTGCGCCACGAGCGCGCGCTGGCGAACATCGCCGAGCGCAACGGCGGCACCCGCGTGTCGGGGTCGGCCGGATTCGACAAGTCCCGCGACTACGTCGTGGGTCAGCTGCAGAACGCGGGGTGGACGGTCAACGTCCAGCCGTTCGAGTTCCCGTACTTCCAGGAGCTCGCGCCGACGACGCTGGAGCGCACCGCGCCCGACCAGCACCCGTACGCCGACGACGAGTTCGCCACGATGGAGTACTCGGGCAGCGGTGACGTCACCGCCAACGTCCAGGCCGTCGACCTGACGCTTCCGCCCGCCGACGAGCCCAGCTCGACGAGCGGCTGTGAGGCGAGCGACTTCGCCGGCTTCACGGCCGGCGACATCGCGCTGGTCCAGCGCGGCACGTGCACGTTCGGCGAGAAGGTCGCCAACGCGACCGCGGCCGGCGCCAGCGCCGTGCTGATCTTCAACGAGGGCCAGCCCGGCCGGCAGGAGACGCTGAGCGGCACGCTCGGCGGCCCGGCGACGATCCCGGTCGTGGGCCTCAGCTTCGCGGGCGGCAACGAGCTCGCGACGCTGCTCGCGGGCGGCGACGTGACGATCCACGTCACGACCTCGACGCTGTCGGAGACGCGCACGACCTACAACACGATCGCCGACGCGCCCGGTGGGCGCGCCGACCACACCGTGGTCGTCGGCTCGCACCTGGACTCCGTGGCCGCCGGCCCCGGGATCAACGACGACGGGTCGGGCTCCTCGCAGGACCTCGAGATCGCGCTCCAGTACCAGAAGGCGATCAAGAACCCGAAGAACCACCTGCGGTTCCTCTTCTTCGGGGCCGAGGAGGAGGGCCTGCTCGGGTCGGCGCACTACGTCGACTCGCTCGACCAGGCGTCTCGTGACCAGATCATGGCCATGGTCGACCTCGACATGATGGCCTCGCCGAACTACGCCCGCTTCGTCTACGACGGCGACGGGTCGGACAACCCCGGCGAAGAGGGCCCGACCGGCTCGGACATCATCGAGTCGTTGTTCACCGGCTACTGGGCCGGCCGCGGCCTGGTCAGCGAGACCACCCCGTTCGACGGACGCTCCGACTACGTCGCCTTCACGGACGTCGGGATCCCGGCCGGCGGCATCTTCGCCGGTGCCGAGGGCATCAAGACCCCGGAGCAGGCCGCCAAGTACGGCGGGACGGCCGGCATCGCGTTCGACAAGTGCTACCACCAGGCGTGCGACACCCTGGCCAACCTCAACACCCAGGCACTGGACGAGTTCTCCGACGCCTCCGCGTACGTGACCGGCAAGCTGGTCATGCGTGAGAACGACCTGTCCGACAACACCGAGACGCTCAAGGCCAAGCGCGTCAAGCAGTCCGACTACAAGGGTCCGCAGCTGATCCGCTGAGTCACCGCAGGACCACGCACCGCCGAAGGCCCCGCTGCGACGCGGGGCCTTCGTGCGTCGTGCCGTCCCGGACTACCGGGTCGTGTGCGCGCCGCCGTCGACGTGGAGGGTCTGGCCGGTGATGTGCCGGGCGTCGGGGGAGGGGAGGAAGCGCGCGGTCGCGGCGACGTCCCCGGGCCGGCCGGCCCGCCGGTCGTGGGTGGCGGCCACGAGCTGGGCACGGCGGTCGTCGGTGAGCTGGTCGCGGAAGAAGCCCGTGTCGGCGACGTAGCCGGGCGCGATGGCGTTCGCGGTGATGCCCCGGGGCCCGACCCGGGCGGACAGGCCGGCGGTCCACGGCGCGACCGCGGCCTTGGCCGCGTCGTCGGAGCTCGCGGCGTACTTCGCGCCGATCGAGCCGACGTTGACGATGGCGCCGCCCGTGGGGATCGCCCTCGCCTGGCTGCGCGAGCGCCCGGGCACGCCGGTCGACGCGATCGGGATCGTCACCCGGGTGTGGCAGTGCTCGATGCTCCTGGGGGCCGACCGCCGCCGCGTCCTCGCCGACGCCCAGGCGGACTCCGCGACGCTGGACCTGCTGAGCGTCCTGCGGCGCAGCGGCCCGCCCTACCGGCTGACGACCCGCGAGCTCACCGACCGCACCCTGATCACCGCCGGCGCGATCTCCCAGCGCGTGGCGCGGGCCGAGAGCGAGGGCCTGGTCGAGCGCTCGGCCCAGGCGGACGGCAGCCGTGCGGTCGCGGTGACGCTCACCGCCGCCGGGCACCGGCTCGTCGACCGGCTCGTCGACCGGGTCCTCGGGCGGGAGGCCGAGCTCGTGTCCGGGCTCACCCCGGACCAGCAGGCCCAGCTGACCGAGCTGCTGCGCCTGTTCCTCGCCACGCTGCGCACCCAGGTCGGACCCGAGCGGCCGACCCAGGTGGGCGCGCCGCCGGCGTCAGCCCTTTGACGCGTTGAGCGCCACGGCGGCGCGCACGAGGTCCTTGAAGGCCTGCTCGTCGATCTCCTCGCCCTCGCGGAAGTCGATGGCCCGCCGGGTGTTGCCGTCGAGGCTGGAGTTGAAGATCCCCGCCGGGTCCTCCAGGGACGCGCCCTTGGCGAAGGTCACCTTCACCACCTGCTTGTACGTCTCGCCCGTGCACAGCATCCCGTCGTGGTACCACGTCGGAACGCCTCTCCACTTCCACTCCTCGACCACCTCGGGATCGGCCTCCTTGACCAGACCCCGGAGATCGCTCAGCATCGCCCCGCGCCAGTCGCCGAGCTCCTCGATCCGGGCGTCGATCAGCTCCGAGGGAGACTTCTCGTCCTGCGATCCACTCGTCGTCATTCCCGCGTCCTTCCTTTGGTGGTGACCCGCCCGGGCAGGATACGGCGCCTCGCGCACGCGCGCGCGAGAAGCACTGCGCGCTGGAAGGCGACCACCGGCGCGCGAGGGGGTTCGCCGAATACGGGGCGGCAAGAACTTGCGCGGCCGAGGTGCTCGTCGTGGCCGCGGGAGATCCTCGTCCCAGAGCCAAAAGTCGACCACATCGGGTGTTCGTTGAATGCGCGGCGGACCGCCAGCGCTCGCTTTTCGTGCCCACGGGCGGCCATCCCGCTGATAGCCTGACGCTCCTCTTCACCTTTCTTCTTCTTCTCGTTCAGCACCCGCAGTTCGCACCACCTTCAGCACGCAGTACCCGGCTCTCCCGCAGCGCCTCGCGTTGCTCGCAGCCACCGCCTGCTGAACCGCTCACGGACCAGGCACGTGCGCTTCGCACCCTGATCCTGCTCCGCCCCTAGGGATCGACGCTTCCACGTCGGTCCCGTTCCGGCGTTCTCTGCCGGGCACCTCGCACGACCCGTCCCGCGCACCACTCCACGGGACACCCGGAGGACCAGCTCCTCCCCCGCTCGTTGCACGGCTGCCGATGCTCACCACGAGCATCACCAGGTTCGACTCCTGGACTGAGCGCGACCTCGACCCCAACCCCGGGGCCGAGGCGACTCACAGAAGGGCGCATCAACATGCGCAAGTTCGACCTGTCCTCCCCGGAGGGCATGAACCCCCTGGCCTCCCCGGAGGCCCAGATGGAGACGCCGTACCGGACCGCGCTCGACGTGGCGGCCGACTGGTACGACGTCCGCGGCCAGGCGCCGGCGTCCGGCGGGACCTTCCCCGTGGCGGTCGAGTCCGCCGTGGGGGGCGAGTCGTACGCCCACCGCGACATGAGCGTCGTCCGCGGGCTCGGCGTCGCACTGCCGGGCAAGAAGTCCGCGCTGGTGCGGAGCGAGGAGCTGCTCGCCGGCGCGATGCCCGGCGCGAAGTTGGCCACGTACCTCACCACCGGCGCCAGCGGCGCAGCGGAGGCGACCACCAGCGCGCTCATCGACACCGCGCTGGAGCAGGTGAAGCCGGGCGAGAAGCCCTGCTTCCTCGTCACCAGGAACGTCCACATCTCCGTCGCCAACCGCCTGAAGGCGCGCGGCGTGCGGGTCGAGTGGATCGCCGTCCCGATGCACCCGCTCGGGATGGCGGACGTGGTGGACGCATCCGCCCTCGAGGCCAAGCTCCGCACGGGCAACTACCACGGCGTCATCGTCAGCTCGCCCACCTACGAGGGCAAGCAGGCGGACGCCAAGAAGTGCATCGACGCCGCGCACGCGCACGGGGTCCCGATCATGTGGGACATGTCGTGGGCGACCGAGATGGCGTTCACGGACCTGATGGGAGACAGCCCGCTCAAGCTCGGCGCCGACGCCGTGGTGTTGAGCCTCCACAAGAGCCTGTTCTTCCCGGGTCAAATGGCCGCGGGGGCGCTCGGTTACAACAGCCTGATCCCGGAACGGGTGTGGCGGGCCGCGATGCTGGCCGACAAGTCCACCTCGCAGTCGAGCAACTGGCTCGCGGCGGCGGACGAGGCCCGGAAGGACGCGTTCCTCAACGCGACCGCTCACCTCGAGCGCCTCTGGGCGGCGATCGAGCGCTCCCGTCGCTACCTCCCCCAGGACATGCTCGTCGACTGGGACGAGGAGAAGCGCGCCGGACGGACGCACAGCGCGGACCACATGCCGCACCGTCTGACCTTCCGGACGCACCACCTCGGTTACACCGGGTACGAGCTGGCGGCCCTCATGGACGAGCGTCGCGTGCAGACGGCGCAGGCGCACCGCGCGTTCTTTTTCGACGGATTCGGCGCCGGAGGCGCCGAGGCGATCCCGGAGCTGTTCAAGCGGCTGGGGGCCGTGGTCGACGAGCTGCCGCGCAAGCGGCCGTTCGAGCTCGACCAGATCCCCCGGATCCAGCTCCGGGACGCCACGGTCGACTACAGCCAGGCGGTCGGCCCGGTCGACGTCGTGCCGGTGCGCGACGCGGTCGACCGGGAGCTCGCCCAGTTCGTCGGCGCTTACCCGCCCGGGATCGCGATCGCGGGGCCGACGGAGCTGCTCAGTCACGAGAACGCCGGGTTCCTCCTGACCACCAAGGACGGGGGCGGATCGCTGTGGGGTGGCGACCTGGTGACGACGGGCTCGGGTGAGCTCATGGTCTACAGGCGGTGACCCACACCCAGCCGTCCGCCTGAACCCAGGCTGACCCCCTGAGCGCCTCGTGCGCGAAGGGGTCCATGGCTGATCTCACCGCCGCGCGGGTGCCGACGACCCTGTCGGCCCCGCGCGGCTCCCATGAAGGAATCGCAGGTTGGAACGGGTGGCCCGAACGGCCGCCCGTTCCGCCGTTCGCAGGAAGCAGGTCCTCCATGTTCGTCTTCGCATGGCTGTTCGGCACCGTTGCCGCAGCCATCGTCTTCCTCGCTCAGCTCCGCTCCTACCGCAAAAAAGCCCTGCCCATCGCGCTGCCGATCGCCATCTGGCTCGGCGTCGGCCAGATCGCCATCCTGTTCGGCAACCTCATGGTGTCCTTCGGGGCGCCGGACATCGCCGACGAGTTCGGCCTCCCCGCGTGGCTGGTCGTGGTCATCAACCACGCCGGCAACTTCGGCGGGTTCGTCGGCTGCCTCGTCGCCGCCCTCTGGATCGGGCTCCCCCGGCGCATGCCGGTGATCCTCGGGTTGGCCGGGGTGTCCATCGCCGTGTCGCCCTTCATGGGCGGGGCCTTCGTGCCGGCGGCGAGCCTCTCCCTGCTCGTCTTCGGCGCCCTCGCGGCGTGGGCCGTGTTCAACGTCCACGTCCGCGTCCTCGCGGCGGTGCCGAAAGACCGGCGCGCCGAGACCATGGGCCTGATCCTGTCGCCGTGCCTCCTGGTCGGCGTGGCCCTCGTCGGCGTCCCGCTGCTGGGTGGCTGGCACCTCGGGCTCTGGACCATCGCCGTGGTGGTCGTGCTCCTCGCCGTGACCTACCCGCTGCTCAAGGGCGTCCCGAAGGCGACGCGGCTGGAGCGGCACGGGTTCGACTCCATGCTCGGGCTCGCCAAGGAGCACCGGCGCTTGATCGTCGGGGTGTGCGCGAACTTCTCGGGGTGGGTCGCGCTTTACACGATCCCAAGCCTGGCCGGCGCCTCCTCCGACGGCATCGAGCTCATGGCCGTGGCCGGTCAGTTGGTCGCTGCCGGACTCGCGCCGCTGGTCGGCCGCCTGGCCGACCTGAACCCGCGCAAGGTCGGCTACGCGGCCGCGTGCGGGCTCGCCGTCGCGCTGGTCGGGACCGCCGTGGCCCCGACAGGGTCGCTGCCGCTGCTGGCGGTGCCGCTGCTCGGACTGAAGCTCGGGTGGTGGCTGTGCGCGCTGTTCTTCGCCGTCGGTGAGGCCTGCGGCAACTTCAACCAGGGCCTCATGGAGGCCGCGGTGTCGCGCGTCAACAGCGACTCGGTGCGCGTGCAGCTCATCGCTCTGGCCCCGCGCTTCGCGGTCGTCGCCCTGCTCAACATCACGCTGGCCATCGTGTCGGCGGTGGTCGGCGGAGCCATGGTCGGCATGATCATTGGCGGCGTCTGCACCGCGGTCGTGCTGGGCGGTCTCGTGCCGGCGCTGCGCAAGATGCCGGCGGTGGGCACCGCCTGAGCACCGAGGGAGGTCCGCGCCATCCGGCCCGGGCCTCCCTCCCCTTTTTTGCCCTCCAGCCTGAGTAGTGAAGAGAGAAGGGAACGGGACATGGTTGTTCCAAAGGAGTACGGCGGGATCGACGCCCGGCTGGTCGAGGTGACGCGCCGCATGAGGCCGTTCGCGCCGATGAGCCTGGCGCCGTTCGGGTCGCCGGAGTTCGCCGTCGCGCTGCTCGGCGCGGTCGCCGAGCTCGGGGCGTCGACGGAGCGCCCCGAGACCGGCGCGGAGGTGATCGTGTCGAAGTGGGTGAGGCTGGTCGAGGGCGAGTCGGCGGAGAACGTCCGCTGCCGGATCGGAGGTCAGGGTGGCCGGTGCGCCGTCACCGTGGACGAGCGCCTCGGAGTCCTGGTCGCACTGGGCGAGACCCCGCGGGTCGTGGGCGTCATGGTGCTCGCGCCGCGGAGCGACGACACGCTCCAGCCGCTGTCGATCACCTGCCGTCTCGACGACGACGGCGGTGCCACGTACGAGTGGCGGTTCGGTCGCGACGGTCGGGTCTACGTCGTGCAGGCGCGGCGCGACGGGGAGCACTGGGTGGCCACGCTCGAACGGGTGCTGAGCCCGATCGAGGTCGGCGTCGTCGACCCCCACCTCGCGCGGGAGACCGGCGCGACGCCGGCTGAGGCGTTCGACCGAGTCGTCCCGGCGATGCCGCAGCCCCAGCACGCGGCCGCAGGAGTGCTCCCGCGACACGGCCTCGGGACCGACTGAGCCAGCCCACCCGCGCAAGCGGCGCCCGCACCAGCGGGCGCCGCTTGCCGCGGTGCTCAGCCGCCCCTTTTTTTGCCATCACATGAACGTTTACGTTCATCTATACCCGTTCCGTAGGTTCCGCGCGCTCCGCATGGTGCTACGGTCCCGGCCGGCGGCGGTACATGACGATCCCGGTTCGAGACCTCCTCGGTGCACCCGCGCTCGGAGGCGCACGGCTGATCGGCGGCCACGACGGCGTCGAGCGCGAGGTGACGTGGACCTCGGTGATCGAGTGGCAGGCCGTCGACTTCGTCCGGCCCGGCGAGCTCGTGCTGACGACCGGGATCGGGCTCGACGAGCCGACGCTCACGCAGTTCCTCGGCCAGCTCCTGGAGTCCGACGCGGCGGCGGTCGCCGTCAGCCTGTCGCCCAGCGAGCCCGTCGCGGCCCCGCCGGCGGCCGCGATCGCGCTCGCGGACCAGTGCGGCGTTCCGCTCATCGACCTCCCGTGGGACGTCGGGTTCGCCGACGTCAGCCGGTGGGTGGTCGACGAGCTGATCCGGCGCCGGTTCGGCGGCTCGATCGACGCGCCGGCCGGGATCCACACCCGCTTCGCCGCCGTGCTGCTGGACGGCCTCGGCATGAACGGCATCGCCGCGGCGCTGGAGGCCGCCCTCGAGCGGCCGGTGCTGGTCTTCGACGCCCGGCTGGAGCTCGCGGGTCACGGGCCGCTGGCCGACGGCGCGCTCGGCGGCCCGGGGCTCAGGGCGCTGCGGCTACGCGCCGCGGGCCTCTCGGCCGCCGACGCGGGGACGCTCGCGGCGCAGTTCGACGGCGAGCATCCGCGGCACTTCGCCGGCCTCGACGCCCTCGGACTCGGCGCGGGCACGGGACGGGCCGCGCTCGCGCGGCACGACACGCTCGGGTTCCTCTACGTCCTGGACGCCGACGGGCATCCCGAGGAGCTGCCGAACCTGGCGCTGCGCGCGCTCGGCGAAGCGGCCGACTCGGTGGCCATCGAGGGGCTGCGCCAGCGATCGGCCGCCGACGATCGCGCGCGCGAGGACTTCGTGTGGCAGCTCGTCGCCGGTCTGGCCGGCCCGCCGGACCACATCCTCGCGCGCGCGGGGCTGCTGGGCTTCGACGGTCGCGTCCCGCACGAGCTGGCCGTGGCGCGCGGTGACGGCGCCGAGAGTCGCGCGACGCTGGAGCGGCTGGCGCGCGAGCTGCGCGCGCGGGCCGCGCGTGCGACCGCCGAGGTCACGCTCGGCGTGCGCGAGGACGTCATGGTGGCGATCGCCACGGCGCCCGGCGACCAGCCGGGGCCGCTGCGCCGGCTGCTGGTCGAGGTGCAGGCCGCCGTCGAGCCCGAGCAGCGCGCGTCCTGGGGCATCGCGGCCATGGCGCGCCCCCTCGGCGAGTTGACGGTGTCCTACGGCGAGGCCCAACGGGCCCTCGAGGTCGGCAGGACCGTCGTCGGGCCGGCGAACGTCGGCGACGCCGCCGACCTGGCGCCGTACATGATGCTGGCCAAGCTCGGCGCGGACCCGGAGGCCCTGGCGATCGCGCGGGCCATCATCCAGCCGCTGCTCGCCTACGACCGCGCGAAGGGGCGCAACCTGGTCGAGACCCTCGACGTCTACCTCCAGGAGAGCGGCAACACGAGCGCGGCGGCGCGGCGCCTGTTCTTCAACCGCCGCTCGCTCGTCTACCGCCTGCACAAGATCGAGGAGTTGACCGGCCGGGCGCTCGACCAGCCGGCGGATCGGTTTGTCCTCGACCTCAGCATCAAGCTCCTGCGCTTCGGCATCGTGGACGACGTCCCACCGCGCTGACGCCTCCACCGGTCGACGGCCGTGTCGACTGTGCGCAGCGTCACAGGGTGACGCAATGGCCGCCGTGTTTTTCGCCGGATCCGTGGTTTACGCCTGGTTGGCGCGCTGAAAGCCTGTCGCAGTCGGAGACAGGAGAAGTAGTGGATCTGGACGATGTGTTGTGGGACGACGGCCTCGCGCAGGCCGCGCTCGTACGTGCCGGCGAGGTGACGGCACGCGAGCTGGTGGAGGGCGCGATCGAGCGCATCGAGCGCGTCGACGCGCTGCTCAACGCCGTGGTCACGCCGCTGTTCACCCAAGCGCTTCGGGCGGCGCAGGACGGCGACCTCGCCGCGACCCCGTTCGCCGGCGTGCCGATGCTGCTCAAGGACCACCTCGCCACGTACGGCGGCGCCCGTCACACGAGCGGCTCGATCTTCCTGCGCAACAACGTCGCGAAGAGCGACAGCGAGCTCGTCACGCGGTTCAAGCGCGCCGGGATGATCCCCGTCGGCCTGACCAACACCTGTGAGCTGGCGCTGCTCTCCACGAGCGAGCCGGCCCTGCACGGCGCGACGCTGAACCCGTGGAGCCTCACCCACTCCACGGGTGGGTCGAGCGGCGGGTCGGCCGCGGCGGTGGCCGCCGGTCTGGTGGCGTTCGCGCACGGCAACGACTCGGCGGGATCGCTGCGGATCCCGGCGTCCTGTTGCGGCATCTTCGGGCTCAAGCCGAGCCGCGGGCGCGTGTCGCCCGGGCCGCGCGGCGACATCGCGCCGGGCATCTGGTCCGAGCACGTGATGACCCGCTCCGTGCGTGACTGCGCCGCGGTCCTGGATGCCACGGCCGGCGCGCTGCCGCACGACCAGTACTCGCGCCCGAGGCCGGCGCGGGCGTTCCAGGACAGCGCCGGCGCGGATCCCGGGCGGCTCCGGATCGCCGTCAGCGATCGGCCGCTCCAGGGCGGCGAGGTCGACGCCGAGTGCGTGCGCGCGGTCTGGGAGACGGCGGAGCTCTGCGCCGAGCTGGGCCACGAGATCGTCGAGGCGGCGCCGGTGGTCGACGGCGCGGCCCTCGAGGCCGACTTCTTCGCGCTGTACACCGTCGCCGCGGCGGCGCGCATCGCCGAGTGGGTCGAGTGGATGGGCCGCGAGCCGGATCCGGCGGAGCTCGAGCCGCTGACCTGGGCGGTGCGCGAAGCCGGGCTGCGGCACTCCGCCGTCGACCACGTGGTCACGGTGCAGCGCCTGCAGCGCGCGGCGCGCGACATCGTCGCGTTCTTCGACACGGTCGACGTCTGGCTGACGCCGACGCTGGCGGAGCCGCCGGCGCCGCTCGGGTACTTCGACCCGTCGCCGCTGGATCCGCTGGCCACGCTCGACCTCGACGCGCGCTTCTCGCCGTTCACCTGGGTCGCCAACGTCACGGGGCAGCCGGGGATGTCTGTCCCGCTGGCCTGGAACGACGACGGCCTGCCGATCGGCAGCCACTTCCTGGCGCGCCTCGGCGCCGAGCGCGTGCTCTTCGGCCTCGCCGCGCAGCTCGAGCAGGCACGGCCCTGGGCGCATCGCCGGCCGCCGGTCTCCGCCGGCTCGCCTGCCGCGACCGCGGCAACGAACTGTTGACCAACCAACCATCACACCGAGGGACGGGGAACCATGCAAGGCAGCCCTACGCAGGTCACTGACGGCGCACCACAGCTCGAACGCACGCTCGGGCTCAAGCAGGTCGTGATGTTCGGGTTGGCGTACATGACGCCACTCATCGTGCTCGGGACGTTCGGCCTGCTCGCATCGGGCACCGGGGGCGCGGTGCCGTCCGCGTACCTGCTGGCGCTCGTCGCGATGCTGTTCACCGCCTACAGCTACGGGCGGATGGCGCAGGCGTATCCGGTCGCCGGGTCGGCGTACTCCTACGTGCGTCGCGCCATCGACCCGCGGATCGGGTTCCTGGTCGGCTGGGCGGTGCTCCTCGACTACCTGTTCCTGCCGATGGTCATCTGGCTGATCGGCGGCGCGTACCTCTCGGCGCAGTTCCCCGACGTCCCGACCTGGGTGTGGATCGTCGGCTTCATCGCCATCAGCACGGCGCTCAACATCCTCGGGGTGCGTGTCGCCGCCAACGTCAACACGCTGCTGATGACGTTCCAGGTGCTGGTGCTCGTGCTCTTCGTGGGGTTCTCGATCGGCTACGTCATCGACCACAAGGGCGGCGGCGCGCTGCTGAGCACGGCGCCGTTCGGCAACGACGCGACGACCCTGTCGACCCTGGCGAGTGGCGCGGCGATCGCCGCGTACTCGTTCCTCGGCTTCGACGCCGTCACGACGCTCACCGAAGAGACGATCGACCCCAAGCGCACGATCCCGCGCGCGATCCTGCTCGTGACCATCATCGGCGGGGTCATCTTCGTGCTCACGGCGTACACGACGCAGCTCGTGCACCCGGGCGGGACGTTCTCCGACCCCGACTCGGCGGCTTTCGACATCGCCAAGACGATGGGCGGCAGCCTCCTCTCGTCGATCGTGGTGGCCGGCCTGATCGTCGCCCAGGGCGCCTCCGGATTGGCGGCGCAGGCGAGCGGCTCGCGCCTGATGTACGCCATGGGACGCGACGCGGTCCTCCCGCGGAAGGTCTTCGGGTACCTCCATCCGCGGCTGCGCACGCCGACGCTCAACATCGCGGTGACCGGCGTGGTGGGCCTCATCGCCCTCAAGTCGAGCGTTGCGACGTCGACGTCGTTCATCAACTTCGGCGCGTTCACGGCCTTCACGTTCGTCAACCTGTCGGTCATCGCGCACTTCTTCCGCCAGCGGGAGGACCGCGACCGGTCGCAGGTGCTGTCGCGCGTGGTCGTCCCCGCCATCGGCGCCGGGTTCGACGTGTGGCTGCTGACGAAGCTCGACAGCAAGGCCATCACGATCGGCGTGATCTGGCTCGCCCTCGGCGTGCTCGTGCTCTGCTACCTCACCAAGCTCTTCCGCGTCCCGCCTCCGGAGATGCACTTCGAGGACGAGGACTCGGCACCGGCTCCCCAAGCGCGACCGGCGGCGGACGCGCAGCCGCAGGGCGCGATCGCCTGAGGCTAGGCGAGGCGGGCGGCACGAGTCGGGCCGTCGCGGCCCGCTCGTGCCGCCGGACGACGTTCGCCGCGGACCGGGCGATCGTCACCCGGCGGCCGGCGCGTGGGCGCTGACGACCCAGGCCGAGGCCGGCGCGACGATCGCGCCCGACGCGCTGGTGTACTCGCCGGCGAGCGCGCGCAGATCGCGCTCGATCAGCGGGCGCACGCGCTCCGCGTCGTCGCCGGCCAAGCGGACCGTCTCGGCGGCGGGCCCGAGGGCGAGCGCGACCTCGACGGCCTCCTGGGCATCCTGGCCGACGAGCATGTCGAGGTCCACGCGCCGCAACGCGATCCGCTCGAAGCCGGCCGCCCGGAGGATGTCCGAGGTCGTGTCGGCGTTCGCCATCGAGAACGGGCCTGGGCCGCAGGTCAGCGCGTCGGACTCTTCGGCGTTCGGCTTGGGGACGAGGCGATCGACGACCTCCTCGGACCGCTGCATCCACTCGTTGTCGAGCTTGCGGCGCCACACGACCATGGTGAGCGTGCCGTCGGGGCGCAGCGACTGGCGGACGTTGCGCAGGGCGGCGACCGGGTTGGCGAAGAACATCGTCCCCATGCGCGCGAAGGCGTAGTCATAAGGGCCGCTCAGCGGTTCGGTCTGCACGTCGGCGACGACGAACTCGACGTTCTCGACGCCGGCCCGCGCCGCCTCATCACGGGCCGCGTCGATGAAGCGCTCGGCGGCGTCGACGCCGACGACGTGGCTCGACGGTCCCGCGACCTGCGCCAACTGCTGGGCGGTGTCGCCAAAGCCGCAGCCGATGTCGAGGATGCGGTCGCCGGCGCGCGGCGGGCCCTCGGCGATCGCGACGTCGCCGAAGCGCTTGAGCGCCACCACGAAGATGTGACGGTACTGGCTGAACCGGTCGAAGAGGACCGTGTTCCAGGCTGCCGTCGCTTCCGTGTTGTCGACGTAGACCTTGTCAGCCATGGGGGCCGAGGATACGCCTGCCCGGCAGGCGCGTGGGAGCGATCACGCGTCGGGCGGAGGATCGTCGAAGCTCCGCGTGCCCGGTCGCGCCTGCTTGTCCGCGCCGGCGTCGGGAACGGGCGAACGGCGGGCGAATCGTGCCGACCGCTGGCCGGTGGACGTTCGCAAGGATGCGAGGTAGCGCTGGACGACGGCCACCTCATGTCGTAGCTGCGCGCGGTCGCGCATGAGCTCTTCTCCTCGATCGCTTCTGCTCTGATCGGGAGACTCGGCGCGGCCTGCTGCCGCCGATCACGCCGCTCCTTCCGCTGTCCGTGCCGAACACGCCCACGCACGCCGCCTGCGTGTCCGGCGAGAACGACGTACCCGGTCGCGTCGCCCGGATACGCCAAGTCTGCGCCCCGCCCCCGATTCGCGATGGCAGCAACGTATAACCAGACAGCTTGTTCATAACCGTTTGGTTGTGTATGTTGCCCGTCGTGAGCGCTGCCCTTCCCGTCATCAGTCCCCGTGAACGCCAGGCCGGCGGATGTTGTGAGGCGCCGGTGCAGCCGGACCTGACGGCCGAGGCGGCAGCCGTGCTGGCCGCGACCGTCAAGGCGCTGGCGGACCCGACGCGGCTGCGGATCGTGGACACGCTGCGCAAGGCCACGCCCGAGGCGGTGTGCCAGTGCGAGCTGATGCCGCTCTTCGACATGTCTCAGCCCGCGCTGTCCAAGCACCTCAAGGTGCTGGTCGGCGCCGGGGTGATCGGGACCGAGCGGCGCGGGCTGTGGGCCTACTACTACATGTTGCCGGGATCGACCGAGGAGCTGATCGCGTGGCTGAGCTGAAATCGGAGTGCTGTGCACCGCCCGCGCACGCGGCGGGCAGCTGTGGGTGCTCGGCCGCACCTGACACGGGCGGCGACGTGCGCGAGGTCGTGCGAGAGCGCTACGCGGCTGCCGCGCGCGAGGCGGCCTCGGGCGGCGGGTGCTGCTCGGCGGTCGCTCTCACGGACGCCAGCGGGACCGAGGTCTTCGGCAACGCCGTCTATGCGGGCGCCGAGGTCGACGGCGCGGGCGATGCGCTCAGCGCCTCGCTGGGCTGCGGAGTGCCGACCGCCGTCGCCGACCTTCTCCCCGGCGAGGTCGTGCTCGACCTCGGCGCTGGCGCCGGCGCCGACGTGCTCATCTCCGCGCGGCGTGTCGGGCCGGCCGGCAAGGCGTACGGGTTGGACATGACGGACGAGATGCTGGAGCTGGCTCGAGCCAACGCGGCGCAGGCCGGCGCGGAGAACGTCGAGTTCGTCAAGGGCTACATCGAAGACGTCCCGCTGCCGGACGGCGCGGTCGACGTCGTCATCTCGAACTGCGTCATCAACCTGGCCGGCGACAAGAACAAGGTGTTCGCCGAGGCCGCGCGCGTCCTGAAGCCCGGTGGCCGGTTCGCCGTCTCCGACGTGATCGCCGACGCCGGGATGGACGACGCGACGCGCGCCGACATGGCGCAGTGGACCGGCTGCATCGCCGGGGCGCTGACGCGCGAGGAGTTCCAGGACGGGCTGCGCGCTGCGGGGTTCGAGGACGTCGAGATCCGCGAGACGCACCGCGTCCACGAGCACGCCGGCTCGGCGATCATCCGCGCCCGCAAGGCGACGGCATGACGCTTCACCGGCTCCTGGTCGCAAAGCACGGCCGCGAGATGGCCGCGAAGGTCGCCGAGGCCTGCTGCTAGATGGCCGACCTGCGCCGGCGCCTGGTCGCCGAGTTCCTCGGGTCGATGCTCCTGGCCGCGATCGTCGTCGGCTCGGGGATCGCCGCCGCGCAGCTGTCGCCCGGCGACACCGGGTTGCAGCTGTTGGAGAACTCCGCCGCGACGGCGGCCGGCCTGTTCGCCATCATCTTGATGTTCGGCCCGATCTCCGGCGCGCACTTCAACCCGGTGGTGTCGCTGGTCGACGCCGCGTTCGGCGGCGCCTCCCGCCGTGACGCGTTGTCCTACACGTCGGCTCAGGTCGCTGGCTGCGTCGCGGGCGCTGTGCTCGCCAACGCGATGTTCGCCAAGGCAGCGGTGAGCATCGCCACGACGCATCGCGCCACCGGCGCGCACTTGCTGGCCGAGGTCGTCGCGACGGTCGGCTTGTTGTTGGTGATCTTCTCGCTGGCTCGCACAGGTCGCGCGGCGACCGCCCCGGCGGCGGTCGGCGCCTACATCGGCGCGGCCTACTGGTTCACCAGCAGCACCAGCTTCGCCAACCCCGCGATCACGGTCGGCCGCATGTTCTCCGACAGCTTCGCCGGGATCGCCCCGGCGTCGGCGCCCGCCTACGTGGTCGCGCAGCTGGTCGGCGGCGGCGTCGCGGTCGCGCTGATCCAGACGCTGTATCCCGGCGTCACGCCGCAGGCCGCGCACCCGGCCGAGGCCACCGCGTGATGCCCACCGTGTTGTTCGTCTGCCTGCACAACGCCGGCCGCTCGCAGATGAGCCGCGCGTTGTTCGAGCAGGCGGCTGGAGGCGAGCATCAGGCGCTGAGCGCCGGCAGCGTCGCGGACCCCGACGGCCACGTCCATCCCGAGGTCGTGGAGGTCATGCGAGAAGTCGGCGTCGACCTGGCCGACGTCCGGCCCGTCCGCCTGACCCAACTGCTGGCCGAGCAGGCGGACGTGGTGGTCACGATGGGCTGCGGCGACGCCTGCCCGTACATCCCCGCCAAGCGCTACATCGACTGGGACCTGCCCGACCCCAAGGGCCGCCCGATCGAAGAAGTCCGCGCCACGCGCGACGAGATCGCCCGCCGCGTGGCGAGCCTCGTCCAAGAGCTGTGAGAAGGTCGGCCGGCTGTAGGAGCTCCTGGGCAGCGACGGCCTCCAGAACGCCGGAAGCCCCGCGTTTGCGGGGCTTCCGAGTGATGGGCGCGGCGGGTTTCGAACCTGCGACCTCTCGCGTGTGAAGCGCTCGCCCGCGCGCATCAGGGACTCTAGGACGACGGCCTGGAGCTGCTCGTCAGATTGCACGAGCCGGCGGCGTGGGTCCTCAACAAGGCGCACGAGTTCGCGCGCGCTGGGCGGGCGCCAATGCTCCTCTGCGAATAGGACCTCGGCCCTTCGGAGCGCGAAGGCGAGGCGGGAGTGCTCGGTACGAAGGGTCTGCAGTGCCGCTGCGCCTTCGGACGTGCGGCGGTTGACGAGCCCCTCGATGATGTGGTTGCGCCACCAGCTGACGGCCTGCCGCGGCGTCACCCAGCCGTCCTCCTCGTCGACGGCGTTCTGGGTCGGATACTGCTCCTCGAGCCAGAGGTAAAGCTCCGCCACATCGTGCGCGGGCAAATGTACAGCGACGTCGAACGACTCGTGCTGCGTCAGCGCCGGTACCACCTCGCGCCCGAACGCCGGGTGCGCGCGCATTGCCGGCCACACGATCGGCCAGGCCGCGACCGGCGAGCGTCGCAGCAGCGCTCCCCGGGATCCGGGTTCGCCTGCCGGTAGCGGGCCCGGTGCTCGTCGGCCTGTTGGGACGCGAGCACGACATCGGTGAGCCAAAACGCGAGCGCGTCGCGCAGCACGGTCACCTCGTCGGCCGTGTCGAGCACGACGTCTATGGGTCCCTGCTCCCGCCACCGCTGAGGATCGTCTCAGCCATACGGTGTACTTGACGTTCATTGGTATGCCAAGCTAGAGTTCGCATACTAATCGTTCGCGACCGCGAGCGGGTCTGTTCAAGGAGGAGAGAGATGCCAGGCATGCTTCGGGCCCTCGGGCCCTTGCTGACGGCTGCGCTGGTGCTGGCCACCTGCGGCTGCGGCTCGAGTAGTGAGACATCGACGGCGAAGGGCGCTTCTGCGTCCGGCGCTCAGGCGAGCAAGCGCGTGCGGCTCGCGTACTTCGCTCCAGGTACCGCGAACGCGTTGAGCGCGGGCCATCAGAAGGGCATCGAGGAGGCGGCGGACAGGCTGGGCGCGACGGTGACCACGTTCGACGCGAAGCTGGACCCGCGTGAGCAGCTCAACCAGATCCAGACCGCGACGAGCAGTGGGAAGTTCGATGCATTCGTGATCTTCCCGCTGGACGGGAACGCGATCGCCCCGGTGGTCCGGCAAGCCATCCAACAAGGGGTGAAGGTCGTCTCGATCTTCTCGACGATCGGACCCGACCCGAACAAGCTCGAGCCGCAGGTCCCCGGCCTGAGCTCGACCGTGGCGACGGGAATCGACGACGCCGGGCGTCGCCTCGGCCAGCTCACCGTCGACGCGTGCGGCCACCAGGATCCCTGCAAGGTCGCGTACCTGCCGGGTCTGGCGAACTTCTTTCCCGAGAAGGTTCGACTCGACGCCTTCAAGCGCGCGATCGCGGGCTCCCACGTCGACCTGGTGGCCGTCCAGAACGGCCAATACGCCGCGGCTCCGGCGCTGAAGGTCACCCAGGACGTGCTCCAGGCGCATCCGGATCTGGACGTCGTGACCACCAGCGGCGACCAGATGACCGAAGGTGCCGCTCAAGCCGTGGCGAGCGCCGGCAAGGCTGACAGCGTCCGGCTGATCGGCGGCGGGGCGAGCGTCAAGGCGGTCGACGCGGTGCGCTCGGGCCGCTGGTTCGGCAGCTACGTGATCCTGCCTGAGACGGAAGGGCAGCTCGGCGCTCGGTACGCGATCGCGGCGGCTCGTGGCAAGAAGGTGCCGGGCGCGGTGCGCTCGATCGACAAGAGCCCGATCGGCCCGGTGCTGCTCAAGTCAAACGCGGGCCGCTTCACGGGGCAGTGGGATGGCTGACGCGCACGTGCGGCTCGACCGGGTCGCTCGGCGATTCGGCGCCACGGTCGCGCTCGACGACGTCAGCGTCGAGATCGGGCGGGGGACGATCCACGCGATCGTGGGGGAGAACGGCGCCGGGAAGTCGACGCTCGGCAAGGTGGTCTCCGGCCGCGTCCGCCCGCAGGCCGGCACGATCCACGTCGACGGGCGGGCCGTCGCGTTCCGCACGCCTCGCGACGCGCTCCGCGCAGGAATCGCGACCATCTCGCAGGAGGTCGCGCTCGCGCCGCGGCTGTCGGTGCTCGACAACGTCCTGCTGGGCGTCGAGAGCGCGCGCGCCGGGGTGCTGCTCGGCAAGCGAGCCGGCGCTCGCTTCCGGAGGTTGGCGGAGGTCAACGGGCTTTCGGTGGACCCGTCGTCCCTCGCCGGCTCGCTTCGGGTGGCGGAGCAGCTCAAGGTCGAGTTGCTGCGCGCGTTCGCGCGTGACGCCGCGCTGATCGTGATGGACGAGCCGACGGCTGGGATGGACGCGCACGATGTCCGCAGCCTTCTGGCGACGATGCGGACGCTCCGCGATCGCGGGACGACGGTCGTCTACGTGTCGCACTTCCTGTCCGAGGTCCTGGAGGTGGCCGACACCATCACGATCCTGCGCAACGGCCGGCTCGTGCGCACCGCGCCCGCTCGCGAGGAGACGCACGACTCGCTCGTCGCGGGCATGATCGGCGGTGCGGGCCGCGACGCCGGCGAGCGGGGAACGAGCGCCAGGCATCGCGCCGACGCGGTCGCCCTCGAGGTCCGCGGCTTGACCGGCCGAGGCTTCCAGGACGTCGACCTGCGTGTGCACGAAGGTGAGGTCGTTGGCCTCGCCGGTCTCGTCGGAGCGGGCCGCACGGAGCTCGCGCGCGCTCTGTACGGCGCCGAACGACCACTGCGCGGCAGCGTCCATGTGTGCGGTCAGCCGGTCTCCCGGGGAAGGCCGTGCAGCGCGATCCAGGCGGGCCTCGTGATGATCCCCGAAGACCGGCGGGCGTCGGGGCTGATCGGCGGCCTGTGCGTCGCCGACAACGTCGCGCTGCCGAGCCTGTCGCGCATCTCGCGGCGCGGCGTCGTCGCTCGCCGAGGGACGCGCGCGGAGGCCGGCCGGCTGCTCGACGGCTTCGACGTGCGGCCGGCCAACCTCGACGTGCCGGCGGCGTCGTTGTCGGGCGGCAACCAGCAGAAGATGATCTTCGCCAAGTGGGCCGGCTGCCGGCCGCGTGTCCTGATCGTCGACGAGCCCACGCGCGGCATCGACGTCGCGGCCAAGCAGCAGATCCACGCCCGCATCGCGGAGCTCGCCGAGGGCGGGACCGGGATCCTCCTGATCTCTTCCGACCAGGAGGAGCTGCTGCAGCTCGCCGATCGCATCGCCGTGATGCACAAGGGCCGGTTGGTCGCGCACTTCGACCCACCCCCCGGCGACGAGGACGTCCTGGTGCGCGCGATGTTCGGCGGTTCGACCGTGACGAGGGCCGCGTGATGGAGGCGGCGACGCTCGCCGGACGGCGCAGCGCCACGAGGCGGCTGCTCAACCCGGCACGGCTGCGCGACGGCGGCATCGTCGTCAGCTTCCTCACCGTCTTCCTCGCGCTGTCGCTGTCCAGCGGCGCCTTCCTCACCAAGGCGAACCTGCTCAACATCCTCGACCAGCAGGCGGGCACGGGCGTGATCGCGCTCGGCGTCACGGTCGTCGTGATCGGCGGCGGGTTCGACCTCTCCGTCGGCGCAGGGATGGCGCTCTGCGGCGTCGTCGCGGCCTACGTGGCGACGCATGTGGGCGTCGGCGCCGGGCTGCTGCTCGGCGTGCTCTCGGGCGTGCTGCTCGGCGCGTTCAACGGCTGGCTGGTGGTCGGCATGGGCGTGAGCGCGTTCGTCGCCACGCTCGCGGCGGGGCTCATGTTCCGCGGGGCGGCAGAGCTGATCACCGACGGTCAGCTGATCAGCGTGACGTCGCCCGGGTTCGCGACGCTCGGTCAAGACGAGCTGCTCGGCGTGAAGCTCACGGTCCTCGTGCTCGCCCTTTCGTTCGTCGTGGTGTCGCTGCTGCTGTCGCAGACGAGCTTCGGCCGCTGGCTCTACGCCACCGGTGGGAACGACGAGGCGGCGCATCTGTCGGGCGTGCCGGTCTCACGCGTGCGCGTGATCAGCTTCCTGATCTGCGGACTGGCCGTCGGACTCGCCGGGGCGATCGAGACGTCTCGCGTCGCGACCGGGCAGGCGGACACGGGTGTCGGGCTCGAGCTCACGGCGATGGCGGCGGTCGTCGTGGGCGGCACCAGCATCGCCGGCGGCCAAGGGGCAGCCTGGCGCACGCTCCTGGGCCTGTTGCTGCTCGCGCTGATCGACAACGGCTTCAACCTGCTCGGCGTGGCGCCGACCTATCAGCAACTCGTGCGCGGAGCCCTGATCGTCGGCGCCGTCGCGCTCGACGCACGCGCTCGACGCCGCTAGAACACCAAGGTGATGAGAGTATGCTCAACGTAAATATGTGTGCAGACGCACCAGATGTCGATCGCCAGGATGAGGAGCCGCCGCTGATGGCGGCCACGCGCCGGAGGCTGCGGCGTTCGAGCGCCGGGGGAGACGTCGGGGCGGGCTTCCGCGAGGCGATGCGCCATCTCGCGGCGACCGTGGTGATGGTCACGTGCGAAGTCGACGGGCGACCCTGGGGGCTCACGATCTCCTCCTGCTGCTCGGTGAGCGTGACGCCGCCGATGATCCTGATCTCGCTCGGGGCTCACACCGCGACCGCGAACGCGATCCGGGAGCAACAGCGCTTCGGTGTGAGCATCCTCGGGCAGCGCGGCCGGGATGCGGCTGTCGCGGGCGCCGTCCAGGGCCAGCCGAAGTTCGTGGACACCTACTGCGTGCCGCACGAAGGCGACGACGACCTGCGCGCCGCCCCGGTCGTGCGCGGGGCGCTGGCCCATCTCGACTGCCGGGCCGTCGAGCAGACCACCGTCGCCGATCACGTCGTCTTCTTCGGCGCGGTCGAGGACGTGATCCTGTTCAAGGGTGAACGGCCGCTCATCTACTACGCGCGCGACTACACCGCGATCGCCGACGCCGACCCCTGGTGGTGCTAGCGATGGCGCCGGCGAGGACGCTCCGCGCCGCGTGCCTGCAGGTGCACGCGGGTCGCGACCGCGCGGCCAACATGCTGCTCGCCGAGGAGCTCGTGCGCCGCGCGGCGGCGGACGGAGCGACGCTGGTGGTCCTGCCGGAGAAGTGGACGGGCTACGGCACGGACGACCTGCTCGACGCGCTTGCGGAGGACGCCGACGGCGGGCCCGCCGCCGCGGCGATGTCGTCGTGGGCGGCCGCTCTGGGAATTACGCTGATCGGCGGCTCGATCACCGAGCGGCGTCCCGGGCGCGAGCGCTACTCGAACACGACGCTCGCGTTCGGACCCGACGGCAAGGAGATCGGCCGCTACCGCAAGATCCACCTCTTCGACGTGGACGTCGACGGCCGCTGCTATCGCGAATCGGACCGGCAGGAGCCGGGAGGGGAGCTTACGAGCGTGCGCGCGGAGGGGTGGTCGATCGGCCTCAGCATCTGCTACGACCTGCGGTTCCCCGAGTTGTATCGCGAGCTGTCGGCCGAGGGTGTGCATGCGGTGGTCGTCCCCGCGGCGTTCACCGCGACCACCGGCGAGGCACACTGGGAGACGCTCGTCCGCGCGCGCGCGATCGAGAACCAGGCGTTCGTCCTCGCGCCGAACCAGTGGGGCGACCACGGCGACGGCGTGACGACGTACGGGCACTCGCTGATCGTCGATCCGTGGGGCCGCGTCCTGGCTCGGACCGGCGGAAGTGGGGACGCGGTCGTGACCGCCGAGCTCGACTTCGAGGTGCTCGAGCGGGTGCGCGCGACGCTGCCGTCGCTGGCGCACCGCCGGCTCTCCCTTCACACTTGACCCGCATGCAACGCGATCCGAACCATGGTGCCGGCGAACATGCGTACCAGGTGCTTCGAGGCGGCATCCTCCGGGGCGAGTACCCGCCTGGCACGATCTTGGCGGAGGCGGAGCTGGCGAATGACCTCGGCGTCTCCCGCACGCCGGTGCGAGAGGCCCTCCAGCGACTCGTCCGCGACGAGCTGCTCGAGCAGGCGCCGCGCCGCCAGCTGATCGTCTCGGGCGTCTCCCCCGAGAGGCGTGACGAGGTCCTGCTGCTCCGCGACGCGCTCGAGGCCGTGTCGGTCAGAGAGGCGTGCCGTCGCATGACCGAAGAGCAGCTCGATCAGCTGCGCCTGAGCGTCTTCCGCCAGCAGCGCGTCGCGCGCGGCGAGGACGTCGACGCGTTCCTCGAGCTCGACGACGAGTTCCACCTGGCGATCGCGCATGCCGCGGGCACGCCGACGCTCGAGCGGTTCCTCGGTCAGCTCCGGGCCTTCATGCGCTTGATCGGCCGCGATGCCCTGCGTGAGCCGGACCGGGTCGCCCAGGTGCTCGTCGAGCATGAGTCGATCCTCGACGCGCTCGAGGCGCGCGACGAGGTCGCCGCTCTGCGGGCCATGCACGACCACTTGGAGGCAACGGCCCGCAGCGTCGCCCGCGAGTAAAGTATACCGTGATACCACTTGCGTGCCAGAGTGCGTTTGGTATACTTATCTCCTGATGAGGCACCCCACCGTCGAGACGATGCCCAGCGGCCGCCCCGCACGCCAGTTGGACCTGCGCGACGCGATGTTGGTCGTCGCGGGATTCACCGGACGTGACCAGCAGGCGCTCGACGCGCACGTCGCGGAGCTGCGCACGCTCGGCGTGCCGGCTCCGTCCCACACCCCCCTGATCTTCGTCCTGCCGAGTTGGCTCCTGCAGATCGACCCCGGGCGCGTGCACGTCGCCAGCGAGCACACCTCGGGCGAGGTCGAGCCGGTCCTGATCCGCGAGGCGGGCGGCGAGCTGCATGTGACCGTCGGCAGCGATCACACCGACCGCCACCTCGAGCAGGCCTCGTACGGGGCGTCGAAGTTCGCCTGCCCGAAGCCGATCGCCTCGGTGGCATGGCCACTGATGGAGGTCGCTGATCGCTGGGACGAGCTGCGCTTGGACGCCGGCGTCGACCAGCACCTCGCCCCCTATCAATCTGCGTCCGTCTCAACCCTGTGCGACCCCGGCGAACTGCTGGCCGAGGTCGACTGCCGACTCGACACCGCGGGACGACCGCTCGTGCTCTTCCTCGGGACCGTGCCGGTCCTCGACGAGAGCGCGCGCTTCGCGTCCGCGTTCTCGTGCGGTCTTCATGACCGCTCGCGGTCGATCCGGCTCGCCTACGCGGTCGACGTCATCGATCCACTCGACGCGTCGCTCGCAAGCCTCGTACCCCCAAGCACCGCCGACGCGGCGGGCACCTCAACCGTCTAGGAGAACATCGTGCGCACTGGAGATGAGTACCTGAGCGCGATCGCTCGGCCACGCAGCGTCTACCTCAACGGCGAGCGCATCGAGAACGTTCCCGCGCACCCGGCCTTCCGGGGCCCGGCACGCACGATCGCCGGCTTCTTCGACAGCGCGGCGGACCCGGCGAACGGCATGACCTACGTCGCGCCCGAGACCGGCCGCGAGGCCAACCGGGTCTTCGGGGTCCCGCGCAGTCGCGAGGACCTGAGCGCGCGCCGGGAGGCGATCGAGCTGTGGGCGGATGCCTCGCAGGGCTTCATCGGGCGCGGGCCCGAGCACGTCGGCGGCTTCTTCGCGGGCTTCGCCGGTGGCGCGGACGTGTTCGGCGGTTCACCCGACCGCGACTACGCCGAGAACGTGCGCGCCTTCCATCGGCGCATCCTCGACGAGTCGCTGTTCGTCTCCTACACGATCCTGCCTCCGCAGTTCGACCGCAGCACCTCCGCCGGCGGCTGGGACGACGAGTTCATCCAGGCGGGCGTGGTCGACGAGTCGTCCCAGGGCATCATCGTTCGCGGTTCGATGGCGCTCGGCACCGCCGCGCCGCTGTCGGACTACTTGTTCGTCTCCTGCATCAAGCCGCTCGCCGCGGGCGACGAGTTGTACGCGAACTCGTTCGTCGTCCCGATCGACGCGCCCGGGCTCCGCCTCATCTGCCGCAAGGCGTACGGCACCGACCCGACCGCGGCATACGACTACCCGCTGTCCAGCCGGTTCGACGAGTCGGACTGCTTCGCGGTGTTCGATGACGTGTTCGTCCCGTGGGAGCACGTGTTCGTGCTCGGCGACCCCGACCGACTCCGCGAGCAGTTCTTCCGCACGTCGGCGCATATCCTCGGCAACGCCCAGGCGCAGGTTCGCTTCGCCACCAAGCTGAAGTTCCTGCTCGGCGTGGCGCGCAAGATCACCCAGGTCAACGGCATCGACCGCCTGCCGCCGGTGCAGGACAAGCTCGGCGAGCTCGCCAGCCTGGCCTCGCTCGTGGAGGGCATGACGCTTGCGGCCGAGGTGTCGTCGGGCAAGGACGAGTTCGGCGTCGAGCGGCCCAACCCGCGGTTCCTCTACGGGATCATGGCGCAGCAGCAGGACCTGTACCCGCGCATGTTGCAGATCCTGCGCGACCTTTCGGGCGTCGGCGTGCTCCAGCTTCCCTCGAGCGCGGCGGACTTCGACAGCCGCGAGATCGGGCCCGACATCGAGCGCTACATCCGGTCGCCGTCCGTCAACGCCGAGGAGCGCGTGAAGCTGTTCCGGCTCGCGTGGGACCTCGTCGGTTCGGAGTTCGCGGGTCGCCACCAGCAGTACGAGCTCTTCTACGCGGGAGCGCCGTTCATCGTGCGCGGCTACGCGTTCCGCAACTACGGCTACGACGAGCCGCTCGCGCGCGTCGACGCGTTCCTGGGCAGTTACCGCCGTGACACGGCGTCCGCGTCGAGCGCGGCCCGCGTCGCCACCTCGTAGAAGTCACACAACTCGACCGGAGGACACATGTCAGATAGCGCGACAGGCGCGGGCTCGCTCAACGACGAGCTCGCGCGGCAGCGGGAGAAGACCGATGCGCAGGCGGTCAGAACGATCACGGCCGCCAACCAGGCGCTCGCGGCCAGCGGCGAGGTGCAGGGACTCGAGCTCGGGCAGCTCGCGCCGGAGTTCGAGCTCCCGGATGCCACCGGGCGGCCGGTGCGGCTGAGCGAGCGGCTTGCGCTTGGACCCGTCGTGTTGACGTTCTACCGCGGCGAGTGGTGTCCCTACTGCAACATCACCCTCGCGGCGTTGCAGGGCGTGCTCGGCGAGGTCAAGGACGCGGGCGCGAGCCTGATCGCGATCAGCCCGCAGCGGCCCGATGACGCGCTGACGATGAGCGAGAAGCACGGACTCGGCTTCGACGTCCTCTCTGACGCCGAGCAGAGCGTGATCCGTGCGTACGGCGTGCAGTTCCGCGTCCCCGCCGAGATCGAGGACGTGCACATGACGTTCTTCAAGAAGGACATCTCGGAGCTCAACGCCGACGGCTCGTGGAACCTCCCGGTGCCGGCGACGTTCGTGCTGGACGCCGACGGCTTGGTGCGGGCCCGCCACGTCGGCGTCGAGTACACGAGCCGCATGGAGCCCGGCGAGATCCTCGCGGCGCTGCGGGAGCTGTAGCCATGGAGTTCCTCACGCACATCGTCGTCGACCTGCCGGCGGAGCTCAGCGACGGGCAGCGCGCCGAGATCATGGCCGAGGAGCGGGAGCGCAGCGCCGCGCTCGCCGCGCGGGGCATCCAGAAGCGCCTGTGGCGCGACCCGGCGCGCCGCGCCGTGTGGGCGCTCTGGGAGGCCGACGACGCGACGGCGCTGCACGAGGCTGTCTCCAGCCTGGCGCTGTTCCCGTACATGACGTTCGACGTGCATCCGTTGGCGCGACACGCGAACGACCCGGCGCTGGGGAGCTGACGATGGGCATCTCTCCCGAGGACCGCGCCGCGATCGCGGAGCTGAACACGCGGTTCTTCTTCGCATTGGACGGGCACGACGTTGAAGGGTGGTGCGCGACCTTCACCACTGACGGCGTGTTCGCCTCGCCGTATGGCGAGTTCCCTGGCCATGACGCTCGCGCGGAGTTCCTGCGGGGGCACATCGCCGCTGGCCGCGAGGACGGCACGCGTCACATGACCGTCAACTTCGCGATCGACGACGGGGGCGATGTGACGATGCGCTCCTACGTGGTCAAGGTTCAGGTCGAGACGTCGCCCGGCATCGTCGCCACCGGGGTCTACGACGACGTGCTCGTGCCCACCAGCGACGGCTGGCGCTTCGCGCGCCGCAGCCTGTCGATCGATCCGGGCGCCTTCGCGGCGCAGGCGGCGGCGCCATGACGCCGCGCGTGGAGCACCTCGGCCGGTCCGGGGAGCGGGTGGTGCTCGTACACGGCTCCCTGATCGCCGGAATGGCCGCCTGGCAGGAGCAGCGCGACCTCGCGCGGCAGCGCCGGCTGGTGATCGTCGAGCGCCACGGATACGGCGAGCATGCCTCCACTGGTCGCGTCGACCTCGAGCGCGACGAGCGCGACCTGATCGAGGTGCTGGAGGACGGAGCGCACCTCGTCGGCACGTCGATGGGCGGCGTCGTCGCGCTGCGGGTCGCCGGCCGGCGGCCGGAGCTGATCCGGTCGCTGACGGTGATCGAGCCGCCGCTGCTGGCCGATCATGGCGGCGACGCGATCGTCGACCGCGCGATCGAGCAGGTGCGCGAGGCATATCGGCGCGGCAGGGACGAGCCGGACTCGGCGTTCCTGCGGCGCTTCCTGGCGGCGATCGAGTTCGACATGCCGCTGCCCGACCCGCTGCCGGCCCCGCTCGTGCAGGCGACGACCCTGCTGCGCAGCGAGCAGCCGTGGGCCGTGCGGGCGCCGCTGTTGGAGGTCGCGAGCGCGTCGTACGCGAAGCTCGTGATCTCGGGCGGCAGCTCGCCGGTGTTCGAACGGGTCTGCGACGCGCTCGCCCGGGACGTCGGCGCCGAGCGGATGCTGTTCTCGGGCTCGCCGCATGCGGTGCAACGGATCGGCGGGCCGTTCAACGACTACCTCGAGGGCTTCCTGTCGCGCGTCGAGGCGCAGACCGCCGAGAAGATGTCATCCGATGCCAAAGCCTGAGCTCGAGTTCCATCGGCCGATGGGCGCGTGGGAGACGCCGCCGGGCTCGGTGGCCCCAGGCGTCTCAGAGCAGATCCTTGCGAGCGATCCCGAGGGCGGCGCGTACACGCGGCTGCTGCGCTTCGATCCCGGCGCGGACTCCACGCTCAACGGCGTCCAGGTGCACGACTTCTGGGAGGAGGTGTACATCGTGAGTGGCGACATCACCGACCTCACGCTGGGTGAGCGGTTCACGGCAGGGATGTACGCCTGCCGCCCTCCCGGGATGAGGCATGGCCCCTGGCGTTCAGACGGCGGCGTGCTGATGCTGGAGATCCGCTCGGGAGGGCCTCGCCGGCTCCCCTAGAGCTCCTCGCGGGAGTCGAGATGCTCGAGCAGACCGTCGTGCTCGCTCGATGCCGCCCATGCCTGGCATGTTCATCGTGACGACGTCGCATTCGATCTCGTCGATCAGGTCGAGCGCCGCCTCGCGGTGGTCGGCCTCACCCACCACGGCGATCCCGTTGGCGGCAAGGACCTGGCGCAGCAGATCGCGAACGGCCGGCGAGTCGTCCACCACCAGGACTCGCAACGCGGGTGAGGCCGTGCTCATCCTTCATTGACGATGCCGGCCGCCGAAGTGTGACGTGCGGCGGGCAGGTCATCTGCGCCTATGCCGTTGGGGGCGAAGAAGTCGATGAGCAGCTGGCCAACGTTTCGGCCAAAGCAGGGGATCTCGCCTCGACGCTGAGTGACGCCCCGACGCAGAAGGCCCCGCAGAGCAGGGCCTTCCAGGATGGGCGCGGCGGGTTTCGAACCTGCGACCTCTCGCGTGTGAAGCGCTCCGAGGCGAGAACAGAAGTCCCTCAATAGCAGGCACTTCCTGCGACTACGGAACTCCCGAGGGGAGGGTTGATTCGGGAGTTTCCGGGCGTTTGGGGGCGGTCCGCCGCCGCGCGACCGCGAGCTCGAGGACGTCTTGGCACGCATCCGCGCAGGCGTCTGGACGCCGCCGGTCAAGGAAGAAGAACGTCGGCCGGCGGGGGAGCAGACGTTCCACGAGTTCGCGACGGCGTACCTCACGGGCCGGAGAGGCGAGCTTGCCGACAGCACCTATGCCGACTACTCCTGGCGGCTGTCGTGCCATCTGCTGCCGTTCTTCGCACAGCATCGGGTTTCGACGATCGACGTGCAGCTCGTCGACGAGTACCGCGGGCACAAGGTCGCCGAACGGGAGCGCATCAAGGACATGATCAAGGCCGGTACGCCGCCGCGCGACGAGACGGGCCGACGGAGCCGGCCGCTCGGGAACGAGTCCATTAACAAGACGCTTGGCCTGCTGGCGTCGATCCTCGACGTGGCGGTCGACCACGACATCCTCGCCAGCAAGCCGGCGCGCGGTCGGCGACGGCGGCTCAAGGCCGTGCGGCCGCGCCGTCCGTTCCTGGAGAGCGACGAGGTCCAGTCGCTGCTCGTCGCGGCCGAGCAGCTCGACCGCGAGAAGGTCGCGCCCAGCCCGCGGGCGCGCCTGGTGAAGCGCCTGCGAGACGAGCAGCACCTCTCGTACGTGGTGGCGCCGCGTCCGCGCTTGACACCGCGACGTCATGCTGCCAAGCTGTCATATAGCTCGTCCGATGCGTCGAGCCGTCACACTTCTCGTCCATGCCCGTCGTCCCACGACAGATCTCACGCCAGACCGCCGCCGAGGCCGTGCGCGACCAGCTGCTGGCGCTCATCCAGGCCGGGACCTACCCGGTGGACACCAAGCTGCCCTCCGAGCAGGAGCTGGCCAGGTCCTTCGGCGTCAGCCGGCCGATCGTGCGGGAGGCCCTCGGCACGCTGCGCGCGGCCGGGGTCCTGGAGTCGCTGTCGGGCTCAGGGTCGTTCGTGCGCGCGACGGAGCCGACCAAGAGCGGCCTGCTCCTCCTCGGCCACTACTCGCCCGACGACCTGCACGAGGTCCGCACCCATCTCGAGGTGCCCGCGGCGGGACTCGCGGCCAAGCGCCGGACGGCGGGTCAGCTGGCCGCGCTCGAGGAGATCGTCGCGCGCCACGCGACGCGGACCGACGTCGTCGACTGGGTGCAGGACGACCTCGCCTTCCACGTGGCGCTCGCCGAGGCGAGCGGAAACGAGCTGCAGGCCAAGCTGGTCGCCGAGCTCCGGGAGCTGCAGTTCGAGCAGACCGTGGTGATGGCGCGGATCGCCGGCGGGCTCGGCGTGCCGGAGGCGGAGCATCGAGCCATCCTCGACGCCGTCGGCGCGCAGGACGCCGCGGCGGCGCGCAAGGCGATGACCGCCCATCTGGTGGCGATCAGGCAGCGCTCGAGCGTGGCGCGCGAAGCGCCGCCGTTCAAGAGGGTGGCCGGATGACCGGCGTCACGCCGGCGTAGGTCGGCTCGGCCGCGGAGGTCCGAGTCACGGGTCGTGGTGCCGCGCCAAGGGCGCACAGCAGGAACGTACGTCAGCTGTTTCGGAGGAAGAGAGAGCATGCAGCATTCGGGACCCCATGACGACGCGGCGCCACGCCAGGAGCTGGATGCGGTTCCGTCGCACAACCGATTCGCCTACGCGGCGATCCGCGACCGACCGGCCTACCGATGGCCCAACGGCGCGGGGCTGGCCGTCTACGTCGCCGTGGCGCTGGAGCACTTCTCCTACAACGCGGACGCCGTTGGCCTCTCGTACTCGCCCGGGATCCCGCATCCCAACACCTACAACTGGGCGTGGCGCGAGTACGGCAACCGCGTCGGCGGCTGGCGGATGTTGGAGGCGTTGACCGCCCACGCGATCCCGCCCACGGTGCTGCTGAACACCGCGTGCTATGAGCACTGTCCCGAGCTGGTGGCCGCCTACCGCGCCGCGGACGCCGAGATCGTCGCGCACGGCCGGACGAACTCGGTCGCGCCCAACGGCCTCAGCGTCGAGGAGGAGACGCGGCTGGTGCTCGACGTCCGCGACGCCATCGCCGCCGCGGAGGGGACGCCGCCCGGCGGCTGGATGAGCCCGGGCGCCAACCCGAGCGAGCGCACCGAGGACCTGTTGGCCCACGCCGGCTACCGCTACACGCTCGACTGGCCGATGGACGAGCAGCCGGTGTGGATGACCACCGACGCCGGCCCGCTGCTGGCCATGCCCTACCCGCATGAGATCAACGACGTCCCGATGGTCGCGCTGCACCACGCCTCGGGCCGCGACTTCGCCGACGCGGTCGTCGACACGGTCGACGAGCTGCTCGAGCGCTCCCATGAGCAGGCGCTGGTCTGCGGGATCGTCGTGCACAGCTTCATCGTCGGGCAGCCGCACCGGCTGCGGCATTTCCGCACGGCGCTGGAGCGCCTCGCCGGCCTGGGCGACCAGCTGTGGCTCACCACGCCGGGCGCCGTCGCCGAGCACTTCACGTCGCTCGTGCCGCCGCCCCAGCGGACGTCCGCCGCCGCGCTGTCGGCGCAGCGCCCAGCGTCGATCGGCTGAGGAGCCCTCACCATGCTGGCCCTCCGTGGGACCCATCCGCATCAGACCTGTCTGGCAGCTTGGCTGCATGATCACACAAGGACGGCATCATCATGAACTTCTCGCCGCTGGCGGCGGGCTCGCGCTCCGAGACCTCGACCACCCCGCTCACGCGCGTCGGCGTCGCGGGCCTCGGAGCGATCGGCCAGGAGCTCGTGCGGCATCTCGCCCACGGCGTCCCGGGCGTCGCGCTCACCGCGGTCTCGGCCCACGACCGCGAGCGCGCCGGCGAGCGCCTGGAGCGGCTCGGCGTCGACGTCCCCGTCGTCGCGCTGGACGAGCTCGAACCGCTGGCCGACGTCGTCGTCGAGTGCGCGCCCGCGCGCCTGCTCGCGGAGCTTGCGACCCCGGTGCTCGAGGCAGGCAAGGAGGTGATCGTGCTCAGCGCCGGCGCGCTGCTCGAGCGCCCGGAGCTGATCGACCTGGCCGCCCGCCACGGTGGGCGCATCACCGTGCCCACCGGCGCGCTCCTGGGCCTGGACGCGGTGCGGGCCGCCGCGGAGGGCGACGTCGCCTCCGTGCGCATGGTCACGCGCAAGCCCGCGCGTGGCCTGGCGGGAGCGCCCTACCTGGTGGAGAACGGCGTCGACCCCGAGCACGCCGACGAGGCCGTGCGCGTCTTCTCCGGCACCGCGCACGAGGCGGCGCGCGGCTTCCCGGCCAACCTCAACGTGGCCGCGGCGCTGGCCCTGGCCGGGATCGGGCCCGAGCGCACGCACGTGGAGATCTGGGTCGACCCGGCGGTGGAGCGCAACACGCACACCATCGAGGTCGACGCCGACGTCGCGCGGCTCACGATGACCATCGAGAACGTGCCGTCGGCCAACCCGCGCACGGGGCGTATCACCGCGCTGTCGGTGGTCAGCCTCCTGCGGACGCGGCACGCGACCCTGCGCGTGGGGAGCTAGGGCCATGGACCTCGGAATCGCCGGTCGCTGCGCGCTGGTGCTCGGAGGCGGTGGCGGACTCGGCTCGGCCATCGCCACGGCCCTGGCCGACGAAGGGGCCATCGTCGCCGTGGCCGACCTGTCGCTGCCGGCCGCCGAGGCCACCGCGGCGCGGATCGTCGAGCGCGGCGGAGCGGCCCTGCCCATCGGCTGGGACCTCGCCGACCTCGATGCGTTCCCGGCGCTGCACGCCGACGTGGCCGCTCGGCTCGGGGCCGTCGACATCTTGGTCAACAACACCGGCGGCCCGCCGCCGGGCCCGGCGGCCGGCGTGCCCGCCGAGACCTGGGAGCGGCACTTCCGCTCGATGGTGCTCGGCGTCATCGCGGTCACCGACCTCGTGCTGCCCGACATGCGCGCCCGCGGCTGGGGCCGCGTCATCACCAGCACGTCGTCGGGCGTGGTCGCGCCGATCCCGAGCCTGGCGATCTCCAACGCGCTGCGGATGGCGCTGGTCGGGTGGTCCAAGACGCTGGCAGGCGAGGTCGGCGGCGACGGCGTCACGGCCAACGTGATCCTGCCGGGCCGGATCGCGACGGCGCGCATCGAGCAGCTCGACCAGGCCCGGGCGGAGCGCGAGGCCACCACCGTCGACGCGGTGCGTGCGGCGAGCACCGGCTCCATCCCGCTCGGACGCTACGGGCGTCCGGAGGAGTACGGCGCCGCCGTCGCCTTCCTGGCCAGCGCGGCCGCGTCCTACCTCACCGGGTCGATCGTCCGCGTGGACGGCGGCCTCATCCCTTCGATCTGAACCCGACCAGAGAGGCACCGATGACCGCCACCCAATCCACCGTCGATCGCGCCGCGATCCGCGAGCGCTTCCAGTCCGTCGACACGTCCAACGTCGCCGACGTCCTGGACGCCCTCGGGTTGCCCGACCAGGGGCTGGACAGCTCCTTCGCGCCGATCGCCGGTCAGGGGCGCCTGGCCGGCTGGGCCTTCACGATCAGCGGGCGGCTCACCCCGTACGCGTCGGACGGCGGGGACCCGCTCAAGATGGAGGCCTGCGGCGCGCTGACGCCCGACAGCATCTCGGTGTGGTCGGGCGCCGGTGCCGGCGTGTGCTTCTTCGGCGAGCTGATCGCCCTCGGCATGCAGGAGCGCGGCTGCGTCGGCGCGCTGGTCGACGGCGGCGTCCGCGACGTGCGCTGGCTCGAGCAGCTGAGCTTCCCGGTGTTCGCCCGCTACCGCACGCCGGTGCAGTCGATCGGGCGTTGGAAGGTCGAGGCCTATGCCACGCCCGTGTCGATGCCCGGGGCGACACGGCCGGCCGTCGCGGTGGCGCCCGGCGACTTCGTCCTCGCCGACGCCGACGGCGCGATCGTCGTGCCGGCCGACGTCGTGACGACCGTCCTCGAGCGCGCGGAGGAGATGGGGCGCCGCGAGGCCGAGATCCGGGCCCAGCTGGCCGGCGGCATGACGCTCGGCGCGGCGCTGGAGCGCTTCGGCCATGTCTAGCCCGACCGACGCTCGCCCGCACGAGGACGCCGGCCAAGCGCGGAGCGGCGCCGGCGACCCCGACCGCGTCGCCCAGTTGGTCGCCACGCTGACGGTCGACGACGACATGTACGAGTTCCGCCGGCTGCTGGCCGCCCTGGTGCCCCGTGGGTGACGGACCGCACTGGACCGTGGCCGAGGCCGCCCGCGCGATCCGCACGCGGGAGGTCGCCTGCGTCGAGTTGACCGGCGAGCTGCTGGACCGCGCGCGCGTCGCCGACGAGCAACTGCACTGCTTCGTCGGCATCGACGGGCGCCGGGCCATGGCCGTGGCGGGCGAGCTCGATCAGGCCCTGGCCGCGGGTGCGCCCAGCGGGTCGCTGACCGGCGTCCCCTATGCCTACAAGGACATCTTCGTCCGCGACGGCGTGGCTCCCTCTCAGGGCTCGCGCACGCTGCGGCTGCCGTTCCGCGGCCGGGACGCGACGCTGCTGCAGCGCCTCGACCGGGCGGGCGCCGTGCCCCTCGGCCGCCTGAACCTCGACCAGTTCGGCTACGCCGCCACGGGTGCGAACCCCGACTTCGGCGACACGCGCAACCCATGGGACCCGTCGTGCGTGGCGGGCGGATCCTCCAGCGGCGCCGCCGCTGCCGTCGCGGCGGGCGTGCTGCCGTTCGCCATCGGGTCGGACACCGGCGGCTCGGTGCGGATCCCGGCGGCGTTCTGCGGGATCGTCGGGCTCAAGCCCACCTACGGGCGCGTGCCCAAGCGCGGCGCGGCGGCGATGTGCTTCTCCCAGGACACGCCGGGCGTCCTGGCACGCTCGGTGCTCGACGCGGCCATCGTGCTCGACGCGATCGCCGGCCACGACCCGCTGGACGCCTCGTCGGTCGACGCGCCTGTCGCCGATCACGCGAGCGCGGCGAGCCCCGACCCAAGCGTCCGAGGCCTCCGCGTGGGGGTCGACCGCGCCTACAACGAGGCGGTCGCGGACGCCGAGGTGCTCGACGCGCTGAACGCGGCGCTCGGGGTCCTCGAGGGCGCCGGCGCCGAGGTCGTCGACGTGGACCTCTCGGCGCTGCCCGACTACGACCTCGTCGCGACGCTCCTGACCAGTGCCGAGGTCTCCGCGGTCCACGCCCAGACGTTCTCCGCGCGCCCCGAGGCCTACGCGCCGGCGACCCGGGCCCGGCTGGGCACCGCGCGCTCTGCGACCGGCATGGACCACGTCAACGCGCTGCGGCTGCAGGGTCGCGCGCTCTCCGCCTTCGTCGACGGCGTGCTGTCGCGGGTCGAGCTGATCGCCATGCCGGCGACGCCGACCGCGGCGCCGACGCTGGTCGACGCGCTGGATCGCGCCGGTGACGACGGCGTCTCCGCGTCGATCCGCGCGTTGACGCTCAACCGAGCGTTCAACCTGCTGGGTCTGCCGGCGATGTCCGTGCCGATGGGCTTCGACGCCGCCGGGCTGCCGCTGGGGCTGCAGCTGGTCGCCGGACCCTGGCGGGAGGCGCGGCTCCTGCGGTGCGGCGCGGCGTTCCAGGCCAACAGCGGGTGGCACTTGGAAGCCCCGCGGGACTGGCGGTGGGTCGTCGGTCAACCATCTGGATCACTCGAGGACAAGGAGCGAAGCAGGTGAGCACGCTCGCCCGAACGGAGGCGTTCGACCGGCTGATCGCGACGCATGAGCAGGACCGCGGTCACGCGATCGTCGAGCTGCACGACATCCACAAGAGCTTCGGCAGCACACAGGCGCTGCGCGGCGCCTCGCTGCGGCTGCACGGCGGCGAGGTGCACGCGCTGCTGGGCGAGAACGGCGCCGGCAAGAGCACGCTCCTGCGCATCCTGGTCGGCGGCACGCAGCCCGACGCCGGAGAGATCCGGATCGACGGCGCGCCGGTGGCGATGGCCGACGTCCGGGACGCGACCGCCCACGGCATCGTGCCCATCTACCAGCAGCTCAGCCTGATGCCGCACCTGACGGTGCTCGAGAACCTGCTGGCCTTCGAGATCGCGCGGGCGCCCGGGCACCGGCTCCTGCGCCACGCCGACGCGATCGACCGCGCGCGCGACGCGCTGCGCGCCGTCGGGCTCGACGTGGCACTCGGCACCCGCGCCGCGGAGCTGTCGCTCGCGCAGCGCCAGCTGGTGGAGCTGGCGCGCTGCGTCATGCGCGACTGCCGCGTCGTGCTGCTCGACGAGCCGACGACGTCGCTGGCCGCCGACGAGGTCGACTCGCTGATGCGCGTCATGGAGGTGATGCGCGACCAGGGGCGGGCGCTGCTGTTCATCAGCCATCGCCTCGAGGAGATCGAGCGCATCAGCGATCGCGTCACGGTCCTGCGCGACGGCCAGGTCGTCGTCGACTCCCAGGTCGCCTCCGGCTTCGACGGCGGGCAACTCGTGGCCGCGATGGTCGGCGACGCGCTGACGTCCCGTACGGTCGAACGGCGCACGCCGGGAGCGCCGGTGCTGCAGGTGTCCGGCCTGACGGCACCGCGCGCCTTCCGCGACGTGAGCCTGGACGTGCACGAGCGCGAGGTCGTCGGCCTCGTCGGCCTGATCGGCTCGGGCGCGATGGAGCTCGGCGACGCGCTGGCCGGCACGCGGTCGTTCGGTGGGGGACGGGTCGAGCTGGCCGGCCGGCCGCTGCGCTCGGGCGACCGCGCCGGCGCGCTGCGCGCCGGCGCCGGGCTGATCCCCGTCGACCGCGACCGCGACGGCTGCTTCTTCGGCCACAGCGTCTTGCACAACGCCAGCGCCTCGAGCCTGCGACGGCTCAGCCGCTTCGGCGTGCTGACGGCGCGCCGGGAGCGCCGCGCGTTCGTCCCCACGTTGGCGCGCCTGGGCGTCAAGCCCGCCGATCCGGGCGCCGACGTCGCCGCGCTCAGCGGCGGCAACCGCCAGAAGGTGATGGTCGCGCGCAGCCTCACCGAGCAGTGCCGGCTGCTGATCGCGCAGGAGCCGACCCGCGGCGTCGACGTCGCCGCACGCGCCGAGATCCACGACGCGCTGGTGCAGGCCGCCGAGCGGGGCATGGCGGTCCTGCTCACGTCCAGCGACCTCGAGGAGGTCACGGCGCTCTGCGACCGCATCCTCGTGATGCGCGCCGGCCGCCTGGTCGCCGCGCTCGACGGCTCCGCCACCGCGACCGACATCGTCGTCCACCTCACGGGCGCGCGGCGATGAGCGATCGCGCCACGAGCGGACGCTGGTCCGACCTCGCGCCGACCGCGGCGCTGCTCGCCGTCCTCGTCGTCGGCCTCGCGCTGTTCGCGCCGGGCTTCCTGACGAGCGGCAACGTGGCCAACCTCGGCCGCAACGCGTCGATCCTCGGGCTCGCCGCCTGCGGGCAGGCCGTCGTGATCATCACGCGGGGCCTGGACCTGTCGTCGGGCTCGGTGGTCGCGTTGATGAGCGTCGTCGTGATCAAGGAGCTGGACCACGGCCCGACCGTCGCGTTCGCGCTCGCCATCCTCGTGGCGCTGGCGGTCGGCGTGGTCAACGGCGTGCTCATCGGCTTGCTGAGCGTCCCCGCGTTCCTGGTGACGCTCGGGATGCTCACCGGCCTGCACGGCCTCGCGTCCTACATCGTCGGCGGCGTGTCGGTCCAGGCGCCCACCGGGGTCGACGTCACCTGGGCCAGCAATGCGCAGGTCGGCTTCGTGCCCGTCCCGGTGGTCCTGGCGCTCGCCGGGCTGGCGCTGCTGTCGCTGCTGCTGCGCCGCACGACGGCCGGGCGCTGCTGGTACCTGATCGGCGCCAATCCCGAGGCGGGGCGCCAGGCCGGGCTGCGGGTCGGGCGGCTGATCCTGATGGCCTACGTCGTGGCGGCCGGCTTCGTCGCGGTGGCGGGCGTGATCCTCGCCGCGCGCGTGCAGTCCGGCCAGCCGAACCTCCAGCCGACGCTGCCCTTCGAGGCGATCGCCGCGTGCGCGATCGGCGGCCTCTCGATGAGCGGCGGCGCGGGCCGGGTCGCGGGCGTGCTGACCGGCGTGCTGATCGTGTCGGTGACCGAGAACGGCCTGGTGCTGCTCAACGTGTCCGACGACGCGCAGACGATCGTCGTCGGCGTGGTGACGGTGGCGTCGGTGATCCTCGCCGGTCGCGGGCTCCCGTTGGGTCGGCTGCGGCTGCGGCGGGCGCGTCCGGCGCCGGCCGGGTCCTTCGCGGGCACGGAGCGGGGGTTGGCGTCATGACCGTCCCGAACGCCCTGCGCGAGCGGACGGCGCCGATCATGCGCAACGCGCTCGCGCCCCTGTGCCTGGCCGCTTCTCTGATCACGTTCTTCAACCTGGCGCCGGGCGAGCTGGAGCCGACGAACTTCAAGAACGTCCTGGCGCAGTGCTCGCCGCTGGCCATCGTCGCCGTCGGGCAGATGGTCGTGCTCGTCACGCGCGGCTTCGACATCTCCGTCGGCTCGGTCACGGCGCTGTCGGCGGTCGCCGGCGCGCTGGCGATCCGCGCCTTCGGCGCCGCCGGCATCGTCGCCGCTCCGCTGGCCGGCTTGGCCTGCGGGCTCGTCAACGGCGGCCTGATCGGTCGTCTGGGCGTGCAGCCGGTTATCGCGACGCTCGGCATGCTGTCGGTCGCGCGTGGCCTCGCGCTGCTGATCAGCGGCGATCGCGCGGTCATCCTGCACGACGGCAACCCGCTGTCGGGGCTGGGCTACGACGAGGTGCTCGGCGTTCCGGCCGCGTTCGTCCTGGCGCTGGCGTTCGCGGCGCTGCTGGCCGGCTTCCTGCGACGGGCGGCGGCGGGGCGCCGCGTCTACATGCTGGGCAGCAACCCGGCGGGCGCCGAGATGGTCGGCGTCTCGCGGCGCGTGACGCTGGCTTGGGCGTACGGGATCGCGGGCCTGTCGGCGGGCGTGGCGGCCACGATCCTGGTCGGCCGCGCGGGAGGCGGCCTGCCGACCGATGGGCAGGGGCTCGAGCTGCAAGCCATCGCCGCTGCGGTCATCGGTGGAGTGAGCCTCGCAGGAGGGATGGGTCGACCATGGCTGGTGCTCGTCGGCGCCTTGTTCATCGAGTCGTTGAACAACGGCCTGACGCTCGCCGGCTACTCGCAGTTCCTACAAGAGATCATCCTGGGCGCGGTGATCTTGCTCGCGGGTCTGGCCGACCACCTGATCCGCCGGGCCGCTGCGTCCCAACGCCTCAAGGAGGCCATCGATGCATAGGTTCACCACGATTGCGATCGTCGCGACGCTCGGCGTCGCGACGACCGCGGCGACCGGCTGTGGAGCGAAGAGCAGCTCGACGAGCGGCGGCAAGGCGCAGACCACGATCGGGTTCTCGATGCCCGACAGCTCGGAGTCGTTCTGGGTGTCGTTGCTCTACGGCGCCCAGCAGGAGGCGCGACGCCAGGGTGTCAAGCTCGTGGCCGTAAGCGCCGGGGGCGACACGAACGCCAACCAGCAGATCTCGCAGATCCAGGACCTCGTGCACCGCGACGTCAAGGCGCTGCTGGTGGGCGCCACCGACGCCGATGCGATCTCGGCGGTGGTCGACCAAGCCGCCGCGCAGATCCCGGTGATCGGCACGTCCAGCGCACCCAACTCGACCAAGTTGACGTCCTCGGTGTTCACCGACAACCCGGCCATGGGCAAGATCGAGGCCCAGTGCCTCGGGCGGGCGCTCGGCGGCAAGGGGCAGGTCGCGATGCTCACCGGTCCGGCGGGCCAGGTCTGGGCGACCGCCCGCGCGAAGGGCTTCACCGACACGTTGAAGAGCGAGTACCCCAACATGAAGGTGGTCGCGACCTCCCGCCTGGCCGACAACACCAACGCGGCGCTGAAGGTCACGGGGGACTGGCTGCAGCGCTTCCCCGACCTCGCGGGCGTCTACAGCGTCACCGACGACACCGGCGCCGGGGCGGTCGCGGCGATCAAGGCCGCGCACCGCGACGTGAAGGTCGCGACGTCCAACTACAGCCAGACCGCGCAGCAGCTGCTCGACCAGGGGGCGTTCGTCTGCACTGCGGCCCAGCGGATCGTCACCCAGGGGGCCGCGGCGGTCCGCCAGGCGATGGCAGCGATCGGCAAGCGCCCGGTGACCAAGACGGTGTACACCCCGGTCACCGAGGTCGACAAGGCCAACCTGCAGGACGTCGACCTCTCGACCGTCCGCGCGCCGGACGGCTTCAAGCCCTGAGCGCCGCGCGTCGTGCGGACCGCTCGCGGGCGGTCCGCACGACCACGCTCGACCGGGGAGCGGCGCTCAGCACGCCCTCCGATCCCACGCGCACACCACGTACCTTCGCCGACACCTATGACTTCTCGGGGTGCCGCGGCCGGCCTTGGCACCCTTGGGGTCGAACCGGCACCGCGTCGATCGTCCGCTGCGACGACGGTGCCCGCGCGTGCGTGGTGATGTCGGGTGACGTCTACCCCGCGAAGGCAAACGCCGATGGATTCCTGGCCCGTATCCGGCGACCGGCGACCGGCGACCGGCTAGCGAAAGGCAACGGAGATGTACGACGACCCAGACGCTGGATCGGACCGCGACGCGCTGGCGCAGAGCGCGGTCGGTCTCGCGCACGCGATACGAACCGGCCAGGCGACGGCTCGAGCGGCCCTCGAGGCGTGCATCACACGTATCGAAGCAGCGGATGCCACAGTCAACGCGGTGGTGCTCAGACGCTTCGACCAGGCCAGGCAGGAAGCCGACCAGGCCGACAAGCGTCTCGCCGAAGGCCAGCCGACCGGGCTGCTGCACGGTGTGCCTATCACGGTCAAGGACCAGTTCAACGTCGCAGGTCTGCCAACGACGCTTGGGCTGGCCTCACGCCGGAGCGACGTCGAACCCGCCGACGGCCACCGACCCGGTCAAGCGGCTCCTGGCGGTCGCCGGGACCTACCGGGACTGGGCGGTCGAGCACCCGGCGGAGTTCCAGCTTGTCTACGGCGCCCCAATCCCGGGCTACTCGCCCCCCGAAGGCGGCGCGGCTGCCGCCGAGGCCCACCGCGCCTGCGCCGTGCTCATCGACGTGGTGGCGGACGCGGCGCCGCGGCCCTCGACGGAGCGCGCCCGTTGGGCGGACTTCGAGCCGGCCTTCGCCGCCGCCGCCCGTGCCGACCATCCCGGCCTGACGCCGCAAGTTCTCGCGCTGGCGCTGCGCTTCTGGGGCCGGATGCACGGCCTCGTGGCGCTCGATGTCTACGGCCACCTGCCGCCGCAGCTGCGGGAGCGCGACAAGCACTTCCGCGACGAGATGCGCGAGCTGGGCGTCACGCTCGCGCCTGGCGATTGACACCCGCCACTCCGACGCCATGCGCACGAACGTGCGTATTACGCGTATGAGGATTCGGCACCCGAGCCATCGGCGAACGGGTTCCTCGAGGACGACCACGGTGATGAAGCTCACGCGGCTCCTCGCGTGGGCGGCCGCGACGGAGAAGCGGTGGCTGTCGGACTTCTTCGCCCCCGAGCCGGTCGACCTCGCCGCCTTAGCCGACCTGGGCACCGGGCTGCGCGAGCGCGACGGCGCGCGCGTCGCGCTGATCGAGTCGGATGGCTCGCCGGCCCGCCGGGTGCGCCCAATCGGCGTAGTCACCGTCCTTGGTTCCCGGCTCGGCGAACGGCGTCATCCCGACCCCAGCGAAGCTGCACTGCTGCGAGGGCATGACGAACGGGCGATGACGAGACGGCGCGCGCCCGGCTCTCGTCCTAACGCGAGCACGTAGATCTAGAGGCTGGTCGAGGAGACCGGGCCCGGTCGCGGTCGTGACCGACCTCGCCGCGAGGCCGGCCGGATCGTCGATCTGGGCCGATCTGGTCAAGCCCGATGCCCGCGAGGCCGACCTGCAAATGTTCTACTTCGACTTTCTCAAGGGCGGCCTCCTCGGCGACATCACATGAGACGCCGCGCGTAGCCGGGGGCCGCGCTGACCGCTGCTTCGCCTATGGCGCGCTCGGCCTCCTCATCATCGTGGACAGGCGTGAGCGCGATGTATCGATAGTCCGGTGCCGCGTTACCCTGCCCGCATGACCCGAGTTTCGGCCAACGTTTCGGCCAAAGCAGGGGGTTTGCTGTTCTCGGTCGCGGAGCCCCGAACGACGGAAGGCCCCGGTTTGCGGGGCCTTCCAGGATGGGCGCGGCGGGTTTCGAACCTGCGACCTCTCGCGTGTGAAGGACGAGGACGATCAGGGCGAAACGCCCGGGAACGCTGAAGAACACGGGGGATAGGGGCTGGGCGCCCTCGTTGGATGCTGCCGAATCGTGGGCGATATCGGCGGATACGGGCACCGAGCCCGGCCCAGTGCCCGTTGCGCCATGACTTACATCTATCGCCCGCGCTCCTTCCTACGCTTGCTTCCGGGGCTCTGCTGAGGGGCGCGTGGCGACTGAGATCCGGACGGCGGCGGGCGGGATCATCATCGCGGTCGTCTCGTACGGGGTGCCCAACGGCGAGTAGTCTGCCGGTCCGGCTAGGACGGTCGTCCGCTGGACGTCAACTTATCCGTGTACAGGGCCGATCCTGTTCAGATAGAATGACACTCACGCGATGGAGCCCATAGTCCGGCCGTCCGCAGTACCCAAGGCCTCGCAGGACGACGAAGCCGCAGGATGACGTTATGAGCACCACCGAACTCGCGAGCCCGCCACGGCCAACTGAGGAGACCCCGGAGCACGGGGTCATCTCTATCGGCGACGTGACCCTGTCGCAGGTCGTCCACTGGATGGAGCACGATCTGTTCGTGTTCCGGTCGACGGAGTTCGATGTGATCGCCGCCGACGAAGACCTTCAGACGGCAATCCGGGCGTTCGTCGAGAGCGCACAGGACTACGCGCGCATGGTGGGCGATCTCGGCGCCGACGAGCTCACACAGGATGAGGCAGAAACCGCCTTGCTGATCTACCGCCGGCTCAACGACGCCTACCAGGGCATCGCGGCTGACCTGCGCGCAAGATTGGCACATCGCGTACGAATCGTTAGCATTCTGCGCAAGCGCGGCCACGACGCGCCCCGCTCGTGGTACCGCAAGTCCTCACTGCCGACCTCATCGCCGCAGCCACACGGCTAGCTGGCGCCGAACCCCGCAAAGCACGCCACGGGATGCTGTTCCGCGTCCCGGTCACGTCCAGCGACGGCGTCAAAACGGCGGTCACGTTCCAGATCGACGGGCACCGGAAGTGGGCGATGTCCTACGTACTCAACGACATCGCGCGGAATCTCCGCCTTGAACGGGACCAGGTAGTCCAGGTGATGAGCGACTGGACGCACGACGACCTCCTGACCCACCTCGGGCAGTTCACGGCCGCCGACCTTCGCCCGTCGGCACTGCGCCGCTAGGCCCGGCCTCACCTACAACTTCATGCAGCACCTCAGCGCCCCGTCGGCTACGTGCCGGCGGGGCGCTTCGTACGTTCTAGCGGTGCTGGGCTCGACGCTCCGCCAGCAGCCTGGCGTACCGCCTCGTGCCCTCAAATCGATCTACGGCCCGCGCGGCGACGGCCTGCCCGCTTGCGGCGCAGTTCGCATACACCGTCTGGCTGTAGGTCGACGTGTTGCCGTAGGTGTCGACGCCCGCGCTCCACGTGCCTCCGACGCCATCGCTGAGGAACGCGAAGCCGACGACGCCGAAGCCTCCGGATACGACGCTTTGGCCGGCGGGACACGCGACCGAAATCAGCTGTACCTGGTCGGGGCCGATCGCCACGGTGTTTGAGACGTGCGTGAGACGACTGACCGCGGCGGGGCCTGCCGGACCGGCGGGTCCTGCGGCGCCGGGGAGGCCGATGCCGTCGGTGCCGTCGTGTCCGGGGTCGCCTTCGGGGCCGCGTGCTCCCTTGGCGCCCTTGAGCGCATGGCGGACGCTCGGCTTGATCTGCTTGGCGGAGGTGATGAGGTAGCGGTTGGCGGCGCCGGCCGTCGCTGTGATGCTGATTGCGGCGACGATGATGCAGGCGATCAGGGTGTGGGACCGTTTCATGGTGCGACGGTATCGGAAGCGCTCAGGTCTAGCTGACCAACTTTCGGCTAGCTTCGATCCGCACGGCTAGTCAGCCTCGACATAGACCTCCGGCGACCCTTCCGCCTGACCCGTCGTTCTCGAACCTCTCGATCGCCTCAGGCTTGTAGCGGTAGAGCCGGCCGAGCTTCAGCGCCGGGATCTTGCCGGCGACCAGCTCGCCACGCAGGATCTCGACCTACGCGGGCGCATCGACGATGACGCGCGCCGTCGTCGCGCCTGTGGCCATTACCTCGATGACGGTGTGCGCAGCACGATCGACTCGCCGGTGGTCCGGCTCAACGCGAGGCCCATGCTGAACTCGTCGGTCGCCGCAGCCGCGCGCTCAAGCCCGGCTGTCGAACGCCGGACCTCGCCAGTCGATCTCAGGACTCGTGCGAAGGTGCGGTGCGACCCGACGAGTCGTAAGCGGCTACCACCCCACGTGGGTCGTCGTGTCGGGCAGGCAGGTCAAGTCCACTCGTTCTTGGGAAGCAGCTTACCTGCGACGAACTCGCCGATGTGCTCGCCCCGATCCCAACCATCGGGAGCCCCAGACCACCGGACCGCCGTGACACGGGCGTCTGGATGCTGCGCGCTGAGCGACCCCGCCAGAGCCAGTGCGATCCCGTCGTCGTCCATAGCAGGTGGCGACACTGGTGCTGGGCTGCCGTCGATCAGGATTGTCCAGTGCGTAGGCTCGCTCATGGAACGACCCTAGCGCTCAACGCGAGGCCTCCGAAGGGCGTCGAAGGCGCCTGCCGTCCCGGCAGCTACTGGAGAGGCCGGCTCCGCATGGGTGCCAAGTCTAGATCGGCGCCGTTCTCGGTCGCGCCTTGGCGCTCAGCCCACGCGAGCGCGTCCTTCACTCGGAACCGGACCAGTCGCCGCCCCCACGTCACGTGCGGCATCCCGGCGCGACGCATCCGGTCGATCGTCGGGACGGACACGCGCATGATCTCGGCTAGCTCTTGACGGGTGACCAGCTCCGGCAGCGACGTGTTCGCGGTGCGGTCTCCATGGCTCTTGGGCTGAACGCGACTCACGATGTCACGAGCGTCGGAGCCTCCTGCGGTTCGGACACAGTTACCCGCTGACGGACCAGCGGCGACCGGGCCCCGAACAGGACATCGCCGAAGAGAGCGAGCGGCCAGCTGAGGAACAGCGCGACGACGAGGAACGAGCCGAACCGGAAGCCGTTGCGGCTTGCGTGCGCGGCGACGAGGATGCTTGGCACCACCCAAACGAGCACGCCGGCGACGATCGCGAGAGCGAGGATGGCGTTGCTGTTGTCGTCCATGTTCGGGGACTCCTGGTCGGTGATCGACGGACGTGCTGGGGGCGCGACGGAGCGCGCGGGCGCCTGAGCCGCGGGCGGGGCGACCTCGGCCGCGCTGGCGCTCGGAAACTTGATGTAGGCGTTGGTGCCCGCCGTGCACTCGACCGTTGACGCGGACGCGGCGCAGGACACGTCGTAGCGCTTGCCGGTCGTTGGGCTCACGACGCTCAGCTGCTCGTCTCCGCTCCCATCGTCGGCGTCGAGGTACGCGGCACGGACGCTGCGGGCGAACGCGCAGCTCGCATGGCGGCCGGCGTCGAGGTCGGAGCCGCAGCTGCGAACTCCCGTTGGCGCAGCGGGGGCTGCGGGAGCAACGAGCAGGCCGACGATCAAGGCGAGGATGAGGGTCCTGAACGTGGCTCGGAGGAGGCGTGGCATCGGGGCGCGCCGACACTACGCCACAATAAGGATCGCTGCAACGCTCAGCGACGCTCACGCACGTCCGGGCATTGTGCGGGCACCGTCGACGCCTTCGAGTCGGCGGCCCTGGCAAACGACGCCTGGAGACAGGGCGCACTCGACCAACGAGCGCTCGCCTGCCTCGCGAGAGGCCGGCCCGTGGACCGTGCCGGCGGAGATCCTCTTCACCGCGATGAAGAGGATCGGTCCCGCGGGACCGATGGTCAGGGCGCCCGGCTCAAGCCCTCGGCCTTGGCCTCGTTGATCACCTCCTCGAACTGCTCATCGGGCGCGTCTGCGAGCACGTAGTGCTGCGTGATCGTGGAAGCGTTATCCGCCGGAAGCCCCATCGCCTCAGAGGGTCGCCGTGAGAGTTCCGCATCGTGATGCGGAACTCGCTGACCTCTCGTTGTGACGGTGCCATCGCGCTGCCCTTCGCGGACGGCTCACCGATCCGGCGTTCGCAGCGGCTCAGCTGTCCGCCACGGAGATCGTGCGCGTCGAACGCCAGCTCCTTCTCGCGGATCACGCTTCTCGGAGGCCATGGAAGGCCATGCTGGAGAGGCAGGCCATGGAGGTCGTCTTGCGCACCTCCTCCGTCGGCGACGCTTGCTAGCTTCCACGATGGCGGTTAGGTCATTGGTGTGACCTCTCTTTCAAGCGGCCCCCGGGACCTTCGTCCTGGGGGCCGCGGTCGTTCTGAAGCGAAGACGTCCGCCGAGCCTGCGACAGTCCCCTGCGAGGGCTCAGGCTCTCCGACCAAGATGGAAAGAGGACACCAACGATGATCACCACCCACCGCCATGAGCCAGACCTCGCCTAAGGTCGCACCCGCTCCGCCGGTCTTCGGCGCCAGCTGGCTCGAGGATCTCCTCGGACTCCGGCCCGCGCTCGCCGGACTGGACCGGCTTCAACGACACATCGCCACCTACGAGTGGTTCGGTCGGCTGTGCGACGAGCTCGCATCCTTCGATGCCGTACACCCGGACACTGGCGATTGCTCAGACGAGCTGCAGAAGGTTCGCCGGTGCCTGCAGGACGCCCACATGGAGGCGTCCGAGATGATGGACGACGCTCGCGACCGGTGGCGTATCTCTACCGGCGATGGTGTCCGCGTCGACCGGGAGCGCCGACGCCGGGCCAAGATCCTACGCCGCTCCTTCCGCGTCGATCGTCGGTCGACGTGCGCGCGTCAGCGTGGCGCTCGCGCTCGCGGCGCCGGGCGTCCGGCCGCTCGCCGGCGCGCTGTCTCGACGCCCTCGGCGTCAGACGACCCTGGCCCACCAGGCCATCTAGGCCCCGCCGGCGGACGAAGCCGGCATTCCATCCACCTCACGGCGACGAGCACCGCTCGCGCCCTCCATACGCTCTTCCGCTGCCCTGACGGGTGGCTCTTCGTCGCGCCCGGTTTCGGTGCGCGGCATGGTCGCTACCCGTCGTCTACGCGCCAGGGCTCGGGCCGTGGCGACGGGCGCGGCCGGGTTCTGTGCCTCGTGGCGGTGGTCGCATGAAGCGCCAGCGCATGACGCAGACCGCCCGGGTCGAGCAGCTCCTGCGCCGACGCGGCGAGCTGGGCATCACCGCGGCGGACTTCCTGCTGCCCGACGTCGCGGACGGCGGCCCGCCCATCCTGCGCTTGGCCGCCCGCGTGGACGAGCTCCGTTCGCGTCACGGCGTGACGATCGTGACGCTGTTCGAGCACAAGGGCGACGCGCGCGTCGCTCGGTATGTGCTGCGGGAGCAGCACTTCGTCACGGCGTCCATGCCGGTCAACGCGCCCGATGCCTCGGACCAGCTGCTGGCGCCGCCCCCGAGGTCCGCCGTGTTGGGCTGGGAGGAGGCGTGATTACCTCGCTCAGCGTCGCGGAGGCGCGGGCGCAGATCCTGCACGCCGCGCTGCTCAAGAGCCCCGCAGCCACGTGCGTCGACGACCTGCCGCGGGCTCTGCCGGAGTTCGCACGCTGGCGGCCCGACATCCTCGGCGCCGCGATCGCCGACCTCGTCGCCGACGGCCGCATCACCGAGAGCCCGGCCGGACGACTCCGGGTCCACGTCGTCGAGGAGCCAACCTCATGAGCCCGCTGGTCGACGGCGGCGCGTTCATCCTCGACGCACCCGAACACGTGCCGGCGGTCTGGGGAGACGAGGGCAACGGCGTCCTCTGGGCCAAAGGCGAACCGCTCCTGCTGTGCGGACCGCCCGGTGTCGGCAAGTCGACGCTGATCCAGCAGGTCATGCGCGCCCGGATGGGGCTCTTCGGCGACCTCGAAGTGCTCGACCATATCGTCGCCCCGAGCACCAAGCGTGTGCTGTACCTCGCCTGCGATCGCCCCGCGCAGATCGCTCGCTCGATGCGACGCCTGTTCCGTCCCGAGCATCGAAAGATGGTCGGCGAGCTTCTCGTCGTCTGGCGCGGGCCGTTGCCCTACAACCTGGTCGACAACCCCGGTCAGCTCGCGCTCGACGCCGCCGCCCAGGGCGTCGACACCGTCATCATCGACAGCCTCAAGGACATCGCCTCGCCGCTCACCAGCGACGAGGTCGGCTCGGCCGTCAAGGCGTGCATGGCCGCGCTCAACGAGGCCGGCATCGAGGTCTGCGCCCTCCACCATCAGCGCAAGGCCAACGGGGACAACAAGAACCCGGACAAGCTCGAAGACGTCTACGGGTCGACGTGGATCACCGCGGGAGCCGGCAGCGTCCTGCTCCTCAAGGGCCAGGCCGGAGACGCCGTCGTCGAGCTCAAGCACCTCAAGCAGCCCGCAGACGAGGTCGGGCCGCTGACGGTCGTCCACGACCACGCCACCGGCACGAGCACCGTGGAGCGCGAGCGCAGCATCCGAGACGTCCTCGCGGCCGAGTGGCGCCTCACCGCTCCCGAGGCGGCGGCCATCCTCCACGGGCCCACACCGAGCCGCAACGTCGTCGAGAAGGTCCGCCGCAAGCTCGACAACCTCGTCGCCAACGGCGTCGCCTACAAGGACCCGCCAGCGGCGCCGCGAGCGCCCATCACGTACGTCTACTCAGCAGACGACCGTGCAGAGCGTGCAGAGGACCGTGTAGCTACACGGTCGCTACACGGTCCTGCACGAACCCCTAGGGATCCGCTGCACGATGACTACACGGCACTGCACGCCGACGCTGCAACCCGCCCCAACCCCCTTAAGGGGGCGGGTGCAGCAGAACGTGCAGAGACCTCGACTCCCGTTAGCGCCCTCACCGCCGACGTCTTCGCCGAGGAAGCCGCATGAGCCGGCCACCCCATGACAGCGCCGGACCCCTTGGCAGCGTCGCCCAGGAGATCCGCCTCGCGCCCGACCAGCTCGCCGACCTCTTCGCGGGCGGCTTGACGGTGCTCGCTCCTGGCGGTGTGGCAATCCGGTTGGTGCCGGACTACTCGTCGGCGCCCGTCACGGGTCGCTGTCTCGTTGATGCCGCGACGGTCGCTCAAGAGATCGGGATGTCGGCACCGTGGGTGCGCGAGCACGCCGAGATCCTCGGCGGTCAGCGCATGGGCGACGGGCCGCGGCCGCGGCTGCGGTTCGACCTCGAGCGTGCCCGCGCGGCGTGGGCCTCTCGCTCTGTGAGCGAGCGGCCGCTGGCGACAGATCCGACTCCACGGGCGGCATCGCGCCGCCGTCGATCGACCACTTCGGGCAGCGACGTCGAGTTGCTGCCCGTCCGAGGCCAACTAGGAGGCCGCCATGCCGCATGACTCTGCCGTCTGCGGAGCGAAGACCACGGCCGGCACCGGGTGCCGGCGACCAGCCGGATGGGGCACGGGACATCCGGGCTACTCACGGTGCAAGCTCCACGGCGGCGCATCGCCGCAGGCCGAGATGAGCGGCGCCCTCGCAGTCGCCCGCGTCGAGGCGACCGCGATGGGCATTCCGCTCGAGATCGAGCCCCACGAGGCGATCCTGCAGTGCATCCGGATCGCCGCTGGCGAGGTTCGCTACTGCAGCGATCGGATCGCGGAGCTTTATCTCGACGACGCCGTCGGCCCGATCGTCAGCCGAAAGAGGCGGCCGCTATCGCATGGCAAGGACGGCGAGTCGGCGACCGAAACCGTCGAGGAGGTCACCTCCGGACCGCCCGAGCTGCACGTCTGGGTCCGAGCGCGGCAGGTGGCGATGGACCGCCTCGTGAACTTCTCGAAGATCGCGCTGGCCGCGGGTGTCGAGGAACGGCGCGTGACGGTCGCCGAGCGTCACGGCCAGGCCATGGCCGAGCTGATCCGTGGCGTGCTCGGTGACCTCGGTGTGCCGCTCGACGAGCCTCGCACCCGCGAGGTCGTCACGCGGCGCCTGATGCTGATCGATGGAGGGGGTGCGGCATGACCGACGACGACCTCGCACGGCTCGACGAGCGGCTCGGCGACCTCACCGGGCTCGCGGCCCTGTTGTTCACGTCGGACGAGCGGCGCCGGATCGGTGCGCTCGTGCGCGAGGAACTCGGACTCGACCGGGCCGACCACGGCCGGGAACCACGCGATGCGGAGACGGCCGACGCGCCCCAACCCGAAGGACAAGCCAAATGACCAACACCACCGACAAGGAGAACCACATGGACTTGCAGGAAACGAGCGACGATCGAGTGCTCGACCTCAGCGAACGAGACGCGCTCGCCGCGGAGTTCCTGCAGGTTGGCGTCGCGGATCTGGGCCGGTTGCTCGTCGAGGTGGGCGCCCACTCGCTGGACAAGGTCACGGTCGCGCAGGCGGTGCGTCTCCGCGCGCTCGCGCCGACGGCTGCCGCCGAGCACCGCGCCGTCGGCGGCGTCGCGTGACCGAGATCGAGACACGTCAGGGCCGTCGCAGCAGCGGCGAGATCCTCGCGCACCTGATCGGGCTGATCCAGCCGCAAGGGCGCCGCGGGTGGGTCGAGCAGTCCGAGCACCCTTGGCTGGAGCCGCTCCGGGAGCGTCACGAAACGGCGGTGCGTGGTCGGGTCGTCGCGTTGATGCAGGTGCCGGCGACGCTCGCCGCTCTCCAGGACGAGGACGCCGTGTTCGCCGACGGGTACCACGCGTGGTTGCGGGAGCGTCGCCGTGCGCTGGTGGAGGGGCGGGTGATCCCGCCCGGTCCGCGCGGGCTGACCGACCAGGAGCGTCGGGGCCGGCTGGACGAGGCCTGGTCGACGGTGGCGGAGGCCCACGGGCGGCTGGCGAGTGTGGTCGACGAGGTCGGGCGCACGCTGCTTGCGCATCTCGACGAGGTCGAGCGGACCTACCTCGCTCAGCATCGGATGGCGGCGTCGTCGGCCTGGAGTCAGACCAACGTGTCGCGTCAGTGGTTCGTCAGCGCCGTGGATGACGCTCAGAGCGGTGTGCTGGCGCACGCCGTGGCTGAGATCCGCGACTTCGCGACGTCGTGGCGGCCGGACTTCGCGTCGCCCGAGCGGCAGACGTCCTCTTCGCTCGATGTTCCCGCGTCGGCGATCACCACCACCTTGCCGCCCGGGCGCGCGTACGCCCCCGCGCCCTTCCAGGGCGTTTATGGGCTCGGAGCGTCCCGGTGACCAAGATCATCAACAACAGAAGGAGCAACAACGTGCCGTCCTCAACTACTCGGCGCCGAATCGAGGTGTTCACCGGCCCAAACGGCGAGCCGGCGCCACGCCCGGTGACGGTCGTGACCGCCTCAGCGGCCGACTTGGCGCCGCGACTCGGTCTTCCCGCGACGGCATCGACAGGCGATGTCGTCGCAGCCCTTAGCTCCACCCACGCAAGTTCTACAACTACGAAGGAGAACGACGTGCCCACCCCCATCACCACAACCGGCTGGTTCCCGCAGCTCGACGAAGCATCGGCTGCGATCGACGGTGCCGAAGCCGCACGGCGTGACCGGATCGTCGCGGCCGCGGCCGACGCTGGCAAGATCACGGCGACCGACACGGGCCGCACGAGCTGGCGTGAGGCGTTCGACGAGGACCCCGCCGGCACCGAGCGGCTGCTGACGGCCTCCGCCAGCAACGGCGGCCTCGCGGCGGCGAAATTCGCGCCCACGGGCCAACCGACGAGCACCGGCCTGTTCCCGCATCTGGACGAGGTGGCGTGATGACCGTGTATGCGACCGGATCATCGCCGCGCGCGTCGGGTCCCCTCGACTACGACTGGCTGGCCAGCGACGTCCGCGCGTTCGAGAGCGGCGGTCCGACGGACCCCAACCGGGTGCCGGTTGACCTCAGCGGCGAGCACGACCGCGCGGTGGGCGCCTACAACCGGGCGCGAACGACGCTTCAGCGCGCGATCGACGCTCGCCGGTCTATCCCGAGCGCCCCGCCGGTCGCGCCCGGCATGCCCTACCTCAGTGACGAGGCTTACGAGCGTGCGCAGAAGACGCTCGCCGAGGAACGTGCTCGTGGCGACCAGCGGATCGCCGACGCGGAGACCAACGTGGTGTCTGCGGCCGTCGCGCTTGCGGGCGTGATCGACCGCGTGGCCGAGGCGTTTGCCGACAAGGTGCTCGCCGATGACCGCAACACCTACAAGTTGCACAGCAGCCGGCTGCGGGACGAGGCCGAGCGCCTGCGTCCGTCGGCGCCGGCAGGCCCTGATGATCTGCTCGGCGAGCGCGGTTGGAAGGCGCTGCGCGACCAGGGGGCGCGGGCCGGGATCGCCGATGAGCGGACCCTGCTGATGAAGGTCGACGTCGGGCACCCCGGCGAGCTTCGCGTCCGCCACGAGGCGATCCTGCGCGACCACATCGACGAGATCGCCCAGATGGCACGGCGCGGCATGGCCGACCCGATCGGACAGCGTCGATGAGCGCCCCCGCGCCGTTGTCCCGCGACTGGATTCCACGCACAGAAGTGCCGTGGCTGGAGCAGCTTCGGATGTGGCATGTCGGTCAGGTCGGCGCGCACCAGCGCGCGCGCCAGGCCGTCACCGACAGCAGCGGCAACTACGGCGACCTCGTCGAGGACGAGCGCCTCACCGCCGCCGAGCTCGCGCGGATCATCGGCGAGGTGGCACGCCTCGTCGGCGACCGCGCCAGCGATCCCGCGGCCGGGCAGGTCGACGTCAGCGACATCACTGTCGCGGCCGCCCGGCGGTGGCTGCGCGTCGACGACTGTGACGTCGAGGCGGTGGCGGCGTGAGGTGCTCAGTCGTGGTAGAGCGACGTGACGTCGCTCAGTTGCAGCCGCTCGGCGTCGGCGCGCACCTCGAGGATCTGGTCGCAGCCGGTCACGCGCAGGTGAACGGCGCGGCCGCCATCGACGGCGGCAATCGACTCCACCTTCTTCCCGAGAAGGAAGCTGGCGAGCTCGTCCTGGACCTGGTTCTGCCGCAGCTGTTCGGTCGTCATGACTGCACCGTGCACCTCGGGTCGGACGGCGCCGGAGCCGCGGTCGCTCGCGTCGCACGCAGGCGTTCGATCGCACCGGCGGCTAGCCACAGAGCGGCTCGCCGTCACCTGCCATGCTCGGCAGACGCCGGGCGGTGCCCGCTCGGTGGCCGTTCAACGCCTGCCGCGCTGATCCTCATCGACGACATGGCGGGTCGCTGATGGCCTACCGGCTCAACGGCACCGACCCGTTCCTGCGCGCCTCTGTCGGTGCCTTCAACGGCTACAACGTGCGCGGGGCTCCGGCCAGCGCCTTTGCGCTGGTCAAGCGCAACGCGACCGGCGGATCGACGGCGTGGCATGGCGTCTACACGATGGACCAGGGCAACACGTCGATCGCCCACGACTGGCTCGAGTTCGACCCGACCGACCACCTCAGCGGCTACCTGGGCAACGGGGCCGGGTACGCGACGGCCGCGACGTTCGCCGACACCTCGAACTGGATGATCGTCGGGTTCACCTGGGACGGCACAGCGAGCGGCTGGACGTGGTGGTGGAAGACGGGGGCGGGCGCATGGCAGTCCGAGTCCGAGACGCTGTCTGCCGTCTTCACCCTCAACGCGGGCGCAGGGTTCCGGCACATTGTCGGCAACGAGCCGGGCCTCGGTGACGACGCGAACTTCGACATCGTCTGCGTCGGAGCGATCAAGTCGCAGCTCACCGGCGCCACCGTCCAGACGTTGAGCCTGACGAGCATCGCGTCGTGGGACGCGGTGTTCACCGGCCCTAACGCGTGGCTGTTGGGGTTCGATGCGATTGGCTCGCGCAGCGACCGCACAGGCAACGGAGGCGACGAGCTCGCGCGCTCGGCGGGCATCACGGTGGTCGCTGATCCAGCCGGCTTCGCGTGGGGTGCCCAGGGCGGGCCAAGTGCGACCACCGTCCGGTTGTCATCGGTGGTCGCGGGCCGCAAGACCGCACAGGCGGCCGCAGCCGCGACCGTCCGGTTCGCCACCACGGCGGCCGGCTCGGCGTCGCCGCACGGTGGACCATCCAGCTCCTCGTTGAAGCTCGCCGCCGCCGCGACCGGACGCAAGTCCACCGGAGCGAACGCCGCGGCGGCGGTGCACCTCTCCCCAGCGCATGCTGGCCGCAAGACCGCTTCCGGCGCCGCAGCTGCCGTCGTTCGGTTCTCGGTCCAGGCCATAGGAACGGGCGCCGCGCCGCGCCTCGGCCCCAGCGCAGCCACCGTGCGGTTCCTCAGCAGCGCGACCGGGCGCAAGAACGGCCGCAACTCGGGCGCGGTCACCCTCGTCCTGGCGGCCGCTGCGACCGGCCACGAGACCGCCGTTGGTAGCAGCGCGGCCAGTGTGCGCTTCAACGGAACCCGCGGGCACGCCGGCCGCTGGCCGGTCATCACAGGGCGGCCGGGCACCGGTCGCATCGCACATACAAGCATGGGGAGGATCGCATGACCGTCGTGTCGTGGCGAGGTCAGACGGCCGTCGTCGACGATGGCGAACAGCTCGTCGAGGTCGACTGCAGCGGACTCGCGCGTGCCGTCGACCCGGTGCAGCTGCAGGGCTGCGTCGACCGGGTGACGTTTCCGTCAGACGGCTCGGTGTGGGTGTTCGTCGAGGACGCCGGCCGGACCATGATGGGCACCGGCTTCAACGAGCTGCCGCCGGGGCGCGTCGCGGTCGAGGTCGGCGGGGTGGTCCTGGGCTTGGGGATGGTGCAGTTCCAGGCCGACGCGGGGCCGGACGCGAAGATCATCATGGTCTTCGAGCCGACCGGTGACGGGCGGTGTAGCTGATGCCCGTCCCGAGCATGGGTGCGGTCGCGGCCGAGATCTACCAGCAGCTTCGTCCGCTCGCCCGCGACGACGAGGCCTACGGGTGGCCGCTGGCCCACTACGTCGCCGCCAAGTACAAGCCGTTGGAAGAGGTCGCGTCGTGGGTGCGCGACTCCGACGACGGCCCCGGCTACAGCGTCCTGCTCGACATCGACCGCTGCCCCGCAGTTGCGCTGCCGTGGCTGGCGCAGTTCAAGGGCGTGGTCATCCCCGCGGGACTCGCCGAGGCCGAGCAGCGCGCATGGATTCGCTCGGCCGAGGGTCAGCACCGCGGCAGCGTGGACGCGCTCAAGCGGGCGGGCGCCCGCCACCTCACGGGCACCAAAAGCGTCCGGGTCCTCGAACGCGTCGGCGGCAACGCCTACAACCTGACAGCCGTCACCCGAACGAGCGAGACACCCGACCCCATCGCCACGAAGGCCGACCTGATGTCGGCCAAGCGCATTGGGATCGTCCTGACCCACGTCGTAACCGACGAGGCGATCGTCGACGAAGCGACCCGCACGTTCAACGCGATCACCGCCGCCATCGACTCCATGACCCTTCCGAACGTCACCTAGGAGAACACCATGCCTGGAACCCCTTCCGCGAAGTGGAGCCTGCCGACGATGGCAGGCACCGACATCGCCAACACCATCGACGAGTACACGGTCGCGCTAACTGGCGCGATCGATCCCTTGCTTGCGCCCGTCGATAGCGGTCCGCTCGCCAGCCGTCCGCCCTCGACGGCGCCATCTCCTGGCAAGCTCGGACGCCACTACTACGCCACCGACCTCGGCGTCACGTTCCTGGACTACGGCACCGGATGGATCGCGCTGAACGAGCCCATCGGCAACGTCACGTGGTGGGCGGGCGCTGGCGCGCCGAGCGGCGGCACACACGTCGAAGCCAACGGCCAGGCCATCAGCCGCAGCACCTACCCGCTGTACATGAGTCTCATCGGAACCTTGCACGGCGCCGGGAACGGCTCTACGACCGTCAACGTCCCGGACCTCGTGGGCCGTACGGCCGTTGGTCGCGACCCATCGGCGACGCGTATCCCTAACAACCCGCGCGCTGTCGGCCAGGGCGGCGGCGAGGAACGCCACCTGTCGACAGCAGCCGAGTCCGGCGTCAACGGCAACGGCAGCACTGGAAACGACACGCCGGACCACACTCACGGCCTTGGCGGCACCGCGCTGCGCGACAGCGCAAGTTTCCAGAACTGGCAGCTTCCCGGTGGCGCGGGTCGTGAGATCGAGCAGTTCTCCGCGACCGCTGGCGCTTCGACGCGCCACACGCATCCGCTGATCGCTCGCAACGCCGACGCGGCCCACAACAACATGCAGCCCTATCTGGCGCTGACCCCGATCGTGCGGGTGGCCTGATGCACACGATCACGGCCACGCTGATCCTCGATGACACGGCCGATCCGCCGCGCGCCGCGGTGTCAATCCAGGTCGACGGTGAGGTGGTCGCGGCTCACGAGCACGTCTCGCCCGCCGACTCCGTGGCCGCGCTCGACGCGTTTGCCCAGGGCGACGAGGAACTGCGCAGCCGGCTTCGGCTCACCGTGGCGTCCACCATCAGCCGGCTGCAGGAGATCGTCGAAAAGGGCCACGAGGCTCAGCTCGCGCGTGAGGCCGCGCTCAGCGAGTGGCAGCTCGTACTCGATGCGGGCGTTCCGGCCGCAGCCCCCGATGCGTGAGCAGCATCTCGACTCGTGCGGGCTACGGCTGGCGCACGGGCGGGCCGCAGTCCAGCGTGTTGTCTGCGGATGGAGTGGCGGTGTCGATCGTCAGGTCGTACTCGCGATCGAAATGCCCCTTCATGTCGTAGCTGCAGCCATCGGGCGCCTCGGCGGTCGTGGTGCATCGCCAGACGCCGGGCGACCCGAAGTTGCACTGCGTGTTGTTGGACACACGCACCACCGCGAGCGCGCTCTCGCCGAGATACGTGCGCACCCCGTCTCGGAAGATGAGGCGGTACTCCGGGTAGACCGACCCCGGCGCGAGCCAGAGGTCGCCGGTGCCGTAGCGCGATCGGACCCGAAGATGGCTGTAGTACCGGTGACCGGCACTGTCGTACTCCCAGCGGCTCGCGCTGACGGTCATCGGGACGCGTTCTCGCGGCAGATGGAAGCTCAGCGACATCGCGGTGGCCGTTGCCGTGGTCGCTCCCCAGTGGCGCCACCTGAGCTTGACGAGATCCACAGAGCCAGCCAGCGAGGCCGTCGGGTCCAAGGTGAGGCACGATGACGGCTTCTGCTTTGGCACGAGGCCGCGGGCCCCGTTGGACGTTGAGCACGGTAGATACGTGGCCCGGCTCGCCGCCTCCGCTGTCGAACACAGCAGCAGGACGACGGCACTCGTGGCGAGCAGCATACGCATCCGCCGACTGTAAACCCCTCACCGGTCGCGCCGGCGCGACGTCGGACGAATGGCGACGCCCACTGCTAAGCACTCTCGCCTCTCGTGCAAGCCACCCCTGGTGCCCGATCGTCCGGCGCAGCCGGCGCCGGCGGCGACACCGCTGGCGCTGGTTGTGGGTCGCTGCCCGATCGGTGCCCGCAGGAGGCGTCGATGCGTGAGCTCGGGCGTCGACTACGCGCGGCGTGGCGAGTGCTGCGTCACGGCGACGAGAGCACGGCAGCCGGCAGCGCGAGGGACCAGGTGGTGGTCTCGATGGAGGAACTTGATGAGCTGGTCGGCCCGACATCCTCGGCGCCGGCCTGCCCGAGCGCTGGCACCGGACGGCGACATCAGAGCAGCTCGCAGCGATCGCCACTGCGGCGAACTGCGCTCGCGGGCTCCGCGCGACCGAGTGGGTCGATGTCGAGGCTGGACGATGGCCTGCCACGGCGCCAGCGGCTGAGCAGCCGGGCGCGTGAGCTTGCGAAACGCTCTTGACACGCCAGTGCCATATATGGCACTATGTGGTCGTGGCGAAAGGGAAGACTCAGGTCCGGATGCCGCCGGCACTTCACGAGCAGCTCGAGCAGCGCGCCGCCGAGCAGGGCGTCTCGCTCAACAGCTTGATCGTGAACTTGCTCGCTGGCGGTGTCGGGTTCAAGCTCCCACCCGCCTGACCAACACATATAAGTCGGCCCCGCGCGGTTGCACCCGCCGGGGCCACGTCCCAAGGAGCAGTCACTCCATGAGCAACTACCACGGTACCGACCCGTCCGGGTCGAACGACCACACGCCCGACCACATCGCCATCGAGGCGGCCGAGGGCATCACCGCGTTCGAGCGACTGCTCTCCCGCAGCGCCAAGCCCGCCGAGTCCGTGTGGACGCTGGAGGGACGCGTCGCTCAGACGATCAGCGAGCACGCGTACGCCGCTGCGCACGAGCTGCCAGCCGAGTCCGAGCTGCGCGCGCAGCTGCTCGACCAGGCCGAGGACTGGCTCCTGTTCGCGTCAATGCGCGGCCAGACGCGCTACGACCAGTTCGACGAGGCTCAGCGCCTCTCCAAGGGCGAGAACGGCATCTGGACCTGGGAGGCCCTTCCGCTGGAGCTGCGACGGACGTTCTACAACGAGCGTGTCTACACCATCGACGAGGTCCGCGAGATGGCCGCCGACCGCGAGCTGCAGTCCATCAACGGCGTCGGCCCCGCACGCGAGCGTCAGATCCTCGAGGCGCTCGCCGCCACCGACGCCAACCAGGACTGGCTGCGATGACCGCGACCCTCATCGCCTTTCCCGGTGGGCGGTCACGTACCGTCGGGGAATGGGAGGCCGCCGCCGAACTCGCGGCCGCAGACGCGATCGATCGCTTCCTCGGATCGAACCCCTGCCCGGTGCCGGGTCTCAGCCAGGTCGCCATTGATCTCGCCGAGTGGGCGGCCCGCCTCCGAAGCGATGCCGGCGCACGCAGAGCAGAGGCTCGCTGATGGCCCTTCTCACCACCCCTGGGCGCCTGCGCCGCCTCGCCGCCGAGTACGACCAGGCGGCCGCGCACCTGCGCAGCGCAGCCGAGGTCGTCGAGCACGATCCGGAGAACCCCGACGTCGACAACATCATCAACACGATCGTCGAGCGCTTCCCCGCGCTCGACAGGGCTGGAGGCGCCTGATGCTGCATGACCCCGACAACGAGCCGGAGGCCTACGTCAACCGTGACGAGATGGCCCGCCGGCTCGGCGTGAGCGTGAGCCTGGTCGACCAGATGGTGGCCCGGAATGAGATCCCGAGCGTGACGTGGGGGCGCCGCACGCGGCGGTTCCTGCCCTCGGAGGTCATCGCCGCCCTCAAGGAGCGTGACACCTGATGCCCCGTCGATCGACCGGCCAGGTCATCCCGAAGGAGACGCAACGCGGCACCGTGTACGCCCTGCGATTCCGCGCCTACGGCCAGCGCCGCTACGTGACGATGCCCGACGGCACGTCCGAAGATCAGGCGCGTCGCGAGCTGGCCTACATCCTGCTGCAGGTCGAGCGCGGCGAGTGGGTCCCGCCGGCGGCGGTCGAGGTCGAGCTGCCGCCGGATGACCCGACGTTCCACGTGTTCGCGTCGGAGTGGTGGGCGGCGAAGAAGCTCACTGTGCGCCCGAACACCGTCAACGCGTACGAGAACGAGCTGACGGTGCACCTGCTGCCGTTCTTCGCGCGGCACCTGCTCTCGCAGATCACCGTGGCGGAGGTCGACCGCTACCGCGAGCACAAGGTCCGCGAGGGCCGCCTCGGTGCCGACACCATCAACAAGACGCTCACGCGCCTCGGCCAGATCCTCGATGTCGCTGAGGAGCGTGGTCTCATCGACCGCAACCCGCTGCGGGTCAACCCGCGCAACCGCAAGCTCCGTGTCGCGAAGAAGCGGCCGGTGTACCTCGACACCGCCGAGCACATCACCGCGCTCCTGCAGGCGGCGAGCGAGGTCGACGCGACGAAGGGTGCACGGACGTCGGGCCGGCGCGCGCTGATCGCCACGCTCGTCTTCTCGGGGCTCCGCGTCAGCGAGGCGTGCGAGTTGCGTTGGCGCGATGTCGACCTCGCCGGCGGCCGCATCACGGTCGGCAAGGCGAAGACCGATGCCGGCAGCTACCGCGAGGTCGACATCCGGGCCGTCCTCCGCGACGAGCTGCTCGCGTACAAGGCCGGTCGTCGCGCTCGTCAGGTCGAGCGCGACGCCTTGGTGTTCCGATCGGTGCCCGCAGGAGGCGTCGATGCGTGAGCTCGGGCGTCGACTACGCGCGGCGTGGCGAGTGCTGCGTCACGGCGACGAGAGCACGGCAGCCGGCAGCGCGAGGGACCAGGTGGTGGTCTCGATGGAGGAACTTGATGAGCTGGTCGGCCCGACATCCTCGGCGCCGGCCTGCCCGAGCGCTGGCACCGGACGGCGACATCAGAGCAGCTCGCAGCGATCGCCACTGCGGCGAACTGCGCTCGCGGGCTCCGCGCGACCGAGTGGGTCGATGTCGAGGCTGGACGATGGCCTGCCACGGCGCCAGCGGCTGAGCAGCCGGGCGCGTGAGCTTGCGAAACGCTCTTGACACGCCAGTGCCATATATGGCACTATGTGGTCGTGGCGAAAGGGAAGACTCAGGTCCGGATGCCGCCGGCACTTCACGAGCAGCTCGAGCAGCGCGCCGCCGAGCAGGGCGTCTCGCTCAACAGCTTGATCGTGAACTTGCTCGCTGGCGGTGTCGGGTTCAAGCTCCCACCCGCCTGACCAACACATATAAGTCGGCCCCGCGCGGTTGCACCCGCCGGGGCCACGTCCCAAGGAGCAGTCACTCCATGAGCAACTACCACGGTACCGACCCGTCCGGGTCGAACGACCACACGCCCGACCACATCGCCATCGAGGCGGCCGAGGGCATCACCGCGTTCGAGCGACTGCTCTCCCGCAGCGCCAAGCCCGCCGAGTCCGTGTGGACGCTGGAGGGACGCGTCGCTCAGACGATCAGCGAGCACGCGTACGCCGCTGCGCACGAGCTGCCAGCCGAGTCCGAGCTGCGCGCGCAGCTGCTCGACCAGGCCGAGGACTGGCTCCTGTTCGCGTCAATGCGCGGCCAGACGCGCTACGACCAGTTCGACGAGGCTCAGCGCCTCTCCAAGGGCGAGAACGGCATCTGGACCTGGGAGGCCCTTCCGCTGGAGCTGCGACGGACGTTCTACAACGAGCGTGTCTACACCATCGACGAGGTCCGCGAGATGGCCGCCGACCGCGAGCTGCAGTCCATCAACGGCGTCGGCCCCGCACGCGAGCGTCAGATCCTCGAGGCGCTCGCCGCCACCGACGCCAACCAGGACTGGCTGCGATGACCGCGACCCTCATCGCCTTTCCCGGTGGGCGGTCACGTACCGTCGGGGAATGGGAGGCCGCCGCCGAACTCGCGGCCGCAGACGCGATCGATCGCTTCCTCGGATCGAACCCCTGCCCGGTGCCGGGTCTCAGCCAGGTCGCCATTGATCTCGCCGAGTGGGCGGCCCGCCTCCGAAGCGATGCCGGCGCACGCAGAGCAGAGGCTCGCTGATGGCCCTTCTCACCACCCCTGGGCGCCTGCGCCGCCTCGCCGCCGAGTACGACCAGGCGGCCGCGCACCTGCGCAGCGCAGCCGAGGTCGTCGAGCACGATCCGGAGAACCCCGACGTCGACAACATCATCAACACGATCGTCGAGCGCTTCCCCGCGCTCGACAGGGCTGGAGGCGCCTGATGCTGCATGACCCCGACAACGAGCCGGAGGCCTACGTCAACCGTGACGAGATGGCCCGCCGGCTCGGCGTGAGCGTGAGCCTGGTCGACCAGATGGTGGCCCGGAATGAGATCCCGAGCGTGACGTGGGGGCGCCGCACGCGGCGGTTCCTGCCCTCGGAGGTCATCGCCGCCCTCAAGGAGCGTGACACCTGATGCCCCGTCGATCGACCGGCCAGGTCATCCCGAAGGAGACGCAACGCGGCACCGTGTACGCCCTGCGATTCCGCGCCTACGGCCAGCGCCGCTACGTGACGATGCCCGACGGCACGTCCGAAGATCAGGCGCGTCGCGAGCTGGCCTACATCCTGCTGCAGGTCGAGCGCGGCGAGTGGGTCCCGCCGGCGGCGGTCGAGGTCGAGCTGCCGCCGGATGACCCGACGTTCCACGTGTTCGCGTCGGAGTGGTGGGCGGCGAAGAAGCTCACTGTGCGCCCGAACACCGTCAACGCGTACGAGAACGAGCTGACGGTGCACCTGCTGCCGTTCTTCGCGCGGCACCTGCTCTCGCAGATCACCGTGGCGGAGGTCGACCGCTACCGCGAGCACAAGGTCCGCGAGGGCCGCCTCGGTGCCGACACCATCAACAAGACGCTCACGCGCCTCGGCCAGATCCTCGATGTCGCTGAGGAGCGTGGTCTCATCGACCGCAACCCGCTGCGGGTCAACCCGCGCAACCGCAAGCTCCGTGTCGCGAAGAAGCGGCCGGTGTACCTCGACACCGCCGAGCACATCACCGCGCTCCTGCAGGCGGCGAGCGAGGTCGACGCGACGAAGGGTGCACGGACGTCGGGCCGGCGCGCGCTGATCGCCACGCTCGTCTTCTCGGGGCTCCGCGTCAGCGAGGCGTGCGAGTTGCGTTGGCGCGATGTCGACCTCGCCGGCGGCCGCATCACGGTCGGCAAGGCGAAGACCGATGCCGGCAGCTACCGCGAGGTCGACATCCGGGCCGTCCTCCGCGACGAGCTGCTCGCGTACAAGGCCGGTCGTCGCGCTCGTCAGGTCGAGCGCGACGCCTTGGTGTTCACGACCGCGGCCGGCACCGCGCGCGACAAGGACAACGTCCGCTCGAAGGTGCTCGCGCCGGTCGTCGCCCGCGCCGGCAAGATCCTCGCGGCGGCCGACGCGATGCCGCTGCCGGTCGGCGTGACCTCCCACAAGCTGCGGCACACGTTCACGTCGATCCTGTTCGCGCTCGGCGAGGACGCGCCCTACGTGATGGGTCAGCTCGGGCACGCCGACCCGAAGTTCACGCTGCGCGTCTACGCCCACGTGATGCGCCGCGGCGACGACGAGCGGGCCCGGCTGAAGGCCCTCGTCGAGGGCGCCGAATGGGCACCATTGGGCACTAAGACGGAAACGGCCCCCGAGTCGGGGGCCGAGATTCCTGATGGGCGCGGCGGGTTTCGAACCTGCGACCTCTCGCGTGTGAAGCGAGCGCTCTCCCACTGAGCTACGCGCCCCAGGGGAACGGGCAGTTTAGCCGGGGGAGAGCCGGATCGTCGTCACCGCGGCTGGGTACACCGTGTCCTAGCCTCATGCCGATGTCCAGGAGCGCCGGTCAGCCGCAGCCGCAGCCGCAGGTCCAGAAGGAGTCCGACAACGACGGGCGGTTCGTCCGTGAGGAGTCGCGGTTCCGTGGGTTCGTCGCCGAGCGGCCGGAGCCCAACCGGTATCACCTGTACGTGTCGCTCGCGTGCCCGTGGGCGTCGCGTGCGGTGATCGTGCGGCAGCTGATGGGCCTCGAGGACGTGCTGCCGATGACGGTCGTCGATCCGATCCGCGACGACCGCGGCTGGCGCTTCACGCCCGATGCGCCCGATCCGGTGAACGGCTTGACCTTCCTGTCCGAGGCCTACATCTTGACCGACCCGTCGGTCGCCGACCGGGTCACGGTCCCGGTGCTGTTCGACACCGAGGCCAACCGCATCGTCAACAACGAGAGCGCCGAGATCATCCGGATGCTCAACGCTTGGGCGCCGGAGCGCGTCGACCTCTACCCGCCGGACCTGCGCACCGCGATCGACGAGGTCAACGACCGCGTGTACAACTCGGTCAACAACGGCGTCTACCGCGCGGGCTTCGCGACGAGCCAGGCCGCCTACGACGAGGCGTTCGACGAGCTGTTCACGACGCTCGACTGGCTCGACGACCGCCTCGCGACCAACCGCTACCTGCTCGGCGACGAGATCACCGAGGCCGACTGGCGCCTGTTCGTCACGCTCGTGCGCTTCGACGCCGTCTACGTCGGCCACTTCAAGTGCAACCTGCGCCGCATCGCCGACTACGAGCACCTGTCCGGTTACCTGCGCGACCTCTACCAGGAGCACGGCATCGCCGACACGGTCGACTTCGACCAGATCAAGCGCCACTACTACACGACGCACCCGCAGTTGAACCCGACGCGGATCGTCCCGAAGGGACCCGAGCTGGACCTCTGGGCGGTCCACGACCGGGACCGGCTGGACCGCCGGCGCGCGGCGTAGCGCCCCCTCCGTTCGGAGGGGTCTGTGACGGGACCGACACAAAATGACGCCCCCGTCAGGAATACTGTGGGCATGTCCGCGACCCCCGCATCGACCGTCCCGACCAGCAGCGCGGCGGGCGGCAACGTCTACGTCGGCCCGTCGCTGGCCTCGTCGCTCTTTCGCTTCGCGGCCGCGCTCGCGACCGCGCGGCCGGAAGCGGCTCCGCAGCGATAGACTCCACGGCGGACCGTGCTAGGCGGGGAGGTAGCGGTGCCCTGTCGCTCGCAATCCGCTCTAGCGAGGCCGAATCCCCGATCGAGGGGTGTGGCCAACGGGGTCAGCGCGCCGTGGCGGCGCTGATGGCCCGGGTCCCGCGCGGCGTCGGCTCGTGAACCAGGTCAGGTCCGGAAGGAAGCAGCCTTAAGCGATCACCGGCGGGCGCAGCGGGAGCTCCCGGGTCGGAGCCGCCCTCCGGCGTAGCGCCCGGGGACCGCATCTCGATTTCGGGTGCACGGTCCACTGACTGCAAGGCGAAGGCCCCGCCGGGATCCCGGCGGGGCCTTCGTCGTTCCGGGTGTGTCGCCGGCGGGCTACCGCGCGGCTTCGGCCAGCGCGGCCGCCGGTGCCTCGGCCTCGGCTTCGACGCCGGCGCGCCGCTTGCCCGGGATCAGCAGCGCCAGCAGCGCGCCGACCGCCAGGACCGCCGCGCCGATCGGCAGCGCCGCCGTCATCCCGTCCACGTAGGCCGCCGGCGACTCGTACCCGCCGTTGGCCGTGAACACCGACGCCAGCACCGCGACGCCCAGGACGCCGCCCAGCTCGCGGATCGCGTTGGTCGCGCCCGACGCCTGGCCGGCCTCCTCGGGCCGGACCGAGCCCAGCACGCTGTTGGCCGCCGGCGCGAAGACCAGCGCCATGCCCGTGCCGGCCAGGATGAACGGAACGATGAGCGCCGCGTAGGCGACGGTCGGCGTCGACACCGCGGCCAGCCAGCCGATCGCGATCGCCTGCAGCGCCAGCCCGGTGGCCATCAGCGGCCGCGCGCCGATCCGGTCGCTGAGGATGCCGGCGATCGGCGCGACGAACATCGGCATCAGCGTCCAGGGCAGCACGCGCAGGCCGGACTCCAGCGGCGAGAGCCCCTGCGTCGTCTGGAAGAACTGCGACAGCAGGAAGATCGAGCCGAAGACGCCGAAGAACATCGCCAGCGACGCGCCGTTGGTGGCGGCGAAGGCGCGGGACTTGAAGAACCGCAGCGGCAGCATCGGTGCCGGCGCCCGGCGCTCCCAGGCCAGGAAGGCCACCAACAACACGAGGCCGGCGGCGATCGTGCCGACGATCGGCGCCGAGGTCCAGCCCAGCGCCTCACCGCGGACGATGCCGAAGACGACGCCGAGCAGGCCGAGGCCGGCGAGCCCGATGCCGGGGAGGTCGAGCCGGTCGGCGGGGCCGTGCGACTCGGTCAGGTAGCGCATCGCCAGCGGGACCAGAGCCAGGCCGATGGGGACGTTCAGCCAGAAGATCCAGTGCCACGAGATGCCGTCGACGACCGCGCCGCCGACGACCGGTCCGAGCGCGACGCCGAGGCCGGAGATCCCGGACCACGCGCCGATCGCCAGGCCGCGCTTCTCGGTCGGGACCGCCTCGGAGAGCAGCGTCAGCGTGAGCGGCAGGACGATCGCCGCCCCGACGCCCTGCAGGCCGCGGGCGGCGACGAGCGCGCCGGCCGACGGCGCCAGCGCGGCGGCCGCGCTGGACAGCGTGAACAGCGAGATGCCGATGCTGAACATGCGCTTGCGCCCGAAGCGGTCGCCGAGCGCCGCGCCGGTGAGCAGCAGGACGGCGAACGCCAAGGTGTAGGCGTTGACCGTCCACTCGAGCGACTCGAGCGACGCGCCGAGGTCGACGCGGATCGTCGGCAGCGCGGTACTGACGACGAGGTTGTCGAGCGCGGTCATGAACAGCGCGACGCTGACGATCGCGAACGTCCAGCCGGCGCGCGGCCTGGCGGACGTGGGTGAGAGGGTCATCGGATGGCCTCCTGGGACCGGGTTGGGGAGGGGTCTGACGGGAGTGAGCGCTCACTCACTCGACGGCGAAAAAAAGGGGCCCGCGGCGACGACATGGCTCAGCAGACGCGCAGGTTCTGAGCCCAGGTGCCGTGCTCGTCGGTGGCGCCGATGGCGGCCATGACGTTCAGCAGCATGCCCGTCGCGAAGAAGCGGTGGATGTCGTCGGGCGGCAGGCCGGTCTCGCGCGCGACGAGGTCGTAGAGCGTCGCGAACCAGTCGCGCGAGGCCTCGGCGACCTCGGGCATCGAGGCGGCCGCCGCGTGCTGGTGGATCTGGGTCATCAGCATGGTGCGGTCCTGCAGCAGCTCGCTGTAGGAGTCGGCCATCGCCTCGAGCGGGTCCGTGCCCGCGGCGTGGGCCCGGGCCGCGGCTGACGCGAACGCGTCGTGGATGCGCTCGTTGGAGCGGCGGACGACCGCGAGGACCAGGTCGGTCTTGGTGGGGAACAGGCGGAAGAGGTAGGCCTGCGAGATCCCGGCGGCCTTGGCGACCTCGGTGGTCGGCGTGCCGAGGAAGCCCTTCTCGGCGAAGACCGACATCCCGGCCTCGAGCACGGCCTCGCGCCGCTCTTCGGCGGTGGAGAGGGTGCGCTTGGAGGTGGTGGCGGTCGTCATCGCGAGGTGTGAGTATGCACTCACTCACACCCGGCGTCAAGGGCGGACGAAGAATCCCGTGAGGCCTTCGCCGACGAGCGCGCATCGGCCGCCATCGCCGGCGAGGCGCCAGTGACGACGGGCCACGCCCTCGGTGGCCTGTGGAGGATTGGGCGGCAGCGTCTTGTCGGCGTCGCTGGGATCGAGGACGAACTGGCGGGCGATGGCCGGCGAGGCCGGTACGAAGGCCGGCAGGCCGTACCGGCCATCCTCCTGCGCGCTGTGGATCACGGCCGCCCGGCGGTCGGTCCACAGCGCGATCTGCGGCACGGCGCGCCGGTTCGGCACCCATACGGCGCACGAGGGGTCCGACGGCAGGTGGTCGACGGCCAGGTCGTGCAGCTCGTCCAGGATGTGCGTCTGGGCGATCAGCGCGCTGCGCGTGTTCTTCAGGCGCGTCACCTGGGACGGGACGAACACCACCATCCCGACGACGGTCAGCGCCGCGAGCGCCATCCATCTTGTACGCCATGGGTCGGCGCGCGGGAGCTCGGTCCAGGCGCAGATGCCGGCGGCGGCGAAGATCGCGAGGAGCGTCGCGGGGAACATCAGGTAGCGCGTGAGGATCGACAGGCCGGCGGTCGCCAGCAGCGCGAAGGCGATCACGGCCAGGACGCCGGCTGCCGCGGCGAGCTGCACGCCGCGCGTGCGCAGCCGCCACAGCGACAGCACGCCGCCGACCGCCGCGCCGAACAGCACCGGCTCGCGCAGGATCTCGCCGAGGCGGCGCGGCATCGCGGTCGGCACGTGCTGAAGGCCGGTCACGCGCCCGAGGTCCTCGGCCGTCGACCGCGTCCCCGTCAGCGAGTGCAGCGGGTCGCCCGTGATCGCGAGGTCGCTCAGCGCCCACAGCACCGGCGCGCCGACGACCAACCCGACGTGCACCGGGCGCAGCGCACCCCCGCGCCACAGCCACCACGCGTAGACGACCGCGAACAGCCACGCCTCCGGCCGCAGGAGCCCGGCCAGGGCCATCAACATCAGCGGAGCGGTCCCGGCGCGCGGCCTGCGCGTCTCGATCAGCAACGCCCCCAACAACAGGCAGATGTAGGGGATGTCGACGTACGCGCGGACGCCGTAGCTCAGGATCGGCTCGCGGGTCAGGACGATGGCCGCGGCCACGACGCCGGTCGCCGGCGTGAACCACGCCGCGCCCAGCGCGTAGACCAACCACCCCAACACGCCCAGGGCCAGGAAGGCCAGGACGATGAACAGGCCTTCGAGGAAGCCGGTCCCGAAGAGCGCGCCGACCGCGGCGACCGCCGTGGCCAGCGGATGCGGCGTCGGCGCGAACGCGACGTCGTAGTCCGGCGTCCGGCCGTGGACGATGTCGTTGCCCCACAGCAGCGCGTACTCGGTGTCGTAGTTGACGAACCGCGCGGGCGCGCAAGCGAGCGCCACGATCGCCCCGAGGACGACCGCGACCGCGATGGGGACCGCCCTTCTCAGGGCTTCAGCCCTGCCAGGCCGGTCAGCAGCTCGCGCGCGCTCTTGTACCCCAGCTCGAGGCCGCGCACGGAGAACGACTCGTTGGGCGCGTGGAACGGGTCGTCGGGCAGGACGAAGCCGGTGACGATCGTCGGGATGCCCTTCTCGCTCAGGTCGGCGACGAACGGGATCGCGCCGCCGGTGCGCGTGAACGCGGGCGCGACGCCGACCGCGCGCTCGATCGCGGCGCCCGCGATCTGCAACGCCGGCGAGTCGGCCGGGAAGTGCGCGGGCGGCGCCGCGTGGCGCGAGACGATCGTCATCTCGGCGCCGGCGGGCAGCGCCTCGCGGATCAGGCGCTCGAGCTCGGCGCCCATCGCGTCGACGTCCTGGCCGGGGGCGACGCGGATCGAGACGGTCGCGCGCGCGACCGCCGGGATCACCGTGCGGGTGTCGCCGGCGACGATCTGGTCGACGTCGACGGCGGTGTCCGAGCCGTTGCGCTCGACGTACTCGGCGCCGGCGCCGGGGTAGGCCTCGCGCGCGCCCGCGGCCGCGAGTGCCTCGTCGCCGCCGGGCAGGCCGGCCCACGACGCGCGCTCCTCGTCCGACGGCGGCACGATCCCGACGCGTAGCTCCTCGCGCGCGCGACCGTCGGGGCCGGGGATGACGGCGGCCAGGCCCTGGTGCAGGGCGTGCAGGGCGTTGAGCGCGGTGCCGCCGTACATGCCGGAGTGCAGGTCGCGCTGCGCGGCGCGGACGTCGAAGGTCATCAGGTAGACGCCGCGCAGGCCGACGGTGATCGCCGGGCGGTCGGGGCCGACCATGCCGCTGTCGTAGACGATCGCAGCGTCGGCGCCGCGGGGGTCGTCCTTCAGCCATTGGGAGATCGATTCGCCGCCGGCCTCCTCCTCGCCCTCGACCGCGACGCGGACGTTGACCGGGAGGGCGCCCTCGGCGGCCAGGTCGCAGGCGGCGGCCAGCAGCGGCAGGAAGTTGCCCTTGTCGTCGGCCGCGCCGCGCGCGTAGATGCGCCCGTCGCGGATCTCAGGCTCGAACGGCGGCGAGGTCCAGAGGTCCAGCGGCTCGGCGCCCTGGACGTCGTAGTGGCCGTAGATCAGGACGGTCGGAACGTTCTCGGCGTCGGCGGACGCGCGCAGCTCGCCGACGACCAGCGGGTTGCCGCCCTCGCGCACGGTCAGCAGCTCGACCTCGCCGCCCGCGGCGCGGACCTTGGCCGCCGCCCATTCCGCGGCCCGCGCGATCTCCGCAGGATCGCCGCCGCCCGTGGAGATGCTCGGGATGCGCAGCCAGTCGAAGAGCTCGTCGAGGAGGGTGTCGGCCATGCGGGACACCCTACGCGGGCGCACGTCGGCAAGACCGCGCGCCGGGCGCTCGTTTTGCTTGCGGGTGCTCGCCTGGCGGCTCGGACACCGCCGCTGGGGCAACCCCTAAGCTAGGTGCACGTGCCTGCCGGACCTTCGCTCTACCGCCGCCATCGCCCGCGGACGTTCGCCGACGTCATCGGCCAGGAGCACGTCGTGCGCACGCTCCGCCACGCCATCGAGCGCGGGCAGGTGCACCACGCCTACCTGTTCGTCGGCTCGCGCGGGACGGGCAAGACGTCGATGGCCAAGATGCTCGCGGCGTGCCTGAACTGCGTCAACGGGCCGACCACCGAGCCGTGCGGCACCTGCGAGTCGTGCGTGTCGATCGCGTCCGCGACGTCGATGGACGTCATCGAGATGGACGCCGCGTCCAACAACTCGGTCGACGACATCCGCGAGCTGCGCGACTCCGTCCAGTACGCCCCGGTCACCGGCCGGTACAAGGTGTACATCTTGGACGAGGCGCACATGCTGTCCACGGCGGCGTGGAACGCGTTCCTGAAGACCTTGGAGGAGCCGCCGCCGTCGACGATCTTCGTCCTCGCGACGACCGAGGCGCACAAGGTGATGGACACGGTCGTCGACCGCTGCCATCGCTTCGACTTCCGCCGCCCGACGGTCGAGCAGCTCGCGACGGTCGTGGACCGCGTCGCGGGCAAGGAGTCGATCGAGATCGCGCCCGAGGCGGTCGCGCTGGTCGCGCGCAACGCGACGGGCTCGTACCGCGACGCCCTCGGGACGCTCGAGCAGCTCGTGACCTACTCCGGGTCGTCGATCGCGACCGAGGACGTGCTGGCGGTGCTCGGCGTCGCCGACGACGACCTGCTGTTCGGGGCGTTGGACGCCGTGGGCGCGCGTGACGCGCGAGCGGCCTGGCAGGTCGCGGCGCGGCTGGCCGACTCCGGCCGCGACGCCGCACAGTTCCTGCGCGACCTCGAAGCGCACACGCGTGACGTGCTGGTCGTCCAGACGCTCGGCGAGGTCCCGTCGCAGCTGGCGATGACCACCGAGCGCGACGCTCGGCTGGCCGATCAGGCACGGCGCCTGACGGGCGCCGACTCGGTCCGGATGCTCGACCTGCTCGCCGCCGGGATGCGCCTGGCCAAGGACGGGGCCGACGCGCAGACGCAGCTCGAAGTGGCGCTGGTGAAGGCGGCGGCGCCGGAGGTCGACCCGTCGACGCGCGCGCTGCTGGCGCGGCTGGAGCGGATGGAGGCGGCCGCCGCCCCGACGCCCGCGCCGGCCGTTGCCGCTCCGACGCCCGCGCCGGCCGTTGCCGCTTCGCCGCCGGCCGCCGCCGCGCCGCCCGCTCCTGCGCCCGCCGGGTCCGCTCCGCCGCCGCCGCCCGCTCCCGGGTCCGCGCCGCCGCCGCCCGCCGAGCCGGTCGCCTCCGCTCCGCCGCCGGCCGCCGCGCCCGAGCCCGCGCCGCAGCCTGCGGCCGTCGCCGTCGTCGCCGTCGCCGTCGCCGAGCCGGTCGCGCCGCTCGGCGAGCTCGATCTCGCGATGGTCCAGGAGCTCTGGCCCGCGGTGCTGCAGAACGTCGCCGAGGGCAATCAGCTCCTGGCCGGCTGCCTCGCCGAGGCCCGGCCGGTCTCGGTGAGCGGCCGCGACGTCACGCTCGCGTTCACGCCGGCGTGCAGCTTCCAGAAGCGCAAGGCGGAGGATCCCGCCGCGCGCCAGCAGTTGACGACCGCGTTCAAGGAGCTCACCGGCATCGCGCCGCGGCTGGTCTTCGAGACGCGCGAGCCCGAAGAGCTCGGCGCGGAGCCCGAGGCCATCAGCGAGGATGACTTCATCGCCCGTCTCCGGGCAGAATTCGACGCCGTCGACCACGAGCCCGACCACGAAGAGCAGGAGCAGGCCTGATGCCGCAGCCCAACATCCAGAACATGCTCAAGCAGGCGCAGGAGGTCATGGCCGCGCAGCAGGAGGCGCAGGACGCCCTCAAGGAGCAGAAGGTCGAGTCGTCCGCGGGCGGCGGCATGGTCAAGGTCGTCGTGTCCGGCGACCTCAAGCTGGAGTCGCTGACGATCGACCCCGACGCCGTCGATCCCGAAGACGTCGAGATGCTCCAGGACCTCGTCCTGGCCGCGACCAACGAGGCGCTGCGCCAGGCCGTCGAGCTCCAGGAGAAGGCGATGCAGGCGGCCTCGGGCCCCGGCGGCTTCGACCCGATGCAGGCGCTCGAAGGCCTCGGCCTCGGCGACGCGCTGGGCGGCCTCGGCGGCGGCGGCGCGGCTGGCGGCCTGCCGGCTGGCGGCGGCGGGGCTCCGGGCATGAACCGCGCGGCGCGGCGCGCCGCGGCGAAGAAGAACCGATAGCGCTTGTTCGCCCCGCCCGTCCAGCGCCTGGTCACCGAGCTGGGCAAGCTCCCCGGCATCGGCCAGCGCACGGCGCAGCGGCTCGCGTTCCACCTCCTGCGGGTCGATCCGGAGGACGCCAACGCGCTCGCCGACGCGATCCGCGAGGTCAAGGAGAAGATCCGGCCCTGCGAGATCTGCTTCAACCTGGCCGACGAGGCGCGCTGCCGGATCTGCCAGGACGAGCGCCGCGACGGCGCCATCATCTGCGTCGTCGAGGAGCCGGGCGACATCATCCCGATCGAGCGCACCCACGAGTTCCGCGGCCTGTACCACGTGCTCGGCGGCGCGCTGTCGCCGATCGACGGCGTGGACCCCGAAGACCTGAAGGTGGCCGAGCTCTACCGGCGCGTCGAGGCCGGCGAGGTCCGCGAGGTCGTCATCGCCACCAACCCGACGACGACCGGCGAGGCGACCGCGCACCACATCGCCGCCGCGCTGCGCGAGCGCACGCCCGACGTCGCCGTCACCCGCCTCGCCTCCGGCCTGCCGGTCGGCGGCGACCTCGAGTACGCCGACGAGGTCACGCTCGGCCGCGCGTTCTCAGGTCGCCGCGAGATCGCCTGAGCGTCGTTCTGCGGCCCGGATCGGCGAGGCGGCCCGCAGAACGACGCTCTAGAACAGCTCCGCGCCCATCACGTAGGCCATCCGCTCGGCCCACTCCGGGTCGGCCCAGCGGCGGGCGAGCTCTTCGGCCTCGACCTCCTCGACGCGTTCCTGGAGCCACCAGACGTTGCCCAGCGGGTCGCGGATGCGGCCGATGCGATCGCCGAAGGCCAGGTGGGTCGGCGTCGTGACCGAGGTGCCTTCGTCATCAACCGCCTGCGCGCCATGGCGCCGACGGCGACCGCCGTCGTCCGCTTCGCCGCGCCGGCCGCCGAGGTCCGCCGGCGAACCGGCGGCGCGCTCGGCGAGCCGGAGCCGATCGCCGCCGACGCCTGCCGCCTGCGCACGCCCGCCGACGCGCTGGACTGGCTGGCCCTGCGCCTGCTGATCTGCGGCCTGGAGCTCACGGTCGAGGAGCCGCCGGAGCTGGTCGACCGGCTCCGGGAGATCGGGAGCCGCGCGCGACGCGCAGGCTCTGAGGGATCCTCACCAGATCGAGGCGCGTAGGGTCCGCCGCGCCATGGCTGAGTCAGATGTCGCATACACGACCATCAACACCAACAACAGCGAGCGCTTCCAGTCGCTGCGGCGGGAGCTGGGCGTCTCCGGCTTCGGCATGAACGCGATCACGCTCGCGCCGCGCCAGCGCGGCCGGATCCACGCGCACGAGCGCCAGGAGGAGGTCTTCCTGGTCCTCGACGGCGAGCTGACGATCGGCGTCGAGGGCGAGGAGCAGACCGTGGGCCGCAACGGCCTCGTCCGCGTCCCGGCCGGCGTCCGCCGCCAGCTCGTCAACCGCTCCACCTCGACGCTGCTCCTCCTCGCGCTCGGGGCCGACGGCGAGCACGTCGGCCGCGACGCCCGCGCCTGGGAGTCGTGGGACGAGGACGGCGACGGCCGCTCGCCGCAGGACGTCCCGCTGCCGGCCGACCTGCCGGTCTAGCTGTAGTTCCTGAGGACGTTGTTCATCCGGGTCTCCTTGGAGGCTGGTGGTTGTCGAGGCCCCAGTCCCAAGGAGACACCGGATGAAGTTGCACGCTAACGCCAGGCTCAGTCCGAACGGCCGTCGGTTGCTCATCGACCGTCTGGAGACCGATGGTTGGGATATTCGTGATGCCGCAGAGGCGGCCGGAATCAGCGTTCGGACTGCTCGCAAATGGCTGGCGCGGTGGCGAGCCGAGGGCGAGGTCGGGCTGGTCGATCGGTCCTCGGCACCCAAGATGGTGGCCAACAAGACCGACGAGACACGGATCGCGTGCATCGCGGCGCTGCGCCGGTTGCGGATGACCGGGCCCGAGATCGCCGAGACCCTCGGGATGGCGCTCTCGACCGTCTCGGGGATCCTGAAGTCCATCGACATGGGCAAGCTCGGCCGGCTGGGCTTAGAGCCCGCGCGGCGCTACGAACGGGCTCGACCGGGCGAGCTGATCCACATTGACATCAAGAAGCTGGGACGGATCGTTCGCGCCGGGCACCGGATCACTGGGGTCGCGGGCAAGCGCCAGGCCGGCTATCACCGCAAGAAGTTCAGTGCCGGCTGGGAGTTCTGTCACGTCGCGATCGACGACGCCACCAGGCTGGCCTATGTCGAGGTCTTGGCCGACGAGAAGGCCGCGACCGCGGTCGGGTTCTTGCGCCGCGCCAAGGCGTTCTTTGAGAGCTACGGCATGACGGTCGAGTCGGTCATGACCGACAACGGCGGCGCCTACCGCTCCACCATCCACGCCCTGGCCTGCAAGGCACTCGGGCTAAAGCACCTCCGGACCAGGGCCTATCGGCCTCAGACCAACGGCAAAGCCGAGCGCTTCATCCGCACGATGCTCGGCGGCTGGGCCTACGGCGCGATCTACACCAACTCCTCAGACCGCGCCGCAGCCCTTGACGGCTGGCTGTTCACCTACAACCATCGCCGACGACACGCAGGCATCAACCGCCAGACACCTATCCAACGGCTGAACAACCTGCTCGGGACTTACAGCTAGCGGACGCCGTAGGACGCGCGCAGCAGGCCCACGCGCTTCAACGCGTCGGCCGCGCGCGCGGCCGGGATGTCGCCGGTGCGCAGCGCCCGCACCACTGCGCGCCAGGCCGCGTCCTGGTCGGCCGCGTCGCCCGGGATCCACACCAGGTCGACGCCGGCCTTGATCGCGTCCACGGCCAGCGCGGACACCGGCTCGCCGCCGGCCAGCGACGCCGCCTGGAGGTCGCCGCTGACGATGACGCCGGCGAAGCCCAGGTCGTGGCGCAGCAGCTTGACCACGTCGGGCAGCAGCGTCGCGGGCGTCACGCCGTCCCACGCGACGTAGGTCGCCGCGCTCAGCTGCATCGCGGGCGCGTGCTTGGCCACGGCCGCGAACGGCTTCAGGTCGCGCGCCTTCAGCTCGTCGAGCGACAGGCCGACGGTCGCGGCCTCCAGCGCCGGGTCGCCCGACGCGGCGCCCTCGCCCGGGAAGTGCCCCGGCACCGCCGCGACCTCGCCGTCCTTCCAGCCCGACACCGCGGCGGCCGTCATGTCGCTCACGGTCTGCGCGTCGTCGGCGAACGCGACGCCCTCCCACGGCCCGCCGGCGAAGCCGATGTCGGCGTCCGGACCGAGGACCATGCGGACGCCGAGCGGGTGGATGGCCTTGGCCTCGCCGAGTGCCACGGCGCGCGCCGCCGGCGCGTCGGCGGCCTGCGACTGCGGCGGCGCGCCGACCGGCACGGCGTCCTGGTCGCCGCCGAGCTGCGACGCGGCGATCAGCGGCGCCTGGTGGCGAGCGCGCGCGGCCGCGCCCCGCAGCTGGCCGATGACGTCGGCGACCTGCTGGGGCGAGGCGCCGTTGCCGGGCTCGAGCACGACGCCGCCCCATTCGTGCAGCGCGAAGCGCTTGAGCACGGCGTCGCCGACCCGGGGGCCGCCGAAGCCGATCAGGAACAGCCGCGCCGCCGCGCGGGCCTGCGAGGTCGGGAGCCCGGGCGCGGCGTCGGGCTCAGGACTCGAACCCACGGCCGCCTGCGCGCCGGCCGCCTGCGCACCCGGCGCGCCGCCGCCGGCGGCCAGCACCGGGGCCAGCGCGTCCATCAGCCCGCCGCGTTTCCCCTGCGCACGGGCACCAGCGCCGAACGACGAGCCGCCTTCCGGCACCCCGTGGGTCTTGGCCCCGCCGCTGACCGTGAGCACGACGACGACGACCATGACAACCGTCAGGCACCCACCCAGGCCGATGAGCCGCCGTCGCGTCATGGCTTCACGCATCGACCATCTAGCATTGCGCGTCCATGCCGGGCACCGTCGTCATGAAGTTCGGAGGCACATCCGTCGCGGACGCGTCGCGCCTGAAGCGCGCCGCCGAGCGGATCGTCGCCAAGCGCGAGGACGGCACCCGCGTCGTGGCGGTCCTGAGCGCGCGCGGCAAGGAGACCGACCGGCTGATCGCCGACGCCTTCGAGGTCAGCCGGACGCCCGACCCTCGCGAGATGGACATGCTCCTCTCGACGGGCGAGCGAGTTTCGTGCGCGCTGTGCGCCATGGCGATCAACGATCTCGGCCATCGCGCGATCTCGCTGACGGGATCACAGGCCGGCATCGTCACAGATACGAGCCACACGAAGGCCCGCATCCTGGAAGTTCGGGCCGATCGCATCAGGGCGGCGCTCGACGAGGACAGCATCGTCCTGGTCGCCGGCTTCCAGGGCGTGAGCACCGCGAAGGACGTGACGACGCTCGGTCGCGGCGGCTCGGACACCACCGCGGTCGCGCTCGCCGCCGCCATCGGCGCGGACGCCTGCGAGATCTACACCGACGTGCCCGGCGTGTTCACCGCGGACCCGCGCATCGTGCCCGACGCCCGCAAGCTCGACGTCGTCACCTTCGACGAGATGCTCGAGATGGCCGCGTCCGGCGCCGGGGTGCTGCAGCTGCGCAGCGTCGAGTACGCCCGCAACCACGGCGTGCGCATCCACTGCCGCTCGAGCTTCGACGACTCCAACGGGACCTTCGTCGTGTCCGACGAAGAGGCCAAGGACAAGGACATGGAGAACCCCCTCATCACCGCCGTCACCCACTCGCGTGGCGAGGCGCGGGTGACGCTCATCGGCCTGCCCGACTCGCCCGGCATCGCCGGCCGGGTCACGACGGCGCTGGCCGACGCCAACGTCAACATCGACATGATCATCCAGAACGACCCGCGCTCCGCGGGCGCGCTGGCCGAGCTGTCCTTCACGGTCCCCAAGGAGGACGTGGACGCGGCACGCGCGGCGCTGGCGCCGATCGCGACCGAGCTCGGGATCCAGGTCGAGACCGACGACCGCATGGGCAAGGTGTCGATCGTCGGCGCCGGGATGAAGTCGCACCCGGGCGTCGCGGCCAAGGTCTTCAGCGTCCTCGGCGCGAACGACATCAACATCGAGATGATCTCGACCTCGCCGATCCGCATCTCGTGCGTGGTCCCGGTCGAGAAGGTCGAGCCCGCGGTCAAGGCGCTGCACACCGCGTTCGACCTGTCGGGGGCGGACACGATCCGCCCGGAGCAGCCGTTCGGGGAGTTCGCCTCATGAACACCTACCACAACGAACTCGTCGTGAGGTCCGCTTCCTAATGTCCTTGTACCGCGTTGCCGTCGTGGGCGCCACGGGCGCCGTCGGCTCCGAGATGCGGCGCCTGCTGCGCGACCGCGCGTTCCCGGCCTCGGAGATCGTGCCGTTCGCGTCCGAGCGCTCCGCCGGCAAGACGCTCGACGACGGCCTCGTCGTCCAGGGCCTCGTCGACGACGAGCGCCTGGACGGCTTCGACGTCGCGATCTTCAGCGCCGGCGGGGGCGTGTCGAAGGCGTGGGCGCCGACGTTCGCCGCCCGCGGCGCGATCGTGGTGGACAACTCGTCCGCGTTCCGCATGGACCCCGACGTCCCGCTCGTCGTCTCCGAGGTCAACGGCGACGCCCTCGACCACATCAACAAGGGCATCGTCGCCAACCCCAACTGCACGACGATGGCGATCATGCCGCCGCTGCACGCGCTCCACGAGGAGTTCGGCCTGGTCTCCATCGTCGCGACCTCGTTCCAGGCCGCCGGCGGCGCCGGTCAGAAGGGCATGGACGAGCTGATCGAGCAGGTCCCGGGCCTCCTGGCCGACCCGACCGCGCTGGCTCAGCGCGGCGCCGAGGCCGCCGCGGGCGTGGGCGAGACGCCGGTCTTCGGCAAGGCGCTGGCCTTCAACGTCGTGCCGCTGCTGGGCACCGACACCGGCAACGGCTACACCGACGAGGAGATGAAGCTCCAGAACGAGTCCCGGAAGATCCTCGGGATCCCGGAGCTCGGCGTCTCCCCGACCTGCGTGCGCGTGCCGGTGATGGTCGGCCACTCGATCGAGGTCAAGGCGACCTTCGAGCGCGAGCCGTCGGTCGCGCGCGCGCTGGAGGTCATGGGCGCGCACGCCGGCGTCGAGCTCGACGACGTCCCGACGCCGCTGGAGTGGGCCGGCAAGGACCCCGTGGCCGTCGGCCGCGTCCGCCAGGACCTCGCCGACCCCAAGTCCCTGAACCTGTTCGTCGTGGGCGACAACCTGCTCAAGGGCGCGGCGCTCAACACGGTGCAGATCGCCGAGCTGCTGCACGAGCGCGGGCTGCTGCGCGCCGGCGCGACCGCCTAGGGCGCGTCCGCGGGCGGCGTCCAGCGCACGGCGAGCAGGCAGGCGTCGTCGTTGGACCGGCGGCCGGCGAGCGCCGCGCGCGTCACGGCGTCGGCCAGCTCGCCGGCGGGGAGCGCGCGGTGCGCGTCGATCTCCTCCAGCAGGCGGTCGAGGCCGGCCTTCAGGGGCCGGTCGACGCGCTCGAACAGCCCGTCGGTGAAGAGGACGACGAGGGCACCGGGCGTCAGCGCCAGCGGGGCCTCGGGGCGTGGCTCGGGCGCGAACGCGGCGTCCAGCGGCGGGGATCGGCCGTCCCAGGCGAACACCGCGCTCGCGCCCGGCGCGGCGACGGCGGGCGGCGGGTGGCCGGCGCAGGCGAAGGTCAGGGAGCCGTCGAGGACGTCGAGCTCGGCGTAGGCCAGCGTCGTCATCTGGCCGACGTCGTGGCGGCGCGCGTAGCCGTCGAGCGCGTCGAGCAGCGCGCTCGCGCCCAGCCCGGTCGACGCCAGCGCACGTACCGCGCTGCGCAGCTGGCCCATCGTGGTCGCGGCGCCGATGCCGCGGCCGACGACGTCGCCGACCACCAGCCCGAGCCGCCGCTCGCTCAGCCAGAACGCGTCGTACCAGTCGCCGCCGACCTCGAGGCCGGCCACGGCCGGCCGGTAGCTCACGCCGAGGTCGATCGCGGGGTTGCGCGGCGCCGCGCCGCCCAGCAGCGCGCGCTGCAGCTCGCCGGCGATCGCGTGCTCCCTGTCGCGCGCGCGAACCAGCTCCTGCTCGTACCGGCGCCGGTCGACGGCCTCGAAGATGATGGTCCGGACCTCGTCGCCGCGCACGGTCGAGGTGATGAGCGCCGGGATCGTCGAGCCGTCGCCGCCCACGAGGTCCACCGCGATCTCGCGCACCCTGCCCTGCATCGCCAGGAGCGGCGCGTAGTGCGTTTCGTGGTAGATCTGCCCGCCGACGGTCAGCAGCTCCTGGAACCGCCGGCCGACGAGCGCGGCGGCCGGCTGCCCGAGGAGCGCCGCGAGCGTGTGGTTGACGCGGACGATCGTGCCGTCGCGCGTCGCGACGACGTAGCCGCACGGCGCGTGCTCGAAGAGGTCCTCGGCCTCGGCGCCGTCCATCGGCGTCATGCCTCGAGGAACGCGCGGATCGCCGCGACGGTCTCCTCTGGCGCGCTGAGGTTGGGGCAGTGGCCGGTGGCGGCCATCACGACCAACTCGCTGTCGGCCAGGTGCGCGTGGACGTACTCGCCGACGCCGCTGGGCGCGATGACGTCCGAGGAGCACTGCAGCACCAGCGTGCGCGTCGGGACGCGCGCGAGGTCGTCGCGGTTGTCGGAGAGGAACGTCACGCGCGCGAAGTGGGCGGCGATCGCCGGGTCGGTCGCGCAGAACGAGGCCGTCAGCTCGGCGCCCAGCTCCGGCCGCTCCGCATTGCCCATGATCGCCGGCGCCATCGCGCTCGACCAGCCGAGGTAGTTGCTCTCCAGCGAGGCGAGCAGCCCGTCGATGTCGGCGCTGGAGAACCCGCCGACATACCCGTCGTCGTCGAGGTAGCGCGGCGACGGGCCGACCATGACCAGGCGCGCGAAGCGCTCCGGCTCGGCCGCGGCCGCCAGCGCGCCGATCATCGCGCTGACCGAGTGGCCGACGAAGACGACGTCGGAGTCCAGCTCGAGCTCCCGGCAGATGTCGAGGACGTCGGCCGCGTAGCCGTCGAGCGTCGCGTGGCGCTCGGGGTCGAACGCGCTGCGGTCCGACCGCCCGTGGCCGACGTGGTCGAACAGGACGACCCGGTGCTCGGCGGCGAAGCTCGGCCACACGTGGCGCCACATGTTGTGGTCGCAGCCGAAGCCGTGCGCGAACACCATGGGCTGCGCGTCGGGCGGCCCATGGAGCTGCACGTCGTGGCGCGTCGTCGCTCTCGTCACCGGCGCGATGGTACGCCTGCGGCCCGCAGTCGGGTCAGACGTGGTTGAGGATCGCCAGGGCGCCTGGAGCGAAGAGGACGGCCAGGTGCAGGAGGGCGAGGGGGAGGGCTCGGGTCATGGCAGCCATGATGCGGGCCCCGAACGCTCCCGTACATCGGGGATCCCCCTGAACCCTGGGCCGGGTAGCCGTACCCCTACTGGTCGTCGTCGACCGGCGGGATCTCGCGGCGCAGGCGGGTGCGGGCCGCGTCGAGGTCGAGGGCCAGCGGCGAGGCGGCCGGTGCGGCCGGCTCGAGCCAGGACGGCGTCTCGTCCTCGTCGACGATCGGGACGATGGACATCGGCCCGCCCGTCCGGGCGTCGGTGCGCGGCCGGCGCCGGCGGCGACGAGGGCTCTCGTCGATCGCCGGCGCCGTGCGCAGGAACTTCGGGACCTTCAACGACCTACCAGCCGGCGCCGTCGCCGGCGCCCACGCCCGCGACGACCGAGGTCGACCAGTCGACGACCGCGGTGGGCTTGACGACGTGGCGCGACAGACCGAGGTCCTTGGGATCGACGCCCAGGGCCAGGCCGACGAGCTGCGGCAGGTGCAGGACCGGCATGTTCAGCTCACGGCCGACGGTGCGCTCGGCCAGCGGCTGCTGGAGGTCCAGGTTGAGGTGGCACAGCGGGCACGGCGTGACGAGGCAGTCCGCGTCGGCGTCGACCGCGTCGCCGAGGTGGCGGCCGGCCTGCTTCAGCGACGCTTCCTTGTTCATGGTGATGATCGGGAAGCCGCAGCACTTGTGCGAGCCGGCGTAGTCGATGACCGTGCCGCCCAGCGCCTCGATCACGAGACCGAGGTAGGTGTCGCGCGGGTTCTCGTCGTCGATGCCCAGCCGGTCGGTCGGACGGACGATGTAGCAGCCGTAGAAGGGGCCGACCTTCAGGTTGGTCAGCGGCCGCTGCACGCGCTCGCGCAGGTTGTCGAGGCCGAACTCCTCCACCAGCACCCAGAGGAAGTTCTTGTTGGCCAACCCGGCGCGGTACTCCAGGTTGTACTTGGCGAGCGTCTCGTTGACGTGGCCGCGGTACTCGGCCGACGCGTCGAGGCGCTCCTGGCACTCGCCCTGCGCGCCCTGGCAGGTCGAGCAGATGTTCATCATCAGGTCGGCGCCCTCGACCTGCTGGGCGAGCGCGAACGTGCGCGCGTTCAGCGTGTCGGCGAGCTCCTGGTTGTGCTCGGCGATGACGCCGGCGCCCGAGCAGCAGGCGCGGTCGAGCTCGACGAGCTCGATGTCCAGCATCGGGGCGATCTTCGCCATCGAGCCGTGCAGCTCCGGCGTGAAGCCGCGGCTCACGCAGCCGGGCCAGTACGCAACCTTCATCGACGGATGTCCTTCCCGGTGGTCGGCGCTTCGGTTGTGGCTGCGACCTTCATCAGGCGTTGTCCTCCGCGTTGGCGTCGCCGGTGGCTTCGACGCGCTCGCTCACGGGGCCGTCGTTGTTCTCGTCGGTGCCCGAGATGTACAGGTTGAACTCGAGGCGCTGATCGCGACCCTCGACGGTCTCGTAGATCTCCTTGACCTGCTTGAGGTCCTCGGCGGGGATCTTGTGCGGCTTGAGCGCGCCCATCGGGGTCACCTTGCGGCGCAGGACCGACTTGGTGATGACCGGCAGCGAGGAGAGGAGCTCCTGGCCGGCCGCCGGGTGGAACTTGCCGAACCACGACGGGCCGCCGTAGGAGCGGGGCAGCAGCTCCGCCTCCCAGAGCAACCCGTAGTTCTTGATCAGCTGGACGAACGCCGCCTCGTGGCGCTCGCCGTTGTTGCGGTCCACGATGTGGTAATCGGTGCCGGCGCGGCGGCGCAGGCGCATGATCTGGTTCATCGGGGCGACGCCCTTGGGGCACGCCTCGATGCACTTGAAGCAGTGCGTGCAGTCGTAGATGCCGTGCGGATCCTCGGCGAGGTCCTTGAGGCGCTCGTACTGCTGCGCGTCGCGCGGGTCGCCGACGAAGCGGTAGGACTTGGCCAGCGCGGCCGGACCGATGAAGAGCGGGTCGACCTCCATCGCCAGGCAGTCCGAGACGCAGGCGCCGCACTGGATGCAGGCCATCGTCTGCGTGACGTCCACCATCGACTCGCGGTCGACGATGTACTCGCGCTCGGGGATCGGCTCCTTGTTGATGAGCCACGGCGTGACGCGCTGGACCTTCTTCCAGTGGACGGCGTCCATGTCCACGATCAAGTCCTTGATGACGGGCATGTTGCCCATCGGCTCGATCTCGATGACGCCGTCCTTGGACGTCCGCTTGGCCTTGTCGAGGTGCGTGTGGCACGCGAGGCCGGGCTGGCCGTTGATCCGCACGCCGCACGAGCCGCAGATCGCGGCCTTGCACGAGCAGCGGATGCCGATCGAGCCGTCGAAACGGCCCTTGGCCTGGAGGATGCCCTCGAGGACGGAGCGGTGGGGCTCCAGCTCGATGGTGTGCTCGACCCAGTACGGCGCGTCGCCGGACTCCGGGTCGTAGCGGCGGATGCGGAGGGTGAAGGGCTCGGAGTGATCCGAGTGCGCCGGGCTGGCCTCGGCGCCTTCGGTGGTCAGGGGCTCTGCGGCCATTGGACTAGTACTTTCTCTCTTCTGGCTGCCACTGGGTGATGGTCACGGGGCTGTAGGCCACGTGGGGGATGTCGTCCCCGTTGCGCGAGAGGGTGATGTGCTTCTGCCACTCCTCGTCGTTGCGGTCGGGGTAGTCGACGCGGAACTGCGCCCCGCGCGACTCCTTGCGCTCGATGGCACCGACGACGGTGCACTCCGCGCAGTCGAGCATGTACCCCAGCTCGAGGGCGCCGAGGACGTCCTGGTTGAAGACCGTGCCCTTGTCGTCGACGTAGGCGGTCTTCGCCTCCTCCTTGAGACGGCGGACGACGTCGAGCGCGTGCTCGAGGCCGTCCTGCGTCCGGAAGACGGCCACGTTCTCGTTCATCTCGGTGCCGAGGTCGTCCTTGATCTCCGAGATGCGGCGGCCGGTCTTGGGCCGGCCGATGATCCCGTCGATCATGGTCTGCTCGTCGTTGAGGCGCGCCTGTCCGACGGCGGTCGGCATCGGCATGCTGGCGGCGCGGGCGGCCGCGTGCTCGCCGGCGCGACGGCCGAAGATCAGCGTGTCCAGCAGCGAGTTGGCGCCGAGGCGGTTGCCGCCGTGGACCGAGACGCAGGCGACCTCGCCCGCGGCGTAGAGGCCCTCGATCGGCGTGGCGCCGTCGACGTCGGTCTTGACGCCGCCCATGATGTAGTGCTGGCCGGGGCGGATCAGGATCGGCTCGCGCGTGATGTCGACGCCGGCGAAGTCCTTGCCGATGTTGACGATCTCGCGCAGCGCCTCGAGCGTGCGCTTGCGCGGCACGACCGTGACGTCGAGGTAGATGCCGACGCCGCCGGGGCCGACGCCGCGGCCCTCGTTGATCTCGGTCTGCTCGGCGCGGGAGACGACGTCGCGCGACGCCAGCTCCATCTTGTTCGGCGCGTACTTCTCCATGAAGCGCTCGCCGTCGGCGTTGAGCAGGTGCGCGCCCTCGCCGCGGGCGCCCTCGGTGATGAGGAAGCCGTTCTCGACGAGACACGTGGGGTGGTACTGGACCATCTCCATGTCCATCAGCGGCGCGCCGAGGCGGTAGGCCTGCGCGATGCCGTCGCCGGTGCAGATCAGGCCGTTGGTCGTCGGCTTGAACGCCTGGCCGACGCCGCCGGTGGCGAGGATCACGTTCTTGGCGGTGAACTCGGCCAGCTCGCCGGTGCGGATGTCGCGGGCGATGCAGCCGGAGACGGCGCCGGACTCGTCCTGGAGGAGGTGGGTGGTGAACCACTCCTCGTAGCGGTCGACGGTCTCGTGGTGCTTCATCAGCTGCTCGTACAGGACGTGCAGGATCGCCTGGCCGGTGATGTCGGCCACGTAGGCGGTGCGCTTCATGGACGCCCCGCCGAACGCGCGGAGGTCCATCTGACCGGTCTCGTTGCGGTGGAACGTGACGCCGATGTGCTCGAGGTGCATCACCTCGTGCGGCGCCTCGCGGCACATGACCTCGATCGCGTCCTGGTCACCGATGAAGTCGGATCCCTTGACGGTGTCGTAGGCGTGTGAGCGCCAGTCGTCGGCAGGGTTGATGGCGGCGTTGATGCCACCGGCGGCAGCGACAGAGTGCGAGCGGACCGGGTGGACCTTGCTCATGATCGCCACCGACGCTCCCGCTTCCGCGGCGGCCAAAGCGGCCCGCTGACCGGCGAGGCCGGCGCCGAGGATGAGGACGTCGTGTGCAGGCATGTATGCGGCTCTTCGTCTCGAAGTTCGGGGATGCGGACTCTATAGATCACGTCCGTTCGGCCTCCCTCACGTCAGGGCGCGCGCGAGCGCCCTGACGGCGGCGGGCGCGCTGGGCTCGGGGAGGTTGGCGTACCCGATCACCAGCCCGGCGCGGCCCGGGGCTCTGAGCGGCTCGAGGGCGACGCCGCCGTCGGCTGCCCGCTCCGCGATCGCCTGCTCGTCGGCGCCGTCGGGGAGCAGCAGGACCGCGAAGAGCCCGGCGGCGGCGCCGCGAACCGGGAATCCGGGGAGCTGCGTGGCGAGCTCGGCGAGCAGGGCGTCGCGGCGCTTGCGGTAGCGGAGGCGCTGGCGGCGCAGGTGGCGGTCGACCTCGCCGCGCTCGATGAGGTCGGCGAGCGCGAGCTGGTCCAGCGGGGGCGGCGTGCCGGCCGGCGAGGCGGGGTCGTCGTCGTGCAAGTTCCGTGTCAGCGTGGACGGAAGGACGAGCCAGCCGAGCCGCAGCGCGGGCGCGAGCGTCTTGGAGCACGAGCCGCCGTAGATCACGAGGTCGGGCGCGAGGCCCTGCAGCGAGCCGATCGGCTGGCGGTCGTAGCGGAACTCGGCGTCGTAGTCGTCCTCCAGGACGAACGCGTCGTGGGCGCGGGCGTAGGCCACGAGCGCGGCGCGGCGGGCGGGGGAGAGGACGGCGCCGGTGGGGAACTGGTGCGCGGGCGTGACGGCGACGGCCTGGACGTCGGCGAGCGCGTCGGGTCGCAGGCCGTCGTCGTCGGTCGGGACGGGCACGGGCGTGAGGCCGGACTCCTGCGCGCTGCGCCCGATGCGCCACCAGCCCGGGTCCTCGACGCCGACGCGGCGCGCGCCGCGCTGGCGCAGCAGCCGCCAGACCAGCGGGAGCGAGTCGCGCAGGCCGCCGGTGACGAGGATCTGGTCGGGCGTGGCGCGGACGCCGCGCCGGCGGGCGAGCGAGGCGGCGAGCGCGGTCCGCAGCTCCGGCTCGCCCCGGCGGTCGCCGTAGCCGAGGCGCTCGTCGGGCAGCGTGCGCAGGACGCGGGTCAGGGCGCCGAGCCAGGCCTGGCGCGGGAAGCCGTCGACGCTGGGCAGCGCCGGGCGCATGTCGAAGCGCGCCGGCGGCACGGCGCCGCGCACGTTCGCGCCGCGGTGCAGTGGCGCGCCCGCGGCCGCGCCGGTCGCGACCATGCCGCCGCCCGCGGGCCGCGCGTCGTGCGCCGCGCCGCTGCCGGCCACGCGCGTCCCGCCCCCGCGGCGCGTGTCGAGGTAGCCCTCGGCGGCGAGCTGGGCGTAGGCCTCGACGACGACGCCGCGGGACACGCCGAGCTCGGTCGCCAGCGCGCGGGTCGCGGGCAGGCGCGTGCCGGGGAGCAGCCGGCCGCCGCGGACCGCTTCGCGCAGGGCGTGCTCGGTCCGGGCGCGGAGCGTTCCGCCCGGCGCGCGGTCGAGGTCGAGGTGGAGATCCATTTGGCCCCATGTTGCCAGACGCGCTTGGACCTGGATCGCGGGCCAAGTCGAACCTACGGTCCCGGGCATGGTCCGCTCCTCCTCCCCAGCTCCGTCCGAGCGCTCCCGCGTGCGCCGGGCGCCCGCGCGCGCCGACTACGACCGCGCCACGATCGACGCGATCCTCGACGAGGCGCTCGTCGCGCACCTCGGGTTCACAGTCGACGACCAGCCCTACGTCATCCCGACGCTGCACGCCCGGATCGGCGACGAGGTCTACGTGCACGGCTCGACGGCGTCGCGGATGGTCAAGACGGTCGGCGCCGGCGTGCCGGTGTGCCTGACCGCGACGCTGCTCGACGGGCTCGTGCTCGCGCGCTCGGCGTTCAACCACTCCATGAACTACCGGTCGGTCGTCGTCCTCGGCCAGGCGCGCTACGTCGAAGGCGACGCGGAGCGGACCGCCGCGATGGAGGCGCTCACCGAGCGCCTCGTCCCCGGCCGCTGGGCCGAGTGCCGTCCGCCGTCGCGCCAGGAGATGAAGGGCACGCAGATGCTCGCGCTGTCGCTCGACGAGGCCTCCGCGAAGGTCCGCGCCGGCGGCCCGGTCGACGCCGCCGAGGACTACGCGTCCGACGCCTGGGCCGGGGTCGTCCCGCTGCGCCTCACGCGCGGCGCGATCGAGCCCGACGAGCAGCTGCGCGACGATATCCCGGTGCCGGCGTCGGTGGAGGCGTGGGTGAGCTAGACGCTCGCCGCGAGCGCCCGGCGCACGCGGTCCAGCGTCAGGACGCCGCACAGGCGGCCGTCGGCGTCGACGACCGCCAGCGCGCCGAAGCGCCGCAGGGGCTCGGAGCCCAGCAGGGTCTCCAGCGGCGTGTCGCGGCCGACGGCGACCTCGTCGCCCTCGCCGGTCTTCAGCAGCTCGTCGGCGGTCAACGTCGGGTGGCCGCCGGCGAGCGCTCCGTCGACCATCTCCTCGCGCAGCAACCCCACCAACAACCCGGCGGCGTCGACCACGGGGAACCACGCGTAGCGGTAGCGCAGGAAGAACTCGTCCTGCGCGGCCAGCGCCGTGGTCTCGCGCGGGACCGCGACCGGCTCGGCGTCCATGAGGTCGGCGGCCGTCACGCCCTCGATCCGCTCCGCGAACTGCGACGAGACGACCGCGCTGCGCGCGCCCTGGGCCAGGAACCACCCGAGGATCCCCAGCCAGATGCCGTCGGCGGCGTCGCCGTTGGCCAGCAGGTACAGGCCGAACCCGATCAGGATGTAGGCGAAGCCCTGGCCGAGCCGGCCGGCCAGGCGCGTGGCGCGATGGCGGTCGCCCGTCACCTTCCACGCGATCGCCCGCGCGATTCGCCCGCCGTCGAGCGGGAAGCCCGGGACGAGGTTGAAGATCAGCAGCCCCGCGTTGACCAGCGCCAGCCACGCGGCGAGCGCGAGCACCGGCGAGCTGTCGGCCACGTCGCCGGCCAGGTTGTCGCCGAAGTCCTCGTGCGAGAACACCAGGACGCCGAGGATCGCGACCAAGGTGATCAACAACGTCACGGCCGGCCCGGCGGCCGCGACCCGGAACTCCTCGCCCGGCGTCTCGGAGTCGCGCGACAGCTTGGCCAGTCCGCCGAAGACCCACAGGTCGATGCCGAGCACGCCGATGCCGTTGCGCCGCGCGACGATCGCGTGGCCGAGCTCGTGGAGGGCGATCGACAGGAAGAACAGCAGCGCGCCGGCGACCGCCGTCGCGTACGTGGTGGTGTTGCTCGCGCCGGGCAGCTCGTCGGCGAAGCGCTCCGACAGCCACCAGATCATCAGGAACAGGAAGACGAACCAGCCAGGGCTGGCGCCGATCCGGATCCCGAAGACCCGGGCGAGCTGCGTCGATCCTCCTCCGCCGAACATCGGGCACATTGTTACGCGTGGATCACCGCGCCATCCTCGGTCTTTACGCGCAGGGCCTGTTCCCGATGGACGACGACGGCTTCGAGGAGCTGCCGTGGTGGGTCGCCGACCCCCGCACCGTCCTGCCGCTGGACCCCGAGTCCCGGGCCAAGCTGCGCCGCCGCGTCCGCCGCTCGATCGCCGTGCGCGACGACTGGGAGCTGCGCGTCTCGACCGCGTTCGACACGGTCGTCGAGCACTGCGGGCGGCCGCGCGGCGCCGGCGACGGCGTGTGGCTGACGCCCCGGATGCACGCGCTCTACCGCGTTCTGCACGCCGCCGGCCACGCGCACACGTTCGAGATCTGGGTGGGCGGCGACACGCTGGCGGCCGGCCTGATCGCCGTCACGCTCGGCCGCGCCGCGATGCTCGAGTCGATGTGGCACCGCGTCCCGCACGCGGGCAACGTCCTGGTCTCGCGCACGGTCGACGCGCTCGCCGCCGCGGGGGCGACGCTGTGCGACATCCAGACCTCGACGCCGCACACGCTGCGCCTCGGCGCGGTCGAGATCACGCGCGCCGAGTACGAGCGGCGCCTGCAAGCCGCGCTGCAAGGGTGACGAGCGTCACCAAGAAATGCGCAACTGGCCGACTACAATTAGAAGAGCGATGGACACCGGCGATCGCCTCACCTGGACGCAGCGTCGCGAGCTGGAGCGCGAGCTCTGGCTCGACGATCACCTGCGCGCGCTGGGCGAGGTCGTGCCGGAGGATCTCGACGACCCGGAGCTGCTGCGCGCGATCGAGTCGCGCGCCCGCGGGCTGGCCGAGACGATCGCCAAGCTGCGCCAGATGCGCGGCGACGAGCTCGTGGTGGAGCGCGAGGTCATGGCGTTCCGCGGCGCCCTCGAGCAGCTGGGCTGAGCGTCGGGCCCGGAGCGGCCCTCGAGGGCCAAGCTCAGCAACGCTCGGCTGACCGAGCCGAGCTTCAGGGGTCTCCCCGATGTCGCGCGTGGCGTGCGGTCCGTACAACCGCTTCGCATGCGCCTCCTCCTCACCTCCACCCACGGCATGGGCCACGCCATGCCGCTCATGCCCTTCGCCCGTGCCTGCCGCGACGCCGGCCACGACGTCCTGCTCGCCGGCCCGCACCCGATCGCCGAGGTCGCGGCCCGCGAGGGCCTGACCTACCAGCGGCTGCCCTGGCCCGACGAGGAGCGCCTCGCCGCGGTCCGCCGCCTCGTCGCCGCGCGCCAGGGGATGGCGCGCGTCAAGACCGCGATGTCCGACCTGTTCGTCCGGACCTACGCCCGGGCGGCGCTGCCGGGCACGCTCGCGCTCGTCGAGGACTGGCGCCCCGACGCGATCCTGCACGAGACGGCGGAGGCGTCGGCGCTGATCGCCGGCGACGCGCTCGGCGTGCCGACGCTGCGGGTCGGCGTCGCGCTCGCCACGCCGTACGAGGAGTGGTGGCTGAGCATGACGACGGAGGCCCTCGACGAGGTCCGGGCCGAGGCCGGCCTGACCCCGGACCCGGGCGCGCTGCGCGCCGCGCAGACGCCGGTGCTCACGCAGGTCCCGGCCGCGCTCGACGCATACCAAGGCCCGCCGCCGGCCCACGTGCACCGCTACCGCGACGAGCACGTCGGCGCGGCGCTGGCGCCGGGGCTGGAGTCCTCGTTCGACCACTACGCCTGGCCGGACCCCGACGCGCCGCTGGTCCCGATCAGCTTCGGCACGATGGTCCCGACCGACGGCCACTTCCCGAGCCTGTACCGCGCGGCGATCGACGCGGTGGCGGACCTGCCGATCCGCGTCCTGGTCACCGTCGGCCGCCACGCCGACCCCGCGACGCTCGGCCCGCTGCCGGCCAACGTGCGCGCGGAGCGGTGGATCCCGATGGCCGATGTCCTGCCGCACGCCGCCGCGTTCGTCACCCACGGCGGCGCCGGGACGACGCTCGCCGCGCTGGCGGCCGGCGTCCCCATGGCGCTGCTGGCGATCTCGGCCGACCAGCCGCTGAACGCCAGGCTGGTCGCGCGGCTCGGCGCCGGCCTGGCGCTGGAGGGCGGGCCCGGCCAGGCGCCCGCGCTCGGCGCGCTGGTCAAGGCGCTGCTCGACGACGACCGCCATGCCGCGGCGGCCCGGCGCATCGCCGACGAGATCGCCGCCCTGCCCCCGATCGCCGCCGCGGTCGGCGAGATCGAGGGGCGGGCGGCCGGCGCTCAGCCCTGGGCGGTCGGGACGACGATGAGCTCGGCGATGTTCACGCGCGGCGGCGCGGCGACCGCGTAGGCGATCGCGTCGGCGATGTCGCCCGGCTCCAGCGCGGCGATCTGGGCGTGCAGGCCGGCCAGCATCTCGCGGCCGGTGTCGTGGGCCATGTCGTCGCCGAGCTCGGTCGCGACCAGCCCCGGCTCGACGGCCTTCACGCGCACGCCGCGCGGGCCGAGCTCGGCGCGCAGGTTGCGCGTGAGGTGCGCGACGGCGGCCTTGGTCGCGGCGTAGACGCCGTAGTTGGGGAACGTGAGGTGGCCGCCGACCGACCCGACGTGCACGAGGTCGGCGGGCAGGCCCTCGGCCGCGGCGGCGAGCAGGTCGTCGGCGAACACGCGGCCGGTGCGCAGCAGGCCGCGGACGTTGACGTCGATCATGCGGTCCCACTCGGCGACGTCGGCGTCCTCCCAGGGCGCGCCGAGCATCTGGCCGGCGTTGGCGACGACGAGGTCGACGCGGCCGAGCTTGGCCCGGACGACCTCGGCGACGCCGGTGAGCGCGTCGGGGTCGGACACGTCGGCGGCGACGGGGACGACGCCGTCGTCGTCGAGGAGCACGGCGAGCTCGTCGAGGCGCTCGGCGCGGCGGCCGACGACGGCGACGGCGGCGCCGGCGGCGACGAGGCTCTGCGCGGTGGCGGCGCCGATGCCGCTGGTGGCGCCGGTCACGACGGCGACGCGGCCGGTGAGGGGCTTGTCGTCGGCGCGGGTGGTGGAGAAGGCTTCGGTGGAGCTCATGTCGTACAACCTGACCCAGCGCGTGCGTCCTAGCCAGAGCCCCCGCGACCCCGGGAGTCGCGACCCTGGGAGTGCCAGGGCCACCCACGCGGGTTTCGCGATGGGTACCTTCGAGCCATGGCAGGCAGCAGCAGCAGTGGCTCCGGCGACAACCTCATCGGCTCCTTCCTCCGCGCCCGGCGCGAGCAGGTCCGCCCGGAAGATGTAGGCCTTCAGAGCCTGTCCCCGCCCACCCGCCGGCGCGTGCCCGGCCTGCGCCGCGAGGAGCTGGCGATGCTCGCCGGCGTCTCGGCCGACTACTACGTCCGCCTCGAGCAGGGGCGCGACCAGCATCCGTCCGAGCAGGTGGTCGAGGCGCTGGGCCGCGCGCTGCAGCTCGACGACGACGCCGCCGCCCACCTGCACGAGCTGGCCCGGCCGACCCCGCGCCGGCGCCGCCGCTCACCGGCGCGCGTCGAGCGGGTGCGCCCCGGGCTGCTGCGGATGCTGGACGCCTGGCCGCACACGCCGGCCTTCATCACCGGCCGCCGGATGGACGTCCTGGCGTCCAACGCGCTGGCCGTCGCCCTGAACCCGGCGTGCGGTCCGGGAAGCAACATGGTGCGGTCGTTCTTCCTGGACGACGACGCCGCGCGCGAGCTGTACCCCGACTTCGACAAGATCGCCGTCGAGATCGTCGCCTCGCTGCGCGCGTCGGTCGGGCCCGACCTCGACGACCCGCAGCTGACCGACCTCGTGGGCGAGCTGTCGTTGAAGTCCGACCTGTTCCGCAAGCTCTGGGCGCGCCACGACGTGCGCGACAAGGCCGACGGCGACAAGCGCTTCCACCACCCGCTCGTCGGCCCGATCGAGCTGCGCTACGAGTCGTTCGCCATCAACGGCGCCGACGGGCAGCTGCTGGTGATCTACCACACCGAGCCGGGGTCGAAGTCGGCCCAGGCGCTGGCGTTGTTGTCGTCGATGATCGGCCAGCCGGCCGAGCCGATGCCGCGGGAGGCCGCCGGGCAGGAGAGCCCGGCGACCTAGCGCGATCGGCGCCGCGGCCGTCAGGCCGGAACTCGCTAGCCGGCGGTCAGGCCGGCCGCTTGGACCTTCGGACCCAGCGCCTGCGCGAGGGCGATCAGGCCCGAGAGCGGTCGGATCATCACGGTGAAGTCGGCGATCAGGCCGTCCGCGCCGATGCGCATCAGGTCCAGCCCCTCGAGCTCGCGCTCGCCGACCCGCGCGCGGAAGATCAGCGCGTGGACGGGATCGGCGCCGTCGCCGGCCAGCTCGTCGGTGTAGCGGAAGTCCTCGAACGTCTCGAAGACCAGGCGCAAGAGGGCGGAGACGGTCTCCTTCCCGCGGTACTCCTTGAAGACCGCGGGGCTGTGGAACACGATGTCGTCGGCCAGCGTCGCGAGCGCGGCCTCGATGTCGGCGGCCTCGACGCCGGCGCGGAACCGCTGGGCGGCGCTCATGCGGCCACCGGCGCGTGGCGCTCGATGATCGCCGTGACGTCGGTGCCCGGAGGCAGCGTCCCGTAGTGCATCCCGCCGTCGCCGCCCAGGCGGGTGGCGACGAACGCGTCGGCGACCGGCGTCGGCGCGTGGCGCAGCAGCTGCGAGGCCTGGAGCGCGACGGCCATGCGCTCGACGACGAGCCGCGCGCGGTGCTCCAGCTCGGCGGGGCGGGAGAACTCGGAGCGCACGGTCTGCACGTAGGCGTCGTAGCGCGTGTCGCTGCCGGTCGCGGCGTCCAGCTCCTCGAGGAAGACGTCGAGCGCCTCCGGCGTGCGGGCCAGCGCGCGGAGGACGTCCAAGGCCATGACGTTGCCCGAGCCCTCCCAGATCGAGCACAGCGGCGCCTCGCGGTACAGGCGCGGCATGCCCGACGCCTCGACGTAGCCGTTGCCGCCGAGGCACTCCAGCGCCTCGAACGCGTGGTTGGGGACGCGCTTGCACACGTGGTACTTGGCGACCGCGGTCGCCAGGCGCTTGAAGTGGTCGGCGCGCTCGTCGCCGGCGGCGGCCTCGTCGTAGGCGCGGCAGAGGCGCAGCGTGAGCGCGGTCGCCGCCTCGGCCTCGACCATCAGGTCGGCGAGGACGTTGCGCATCAGCGGCTGGTCGATGAGCGGCTTGCCGAAGGCGGCGCGGTGCATCGCGTGCCAGGTCGCGGTCGCGACCGCCGCGCGCATCCCGCCGGCGCCGCCCATCACGCAGTCCAGCCGGGTGTGGCCGACCATCTCGATGATCGTCGGGACGCCGCCGCCGGGCTCGCCGAGCATCTGGCCCCAGGCGCCCTTGAGCTCGACCTCGGACGACGCGTTGGACTTGTTCCCCAACTTGTCCTTGAGGCGCTGGAGCTGGAAGCCCGTGTTCTTGGCGCCGTCGGGCAGGAAGCGCGGGACGGCGAAGCAGGACAGGCCCTCGTCGGTCTGGGCCAGGACGAGGAAGAGGTCGCTCATCGGCGCCGAGCAGAACCACTTGTGGCCGACGAGCAGGTACTCGGCGCCCTCGCCGCCGCCGTCGATCGGCGTCGCGGTGGTGCTGTTGGCGCGGACGTCGGAGCCGCCCTGCTTCTCGGTCATCGCCATGCCGCAGATCGCGCCGGGCTTCTCGGAGGCGGGCTTGAGCGCGCCGTCGTAGCCGCGGGCGGTGAGGCGCGGGACCCATTCGTCGGCGATGGACGGCGTGGCGCGGAGGGCGGGCACGGCCGCGAAGGTCATCGTGATCGGACAGCCGAAGCCGGCCTCGGCCTGCGTGCCCGACATGTAGATCGCCGCGCGGGCGACCTGCGCGCCGGGCTGCGGGTCGTTCCACGGCAGCGCGTGCATCTCGTCGTGGACGCCGCGCGCCATCAACTGGTGCCAGGCGGGGTGGAAGGTCACGGCGTCCAGGCGGTTGCCGTAGCGGTCGTGCGTCTGGAGGACCGGCGGGTTCTCGTTGGCGTCGAAGCCCCACTGCAACGGCTCGCCGCCCCAGAACTTCCCGACCTCGACCGCGCGGTCGTGCGCCCAGGCCCCGCCCTCACGAGCAAGGCCCTCAACAAGAGGCGCGTTGTCCAGGAACAGGTTGCGGCCGGTCAGCGGCGGGACCTGGTTGCGGACCTCGTGTGTGACGTAGTTGTCGTTCTTGGTGGTGATGCTCATGTCGTGGCTCGCAGGCAGAAGGTGGTCAGATGGGCGACGAGGACGTCCGCGTCCGTCGCCGCGTGGGTGGGGGAGAGCGGACCGACCAGCGCTTCGCCGATCGCGCCGACGAGCGCGGTCGCGGTGAAGTGCGGGTCCTGCTCGGGCAGTTGATGATCTTGGACGCCCAGCGCGATCGTGCGCGCGAAGACGTCGGCGTAGGCGCGGCGGAACTGCAGGCGCTCGGCCTCGACGGCCGGGTCCACGGGCTCGGCCAGCAGGGCCCACGCCAGCCGCCGGCCCTGCAGCGCGCGGCGCGCGAAGGTCTCGACGGCGGCGGCGATGCGGTCCTGCGCAGTCGCGCCGCGGGCTGCTTGCGCGACCGCATCGACCTCATGCTGCGAGGCGACCCGGAAGACCTCGGTCAGCAGATCGGCCTTGGACGGGAAGTGCCGGTAGACCGTGCCGGTCGCGACATCGGCGCGCTGGGCGACCGCGGCCACCTGCGCCTCGCGATAGCCACCGCGAGCGACGAGCTCCAGCGCGGCCCGCACGATCCGCTCACGCGTCGCGGCACGCTTGGCCTCTGTCCGCTCGGTGGGGCGATACGGCATCCGGGAAGAAGTGAACCATGGTTCAGTGCTTGACGCAACTGCTCCGGCCGCGGCCATCCGCCCGCGGCTGTCGTGCCCGCCGCTGGCCGCACGCACGGGGAGGGCCCGAGTCCGGTGGCGCGGAGCAGACCCGGCCGGGTCGCCAGCACCCAGACGATCGTCCAGGCCGTGGTCTTTGAGACTGGCGGGGCGGCGCTCGGTCTGCTTTCCTGCGCGATCGCATGAACGCGCAGGGTGACTCAGTGGACAAGGCGGGATGAGGCGCAAGCAGGATCGGAGCCGGTGTCCGAAGTGCGCGGAGCGGGTGACGCCGTTCGCGGCGGGCTGCGCGATCTGCGGCATGGATCTGGACGTCCGCCGTTGGGACACCGGGCCGAGCGTCTCGCAGCGCGCCGGATCGTTCGTGCGCGCGTTGTCGTCGGGGCCGACGGTCGGCCGGCCGAGGAGCGGCGGGTCGGGCCTGGTGCTCAACTGCGCGGTCGCCGGCGTGCTCCTCAGCGTGGTCGGTGCGCTGATCGCCGGCGTGCTGTCGCTGGTCGGCGCGCTCTAGTGTCGTGAAGCAGAAGTTCGACGGCAGTCTCCGGGCGCCCGCCGCCGCCTGACGTCCGCCGCCGATCCTCGATGAACCGGGGTTCACCTGCGGTCGTCGACGACCGTCAGACGGGGCCGAGCATCCCGGATGCTGCGGCCGAACTTCTGCTTCACGCCACTAGCGCGCGGCCGCGCGGCGACGGCGGAGGCCGGTCACCGCCATTCCGACGAAGCCCGCCGAGGTCGCGACGAAGGACGCGCCGGCCAGGCCGCGGTAGACGGGGTGCTTGTCGACCTCCGGCGCGAAGGCCAGCGGGAGGAAGGACATCGCGTTGGTCCACGCGCCGACGCCGAGGGGGACCGACGCCCACTTCGGCGCCTCCGGCACCGCGGTTCCGATCGCGACGGTGAGCCCGCCGAGCATCGCGAGGTCCAGGTGCCACTGCCGGATCCGGGCGCCGGACTTGATCCCGACCTTCCGTGCCGCCTCCGGATCCTGCCGGACCAGCGTGTACGGCCACCCCGCCAGCGCCCCCGCCGCGACCTCGAGGAGGCCGGAGACGACGAGCGCGCTGGGCACGGAACGGGCGGCGGGCGAAGGCATCGGCGCGCATCCTGACACAGCGTCAAGCCAGCGGTCGCCGGTGGGTCGCCGCCTTCCGCACCGGCCCAGCTCAGCTCCGAGGAGATGGCCGGCAGCGCCAGGTCCAACCCGGTCCACGTCCGGCGCGTGCTGGGCGGCCTGCGCGCCGCCGGGCTGGTCACCTCGAAGCCGGGCGTCGGCGGCGGCTGGCAGCTCACCGCCGACCCGGCGACGACCACGCTCGCCGACGTCTGGCGCGTGGTCCACGGGGAGGACCAGGAGATCCTCGGCCTGCGCGGCACCCATCCGGACTGCCCCGGTCGGCCAGTCGATCCAGGCCCTCCTGGTCGACGTCGATCCGCGCGCGCGCAGCAGGCGATCTCCGCCGAGCTCGCGGCGACGACGATCGCCCAGCTCGTCGCGCAGGCCGTCGCCGGCGCGGACCTGCACGCGCTCGCCTAGGCGTCGCAGCTACCGTTCGCCGCCCTCACGACTGCGAACCCCAGGATCGACATGAAGATCATCTACACCCACACCGACGAGGCGCCCGCGCTCGCGACGAGGTCGCTGCTGCCGATCGTCGAGGCGTTCGCCGCCACGGCCGGCGTCGAGCTCGAGCTCCGCGACATCTCCCTCTCGGGCCGGATCCTGGCGCACTTCCCCGAACGCCTCGCGCCCGAGCAGCAGGTCGCCGACGCGCTCGCCGAGCTCGGCGAGCTGGCCAAGACGCCCGAGGCCAACATCATCAAGCTGCCCAACATCAGCGCCTCAGTGCCGCAGCTGAAGGCCGCGGTCGCCGAGCTGCAGGAGCAGGGCTACGCGATCCCGGACTACCCGGAGGACCCGTCGACCGACGAGGAGCGCGACGTCCGCGCCCGGTACGACTCCGTCAAGGGCAGCGCGGTCAACCCGGTCCTGCGCGAGGGCAACTCCGACCGCCGCGCGCCCGCCTCGGTCAAGGCGTTCGCGCGCAAGCACCCGCACTCGATGGGCGCGTGGTCGACGGACTCCAAGACGCACGTCTCGACGATGAGCGACGGCGACTTCCGCTCCACCGAGCGCTCGACGACCGTCGCCGAGGCGACCGACGTCCGGATCGAGCACGTCGCGGCCGACGGCACCGTGACCGTCCTGAAGGCGTCCACGCCGCTGCTGGCCGGCGAGATCATCGACGCCTCGGTCATGCGCCGCGCCGCGCTGTTGCAGTTCTTCAAGGAGCAGATCGCCGAGGCCAAGGAGCAGGGCGTCCTGTTCTCGGTGCACCTCAAGGCCACCATGATGAAGGTCTCCGACCCCATCATCTTCGGCCACGCCGTCCGGGCGTTCGTCGGCGACGACGTCTTCGCCGGCCTCGGCGACGTCCGCCCCAACGACGGCCTCGCGAGCCTGCTCAAGGCCCACCCCGAGGTCCAGGACAAGGTCGACGCCGCGATCGCCGCGGGCCCCGACCTGTACATGGTGGACTCGGACCGCGGCATCACCAACCTGCACGTCCCCAGCGACGTGATCATCGACGCCTCGATGCCCGCGCTGATCCGCGCCTCCGGCCAGGGCTGGGACGCCGGGGGCGCCCAGCAGGACACCAAGTGCGTGATCCCGGACTCCAGCTACGCCGCGCTCTACGCCGCGGCGGTCGACCACTGCCGGGAGCACGGCGCCTTCGACCCGTCGACCATGGGCACGACGCCGAACGTCGGGCTGATGGCGCAGAAGGCCGAGGAGTACGGCTCGCACGACAAGACGTTCGAGATCGCGACCGCCGGCCTGGTCCGCGTCGTGGACGGCAACGACACCACCTTGCTCGAGCACGACGTCGAGGCCGGCGACATCTGGCGCGCCTGCCAGACCAAGGACGCCGCGATCCAGGACTGGATCGGGCTCGCCATCGGCCGCGCTCGCGCAACCGGCGCGCCCGCCGTCTTCTGGCTCGACGAGACCCGCGCCCACGACGCCGAGATCCTCGAGAAGGTCAAGCCCGCGCTGGACGCGCTCGACACCGACGGCCTGCAGATCGAGATCCTGCCGGTGGAGGAGGCCGCGCGGTTCACCCTGGAGCGGGCCCGCCGCGGCGAGGACACCATCTCGGTCACGGGCAACGTCCTGCGCGACTACCTCACCGACCTGTTCCCGATCCTCGAGCTGGGCACGAGCGCGAAGATGCTCTCGATCGTGCCGCTCATGAACGGCGGCGGCCTGTTCGAGACCGGCGCGGGCGGGTCGGCGCCCAAGCACGTCCAGCAGTTCCTGAAGGAGAACCACCTCCGCTGGGACTCGCTCGGAGAGTTCCTGGCGCTCGCGGTGTCGTTCGAGATGCTGGCCGAGAAGACCGGCAACGCTCGCGCCAAGCTGCTGGCCGACACGCTGGACCGCGCGACCGGCAGCGTGCTGGAGGAGGGCCGCTCGCCGTCGCGCAAGGTCGGCGAGCTCGACAACCGCGGCAGCCACTTCTACCTCGCGCTGTACTGGGCGCGGGAGCTGGCGGCGCAGACCGAGGACGCCGAGCTGGCGGAGAAGTTCGGCCCGGTCGCCGAGGGGCTGACCGAGGCCGAGGCCACGATCGTCGAAGAGCTCGACGGCGCCCAGGGCGCGGCCGTGGACGTCGGCGGCTACTTCCGGCCCGACCCGGACGCCGTCGCGGCGGCGATGCGCCCGAGCGCGACGCTCAACGCGCTGCTGGCCGCGATCGCCTGATCCCGGCCGCGAGGCGGCGGCGGCACCGGCACCGATAGGTTTTGGGACATGCCCAAGACTGTCACGGTGACCGGTGCAGCCGGCGCCATCGGATACGCCCTCCTGTTCCGCATCGCGTCGGGTCAGCTGCTCGGGCCGGACGAGAAGGTCCGGCTCCGCCTCCTGGAGATCGAGCCCGCGCTGAAGGCCGCGGAGGGCACCGCCATGGAGCTCGTCGACTGCGCCTTCCCGCTGCTGGAGGCCATCGACATCACCGCCGACCCCAACGAGGCGTTCGACGGCGCCAACGTCGGCCTGCTCGTGGGCGCCCGCCCGCGCACCGCCGGGATGGAGCGCGCCGACCTGCTCGAGGCCAACGGCGCCATCTTCAAGCCGCAGGGCAAGGCCATCAACGACCACGCCGCGGACGACATCAAGGTCCTCGTGGTCGGCAACCCGGCCAACACCAACGCGCTGATCGCGATGAGCAACGCGCCGGACGTCCCGAACGAGCGCTTCACCGCGATGACGCGCCTGGACCAGAACCGCGCCTACGGCCAGCTCGCGGCCAAGCTCGGCGTGGCGCTGACCGACATCGAGAACCTCGTCATCTGGGGCAACCACTCGCCGACGATGTTCCCCGACCTCTTCAACGCGACGGTCAAGGGCCAGAAGGCCGTCGACGTCGTCGACGACCTGGCCTGGTACGAGAACGAGTACCTGCCGAACGTCGGCAAGCGCGGCGCCGCGATCATCGAGGCCCGTGGCGCGTCGAGCGCCGCGAGCGCCGCGAACGCGGCCATCGACCACGTCCACGACTGGGTGCTCGGCGCCGACGGCTACGTCTCGATGGCCGTCCCGTCGAAGGGCCAGTACGGCGTCGACGAGGGCCTGATCTCCTCGTTCCCGGTCAAGGTGACCGGCGACGGCTCCTACGAGGTCGTCGAGGGCCTCGAGGTCGGCGACTTCGCCCAGTCCAAGATCGACATCACCGTGAACGAGCTCAAGGGCGAGCGCGACGCCGTGAAGGAATTGGGGCTGATCTAGACATGAACGCCGCGGGTTTCGCCCTCTGGGCGAACACCCGCATCGCCAGGCGAGCCCCCTGGGCGAGCTCTAGCCCTCCATGGACGCCGCGGGTTTCGCCCTCTGGGCGAACACCCGCATGGCTAGGCGAGCCCCCTGGGCGAGCTCTAGCCCTCCATCGGGTGCCAGCCCCGGCCCTCCTTGCGGATCAGCCCCTCCTTCTGGAGGCCGGGGAGCACCCGATAGAGGTAGTTCTGCTGGATGCCCATCTGCTCGGCGATCTCCGGGATCGTGATGCCGGGGTTGGTCGTGACCAGCTCCAGCGCCTGCTTGCCGCGGGTGCCCGACCCGCGGGGGCGACCGCGCCGCCCGTTGCCCGAGCCGGGGCCGCCGGCCGGTGACGCGCCACCGCCACCGCCACCGCCACCGCTGCCGCGACGGCGCGTGGCCACGCCGGGGGCGGGCGTCGTGCCGACGCCGTCCAGCGCGGCGATCGCCGCCTCCAGGCGATGGAACTCGTCCACCAGTGGACGGAGCTCCTTGAGACGCTCCTGCATCTCGCGCCGCTTCTCGTCCAGGAAATCTGCCATGGGTAAGTCCTCGTGAGAGAGTTACTATTAGTAAAACAGTGTGACACACCCTCGACGGTGGGAGTCAAATGCGGCGCAAGGTGACGTGCACGGCCGTGACGCGGACGGGTGAGATCGCGGCGCTGCTGGTGGCCCAGCTGGACCTGACGGCGCTGACGCTGCTCGGCGGCGACGCCGCGCTGGCCGACGACCTCGCCGGCGCGGCGCGGGCGCAGGGCTTCGAGCCGCGCGTCCGGACGGGCGCGGGGTGGGCCGACGCCGCGGGCGCCGACCTCGTGGTCGTCGACGCGGTGGAGGGCGAGACGGGCGCCGAGATCGCGGCGCGCTGCGCGGGCGCGGTGGTCGTCGTGGCGTCGGTCGATCCGGTCGGCGACGTGGAGCGGCTGCTGGCCGAGACGCACCTGCCGCGCGGGCGGATCCTCGGCGCCGACGTCGCGGGCGCCGGGCCGGTGACGGCCGCGGCGCTGGCCGTCGAGATCGTCGACGCCGTGTTGCGCGACCGCCGTCGCGCGCTGCGCGTGGCGGTCCAGGCGCTGGAGGATGACGCGGTCGCGGTGCGCGAGGCGCGCGTCGGAGCCGGCGGCGTCCAGGCGATCTTGTAGGTCGTGCGCGCGCCGTCAGCGCGCGCGCTCGGCCAACGCCTTCAACTTGCGCAGCGAGGCGTCGGCCTCCTTGGCCGGGAGCCCGCCGACGATCGCGTGGCTGGCGATCGCCCCGAGCGGGCCGAGCGGTGCCTTGAACTCGTTGCGGTAGTCGAAGCGCGTGCCGCCCTGGCCGTTGTCACTCAACCGATATTCGGTCTCGGCGTGTGACCGGGCAGGGCCGCGACCCTGCCACATGGCGTGCTTGGGCGCCTTGGACTTGGCGAGGTGCCACTTCACCTTGAAGTTGGCGCCGCGCAGGCACAGCACCTGCTCCATCTCGTCGTCGTCGTAGGAGATCAGGCGCCGGTGGATCGTGACCCACGCTTCCAACTGGGTCGGATCCATGACGATGCGCCACACCTCTTCGACGGGCGCGTCGATGTCGATGCTCGTCGAGACCTCGCTCACGGACGCATCAGCCTAGACGGATCGCGGCTCACCGCGCCCGCAGCTCCTCGACCGTCTCCCACTCGCGCAGCGCGCGCTCGATCGCGGCGTCGAGGCGGTGGAGGCGCACGCCGAGGAGATCGGGTGCGCGCGTGTCGCGGGGCAGGAGGTCGCCGGACAGGCCCTCCATCAGCGGGCCGATCAGCGCGTGGTCCTCGCCGGCGATCGCCGCCGCGACGCGGCTGGCGACAGGCGTGAGGCTGAAGCCGAGGCGGATCGGCGCCCGGCCGACCAGCAGGGCGTCGCGGATGCGCGTGACGAGCTCGCCGTAGGTCACGACGTCCGGGCCGGCGATGTCGAGCGAGAGCGGGCCGTCGACCGCGTCCGACGTGGCGCCCGCGAGCAGGTAGGCCAGGACGTCGCGGCCGTCGATCGGCTGCGTGCGGTTGTCGCGCCAGGACGGCAGCGGCATGACCGGGACGCGCTCGACCAGGCGGACCAGGAAGCGGAAGGAGCGCGACCGCGCCCCGACGACGATCGAGGCGCGCAGCGCCAGCGCTTCGGGCGCGGCGTGCAGCAGCGCCTCCTCGACCTCCAGGCGCGACGCGAGGTGGGCCGACGCGGCGTAGGCGTCCGGGACGAGGCCGCCGAGGTAGACGACGCGCCGCACGCCGGCGCGGCCGCAGGCGTCGGCGAAGGCCTCGGCGGCGCGGCGGTCGCGGGAGGCGAAGCCGTCGTCGGCGCCCCCGGGCGCGCCGGTCTCCATCGAGTGGATCAGGAAGTACGCGACGTCCACGCCGTCCAGCGCGGCATCCAGGCCGGCGCCGCTGACCGCGTCGCCGGTGACGAGCTCCAGCCCGGCCAGGTCGACGCCCGCGGCCGCCACGCGCTCCGGCGAGCGGGCGAACGCGCGCACGTCGTGGCCGGCCGCCCGCAGGCGGGGGAGGAGCGCGGCGCCGACATAGCCGCTGGCGCCGGTGACGAGGACGCGAGCCATCGAGTCCGCCATCGTGCCCGATCCGGGCCCGGGTCCAACATGTAGGACTTCGATAGCAGGTCGTGGTCGGGCACGCCGGCGTTTCTCCCATCCTCCCCGCAAACACCGCGAAACGGTGCTCGATTCCCGCTCTTAGCAGGGATTTCGGGCCTTTCTGCGGCATTTGCGGGATGGGCGCGATGCCGTCCGCCCTGGATGTGTGCGATTTGCGGGAAGCGGCATTGCGGCGGTCCGTCCGGACGTGGTTCTATGGCCGCCGTGGTGAACGAGCTGGTCGAGCAGAAGGAGATCGCAACACGGATGTCGAAGGCGCGCGCGAGAAGCAAGAAGCCGAGCTGCGAGGACTGCTACTTCCGCTGCAACATGCTCTGCGCGCTGGCCGACGACGAGCCGTGCTCGACGTTCCGGCCCGACCATCCGGAGGGGCTGCGGCCGCCGCGCCAGTTGCGCTTCAACTTCCCCCAGCAGGGCCGCACGACCGCCGCCTGGGCGTTCCCCAACGCCCAGGAGCAGGCGGCGCTGCACGGGTGACCGCGCGCGGGTCTTAGGCTGCGGGCATGAAGATCCGCGCCGCCGTCCTCGAGGAGTTCGCGAAGCCGCTCGTCGTCCAGGAGGTCGACCTGGACGGGCCCGGCCCCGGCGAGGTGCTGGTCCGCCTCCACGCCTGCGGCGTCTGCCACACCGACATGTACACCGCCTCGGGCGCCGACCCGTCCGGGTACGCGCCGGCGGTCCTCGGCCACGAGGGCGCGGGCGTCGTCGAGGCCCTCGGCGAGGGCGTGACCGACCTCGCGGTGGGCGACCACGTCGTCACGCTGTTCTCGCCGCAGTGCCGCGAGTGCCTCCACTGCCGCAGCGACAAGACGAACCTCTGCCTGGCGATCCGCGAGCAGCAGAACCTCGGCCACCTGCCCGACGGCACGACGCGCCTGCACCGCGGCGAAGAGCGCATCCGCCACTTCATGGGGACCTCGACGTTCGCCGAGGCGACGGTGATGCCGTCCATCGCGCTGGCGAAGATCGACCCGGAGGCGCCGCTGGACGTCGTCGCGACGCTCGCGTGCGGCGCGACGACCGGGATCGGCGCGGCGCTGTACGTCGCGAAGGTGGAGGAGGGGTCGACGGCGGTCGTCTTCGGCGCGGGCCTCGTCGGTCTGGGCGCGGTCGCGGGCGCGCGGCTGGCCGGCGCCGAGCGGATCGTCTGCATCGACCTCGACGAGGGCCGGCTGGCGCAGGCGCGCGCGCACGGCGCGACGGACACGTTCATCGGCGGCGAGGACGCCGTCCAGAAGATCCTCGACATGACCGACGGCTTCGGCGCCGACTACACCTTCGAGGCGACCGGCAGCGTGAAGGTCATGCGCCAGGCGGTCGAGGCCGCGCGCATGGGCTGGGGCCTGGCGACCGTCGCCGGCGTCGCCGGCAGGGGCGAGGTCCTGGAGGTCGTGCCGCGCTACCTGATCACGGGCCGGCGGGTCGCGGGCGCGTCGTTCGGCGGCGCCAAGGGGCGCGACCGCGTGCCGCAGCTGGTCGACCTGTACCTGAAGGGCGACCTCGACCTCGAGGCCTTCGTGACCGACCGCATCGCGCTCGACGGCGTCAACGACGCCTTCGCGGCGATGGATCGCCACGAAGGCGTGCGGACGGTGATCACGGAGTTCTAGGCGCGGCGCGGCGCCGCGGGGAACATCCCCCGCAGCAGCTGAAGCGTCGTCACGCCGCCGCGGTGGGGCGCCGGCGCGGTGATGTGGCCGGCGCGCTCCTGGAGCAGCTCGACGACGTTGTCGGTGAGCGCGAACGGGTCGGCGATCCAGCGGCCGTCGTGGAGGTCGACGGCGGCGATGATGCGCTCGTCGGCGAGGGCGACGAGGTGCGGGCCGGGCGTGAGCCGCTGGCTGTCGAGCCGTGCGAGGCGGTCCAGGTCCCGCAGGTCCGCCGGCGTCGCACGCCGGATCGTGATGGGCTGGGCGGCGGAGGAGGAGGTCATGGACACCATGATGAGCCGCGCCAAGGATCATGTCCAATGATGACTTGACCTAGCTGGCATCATGGTTCGTGATGCTCGATCTGAAGCTCCTGACGACCTTCCGCGAAGTCGCGCTGCGCCACTCCTTCAGCGAGGCCGCGACGATCCTCGGCTACACGCAGCCGGCCGTGTCCCAGCACGTGTCGCGGCTGGAGGCGGCCGTCGGCGTCCGCCTGCTGGAGCGCGACGCGCGCGGCGTGCACCTCACGCCCGCGGGCGAGCTGCTGCTCACGCGCGCCGCCTCGCTGCTCGACGCGGCCCGCCGTGCCGAGGACGACGTCCGCGAGGCCGCGGGCGCCGGCCGCCCGACCGTCCGGATCGGGGCGTTCGCCACGCTCGCCGGCGGCCTGCTGCCGGGTGCGACGCGCGACCTGCGCGCGCGCCGGCCCGACCTCCGGCTGGAGATCAAGGTGCTCGAGCCCGAGGAGAGCATCGACGCGCTGCTCGCCGACCGCCTCGACGTCGCGACGATCATCGACTCCGAGCTGCTGCCGATGGGCGTCCGTCCCGGCGTCGAGCACGTCCACCTCTGCGACGACCCTTTGTTCGTGGTGATGGGCAGCGACCACCCGATGGCGGGCCGCCCCTCGATCGGCCTCGAGGAGCTGTCCGAGGAGGGCTGGCTGATGCCCGACGTCGGCGGCACCTGCCCGGACTCCAACATCGTCCTGCGCGCCTGCCGCGACGCCGGCTTCGAGCCCGACGTGCGCCTCGCCTTCGACGACTACCCGGCGCTGCAGGGGATGGCGGCCGCCGGCGTAGGCGTCGCACTGCTGCCGAGCCTCGCGACCTCCAACCTGCGCTCCGACGTCTCGGTGATCCCGCTCCGCGGCCAGCCGCCGGCCCGCCGCATCCAGGCCGCCGTCCGCGTCGGCGAGGCCGACCCGCTCGTCGACCACGTCATCGACGCACTCCGCGCCGCGGGCCGCGCGCTGCCGTCGGGCCGCGCGCTGACAGCGGTGGCTTAGCGCTCGAAGGGCTCCGACGGAATACTCTCTCGCACGGAGGAGAGAGGGGGTCAAGGATGCGCATCACCGTCTTGGGCAAATCGCCCTCCTGGCAGGACGCCGGAGGGGCATGCAGCGGGTACCTCGTCGAGGAGGACGGGACGTTCCTGCTGCTGGACTGCGGCAACGGCGTGTTCTCGAAGCTGCGCCGCTACCGCGACTACGTGGCGGTCGATGCGGTCGTGATCTCGCACCTGCACGCCGACCACTTCCTGGACCTCGTCCCGTACGCCTATGCCTTGACCTACGCGCCGCGCCAGCAGCCGGTCCCGGTCGACCGCTGGCCGGGCACGCGGGCGCCGGCCAAGCCGAAGCTGTTCGCGCCGCGCGGCGCGCGCCAGACGTTCCGGCGGGTCGTCGGCGCGTGGGGCGCCGAGGACCTGATCGACAACGCGTTCGACATCCACGAGTACGCGCCCGGCGAGGCGCTGAGCGTCGGCCCGCTGAACCTCCGCTTCCACGAGGTCCCGCACTGGCTGCCGACGTGCGCGGTCGACATCGCCTCCACCGTCAACGGCTCCGGACGCTTCACCTACGGCGCCGACACCGCGCCGACCGACGAGCTCGTCGCCTTCGCCGCCGGGGCCGACCTGCTGATGATCGAGGCGACGCTGCCGCGGCCGGAGCGCGACGGCGTGCGCGGCCACCTCACGCCCGCCGAGGCCGGCGAACACGGCAGCCGCGCCAAGGTCGGCCGCCTCGTCATCACGCACTTCTCCGACGAGATGGACGAGCTGTGGGCGCGCCGTGAGGCCGAGCGCGCCTTCGCCGGGCCCGTGTCGGTCGCCCGCGAGGGCGCCGTGTACGAGGTCTGAGCGCAGGGCGGTACATTCGTTCGCGTGCCTCCCGAGCGCGACCTCTTCGCCAACTTCGAGCGCATGCGCCGAGAGATGGACGAGCTGTTCGGGGACGTCTTCGGCGGCGGGGTGCTCGGCCCGCGCCACCGCGGCGGCTTCAGCCCGGCGGTCGACGTCTTCTACGAGGGCGACCCGCCGCGCGCGGTCGTGCACGCCGAGCTGGCCGGGATCGACCCGGACGAGATCGGCCTGGAGATCGAAGGCCGCGAGCTGGTCATCGCCGGCCACCGCCGGCCGGCCGACGCCGAGGGCCGGGTCTACCAGCAGCTCGAGATCGACTTCGGCCCGTTCCGGCGCGTGATCCCGCTGGGCGCCGACGTCGTCGCCGAGCAGGCTCGCGCGACCTACCGCGACGGGATCCTGCGTGTCGAGCTGCCGCTCGTGCGCCCCGAGCCGCGCGCCCGCCGCGTCCCGATCGAAGTCCCGATCGACGACGACCTCTCGGCCTGAGGCCGAGCCGCGCGCGGGGCGACCCCTACGTCTTCTTCGGCGCGCAGAGGTTGTAGGTCCGCGAGGACTTCACCTTCTTGCCCCTGGTCGTCGTGCCGGTGACCGCGACCGTCAGCGGGCCCTTCGGCAGGCCCTGGAACACCAGCCGCGCGCGGTAGTACCCCTTCTTGCCCAGCGTGCCGGTCGCCTTCTTGCCCTTGACCGCCTTCTTGGCGAACGCGAACGTCACGCCCTTCCAGTGCCGGCCCTTCGGCGGCCGGACGTTGACGGTCACCACGCGCCGGGACGCGCAGATCACCGGTCCGCGCGCCGCGGGCTTGGCGCCCGCCGCGGCCACCACGGCCGCGCCCGACGGCCGCACGGCCGGCGCCACCGTCGCGGCGCCCCGCACCCCGACGACCAGCGGCGTCGCCACCAGCTCCTGACGGACCGCGCCGCCGCTCGGCACGCTGCGCCCGGACACGACCGCGGTCGGGACGATCACGTTGCCCTGGACCGCGCCCGGCGCCACGCGGAACCGGTAGCGCGCGGCCTTCTCGCTGCCCGCCGTGACGGTCCCGGCCAGCTCGACGAACGGGATCCGCCCGGTCCCGTCGACGCTCGTGACCGGGACCGTCAGCCCGGGCAGCGCCGCGCTGCCCGCGGCGTCGGCGACCGCCTCGTGCCCGGCCGCCGCGCGCAGCGTCGCCGTGCAGTTGACGATGTCCTGGGCCAGCAGCGGCGGGCCGTCGTCGTCGGCGCACACGAGCGTGCTCGCGGTCACCACCGCGGGTCCGGGGGTGATGACGATCGCGCGCGAGCCGAGCCCGAGCCCGCCGGCCACGCCGCTCGACGCGTTGGTCCAGTTGACCGTGCCGTTGACGTAGATGATGGTCCCGCCCAGCACCGCCGGGTCGATCTGGAGGTGCGTCGTCAGCGCCGGGTCCGCCACGCCGCCCGACGGGACGCCGCCCGGCAGCACGCTCGGCAGCCAGTTGAGGTTCTTGCCGAAGTGGAAGCTCTCGTTGCCGCCGGCCGTCCACGCCGTGCCGCCCGGGAGGCCGACCGTCAGCGAAACGTCGGTCGCGTTCTCGCGGTTGGGCTTGTTGGCCAGCAGGAACGAGCAGACGACGGTGTCGCCCGCCCGGACCTCGGTTCGCGTCGGATCGGCGTTGGCGCACGTCGTCGTCGAGGGCTCGAGGTCGGCCGGCTGGGGCATGACCGCCAGCTGGTCGGCGGCCACCGTGAACGTCTGCGCCAGCGGGTCGCGCACCGTCGCGACCGGCACGATCGGCGTGCCCGGCAGCGCGGCGGCGTCGATCAGCAGCCGGATCGACGCGGGCTTCGGGATGCCCGGGTTCAACAGCCCCAACTTGGTCTCGTCGAAGTGCAAGTGCGTCGGCGCGTCGGCCGGGACCGGGATGCCCTGGGCGTTGGGCAGCGGCGCCCACGACGTCCCGTCCGGGATCGCGATGTCCGCGGTCACGTGGTAGGCGTTGCTCGATCCCGCCAGGCCGACGACGAGCTGGCACACGACGACGTCGCCCGGCCGCGTCGACCCGAGCAGCGGCGGCACCGCGTTCTCGGGGTGGCAGTGGAACGTCGACGCCGACAGGTCCGGCGGTGGGTCGTCCGCGAGCGCGGACGGGACGACGACGCCGGGCAGCGCGGTCGCGCACGCCGCGACCACACCCACCAACGCACAACGAACTCGGGACATAGCTCGCCTTCTCCTAGCCGCACGTATGAGGTGCGGGGTCGCGACGGGCCTCCCAGCTCGCGCGGCGATCCTACCCGCCGGTAGGGCTCCGGCGCCAGTCCAGGACTGGTCGAGGTCGAGTGGTGGCGTATCGTCGGCCCGGTGATCGAGATCAGCGCCGAAGGAGCCGGCCGGGCGGTGGAGGTGGGGGCGCGCAACCACCTGCCCACGACGCTGCCGGTCCTGCCGCTGCGCGAGAGCGTCCCGCTGCCGGAGACGCTGACGCCGCTGGCCATCGGCCAGGAGCGCTCGATCCAGCTCGTCAACGACGTGCTGGCGGGCGACCGCATGCTCATCATGGTCGCGTCCACGAATCCCGAGCTCGAGACGCCGGGCCCGGACGACCTCTACCAGGTCGGCGTCGTCGGGTCGGTCGCGCGGATGCTCAAGATCCCCGACGGGACGCTGCGGATCCTCGTCCAGGGCGGGCAGCGCGTCCGGATCGCCAAGTGGCTCGGCGACACGCCGTACCTCAAGGCCGAGGTCGAGGAGCTGCCCGACGTCCTCGTCGAGTCGACCGAGCTGACCGCCCTGACCCGCAACGTCCAGGAGACGTTCAGCCAGATCGTCGAGCAGGTCCCGTACCTGCCCGAGGAGCTGCAGCTCGCGGTCGCCAACGTGGACGAGCCGAGCACGCTCAGCCACCTGATCGCCGGCTCGCTGCGCCTGCCGCTGGAGGAGAAGCAGGCGCTGCTGGAGGAGGTCGACGTCGGGCGCCGCCTGCGCCGCCTCGCCGAGGCGCTCGCGCGCGAGCTCGAGGTCATCTCGATCGGGTCCGAGATCCAGTCCCAGGTCCAGTCCGAGATCGACAAGGGCCAGCGCGAGTACGTCCTGCGCCAGCAGCTCAAGGCGATCCAGGAAGAGCTCGGCGAGTTCGACGAGAGCGCCGAGGAGGCCCGCGAGCTGCGCGAGCAGCTCGACGCCATCGCCCTGCCCGAGGACGTGCGCAAGCAGGTCGACCGCGAGCTGCGCCGCCTGGAGCAGCTCCCGCCGCAGGCCGCCGAGCACGGCGTGATCCGGGGCTGGCTGGAGTGGATCGCGTCGCTGCCGTGGGGCACGTCGACCCAGGACGACCTCGACCTCCGCCACGCCCGCGAGGTGCTCGACGCCGACCACTACGACATCGAGCAGGTCAAGGACCGCATCCTGGAGTTCCTGGCCGTCCGCAAGCTCTGGGCCATGCGGGAATCGGGCCCGCCCACCCCTCGCGGCTCGATCCTCTGCTTCGCCGGCCCGCCCGGCGTCGGCAAGACGTCGCTCGGCCGCTCGATCGCCCGCGCGCTGGGCCGCGGTTTCGAGCGCATCAGCGCCGGCGGCGTCCGCGACGAGGCCGAGATCCGCGGCCACCGCCGGACCTACATCGGCGCGATGCCCGGCACGATCGTCCGCGCGCTGCGCGACGCCGGCTCCGACAACCCGCTGTTCATGATCGACGAGATCGACAAGATGGGCGCGGACTTCCGCGGCGACCCGTCCAGCGCGATGTTGGAGGTCTTGGACCCCGAGCAGAACGCGACGTTCCGCGACCACTACCTCGACGTGCCGTTCGACCTGTCCAAGGTCATGTTCATCTGCACGGCCAACGACGTCGACCGGATCCCAGGGCCGCTGCGGGACCGCATGGAGGTCATCCAGCTCGCCGGCTACACCGAGGACGAGAAGCTGCAGATCGCCAAGCGCTACCTCGTGCCGCGCCAGATCGAGCGCAACGGGCTGAAGAAGTCGTGGCTGGCGATCGGCGACAGGGCGCTGCGGCGCGTGATCGCCGACTACACGCGCGAGGCCGGCGTGCGCCAGCTGGAGCGGACCATCGGGACGCTGTGCCGCAAGGTCGCGCGCGACATCGCCGAGGCCGATGGATCGACGAAGCCCACGCGGCGGACGATCGCGCCGGACGACGTCCGCGCGATGCTCGGCCGCGCGCGCGTCCACTCCGAGGCGCGCCGGCGCACGGCGGCGCCCGGCGTCGCGACCGGCCTGGCCTGGACGCCGGTCGGCGGCGACGTGCTGTTCATCGAGGCCTCCGCCACGCCGGGCAGCGGCAAGCTGCTGCTCACCGGCCAGCTCGGGGACGTCATGAAGGAGTCGGCGCAGGCCGCGCTGACGTGGGTCAAGGCGCACACGCACGAGATCGCGCCGCTGCTCGAGGACGCGTGGTTCGCCGACCATGACGTGCACGTCCACGTGCCCGCCGGCGCGACGCCGAAGGACGGGCCGAGCGCGGGCATCACGATGGCGACCGCGCTCGCCTCGCTGATCGCCGGGCGCTGCGTGCGCGAGGACGTCGCGATGACCGGCGAGATCACGCTGACGGGCCAGGTGCTGCCGATCGGCGGGCTGAAGGAGAAGGCGCTCGCGGCGCAGCGCAACGACGTCAAGACCGTCATCGCGCCGGCGCTCAACGAGCCCGACGTCGAGGACATCCCGGAGCACCTCCGCAAGCGGCTGCGCTTCGTCTGGGTCAGCGAGATCCGCGAGGTCCTGGACGCGGCCCTGCAACACGCCGACTGATTTGTGGGGAAGGGCGGGTATGCTCGCTGAAAGAGCCCCGACCCCGACCCGAAGAGGGACCTGCATGGCCAAGAAGAAGAAGGCGGCCGCGGCCGCCGGCGCCGTCACCGCGGCCAAGTCCAATCCCTACGTCCAGCGCGTCATCGAGGACGACGAGATCCGCGACAACGTCCGTGTCGCCTTCGAGGCCGCGCGCGACGCCTACGACCGCCTCTCGTCCGGGAAGTCGACCGGCAAGACGCTCACGGACGACAAGAAGTTCCACAAGGACCTCCACACGGCGGCCGAGGCGTTGAAGGATGCCGGCTCGTCGCTGCGCGAGGGCCCCAAGAAGAAGCGCAGGGGCGGGTTCGCCCGCAAGCTGCTGCTGCTGGCCCTCGCCGGCGGTCTGGCCATCGCGCTCAGCGCGGACCTGCGCTCCAAGGTCCTCGACGCCCTGTTCGGCGCCGAGGAGGAGTTCGACTACACCTCGACGACCGCCCCGTCGGCGGCGCCGACCGCGGGCAGCGCGGCGTAGTCGCGCCACCACCAGCGAGCTGTGCCGGAGGGCGTCCCGCGAGGGACGCCCTTCTTGTTGGCGTTATGTCGGTTGGCCGGCCAGCTAGGATCGGCGGATGGAGGCCGGCGCGACCGCGCGATCGCAGCTCAGCGGGGAGAAGGCGCAGCGGATCGTGGACGCGATGCGCTCGTCGGTCGCGCTGCGCGGCGTCGCGGGCTCAACGTTCGACCACGTCGCGCGCGACGCCGGGGTCAGCCGCGGGTTGTTGCACTACTACTTCGGCTCCAAGGAGCGGCTGCTCGCCGAGGTCGTCAAGCGCGACACCGAGCTGCGGCTCGGGATGCTCGACGAGCAGCTGGCGAAGGCCTCGAGCGCTGCGGACTTCATCGCGATGCTGCGCTCGACGCTCGAGGCGATGCTGCGCGAGGACACCGAGTTCCTGACGCTGTCGTTCGAGGTCTTCACGCTGTCGCGCCGCAACCCGGACATCGCGGTCGAGTACACCGAGCTGGTCCGCCGCACGCGCGAGCACGTCGCCGCCGTCCTGGCCGCCAAGCAGGACGAAGGCGTCCTGACCCTGCACGGCGAGCCCGAGGCGATCGCCGAGATCATCTTCGGGCTCGGCGACGGCCTCGCCCTACGGCTGCTGAGCGAGCCCGACCGCGACCACCGCGCGACCGTCGAGGCCGGCACGCGCGCGGTGGCGGCGCTGATCGGCTAGCCGCCGCACGCCCGGCCGCCCCGGGCCGGGCGCTACTTCTTCTTGGTCTTCGGCTTCTTGGTGGCCTTCTTGGCCGCGACCTTGATGGTGGCCTTCTTGCCGCGGGTGCCGTCGGCCTTGAGGCCGGTGACCGTGATGGTCGCGCGGGTCGTGCTGGTCACGGAGCCGATCGTGAGGCGGGTCGGCTTCTGGCGGGAGAGGAGGCGGCGGCCGTCGGAGAGCGTCGCCCGGATCTCGTAGCGCTTGGCGTTCTTGGCGGTGGCCCAGGAGATCTTGAGGGCCTTGCTCGTGCGGGTGGCCTTCAGGCGCTTGGGCGTCGCGGGCTTGGCCGGCGGCGGCGCGACGTAGGACCCGACGGTCAGCGTCGTGCGCGGCCGGCCGTTGGAGCTGACCATGGCGATGATCTTGCGCGTGCCGCCGGGGCCGTCGGCGGGTGTGAAGCGCAGGGTGCCCTGGAGGCCCTTCGCGGTGCCGATCGCCTGCGCCGCGCCCTTGCCCTGCTCGGCGAACGTGACCTTCTGGCCCGGGACGCTGTTGATGGTGTACTTGAGCTCGCGCCTGCCGTCCGCCGCGCGCGTCAGGTGCGTCGTGACCTTCGGGTCGTCCAGGCCGTCGGCGGCCTTGACGCCGGTGACCGGGACGCTGTCGGCGGCGGGCTCGATCGTCCAGGCGCCGGCGGCCGGCGCCTTGACCACGAAGTACGTGGTGTTGGTCTCCGGCACGTGGAAGGCGATGGCGTCGGCGGTTTGGAGCTTGCCGGTCGCCGGCGCGTCGATCCGCGCGCCGCCGGGGCCGACGAGGCTGACGTGCGGCGGCGCGCCCTGGCCTTCGACCGCGACGACCCCGGACGGCAGGCCCTGGCCGAACGTGACGCTGCGGGCGCCGCCGGCCTGCGCGGCGGCGGCCGTCGCGCGGAACGGCGCGATGTCGCAGCCCGACCACATGATGTCGAGGCCCTCGCCCCACTTGTAGCCCGCGCCGAAGTCCGCGATCGGCGTCTGGGCGCAGCCGGCGAAGCCGGTGCTGCTGAACACGACCTGGCCGCCGACGCATCCGAAGTCGCCGAGGCAGATGTCGGCGCCCGCCTCCACGTTGAACGCGGACTTGAACAGGAAGCCCGAGACGTCGGCGGTCGCCGAGAACCCGGAGAACGCGTAGCCGAGGTGGCCGCCGAAGCCGACGTAGCCGTTGGTGCGCAGCTCGAAGAACGCGGTGGCCAGCGGGATGCTGACCAGGCTGATCGTGCCGTCGGCACGCAGGATGATCGGGTCGCTGAGCGTGAACGTCAGGTCGCCGTCGACCCGGATCGCCGACACGCCCGCGATCTCCGGCCCCGCGTCGACCGTGATGCCGCCCTTGAGCTGGAGCGACGGCTGGGTCTTCAGCGAGAAGCGGATCTTCTTGAGCTGCGTGACCGCGAACGGGTCGAGGAAGACGCCGGGCGGCAGCGTCAGCTCGGCGCTCAGGTAGTCGAGGTCGCCGTGCGTGAACCCGATCTTCGACTCGATCGACGGACCCGGCGGCTGCGGCGGCAGGATCACCTTCGCGCCGCCGGCCCACGACACCGCGTCCGCGTCGTAGTCGAAGAACAGGTCCTTGATCTCCAGCGGCCCGATCAGCGCGTCGCCGACCTTGACGTGCAGCTCGCGCAGGTGGACGCCGGCGACGTTGTCGGCTCGGATCGTCACGTCCCCCGTGACGCCGCCGAACAGCGCCGGCAGCCCGAGGTGCACCGGGATCTCCGCACCGCCGCCGCGGAACTTCAGCTCCGCCTTGCCCTTCAGCGGGAAGCCGATCAGGTCGCCGCCGCCGGACACGTCGATCGAGCCCAGCGAGGCGATCGACGCCTTCGGCAGCGTCCAGTTGATGTCGTCCTTGTACAGGACGGTGTCGCCGACCTTGACCGTGACCGTCGCGCCCGACGACGTGATCGTCCGCGCCTTCGGGTCGAGCTTGAGCTTGCCGCCGCCCAGCTCGATCCGCAGGCCGTTGATCTTCACGCCGCCCGTGGCGACGTAGGCGTTGCCCTCCTTCTTCAGGCACGCGTCGGCGATGACGTCGACGGCGGCGAAGGTGAGCAGGCGGCAGGTCGCGGGCGGCGGCGGGGCGGCCTGCCCGGGCGTCGCGGGCGGCGCCGGCAGGCCCGGGATGGACGGCAGCGTCACGTGCAGCGAGACGCTCGGGTCGGGCAGCCCTTCGAGGAAGATCCGCGGGTTCTGCTCGCCGCCGTTCTGGGACTCCCACATGGCCGAGCCGGTGAAGCCCTCGTCGACGGTGCGCGCTGTGACGCGGATGTGGCCGAGCGTGAAGTCGGGCCCCGGGACGAGCGTCTGCTGATCGCCCCAGGTGACGCCGCCGTCGCCGGAGGCCCGGTAGCCGAGGCCGGTGTCCTTGTCGATGAACAGCGCGTGCAGGATGCCGCCGGCGTCCTGCACGATGTCGCGGAAGTTGCCGCCGTTGCCGTCGCTGACCGCCAGCGCCGGGCCAACCGTCGTGCCGTCGATCTTGCGGATGAAGTACTGGTTGTCGGTCGCGCCCGCCGTGCTGCGGTACATCACGAACGTGCCGCTGGGCCCGGTGGTCAGCTCGGGCAGCTCGGCGTCGGGGATCGCCACCTGCGGCGTCCACTTCGCGGCGTTGTTGACGTCGGACAGCGGGCAGGGGTTCAGCGTGCAGGTGTAGGTCCGGACGAAGGTGGTGTCGCCGAGGTCGGCCCACGCGGCGACGAACGAGTTGCGCTCGCGCTGGACGACCGACGGGTCGTAGGCGCTGTAGCTCGTCAGCGACGCGTAGGCGGTGGTGCGGGTCTGCGGGTTGCCCTCGGCCGCCAGCGGCGCGGCCTGCAGGCGGATGCCCTGCGTCGGGCCTTCGATGGTCAGGACGCGCCGATCGGCGCCGTCGAAGATCGCCCGTGAGCCCGAGCCGGTGTAGGCCGCGCCGACCGTCCCGATCGACACCGGCGTGGCCGGGAACGTCGCGCCGCCGTCATCGGAGACGTAGACGAGGTTCTCGAAGTTGCGGTTGGTCATCAGGAGGACCTCGCCGAAGGGCGTGACCATCACGTGCGGGCCCTCGACGTCGGAGCCGCCGCCGGCGGGCGTGCGGGTGATCGCGTTGCTGCATGCCGTCGCGCCGCGCGGGATCTGGCAGTAGTGGAGGACGTCGTCGTTGCCGGGCCGCGACTCGTTCCAGACGACGTGCGTGATGCCGTCGCGGTCGACGATCGAGTCCGGGTCGTTGCCGTTGGCGATCACCGTCGCGGCGTGGGCGCCGGTCGCGAGGGCGAGGCCTCCGCACAGCAGGGCCATCAAGATGAGCAGGGATGAAGCGCGACGGACCGTAGCGAAGGGCACGGCGGCCAATCTTCCAGCCGGTGTGGACGCGGTCAACGGGCAGATGGGTGGGTCCAGGCCCTCCGTCCAGAGGTTGGCGCGTCGCCGCGCTTAGAGCCGGAACCGCAGCGGGGTCGCGTGCTCGTCGTCGTGCGTCGAGGTGGGCGTCGTCGGAACGGCGCAGCGGGCGATCGGGCCGTCGCGGCGGGCGGCCAGCCAGGCGTCCATCTGCGCTGCCGGCAGCGGGTGGCTGAGGACGAAGCCCTGGATCGCGTCGGCGCCGAGCTCGGCCAGCGACGTCCACGTGTCCTCGTCCTCGACGCCCTCGGCGACGACGCGCAGGCGCAGCGAGCGGGCGAGGTCGAGCGTGGTGCGGACGATCGAGGCGTCGTCCTCGTCGCGGACCATGTCGGCCACGAACGAGCGGTCGATCTTCAGCTCGGTGACCGGCAGGCGGCGCAGGTGCGCGAGCGAGGACCAGCCCGTGCCGAAGTCGTCGAGCGCCACCCGGATCCCGAGCCGGGCGATCGCGGCCAGCGCCGCGGCGGCCGCGTCCGGGTCGGCGATGACGCCGTCCTCGGTGACCTCGAGTGTCAGGCACGTCGGCGGGACGTCGTGGAGGGCGAGCGCGCGGGCCACCGCGTCGCCGAGCGTCGCGTCGGCCAGGTCGCCGACCGCGAGGTTGACCGCGACGGTCAGGTCCAGGCCGTCGGCCCGCCAGCGCGCGAGCTGCTCAAGCGCCTGGTCGAGCACCGTGCTCGTCAGCCGGTTCATCAGCCCCGACTTCTCGGCCAGCGGCAGGAAGTCCGGCGGCATCATCAGCCCGTGGGTCGGATGCTGCCAGCGCACCAGCGCCTCGACGCCGAGCACGCGCCCGAGCTGCGGGTCGACCTTGGGCTGGTAGTGCACGACGATCTCGTCGCCGCGGTCCAGCCCGGCGCGCAGCTGCTGGCCGAGCACCAGCCGGTCGCGCGTGTGCAGGTCCCGCGTCGGGTCGTACAGCGCGACGCCGCCGCCGGCGCCCTTGGCGAGGTACATCGCGACGTCGGCACGCCGCAGCAGCTCGCCGTCCTGCTGGGCGTGGTCGGGGTAGAGCGCGATGCCGACGCTGACGCCGACGTCGAGCGTCAGCCCCTCGATCGCGAACGGCTGGGCGATCGCGTCCACCACCTTGTTCCCGGCGCGCAGCGCGTCGGCGCGGCCGCTGCCGGGTGGCAGCAGGACCGCGAACTCGTCGCCGCCGAGGCGGGCGAGCAGCGTGTCGCGCCCTAGCGCGGCGCGCAGCCGCCGGCCGATGAGCTGCAGCAGCGTGTCGCCGGCGCCGTGGCCGAGCGTGTCGTTGAGCTCCTTGAAGCGGTCGAGGTCGAAGATCAGCAGCGCGAACGGCAGGTCCTCGACCTCGGCCTCGCGCAGCACGGTGTCCATCCGGCGGTGGAACTGGCGGCGTGACGGCAGGCCCGTGAGCTCGTCGACGAGCGACTCGTGGCGCGCGTCGGCCAGCAGCTGGACCTCCCGCAGCGTCAGCCCGGTCCGGGCCAGCGCGACCGCGACGGCGCACAGCGCCAGGCCGGCGGTGATCCCGTTGAGCGTCGTGATCCTGTCGGCGGCCAGCAGGCCGAGCGCTACCGCGCTGAAGCCAGCCGGGACCAGCAGGACGCGCGCGCCCTCGACGCGCAGGCCCTCCGGCGCGCTCGGCGCCGCCCACGGCGCGAGCGCCAGCAGCCCGAAGCCCGCGCACCACAGGACGTCGGCCGCGCCGTGCGCGATCGCCCCGCCGCCGGCGACCGAGTCCAGGTTGATCGCGTCGCCGATGAACCAGCACAGCATCGCCGTCCCGATGAGGACCCAGCGCGCGCCCGGCCGCCAGCCCGACATCGCGACGATCGCGATGACGAGGACGACGAACGCGAGGTCGCCGATCGGGTATGCGGCCTGGACGCCGATGTCCGAGCGCGTCGCCTCGTGGAAGACCGGGCCGTAGATGAGCGCGATGCCGGCGGCCGCGAAGGTGAGGACCGCGACGAGGCCGTCGAGCCACATGCTCGCGGGCGCCCGCACGAAGGAGCGGCGCAGGACCATCGCGATCGTCGCGTAGGCCGCGGGGTAGAAGGCGAGCCAGAGGACGTCGGCGGCCGATGGGATCGGCGGGTCGGGGTCGCCGCTCCAGAACACGGCCCAGAGCAGCGAGCCGGCGGTGTAGAGGCCGAGGCCGATCGCCAGCGGGATCCAGGCGCGGCGGTCGCGCTCGATCACGAGCGTGCGGGCGATCGTCGTCCCGGTCGCCAGCGCGCCGGCGAGCACCGCCGCCCAGCGATGCAGCGTGGGGAGGTCGAGCCGGTCGCCGGCGGCGACGTCCAGCGCGAGGACGGCGACGAGCACGCCGAGGCATGCCGCGGCCGCGTGGAGCGCGAGCCGTGTGGGTCGAGGCAGCTCCGCGAAGGAGGAGGGATCCATCTTCACGGGTCATCGGTCCTGGATCCGGAGGGCTTGAGCAACGGACCGTTGCCTACGCGAGGAGGCCCTTCGAGCTGGGCGCGGATGGGCGAAACCTCCCCATCGCAGCCCGGAAGTTGCGCGCAACGTGCGTGAATCTGTGCAGAACCGCGCAGGGTGTGGACAACCACACCCAGGAAGAGGAGTGTTGCGCTCCCCGATGACCGATCGCCCCGATCCTTACCGCAGCGTCGCGCGTGAGCTGCTCTGCGTCCTGGCCGACGAAGGCCGGCCGATGAGCCTGCGCGAGCTCGAGGAGCCGGGCCGGCTCGTCGGCGACGACGCGGCGTTCCAGCTGTCGGTCGCGCGCGTCGCGGGGTTCGTCAGGGCGGTGCCGGGCATGGTCGCGCCGACCGAGCCGCCGCGCGAGCCGCGCTACCAGCCGACGACGCTCGGCTGGATGATCGCCCGCCAGACCTCGCGCGCGGGCGCCTTGGCGCGCCAGCTGCGCGACGCCGACGACGTCCCGTGGGCGCCCGAGCGCCCCGCGGTCACGGCCGCGCGCGCCGCCGCGCGCCGCTCACGTCACGTGGCCTAGCCGAGGCTGCCGGGCAGCGAGCCCGGCGTCCCGCTGCGCGAGCGCCAGTGCTCCGGCAGCTCCGGGTGCTCGAGGAACAGCAGGTGGTCGTCAGCGCCCGACGCGGCGACGCCGTCCCAGACGATCGTCAGCGCGTCGTCGACGTCGTCGGCCTCGACCGTGACGGTGAACACGCCGACCTCGTCGGGCTCGCCCACTTCCACGTCGTCGGGCAGCGCGGACGCCAACTGCTCGCGCGCCTCTTCGTCGCGCGGCGTGCCGCCGTGGATCTCAAGCATTCCAACCTCGAAGCTGGGCATGACCCTGTTGTACTAGTCCAGCTTGGGTGACGTCCACGGTTGGGCCAGGCGCAGCGACAGGTTGTCGGCCAGCTCGTCGATCGCGATGCGCTCCTGGCCGAGCGAGTCGCGGTCGCGCACGGTGACCGTCCGGTCCTCGAGCGACTGGTGGTCGATCGTCACGCACCACGGCGTCCCGATCTCGTCCTGGCGGCGGTAGCGCTTGCCGATCGAGCCGCCTTCGTCGTACTCGGTCTGCATGCGCGCCTTGAGCAGCTTCTGGACCTCAGCGGCGAGCTCCGGCTGGCCGTCCTTGCGGACGAGCGGCAGGATCGCGACCTTCACGGGCGCGAGGCGCGGGTGCAGGCGCAGGACGGTCCGGACGTCGGACTTGGCCGGGTCGTCGCTCAGCTCCTCCTCGTCGTAGGCGTCGGCCAGGAACGCGAGGACCGAGCGGCCGACGCCGGCGGCCGGCTCGATGACGTGCGGGACGTAGCGGCGGCCGTCGGGCTCGACGACCTCGATGTCCTTGCCCGAGCCCTTGGCGTGGGCGGTCAGGTCGAAGTCGCCGCGGTTGGCGATGCCCTCCAGCTCCGACCAGCCGATCGGGAAGAGGTACTCGACGTCGGCGGTGCCCGACGAGTAGTGGCTGAGCTCGTCGGCGTCGTGGGCGCGCAGGCGCAGGTGGTCCGGACGCAGGCCCAGGTTCACGTACCAGTCGAACCGCGCCTGCTTCCAGTGCTCGTACCAGTCGGGCGCCTGCTCCGGCGGGACGAAGAACTCCATCTCCATCTGCTCGAACTCGAGCGTGCGGAAGATGAAGTTGCCGGGCGTGATCTCGTTGCGGAACGACTTGCCGACCTGCGCGATCCCGAACGGCGGGCGGCGGCGGGCGAAGGTCAGGACCGTCTTGAAGTCCAGGAAGATGCCCTGCGCGGTCTCGGGGCGCAGGAAGACGCGCTGGCCGCCGCCCTGGACGGGGCCGATCGCGGTCTCGAACATCAGGTTGAACTCGCGCGGCTCGGTGAGCTCGCACTCCTCGGTCCCGCCCGGGAGCTTGGACGGCTTGCGCCCGCAGCGGATCTCGGGCTGGGAGTCCGGGTTCTCGCGCGCCTCGGCGAGATGGTCGGCGCGGAAGCGTCGCTTGCAGGTCTTGCAGTCGACGAGCGGATCGGTGAAGCCCGCGAGGTGGCCCGACGACTCCCAGGTCTTGGGGTGCTGGATGATCGCGGAGTCCAGGGCCACGACGTCGTCGCGCTCCTGCAGCATCGCGTCCCACCAGGCGTCGATCACGTTGCGCTTGAGCAGGACGCCGTAGTGACCGTAGTCGTAGGTGTTGGCGATCCCGCCGTAGATCTCGCTGGCAGGGAAGATCAGGCCGCGGCGCTTGCACAGCGCCACGATCTTGTCCATCGTCACGACGTCCTGGGTGGGCACGCGCGCCACTTTACCCACGGCCTGTGTCTGAGCCCGTGCCGTGGCGGCAAGAGGTTCGATGGCACTCGTATACTCGGAGTGCCAATGCCCATCTACGAGTACCGACGTCCAAACGGAACCACGTTCGAGGTCATGCAGAAGATGACCGACGACCCGCTCACGCACGACCCCGAGTCGGGCCAGCCGGTCGAGCGCGTGTTCCACCCGGTGGCCGTGCACTTCAAGGGCAAGGGCTTCTACAACACCGACTACGGGACCAAGCGCCGCAACCGCGAGCTGCGCGAGTCCGCCGAGTCGGGGGCCGACAAGTACGAGGCCGGGCAGGCGGAGAAGAAGAAGGAGAAGGACAAGTCCTCCTCCTCCTCCTCGTCTTCGGACTCGTCCTCGACGTCGTCGTCCAAGCCCAAGGCCGAGAAGAAGTCGTCCTCGGGCGACAAGAAGCCCGCGAAGAAGTCCGCCTAGCCCTTCAGGAACCGTTCGACGTCCCGCGCCTTCTCGGCGTCGGAGACGTGGAGGCCGGCGCCGCCGTCCGGCGCGGTCTCGGCGCCGTCGGGCTTGAGGATGCGGGTCGGCGGCGAGCCGGAGGTGGCGAGCGCGCCGAACAGGCCCAGGAGCGTCGGGCCGGACATGTCGCTCTTGAGCGCCTTGGGCGTGTTCCAGGCGATCAGCGGCAGGCGCGGGAAGGCCCACGGCGAGATCAGCCGCGACTTCATCGCGCTGAGGATCTTCTGCTGGCGGCGCGCGCGGGTGAGGTCGGACTCGGCCTTGTTGCAGTCGTTGTGCCGGGTGCGCGCGAGCGCGAGCGCCTGCTTGCCGTCGATGTGCGTCTTGCCCTTCTTCAGGCGCAGCGTGTAGCCGCCGTTCTTGAAGCCGCCGTTGATCTTCGAGACCACGCAGCCGCCCTCGTAGGTGATGCCGCCCATGGCGTCGATGAGGTCGGGGAAGTTCTGGAAGTTGACCTCGATCAGGTGGTTGACCTTGATCCCGAGGTAGTTCTCGATGGTCTCGACGGCCAGGGCGGGGCCGCCGAACGCGTACGCCGCGTTGATCTTGTTGCGACCGTGGCCGGGGATGTCGACGATCGTGTCGCGCGGGATCGAGAGGCGCGAGTTCTTGCCGCCGCCGACGCGCATCAACATGATGGAGTCGCTGCGGGAGGGGCCTGACGGGTCGGCGCCCGCCTCCTTGGAGCCCTTGGGGCGCTGGTCGGAGCCGAGGACGAGGACGGTGTTGGGGCTGGTGAGCGGGAAGCCGGCGCCGCCGAGGGCGACCTTGCCGCTGAGGTCGCCCTGCTGGATCTGGGCGCTGATCAGGAACAGGACGAGGCTGAGCCCGACCCACGCGATCGCGCCCAGGACGACCCACTTGACGATGCGGCCGAAGGAGATCGGGCCGCGGGGCGCGCCCGTGCGTCGGCGGCGCGGGAGGCCGGGAAGGCGGGGGCGGCGCGGCTGGCCGTCGTCCCGGCGCCCGTCCTCGTCCGGACCGTCGGGCGGCGGCGGGGTTCCCGGGGCGCCCCGGAAGTCGTCGAGCAGCGGCTCGCCCGGCCTGGGGCCGCGGCGCAGGAAGCTCGGTCCCGAGCGGTACTTCGTGTACTCGGGTGGGGGATCGGAAGGGTGGGGCATCCAGCGGATAGGGTGGTTGGCATGTCCGCCGGGTGCGTGATCGGCGTCGATCTCGGCGGCACCAAGCTGCTCGCAGGGGTCGTCGACGCCGACCTGAACGTCCACCATCGGGTGTTCCGCCATGCCCGCGAGGGCAAGGGGCCCGATCAGCTGCTCGACGTCCTCGTCGCGGCGGTCGAGGAGGCGCGTGAAGCGGCGGATGGAGAGGTTAGGGCAGTCGGCTTCGGTGTCCCGTCGTTGGTGGATCCTGCAACTGGAGTTGCCAACACGACAGTTCACCTGCCGTTGCGGGATGTCCCGCTGAAGGACGTCATGGCCGAGCGCCTGGGCGTCCCGGTGGCGGTCGACAACGACGCCAACGCCGCGATGGTCGCCGAGCACCGCCACGGTGCGGCGGTTGGGGCGTCGTGCGCCGCTTTGCTGACGCTGGGGACCGGGATCGGCGGCGGGATCGTCGCCGACGGTCGCGTCGTCCGCGGCGCGCACGGCGGGGCGGGGGAGTGGGGGCACATGGTGATCGCGGCCGACGGACCGCTGTGCACGTGCGGCAACCGCGGGTGCCTGGAGATGCTGGTGAGCGGCACCGCGTTGGGCCGGGCGGCCGCCGAGGCGGCGGTGGCGCTGCCGGACTCCGGGTTCGGGCGCGCGCTGGCCGCGGGGCGGTCGATCACCGGGATGCTGGCGACCGAGCTGGCCCATGACGGCGACCCGGTGGCGCGTGACGTGGTCGCGTCGATCGGCCACTACCTCGGCGTCGGGATCGGGAACGTGGTCAACATCCTCAACCCGGAGGTCGTGGTGGTCGGCGGGGGTGTCATCGCGGCGGGCGAGCTGCTGCTGGCGCCGGCGCGCAAGGTCGTGGCCGAGCGCGCGCTGGCGCCGTCGCGCGACCAGGTCCGGATCGTGCCGACGCGGTTCGGCGACGCCAGCGGCATGATCGGCGCGGCGGTCCTGGCCATGGACCTGGTGGCGTGAGGTGAGCGCGGACGGCGTCGGTCGTCTGGTGGTGTGCCCGACACTGGGCGTCGGCGTCGGCGCCGAGGTCGCGTCGTGACGGGGCGTTTGGTGGTGTGCCCGACACTGGGCGTCGGCGCCGAGGTCGCGTCGTGACGGGGCGTCTGGTGGTGTGCCCGACGCTGGGCGTCGGCGCCGAGGTCGCGTCGTGACGGGGCGTTTGGTGGTGTGCCCGACGCCGATCGGCAACCTGGAGGACATCACGCTGCGGGTGCTCAGCGCGCTGCGCGAGGCCGACGTGATCGCCTGCGAGGACACGCGCCACACGCGGATCTTGTTGGACAAGTACGGCGTGAGCGCGCGGACCGTGAGCTACCACGAGCACAACGAGGCCTCGCGGGCGTCGGAGCTGGTGGCGCGGATCCGGGACGGCGAGACCGTGGCGCTGGTGAGCGACGCCGGCATGCCGTTGGTCAACGACCCCGGCTTCGTGCTGGTGCAGGCCTGCGTGGCCGCCGGGATCGGCGTCGAGGTGCTGCCAGGGCCGTCGGCGGCGCTGACGGCCCTGGTCGCGTCGGGGCTGCCGGCGACGACGTGGCGGTTCGTCGGGTTCCTGCCGCGCAAGCAGGGCGAGTTGTCGTCCTTGCTCGGCTCGGCGGCGGAGACCCTGGTCGCCTTCGAATCCCCGCGTCGCCTGTCCGCGTCGTTGGAGATCCTCACCGCGCTCGATCCCGGTCGCCCGGTCGCGGTCTGCCGCGAGCTGACCAAGCTCCACGAGGAGATCCTGCGCGGCACCGCCTCCGAGTTGTCCTCGCACTTCTCCTCGACCGAGCCCCGCGGCGAGATCGTCGTCGTCATCGGCGCCGCGCCGGCCGAAGACCTCGAGCTCGGCCCCGCGCTGTCGGCGCTGACGAAGCTGGTCGAGGCGGGAGCGAAGACACGCCCGGCGGCGGCCGTCGTGTCCGAGCTGACGGGCGTACCGGCCAACACGCTGTACAAGGCGCTGACGGACCGCTGATCGCGGGGGCGGCGGCGGGCCCGCCGCGTCGTCGCGACCGCTCTGCGGTCTCCGCGCCGGCCCCCATCGCCACCGCCGCCTCGGTCGACGCGCCTCCGTCGCCTCGGCAGCCCGGGCGTGGCCGGCCGCGGTCGGCCGACCCGGCAGCGGGATCGTCTTCGGCGATCCACCCTCACATCGTCGAGCAACACCTACGACTTCGTTCCAACTCTGCGCAGATCGCCGGTGACGCCGCGCCGGCGGCCATAGCTTCGGTCCGATGCCTCGGAAGGTGCTCTGCCTGTCGCTCGCCGTCACGGCCCTCTTGGTGGTGCTCGAGGGGGTCGGAGCTCAGTCGGCGATCGCGGGGGAGCGCTGGCGCCGGCCGTTGCCGGGAGGTGCGGTCGTCGGTGCGTTCTCGTTCGAGCGCTCGGCGCCGTATGTGCGCGGCCGGCGCCGAGGTGTCGACTTCGCGGGGACTCCCGGCACGCCGGTGCTCGCGGCGTGCGACGGCACGGTCACATACGCCGGTCGGGTGCCCGAGCCGCGCTTCGGACGCGGCGTGACCATCCGGTGCGACCGCCTCGTCGCGACCGAGTTGGGGTTGTCGGTCGCGTTCGTCAGGCGCGGCGCGCATGTGACGTCCGGCGCGCCGGTCGGGGTGCTCGCAGCCAGCGGAACCCTCCGCCTCGGCGCCCGCGTCGCCACCGATCGCCAGGGCTACCTCGACCCACTGCCGCTCATCGACGACGCTCCGCCGAGCATCGCGCCGCCCGTCGTCCCGCGCAGCCACAACCGGCGAACGAGACCCGCGGCCCGGTCGCCCTACGCCGCGCCCGCGTCCCGCCCGGCTCCCGGCACCTTCCCGTGGCCCGCCTTCGCCGGCCTCGCGCTCGTGACCACCGCGGCCGCGGGAGGTGGCGCCATGCGCGCCCACCACCGGCGTCGCACGCAGCGACAGACCGCACCGGCCACGCGTTAGCCGCCAAGCGATCTCGCCCCGGCCACCCCGATAGCCTCAGACCCACGCATGGCCTCCTTCTACGTCACGACCCCGATCTACTACGTCAACGCTGCCCCGCACCTTGGGCATGCCTACACGACGATCGCTGCGGATGTGATGGCTCGGCATCACCGGCAGAGGGGCGATGACGTGTTCTTCCTCACCGGCACGGATGAGCATGGGGAGCCGGTGGCGCTCGCGGCGGAGGCGGCCGGGGTGACGCCGAGGGAGCTGGCCGACAAGAACGCGGAGCGGTTCAAGGCGCTGGCGCCGGTGCTCAACGTCACCAACGACTTCTTCATCCGGACGTCGGACCCCGAGCACGTGAAGGCCGTGCAGGAGGTCCTGACCAAGGTGAAGGACAACGGCTACGTCGAGCTCGGCACCTACGAGGGGTGGTACTGCCCGCGCTGCGCCGACTTCAAGTCCGAGCAGGAGATCGTGGACGGCGACCGCTGCCCGATCCACCTCATCGAGCTCGACTGGGAGCAGGAGGAGAATTACTTCTTCAAGCTCTCCAAGCTCCAGGACCGCCTCGAAGAGCTCTACGCCAAGCACCCGGACTTCGTCACCCCGTCGACGCGCCGCAACGAGGCGTTGTCCTTCATCAAGGGTGGCCTCCAGGACGTCTCCCTCACGCGCGGGAAGCTCACGTGGGGCGTCCCGGTGCCGTGGGACGAGAAGCACGTGTTCTACGTGTGGTTCGACGCGCTGCTCAACTACTACACGGCGCTCACGTACGCCAAGCCCGGCCAAGACCTACGAGAGGAGTTCTGGCCGGCCTCCTACCACCTCATCGCCAAGGACATCCTGAAGTTCCACTGCGTCTTCTGGCCGGCGCTGCTGATGGCCGCCGACCTGCCGCTGCCCAAGCACGTCTTCGTGCACGGGTACCTGCTGCTCGAAGGCCACAAGATGTCCAAGTCGCTCGGCAACGTCCTCGACCCGTTCGAGGTCATCGACAAGTACGGCGCCGACGCGCTGCGCTTCTACCTGCTGCGCGACGTCAGCTTCGGCCAGGACGGCTCGGTCTCCACGGCCGACTTCGAGAAGCGCTACGAGTCCGAGCTGGCCAACGACTTCGGCAACCTCGCGAGCCGCACGATCAAGATGGTCCTGCGCTACCGGGACGGCGCGGTCCCGCAGGTCGAGCCGGACCCGACCCTCCAACCCGACTTCGAAGGCCTGCAGGACCGCGTGTCCGCGCTCGTCGGTCGCGCCGAGCTGACGCCCGCCCTCGAGGAGATCTGGCAGCGCGTGCGCCGCCTCAACCGCTACGTCGACGAGCAGGCGCCGTGGAAGCTGGCCAAGGAGGAGGGCCGCGCGGCCGACCTCGACCGGACGCTCGCGACGCTCGTCGAGGGCCTGCGCGTCGTCACCGTCCTCCTGTACCCCTGGATCCCGGAGCGTGCCGCGACCCTGATGCACGCGCTCGGGGCGCCCGCCGACGTCGAGCTCACCGACACCAACCCCGCGCTCTCCCTCGCGACCGCGAAGCTCGGCGCCCGCGTCCCGACGCACGTCACCGACCTCGACCCGCTGTTCCCCAAGCAGCAGCCCCCGAAGGCCGCGTGATCGACTCCCACACCCATCTCGACTCCTGCGGGGCGGGCGGGGGACCGAGTCCCGCGGAGCTGGTAGCGGCGGCGACGCGCGTTGGCGTGACGCGTATCCTCACCGTCGGCCAGGACGGTGCGACCGGCCGCGCGGCGCTCGCCGCCGCCGAGGCGTTCCCGCAGGTCTACGCCGCGATCGGCCACCACCCCAACCAGGCGACCGGCTTCGGCGACGCGCACCTGGCCGAGATCCAGGCCCTCGCCGCGCATGACCGCTGCCGCGCGATCGGCGAGACCGGTCTGGACTACTTCCGCGACTACGCGCCGCGCGCCGACCAGGAGCGCGCGTTCCACGCCCAGATCGAGCTCGCCAAGGACACCAACAAGCCGTTGGTCATCCACACGCGCGCGGCCGAGGACGACACGATCGCCACGCTGCGCCGGCGGGCCGCCGGCGTCCGCGTCATCCTCCACTGCTTCTCGATGCCCGACCGCCTGGACGAGTGCCTGGCCGAGGGCTGGTGGATCTCGTTCGCCGGGAACGTCACCTACCCCAAGAACGAGGACCTGGCCGCCGCTGCCGAGCGCGTGCCCGACGATCGCGTCCTCGTCGAGACCGACGCGCCCTACCTGACGCCGCAGCCGCTGCGCAAGGAGCGCAACCAGCCGGCGTACGTGACCGAGACCGCGCGTTTCGTCGCCGACCGTCGCGGTCAGGCCTACGAGGCGTTCAACCAGATCGTCGAGCGCAACGCGGCCGAGCTGTTCGGGTGGTGACGCGCGCCGTGCCCACCGAGCCCCCGCCGGCCGGTCCCGACGCCGACCTTCCCTCCCAGCCCAGCCTGCGCCGGATGCGCGCGTTCGCCGTGCGCCCGAAGCGCGACCTCGGCCAGAACTTCCTGATCGACTCCAACATCCTGGGCGTGATCGAACGCGCCGCGGAGCTGGAGCCCCAGGACGTGGCGCTCGAGATCGGCGGCGGCCTGGGTGTGCTCTCCGAGCACCTGGCGGCGCGCACGGCGCACACGCATGTCGTCGAGCTCGACCGCTCGCTGGAGCCCGCGCTGCGCGACGCGCTCGCGCCCTACGCGGACAAGACGACGCTGCACCTCGGCGACGCGCTCCACCTCGACCTCCCGAGCCTCGACCCGCCGCCGACCAAGGTGGTGGCCAACCTCCCGTACGGCATCGCGGCGACCGCGATCCTCAACACGGTGTTCGAGCTGCCGACGGTCACCCGCTGGGTCGCGATGGTGCAGAAGGAGGTGGGCGAGCGCTTCGCGGCGCAGGCCGGGACGTCGGCCTACGGCGTGCCGTCCGTGCTCGCGCAGCTCGCGTGCGCCGTCAAGGTGCACCGCAGCGTCGCGCGCACGGTCTTCCATCCGGTGCCGAACGTCGACTCCGTCCTCGTCGTGCTGACCCGGACCGGTGAGGCGCCGTCACCGGCGCTGCGCAAGATCGTCCAGGGCGCGTTCGCCCACCGCCGCAAGGCGCTGCCGCGATCGCTGCAGCTCCACACCGGCGACAAGGCGCTGCGCGACCGCGCCCGCGCCGCGCTCGCCGACCTCGGCCTGCCCGAGGACGCGCGCGCCGAGCGCCTCACGCCCGACCAGTTCCGCGGGCTGGGGGAGCGGCTGGCGTGAGACTCGAGACGCGCGCGCCCGGCAAGATCAACGTCTGCCTGTTCCTCGGGCCGACGCGCGCCGACGGCCGCCATGAGCTCGTGTCGATCATGCAGTCGGTGACGCTCGCCGACCGGCTCCGCCTGGAGGACCAGGTCGGCGGTGGCGGCGCCGGCGCGCGCGACCGCGTCGACTGCCCCGGCGTCGACGGCGACAACCTCGTCACGACCGCGATCGAGCGCTTCCGCGCCGCCACCGGCTGGGCCGGCGAGCCCGTGCGCATCAGCATCGACAAGCGCCTGCCGGTCGCGGCCGGGATGGCCGGCGGGTCGGCCGACGCCGCCGCCGCGCTGCGCCTCCTCGCGCGCGCGTCAGGCCTCGAGGACCGCGACGTGCTGCACGAGATCGCCGCCGGCCTCGGCGCCGACGTGCCGGCCCAGGTCACGCCGGGCCGCGTCCTGGCCACCGGCGTGGGCGACGTCGTCGAGCGCGTGCCCGGCGTCCCGCGCTACGGCGTCCTGGTCGTCCCGTCGGCCACGCCGCTGCTGACCGCCGACGTGTACCGGGAGGCCGACCGCCTCGGCCTGCCGCGCAGCGCGGCGGACCTCGAGCAGGCCCTCGCACAGGTCCGCGACGCGCTGCCCGACATCCCCGACGCGCTGTGCGTCAACGAGCTCCAGCCCGCCGCGCTCTCGCTGCGCCCGGAGCTGGAGGACACGCTGGCGCGCGTCAAGGCCGCCGGCGCCGACGTCGCGCTGGTCTCCGGCTCCGGGCCCACCGTCCTCGGGCTGTTCCACGACCGCCACGCCGCCAAGGCCGCGCGCGACCGGCACTTCCCGGGCTGCAAGGTCGCCAAGCCGGTCGGCCCGCATGGCGGCGAGGTCCTGGCCGCGTGAAGACCGGCCCGCTCGTCGCCGCGGTCCTCCTGGCCGCGTTCCTGGTCGTTCGCCGGCGCAAGCTCGAGCCGACGCTGAAGATCGGCGGCGGGCTCGCGGTCCTCGCGCTGCTCGTCTACGGCAGCGGCGTGGTAGAGCTGCCCGACTTCAAGAAGATCGTCGAGGACGCCGGCGACACGCTGGGCAATTGGACCTACCTCGTCGTCGGCGTGATGGCGTTCTTCGAGACCGGCGCGTTCGTCGGCCTGATCGCGCCCGGCGAGACGTTCCTGATCTTCGGCGGCGTCGTCGCCGGCCAGGGCACGATCTCGCTCGTCGCGCTGATCGCGATCACCTGGACGTGCGCGGTCCTCGGCGACCTCGCGAGCTTCTACGCGGGCCGCCGGCTCGGCCGCGACTTCCTGCTCAGGCACGGGCCGAAGGTGCAGATCACCGAGGACCGCATCCACCAGGTCGAGGGCTTCTTCGACCGCCACGGCGGCAAGGCGATCTTCCTCGGCCGCTTCGTCGGGCTCGTGCGCGCGGTCAACCCGTTCCTGGCCGGCTCGTCCGGGATGCCGTTCCGGCGCTTCCTGCCCTACGACATCGTCGGAGCGGGCGCGTGGGCGACGATGCTGCTGGTCCTCGGCTACGTCTTCTGGCAGTCGTTCGACAAGGTCCTGCACTACGCCGAGCAGGGGACGCTGGCGCTGGGCACGACGATCGTCGTCATCGCGATCGTGGTCTGGGCCTACCGCCACTTCCGCGACGAGGAGAACCGCGACGCGGCGATGCGCTGGGTCGACACCCAGCTCGACCGGCCGGTGCTGCGGCCGCTCGCGCGCGTCGTGCGGCCGGTCGGGCGCTGGGCGCGCGGGCCGCTGAAGTTCTTCTGGAACCGGATCACGCCGGGCCAGCTCGGGCTCGAGCTGACGACGACGCTGGCGGTCGTCGCGGTCGGGTCGTTCGCGTTCGCGGCCAACGCGATCACCCTGCGCGACAAGGACCTCGTCACCGGCGACGCGACGGCGTTCCGGTGGGCGGACGAGATCCGCTCAGACACGCTGGACGACATCGCGAGGGCCGTGTCGCATCTCGGGTCGCTGAGCGTGGTGGCCGTCGCCGTCGCGGTCACCGTGGTGGTCCTGCTCACGCGCGAGCGCCGGCGAGTCATCGAGTCGTTCACGCTCGTCGGCGGCCTGGCCGTGACGTGGGGCGCGGTGCACATCGCCAAGGCGGCGGTCGACCGGCCGCGGCCGGCGGATCCGCTGGTCGACACCGCGGGCCAGAGCTATCCGTCGGGCCACGCGGCGTACGCCTTCGCCTGGGTCGCGATCGCCCTCGTCCTCACCCGGACGCTGCCCGGCCTGGCCCGGACGACGGCGGCGATCGTGGCCGCCGTCGTGCTCGCCGCCGTGATCGGGCTGACGCGCGTCTACCTGCGCGCGCACTACCTCTCCGACGTCGTCGGCGGCTGGGGGTTGGGGGCGACGATCTTCGGGCTGTTCGGCATGGCGGGGCTGGTCGTCGCCTTCCTGCGGCACAATGGGTCCCGCACGTGAGCAACACCGAGGTCACCTATCTCGTCGGCGCCTGCTGCGCCGTCCTGGGCCTTGCGGCCTACGTCGCGTTCATCTTCGTCCCGGCCTGGACGGCGTACTCGCGCGTCTGGCAGCGGGTGGCCGCCGGGGTCCTGAGCCTCTACGTCCTGGCCGCGTTCGTCGGCCTCGGCGCCGGCGGCGGCGCCGCGATCGTGTGGTTCTGGGACCGCATCGGCGTCTAGGGCGGTTCTCCGGACCGCCTTGCCGCGCCTGAGCCCACCCGCGGGAGCTTGATGGGCTGGCGCCCACCGGCGCTCCGCGGGCGGGCTCAGCCACGACGATCCGGGCCGGAGAATCGAGCCAGCCGCGACCTGAAGAACTGACGAAGGGTCAGGTCGCGCCTCTCAAGTGGACGTTCGGGCCCTAAACTTCCATGCACATGTCCAGTCCGGCTCCGAGGACGCCGGCCGGAATCGACCTCGAGGCCCTGGATGCCGTCACGGACGCCGTCGAGTCCGGTGCGGGTCTGCCTGAGGTGATCCGTGCTGCCGCGCGCGCGCTCGACGGCGCGAGCCTCGCGCTGACCGATCGGTCCGGAGCGGTGCTGGCCGTCGCCGCGCGCTCGCCGGCCGACGAGCGCGGACTGCTGGGCGACGCCGACGGCGTGGAGGTCCACGACCTGCGCGTCGCCGACGAGCAGGTCGGACACCTGCGGCTGCGCCCCCGCGCGCAGGCCGAGGTCGCGCCGATGGTCCTCAGGCTGATCCTCACGTTCATCGCCTCCGAGGTGCAGCGCGTCCGCGCGCCGGCACGGGCCTCCGAGCTGGCGGTCGCCGAGTTCCTGCACGACCTGCTCGGCCGCCGGCTCACCGACCGCGATGAGCTGCTCGCGCGCGGCGAGGAGATCGGGGCCGACATCGCGGCCGGCGGCGCGGTCGTCGTCGTGCGCGCCCAGCTGCACGTGCCGTCCGAGGAGGGCTGGCGCGAGCGCGTCGTCACGGTCGCCGAGCGCGGCGCGCGGGCGGCGGCGCCCGGCGCCGTCGTCGCGTCGTCGGGCCGCCCGGACCCGCGCGGCTCGGAGGTCGCGATCCTCGTCCCGGGCGATGACCCGGACGCGGCGGAGCGCGTCGCCGAGGGCGTCCTACGCGAGCTCGGCGCGTCGCTGCCCGGCCACACGTTCGCGCTGGGCCGCAGCCGCCTGGCCGCCGACCCCGCCGACCTCCCGCGCGCGGGCAACGAGGCCCGGCTGGCCGCCAACGTCGCCGAGGGCGACGTCACCGCCGACGACGGCCACCGCGCCATGGCCTTCGACGACACCGGCGCCTACCGGCTCCTGCTGTCGGCGATGAGCGAGGACCCGGCCGAGCTGCAGCGCTTCTACGCCGAGACGATCGAGCCGCTCGTCGCCTACGACGAGCAGTACGAGACCGACCTGGTCGTGACCGTCGAGGCGTTCCTGGACGCCGACGGCAACGTCGCCGGCACCGCCCAGCGCCTCTTCACCCACCGTCACACGATCCGCTACCGGCTCGAGCGCGTCCGCGAGCTGAGCGGGCTGGACGTCGGCTCGACCGACGGGCGCGAGAAGCTCAGCCTCGGGCTCAAGGCGATGCGCGTGCTCGGGATCGCGTCCCGCGGCGGCCCCGCCACGGAGCAGGGCGCGAGCGGCGGACGGGTCCCCCGACGGGGGTAGACGTCCGCTGCCTGACTTCGTTCGGGCCCGACACAGACGAGGGTTGCGTAGGTTTGCGCCCGGACACTAGAGTGGCAACGCGCCAACTACAGCCGCTCAGATGGCGGAGACCCGCCAGAACCGGTGAAGTCCCCGGAATTCCGAGCGGACATGGGGTGCAGACCCCACTTGAGAAGTCGGCCCCAGGCGCCGAAACCTTGGAGTGAGGGGAGCTGTCCCCTCCCGTCTCACTCCCTCCTGATGAAGCACCGCACCCACGACCATCTCTTCGCCGCCGCCGGGGTCACCGCGGCGCTCTCGCTCATCGGCACCGGTGCCACGGTGCTCAAGGGGTCGGTCTTCCACTTCGATCACTGGCCGCTGGTCGCCGGCGACTCGGCGCGCGACATGCAGCTGCCGACGGCGCCGATCGCGGTCAACGACCCTTCGACCCCGCAGAGCGCCCGTGAGGCGCTGCTGTCGGGCGCGACGCGCGCCGGCGGCACCGCGGCCCTCCTGCCCGGCCTGGGCGGCCCCTCGGGGATCGTCGCGATCGGAACCACCATCCCGGCGTCCCAGACGACCACGAGCGCGGGCAACGGCTCCGGCACCGCCGGCGGCGCCGGCTCGACCGGCACCGGCGGATCGGGCTCGGCCGGCGCCACGCGCGTCGCCGCGCAGGACGGCTTCGGCTTCGGCCTCGGCCCGTCGCCGAGCTCCTCGGTCGACGGCTCGCGCGATCCGGCCAGCTCCACGGGCCCGACCGGCAGCACGCGGGTCGCCTCCAACGGCGCCGACACCGACGGCGACGGCGTTCCGGACACGTGGGAGAAGGACCACGGCACGCCCGCCGCGTCCGACGCCCCGGCCTCCAGCGGCGGCACCGGCGGCAGCGACCGTCGCGACCCGACGACAGCCAGCGCCTTCACGGCCGATCCGCCGGCGGCGCCCGCGCCCGCGCCCGACACGTCCGCGCCGGTCGACCCGCCGCCCGCCGAGACGACCCCGACCGACCCGCCGCCGACCGACCCCGGCCACACGGACCCGCCGCCGGCGACCGAGGACCCGACGCCGCCCGCCGATCCGGCACCCGCCGACCCCGCGCCGACGCCCGATCCTCCGGCCTCCGACCCGGCCCCGGCCGACCCGACGCCGCCCGCCGATCCTCCGGCCTCCGACCCCGGTCCGGCCGACCCGGCCCCGCCGGCCGATCCGCCGCAGACCGATCCGGCGCCGCCCGCCGAGTCGCCGCCGGCCGACACGCCGACGGCCGCCCCGGCTCCGGCGGCGTCGACCGACGGCACCGCCGGTGGCGCCGCGAGCGCCAACGCGGCGATCCCGGCCAGCGTCCAGTAGCCGGGAACGTAGGATCCCGGTCCTATGCGGATCGGGATCATCACCGGCTCGGGGACGTACGCGCTGCCGTCGTTCGAGGACGCCGTCGCGGCCGAGGTCGCGACCGAGTTCGGGCCCGCGACGGTGACCGAGGGGAGCTTCGCCGGCGTCGACGTGCTCCACGTCTCGCGCCACCTGCCGGGCCATCCGCGGCTGTCGCACCAGGTCACCCATCAGGCGAACATCGCGGCGCTGCGCGACCGCGGCGCCGACGCGATCGTGGCGGTGACGGTCTGCGGCGCGGTGGACCGCAGCGTGCCGCTGGGCTCGCTGATCGTCTTCGACGACCTGCACTTCCTCGTCAACCGGCTCGCCGACGGCGCGATCTGCACGCTGCACACCGAGCCGGGGCGGCCGGGGCGCGGGCACTGGGTCTTCGAGCAGCCGTTCCACGACGGCCTGCGCGGCGCGCTGCTGGAGGGCGCGCGCTCGGCCGGGCTCGAGGCCCGGGACGGCGGCTGCTACGGCCACGTCGATGGCCCGCGCTTCAACTCCAAGGCGGAGATCCGGTCGCTCGCGGCGGTCGGCGTCACCGCGGTGAGCCAGACCGCGGGGCCGGAGACCGTGCTGTGCGGCGAGGCGTCGATCCCGTTCGCGCTGATCGGCTACGCGACCGACTACGCCAACGGCGTCGAGGAGGAGCTGCAGCCGGTCGAGAACCTCGTCCGGCTCGTCGAGGCGTCGCCCGCGGCGTTCGCGGCGACGCTGAGCACGGCGCTGCCCCGCATCGCCGCGCTCGACCTGGCGCCGGTGGGCTCGCATTTCCGCTTCGACTGACACGCCGCCGCCCCGTGCGCGCGGCGCGCTCCTGGACGCGCTGGCCGCCGAGCGCGAGCCGGCCCTGCGCGCGCGCCTGGGCCCAGAGGCCGACGACGCGCTGCGCGCCGCGCTGCGGGCCCACGCGCGCGACTGGGCGCGGATGGCAGGCGACGGCGCCGAGCCGCTGGAGCTCGCCGACGGCGCCGCGGTGGCCGCGGCGCTGGGCGACCACGACGGGCCGCTGGTCATGGTGGCGTCCGACGTCCCCGCGCTCGGCCTCCAGCATCTGGAGGCGGTGCGCGGCGACCTCGCCGCCGGCGTCCTGCTCAGCACCGCCGCGACCGGCGACGGCACGCCGTTCCTGGTCGCGCTCTCCCGGCCCGAGCCCGACCTCCTCGGGCTCATCGGCGCGCCCTTCAGCGACCTGCTCGCGGCGGCGGCCGGCCACGAGCGCGAGCTCGGCATGGTCCGCGCGGAGCGCCGCCTGGCGTCGATCGCCGACGCCCGGGCGGTCCAGGCCGACCCGTTGACGTCGCCCGCGCTGCGCGCGCTCCTGGCGCCGCTCGGCCGGCCCTAGCCGACCTGCGCGCGCGCCGCGCGCGAGTACGCGGAGATCACGCGCTCGCAGTGGCGTGTGTGCGGGCGCACGCGGCCGTAGACGACGGTGTCGCCGCCGGGGCCGCAGTCGACCGACGCCGGCCGCCGGGTGAACGCCATGACGGAGTCGTTGCCGTTGCCGCCCTTGACGACGTCGGCGCCGCCGCCACGCAGGCGGATCACGTCGTCGCCGTCGCCGCCGCCGATCGTGTTGTCGCCCTCGCCGCCCTGGAGCTGGTCGGCGCCCGGGCCGCCGTCGACGTGGTTGGTGCCGCGGCCGCCGTAGACGGTGTCGGCCCCGGGCCCGCCGGCGAGCTCGTCGTGGGCGCCGTGCCCGCCGTCGCCGTGGTTGCGGTCGCCCCACAGGACGTCGTCGCCCGCGGCGCCGAGCAGCGTGTCGGAGCCGCGGCCGCCGAGCAGGTTGTCGTCGCGGTCGGTGCCGTGGACGGTCGCGCCGGCGTCGGAGGCGAGCTCGCGGCGGCCGACGGTCGGGTCCTGGACCGCGTCGGCCTCGACGACGTCCTCGCAGTTGCGGATCTCGCCGCGGCGCACCGCCTGCGCGTTGGAGATGCCGCCGGGCGCGTCATAGGGGTTGACGACGACCGTGTCGGTGCCGGGGCCGCAGTCGACGTCGGCGACCGCTGTGCCGTTGTTGACGTAGACGACGTCGTCGCCGTCGCCCGCGTCGACGTGATCGGGGCCCGAGTCGGCGTAGACGACGTCGTCCCCGCCTCCCGCCCTGATGGTGTCCGCCCCCGAGCCGCCGTGGACGAGGTCGTCGCCGTCGCCCGCGTCGAGGACGTCGGGCGCGGCGCCGCCGTCGAGGACGTCGTTGCCGCTGCCGGCCTCGAGACGGTCGTGGCCGAAGCCGCCGTAGAGGCGGTCGGCGCCGTCGCCGCCCTGGAGCTGGTCGTCGCCCGAGCCGCCGTCGAGCTCGTCCGCGCCGCCCCGGCCGATCGCGGTGTCGGCGCCGGTGCCGCCGTCGAGGTGGTCCGGGCCGGTGCCGCCCACGAGGCGGTCGCCGCCCTCCTCGCCGAGCAGCACGCCGCCGCCGGCGCTGCGGACGGTCAGGCGGTCCGGGCCGGGCAGGCCGAGCAGCGGCGCGGCCGCGGGCTGCGACAGCGGCGGCAGCAGCGGCGTGGTCGGCAGCGCGGCGACGCTTGCGACCGCGAGCGCGGGCGACAGGTCGGCCGGCAGCGCCGGCAACGCGGCGGTCTGGGCGGAGGCGGCGGGGGCGACCGCGGTCACGAGCGCGAGCGCGGGCAGCACGACGAGACGGCGAGCGGTGGGGGCGAAGCGCATCACGACATGGGTCGACGGCGCGACCGCGACGCTGCAGGTCGCGGACCTCCGGCGGACCATCGTCCGACCCGGCGCGCCGCGCGCGCCAACCCGACGATCGGGTGCATCCGCAGCCGTTGCCGCCTTGCCCCGGGGGCGCCGGCGCCCTACAGTGCACGGACCTTCAGCGCACGACTTCGCTGAGCAACTTGCTCGTCTGTCCGGCTAACGACGGGGCGGCCGGACAGACGGCAGGCTTCCGCGGGCGCGCGGCGGGGTGGTTCTGGAGCTGGGGAGCAGGGATTCGAACCCCGACTAGATCTTCCAAAGAGACCTGTGCTGCCTTTACACCACTCCCCAGTGCGTCGGCTCGGGTGAGCCTGCGCGCTCCATTTTGACGCACCTCGGAGCCGGACCTCTAGCCTTCCGCCCCGTGAGCTCCTTCAGCGCCGTCGTGATGGCCGCCGGACAGGGGACGCGGATGAAGTCCGCAACGCCCAAGGTCCTGCACGAGATCTGCGGGCGCCCGATGGTGGCCTGGCCCGTGATCGCCGCCCAAGAGGCCGGCGCCGAGCGCGTCGTCGTGGTCGCCGGCCCCAACGTCGACCTCGGCCCGGCGCTGCCCGACGGCACCCGGACGGCCACGCAGCCGACGCCCGACGGGACCGGCGGTGCCGTGCTGGCGGCGCTGCCCGAGACCCAGCCCGGGATCCCGGTCGTCGTCCTCTCGGGCGACGTCCCGCTGATCTCGGCCGCCGCGATCGAGGAGCTCGTCGCAGCCCACCTCCACGCCAACGCCGCCGCGACGATGGCGACCACGCTGCTCGACGACCCGACGGGCTACGGCCGCGTCGTCCGCGATGCCGTCGGCCACGTCGAGCGGGTCGTGGAGACCAAGGCGCCCGGCGACGCCACCGCCGCCCAGCTCCAGATCCGCGAGATCAACACCGGGATCTACTGCTTCGACCACGCGGCGCTCGCCGACGCCCTGCCGCGGGTCGGCACCGAGAACGTCCAGGGCGAGCGCTATCTCCCCGACGTCCTGACGCTGCTGCGCGACCAGGGCCTGATCATCGCCGCCCACGTCGTCGAGGACCCGGCGCTGACGTTCGGCATCAACGACCGCGTCCAGCTCTCCGACGTCACCGTGATCGCCCAGCGCCGGATCCTCGAGCACCACATGCGCAACGGCGTGACGATCATCGACCCCGCCGCGACCTACGTCGACGCCGGCGTGACGATCGGCCAGGACACCACGATCGAGCCCGGCACGACGATCAAGGGCGCCACCACGATCGGCGCCAACACGACGATCCGCAGCTCCTACATCGTCGACGCGACGATCGCCGACGGCGTGTCGGTCGGCCCCTTCGCCTACCTGCGCCCGGGCGCCCACCTGGCCGACGGCGCGAAGGCCGGCACGTTCGTCGAGATCAAGAACTCGACGATCGGCGCGGGCAGCAAGGTCCCGCATCTGAGCTACATCGGCGACGCCGACGTCGGGCCCGGGACCAACCTCGGCGCGTCCACGATCACGGCCAACTACAACAACAAGACCAAGGCCAAGAACCGGACGACGATCGGCGCGAACGTCAAGACATCCGTCGACACCACGCTGGTCTCGCCGGTGTCCCTCGGCGACGGCGCTTACACTGCCGCTGGGTCGGTCGTCACGCAGGACGTCCCGGCCCGTGCGCTCGCCATCGCGCGTGCGCGGCAGCACAACATCGAGGGCTACGCGGACCGCGAGTAGGAGACCACTCCAGGTGATCATGCAGACCCCGCTCAAGGCGTCGGCCGGGGCGATTACGATGGACGTCGACGTGAGCACCCCGACGCGGACGATGCCGGTGGCGACGAGCCTCCCGATCGACTACGACAAGCGGCTGATGCTGTTCTCGGGGCGGGCGAACCCCGAGCTGGCCGCGAAGATCGGCAGCAAGCTCGGGGTCGACCTCGGGCCGATCACCCTCAAGACCTTCAAGAACGGCGAGGTCTACTGCCGCTACGAGGAGTCGATCCGCGGCGCGGACGTCTTCCTCATCCAGCCGATCTGCGCCAACCCGGCGACCGGGATCTCCACCAACGACGCGCTGATGGAGCTGCTGGTGATGATCGACGCCGCGATCGGCGCCAGCGCCCACCGCGTCATCGCCGTCACGCCGTGGTACGGCTACAGCCGCCAGGACAAGAAGTCCGCGCCGCGCGAGCCGATCTCCGCGCGCCTCGTCGCCCGGATGCTCGAGTCCGCCGGCGCCGACCGCGTCCTGACGATGGACCTGCACGCGGGCCAGGTCCAGGGCTTCTTCAACATCCCGGTCGACCACATGACCGCGCTGATGATGCTCACGCAGCACTTCGACGACATGCAGCTCAACGACCTCGTCGTCGTGGCGCCGGACGCCGGCCGCGTGAAGCTGAACAAGAAGTTCGCCTCCAAGATCGGCGCCGAGCTGGCGATCCTGGACAAGGAGCGCCCCGCCCAGCAGGTCGCCGAGATCGGCTACGTGATCGGCGACGTCAAGGGCAAGACCGCGGTGATCGTCGACGACATGATCGACACGGCCGGGACCCTGAAGGCCGCGGCGCACACGGTCCGCGACGAGGGCGCCGAGCGCGTCTTCGCCGCCGCCACGCACCCGGTCTTCTCCGGCAACGCCTACGAGAACCTCGTCGACGCCGGCTTCGAGAAGATCGTCGTCACCGACACGATCCCGCTGCGGCCCGGCGCGCCGGAGAACATCCAGGTGCTGTCCTGCGCCGACCTGCTCACCGACTCGATCCGCCGGATCTTCACCGACGACTCGGTGTCCGAGGTCTTCGGCGGAGAGAACCAGCTGTTCTGACATGTCCACCGTCGCCCGCATCTCCGCTGCGGGCGGAGAGAACCAGCTGTTCTGACATGTCCACCGTCGCCGGCATCTCCGCTGCGGGCGGAGAGAACCAGCTGTTCTGACATGTCCACCGTCGCCGGCATCTCCGCTGCGGGCGGAGAGAGCCAGCTGTTCTAGGCACCTCCTGACCTCCACCGCCGCAGCGCTGCTGCAGGACCGGCTCGGGCTCTCCGACGACGAGCTGCTGACCGTGCTCGGCGCGGATCCGTTGACGGTCCTGGGCGGCGATCTCGACGACAAGCCGCAGCTCCCGATCCTCCTCACGCTCACCGAGGAGGCCGCGGAGCGCGCGGGCGGCGAGACGCTCAAGCGCTGGATCCGCAGCAGCGGGAAGGTCGGCCGTCCGATCGACCTCCTGCTCGCCAGCGACTTCGGCGCGTTCGAGGACGCCCTCGAAGACCTCCGCGAGCGCGGCTTCGTGGTCCGCGCCCCGGGCCGTTAGCGGACGGCCTCGGCCGCCTGCGACTTCTCCTGCTTCTTGTCGCCGGGCCATACGCCGAAGAGGTGGTCCCAGCCCTTGGCGCCCGCGCGATCCACCGCGGCGCGCGTGACCTTGAACGTCACGCCCTGGACGGCGGCGGCCGCCAGGACCTTGGGCCAGTCGGCGTCCTTCGTCGTCGGCTTCGGCGGCTCCTCGTTGTCGAAGAGGCCCCACACCACGTCGAACAGCTTCTTGGACACCAGGCCGGCCATGAGGCCGAGCACGATGCCGAACGGCTTGTAGATCAGCTTCATGGCGGTGAACCTACCCGCCACCGGATCTGCCCGACCGTCAGTGCAGGATTCGACCATCTGTCCGATGAAATCGGGTAGACATCGCAGCAGGATCTAGGAGGCGTGATGGACGAGCACCTCGAAGACGACGGCCAAGCAGAGGATCTGCTTCGTCGCGCGCTCCTGGACCCCGAAGCGGCGGCCGCCGTCGCGCTGAAGGTGCACGGCCTCGCGCTCGCCGACGAGCTCACGGTCGTCTTCCACGGCCGCCGCGACCTCGGGACGATCCAGACCTACGTCGCCAACGGCGGCCACGGCGAGGGGGAGAAGCTCGGCGCGCGCGACCTCCTGCGCGTCCCGGTCGACCTCGACCTCGGCGAGACGCACACCCGCGCCGAGGCGCAGGAGGCCTACGCGAACCAGGCGCGCACGCTGCGCGACGCGCTGCAGGCCGCCGACACCGTCCTCGCGATCTGGGCCCAGCCGCTGGAGGACGTCGCGGAGTCCTACGTGACGCTGCAGCGCTCGGTCGACCTCGACCTCCCGATCCCGGCCCACCGCCTGATGCCGATCGCGCTGGTCGCGCCCGAGCGCCACATCACGGTCGTCCCGGTCGTCGGCGCGCGCACGCTGGCCGAGGGCCTGCCGCCGATGGGGATCGCCTGCGCGCAGCAGGACGTCGCGCACGTCTACCCGCTGCCCGACGACCCGGAGTCGGCGCTGGAGGACTTCCTGGTCCGCGCCTCCGACCACGCGCGCCACATGGCCGACCGCCTCGAGTCCCAGGAGCGCAGCGTCCAGCGCTTCCTCGAGATCAACGGGCCCGACGACTGGCCCGCCGCCGGCTGACGCCGGCCCGGTTCGTGGGCCGCCCACTAGGCTGCGCGGCGGAGTGACCGCCCGCCGCCGCCTCAGCCCGCGCACCATCGCGATCGTCGCCGTCGCGACCGTCGTCGTCCTCGTCGTCGGCTTCGCGGCCGCGCGCTGGCTGACGACCGAGAACCGCGAGCGCGACGCGCTGTTCGACCTCGTCCAGGCCGAGGCCGCCGGCGACGCGCCGCAGGTGCTGGCCCAACTGCACGGCTGCGACGCCGCGTGCGCGGACAAGGTCCGCGCGTTCCTGCCGAAGGTCACCGGGCCTGGCGCCGTCAAGATCGCCCGTCTGGATTCCGGCACGTCGTACTCGTTCGGGACGACGACCGGCACGAGCCGCGTGGTCTGGGTCCACGGCGTCGACTCGCGTCCGCTCGTGCAGTGCGTGGTCGTGAGGCGGCAGGGAGGCCCGCTGACCGGTCGCTCCGTTAGCCTCCTGCGCCTCAGCGCGCCGCTGGCCGACAACGAAGACTCCTGCTGACCCCGGCAGGACGCTTCTTCGGGTCGGACCGCATCGCGTCCCAACCCCCGGTGTTCCCCCTCCCCGAGATGCTCCGACGCTGCCTTTCGCTGTCCTTCCTCGCCGTCCTGGCGCTCGCCCTGCTCGCCGGCGCCGCGAGCGCCCAGTCGCCCGCGGCCAACGCCGCGCAGGCCGACGGCCTCCTGAACAAGACGCTCTACAAGACCGGTGCGTCCGGCCGCTTCCTGATGGCCGGCCAGTGGTACTACCGCGCCGACCCGACCGGCAACGGCTCGGTCGCCGACTTCGCGGCCAACCCGAACAACGCGGGCTGGACCCCGGTGAGCGTCCCGAACGCGTGGAACGCGAAGGACTACTCCGACGCGTCGTTCGCGGGCGGCGTCGGCTGGTACCGCAAGGGCTTCCACCTGCCGAGCGCCAAGAAGGCGCTCTCGTGGGTGGTGCGCTTCGAGTCGGTCAACTACCGCTCGAAGGTCTACCTCAACGGCCAGCTGATCGGGAAGAACACCGGCGCCTACCTGCCGTTCGAGATCCGGCTGCCCGCGAGCCTGCTCAAGCGCGACGGCACCAACCTGCTGGCGATCCGCGTCGACGACCGCCGCTTCCCGACCGACTTCCCGCCCTCGGGCCTGTCGACGACCGGCGTGCCGACCGGCGGCTGGTGGAACTACGGCGGCCTGCTGCGCGAGGTCTACCTGCGCGAGATCGACAACATCGACTTCAACACCGTCTCGGTCCTGCCCGACCTGCCGTGCGGCACCTGCGACGCGCACGTCACCTACAAGACGACGATCCGCAACTACGGCGACAAGGCCCAGAAGGTGAAGGTCACCGCCCGGCTGGGGGCGCGCAAGGTGAACCTCGGCACGGCCTCGGTCGGGGCCAAGAAGTTCGCGTCGTTCACCAAGCGCATCGGGGTCAAGAACCCGAAGACGTGGTCGCCGGACTCGCCCTACCTCTACAACACGTCGTTGACCGCGACGGATGCGGGCCCGCCCACCCGCAAGAAGAGCCGGACGCTGCAGACCTACACCGTCCAGACCGGCATCCGCTCGATCAAGGTCGTCGACGGCCACCTCATGCTCAACGGCAAGCCGCTGCACTTCCGCGGCTTCGGCACGCACGAGGACTCGCTCGACAAGGGCTTCGCGATCGACGACAGCCAGCGCGAGCAGCAGATCCAGTGGGCGCGCGAGATCGGCGCGACGCTGTTCCGCAGCCACTACCCGCTGCACCCGTACTACTACGAGCGCCTCGACGAGCTGGGCATGCTCGCCTGGGTCGAGGTCCCGGTCTACTCGGTCAAGACCAAGTACCTCAAGCAGAAGCTCGTGCGCCAGCTGGCGGCCAAGGAGGTGGCCAGCGCGGTGCGGACGAACATGAACCACCCGTCGGTGATCGTCTGGTCGGTGGGCAACGAGCTGAGCGCGCGGCCGGGCCCGGTGCAGGGCTACTACATCAACCGCGCCGTGAAGCTCGCGAAGTCGATCGACCCGACGCGGCCCGTCGGCCTCGCGGTCGCCGGCTACCCGTCGGCCGGCTGCCAGCCCGAGTACGCGCCGCTGGACGTCCTGGGCATCAACGAGTACTTCGGCTGGTACTCCGGTCCCAACGGCCAGATCGCCGACCGCACGACGCTGAGCGACTACCTCGACAGCGTCCGCCAGTGCTACCCGGGCAAGGCCATCGTGATCACCGAGACGGGCGCGGAGGCCAACCGCGACGGCCCGGTCGAGGAGCGCGGCACCTACCAGTTCCAGCAGGACTTCGCCAACTACCACTACGGCGTCTACGCGACGAAGCCGTGGCTGTCGGGCGCGATCTGGTGGACGTTGGAGGAGTTCGCGGTCAAGCCCGGCTGGGAGGGCGGCAACCCGTGGCCGGCGCCGCCGATCCACCAGAAGGCGCCGATCACGATGCTCGGGCAGAAGAAGCCGGTCTTCGGCGACCTGCAGCGGATCTACAAGGGCACGAAGCAGTACGGCTAGCCGCGGGCACCCGGCGGGCGTCGTTACGTCGAAGGTCATGCGTCTCCTCTACACAAGAGCCTTGACCATTGCGTGGCCGCCGCGGCCACCGCGTTGCCGGCCGCCGGCTGCGGCGCCAACGACGCGGCGGACGGCGCCGAAACGCGACCGACCCGGTGGCTGAGGCGCTGACGCCACCGACGCCCAGCGCGGCGGCATCGCCGTGAAGGTCACCGGCTCGGTGTCGGGCACCAATCAGCCGGTCCAGATCAACGGCTCGGGCACGGTCGCCGCGGCCAAGACGGGCGACCCCACGACGAAGGCCGGCGCCGAGAAGCTCGTCAAGCTGGCCGGGACGGGCACGCTCCCGATCGACGTGTGGGTCGACGCCCAGCACCTCGTCCGCCGCGAGACGCTGAGCTACGACGTGAACGTCATGGGTCAGACGGTGATGTCGAAGATGACCATCAACATGACGAAGTACGGGGTCGAGGTCGACGGCCCAGCCGCCGTCGGACGGCGAGACCGTCGACATGACCGATCTGGCGGGCCGGGCGACGGGCGAGGCCGCCCGCGGCTAGGTTCGAACCGTTCGGGTCTGAAGCGACGAGGTGGTCGCGGCCGTCGCTCCGCTACCATCGTCCGTCGCTCATGGCCGATCAGACCACCAAGCTCGACGTCAACGCCCGCGAGGCGGCCCATTCCCGCGAGACCCGCCGCCTGCGCCGCTCCGGCCAGGTCCCCGGCGTGCTCTACGGAGGCAACGACGACCCCGTCGCGTTCGCCGTCAACGAGCGCACGCTGCGCCACGCGCTGGCCGCGAAGGGCGCCGTGCTCGAGCTGACCATCGACGGCGCCGCTGGCACGCCCGCCGTCCTCAAGGACGCCCAGCGCCACCCCGTGCGCGGCGACCTCATGCACGTCGACCTCCTGCGCGTCGACCTCAACGTCGCCATCCAGGCTTCCGTCCCGGTGCACCTCATCAACGACGAGCAGGCGCCCGGCATCGTCGAGGGCGGCATCCTCGAGCACGTCACGCGCGAGCTGTCGATCGAGGCCCTGCCGAACGAGATCCCCGAGTTCATCGAGGTCGACGTCTCCAAGATGGAGATGAACGCGACCATCCAGCTCTCGGAGATCGACGCGCCGAAGGGCATCACGCTTCTCGACGACCCCGACACGACGGTCCTCGCCTCGATCACGCCGCCGAGCGTGTCGACCGAGTCCGACGACGAGGTCGAGACCGAGACCGCGGTCGTCGGCGAGGCCGCCGCGCCTGCCGAGGGCGACGCTGACGACGACTCGTCTTCCGGCGACGCCGAGTAGTAGGCACTCCTGAAGCTCCCGGGTCGCAGCTCCGCGCCCGTCGACTGGCTGGTCGTCGGGCTCGGCAACCCGGGCTCGCAGTACGCGCGCTCGCCGCACAACGTCGGCTTCCTCGTCGCCGAGGAGCTGATCGCGCGGTGGGAGCTGGGCAAGCCGAAGAAGACGTTCGCCGGGCTCTACGCCGACGGGCGCACGATGCCCGGGGGTCCGCGCGTCGGCGTCCTGCTGCCGCAGACCTACATGAACGAGTCGGGCCGGAGCGCCGGCCCGGCGCGCGGCGCGCTGAAGGTCGACCTCGACCACGTCGTCGCCGTCCACGACGAGCTCGACCTCAAGTTCGGCGAGATCCGCACGCGCATGGGCGGCGGGCTGGCCGGCCACAACGGGCTGAAGTCGCTGAAGGCCGGGTTCGGCACGCCGGACTTCGCGCGCGTGCGCATCGGCATCGGCCGGCCGGACACGACCGACCCGGACATCGTGTCCGCCTACGTGCTCGGCCGCTGGCGCCAGCCGGAGGCCGAGGTGCGCGACCTCGTCGGGCGCGCGGCGGACGCCGTCGAACGCATCGTGGACGGCCGCGAAGATCTCTAGACTGCGCGACCGTGCCTAACCGGTTCGGTCTCGTCAAAGCATTCGTCGCCGCGGCCGCGCTGGCCTGCGCGCTGCCCGTCGCAGCGTCGGCCGCCGACCCGCCCTGGTCGGTGGGCGACACCGGCCAGCCGCAGGGCGTACGGACCGTGCGCGCGGGCACCGACGCGGTCATGACCCTCACCGGCGAGGCGAGCCCCGTGCTGCGCATCCTGCGGCGCGAGCGGCAGGTCGTCGCGCGCTGCGCGCCGCGGCCGTCCTACGACCCGCTGACCTTCGGCAGCGCGCCGGCCGTCCGGCGCGCGGTCACGCTGTCGGCGCGTGGCAGGAGCCTGCGCATCCGCCGCGCCTTCGGACGGGCGAGCGACGACACGTGCGTGGTCTGGTCCGACGGCGCGAAGGCGCGGCCGCTGGCGGTCGCCACGCTCACCCCGCGCGGCACGGAGTGGCTCGACGAGCTCGACGCCACCGCGCTCCTGTACTTCGGCTTCGACGCCGCCGAGGCCGTGCCCGACCGCCCGCACGGTCGGGCGCCGACGCTCCAGCAGGTCGTCGCGGTCGTCAAGCGCTGGACGGGCAGCGAGAGCCCGCTTGACGACTCGCCGGTGTCGGCGCTCGCGAACCCCGGCGACACGCCGCCCGCCCGCCACGTCGGGTACTGGAGCGACGGCGACCAGCACTTCGTCCTGGCGGTCGCGACCCCCGCCGGCCGGCGCGTGTACATGGAGTTCCAGGCCGGCGGCATCGAGGTCTCGAACATCGAGGTGTTCGCCTCCGACCTTTGAGGCAAGCTGTAGGGGATGGCCGAACGATCAGGCGCGCCCGGCGTCCCGAGTCGCCGCACGCTCGTCGTCGTGCTCGGCGCGCTCAGCGCGTTCGGCCCGCTGTCGATCGACATGTACCTGCCGGCGCTGCCGGAGCTGGCCGACGACCTCGGCGCCGCGCCCTCGCTCGTCCAGCTGACGCTGACCGCCTGCCTGCTCGGGCTCGCGGCCGGGCAGTTGCTCGGCGGGCCGATCAGCGACGCGCGCGGGCGGCGCGGGCCGCTGCTGGCGGGGCTGTGCCTGTACGTCGTCGCGAGCGCGCTGTGCGCGGCGGCGCCGTCGGTGGGCGTGCTCATCGCCTTGCGGTTCGTGCAGGGCCTGGCGGGCGCGTTCGGGATCGTGATCGGCCGCGCGGTCGTGCGCGACCTCGCCGAGGGCCGCGCGGCCGCCGTGCTGTTCGCGGCGCTGATCCTAATCAACGGCGTCGCGCCGATCGTCGCGCCGGTGCTGGGCGCCGGGATCCTGCACGTGACGACCTGGCGCGGGGTGTTCGTCGTGCTCGCGCTGATCGGCGTCGCGCTGGTGGCGACGGCGCTGTTGCTGCTGGGGGAGACGCTGCCGCGCGAGCAGCGCCGGCCCGGCGGGCTGGGCGCGACGCTGCGGACGTTCCGCGCGCTGCTGCGCGACCCGCGCTTCGTCGGCTGCGTCGTCTCCTCCGGCCTGGCCTTCGCGGCGATGTTCGCCTACATCTCGGGCTCGCCGTTCGTGCTCCAGGAGGTCTACGGCGCGTCGCCGACGGTCTTCAGCCTCCTGTTCGCGGTCAACGGCCTCGGGATCGTGCTGGCCGGGCGGGTGAGCGCGAGGCTCTCCGAGCGCGGCCACGAGCCGGCCGAGCTGATGCGCGCGGGGTTGCTCGGCATCGCCGGCGGCGGCGCCGCGCTGCTCGTCTCGGTGCTCGGCGGCCTCGGCCTCTGGGGCGTCCTCCCGTCGCTGTTCGCGACCGTCTCCTGCATCGGCGTGATCGTCCCCAACGCCGCAGCGCTCGCCCTCAGCGGCCACCGGAGCACCGCCGGCGCGGCCTCCGGCCTCCTCGGCGTCGCCCAGTTCGCCTTCGGCGCGGCCGCCGCACCCCTGGTCGGCCTCGCCGGCGAGGACACCGCGGTCCCGATGGCGATCGTGATCTGCACGTTCGGCCTCGGCGCGCTGGCGACCTTCGCCTCGCTGGTCGCCCGGCCGGCGCGGGCGGCGGCGGCATAGCGCTGGGCGAGCGCTCCGGCTGAGCCTGCCAGCCGGCACGGGCCGTTTCCACGTGCGCGAACGCCGCTGGCACACTCGCGGCCATGGCCACCGCGCAGGTCAAGCGAGCGCCGCCGTCGCCGCGTGTGCCGTCCGAGTCCGCTCCCTCGCGCCGGAGGCTCTGGCCGCCGTCCTCCCGGGCGACGCTGCTGCTCGGCCTGCTCGGCCTCGTCCTGGTCGCCGTGGTCAGCTACGCCTGGTACGTCCGGCACGGCGGGCTCTTCGACGATGACTGGGCCGTCACCTCGTCGATGATCGCCAACCGGGCCGACGGCGGCGGCTTCTGGGCGGGCGTGAGCGACCTATGGAGCGTCTTGTCGTGGCGGCCCGTGCTGGTCGCCTACAACGCGTTGGTCGTCGCGCCGCTGGGCTGGCACATCACCGCGCAGCTCATATGGAGCGTGGCCGTCAGCACCGTGTTCGTCGGGCTGCTCTTCCAGCTCTTGCGCGTGCGCGGCATCCCGTCGCCCCACGCGTTCGCCGTCGCGGCGCTCGTGCTCGTGTCGACGTTCGGCGACGCCGGCGTGCTGTGGATCTCGGGCGCGACGATCCGCTTCGCCGGCGCGCTCTACCTCGCGGGCCTGTTGCTGGCCCTCAGCGCGTTCGACACGCAAGATCGGGGCAGGGCGCTGCGCCGGCACGTGGGCGCCGGTGTGCTGTACGCGTTGTCGATCTTGTCGTACGAGGTGACGGCCGGGTTCGTCGGCGCTGGGATCCTCGTCTACCTCACGGCCGCTCCGCCGGGGCGCGCGCTCCGCCGCTGGGGCGCGGACCTCGCGGTGAGCGCCGCGGCCCTGGCCTGGTCGGCGACGCAGACGCCACGCCCGACGCACTCCCTCAGCGCGAGCCTGGACCACGCGCGGGCGATCGCGCGTGAGTTCTGGAAGGCGTACGACGGCGCGGTCGCCCCGGGATGGTTCCCGAGCCACGCGGCCGGCGTGCTCACGTTGGTGGCCCTCGCGGTGGGTCTCGTGTGCCTCGCGCTGCGCGCGCGCAAGCGGATCGCGGGCGCTCAGGTCGACGCGATCTGCCTCTGGGCGGTCGTGCTCGTCGTCGCGCTGGTCTACGTCGCCGCGGCCTACGTCGTCTTCGTGCCAGGCGACGCGTACTACCTGCCGAACGGGGTCGGGACGTCCAACCGCATCAACAGCCTGCCGACGGCGCCGACGCTCCTGCTCGGCTACGCGGCGGTGATGGTGCTGGCCTCGGCGCTGTTGTCGCTGCGGCGGCGCTGGGTGCCGGCGGCGCTGGCCGTCGGGCTGCTGTACGCGGCGGGCATGTTCGTCACGCACGAGCGAGCGTTGCACGCCGAGCAGCGCGTCTGGGCCGGCGACTACGCCGCGTCGCGCGGCGTGCTCGACACGGTCGCGCTGGCCGTGCCGCACCCCGCGAAGGGCACGTACGTCGTCGTCGTCGGCGCACCGGCGGTCCGGCCTTCAGGCAACCCGTTGTTCTACGCCTCGTGGGACCTCGACGCCGCCGTCAAGAAGTTGTACGGCGACGGGTCGCTGAAGGCCATCAACGCCTACCAGGGCGTGAGCTGCCAGCCCGACGGCCTGGCCGTCACCGGCGGCTCGAGCGACGCCTACAACCCCAACGACCCGGGTGGGGAGACGACGGGTTCGTTGACCACCGACTACCGCAGGACCGTCCTGGTCGACGCCGTCCACCAGACGGCGTACGCGCTGTCCGACGGCCTGGGCTGTCAGCGCGCGAGCAGTCGCATCGCGGGCGGTTGATCGGGCCCGGTCGAAGCGCCCCGAGCCCGCGGCATCGCGCCGGCCGGGCGCGCCGGCCAGTACGATCCCGCGCGCCCATGCGCTTCCGATCCGGACTCTTCATCACTGCGATCGCCCTTCTGGGCGTCGTGCCCGGAAGCGCCCAGGCCGCGCGGCTGCTCGGCCCGGACGACGGGGTCACGGCGACCCGCGGCGGCGATACCGTCGACGTGCGCTTCACGCCCGCCGCGTTGGCCGCCGCCCACCTGAAGGCCGGCCAGGACGTCACGATCGAGTGCGCCGTCGAGCCGCCTCCGCCGGCGCTCGCGCTCGCGCTTACGGTCGGGGACGACGAGGGCGGCCGGAGCCCCACGTCCGGGCGCGCGGCGCTCGGCGCCGACGGCGTCGTCCACGTGCCGCTGAGCGCCGACAGCACGAACGGGGTTCCACGCCCGGTCGGCGCGGTCGACGGCTGCACGGTCGAACGCTTGCGGAGGATCGATCCGAGCTTCGAGGAGACCGTGCCGGTCGCCCGCGTCGCGCTGACCCCGAACGGCGACGTGTGGTTGGAGCGCGCTGCGGTGGCCGCCGCGCTCAGCGCGCTGCTCACCGAAGCCCACGGCGCCAACGGCTACCGGCCGGCGTCGGCCCTGAGCGGCGTCGTCGCGCTCGCCTCGGCCGACGCGACGCCGCCGGTCGCCGGCCCGCTCGGCTACTGGACCGACGGCAGGCGCGCGACCGTTGCGACGCTGGGCAAGGCTGGGAACCGGTTCGTGTTGCAAGACCTCGGCGACGGCATGCTGCGCGTGAACGCCGGGCCGATCGTGGTGGCGGACAACGACGAGTTCCTCGGCGGCATCGAGCTGCTCGACGCGACGAAGGACGCGGACGAGGGCAAGCTCCGCTATCGCGAGGACCGCGCCCAGCAGCCCGGCGACGGCGTCCGCGCCGCCCTCCACGGCGGCCGGCTCGTGGTGCGCTTCACGGGCCGCTCGGCCTCGGCGTTCCGGGCGATCGCCGGCCGGCGGGTGGCCGCGCTCTGCTTCGCGCGCCCGCCGGCGTTCGTCTTCCCGGACCTCTCGAGCAGCGCCGAGCGTTCCGGCGTAGCGCGCGTGCCCCGCCGTGGCGGGCGAGTCGTGATCCCGCTGTCCGGGCACGCGAAGACCGACGCGTGCCTGATCGTCGACGACGGCGTCGGGGTGGCCGTCGCGGCGCCGACGGCCGCCGGTCTGCGCTGGGCGCGGGACGCGCTTGCGGTGACCGTGCTGCTCGCCGCCGAGCCATCGGCGAGCAAGCTCGCCGCGCCGGGCGGTCAGGCCTACCGGCAGACCGCGGACGCGGTCAAGCGCCTCGGTCGCCAGACCGTGGCCATGGCCGGCTCCGGCGGTCCGGCGCCGATCGGCCGCATCGGCGTCTGGACCGACGGCGCGCGCCGGGCGGTCCTGGCCACGCGCTCGGCCAGCGGCCGGGTCATCACGCTCGCCGACGAGGGGGAGGGCATGGTCCAGACCAACCTCTTGGGCGAGCTCGACAACCTCTGGTGGCTCCAGGAGCTCGCGGGCCCGAGCTTCGGCGGATCGAGCGAGGGCGGCGGCGCCGGAACCCTGTAACGGGCCCGCTACCGGGCGCGACTACTATGGGGCCGAGCACCCGGCCGCGCACCCAGCGCGGTCGCTGCGCATGCCTACATGTCGCTTCGCCCCCTCCTCACGCACTTCGCCGACGACCCCAACGCCCCGCGCTTCGCGCACGAGGGCGGGCGCGCGTTCGTCTCGGCCTCCTACCGCCCGTTCGTCATCGGCGCGCTGCTCGACGGCCTCGACGGGCCGATGGCCGGCAAGCCCGCGCTGGTCGTCGCCGCCGACGACCGCCAGGCGCGCGACCTCGCGGCCGACCTGCGCCATTGGCTCGCCCCGCGCCCTGTGCGCTACTACCCGAGCCGCGGCGTCGCGTACGAGTCGCACCTCGCGCCGCCGCCGCACCTCGTCGGCCTGCGCGTCGCCGCGCTCGACGCGCTGTTGGACTTCGAGCGCGCCGGCGAGGACACGGACGCCGAGCCGCCGGTCGTCGTCGTCTCCGCCGTCGCGCTGAGCGAGAAGGTCCCCGATCCCTCGCTGCGCCCGAAGTCGTTCTGGCTGCGCGTCGGCGACCTGATGGACCTCGACGAGGTCTCCGCCGATCTCGTCGCCGCCGGTTACGAGCGCGTCGACCAGGTCGACGACCGCGGCCAATTCGCGATCCGCGGCGGCATCCTCGACGTCTTCCCGGCCACCGCCGACCACGCGGTCCGCGTCGACCTCTTCGACATCGAGATCGAGACGCTGCGCGAGTTCTCGACGTTCACGCAGCGCTCGCTGCAGGAGCTGGCCGAGCTGGAGATCGCGCCCGCCGCCGAGCTGGCGGTCGAGCACCGCGAAGCGGCCGAGATCGCCGCGGTCAGCGACGTCGAGGACCGCCCCGACGTGGCCGAGCTGCTGCCCGTCGACCAGTTCCACGCGTTCCTGGACCTCGCGCCGGCCGGCGCCGCCATCGTCCTGGCCGAGGAGGCCGAGATCGGCAACGTGCTCGCCGACCACTGGCAGGACGTCTGCGCGGCCTTCCACGCGACCGACGCCCACGACCTTTACGTCAAGCCCGAGGACGTCCAGGGCGCGCTCGACGCGCGCGCCCACGCGCGGCTGAGCGCCCTGGCCGGCGACCAGCCGTTCGAGTTCCGCGCCCAGGCCGCCGAGCTCGCCGCGCGGTCGCTGCGCGAAGCCGAGCCGCAGCTGGAGAAGCAGGTCCGCTCCGGCTACCGCACGGTCGTCACGTGGCCGCAGCGCGGCGCCGGCGAGCGCACGGCCTACAACCTGGCCCGCCTCAAGGCCCACTGGCTCGAGGGCGACGGCACGGAGACCGCGGAGCCGGGCGACCTGCGCTTCGCGGTCGCGTCGCTGCGCGACGGCTTCATCGCCGGCGGCTCGCGCATCGCCGTCATCCCGGAGCACCGCCTCTTCCGCCGCAAGCGCGCCGAGCGCGACGACGCGCAGGCCGCCGGCCGCGCCCGCCGCCGCGGCGCGCTGCGCTCGTTCTCGGACCTGCGCACCGGCGAGCACGTCGTCCACGAGGACCACGGTGTCGCGCGCTTCGCGGGCTTCGAGACCAAGACGGTGGCCAACGTCACCCGCGACTACCTCCAGCTCGAGTTCGCCGGCAGCGACAAGGTCTACATGCCGGTCGAGCAGCTCGCGAAGATCTCCCGGTACTTGGGAGCCGGCTCGGGCGCCCCCACGCTGAGCAAGCTCGGCGGCAAGGCGTGGGAGACGATGAAGGCCCGCGCCCGCCGCGCGGCGCAGGAGCTCGCCGGCGAGCTGCTCAACCTCTACGCCGAGCGCCGCAAGCGCGCCGGGCACTCCTATCCCGAGGACTCCGAGTGGCTGCGCGAGTTCGAGGAGAAGTTCCCCTACACCGAGACCGCCGACCAGCGCGAGGCGATCGAGGTCGTCAAGGCCGACATGGAGCGCTCGACGCCGATGGACCGCCTGATCTGCGGCGACGTCGGCTACGGCAAGACCGAGGTCGCGCTGCGCGCCGCGTTCAAGGCGGCCGACGACGGCAAGCAGGTCCTGGTCCTCGCGCCGACGACGATCCTCGCCCAGCAGCACTTCGGCAACTTCGCCGAGCGGCTGAAGGACTACCCCTTCACCGTCGACCACGTCTCCCGCTTCCGGACGCCCAAGGACCAGAAGGAGGTCGTCAAGGCCTTCAACGAGGGGCGCGTCGACATCCTCATCGGCACCCACCGCCTGCTCGGCCGCGACATGCGGGGCAAGGACATCGGGTTGATCATCGTCGACGAGGAGCAGCGCTTCGGCGTCAAGCAGAAGGAGCTGCTGCGCCAGCTCAAGCTCAAGGTCGACGTCATCGCGATGAGCGCGACGCCGATCCCGCGCACGCTGCAGATGTCGATGGCGGGCATCCGCGACATCTCGGTCATCGAGACGCCGCCGGAGGGCCGCCGGCCGGTCAAGACCTACGTCGGGGAGTACGACGAGGAGCTCGTCAAGGGCGCGATCATGCGCGAGAAGGCCCGCAAGGGCCAGGCGTTCTTCGTGCACAACCGCGTGGACTCGATCGACGAGACCGCCGAGCGCCTGCGCGGCCTCTGCCCGGGCGTGACCTTCGAGGTGGCCCACGGCCAGCTCGACGAGAAGGAGCTCGAGAAGCGCATGATGTCGTTCCTGCGCGGCGAGGCCGACGTCCTGGTGGCGACGTCGATCATCGAGTCGGGCATCGACATCCCCCAGGCGAACACGTTGATCGTGGAGCGCTCCGACATGTTCGGACTCGCTCAGCTCTACCAGATCCGCGGGCGCGTCGGCCGGTCCCGCGAGCGCGCCTACGCCTACCTCCTGTACCCGGCGCACGCCGCGCTGACCGAGGAGGCGATGAAGCGCATGAGCGCGCTGAGCGACTACACCGAGCTCGGCGCGGGCTTCAAGATCGCGATGCGCGACCTGGAGATCCGCGGCGCCGGCAACCTGCTCGGCGACGAGCAGTCCGGGCACGTGGCGGCGCTCGGCTTCGAGCTGTACATGCAGATGCTCGACGAGGCGGTGGCCGAGGCGGCCGAGGGCGGCGACGAGGAGGATCTGCGCGAGCCGGTCCGCCTCGACGTCAACGTCGACGCTTACATCCCGGCCGACTACATCGCCTACGAGCAGGCCAAGATCGACGTCCATCGCCGCATCGCGGGCGCGCGCGAGGTCGCCGACCTGGCCGTGCTGCGCGACGAGCTCGAGGACCGCTTCGGCGAGATCCCGGTGCCGCTGCTGAACCTGCTCGCGCTCCAGCAGGCGCGCATCAAGCTCGGCCAGGCGGGCGCGCGGGCGGTCTCGTTCCGGGGCGATCGCCTCGCCGTGACGCCGGTCGACCTCGACGCCGAGCGGGCCAAGCGGTTGAAGGAGGCGCTGCCGCAGTCCACCTACGAACCTGGTCGCTCGCAGCTCTCGGTCACGGTTCCCAAGGCACCCGAAGAGCGCTTCCCAGCGGTCGTCGCGGCGGCGGACGCGCTGCTCGCCGTGTCCACGGAAGCCGCTTAGGGCGTCAGGCCCCTGCCGCCTGGCACACGGAGGTGTGCGTATTGGACACAGGTTTAAGGTCCCGTTCATACGGACCCTGGTAGCTTCCGGCGCGCTATGACATCGCCTCGTCGGTATGCGGCGCTCTTGGGCGCCTTTTTCGTGCTTCCTCTCGCTCTCTCCGCCTGCGGTGACAGCGGGGTCCCCGGCAACGCCGTGGTCGACATCGGAGGCGACACGATCAAGACGTCCACGTTCGACCACTGGCTGAACGTCGCCGCGACGTCGCAGCAGCAGCAGACCGGTGCGACCGGCGCCGCGGTCCTTCCGGACCCGCCGAACTACACGAAGTGCATCGCCAACAAGAAGAAGACGGCGACCAAGCCGGCGAAGGGTCAGCCGAACCCGACCGACGCGACCTACAAGTCGCAGTGCGCGCAGGAGTACAACGCGCTGCGCGACCAGGTCATGCAGTTCCTGATCACGTCCGCGTGGATCGAGGGCGAGTCCAGCGACCGCGGCGTCAAGATCTCCGACACCGACGTCAAGAAGGACTTCGACAAGCAGCGTCAGCAGAGCTTCCCGAAGGACAAGGACTACGCCGCGTTCCTGAAGAGCTCCGGCTACGTCCAGGAGGACCTGCTCTACCGCATCAAGGTCCAGGACCTGACGAACAAGCTGCGCACCAAGATCCTCGAGGGGACCGACAAGGTCTCCAGCGCGCAGATCGCCGACTACTACAACAAGAACAAGGCGAAGTTCGCGCAGCCCGAGAAGCGCGACCTGCGCATCGTGCTGACCAAGACCGAGGCCCAGGCCAACAAGGCCAAGGCGGCGCTCGAGGCCGGCCAGTCCTTCAAGTCGGTGGCGGCGAAGTACTCGATCGACCAGGGCACGCGCGACAACGGCGGCCTCCTCGCCGCGGTCCCCAAGGGCCAGCAGGAGAAGGCGCTGGACGACGCGACGTTCAAGGCGTCGAAGAACAAGATCGTCGGCCCGGTCAAGACGCAGTTCGGCTACTACGTCTTCGAGGTCACGAAGATCACGCCGGGCTCGCAGCAGACGCTGGATCAGTCCAAGGACTCGATCAAGCAGCTGCTCGTCAGCCAGCAGCAGCAGGGCAAGATCGACGCGTTCTCCAAGAGCTTCCAGAGCAAGTGGAAGGACCGCACGGACTGCCGCAAGGGCTACGTGACGACCGACTGCAAGAACGCGCCGAAGAAGGCCGCGACGACGGCGACCGCCGCCACGCCGCAGCCGCAGACGCAGACCGCGCCGGCTGACGGCACGACGACCACGAAGTAGCTGCAGGCCGCCTGCGGCGGGTGTCGCCCTTCGCGACGCCCGCCGCGCAGGGCGCGGGCCGCTAGGTTGCGAGGGGTGTCGTCACCAGACCCCGCCGCGGACGCCGCCGCGGCCGTACAGGCGCTCGACGAGCTGACGCGGAAGCTGCGGGTCGAGTGCCCGTGGGATCGCGAGCAGGACGAGCGCACGATCGTCCCGCACACGCTCGAGGAGGCCTACGAGCTCGCGGACGCCGCCTGGCGGCGCGACGACGGCAAGCTGCTGGACGAGCTCGGCGACGTGCTCTTCCAGGTGCACTTCCTCTCGCTGCTGCTCGAGGAGCGCGGCGCGGGGTCGCTCGCCGACGTGGCCGAGCACGTGCGCCAGAAGCTCATCCGGCGCCACCCGCACATCTTCGGCGACGTCGAAGTCGAGCACGCGGGGGAGGTGCTGCGCAACTGGGACGCGATCAAGGCCACCGAGGCGGGGCGCGAGCCGGGGATCTTCGGCGAGGTGCCGGAGAACCTGCCGGGGCCCACGTACGCGCGCAAGGTCCAGCGGCGCGCCGCGACGTCCGGGTTCGACCTCGAAGAGGTGCCGTACGGGGCCGTGCTGGGCCAACTGGAGGCGGTCGAGGCCGCCGGCGGGGTCGACGATCCCGACGCGCGGTTCGAGGCCGTCGGGGATCTGCTGTTCGCAGCCGTGAACGTCGCGCGCAAGCTCAAGGTCGACCCGGAGCTCGCCGTGCGGTCCTCGGCCGATAGGTTTCGCGCGCGCGTCGAGGCCGCCGAGCGGCTCGCGGAAGCCGACGGCGCGTCCTGGAACGACCTCGACACCGGTCGCCAGATCACCTACTACGCGCAGGCCCGACTCCGAGAAGAACAGGACGACCCGAAGACATGAGCGCCATCGAACGCGTCCACGCCCGCCAGATCCTCGACTCGCGAGGGAACCCGACCGTCGAGGTCGAGCTCGCCCTGCGGTCCGGCGCCGTCGGCCGCGCCGCGGTGCCGTCCGGCGCGTCGACCGGTGAGTTCGAGGCGACCGAGCTGCGCGACGGCGGCTCGGAGTACCTGGGCAAGGGCGTGACGAAGGCCGTGGGCCACGTCAACGGTGAGATCGCCGAGGCCGTCGCGGGCGTCGACGCGTCCGACCAGGAGGCGCTCGACGGCCGGCTGATCGAGCTGGACGGGACGCCGAACAAGTCCCGGCTGGGCGCGAACGCGATCCTGGGCGTGTCGCTGGCCGCGGCGCACGCGGCCGCGGCCGAGGAGTCGCTGCCGCTGTGGCGCTACCTCGGCGGCGAGGGCGCGCACGTGCTGCCGGTGCCGATGATGAACGTCCTGAACGGCGGCGCGCACGCGGACAACAGCGTGGACTTCCAGGAGTTCATGATCGTGCCCGTCGGCGCGGGCTCGTTCTCCGAAGGGCTGCGCTACGGCGCCGAGGTCTTCCACGCGCTGAAGAAGACGCTGCACGACAAGGGCCTCGGGACGACCGTGGGCGACGAGGGCGGCTTCGCGCCGAACCTGGAGTCCAACGAGGCGGCGCTGGAGCTGCTCGTCGCCGGGATCGAGGCCGCGGGCTACCGGCCGGGCGACGACATCGCGATCGCGCTGGATCCGGCGACGTCGGAGATCTACTCCGGCGGCGTCTACGACCTGGAGCACGAGGGCCGCCAGCTCAGCGCCGCGGAGCTCGCCGCGTACTGGGGCGAGCTGGCCGGCAAGTACCCCATCTTGTCCATCGAGGACGGCATGGACGAGGAGGACTGGGACGGCTGGAAGGCGCTGACCGACGAGATCGGCGCGACGGTCCAGCTCGTCGGCGACGACCTCTTCGTCACCAACGTGGAGCGGCTCAAGCGCGGCATCGACGCGGGCGTCGCGAACTCGATCCTCATCAAGGTCAACCAGATCGGCACGCTGACCGAGACGCTCGCCGCGATCGGCATGGCCCGCGAGGCCGGCTACACCGCGGTGATGTCCCACCGCTCCGGCGAGACCGAGGACGTGACGATCGCCGACCTCGCGGTCGCGACCGGCTGCGGCCAGATCAAGACCGGCGCACCCTCCCGCTCCGACCGCGTGGCGAAGTACAACCAGCTGCTGCGCATCGAAGAAGCCCTCGGCACGGACGCGACCTACCCGGGCCGCTCGGTGTTCCGCTCCTAGCCGGCACACGCGTCTGGCGCTGCAGCGCCCGCCATCCCCGTCGCCCCTCGGCACGGGCGTCTCGGCGGCGGTGGCAGTCGGCCGCGGGCGGCGCTTCCGCGGCGCTCCTGCTCCTGGCTGAGACGGCCCCGGTCGCTTCCGGCAACGCACGCGGTGTGTGCAGCGTCCGCGGTCCGAGTCGCGACGCGCCGTCGAGGTGGTCCGGCCTCACCAGCCCGTCTCTCGCGCCCACATCTCGTACATGCGCCTGCATGGGCAGGAACCCGCGTGGAGGGCGCGAACCGCTCCAAAGATGTCCCCAGCCCGCCAGTCCGCGGCGCACGCGCGCAACCGACCCTCCACGGACAGCCGCCCGCAGCAGCGGCCGCGCGTGGTCGCGGGTGGCGGGAGGGCGATCAGGTGGGATCGGGTCGGGCGGGTCGCGCTGTTGATGGTGTTGCTCGGGGTCGTCGCGCTGTACGTCGGGCCGTCGATCTCGTTCTTCTCGACCTACCGCGACGCGAAGGCCAAGCGTGGCGAGGTCCGCACGCTGCAGGCCGAGAACGACCGCCTCAGGGCGCGCCGCAAGGCGCTGCAGAGCCCCGGCACGATGGAGCGCGAGGCGCGGCGCCTGGGGCTCGTCAAGCCCGGCGAGCGGCCGTTCATCGTCAAGGGCCTGCCCGGCGATCGCTGACCCGGGAAGCGCCGTCGTGGGCTCGCTAGCCTGGCGGCGATGTCCGATTTCGAGAGCGCGCTGTTCCAGTGGCGGGAAGGTGAGCGCCGGGTGCGCGAGACGCTTCCGGACGAGCGCCTGGCGATGGATCGCGTCGTCGAGCGGATCCTCGCGGAGTTGCGCCGGCGCCTCGGCGGGCGGTTCACGATCGACGAGCTCGTCGCGCTCTACGACCAGGGCACCGGCTGGTGCACCGACATCGCCTACACGGTCGCACCCGGCGCGCCGTGGACCTGGGACGCCCGCACGACCGCCGACGCCGCCTTCGGCCGCTACGTCCGCGAAGCCTCGGACTACGCCGGCGGCCGCCGCCTGGACCCGCGCCCGGCGGACTAGATCGGTTGTTGCGCGGGGCCGATCGCCCGGACCGTCTCGCGCAACGACACAGCTAGGTCAGCGCGGCACGAAGCGCTGGTAGACGCCCAGCGTCCCCGCTGGCGCGAAGCCGAGCCGGCCGTAGAGGTCCTTCGGCCAGTCCTCGTCGTCGGCGACGATGAACAGCAGCGAGGCGCCCTCGGCCAGCGCCGCCCGGGCGGCCGCCGCGACGACGGCGCGTCCGTAGCCGCGGCCGCGGAACGCCGCCAGGCACACGACGTCCTCGATCTGCGCCTCGTCGCCCCGGCGCCACAGGCGTGCCCAGGCGGCGACCGCGCCGGCGACGACGACCGCGAACCGGCGCTCGGCGCCGCCCGTCGACCCGTACTCGCGGTGATGGGCCAGCAGGTGCTCGCGGGTCATCGGATCGCGGCCGTAGTCGGTGTCCGGATCCGTCAGCAGGTAGCGCTCGTTCGCGGTCTGGACCAGGTCGACGCCGACCTCCTCCACCGTGACGGCCGGCGCTTCGACCGCGCCACCGTCGTGCACCATGAACAGGTGCGCCCCGGCGTCGTAGCCCAGCGCCACCAGCCCGTCGCGCAGCCGCGCGTCGGCCGCCGGCTCGACCAGCATCCGCCGGTGCGTCATCCCGTGGCCGCCGAGCAGCCGCTGCGCGTGCGCGTCCAGGGTCTCGGCCGAGAGCCCGTCGCCGTCGCCCACGACCCACAGCAGGTTGCGGTCGTAGCAGCGCTCGATCTCGGGCGCGAGGAACGCCTGGCCCCACGCGGCGCTGACCACGCGCCCGACCGCGCCATGCATCGCGCGCTCGAACGCGAACGCGCGCTCGAGCGGCGAGGTCACGGCCTCAGGCGGCTACTCGTCGACGTTGTCGTCGTCCGCGACGTCGTCGCCGACGCGCTTGATGACGATCTGATCGGCGTCGACCGTCACCTCGACCTGGCGGTGCCCGGCCCAGTGCTCGGCGTAGACGCCGTCGTCGGCGATCGCGGGGTCGAGCCAGAGCCCGTAGCCCTCGTCGCCGTGCTCGAAGGTGCCCTCGTAGGCCGCGGCCCTCTTCGTCCGCGCCCGGCCGCGGCCGCCGCGGCGACCTCGCCGGCGCTTGGGCGCGTCGTCGTCCTCGGAGGCGGGCTCGTCTTCGGCCTCACCTTCCTCGGCCTTCCGCGCCGCCTCGGCCTCGAGCTCCGCTGCGATCAGCGCGTCGTCTTCGGCGCGGAGATCGATCTCGTCGTCGAAGTCGACGCCGGGGGTCTCAGCGGTCTCGCCGTCGGGCAGCAGATCGTTCTCCTTCTTGAAGGCTTCGATCTGCTGGACGGTGACCTCCAGCTGGTGCGCGACCCATGCATCGGTGCGCCCCTGGCGCACCCAGGTACGGATCTGGTTCAGATGAGGGCGGAGCGATCGTCTGGCCATGCGAAGGTCGCCATCCTAGTCGAGAGTCCGGGCGGTACGTCGGGTCGGTGCGTGAGACTTCCGTCCGATGCCCGACCACCAGCATGCGACTTCGCACAGGCTTTTGGGGCAAGGTTCGCCTCGGGACGACGTTCCAGCAAATTGACCGTTTCGGCCAGCTTGCATGTGGGCAAGGGCCCTGCGAGACTCGAACGCCCGGTGGCAGGGACGTTGGGAGGCGTCCAACCATGCTCGTACTGACACGAAAGTCCAACCAGAGCATCATGATCGGAGACGACATCGAAGTCTCCGTGTTGTCCATCATGGGCGAGAAGGTGCGCATCGGGATCCAGGCCCCGCGAGACATCCCCGTCTTCCGCAAAGAGGTCTACCTGGAGATCCAGCAGGAGCGCAACGGCGCGGTCGAGGCGCCTGCGGAAGGCGCCACCGTGCGCGGCGAGGTCGACGAGGCCCTCCGCAAGCTCGGCACCGCCGCCGAGTAGCTCCCGGCTCGCGAAGATCGCCGCCAGGCGGTTCTTCGCGAGGGAATCGCCCTCCGGGCGATCACCCCATCACGTAATACAGCGTCTCGAACATCGCGACCGTCACGAGGACGGCCGTGGCGACGAGGATCAGGTACAGCAGGCCGAAGCGCATCGACCCGCGCTTGTGGGTCTTGGCCAGCTGACGCTGACGCGTGCGTCGTTCAGCCTCGCGGCGGAGACGCTCCGCCTTCGCGCGGTCCTGCTCGATCTCGTCGACGAACGCCCGTTCCAGCTGGGCGAGGCTCTCACGCATGCGCATCGGCCCGGCAAGGCTATCGCTCACACGCGCTCCATAACCCTCGGCCGGCCCGTCGAGCGCCTTCCGCGAGGTCTCGGAACCGCGCCGCGAACCGCACGTTCGGCGGGATCGTCAGGGTCGTCGCGTATCCGCCGCGGACCAGCGCGGCGTTGACGAACAGACCGTCGTCGGCGCGGTAGACGTAGGCGAGCAGACGGCCGTAGCGGTCGCGCCGCTCCGCGTCGTACCGCAGCCGGACGTCGTGCCCGTCGACCAGCGTGTGGTTGAACGCCGACGCCTTCTTGCCGAAGCACTGCACCGGCGTGTTCGGCTTGACCGTCTCGGGCGTGTCGACGCCGATGTAGCGCACGCGCTCTTCGGAGCCGCCGCGGTCGAAGGTGACGACGAGCGTGTCGCCGTCGACGGCCCGGACCACGTGCGCGACGGTCGAGACGGGCGCGTCGTGGCCGCCGTTGTCGACGTGGGTCCGCGCGTAGCGGTAGCCGACGGCCAGCACGACGATCAGGATCCAGGGCACAAGGCGACGCACCCGCCGGACCCTAAGCCGAAGGCCGGGCACGACGGGTGCGTCGTTGCAGAATCGCTGCGAAGCCTGCGCGGCGGCTACGCGACCCCCGCGCCCTGCTCCGCGGCCTCGTAGACCTGGATGAACCGCAGGTAGTTGTCGGCGATCTTGTCCTGCGCGTCCTCGCGCGAGACCGAGCCGTCGAGGAAGCCCTTCAGGGCGTCCCACCAGATCGAGCGTCCGATGGCGAACCCGATGAAGCCGTCGACCGGCGCGGCGGCCTGGAGCCACTGGTCGACCTTGGCATCCGACGCGCCACGACCCAGCAGCACGCAGACCACGTTCTCGCGGCCTTCGCCGGAGCGCGTCTGCTTGGCCAGCATCTCGGCGTCGGACTGCTCGTCGACGCCCTCGATCTTCCAGATGTCGACCTCGATGCCGAAGTCCTGGATCGCCTCGATCGCCTTGCGCATCAGCTCGGGCCGCAGCTCGGCGTCGTAGCGGTCGGCGTCGCCGCCGACGGACTCCAGCTGCGCCGGCTCGGCCGGGACGAGCAGCTCGAAGAGGAACAGGCGGTCGTTCTCGTGCAGCCAGTCGGCCAGCGTCTTGAGCTTGCCGAGCTGGACGCGGTTCTCCTCGGCGTCGTGGTCCGGGTTGTAGCGGACCAGCACCTTGGAGAAGTCCGGGTCGAACTTCAGGATGTGCTCGCCGAACGCGTCGCCGTACTCGAAGTCGAACATGTCCTGGCCGGACTTCTCGACCGGCATCGCGAGCTTCAGACCAGCGGCCTTCGCGTCGCCTTGGATGCTCTTGGGGGCGCCGAACTGCTCGTCGACCAGCACGCCGAGCGTGTCGGGGTGCACGTCGCTCTTCTCGACGGCCTTGACCATGCCCTCGTAGATGAGGTGCTTGGCGTCGGCGATCGTGGCGGTCTCCTCCGGCGTCGGATCGCCCGCGATCCCGAACATCTTCTTCTGGAAGGACCCCCGGTGGTCGAACGCGAGGATGTACAGCTTCCCGTCATAGCCCAGAGGCATCAGCAATCTCCTGTTCCGTGTACCTGAGCCTGATCGTACCCCTGGCACCCGGGTAGGGTCCCGCCCGTGGATCACGCTTTCACCGGGCCGAGCTACACGATCGGCATCGAGGAGGAGCTGATGATCGTGGACGGCAGCTCGTTCGAGCTCGTCAACGCGATCGAGACCCTGCTCGAGGACGCCCGCACGGCCGCGCCCGCGACGGCCGCGGGCGACATCAAGCCCGAGCTGATGGAGTCGGTGCTCGAGATCGCGACGCGCCCGGCCGCCAACACCGCCGAGGCGGCCATCCAGCTGCGTGCGCTGCGCCGGCAGGTCCACGACACCGCGGCCCTGCGCGGCCTCACGATCGGCTCGGCTGGAACGCATCCGTTCGCGCTGTGGGAGGACCAGCGGATCGCCTCGCGCCTGCGCTACCGCGAGCTGGTCAACGCGCTGCGCTTCGTCGCGCGCCAGGAGCTGATCTTCGGCCTGCACGTCCACGTCGGCGTCGACGACGCCGACAAGGCGATCCACGTCGCCAACGGGATGCGCGTCCACCTGCCGGTGCTGCTGGCGCTGTCGGCCAACTCGCCGTTCTGGCGCGGCGACGGCACGGGCATGGCGTCCACGCGCCTGCCGATCTTCCGCGCGTTCCCGCGCGTCGGCGTGCCGCCGAGCTACCGCGACTGGGCCGACTACGAGCGCCAGATCGAGTTCATGGTGTCCAGCGGCGTCATGGAGGACTACACCTACCTCTGGTACGACGTGCGGCCGCACCCCAAGCTCGGGACCGTCGAGATCCGCGCCTGCGACGCCCAGACCCGCGTCGAGCACACGCTCGGCCTCGCCGCCCTGATCCAGGCGATGGTCAAGGAGCTCTGCGACCACTTCGACTCCGGCCAGCACCTCGGCGAGTACCCGTGGCAGATGCTCGACGAGAACCGCTGGCTGGCCGCCCGCCACGGGCTGGACGGCGAGCTCGTCGACCTGCCGTCCAACGAGCGCATCGCGACCAAGGCGCTGGCCCAGCGGCTGCTCGACCGCCTGCGCGGGCACGCGCAGGACCTCGGGAGCGCGAGCGAGCTGGAAGGCATCGACGACCTGCTGGCCCGCGGGAACGGGGCCAAGCGCCAGGTGGTGGTCTACGAGGCCAACCACGACCTCCGCGAGGTCATGGCCGAGATCGTCTCCGCGACGAGCGGCAACGGGGACACGGAGTTCTGAGGCTGGGGGGCGGGAGTGCCGGCGTTGGTGGCGCCCAGCGCGCCGCACTGGGACCACCAGCGCCCGCCGCCGCCCGCCTCCTACGCCGCGCGCTGCACGAACGCCTGCCGCGCCACGCGCTGCCGCACCGCGAAGATCAACCGGTCCAGCGCGGTCGCGACCAGCGGGTCCAGGTCGGCGAACGCGACCGCGGTCACCACACCCTCCGCCGCGATCCGGCGCACGACGCGCCCGCGGCAGGCCACCGGCGCGCTCTCCAGGCCCGGCACCGCCAGGTCGACGCGCACCCATGCGCCACGTTCGAGGTCCAGGCCCGCGACCGCGATCCCGCCGGCGCTGACGTCGGTCGTCGCGTAGTCCTGGGCGAACGCGGTGCGCTCGCCGGCCTGGTCGGTGGGCGTGATCCGGACCGACAGGTCGGCCTTCAGCCGCGGCCGCAGGCGCAGCGGGCGGACGCCGACGTCGTCGGTCACCCAGAAGCGCACCGTGTCCGGGATCGGCCCGGCGTCCGCGTTCCCGGTCAGCAGGATCGGGTGGCGGCCGGTGTCGAAGGCCAGCGTCGCGGGGGCCGGGAGGACGAGCGCGGCGACCTCGTCGGGCGATCGCGGCTCGAGCACCGCCTGGCCGCCGTCGACCGCGACGACACGGCACGTCGCGTCCTCGCCGGACACGCCGAGACCGACGATCTGGAAGTCACGCAGGCGCCGCACGATCAGGTGATCGGCGCGGTCGCCGCCGACTGGAGTCGCGGGGGCCTAGAATCGGATGGAGATGGCCGGGACGCCCGACCTGTTCGTGGTTTGCAAGAAGTGCGGGTCTGAGGTCAGCCCGTACATCACCGAGTGCCCGTACTGCGGCACCCGGTTGCGAAAGCGTGCCCCGAAGATCGACCGCAGGTCGGGGGACGCGTCGCCGCGCGCGGCGCGCCGGGTGCCGCGTCCGACGCTCACGCCGCTGCGCACGGGCGAGATCCCGGGCATCCGCGGCGACGCCTTCGGCAAGCCTCGCGCGACGATCCTGATCCTCGCGCTGTCGCTCGTCGGCTTCCTCGTCCTGCCGTTCGTCGCGCGCGTGGACCTCGGCCTGACCGACTTCGCCAGCGACCAGTGGAAGATCGCCGTCGCGCCGTTCATCTACCCGAACGCCTGGTACCAGCTGGCCGTGCTGCTGGCCATCGGCGTCTACGGATGGCGGCTGGAGCTGCGCCACGGCCCGGTGCTGGTCGTCGCGCTGTTCCTGGCCTGCGGGATCGGCGGCGACGCGATCGCGACCGCCGTCGGGAGCAACGCCTACGTCTTCGGTGCCCCGGGCGCGGCGCTGGGCATGCTCGCGGCCTGGGCGCTGCCCGACATCGTGCGGGCGCGCAACGGGGTCGAGCACGACGGCGACCTGCTCGGCACCGCGGTGATCGCGGCGGTCGTGGCGCTGATGCCGGCGGTCACGCCCTTCGCCAGCGCGGTCGCGACGTTCAGCGGGCTGGTCCTCGGCGCTCTGGCGGGCCTGATGCTCCTGCGCGGCGCCGACACCACGCGCTAGTCGGACCGCACCGCTCCACGCTCGCTAGTGTGGGCTTCGTGCCCGCCCGTCGCTTCACCGCCGAGCAGGTCGACGCCGCCGTGGCGGCGCTGTCCGACGAGCCCGAGCGGTTCGTCCACTCGCAGGAGATCGTCACCCACGCCGCCCCCGGGCTCCAGCGCGTCCTCAACGAGGCCCTGGACGCCGGCGGCTGGTTCGGCGAGGCCCACGAGGCGCAGATCACCGGCGTGGCCAGCGCGGCCGAGGGCGACGAGCGCCTCTCCGCGATCCGCGTCCTCATCGCCGAGGAGACGCGCCTGAGCATGCTCGTCGGCGTCGCGGTGGGGCTGGAGCTGGCACGCGGGCTCTACGAGCCGGACACCGACGACACGCAGGAGAGCTAGATGCCGAAGATCACGTTCCTGGGCCACGCGGCCTTCTCGATCGAGCACGACGGCAAGACCGTCCTCGTCGACCCGTTCCTCACCGGGAACCCGAAGGCCGCGGCGACAGCCGACGAGGTCGCCGCCGACGCGATCTTCCTCACGCACGCCCACGGCGACCACCTCGGCGACACCGTCGCGATCGCCAAGCGCACGGGCGCGCCGGTCGTCGCGATCGTCGAGCTCGCGCACGAGCTGGAGGAGGGCGGCGTCGCGTCTGTCTTCAACCCCAACATCGGCGGCACCGTCGACCTCGACTGGGTCTCGGTCCGCCTGACGCCGGCCTGGCACACGGGCACGTCGCCGAGCGGCACGACCAGCACGCCGGCCGGCCTCGTGATCGAGATCGGCGGCAAGCGGATCTACCACCTCGGCGACACGGGGCTGTTCAGCGATCTGGCGCTGCCGTCCAAGCGCGGGCACATCGACGTGGCGCTCGTCCCGATCGGCGGGCACTTCACGATGGACCGCTTCGACGCGGTGGTCGCGGCCGACTTCCTGAAGGCCGACCAGATCATCCCGTGCCACTACGACACGTTCCCGCCGATCGAGACCGACGTGCAGGCGTACAAGTCCGACGTGCAGAACGCCGGCTACGCCGAGGTCGTCGTGCTCGAGCCCGGCGCGACGCACGCGCTGTGACCACCGCGGTCGTCCTCGTCGAGGCGGAGCGCGACGCGCTCCAGACGCTCGGCGGCGCGCTCGCCGGCCTGGACGGCGTGGCCGAGGCGTACTCGGTCACCGGTGAGTGGGACTTCGTGGCGATCGTCCGCGTTCCGCGCCACGAGCAGCTGGCAGAGGTCATCACCGGCCAGCTGGTGAAGCTGGACGGCGTGGGCCGGACGCAGACGATGGTCGCCTTCGAGGTCTTCTCCGAGCACGACCTCGACGCGATGTTCTCGATCGGCCAGTGAGGTCCCGGCGCGTTGTCGTAGGAGTTGCTGCCGCCGCCCTGCTGAGCGTGGGCGCGGCGGCGTGCGGCGACGACGACGCGTCGACGGCGACGGTCGTGCAGGAGCCGACCACCGCGGTCGAGCCGTCGACCGTGCCGACGACGACGACCGAAACGCCGCCGACGTCGACCGACACGAACCCGACGGCGACGACCGGCGAGCCCACCGGCGGCGGCGAGCCGACCGGTGCCGGGACCGGGACCACCACCGCGCCCGACACCGGCGGCGCGCCCGCCGGCGGCGAGCAGGCCGAGGGCGGCGCCGGCGACGAGGAGGCCACGCGCGTCCCGGTCGCGCTGACGACCGACGGTGGCGCGCTCTCGCCGACCACCGTGACGGTTCCGGCGTTCCTGTCGGTCGAGGTCGCGGTGACCGCCAAGGGCGCTGCCGAGAAGGTCACGATCGACGCGCCGGGCGGCGGGACGCTGAGCGTGCCCGCGGGCGGCAGGGCGACCAGGACGCTGTCGGGCCTGAAGCCCGGCGACTACGCCGTGACGACCGCGGGCGGCGGCAGGACCGTGCTGCACGTCGTCAACGGCGGCGACCCCGGCCCCTAGCGCGGTCCGCGGGCTCGACTGGCCAGCCAGCCAGTTGCCGAGTAGGCTCGCCCGCCATGACCGATCAGGCGGCTGGGCAGCACCGGACGGAGCGCGACGATTTCCAGCAGACGAGCGACCCGGCGCTGGACGCGCGCGCGGACCGCGGGCTCGCCACGCTGCTGTCGCCGCGCGAGCTGTACTTGCTGTGGGAGCGCCAGCACTGGGCGACGCAGGACATCGACTTCACCCAGGACCGCATCGACTGGCACGAGCGGATCCCGGAGGAGGAGCGCTTCCAGCGCATGTACGGGCTGTCGTCGTTCTTCATCGGCGAGCAGCGCGTGGAGGCCGAGCTCGCGCCGCTCATGCGCGCGGTGCCCGACGAGGACATGCGGATGTTCCTCGCCACCCAGATCGCCGACGAGGCGCGCCACGTCGCGTTCTTCGACCGCTTCTACTCCGAGGTCGGCGTCCTAGAGTCCGACTCGCTGGCGGCCCGCCTGGAGGAGACCGCGGCACACGTCAACCCCGAGTTCACCGTGCTCTTCGACGAGATCCTGAAGGGGAAGGCCGACCGGCTGGCGGTCGCGCCCGACGACCTGGAGTGCGCCGTCGAGTTCGTGACGATCTACCACATGATCGTCGAGGGGATGCTGGCGCTTACCGGCCAGCACTTCATCATCGACTACAACGAGCAGCAGGGAACGCTGCCGGGCTTCGTCGAGGGCTTCACGAACGTCGCGCGCGACGAGCACCGCCACGTCGCGTTCGGCGCCTGGTTCCTGCGCCACATGGCACAGCGCGATCCGAAGTACGGCGAGGCGGTCCAGCGGACGCTGGTCGAGGTCGGGCCGGTCGCCGACGGCGTGCTCAAGCCCAAGTTCATGGACGGCGTCGCCGACGACGACACCGAGACGCTGTTCGGCGTGTCGGTCGAGGAGACGCGCGCGTTCGCGATGCAGGCGCTCTCGCGCCGACTCAAGGTCATTGGGTTGATGGCCGCCTAATCTGGCCGGCCGTGGATGCGCCGGGCCACCTCGGCGGCCGCGGCGCGGACGGCGGCGGCCAGCGTCGCGCGCTGCGCGTCGTCCACGTCGCCGGTCCCGAACGTCAGCGCGATCGCCGCGACCGGATGGCCGGCGTGGTCGAGGACCGGCGCGGCGACCGAGGCGAAGCCGGGCGTGACGTAGCCGTCCTCGTCGGCGTGGCCTTGTTGTCGCACCTGCCCGAGCGTCCGGCGCAGCTCGGTCGGCGTCCGCGGGCCCGCGTCGTGGCGGCGGACGAGCGGCCCGCGCGCGCCGATCAGCGCCCTGACCTGCTCGGCCGGCAGCGCCGCGAGCATCGCCAGGCCGCTGGCGGTGAGGTGCGCGGGGAGGCGGACGCCGACCTCGGTGACGAGGCTCGGCCGGTCCGGTGCGCGCTCCTCGATCACGTAGAGCACGTCGGCGCCGTGGAGCATCGCGAAGTGGCCGTTGTGCGTGGTCTTGGCCACGAGGTCGGCGAGCGCGGTCTGCGCGATCCAGCGCAGCGGCTCCTGGCGCGTGTAGGCCGAGCCCAGCGCGAACGCCGCGACGCCCAGGCCCCAGCGGCGCTCGGCCGGCAGGTGCACGACGAAGCCGCGGTCGCGCAGCGCCGAGAGCAGATGGTAGGTCGTCGAGCGCGGAAGGCCGAGGTCGCGCGCGATGGCGGCGGCCGGCAGCGGGGAGACGTGGCGGGCGAGCAGCTCGAGGACGTCGAGCGCCTGCGTGGCGGCGGGCACGTTGGGCATGTCTGGGATCCCAGACGGTACGCGGTTGCGCACGTCGGCGCCCGCGCCGACACTGCGCGGCATGTCGGAGCTTCGATGCCTGGGCTGGCAGCAGGAGGCGGCGCTGCGGATGTTGGAGAACAACCTCCATCCGGACGTCGCCGAGAACCCGGACGAGCTGGTGGTCTACGGCGGGATCGGGAAGGCCGCGCGCGACCACCGGTCGCTCGCCGCGATCAAGGACGTGCTGTTGCGCCTGCGCGACGACGAGACGCTGCTGGTGCAGTCCGGGAAGCCCGTCGCGGTCTTCGAGACCCACGACCGCGCGCCGCGCGTGCTGATCGCGAACTCCAACCTCGTCGGCGACTGGGCCAACTGGGAGCACTTCCGCGAGCTCGACGCGGCCGGGCTCATGATGTACGGGCAGATGACCGCGGGGTCCTGGATCTACATCGGGTCCCAGGGGATCCTCCAGGGCACGTACGAGACGTTCGCGGCGGTCGCGCGCAAGCGCTTCGACGGCTCGCTGCGCGGTCGCCTGGTCGTCACGGCCGGGCTCGGTGGCATGGGCGGCGCCCAGCCGCTGGCGGTGACGATGAACGGCGGCGTCGCGCTGTGCGTCGAGATCGACCGGACGCGGATCGAGCGCCGGATCGAGACGGGGTACCTGGACGAGCGCGCGGGGTCGCTGGACGATGCCCTGGCGCGCTGCGCCGAGGCCGTCCGGGAGGGCCGCGCGTTGTCCATCGGGTTGCTCGGCAACGCGGCGGAGCTGCTGCCGGAGATCGCGGCGCGGACCGACGTCGTCGTGGACGTCGTCACCGACCAGACCTCCGCGCACGACCCGTTGATCGGTTACATCCCGGCCGGGATGACGCTGGAGCAGGCGGCGGTGGTGCGCGCCGCCGACCCGGACGCCTACCTGCGGCGCGTGGGGGAGAGCGCGGTCGCGCACGTCGGCGCGCTGCGGGCGCTGGCGGCGCGCGGCGCCGAGGCCTTCGACTACGGCAACGCGCTGCGCGGGCTGGCGCGCGCGTCGGGCGACGTGGACGCGTTCTCCTACCCCGGGTTCGTCCCGGCCTACATCCGGCCGCTGTTCTGCGAGGGCAAGGGCCCGTTCCGCTGGGTGGCGCTGAGCGGCGACCCGGCCGACATCGCGGCGACCGACGCGGCGATCCTCGACCTCTTCGGCGACCAGCCGCACATCCGGCGCTGGATCGAGCTGGCCCAGGAGCGGGTCAGGTTCCAGGGCCTGCCGGCGCGGATCTGCTGGCTGGGCGCCGGCGAGCGCGACCGCGCCGGCCTGCGCTTCAACGCGATGGTGGCGTCGGGCGAGGTGCGCGCGCCGATCGTGATCGGCCGCGACCACCTGGACGCGGGCTCGGTCGCCTCGCCCGAGCGCGAGACCGAGGCGATGCGCGACGGGTCCGACGCGGTCGCCGACTGGCCCCTGCTCAACGCCATGATCAACGTCGCGGCGGGCGCGTCGTGGGTCTCGATCCACCACGGCGGCGGCGTCGGGATGGGCAAGTCGATCCACGCCGGGCAGGTCGTCGTCGCCGACGGGACCGCGCTGGGCGCCGAGCGCGTGCGCCGCGTGCTGACCGTCGATCCGGGGATGGGCGTCGTGCGCCACGTCGACGCCGGCTACCCGGAGGCCGAGGCGGCGGCCGTGCGGCTCGGGCTCGACATCCCGATGATGGCCTCGTGAGCGCGCTCAGCATCGAGGACGCGGCGCAGGTCGTCCGGCCGCCGGCCGCCGGCCTGCCGTACCTGCGGCTGGACCGCGCGGGCGAGGTCGTGCTCGACGGCGGCGCGCTGGCGATCGACGGCGACCGCATCGCCGGCTTCGCGCCCGACGCGACCGCGCGGCGTATCGACGCGTCGGGCTGCGCCGTCGTCCCGGGGTTCGTCGACTGCCACACGCACCTGCCGTTCGCGGGCTGGCGCGCCGCGGAGTACGCGCTGAAGGTCGCCGGGCGGCCCTACGAGGAGATCGCGCGGGCGGGCGGCGGGATCGCGGCGTCGGCGCGCGCGTTCGCGGAGGCCGGCGACGAGCAGGTGCTGGCCCAGGCGGGCGCCCTGGCGGCGGAGATGCTGGCGCACGGCACGACCACGTTCGAGGGCAAGAGCGGCTACGGGCTGAGCGAGGCGGCGGAGCTGCGCGCCCTGGCGCTGGCGCAGGAGCTGGGCGCGCGCGTCGCGCAGACCACGGACTCCACCGCGCTGCTGGCCCACGCGGTGCCGCCGGGGCGCGAGGCCGGCGCCTGGCTGGACGCGGTCGCCGCGCTCGTGCCGCAGACCACGGCCACCGCCCTGGACATCTACGTCGAGTCGATGGCGTTCGGCCTCGACGACCTCGCGCGCATGGGCGCGCTCGCGGCCGCCAACGGGCGCGACCTCCGCGCGCACGTCGAGCAGTTCTCCACGATGCGGTCGGTGCCGGTGGCGCTGGAGGCGGGCGCGCGGTCGGTCGACCACCTCGCCTGCCTGCACCCTGATGATGTTGATGTCCTTGCTCGGGCCGAGTGCGCCGCGGTGCTGCTGCCCGGCGCGGAGGTGCTGGGCGACGAGCGCGTCGCGCCGGCGCGGGCGCTGGCGGACGCGGGCGCGATCGGCGTGCTGGCCACCGACCTGAACCCGGGCACGTCGCCGATCACGTCGCTGGCGCTGATCGTCGGGCTCGCGGTCCGGCGCTACGGCTGGTCGGCGCGCGAGGCGATCATGGCCATCACCTTGAACGCGGCGTGGGTGCTGCGGCGCTCGGGCGAGTTGGGGTCCTTGGAGGCCGGCAAGCGCGCTGACGTCGTGGTGCTCGACGCCCCGCTCGAGCACGTGCCCTACCGCTTCGGCCACAACCCCGCGGCGATCGTGATCGTCGGCGGCGAGATCGTGCACGTGCGGGCCGACCAGGCATGGCGGATCGCGTGATCGGCGCCGCCGACCTGGAGGCGCGGCTGGCCGGGCTGCGGCCGGTCGGCTTGAGCGAGCGCGGGACCAACCGGCTCGCGTGGACGGTCGAGGACGCGGCGGCGGGGGAGTGGTTCGCCACGCAGGCGGCGTCCTGCGGGCTGCTCGTCGAGCGCGACGGCGCCGGCAACCGCTGGGCGCTGCCGGAGGGCGACGGGCCGTGGTGGGCGGTCGGCTCGCACACCGACTCGGTCCGCGACGGTGGCGCGTTCGACGGCGCGCTGGGCGTGGCGGCGGCGTTCGCGATCGCCGCGGCCGCGCCGGAGCTGCCGCTGGCCGTGGTCTCGTTCGCCGACGAGGAGGGCGCGCGGTTCAACACGCCGACGTTCGGGAGCCGGGCGCTGACCGGCGTGCTCGACGTCGACGACGTCCTCGCCCGGCGCGACGACGACGGCGTCGCGCTGGCCGACGCGCTGCGGGGCGCGGGCGTCGCGCCGGAGGGGCTGCGCGAGGCGCCGGCGGCGCTGGGCCGGCTGCACGGGTTCGTCGAGCTGCACATCGACCAGAGCCGGGAGCTGGAGGTCGCGGGCGCGCCCGCCGGCGTCGTGTCGGCGCTGGCCGCGCGCCTGCGCGCGCGGGTGACGCTGCGCGGCACCGCCGACCACGCCGGCACGACGCCGCCCGAGGACCGCCGCGACGCGCTCGCCGCCGCCGCGCGGCTGATCGTCGCCGCCGACGACCTGCGCGCCGCCGCCGGCGCGCCGCTGCGCACCACCGCCGGCCGCATCCTGGTCGAGCCCAACGCGCTGACGAGCATCGCCTCTGGCGCCACCGTCTGGCTCGACGCCCGCGCCGCCGCGCCGGACACGCTCGACACCTGGCTCGCCGGCCTCGAGGCCGCCGCCACCGCGCTGTCGGCGACGACCGGCGTCGCGATCGCCATCGCCGTCGAGTCGCGCAGCGCGGGCGCCGTCTTCGACGCCGACCTCCGCGCGCGCCTGCGCGCCGGCGGCGCCCCCGCGCTCCTCTGCTGGGCCGGGCACGACGCCGGCATCCTGGCGGCGCGGATCCCGGCGGCGATGGTGCTCGTCCGCAACGCGACCGGGGTCAGCCACTCGGCGGCCGAGCACGTCGAGCTGACCGACGCGGCGCAGGCCGCGACGATGATCCTGCGCATGATGGAGGACTTGGCGTGACCGACCGGTACGCGCTGCCGGCGATGCCCAACGTGCACAGCCACGCGTTCCAGCTCGGGCTACGCGGCGTGGGGGAGCGCCCGGCGCCCGAGGCCCACGCGCGGGACGACTTCTGGTCCTGGCGCACGGAGATGTTCCGGCTGGCGTGGAGCCTCGACCCCGACGGCATGCGCGCGGTCGCCGAGCGGCTGTACCGCGAGATGGCCGCGGCGGGCTACGGCGCGGTCGGCGAGTTCCACTACGTCCACCACCAGCCCGACGGCACGCCGTACGAGCAACCCAATGTGATGGCCTTCGCGCTCGCCGAGGCGGCGGCCGCGGCGGGCCTCGAGATCGTGCTCCTCCCCGCGGCCTACCACCGCAACGGCGACCGGCCGCTGCAGCCCGGCCAGCGGCGGTTCTGCGATCCGGACGTCGAGACGTTCCTCGCGCGGGTCGACGCGCTGCGCGCGTGGGCGCAGGGCCGCGCGGGAGTCCACGTCGGGGTCGCCGCGCACTCGGTCCGGGCGGTCCCGGCCGCCTGGCTCGCGGCGATCGCGCGCTACGCCGACGCCCACGACCTCGTCCGCCACGTCCACGCCCACGAGCAGCGCCGCGAGCTGGCCGAGTGCGACGCCGAGCACGGCTGCACGCCGATCGAGCTGCTGCACCGCAGCGGCTTCCTCGGCCCGCGGACGTCGATCGTCCACGGCATCCACGTGACGCCCGCCGACGTCGCCCGGCTGGCGGCGGCCGACGCCTTCGTCGTCTCCTGCCCCACGACCGAGGGCAACCTCGGCGACGGCCACTTCCCGGCGCTGCGCTACCGCGACGCCGGCGTCCGTCTGGCGATCGGCTCCGACTCGCAGGTCCGCATCGACCCCTTCGAGGAGGCGCGCGAGCTGGAGACCGGCGCGCGCCGCGAGCGCCAGACGCGCTTCGGCCTGCTGTCGCACTACGGTGACCTGTGGGGCGAGCTCGTCGCCAACGGGCGCGCCAGCCTCGGCCTCGACGGCGGCGCGGAGATCCACGTCGACCGCGACCACCCCCAGCTGCGCGGCGTGCCGACCGACGACCTGCGCCGCGCGCTGGTCACGGGCGCGTCGGCGGCCGTCGTGCTCTCCTAGACTCCGACAGCGAATGTCCGTCGTCCGCCCCGAGTTCGGCCCGACGCTGCCCGAGCTGCTGGGGCCGCGCATCCGGGCCCTCCCGCGCCCTGCGCGCCTCGCGCTCGCGGCCGTCGCCGCGCTGGTCGTGCTGGCGATCCTCTACGCGCTCTTCAAGCCCGAGGGCGCGACCCAGCGCAAGAACGCGGTGATCGTGCGCACGCCGATCGCGTTCAACTTCGTCTACCGCCAGCCGTTCGCCAAGGAGCAGCCGCAGCAGGGCGAGCTCGCGCGGGTCGGCAGCAAGGCGCAGGCGTTCTCGGTCCGCGCGCTCAACCTCCCGCCCTACAAGGGCGACGCTGCCGGCTTCCTGCCGCTGTACGCCGCCCAGCAGCAGGCGCAGATGGCCAAGGACCTGCCGGGCTTCGTCTGGCGCGCCGACGGCCGCGCGAACATCAACAAGCAGCAGGGCTTCGAGATCGTCTTCCAGTTCCGCCGCTCGGACGGGACGCTGACCTACGGCCGCCGGATCTTCCTGCTGCCCGACGTCACCGCGCGCCAGGGCGCCGACATCTGGGCGACCGCGCCGCGGTCGCCGTCGATCGTGCGCGCCGACGACGTCGGCCACAACGGCGGCCTCAAGACCGCGCTGCGGTCGTTCCGGTTCGGCACGGAGCGCCCGTGAGCGGCGCCGACGCCGGCGCCGGCACCATCGGCTTCGACGACTTCGCCAAGGTCGACGTCCGCGTCGGCCGGATCGTCGCGGTCGAGGACTTCCCCGAGGCGCGCAAGCCCGCGTGGAAGCTGCGCATCGACTTCGGCCCGGAGCTCGGCGAGAAGCGCTCCTCGGCGCAGATCACCAACTACTCGCGGGAAGAGCTCGAGGGCCGGCTCGTGCTGGCCGTCGTCAACTTCCCGCCGCGCCAGATCGGGCCGGTGCGGTCCGAGGTCCTGACGCTCGGAACCTACTCGGGCGACGTCGTGCTGCTGGTCGACCCGGGCGCCGAGGCGCAGCCGGGCGACAGGCTCGGCTGAGGCCGGCTCGGCTCAGCCGGCCGGCGTGGCCGACGACGCGCCGCCGTCGGCCGTGTCCGGCTCGGCCGGCGTGGTGGACGTCGGCGGCGTGGTGCTGGTGTCCGGCGGCGTCACGCTCGAGGCCGGATCGTCGGCGGGCGGCGCCGGGTCGGCCGGCGCGGGCTCGGTCGTCGTGGTCGGCGTCGTCGAGGACTGCTCGGGCGGCGCCGAGGTCGACGCGCCGCCGTCGGCCGGCGTCGGCGTCGAGGACGTCGGCTGTGGATCGGCGGTCGGCGAGGGGGCCGGCACGACGGGCGGCACGGTGCTCGGCGCGGTCGGCTGGTCGGGCAGGCGCGAGTCGTCGTAGCCCTGCTGCGTGCCGCCGGCGGGCGCGGTGGTCGAGCCCGGCGCGGTGTCGGTCGCCGTGTTCGGCGCGGCGGTGGTGGTCGCGTCGGCGGGAACGGTGGTCGACGCCGCCGCGCGCTCGTGGCCGGAGCCGCCGGCCTTGCCGGACCCGGCGGAGCCCGCGTGGCCGGCCGTGCCCTGCGGTGCCGAGGTCACGGCGGTCGGCGCGGCGGCGACGGGCGCCGGCGCGGCCTTCGCGGTCGGCGTCGCGACCATCGCCGCGGCCGCCGGCTCCTGGGCCAGGCGATGCTTGTTGACGTGGTCGATCTCGGCGGCGCCCGTGGTGACGATCGCCACCGCGGCCAGGCCGGCCGCGGCCTTGGTCGCGACCGCGCCGACGCCCGCGCTCAGCGCGGAGCCGGTCGTCATGCCGCCCGCGGCCACGCCGCCGGTCGCGGCCGCACCGCCCGCGGCGGCGCCCGCGCTGCCGGCGCCTTGGGCCAGGAGGAACTTCTTGAACACCAACAACGGCCCGATCGGGAAGACCGCGGCCAAGGCCTTGTTGTTCTGCTTGAGCGCCTTCTTGAACGACCCGCAGCGCTGGCAGCCGCGCACGTGGCGGCGGACCGGCGCGCTGATCGACTCCAGGCCCTCGGCCCACATGCCCAGCTCGTCGCGGACCTCGACGCACGTCAGCTTGCGCGCCTCGGCCGCCTCGGCGAGCGCGACCCGCGCGCGCACCAGCAGCGACTTGACCGACGGGACCGTCGTCTCCATCGCCTCGGCGATCTGCTCGTAGGAGAGCGCGTCGATCTCGCGCAGCAGCAGCGCGGTGCGCTGCGTCTCGGCCAGCGTCTGGACGTCGGCGACGAGCTCGCGGAACTCCTCGCGGTCGTGGACCTTGTCGGCGGTGGTCGTCCCGTTCTCGGCCAGGTGGACGTCCATCGAGTCCACGCCGATCGCGGTCTGCTTGCGCAGGTGGTTCAGGCAGCGGTTGCGCGCGATCCGGTACAGCCACGGCCGCACGTTGATCGGGCGGTCGTCGGCCACCATCGCGTTGAACGCGGCGGCAAAGACCTCCTGGAGGACGTCCTCAGCGTCCTCGCGGGAGGCCAGCATGTGCCGGCAGAACGCGAGCAGGCGCGCCTGGTAGCGCGACACGAGCGCCTCGTAGGCCGCCTGGTTGCCGCGCCGGGTGAGCGCGACCAGGCGCTCATCGCCCTGCAGGCGCAGCAGCGGCGTCGGGCCCCGGAGACCGGAGGCCCCGTGGAGTTTGAGGGCGGAGACTTCCACGCGTGAACGGGCCTTTCCGTGCCCGCAGTGGTCGAAACAGACCGCGGGACGGGAAGTTGCGGAACTGGTCAGTGTAGGAAGCCCGCAGCTAGGCTCTCGCAAGGTCCCGCCCGGGTGGTGGAACTGGTCAGACACGGCCGGCTTAAACCCGGCTGCCCGCAAGGGCATGGGGGTTCGAGTCCCTCCCCGGGCATATGCAGGGGTTTCGTCAGCCCTGGTAGGGCGGCGCGACGCCCCAGCCCCAGCGCGGAACCGGCGCGTGCGGCGCCGGCTGGGCGTCCGGCGCCGAGTTCTCGACGGCCAGCCGCGTGCCCCACTCGGCGTAGCCCATGATCGCGGCCCGGAACTCGGGGTCCGCGGGGAGGTCGACGTCGTCAGCCGCGCGCGACAGCAGCGTCACGAAGCGCAGCCGCCGCTCGGGGTCGATCGCCAGCGCGCGGTGCTTGGCGAGCATGTGCTCGTAGCCGCCGTGGCGCTCGGTGTAGAACGCTGGGCCGCCCATGACCTCCGACCACCAGTCCGTGACGTGCTCGCGGTGCTCGACGCTGACGGTGCCGCCGAAGAGCGGCGCCAGCAGCTCGTCGCCCTCGACCCGGTCGTAGAACGCGTTCAGCCAGCGGGCGAGTGCGTCGCGGCCGCCGGCCCACTCGTAGATCGTCGGGACGGGCTGGGGAGAGGCCATGGCTCACCGTATCGTCACGCGCGCCCGATGCTCCGGCTTCGCGGTCGTCCGCATCGGGTGATGGCCGGTCACCCAAGCTGCGCGCACGATCAAGGGCATGTGGAAGCTGATGGTCCTGGCCACCACCGCGATCGCGATCGGCGCGCTGGCGCTCCCCGGCGTCGCCGCGGCCGCGACCTGCGGCGATCTCGGGCCGGCGAAGGACTACGACGTCTTCGTGGCCGGCGCCTACACCGTGGGCAACACGCAGATCCAAGGCCGCGTCGCGGTGGGCGGCGACGCGCGCGTCGCGATCAACGGCGGCTACGGCGTCGGGACGGCGCTGCCGAAGAACGCGGCGCGTGTCGACCTCGTCGTCGGCGGCTCGCTGACGGTCGGCAGCAGCGGCGCGCAGGCCTCCAACGGGAGCGTCACCTATGGCACGACGCTGAGCGGCACGATCGCCACGCCCAACGGGACGCTGAGCCACCAGCCGCCGCCGTTCTCGTTCGCCGACTCGTTCACCGACCTGCGCGCGCTCTCGGGCCAGCTCTCCGGGCTGGCGGCCAACGGCACGTGGTCGATCACGCCGTGGGCGGCGCTGACGTTCACGGGCACGAGCACGTCACGCAACGTCTTCAAGATCAGCGCCGCCGCGCTGCAGGCCGCGCAGGAGATCGCGTTCGCCGTGCCCGCGGGGTCGACCGTCGTGGTCAACGTGACCGGCCAGACCTACAGCTCGGCGACGAAGCCGACGACGCGGATCTCGGGCGCGCCGGCCGCCCGGCTGCTGTGGAACTACCAGCTCGCCACACGCGTGCAGATCGGCCCGAGCATCGAGTGGCAGGGCACGGTCCTGGCGCCGTCGGCCGCCGTGTCGTTCACCAACGGCCAGCTCCACGGGCAGGTCATCGCCGCGTCGTACTCCGGCGACGGGACGGTCCTGCACGACTCGCCGTTCGGCGGCTGCCTGCCGCCGCCGCCGACGCGCGACCTCGTCCTGACGCCGCTGTGTCGCAACCCGCAGTCCAACGCCACCAACCTGCGCCTGACCAACACCGCCGACACCGCCGTCGACGTCACCTGGTCGGACCTCGACAGCGCGCAGGGCGGGGCGCTCACGCTTCCGGGCCGGACCGACACGTACTTCGACGTCGCGGACGGCGAGACCCCGCATCGCGTCGTCGTCAGGTCGTCGACCGAGACCGCGCAGGCGACGACCGAGACGCGCGCGTGCGCTGGCCGGGTGCAGGTGAGCAAGGTCGTCACCGGCGACGGCACGCCGCCCGACGGCCCGTGGCAGATCACGCTCGATGGCGACAACGGCTACCACGGCGCCGCGAACGTCAACGCCGGCCAGACGGTGGGCTTCGACGTGCCCGGCGACTACGAGGCCGGGACGGTCCCGATCGGCGAAGTCGTCGGCGGCTTCCGCTACACGGTGTCCGAGCCGGACCCGCGCGGCGCAGTCGCGACCATCAGCGAGGAGCCCGTGACGATCCTGGACGGGATGATCGAGACCGTCGTGGTCGGCAACGCGTACGCCGCCACGGAGCCGCCGCCCGGCGGCGGGGGCGAAGGTGGCGTCGGCGGCGAAGGGGACCTGACGCCCCCGCCGCTCCCGGGACCCGGCGGTCCGGTCGTCCAGCCGCCGCAGCCGACGCTCCCGCCCGGCGCCCCCGCGCCGGTGGCCGGCCCGGGCCTGATCGCCGCGCGGTCGGCCGACGCCGCCGACCTGGCCGTGACGCAGGTGGTCGTGCCCGCGCGAACCCAGGTCGGCGGCCGCGCGCTGTCGCGGACGACGGTCCGGAACCTCGGCACGCGACCGGCCGAGGACGTCGTGCTCCGCGAGATCCCGCAGGCCGACCCCAAGCACCCCAACCGCATCGTCCGGCTCGTGTCGGAGTCCGCCGACAGCAACGTCACGTGCTCCTCGACGCGCCCGGTCATCTGCCACGTGGGCACGCTGGCCCCTGGCGCGAAGGTGACGGTGGTCGCGCGCGGGCGGATGCTCGTCGCCGGCTCCTACAAGAGCGTCGTCCAGGCCTCCAGCCCAACGCCCGAGAGCAACACCACCAACAACGTCGGGGTGGACGGCGTGGTCGTGACGAGCCGGTCGGCGCCGCTGCGGGTCGGGGTCCGTTCGCCCGCGGTCGCGGTCGCGGGCCAGCGTGTCACCTACCGCGTGTCCGTCCGTGCGTCGCTCCACGAGGTCAGCGCCGTGCAGCTCTGTCATCGCCCGGCTCGCGGGTTGTTGGTGCTGTCGGCGCCCGGGACCTACCAGTCGCACGGCCGGTTGTGCATGGACATCTCGCGGCTGCGCGCCGGCCACACGAGCGCGTTCCTCGTCCATGCGGTCGCGTCGGCGCAGTACGCGGGCCGTCGCGTGCTCCTGCCCGCGTCGGCCGACTCGCCCAACCGCGCCCGCCCCGCACGCGGCCTGTCCGCGACGCAGATCGTCGACGTCGAGCCCAGCGGGCTGGGGTGATCGCGTGGCACGATGACGCAGACGGTGCACGCCGACCCCGCCATCCGCCTCACCCCGCGCACCGCGCACGACAAGCTCGTGCGCGTCGACGGCCTCAGCACGGCCGACGCGCACGCTCGCCTCACGACCTGAGCGCGCTCCCCTGGGCGGGCTAGGCGACCGGGGTCTCGCGCACCGCGCCGGGCGCCAGGGCGTCCAGCAGCGCGTCCGCGATCTCCTGATCGCCGGTGATCTCCAGCTCGGTTCGCGACGCGTCCGGGCCGAGGGCCTCGATCCACGCCCGCTCAGGGCCGGCGATGCGTGCATCCGCCTCCGGCGCCGAGCGCTCCGCCAGGTCGACGCGGCCTTGCCGCGCGGTCAGGACGTAGCGCTTCATGTCACCCGCTCGGCGCACGACCGTCATCTCGACCATGCCATCCACGCTGTCGGACAGCGTCAGGCCGGGGACGGTGCGCAGGATCGCGCCGATGTCGACGGCTTCGTCGGGCCGTGGTGGAGACCAGGCCCAGCGCGCGCCCCAGCGGGCGAGCGCACCGACGACCGGGAGCAGGTCCCGAGCACGCTCGGTCAGCTCGTAGTCGACCCGTGGCGGGACCTCGCGGTAGCGCTGACGCGTGAGCAGGCCGTCGGCGACCATGCGGTTCAGCCGCGAGCGGAGCTGCTCGGTCGAGATGCCGGGCAGGACCCGCTGCAGCTCGACGAAGCGTCGTGGACCGGCGACCAGGTCGCGGACGATCAACAGCGTCCACTTGTCGCCGACGAGATCCAGGGCGCGAGCGTCAGGCGCCCACTGGTTATAGGGGTGCCGCTTGGGGGGTGGAACGGAGGGAATGGCTGCCTCCCTTGAGACCGCGTAGATAGGACGGACCCCTCAGCCACGAACCAGGATACCCACGTCCGTGCACGGACGCGCTGTTTTTCGGCGGACCTGGACGTCCGTTGGAGCAGAAGTCGGAGAATCCGGGAACCGCAACGTATCGCGACAACACCGGCAATCTGCACATTGCCCGAACATGCCAGACGCTGCACCGTCAGAAGGACCGATGTGACACTTGCACTCCGGCACGCTGGCGCACAGACGTTCGGTCCGTCACGATCAAGCGGTGCAGCGTGCGACGCTCACTTGGGCCTTCCATCGCTTCGGCGCCCGTTACCCACGTCTGATCATCGCGCTGCACTTCCAGGTCGCGCACCTCGTCGTCGCCGGCGGCGTCTGGCTGCTGGACCTCTACGTCGCGCTGTCCAGCGCGCAGTTCTGGCGGATCCTGGTCGTCTGCGAGGTCGCGGTCCTGGTCGAGAACGCCCTGGCGATCGGGATCGTCTGGCGCATGCTCAAGCCCGCCGACCCGTGGCTGCAGGGCGAGCGCGACGCGGGCACCGCGCTGGCGGCGTGGCGCGCGCTGGCCGGCACGCCGCTGGCGTTCGTGCGCTGGGGTCGCGCCGTCCCGTTCCTGGTCAACGTCGTGCCGATCGCGGCGTTCCTGACCGTCGAGCTCGACGCGCCGTTCTGGCCGTCGTTCTTCATCCTCGCCGCGGGCGTCTCGGTGGTCCTGCTCTACGGCGTCTTCCTGCGCTTCTTCGGCCTCGAGCTCGTGCTGCGCCCCGTGCTCGAGGAGGTCTCCGACGACCTGCCCGACGGGCCGGGCGTGGCGAGCGTGAGCGTGCCGTTGAAGTGGAAGCTGCTGATCGCGCTGCCGGCGATCAACATCGTCTCGGGCGTCACGGTGGTCGGCTTCGCGGCGCCCGACGGCGCCGGCCTGGACCAGCTCGGCTTCGGCGTGCTCGTCACGATCGGCGTCGCCTTCACGATCTCGCTCGAGTTGTCGTTGTTGCTCCTGCACTCGATCCTGAAGCCGATCGATCAGCTCCAGCGCGGCACGGCGCGGGTCGCGACCGGCGACTTCAGCGTCCGCGTCCCCGTGCTTGGGACCGACGAGACTGGGCGGCTGGCGGGCTCGTTCAACACGATGGTGTCGGGCCTGGAGGAGCGCGAGCGCCTGCGCGAGGCGTTCGGCGCGTTCGTGGATCCCGACGTGGCCGAGCGCGTCATGGTCGAGGGCACGGTGCTCGAGGGCCAGGAGGCCGACGTCACCGTCCTGTTCCTCGACATCCGCGGCTTCACGGCGTTCGCCGAGCGCGAGGGCGCGCGCGAGGCGGTCGCCCGGCTCAACGACCTGTACGAGTTGATCGTGCCGGTGCTGGTCCGCCACGGCGGACACGCCAACAAGTTCATCGGCGACGGGCTACTGGGCGTCTTCGGCGCGCCGGAGCGGTTGACCGACCACGCCGACCGCGCGGTCGCCGCGGCGCTGGACATCGTGCAGTGCGTGCGGGCGCGCTACGGCCAGCGGCTGCAGATCGGGATCGGGCTGAACTCCGGGTCGGTCGTCGCGGGGACGATCGGCGGCGGCGGCCGCGTCGAGTTCACCGTCATCGGCGACGCGGTCAACACCGCGGCGCGGGTCGAGGAGGCCACGCGCGTCACCGGCGACGACATCCTGCTCACCGAGGCGACGCGCGCGCTGCTGCGCGCCGACCACGGCGGCTTCGTCGGCCGCGGCGACGCGGAGCTGAAGGGCAAGCAGGAGCGGGTGCTGCTGCATGCGCCGCTGGGCGGCGCGGCGCAAGGCCGCGCCGTTCAGCTGCGGGCCATCTGAGGCCCGGATCCCGCGATTCGCGGGTGCTTAGACGTTGACCAGGCCGGCGAGGATCTGCTCGTCGAAAGCGTCTTCCTCATGGCCCAGATGCACCGACGCCGCGGGCGCCAGCATCGGGTAGGTCGCGTCCTGCTCAGCCGCGATGGCGGCGAAGCGACGGGTCGGCAGGCTCTCCTCCGGCCCGCGCGTGTCGGGCGCTGGTGCCGCGTGGGGCAGATCCTTCTCGAAGCGGGCGTCCATGGTTGGGGACGACTCCTCTCTCTTCGGGTGCCTTCCTACTCCACCGGTTCTACTCCTTTGAGCCGAGATCGCAAGGAGGCTGTCGCGAGCGGACGCCCGGGTGGGGGTCGTTCATAGGAACCCTCTGAAGAACCCACGCCGCAGGCGCGCCATCATGGACGCTCTATGAGCGTCGACACCGAACTGGAAACGCGCCTGCACGGCGGCCGGCTGATCGCCCGGCGGCTGAAGGCCCACGGCGTGACGAAGCTGTTCACGCTCTCGGGCGGCCACATCTTCTCGATCTACGACGGCTGCCGGGAGGAGGGGATCGAGATCGTCGACACCCGCCACGAGCAGGCCGCGACCTTCGCCGCCGAGGGCTGGGCCAAGGTCACGCGCACGCCGGGCGTCGCGGCGCTGACCGCGGGCCCGGGCGTCACCAACGGGATGAGCGCGATCGCGTCGGCTCAGCAGTCGGCGTCGCCCATCGTCGTGCTCGGCGGCCGCGCGCCGGCGATGCGGTGGGGGATGGGCTCGCTGCAGGAGATCGACCACGTCCCGTTCGTCGCGCCGCTGACGAAGCTGGCCGCGACGGCGGACTCGCCGGACGCGATCCCGGGCCTGGTCGACGACGCGTTCGCCGCCGCGATGGCGCCGCACTCCGGCCCGACGTTCCTGGACTTCCCGATGGACCACGTGTTCAGCGAGGGCCTCGACGCCGGCGCGCCGTCCGGCGTCCTGCACGACGTGCTCGCCGAGCCGATCGCGCCGGGCGACATCGACAAGGTCATTGCCTTGCTCGACGCCGCGGAGCGTCCGGTCATCATGGCCGGCACGAACCTGTACTGGGGGCGCGGCGAGCACGCGCTGCGCGAGCTCGCCGAGGCTCGCGGCATTCCGGTGTACTTGAACGGCCAGGCGCGCGGCTGCCTGCCGGCCGACCACGACCTCTTCTTCTCGCGCGCGCGAGGAGACGGGCTGAAGGGCGCGGACCTCGCGCTGGTCATCGGCGTCCCGATGGACTTCCGCCTCGGCTTCGGCGGCTCGTTCGGCGAGGACACCAAGTTGGTGGTCATCGACCGCGCCGAGCCGGCGCGCGCGCATCCGCGGCCGGTCGCGGTGTCGCTGTACGGCGGGATCGACGCGACGCTGCGCGCGCTCGTAGGGGAGGCGACGCCGGAGCGCACGCGCGACTGGGTGGCGCACCTGCGCGGCAAGGAGACCGAGAAGCGCGAGGCCGAGCGGGTCGAGCTCGACGACGGCCGCGCACCGCTGCACCCGATGCGCCTGTACCGCGAGCTCGGCGACGTCCTGGACCGCAACGCGATCGTCATCGGCGACGGCGGCGACTTCGTCTCCTACGCCGGCCGCGTGATCGACACCTACGAGCCGGGCTGCTGGCTGGACCCGGGTCCGTTCGGCTGCCTCGGGACCGGTCCGGGCTACGCGCTGGCCGCCAAGCTCGCGCATCCCGACCGCCAGGTCGTCCTGCTCGTCGGCGACGGCGCGTTCGGCTTCTCGGGCATGGAGTTCGACACGCTCGCGCGCCACGGCGTCAACGTCGTCGCGGTCATGGGCAACAACGGCATCTGGGCGCTGGAGAAGCACCCGATGGAGTTCTTGTACGGGTACTCGGTCGCGGCGGAGCTGACGCCCGAGACGCGCTACGACGAAATGGTCGTCGCGCTGGGTGGGCACGGCGAGCTGGTGCGGACGCCGGAGGACCTCAAGCCGGCGCTCGCGCGGGCGTTCGAGAGCGGCAAGCCGGCGCTCGTGAACGTCCTCACGGACCCCGACGTCGTCTACCCGCGCAAGTCCAACCTGGCGTAGCGGCGCGCGCGCGTGCCTAGGCACGCGGGCGAAGTCCGCGTTCTACCGGACTCCGGCAAGAAGGTTGCCGGCAGTTTTCGGTGCGACGAAGGCCCGGAAAGTCGGAAGCCGCCTCGAAGGGCGGCTTCCAAACTCGGCCCCGACAGGACGGGCAGGGGTACGTGCCATGCGGGGGCCTGATTGTCTGGTCCGAGCGGCGGGAGGCGCCGATTCGATGCGGCTTCGCCCGGACCTATGCGTCGGGACGGCAGATGAACGAGCCTGTTCGGCACGTACACCCGTTGACCCGACAGCGGGAGTATCTGACCCCCGCAGATGGCCCACAATCAGACACCCGTCCAGGCGCGTTCCGAGAAGTGGGGATGCCGGTACAACCGACCTGCGGCATATACGGGAGGTGGGGCTCCGGCCTTGCTCGACCCAAGTCCGCTGGAGCGGTCGGGGCGGGCGTGTTCCTCAGCCCTCGCCCGTCCCGTCGCACCAGGATCAGGACGCGTGTTCGGGGACGCGAGCTCGGAGGCTCGTGCGAGCAGGCCGGTGGTGTCGCAGGTCGATCACGCGGTGGCGGCGGGCCGGTCCAGCGCCGCCCCGCGGAGGATGTCGTGCTCGGAGACCTCGACCTCGTCGAGGCCGAAGGTGCGCATCGCTGTGATCAGCAGGATGACGCCGGCGACGATCGCCTCGGCGCGGTCGGGATGCAGGCCCTTGACACGCCGGCGCTCCGCGACCGTGAGCTGCGCGAGGCGGGCCAGCAGCATCTCGGCCTGGGCGCGCAGCAGCCGGAAGCCGTGGACCTTCGCCGGGTCGTAGGGGTCGAGCTCCTGCAGGATCGACGCGCAGGACGTGGCGGTGCCGGCGACGGCGATGCCGGCCTGGACCGCTGCGCGCTCGGGCGGCGGGACCGCCTGGGCGAAGATCTCGCTCGCCTCCTGCTGGAGGAGCTGCAGCTCCTCGGGGCGCGGCGGATCGGACCGCAGGAAGCGCTCGGTCTGGCGCACCACGCCGGCCTGGGTGGAGACGTGGAAGTCGACGGTCGGGCCGTGGCCGACGACCAGCTCGGTCGAGCCGCCGCCGATGTCGACCACCACGCGCGGCCGCGACGAGTCCGGGCGGTCGCTGGTCGCGCCGAGGTAGGTGAGGCGCGCCTCCTCGTCGCCGGTGATCGTGCGCGCGCCGATGTTGTAGGTGTCGTTCAGGCGCTGGGTGAAGGCGGCGCCGTTGCGGGCGTCGCGGACCGCCGAGGTCAGGACACCGGTGACGGCGTCGACGGCGTTGGCGTCGATGATCCGGCGGTACTCGGCGATGGCGTGCTCGACCCGTGCCATGGCCTCGGGCGCCAGCTCGCCGGTCCGGTCGACGCCCTGGCCGAGGCGGGTGACCGTCGTGCGGCGGTCGATGTCGTCGGCGATCCTGCCGTCGACGACGTCCGCGATGTACAGGCGCGTGGAGTTGGTCCCGACGTCGACGACGGCGATCCGCATGGGCTGGGCGGCGAGCCTACTTCTTGGACGCCGCCGCGGGATGCGGCAGCGGGCGGCCGTCGAGGCCGGCGAGCAGGTTGTCGACCGTGAGGTGGGCCATCTTCGCGCGCGTCGTGTGCGTGGCCGAGCCGATGTGGGGCAGGACCAGGACGTTCGGCGCGGCGAGCAGCGGGTCGTCGACGGGCAGCGGCTCGGGGTCGGTGACGTCCAGCGCGGCGGCGGCGAGGCGGCCGTCGTGCAGCGCCCGGGCGAGGGCGACCTGGTCGACCAGCCCGCCGCGGCCGGTGTTGACGAGGATCGCGCCGCGCTTGACGGCGTGCAGCGCGGCGTCGTCGATCAGGTGATGGGTGGCGGGCGTGAGCGGCGCGTGGAGCGAGACGAAGTCGGCCTGGGCGAGCGCCTCGTGCAAGTTGTCGTTCCTGCCCACGATGATGGTGGTCATGGAGAAGCCGCGGGCCCGGCGGGCGACGGCGCCGCCGATCCGCCCGGCGCCGCCGACGATCGCGATCGTCTGGCCCGTGACGTCGGCGCCGAGCCAGGCCTGCGTCTCGAACGAGCGCCAGCGGCCTTCGGTGACCGCGGCGGCCGCCTCGGGCAGGCGGCGCGCGGCGGCGAGCAGGAGCGCGAACGTGAGGTCGGCGGTCGCGTCGGTCAGGACGTCCGGCGTGACGCCGACGGCGACGCCGCGCGCCTCGGCGGCGGCGATGTCGATGTTGTCGAAGCCGACGGCGTAGTTGGCGATGACCTGGAGTTGCGGCGCCGCGTCGAGGAGCTGCTCGTCCACCCGCTCGGTCAGCGTGGTCAGCAGGCCGTGCGCGGCGGCCACGTGATCGCGCAGCTCGGTGGGGTGGGGCGGCAGGTTGCCGGTCCAGAGGTCGACGTCGTGCCCGGCCTCGGTCAGGCGATCGAGCGCGTCGCCGGCCAGCCCGCGTGAGACGAAGACATGCGCCATGGTCAGCGGGACCCTACGCTTCGCGGCCATGTTCGTGGCAACGGCGCGCACCGGCGACCCACAGGCGCCGGAGATCGTGCCGAGCGACCACTGCGTCGCGCGCTACCGCGAGCGGATGCCGATTCGGAGCCCGGGCCTCGACGAGGTCGTGCACGGGTTGATCGCGGTCCTGGAGGACGCGGCGATCATGCGCTGGCCACCCGGCTGGGCCGTCACCGACCGGCCCCCCGAGCTCTGGGCGATCGCCGGCGACCTCGCCTTCCCGCTGGCACGGACACCGGTCCCTGGCCGCTGGCTCGCGATCACCTGCCTCCGCCGCGGCCGCGACCGGGCGTAAGCCTCCAGACCCTCGACGAGGTCGTTCGGGAACGGCCGATCCGCTACACTTCTACGTCCGCCGCGGGGTGGAGCAGTCTGGTAGCTCGTCGGGCTCATAACCCGAAGGTCGCAGGTTCGAATCCTGCCCCCGCTACTCACGAAAGTCCCTGCTTGCGGGGGCTTTCGTCGTTTAAGCGTCCGCGTTCATCTGGTCCCGTGGTTCCAATATGGTTCCAATTGGGGCGAGGGTGGACGCGGTTGTCGCGCGACATAGTGGTGGTGATGGCGCGGCGTTCGTACGGAACTGGGCAGCTCTTCGTCCGGGCCGACAGCAACGGTCGGGAGACCTGGTACGGCTCCTGGCGGGTCGGCGGCCGGCGGGTCAAGCGGCGCGTCGGTTTGAAGCGCCGGCCGTCGACTTCTGATGGTCTGACGCGCACGCAGGCCGAGGCCGAGCTGCGGCGGCTGATGGGGACCGAGGTGGTGCTCGCCGGGCCGGCGCGCAAGACGATCGAGGAGGCGGGCGCGTTGTATGTGGAGCACCTCGAGCACGTCATGGAGCGCAAGCGCACGACGATCCACGACTACCGCGGATACCTCCGTCGACATCTTGTGCCGTTCTTCGGCTCGCGGCCGATGGACAAGATTGACCGGGCGTTCGTCGAGAACTACCTGTTGACGAAAAAGCGCGAGGGGCTGTCGTCCAAGACGGTGTGCAACCACCTCAACTTCCTTCACGGGCTGTGGTCGTTCGCCATCAAGCGCGAGTGGGCGCTGAAGAATCCGGTCGCTTTGGTCGACCGTCCGCGGATGCCGCGCTTCAAGGAGCGGCGGATCCAGTTCCTGACGCGCGAGGAGCTCGACGCGGTGGTGCGCGCAGTGCCGGATGACGTGTTGGGCTCGGTCGAGACGCCGCTGTATCTGACCGCCGCGATGACCGGTCTGCGTCAAGGCGAGTTGATTGCCTTGCGTTGGATCGACGTCGACTGGAGCGCGTCGCGGATCCGGGTGGCCGACTCGTATGTACGCAGAGCGTTCGATTCGCCCAAGAGCCATCGCGGCCGGTCGGTGCCGATGGCGGACCGGCTGGCAGGGGAGTTGGAGCGTCACTTCCAGGCCTCGCGCTGGCGGGCGGAGAACGACCTCGTCTTCGCCCATCCGGTCACGGGGCACGTTTTGGACTCCTCCAAGCTGCGCAAACGCTTCTACGTGGCTTTGGACCGCGCCGGCGTACACCACATCACCTTCCACGGCCTGCGCCACACGTTCGGCACCCAGATGGCCGCAGCCGGCGCGCCGATGCGTGCGATCCAAGAGTGGATGGGCCACGCCGACATCTCGACGACCGAGATCTACTCGCACTACGCGCCGGACCCGACAGGCGGGGCGGCGTTCGCGCAGAAGGCGTTTGGGGATGCGGCGGGGGCACTGCCGGGCGAGACGGCGCCGTTGCCTGGCTTCTGAGCGCGGTTTGCGAGCGCTCGGCCTAGAGCGCGTCACCTTGCTGGCCGCGATGCCTTCGACCATGGACGCGTCGGCACTGGGCGGGGCTACTGCCCGAGGCGGTCGAAGGTCGCCTGATGGACGGCGACGAAGCGCTCAGCGAACGCGAGGTTCTCGGTGCGACGGTCGCCACGCGCCGGCCCCGCGAGCTTGGCCCCGAGGGCACGGACGTCGTCCTCGTCGAGGGCGTAGCGCGTGTGGAGGTCGGCGACGACGCGCGCGACGAGTTCCTCGGTGATCTCGCGGCTGGCCACGGGACCAGCCTAGTGGCGATCCGTAACGCCCTCTCGGTGATCTTGCGCTCAGGATCGTCCGCGCTGCTCGCCCACCCAGCGCTCGAGGTCGGAGCGCAGGAAGCGGACGTGCTTGCCGATCCGCACGCACGGAAGGTGGCCGCTGCGGGCGGCGTCGGCGACCCATGAAGGACGGACCGAGAGCATCTTGGCGGCCTCGGCGCCGTTCAGCAGCGGCTCGCGCAGATCGATGGGGTTGACGTCGAGGCTGAGTTGCTTGGCCATCGTGGGCTCCGGTTCGGTGGACTTCTCCTTAGTCGACCGAGCCATCGAAACCCCCTTCCCCGAATCCCTGATGCTGGTCGGCGCTCTGGCTAGGTTTCGCGCCCGTCCCGGCCTGGACAAAACGGTTTCTCCAGCGCTACCATTTTGTCCGTGCCTGAATCCTCGCTCATGAGCGTGCAGGAGGCAGCCGACGTTCTCGGCGTCGGCCCGGCGGCCGTCCGCAAGAGCATCGCCGCCGGCTCGCTGCCGGCGATCAAGCGCGGCCGAGCCTGGTGGGTGGACGCCGGCGAGATCGATCGCGTCCGGCGCCAGCCGCCCGGCCACGGGCGCCCACTGTCGGCCGAGATGGCCTGGGCCGTGTTGTTGCTCGCCTCAGGGGACGACGCGTCTGCCGCGGCGGCCGCGGGGCGACAGCGGTACGTCTCGCGCGCACGCGCCTGGCTCGTCGAACATCCATTGGCCGAGCACGCCGCCCGACTTCGCGCCCGGGCCCAGATCGAGGATTTCGACGCCCATCCCTCCGAGCTGGGCAGGATCCTCTCTAGGTCTGACGCGCTGGCCACGGGTCTGTCCGCGGGGTCGCTGGTGGGACTCGTCGGCGGTGACCAGAGCATCGAGCTCTACGCGCCGGCCGACCGTCGACTGGCACTCATCGCCGACCACGGCCTCGAATCGCGCTCCGGCTCCGTCCACATCCGCTGGGTACCCGAGGCGCTCTGGCCACTGCTGTCGGACGGCGACGGCCACGCTCCACGAGCGGCGGTCCTCGTCGACCTGCTCGAGAGCGCCGACCCACGCGCACGCCGTGAGGCGGCTCGCGCGTTGAGTGCGTGACTCGGATCGACATCGACGTCGATGACCGCGAGACCTTGGCGCTGTGGGAGGCGCTGGGCGGACTCGCCGCGGAGCTGCCGGGCGACTGGATCCTGATCGGTGGTCTGATGGTCCAGCTGCATGCGCTGGAGCGCGGCGCGCGTGATGTTCGCGTGACCGCCGACATCGATGTGCTCGGCCAGGCGCGCCCACCGGGAGCGCTCGACGCCATCGACGAGGCGCTCCTAGCCGAGGGCTTCGAGGTGGCGGGCCCAGACGTCGACGGCTATGCCCATCGCTACCGGCGCGCCGGGCTCGTGGTCGACGTCCTCAGCCCCGATGGCATTCGACCGCCGGCGTCCATCGGGGGACTCAAGGCCGTTGGCGTGCCGGGCGGGACACAGGCGCTCGCACGCGCCGAGAGCGTCACCGTCTCGGTCGGCGGCCGCGAGTTCTCGCTGCGGCGCCCCACGTTGTTGGGGGCCATTCTCATCAAGGCCAGGTCCTTGATGACGCACGCAGACCCGGAGGCACAGCGCGAAGATCTCCTGCGCCTGCTGGCGATGGTCGAAGATCCGCGAGCGCTGGCCGCCGACCTGAGGACCACCGAGCGCCGATGGCTTCGCGACGCTGAGGCACGCCTCGCCTTCGACTCCTACACCACGCTCGACGAACCCACGGTTCGTCTGGCGGCTCAGGCCTTCCGCCTGCTCGTGATTCGCCGGTGACCTGACCCGTCCCCCCGGACGCCGGTCGCGCCACGTCGAGATGCGCTCAGAGCTCGGGCCCGAGATCGTCCATCGAGAAAGCTGCCGGCGTCGCGGGCTCGAGCGGAGCGTCGCGGGCGACGAGCACGGCCACCTCGCGCAACCACTCCTCTCTCGCCGCAAAGCCGGCTGGACGATCGCCCAGCCAGTCGGTGAGCCTGCTGCTGGGGTCAAGCATCGCCGTACGTGTTCGGTGACGTTCGGCGAAGTCAGGTGCCTCGGAGTGAGGTTCTCGTGGGCGCACCGGCTCGACGGGGACGGTGTCCGCAGCCTGGGCTGACCACCTCTCGATCGCGGCACACTGTGCGTCGATCTCGCGCTCGATCGCCGCCCGTCGCGAGCGGCGCAGCCGGCTCAAGGCGTCGCGCTCAGCCTGCATGCGGGCGATGCGCTGTTCGGCCCGAGCCACCTCATCGAGGGCGCCCACCGTCCGTGCTGCTCCGCCCCGCACGAGCACGTCCAAGGCCATGTCCTTGGTCCGGCTGGCCGAGAGTGTTGTCACGACGTCCTCATGAAGGTCGTCGGACTCCGCCTCGAGCCCTGGCAGCGGGCGCTCGACCGAGCCGGGGGAGACGACGTAGAACCGGGCCTGGTCGCGGTGGCGGCTGAGCGCCGCATAGCCCCACTCGCGATAGAGCTCATCGGAGCCCAGCACGAAGGAGCGGTCGACGGTCGCGCCCTGGGCCGCGTGGGCGGTGAGGGCGTAGCCGTGCTCGAGCCACCCTTCGTCGAGGTAGCTGCCCTCAAGGCGCAGCTCCGCGTCGCGTGCGGTCCGCACCGTGAGGGTCCGCTGCTCCAGGTCGATGCCTACAACTTCACCGCGGGTGCCGTTGACGACGCCGGCGCGCCGGTCGTTGCGTCGTGCGATCACCCGGTCGCCGACCAAGAACGAGCGCTCGCGGGCCACCAGTTCGTCTTCGCCGAGTCGGCCGTCGCGCTGCATCCGCGCGTGCGCCAGGACGTTGAGCTCCGCGACGTCGCGGCGTCGGTGGGCGATCATCACGGCGTCCTGGTCGCCGGTTCGTGCGGCCTCCCACCAGTCATCGACGAGCGCGGCCCGGAGTTCGTGGGCGGTGGGGCGGGCGACGATGCGTCCGTGGTCGCGGTAGGCGTCCGCCCACGCACGGACGTCGCCGTCGCGCAGCTCGGCGAGCGCCTCGCGGTCCCAGTCGGCATGTTGTCGTCGAACCTCGTGCAGCTCGATCGCGCCGAGGTGCTCGGCCAGGCCGCGGAACGCGCCGCCGGCGTCGATCTCGGGCAGCTGGCGGTCATCTCCGACCAGGACGAGCTTCGCGTCGCTCTCAGCGGCGTGGCGGGCGAGTCGGTCGATCGTGCGCGAGCCGACCATGCCGGCCTCGTCGACGATCAGCACCGAGCCCTCAGCAAGGTCATGTCCTTGGTCGATGTCGCGAAGAACCGAGGCGATCGTGGCGCTGTCGATCCCGGCCAGGTTCTCGAGCTCCAGCGCAGCGCGCGCCGAAAGCGCGGTGCCGAAGACGCGGACGTCGTGGGCCTCCCAGAGCTCGCGTGCGGCGGCGAGGGCGTGGGTCTTGCCGGTGCCCGCCGCCGCGCGGACGACCTCGCTGGGAGAACTGCTTGAGAACCCGGTCGTCAATGCCGCGGATCTCGGCGATGCCCTTTGCAGCTGGCTCCCACTCGACGCCCAGCGCCTCGGTGAGCCGGCGCCGCAGCGCCGCCTCATAGAGGTAGCCGGCCGTCCGCGCATGCGCGTACAACGCGCGGCCGTCGAGCGTGGTGGCGCGCCCCTCGGCGGTCGTGGCGTTGGCGATCACCGCGTGGGTGTGCAGCTGGGGATCGCCGGCGCGCGAGCTGCGATGCCGAAACGCCGCGACCTTCAAGCCGTCGCCGCGCAGCACGCGATGTCCGCCGCTGCCGCGACGCGTCCACGTCGCGTGCCGCTCGATATAGCCCAACGCCTCCTCGACCGCCAGGTCGTGCGCATCGCGGACGACCGGCGCCAAAGCCCGATCACCTACGCCGAACAGGACCGAAACGGACTTGGGCGCGGAGAACGTCAAGTCATAGGCCAACACTTTCCGCGGGTTTGCGGTCTGCGACGACAGCAAGGCCAGGAACTGCTCGTCGTCGACGGTCCCGTTCAGGCCCGCCGCGGCGGCGCCACTGCCCAGCCAGCGACCGGGTGATTCGCCGCGGCCGGAGTAGTAGTCCTCCTTGCCCTGGGCGACGTTGTCGATGTAGTAGCGCGGATCGCCGTTCCCGCCCCCGCCCTTGCCGATGGAGAGCACGTCCCGTAGTCGACGAACGGGGCGGATCACCCTCGCCTGATCGCACGGCCGTGCAACTGCGTGCCGGTCTGGTGGTTGGGGCCATCGGAACCGTGGAGCGACGTGTCAGTCGATGGACGTGCCGGAGGCGGCGTCGGGCACGACGAGCGTCGTGTTGATGGAGTCAGCGTTGACGGAGCGGAGATTGGGAATCTCGTCGTAGGGAGTGGCCGGTGCCGGACACTGGAGGACGGCTCGCTGGTGGGGGCTGGGCGCACGATGGCGTCGGTGAGCTCGCGTAACTGGAGGGCCGGCGAAGCTTCGGACGGTCGCTACGTCGTCGGCTTAACCGCCCGTCGTCCAGCGCGTTGCGATCGTTGGAGCCGGGCGAGCCGGGGCTTACGCCCGATCTCCTGACGCCAGTCGAAGAAGTCGCCGAGCCCGAGGTGGCGCTTCTGACTCCACTCCGCCAGCGTGGGTAATAGGGCGCGCCGAAAGCCCGCCTGGGCGAACGGTGCATCGGACAGGTCCGCTGCGACCATCGCTCGGAGGTCGTCGCTGTAGAGCTCGTCAGGCGTAAGCAAGATCAGCTGCGCACGCATCGGATAGAGGCCATCGACCAACGACGCCGGGCGCGCCAGTCGGCTGAGCTCGTCTCGTTCTGCGGCGGTGAACCCCTCCTCGTCGAGGGTGGCGAACACGAGGATGGCGCGCGGGAACCGTCGTTGGATCGCCTGTGCTCGTTCGAAGTCTCGAGGTTGGAGGGGGTGGCGTGTCTTGACCTCGCCGAACACCATCTCGTGCGGCTGGTTGGTCGGTTCCAGGTTCCGGGCTCGGTGGAGGGCGATGAAGTCGACCTCGCCGATGTCGCCGACGTTCAGGCTCGTCGACCAATCGAGCTCGGAGTCGGTGAGACGATAGAGCGCGTGCAGGGCGAGCATGACCGGGTAGCGCCCCACAGCGCTCTGCCGTCGCGCTCGGAAGCCGCCGGTGGTCTGGTATGCCCACCGGCCAGGAGGACGTTCCTGAGGGAACGGGAACGTTTGGAGGCACTCGGCACAGCGTTGGATATCGCTCAAATCTTCAGGCGAATACCAGTTCCCGAACTGGCAGTGAGGACAACGGATCGTGAGGCCGGCGCGCAGGATGCCGCGGTCAGTGAGCGCTCGGCGGACTCGGTCGGCATCAAGCCCGTCGCGTCCTTTGTTGTCCGTCTTGAGCGCTTGATCGAGTCGTTGGGGCGGGATTTGCATCACCTCGGATCTGGCCACGTCCTGGAACAAGTTGATGAGGCTGCGATTGCGTAAGAAGCGGACGTCGGCGAGCCCACCCACGCGGCGGATCATCTCCAACGTCATGCGACCAGGCTCCGATAGAGACGTCTGAAAGCCCTCGTCGGAGAGCAGTTGCTCAATTACCTGCTGACCGGTCGGGAGGCGTGCGAAGAACGAGTCATCGCGTTGTCGTGCCGGCACGACGATGCCCTCCCAGTTCGTACGGATGTTCGGCGTCAAGAACGCGTCCATGACGGCCCGGACCGATTGCAACTCCCGGGGGAAGATGCTCGCCCCTTCATCCCACAGGTACGACTTGCGAACAGTGAGGACGTTGATCCACCAGCCGCCGAAGGCGATGGAGTCCGCAAAGGTCGGTGACGCAAGCTGGAAGGTCGCCCGTTCGGAGGTCGCCGCGATCTCGACCGGAGCGTCTCCTGCGCTCACCGGTCTGAACGCGTCGAATGCGACCGAGTCGTGATGCCAATGAGCGGCTATCTGCCCGAAGGACCCCTTGACACCGTGTGCCAGGACGTCGTCGACCACCTGCTTGCTTTCGGCCAGGGTCCACCGTCGACTCGGGACCAGATCCACGTGGAAGCGCTGAGCGTCGGTCAGATGGGCGGTGAGCGCGGCCAGCCTCGGAGCGAGCGTAGGGACCGCATGCCGCGGAAGCGGGAGGACCTCGTCGCCAGTCGCGCGCAGGTTCCACAGGTCGAGGAGATCCCAAGGTGAATCTGCGTCGAAGATGTAGATGATGGTTCGAGCCATCGGGGACGGCGTCACCTCGATGCCGTAAGACCCGACACTTAGAGGACCGCGAAAGCTGCCAGGGCCGCCAAGGGTGCCGTTCCAGAGCTGCTCGTCATGGATCTCATGTCGTTCGGCTTCTAGCAGCGACATGTAGGCCTGCTCGGTCTCCGCGTGGTCGAAGTGGCCGTACCAGACCTTGACGAGGTCATCGAGGCGGGCGGGACCGGCGGTGGGGAGAACGAGATCGTCTGGCCGGCGAAGGACGAACCGTCGTTCATGCTGGTGTAGATGGGCGTAGACGTCGACGCAATCGACGCCCATGTGACGTCGGATATCCCGCGCGTCCGAACTCAGGTCAGTGGCGCTGACCTCGCGGTCGGCGAATGCGTCAGGCACGACGTAGCCCGGCACCATGTTGACGAGGACGTCGGGGTCCCATGCCTCGAGGTAGCTACGAGTGAGTTGCGGCCCCGTGAGGTCTGGCCACGGCACGTCTCTCCACCAGGCAGGGCGACGCGCCAGCACGGGAACGATCGGGTTGTACTTGCCGCCCCACAGCGAGGTGTTGATCGCGGCCGCACGCGCCAGGGCGCCGTGGGAGGTCATGTCCACGAGGATCGCTGTTCTCACAGGGCGCACTCGCCGGTCGACTCGAACCGATCGCGATCGTGCGTCCGTCACGCGGGCCCGGTCAGAAGACGTCGATGCTCAGCCACAGTCGAACCATCCCACAGACGCTCGCAGGGAGGGCGCGTGCGGAGTCAGTCGTCGATCAGGATGCCGTCGTGGTCGGCCGCGACGAACCCGGCGGGCCACTTAGTCTCTGAGTCGGCCTGCGTCTCTACAAACTTCGCGGCGCGCAGATCCGCATCGGTCAGGTCAGCGCCGGAGAGCGTGACGTCGGTCAGGTCGGCCTTAATCAGGTCGACATGGCGCAGGTCAGTCGCGCTGAGATTGGCCTGCGTCATGTTCGCGCCCCTCATAACGGCCTCGGCGGCGAACGCGCGCTCGAGGCTCGCGCCTCGGCAGTCCGAGTCGACGAATCGCGCGTGTCCTAGCCGGGCGCCTTCCAGTGAGGCGTGGAAGAGACGCGCGTCTTCGAAGTCGCTGGCGATGAGGTCGGCGTGATGGAGTTCGGCGTACGCCATTCGTGCTCCAACGAAGCGCGCACCCGACAACCCGGCACCGATCAGGCTGGCCTGGTCGAGCACTGCGTGAGAGAAGTCGGCGTCGGAGAAGTCGAGACCGGCAAGGCGCGCGCGTGGCAGGTAGGTCGCGGCGAGGTCCAGGCGCCAGGGCAGCGGAGGGTCGAAGTCCTTGCGCCGCGCTCCCAGGACGGCGAGGGCAGCATGCACGTCGGCTGGTGGCGGCTCTGGGTAGCGACTGGGATCGTGGTCGAGCAGAAGCGCGTAGATGCCGCCGATTCGCACGTCCTGGCTGCCGCTGCCGAGCTGGTCGATGGCCCGCGTGTAGCGGTCGGTGATCTGTCCTTCGCGGTTGAGAAGAAAGCCGCGGTGGGTGTAGAACGCCCCAAAGACGGCGATCGCACCCGCGAGTATGCCGAGCACGGTTGTGCGCGCACGACCCACATCTTCCGCGTGCTCGGCGGCCGTCATGTCGGTTTTCGGCGCGGCGAGTTGATCAGCCGCGATCTTCACGAGGAGGACGACGAACGCGAACACGACGACGAACAAGGTGATGGCCACAACGGCGCCAGCCGTCCGACGAGCCCTCGGATGGGTGACGAATCGCGTCTTGAGTCTCTCTAGCCGGGCCGGCACGCGCCCATCATCTGAGCGGCCGCGGACGGAGTCGTAGAGTGCGGCTAGCCGCGACCACGAACTCGAGGCCGACGTTGGTGGCTGTGCGACGCTGCTCGTCGGGCCATCATCTTCTACATCTTGATCGGACGTGAGCGGCTCGCTTTGGCGGATGAGGCCACGATGGGATCCTGACGCGAACAGCTGTTCGCCCATCAAGGGAACCGCAATCTGTATCGCGCAGGAGATGCGGTACCGGGCCGGCGGGTTCTTGTTCTCGCCGCTTTTCAGACGCTGCAGCGTCCGCGTGAAGATGGCGGTCGCGTCGGCGAGCTGGTCCTGGTTGAAGCCGGCCTTACGGCGGTAGTGGTTCAGCGAGGTCTCCGGCGGCGGGTTCAGCTTGCTGCCCTTCTTGGCTGAGCCGCGCTTGGCAACGCGGCACGCAATCGGCCCAGTCGCCGAATGTGGCGGCTGCCTCCGATTGCTAATGAGCCCAGGTGGCAGACCCGAGCCTGCGCAGAGCGGAGCGTCGGTGCCCTGCCCGGTCTAGGGTGGATGCGCCATGGCTGATGCTGAAAATCAGCAATTCACTTCGACCGAGCTACGAGACCGCCTTGTAGCGATAGCCGACGAGTTCGGCACGCTCATGTCGCCACGCGCGCGGCTGGAGCACCTCGCCGCTGCTCTGTTTCTGAAGCGAGCGAGCGACGTCTTCATCGAAGAGCATGCGGCCGCAGTAGCCGAGCTGGGAGGCGCTAGCGGCGCGGAGGCCATCATCGCCGCTAACCCGAACGCGTACCACCTCCTCCGACTGCCCGCGGGCACAACCTGGAAGGACGTCGGGGAGGTGGACCGCAACCGTTTCGGAGCCAAGTTCGACGAGGCCCTCCGCGCCGTGGCATCAGCGAACCCGCGTTACCTGAAGAACGTCTTCAACACCACGGATTTCAACAACCGCCAGGTCCTCCCCGTCGACAACCTCGCGGGCGTTGTACGCAAAGCCCAGCAACTCGGCACCCTGACGACTGCCCGGGTCAGTGCCGAGCTGCTAGGCGAGGCGTTCCTCCAGGTGGTCGATCACTTCTCCCGGCAGGAGAAGCCCGCCAAAGGCGAGGTCTTCACGCCGAGCGCAGTCGCGCGTCTTGGAGCGCGCCTCCTCGCACCAGGGGCGGACGCGCAGGTGCACGACCCCGCATGCGGTTCGGCTGGCCTTCTTGTACGCGTGAGAGATGAGGCGCGACGCCTGCACGGCGATGCTTCGAGCGGTGTCGGCCTGTTCGGCCAGGAGCGCAAGCCCAGCATCTGGCTCGTCGCGCGGATGAACACCCTCTTCCACGGGGCCGCGGCCGCGTCGCGGATCGAGCCTGGCGACTCCGTGCTGACTCCGGCCTTCTTCGAGGATCAGAACTTCGACCTCGTCATCAGCAACCCGCCGTTCGAGCTGGAGGTCAACGACTGGCACGACTCGTTGCGCAAGGGAGACCCGTTCGGGCGAGTCGACCATCTGCCGGGCAAGAGTCACCCGGAAATGGTCTTCGTCCAGCACATGGTCGCCTCGCTCAGCAACCACGGCCGCATGGCAGTTCTTCTCCCCAACGGGGCGCTCTTCCGGGCGCGACAACAGCAGGCGGTTCGGCGGGACCTCATCGAAGCCGACATCGTCGAAGCGGTAATTGGGCTGCCCAAGGGCATGTTCTACGGCTCCGGTATCCCGGTCAGTTGGGTGCTCGTGAACAAGGCGAAGCCCGCCGAGAGGCACGACCGGGTCCTCTTCGTCGACGCATCGGAGTGTTTCGAGCGGGTTGAGACGACCAACGTGCTCCGTGAGTCAGACGTGGAGCGGGTCCTCGCTGCCTTCGCCGGCGCCCCCGAGGAACCCGGCTTCTCCGCCTGGGCGACGCGTGACGCCATTCGCGAGCGCCGGTATAACTGGACCGTCCGCCGGTACGTGCGCCCTGCGGAAGCTGGTGGAGACCTGGTTCCGCTTCCCGAGGCCCTAGCTGAGCTCGACGCGGCTCGGAGCGCGGCCGGGTTGGCCGACGACCTCCTAGAGCCGATACTCAGTGACCTTCGACGCGCCGTGCCAGACGCGTCTCCCGGCTCAACCTAGACACAGAAAGAAATTTGGTACGCCCTCCGGTGCGGCCCTTACCATCGCGACCTCATGCCTATCGACGTTGCCGCGCCTCTGCACCTGCGCACGCTGGAGGACCACCTTTGGGCCTCGGCCGACCTTTTCCGCGGCCTCACCGATGTGGAGGTCCAGCGCGACTACGTCCTGGCGTTGCTCTTCTTCAAGCGTGCGAGCGACATCCACAAGGAGGAGACCGCCGCTGCGTTTCAGGAGCTTGGAGACGCTCCGGACGTCGAAGCCATCATCGCCGCGAACGCGGACGCCTTCTACTCGCTGCGGGTTCCGGAAGACGCCGCTTGGGCGGATGTAGTCGCAACGGACCGCCATGAGCTTGGCACCGCACTGAACGACGCGCTTGCCGCAATCGCGGCAGCTAACCCGCGCCAGCTCGCGAGCGTCTTCGAGTACACGGACTTCAACAACCGAAAGGCACTGCCGCCGGAGCACCTCGCCGCGGTCGTCCGGCACTTCGACGAACTGGGGCCCCTCACGCGCGAGCGCGTCCCCCCAGACATGCTCGGGCAGGCGTACGAGTGGCTGATCGCGAAGTTCGCCGCCGAGGCGGGTAAGGCTGGCGGCGAGTTCTACACGCCGGCTCCCGTCGGCTTGCTCGGCGCACGACTTCTGCAGCCGCCAGCGGCTGCCACGGCATACGACCCCACGTGTGGCTCTGGCGGCCTGCTGCTCGAGCTGCGCGACGAAGCATTCCGACTCCACGGCGACGAGGCCCAGGGCCTCACGCTCTACGGCCAGGAGTTGAAGCCGACCACGTGGGCCATCGGGCGCATGAACATGCTGCTGCATGGAGCAAACGCCGCCGCGACCATCGAACAGGGAGACACCTTGTTCAAGCCGGCGTTTGTCCAAAACGGACGGGTGCGGCAGTTCGACCTGATCATCGCCAATCCCCCGTTCTCATCCAAGAACTGGGGACACGACAAGCTCAAGTCAGGAGGTGACCCGTTCGGTCGGATGCGGCACCTGCCTCCGAAGCGCCACGGCGAGATGGCCTTCGTCCAACACATGGTTGCCTCGCTCAAAGACCATGGCCGGATGGCGGTCGTTCTGCCGAATGGGGCACTGTTCCGCGCAGGCAACGAGCAGGCCGTCCGGCGAGACCTCGTCGAAGCCGACCTCGTCGAGGCTGTCATTCAGCTCCCGAAGGACATGTTCTACGGCGCAGGCATCCCGGCTTGTTACCTCCTACTGAACAAGGCTAAGCGACCCGAGCGCGTCGGACGTGTGCTGTTCATCGACGGCGCCGAGGGCTTCGCGCGAGCCAACACGAAGAACGTCCTCCAGCCCGAGGACATCGACAGGCTCGTCGCTGCCTTCAACGACGACAACCCGCAGCCAGGTATCTCGTCCTGGGTCTCTCCCAAGGACATCGCCGCACGACGCTTCAACCTGACCGTGCGCCGATACGTCCAAGGCACAGAGGACGACGAACAGGCGGTGACCCTCCCGCAGGCCATCGCGGAGCTTCGTGAAGCGCAGGCCGCAGCTCGCGCGACCGACGCTTCCGTAGAGCAACTGCTCTCCTCCCTTGAGAGCTCCGATGGTTGAGGCCAACGCGTGGCGAGCGGTCCCGCTAGGGGAGTTCCTCACCGTCGCGCGGCGCATCGTCACAGTCGAAGACGACGAGAACTACGAGCAGGTCACCGTGCGCATCAAGGGACGCGGCCTCACGAGCCGCGGCGTCGTCCAGGGCACCGCCATCGCAACGAAGAAGCAGTATGAGGTCCGCGCCGGAGACCTACTCGTCTCGAAGATTGATGCGCGCAACGGTGGCCTCGGCCTCGTCCCGCCGGAGCTCGACAACGCTATCGTGTCGAGCGACTTCCCGGCCTACGTGATCGACGAGGACGTCTGCCTCCCGGCCTACCTCGACATCTACGTGAAGCGGCCTGTCTTCTGGGAGGAGTGTCTGCTGGTCAGCGAGGGCTCGACGAACCGCGTTCGGCTGGTCCCGGAGCAGTTCCTGGAGCTGGAGGTGGAACTGCCTTCGCTCGAAGAGCAGCTGGCCATCGTCGACGCGGTGGACCTCGCGGACCAGGCGGCCGCACGAGCTCGCGAGCAGCGTGCGTCACTGGAGCAGTTCTTCGAGTCGTATCGCCGGGACCTCTTCTCCGGCCTGGCAGAGGCCCACGAAGCAGTTCCCATCGCGGAGTTCGCGGACCTCGGCTCAGGAGGCACGCCTTCTCGCCGAGAGCCCACATACTTCGGTGGCGGCGTCCCCTGGGTCAAGACGGGCGAAGTCGCGTTCGGACCCATCAGTGAGACTGAGGAGACCATCAGCGACGAGGGCTTGAAGCGCTCGTCGGCGAAGCTCTACCCGTCTGGAACCGTGCTCGTGGCCATGTACGGACGGGGTACCGTCGGGCGGTCGGCCTACATCACCGAGCCGATGGCCACCAATCAGGCGTGCGCCGCAATCAAGCCAGGAAGCCGGCATGTCCCGCTCTTCCTCTTCCACTTCCTGTGGAGCGCGTATGACGAACTTGTCGAGGAGGCGGAGGGAACGACGAACCTGACGAACATTTCCCTTGGCGTCGTCAGCGACTTCGAGGTACCCCTCCCAGACCTCGACACCCAGGGTGATGTTGCGGTTCGTCTCGAACAGCTCGTTGCAGCGCGGAAGGCGTACGACAGGCTGTCGGCCGCTCACGTCGGGTTCCGGACGGCGCTCCTGGAGGATTTCGTGACCGGAGTTCGGCAGCCGCCGGAGAGTAGCTAGCGGGCACGAGCATGTCGGCGACGTTTCACACCACAGAGGCAGACATCCAAGCTGAGCAGCTGGACGTGCTGCAGCGACTGGAGTGGGACTTCATCAATCGGTGTGACATGAACGCGCTCCGGGGCAAAGCGCGCATGAACGAGGCGATTGTCGAGCCCCTGCTCATCCAGGCCCTCTGCAAGCTCAACGCAGGACTCAACGAGGACGCCGCGCGGGAAATCGCCGCCAAGGTACGGCGCATTAGCAGCGACCGAGAGATGCTTGAGGTGTTGCGAAACGGTTACCAGTACAAGCCGACGCCGGCGAGCCCGACTCTCGACATCACGGTCGTCGACAGCCAGCAGCCAAGCCGAAATGACTACGTGGTGACGGAAGAGTTCGTCATCCGCACTGGAGGGCAGCGCGAGCCGCGTCTCGATGTCGTGTGCCTCGTGAACGGCATCCCGCTCGGCGTCATCGAGAACAAGGACACAGACGAGCCCATCAGCGGCGCCGCAGATGACTGGAGGGGCTACTGGCTCGACGCCCCCCAGCTCATCACCCAGACCAGCGTGGTCGGGTGCTGCAACGGCCTGTCGTTCCGCCTGGGCCCCTCCGGCCTCGAAGACGAACGGTCCTATCTCCAGTGGACCGACGCTTGGCCGCGCGAGGTTGAGGACCCGGACGACGAAATGCTCGTGGCCCTGACAGGCGCGTATCACCCGCACAACCTCGTCGACCTCGCGACCAACTTCGTCGTCTTCGAGACTCGTGAAGGTGTCACAACGAAGAAGCTCGCGCGGGCGCACCAGTTCCGTGCGGCGAACAAGCTAGTCGACCGCGTCATCGCCAAGCAGTTCGACCGGGGCATCATCTGGCATGCCACCGGTTCCGGCAAGTCGCTGACCATGGTCTTCGCCGCCGGCAAGTTGCTCCGCGTCGGGCTCGGCAATCCGTCGGTCGTGCTCGTCATCGACCGTGTCGACCTAGACGAGCAAATCAACGAGACGCTGGTCGCGTGCGAGTTCGATGGCGTCCAGCAGGCCACCTCTGGTGAGAGGCTGGCGACGCTGCTCGTCGGTGGCGGCGGCGTCATCGTGACCACCGTCCAGAAGTTCCGTCAGTCGATGAACGCCGCCCTCAAGGACCGAGACGTCATCGTGTTCGTCGACGAAGCGCACCGGTCCCAGTTCGGCAAGTTCGGCATCTGGATGCAGGACGCGCTACCCACCGCCCGGATGTTCGGCTTCACGGGAACGCCCATCGAGGTCGACTCCCATCGCTCCACCCGCAAGGTCTTCAGTCCTGAACTCGGAGACGGCAAGCGAGAGGCGTACCTGGACCGTTTCGGCTTTGACCAGGCAATTGCCGACGGCGCCACTGTCCCGGTGGTCTACGAGCCCCGGCTCGCCGAGTGGCGCATCACCAAGACCGATCTTGACGCCAAGGTCGACGTGCTCGCGGCCGACCTCGACGAAGAAGCCCGAGACGAGTTGCGCGCGCAGGCGAGCAAGGAGTCCGTCGTCGCGAAAGCGCCGGCACGCGTGGCCGCCATCGCAGCAGACGTCGCCGACCAGCTAGCTACTCGCTTCGCCTCAAATGGCTTCTGCGGCCAGCTCGTAGGCGTCGACCGTGAGGCCTGTGCGCTTCTCGCCGCGGAGCTCGCCAAGTACCTCCAGCCGCAGGAGTTCGCGGTCATCATGTCGCGTAACAAGAAGGACAGCGCACGCCGCGTCGGCCAGATTGACCTGCGCTACTGGTACCCGGGCGAGCACTGGGTGCGAGTCCACGGAGCGCCGACGCTCGGCGGCGCCGACGAGGGCGACACATCCGAAGCTGCCGACGAGGCAGACGGCTTCATTACGGCGACCGACCGGAAGGCCATCAAGGACTTCATCCGCCGCTTCAAGAGCGACAGTGACCCTCTCAAACTGCTCGTCGTCAACGGGATGCTCCTTACAGGCTTCGATGCGCCCAGCGAGCAGGTGATGTTCTTGGACCGCGGGCTTCGCGAACACACGCTCATGCAGGCCATCGCCCGGACCAACCGGCGTTACCGGGACAAGGACTACGGCGTCATCCTGGACTACTGGGGCGTCTTCGACGAACTCAAGGACGCCCTGTCTGAGTTCGCTTCCGACGACCTCAAAGGGCTCGTTGAGCCGACGGAGGCGCTCATCGAGCGGTTCCCCCGCATCATCGACGAAGCCCTCACGGTCGTCGAGCCGGCCGCGAACGGGTCCGCCCGCAAGCGCATGCTGCGTGTAGTGCGGCTGCTGACTGATCACACCGACAAGGCGGAGGACTTCGAGCGGCTGTTCCGCGAAGCCCAAGGCATTTACGAAACGCTCACCCCGGACAGGCGCCTCGCGCCGCATCTCGGCCGCTACGGCGAGCTGCTCGAAATCTGGGCTGCCTGGCGACGCGGCACCCGCCGCGACCGCCGCACCGGCGACGACCTGCGCCACAAGACCCGCCAGCTAGTGCAAGCGGCTGTCGGCATGGACCGCATCGGTGACGACCTGCCCGCCTTCACTATCGACGCCGACTTCCTACAGGCCTTGATCGAGGACAAAGAGCTCACGCCGGAGGAAAAGGCGACCGACATCGAGGCGGCCATCGTCCACGAAATCAAGGTGCGCGGCCAGGACGACCCCCTGGCTAAGACTCTCGCCGAGCGACTGGCCGAGCTTCGCGCGAAGCGGCTTCGAGCGGCCCAAATGACCCTCGACGACCTGCGCGGGTGGGAGCAGCTCGTCGCGGATTACAAGCGCGAGCAGGAGCGCGGCGCCGACCTTGGTCTGGATGAGGCCGGCGTCCTCGTTCATGCGGTGTTGCTGCGGTCCGCGCCAAGCGCCGACGAACAGGACACCGTTGATGTCGCCAAGGCGATGAGCAAGCACTACGACGACGCCTCTCGCATTCCCGACTGGAAGAACCGGCCCGACGTTGCCCAGCGCCTCCGGCGTGCCGCTGTCAAGGAACTCGTCGTCCGCGACAGCACAAGTCAGCTGCCGCAGAACGCCGAGTTGATGGATGAGTTGATGGCCGCTCTTGCGACGCTCCGGTGAGCGCCATGGCCGCCCCACCCGCAGCGGAGACGCTCACCGTCGACCTTGGGGAGCGCGTCGTCGAGGTCGAGGTGCGTCGTTCTGACCGTGCGCGTACCACTCGCATTCAACTCGGGCGCGACGTCCCGCTGCGCATCATCGTGCCAGCGGGCGCGTCCGATGAGTACGCGGCGCAGGCCCTGCGGAACAAAGCAGCCTGGGTCCTGTCGAAACTGAGCTCGGTCGAGGAGGAGCGGCACCGCCTCGCCGAGCTCGGTCTGGCCACGGACACGCAGGTGTGGTTGCACGGTGCCCGGGTGACCGTTGAGTCCACGTCCCGTATCGCTCACGCACGCCTTCAGGACGGGCGTCTGCTCGTCCCCGCGGAAGACGCCTCGCGAGCCGTACAGCGGTGGTATCGGCGCACCGCCCGTACATGGCTTCGGCAATTGGTCGCGGCGGAAGCGGAGAGGCTCGGCGTCGAAGTGTCGGGCGTGGGCGTCCGTGACCAGCGGACGCGTTGGGGGTCGTGTTCGCGCCACGGACACATTTCCTTGAACTGGCGTCTCGTGGTCATGCCGGAGCACGTGGCGCGGTATGTCGTCGTCCACGAGCTCGTGCACCTCCGGGTTGCGAATCACTCGAAGTCGTTCTGGCGCGCGCTGTCGGCGGCGCTGCCGGACTGGCAAGAGGCCTCCGACTGGCTCGGTCGCCACGGCAACGAGCTGCGCAATTACCAGCCGGGAGCGGAACTCTCGTGAACTTCTGGAAAGCCATCGTGACGGTGCTTGCCGATGAGGGAGGACCGCTTCACTCCAAGGTCATTACAGAGCGATGCTCGACCAACAACTTTGGGAGAGCGAAGGCAAGACTCCGGACGCGACGGTTGCGGCTCGCCTCTACACGGACATCAAGAAAAAGGGTGCCGGCTCTCGGTTCGTTCAGGTCGCGAAGGGAACATTCGCGCTGAACCCAGACGTCGAGGACCAGCAGGCTCAGCTGGCGGGCGAGGCGGAGGCAGTGCCCTCGAACGAAGCGACTCCTTTGAGCGCAGACATGCCTGTCGGCGCGCCGTTGAAAAAGCGGCTGTCGTTCACCGACGCGGCGGAGGACGTTCTACAGCGTCACGGCAACGGGCACCCGATGCACTACCGCGACATCACCAAGGTGGTGCTCGACGAGGACCTCGTGAAGACCAGTGGCAAGACGCCGGAGGCCACCCTCTACGCGCAAATCATCACGGAGAACGCGCGCGCAGAGATGCGCAGCAAGCCAGTGCGGTTCGTCCGCCACGGCAAGGGCATGGTCGGCCTGGCGGCCTGGCTGGAACCTGGCGTACAGCAGGAGATTGCCAAACACAACGCAGATGCCGAAGAGCAGATGCTCGAACAGCTCCGCGAGCTTGACCCCGCGGACTTCGAGCAGCTCGCCGGCGAACTGCTGAGGGAGCTCGGCATCCGCGAGGTCGAAGTCACCGCCTACCACGGCGACAAGGGCATTGACGCGACCGGCGTGTACGAGCTCGCCGAGGGTCTCGATGTCCGCATCGCAGTTCAGGCCAAGCGCCAGCAGCAGAACGTGCAGCGACCGACCGTGCAGGCACTCAACGGGAGCCTCAAGCCGCACCAGCAGGGCCTCATCATCACGACCAGCGACTTCGGGAAGGGCGCCCGCGAGGAAGCCGCCCGCGACGACAAGCCGCTCATCTGGCTCATCAACGGCAAGCAGCTCGTCAAGCTGCTCATCGCCAACGACATCGGCGCTCGGCGGGTCGCCGTCGAACTCGTCGAGCCCACAGGGTTCGAGCTCGGCGACGCAGACCGCAACGCCGCAACCTGAGTTCCATACCGTGAGCAGCTTGACGTACGGCGAGGGCTTGCTGGCGTAGTTCCAGCGGTGATGAGCGAGCGCCCCCGCGTCGGCTGGCCTGTGCAACTGGGCTCCGACGACGGTCGCCGTCTGCCCAACAGCGAGGCGAGTACGTGCCCGGGACTCGGTCGTGATCGCCTTTTTCTATGAGCGTGCTCTGGACCGGCAGCGGTTAGCCCGCCGGCCGCGACGGCCGCACGAAACAACGAAGGTCGCATCGTCTTTCGACATTCGGCGAGGCCGAGCGAAACAAGCACCGCTACCGCGCCCGACTGCGTAACTCGGGCGACGCGCAAAGGCGTCGCGCTGGCCGAGTAGCCAGGAGTCGAAATAGGACAACCGTCACGCATGGTGAACTAGGGCATCCACCGCTCGCCGAAGCGACGCCGCGGCCGCTGACGCGCTCGGCATCCTCGCCGCACTCTTGGTGGTTCCAATGTGGTTCCAAGGCACCCAAAAACAACCCAAGCCAACCAAAGAAACTTCTCGCAAATAGCGGCCAAATCATCTAACCGGACTGCAGTCCGGGCACCTCATAACCCGAAGGTCGCAGGTTCGTATCCTGCCCCCGGGTACTCATCAAAAGGTCCGCTTTTGCGGGCCTTTTGTCGTCCCGCAGCGACTGCTTAAGTCGCCAAAAATGGGCTGTGCGGCAACGAATCGGGCAATAACCGTGTTGCCCCACACGGCCGCACCGGCCGCCGCCGCCGCTTCCTTCTTCGAAACCGCGGCGCTAGCGTCGCCGAGCCCATCGGACCAGGCGCACCACCGCTCGGCTCGGCCGGCCTATCTGAAAAGCGCCCCCGCGCCGCTGAAGACGGCCGGGGGCATGGCCAAGGAGCATCAACTCCATGGACATCTCGGACCGTATCGAGTCCCGTGACTTGCTCGCGATCCCCGAGCATCTCGTCTTTGCCTTCGAGAAATGGATCGCGGAGCGGATCAGGCGGGCGTGCGAGCACGCCGAGGACGAGATCCGCGAGGCCGTCCAAGGCGGTGCACCTCCAGGATGCGTTTGCGGCGAGGTCGCTGACGCCGGCACAGCTCGGGGAGTTGGCCGAGGATGCCTTGAAGCGGCTGGAGCGTCGGTGGCGGACCGATCCTGGCTATGAGGATGAGGCCGAGCGGCGGCTCCGCGAGCTGCTCGAGTTGCGCGACGGAGCCTTCGCCGCGGCGATCAACGACGACAACAACCTGCGCGTCCTGACGATCGAGCCGGCTCTCCGGCGAGCTGGCCGAGCCCACAGACGCGGTAGGCGGTCCAGTGCTCGAGGTCGGCGAGTCTTCGGCCTGAGGCGAGGTCCATGCCGGCAACGTCGGCGCGGCGGGCGCCGCGCGCCTCCGCCCGGACGGGGCGGAGGCGCGCGGGTGTCAGTACACCTGGATGGCCACCAGCGGGACGACCGTGTAGGCGAGCGCGCCGCCGGTCGGGTTCGTTGTCGTCGCGGTCCCGTCGGGGATCAGACCGCAGACGCTGTTGCTGACCGCGGTCGACTGGCCGGTGGTCAGGACGGTCAGCTGGCTGTGGCCGCTGTTGTACGACGCCGGGACCGTGCCGCTGAGCGTCGCGGTGCCGCAGCCGCTGACCGAGGCCGTGCAATTCAGCCCCGACAGAGTGAATGGGGTCACGCCATTGACGGAGAGGCCCACGGCCGCGAGCTTGGCCGTGTTCTTGCAGTCGATCGTCGTCGAGACGCCCGCGGTCGTGCAACCACTGTATGTCGGCTTGTAGTCGGTTGACACCGCCAGCGGAAGCGGGCCGGTCCCGCCGGCCAGCGTGGCGTTGAAACCGGAGGCCGTGCAGCTGATGGTCGCCGTAGTGCCGGAGCCTTGGACGACGAGCTGGGCGCCGGTGGTCCCGACGCCGCCCTTCGCTCCGGGCGACGAGACGACCATGGTGGCGGCCGACGCGGACGCAGATGCGGCGAGGCCGAACGCGGCGACGAGGACGAGCAGGCTAATGCTCTTACTAAGCGAGCGCATGTGAGCAACTTCCTTTCGGACAGTGGGACGGGCGGCACCCTATAAACTCCGCGGTACACGTTCAATGCTCTGAGTGCCTTGAGGACAAACATCTGATGGAGATTCTTGTGCGTTCCTTGCCATCGCCGACGATCGGGATGCTGGGCTTGGAGAACATGCATTGACGCCGCGCTCGCGGGGGCGAACCGGCCAAAGCGAGGTCGTGAGCCGAGCGATTGGCGTGGCGATCGACGCGTCGGCGATCCGCTGTCGGGAGCGGGATCTCGGGCGCGCGCTGATGCTGATCACGCGCGAGGCGATCCGCGAAACGAGATCAACGAGACTCCGGGCCCGATAGGAACGGGGAATGCGCCTCGTGCTTGCAAGAACATGAAGGGCCTCGATTGATGGAGGCCGGGGATCTGCTCTTGCATTCTAGGTACGGACCAGTTTATGATCCGCGCCGCCGCCTGTCCCCGCTGTCTTGGGCGGCTACATCTACGAGAAGGGTCATCTGCTGTGCTTGCACGAATCGCCGTCGCCAGCTCGCTGCTGGCTGCGTCGGTGACGGCCGTCGCGGTCGACGCGGCCGTCGCCGACGCACCACCGCCGCGCGCCTACGAGCTGGTGTCGCCGCCCGTCAAGGGTGCCGCCGACATCGCGAGCGGCATGGTCTCGTCCCCAGACGGCAACGTCGTCGACTTCGCGAGCTTCGGCACCATGCCGGGCTCGCCGAGCGCGGACTTCGACACGATCTACACCGCCGCACGCTCGAACACCGGCTGGACCACGGACCTCCTGTCCCCGCGCCAGGACCTGCCGGACCACACGTCGCTCGCGACGTCGATCAACCCCCAGGACTTCTCGGCCGACGCGCGGACGTTCTTCGCCACGCCGTTGGACGGGACCCAGCCGCTCATGGCCGGTGACGTGGACCGGTCCAATGACGTCTACGCGAGCGCGGCCGGCGGCGTGACGCGCTGGCTGACGCCCGGCGCGCACCCGAACGACCCGGTGGCGCCCGCGGACGCCAACACCGTCGACTCGGACTACGCCGGCCGTTCCGACGACGGCCGCGCGGTTGTCTTCGAGTCCACCAAGCAGATCCTCCCCGACGTGCCCGGCGGCACGAGGGAGGTCTACGAGATCGTCGACGGCGTGACCCACATCGTCTCGCTGGTCGACGATGGCAGCGGCCACGAGATCCCGGCGCCGACCGACGCGCTGTTCGCCGGCGGCCGGGTCAGCCCCTACAACTACTTGCCGGGCGACCGCAGCGGCGTGTCGTCCGACGGCTCGCGCGTGTTCTTCACGACCGGCAGCCAGCTCTACGTCCGCGACGGCCAGCGCACGGTGCTCGTCTCGGCGTCGCAGGCCAGCGGCTCGGTCGGCCAGCCCGCGCCGAGCGGCGCCCGGTTCCAGGGTGCGTCCGACGACGGCGACTGGGTGACGTTCACCAGCTCTGACCCGCTGACCGACGACGCGACCGCCGGCGGCCTGTACGGCTATGACATCGGCAGCGGGGTGCTGCGGCTGCTGGCCGATGCCAGCTCCAGCTCTGCCGTCGCGACGGTGCACACCGCTCCCGACGCCTCACGCGTGTACTTCACGACGACCGACGCGCTCGACGGCGACGGCACCGCCGGCTCCCCGAACCTTTGGGTCGCCCACGCCGACGGCACCCACCACTTCATCGCGACGCTCGACCCCGGCGACTCCTCGTTGCTGATGAACCTTGGCGAGAACCAGAACACCGCGCCGATCACCGCCGACGGCGGCAAGCTGGCGTTCCAGAGCCTCGCCAAGCTGACGCGGTACGACAGCGGCGGCGTCACGGAGGTGTACGTCTACGACGACACCACCCAACAGCTCTCGTGCGCGTCGTGCCCGCCGGGCGCCGCCGACCCAGGCGCCGGCGCGACGCTGCGCGACCCGCGCAACGTGCTCGGCACCCAGACGCGCAACTTCGCGAGCGACGGGGACCTGTTCTTCGAGACGGCCGTGCCGCTCACCCAGGACGACACCGAGGACAAGGTCGACGTGTACGAGTACGCCGACGGGCGCACGCGGCTGATCTCGCCCGGGACGAGCACCGACACGTACTACGTGGACAACTCGGTCGACGGCAGCTCCGTGTTCATGCTGTCGCGCGACAGCCTGGTCCCGGCCGACGACGACCACGGCTACCAGGACGTCTACGTCGCCCGCGTCGGCGGCGGGTTCCCGGCGAGCGCGCCGAGCCCAGCCTGCACGGGTGAGGCGTGCCGGCCGGCGCCGACGCCGGCCACCGCGCCGCCGGCGGCGCCCGACACCGCGCCGGCGTTCGACGTCGCGCCCGGCGTCGGCTCCAGCGTGCGCCCGACGTTCTCGGTGACGTCGGTCACGGCGGGGCAGCGGCGCGCGTTCGCCCGCACCGGCAAGTTGTCGTTGAAGGTCAAGGTGAGTGCGGCCGCCGTGTTCACGGCGACCGGGCGCGGGCAGATCGGGCACAAGCGCGTCACGGTCGCCACCGGGTCCACCAGCAAGCTCGCGGCGGGCCGGACGACGCTCACCGTGAAGCTGACGACCAAGGCGCGGCGCGCGCTGGCGCGCAACGGGCGGTTGACCGTCCGGCTGACGATCACGTGCAGCGACACGACGCGGAGCGCGCACGCGACGCTCGTGCTCCAGCACGCCAAGACCACCAAGAAGGGGCGCTAGGACATGTTGAGGAAGTCGATCGGGCTGGCGCTCGCGCTGCTCCTCCTCGCGGCGCTCGGTGCGTCCGCGGCATCCGCCGACCCCGCGTTCGGGCCGGCGTCGTTCACGGTCTCGGCGAGCACGAGCCAGGCCGGGGCGCACCCTGACGTTACGACCGGGTTCACGATGAACACGCACGACGTCCAGATCCCGGATCCGGCCGACCCGGCCGGCGCGCCGCTCACCGTACCGGTGCCGAACGCGCCGCTGAAGGACGTGCGGCTGGCGCTGCCGGCAGGCCTCGTCGGTGATACGACGCACGTCCCGCAGTGCCCCGCGGCGGTCTTCGGCGCCGGTCTGCTTGGCGGCGCGACCTGCCCGGACGACTCGCAGGTCGGCTTCGTCGACCTGAAGATCAACCTCGGGTACGCGGGTGGCGTCTCGGAGCAGTGGTTCCCGGTGTACAACCTGGAGGTCTCGGACCACGAGCCGGCCGCGTTCGGCTTCTCGGTCCTCGCCCCGAACGTGGAGATCGGGTTCCGCGTCCGCACCGAGAGCGACGGCGGGCTGACGGCCGTGATCAGCGGCGTCAACCAGGCGGCGCGGATCTACGCGCAGTCACTGACGCTGTGGGGCGTGCCGGCGGACCCCGCGCACGACGAGCAGCGCGGCGCGTGCCTGGCGGCCAACAAGGTCGACCCGCCGCCGTCGCCGCTGCAGACCTGCCCGGCGAGCTCGCCGCGCGTGCCGCTGCTGCGCAACCCGACGTCGTGCGGGAGCGCGCCGTTGACCACGACGGTCGAGATGACGTCGTGGACGCATCCTGACGCGCCGGTCCGCACGTCGGCGACGACGCCGCCGCCGACCGGCTGCGACCAGGTGCCGTTCCAGGCGTCGATCAAGCTGACGCCGGACGGCGGGTCGGCCGATGCGCCGACCGGGCTGGACGTGGCGCTCGACGTCGCGCAGAACCGCGACCCCGACGGGCTCGGGGCGTCAGACCTGCAGCGTGCCGTCGTGGCGCTGCCCGAGGGCTACGCGATCTCGCCGGCCGCCGCCGACGGGCTGGCGGACTGCGACGCGGCGGGCGTCGGCATCGGCGATGCCGGGCCGGCGCGCTGCCCCGACGCCGCGAGGATCGGCAGCGCGTCGATCGTCTCGCCGATCCTGCGCGACACGCTGTCGGGCCCGATCTACCTCGGCCCGTCGCCGTCTCCTGGGCGCTACGACCTGTTCATGGTGGTCGAGGGTGACGGCGTGCGGCTGAAGCTGCCGGGCGTCATCGACGCCGACCCGGCGACGGGGCGGATCACCGCGACGTTCGACAACACGCCGCAGCAGCCGTTCGAGCACTTCACGTTGCACTTCGATGGGGGAGACCGAGCTGTCCTGGCGTCCCCGTCGACGTGCGGGACGTCGAACGCCACCGCGACGCTGACGCCGTGGACGGGTGCGGCGCCGACCGTCGTCAGCGCGCCGTTGACGCTCGGCGGCGGGTCGTGCCCGTCCAGCGTGCCGTTCGCGCCGCGCCTGACGTCGGGCCTGGGCTCGTCGCGCGCCGGCGCGGACTCGCCGTTCACGCTGACCGTGGCGCGCGACGACCGGACGCAGGCGATCGGCGCGATCACGTCGGTGACGCTGCCGCCGGGGCTGACCGCCCACGTGGGCGCGGTGCCGCGCTGCGGCGACGCCGACGCGGCGGCCGGGACGTGCCCGGCGGCGACGCGCGTCGGCGCGGTGTTCGTCACCGCCGGCGCCGGGGCGCACCCGTTCTCGCTGCGGGGCACGGCGTACCTGACCGACGGGTACAAGGGCGCGCCGTATGGGCTCAGCCTCGTCGTCCCGGCGCTGGCCGGCCCCTACAACCTGGGGACGGTCGTGATCCGGTCGGCGATCGACGTCGCGCCCGACACGCGGATCACCGTGCGGACCGATCCGCTGCCGCAGATCCTGGCGGGCATCCCGCTGCGGCTGCGCAGCGTCGGGCTCGCGCTCGACCGGCCGGGCTTCATGGCCTCGCCGACGAGCTGCGCGCCGAGCGAGGTCACCGCGCAGGTCGCCTCGGCGAGTGGTGAGACCACGACGCTCAGCCAGCGGTTCGCGATGTCCGGCTGCTCGAAGCTGCCGTTCGCACCCAAGATGTCCATCAAGGCCATCAAGAGCACCAAGAAGGCCGGTGCCGGCTTGCACGTCACGCTGACGCAGACGCCCGGGCAGTCGAACCTCAAGTCCGTCGGCGTCGCGCTGCCCAAGCAGATCGTGATCAAGCTGAAGGCCTTGGGTCAGGTCTGCACGTCGGCGCAGCTGGCGGCGGTCAAGTGCCCGGCGGCGTCGAAGGTCGGTGGCGCGAGCGCCGTGACCCCGCTCCTGAGCACGCCGCTGCAGGGCAGCGTCTACCTGGTGCAGGCGGGCAGCACGCTGCCGCGACTCGTGCCGATCCTCCAGGGCAGCGGGCTGACCGTGCCCCTGGTCGGGACCACGACGTTCTCGAAGAGCCGGCTCGGGACGGCGTTCGCGTCGATCCCGGACGTGCCGATCACGCGCTTCGACCTCGACCTCCCGCACAACAAGCGGCAGATCCTCGAGACGCCGCACGGCCTGGCCTGCCGCGGCACCGGAGCGATCGTGACGTTCACCGGCCACAACGGCGCGGTGGTCAAGCGTACGGTCCCGGTGACGGCGAAGTGCGCGACGGGCGCGACGGGCGCGGCGAAGAAGGCGAAGAAGGCGAAGAAGGCGAACAAGGCAAAGAAGTAGGCATTGCGCCTGGAGCGCCGGTTCGGGCCAGCGGGCCCGGCCGGCGCTCCGGGGTCTTCGACGGCCGGACGACCAGACCAGCTCGGCAATAGGTCACTCAGATCGTCACCAACAAGATCGATCAGCCGCTGCCGATCAGGGTCGAGCGGCGGGATCGACAGGAAGCCCATTCTGGTCGTGCATGTCCGCGCCTCGCGGGCGGTGTGTCGCCGGCACCTCGTTGACGGCCGTGTCCTCGTTCGGGCCGGGGCTACCAATCGCCGGCCGCGCCTCGGGAGGTCGCCGCGCGCTCTCGCCATGCTCGTCCTCGGCTTCGTCGTGATGGCTCCCGCCGCGCGCTTGGTCGCTCGTTCGAGCGCTCAGCTCGGGCTTCGGGTGGCGGCCACCCGGGCGCTCCAGTCGCTCGCGCGCCGCGCCGCGCCGCCCGCCCCGGCCAGCCCCCGAGATCAAAGCGCCCCCGCGCCGTGCGACCGGCCGGGGGCATGGCCCAGGAGCAGTGACTCCACGGACGCATCGGACCGTACCGGCCCAGGCTTGGTCGAACTCGCGGACGAGCTCTTGCCGCTGCCGTGTGAGGCGGCGGAGGAGGACAGCCGTGAGCCAGCGTGCGTCGCCGGGGTCGTGCGACGTCACCAGCGTGTTTGGTGCGACCTGCTCGCGGCGCAGGTCGCGCAAGCCGGCGGGTCGCCCAACCTCGCTGGTCAGCTCGCCCCGTTGCTCAACCGCGCGATGACGACCGCCCCGCCGCGCCGCGGCGCAGCGCGGCGCGCCGGAGACGCTGCTGCCCCACACGATCTCCGGTCCGTGAGTCACGTCATCGCTCTTGGCCGCCGTAGCACACAGCGACACCAACGCGCCGACCCCGCGGCCGCGGCCGCGGGTTCGACTCCCGCCCCCGGCTGCTGCGCAAAGGCCCGGAGATCCGGCCGTTCGTCGTTGTTGGGGTGGTCGGTAGCCGTCCGCCGGTCAGCGGACGGTGAACCGCACGAGCGCGCGGTGGCCGTGGTCGCCGGTCGCGGTCACCGTGGTCAGGCTGACGCGGTAGTGGCCGTGGCGGAGGCGATGCTTGCCGCGGAGCACGAGCGCGTCGCGACCGGCGTGCGCCGAGCGCGAGAGGGAGAGCACCCGGTGGTAGCGCCCGTGAGCGTCGCGACGCTCGACCGTCGCGGTGACCTTGGCCGCGACGTTCAGGGCGTAGCTGAGGCGGGTGCCGTGGACCTCCACGCTGCGCAGCACCGGCGCGACGTGGCTCACCGGAGCGGGTGCGGGCGCGGGTGCGGGGGCCGGGGCGGGCGCCGGGGCCGGCGCGGGCGCCGGGCACGGACCGTGCGTCGAGGCGTCGGTCGGGCATCCGTCCTGGGTGTCGTCGCCGTAGCCGTCGTGGTCGGCGTCGGGCTGGATCCACGCCTCGTACAGCGTCCCGACCGGCTGGTCGACCTGGCCGTCGGCCGGCGTCGCCTGCCCGACGGCCGGCTGCGTGTACCAGTTGTCGACGTCGGCGCCCGCCACCGGCGAGAGCACCGGGATCTGCGCGTTGGGGGAGAGGAGCAGCCCGAAGCTCTGCCCGGCGCTGACCGCGATGCCGGGCTCGACCGCGAAGTAGCTCTCCTGCGTGTTCGAGGACGACGACTGGACCGGTGTGGCCGGGCCGCGGACGACGGTGTTCGTCGCGGTGTAGGTGACCGGCGCGATGGCGAAGCGGCCGGTTCCGACGACGCCCCACCGGACGATGACGCCGTCGCTCGGCGCCTGCGCGACGTGCCCGGGCAACGTGTGCTGCACGACCATGCAGCCGGCGTTGCTCTTGCAGATGCCGATGTGGTTGGCGGCCTGGGCCGGGACCGCGGCGGCGAGGGGGAGCGCCGACGCCGCCAGCGCAGCGGCGGAGAGGAAGGACAGGGAGGGGCGTGACATGTCGTCGAGTATCGAGCGATCCCGCGTGAGCCTCAACGCAGGATGCTGATCGCCTACACCAAGAGCCTTCACCTTGGACGGTCTCCAGGTGCCGCGGGCGCGCGGCGCGGCCAATCGGCTGGCGCGCCGCGCGCCCGGCTAGAGGCGTTCTGCCTTCTCGGTCAAGCGGTGCCGTGCGTCCAGCCGCTGTTGCAGCTCAGCAGGGTGCGCGTGCCCCATTCTCCGATGCAGGGCCGGTAGTAGACCGTGGTGCCTTCGGGGACCGCGGTGCCGTAGCTGTAGGTGCGGATCGTGCCGCAGCCGTCGCTGTTCCACAGGTTGTCGTAGATCCCCAACGACGCGATCTGGACCTGGGCGACGGCGGAATGCCCGTCGCAGGCGACGTCCTGGACATGGATGACGTCGCCGTCGTTCGTGAACCAGACGCAGGCGGTGTTCCCGGGGGCGCACAGCTTGGGGCCGTCGGCGCTGGCCTGCGCCGACGCGGCGCCGACCAGGCAGAGGAGAGCGGCAAGGAGGCCGACGAGGCCGCGACGTGATGACGTACTCATAGAAAAGAGTCCTTCAGTAGTAATGGGGAGAAGTGCTTCGGGGAGTTTTAGTAAGCCGCGTCTCGGCGGCGCGCAAAGCTTACGCGACGGGCGTTTTGGGCGGTCTCCGAGTCGCCGGCGTCCGTGCCGGGCCCCGTCACGCCAGCGCTTCTACGGAGCCTGAGGGCTCGACGTCTGGGAGGCGCATCATGCGGAAGGCGTCGAACAGCCCGAGGGCGCCGGCGAGGATCGGCACGAGCAGCGCCACCTGAAGGGCGAGGTTGGTCGCGTCGGTGTTGATGCTGAGGACCTCGTCCCGGACCGCCGGCGGCTCGCGGGCGACGAGCTCGTCGAGCTGCGTGTTGCTCACGACCTGCGCGTCGTCTTCCAGGGTCTGCGCGATCTGCTGCTGCTGTGAGGACGGGATGATCGGGCTCGCGTTGCTCATGTTGGTGAACGCGAGGGCGAGGGTGGCGAGCAGGACGCCACCGGCGACCGCCAGGCCGAACGACAGGCCGAACGATCCCGCCGCGGAGTTCACGCCGGCGGCCTCGCTGATGCGCTCGTCGTCGATCGGGGCGAGCGTGTAGTTGTTGAGCTGCGACACCAGAAGTCCGAGGCCCGCTCCCGCGATGGCCAGCGGCACGAGCAGGTACCAGCCGGAATCCGCTCTGGGAACGATCGGGAGGATCAGCGCGATGCCGAGCGTGCTCAGCGCGAACCCGTTCCGGATGATCGCGGCGGGCCGCCGGCCGCCGGACTTGCGACCGGCGAGGATCGCGACGGCGAACATGGTCAAGGACAGCGGCGCGAGCGACAAGCCCGTCTGGAGGGCGTCGTATTCGAGCTTGATCTGGAGGAAGATCGGCAGGGCGATCATCGCGCCGCCGAGGGTGACGTTCTGCAACATCTGCCCGGTGATCCCGACCCGGAAATGCGGGAGCCGGAACAGGTCCGGATCGAGCAGCGTCACGTTGCCCTCGCGGTGGCGCCGCACGAGCCAGCGAGCAAGCCCCCAGAGCGCAAGGGCTCCGATAGCGATCAGCAACACGACGTAGTCGCCGCCCTCCTGCCACACCAGGATGCCCAACACGACGCCGCCCATCCCCAGGACGGACAGGACCGCGCCGAACACGTCGACCTGCCGCGGGCCCGTGTACGGGACGTCCTCGAGCAGCCCGACCTGCGACAGCACCACGGCGATGACGACGGCCTCCAACAGGAACCCGACGCGCCATGACAGGTAGGTGGTGACGAACCCGCCGAGCAGCGGCCCGACCGCCGCGGCGATCGCGGCCGCCGCACCGATCAGCGCGTAGGTCTGCTTCTGGGCCGCTCCCTCGAAGTTGCCGTGGATCAACGACTGCATCGCCGGCAGCAGAAGCGAAGCGCCGAGGCCGCCGATGAGCGCCCAGAAGACGATGATCGCCGTCAGGCTCTGGGCGAGCGTCATCGCCAGCGCGCCGATCGCATACGCCAGCAGACCCACGACGTACGCGCGCTTGCGGCCGAAGAGGTCGCCGATCTTGCTGCTGATCAGGATGAAGGCAGCGGAGACCAGGGCCTCCAGCGCGATCGCGCCCTGCACCGCGCTGACCGTCGTGTCGAGATCCTTGACGACCGCGGAGATCGACACGTTCATCAACGACGTGTCGACGACGAGCACGAACATCGCCGCCGCCAGCACGAGCGACAGCCGTCGGTTGCGGGCGAGCGCCACGGGGCCAGCCGCGCGGGCGTTAGACCGGCACCGCGATCGTCGGCGCCTTCGGGCTGAACGGCCGCAGCTCGTCCTGGCCGCCGGTGACGACGCCGCACGTCGACTCGGGGACGGCGTTCCAGACACCGGGCAGGTCGCCGAGCGGTTCGGAGACGATCATGCGCATGTCGTCGGAGAACTGGTGGGCTCGGGGGTCGTCCGGGTAGAGCTCGCGGAGCTTCGGCACGGCGGTCGTGAAGTACAGCGAGCGCGACTTGCCCTCGGTGGAGTACCGGACCGCCCAGGTGCGCTGTCCGTCGGTGGTCGCGACGGTGCCCTGGAAGGGGTTCGGGACCCCGAGCCGCGCGCCGTGGGCCTCGACGAGGCCGATCGCCTGCTCGATCGCCGAGAGCGGGTCGTCCTGCAGCCCGAACGTCAACGCCAGGTGGAACAGCATCTCGGTGTCGGTCTGGCCCTGGATGTCCGCGTACAGCGAGGGATCGACGGCGAGCGCGAGGTCACGCTTGAGGGTCGCGAACTCGTTGATGTAGCCGTTGTGCATGAAGAGCCAGTTGTCGTGGCGGAACGGATGGCAGTTGGTCTGCTGCACCGCGCTGCCGATCGCCGCTCGGATGTGCGTGAAGAAGCGGCCCGAGCGGAGGTGGGCGGCGAGCTCGTGCAGGTTGTGGTCGTTCCACGCCGGCTCGGTGCTGTAGAAGACGCCGGGGGTCGGCGTGTCGTCGTACCAGCCGACGCCGAACCCGTCCCCGTTGGTGGTCTCCGCGCCCAGCCGGGAGTGCAGGCTCTGGTCGATGAGCGAATGAGCGGGTGTGTAGAGGGCCTCCGTGAGGAGGATCGGGGACCCTGAGTAGGCAAGCCAGCGGCACATCAGCCGCTCCTTTCGGTCATCGGCGACACGATGCACCGACGCTAGTTCTCGGTGACGGGCGCGATCTCATCCGGTTGGGGTGATGCGGCGTCGCGCCGTCATCGGCGGTTGGCGGCCGGGGCGAACCGCGCGGCGAGGTCGGCCACGAGCTGCGGGACCCCGCAGCGCTCGGCCAAGCGCGCCTGTCGCGATGCCTCGGGGGACGCGACGAGCGAGAAGGCGGACGTCAGCTCGTCGACGGCCCCCAAGGCGAGCGCGTGGGGCATCGCCGCGCTGACGAGGTCGGCGAGCAGGTCGGGGAACGGGACGCGTCGCGCCCGCACCGGGTCGATGAGCTCGGCCGTCGGGCCGTCGCGCGCCGCCAGGAAGCGGTTCTCCGCGAGGACTTCCTGCGCATGCATGGCCTTCGGCACCGCGAAGCCCTCTTCGAGCTCGAGCCGCGCCAGAGCCTGCACGAGCGCGGCGAGCGCGGCCGTGGCTTCGGAGCGCGGCTGAGCATCCATGACGCGCACCTCGACCGTGCCGAGCCGGGGCTGCGGGCGCACGTCCCACCACAGGAAGGTCGGTTCCGGGATGGCGCCGGAGCGCAGCAGCAGGTCGACGGTGCGGACCCAGTCTCCGTAGCTGTCGAAGTGGCGCGGCAGCCCCGTTCGCGGGAAGGCTTGGAACATGATCGTGCGATTCGACGCCAGGCCCGTGTCCCGGCCGCGCCACAGGGGCGAGCTCGCCGACAGGGCGAGCAGCACCGGGGCATGGACACGTAGGCGGTTGAGGAGCCGGATCGCGCTCTCGGCGTCGGGCACGCCGACGTGGACGTGGAGGGCGAACGTCGGCTCCCGCCGGGCCAGGCCGCGCATGGTCTGGTGGATCAGCTCGTAACGGCCGCCCGGCGTGACCTCGCCGTCGCCACAGGCATCGCCGGGGTGCATGCCCGCCACCGCGACGGCGAGGCCGAGTCCTCGCGCCTGGTCGGCCAGCCGCGCTCGCAGGCGGTCCAGCTCGGCGACCGCTCCACCGGCCGTCGCGTGGGGGCCGGTGGTGAGCTCGACCGCGGCGGCGTGCGTCTCGGCCCAGCAGTGCTCGGCGAGATCGTCGCTCAGCGACGCGAGCAGGCGGTCGGCCCGCGGCGCCAGGGACCACGTCTGCGGGTCGAGGAGCATGACCTCCTCCTCGAGGCCGATGGAGTACGGGGTCGACGGCCGCCACGTCGCCCATGGGATCGCGGACGCCTTCAGGTCCATGGCGCGTATGGCCATCGTCGTGCCGGCTCGCCCGTCAGGCCGAGGCGCGCGGTTGCTTGGCGAACGCAGGAGGCATGAGTGTGAAGGAGGTGTCCAAGAATGGGTGATCCGCCGCGAGCGCCATGTCTGCCTCCGGTCGTTGGCGACGACGTCAGCGTCTCCTCGGCGGTCGGCCCCGGCAATCGGGCACACACCACACTTGACGAGGTGCGGACTTGCGTGCCTCGGCGGAGGCGCAGGTCGGGCGGCGAGCCGCCGGCTGCCGACTGGCCGATGTATAACTGCCTATGTCGATCGATTTAGTGTAGTTTGCCGCGCCTACGCGACAAGCATCGGTCCCCGAAGGATGAACGCACTGTGAACCTGAACTGGTCGGCATTGGCGCCACTCGCTGCGGTGGTGCTCAGCTGGGCCGCCATCTGGTGGCTGCGCAAGCGTCAGCTCAACTTCAGCCTGATCGCGCTGTTCGCCCTGGCGGTGGGCGTTCCGATCGGGTTGCTCGCAGGCAAGCACGTCGAGGCGATCAACCCGATCGGCCACATCTACATCAACGTGCTGCTCGCCACGGTGGCGCCGCTGATCCTCGTGGCGATCGTCTCGTCGATCACGTCGCTCGGCAGCCTCGCGAAGTTGCGCAGCATCGGTGTGCGCTCGATCTTCTGGCTGATGCTGAGCAACGCGCTGGCCGTCGTGCTCGCGCTGGGTCTCGCTCTGGCCTTCCAGCCCGGCCAGGGCCTGCACCACAAGCTCGGCGAGCTGTCGACCGACACCATCCAGGGCCAGGTGCAGGACTTCGGGCAGGTCGTCGTCGGCTTCTTCCCGACGAACGTCGTCCAGAACTTCAGCGCGAACGACGTCATCCCGATCATCCTGATCGCCGTCACGCTCTCGGTCGCCTACCTGGCGCTGGCCGAGAAGGAGCCCGAGAAGGTCCGGCCGTTCGGCGCCGGCGCCGAGGCGCTCAAGCTCGTGATCTTCAAGGCCGTCGGCTACGTCATCCGGCTCACGCCCTACGCGATCGTCGCGCTCACGGCCGACATGGTCGGCAGCAGCACGAACCTCGGGAGCGACTTCCGCTCGCTCGTAGGGCTGTTGGCGCTCGTCTGGGCCGCCTGCTTCGTGCATGCCTACGTCCTCAACGGCGCGATCCTCACGGCCTTCGCGGACGTGCCGGTGGTCGCGTTCTTCCGCAAGATCTTCCCGGCGCAGCTCACCGCGTTCAGCACGCAGAGCAGCATCGGCACGCTGCCGGTGACGACGGCGCAGCTCACCCGCAAGGTCGGCGTCCACACGGAGATCGCGCACTTCACGGCGCCGCTGGGCACGACGATCGGCATGCCGGGCTGCGCCGGCATCTGGCCGATCATGGTCGCCGTCTGGGGCATCAACGCGTACGGCATCTCCTACTCGGTGAGCGACTACGTCGTCCTCGCGGTCCTCGGCGTCGTCGTCTCGGTGGGCACGGCCGGCGTGCCCGGCGCGGCGACGGTGGCCGCCGCCACCGTGCTGTCCGCGGCCCACCTGCCGCTCGAGTTCGTCGCGGCGACCATCCCGATCGGCGTGATCGCGGACATGGCGCGCACGGCGACCAACGTGACCGCGGCGGCGGTGAGCGCCACCGTGGTCGCGCGGCAGACCGGGCTGCTCGACGACGAGATCTTCGCGGGGCGGGCCGAGTTCGTCGACGCGGACGAGCTCGCGGAGTCCGAGCGCGTCACCGGCCCGGTGCCGGTCCGCCTGCCCGCCGCGCGGCCGCAGGTCGTCACCGGCGCGGTGCCGGCCCCCGTGCCCGTCGCGGCGGCGCAGGGCGTCGCGAGCCCGACGCCGTTCCCGGTGTCCGCGGCCGGCCCGTACGGCGGCCTCAGACCGGCGGAGATCTACCCGCAGGTCTATTGGGGGTCAACGGAGCTGAGCGCAGTCGCCGGCTCCACGAACGGGACGGAGCGGACATGACGACGGAACGACCAGGAACAGCGGCGATGCGTCGCTCCCGGTGGCTCGCGCTCGGCGCGGTCGCGCTGCTCGCGGCGGCTCCGGCTGCGCAGGCCACCGACATCACGAACCCGGCCGAGCATCCCGCCCCGATCACCTTGACGATCGACGGCCAGACGTACCGCGACGGGGCGGACACCCTGCCCGGCTACGACGACTACGCCTGCACGCCGATCCCCAACGTCCAGTACGACTTCGGCAACGACCAGATCCAGTACTACGACGGGCAGGGCGACCTGGTCAAGACCGCGCAGTGGACCGAGTGGTCGCGGATCAGCTCCCACGACACCTGGGTCGCGCAGCAGCAGCAGGGCACGCCGCCGCCGACCACCCCGACCACGCCCAGCTCCGCCGGCACGGCGCCCGCGGCCGTGAGCCCGACCACCACGGGCGCGGGCTCGGCCCCGGCCGCCACGAGCCCCGCCACCACCGGTCCCGCGGCCGTGAGCCCGGCGACGAAGACCACGAGCTCCGCGACGAAGGCGAGGACCAAGGGCTCGGCGACGAAGACCACGAGCTCGGCGACGAAGACGACCGAGAGCCCGGCGACGAAGACCACGAGCTCGGGTGCGAAGAGCAAGCGCTCGACCGCCTCCTCGCCGAGCACGACGTCGCCGGCGCGGACGACGGCCGCCTCGACGCACGCCGGCAAGGGCGGCACGTCGACGGCCGCGTCTCCGAAGCACCGCGCCGCGACGCACCCCGCCGCGGGCGCCGCTGCGACGGACGCCGCCGCCTCGACGGACCCCGCCGCCCCGGCGAGCGGCACGGCCGCGGCGCCGTCCACCGCGTCCGGCGCGGCCGTCGCGACGACCGCGAACGGCACCGCCGCTCCCGCGTCGACTCAGAGCCCGGCCAGCACGCCCGAGTACAAGCTGGTCAGCGACAAGAGCGCCGGCGGCGGGGGCGACACCCGCCCGGTCGGCATCGGGATCCTGGTGGCGGTGTTCGCAGCGGCCGGGCTCGCCTTCGTCTTCGGCCTCGGCCGACGTGGCGTCAGAGCGTCGTCCTCATGACCTCGTGACCCCGCGACCGCGTCCGTGCGATCGCACGGGCGAGGTCTGCCGTCCCCATCGCACTTCAGCTCAACATTCACTGATCCTTAACACAGAGAGACAGCAAGACCATGCACATCCCCAAGGTCCGGACGCGATCGGCCGGAGCGCTCGCCGCGGCCGCCGCGATCGTCTCGCTCGCTGCGGCCCAAGCCGCCGGCGCGGCGCCTGCGCGCACCGCCACCACGACCAGCTACACCGACGCGACCTACCTGCAGCACGCTCTCGGCCTGCCGGCCGGCGACACCGACCCGGCGATCGAGCCGGTCACCTACGACCGCTTCCAGTGGCTGCTTCAGCAGTCGGGGAACTTCGCCGTCCTGATCGGCGATCCCGCCGAGGACGCGAGCTTCGCCGCACGCGCCCAGGACGTCGAGGCGTCGGCCAAGGCCGCCGGCGTCAAGGCGGTCTACTGGTTCGACCCGAACCTCTCGGGCAACGCCCAGGTCGGCGCCACCACCGAGCCCAACCTCGACATCCGCAACCCGGCCGGCATCACGTCGATCGCCGCGGAGTCGCGCGCCAAGTACGGCGACGCATGGTCGAACCTCGTCGGCCTGTACCTCGGCAACGGCCTGCACGTCGTCCAGAACGACCTCAACTCAGAGGAGGCGACCGTCACGGTGACGCCGGACCCGAGCGTGGCCAACGACAGCGGCTCCGCCGCCGGCCACAGCACCAAGGTCGGCAACGCCTCCGGCGGCGCGCTCTACGACTACGCGGGCGGCTCGGCGCCGGCCAACGCCCAGCACAGCTTCTTCTTCATCTACAACAAGGCCACCACCGACGGTGGCCAGCCGGCGAAGATCGTCTCGTGGACCGACCTCACCACGCAGCCGGACGCGGGGTCGGCCAAGGCCGACGTGACCACGGCGATCGGCAAGGTGGGCCCTGCGAGCAACCTCGCCGCGGTCGACCAGTTCGCCTGGTGGAAGGACGAGGTCAACGCCAAGCAGGTCGCCCAGGCGTCGACCGACGCCCGTGGCGCGAACGTGCCGGTCCTCACCGACGCCGCCAACGCCACGGCCGACGGCGGCTGGCGGATCAACCAGGTCACCTACCCCGAGCTGGTCGACCTGCTCAAGAACGCCAACACGGCGAACGCGGTGATCCTCTTCGGCGGCACCTGGTGCCCGAACACCCGGCCGGTGCTGCCGTCCGTCAACAGGTACGCCCAGCAGAACGACGTCAAGGTCTACAACTTCGACACCGTCCTCGACGGCGGCCTCGTCGGCGACGCGACGACGAGCACGGTCAACCCGCTCCAGACGCGCAACAAGGCCGCGTACGCGCCGAGCGGCGGCGGCGCGACGATCACGAACGCCAACCCAAGCTTCCTCTACGGCGACCTCGTGAGCCAGTACCTCAACAACGTCAAGACGCAGTACGACCCGGCGACCAGCTCGGTGGTCGAGTACTACGCCAACGGTGGCAGCGGGGGCGCGCTGAGCAAGGCGCGCAAGCTCCAGGTGCCGTTCCTGGTCGGCTACCAGGGCACGGCGGGCAGCGCCGCCAACGGCGGCGTCACCCGGCAGTGGCTCATCGACAAGGGCAACGGCACGTACACGGAGTACATGTCGCAATGGTGGTTCACCAACCCCCAGCCGAACCAGCTCGGCATCACGGCGATCCCGCTCGGCGCGCCCATCTGGTCGACGATCAACGCCCAGTTGGCGGACTTCACCTGGAAGACGGACCCGACCACGGTGATCCCGAACACCGGCGTCGACACCGACGACGCGCCGTACCTCGTCGACGCCGACACCGCGACGGTGACGCCCAACGCCGGTGGCACGAACGTGACCGTCGCCAACGGCGGCTCGGTCGGCATCAGCCCGGCGGCGCTCTCGGCGGCCTTGGCTGCTCTGGGCACGTCGGCTCCGGCGAAGCTCGCCGCGGCGAAGACCGCCCTGCTCGACGCCCGGGCCGCGACGCCGCAGGACGCGACGCTGGTCTCCAACCTGACCACGGTCGTCGGTGCCTGGGGTGTCGCGCAGAGCCGCAAGACCACGCTGCTCAACGCCTGGGGCAGCGCGACCAGCCCCAACAGCATCGCCGGGGGCCTGGCCGCCGTCCACGCGGTCGACGCCTTCTTCGGCGGCCTGCCGGGTGGCGTGCTGTCGCGGCGGACCGTGACCGCCGACCCGGTGGCGCACGGCACCGCGCCGAAGATCACCATCGCGATCGCCAACGACTACGGGCGCGTCCCGACGGGCAACGTCTCTCTGGTCGTCAAGAAGGGCGGCGCGACGGTCGCGTCGGCGTCGGCGGCGGTCGCGCAGGACGCGGCCGCCTTCACGCTCCCGGTCCTGGACGCGGGCACGTACGACTACACGTTGTCCTACCCGGGTGACGACCAGATCGCCGCCTTCACCGAGACCGGCTCCCTGACGGTCTCGCCGGCCGGGGCGACCCCGGTCGTGGTGCCGCCCACCCCGACGCCGGGCGCGACCCCCACGCCCGCGCCGGTCGTGACGCCCGCGTCCCTGAAGCCGTCCAAGGTCTCGCGCGGCAAGGCGGGCAAGGTCAAGGGCGTCGTCGCCAAGGCGCCGAGCAGCAGGAAGGGCGGCAAGTACAAGGTGACGATCGCCACGGCGAAGGACGCCTCGGCGGCGAGCGGCAAGGTGACGATCAAGCTCAAGAAGGGCAAGGTCACCAAGACGATCACCGGCAAGCTCGTGCGCGGCGTGGTGACGGTCTCGCTGCCGAAGCTCGCGCGCGGCACCTGGAAGGTCACGATCTCGTGGCCCGGAGACTCGCACTACGTGACCGCCTCGGCGACCGGGGCCTCGATCAAGGTCATCAAGTAGGACCGACACACAGTCGAAGTTAGTACTCAGCATTTGCGTCAAAAAGAGGAGGGCCGGGGCCGCCGCTTCCGCGGCGGCCCCGGCGGGCAGGGTCAGTCCTCCTCCAGCTCCAGGCGCTCCAGCGCGCTCGGCTCCAGCCCGCCGAGCGCGGTCAGGGTGATCTTCGTGGCCAGCCACGTGGCGCCGACGATCGCGATGCCGCTGAGGATCGCGACGAGCATCTCCACGCTGAGATCCCGCCCGCCCGCCTTGAGCACGGCCGGGCCGAGGATCGCCAGGCCCATCGTGTGGATCCTGCTGACCAGGTGGTTGCCCCCGATCTCCAGGCTGTAAGCGGAGAAGAGAGAGGAGTGGGGAGGTCGACCTTACAACTCTTCAAAGGGCAGCCAGGCTCGCCGCCACAGGATGCGCCACATCGGAGGACCAGCGAAGCCCGGAGCACCCGATCGGGGGTTCGCCGAAGTCTCGGCCGCCTCGCGCTAGCGCGCGAGGACGTAGGCGCGCACGTCGCCGAGCCGGACCCGCGCGGTGCGACCCGCGAACCGCCCGCGAGACCTTGGGCGTCTTGACCGTGACGGCCCTGGTGGACTTGGTCTGCTTGCCGGCCTTGTTGACCGCGACCAGCTCGAGCTCGTAGCGGGTGCGTCGCCGGCTGTGAGGACGAAAGCTTCGAGGTCGATGATCAAACAGACGTCCGCGGTCGTTCCTCGACGCATACAACTCGATCGAGGCTGGTCGAGGACAGAGGTGGAGTGGGTCTCCCGCCCGCTTCCCCTCACCTCCCCCGAACACCACTTGGACGTGACCACCCTGCGCCTCTCCATCCGCGGCAAGCTGCTCGGCGGCTCGCTGCTCACCATCGCCGTCTGCGCCGTCGGCTTCCTGCTCGCCCTCGGTCAGCTCGGCAGCGTCAAGCGCTCCAGCACCGAGATGCACGATCGCGCGTACGTGCCCACGGTCGCGGCCGACGCGGTCCGGTACCACGTCGAGGACCTCGCCCTCCAGAACGCCAACTTCGCCACCCTCGTCGCGACCTACGGCATCGCCGGGGCCAACGCGCACAAGGGCAAGGTCGCGGTGCTCACCCGCGCCGTCGGGCAGGACCAGAAGGCCATCAAGAAGGCCCTGCCGAAGCTGGCCGCCGGCCCGCCGGAGCTGGCGCCGCTGGCCCGACGCGTGACCACGGCCGCGCGCGAGTACGACGCGGCGTTCGCCGTCGCGTCGGTCGCCAGCGACGCGGACACCGCGTCCTCGATCAAGGCCCTCATCGCCGCGACCGCCAAGCTGGACGGCGCCGCCGCGCAGTACGTGACCGCCAGCGGCAAGTACGCGGAGCGCGCCGTCGCCAACGTGTCCGCCGCCTACGAGCACGGGCGCACGGTGGTGCTCGTGGCGCTGCTCACCGCCGTCCTCGTCGGGCTGCTCGTCGGGCTGCGGATGGCGGCCTCGGTGCGTCGCAGCGTCGACGACATCACCCGGACGCTCCGCTCGCTGCGCGAGAACGACACCGTCGCCTTGCGCCGCGGCCTCGACGCCGTGGCCGCCGGCGACCTCACCCAGCCCGCCGAGCCGGTGACCGCGCCGATCGTGGCGCGGACGAGCGACGAGATCGGCGACGTGGCGACGCTCGTCGACGAGATCCGCGAGGACACGGCGACGTCGATGGCGAGCTACAACGCGTCGATCGGAAGCCTCGGCTCGCTGATCGGGCACGTCTCGCGCAGCGCGACGACGCTCGCCGGCGCCTCCGAGCAGATGGCGACGATGTCGCGCGAGTCCGGCCGCGCCGTCGACGAGATCGCCTCGGCGGTCGAGAACGTGGCCGCCGGCGCCGAGCGCCAGGCGCGCGCCGTCTCCGGCGCGCGGGAGCTGACGACCCGGATGGCGACCGCCATCGACCGGTCGGCGCGCACCACGGCCGACACCGGTCAGGCGGCCGGCGTGGCACGCGACATGGCGCTGCAGGGCGGCGCCGCCGTCGCCGAGGCGACCGACGCCATGGCGTCGGTGCGCGCGGCGTCGACGGAGGCCACGGAGGCGATCCGCCAGCTCGGCACCAAGTCCGAGCAGATCGGCGGCATCGTCGACGCGATCACCGGCATCGCCGAGCAGACCAACCTGTTGGCCTTGAACGCCGCGATCGAGGCCGCCCGGGCCGGCGACCAGGGTCGCGGGTTCGCGGTGGTGGCCGACGAGGTCCGCAAGCTCGCGGAGGAGTCGCAGACCGCGGCGGGCTCGATCGCGGAGCTGATCCGGGAGATCCAGGCCGAGACGGCCCGCGCGGTCAAGGTCGTCGAGACGGGCGCGGATCGGACCGACCAGGGCACCGCGACGGTCGAGCAGGCGCGCGCGGTCTTCGAGCAGATCAACGACAAGGTCGAGGAGATGACGGCCCGGGTCGAGGAGATCTCCGCGTCGGTGAGCGAGCTGTCGCGCACCTCAGGCGACATGGACGGCGAGATCGGCGAGGTCGCGATCGTCTCGGAGGAGACGTCGGCCGCGACCGAGCAGGTCGCTGCTTCCGCCGAGCAGACCGCCGCCGCGACGCAGGAGATCGTGTCCGCGGCGGACACGCTGGCGGGCACCGCCGAGGAGCTCTCGCGGCTGGTCGGGCGCTTCACGCTGACGGCGTGACCTGCGACGCGCCATCCGCCTCGCCGGCGGGTCGCGCGACGTCCAGGTTGGGTTGACCGCGCCGCAGGCGCACCCGCGCCCAGACGTGGTCGCCGCCCGCCCAGGTCGCGAAGCACAGGCCGCCGACCGTGCCCGTGACGGTCATCAGCACGCCGGCGGCCGCGGCGGCCGCGGGCCCCTCGCTGCCGAGGATCAGCACCGCCGCCGCGGCGCCCACGCCCGGGCCGAGCGGCAGCTGGCCGAGCGTGACCACGGCGATGAGCACCGCGATCGCGTCGAAGAACGACGCGTCGACGCCCACCGCGTGCAGCAGCATCCAGTTGCGGAAGATCTGCGCGAAGACGGCAGCCAGGACGAGGGCGACCACGCGACCGCCGCCGCTGAGGCTGCGCAGCACGGCGAGCCCGCGCCAGACCTTGCGGCCCTCGCGCGCGGCCAGGTGGCGCAGGCCGGCGCTCACGGTGCCGATCACGGCCACGACGATGACCGGCAGCCACCACGGCAGGCCCAGCGGGCCGATCAGGGTGAACGACGTCAGCGCCGCCAGGCTCGCCTCGACCGCGAGGATCGGGAACTCGGCCGCGATCAGCGTCGGGACCTGCGGGCTGACCGTCGGCGACGAGCGGCGCAGCGCAGCGATCCGCGCGGCGACGCCGAGCTGGCCGTTGAGCACGCTCCCGACCACCTGCATGCTCGACGCGCGGTAGAGGATCCGGCGCGCGACGGTCCCGCCCGCGGCCTCGATCGACAGGTGCCACGCCTCGGTGCGCGAGAGCAGCGCGACGACCTGGAGCAGCGCCGCGACGAGGAGGATCGTCAGCGGCGCGCTGGAGAGGGCGGTGGTGAACTCGTCGCGCCGCCCCGCGAGGGCGGCGACGAGCGCGCCCGCAGTGAGCACGGAGCCGAGGATCGTGATCACCGCCCGGTGACGACGACCGAACGCGCGCAGTGAGGATCGCTCCGCGCTCACCGGCCCGAGTAGCACGTCGGCGGCGCGAGGTCCTGCGGATCGTCGACGAGGACGAGCTGCTGGTCGACGCCGGTGAGCGCGAGCAGGCGGTCGATCGCCGGCGTGCCGCGCACGACGGCCAGGTTGTGGTTGCTGGTGCGCGCGTTCTCGTGCTGCTTGATCAGCTCGCGCAGGCCCGGCAGGTCCATGAACGTCAGGCCGCGCAGATCGAGGACCACGTGCCGCACGCCGGTCGCGCCCGGGTCGAGGGCGCCGATGACCTCGGCGACCTTCGAGATCGTGACCAGCTCGAGCTCGCCGCGCAGGGCGACGAGCGCGGTCCGGCCGCTGTGGAGGATCTCGACGGCCAGCGGATCGGCGGGGTGCGGCGGGAGACGGTCTCGATCGGCCATGGCAGGGGTTCAGACCGGCTGCGCCGCGCCGTTGGGCGCCGGCGCGGGCGCCGGCGGGGCGGACGGCGTTCCGGCCTGCTCGCCGACGGCAGCGGTCTCGCGGGCCAGGAACGCGCCGAGCTCCTGGATGGTGCTCATGAGCGGCGCCGGGAACACGACCGTGGAGTTCTTGTCGACCGAGATCTCGACGAGCGTCTGCAGGTTGCGCAGCTGGAGTGCCAGCGGGTGGGCCATCATCACGTCGGACGCGTTGGCCAGCTCGCCCGCGGCGAGCGCCTCGCCCTCGGCCGCGATGATCTTCGCGCGCTTCTCGCGCTCGGCCTCGGCCTGCCGCGCCATCGCGCGCTTCATGCTGTCGGGCAACTGGATGTCCTTGAGCTCGACGACCGTGACCTCGATGCCCCACTCCTCGGTCTGGACGTCGAGGATCTCGCGGATGTTCTGGTTGATGGCGTCGGTCTGCGACAGGGTCTCGTCGAGCGTGTGGCGGCCGACGACGGCGCGCAGCGTGGTCTGGGCGATCTGGTTGATCGCCGAGCCGACGTTCTCGATCGCGACGACCGAGCGGATCGCGTCGGCGACGCGGTAGTAGGCGACCGCCGAGACGTCGACGCTGACGTTGTCGCGGGTGATGATCCCCTGGGACTCGATCGGCATCGTGACGATCCGCAGCGAGACGGTGTGGACGCGGTCGACGCCGGGCGAGATGCGGATGAGCCCCGGCCCGCGGGCCTCGCTCCCGACGCGTCCGAGCCGGAAGACCACGGCGCGCTCGTACTGCTTGAGGATCCGGACCGACGACGCCAGCCAGATCAGGCCCACCACCACCAACGCGGCGATCACGTACATGATCATGGTTGCCTTCCCGCCGGCGCTGCCGGCGACCGGCCAGGGGCGAGGGTCGGTGTTCCCGTGTCGACCGGAGGGCGCGGACGCCGGAAGCCAACGCCGTCATGCTAGCGCTCGGGGTCGCGGTGCAGCGTCGCCTCGCGGCCGCCGGCAGGCAGCGTCGCGGAGGCCCGCGGCTGCCCGGGCTCGAGCCCCAGCAGCGTCGTCAGCAGCAGCAGCGGCGCGCCGGCCGCCCACGCCTGCGGTCGCGACGCCGTCGGGAACGCGACCGGGACGCCGGTCACCTGCGCCGGGTAGCCGGCGAAGACCTCGGGCAGGCGGTGCTCGAAGTGCGGCGCGGCGGCGAGGATCGCGCCGCCGACGGCGGCCGCCGCCTCGTCGTGGCCGTAGCGCGCGAGGCCCGCGACGATCATCGAGTTCTCGTGCGGCCACACGGTGCCCGTGTGGTACCCCAGCGGGTTGTAGCCGCCCTCGCGGCTGCCCAGCGTGCGCACGCCCCAGCCGGAGAAGAGCTCCTCGCCGAGCAGCCGCCCGGCGATCGCCGCGGACTCCTCAGCGTTGGGGAGCCCCGACCACAGCAGGTGGCCGATGTTGGAGGACAACCCGTCGACCTGGCGCTTGTCGCCGTCGAGCGCCAGCGCGTGGCATCCGCGCTCGGGCATCCAGAAGTCGCGGCGCACGCGGGCGCGCAGGACGTCGGCCTGCTCGTCCAGGCGGCGGGCCAGCGGCGCGTCGCCCCACACCTCGCGCGCCAACCGCGCGCAGCGCCGCCGCGCGTCGTAGACGTAGCCCTGGATCTCGCAGGTCGCGATCGGCCCGCGCGCCAGCGTGCCGTCGGCGAACTGCATCGAGTCCCAGCTGTCCTTCCAGCACTGGTTCAGCAGGCCGGTCTCCACGTTGCGGCGCTGGTACTCGACGTAGCCGTCGCCGTCGATGTCGCCGCTGTCCTCGATCCAGAACAGCGCGGCGCGCGCGTGCGGCTCGAGCGCGCGGACCAGGTCGTCGTCCCCGGTCCAGCGGTGGTACTCGTCCAACAACACCAGGAACAGCGGGGTCGCGTCGGCGCTGCCGAAGTAGGGCGAATGCGGCCGGCGCCCGCTGGCGGTCAGCTCGCCGAAGCGCAGCTCGTGCAGGATCTTGCCGGGCTCCTGCTCGTGGAAGTCGTCGCGCGTCGTCGCCTGGCGCGCGGCGAGCACCCGCAGCGTCGTCGCCGCCAGCCCGGGGAGGTAGGGCAATGCCTGCAGGCTGGTGATGAGGCTGTCGCGGCCGAACAGCGCCATGAACCACGGCAGACCGGCTGCCGGGAGCGTCGCGGGGTCGCCGAGGTCGGGGTGCAGGCGCAGCGCGGCGAGGTCGGTCAGGCTGGCGCGGTAGGTCCGCCCGAGGGTGTGGTCCTCGGTCTCCAGGACCGGCGCCTGCGCGAGCCACTCCTCCAACTCCATGGCCTTGGTCGCGCGCTGCGCCTCGAGGCTCCCGCGCGGGGCCGCGCGGGTCGCGAAGGCGACGCCGGGCTGGCGCGAGCAGGGCGTGATCGTGAACGTCGCGGTCCAGCTCTCGCCAGGAGCGAGCAGCAAGCTGTACGCCAACCCGCCGCCGGTGAAGCGCGCCGGCGGATCGGTCCCGACGGCGACGGAGCGCTCGAAGCCGTCGCGCTCGTAGCTGAGCGTCAGCGTGCCGGTGGCGTCGTCGTGGTGCCAGGTGATGTCGCGGTCGGCGTCGGCGCCGTCCTTGACCTCGAACAGGTCGGCGAAGTCGGTGTCGACCGCGAGCCGCACGCCGACCTCGCTCGGAGCGTGGCGGTGGCTGACGATCGTCAGCTCCTCGATCCAGGCCTCGTCGAGCAGCCGCCGGCGCATCACCGAGTAGGGCGCCTGCTCCTCCGGCGCGACGTCGGGCGTGAGGAAGAACTGGGCCAGGAAGTGCGTGTCCTGGTCGAGCCCGAGCAGGGTCAGCGGCGTGCTGTCCACCGCCAGCTCCCAGCGCGAGACGAAGCGCGTGTCGTTCGCGAAGAAGCCGTGCTCGCGCCCGTTGCCGGGCCGGACGTCGCCGGTGCGGTCGCCGACGACGAACGTGCTGCCCTCCAGGACGCTGACCGTGCGCTCAGCCACGGGCGGCGGCCGGCACGACCGGGTGGGCGGCGACCGACGTGTACAACTCGGCGTAGGCCGACGCGATCACCGCGGCGTCGCAGTGGTCGACGACCCAGTCGCGGCACGCGCGGGCTGACAGCGCCGGCAGCCGGGCGACCGCCGCGGCCATCTCGCCCTCGTCGGCGACCAGGAAGCCGGTGACGCCGTCGACGACGACCTCCGGCGCGGCGCCCTCGCCGAAGGCGACGACCGGCGTCCCGCAGGCCAGCGCCTCGATCATGACCATGCCGAACGGCTCGGCCCAGCGGATCGGCATCAGCAGGCCGCGCGCGCCGGCGAACAGCGCGCGCTTGGTCGCGCCGCCGACCTCGCCGACGAAGCGCACGCGGTCGCCGTCGACATGCGGGGCGACCTCGGCGGCGAAGAACGCCTCCTGCCCGGGCTGGATGACGCCGGCCAGCACGAGCGGCACGCCGGCCTCGCGGGCGGCGGCGATCGCGCGGTGCGGTCCCTTCTCGGCGTTCATCCGGCCGACCCAGAGCAGGTACTCGTCCTTGGTCTCGCGCAGCGGCCAGGCGGCGACGTCGACCGGGTTGCGGATGATCGCGTCGGCCACCACGCCGTTGGGCGCGGAGCGCAGCTGCGCGGCGCTGATGGCGACCAGCGCGGCCTTGCGGCCGTGGCCGGCGTAGAACGGGCCGGTGCCCGGGTCGAAGGGCCCGTGCAGCGTGTGGACGAACGGCGTGTCGAGCCGGTCGGCCAGCGCGAGCGCGGTGAAGCCGGAGTGGTCGTGGACCACGTCGAACGCGCGCGCTCCGTCGTGCGGCTCGATGGCGGCGAACGCGCGGGCGACATGGTCGGACTCGTACAGCGCGCGCTCGATCTCGTGCGGGTGGGCGACGTCGAGCAGCGGCGTGACGCGCGCGGCCGACACCGAGCCGGGGGCGCAGAAGAGCGTGACGTCGTGGCCGAGCGCGACGAGCGCCTCGGTGAGCGCGCTGACGACGGACTCGACGCCGCCATAGCCGGGTGGCGGCACCGCGATCCACGGCGGCGCGAGCATGGCGATCCGCAGCGGCGCCGGAACGGTGGAGGGCAGCGACGACGTCGCGGGGATGCCGTCTCGGCGCGGTGTGCGCGACGAGCGGCCGGGGCTGGTGACGGGGGTCATGCGACCCTTCCTCTTGGGTGCCCGGATGCCGGCCCGCGCGGGCGCCGAGGAGCGTGGGTGGTGCTGACGGTGCTGCTACTGATCCAGCGGTGTGGTGCGTCGCGCCTGGGCGCGCGACAGCTCGCTGCGGGCCTGGCTCGAGCGCTGCTCGAGGTCGGAGCGGCGCTTGGTCGGCGGGCCTTCGGGCGCGCCGTCGGGACCGTCCTCGGCGTCGAGGCGGCTGCGGCGGATCTTGGCCATGGCGCGCAGGATCACGAGATGCGCGTCGGTCATGACGACGGCTCGGCCGGCCGGATCGCGGCAGAGCGCGCCAGGGCCTGCTCGACGGCGACGTCTTCGACGTCGAGGTCGGCGGTGCCGAACAGCTTGAACCCCATCAGCGCGCTCGCCGGAAGGGCCTGCAGCGGTCCTGCGCAGAACGGGCAGGACGCGAGAGACGCGGCGCTTGCGCCTGGAAAGCGCAGCCGGCACGTTGCACACGAGCTTCGGGTCATGACGACCCTTTCGTTGGGAACTCTCAGTGTAGCCCGGCTGAACCATCGGTCCGGACGATGCCTCGCATTGACAGCGTCGATCTGCAGCATGTGTGCACAGTTGGTCGTATGCCACGCAGATTGGGTCCGCAGGCAGCGAGGGGACCGTCGACCTCGGCGCCGTGCCGGCCGCGGTGACCGTGACGGTGGCGCGGGTGGTGATCGGGGCGCCGAAGCGCTGACGAGCGCTAGTGACCCCGGAGCCGGGTGAGCTCGATGTCCAACACGGTGGAGTAGCGCGCGCCGAACTGCTCCGGCGTCAGGCCGATCGCCTCCATGCGGTCGCGGTACTTCTCGACGTAGCCGTCGAGCTGGGGCTCGGCCGTCTTGACGGTCGCCCGGCCGGACAGGACGACGACGTCGCCGCCGACGCCGTCGCCCTCGAAGTTGAGGGAGACGTGCGGGTTGGCCTGGAGGTGGGCGGCGCGCTTGGCGGTCGGCAGGCTCTGGATCCGGAGGCCGCTCGCGCCGTCCCAGAGGAACCAGACGGGCGTGGGCAGGGGCGCGCCGCTCGGCGCCACGCTGGTCAACCAGACGATGACGTCGTCACGCAGATGGGCCGCCGCGCGCGCCCCGAAGTCGGTGGTCTCGTCGATCTCGATCGTCACGCCTCCGATCATGCGCCACCCTGGAGGGCATGGCAACCGCCTCTGAGCAACGCGTCGCGTTGGTGACCGGTGGCGCGCGCGGCCTCGGCGTCGAGGTCTGCCGGCAGCTCGCCTAGGCCGGCCACACCGACGCCCGCGCGATCCCTGCCGACCTCGCCCGCGTGCAGCGCGCGTTGGACACCAACCTGTTCGGCGCGTGGCGCACCGCGCAGGCGTTCTCAGCGCACCTGCGCGCGTCCGGCCACGGCCGGCTCGTCAACGTGTCGTCCGGCGCCGGCCAGATCAGCGACATGGGCGGCGGCCTCCCGGCCTATCACCTCTCCAAGCTCGCGCTCAACGGCCTGACGCGCATGCTCGCCGCCGAGCTGCGCGCCGACGGCGTCCTCGTCAACGCGGTCTGCCCGAGCTGGACCGACACCGATATCGGCCAGGGCGGTCGCCCCGTCGCCGACGGCGCCCGCTCGGTCACCTGGGCCTGCCTCCTGGACGACGACGGCCCGACCGGCGGCTTCTTCCGAGATGGCCGGCCGCTGCCGTGGTGACGGGCGGCTCTCAGCCGCTCCTCAGCAGCTCTTTCGGACCGCCTCATCTGCGCGCGGGATCGTGGCGCCATGGTCACGAGAACGCGAAGTCGTTGTGAGATCGGCGCACCGCGGCGTGCGGAGCTGCCGGCGCGGCGGGTCGCGTGCCGGCCGTCGGGGCGGGTCGCGTGCCGGCCGTCGGGGCGGGTGTTCGTCGAGCGCCTGTACATCGCGGTCGCCGAGGAGGACGGCGACACGAGCATCGACGTGCTCGATCGCAGTGGCACGTTCGTCGCGCGGTTCGTCGTCGGCGACCGGTACGCCGCCGCGGACGCGCTGCTGCGCGACGCGACCGGGCACGCGCCGCGGCCGGCGACGGCGGAGGCGTTCGCCGCCGACCTGCTCGACGGGCTCCCGGACGACGGCGTCGCCATCTCCTCCAGCGAGGTCTGCGCCTGGCTGCTGCTGCGCGCCATCGGTTAAGCGATCGCTTGACTTTCGTGCCGGAGGCGCGTAACAGTTAAGCGAGTGCTTCAGCAATCGGACCCGCTCGATCGCGTCTTCCAGGCCCTCGCCGATCCGACCCGCCGGTCGATGGTCGAGCGCCTGACGCGGGGGCCGGCGTCGGTGAGCGAGCTCGCCGCGCCGTTGTCGATGTCCTTGCCCGCGGTGGTCCAGCACGTCCAGGTGCTGGAGGGGTCGGGCCTGGTGACGACGGAGAAGGTCGGTCGCGTCCGGACGTGCACGATCGCCCCGGAGGCGCTGCGCGGCGCGGAGCACTGGTTCAGCGAGCGGCGGACGACGTGGGAGCGTCGCCTCGACCGGCTCGACGCGCTCCTCTCAGACGGAGCCGACGAAAGGACAGCATCATGACCTCGCAGGAGCAGACGCGGCGTTCGGCCGTCCACCACAGCTTCACGATCGAGCGGACGCTCGGCGCGGCCCCGGCCAGGGTCTTCGGCGCCTTCGCCGACCTCGACCTCAAGAACCAGTGGTTCGTCGCGCCCGAGGGGTGGGAGGACGGCCCGCGCACGCTGGACTTCCGCGTCGGCGGGACCGAGACGTCGCGCGGCAACCCGCCCGGCGGTCCGACGTTCACCTACGAGGCGACGTTCCAGGAGATCGTCCCGGACGAGCGCATCGTCTCGACCTACATCATGCACATGGACGGGCGCCTGATCTCGGTCTCGCTGACGACCGTCGAGCTGGAGCCGGCCACCGGTGGCGGCACGGTGCTGACGTTCACCGAGCAGGACGTGTACCTCGACGGCGGCGACACGCCGGAGGCGCGCGAGGGCGGCGTGACGTCCCACGTCGACAAGCTCGCCGCGCTGGTCGACTCGGGTTAGGGTGGTGCATGGAGCTCGAGCTGCAGGGCAAGGTCGCCGTCGTCACGGGCGGGAGCAAGGGCATCGGGTTGGCGGTCGCGCAGACGCTGGCCGCGGAGGGGGTCGCGGTCGTGGTCGGCGCGCGCAGCGTGGAGCAGCTGCCGGAGATCGACGGCGTGAGCGGCTTCGCGGTCGACCTGTCCTCGGCCGGTGGGCCGGCGGCGCTCGTCGCCCACGCGGCGGAGCGGCACGGCGGCGCGATCGACATCCTGGTCAACAACGTCGGCGGCGCGCCGGTGCGGCTGGAGGGCTTCCTCGCGATCGACGACGACGCGTTCGCCGCGACCATGAACCTCAACTTCTACTCGGCGCTGCGCGCGATCCGGGCCGTGCTGCCCGGGATGATCGAGCGCGGGTCGGGCGCGATCGTCAACGTCGCGTCGGTCAACGCGTTCCTCGCCGATCCCAACGTCATCGACTACAGCGCGGCGAAGGCGGCGCTGGTCAACGCGTCGAAGTCGCTGTCGCAGGAGCTCGGCCCCAAGGGCGTCCGGATCAACGACGTCTCGCCGGGACCGGTGGCGACCGACCTGTGGCTGGGCGACGCGGGCGTCGCGGCCCAGGTCGCCGCGGCCGGCGGCGGCGACGCGAAGGCCGGCGCCGAGGCGGCGATGGTCACCGGCCGCTTCACCACGCCCCAGGAGGTCGCGACGCTCGTCGCGCTGCTCGCCTCGCCGCGCACCGCGAACGTCACCGGCTCGCAGTACGTGATCGACGGCGGATTGGTGAAGACGCTCTAGGCGGCCAGGCGGATCGGCGCGTCGTGGACGACCGCGCCGCCGTATTCGAAGCGCTCGAGCGCGATCACGTGGCCGCGGCGGCGCACCTCGACGAGGACGCCCCAGCGGCGCTCGTGCACGCGGAGCTCGGCGCCCGGATGGCCCCGGCGCAGGAGGTTGATCTCCCGGGCCTGCTCGAGGGTGAGCTCTGCGTCCATGAGCACATGATCGGTCGCGCTGCTGAAGACCTGATGTGAAGAGGCTGAAGCGCACCTCAAGATGGACGGGAGGCCGACGTAGGATGCTCCCGTGCCGCCGCCGCTGACCACGATCGCGCGTGAATGGGGGCGGATCGGCTGCGTCGGGTTCGGCGGGCCGCCGGCCCACATCGCCCTGCTGCGCGAGCTCTGCGTGGACCGCCGGCGGTGGATCGCCCCCGACGAGTTCGAGGACGCGATCGCGGCCGTGAACCTGCTGCCGGGCCCGGCGTCGACGCAGCTGTCGGTGTACTGCGCCTATCGGGTGCGCGGGCGGCTGGGCGCGCTCGTGGGCGGGTTGTGCTTCATCCTGCCCGGGCTGGTGCTGATCCTCGCGCTGGCCGCCGCGTTCCTGGCCGACGACCCGCCGGCGTGGCTGCAGGGCGCGGGGGCGGGGGCGGGCGCCGCGGTGGCGGCGGTGGCGGTCCGGGCCGGGGTCGACCTGATCCGGCCGAGCTGGACGCGCGGTCGCATCCCCTACATCTTGCTCGGCGCGCTGGCGGCGGCGACGCTCGGGCCGTGGCTGGTGATCGTGCTGCTGGCGTGCGGCCTCGCGTCGCTGGCGCTGCGGCTGCGCGCCGCGGGCGTCTTCGCGCCGCCGCTGTTCCTGGCGGTCGCCACCGCCGGTTCCGGCGGCCTCGGCGCGCTGTGCTGGACCGCGCTGAAGGTCGGCGCGCTCTCCTACGGCGGCGGCTTCGTGATCATCCCGCTGATGCAGGCCGACGCGGTCCAGACCCACCACTGGATGACCGACGCGCAGTTCCTCAACGCGGTCGCCCTCGGCCAGGTCACGCCCGGTCCGGTCGTGCACACGGTGGCGGTCGTCGGCTACGCGGTCGCCGGCGTCGGCGGCGGCCTGCTCGCCGCGCTCATCGCCTTCTCGCCGTCGTTCCTCTTCGTGCTCGGCGGCGCCGACCGCTTCCACGACCTGCTGCGCAACCAACACGCGCGCGCCTTCATCGACGGCGCCGCGCCGGCCGCGCTCGGCGCGATCCTCGGCTCCGCGATCCCCCTGGCGGCCGCCCTGACCGAGTGGTGGCAGGCCGCGATCCTCGCCGCCTCCGCGCTCCTCCTCCTCGCCCTCCGCGCCGGCGTCGTCCCGACCCTCCTCGTCGCCGGCACGACCGGCGCGCTCATCGCGCTGGCCGGTGGGCCACTGCCATAGGCCGCCGTGCCGCGAGGCGTTCGCGCAGCTCCGACAGCTCGCGGATCTCGGCCAAGGACAGGCCCGCCTCGCGGGCCTCGGCGATGCCGCGGATGCGGTCGAGGACGCTGATCGGGTAGCGGAGCTGACGGCCGATGCGCAGCGGGTGCGGGAGGAGGCCGGCGCGTTCGTAGTAGCGGATGTGGGAGACCGCGAACTCGGTGCGGCGGGCGACCTCGGCGACGGTGATGTGCTCTTCCATGATTCACTCAAATGACCCTTAGCGATCCTTGGCCCTGAGCATGATAGGCCCGAATCAGGAGCAAGGGAAGGTGGGTCTGGCCGGGTTGGCTAGGGCTGGAGCGCGCGCAGGCGCGCGGCGATCTCGACCCAGCCCGTCGAGGTCGCGGACAGGCGGTCGGGCACGGCGGCGTCGGCGACCAGCTCGGCGCTGCGCAGCGTCGCGACGTGCTCGTCGACCGTGGCGCGCTCGACGCCGAGGGCAGTCGCCAGCTCGGCCGGCGACCGCTCGCCGTGCTCCTCGAGCGCAACCAGCAGCGCGAGGCGGACCGGGTGGGCCACGGCCTGCAGCAGCTGGGCGGAGACGGGCTCGGCCATGCCGCTGACGATAGCCTGACTGTGAAGTATTTGCTGAACAGTCGCCGCCGATACGGGCGCAGCGCGCCGGTGGACGCCGTAGGCTCGCGGCATCAGCGAGATGCTCGACCCAGACTTCCTGTCCGCCCTCGGCCATCCGGCCCGGCTGCGGGCGCTCGTGTTCCTCGAGGCGCGCCCCGCGTCCTCGCGGGAGATCGCGGGCGAGGTCGGACTGTCGCCGAGCGCGACCGCCTACCACGTGCGCAAGCTGCACGAGGTCGGCCTCATCGAGCCGGTCGACACGCGCCAGCGGCGCGCGTTCGAGGAGCGGGTGTGGCGCACGCGCTCCCGCGGCTGGGCGAAGCTCGCCAAGCACCTGGCCGAGACCGCGCAGCGCTCGAACGGCAGCTGAGCGTCGTCGAGCCGGTTCGGCTCGCACCGAGCCTTTAAGGCCTCCCGCAGCCCGATCCGGTCACGCTGTCGGATCCAAGCCGAAGCTGTCCGCCTACGGTCGCGTCCCACGTGCTCGACCAGGAGGAGACCCGCCGGCGGATCCGCGCCGCCATGGCTCTCGCCGGCATCTCCAGTTGGGAGGAGCTGGCCGAGCGCACGCCGCTCAGCCGCTCGACGCTGAAGGACCTCGGGACCGAGCGCCGCCGCGCGGAGGAGACCCATCTGCGCGTCATCGCCGCCGCCTGCGACGTGCCCTACGAGTGGTTCACGGTGCCCGACCTGCGCCAGGTCGTCGTGCGCGAGGACGAGGACGAGCCGTCGATCGGCGAGCGCCTCGAGGCGCTGGAGCGCGCGGTCTCCGCCCTCGCGCGGCGCGGCCGCAAGTCCTGAACGCGCGCAGCGGGTACAGGCCAGCCGATGGCTGAGCTCGCTGCCGCGGTGAAGAGGTTCGTCGACGACGTCGTGCTGCCCGGCGTCGGCGTCGCCGACCTCGCGCCGGCGTGCACGCTCTCGCAGGGCTGGATGTCCCCTAAACGCCCACCACGCGCCGGGCGCCGAGGTGCTCGGTGACGGCCGCGGGTCCGGCGCGCGTCAGATGCTCGACGCGCTCGACGTCGGGCGCGCCAACGTCGCCTGCCGCGCGCGCGGCATCGTCGACCGCGCGCTGGTCTGCGCGGTCGACGAGGCGACCGGCCGCGCGATCGGCGACGGCGTCCTGGGCGACCACACCCACGCCCAGCTGCGGGTCGGCGAGCTGACCGCGCGCCGCGCCGCCGTCTCGGCGCTGGTCGACGTCGCCGCCCGCGCGGTGGACGCGCGCGCCGATGACGCCCGCGAGCTGGCGACGGCCGCCAAGGTCGTGGCGTCCGACACCGCGGTCTGGGCCGTCGACCGCGCCGCGCGCCTGGCCGCGTCGCGCTCCTTCGCCGCTGGCGACGAGCTCGCGCGCCTGCGCCGCGACGCGCCCCAGACCCAGATCGGCGCGGGCGCCAACGACGCGTTGTTGATGACGTTGGCGAAGCCGGCGCTCTAGACGGAGCGGACGGTCGCGCCCCGCGCGATCACCCCGTCGACGAACGCCAGCTTGTCCACCACCGGCCCGGTCAGCACGAACGGGTAGAGGTCGTCGAAGCCGAGGCTGCGGTTGATCGCGTTCAAGGCGTAGGTCAACCCGAGCCAGTCGCTCAGTTCGGCGCGCAGCCCGCCGGCCTCCGGGTCGATCGGTTCGGCGTGCAGGTCCGGCCGGCCCGCGGGACCCTCGACGCGCAGGCCGTAGGACGCGGCGGTCTGCAGCGTGTCGTGGAGGTGCAGCACGTGTGCGAACGTCTCGGCCCAGTCCTCGGACGGGTGCATCGTCGCGTAGGCGCTGACGTGCTCGGCCGCCCAGTCGTCCGGCGGGCCGTCGCGGTAATGGCGGTCCAGCGCGGCCTGGTAGTCCTCGGTCTCGTCGCCGAACAGCGCCCGCGCCGCCGCCCGCGTCGCGTCATCGTCGACCAGCAGCGGGAAGTAGAAGTGCCCGACCTCGTGGCGGAAGTGGCCGAGCAGCGTCCGGTAGGGCTCGCCCATGTCGATCCGGCGCTGCTCGCGGCGGGCGTCGTCGGACTCGGCGAGGTCGAGCGTGACGATCCCGTCGGCGTGCCCGGTCGTCACCGCGTCGCGCGTGCTGGAGAGCAGGTCGAACCCCAGGCCGCCCGGCCGGTCGAACCACGCCGGGATCGGCAGCTTCAACTCGCCCAGCTCGTAGACCAGCCGGCGCTTGGCGCGCTCGGCGTCGACCCATTCGGCCAGCGCGACCGGGTCGTCGTCGGCCGGCCGCACGCGCGTGAGCGCGCAGGCCGCGCAGAACGACCCGAAGCTCGGCGCCAGGCCGTTGCAGCCGATCGCGGCGCGGTTGGCGCACCACGGCACGTCGGCCCCGGCGCGCAGCTCGCGCGCGTCCCAGTCGAAGCCCAGCGACGAGCCGCAGCGCAGGCACACCGTGTTGTCGAAGAACACCAGCTGTCCGCAGACGCCGCAGGTGAAAGAACGCAATCAGATCTCCAGTTCGGGCTTGAGGCGGGTGATCGTCCACTGCCGGCGGCGCGCGACCGCCCGGGTGGTCACGGCGAGGGCGCCGACGAGGAGCCCGACCAACACGATGATGTGGAGCACCAGCCGGTCGGTCTCGCCGCCGCTGATGGCGTAGCGGAACGCGTCGATGGTGTAGGTCATCGGCAGGATCGGGTGCAGGACGTCGAAGAAGCCCGGCGCGATCTGCACGGGGTACAGGACCCCGCTGCCGCCGAGCTGGAGCACCAGGAGCACGAGGATGACGACCGAGCCGACCGCGTCGAGGCCCGCGCGCAGGGTGTGCAGCAGCGCGGTGAACGCCCAGATCGCCAGCCACAGCAAGGCCAACCACAACACCGGCCGGTCGGCGTGCAGGCCGAGCAGGACCTCCAGCACGCCGAACATGAGCGTCGCGGCGGCCGTGCCGATCAGCGCGGCGGGCAGCCAGCCGCCGGCGGAGACGGTCGCCGAGCGCAGCGTCGAGCCCATTGCCTCGGAGAACCGGCGGACCGCCCGGAGGCCGGTCAGTGCCCGTCGGCCTGCTTCGCGCGCGCCATCGACTCCCACTCCTTGTGGTACAGGTACGCCCGGAACGCGAGGCGCGTCAGGTCCGCCTCGAGGTCGGGGAGCGTCTCGACCTCGCCGCGGCGGATCGCCGCGTAGACGACCTCCAGGATCCCGCCGGTGACGAACATCGGCGTCGTCTCCGACAGCCAGCGCTCGGCGCCCGGCTGCGAGCGCGGGATCTGGTCGACGACCGGGAAGAACGCCTCGATCGCGGCGTCGCGGCGCGCGAGCCCCTTCGGCCCGGACCCGAGCACCTCGACGATGCACATGCGCGCGAACGCCGGCTCGGCGGCCAGGAACCGCAGGAACTCGCCGAGCAGCGCGCTGACCCGGTCCTCCCACGAGGCGTCGGCGACCGCGAGCAGCCCCTTCGCCATCCTGCCCATCAGCAGCTGGGTGATCGCGTCGTAGGCGGCGAGGAAGCAGTCCTCCTTGTCGGTGAACAGCTCGTAGAAGGTCTTGCGCGACACGCCGGCGTACTCGGTGATGTCCGCGACGCGCGTGCCCGCGTAGCCCTTCTCGGCCACGACGTTGGCGATCGCGTCCAGGAGCCGCTCGCGCTGGTTGGACGCGATGAACGCGCGCGACAGCCCGTGGCGACCCTTGGGCAGGTGCTGCGTGACCGGGTGGCCGGAGAGCGGGAGGCCCGGATCCTCGCCGTCGGCGCTCATCAGTCCGTGCCGAAGAGCCGGTCGCCGGCGTCGCCGAGGCCGGGTCGGATGTAGCCGCGCTCGTCGAGGCCGCGATCCAGGACCGCGACGGTGATCGGCACGTCCGGGTGCGCGGCGCGGACGACCGCGACGCCCTCGGGCGCGGCGATCAGGTTCACGAGCCGCAGATCGGTGGCGCCGGCGGCGCGCATGCGCGCCAGCGCGGCGTTGGCGCTGCCGCCGGTGGCGAGCATCGGGTCGACGACGAAGACGGTCGCCGTCGCGATGCCCGCGGGCAGCGACTCGTAGTAGTCCTCGGGCTGGAGCGTCTCCTCGTTGCGCCGCATCCCGAGATGCCCCACCGAGGCATCGGGGACGAAGCGGAGGAAGCCGTCGACCATGCCCAGCCCGGCGCGCAGCACCGCGATGACCATGATGTCGGTCGGCCGCGCGCCGGTGGTCTGCTCCAGCGGCGTCTCGACGTCGACCTGGGCGACCGGCACGTCGCGCAGCGCCTCGTAGGCGAGCATCGACGACGCATCGGCCATCGCGGTCCGGAACGACGCGCGTGTCGTGCTCACGGCGCGCAGCTCGGTGACGGCGCGGGCCATCACGGGGTGGTCGATGACGCGGAGGCCTTCCATCGGTGCGCTGACGTTATCCGAGGCGGACCACCTTCGGGGATGTCGGATTCGCACGTAGTACGTTGGCCCACCGATGGCCCCACACCGCAACGTCGAGCTCAAGGCCCGCGACCAGGACCCCGAGAGCACGCTCCGTGCGGCGCTCGCCCACGGCGCGCAGGATCACGGCGTCCTCCAGCAGGTCGACACCTACTTCGCCGCCCGCGAGGGCCGGCTCAAGCTCCGCGAGGAACGGCGCGACGGCGCCGAGCCGGAGGCGACGCTGATCGCCTACGCGCGCGCCGACGCGGCCGCCGCGCGGACCAGCGCCTACCACCTGGTCGACGTCCCGGACCCGGGAGCGCTCACCGCGGCGCTCGACGCGGCGCTCGGGACCGTCGTCGTGGTCCAGAAGCTCCGCCGACTCCTGCTCTGGGAGGACGTGCGGATCCACCTCGACGAGGTCCAGGACCTGGGCACGTTCGTCGAGCTGGAGGCCGTCGCGCCGGCGGACTCCGACCTCGGCGACGAGCACCGCAAGGTCGCCGAGCTGCGCGCGGTCCTGAAGCTGGAGGACGAGCGCGTCGAGCCGCGAGGCTACGCCGCGCTGCTGCTGGCCGGCGGCGCCGCGACGCCGCGCCTGGTCGACCTCGCCCGCACCGCGATGGACCGTGCCTACGCGCCGTACTCCAACTTCCACGTCGGCGTCGCGCTGCGCGACGAGACCGGCGCGCTGCATGCCGGCGCCAACGTCGAGAACGGCGCCTACCCGCAGGGCAACTGCGCCGAGGCGTCGGCGATCGGAGCGCTCGTCGCCGGCGGCGGGCACCGGATCGCCGAGGCCGTCGTCATGGCCGACACCGCCCTGATCGTCCCCTGCGGCGGCTGCCGCCAGCGCCTGTCGGAGTTCGCGGGCCCTGACACCCCGATCCACCTGGCCGGCCCCGAGGGCGTGCGCCGGACCGTGACCCTCGCCGAGCTGCTCCCGCTCGCGTTCGACCTGGAGGACGCTGCGAAATGACTCGCGCACAGCGCTCGCATTCCGAGGCGGTGGCTCGCCTGGCGGCTCGCCACCGCGGCCTTCGTCCCTCGGAGGCCTGCGCATGACCGCCGCCGACGTGATCCGCGAGGCCGCGGGCGCCGATGCGCCCGCGCCGCGGCTCGCCCTCGTCCTGGGCTCCGGCCTCGGCGGGCTGGCCGAGGCCGTGCAGGACGCCACCGCGATCCCCTACAAGGATCTGCCCGGCTTCCCGGTCGGGTCGGTCGCCGGCCATGCCGGCCGGCTCGTGCTCGGCACGCTGGAGGGCACGCCCGTCGTCGTCCTCCAGGGCCGCGCCCACCTGTACGAGGGCATCCCGGCGTCCGACCTCGCCGTCCCGGTGCGCACCGTCCGGGCGCTCGGCGCCGAGACGCTGGTCCTGACCAACGCGGCGGGCTCGATCAACCCGGCCGCCGGGCCGGGCGCGATCATGGCGCTGACCGACCACATCAACATGATGGGCGCCAACCCGCTGGCCGGTCCGAACGACGACCGCATCGGCCCGCGGTTCGTGGGCCTGGGCGACATCTACGACACCGACCTCCGCGGCGCGCTGCACCGCTGCGCGCAGGCCGAGGGCGTCGTGCTGCACGAGGGCGTCTACCTCGCGGTGCTCGGCCCGTCGTTCGAGACGCCGGCCGAGATCCGCGCGTTCCGCACGCTCGGCGCCGACGCCGTCGGCATGTCGACGGTCCCGGAGGCGATCGTCGCCCGCCACTGCGGGCTGCGCGTCGCCGCGGTGTCGGCGATCACGAACCTCGCCGAAGGCCTCGGCGCGGAGCCGCTGTCACACGAGCACACGCTGAAGAACGCCGCGATCGCCGCGCAGGACCTCCAGCGCGTCCTGTCGCGCTTCGTAAAGGAGTACAACTAGATGGCCGTTCGAGCCACCAAGGAGCTGCTGCGCGACAAGCGCGACGGCAAGGCGCTGACGCCCGACGAGCTGCGCTGGATCGCGTCGGGCATCGGCGACGGCACGCTCAGCGACGCGCAGTGCGCGGCGTTCGCGATGGCCGTGTTCTTCCGCGGCCTGGACGCCGAGGAGCTGCCGGCCTTCACGCTCGGCATGCGCGACAGCGGCACGGTCCTGGACTGGTCGGACATCGACAAGCCGGTGCTCGACAAGCACTCGACCGGCGGCGTGGGCGACAAGGTGTCGCTGATCCTCGCGCCGCTGATCGCCGCGTGCGGCGGCGCGACGCCGATGATCTCGGGCCGCGGCCTGGGCCACACCGGCGGCACGCTGGACAAGCTGGAGGCGATCCCGGGCTACGACGCGACGCCGTCGGGCCCGCTGATGGGCGAGGTGGTCCGCGCGGTGGGCTGCGTGATCGGCGGCCAGACCGACGACCTCGCGCCCGCCGACCGCAAGCTCTACGGCATCCGCGACGCGACCGGCAGCGTCGAGGCGATCCCGCTGATCGTCTCCTCGATCCTGTCCAAGAAGCTCGCGGCCGGGCTCGGCGGGCTCGTCATGGACGTCAAGCACGGCAACGGCGCGTTCATGGCGGAGTACGACGACGCGCGCGCGCTCGCGCGAGCGCTGGTCGACGTCGCGGTCGCGGCCGGGCTGCCGACCGTGGCGCTGCTGACCGACATGAACCAGGTGCTCGGCGCGACCGCCGGCAACGCGCTCGAGGTCCGCGAGTCGATCGAGATCCTCAACAACGACCCGGACGCCGACCCACGCCTGGTCGAGGTCACGCTGGAGCTCACCCGCGCGCTGCTCGACCTCGGTGGGATCGGGGACCGCGACCCCGAGGAGGCGCTGCGCTCCGGCGCCGCGGCCGAGCGCTTCGGCGCGATGGTCGCCGCCCTGGGCGGGCCGAGCGACATCATGGACAACTACGACGCGCATCTCGACCGGGCGCCGGTCGTCCGCGAGGTCTTCCCCGACGAGGACGGCGTCGTCGGCGCCCACGACACGCGCGCGCTGGGCATCGCCGTGATGAACCTCGGCGGCGGCCGCAAGGTCGAGAGCGACGTCATCGACATGGCCGTCGGCCTCGACGCGGTCGCCGGCCCCGGCGCGGACGTCGCGCGCGGCGGCCGCCCGCTGGCGATCGTGCACGCGCGCGACGAGGCGGGCGCCGACGCGGCGGAGGCCGCGGTGCGGGCCGCGATCACCGTCGGCGACTCCGCGCCGGACCCGTCCCCGATCGTGGCGGAGGTGCTGCGATGACCACCGACGTCCTGAGCGTCCCCAAGGCCGAGTTGCACGTCCACCTCGAGGGCACCGCCACGCCGGACCTCGTCGCGCGCCTCGCGCGGCGCAACGGCATCGCGCTGCCCGACGACCTGTTCCGCGACGACGGCACCTTCGCCTGGGTCGACTTCCTGGACTTCCTGAGGTCCTACGACAAGGCCGCGTCGGCGATCCGCACCGGCGCCGACTACCGCGACGTCACCTACGAGTACCTGAGCGCGTGCGCGGCGGAGGGCGCCGTGTACGTCGAGCTGATCGCCAGCCTCGACCACGGCCGGCACGTCGGCCTGGCCGACGAGGAGCACCTGGCCGGCATCGCGCAGGGGATCGACGACGCCCGGCGCGACCACGGCATCGTCGGCCGCATCATCTCCTCGATCGTCCGCAACTTCGGCGTGGCCGACTGCGAGGACGTCGCGCGGCGCACCGTGGCCCTCGACCACCCCTACGTGGTCGGCTTCAACATGGCCGGCGACGAGGCCGGCTTCCCGGCCGGCGACTACGCCCGCGCGTTCGCGATCGCGGCCGACGCGGGCCTGGGCTGCTCGGTCCACGCGGGCGAGCACGCGGGGCCGGAATCGATCCGCGCCGCGCTGAAGCTGCCCGGCGTCGTGCGAATTTCTCACGGTGTTCGGGCGGTCGAGGACCCCAGACTGGTCGAAGAGCTCGCGGCGCGCGAGATCGTCCTCGAGGTGTGCCCGACGTCCAACGTCGTGCTCGGCGTCTTCCCGACCTACGAGGACCATCCGCTGGGCGCGCTGCGCGCCGCCGGGGTCCCGGTCACGTTGGGATCAGACGACCCGCCGTATTTCGGGACGACGATCGGCCGCGAGTACGAACTGGCCCACGAACGGCTCGGATGCACGCTCGACGACCTCCGGGCGATCACCGAAACCGCGCTCGATGCGGCCTTCTCGGACACAGAAGGTGTGGTCAACCGACCTGACCGCCGAACGGACCTGTAGCCTGCGCGCGCGGCCAGGGTCGGCCGCGCTGTCCCTCAGCAGTCCCGTTCAATCCCAGAGGGAGTTCTCTCGCAAGTGCGCGCACGTTCCACTCGCCGAGCCATCGCCGCTATCGGCATGGCAGGCATCCTGATCACCGCGGCAGGCTGCGGCTCCGACGACGACAGCAGCAGCACGTCGTCGTCCTCGGGCACCGCCTCGACCGCGGCCGCTCCGGCCAAGAAGTCGATCAAGGTCGGTCTCGTGACCGACATCGGCGGCCTCAACGACCGCTCGTTCAACTCGCTGGCCAACCAGGGCCTCGAGACGGCGAAGTCCTCGCTCGGCATCGAGGGCCGAGTGCTGACCTCGAAGTCCAACGCGGACTACGTCCCGAACCTGTCCACGCTGGCCCAGCAGAAGTACGACCTCGTCATCGGCGTCGGCTTCCTGATGGCCGATGCGGTCGGCACCGTCGCCAAGAAGTTCCCGGACACCAAGTTCGCGATCATCGACGTCGACGCGACCGGCCTGAAGGGCAAGCCGACCAACGTCGAGGGCCTGCTCTTCAAGGAGCAGCAGTCCGGCTACCTGGCGGGCTACCTCGCCGGCCTGTACGCCAAGGACAACAACATCAAGACGATCTCGTCCGTCGGCGGTCAGAAGATCCCGCCGGTCGACCACTACATCGCGGGCTACCAGGCCGGCGCCAAGGCGGCCGACCCGGGCATCAAGACGCTCAACGCCTACTCCCAGGACTTCGTCGACCAGGCGAAGTGCAAGGAGATCGCGCTGAACCAGATCGCCCAGGGCTCCGGCGTCGTGTTCCAGGTCGCCGGCCAGTGTGGCCTCGGCGCGCTGGACGCCGCCAAGGAGAAGGGCAAGCAGGGCATCGGCGTCGACGCCGACCAGGCCTACCTCGGCGCCCACATCCTGACCTCGGCCATCAAGAAGGTCGACGTCGCGGTGACGGACACGGTCAAGCAGGTCCAGGCCGACAAGTTCACCGGTGGCGCCAACACCACGTTCGAGGTCTCGAACGGTGGCGCGGGCATCGGCAAGATCGGCGCGGCCGGCACGAAGTACCAGTCGCAGATCGACGAGGTCACGGCCAAGTTGAAGGACGGCACCATCACGCCGCCCGACACCGTCACGGCCTCCAAGTAGGACCACGGTCCACGTCGTACGCTGGCGGCTGTGACGCCAACGGAAGCATCTGGTGCCGCGGGGCTCGCTCTCGAGCTCCGCGGCATCACCAAGCGCTTCGGCGCGCTGACGGCCAACGACGCCGTCGACCTCCAGCTGCGGCGTGGGGAGATCCACGCCCTGCTGGGGGAGAACGGCGCCGGCAAGTCCACGTTGATGAACGTGGTCTACGGGATGCTCACGCCCGACGAGGGCGAGATCCTGGTCGACGGCCAGACGACGACGGTGTCGTCGCCCCGCGACGCGATGGACCAGGGCATCGGCATGGTGTTCCAGCACTTCATGCTGATCCCGGTCCTGACCGTGGCCGAGAACCTCGTGCTCGGCGCCGAGGGGCCGTCGAAGCGCGGGTTGCTCGACCTCGCCGGGGCCAAGCGCCGGACGCGCGAGCTGAGCGAGCGCTACGGGTTGAAGGTCGACCCCGACGCGCGCGTCTCGGACGTGTCGGTCGGCCAGCAGCAGCGCATCGAGATCCTGCGCGCGCTCGACCGCGGCGCGAAGATCCTGGTGCTCGACGAGCCGACGGCGGTCCTCACGGCGCAGGAGACGGCCGAGCTGACCGAGGTCCTGCGCGGGCTGCGCGACGGCGGCACGTCGGTCGTCTTCATCACCCACAAGCTTCATGAGGTCCTCGAGGTCGCCGACCGCGTCACCGTGCTGCGGCGCGGCAAGACCGTCGGGACGATCGACACCGCGGGCGCCGACGAGGCGTCGCTGGCCCGGATGATGGTCGGGCGCGACGTCGTCCTACGCGTCGAGAAGGAGCCGGGCACGCCCGGCGAGGCGCTGCTGGAGATCGACGCCGTCCACGCGATCGACGACCGCGGCCTGCCCGCCGTCGACGGCGTGTCGCTGACCGTCGCGGCCGGTGAGATCGTCGCCGTGGCCGGCATCGACGGCAACGGCCAGTCCGAGCTGATCGACGCGATCGCCGGCCTGCGCCCGGTCACGTCGGGCGCCGTGCGCCTGCGGGGCACCGACATCACCAACTGCTCGCCGCGCCAGGCACGCGAGGCCGGCGTCGGCCACATCGCCGAGGACCGCCACGCGCGCGGCCTCGTGCTCGACTTCTCGCTGGCGGAGAACCTCGCGCTCAACGACTACCGCCACGGCACCAAGATGGGGTTGCTGAACCCGCGACGCATGCTCGACGGCGCCAAGCGCCTGCTGACCGAGTTCGACGTGCGCGGCGGCGAGCCGGCCACGCCGGCCCGCTCGCTGTCGGGCGGCAATCAGCAGAAGGTCGTGATCGCGCGCGAGGTGTCCGGCAACCCGGACGCGCTGATCGCCGCGCAGCCGACGCGCGGGCTGGACGTCGGCGCGATCGAGTTCGTGCACCGGCGGCTGCTCGCGGAGCGCGACGCCGGCCGCGCCATCCTGCTGTTCTCGCTGGAGCTCGAAGAGGTGCGGGCGCTGGCCGACCGCATCCTGGTGATCTACGACGGGCGGATCGTCGGCGAGCTGCCGCCGACCGCCTCCGACGAGGAGCTGGGCCTGCTGATGACCGGCTCGGGGAGCGCGCGGGCATGAGCGAGCAGACGCCGCCCGTCCCGCCGAACGACCTCGGGCCGCAGGGCGCGACCGTCGGCGCGCGCATGGGCATCGCGATGAAGGCCGGCGGCATCGTCGCGCCGATCCTCACGGTGCTCTTCGCGTTCCTGATCGGCGGGCTGGTCGTGCTGATCACGGGCCACAACCCGATCGACACCTACAAGGCGATCTTCGACGGCACCGGCCTGCAGTGGCTGTTCCCGTGGACGACGGGCGCCGACCGCGACACCGCGGCGATCAACCTCCAGCAGACGCTGCTCGTGACCGGGCCGCTGATCCTGCTCGGGCTCGCCGTCGGCTACGCGTTCCGCGCCGGCCTGTTCAACATCGGCGGCCAGGGCCAGTACATCGTCGGCTCGATCGTCGCGGTGTGGTCGGGCTCGTCGTGGGCCGGGATGCCGCACGTGCTGCACGTCGTGCTGTGCATGATCCTGGCGACGCTGGCGGGCGCGTTCTGGGCCGGGATCTCGGGCTTCCTGCGCGCGGTGACCGGCGCCAACGAGGTCATCACCACCATCATGCTCAACTGGATCGCGATCTGGCTGGGCGTCTACCTCTTCTCGCTCGGCGGGCCGCTGCAGAACGACGCGCAGCCCGACGTCCCGATCTCCAACGACGTCGTGTCGGGCGCCAAGCTCCACGTCTTCTGGGGCGACCCGGAGTTGCAGGGCCTGCACATCGGCATCTTCGTCGCGCTGGCCGCGGCGTTCGTCTACTGGATCCTGCTGAACCGGTCGACGAAGGGCTACGAGGCGCGCGCGGTCGGCTTCAACCCGGAGGCCGCGCGCTACTCGGGCATCAAGGTCGGCCGCACGTACGTGCTGGTCATGGCCACCTGCGGCGCGCTCGCCGGCCTGGCCGGGTCGCTGGACGTCCTCGGCTGGCAGTTCCACCTGGCGACCAACGACATCCAGGGGACGCAGCTGGCGTTCTACGGGATCGCCGTCGCGCTGCTGGGCCGCAACACGGCGATCGGGACGTGTGTCGCGGCGCTGCTTTTCGGGGCGCTGTTGAACGGCACGTCGGTGCGCAACCTCGACCCGGCGGTGTTCGAGCCGGAGCTCGCGCAGAACCTGACGACGGTGATCCAGGGCCTCGTCGTGCTGTTCGTCAGCGCCGACGTCCTGATCCTGATGATCTACAACAAGCTCCGGATCCGGCGCAAGCGGCCGCCCGGGGCGACGGCCGGCGAGCCCGTCGAGGTGGCCGCATGAGCGGGACCGAGTCGATCGTCAAGGGGCTGCGCTCCTCGGGCGGCGAGCCGGGCGCCGACGGGCCGGTCACGCGCGAGCGCTGGCTCGGCTGGCTGGGCATCGCGCTCGGCCTGATCGCGTTCCTGATCACGCTGCCGCCGTTCGAGGTCCGCACGGCGGTGCCGTCCTACCTGATCGCGCTGATCGCGCTGACGCTCGGCGTGTCCTCGATCCTGGGCGGCGAGAAGCGCGTGGGCGGCGGGGCGGTCGCCGCGGCGCTGTTCGGCGCGTTGGGCGCCTTCGCCGCGTCGCACTCCGGCGTGTCGCACCTGGAGGTCGTGGTCTCCTGGAGCGCGCTGACCGCCGCGATGCTGCGCTACGCGACGCCGCTGACCTTCGCCGCGCTGGGCGGCCTGGTGTCGGAGCGCTCCGGCGTCGTCAACATCGCGCTCGAGGGCATGATGCTGATGGGCGCGTTCTTCGCGGCCTACGGCGCCGACAAGACCGGCTCGTGGGTCGGTGGCCTGCTGATCGGCATGCTGGCCGGCATGGCGCTCGCGGCGATCCACGCGATCTTCGCGATCTCGCTGCGGTCCGACCAGATCGTCGTCGGCACCGGCCTGAACTTCCTCGCGCTGGGCCTGACGGGCTACATGTACGTCGACACCTACGGCGCCAACGGCACGCCCGACAACCTGCCGTCGGTCCCGGAGGTCAACCTCCCGACGGACTCGCTCGGGTTCATCGGGCAGGCGATCTCGCAGCTGAACCTCCTGGTGTGGGGCTCGCTGGTGGCGGTCGTCCTGGTGTGGATCGTGGTCTTCCGCTCGCGGCTGGGCCTGCGGCTGCGGTCGGTGGGCGAGAACCCGCGCGCGGCGGAGACCGTCGGCATCAGCGTGTTCGCGATCCGCTACGGCGCGGTGATCGCGTCGGGCGCGCTGGCCGCGCTGGGCGGCGCGTTCCTGTCGATCGGCTTCGTGCACTCGTTCTCGCAGAACATGACCGCGGGGCGCGGGTTCATCGCGCTGGCGGCGCTGATCTTCGGACGCTGGCGGCCGGGTGGCCTGCTGGCGGCGACGCTGCTGTTCGGCTTCTCCAGCGCGCTGGCGCAGCGCCTGCCGGAGTTCTCGCCGCAGCTCGCGACGCTGTTCCAGGCGCTGCCGTACGTGTTGACGCTGATCGCCGTGGCGGGCGTGGTCGGGCGCTCGACGCCGCCGGCCGCCGACGGCGTGCCGTACACGCGCGAAGGGAAGTGACCACGCCGCCAGGCGTCGGGCGCCGCGGGTTCGGCCCTGTGGCCCGGCACCCGCTGCGAAACGAGCCCCCTGGGCGAGGCTTCGCCCTCTACCCTGGGGGCATATGACCTCTATGAGGACGCTTCCGCACGTCGATCGGGTGGGGGTTGCAGAGCGCGTCGCCGCGCTGGGCAAGCGCTCGATCAAGGGCGATGCCAAGCGCCAAGGGCTGCTGCTCGCGATCTCGATGCTCGACCTGACGACGCTCGAGGGCGCGGACACGCCGGGCAAGGTGCGCCAGCTGGCGGCCAAGGCCGTGACGCCCTCGCCGGCCTATCCGGAGATGCCGTCGTGCGCCGCGGTGTGCGTCTACCCGGCGATGGTGAGCGTCGCCCGCGACGCGGTGGCGGGCACGGGCGTGCACGTGGCGTCGGTCGCGACCGGGTTCCCGGCGGGGCAGACGCCGCTGGCGACGCGGCTCGAAGAGGTGCGGCTGGCGGTCGCCGACGGCGCCGACGAGATCGACATGGTCATCTCACGCGACGCCTACCTGCGCGGCGACGACGCGGTCGTCCGGTCCGAGATCGAGGCGGTCAAGGACGCGTGCGGCGACGCGCACCTGAAGGTCATCCTGGAGACCGTCGAGCTGGGGTCCTACGACCACGTCCGGCACGCGTCGATGCTCGCGATGGACGCGGGCGCCGACTTCATCAAGACGTCGACCGGCAAGGCGGCGGAGGGCGCGACGCCCGGGGTCATCCTGGTGATGTTGGAGGCCATCCGCGACTACGTCGAGCGGACGGGCCGCGTCGTGGGGATGAAGCCCGCGGGCGGCGTCTCGACGTCGAAGGCCGCGCTGGGCGTGCTGGTCCTGGTGAAGGAGACGCTCGGCGACGAGTGGCTGACGCCCGACCTCCTGCGGATCGGCGCGTCGAGCGTGTTGAACGACCTGCTGCTGCAGTACGCCAAGACCGAGAGCGGCCGCTACGGGCGCGCCGAGGACTTCTCGAAGGAGTAGTGATCGCGGTGAGCGAGACGACGACCGAACGCGACGGCGCGGCGGCGGCCGGCAACGGCCATGCGTCGCCCAACGGCGCGGGCGCCGGGGCGGGCGCGGCGACGCGCACGCCGATCAGGTGGGACTACTCGCCGGCGCCGGAGTCGACGGACCACGTCCGGCTGCGCGACCGCTACGGGCTGTTCATCGGTGGGGAGTTCGTCGAGGCCGACGCATACGCGCCGACGATCAACCCGGCGACCGAGGAGCCGCTGGCCGAGATCGCGCAGGCGTCGGCCGCCGACGTGGCGCGGGCCGTGGACGCGGCCCGTGCGGCCGCTCCGGGGTGGGCGGCGCTGTCGGGGCTGGAGCGCGGCAAGTACGTCTTCCGGATCGCGCGGCTCATCCAGGAGCGCGCGCGGGAGCTGGCGATCGTCGAGACGCTGGACGGCGGCAAGCCGATCAAGGAGTCGCGCGACATCGACATCCCGCTGGCGGCGGCCCACTTCTTCTATTACGCGGGCTGGGCGGACAAGCTCGCCTACGGGGTTCCGGTCCCGCCCGCCCGCGGCGCGGTGCGCCCGCGCGGGGTCGTCGGCCAGGTCATCCCCTGGAACTTCCCGTTGCTGATGGCCGCGTGGAAGCTGGCGCCGGCGCTGGCGACCGGGAACACCGCGGTGCTCAAGCCGGCCGACACGACGCCGCTGACGGCGCTGCTGCTCGCCGAGATCCTGCAGGAGGCCGAGCTGCCGGACGGCGTCGTGAACATCGTCCCGGGGGATGGGTCGGCGGGCGCCGCGTTGGTCCGCGGCGCGGTCGACAAGGTCGCGTTCACGGGGTCGACGGCGGTCGGCCGTGACATCCAGGCGGCGCTCGCGGGACGCGACGTCGGGCTGACGTTGGAGCTCGGCGGCAAGAGCGCCAACATCGTCTTCGAGGACGCGGCGCTGGAGCAGGCCGTCGAGGGGATCGTCCAGGGGATCTTCTTCAACCAGGGCCACGTGTGCTGCGCGGGCTCGCGGCTGCTCGTCCAGGAGTCGGTGGCCGAGCAGGTCGTCGATCGGCTGTGGGCACGGATGCAGAGCCTGCGCGTCGGCGATCCGCTGGACAAGAACACGGACGTGGGCGCGATCAACTCCGCGGCGCAGCTGTCGCGCATCGGCGAGCTCGTGGCCGCCGGCGTCGAGGAGGGCGCGGGGCTGCGGCAGGTGTCGTGCTCGTTGCCCGATCGCGGCTTCTGGTTCGCGCCCGCGCTGTTCACGGAGGCGTCGCCGGCGCACCGCGTGTCGCGCGAGGAGATCTTCGGGCCGGTGCTGACCGTGACGACGTTCCGGACGCACGCCGAGGCCGTCGAGAAGGCCAACAACTCGCCCTACGGGCTGGCGGCCGGGATCTGGACGGACAAGGGCTCGAAGGCCTTCGAGGTCGCGGCGCAGCTGCGGTCCGGCGTCGTGTGGCAGAACACCTACAACCACTTCGACCCGACGGCGGCGTTCGGCGGGTTCAAGGAGTCCGGCTTCGGCCGGGAGGGCGGCGCGGCGGGCCTGCGCCCGTACGTGAAGGTGGAGGGCGAGTGATGCGCGTCGCCGTGGCCAAGACCTACAAGTTGTATGTCGGCGGCGCCTTCGTGCGCTCGGAGTCGGGGAGACACGACCAGGTGAACGGTGCCAACGTCCCGCGCGGGTCCCGCAAGGACGTGCGCGATGCCGTCAAGATCGCGCGCGGCGCGGCCGGAGGGTGGGGCAGGCGGACCGCCTACAACCGCGGCCAGATCCTGTACCGGGCCGCCGAGGCGCTGGAGTCGCGCGCCGGGGAGTTCGGCGACGACGTGGGCGAGGCGATCGACACGTTCGTCCACTACGCCGGCTGGACCGACAAGCTGCACGCGGTCCTCGGGACCGTGAACCCGGTCGCGGCGCCGTTCCTGTCCATGTCGACGCCGGAGCCGACGGGCGTGGTGGCCGTGTTGCTGGGGTCCTCCGCCTCCTTGCCGTCGCTGGTCGAGTCGATCGCCGCGCCCCTGGCCGCCGGCAACGTCGTCGTCGTCCAACTGCCGGAGTCCGACCCGCTGCCGGGCCTGGACCTCGGCGAGGTTCTCGGCGTGAGCGACATCCCGGCCGGCGTGGTGAACCTGCTCTCCGGCCGCGCCTCCGAGCTGGTCCCCGCACTGGCGGCGCACCGCGACGTGAACGCGATCATCGACGCGACGGACGACGCCGAGCTGTCCAAGCAGATCGACACCTTCGCCTCGGAGACGCTCAAGCGCGTCCTGCGCACCGAGTCCGACCCCCTCGACCTCCTCGCGGCGCTGACCGAGATCCGAACCGTCTGGCACCCGATCGGGGCTTGACGGACCGGCGCGGTCAGCGGCCTCGACACCGCCGGTTACCGCCGTCGCCTCCGGCGCCCTCAGCACACGCGCCCATACGTTCGAGGCGGGTGCGACGGTCCTCGCCGCGATCAGCCATATCGGTGCCGCCGGCCGGACACCACCGGTCGTCACTGCCTCTGGCGGCGCCCCCGCTGTCGGTCCTCCGTCGGCCTCACTTCAGCGCTCGCGCGCACGTCACCTCTCTCCGGGGCCGAGGCGATGATGAATGATCGCTAGTATGATACGCGTGCCGAGGACACAGCTATCATTTCTCGATCATACGTACGGCGACTCGGTCGCCCTCGCAGAGTCCGTCATCCGCGGCATCGGTGACGACTGGGAGGCATCCAAGCGCGAGCTCCAGCGCCTCGACTTCAAGGAGTCCCCGGACACCGCGCTGCCGCTCGAGGTCAAGGCAAAGCGGAACCTCGGGAAGCTTCGCAAAGAGTTCTTGGGGCTCATCTCGGAGACAGCGGCCTGCCTCGCAAATGCCCAAGGAGGCGTCATCGTCATCGGCATTCGCGACAAAGCCCCGTCGCGTGAGGAGGCCATCCAGGGTGTGTCGATGGCCTACACCGCAGAAGGCCTACGGCTTGCGGTCTACTCCGGCACTTCTCCGTCGCTGACGGTCGCGGTCCAGGAACGAACGGTCGATGGACGGCGACTGCTGCTCGTCGATGTTCCTATTGGTGCCGTCGTCCACGCGACGACTGGCGGTGCATACAAATGGCGGGTTGAGGATCGCTGCGAGCCGATCGGACCCGACACGATGCGCTCCATCTCGGCGGCTCGAGGCACGTACGACTGGAGTGCTGAGCTATCAGACTTCGGCCCGGACGCGCTATCCGCGGCGGCGCTCGCGGCGGCGGCGGACCGCCTCCGCGACGTCGGCCAAGACGACCTCGCACGGCAAGCCGAAGAGGATCGCGAGCAGTTCCTCCGATCGTGTGAGCTTCTCGAGCGGGGCCACGTTCTTCGAGCGGGCATCCTGCTTTACGGCGGGGAGAGGGCGCTTACGAGTCTCGTGCCCGACTGGGGCGCGATCGTCACCACCGCCTCGAGTGCTGGCAGCGAAGGAGCTGTCCTGCTCCGGCGCGAAGACGCGCGGCGACGGCCGCTCGTGCTGCTGATCGACGACATCCTCGCCCGCCTCGCAGGGGTCACGCAGACAGATGCCTTCCGGGTCGGCTCGGCTGAGGTCAGGCTGATCGACTTCGAACCCGACGTCGTCCGAGAACTGGTGGCCAACGCCTTCGCCCACCGTGATTGGGAGCAGCCCGGGATGGTGGACATCGGACACTCGCCCGACGCACTCGTCGTGGCAAGTCCGGGAGATCTGCTGCCGACATTGCACGCCGATCGCCTTTTGCGCGAAAGTGCACAGCGCAACCGCGTCCTGTCGCGGGAGGTAACCCGTCTTCGCATCGCCGAGGGTGCGGGCATGGGGTTCGACCGGGTCTACCGATCGCTCGCTGCCGCCGGGAAGGAGCCGCCACGAATCCACGTGGGCCCTCGATTCACCGTCGTGGTACCGGGCGGTCAGGGAGACCGAGCCTTCGCCCGTTTCTTGCGAAGCGAGGAATTCCCAGAGCCGCGCCTCGCCGGCGACCTCGACGTGCTCTTGACGCTCTCGATCCTCCGTGCACGGTCATCGATCACGGCCGCGACGGTCGGGCCGAGCATCCAGCGCGACCCAGATTTCGCGGACGACGTGCTTCGCAGGATGCATACCGCCGGTCTCATCGAGCCGACACGCTCCACGGCCGCGCGACGGCGTCCGTCCTATCGGCTCAGCGCCAAGACCGCCGCGGCACTGCGCCCGGCGCTGAGCTACCGAATCGGCACGATCGACATGGATGACGCGAAGCTCCTCCGCCATCTGAAACGACACCGCAGAATCGCCAACGAGGACGTGCGCAATTACCTCGAATGCGATGTGGCTACTGCTCGGAACCGATTGACACGCCTTCGCAACAGGGGCTACATCAAGATCGATCCGGATGGCCCGAAACGCGGCCCGTTGGTCGAATACGTCGCGACCGAGAAGGTCGATGGCATCGAGGCATGACGCACCGTTACTTCAGCGCCTGTGCGCAGGCGATGCAGAGGATCGACTCGGGGGCGAAGCGCAGCCGGGCCTCCGCGATCTCGGCGCCGCAGTTGTCGCACACGCCGTAGGTCCCGTCGTCCAGCTTCTCCAGGGCGCGCAGGACGCGGATCTGGGAGGTCTCGAGGGTGGAGCCGACGCCGACGTCGGTCAGGCGGCGCACGGCTTCGGTCGTGCCGTCGCCGACGCGCTTGCCGAAGGAGATGCCGGAGCCGCGTTCGGGTGCGGCGGACATGTCGGTGAGGCGGACGTCGAGGGCGGCGGCGCGCTCGCCCAGGACCTGCTCGATCGCGGCTCGCTCGGTTGCGTCCATGCCGTGGTCCTACCCGCGATCGGCCGGAACGCCATCGCGCGCCGCGACCCACCACCACAGGGGTCACGGCGCGCGTGCGGTCCCGGCGGCCGAGGCCGCCGAAGGGTCTAGGACACCGAGCGGAGCGCCGCGGCGCGTGCCCGGATCCGCGCGACCGCCACCGAGGGCAGCGGGGCGCGCATCACGAGCAGGACCACCGACAGGCCGAGGGCGAGGAAGATCGCCGAGCCGGCCACCGCGGAGCTGACGGCGTGCGCGAGCGCGTGGCTCGCCGAGCCGCCGGCCGAGCGCTGCGCCGAGGCGAACACCGTCACCAGGATCCCGAGGCCCAGCGAGCCGCCGAGCTGGTGGGCGACGTTGACCACGCCGGACGCGGCGCCGGCGTCGTCGGGCTGCACGCCCGCGATGCCCGCGGCGGTCAGCGGCGTCAGCGCGGCACCCATCCCGATGCCCATCAACACCATGGGGATCGCGATCCCGGGGAAGAACGCGGTCGTCTCGCTCAGCCGGCTCAGCCACGCCATCCCGACGAGGTCGAGCGCGAGGCCGCCGATCAGCAGCGTCGACGAGCCGAGCCGGCCGGCCAGCCGCGGCACGACCTGGACCATCGAGAACATGACGAGCGTCATCGGCAGGAACGCGATGCCGGCCTTCAGCGGGCTGTAGCCGGCCACGCCCTGCAGGTACTGCGTCAGGAAGAAGAACATCCCGAACATCGCGCCGACCACGAGGATGCGAGCGATGTAGGCGCCGGACCGCTCGCGCGAGGCGAACAGGCGCAGCGGCGTGATCGGCTGCTCGGCCCGGCGCTCGTTGAGCACGAAGGCCACCAACAACACGATGCCGGCCGCGAACGAGGCCATCGTGACGTCGTCGCCCCAGCCGTCGGACGCGGCGCGGACGAAGCCGTAGACGACCGCGCTCATGCCGAGCGTCGAGGTCAGCGCGCCGGTGAGGTCGAAGCGCCCGGGGCGCTTGACGGTCTCCGGCAGGACGCGCGGAGCGGCGTACATCATCAACAAGCCGATCGGGACGTTGATGAACAGGCCCCAGCGCCACGAGACCCAGTCGGTCAGCATGCCGCCGAGCACGAGGCCGGCGCTGCCGCCGCCACCGGCGACGGCCGAGTAGGCGGCCAGCGCGCGGGTGCGCTCGTGGCCCTCGGGGAAGCTCGTGGTCAGCAGCGCGAGCGCGGACGGCGCGGCGATCGCGGCGCCCACGCCCTGCAGCGCGCGGGCGGCGAGCAGCCAGGTCGAGGACTGCGCCAGCCCGGCGAGCAGCGAGGCGAACGTGAAGATGCCGATCCCGACGACGAAGACGCGCCGCCGGCCGAGGATGTCGCCGGCGCGGGCGCCGAGCAGCAGCAGCCCGCCGAAGGTCAAGGTGTAGGCGCTCTGGACCCACGACAGGTTCGCCGTGGAGAAGTCGAGTGCGGTGTGGATCCGCGGCAGCGCGGTGATGATCACCGACACGTCGAGGACGATCATCAGGTACGTCGCGAGGATGATCCCCAGGACGAGGGCGGGGTTGTGGGAGGGGCCAGAAGAGGCGTGCGTCGTCGTTCGGCGCGCAGGGCCGCGCCGGAGCGGGGAGATGCTCATGGGGGAGAGGTGCTCCTTGAGATCGTGCGGGAGGGCGCTAAACTGGAGGCGTCCTCCGGAAAAGATGCGGAGGTAGCCTCCGCTTCTAAGAGAACTATAGCGGAGGGGCCCTCCGTTTTGCAACACTGGTTGGAGGCGGGTCAGATGAGCGACACGACCACGATCACCGAGCACCAGGTCACCGGCCTGCGCCAGCGGCCCAAGCGGGTCGACGCGCGCCGCAACTACGAGGCGCTGCTGTCGGCCGCCGCGGAGGCGTTCACCGAGAACGGCACCGCCGCGTCGCTGGAGGACATCGCCCGCCGCGCGGGCGTCGGCATCGGCACGCTCTACCGCCACTTCCCGACGCGTCAAGCGCTCCTGGAGGCCGTCTACATCGACGAGGTCGAGGAGATGAGCGCCAAGGCCAACGACCTCGGCGACCTCGAGCCGTGGGACGCGCTCGTCACCTGGCTGCGCCAGTTCGTCCGCTACGCCGCGACCAAGCGCGCGCTGGCCGACGAGCTGCTCAACACGATCGACGCCGAGGCGCCGGTCTTCGTCTCCTGCCGCTCGGCGATCACCGAGGCGGGGGACATGCTGCTGATCCGCGCCCAGGACGCCGGCGAGGCGCGCAAGGACACCAACTTCACCGACGTCGGCCGGATGGTCGCCGGGATCGCGTCGATCAAGACGGCGGATCCGGGCCAGATCGAGCGCATCCTGGACATGGCGCTCGACGGGCTGCGCGCCCGCTGAGCGCCCGCCGCCGACAGCCCGCCGGCACCACCCCCGCCGCCAGGAGCAGTGGATGACCAACGGGGGACCGCTCCGGTCGCGACTCCTTCAGCTCGGGCACCGTCGGGCCGCGGTACATCGCCGGATCGGTGCCCAGGCTCTCGTCGGGCGAGTCGAAGTGCGTCTGCGTCGGGTGCGCGAGCGGGTCACCCGGACGTTGCGGGCTGGTGACCGTTCGGTGACCTGTCCGCGCGAGGACGAGCGGCGCTGTGACGGAACCGGCCGAGCGCCGTAGTGTCGGCACGATGCCCCGCCGCCTCGCCGTCCTCGCCCTCGTCGCCACTGCCCTCGCCGTGCCCGCCATGCCCGCCGCGCCGGCGGGCGCCAAGGCGCCGCGCGCGCAGCTCGTCGCGTTCGACTCGTGCCGCGCGCTCGTGGGTTACGCGCACCGCTACGCCGCGCGGGCCGGCGGCGTCGGCGTCCCGGTCCGCGCCCTCGGCGCCGCGCCCGAGACGCTCGAACGGCCGGTGCAGAAGACCACCGACAACGGGTCGGTCACGCCGACGGCGGCGCCGCAGGAGACGAGCGCGGTCGCCGGCGACACGGGCACGTCGTTCTCGGGCACCAACGTGCAGGAGCTCGGGATCGACGAGCCCGACGTCGTCAAGACCGACGGCCAGCACGTCTACGCGATCGCCGACGGCGTCCTGCGGATCCTCGACGTCACCGGCGACGCGCCGCGGATCGTCGGGACGCTGAAGCTGGACGACGACGCCGGCCAGCAGCTGCTGCTGCGCGGAACGCGCGTGCTGGTGATCGCGACGCGGTCCACCTACCGCGGCGGCCCGATCCCGATCGACGGCGGCCCCGTCGTCAAGGCCGCGATCGCGCCCGCCCCCGGCGGCGCCGCGACCACGCAGCTGACCGAGGTCGACGTCACCGACCCCGCCGCGCCGAAGGTCGCGCGCACGATGACGCTCGACGGCGCGTTCGTCGACGCGCGCATGACCGGCGCCACCGCGCGCGTGGTCGTCAGCTCCACGCCCGCGCCGACCGGCGCCGTCCCGCTCGCCGGCTCGCCGCTGCGCACGTTCGTCCCGGCCACGACGATCAAGTCGAAGATCACGGGGCGCACCTACCGCCGCGGCGTCGTGCCCTGCGGCGACGTCCGCCGGCCCGACGCGTTCGCCGGGCTCGGGCTGCTGACGGTGCTCACCGTCGACCTCGACAAGGGCCTGTACGACGTCGACCGTGACGCGGTCATGGCCGGCGCCCAGGACGTGTACGGGTCGGGCACGAGCCTCTACGTCGCGTCGCAGAAGTACGTCCCGGGCCTGAGCGACGCCGGCGACGTCCCGGGCTCGATGCGCACCGAGATCCACCGCTTCGACGCGTCCAAGCCGGGGGAGACGACGTACGCCGGCTCGGGGACCGTCCCCGGCTTCGTGGTCAACTCCTATGCCTTGAGCGAGGCCGACGGCGCGCTGCGGGTCGCGTCGACCGACGAGCCGTCGTGGCTGCCCGAGGGCGGCGAGGCGTCGCCGGCGCAGTCCTACGTGACGGTGCTCAAGCCCGGCGACGGCGGCGCGCTGAGCCAGGTGGGCCAGGTCGGCGGCCTGGGCAAGGGCCAGCGGATCTACGGCGTGCGCTTCGTCGGGCCCGTCGGCTACGTAGTGACGTTCCGCCAGATGGACCCGCTCTACACCGTGGACTTGGGCGACCCGGCCGCGCCGCGCGTCGTCGGCGAGCTCGAGATCCCCGGCTACTCCGCGTACCTGCACCCGCTGGCGGACGGGCTCCTGCTCGGCGTCGGGCAGGAGGCGACGGCGGACGGCCGCCCGCAGGGCACCCAGGTCTCGGTCTTCGACGTCTCCGACCTCGCGCATCCCAAGCGCGTCCAGCACCTCGTCTTCGGCAAGGGCAGCTCGGACGCCGAGTTCGACCCGCACGCGTTCCTGTGGTGGGCGCCGACCCAGACCGCGGTGATCCCGCTGAGCACCTACGACGAGGCGACGCGGACGAGCTTCACCGGCGCCGTGGGCCTGCACGCCGCGGCCGACGCGCTGGGCGAGATCGGGCGTGTGACGCACGGCAGCGGCGAGGAGGTCGCGCCGATCGCCCGCTCGCTGGTCATCGGCGACCGGCTGTACACGCTCAGCTATCTGGGGCTCGGGGCCAATCGCCTCGACACGCTCGCGCCGCTGTCGTTCACCGCGTTCTCCGGATGACGTTCCCGGCGCGCCGATGCCGAGATCCGCGCGTTGCGCGCATGGTCCCGCCGCACGCGGGCACACCGGTGCCATGGCGCCCGAGCCCGCGACCTGGTTGGTCTCGGCCACCCCAGAGCAGATCTCCGTCCTGCGCACCGAAGTGACGGCGTACGCGCAGCGGGTGGGGATCGCCGACGGCCGCCTGCCGGACGTCCGCCTCGCCGTCTCCGAGGCCGCGACCAACGCCGTGCTGCACGCCTACCGCGACCGCGACCCTGGCCACATCCGGGTCGACGCGCACGTGCAGGATGACGGCCACCTGCGGATCGTGGTCGAGGACGACGGCTTCGGCCCGCTGCCGCGCCCCGACTCGCCCGGCCTCGGCCTCGGGCTGCCCACGATCGCCTCGGTCGCCGACGCCGTCGAGCTCTCGGCCGGCTCCGCCGCGGGCGCGCGCCTGTCGATGCTCTTCGCGACCGGCGGCTAGCTGTAAGTCCCGAGCAGGTTGTTCAGGCGGGTGATGGGTGTTTGTCGCCCGATGCCTGCGTGTTTGCGGCGATGGTTGTAGGTGAACAGCCAGCCGTCAAGGGCGGCGGCGCGGTCTGCGCTGTTGGTGTAGATCGCGCCGTAGGCCCAGCCGCCGAGCATGGTCCGGATGAAGCGTTCTGCCTTGCCGTTGGTCTGGGGTCGGTAGGGCCGGGTGCGTAGGTGCTTGAGCCCGAGCGTTTTGCAGGCGATGGCGTGGATGGTGGAGCGGTAGGCGCTGCCGTTGTCGGTCATGACCGCTTCGACGGTCATGCCGTGGCTTTCAAAGAACGCGATCGCGCGGCGCAGAAACCCGATCGCGGTGATCGCTTTCTCGTCTTCGAGGACCTCGACGTAGGCCAGGCGCGTGGCGTCGTCGATCGCGACATGAACGAACTCCCAGCCCAGCTGGTCGGCCTTGCGGTGATAGCCGGCCTGTCGCTTGCCCGTCAGGCCGGTGATCCGGTGTCCGACCCGGGCGATCCGCCCGAGCTTTTTGATGTCGATGTGGATCAGCTCGCCGGGCCGCGCTCGCTCGTAGCGCCGGGCGGGCTCCAAGCCCAGCCGTCCCAACCGGCCCATGTCGATCGAGCTCAGGATGCCCGAGACCGTCGAGAGCGCCATGCCGAGAACATCGGCGATCTCGGGGCCGGTCATCCGCAACCGTCGCACAACCACCAGCCTCCAAGGAGGCCCGGATGAACAACGTCCTCAGGAACTACAGCTAGCCGACCGGCGCTCCGGCACGCTCGGGGTCGGCCGCCGCGACGCCCGTCGGCCCTTCCGGCTGGGCCGCGTGCAGCGCGACCCCGGCGGCCACGGCGGCGACGCCGAGCACCTCGGCCGCGCTCGGGATCTGGGTCAGGACGACGACGCCGATGACCGTGGCGATGGCCGGCAGCAGCGACACCATCAGGCTGTAGGTCGCGCGCGGCAGCCGCGTCAGCGCGAGCTGGTCGCAGACGTAGGGGATGACCGACGAGCTGATGCCGACGCCCACCGCGGCCAGCAGCGCGACCGGGTCGGCGAAGACCGGCGCCGCCGCCCAGCCCGCGATCGGCGTGACGACCACGGCCGCCACGAGCATCGACGCGCCCAGGCCGTCGACGCCGTCCAGCGCCGGGCGCTTGGCGACGCGGTCGGCCAGCACGATGTAGGACGCGAAAAGGCCGGCGTTGGCGAAGGCGAAGGCCAGGCCGGTCGCGCCGCCGGCCAGGTGGATCCCGGTGAGCGCGTAGACCCCGCCGATGGCGAGCAGCAGCGCGGCGAGGTTGCGCGGGGTCCGGGCGCCGAGCGCGGCCAGCGCGATGACCGGGAAGAACTCGATCGCCGCCACGGTCCCCAGGTGGAGGCGGTCGATCGCGAGGTAGAAGCAGCAGTTCATCAGCGCCAGGCAGGCGCCCCAGGCCAGGATCAGCCGCGCGTCGTCGCCCCGCAGGTCGATGCGCCGCCACGGCCGGCGCCACGCCGCGAAGATCAGCGCCGCCGTCGCGATCCGCAGCCACGCGACGCCGAGGACGTCGACGCGGGCGAACAGGAGGACCGCGAAGGCGGGCCCGAGGTAGTGGAAGGTGGCGCTGACAGCGAAGTACCGCATGCCGCAACACGATCCTCGGTCGGACCCCTGTTCGGAAGGGGCGATCGACGGTATCGTCGTTGGCATGCCTGCGAATGGACGGCTGAACGGGCTCGACGACGTCGATCGTGATCTGCTGGTCCAACTGCAGGACGACGCGCGGCTCAGCCTCGCCGAGCTCGGCCGCCGCGTCGGCCTCTCGTCGCCCGCCGTGGCCGAGCGCGTCCGGCGCCTCACCGACGAGGGCGTCATCCGCGGCTTCAGCGCCGACGTCGACCCGCGCGCGCTCGGCTACGCGCTGAGCGCGATCGTCCGGATCCGGCCGGCGCCGCGGCAGATCGCGAAGGTCGCCGACCTCGCGCGATCGACGCCCGAGGTGGTCGAGTGCCATCGGATCACGGGGGAGGACTGCTTCTTCATGAAGGTCCACGTCCGCGACGTCGAGCACCTCGAGGCCGTCATCGACCGCTTCACGGTCTTCGGGCAGACCACGACGTCGGTGATGCAGACCTCGCCCGTGCCGCGCCGCGGCGTCGCGGTCGCGGCCGGGAGCGAGTCCTAGGACAACCGGCGCTCGAGGATCGCACCGGGCCAGCCCTTGACCTCGAACGAGCCCGTGCGGGTGAAGCCGAGGCGCTCGTACTGCGCCGGCAGGCCGGGGACGCCCGCCCAGCAGTCGACGCGCAGCTGCTCGGCGCCCGCCGCGCGCGCCTCGGCCTCGGCGGTGGCGATCAGCGCCGCGCCGACGCCGCGCCGACGGTAGGCCGCGTTGACGAGCAGGACCATCACGTACAGCTCGGGGCGCTCCGGCGGCGGCACGTAGGGCATGTGCTCGCCGACGACCATCGCGCCGGCCGGCAGCGCGTCCGGCGCCGCCCCGGGGTCGCGCGCGAAGCGCAGCCCGCCGCCGGCGGCCCACTCGTCCGCGCGCGCGGACGAGGACGGCCGCTCCGACCAGGGCTCCGAGCCCCACTGCGCGGTCTGGTCGCGCGCGACCAGCCACGCGACCGCGTCGTCGAACAGCGCCAGGAGCGTCGGCGCGTCGCCGGGCCCGCCGGCCACGACCTCGATCTCGTCGGTCATCGGCCGCTCCCTCAGGCGGGGCGCGTGCAGAGCACCTGGAACACGGAGATGAACCCCGTCTCGAAGCCGCGCCGCGCGGTGCGCAGGTACAGCCGCCAGACGCGCACGCGCTCCTCGCCGCCGAGCTCGATCGCGCGCGGCAGGTTGGCGTCGAAGTTGTCGGCCCAGTGCTTCAGCGTCTCCGCGTAGTCCATGCGGAAGCCCTCGACGTGCGTGGGCTCGAGGCCGGCGCGCTCGACCGCCGTGAGGATGCGCGAGACGTGCAGCGGCGCGCCGTCGGGGAAGACGTAGCGCTCCGAGAACGGTCCGGCCTCCGGGTCGGTGTGGCGCAGGCGGCCGATGCCGTGGTTGAGCAGGCGGCCGCCCGGCTTGAGGAAGTCGCGCAGCGCGACCGCGTAGTTGTCGATGTTGCCGGAGCCGACGTGCTCGACCATGCCGATCGACGAGATCGCGTCGAACGGCTCGGCGTTCAGCTCGCGCCAGTCCATCACCTTGATCTCGACGCGGTCGCCGACGCCGGCCTCGTCCGCGCGTTGACGGGCCAGCTCGGCCTGCGGCTCGGACAGCGTGATGCCGGTGACGTGCACGCCGTGCTCGCGCGCCGCGTGGATCGCGAACGCGCCCCAACCGCAGCCCACGTCCAGGACCCGCTCGCCCTCCTTGAGCCCGAGCTTGGTGCAGACGAGCTCGCGCTTGGTCCACTGCGCCTCTTCGAGCGTCTTGGCCCCGCGCGAGAAGATCGCGCACGAGTACGTCATCGTCGGGTCGAGGAAGAGCGCGAAGTACTCGTTGGAGACGTCGTAGTGATGGCGGACGGCCGCCTTGTCGCGCTCGATGCTGTGCCGCCGGCCCTGCGGGATCAGCTCCGCCTGCGGCGGCTTGGGCGGCGCGACCAGGCCGGTCGAGCGCAGCGCGGCGGCGGCGAGCTTCGCCTTCGTCCTGGTGTCGAACGACGGCGGCTTCCAGGTGTCGAGCAGGTCCAGCGTGGCGTCGAGGTCGTCGACGTCGAGCGCGCCGGAGACGTAGGCGCGGCCGATGCCGAGCTGGCCGGGTGCGCGCAGCGCGTGGGCGAGCGCGAGCGGCGACTTGACGCGGAAGGTCGTCATCGACGAGCCGTTGGTGGACGGGAGCGTGCTGCCGTCCCAGAACGCGACCTCGAAGGGCCGCTCTGGGAGCGCACGCCCAAGCTCCTCGCGGAGCGGAGCGGGACGGGAGAAGGCCATCCCCGCAACCTAGCGGCCGCGGCTACGCGACCGGCCGCAGGTGCCGGTAGGGCTCGTCGCCGCGCAGCACGCGGATGACGCCCTCGACGACGTTCTCGCCGTCGATGCGCTTGCCGTCGGTCACGGCGTCGACGATCCCGCGCTTGCGCTCGACCAGCTCGGCCATCGTCTCGTCGATCGTGTCGGCGGCCAGCAGGTACCAGGCGGTGACCGAGTCGGTCTGGCCGATGCGGTGCGTGCGGTCCTCGGCCTGGTCGTGCAGCGCCGGCGTCCACTCGAGCTCGAGGAACGCGACGTTGGAGGCGCGCGTGAGCGTGATGCCCTGGGCGGCGACGCGGGTGGCGCACACGATGAGCTGCGGGCCGTCCGGCGTCTGGAACTCGCGCACGGACTCCTCGCGCGCCTCGATCTTGTCGCGGCCGAAGAGGTGCAGCGCGTCGGGGAAGCGCTCGAGCACCGCCTCCTGGACCTCGCGGTGGCGGGCGAAGACCACGAGCGGCTCGCCGGAGGCGAGGAAGTCGTGGATCCACGCCAGCGCGGCGGTGAGCTTGCCGCGCGCCGCCAGGCGCTGCAGCGCGCCGAGCTGGGCCAGGCGCTCCGCGCGCAGCGTCGCGGCGATCTTCGCGTTGAGGTCGCCGAGCTCCAGCGGCTGGGAGCGCAGCCACTCGACCACGTCGCGCTCGGCGACGCGGTACTCGCGCTCGTTGTCCAGCGACACCGGGACGACGACCCGGCGCTTGGCCGGCAGCTGCGGCAGCACCTCGCTCTTGAGGCGGCGCACGAAGCACGAGCGGCGCAGGTGCCAGTGCAGGCGCTCCTCGGTCAGCACGCCCTGGAACTGGCGGGAGAAGCGCGCGCCGGACCCGAACTCGTCCAGCCGGCCGATGATCCGCAGCTGCGAGATCAGCTCCTCCGCGTGGTTGAGCACCGGCGTGCCGGTCAGCGCCACGCGCAGCCCGCCCTGCACCACGGACTCCGACAGCTTGCGGACCGCCTGCGTGCGCTTGGCGCGCGGGTTCTTGCAGTAATGGGACTCGTCGACGATCACGGCCGCGGGCCGCAGCCGGGCCAGCGTCTCGTAGTGCTTGCCGACGACTTCGTAGTTGAGGATGGTGATGTCGCCGGTCTTCGGGACCGCGACGCCGCCCTCGACGATCGTGACCGAGCGGTGCGGCAGCCACTTCTTGGTCTCGCGCAGCCAGTTGAGCTTCAGCGACGCGGGGCAGATCACGATGGCCGGGAACGCGTCGTCGGCCTCCATCGTCGCGAGCGCCTGGACGGTCTTGCCCAGGCCCTGCTCGTCGGAGAGGAACGCGCGCCGCGCGTCGAGCAGGTAGCGCACGCCGGCCCACTGGAACGGCTGCAGCTCGCCGCCCATGCGCTCGGCCACCTCGGTGAGGGGATCGCCTTCGGTCGCCTTGGACCGGCGGATCTGCGCCTGGGCCTCGGCGGCCTCCTCGCGCAGGTCCTCCAGCGCGGCCTCGGCCGGCGCGTCGACGTGGACGCCGTGCGCGGCCAGGAAGCCGTCGAGGTGCGTGACGACCCACGGGTCCAGCGGCAGCGATCGGCCGCCGTCCGACGTGCCGGGCAGCCGCTCGAAGGCGTCGCCGATCGTCGGGTCCCACAGCGTCTCCAGGAGGAACGACTCGCCGTCGACGTTGACGTTGAGCGCCAGCCGCGCGGGTGGCGCCTCGCCACCGTGCTCGAGCGCGAGCACGCAGCGCATCGCCGCGCCGTCCAGCTTCGCGCCGCGCGCCTCGCCCAGGGCCTCCGCCCCGGCTCGTGTCAGCGGCGCGAGCAGCACGCCCTCGACCTCGACCGATCCCTCCAACAACGCCTCGGGCACCGTGCCCGCGCGCGTGTCGAGGACCCACCAGCCCCGGCCGTCGTAGCGCGTGGTGCGCACCCGGCCGACCCAGCGCTCGCCGACGCCGCGCAGCCAGATGTCGATCTGCGCGGACGACGTCAGCTTCGGGAAGCGCTTGAGCACCTCCGCGACGTGGACCGCGGCCCAGTCGTCGACGGGCGCCCACCACTCGCGCGTGTCCCAGTCGAAGCGCCGGTGCGGGATCTGGCGGACGACCGCGACGATGTGCGGGTCGTAGGGGAAGCCGAGGACCACGATCGGCTTGCCGTCGGGGCCCCGGCGCATGTCGACGTTGGGGCGGTCGGAGGCGGCGGCCAGTTCCACCCCCTCCAGCCTATCGGCCGCGCGGCACGGATCTCGTGCCTAGCTCGGCAGGGACGAGCCGGCGAAGGCGAAGAACCAGACGCCGAACAGGACGAAGGCGCAGCCGACCGAGATCAGCATGACCTGCTCGAGCACGCCGCGGTCGTTGGCCGCCTTGCGCTCGCCGCGCATCGAGCGGTTCCACGTCGCGTGGTCGCGCTTGGTCGTCAGCCGGCCGGTCACCCGCATGTGCATGCGGTTGACGACGCCCAGGAACTTCCCGATGGCGACCGCCGTGAGGACCATGCCGACCAGCACCAGCACGTATGGCCCGAGGCTCGGCTGGCTGGAGCTCGTCATCCGCGAGGCGATCCACAGCCACACGACCGGCGACACCAGCCACATGACGATCGACCCCGCGGCCATGACGAGCACCAGGCCGAAGCCCGCCAGATGGCGGTGCGGCCCTACGGACGAGTCGGTGGTCTGCGGTCCTGCGTGGGTGCTCATGGCTCGACGTCCCTCCCCTGGGAGTCGTTTGTACCCGTTTTTCAGGATCCTGGCGCGCTGGCCACGCGGCCGCCACCGGACGCGAAGCGGCCCTCGCGGTCCCCGGCCGTCCGCGTCGGCTGGGCGGGCGGCGCGCCGGTGGGCGTGCCGTCGCCGCTTGCGCGGGCTACACGGGCGACGCCCCAGGCCAGCGACGCCATGAAGATCAGCGACAGCGCGAGCACCACCAGGCAGGCCACGGTCCACAGCCAGCCCGGGATGTCGTCCTTGCGCTCACGCTGCAGCAGCTCGTGGTCGGCGACGAACGGCCGGGTGAAGTGGGCGCTGGCCGGGACCAGCTTGGCGCCCGGGATCGCGCTGTCGGCGGGCATGTAGATCGGGACGCCCATGATCGAGCGGCCGTTCTGCACGCGCAGCACGGTCTTCCAGTCGCCGTAGACCGGAGCCGGGGTGCGGAGCTCGTAGACGCCCTCGCCGACGCGCTTGAGGCGGTCGACCTTCATGCCGCCGCTCTGCCACGAGGTGACGGTGACCCAGGTCGCGTCGTCGGCCGTGTCGCGCGGGGAGAGCCGGACGGTGCCGACGACGTGCCGATGCGCGGCGTCGCCGCCGTCGTCGCGCAGGCTGACCGTCGCGGTCTGGCCGGCCGGCTTGGTGGTCGACAGGCCGTAGGCGGTGAGCGCGGCGATGGCGACGAACGCGGCGATCGCCGCGGTGCGCGCGGCCGCCGGGCTGGGCAGCTGGAAGCGCAGGCCCGCGCCGAGCAGCCCGCCGAGGACGCCGCCGGTGGCGCCGGCGATCGGGGTGACGATGAGCGCCTCGGGGACGATCCCGTCCGACCACGGCAGCGGGAACACCGCGCCGACCCACAGCCACTCGACCGCGAGGCCGACGGTGCCGCAGAGCACGCCGCCGACCACGCCGAGGGCGATCGGCCGGTTGCGGCCCAGGGCCAGGCCGGCGGCCTCGACGCACAGCGCCTCGGCCAGGTAGAGCGGGAGCGTCGGCGAGCTCTCGCCGAAGACGTCGCCGACGATGAAGGCGATCGCGCCGCGGACGGCGAGGAACATCAGCGCGGTGGCCAGCGCGCCGCCCTTGCCGATCCACACGCGAGCGGCGGTGAGCGCCATGCCGGCGGCCAGCGCGATCAACATGGGGTGGAACACCATGCGGAACTGCGGGACGCCGAAGTCGAACTCGCCCTGGAAGGTCGAGAGGCCGATGAGCAGGCCGCCCATCAGGCCGACGCGGCGCAGCGCGACCATGAGCTGCGCGTCGCTCAGGCGGTCGGTCTTCACGCCGCGGAAGGCCAGGCCTTCGGCGAGCAGGATGGCCTGGCCGATGAGCGTCAGGCCGGCGCCGCCGAAGAGCATCAGGTGCGTCGGGCCCCAGAGCGTCACGTCCTGGCCGAAGATGCGGTGCCACATGTCGTCGAGCGGGAACCCGAGCAGCGCGAAGCCGCCGCAGGCCGCGGTCAGCACGCCGCCGACCGGGACGTACCAGTCGCGCGTGATCTTGATGGCGGCGGGACCGGGCTTCTCCTCGGGCAGCGCCAGCGCGAGGCAGCCGGACGCGAAGACGCCGTAGAGGCCGACGAGGATCAGGTAGTGGGCCGGGTTGGCCAGCGGCCCGGGGTCGCGGCCCTGGTCGATGTGCAGGGAGATGTCCCAGTACATGCCGAGCAGCGCGATGAGCAGGCTGCCGCCGCCCACGCCGAGCGGCAGCGCGGCCCAGCCGGGCAGGCCGGACACGCGCTCGGAGAACGCGGCGAGACGGCGCAGCGGGCCGTCCTGGCCGGGGTGCTTGCGGTAGCCGAGGATCCCGATCATCAGGACCGCGGTCGCGATGCCCGCCATGCCCGTCGCGATCGCGACCTGGTCGAGCGCGGCTCCGCCCGCAGGCTCAGACGCAGCGAAAAAGAGTGCCATGGGGAAATGTTACACCGATCCATGTCACATGAAACGCGGTAGGATCGTGGTGTGTCCGATGTCACGGAGGCACCCGAGCGCACGATCGACGATGGCGACCTGACCATCGACGAGCTCGCCCAGCGCACGGGGATGACCGTCCGCAACATCCGGGCGCACCAGTCCCGCGGCCTGCTGCCGCCCCCTGAGGTGCGCGGCCGGACCGGCTACTACGGCCAGGCCCACCTGGATCGCATCGAGCTGATCCGCGAGATGCAGGGCCAGGGCTTCAACCTGGAGGCCATCCGCCGCCTGGTCGACGCGGCGCCGGGATCGAGCGAGGAGCCGCTGCGCTTCCTCCGCGCCGTCGCCGAGCCCTACACCGAGGACCAGCCCGAGGTGCTGAGCGCCGACGACCTCGCCGCGCGCTGGGGGACGACCGACACCGCGCTGCTGCGGCGCGCGATCAAGTTGGGGCTGTTGCGCCCGCTGGGCGACGGGTCGTTCGAGGACGTCACGCCGCGGCTCACGCGCGCGGGCAAGGAGCTCGAGCGCCTCGGCATCCCGGCCGAGACGGCGATGCAGCTCGCCGGCACGATCCGCAAGCACGCCGACGGCGTCGCCCGCGCCTACGTGAAGCTGTTCGTCGAAGAGGTGTGGAAGCCCTTCGAGGCCGCCGGCGCGCCCGAGGAGCGCTGGCCCGAGGTCCGCGACGCGCTGGAGCGCCTACGCCCGCTGGCCGCCGACACGCTCCTGGCGATCTTCGGCGTCGCGATGGCCGACGCCTCCGAGCAGGCGTTCGGCCGCGAGATCGAACGCCTCCAGCGCCGCAAGAAGCACTAGCCAGACGATCCGGCGGGGCGCCCGCCCGCGCCTGACGGTCGCCAACGCGCTTCACGTGCGGGCGCACGCCGACGCCGCGCCGGCGACGTCAGCCATGGGCGTGCGCGCCGCAGGATCGCCTGGCCGCGTCGGTGAAGGCGGTGATCAGCGGGGAGAGGGGCTCGCCGGCGAGGGTGCCGACCTGTGGGTGGAAGAGGGTGGCCATCAGGAACGGGTGGCCGGGGAGCTCGAGGGCCGCGGCGCCGACGTCCTGCGCGCGGGCGGCGATCCGGACGCCGGCGCGCTCCAGGGCCTCGGCCGCGGCGTCGGTCGGCGCGAAGCCGCAGACGAAGTGGCCGGCGAACGGCTCGGTCCCGAGCAGCTCGGCCAGGCGCGTGCCGGGTGTGCAGGTCACGGTCCGGCGCTCGCCGTCGACGCGGCAATCCAGCGGCGCGATGAACGGGTCCGCGGCGTCGGGGTCGGACTCGGCGTGCCGCGGGTCCTCGACGCCGGCGAGCGCGGCGCCCAGCTCGAGCGCGATGTGCTGGTAGCCGCCGCAGGTCCCGAGCAGCGGGACCCCGCCGGCGCGGGCGCGGCCGATCGCCGCCAGCAGCGCGTCGACGTCGCGGTAAGGCCCGCCGGGCGCGATCCAGAGGCCGTCGACCGAGCCGGGCGCGCCGAGCTCCGCGGCCTCGGGCGCGTCGGTCTCGACCCAACCCGCGTCGAACCCCTGCTCGCGCAGCCGCGCCAGCACGGCGTCGATCTCCAGGTGCGTCGGGTACGACGGGGTGTGGTCGCCCAGGACGGTGATGCGAGTCGCGCTCATGTGACGAGAGACGTCGCGGGGCGGCCGGACCGGACGCGGCTAGCCCGAAGGCTGCAAGGTGATGGTCTTGCGCTCGGCGCCGCGCGTGACGCGCAGCTCGTGGTCGGCGAACGCGTTGGCGCCGTCGGCCACCATGAGGTAGGTCCCGTCGGGCGCGACGTCGATCGGCTGCAGGTCGCCGTCGCGGCCGACCGCCAGCTCGGTCACCGTGCGGTCGACCATGCCGAAGAGGAGCGTGCGCTGCGCGTTGTCGATGGTGTCGCCGCGGACGATGGCGGCGACGTGCGCCTGCGCGAGGTCCGCGCAGTTGTTGGCGACGTCGTCCGGGTAGTCGCGGAACTGGCCGTTGGCCACGCGGCCGACGTGGCCGCCGACGCGGCGGCCCGCCACCGCGCAGGTCGCGCCCGTGTCGTTGGAGAACACGCGCATGCCCCATCGCGCGCCGGCGACCGCGGGGTCGGCCGCCGTGGCCTGCGCGACGCGGCGGTCGGCCGGCGCGCGGGTCACGCCCCGGCCGGGGTCGCTGTCGTGGTGCAGCGGTGGCGCGTCGGAGACGAACACCTTCGTGCCGACCGCGATCCCGCCGCCGACGACGAGGAACGCCAGCACCGCGCCGAGCGCCGGGCCCGGCACGTGCTGGATCCACGTCCGCCGCCGCACCTGGCGCTCGACCTTGGCCCTCCGCTCTCCGGCCTGGCGGAACTGCTCGTACAGCTCATGGGTCGAGCGACGATCCGGCGGGATGTCCCTCACGTCAGCAGGCTCTCGGACGCGGCGACCGTGTCGAGGGTCCGCGCGAGGTCGCGCAACGCGCGGGACACGCGGATTCGGATGGCGCCGGCACTTGCTCCAAGCAGCTCACCGATCTCATCGTATGGGCGATGCTCGACCACCCGCAACCGCAGGACCTCGCGCTGGTCTTCGGAGAGCGTGGCGAGCGCGCGCTCGAGGATCGGGCGGAAGCGCTCGAGGTCGGCGAGGTCCTCGATGCGGTCGAACTCCTCGGGCGCGAGCCGCGGGACCTCGGCGCCGATGCGCTCCAGGTGCCGGCGCTCGACCCGGCCGCGATCGCGCCAGCGGTAGAGCTGGTGGCGGGCGATCGTCCACATCCACTGGCGGCCCTCGTCCTCGGTGGCGCCCCTGAAGCCCTCGATCCCGGCGAGCATCTCGGCGAACGTCTCGGCCATCAGGTCGAAGGCGACCTCGGGGTCGAGGGTCTGGCGGACGAGGTAGCGCAGCACCTGGTCGTGGTAGGCGAGGTAGACGTCGCCGAACGTGCTCGGGTCGTTCCGAGCCCGCACGAACAGGGACGGGCAACTGCCGCTCCGTAGCCGGACGATGCCGCTGCGCATCCTGCGCGAGGCCCTCACGGCGGGAAACATCTCAGACCGGGAGTGGTTCGGCGCAGAAGTTCACTCCGGCGCTGAAACAGATTCCTGCGCTGCCGCCCTATTCCACCACCCCCGATGGAATGGAGCGTTCCCCGATGTCCCACAGGATGGGCTTGTCCTATGGCGTCCTGCTGCTCGCCCTGCTCTGCGCCGTGAGCTTCGGCGCGATCGTGCGCGTCGCGGTCGGCTACGACGACGCGCACGTCACCTGCGTCGAGCACGGCTTCTACGGCGGCGGATCGACCACCGACAGCAGCTTCTTCGCCAGGGTCTACGACGGCTGCAGCACGACCTACAAGCGCTGCGCCATCACGAGCTACGGCGTCGAGAGGGGCTACGCCGAGATCTACACCGGGGGCCTCTGCAACGCGTGGTCGCAGACCTGGGGCAGCTACACCGAGTGCGCGGGCGGCGCCAAGGTGTACGCGCCGGCGGCGTTCAGCCAGCACACGCACTCCTACAGCCCGTACTGCGGGTAGCCGATGCGCGCGCTTCGCTTCACGATCGCCCTCGTGCTCGCCATCGTCGTCGGCATCGCCGGCGCGTCGGCCGTCATCGGGTCGCCGGGCCCGACCAGCGAGATGGGTCCCGAGGCCGTCCAGCCGGACGGCACCGGCGCCGCCATCGCCGCCACCGCCGCCGATCCCGCGGCCGCCCATGCCCGCAGCGCGGCCGTGGCCCCGTCCTGGGCCGTCCGCGTCTACCGCTCACAGGCGGGCTACACCTGCCCGGACGCTGGCCGCTCGCTTGACGGGGACTTCGGGCGCGTCGACGGCGACGGGTCGTTCCACCCGCTCGCGCTGGGGGCGTCGGGCAACTGCATCGACCTGACCGAGGACCAGTACTCGATCGACGTCAGCCACTACCCGGCCAACGAGGAGCGGGGCGCGAGGGCGGTCGTCTTCGGCGTCGTCACGCCGGCGGTCCGGTCGGTCGCCGTCACGGTCGACGGGACGCGGACCGACCTGGAGATCGCCGACGGCGCGTTCGTGACCGCCCTCGACGACGCCGACGCCGGCAGCACGCAGGTCGACGTCACGCTCGCCGACGGGACCACCAAGACCCAGGCGCTCCGGCCGAGCACCCTGGTCGCCGACGGCGCGCAGCCCTAGGCGAGCGGCAAGGGTCTCGATGGCGGCGATCGCGCAGAAGACGCTGGAGCTCGCGGGCGGGCTGATGGACCCGCTCCGCCTGCGGGTCCTGCTCGCGCTCGACGACCGGCCGAGCACGGCGACGCAGCTGTCGAAGGCCCTCGACGCGCCCTACGACAAGGTCAACTGGGCGGTCAAGCAGCTCGTCAAGGGCGGGCTCGTGGAGCTGAAGGTCGTCGAGCCCGCGGCGAGCGGCATGGTCATGCAGAAGGTGTACGCGGCCCGGCACCGGGGCTGGGCTGCCCTGGTGCCGGTCCTCGACGCCATCGTGGCGAGTCGGGCGACCGAACCGTGATGACGACGTGCGCGGGCCGCGTCGGCGCGCCGAGCGACAGGAAGTCCCGCACGCGGCCGCCGGTCCCGCAGAACGGGCACGCGATCCCGGCCGACGGCGCGAGCCGGTGCGGCCCGGGCGAGATCGGCGCGTCGCACCTCGGGCACGCGAGCGTCCCGACGGCGAGCGTGGCGGAGCGCGCGACCCGGCGGATCTCCTCAGGGCCACCGAGGCCGCTGACGCGATCCGGGTCTCCGGCGCCACCGCCCCGGGAGAACAAGCTCACCAGCGTGATCCTCCGTGCCGGACGATCACGCCGCCTTGACAGCCGGCGTGTCGCCGGTCGCCACGTCGGCGGTGTGGGCGTGCTGCGCGATGGCCCCGATGATCTGGGGCCAGGCGTCCTTGGGCAGGTCGTGGCCCATCCCGGGGATGGTGATGAGGCGGGCGCCGTCGATCGCCTTCGCGGTCGCGCGGCCGCCGGAGGGCGCGACGAGCTTGTCGGCGTCGCCGTGGATGACGAGCGTCGGCGCCTGCACGGCGCGCAGCTCGCGGCGGCGGTCGCCCGAGGCGATGATCGCGCCGAGCTGGCGGGCGGTCCCGGCCGGCGAGGCGCCGCGGTCGAAGGACAGGGCGATCATCTCGCGCAGCTCGAGGTCGTCGCGCTCGAAGCCCGGGGAGCCGATCGTGGTCCACGTCTTGATGCCGCGCTCGATGAAGCCGTCGCGGTCGCTCGGCGCCGACCCCAGCACCACCGGGTAGGTCTTCAGCGCCGGCTGGCCGCTGAAGCGCGCGCCCGTGTTGGACATGATCGACGTCAGCGACCGCACGCGCGTGGGGTGCCGGGCGGCGACGGTCTGGGCGATCATGCCGCCCATCGACACGCCGACGACGTGCGCGCGCTCGATCTCCAGCGCGTCCATCAGCCCGACGGTGTCGAGCGCCATGTCGCTCAGCTTGTAGGCCGGGCGCGCGATGCGGCGCAGCGCGATCTCGTGGAGCTTGGGCACCGGCTTGCCGTCGACGCGCGTCGAGCGCCCGGTGTCGCGGTTGTCGAAGCGCACGACGAAGAAGCCGTCGGCGGCGAGCTGCTCGCAGAAGCGCGTGTCCCACGCGACCATCTGCGTCCCGAGGCCCATGATCAGCACCATCGGCGGCGCGGTGGGGTCGCCGAACGTCTCGTAGCACAGGGTGATGCCGTTGCCGACCTCGGCGAAGCGCTCGTCCATCGTCCGAGACTACTAAGCGGCCAGCGACAGCGGGGGAGGCTCGTCGGCGCCGCCGCGCGCGCCGGCCAGCGGCAGGAACAGGTCGACCAGCTCGGGGTCGAAGTGGCGGCCGCGCTGGCCGCGGATCTCGTCGAGCGCCTGCTCCAGCGTCCACGCGTCCTTGTAGGGGCGCTTGGAGCGCAGCGCGTCGAAGACGTCGCAGAGCGCCACGATGCGCCCGACCAGGGGGATCTCGGTGCCGCGCAGCCCGGCCGGGTAGCCGGAGCCGTCCCAGCGCTCGTGGTGCGTGCGCGCGATCTCCTCGCCGAGCTGGACCAGCGGCGACGGCGACCCCGACAGCATCGACGCGCCGATCTCCGCGTGCGTCTTCATGATCGCCCACTCCTCCGCGTCCAGCCGGCCCGGCTTGAGCAGGACGCGGTCCGGGATGCCGATCTTGCCGACGTCGTGGAGCACCGACGCGAGCCGCAGCGTCTCGGCGTCGCGCGCGCTGAACCCGGCGGCCAGCGCCAGGCTCTCGCACAGCACGCCGATCCGCTCGACGTGCTCGCCGGTGTCCTCGTCGCGCCACTCGGCGGCCAGGGCCAGGCGGCGGACGACCTCGAGCTGCGTCTCCTCCAGCTCCGCCGTGCGCTCGCGCACCGCCTGCTCGAGCGCCGCGTTGTGGCGCGAGACGCGATGGCGCTCGCGGCGCTCGGTCAGGTACGACGCGGTCACGGTCCCGACGGCGCTCAGCGCCAGGCCGGCGAGCGGCGCGACGACCGGCAGGATCCAGCCCTGGACGAACGCGAGGTAGGCGACGCCGACGTAGACGACGGCCAGCACCGGCGCGGTCAGCACCGACAGCGTGCGCAGGCGCAGCGCGGCGGCGGCCGGCGCGAGCGCGAGCAGCAGGATCGCCAGCACGCTGGCCCAGCCCGGGGCGGTGTGCAGCGGCAAGCCGTGCAGGACGGTCCACAGCGCGTTGGCCTGGACCTCGGGCCCGGACATCAGCTCGTCGCGGACCGTCGGCGTGGGGTGGACGTCCTGGCCGGTCGGCGCCGTCATGCCGACGACGACGACCTTGCCGCGCACCGCCGAGGCGGGCAGGTGCCGGTCGCGGACGTCGGAGAAGTGGTAGGTCGGGATCGTGCCGGGCGGCCCGCGGAAGTCGATCCAGGCGCCGCGCTTCTCGAAGGCCTTCAGGTCGACCTTCCGGCCCAGCGAGCGGGCGGCCGCGACCGCGATCGTCGCGACGCCGTCGCGCGACGGCTCCATCTTGGCGATCTCGCCGCCGGCCAGGATCGGGAACGACGCCATCGCCGCCCTGGCGCCGACGCGCGCGAGGTTCTCGTCGCCGCCGAGCACGTTGGTGTGGCCGTGCGCGTCGGTCTCGGTCGTCGCGAGGATCGTCCCCGGGAAGCGCCCGATCGCGTCGTACAGCGCCATGTCCTCGGTCGGGCTGGTGGCCTCCGTGAACTGGACGTCGTAGATGACCTTCTTGGCGCCGAGCCGGTGCAGCTCGTCGAGCACCTGCGCGTGCCAGGTGCGCGGGTAGGGCCAGCGGCGCTGGTCGGCGTAGTCGGAGAACGTCTCGGCGTCGATGCCGACGACCGCGAGGTCGTTGGGCGGGACGGCCGGCCGGACGCGGAAGCGCAGCGAGACGGTCGTGTCCTCCAGCGAGCGCGCCGCGTGCGTCGTCCACATCCCGATGCCGGCGATCGCCGCGACGACGCCGGCCAGCAGGACGGCGCGCGCGTGGACGGGCCAGGTGCGGGGGCGCAGCAGCGCGGGCACGGGCTCCTACGGCGCGACGCGCGCCAGGTAGTTGTGGCCCTTGGTCACGACGACGGTCCTGCCGCGCCCGAGGTCGCGCACGGCGACGGCGCCGGCGGTGACGGTGGTGCGCGTGCCGGCGCAGGTGTCCTGGGTCTGCCAGCGCGTGCCGCGGACGGTCGCGACGCTGCCGCGGCCGCGGGTCTCGAAGCGGCCGTTGTGGTCCGAGCCCCAGAGCGAGCGGGCCGGCGCCTTCTTCTTCGTGACGGCCTTGGCGGCGTGCGCCCGGGCCCGGGTCCGCGCGGTCGTCGCGGCGCAGGACGAGAAGTCGCCGCCGCGCAGCACGAGCTGCGTCAGGCCGCGGGCGGCCGTGCCCTGGCGGACCTCGAAGATGCCGCCCCAGAAGCGGCCGGTCTGCGTCGTGCCCTTCGTGTCCAGCGCGGACGTGAGCTCGACGGTCCCGGCGCGCGTGTCGATCAGCGTGCCGGTCGGGACAACCTTGGCGGCGCTGAGGTCGAGGAGCGCGCCGGTCGGCGAGGTCGCGACGACCCTGCCGGCGACCGCTGCGATGGCGATGGTCCGGCCCAGGACGGGCGTGACGTCGGCGGTCGCGGCGCCGGGCGCGGTCGTCGCGCCGCTGCCGTCGTCGGAGGACGCGCCGTCGCCGCCCGACGGGGAGTCGTCGTCGGACGACTTGTCGTCGTCCTTGGACTTGTCATTGCTGTTGGTCGGCGACGCGGAGGTCGACGAGCCCGAGCCGCTGCCGTTCGACCCCGAGCCCGAGGAGCCGCTGGAGCCCGAGCCGGTGGAGCCCGGCGAGCCGCTGCCGCTGCTGCCCGAGCCGCTGCTCCCGCTCGACCCGGAGCCGCTCGATCCGCTCCCACTCGACCCGCTGCCGCTGCCGCTGCCGCTCGGCCTCTGGGTCCCGAACGCCACGTCCCTGCCGTAGCTCGTCGTCAGCCCGCTCAGCGCGACGGCCCGCACGTGGTAGGTCGTGCCGGCCGCCAGGCCGCCGACGGGAAGCGTGACGTCCTGCTGGAGGCCGAGGAGCGCGGTCGGGACGGCCCGCGTGGTCGTGCCGTAGTCGGTCGTCGGCCCGTACTGCCAGGTGACGCCGCCGCCGAGGGCGGATAGCAGGACCGTGGCGCGGAACGTCGCGGCCGAGGTCGAGACGTCCTGCGGGCTGCCGGTGGTGACCGCCACCGTGACGGCGGGTGCCGAGGCCGGCACCATCGCGAGGGTGGCTGCCGCGGTCGCCAGCGAGGCGACGGCAGCGCGGGTCATCCGTGACGTGCGCACGTAGAAGAAGATCGGCAGCCTCGCGCCGATCTTCCGGAACCTGGACGGACGTCCGACGCGCGGGCTACGCCGCGGCGCGTTCCTGCGCGGCCACGAAGGCCGCCAGCCGCGCGTGACCGCCCTGCGCCACGGGCTCGCCGTGGGCGAACAGCAGCGCGTCGAAGTCGTCGCGCTCCAGCAGCCGGCGCAGCGCCGCGGTCAGCCCGGCGCGCACGCCCTCCGGGTCGTCGCCCATGAGCGAGCCCGGGACGTAGGTCAGCTCGCCGTCGCCGTCGCGGATCACCGCGTCGGCGAACAGCAGCACGCCCGGCCCCGCGGCGATGTGGAACGCCGTGTCCTCGGGGGTGAGCGCGCCGACCTCCAGCGCCGTGACGCCGGGCGCGACCGTGTCGCCGAAGTCGAACGGCAGCACGTCGGGCTCGTCGCCGCCCTCGAACTCGTGCAGGCCCGAGCGCTGCGCCTTGATCGCGCAGCCGAAGCGCTCGACGAAGCACGCCGCGTGGCGCAGGTGGTGGCGGTTGGAGAGCAGGACGGTCTCCGGCCGCCCGTGGCGGGCGACGTCCTCGATCCCCTCCTCGGGCACGCGCGGATCGAACAGCGCGGCGCCCTCCACGTAGAAGTGGGAGTGCACCGGCTGGCCGATGCCTTCGTGGAAGGACGTCCAGTGAAGGACGCCGGGGAGCACTTCGTCCATGCGCGACGCCTTACCCGCCGCGCCGGGTGCGACACCCGGCGCGGCGAGCCAGTCAGGCGGCCGTCGTCCCTAGACCGGGTCCGGGACGGGGTCGGGGCGCGGGGCCGCCGGACGCTCCTCCGGCGGCTCGATCGCCAGGTTCGGCAGGCGCCTGTCCAGCCACTTCGGGATGTACCAGGCGGAGCGGCCGAGGATCTCCATGATCGCCGGGACCAGCAGGCACCGGATGATCACCGCGTCGAAGAACACCGCGCTCGCCAGCCCAAGGCCGAAGAGCTTGATGATCCGGTCGTCGCCCAGGGCGAACGACGCGAACACCAGCACCATGATCGACGCCGCCGCGGTGATGACCTTGCCGGTCGTCTGCAGGCCCCTCGCGACCGCGTTGTGGGCGTCGTTGGTGTGCACCCACTCCTCGTGGACGCGGGACATGAGGAAGACCTCGTAGTCCATCGACAACCCGAACACGATGGCGAACATCAGCACCGGCACGAACGACTCGATCGGTCCGGTCCCGATCCCTAGCAGCGACGCGCCGTGGCCGTCCTGGAAGATCAGCGTGATGAACCCGAGCGCCGCGCCGATCGACAGCAGGTTCATGATCGCGGCCTTGACCGGGATCACGACCGAGCGGAAGACCACCAACAACAGCAGGGCACTCAGCAACACCACCACCCCGACGAACAGCGGCAGCTTGTCGGCCACCACGCGCGAGAAGTCCTCGTTGGAGGCGGTGAAGCCGCCCACCTCGACTCTCGCGCCGGTCTTCTGCTCGACCGCGGGCACGACGTCGTCGCGCAGGCGCTTGAGCGTGTCGGTCGTCGCGGCCTCCTGCGGGCCGGTCTTCGGGAACGCGGTGACCGTCGCGACCTGGCCGTCGGGCGAGATCGCCGGCTGCGACACGGTGGTGAAGTCCTTGTCGGCCTTCACCGCGTCGGCCACGGCCTGCGCCGCCGCCTTGTCGCCCTTGTCCTTCAACTCGGTCACGAGCAGGAACGACCCGTTGGTGCCGGCGCCGAAGCCCTCGGCGATCAGGTCATAGGCCTTGCGCGTGGTCGTGCCGTCCGGGTCCACGCCCGCGTCCGACGAGCCCAGGCGCAGGTTGAGCGCCGGGATCGCCAGGCCGAGCAGGACGGCGAGCGAGACGATGACCGCGATCCACGGCCGCGCCTGCACGAGCCGGGCCCAGCGCTCCCAGCCGTGGCCCTCCTCGCGGCGGTGCTGGCGCTTGGCCTCGCGCTTGGCGCGGAAGCCCCTGCCCGGGATGCCGAAGCGCTTCTGGACGCCGTAGAAGCGGAAGCCGCCGCGGCGGTCGTACTCGCGCAGGACGCCGTCGAAGAACAGCCCCGAGCCGCCGATGAGCGCCGGGATGATCGTCAGCGCCGAGAACATCACCGCGAGCACCGCGGTCGCCGCGCCGAGCGCGACGCCGTGCATGAAGCTCAGCCCCAGCAGCAGCAGGCCGAGCAGGGCGATGACCACCGTGATGGCCGCGAAGAGCACGGTGCGCCCCGCGGTGTCGATGGCCTTCTCGATCGCGAGGTCGCGATCCATCCCGGCTCGGACCTCGGATCTGAACCGCGTCACCACGAACAGCGAGTAGTCGATCCCGACGCCCAGGCCGATCAGCGACGCGAGCTGGGCCGCGAAGTCCGGCGTGTCGACGAGGTGGCTGATCAGCGTGATGACGCCGAGCGCCGAGCCGAGGGCGAGCAGCGTCGCGATCAGCGGCAGGCCCGCCGCGACGAGCGAGCCGAAGGTGATCAGCAGGACGAGCGCCGCGAGGACGATGCCGATGCCCTCGGTGGACGACTGCTCCTCGCCGAAGCGCACGGCCTCGCCGCCAGGTCCGCCGTGCTCGACCTGGAGCGTGCCGGACCGCGCCGTGAACGCGTCCTTCTGGATGTCCTTCAGCGGATCCAGGTCGATGTCGTTCGTGCTCTCCTTGTAGGTGAGCGACGCGACGCCGATCTTGCCGTCCTCGGTCAGCTGGCCGCCTTCGCCGAACGGGCTCGCGACGCTCGCGACGTCGTCGTTGGCCTTGACCTTCTTCAGCGACGCCTCGATCGCCTGCTTGTGGGCGGCGTCGGTGAGCGTGCCGGACGTGGCGCGGTAGACGATCTGGTCGGTGTCGCCCTTGGCGGCCGGGAAGTGCTTGGCCAGCAGGTCGTAGGCGCGCTGGCTCTCGGTGCCGGGCAGCCGGAAGCTCGAGATCTCCTTGACGCCGACCGACGAGGAGATCACCTGGATGGCGATCAGCGCGAAGACCCACGCGAGGAACGTGCGCCATCGATGCCTGTTGCAGACCCGTGCGAGGCGCACGAACCGCGAGTCTTGGGGAGTTTGGGGAGAGGTCATGCCCTCCATCCTCTTCGATTTCGAGGACGGAGGCCATCTCGACGTCTGCTCATTTCAGCCGAGGTCGTCCCGGACGACGGTCCGGCGGGCGCGCGGAAGCCAGTGGACGAGGGCGTTTCCGGACCAGGGACGGCGCTGCGCCAAGGTCGTCCGGTGTCTGGTCAAGCGCGGTCGGCGCGTGGCTCCGCCGCGGCCCGCCCGGGCGTCGCGGTGCGCGGGCGCGTCGGCGACGGCGAGCAGGCGCCAGCCCTCGATCGTCGCGCGGCGCGCGAGGTCCGCCACCGCGGCGCTGCCGCGCAGCTCCGGGTCGAAACCGCCGAGGTCGAGGAAGCCGCGGCGCCGCAGGACCACGACGCCCGGGACCGCGGGCGCGGCCCAGAGCGCGTCGTGGTCGCGCTCCAGCGCGTCGGTCAGGCGCTTGAGCGTGCCGGGCGCGGGGCGGGTGGCGGCGTCGAGCAGCGCGAGGTACTCGCCGGTGGCCTCGTCGGCGACGAGGTCGCTGGCCGCGGCGGTGCCGAGGCGCCGCGGCGCGGTGAGCAGCGTGCGGCGCGCGAGCCGGTGGTGGTCGCCGAGCGTCTGGCGCGCGGCGCGCGCGGTGGGCGGCGCGGCCGCGTCGACGAAGACGAGCGCGCCGCCGCACCAGCCCGGCGAGAGGTCGGCGGCCAGCGCGGCCTGCAGCGCGGCGAGCTGCCAGGGCGCCTGGCGGGTGACGACGATCGCGACGTCGACCTCGTCGAGCAGGTCGTGGACGGCGCCGGCGCGGCGCGAAGGCGACCGGGGCGCGACGTCGGGCGGCTGTGATGGCGAACGCGATGGCGGCAGCACGTCGTTCCCAAGCGTTGCCGGAACCTGACGATCTCTAACCCGGTGCTTCGAGGCGGACCTCGACGGTGAGCACCGGTGCGCGGTCCAGGGCGGCGTGCAGCGCCGGCTCGTCCGCGCTCGGACCGTCCAGGCGTCGGCCCTCGGCGCGGACGACGACGTGCGGCGCGGCGAACGGCCACGGGTCCAAGGTGTAGGTGTCGGGGGCGCTGCGGGTCAGCGTGAGCGGGACGCGGACGCTGCCCGCGCCGGCGGCCGTCGCCGGCGCGCCCGGCCCCGCGTGCGGCCCGCGCTCGTCGCGGCAGAGCGCGAGCGACAGGTCGTCCCACACGGCGACGAGCGCCCGGTTGCGCGCGAGCTCGTCGTCGGCGACGCCGAGCTGCGCGGTCAGCTCCTCCTGCAGCGCGCGCTGGCCGCCGAGGTACTCGTCCACCGCCCGGAGGATCCCCGGGTCGTCGGTCTTCGGCGGGAACCGCTCGTACAGGCCGGTGCCGTGCAGGGACACCAACAACGCCGCGTAGCGCGACTGGCTCAGGACGCGCTCCGGCGCGGCCGTCCACAGCGCGAGGTGCGTGCGGCGGTCCAGCTCGAAGAACTGCCGCGGCAGCCCCGTGTCGGGGTGGCGCTCGGGCCGGAGGTCCCAGGCGGCCATCCCGATGTCGTGCTGCACGGCGCCGAGGACGACCTCCTCCCGCGGCTCGGGCGCCGCGAAGCGCTCGTTGCCCCAGGCGCGCGCGAGCTGCCCGGCGAGCCAGGCGTGCGAGGCCTGGCCGATGGCGACGACGCCGCGGCCGTCGCCATCGGGGCGCAGGATCATGCGCGTCGACCGCCTAGCGGCGGTCGGTGTCGTCCTCGTCGAGCTCCGAGACGCGCTCCTCGTCGGCCTCGCCGTCGACCACGGTGGCCTCGTCGGCCTCGACCTCGGGCGTGAAGGCGTCGCCGATCGGCTCGGCGCGGCCGTCGCCGTGGGTCGCGTTCTCGATGAGCTGGTCCTCGGCGGCCTCGAAGCCCTCGGACTCGCCGCCGCCGGCCTCGTAGGCGGCCTCGAAGGCCTCGTCGCCGTGGGCGTCGTCCAGGCGCGGACCGCCGATGTCGCGCGCCTCGGCCGCCGCCGCGGCCTCTTCGGCCGCGACGAAGTCGTCGTCGGTGTGGACGACGGGCTTGGGCGGTTCCGGCGTGGCGGCGACCGGTGGCGCCGGCGCCGCGGGTGCGGGCGCCGGAGCCGGCGTGGGCGCTGCCGGGGCGGGCGCGGCGGCGCGGCCGGCGCGGCGCTTGCGGGCGAACGCGGCGCCGCCGGCGGCGAGGCCGCCGAGGGCGAGAAGTCTCTTGGGGATGCGGGGCATGAGGGAATCCGTACCCGATCACGGGCCCACGCGAAAGGTCTGCAAGACACATGGGCGACGCGGGGGTACCGTCGGACCATGAGCGAGCATCACGGAGCCGACCGCGTCGGCGGCGGTGAGGCGAGCCTGGGCGACGCCCAGTCCTCCAACCCGCCGGACGACGACGACATGATCTACCCGGACGCCGAGCCACTGGATTCGGACACCGACTACGAGGGCGAGGGCGACCCCGCGCCGGAAGAGCGCGACAACGAGGATCCCGCCCCGAACGCGCCGTAGCTCCAACCGCCGTTCGGGCGAGAATCCGGAGGATCCCGCCCCGAGCGGCCCTTGATCGAGGTGTTTCGAGCCCAATAGGTCCGGGGGGCTGACCACGGGCCGGTAGAAGTGTATGTTCCCGGCGTGTTCACGCCGGTGCAGACGCGTCGAACCTTCGAGGAGGCGGCCGAGCAGATCGCGGACAAGGTCCGGGTCGGCGAGCTGCGCGTAGGCGACAAGCTCCCTGGCGAGCGCGCCCTCGCCGCGCAGATGCAGATCAGCCGCCCGACGCTGCGCGAGGCGGTCAAGGTCCTGGTCGAGGCGGGCCTGCTGGAGGTCCGCCGTGGCCCCGGCGGCGGGATGTTCGTCGCGACCGACGTCGTCGGCGTCGAGCTCGTGCGCCAGCGCAGCTCCCTGCGCCTCGGCGAGGTCGCGGGCGTGCTCGAGGCGCGGCGGATGCTCGAGCCGCGGGTCGCGCAGCTGGCCGCCGTCCGCGCCACCGAAGAGGACTTCGCCACGCTGCAGCGGTCGATCGACGCGATGCGCGGCCTCGTGGACGCCGGCCGTGCGCTCAAGCAGGAGGACCGCTTCCTCCAGCTCGACGTCCAGTTCCACCTCGCGCTCGCGCGAGCCTCGGGCAACGCGACGGTCGAGTCGCTGATGCGCGTCCTGTTCCGCCAGCTCGAGATCGCGCGCGACATGGCGATGCACCTGCCGCTGGTCCCCGAGTGGACCATCCAGATCCACGAGCGGACCGTCGCGGCCGTGCGCTCCGGCGACCTCGTGGAGGTCGAGGCGGTCATGGACGAGCACGTCGGCCAGCTGGAGAAGACGTGGGAGGAGGAGACCGCGCGGGCGCTCGTGCGCCCGCTGCCGGAGTTCCTGCTGCCCGCGAGCGCGCGCACGAAGCCCGCGGCCTGACTGACCGGCCGTTTAGAACGGCGAGGGATGGTGGTAAGGTCGCTTGACCCATTGCGGGTCGGGGACTTGTCCAACGACGGGAGTGAGGGCCGGACGTGCAGCGCACGACGGGAGGCAGCGGGACCCAGCAGACGACCACCGCGACGCAGGCGGCCGCCGGCCGCTCGACCGCGCCGGTCAAGCTGCACCGTCCCGATGTCGCGCTCAGCGACAAGTACCTGCTGGAGCAGGGGACGGTCTTCCTGTCGGGCACGCAGGCGCTCGTCCGGATCCTGCTCGACCAGGTGCGCGCCGACCGCCGCCGCGGGCTGAAGACCGGCACGTTCGTCTCCGGCTACCAGGGCTCGCCGCTCGGCGGCCTGGACAAGGAGATCCTCGGGCTGCGCGACATCGCGACCGACCACGACCTCCATTTCACCGCCGGCCTCAACGAGGAGCTGGCGGCGACGGCCGTCTACGGCTCGCAGCTCGCGCCGTCGCTCGGCGCGCGCGCCGGCGTCGAGGTCGATGGCGTGACCGGCGTCTGGTACGGCAAGAACCCGGGCCTGGACCGCGCCGCCGACGCGCTGCGCCACGCCAACTTCGCCGGCACGCACCCGCACGGCGGCGCGCTGGCGCTCGTCGGCGACGACCCGTCGTGCAAGTCCTCCACCTTGCCGAGCGCCGGCGAGGCGACGCTCGCCGCGCTGCACATGCCGACGTTCTTCCCCGGCACGTTGCAGGAGATCCTGGACCTCGGCCTGCACGCGATCGCGTGCTCGCGCGCGTCCGGGCTGTGGAGCGCGATGAAGGTCGTCACGAGCATCGCCGACAGCGCCGGCACCGTCTCGGTGTGGCCCGAGCGCGTCGGCCCCGTGATCCCGACCGTGGAGTTCGAGGGCGAGATCTACCGCCACGTCCCCAACGGCAACCTCCTCGCGCCCAAGTCCATGGACTTGGAGCGCACGCTCTTCGGCCCGCGGATGGAGATCGCGCGCCAGTACGCCGCGCTCAACCAGCTCAACCCGGTGTCGGTCCCGACGCGCGACGCCTGGCTCGGCGTCGTCGCCGCGGGCAAGGTGTACTACGAGCTCGTCCAGGCGCTCGCCGACCTCGGCCTCGATCAGCGCGCGCTGGAGCGCGCCGGCATCCGCCTCATGAAGGTCGGGATGCTCTACCCGCACGACCGCGAGGCGTTCCGGGCCTTCGGCCGCGGGCTCGAGGAGGTGCTGGTCGTCGAGGAGAAGCTGCCGTTCCTCGAGGTCGCGCTGCGCGACGCGCTCTACGGCACCGCCGACGCGCCGCGGATCGTGGGCAAGACCGACGACGCCGGGCGGCCGCTGCTCGCGCCGGAGTCCGACCTGGACGCCGACGCGATCGCCGTCGCGCTCGCCGCCCGGATGGGGCAGCGCGTGCGCCTCGACTCCGTCGACGCGCGCGTCGCGCTGATCGAGGCGCGCCGGCAGACCACGCAGCGCACCGTGCCGACGCTCGCGCGCACGCCGATGTTCTGCTCGGGTTGCCCGCACAACACCTCGACGGCCAACCCGGACGACGTCCTGCTCGGCGCCGGTATCGGCTGCCACACCATGATCCTGCTCGCGCCCGAGGGCAAGGGCACGATCACCGGCATCACGCAGATGGGCGGCGAGGGCGCGCAGTTCGTCGGCATGAAGGACTTCACCGGCGACCAGCACTTCGTCCAGAACGTCGGCGACGGCACGTTCCACCACTCGGCCTCGCTGGCGATCCGCTTCGCCGCCGCGTCGGGCGTCAACGTCACCTACAAGCTGCTCTACAACGACACGGTCGCGATGACCGGCGGCCAGGACGTCATCGGCCAGCTCAAGATCCCGGAGATGACGCGCTGGCTGGCGCTGGAGGGCGTCAAGCAGATCATCATCACGACCGAGGACCCCAAGCGCTACGGGTCGATGGACCTCGACCCGATCGCGTCGGTCCGCCACCGCGACGACCTCGCCGAGGCCCAGGCCGAGCTGGCCGCCGTGCCCGGCGTGACCGTCCTGCTGCACGACCAGCACTGCGCCGCCGAGCTGCGCCGCCTGCGCAAGCGCGGCAAGGCGCCCGAGCCCGAGGAGCGCATCCACGTCAACGAGCGCGTCTGCGAGGGCTGCGGCGACTGCGGCTCGAAGTCCAACTGCATGTCGGTGCTGCCGGTCGAGACCGAGTTCGGCCGCAAGACGCAGATCCACCAGTCCTCGTGCAACAAGGACTACTCCTGCGTCAAGGGCGACTGCCCGTCGTTCCTGACGGTGATCCCGGCGCGTGCGGCGAAGACCCCGTCGGGCTACCCGGCCGCGCCGGAGGCCCCGGCGCCGACGCTCAAGGTCTCCCGCGACGACTTCCTGATGCGGATGCCCGGCGTGGGCGGCACGGGTGTCGTGACGGTCTCGCAGATCCTGCAGATGGCCGCGATGCTCGACGGCAAGCACTCCTACGGCCTGGACATGACCGGACTGGCGCAGAAGGGCGGCCCGGTCGTCTCCGACGTCCGGATCGCGCGCGACCCGATCGAGGGCTCCAACAAGGCGGGCGCCGGCGCGGCCGACCTGATCCTCGGGTTCGACGTGCTCGGCGCGGCCAACCCCAACAACCTGCTCGTCGCCGACGCGGCGCGCACGGTGGCGGTCGTCAACACGCACGCGGTGCCGACGGCGGCGATGGTGACCGACACCGGGGTCACGTTCCCCGCCTTGGAGCGCAACGTCGCGGCGATCGGCAAGGCGACGCGCGCCGGCGAGAACGTCTACGTCGACGCCGAGGCGCTGAGCGAAGCGCTGTTCGGCGACCACATGCCGACCAACACGGTGTTGATCGGCGCCGCCTACCAGGCGGGCTGCCTGCCGCTGAGCGCCGACGCGCTGGAGCAGGCGATCCGGCTCAACGGCGCGGCGGTCGAGAAGAACCTGGCCGCGTTCGCGTGGGGGCGCGCGGTCGTCGCCGCGCCCGACCTGGTGCGCGGGGTCCTGGAACGCGGCGTCGCGGAGCTGGGCCACCCGCCCGCCGCCGCGACGCCGCAAGAGCTTGACGGCGCGGCGCGCGCGATCGTCGACGCGGCCGGCGCCGAGGGCGAGCTGCGCCGGCTGCTCGAGGTTCGCGTGCCGGAGCTGATCGCCTACGCCGGAGACGGCGGGGCGCTGGCGACGCGGTACGTCGAGGACGTCGCCGCGGTGGCGAAGGCCGAGGCCGAGCGCGGCGCGCCCGGCGAGTCCGCGATCGCCGAGGCCTACGCGCGCGGCCTGTTCAAGTTGATGGCCTACAAGGACGAGTACGAGGTCGCGCGCCTGCACCTCGACACGGTCGAGCGCGCGAAGGTCTCCGGCGAGTTCGGCCAGAAGGCCAAGGTGTACGTCATGCTCCACCCGCCGCTGCTGCGCGCGCTCGGCATGAAGAACAAGCTCAAGCTGCGTCGCACCGCGGTCCCGACGTTCCGGATGCTGCGCGCCATGCGCCGCCTGCGCGGGACCAGGCTCGACCTCTTCGGCCTGCCGCGCGTGCGCCGCGTCGAGCGCGCGCTGCCGGCCGAGTACCGCGCGCTGGTCGACCGGGCGCTGGAGCGCCTGACGCCCGTGACCCACGCGGCGGTCGCCGAGATCGCCGACCTGCCCGACGTCGTCCGCGGCTACGAGGACATCAAGCTCGCCAACGTCGAGCGGTTCCGCACGCGCGCGGCCGAGCTGGAAGAGCGCCTGGCGCACGGCGCGCAGTCCGGCGGCTTCACGCTGCCGATGGCCCAGGGCTAGGGCTTGGGGCGAGCGTCCAGCGACCTCCCCCGAGTCGGGAGAGGTCGCCGGCGCGCTGTGACGCAGCGTCAGTCGTAGAAGGACCAGTCGCGACCGTAGTCGCTCTTGGCGAGCTCGAGCTCGAGGTCGGTGATGACCTCGTGCCGCAACGCCGCGTGGAAGGGCACCTCGATCGGCCCGTACCACGGTCCGTCGTGACCGGCCTCCTTCAGGAGGGCCACGACAGCCTCGTACGTGAGCCGCCGGGGTTCCTCTTCCAGAACCCGGCGCTGGAACTCCGCTTCGCGGGCGGCATGGATCTCCGCCCACTCGGCGCGCTCGCGAGCCCAGTGCTCTTGCCGCGCTGCCTCGATCTCCGGCAGCACGGCGCGGGCCTGCTCGACGAGCTGGCTGATCTCGACGGCTCGACGAGCGAGCCGGTCGATCCTCAGCTCCTGCAACTCGGCCTTCCAGGAGAGCAGGTCGCCGGTGAACAGCGAGGCTTCGAGCGCCTCGCCGTCCTGGCGGCCAAACTCGCGGGTCAGCGTGCGACGCAGGTGGCGCCGCATCCCTTCCAGCTCGTCGGCCAGCTCGTCGATCCGGTAGTCGTGCAGGGACTCCGGTCCCTCGATCGCGCGGGACGCGATCGCGGCACGGATCTCCTGCATGACGAGGTCGACGTGCTGACGACGCTCCTGCCGGGCGTTGTTTTCGGTCTGACGAGCCATCCCTGGCTCCCTTCTCCCAAGGCACTGGGCCTTGAGGCGTCTAACACGACCCCGGACGGGGGCGTGCGCGGACTCCATTCCCTGCGTCACCATCGCTCTGTCACCGGGGCGACCCGCTTGCCTGTCGGTCCCCAGACACCCATCTGACCTCTCGGGCGGACCCGATCGGTGTGACCTGCCGGAGGCAGGCGAGGGCGAGCCCATGGTGGTGTCGTTGGAATGAACGCGTTCATATGAACGTGGTGAGAGGTCGTTGACGATCGTGCAAGCCGGACCGCTGCGCAACGCGAGTCCGTGATCGGCCCGTTCACGAACCCCGACACGGGGCGTCGTCGAGCTCGCGCGGGCGCTGGTGGTGGAGCGCGGCGACGTCGAGGTCGTCGAGCAGGCCGATCGCGACCGGGTCGGCGGCGTCGTCAGCGATGAGCACGGCGCCGCCGGGCCAATAGGGGTGGGGCGGGCCGCCGCGGTGCAGGACGAGCGGCTCGTAGACCCAGGAGCCGGTGTTGGCGACGCGCGGGCGGCCGCCGGGGCCGGCCCAGAGCGCGGGCTGGTCGCCTGCGCGGGGGCCGCTGCGGTGGACGTGGCCGAAGATGACCCAGTCGGGGTCGACGCCGACGCGGGCCGTCGCGTGGGCCAGCGCCGGGATCGAGGCGCGCTGCATCTGGCGGCCGAGCAGAAGGCGGATCAGCGGCGCGATGCGGTGCGGCTGCAGCTTGCGCGGGCTCGGCATGGTCGCGGCGCGCAGCAGCTCGGCGACGTCCTCCAGCAGGGTGGCCAGCGGCCGCGGCAGCGCGCGCACGAGCCGCGACTCCGCGCCGGTGCGCGGCCGGCGCGCGTGCTCGTAGGCGACCGGGCCGACGACCCGCGGCGGCGTCGTGTGGACGTGCGCGCGGCGCAGGCCCCACGCCGACTCGGGCAGCAGGTGGTGGTCGAGGTAATGGCCATGGGTCGCCCAGATCCGCGGGGTCAGCCAGACGCCGGGCGTGCGGACCTCGACCGGTGCGGGCGCCAACCACCCGCAGACCTCGGCCAGCAGCGCGGTCGCGTCGTTGGGAACGAGCGCGTCCGGCGCCAGCGTCGGGCCCTGGGCTCGCGCCCACGAGCGCGCCAGCGCGCCGTCGTGGTTGCCCGGGACCAGCACGATCGGCCGCTCCGGGCCCATCCGCCGGCCCAGCGCCCGCAGCACGGGCTCGGCGACGGCCAGCGCCTGCTTCGGCTTGCCTTCGGCCAGCTCGACCGCGTCGCCGAGCAGCACGAGCCGGTCGACCTCGTCGAGCTTGCCCAACAGGATCGCGAGCGCCTCGGGATGGCGCAGCACGTCGCGGCCCAGCCGGCTGCCGAGGTGCAGGTCGGAGATGACGAGGGTCTTCAAGGGTCAGCCCAATGTAGGCGGCGGCGCGGGGTCGAGCAGCTCCCACAGCAGCGTCGACCAGCCGAACGCGTGCGCGCCCATGCCGTAGCCCAGGCGGGCCTCGTAGTACTCGCGGAAGCCCTCGCGGGCGACGACGGCGTGCAGGCGGGCGGCCAGCGCGTCGGCCTCGGGGTCCAGGCCGAGGCGGCGCAGGCCGAGCGAGACCAGCCAGGCGCTGTTGACCCACGACGGGCCGCGCCAGTGGCGGTGCCGGCCCCACCAGGTCTCCTGCGCGGTGTAGGTCGGATCGTCGAGCGACACCGCCGGCAGCGGGATGCCGCCGGCGAAGCCGGGCGAGCGCAGGACCTCGGCGACCAGCCGCTGCGCGATCGCGTCGGGCAGGTCGGGGAGCGCGAGCGGTGCGAGCGTGTCCCACGTGAGCGGCCGTGCCGCCGGCGGCGTGGGGTCGGCGGCGTTGCGCACGTCGTCGGCGAAGCGCCCGCGGCGCTCGTCCCACAGGCGCGCGACCAGCGCCGGCGTCGGCGACGGCCGCCCCAGCGCCTGCTCGCTCAGCGACCAGGCGACGTTCGTCAGCACCTCGCACACCACGGGGTGGCCGGCCGCGGCGATCCGGCGCGCGTCGAAGCCGAGCCGCCGGTTGCGCGCGATCAACACGGGGAACAACGGCCGGCCCTGGCCGAGCCGGCCCCAGACGTGGTCGAACTTCGGCGACGCGTCCAGCCCGGACTCGTCGCTCTGGATCAGCCACAGCAGCCCGTCGTCCTCGAGCGCGCGGTGCTCGCGCAGCCACGCGTGGTGGGCCAGGATGCGCGGCTCCTCGATCGGCGCCGACCCCGCCGCCCACGCCCAGGCCCACGCGAGCAGCGGCGGTTGGATCGTCCGCGTCATCAGGTCCTCGCGCGACGCGATGTTGTAGCGGATCGCCCGCTGGGCGTCGAGCGGGCGGCCCCAGAGGATCGTGTGGCCGATGAAGCCGTCGGGGTCGGCGGCGGTCACCAGCGTCCGCAGCTCGGCGCGCGCGCCGGCCGGGTCGAAGCGCCGGCGCACGATCGCGTGGAAGCACGAGTCCCAGTACCACTGCCACGGATAGGAGCGCGGGCTCGGGACCGAGAACGCGTAGCGCCGTCCGCGGTACTCGCCCTCGCGCCAGTTGCCGTCCAGGAGGGCCCGCGCGGCGACGCCGACGTCGAACGTCGTCAGTGCTGCTGCGCGGGCTTCTTGTAGGGCTTGATCGTCAGCGTCGCGGTGAACGGCGTGACCCCGATCCGGATGGTGGCCTTGACCTTGACGCTGTGCGCCTTGCTCTTGCGCAGCGCCGTCAACAGCTTCTTGGTGGCCTTGATCGTGATCTTGACGCGTCCGTTGGACGGCACCGTGAAGGACGTGGTCCCGGCGCTGCTCTTGCTGACCAGGGCCTTGATGATGCCCTTGGCCTTGGCCGGCGTCGCGCGGAAGGTCAGCGTGTAGCGCCCCTTCTTGTCCAGCCGCACGGAACGGGTCAGGCTCTTCATGGTGGCCTTGGGCACCTTGAAGAGCGGGGTGGCGTTCCCGGCGCCGCCGGTGCCGCCCGTCCCGCCGCCACCGGAGCCCGGGTCGGTCCCGCCGCCGCCGCTGCTGCCGCCGTCGCCGCCGCCCGCGTCACCGCCGTCGCGCGGCGTGCCCGGGCCCGGCTGGCTGCCGGCGACGAACGTGCGGTCGGCGCCGGTGGCCACGACCGCGCCGTTGCGCAGCGCGACCGCGCGCACGTGGTAGGTCGTGCCGGCGGCCAGGCCGCCGGTGGCCACGGTGAAGTCCTGCAGGCCGCCGCCGGCCGTCAGCGTGGTCGCGGGGGAGCGGGCGCCGTAGGTCGTGGTCGTGCCGAGCTCGAACGCGGCGGTCGTCCCGGCCACCGTGCCCGGGTCGATCCGGGCGTGGAAGGTCGCGGCGTCGTCGATCAGGCCCGTCGGCGCGTCGGTGACCGCGCACGTCGGGTCCGCGGTCTGCAGCGACCACGACGTCAGCTTGCCCTCGTCGCCCTGGCCGGAGTCGGTGATGCGCAGCGTCCAGGTGCCGGCGCGGTCCTCGCCGGCGAAGCGCGCCAGCGGCTGGTTGGGCTTCCACGCGCCGCTGACGGTCGTCGTCGTGGTCACCAGCTCCTGGATCGGGTTCGGCGCGCTGTCGTCGAAGATCAGCGGCGCGGCGGCCACGAGGTGGCCGGGCGAGTAGAAGTGCTGGGTGTCGATGCCCGGCCGCTCCATCAGGTCGACGGTCGTCCCGGACGGCGAGGTCAGCCACGCGTGCAGGTCCCCGATCCAGTTCTGCGTCGCGGCGAGCGTGACGCGCAGCGCGCCGACGCGGCGGTGCGCCGGGACCTCGAGCGTCGAGGCCAGGCCGGCGGCCGGGGCGTTGTCGGTGATCGTCGCCGCCGGTGCGTAGGTGCGGGCGAACGCGCCCGACGTCCCGCTGCCGACGGGCAGGCTGATCGGGAAGCTCTGCGTGCCCTGGTCGGAGGCGATCGTGAGCGTCGTCGCGGCGACCGCGCCGCAGCCCAGGGTGGCCGCGACGCGCAGGCTGAACGGCGCGCTGGCCTGCGCGTGGCCGGCGATCGTGCCGAGGTCGGCGCTGCCCTGCCCGATGGTGACGCCGCCCGACGCGGCGGCCAGCGTCGCGCGCACGTGCGTCAGCGGCGCGTCGCCCGGGTTGGTGATCGGGATCGTGAGCGGCGTGTCCTGCTCCAGCTGCGCGGCGGCGGTGCTCGGCGCCCCGGGCGCGGCGACCGGCGGGGTGTCGAAGGCCTCGGTGACGTGCGTGGAGTTGGCCGACGTCGCGCTCGCGCTGAAGCCCATGCCGCGCTGGGCGAACACGTCCCAGATGTCGGCGCGGTGCGTGCCGCCGGCGATCGTGTCGGCCGCCAGGATCTCGTCGCGCATCTCCAGGAAGTCCGGCTGCTTGGGGGAGAGGCGCAGCGCGCTGGTGATGAGGTCGCGCGCCGTGTAGGCGCCGATCCGCTCGCGCAGGTCCCACAGCGTCTCGGCCCAGATCTCGCCGTCGGCGTGGACCTCGAAGAGCGGGTGGTCGGAGTTGTAGGCGTCGATCCGGCCCATGTCGCCGTAGGTGAAGCCGCCGGGGCCCGCGAGCGGCGTGCCGGGGCAGTGCGGGCCGGTGTCCTGCACGTGGCAGTCGACCGCGTTGAAGCGGATCCCGGTCTGGTCGTCGTTCGTGGCGTAGGCGCCGATCAGCTCGTCGCCGGGGGTGGCCGGGTCGTCGACGAGCTGGCCCTCGTCGGTGAGGTAGTCCAGGGCGTACCAGTCGCTCCAGCCCTCGCCCATCGCCTGCGACTGGCGCGCGACCAGGCCGTCGGCCTTGCCGTCGCCGCCGACCAGGCGGCTCGTGAGCCCGTGCGCGTACTCGTGGTAGACGACGGTCGCGTCGTCGCCGCCGTTGACCGCCGGGTAGGGCGTGGTGAACAGGTACATCTGCATGACCGGCGACTGGCCGTCGGGCTTGGTGGTCATGTTGGCGTTGTTGACGCCCGAGTAGTCGTCGGTCTCGGCCTTGAGCGGGTCGTCGTCCTGGAACGCGTCCGACGCGGGCGTGAACTCGATCGGCGCCTGGGCGAGCCAGTCGTGGAACTTGTTCGTGTAGTAGAAGACCTGCGTCGTGACCGGGCTGACGTTGGCGGCGGCGGTGCTCGGCGAGGCGCCGTCCCACGTGCAGACGCCGCCGAAGTGCGTCGGGCAGGTCCGGCCGGTGGCCGGCGCCACGCCCGTCGTCGTGAAGCTGAAGTTGCTGCCGCCGCTGGTCGCGATCTCGGCGTCGCCGCCGATCCCGTCCGGCGCGACGCGGTCCGGGTAGGCGTGGACGTTGGGCCCCGCCAGCCCGCTGACCGGCGTGCTCAGCCACGGCCCGATGGTGCGCGTCGCGAGCGTCCCGTCGCCCGGATGCTGCTCGAGGACCTTGGCGTTGGCGGTGACGAAGTCCGTCAGCGAGTGGCGCGTGAGGACCGCGCCGCTGGCGGCGTCGACGAGCAGCTCGTACACGTACGGCGCCGCGCCCGCGACCGTGAGCTCCCAGGCGAGGTGGTCGCCGTCGGGGTCGGCGAGGGTGACCAGCGACGCTTGGTCGCCGTTGGCGAAGGTGGTGGTCTGGGCGGCGTCGGCTCCGACGGTGCCGGGGTCGCCGTCGACCGCGACGCCGAGGTCGCGCTGGGCGGCGCCGCGGGCGGCGGCCGGGCCGAGCGGCGGCGCGGTGCTCGGCGCGTCGAGGTCGTGGACCGGCGCGCCGGCGGTGTTGACCAGGCGCCCGTCGGCCGTGACGTTCGCGGTCAGCGCCGAGTCGTAGGCGGGGATGCCGTCGTCGACCTGGCGGAAGGCGAGGTGGGTGACGCCGTCGCCGGTCGTCGAGCGCTGGGCGAGCCGCAGCGACGCGAGGTCCTGGTCGTCGAGGCCGTAGGCGCCGGCGTGGTCGCGGACGTAGCCGAGCGCGACCGCGGCCGGGTCGGCGCCGCTGGGCCCCGTCAGGAAGCCGTCGGCGCGGCCGACGTTGCGCACGCCGCCGGTGATCGCGTCGGTCGCGACCGTGCCCTGGGCGCCCAGCTTCTTGGCCAGCGCGGCGCGCGCGTCCGCGGTCGCCGGGGGCACCACGGCGACGTCTCCCGCGCGCGCGTCGAAGTCCGGCCGGCCCTCCGTGGAGGGCGGCGCGACGGCCTGCGCAGGCGTGCCGGCGAGGGCGATCAGCGCACTGCTGAGCGCACACGTGGCGAGCACCTCCCGGATCGGCCATCTCCGCACGTCCTCCGTTCTATCGGCCCGAAGGGGTCAGTGCGTGAGAATTTGCATGCACCTGGCGTATCGCCGACGGCCGCCACAGGGTCAAACCGGCCGCGATCAGGGCGCCTCCGGCGGTCCACAGGCCCAGCGCGGCTAAGGCATCACTGAATCCACCGGGAGTCGGTGGATCGCCCGCGAGGCCGAAGAACAGCGTTCCGCCGAGCGCGATGCCCAGGACGGCGGCCGTCTGCTGCGTGGTCGCGAGCAGACCGGACGCCGAGCCCGCGGACGCGACCGGCACGTCGCGCAGGACGAACGCGATGGCGCCGGGCATCAGCAGGCCCTGACCGGCGCCCATCAGGGCCAGGCCGAGGACGAGGGGAACGGTGGGGAGGTGCGCGTCGCTCTGGTTCAGGACGAGCGCTCCGGAGGTCGCGAAGGCGCCGAGCGCGGTGACGAGCGCGCCGAGCGTCATCACGCGCTGCGGACCGCCGACGCGGGGCGCGATCCGGGGCGCGGCGAGCGACGTCGCGAAGAACGCGGCGGCCAGCGGCGTGAAGACGACGCCGGAGAGCACCGGGCTCAGGCCCTCGCCGCGCTGGAGGTACTGGGCGAGGCCGACGAAGTAGACCGGGACCGCGCCCCAGAACGCGAGGACGATCCCGATGCCGGTCACGAACGGGCGGACGGCGAACAGCGAGAGGTCGACGAGCGGCGCCGCGCCGCGGGCGCTCAGCCGGCGCTCGTGGCGCAGGAACAGCGCGCCGACCGGCAGCGCGGCGGCGATCGCGACCGGCACCCACAGCGGCCAGCCGGCCTCGCGGCCCTCGACCACGGGCGCGACGACGAGCAGGAGCGCGAGCGTGCCGAGGGCGACGCCCACGACGTCGAGGCGGCGCGCCTCCGCGGCCTTGGACTCCGGCAGCACGCGGCCGGCGAGGACGATCGTGACGACGCCGATCGGGACGTTGATGGCGAACACCGCGCGCCAGCCGGCCAGGGCGATGAGCGCCCCGCCGACGATCTGCCCGGCGACCGACGCGACGCCGATCACGCTGCCCAGGAGCGCGAACGCGCGCGGGCGCTCCTGGGGCGAGAACTCGACCTGGATGATCGAGAGCACCTGCGGCTGCATGAGCGCGGCGCCGAGGCCCTGGACCACGCGGGCGGCGATCAGCGTCGCCGAGGTCGGCGCGGCGCTGCACGCGGCCGAGGCGAGCGTGAAGAGCCCCATGCCGGCCCGGAACGCGCGCCGGCGGCCGATCGCGTCGCCGATCCGGCCGCCGGTGATCAGCATCACCGCGTAGGCCAGGACGTAGCCGGCGACGATCCACTGGATCGCCGAGGCCGGCGCGTGGAGGTCGCGCTGGATGGCGGGGTTGGCGACGTTGACGATGAAGACGTCGAGGATCGCCATGAACATCGCCGTCAGGACGGTGCCGAGGACGAGCCCGCGGGGCGCTCGGGTTGCGGTCATGGGTCGAGGGTGCGACCATCGGGATCCAGGTACAAGAGAGGGGCTCATCCTGGTATTCCCAGCACCACCCTTGGAGACGACGGAGGATGACGGCGCCGTGCGCCGGCGCGAGCTGGCCGACTTCCTGCGCACGCGCCGCGCGGCGCTGACGCCGCGAGACGTCGGGCTGCCCGAGGGCGGGCGGCGGCGCACGCCGGGGCTCCGGCGCGAGGAGGTCGCCGCGCTCGCCGGGGTCGGGACCACGTGGTACACGTGGCTCGAGCAGGCGCGCGACGTGCGCGCGTCGCGCTCCGTCCTGGAGGCCGTCGGCGAGGCGCTGCGGCTGACGCCGGCCGAGCATCGCCACCTGGTGCGCCTGGGGCGCGGCGAGGAGCTCGCGCTGCCCGGTCCGCAGCGCGAGGTCGTGAGCGGCACGCTGGACCGGCTGATCGCCAACCTCGGCGCGAACCCGGCCTACGTGCTCGGTCGCCGCTGGGACTACCTCGCGTGGAACGACGCGACCGCCGCGCTGTTCGGCGATCCGGCCGCGCGGCCGCCCGAGCGCCGCAACCACGTCTGGGCGCTGTTCACCGATCCCGAGCGCCAGGCGCTGGTCACCGACTGGGACGACACGACGCGGGCGGTGGTCGCGCGCTTCCGCGGCGACGCGGCCCGCCACGTCGGCGATCCGGCGTTCGAGGAGCTGATCGCCGACCTCAAGGCCGTCAGCCCGGAGTTCCGGCGCCTGTGGAAGCGCCACGAGATCGTCGGCGACCTGGTCGGCCGCAAGGTGCTGCGCCATCCGGACGTCGGCCTGCTGGCCTTCGAGCACGCCGCGCTGCGCCCAGCCGAGGCGCCCGAGCAGCGCCTGATCCTGTACTCGCCGCTGCCCGAGCACGACACGGCGAGCAAGATGATGCGCTTGATGGCGGCCTGGCGTGGCTGACGATCCCGCCGACGCGCTGTACGCGGGCGAGTTGGAGGACTTCGTCGGGGCGCGCGACGCGCTGGCCAAGGCGCTGCGCGCGGACGGCGACCGCGACGGCGCGGTGGCGGTCAAGAAGCTCGCGAAGCCGACGCGCGCGGCGTGGGCGGTCAACCGGCTGGTGCGCGAGCGGCCGGAGGAGATCCGGGCGCTGGTCGCGGCCGGGGAGGCGCTGGCCGGCGCGCAGGAGCAGCTGCTGGACGGCGCGGACGCCGCCGTGCTGCGCGGCGCCGCCGAGGCCGCGCGCCGGCTGGTCGACGCCCTGGCCGCCGAGGCGTCGGTCGACGGCGCGGCGCGCGACAAGGTCCGCGCGACGCTGCACGCGGCGACCGTCGACCCGGAGGTGCGCGCCGAGGTGGCCGCCGGCCGGGTGGTCAAGGAGCGCAGCGCGGCGGGCTTCGGTGGGCTGGAGGCGCTGATCGCGGCGGGCCGCGGGACGACGAGCGCCCCATCGCGGCCGACGAAGGGCAAGGGCAGAGCTAAGGCGAAGCGCGCCGCGGAGCCGCCGGCGCCGCCCGAGCCCGCCGGCCCCGACCCGCGTGAGGTCCGGCGCCGCCGCGACGCGCTGCGCCGCGCCAACGAGGCCGAGGCCGACGCCGAGTCAGAGCTCGACGGCGCGCGCCGCGCGCTCGAGCAGGTCGAGGCGACGCTCGTCGCCCGCCGCCGCGACCTCGAGCAGGCCGAGGCCGCGGTCTCCTCCGCCCGCGACCGCCGCGAGCGCGCCGAGGCCGCCGCCGCCGAGCTGGACGAGGTCGGCTGAGGGCACCTTCCAGGTCGTCTTCACCCCACCTATGAGGGCGAGAACGACCCGGATCCCCGGCGGCCGGTGATGCGGGCGCGAAGCGCCGAGCTAGCCGCGCACGATCGCGTGGGCGGCGATCGTCGCGCCGGACGGGACCTGCGCCCCGGAGAGGATCGCGGCGCTCGGCCCGACGCGGACGTCGTCGCCAACGGCGACCGCCGCGGCGCTCAGGCCCTGCTCGCGCAGCGGGCGCTCGACGTCGTCGGCGTTCGGCTCGGCGTCGATGAGGACGACCTCGTCGGCGAGCAGGCAGCGGGCGCCGATCGACGCGCCCTGGAAGGCGGTCACCACGCAGCGCTCGCCGAGCGTGGTGCCGGCGCCGATGCTCAACCGTGCGCCCGGGCCGACGTGGAAGCGACAGCCGGCGCCCAGCGCGACGCCCGCGCCGATCGCGACGCGCGCCCCGTCGGCCAGGTCGAAGACGACGTCGCGGTCGATGACGACGTCGGCGCCGAGCTCGACGCCGAGCCGGCGCGCACGACCCGCCCGCCGGCGGTCGCGCCGCCCGGGCGCGCGGCGCGGCCGGCTCGGCGGCGCCACCGCGGCGGGGCCGGCGAAGACGGGCGGGGGTGCCTCAGAACGACGAAGGGCGGCGCACATGGCGCCGCCCATCGTTGCAACTGATCGCGCTCGAAGCGGCCTACGCGGCGACGCGGAGGCCCTTGACGTCGCCGTCGGCCGCGAGGCGGCGCAGGGCGCGCTCCTCGGCCTGGCGAGCCTTCGAGGGCGGCATCCCGAGACGGCGGGCGGCCTGGACGAGCGTGTGCTCGCCGTCGCCACCGGTGCCGAAGCGCAGGTGGATGACCTCGCGCTCGTCCTCGGGGAGGCGGTTGACGGCGTCGCGCAGCGACGACGCCTCGGTCTCGCGCTCGACCTCCTCGTCGACGGTCTCGCCGTCGGCGGGAAGCAGGGCGCCCAGCGCGGTCTCGCCGTCGTCGCCGACGGTCTGATCGAGGCTGGCCAGCGCGCGGTCGCGCTCACGGAGCAGCGCGACTTCCTCGAGCTCCAGCTCGGCCGCGGCGGCGATCTTCTCGTCCGTCGGCGGCTCGCCGTGCTCGGCGGTCAGCTCCCGCTCCACACGCGCGATCCGGCGTGCCCGCTGCGACATATGGGAGGGCAGGCGGATCGTGCGGCCCGTGTTGTCGAGGCCGCGCTGCAGCGCCTGGCGGATCCAGATCGTCGCGTAGGTCGAGAAGCGGTAGCCCTTGCGGTAGTCGAACTTCTCGACGGCGCGGATCAGGCCGAGCATGCCTTCCTGGACGAGGTCGTCCAGGGTGAGGCCCTGCCCCACGTAATGCCGCGCCACGGAGACGACCAGCCGAAGGTTGGAGTTGACCAGCAGGTCCTTGGCGTCGAGATCGCCCTTCTCGATGCGCTGGGCGAGCTCGATCTCCTTGGCGGGATCGAGGAGCTGGTACTGGCTCGCACGCCGCAGGAGCTGGTCGAGCGGCGACGCGAGGACGTCGTTCGTGAACGTGGGGGTGAGGGTGGAGGGGGTCAACAAAGGTCCTTTCCCGGGCAGAAACCCGATAACTACACTCGGAATTCTACGCCAGATTCGTTGCTCGCGCAACTGTGCAACGTGTCACGGAGGCACGGAGTTGCGGTGGGGGAGGGGATTCGGGGTCGGAGCCGCCTGCCTCGGCGACAGCGAAACCTTCCCATCCTCCGATGAAGCGCTCCTAAGGAGGGACGTGCTGCCCTCTTCGGCGCACATTGATACGTCCCCTGCCCGGGGTCAAACGTTACGTTCGACCGCTCTACGCCGCCAATCTCGGACCAGATGAGCGATCTGGCGTGTGGCCGCGTACGCGGCGTCGGCGCGCCATCCCGCGCGGACGGCAGCCAGCGCCGGCGGCGATACGTCCAGATCCAGTGCGTCGGCGGCGCGGCGGGCGATCTCGAGCTGGCCGAGCGCGGTCGGGTGGACGGCGTCAGGAAACTGATGCCGCCAGCCGCCGAAGTCGTCGAGATCGACCACCGTCGAACCCTTGGAGGCCGCAAGGTTGCGCACGATCGCGTTGAGATCGGCCACTTTGGCACCGGCCCGCGGCCGGCCGAGGTCGAGCGGCACGGTCGCGACGCAGACGCGCGCGGCGCGGGCGCCGACCGCGTCGAGGATCCGCTCCAGCGCGGCGGCGAACACGCGCGGTTCCCAGTCGAGCGCACGCACGTCGTTGGTGCCGACGCCCACGCACGCCAGCGCGTAGTCGCCCCGCAGCCGGCCGAGGAACCCGTCCGCGACCTGCGGCGCAGATGCACCCGGTCGGGCTAGTCGGTGGAAGGGCAGGTCGAGGGTCTCGGCCAACCACTGGGGCCAGACGCGCGGCGGGACCCCGAACGCGCCCTCCTCCGGCCCGCAGAGGATCGAGTCGCCGAGCGCCAGGACCGGGCCGCCCTCGGGCAAGCCGGCGGGCATGCCTGCAGCGAACGCCGGAGGCTCGCCACCGGCGAGGTCAGGCACGCCCGGCCTCTTCGGTCGCCGCGCGCAGCCGCTTGGCGTGCGTCGCCCGCAACTGCCCCTTGCGCAGCGCGAACTTCCACGCGCCGCCCGCGGTCCCGGGCAGGTTCATCCGCGCCTCCGACCCGAGCCCGAGGACGTCCTGGACCTGGAGCATCACCACCGGCGCCGGCGACGACATCCACAGCCGGATCAGGCCCCACACGACGGAGTCGTGGTCGTCGACGTCGTCGCCCTCCAGCCCCGCCGCGCGCAGCGCGCGCTGCGCCTCCTCGCGCCGCGGCGCCTCCAGCGTCGACCACCAGCCGCGCAGGGTGTCGGTGTCGTGCGTGCCGGTGTAGGCGACGACGTCTTCCCGGTGGTTCTCCAGCCGGTGCGGTCCGCGCGGGTCCTCGGGGTCGAACGCGAACTGGAGCACGACCATGCCCGGGTAGCCGAGCTCGCGCCGCAGCCGCGTGACCGGCGGCGTGATGACGCCGAGGTCCTCGGCGATGAAGGATCCGGACCCGGTCCACCCGAGCGCGGTGCGAGCGGCCGCGAACGGCGCGCGCCCCGGCCCGCGCTGCCACGTCCCGCCGCGCGCGTCGCGGTCGGCGGCCGGCACCGCCCAGTAGGCGACGAACCCGCGGAAGTGGTCGATGCGAGCCATGTCATACAACTCGAACGTGCGCCGGAAGCGCTCGACCCACCAGCGGTAGCCGCGCCGCTGACTGGCCGGCCAGTCGTAGATCGGGTTGCCCCAGCGCTGGCCCGCCGCCGTGAAGGCGTCCGGCGGCACGCCGGCGACGATGCCGTCGAGGAACAGCTCCGGCCACGCCTTCTGGTCGTAGGACCCGGGCGCGACGTAGATCGGGACATCGCCGATCAGCCCGACGCCGCGCTCGGCCGCGTAGGCGCGCAGCGCCGCCCACTCGCGGTCGAAGCGCACCTGGTCGGGCAGCATCTTCGGTGGCAGCGAGCCGGCCCAGAACGCGTGGCGCCCGACGAACGCGTCGATCTCCTCACGGTCGACCGGCGCGTCGGGGCGCTCGAGGAACCCGTTCCACGCCGCGAACGCCGACGACGCCTTGTACGGCGACCCATAGCGATCGGGCGGGCCGAGTGGGAGCATCTGCCACCAGCGCTGCCCGGCCGCCGCCAGCCAGTCGACGAACCGACGGGCCTCGGGGCCCAGCCGACCGCCCGGCAGCGAGGTGAGATGAAGCTGGACGCCGCTCGCGCGTCCGGTGAGGTGGTTCATGCGGTCGGTCACTGAAAATCCACGTTGATAAGACGCCAATCTGGGAAGAGTCGCCACTACGTGCCCGCTCGTCCGACCGATCAACCTGCCTCGTCCCGCGTCGTGAAGAACGGTGGCGGGACCAAACGCGCCAAGCCCGCGGCACCGCCGCGCATCGTGCTCCTGGAGCCCGGTCCCGTCATCGACGGCGGTCGCTTCGCCCCCAAGCGCACGGTGGGCGAGGCGGTCGACGTCCGCGCCACCATCTTCGCCGACGGCCACGACGTCCTGCGCGCGGTCGTCAAGTGGAAGGCGCCCGGCGGCCGGCGCTGGAACGAGGCGCCGCTGACGCACGTCGACAAGCACGTCGAGGGCGACACGTACGCCGGGACGTTCACGGTCGAGCAGCTCGGCCGCCACCAGTGGACGATCGAGGCGTGGATCGACCGCTTCGCGTCGTGGCGCGAGGAGATCCGGCGCAAGGTCCAGTTCGGCCAGCACGACCTCGCCGGCGAGCTGAGCGAGGGCGTCGTGCTGCTCCAGGCCGCGGCCGAGCGCGCCAAGGCGTCCTCCGACCGCCGGCTCATCCAGCACGCGATCGCCACGCTGACCGACGACGAGGCGCCCGAGGAGGCCAAGCACGACGCCGTGCTCGGGCCCGAGCTGGCCGCCGCGATCGACCGCTACCCCGACCGCACCGACGAGGCGGCCTCGCTGCCCGAGCCGTTCGAGGTCGACGTCGACCGGCCGCTCGCGCGCTTCGGCTCCTGGTACGAGCTGTTCCCGCGCTCGTGGGGCGGCCTGGCGGGCACGGCCGAGGTCCTCCCGCAGATCGCCGCGCTCGGCTTCGACGTCCTCTACCTCACACCGATCCACCCGATCGGCGTCACGAACCGCAAGGGCGCCAACAACGCGCTGACCGCGGGCGAGGGCGACCCGGGCTCGCCGTGGGCGATCGGGCTGGCCGGCGTCGGCGGCCACGACGCCATCCATCCGGAGCTCGGCACGCTCGACGACTTCCAGCACCTGGTCGACGTCGCTCGCGACCACGACGTCGACATCGCGATCGACTTCGCGATCCAGTGCAGCGCCGACCACCCGTGGCTGACCGAGCATCCGGAGTGGTTCCACCGCCGCCCGGACGGCTCGCTCAAGTACGCCGAGAACCCGCCCAAGAAGTACCAGGACATCTACAACGTCAACTTCCAGTGCGAGGACTGGAAGAACCTGTGGAACGCGCTGCGCGACGTCGTCCTCACCTGGGTCGAGCGCGGCGTCAAGGTGTTCCGCGTCGACAACCCGCACACCAAGCCCATCGCCTTCTGGGAGTGGCTGCTGCGCGAGGTCCGGGCCAAGCACCCGGACACGATCTTCCTGGCCGAGGCGTTCACGCGCCGCGCCGTGATGCGCACGCTGGCCAAGGTCGGGTTCAACCAGTCCTACACCTACTTCACGTGGCAGCAGTCGCGCTGGGAGCTGGAGCAGTACCTGCACGAGCTGGCCCACGAGACGGCCGACTACTACCGCCCCAACTTCTTCGCCAACACGCCGGACATCCTCACCGAGCAGCTGCAGCACGGCGGTCGCGCGGCGTTCGAGTCCCGGCTCGTGCTCGCCGCGACGCTCAGCCCGACCTACGGGATCTACTCCGGCTACGAGTGGATCGAGCAGACCGCGGTCAAGCCCGGCAGCGAGGAGTACCTGGACTCCGAGAAGTACGAGGTCAAGGAGCGCACGCTGGACGGCGCGCCGCTGCTCGGCCTCGTCCGGCTGCTCAACGAGGCGCGCCGCGCGCACCCCGCGCTCCAGCACCTGTCCAACCTCACGTTCCTGGACACGCGCAACGACGGCCTCATCGCCTACATCAAGCAGCACGAGGACGACGCGGTCCTCGCGGTCGTCTGCCTCGACCCGCAGTGGGCCCAGGAGGGCTCCGTCTACGTGCCCGACAACCTCGGCCTGCCCTGGAGCTTCCAGGTCCAGGACCTGCTCGACGGCAGCCGCTACGACTGGCGGGTCGGCGACAACTACGTCCGGCTCGCGCCCGGCGACCGCCAGGCGCACCTCTTCCGGGTGGTGAACGGGTGACCATCGAAGCGCGGGAGACGGCGGCCGACGACCACACGCCGACGCGGTTCGAGGCCGCCGAGGGCGGCTCGCTCGAAGCCGAGCACGAGGGCCAGGCCAAGACGCTCAGCCCCGCCGATCCGACGCACTGGTTCGAGCGGGACCCGATGTGGTTCAAGCGCGCGATCTTCTACGAGATCCACATGCGCGGGTTCTACGACGGCAACGACGACGGGTCGGGCGACTTCGTCGGGCTGACCGAGAAGCTCGACTACCTGCAGTGGCTGGGCGTGGACTGCATCTGGCTGCTGCCGATGTTCGCCAGCCCGCTGCGCGACGGCGGCTACGACATCGCCGACTTCTACGCGATCCATCCGGACTACGGAACGGTGGAGGACTTCGAAGCCTTCATCCTGGCCGCGCACGAGCGCGGCATCCGCGTCATCGCCGACCTGGTGATGAACCACACGTCGTCGGACCACCAGTGGTTCCAGGACGCGCGCAACGCGCCGGCCGGCTCGCCCGAGCGCGACATGTACGTGTGGTCGGACACCGACGAGAAGTACGCCGACGCGCGCATCATCTTCACCGACACCGAGACGTCGAACTGGACGTGGGATCCCGTGGCCGGCCAGTACTTCTGGCACCGCTTCTTCTCCCATCAGCCTGACCTCAACTACGACAACCCGGTCGTCCACTCGCGCATGCTCGACGTGCTGCGGTTCTGGCTGGACCGCGGGCTCGACGGGTTCCGGCTCGACGCCGTGCCCTACCTGTACGAGCGCGAGGGCACCAACTGCGAGAACCTGGAGGAGACGCACGAGTTCCTGCGCAAGGTGCGCGCCACGGTCGACGAGGAGTACCCCGACCGCGTGCTGCTCGCCGAGGCCAACCAGTGGCCCGAGGACGTCGTCGAGTACTACGGCAAGGGCGAGGGCGACGAGTGCCACATGGCCTTCCACTTCCCGGTCATGCCGCGCATGTTCATGTCCTTGCGCCGTGAGGACGCGACGCCGATGCTCGAGATCCTCGACCGCACGCCGGCGATCCCGCGCACCGCGCAGTGGGGCCTGTTCCTGCGCAACCACGACGAGCTGACGCTCGAGATGGTCACCGACGAGGAACGCGACTACATGTACGGGGAGTACGCCAAGGACCCGCGCATGAAGATCAACGTCGGGATCCGGCGCCGGCTCGCGCCGCTGCTGGACAACGGCCGCGACGAGATCGAGCTGATGACGGCGATCCTGTTCTCGCTGCCGGGCTCGCCCGTCCTCTACTACGGCGACGAGATCGCCATGGGCGACAACATCTACCTCGGCGACCGCGACGGCGTGCGCACGCCGATGCAGTGGACCGGCGACCGCAACGGCGGGTTCTCGCGCGCCGACTTCGCGCAGCTCTACGCGCCGCCGCTGATGGACCCGGTCTACGGCTTCCAGGCCGTCAACGTCGAGGCGCAGCTGCGCACGCCGACGTCGCTGCTGCGCTGGCTGCACCGCTTCATCGCGCTGCGCAAGGAGCACCCGGTCTTCGGCCTCGGCGACTACCGCCCGCTGCACACCGAGAACCCGCGGATCTTCGCCCACCTGCGCACCTACGCCGACGACGTGATCATGTGCGTGCACAACGTCGCGCGCTCCGCGCAGGCGGTCCAGCTCGACCTCTCCGAGCACGAGGGGCGCTACCCGGTCGAGATGTTCGGCCGCTCGCGCTTCCCGCGGATCGGCGAGCTGCCCTACCTGCTGACGCTCGCCCCGCGCGGCTTCTTCTGGTTCGTCCTGGAGAAGCCCGCCGAAGAGACCGATGACGACAACAACGGCGAGGAGAGCGCATGACGACGCCGGTCCGCGAGCTGCGGCTCCCCAGCGAAGACGACCTGCGCGAGTTCGTGATCGCGCAGCGGTGGTTCGGCTCCAAGTCGCGCGAGGTCGCGCACTTCCGCGTGCTGGAGACGATCCCGCTGACCGAGCAGCCGCTGGGCATCGCCGTGCTCGAGGTCGAGTTCCTGCCCGGCACGCACGAGCTCTACCAGCTGCCGATCGGCGCGCGCCCCGCGGGCGAGTGGAACGAGGGCATCATCTGCGTCAACGAGGGCATGGCGATCTACGACGCCATGAGCGACCCGGAGACCGCGCGCCAGCTCGTCCGGCTGATCGCCCGCGACACCGCGATCGAGACCGGCCAGGGGACCGCCGAGTTCCGGGCGGTCGGCGAGGGCGCCCACCCGCTGCCCGCCGAGGTCGGCGTCGTCCGGCCGATGGGCGCCGAGCAGTCCAACTCCTCGGTCGTGCTCGACGAGAAGTACGTGTTGAAGGCCTACCGCCGGCTCGGCGCAGGTCCCAACCCCGAGCTCGAGATCCTGCGCTTCCTGACCGACCTCGACTTCCCGCACATCGCCGCGCTGCGCGGCTGGTACGGGCACTCTGGCCGGCTGATCGACACGACGCTCGGCATCGTCCAGGACTTCCTCGGCGGCGCGACCGACGGCTGGGACCTGGCGCTCGCCGACCTGCGTGAGGACCCGTCGCGGTTCGTCGCCCGGGCGCGGGCGCTCGGCGAGGTCACCGGGCGGCTGCACACGGCGCTGGGCTCCGACAACCAGGACCCGGCGTTCGCGCCCGAGGACACCTCGGCCGAGGCGCTGGGGCTGCTGACCGCGACCGTGGACGAGGAGATCGAGCGCGTCTTCCTCGACCTCCCCGACGACCGCGAGGACCTCGCCACCATCCGCGGCCGCGGCGAGGAGGTGCGCGAGAAGCTGCGCCTGCTCACCCAGGTCGGGTCGGCGGGGCGCGTCATCCGCCACCACGGCGACTACCACCTCGGCCAGGTGATGCACACCGCCGACGGCGACTGGGTCGTCCTGGACTTCGAGGGCGAGCCCGCCCGCACGCTGATCGAGCGGCGCCGCAAGCGCTCGCCGCTGCGCGACGTCGCCGGGATGCTGCGGTCCTTCGCCTACGCCGCGACCGCGTCGGAGCTGCTGCACGGCGCCGCCGCGCCGGCGGGCTGGGAAGACGATGTGCGCGCCGCCTACCTCGACGGGTACGTCGAGGAGACCGACCAGTCGCTGCTGCCGCCCGGACGGGCGGCGGTCGAGCGGCTGCTGGCCGTCTTCGAGCTGGAGAAGGCGGTGTACGAGCTGCGCTACGAGTTGGACAACCGGCCCGACTGGGTCAAGATCCCGGTGGCCGGGATCGCGCGGCTGCTCGACCCCGAGACGACGGAGCCGGAGGCATGACCCGCACGATGCAGGACGAGCGCTTCACCAAGGCCTGGCAGAGGGACGCGGAGGCGCTGTCGCACAACGAGCTGGCCGATCCGCACGCGCTGCTCGGCGCGCACCCCGACGGCGACGGCGGCACGGTCGTGCGCGCCTGGCGCCCGGGCGCGTCGCACGTCGTCGTCAAGGTCGCCGGCGGCATGGACTACGGCTGCGAGCTGGTCCACGACGCCGGCGTCTGGGCCGCGCACCTGGACGGCGTCAAGCCGTCCCCGCCCTACGAGGTCGAGACGCGCTACCCGGACGGCGTCCGCGCGACGGGACCCGACGCCTACGCCTTCCCGCCGACCGTCGGCGACCTGGACCTCCACCTCGCCGGCGAGGGCCGCCACGAGGAGATCTACGAGCACCTCGGGGGCCACCTGCGCGAAGTTGAAGGGGTTGCCGGCACCGCGTTCGCGGTGTGGGCGCCGAGCGCGAAGGCCGTCGCCGTCGTCGGCGACTTCAACGCGTGGGACGGGCGGCTGCACCCGATGCGCTCGCTCGGCTCGTCCGGGATCTGGGAGCTGTTCCTGCCCGGCGTCGGCGAGGGCGCGCTCTACAAGTTCGAGCTCCGGACGCAGGGCGGCGCGCTGCGGGTCAAGACCGACCCCTACGCGCAGCAGGTCGAGATCTCGCCGAAGACGGCGGCGATCGTGACCCGGTCCGGGCACGAGTGGAACGACGCCGAATGGGTCAAGGACCGCGGCGACCAGCTCCAGCACGAGCGCCCGATCTCGGTCTACGAGGTCCACCTCGGCTCGTGGCGGCGCGACCCCGACGACCCCGCGCGGCTGCTCAACTACACCGAGCTCGCCGACCAGCTCGCCGAGTACGCCACCGACATGGGGTTCACGCACGTCGAGCTGCTGCCGGTCATGGCGCATCCGTTCACGGGCTCCTGGGGCTATCAGGTCACCGGCTACTTCGCGCCCGATCCGCGGCTCGGCACGCCCGACGACCTGAAGGCCTTCGTCGACCGCATGCACGAGCATGGCGTCGGCGTCCTGCTCGACTGGGTGCCCGCGCACTTCCCGCGCGACGACTGGGCGCTGGCGCGCTTCGACGGCACGGCGCTCTACGAGCACGACGACCCGCGCCGCGGCGCGCATCCGGAGTGGGGCACGTTGGTGTTCAACTTCGGCCGCAACGAGGTCCGCAACTTCCTGCTGGCCTCCGGCCTGTTCTGGTGCCGCGACTTCCACGCCGACGGCCTGCGGGTCGACGCGGTCGCGTCGATGCTGTACCTCGACTACTCGCGCAAGGCCGGCGAGTGGATCCCGAACGAGTTCGGCGGGCGCGAGGACCTCGAGGCGGTGGAGTTCCTCAAGGAGCTCAACACCGTCCTGCACGCCCGCGAGCCGGGCGTCATCAGCGCCGCCGAGGAGTCGACGGCGTGGCCGGGCGTCTCGCGGCCGACCTACGTCGGCGGCCTGGGCTTCGGGTTCAAGTGGAACATGGGGTGGATGCACGACACCCTGGACTACTTCGCGCACGACCCGATCCACCGGCGCTACCACCATCACGAGCTAACGTTCTCGTTGATGTACGCCTTCAGCGAGAACTTCATCCTGCCGCTCTCGCACGACGAGGTCGTCCATGGCAAGGGCACCATCTACTCGCGGATGCCCGGCGACCACTGGCAGAAGCTCGCCAACGTGCGCGCGCTGTACGCCTACCAGTGGGCGCACCCGGGCAAGCAGCTGCTGTTCATGGGCCAGGAGTTCGCGCAGCCGGAGGAGTGGAACGCCGAGCGATCGCTGGACTGGCACGTGCTCGACGAGCGCGACGAGAGCGGCGCGCCGACCTACGGCGGCGTCCAGGCGCTGGTGCGCGACCTCAACTTCGCCTACCGCGAGGAGCCCGCGCTGTGGCAGCGCGACAGCGACCCCGAGGGCTTCGCGTGGATCGAGGCCAACGACGCCGAGAACTCGGTGGTGGCGTTCATGCGCACCGCGCGCGACGGCCGCGCGCTGGTCTGCGTGATGAACCTGACGCCGATCCCGCGCGAGAGCTACCGCGTCGGCCTCCCGCACGGCGGCCGCTGGCGCGAGGTCATCAACACCGACGCGCAGCAGTACGGCGGCTCGGGCGTGGGGAACATGGGCGGCGTCGCGGCCGAGGAGCTGCCCTGGCACGGCCAGCAGCACTCGGCGGCGATGACCCTGCCGCCGTTGGGCGTCCTGTGGTTCGCCCCCGAGGGTTGAGGGGTTGCCTTCCGAACTGCCCTGGGAGCGGCCGCTCGGCGCGGTCCCGCTCGGCGACGGCACCGCGCGGTTCCGCGTGTTCTCGCTCGAGCACGAGCCGACGCTGGTCGTCGGCGACGTCGCGCACGTGATGGAGTCTGAGGGGCACGGGACGTGGACGGCCGTCGTGGAGGCGGGTGCGGGCGACGACTACGTCTACGAGATGGACGGCGTCCGGCTTCCGGATCCGCACACGCGGCTGCAGCCCGCGGGGCTGCGCGGGCCGTCGCGGGTCGTCGACCCGCGGGCCTGGACCTGGGGCGACCAGGCGTGGGACGGCGTCGCGCTCGAGGACCTCGTCGTCTACGAGCTGCACGTCGGCACGTTCACCGAGGCGGGCACGTTCGACGCGGTCATCCCGCACCTGTCCGAGCTGGCGGAGCTCGGCGTCACCGCCGTCGAGCTGATGCCGATCGCCGACTTCCCGGGTCGCCGCGGCTGGGGCTACGATGGCGTCTACATCTGGGCCGCGCACGAGGCCTACGGCGGGCCGGACGGGCTGCAGCGGCTCGTCGACGCCGCGCACCGCCTCGGGATCGGCGTGATCCTCGACCTGGTGCTCAACCACGTCGGCGCGTCGGGGGAGCAGGCCATGCGCGCCTTCGGCCCGTACTTCACCGACAAGTACTCGACGTTCTGGGGCGGGGCCATCAACTACGACGACGAGTGGTCGGGGCCCGTCCGCGAATGGGCGATCCAGGCGGCGGAGATGTGGGTGCGCGACCTGCACCTGGACGGCCTGCGCCTCGACGCGATCCACGCGATCTTCGACGGCGGGGTCGAGCATCTCGTCGCGGAGCTGACGCGGCGCGTCCACGCCGAGCGCTGGCGCGCGCTGGTCATCGCCGAGTCCGGCCTGAACGACCCGAAGGTCGTCCGCGACGCCGCGGCCGGCGGCTGGGGCTGCGACGCGGCGTGGGCCGACGACGTCCACCACGCGGTCCGGACACTGGTCACCGACGAGCACGAGGGCTACTACGCGGAGTTCGGGACGATCGGGGACCTCGTGCACGCGCTGCGCGACCCCCACGTCCACGACGGCAGCTGGTCGGCGTTTCGCAAGCGGCGGTTCGGCGCGCCCGCGCACGGGTGCCCGCCGGAGCGCTTCGTCGTCTTCGACCAGAACCACGACCAGGTCGGCAACCGCGCGTTCGGCGACCGCCTGCCGCACGCGGCGCGGCCGCTCGCCGCGTTCTGCACGCTGCTGTCCCCGTACACCCCCATGTTGTTCATGGGCGAGGAGTACGGCGAGGACGCGCCGTTCCAGTTCTTCACCGATCACATCGACGAGGAGATCGCGACCGCGACGCGCGACGGACGCCGGCGGGAGTTCGCGTCGTTCGCGTCGTTCGCCGGCGAGGAGGTCCCGGACCCGCAGGCCGTCGCGACCTTCGAGGCCTCCAAGCTGACCCGCGAGGGCGACCCCGCGCTGCGCGAGCTCTACGTCGAGCTCCTGCGCGCGCGGCGGGCGCTGCCGCGCGGCCCGGTCGACGACGTGCGGGCCGACCCCGAGGCGCGCTTAGTGCGTGTCCGGCGCGGTGACTACACCTTGATCATGAACTTCTCCGACGTCGAGCAGGTGGTCCCCAGCGAGGCTGCGCGGACGCTTGTCCTCGCCACCCACGACGCCGCACGGCTGCGGGCCGACGGCCACGTGATCCTGCCGCCGCTGGCCGGTGCGCTGACCGCGGGCGTGCGCGCCGGCGATCGCGTGCCCTCGGGCGGAGGCGTCGTATGAGCCGCGAGGCGTGGCCGGGCGAGCCGTTCCCGCTCGGCCCGACCTGGGACGGGCAGGGCACCAACTTCTCGATCTTCAGCGAGAACGCCACGCGCGTGGAGCTGTGCCTGTTCGACCGCGACGGCAACGAGGAGCGCGTCGACGTGGTCGACCAGACCGCGCACAACTGGCACTGCTACGTGCCCGGCGTCGGTCCGAGCCAGCGCTACGGGTACCGTGTGCACGGGCGCTACGCGCCGCTGGAGGGCCATCGCTTCAACCCCAACAAACTGCTGATCGACCCCTACGCCAAGGCGATCGACGGCACCGTCGACTGGGACGCGGCCAACGCGCTGCCCTACACCCCGCCCGACGAGGGCGAGGCGGCGACCGACGACAGCGACCTGGAGCCCGACGACGAGGACAGCGCGCCGGCGATCCCGAAGGGCGTGGTCGTGGACGAGTCCTTCAACTGGGAGGACGACCGGCCGCCGCGGATCCCGTGGACCGAGACGGTGATCTACGAGACGCACGTCAAGGGCCTGACCAAGCGGTTTCCGAACATCCCGGAGGAGCTGCGGGGGACCTACGCGGCGCTCGCCTCCGACGAGGTTCTCGGGTACATGAAGGACTTGGGCGTGACGGCGGTCGAGCTGCTGCCCGTCCACCACATCGCCGACGAGTCGTTCCTGCACGACCACGGCCTGACCAACTACTGGGGGTACTCGACGGTTGGCTACCTCGCGCCGCACTCGCCCTACGCGGCGACCCAGGAGCCGGGGGAGAGCCTCAGGGAGTTCAAGGGGATGGTCAAGGCGCTGCACCGCGCCGGCCTGGAGGTCATCCTCGACGTCGTCTACAACCACACGGCCGAGGGCAACCACCTCGGTCCCATGTTGTCCATGAAGGGCGTGGACAACAGCGCGTACTACCGGCTGTCGCCGGACGACCCGCACTTCTACATGGACTTCACGGGGACCGGCAACACGCTGAACGCCGTGCAGCCCGCGGTCCTGCGGTTGATCATGGACTCGCTGCGCTACTTCGTCCTGGAGTGCCACGTGGACGGGTTCCGCTTCGACCTGGCGTCGGCGCTGGCCCGGCAGTTCTACGACGTCGACCGGCTCTCGACGTTCTTCGACACCATGCACCAGGACCCAGTCTTGTCACAGGTCAAGCTGATCGCCGAGCCGTGGGACGTCGGCCCGGGCGGCTACCAGGTCGGCAACTTCCCGGTGCTGTGGAGCGAGTGGAACGGGATGTACCGCGACACGATGCGCGACTTCTGGCGCGGGCAGGCGTCGGTGGCGGATTTCGCCTCGCGGTTCACGGGGTCGTCGGACCTCTACGGCGACGACGGCCGCTCGCCGTTCGCGTCCATCAACTTCATCACCGCGCACGACGGCTTCACGTTGCGGGACATGGTCTCCTACAACGACAAGCACAACGAGGCCAACCAGGAGGGCAACCGCGACGGGACCGACGACAACCGGTCCTGGAACTGCGGCGTGGAGGGCGACACCGACGACGCCGAGGTGCTCAAGCTCCGCGCCAAGCAGCAGCGGAACTTCCTGACCACGTTGATGCTGTCCCAGGGCGTCCCGATGCTGCTGGGCGGCGACGAGATCTGCCGGACCCAGGGCGGCAACAACAACGGGTGGTGTCAGGACAGCCCGATCTCCTGGTACGAGTGGGAGATCGGCGAGGACGGCCGGCAGCTCATGGAGTTCACGCGGCGGCTGATCGCGCTGCGGCGCGGCGAGCCGGTGTTCCGGCGCGCGGAGTTCCTGGCCGGCGAGCAGTCCGAGCCGGGGCTGCCCGACGTGTGGTGGTTCCGCCTGGACGGGCGGCGCATGACGCGGCGTGACTGGGACAACCACGAGCACCGCTGGCTGGGGGCGTTCCTGAACGGGGACGCGATCGGCGTGCGCGACCGCCACGGGCAGCGGGTGAGCGGCGACTCGTTCCTGATGTTGTTCAACGCGCATCACGAGGACGCGGTGTTCAAGCTCCCGGCGGCGCGGTTCGGGCGGGCGTGGAGCGTCGAGCTGACGACCGCGGCGCCGTGGATCGCGCCGGGGGCCGAGGAGTACCGGGCGCGGCGCGACTGCTACGTGACGTCACGGTCGATCACCGTGCTGCGGCGGACGTCGTGAGCCGGGTTCCCTTCCGCGCGACGTACCGGCTGCAGCTCGGGACCGATCTGGACTTCGCGGCGGCGCGGGACCTTGTTCCTTATGTCGCGGAGCTGGGCGCGTCGCATCTCTACCTGTCGCCGTCGTTCCAGGCGCGCGAGGGCTCGACGCACGGCTATGACGTGATCGACCCGGGGCGCGTCAGCGACGCGCTCGGTGGCGAGGAGGGCCTGCGCGAGCTGTCGCGGGTCGCCCGCGAGCACGGCATGGGCATCATCTTGGACATCGTCCCCAACCACATGGCGACCGACGACGGCAACCGCTTCTGGGCGGATCCGGCGTTGCGCGAGCGGTTCTTCGACGTGGATCCGGTAACCGGGCGCTGGCGGCGGTTCTTCGACATCGACGAGCTGGCCGCGGTCCGGATCGAGGATCCGGAGGTGTTCGCCGCGGTGTCCGGGTTGGCCTTGCGGTTGGTCGAGGAGGGCGTCATCGACGGGCTGCGCGTCGACCATCCGGACGGGCTCGCCGACCCGGCCGAGTACCTGCGCCGGCTGCGGGAGGGTGGCGCTTCGCATGTGTGGGTCGAGAAGATCCTGAGCTCGGCCCACCCACCCGAGGCGCTGCGCGCGGACTGGCCCGTGGAGGGGACGGTCGGCTACGAGTTCGCCAACGACGTCGCGGCGCTGTTCGTGGACCCGGCGGCCGAGGTCGTGCTGACCGAGTTGTACGTGTCGCTGGTGGGCGACGCGCGGTCGTTCGCCGCGGTGGGGGCGGAGGCCAAGCTGGAGCAGGCGACCTCTTCGTTCGCGCCCGAGGTCGATCGCCTGCGTCGCATCTGGCCCGACGCGCCGGACCTCGCCGCGGCCGTCGCGTCGCTCCCGGTCTACCGCACGTACGTCGAGCCCGCGAGCGGCCACGTCGCGGCCGCCGACCGCGAAGCTCTGGTCCACCTGCCGGACGCGCTGCGGGCCGTGCTGACCCTCGACGACCTCCGCTCCGCGCCGTCGGAGTTCGTGACCCGCTTCCAGCAGACGACACCGGCGGTGATGGCCAAGGGCGTCGAGGACACGGCGTTCTACCGCTACGTCCGGTTGTTGGCGCTCAACGAGGTCGGCGGCGATCCGGGCCGGTTCGGGATCGGGCTGGAGGAGTTCCACCGCGGGAACGCCGGGCGGCTGCCGCAGAACCTGCTGGTGTCCTCGACGCACGACACGAAGCGGACGGGCGACGTCCGGGCGCGGCTGGTGGCGTTGACGTGGATGGCCGACGAGTGGGCCGGCGCGGTGCGGTCGTGGTTCGAGGTCAACGCGGAGCTGCGCGACGCGGCGCTGAACGCCCCGACGCCCGCCGAGGAGCTGTTGGTCTACCAGACGCTGGTTGGTGCGTGGCCCATCGACGCCGAGCGGCTGGAGGCCTACCTCGAGAAGGCGCTGCGCGAGGCCAAGGTGTCGTCGAACTGGATCGTGCCGAACCTGGAGCACGAGGCGGCGGTCAAGGCCTTCGCCGTCGCGTTGTTGGACCATGGCCCGTTCCGGTACGGCTTCGACGTGATCGCCTCGCGCGTGGAGGAGATCGGGGCGCGGGTGTCGCTCGCGCAGACGCTGTTGAAGCTGACCGTGCCCGGCCTGCCCGACACCTACCAGGGCGACGAGCTCTGGAAGCTCGCCCTGGTCGACCCCGACAACCGCCGCCCCGTCGACTGGCCGGCGCACGCCGCGTTGTTGAAGGACTTGCGCGCCGGCGCACCACCGACCGGCGACACCGTCAAGTTGCACGTGACCGCCGCGGCGCTGGACCTCCGCCGCCGCCGTCCGGAGGCGTTCGCGACCAACAACTACACCTCGATCGCCGCCGGCGACGACGTGATCGCCTTCCTGCGCGGCACCGACGTGCTGGTCGCCGTCGCCATCCGCGACGGCGCGACGGGCAGCGCCGGTTGGGAGCTGCCCGCCGCCGCGTCCGGCCACTGGCGCGACGTCCTGACGGGCGAGGAGTACGACCTGCCGGACGGAGCATCCCTGGGCGGGATCGTCGGGCCGGCGTCACGGGCGCTGCTGGAACGCATCGGCTGACGGGCCACCATTCCGCTGGCGGCGCCGCTGCCTCTGGCGGTTGTCGCCGTCTCGCCGCGGCCGCTTTCGCACCCCTCCACTCCGCTCCCGCTCGCTCCACCGCGAGGTGACGCGTTGCGATCGCCAGGTGCTGCGCTCGTGTCGGCCGCGATCGGCGACGACGCTCGCCGCCACCCGTCGGCCGTGTGCGTGATCCGGCAGCTTGGCCCCGGCACCCAACTTCTGACCCCGAAAGTTGGGTGCGATGGCGGCCGACCCAACGTTGGTTGAGCGCGACGACCGCCGGAGGCGGCAGCTCCGCGCTGCCCGCGGTCGAGTGCGGTTGCGGGAAGACGGCGTGGCGCGTCGGCCGCCCAGCACGTGGGAGGTGGAGGGGTGCGAAGGCAGCGGCGGGGAGCGGGCGAACGGCGAGGCCGACGGCGTTCGCTGGGCCAGGGGAGTCGAGGCGCGTGACGCGAGGGTGTCAGGCGGTCGACGGGGTTGGCACCGGCGTCGGCGCGCGAGCGGGCATGGATCGCGTCGACACCGCCACGCCCGCGATCACCAGGCAGGCCGCGACGATCTGGGGCGGGCCGAGCGGTTCGCCGAGGAGCAGGGCGGAGAAGCCGAGGCCGAAGGGTGGGACGAGGAGGGCGAAGGAGGCGACTTGGCCGGCGGGGTAGGTGCGCATCAGCCAGGACCAGGCCGCGAAGCCGCCGAGGGTCGAGAAGGCGGCGATGTAGACGATGGCCCCGATGGAGCGGAGGTCGAGGCCGGTCAGCGCCGCGCCCACGGCGCCCGGGCGATCGACGAGGAAGGACAGCAACAACAGCGGCAGCGGCGGCACCAAGGAGATCCACACCATCAACGCCACGGGCTCGGCGTCGGCGGCGCGCTTCATCAGCAGGTTCGCCACCGACCAGGCCGCCGCGGCCCCGACGCACATCACCAGGCCGGCCGTCGTGACGCCGCCGCCGTTGTCGGCGGCGATCAGCGCGATGCCGAACAGCGCCGCGCCCAACCCCACCAACTGCTGCCCCGAGGGGCGCTCGCGGATCAGCGCCGCGGCCAGCAGCAGCGTGAACGGCGCCTGCGCCTGGAGCACGACCGACGCCAGCCCGGCCGGCATCCCCACGTCCATCGACGTGAACAGCAACCCGAACTTGACGACGCCGAGCGCGACGCCGATCCCCACGATCAGCCGCCACGGGAGCGGCGGCCGGCGGACGAAGAAGCACAGCGGCACCCCGACGAGCGCGAAGCGCAAGGCGCACAGCAACAGCGGCGGGACCGCTTCCAACCCCACGTCGATGACGACGAAGTTCAGTCCCCAGGTCGCGGCGACGGCGACGGCGAGCAACGCGTGGCGCAGAGGCATCTCCCGACAACGTTCACCGCTCCGACACTTCAGGACAAGCGAACGCTTCTTCCTCAACCCGTAAGCTGTGCTTCACATGCCGCTCGACGTCAAGCGCCTCCGCGTCCTCCGCGAGCTCGCCGAGCGCGGCACTGTCGCCGCGACCGCCGAGGCGCTCGCGTTCACGCCGTCCGCGGTCTCGCAGCAGCTCTCCGCGCTGGAGCGCGAGGCGGGCGTCGTCCTCCTCGAACGCGAGGGACGGCGCCTCCAGCTCACCGACGCCGGCCGCACGCTCGTCGCCCACGCCGACACCGTCCTCGCCCAGCTCGAACGCGCCGAGGCCGACCTCCACGCCGGCGCCGGCGAGATCTCCGGGACGCTGAACGTCGCGGCGTTCTCGTCGTTCGCCCGGTCGCTCCTGCCGCGCGCCGCCGCCGCGATGCTCCACCACGAGCACCTGCGGCTCCACGTCCGCGACGCGGAGCCGCAGGACAGCGTCCCGCTGCTGCGCCTCGGCGAGCTGGACGTCGTCGTCGCCCAGCGCTTCCCGTACGTCCCGCGCGACTTCGGCCCGGCCTTCCACGTCGTCGAGCTCTTCGACGACCCGCTGCATCTCGCCACCGGCCCCGGGCACCACGACGCGCCGCCGCGGTTCGCCGACCTCGCGAACCGCCCCTGGGTCGCCGGCCACCCGGGCACCAGCTGCCACGAGGTCGTCATCCACGCCTGCCACGCCGCCGGCCACGAGCCGCGGATCGTCGGCTTCAGCAACGACTTCGCGGTCGTCTCCGCGCTCGTCGCCCAAGATGTAGGCGTCGCGTTGATCCCGAAGATGGCCCACGACCAGGCGCCGCCCGAGGTCCGGCTGCGCCCGCTCGACCCGCCGCTCTCGCGCCAGGTCCTCGCGGTCGTGCGCGCCGGCGCCGAGGAGCGCCCGGCCGTCGCCGCGTTCCTGCGCGAGCTGCGCGCCGTCACGCCGGACTAGACTGAACAGACTCCATGTTCTCGCGACAGTTGTCTGTCGTTTGAGATCTATGCCTTGACCTCAGACGGGCCCGCCGAAGGCGGGCCCGTCCGGGTTGCGACTCAGGCTCCGAAGTCGCCAAACCAAGGAGTCGAGGAGTCGCATGACCAAGGATGACGTGCTGTTCGGCTATCGCCTGCAGCTGTTCTCGCTGGCCGCTGAGCGCGGAGTCTCAGAGGCCTGCCGTCTGATGGGTGTTCATCGTTCGACCTACTACCGCTGGAAGCAGCAGGTCCAGAAGTCCGGCCTCGAGATGCTGCGGCCCCGAGAACGACGCTCGCCGCAGATGCCCAACCAGCTCTCGCCGATGGTCGAACAACGGATCGTCGCCTTCGCGCTGGGCCATCCCGGGCTCGGCCCGCGGCGGATCGCTACGCGCCTGGCCCGACCGCAGTGGGGCGGGCTGATCGTCTCGCCCAACGGCGTCTACAAGACCCTGGTTCGCCACGGCCTGAACACGCGGGCTAAGCGCCTGGCGTTGGTCGCCGGCTACCGCGCTCCGTTTGAGCCGCCGCGCGAGCCCGAGCCCGAGCCCCACATCGACAGCAACCGTCCCGGCGAGCTGGTCGGCATCGACTGCTTCTTTGTCGGGCGCCTGCATGGCAGCGCCGGCCCGGTCTGGCAGATCACCGCCTGCGACACCTACAGCTCCTTTGCCTGGGCCGACCTGGTCGTCTGCCCACCGAGCGGGCCGACCGTCGAACACACCTCAAAACTCGCCCACCGCATCGCCAAAGAGCTCTCGGCCGCCGGCTGGCAACTGGAGCGGGTCCTGACCGACAACGGCAACGAATTCGGCCGGCGCGCCTTCGCCGCGGCCCTGCCCGACGGCGTCGCTCACACCCAGACCCGCTCCGGACGCCCACAGACCAACGGCCACGTCGAACGCCTACACCGCACCGTCCTGGAAGAGTGCTGGCGACCGGCCTTCGCCCGCTTCTTACAGGTCCGCTTCACCGGCCTACGCCGCCACCTCAACACCTACATCAACGAATACAACTACGAGCGAGATCACCACGGACGACACACGGCCGGGCGCTGCCCGGCCGAGCTCGTCTACGGTGCCAAAAAGATGGAGCCCCGATGAGCCACACCCGTCGGCACAACTCGGAGTCCGTTCAGACTAGACCAGTCGTCCAGACGACGGTTGAACAGGCCTCGCAAAGGCCATCATGTCGGTGTGGTCCAGCTCTCTGCACGCCGCGCGCTCGTCGCGGCGCTCGTCCTGCTCGTCTGCGGCCTCGCCGCCGGGACGGCCGTCGCCCACGACGACACCTCCCATTGGTGGAAGACCCACCACGGTCACCGCCACGGGCACGGCGGCGGTACGGACACCGGCGACGGCGCAGCGACGTCGACGACCACCGCCTCGGCGACGACGCCCACCGCGACGACGCCCGCCACCACGGCCGCGACCACCGACACCATGCCCGCCCCGCCGCCGGCGCCGCCCGCGCCCGCAGCGCCGCCCGCCACCGCGGCCGCACCCCAGCTCGGCCGCAGCGTCGCGCTCGCCGCCGCCTCCGGCACCGTCCTCGTCCGCGCGCCCGGCGGCGCGACGACGAAGCTCACCGCGGTCCAGGCCGCGCTCCCGACCGGCACCCACGTCGACACCCGCCGCGGCACCGTCGCCCTCACCAGCGCGATCGACGCCGCGGGCACGACCCAGACCGGGCGCTTCAGCGGCGGCGTCTTCGCGGTCCGCCAAAGCGGCACCTGGACCCAGCTCGTGCTCGTCGGCGGCGCGTGGAAGCGCTGCGCCGCGCCGGCGACCGCGTCCGCCGCCTACGTCGGCGCCCGCGCCATCGCGGCCGCTACCAAGAAGAAGAAGCCCATCCGCCGCCTCTGGGGCAGCGACGACCACGGGCGCTTCCAGACCCGCGGCTCCGGCTCGGTCGCGACCGTCCGCGGCACCCGCTGGCTGACCGAGGACACCTGCGCCGGGACCCGGACCACCGTCACCCAGGGCGCCGTCGCCGTCCGCGCGCTGCGCACCGGCAAGACCGTCACGGTCACCGCCGGCCACAGCCTCCTCGCCCGGCGCTGACGCGCCGCGTCGCGTCTTGGCCGGCCGGCCAATATCCTCCTGAACGGTGCCGTTCCGCGTCCTCGTCGTCTCCTGGGAGTACCCGCCGATCGTCGAGGGCGGCCTGGCGCGGGCTGTCCGCAAGCTGAGCGAGGCGCTGGTCGCCGACGAGGACGTTGAGGTCCACGTCCTCACGCGCGCCGGCGAGCACGGGCCGCTGGACGAGGTGCGCCACGGCGTGCACGTCCACCGCGTCCGCGAGCCGCACTACCCGACCGCGCTCCCGGAGTTCGTCCAGTGGGTCGGGCGGATGAACCACGACCTGCTCGAGCGGGGCCGCGCGCTGACCGACGAGCTCGCGTTCGACCTCGTCCACGGCCACGACTGGCTCGTGGCCGTCGCCGCCAAGCGCCTGGCCGACCGCGCGCAGGTCCCGTTCGTCGCGACCGTCCACGCCACCGAGCACGGCCGCCACCAGGGCTGGGTCCACAAGCCGCCGCAGTCCGACATCCACCGAACCGAGCGCTGGATGGTCCACGTCGCCGACCAGGTGCTGGTCTGCTCGCACTACATGCGCGGCCACGTCTCCGACGTGTTCGGCATCGACGAGGACCGCATCGTGGTCGCGCCCAACGGCATCGACCCCAGCGACCTGCAGCCCGTGCAGGACCTCGCCGCGCTCAGGGCGCGGTTCGCGCAGCCCGACGAGAAGCTCGTCCTGCTCGTCGGCCGCCTCGTCTACGAGAAGGGCTTCCAGCACGCGCTCGAGGCGCTGGCCGGCCCGGACGGCGTGATCGCGCGCGTCGGCGGCGTGCGCTTCCTCGTCGCCGGCTCGGGCACCCACGAGTGGGAGCTCAAGGACCAGGCGCGCCGCCTCGGACTGACCGAGCACGGCACGTTCATGGGGTGGATCGGCGACGACGTCCTGCACTCGCTCTACCGGATCGCCGACCTGACAGTGGTCCCGTCGATCTACGAGCCGTTCGGCCTGGTCGCGCTGGAGGCGATGGCGTCGGGCTGCCCGTGCATCGTCGCCGACACCGGCGGCCTGCGCGAGGTCGTCCCCAACGAGCGCGTCGGCCTGCGCTTCGAGGCCTCCGACCCGCGGTCGCTGGGCCGAATGGTCGAGCGCGTGCTGACCGACGACGCGCTGCGCGACCGGCTCGTCGCCGAGGCCTCCGAGCACGTCCTGCGCTTCGACTGGACCGACGTCGCGCGCCAGACGCACGCGGCCTACCGCTCGCTGCTCGCGCAGCGCGCGGCTACCGCGTCGTCTTCGTGACCTTGGTCGCCTTGGCCTGGCGGTGGCCGGCGACGTCGAGGCCGTAGAGCGCGAACACGTGCTTGCCGACGTGCATCCGCGGCGTCGTGATCTTGTAGGTGTTGGTCTCGGAGAGCTTCGCGGTCAGGCGCTGGACGACCGACCTGGTGCACGCCTTGCGCCTCTTCTTGACCTTGCAGATCGTCCTGTAGGACGTGGTGACGCTGCCCGACAGGCCCTTGACGCCGTCGCTCGGCGCCGGGTCGACGACCTTGACGTCGAGGAGGCACACGGTGCGCGCGCAGCGGACCTTGACCACCTTCGCGGTCGGCGCGGTGATGTCGTGCTTCTCGACCACCGGCGGCGGCAGGGGCGGCGCGGGCACGATCACCGGCGGCTGCGTCGGCGGCGGGGTGCCGCCGGTGAGCGGCAGGACCAGCACCGAGGGCGACGCGGCCTGCACCGAGCCGCGCAGGCCGGTCGCCACGACCAGGCAGCTGATCGCGTGGCCGACGTCGGAGCTGCTCAGCGCCAGCGTGTCGCCGTCGTCGACCGGCGCGCCGTCGACGCGCCACTGCACCGCGTAGGTGTAGGCGTTGGTGTACGTGCCCGGGTCGCACGTGACGGTCTGGCCGGGCTTGGCCGTGCCGGTCACCGCCGGCGCGCTCGTGAACGCCGGCGCCGAGAGCGAGTAGCCGGCGCCGCGGTTGACGAGGAAGCCGTGCAGGGACGGGGAGGCGACGCGCGCGTAGTAGCCGGGGTAGCCGGCCCACGCGCAGCCCGCGCCGCCGGTCACGATGCCGGCCAGCTTCCAGGCGCCGCCGTCGTCGACGGCCAGCGGGCCGCCGCTGTCGCCCTGGCAGGCGTCGAGGCCGGCCTCGCCGGCGCAGAGCAGCGCGGCGTCGTCGAACGGCTGGTACTCCGGGGTCGTCGAGCAGGCGCTCGTCGCGTGGACGTCGGGCGCGACCTGGAGCGTCGTCGGGATCGTCGGGTTGTCGGGGACCGGCGCGTAGGGCGAGCGCGCGGTGGTCAGGCCCCAGCCGCTGAGGCGCAGGCTCGTCACGCCGTCGACCGGGCGCCAGCCGACGTCGGTGAGGCCGATGGCCGTCAGCGTCGTGCCGTTCAGCGCCAGGGCGGTGCTGAGCGTGAGGATCGCGGCGTCGTTGGTCTGCGTCTCGGGCGAGTAGTCGGGGTCGATCGCGATCGCGCTGACGGCGCGGTCGGGGCCGACGTTGCGGTTCGTGCTCCCGGCTCGCACGGTCACCGTGTTGGGCGCGATCGGCGTGTAGTGGTCCTCGTCGTAGATGCAGTGCGCGGCGGTGACGACGTGCGTGCTGTCGAGGATCGCGCCGCCGCAGAGGTAGCCGTTGGGCAGGACGAGCGCCTGCCACGGGGCGTCGGTGCTCGTGGCGTTGTGGCCGCCGACCACGCGTGGGGTGGTCGTCATCGCGCCGGCGGAGGGGGCGATGGCCAGCACGGCGGCGAGCAGGGGTACGACAGACGCGAGAACGCGACGCATGAGTCCTTCAACGGCAATCTCGCGGCGGAACTTGAGCGGTGGGAGCGGGTTCTTCGACCGCGCGGACGTCCATAATTGCTCCAAAGTCGACTGACTTTGTGTAGAATCGCTGGCGATGGTCGATGACATGGGCACGATGGTCGCCACCGACGTTCACCAGCACCTCTGGCCTGAGGGCTTCGTCGCCGCGCTCGCGTCCCGCACGGACGCCCCGGCGGTCCGCCGTGACGGCCGCGGTTGGCTGATCAGCGTGCCCGGCGAGCCCGACAGCCCGTTCGGCCCCGCGACCCACGACCCGGTCGCGCGCGCCGCCGACCTGCGCGCCACCGGCCTGGAGCGCGCGCTGCTGTGCAACTCGACGCCGCTGGGCATCGAGGCGCTGCCCGAGGACGCGGCGCGGCCGCTGCTGGACGCCTGGCACGACGGCGTGTTCGCCGCGGGCAAGGCCTTCGGCGTCTGGGGCGCGCTGCCCGTCCACGGCGCGGTGCCGGCCGACGTCGAGGCGCTGCTGGACCGCGGCGCGGTCGGCGTGTCGCTGCCGGCGGCGCTGCTCGCCGCCCCGGACGCGATCGAGCGCATCGAGCCGCTGCTGGCCGTGCTGGAGCGCCGCGGCGCTCCGCTGCTCGTCCATCCCGGGCCGATCGCCAGCGCGCCGCGCGACGACGCCGGCCGCGGCGCCGCGTGGTGGCCGGCGCTCACGACCTACGTCTCCGACGTCCACCTCGCGTGGCACGCGTTCCTCGGGTGGGGCCGGCCGCAGCACCCGACGCTCCGCATCTGCTTCGCGATGCTCGCCGGCCTGGCACCGCTGCACGCCGAGCGCCTCGCGGTGCGCGGCGGGCCGGCCCACGCGATCAACGACCCCAACACCTTCTACGACACGTCCTCCTACGGCCCGCGCGCGATCGCGGCCATGGCCGACGTCGTCGGGCTCGACCAGCTCGTGACGGGCACGGACCGTCCCGTGGTCGACCCTCCGCTGCGACCGCCGCTCGGCCCGCGTGCCGCGGTCGCGATGTCCACCGCCAACGTCCACCGGTTGCTGGGCGAATCGCCGAAGACGCATGCATCGACCGTCGGCGTTCGCAGCGACGAATTGCACGGGAGAAGCGCATGATCCGACGTCCCCACCATGATCAAGACCTGTCGCGCGCCGAGCTCGAGCTCGCCGCCGTGGACCTCCTCGCCCGCCCCGAGGAGTGGGCCGAGCACGTCTTCCACGACCCGTCCGGCGCGCGCACCTACCACCAGCTGCACGCCGACGACCACGTCGAGGCGTGGCTGATCTGCTGGAACGACGGCAACGACACCGGCTTCCACGACCACGACCTCAGCCACGGGGCGGTCGGCGTCGCCGCCGGCCACGTGCGCGAGGAGGTCCTGACGCTCGGCGGCGACCCCGCGGTCCGCGAGGTCGGGCCGGGCGGCGTCTTCAGCTTCGACGCGACCGACATCCACCGCGTGCTGCACATCGGCGACCAGGCGGCCGTCACGCTGCACCTCTACTCGCCGCCGCTGCGCCGGATGGGCGCCTACGAGGTCCTGGCCGACGGGCGCCTCGCGCGCAGGTCGATCTCCGCCGAGCAGGAGCTGGGCGCGGAGGAGCCGGCGGTCGTGGAGGCGGTCCCCGCGGGCTGATCCGCCCTAGGATCGGTCCATGGCCGATCGCTCAGTGGACCACCTCCTGATCGGCGGCGGCATCGCCGCCGCGACGTGCGCGCAGACGCTGCGCGAGGAGGGCGCGACAGGCTCGATCCTGCTCGTCGCGCGCGAGCTCGACCCGCCCTACCACCGGCCGCCGATCACCAAGGGCTACCTGGGCGGGACCGAGACCAAGGAGGAGGGGCTGATCGACCTTCCCGAGGACGTCGAGGTCCTGACGCGCACGTCGGTCATGGCGCTGGACCTGGCCACGAAGACCGTCACGCTCTCCAACAAGGAGACCGTGGCGTACGGCACGGCGCTGCTGGCGACCGGCGCGATGGTGCGCCGCCTGCAGATCGACGGCGTCCACCTCGACGGCATCCACTACCTCCGCGCGCACGGCAACGCCGACTCGCTGATCGAGGACGCGGAGGCCGTCACGGACGTCGTCTGCGTCGGCGGCTCCTACATCGGCTGCGAGAGCGCGGCGACGCTGACGACGCTCGGCAAGCAGGTGACGGTCGTGCTGCTCGAGGAGGAGCCGATGGAGCGCGCGTTCGGCCTGCAGGTCGGCGCGTGGGTCCGCGGGGTCCTGGCCGGCCACGGGATCCAGGTCGTGAGCGACGTCGAGGTCGAGCGCTTCGAGGGCGAGGGCGACCGCGTCCAGCGCGTCGTGCTGGCCGGCGGGCGCAGCATCGATGCCGAGCTCGTCGTCGCGGGCGTCGGCGTCACGCCCGACGTGATGCTCGCGCGCAAGTCCGGATTGGAGATCGGCGAGCGCGGCGGCGTCCGGGCCGACGCCCAGCTGCGCGCTCATGGCGCCGACGGGCTCTACGTCGCCGGCGACATCGCCGAGTACGACAGCCCGGTCCACGGTGGCGCGATCGTCCGCGTCGAGCACGAGGAACACGCCGCCGCCCAGGGCCGCACCGTCGCGCGCAACATGCTCGGCGCGGCCGTCGACCACACCGAGGTGCCCTACTTCTTCTCCGACCTCGCCGACTGGGCGTCGTTCGAGTACGTCGGCCCGGCGCTGGCCTGGGACGAGGAGGTGCTCGAGGGCGACATGGCCGAGGGCGAGTTCACCGTCTGGTACGTCGCCGACGGCAAGGTCGCCGCGATGCTCAGCGCGGGCGGCCACGGAGACATCGACCGCGGCAAAGAGCTGATCGCCACCGGCGGCGCGCCGCCGACGAACAACTAGGCCGATCGTCCGGCCCGGATGTCGTGGCTGACGTCGCCGGCCCAGCGGCAGCGTGCACCCGCACGTGAAGCGGGTTGGCGACCGTCAGGCGCGCCGAGGCGGCCCGGACAATCGCCCTAGTACGTCTGCTTGGTGTCTTCGCCGCTCTCGAACAGCTCGAGGTTGTCCGCGTGCTCACCGGCGGACTGCGCGAGCGCGAAGCCGATGAGCCCGTGCAGGAGCAGCGGGAAGATCACGAAGAAGACGACCACGAGGCCGAACGAGGCCTTGAAGGCGCTGAGGGCGAGGACGGCAGTCATGCGCCGTGAATCGTACCCGGTGAGACCCGGTTTCGCCCTCTCGGCGAATACCGGCTAGGAAAGCCGAGCCCTCAGGGCGAGCGCTTTCGCGGGCAGTCGCGCGGCGCGACGCTGTCGTGGCGCGGCGGCAGCTGGATCACGCGCTCGCCGATGTTGTCGTCCTCGCGCTCCTCGACGAGGTCGCCGAGCGGATCGGCGCGGTGCACGAAGGCGAAGCAGCCCCGCAGCCCGGTGACGCTGATCCAGTTGTCGTCGTAGGTCGAAGGGTAGATGTCGGCCCAGCCGGGGGAGACGCCGAGGCGCAGCTCCTTGCGGCCGAAGGACTGGCTGCACGCCGGGTAGGCGCGGTGCTTGGGCGAGCGCGCGAAGGTCCGGACGCGCTTGAGGTCGCGGAAGCAGTACGACAGCTTCGGCCCGGTCCGCTGGAGCTTGGCGCGCGCGCCGTCGGGGTCGAGCGTCCACAGCTCGAAGCGCGCTGCCCGCCAGAACTTCCAGTAGTGGCCCTGGCCGGGGATCGCCTTCCAGTAGATCCAGCCGGCGAGCGGGAAGAAGACCGGGGCGCCGGACCGGGAGCGGACGACCTGCGTGGCCGAGGCGAAGCGGTAGGACGTCGTCCTCGGGTTGCCGCGGTGCGGCGTCCGCAGCTCGAGCGGGCCGGCGCCGACGTTGACGATGCGGTTGGTCGCCAGCAGCCGCACGACCTTGCCGACCTTGCGGACGTGGAGGTCGGACGGCGGCGCCATCCGCAGGTTCGGGCACTCCAGCGTCAGGATCGGGTCGTCGCACGGGTTGGTGTCGGCCGGCGGCTCGCCGTCCTGGCCGAGCGCGGCGGTGGGGGCGAGGGCGAGCGTGGCGGCGAGCGCGACCACGGCGGCCAGGGGACGGCGGACCGGCATGCGGGCGCGTCAGTCTGCCAGGAAGTCCAGCGTCCTCCGCCGTCAGAGCCTTCTCCGACCGGCGCGGTAGGATTAGGACCGATGATCTTCACGACCAAGGCGGAGTACGGCGTGCGGCTCCTCGTCGAGCTGGGGCGCCAGCACGACGGCGCCGGTGTTCCGGGTGGGGGGGTCCCGACGTCGCTCAAGGCGATCGCCGAGGCCGAGGCCCTGCCCCTCGCCTACCTCGAGCGGATCGTCGCCCTGCTGAAGAAGGCCGGCCTCGTCGAGGCCACCCGCGGCGCGCACGGCGGCTACCGCCTGACGCGCCAGCCCGCTGAGATCCACATGGACGAGGTCGTCCTGGCGCTCGAGGGCGGGGTCGCGCCGATGACGTGCTTCGTGGCTGAGGACGGGCAGTCCTCGCACGGTCGCGTCGTCTGCAGCCACGAGGCCGACAGCGGTCACGGCTGCGCTACGAAGCTGCTCTGGACCCGCGTCCAGGGCGGTGTCGTCAAGGCGTTGGCCCAGACCACGCTCGCCGAGCTCGTCGCCTTCTCCAACCGCACCCTCCCGACTTCGACCTCCACGCCCGTCGTGACCGGCAGCCCGGTCGCGGCGGCCTGAACACTCTCTTAGAAGGACATGAACATGGCCGCCGAACTCGAGATCCGCAACCTGCACGTCCAGGCCGGCGAGAAGCAGATCCTCAAGGGCCTGGACCTCACCGTCACCAAGGGCGAGATCCACGCGCTGATGGGGCCCAACGGCTCCGGCAAGTCGACCCTCGCCAACGCGATCATGGGCCACCCGGGCCTGGAGATCACCGAGGGCGAGATCATCTTCCGCGGTGAGGACATCACCGAGGCCGACCCCGACGAGCGCGCGCGCGCCGGGTTGTTCATGGCCTTCCAGTACCCGGTCGCGATCCCGGGTGTCACGATCACGAAGTACCTGCGCATGGTCATGAACGCTCACCGTGAGGCGCGGGGCGAGAAGGAGATCTCGCTCAAGGACTTCCGCAAGACCGTCGAGGCGGCGATGGAGCTGACGAACGTCCCGAAGGAGTTCGTCGCCCGCTACCTCAACGACGGGTTCTCCGGCGGCGAGAAGAAGCGCCTCGAGATCCTGCAGCTCGCGCTCCAGCAGCCGTCGATGGCCGTCCTGGACGAGACCGACTCCGGCCTCGACATCGACGCGCTCAACGTCGTCGCCCACGGCGTCAACACGGTCGCCAAGGAGTCCGAGATGGGCGTCCTGATCATCACCCACTACCAGCGGATCCTGCACCTCGTGCAGCCGACGCGGGTGTCGATCATGTTCAACGGGCGCATCATCAAGGAGGGCGGGCCGGAGCTCGTCACGCAGCTTGAGTCCGAGGGCTACGCGAACATCAAGGAAGCGGCGGGCGTCGGCGCGTAGGCCGGGCTGATCGCGATGGCTGCCACCGCCGGACTCGACGTTCGCTCGCAGTTCCCGACGCTCGCGCGTGAGGGCGTCGTCTACCTCGACAGCGCCGCCACGTCGCAGACGCCCGAGGCCGTGCTCGCGGCCATGGACGACTACTACCGCCACCACCGCGCCTCGGTCCACCGCGGCGTCTACCCGCTGGCCGCCGAGGCGACCGACCTGTTCGAGGGCGCGCGCACGCGCATCGCGCAGTTCGTCAACTGGGCGGCGCGCGACACCGTCTTCACGCGCAACGCATCCGAGGCGCTGAACGTCGTCGCGCACGGCTGGGGCCGGCGCCACGTGGGTCCGGGGGACAAGATCCTGGTCACGCGGATGGAGCACCACTCCAACTTCGTGCCGTGGTGGATGCTCGCCCGCGACACCGGCGCCGAGCTGGTCGAGGTGCCGCTGGACGCCGAGGGCCAGGTGGACCTCGGTGCGCTCGACGCGCTGCTGCCGGGCGCCAAGGTGCTCGCGTTCGCCCACGTGTCCAACGTGCTCGGGACGATCACGCCGGCGGCGGAGATCGCGCGGCGCGCTCGTGAGGCCGGCGTCGTGACGGTCGTCGACGGCTCGCAGGCCGTGCCGCAGATGCCGGTCGACCTGGCCGCGATCGACGCGGACTTCTACGCCTGGACCGGCCACAAGGCCTACGGGCCGACGGGCGTCGGCGTCCTGCACGGCCGCCACGACCTGCTGCTCGACACCGAGCCGCTGATCGGCGGCGGGCACATGATCTCGTCGGTGTCGTTCGAGGACGTCCGCTGGGCCGCGCCCCCCTCGCGGTTCGAGGCGGGGACGTCGGCGATCGCCGAGGTCATCGGCCTCGGCGCGGCGGTCGACTGGTTGAGCGACCTCGGCATGGAGGCGATCCGCTCCCACGAGGTCGACGTCACCGCCTATGCGCTCGAACGCCTCGGCGAGCTCGACGACGTCACGCTCCACGGGCCGCGCGACGTCGCCCAGCGCGGTGCGCTCGTCTCCTTCGCGCTGACGGGCATCCACCCGCACGACGTCTCCGAGATCATCGGCCGCCGCGGCGTCTGCGTCCGGGCCGGCCACCACTGCGCCCAGCCGCTGATGCAGCACCTCGGCGAGTCGGCCACCACCCGCGCGTCCTTCGCCGTGCACACCACCCGCGACGAGATCGACCAGCTGGTCGACGGGCTCGCGGAAGTGCGGCGGATCTTCGCCTAGCCTGGAGAGCCTGATGGACGACCTGTATCGCGAGGAGATCCTCCAGCACTACAAGCGACCCCACAACTGGGGGCCGATGGAGTCGCCGGACCTCTCCGCCGAGGACCACAACCCGCTCTGCGGCGACCAGCTCAAGGTGATGCTGAAGGTCGGCGACGACGAGCGCGTCGAGGAGATCCGCTTCGAGGGCCACGGCTGCGCGATCTCGCAGGCGAGCGCCTCGATGGCCTCCGACGAGATCGTCGGCATGCCGGTGTCCGACCTGCTCAAGCTCGACCGCGCCTTCGTGCTCGACCTGCTCGGCATCGACATCTCCGCGACCCGCATGAAGTGCGCGCTGCTGTCGCTGAAGGTCCTGAAGTCCGCCGGCCTCGGCCACGAGGTCGACTGGGAGCCGGAGACGCCGGAGGCAACCGCCCCGACGTCCCCGGCGCAGCGCGACCAGGTCTAGGGTCGGTCGCCGACCTTCGCCACGTAGCCGCCCGACAGGACGGTCCGGGTGAGGTTCGGGGTCCAGCGGTCGGGGACGTCGGGGCCGATGGACCACTGCAGGATCTCGGAGTTGTCGGGGTTGAAGATGATCACGAAGCGGTTGGCGCCGAAGAGGAACTGCTCGCCGGGGTAGTGCAGCTGGACGCCGCGGCCCTCGCGGCCTTCGTTGTCCTTGACCGTGCCGAGGTCCTTGGCGGACGGGTCGTTGCTCAGGACGTCGAGCATGGCCGCGCGCTGGGCGGGCGTGACGCGGGCGAAGCTCAGGAGGTTGAGCATCGAGTAGGTCACGTAGCTCTCGATCGGGCGCTTCGGAGCCACGCGGTTGTCCTTCCCGCGTTGCGCAGCGTCGGCCGACCACTGGTTGGTGTCGATGCCGTGGCGCAGGGCCTGAGCGATGCCGTTGCGGTCGGACGGGAGATCGGCCGGGTCGAGCTCGGCGAGTGGCCCGTCCCCGTAGGCGTAGCGCGTGTCGCGCGGCTTGAGCGAGGGGTCCGGAGTGTTGCCGTCGCGCAGCTGCAGCCAGCCCTTGCTCGCGGCGGCCCAGTCGCCGACGAACTGCTGGGTGCCCTGGGCGTAGACCTCCCGGCCCGTCCACTTCGCCCCGACCCACGCCTCCGAGTCCTGCTGCTCGCGCAGCTCGAGCGAGGCGGTGCCCTTGGTCTCGGTGTAGACGCTCGAGGTCTTCAACTTGGTGTAGCGGAACGGCGCGTCGAGGACGCTGGGCACCGGCTCGCCGGCGGCCTCGGCCGCGGCGGTGTGCAGGATCGAGACGCCGGCGCCGCCGCCGGACTTGTTGGTGGTGTCGCTTCCGGGCAGGACGGCGAGGCCGACGCCGACGGCGATCGTCGCGGTCGCCACGGCCGCCACCGGCTTCCAGGTCAGGCGCGGGCGGGCGGGTGCGGCGGGCGCGTCGGCGAGCGCGACGCGCAGGGCGTGGCGCTCGGCCGGCGTGGGCTCGTCGGCGCTCAGCGGCGCGAACAGCGCGCGGAGGTCGTCGTCGTTGTGGGTGGGTGTGGGGATCATCGGGCGTCCTCGTCGATTCGGGTGCGGACCGCGTCACGGCCTCGGGAGAGCAGGGAGCGGACCGTTCCGGGCCGGCAGCGCAGGGCGCGCGCGATGGCCGCGTCGGGCAGGTCGTGGAGGTAGCGCAGGGTCAGCGCGGCGCGCTGGCGGGGCGGGAGGCCGTCGAGGACAGCGAGCGCAACGGCGAGGTCGGCGTCGCCCGGATCGTCGTCCGGTGGGACACCGCCGCGCAGCGCGACGCGCGCCTCCTCGGCCGCGCGCCGCCGCCGCGCCTTGCCGGCCTCGCGCAGCGCGGCGCGCACGGCGATCCGGTGGACCCAGGCGTCCAAAGCGTCCGGATCGCGCAACGCGCCGCGGCGCATCACGACCTGGAGCGCGACCTCCTGGGCGACGTCGGCGGCGGCCTCGCGGTCGCCGAGCACGCCGAGCGCGGTCCGCCGCGCGACGGTCAGGGCCCGCAGCGCGAGCTCGTCCCGGCTCGCGACGGCGGCGCCGCCCGGCTTCGGCACGTCCACGACGCGGGTGGGGCTCAGCGCCGCCACGGCGGAGGAGAGGGGTTGTTCATGCCCCTTAAGAGGCGCCGACACCACCGAGATGTTGCAGCAGCTTGCGCAGGAGCCGATCGAGCTGTGCCTGCTCCCGGTCGTTCAGCCCGGCCAGCATCTCCTGCTCGTTGGCGACGTGGCGGTGGATCGCGACGTCGAGCGCCTGCACCGCGGCCGGGGTCAGCTCGACCTGGGTGGAGCGCCGGTCCGACGGATGCGGGACGCGCCGGATGAAGCCCTTGCGCTCCAGGCGGTCCAGCCGGTTGGTCAGCGTCCCGGACGACACCAGCAGCGACGCCGACAGCGCCGACGGGCTCAGCCGGAACGGCGCACCCGCGCGTCGCAGCGTGAACAGGATGTCGCCCTCGGCGAGGTCGACGCCGACCTCCGCCGCCCGAGCGGCGATCCGCGCCTCCATCGTCCGCGCGACCTCCATGATCCGCGCGGCGCGGGCCATCGTCTCGAGGTCGAGGTCGGGATGCTGGGCGGCCCATTGGCCGACGAGGGCGTCGATCTGGTCGGGCGAGCGCGGCGACATGGGGGCTAACCGTACTTCCCGACTCGCTCGGGCCCGGTTATCTTGATTTCAAGATACTTGATCTCATGATGAAAGGATCCCGCGTCGATGCCCGTCCCCGGCGACACGTTCAGCCTCACCGACCATGAGCACCTCACGGTCACCACGCTCACCGACGACCTCCTCGAGGTCGACGCGCGCTGGGACCCCAGCGACGACGAGCCGCACCCGCTGCCGCACCGCCATCCCAACCAGGACGAGCACTTCGTCGTCCTGGAGGGCGAACTGACCGCGCGGACCGACGGCGTCGAGCACGTGCTCCGCGCGGGCGACACGATCGACGTCCCGCGCGGCACGACGCACGCGATGTGGAACACGCACGCCGGCCCGACCCGCGCGACGTGGCAGGTCCGGCCGGCGCTGCGGACGGCCGAGATGTGGGCGACGCTCGACGGCCTGCGCCGCGCCGCCGGCCGGATGCCGACGCCCGAGGAGGGCGCCGCGTTCCTGGAGACCTACGCGCCCGAGTTCGAGCTGGCGCTCTAGGCGGTCGGCGCGGCGATCACTTCGGCGCCGCGCCGGCCTTGGCCCGGCGCGCCGCCTTCGTGCGCTCGTTCGGGTCCAGCATCCACTTGCGGATCCGGACCGCCTTGGGCGTGACCTCGACGCACTCGTCCTCGCGCAGCCACTCCATGGCCTGGTCGAGCGAGAGCTGGCGGGCCGGCACGAGGCGCTCGAGCTCGTCGGCGGTCGCGGAGCGCACGTTGGTCAGGTGCTTCTCGCGCACGATGTTGACGTCGAGGTCGTCGGCCCTGGCGTTCTCGCCGATGACCATGCCCGCGTAGACCTGGTCGCCGGGCGAGACGAAGAGCGAGCCGCGGTCCTGCATCTGGAAGCAGGAGTACGACGTCACGGCGCCCTGGCGGTCGGACACCAGCGCCCCGGTCGGCCGCGTGCGCAGCTCGCCGTGCCACGGCTCCATCCCGTCGCTGACGCTGTGCGCGATGCCCGTGCCGCGCGTCTCGGTGAGGAACTCGGTCCGGAACCCGATCAGGCCGCGGGCCGGGACGCGGTAGTCCATCCGGACCCAGCCGGTGCCGTGGTTGCTCATCTGCTCCAGGCGGCCCTTGCGCAGCGCGAGCATCTGCGTGACGACGCCGACGAAGTCCTCGGGCACGTCGATCGTCATGCGCTCCATCGGCTCGTGCACGGCGCCGTCGATCTCGCGCGTGACGACGCGCGGCTGGCCGACGAGCAGCTCGAAGCCCTCGCGGCGCATCGTCTCGACGAGCACCGCGAGCTGCAGCTCGCCGCGGCCCTGCACCTCCCAGGCGTCCGGCCGCTCGGTCGCCTCGACGCGGATCGACACGTTGCCGATCAGCTCCTGGTCGAGACGCGCCTGGATCTGGCGGGCCGTCAGCTTGTTGCCGTCCTTGCCCGCGAAGGGGGAGGTCGACGTCGCGATCGTCACGCCGATCGAGGGGTCGTCGACGTGCAGGACCGGCAGCGGCCGCGGGTCGTCGAGGTCGGCGAGCGTCTCGCCGATCGTGACGTCCTGCAGGCCGGCGACGGCGCAGATCTCGCCCGGGCCCGCCTCGTCGACGGGGACGCGGTGCAGGCCGTCGGTGACGAACAGCTCGGTGATCTTCGCGCGCGTGACGGTCTCCCCGTCGGCGCGGCACCAGCCGATGTCGCCCTTGCGGATCGTGCCCTGGCGCACGCGGCAGATGCCGAGGCGGCCGAGGTAGGGATCGGCGTCGAGGTTGGTGACGAGCGCCTGCGACGGGTGGTCCGGGTCGTAGGCCGGCGGCGGCACGGTCTCGACGAGCAGGTCGAGCAGCGGCTTGAGCGACTCGCCCGGCGTCGTCTGGTCCATCGACGCGGTGCCGGCGCGCGCGTTGGTGAAGACGATCGGGAACTCGAGCTGCTCCTCGGCGGCGTCGAGGTCCAGGAACAGCTCCTCGACCTCGTGGACGACCTCGTCGATCCGCGCGTCCGGGCGGTCGATCTTGTTGACCACCAACACGACCGGGAGCTTGCTCTCCAGCGCCTTGCGCAGGACGAACCGCGTCTGGGGCAGCGGGCCCTCGGAGGCGTCGACGAGCAGCAGCACGCCGTCGACCATCGTCAGCCCGCGCTCGACCTCGCCGCCGAAGTCGGCGTGGCCCGGCGTGTCGATGATGTTCAACTTGGTCGGGCCGTACTGGACCGCGGTGTTCTTCGCGAGGATCGTGATGCCGCGCTCGCGCTCCTGGTCCATCGAGTCCATGACCCGGTCGGTCAGGGCCGCCCCCTCGCGAAACGCGCCGGACTGGCGCAGCATGGCGTCGACCAGCGTGGTCTTGCCGTGGTCGACGTGGGCGATGATCGCGACGTTGCGGAGATCGTCGCGGGTGGCGGTGTTGTTGGCGCGGGAGGGCATGCGGCAGGGGAGGGTAGGAGATCGGGCTCCCACCCTCCCTGCCGGGTCAGCTAGGCCGGCGCGATGTTCTGGTTGCGGTGGAACACGTTGTCGGGGTCGTACTTGGCCTTGACGGCCGCCAGGCGCGCGTATGTCTCGTCGCCGTACGCGGCGCGGACGCGGTCCTGGCCCTCGTCGCCGAGGAAGTTGATGTAGGCCCCGCCGGTCGTGTGCTCCTCGAGCGAGGCGTACACGTCGCGGCCCCAGGCCAGGCACTCCTCGTCCTGCGTCGGGTCCTCCCAGCGCGACATGAAGTTCACGACGTAGGGCGCCGAGCGATGCGGGAACGCGGACGCGTCGGCCGGGACGCGTGCCGCGGCGCCGCCCATCGTGTGGATGTGCAGCTCGCAGGCGGGCGCCGGGCGGCCGGCGTGACCCTCGGCGAGGCGGTCGATCACCGCGTCGCTGAGCTCGGGCAGGTACCCGGCCTTCATGTGGTTGCGGGCGCCCTTCTCGAACAGCGGGTCCAGCAGCGACTGCAGCGCGGTGTACGGGATCGGGCCGAGCAGGTCGACGCCGGGCCCGAGCGCGCGAATCGGCGCGAGCGCGGCCTCGCCGTCCTCCAGCGGGCCGGACCAGCACGCGGCGACGGCGACGCCGGGGTGGCCGTGCATCTCCTCGGGCAGGAACGGCGCGGGCGGCGCGGTGGTCATGTTGACGAGCAGCGTCAGCTCCTCGGGCATGCCGGCGTCCACCATCTCCCGGACGCGGACGAGGATCTCGCGCAGCTGCGTCGCGGGGAAGAACGCCGCGCCGCCGTAGACGACCGGGCCGACGGACGCGAGCTGGAAGTCCAGCGACGTGACGATCCCGAAGTTGCCGCCGCCGCCCTTGAGCGCCCACAGCAGCTCGGCCTCCTCGTCGGAGCCCATGCCGGCGCGGACGACCTGGCCGTCGGCGGTGACCACGTCGGCGCCGATCAGGCGGTCGCACGCCAGGCCGTGCGCGCGCACGAGGTGGCCGATCCCGCCGCCGAGCGTGAAGCCGGCGACGCCGGTCGTCGACACCAGCCCGCCGGTGGTCGCGAGGCCGAAGGCCTGCGTCTCGTGGTCGAGCTCGTTCCACTGGAGCCCCGCCTGGGCGGTGGCGCGGCGGCCGCGCGGGTCGACGCGGACGCCCTTCATCGGGCCGAGGTCGATGACGATCCCGCCGTCGGAGGAGGAGAACCCCGGCAGGCTGTGGCCGCCGCCGCGGACGGCGATCTCGAGGCCCTCGCTGCGGGCGAACTGGACGGCGCGGATCACGTCGGCGACCCCGGCGCACCGCACGACGATCGCGGGCCGGTCGTCGTCGAACATGCCGTTCCAGACCGTGCGGGCCTCGTCGTAGCCGGCGTCGCCGGGCGTGAAGCAGGCGCCGCGCAGCCCCTCGCGGAGCTCCTGGACGGTGCCGGCGTCGAGCGTGGTGGAAGCGGGGTGGAGAGAGGTCATGGCGGCGATGGTGCTCCCGCGCGTCTTTGCGCCGGCTTAGCGCCGGCGCAAAGCGGCGGCATCGGCGTCGAGCAGCGCCAGGCCGCGCGTGTCGCCGAGCAGCGCGAACGTCTCGCGCGAGCGGCGGCGGACCTCGTCGCGCTCGGCGCGCTCGCCGAGCGCGTGCAGCGTCCCGATCAGCCCCACGTTGCACCACGCCGCCCAGCGCGCGAGGCCCTGACCGGCCCAGAGCCCGGCGGCCAGCGCGTACAGCTCACGAGCGCGGGCGACGTCGCCCGCCCGCTCCTCGACGATCGCCCAGTTCTGGTGCGTGCCGGCCATCGCGGGCAGGTCGTCGGTGGCCTCGAAGCGCTCCAGCGCGGCGGCGCAGACGTCGCGCGCGGCGTCCGGCCGGCCCGCGGCGCTGTGCACGAGCCCGAGGCCGAGGGAGACGACGACCGCGTCGCGGCCCTCGCCGAGCTCCTGGCGCAGCGCGAGCGCCGCCTCCAGCCGCGCGGCCGCGGTGTCGAGGTCGCCGGCGGTGCGCGCGAGGTGGCCGAGGTGGGCGAGCGTCAGCGCCTCGCCGCTGCGGTCGCCGGCCGAGCGGAAGCGCCCGAGCGCCTCGTCCAGCGCGACGCGCGCGGTCGCCAGGGCCGCCGGCTCGGTCGAGCCGGCGCGCGTCGCCCAGGCGAGGTTGTTGAGTGCCAGGCCGAGCGCCTGCTCGCGGTCCAGCCGCCGGAACGGGAAGAGCGTGGCCTCCCAGACCATGCGGGCCGCGCCGTCGGGGCCTTCCGGGAGCGCGAGCATCCCGAACGTCACGGCGTCCAGGAAGCGCTCGCCGCCGGACGGCAGGGCGCGGAGGCGGTCGCACGCGGCGTCGAGCGCGGTCAGCGCCGCGGCGACGTCGGAGCGCTGCCAGGCCGCCATCGCGGCCGCGTGCGCGGCGTTGGCGGCGACGCGCGGGCTGTCGTGGCGCTCGGCGGTCGCGATCGCCTCCTCGCACAGCTGCGCGGAACGCTCCGAAGCGCTCACGTAGGCCTCGTAGAGGGCGTGCTGGATGTGCGCCTCGGCGGTCGCGAGCGGGTCGCCGAGGTCGTCGTAGATCCCGAGCGTCTCCTCCAACCGCCGCAGGTAGGCATAGGGGTCGCCCCGGCGCAGCGCCAACCCCGCGGCGGCCAGGAGCGCCTCGACGCGCAGCGGCGTCCGCTCCGGGGCCGCGCGCAGGACCGCGTCCAGCCACGCCGTGCCCTCCAGGAACCAGGAGCGGTCCAGCCAGAAGCGCCACAGCTGCGTCGCGAGCTCCAGCGCGGCCTGCGGGTCGTGCTTCAAGGCATAGGTCAACGCGGCGCGCAGGTTGTCGTGCTCGTCCTCCAGCGCGTGCAGCGAGTCGTGCTCGCGCGCCAGGCCCAGGCACCAGTCCAGGTGGCGGCGGGCGACCGCGTCGCCCTCGCCGGACGCGTCGAGCTGCTCGTCGGCGAACTGCCGGATCGTGTCCATGCAGCGGAAGCGGCCGTCCTCGGCGACGACGAGCGACTTGTCGACCAGGCGCGCCACGAGGTCGGCGACGCGCCGCGGCGGGACCGCGCCGTCGGCGACGACGGCCTCGGCGGCGTCGAGCGTGAAGCCGGACGAGAAGACCGCCAGCCGGCGGAACATCATGCGCTCGGAGTCGTCGAGCAGGTCGTGGCTCCAGGCGATCGTCGCGCGCAGCGTCTGCTGGCGGGTGCGCGCGGTGCGCGGGCCGGAGCCGAGGACGTCGAGCGCGTCGTCGAGGCGCTCGGCGATCTGCTGGAGCGTCAGCGCGCCGGAGCGCGCCGCGGCGAGCTCCACGGCCAGCGGCATCCGGTCCAGGCGGAAGCAGATGTCGGCGATCAGCGCGTCGTCGTCGGCCGCCGTCCACGTCGCGGCGGCCTGCGGCGCGACCGCGGCGGCGCGGTCGCGGAACAGCTGCGGCGCCTCGGCCAGCGACGGCACGCGCCAGGCGACCTCGGGCGCGCTGCGCAGCGGCTCGCGGCTGGTGGCGAGGAAGCGGACCTCCGGCGCGGTGGCCAGCAGCGCCTCGGTCAGCTGCGCGCACGCGTCGAGGACGTGCTCGCAGGTGTCGAGGACGACCAGCACGCCGGAGGACCGCGCGAGGTGGGCGATCAGCGCGTCGACCGCCGGGCGGTTGGCCGGGATCGGGACGCCGAGCGCCGTCGCGACCGACTGGGCGACGAGCGCGGGGTCGCGCAGCACGCCGAGGTCGACGAGCCACGCGCCGCCGGGCAGGTCGTCGGCGCGGGCCTGCGCGGCCTGGAGCGCCAGGCGCGTCTTGCCGGCGCCGCCCGGGCCGGTCAGCGTCACCAGGCGCGCGCGGTCCAGGAGGCGGTGCAGCTCCTCGAGCTCGCGCTCGCGCCCGATGAAGCTCGTGTGCTGGACCGGGAGCGCGGCGCGGCGGCGCGGCGCCGGCGTGTCGCGCTCGCCCAGCAGCTCGCGGTACAGCGCGCGCGTCTCGGGGTCCGGGTCGGCCTCGTTGTGCTTGCGCAGGGCGGTGCGCAGCCGCTCGAACTCGGCGAGCGCGTCCTGCCGGCGGCCGGCGCCGGCGAGCGCGCGCATGAGCGCGCGGCGGACGGGCTCGTGGCGGGGCGCGTCGACCGCGGCGCGGCTCAGGCCGGCGATCGCCGCGCCGGGGTCCCCGCGCGTGGCGTGGCGCTCGGCAACGCGCACGACGAGGTCGAGGTGCAGCTCGCGCAGCGCGGCGCGCCGGCCCTCGGTCCACTCCTCGAAGCGGTCCTCGGGCAGCAGCTCGCCGGGATAGAGCGCCAGCGCCTCGTCGAGCCCGTCGGGGCGCGCGGCGGCGGCCTCGAAGGCGTCGACGTCGACGTGCGCGTCCGGCGTCAGGGCCAGCACGTCGTCGGCCAGCGCGAGCGCGCTGGGGTCGCCCAGCGCGCGCCGCGCCGCGTGCAGCGCCTGGTGGAGGTTGTTGGCGGCGGCGCTCGCGTCGCGGTCGGGCCACAGCAGCTCGCAGACGATGTCGCGGTGGACGCGCCGCCCGGGCGCCAGCGCCGCGACCTTGACGAGCGAGCGGGCCTTGCGCAGGCGCCACGCGCGGTCGTCGACGTCGACTCCGTCGATCACGACGGAGAAGCCGCCCAGCAGGGTGATGCTCAGCGTGCCGGTGTCCACGGGGTTCGCCCCGCGGCGAGCCTACTCCGGCGCGTGCTGCTCGCGGTAGCGATGGTGGAAGAACGAGGCGAACGCGCCGGCGACCGAGGTGACGACGACCAGCGCGTAGACCTCGAGCGCGACGTCCAGGACCTTGCCGCCGGTCGTCAGCGGGTTCGGGAACTGCGAGGACACCGTGAGCATCTGGGTCGTCGTCCAGAACAGCGCGTTGCCGAACGTCGTGATCTCGCCGTGATGGCGCTCCAGGAGCCAGCCGGCGAGCGCCGCGAGCAGGTCCAGGACGATCGTGAGCAGCACGACGCCGGTGATGCGGCCGCGCAGCTCGGCGTGCGCCGCGGTCTCGGCCCGCAGGGTCATCCGGACCCCGCGCAGCACGCGCATCACGGGATGGTGCATGGCGGCGAGTCTGGTCGGCGCGCCGGACGAGCCCGCGCCGCCGCTGTCGGTACAATCCCTCCTGCGAAAGTCGGATTTGAACTTCGTTGCCTGAGATCATCGACATCTGCCCCGTCACCGAGCTCCCGCCGGGCGCCATGCGCGTCGTGGAATGGGAGGACCTCGAGATCGCCGTCGTCAACTGCGCCGGCACGCTCTTCGCGATCGAGGACCGCTGCTCGCACGACGACGGTCCGTTGGCCGAGGGCGAGCTGCACGAGGCCGAGTGCACGATCGAGTGCCCGCGCCACGGCTCGCTGTTCGACCTGCGCACCGGTGCCCCGAAGACCCTTCCTGCCTACGAGCCCATCGAGACCTTCCCGGTGCGGATCGACGGCGACCTGATCAAGCTGGAGGTCGAGTAGCCCATGGCTGCCACGCCCACGCCCATTGAGACCACCGAGGCCGGCAAGGTCCTCACCCCCGAAGAGGCCGCGCTGCGGAACCTGGGCTCCGACTACACGGAGCGCTACGGGTTCCACGAGGCCGACAACTACCTCTACAAGGCGCCCAAGGGGATCAACCGCGAGGTCGTCGAGACCATCTCGCGGATGAAGGACGAGCCCGAGTGGATGCTCGAGTTCCGTCTCAAGGCGCTGCAGTACTTCCTCGACCGCCCGCAGCCGACGTGGGGCTCGCCCATGCTCGCCGAGGTCGACTACGACGACATCCACTACTTCGTCCGCTCGACGGAGCGGCCCAGCCGCTCCTGGGACGACGTGCCCGACGACGTCAAGCGCACGTTCGACCGCCTCGGCATCCCGGAGGCCGAGCGCCAGTTCCTCTCCGGCGTCGGCGCGCAGTACGAGTCCGAGGTCGTCTACCACCAGGTGCGCGAGGACCTCGAGCAGCAGGGCGTCATCTTCATGGACATGGACTCGGGGCTCCGTGAGCACGAGGACCTGATCCGCGAGTACTTCGCCACGATCATCCCGCCGAACGACAACAAGCTGGCGGCCTTGAACAGCGCCGTGTGGTCGGGCGGCTCGTTCGTCTACGTCCCGCCGGGCGTGCACGTCGAGATGCCGCTGCAGGCCTACTTCCGGATCAACACGGAGAACATGGGCCAGTTCGAGCGCACGCTGATCATCGCCGACGAGGGCTCCTACGTGCACTACGTCGAGGGCTGCACGGCACCGACGTGGTCCAGCGACTCGCTCCACTCCGCGGTCGTCGAGCTCATCGCCAAGCCGGGCGCGCGCATCCGCTACACGACGGTCCAGAACTGGTCCAACAACGTGTACAACCTGGTCACCAAGCGCGCGATCGCCGAGACCGACGCGACCGTCGAGTGGGTCGACTGCAACCTCGGCTCCAAGCTGACGATGAAGTACCCGGCCGTCTACCTGATGGGCGAGCGCGCCCACGGCGAGGTGCTGTCGATCGCCTTCGCGGGCGAGGGCCAGCACCAGGACGCGGGCGCGAAGATCGTGCACGCGGCGCCGAACACGACGTCCAACATCTTCGCCAAGTCGATCTCCAAGGACGGTGGGCGCTCCTCGTACCGCGGCCTGCTCGAGGTCGCCAAGGGCGCGCACGGCTCGAAGTCCAAGGTCGTCTGCGACGCGCTGCTGCTCGACGAGCACTCGCGCTCGGACACCTACCCGACGATCCGCATCGGCGAGGACGACGTCGACGTCGGGCACGAGGCCACCGTCTCCAAGGTCGGCGACGAGCAGCTCTTCTACCTCATGTCGCACGGCCTGACCGAGGAGGAGGCGGGCAAGCTCATCGTCAACGGCTTCATCGAGCCGATCGTCAAGGAGCTGCCGATGGAGTACGCGGTCGAGATGAACCGCCTGATCGAGTTGCAGATGGAGGGCTCCATTGGCTAGCGCGGCTATCGCGGCGAGCGTGCCGCAGGTCTCGGTCGAGCTGCCCCAGCACAAGGGCGTCGCCGGCTGGGAGTTCACCCCCATCGACAAGCTGGACCTCGCGAAGTTCCCGCCGGCGGCCGCCGCCGGCGGCGAGGTCAGCGGCCTGTTCTCGCCGGAGGGCGCGATCGTCGCGTCCGAGGGCGACGCCGCCTCAGGCGTCATCGTCGCGCCGCTGCGCGTCGCGCTCGAGCGCCACGCCGAGGTCGTCGGCCGCCACTTCGGCACGGTCGTCCGCCCGGGCTACTTCGCCAACGCCAACGCCGACTCCTGGACCGACGGGACGCTCGTCTACGTCCCGCGCAACGTCAAGGTCGAGGCGCCGATCCTGATCACGACGATCCAGGACAAGCCCGGCACCGCGCTGCACCACCGCACGCTGATCGTGCTGGAGGAGGGCGCCGAGGCCGAGGTCTGGGACCAGGTGTCGTCCGCGCACGACGAGGAGGCCGTGGTCAACGGCGTCGTCGAGCTCGTGGTCGGCGACAACGGGTCGCTCAAGTACATCGGCGCGCAGTCGCTGAACGAGAAGACGTGGGTCTTCGGCGCGCAGCGCTCCGTCGTCGCCCGCGACGCGACGCTGGACTGGACGACGCTCGCCTTCGGCGGCGGCAACGGCAAGGTCTTCCTGGAGTCCACGCTGGACGGCAAGGGCTCGACCGCCAAGGTCACCGGCGCCTACGCCACGCGCGGCCGCCAGCACGTCGACTACGACACGCTGCAGGAGCACGCGGCGGCCGACACGGTCAGCGACCTGGCCTTCCGCGGCCTGATCTCCGGCCGGTCGTCGACCGTCTGGCGCGGCATGATCAAGGTCGACGAGGGCGCCCAGCGCACCGACGCCTTCCAGGAGGCGCGCAACCTGCTGCTCGGCAAGAAGGCCCACGCCGACGCGATCCCGGGCCTCGAGATCCTCGCCGACGACGTCCGCTGCACGCACGCCGCGGCCATCGCCCAGATCGACCCCGAGCAGATCTTCTACCTCCGCTCGCGCGGCCTGTCGAAGCCGACAGCCGAGCGCCTGGTCGTCGAAGGCTTCCTCGGCGCGATCGTCGAGCGCTACGACGAGGGCCCGATCCGCGACGCGATCGCCGGCGCCCTCGAGGGGCGGCTGGCGGAGGTTCTGGGTTAGGGCACCGCCGTCGGCGTGGATGGTGTTTCGACGGCCGCCCCTTAGGGGCGGCCGTTGTGCGTTGTGGGCGAGCGGCCCGTTGTGGACTGGCGTCGTGCTGCTGTACGGGCGGGCTTGTGAGCGTGGCGGGACAGCGCGGGCGCTGGTCGGCGCTGCGAGGCGCGATGCGTTCGCTCATCAAGGACGACGAGCCGTTCGTGGCGGCGCCACCGCTTTCACGCGATCGACGGCGCCTCACTCGACGATTCGGCCCCGAACGGCCCCGGACTCTGGATCCATGTCGCCTGGCGTCCCCATGTGGGACACCAGACGACACAGACCGAGACGATCCCTCGTTTCGGTCCCGAACCGTCCGCCCTGCGCTGTCCCGTCAACCTCCCAGCCCATCGACCCACGGAGCACGACCCAGTCCACGACAGACCGCCCGCCGCGCTCGGCCTATCCAGCAGCTAGTCGGCCGTCGCCGTGGTCTGCGCTGGCACCGACGCCAGCGCCGTCGTGAGCTCGTCGACCGACACGTAGTCCAGGCCGAGGGCGTGGACCTTGCACCAGGCGACGGTGCCGGTGGTGTCGACGATGAAGGTCGCGCGCTGGGTGCCGAGCATCGGGCGGGTCACGCCGTAGAGCTTGGCGACGGCCTTGTCGGGATCGGCGAGGAGCGGGACCGTCAGACCGTGGTTGGTCGTGAAGTCGCGGTGGGACTCGACGTCCTGGCCGGAGATGCCGACGACGACGGCGTCCAAGGCGGACATGTCGTCGGCGCGATCGCGGTAGGAGCAGAACTGCTTGGTGCAGACCGGCGTCTCGTCGCCCGGGTAGAACAGCAGGACGACGCGCTGCCCGCGCTGCTCGCTGAGGTGGAAGCGCCCCTCGGTGCCCTGGAGTTCGAAGTCCGGGGCGGCATCGCCCACACGCGGTCCCTTGGCCATGACGTGGCACTCTACGGAACCCGTGAACCAGTGGATCGCCGATAGTTCAGCTTCGATCGCGGAGCGCGCGCTGCCGCAGCTGGAGGCGCTGGTCGGCGTCTCGACGCCCTCCGGAGACGTCAAGGGCGCCAACGAGGCCGCGGCGATCGCCGCCGCGCTCCTGCCCGATGGCGCGACCGTCGAGCACCTGCCGTGCTCGTCGCCCGACCACGCGCCGGACTTCTGCGCCCGCGTCACCGGCACGGGCACCGGCCGGATCCTGCTCCTGGGTCACCTCGACACGGTCGTCGCGCACGCCGAGCACCGGCCGCTGGAGCTCGACCCCGACGACCCGGACAGGGTGCACGGGTCGGGCACGGTCGACATGAAGGGCGGCGACGTCCTCGCGCTCGGCGTCCTGGGCGCGCTGGCCCCCCGGCCGGAGCTGTTTGCCGAGATCGCGCTGCTGCTCGTCGTCGACGAGGAGTGGCGAGTCGGCCCGTTCGCCCACGTCGAGCGCTTCGCCGGCTTCGACGCGTGCCTGTGCTTCGAGGCGGGCGAGCTCGACGCCGACGGCAACGACGCGGTCGTCGTCAAGCGCAAGGCGGCCGGGACGGTCGAGGTCCTCGCGCACGGGCGCAACGCGCACTCCGGCTCGGCGCCCGACGCCGGGATCAACGCGCTGCTCGCGCTCGCCACCGCTGCCCACGCGATCGCCGCCCAACACGCGCCCGACGGCCCCGACCGCCTCACCGCGGTCCCGACCGTCGTGCGCAGCGGCGACGCCTTCAACGTGGTCCCGGCCAACGGGCGCCTGATCGCCGACGTCCGCGCCGACCGCCTCGACGCCTTCCAGCGCGTCCTCGACGCGGTGCCGAACCGGCTCGACTCGGGAGCCACGCTCAGCGCCGGCCTGGCCCGCGAGTGGCCCGGGATGGACGCCCGCGAGCCGACCAAGCCGCTGCTGGCGCGCGCGTCGGACCTCCTCGGCCGCCCGATTGTCGCCGCGCAGCGCGGCGGCGCGTCGGACGCGAGCCACTTCGCCGCGACGATCCCGCTGACCGTCGACGGCCTCGGCCCGCGCGGCGGCGCGGCACATAACCCCGGCGAGTTCGTGCGGCGCTCCTCGCTGCAGCCGCGGGCCGCGGTCGCGCTCGCCTTGGCGCTGGCGGCCTTGGAGCTCAGCGCCCGCTAAACCGAACATGTGGCCTAGGTAAGCGTGCGGACGTCGTTATGACGACATCCCGCCGCCGCCTTCGCTACGCTTCCGCGGTCGTTTCACCAAGCCGAATCCCCGGCGAGCCATCGTCGGGGAGCGGGGGACCCACTGGCCTGAGCGTGCTCAGGTCCGGGGCGAATCATCGCTTTCCTGCGACGTAGCGCCGCTCTCATGGCGCGAGCCCGACAGCTAACCCCGTAGGCGCCGCCATGAGAGGGGTTCCACCGTTGTCGCCGTCGCCGTTCCGATCGTCCGCCCTAGGCGCAGTCCTTGCCTTCGTGGCGGCCGCTGTCCTCTTCGTCCCCGCGCTCGCGCAGGCGGACACGACGACGGTCAGCGCGAGCACTACGGCCTCGTCGGCGGCCGCCGCCAAGAAGGTCGGCACCAAGCCCCTCCACTCCGGTGACCGGGGCGCGCGCGTCAAGGCGCTGCAGACGCTCCTCTCCCAGGCCGGCTTCAAGACCAGCACCGACGGCCAGTTCGGCGCGACGACGGTCAAGGTCGTGCGCAAGTTCCAGCGCGCCGCGAACCTCAAGCCGTCCGGCGTCGCCGACGCCCCGACGCTCGCCGCGCTGAAGACCGCGACCGACGGCTCGGCCGCCAAGAACACCGCCGGCGGCTTCGACGTCCGCTCGACCGGGACCGGCAGCTGGCACCTCGGCGACCGCATCCCGCTCCGCAAGGGCATGAGCGGCCACGACGTCAAGATCCTCCAGGACTACCTCGAGCGCGCCGGCTTCGACACCTCGGTCGACGGCGAGTTCGGCACCGGCACCGTCAAGAGCGTCAAGCAGTTCGAGACCGACCAGCAGGTCGCCGTCGACGGCGTCATCGACGCCGCCGACATCGACGTGCTGCGCTCGCTGGTCGACGGCGAGGCCGGCACCGCGCCCGCCACGCCGACCGAGCCCGCGCAGCTCGCGCCCGGCGACAAGGCGACGGTCGGCGCCGACGGCCTCGCGATCGCGCCCGCCAACGCGCCGGACCCGGTCAAGCAGATCATCGCCGCGGGCAACGCGATCGCCAAGAAGCCGTACCACTACGGCGGCGGTCACGGGCAGTGGGACGACTCGGGCTACGACTGCTCGGGCTCGGTCTCCTACGCGCTGCACGCCGCTGGCCTGCTCGACCAGGCGCTGCCGTCGGGCGACTTCACGAGCTGGGGCGAAGCCGGCCCGGGCCAGTGGGTGACCATCTACGCCAACGGCGGCCACATGTACATGGTCGTGGCCGGCCTGCGCTTCGACACGAGCGGCCGCGCCCAGGACGGCACGCGCTGGCACGCGCCGTCGCGGCCGTCGAGCGGGTACACCGTTCGCCACCCCACCGGCCTGTAGTTGTAGAACTTCTCGCAGGGGTACGGGAAGATGGCGGGCGGCTCGGGAGGCGCGCCCGCCATCTTCGCTCATCGCGACTGATAGAAGTCACGCGGTGAGCCCCGCCGCCGCGTCGCCCGAGCCTGCCCGTCCCCACCCGCCCGCGACGCCCGACGAGGAGCTGCTCGGGACCAAGCGCCGGTCGGTGATCGCGACCCGCACCGAGCAGGAGCGGATCGACCGCATCGACCGCGACCTCGAGGCGGGCTTCGAGGCGCTGCGCAACCTCGGGCCGGCGGTGACGTTCTTCGGGTCGGCGCGGGTGGCACCCGACCACCGCCTCTACGGGCTCGGCCGCGAGGTCGCCAGGCGCGTCGGCGGCGAGGGCTTCGCGATCATCACCGGCGGCGGTCCCGGCTTGATGGAGGCCGCCAACCGGGGCGCGCGCGACGCCGGCGTCACGTCGGTCGGCCTGAACATCCAGCTGCCGTTCGAGCAGGCGCCGAACCCGTACCAGGACATCGCGCTGACCTGCGCGTTCTTCTTCACGCGCAAGATGATGTTCGTGCGCTACGCGACCGCGTTCGTCGTCCTGCCGGGCGGGTTCGGGACCCTCGACGAGCTGTTCGAGGCGCTCGTCCTGGAGCAGGTCGACAAGATCCGGGACTTCCCCATCATCCTGGTCGGCGAGTCCTACTGGGGCGGCCTGGTCGACTGGATCCGCGACAAGCTGCTGGCCGAGGGCATGATCGCCGAGCGCGACGCGAGGCTGCTGATGGTCACCGACGACGTCGACGAGGTCGCGCGCGCGGTGTGCCGGGCGCGCGACGTGCAGGAGGCGTAGGGCCCGCGACGGCGAAAGCGGGGGCGATGTCCTCCGCCGTCCGCGCGCTCCTGGTCGGGTCGCTTGCCGCGCTGCTGCTCGCGGCGGCCGGTTCGGGCGTCGCCGCGGCGCGGGTGGCGCTGCTGGCGACCGGGACCAACGACGTCGCGCTGCTCGACGTCGGCTCGGGCAAGCTCATCCGCCGGCTCGCGCTGCCGGGCCCGACGACGGCGGTGGCGATCGGCCGCGACGGCCGGGTCGGTTTCGCGGCGGGCGGCGGCGCGGTGCTGGCCCTGGACCTGCGCGCGCCGTCGGTGATCGGGTCGGCCACGGCGCCGGGCGGCGGGACGGCGGACGGCAGCGGCGGGGCGGCCGCCGCCGTGACCGACGGCATGACCCTCGCCACCCCGACCGTCGGCCCGCGCGCGCTGGGCGGCGATCCGGTCGTCGGGCTCGCCACCTCGCCGGCCGGTGGCACGGTCTACGCCGCGGCCGGGACCAAGGTGTACGCCTTGGATGCGCGGACGCTCGCCGCCACCGGCTCCGTCGACCTCCACGGCACCGCGCTGGACTTCGCGGTCTCCGCCGGCGGAACGCTCGCCGCGGCGACCCTGCGCGGGGGCCGCGTCGCGCTGGTCGACCTCGGCGCGCCGCGCCTGCTGCGGCGCGTCAAGGTCAAGGGCGCCGCCGGTGTCGCGCTCGCCGCAGGCCGCACCTGGGTCTCGACCGCCTCGGGCCGGCTGCGCACGATCGCGCGCGGCGCGGCCAAGGCGACCAAGGGCATCAAGTTGGGCAAGGGCGTCGCCGGCCGCATCGCGGTCGCCCCCGACGGCGCGCACCTCGCGGTCGGTGCCGGCCCCGGCCGCACCAGCGCCGCGATCGTCGACCTCGCGCCGCAGGGCGCCCACGTGTTCCGCTCGGCGGCCGGACCCGGCGCGCCGGCCTACGCGCCCGACGGCGGTCGCGTGTACCTCGCCGGCGGCGGCGCGCTCTCGCTCGTCAGCACGATCGCCCACCGGCGCACCGGCACGCTGCCGATCGCCGCGACCGCCGTCGCCGTCCAGGCCGGCCTCGCGCTCAGCCTCGGCGGCGACGGACCCGACGTCCTGCTCGGCACGCGCTCGCAGGACCTCCTGGAGGGGCTCGGCGGCGACGACCGCCTCGACGGCGGCCGCGAGAACGACATCCTGCACGGCGACGACGGCAACGACGTCCTGCAGGGCGGGCCGTTCGACGACCGCCTCGACGGCGGCGCCGGTGACGACCAGCTCAGCGGCTCGTCGGGCAACGACGCGATCGCGGGCGGCGACGGCGCCGACACGGCCACGGGCGGCACCGGCAACGACCGCATCCACGGCGGCCCCGGCGACGACCACCTCGACGGCGGCGCGGGCGACGACCGCATCTCCGGCGAGGCCGGCAACGACGCCATCGACGGCGGCATCTTCGGCAACGACGCCCGGCTGCTGGGCGGCGACGGCGACGACACGATCCACGGCGGGCGCGGCTCGGACCGGATCATCGAGGGCAACGCGGGCAACGACAAGCTCTACGGCGAGTCCGGGACCGAGCACATCCTCGGCGGCGACGGCGACGACCTGATCGACGGCGGCAGCGCGCGCGACCTGCTCGAGGGCAACAACGGCAGCGACACGATCGCCGGCTCCAGCGGCGACGACCTGGTCGAGGGCGGCGCCGGCGCCGACCTGCTCGACGGCGGCGAGGACGCCGACGAGATGTACGGCGACGACGGCGCGGACACGATCGTCGGCGGGCCGGGCGCCGACGTCATCGACGCCGGCGACGGCGACGACACGATCCGCGCGGCCGACGCCAGCGGCGACAGCGTCGACTGCGGCGAGGGCAACGACACCGTCTACGTCGAGCAGGGCGCGCCGGCGCGCGACCGCCTCGTCGGCTGCGAGTCGGTCGTCCCGATCCCGCCGGAGCTGGCCACCAACACGACGACGACCTCGCTCGTCCGCGGCACGAAGGGCGACGACGTCCTGCGCGGCACGCCCGGCCCGGACTCGCTGTTCGGCAAGCAGGGCGACGACCAGCTGTTCGGCGGCGGGGGCGACGACTACGTCGACGGCGAGTGGGGCGCCGACGAGCTGCACGGCGGCGCCGGCGACGACACGATCGCCGGCCGCTCCGGCGACGACCGCATCTTCGGCGAGGACGGCGACGACCAGATCACCGGCGACCGCGGCGCCGACCGCATCTCCGGCGGGGCCGGGAACGACGCGCTGTTCGGCAACCTCGGGCCCGACGTCCTCGCCGGCGGCTCCGGCGACGACCGCATCAACGTCGTGCGCGGCGAGATCGACAGCGTCCGCTGCGGCTCGGGCCACGACGTCGTCCTGGCCGACGCGGGCGACCACGTCGCGTCGGACTGCGAAGACGTCCGCCGCTAGTTGTCGCGGCTGCTGGCCGCCGCGCCGCGCTTGACGGTCGCCACGGCGCTTGACGTGCCAGAGGCACGCCGGCGCTGCGCCGGCGACGTCAGCCACGATGCTGCGAGCCGCAGCCGCCACGGCGTGCTGCCACGATGTGGGCGTATGCCCGAGGACGCCCTGCACCCGACGCGCTCCGTGCGCATCCCGCTCGACGAGGTCGTCGTGCGTGCGTCGCGGTCGTCCGGGCCGGGCGGCCAGCATGCCAACGTCACCGCGTCGCGCATCGAGGTGAGCTTCGACGTCGCGGCCTCGGCGTCGCTGAGCGATGCGCAGAAGCAGCGGGTCATCAGCCGCAGCGGGCCGGTCGTCCGGGCCGTCGCCCAGGACGCGCGCAGCCAGACCCGCAACCGCGAGCTCGCGCTGCGGCGCCTTGAGGAGCGGCTGGGCCGGGCGCTGCACGTCGCCCGGCCGCGGACCGCGACCAAGCCGACGAAGGGCTCTCGGCACCGGCGGCTGGAGGCGAAGTCCAAGCGCGGCGCGGTCAAGCGCGATCGGCGGAGGCCGAACGGGGAGGACTGACGCCGCTCGGACACCGTTTATCGGGTGGTCCGCACGGGAACCTGGAAACGCATGACGGCCGTGACCACGCACCGCTCCGCAGCGAACGAAGCCCTGCGCGCGCCCCTGTCCGATGCGCACGTGCTCGAGCAGTTCGCCGAGACCCGCGATCCACGGCTCCGGGAGGCGCTCGTCGAGCGGTTCCTGCCGCTGGCGCGCTCGATCGCCAAGCGCTACCGCAAGGCCGAGGAGCCTTTCGACGACCTGCTCCAGGTCGCGAGCCTCGGCCTCCTGAAGGCCGTCGACCGCTTCGATCCGGCCCGCGGGATCGCCTTCTCCTCGTTCGCCGTGCCGACCATCGTCGGCGAGCTGCGCCGCCACTTCCGCGACCGCTGCTGGTCGGTTCGTCCGCCGCGCGAGCTCCAGGAGCGCGCGCTGGAGGTCGATAAGTACCGCACCGAGCTGACCACGCGCTTCGGCCGCGCGCCGAGCGTGCGCGAGCTCGGCCAGGCGCTGGAGCTCGACGACGAGCAGGTCCTCGAGGCGCTGCAGGCTCAGCAGGGCATGCGCGCGACGTCGCTCGACGCGCCGCGCGGCAGCGGCGAGGACAACGACGCGACGCTGGCCGACGCGCACGGCGTCGTCGACCCCGAGCTGACTCGCGCCGAGCACCGCGCGACGCTCGACCGGCTCTTCGAGCGCCTCGACGAGCGCGAGCAGCGCGTGCTGCGCCTGCGCTTCGAGGAGGACCTGACGCAGGAGCAGATCGGCCAGCAGGTCGGCGTCTCCCAGATGCAGGTCTCGCGGATCATCCGTGGGGCGGTCGCGAAGCTCGCGGCCGCGCGCGGCGACACCGCTTGAACGCCGACGCCCTGACGACGCGCAGGCAGCGGGCGCGGGGGTAGGCTCCCGACATGGGCAGCAACCTCGCCACGATCCTGACCGACTCGGCGTCGAAGTTCGGCGACCGCCCGGCCATCAAGCTCGACGACGCCGTCTTCAACTACACGCTGCTCGACGAGGCTTCGGCCCGCGTCGCGACGATGTTGAAGTCCATGGGCCTGGAGCCCGGCGACCGCGTCGGGATCATGCTCCCGAACGTGCCGTACTTCCCGGTCGCCTACTACGGCATCCTCCGGGCGGGCGGCGTCGTGGTCCCGATGAACGTGCTGCTCAAGGGGCGCGAGGTCGGCTTCTACCTCAAGGACCCGGGCGCGAAGGTCGTCTTCGCCTGGCACGACTTCCTCGACGCCGCGCAGACCGGCGCCGACGACGCCGGCGCGCAGCTGATCGACGTCAAGCCAGGGGAGATCGAGGGCCGGATCTTCGAGCACGAGCCCGACCTCGACGTCGCCGAGGTCGCCGACGACGACACCGCGGTGATCCTGTACACGTCGGGCACGACCGGCCAGCCCAAGGGCGCCGAGCTGACGCACGGCAACCTGATGAAGAACGCAGCGGCGTCACGCGCGCTCTTCGGCCTCGACGAGGACGTCGTCGTCCTCGGCGCGCTGCCGTTGTTCCACTCCTTCGGCCAGACGTGCGGCATGAACGCGACCATCGGCGCCGGCGGCTGCCTGTCCTTGATCCCGCGCTTCGACCCGGCCAAGGCGCTGGAGATCATCGAGCGCGACAAGGTGAAGGTCTTCGAGGGCGTGCCGACGATGTACGGCGCGATGCTGCACCAGCCCGACCGCGAGAAGCACGACACGTCGTCGCTCGAGATCTGCGCGTCCGGCGGCGCCGCGCTGCCCGTCGAGCTGCTGCGCGGCTTCGACGAGGCGTTCCACTGCAAGGTGCTCGAGGGCTACGGGTTGAGCGAGACCTCGCCGGTCGCGTCGTTCAACCACCCTGACAAGGAGCGCAAGCCGGGCTCGATCGGCACGCCGATCGCCGGCGTCGAGATGAAGGTCGTCGACGAGGACGGCAAGGACCTGCCGACCGGCGACGTCGGCGAGATCGTCATCAAGGGCCACAACGTGATGAAGGGCTACTGGAACAAGCCCGAGGCGACGGCCGAGGCGATCAAGGACGGGTGGTTCCACTCGGGCGACCTCGCCAAGGTCGACGACGACGGCTACTTCTTCATCGTCGACCGCAAGAAGGACATGATCATCCGTGGCGGCTACAACGTGTACCCGCGCGAGATCGAGGAGGTGCTCTACGAGCACCCGGCCGTGCGCGAGGCCGCCGTCGTCGGCGTGCCGCACGACGACCTGGGGGAGGAGGTCGGCGCCGCCGTCGCCCTCAAGGAGGGCGAGGAGCTGAGCGCCGAGGAGCTCCAGGCCTACGTGAAGGAGAACGTCGCGGCCTACAAGTACCCGCGGCACATCTGGTTCGTGTCCGATCTGCCCAAGGGGCCGACCGGCAAGATCCTCAAGCGGGAGATCGACGTCCCGCAGCAAGCCGATAAGGCTTAGGTCCCAGGCCATTTGCCCCGGCCGTACCGGTACGGGGCGTAGCGCTGAGCTTCACGGTCCATTCACGGACGGGGACGCTCGTTCCTGGTACGTTGCCCGCGACCGGCCGGGGATGAGATCCGGCGCAGCAAGCAGTACATGGAGGAACTCGCTGACATGGCCAGCGGAATCGTTAAGTGGTTCAGTGACGACAAGGGCTTCGGCTTCATCACGCCGGATGAGGGTGGCAAGGACTTGTTCGTCCACCACAGCGCCATCGTCGCCGACGGCTACCGCTCCCTCCCCGAGGGGGCGGCGGTGACGTATGAGGAAGAGGCCGGGGACAAGGGCCCCAAGGCCGTCAACGTCGTCCGTTCCTGACAGCCGTCACGGCTTCGTCAGAGCAGCGCGAAGGCCCGCGTCCCAGCGGGCCTTCGTCGTTGTGCTGCGAAGTCCTGCGCGGTCAGCCCTGCTCCTCGTCTAGGTGAGCAGGATCACGAGGATGATGATGATCAGCAGGGTGCCGAGTCCGATGTACATGCCTTCGGTGTACCCCTGGGCGATGCGCGCCACGCAAGGTGGCGCTCCACAAAGCGGTGTGGCTCAGTGCTCGGCGACGCCCGCGTCGGGCGGGTCCAGCGGCAGGCCGAGGTCGTCCCACGCGAGCAGGCCGCCGGTCAAGCTGTAGGCCTCGTAGCCCGAGGCGCGGAAGGCCTGGGCCGCCATGAACGAGCGCGAGCCGGCACGACACTGGAAGACCACCGGCTGGTCCTTGTCGATGCTCGCGGCCTGGCCGGTGAGGTCGTTGAGCGGGATGTGGCGGACGTCGCCGGGGATCCGGCTCTGGTCCCACTCATAGCCCTCGCGCACGTCGACGAGCTGGATCTCGCCGGCCTCGAACCGCCGGCGAGCGTCCTCGGGGGTGATCTCGATGTCGTTGCTGCTCACGCGCGGCAGTTTAGGACCGCACGAGCACGAACCGCCCGGCGAGCCGGTGCAGCTCCTCGGCGCTGCGCGTCAGCTCCTCGGCGGACGCGACGATCTGCTTGGTCGAGGCGACGGTCTGGTTCGACGACGCCGCGACCTGCTGGGCGGCGGCGCTGGACTGCTCGGCGACCGACGCGACCTCGCCGACGTCGGCGTCGACCTTCTGCGAGCTCTCGGCGATCGCGCCGATCGACGCGGCGATCTCCGCGACGCGGCCGGACGTGACCTCGACGGCCTCGCCGATCTCGGCGAACGACGCGCGGGCGGCCTCGACCGTCGCGACGCCGTCCTCGGTGCGCGCCGCGCCGTCCTCGACGACGGTGAGCGCGCGCTCGGTCTCGGTCTGGATCTCGGCGATCAGCGAGGCGATCGACGACGCGGCCTGCTGGCTCTCGTCGGCGAGCTTGCGGACCTCCTCGGCGACGACCGCGAAGCCGCGGCCCTGCTCGCCGGCGCGGGCCGCCTCGATGGCCGCGTTCAAGGCCAACAGGTTGGTCTGCCCGGCGATGCCGCCGATCGTGTCGACCATCGAGCCGATGCGCGACGAGCGGTCGCCGAGCGAGCGGATCGTCGCGGTGACCTCGGCCGACGCGCCGCTGACGGCCATCATCGCCTCGGACGCCGCGCCCACCGCGGCCGCGCCCTCGTGGGCGAGCTCGCGGGCCCGGCCGGCCTGGTCGGCGGCGTCGGCGGCGCCGCGGGCGGAGTCCTGGGTCGCCGAGGCGACGTTCGTGGACAGGCCGCGCACCTCGAAGACGGACGCGACCTGGCGCTCGGCGCCCGACGCGACCTCGCCGACGGCGCGGGCGATCTCGTCGACGGCGCGGCCGGCCTCGTCGGCGTCGACCACGACGCGGCTGGACACCTGGGCGACGGTCTCGGCGGCCTGCGACAGGTCGTGGACCATGCCGCGCAGGCCGGCGGTCATCGCCGTGAGCGAGCGGCGCAGCTCGTCGCGCTCGGAGCGCGGGGCGAGCTCACCCGAGAGGTCGCCCTCGGCGACGCTGCCCGCGTGGTCGGCGATCAGGCGCAGCTCGGCGAGCATGCGCTGGACGGCGCCGGCCGAGCGGCCGACCTCGTCGAAGTCGTGGACGAGCAGGTGCACGTCGGGCTCCAGATCGCCGTCGGCGATCGAGTTGGCCGCGTGCGAGATCTCCGACAGGCGCTTCTTGATCTCGATCTGCGACCACAGCGACATCGCGACGACGCAGATCAGGAGCAGCACGGTGCCCGCGACGAACGCGGTCTTGGCGCTGCTGACCCCGTCCTCGACGTGGCGCGCGTCGATCGCTGAGATCTTGCTCAGGACGACGGTGATCTCCACGCTCACGAAGACGAGCAGCGCGACGACGGCCAGCAGGATCCGCATCCGCGTGGATGCGAGTCGGCTGACCTTGCGGGTCTCCTCCACCTCGGTCATACCCCGGGTTCTCGGCATGCGCGCACGGCCCTTGAGCGGTGGACCGCCTTCGTCAGCCCATCGTCGGGTCCGGAAGTCAGCCCCAGAACAGGTTGAACAGGCCGAACTGGTGCTCGGGGTGCCAGCCGACGTCCGGGCCCAGGCGCATGCGCAGCGCGTCGTTGAGGCGGACGAAGCGCCAGGCGCGCAGCGCGTCGTTGGCGGCGAGGTTGCCGTCGGGGACGATGAGCGTGCCCGCCGCAGGGCCGCCGGTGGCGGCGGCCATCAGCGCGACGCCGGTCTCGGGCCGGGTGGCGGCGATCGCGGTCCCGGCGCCCCAGGGTGAGGCGATCGCCCAGCCGGTCATGCCGTTCACGACACCGCCCCACCCACCCGCGAAGACCCCGGCGAGCGGGTGGATGGCGTCCAGGACGGCGTCGCGGCGCTCGCCCGTGACGGCCTGGTCGAGCGCGCGGATGCGGGCGCGGTCGGCGTCGCCGAGGCGCTGGAGGTCGAGCGGCGGGGCCGCGCCCGCGACGCCGCGCCAGGCGATCGCGCGCTGCTCGGCGACGAAGCCGAGGCGCTCGTAGACGGGGCGGCCGGCCTCGGTGGCGTAGAGCAGCACGGTCTGGGCGCCGTGGTTGCGCAGCCACCGGACCGCGGCCTCGGTGAGCGCGGTGCCGAGGCCGGAGCGACGGGCCTCGGGCGAGACGCCGAGCGCGCCGATCCAGCCTGAGGTCGCGAACGCCGCGCAGCAGGCGACGCCGACGATCGTGCCGTTGGCGCCCTCGGCGACGAGGATCGCGCCGTCCGGCGACCGGCGCGGGTACTCGAGCAGGCGGGCGACCTGGGTCCCGAAGCCCGCGCGCCGGAGGACGTCGACCGCGAGGGGCACCTCGCGGTCCATCGCCGGTCGTATCGCCGATGCCTGCCGCACCGGCCGGACCCTACCCAGCGGAGGGTCAGCGGCGCGGCGGCGGCGGATCGACGTACCGATCGCGCGTGACGACCGTCTCCTGGCGCCGCGGGGCCATCAGCAGGAACAGGGAGATGATCAGGCCGAGGACGCCGACGATCATCAGGATCAGGCCGACGGTCGACAGCTCGATCCCGCTGACCTCGTCGGTCACCGCGAAGCGCAGGATCGCGCCGGCGGCGATGAGGAAGAGCGAGGTTCCGATGCCCATGGAACCCGGTGTACCCGTGATGAATACGCTTCAGCCCATGAGCACGATCGCCTCCGACGTCTACGAGATCCCGCAGGAGCACAAGGACTTCCGCGACTTGGTCCGCCAGATCGCCGTCGAGAAGGTCGGGCCCCGGGCGGCGGAGATCGACGCGTCCGACGAGTACCCGTGGGACCTCCGCAAGCTGCTGTCGGAGAACGACGTGCTGGCGTTGCCGTTCGCCGAGGAGTGGGGCGGGACCGGCACCGGGACGATGATGTTGCAGATGGCGGTCGAGGAGCTCGCGAAGCAGAGCGCCGCGGTCGCGCTGCTGTTGATGGTGCAGGAGCTCGGGACGCTCCCGATCCAGCTGTTCGGGTCGGACGAGATGAAGGCGCGGTTCCTGCCCCGCTGCGCGACGGGCGAGTGGTCGCCGGCGTTCTGCCTGAGCGAGAGCGAGTCCGGGTCCGACGCGTCCGCGATGCGCACCACGGCGCGGCTGGACGGCGAGGAGTGGGTGATCAACGGGACGAAGTCCTGGATCACGAACGCGGGCGTCGCGGACTTCTACGTGGTCTTCGCGGTGACCGATCGGGAGAACCGGCGGGTGACGGCGTTCGTGGTCGAGAAGGACCGCGAGGGGTTCTCGGTGCCCAAGTACGAGCACAAGCTCGGGATCCACGGGTCGCCGACCGGGCAGCCGGTGTTCGACGACGTGCGGGTGCCGGCGGCCAACGTCATCGGCGACGTGGGGCGCGGGATGAGCGTCGCGCTGGGGACGCTCGAGCGGACCCGGCTGGGCGCCGCGGCGCAGGCCGTCGGGATCGCGCAGGGCGCCATCGACTACGCGGTGCAGTACGCGAAGGAGCGCCTGGCGTTCGGCAAGCCGATCATCGAGCTGCAGGGCCTGCAGTTCAAGCTCGCCGACATGCAGACCCGCACCGCCGCGGCCCGGGAGCTGCTGTACAAGGCCTGCGCGAAGATGGACCGCGGCGAGGCCGACAAGGCGATGTACTCCTCGATGGCGAAGCTCTTCGCGAGCGACACCGCGATGTACGTGACCGTCGAGGCGGTCCAGGTCCTGGGCGGCTACGGCTACGTGACCGAGTACCCCGTCGAACGCATGATGCGCGACGCGAAGATCACGCAGATCTACGAGGGGACCAACGAGGTCCAACGCGTGGTGATCGCCCGGCAGCTGGCGAAGTAGGGGCCGGCGGACGCGCCCGCCGGCGCGTTCGCATCGCCCCGTCGGTACACGCGCCACACCGAATCACCGTTTCACCTCCTCGCCCCAGCCGCGGTCGACTTGGCTGGGTCATCCCCAGGCAACCCGACCGCGATCGACGCACCGGGCGCGTCGGGCGCCGCGGGCTCGTGCATACGCCAATTGGCCATGGCCTTCCCGAGACGCCGTTCGCGGGGCAGTAGTCTGATCGGCGATCGTCATGTCGCTGCGCCGTACCGCTTTCGCCGCTGTGATCGCCATGAGCCTCGGGCTCACGATCATCGTGGTGCTCCAAGGTGGGTTCTCCACCATCGGCACCCTGCGGCTGCTCGAGATGGCCGGGGTGCTCGTCATGGCGGGTGCGGCGATGCTCGGCGCGATGGCGATCGTCGGCGTCCGGATGGCCGGCTGGAAGGAGCCGGAGTCCGAGGCGGACTTCGAGCGTGTCGTCCTGCGGGCCGAGCGGCTCGCGCGCGAGGGCACGGCCGCGGAGCCGTCCGAGGACGAGTTCATGGACCTCGACCCCTACGACGACGGCGACTTCGAGGAGCTCGTCCGCGACGCGATGGACGACCTCCCGGACCTGCTCCGCACGGCGCTCGATCGCAACGTCGCGGTCGTCATCTCCGACGGCGGCCGCCGCCACGGCGCCTACGGCCTGTACAACGGCGACGGCGCCTCCCGCGACGACTACCCGGACAAGATCATCATCTTCCGCGACACGCTCCGCCGCGACTTCGGCCACGACGCCGACGTCCTGCGCCACCAGGTGATGATCACCGTCCGCCACGAGCTCGCCCACCACATCGGGTTCGACGAGCTCGGCGTCCGCGACCTCGGCTTGTAACGCCGAAAGCCGCTACACCCGCGCCGGCGTGTGCACCACGACCGTCCCCGCCACGATGTCGTGCAGGCCGCGGCGGCGGTCGTCGACCAGGGCGGGGAGGAAGCCCGCGAAGAGCGGGATGATGCAGAGGCCGAGCCAGAGGACGCGGACGATGGAGCGTGCGACGGTCGGCGGCGCGCCTTCGTGGGCGTAGACCGTGAGCTCCATCGCGCGCATGCCGATCGTCTGCCCGGTCAGCGACCAGCCGATGACGAAGTAGGCGGCGGTCGCCAGCAGCCACACGGCGCCGGCGATCACCTGGCCGGCGGTGTCGAGGTGCGGGCCGCCGACCAGCGACGCGACGAGGCCGAGCAGCGCCGCCACGAGCAGCAGCGACCCCTGGACGATCGCGGCGTCCATGCCGAGCGCGATCGCGCGGCTGACGACGCCGGCGTAGGTGCCGGCGGCCGCCTCCTCGCTCACGACATCTGTGGGCGCGGTCGACGCAGCCATCGGCGGACGGTTCGCTCGGCGGCGTCGTCGAGGACGACGCTGCGGTTCCGGACGCCCTGCATCGTCTGCTCGGCGATGCCGGCGCTCTGCTCGGCCACCGCGCGGCGCAGCTCGGGGCTGGACGCGAGGTGGTCGATCGCGTGCTGCCACGCCGGGCCGCTCAGGACCCGGTCGGTCAGCTCGACGGTCAGCTGGCTGTCGATCGCCTCGAGCACGAGCCGTTCGAGCGCCGGGCTGTCCTTCAGCGCGTCGACGAGCGCGCGCGTCTGGGGATGGTCGAGCACGGCGTCGACGGTCGCGTCGACGTCGGTCGCCGCCAGCAGCTCGACCGCCACGCGCCGCGGGACGCCGTTGCGGGCCAGCGACTGCGCCACGGCCTCCGTCAGCGGACCGGCGACGAGGCGATCGATCAAGGCCGACAACTCGGGCGCCGCCATCACGCGATCGGCCGACGCGCCGAGCCAGCGCAGCGCCTCCTCCCGCGTCCGGCGGCCGTCGCCCGCGGCGCGCGCGGCGACCGCGCGCAGCGGCCGGCCGACGACCGGCGTCCGGGCCGCGATCTGCGCGGAGGCGAGCATCGCGCGCGCCGAGCCGCTGCCGACGCGCACGCCGACGACGGCCACGCCGACGAGGACGTCGGCGGCTTCCTCCCGGCGACTCATGGTGCGACCACCGACGATGACCCAACGACCATGCGACCACTTCCCTTCGCGCGCGAGTGACTCGCCGAGCCTCGCCGCCGATCGGGTGAGGCCGCGTCACCCCGATCGGGTGACGCGGTTCCCGCTTGACAAGAGTTCCGGTGTTCAGAACACTGGCGCACATGGCCGTCGCACGCTCATCCCTGCCCGAGCAGGTCTTCCGCCAGCTCGTGGGCGCGGTGCTCGACGGCCGCTACGCACCCGGCGACCGGCTCCCGCCGCAGCGCACCCTCGCGCACGACCTCGGCGTCAACATGGCCTCGCTGCGCGAGGGCATCAAGCGGCTGGAGCAGCTGCGGCTGGTCGACGTCAAGCACGGCGACGCGATGCGCGTCCAGGACTGGCGGACGCAGTCCGGGCTGGACGTGCTCGCCTACGCCGTCACCGTCGATCCCGCCCTGACCGGCGCGCTGTTCGAGGCGCGCCGGCTGCTGCTGCGCGAGGCCGCACGCCTCGCCGCGGCGCGCCGCACCGACGACCACGTCCGGACGCTGGACGAGCTGGCCACCGCGTTCGCGGACGCGCCCGACGACACGACCGCCCAGATGATCGACCTCGCGTTCATGGGGACCGTCATCGACGCGGCCGACAACCTCGTCTTCGGGCTGATCCTCAACTCGATCCGCGAGCTGTACCTCGGCCATCTCGAGCGCTTCCGGCCGATCGTCACCGACCGCGACGACCTGATCCCGCTGTACCGCCGCGCCGCGCGCGCGGTCGCCGCCGGCCACGACGGTCGCGCCGCCGCGGCGGTCGAGAAGCTCGCGGCCGCGCAGGAGCGGCGGATGGTCGAGGCGCACGGATGACGGTGCTCTCACCGCGTGAGCAGTCGATCTTCGCCTGCGTCGCCGACACGCTGCTGGCGCCGGCGCCGCCGCTGCCGCCGATCCGGGAGACCGACGCCGTCATGGCCTTCGACGCCTGGCTCGCTCGCGCGCCCCGGATCAACCGCGTGGCCTTGCGCGCGGTGTTGCTCACGCTGGAGATCGCCCCGCGCCTGACCCGTGCCCGGACCCGGTGGCGCCGCCTGCCGGCCGCCCGCCGCCTGGCGATCCTCGACCGCGTCGCGGCGCGCCCGGCCGGCCACACGTTGGTCGAAGCGCTGCGCGCCGCGGCCGCCGTCAGCTACTACGGCGACGCGCGCGTGTCGGCGCTGCTGGGCTACGCGCCGCGCGCGCAGGAGCCGTTGGCGCGGTGAGCCTCCTCGCCGAGCCCACCACCGGCGGCGTCGTCGACGGCACCCACATCACCGGCGAGCGCCGGCTGCGGGCCGACGTCGTGATCGTCGGCTCCGGCGCCGGCGGCGCGCCCGTGGCGCGGGCGTTCGCGCAGGCGGGGAAGCGCGTCGTCGTCCTCGAGGACGGTGCGCACTTCACGCGCGACCAGCTGACCGCCCGGCCGCGGGACATGACGGCGCTGCTCTACCGCGACGCCGGGCAGGCCGCGACGGTCGGGACGCCGTCGATCATGCTGCCGACGGGGCGGGCGGTGGGCGGGACGACGCTCGTCAACTCCGGCACGTGCTTCCGCGCGCCCCGGCGCGTCCAGGAGCGCTGGGCCGCCGACGAGCTGGGGCTCACCGAGCTCGGCCCGGGCGCGCTGGACGACGCCTACGACCGCGTTGAGCGCGACATCGGCGTCGCGCGCGTCCCCGAGCGCCTCGCCGGCGCCAACGCGCTGATCGCCAAGCGCGGCGCCGAGCGGCTCGGCTGGTCCGGGCGCTTCCTCGACCGCAACGCCGTCGGCTGCCAGGGCTCGGGCGTCTGCGCGTTCGGCTGCCCGACGGGCGCCAAGCAGCACGCGGGCGAGGTGTACATGAACGCCGCGCACGCCGCGGGCGCGACGACCTACACCGCGACCCGGGCGCGGCGGATCGCGCTCGACGCCGACGGCACGGCCCGCGGCGTCGTCGCGCGCACCCGCGCCGGCGGCACGATCACCGTCACCGCGCCCACCACGGTCATCGCCGCCGGCACGCTCCACACGCCGCTGCTGCTCGCCGCCAGCGGCGTCCACAACGCGCACCTGGGCCGGCACCTCTCGATCCACCCCGCGACCGCCGCGTGGGCGATCATGGACGAGGTCGTCGACATGGCCCGCGGCGTCCCGCAGTCCTACGGCATCGACGAGTTCGCGAGCGAGGGCATCATGTTGGAGGGCATCGCCGGCCCGCCCGACTACCTGGCGATGGCGGTGCCCTTCTCCGGCCCCGCGCACCGCGAGCTGATGCTCGACTACCGCCGCGTCGCGCAGTTCGGCCTGATGATCGAGGACACCTCGCGCGGTCACATCCCCGTCGGCCGCCTCGCGCGGCGCGCGGGGCGCCCGATCGTCCGCTACGACCTCAACGCCCGCGACGTCAAGACCATCAAGAACGGCGTCAAGCGCCTGGCGGAGCTGCTGTTCGCCGCCGGCGCGCGCCGCGTGATCCTGCCTCTGGCCAGCGTGCCCGAGCTCCGCGACGGCGACCTCACGCCGCTCACGCGCCACACCGCGACCGCCGCCGAGCTGAAGGTCATGGCCTTCCACCCACTCGGCACCGCGCGCATGGCCAAGGACCCCAACGACGGCGTGACCGACGCCGACAACAAGGTCCACGGCACGACCAACCTCCACGTGTGCGACGGCAGCGCCGTCCCCGGTCCGCTGGGCGTCAACCCCCAGCTGACGATCATGGCCCTCGCGACCCGGCTGGCCGACCGGCTGCTGGCGTGAGAGCCTTCCCATCACGACCCACGGCGGGCAGAGCTGCCGCCGCCCCGAAGGAGCGACCCCGACCGCGATGTCCTTCCTGATCGACCCGCCCTGGCTGTACGCCAACGGCCGCGCGCTGGCCAAGGCCACGCCGCCGCCCCAACGCGACAAGCTCGCCGCCGCGACGCTCGGCGTCTTCCTCGTCACGTCCGTCTCGCTCTACCTCGACAAGGGCTGGACGAAGCCGATCTGGCGCCTGTGCCGCGCCCGCTCCGGCCGCGACTGGATGCTGAACTCCGGCGTCTTCCGGCTGGACCCCGACCGCGCGAGCACATCGACGCACCTCGTCAGCGGCGCCCTGTTCGCCACCTACCCCCTCTGGCTGTGGCTCGGTCTGCGACACGGTCGGGACTGACGACCCGCTTCCCGTACTTCGGCGCCGAAGGCGGGTACGAGTCGTTCTACGTCCGCGCGGTCGATCCCGACCGCGCGCGCTCGGTGTGGCTGCGCCACACCGTCCACCAGGAGCCCGACGGCGAGCCCGTCGGCTCGGCGTGGGTCACGGTCTTCGACGACAGCCTGCCTGCGCCGTTGGCCTACAAGCAGTCGGCCACCGACCCGGAGCCGGACGGCTGGCTGCGCGTGGGCGACAGCGACTTCGGCCCGACCGGCGTCCACGGCAGCGGCGGCGCGGCGGCATGGGACCTCGACTGGGCCGGCGACGAGCCCGGCCTCCGGCACCTGCCCAAGTCCATCATGTACTCAGCGCCGCTGCCGCGTACGAAGCTGGAGAGCCCGCGGCCGAACGTGCGGGTCGACGGGCAGGTCACCATCGACGACAACAAGACCGCGCTCCAGGCGTGGCCCGGCATGGTGGGGCACAACTGGGGCACGCAGCACGCCGAGCGCTGGATCTGGCTGCACGGCGTCCTGTTCGACGACCGCCCGGACGCGTGGCTGGACATCGCGCTCGGGCGCGTCCGGCTCGGCCCGCTGCTGACGCCCTGGATCGCCAACGGCGTCGTCTCGCTCAACGGCACGCGCCACCGCATCGGCGGGACCGCCGCGCGCGCGCACGTCACCGAGAACCCGACCGCGCTCGACCTGCGCGTCGACTCCCACGACGCGCGACTGCGCCTGACCGTGCACGGCAACCGCGCGCAGACCGTGGTCTGGCGCTACGCGGATCCCGACGGCCACGAGCACCACGTCGCGAACTGCTCGATCGCCGAGCTCGAGGCCGTGGTCCATCCGCGCGGCGGGACGGCCAACGTGCTGCGCACGGCGCACGGCGGCGCGTACGAGCTCGGCGCGCGCGAGGTCCCAGCCGGGCTGGCGGTCCAGCCCTTCCCGGATCCGTGATCGCGCCGATCGCGCCGATCCGCACTTGACGCCGCTGCGCCGCGGGAGTACGGTCGCCCCGAATAGCATTCGACAATGTCGAATGCGGGTCACCTTCTCAAGGAGCAGCAGCGATGGAGCATTCCCTCTCGCAGCGCGCGATCACCGAGGCTCTCGGGACCGCGCTGCTCGTCCTCGTAGGTCCTGGCTCGGTCGTGGCGACGCTCGTCCTCTCAGGGGACAAGACGCCGGCCATCACGGGCGCGGACCTGCTGGGCATCTCGATCGCCTTCGGCCTCGTCATCACGGCGCTCGTCTACGCCATCGGCAAGGTCTCGGGCTGTCACATCAACCCGGCGGTGACGTTCGCGCTCGCCGCGACCAAGCGCTTCCCATGGCGCGAGGTCCCCGCCTACGTCGGCGGGCAGTTCGTCGGCGCGGTCCTCGGGGCGCTCGCGATCTGGGCGGTCTTCGCCCACTCCGGGATCGACCTCGGCATGGGCCAGACGTCGTTCAACCAGGACACGACCACATGGGCGTCGGCGATGTTCGCCGAGGGTATTGGGACAGCGATCCTCATGTTCGCGATCCTCGGCATCGTCGACACCCGCTCGCCCGGCGACTTCGCCGGCCTCGTGATCGGCGGCGTCGTCGTCGCCATCATCATGGTCGTCGGCCCGATCACCGGCGCGTCGCTCAACCCGGCGCGCGCGTTCGGGCCGGAGCTCGTGTCCGCCATCGGCGGTGGCGCGACCCACTGGAACCAGTACCTGCCGGTGTACCTGCTGCCCGGCCTGGTCGGCTCGGCCGTCGCGGCCGTGGCCTACGACTACCTCGCCACGCCGCGTCAGCAGACGATGCCGATCGAGCATGCGGTGACCCACCCCGACCCCGACGACTACGTCGTCGCCAAGTAGGAGGAGCTGAACGACATGACCGTGGCATCGAGCTCGATGCGCAAGCTGCTCAACGATCCGGCGGACCTCGTCAAGGAGTCGCTGGCCGGCCTGGCCGCCGCTCACGGCGATCTGGTGCGCTACGACGCCGCCCAGCAGATCCTGGTCCGCGCCGACGCGCCGAGGGCCGGGAAGGTGGCGCTGATCTCCGGCGGCGGCTCGGGCCACGAGCCGCTGCACGGCGGCTTCATCGGGCACGGGATGCTCGACGCCGCCTGCCCCGGCGAGGTGTTCACCTCGCCGGTGCCCGAGCAGATGCTCGCGGCGACCAAGGCCGTCGACGGCGGCGCCGGCGTCGTGCACATCGTCAAGAACTACACCGGCGACGTGATGAACTTCAAGATGGCCGCGGAGGACGCGGCCGACGAGGGCATCGCGGTCGAGTCGGTGCTGATCGACGACGACGTCGCGGTGCAGGACTCGCTGTACACCGCGGGGCGCCGCGGCGTGGGCGCGACGGTGCTGGCGGAGAAGATCGCCGGCGCCGCGGCCGAGCGGGGCGACGACGTGGCCGCCGTCGCGGGCGTCGCCCGGCGCGTCGACGAGCGGGCGCGCTCGTTCGGGATCGCGCTGTCGTCGTGCACGCCGCCGGCGGCCGGCAAGCCGATCTTCGACCTGCCCGAGGGCGAGATGGAGGTCGGGATCGGCATCCACGGCGAGCCGGGACGGCGCCGCGCGCCGCTCGGGACGCTGGACGAGATCGCCGGGCTGCTCGTCGAGGCGGTGACCACCGACCTCAAGCTGGAGTCCGGGACGCAGGTCCTGCCGTTCGTCAACGGCATGGGCGGCACACCGCAGATCGAGTTGTACGCCTTGTACGGCGAGGTCGACCGGCTGCTGCGCGCGGCCGGGCTGGAGCCGGTCCGGCGGCTGGTCGGGTCCTACATCACCTCGCTGGAGATGGCGGGCGCGTCGCTGACGCTGCTCGCGCTGGACGACGACCTGACCGCGTTGTGGGACGCTCCCGTGCACACCCCGGCACTCCGTTGGGGAGCGTGAGCGAGAGGATGTCGAGCGTGACCGCCGTAGTTCCGCAGACCGTCGTGGCGTGGTTGTCCGGCCTGGCCGAGGACGTCGCGGCGCAGGCCGACCACCTGACGCAGCTTGACGCGGCCATCGGCGACGGCGATCACGGCATCAACATGAACCGCGGGATGTCGGCGGTGGTCGCCACGCTCGGCGAGCAGGATGATGATGTCGCTCCCGGCCGGCTGCTGATCGTCGCCGGCAAGACGCTGGTCTCCACGGTGGGCGGCGCGAGCGGCCCGCTGTGGGGGTCGTTCTTCCGCGGCGCCGGCCGGGCCCTGGGCGACGCGCCGGAGCTGGAGGGCCCCGAGCTGGCCGAGGCGCTCGCCGCGGGCGTGAAGGCCGTGCAGGATCTCGGCGCCGCGGTGCCGGGGGACAAGACGATGGTCGACGCGCTGCTGCCGGCGGTCGAGGCGCTCCGGGAGGCGCTGGCCGGCGGCGCGTCGTTGGCCGATGCCGCGCGGTCGGCGGCCGACGCGGCGGCCGAGGGCGCGCGCGGGACCGTGCCGCTGCAGGCCCGCAAGGGGCGCGCGTCGTACCTGGGCGAGCGCTCCGTCGGCCACGAGGACCCGGGCGCCGCGTCCACCGTGCTCGTGATGACCGCCCTGGCCCGCGCGGTCGGATGATGCGCGGCGTCCCGGCGTCGCCGGGGTTGGCGGCGGGGCCGGCGCGGGTTTCCGCCGCCGGCGCGGTCGACGCGGATGCGCGCCACGGCGGCGACGAGGCGGCCGAGCGGGCGCGCGCGGCCGCCGCGCTCGCGGCGGCCGGCGCCGAGTTGGAGGCGACCGCGTCGTCCTTGCGCGCGGGAGCTCATGGGGCCGAGGCCGAGATCGTCGAGGCCGGCGCGCTGATGGCGCTCGACCCGGCGCTGTCGGCCGAGGTCGACGCCGGCGTCGGCGCGGGCTTCACCGCCGCGGCCGCGATCGTCCGGGCGACCGGGAAGTACGCGGACACGATCGCGGCGCTGGAGGATCCGAACCTCGCGGCGCGCGCCGACGACGTGCTGTCCTTCGGCCGCCGGGCTTCGCGGCTGGCGACGCTCGACGGTGCGGCGCCGCCCTCCGAGATCCCCGCGGCCGGCGCGATCGTCGTCGCCGACGACCTCGGGCCGGCCGACGTCGCCGATCTCCAGGACGTCGCGGCGGTGGCGCTGGCCGGCGGTGGGCCGACGGCGCACGCGGCGATCGTCGCGCGGTCGCTGGGCGTGCCGATGGTGGTCGGGCTCGGCACCGACCTGCTCGCGATCGCCGGCGGCACGCCGCTCGTCGTCGACGGCGCGACGGGCGACGTCCTCGTCGACCCCGATCGCGACCTGGTGCACAACGCGCGGGCGCAGATGGCGGTCGCCGCCGCCCGGCGCCGGCGGCAGTCCGCGGACGCGGCGCTCCCGGCCGTCACGCGGGACGGCGTCAGGGTCCGGGTCCTCACCAACGCGGCAGGTCCCGCGGAGGTCGACGTCGGCCTTGCGGCCGGCGCCGAAGGTGTAGGCCTTCTCCGCACCGAGCTCGCGTTCCTCGACAGCGACAGCTGGCCGACCCGCGGCCAGCACGCCGCGCTGCTCGACGCCATCGACGCGCCGCTCGTCACCGTCCGCCTCCTCGACTTCGGCGGCGACAAGACCCCGCCCTTCCTGCGTGGCGTCCCCGAGCGCGGGATCGCGCTGCTGCTCGCCCACCCGGACGCGCTCGCCGCGCAGCTCGACGCCATCGGCGGGCGCATCCGCGCGGGCCGCGGCGCTGTCCGGGTCCTGATCCCGCTCATCGCGTCCGCCGACCAGGTCGACGCGGTGCGCGCCGCGCTGCCCGCGGGCGCGCAGGTCGGCGCGATGGTCGAGACGCCGGAGGCCGCGGGGATCGCGCCGGCGCTCGCGCAGCGGTGCGCGTTCCTGTCGGTCGGCACCAACGACCTCACCAACGCGACGCTCGGCACCGATCGCTTCAACGCCAACGCCTCGGTCGCCCACCACCCGCGCGTCCTGGCCGAGATCCGGCGCGCGGCGCAGGCGGCGCACGCCGCCGGCATCCCGATCGAGGTCTGCGGCGAGGCCGCGTCGGATCCGGTCGCGATGCCGATGCTCGTCGGCCTCGGCGTCGACGAGCTGAGCGTCGGCGCGGCGCGCGTCGGCGCGGTGCGCGCCTGGGTCCGCGCGCTCGATGCCGGGCAGGCCCGCGACCTCGCGCAGCGCGCGCTGCGGTGCGTGGAGCCCGGCGCGGTGGCCGACCTCGTGCGGGCGGAGCTAGGCGGGCGTCTCGACGAGGCCGGCGAGGAGCTCGGCGAGCCCGTCGACGGCGGCCGGCGCGTCGGGGCCGTCGGCCCGTAGCGCGACGGTGGTCCCCGCCTTGGCGCCCAGACCCAACACGGACAACAAGCTCTTGGCGTCCGCCTCGCGGTCGCCGGCGCTGATCGTCACCCGCGCGTCATACGCCATCGCGGCGCGGACGAACGTGGCGGCCGGGCGGGCGTGGAGGTCGACGTCGGCGGGCAGCGTGGCGGTGGTCTCAGAGCTTGCGGGCATCGCGCGCCTCCTCGGCGGCCTTCAGGACGGTGGCGAGGTCGGCGCCGGCGGACGCGGTCACCGCGGCGGTCACGGCGCCCTCGACGATCGGGGCGTCGGCGAGCTGGACGCGGCCGTTCTCCTGCTCCTCGAGCAGGGCGCGGACGGTGAGGATCGAGGACCCGAGGTCCCCGAGCACCACGACGCCGTCGCCGTCGCGGCCGGCGCGCTCGATGGCCGCGCTGACCGCCTCGGCGTCGGTGCCCAGGCCGCCGCCGGCGATGCCGCCGGCCGGCTCGATGGCCACGTCCGGCCCGGCCATCTGCGCGGCGAGGACCGACAGGCCGGAGGCGAGCTCCGCGCTGTGCGATACAACCACGATTCCGACCATGCCGGCTAGTCTACAGTTCCGAAAGCCATTCGACAATGTCGAATAGCGACGACGTGTCCGAGACGACGGGCGCGCCCCGCGCGGGCGGCGCGCGGCGCGGCACGATCCAGTCCGTCGACCGGTCGGCGCGCATCCTCAAGCTCCTGGCCTCCGGCCCGCGCCGGCTCGGCGTCAGCGAGATCGCCGACCGCCTCGACCTCGCGCGGCCGACGGTCCACGGCCTGCTCCAGACGCTCCAGGCGCACGGCTTCGTCGAGCAGGACCGCGACAGCGACAAGTACCAGCTCGGCGCCGGCCTGCTGCATCTCGGCAACTCCTACCTCGACCTCAACGAGCTGCGCGGCCGCTCGATCGTCCACGCCGAGCGCCTGGCCCAGCGCGCGCAGGCCGCGGTCCGCGTCGGCGTCCTGCACGGGCCGACCGTCGTGGTCGTCCACCACGTCTTCCGCCCCGACGACCAGTTCCAGGTGCTGGAGGTCGGCGCCCAGCTGCCCGCGCACGCCAGCGCGCTGGGCAAGGCGATCCTCGCCTTCGGCCCGGCCCAGGCCGTCGACGACCTCACCGCCGACGAGCTGCCCAAGCTCACGCGCCGGACGCTGACCGCGACCGCGCTGCGCAAGGAGCTCGAGGACGTGCGCGAGCGCGGGATCGCCCGCGAACGCGACGAGGCGGTCCTCGGCGAGGCCTCGCTGGCCGCGCCGATCTTCGATCACGCCGGCCTCGCCGTCGGCGCGATCGCGCTGGTGGGGGAGACCTCGAAGATCCTGCCGCGCGCGCCCACGCGAGAGCTGACGACGGCGGTGGTCGACGCGGCGCGCGGGGTGTCGCGGGAGCTGGGCGCGCCGCGCTGGCCGGCGGCGGGCGCCTAGCGGGCGTGTGTGGCGCCCAGCGCGGATCGCGTTGGGCGCTGCGCGGCGTGGTCCGTCCCTTCATCAAGGGCGTGAAGTCGTGTTGGCGGCGCGACCGGGGTCGGTGTGGCTCGTCGTTGGTCGTGCTCCGGGGCGGGCGGTTCGGGCACGAAAGGGAGGGTTCGAGCCTTCCGGGTCGTCTTTCCCCCACATATGAGGGCGAAATCGACCCGGATCCCCTGAGGGCGACGATTCGGCGCCGAACCCGCCCGGCGCGCTGCCACGAGGACGAGCCACACCAGCCAGGGTGGCGCCGCCTCCACACTCGCACGCCCTTGATGAGGGACGAACCACGCCGCGCAGCACCACACGCAAACGCACTGGTGACCAACCACTCCGCACCCTAAGCCGGATCCGACGCCCGCAGCCAGGCGAGCACCGCCAGCACCCGCAGGTTCCCGCCCGCCGCCGTGTGCAGCCCGAGCTTCCCGAAGATGTTCGTCACGTGCTTCTCGACTGCGCCGTCGGTGACCACCAGCTTCCCGGCGATCGCCGCGTTCGACAGGCCCTGGGCCATCAGCTCCAGCACCTCGCGCTCGCGTGGGGTCAGCTCTTCCAGTGGGTCGTCGGCGCGGCGGCGGGCGAGCAACTGCGACACCACCTCCTGGTCGATGGCGGTGCCGCCCGCGGCGACGCGGGCGACCTGGGCGACGAAGTCCGACGGGTCCGCGACGCGGTCCTTCAGCAGGTAGCCGACCGCGCCGGCGCCGTCGGCCAGCAGCTCGGCGGCGTAGGACTCCTCGACGTACTGCGACAGGACCAGCACCGGCGTCCCGGGGACCAGCACCCGCGCTTCCAAAGCGGCGCGCAGGCCCTCGTCGCGCTGCGACGGCGGCAGCCGGACGTCGACGATCGCGATGTCCGGCCGGTGCTCCTGGACCGCCGCGACCAGCGACGGCCCGTCGCCGACGGCGGCGACGACCTCGTGCTCGTGCGCCGTCAGCAGGCGCACCAGCCCGTCGCGCAGCAGCACCAAGTCCTCGGCGATCACGATCCGCATGGCAGCTCCACGTGGAGGATGGTGCCGTGTCCAGGCCCGTCTGGATCACTCGGTCCAGCATCGGGCGCGCCGCGGTCGGTCACGCGCATTCGGCCGTCGAGCGCCTCGACGCGCCCACGCAGCCCGGCGATCCCGGTCCCGACGGCCTCGTCGACGCCGCCGCGGCCGTCGTCACGCACCTCGACGACCAACCACCCCGTGTCGATCGTCCCCGCGATCTCGCAGCGCGTCGCCTCGCTGTGCTTGGCGACGTTGGTCAGCGCCTCGGCGACCGTGAAGTAGGCCGCGGACTCGACCGCCGCGCTGAGCCGGCGGTCCAGGTCGATCGCGACCGTGCACGGCACCGGGCAGCGCGCCGCGAGCGCGCTCACCGCCGCGTCCAACCCGCGATCGGTGAGGATCGCCGGGTGGATCCCGCGGGCGAGGTCGCGCAGCTCCGACAGCGCGGTCTTGGCGTCCTCGTGCGCGCCGGCCAGCAGCTGCGCCGCCGCCGCGGGGTCGCGCTCGATCTGCTCGCGCGCCATCCCGATCTCCATCGCCAGCGCCACCAGCCGCGCCTGCGCGCCGTCGTGCAGGTCGCGCTCGATGCGCCGCAGCTCGACGGCGGCCGCGTCGACCGCGCCGGCCCGCGACACCTGCAGCTCGACGATCCGCTCCTCGGCGTCGTCCTCCAACAGCACCTGCGCGAGCTTCGCCTGGATCCACGCGCTGCCGCGCAGGACCCACGCCGAGGCCACCAGCGTCGGCGGTCCGGCGACGACCGCGAAGACGACGTACTGCCACATCTCGGTCAGGTGCGTGAACCCCATCTCGACGCCTTCGTCGGGCAGCGACCAGCCCCACGCCGGCAGCGTGATGAACCCGAGTCCGATGCTGAACGCCGTCACGCCCGCGAGGAAGGAGCCCAGGCCGATCCCGAACATCAGGATCAACCACACCAGCTCGCGCCACGTCATCGGGTCGGTGACCGAGCTGCGCAGCCGGCGCAGGAACGTGTCGCCGGCCCAGACGCGCCGCGACCGCTCCAGCGGCACGCCGGCCAGCGCGCCGCGCCAGCGCTCGCCGTCGCACCACCAACGCGTGATCCACATGTCGCCGTACAGCTTCGGGATGCCGATCAAGGTGATGATCAACATCAACGACAGCAGCGGGCCGACGAACAGCCACGTCAGGGCGAAGATCCCGGACACCAGGCCCAGCGAGATGTACGCGAGGTCCTTCCAGGGCTGGGCGGTCAGCGGGAGCTTGGCGATGCGCCAGAACACGGGATCCATCATCACCAACGCGGCGGTCGCGCACCATGCGGGCGGCCAGCGAACGCGGCCTGGGGAAATCCGCAACAGAACCCGGACTAGCATCCGCTAAGCCCATGATGATCGTGATGACCCCGCAGGCCAGCCAGTCCGAGATCGACGCCGTCGTCGCGCGCCTGGAGACCACCGGCGTGCACGTCCGGGTGATGCCGGGCGAGCTGACGACCGCGATCGGCGCGATCGGCGATCCTGAGGGCGTCGCCGAGCTGGGCCTGGAGGGCATGCGCGGCGTGGATCGCGTCGTCCCGATCTCGCGCCCGTACAAGCTCGCGTCCTCGGAGCTCAGCGACCATGCGGCGACGACGCTCGACGTCGCCGGCCGCAAGGTCGGCGGCGGCACCACGTTCTGCCTCATCGCCGGCCCGTGCACGGTCGAGACGCGCGAGCAGACGCTCGCGGTCGCCCACGCGGTCAAGGCCGGCGGCGCAGCGATGCTGCGCGGCGGCGCGTTCAAGCCGCGCACGTCGCCGTTCGCCTTCAAGGGCCTCGGCGCGCCCGCGCTGGAGATCCTCGCCGAGGCGCGCGAGGAGACCGGCCTGCCGATCGTCACCGAGCTGCTGGACTCCGCGCACGCCGACGTCATCGCCCAGTACGCCGACGTCGTCCAGATCGGCGCGCGCAACATGCAGAACTACGCACTGCTCGAGGTCGCCGGCAAGCTCGGCAAGCCGGTCCTGCTCAAGCGCGGGCTGAGCAGCTCGCTGGACGAGCTCCTGATGGCCGCCGACTACGTGCTGAAGGAGGGCAACGAGGCCGTGATCCTGTGCGAGCGCGGCATCCGGACGTTCGAGACCGCGACGCGCTTCACGCTCGACCTCGGCGCGATCCCGTGGCTCAAGCTCCACACGCACCTGCCGGTGATCGTCGACCCGTCGCACGCCGCCGGCGACCGCCGCCTCGTCGCGCCGCTGTCGCGCGCCGCGGCCGCGGTCGGTGCCGACGGGATCATCGTCGAGGTCCACCAAGACCCCGAGCACGCGCTGTGCGACGGCCCGCAGTCGATGTTCGCCTCGACCTTCGACGCTTACGCGCGCGACGTCGCCGCGCACGCCGCCCTCCTGGGGAAGGCGCTGTCGTGATCGTCCCTACGGCGCGCGTCTCGCACACGCGGCGGCTGGGCAAGACCTTGTCCTGATGACCGAGCGCGCCTCCCTCACCCCGCGCGTGGTCGAGGCCGTCGAGGCGCAGCTGCGCCGGCGCGTCTCACCGCGGACGCTCCGGCTGGCCTACCGCGCCGGCTACCTCGCGCTGCGTCCGTGGTGGTTCGTCATGCGGCCGCGGACGATCGGGATGAAGATCGTGGTCCGCTGCGGCGACGACGTCGTGCTTGTGCGCCACACCTACGCACGTCGTCACCACTGGGACATCCCCGGCGGGTTCGTCCGGCCAGGGGAGGACCTCGACGTCACGCTGCGCCGCGAGCTCGGCGAGGAGCTGGGCGTCGTCCCGACCGGGTCGTTCCAGATCGCCGAGGTGCCCTCGCGCAACGACTACAAGCGCGAGACGATCCACGTCTTCGCGGCCGAGATCGCGCCCGGGACGACGCTGGTCCCTTCGGCCGCCGAGATCGCGACCGTGCGGTGGGCCCGGCACGACGAGCTGCCGTCAGACACGACCGTGTTCGCGCGCCGGATGATCGCGCGCTCCTACTGGGAGCTCTTCCGCTAGGGTCCCGCCCGGAGCGTCCATAGCCCGATCGGGCTAGTGACTATCCTGAAAGCAGTAGGCCCCGTGGTGTGCGACCGCCGGGGGATAAACCTGCCCGTGGTGTGCGACCGCCGGGCTTCATCTCCGAGAGGACCCATCTCATGCCCGAAGCCGTCATCGTCGACGCCGTCCGGACGCCCGTTGGCCGAGCCTTCAAGGGCTCGCTCGCCTCGCTGCGCCCCGACGAGACCCTCGCGTTCGTGGTCGACCAGCTCCTGGAGCGCAACCCGGACGTCGATCCTGCCTCCGTCGAGGAGCTCATCGCCGGCTGCGGCCTCCCGCAGGGGCTGCAGGCCAACAACATCGCCCGAATCGCGGTGCTGCTGAGCGGCAAGCTCGGCCAGAACACCAACGGCTCGACGGTCTCGCGCTACTGCGCGTCCGGCCTCGACGCCATCCGCAACGCCGCCAACGCGGTCGTCGCGGGCCAGGGTGACGTGTACATCGCCGGCGGCGTCGAGTTCGTCTCGCGCTACAACGCCGCGCAGGAGGCCGCGCACCCCGAGGACCAGAACGAGAACCTCCAGGGCAAGCAGCCCGGCCAGCCCGACGCGTACATCGCGATGGGCCTGACCGCCGAGAACGTCGCCGACAAGTACGGCGTCTCGCGCGAGGACCAGGACCGCTACGCCCAGCGCTCGCAGGAGCGCGCGGTCGCGGCCCAGGAGGCGGGCGTGTTCGACCGCGAGATCGTGCCGGTCACGCTCGCCGACGGCACCGTGGTGAGCAAGGACGACGGCCCCCGCGCCTCGTCGACCTACGAGAAGCTCGCGACGCTCGAGCCGGCCTTCAAGCCGGGCGGCACCGTGACGGCCGGCAACTCGTGCCCGCTCAACGACGGCGCCGCCGCCGCGCTGATCATGTCGGCCGAGAAGGCCGCCGAGCTCGGCCTCAAGCCGCGCGCTCGCGTCATCACCGGCGCCACGTGGGGCAACGAGCCCGAGTACATGGGCGTCGCGCCGATCGGGGCGATCAAGAAGGCGCTGGACCGCGCCGGCATGAGCGCGTCGGACATCGACATCACCGAGCTCAACGAGGCGTTCGCGGCGCAGGTGCTGCCGATCGCGTCGGAGGTCGGGATCGATCTCGACACGCTCAACCCGCACGGCGGCGCGATCGCGCTGGGCCACCCGTTCGGCATGACCGGCGTGCGCATCATGACCACGCTGCTCAACGACCTCGAGACGCTCGACAAGCAGATCGGCCTCGAGACCATGTGCGTCGCCCAGGGTCAGGGCGAGGCGCTCATCGTCGAGCGGCTCAACTAGTCGAAGGAGTCGGCGCTCATGGCCTACAAGCTGCCGCCGGTCGACGACACGTTCTTCACGAGCGCGCCGTTGGTCGTCCCGGCCGTCGTCGACCTCGACGCGCCGCCCGCCCGCGTGTGGGACGCGCTGGGGTCCGACGCGATGTGGTCATGGGCGCCGATCATCGACCAGGTGGTGTGGCTGACCCCGCGGCCGCAGACGGTGGGGGCGACCCGCCGTCTGCGGTTGTTGAGGGTCAACACGATCGAGGAGGAGTTCTACCGCTGGGATCCGGACCCGCCCATCCGCCGCGCGACCTTCCGCGTCACCCAGCAGACGCGCCCGTTGTTGAACGGGTTGGCCGAGGACTTCCTCCTGGACCCGCTGGACGGCGGGGCCCGGACGCGCCTGACGTGGACGATGGCCATCGCCCTGCGCGGCGTCCCGGCACCGCCCAAGGCGCTGCTCCCGGCGCTGGTCAAGGGCAACGCCGCGGCCATCGGCGGGATCAGGACGATCCTGTAGCGGTCGCGGGGACGCGCGTGGCGCCCTGCGCCTGCGCGTGGACCTGCGCGATCCGCTGCGGGCTCGGCAGCAGCCACGCGAGCGCGGCCGCCAGCAGCGTCGTCGCCGCCCCGACGAGGTAGGCGACCTGGAAGCCCTCGACGAGCGCGTGCGCGTCGGCCGGCCCGGCGCCCGCGACGTGCGCGGTGCGCGAGGACGCGAGCGTCGCCAGGACGGCGAGGCCGAGCGCGCCGCCCATCATCCGCGCGGTGTTCAACACGCCCGAGGCGAGGCCGTGCAGCTCCGCCGGAACGCCCGCCGTCGCCGCGCCGATGACCGGCGGGAACGCGACGCCCGCGCCGAACATCACCAGCACGCCGGGCACGGCGACGCCGCCGAGGTAGCCGCTGCCCTCGTCGGCCAGCGCCAGCAGGACGAAGCCCGCGGCCGACAGCGCCAGCGACGCGCCGATCACGACGCGCGGGTCGCGCCCGCCCAGCCAGCGCGTCGTCACCTGGGTCCCGCCGATGATCGCCAGCGTGTGCGGGAGGAACGCGGCGCCGGCCTGCAGCGGCGTGTAGCCGAGCACCTGCTGCATGTACAAAGTCAGGAAGAACCAGATCGCGAACAGCGCGCCGCCCGAGACGAGCATCACGGCGTTGGCGGCGGCGAGGCCGGGCAGGCGCAGGAGCGACAGCGGCATCAGCGGCTCGGCGGCGGTGCGCTGGGTCTGGACGAACGCGACGAGCAGGACCGCGGCGACCGCGACCGGGACGAGCGTCTGGGCCGACGTCCAGCCGTGCTGCTCGATCTGGGTGATGCCGAAGACCAGCGCGCCGAGGCCGACGGTCACGAGCGCCGCGCCGGGCACGTCGAGCCGCGGCCGGCGGTCGTTCAGCGCCGCCTGGTCGGGGAGGATGCGGAGCGCGGCGACGAGCGTCGCGACGCCGACCGGGACGTTGACGAGCAGCACCCAGCGCCAGGACAGCCACTCGGTCAGCGCGCCGCCGACGAGGGCGCCGGTCGCGCCGCCGGCGGCGCCGATCGCCATCCACCAGCCCATCGCCGTCGCGCGCCGCGGCCCTTCGGGGAACGAGGCGAGCAGGATCGTCAGCGTCGCGGGCGACAGGACGGCGGCGCCGAGGCCCTGCACGATCCGGCCGGTGAGCAGGACGCCCGACGACGCCGCGAGGCCGCCGATCAGGCTGCCGGCGACGAACAGGCCGAGGCCGCCGACGAACGCCGGTCGCTGCCCGATGACGTCCGCCAGCCGGCCGCCGAGGAGCAGGAAGCCGGCGTAGGCGATGGTGTAGCCGTTGACGACCCACTGGAGGCCGGCGGAGCTGAGGCCGAGGTCGTCCTGCATCGCGGGAAGCGCGACGTTGACGACCGACACGTCGAGCACGACCAGGAACTGGCCGAGCAGCAGGAGGGCGAGCAGCGCCCGGGCTTCGCGGGACAGGGGAGGGGAGTGCGTGTGCGTAGCAGGGGAGGAGTCCATGGCCGGCCATCCTTGGGGTTCAAGTGCCCTTGAAGTCAAGCGCCAGCGTTCGTCGCCGCACCGAGCAGCCAGTCCAGCGCGACCGGGATCGCGGCGAGGATCGAGACGTGGCCGTCGCGGGGGCGCAGCCAGAGCTCGGCGGTGGGGACGAGGCCGAGCAGGCGCTGCGCGTGCGCGGCGGGGATGACGCGATCCTCGCCGCCCTGCACGAGCAGGACCGGCGTCGCGATCGCGCCGAGGTCGAAGCCCCACGGCGCGGCGAACGCGACGTCGTCGTCGATCAGCCCGTCCGGGCCGGCGGCGCCGGCGGCCAGCGCGTCGTCGCCGAGCGCGGTCCAGGCCGACTGCAGCGCCGCCCAGTCGCGGGCCGTGAACGACTCGGTGTCGAACGTCTCGGTCTCGGCGTGCGCCGCGCGGGCCGGCCGGCCGTCGAGGGCGGCGCGCAGCCCACCGGGGTCGCGCATGCCGGCGAAGAAGTCGACGGCCGGGTCGTAGGGCGCCGGGCAGGCCAGGCAGACCGCGCCGCTGACGCGCTCCGGACCCAGCAGCGCCGCGCACGCCAGCGCGTGCGGCCCACCGCCCGACGCCCCCATGACCGCGAATCGCGCGACGTCCAGGGCGTCGGCGATCGCGGCGACGTCGGCCGCCGCGCTCGCGACGGTCCGGCCCGGCTGCGGCGTCGACCCTCCGTAGCTCGGGCGCGCGTAGGAGATGTGCCGCAGCCCGCGCCGTCGCGCCGCCGCGACCACCGGCGGCAGCGGCGCACCGGTCTGCGGCGAGCCGGTGTGCCAGATCAGCGCCGGCGCGTCGGGCTCGCCGGGCGCGCTGTCGTAGACCCGCAGGCTGCGGCCGTCGGGGAGCGGGACGTCGTGGGCTTCGGTCATGTACCGGTTCAGACGCTAGGCGAGCGCTCGGGTCATCGGCGGGACGCGCGGGCGGCGCCATCTGCGACGCTCCGTCCCATGCGGCCGTCGCTCTTCGCGTTCGCCGGTGGAGAGCCCGCCTTCCTCGCGCTCGCCGAGGCGCACCACGCGCGGTGCCTCGCCGATCCCGAGCTCAACCACCCGTTCTCGCATCCGGACCAGCACCCCGAGCACGTCGCGCGGCTCGCGGCCTACTGGGCGGAGGTGCTCGGCGGGCCGCCGGACTACTCGACGGCGGCGCGCGGCACGCAGTCGCGGCTGCTGCTCATGCACGCCCACAACGGCGACATGGGCGATCTCGGCGAGCGCTTCCTGCGCTGCTTCGACGCGGCGCTGGACGACGCCGGCCTGCCCGAGGATCCCGCGTTCCGGGCCTGCCTGCACGACTACATGCGCTGGGCGATCGACGACGTCCTCGTCTACGGGCCCAAGGACGCCGAGGTCCCGCGTGGCGCCGCGATGCCGCGGTGGGGGTGGGACGGGCTGGAGCGGAGCTAGCCCCGCGATGGGCTAGCCGAGCTGGACGTGATCGGCCTCGGCCGCGCCCGCGAACGGGCGGGTCAGGCCGTAGTGGCGCAGCGTCGCCTCGGGCACGCTCTCGACGCCCGGCGTGTCGGACGCCTCGCCGCGGGTGTGCGGGTCGTCGGCGAAGCCGCCGACCTCGACCGAGTGCTGCGGCGAGCGGTAGCCCGACAGGCCGATGAGGTGCAGGTGCAGCGCCTTGCCGAGGACGTCGAGGCGCGCCGCGAGCGCGGGCTCGTTGCCGACCGAGTAGTTGGTGCCCGCCGCCGGGAAGAAGCCGTAGGCGCCGGCGTGGCCGGCGAACGTCCCTGCGCCGCCGGCGGGCAGGCCGGGGCCGGCGTCGTCGAAGCCCGCGGCCTGGGCCTGGAGCTTGGCGAGCTGGTCCTCGAGGCCCTTGCGGTGCGCGCGCAGGCTGACGAGCTGCGCCTGCTTCTTCGCGCGCGACTGCTGCACGCCGATCTCCCGGCCGAGCAGCTCCTCCTTGATCTGGTCGACCTGATCGCGCTCGATCAGCGCCGCGGCCTTGACGCGCTGCTGCTGGGCGACGAGGGCGGAGAGCCGCTTCGTGGCGGTCGTCACCTCGCTGCGCGCGCGCTTGACCGAGACCGTCGTGGAGGTGTTGCGGTCGGCGACCGCGTGCATGTCGTCAGCGGTCTGGACGAGGTCGGAGAAGCTGTGGGAGCCGAGGACGACCGAGATGATGTCGGGCCGGTCGACCTCGTACTGCGCGACGAGCTGCTGGCTGAGGACCGACCGGTCGTGGGCGTAGGCGAGCTTGAGCTTGACCAGCCGGGCGCGCGCGGTCCGCAGCCGCGACTGGAGGCCGTTCAGCTGGACCTGCTCGATGTCGAGGCTCTGCTGGAGGCCGACGAGCCGCTGGCGGAGGTCGTCGACCCGGACCGCGTAGCGGTGGATCCGCTGCGCGTCGGACCCGATCTGCGACGAGAGCGACCGGTCCTTGCCCTTGGACGACGAGATCTGGCCCGACAGGTCGGCGGTGGCCGGGGCAGCGGCGAGCAGCGCGACCGAGACGGCCGCGGCGAACACGCGCGCGGAAGGACGAGCACGGCCAGGCATCAGCGGCGCGCAACGCTAACCGGCGCGTGCGCGGATCCTGCGATCTGCCGTGCAGCCACGCCCGGCCGCCGCACTAGTGCTCGATCGTGACCAGCGTGCCGATCGGCGTGTACGGCCAGATCTTCTTCGCGGCCGCCTCGGGCAGCTCGACGCAGCCGAGGCTCTGCGGCGTGCCGAACGACGCGCGGTTGAACTGGTGCAGCGCGTCGCCGCCGTTGAAGTAGGACACCCAGCGGACGCCCGGGTCGTTGTAGTGCGAGCCGTCCGGGTTGGTGCCGCTCATCGTCGTCGACCGCAGGTGCTCGAACACCGGGAACGTCCCGAGCTCCGTCGGCGCGGCCGGCACGCCGGTGTTGCCCGGCGACGTGAGCACGACGTGGCCGTTGTGCCACAGCGTCAGCAGCTGCGGCGTGTCGCGGTGCACGTAGACGTAGGAGTAGCCCGTGTCCCGGCGCTTGCCGGCGATCGTGTCGGCCAGCAGCGCCTGCCAGACCGCCGGCCCGGCGAAGCCGTCGACGGTCAGGTGATGGTTGTCCTGGAACGTCATCAGCGCGCCGCGCAGGATCGTGTTGGGCTGGCCCTCGGACCAGAGCCGCTTGAGCTCGCGCGGCGTGTTGCCGTAGGTCCAGGAGAACGTCCCGGACGGCGCGTCGACCGCGGCCGCGGCCTGCGCCGCGCGGGTCCGCGCGACGTCGGCGCCGTCGGCCGGCGCCCAGGACAGCGGCAGGTACCCGGCCTGGGCGAGCAGCTGCTCCAGGCGCAGCGTCGACGGCGCCGGCACCGTGTAGGTCAGCTGGCGCGTCGTGCGCGTCGTCGCCCCGGAGACGACCGCGAGGGCCTTGGGCAGCGTGACGTGCACCGTCCCGCCGCCGATCCCGAACCCGGAGCCCGAGGGGGTGAAGACGAGCGTGTGGTCGTCGGGCTCGGTGAACGTCCCGGACGTCTTGGGCGCGATCTTCGGCCGCTGGCCGTCGAAGACGTCGGCGACCTTGCCGGCGAACGTCATCCGGATCGTGCCCAGCGGCGAGAGCTTGGCGCCGGGCGCCGGCAGCACGCTCGCGGCGGGCTGGTCGGTCTTCGGGAACCACGTCACCTTCGTCGCCGGCTGCAGGCGCTCCCAGGTGCGGGCGGCGATCGCGACACTCGTCGTGCCGGCCGCGGCTCGGTCGCCGCCACTCAGGGCGATCGTCCGCGTCGCGGGCCGCAGCGTGCGGCGCGCGGCGCTCGCCCCGGTGACGACGCCGGCCGCCGCGCCGTCGAGCGCGACGGTGACGGGCGCGCCGTGGGCGATGGTCAGCCAGTGCGACGCGACCGCGACCGTCGGTGTCGTGACGACGAGGTGCTCGCTGCGCGTCCGGCCCAGCGCCCAGCCGATCGCGCCCGGCCGGCGCACGACCGCGTCGAGGCTGATGCGCTCGCCGGGCGTGAGGCGGATCTCCGGCGTCAGCCGGCCGTCGCGCACGTCGAGCGGGACGGCCTTGCCGCTCGGCGTGGTGGCGCGCACGGACTGCAGGGAGCCGCCGAAGGTCTGGACGTCCAGGCGCGCGAGGGCCGTCCGGTCGCCGCGCAGCGCGACGCCGGCGTGGGCCAGCCCCGCCCAGGCCAGCCCGGCGAGGCCGAGCACGGGGACGAGCGCGAGCCAGTGCTTGCGCGGCCGCGGGAGCCGCTGCCGTCGAGGTGGTGGTGCCGTCCGTGTCGCCACGGGGCGACACGGTAGAGCCGCCGGCCCCGCTCCGGCTCCACTTGCACGATGTGCTGCAGCTTCCTCGCCAGTTCTGCGGGAACGGCGGAGGTGCGGGAAGGATCCGCGCGGCCCGGTGTCTCACGCTGCGTGAGGGCTCTGCGCGCAGCGGCGGCGGTCATCGCGGTCATGGCATCGACGGGCGCGAGCGCGCGGGCCGCGGACCAGACCATCACGTTCCCGACGGGCGCCGCGGCCGGGGCCTACGCACCGGCCGACGTCCACGTCGACCCCGGCGACGCCGTCACGTTCAACGGCGCCTTCGCCAACCATCCGCTGGTCTGGAACGGCGGCGAGTTCGCCACCCAGAACGCCGGCATGACCATGTCGTTCACCTTCGGCGCGCCCGGCCTGCATCGCTTCCACTGCCAGATCCACGCGTCGATGGTCGGCAGCGTCGACGTCGCCGGCGACCAGCTCGGCACGCCGGACTTCACGTTCGCGCCCGCCCAGCCGCAGACCGGGCAGCTCGTGACGTTCAGCGCCACCGCGTTCACCGACCCCGACGGGTCGATCGCGCGCTACGAGTGGGACCTCGACGGCGACGGGACGTTCGAGGCCACCGGCCAGACCGCGACGCACCGCTACGACGCGCCCGGGTCGGTCACCGCGGCGCTGCGCTACGTCGACGATCGCAACGAGACGTCGTCCGCCACCACGCACGCCTTGACGATCGTGCGCGGCGCGGGCGGTGGGTCCGGTGGGACGGGAGGCGGCGCGCCGATCCAGCCGGGCGCGCCCGGAAGCCCGTCCTCGCCGGCCGGTGGGACGCAGGGCGCGGGCTCGGGCGACGCGGGGACGAAGGCACCACGCCTTCGCATCGCCGCCCGCGCCCTCGCGTTCCACCACAACAAGGCGAGCGTCGCGCTCGCGGCGGTACCGGCCGGCGCCACGCTCACCGCGACGCTCGAGCGCGCCGGCGCCACGCTCGCGACCGGCCGCGTCGCCACCGCGCGCGCCGGGACCAAGACCATCACCTTGAAGCTCACGCGCGCGGGGATGCGCGCGCTGAAGCGCGCACACGGACGGGTGCGCGCGACGCTCACGGTCGTCGCCCACGCCCGCAAGGGCGACGCGGCGACGACCGTGCGCAGGACGCTCAGCGTCTCGCGCCGGCGCTGACCGGCGGCGTTACTTCCGCGGGCGCTCCCCCGCAGGGGCCAGGAGCGGCGCGACCTTCGCGGCGCTCTCGTCGACGACCGGGTCGACCTTCCAGTCCGGATGGCCCGGCATCGGCGGCGTCGTCGTACCGTAGGCCCACGCGCGCAGGAAGCCGCTCAGGTCCTGGCCGGAGACGCGCGAGGCCAGCGCGATGAAGTCGTCGGTGCTCGCCGAGCGACCCTCGTAGGCCCGCAGCCACTCGCGCTCGATGCGCTGGAACGTCGCCGTCCCGACCTGCTGGCGCAAGGCGTACAACACGAGCGCGCCGCCGTGGTAGCGCTGGAGGTCGAACAGCGTGTCGCTGCTGGACGGCAGCGCGACCGGCCCGCTGTCGGCGCGCCACTGGTCGCCGTGCGCGTAGACGGCCTTCATCAGCTCGTCGAACGTCGCGTAGCCGTCGTCGTCGGGGTAGCCCGTCGTGTCGTCGACCAGCTCGCCCTTCTCCTCGGCGTACAGGAACTCGTACCAGCTGGCGTGGCCCTCGTTGAGCCACAGGTCGCTCCACGTCGCGGGCGACACGCTGTCGCCGAACCACATGTGCGACAGCTCGTGCAGCAGCGTCGGCTCCCACACGCCCTGACCGTAGTCGAACCACGTCGTGTCGACGAGCTCGAGCGTCTGGCTCTCCAGCGCGAACCCGATGTCGGCCTCGACGACGAGCGACCCGTACAGGTCGAACGGGTAGCGCCCGACGCGCTGCTGCATCCAGCCCATCTGCGGGCCGGTCACCGAGTCGACGAGCGGGCCGATGCTGTCGGTGACCGGCGCGGCCGTGACGTCGCGGATCGGGACGCCGGCCTGGACGCCGTGGGACTTCACGTCGAGGGCGCCGACCGCAAGCTGCAGCAGCTCGGTGGCCATCGGCTGGCGCTGGAGGTAGACGAAGTGCGCGCGGCCGCCGGCGGTCCAGCGCGCCACCGGCACGCCGTTGGAGACCGCGGTCTCGCCGGCCGGCACGTCCATGCGGACGTCCCACGTCGCCTTGTCGGACGGGTAGTCGTTGGACGGCAGGAAGGAGTGCGCCCAGTTCGGCTGCCCGGCGGTGGCCGAGCCGACCGAGTGCTGGAAGAACGCGGTCGTGCTCTCGTCGTTGCCGTCCGGCACCGTCGGGACCGCGACGAAGTTGGAGACCGTCACCAGGAACGGCGCGCCGTTGGCCAGCGGCTGGCGCGGCGTGATCACGAGCTCCTCGCCGTCGCGCCGCCACGCGGCGGCACGGCCGTTGACCGCCACGCCGCCGACCGACTGGCCGGCGAAGTCGAGGTCGAAGCGCGAGAGCGCCTGCGTCGCCCGGGCCAGCAGCGTGACCGTTCCCTGCATCGGCGACGACGGCGCGCTGGTGGCGTAACGGACGTCGACGTCGTAGTGCTGGACGTCGTAGCCGCCGTTGCCCAGCAGCGGGAAGAGGCGGTCGTCGAGCCCGGCGGCCCCGGGCGTCGGCGTGGCCGCGGGCGGTGCGGCGGCGGCGGCCGACGAGGCGAAGACGGCGGCCGCCGCGAGCGAGAGGACGAGTGCGCGAAGCATCGCGCGACTCTACGCCTGGGTTCAGCGCGGCGCCATGCGAATCGCGCCGTCCAGACGGATCGTCTCCCCGTTGAGCATGGGGTTGGCGACGATCTGCTCGGCCAGCAGCGCGTACTCCGACGGGCGGCCCAGGCGGGGCGGGAACGGGATCGTCTTGCCCAGCGACTCGCGCGCCTCCTCGGGCAGCGCCGCGAGCAGCTGCGTGTCGAACAGGCCGGGGGCGATCGTGTTGACCCGGATCCCGTACTGCGCGAGGTCGCGCGCGACCGGCAGCGTCATCCCGACCACGCCGCCCTTCGACGCGCTGTAGGCCACCTGGCCGATCTGGCCGTCGAACGCCGCGACCGACGCGGTGTTGACGAGCACGCCGCGCTCGCCGTCGGCGTTGGGCTCGTTGGCGATCATCTTCGCGCTCGCCAGCCGCAGGACGTTGAACGTCCCGATCAGGTTGATGGCGATGATGACCTGGAAGGGCTCCAGCGGATGCGGGCCCTTCGAGTTGGCGACCTTCTGCGCCCAGCCGGTGCCGGCGCAGGTCACCGCGATCCGCAGGCCGCCGTCGCCCTCGGCGGCCGCGTCGACCGCCGCCTGGACCTGGTCCTCCTCGCGCACGTCGACCGCGACGAACCGCGCGCCGATCTCGGCGGCCAGCGCCTCACCGCGCTCGGCGTTGACGTCGGCGATCGTGACCACCGCGCCGCCCTCCGCGAGCCGCCGCGCGGTCGCCTCGCCCAGCCCCGAGGCGCCGCCGACGACGAGCGCACCACTCCCGTTGATCTCCATGGGCGGGACCCTATGCGAGGAGGCCCTCCTAGGGCGCCGAGGGCGTGGGCGCGCGCACGAGCCCGTCCTTGCCCGCCGCCTTCGAGCCGCGCAGCGCCTGGTCGGCGCGCTCCAGCAGCTCGGCCGGACCCTCGGGCTCGACCCATTCGGCGACGCCGCAGGAGACCGTGATGCCCTCGTGGCCGCCGTCGGGCCGGGCGATGTGGATCTCGCGCAGGACGCGCAGCGCGCGCGCCGCCGCGATGTCGACTCGCGGCCCCTTGACGTTGGGGAGGATCACGACGAACTCGTCGCCGCCGTAGCGGGCGACCTGGTCGAAGCTGCGGTACTCCGCGCGCAGCGCCTCGGCGACGTGGCGCAGCAGCGCGTCGCCGGTCCCGTGCCCGTAGGTGTCGTTGACGCGCTTGAAGTCGTCGAGGTCGAGGATCGTGACCGCCAGCGGCGTGCCCTGGCGCCGGGCGCGCGCGATCTCCTCGGACAGGCGCTCGCGCATCGCGCCGTGGTTCAGGCAGCCGGTGAGCGGGTCGATCGCGGCGGCCAGCCGCGCGTCGCGCAGCGCGATCGCGGTCCCGGCCAGGTCGGCCAGCGCCGACGCGGTGTGCAGCTCGCCCTCGGCCCACGCACGCGGCCGGCGCGCGCCGAGCAGGACGACCGCGCGGACCGTGCCGCCCGCGTTGAGCGGCAGCACCGCGGCGCTGACCAACCCATAGGCCTTGATCAGCTGCGCCGGCAGCGCGCCGTCGACCGAGGCGTCCGGGATCGTGACCGCCTGGCCCGCGTCGGCGACCCAGCGCAGCGCGTCCGGGACGTCGTCGCGGCGCAGCACGTACTCGTCGGCGCCGGGCGGGGCGCCGCCGTTGCCTGCGCGGTCGGTGGCTACGACGCCGTACGCCGGCTGCCCGCCGGACAGCACGACGACGTGCGCCTGGTCCACGCCGAGGATCGCGACGAGCTCCTCGCCGAGGGCTCGTTGGATCGCCGGCAGGCCGGCGTCGCGCTGGGCAAGGCGCGCCAGTCGCTCAACGCTCTGCAAGAGGCGTCGCTGCATCCAGGATCTGTTCGCTCTCCCACCCGGCCGCGGCGCTGAACTCGCAGGTCGTCCGTGCCTGTGCGCCGCCTCGGACCGGTCTGATGGCGAACAGTCTAGAAGTAGAGCTTCGTGGTGGGAAGGGGAGGTTTCCGCACCATCGGCTAGGTGTTCTACGACGACGTGCTGCGAACGCGCGCGAGGTTCAGCGCGAAGAGCCCGTCGTCGTCGGTGAGCGAGTCGCACAGCTCCATCCCGGCCGCCGCGAGGTCGCCGCGGATGCGCTCGGGCGTGAACTTCGCGCTGATCTCGGTCCGCAGCTCCTCGCCGGCGGCGAACGTCAGCCGCAGCCCGAGCTGGCCGACCGTGACGCGCTGCGGACGCCGGGCGCGCAGGCGCATCTCGATCCACTCTCGGTCGCGGTCGAAGAACGCGACGTGCTCGTAGGCGTCGACGGCGAAGTCGGCGTCGAGCTCGCGGTTGAGCACGGTCAGCACGTTGCGGTTGAACGCGGCGGTGACGCCGGCGCTGTCGTCGTAGGCCGCCTCCAGGACCGCCGGGTCCTTGACGAGGTCGGTCCCGATCAGGAGGAAGTCGTCCGGGCCGAGCAGGGCCGACAGCGACCGCAGGAAGCGGCGGCGCGAGCCGGGCGTGAAGTTGCCGATCGTCCCGCCGAGGAACGCGACGATGCGCGGCCGCCCGTCGACCGGCGGCGGGACGTGGCCGAGGTGGCGCTCGAAGTCGCCGACGATGCCGTGCACCCGCAGCCCGTCGAACGCCTCGACGAGCGTCTGCGCGCTGGACCTCACCATGGACTCGGTGACATCGATCGGCACGTAGCGGTCCAGCGTCCCCGCCTCATGCATCGCGGCCAGCAGCAGGCGCGTCTTCGCGGCCGTGCCGGAGCCCAGCTCGACGAGCTCGGCCGCGCCGGTGATCTCGACGATCTCGGCGGAGCGGTCGGTCAGGATCGCCCGCTCGCAGCGTGTCGGGTAGTACTCGGGCAGCTCGCAGATCTGGTCGAAGAGCTGCGCGCCGTGCTCGTCGTAGAAGTGCTTGGGCGGCAGCTCCTTGAAGGGGCGGGTGAGGCCGTCCAGGACGTCGTCGGCCAGCGTGCGGTGCTCGCCGCCGCCGAGGAAGGACTCGATGACGACGCGCTCGTGCGTCGCCGCGGCCAGGGGAGAGGGGCTCATGAGGTGGGGTCCTCGAGATCGCGGACCAACCGGACGCCGGCGAAGATCTGCCGGCGCTCGGGGAGGTCCCAGTTGCGGAACGTGGGGGTCGCCACGCGACGATGCGTCGCCCAGGACCCGCCACGCAGGACGTGGTGCTTGTCGCCGAAGAAGACTTCGGAGTACTCGCGGTACGGATGGGCGGCGAAGGCGGGGTAGCCGCGGAACGGCGAGGCGGTCCACTCCCACACATGTCCGACGCCGTCGAGGCGGTCGGCGGTCTTCTCCCATTCGGCCTCGGTGGGGAGCCGTGCTCCGCACCACCTGGCCATGGCGTCCGCCTCGAACCAGGAGACGTGGCAGACCGGCGCGTCAGCAGGCCCGGTCGCCACGCCAGCGTGGTGCGTGATGTCGTACTCCTCCTTCCAGGCCCAACCCTCGGCCGACCACCACTCGCGCCGGACGTAGCCGCCGCCCTCGACGAAGCGCAGCCACGTGGCGTTGGTGACGGGGTGCTGGGCGATCTGGAAGCCGTCGAGGTCCACGGCGTGCCGGGGGCGCTCGTTGTCGTAGGAGAAGCGGCCGGGCGGCGCGCCGAGCGCGTGGGTGCCGGCGGGCACGACGAGCCAGCGGTCGGTGCCGTCGCCGCGCTGGGGCGACAGGCGCGGCTCGCCGGGCGGCAGCAGGCCGGCGAGCGCCATCGCCTGGCGCATCGTCTCGGTGTGCTGGAGCTCGTGCTGGAGCACCATCTCGTGGATCACGGGGTCGGTGCCATGGGCCTCGACCGCCGCGATCGTGCGGTCGCGCACCGCCTCCATGTAGACCAGCGCGTCGGCGTGGTCGAGGATCTCGAGGTCGCCGCGGACGGCCCGCGGCGTCTCGAACGCGTCGTACAGCGCGGCGAGGTCAGGGCGCAGCAGCGGCTGGTCGGCGTGCCGGTGGACGAGCCAGAGGTCCTCGTAGGCGGCGATGTGCCCGAGGTCCCAGACCAGCGGGCTCATGATCGGCGCGATCTGGCGCTCGAGGTCGGAGACCGGAAGATGGGACACGAGATCGAGCGTGCGCTGGCGCACCGCGGCGAGGTCTTCGATCAACGTGGCGGCTTCGGTGACCGTCATGGGTGGCCCTGTCCTGCCCTGCCGCCCAGACGTTACACGCGAACTTCGACGCTTCGACCTGCTCGACGCGACGGTGCGCCGATCGGGTGTGTGACGTACATGTAACAGTCTGGTACGGTTCCGTCCCATGCTCCTCGACACCGACCGCCTCGCGCAGCTTCGCGACCAGCTCGGCCACCGCGACTGGCAGGAGCTCACCGTCGCCGAGATCGCGGCCGCGGTCGGCGTCTCGCGGATGACGATGCACCGCCACGGCGTGGGCAAGGACGAGGTGCTGGTCGCGCTCGCCGAGCTGCTGGAGCAGGAGTTCCGCGACGCCGCGCTGCCGGTGCTGGCCGCGGGCGGGACCGCGCGCGAGCGCCTGCGCGGCGCGCTCGCGTCGGTGTGCGAGATCGACGAGCGCTACCTCGGCGTCTTCGCGGCGCTGAGCACCGCGCTGGAGCGCGTCTTCCACGAGCAGGGCGACGGCGAGGTCCTGACGCGCGAGCTGTTCACCGGCACGCTGCGTCGGCTGCTGGAGGCGGGCGCGGAGGACGGCTCGATCGCCGGCGTGGCCGACCCGGCAGAGACCGCGACGCTGATCTTCAACGCGACCGGCCACACCTACCGCCACCTGCGCACCGGCCACCGCTGGCCAGCCGACAAGGCGCGCGAGCGGGTGGTGGCGCTGGTCGTAGACGGGCTGCCGGGATGAGCCTGGACCGCCGCCGTCTGGGGATGCTCGCGGCCGGCCACGGCGCGGTCGACCTCTGCCAGGGCGCGGTGCCCGCGCTGCTGCCGTTCCTGATCGCGGCGCACGGGCTGAGCCTCGCGTCGGCGACCGCGCTGCTGACCGCGGCGACGATCGGCTCGTCGATCGTCCAGCCGCTCTTCGGGCTGTGGGCCGACCGGCTGTCCTCGCCGCTGCTGCTGCCCTTCGGCCTGGCGGCGGCGGGGCTCGGCCTCGGGGCCGTCGGCTTCTGCGACTCCTACATGATGCTCGCGGCCGCGCTGTTCGTCAGCGGCCTCGGCGTCGCGGCGTTCCACCCGGAGGCCGCGCGCCTGGCCGGCGCCGCGTCGGGCGACGAGCGCGGCAAGGGCATGTCCTACTTCTCGGTCGGCGGGAACCTGGGGTTCGCGCTCGGGCCGCTGCTCACCGCGCCGGCGATCGCGGTGCTCGGGCTGGACGCGACGCCGCTGCTGGCGATCCCGGGCCTCGCGCTGGCGGTGGTCACCGCGCGCCGGCTGCCGGCGCTGGCGGTGGCGGAGGACGACGCCGCGCACCCGACCGCCGCCGCGACGTCGCCGACCACCGAGCCCGCGCAGTGGTGGCCGTTCGCGCGCCTGATCGCCGCGGCCGTTTCGCGCACCGGCGCGTTCTTCGCGCTCCTGGCGTTCATCCCGGTGTGGGTGATCCACCACTTCGACGGCTCGACGGGCGGCGGCGACGCGATCCTGACCGTGATGCTCGTCTTCGGCGCGCTCGGCACGCTGATCGGCGGGCGCTGCGCCGATCGCTTCGGCCGCCGCTCGGTGCTCGTGACCGCGATGGCGCCGCTCGCGCTGCTGCTGCTCGCGCTGCCCCACGTCGGGCTCGTGCCGTTCGTGGTCCTGGTCGCCGCGATCGGCTTCACGGTCGACGGCCCGTTCTCGACGACCGTCGTGCTCGGCCAGGAGTACCTGCCGGGCCGCCACGGGCTGGCGTCGGGCGTGACGCTGGGGCTGGCGATCGGCCTTGGCGGCCTGGTCGCCGCCGGCCTCGGCGCGCTGGCCGACGCGACCTCGCTGGGGACGACGATGGCCGTGCTGCCGGTCATGGCGCTCGTCGCGCTGGCCAGCGCCGTGTCGCTTCCGGAGCCCGCGCGGGCAGCCCGGCGGGCATGACAGCTCGCCGAGGCCCTCGAAGGCCACCGGCGGCTGGGTCTCCGACTTCCTCCGCCGTCGCGCCCGCCGGCCGACCCGCGGCCGATCGCGCTGCTCGCGACGCAGGTGGCAGCGCGCATGCGCGCGGCCTGAACCAGGTGCTCCGCCGCGGGTCGCGCGTTCCTGCGGCCGGCATCGTCGTGGCTGACGTCGCTGGCGCAGCGGCAGCGTGCGCCCGCACGTGAAGCGCGTCAGCGACCGTCAGCGGGCGAGGCGGCCCGCAGGATCGCGCTACTCCGGGTTCTGCTGCTCGTCGCGGATGACGTGCATGACCGCGTTGATGAGCGCCAGGTGCGTGAAGGCCTGGGGGAAGTTGCCGAGGTGGCGGCCCGTGGAGGCGTCGAGCTCCTCGGCGTAGAGGTCGAGCGAGGACGCCAGCGACAGCAGCCGCTCGCAGAGCTGGTGGCCGCGCTTGCGCTCGCCGATCTCGATCAACGCGCTGACCAGCCAGAACGAGCAGATCAGGAACGTGCCCTCCTCGCCGGTGAGGCCGTCGTCGGTCTCCTCGGTCCGGTAGCGCAGGACCAGGCCCGCCTCGGTGAGCTCGTCCGCGATCGCCATCACGGTGTTGCGGACGCGCTCGTCGTCGTGGGGCAGGAAGCGGACGAGCGGGATCAGCAGCAGCGACGCGTCGAGGTTCTTGGACCCGTAGTACTGCGTGAAGCGCCCGTTCTCGTCGACGCCGCGCTCGAGGATCTCGGCGTGGATCTCGTTGGCGACCATGCGCCAGCGGTCGGCGAGGTCGTCCTTGCCGCGGCGGGCGGCCAGGCGCGCGCCGCGGTCCAGCGCGACCCAGCACATCAACTTGCTCGAGACGTAGTGCTGGGGGTCGCCGCGCGACTCCCAGATGCCCTGGTCGGACAGCCGCCACGAGGCGATCGCCTGCTCGACCTGGTCGTGGATGACCGGCCACAGCCGCGCGCTGTTGTGCCCGTACTCCTTGGCGTGCAGCCAGAGCGAGTCGAGCACCGCGCCGAAGACGTCGTTCTGGCGCTGGCGGTAGGCGTCGTTGCCGACGCGGACCGGCCGGGCGCCCTCGTACCCGGTGAGATGGTCGAGCGTCTCCTCCTCCAGCACGCGCTCGCCGCCGATCCCGTACATGATCTGGAGCGCGCCGTCCTCGTTGCGGCCGAGGTCGGCGACGAACTGGATGAAGTCGTCGGCCTCCCAGTTCAGGCCGAGCGAGTGCAGGCCGCTCAGCGTGAACGTCGCGTCGCGCATCCACGTGTAGCGGTAGTCCCAGTTGCGCACGCCGCCCGGCGTCTCGGGCAGCGACGTCGTCGGCGCCGCGACCAGCGCGCCGGTCGGCGCGTAGGTCAGGCCCTTCAGCGTCAGCGCGCTGCGCTCCAGGTGGTTGCGCCAGCGGTGGTCCGGGAAGTCGGCGTCGGCCAGCCAGCCGCGCCAGTACTCCGACGTGTGCTGCAGCGCGGCGCTCGCGTCCTCCGAGGTCCGCGGGCCGTCGAGCAGCCGCGACCACGACAGCGCGCAGAACCGCGTCTCGCCCTTCTCGAGGCGATGGCGCGCCCGCGCGAGGCCGCCCTCGATGCCGAGGTTCATGTCCGACATCAGCCGGACGGTCCTGCCGCCGTCGGTGGCGTCGAAGGCGAAGGAGTCGTTGGGGACCGTCGACCACGTCGCCGGGATGCGGCCGTAGTCGAACATCGGCTCGCAGAGCATCTCGATCTGCGCCTGGCCGTGGATGCACGTGATCGTGCGGACCAGGACGTGGTGGGCCTCGAAGTCGGTGGGCGGCCGCGTGTGCGCGGTCGCCGAGCCCTGCGTGCGCTCGCGCCACGGGCCGATGACGAGCGCGTCGCGGACGACGACCCAGCCCGTCGGCGTCATCCACGTGGTCTCCAAGATCATCGTGCCGGGCTCGTAGCGGCGGCCGGCCGGGACGCCCATGGCCGACGGGCCGAGGCGGAAGCCGCCGGCGCTGCGGTCCAGGATCGCGCCGAAGACCGACGGCGAGTCGAAGCGCGGCGGGCACAGCCACTCGATCGTGCCGTCCGGCGCGACCAGCGCGCCGGTGTGGCAGTCGCTCAGGTAGCCGTAGTCGGCGATCGGCGGGAACGCGGAGCGGACGGGCGTGCGCTCGACGAACGGCGTCGTGTCGCGGACCTCGACGCGGCCCGGGTCCATCGCGCCCGCGCGCGGCGGGTGGCCGTTGGGCGTCGTCTTGGTCGGAGCGCTGGCGATCTCGGTGTGCGGGTCCATGGTCGGTTCTCCGGTGATCGGCCGGAGACTAGCGAGGATCCAGCGCGGTTCCGGGCGGTGACCTGCGCTCTCAGGGTCATCCCGACCGAACCCCTACGGGTGGGGATTCCCCCACGCACACCCGCCAGTCGCCCGCATGGCGGTGCGGTGGTCCCGCGGCGAAGCTTGCGGTCATGACCTCCTCTCCTCCTCCCGCGCAGCACTCCCCGTCGCTCGCAGCGCGCATCGGCCGCTGGAGCACGCGGCATCGCGGCAAGGCGATCGCCGGCTGGCTGGCCTTCGTGCTGGCCGCTCTGGTGATCGGCAACGCCGTCGGCACCATCACGCCCAGCGACGACGGCTCCGGCCACGGCGACTCGGCCACCGCCGATCGGATCGTCAACGACGCCTACCCCGACCAGGCGTCCGAGACCGTCCTCGTTCAAAGCGAGCACGGCAGGAAGGCGACGGACCCAGAGTTCAAGGCCACCGTCAACGCGGTGATCAAGGGCGTCACCGGCAAGCCCGGCGTCGTCGAGGTGCAGTCCCCGTACGGCAAGGGCGCCGGCGGCCAGATCTCCCCCGACGGCCGCAGCGCGCTCGTGCAGCTCAAGATCGACGGCGACGACGACCTGACCGAGAAGCGCGTCGACGCGGTCGAGGCCGGCGTCAAGGCCGCGGCCGCCGCCCACCCGGCGCTGTTCGTCGGGCAGTTCGGCGACGCATCGGCCGACAAGGCGTTGAACAAGGCCTTCGGCGACGACTTCGCCAAGGCCGGCATGCTGTCGATCCCGGTCACGCTCGTGATCCTCGTCCTGACCTTCGGCGCGCTGATCGCCGCGGGCGTCCCGCTGCTGCTCGGCGTCACCGCGGTCGTGGGCACGATCGGCCTGCTCGGCCCGATCAGCCACGTCGTCTCGCTCAACGACTTCATCAACGAGGTCGTCCTGCTGGTGGGCCTGGCCGTCGGTGTCGACTACTCGCTCTTCTACCTGCGTCGTGAACGCGAGGAGAAGGCGCGCGGGCACTCACCGAAGGACGCGGTGGCGATCGCCGCGGCGACCTCGGGCCGTGCCGTCCTGATCTCCGGCGTCACCGTGATCACGGCGATGGCCGGGATGCTGCTGGCGGGCGACTCGACGTTCACCGCCCTGGGCATCGGCGCGATGTTGGTGGTGTTGGTCGCGATGCTCGGCTCGGTCACCGTGATCCCCGCGCTGCTGAGCGGCTCGGGCAAGTGGCTGGAGCGCGGGCGCATCCCGTTCCTGGGCAAGCGCATGGCCAAGGCGCGCGAGCGTGACGTCGAGACCGGCGGCAAGGGCTGGAACCTGATCCTCAACCCGGTCCTGCGCCACCCGGTCGTCTCGGTCGTCTCCGCCACCACGCTGCTGCTGGTGATGGCGTCGCCGCTGCTGCACATGCACACCGCCGACAGCGGCGTGGACGCGATCCCGCGGAACCTGCCGGTCATGAAGGTGTACGACAAGATGCAGGCCGCGTTCCCCGGCGGCGAGATCCCGGCGACCGTGGTCATCAAGGCCAAGGACGTCCGGACCGAGAAGATCGCCAAGGCGGTCGACGGGCTGAAGCGCGACGCCCTGGCCAGCGGCCAGGTCAAGCGGCCGATCGACGTGTCGATCTCGCCCGACCACCACGTCATGTCCATCGACCTGCCGATCGTCGGCAACGGCAACAACGCCGCCTCCAACGGCGCGCTGGCGACGCTGCGCGGCGACGTCGTTCCGAAGTTCGCCGCTGCGGCCGGGACCAAGGCGTACGTGACGGGCGACACCGCGGGGTCCAAGGACTTCAACGACCTCATGAAGTCGCGCTGGCCGATCGTCTTCGGCTTCGTCCTCAGCCTCGCGTTCCTGCTGCTGCTGATGACGTTCCGCTCGATCGTGATCCCGATCAAGGCCATCGTGTTGAACCTGCTGTCGGTCGGCGCCGCCTACGGCGTGCTGACCTGGGTCTTCCAGGACGGCCACGGCGAGAAGCTGCTCGGCTTCAACTCCACCGGGTCGATCACCAGCTGGCTGCCGATGTTCCTGTTCGTGATCCTCTTCGGGTTGTCGATGGACTACCACGTGTTCATCCTCAGCCGGATCCGCGAGGCCTACGACCGCGGCATGAAGACCGAGGACGCGGTCGCGAGCGGGATCCGGACGACGGCCGGGACCGTGACCAGCGCGGCGATCGTGATGGTGGCGGTGTTCGCGATCTTCGCCACGCTCAGCTACTTGGACTTCAAGATGATGGGCGTGGGCCTGGCGACCGCGATCCTGATCGACGCGACGATCGTCCGGGCCGTCCTGCTGCCGGCGACGATGAAGCTGCTCGGCGACTGGAACTGGTACCTGCCGAAGTGGCTCGAGTGGCTGCCGTCGCTGGGCCACGAGGAGTCGGCGGTCGCCGCCGCCGCGGGTCCCGCGCCCGTGCGGATCCCGTCGCGCGACGTGCTCGACGATGAGCGCGACGACGACCGGGAGGCCGCCGGCGTCGCCTGAACGCCACGCCGCGCGGGGGGTACGGTTGGCTCGTGACCAGCGAGCTGCCGCCCCCGCGTCGCGTCGCCCCGCCGTCGGGGATGGCGCCGCCCAGCGCGGCGCCATCGCCCGTTCCGGGGTCGGACGCCGTCGTGGATCTCGTCGCGCTGGCCGCCGCGGTCTGCGAGCGGTACTACGCGGAGTTCGCCGACGAGGACGCCGTCTATGGCGACGTCGGCCGGCTCTGGTGCCAGCACGACCTCCAGCACCTGCTCAACTGGGCGGCGCTGGAGGTGGCGGGCGGCGGTCCACTGGGCCCCGAGGTCGCCTGGCTGGCGCGCGTGCTCGAGGCGCGCCGGTTTCCGATCCTGCGCCTGGCGTGGTCGCTGGACCTGGGCGCCGACGTGGTGCTCGACGAGCTGGGCGAGGGCGCGGCGCCGATGGCCGAGGCGCTGCGCGGGGCGGCGCGGATGATCCGCGTGCGCGGGACGTTCTTGGAGGACTAGCGGTTGGCGTAGTCCTCGTCCTCGCCGTGGCGGGCGATGCCGGCCGGCGTCGCCGACCAGGAGGCGGCGTCGACCTGCTCGACGAGGCCCTCGGCGGCGAGCGAGGCGAGGTTGAGCGTCGTGCGCAGGTCGGCGCGCCCGCGGCCGAGGCGCTCGTCGAGGTCGGCGACGGCGACCGGGACGCCGGGCGCGTTGCCCGCGAGCTCGGCGAGGGCGGTCAGGACGTGGAGGAGATCGCGGCGGCTCATGGGGGACCGCAGATGGTGGCGGTCTTCAGCCAGCCTGTCACGTCGAGCTGCGTCCGGACCTTTGTCCAGGCGCCGTCGCGCCGGACGATCCGCAGCGCCTGGCCGAGGCGGACCGAGCCGTCACCCCAGCGACCGGGCGGTAGGCGACGACGGTCCGGCTCAGCGGGCGTGCTTGATCGCGTAGAGCTCGCGGTCGGCGCGCTCGAGGCAGGCCGCGAGCGGCTCGTCGGCGTCCCAGCCGGTCACGCCGGCCGACCAGGCGACCGGGTGCGCGGCGCGCAGGCGCAGCAGGACGGCGCGGGCCTCGTCCGGATCGGTGTCGGGCATCAACACGATGAACTCGTCGCCGCCGGTGCGGGCCAGGACGTCGTCGGCGCGCAGGGCGTCGCGCCAGGCGGCGGTCGCCTCGGCCAGCAGGCGGTCGCCGGACGCGTGGCCGCGCTGGTCGTTGACCGCCTTGAAGCCGTCGAGGTCCAACGCCGCGACGGTCACGACCCGCTCGCGCCGGCGCCGGCGCAGATGCATCCGGCGCGCCGCCTCCTGAAGCCCGGAGCGGTTCAGCGTGCCGGTGAGGTGGTCGGTCGACATCCGGCCGAGCATGATCCGGCTGACCTGGCTGACGACCGCGCCCGCGGTGACGACCGACAGCGACAGCAGCAGCCACGCGGTGAAGAGCCCCGGCAGGCCGGCCGCCAGCAGGCCCGCGCCGAAGCCGGCCGCGACCAGCGCGCCGAACCACGCCCACGCGCTCGGGAAGAACGCCGCGACATAGACCGTGAGCCAGACGTAGGCGAACGCGTCCGCCATGGCGCCGCCGGCCGTGTGCGCCCGCGTGACCAGGAACGAGTTCAGCGCGCAGACGACGCAGACCTCCGCCAGCAACGCGCCGCGCCGAACACGGTCGCCGAAGACGAACGTCCCCGCGGCCAGCGCGAGGGCGACGACGACCATCACCGCGCCCAGCGTCCGCGGCGCCTGGTCGCTCATCGGGAACGCGACGCCCGACGCCAGGCACGCGGCAGCGCCGCCTAGCAGGGCGGTGAGCGCCTTGACCTCGGGCGACCGGGCGCGGCGCCGGCGGGCGGCGGGATCGATGGGCGAGTCGGCGGCGACGCTGGCCATCTACCCCCGCTTGTCGGCCGAGCGATGCGGAACTTTGACGCCCCGTCTTCGCGCTGACCCCGGAACCTGGACCATCGGCGGGGCGAGAACGCTCAGCGTTCCCTTAGCGTCCGCCGCATGTCCTCACGCTTCGCTGTCGTGGCCCTGTCCATCTGCGCGCTCGCGGCCGTGACCGCGCCCAGCGCCGCCACCGCCAAGCAGAAGTGCGACCCGGCCTACAAGGGCCGCTGCCTCAAGCCCAACGTGTCCGACTACGACTGCGCCGGCGGCTCCGGGAACGGCCCCTACTACGTGTCCGGCCCGTTCCGCGTCGTCGGCAACGACCACTACCGCCTCGACGCCGACCACGACGGCATCGCCTGCGAGAGCTAGGCGCTACGCCGCCACCAGCGTCGGGCGGGCGAAGGACGCTGCGCCCGGGATGACCGGGGCGGCGTCGACGCCGAACCACTGCTCCAGCAGGGAGCAGTAGACGCCGCGGAAGTCGCTGGTCACCTTCAGGTTGGACTGCGGGTCCAGCGAGGTCAGGCCCGGGAAGGAGCCGACCATCTGGCCCTTGGCCTTGGTGCCGATGATGAAGGACGAGCCCGCGGCGCCATGGTCGGTGCCGCCGGCATTCTCCTGCGGGCGGCGGCCGAACTCGGTCCAGACGTGGACGAGCACGCGGTCGGCGACGCCGCGGGCCTCGAGGTCGCGCTGGAAGGCCAGCAGCGTGTCGAACGCGTTCTTGACGTCACGGCCGATCGTGTTCGCCTGGTCGGCGTGCGAGTCCCAGGCGCCGGGCGCGTCGACCGCGACCGCGCGGACCGGGACGTTGGCCGACAGCATCGCGGCCAGGACCTCCAGCTTGCGGCCGAAGTCGCCGGTCGGGTACGTCGGCGAGTGCGTCACGGCCGCGCCCTGGTAGGGCAGCAGCGTGGTCCGGATGGAGTCGACCTCGGTCGCCACCAGCCGCGCCTGCGCGATCGCGCCGTCGCCCGACGGCAAGGCGCCGAGCCCGCCGATCGCGCTGTACATCGAGCCGAGGATCGGGTTGCTGACGCCCGGCACGAACAGGCCGAACTGGTCGGGCCGGTAGACCGACGCGACCGGGACCTGCGCCGCCGCCAGCCCGGGCGACAGGTACGAGTTCATCGACAGCCCCTGCAGCGGGTTGTCCGCGACGCCGTAGTGGTCCAGGAAGCGGCCGAGCCACCCGAAGCTGCCGTCGACGCTGAGCTCGCCGACCTCCCAGAAGTGGCGGCTGGTGAAGTGCGATTGGTTGGGATGGTCGTAGCCGATCGCCGGCATCACGGTGACCTTGCCCTCGCCGTGCAGCGTGCGCAGCGAGTCCGCGGCCCCCGTCCACTGCAGGGTCGGGTCCTCGGCGAACGTGCGGGTCCCGTCGACCGCGGTCGCGAGCGTCGGGCGCAGCGCCGCGTAGCGGCTGTCGCCGACCGGCGCCAGGACGCTCAGCCCGTCCATCCCGCCGCCCATGAACACGGAGACGAGCACGCGCGACGGATCGGCCGCGGCGTTGGCGATGCCCGCCTCGAACGCGTCGATCCCGAGCCGCGAGCCGCCGTAGACGGCCAGCGCGCCGCCGAGCGTGCGCGACAGGAACGTGCGCCGCGACAGGCCGGTGCCCGCCGGCGCGGGCATACCCGCCTCGATCGCGGGCAGGCCGCTGCCGGCCGTCGCGGCGGAGCGCTGCAGGAAGCGCGCGCGGGTGAACTCGTTGCAGCAGTTGCGGGGGGCCATCTCGTGGTCTCCGTGTCAGCAGGTCTGCGCGTCCGCGGACGTCGCGATCAGGAGGCGCAGCGCGTTCTGGCGCATGGCCCGGTAGGTCCGCTTCTGGGTGGCGTTCATCGTCCCCGGCAGGGCCGTGTCGGCGAAGGCCTTCACCTTGGTCGCGGTCTCGGCGGTCAGCGTCGGGTTGCCGACCGCGGCGATCGCCGCGGCGACGGCGGTCGCGCCGTCCTCGACGTCGCTGTAGCTCGACGGCGCGCCGGTCGGCACCTGCGTCGGCTGCAGGGCGACGCCGGTCACGTGCCAGCGGCCGCGCCACGTCGAGGTGTCCATCCAGCGCTCGTCGTCCCACCCGGCCACGTTGGGCGGGTAGAACAGCGTCTGGCCGGTCTCGCCGCTCAGGTAGGCCCAGTCGTCGGTGTCGACGAAGCGCCCGATCCCGCGCAGCAGCCCCGCGTTGGCGACGACCGGCGGCTTGACCATCGCGGGCCCGTCGAGGAACGTCGGGTGGCGGAAGATCAGCTCCAGCACCGGCGCGACCTGATAGCCGCTGTTGACGTAGGCGGCCTGCAGCGTGGCCTGCGTCGGCTGGTCGGGCGGCACCGGGACGAAGTAGGACCACAGCTTGGTCACGAAGAACGACGCGTGGTACGGGTTCTCCAGGCACAGCTGGCAGAGGTCCTGCCACGAGTAGTTCCCCGCCTTGCCGAAGACCGTCTTGACCGTCGTGTCGTGGTAGCTGTTGTCGAAGCGGAAGTTCGTGAAGCCGATGCCGTCGACGTAGTCGACGCGCCATCCGGTCAGCGCCTTGGCGGCCTGACGGATGTCGTTCTCCGTGTAGGCCCCGCGGTCGGCGCCGAGCGTGAACAGCTCCATGACCTCGCGGGCGTAGTTCTCGTTCGGCGACCCCTTGCGGTTGTCGATGCCGTCCAAGAACACCAACATGGCCGGGTCGACCGTGATGTCGCGCAGGAGGTTCGCGAACGACCCCAGCGCGGCACGCCGGAAGAGCGCGTTCTGCCCCAACATGAGGTCGGCCTGGACCTTGTCGCGTGAGCATGCGAACCAGTCGTGCCAGACGAGCGCCATGCGCTCGACCAGCGGCTGGTTGGAGCGCACCATGCGATCCAGCCACCACAGGTGGTCGTGGCCGTAGAGGTCGTAGGGCTGCAGCGCGACGCCGGCGTCGTCGTGCGGCGCCGGGCCGACGAGCGTCGGCTCGCCGACCGGGTGGACGAGCTCGGCGATCGCCGCGTCCAGCCCCATCGCGGCGAAGCGCGCGACGTCGCCCGGCTTGGGCCCGAAGCCCGCCCGCCACAGCAGCCGCTCGGCCTGGCGCGCGCTCATCGGCTGCGCCGCCGGCGGCGTCCACGACCCGCCCGGGGCCGCCGGCGGGTTCGGCGACGGGCCGCTGCCGGGGCTGATCGGCGTCGACGGCGGGAACGCGGGCGCGGTCGGCTTGTACCCGACCGGCTGCGCCGCGGGCTTGCGGACCGCGGGCTTCTTCTTCTTGGCCTTGACCGGCGTGCAGACCTTCACCCGCTTCTTCTTGCCGTGCACCTTCTTGGTGACGACCTTGCAGGTGCGCTTGGGCGCGGTCGCGTGCTTCTTCTTGACCGGCTTGCGCTTCTTCTTGGCGGCGTGGACGGTGGGCATGGCCGCCGCACAGTGTCCAGACGCGGACATCCGGGATCGTACGGACGTCCAACCGCGTGTCACACGCCGGTCAGAAGTTCCAGGCCCGGATCACCCGCGTCTCGCGCTCGAAGCCCAGGCGGCACAGCGCGCCCGTGCTCAGCGCCAGGCGGCCGCCGAGCGCCGCCGGCTGCTCGACCCAGCGCGCGCCGAGCACGCGCAGGACGTGCCCGTGGGCGAAGAGCGCGACGTCGCCGTCGCTCTCCAGCACCTTGGCGATGACGCGGTCGGTACGGGCGCCGACGTCGTCCGGCGTCTCGCCGTCGGGGACGCCGTCGCGCCATAGGAACCAGTCGGGGCGCTGCTCGCGGATCTCCGGCGTCGTCAAGCCCTCGTAGTCGCCGTAGTCGTACTCGAGCAGGTCGTCCAGCAGCTGAGCCCGGTCGCCGTAGCCGGCGATCTCCGCCGTCTCGCGCGCTCGCGACAGCGGGCTGGCGTAGACCGCGGCGAACCGCTGACCGCTCAGCCGTTGCGGCAGGCTCGCGGCGTGGGCGCGGCCGTCGTCGTTGAGCGGGACGTCGGTGCGCCCGGTGTGCTTGCCCGCCTTGGCCCAGTCGGTCTCGGCGTGGCGGACGAGCCAGACCTCGCCGGGCATCAGGCCGGGAGGGCTGCGTTGTCGGCCATGACCAGCAGCTTGGCGCGGTCCAGCAGCGACGCCGGATAGACGCGGTCCGGCCCGGCCATGACGCGCGCCAGCGCCTCCGACTTGCCCTCGCCGGTGACCAGCAGGACGATCCGGCGCGACTCGTTGATCTTCGGCAGCGTCAGCGTGATCCGGTCCGGCGGCGGCTTGGGCGAGTCCGTGATCCCGACCGCGACGCCGTGCGCGCCGAGCAGCTCGTGGTTCGGGAACAGCGACGCGGTGTGCCCGTCGGGGCCCATCCCCAGGTGCGTGACGTCGAGGACGGTCGCGCCGAGCGCGCGGGAGTACTCGATCGCGCCCTCCGACGGGCCGAGCGTCGCGGGCATCGGGTGCCAGACCGCGCCGCGTGCGCGCAGGCGCTCCTTGACCTGGCCGTGGTTGGACTCCGGGTCGTCGAACGGCACGCAGCGCTCGTCGCCGTACCAGAGGTGCACGTCGGCCCAGTCGTCGAGCTGGCCGTCGAGCAGCTCGTAGCAGCGCATCGGCGTCGAGCCGCCGGCGAGGCAGACGTGGGCGGCGCCGCGCGCGGCGCGGGCGTCCTGGATCGAGGCGATCAGGTCGCGGGCGGCGTGGCGCGCGAGCATCTCGGGATCGGGTTGGCGGACCAGTTGGACGGGCATGGAACGGGCTCCTTCGAGCGTCTGCGTCGAGCGTCAGCGCCGGCGGCTGGCGTCCAGCGGCTGCTGGGCGGCGGCGAGCTCTTGGTCGGCGCGGATGACGTGCATGACGGCGTTGATCAAGGCGAGGTGGGTGAAGGCCTGTGGGAAGTTGCCGAGGTGGCGACCCGACTTGGGGTCGATCTCCTCCGCGTACAGCAACAGCGGCGAGGCATACGACAACATCTTCTCGCACAGCTCGCGGGCTCTCCGCGTTTCGCCGATCTCGGCCAGCGCGGACACGAGCCAGAACGAGCAGATCGCGAACGTGCCCTCCTCGCCCTCCAGGCCGTCGTCGGTCTCCTCGACCTTGTAGCGCAGGACGAGCCCGTCGACCGTCAGCTCCTCGTCGATCGCGTTGACGGTCGCGACGATGTGCGGGTCGTCGGCGGGCAGGAAGCGCACGAGCGGCATCAGCAGGCAGGACGCGTCCAGCGCGTCGGAGCCGTAGTGCTGGACGAACACGCCGCGCTCGTCGACGCCCTTGTCCAGGACCTCGGCGCGGATCTCGTCGGCCGCCGCCTGCCAGCGCTCGGCGCGCTCGTGGTCCTCGCGCAGGGCGGCCAGGCGGGCGCCGCGGTCGCACGCGACCCAGCACATGACCTTGGAGGACACGAAGTGCCGCGGCTCGCCGCGCACCTCCCAGATGCCGCGGTCGGGCAGGCGCCAGTGCTCGATCGCCGCCTCGACCAGGCGACACAGCAGCGGCCACACGGTCTCGGGCAGCTCGTCGCGCGACTTGGTGTGGAGGTAGATCGAGTCCAGGACCGCGCCCCAGACGTCGTGCTGCTGCTGGTCGAAGGCGCCGTTGCCGATCCGGACCGGGCGCGCGCCCTCGTAGCCGTCGAGGTGCTCGAGGACCTGCTCGGTCAGCTCCTTCTCGCCGCCGATCCCGTACATGACCTGCAAGCCGGCCTGGTCCTCGCCGGCGACGTCGGCGATGAAGTAGAAGAAGTCGTTGGCCTCCCAGTCGAAGCCGAGCGTGTACAGGCCCCAGAGCGCGAACGTGGAGTCGCGGATCCACGAGTAGCGGTAGTCCCAGTTGCGGACGCCGCCGGGCGTCTCGGGCAGCGAGGTCGTCGACGCGGCGACGATCGCGCCCGTCGGCGAGTACGACAGGCCCTTGAGCGTGAGCGCGCTGCGCTGGAGGTAGCCGCGCCAGGGGTGGTCGGGGAACTCGCCGTGCGCGAGCCACTCGTGCCAGTAGTCGGCGGTGCCGACGAGCCGCTGGTAGGCCTCGTCGTAGCTCTGCGGCGCCCCGTGCGTGGACCACGACAGCGCGACGAACGCCGTGTCGCCGTCGCGCAGCGTGGTGCGCGCGCGGGCGCGGTGGCCCTCGAAGCCGATCCGCAGGTCGGTCGTCAGGTGCAGCTCGGTCCGGACGCCGGGCGCCGACGCCTTCGCGCGGTGATAGCCCGACGACGTGTACTCCCACTCGGGGTGGACCGCGCCGTACTCGAAGACCGGCGAGCACTCCATGTTCATCTCGACCGACCCGTTGACGCAGCGCAGCGTGCGCAGCAGCACGTGGTCGGCGTCGAAGTCGGTGGGGGATCGGCGGTGCGTCTGGGACCGGTCCTCCTCGTGGTGCCAGGGGCCGACGAGCAGGAGGTCGCGCACGATCACCCAGCCCGTGCGGGTGCCCCAGGTGGTCTCCAGGATCATCGTGCCCGGCACGTAGCGCCGGCCGGCCGGGACCGACTGGTCCACCGGCGCGAGCTTGAAGCCGCCCGCGTCGCGGTCGAGGATCGCGCCGAACACGGACGGGCCGTCCATGCGCGGCAGGCACAGCCACTCGATGTTGCCGCTCGGGGCGACAAGCGCGGTCGTCTCGCAATCCGAGAGGAACGCGTACTCAGCGATGGGCGGGAACGGGCTCCCGCCTAGGGGGACGTCACCGGCTATCTGCCGCATCGCGCGTGCAAACTACTCGACGATCGCCGGATCGCTGCAACGATGCCGCCCATGCAACGCGCGCTCGCCCTGTTCACGCACCACACCGCGCGCCTGCGGCCGGCGGCCGCGGTCTGGGCCAGGATCCACTCCGAGACGCTGATCCGCACCCGTGGGCGCGTCGGCGCCGGCTGGTTCGGCGCGCCCGTCCTGGTGCTCGTGACGACCGGGCGCAAGAGCGGCAAGGTCCGCCACACCCCGCTGATCTACCGGCGTGACGGCGACGCCCTGGCCCTGCTCGCCGCGAACGCCGGCAACGACCGCACGCCGGCGTGGTGGCTGAACCTGCGCGCGAGCGACACGGTGGACATCCTGCTCGGCGGGCGGCGCCAGACGATGACGTGGCGCGAGGTGCCGCCGGGGGCGGAGTACGACCGGCTGTTCGCGGCGATGGTCGTCGCCTATCCGCCGGGCGCGCACTACCCGGACATGACCGCGCGGCACCTGCCGATCGTGGAGCTGAGCCACGCCTGACACCATTGCGGTGTTGAGATGGCGGTTCGGCCCCGAATCGCCCGCCCCGGAGCACGACCAGCGACGAGCCCCACCGACAGCGGTCGCGCCCGCCCCAGCGCCTTCACGTCCTTGATGCGGACGCACCACGCCGCGCAGCACCCAACGCAACCCGCGCTGGGCGCCACAAACGCCCGCCCCTAAGCTAAGGCAGCAGCGACGCCGCCGCTGCCAGCGCCGGCGCGTACGTCTGGTCCCGCAGCAGCGCCTGGCGAATGCCTTCGCCCAGGATCCCCGCCTCGCCGCGCGAGGCGCCGAGGATCGTCCAGTCGCGCACCTCGCCGCGGCGGTTCTCGAAGTGGGCGCGCAGGCCGCCCGGCCCGCGCTCCAGCGAGTAGGTCCGGCCCGAGGCGGTCGCCAGCGTCAGGCCGGAGAGGCCGCGGACCTGCAGCCGCGGGTCGGGCTCCAGGCGAACGCGTACATCTTGGCGGCGCGCATGGACCGAGCCTTCGGTCACGCCGCCGCGCTGGGCCATCAGCGGCGCGCAGCGCCAGTCCAGCCGGGAGGCGAGCCAGCCGACGAGCAGCAGCGCGCTCGCGGCGCTGTCGGGGTGGTGGCGGATCGTCACCGACGAGATCGTGCGCAGCTCGGGCCGCACCGTGTCGGGGTCGAACGTCGCGGCGATCCGCTCGCGCCATGGCGTCGAGCGCAGCCACGCGAGGTCCACCACGTACACCTTCTCCGAGAGCTGCCGGGCGCGGTGGATCGCGTCGGCCGGCTCGGGGTCGTCGACGCTGTCGGTCAGCACGATCTGCGCCAGGTCCAGCAGCGAGTCGACCGCCTCGTGGTGGCCGTGCGGCGCCCACACGCAGGTCAGCAGGTCGGTGACGACGAGCGGGTCGACGATGCTGTCGAGGTGCCTGAGGTGGCGCTCGCCGCACTCGACGACGACCGTCTCGCGCAGCAGCCCGATGTCGCCCTCGCGGACCTCGGAGGGCCCCGCGATCGTCGCGACCGCGTCGAGCGTCGTGCGCTTCGGGTCGACCGAGCAGACGATCGTGCGCGACGGGTGGTAGCGCCCGACGCGCCGCAGGCGGTTGGCGATCTCGCCGGAGTACTGCTTGTCGACCACGCACACCAGGTTGAGCACGCGCGCCGGCACGTAGCCGGCGTTCTCGCGGTGGACCTGGGAGAGCGCGGCGCGCAGCGCGGCGTCGATGGCGCCCGGGTTCGTGTCCGAAGCGCGCCAGACGGTGTCGACGGTGGCCATGTGATCGGGTGCCTGGTCGTCCTAGATCGCGCGCCAGCGCGCGCCGTCTTCAAGCAGGCGATCGGCCGCCGGCGGCCCCTGCGTCCCGGCCTCGTACTGCGGCAGCGGACCCGGCGTCGCCTCCCACTTGCGGACGATCGGGTCGCAGATCTCCCACTGCGCCTCGACCTCGTCGTTGCGGGTGAAGAGCGTCGCGTCGCCGCGCATCGCGTCGAGGATCAGCCGCTCGTAGGCCTCGGGCGACTGCGACATGAACGACGTGCCGTACAGGAACTCCATGTTGACCGGCCGGATGCGCATGCGCGTGCCCGGGATCTTCGCGCCGAGCGACAGCGACACGCCCTCGTTGGGCTGCATCGTGAGGATCAGCTGGTTCGGGCGCACGCCGACCGAGCCCTCCTGCTGGAACGCGAGATGCGGGACCGGCTTCAACGTGATGGCGATCTCGGTCACCTTGCGCGCCAGCGACTTGCCGGTGCGCAGGTAGAACGGGACGCCGGCCCAGCGCCAGTTGTCGATCTCCAGCCGGATGGCGGCGTAGGTCTCGGTGTTGGAGTCCGGCGGGACGCCGTCCTCCTCCAGGTAGCCCTTGACGTCGACGCCGCCGATCGTGCCCGCCGCGTACTGCGCGCGGACCGCGATCTGGTCGATGGTCTCCGCCGTCGGCTTGAGCACCGACCGCAGGACCTTGACCTTCTCGTCGCGGATCTCGTCGGCCTCGAAGTGGACCGGCGGCTCCATCGCGACGTTGCACAGCAGCTGGAGCATGTGGTTCTGCACCAGGTCGCGCAGCGCGCCCGCGTTGTCGTAGTAGCCGGCGCGCGTCCCGATCGTCAGGTCCTCGGCCGCGGTGATCTCGATGCGGTCGATGTAGTTGCGGTTCCACACGGGCTCGAACAGGCCGTTGGCGAACCGGAACGCCATGACGTTCTGAACGGTCTCCTTGCCCAAGTAGTGGTCGATGCGGAAGATCTGCTGCTCCGCGAAGACCGCCAGGACGCGCCGGTTGAGCTCCATGGCCTCGGCCAGCGTGGTGCCGAACGGCTTCTCGATGACCGCGCGGACCTCGGCGCCCTCGTGGCCGTTGAGCCCGTGCTTGCCCAGCTGCTCGATGATGACCGGGAAGAACTCCGGCGCGGTCGACAGGTAGAACGCGCGGTTCAGCGGCTGGCCCGCGGTCTCGTCGAACTCGTCGAGGTGCTCGGTGAGGCTGTCGTAGACGCCGTCCCGGTCGAACGTGCCCGCGACGTAGCGGACGTTGGACAGCAGCTCCTTGAGCACCGTCTCGTCCGGCGGCCGGCGGCTGAACTGCTTGATCGCCTCGGCCGCCTGCTCGGCGAACTCGTCGTGCGCCATCTCGCTGCGCGACGACCCGATCAGGTTGAAGCGCTCGGGCAGCGCGCCCTCGTGGGCGAGGTTGTAGATCGCGGGAAGCAGCTTGCGACGGGCGAGGTCGCCCGTCGCGCCGAAGATCACCAGCGTCGTGGGGTGGACCGGAAGCCGCTCCAGTCCCTCGATGAGCGGGTTGTGGTCCGGGGCCGCGTCGCCGAGCTTGACGTCGGTGGTCGCCATGTTGTCGTCCTAGCCGTCGGCGCGACGCTGGACCGCGTGCCCGCCGAACTGGGCGCGGAGCGCCGCGTTGACCTTGTTGGCGAAGTCGTCCCGGTCCTGGGAGTTGTAGCGCTCGTAGAGGGCGGCGGTGATGACCGGCGTCGGGATGCGCTTCTCGACCGCGTCCTCGACGGTCCAGCGGCCTTCGCCGGACTCGGCGACGACGGGCTCGAGCGCCTCGAGGTCGTTGCCCTCCTGCTCGAAGGCGATCGCCGCCAGCTCGCAGAGCCACGAGCGGACGACCGAGCCGCGCATCCACAGGTGCGCGATCTTCGCGTTGTCGAGCTTGAACTCGGAGGCGTCGAACAGGTTGAAGCCCTCGGCGTAGGCCTGCATCATCCCGTACTCGATGCCGTTGTGCACCATCTTGACGTAGTGGCCGGAGCCGGTCGGGCCCATGTGGCCCCAGCCCGGCCCGTGCTCCTCGTCGGGCGGCGGCGCGAGGATGTCGAGGAACGGCGTGAGCCGCTTGATCGCGGGGTTGGGCCCGCCGACCATCATGCAGTAGCCGACCTCGATGCCCCAGACGCCGCCGGAGGTCCCGACGTCCACGTAGTTGATGCCGAGCTTCTTGAGCTCCTTGGCCCGCGCCATGTCGTCGGTCCACTTGGAGTTGCCGCCGTCGACGATCGTGTCGCCCTTCTCCAGCAGCTTGGCGAGCTTGTCGACGGTCTGCTGCGTCGGGTCGCCGGCCGGGACCATGATCCAGACGATCCGCGGCGCCTCGAGCTTCTTGACGAGGTCGGCGAGCGACTTGGCGCCGACGGCGCCCTTCTTGGTGGACCTGCCCACCGCGCCGGCGTCGAAGTCGAAGGCGACGACCTCGTGGTCGGAGTCGCGCTTGATGCGGGCGACCATGTTGCCGCCCATCCGGCCGAGGCCGATGAAGCCGATCTGCGCCATGGGGTTACAGGTTCTCCTTGATGATGCGCAGCGCCGCGACGGGGTCGCCCTGGAGCACGATGCGCTCCGCCGGCAGCCCGTGGTCGCGCAGGACGAGCAGGTCGCCGTCCGCCTGCGCGCGCTTGAGGGTCTCGAATGATGCCGGGCCGCCCGCCCCGCCGCCCGGGATCGTCACGTCCTCGTCGGCGACGTGCAGCAGCTGCAGGAACCGGCCCTCGGGCGGGCCGCCCTTGTGGAGCTGGCCGGTCGAGTGCAGGTAGCGCGGGCCGTAGCCGAAGGTGGTGGCCATGGTCGTACGGTCGCGCAGCTTGGCGCGCACGTCGGCGATCTCGTCGTCGAACTCCGGCGTGGGGGCGAGGTAGCCCTGGATCGCCAGGTAGGACGCCGGGCCGTCGTCGAGCAGGGCCTTCAACTTGGCCGCGTCGGCCTCCGGGATGTCCGGCGGCGACGCCATCGCCAGGACCTCCTTGGTCTTGTCCTTGGCCGCCTGCACGTTGGGCTGGTCGAACGGGTTGATCTCCAGCACCCAACCGGCGACCGCGGTGGCGAACTCGAAGAGCAGCATGATGCGGCCGAGGTCGGCCGCGCCGTGGGCGGGGATCGTGATCACCGGCTGGCCGGCGTCGATCAGGCGCTGCACCGCGCCGGCGTCGGCGGGATGGTGGCCCGCGTCGTGGAGGTGGACGAAGACGCGGTCGCTGCCGTAGGCCTCAGGCGCGCCGACCGGCTCGTCGGCGACGGGCAGGATGCCCTTGCCGTGCTTGCCCGTCGACTCGGCGATCAGCTGCTCGACCCACAACCCATAGGACTCGATCGGCGGGTCGACCAGGAACGTCAGCTTGTCGCGCCGGGCGAGCGACAGCTCGCCCAGGACGGAGCCGAGCCACAGGCCGGGGTTGTTGGCGGGGTCGCGCTCGCGCAACGCGGGGCCGAGCGCGGTCGCGCCGCCGAGCAGGGCCTTCAGGTCGGCGCCGAGCAGGGCCGCCGGGACGATCCCGAAGTACGACAGGGCGCTGTAGCGCCCGCCGATGTTGGGGTCGTTGGCGAAGACGCGCCGGAAGCCGTGCTCCTCACCGAGCGTGGCGAGGCCCGAGCCCGGGTCGGTGACGGCGACGAACTGCGAGCCGTTGCCGCCCGTCTTGTCCCAGAAGTAGTGGAAGGCCGACAGCGTCTCGACCGTCCCGCCGGACTTCGAGGACACCACGAACAGCGCCTTGGCGACGTCGATCTCGGCCTCGACGTCGCGCACGGCGTCGGCGTCGGTGGAGTCGAGGACATGGAGGATCAGCCCGTCCTCGTGCGTGCCGAACGAGCGCCGGAAGACCTCGGGCGCCAGCGACGAGCCGCCCATGCCGAGCACGACGGCCTCGGTCAGGCCGTCGGCCCGCGCCTGCCTGGCGAACGCGTGGAGGTCTTCGGCCTCGGCGAGCAGGCGCTCGTGCACGTCGAGCCACCCGAGCCGGTTGGCGACCTCCGGCTGGCCCGCCGCGCCCCAGAGCGTGTCGTCGCGGGCGGCGATGCGCCCGGCGACGTCGTCGCTCGCGGCGCGCGACAGGCGCGCGTCGATCGCCGGCGCGTAGGCGTCGGGGATCGCCGCGTCGATGCCGTCGGCCGCCGACATCAACGCCCGTCCTCTCGGCGGCCGCTCGAGCGAGCCCCTGGGCGAGCTCGTGCCCGGAACGCGAGCCGCCAGGCGAGCCGTTCCGCGGTCACGCGATGGCCTTGCGCTTGGCGTCGATGCCCTCGAGCAGCTTCTCCATCGGCGTGACGAACGCGTCGACGCCGTCCTTGAGGAGCTTGTCGGTGACGTCGGTCATGTCGATGCCGGCGTCGGCCAGCGCCGCGAGCTCCTTGCTCGGGTCGATCGCGACCTCGTCGCCCTTGGCCTCGCTCTGCTCGCGCGCGGCCTCGAGCGTCGCGACCGGCATGGTGTTGACGGTCTCCGGGCCCGCGAGGCCATCCACGTACAGCGTGGCCGGGTACTTGGGGTTCTTGACCCCGGTCGACGCCCACAGCGGGCGCTGGACCGGCGCGCCGGCGGCGGCGAGCTTGGCGAACGCGTCGCCCTTGAAGTACTTCAGGTACAGCTGGTAGGCCGCGCGGGCGTTGGCCAGGCCGGCCTTGCCCTGCAGGTCGGTGTTGCCGAGCGCGTCGAGGCGCTTGTCGACCTCGGTGTCGACACGCGAGACGAAGAACGACGCGACCGAGTGGATGCCGTCCACCGGCTTGCCCTCGTCGAGGCGGCGGGTCAACCCCTTCAAGAACGCCTCGATGACCTTCTCGTACTGCTCGACCTTGAAGAGCAGCGTCACGTTGATGTTCAACCCGGCGTACAGGGACTCCTCGATCGCCGGCAGGCCCTCGTCGGTGCCCGGGATCTTGATCATCAGGTTGGGGCGGCCGACGCGACCCCAGTACTCCTGGGCCTGCGCGATCGTCTTGTCGGTGTCGAAGGCCAGGTCCGGGTCGACCTCGAGCGAGACGTAGCCGTCGTAGCCGTTGGTCTCGTCGTAGACGCTGCGCAGCACGTCGGCGGCGTTCTGCACGTCGCGGATCGCGACCGCCTGGTAGATCGAGCGCGCGTCGGCGTCGTCGGCGGCGAGCTGCTGGATCTGGTCGTCGTACTCCTCGCTGCCGAGGATGGCCTTCTCGAAGATCGCGGGGTTCGACGTCATGCCCCGGAGGGAGTCCTCGGCGACCAGGCGGGCGAGCTCGCCGCCCTCGACGAGCTTGCGCTCGATCTGGTCCAGCCAGATGCTGGTGCCCAGCGCGGTGAGCCGCGCGAGGCGCTCGTTGACGGATGCTGCGTTGCTCATGGTGTTGCCTCCTGGAATATCTCTCTCGATCGATCCTAGGGCCGCGCCAGCAGAGGCAACCCCGGACTTCACGAGTTGAGCACTTCCTGACCAGCCAAAAGGGCTGCTCCGCGCACTCCGGCCTTGGGGCCGTAGCGCGCCAGACGGATCTCGGTGCGGGTACCCACGCCCGGCAGGACGAAGCGCCGGGCGACGGCGCGCGCGGGCTCGAGCAGGAGCTCGCCCGCCGCGCTGACGCCACCCCCGATGACGACCTGCTCGGGATCGAAGACGTTGATGGCGTTCGCGATGCCGACGCCGAGCCGCTCGCCGAGGATGTGGATGGCCTCCAGGGCGGAGGCGTCCCCGGCACGGGCGGCGGTCACCACGGCCGGTCCGTCGGGGAACCCGCGCTCGCGGCCCAGGGCGTCCAGCGCGCGGCCCGCCGCGAGGCGCTCCAGCGAGCCGGGCTGCGGCGCCGCGTCGCTGTGCGGCGGCTGGCCGGCCGACAGGTCGGCGCCGATCAGCTGGTGGCCGAGCTCGGCCGCGCCGCCGGTCGCGCCGCGGTAGATGCGCCCGCCGATGACGATGCCGCCGCCGACGCCGGTGCCGATCGTGAAGAGCACGAGCGACTGGGCGACCTGATGGAGATCGTCGTCGTGGGCCTCCGCGAGCGCCGCGACGGTCGCGTCGTTGTCGACGAACACGGGCATCGACAGGCGCTCGGTGAGCAGGCGGCGCAGCGGCACGTCGCGCAGCGGCACGTTGACCGAGTGCCGCGCGGTGCCGGTCGCGAAGTCGATCACCGACGGCATGCCGATGCCGACCGCGTCGGCCGGGCCGGCCGCCTCGATCACCTCGATGAGCTGGTCGATCAGCGCCTCGGTGCTGGAGAGGGCGGTTGGTTGGAGGGTCGGCTCGGAGAGCTTGTGGCCCTCGAGCACCGCCACGGAGACCTTCGTGCCCCCAACGTCAACCCCGATGAAACGCTGCGCCATGTACCCGCACCTTCTCACGCCGAACGACCCGTCGGCGTGCAGGCTATTGTCGCGACGGATGCCGTCCTTCCCGCCCGCCGACGACCAGAGCCTGGTCGAGCGCGCGCGTGCGGGCGACGAAGACGCGTTCGCGGCGCTCGTCCGGCGGTACTCGCCCATGTTGATGCGGTTGGCCCGGATGTACGTCCCGACCGACGCGCTCGCCGAGGACGTGGTGCAGGAGACGTGGGTCGCGGTGCTGCGCGGCCTCGAGCGCTTCGAGGGCCGCTCGTCGTTCAAGACCTGGCTGTTCCGGATCCTCACCAACCGCGCCAAGACGCGCGGGGTGCGCGAGCACCGCTCGATCCCGTTCGCCTCGGTCGGCGGCGGCGAGGGGATGGAGGACGGCGAGGGCCCGACGGTCGACCCGTCGCGGTTCACCAGCGAGGGCGCGTGGACGAGCGCGCCGGCCGACTGGCACGACGACCCGGAGGCGTCGCTGGAGAGCGAGGAGGTGCTGCGGATCGCGCGCGAGGCGATCGCCGAGCTGCCCGAGCGCCAGCGCATCGTCATCAGCCTTCGCGACCTCGAAGGGCTGTCGTCGGACGAGGTGCGCAACGTCTTGGACGTCACGGAGACCAACCAGCGCGTGCTCCTCCATCGCGCCCGCGCCAAGGTGCGCAAGGCGCTCGAGGAGTGGATCGCCTCATGACCCCACCACGTTGGCTCACCTTCTGGCGCAAGGACCCGTCTCCGGACTGCGGCGGGCTGTCGTGTCGCGAGATGGTGGAGCTGGTCACCGACTACCACGAGGGCGTCATGACCGTGGACGTACGCGCCCGGTTCGAACGGCACGTCGACACCTGTGGGTGCTGCTCGCGCTACATGGTGCAGATGCGCGAGACGCTCGAGGTCGTGGGCCACATCGATCCTGAAGGACTTGATCCACGCGTCGAGGCCGAGCTGCTCGACGCGTTCCGCGACTGGAAGGCCGGCGCGTGAGCGAGATCCGCGAGGTCGACGTGGTCGTGCTGGGCGCGGGCCCTTCCGGCGAGGTGATCGCCGGGCGCCTGGGCGGCCGCGACCTCGAGGTCGCGATCGTGGAGGACCGGCTCGTCGGCGGCGAGTGCTCGTTCTGGGCGTGCATGCCGTCCAAGGCGCTGCTGCGCCCGGCCCAGGCGCTGGCCGAGGCGCGGCGCGTGCCGGGCGCGCGCGAGGCGGTCACCGGCCCGCTGGACGTGGCCGCGGCGCTCGAGCGCCGGACCGAGGTCGTGCACGGCTGGGACGACAGCGCGCAGCTGCCGTGGCTCGAGGAGCGCGGCGTGATGCTCGTGCGCGGCCACGGGCACATCGCGGGCAAGCAGGTCGTCCATGTCGGCGACGTCATCCTGCGGGCGCGCCGCGCGGTCGTCGTGTCGGTCGGCACGGCGCCGCTGATCCCGCCGATCCCCGGCCTGGCCGAGGTCGATCCGTGGACCAACCGCGAGGCGTCGCAGGTCCGCGACGTGCCGGCGTCGCTGATCGTGCTCGGCGGCGGCCCCGTCGGGTCCGAGCTGGCGCAGGCGTTCGCGACGCTCGGCGCGCGCGTGACGCTGCTGGAGCGCGAGGACCACCTGCTCGGGCGCGACGAGCCGTTCGCGGCGGAGCTCGTGGCGGAGGGGTTGGTCAGGGCGGGCGTCGACGTCAAGTGCGGCGTGAGCGCGACCGCGGTGTCGCGCGGTGCCGACGGGCGCGTGACGGTCGCGACGTCGGCGCACGGCGCGATCGAGGCCGACGAGATCCTGGTGGCCTCGGGCCGGCGGCATCTGACCGAGGACCTGGGGTTCGAGGCCGTCGACGTCGCGATCTCCGCCCACCCGCCCGGCTCGGTCGAGGTCGGCGACGACCTGCGCGTCGCGGGCCACGACTGGCTCTACGTCGTCGGCGACGCCAACGGCCGCGCGCTGCTCACCCACGAGGGCAAGCACCAGGCGCGCCTGGCCGCCGACCAGATCTGCGGCGACGCCGGCGCGCTTCTGCGGACCACGACCCCGCCCACCCCGCCGCCGCGCGTGACGTTCACCGAGCCCCAGGTCGCGGCCGTCGGGCACACCGAGGCCAGCGCGCGCGAGGCCGGGCTGCATGTGCGGGTGGTCGACGTGTCGACCGACGGCACCGCCGGCGCGTCGTTCCACGGCAAGGGCGGCGGCGGGACCTCGCGCATCGTCGTCGACGAGGACCGGCGCGTGATCGTCGGCGCCACGTTCGTCGGCGTCGACGTCGCCGAGTGGCTGCACGCGGCGACGATCGCGATCGTCGGCCAGGTGTCGCTCGACGACCTCTGGCACGCCATCCCGGCGTTCCCGACGCGCAGCGAGGTGTGGTTGAACCTCTTGCAGGCATACGGGTTGTAGGGGCCGGGAAGGGCGGAGGGCATGAGCACGCTCACGCCCTCCAGCGACCTCGTCTGCTGGGCGCGGTCGCCATCGGCGCGGAGGCGGCGCTGGTGTCGGTCGACGCGGCGCTGGCGCAGGAGAGCTTCCGCTCCTCGCCGCCGCGGCGGCGCGGGCGCCGCGGGTGAGCCAGCCGGCCGGCCCTTGAGCCCGCCGGAGCCGTCCGGTACCGTTGCCCGCCACATGCAGCACCTCCTTCGAGTAGCGATCACCAGCGCCCCTTAGCGGCCCGCGGAAGCGGGTCCGGCGACTGGCCGTTCTCGCTCCTACTCGAAACTCCGGAGGTACCTCATGTCCATGTCGTTGTCCTACGCCAACGACCTGCGGGCGGCGCCGAACACGTTCCGCCCGTTCCGTCCCGACCCCGTCCAGCCGGCCGCGCTGAGCAACGCGCTGGAGCGCGCCCGGCTCGCCTCGTGGCGGCTGGTCACCGTCACCGATCCGGCCCTGCGGCGCGCGATCCGCGACGCGCACCTGCCGCACTGGCGCTCGCACCTCGCCGAGACCGGCGGCGCGCGGATCCTCGCCGCCGACGCGCCCGCCCGCCAGGCGCGGGACCTGCGCGTCGCCGACGCGTTCGCCCGCTCGCTGCACGAGGCGCCCGTCCACCTCGTCCTGCTCGGGCGGACCGGCGGGTCGCTGCGCACGACCGCGCTCGGCGACCTCGCCGCCGGGCTGCGCGCCGAGGGGATGGACGCCGCGCCGGTCCCGTGCGCGCGCCAGGCCGCCGAGGAGATCGCGCAGCTGCTGGACCTGGACGACCGCCTCGTCGTCTCCGGCGTCCTCGCGGCCCGGCCGGTGCGATGACGGCTCGTCGCCGATCGTGCGCGGTGGGCGCCGCGCCGCGCGGAGGCAGGCGATGAGCGGCCGGCAGATCTCCGCCGCGCCGCCCGCCGCCGCCGCGCGCCTGCGCGACGTCGCGAGCTCGCCCGTGCGCGAGATCCTGGCGTTGACGCAGCGCCCCGGCGTGATCTCGTTCGCCGGCGGCCTGCCGGCGCCCGAGCTGTTCGACGCGCCGGGGCTGCGCGCGGCGTTCGCCGCCGCGCTGGCCGACGACGCCTACGGGCGCACGCTCCAGTATTCGACGACCGAGGGCGATCCGGAGCTGCGGCGCCTCGTCGCGGCGCGGCTCGGCACGCGCGGCCTGCCGACCGACGCCGACGACGTCCTCATCACGTCGGGCTCCCAGCAGGCGCTGACGCTCATCGCGGCGGTCCTGATCGAGCCGGGCGACACCGTCCTGGTCGAGGAGCCGTCCTACCTCGCGGCGCTGCAGTGCTTCCAGATGGCGGGCGCGCGCGTCGTCCCGGTGCCGTGCGACGACGACGGCCTGGACCCCGAGGCGATCCCGGCGCTCGTGCGCCGCGAGCGGCCCAAGCTGCTGTACACGGTCCCGACGTTCCACAACCCGACCGGCCGGACGCTGCCGCTGGAGCGCCGCGCCGCGCTCGCGCGCGTCGCCGCGCGCGTGGGGCTGTGGATCGTCGAGGACGACCCGTACGGCGAGCTGCGCTACCGCGGCGCGCCGGTCGCGCCGGTCGCGTCGCTGCCCGGCGCCGAGGACCGGACGATCGCGCTGTCGACGTTGTCGAAGGTGTTGGTCCCGGGCCTGCGCATCGGGTGGCTGCGCACGCCGGCCGCGCTGCGCCGCGCGCTGGTCGTCGCCAAGCAGGCGGCGGACCTCCACACGTCCACGATCGACCAGGCCGCGGCCGCGCACTGGCTGGCCGCGAGCGACCTCGACGCGCACATCGCGGGCCTGCGCGCGGTCTACGCGCCGCGCTGCGACGCGCTCCTCGGCGCGCTGGCCGGCACGCTGCCGGAGGGTTCGCGCTGGACGCGTCCGGACGGCGGCATGTTCGTCTGGGTCCGGCTGCCCGACGGCTGGGACGCCGACGACCTGCTGCAGGCGGCGCTCGAGCGCGAGGTCGCGTTCGTCCCGGGCTGGCCGTTCTTCCCAGGCCCGCCGGACCGCGCGACGCTGCGCCTCTCCTTCACCACGCACACCGAGGCCGAGATCGCCGAGGGGCTGACGCGGCTGCGGGCGGCCGTGGACAGCCGCCGCCGCGCCTGAAAAGCTGAAGCGTCCCTGATGGACGCCGTCGCCGAGCCGCACCCGCTGGAGGGCATCGCCGAAGCCGACGCGCACCTGGGCCGCGAGGTCCCGTTGCCGCGCGTCCCGCTGCCGTTGACGCGCTGGGTCGACGTGTACGCCTGCGGGCCGCAGGCCGTCGAGGTCGCCTGGAACCTCGACGACACGCGCCCGGACCGCCCCGGCCGCGTCTCGCTCTACGCCGGCACCGCGGCCCCGCCCGCGCGCGACCTGACCGCCGCGACGCCGCCCGCGTCGATCGCCGACGGTGTCGTCCACCGCGAGGCCCCGCTCGCCGAGGCGCAGCCCTCCCTGCGCCCGGTCCACGAGCTCTCCTGGCAGCTCGACGGCCTCCACCTGCGCCTGACCGCGCAGGGCCCATGGGCGCTCAGCGCGCTGGTCGCCATCGCGCAGAGCGTGGCCTGAATCCATAGGCTCCGAGCCCATGGCCCAGACCACCGGACCTGACCGCAACCTCGCGCTGGAGCTCGTGCGCACGACCGAGGCGGCCGCGCTCGCCGCCGCCCGCATGGTCGGCCGCGGCGACAAGATCGGCGCCGACCAGGCCGCCGTCGACGCGATGCGCCTCGTGCTCGGCACCGTCTCGATGGACGGCATCGTCGTCATCGGCGAGGGCGAGAAGGACGAGGCGCCGATGCTCTACAACGGCGAGCAGATCGGCGACGGCTCGCCGCCGCAGGTCGACATCGCGGTCGACCCGCTGGAGGGCACGACGCTCGCGGCCAAGGGCATGCCCAGCGCGCTCGCGGTGATCGCGCTCTCCGAGCGCGGGACGATGTTCAACCCGGGCCCGATCGTCTACATGGAGAAGCTGGCCGGCGCCGACGACATCGCCGACCTGCTCGACCTCGACCGGCCGCTGACCAAGACCATCGAGTTGGTCGCCGAGCGCCGCGGGGTCGAGATCGGCGACATCATGATCGTGTCGCTGGAGCGCGACCGGCACACCGAGACGCTGCAGGCCGTCCGCGACATCGGCGCCCGCGTCCGGCTCATCCAGCACGGCGACGTGTCGGCGTCGATGCTCGCGGTCTCCGACCGCTCGCCGGTCGACCTGCTGTGGGGCATCGGCGGCACGCCGGAGGGCGTCATCTCCGCGGCGGCGATCAAGTCGCTCGGCGGCGGCCTGGTCGGCAAGCTGTGGCCGCGCGACGACGAGGAGCGCAGCGCGGCGATCGCCGCGGGCTACGACCTCGACCGCCAGCTCACCCAGGACGACCTCGTCAAGGGCGACGACTGCTTCTTCGCGGCGACCGGCGTCACCGACGGCGACGTGCTCCAGGGCGTCCGCTACCAGGGCGCGCGCAGCGCGACGACCGAGTCCCTGGTGATGCGCTCGCGCTCCGGCACGGTGCGCCGCATCTCCGCCCGCCACGACCGCACCAAGCTGCGGGCGCTGGTCAGCGAGCGCTACGGCTAGGGCGATTCTCCGGGCCACCTCGCCGCGCCTGACGCCACCGACCGGCTTGATGGGCTGGCGCCCACCGGCGCTCGCCCGGCGACGTCAGCCACGACGATGCGGGCCGGCCAATCGGCCTAAGACGGTGAGGAGCGTTCTCGCTCCGGCTCGCCCGTCTCCTCGTGGGAGGACGGGCCGCGGAAGCGCCCGGCGATCGACTCGTCGAGCTCGCGGCGCGCCAGCCGGCGCAGGAAGCCGTGGGTCACGATGACGTGGATCCGCGACTGCGTGTTGGTGTACAGGAACCGCCCGAGCCGCGAGGCGATCTGCGGGTAGAAGTTCGCGACCTCGACCTCGACGTTGATGCGCTCCTTGCCCGGCTCGTCGCAGTCGAGCCGGCGCACGTCGATCTCCAGGTAGCCGTCGCCGCCGTGGCCCTGGGCGGCGACGAGCAGGCCCTGCTCGATCCGCCAGCGCACGATCCCGCGCTCGCTGTCGGTCTCGTACTCCGGCGCCTGGAACGTGAGCAGCTTGAAGGGCCGGAACAGGAGGCACACGTAGCGCTCCTCGTCGGTGTAGTAGACGCGGATGAGCCCAAGGGTCACGTAGGTCAGGTACGACCAGTACGTGCGCGCCAGGCGCTCCAGCGTCTCGACCGACCACAGCTCGCCGAACAGCTTCTCGGGCAGGACGATGTCGGCGCCCTGGATCGAGCGCACCGCGCCGTCGCCGTCGATCGTCGTGTCGTCGGTGGGGTCGCGGACGATCACGCCGGCGATCTCGCGCGCCCCGCCGAGGCGGGTGACCAGCGAGTAGGCGATCCGGGCGGCGAGCGCGAGCGCGGCGAGGAAGACCAGCGGAAGGACCATCTGGCCGCGGAACCTATCTCGCGAGCGCGGAGCGCACCGCGTCGTCGAAGCTCAGCGGGGCGTCGTTGAGGCCTTCCGGCGGCTCCTCGCGCACCACGGTCTCCGAGCTGAGGCCCTCGACGAGCGGCTTGACCAGCCCGAGCTTGACCGGCGTCACGAGCGCGACCCAGTAGGACGACAGCCGCGGTGTGAAGAGCGGGACGCGGATCAGCACCGGCTGGCGCCGGCCCTCGACGGCGGCGAAGCGGCGGAGCATCTCGCGGTAGGTCAGGACGTCGGCACCGCCGAGCTGGACCTCGGCCGGCGCGTCGTCGCGGATGGCGAGCGCCGCGAGCGTCTTGGTGACGTCGGCGATGGCGACGGGCTGGCTGCGCGTCTCCAGCCACTTGGGCGTGATCATCACCGGCAGGTGCTTGACCAACCCCTCGAGCATCTGGAACGAGGCGCTCTGGGCGCCGACGATCATCGCGGCGCGGACGTGGACGAGGTCGCCGTGGTCGCCGATCGCCTCCTGGAGGACGTGCGCGACCTCGTGGCGGCTGCGCAGGTGCTCGGAGCCCTCCTCGCCGCCGTCGCCCTCCAGGCCGCCGAGGTACACGGTGCGGGCGACGCCGTTGCGCGCCATCGCCGTCCCGAAGTGCTCGGCGGCTCGGCGGTCGCGGTCGGCGAAGTCGCCGTCGCCCATCGAGTGCACGAGGTAGTAGGCGACGTCCACGCCCGCGGCGGCCGCGTCCAGGCCCTCGCCGCTGACGACGTCGCCCTCGCAGATCTTGACTCGCTCTTCGTCGGGCAGCGTTCGCTGTGCGCGGGCGGCGTCGCGCACCAGGCAGCGGACCTCGTGTCCGGCTTCGAGGAGCTGAGGAAGGAGCTGGCCACCGACGTAGCCGGTGGCTCCGGTGAGGAGCACGGTGGAGGTCACGAAGGGGGGTACGTGCCGGATCGGCCTGGCCGATGAACCCGGATGGGCTCCACGACGTACCCCGTCCGGTGCGGGCGGAACACTCAACAGCCTGTTGAACGTCAGGAGCGTTCGACGCACAAGGGGAAATGACCACCGATCTCGCCATCAAGGACGTCGCTGAGCGCACCGGCATCGCTGCCGGGACGATCCGCATGTGGGAGCAGCGCTACGGCTTCCCGGTGCCAGGGCGCACCGCGTCCGGCTACCGCCGCTACACCGAGGACGACGTCGAGGCGCTGCGCAAAGTCCTCGCGCTGCGCCATCGCGGCCTGTCCGTGCCGGCCGCGATCTCGCGCGCCCAGGACACGGGCGGCCCGTCCGACCATCCGTCGATCTACGCCGCGGTCGCCGCCCAGGACGTGGGCGCGCGCCCGCAGGTGCTGAAGAAGTCGACGCTCATCGCGCTGTCCAAGGCGATCGAGCACGAGGCGCTCGCGCTGGCCGCCGCGCCGGTCGTCTTCGGCGCCTTCCAGGAGGAGCGCTTCTACCGGCGCGTCGAGCGGCGCTACCGCCGCCTGGCGCAGCACGCCGACGCGTCCGCGGTCTTCGCCGACTTCCCGGACGGCGTGCGCCATCCGGGCGGCGCGCCGGTCGAGATCCCGATCGGCTGCGACGACGTGCTCGGCAACGAGTGGGCGGTCGTGATCGACGCGCCCGGCTACTCCGCGTGCCTGCTGGCGTGGGAGCAGCCGGGGCTCAACGAAGCCGGCGGGCCGGACGACCGCGACCGGCTGTTCGAGGCGATCTGGACCATCGACGCCGAGGCGACGCGCCGCGCCGCCCAGGTCGCGGCGCGGCTGGCGGGCCGGGCGGATCCGGCGTTCGGCGAGCGGCTCGAGGAGCTGCTGGCCGACCGGCCGCTGGCGCTCGAGGAGCCGGCGCCGGCGCTCACCGCGCTGACGAACCGGATGGTCGCGTACCTCGAAGCGGCGTCGCGCTAGGGCCCGCGGCGCCGGCGCCGGCGCCGGCGCTGGCCGCCGGCGCGGGGCGCGGCGCGGTCGTCGTCAGCGCCACGCCGGCAGCGGAGATCGCCAGCGCCAGGAGCACCGGCGCGTCCAGATGCTGGTGCAGGACGACGGCCGCCATGAGCGCGGTGACCGGCGGGACGAGGTAGAGCATGCTCGTCGTCGCGGCCGCGCCGCCGCGGCGCATCAGCCAGATCAACAGCGACATCGCGCCGACGGAGTTGACGAGCGCCAGCCAGGCCAGCGCGCCGAGGGCGCCGGCCGACGTGGGCAGCGCGAGGCCGTCGTGCAACGCGGCGATGGGCGCGACGATCAGCGCGCCGGTCGCCAGCGAGATCGCGCCACCGGCGCGCAGGTCGGTCTCCGGCGCGAAGCGGCGCTGGTAGAGCGTCCCGCCCGCGAGGCCGACGGCCGCGAGCGTGGTCCAGCCGATCGCGGCCAGGCCGGTTCCGGAGAGGTCGTGCGCGACCGCGACGAGGACGCCGCCGAGCCCGAGGCCGAGCCCGGCCCACGCCCGCCGGCTCAGCCGCTCGCCGAAGAGCGGGATCGCGGCGACGGCGACGACGAGCGGCGCGGCGCTGAAGATCAGCGAGGCGAGCGCGGCGTGGATGCCGGCGGCGAAGCCGAGGTAGCCGGCGCCGAACTGGAGCGCCTGGAGGAAGAAGCCGGCGACGGCGAGGTGGCCGATCGTGCGGGGATCGCGGGGGAAGGGGACGCGCGCGGCCTTGGCGAGCAGCGCGAGGACGGCCGCCGCGAGGAGGAAGCGGAAGGTCGTCAGCGGCAGGGCGGGGGCGTTGTCGGTGCCGATCGTGCCCGCGATGAAGCCGGTGCTCCAAAGCGGGACGAACCCGACGAGGGGGAGGTAACGGGTCATGCATTACATGAGTACCAGATCTCGTAATGCCTGTGGTGTTACATTATCCGTGCGATGTCCGAACGCCTGACCCACACCGACCTGCGCTTCGACGGCGGCGCGCCGTGGCTCGACTTCCTCGCGACGCGCGGCTACCCGTTCAGCGACACGCCGGCCGAGCGGATGGGCGACGTCGCGCGCCTGGCGGAGTTCCTCGACCGCGTCGGGGCGGGGCCGGCCGCGCCGGTGAGCGACGCGGACGTCGCGGCCGCCCACGGGCTGCGCGAGTCCCTGCGCGCGGTCGCGCTCGCGGTCGTCGACGACCGCGCGGCGCCGGACGCCGAGGCGCTGAAGGCGGTCCAGGCGTGGGCCGACCGCGACGCGGCCCCGCTGGTCCTCGTGCGCACGCCGCGGCTCGCGCGCCGCCGTCCCGACGACGCCGCCGAGGCGCTGGCCCGGCTGGCGCGCGCCGCGCTCGTCGACCTCACCGGCCCGCGCGTCGACCAGCTCCACGCCTGCGCGGACCCGATCTGCCGCAAGCTGTTCGTCGACCCGGGCGGCCGACGCAAGTGGTGCTCGGCGCAGACGTGCGGCAACCGCGCGCGGGTCCGGGCGCACCGGTCGCGGGCTTAGACCGGTTCGAGCGTCACGTCGCTCCCGGCCGGGAGGTCGCCCTCGCCACGCGGGACGATCGCCAGCGCCTCGGCGCCGAGCAGCGACGAGAGCACGTGCGATCCCTGCGGGCCGGTCGGCTCGACGCTGCCGTCCGCGCGGCGGCGGACGCGGACGCACTCGTCGCGGTCCGGGTGGCGGGGTACGGCGACCGCGAGCGTCGCGCGGGTCCGCGGCACGGTCGCGTCGGCGCCTTGGAGCGCGTTGAGCGCCGGGCGCGCGAAGAGCAGGAACGTCACGTACGCCGAGACCGGGTTGCCGGGCAGGCCGAAGACGAGCTGGTCGCCGCGGTGGCCGAGCCAGGTCGGCTTGCCGGGCCGCAGCGCGACGCGCCACAGCAGCTCCTCGACGCCGAGGTCGGTGAGCGCGGGCTTGACGTGGTCGTGCGGGCCGACCGAGACGCCGCCGGCGAGGACCAGGACGTCGGCGACGTCGAGCGCCTCGGCGATCACCGCGCGGGTGGCCTCCGGGTCGTCGACGGCGTGGCCGCGGCCGACGACCTCGGCGCCCGCGCGCGCGGCGAGGCCGGCGAGCGTCGGGCCGTTGGAGTCGTGGATCTGCCCGGGCTGCAGCGGCGCGCCGGCCTCGACCAGCTCGTCGCCGGTGGTGACGATCGCGACGCGCGGGCGCGGCGCGGCGAGGACGCCCTGACGGCCGGCGCCGATCGCGACGCCCAGCTCGGCCGGGCCGATCCGCGTCCCGGCGCGCAGGACGACCGCGCCGGCGCGCAGGTCGGTGCCGGGGTCGCGGACGTTGCGGCCGGGCTCGACGGCCTCGGTCAGCGTGACGGCCTCGTCGCCGTCGAGCTCGACGAGCTCGATCTGGAGGACGCCGTCGGCGCCGGCCGGCAGCGCGGCGCCGGTGGAGATCCGGACGGCCTCGCCGTCGACGATCGTCTGGTCGTAGGGGGCGCCGGCGCGGGACTCGCCGGAGATGCGCAGGCGCTGGCCGGCCTGGCCGGCGCGGACCGCGAAGCCGTCCATCGCGGAGTTCGCGAACGCCGGCACGTCGTGGGCGGCGGAGACGTCCTCGGCGAGCACGAGCCCGAGGGCGTCGTTGACCGCGACGTTCGTGGGTTCGAGGGGCCGGACCACGGCGAGCAGGGTCGCGCGGGCCTCGTCGATCGACGGCAGTTGGGGCACGGAGGGCATTGTGCCCGTTCGTCGGTACAGGTTTTGACCCGGACCTTCATCAATTCGTCAGGTTGCGGTGCAAAGATGCACGCTCCATGGATGGAGCCGTACTTCACGGTCGTCGGCCGCGACCGGTCGCCGATGCGCCGGCGGTCGACGCCGCGGTCGTCGCCAAGGGCTGGCTGCTCGCGCTCGTCGCCGACGCGCCGCTGGCCGCTGCCGGCGCGGTGCCCGCCGCCGAGCTGGCGCGCGGTGGGCCGGCGCTGTGCGGCGCGGTGCTCGCCGCGCTGGCGTCCGACGCCGCGCTGGAGCGGCTCGTCGTGGGGGACGGCCGCGCGCCGCTCGCCGCTTCGGCCGCACGGCTGACCGGGGCCCGGAGCGCGGCCGCGCTCGCCGCGGGCGTCGAGGCGCTGCGGGCGTCGCTGTGGCGCGCGCTGCGGGCCGAGCTGCGCGATCCGATGCCGGAGCTGGTGGCCGACCTGGCCGACCGCCTGGCCTACGTCTGCGCCCGCGTCGCCGAGGCGTCGCTGGCCGTCGGCGTCGGCGTCGGCAGCGACGCGCCCGGCCGGGCCGGCGGCCCGCTGGCCGAGGCGCTGGCGGCGTCCGCGCCGCCTCCTGCCCCGGCGCAGGGCATCCGCGCCTTCGCGCCGCAGCCGGGGGCGCAGCGGGCGGCGCCGAGCGGCGAGGACTTCACGGGTGCGGCGCCGACCGGGCGCGACGTCGCGGTCGACGATCCGTTCGGTGGTGACGACCCGCTGGCCGAGGCGGCGCGCCGCGCCGCGGCGCGCTTCGGCCAGGACCACGGTGGCAACGGCAACGGCAGCGGTGACGGCGCCGTCGAGCAGCCGATCGCGCCGCCGCCCAACGGCGTCAACGTCGTCGACCTCCCGCCGGTCCCCGAGCACGTCGATCCGCTGACGTCGCTGGCCGAGGAGCTCGCGGCCACGCCGCCCAGCGGCGTGGCGGGCGGGGTGGATGACGCGCTGTACGCCCCGGCGTGCGACGCGCCGACGGTCACGCGCCTGCGGCGCGTCGACACCACGTGGGATGACGCGCAGGACGCCGGCCCGCCGTGGCTGGCGGCGATCGCGCGCCGGCTCGAGCGTCGCGAGCAGGACGGCCGGCCGTTCGCCGTCTTCGTCGTCGAGGTCGACGACCTCGAGCGCCTGCTCGCCTCGCAGTCCGGCCGCGAGGTCGCGATCGCGCTGGAGACCGCCGAGCGCGGCCTGACCGCCGAGCTCGCACCCGCCGACCTCGTCATCCGCGAACGCCTCGGCCGCTGGTGGGTGACCAGCCCGGACCGCGAGCCGACAGCCGCCCGCGATCTCGGAAGCCGTGTCGCGACCGCGATCGCCGGCGCGGCCCTGGGCGGCGCGCCGCTGTCGGCCTCCATCGGGCTCGCGGCGTGCCCGAGCGACGGGGAGACGCTGGACGAGCTGGCGGGCCGGGCGGACGAAGGCATGTTCGCGGCGCGGGCCGCGGGCGTGCCGCTGGCTTAAGGGCGGGCGTTTGTGGCGCCCAGCGCGGGTTGCGTTGGGTGCTGCGCGGCGTGGTGCGTCCGCATCAAGGACGTGAAGGCGTTGGGGGCGGCGCGACCGCTGTCGGTGTGGCTCGCTTTTGGTCGTGCTCCGGGCGGACGGCTCGGGGCCGAAAGGACAGGTTCAGGGGCAATTCGGGGCCGAACCCTGGATCCATGTCGCCTGATGCCCCCATACGGGACACCAGACGACACGGACCGAGACGAACCCGCGCTTCGGTCCCGAACCGCCCGCCTCGCGCTGCCACCAGGACGAGCCACACCGACCGCATGGAGCGCCGCCCCAACCTCGCACGCCCTCGATGGCGGACGAACCACGCCGCGCAGCACCCGCGCGAACGCGCTGAAGACCAACCCCGCTGGTTAACCCGCAGCCGGCGCGGCAGCCACAGGCGCAGCAACAGCCGGCGCCACCGACCGCACCGCGCCGATCGTCGCCGTCGCCGTCACGCCGATGGCCTGCGCCGTCGCCGCCGTGAGGTCGTAGCTCGTCCCGCGACGGAAGGGTCCGCGGTCGATCACCGGAACGGTGACGGTCTGCCCGTTGTTGTACAGGTCGACGAGGGTTCCGCAGGGCAGCGACTTGTTCGCCACGCCTAGGGTGGCCTTGCGCAGGCGCAGGCCGCAGGCCGTCTTGTGGCCGTAGAAGCCGGGGCCGTACCAGGTGACCTGCGCGCGGCGGTAGAGCGTCAGCGCCCGGCCTTCGATCGGCGCGCCGGAGGCGACGACGGCGCGGGTCGTGCTCGTGGCCGCCGAGGCGGACACGGCGCGCAGCGTGGTCTTCTCGGCGTGGTCGGCCTTCCAGCTCGCGCTGTAGGTCCCGTCGGGTCCGACGACCGCGGTCGCGATCGTCGCCCAGCCGACGGTCGGGTCGACGCGCTGGACGGCCACCGCGTCGCCGGCCGCGGTCCCGGCGACGGTGCCGCTGACCGTGACGACGTCGCCGACCAGCTGCCCGAGCGGGGCGTTCAGCGTCGAGCCGTCGGTGAAGACCGTCGGCGCGTCGGGGTCGGCGAAGCTCAACCCGCCCGGCGAGGGCGCGGCAGGGGCCGGGTCCGCGGCGACGGCCGCGCACGGCAAGGCGAGTACGAGGGCAGCCAGCGCGGCGCCCGCAGCAAGAAGGTTCGTCTTCGGCAACTCTTGTAGGTCCTCATCCAACGGCCTACGGGGTTAGCTGGCGGGCTCGCGCCGGATGACGGCGCTACAAGCGAAGAGGCTCGATTCGCCCCGGTGACGCCGCCGCAACCGCTCGACGTCACAGGTGGTTCCCCCGCTCCGCGTACCCGAGGTGGCACGCGAACTCGGCTGACGGCGCGGGAGCATAACAACGTCAGGCCCGCTCGGCGAGCCGCCATTCGCAGGAAACTCCGGTCGCGGCCCGAACCAGGGCCGTTGGCGAGGGTCGGCGATGCGGCCCGCGCGGTTCATCACTTAAACCGACTTCCGGAGAACCATGATCAAGAGGGCAGGGATGGTGGCCGCGCTCGTGGCCACTCTGGCGCTGAGCGCCGTGCCGGCAGGGAGCGCCGACACCTACACCGTGCGCGGGTGCGCGGCCGGCTGGGAGGCGCACGCCGACACCGGCGCTGCCGCGACCGACGCGTGCTCGACCGGCGGCGGCCTGACCGCCCAGCTCGTGGGCTCCGGACCGTGGGACGGCGGCACGTTCGCGTTCCACCGCTTCACCGCTCCCGCGGGCACGCGGATCGCGCGCGTCACGCTCGGCCGCTCGACGCAGGGCATGCCCGTCGGGTCGGTCCGCACGTTCTCCTACACCTTGAGCGCGGACGGCAAGACCATCGAGGCCTGCGCGCCCGGCCCGACCGACACGTGCACCGGCAACCTCGCCGGCCCGCTCGACGCGGTCGGCCTCGACGCGGCCTCCGTGCTGTTCTCGTTCGGCTGCGGCGCGGACGACCCGAACGTCTGCACGATGGTCAACGGCCAACCGCCGAGCGCCACGATCACCGACCCGCAGGTCGTGCTGCGGGACCCGGCCGCGCCGACGGTGACGGGCAAGACCGTGACCGACAACGGCGAGAAGACCGGCCGCGTGCGCCTGACCTACAACGCCGCCGACGTCGGCGGCGGCGTCTACCGCACGGTCGTGCGCGTCGACGGCAAGGTCGCGGCAGCCGATCCGGTCGGCGGCGCGTGCGCGGACACCAACCCCAGCGACGACGACGCCTACGAGTTCGGCCAGCCGGCGCCGTGCCCGGCGACCGCGACGCGCGCCGTCGACTTCGACGTCCTCAAGCTTCCGCTCGCCGAGCACGCGGTCGAGGTCGACGTCGAGGACGCCGGCGGCAACGTGACGCCGGTCTACGGCCCGGTCGTCCTGCCCAAGGCCAACGGCGAGGTCGCCGGCGGCGGTCCGGGCAGCTCCGGCTCCGGCACGGGCGTCGGCGGCGCGAGCACGTCGCCCGCGAGCGGCAAGAACGCCCGGTTGAACGTCTGGTTCGACAAGAACCACCAGCGCGCGTTCAGCAACCAGTACGGCAAGCGCGTCGTGGTCCGCGGCACGCTCCGCACGAAGGCCAACAAGGCCGTCGGCGGCGCGCGCCTGGACATCTACCACGAGGTCGGCGGCAAGCTGCGCAAGCTCACCAAGACCGGCCTGAAGACGCGCCCCGACGGGCGGCTCACGCTGATCCTGCCGCTCAACCTCGACACGCGCCGCATCGTGGTCGCCTACCGCGCCTTCCGGCCCGGCCCGATCACGAGCCGCAACACGCTCAAGCTCACCGTCCGCGACAAGGCCGGCCAGCTCGTGCACCACGTGAAGTAGCGCACATCGGGGGCTCTGTCGACGCGCGCGAGGGAGCCCCTGGCGGGCTCGCGCAATGAGACGCGAGCGCTACCAGGCGAGCGGTCTCACGGGCGCGGCAGGCGCGAGAGCGCCTGCCGCACGGCCTGGCCGCCGAACGTCAGGCCGATCTGGGCCAGCTCGCCGACGGCCTGGACCGCGGTGCCGATCAGGTCGCCGTCGCCCTGCGGCCGCTCCGGCTTCGGCGACGCCCAGCCCGACGGCGGCGGGGGCGGGGAGGACGGCGCGGCCGCGCGCGGGGCGGCCTTCGGCGCCGGGGCCGGCTTGACCGCCGGCTTCGCGCGCGCGGGCGCGTTCTTCGCCTTGGGCTTGGCCTTCGCGGTCGCCTTCTTGGCGGCCGGCGCCTTGGGCTTGGCGGGCGCCTTCGGCTTCGCGGCGGCCTTCGCCGGCGCCGCCGCGGGCTCTGCCGCCGCGTCGCGGCTCGGGCGCTTCGCGCTGCGTCGCGTCGGCCGCGCGTTGGGCAGGCTCGTGAGGACGTCGCGATCCGCGGGGCTCATACCGCCAGATCCTATGCCCCGCGTACGTTTGAGATGCGGGTCCCGGGACTCCAGAACGCGTCACGCGGGGCCGATGGTCTGAGCAGAGAACCCACGAAACGAACCAGGACGGTCGGCGTAGTGGCTGACGGAAGGTCCGCATGAAGTGTGACGGCGGTCACAGACCGTTGCTGCGACTGAGAACAGCGACTACCCTGGAACTTACGCTCGGACAGTAGCGTCGCCATTGCTGACGCCCGGCTGCGTTCCGAACCGTCCTCCGTACCCCGATAACCCCCTGCCGGCCACGCCTCGCCGGCGAACTTGAACGGACGTCGATGTCAGTAGTTGAACTTCAGGAACTCGAGGAGATCAAGGGCCTCCTGGCGCGTGGCCAGGTGACCGGCGTCTTGACGTTCGCGGAGATCGCCACCGCCGTCTCGGAGCTGGATCTCGACGAGTCGGACGTCGAAGACCTGCACGGCTTCCTCGAGAAGAGCGAGATCGAGCTGGTGGAGGAGATCGACCCCGCGTCGACCGCCGCCAACGAGGTCGAGCGCGCGCCCGACAAGCGCACGCGCCGGAAGACGCAGAAGGCGCTGGACCTGCGCCCGGACATGACGACCGACTCCCTTCAGCTGTTCCTGAAGGACATCGGCAAGGTCCGGCTGCTCACGGCCCAGGAGGAGGTCGACCTCGCCAAGCGCATCGAGCGCGGCGACCTCGACGCCAAGCAGAAGATGGTCGAGTCCAACCTGCGCCTGGTCGTCTCGATCGCCAAGAACTACCGCAACCAGGGCCTGCCGTTCCTGGACCTGATCCAGGAGGGCACGCTCGGCCTGGTCCGCGCGGCGGAGAAGTTCGACTACCGCAAGGGCTTCAAGTTCTCCACGTACGCGACCTGGTGGATCCGCCAGGCGATCGCGCGCGCCCTGGCCGACAAGGCGCGGACGATCCGCATCCCGGTCCACGTCGTCGAGAAGCTCAACAAGATCGGCCGCGCCGAGCGCAAGCTGGTCACCGAGCTGGGCCGCGAGCCCACCGCGGAGGAGATCGCCGAGGTCACCGGCATCGACCCCGAAGAGGTCGACTCGATCAAGCGCTCCGCGCAGGCCCCGGTCTCGTTGGAGAAGCCGGTCGGCGACGAGGAGGAGTCGGAGTTCGGCCAGTTCATCGCCGACGAGCGCGCCGAGTCGCCCTACGAGCGCGCCGCCGAGATCCTGACCAAGGAAGCGCTGCGCGAGGCGCTGGAGAACCTCTCCTACCGCGAGCGCCGCGTCCTCGAGCTCCGCTACGGCCTCGGGGGGGAGCACCCCCGCACGCTGGACGAGGTGGGCCGCACGTTCAACGTGACGCGCGAGCGCATCCGCCAGATCGAGAACCAGTCGCTGAAGAAGCTGCAGTCCCTCGCGGAGGCCCAGAAGCTGCGGGACGTGGCCTGATACACGGCCCAGAGGGCCGCGATCAGGTCGCGCGTGTTCGCCCAGGGGGCGAAACCCGCACCGCCTTTGGAAGGCCCGCTCCGGCGGCCTTCTGCGTTCGCTCCGCGTTTCGTCCACCAGACGCGTTGCAGCGCTACACCCGACCGCGGCGCGTCCGATCACACGGACGTGTCCTTCGATCTTCACCGTGCCCTGAGCAAGCTCATCGAGCTGCACGGCTCCGACCTGCACCTCAAGGTCCCGTCGCAGCCGCTCTGCCGCGTCGACGGCGATCTCGTCCCGATCCCCGGCGCGGAGCCGCTCGCCGCGGAGGACACCGACGGCGCCGTCCGCATGATGCTCGGCGACGACTCCGTCAAGCTCGCCGAGTTCGACAGCGACGGCGAGGTCGACTTCGCCTACGCCGTCGCCGGCCTGGCCCGCTTCCGCGTCAACGCGTTCCGCCAGCGCGGCTCGGTCTCGCTGGTCATGCGCGCGATTCCGTACGGCATCAAGACGATCGAGGAGCTCGACCTCCCGCCGGTCATCCGCGAGCTGGCCGAGGAGGAGCGCGGCATCGTCCTGCTCACCGGCACGACCGGCTCGGGCAAGTCGACGACGCTCGCGTCGATGATCGACCACATCAACTCGACCCGGGCGCGGCACGTCGTGACGATCGAGGACCCGATCGAGTTCCTGCACGTCGACAAGCGCTCGGTGATCAACCAGCGCGAGATCGGCATGGACACCCAGAACTTCAAGTCCGCCCTGCGCCGCGTCCTGCGCCAGGACCCGGACGTGATCCTCATCGGCGAGATGCGCGACGAGGAGACGGTCCAGACCGCGCTGAGCGCGGCGGAGACCGGCCACCTCGTCTTCTCCACCGTCCACACCGTGGACGCCGCCGAGACCGTCAACCGCCTGATCGAGTTCTTCCCGCCGCACATGCACAACCAGGTGCGCGCGATGATCGCCGGCACGCTGAAGGGCGCGGTCTCCCAGCGCCTGGTCCCGACGTCCGACGGCAAGGGCCGCGTCGCCGTGTGCGAGGTGCTGCGCATGACCGGCCGGGTCAAGGACATGATCATGGACCCGCAGCAGACCGGCAAGCTCCCCGAGGTCATCGCCGACGGCGGCTACTACGGGATGCAGACCTTCGACCAGGCGTTGTTCCATCACCTGAAGGCCGGCCGGATCTCGATGGACGAGGCGATGCAGTTCGCGTCCTCGCCGCACGACTTCAAGCTGCTCGTCGCCGCCGACGGCCGCAAGGGCACGACGATGGACGACCTCACCCAGGCCGAGGACCAGCGCGACACGCCGCAGCACGGCTCGGCGCTGCGCTAGGCAAGTGATCGACCCCTAAGGGTCGGCGTACGGCTATCCGCCTTGCCGGTCCGGCGACGGTCCGGGAGGGTGGATGTCGACATGCAGACGACACTGGCGCAGTACAACGAGACGCAGTCGACCGACTCCTTCACGCTTCAGAACTCGAAGCTGCTGAAGGTCTCGCTCACCGGCAACACCATCCAGGCCAAGATCGGCTCGATGGTCGCCTACCAGGGCGACGCGAGCTTCGAGCACGCCGGCTCCGGCGGCATGAGCCGCATGCTCAAGAAGGCCGTCACCGGCGAGGGCCAGGACCTGATGAAGATCTCGGGCACCGGCGAGGTCTTCCTGGCCGACCAGGCCCAGGACGTCCACCTCGTCTACATCGAGGGCGAGAAGATCACGGTCAACGGCCCCAACCTGCTCGCTTTCGACGCGGACATCGACTGGGACATCGAGCGCGTCCAGGGCGCCAGCTCGATGATGGGCGGCGGCCTTTACAACACGTCGCTGAAGGGCACCGGCTGGGTCGCGATCCTGTCCGACGGCCCGCCCGTCCTGCTCAACGTCGCCAGCGCGGCGACCTACGCCGACGCGCAGGCCGCGATCACCTGGTCGGAGGGCGTGACGACCGCGCTGCGGACCGACTTCAAGATGAAGAACCTGATCGGCAAGTCGTCGGGCGAGAGCGTGCAGATGGCGTTCCAGGGCACCGGCTGGGTGCTCGTGCAGCCGTCCGAGGGCCGCGTCTCGGCGGGTCCGACGAACGGCAGCGGCGGCGGCTTGGGCAACCTGCTGGGCGGCTGAGCCCAGCAGGGAGAGGCGCTTCAGTCGGTATAGTCATGGGCGAATGCCCGTAGATCCCACGTGTCCTGTCTGCCAGACGGCGGACATCATCTGCGGGAAGTGGACCCTCTTGCTGATCCGCGATCTCGCAGAGGGCCACTCCCGCTTCTGCGAGCTCGAGAGGTCGCTGAGCGGCATCTCGCCGCGGACCCTCTCGCTACGCCTCCGCGCGCTGGAGGAGGAGGGCATCGTCGAGCGGCACACGTTCGGCGAGGTCCCGCCGCGGGTCGAGTACTCGCTGACGCCGAAGGGCGTCGCGCTGCTGCCGATCATCGAGGACATGCGGTCCTACGGCTCGACGTGGCTGGGCGCCGAGTGCGCGTCCGAGCCGGCGCAGCACGAGCCGGCGCAGCACGAGCCGGCGCAGGTCGAGCCGGTCGCGGTCTAGCGCGGAGGGCGGGCGACGGGCTCCCGACCCGCCGCCGTCGCCTCGTCCAACCAGGCGTACCCCTACGTCCTGTCTCGGGAAGGTCGAAGGCTCCAACGGCGGTGCGTCCCGGAACTTGCGGTCGTCGTCGCAACCCCGCACCGCCGCTCGGGTTCCGGACTTCCGATGGCATGGAAGCGTGCACGCCTTGCGGCGCGGGAGGCCCCGGGTAGCCTGGGCCTGGTGGACGCCCCGCCGCTCACCCGGCGGCGTGCCCTCGCGCTGGGTGCTGCCGCCGGCCTGTCCTCCGTCGTCACGTCCGCGGTCCCCGCATGGGCCCGCGGCGCTCGGTCGTCCGTGCGCGGCTTCGGCCTGCGCGTGGGGCGCGACGCCTTCGCGGGCCGCGCCCGCACGACGGGCGTGCTGCAGGCGCCGGCGCGCTTCGACCTGCTCGGCGTGCTGGGCGCCGACCGCGGCGGCCTGGGCCTGGAGGTCCGGGTGCGCGCGCGGCACGGCACGTGGTCGCCGTGGGTGCCGCTGGGCGCCGGGCACCACCACCGGCCGGACACGGGGACCGGCGCGCACGCGTCCGATCCCGTCTGGGCGGGCGGCGCCGACGAGCTGCAGCTGCGCGCCGGGCGCCGGCCGTCGCGGGCGCTCGAGGTGCGCTTCGTCGCGGTGCCGGCGAGCGCGCGGCGCCTCGTGCGACCGGTCCGGGCGCATGCCGCGCAGGCCGGCGCCCCGCCGACGGTCATCCCGCGCGCCGCGTGGGGCGGCGACGCCGTCCCACCGCGCGCCGACCCGAGCTACGGCGACGTGCAGGTCGCGTTCGTCCACCACACGGTGTCGGCCAACGACTACGCGCCCGAGGACTCCGCCGGGATCGTGCTGTCGATGGCCAAGTACCACCGCGACACCAACGGGTGGAACGACTTGGGCTACAACTTCGTCGTCGACAAGTACGGCCAGGTCTTCGAGGGGCGCGCGGGCGGGATCGACCAGGCGGTCATCGGCGCGCAGGCGCAGGGCTACAACTCGCACTCGACCGGCATCGCGAACATCGGGACGTTCACCGACGTCGGGCAGACCGACGCCGCGCTGGACGCGATGGCCAAGCTCATCGCGTGGAAGCTGCCGCTGCACGGCGCGCCCGTCACGGGCCAGATCGTCCTGACCAGCGGCGGCGGCGAGCTCAACCGCTACAAGTCGGGCACGCCGGTGACGCTGGAGCGGATCTGCGGCCACCGCGACGGCGACGCGACCGAGTGCCCGGGCAACGCGCTGTACGCGCAGCTGCCGGACCTGCGGCGCCGCGCCCAGGGGATCGCGCCGGCGATCCCGGTCGCGAGCGTCGCGCTCGACATGTCCGCACCCGCCCAGTCGGTGGTCTACGGCGACGCGCTGGTCGTCAGCGGGACCTTGCGCCGCGGCGACGGCAGCGCGATCGCCGGTCAGCGCGTCCTGGTCCAGAAGCAGGGCAGGAGCGGCTGGGTCACGCTCGCGCGCGTGCCGTCCGGCGACGACGGCGCCTGGAGCGCGAGCATCGCCTGGCGCGCCGCCGGCAAGGTCCGGGCGCGCGCGGCGGTGACGGGCGCGGCGGCCTCGGCGACCGACGGCGTCCAGGTCGGCTGCACGCCGCTGCTGACGGCCAAGGCGAAGACGACCCGCGTCAAGGCCGGCCGCTCGGTCCCGGTGTCCGGCATCGTCCGACCGCTCGCACCGGTCGTCGTGACGATCGAGAAGCAGGGCAGCGACGGCAAGTGGCGCAAGGTCGGCACGACGACGGTCAAGCCACGCCGGACGCAGTTCAAGAGCTCCGTCGCGCTGAAGCACCCGGGGCTGTACCGGCTCACGCCGCGGACGGGGAGCGGGACCGCGAAGGCGGCGGCCGCGGCGCTGTACGTGCGGGCGGTGCGGAAGGCGTCCTCGGTGAAGACGGGGTCGTCGGGCGGGACGGCGGCTTAGCGCGGGCGAGGTTGGTCTGCAGCGCGTTCGCGCGGGGCGCTGCGCGGCGTGGCTCGTCCTGGTGGCAGCGCGAGGCGGGCGGTTCGGGGCCGAAGCGTGGGTTCGTCTCGGTCTGTGTCGTCTGGTGTCCCGTATGGGGGCATCAGGCGACATGGATCCAAGGTTCGGCCCCGAATTGCCCCCTGAACCTGTCCGTTCGGCCCCGAGCCGTCCGCCCGGAGCACGACCAAAAGACGAGCCACACCGACAGCGGTCGCGCCGCCCCCAACGCCTCCACGCCCTTGATGACAGACGAACCACGCCGCGCAGCGCCAAGGGCGCCGCGCACTGGGCGCCACGAAGGCCGGCGCTACAGCCCCGCCGGGTGCCGCACCCGGAACCCGCGGCTCGACCGCGCTGCCGCCTGCCAGCGCGTGTTCGCGATCCGCTGGCCGCTCGTGTCGAACCGGAGCCCCGCGACGATCAGGTACGCGTGCGTCTTGTTGGCGTACACCGAGATCCAGCGGCCGGCGCCGGTGCGGCCCCACAGGCTCAGGCCGGTGGAGTCGAGCGTCGTGTCCAGCAGCGCCGCCCCGTGCAGCGCGAAGGACACGGAGCCCGAGCAGTCGTAGGCGGTGTCGGCGAAGTCCTTGTGGCCGCCGCCGTACTTGTAGGGCAACGAGGCGATCTGGTTGCCGGCGGCGATGAGCGTCGCGACCTGCGGCGGCGCGCCGGCGGGGGCGACGGCCTGGCCGTCGGGGCCGACGGTCGCGGCTGGCAGCGGCGTGGTCGTCGTGCCCGGGACGGTGGTGCTCGCCGGCGCGGTCGCGGTCGGCGCAGACGTCCCTTGGGACGCCTGCGCCTGTGCCGCGGTGCCGCCGTGTGGAGAGCTCGTGTAGGTGGTGCCGCCCGTCGGGCTGGACGCGCCGGCGCGTGCCGGAAGCACCACGAAGAGCGTGGCGAGGAGGAACGCGACAGCGGAGCGACGGGACATCGGCTTGGACCGGTGTTCGGCGCGGCCCCTGCGCGTTCCTCACTTGGGCGCGGCCATGCACGGGCTCGCCACCACAAAGCTCCAAGTGCGCTGCAAAGCGGGCGGATGGCTTGCAACGGATCGTGCGCGGAAGAGGGAAAGCGGGGTGCGGAGACGAACCGACCCGGCATGCGCAACCGCACGCTGCACGCGGCGCTCGCGGCCTTCGCCGAGGAGGCCGCCTTCCAACTCGCGTCCGACGCCGCCGACGGCGCCGAGATCCCGTTCGAGGTCGTCGAGCTCGGCGGCAGCCGCCGCGAGGCCCCGCTGTACTGCTACCGCCCGCTGACCGCGAGCTTCATCGACGAGCGCCTGTCGATCCTCGGGCGGCTCGCGTCGTTCGCCCCGGCCGTCCACGCGCTGGCGGCGTGCGGCGGGCTGGACACCTACCTCGTCGCGCGCGGCGAGGCCAACTTCCCGGCCCAGCCGCGGGCGCGCGCCGAGCAGGCGCTGCGCCACTTCCTGACGCGCGTCTTCGAGGACAGCGGCGACTTCGAGCTGGCGCCCGAGCGGATGGCCCGTGCCTACGACGAGCTCGAGGGCATGGTCATGGAAGGCCGCGCGCTGACCGAGGTCGTCGCGCCGATCATGGGCCTGGCGCTGAGCTCGCCGGAGATCCCGCTCGGCGAGGGCCTGTCGCTGGTGCGCGCCGACGCGTGCGACGACGCGCCCGCCGACGCCCGCCGCGAGCGCGAGGACGGCCATCAGGTGGTGCTCGCCCGGCTGACCTGGGAGGCCGCGCCGGGTGACGAGGCGCCGCTGCGCCACGCGCAGGTCCGCCTGCGCCGGCTGTTGACCGGGCTGCGGCTCTACGACGCGACCGGCTTCGTGCTCGCCCGCACCGCCTGGACCCGGACGGGCGGCGGCGCCTGGCAGCCGTTCGCGATCAGCGGCGGCGCGCGCCCGCGCGGCGTCTGCGTCGTGCCGGCGCAGCAGGAGGACGAGCTGCGCGCGTTCCTGTCGCTCATCGGCCGGCGCACCCCGCGCTCCGGCGAGTTGGCATGGGCATTGGGTCGCTTCGAGCTGGCGACCGATCGCGCCCGCCCGTCCGAGGCGTTGACCGACATCCTGCTCGCGCTGCGCGCGCTGCTGGAGCCGGAGGGTCCGCAGACTGGGAGGCTTGCGGGCCGCGTCGCGGCGATCTGCGCGCTGCCGGAGTCGCGCGCGACGGTGACCGAGCGCATCGCGCACCTCGTGGCGCTCGAGCGCTCCGTGGTCGCCGGCGTCGCGCCGGAGGACGCGGCGCTGGAGGATCTCGTCGAGGAGCTGACCGGCTGGCTGCGCGCGCTCCTGCGCGACGTGCTGTGCGGCCACCTGGACTCCGACCTGCGCGCGGTCGCCGACGAGATGCTCGCCGAAGAGGACGCGCGCCAGCGGACGATCGTCTAGCGCTGCTCGAGCGCGCGCTTGGCGATGAGCGTCGCGATGGCGTGCGCGGCGGCGCGGATCGCCCCGGAGCGGTCGCTGCGCGGCTCGTAGGCGGTGAGGGCCGCGGCGATCACCGTGGCGTGGTCGAAGGTCGCGTCGATCGTCGCGAGCACCCCGTCCAGCGACGGGCCGCCGGCGCACGCGTAGCGGTTGGCGACGCCGATCTCGGTGCCGAGGACGTCGAGGTCGACGTGCAGGTAGACCCGCGTGGGCAGGGTGGCGAGCGCCGCGGCGTCGAACGTCCGGATGGCGCTGCGCTCGAGGCGTAGGCGTTGGTGGTCGGCGAGGTCGCGGACGCCGACGGCGAGCACGTCCTCCTCGCGCACCGGCGCGAACCACGGGATCGCGCGGGCGGCCGCCTGCCACGCGCTGCCGGTGAGGATCGAGAGCGCCTGGACGTCCATCGAGCCCGACAGGTTGTCCTCGGGCGTGTCGAGGTCGGCGTGCGCGTCGAACCACACGGCGCCGGTCGCCTGCCCGTCGACCGCGGCGCCCGCGACCGTCGCCGCGGCGCTGATGCAGCCGCCCGACAGGACCAGCGGGAACGCGCCGCGGCGCACCGCGGCGCGGACCGCGCCGGCGTGCGCGCGCAGGAGGTCGAAGATCCTGGTGACCTCGCCGCCGGACGGGTCGGCGGCCGGGATGCGCTCCAGCGTGGGCGTCCAGCCGGCGGCCGCCAGGTCGTCGTGCAGCTCCTTGTCGCCGGCCAGCAGCGAGGCGCCTATGCCCATGCCGAGGTCCGGCGTCCCGAACTCGAACGGCCACGAGATCAGCGCCAGCGGCGGCCAGCGGAACGCGTCGCGGGCGCTCAAAACGCCGCCTCGCTCAGCAGTTCCTCGCGCTCGGCGCCCGCGGCGAACAGGTGCCGGTGGACCAGGACCAGGCCGTCGACGTCGTGCACGTCGCCATCGAGGTGGGGGACGACGATCGGGTCGTCGTCGCCCACCTCGCGCTTGAGCCGCACGAGCGCGCCGGCGTCGCGGCGGGCGAGCACGCGGAACTCGTCCAGCGTCCGGACGACCTTGCGCGCGAGCGCGGCGTCGCCGCCGAGCTCGGCCGCGACGTCCTCCGCGCTGACGTCGTGGTCGTCGGCGGCCAGCGGATGCAGGCGGTTGACGACCAGCCCGCCGAACGGCATCGCGGCCTCGCGCAGCTTGCCGCGGAAGAAGATCGCCTCCTCGACCGGCTCGCGCTCGGGCGACGTGACGATCAGGAACGTCGTCGCGTCGTCGGCCAGCAGCGCCTTGACGCCGGCCGCGCGCTCGCGGAAGCCGTCGAGCACGCCGCTCAGGGCGCCGAAGAACACGCTCAGGTCGTCCATCAGGTCGACGCCAGTCACGCGCCGCAGCACGCCGAAGACCACGCCCGTGCCGCGGCCGACGACCTTCGCGGCCAGCCCCGACGGGGCGAGGAACAGCCGCAGCGCGCGGCCCTCCAGGAAGCCGGTCAGCCGGTCCGGCGCGTCGAGGAAGTCCAGCGCGTTGCGCGACGGCGGCGTGTCGAGCACGATCACGTCGAACTGCCCGGACCGGTCCAGGTCATACAACTTGGCCACGGCCGTGAACTCCTGCGAGCCCGCGACCGCGCTGGACAGCTCACGGTAGATCCGGTTGTCGAGGATGTCGTCGCGCGCCTTGTCGTCGGGCGCGAGCTTGGCGATCAGCTCGTCGAAGGTCCGCTTGGGGTCGAGCATCATGGCCCACAGCTCGCCGCCCTCGCCGATCACGATGCCGTGGCCGGCGAAGCGCTCGTCATCGACGCGCCGGGGCTCGGAGCCGAGCTGCTCGATGCCCAGCGCGTCGGCCAGCCGCCGGGCCGGGTCGATCGTCACGACGCATACGCGCTCGCCGCGCGCCGCGAGGCCCATGGCGATCGCCGCGGACGTCGTCGTCTTCCCGACGCCGCCCGAGCCCGCGCACACGACGACGCGCTTGCCGGCGAGGCGCTCGACGAGGTCGCTCATCGCACCAGCTCCTCGCCGAGGCGCGCGAGCTCGTCGGCCGCGAGGCCGTCGTGCTCGAAGAGGTAGGGGAGCGTCCGGACCTCGATGCCGCGGCCGAGCCCGCGCCGCAGCCGGGCGACCTGCGCGCGGTGGGCCTTGGCTCGCGCGACCTCGGCGCGCGCGGCGCGGACCGCGCGCGCCCCGCCGACTCCGACCCCGCTCCGACTCGCCGCCGCCGTCTCCAGCGCCGCCGCCTCCGCGCCGCGGAAGCGCGCCGGCAGCACGCCGTTGACGACCGCGGCGGCGAAGTCCTGGCCCAGCTCGTCGCGCAGCGCGGCGCGCAGCGTCAGCGTCTCGTTGACCGGCATCTCCTCGGCCGTCGCGACGGCCACGATCGCGGTCTGCTCCGGGTCGGCGAGCATCTGGTGGATCTTGCCGCCTTGGCGCGCGACGGGTCCCATCCGGGCGGCGGTGGCGAAGGTCCCCGGGGCGGTCAGCACGGCAACACCGTGTCCGGTCGCCGGCGCGTCGAGGATCACGAGGTCGTACGGATGCGCGCCCGGCGTCCGGCGATCGGGCTGCGCGAGCTCCCAGACCTTGCCGACCGTCAGCAGCTCCCGCAGCCCCGGCGTCGCGGCCACGAGGTAGGCGAACAGGCGCGACGAGGCCAGGAGGTCGGAGACGCCGCGCGGCAGCTGGTCCTTGACGTACTCCTCCAGCGCCGACTCCGGGTCGATCGAGATGTGGTGCAGCCCCTCGCCGAGGTCGCGCTCCACGAACGTCGGCACCGCGCCCTCGGCGCCCGCCAGCGCGCGCGAGATGTCGTCGCGCGCCGCGACCTCGGCGACGATCGTGCGCCGGCCGCGCGCGGCCGCGGCCATGCCCAGGGCGGCCGCCACGGTCGACTTCCCGACGCCGCCCTTCCCGGTCACGACGAGCAGTGGCTTGTCGAGGAGCGCCTGCATGAGCAGACGCAAGACCCTATCGGCGTCGATCACCTGTCCAGAACACGGTGCAGAACTGGCGCTCGGTGCCGAAAGGCCGATGGCGCTTTGACCATGTCACTTTCGCCCGGCTTCCCGCATGGAGCACCGACGCTGGCCGAAGTCCTGCTTCAGCGGACCTTCGCCAAGCCGCCCCGGCCGTTCGTCGACGGTGAGTTCCTCGAGGCGCTCGAGCGCTCCGACGACGCACCGCCGGCCAATGCCCCGGTGGCCAAGTCGCAGCCGGCCGAGGACCGCTCTCCCGGGTCGTCGACCGCCGCGACCCCGGGCAGGACCATCGACGTCCGCGTGTAGACCTCCTCCTCGCCGTCCCAGGAGTCGACGGGCTCCAGGCGGCCGATGACGCCGACGCCGCACAAGCAGACCTTGCCCGAGTCGGGGTAGGAGGCGAGGCTTCTGGCGGGCGATGCTGCGCATGCGTCCGGGAGGAATCGGCAACCCCGGTCCGAATACCGCTCGCGATGGGTCCCGAACCGACCACGACGGAGCCTTCCGTGAAGAGGGAGACAGCATCCCGATGAAGGTCATCGCCTTCGCCAACCAGAAGGGCGGCGTCGCCAAGACGACGACGACCCTCAACCTCGCCGTCGCGTTCGCCGAACGAGGCAACCGCGTGCTGTGCATCGACATGGACCCTCAGGGCAACCTGACCATGTCCCAGGGGATCGACCCGGACACGGTCGAGAACTCGATGTACGACGTGCTCGTTCACCATCACCCGATCCGTGACGTCATCCGCAAGCGCGAGATCGACATCGCGTGCGCCTCGATCGACCTCGCCGGCGCCGAGATCGCGATGTCCGCGCAGATCGGCCGCGAGCGCTCGCTCGAGAAGGCGTTGAAGGTGGTCGAGGACGACTACGACTTCGTCTGCATCGACACCCCGCCGAGCCTCGGGCTGCTCACGATCAACGCCCTGACGGCGGCCGACAAGGTGATCGTCCCCGTGCAGTGCGAGTATCTGTCCATGCGGGGCCTGATCCAGCTGCAGAACACCCTCCAGATGATCCGGGAGAACCTGAACCCGGACGTCCAGATCGAGGGGATCCTGCCCACGTTGATGGACACCCGCACGGTTCATGCCAAGGAGGCCATCGAGATCCTGGAGGAGAACTTCGGCGACCGAGTGTTCGCGTCGCGGATCAAGAAGACGATCCGTTTCGCGGAGGCGCCCGTGAAGGGCATGTCGGTGCTGAAGTACGATCCAGACGGGATGGCCGCCCAGTCCTATCGCGATCTCGCGACGGAGGTTCTCGCCAATGGCAAGCGGTAAGCGCGCGAGCATGCGGGAGGGCCCCCTGGCGGCGCTCTTCCGTCGCACCGACGAAGACGCGCCCGAAGAGGGCGCCGAGAAGACGACGCCGGACGCCGGCGCGCCGGAGGCCCCTGCGCAGCCGCGGGCCGCGGCGCCCGCGCCGCCGCCGGCTCCGCCCGTCCCCGAGGCTCCGCGCGCCGAGGCGCCGCAGCCCCCGGTGCCGGCCGACACCGCGGCGATCCCGCCGGCGACGCCCGCCGCGGCCCGCCGTCGCGAGCCCGATCCGCTGATCGACTCCGGCCCGGCCGCCGAGCCGCCGCCGCATCCGCGCGAGACCGGCTACCCGCACCCGTCGCTCAACGCCGACGCGCCGCGCCCGTCGGCGCAGGAGCGCCTGCGCAACGCGTTCAGCAGCGAGTTGCCGGACGACATCCTGGCCCCGCCCGCGCCGGAGCGCGCAGCCGAGCCGGAGCCCGCTCCGGCCCCGGCGGCGCCCGCCCCGCAGGCGTCGGCGCCCGCCCCTGCGCACGACCCGTACGCCCGCTCCGCCTCGTCGTTCGACGAGTCGCCGTGGGGCGCGAAGGTCGCCGGCTCGCCGGTGATCCGCGTCGTCGGCGTCGGCGGCGCCGGCGTCAACGCGGTCAACCGCATGGTCGAGGCGGAGGTCCAGGGCGTCGAGTTCCTGGCCATCAACACCGACCTGCAGTCGCTGCAGCAGTCCACCGCGGACATCACGCTGCACATCGGCCCGCAGGTCACCCGCGGCCTCGGCGCCGGCTCCAACCCGGACCTGGGTCGCCAGGCCGCGATGGAGGAGTACGACCGCATCAAGTCGCTCATGAAGGGCAGCGACATGGTGTTCATCGCCGCCGGCTCCGGCGGCGGCACGGGCACGGGCGCGGCGCCGATCGTCGCGCGCATCGCCCGCGAGATCGGCGCGCTGACCGTCGGCATCGTCACGAAGCCGTTCGGCTTCGAGGGCTCCCGCCGCGCGCAGCAGGCGACGGTCGGCATCGAGGCGCTGCACGCCGAGGTCGACACGCTCATCGTCGTGCCGAACAACCGCCTGCTCAGCGTGCTGGACAAGCACACGTCGATGGTCGACGCGTTCCGCGTCGCTGACGACGTCCTGCGCCAGGGCGTGCAGGGTGTGTCGGACCTGGTGACGCTCCCGGGCATCATCAACCTCGACTTCGCCGACGTGCGGACGATCATGGCCGAGGCCGGCGCCGCCCTGCTGGGCATCGGCATGGGCGTCGGGGACAAGCGCGCGCTGGAGGCGGCCGAGCAGGCCGTTTCGTCGCCGCTGCTGGAGACGAGCATGGACGGCGCACGGTCGATCCTGCTGTCGATCACCGGCGGGCGCGACCTGTCGCTGTGGGAGGTCAACGAGGCGGCCAAGGCCGTCGCGGCCGCCGCCCATCCGGACGCGAACATCATCTTCGGCGCGATGGTCGACGAGAAGCTCGAGGACCAGGTCTGGGTGACGGTCGTGGCCACGCGCTACGGCGACGCGCCCCGCCGCCGTCGCGAGCCCGTCGAGGAGCCGGCCGGCGAGCCGCGCGTCGAGCGCCGCACGCCGTCGTCGCGTGAGAGCGCGCCGCAGCGCGAGCGCATCACCGCCAGCCGCGGTGGCGGCAGCGGCGTCGTCTCCGACCTCGACGTGCCGGAGTTCCTGCCGCGCCGCTAGCGGACGACACGTCCCCTACGCCAAGCACCTTCGAGGGCCCGCGCCGATCGCGGGCCCTCGGTCATTGGGGGCCGTTCGTGCTGCTGGCGCCGTGGGCGGCGTGGGCGGTCGTCCGGACGTTCGGGTGGGAGCGGGGGCCGCTCGTCGCGTGGATGACGTTCACCCCGTACATGGGGTTGTTGTCGTTGTTGCCGCTGGTGGTGGCCTTGGGCCTGCGGCGCTGGACGGCGGTCGCGGCGGCGGCCACGGTGACGGCGCTGTTCGCGCTCGCCCTGGTCCCGCGCGCGCTCACCGACTCGCAGCCGGCCGTGCGCGACGGCGTCACGGTCAAGGTGATGGCCTCGAACCTGTTCGTCGGCCGCGGCGACGCGCGCGCCGTCGTCGACCTCGTCGTCCGTGAGCACGTCGACGTGCTCACGCTCGAGGAGCTGACCGCCGACGAGCTCGCGCGCCTGGATCGCGCCGGCCTGGCCCGGGCGCTGCCCCACCGCCAGTTCGACCCCGCCCGGGGCGGTGGGTCGGGCTCCGGGCTGTTCACGCGCTGGCCGATGCGGCCGCTGCCGCCGGTCAACCCGCATCCGACACAGGGCGAGCCGCGCGGGCTGATCACGGTCGCCGGCGCACGGCCGATCGACCTCCAGGTCATCCACCCGCTGCCGCCGATCACCAGCGCGTGGCGCCCGCAGTGGGCCGCCATCCTCGACGCGCTGCCCAAGGCCGCGACCGAGGCCAACACCTTGCGCGTGTACGCCGGTGACTTCAACGCGACGCTCGACCACGCCAAGCTGCGGCGGCTCCTGAGCGGCGACGACGGCTACGTCGACGCCGCCGACGCCGTGGGCGAGGGCTACGCGACGACGTGGCCGGCGGGCCGCCACTTCCCGCCGGAGATCGCCATCGACCACGTGCTCGTAGACCCGCGGGTGCGGGTGGAGGGGTTCGCGGTGCACGCGGTGGCGGGAAGCGATCACCGGGCGGTGGTGGGGACGCTGAGGGTGCCGGCGGGGTAGGGCGGTGCGGCGTTGGCGTTGGTTGGTCACCAGTGCGTTTGCGTGGGGTGCTGCGGTGCGTCGTTCGTTCGTCATCAACGGCGTGCGAGTGTGGTGGCGGCGCTCCTTGTGGTCGGTGTGGCTCGTCCTCGTGGCAGCGCGGGGGGCGGGTTCGGGGCCGAACCGCCGGGTCGTTCGCGATGGATCGCGTGAAGTCCGCGGTATAGGCGGACTTGACGCGAGCGAGCGCGCTTCGGGCCCGAATCGCCGGGAAGGTCGACGATTCAGCCCCGAACCGCCCGCCCCGAAGCACGACCGTCGACGAGCCACACCGACCCCGGTCGCGCCGCCCCAACGCCTTCACGCCCTTGATGACGGACGCACCACGCCCCGCACCACCACCAGCGCACCGCACTGGTGACCAACCAATGCCAGCGCGAGCCGCCGTCCCCCTACAACACCGCCCGATCCACGTGCTCGTCCAGCCACGCGTCGAACCCCTCGGCCGCCATCGGCCGGCCGAGGTGGAACCCCTGCGCGACGTCGCACCCGGCGTCCCGCGCCGCGAACCACGCGCGCTGGGTCGCGACGCCCTCGGCGACGACCTCGAGGTCGAGCGCGTGCGCCAGCGCGACGATCGAGCGCACGATCGCGGCGTCCTCGTGGGAGTCGGCCATGTCGCGCACGAAGGACCGGTCGATCTTCAGCGCGTCGACGGCCAGGTGCTTCAGGTAGGCCATCGACGAGTAGCCGGTCCCGAAGTCGTCGAGCGAGAGGCGGACGCCGAGCTCCTTGAGCTCGTGCAGCACGCCGATCGGGCCGACGGCATCGGCCATCACGACGTCCTCGGTGATCTCCAGCTCCAGGTGACGCGGCGCCAGCCCCGCCTCGCTCAGCAGCGCCGCGATCTCGGCGGGCAGGTCCGGGTCCATCAGGTTGGTGACCGACAGGTTCACGGCGATCGTGAAGTCGTGGCCGGCGGCGCGCCACCGCGCGCAGCGGACGACCGCCTGCTCGAGCACGAGCAGCGCGAGCGGGCCCATGATCCCGGCGCGCTCGGCGAGCGGCATGAACGCGGCCGGCGGCATCAGGCCGTGCTCGGGATGGCGCCAGCGCACGAGCGCCTCGACGCCGCGGACGGCGCCGGTGCGCACGTCGGCCTGCGGCTGGTAATGCACTTCGAGCTGGCCGGCCTCGATCGCGCCGTGCAGCTCAGCGGTCAGCGCCAGGCGCGCGGGGGAGTGGCGGTCGCGCTCCGGCGAGTAGACCTCGATGCTCGTGCGGTGCGTCTTGGCCAGGTGCATCGCGACGTCGGCGCGCCGCGCCAGGCCCGTCGCGTCGTTGGCGTGCCGCGGGGCGAGCGCGATCCCGATGTTGCTGCCGAGGCGCAGGCCGAGGCCCTCGACCTCCAGCGGCGCCTCGAGCAGGCCGCGCAGACGGCGGCCGAGGGCGGAGGCGTCGTCGGCCTCGTCGCCGGTGAGCAGGACGGCGAACTCGTCGCCGCCGACGCGGGCCAGCAGGTCGGCTTCCAGCGCGACGTGCTCGAGGCGGCGGGCGACCTGGCGCAGGACGAGGTCGCCGGCGTCGTGGCCGAGCGTGTCGTTGACGTCCTTGAACGCGTCGACGTCGAGCAGCAGCAGCGCGGCGCGCGCGTCCGGCTCGGCGAGTGCCTCCTCGAGGCGGCGGTGCAGCGCGCGGCGGTTGGCGAGACCGGTCAGCTGGTCGACGAGCGCCTCGTGGCCGGCGAGGTCGATCTCGCGCAGGGCTGGGGCGGGCCGGACGGGGGAGGAGGGTGCGCGGCGGCCGGGGAGACGCCAGCCACGCGGTCGGAGGGAGGGCATGGAACGAGGCTCTCACCGCGTGCTGGTCTAGACCATCGGAGGGTCAGCGGGTTCGACGCCGCACATCGCCTCCACCGATCGGACGAGGCTGGGGGTCAACCGATCGGCAGGCGAGCCAGGACGGTCGTCCCTCGTCCGCCCGGCGCGCCGCGCAGGTCCAGCGTCCCGCCGACGGCCTCGACGCGCTGGGTCAGCGACGCCAGCCCGATGTGCCCGTGCATCGGCGCCGCGGCGACCGCGTCGGGGTCCAGGCCGAGCCCGTCGTCGGCCACCTCGAGCAGGACCGAGCCGTCCTGGCGGGCGACCGTCACCTGCACGACGTCGGCCTGGGCGTGCTTGGCGGCGTTGTTGAGCAGCTCGCGCGCCAGCGACAGGACGAGCTCGTCGCGCAGGCCGGCCGCCGCCGGGTCGACGCGGACCTCGGCGCGGAACGAGCCCTGGCGCGCCGCCTGGTCGGCCGCGGCCTGCATCGCCGCCTCCAGCCCGCCGTGCTGGAGCACGACCGGGTGCAGCGCGTGGACGGCCTCGCGCAGGAGCTTGACCGCGCGCTCGACGCCCTCGCGGGCGTAGCCGAGCATCTCGTTGCGCGTGGCCGCGTCGCCGGTGGTGGCGGCGGCCTCGACGAGGTCTTGGCGCGCGGCGAGCAGGTCCTGCAGCGCGCCGTCGTGCAGCTGCTCGGAGATCCGCTGGCGCACGCGCTCCTCGGCCTCCAGGTTCTCGGCGACCAGGCGCCCGCGCAGCGTCGCGAGCGCCGCGATCTCGGCCTCGTGGCGCAGCCGCTCGATCGCGGTGGCCAGGAACGACGCGAGCGCGGCGAGGAACGCGAGGTTCTGCCCCGCGTCGGTGACGCCCGGCTCGCTCGCGTGGGTCGTGAGGATCCCGAACGGGCCGTCGCGGCCGCGGATCGGCAGGATCGCCGAGCATCGCACGCCGCGCTCGCGCAGCTCCTTGGCGTAGGGCAGGTTCCGCGCCTCGGGCGCCTCCCAGTCCGGGATGACCACCGGCCGGTCGCTGTCGAGCACGTCGCGGGCGGTCGACGGCACGCCCGGCGGGATCGCCGTGCCGGTGGGGTCGCCGGGGTAGTTGATCGACGTGGCGAACGCGAAGCTGCCGTCGCCCTGCAGCGCCAGGATCGACGCCATGTCGGTGCCCAGCAGGTCGATCGTGACGCGGCAGACCTCGTCGAAGAGCTCCTTGAGGTCGGTCCCGGCGAGCGCGAGCTGGCCGAGCCGCGCGATCGCCCGCTGCTGCTCGGCGACGCGGCGCTGCGTCGAGATGTCCTGCATCGTGCCGCGCACGTGCGTCCCGTCGTGGGCCTCGTAGGCCTCGCCCCGGACCGACACGACGCGCCGGCCGCGGCCGGCCGGGCTGGGGAAGCTGAACTCGAGCTCCCACGGCGTCCCGGTCGCCGTGACGGCGAGCACCTCCCGCCAGCGCGCGACCTCCTCGGGCAGCGCCATGGGGATCATCTCGTGCTGGGTCAGCGCCGGCAGCGACGGGTCGCGGCCGAAGAGGCGGTATGTGCCCTCCGACCACATGACCGCGCCGTCGGAGACGCGCCAGTCGAAGCTGCCGATGTCGGCGAGGCGTTCGGCCTCGGCGAGGCGGCGCTCGTTGACGCGCAGCTCGGTGACGTCCTGCGTCGTGCCGCGCAGGAGGAACACCTCGCCGTCGTCGTCGCGGACCGCCTCCATCGTCGTCCGGATCCAGCGCTCGCGCGGCCGCGTCTGGCGGTACTCGACCTCGACCGGGCCGGCCTGCTCGTACATGCGCGTGCGGGCGTCGAGGATCCGCTCGCGGTGCGCGGGGTCGACGCGGGCGAGCAGGTCGTCCATGCTCCACGGCTTGCCGCGGTCCGGGTCCTGGCCCTGGATCGCGAACATCTCGCGGGTGTAGTGGCGCTCGCCGGTGCGCAGGTTCCACTCCCAGCTGCCGACGTGCGCGACGTGCTGGGCGTCCTCCATGCGCCGGATGGCCGCCTGGGCCTCGACGATCGTGCGGCGCTCGTCGGTGATGTCGCGGGCGGCGCCGTAGATCAGGCCGGTCGCGGGGTCGATCGCTACGCTCCAGCGCAGCCACACCCAGTGGCCGTCGGCGTGGCGGTAGCGGTTCTCGAACAGGCCGAGCGGCGAGCCATCGACGACCAGCCGGAGGCGGTCGCGGGTACGCGCGAGGTCGTCCGGGTGGTGCAGGTCGCCGATCTGGACCCCGACCAGGTCGTCCGGGCGGTAGCCCAGCACGCGCTCCCAGCTCGGGTTGACCTTGACGATCCGCGAGTCGGCGTCGGCCACGACCAGCAGGTCGAGGCTCAGCTCGAACAGCTGCCCGGCCCACGCCGCCGGCAGGTCGCTCACTCCAGCAGCCCCGCCCGCATGGCCGAGGCGACCGCCGCGGCGCGGTCGGACACTCCCAGCTTCTCGTACAGCGACTGCAGGTGGGTCTTGACCGTCGACGGGCTGAGGTGCAGCTGGCGCGCGATCTCCGGCGCCGAGCCGCCCTCGGCGATGAGGCGCAGGACCTCCTGCTCGCGCGGGCTGAGGACCGGCCGGCTCTCGGTCTCGCGCAGCTGGATCTGCGCGGCGAGGCCGGACTGGATCTCGGGCGAGAGGACGGTCTGGCCGCGGGCGACGGCGACGACCGCGTCGAAGATGGTCGCGCGGTCGGCCTCCTTGGACAGGTAAGCGGCGGCGCCGAGCGCCACCGCGCGGTAGACCAGCTCGGAGTCGACGTGGGCGGAGAGGAAGACGACGCGCGTGGCGATGCGCTCGCGGGCGATGGCGTTGAGCACCTCGGTCCCGGTCAGGCCGGGCATGCGCACGTCGAGGACGGCGACGTCCGGCGTGAGGCGCCGGATCTCGGGCAGCGCGGTGCGACCGTCGGCGGACTCGCCGACGAGCTCGAGGTCCGGGCGCTCCTTGATCGCCCGCACCAGACCCTCCCGGTACATCGGGTGGTCGTCGGCGACGAACACCCGTACGCGGCTCATGCCGCCTTATAACTGCTCAACGCAGAGCGAGCAAGCGGCGGCAGATGTCGTCGCGCGCCATGTCCTTGCTGAGCAGGACCGCGACGCCGGCCGCCTCGGCGGCGTGCTCGAGCTCCTCGGTGGAGCTGCCGGTGAGCAGGACGACGGTGGTGCCGCCGAGCTCGCGCAGGCGCCGTGCGACCTCGAGGCCGTCGAGGCCGGGCATGCGCACGTCGAGCAGGGCGACGTCCGGCGAGGCCTCGCGGATGACCTGCAGCGCCTCGGTGCCGTCCGCGGCCTCGCCGACGAGATCGAGCGTGCCGAAGCGCCGGATGGCTCGGGCCAGCCCCCGGCGATAGGTCTCGTGGTCGTCGGCGATCACGATGCGCATGGTCTCGCGGGCGGCCCGGTGACCGCCCCCATCCAGCGCGGCCACAGCGGGATACAGCATCAAGAGGTATTTCGCCCCTACCAGGTAGGAAAGGCCATCCACCGATCGGACGGTCCAGCGGTGGAGGCGGCGCGCATGGCAGGATCGGGGGCATGGGAGGGATCGTCGCCGCCGGGCACCCGGTGTCCGCCGAGGCGGGCGCCGCCGTGCTGCGCGCGGGCGGCAACGCGGTCGACGCCGCGGTGGCGGCGTGCCTGGCGTCCTGGGTCGCCGAGCCGCTGCTGACCGGGCCGGGCGCGGGCGGCTACCTCCTGGTCGGCGGCGCCGGCGTGGAGCCCGGGCTGCTGGACTTCTTCGTGAGCGCGCCGTCGGATGGCGCGCGCGCGTCGCTGGTCCCGATCGACGTGTCGTTCGGCGATGCGAACCAGGTCTTCCACGTCGGTGCAGCGTCCTGCGGCGCGCCGGGCGTGACGAGCGGGCTGGAGGAGGCGGTGCGGCGTTGGGGGTCGCTGCCGCTGGCCGACCTCGCGGCGCCGGCCGCCGCGCTGGCGCGCTCGGGGGTGGCGCTGACGCCGGTCCAGGCGTACCTGTTCGAGATCCTCGAGGGGATCGTGCTGACGACGCCCGAGGCGGCCGCGCTGTTCGCGCCGGGCGGGCGCGCGCTGCGGGAGGGGGAGAGGTTCGCGTCGGTCGAGCTGGCCGACACGATCGAGCGGTTCGGCCGCGAGGGTGCCGCGCCGTTCGTGTCGGGCGACCTGGCGGCCGCGATGGTCGACTGGGTGGGGCGGCACGGCGGGACGCTGTCGGGCGAGGACGTGGCCGGGTACGCGGTGGCGGCGCGCGAGCCGATCCGGGTCGCCTACCGCGGCAGGACGGTGTTGACGAACCCGCCGCCGTCGGCCGGCGGGTCGCTGCTCGCGCTGGCCTTGGCGCGACTCGACGAGCTGGGCGAGTCCGGCCCGGGCGAGCTGTTGGACGCCATGGCGGTCGCGCAGGCGGCGCGGACGCCGGAGTTCGTGTCGCGGCTGGGGTCGACGACGCACGTCTCGGTGGTCGACGGCGACGGCCGCGCGTGCGCCGTGACCTGCACCAACGGCGAGGGCAGCGGGCTGGTCGTGCCCGGCACGGGCATCCACATCAACAACATCATGGGCGAGGAGGACCTGAGCCCGCTGGGCTGGTTCCGGGCCGCGCCCGGCCAGCGCATGCCGTCGATGATGGCGCCGACGCTCATGCTCGACGCCGAGGGCGCGGTCCAGCTCGCCCTGGGCAGCGCCGGGTCCAACCGGATCCGCTCCGCGATCCTGCAGCTGATCGTCAACGTCGCCGACCACGGCATGGACGCGCGCTCCGCCGTCGAGGCGCCGCGGCTGCACCTGGAGAACGACACCGTCTACACCGAGCCCGGGATCGACCTGTCCGGCATCAGCCTCTCCGGCCTGACCCACGCACCCTTCCGCGCGCCCAACCTCTTCTTCGGCGGAGCCCAGGCCGTCGAACGCGACCCCGCCACCGGCACGCTCACCGGAGCCGGGGACCCTCGCCGCGGCGGGGCCGCCGTGAGCGCCTGACGCGCCCGCGGATGGGGCTCTACGCGCCGAGCTTGGTCCTGATGCAGGTCGGGTGGACGTCGTGACCCTCGTTGCCTTCGGGCTCGCCCTCGGTGCCGCCGTCCTCCACGCCCTGTGGAACCTGCTGCTCGCCCGGGCGGACGATCCGCGGGCGGCGACGGCGGCGGCGTTGTGCGTCGCCGTGGTCGTGTTCGCGCCGATCGCCGCGGTGGCGGGGCATGTCGAGGCGGGTGTGTGGCCGTACGTCGGCGTCTCCGCCCTGCTCGAGACCGCGTACTTCCTGCTGCTCTCGGCGGCGTATGCGCGTGGGGAGCTGAGTGCGGTCTATCCGGTGGCGCGTGGGACGGCGCCGGTGCTGGTCCTGGTCGCCGGGCTGGCCGGGATCGGCGGCGCGGTCGCCGCGATCCAGGTCGTCGGGATCGCGGTCGCGGGTGCCGGCATCGTCGCGGTGCAGCGCGCCGGCGCCGCGCCGGACCGGCGAGCGCTCGTGCTCGCGATCGGCACGGCGGCGATGATCGCGGCCTACACCCTGGTCGATCGCGAGGGCCTGCGCCATGCCGATCCGCTGCCGTACCTCTGGCTCGTCCTCGCGCCGAGCGCGGCGTTGACGATCGCGGTGACCGTCCGCGAGCAGGGGACGCCGGCGGTGCACCGCGCCCTGAACGCGCAGACCTTCGCCGCCGGGCTCGCGACGTTCGGCGCCTACGGCCTGGTCCTCGCGGCCCTCGAACGCGCGCCCGCCGCGCCGGTCGCGGCGGTCCGCGAGACGTCGATCGTCCTGGCCGTCGCCGCCGGGGCGCTGATCCTCCACGAGCCCGTCAGCCGCGGCCGCTGGCTCGGGGCGGTCGCCGTCACGGTGGGCGTGTGCCTCGTCGCGCTGGGGTGATGCGACAGGATGCGCGCTGCATGCCCCGCCGCCGCGCCCCCGTCCTGACCGCCGCCACCGTCCTCGCTGCCGCCGTCGTCGCCGCGGGCTGCGATGGCCCGACGCCGGCCGACCTGTTCCTCGTCCAGCGCGACGGCGACGTCCCCGGCGCCAAGCTGACGCTGCGCCTCACCGACGACGGCGGCGCCTACTGCAACGAGACCAAGCGCTACGAGCTGACCTCGGCCCAGCTGATCACCGCGCGCGAGATCCGGGGCGAGCTCGACGGCCGCAAGGACGAGGACGTCGGCCTCGCCGAGAAGCACATCACCCTGAAGCCCGGCTCGATCAGCACCTACAACTACAAAGTGCGCAGCGAGAACGGCAGCGTCGCGTTCGCCGACACCTCGCCGCACCAGCCGCAGACCTTCTACCGCCTGGCGCAGCTCACCCGCGAGGTGGCGACGCAGAACTGCCACCTGGCGCGCTGAGCACGGCGAACAGGAACCACGGCCGCGTCGTCAGCCGCTCCCACGCCACCGGGTTCGCCTCCCGGCAGGCCGGCAGCGGCGCCGGCTCGACCAGCGCCTCGACCACGAGCCCGGCCGCCGCGAACGCCGCCTCCATCCGCCACAGCGGCCGCCGGTAGAAGCGCACGTCGTAGCTCCCGCCGCGCTTGTCCCACGTGTCGTGCAGCAGCTCGACCGCGTCGCGGTCGCCGTCCGGCCACTCGCGGTCGGTCATCGCGGGGTGGTGGGTCGACAGCACGATCCGCCCGCCCGGCACGAGCACCCGCGCGAAGGCACGCAGCACCGGCTCCCAGTCGCGCAGGTAGTGCACCATCAAGCTCGCGGCCACGAGGTCGAACACGCCGTCGCCGAACGCGTCCAGCGCGCCGCCGCCCTCCAGGTCGCCGACCGCGAACGTCGCGCGCTCCAGCCCGCGCGCCCGCGCCGCCTCGACCATCCGCGGGCTCAGGTCCAGCCCGGTGACGCACGCGCCTCGCGCGACGAGCTCCGCCGCCAGCGCGCCCGCGCCGCAGCCGGCGTCGAGCGCCCGCCGGCCGGCCACGTCGCCGAGCAGCCGCACCATCGCCGGCCGCTCGTACAGCGAGTTATAGGCATTGTCTTCATCCGCGACGTGCGCGGCGGCCATCGCCTCGTAGGCCCCCAGCGCGTCGACCTCGCCCGTCATGCGCCACACGCTATCCATCAGGAACCCTGATGGCTGCGACAAGACATCATCATCAGCCCTCACACCTCGACCTGGGACACTGACCCGCGATGTCCGCGCGCGCCTGGCTGTTCCTCTCCGTCACCGCGGCGCTGTGGGGCGCGTCCTACATGTTCATCAAGGTCGCGCTCGACGGCGGCCTGTCCGAGGGCTTCATCATCTGCGCCCGGACGCTCCTCGGCGCCGCGATCCTGGTCCCGATGGCGGTCAAGGCCGACGCCATCCGCCCGATCCTCGACCGCAAGGGCTGGGCGCTCGCTCTCGCGGCCGCGCAGGTCATCGTCCCGTTCGGCCTCATCACCTTCGGCGAGAACCACGTCCCGAGCGCGCTGGCCGGGATCCTGGTCGCGACCGCGCCGCTGTTCATCACGCTGCTGGCGATCAAGGTCGACCCGGACGAGCGCTCGCACGGCTGGGGCCTGGTCGGCGTCGTGCTCGGGATGGTCGGCGTCGTCCTGCTGTTCGGCCTCGACCTGTCCGGCGACACCGAGACGCTCCTCGGCGGACTGATGATCGTCGGCTCCGGCCTCTGCTATGCGATCGCCGTCCTGATCGCCAAGCGAGGCTTCACGGGCGTCCCGCCGGTCGGCGTCGCGGCCTCCAACCTCGCCATCAGCGCGGTCGTCTGGCTGCCGTTCGCGCTGGCGACCCTGCCGACCCACTCGCCCGGCGCCAACGCCATCCTGTCGATGCTCGCGCTCGGCGCGGGCGGTACCGGCCTCGCGTTCCTGTTCTTCTACACCTCGATCGCCGAGGTCGGCCCGGCGCGCGCGTCGATCGTGTCCTACGTCGCGCCCGCGTTCTCGGTGGTCTACGGCGTCCTGCTGCTCGACGAGGACCTGACGGTCGGCACCATCGCCGGGCTCGGCCTGATCCTCGCGGGCTCGTGGCTGGCGGCGAGCGGCCACGCGCCCGGGCCGCTCAGCCGAAGCGCACCTTCCCGTTCGAGCGCGCCCGAGCCTGCGCGCGCTCGATGAAGTCCAGCCGCTTGACAGCGGCGTTGAACAGCCGCGTCAGCAGCCGCATGCGCGCGTTCTCGGAGCGCAGGTCCAGCAGCCCCTGCTTGGCGTCGGGGCCGAAGTCGACGGTCGCCGCCATCTCGTAGGCGGTCAGCGGCTCGAGGACGTCGGGCTCCAGGATCTTGTCGGTCGCCTCCTCGACCAGCGACGAGTACGCGGCGTGCGCGGCGTCGATCGTGGTCGGGTCGACCGGCTCCTCCTTGTCGTCGAGGAACTCGATCTCGCCCGCCGGGTAGACGTGGTCGAAGTGCTCCTCGACGACCCGGAAGGGGCGCGTGCCGCGGGTGAGGATGTCCATGCGGCCGTCCTCGTGCTGCTCGAGGACCTCGGTGACCTGCATCGCGCAGCCGTTGAGCTTCGGGCCGTCGTCGGACGCCCAGATGATCCCGAACTCCCGTCCGTCGGACAGGCAGTCGCCGATCATCGCCTTGTAGCGCTCCTCGAAGATGTGCAGCGGCACGACCTCGTGCGGGACGGCGGCCATGCCGAGCGGGAAGAGCGGGAAGTCGGTTCGATGCTCGCCCATCGTGCGATTGTAGGTTGAGCCGGGCGCGCGATGGCGCCGTAACCGAGACGTGAGCAGCACCACCGCCGCCATCGTCTGGTTCCGCCGCGACCTCCGCGTGCACGACCACCCCGCGCTGATCGCCGCGCGGACCGACTTCGCCCGCGTGATCCCGCTGTTCGTGCTCGACGACCGGCTGATCCGCGGGCGCTACGCGAGCCCCGCGCGGGCCCGGTTCATGCTCGGCTGCCTGCGCGCGCTCGACGCGGCGCTGCGCGAGCGCGGCTCCGGGCTCGTCGTCCGGCACGGCGACCCGGTCGACGAGGTGGTCGGGCTGGCGCGGGACGTCGACGCGGGCGCCGTGCTGTGGACGGGCGACGTCGCGCCTTACGCGCGCCGGCGCGACACCGCCGTGACCGACGCGCTGCGCGCCGCCGGCGTCGAGCCGCGGCCGCACGGCGGCGGCTACCTCGTCGACCCGTCCAAGCCGCGGACGCAGGGCGGCAAGCCCTACACGGTGTTCTCGCCGTTTCATCGCGCGATCGGCGGCGTGGAGCGCCGGCCGGTGCACCGCGCGCCGGACGCCCTCCCGGCGCTGCCGTCGGCGCTGCGCAAGGGGCGGATCCCCGGCGCCGCGGCGCTGGACATCGCCGACGACGACGTCCCGGAGCCCATCGTCGCGCCCGGCGAGCCGGCCGCGCGCGCCGCGCTGGAACGGTGGCTCGACGGCGGCCTGGCGGACTACGAGGAGCGCCACGACGCCCTCGCCGGCGGCACCTCCGTGCTGTCGCCCTACCTGCGCTGGGGCTGCCTGAGCGCGCGCGAGTGCGAGGAGCGCGCGAACCGCGGCGGTGGCGCCGGCGCCGCCGCGTTCACGCGCCAGCTCGCGTGGCGCGACTTCTACGCCCATCAGCTGCTCATGCACCCCAACAACGTCCGCGAGGAGTTCCAGGAGCGCTATCGCCGCACGCTGCGCTGGGCCGACGACGCCGAGGCGCTGCAGGCGTGGAAGGACGGCCAGACCGGCTATCCGCTCGTCGACGCCGGGATGCGCCAGCTCGCCGCCACCGGCTGGATGCACAACCGCGCGCGGCTGGTCGTCGGCTCGTTCCTGACCAAGGACCTGCACATCGACTGGCGCGAGGGCGAGCGCCACTTCGCACGGCTGCTGCTCGACGGCGAGCCCGCGCAGAACAACGGCAACTGGCAGTGGATCGCGTCGACCGGCGCCGACCCCGCGCCCTACTTCCGGCGCCTGTTCAACCCGATGACCCAGCAGCGCAAGTTCGACCCCGACGGCACCTACGTCCGCCGCTGGGTGCCCGAGCTGCGCGACGTCCCGGTCGCCAGGCTCGTCGAGCCGTGGACGATGAGCGACGCGGAGCAGCGCGCGGCAGGCTGCGCGATCGGCGCCGACTACCCGGCGCCGATCGTCGACCACGCCCACGAGCGCGAGGTCGCCAAGGCGCGCTACGGGGCGGCGAGCGGCTAGCGTGCGCCGACATGGACGAGCTGGCGGCCTACGAGCGGCGGTTCCGCCGCGCCGGGCTGCCGCTCCTGATCGAGGACTACAGCGCGAGCGAGGACATCTTCACGCGCGTCGCGCCGCTGCTGGCGTTCATCGCCTTCCTGGAGGTCTTCGGCGCGGTCGACCTGTCGTGGCCGTGGTGGGCCAACGTCGCGACCGTGCTCGGCGCGCTCGCGGTCCTGCTCGGTGCGCTGGCGCTGCGCAACCATGCTCGAGGACGCCCAGCGTTCGCGATCCCCGAGCGAGTCGGCCCGGTCGAGCTGGCGATCTTCGTGCTCGTGCCCGCGCTGCTGCCGGTGGTCTTCAACCAGCAGGTCACGAGCGCGCTGGTCACCGCGGCGGGCAACGTGCTGATCCTGCTCGTGGCGTGGGGCGTCGTCGGCTTCGGCCTGCTGTCGATCGTCCGTTGGGCCGGCGCGCGCCTGGTCACGCAGCTCGCTGCGTCGATCCCGCTCGTCGCGCGCGCCGTGCCGTTGTTGATGCTCTTCGCGGTCGTCCTGTTCCTGACGACCGAGATGTGGCAGGTCTTCGCGGAGATGGAGCTCGCGTCGCTGATCGCGATCGTCGCGCTGCTGATGGTGATCGGCTCGCTGTTCGTGGTCGGCCGGATCCCGCGCGAGGTCGGCGCGCTGGCCGAGCAGGCGGCGCACGGCGTCCCGCCGCTGCGCCGCGCGCAGCGCGTCAACGTCGGGATGGTGCTGTTCGTCAGCCAGGCGCTGCAGGTGCTGGTGGTCGCGCTGGCCGTCGGCGTGTTCTTCGTGGTCTTCGGCCTGCTCGCGATCGACGACGGCGTCCTGGACGCGTGGCTCGGGCACGCCGGCCACGCGATCGTCGACTGGTCGGTCTTCGGCGTCCGGATCCGGCCCACGCAGGAGCTGCTGCGCGTCGCGACCGCGATCGCCGCGCTGTCCGGGCTCTACTACGCGATCGCGGTCCTGACCGACGCGACCTACCGCGAGGAGTTCCTCGACGAGGTCACCGGCGACATGCGGGAGACGTTCGCCGACCGCGGCCGGTACCTCGCCCTGCGGGCGGGGTAGCGCGCGCTTGCACGTCAACCTTCCTGGGGACCGGGATCATGGGCGCGCCGAGGGCGCGCCACCTCGCCGACGCGGGCGATGACGTCACGGTCTGGAACCGGACGACCGGCAAGGCGCAGGTGCTCGCGGAGGCCGGCGCGCGCGTCGCGGCCGACCATACACCCGCGTTACTTCGTCGCGGTGACCATCAAGTTGTAGAACACGGCCGGCGGCAGGCGCGTCTCCAGCAGCGCCTGGTCGACCTTCTGGAGGCCGACGTATCCGCGGAAGGCGTACATCTTCCACGCCCATGGCACGGTCTCCGGGTCCGCGGTCGCCTCCAGCGCGCGGTTGGCCCAGCCGAACCAGTTGGCCAGCAGCTCCTCGCCGCGGACGCGGACGTCGGCGAAGCCCGCGGCGCGCGGGCCGGAGCTGAGCTGGTCGGGCGTGAAGGCGTGGACGTCGACCATCGACTCCAGCTGGTGGTTGGCGGCGCCGCCGTCCATGTTGCCCTCGGGCGCGGGCTGGGCGCGCATGAGCGCGCGCCACGCGGGCGCCACGCGCGAGGCCGCGCGCTTGGGGACGTTGGCGATGCGGTCGCCGTAGTGCGACGGCTCGCCGGCGAAGATCGCCACGCCGTCGGGCGCGAGCACGCGGTGGATCTCGCGCCAGGCCTGGTCGAGGTCCGGGAGGTGGTGCAGGACCGCGTGGCCGAAGACGAGGTCGAACGACGCGTCGGCGAACGGCAGCGCCTCCGCGTCGGCGACGCGGGCCTCGATCTCCAGGTCCAGCGCGGCGGCGTTGCGCGCCAGCGCGTCGACCATGCCCTGGGAGATGTCCGTGCACGTCGCCTCGCTGATGAGACCCGCCTGCAACAGGTTCAGCGAGAAGTAGCCGGTGCCGGCCCCGAGCTCCAGCCCGCGGTCGAACGAGCGCAGCTCGCCGTCGAGCGCCTTGCGCAGCTTGCCCAGCACCTGCGAGCGGCCGATCTCGCCGAAGTCGATGCCCCACTTGGCGTCGTAGTCGGCGGCCGCGCCGTCGTGGTACCGGGTGTTGACGTCGCGGATCTCCTCCGCGGTGGACGGGGCGGGGCTCATGAGGCGCGGCATGCTAACGACCCGCGCCGGTCGGGCACGTGTAGCGTGCCCGCCTCGCATGTCCGAGCCCGCCGAGCAGCCGCTGTACCTCCAACGCGACCAGCCCCAGGGCGTCCCGCCGCTGGCGCTGACCGGGGAGCGCACGCTGCCCGACGTCCCGGAGGAGAACTACTGGTACCGCCGCCACCTGGTGGTCTACGAGTGGATCCGCGAGCGGGTCGGTGGCCTGAAGGTCATCGACATGGCCTGCGGCGAGGGCTACGGCAGCTCGGTGCTGGGCGCCGCGGCCGGCGAGGTCGTCGGCGTCGACGCCAACCCGGAGGCCCACGAGCACGCGCGGCTGCGGTACACGACCGGCAACGTCCGCTTCGCGCGCGACCTCGTCGAGACGTTCGGCGAGCCCGCCGACGCGGTGGTGTTCCTCCAGACGATCGAGCACGTCCGCAACCCTGACGAGGTGCTCGAGCACTTCAAGGCCATCATCTCGGAATCGGCCTCGCCGCTGGTGGTCGTCTCGACGCCGAACCTGCTGACGCTCGCGCCCGAGGGCGCCGAGAAGTCCGAGAACCCCTGGCACATCAAGGAGTACCGGCCGGAGGAGTTCCGGGCGCTGTGCGCGGCGCACTTCGCGTCGGTGGAGGTCTACGGGCTGTTCCACGCGCGCAAGCTCGCCGTCCACGAGCTCGCCATCAAGAAGCTCGGGTGGGACGCGATCCACAAGCGGCTCGGGATCACCAAGCGGTTCTACGACCGGTTCACGCCGGCGATCTCGGCCAAGGACTTCATCTTGACCACGGAGCGGCCGCTGGAGGGGGCGCTGGACTTCGTGGCCGTCTGCCGGCCGTGAACGTGGCCCCGTCCGCCCGCGCCGACGGTCGCCTGGCGATCGTCCTGCACTCGCACATGCCCTACGTCGAGGGCTTCGGGACGTGGCCCTTCGGCGAGGAGTGGCTGTTCGAGGCGGCGGCGACGGTGTACGTCCCGTTGTTGGAGGTGTTGGACGGTCCGGGCGGCGACGGTGTCACGCTGTCGGTCACACCGGTGCTCGCCGACCAGCTCGGCGCGCCCGGCGTCCACGAGCGGCTGCTGGCGTTCCTGCGCGAGATGCGAGCGACGACGCACGCGCTGGACGCCGCCGGCTGCCGCGAGAGCGGGGAGCCGGCGCTGGGCGACGAGGTCGAGCGCGCGGGCGGCGACTACGCGCGCGCCGCCGCCGCGCTCGACGCGCTGGGCGACGGCGGCCTGGCCCGCGCGCTGCTGGCGCACGGGGCCTGGACGTCGTCGGCCACGCACGCCGTGCTGCCGCTCGTCGCGACCGACGCCGGCGTGCGCCTGCAGCTGCGGGCCGGGATCGCGGCGCATCGCGCGCGGCGGGAGACCGAGTGGGGCGGTGGCTTCTGGCTGCCGGAGTGCGCGCACGCGCCGTGGCTGCATCCGCTGCTCGAGGAGGCCGGCGTGCACGCGACGTGCGTCGACCTCACCGACGTCCTGCCGAACGCGCGCACGCCGCTGGCCACGAGCGACGGGCCGCTGCTGGTGCCGATCGACCGTCCGGTCATCGAGCTCGTGTGGAGCGAGGGCGGCTACCCGGCGGGCGCCGCCTACCGGGACTCGCACCGCAAGACCGTCCACCATCACAACCCGTGGGCCAACGACGGCGCGGTGTACGACCGCGACCGGGCGCGCGAGCAGGCGGTGGCCGACGCCCGGGACTTCGTGGCGCGCGTCCGCGAGCGCGTCGCGGGCGGCGGGCTGAGCGTCTGCGCGCTGGACACCGAGCTGCTCGGCCACCACTGGTACGAGGGCCTGTACTGGCTGCGCGCGGTCCTCGACGAGGCCCCCCGCGCCGGGCTGGAGATCGTCGGGCTCGACGCCGCGCTGCGCGATCAGCGGGTCGTGGCGGCGCCGGACGACCTGCCGGCGACGAGCTGGGGAACGCCGCGCACGCTGTGGACGTGGGACGGGCCACAGGTGGCCGACCTGGCCTTCGCGGCACGCGACGCCGAGCTGCGCGCGGTCGCGGCGGGCGTCCGCGGCGCGCTCGACGCGCGCGCCGTCCGGGAGCTGCTCGCGCTGCAGTCGTCGGACTGGGCGTTCCTGGCGACCCGCGACATCGCCGGGCCGTATCCGCGGGAGCGGGCGGGTGGCCATCTGGCGGGGCTGGAGGCGGCGCTGAAGGCGCCGGGCGTGGAGGATCCGGCGGTTCGGGCGCTGGCGCCGTTTGGTGATCCGGGGATGTTGTTGGTGGCGTAGGCGGGTGCGCGCCGGCGTTGGTTGGTCACCAGTACGGCGCGCTTGGTGGCGCTGCGGCGCGTGGTTCGTCCGTCATCGAGGGCGTGAGAGCGGGAAGGCGGCGCGACCGGGGCTGGTGTGGCTCGTCCTGGTGGCAGCGCGGGGGGCGGGGTTCGGGGCCGAATTGCCGGGTCGTTCGCCATGGATCGCGTGAAGTCCGCGGCATAGGCGGACTTGACGCGATCGAGCACGCTTCGGCCCCGAACCGCCCGCCCCGGCGCGTCGCCTCAAGCCCACCGCAGCGACACCGGCTCGTCCCGCATCCGCAGCAGCCTCGCCGGCGCTCCCGCGATCACCGCGTTGGCCGGGACGTCCTTCGTCACCACCGAGTTCGTCCCGACGACGCAGTTGTCGCCGACGGTCGCGCCGCGCAGGAAGCAGGCGCCGTAGCCGACCCACACGTTGTGGCCGACGCGGACGTCGCGCTTGTAGATGCCCTGGTCGCGGATCGGGCGCTCGACCTCGACGACGCCGTGGTCGAAGTCGATCAGCATCACGCGGTCGGCGAGGATGCACTCGCGGCCGATCGACACGTTCTGGAAGGCGGAGATCGTGCACTCCTGGCCCATCACGGTCTTCGCGCCGACCTCGCAGTGGCCCTCGTGCACGCGGATCTTGCAGCCGTGCCCGATCCAGGACCAGCGGCCGAGGCGCAGCGTCGCGCCCTTGCCGATCTCCAGCACGACGTCCGGGCCGATGAATGCCGGGCCGTCGAGCTGGAGCCGGCTGCGGTGCTTGAGCTTGTAGTACGCCAGACGCACCATCAGCCGGGCGTACTTGCGGTTGAGCATGCCGTTGCGCCTGGCGAAGCGCAGCAGGGCGATCGCGCCGCCGGACAGGGGCGGCGGGTCGCCGCGCAGGTGCAGCGGCGGGGCGGGTGGGGACGCGATCGACGACGGGGACAGGACCGGTTCCACGCCTATGGAGGCTAGCTGAGGGACGCTACGCGGGGAGGGCCGCCGCGAACCGCTCCAGCGCGTCGGGGTCGCGGTGCGGCTGGCCGTGGCCGAAGACCATGAGCTTCGGGCGCAGCGCGGCGACGCGGCGGATCGACGCGCGGTTGCGGGCGACGTCGAGCGTGAAGCGCTCCGGCGGCTCGTGCAGGCCGGGCCGGCCCGTGATCGGATGGCGGCCGAAGAGGACGTCGCCGGCGATCAGCGTCCGGTCCTCCTCGCGCCAGTAGGACAGGTGGCCGGGGGAGTGGCCCGGGGTCTCCAGGACGACGAAGCCGGCGTCGAGCGCGTCGCCCTCGCGCAGCTCGCGGTCGACCTCGACGGCCGGCCCCATCCAGTGCTTGCGCTGCCAGCGCGTGATCACGTTGTCGTGGCTCAGCGCGGTGTTGTCGCCCGCGCGCAGCGCGTCGGCCTCGGCGGCGGGCGCCCAGAACGGCACGCCGAGCGCGTCGACCAGCGCGGCGCTGGAGCCCTGGTGGTCGGAGTGGCCGTGCGTGACGGCGTGCGCGGTGATCTTGGTGTCCTTGACCGCGCGCAGGATCCGCGTGGCGGCGTGGCGGGTGGCGGCGTCGACGATCGTCCCGCCCGCCAAGTGGACGTTGAACGCGTGGGCGGGGCGGCTGGGGAGGGTGGCGAGGCCGGGTGCGAGCTGGAGCATGATGGCCATACGGTGGCGTATGGAGATCGCCTTGTCAATACGGTGCCGTATGGTTGCGGCACGCATGACGCCCAAGGACGACAGCAGCCTGGACCGCGAGCGCTGGGAGGCGGCGGCGCTCGACGCGCTGGAGCGCGGCGGGCTCGGCGCGCTCGCCGTCGAGCCGCTGGCGCGGACGCTCGGCGTGACCAAGGGCTCGTTCTACTGGCACTTCAAGACCCGCCAGGACCTGATCGCGGCGACGGTCGCGCGCTGGGAGCGGCTGCACGTCGACGGGCCGCTGGAGCGGCTCGCGCAGGTCGAGGACCCACGCGAGCGCCTGCTCGCCCTGCTGGCCGCGGCGAGCGGCAAGCCGCCGTCGATCTTCATCCGGATGCTCGACGCCGTCGACGAGCCGGTCGTCGCGGCGGCGGTCGCGCGGGCCGCGGAGCAGCGCGTCGCCTTCGCGGCCAAGGCCTTCCGTGAGCTCGGCCTGAGCCGCGCCCGAGCCCGCCGCCAAGCGCTGCTGGTCTACAGCGCCTACGTCGGCCGCGCCCACCTCAGCCGCGACGCACCCGAGCTCCTCGGCGACCAGCAGGCGCTCGCCAAGCACATCGCCGAGCAGTTGATTCCCTGAGTTCGGCATCATGCGGCGCTCATGTCGCAGGCTCAGCAGACCCTCGCCCAACGGTTGCTCGACGGGGACAAGCGTGCGTTGGCGCGCGCGATCACGCTCGTCGAGAGCGATGATCCCGCGGGCTGGAAGCTCGTGCGCGAGGTCTTCCCGCACACTGGTCATGCCGCGATCGTCGGGCTGACCGGCGCGCCCGGCGCGGGCAAGTCGACGCTGATCGGCGCGCTGACCAAGGCGCGGCGCGCGCAGGAGCGCGAGGTCGCCGTGCTGTCGATCGACCCGTCGTCGCCGTTCACGCAGGGCGCGCTGCTCGGCGACCGCATCCGGCTCACCGACCACTTCCTCGACCCGGGCGTCTTCATCCGCTCGATGGCCAACCGCGGCGCGCTGGGCGGCCTGAGCGAGGCCGCGCTGCAGGCCGCGCTGCTGATGGACGCCGCCGGCAAGGACGACGTGTTCCTCGAGACCGTCGGCGTCGGCCAGGCCGAGGTCGACATCATCGACCACGCCGACACCATCGTGTTGGTCCTGATGCCCGGATCCGGCGACAGCATCCAGGCGCTGAAGGCCGGCGTAATGGAGATCCCGGACATCATCGTCGTCAACAAGGCCGACCACCCGCTGACCGACACGATGGTCCGCGAGATCCGCGGCGTGCTGTCGCTGGCGCCGCAGCGCGGCTGGCGCGTCCCGATCATCAAGACCGAGGCGCACAAGGGCACCGGCGTCGACGAGCTGATCGCCAAGCTCGACGAGCACCGCGCGTTCATCGAGGCCGAGGGGACGCTGAGCGAGCGGCGGCGGCGCAACCTGCGCAGCGAGGTCGTCGCGATCTGCACGTTCCGCCTGCGCCGCCGGCTGGAGGAGCAGCTCGACGCGGACACGACGTTCGCGGAGCTGCTGGAGGAGGTCGTCGCGCGCAAGCTCGACCCGGCGACCGCCGCGACCCGCATCCTCGAGCGCCTGGACGCGGCGGCGGCGTCGCGCGAGCGGGCTGAGGGCTAGATGGGTTCTTCCGCGGGCCCGGACCGTCTCGCGGAACGACCCATCTGACGGACCAGGGCGGCCGCGACCACCGCGTCCTCCCAGGCCATCCCGGTGGACTTGAAGACGCGGGGCCGTGTGAGGTCGGGTGGGGCGGCTTCGGCGAGCGTGGTGACGTCGGTCGCGCCAAGGCCGGCGCGCAGGACGTCGCCTGCCTCGCGCAGCGCCGACGCGCGCGCTTCGACGACAACTTGAGCCCGGCGCATGAGCCCCGTGTCGAGCTCGCGCGCATCCGGTTCGTGCGAGCCGATCGCGACGACGAGGGCGTGATCGGCGACATGCGCGCCGTCGAACAGCGGCGCCCGGGCGGTGGTGGCGCAGACGATGACGTCGGCCGCGGCGACGTCCGGCGGCCCGCTGTCGCGACCGACGACCTCAACATCGTCGATCGTCGGCGCGACCTCCTGGATGGCCGCGACGTGCGCGCGCCCCTGCGGGCCGCGCCCGAAGACGAGCAGCCGCCGCGGGTCCGGTGCCGCGAGCCGGCGGACCGCCAGCGCGCTGACCGCGGCGGTCGCAGGTTCGTCAAGGCAATGCCATCGACAACCGCGACCGGCGCCAGCGTGTCCGGGTCGAAGACCACGCAGACGCCCTGGATCCGCGGGTCCCCGCCGACCGTGACGAGCTTGACCGCCGCCGCCCCGCCCGCCGCCGAGGGCATCACCAACAACTCGCCCGCACCGACGGCGATCGCGCTGCGAGGCGGGTCGGTCTCCGGATCGAAGCCGGCGCGCAACGCCGCCTCCAGGGCGTCGGCCGCCGCGGCGTAGCCGAGCGCGGCGACGTCGTCGGCCGACAGGTACGGGAGGGAGGACGCCATCGCGCGCAGTCTCGCGCAACCGCGCCCCGCTCAGAGGTGCGTCGCCACCAGGGCGACGCTCGCGCCGACGGTGAGCGCGGCCAGCACGACGCCGCTGCGCGGCGCGAAGCGCCAGCCCCACGCGCTGAGCGCGGCGAGCGGCGGCAGCGCGGGCAGCATGTGGCGGACGTGCATCCAGGAGCGGCCGCCGCCGTCCAGCGACGGCGCGGCGAAGGTCGCGGTGAGGGCGACGGCGAGCGCGATCAGCGCGAGGAAGGTCGCCGTCACCTCGACGTCGACCTGCCCGGACACCGCGACCGCGAGCCGCTCGCGGCGGGAGCGCCAGAGCCGCCACAGCGCCACGAAGGCCAGCAGCAGGAACGGCGACCACACCAACAAGCCCTCGTCGCCGATCCACACGCCGACCAGCCGCGGCGCGCGCTCGAGGTGCTCGGCGAGGCCGGAGGCGCCGGTCGCGCCGTCGCGCGCCACGTCGTGCGGGGTCAGCCCGCCGTAGAGCCGGTCGCTCACGGTGATGTAGACCACGGCCGACGTCAGCGCGACCTCCAGCGCGATGAAGCCCGACAGCCCGCGCTGGCGGCGACGCAGCCAGCGCGACATGGCGACGGCGATCACGACGGCGGGCGCGACGAGCTCGGTCGCCAGCCACGGCAGCGCCGCCACCAGCGCGGCGCCCCAGAACGCCAATGCCCGCCCTGGCGCCGCCCGCACGCGCAGCGCCAGCAGCGCGGCGCCCGCGAGCACCGTCGCCCCGACCAGCGCCGGCGCGACCGCCGTCGCCGCGCCCACCGCCGGCGGCGACAGCCCGACGACCAGCGCCGCGCGCGTCGCCCACGGCTCGGGCACCAGCGCACGCCCCAGCGCCGCCGCCAGGCAGAACCCGAGGGCGGCGATCATCATCAAGAACACGCGCACGCCGTCCGGCCCGGCCACCCGGTAGGCCGGCGCGATCACGAGCGTGAAGCCAAGGCCTACAGGTTCGACGAGCCGCCCCTCGGTCGGCGCGGCCGCCGGCGTCAACGTGCCGGCGTACCAGTCCCGGTAGGCGCGCGTGGCGTACTCGTCGCGCAGGTCGACGTCGCCGTCGCTGACCAGCGACTCGGCCGCCAGCAGCCGGTGCGCCTCGGGCGCGCTGAACCGCCCGTGCCCGGTCGGCCCGCCGGGCACGGCGAGCGTGACCGCGTACGCGGCGACGAGCACGAGCCACAGCGGCAGGGCTCGCCGGAGGGCGGACAGCATGGGCGGACCCTACGTCAAGCCCGTCGCCCGGCCGACGGTTCACAGCGCGTTCACCACGCGCGCGTCTCGATCGGCTTAGGTCCGCCGCATGAGAAGACCATCCCGCCTCCCGCTCACCCTCGGTGGGCTCGGGGCCATCGTCGTGCTCGGCGCCGGCGCCTCCTTCGCGGTCGGCGGCACGAGCAACCCGACCAACGACGTTCGCGCCCAGCTCAACGGCGCCAAGCCCAAGAACGTCATCTTCCTGCTGGGTGACGGCATGGGGACCCAGGAGATCACGGCCGCCCGGTACTACCAGGGCGCCGCGAACAAGCTGAACGTCGACCGGATGCCGTTCACCGGGTTCGACACCAACTACACCTACAAGTTCGGTGCCGTCGCGCCGTACCAGGTCGACTACGACCCGGACTCGGCCTCCACCGGCACGCAGTGGGCGACCGGCAAGAAGACGGTGGACGAGCGCATCTCGCAAGGGCCGTCGACCGCGCTCAACGTCCCGGGCGAGGACTACAAGACGATCCTCGAGTACGCGCAGGACGCGGGCAAGAAGGTCGGCGACGTGACGACGGCCGACCTCACCGACGCGACGCCCGCCGTGCTCGCCTCGCACATCAACAACCGCAACTGCGGCGGTCCGAACGACCTCCCGGCGGTCCACTGCGAGTACGCGGCCAAGTCCGCGGGCGGCAAGGGCTCGATCGCCGAGCAGGAGGTCGACCACAAGGTGGATGTCCTCCTCGGCGGCGGGCGCGACCGCTTCTCGGCCACCAATCCCTCCCATGGCGCGAACCTCATCTCCGGTGGCCCCGACGACGGCAAGTCCGTGATCGAGTCCGCGCAGCGCCAGGGCTACCAGTACGTCACCGACGCCGCCGGCCTGGCGGGCGTCACCGACAAGAGCAAGCCGGTGCTCGGGCTGTTCCACCCCTCCAACATGACCGTGGAGTGGAGCGGCCCTGCCGCCAGCCTCGGCAAGGGCAACGCGCCCGCCGCGTGCGCGGAGACCAACCGCCCCGCCAACGAGCCGAGCCTCGCGGACATGACGACCAAGGCCTTGTCCCTGCTCGAGAACGACAAGGGGTTCCTGCTCCAGGTCGAGGGCGCGTCGATCGACAAGCAGGACCACGCCACCAACGCGTGCGGCCAGCTCGGCGAGACCGTGGCCTTCGACAAGGCGATCGGCGTCGCGCTGGACTACCAGAAGACCCATCCCGACACGCTCGTCGTCGTCACCGCCGACCACTCGCACACGAGCCAGATCGTGTCCGAGGACGCCTCGAGCACCGGACTGCCGACCGGCTACTCGACCAACGTCACCACCAAGGACGGCCAGACGCTGTCGCTGACCTACGGCACCGCCGGCTACGGCGGGTCGGGCAGCGCCCCGCTCGCGAGCCCGCCCAGCCAGCAGCACACCGGCGCCGTCGTCCCCGTCTGGGCCATCGGGCCGCAGGGCTCCGCGGTCCTCGGCACCAATGACCACACCGACCTGTTCGACCTGCTCCGTGGGGCCAAGGACGCGCAGTCGGCGCCGTCGACCACCACCACGGTGACGAACACGACGACGGTCACGGGCCCGACCAAGACGGTCCCCGTCCCGGCCAGGGTCGGCAAGCCGCGCGTGGGCCTGGCGGTCGGCGCCGGCGCGACGCGCGCCGGCGGCGTCGCGGTCTCGGTCGTGGCGGTCGACGCCAAGACCGTGACGGTCACGCTCAAGCAGGGCGCGAAGACCATCACCACCAAGAAGCTCCGGCCCTCCGGCGGCAGCGCCCGCCTGCGGGCGGTCAAGGCCAAGCCGGGCGTGGTGCGCATCACGGTCACCGCGAAGGGCACCGGCGGCACGACGACCAAGTCGTCGTCGATCCGCCTCAAGAAGTAGGCCTCGGGTGCGTCAGCCCCGGTCGACGAGCGCGGCGATCCGCGTGGCGTCGGCCGAGGCGGCCCGGAAGGCCACGAGCTTCTGCTCGGGCGCGTCGGCGACGTTGAGCACGGTGTGCCGGAGCTCGAGCTCGCCGAGCGCGGGATGGCGCAGTCGCTTGCGTCCGCCGCCCAGCGGGGCGATCGCGTGCCGCGGCCACCACGCGCGCATCTCCGGGCTCGACGCGTGCAGCCGGGCGATCAGCTCGGCGAACGTCGGGTCGTCGGCGTGCCGCGCCGCGGCGGCGCGGAAGCGCGCGAGCTGCGCGCCGGCCTCGGCCTCCCAGTCGACGAAGACCTCACGGGCCTGCGGGTCGCACAGCATGAACCACACCATGTTGCGCTCCTGCGGCGCGCGCGCCGGCCAGTCGGTCCACAGCGCCCGCGCCGCGCGGTTGGCCGCGAGGACGTCCCAGCGCCGACCGGTGACGTAGGCGGGGTGCGGGTCGAGGCGCGCGACGAGCGCGACGACCTCGTCATCGACCTGCTCGCCGGCCTCGGAGTCCGTCGTCGACGGCGGCGCGTCGTGCACCAGCGCGTGGAGGTGCGCGCGCTCGGCCTCGTCGAGGCGCAACGCGGTGGCCAGCGCGTCGAGCACCTGCCGCGACGGGCGCATGTCGCGGCCCTGCTCCAGGAACGTGTAGTAGGTCGGCGAGATCGCCGCGAGCCGCGCGACCTCCTCGCGCCGCAGGCCGGTCGTCCGCCGGCGCGGCGCGCCGTCGGGCAGCCCGACGTCCGCGGGCTGCAGCGCGCCGCGGCGGGCGCGGAGCAGGTCGCCGAGCTCACGGGCCCGCGCGTTGATGGTGGCGTCGCTCATCCTGGCACCGCCAATACCAGCAAGAACGTGCCCCGGATGCGAGCGCCGCCCGCGCCTAGCCTCGGTGGCGATGCTCGGTCCGGCCCAGATCCTCACCGAACGCGACCCGGAGATCGACGCCTACGTGGCCCGACCGGCGGCGCCCGGCGTGGCGCGCACCGCCGGCGTCGTCGTCTTCCACGAGCTCTTCGGGCTCACCACCCACGTGCGCGCCGTGACCGACCGGCTCGCCGCGACCGGCCGCATCGCCATCGCCCCCAACCTGCACCATCGCACCGACCCGGCGCTGGAGCTGGCCCACGACGACGCCGGCCGCACACGTGGCTTCGCGCTCCTGGACGACCTGACCCGCGACGGGGTGCTCGCCGACGCCGACCGAGCGATCGCCCACCTGCGCGCGCTCGGCTGCGAGCGGATCGCGCTCCTCGGCCTCAGCATGGGCGGCCACGTCGCCTACCTCACCGCGACCCAGCGCGACGACCTGGCCGCGGTCGTCGTCGCCTACGGCGGCTGGATCCCGACGACCGACATCCCGCTCAGCCGCCCCGAGCCGACCGTGACGCTCACGCCGTCGATCACGGCCCGGATGCTGCTGCTCGTCGCCGGCGCCGACCACGCGGTCGACCCGGCGCAGTCCGCGGCGGTCGAGCAAGCCCTACAGGAACACGGGATCGACCACGCGGCAGTCACGTACCCGACCGCGCAGCACGGCTTCCTGTGCGAGCAGCGCGCGACCTACGACCCCGATGCGGCGCGCGACGCGTGGTCCCGCATCGACGCGCTGCTGGCGAGCGAGTTGTAGGACTCGCTCAGTCCACGTTCGCCGGCTCGGGCGCCGCGGCCGCCGCCGCCGTGCGCTCCGCCAGCGCGACGAGCGTCCGGACCATCACGCCCGTGCCGCCCTTCGGCGCATAGGCGCGGCCGCCGTCCCAGCCGGTCCCGCAGATGTCGAGGTGCGCCCACGGCACGCCGCCGGTGAAGCGATGCAGGAACTCCGCGGCCGTGCAGGACGCGCCGGTGCGCGCCGGCGACAGGTTGGCGACGTCGGCCGTCGAGCCCTTCACCAGCTCGGCGTAGCGCTCGTGCAGCGGCATGCGCCAGATCAGCTCGCCGGCATCTTCGGCCGCGCCGGCGAGGTCGGCGGCCCACGCCTCGTCGTCGGCCCAGTAGCCCGAGTAGATCCGGCCGAGCGTCGACATGATCGCCCCGGTCAACGTCGCCACGTCGACCAGCCGCTCGGCGCCGAGCGCGCGCGCGTGGTGCAGGCAGTCGGCCAGGACCAGGCGGCCCTCGGCGTCGGTGTTGTCGACCTGGACGGTCAGCCCTTCGGCGGTCGTGAACACGTCGCCGGGCTTCATCGCCGCGGGCCCGAGCAGGTTCTCGGTCGCGCCGACCACGCCGACCACGCGGACCGGCAGCCCGAGCTCCGCGATCGCGCCGAGCGACTCGATGACGGCGGCCGCGCCCGTCATGTCGAACTTCATGTCCGCCATGCCGCTCGCGGGCTTGATCGAGATCCCGCCGGCGTCGAAGGTGACGCCCTTGCCGACGTAGCCGAGCAGGGGCGTGTCGGCGGCGACGTCGTCGGTCGGCTCGTAGCGCAGCGTGATCAGCGCCGGCTCCTCGTCGCTGCCCGCCGCCACGGCGGCGAACGCGCCCATGCCGCGCGCCACGATCTCCTCGCGGCCGACGACCTCGCAGGTCAGCGCGTCGTGCGCCACGGCCAGCGCCTGCGCGCGCTCGCCCAGCGCGGTCGGCGTCAGGTGGTTGGCCGGCGTGTTCTGGAGGTCGCGCGCCGCGTTGACCGCGCGCGTCACGACCTCGGCTCGCGCCACCGCCGCGGACGGGTCGGCGTGGTCGGAGACGATCAGCTCCTCGATACCGCCGCCGTCCTCGTCCTTGCTCGTCGACTTGAACGCGGTGAACGCGTAGGCCGCCATCAGCGTGCCCTCGACGACCGCCCGCGCCGGATCGTGCTCGCGCGCCTTGTGCGGCAGCTCCCAGCACAGCACCCGCGCGCCGACGTCTTTGGCGCGCCCGTGCGCGGCCGCCGCCGCGAGCCGCAGCCCCTCGGCGTCCAGCGTGGCCCGCGCCCCGAGCCCGACCAGGATCCAGCGCTTGCCGGCCGCGTGGGCGACGGCCAGCGACCGCGGCGCCGCCTTGGCCTCGCCGGACTCCACGAGCGCGCCCAACGCGCCGTCCTCGACGTCGTGCGGAACCCCCTCGCCCTCGACGAGCCCGACGACGATCGTGTCGGCCGCGGTCGACGCCGCGGCCTCGGTGGTGGCGGTCACGCGCATGGCCGGGCACGCTAGAGGATCGACGCGGGATCCCCGCGTCGACCCTCACTCGTTACCGTTCCGACTCCATCTGTCCTGACCAGACCGAGAAAGACCGAGAAACCGCATGCCCAAGACCGTCATCCTCGGCGCCGCGCGCACCCCGATCGGGAAGCTCGGCGGCGGCCTGTCCTCCGTCGACGCGACCGACCTCGGCGCGACCGCCATCACCGCCGCGCTGGAGCGCGCGGACGTCGCGCCCGACCAGGTCGATCATGTCGTGATGGGCCAGGTCATCCAGGCCGGCCAGGGCCAGGTGCCCTCGCGCCAGGCCCAGATCAAGGCCGGCATCCCGAAGGGCGTCTCGTCCGAGACCGTCAACAAGGTCTGCGCCTCCGGCCTGCGCGCCACCGTGATCCTCGACCAGGCGATCCGCGCCGGGGACGTCACCGTCGGCGTCGGCGGCGGCATGGAGTCGATGTCCGGCGCGCCGTACCTGCTGCCGCAGGCCCGCTTCGGCTACCGGATGGGCGACGCCAAGGCGCTGGACTCGATGGTCCACGACGGCCTCACCAACCCCTTCAGCGGCAAGCAGATGTTCGTCGAGGCGACCGAGGTCGGCGACGAGCTCGAGCTCACGCGCCCCGACCTCGACCGCTGGGCGCTGCGCAGCCACGAGCTGGCGCTCCAGGCAATCGACGAGGGCCGCATGGCCGACGAGATCGTCCCCGTGACGATCACGTCGCGCAAGGGCGAGACGGTCGTGGAGGTCGACGAGGGCCCGCGCCGCGGCTCGTCGCTGGAGGCGCTGTCCAAGCTCCCGGGCCTGGTCGGCAAGGAGGGCTCGCACACCGCCGGCAACTCGCCGGGCGTCAACGACGGCGGCGGCGCGATCGTCCTCAGCTCCGACGAGTGGGCCGAGGCGAACGGCAAGACCGTCCTCGCCGAGGTCGTCGGCCATGCGCAGTTCGCCAACGACTTCGCCTACCTCGCCACGACGCCCGCCGGCGCCGCCAAGAAGGCGCTCGACAAGGCCGGGCTGCAGCCCGGCGACATCGACCTGTGGGAGATCAACGAGGCCTTCGCCTCCGTGACGCTGCAGTCGATCCGCGAGCTCGGCATCGAGGAGGACCGCGTCAACGTCAACGGCGGCGCGGTCGCGCTCGGCCATCCGATCGGCGCCAGCGGCGCCCGCATCCTCGGCGTGCTCGTCCACGAGCTGCGCCGGCGCGGCGGCGGCCTCGGCGTGGCGGCGATCTGCTCGGGCGGAGGCCAGGGCGACGCCGTCATCCTCCGTGTCCATGGCAACGGGAAGTAAGGACGGCGAGCAGCCTCGCCAAGGGCGCGCGAACGAGCCCCTGGGCGAGTTCGCGCCGCCGACCTCGCCCCCTGGGCGAGCGTCGGCCGCCTTCTTCGACTTGGATCGGACCCTGATGTCGGGGTCCTCCGGGTTCTTCTGGGCCCGGGCCGCCGCGCGGGCAGGGATGATCTCGCGGCGGCGCCTGGCGCTGGACGGGTGGGAGAACGTGAAGTTCCGCCTGCGCGGCTCCACCGACGCGTCGACCGACCGCGTGATGCTGCGCGTCGGCGCGATGCTCGAGGGCCGCCGCGCGCTGGAGTTCCAGCGGCTCGGGCCGCAGGTGCTCGCCGGCGTGCTCCCGCGGCTGTACCCGCAGATGCTCGAGATCGCGTGGCGCCATCAGGACGAGGGCCGGCCGGTCTACATCGTCACGGCGGCCACGCAGGACACCGCGTCGATGATCGCCCACGTGCTGGGCTTCGACGGCGGCCTCGGCACGCCGTTGGAGACCGACGCCGAGGGTCTCTACACGGGCCGGCTCTCCGGGCCGTTCGCCTACCGGGAGGGCAAGCCGACGGTGATGCGCGCGCTGGCCGAGGAGGCGGGGATCGACCTGGGCGAGTCCTATGCCTACTCGGATTCCGAGAGCGACCTGCCGATGCTGCGCGCGGTCGGGCATCCGGTCGCGGTCAACCCGGACGGGCCGCTGCTGCGGGTCGCCCGCGAGGAGGGCTGGGACGTGCTGCGCTTCGATCGGTTGAGCGGGCGGCTGAAGATGGTGGGTGGGTTGGTCGGCGCCGGGCTGCTGGGCGCGGCCGGCTCCGCGGCGCGACGCAAGGTGGTGCGGTCGAAGTGAGCCTTCACGAGTTGAGCGACTCGGGCTCATCGAGGGGGATGCAGCCATGAGCCTTCACGAGCTGTCCGATGAGCAGCGGGAGATCCGCGGTCTGGCGCGGCGTTTCGCCGACGAGGAGATCGCGCCGCACGCCGCGGCCTGGGATCGCGACCACGCGTTCCCGCGGGAGCTGTTCGGCGCGCTGGGCGAGTTGGGGTTGATGGGCGCGTGCGTGCCGGAGGAGCACGGGGGCGCGGGGGCGGACTTCCTGTCCTACGTGTTGGTCTTGGAGGAGCTGTCGCGCGCGGACGCCGGCGTCGGCGTGACCGTCGCGGTCCACACGAGCGCGGGCACGCTGCCGATCCTGGCCAACGGGACGCCCGAGCAGATCGAGCGCCTCGTCCCGCCGCTGGCCCAGGGCCACGAGCTCGCCGCCTTCGCGCTGACCGAGTCCGGGAGCGGCAGCGATGCCGGCGCGATGCGCACCCGCGCGGTCGACGACCGGCTGACCGGCACCAAGCAGTGGATCACCAACGGCTCCTACGCCCACGTCTTCACGGCGTTCGCCAAGGACCCGGACAAGCCCAGCGCGTTCGTCGTGCGGCGCGGCGCGCCCGGCTTCAGCGTCACGCGCGAGGAGGAGAAGATGGGGTTGAACTCCTCCTCGACCGCCGACCTCGCGTTCGAGGACACGCCCGGCGAGCTGCTCGGCGGCCGCGGCGGCGGGATGCGGATCGCGCTGGCCACGCTCGACGGTGGGCGCATCGGCATCGCCGCCCAGGCCGTCGGGATCGCGCAGGCCGCGCTGGACGTCGCCACCGCCTACGCCAAGGAGCGCCAGGCCTTCGGGCGGCCGATCGGCGGCTTCGGCGCGATCCAGCAGAAGCTCGCCGACATGCAGACCGAGATCGAGGCGGCCCGCGCGCTGACCTGGCGCGCCGCGCGCCTCAAGCAGCACGGCCACCCGCACACGGTCGAGGGCGCCCAGGCCAAGTTGTACGCCTCGCGCGTCGCGCGGGTCTGGACCGGCGAGGCGATCCAGGTGCTCGGCGGCTACGGCTACACCCGCGAGTTCCCGGCCGAGCGCTACTACCGCGACGCCAAGGTCACCGAGATCTACGAGGGCACCAGCGAGATCCAGCGGCTGGTCATCGCGCGGGCGCTGCTCGGCGAGGCCGCGCGCGAGAGCGCCTAGCGCGCCCGCGGCCAGCCCGCGCTTCTCCAGCGTCCGCACGACCTGGCTGGTCATCCATCACGTCGACATCAGCAGGACGAGCTGCGCGTGGGTGAGGTCGAGCGGGCGCAGCGCGGCGACGATCGCGCGCTGCCAGCGCTGCGTCACACGCCAAGCAGGAAGCCCGGGGCCTCGCCGGCGTCGCCGATCGGATCGCTCACGTCCGGGACTCTGCCACCCGCGCCAGCGACCCTCGGCCTGCGCGACGACCTCGCCGCGCTCACGGCTCGACCAGGCCGCGCCTGATCGCGTAGCGCGTCAGCTCGACGCGGTCGCGCATCCCGAGCTTGTTGAGGATGTTCTCGCGGTGGCGCTCGACCGTGCGGGGAGAGATCACCAGCAGCTCGGCGATCTGCTCGGTCGTGTAGGCCTCGGCCACGAGCTTCACGACCTCCTGCTCGCGGGGCGTCAGGACCTCGCCGCTGGTCTCCTCGCCCGCGGCCGCCGCGTCGAGGTGCTCGCGGATGATCGTGCGCACGGCCGGCGGGTAGAGGAACGGCTCGCCGCGCAGCGCCGCGCGGCACGCCTCCAGCAGGTCGCGGTCGGCCGCGGACTTGAGCACGTAGCCGGCGGCGCCGGCGTTGAGCGCCTCGAAGAAGTACTGGTCGACGTCGTGCATCGACAGCATCAGGATCTTCAGGCCGGGCCGCCGCGCGCTGAGCTCGCGCGCCGCCGCCAGCCCGGTGCGGCGCGGCATCGCGACGTCGAGGATCGCCAGGTCGACGTCGTCGCGCACGCCCAGCCGCACCGCCTCGATGCCGTCGCCCGCCTCGGCGACCACGTGCAGGTCGGGCGCGGCGTCCAGGACGTGGCGCAGCCCGCGCCGGACCATCGCGTGGTCGTCGGCGATCAGGACGCCGGCCTTCAGCGGCACGCTCACGCCAGCGGCACCGCGAGCCGGACGCGCGTGCCGCCGCCCGCGTCGTCGTCGATCGTCAGCGTCCCGCCGGCCAGCAGCGCGCGCTCGCGCATCCCCTGCACGCCCGTGCCGGGCGGGGCGCCGCCCAGCCCGGCGCCGTCGTCGGCGACGACCAACACCATCGTGTCGCCCGCGACCGCGACGCTCAGCACGACCTCCCGCGCCTGCGCGTGGCGCGCCACGTTGGTCAGCGCCTCCTGCGCGACGCGGTAGACCACCAACTCGGTCTCGGCGGGCAGCGCCGGCAGCCCCGGCGGCAGCTCGCGCCGGACGCGCAGCCGGGCGCGGTCGGCGAGGGTCGAGGCCAGCGCGACGAGCGCGCCGCGCAGCCCGAAGTCCTCCAGCGGCTCGGGCCGCAGGCCGTGCGTGATCTCGCGGACGCCGTCCGACGCCGACCGCAGCGCCTCGCGCGCCGCGTCCAGCCGCTCGTCGCGCGCCGCGCCGGCCAGCGCCTCGACGCCCTGCAGCTCCAGCGCGACGCCGGTCAGCGCCTGGCCGACCTCGTCGTGCAGCTCGCGCCCGATCCGCGCCCGCTCCGCCTCCTGCGCGGCGATCGCCCGCCGCGCGCTGGCCGACCGCTCGGCGATCAACCGCACCAACATCGCGTCGAACGCGCGACCGAGCGCCGCGACCTCCGCGACGCCCGCGCGCGGTCCGTGCGGCGCCGCCGGCGCCAGCAGGTCGACCGCCGCCATCTCGCCCGCCAGCGCACGCAGCGGCGCGAGCGCCCGGCGCATCAGCACCACGTTGGCGACCAGCGCGAGCACGGCGCCGCCCGCCAGCAGCGCGGCCTCACCGCCGGTGATCCGCGGGCTGATCGTCGCGGGGGAGAGCGCGAGGATCAGCGCGCCCACGAACACGACGAGGGCGTTGCCGGCGACCACGCGCTGCAGCAGCGTCATGCCCCCATGGTGCCGCGCGCGGCGACGGCGCGGGATGGGGAGCGCTCCCCATGGTCCGCGGGCCCGCGGTCGCCGACCATCGACACCATGACCACCGAGCGCCCCGAGATCGACACCCCCACCGACGACGACGCGGCCGCCGCCAAGCGCGAGGAGCGCCAGGGCTGGCTGCTGCTGACCGGGATCTTCGTCGTCGGCGGCCTGCTCGTCGTCCTCGCGGCGATGGTCACCTGACCCGATGGGCGACGGCACGCTCCTGCTCGTCGTCGGCGCCCTGCTGGCCGGCGGCATCGCGGTCTCCCAGGTCGGCGACCGGCTGCGCGTCCCCGGCCTCGTGCTCGTCATCGGGCTCGGCATGGCGCTGGGCTCCGACGGCCTGGGCTGGATGCACTTCGACGACTACGAGCTGGCCAAGACGATCGGCGTGATCGCGCTCGCCGCGATCCTGTTCGAGGGCGGGCTGGCCGCCGGCTTCCCGGAGATCCGGCCCGTCCTGCGCCCGGCGCTGGCGCTCGCCCTGCTCGGCACCACGCTCACCGCCGTCCTCACCGGCCTGGCCGCCTCCTGGCTGCTGGACCTCAGCCTGCTCGAAGGGCTGCTGCTCGGCTCGATCCTCGCCGCCACCGACGGCGCCGCGATCTTCGCGATCCTGCGCGGCTCGACGCTGCGCCGCCGCGTCGCCCGGACGCTCGAAGGCGAGGCCGGCCTCAACGACCCCGTGGCGGTCCTGCTCGTCTTCGGCTTCAGCGCCTGGATCACGACCGAGGGCTACGGGATCGCGGACATGGCCTCGGCCTTCGTCCTCGAGCTCGGCGTCGGCGCGGTCGCGGGCCTGGCCGTCGGCACCGCCGGCGTCGCGCTGCTGCGCCGGCTCCCGCTGACGACCGCCGGGCTGTACCCGGTCGCGTCGATGGCGCTGGCGGCGATCGCGTTCGGCGTCGGCGACGCGCTGCACGGCTCCGGCTTCCTCGCGATCTACCTCTCCGGCCTGGTGCTCGGCAGCGCGCCGCTGGTCGAGCGCGAGGCGATGCAGACCTTCCACGACGGCCTCGCCTGGGTCGCGCAGCTCGTGATGTTCCTGACGCTCGGCCTGCTCGTCTTCCCCGACGCGCTGGGGCCGGTCGCCGTCCAGGGCACCGTGCTCGCCCTGATCGCCGCGGTCGTCGCGCGGCCGCTGGCGGCGCTGGTGGCGACGACGGGCGCCGGCTTCGACCTGCGCGAGCGCGCCGTCCTCGGCTGGGCCGGGCTGCGCGGCGCGGTGCCGGTCGTGCTCGCGACGTTCCCGGTCCTGGAGGGGGTGCCGCGCAGCGAGGAGTTCTTCGCGATCGCGTTCTTCGCCGTGCTCGTCTCGACGGTCCTGCAGGGAACGACCTTCGAGGGCCTGGCGCGCCGGCTGGGGGTGACCACCGGCGAGGCCGCGCTGCCGAAGTAGCCTTGCCTGCTCATGGCGCCCTTGCGCATCGATCCCGTCGCCGAGGCGCGCCGCCATTGGGAGGAGCGCTGGGGCGCGGAGCCCTCGCGCCCGATGGCGGCCGTGACGTCGATCATGCGCGCCCAGCAGGTGCTGATGGCGCGGCTGAACGAGCTCGTCAAGCCGCACGGGCTGACGTTCCCGCGCTACGAGGCGCTGGTCCTGTTGTCCTACACCAAGCGCGGCGAGCTCCCGATCGGCAAGCTCGGCGAGCGCCTCCAGGTCCACCGGACGTCGGCGTCGTCGATCGTCGCGGCGCTGGAGGACGACGGCTTCGTCGTCCGCACGCCGTCCGAGCGCGACGGCCGCGCGACGCTGGCGATCATCACCGAGAAGGGGCGGGCCGCGGCGCGCGCGGCGACCGAGGACCTCAACGCCGCCGAGTTCGGCCTCGGCGCGCTCGCGGCCGACGCGCAGGAGGGCCTGACGACCACGCTGAGAACGCTGCGGCTCGACGCGGGCGATTTCGTGTCGTAGCATGTGGTCCCCCGAGATATGAGGAATCCCTCCTAAATGGCCACCGAGCAGCAGAGCAAGCCGACCACCACGCCCGTCACCCACGACCAGTGGCTGGCGGCCTACGGCGCGACCCCGCAGCGGGACGCCGAGTTCCTCTCCCTCTCGGGCGAGGAGGTCAAGCCGCTCTACACGGCCGCCGACGTCGACGACGCGCCCGACCACATCGGGCTGCCGGGCGCGTTCCCCTACACCCGCGGCGTCTACCCGTCGATGTACCGCGGGCGGCTGTGGACGATGCGGCAGTTCGCCGGGTTCGGGACGGCCGAGGAGACCAACGAGCGCTTCCACTACCTGCTCGACCACGGGCAGACCGGGCTGAGCACCGCCTTCGACATGCCGTCGCTGATGGGCCACGACTCCGACCACTCCATGTCGCTCGGCGAGGTCGGCCGCGAGGGCGTCGCCGTCGACACGCTCGACGACATGCAGGACCTCTTCAAGGGCATCGACCTGGGCGACGTGTCGGTGTCGATGACCATCAACGCGCCCGCCGCGATCATGATGGCCTTCTACGTCGTGGCCGCCGAGACCCAGTCCCCCCACCCCGTCGCCGCGCACGACCTCGCCGGGACGATCCAGGCCGACATCCTCAAGGAGTACATCGCCCAGAAGGAGTGGTGCTTCCCGATCGACCCCGCCATGCGGTTGATGGGGGACATGGTCGAGTGGTGCTCCACGCAGATGCCGCGCTGGCATCCGGTCTCGATCTCCGGCTACCACATCCGCGAGGCCGGCTCGACCGCCCAGCAGGAGCTGGCCTTCACGCTCAAGGACGGCCTGACCTACGTGCAGCAGGCCGTCGACCGCGGCCTCGACGTCGACGACTTCGCCCCGCGCCTGAGCTTCTTCTTCAACGCGCAGATCGACTTCTTCGAGGAGATCGCCAAGTACCGCGCCGCGCGCCGCATCTGGGCCAAGGAGCTGCGCGACACCTTCGGGGCCAAGAACCCCAAGTCGCTGCTGATGCGCTTCCACACGCAGACCGCCGGCGTCTCCCTGACCGCCCAGCAGCCGCTCAACAACATCACGCGCACGGCGATCGAGGCGCTGGCCGGCGTGCTCGGCGGCACGCAGTCGCTGCACACCAACTCCTACGACGAGGCGCTCGCGCTCCCGACCGAGGACGCGGTGCGCATCGCGCTGCGCACCCAGCAGATCATCGCCCACGAGACCGGCGTGGTCGACACCATCGACCCGCTGGGCGGCAGCTACTACGTCGAGTCCCTGACCGACCAGATGGAGGCGGCGGCCTACGACTACTTCCGCCGCATCGACGAGCTCGGCGGCATGGTCGAGGCGGTCAAGCAGAACTTCTGCCAGCGCGAGATCGCCGACGCCAGCTACGAGCTGCAGGGCCGCATCGACCACGGCGACCGCATCGTCGTCGGCGTCAACCGCTACACCGAGGGCGACGACGGCCACACCGAGATCCTCCGGATCGACCCCGCGCTGGAGCGCAAGCAGATCGACCGCGTCCAGGGCGTCAAGGGCCGCCGTGACGCGTCCGCCGTCGAGGCCACCCTCGCGGCGCTCAAGCAGGCCGCGGCCGACGAGGGCGAGAACCTGATGCCGCACCTCCTCGACGCCGCGCGGGTTCACGCAAGCGAAGGTGAGATCATCCACGCCTTGCAGGAAGTGTTCGGCTCCTACACCGAGACCCCGGTGTTCTAGGCGCCGACCGTCCCGAAGCTCACTCCCGGAGGAGAACCCGTCCCATGAAGAAGTACCTCGCCGCAGGCGCCGCCACCGCGATCGCGGCCGGGGCGCTGGCCATCCCGGCCCTCGCCGCGACCAAGACCGTCCAGGTCAAGGACAACGTCTTCGTCGCCAAGAAGATCACCGTCAGCAAGGGCACGACGGTCAAGTGGGTCTGGAAGGGCAAGGCCCCGCACAACGTGAAGGTCACCAAGGGCCCGGCGAAGTTCGGCTCCAAGACCCAGGTCAAGGGCAGCTTCGCCAAGAAGCTGACCAAGGCCGGCACCTACACGATCGTCTGCACCATCCACGCGCCCGGCATGAAGATGACCGTCAAGGTCAAGTAGGGCGAGTGCGGCCCGGCTACTCGAGATCGAGGCGCAGCTGGCCGCTGGGCCGGAGCTGCCGCACCCGCGGCGGCTCCGCGCTTGGAGCGCCGGCGGCCTTGTACACCGTCACGACGTCGCGCGGCGACAGGGGTCCGGACGGGCGTCCGTCGCACCGTTCGACGGCCAGGCGGCCGAGGCGGACGCCGCTCACCACCGCGTGGAAGCGCCCGGTCGCGCCCATCGCGAGCACCACGTCGCCGACCTCGATCTCCGCCATGCACGGCGGAGCCTATCCGCCGCGAGTGAACGGCAACGGCCACCGCGACGCGCGCCACGGCCTCCGGTCGGTACGATCCCCGCGCCTCCGGACCAGCGGCACGTTGGCCGGAAGGAACCGACCATGTCTGCGACTCCCACTCAGCGCAAGATCCGCGTCGTCGTCGCCAAGCCGGGCCTCGACGGCCACGACCGCGGAGCAAAGATCATCGCGCGCGCCTTGCGCGACGCCGGCATGGAGGTGATCTACACCGGGCTGCACCAGACCCCGGAGCAGATCGTCGAGACCGTGATCCAGGAGGACGCCGACGCCGTCGGGCTGTCGATCCTCTCGGGGGCCCACATGACGCTGGTGCCCCGCATCGTCGAGCTGCTCTCCGCGCAGGGCATCGACGACGTCCTGGTGACCGTCGGCGGGACGATCCCGTCCGACGACATCGCGCCGCTGAAGGAGCTCGGTGTCGCCGAGGTCTTCACGCCGGGCGCGCCCACGCAGGACATCATCGACTTCATCCGGTCCGCCGTCGAGGCCTCGCCTCGGCAAGGCGTCTAGCCAGCACTGGCACATGGACCGCGTTGAACACCCAGGAGCAGTGCGGTCACCCCGCCCGATTGACTCGTCAGTCAACGGAACGGGTACCATCCCGAATGTTCGTTCGCCAGAGGAGGCACTGACACCGTGAAGATCGCCGTGTTGGTCAAGGAAGTCCCGGACGCCGCCGTCCAGAAGCGCATCGACCCGAGCTCGGGTCGTCTGGATCGCAGCGGTGAGAAGAACCTCAACCCGTATGACACGCACGCCATCGAGGCTGCGATGCAGATCAAGGAGGGTGGCGCCGTCGAGGTCGACGAGATCGTCGCCGTCACCATGGGCCCCGAGTCCGCCGTGCGCGCGCTGCACAAGGCCGTCTCGCTGGGCGCCGACCGCTCCGTCCACCTCAGCGACGCGGCCCTCGCGGGCTCCGACGTCGCCGCGACCGGCTACGCGCTGGCGCAGGTGCTCAAGCGCGAGAGCCCGGACCTCGTCCTGCTGGGACAGCAGAGCGACGACGGTGAGTGCTACACGATCGGCGCCGTGGTGGCCGAGTACCTCGGCCAGCCGTCGCTGACCCAGGTCATCAAGCTCGACATCGCCGGCACCGAGCTCACCTGCGAGCGTCAGGCCGAGTACGGCTACGACACCGTCAAGGTGACCCTGCCCGCCGTCATCTCCGTCGGCGACGCCATCAACGAGCCGCGCTACCCGTCGCTGAAGGCGATCATGGGCGCCAAGAAGAAGCCGCTGGAGACCGTCTCCGTCGGCGACGCCGAGATCGACGCGTCGAAGGTCGGCGCCGACGGCTCGAACGTCAAGTGCGGCGACTTCAAGGCTCCGCCGAGCAAGTCCGCCGGCACGATCATCGAGGACGACGACACGGACGACACCGTGGCCAAGATCGTCGCGTGGCTCGACGAGCGCAAGCTCCTCGCCTAGGCCCTTCCGGACTGAGATAGGAGAACCACAGCGATGAGCAACATCCTGGTCTACGCGCTCCACTACGAGGGCGCCTTCAACAAGAACTCGCTGGGCGCGGTCGCCGAGGCCTCGCGCCTCGCGGGCGAGCTCGGCGGCGAGGCCCACGCGGTCGTCGTCGGCGAGGGCATCAGCGACGAGCTGGCCGGCGCGCTCGGCAAGTACGGCGCCAAGAAGGTCTACAAGGCCGAGGGCCCCGAGGGCCTCGCCGGCCCCGTCATCGACACGCTGGGCAAGCTGTTCGACGGCGGCGACTACGAGTACGCCGTCTTCGGCGGCGGCCTGCTCGGCTTCGAGATCGGCGCCGGCCTGGCCGCGCGGATCGACGCCGGCGTGACCATGGAGGTCACGGGCGTCAACGTCGTCGACGGCAAGCTGGCCGCCGAGCGCCCGATCCTGGGCGACTCGTCGATCTCCACCTCCCGCTACAAGGGCAAGGGCATCATCATCGCCCGCCTCAACGCGTTCGAGGTCAAGGAGACCGGCGACGGCGACGCCCCGGTCGAGGCCATCACCACCGAGCTGTCGACGCAGGCCCAGCAGGCCAACATCGTCACGCGCGGCGAGCAGCGCGGCGCCGACGTCGACATCGAGGGCGCCTCGATCCTCGTCGCCGGTGGCCGCGGCCTCGGCAAGGCCGAGGGCTTCGAGCTCTGCGACGACCTGGCCAAGGCCTTCGGCAACAACGCCGCGGTCGCCGCCACGCGCGCCGTGGTCGACGCCGGCTGGTACCCCTACGCGGCGCAGATCGGCCAGACGGGCAAGACCGTCGCGCCGAAGCTGTACCTGGCGGCGGGCATCTCGGGCGCGATCCAGCACAAGGTCGGCATGCAGGCCTCGGAGAACATCGTGGCCATCAACAAGGACGCCAACGCTCCGATCTTCGAGTTCTCCGACCTCGGCATCGTCGGCGACCTCAACAAGATCCTGCCGAAGCTGACCGAGGCGGTGAAGGCCCGCAAGGGCTAGCGCCATGGCCGGCCACAACGGCAACGGGAAGGTGGCACCGGCGGCGTACCCGCCGCCGGTCGACCCCCAGGCGGAGTTCATCAAGCGCACGCTGGACGACGAGGAAGAGCGCATCGACGTCGGCGTCGCGATCGTCGGCGGCGGCACGGCGGGCCTGGCCACGGCCAACCGCCTGCTGCAGTTGCTCGCGGACGATGCGGCGGGCGGGGGCGATGTCCTCGAGCGCCTCGGCGAGGTCCCGGTCGCGGTCATCGAGAAGGCCAAGGTCTGCGGCGGGCACAACCTGTCCGGCGCGGTCGTCCGGCCGGGTCCGCTCGAGGAGCTCTACCCCGACCTCACGCGCGAGGACTGGCGCAAGGAGGGGTGGGCCTACGGCGAGGTGCACAAGGAGGCCGTCTACATGACGCCGACCTCCAAGCACGCGATCCGGATCCCGCCGCCGCCGCCGTTCAAGAACCACGGCAACGAGGTCATCTCGGTCTCGGCGCTGGCGCGCTACCAGCAGCGGCTGGCCGAGGAGGCCGGCGCCTACGTCCTCACCGAGACCGCGGCGACGCAGCTGCTCGTCGAGGACGGCCGCGTCCGCGGCGTCCGCTCCGGCGACAAGGGTCGCGGCAAGGACGGCGAGCCGCTGGGCAACTTCGAGCCCGGCACGGACATCACCGCGCAGTTCACGGTGCTGGCCGAGGGCTGCTGGGGCCACCTCACCGGTCCCGCGATCCGCGAGTTCGACCTGGCCGCCGGCGCCGAGCCTCAGACCTGGGAGCTCGGGGTCAAGGAGGTCTGGAAGGTCGCCAAGCCGCTGGACCGCCTGATCCACACGATCGGGCCGTGGCCGGTCAAGATCTCGGCCAAGTACGGCCAGATCGGCGGCACGTGGATCTACCCGATGAAGGACGAGAAGACCGGGGACGACCTGGTCTCGATCGGCTTCGTGGTCGACCTCGACTACGCCGACGCCACCACGTCGGCCCACGACCTGCTGCAGCAGTTCAAGCTGCATCCGCTGGTCAAGAAGATCCTCGAGGGCGGCGAGCGCGTCGGCTGGGGCGCCAAGGCGCTGCCGGGCGGCGGCTACTGGTCGATGCCCAAGCTCACGATGCCGGGCGCGCTGCTGGTCGGCGACTCCGCGGGCATGGTCGACACGGTGGCGCTCAAGGGCGTCCACCACTGCATCAAGTCGGGCATCCTCGCGGGCGAGGCGATCTTCGAGGCGCTGAAGAGCGGCAAGACCTCCCTGGAGTCCTACGAGGACGCCGTCGAGGAGTCCTCGATCGGCAAGGAGCTGTACGAGGTCCGCAACACGCGCCAGCCGTTCCAGAAGGGCTTCCTGCGCGGCGGTCCGCTCGTCAACCTGGCGATCGTGACCAAGGGCAAGCTGCCTCCGGGCAAGCTGGCGTGGCACAAGCAGGACCAGAAGCCGATGTTCATCGGCAAGACCAAGGACGGCTATCCCAAGCCGGACGGCAAGTACACGTTCGACAAGCTGTCGTCGGTCTTCATCACGGGCAACGCGACCCGCGACGACGCGCCGAACCACATCCGCGTGCGCAAGAGCGTGCCGCGCGAGGTGGCCGAGACCTGGCGCTGGATGTGCCCGGCCGGCGTGTACGAGATCCCCGAGGACGCGCCGGAGCACGGCAACGTCGACGTGATCGTCAACTACACCAACTGCGTGCAGTGCGGCGCGATCACGGCCAAGGGCGGGCGCCTGACGACGCCCGAGGGCGGCGACGGTCCGCTCTACCAGCAGACGTAGCGCTCACGCGCGACGAGCAGCACGGGGGGAGGGGCGTCTGAGATGGCGCCCCTCTTCGTTCTCGACCGCAACACCGCGGCCCTACGCTGGTTGGAAGAGTGCGCATGCGCCGCCTCAGGTCCTCCATCACGATGCTCGGCGCCGTGGCCCTCGTGGCGGCGGCGGCTCCCGCCTGGGCGGGCGCGGCCGACAAGCCGGCGCTCGGCGCCAAGGTCACGACGTGCACGACCGGCACCGATCCGGCGACGCGCGCCGCGGTCTTCACCGGGACGATGCCGGCGGCGGTCAAGACCAAGCGCCTGCAGATGCGCTTCGCGCTGATGCAGCGGCTGGGCACCAGCGCGAAGGCGCCGTTCAAGAAGGTGGCGGTCCCGGGCTGGAGCGGCTGGGTCACCAGCGACGCGGGCCGCGACGCCCTCGTGTTCAGCAAGCGCGTCGAGGGGCTGACGGCGCCCGCCGCCTATCGCGCGGTGGTCACGTTCCGTTGGCTGGACGCCAAGGGCCACGCACAGCGCACGACGACGCGGACGACCGCGATCTGCGACCAGCCCGATCCGCGGCCGGACCTGGTCCTGGCGGGCCTCGACGCCGCGCCGGTCGGCAAGGCGCAGGCGGCCTACACGGTGTCGGTCGAGAACGAGGGCCACAGCGACGCGGACCCGTTCGCGGTGACGATCACCGTCGGCGGCGTCGTGTCGGACCCGATCACGCTGGGCCCGATCGCGCCGGGTGCGCAGGCGACGGGCTCGCTGGCCGCGCCTCGCTGCGCGCCGGGGTCGACGATCACGGTCACGCTGGACGTCGCGGAGACAGTGGACGAGAGCGTCGAGTCCGACGACGTCGTCGAGCGACCCTGCCCGTTGGCATAGCCAGGGGACGTCGGACCGCTGAGGTGCGCGTTCCGGACGGTCGCGTGACGCTACACTGGGCCACGATCATGAAGACCGGAATCCACCCCGAATACGTCGTGTCGCACGTCACCTGCACCTGCGGCAACGACTTCTACACGCGTTCGACGCAGTCCGAGATCCACGTCGAGGTCTGCGCGCAGTGCCATCCCTTCTACACGGGCCGCCAGAAGCTCGTGGACACCGGCGGTCGCATCGACCGCTTCAAGCGCCGCCAGGCTCGCGCGGCCAAGAAGGACTAGCACCCCTCACCTGATGCCCAACGCACCGCAGAGCACCGACGGCGCTGCTGTCGCCGTCGGAGACGGTGCGTTCGGCGATCAGCTCGTCGCGCAGCGTGACGCCCCCGTAGGCGGCCAGGCCGTCCTCGAGGGCGTGATGATGCGCGGGATCTCGACCTGGTCGGTCGCGGTCCGCAAGCCCCTGCCCGAGCAGCTGCACGAGGGCGGGCTCGACGCCGAGGAGGTCCCGCTCGGCGAGATCGAGGTCACCTCGCAGCCGCTCACGTCGGTGCTCAAGAAGCACCGCGTCCTGCGCCTGCCGCTGATCCGCGGCGTCGTCGCCCTGGGCGAGTCGCTCGCCATCGGCTTCAAGGCGCTGGGCATCAGCGCCAACGCGCAGCTGCCCGAGGACGAGCAGGAGATCTCCGGCGGCGTCTGGGCCGGCACCGTCGTCGTCGCGATCCTGCTGGCGGTCGGCCTCTTCTTCGTCATCCCGGTCGGGCTGACCTCGCTCATCAAGGACCAGCTGAACTCGTCGTTCCTGTTCTGGCTGGTCGAGGGCGTGCTGCGCACCGGCATCTTCCTCGGCTACCTGCTGCTGCTCTCGCGGCTGCGCGACCTGCGCCGCGTCTTCGAGTACCACGGCGCCGAGCACAAGACGATCTCGTGCTACGAGGCCGGGCTGGAGCTGACGCCCGCCAACGCGCAGCGCTTCAGCCGCCTGCACCCGCGCTGCGGCACGAGCTTCCTCCTGGTGGTGATGATCGTCGCGATCTTCGTCTTCGCCCCGATCGGCCTGCCCGCCTGGTACTTCCTGGTCCTGACGCGCATCGTCGGCGTCCCGCTGATCGCCGGCATCTCGTTCGAGCTGATCAAGTTCGCCGGCAAGAACCGCCGCCGCGCCTGGGTCCGGGCCATCATGTGGCCGGGCCTGATGCTCCAGAAGCTGACGACCCGCGAGCCCGACCTCGATCAGCTCGCGGTCGCGATCGCCGCCATGAACGCCGTCCTCGCGGTGGAGAACCCGATGGGGGCCTCCGAAGAGGAGATGCTCGGCATGGAAGTGGTGGCTTAGCCAGCGCGGCTGTGCGACCGTCGGTCGCACAACGGTAGGCTCGAAGGTCGCATGATCGAGTCCCTCGTCGACCAGATCGAGTCCCGGTTCGCCGAGGTCGGTCGCCTCATCACCGACCCCGCGGTCATCGGTGACCGCAACCGCTACGCCGAGGTCGGGCGTGAGTACCGGCGCCTGGAGCCCGCGGCGAAGCTGGCCGAGGACTGGCGCCACGCGGTCGACGACCAGGCCGGCGCCCGCGAGCTGCTGACCGAGGGTGAGGATCCGGAGCTGCGCGATCTGCTGCGCACGTCCGAGGCGCGCATCGAGGAGCTCGAGGAGGAGATCCGGCTCGCGATGGTCGAGCCCGATCCCAACGACGACAAGAACGTCATCGTCGAGATCCAGGGCGGCGCCGGGGGCGAGGAGGCCGGGCTGTGGGCCGGCGACCTCTACCGGATGTTCACCCGCTATGCCGAGCGTCGCGGGTTCACTGCAGAGCCCATGGACGTCGGCGACGGCAAGTACACCTTCGCGATCAAGGGCGACGGCGCCTACTCGATCTTCAAGTTCGAGGGCGGGACGCACCGCGTGCAGCGCGTGCCGGCGACCGAGTCCCAGGGTCGCATCCACACCTCGACCGCGACCGTGGCGATCCTGCCCGAGGCCGAGGACGTCGACATCCACATCGACCCCAACGACCTCAACATCGACGTCTACCGCTCCGGCGGCCCGGGTGGCCAGTCGGTCAACACCACCGACTCGGCGGTGCGCATCACGCACAAGCCGACGGGGATCGCGGTCGCGATGCAGGACGAGAAGTCGCAGCTGCAGAACCGTGAGAAGGCGATGCGCGTCCTGCGCGCGCGCCTCTACGAGGCCGCGCTGGCCGAGCAGCAGGCGGCCGCCGCCGACGCGCGCCGCTCGCAGGTCGGGACCGGCGATCGCGCCGAGAAGATCCGGACCTACAACTACGGCGAGCGGCGCGTCACCGACCATCGCATCAAGCACACGGCGCACAACCTGGACGCGGTCCTCGAAGGCGAGCTCGACGAGTTCACCGCTGCCCTGCAGGACGACGAGAAGCGCCGCGGCCTGGAGTCGCAGGCCGCCTAGGCCGCCAGTCGATGCCCTCGCCTTTCGCCGGCCCTGGCGTGCGGGAAGCGCTGGACTCGGCGCTGGTCGCGCTGAACGCGGCGAAGGTGGACTCGCCGCGCCTGGACGCCGAGGTGCTGCTCGGCCACGCGCTTGGCGTCGACCGCACCACGCTGTGGCTGGACCCCGACCGCGAGGTCACCGGCGACGCGGCGCGCTGGTTCCGCGACGCGATCCGGCGCCGTACGGTCGAGCGCGTGCCGGTGGCCTACCTGGTGGGCCACAAGGGCTTCCGGCATCTGGACCTGCACGTAGACGCGCGCGTGCTCGTCCCGCGGCCAGAGACCGAGCACCTCGTCGAGGCGCTTCTCGAGCTGCCGTCCGGAGCGCGCGTGCACGACGTCGGGACGGGCTCGGGCGCGATCGCGCTCGCGCTGAAGGACGAGCGGCCCGACCTGCGCGTCAGCGCCTCGGACGTCTCGCCCGACGCCCTGGCGGTGGCGCACGCCAACGCCGAGCGCCTCGGGCTCGACGTCACGTTCTCGCAGGGCGACCTGCTCGACGGCATCGACCCGCACGTCGACGTCGTCGTCTCCAACCCGCCGTACGTGCAGGACGGCGATCGGGCGTCGATGGCGCCCGAGGTCGTCGGCCACGAGCCGAAGCTCGCGCTGTTCGCGGGCGCCGACGGGCTGCGGACGATCCGCCCGCTGGTCACGCAGGCGGCGGCGACCGACGCCGAGCTGCTGGCGCTGGAGGTCGGCGCCGGGCAGGCGCCGGCGGTCCGGGCGCTGGTCGCGGCCGCGGGCTTCCCGGAGGTCGAGACGGTCTGCGACCTCGCGGGTCACGAGCGCGTGGTGCTGGGACGGCGCTGAGGTGATCACGCCCGACCAGGCCGCGACGTTCGAGCGCTGCATGGCGGTCGGTGGCGTGGCGATCTTCGGGGCCGACACGGTCTACGGGCTCGCGTGCGACCCCGACACGCGCGAGGCGGTCGAGCGGCTGTACGCCATGAAGGGGCGGCGGCCGGACAAACCCGCGGCGGTGATGCTCTTCTCGCTGGACCTCGCGCTGGCCGCGCTGCCGGAGCTGGGGCCGCGGACGGTCGCGGGGCTCGAAGGGCTGCTGCCCGGCCCGGTCACGGTCCTGCTGCCCAACCCGACGCGGCGGTTCCCGCTGGCCTGCGGGCCGGATCCGGAGACGGTCGGGCTGCGCGTCCCGGCGCTCGGCCCGGCGACCGCCGCGCTCGGCGCCGTGCGCTGGCCCGTCATGCAGTCCTCGGCGAACCCGTCCGGCGGGGCGGACGCGCGGCGGGTGGCGGACATCCCGGCGGCGATCCGCTCCGCGGTCGATCTGGTGCTCGACGCCGGCGACCTCGACGGCACCGCGTCGACCGTCGTGGACCTGCGCGCGTTCGAGGAGCACGGCACCTGGGAGGTCGTCCGGGAGGGCGCGCTGGCCCGCTCCTGCGTCGCGGCGACGCTCGAAGGCCTGGCCTGACGGCGAAGTTCCCGGACTTTGGGATCGCTCGCGGAGTCCCATGTCGGGCGCGTCCGTTGTACATTGGCCGCGTCATGGTCATCGCCATCGGGTCGGACCACGCGGGCTACCACCTCAAGGAGCACGTCAAGCGCGTGCTCGAGGCTGGCGGCCATGAGATCCTCGACGTCGGGACCGAGACGCCCGAGTCGGTGGACTACCCCGCCTTCGCGGAGCAGGCGGCGCGCCTGGTCGGCGACGGGCAGGCCGAGCGCGCGATCCTCGCGTGCGGATCGGGCGTCGGCGTCGCGATCGTCGCCAACAAGGTCGCGGGCGTGCGGGCGGTCAACGCGCACGACCCGAGCGAGGTCGAGATGGCGCGACGCCACAACGACGCCAACACGGTGACGTTGAGCGGCGCACGGCTCGCTCCCGACCAGGCCGACGCGATCGTCGAGCGCTTCCTGCGCACGACGTTCGAGGGCGGTCGCCACGCCCGCCGGGTCGGCCAGATCTCCGCGTTGGACGGCTCGGCCGTTCGCGACCGCGTTCCCGGCTGATACCGTCGAGGGCGTCGCGACTGGCGCCGAGGGAGGATGCAACCTCCGGGGAGCGACACCAACTGTTCTGCCGCGCGCCTGGGCATCCCATCGGAATCCGTAAAGGAGCTTGCCGCCGTGTCTTCCGATCTGAGCCCCGACTTCTTCACCCGCCCGCTTGCGGACGTCGACCCGGAGGTCGCCGACGCCATCCAGCACGAGCTGGAGCGCCAGCAGCGGACGCTGGAGATGATCGCGTCCGAGAACTTCGTGCCCCAGTCGATCCTCGAGGCGCAGGGCAGCGTCTTGACCAACAAGTACGCCGAGGGGTATCCGGGCCGCCGGTACTACGGCGGCTGCGAGTGGGTCGACGTCATCGAGCAGCTGGCGATCGACCGCGCCAAGGCGCTGTTCGGCGCCGACCACGCCAACGTCCAGCCGCACGCGGGCGCACAGGCGAACGCGGCCGTGTACCACGCGCTGTTGCAGCCCGGCGACACGATCATGGGCCTGGCGCTGCCGCACGGCGGCCACCTGTCACACGGCATGAAGCTGAACCTCAGCGGCCGGTTGTACGACATCGCGCCGTACGAGGTCGACCGCGAGACGTCGCTCATCGACATGGACGAGGTCGAGCGGATCGCCAAGGACCGCAAGCCCAAGCTGCTGCTCGCGGGCTGGAGCGCGTACTCGCGGATCCTGGACTTCGAGCGCTTCCGCGCGATCGCCGACGAGGTCGGCGCCCTGTTGATGGTGGACATGGCGCACTTCGCCGGCCTGGTCGCCGCCGGGCTGCACCCCAACCCGGTGCCGTACGCCGACGTCGTGACGTCGACCGTGCACAAGACGCTGGGCGGCGCGCGCGGCGGGCTGATCCTCTGCACCGAGGAGCACGCCAAGGCCATCAACAGCGCCGTGTTCCCGGGTCAGCAGGGCGGGCCGCTGGAGCACGTGATCGCCGGCAAGGCGGTCGCGTTCAAGATCGCGGCGTCCGAGGCGTTCCGCGAGCGCCAGGAGCGCACGGTCGCGGGCGCGCAGGCGGTCGCCGCGGCGCTCATGGGCGCCGGTCACGGCGTGAACGTGCTGACCGGCGGGACCGACGTGCACCTGGCGCTGGTGGATCTTCGCGAGAGCGAGATCGACGGCCAGCAGTCCGAGGACCGCCTGCACGACATCGGCATCACGGTCAACCGCAACGCCGTCCCGTTCGACCCCCGCCCGCCGATGGTGACGAGCGGGCTGCGCGTCGGCACCTCGGCGCTGGCGACCCGCGGCCTCCAGCTCGAGGACTTCCGCGAGGTCGGCGACATCATCGCCACTGCGCTGACGCCCGACTTCGACACCAAGCACGACGAGCTCGCGGACCGCGTATCGGCGATCGCCGACCGCTACCCGCTCTACGAGCACCTCGGCGCGGGCGCCGCCGCGTAGCGAGCGCCTCCGAGGCGCCGCGCTCCGACGCGGCGCCTCGGTTGACACGCCTTGCAGCGTCTCGGTGGCGCGGCACGCCGTTGGCCGCGGTCCGCGCTTCCGCACCGGTCCGTTGTCGTCGCCGGCGGCGCCTCCGCCGCCGCGCTCCGCCGCCCTCGGTTGACGCGCCTCAACACGTCTCGGTGGCGCGGCACGCCGTTGGCCGCGGTCCGCGCCACCGGCACCATCAACGCCTCCGCACCGGTCCGTCGTCGCCCCGGGCGACGCAACCCGCGCCGCTCTCCATCGGCCCCCGCTACCCGAGCCGCGCCGCGATCTCCGTGGCGACGTCCGCCGCCTCGCGGCCCTGGGTCGACAGCACCAGGTCGATCCCGGGCAGCGATGGCATCGTCTCCGCCAGCTGCCGGGCGTGGGTGATGAGGTGGGGTTTGCCGGGCCAGGTGTCGGGCTCGCGTGCGGTGATGCGTGCCGCGACCAGGTCCGGTGGTGCGCTCAGGCAGACGACCAGGACGTCGGAGGCAGCGCAGCCGGTCGCCGCCACGACGCCGGCCAGCTCCGCGGCCGTCTCCGTCGTCGCCGCGATCAGGAACCGCTCCCGGCCCGCCTCGCGCTGCACCGCGAGGACCGCCGTCAGCTGGGCGATCCACACGACGCCGGGGAGGAGCGGCCAGCCCATAGCCAGCTGCTCGGACTCGATCGACCCGTGCGCCACGCCGTCGATCTGCAGCCGCGTGCTCAGCGCCTCCAACACGGAGGACTTGCCCGAGCCGGGCGCCCCGATCAGCACGAGCGTCGCCGTCATCGGCGTACCGCGGTCTCCAGGATGTCCGCCATCCGGGCGGCCTGCCGCGCCGCGTCGTGCGCGGTCGCCGCGCGCCGCGCGGCCGGGTTCGGCGACGGCATCGCGGCGGCGCGCCCCAGCGCGTCCACGAGCGCGCGCGCATCGCCTGGATCGACGAGCACGCCGGCGTCGGCCGTCACGAACTCGGGCGGACCGCCCGCGGTCGTCGCGATCACCGTGCGCTCCAGCGCCATCGCCTCCAGCGCCGCCAGCCCGAAGGGCTCCAGCAACGACGGCTGGCACAGCACGTCGCACGCGGCGATCCACGCGGCGACCTGGTCATGTCCCACGCGCCCGACGAGCGTCACGCCCGGCCGCCCCTCCAGCGCCGGCCGCAGCGGGCCGTCGCCGACGAACACCAGCGACCCACGCCCCAGCGTCGCGAACGCGTCGGCCAGCCCGATGACGTTCTTGCGCTCGATCAACGACCCGACGCACAGGAACCGCGGATGGTCAGCGCCGTCCTCGGGCCACGCCGCCGCCCGCACCGCGTCCGGCGCGAACTGCCCCAGGTCGACGCCCAGATCCGCCACCTCGCACCGCAGCCCGCCGAACCGCGCCTCCAGCCGCGCCGCCAGCCAGCGCGAGTTCGCGATCACGCCGGCCGCGCCCCGCACGACGGGCCGCGTCGACCACCGCACCGCAACTCGGTCCAGGTTCGCGACGTCCTGCCCGTGAGCCATGACCACGAGCGGTGCGCCTGCCGCGCGAGCGGCCAGCAGCCCCGCGCCCCCGGCCGGGAAGAGGAAATGCGCGAAGACGACGTCAGGCGAGAAGCGACGGGCGGCCCGGACCGCGTCGGCGGCCAGCCCGAGGTACTTCGTGGGCGGTCCGCCGCGGCGCGAGAGCGCGGCGATCTCGACCTCGTGGCCCAGCGCCACCAGCTCGCGCCGCAGCGGGAGCAGGAACGCGCCGAGGTCCGGCTCGTCCGGCGTCGGCCACATCTGGGTCACCATCAAGATCCGCAAATCCGCGCACAAGCCTCGCACGCCGACGCGCCGAATACCCTTCAGCCCGGATGACGGAGCTCGACGCCGTCTACGCGTTCGTCGCCGCGTTCGCCGTGGCCACGTTGCTGACCCCGATCACGGCGCGCTTCGCCCGCCGCGTGGGCGCCGTCGATCAGCCCAAGGCGCGCGGCCTGGGCCGGGAGTCGACGCCGCTGCTCGGCGGCCTGGCGATCTTCGCGGGCGCGCTGGTCAGCGGGCTGCTGTTCATCGAGACGACGCACCGCACGCACGACCGCTTCGTCGGCATCCTGATCGGCGGCGCGCTGATCACGCTCGTCGGCGCGCTCGACGACCGCTTCGACCTCCACCCGGCGGTCAAGCTCGTCGGCCAGGTCGCCGCCGCGATCGTCCCGGTCGCCGCGGGCGTCGAGGTCACGAACATCACGCTGCCGTTCTTCGGCGCGATCGACTTCGGCTCGGCCGGCGGCCCGATCACGGTCGTCGGGCTCGTCGCGATGATGAACGTCGTCAACTTCTCCGACGGCGTCGACGGCCTCGCGGCCGGGGTCTGCGCGATCAGCGCGGCGGCGTTCGCGATCATCGCGTTCGACCTCGACCGCAGCCACGCCGCGATCCTCGCCGCGTGCACCGCCGGCGCCGCCGCCGGGTTCCTGGTGCACAACTTCCCGCCGGCCTCCATCTACATGGGGGACTGCGGCGCGAACCTGCTCGGCTACCTGCTCGGCTGCATCGCGGTGGAGGGCGCGGTCAAGACGCAGGCGGTCCTGGCGCTGGTCATCCCGCTGGTGGTCCTGGCCGTGCCGTTCCTGGACACGACGTTCGTCGTCCTCAAGCGCATGAAGTACCGGCGCAAGGTCTACGTCGCCGACGCCAACCACTTCCACCACCGCTTCAACCGCATCGGGTTCAGCGAGCGCAAGACTCTCATCTACCTGTACGCGTGGACGCTGCTGCTCGGCGGGTTCGCGGTCGCGCTGCGCTTCATCCCGTACTCCGACAACCACGGCCACCTCAACACGGGCTGGGCGCTCCTGGTCGCCGGCCTCGCGGTCCTCGTCACGGCGGCGTCGGCCTACCTCGTCTACGTCCTGGAGATCCTCAAGCTGCGCCGCCTCAGCGCGATCCGCGTCCGCCGCGCACACCCGGACGCGGAGCAGAGCGAGGTCGACGCGGACGTCGCGCGGCAGATGGAAACGGGCGAGTTCGAGGCGGTGAAGCGCGGCGGCTGACCGGCCGCGCCCGCGCCGCGGCCTAGTGCGGCGCGCCCTCCGCCATCCAGGCGTCCAGCCGCGCCTGCATCTCGGCGGCGCTCATCTCCTCGAAGCGCGTCGCCACGATCCAGCGGTGCCCCCACGGGTCGCGCACGGCGCCGACCCGGTCGCCGTGGAACTGGTCGGCGACCGGCGTGATCTGCGTCGCGCCGGCCTCCAGCGCGCGAGCGTGCACGACGTCGACGTCCTCGCAGTAGATGAGCAGCGAGCTCGACCAGCGCGCCTCGCCGTCGTGAGGGACGAGCCCGAAGTCCGGGAGCGGGTCGTTGACGTAGAACATGGAGTCGCCGACGCGGACCTCGGAGTGGGCGACGAGGTCGCCCATGGCGAGGCGCAGCCGGACCTCGGCGCCGAACGCGTGGGCGTAGAAGGCGAGCGCCTCGGCGGCGCCGTCGACGATGAGCGCGGGGGTGAGCGTGTGGAAGCCGGAAGGGATGGGGGAGGTCATGGCCGCGACGCTAAAGGCGGCCCGGCCGCCCGGTCTTGGAAGAATGCGACACGTGCGCGACCGCCGCGGCGTCCTGACTCCGCCCGAGGCCGGCTTCCGCCTTGAGCGCCACGCGCCGGCGCCCGACCTGGCCGGTCTGATCGACTTCCACTGGCACGTCGCCTGGGACCTGGCGCCGGGCGCCGAGCACGTCCAGGGCGTTCTGCCGTTCCCGTGCGTGAACCTCGGCGCCGGCAGCGACGGCCTGTTCGTGCACGGGCCGATCACCCGCCGCGACGACCGCACGCTCCGTGGCCGCGGCCACGCGCTCGGCACGCGGATCGCCGCCGGCCTGTTCCCGACGATCGCGTACGACAACCTGGAGGCGCACCGCACGACCGACCGCATCCTGACGTTCGGCGAGGCGTTCGGGCCCGATGGCGAGCGCCTCGCGGTACGGCTTCCGGACGCCGGGGCGCCGCCGGCCCATCGCGCGCTCGTCGAGGACCTCATGCGCCGCCGCGCCGCCGCGCGGCCACCCGATCCGCAGGCGCTGCTGGCCAACCGCGTGGTCGTCGCGATCCTCGCCGAGCCCACCGTCGCGCGCGTGGCCGACGTCGCCGCCCGCCACGCGCTGAGCCCGCGCGCGCTGCAGCGCCTCTTCCGCCGCTACGTCGGGCTCACGCCCAAGCAGGTCCTCCAGCGCTCGCGCCTGCACGAGGCCGTCGAGCGCGTCACCGCGGGGGACGGCACCGGCGCCGACCTCGCCTTCGACCTCGGCTACGCCGACCAGGCGCATTTCGCCAACGCGTTCCGGGAGGCGACCGGACGGTCGCCGAGCCGCTACGGCCGCGGGCCGTACACGGTCGCGCGATAGATCCCGACGATCGCGTCGATCAGGACGTCCTGCGCCAGCGGCCGCTCCTGGACCAGCTGCTGGTAGAAGGTCCGCTCGACCATCCACGTCAGCGCGAACGCCGTCGGCTGGGCGGCGCCCTCGGGCAGCCCGTCGTCGGCCTCGATGCGGCGCGCGGTCGCGTCGACGAAGCGCGCGAGCAGCCCGCGCCAGAACGTCGCGATGTCCTCCTCGTAGGTGGACACCTCCACGATCGCGCGGATCAGGACGCCGTGCTCGCGGTAGAGCCCGGCGATGCGCGTCAGCGCCTCGCGGATCTCGCGCTCGGGGTCCTCGCCGTCGCCCGAGAACCAGATGTCGGCCTGGGCGTACAACAACTCGGTGACGTCGCCGGCCAGCCGCATCAGCAGGTCGCGCTTGTCGCGGAAGTAGAAGTAGAACGCGGTGCGCGAGATGCCGGCGGCGGTGGCGATCTTCTCGACGTTGAGGTCCGCGTAGGACGAGCCGCCGGCCAGCAGCGCCTCGGTCGCCTCGAGCACGGCCGCCTGCACCTGCGCGCGCTTGGCGGTCGCCGGGCCCTCGCGGTGCGCGACGGGCGAGGCGGTGCGGCTGCTGTCGTCCTCGGCCATTGGCGCCCCACGATACCCACCCTGGGCTGACACCCTGTCAAACCCGACTTGACACCCTGTCAAACGGCCTGGGAGGATCCCGCCATGGCCAACCTCCTCGAGCTCACGTCGCAAGGCGACGTCGCCACGATCAGCGACGAGTCCAAGCTGTCCCAGGTCGTGCTGATGACGCCCCAGCAGCTCTACGAGCTGTGGGAGCGCCAGCAGTGGCAGAGCCACACGATCGACTTCGCCCAGGACCGGGAGGACTGGGCGGGGATCTCGGACGCCGACAAGGACCACATCGTCTGGTTCCTGTCGTCGTTCTTCATCGGGGAGGAGCGCGTCGCGACGCAGTTCAACGGGCTCGTCGGCGCCTACGAGTCCCAGAGCGAGGAGGCGTTCCTGACGACCCAGCAGGTCGACGAGGTCCGCCACGCGCAGCACTTCAACAACTTCTACACGCAGGTCATCGGCTACGACGGCTCCTTCGAGGACCGGCTGGACCGCGCCCGCGAGGACCTCAACGACGCGTTCAAGGTGCTCTTCGACGACGTCCTGGTCGACGCCAACCGCCGGCTGCTCGCCGATCCCGGCGACCTCGACGCCAAGGTCGACTTCGTGACGACCTACCACATGGTCATCGAGGGGACGCTGGCGCTCGCCGGCCAGGACACGCTCACCCGCGTCTTCGAGGAGCGCGGCATCCTGCCCGGCTTCCTGGAGGGCTTCCGCAAGATCTCCCAGGACGAGCACCGCCACGTCGCGTACGGCACCTGGTTCCTGCAGCAGAAGGCGCGCGAGAGCCCGGCCTTCGCGCACCGGATCACCAAGACGCTGCAGGAGCTGATCCCGATCGCCGCCGGCGTGCTGACGCCGCGGGGCTACGAGGTCGGCGAGTCCTACGAGATCCTCGGCGTCAGCAGCGACGAGGTGCACGGCTTCGCCTTCCAGGCGCTGACGCGGCGGCTGAAGGTCATCGGCGTCTCGCTGGCGGCCGCGCCCGAGGACGACGCCGTCCCGGCGTAACGGCCGTCCAGCGGGCAGGCCGCTGACTTCAAAGGGGCGGCGCGACGGCCGATCACTCGGGGCATGCGCCGCCCCCGCCTGCTCCTCGCGCTGACCCTGCTTGCGCTCGCGCTGCTGCCCGCGGCCGCGCAGGCCGCCGCGCCCGCGCCCGCGCCTGCGACGGCGCCGGTCGGCATCGGCATCGCCGACAACAAGCCGGACATGTTCGCCGACGTCCGCTTCCAGGCGCTGCACCTGCGCTACGCGCGCCTCGACCTGCGCTGGGACGTCCTGTCCGACGCGACGGCGACCGCGCAGCTCGACACCTGGATGGCCGGCGCCCGGGCCACCGGCGCCGCGCCGCTGATCACCTTCGACCGCTCGCCCCGGCGCGTGTCCTACAACCCGACGTCGCGGCAGCTCGTCGGCGCGCTGAAGGCGCTGCGGGCCCGTTACCCGTTCGTGAAGGACTTCTCGTCGTGGAACGAGGCCAACATGAACAAGAAGCCGCAGCTCGTCGCCAAGTGGTGGCTGGCGCTGCGCAAGGCCTGCCCGTCGTGCAACGTCCTGGCCACCGACCTGCTCGACAAGCCGAACATGATCCCGTGGGCGCAGCGCTTCGTGAAGGCCGCGGGCCGCACGCCCAAGGTCTGGGGCCTGCACAACTACGTCGACGCCAACACGCTGTCGACCAAGACCACCAAGAAGCTGCTGGCGTCGATCGGCGGGAGCTTCTGGTTCACGGAGACCGGCGGCATCGTGCGCCGCGCGAACAACTCGGCGCTCGTCTTCCCGACCGGCACCGCGCGCGCCGCGAAGGTCACGCGCTTCATCTTCCAGAAGCTCACCAGGCTGAGCCCGCGGATCCAGCGCGTCTACCTCTACCACTGGGACACCGGCGTCGGCGGCGGCCCGACGTGGGACTCGGGCTTCGTCGGGCCGGACGGCCAGGCGCGGCCGGCGCTGCAGGTGCTTCAGGGCGAAGTGGCGCGTTCGGCGAGGCGCTAGCCTGGCCGACGCTTATGCGTCGACTCCTCCCCGTATTCCTCCTCATCTCCGCACTGCTCGCCCTGGCCGGCGCCTCCTCCGCCCAAGCCAAGGTCGCCGTCGGCATCGCCGACAACAAGTCAGACATGTTCACCGACCCGCGCTTCGCCGCGCTCAAGGTCAAGTACGTGCGGGTGATGGTCCCGTACGACGTGCTCAACGACGCCCGGCTGACGGTCTGGCTCGACGGCTGGATGGCCGGCGCCAAGGCGGCGGGCGAGAAGCCGCTGTTGACGTTCGACCGCTCGCGCAAGCGTCCGTCCTACAACCCGTCGGCCGCGCAGATGGCCAAGTCGCTGAAGGGTCTGCGCCAGCGCTATCCGTTCCTGAAGGAGTTCGCCACGTGGAACGAGGCGAACATCAACAAGCAGCCGAAGACGGTCGCGCGCTGGTGGCTCGCGCTGCGCAAGGCGTGCCCGACCTGCACGGTCCTCGGCGCCGACCTGCTGGACCGCGGCAACGTGGGGTCCTGGGCCAAGCGCTTCGTCAAGGCGGCCAAGCGCACGCCGAAGGTCTGGGGCCTGCACAACTACGACGACGCGAACCTGCTGCGCACGAGCGGGACGCGCAAGCTGCTGGGCGCCGTCACGGGCGCCGTGTGGTTCACCGAGACCGGCGGCGTCGTCTCGCGCCACAACAACTCGAAGGTGAAGTTCCCGACCGGCCCGGCCCACGCGGCCAAGGCCACCAAGTTCGTGTTCTCGACGCTGGCCCAGCTGAGCCCGCGCGTGCAGCGGGTCTACATCTACCACTGGAACACCGGCGTGGCCTCGTCGACCGGCGTGGGGGACGAGCGCACCTGGGACTCCGGCCTGATCGGGCCTGACGACAAGCCGCGCCCCTCGCTCACGGTCCTCCAGGGTCTGCTGAAGACGAAGGCCGGTTAACCGCACTTGCGAATTCCCGGGGGCCGCGATACGGTCCCCGGGACTTCTCCTACAGATAGGTCGTCAAGACCTACAAGTAGAGAGGAGAGGATCTCCATGCGAGTCACCCGACGCGACATCCTCCCCACGATGACCCAGGTCGCCTTCCCGGCGGCCCGGACGGCCAACGCCGTCAAGGGTCACCGTGGACTCGTCTCGTTGCCGCTCGCGCGCTAGGTCCTTCACCAGTCCGCGGGCGCCCGCCGCCCGCCAGGACTCCTCGCCTCTCGTACCAGAGGCACAGGCACAGCCCTCAGGGCGGTGGCCCCTTCCCATCATCCGAAGGAGCATCACCGTCATGCAGTTCTATCTCCACGCCGACTACGTCAAGGCCGCCGCTCCGCGTTCGAGCGCGTCGATCCGTGACGTGATCGAGGCGCGCCGAGCCAAAGCTCCCCCAAGCCAGATGCGGGCCTACGTGGCCCGCGTCCTGGCCGGTGCGGCCCACCGCGTCGACCGCGAGTCCGCTCGCCGCGCCCTGGCCTAGTCCGGCCGGGACCGCGGACGAGCACCCCGGAGAACGACCCCTCTCCGCCTCCGACCCTGCGCCCCGGGCACTGCGCGTGCCCGGGGCAGGGTGGTCGCGCCGCCCGGCCGGGTACCTTGCCTGCGATGGACGTGGGCAACCTGGACGAGCGGGAGCCGTTCACGACGCTGGACGGCTCGACCATCCGCGAGATCGCGGGTGCGACGACGCTGCCGTCGCAGAACCAGAGCCTGGCCGAGGCCACCGTGCCGCCGGGCGGGCAGACGACGGCGCACTACCACGTCGCGTCCGAAGAGCTCTACTTCTTCACCGGTGGCCGCGGGCGCCTGCGCGTCGCCGGCGAGTGGCGCGACGTGCGCCCGGGCGACTGCGCCGTGCTGCCGCCGGGCGTCGAGCACAAGCTCGACAACCCCGGCGACGAGCCGCTGGTCCTGCTGTGCTGCTGCTCGCCCGCCTACTCGCACGAGGACACGGTGCTCACGGAGGAGCCCGTCGCCGCGCCGTGAGCCCTTCGTCGCTGAAACGCCTGGTCGTCGCGCTCGTCGCGGCGGCCGCGGTCCTCGTTCCCGCCTCGTCGGCGAGCGCGCTGGTCATCGGCATCGCCGACCAGAAGCCGGACATGTTCGCCGACCCGGTCTTCCAGTCGCTCGACGTCCGCTACGCGCGCCTCGCCGTGTCCTGGGACGCGACGGAGCACCCGTGGGAGATCCAGGAGGTCGACGCGTGGCTGAACCAGGCGCGCCGCAACGGCGTCCAGCCGCTGGTCGGCTTCGGGCACTCGCGCGTGGACCGGCGCAGCCTGCCGACGCCCGCGCGCTTCAAGTACGACTTCCGCCAGTTCCGCGCCCGCTACCCGTGGGTGACGACGTTCGCGACGTGGAACGAGGCCAACCACTGCGGCGAGCCGACCTGCCACCGCCCGCAGCTGGTCGCCGCCTACTACCGCTCGATCGTCCGCGAGTGCCCGGCGTGCACGGTGCTCGGGGCCGAGCTGCTGGACATGCCGAACATGTCGACGTGGGTGGACCAGTACCGCAAGCACCTGGGCGCCAAGAAGTCTCCGCGCTACTGGGGGCTGCACAACTACATCGACGCCAACCGCCTGCGCACGACCGGGACGCGCCGGCTGCTCGCGCACACGACCGGCCAGGTCTGGTTCACCGAGACCGGCGGGATCGTCCGGCGCAGCAACCGGTCCAAGGTGACGTTCCCGGAGTCGGCGGCGCACGCGGCCGTGGCGACGCGCTGGGTGTTCAGCAAGTTGGTGCCCTTGAGCCGGCGGATCACGCGGGTCTACCTGTACCAGTGGAACGCGATCCACGGTGACAACTGGGACTCGGGCCTCGTCGACGCGCACGGGCGCAGCCGGCCCGCGCTGAAGATCCTGCGCGACGAGCAGCGGACGCTGCAGCGGCGCGAGGCGCGCCGGGCAGCTAGCGCCGGCTGACGATCGTCCGCGCGCCCGCCGCGGGCGCCAGGACGATCGCGCGGCGCCGGGTGCGCTCGGCGCGGCCGTGGGGTGGGGCGGGCGTGACGTCGCGGTGCTCGAGCACGGTGCGCAGGACCGTGCGCATCTCCAATTGGGCGAACGCGGCGCCGACGCAGCGCCGGATGCCGCCGCCGAACGGCAGCCAGCCGTAGGTGTCGGGCTTGTTGGTGGTGTCGATGAACCGCTCGGGGCGGAACGCGAGCGGGTCGGGCCCGTAGAGGTCGGCGCGACGGTGGGTGAGGTGGATGCAGAGCCCGATCCGCGCGCCGGCGGGCAGGTGGTGCCCTCCGAGCTGGATGGGCTCGCTCGTGCGGCGCACGGCGAGCGGCAGTGGCGGCTTGAGGCGCAGCGTCTCGGTGACGATCGCGTCGAGCAGCCGGTCGTCGGTGCGCGCGGTCGCAAGCAGGTCGCGGCGGTGGTGCAGCAGCGCGAAGGTCCAGGCCAGGGCCGAGGCGGTCGTCTCGTGGCCGGCGATCAGGAGCGTCATCAGCTCGTCGCGCAGCTCGCGGTCGGTCAGCGGCCGGCCGTCCTCGTCGCGGGCCGCGAGCAGCAGCGAGAGGATGTCGGCGCGCTCGCGGTCGTCGGTGCGGCGGGCGGCGATCTCGTCGTAGAGGATCCGGTCGATCGCGGCGCGCGCGCCGAGGAAGCGCCCCCACGGCGAGCGCGGGCCGAGGTCGCGGCGCAGCGCGGGCAGCAGCAGGAGCGACGACGCGCCGCCGTCGGGCACGAGCGCCGGGATCAGATGCGCGAGCGTCGCGGCGCGCTGCGCGTCCTCGATCCCGAAGACGACGCGCAGGATGATCGCCAGCGTGATCGCGCGCAGGCGCGGCTCCAGCGGGAACGGGGTGTCGAGCGGCCACGTGGCGAGGTCGTCGCGCGTGATCTGCGCCATGTCGTCGGCATAGGCCTTCAGGCGCTCGCCGTGGAAGGGCGGCAGGACGAGCCGGCGCCGTCGCAGGTGCCGCGCGCCGTCGAGGAGCAGGAGCGAGTCCGGGCCGACGACCGGCTCCAGCGGCCGGTTGCCCTCGCCGGCGCGCAGGACGTCGGCGTCGCCGGTGAAGACGTCCTTGATGAGCGACGGGTCGCTGACCGCGACGATCGGGCCGAGCGGGAGGCGCAGCGTGAAGACGTCGCCGCGCTCGCGCTGCGCGCGCTCCATCAGTGCCTCGGGGCGGAAGATCCAGCCGAAGACCTGGCGCTGGGGCGACAGGCTGGGGCCGGGCGGGAGCTCGTCGAGGGCGGCTTCGAGCAGCATGCGCCCGGCCATCATCGCCGACCCGCACTGGCCGCGCGGCGGTCGCTCAGCGGAAGCGGCGCAGGCGCAGCGCGTTGAGCACGACCGACACGCTGGACAGCGCCATCGCGGCGCCGGCGATCAGCGGGTTGAGCAGCCCGGCGACGGCGAGCGGGATCGCCGCGACGTTGTAGCCGAAGGCCCAGCCGAGGTTCTGCCGGATCGTGCGCAGGGTCGCGCGGGACAGGCGGATCGCGTCGGCGGCGCCGCGCAGGTCGCCGGAGACGAGCGTGAGGTCGGAGGCCTCGATCGCCACGTCGGTGCCGGTGCCGATCGCCAGGCCGAGGTCGGCCTGCGCCAGCGCGGGCGCGTCGTTGACGCCGTCGCCGACCATGGCCACCACCTTGCCCTGCTCCTGGAGCCGGGCGACGACCGCCGCCTTGTCGGCCGGCAGCACCTCGGCGATCACCTCGTCGATGCCGACCTCGGCGGCCACCGCGCGGGCCGTCGCCGCGTTGTCGCCGGTCAGCAGGATCGGCGTCAGCCCCAGCGCGCGCAGGCGGCCGATCGCCTCGGCGCTCGTCGGCTTGACGGTGTCGGCGACGGCGACCATCCCGCGCACTTCGCCGTCCCAGGCGACGAGCACCGCGGTGCGCCCGGCGCCCTCGGCGCCACGACGGGCCGCGTCGAGCGCCGCGGGAACGCGCAGCCCCCAGTCGGCCATCAACGCCGGCCGACCGACCTGCACGCCATGGCCTGCGACGACGCCCTCGACGCCGAGGCCTTCGCGGTTGACGAACGACTCGACGCGCGGCAGCGGCGCGAGCGCCGTCGCCGCGCCGGCGATCGGCAGCGGCGCGGGGGCGGCGTCGCGGGCCGCGCGGGCGACCGCCTGGGCGATCGGGTGCTCGGAGGCGTCCTCGACGGCGCCCGCGAGGCGCAGGATCGCCGCGGGGTCCTCGCCCGCGACGTCGACCACCGCCATCCGCCCGGTCGTCACGGTCCCGGTCTTGTCCAACACGATGGTGTCGACCGAGCGCGTGGACTCCAGGACCTCCGGGCCCTTGATCAACAACCCCAACTGCGCGCCGCGGCCGGTGCCGACGAGCAGCGCGGTCGGGGTCGCGAGGCCCAGCGCGCACGGGCAGGCGATGACGAGGACGGCGACCGCGGCGCTGAACGCGACGCTCGCGGCCTCGCCGGCGCCGAGGCGGTAGCCGAGCGTGACGACCGCCAGCCCGATGACGGCCGGGACGAACACCGCGGACACGCGGTCGGCGAGCCGTTGGACGGGCGCCTTCCCGGTCTGGGCGTCGCTCACCAGCCGTGAGATCTGGGCCAGGGCGGTGTCGCTGCCGACGCGCGTCGCGCGGACGACCAGGCGGCCGCCGGCGTTGACGGTCGCGCCGGCGACGTCGTCGCCCGGACCCTTCTCGACCGGCACGGACTCACCGGTCAGCAGCGCCTGGTCGACGGCGCTGTGGCCCTCGACGACGGTGCCGTCGGTCGCGATCTTCTCGCCCGGCCGCACGACGAAGCGCTCGCCGACGGCGAGCTGCTCGATCGGGACGCGGCGCTCGGCGCCGGTGTCGTCGAGCACCGCGACGTCCTTGGCGCCCAGCGCGAGCAGGGCCTCCAGCGCGGCGCCGGCGCGGCGCTTGGCGCGCGCCTCGAAGTAGCGGCCGGCCAGCAGGAAGACCGTCACGGCCGACGCGGTCTCGAGGTACAGCTCGTCGCCGCCGGAGCCGGTGAGCGACAGCTTCATCGTCATGCCGGTCATGCCGGCGTCGCCGAAGAACAGCGCGTAGACCGACCAGCCCCAGGCGGCCAGGACGCCGACGCTGATCAGCGTGTCCATGGTGGCCGCGCCGTGGCGGAGGTTGACCCACGCGGCGCGGTGGAACGGCCACGCGCCCCAGAGCGCGACGGGCGTCGCGAGCTGCAGCGCCAGCCACTGCCAGTTGTCGAACTGCAACGGCGGGATCATGGACAACAACAGGACGGGGAGGCCGAGCAGCGCGGAGATGATCAGCCGCATGCGCAGCGGCGCCAGCTCGTCGACCACGGGCGCGGGGGCGGCGCCGTCGGCGGACGGCAGCGTGGCGTCGTAGCCGGCCGCGCGAACGGTCGCGACGAGCGTCTCGGGCGCGACCGCGTCCGGGTCGAAGGCGACCGTCGCCTTCTCGGTGGCGTAGTTGACCGACGCGCTGACGCTGTCGAGCTTGTTCAGCTTGCGCTCGATGCGGTTCGCGCACGACGCGCAGGTCATGCCGGTGATGGGCAGCTCGACCGCGCTCATGCCAGAACCCGCCGCTTGCGGACGGCCGATGAGGTCGAGCGGCTGAGCGCCGAGCTCATGCCAGAACCCGCCGCTTGCGGACGGCCGGTGAGGTCGAGCGGCTGAATGCCGAGCTCATGCCTCGCCCGCCTCCTGCGTCAGCGCCGCGGTGTGAACGCGCCCGGCGGCCTTGAACTGGAGGAACAGGCGGTAGCGGCCGCCCGACGGGTAGTGCGCGGCGAACGCGATCTGACCCCGGTCGGCGTCGGCGAGCGGGTGGACGTGGAGGTAGGCGAGGTCGCCGGCGCGCAGCGCGACGAGATGCCCGGACGCGCCGAGGTAGGGCTCCACGGCGACGGGCGCGCCGTCGCGGGTGATGGTGTAGGTCAGCGTGGTCTCGCCGTCGCGCGCGGGGGACGCGGAGAGCGCGACGTCGTAGCCGTCGACCCGCGTGGCGCGCGTGGGGGCCGGGAGCGGGCGGGGCCGGAAGTCGCCGCCCACCAGGACGTCGGACGCCAGCGCGACCGTGTCGCCGCCGGCGGGCTTGACGTCGGCGAAGACGCGGTAGGCGCCCGCGTCGCGCAGCGTCAGCGGCGTCGACCAGCCGCCGGACGCGTCCTGGCGCGGATGCAGGTGCTGGAAGCCGGTGAGGTCGCGCCGCACCGCGATGAGGTGCAGCCGCTTGGTGTGCTGGACGTCGAAGTCGCGCACGGTCGCGCCGTCGCCGTCGACGACCCGGAAGGCGAAGCGCTCCGTCGCGCCGGCCCGCGCCGAGGACGGGGCCACGAGCCGCAGGCCGTTGGCGGCGACCGCGAGCCCGGAGGCCGCGCCGTTGGCGGAGGCATGGCCCGCCGCGTCGCCGTCGTGCCCGGCCGCGGACCCCTCGTCGGCCATGCCGGCCATCGCGTCGCCGTGCGCGGCCGGCGGCTGGGCCCGCGACTCGTCGCCGCCCCCGATCAGCGTGCCCGCGCCCAGGGCGCCGGCGAACAGCGCCGCGAGGCCCCCGAGGTAGGCCACGGGGCGCAGGGCGTCGTTCATGCCGCGACCGCGTAGCCGGCTTCGTCGACCGCCGCGCGGACCGCCGCGTCGTCGACCCCGTCGCCGTGCACGACCATCCGGCCCGCGGCCAGGTCGACGACGACCTCGCGCACGCCGACGACCTCGGCGACCTCCTCGGTCACGGAGCGCGCGCAGTGCTCGCAGGTCATGCCCTGGACGGGGTAGGTGGAGCTCATGATCGTGGTGCTTCCTTTCGGGCCAGCGGGGAGGAGGATACGGGGTGGGGGTACCGCTCCGCCAGAACCGTAGCAAATACCCCCAGGGGGTGTCAGAACCTCTACCCTCGCCCCCATGTCCGACCCCATAGACCCCGGCGTCCACATCGGCCACGTCCACCTGCGCACCGCCGACATCGACCGCGTCCGCGGCTTCTACGTCGACGTCCTCGGCTTCGACGTCATCGCCGAGGAGCGCGACGTGCCGGGGTGGGGGACGACCGGCGACATCCTGTTCGTGTCCGCCGGGGGCTACCACCATCACTTGGGTTTCAACACCTGGAAGTCGAAGGACGGCCCGCCGCAGCCCGACGGCGTGACCGGTCTGCACCACGTCGCCATCAACTACCCGACGCGCGCCTCCCTGGCCGACGCGCTGCGTCGCCTCGACGCGATCGACCATCCGATCCGCCAGGCCTCCGACCACGGGACCCACGAGGCGATCTACGTCAGCGACCCCGACGGCAACGACCTCGAGCTCGCCTGGGACCGCCCGCGGGCCGCGTGGCCACGCGACGCGTCGGGTCGCATCGCGATGACGTTCGGCGACCTCGACCTCGACGACCTGCGCGCCGCCATCGGCTAGTCCGGCACGCTCGAACCCGACGGGTTCGGCAGGGTGGGCTGTCTTAAGGCCGCCTGCCTTTCTTACACGCGCGCCCGACAGGCTGATAGAGCCGAGTGTCACGAAGTTGTTACAAAGTCCGCGACTTCGCTAGGCTCCCGCTTGCCGCCAAGGAGGCACTTGTCCCCGCCTCCGGAAGGGTCGCCCGCAACGCAGGATCCGTGCGGGCGTGCCAGCATCGAGCAGGTTCCGCCTCAGCGCGCCCTGACGCCCATGAACGAGCCTCACGAGAACCTCGACCACGACCCCTTCGCCGACGACGCCCAGCGCCGCCCTTCTCGGCTGCGTCGCGTGCACGTCCGCGACGCCCGCCACCGCCAGCGGGCGCGTTGCGGGGCGGCCGGTCCGGGTAGCTCGGCGCACATCGGCGCGCTCGCGGCCAAGCCCATCCGCCACCTGCGTCCGTGCTCCAACGCGGCGCGCGGCCCCCTGCGCTGATGTCCCTCGCCCTGCGCTACCTCGACCTGATCATCCTGGCGATCGCCCTGCCGATCTTCATCGTCGCCGGCTGGCCGCTGCTCGGCTACGCCGCCGCGGCCTTCGCGTGGCTCGCGCAGCGCGCGATCAACGACTTCACGGCGCGTCGCGCCGCCGGCTCGGACGACCCCAAGACCGTCGTCGGACTGACCGCGGGGTCGATGATCGGACGCGGATGGCTCGTAGCCCTTACGATCTTCGGCGCGTACCTGATCGCCGGAAGCGATGACGCAGTCGGGCTTGCCGCCGCCGTGCTCGTCGTCGTCCTCTTCACGGCGTACTTCACCGTGAACCTGATCCTCCGCCCGTTCGAGAACCACCGAGAGCTGCCTTCTTGATGCCCCCGTTCGCTACCAACGCCGCCAGTCGTCGCCGCTCTCGCCGGAGCGAGCGGCGAGCGCGCTTCGCCATCCTCCTGACGCCGCTGGTCGTCCTGCTCGCCTCGCCGGCGGGCGCGTTCGCGTTGAACATCAACGAGAGCTACAAGCCGCAGAACGAGTTCAAGCTCGATCCGTGGATCGACCTCGGCTTCATGTCCATCAACAAGGCCGTGTTCTACGTGATCGTCGCCACGGCGCTCATGTGCTGGACCATGGTCTACGTCGCCCGGCGCATGAACGAGCGGCCCAACCGGGTCCAGACCGCGGTCGAGACCGTGTTCCTGCTCATGCGCGACAACATCACGCGCGGCAACATGGACACCAAGATGGCCGCGAAGTGGTTCCCGTTCATCGGGGCGCTCTTCCTGTTCATCTGGTTCTCGAACATGCTCGGCTACCTGCCGCTCCCGACCAACACGGAGCACAAGGTCGACATCTTCGGCCTGCAGATCCCGAGCCTCGCGCTGTTCGCCGCCACGGCGAACATCTCGGTGCCGCTCACCCTCACGCTCTTCGTGTGGTTCGGCTACCACATCGAGGGCATCCGGGCCAAGGGCCCCGTCGGCTACCTGAAGTCCTGGGTGCCCGCGGGCGTCGAAGGCCCGGCGAAGATCCCGATCTTCTTCATCGAGGTCATCTCCCACTTCGTCCGGCTCGTCAGCCTCTCCGTTCGTCTCTTCGCGAACATCCTGGCCGGACACCTGCTGATCCTGTTCATGGGCGGTGGCCTCGTGGTCCTGCTCAACCTCGCGGTCGGCGGTTCGGTCGTCCTCGGTCTCATCACCGGGACCATGGCCGTGGCCTTCTTCCTCTTCGAGGTAGGCCTGGTCGCAACGCTGCAGGCCTTCATCTTCGCCACTCTTACCGCGATCTACCTCGGCGGCGCAGTCGCCGAGGAGCACTAACAAGGAGACAAGTACCGTGGACCTGTCCGTCATCAACGAGGTCACCACCCTCGCTCAGGCTGCAGACCCGCAGGAGTACGGCCGCAAGGCCGGCAAGGCGATCGCGCTGGGCATCGGCGCCGGCCTCGGCACCATCGGCCCGGGCGTGGGCGTCGGCTTCATCTTCGGCAAGGTCATCGAGTCCGTGACCCGTCAGCCGGAGATGCGCGATGAGATCACCTCGATCCAGTGGCTGGGCTTCGCACTGACCGAGGCGATCGTCTTCTACGCCTTCATCTTCGGCCTCATCGCCTTCTTCCTCGGCTAGGCGCGATGCTGCTGACCGGCATCATCACGGCCCTGCCGCTCGCCGCCACCACCACGACGAGTGGTGGCGAGGAGGAGAGCTCCAACTTCCTCGTCAGCCCGGACGTCGGGCTGATGATCTGGACGGTGCTCGCCTTCCTGGTCGCGCTGTTCATCCTGCGCAAGTACGCGTTCCCGCAGATCTCGGCGGCGCTCGAGAAGCGCCAGCACCTGATCGAGGAGTCGATCGACTCCGCCCAGCGGACCAAGGATGAGGCCGACGAGATCCTGGCCGAGTACCGCGAGCGCCTGAAGGAGGCGCGCGCCCAGGCCGAGGAGATCGTCCTCCGCGCCCGCAAGAACGGCGAGGCGGCCGAGCGCCAGAGCCTGGAGCAGGCCAAGGAGTCGCGCGAGGATCTGCTCGAGCAGACCCGTCGCGACATCGAGGCCGAGACCCGTCGCGCCATCCAGGAGATCCGCAAGGAAGTCGCCGACCTCACCGTCGCGGCGACCGAGCGCGTCACCAAGAAGACCCTCAACGAGGACGACCAGCGTCGCCTCGTCGAAGAGGCGCTGTCGGAGCTCGACTTCTCCGCTCTGGGGGAGCGCCGCTAGATGGAGGAGATCGCCCAGGTCTACGCGCGGTCCCTCTTCGAGGTCGCGAAGGAGCAGGACAAGCTCGACGTCGTCCGCGAGCAGCTCGGCCAGTTCGCCGAGGCGCTCGACGGCAACCGCGAGCTGTCGATCTACTTCTTCAGCCCGTACTTCTCCACGCCGGAGAAGAAGGACGGCCTGGGCAAGCTCCTGGAAGGCGCCGACGACGTCGTCGCCAACTTCCTGGCGCTGCTGATCGAGAACCACCGGATGCCGGTCATCTTCCGCGTGCGGCGTGAGTACGACGCGCTGTGGGAGCTGGAGAACAAGCGCCTGCCGGTGACCGTGACGTCCGCGGTGGCGCTGGACGAGGCTACGGTGAAGTCGATCGGCGACGCGATCGGCCAGCAGACCGGCCAGCAGGTCGAGCTGACGGCCAACGTCGATCCCGAAGTGCTGGGCGGCCTGATCGTCCGCGTCGGGAACTCCATCCTCGACGCCTCCATCCGCAACCGCCTCGAGAACCTCCGCCGCAGCGTCGCGAGCAGCTAGACAAGCGACCACCCCGAGCTCTCACCCCTTCCAAGGAACCTGAATCGCATGCAGATCAAGCCCGACGAGATCACCTCCATCCTGAAGTCCCGCATCGAGGGCCTCGACCAGGGGCAGGCCGAGCTGACCGAGGTCGGCACCGTCCTGTCGGTCGCGGACGGCATCGCCCGCATCCACGGGCTCGAGAACTGCATGTCGTTCGAGACGCTCGACCTCCCGCACGGCGTCACCGGCCTCGCGCTGAACCTCGAGTCCGACAACGTCGGCGCCGTGCTCTTCGGACCGTGGGAGAAGATCGTCGAGGGCGACACGGTCAAGCGCACCGGCCGCCTGCTCGACATCCCGGTCGGCGAGCACATGCTCGGCCGCATCGTCTCCCCGCTCGGCATCCCGCTGGACGGCAAGGGCGACATCGACGTCTCCGAGCGCCGCCCCGCCGAGTTCAAGGCCCCGGGCGTCGTCCAGCGCCAGCCGGTCACCGAGCCGATGCAGACCGGCCTGAAGGCCGTCGACTCGATGATCCCGATCGGCCGTGGCCAGCGCGAGCTGATCATCGGCGACCGCCAGTCGGGCAAGACGGCGATCGCGATCGACACGATCATCAACAACAAGGACTCCGACCTCGTCTTCGTCTACGTCGCGATCGGCCAGCGCATGGCCACGGTCGTCGGCATCGCCGAGACGCTCGCCGAGCACGGCGCGCTGGACAAGACGATCATCGTCGCCGCCGCGGCCGACGAGGCCGCGCCGATCAAGTTCCTGGCTCCGTACGCCGGTGCCGCGATGGCCGAGTACTTCCTGTACAAGGGCGGGCACGCCGTCGTCACGTACGACGACCTCACCAAGCACGCGTTCGCCTACCGGCAGATGTCGCTGCTGCTGCGCCGCCCGCCGGGCCGCGAGGCGTACCCGGGCGACGTCTTCTACCTGCACAGCCGCCTGCTGGAGCGCGCGGTCAAGCTGAACGACGACCTCGGCGGCGGCTCGATGACCGCGCTGCCGATCATCGAGACGCAGGCCGGCGACGTGTCGGCCTACATCCCGACGAACGTCATCTCGATCACCGACGGCCAGATCTTCCTGGAGCCGAAGCTGTTCAACTCGGGCGTGCGCCCGGCCATCAACGTCGGCATCTCGGTGTCGCGCGTCGGCGGCAACGCGCAGATCAGCCCGATGAAGAAGGTCGCCGGCCGCCTGAAGATCGAGCTGTCGCAGTACCGCGACCTCGAGGCCTTCGCGCAGTTCGGCTCCGACCTCGACCCGGACACGCAGCGCACGCTGGCTCGCGGCGCGCGCCTGGTGCGCACGCTGAACCAGAACGAGCGCGAGCCGCTGCTGGTCGGCGTCCAGGTCACGCAGGTCTACGCGGCCACCAACGGCTTCGTCGACCGCATCGACGTCGATCGCATCGGCGAGTTCCTCGACGGCCTGACGCAGCGCGCCAAGGCCGAGAACCAGGAGCTCCTCGACACGATCGCCTCCGGTGACTGGTCCGACGAGACGCAGAAGGCGCTGCGCGACCTGATCTCGACGTTCGCCGACGACTTCGGCTACGACCTCGACGAAGAGGGCCAGCCGCTGTCGGAGGGCGAGAGCGACCGCATCAAGACGCGCGACTCGTCCTCGGACTCGAGCAGCGACGAGGCCGACGAGACCGAGGCCGAGCCGGCCGGGGCTGCCGCGTAACGCATGTCGCAGCGCGACGTCAAGAACCGGATCGCCTCGGTCCAGAACATCCGCAAGATCACGCGGGCGATGGAGATGGTCGCCGCCGCCCGCCTGCGCCGCGCGGAGCAGCGCATCGAGCACCTCCGCCCTTACGCCGGCGCCATCCGCCGCATGACGCGGCAGGCGGCGGAGGCGGCGGGTGGGGAGATGGCCTCGCTGCCCATCCTCAAGGAGCACGAGTCCGAGCAGCGCGTCGCGCTGCTGCTGGTCACGGCCGACCGTGGCCTGGCGGGCGCGTTCAACTCCCAGATCATCCGCGCGGGGATCCGAGCGGCCGCCGAGTACGAGGAGCAGGGCAAGGAGGTCATCTTCTCGGCGACCGGCCGCCGCGGCGTCTCGTCGTTGACGTTCCGCGGCCGCGAGCCGCAGGGCGCCTTCACCGGCTTCACGGACCGTCCGGCCTACGCCAACGCGCGAGAGGTCGCCGAGTCGCTGATGGCGCTGTACATCGACGACAAGGTTGACCGCGTCGAGATCTTCTACAACGGCTACGTGTCGCCGCTGGTGCAGGAGGTGCGGCGCGAGACGCTGCTGCCGTTGCAGCAGGCCACGATCCTCGAAGGCAGCGAGCGCGATCAGGAAGGCGCCGAGGGCGAGTCCGGGCACCACGCGCTGGTCGAGTACGAGCCCGATCCGGCCGTGATCCTCGAGCGCCTGGTCCCCGACTACGTGGAGATCTCGATCTTCCGCGCGCTGCTGGAGTCGACGGCGTCGGAGCACGGCGCGCGCATGACCGCGATGCGGTCGGCGTCGGAGAACGCCGGCGAGGTGATCGAGGACCTGACGCTCGAGATGAACCGCGCGCGGCAGGCCGAGATCACGCAGGAGATCATGGAAGTCGTCGGTGGCGCCGAGGCGCTGACGTAGCCCGAGAACTTTGAGACTTAGACCGTTCCAGGAGATCTAGAGACCATGGAAGCCAGCACCACCGAGCGCCCCACTGGCGCTGACACGGGCGCGAAGAACGTCGGCCGGATCGAGGAGATCCAGGGCGTCGTCATCGAGGCCGTGTTCCCCGACAAGCTCCCGAACATCTACAACGCGATCCGGGTGAAGCTCCCCGAGGCCGCCCAGGCCGAGGAGGGCGTGTCGGCCGAGGCCGGCGCCGAGTGGCTCGTCTGCGAGGTGCAGCAGCACCTCGGCGACGACCGTGTCCGCGCGGTCGCCATGGACACCACCGACGGCCTCGCCCGCGGTCTGGAGATCGAGGACACCGGCGGGCCGATCTCCGTCCCGGTCGGCGAGAAGACGCTCGGCCGGATCTTCAACGTCCTGGGCGACGTGATCGACCAGAAGGAAGAGGTCGAGACCGAGGAGCGCTGGCCGATCCACCGTCCCGCGCCGACGGTCGAGAACCTGACGCCGACGACCGAGATGTTCGAGACGGGCATCAAGGTCATCGACCTGCTCGCGCCCTACGCCAAGGGCGGCAAGGTCGGCCTGTTCGGCGGCGCCGGCGTGGGCAAGACGGTGCTGATCCAGGAGCTGATCCACAACTTGGCGTCCGAGCACGGCGGCCTGTCGGCGTTCTGCGGCGTCGGCGAGCGCTCGCGCGAGGGCAACGACCTCTGGCTGGAGATGACCGAGTCCGGCGTCATCGACAAGACCATGATGGTCTTCGGCCAGATGAACGAGCCCCCCGGGGCCCGCATGCGCGTCGCCCTGACCGGCCTGACCATGGCGGAGTACTTCCGCGACCAGGGCCAGGACGTGCTGCTGTTCATCGACAACATCTTCCGCTTCGTGCAGGCAGGCTCCGAGGTCTCCGCGCTTCTGGGCCGCATGCCGTCGCAGGTGGGCTACCAGCCGACGCTGGAGTCCGAGATGGGCCAGCTGCAGGAGCGGATCACGTCAACCCGCTCGGGCTCGGTCACCTCGGTGCAGGCGATCTACGTCCCGGCGGACGACCTGACCGACCCGGCGCCCGCGTCGGTGTTCGCGCACCTCAACGCCACGACGACGCTGTCGCGGTCGATCTCCGAGAAGGGGATCTACCCGGCGGTCGACCCGCTGGACTCGACGTCGACGATCCTCAAGCCCGACATCCTGGGCGAGGACCACTACAACGTCGCCAACCAGGTCAAGTCGATCCTGCAGCGCTACAAGGAGCTCCAGGACATCATCGCGATCCTCGGCATCGACGAGCTCAGCGACGACGACAAGGTGACCGTGCAGCGCGCCCGCAAGATCGAGCGCTTCCTGTCGCAGCCGTTCAACGTCGCGACGCAGTTCACGGGCATCGACGGCGCGTACGTGCCGATCGCCGAGACGATCCGGTCGTTCAAGGAGATCCTCGACGGCCAGCACGACGACCTGCCGGAGTCGGCGTTCCTGCTCAAGGGCACGATCGACGACGTGGTCGCCGCGGCCAAGGGCGACAAGTAGGCGCTTGTGGCTCGCACCACGTTCACCGCTGAGGTCCTGACGCCCGAGGGCGAGGTCTTCAACGACGAGGTCGAGATGGTCTCGACCCGCACGACCGTGGGCTCGATCGGCATCCTCGCCAACCACACGCCGCTGCTGGGGATGCTGGAGCCGACGGAGCTGCGCCTGTACAAGAGCGAGTCGGACATCGTCCGCCTCGCCCAGGGCGAGGGCTACGTGCAGGTCGCCGACGGCCGCGTCCTGATCCTGGTCGAGGAGGCCACAGACCCGTCGTCCCTCGACGTCGGCGCCTTGCGCGACAAGCTGGCGACCGCCGAGCGCGAGCTCGAGCAGGCCGAGGACGGCTCCGAGGCCGCCCGCGTCGCCGCGCGCGACAAGCGCCGGATCGAGGCGTTCCTGCGCCTGACCGAGGGCGGCGGGGGCAGCGGGGACCAGTAGGCGTCGCCTGGCGGTTCCGCAGTGCTTCTTGGAGGGCCGGCGTGTTGCCGGCCCTTCGTCGTTCGACGGCAGGCGCGCCCTCCGCGGGAGTGGTGGCGCCGGTGCTGCCGGTCCTCCGCGGGCGATGACCGCGCGCCGAACGGCGCTGGGTCGTTTCGGCGGCAACTGCCTGGGTAGAAGGCCCGCGGATCCTATGCGCAGCCTGCCCGTCCTCGCCGCCGTCGCGACCGCCGTCTTCGCCGTGTCCGCCACCGCGAACGCCGGGACGATCTCCGTGTCCGGCACGACGATCACCTACCAGGCCGCTTCTGGCGAGGCGAACTTCGTCACGATCAACTGGGGCAACGTCGGCGCGCCGGCCGACTTCATCCCGTCGCTCGACGATCACGCCGACGTCACCGCGGTGTCGCCGTGCACCTATGACGTCGCGCTCGGCGCGCGGTGCCCGTCGGCGGGGTCGAACCCGACGTACGTCGTCCATCTCGGCGACGGCAACGACATCGCGAGCTCGATCAACGACCACGCCGCGGGGCATCACGTCGAGCTCTACGGCGAGGACGGCGACGACGACCTCGAGAGCGACGCCAGCTCCGACCTCCTGGACGGCGGGGCGGGCAACGACATGCTCACGCCCGACGAGGACGACTCGGGCGGCGGCGACGTCGTGGTCGGCGGTCCCGGCGAGGACACGCTGCAGACCGGCAACCCGACGGGCACGAACGGGCCGATCGGGGTGTCGTTCGACGGCGTCGCCAACGACGGCTATCCGGGCGAGAACGACAACTACGCGACCGACATGGAGGACTTGTCGGCGACGGGCGTGGCGCCGTCCGTCAACTTCGTCGGCAACGACGCGCGCAACGTGGTGCAGCTGCGCAGCGAGTCCGCCGACACGGTGTCCGGCCTGGGCGGCGACGACCTGATCGACGGCGCCAACGGCAACGACGTCCTCGACGGTGGCGACGGCAACGACACCATCTACGGCGGCGGCAACGACGACACCATCACCGGCGGGCCGGGGCTCGACTCGCTCTCCGGCGAGGGGTCGGCGAGCGGCCTGTTCATCTCGGTCGCGGGCAACGACCGGATCGACGCGCGCGACGGCGTCGCCGAGCAGCTCAACTGCGGGCCGGGCGCGGACACCGCGGTCGTCGACGCGCTCGACGTCGTCCCGCAGGATCCGGGCTCGCTGTGCGAGGTCGTCGACCGCCCGCCGGTGGTCGCGACCCCTCCGCCGGCGCCGGCACCGACGCTCGCCGCCGCGACGATCCGCTCGACCAGGCTGCGGGTGAGCAAGGACCGGGTCGCCGTCGTGCTCGCCTGCCCGAAGGGCGCGCCGACCTGCAAGGGCCGGCTGACGGTGCGGACGGCGACGAAGGTCAAGCTGGGCACCAAGCGCCGGACGGTGACGCTCGGGACCATCGCCTACACCATCTCGGCGGGCCGGGCGAAGGCGCTGAAGCTCAAGTTGTCCCGCTCCGGCCGGTCGCTGATGAAGCGGCATAGGAGCCTGCGCGTGAAGCTCACGCTGACGCCCGCCAAGGGCAAGGCCACGACGCGGACGCTGACGCTGCGCCGCTGAGGGTCGCAGCGCGGGCGAGCGGGTACGACGGAACGATGCGTCGCTTCGTCGATCGCCTGCTCGTCGCCATCGGGCGACCGCGCGGTCGCGTGAGGCGACCGACGGCGCCCGCCGGCTACTGGGCGTACACGGTGAGGCTGCTGTTCGGCGAGCGCGATGACGGGCGCCGCTGACCTCGGGACGTCGCCGGTGATCCGGTGTCCGCGGAAGACACCAGAACCCCGTTGACCGCGGCGACGGTCATGCCGCGTGCTCGGCGCCGCCGTAGTCCTCCGGCCGCGGGCGCGGGCGGCGGGCGCGCTCCATCACGTAGCGGGCGTAGCGCCGGCGGGCGGCCGCGTCGGCGGCGCCGCAGAGCAGCGTGAGGAGGTCGTCGGTTGCGAGCCAGGGCGGGGTCGGGACGGCGCCGAGCGTCGCGGCGTGGCTGCTCCAGCGGTAGCGCGACGCCTCGACGCAGAGGCCGGCGTCGACCGGGTTGCTCGCGATGTAGGCGGCGACGGCCCAGAGCTGCTGATCGGAGCGGATCCGGGTGGCGCGGGCGCCCGGCTGCCAGACGATGTCGGCCTGCCCGTGACGCAACCCGAGCGCCCGCGCATGCGCCTGGCGCAACCGCCGCCGCCCGACGCGCAGGTCCGCCCGCGGCGCCTCGATGAGCAAGTGCGTGTGGTTGCGCATCAGGCAGTACGCCAGACACCGCCAGCCATACCGCTCGGTGACACCGGCGAGCGACTCCAGATACGACCGCCGATCGACGTCATCGACGAAGATCCGCGCGCCATCAGCACCACGCGCGACGAGATGGTGGATGAGGTCCATGCCCCCTTTAGGGCTGCAGGACCGAGAACTCGCCCCCCGTGGGCGCGCCGGCGGAGAGCGGCGACGCTAGGCGGCGCGCAGCCGCCTAGAAGTCCTCCGGCAGCACCCCGCCCGCCTCCAGCGCCCGCGAGAACTGACCCAGCTCGTCGATGAACCGCGCCACGGAGACGATCTCCAGTGCCGACTCGATCTCGCTCACCGCCGCGTCGTTGGCGAGCTCGAGGGCCTCGAGCTCCACGTCCTCGACCTCACCGGTCGACAGCCGGTCGCAGTTCTTGCACTGGAGCGCCAGGAGGTAGAGACCCTCGTCGACGAGGTCGAGCAGGGCGATGGGAACGACGAAGGGTCGCCCGCAGCCTGTGCAGGTCTCCAGACCGGTGGGTCGTTGGGTGGGGGAGAGGTCCCTGTCCTCAGCCATACCCATATGAACGGAGGCGGACCGAAGAACTTGTGGCGAATTGGACGCTTGATCGGCAAGTGACGAACTACCCGCCGGTGCATCGTTGCCGCTACTGGTCGCGCTCGATTCCGGCAGACCGGGAGCCTTCGCACAGCGCGTCCAGGCCGAAGGCCGCGACCGGTCCCAACGCGCCGACGCCGAGCACCCGGCCGTTGGCGGCGGCGTGCGCGCCCCAGGCCAGCATCCCGGCGGTGTAGTCGTAGCCGTTGACCCCCGCCAGCCGGACCCGCGACAGCACGCGACCGCTGTCGTCGCTGGCCTCGGCGACCACCAGCGACCCGGACTTCGCCCGCTCGTCGGCGTTCGGTCCGCCGCTCGAGCCCTTGACGCCGCGCGCGACCACCTCGCCGAGCACGCTCCGCACCGCCGGGAGCCGCGTCGCGACCGCCAGCCCGGCCGAGAACACCCGCAGCGCGTCAGACGCGCCGCCGAACCAGCCCAGGTACACGTCGACGTCGCGCAGCCCCGGAAACGACCCCGGCAGCCCGAAGTGCTCCGACGATCCGGCCGAGATCCCCTTCCGCGCCTGCCCGTCCACGTCGAACGTCCGCACCCGCGCGCCCGGACGCTCGGTCACCATCCGCCCGCCGCGCCACGCGAACGACGGCTCCAGGAACACGCCCGCCGCCGACGCCCGCGTCCCGCCGCTCATCGCGCCCGCGCCGCCGCCGCCCAGCAGGAAGTAGCCGATCGCCACCGCGGTGGCGCCCTCGCCGGCCTCGCGCAGCGCCAGCGCGCCCGCCAGGTTCCCCGGCACCCAGTCGTAGCCCATCGCCGTGACCAGCGCGCATCCGGCCTCGGCGGCACGCGGCCCGTAGACCGAGAACACGTCCCGGATGAACGGCGTCTCGCCCGTGGAATCCAGGTACGTCGCGCCCGCGCCCAGCGCCGCCTCCACCGCCGGCGCGCCCCAGCGCGCGAACGGCCCGACGCAGGACACCAGGACGTCGCCGCGCTCCACCAGGGCGCTCACCGACGCCGGACGCCGTACGTCCGCCACCGCCCAGTCCAATCCGCCGAGCTGGTCGGCCAGCGCGCGGACCCGCGCCTCGCTGCGCGCCGCCAGCACCGGCCGCTCGCCGATGCCCGCGAGCTCGCGCGCGGCGAGCTCCCCCGTGTATCCCGTAGCCCCGAACAGCACGATGCGGCCGGCCATGCGGCCGACCCTATCCCGCCCGCCCGGCTTACGCGACGGCCCCGCTCGGTACCCTGGACCGGATGGACGAACGCGTCCTGGCTGAGCGACTGATCACCTACGACACGTCCACGCTCGACGGCCTCAGGGCCGCCGCGGGGTTCGTGAAGGGGTGGCTGGAGTCGCGCGAGCTCGAGGTGAAGAGCCTCGAGCACGACGGGCTGCCCGTCGTGATGGTCGACGTCGGTGGGCGGGGGGGTCCGAATCCCGAGAACCCGCCGACGGTCATCCTGCATGGCCACCTCGACGTCGTGCCCGCCTACGCGCACCAGTTCGAGCCCCGGATCGAGGGCGACCGGCTCATCGGCCGCGGCGCCTACGACATGAAGGGCGCGCTCGCGGCGATGATGTGCGCGGTCAAGGACGTCGCGGACAACCCCGACGTCCGCGTCCGCTTCGTCTGCGTCCCGGACGAGGAGTCCGACGACGTCTCGTCGCGCTCGATCGACGCGCTCGTCTCCGGCGGCTACCGCGGCGACTTCGCGATCACCGGCGAGCCGACCGACCTCCACATCGGCGTCCAGGCCAAGGGCGTCCTCGCGGTCCGCGTCGCGGTCCACGGCCGCGCGGCGCACGGCTCTACGCCGTGGCTGGGCGACAACGCGATCCTCAAGGCCCACGACGCGTTCCGCCGGATCGAGACGCTCCCGTTCTCCCGCGAGTCCTCCGACCTCTTCGACCGCCCGAGCATCAACCTGGCGCGGATCGAGGGCGGCGACGCCTTCAACAAGGTCCCGGACCGTTGCACGATGGACGTCGACATCCGCTTCCTGCCGACCCAGGACGCCGGCGACATCCTGTCCCAGATCCGGGCGATCCCGGACGTCGAGGTCCTCAAGTGCTTCACGCGCGCGCCCGCCGTGGTGTCGCGCCGCAACCCCTACGTCCGCGCGCTGCGCGACGGCATCGGCCGCTCCATCGAGGGCGAGGCGATGAGCGTCGGCCGCGACGGCGCGTCCGACGCGATCGCGTTCCTGGAGGCCGGCATCCCCGCCGTGGAGTTCGGGCCCGTCGGCGCCGGCCACCACGGGCCGGACGAGTGGGTCTCGATCGCCTCGCTCAAGCGCTTCCGCCAGGCGCTCACCGACTTCGTGACGCTGCTGCCCACCTGGCTGGAGCGCGAGGCGCCCGACGGCGGCCCCGATCTGCGCGCGGTCGAAGGCGGCCTGGCGTGAAGCTCCCCAAGGAGGAACGGCCCCCGCGCGAGGGGCTGCGGTTCCTCGCGCGCGCGACCGGCAGCCTGGTCCTGATCGTCCTGCTGACCGCGGGCGCCACCGCCACGGCGAGCCTCCTGCAGATCAAGGAGATCATCAAGCCGCCGAAGTCCGCGCCGCCGCCGGTCAAGACCGCCAAGGGCACCCTCGAGGACGCCAAGCCCGGCAAGCCGCAGACGATCCTGATCCTCGGCTCCGACCGCCGTTGGAGCGACCTCAAGAAGAACAACCCGGCGCTGGCCAAGAGCAACCCCGCGCGCTCGGACACGATCCTGCTCGTCCGCATGGACCCCAAGCAGGAGGCGACCGCGGTCCTCTCGATCCCGCGCGACCTGAAGGTCCTGATCCCGGGCTACGGCGTCAACAAGATCAACGCGGCCTACTCGCTGGGCGGCCCCGACCTGACGGCCAACACCATCAAGTCGCTGTTCGGCGAGGACTTCAAGATCAACCACATCATCAACGTCAACTTCAGCGGCTTCCGCCAGGTCGTCGACGCGCTCGGCTGCATCTACGCCGACGTCGACCGGCGCTACTACCACTCCAACCTCGGCCTCCCGGTCTCCGCCCACTACGCGGAGATCGACGTCAAGCCCGGCTACCAGCAGCTGTGCGGCCAGCGCGCGCTCGACTACGTGCGCTTCCGCCACGCCGACTCCGACATCGTGCGCGCCGCGCGCCAGCAGGACTTCCTGCGCGCCGCCAAGGACCAGCTGAGCACGTCGTCGCTCATCGACGACCGCGACCAGCTGATCAAGATCATGCAGAAGAGCACGCAGACCGACGAGAGCCTGCGCTCGGTCAAGGGCGTGCTCAAGCTCGCCAAGCTCGCGATCTTCTCCGCCGGCCATCCGGTCGCGCAGATCAAGTTCCCGCCCGTGTACTCCGGCGACGCCGAGACCGGCGAGTACGTCGAGGCCTCCGAGAACACGCTGCTCAGCCTGCGCAACCAGTTCTTCCACGCGTCGCCCGAGGTCAAGAAGTCCAAGTCCTCCAAGAAGACGACCAAGGCCTCCAAGAAGAAGGCCGAGAAGGCCGGCAACGCCCGCGTCGCCAACGCGAGGCTCGTCAAGTCCACGCACGTCGGCGAGGACCTCGTGGCACGCACGGTCGCCAGCCACCGCCTCGGCTTCCGCCTCTACTTCCCGGCCCAGCTGACGCCGAACGGGCGCTACGCGAGCACCGTCAACGACGGGACGACGAGCAGCGCGACGCCGCGCGTGTACACGCTGCGCGACCGCGCGGGTCGCAAGCACCGCGCCTACCGCCTGGTGGTCCTCGAGAACCTCTCCGAGGGCAGCTACTACGGTGTGGAGGGCACGAGCTGGATGACGCCGCCCCTGCTGGCCCATCCGACGTCCACGCTGACGGTGCACGGTCGCAAGCTGGAGCTGTTCAAGTCGGGCAGCCGGCTGCGATACGTCGCCTGGAAGCGCAAGGATGCCGTGTACTGGGTCTCGAACTCGCTGACCCTGAACCTGTCCAACGCGCAGATGCTCGGCATCGCCGCTTCCCTCACCCACCTCGGCTCTTGAGCGCCACGCCCGACGACGACCGCCCGCCGCGCCTCGCGTTCGGGATGTACAAGCGCTTCCTGCTCGGAGCGCTCGTCGTCGTGCTCGCCTCCGCCGCCACGGTCTCGACCGCCGCGCTGCTGGAGATCAAGGACGACGGGGACATCTTCTTCAAGAACTCGACGGGCCTGGGCAGGGAGGTCAAGGGCGCGCTGGACGGCGTCGATCCCGGCGGCCCGCAGACGATCCTGCTGCTGGGCTCCGACCAGCGCTACATCGACATCAAGCAGAAGAACCCGGTCCGGTCGGACACGATCATCCTGCTGCGCCTGGACCCGTCCAAGGGCGCGACGTCGGTGATGTCGATCCCGCGCGACCTCAAGGTGGCGATCCCCGGCCACGGCACGGACAAGATCAACGCGGCCTACGCGATCGGCGGACCCGCGCTGTCGGTCAAGACGATCCGCAACCTGCTGCACATCCCGATCACGCACGTGGTCAACATCAACTTCGGCGGCTTCCGCCGTGCCGTGGACCGCCTGGGCTGCGTCTACACCGACGTCGACCGCCGCTACTTCAACGACAACAGCCCGCCGTTCGGCGGCGGCGGCGACTACGCGACGATCGACGTCAAGGCCGGCTACCAGAAGCTCTGCGGCCAGGACGCGCTGGACTTCGTCCGCTACCGCCACTTCGACACCGACCTCGTCCGCGCCGCGCGCCAGCAGCAGTTCCTGGCCGACGCGAAGGACCAGATCGGCGTCGGCAAGCTGTTCAGCGACCGCAAGGCGCTGCTGAAGATCTTCGGGCGCTACACCCAGACCGACATCAGCTCCGACAGCGCGATCCTGCGCCTGCTCAAGCTCGCGTTCGAGTCCGCCCAGAAGCCCGTCCAGGAGGTGCGCTTCCCGGGCGACATCGGTGGCGACTACGTCACGGTCACGCCGGAGAACCTGGCTGCGGTCACCAAGCGCTTCATGAACGCCGAGGCGTCCAAGAAGCCCGCGGCGGCGACCACGACGACGGCCGAGAAGCGCCCGTCCAAGAAGTCGAAGTCGTCCGCGCGCTCGACCGCGCTGCCGCCCGGGATGATCAAGGCGGGCACGGGCGCTGAGGACGAGGCGGTGCGCCTGGCGACCAAGCTGCCGTTCTCGGTGTACTACCCGACGACCGCGATCGCGGGCGCCCAGCTGCTGCCCGACCACAGCCGCGCCTACGACATCTACGACCGCGGCGGCCACAAGTACCGCGCGTACCGCATGGTCATCAAGACCGAGGACCTCGGCCAGTACTACGGCGTGCAGGGCACGAGCTGGGGCGCGCCGCCGATCCTCGACAACCCGAGCGAGCGGCGCAGGATGGCGGGCCGGACCTACCAGCTGTTCTACGACGGCAGCCGCCTGCGGCTCGTCTCGTGGCGCTCGGGCAAGGCCGTCTACTGGATCTCGAACACGCTGCTGTCGTCGATCGGCAACAAGCAGATGCTGGCCATGGCGCGCTCGGTCGGCCGCATCCGCTGACCTCGCGGCGGCGGCGCATCGCCCTCCGCTAGCCTCTCGCGCTTCATGGCAGAGCGTGAACCAATTGGCGTCATCGGCACTGGGTACGTCGGCCTCGTCACCGCGGCGGGCTTCGCGGAGCTGGGCAGCGATGTCTACTGCATCGACATCGACGAGTCCAAGATCGAGGGCCTCAAGAACGGCAAGATCCCGATCTACGAGCCTGGCCTGACCGAGCTGATCGAGAAGAACCGCGAGCGGATGCACTTCAGCACCGACATCAGCGACGCGCTGGAGCACGCGCGCCTGCTGTTCGTCGCGGTCGGCACCCCGCCCACCTACTCGGGCGACGCGGACCTGAGCGCCGTGCACGCGGTCGTCGCCTCGATGCCGGTCTCCGACCACCACGCGCTCGTCATGAAGTCGACCGTCCCGGCCGGCACGGGCGACTCGATCAAGCGCCTGTTCAAGGAGACCGGCAAGGAGCAGTTCTCCTACGTGTCGTGCCCCGAGTTCCTCAAGGAGGGCTCGGCGGTCAAGGACTTCCTGCAGCCCGACCGCGTCGTCATCGGCGACGACGACGACTGGGCCGGCGACGCGGTGGCGCAGCTCTACGCGCCGCTGGACGCCCCGCTGGTCCGGACCGACATCAACTCGGCCGAGATGATCAAGCACGCGTCCAACGCGTTCCTGGCCACGAAGATCTCGTTCATCAACGAGATCGCCAACGTGTGCGAGGCGACCGGCGCCGACGTCGTCGAGGTCGCCAAGGGCATGGGCCTGGACGACCGGATCGGGCCGAAGTTCCTCCAGGCCGGCCTCGGGTTCGGCGGCTCCTGCTTCCCGAAGGACGTCACGGCGCTCAAGCAGCTCGCCGGCAACTCGGGCTACCACTTCCAGCTGCTCAACTCGGTCATCGAGGTCAACGAGCTCCAGAAGCGCCGCGTCATGGGCAAGCTCGAGAAGCACCTCGGCTCGCTGATCGGCAAGCGCGTGGGCCTGCTCGGCCTGGCCTTCAAGCCGAACACCGACGACATGCGCGAGGCGACGTCGCTCGTGCTGTCGGCGCGGCTGCAGGCCGCCGGCGCCCAGGTCGTCGCCTACGACCCGATCGCCGAGGAGGAGGCGCGCAAGCTCATCACGGGCATCGAGTTCGCCTCCGGGGCCGAAGAGGTCGCCGAGGGCGCCGACGCGGTCGTGCTCGTCACGGAGTGGGACGAGTTCAAGGCGTTGGACTTCGCCATGGTCGCCGGAAAGATGAAGGGCGACCTGCTGATCGACGGGCGCAACGCCCTGGACCCCGACGCCGTGCGCGCCGCAGGACTCGTGTACGAGGGCGTCGGCCGCGGGCACTGAGGCCCGTTCGTGCAGGCGGTCATCCTCGTCGGGGGAGAGGGCACGCGGCTCCGGCCGCTCACGTCCCGGCAGCCCAAGCCGGTCATCACGCTGGTCGACCGGCCGTTCCTGGTGTACATGCTCGAGTGGCTGCGCCGCCACGGGGTCGACGACGTCATCCTGTCGTGCGGCTTCGAGCCGACCAAGATCCGCGAGGCGCTGGGCGATGGCTCGTCGCTGGGGCTGAAGCTCCGCTACGTCGTCGAGCCCGAGCCGCGCGGGACCGCCGGCGCGCTGAAGTACGCGGCCGACGAGCTCGGCGGGCTCGAGGACCGGTTCCTGATGCTCAACGGCGACGTCCTGACCGACGTCGACGTCACCGCGCAGGTCGCCCAGCACGCGGCGACGGGCGCGGTCGCGACGCTCGGGCTGGTCCCCGTCGAGGACCCGTCGGCCTACGGGCTGGTCCTGTGCGACCGCGACCACGCGGTCACGGGCTTCCTGGAGAAGCCCGCGCCGTCGCAGCTGGGCGGCATCGACCGCTATTACATCTCGGCCGGCATCTACGTCCTGGAGCACCAGGTGCTCGACATGATCCCGTCGGGGCAGAACGTGTCGATCGAGCGCGCGATCTGGCCGGCGCTGGTCGGCAACGGCCTGCACGGCTCGCGCGCCGAGGGCGCGTACTGGATGGACATCGGGACGCCCGAGCGCTACCTCCAGGGCACCTTCGACATCCTGGAGGGCAACGTCCAGACTGGCGTCGCCGAGCGGCTGGGCTCCGGCTTCCTGGCGGTGGCGGACGACGTCGTCGCCGACGGGCGCATCGTCCCGCCGGCCGTCGTCGGCGCCGGCTCGACGATCGCCGCGGGCGCGCACGTCGGCTCGCTGGTCGTGCTCGGCGCGGGCGTGACGATCGGTGCGGGCGCGCGCGTGGAGCGCGCCGTGGTCCTGGACGGCGTGACCGTCGGGGCGGGCGCGGTGCTCGCCGACTGCATCGTCGCGGCCGGCGTCGAGATCGCCGACGGCGCCGTCGTCCGCGGCGGCGCGGTGCTCGGCGAAGGTGTCCGCGTGGGCGCCGGGAACGTGCTCTCGGCGGGCATCAAGGTGTTCCCCGGGACGGACCTGCCGGCGGGCGCGATCAAGTTCTGATGGAGTTCACGTCGTGCGAGCGACCGAGGGGATGAGGAGCGAAGCATGACGACGACCAACCTGGAGCTCGATCGGGACAGCATCGGGCGCATCGACACGACGGATCAGCTGACCGACGTGCTGGCGATCCCGGAGCATCTGCGCGACGCGCTGTGGAAGGCGGAATCGGCGCAGATGGGCTCGTGGGACTCGCCCGCCGGCCTCGTCGTCGCGGGTATGGGCGGCTCGGCGATCGGCGGCGCGCTCGCGCGTGCGGCGCTCGGCGACACCGCCTCGCGGCCGATCCTCAGCGCGCGCGCCTACGGCCTGCCGCCGTGGACGACGCCGGACACGACCGTGCTCTGCGCGTCCTACTCGGGCGACACCGAGGAGACCCTGGCCTGCTACGAGGCGGCGGGCGCGCTGGGCGCGACGCGCGTCGTGGCGACCAGCGGCGGCAAGCTCGCCGAGCTGGCGCGCGCCGACGGCGTCCCGGTCATCCCGGTCGCCGGCGGGCTGCAGCCGCGCGCGGCGGTCGCCTACATGACGGTCGCGGCGCTGGAAGTCGCCGCGCGCTGCGGCGCCGGCCCGCGCTGCGCGTCGGACATCGACGTCGCCGCCGAGCACCTCGAGGAGCTCGTCGTCGAGTGGGGCCCGGAGGCTGCCGAGGACAACGCCGCCAAGGCGCTGGCCCGCGCGCTCGTGGGCACGGTCCCGGTCATCTACGGCGCCGGCTCGACGACCACGATCGCCTACCGCTGGAAGACCCAGCTCAACGAGAACGCCAAGGTCCCGGCCTTCTGGCACGAGCTGCCCGAGGCCGACCACAACGAGCTCGTCGGCTGGACCGGCGCGGCCGAGCTCGGCCGCTTCGGCGCCGTGTTCCTGGAGGACAGCGACACGCATCCGCGCATCGAGGACCGCGTCGAGCTGACCGAGGGCCTGATCCGCGAGGCGGCGACCGGGACGTTCCGGGTGCCGACGCGCGGGACGACCTCCTTCGAACGCGTCTTCTCGCTGATCCTGCTCGGCGACCTCGTGAGCGTCTACCTCGCCGCGCTCCGCGGCGTCGACCCGGGCCCGGTGGGCCTGATCGAGCAGCTCAAGGAGCAGCTGGCGCAGAAGTGAGGAGTGCCCACGTCGTGTCCCTGACGTAGGGCGCGGCGTGAGGTCAAGCGGCGTGGCGTCGTTCCGATCACTCGGGAGGACATGGTCCGCCGCCGCCTTGTCCTGCTCTTCGTGCTGCTCGCCGCCGTCTGCGAGGCGGTCGGCGGCGGCGTTGCGAGCGCGGCGACGATCGGGGTGGACGGCAGCGCGTTCCGCCTCGTCGCCGCGCCGGGCGAGACCAACAACATCGGCGTCAGCGTCAGCGCGAGCTACGTCGACGTCGCGTTCACGAGCGCCGGCCAGCTCACGAGCTCGACGGGCTCCTGCTGGCTGCGGACCTCGCTGAGCCTGCGCTGCTTGCGCTCCTCGGCGCTGGCCGTCGACCTCGGCGACGGCGACGACCGGCTGACGACGAGCGGTGCGTTCACGCTGCCGATCACGGTCGCCGACGGCGCCGGCAACGACGTCGTCACGACCGGATCCGGCGCCGACACGTTCGTCGACGGGCCCGGCGACGACACCTTCAACGGCGGCTCCGGCGACGACCGCCTCGTCGCCGCGACCGCCGCCGACGGCGCCGACGCCTTCGCCGGCGGCGCCGGAAGCGACACGGTGGACTACTCGGCACGGACCGCGCCGGTGAGCGTGACGCCGGACGGCCTCGTCGCCGACGACGGCGAGAGCGGCGAGCGCGACGCCGTGGGCGCCGACGTCGAGCGCGTGCTCGGCGGCGCCGGCGCCGACGTCCTGACCGCGGCCGCCACGACGACCCAGCTGTCAGGCGGCCCCGGCGACGACCGCCTCACCACGCTCGCCGCACCGGCCGCGACCCTGAGCGGCGGCGACGGCAACGACGCCCTGACCACGGCCGTCACGGGCGCGACGCTCGACGGCGACGCCGGCGACGACCAGCTGAACGCCGCCACGGTCATCCCGCCGCGCACCGGCACGCCGGCGACGACCGTCCTGGACGGCGGCGACGGCAACGACGCCCTGCGCGGCTCGGCCGGCCCCGACCAGCTCACCGGCGGCGCCGGGAACGACCAGCTCGACGCCGGCCTCGGCGCCGACGGCCTCGACGGCGGCGCGGGCGCCGACACGCTGCTCGGCGGCGACGGCGACGACCACGCCGGCGGCGGCGACGGTGCCGACCAGCTCGTCGGTGGCGAAGGACGCGACGCGCTGAGCGGGAACGACGGCGACGACGTCGTCGATGCGGGCACCGGCGACGACGTCCTGGACGGCGGCGCGGGCGGCGACGTCCTGCGCGCCGGCGACGGCAACGACACGCTGCTCGGCGGCGACGGGGACGACGCGCTGGCCGGCGACGGCGGCGACGACCAGCTCACCGGCGGCGCCGGCGCCGACGCCCTCGCGGGCGGCGACGGGCGCGACAGCGCCGGCTACGCCGGCCGCGCGACGCCGGTCTCGCTGAGCCTGAACGGCGCCGCCGACGACGGCGCGGCGGGGGAGGGCGACAGCCTCGCCTCCGACCTCGAGACGCTGATCGGCGGCGACGCCGACGACCGCCTCTCCGGCGGGCCCGGCGCCACGTCGCTGCGCGGCGGCCCCGGGACCGACACGGTGGACTACTCCTCGGCGGCCAGCGGCGTCACGGTGTCGCTCGACGGCCAGGGCAACGACGGCGCGCCCGGCGAGGGCGACGACGTCCGCGACGTCGAGCACGTCGTCGGCTCCGCGTTCGACGACATCTTGATCGGCGGGCCCGAGGCCGACACGCTGGAGGGCGGCGACGGGGACGACCGCCTCGACGGCGGCGGCGGCCCGGACGCGCTGCTCGGCGGCAGCGGCTTCCACGACCGCGTCGACTACGCGTCGCGCACCACGGGCGTGAGCGTCACGCTCGACGGCGCCGCCGACGACGGCGAGCCCGGCGAGGGCGACCTGGTCGGCGCCGACGTCGAGGACGTCACCGGCGGCGCCGGCAACGACACGCTGCGCGGCAGCGACGGCCCGAACGTCCTCAGCGGCGAGGGCGGAGCCGACCGGCTCGACGGCGCCGGCGGCGACGACCTCATCTCCGGCGGCAAGGGCGCCGACCAGCTCACCGGCGGGCCGGGCACCGACGCGATCGGCGCCTTCGACGGCGGCGACCCCGACGTCGTGACCTGCGACGGCTCGGACGTCGCGACCGTCGACGCCAAGGACAAGGCCTCCGGCTGTGGCGTTCTGCTCAAGCAGGCCAAGGCCGGCCCGGCGGCCAAGGCGGCGCAGGTCGGCGCGGCGAGCGTGACGACGGCGGCGATCTCCGCCCGTCTCGGCCACGGCGTCGGCGTGACGACCGCCGCCGCGAGCAGCGGCACGGCCGCCGCCGCGCGCCCCGTCGTCCGCCACGGCGGCCCGGGCGTCGACGTCCTGCGCGGCCGCGCCGGCGACGACCGGCTCAGCGGTGGGCGCGGCAACGACAACCTCGACGGCGGCGCCGGCGACGACGCGCTGGCCGGCGGCTTCGGCCACGACACGCTGCGCGGGCGCGCCGGCAGCGACACCCTGCACGGCGACGAGGCGCCCGACCGGCTCGACGGCGGCAGTGGCGACGACAGCCTCTTCGGCGACACCGGCGGCGACCGCCTGACCGGCGACGGCGGCAACGACGCGCTGGCCGGCGCGTCCGGCGACGACCGCCTCGACGGCGGCGCCGGCGACGACGAGCTCTCCGGCGGCTTCGGCCACGACACGCTGATCGGCGGCCTGGGCACCGACGACCTCGACGGCGGCGAGGCGCTCGACCGCCTCGACGGCGGCCCGGGCTTCGACACGCTCGACGGCGGCTCCGGCGCCGACGTCGTGCGGGGCGGCGACGGCGACGACGTCGTGGCCGGCGGCAGCGGCCGCGACGACCTCTCCGGCGGGCCCGGCAACGACACGCTGCAGGCCAACGACCGCGGCGGCGACGAGCACATCGACTGCGGCCCGGGCGAGGACACGGTGCTCGTCGACCCAGCCAACGCCGCCGGCGGCTACGCCGACCGCCAGCTGCTGAGGTCCGGCGGCGTCGTCGGCTGCGAGCACGTCGTCGAGGCCCAGCCGCCGGCGAAGAACCCCCAGGCCGGCATGCAGGTCCTGACGCTCGACACCGGCGACGCGGTGCGCGGCGCCGACCGCGACGACAAGCTCCTCGGCGGCGCCGGCGGCGACGTCCTGGACGGCACGCGCGGCAACGACCTGCTGTGGGGCGACCGCGATCCCGGCACCGCCGCACCCGACCTGCTGCTCGGCGGCGAGGGCGACGACACCATCTACGGCGGCGGCGGACCGGACTACGTCGACGGCGGTCCCGGCAACGACGTCCTGCAGGGCGACGACGGCCCGGACGTCATCCGCGGCGGCGCCGGCAACGACGTGATCCGGCCGGGGCGCGGCGACGACGTCGTGCGCGGCGGCTCGGGCAACGACACGATCCACGCGGCGGCCGACGGCTCGGGCGACGTCATCGACTGCGGCGCGGGCACCGACGTGGCGGAGATCGACAAGGGCGACGAGGTCGACGGCTGCGAGACGGTTCGGCGCAAGTAGGGACTGAGCGTGCCCGCGGGCGGGCACCGGTCTGACATGGCCTTCCTCTTCCGCCTGCCGCTGATGCTGCTCGAGCTGCTGCTGCGCCGCCTGCTCGGCGGCGACGACGACGCCCGCGTCGCGCCGATCGTCACCGACCAGGCCGCACGGGACGCCGCGACGCCCGCGCCGCCTCCGCCCCCGCCGGGCGGCGGCGCCTTCACCGGCACCGGCTCGGCCAACGGCGGCGCGCCGCCGCCGACGGCCGACGAGGCCATCGCGCGCCGCCGCGCGCGCGACGAGGCCAACGCCGCCGCGCCGGACCCGGGCCCGCCCACGCCGCTGCGCCCGATCGGCGGCTCGGCGGCCGCCGGCCACCTCGACACCGAGCCCACCGTGGTCGAGTCCTTCGGCGATCCCGACGACGTCGGCGGCACGATCACCGTCGACCCGCCGTGGCCCGGCTACGACGGCGACACGGCCACGGCGATCGTCGCGCGTCTGCGCGACGCCGACAACGCCACCAAGGGCGTCGTCGCCCTCTACGAGGCCGCGCACAAGGGGCGCAAGACGGTCCTGAAGGCCGCGGGCTGACACCCGCGCCAAACCTTGACACGATCGTGGTAAGGTTGGGGGCGTTGACGGACGCCCTCACCATCCACGAGGCAGCGGAGACGACGGGCTGGTCCCCTCGCATGCTCCGCTACATCGAGCGCAACGGGCTGATCGAGCCCCAGCGCTCCGCCGCCGGCTACCGCCTGTACGGGGCAGCCGAGTTGCAGCGCCTGCGCACGCTCAAGGAGCTGCTCGGCGACTACGACCTCGGCCTGGGTGACATCGGCTTCGCGCTCCGCCTGCGCCGCGACTCCTCGTTGCGGGACGCGGTGGACGCGTGGTTCGAGGCCAAGCCGGAGCGTCCCGACGACGTCCCGGCGGCCAACTGGCTCACGTTCGAGCAGGAGAAGCACTCCAAGCTCCTCGAGGCCGTCCGCGCCCGACAGACCCAACCGACCCCCACGGAGACCGCATGAGCGCCACCGAGGCCCGCACCCACACCGACTTCAAGGTCGCCGACCTGTCCCTCGCGGACTTCGGCCGCAAGGAGATCCGCCTCGCCGAGCACGAGATGCCCGGCCTGATGAAGACCCGCGAGGAGTTCGCCGCCGCGCAGCCGCTGAAGGGCGCGCGCATCATGGGCTCCCTGCACATGACGATCCAGACTGCGGTCCTGATCGAGACGCTGACCGCGCTCGGCGCCGAGGTCCGCTGGGTCTCCTGCAACATCTTCTCGACCCAGGACCACGCGGCCGCCGCCGTGGCCGTCGGCCCGAACGGCACCCCCGAGGATCCGCAGGGCGTTCCGGTCTTCGCCTGGAAGGGCGAGACGCTGGAGGAGTACTGGTGGTGCACGGAGCAGGCCCTGACGTGGGTGGATGGGGATGGGTCTCTCGTAGGCCCCAACATGATCCTCGACGACGGCGGCGACGCCACCATGTTGGTGCACAAGGGCACCGAGTTCGAGAAGGCCGGCGCCGTGCCGGACCCGGCGGGCGCCGAGTCCGAGGAGTTCAAGGTCTTCCTGACGCTGCTCACGCGCACCGTCGCCGAGGAGCCGGGCAAGTGGACCGCCATCGGCGAGGGCATCAAGGGCGTCACCGAGGAGACGACGACGGGCGTGCACCGCCTGTACGAGCTGGCCCAGCAGGGCGAGCTGCTGTTCCCGGCGATCAACGTCAACGACTCGGTCACCAAGTCGAAGTTCGACAACCTCTACGGCTGCCGCCACTCGCTGGTCGACGGCATCAACCGCGCCGTGGACGTCATGCTCGCCGGCAAGACCGCCGTGGTCTGCGGCTTCGGCGACGTCGGCAAGGGCTCGGCCGAGTCGCTGCGCGCCCAGGGCGCCCGCGTCATCGTCACCGAGATCGACCCGATCTGCGCGCTCCAGGCGTCGATGCAGGGCTACCAGGTCGCCCGCCTCGAGGACGTCATCGACACCGCCGACGTGTTCATCACGACGACCGGCAACAAGGACATCATCATGGTCGACGACCTGGCCAAGATGAAGCACCAGGCGATCGTGGGCAACATCGGCCACTTCGACAACGAGATCGACGTCGCCGGCCTGGAGAACTACGACGGCATCAAGCGCATCAACATCAAGCCGCAGGTCGACGAGTGGGTCTTCCCCGACGGTCACTCGATCATCCTGCTCTCCGAGGGCCGCCTGCTCAACCTCGGCAACGCGACCGGCCACCCGTCGTTCGTGATGTCCAACTCGTTCACCAACCAGACGATCGCCCAGATCGAGCTGTTCACCAAGAACGACGACTACGACAAGCAGGTCTACGTCCTGCCCAAGCACCTCGACGAGAAGGTCGCGCGCCTGCACCTCGACGCCGTCGGCGTCAAGCTCACCGAGCTGCGCACCGACCAGGCCGCCTACATCGGCGTCCCGGTCGAGGGCCCCTACAAGCCCGATCACTACCGGTACTAGTCGCTGAGCGACATCGCGGACATCGCGCTCGCGGACGCGGGGCGGACGGGCATCGAATGGGCGGACGCCCAGATGCCCGTCCTGCGCTCCATCCGCGAGCGCTTCGGCGACCAGCGACCCCTGGACGGCCTCACGGTCGGGGCGTGCCTGCACGTCACGGCCGAGACGGCCAACCTGGTGCGGACGCTGGTCGCCGGCGGCGCGCGCGTGGCGCTGTGCGCCGCCAACCCGCTGGCCACGCAGGACGCGGTGGCCGCGGCGATCGCGCAGGTTGAAGGGGTCGAGGTCTTTGCGCGCCACGGCGAGGACCTCGACACCTACGCCGGCCACGTCGCCGACGTGCTCGAGCTCGCGCCGAACATCACGCTCGACGACGGGGCGGACCTGCTCGTGACGCTGCACGCGGTCCGCCCGGACCTGGCGGAGGCGCTGCTCGGCGGGACCGAGGAGACGACGTCCGGCCTGGTGCGCCTGCGCGCGATGCAGGCCGACGGCCGGCTCGCGTGCCCGGTCCTCGCGGTCAACGAGGCGCGCGCCGAGCGCGTGTTCAACGACCATTACGGGACGGCGCAGTCGACGCTCGACGGCATCCTGCGCGCCACCAACCTGCTGCTCGCGGGGCGGACCGTGGTCGTGCTCGGGTACGGGCCCACGGGCCGCGGCATCGCGCTGCGCGCGCGCGGCGCGGGCGCCCAGGTCGTCGTCTGCGAGGTCGACCCCGTCGCCGGGCTCGATGCGCGGATGGAGGGCTTCGAGGTCATGCCGTCGCTCGACGCGGCGGCGCGCGGCGACATCTTCATCACGGTCACCGGCGCGCCGGGCGTGCTCGGCCGCGAGCACTTCGAGGCGATGAAGGACGGCGCGGTCCTGGCCAACGCCGGGCACTTCGACGTCGAGATCGACCTCGCCGCCCTGCGCGAGGTCGGCGGCGAGGGCGTCGCCGTGCGGCCGCTGGTCTCGCAGCACACGCTGGCCGGCGGGCGCAAGCTGAACCTCCTGGCGTCCGGCCGCGTCGTGAACCTCGCCGCGGGCGAGGGCCATCCGGCGTCGGTCATGGACCTGTCGTTTGCGCTGCAGGCGCTGTCGGTCGAGCACCTCGCCGCGAGCGAGGGCTCGCTGTCGGCCGGCGTCCATCCGGTGCCCGACGACATCGACCGCGAGGTCGCACGGCTCAAGCTCGCCTCGCTCGGCGTCCGGCTCGACGAGCTGACGGCCGAGCAGCGCCGCTACCGGCGCTCCTGGGAGTAGCCGGGAACGCGGCTGGTCCTCCGACCAGCGGCGCCGCCGTCGCCCCGTAGTACCTTCCCGGTCTCGCGACCTGGAGCCTCGCCCTGTCCCGCACGTCCCGCGCGGCCCTGGTGGTCGCGCTGAGCAGCATCGCCATCGTCCCCGCCACCGCGCGCGCAGCCGCGCCCGTGGTGCTGATCGACGCGCCGGCCACCGCGGTCACGGGCGCGCCGGTGGCCTTCGACGGCGAGGGCACCACCGATCCGGACGGGCAGCTGATGGACTACACCTGGTCGATCGACGGTCAGGCGCTGGACGTCGAGAGCCCGTGGCTGTCGGTCGCGTTCGCCCATCCCGGCCACCACGTGGTCGCGCTGACGGCGACGGACTCCGGCGGCGCGTCGGCGACGGCCCAGCGCGGCATCGACGTCACCGGCCAGGACCGCTCGCCCTCGTCGCTCAAGCCGTTCGGGACGTCGCTGGCGCCGGGCGTCGCGGCGGCGCCGGAGGTCGTGGTGCACGCGCCGAAGGTGCGGCTGCGCAAGCACCGGCTGCGGGTGGAGCTGCGCTGCCGCGGGGCGGCGCGCTGCAAGGGCACGCTGCGGGCGGTCGCGTTGAAGGGGCGCCACCAGACGCCGTTCCTGCTCGCGCAGCGGTCGTTCGACATCGCCAGCGGCGGCCCGCGCGTGATCCACGTCAGGCTCTCGCGGCGGGCGCGGCAGCGGCTGGGCCGGCGGACGGCCGTGCGGGCGACGGCGTTCCGCGGCCGGGTCCGGACCTCCTCGATCTGGGGGACGATGTCGTATCGCGTGCCGGTGGCCCGTTAGCGGGTAGGTTGCCGGCGTGACCGGCTTGGACGCAGCCATGGAGAAGATGCGGGCCGAGGGGCTCGACGACGCGGCGGTCGAGAGCTTCGCGCGCCAGTACCGCCGCCTGCGGGAGGGGGAGACCGGGACGCTCGCCGAGGCCGAGATCGAGCCCGTCGCGTCGCTGCCCGACGCCGACGACCTGACCGAGGACGCGTCGGCCGAGCTGCTCGACCAGGCGGTCGTCGTCAAGCTCAACGGCGGCCTCGGCACGAGCATGGGGATGACCAAGGCCAAGTCCCTGCTCGAGGTCAAGGACGGCAAGACGTTCCTGGACCTGATCGCCGAGCAGGTGCTGGACCTGCGCGCGCGGTCGGGGGCGCGGCTGCCGTTGGTGGTGATGAACTCGTTCGCGACGCGCGACGACTCGCTGGAGGCGCTGGGGCGCTACGAGGATCTCAGCGCCGGGCTGCCGGCGGACTTCGTCCAGAACAAGGTCCCGAAGGTGCGCGAGGACGACCTGGAGCCGGTGGCGTGGGAGGCCGATCCCGCGATGGAGTGGGCGCCGCCCGGGCACGGCGACCTGTACACCGCCCTGGTCGGCTCGGGCATGTTGTCGTCGTTGCTGGAGGAGGGCTACCGCTACGCCTTCGTCTCCAACAGCGACAACTTGGGTGCGGTGCTCGATCCGCGGATCCTCGCGTGGTTCGCCGCGGAGGGCGCGCCGTTCCTGATGGAGGTGGCCGACCGGACGTCGTCGGACCGCAAGGGCGGGCATCTCGCGCGGCGGCGCGAGGACGGCGGCCTGGTCCTGCGCGAGATCGCGCAGACGCCCGACGAGGACGTCGACGCCTTCCAGGACACGTCGCGGCACAAGTACTTCAACACGAACACGTTGTGGGTGGACCTGGTCGCGCTGCAGGAGGTCGTCTCGGCCAACGACGGCGTGATCGACCTGCCGATGATCGTCAACCGCAAGACGGTGGACCCGGGCGACAAGGGGTCGACCCCGGTCATCCAGCTGGAGACCGCGATGGGCGCGGCGATCGGCGTCTTCGAGGGCGCCGCGGCCCTGCGCGTTCCCCGGTCCCGGTTCGTGCCGGTCAAGACGACCAACGACCTGCTGTCGCTGCGGTCCGACGCCTACGTGATCGGCGACGGCCGGGCGGTGCACCTGGCGCCGGAGCGGGCAGGCGTCCCGCCGTTCGTGGACCTGGACACCGACTACTACAAGCTGGTCGCGGACTTCGACGCGCGCTTCGGGTCGGGCGCGCCGTCCTTGGTGGCGTGCGACGCGCTGCGGGTGGTCGGCGACGTCGCGTTCGGCGCGGACGTGGTCGTGCGCGGCGAGGTGACGGTCGAGGGCGTCGAGCGCGTGGAGGACGGGACGGTCCTGGAGGGCTAGGAGCGACGCCTGCTCTTGGGGTCGCCGGTCCTGGAGGGCTAGGAGCGCGCGGCGGGGTTGGTCGACAGTACGGGGCGCTGGTTGTGCCGCGGAGCGTGGTTCGTTCCTCATCAAGGGCGTGAAGGCGTTGGGGCGGCGCCACCGGGGTCGGTGTGGCTCGTCGTCGGTCGTGCTCCGGGGCGGGCGATTCGGGGCCGAAGGGTCGCCCGCGAGGGTCGCACCGAATCGCCGGCGAATCCTGGATCCGTGTCGTCTGGTGTCCCCATGCGGGACACCAGACGACACAGACCCCGACGCGCGCTCGCTTCGGCCTCGAACCGTCTGCTCGGCGCTGCCACCAGGACGAGCCACACCAGCGAGACGGAGCGCCGCCTCCACACTCATACGGCGCGCCCCTATGGCTCCCGAACCCCCACACCCGGCCCGGCGCCCGCCGCCGCCGCCTCGCGCGCATCCTCGTACCGGTCCTCCCGCTCCTGCTGGCGCTCCGACTCCGCCAGCGCCCGCACGAACAGGTACGCGAGCGCGACGCCCATGACGATCGACTGCTCGATCGCCATGATCGCCCCGGCCAGCGCCTGGTCGTCGGCCGGGTGCAGACCCCAGACCTGCGGGCGGTGCTCGTAGAAGCTGTAGATCGACGAGGGGGCGAACGTCAGGAAGATCCCGAGCAGACCGACGAAGACCTTGGTCGAGACCATGTAGCCGACCGGCGCGAGGCCCGTGAGGTGGCGGCCGCGGACGGGGGAGAGCAGGTGCCACCAGTACAGCAGGCCCGCGCTCAGGAAGAACGTGTGCTCGATGACGTGGACGCCGGAGTGGTTGAGCGCCGCGTCGTACATGAAGGGGATGTGCCAGAGCCACATCGACCCGACGTAGAACGCGACGGCGAAGATCGGGTGCGCGATCGGACCGAGGGCGCGCTCGGCGTCGAGGACGGTGCGCGCTACGGGGCGCAACAGCACCTTGGACAGGCCCAGGATCAGCAGGATCGGCGCGAAGTCCAGCAGCAGCACGTGCTGGACCATGTGCATGGCGAAGACCTGATCGGCGAGCGTGTCGATCGGGGAGATCAGCGCGATCGCGATGCACAGCATGCCGCCCAGCCAGGCGAGCAGCCGCCCGTACGACGCGCCGCGCGTTGAGCCGGACTTGCGGACCTGTCGCCAGCGCGCGACGTAGAGCGCGGTGAGCGCGACCACGATGAGGATCGGGCCCGGTGCGAGCGAGAACGAGGTGTCGGCCGCGACGGCGAGCACTCGCGCAAGTATGCCTCCGCGAAGTCGTGACGGCGTGCTGTAGATCCGTCACACATCGGACGGCAGGCTGGGACCCATGCTCGAAGGCTTGTTGGAGGTGTTGGTCCCACCGGCGTGCGTCGCCTGCCGTCGCGCGGGCGACGGCGTACCGGGCGACCCCCTGTGTCGCTCCTGCCGCACGTCGCTGCCGTGGCTCCCCATGACCGGGCGCTGTCCGCGCTGCGGGTTGCCCGAGCGCTGCTCGCCGCGGGCCTGCCCAGCCCGGGCGCAGGCGTTCGCCACCGCCTGGTCGCCGATGGCCTATGCCGGCGCCGTACCGCCGCTGGTGATCGCGCTGAAGGACGGTGGGGCGCTGCGCCTCGCGCGGCTGATGGCCGCGCAGATGGCGGCGACGGCGCCGCCGGGCACCTGGCGCGGGACGCTCGTCCCGGTCCCCGCCGATCCGCTGCGCCGCCGCCTCCGCGGCGTCGACCACGCCGCGCGCCTCGCCGGCGAGCTCGGCCCGCGCGCCGGGCTGCCGGTCGCCCGCGTCCTCGCCCGCGAGCGCGCGCCCGCCCACGCACGGCTCACCCGCAGCCGCCGCCTACGCGCGGACGTCGGCGTGCGGACCAGGGCCGGCCCGGTCCCCGACATCGCGATCCTCGTCGACGACGTCCACACCACCGGCGCGACGCTGCACGCCTGTGCCGCGGCCCTGCGGGAGGCTGGGGCGGAGCACGTCGCGGCCGTCACCTATGCCCGCACGCTGACCTGAAGACCGCCGAGAAGTTGTGCAATGCCCCAAAGTTCGTCGACAGGCGTTGCCGGCGTCCCATCCCCGGGGTACCGTTGCGAAGACCTAGTGATCCCAGCCCCAGGAGGGCCGCATGCAGATCGAGGTCAAGGGCCGCCACATGACCGTCTCGGACGAGATCCGGGAGCACGTGGAGAAGCGCTTCGCCAAGGTGGGCAAGCAGGTTTCCGAGCTCGCCACCCTGGAGGTGGAGCTGAGCCAGGAGCAGAACCCGTCCAACCCGGACGCGTTCGTCGCGGAGGTCACGCTCCGCGTCAAGGGGACCACGCTCCGCGCCTGCGACTCCTCGCGCGACATCGCCCACTCGATCAACCTCTGCGCCGACGAGCTGGCCATCCAGGTCAAGCGCCACCGGGACAAGCGGCGCAAGCGCAGGGAGTCGCGAGCCGCCGCCATGCAGCAGCCCGGCATGACGCCGGACGGCGCGGGCGCCGGAGGCATCTCCGCGGCGATCTAGCGTCGGCGAGCGCGCGGGGCGGACCGTTTCGGCACGGGTTCGCCCCGACTGCGCAGCCCTCGCCGACTACACTGAGCGCATGGGTCTGCTCGACCGCGCGCTGAACATCGGAGAGACGAAGCAGTTCCGCCAACACGAGAAGCGTGTGGCGCGAATTGCCGATTTCGAGCCCGAGCTCGAGCTCGAGTCCGACGAGGAGTTGAAGGACCGCATGGAGGCGCTGCGCCAGCACGTGCGCGGCCAGTCCAGCGAGGACAAGGTCACGGCCGCCCTCGACGAGGTCCTCCCCGAGTGCTTCGCGATCGCGCGCGAAGTCGGCCGGCGCAAGATGAACATGCGCCACTTCGACGTGCAGCTCATCGGCGGCATGGTCCTCCACGGCGGCAACATCGCCGAGATGCGCACCGGCGAGGGCAAGACGCTCACCGGCACGCTCGCCGTCGTCCTGAACTCGCTCGCCGGCCAGGGCGTCCACGTCGTCACGGTCAACGACTACCTCGCCAAGCGCGACGCCGAGTGGATGATGCCCCTCTACGAGGCGTGCGGCGTCACCGTCGGGATCCTGCAGAACGACATGGACCCGGACGACAAGGTCGAGGCCTACGCGTGCGACGTCACGTACGGCACGAACTCCGAGTTCGGCTTCGACTACCTGCGCGACAACATGGCGCAGTCGATGGAGGACAAGGTCCAGCACGGCGGCCGCCTCGGCGAGGACGGGCGCCCGACCGCGATGCACTTCTTCGCGATCGTCGACGAGGTCGACAACATCCTCATCGACGAAGCGCGCACCCCGCTGATCATCTCCGGCGCCCCCGAGGCCGCCGCCGAGCACTACGTCCAGTTCGCGAAGCTCGCGAAGGTCATGAAGGCCGGCAAGACGCCCGAGGGCATGGACCCGAGGGCCCGCAAGGACTTCGTCGCGGACTTCGACTACGAGTACGACGAGAAGCACAAGACCGTCGCGGTCACCGAGCAGGGCGTCGCGAAGGCCGAGAAGTTCCTCGGCATCGACCACCTGTACCGCGCCGAGAACGGCCCGCTGGTCAACCACCTCCTGCAGTCGCTCAAGGCCGAGTCGCTCTACAAGAAGGACGTCGACTACGCGGTGGTCGACAACGAGGTCAAGATCATCGACGAGTTCACCGGGCGCATCCTGGACGGCCGTCGCTGGTCGGAGGGCCTGCACCAGGCCGTCGAGGCCAAGGAGGGCGTGGCGATCCACGAGGAGAACCAGACCCTCGCGACGATCACGTACCAGAACTTCTTCCGCATGTACTCCAAGCTCGCCGGCATGACGGGCACCGCCCTCACAGAGGCGACGGAGTTCATGAAGATCTACAAGCTGCCCGTCGTCCAGATCCCGACGAACCGGCCGATGGTCCGCAAGGACCAGAACGACCAGGTCTACAAGACCAAGGAGGGCAAGTGGACCGCCCTCCTGAGCACCATCAAGGAGCGTCACGAGGCCGGCCAGCCGGTCCTCGTGGGCACGATCTCGGTCGAGATCTCCGAGATGATCGCGACCCGCCTGGACAAGCTCGGGATCCCGCACGCGGTCCTCAACGCCAAGCCGGAGCACGCGGCGCGCGAGGGCGACATCGTCGCCGAGGCCGGCCGGCCCGGCGCGGTGACCATCGCCACCAACATGGCGGGCCGCGGCGTCGACATCAAGCTCGGCGGCAACCCCGAGCACCAGACCGAGCTCGAGCTGCGCAACCTGGGCCTGTCGCCCGGCGACCCGGACTTCGACGAGACCTACATGAAGGTCTTCCCGACGATCGAGGAGCGCACCGCCGCCGATCACGAGAAGGTGCTGGAGGCCGGCGGCCTGTTCATCTGCGGCACCGAGCGCCACGAGTCGCGCCGGATCGACAACCAGCTCCGCGGCCGCGCCGGTCGCCAGGGCGACCCGGGCGAGTCGCGCTTCTTCCTCTCCGCCGAGGACGACCTGGTCCGGCTCTTCGCCGGGGATCGGATCTACAAGATCCTCGACCGGCTCGGCACGCTCGACGAGGAGGGCAACGAGGAGCCCATCGAGGCGGGCATGCTCTCCAAGCAGATCGAGAAGGCGCAGAAGAAGGTCGAGGAGCAGAACTTCCTCATCCGCAAGCGCGTCCTCGAGTACGACGACGTGATGAACGAGCAGCGCCGCGTGGTCTACAAGTACCGCGACGAGGTGCTCGAGGGCCGCGACATGGGCCCGGTCGCGCGCGAGAACGTCGCCGACGTCATCCGCCGCGTGGTCGACGAGTACACGGTCTCCGAGTACGTCGAGGACTGGGACGTCGGCGGCCTGTTCACCGCGCTGGCCGACATCTTCCCGGTCGGCTTCGGGCCGGACAGGATCGACGCCGTCAACGAGCGCGAGGAGCTCATCGAGTTGCTCGTCGACGAGGCGATGAAGACCTACGACGCGCGCGAGGAGGAGCTCGGCGAGGAGCTCATGCGCGCGCTCGAGCGCTACCTGCTGCTGCAGGTCATCGACAACAAGTGGCGCGAGCACCTGTACGACATGGATTACCTGAGGGAGGGCATCCACCTCCGCGGGTTCGCGCAGATCGATCCGCTCGTCGCCTACAAGAACGAGGCGTTCGACCTCTTCACCGACCTGATGAACTCGATCTGGGCGGACTTCTCGCGCATGATCTACCACGTCGAGGTCGAGGTGGAGGGCGACGCCGGCCCCGCCATCCCGGAGGCCCAGGGCGGGGTGGGCGGGTCCGGGTCCGTCCAGTACTCCGGCGGCGTCGGGACCGAGCAGCCGAGCGCGCTGACCGAGGCCGCGGGCGGCGGTGGCGCGCCGGTCGGCTACGCCGACGCCGAGCTGCCCGAGGACGCGATCCCGATCGTCCAGCAGCGCAGGGTCGACGAGCACGAGACGATCGGCCGCAACGACCCGTGCTGGTGCGGGAGCGGCAAGAAATATAAGAAGTGTCACGGTGCCTAGCGGCACCTTTGACACGGTGATGGTTACGTCAATGTGTCACGGGGCGTAGTGGCCACGTCGACCTCAGACACGCCGATCCCGCAGCGCATCGCGGCCATCCGGGCCAGCTACGACCGCCTGCGCGACTCCACCGACCCGGACGCGCTGGGCGCGAGCGTCGAGCAGCTCGAGGCCCAGATGCAGGCGCCCGGGTTCTGGGACGACAGCGGCGCGGCCGCGAAGGTGTCGGCCGAGCACGCGCGCACGACGCGCAAGCTGAAGACGTTCACCGAGCTGTCCTCCGACATCGAGGACCTCGACGGGCTGCTGGAGCTCTCCGCCGAGGACGACGAGCTCGCGGACGAGCTGACCGAGCAGCTCGCGTCGGTCGAGTCCCGGTTATCCGAGCTCGAGGAGGAGCGGCTCTTCTCGGGTCCGTACGACTCCGGCGACGCGCTGGTCACCGTGAACGCGGGGGCCGGCGGCACCGACGCCCAGGACTGGGCCGAGATGGTGCTGCGCATGATGATGCGCTGGGCCGAGTCGCGGAAGTTCAAGGTCGAGCTGCTGGAGGCCAGCGCGGGGGAGGAGGCCGGCATCAAGTCGGCGACGTTCCGCGCGGAGGGCGAGAACGCCTACGGGCTCTTCAACGCCGAGCAGGGCGTGCACCGGCTGGTCCGGATCTCGCCGTTCGACGCGCAGTCGCGGCGCCAGACGGCGTTCGCGGGCGTCGAGGTCGCGCCGGTCATCGAGGACACCGGCGACGTCGAGATCGACACCGACGACCTGCAGGTCGACACGTACCGGGCCTCCGGCGCCGGCGGCCAGCACGTCAACAAGACCGACTCCGCCGTCCGCATCACCCACCGTCCCACGGGCATCGTCGTGCAGTGCCAGAACGAGCGCTCGCAGTCGGCCAACAAGGAGACGGCGATGAAGATGCTCCGGGCCAAGATCCTGGAGCGCCAGGAGCGCGAGCGCCAGGAGGAGATCGCCAAGGAGAAGGGGGAGACGCTCGACGTCAACTTCGGCTCCCAGATCCGCTCCTACGTGCTCCACCCGTACACGATGGTCAAGGACCACCGCACCGACCGCGAGATGGGCGACGCCCAACGCGTCCTCGACGGCGACCTCGACGGGTTCGTGCGCGAGTACCTCCTGAAGGCGGCGGGCTAAGCCCGCCAGCGGTCCTCCGCCGGCCACCCCGCCGATAGCCTGGCGTCGATGAGCGAGGCGAGCACTCCAAAGTCTGGGCCGTCGGAGCAGCCGACGGCGCCCTACCTCGATGCGGTCGTCGCCTATGGGTTCCGGGGGCCGGGGCGGTTCCATGTCCCCGGGCACAAGGGTGGGCCGGGGGCGGATCCCGGGCTGCGGTATGCGCTCGGCGACCGGGCGCTCGGGATCGACATCCCGCAGGACATCCACGGGGTCGACCTCGGGGTCAGGCCGACGCCGTACGAGCGCGCCGAAGCGCTGGCGGCCGAGGCCTATGGCGCGGCGCGGACGTGGTTCCTGACCAACGGCGCGACGCAGGGCAACCACGCGCTGTGCCTCGCGCTCGCGCCGCTGGGCACGCATGTTGTCGCACAACGCAACTCGCACGCGTCGATCGTCGACGGGCTCGTCCTCAGCGGCGGCCTGCCGTCGTTCGTCGCGCCGGCCTACGACGACGAGCTCGGCATGGCGCACGGCGTCACGCCCGACGCGCTCGACGAGGCGCTCGCCGACGACCCCGACGCACGCGTCGCGTTCGTGGTCTCTCCCACCTACTACGGCATGGCCGCGGACGTCGCCGCGCTGGCCGAGGTCGCCCATCGGCGCGACGTCGCGCTCGTCGTCGACCAGTCCTGGGGCCCGCACTTCGGGTTCCACCCCGACCTGCCCGAGTCGGCGCTGCGGCTCGGCGCCGACGCGGTCCTCACCTCGACGCACAAGATCGTCGGCTCGCTGACGCAGTCGGCGATGCTGCACGTGGCCGACACCCGCCGGATCGACCCGAGCGCCGTCGGCCGCGCGATCCGACTCGTCCGCTCGACGTCGCCCTCGTCGTTGTTGATGGCCTCGCTCGACGGCGCGCGCCGGCAGCTCGCCGTCCACGGCGAGGCGCTCCTGCACGAGACGATCGCCGCCGCGAAGGCCACGCGCGAGAAGCTCGCGACGACGCCCGGGATCAAGACCATCGACTACGACTTCGTCGGCCGCCCCGGCGTGGCCGCCTACGACCCGCTGCGCCTCGTCCTCGACACGCGCGAGACCGGCCGCACGGGCTACGAGGTCGCCGAGGCGCTGCGCAACGCCTACGACGTCCAGCCCGAGCTCGCGACCGTCGCGACGATCGTGTGCGTCCTCGGCGTCGGCCAGCCCGTCGAGGCCCTGGTGCGCTTCGCGGGCGACGTCGACGAGACCGTCAAGCGCATCATCAAGCCCGGCGCGCCGGTCCAGGCGCTCGTCCGCGGCCCCGGTGCGCTCGGCAACACGATGGTCGTCGCGCCGCGCGACGCCTTCCTGGGCGAGTCCGAGGTGGTCGACCTCGACGCCGCGATCGGCCGGATCTCGTGCGAGTCGATCGCCGGCTACCCGCCAGGCATCCCGGCGCTGCTGCCCGGCGAGCGGATCACGGCCGAGGCGGCGTCCTACCTGCGCGAGCTCGTCGACTCCGGCGCCCGCCTGCACGGGGCGGCCGACCCGACGATGCGGACGATCCACGCGCTGATCGAGCAGTAGCCGTCACAAAACCGCCCGTCGATCACCACTCTGTCTGGTGATGGCGCCCCCGAGCCGAGCAACACGTCGATCACCAGGGTCACGTTCGCGGGCGGGCGCGTCTGCCCGGTGAGCGAGACCGGCTGGGTCGGCGGCCGCGACGCCTGCCCGCTGCCCGGCTTCCGCCCACGCCCCGCGCCGAAGGTGACCGCCGCCGACGTCCGGACGCCGGTGCGCGCCCGCGTCGAGCGGCGTGCCGGCCAGCCCGTCGTCGTCGTCCGCTTTCGCGCACGCGTCGCGGTCACCGACGCGAGCAGCGCCTACAACATCACCCGGCGCCTGCGCGGCGCGCACTCGTGGGGCTCGGGCCCGACGCAGCGCAACATCCGGCTCGGCGAACCTGACGTGGGCGGCCGGCGGCACAGGCCGCCGGCCCCTCAGGCTGGTGGTCGGGACCTACGCGCTTCGCGTTCCTTGACTAGAACCGCAGGACCGCGGCGATGGAGCCCTTCTGCTCCAGCGCCGACTCCGCGGGCGGGAAGTACCTGACCTGCGCGTCCTGGCCGAGCGCGCGGCCCACCGCCAGCTCGACGATGTTGTCGACGACCTCGGTCATCGTCCCGTCGGCCGGGCACGGACCGCCGGCGCTCACGCCCATCCAGCCGCACTGCGGGCAGCGCGTGCCCTTGGCGGTGAAGCCCTCCTCGACCGCCAGCGTGTCGACGCGCCGCTCGTGGACGGTGGGCAGGACGTCCTTCAGCCCCGCGACGGCGCGACCGGTCGCCAGCCCGCCTTCGAGCTTGGCCAGCAGCTCCTCGTCGCGCTGGGCGCCGAGCTGGTCGAGCACCGGCCTGGCGGCCTTGAGCACGTCGTCGGCGCCGGTGTTCCAGACATCGGCGTCGAAGCGGCCCTTCAGGCAGCGGCGGACCTCGGAGCCGACAAGCGTCTCGAAGTGGGAGACGACGTCCTTGCGGCCGCCGACCAGGATGCCGGCGAGATGCACGTCGCGCAGCCGCGTCTGCAGCTCCTTCGCGACGCCGCGCAGGTGGCCGTCGATCTCCTTCTCGACGCTGCGCTCGTAGCGGCGCTCGGAGCGGCCGTCCTGGTCCTGCTTGTCGGAGTCGATCCGGGCCAGGACGTCGTCCTCGCGGCGCCAGACCTCGACGAGCCCGTCGACGGTGCCGGTCAGCAGCCGGGCGTGCTTGCGGTCGACGAGCACGAACCACCACAACTCGCCCGTCCCGATCCGCGCCAGCGGCTCGACGCACGGGTGGTCGGCGATCGCGACCTTGTGGTCGACGGGCCGCGGAAGCTTGAGGACCTCGAAGAGCCCGGCGGGTTGGGACGCGAACACCGCGAGCGCACGGGCGCCTTCGGTGTCGACGCCGTTGCCCAGGCCGGAGCGCACGCGCTCGAGGTCGGATTGGAGCGCCGTGCGCTCGTCGTGGGTCAGGCCGTCGAGCTCGCGGATCGTCCGCGACGCCTCGTCGAGGACCGAGCTGATCTCGGTCGCGCGCGCCCGTGGCGTGGCGAACTCGCGCGGGTCCAGGTTGATGAAGACGCTGAGGACCTTGCCCTGCGCGCTGCGTGTCTCGGCCAGCTCGCGCAGGTGGTCGGTCGTGATGTCGGTCGCCATGCTGACCGCCTACCCTCTCACGCGCACAGGGAACCCGCCACGGCAGAAGGGCCGACGTCTGCGGAAAACGCCGGCCCTCCGGTCCTTCCTCTCCTTCAGCTGCGGCGCCTAGGCGGCCGCCGCCTCCGGTGCGGCGGCGGCGCTGACCTCCAGCGCCACGCCGCCCTCCGCACCGGCCGTGGCGCGCACCTGCGCGCCGTCGGTCAGGGACCCGGCCAGGATGGCCCGGGTCAGCTCCCGCTCCAGCGTGCGGCGCACGTGGCGCTGCAGCGGGCGGGCGCCGAACTCCTCGTCGAAGCCGTCGGCCGCGAGCTGCGCGGTCAGCTCCTCGTCGACGGTCAGCGTGATCCGCCGCTCGTCGCTGAGGCGCCCGGCGACGCGCTCCACGATCAGGCTCGCGATCTTCGTCACTTGCTCGTTCCCGAGCGGTGAGAACGTCACGACCTCGTCGATCCGGTTGATGAACTCCGGCAGGAACGCGGACTTGGCGGCGGCGAGCATGCGGTCGTCGTCGGTGGGCGCGTCGGCGGCGGTGAAGCCGATGCCGCGCTTGGCGCGACCGGCGCCCAGGTTCGACGTCATCACGATCACCGCGTTGGTGAAGTCCACCGTCCGACCCTCGCCGTCGGTCAGGCGACCGTCGTCGAGCAGCTGCAGCAGGACGTTCCACACCTCGGGGTGCGCCTTCTCGATCTCGTCGAGCAGGATCACGCTGTAGGGGCGGCGCCGGACCGGCTCGGTGAGCTGGCCGCCGTCGCCGTAGCCGACGTAGCCGGGCGGCGAGCCGACCAGCCGCGCGACCGTGTGCGGCTCGCGGTACTCGGACATGTCGATGCGGACCAGGGCGTCCTCGCTCGCGAAGAGACGCTCGCTGAGGACCTTGACCAGCTCGGTCTTGCCGACGCCGGTCGGGCCGAGGAACAGGAACGAGCCCAGGGGCCGGTCCGGCTCAGACAGGCCGACGCGGGCGCGGCGGATGGTGTCGGCGACCTTCGCGACGGCCTCGTCCTGGCCGACGACGCGCAGGTGCAGGTCGTCCTCCAGGTCGACGAGGCGCTGGAGCTCGCCGGCGACCAGCTCGCCCACCGGAATGCCGGTGCGCGTGGCGACGACGGCTGCGATCGCGGTCTCGTCGACGACCACGGCGTTGGTGGTCGTCGTGTCGTCCGCCTCGCGGATGCGCTCCTGGAGCCACGCGGCCTTCTCATAGTCCTCGACCTCGACGGCGGCCTTGAGCTGCTCGCGCAGCGTCGCGGTGTCGACGGGTCGGGGCGTCGCGAGGCGCAGCTTCGCCGCGGCCTGGTCCATCAGGTCGATGGCCTTGTCGGGCAGGTGCTGCTCGGTCAGATAGCGATCGCTCAGGCGGGCGGCGGCGGCCAGGGCGTCGTCGGTGATCTTGGCGGCGTGGTGAGCCTCGTAGGCGTCGCGCAGCCCCGTCAGGATCTCGACGGTCTCCTCGACGCTCGGCGCGTCGACGGTGACGGGCGAGAAACGGCGGGCCAGGGCGGCGTCGCGCTCGATCTTGCGGAACTCGCTGAGCGTGGTGGCGCCGACCATCCGCAGCTCGCCGCGGGCGAGCATCGGCTTGAGCAGGTTCGCGGCGTCCATCGCACCCTCGGCGCCGCCGGCGCCCAGGACCGTGTGGAGCTCGTCGACGAACACGATGATCTTGCCCTCGGCGGCCGTGACCTCGGCGAGCACGGCCTTCAGCCGCTGCTCGAACTGGCCGCGGTACTGGGAGCCGGCGACGAGCGCGCCCATGTCGAGCGCGACGACGCGGACGCCGTGCAGCGCCTCGGGGACGTCGTTGTTGTGGATGTGGAGGGCCAGGCCCTCGACGATCGCGGTCTTGCCGACGCCGGCCTCGCCGATCAGCACGGCGTTGTTCTTGCGGCGACGGGCCAGGATCTCGACGGTCTCGGCGATCTCGTCCTCCCGCCCGATGACAGGGTCGATGCGGCCCTCGCCGGCGTCGCGGGTGAGGTCGCGGCCGAACTCGTCGAGCGCGGGGGTGTCGGAGGTGGGGCGCTCCTGCTGGCGCGTGCGGGTCTGGGGGCCACCGGAGGGGCGGCGCGACGGGTTGCCGTTGGGGCCGTCGAAGTCGTTGGCGCCCTCGGCGGCCGGGCCGATGCCGGCCTGCCCGAACCCCTGCATGAGGTCGCGGGCGCAGCTCTCGCACATGAGGGCGCCTTGGCGTCCGCTCTCGGTCTGGACGACCATCTGGAGCGTGCCGGGGCGCTCGGCGCAGATGCTGCAGGGCACGAAGTTGGTGAAAGGCTGTTCTGGCATGTTTCCTGTGATATGGAGTTGTGGAAACTTGAGTGCTTCGGACTGAGATAGTAGCGGGCCTGCGATGATGCTTCCGTGCTGCTCGACACATACCGGCGGACGGGCGCGGATCTGCCTTTCGGCGATCCGCGACGGCCCCACGGGGTGGCGATGGAGGGTTGGTTCTGGCGGCTGACGTCGGTGGTGACGGGCGACGTCGTCGTGGTGCTGGCGGCGGTCAACCGGGATGCGTCGGGCGCCGCCTGGGGCACCGCCGGCGTGGCCGCCCATCCCGGCGGGTTCTCGACCGCCGTGGCCCTGCCGCGCGCCGTCGCGGATGCGTCCGGCCGGATCGCGGTCGGCGAGGCGCTGGTCGCCACGCCGACCTCGGTCTCCGTCCGGTTGCCGGACGTCGCGCTCGACGTCGCGCTCGACCGGCCGGGGCGCTGGCCGCGCCGGGCGTTCGGCGCCCTGGGCGCGGCGCAGGCGATCCCGGGGCTGTCGCAGTACTGGCACCCGTGGCTGCTGCGCGCGCGGGTGCGCGGCCACGCGGTGGTCGCGGGCCGCGAGATCGACCTCGACGGCGCGGTGGCCTACGCCGAGAAGAACTGGTCCAACGGCGGCTTCCCGGAGCGCTGGTGGTGGGGCCAGGCACACGGCTTCGGCGATGACGACGACGCCTGCGTGGCGTTCGCCGGCGGCCGGGCGGGCGTGGGCGCGCTGCGCGTGACGGCGACGTCGCTGGTGGTCAGCGCGGGCGGCGAGATGGTGCGGCTGGTCCGGCCGCTGCAACCGCTGCGCGTCGCGGTGGGCGAGGCGGGCTGGCGCCTGTCGGGCCGCACCCCGGGCGGGGTGTCGGTCGAGGTCGAGGGCCACGCCAACGGCACGCCGCCGCACCTGCTGCCGGTGCCCGTGCCCGCGGAGCGCCGTCACCGCGAGCAGGCGGCATCCCAGCACTTGGCCGGCGAGCTCCATCTCCGTCTGCGCCGCCGCGGCCGCACGGTCTTCTCCGGGACGTCGACGCTGGCGGGCCTGGAGCAGGGGCGGACCTGAGCGCCGCGCCGCGGTTGACGCGCCTCCACGGTGGCCGCGGCGCCACCGTCGCTGGCCGCGGCGGCCACGTCGCCGGCGCGATCGCCGCCGTACCAGTCGCTACGCCGCGCGCAGGCGCTCGCGCAGCGCGGTGAGCGCGTCGTCTTCCAGGCCGTGCTCGCGCAGCCAGGCTTCCGGTGAGCCGTGGCGGTCGTCGAGGAGCTCGAGGATCCGGGCCATGGACTCCGGGCGCGCCGAGTGGTGGTGCGGGTCGTTGGTCTGCATGTCCTGCGCGTAGGTCGGTGAGGCCGCCAGCCGCGCCACGATCGCCTCGATGCGCTCGGAGGTCACCGCGTAATCGGCCACGATCGCCGCGCGGGACGCGCCGGCGATCTCCAGGGCCAGGGCCACGACCAGCCCTGTCCGGTCCTTGCCCGCCGCGCAGTGCACCAGCGTCGCCCCGCCGTCGGGCGGCGCGGCGATCGTGCGCAGCGTGGCGACGATCGAGTCCGGGCGACGCGCCATGTAGCCCATGTAGGTCCGCACGGTCGGGGTCTCGCCGGGCATGTCCACGCCGTGGACGCCGTTCTGCCACGGCACGATCGTCTCGGCCTCGAGGACGTCGGTGCGCTCGCCGGCCTCGGGATACAGCGACCGGTGCTCGATCACGATGCCGTCGACCGCGTGCAGCGGACCCGGTCCTTCCAGGCGCACCTCGACGCCGGTGCGCAGGTCGACGACCGCGCGCAGACCATGATCATCAACGAGGTGCGCGACGTCGTACGCCGTCAGGTCCTGGAGGTTGTCGGACCGCAGCAGCCGCCCGCCGGCCACGACGCCGTCGCCGTCCCGCAACGGGATCCCGCCGACGTCGCGGGCGTTGACCGCGCCTTCCAGGTCGATCCAGCGAGGATGGGCGTCGGCGACCGTCATCTCCGTTCCAACGTAGCGGCCTCCGCGCTCTTGACCGCCCGGCCCAGCGCCTCTCCGCCGATCAGCCGCTCCCACGGCCCGACGACCGCCCAGAGCGCCCGCAGCCGCAGCGCGGCGCCCCGGTCGACCGGCGCCACGCGCGCCTCGGAGAACAACGTGGACCGTCCGTCCGGACCCGGGACCACCCAGTGCGCGAACACCACCCGCGCCGTTCCCGGCTGCGCCCACGCCGCGAAGGCGTCCGCGCCGTCGAGCGCCGGGTAGTCGCGCCGCAGCGTCCAGATCCGTCCGACCAGTCCGGACACCGACCAGCCGTCGCCCTCGTCGAGGACCGTGAACGGCGGCGCGCTGAACAGCTCCGCGAACGTCACGGCGGCCGGCAGGCCCGGGATCCGCCAGCGCACCAGCCGGCCGAGCGGACCCGTCGCGTCGACGCGCAGCCCGCGCGCGGCCGCCCACAGCGCGTCCGGAGGCGCGGCGGCCTCGCGCCGATGCGTTGTCCGGATGGCTGGCGCCGGCAGCCACGTGTCGAGGTCGACCTCCATTCGCCGCATATCCTGGCCCACAGATGCCCCTCGATCCCACTTTCGTCGCCGATGTCGTCGCGCGGGCGCTCGCCGAGGACGTCGGCGACGGCGACGTGACGACCGCCGCGACCGTGCCCGACGGCGCCCGCGCGACCGCGACCATCACCCAGAAGGCGCCCGGCGTCGTCTTCGGCCTCGATCTCGCCGAGCAGGCGTTCCGCCAGCAGGACCCCGACGCCGAGATCGAGCGCCTGGCGCCCGAATCCACCTGGCACGAGCCCGGCACCCAGATCCTCAGGATCACCGGCACCGCCGCGGGCATCGTCACTGCCGAGCGCACCGCGCTGAACTTCCTGCAGCGCCTGTCGGGCGTCGCGACGCTCACCAACCGCTACGTCCAGGCCATCGACGGCACCGGCGCCCGGATCCTCGACACGCGCAAGACGACGCCGACGCTGCGGCCGCTCGAGAAGGCCGCGGTCGTCGCCGGCGGCGGGACGTCGCACCGCTTCGGCCTGTTCGACATGGTGCTCATCAAGGAGAACCACGTCGAGGCGGCCGGCGGGATCGCCAACGCGGTCGGCGCCGCCCAGCGCCGGTTCCCGGACATCGCCATCGAGGTCGAGGCCGAGACCGCCGACGACGTACGGGAGGCCCTCGCCGCCGGCGCCCCGCGGATCCTGCTCGACAACATGACCCCCGACGCGATGCGCGCGATCGCGACCGAGGTCGCCGGCCGCGCCGAGCTGGAGGCCAGCGGGAACATCGACCTGCACACGGTCCGAGCCGCGGCGGAGACCGGGGTAGACTTCATCTCGGTCGGAGCGCTCACGCACTCCGCACCGGCCCTAGACCTCTCCCTCATATTGGAGCGTCTGCCATGAACCTCCCCATGGCCCCCAGCCCCACTGTTTCCCAGGCCCTGACGGCCGAAGAAAGTAGCGCGCTGACCGCAGAGGTTCGCGCGCTCGCACGAGAACGCAACGCCGTCATCCTGGCCCACAACTACCAGGTGCCCGAGGTGCAGGACGCCGCCGACTACGTCGGTGACTCGCTCGGGCTGAGCCGCAAGGCCGCCGCCGTCGACGCCGAGGTGATCGCGTTCTGCGGCGTCCACTTCATGGCCGAGACCGCGTCGATCCTCTCGCCCGAGAAGACCGTCCTGATCCCGGACCTCGACGCCGGCTGCTCCCTGGCCGACTCGATCACGCCCGAGCAGCTCACGGCGTGGCAGGCCAAGCACCCCGGCGCCGTCACCGTCATGTACGTCAACACGACGGCCGAGACCAAGGCGCTGACCGACTACTGCGTGACGTCGTCGAACGCCGTCAAGGTCGTCCAGCACATCCACGCCGAGCACGGGTCCGACACCGAGATCCTCTTCGGCCCGGACATGTGGCTCGGCGCCTACGTCGCCAAGGAGCTCGGGCTCAACGGCAGCGGTCGCTTCCACGTCTGGGACGGCGAGTGCCACGTGCACGCCGGCATCCGCCCGGACGACATCACCGCGGTCCGCGCCGCCCACCCGGACGCCGACTTCCTGGTCCACCCGGAGTGCGGTTGCACGACGCAGGTCATGGAGTACGTGGCCGCGGGCGACATCGCGACCGAGGGCGTGCACATGCTCTCGACCGGCGGGATGCTCGACTACGCCAAGGCCCAGGCGGGCCACGGCGGGCAGGCGATCATGGCGACCGAGACCGGCATGCTGCATCAGCTCAGGATGGCCGCGCCCGACGTCGACTTCATCGCCGCCAACGAGCGCGCGTCGTGCAAGTACATGAAGATGATCACGCTGCCGAAGCTGCGCGACGCGCTGCGCGACTTGACCGGCGAGGTCAAGGTCGACCCGGCGCTCGCCGAGCGGGCCCGGATCCCGATCGAGCGCATGGTGGCGATCGGCTAGCGCGATGGCGTTCGACGGCTTCGGCCCGGTGGCCTTCCGCTGGTTCGCCGGGCTCGAAGCCGACAACACGAAGGCGTGGTTCCACGCGCACCGGCCGGAGTACGACGTCGAGGTGCGAGGGCCGCTGACCGCGTTGCTCGAGGAGATGGCGGGCGACGCGCCGGTGTGGATCGCCCGGCCGAACCGCGACGTGCGGTTCTCGCCCGACAAGTCGCCCTACAAGACGCGCGCCTACGGGACGATCGACGGCCGGCTTTACGCAGAGCTGTCGGGCGACGGCCTGTTCGCCGGCACAGGGGCCTACGGGATGGACGCCGGTCAGCTGGCGCGCTTCCGGGCGGCGGTCGACGCGGAGAGCAGCGGCACCGCGCTGGAGTCGATCGTCGGCGCGCTCGACGCCGCCGGGATCGAGACGTGGGGCGAGGCGCTGAAGACCGCGCCGCGCGGCTACGCGCGCGACCATCTCCGCGTCGCGCTCCTGCGCCACAAGATGCTGGTCGCCGGCGCGCGGATCCCGCCGGACACCGCGGTCGGCGACGGCCCGAGCCTCGGCCGCGACGCGGCGCTCGACCACCTGCGCGACACCTGGACGGCCTGTGCGCCGCTGCTGGCCTGGCTCGCCGACCACGTGGGCGCGCCGGACCCGGAGGGTCAGGCGCCGGGACGCCGGCGGCGCTAGCAGCGGCGAGCTCAGCAGCCGTCCGGCCCGCAGGCGTCGCCCTCGGCGACGCCGGAGTCGCCCATCATCGCGATGGGCGTGGGCTGGCGCTGCGACCAGCCGTGCTCGAGGAAGTCGAGCAGGACCTGCGGGTCCTGGGCGCCGCTGGCCCCGAACTTGCGGTCGATCACGAAGCAGGGGACCGCGGAGATGCCGGCGGAGGCCGCGTCGCGCTCGTCGGCGCGGACCTCCTCGGCGAACCGCTCCGTCAGCAGGACCTCGCGGACGGCGTTCTCGTTCAGGCCGACCTCGACCCCCAGGGCGATCAGGGTGTCGTGGTCGCTGACCAGCGCGCCCTCGGTGAAGTACGCGTGCATCAGGCGCTCCTTCATCTCCTGCTGCAGCCCGTGCTCGGCGGCGAGGTGGATGACGCGGTGGCCGTCGAACGTGCTGCCCGAGCGGATCTGCGACAGCCGCATGTCGATCCCGTCGGCGGAGGCGACCGCGGTCAGCTGCGCGTCCATCGCCTCGACCTCCTCGACGGTGCGGCCGTACTTCTGCGCGATCAGCTCGACGTGGCTCACGTCGCGCGCCGCGGGGGCGCTCGGGTCGAGCTCGAAGGAGCGGAACGTCACGGTGACGTCGTCGCGATGCTCGAACCGCGCCAACGCGGCCTCCATCCGGCGCTTGCCGACATAGCACCACGGGCACGCGATGTCCGACCAGATCTCGAGCTCCATGGCTTCGAGGCTAGCGGCGCAGGAAGGCCACCAGCTTGGACGCGACCTCCCGCCGGCGCCTCCTCCGCGGCGTGGTGGCCGGAGTCGATCGTGCCGGCCCGCAGCTCGATGCCGTCGGCGACCCACGGCCGTCACAGCGGGGTCGGCGCGCCGTACAAGTCCCCCATGTCGTCCTGCGCCGACCACAGGACGAGCGTCGGGCGCACCGATCGCCTAGTTCTCGTCGTCGACCAGCGCGACCGCGTCGAAGCGGACGCTGCCGCCGTCGTCGGCCGACAGCTCGGCCTCGTGGACCCACGCGCCGGGCGCGAGCACGTCGTCGAAGCACGGGTCGCCCGAGGAGGCGTCGTCGTCCGCGTCGTCGTCGTCGGACGCCGGGTCGTCGCTCGCGTTGTCGTCGTCGGACGCCGCCCGCACGAACGCCGCGGCCGACGCGGAGGCGTCGTCGTCGGAGGACGAGGCGTCGTCGTCGTCGTCCGACGCGTCCGCGTCGTCGTCGCCCGGGTCGGCGTCGTCGAACGCGTCGTCGTCGGCGGCGTTGGTGTCGTCGGCCGCGCCGTCGTCGTAGGCCGTCTCGTAGTCGGCGGTCGCGCTGCACGCGACCGACGACTCGTCGTCCACCGCGCCGGACACGGTCTTGCCGGTCGACGCCAGGCGGATGACGAGGTCGCCGCCGGCGAACGACACGACCTGGCCCGCGTTCTCGGCGCCGTCCTTCACGCCGTCGTCGTCGGAGTCCGGGTCGCCCGGGTCGTTGGCCGTGCTCTGCTCGGCGAGGTTGGTCAGGCCGTCGTGGTCGGCGTCCTCGCGGGCGTCGGCCTGGCCGTCGTGGTCGGTGTCCTTCTTGGACGGGTCGGTCCCCGCGCGCTGCTCGGTGGCGTTGTCGAGCTTGTCGCCGTCGCGGTCCTCGGAGCCGTCCTTCGCGCCGTCGCGGTCGGTGTCGGCCTTCTTCGGGTTCGTGTGGGCGCGGTACTCGGTGAAGTTCGTGAGCCCGTCGCGGTCCGGGTCGGCCGTCGCGCTCTTGACGTGGTAGCGCTTCTGGAACGCCTTGGACAGCTTCGGGGAGGCGGACTTCTTGACGGGGGCGGCGGCGGTGGCGGTCGCGGGCAGCGCGCAGGCGGCGAGAGCGACCGCGCACAGCGCCGAGAGGCGCAAGGGGGCGTGAGCGGCGGGCATCGTGCCCAGCGAATCGGCCGGTCGCGCGCGCCGGTTGACGTTCGACCCCGCCCACTGGCCGACCGTCGCCCGCCGACCTCCCTAGTTCTGGGGAATCAGGTCCACGCCGTAGTCGGACACGGCCCGGACGATCGGCAGCGTGTCGCGCTTGCGGCCGTACTCGCCGGGCGTGTAGCAGTGCACGTCGGCGGCGCCCTGCATCTCGGCGGCGTCCCACAGGTTGGCCGCCTGGTAGACGCGCTCCAGCCACGGAACACCCGCGAAGTACTCGGAGATCAGGATCACGACGTACTCCTGGCCGCGCTCGCGCTGCGGCGGCGCGCCTTGGATGTCGAGCACCCGCGCGCCGCCGACGATGACGCGGTCCAGCCGCCAGCGCCCATCGACGCGCTGGACGTAGCGACCCAGCTCACGGTCGTTCAGCATCTCCGCCACGGCGGCCACGGTGGTCGACTGTCGCACAACGCGTTCCCACGCGCCACTGCTTCCCGCAAAACGGGGGGAGCGAGGTCAGAACTCGTCCGCGTCGTGCGGCCCCACGCAGGCGACCGCGGCGGCCTCCGGATCGACCTTCTTGGCGATCTCGCGCACCTGGTCGAACGTCACGGCGTCCAGCGCGTCGATCGCGCGGTCGGGGTCGATGTCCTCGCCGAAGACGATCGCCTGCGAGGCCGCGAAGCGTGCGACCGCGTTGGTGTTCTCGAACGCGAGGACGCGGCGGCCGGCGGCGTAGGCTCGGGCGCGCTCGACCTCCTCCTCGGTCGGGCCGTCGGCGTGCAGCTCGGCCACGATCTCGCGCATGCGCTTGTAGGCCTCGCTCGTCTTGGACGACTCCAGGCCGGCGCCGAGCTGCAGGATCGTGGCGTCGCTGAGCGCGTGGTCGACCGCGTAGACCGAGTAGCAGAGGCCGCGCTGCTCGCGGATCTCGTCGAACAGGCGCGAGCCCATCGAGCCGCCGAGCAGGGTGGAGTAGATCGTCAGCGCGGCGCGCTGGGCCGGGTCGGTGGCGTCGACGTCCGGCTCGTACATGAGGCGCAGGTGCGACTGGTTGGAGTCGCGGCGCTCGACGAGCTTCTCGAGCTGCAGCGACGGCGCGGGCTCGTAGGCGTCGGGGACGTCGAGCGTCGGGAAGCGGTTGAACAGCTCGGCGACCGCGCCGTTGGCCGGGACGTGGTCGACGTTGCCGACGACGAACGCGCCGCCGCGCTTGCCGGCCCAGCGGCGCTCGCGGAAGGCGACGATCGCGTCGCGGCTGAACGTGCGCAGGTGCTCCTCGGGGCCGAGCACCGTCCGGCCGAGCGGATGGTCGCCGAACGCGGCCTTGTCGATGAGCTCCTCGGCGACCGACGACGGCTGGTCCTTGTAGCGCTGGATCTCCTGGATGACGACGCCGCGCTCGCGGTCGAGCTCGTCCGCGTTGAGCAGCGGGCGGCCGACGAAGTCGGTGAGCAGGTCGATGGCCTCCAGCGCCGCCTCCGCGCGCACGGTGATGTGGAACGCGACGAGGTCGTGCGAGGTGTAGGCGTTGAGCGAGCCGCCCATGCGCTCGGCGGTCTCGTTGACCTTCTTGTAGTGGTCGAACTTCTCGCCGCCCTTGAAGACGAGGTGCTCGAGGAAGTGCGCCATGCCGTTCTCCTCGGGCCGCTCCGTGCGGGCGCCGGCGTCGAACGCGACGAGGATCGTGACCGCGCGCGTGCCGGGCAGGGCGACGCGATGCAGCGGCAGGCCGTTGGCGAGGGTCTCGCTGGTGATGGTGGGCACCCAACGCAATCTAGCTTGCACGGCGCCGTGCACCGGGAGGATTACGCGGACTTCGGGCTAACGTCGGTCAGACCATGGCGATCGTCGAACGCCACAAGCAGGAGCTGGATCGCACCGCGGCGCCCGAGGACCGGGCGCCGTCGGTCATCGACTTCCGCGGCGTCTCCAAGTCCTACGGGCCCACCAACGGCGGGCTCGATGCCGCGTCGTTCTCGATCCAGCGCGGGGAGTTCGTCTTCCTGGTCGGCTCGACCGGGTCCGGCAAGTCCACCCTGATGAAGCTCCTGATCAAGGAGATCGAGCCGACCGCCGGCACGATCAAGGTCGCCGGGCGCGACCTCTCCGAGATCACGCGCAAGAAGGTCCCGTTCTACCGCCGCAACATCGGGATCGTCTTCCAGGACTTCAAGCTCCTGCCGGACCGGACGGTGTACGACAACGTCGCCTACGCGCTCCAGGTCACCGGCCAGTCGCGCAAGGAGATCCGCAGCAAGGTGCCGGACATCCTGCGCCTGACGGGCCTCGCGACCAAGTTGCACTCCTTCCCCGACCAGCTGTCGGGCGGCGAGCAGCAGCGCGTCGCGGTGGCGCGCGCGTTCGTCAACCACCCGCCGCTGCTGCTGGCCGACGAGCCCACGGGCAACCTCGACCCCGAGACGTCGGTCGGGATCATGCAGCTGCTGTACCGGATCAACCGCACCGGCACGACCGTGCTCGTCGCGACCCACGACGCCACGATGGTCGACCGGATGCGCCGCCGCGTGCTGGAGCTCGACAAGGGCCAGCTCGTGCGCGACGAGAGCAACGCCTCCTACGCGCCGCGCGAGATGAACACCGCGGAGTTCGGTGCGCTGCTGCGCGAGCCGGCGCCCGCGCCGCGGCGCAAGTCCGTCACCGACCGCACCGAACGTGCCACCTCCGTCGATCCCGGAGAGCATCCGGGATCGTTCGGCGACATCGACGACATCTTCTCGTGAGACCTGCCTTCTTCATCAAGGAGGCGTTCCGCTCCATCTCGCGGAACGCCATCCCGTCCTTCGCCGCGATGGCCTCGGTGCTGGTGACCGTGCTCGTCCTCGGCGTGTTCATCCCGGTGGTCCAGGCGACGACCGGCGCCGCCAACGAGGTGCGCGGCCGCGTCCTGGTCGACGTGTACCTCAAGAAGGACGCCAAGCGGGCCGACGTCGACCGCGTCCAGGCGCTGCTGCAGCGCACCGACCACGTCGGCAAGGTGGAGTACGTCAGCAAGGCCAGGGCGCTCGCGCAGGAGAAGGCGCGCAACCCCGAGGCCTACGAGCTGCTCGGCACCAACCCGCTGCCGGACACGTTCCGCGTCACGCCCGACGAGCCGGACAACATCCAGAAGCTGCGCGACGTGCTGGCGCCGGCGGCAGTAGGAGGCCCGCCCACCCGTCGCGCGCCGATCGACGACGCGATCGACCAGGTCAAGAACCGCAAGGACGAGACCACCAAGATCCTGACCGCGACGCGCGTCGTGAAGCTCGCGATGGGCGGGCTGGCGGTGCTGCTGGTGATCGCGTCGGTGCTGCTGATCTCCAACACGATCCGGCTGTCGCTGTTCTCGCGGCGGCGCGAGGTCGAGGTGATGAAGCTCGTCGGCGCGACCGACTCCTTCATCCGCTGGCCGTTCGTGATCGAGGGCGTGGTCCTCGGCGCGCTGGGCGGGGTGATCGCGGTCCTGATGCTCGGCATCGGCAAGGTCGCGTTCCTGGACCCGCTCGCGTCAGACTTCGCGCTGATCGCGGCGCCGCAGACGATCGGCTTCGCGCTGCTGGCGCTGCTGCTGCTGGTGGCGAGCGTCGCGGTGAGCGCCGCGGGGTCCAGCCTGTCGCTGCGCAAGTTCCTGCGCGTGTAGCAGGCCGTGCGCCCAGGGTTGGGGAACATGCGGCGCAAGTTCCTGCGCGTGTAGCAGGCCGTGCGCCCAGGGTTGGGGAACATGCGGCGCAAGTTCCTGCGCGTGTAGCAGGCCGTGCGCCCAGGGTTGGGGAACATGCGGCGCAAGTTCCTGCGCGTGTAGCAGGCCGTGCGCCCAGGGTTGGGGAACATGCGGCGCAAGTTCCTGCGCGTGTAGCAGGCCGTGCGCCCAGGGTTGGGGAACATGCGGCGCAAGTTCCTGCGCGTGTAGCAGGCCGTGCGCCCAGGGTTGGGGAACATGCGGCGCAAGTTCCTGCGCGTCTGAACGGCGCCGTTCCGTAGGCTCCGCGGTCTATGGAGCTCGAGCATGAGCATCGGTTCGTCGTCATCGACGGCGTTCGCCTGCACTACGTCGAGGCCGGCGAGGGACCACTGGTCGTGCTGCTGCACGGCTTTCCCGAGTTCTGGTGGTCCTGGCGCCACCAGATCCCGGCGCTGGTCGCGGCCGGCTACCGCGTCGTGGCGCCGGATCAGCGCGGCTACGCGCAGTCCGACAAGCCGCGGTCGTGGCGCGACTACCGGATCGAGCGGCTGGCCGCCGACGTCGCCGGCCTGATCACGGCGCTGGGCGAGGAGCGCGCGTTCGTCGTCGGCCACGACTGGGGCGCGGCGGTCGCGTGGATGGTCGCGACGCTGCACCCGGAGCGCGTGGAGCGGCTGGCGATCCTCAACGTGCCGCACCCGGACACGATGCTGAGGACGCTCCAGCGCTCGCCCAAGCAGCTGCTGCACAGCTGGTACATGTTCTTCTTCCAGATCCCGTGGCTGCCGGAGCACCTGCTGGGCTGGGGCGGACGGCGGGCGCTGGCGTCGACCTACAAGGACGCGCGGCCGGGGGCGTTCACGTCCGCGGACATCGGCCGCTACGTCGAGGCGCTGCGCGGGCCCGAGGGCTTCCGCGGACCGATCAACTGGTATCGCGCCGCGCTGCGCCAGTCGCCGCGGCGCGCTCGGGCGCTGTACCGGCCGATCCCGGCGCGGGTGCTCGTCATCTGGGGTGAGCAGGACCGGTTCCTGACGGCCGCGATGGCCGACTCCGACCCGCGCCTGGTGCCCGACGTCCGGGTCGTGCGGCTGCCCGACGCCAGCCACTGGGTCCAGCACGACGAGCCCGAGCGCGTCAACGCGCTGCTGACCGAGTTCCTGAGCGCGGCGTAAAGGCACGCCGGCGATCCCTAGCCTGTGGCGCGACCATGATCCGCCGCGCCCTCGCCTCGCTGGTGCTCTGCCTCATCCTGCTGCTCGCCGGGATCTACCTCGGCGGGCATCCGTCCGGGCTGCCCGGGTTCCTGCGCGACCCGCTGGTCGGGGACAAGGACACGCGCGTCGTCAACGAGGCGATCGACCAGGTCCACGACACGTACTACCGCGAGTACGGCAAGGACGAGCTGAGCAACCGCGCGATCTCCGGGATCGTCGCGTCGCTGAACGACCGCTTCAGCAACTACTTCAGCCCCAAGGACTACACCAAGTTCAAGATGCAGCAGAACGGCGAGTTCGCGGGGATCGGCGTGCAGGTCACCAGAAGCGGGGCCGGCCTGAAGATCGTCAAGGTGTATGACAACTCCCCGGCCAAGGACGCCAAGCTGGCCGAGGGCGACATCATCGTGTCGGTGGCGGGCAAGCCGCTGGCGGGCCGCGACCAGGACGCCTCGGTCGCGCTCATCCAGGGGCCGCTCGGGACGACCGTGAAGCTGACCGTGCGCCACGGCGCGAAGGGCGCGCCGCGCGAGGTCGCGCTCACGCGGTCCAACATCGAGGTGCCGGTCGTCGCGTCGTCGGAGAAGACGGTCGACGGGCGCAAGCTCGGCGTCATCTCGCTGGCGCAGTTCTCGTCCGGCGCACACGCCGAGGTCGGGGCGGCGCTGCGCAAGCAGATGAAGGACGGCGTCAAGGGCGTCGTCTTCGACCTGCGCAACAACCCGGGCGGCCTCGTGACCGAGGCGCAGCTCGTCGCGTCCGAGTTCCTCAAGGACGGCAAGATCGTGACGACCAAGGGGCGCTCGGTGCCGACGCGGACGCTGAGCGCGACCGGCGACGCGATCGCCCCGAACCTGCCGATGGTCGTGCTCGTCAACCGCGACAGCGCCTCGGCGGCGGAGATCGTGGCGGGCGCGCTGCAGGACCGCAAGCGCGCCGAGCTCGTCGGGACACGCACGTTCGGCAAGGGCGTCTTCCAGGAGGTCATCGACCTCTCCAACGGCGGCGCGCTCGACATCACCGCCGGGCAGTACTTCCTGCCCTCGGGGCGCAACCTGGGTGGCAAGGGCACCAGCACGGGCTCCGGGCTGACGCCGAACGTGCAGGCCGCCGACGATCCGAAGACGACCCGCAAGGACGAGGGGCTGGACAAGGCGTTGGACGTCCTCGCGGCGCGGCGATGAACCGGCCGGCGCGGCGCGCGCGAGCGCAGGCCCAAGGCCGCCGCGAGCAGGCGGAGTCGTTCGTCGTCGGGGTGCTGGCCAAGCACGGGCGGTTCGTGGTGCTCGAGCCGTTCTTCGACACGCGCGGCGTGGGGCGGCGGTCGCAGTTCGTGGTGGACCCGGGGCGCAACGCCCGCGTCGGGCAGTTGGTGCTCGTGCGCGTGGGCGGCAAGGTGCGGGGCCATCCGAAGGTCGTCAAGGTCATCGGGCGGCCCGACGTCGCGCGTGACGTGCTCGAGGCGTTGATGCACGAGCGCGGGTTGCGACGGTCGTTCCCGGCGGGTGTGGAGAAGGCGGCGCGGGACGCGGTGGAGCGCGTGGATGGTGACGCGGTCGCGCGGCGGGACCTGCTGTCGCTGCCGACGTTCACGATCGACCCGACGACGGCGCGGGACTTCGACGACGCCATCAGCTGCGAAGTTGTAGGGGATGGGCATTGGCGCGTGTGGGTGCACATCGCGGACGTGAGCGCGTACGTGCGCCCGGGGTCCGCGGTCGATCGCGAGGCGTACCGGCGCGGGACGTCGGTCTACGTGCCGGGCGCGGTCGAGCCGATGCTGCCGGAGGTCTTGTCCAACGGCGCGTGCTCGCTGGTGCCGGGGCAGGAGCGGCTGGCGGTGACGGTCGAGCTGGAGGTGCGCGGCGAGGAGGTCATGCGCAGCGCCTTCTACCGGTCGCGGATCCGCAGCGACGAGCGGCTGGACTACGACCGCGTGGACCGCGTGTTCGCGAGGGAGGAGCCAGCGGACGGTGTGTGGGCGGCGCCGCTGGCGGCCGCGCGGGCGGCGTCGCGCGCGTTGCGGGAGCGGCGCGACCGGGCGGGCGCGCTGGCCGTGGAGTCGACCGAGCCGGAGTTCGCGTTCTCGCGGGGCGGGCACGTCGAGGCCGCGGTCGCCTCGGTGCAGACCGAGTCGCACCAGCTGATCGAGCACCTGATGATCGCGGCGAACGAGGCGGTCGCACGGCTGCTGAGCGAGCGCGACGTACCGGCGCTGTATCGCATCCACGAGCGGCCGGAGCCGGCGAGCGCCGAGCGGCTGCTGGAGCAGCTGGAGTCCTTGGGCGTTCCGACGCCGCCCGCGGGCGGGCGGGACGGGTTCATCGCCCCGGGTGACGCGGCGGGCATCATCGCCGAGGCGTCGCGGATGGTGGCCGAGGAGGTGCGGCGGCGCGACGGCCGCGGGCGGCTGGGGCTGACATCGCTGGTGCTGCGGTCGCTGAAGCAGGCGAAGTACGCGCCGGAGAACAAGGGCCACGCCGGGCTGCACTCGGAGGCCTACACGCACTTCACGTCGCCGATCCGGCGATACCCGGACCTGGTCATCCATCGCGCGCTGCTGTCGGCCGTGGGCGGCGGGGAGGACGCGCCGCGCGCCTCGACGCTGCCCGAGGCGGCCGAGTGGACGTCGGGTCGCGAGCGCGACGCGATGCAGATCGAACGCGCCGCCGACGACATCGCCAACGCGTTCCTGCTGGAGCGCCTGCTCTTCGAGGGAGAGATCCCACGCGAGCACGACGCCGAGGTGGTCGGCTTGGTCGGCGCCGGCGCCTTCATGGCCTTCGGCGACGGTTTCGAAGGCTTCCTCCCGGCCCGGAAGCTCGAGGGCGACTGGTGGGAGCTCAACGAGGTCGGAACGATCCTGACCGGCGAAGACTCCGGCCGGTCGATCCGCATCGGCGACGAGCTCCGCGTGCTGATCCGCCGCATCGAGACAGCGCGCGGCCGGGTGGAGCTGGACGTGGCTCCGGCGGGGCGGGCTTAGCGGGCGGCCCGCTGTCGCGGCCGGTCCGCCGCCTCCGTTCGAGTGACGCGTCGCGGTCCGCCGTGGCAGGGCAACTGCTCTCTCCGCGGTCGGCCCTTCCGGCGCCGCCACCCGCCTCGCGCCGGTCGTGATTTGTCGGTGGCGGTGCCGCCGCCGCCGATCCTCCGCCTCAACGAGTGACGCGCCCTCGTCCGCTAGACGGCTGGCAATCAACCACCAACGACAACATCTCGTCGACACCGCCAACGCCGTCGGCCGGCGCGCCGGTCGACGGTGCGGCTCTGCCCGGGCGACGGCTCGGGATGCACCCATGGCGCAACGCCTGGCGCGAGCCTCGTAGCGATTCCGCATCTGGCCGTTGCAGCACCTGACGCCTGCACCTTGAAGGTCTGGCTGCGTGACGCCGCGGGCAACGATGACAACGGCTCGCCACGCCGCCTACACGACAGAATCCAGAATCCGACCGCCTGCCCGCACACGACGACAGCCACGGCGACGTTCGACCCCAGCGCCATCCCGGAAGGCGCACAGACCTTCCGCGCGCGCACGACCGACTAGGCCGGCAACTCGGCCGCCAGCGCGGATTGGACCGTCGACATCGATCGCACTGCGCCTGGTTCGCCATCGCAGGTCGAGGGGATTGTCGACACCGCTGGCGTGGCCACAGTCGACTGGTACCCGTCGATCGACCCGGAGCTCGCCGACGGCACCGACGGCTCGGGTACCACGGGCTACAGCGTTCGCTATCGCGTCGGCTCGGGGAACTGGGAGGGACCGACGCTGACGACGGATCCGTCGTTCCTGGTGCCGGGAGCGACGGTTGGGCAGCACGCAACGATCGAGATCACGCCCGGAGACGCCGTTGGCAACATCGGCGCCGCGTACACCTTCTCGATCGCGTTCGTGGCCAGCCAGGATCCGTGTGCCGGGAGCGCGCCGCTGCCCGAATGCGAGGATCCGACCGACGGTTCGCAGATCGACGCAGAGAGCGATCCTCAGGTCACGCTTGATCCTGGACAGACGCTGGTGCCCGCGACGAGCTTCCATATCAAGCCGTCATGGGCAGGCTGTCAGGACCACCGATGCTGGACCACGCTCCGCAGCAAGGCGGGCGTCCTGGGCCATCGGTGGCGCGCGCACGGAGTACCCAGGAGCGAACAGTGACGTGGCCGCCACTTCACCGATCACTTACCATTCAGCCCGCATGCACCTGACCGTCTTCGTCGTCGGCGTCCTCCTGGCCGGAGCCATCGGCTTCGTGCGTGGCACCGCACCCCTATCCGTGCGGGATGCGCTCGTCCCGGCAGCGGCGCTGGTCGCGTTCGGCGTCGCGTCGCTCGCGGTGCTGGGCGGTGACCTGGCGGACGCGATCGTGTTCGCGATCGCGCTCGCTTTCGGGGCGTTCCTCGCCGCGCCGATCGGCGCCGCCCTGCGCAACGCGCGGGCGTAGCTCAGCCCGCGCCCAGGAACCGCCGCAGCGCGCGGCGTGCCGGCGGCAGGCGACGCCCCGCGTCGAACTCGCGCACCGCGATCTCCTGGGTCATCGCCGAGAGGAGCTGGGCGGCCGCGGCCGCGTCGCGCCAGCCCATGGCCTTGAAGCTCGAGGTCGCCATGACCGCGAAGCGCTCCTGGCGACCGGACATCATGGACGACAACCTGGGGTCGCTGCGGGCTTCCAGGGCCAGAGCCTTGACGGAGCGGCCCGCGAGGCTCACGTCGAGGTAGGCCTCGGCGCCGGCGATCAGCCGCTCCGCGCCGGCCGGGAGGTCGCCGATCGCCGCGCCGACGGCTGCGTCGACCTTCGCGTGGAAGCGCGCGTGCAGCGCGTCGACGAACGCGTCGCGATCCGCGAAGTGCACGTAGAACGTGCCCTTGGCCACGCCGGCCTCGGCGACCACGCGGTTGACGCTCAGGCCGGCCAGCCCCTCACGCTCGGCGACGGCGATGCCGGCGTTCATCAGCGCCTCGGCGGTGGGGTGGAGATCGGCGGCGGGCAACGGAGGGGCCAGCCTACATGACCGATCGGTCATTGACTGTGACCGACCGGTCGGTCATGTTAAGACGCATGACCTCCCTTCAGACTCCCTCCGGCCCGATCGCCTACGACGAGCAGGGCGACCCGAGCGGGCTGCCGATCGTCCTGCTGCCCAGCGGCGCGCACGACCGCCACGACTTCGACGTGCTGCGCGAGCGCCTCCCCGAGCGCTTCCGCACGATCGCGCTGGACTGGCCGGGACACGGCGAGTCCCTGCTCGGCGACAGCCCGTTCACCGTGACCCGCGCGGCCGACGTGACCGAGGCGCTCGTCGCGCAGCTCGCGCCGCAGGGCGCCGTCGTGCTCGGCAACTCCGTCGGCGGCTACTCCGCCACGCGCCTCGCGCTGCGCCGCCCCGAGCTCGTCCAGGGCCTCGTCATCGTCGACGGCGGCGGCTTCGGCACCTACCCGCCGCCGGTCCGCCTGTTCTGCGCGCTGATGGCGCGACCCGGCTTCCTGCGCCGCATCTACCCGCGCTTCGCGAGCCGCTATATGCACGCCAAGACCGACGCCGACCGCCGCGCGTTGGCCACCGGCATCGCGACCACCCGCGCCGATCCCGGCCTGCAGGCGGTCGCCGGCCTCTGGGGCAGCTTCCCGAGCACCGAGCACGACCTCCGCGCCGCCGCGTCCGCGATCAGCGCGCCCACGCTCGTCCTCTGGGGCCGCCGCGACCCCGTGATCCCGGTCAAGGTCGGCCGCCGGATCGCCGACCTGATCCCCGGCGCGCGGCTGCACGTCTTCGACGCCGGCCACTGCCCGCACACGACCGACCCGGACGGCGTCGCCGCGCAGCTGATCCCCTTCGCCGACGCGGCGCTCGCCCACCAGCGACGGAGTCCGGCGACCACGCTCTAGACTCGAACGCCGCATGGCCAAGGGCAAGAAGCGCAAGGTGGCGCCTGGTGACGTCGCGAGCAACCGGCTCGCGTCGCACAAGTACGAGTTCCTCGACAAGCTCGAGGCGGGTCTCGTGCTGCAGGGCACCGAGGTCAAGGCCCTGCGCGAAGGCGGCGCCCAGCTGAAGGACGGGTTCGCGATCATCCGCGAGGGCGAGGTGTGGCTGCACAACGTCCACATCCCGCCCTACGGTCCGGCCGCGCGCGACAACCACGATCCCGAGCGCCCGCGCAAGCTGCTGCTCAACCGGCGCGAGATCGACCGGATCGCCGGCCGCACGATCGAGCGCGGGCTGACGCTCGTGCCGACGCGGATCTACTTCAAGGACTCGCGCGCGAAGGTCGAGATCGCCCTCGCCAAGGGCAAGGACCACTTCGACAAGCGCGAGTCCATCAAGAAGCGCGACCAGGCGCGTGACGTGCAACGCGAGCTGCGCAACGTCGGCCGTTGACGACGAACGACCGGTTCATGCTCATCCACGATCCGGAGCTCCTGGCGCAGGGGGAGCGGGTCCTGGGCCCGGAGTTCAGGGCGATGAACGAGCGGGTGCTGCAGGTCACGGAGCTGACCTCACGCCTCAACGTGCTCCCGTTCGACGACGAGGCGGGCAAGGCGGCGCTGCTCGAACAGATCCTCGGCGGCCCGCTGCCGCAGCGGGTGACGATCTACCCGCCCTTCTACACCGACCATGGGCTGCGTCTGGATCTGGCCGAGCGCGTCTTCATCAACCAGGGATGCACGTTCCTGGACTACGCCGGCATCCGGTTGGGCGCCGGCGTGATGGTCGGTCCGAAGGCCACGTTCATCACGATGGGCCACCCCGTAGACCCCGGCGAGCGCCGGCAGTTCCTCACCGGTGCGCCGATCGACGTGGCCGAGAACGTGTGGATCGGCGCCGGTGCGACGATCCTGCCCGGCGTCAGCATCGGGCGCTACGCCGTCGTCGCCGCGGGCGCGATCGTGGCCGACGACGTGCCGGCGGCAAGCCTGGTGGCCGGGCCCAAGGGCACCGTGCGCCGGCGCTGGTAGGGACTACAGCGTGCGCTCCAGATGCGTGGCGTCCATCGCCAGCACCAGCGCCACGATCAGCACGAGGTAGGTCGCGGCGATCGCGATGCGGTCGCGGCGGGCGATCGAGTAGTAGGCCTTGATCGCCGGGTCGCCGGAGCGGAACTGCTTGAAGCGCCGGTAGGTCTCCCAGACCGCCAGAATCGCGATCAGGATGATGATGGGGTTGGGCACGGTCAGCACCAGCACGATCATCCCGAACACGCCGAGCAGCCAGACCCACGGCGACAGCGCCGCCGCGGCGCGGGCGCCGTCGAGGAAGCCGACCGGCAGCAGGTTGAACAGGTTCAGGAAGAACCCGGTGAACGCCAGCGCGCGCCAGAAGTCCTCGCCGGTGAACGCATAGACCACGACGCACGCGGCCGCGCCGATCGAGCCCAGGATCGGCCCCGCCAGGCCGACGCGCGCCTCGGCCGCCGCGTTCCCGCCCAGCGACTTGGCCCAGATCAGCGCGCCGAGGAACGGGATGAAGATCGGCGCGCTGGCGTCCTTGACGCCCTCGCGCCGCAGCTGGATCACGTGCCCGTACTCGTGGACGAGCAGCAGCAGCACGAACCCGACGCCGAACTTCCAGCCCCACAGCGACGCGTAGGCGACGATCGACACCACCATCGAGCCGGCCGTGGCCAGGAACTTCACCTTGGTCAGCGCCAGCAGGACGATCTTGATCTTGCTGAAGAACGCGACGATCGCCGCGAGCGGCGCGGCCAGGCGCCCGAGCAGGCCGGACCGGCGCGGCTGCGCGGGCCCGAGCCCGTCCGGGACCTCCGGCGGGTCGGTGGCGGGGCTGCGCGGCGGCAGCCAACGATCGTCGCTCATCGCCCCCGAGTGTAGGTCGGGCGGCGCGGCGCGCACGCCACATGCACGGCGCGCCGCCCGACCGCGTCGTCAGCCCTCGCCGCGCGCGGCGAGCACTTCCTCGGCCAGCGCCTCGGCCCGCTCGAGCTGGGCGCGCACCAGGTCCAGCCCGGCGCGCCAGAAGCCCGGGTCGGTGAGGTCCAGGCCGGCGATCGCCGCCAGCTCCTCCGGCGACTTCGACCCGCCCGCGCTGAGCAGCTCGATGTACTTGTCCACGAACTCCGGGCCCTCGGCGAGGTACTTGCCGTAGACCGACAGCGCCAGCAGCTGGCCGTAGGCGTAGGCGTACACGTAGCCGGGCGTCCCGATGAAGTGGGGGACGTAGGACCACCACGTCTTGTAGCCGTCGGTGACGTCGACCGCGTCGCCCAGCAGCTCCTCCTGCGACTGCGCCCACAGCTCGCCGATGCGGTCGATGCTCAGCTCGCCCTCGGTGCGCCGCGCGGTGTGCGCGAGGTCCTCGAAGCGGTTCATCGCGACCTGGCGGAAGACCGTCGCGATCGAGCCCTCGATGTTCTCGGCCAGCAGCGCCAGCCGGGACTCCGGCGTCTCGGCCGCGTCCAGCAGCCGGGCGAACACCAGCGTCTCCCCGAACACCGACGCGGTCTCGGCGAGCGTGAGCGGCGTGTGCTGCTCGAAGACGCCGCGGTCGCGCGCCAGGTAGGCGTGCAGGCCGTGGCCGAGCTCGTGGGCGAGCGTCAACACGTCCCGGCGCTTGGACGTGTAGTTCAACATCACGTACGGGTGTGCCGACGGCACGGTGTAGGCGCAGAACGCGCCGCCGCGCTTGGCCGGGCGGACCGGCGCGTCGATCCACTCCTCGTCGAAGAAGCGGCGCGCGCCGTCGGCGAGGACGTCGGAGAAGTCGCCGAAGGACGACAACACGATGTCCTTGGCCTCGTCCCAGTCATACGTCTTCTCCTCCGCGCCGCCGACCGAGGCCATGCGGTCGTAGTCGGCGAGGCGATCGATCCCGAGCAGCTTGGCCTTCAGCCGGTACCAGCGGCGCGGGATCTCGTAGGCCTCGCGGACGGCCTCGACCAGCGCCTGGACCGACTCGTCCGACGCCTCGTTGGAGAGGTTGCGCGACGAGATCCAGGACGGGAAGTCGCGCAGCCGGTCGTCGGTGGCCTTGTCGGCCATGAGCGTGTTGAAGATGTAGCCGCGGATGCGCAGCGTCGGCTCCAGCGCGACGGACACGCGCTCGGCGACGTGCGCGCGCAGCTCGCGGTCGGGCGACATCAGGTTCGACAGCGCGACGTCGAGCGGCACGGGCTCGTCGGCGCCGTCGAGGTCGACCTTGATCGCGCTCGTGACCTCGCTGAACAGGCGCGACCATGCGTCCCGGCCGGTGACCGACTTCTCGGACATCACCTTCTCCTCGGACTCGGTGAGGAGGTGGGGGCGGTAGCGGCGCGCGTTGCGCAGGTGGTGGCGGGCCTTGTCCAGGCCGTCGGCGCCGAGCAGCGCCTCGGCGCGGTCGTCGTCCAGCGCGGCCCATTCGAGATCGAAGAACAACAACTTGGTCTCGATCGCGGTGCCGCGCTCCTGGACGCGCTGCAGCAGCGCGCCGTTGGCGGGGTCGGCCGTGTCGACGGCGAAGCGCAGCATCGCGTAGTTGCCGGCCCGGCCGACGAGCTCGCCGAGGTCGGCCAGCTCCCCGACCGCGGCGACCAATCCCGGCCCGTCGAGGTCGGCCACCTTCCCGGCGTGCTGGTCGGCGAAGGCGGTGGCGCGGCGGTCGGCCTCGTCGAGGAGGCGGTCGGCGCCGGCGGTGCCTTCACCGTCGACGAGCGGCTCGAGGTCCCAGGCGACGCTCTCAAGTGCGGTCGTGCTCATGCCGTGCACGATATTGCGCGGAAGCTGCGAAGCCTTGCCGGTTCGGCCATTGACTTTCAGGACCGGGCAGGCGTACTGTCGTTCTCAAGACGCGGGACCGGATCCGCTGACAAGAGCGAGGCCGCCGAGGCGCAAGGCCACGCCACCAGCCGTTCACCGCCGCCCTCACGGGCGCGAGAGCGAGCAGGTCCTCACGCACGGAACCGGACCCGCGTCTCTATTTAACGGTTCGCCGCATGCGATCGCGCGCGGGCGGGCACCGCGGCGGGCATGCGCCGCCTCCACTCTGCCGCCCTGACCATGTCGATCGTCGCGCTCGGCGGCGCCGGCGCGGTGGTCGCGAGCGCCGACGACACCGGCGGCGACCTCGGTGCCCAGACGCCGCGGAGCAGGTCCTGGCCGCCGCCACGGCGCAGATGGCGAAGGTCATGAGCGTCCACATCGCGGGGACCGAGACCGAGAAGGGCGGCGTGGTGACCAAGCTCAGCGGCGACCTCACCGCTGCCGGCCCGGCCACCCTGAGCATGGCGCCCAAGCACATCGCGACGTGCCTGGACAGCCAGCTCGGGACGTTGACCAACAAGGGGATCAAGACGGTCGGCGGTCAGCAGGTGGTCGTCCTGGAGGACGCCGGCGACAAGCCCGGGACCGCGCCGGGCCAGCTCCTGATCGCCGCCGACGGACCGACGCTGCCGGTGCGCGAGATCCAGGCGGCGCCGAAGGGCGCGATCTCGCTGGAGTCGCTCGCCGGAGGCGGGAACACGACCGACGTGTGAGGCTTGGCGCGTGGGGGACGACGACGTCGAGACGGAGCGGCTGCTGCTGCGGCGCTGGAGGGTCGAGGACCGCGCGACGCTCGCGGCGATCAACGCCGACCCCGAGGTCATGCGCTGGATCGGCTCCGGGCACGTGCTCGGCCGCGGGCTCAGCGACGACCTGATCGCGCGCTTCGAGGCCGAGTGGGACGAGCGCGGCTTCGGGCTCTGGGCGGTGGCGTGGAAGGACGACCCGGCGTCGGAGGCGTTGGGGTTCTGCGGGTTGACGATGCCGTCGTTCCTGCCCGCGGTCCTGCCGGCGGCCGAGGTGGGCTGGCGGCTGGCGCGCGACGTCTGGGGGCGCGGGGTCGCGACGGAGGCGGCGCGCGCCGCGCTGGCCTTCGGGTTCTCGCGGGAGCGCGCGCTGCGTGAGGTCGTCGCGGTGGTCGCACCCGAGAACGCGCGGTCGCTGCGCGTGATCGACAAGCTCGGGATGACGCCGCGGCCCGATCGGTACCACGCGGGCGCCCGCCGGCGCGTCCGCGTGTTCGGCGTGCTCGCAGACCGCTAGAATGGGACCTGATTCACCCAGGGGGACGACAGGCTTCGACGTGGTCGACCTCGTCTGGGTGGTCGCGAGCCGAGGTCCCGGAGGCCTCGTAAAACACCGGGAAAACCATATGTGCGGACTCTCACGAGTACGCCCTCGCTGCTTAGTCTTTAAACAACTAAGCGAGTGAGGTTCCGCCCCCGGCCTGCCGGCCGCCGGGGCTTCGGAATCAGACATGCCGGCTCACCCGGGGAGGTCCGCTTCCGCCGAACCGGGGACATCTTCAGGGAGCTGGTCCACCGGAACCCCGTCGGCGAGGCGACCGGAGGACGAGATCAGAGCGCCGACTACGCTCGTAGAAGCCATCCATACGCGATTGCGGACGTGGGTTCAATTCCCACCGTCTCCACCTCCGCCAGCATCACCGGGCCGCCCTTCGGGGCGGCCCGAGTGTTGCTGGGGCACCCGCGGCGGCCGCCGAGATCCGACTCGCCCGTGCGTCTCCGGAACGCTCGAGCTCCGACCCTACGGTGCTGCCGCATGAGACTCTTGAGATCAGTCAGCTCACCCGCGTGGGGCAGGTCACCACCGCGTGGGGCGTGCTGTTCGCCGTCGTCCACGCCTACTGGGCGGCGGGCGGTGCGACGGGGATGAACGGCGACCCCGCCGTGACCTTGGGCACAGCCCGGTGGCTGGCGATGTGGAGCCTGGACGGGGACGGCGCGACCGGCATCGTGATCACGCTGTACTTCCTGCTCGGCGGCCTCCTGTTCTCCACACTCGGATGGCGCAGCACCACGCCCGCGGCGCGCACGGCGATGCGGGCGGGCGTCCGGCGGCCCGCCTGACGTCACGCTCGACCCGGCGACTGGCGGCGCCCGCGGCGGCGGCGTGCCGGCCGGAACCGGTCCGGCTGCACGCCGAGCGTGTTGAGCGTCATCGCGAGCATCTCGTAGTGGCCGGTGAGCATCGGCAGCTCGATCAGCTCGGTCTCGCTCATGCCGGCCGTGCGCAGGGAGGACCAGGCGTCGTCGGTGAGCGAGCGGGTCGTGTGGAGCTCGTCGACGGCGTGGAGGATCGCGGCCTGGCGCGGGGTCCAGCCGGAGGCGGCGGCGCCCGCGCGGACACGCGCGATGTCGTCGGCGCCAAGCCCGGCACGCCGGCCGATCCGCTCGTGGTGCGACCACTCGTAGGCGCAGTCGCACAGCGTCGCGACGCGGAGGATCACGAGCTCGGCGTCCGCGCGCGGCAGGGCCCCGCCGGGCATCAGCCGGCCGGCGAAGCGCAGCCACGGCCGGAACAGCCGGCGATGGCGGCCCAAGGTGGTGAACAACGCCGGCGGCCCGACGGTCCCGCCGCCAAGGCCGATCGCGCGTGCGATCAGGGCGTTGACCCAGCCGGTCTGCTCGCGCGTGCCGGGGGCGATGCGCGGCGGGCGCGGCGCGCTCATCGCTCCGCCCGCTCGAGCTCGGCGACGACGCGCGCGTTGACGACCCGCATGGCCACCTCGTACACCGGCGGCGCGAACCGCTCCAACCCGTACAACAACCGGATGTCGGCCGACGTGTGCACCAGCTTCCGGTTGCGGACGATGCCGTCGACGATCCGCGCCGCGACGTGCTCGGACGACTTCGCGTGGCGCCGGAACCGCTCGGCGAAGCCGCCCGCGCGCAAGGCCTCCATGTCGATGCCGGCGATGTCCACCGTGTCGACCAGGCCCGTGTCGACCCCGCCCGGGCAGACCAGCGTGACGCCGATCCGGTGGCGGCGCAGGTCGAAGCGCAGCACCTCCGAGACGCCGCGCAGGCCGAACTTCGCGGCGCTGTACGGCGCGTGCCACGGCAGCGCGACGAGCCCGGCGGCCGACGAGACGTTGACGAGCTGGCCGCCGCGCCCCGCGCGCATCATCGCCGGCACGAACGCCTCGATCACGTGGATCGGGCCCATCAGGTCGACGTCGACGGTCCGGCGCCACTGCGCGTGCGACAGCCGGTCGACCGCGCCCCACGTCGCGATGCCCGCGACGTTGGCTACCACGTCGACGCTGCCGTGCGCCGCGTGCGTCGTCTCGGCCAGCGCGCCGACCGCGTCGACGTCGGCGATGTCCAGCGCGCGCTGCAGGACGACGGCGTCGCCCAGGCCGGCGGCGGCCGCGGCCAGGGCGTCGGCGCGCAGGTCGGTGAGGACGAGCCGGCCGCCGGCGGCCGCGATCGCCTGGGCGGTCGCGCGCCCGATCCCGCTCGCGGCGCCCGTGACGACGCACAGGCGCCCGTCGAGCGAGGGCACGGGCGGAGCCATCCGACGGACCGAGACACGCATGTCTCAAGCGTATACAGTCATGTTCGCCCATGCGCAGCACCGCGTCCGTCCTCCCTCGCTCCGGCCACGCCTCGCTGCGCGACGAGGTCGCGGCGACCAAGCGCGGGCGGCTGCTCGTCGGCCTCTGCGACGTCGTCGCCGACAAGGGCTACGCCGCCGCGACGGTCGCCGACGTCCTGAAGGCCTCCGGCCTCTCGCGACGGACGTTCTACGAGCACTTCGCCGACAAGCAGGCGTGCTTCCTCGCCGCCTACGACCACGGCGCGGGCGCGATGCAGGAGGCGATCGCGGCGGCGGTGGCCCCGGCGCGCGGCTGGCGCGAGGCGACGGAGGCCGCGGTCACGACCTACCTCGAGCTGCTGACCGCCGAGCCCGGCTTCGCGCGCGCGTTCCTGGTGGAGATCTGGGTCGCCGGCCCGGACGCGCTGCGCCGCCATCGCACGGTGATCGCGCGGTTCGAGCAGCTCGTGGCGGCGCTGCACGAGCGCGCGATCGCCGAGCAGGACGGCCGGGCGCGCCTCGCGCCGCTGTCCGCCGTCCAGATCGCCGCCGTCACCGGCGGCATCAGCCGCGTCGCGACGACCGCGATCCTCGAAGGCCGGTCGGCCGCGCTCCCGGCGCAGGCCGGCGAGCTGGTCGAGTTCGTGGCCGCGGTCATCGCCCGGCCGGCCTGAACCACGGCCGGCCGGTCGACGACCTCACCGCGAAGTCAGGCCTGGTGCGGCTCGACGGCCGCCGCGACGGGCGTCGAGGGCTTGGTCACCGGCGCGACGACCTCGGTCGCGCGGTGGCGCGGCGAGATGTCGTGGATGTAGCCCGCGACGATGCCGCGCTTGACGCGGCGGGGGCGAGCCATCGGCTTCGCGGTGGAGGGGTGGGCGGGGAGTCGGGAGGGAGCGGTCATGCGGAGGGCCTCCTTGATTCGATCGACGTCGAATAGTGTAGCACCAACGATTGCACGTGCAACGACCTTGGTCGAGGGAGGAGGTGCGCGCGACCGCCCTCCGGCGTAGGCTCCCGTCATGGCACTGCTGGAGCCGTTGTGGATCTCGGAAGGCGCGTGGGAGGCGCTGCGCGAGCAGGTCATCGCACCCGAGGCGACCCGCGCCGAGCAGGACGTCCGCGAGCTGCTGGAGACCTGGGACGCGCCGCAGCGGGAGGCCGACCGCGTCGGCGTCTTCATCGACGCCGAGCACGCGCGGACGCTCGCGCGGCTGCTCGACTCGCACCCCGCGCTCGCGGCGCAGCTGCTCGGCTGAGCGGCCGCCTCAGCGGCGGTCGAGGACGGCCATCGCCGCGTTGCGGCCCGGGACCCCGGACACGCCGCCGCCGCGGCGCGCGCCCGCGCCGCACAGCAGGATGCCCGGCACGTCGGTCTCGACGCCCCAGCGACCGACGTCGTCGTCGCGCTCGGCGAACGGCCACGCGAGGTCGCGGTGGAAGATGTTGCCGCCGGGCATCCGCAGCTCGTCGTCGAGGTCGCGCGGCGTGCGGACCTCGATGCACGGCCGGCCGTCGGGGTCGCGCAGGACGACGTCGTCGAGCGGCTCGGCCAGCACGCCGTCGACCGACCGCAGCGTCGCGGCCAGCGCCGCGGCGCGCGCGGCGTCATGGTCGGCGTCGGAGCCGGCGAACAGCCGCGCCGGCATGTGCAGGCCGAAGAGCGTGAGCGTCTGGACGCCCGCCGCGCGCAGGTCCGGACCCAAGATGGTGGGGTCGGTCAGCGAGTGGCAGTAGGTCTCGCACGGCGGCAGCGTCGGGATCCGCCCGGCGGCCGCCTCGTCGTAGGCGCGCTGCAGCTGCGACGCCGTCTCGTTGACGTGGAACGTCCCCGCGAAGGCCCGCTCGCCGCCGACCGCCGCGTCGCGCAGCCGGGGCAGCCGCGACAGCAGCACGTTGACCTTGAGCTGCGCGCCCTCGACCGGCGGCCCGCTCGGCGCCCGGCCCAGCAGCCGGTCCAGCTCGGCCGGCGCCGCGTTGACCAGGACGTGCGCGGCGTCGACCACGTGCTCGGCGCCGTCGCCGTCGCGCCAGGTCACCGAGGGGCCCGACTCGTCGACGCCTACAACTTCCGCGCCGGTGCGCAGCTCCGCGCCCGCCGCTCGCGCGGCGCCGGCCAGCGCGCCCGAGACGGCGCCCATGCCGCCGACGGGCACGTCCCAGTCGCCCGTTCCGCCGCCGATGACGTGGTACAGGAAGCACCGGTTCTGGCGCAGGTCGGGGTCGTCGGCGGCCGCGAACGTCCCGATCAGCCCGTCGGTCAGCACGACGCCGGCGACGAGGTCGTCGAACCCCGAACGCGCCAGCGTCTCGCCCAACGGCGTCTCGAAGCACAGCCGCCACGCGTCGTCGTCGGCCACCAGCGTCCGCAGCCCGGCGCGCGACCGCAGCGGCTCGAGCAGCGTCGGGAACACGCGCTGCGCGACGCGCGCGGTCTGGGCGTACAGCCGATCCCAGGCGGCGAGGTCGCGCTCGCCGCCGCTGACCCGTGCGAACGACGCGCGCGTCGCCTCCGGATCCAGCCGATCGACGAGCAGCCCGCGCCGGCCGCCGTCGCGCGGGTCCGGCGTGTAGGACGACACCCGCCGGCGCACGAGCGTCAGGTCCAGCCCGAGCTCGTCGGCGATCGTCCGCGGCAGCAGGCTGACGAGGTACGAGTAGCGCGACAGGCGCGCGTCGACGCCCGGGAAGGCGACCTCCGAGACGGCGGCGCCGCCGAGCTCGGCGCGGCGCTCGAGGAGCAGGACGCGCCGGCCGGCACGCGCGAGATAGGCGGCGGCGACGAGCCCGTTGTGGCCGCCGCCGACGATGACGGCGTCATAGGAAGCGATGGCGCGGAGTCTCGCAAAGACGCGCTCTCGCGGGCGCTAACTTGGAGGTGGTGAGCAGCGAGCGTCCCGAGCCCTCACCCGTCGAGCGGCGCGTCGCGCGGAGCCTGGACGGCGAGGATCGTCGCGGCCGCGCGATCCCGACCGAGGAGCTGCACCGCGAGCGCACCGTCGAGAACTACCTGCGCGGCGCGGTCATGCCGCGCTGGATGGAGCGGCTGCGCGACATCGAGACCGGCACGCGCCGCCACCGCTCCGCGCTGGCCGCCGACTACGCCTACCTGCGCGAGCAGTGCGGCGCCGATCGCGAGCGCTTCGCGCGCGAGTGGCACGCGCTCGTCGACCGCCGGTCGTTCGCCGACGTCAACGACCTCGTCCAGGACCACAACGAGTGGTACCCGGTCGAGCGCCAGCTGCCGATGGACCCGCGCACGGGCGAGTACGTGCTGATCGCCGGCCGCCCGTACACGCGCGAGGAGCTGACGCCGGCCTGGGCGCTGGCGCAGTTCCCCGCGGACGTCGAGCTCGACGTCGACTAAGGCCGATGGGCGTCCCGCGCCGTGGCCGGGACCGCCGCGCACGCCTCGGCGGCGCGCGGCGCGAAGCGGGCGAAGACGCGCGCCAGCACGGCCGCCTCGTCCTCGCTGAGGTGCGACAGGAAGCGCTCGCGCACCGCCTCGGCGTGCGCCGCCTCCGCTGCCGCGACGACCGCCCGGCCGGCGTCGGTCAGCGCCGCCTCGACCGCGCGCGAGTCCGTCTCGCACCGCCGGCGCTGGACCAGCCCGCGCCGCTCCAGCGCGTCCATGTGGCGCGACACGCGCGACAGGCTCAACCCGGTCTCGCGCGCGAGCACCGACAGCCGCGGCCAGGTCCCGCCGGCCGCGGACAGGCGCCCCAGGATCTCGAGCGTGGACAGACCGAGCCCGTGCGCGGCGTCGAGCTCGGCGTCGAGCGCGCGGGTCAGCTGCTTGTGGGTCTCGAGCAGCCCGATCCAGGCGTCGGCCTCGTGTGGGGTCCAGCCGCTCATGCGAGCGTCCGCGCCAGCCAGCTCACCGCCGCCGGCACGTGGTGGGGGTCGATGTGGTGTGCCGCGTCGGACTCGTGGTACTCGACGTCGATGCCGCCGGCCTCGAGCAGCGCCCGCGCGTCCTGCGCGAAGTGCACGTCCATGACCGGATCGCGGCGCCCGTGGGCGACGAACGCGCGCGTCCCGGCCGCGGCGCGGCCCGCGACGTCGGGCGTCCAGCCTTCGACCGTCGGGACGAACCCGGCGAAGGCGAGGATCCCGGCGGGCGCCGGGCGCGACCCGTCCAGGCCCAAGGCGTAGGACATGACCGAGCCCTGCGAGAAGCCGCCGAGCACCGTCTGCTCCGGCGTCAGGCCCGTCCGGTCCCACAACAGGTCGTGGAGCTCGCCGAGCATGCGCTGGCTGGCGAAGAACGTGTCCGGGTCCGGGAAGCCGACGCGCGGGACCACGTACCAGTGCCTGCCCGGCGACCCGCCGAGCGTCAGCGGCGCGCCCGGCGTCACGACGTGCAGCCGGCGCTCGGGGTCCAGCACGTCGGCGAGCCCGAGCAGGTCGTGCTCGTCGGCGCCGCGGCCGTGATGGAGGACGAGCAGCCCGGCCGCCTCCGCGGCGGCCGGACGCTCCTGGTAGGTCAACGAGGACTTGGTGGTCATGCGACGACCTTCGTGCGGGGGTTGACGACCGGCTGCAGCGAGCGCTCGAGCTGCGCGCGCAGGTGCTCGTGCTGCTGGGGGAGGCGGAGCTCCTCGCCGAGGTGCTCGGTGTCCTCGTCGGTCGCGAAGCCGGGGGACATGGTGGCGATCTCGAACAGCACTCCGCGCGGCTCGCGGAAGTAGATGGCGTTGAAGTAGTCGCGGTCGATGACCTCGGTCGCGTAGCCGTCGGCGGCGCGGACCCGCTCCTGCCACTTGACGTGGTCGTCGTCCTGCGACGCCCAGGCGATGTGGTGGACCGTGCCGGCACCCGGGCGCGGCGACGACGCCGGCGCCTCGTCGTAGGCCCAGTGGAAGTGGCGCTGCTCGCCCTGGACGCGGTACTCGCCGTCACCCTCGTAGGCGAAGCCGAGGACGTCGGTGAGGACCTTCTCCTCGACGCCGTGGAACATCGAGTAGGCGCGCGCGCCCTCCAGGCCGGTGATCGCGTGCTCAGCCGGGACCTCGAGGTGGGCGGCCGGCAGCGGCGGGTTGCCGTCGTCGGCGACGACCAGCTCGAGGCCGAGCCCGTCCGGGTCGGCGACGCGCAACGTCCGCTCGGAGACACGCGTCGGGTTGGCGCCCTTGGCCTTGAGCCGCTGCTCCCAGAAGTCGATCGAGGCCGCCGACGGGACGCCGAGCTGCAGCGTGTGGATCATGCCGATCCCCGCGCGGCCAGGGGCGGCGCCGGCGAACTCGAACCAGGTGAGGATCGAGCCGGGCGCGCCGCTCTCGTCGCCGAAGTAGAGGTGGTAGGCGCTCGGATCGTCGAAGTTGACGGTCTTCTTGACGAGGCGCAGCCCGAGGACATCGGCGTAGAACGCGACGTTGGACTGCGCGTCGCCGGTGATCATGGTGATGTGGTGGAGCCCTTCGAGTCGCATCGGTGCACACCTTAGGAGTTGGAAGGAAGTGATTGCTCCCGCAACTATAGCAGATGATTGCGCCCGCAACAAACGCCGCGAGCACGCGGCGGTCGCGGTCATGTTCGCCGTCCACGGCGCGGTCAACGGCAGCTTCGCGACGCGCATCCCGTGGATCCGCGAGCGCCTCGGGCTGAGCGCGGGCGCGCTCGGGCTGGCGCTGCTGATGCCGGCGCTCGGCGCGCTGCTCGCGATGCCGATCACGGGCACGCTGGTCCACCGCTTCGACGGCCGGACGGTCACGCGCGTCCTCATCGGGGGCTTCACCCTCGCGCTCGCGCTGCCGGCGCTCGCGCCGACCTTCGGCTGGCTGCTGCTGGCGATGCTCGTCTTCGGCGCCGTGGCCGGGATGGCCGACATCGCGATGAACACGCAGGGCGTCCTCGTCGAGGAGCGCGCGGGGCGCCCGGTGATGTCCGGGCTGCACGGCGTCTGGAGCCTGGGCGGGATGGCGGGCTCGGCGATCGGCGTCCTCGCCGCCCACGCCGACGCCGACGCGCGCGTGCACCTCGGCGGGATGGCGCTGGTCCTGCTGGTGGTGTCGCAGATCGCCGGCCGCGGGCTGCCGCGCGACGAGCGCGCGCCCGACCCGCCGCGCCTGGCCTGGCCGTCGCGCCCGGTGCTGCTCATCGGCCTGGTCGGCTTCTGCGCGGTCTTCGCCGAGGGCGCGAGCGCCGACTGGTGCGCGGTCTACCTGCGCGACGTCATGGGCACCAGCCCGGCGACCGCCGCCGCGGCCTACACCGGGTTCGCGTTCGCGATGGCGGCGGGTCGGCTGGTCGGCGACCGCGTGGTCGCGCGCCTGGGCGCGGTGACGAGCGTGCGCGCCGGGAGCGTCGCCGCCACCGTCGGGGCGTTGTTGGTGGTGATCGCGCGGACACCGCTGCTCGGCATCCCGGGCTTCGCGCTGATCGGCCTCGGGATCGCGATCGTCGTCCCGCTCGCGTTCGCCGCCGGCGGCCGCGCAGTCCCGCACGCGGGGCAGGGCATCGCGGCGGTCGCGACCATCGCCTACGGCGCCGGCCTCGCGGCGCCGGGCAGCATCGGCGCGATCGCGCAACTGTCCTCGCTGCCCTCCGCGTTCGTGGTCGTCGCCGTGCTGACCGCGCTCTTCGGGCTCGGCGCCGGCGCGCTTGCGCGCGCGTCCCCGGAACGCTAGGCCGACGCGGCGGGCGGAGTCAGCGTCACGCGCTGACCCCGCCCCGTCGCCGCAGGTCCTACATCTTGCTCTAGGGCAGGAAGTAGAACGGGTTGGGCAGCTTGAACGCGACGTCGGCGTGGCCGCCGGCGAGGTCGCTGTACTGGTCGCCCACCGAGGCGACGATGTGGTAGCCCTGCTGCTCGATCTGCGTGCGGGCGCCCGTCTTGTACTGGACGGTCGTGCCGGTGAAGCCGGCCGGCTTGAGGAACGCCTGGCCCCAGTCGGCGAAGCCCTCGCGCTTGAGGTTGTCCTCGGTCGGCGCGCGCTGGGCCTCGGGACGGCCGGTGATGAAGAACGGCGTGATGCCCTTGGACTTGGCCAGGTTGTAGAGGTCGAGCGACGGCTTGATCGCGACGCCGATCTCGTCGGTCGCCTCGGCCTGGGACTTCGGGCCGTAGACGAACCCGTCGGCGACGATGGCCGAGTAGTTGGACAAGGCGGTCTCGTCGACGTCGAAGACGATCGCGAGCTTCTTGTTCCACCACTTGCCGCCGTGGTCGCCGCCCTGGCCACCGCCGCCGTTGTGCGACGCTCGTGCGACGCTGCGGGCCTTGGAGGCGTGCTTGGCCGTGGCGGCCTTCCACTGGTGCCAGTCGTTGGTGATGTACTTGACGGCGAGCGCGTCGACCTGCCCGAGCTCGGTGTCGTAGACGCCCGAGTCGTGGAAGTTGGTCAGCGCGGCCTTGAGGTCGCCCGCGTTGTAGGACGTCGGCGAGCCGAGGTAGGGCAGGCCGCCGCCGCCGTCGTTCAGCTCGATCATCGGCGTGGCGCCGATCTTCGTCAGGACCGGCGTGGGCGCCGGGATCTTGGTCGCGTCGTCCTGGGCCGACGCGAGCGGCGCGCCGGCGACCGCGAGGCCGGCCAGCGCGAGGATGAGAGCAAGAAGGCGTTTCATGATGGCTCTCATGTCCCCATGACGACAGAAGCTCAACCCCGCCACCGCCACGTCGTCCCCCTCGCCGGCAACGAGCGGCTGGCGCGGCAGCGTTCCCGCCGCGCCTGACCGCTCGTCGCCGGCGCGGCCTACTCGACGCCCGCGGCCTTGCAGGCCGCGGCGTACTTGCTGGTGCAGATCTCCGACGCCTTCAGGAAGTCGTCGGCGATGATCGTGTCCTTGATGTTGTCCTTGGTCACGGCCGTGGGCGCGAGCAGGACGGACGGGATCTGGCCGGCGTCGTTGTCGGTCTTGGCGTTGACGAGCCCGGACGGCACCGGCTTGCCCTGCGCGAGCGCCACGGCGATCTGCGCCGACGTCTCGGCCTGCTTCTTGATCGCGAGGTAGATCGTCATGTACTGCTCGCCGACGAGGATGCGCTGGATGGCGGCGACCTCGGAGTCCTGGCCGGTCGTCGGCAGGGACTTGGGGTCGATGCCGTTGCCCTTCATCGCGGCGATCGCGCCGGAGGCCATGCCGTCGTTGGCGCTGTAGACGCCGACGACGTTGCCCTTGCCCAGCGCGGTGATCGCCTGCTCCATCTCCCGCTGCGCCTTGTCGGGCGACCAGTCCGGCGTGTCGTACTCCTTGCCGATCTTGACCTGCGCGGTGTCGAGGACGGAGTGCGCGCCCTTCTTGTAGTCCCCGGCGCTCGGGTCGGTCGGCGAGCCGTTGATCATGACCACCGACTTGCCCTTGCCCTTCGCGCCGATCTTGTCGACCAGCGTCTGGGCCTGGAGCTTGCCGACCTTCACGTTGTCGAAGGACACGTAGTAGCTGATCGGCGCGCCGGTGATCAGGCGGTCGTAGGCGATGACCGGGATGCCGGCCGCCTTGGCGCGGTTGACGGTCGCGACCGCGGCCTTGGCGTCGACCGCGTCGAGCACGAGGACCTTGGCGCCCTTGGTGATCGCCGCCTCGGCCTGCTGCTGCTGGCGGACCGGATCCTGGTTGGCGTTGGCGTAGTCGATCTTGCAGTCCGGGCACAGGGCCTGGACCTTGGCGACGAAGCTCGGGCGGTCGTGCAGCTCGTAGCGCGTGGTCTTGGTCTCGGGCAGCAGGAGGGCGATCGAGCCGCCCTTGCCGCCGCTGGCGGCGGCGGTCGACGCGGCGGCGGTGGTGGTGCCGCTGGAGTTGTTGTCGTCGTCGCTGCCGCAGGCGGCCAGGCCCGCCGTGGCGGCCACGCAGAAGAGCGCGGCGAGCGCGCGCCTCGGGGTCGGGATCATCGTGCTGCTCCTCCTCGATGGATCAGGGTGGGGGCGGTGGTGGTCGGGACGGTGGTGTGGGCGTCGATGGCGCGCGCGATCGCTCCGCGCAGCGCGGCGTCGTTGACGAAGCGCGCGGCGACGACCTCGGGCGGGAAGGGCGCGGCCTGGGCGACGCGGCGGCGCAGCGCGCCCAGGACGAGCGCAGCGCTGTTCATCATGCCGCCGCCGACCGCGATGCGAGCCGGGTCGAGCAGCACGGCGAGGTTCGCGACGTGCACGGCGAGCTCGTCGAGCGTGTCGGCGACCAGCGCGGCGGCGTCGGGATCGCCGCCGCCGCGTGCGCGCTCCAGGACGTCGGCGGCGGTGAGGGCGCCGGCGCCCAGCAGCGCGCTGCCGCGCTCGCCCAGCGCGCGCCCGCCCGCGTGCTCCTCCAGCGGCGCGTGCCCGTCGGAGGCGCCGTGCTCGTCGCCGACGCCGCGCAGCGCGTAGCCGATCTCGCCGGCCGCGCCGTTGGCGCCGGCCAGCACGCGGCCGCCGACGACGATGCCGGCGCCGAGCCCGGTGCCCACGTTGAGGAACACGCCGGGATCGGCGTCGCGCAGCGCGCCCCAGCGCGCCTCGGCGAGCGTCGCGGCCTTGACGTCGGTCTCGGTGACGACCTGCCGCGGGTCGAGGTCGAGGCCGTCCTGGATCCGGGTTGCGAGCGGGAGGTCCTGCCAGCCGGGGACGTTGGGCGCCAGCAGGATGCGGTCGTCGAGGACGATGCCGGGGGAGGCGGCGCCGGCGGCGACCAGGCGCCCGCCCGTGTCCGACGCGGTGGCGTCGCGCAGCGCGCGGGCCGCGGCCAGCGCGCGCTCGACGGCCTGCTCAGCGCCGCCGGCCGCGTCGGTGTCGAGGCGCTGGGAGCGCAGGGCGTCGCCGCCGAGCGTGGCGGTCGCGACGTCGAGCTTGGTGCCGCCGAAGTCGATGGCGAGGACGAAGTCCGGAGAGGCGGAAGGAACCTTCATGAGCTAAGAAAAGAAACCTACTTTCCGAATTGCGACCGCGTCAAGGCCTTTCGGGAAGAACGTTGTCGAACGCCGTGTACGCTTTGCGCCCGATGGCGGCCGACGAGCACTTGCGTCCGGGACGTCCGCGGCTGCTGCGGGCGATCAACGAGCGTGCGGTCCTGGAGCGGCTGCGGGCCGCCGGCCCCGCGTCGCGCTCCGAGCTCGCCGCGGCGACCGGCGTCTCCAAGCCGACCGTCGGCCAGGCGCTCGGCAACCTCGAGCGCGCCGGGCTGGTCCGGCCGGCCGGGCAGCGCGTCGGCGAGCGCGGCCGCAGCGCGTTGTTGTATGAGTTGGATCCGACCGCGGCGTACGTCGCCGGCGTGGACGTCGGCCGGTCGTGGATCCGCGTCGCGGTCGCCGACCTGGGCGGCGAGGTCGTCGGCCGGCGCGACGAGCGCAACCGCGCGCGGTCCGCCGGCGCGCTGGTCGAGCGCGTGCGCGGGCTGGCCCACGAGGTCGTCGCCGAGGCCGGCGTCGCCTGGGACGCCGTGGTCCACACGGTCGTCGGCTCGCCGGGCGTGCTCGATCCCGAGACCGGCCGGCTGCGCTATGCGCCCAACCTGCCCGGCTGGGGCCGCGCCGGGCTGGTCGACGAGCTGCGCGACGCGCTCACGCCGTCGCTGGCGATCGACAACGACACCAACCTGGCCGCGCTGGGCGAGCGCGCCTACGGCCGCGGCCGCGAGGTGGCCGACTTCGTGTACCTGTCGATCGGGACCGGCGTCGGCATGGGCATCGTGGTCGGCGGCGAGCTGCACCGCGGCGCGCGCGGCGCGGCCGGCGAGGTCGGCTTCCTGCCGCTGGCGGGCGGCGGCCTGGGCGCCGGCGCGCCCGGCGGCTCGCGCGGCGCGCTGGAGGAGGCCGCGGCGGCGGGCGGCCTGATCCGGACCGGGCGTGAGATGGGCATGACCGGGGCGGTGACCGCCGAGCGGATCTTCAACGCGGCGCAGGCCGGCGACGCGACCGCGGTGGCGACCGTCGAGCGCGAGGCCGAGCGGCTCGCCGTCGTGGTGGCCGCGGTCGCGGCGATCGTCGACCCCGAGGTCGTCATCCTCGGCGGCGGCATCGGCGCCAACGCCGACCTGCTGCTCCCGCGCCTGGAGCACGCCGTCGCGGAGCTGACGCCGCTGCGCCCGCCGGTCGTCCTCTCGACGCTCGGCGCCGACGCGATCGTGCTCGGCGCCATCGCGACCGCGCTCGACGCCGCCCGCGACCTCGTCTTCACCGAGCGCGCGGGCGACGGGCGGATGGTCGCGCCGTAGGCTGGAGGGATGTCCACCTCCTCGCGAGAGATCCAGCTCGCCGCGCGGCCGCATGGTGAGCCCAAGCCCAGCGACTTCCGGCTGGTCGCCGTCGAGCTCCCGGATCCCGGCGACGGCGAGCTGCTCGTCCGCAACACGTACATGTCGGTCGATCCGTACATGCGGGGGCGCATGAACGACGTGAAGTCCTACACGCCCCCGTTCAAGCTCGACGAGGTGATGGACGGTGGCGCGGTCGGGGAGGTCGTGCTCTCCAACGCCGAAGGGTTCGCAGTCGGCGACGTCGTCCTGCATCAGCTCGGCTGGCGCGAGCACGCGGTGCAGCCGGCCGCGCACGTCCGCAAGGTCGTGGCCGGCGACCTGCCCGAGTCCGCGTTCCTCGGCGTGCTCGGCATGCCCGGGCTGACGGCGTACGCGGGCCTGCTCGACGTGGCCGGCATGCAGGACGGCGACATCGTCTTCGTCTCCGGCGCCGCCGGCGCGGTCGGCTCGCTGGCCGGGCAGATCGCCAAGCTGCGCGGGAACACGGTCATCGGCAGCGCGGGCAGCGACGAGAAGGTCCGGCACCTGGTCGACGACCTCGGCTTCGACGAGGCCTTCAACTACAAGGCCGGACCGGTCGGGCGCCAGCTCGCCGCGGCGGCGCCCAAGGGCATCGACGTGTACTTCGACAACGTCGGCGGCGACCACCTCGAGGCCGCGATCGGCGTCGCCAACCGCAACGGGCGCTTCGCCCTCTGCGGCGCGATCAGCGGCTACAACCACACCGCGCCGGCGCCGGGTCCGCGCAACATGATGCAGATCGTGGGCAAGCGCCTGACCCTGCGGGGTTTCATCGTCACCGACCATTTCGGCCGCCTCGCCGACCTGCACGCCGAGATCGGGCCCGCGGTCCGCGCAGGCCAGATCGCGTTCCGCGAGACGGTCGCCGACGGCCTGCCCAACGCGCCGCAGGCGTTCGTCGACCTGTTGCGCGGCGCCAACGTCGGCAAGATGGTGGTCAAGCTCTGATGCCCGGCCCCATCGACATCCGCCCGCCGTTCACCGCCCAGACCGCGGCGGCCAAGGTCCAGGCCGCCGAGAACGCGTGGAACACGCGCGACCCCGACCGCGTCGCGCTGGCCTACACCGAGGACTCGGAGTGGCGCAACCGCGACACCTTCCTCCAGGGCCGCGCCGCGATCCGGGCGTTCCTGAAGGCCAAGTGGGAGCGCGAGCGCGACTACCGGCTGCGCAAGACGCTGTGGGCGTTCACCGACGACCGCATCGCCGTGCGCTTCGAGTACGAGAGCCGCGACGCCGACGGGCAGTGGTGGCGCTCCTACGGCAACGAGATGTGGGAGTTCGCGCCCGACGGCCTGATGGCGCGCCGCTTCGCGTCGATCAACGATGCGCCGATCGACGCGTCCGAGCTGCGCGTCACGCCTGGGCAGGGGTAGGCGCCGCCGGCGCGTCGCCGTGCGGCGGCTGCGCGAGCTCCTCGGCGAGCCGCCGGACGAGCGGGTCCAGCTCCGGGTTCTCGTCGGGCTCCCAGTCGTCGATCAGGCTGCGCAGGCAGTCGGTGCGCGCGGCCACGAGCTGGTCGCGCGTCGCGACGCCGGTCGCCGTCAACCCGCCGTGCTCGGCCGCGTGGCCGAGCGCCAGCAGCTCGGCGTGGGCCTCGTCGAAGCGCTCCGGGTTGACCATCGGCAGCGTGCGCAGGCGGGTGATGTCGGCCGGGGCGTCGGCGGCGCCGCCGCGCAGCAGCAGCCACGCGGCGCTCGGCGTCAGGTCGACGCCGGCGCGCGCCGTCGCCGTCTCGATGAAGGCGAGCGTGCGCTCGCGGCCGACCAGGCGGGTCAGCCCGCGCGTGATCTCGCGCAGCGAGTCGGTGTCGACGGGCGCGCCGAACGCCTCGCCGATGCCCGCCGAGGACTCGACGGTCTGGCGCAGCGGCTTCTCCTGGATGAACCAGGCGAGCAGGAACGCGACGACCATCACGCACGTCGCGACCACGAAGACCGAGTGCAGGGCGTCGGTGAACGACGCGATGTAGGCGTCGTGCAGCCGCGCGGGCAGCCGCTCGATCTGCGCCGGGTTCACGCCGCCCTCGGTGCCCTTCGAAGCGCCGGTCGGGATCTTGTCGCGCAACTCCGACGTCAGCCGGCCGGAGAAGATCGCGCCGAGCACCGCGGTGCCCAGCGAGCCACCGATCGAGCGGAACAGCGTCGCGCCGGACGTCGCGACGCCGAGCTGGTCGTAGGACACGGCGTTCTGGGTCGCCAGCACGAGCACCTGCATGACCATGCCGAGGCCGAGCCCGAGGACCAGCATGTGCAGCGCGGCGACGCCGCTGGCGGTGCTCTCGTCCAAGGACGACAACATCCACAGCCCCAGCGCGGCGACCGCGGTCCCGGCGATCGGGAAGAGCTTGTAGCGGCCGGTGCGCGTGATGATCTGGCCCGAGACGATCGAGGACACCAACAACCCGCCCATGACCGGGATCAGCTGGAGGCCGGAGGCGGTGGGCGACAGGCCGCGCACCACCTGCTGGAACAGCGGCAGGTAGGTCAGCGCGCCGAACAGCGCGAAGCCGACGACGAGCCCGACCGCGCTGCACACCACGAACACGCGGTTGCGGAACAGCGCCGGCGGCAGGATCGGCTCTGTCGCGCGCTGCTCGACCTTGCCGAGCGCGACGAGCGCCAGCAGCCCGACGATCCCCATCCCGACGATCTGCGGCGAGCCCCACCCGTAGGTGTTGCCGCCGAGCGTCGTCGCGAGGATGATCGCGCTCAGCCCGATCGCGAGCAGCACCGTCCCGGCGTAGTCGATCTGGTGCTTGCGCCGCTCCGTGACGCTCGGCAGCGTCCGCGCGAGCACGAAGAACGCCGCGATGCCGATCGGCAGGTTCACGTAGAAGATCGACCGCCACGAGATGCTCGTGGTCAGGAAGCCGCCGATCAGCGGGCCCGCGACCGACGACACGCCGAAGACCGCGCCGAACAGCCCGGAGTACTTGCCGCGCTGCGCCGGCGCGACGACGTCGCCGATCGCCGCCTGCGCGCTGACCATGAGCCCGCCGCCGCCGAGGCCCTGGATCGCGCGGAAGGCGATCAGCTCGGTCATCCCCTGCGCCAGCCCGCACAGCGCCGAGCCGATCAGGAACACCACGAGCGCGGCCTGGAGCACGACCTTGCGGCCGTACAAGTCCCCCAACTTGCCGTAGAGCGGGGTCACGACGGTGACCGCGAGCAGGTACGCGGTCACGACCCAGGAGAGGTGCTCCAGCCCGCCGAGGTCGCCGACGATCGTCGGCAGCGCGGTGGACACGATCGTCTGGTCCAGCGACGCCAGCAGCATCACGAGCATCAGCCCGCCCATCACGACGGCGATGCGTGGGCGCTGCTCGGCCGTGGCGGGCATGGACCGCTTGTACCCGCGCCCGCGCCGCAGGGCAATCGCCCCCGAGGGTGAACCCGTCCGCGTACCTTGCGGGTATCGTCGCGTACCTCTAAGGTACGGAGCTGTGGCGGACCTGTCCCTCGTCGCATCCCATCCCGAGGTCGGGCACCAGCTCGACGCGCGCGGATCGCAGCGCGCGCGCCTCGTGGAGGGGATGATCCAAGCAGTGGCCGAGAAGGGCTACGCGGCGGCCACGGTCGCCGACGCGGTCCGGGCCGCGCGGGTGTCGCGCGGCACGTTCTACGCGCAGTTCGCCTCAAAGGAGGAGTGCTTCCTCGAGGCATACAAGTACGGCATCGACGTCATGGTCGAGCGCATTCGGACCGCGATCCGCGCCGCCGCGACCGACGACTGGGTCGCGCGCCTGCGCACCGGCATCCGCGCCTACCTGGAGACGCTGGCCGGCGAGCCGCGCTTCGCCCGCACCCACCTGTTCGAGGTCCACATGGCCGGCCCGCGTGCGGGCGCCGCGCGCGACGCCGCGCTGCGCGCCTTCGCGGACCGCTACCGCAGCTCGTTCCGCGCCGCCCTGCGCGAGCGCCCGGAGCTGCGCATGCCGACCGACGACGCGCTCTTCATCCTCTCGGCCGGCGTCGACCAGCTCATCTGCGCGCGCGTGCGCGCCGGCGAGCTGGCCGCGCTGCCCGACCTCACCGACGAGCTCACGCTCACCGCCGTCGCGTTCCTGGAAGGCGCGGCACAAGTGCCGTTTCCCGCTTCGCGGGGGTTAGCCGCGGCCATCGACCCCACGACCCCCGAAGGAGGCTCCTGACCCCATGGACCTGACCTTCTCCGACGCCGAGGCGCAGTTCCGCGACGAGCTGCGCGCCTGGTTCGAGAACAACGACCCGGGCCCGATGCCCGAGGGCGAGGACGCCAGCTACGCATGGCGCCGCGACTGGCAGCGCCGCCTCGCCGACGACCGCTACGCCGCCGTGCACTGGCCCGAGCAGTACGGCGGGCGCGGCGCGACGATCACGCAGTCGGCGATCTTCTTCGAGGAGCTGGGCCGTGCCCGGCGCCCGCTGCCGGCCAACGTCCTCGGCATCCTGCTCGCCGGCCCGACGATCATGACCTTCGGCACCGACGAGCAGAAGGACCGCTACCTCGCGCCGATCCTCACCGCCGAGGAGATCTGGTGTCAGGGCTTCTCCGAGCCCGACGCAGGCTCCGACCTCGCGGCGCTCAAGACGCGCGCGGTACGCGATCCCGCCCACCCCGACGAGTGGGTCGTCACCGGCCAGAAGGTCTGGACCTCCGGCGCGCAGCACTCCAAGTGGTGCATGTTGGTCGCGCGCACGGACTTCGACGCGCCGAAGCACAAGGGGTTGACCTACTTCCTGATGGACATGGAGCAGCCCGGCGTCCAGGTGCGCCCGCTGGTCCAGATCACGGGCGAGCCCGAGTTCAACGAGCTCTTCATCGAGGGCGCGCGGATCCCGGACGAGAACGTGCTCGGCGGCGTCGGCAACGGCTGGAAGGTCGCGCTGACCACGCTCATGAACGAGCGCTCCGGCCTGGCGTTCTTCCTGCAGGTGCGGCTGCGCCAGCTGCTCGACGAGCTGATCGAGGAGGCCGCCGAGCGCGGCCTGCTCGACGATCCGGTCGTCGCCGACAAGCTCGGGTACCTGCACATGAAGGCCGAGATCCTGCGCCTGACCGCCTACCGCGGGCTGACGACGATCGAGAAGTACGGGACGCCGGGCCCCGAGGGATCGCTGACCAAGTGGATGTGGTCGGAGACCAACCAGGAGCTCGCGCAGTTCGCGGCCGACCTGATCGGCCCGGACGCGCTGACCAACGGCAACCGCTGGGCCTACGAGCTGCTGCGCTCGCGCGGCAACACGATCGAGGGCGGCACGACCGAGATCCTCAAGAACATCGTCGCGGAGCGCGTGCTCGGGCTGCCGCGGCTGAAGGGAGCGGCATGATCGACAGCGGAGACAAGACGCGTTGCGAACGAGCCGCCAGGCGAGTTCGCGGGACCGACGCCGAGCCTCTGGGCGAGGTGTCGGCATGAACTTCGACTTCTCCGAGGACCAGCACGAGATCAAGCGCACCGCGCGCGACCTGCTGGCGTCGCGGTCGTCCTTCGCCAAGGTGCGCGAGGCGGCCGAGTCCCACACCTACGACCCGGCGCTGTGGAGCGAGCTGGTCGAGCTGGGCTGGCCGGGCATCGCGATCGCCGAGGAGCACGGCGGCCAGGGCCTGGGCGCCGTCGAGCTCGCGATCCTGTGCGAGGAGCTGGGCTACGCCCTGGCGGCCTCGCCGTTCCTGAGCACGGTGCTCGCCGCCGAGGCGATCGGCGCGGGAGGGTCCGTGGAGCAGCAGCGGCAGTGGCTCCCGGGCCTGGCGTCCGGCGAGATCACCGGCGCGCTGGGCGCGGTCGGCGGCCTGGTCGGCGACGCGGCCGAGGCCGCGGTCATCGTCCTGATCGGCGACGACGGGGTGGCGCGCGTGGTCGCGCGGGCGGACGCCGACGTGACCGAGGTCGACGCGATCGACCCGACGCGCCGCGCGGCGCGGGTATACGCCCCACCCACCCACGGCGAGGCGCTGGGCGGCGACGACCCGCAGGCCGGCATCGACCGCGCGACGATCGCGGTGGCCGCCGAGCTGGTCGGCGTCTCGCAGCGCGCGCTGGAGATGACGCTCGCCTACGTCAAGGACCGCAAGCAGTTCGACACGCCGGTCGGCGCCTACCAGGCCGTCTCGCACAAGTGCGCGCAGATGCTCAAGGACACCGAGGGCGCGCGCTCGGCGACGTACTACGGGGCGTGGGCGGCCGATGCCGGCGCCGACGGGCCGGGCCTGCCCGAGCCGGCGTCGCTGGCCAAGGCCGCGGCGTCGGACGGCGCGCGCGACACGGCCGCCAACGCCATCCAGGCGCACGGCGGCATCGGCTTCACGTGGGAGGCCGACGTGCACTGGCTGTACAAGCGCGCGCAGGTCGACGCGGCGCTGCTGGGCACCTCCGGCGTGCATCGCAAGCGGCTCGCGGCGCTGGTGAGCGCGCGGCTGGCCCCGGCGGTCGCCTAACGGACGCTGGTCCGACTGGCCAGGAGATGGTGGGATCCCGCGTCCGGGCGGGTACAATGTCCTTGGGCGCCCGTGCGGTCGCGTGGGTCCCACCCCTCTTCGCGCGATGGTCCGGTTGCGTGCGCCGCACGCTTCGACGCTCTTTCGCGCACCCCGAACCCGAACGCATGAAGGAGGCCGCATGGCCGTAGAGGACAAGGTCGCTCTCGAGGGCGAAGTCGTGGAGTCACTGCCCAACCTGCTGTTCCGCATCCAGCTCGACATGGATGACCACGAGGTCCTCGCGCACCTCGCCGGCAAGATGCGCCGCAACCGCATCCGCGTCCTGCCGGGCGATCGCGTGCGCGTCGAGGTCTCCCCGTACGACCTCACCCGCGGGCGCATCGTGTACCGCATGAAGTAGCCGCCGAGAACCGCCCAGAGGGCGGTTTCGGTGCGCGGCGCGCTCTATCGCGCGCCGCCGAGTGACGCCACCAGCTCCGGCGTCACCTCCCTGATCCCGTCGACCACGACCGCGGCCAAGGCCAGCGCGTCGGGGGCCGGCGGGAACGCGTGGTTGGGCGTCGCGATCACGACCATGCCCGCCGCGTGCGCCGCGCGCAGCCCGTTCGAGGAGTCCTCGACCGCCGCGCAGGCGCTCGGGTCGACCCCGATCCGGCGCGCCGCCTCCCGGTAGACGTCGGGCTGCGGCTTGCCGCGCTCGACCTCCTCGGAGGACACCGTCGCGCCGAAGCGCTCCGACAGGCCCGCGGCGTCCAGGACCGCGTCGATCACCTCGCGGTTCGCCGACGACGCGAGCGCGAGCAGGTAGGAGTGCGCCAGCGCGTTGACGGCGCGGACCGCACCGGGCAGCAGCGGCAGCTCGTGGTCGATCTCGACCACGACGCCGGCGGCGACGGAGGACGAGATGTGCGACGGATCGCCCTGAGCGCCGAGCTCGTCGTGGAGGTAGTGCGACCACTCGGCCGACGACATGCCCTGCATCGCACCGGTCGCGGCGTCGTTCCAGGTGCCGCCGTGCGCGCTCACGTAGGCGCGCCGCTCACGGTCCCAGACGCCCTCGGTGTCCACGATGACGCCGTCGAGGTCCAGCACTATGGCCGAAATGGTCATGGCGTCCGACGGTACCTTGGCGGGCGATGCAGCGATCTGCCCAGGGGTACTGGCTCGCCGATGCAGGCCCGGTCGTCGCCCGGCCGGTGCTGGCTGAGCGCGTGAGCGCCGACGTCGTCGTGATCGGAGGTGGCTACCTCGGGATGTGGACGGCGTGGCACCTGCGGGCGGCGGGCGCGACGGTCGCGCTGCTGGAGGCCGACGAGTGCGGCCACGGGCCGAGCGGGCGCAACGGCGGGTTCCTGAACGGGATGTGGGAGCGCGTCGGGGAGCTGGAGGAGCTGTTCGGGCGCGAGGCCGCGCTGGCGGTCGCGCGCGCGGCGGCGGAGTCCATCGACCTCATCGACGCGTGGTGCGCGGCGCAGGGCGTCGACGCGCACCTCGTGCGCGCGCCGATGTTGGAGGTGTCGGCCGCGCCGGGCCAGGACGGCGTCTGGGGCGACGCGGTCGCGGCGGCGCGCGCGATGGGTCGCGGCGACGAGCTGGTGGAGGTCGACGCCGCGGGCGCGCGAGCCGTGTGCGACTCGCCGCTGTTCCGCGGCGGCGTGCTGTGGCAGGGCGCCGCGACGGTGCACCCGGCGCGGCTGGCGCTGGGCCTGCGCGGCGCGCTGATCGCCGCGGGCGTGGAGGTCTACGAGCACTCGCGCGTGGTGGGCGTCGAGGACGGCGCCGACGGCGTGGTCGTCCGCGTGGACGGCGGGGGAGCGGTGCGCGCCGGGGCCGGCGTCCTGGCGATCAACCACGCGAGCGCCGGCGTCAAGCCGCTGCGCGGCGCGCTGAGCGTGGCGTCGTCGCACGTGGTCGCGACCGAGCCGGTGCCCGACCAGCTGGAGGCGCTGGGCTGGACCGGCGGCGAGGGGATCGGCGACTGCCGGACCATGTTGCACTACTTCCGCACGACCCGGGACGGGCGCGTCGTGTTCGGCTGGGGCGGCGGGCGGATGGGGTTCGGCGCCCGTCGCCGCGCCGCGCTGGACGTCGACCCCGGCGTCCAGGACGCGACCGCGCGCGACCTGTACGACATGCTCCCGCTGCTGCGCGGCGCCCGGATCGAGCACGCGTGGGGCGGGCCGATCGACGTCTCGCCGGTGCACCTGCCGTGGTTCGGGACGCTCAAGTCCTTGTCCTACGGCTTCGGCTTCACCGGCAACGGCGTGGGCCCGACGGAGCTGGGCGGGCGGATCCTGGCCGACCTCGCGCGCGGCGCGTCCTCGGAGCTGACGGCGCTGCCGATCGTCGGCGGGCTGCCGCCGCGGAGCTTCCCGCCGGAGCCGGCGCGCTTCGCGGGCGGGTCGCTGATCCGGGCGGCGCTCGTGCGGCGAGACGATGCGGAGGGGCGGGGCGAGCGGGTCGATCCGGTGACGGGGTTCGTGGCGGGGCTGCCGCGGAGGTTGGGGCTGCATCTGCCGCGGTGAGAACGTTTGCGGTGCGGGCGTTGGTTGGTCTTCAGTGCGGCGCGCTTGGGGTGCTGCGGCGCGTGGTTCGTCCCTCATCAAGGGCGTGCGAGTGTGGTGGCGGCGCCACCCTGGCTGGTGTGGCTCGTCCTCGCGGCAGCGCCGGGGGCGGAGTTCGGGGCCGAATCTCCGGGTCAAGCGCCATCGATCGCGTGAAGTCCGCGTGTATCGCGGACTTGACGCGATCGAGCGCGGTTCGGGGCCGAATCGCCGCCCTCCGGAGATCCGGGTCGCTTGAACGTCATAGAGACGTTGGAAGTGACCCAGACCGCCAGCGGGCTGCCCTTTCGGCCCCGAACCGCCCGCCCTGGAGCACGACCACGACGAGCCACACCAGCCAGGGTGGCGCCGCCCCAACGCCTTCACGCCCTTGATGAGGAACGCACCACGCTCCGCAGCACCACCAACGCCCCGCACTGGTGACCAGCCAACGCGCCACACACGCCCCGCTCACCCCACCCGCCACGACATCAACAAGTGCGGCCCGATCCCCTCCAACTCGAACTCGTCCCCCTCGACCGCGAACCCCTCGCGCTCGTAGAACCCCCGAACCGGCGATCGCGCGTTGCACCACACCCGAACCCCGCCCGCCGCTCGCGCCCGGCCCAGGCACGCCGACAGCAGCGCGGCGCCCGCGCCGACGCCGCGCCCGCCCTCCGGGTCCGTCGCCATCCCGCGGATCCGCCAGTCCCCGACCGCCGGCGCCCGCGGATGCGGCTCGGGCGTGATCGAGGCGATGCCGATGACCCGGCCGCCGTCGTCGTAGGCCGCGAAGTGCGCCGCGCCCGGCGCGTCGTCGCCGTCGTAGACCTGGTCGGCCATCGTCTGGTGCGGGCGCAGCACCTTCTGGCGCAGCGGCCGGACGACCTCCGCCGCGACGCGCTCGACCCTCACGTCAGGCGGGCTCGGCCATCGTCAGGCCGCCCCCGCCCGACAGCACCGACACGAACGGCACCGCGCGCGAGCGGACGTGGGCGACCGCCTCGCGGCTCCACGGGCGGGCGCGGCGGCGGTAGCAGGCGACCAGCCCGAGGACGAGCCCGCCGTCCTCGACCGGGACGAGCAGGACGCCCTGGTAGCCGGCGGCGGCCAGCGCCCGGCGCTCGATGCCGTCGGCGTCGACGTCGGTGCGCAGCACCTGGCCCGCCTCGCCGGTCGCCAGCGCGTGGGCCCGGACCGGGACGTCGCCGAGCGCGACGCGCGCGCCCGGGTCCTGGTCGGGGACGCGGACGGCGACGAGCTCGCCCGCGCGGCGGTCCAGCCGCCAGAGGTCGACGCGGTCCGCGCTGGCCGCGGCGCCGATCAGCGTCGCCAGCCGCTCCGGGACCGAGCCGCCCAGCGACGTGGTCAGGTCGCGCGGCGCCTGCTCGAGCGCGCGCAGGCCGCCGCGCAGCGTCGAGGCCACCGGCGCGGCCGCGACCGACACGGGCGGCGCGAACGTCGGCGTCGGGCGGCCGAGCAGGTAGCCCTGGGCGTAGGCGACGTCGAGCTCGGCGATCGCGCGCAGGTCGTCCGGGCACTCGATGCCCTCGGCGCACACCGCGCCGCCGGTCTGGGTCGCGAACGAGGCGAAGGACGCGACCAGCGCGGCGCGGGCCGGGTCGGTCGCGACACCGCAGACCAGGGAGCGGTCGAGCTTGACGATGTCCGGGCGCACGCGCATCAGCTGCTGCAGGCCGGCGTACCCGGCGCCGGCGTCGTCGAGCGCGATCCGCGCGCCCGCGTCCAGCAGCCGCGCGAGCGCGCGGTCGAGATCGTCGCCGTAGCCCCACAGCTCGTCCTCGGTGATCTCGACCACGACGCCGTCGAGATCGGCCGGCAGCGCGTCCCAGAGGACGGGCGAGCGCAGCGTCGAGACCGACAGGTTCACCGTGAGGACCGTCCAGCGCGGCCGGTCGGGCTGCGCGAGCGCGCGCGTGACCGCCAGCGCCTCGAGCTCCGGGCCGAAGCCGGCGGCGTGCGCCGCGTGGAAGACGTCGGGGATCGGGACGCCCGGCAGCCCCGGGAAGCGCGCCAGCGCCTCATGCGCGATGACGCGGCCGGTCGCGAGCATCACGATCGGCTGGAAGTGCATCTCCAGCGCACCCGGCGCCGTCAGCACGGCACGGGTCAGCAACGGTCCTCCTCCACGAACCGGTAGTTCGGCGCGCTTCGAAGTGGTCCTGCCAGCTGGCAGGCTCCAGTACGCTGGCGCGCGAGATGTCACGGACGACGCCGCTGGGTCCCGCTGTCCTCGTCGCCCTCGTCCTCGCGCTCGCCGCCCCGGAGGCGCACGCGCGCTGGCTCGTCGCCGCGCAGCCGTCCGCCGTCAGCGACCGGATCGCGAGCGAGCACGGCGCGCGACCGCTGCGCCTGCGCGGCGTGTACTCGGTCGCGACGCCAGGCGCCCGCGGCCTGGCGCGCGCGTTCGCCCGCGCCGGCGTCCTGCGCTACGCCGAGCGTGACGCGGCGCTCGCGCCGGCCTCCACCTACGAGGCGGCCGGCAGCGACCAGACCTACACGCGCGGCACCGTGATCGCCGCCGGCCTCGTCCCGCCCGCGGCCTTCGCGCCGATCGGCCTCGTCGACGACGTCGTCGACCGGTCGGTGACCGACGTCGGCCAGGCCAAGGTCATCGCGTCGAGCCCGACCAAGGCGCTGGACGCCGCGGGCCAGCCGATCACCGCGCACGGCACCGAGGTCGCGTCGGTCGCCGCGGCGCGGGCCGACGGCCAGGGCGTGATCGGCATCGCGCCGGGCGCGCCGCTGCTGTCCTACGGCTACGACGAGCGCAGCGACCCGACGTGCGAGGAGGTCGTCGACGGCGTCCTCGACCTCGCCGGCGCCGGGGCCAAGGTCATCAACCTGAGCCTGGAGACCGAGGACGACTGCCACACGCTGCAGCTCGCGATCGGCTCCGCCTTCGGCGACGGCGCGCTGATCGTCGCCTCGGCCGGCAACGAGGGCGAGCGGGGCAGCCCGACCACCTACCCGGCCGCCTACCCGCACGTGCTCACGGTCGGCGCGCTCGACGTCGGCCTCGCGCCGGCGTCGTTCTCGAACGCCGGCGCCGGCGTCGACGTCGTCGCGCCCGGCGAGAGCGTGCCGGTCGCGCTGCCGGCGGCGCTGGACGGCGACGGCACCGCCGACGGCCTGACGCGCGCGACCGGGACGAGCTTCGCCGCGCCGATCGTCTCCGGTGTCGCCGCGTGGCTGATCGCCGCGCGGCCGAAGCTCACGGCCGGCCAGTACGGCGACCTGCTGCGCGCGACCGCCCAGGACGAGGGCGCCGCCGGCTGGGACGCGCGCTCCGGCTTCGGGCTGGTCGACCTCGCCGCCGCGCTGAAGGCCCCGTTGCCCGCCGCCGACCGCGCCGAGCCCAACGACGGCGTCGACATGGTCGACGGCAGCGTCTTCACCAAGCCCGACCCCTACCGGTCAGGGACGGTCACGGCCACGATCGCCCCCGTCGAGGACCCCGCCGACGTCTACCGCATCCGCGTCAAGGCGCGCGGCCGGGCGACCGCGCGCCTGTCCGGCGGCGACGGCGCCAACGTGTACGCCTACCCGGGCAAGGTGAAGTCCTTGGCCGCCCGGCCGCTGGCGCGGTCGCGCACGCAGGTCACGGTCCGCAACGCCACCGGCACGCCGGCGACGTTCTACGTCGCGGTCCGCGCACCCGCCGGCGCGGCGCGCGCGTCGGCCAGCAGCGCCTACACCTTGAAGATCGCGCGCCGCTAGACGGTGCGGCGCCGCACGCCGTCCGGGCCGGCCACGACGACCTCGGCGGTCAGCGCGGGCGGGAAGAGCCCGTGGTCGACGAGGCCCGGCACGGAGGACAGGAACGCGGCCAGCGCCGCCGGGTCGTCGATCGGACCCGTGTAGTCGGCGATCACGTTGCCGTCCGGTGACGGCGCCATGCCCGGCCGCACCGTCGCGGGGGCGACGGCGACCAGCGTCGCCGCGAGGCCGAAGGCCAGGAGCTCCAGCGGCACCGGCGCGGTCAGCGCGTCCACCACCTTGGTCGCGTCGGCGATCACGACGAAGCGATCGGCCGCGGCCGCGACGACCTTCTCGCGCACGTGCGCGCCGCCGCCGCCCTTGACGATCCAGCCGTCGGGCGCGATCTGGTCGGCGCCGTCGATGGCGAGGTCGAGGCGGTCCAGCGTGTCGAACGGCTCGACGGCGAGGCCGAGAGCCGCGGCCTGCTCGGCGGTCGCGACCGACGTCGCCACGCAGCGCAGGCGCGTCAGCCCGCGCGCCGCGATCGCCGGCAGCAGGTGCGCGACCGTCGACCCGGTGCCGAGGCCCACGCGCATCCCGTCCTCGACCTCCTCCGCGGCGGCGACCGCCGCCGCGCGCTTGAAGGCCTCCAGCTCGCCGACGCTCATGCCACCAGCAAAGCAGCCCCGAGCGCGCCGCCGAGGTCCCCGAGCTCCGCGACGCGGATCACCGGCGGGTCGTCGTCGTGGAAGAGGTGGGGCATCATCGCGTCGGAGATCCGGCGCGCGTAGGGCTCGCCGAAGCGCACGCCCAGGCCGCCGCCGATGATGATGGCCTCGGGGTCGAGCACGTTGCAGGCCGACGCGACGCCGGTCCCGATGGCGTCGATCGCGTCGTCGATGAGCTTCTCGGCCAGCTCGTCGCCGCGCTCGATCGCGCGCTCCCAGATCCCGGAGGTCAGGCGGTCGCGCCCCTTCTCCTCCATGATCTTGAACAGCACGGTCTTGGCGCCGTCGTCGACCGCCTCCCGTGCGCGCGCCTCCATCGCGCGGCGCCCGGCGTAGGCCTCGACGCATCCGTGCCGGCCGCACGGGCACGGCAACCCGTGATGGCGGACCGGGATGTGGCCGATCTCGCCCGCGGTCCCGCGCCCGCTCCACTGGCGCCCGTCGAGGACGATGCCACCGCCGACGCCCGTGCCCCAGAAGACGCCCAGCAGCGACGAGAACTCGCGCGCGGCGCCCAGGTGGAACTCGGCGTCGGTCGCGACCGACACGTCGTTGCCGAGCCGGACGACCGCGCCGAACCGGTCGCCCAGCTCGTGCGCCAGCGGATAGGGGTCGCGCCAGCCCGGGAGGTTCCCGGCGCGGGCCAGCGTGCCGGCGTCGTCGTCGATCCCGCCGGGTGCGCCGACCCCGATGCCCTCCAGCGTGTCGGGCGCGACCCCGGCGGCCTCGGCCGCCTCCTCCAGCGCCTCGACCATCGCCGCGACGACGTCGGGTGGACCGCCCTTCTGCGGCGTCGGGCGGCGGGCCTGGCCCAGCACCTGGTTGTTGGAATCGGCGACGATCGCCTGGATCTTCGTGCCACCCAGGTCGATGCCGCCGCGAAGCGCGTCCTCTGCCATGCCGGGAGCCTTCCCCTTTCGGGCTCCCGGCGCAACGTCACCGGCCGCCGGGCACCCTCGCGGGCCGCGCGCAGCGGCCGCCGCGCTCGTCCTACCAGCGGGTAGACGAGGATCGTGTAGTGCGGAAGACGGCGAGCGTCACGCCGTCGGTGTCGTGCGCGACGGTGACCGCGGGGATGGCCATCGGCTCCCTGCTCAGACGGGAGCGAACCCCGCGGGCGCCGGCACGGTCTCCTCGTCTTCGACGCGGACCGGGGCGGGCGCGCCGAGCGGGCCGAGCAGGGCGACCATGGCCGGCGGCGCGAGCCACAGGAGGTACAGCGGGGCCCAGTGGTTGGCCTGCAGTTGGAGCGCGGCGAGGACCGCGGTGAGCAGGCCCGCGACGCGGCGCGGGTCGCGCGCGACGTCGCGGTCCAGCGCGACGAGCGCGGCGCCGCCGAGCGCGACGGCGAGCGTCAGCGCCTGGGCGATCGGCTGCCAGCCCTGGAGGCCGAGCGTCGTCCAGAGCGACATCATCGAGCGGCGCGAGAGCTGGAACGTCATCGCGTGGACCATGTCGAACGGGCCGTGGACGCCGCCGCAGGCGACGAGCGCGGCGACGGTCGCGACGCCCACCGCGGCACACGCGGCGATCGCGCGCAGCAGCGCCGCGCCGCGCAGGCGCGCGAGCCACAGCGGCAGTAGGACCAGCGGCGCGATCTTCGCCACGCCGGCCCCGGCCAGCAGCGCGCTGGAGGCCGCGGGGCGCGCCCACCAGGCCAGCGTCCAGATCAGCGCCGCGGCGATCAGGCCGTCGTTCGTGCCGCTCGAGGTCGACATCAGCGCGGCCGGGAAGGCGAGCAAGGCGATGATCGCCGGCCAGCGCGAGCCGGTGACGCGCCCGCCGCCCATCGCCCGCGCGATCCCGGCGGCGCAGGCGAGCATCCCGAGCGCCGCGACGAGCAGCGAGCCGACCGCGTCGTCCCAGTCGGAGGCCACCGGCCAGAGCGCGGCGAACGGGGTGTAGATGAGGTAGATGGGCAACCCGTAGGTGTCGCCGTGCACGACGTCGCCGGGCATGTGGCCGTAGGGCAGGACGCCGTGGCTCAGCAGCGTCGCGCCCTCCATGTTGGCCGTCGCGACGTCGACCATGCCGGTCGAGGTCGCGGTGACGAGAACGGTCGCGAGCAGCAGCGCGCCGGCGATCTGGACCGGCAGCGCGGGCGTGCGCCAGCGGGCGGCGAGCCGCTGGAGGAGCACGGGGGCGTCGGCGTCCTCGGCGTCGCCGGTTCCACGCACGGCGGTGACGACGCCGCGCGCCAACACGTACAGCAGCAGCACCGCGCCCGCGGCCTCGCCGCCGACGAGCCAGGCGCGGTCGATCAGGACCGTCGGGACCAGGAAGGCGGCGAGCACCAGCACGTCGAGCGTGCGCCAGCGCAGCAGCGGGCCGCGCAGGGTCGCGAGCAGGAAGAGCACCAACAACGCGCCGAGGACGGCGGCGTCATGGGCCAGCGGCGCGCCGTAGCCCGCGCGCTGGTGCGGGTAGGTGGCCGGGTGGAAGGTCGTGCCGTCGGTCTTGATCGCGGTCGTCGCGATCCCGCGGCCGTGGCGGAACCACGTCACGGTGACGGTCTCGTCGTCGATGTACAGGACCTTGGCGTCGGTCGCGGTCTTCACGGTCGCCGCCAGCGTCGGGTCGCGCTCGCCGATCGCGATCGCCTTGGCGGCGGCGATCGGCAGCGGCGGGTCGCTCTTGGCGGTCAGGAAGCCGGCGGCGGCGACGCCGGCGAAGACCACGACCGCGACGAGCAGCGCGCAGGCACGCGCGGAGAGGCCAGCGGCGATAGGTGGCCTACGGGAGGAGGGGCCCACCACCGGGGACGTCGGCCTCTTGCGCGCGCGGTGCAGAGGCCCGGTCCGCCCCTGGACGGATGTTCGGGCAGACTCCCGCGCCGATGAACGCCGCCGATGGAGCGCTGCTGGCCGCCGCGGGCGTCGTGACGGGCGCGATCAACGCCGTGGCGGGCGGGGGATCGCTGATCTCGTTCCCGGCCATGCTCGCGACCGGGCTGTCGCCGCTGTCGGCCAACGTCAGCAACCTGATCGCGACGCTGCCGGGCTACGTGAGCGCGGCGGCGACGTCGCGCGAGGAGCTCGCGGGCCAGCGCGCGCGGGTCCGGGCGCTGGCGGCGGCGGGCGCGGTCGGCGCGGCGGTCGGGACGACGCTGCTGCTGGTCGGGCCGGCGGACACGTTCGCGGTGCTGGCGCCGTGGCTGATCCTGCTGGCGTGCGCGCTGCTGGCGATCCAGCCGTTCGTCTCCCGCTGGGTCTCGCGCTCGGCGCACCACACGGCGCCGACGCGGCTCGTCGTGTCGGTCGGCATCGCATCGATCTACGGCGGCTACTTCGGCGCCGGCCTCGGGATCATCCTGCTCGCGGCCCTCGGCCTGACCCTCGACGAGCCACTGCAGAAGCTCAACGCGATCAAGCAGGTGCTGTCGCTGACGGTCGCGATCGTGTCGGCCGTCGGCGTCGCGCTCTTCGGGCCGGTGTCGTGGCTGTCGGTGCTGGTCGTCGGCGCCGGGACGCTGGTCGGCGGGCGCCTTGGCGTCGGCGTCGCGCGGCGGCTGCCGGAGAGGGTGCTGCGCGGCGCGGTGATCGGGTTGGGCGTGACGGTGGCGGTGGTGCTGCTGGTGCGCTGAGCGCCAACCCGCTCAGCAGCGCGACCCGCGCGACACCACGGACCGCCGCAGCCACCCGCGGACGCCGGCATCGGTCACCACCCGCACCCACATGCCCGACTTGTCATGGGTCTTGATGACGACCGGCTGGTTGCGGAACACCGTCCCGACGACGAAGCGCGACGGCGTCTCGAAGAGGTACGCGCGGTCCGCGCACACGCGATGCACGCGCTTCTCGGCCGCGAAGGCCGGCGCCGCGAGCAGGGAGCCGGTCGCGTCCGGGCGCTTGCACAGCGTCCCGACCGTGATCGGCGCGGAGCGGTGCAGGCGCTTGGGCTCGAAGACGATGTGCGCGGTCGTGGACGTGCCGAGCAGCGTCCCGGCCGAGTAGCCGTAGCCGACCCGTGCCGCGGTGCCGCCGTCGGCGGCCGGCGTGAGTCCGGCGACGCGGGTCCCGGTCGGGCACGGCAGCGTGACCGCGGGATGCCTGCTCCCGGCGGCGAGCGTCAGCTTGCGGGTGACGATCGCGGTCCCGTGCGGCACGTGGCGGCCGCCGAGCTGGAGTCCGCCCGTGAAGATGACGCTGTGCACGGTGAACGGCGCACGCTCGCCGGGGAGCGCGACCTGCTCGGAGAACTCGACGGCGCCGCCGGCCAGGACGGCGGTCACCGCGCCGGCGGCCGCCAGCTTCAGGCCAGCCCCCGCGCCTGCGCCGCTGAGCGCGGTCCAGCCGCCCAGGAGCGTCGCGAGCGGCGCGAGCGCCGGCCCCGGGGTGAGCATGCGCAGCGCGCCGCGGACGGTCCCGAGCTGGGCGCGGAAGCGGCGGCAGTCGCGGCAGGTCGTCAGGTGGCGGTGCGCGTGGGCGCTCGCGCGGCGGCGGCGCTCGTGAGCGCTGACGAGGTCCTCGCGGACGCTCACGCACGCGGCGCCGCGGGCGTCGGCGCGGCGGGCCAGGTTCTCCCGCGCGCGGTTGGCGAGGTTCTTGGATGCGCGGACGGTGATCCCGAGGTCGGCGGCGACCTGCTCGTGGGTCGCGCCGTCGACCTCGCGCCGCAGCAGCACCTCGCGCTGGCGGTCGGGGAGCGTCGCGATGTCCTCGAGCATGTGGCGGACGCGGTGGCGGCGGTCGACGACGTCGGCGGGATCGGCGGCGGTCGCGCCGCGGTCGGCGGCCGTCTCGGCCATGTCGTCGATCGGCAGGCTCGCGGCGTTGCCCGCGCGGCGCAGCTCGTCCAGGCAGCGGTTGCGCACCAGGCGGTGCAGCCACGCCCGCAGCTGCATCGGACGGTCGTCGCGCAGCAGCTCGGCGTGGGCCTTGAGGAAGACCTCCTGCACGACGTCCTCGGCCCCGGGCGGGCGCTCGCCCAGGACGCGCCGGGCGTAGCGGACGAGCGACGCGCGATGGCGGTCGTGCAGCTCGGCGAACGCGCCCTCGTCGCCGCCGCGCACGCGCGCGACGAGCTCGTCGTCGCGCTTGGCCGCCAGGCGCGGGATGGGGAGCGTGGGGGCGAGGGCGGCCATCGCTACGCCGTGACCGCCTCGGCCCGGGGCCCGCACAGCAGGTACACGCGCCCGCGGCCGACCGCCTCGTCGATGCCGGAGAAGCGATAGGCGCTCAGATGGAAGCGCCGGGTGGGGTGGTGGTACTGGCCGAGGTCGCGGACCTGGAAGCCGATCGTCGAGCCCTCCGAGATCGCCGGACCCAAGGACACCATGCTGCTCGGGCAGGTGAAGCGGACGACGCGGCGCTCGCGCTTGCGCAGCTCGATGCGCCGGCGCAGGACGACGTGGCCGAACGGGATCCGGTGGCCCTGCGTGTAGGCGCGGCCGCCGAACTCGACGGGGAAGACGCGCGGTGGCCGGATCGTCTCCTGCGGGCCGATGACCGCGGCGCGGCTGGTCGCGGTCCCGAGCAGCAGCGCGGCGACCACGAGCAGGAGCAGGCGGCGGCCGGAGGTGGAGTGGGTGGGCTCGGAGCGCATGGCGTCGAGGAGGCAACGAGCCGGGCTGGACGTTCGTGACGGTCCAGCCCGGCTCGGGGGTGCGACGGGCGCGCTACCGGCGGTGGTGCTTCTTGGCCTTGGCCTTGGCCTTCGCCTTGTTGCGCGCGGCCACGGCCTTGGCGGCGGCGCCCTTGGGGAGCAGGGCGAACACCGACTCGTTGGCCGCGGTGCGAGCGACGGTCTCGAAGGACTTCAACTTGACGTCCTGCGAGAACGAGTACTTCGCGAGCACGGTCTTGATCTCGTACAACGTGAAGCTCTCGGCGTCGACGGTCATCGTCGTCACGCCCGACGGCTCGTCGGTCTTCCACTTGCCGGGGACGGACTGCAGCTGCAGGGCGCGGCGGCCGTTCACGGTCGTCTCGCCGGTCTGGGCCGAGGCGCCGGTCGCGAACGTGTGCTGCCAGTTCGCGGCCTCCTGGGCCAGGCTCTGCCACGGCGGCGTGGTGTCCTTGTCGTCGAGCGTCTGAAGCTTGTTGCTCTTGGCGTCCCACGTGACGGCGTGGCCGCGGTCGAACGCGGTCTCGCTGACGACCTTGCCGGAGGCGACGTCGCGCGAGATCCAATGGGCCTTGTCGGAGCCGAGGTAGAGCTCGTCGTAGGTGTGGCGCGGGAAGTCGCCGGCGATCGTCGTCTCGTGGACGACGTGCTCGATCTTGTTGGACGGCACGGCGAGCGCCGGGTCGTTGATGACGAAGCCGTCGGCCTGCGCGACGCCGGCGAAGGCGCCCGTCGCGAAGGCGAGCGCCGCGGCGCCGGTGACCAGCGCGCGGCGCGGTCGGAGGAGGTGGGTGAAGGGGGTCATGTCGCCTAGAACGACACGACCCCGCCGATGGTCCCGGAGTTTGTTCAGCGACGTCCGGCGGCGAGCACCCAGCGGATGAACACGAGCTGGAGCGGGAGGCGCGCGTAGAGCCCGGCCTTCGGGATCTGCGGGTAGCGGTCGGGGTTGAGCGCCATGTGCAGGTTGGCGGGGAAGACGCCGATCAGCGTGGCGACGAGCCACCAGGCGCCGAAGCGCCGGACCTTCGGGTCGCCGCTCAGCAGCAGGGCGCCGCCGGCGGCCTCGGCCACGCCGGAGGCGTAGACGAGCTCGCGCTGGGCCGGCAGGTAGTCCGGCATGATCGACTCGTAGATCTTCGGCTTGGCGAAGTGCAGGATGCCGGCGGCGACGAAGACGGGCCCGGCGGCGTGCTCGAGGATGCGGGTCATCGGCCGGCAACCTACCCAGGTCGGCGCGCGGGTAGGCTGGCCCTTCGATGCCCCTGGTCTACCGAGAGTCGCTCCCGGTCGAGGAGCCGAAGGGCACCGTGCTGTGCGTGCACGGCTACCCGGAGTCGTCCTACATGTGGCGCCACCTGCTCGAGGCGGTCGCCGACGCCGGCTGGCAGGCGGTCGCGCCGGACCTCCCGGGCTACGGCGACTCGCCGTACGCCGGGTCCGGGTCGTGGGCCACGCACGTCGCGGCGCTGGACGCGTTCCACCGCGAGCAGGAGCTCGGCGAGGTCGTGCTCGTCGTCCACGACTGGGGCGGCCTGATCGGCCTGCGCTGGGCGTGCGAGCACCCGGACCTGATCCGGGCGCTGGTCATCAGCAACACGGGGTTCTTCGCCGACGGCAAGTGGCACGGGATGGCCGACGCGCTGCGGACGCCCGGTCAGGGGGAGCAGCTCGTCGACGGCCTTGACCGCGACGGCTTCGCCGCCATGCTGAGAACGGTGAGCCCTGACCTGGACGACCGCAGCGTCGACGAGTACTTCAAGGCCTACGGGTCGGAGGAGCGCCGGCGGGGGCAGCTCGAGCTGTACCGCTCCGGCGAGTTCTCCGAGCTGGAGGGCTACGACCTGAGCAGCGTCGACGCGCCCGCCTTGATCCTGTGGGGCGAGGACGACCCCTTCGCCCCGGTCGCCGGCGCGCACCGGTTCGCGCGCGAGCTGCCGCATCCGTCGCTCGTCGTCGTCGAGGGCGGCCGGCACTTCGTCTTCGACGACGCGCCGGCGCGCTGCTCGGCCGAGGTCGTCGCCTTCCTGGAGCGCGTGTGATGGCCAAGCGCGAGATCAAGTCCTGGTTGATGGACATGGACGGCGTGCTCGTCCACGAGGAGCAGGCGATCCCGGGCGCCGACCGCTTCATCGCCGCGCTGCGCGAGCGCGAGATCCCGTTCCTGGTCCTGACCAACAACAGCATCTACACGCGCCGCGACCTCGCCGCGCGGCTGCGCGCGTCCGGCCTCGACATCCCCGAGGAGTCGATCTGGACCAGCGCGCTGGCGACCGCCGGCTTCCTGCGCGACCAGCGTCCCGGCGGCAGCGCGTTCGTGATCGGCGAGGCGGGGCTGACCACCGCGCTGCACCAGGAGGGCTACACGCTCACCGAGCGCGACCCGGACTACGTCGTGCTCGGCGAGACGCGGACCTACTCCTTCGAGCGCATCACCCAGGCGATCCGCCTGATCGAGAGCGGCGCGCGCTTCATCGCGACCAACCCGGACGCGACCGGCCCGTCGCCCGACGGCTCGCTGCCGGCGACCGGCGCGGTCGCGGCGCTGATCACGCGCGCGACCAACCGCGACCCCTACTACGTCGGCAAGCCGAACCCGCTGATGATGCGCAGCGCGCTCAACGCCATCGACGCCCACTCCGAGACCACCGCGATGATCGGCGACCGGATGGACACCGACGTCGTGTCGGGCCTGGAGGCGGGCCTCGAGACCGTGCTGGTCCTGACCGGCGTCTCGACCCGCGAGTCCGCCGAGCTGTTCCCGTTCCGCCCGTCCCGGATCCTGGACTCGGTCGCCGACCTGGCGACCGAGCTCGAGGCGGGGGTCGCGCCGATCGTCTAAATCGAACGGTCGTGCGTATAGTTCGGCCGCATGTCGCTGACCCGCACGCTCTTCGACGACGATCACAAGCTGTTCCGCGAGTCCGCCGCGGCGTTCGTGGATCGGGAGGTGCTGCCGAGGCGCGAGGAGATGCGCGAGGAGCGCCGGATCCCGAAGGCGCTGTGGCAGACGGCCGGCGACGGCGGCTTCCTCGGCGTCGCGGTGCCGGAGGCGTACGGCGGCAGCGACGTCGACTTCCGCTACAACACGATCTTCAACGAGGAGCTGTCGCGCGCCGGCATGGCGTTCTCCTCGTCGTTCACGATCCACGCCGACGTGTGCGCGCCGTACCTCACGCGCCTGACCACCGACGAGCAGAAGGCGCGCTGGCTGCCGAAGTTCTGCTCGGGCGAGATGGTCACCGCGATCGGCATGACCGAGCCGGAGGCCGGCTCGGACCTCCAGGGCCTCAAGACCACCGCCAAGCGCGAAGGCGACGACTGGGTCATCAACGGCTCCAAGACGTTCATCACCAACGGCGCACACGCCGACCTCGTCATCGTCGCGGCGCGTACCGCCACCGACCCCAAGGGCCGCGGCATCAGCCTCTTCGCGATCGAGGAGGGCATGGACGGCTTCCAGCGCGGGCGCAAGCTGCACAAGGTCGGCCAGCACGAGGCAGACACCGCCGAGCTGTTCTTCGAGAACGTGCGCGTGACCGACGACCAGCTGATCGGCGAGGTCGACCGCGGGTTCCACCACATGATGGAGCACCTGGCGCAGGAGCGGCTGGGCTCGGCGATCTCCAACACCGCGCACGCGCAGCACGCCTTCGCGATCACATTGGAGTACATCAAGTCGCGCAAGGCGTTCGGGCGGCCGATCGGGACCTTCCAGAACTCGCGCTTCCTCGCCGCCGACCTCCAGACGCGCCTCGACGTCACGCAGGCGTTCGTCGACCAGTGCGTCGTCGCGCACGCCGAGCACAAGCTCTCCGCCGTCGACGCCGCGAAGGCCAAGTGGTGGTCGGCCGAGGTCCAGAACATCGTCGTCGACGCCTGCGTGCAGCTGCACGGCGGCTACGGCTACATGGAGGAGTACGAGGTCGCGCATGCATGGATGGACGCGCGCGTCACCAAGATCTGGGCGGGCTCGAACGAGATCATGAAGGAGATCATCGGGCGCGACCTGGGCCTCGGCGAGGTCCGCGCCTAGCGCCTTGCGCCATCCCGTCGTCGAGCTCCTGCGGCGCCGCGTTCCTGGCGGGCGTCGCGCGCGGCAGCCGGTCTCCCAGCTCGAACGCCGGCCCGGCCCGCTGCGCGCGGCCGCCGACGCCGCGCGGGCCCGGATCGCCGAGCTGCTGCCCGGAGCCCCGCCGATCACCCAAGCGGGCTGATTCCCGGCCCGGCTCCCCCGGACCGGGGACGGGCGCGGTAAACCGTGCTTCCAGACCGGTCCGACGCCGGTCGCCGCTCCCCGCCGTCGCTCCCCACCGCCGCCATGTCCGCCGACCCCAGGACCATGTCCACCGCCGCTGTCGTCATCGACCTGCTGACCAGCCCCGGCACGCCGGCGCCCACGCGCCTGCGGCTCGCCGCCGAGCGGCTGGCCGAGGGTCCGACGGCGACCGACAGCCCCAACCTGCTCGCCCAGCTGGCGCAGGTCATCAACGGGCCGGGCGGCAACGAGCGCGTGTCGCTCGCGCTGCACGTCTTCGACACCGCGACCGCGGTCTAGCTCGACCAGCTACAGGCGCTCGGACCGCTCGCCGCGCTCGGCGGCGTCGCCGAGCAGCGTCCACGGGTCGAAGCGCTCGATCGGGATGACGCGGATGCGCGGGAGCGCGACCGTGAAGGCCCCGACGTCGTCCTCGAGGTCGTAGAGCTCCAGACCTTCGGCCGTGAGGTCGGCGAGCGCGGTCGAGATCAGCTCGCGAAAGCCGATGACGCCGACGCGACGGTCGCCGGTCCGCAGCAGCTCGGCGATCTGGGGCGCGAAGTCGCCGTCGTGCGACGCCAGCAGGACGTCGCCCTCGCCGCGCTCGGCCAGCGCCTCGAGCGTCCGCTGGATCGCGACGTCGACGACCTTGACCTCGGGCGGCCCGGACAGCAGGACCGGCCGGAACTCGAGCGCGTCGAGCGCCTGCACGAACGACATCGGGATCTGCCCCGAGCCGTTGAGGTAGAACAGGCCGCGGGCGGGCTGCTCCCACACCGCGCGGGCGTAGGTCCGCACCCGATCCCACCGCGGACGCTCCTCCGGCGCCGGCCGGCGGCCGAGGAGGCTGCCGCCGAGCGTCGCGTCGATGTTCTCCCCGTCGACGAGGAGGAAGGTCTCAGCCACGACCGTCAGCGTACCCGTACGGTCCCGGGCCATGGCCCCCGCGCTCCCCACCGTTCGCCTGCACCGGCTCGACGCCGACGCCCTCCAGGCGCTGATCGACCTCGACCTCGACGGCGCCCGCGCCCATGCCGGCGTCCCGCTGCCCGAGGACTTCCTGAACGACACGTGGCTGTGGACGCTGCGCCTCGGCCAGATGATCGGCGAGCCGCCGGTCGCGCCGTGGCTGGTGCGCGCGGTCGTCGCGCAGGACGGGCCGGGCGCCGGGCGGGTCGTCGGCCACGCCGGCTACCACGGCGCGCCCGACGAGCGCGGGATGGTCGAGATCGGCTACCGCGTCATCCCGGCCTACCGCCGCCACGGCTACGCGCAGGCCGCGGTCACCGAGCTGCTGGCCTGGGCCGCGGCCAACGGCGCGACGACCGCCCGCGCCTCGATCAGCCCGGACAACCCGCGCTCGCTGGCGATCGCGGCGCGCTTCGGCTTCACCCAGGTCGGCGAGCAGATCGACGAGATCGACGGGCTGGAACTGGTTTTCGAGCGCCCGCTCTGACACAGTGTCAAACCATGTCCGCCGATCCTGTCGCCCTCGAAGGCACGCTCGTCACGGAGCGTGAGCAGTGGCTGGACGGGCCGCCGCACGAGCTGTTCAAGCAGCTGCGCGGCCAGTGCCCGGTCCACTGGACCTCGAAGATCACCGAGTACCCGGAGGAGGACGGGTTCTGGTCGGTCACGACCGCCGACGACGTCCACGCGGTCAGCCGCGACTGGGAGACGTTCTCCTCGGCGACCGGCTTCACCGCGCTGACCGAGGCGATCCTCCCGCTCGCCCTCGCCCAGGGCATGTTCATCGGGATGGACCCGCCGCGCCACGACCGGCTCAAGGCGCTCTTCCAGCGCGGCTTCACGCCCAAGCGCATCGCCGAGCACGAGCCCGCGATCCGGGAGATCACCCGCGGCGTGCTCGACCGGCTCGAAGGCCGCGAGACGTGCGACCTGGTCGGCGACGTCGCGCAGCCCGTCGTCGCGCGCGTCATCGGCTCGTTCATGGGCACCGCGCCCGAGGACGACGCGATCTGGGCGCGGCTGATGAACACGACGCTCGGCGCGGGCGACCCGGACATGAACCCCGAGGGCGTCCAGTCGGTCATGGAGCGCGACGTGCCGGAGATCTTCCGGCGCTGCGGCGAGCTGATCGCCGCCCGGCGCGCCGAGCCGACCGACGACCTCATGTCGGTCCTCGTCCACGCCGAGGTCGACGGCTCCCAGCTCGAGGAGCACGAGATCGTCATGGGGTTCTTCCTGCTCGTCGCGGCGGGCAACGACTCGACCAAGGCCACGTACTGCTCCGCGATGCGCGCGCTGATCGACGACCCGTCCCAGCGCCAGCTGCTGCTCGAGGACCCGGCGCTGATCCCGAGCGCCGTCGAGGAGGCGCTGCGCATGTTCCCCGCCTTCGCGCACTTCCGCCGGACGGCGACGCGCGACGTCGCGCTCAACGGCGCGGAGATCAAGGAGGGGGACAAGGTCGTCATGTGGTACGTGTCGTCCAACCGCGACGAGACGCGCTACGAGGACCCGGACCGCTTCGACGTCACGCGCAACCCCGAGCACCAGGCGTTCGGCGCGGGCGGCCGGCACTTCTGCCTCGGCACCGCGCTGGCCCGGCTCGAGCTGAACATCCTGATCGAGGAGACGCTGGCCCGGTACCCGGCGATGACCCTCGACGGCGCGCCCGCGGACGCCGAGTCGCCGTTCATCAACCAGCTCAAGACGCTCCCGGTGCGCCTCACGCCGTAGCCCTTCCAGACACCCGCTGTCTTCTGAACGACGGCGGCCAGTTGACCCAAGAAACCCTTGCGTCTACTGTTCGGGGCGATGACCGTCGCCGAACGATCGATGGGCCTGGGACTCCGGGCCCTCAACCGCCTTGCCGGATCCGAGATGGTGGACCGGCTGGGCGTCCGCAAGCCCGCGGAGCGCGCGCTGTACCGCGCGACGCGCGACGGCTTCAAGGTGGCCAGCCGGGCCGGCCGGACCTTCCAGGCCGGCACGCGGCTGGGCAAGCCGGCGCGGCCCCGCAAGAGCGGCGGCGCCGGCCTCTTCGACCTCACGCCGAGCGACGAGCAGCAGATGCTCGTGGAGGCCTGGCGGGACTTCGCGGCGGCGCGCCTGCGCCCGGCCGCGGCCGCCGCCGAGAAGGGCGAGGGGCGCGACGCGCTGTACGCCGAGGCCGCCGAGCTGGGGCTGACGATGATCGGCGTCCCCGAGGAGCTGGGCGGCGCGATCAGCGAGCGGTCCGCGGTCACCGCGCTGATGGCGGCCGAGACGCTCGCGCACGGCGACGCCGGCCTGGCCGTCGGCGCGCTGGCCCCCGCGGCCGTCGCGACCGCGCTCGCGCTCTGGGGCGACGCCGACCAGCAGGCGACCTACCTGCCCGCGCTCGTCAGCGAGGACATCCCCGCGGCGGCGCTGGCGTTGGCCGAGCCGCGCCCGCTGTTTCACCCCAACAAGCTGGAGACGGTCGCGCGCGCCAAGCCCGGCGGCGCCGGCTACGTGCTCGACGGCGTCAAGACGCTCGTCCCGCGCGCGGCCGACGCCGAGCTGCTGATCGTCGCCGCGCGCCTGGAGGGCCCGGGAGCGGGCGGCTCCGCGCTGTTCCTCGTCGAGCCGAAGGCCGGCGGCGTGTCCGTCCGCGAGGACCCGGCGATGGGCCTGCGCGGCGCCGCGCTGGGGCGGATCAAGCTCGAAGGGGTGGAGGTCGGCCCGGGCGCGCTGCTCGGCGCCGCCGACCCGGAGGTCTTCGCCGAGTGCGTCGCGCGCTCGCGCCTGGCGTGGGCCGGGATCGCCGCCGGCGTCGGCCGCGCGGTCCTCGACTACGTCATCCCCTACGTCAACGAGCGCATCGCGTTCGGTGAGCCGGTCAGCCACCGGCAGGCCGTCGCGTTCGGCGTCAGCGACATCGCGATCGAGCTGGAGGGCCTGCGGCTGGTGGCGCTGCGCGCCGGCGCGCGCGCCGACGCCGAGCAGGACTTCGCCCGCGAGGCCGCGCTGGCGCGGCAGATCGCCGCGAGCGACGGCATGCGGATCGGCTCCGAGGGCGTCCAGCTGCTCGGCGGCGCCGGCTACATCACCGAGCATCCCGTCGAACGCTGGTACCGCGACCTGCGGGCGACCGGCCTCATGGAAGGCGTCCTGGTCGTCTGATGATCAACCTCGAGACCCCCAAGAAGTTCGGCCCGCTCGTCGCGCAGGCGCGGCAGGTCGCCGACGAGGTCTTCCGGCCGATCTCGCGCAAGTACGACCGCGAGGAGCACGCGCGGCCCAAGGAGCTGGACATGCTCGCCGCCGTCATCGACGGCATGAACGACGGCAGCGACCTCGGCGGCGCGGGCGCCGCCGGCGTGCGGCGCGGGTCCAACGGCAACGGCGCGTCGGCCGACGCCAACCGCAACGGGTCGAACCTCTCGACCGCGCTGTCGATCATGGAGCTGTGCCGCGGCGACGTCGGCCTGCTGCTGTCGGTCCCGCGCCAGGGGCTGGGCAACTCCGCGATCGCGTCGGTCGCCGACGACGAGCAGCTGGAGCGCTTCGCCGGCCGCTGGGCGGCGATGGCGATCACCGAGCCGGAGGCCGGCAGCGACAGCGCCGCGATCCGGACGACGGCGGTCCTGGACGGCGACGAGTACGTCCTCAACGGCGAGAAGATCTACGTGACGGCCGGCGAGCGCGCCGAGCTGGTCGTGGTCTGGGCGACGCTCGACCGCTCACTCGGCCGGGCCGCGATCAAGTCCTTCGTGGTCGAGCGCTCCAACCCGGGGCTGAAGCTCGACCGGCTGGAGCACAAGCTCGGCATCCGCGCGTCGGACACCGCGGCGTTCCGGCTCGAGGACTGCCGCGTCCCGAAGGAGGACCTGCTCGGCCCGCCGGGGATCGAGGTCACCAACGGCTTCGCCGGCGCGATGCAGACCTTCGACAACACCCGCCCGCTCGTGGCCGCGATGGCCGTTGGCCTGGCGCGCGCGTGCCTGGAGGAGACCAAGGCGCTGCTGGGGCAGGCCGGGGTGACCGTCGACTGGGGCGCGCCCGTCGCGACCCAGACGGCCGCGGCCGCCGAGTACGTCGCGATGGACGCCGACTACGAGGCCGCGTACCTGCTGACGCTGCAGGCGGCGTGGATGGCCGACAACGGCAAGCCCAACTCGCTGCAGGCCTCGATGGCCAAGGCCAAGGCGGGGCGGACCTGCGTCGACGTGGCGCTGCGCTGCGTCAAGCTGGCCGGCACCCTCGGCTACGGCGAGGACCTGCTCCTGGAGAAGTGGGCGCGCGACGCCAAGATCCTGGACATCTTCGAGGGCACCCAGCAGATCCAGCTGCTGATCATCGCCCGTCAGCTGCTCGGCCTGTCGTCCGCGCAGCTTCGTTGAGCGTATCTTTCTCCTGCACGGCTGTAGGAACCGCTGGGAGACGCCGATGAGTGTGGCGTGCGCCGGCCCGCGCCCCCATCCCATCGACCGTCCTGGATCTGCCGCGACCAGCCCGAGCGCGAGCGCTTCCTCGACATGCACGCGCGCATCCTGCCCGCGCACCAGAAGGTGCTCGGGCTCGTCGCGCTACTGCTGGCGCCGACGATCCCGTTCGACAGCGCGTACGCGCCGATCCCGCTCGTCTGCGCGGTCGTCGGCTACGCGTGGGCCCAGCACAACGCGACGCGCTTCGAGCGCCCCGAGCTGAGCATCGCCGCCGGGCTGCTGCTCGGGCAGCTGCTGCTGACGGCCGCGATCGTGATCGACGGGCGCCAGCACAGCGTCGGGCTGGCGATCCTGATCTGGCCGCTGGTCGCGGCCGGCGGGCGCTTCCCGTCGCGCGTCGTGTGGGTCTTCGCGGCCTACTCGCTGGTCCTGATGGCCGGGGCGTCGCTGGGCTTCGGCGGCGACGTCGTCCTGCACGACCCGATCCTGCTCACGCTCCCGGTGGCGACGCTGCTGGCCGTCGTGATGATGTCGGCGGTCATCCGCGAGTCCGACGCCCAGCACCGCAGCGCCGCGATCCTCGACGGGCTCACCGGGATGCTGAACCGCACGGCGCTGGCCGCGCGGACGCACGAGATCGAGCACCAGTCGGCGGTGACCGGCGGGACCGTCGCGGTGATCGTCTGCGACGTCGACCACTTCAAGGCCGTCAACGACGGCCACGGGCACGGCGTGGGGGATCACGTGCTGACCGACCTCGCCTACGTGATGCGCAAGGAGCTGCGCGCCTTCGACCTCGCCTACCGGGTCGGCGGCGAGGAGTTCGCGGTGATCATGCCGGGCGCCGACGAGGTGGTCGCCGCGGAGCTGGCCGAGCGCTTGCGCCGCGCGATCACGGCAGCGCCCCTGGCCGGGCTCCCCGTGACGATGTCCTTCGGCGTCGCCGCCTCGGCGCCGGGCGCGTTCACGTGGGAGGACGCCTACGCGCGCGCCGACGCCGCGCTGTACCGCGCCAAGCAGGACGGCCGCGACGCGGTGCGGCTGGCGTCGGGCACCCCGGCGCCGCGCGCGCTCGCGGCGTAGGCCGCGCCGGCACCTCAGCGCTCCGGCAGCTCCCACTCCTGCTCGCCCAGCGTGATCAGCACCGGCTCGCCGTGGCGCGCGGTCACCGTGAGGTCCACGCTCGGGGTGACCGTCTGGTAGACCGCGATCGCGACCGACCGGCCGCCGAGCAGCTCCGCGAGCTGGCGCATCGCGTCGGCGAGCATGTCGAGGCCGCCGAGCGTGCCGGTCACCTGGCCGCTCTCGGGCTCGACCTCGAACGGCGGCAGCTGGCGCAGCTCGATCGCGCCGCCGAGGGACTCGGCCTCCAGCTCGATCGCGTGCGGCAGGTGCATGGTGCGGTCGGCGATCCGGACCTCGACGGGCGCGAGGCGGCCGACGTCGACGAGCGCGGCGGGGCCGTCAGGCATGTCGACGACGACGGCGACCCGCAGCGCACCGGAGCGGTGCAGCACGTCGCGCAGCGTCTCGACAACGGCGTCGAGCGGGCCCACCGAGGCGACGAGGTCGATCTCCTCTTCGGCGTCTGGCTGTGCGTCTTCCATTGTCCTCCAGCATGCCACGCCGGAGCCTGTGAGAGGATCCCGCGCGGAGGAGCTGGGGCATTGGATCCAACGGATACGGCAGCGGCGGCCGAGGCGGTGGTCGGCGGCGACGCGGGACATCTCGCGCGCCTCTTCGCCATGTCGCCGGACCTGCTGGCGGCCGCCGGGTTCGACGGGATGCTCAAGCTCTTCAACGACGCGTGGGAGACGCAGCTGGGCTGGTCGCGCGAGGAGCTGGGGGCCAAGCCGTACCTCGACCTGGTGCATCCGGACGACCGCGCCGAGACGCGCGCGCAGATCGCGCGCCTCGCCCAAGGCGAGACGATCGCCGAGTACGTCTGCCGCCTGATGTGCAAGGACGGCGCGATCCGGTGGATGGCCTGGAGCGGCGGGCCGGGCGACGAGGCGTTCTACATCGTCGGCCGCGACGTCAGCGACCGCCTGGCGATGGAGCACGAGCTCGCGCAGCGCGCCGAGCGCCTGGCCAACACCAACGCCGAGCTGCAGGACTTCGCCTACACCGCGTCGCACGACCTGTCCGAGCCGCTGCGGATGGTCGCGTCGTTCCTGGGGTTGTTGGAGCGCCGGACCGGCGACGCGCTGGACGACAAGGCCCGCGAGTACCTGCACCAGGCCAGCGACGGCGCGCTGCGGATGCGCCACCTCATCGACGACCTGCTGCTCTACTCGCGCGTCGCCAACGAGGCGCCGCGCCGCGAGCAGGTCGACCTCCGCGCGCTGGTCGACGACGTCCTCGGCGTCCTGGGCCCGGCGATCGAGCAGGAGCGCGCGCAGGTCGTCGTCCAGGACCTCCCGGTCCTCGAGGCCGAGCCGACCCAGCTCGCGCAGCTGCTGCAGAACCTGATCGGCAACGCGGTGAAGTTCCACCCGCCGGACCGCCCGCCGACCGTCACGGTCACGGCCCGGCGCACGATCGGCGCCTGCGTCGTCACGGTCGCCGACGACGGGATCGGGATCCCGGAGACCGACCAGGAGCGCATCTTCGCGATGTTCACCCGGCTGCACGGTCGCGACGAGTACGCCGGGACCGGCATCGGCCTCGCGATCTGCCGCCGGATCGCCGAGCGCCACGGCGGCCGCATCTACGTCGAGTCCGGCGTCGGTGCGGGCAGCGCGTTCCACACGCTGCTGCCGGACACGCCGGCCGCGCCCGGCACGCCCGAAGGCCGCTAGCCGACGTCGAAGCGCGCCGTGCGCAGGCGCGCCGCGGTGACGGTCGCCCACGGGTCGCCGAGCGCGTCCAGCGGCGCGGCCGCCGCCTCGACGTCGTAGGCCACGCGGTGCAGGGCCACGGCGCCGGCGTTCGGGTCGAGCGTCGCGTAGGCCGCGCGGACGTCGCCGTCCCACGGCTCGCCGACCGAGCCCGGGTTGACCAGCTCGATCCCGCTCGCGCTGCGGCGGGCGAACTGCAAGTGCGTGTGGCCGAAGATCACCCGCGGCTGCGTCACGCCGCCGAGCAGCCGGTCGTCGTCGGCGGATGACTCGGCGCCGAACGGCTCGACGTCGGACACCGGCGAGGCGTGCACGAACAGCGTCCCGTCGACGACCGCCGACGTCGGCAGCCCGCCCAGCTCGTCGACCGCGCCGCGGCCGAGCGCCGCCCGCACCCACGCGTTGGCGCCCGCGATCACCTCGGCGCCGGGCGCCGCGTCCGGCGCGGCCTGCCAGCGCTCCCAGTTGCCGCGGATCCACGTCGTGTCCGCGGGCAGCTCGCGCAGCCGCTCGACGCACTCCACCGGCCAGGCGCCGAAGGCGGAGTAGTCGCCGCCGAGCACGAACCGGCGCGCTCCGCGGGCCTCCGCGTCGGCCAGGACGGCGTCCAGCGCGGGGCGGTTGCCGTGGATGTCGTACAAGATCGCGAGCATGTCGTTCATGATGCCGTGCCGATGGAACTCCGCGGACCCCACCTGACCCTCCGATTGCCGGACCCTGACGACGCGCCGGCGCTGCTGGAGCTCGCGCGCGACCCGGAGGTCACGCAGTGGTTCTCCTGGGGCCCGTACACCAGCGTCGAGCAGCCGCTGGCCTGGATCGCCGAGCAGGAGGCCAGGCGCGAGCAGGGCGCCCAGCTGGACTTCGTGATCCACGACCGCGAGCACGGCCCGGTCGGGGTCACCGGCCTGGGCGAGCTGAGCCGCCGCGACCGGCGCGCGATGGTCGGCACGTGGTTCGGCCGCGCGCACTGGGGCACGGGCGCCAACGCGGAGTCCAAGGCGCTGGTGGCGCACGCCGCGTTCGCGATCTGCGGGATGGCGCGGATCGGCGCCTACTCCAACCCCGACAACGCGCGCAGCGCCGGCGCGCTGGAGCGCGTCGGCTTCGCCCGCGAGGGCACGCTGCGCGGCTGGCATCGCCACGGCGACCGTCAGCTCGACGTCCACGTCTTCGGGATGCTGCGCGACGACTGGGAGCGCGGGCCGCTGCACGAGGTCAAGGTCGCCGTCATCGGCGCTCCGCCCGCCCGGTGGATCGTGGGCGGCGTGGCATGACCGACGCCGCGCCCCTGCACGTCCGCGGCCTGACGCGCCGCTACGGCCGGCTCGTCGGCCTCGACGCGCTGGACCTCGACGTCGCCGCCGGCGAGTGCGTCGCGATCATCGGCGCCAACGGGAGCGGCAAGTCGACGGCCGTCCGGACGATCGCCGGCCTGCTCGAGCCCACCGAGGGCACCGTGTCGATCTGCGGCCACGACCCGCACCTCGAGCCCGACGGCGAGCAGGCGCGTGCCGCGCTGGCGCTCGTGCCCGACACGCCGCTGCTCTACGACGACCTCACCGTCCGCCAGCACCTCGAGCTCGTCACGCTGGCCCACGGCGTGCCCGACGCCGCCGTGGGCGACCGCATCGACGCCCTGCTGGAGCGGCTGGAGCTGACCGCGCGCGCCGACTTCCTGCCCTCCGAGCTGTCGCGCGGCATGCGTCAGAAGACGGGCCTGGCCTGCGCGCTGATCCGCCCGGCGCGGCTGCTGATGCTCGACGAGCCGGTCGTCGGCCTGGACCCGCCGTCCCAGGCGCTGCTCACCGAGCTGCTGCTGGAGGCCAAGGCCGGCGGGGCGGGGGTCCTGTTCACGACCCACCAGATGTACTTCGCCGACGGCGTCGCGGACCGGGCGATCGTGCTCGGCGAGGGCGCGGTCGTCGACCACGGGACGTGGCGCCACGTGCGCGAGCGCGCGTCCGCCCAGGGCTGGCTGCCCGAGGAGCACGCGGGCCGTGGCTAGCGCGGCGGCCGCCCCGGTCGCGCCCGCGCCGGCGGCGCGCGTGCGCGCCCGCGACCTGCGGCGCTTCTGGAAGCGGGTGCAGGAGCCGCCGTCGCTGCTGAAGCGCCTGGAGCCCGCCTACTACGTCTTCATCACGCTGGCGATCGGCGGGCCGCTGGTCTACGGCACCGCCAGCCAGGCGCTGTCGGAGGTCGCGACGCCGAGCGCCGTCGCGACGTGGGGGCCGGCGCTCGCGCTCGCCGCGCTGCTGGCGGTGACGCGCTGGGGCGCGGTCCAGGGCCCGGTCGTCTTCTCGGTCGCCGACGTCGCGCAGCTGCTCGGCGCGCCGCTGCGCCGGGCCGAGCTCGCGCTGGGCCGGCTGCTGCGCGGCCTGCTCGTGGGCGCCGGGCTCGGCGCCGTGCTGGCCGCGATCGCGTTGATCGGTGTGGCCGGCGACGGCCGCGGGATCGCGGTGGAGCGCGCCGCGGCGTTCGTCGTGGCGCTCGCGCTGCTCGCCGTGCTCGGTGTGGCGGGCGCCGCGCTCGTCCAGGGCTCGGCGCGCTGGGACCGCGGCACGCGCCTCGCGGCCTGGCCGCTGCTCGCGCTCGGCGCGGTCCTCGTCGTGCTCGCCTCGCACGACGGCTCCGCCGGCCGGCACGTCGCGCTCTGGTCCGGGCCGTGGGGCTGGGCGATCCAGCCGCTCGTCGACGACGCCGGCGTGTGGCCGGCGGCGCTCGCGCTGCTCGCGGGGCTGACCGCGGCGGGCGTGCTCCTGGCGCTCGCGCGGCGCGGCAAGACGCCGACCGAGCGCCACCTCCTGCGCGCCGAGGCGCGCAACGGCGCGGTCGCCGCGTTGTACTCCATGAACGCTCGGTACATCCGCCGCAGCCTGACCGGCGTGAGCGGGCGGCCGGCCCGGGCGCCGCGCGGGCACCGGCTGCGCGCGCCGCGCGACCCGCGCTGGGCGATCCCGTGGCGCGACGCCGCAGCGTTGATCAGCACCCCTCAGCGGCTGGCCGAGGCGGTCGTGCTCGCCGCCGGCGGCACCGCGATCTGCGTGGTCAACGGCGATCACCCCGCCGCGGTCGGCGCGGGCGCGCTCGTGACGTTCGCGGGCGCGTCGCGCGTCCTGGAGCCGCTGCGCGCCGAGACCGACCAGCCCGGCCGCGTCCGCGTCCTGCTGCGCGCCCCGATGGGCCGCGTCCTGGCGGCCCACGCGTTCGTCCCGGTCGTCGTCGTGGCGGCGGCGGCGATCGTCGCCGCAGCGGCCTGCGCGGTCGCCGGCGCGTTGCCCGCCCACGGCGGATCCGCCGCGGCCATGGCCGTCCTCGCGACGCCCGCCGTCACGCTGTGCGCCGCGCTGAGCAGCCGCCGCGGCGGCCAGCTGCCGCCGAGCGTGATGGCGACCGGCTACGGCGACCAGACCGGCACGACCGCGATCGTGATCGTCCTGTGGATCGTCGCCTTCCCGGTCCTGGCCGCGCTGGTCGGCGCGCTGCCCGTCGCGCTCGTCGTCCACAACGGCACCGCGGGCGTGCCCCAGCTCGTCGCGCTGCTCTTCGGAGCGACCGCCGCCCTGACGGTCGCGCTGGGCTGGAGCCGCTTCGCGCCGGACTGAGCCCGGCGCGCGCGTCAGTCCTCGCGGCGGGCTTCCCAGCGGAAGCCGCGCACCGCGAAGAACAGCCCGATCAGCGTCCAGATCGCCACGACGCACAGGCCCGACGCGTTGTCGGCCAGCGACCGGCCGGAGACCAGCGCGCCCGACAGCCCGTCGATGATGTGCACCAGCGGCAGCACCTGGGCGATGTCGCGCAGGAACTGCGGGGCGTTGTCGACGTCGTAGAAGACGCCCGAGATGAAGATGACGGGCAGGAAGACGATGTTGTTGTACGCCGCGGCCGAGTCGTAGTTGGGCACCACGTGCGACCACGCGACGCCCAGCGCCGCGAGGCATGTCACGCCCGCCGCGGTGTAGACCAGCAGCTCCGCCCAGTCCTTCGGCCAGCCGGTCCCGAACAGGAGCTTGCCCGCGACGATCACGAGCCCGATCTGGATGACCGCGTTGGCCACCGCGTTGCCGAACACGCCGAGCAGGTAGGAGCCCTCGGGCAGCGGCGTCCCGCGCATGCGCTTGAGCACGCCCTGCTCGCGCAGGAACGTCAGGTTCATGACCAACGATGAGAAGGTGGTGGCCATGATCGACATCCCCGCGATGCCGGGGATCAGGACGTCGAGGTCGGCCTGGTTGCCGCTGAAGATCGCGCCGAACAGGGCGAGGAAGAGCAGCGGCAGCAGGAAGTTGAAGAACGCGGCGCTCGGGTTGCGCCAGAACATCCGGCGCTCGAGGCGGTACTGGTGCCAGGCGAGGGTGAGCGCGTCAGACATCGGCGGCCACCTCCTCCGCTTCCTGGGTCGTGACCGGCCCGGCGGTGAGCTCCAGGTACACGTCCTCGAGCGATGGGCGCGCGACCGACAGGTCCAGCAGCTTCTCGCCGCGGGCCAGCGCGGCGGAGGTCAGCTGGTGCAGCAGCGCCGTCGGGTCGTCGGTCTCGCGCGTCTCCATCTCGCCGCTGCCGGCCGCTCGCCACGCGACCGTGTAGCGCGACGACGACGCGCCGAGCTCGGCCGGCGGGCCCTCGGCGACGATCCGGCCCTCCTTGACGATCGCCACGCGGTCGCAGAGCGCCTGGGCCTCGTCGAGGTAGTGCGTGGTCAGCAGGACGGTCTTGCCGAGCTCCTGCAGCGAGCGCACGACGTCCCACGCCGCGCGGCGCGCCGCCGGGTCGAAGCCCGTGGTCGGCTCGTCGAGGAAGATCAGCTCCGGGTCGCCGATGAGCGCGAGCGCGAAGTCCAGCCGGCGCATCTGGCCGCCCGACAGCGTGCGCGACAGCGCGTCGGCCTTCTCGTCCAGTCCGGCCAAGGACAGGACCTCGTCCACGTCGCGCGCCTGCGGATAGAAGCGTGCCCAGTGCGTCAGCGCCTCGCGGACCGTCACGTGGCGGTACATGCCCGTCGACTGCAGGACGATCCCGATCCGCCGGCGCAGGTCGCGCGGGCGGCGCTCGGGGTCCTGGCCGAGGACGGAGACGATGCCGCCGTCGCGGCGGCGGTACCCCTCCAGGATCTCGACCGTGCTGGTCTTGCCGGCGCCGTTGGGCCCGAGCAGGCCGAACACCTCACCGGGCGCGACTTCGAAGTCGATGCCTCGGACGGCCGCGAACGACCCGTAGGACTTGCGCAGATCGCGCACGAGGATGGCGGGGGCGACGGCGGCCACCCCTTCATTCAAGCAGTGGAGACGTGAGAGGCTGTGTGACGTTGGCGAGGGCGGCCTGCATAGACATCGGCTCGAACACCACGCGGCTGCTCGTCGCCGAGCCCGATCCCGCACGTCCCGGCGGGCTGCTCGAGGTCGCCGCGCACCGCGCGTTCGTCCGGCTCACGGCCGCCGAGCGGCGCTCCGGCATCCCGGACGACAAGGCGCGCGCGATCGCCGAGGCGGTCGCCGAGCAGGCGCTGACCGCGCGCGCGAACGACATCTGCGCGCTGCGCGTCGTGGCCACCGCCGCGCTGCGCGACGCGCCCGGCCGCGACCGGCTGATCGCGCGGCTCAGCGCCGCCGCGGGCGTGACGGTCGAGGTGCTCAGCGGCGAGGAGGAGGCGCGTCTGGCGTTCGCCGGGGCGACGGCGCCGCTGGCCGGCGACGGCGTCGGGACCGTGATCGTGGCCGACGTCGGCGGCGGCTCGACCGAGCTGGCCCACGGCGCGCCCGGCCACGGCCCGGCGTGGTGGACGTCGCTGCCGATCGGCTCCGGCGCGCTGGCCGAGCTGCACCTCCACGACGACCCGCCGTCGCCCGCGCAGGTCGAGGCCGCGCGCGCCGCCGCCGCCGCCGCGATCGCCTCGGCGGGCTGCCCGGCGGCCGACGTCGCGTGGGCGGTCGGCGGCAGCGCGACCTCGCTGCGGCGCCTGTGCGGAGAGCGGCTGAGCGCCGCGGTGCTCGACGCGGCGCTCGTGCGGGTCACGCGCGCGCCGGCCGTGGAGACCGCGCTGGACCTCGACCTGCACGTCGAGCGCGTCCGGCTGCTGCCGGCCGGCCTGGTCCTGCTGGCCGAGGTCGCGCGCGCCGCGCAATGCCCGTTGCACGTCGGCTGCGGCGGCCTGCGCGAGGGCGTGGTGCTCGACCTCTTGGGGGAAGTGGAGTAGAAGAACGACTACGGCACGACGCGCATGGCCAAGGCGAAGGACATCCCGGGGTTCGACGGTCGCAAGAGCTTCCGCGCGATCGCGCGCGACGCGGTCGCCGTCCGGGCCGGTGAAGTGTTCGCGCACGCGGCGGGCGTCCTGGACACCGAGGACATCGAGCGCGTCCACGCCATGCGCGTCGCGACGCGCCGGCTGCGCGCCGTGCTCGAGGTCTTCGCGCCAGCTTTCGACGGCGCGGAGCACAAGGCGGTGCTGAAGGACGTCAAGGCGCTGGCCGACGCGCTCGGCGCGCGCCGCGACCCGGACGTGCAGCTCGCCGCGCTGGCCGCGACGGCTGCCGCGCTGCCCGGGCCCGACCAGGCCGGCATCGACGCGTTCGCCGACCGCGTGCGCGCCGAGCAGCAGGACGGCAACCGGACGCTCGCCGCCGCGCTGAAGGCGATCGAGGACGACGACCTGCGCGGGCGCCTGGAGCGGCTGGTCGCCGGCGCCGCGCCGGAGGCGGTCGCGTGAAGGCCCGCAAGGTCAAGGGCGTCGACCCCGACGGCGTGGCCGTCGACGAGGTCGCGAAGATCGTCGCCGTCCGGCTCGACGAGCTGTGCTCGTTCATGCCGGCGGGGCGCGACCCCGCCGCGTTCCACACGCTGCACGACATGCGCATCGCGGCCAAGCGGCTGCGCTACGTGCTCGAGCTCTTCGCGCCGGCCTTCGGGCCCTACGCGCGCGACGCCGCCAAGCAGGCCAAGAAGCTCCAGGACGTGCTCGGCGAGATCCACGACTGCGACGTCACGCGCCCGCGCGTCGCGGCGGTCGGCAGCGACCTGCGCGCCGAGGACGCGCGGTTCGTCCGCGGGCTCGCCGAGCCGGGCGCCAAGGACCTCGACCCGGCGCTCGCCGCCCAGGCGCCGCATCGCGCCGCCTACCGCGGGCTGCAGACGCTCGACGTGGCGTTGGGCGCGCGGCGCGAGCTGCTCTTCGAGCGGTTCCTGGACCGCTGGGACAAACTGGAGCGCGACAGCTTCCGACAGCGCCTGGAGCAGGCGCTCGGCGAGCGCCCCGACGCGGGTGACCCGATCACATCGCGTTCACACGACGGTAACGGCGCAGGGCCGGCTCAGCCCTTACCGTCGGAGGAGTCCCCGGCATGAACCCCGATCCGCAGCTCACGCAAGAGTCGATCCGCGCCGTCGAGGCGCACGAGGAGCCGGCTCCCCAGCCCTCCGACCTCGACGCGCCCGAGTTGTACATCAACCGGGAGCTGTCGTGGGTCGACTTCGACGACCGCGTGATGCAGCTCGCCGAGGACCCGGCCCAGCCGCTGCTGGAGCGCTGCAAGTTCGCCGCGATCTTCGAGTCCAACCTCGACGAGTTCTTCATGATCCGCGTCGCCGGGCTGCACGACCAGGTCGACGCCGGGATCACGGCGCCCAAGCTCGACGGCCGCACGCCGTCGGAGACGATCGACGCGATCCGCGCGAAGGTGATGGACCTCAAGGAGCGCCAGTGCAGGACGCTGTCGCACGACCTGCGCCCGTCGCTGGCCGAGCACGGCATCCGGCTGGTGTCGGTCGAGGACGTCTCCGAGGACGCGCGCCGCGCGCTGGACCACCGCTTCCGCCGCCAGATCTTCCCGGTGCTCACGCCGCTGGCCGTCGGCCTCGGCCGGCCGTTCCCCTACATCTCGAGCCTGTCGCTCTCGCTGGCGGTCCTGGTCCGCGACCCGGTCTCCGGCCTGGTGACCTTCGCGCGCGTCAAGGTCCCGAAGGAGATGCTCCCGCGGTTCGTCGCGCTGGAGGACGAGCCGACGACGTTCGTCCCGCTGGAGGAGCTGATCGCCGCCAACCTGGAGGCGCTGTTCCCCGGGATGGAGATCGTCGAGCACGGCGTGTTCCGCGTGACCCGCGACGCCGACTTCGAGATCTCCGACGAGGCCGACGACCTCCTGACCGCGGTCGAGGACGAGCTGCGCCGCCGCCGCTTCGGCGAGGTCGTGCGCGTCGACATCGAGGCCGGCATGGCCGATGGGCTGCGTGACGCGCTGACCGAGGCGCTGGAGGTCGAGGACCGCCAGGTCTACGAGGTCAACGACCTGCTCGACCTGACCGACCTGTGGCAGATCGTCGGGCTCAAGGGCTTCGACGACCTGCGCGACACGCCGTGGCAGTCGGTCACCCAGCCGCGGCTGCGGCCCGAGGAGCACCACGCCAAGGCCGACATGTTCGCCGCGATGCGTTCGGGCGACATCCTGGTCCACCATCCCTACGACTCGTTCTCGTCGTCGGTCGGGCGCTTCGTGGAGCAGGCCGCCAACGACCCGGACGTCCTGGCGATCAAGCTCACGATCTACCGCACGTCCGACGACACGCCGCTCGTGCCCGCGCTGATCCGCGCGACCGAGCGCGGCAAGCAGGCCGTGTGCCTGGTGGAGCTCAAGGCGCGCTTCGACGAGCGGGCGAACATCGAGTGGGCGCGCAAGCTGGAGGAGACGGGCGTCCACGTCGTCTACGGCCACCCGGCGCTGAAGACGCACGCCAAGTGCATCCTCGTGGTGCGCCGCGAGGGCGACGGGGTCCGGCACTACCTCCACGTCGGGACCGGCAACTACCACCCCAAGACCGCGCGGCTGTACACCGACTTCGGGCTCTTCACGACCGACGAGCGGCTGGGCTCCGACGTCGCCGACATGTTCAACTTCCTCACGGGCTACGCGCGGCCGCGCCGGTACCGCAAGGCGTTGATCGCGCCCGACCACCTGCGCGACGGGATCCTCGAGGAGATCGAGAAGACGATCGTCGTCCATCAGGAGGGCAAGCCGGCGCGGATCCAGATGAAGATGAACTCCTTGGTGGACCGCGCGTGCATCAAGGCGCTGTACCGCGCGTCGCAGGCGGGCGTGCCGGTCGAGCTGAACATCCGCGGGATCTGCTGCCTCGTTCCGGGCGTGCCGGGCGTCAGCGAGAACATCCGCGTCGTGTCGATCGTCGGGCGGTTCCTGGAGCACTCGCGGGTCTACGCCTACCAGCGCGGCGACGAGCAGCTGGTGCAGATCGGCTCGGCCGACCTGATGCCGCGCAACCTCGACACGCGCGTCGAGCTGGTCGTGCCGGTCGAGGATCCGGTGCTGCGCGACGACCTGCTCGACACGCTGGAGCGCGGGTTCGCCGACGACACGCACGCGTGGGACCTCGACGCCGACGGGCAGTGGACGCGCAGGGACCGCGACCCGAACGAGCCCGAGCCGCGCGACCTGCAGCGCGAGCTGATGCTGGGCCACACCGCGCGCGCCGCCGAGCGCGATCCGTCCAGCACGTCCTGAGCGCTCAGGCTGTCGTACGCAATCGCTAGGGTGCGCCAGGTGGGTCGCCGCGCGCTCGTCTTCTGCTGCCTGGTCGCGCTCGCCGCGGGGGCGGCGGGGTGTGGCGGCAGCGATGGGTCGTCGTCGGTCGCCACCACGCCGGCGCAGGTCGCGAACGGGCCGGTGGCCGCCACGGCCGCGCCGGTGCGGGTCGCGCCGTCCCATGCGGCGGTGCCGGTGCTGATGTACCACGTGATCGCGGCGGCGCCGCCGGGCGCGAAGTACAGCGGCCTCTGGGTGCCGCCCGCGCTGCTGCGCGCCCAGGTCGCGGCGCTGGCGGGCGCCGGCTTCACGGGCGTCACGCTCGACACGGTCCTCGACGCCTGGCGCGGGCGGGCGCGACTGCCGGCGCATCCCGTCGTCCTCTCGTTCGACGACGGCTACCTGTCGCAGGGCAAGGACGCCGGCGCGATCCTCGCCGCTGCGCGCTGGCCGGGGGTCCTGAACCTCGCGTGGCACAACCTCGGCGTGCCCGGCGGCCTGACGCGCACGCGCGTGAAGGAGCTCGTCGGCGCCGGGTGGGAGGTCGACGCGCACTCGCTGACCCATCCGGACCTGACGACGATCGACGCGGCCGCGCTGAAGCGCGAGGTCGCGGGCTCGCGCGACGCGATCCGGCGCGCGTTCGGCGTCCCGGTCGACGCGTTCTGCTACCCGGCGGGCAAGTACGACGCGGCGGTCGAGGCGGCCGTGCGCGCCGCCGGCTACCGCGCCGCGACCACCGAGGTCCCGGGCGCTGCGCGGCCGGGCGGCGACCGCCTCGCGCTGCCGCGCATCCGGGTCAACGCGACCGACTCGGCCGCGACGGTCGTCCACAACGTGCAGGCTGCGCTAGTTTCCGCGTCGTGACCGACGACGCGACGCCCCAGAGCCTGTCGGAGAAGGTCTCCGCCGCGCACATCCGCGTCCCGGCGCGCGGCAACCGCAAGCTGGACCGGCTGATCGCCGCGGTCAACGGCGACGTCCAGATCAAGGCGTGGTGGCACGCGGCGGCGATCAACGCGGAGCGCCTCGGCATGTCCGACCACTCGTGGGTCCACATCCAGATCGTCACGAACATCGGCCTGCGCCTGGCGCGGCTGCTGTTCCGGCGCGGGGTCGTGCCGTCGGTCGTGACCGACTACGGCCTGACCGAGCGCGACGCCGAGGTCGTGATCGCGGCGGCGGCGCTGTTCCACTGCATCGGGATGTCGATCCACCGCCAGGACCACGAGCAGTTCTCGCTGTTCCTGACGGCCGACAAGCTCCCCAAGATGCTGGAGCCGATCTACGACGAGCCGACGCGCTCGATCATCGTCGCCGAGGCGTCGCACGCGATCATCTCGCACCGCTCCAAGGGCGCGCCGTTCACGATCGAGGGGTCGATCCTGCGCGTCGCCGACGCGCTGGACATGGCCAAGGGCCGGTCGCGCGTCCCGTTCGAGCAGCTGCTGCCCAACATCCACTCGTTGTCGTCCTACGCGATCGAGTCGGTGAAGATCTCGCCTGGCCGGGAGAAGGCCGTGCGCGTCGAGATCGAGATGAACAACAGCGCCGGCATCTACCAGGTGGATGAAGGGCTCGGAACGAAGTTGCGCGGCACGCCGCTGGCCGAGCATCTCGAAGTGGTCGCCCGGATCGACGCCGAGCACGAGCAGCGGCTCGTCCCCGTCTTCCGCCTATGAGCACACCGCGCGAGCTGTTGGACCGTCACCTGCGGCTGATGCAGGCCGGCGACCTCGAGGGGGTGCTCGGCCAGTACCACGAGGACGCCGTGCTGGTGCGGTTCGCCGCGCCGGTCGTCGGCAAGGCCGCGCTGCGCGAGCACCTCGGCGCCTACCTCGCGGGTCGGCCGGTGGTCAAGGAGGTGCTGAACGTCGCCGCCTCCGACGACGTCGTCAGCTACCAGGCGGTCGTCGAGCACGCCGGCGAGGAGCAGCGGACCTACGGGGCGCTGTTCCTGCGCGGCGAGCGGATCGCGCGGCAGGTGTCCGGGCTGTTCCCGGTGACGTCGGGCGAAGGTCGGCGGAAGTCCGGCGTGCACGTGGACCTGGAGCCGTACACGGCGTGGCCGTCGCGGGCGGTCCCCGACCCGCGCAGCGCCGGCCGCGAGGCGATCGGCCCCGCGCTGCTGGAGATCGTGGCGGCCGAAGGCCCGATCCTGGCCGAGCGCGCGTACCGGCTCTACGTGAAGGCCAGCGGCGGCAAGGCCCTGACCTCCATCGCCCGAGCGCCGCTGAGCGGCTCGACGTTCCGGCTGCGCCAGGCCGGCGCCATCGACTTCGAAGAGGGCTCCGAGGTCCTGCGCCCAGCCGGAACACCCGAGGTCCGCGTCCGCGAGCTCGGCCCACGAGCCCTGGACGAGGTCCCCTTGCGCGAGGTCGCCGAGCTGATGCGCCGCCTGCGCGCCGCCGGCGCCACCGAGCTCCCCCGCGCCGTCCTCGACGCCTACGGCCTGGTCCGCATGACGGCCAAGGCCGAGGACTTCCTGGCCCAGGCGGAGCAGGTGTCGTTGATGGCCGACGTGTGAGGCCGGGGCCGGTTCGCGCGCTGTCGCCGGTCCTCCGCCGCCGTCGGCACACGCGCCCTGCACCGCCTCGGCACTGCCGCCGCAACCGGCCGCGGTCGTCGCCCCTTGCATCGCCACCGCTTCCGCACCGGTCGTGACTGCCCCGGCGCCGCCACCGTCGCGGGTCCTCCGGGGACGCTCGGACTGCGCGCCTGGTCGGCCGCTTCGTCGAATAAGCGCCTTGCGACCTCACCGGCGCGGCGCGGCCGCTGCCGCCGCCCGGATCGTCGCCGCGTGGATGTCCACCGTGTCGACCACGTCCGGCGCGTAGCCGCCGGCCAGGGTGACGACCACCGGGACGCCGGCGCTGCGGCACCGGTCCAGCACCAGCGCGTCGCGTGCGGCCAGGCCGGTCTTGGTCAGCGCCAGCCGTCCGAGGGCGTCGCCCTCCCACGGGTCGGCGCCCGCGACGTAGAACACCAGCTCGGGCTCGCCGAACCGCGTCCACGCCTCGTCCAAGGCCTCCAACAACGCGTTGTTGTACGTCTCGTCGCCGGTCCCGGCCGGCAGCTCGACGTCGAGGTCGCTCGGGATCCGCGTGAACGGGAAGTTCCGTGCGCACTGGACGCTCAGCGTGAACGCGTCGCGATCCGGCCCGAGCAGCTCGGCCGTCCCGTCGCCCTGGTGGACGTCGCAGTCGACGACCATCACGCGCCGGACCGCGCCCTCGCGGCGCAGCACCGTCGTCGCGATCGCCACGTCGTTGAACATGCAGTACCCGCGCGCGCTGGCGCGGCCCGCGTGGTGCGTGCCGCCGCCGAGCATCGCCCCGATGCCGCCGTCGAGCGCGTCGCGCGCCGCGCCGAGCGTGCCCGCGATCCCGTGCAGCGTGCGCGTCACCAGCTCGGCCGACCACGGCAGTCCGAGCACGCGCTCTTCCCGCACGGTCAGCGAGCCGCGGCGCATCCGCGTCGCGAAGTGCGGGTCGTGCGTCTGCTCGACGGCCGGCCACGGGATCGCGTCGGGCTCGGCGACCTCCAGGCCGTCGGCCTCCACGCGCTCGCGCAACAACCCGTACTTGCTCAGCGGGTAGCGCTGCTTGCGCCCGAGCGGGAAGGTCAGGCGGCTGTGGGACCACGCGCGCACGCTAGATGGTCGATCTGGCATCGACCATCAGGCCGCGATCGGCGTCGGCGGGCCCGTCGGCCGCGGCCGCGCGTCGAACTCGGCGCGCGCGCCGTGCACGTCCTCGATGTTGTCGACGGCCCAGGTCCGGATCGTCTCGACCGCGCCGCTCAGGCTGCGACCGAGCGGCGTGAGCGCGTACTCGACGGTCACCGGCACGGTCGGGTACGCGGTGCGGGTGACGAGGCCGTCGCGCTCGAGGTTGCGCAGCGTCTGCGTCAGCATCTTCTGCGTGACGCCCTCGACGCGCCGGCGCAGCGCGCTGAAGCGCAGCGTCTCGGGCTCCAGGGCCAGCAGCACCAACATGGACCACTTGTCGGCGATGCGACTCAGCACCTCGCGCGTGGGGCAGGCGGAGCACAGCGGGTCATAGGTGGTATCCATCAGGTACCAAGGATACCTCAAGGTGCCATCTTCCGGAAGGAGACCGAGACGCCTACGGTTCTCGTCCATGGACGCCTTCATCCCCACCAACGACGCCGAGACGCTCGTGGAGCGCGCGGACGTGCCGGAGCCCGAGCCCGCGAGCGCCGAGCTCGTCGTCGCCGTCGAGGCGTACTCCATCAACCGCGGCGAGGTCATCCTCCTGCGCGGCGCGCCGCGCGAGAACTGGCGCCCCGGCGCCGACGTCGCCGGCCGCGTGATCCACGCGGCGGCGGACGGCTCCGGCCCGGCGGTCGGCGCGCGCGTCGTCGGCCACGCCGAGCAGGGCGGCTGGGCGCAGCAGGTCGCGATCGCGACCGACGCGGTCGCCGAGCTCCCGGACGGCGTGTCGTTCGAGGACGCCTCGACGCTGGGCGTCGCCGCGCTGACCGCGCTGCGGCTGCTGCGCGTGGCGCCCGACGTCGCGGGCCGCCGCCTGCTGATCACCGGCGCGTCGGGCGGCGTCGGCCACTTCCTCACCGAGCTGGCCATCGCGCGCGGGGCGGAGGTCGTCGCGGTGTCGCGGCGCGGCGAGCGGCTCGCCGCACTCGGCGCGGCCGTCGTCGCCGACCTCGACGCCGCGCACGGCCCGTTCGATGTCGTCTTCGAGTCCGTGGGCGGCGACGCGTTCGCGCCCGCTGCCGCGCTCGCGGCGTTCGGCGGCGTCGTCGTCTGGCTCGGCCAGGCCTCCGGCGCGCCCGTCACGGTCGACTTCTTCGCGACCGTCGGCGGCGACGGCCCGCCCGCCGCGATCGTCCCGTTCTCCTACTGGCGCACCGGTGCGTCGGACGCCGACGACCTCGCGACGCTCGCCGGCCTCGTCGCCCGCGGCATCCTGCACCCGGAGATCGGCGCGGTCGAGGACTGGACCGAGACACCGCGGCTGCTGCGCGCGCTGGCCGACCGCGAGCTGATCGGCAACGCGGTGCTGCGCGTGGGCGGCTAGGCCACGGCGGCCGCGGGCGCGGGTGCCGGCACCTGCAGCGTCCCCGCCCGCGCCGCCGCCAGCCCGGCCGCCGCGACACCCGCGGCGCCCATCGCCACGAACGCCGGTCCGGTGCCGGCCGCTTCGACGACCGCGCCCGCCAGCGCCGAGCCGAGCGCGACGCCGCTGGCCAGGGCGGTGATGTTCCAGGAGAACGCCTCGGTCGTCGTGCCGGGGCGGGCGAGCTCGCCGGTCAGCGTCATCGTGGTCGCGAAGACCGGCGCGATCGACGCGCCCGCGGCCAGGAGCAGCGCGCCCAGCGCGACCGCCGACGTGCCGCCGGCGACGAGCGCCATGTGCGTGGCGCCCAGCATGACCAGGAGCACCAGCAGCTCGCGCGCGCCCCGCGCGCCGCCCAGCCGCGCCGCCGCGATCCCGCCGACGAGCGAGCCGACGCCCCAGATCGCGAGCAGCGCGCTCGTCGCGCCGGTGCCGTGCGCGCTCCCCGCGGCGGTCACCGCGACCTCGATCCCGCCCATGACGACGCCGATCAGCGTGGTGACCGCGGCGATCGTGAGCACGCCCGGCGCCTGCAGCGCGCTGCCCCGCGCGGCGCCGCCGGCGCCGACGCTGGCGTCCGGCCGCCAGGCGCGCGACGCGGGTTCGGCGGCGAACGCGACCGTCCCGACCGCCAACACGACGCCGAGCACGGCCATCGCCGCGCCGGTCGACGTGGCCGCGGCCAGGAGCAGGAAGCCCGCGGGACCTGAGATGTAGGTCAGCTCCAGCGCCGCCGCCTCGAGCGCGAACGCGGAGCGCACGGCCTCGCGGTCGCCGTCGAGGACGTCGGGCCACAGGGTCCGCAGGCACGCGCCCGTCGGCGGCTGCGCGGCGCCGGCCACGGCCGCGAGCGCCGCGATCGCGCCGAGCGGGGCGGAGTGGGGGAGGGATCCGAGCGCCACGTACGTGCCGCCGGCCACGAGCCCGGACGCCACGAGCACGGCGGTCTGCCCGCGCCGGTCGACGATCCCGCCGAGCAGCGGCGCCGCCACCGCGACGGCCAGCGCGGCCGCGGCCGCGACGAGCCCCGCCGCGGCGTAGGAGCCGGTCAGCGCGTGGGCGTGGACGACGATGAGCACGCCGGCGCCGGCGGTGGGAACGCGCGCGGCGACGTTCAACGCGAACAACCGCTTGACGCCGGGATGACGGAGGACCGTGGACACCCGACCACGGTCCACCACCGACCGCGAAGGCGCCAACAGATTCACGCCAGCGCGAATCCTGGAGTACGCTCGACCCGCGTGATCGCGTATCGCTTCAGCCACGAAGACCTCCTGCGGACGCGCTTCGCGATCTCTCCGCTGATGGAGCTGTCGGGCGCCGTCGAGGCCGTCCGCGAGCCCGAGGGGCGCCAGATCCACGCGCCCTTCGTCGCGTGGGCGCAGCCGCGGATAATCGACCTCGACTGGGACCTCCTGAGCGCCGTGATCCCGACCGGCGGCCGATGGTACCCGGACTTCGTGATCCCGCCGCCCACCGAGGCTCAGCCTCGACTTGAGGGTGAGCTTCGCAGAGTTCTGGAGACCGATCCGGCGCAGGTCGCGCACGAGATGCGCCTCGCCTACCCGGACGGCCTGCCGCCTGCCGCCCGGCTGCTGGTCGACCGGCCGGGCACCGGGATCCGTCGCCTCGTCGACCAGATGCGCGCCTTCTGGGACGCGGTGCTGGCGCCGCGATGGGAGGACATCCTCGCGTTGCTCGAAGCCGAGATCGCCGAGCGCGGGCGCAACCTGGCGACGATCGGTCCGGCGGCCGCGTTCGCCGACCTCGGCGACGAGGTCGCGTGGCGCGACGGCGGCGTCGAGGTGCGGGCGCGCACCGAGCGCGAGGTCGACCTGGCCGGTCGCGGTCTCCTGCTCGTCCCGGCCGTGTTCTCGTGGCCGGTCGTCTGGCCGATCAACGATCCGCCGTGGCAGCCGACGATCGTCTACCCGCCGCGCGGGATCGCGGACCTCTGGGCGCCGCAGGCGCTGCGCGACACCTCCGCGCTCGACGACCTCCTGGGCGCGCGCCGCGCGGCGGTCCTCAACGGCCTGGACCGTCCGGTCTCCACGCTCGACCTCGCGCGCCGTCTGGGCGCGAGCCCGGCGGGCGTGTCCGGCCATCTCGGCGTCCTGCGCCGCGCCGGCCTGGTCATCGGCCGGCGCGACGGACGCCAGGTGCTCTACGGCCGGACGGGGGCCGGCGACCGCCTGCTCCGCGCGGCTATGCGCTGAAGAACTGGCCGTGGAACCCGAACGGGATGTGGTGCGGCGCCTCGGCCCGCGCGATCTCGGTGAAGGTCTGCGCGTCGAGGACCAGCAGGAACGAGCGGCCCTCCGCCGCGTCGAGGACGACCGACAGGACCACGCCGTCGTCTTCCGCGTCGGCGCCCGGCCGCGCCACGAAGACCGGCTCGCCGGCCCAGGCGTCCGGCTCGTCCCAGACCGCGTAGGAGCCGTCGGTCACGTCGATCTTGACCAATCGCTTCAGGAACGCCGCGCCGCCGGCGCTGCCGCCGTAGGCATAGCGGTAGGGCTGGCCGTTGCGCGTCCGGTAGTTGATGCGCGGCAGCTCGAGGTCGACGTCGGCCAGCTCGCGCACGGTCGCGCGGCCGCCGCCCGCCGGCAGCGTCAGGCGCACGGGCCGCGCGCCGAGGTCGCTGTGGTCGCTGCCCGAGCGCAGGCGGTCGAGCTCCAGGAGCTCGATGATCGAGGCGTCGTCATGCGCGCAGAGGTCGACCACGACGTCGTCGCCGTCCTCGTACGCGTTGATGGTGTGGAACACGAAGAACGGGTCGGCGACCCAGGTCCGGGCGAGCGCGCCGGTGGCGCGGTCGAACGCATGGATCTTGACGCCCAGCTCGGGCTTCCACTTGTAGTTGTGGATGAACGCCTTGCCGCCGAGCGCGAGCTTGAGCGGGTTGACGACGAGCGGGTTCTCGATCAGGACCGCATAGCGCGGAGTCAGCGAGAAGGAGTGCATGTAGGACGGCTCGCGCACCGGCAGCGTCGCGACCACGCGCCCCTCGCTCGCCGAGCGGCGCGCGTAGACGCGGTACTCGGACGTGCGCCCGAGGTGCGCGGCGAAGTTGACGAGCTCGCTGACCCCGTCCCCGCCCACCCCGTGGTGCGGGTGCGCGGTCGTGATCTGCCCGAACTGCTTGGCGCCGGCGTCGGCGCGGACGGTGGCCAGCGTCTCGGGGTCGAAGGCGACCGCGACCGGCGTCTCGGTCATGGCGATGTACTCGTCGCCCAGGCGCGAGAGGTTCACGTTGGTGTTGTCGGTCGTCACCTGCGAGAACACCGACGACACGCGCTGGAACAGCGAGCGGCACGGGTCGGTCGCGAAGCCCGCGATCGACGTGCCGCCGGTCGCCAGCGCGTCGCGGCGCGCGGCCGTGTCCAGGAACGCCGAGGCGTAGGACACGCTGCCGTCGCCCGCGAAGCCGAAGCGGTTGAGCATCGCCATGCCGTCGAACCAGTGGGCGACCGAGCGCTGCTCGAAGTCCATCTGCGCGGGCGTGACGCGGACCAGCCCGCCGTGCAGCCACGCCGGCACCTCGCCCGACACCGCGAGCGCATCGACCCGGACCTCCTCGGTCTGATCGGCGAACCCGAGCCGGTAGTCGGTCTGCGTGCCGGATACGATGCTCATAGTCCCGAACGTACCGTCCGAAAGAGACTATTGCAAGACCTGAAGCTCACCCCGACCTCGTACATCGTCCTCGGCCTGCTCGACGCGGCCGCGCCCAACGAGGCCACGCCCTACGACCTCAAGCAGCTGATGGCCCTGTCCATCGACAACTTCTGGTCGACGCCGCACGCGCAGGTCTACCGCGAGCCCGAGCGGCTGGCCGCCGCCGGGTACATCTCCGAGCGGCGCGAGGAGACCGGCCGGCGCCGGCGCTTCTACGCGATCGGCGAGCGCGGCCGCGCCGCGCTGGACAGCTGGCGCCACACCGCGCCCGACGACGTGCCTCAGCTCCGCGACGCCGGCGTCCTGAAGCTCTTCTTCGGTGCCGACCCCGCGACCGTCGCGGCCCACCAGGTCCCCATCCACGAGGCGAAGCTGGCCGAGTACGAGACGCTCCGCGCGCAGGTCGCGCAGCACATCCCGATCGGCCAGCTCCTGGCGCTCGACGTCGGGATCGCGCACGAGCGCGCGATGCTCGACATCTGGCGCACTCGCGTCGCCGCGGCCGCCGTCGCTACCAATGCACCCCGCGCATGATGTTGGCCATCGCGATCTGCTCGACCGAGGCCTTCTCGTTGGGGTCCTTCTCGCCCCTGGACGCGGCCGAGTCCGGGAACACCTTGTAGGCCATGTGCAGGATCTGGTCGACGGCCTTCGGCGCCACCGCGTAGAGCACCTCGCCGAAGGTGCCCAACCGCGTGTTGATCTGCTTGGGCTTGGAGCGGATCGCCTCGCAGATGATGTCGCCGGCCTCGTCGGGCGAGATCGTCGGGAACGAGTCGTAGATCTTGGTTGGCGCGATCATCGCCGTCCGGACCAAGGGCATGTGGATGGTCGTGAACGTGATGCCGTCGCCGATGACCTCCGACGACACGACGCGCGTCCACGCGTCCAGCGCGGCCTTGGAGGCCACGTAGGCGCTGAACCGCGGCGGCGAGGTCTGCACGCCGATCGACGACACGTTGACGATGTGGCCGAAGCCGCGCTCGCGCATGTGCGGGAGCAGGCCCATCGTCAGCTTGATCGTGCCGAGGTAGTTGAGCTGGACCGTGCGCTCGAAGTCGTGGAAGCGATCCTGGGAGAGCGCGATCGAGCGGCGGATCGAGCGGCCCGCGTTGTTGACCAACATGTCGATCGACGCGTGGTCGGCGAGCAGCTTGGCCACGAGGTCGTCGATCGAGTCGATGGCGCTGAGGTCGGCGGAGTAGGCGTATGCGGTGCCGCCGTGGCGCTCGATGTCGGCCCGCGCCTCCTCGAGCTTGTCCATCGAGCGGGCGACGAGGATCGGGATGCCGCCGGCGCGCGCGATCTTGTGGGCGGCCGACAGGCCGATGCCCGCCGACGCGCCGGTGATGACCACCGTCTTGCCGTTGACGGAGTGCTCGAAGGACCGGTCCTTGTAGAGGTCTGGGTCCAGCACGCGCTCCCAGTAGTCCCACAGCTTGGCCGCGTAGGTGTCGAGCTCGGGGACCGTGATGTCGGCGTCGGCCAGCGCGCGCTCGGTGTCGCGCGTGTCGAACTGGCAGCTGAAGCCGACGTGCTCGACGACCTGCGGCGGGATGCCGAAGTCGGCGAGGATCGAGTCGCGCACGCCCTTGAGCGCCGGCAGCTTCATCACCATCGACAACGTGCCCTTGGGCAGCATGTCCAACAGCTTCTTGTCGATGCGCATCGCCATGTGCGGCGCGTGGCCGGCGCGGGCGAAGGTGTTGAGGATGTCGCCGGAGCGCTGGCCCTTGGGGTGGGCGAGGTGGAAGGCCTGGCCGTCGAGCCCGTCGGCGTGGGCGATGTGGTCCATCGCCTTGGCGACGTAGTCGACCGGGACGACGTTGGTCCAGCCCAGCTCCGGGCCGATCAGCGGCGCCCACTCCGGCAGCCAGCCGCGGATCTTCTGGATGGCCTTGAAGAAGTAGTAGGGCCCGTCGACCTTGTCCATGACGCCGGTCTGCGAGTGGCCGACGACGACCGCGGGGCGGTAGACGCGGAACGGGACCGTGGAGTCCTCGCGGGCGATCTTCTCGGACTCGAACTTGGTGCGGTGGTAGGCCGACGGGAGCTTCTGGCCCTCGTCGAACATGTCCTCGCGGAACAGGCCGCGGTGGGCGCCGGCGGCGGCGACCGAGGAGGTGTGGTGCAGGATGCCGGCGTCCAGCGCGTTGGCGAGGTCGACCGCGTGGCGCGTGCCCTCGACGTTGAGCGTCTCGTTGCGCTCCTCGTCGGCGGTCATGTCGTAGATCGCCGCGAGGTGGAAGAAGTGGGCGATGTCGCCCTTGTGCTCGGCGATCCAGGCGTCGCTCACGCCCAGGTTGGGCTCGGCGAGGTCGCCGACGACGGGGTGGATCCGCGTCGTGTCGCCGGGCCACGTCTTGATCAGGGCGTCGAGGCGGTCGCGCGAGGTCTCGCGCACCAACACGTACACGTCGCCGGTGCGATTGCGCAGCAGCTCCTCGACCAGATGCCGACCGATGAAACCCGTCGCTCCGGTCACGAAATACGCCATGCAGCCTCTCCTCCAAGATGCCTCCCGCGGCACTCCATACGTGCCGGTCACGGGACAGGTCGCGATCCTATCCGCATGCGCCCGGCCCCACGCAGGGTCGCGTGCTAGGCAGGCGCCTTCGCGCGCTGGGCGGCGATGCTGGCCAGGACGCCGTCGAGCAGGCCGGGGAAGCGCTCGCCGAGGTCGTCGCGGCGCAGCGAGATGTACTTCAACCGGCCGTCGACGCGCGTCCGGGTGACGCCGGCCTCGCGCAGGACGCGCAGGTGGTGGGAGACGGTGGCGGGGGAGAGCGGGAGCTCGATCGAGCCGCACGCCACGTCGTCGGCGCCGTCGGGGCCGCGGGTCGCCGCGTCGGTCGCGCCGACGATCGCCAGACGGGCCGGATCGCTGAGCGCGTGCATGACCGTGGGGAGGTCGAGCTCAGCGGTCGGCGGGTGGGGGAAGTCGCGCATCGGACTCCCTCGGAGTGTAGGTCAGCCGATCCCGGCACCCGCCCCGCCGCGGCCTGCGCCGCCGGCGAAGCGCGCCGCCCCGGCCTGGGCGTCGGCGAAGACGGCGGGGCCGGCCTGGGCCTCGAGCGCGAGGCCGTCGGCGAGCGGGAGGCCGAAGCCCTCGATCGCGGCGCGGCGGTCGGCGAGCATCGTCGCCTGCGGGAAGGCAGCGAGCGCCTCGGCCCACGCGAGGGCGCGGGTGAGCGCCTCGCCGTCCGGGACCACCTCGGTGAGCAGGCCCATGGCCAGCGCCTCGGGCGCCTCGACGATCCGGCCCGACAGGATCAGGTCCAGCGCGCGGCCGAGGCCGACGATGCGCGGCAGGCGCTGCGTCCCGCCGTCGATCAGCGGCACGCCCCAGCGGCGCTCCGGGTAGCCGAGCTTGGACTGCTCGGTCGCGATCCGCAGGTCGCACCACAGCGCGAGCTCCAGCCCGCCGGCCAGCGCGAACCCGTCGATCGCGGCGATCGCCGGCTTGGCGGGCGTCCGGCGCGTGAAGCCCATCGGGCCGCTGGGATCGTCCAGCCGGCCGGCGTAGGTGTCGATCGCCTTCAGGTCGGCGCCCGCGCAGAACGCGATCCCGCCCGCGCCGGTCAGGACCATGACGCGCGCGTCGTCGTCGGCCTCGAAGCGCTCCAGCGCGGCGAGCAGCGCCTCGGCGGTCGGCCCGTCGACGGCGTTGCGCCGCTCCGGCCGATCGATCGTCACGACGGCGGCGGCGCCGACGCGCTCGTACTGCACGGGCTCGGACATGGTCCGAACCCTACGGGCCTGCGACTACCAGCCGCCGGACCAGCGCTTGTCGCCGCCGGCGGCCTTGACGGCCGCCTTCTTGGCGTCCTTGCGCTTCTCCAGGCGCCACTGCAGGAGCGAGACCAGGAGCACGAACAGCGGGAAGAAGATGATGACGAGGAAGGCGCTGTTCGTGACGACCTTGTCGTCGGTCTCTCCATAGGCGCCCTCGCCCGAGGCCTGGGCGAACGCCATCGGGGCGCTGAGGGCCAGGAGGAACAGCGAGAGCAGCAGGGTCTTCGTCAGGCGGCGCATGGCAACCCGCATCGTATTGAATGCGGCGCCATGGTGGCACTCACGCGCGAACGGCTGGACGACGACATCGAAGTCCTGCGGCTGGACCGTCCGGAGGTCCGCAACGCGATGGACTCCACGATGCTGGCCGAGCTGGACGTGGCGCTCACCGAGCTCGCGGCGGACGGCACGCTGCGGGCGCTGGTCTTCTCCACGACGAGCGAGCGCGCGCTGTGCGCCGGCGCCGACGTGTCCGAGCAGCTCGACCGCGCCGGCGGCGTGGCGCGGATGGAGCTGTTCGCGCGGCTGTACGCGGCGATCGAGGCGTTCCCGGCGCCGACGATCGCGGTGTGCGTCGGCAACGTCGTCGGCGCGGGCGCCGAGGTCGCGGTCGGCTGCGACCTGCGCGTCGGTGCCGACAACCTCAAGCTCGTCTTCCCGGGCGCGAAGCTCGGCGTGCCGGTCGGGCCGGCGCGGCTGACGCCGCTGGTCGGGCTCTCGAAGGCCCGCGAGCTCATCTTTACCGGACGCGTCGTCGACGTGGAGGAGGCCGACGCGCTCGGCCTGCTCGCCCGCCGCGCGCCGGCCGCCGACGCCGAGGCCGCGGCGATCGCGCTGGCGCGCGAGATCGCCCGGCATCCGGCCGACGGCCTGCGCCACCTCAAGGACCTGTTCCGCGAGTACGAGGCGACGAAGTACCGCGTGGCGAGGGAGAACGCCGAGATCGTGGAGTTCCAGAGGACGGGCGGCGGCCTGCCGTACGGCGGTGTGCAACGCTGAATGGCGATGACCCGTCGCTCATTCGTCACCCTCCCCGCACTCCTGCTCGCTCTGCTCGCCCTCGCCGTCCCGGCGACCGCGAAGACCACGACCACCACCGACAAGACGTTGCACGCCGACCTCGTGCGCCTGGCCGACGGCGCCGGTGGCAGCGGCGGCTTCGTCGTCTCCGACGGCAAGACCGGCAAGACGATCGCGCAGTCCCGTCCGACGACCGTCCGGCCGCTGGGCTCGACGGCGAAGCTGCTGACGACGGGCGCCGCGCTCCGCGCGCTCGGTCCCGGCTTCCGCCTCACGACGACCGTGCTGACCATGGCCGGCGTCGACGCCGCCGGGACGCTGCATGGCGACCTGTGGCTGAAGGGCGGCGGCGACCCGACGCTCGGCGAGGCGCAGTTCCAGACTCTCGCCGCGGCCGTCCAGGCGCGCGGCATCAAGGTGGTGGAGGGCTCGATCGTCGGCGACGAGTCGCTGTTCGACACGCTGCGCGGCGGCCCGGCGACCAACGGCGCGTTCGACCTCAACTTCGCCGGCAGCGTCGGCGCGCTGACCTACGAGCGCGGGCGCCAGGCGGTCGACGGGCCGTTGCAGCCCGACCCGGCGCGCGCCGCCGCGTTCCGCTTCGACGACGTCCTGGAGGCCAAGGGCCTGACGATCCGCGGGACGCCGAAGGCCGGCGTCGCGCCGGTCGGGACCGCGCAGCTCGGCCTGATCGCCACGACCGTCGCGGCCGTCGTCAAGGTCATCGACAAGCAGTCCGACGACTTCGCCGCCGAGGTGCTCGCGAAGGACCTCGGCGCGGCACACGGCGGCGCCGGCACGACCGCGGCCGGCGTCGGCGTGATCAAGGCCAACATCTTCGGCGCGCAGCTCTTCCCGGTCGACGGCTCCGGCGTCGACCCCGCGACCACCGGCGCGCCGCGCCAGCTCGCCCGTCTCGTCCGGCGCCTGCGCACGCAGCCGGGGCTGGGCTCCGCGCTGCCGATCGCGGGCGTCGACGGCACGCTCCAGGCGCGGATGACGTCCGGTCCGGCGCGAGGCACCTGCCGCGCGAAGACCGGGTCGCTGCCGACGACCCGGTTCAGCGCGCTGGCCGGATGGTGCAAGACGCACGGCCGGACGCTCGTCTTCGCGCTGCAGCGCGACCGGGTGACGAGCCAGGCCGCGGCCAAGGCCGCCGAAGACGCGATGGTCCAGCGGATCGCCGCGTCGCGGAAGCGCTAGCGCTCCTTCGTCACCCGCTTCAGCCACGGCACGACCGTCTGCAGGTACCGGTTCTTGGCCGGCGCCGCGGTGAGCGGGTCGAGATGGGACTCGGTCGCGCTCGCGTCCACGTACCGCGCGTCGCCCTCCGGCGAGTGCGACAACTTGACGAACGACTTCGCGCCCTTCAGCACGGCGCCGTTGGTCAGCGAGGTCTGCAGCGCGTAGACCGGCAGCGCGGCCTGCTTGGCCCACTTCAGGCGCAACCCCAGGTACTTGGCCGCGCTGTCCTCGGTGAGCGGCGACGCGGCGTCGACGTCGAGGTTCAGACGCGTGGGGTAGAACCACTCGACGGCGTTGGCGGGCTCCTGCCCGAACGTCTCGGCCAGGCGCTGGAGCGGCGTCACCTCGCCGTCGACCCAGTCGCCGTCGGGGCCGAGCGATCCGGCGCGGACCTGGATCAGGCCGAGCTCCTTGGGCGAGGTCGTCGCGTCGAAGGCGAAGCCGAGCTGGCCGCGGTTGGTCGCCGGGATCGGCGGCTTGAACTGCGGCGGCAGGAGCGAGAAGGCCTGGCCGACCGACGGGCCGGTCGGGTCCTTCAACGCCAGGACCGCGGCGCTCTCGCTAAGGATGCCGGTCACCCACGGCAGGCCCAGGCCGAGCAGGTCCAGGAACGGCTGCTTGCGGATCGCCGCCAGCCGCTTCTTGGCCTGCGCGAGGTCGGCGGAGTCGAACGAGCCGCGCAGGCCGCCGTCGATCAGGACGACGCCGTCGAGGTCCTTGTAGCCCGGACGGCCCGCGAAGTCCCAGGACGCGTAGGCCACCGCCACCGACGCGCCCAGCGAGTGGCCGCCGAGGATCACGCGCCGGCCCGCGGCGCGCGCCTTGGCCACCACCGCGCGCACGTCCTCCAGCTGGACCTTCAGGCCCCAGTCGGCGGCGAAGCCGAGCGTCGCGGCGTCCGGCGGCCGGTAGTGCGGGGTGATCGTCGGGTCCGCGATCCAGCCCGCGTAGTAGTCGAACATCGCCTTCGGGGTGACCTTGCCGGCCAGCGCGTCGGCGAAGACGGAGGTGTCCTCGAGCGCCTGCGAGCGCCGGTCGACCGCCCAGACCTGGAGGCTCGGCACGTCCTTGACCAGCTCGCGCGCGGTGAGGGTGAAGTCGCCGCGGCCGCCGTTGGTGCCGGGGACCAGGACCAGGACGGTCTTCGCGTTCGCCGACCCGAACTTCGTGACGTCGAGCCGGTCGTACTTGCGCGGTCCGGGGGCGTGGGTCCAGCCGGTGATCGTGGTCTGGACCTCGGCTGCGGAGGCGGTCGCGGCGAGGGTCAGCGACGTCGCGGCGAGCGCCGCGACGAGCAGAAGGCGGTGGGGCATCGCGCATACCTACCATGGAGGCGTGGCCGTCGTCATCGCTTCCGACCTCTCCAAGGACGTCTCCGGCAACCCGCTGATGCGGGGCGTGTCGTTCAAGCTCGAGCGCCGCGACCGGCTGACCATCGCCGGACGCAACGGCGCCGGCAAGACGACGCTGCTGCGGATGCTGTCCGGGGAGACCGGGATCGACGGCGGCGAGCTGGTCCTCCAGAAGGGCGTCCGGGTGGCGCTGCACGACCAGCGGCCGCCGCGCGACCAGGACGTGACGCTGCGCGACTACGTGCTCAGCGCGTGCAAGGAGCAGCTGGCGCTGGAGGCCGAGCTCGGGCGGCTCGAGGTCAAGATGGCCGAGGGCGACGAGTCGGCCATGAACCGCTACGCCGACGTGTACGCCAAGTTCGAGGCCGCGGGCGGCTATGGCTGGCGCGAGCGCGCCGGCAACTACCTGCACGGCCTGGGCTTCGCCGACGAGGCGCTGGACCGCAAGTTGGACACCTTCTCCGGCGGTCAGTTGACGCGGGCGTCGCTGGCGCGGGCGCTGGCGGTCGAGGCCGACCTGCTGCTGCTGGACGAGCCGACCAACCACCTCGACATCGAGTCGCTGGAGTGGCTGGAGCAGACGCTCGTCACGCTGGACTGCGCGATCTGCCTGGTCGCGCACGACCGCTGGTTCCTGGAGGCCGTCGGCACCGGCGTCCTGGAGCTGGAGGCCGGGCGCTCGCGGTACTTCAAGGGCACGTGGCACGCGTGGCGCCGCGAGCAGGCCGCGCGCGAGCTCGCCCTGGGTCGCGCGATCGAGAAGCAGCAGGCGGAGATCGCGCGCATGGAGGCGTTCGTGGAGCGCTTCCGGGCGAAGGCCACGAAGGCTCGGCAGGCGCAGTCGCGCGTCAAGGCGCTGGACAAGATCGAGCGCATCGAGCGCGATCCGCGCGACACGCGGGAGCTGGGCTTCCAGTTCGCCAAGCCGGAGCGCACCGGCCGCGTGATCTTCGAGTTGGAGGACGGGCGGCTGGAGGTCGGCGAGGGCGAGCGCCGCAAGCTGCTGATCGAGGACGGCGAGATCTGGCTGGAGCGCGGCGAGCACGTGTCGCTGGTCGGGCCCAACGGCACCGGCAAGACGACGCTGATCGACGCGCTGGCGGGCGTGCGGGCGCTGGACGGCGGCAAGCTGCGCACCGGCCACAACCTCAAGGTGGGGTACTTGAGCCAGCACGACTCCGAGCTGGAGGGGCTGGGCACCGCGCGGACGGTCGCCGAGGCGGCGGTCAAGCGCACCGGGCTGACGCCCGGCAAGGCGCGCGCGTTGTTGGGGCAGTTCCTCTTCAGCGGCGAGGACGCCGAGAAGCCATTGGACGGTCTGAGCGGTGGCGAGCGCAAGCGGCTGTCGCTGGCGATCCTCCTGTCGCAGGGCGCGAACGTCCTGATCCTCGACGAGCCGACCAACCACCTCGACTTGGAGTCGCGCGAGGCGTTGGAAGACGCGCTGAAGGGCTTCGAAGGCGCGTTGCTGCTGGTGACCCACGATCGCGCGTTGTTGGAGGCGGTCGGCACGCGCACCGTCGCGCTTGAGCACCAGCGGCTGCGGTCCTACCTCGGCGGCTGGGTCGAGTACGCGCGCGTTCGTGAGGAGCGCCGTGCGCTGGGCGAGGACCCGATGGGCCCGCCGCCGAAGGCGGCCAAGGCGCCCAAGGCGAAGTCCGCCCCGGTGAAGGCGGCGCCGGCGCCGGTGGCGGCTCCGGCGCCGAAGGCCACCAACGGCTCCGGCCCATCCAAGAACGCGATCCGCCAGACCGCCAAGCTGGAGCAGGCCGTCGAAGCCGCCGAAGCCACCCTCGTCGCCCTCGAGGAGGAGCTCGCCGCCCCCGAAGCCTGGTCCTCCCAGTACGAGTCCGCGAAGAACACCGCCCGCCACACCGCCGCCAAGCGCGCCGTCGACGACGCCTACGCGGCGCTGGAAGAGCACTTGGAGAAGACGGAGGCGTAGCGCCCCGGCGTGCATCCGCCGGTGTGTCCCTCAACCCCGCCCGGGTACGCTCCAGCGCATGGCCGGGGAGCTCGATCTGGTTGCGTCCGCGCTGCGGGCTGATGCCGGGGATGTCGATGTGTTCTTCGACGTCCTGGTGGGCAAGTTGGAGCAGGTGTTGCCCGAGCAGGTGGAGATCGAGCGTGGTGGGTTCCTCGGCCGGGGCAAGCCGGAAGCGGTCACGGTCGCGCTCGGCGATCGCCTCTACCAAGCGGAGCGGGCGCGCAGGCGGGTCGTGTGCCGGCGTCGGACGGTCGTGCGCGGCATCGCGCTCAAGAGCGAGGACCTCGACGTCGGCGCTTGGATCGACGCGCTGTCGGCGGATCTCGTGGACGAGGCCGCTCGCAGCGAGCGCGCTCGCAGCGCGCTGCAGGGGCTGCTCGACGCGTGAGCGATCCGGTCGACGAGGACGCGGACGCGGTCGTCGGCATGCCGCCCGGCGCGCGGCAGCGGCTGAACCGCACCACGTTCTCCTCGGCGCTGGGCACCGGCGAGGCGCTCGCCGTCCGGCAGTCGGGCCTCGTCCCGCTCACGCAGGTCATGGGCGTGTCCTATTACAAGCTCGGCTGGCAGAACATGCCGTGGACGAACCGCGGCGGCTGGGGCTCGTCGCGCGACGGCGAGACGTTCGAGCTCGAGAACCAGACCGCGGCGTGGAACGAGGCGCGGCGGCTGGCCGTCGGACGCCTGCGCGACGAGGCGGTGGAGGCGGGCGCGGACGCGGTCGTCGGGGTCCAGATCCGGCGCGGCCTGCGCGACTGGGCGACCGACCTGGTGGAGTTCGTCGCGGTCGGGACCGCGGTGCGCTCGACGCGCGTCGACTTCGGCGGCGACGCCCCGCTGCTGTGCAGCCTGTCGGGCCAGGACGTCGCCAAGCTCGTCGCCCACGGGTTCTGGCCGGTCGGGATCGTCGGCGGCTCGACCGTCGCCTACGTCGCCTCGGGCTGGCAGCAGAGCCGGCGCTCCGGCGGCCTGTTCTCGCGCATGCAGAACCAGGAGCTGCCGGACTTCAGCAAGGGCCTCTACGACGCGCGCGCCCTGGCGATGGAGCGCGTCACGCGCGACGCGCACCGCCTCCACGCCCACGGCGTGGTCGGCGTGACGATCGAGCGCTCGCAGCGCGAGCGCGAGCGTGAGATCAACAACACCACCTACATCGACCTCATCATCTCGATGCACGTGCTCGGCACCGCGATCGTCGAGGTCGCGGACGGCCCGCCGGAGCCGCCGAGCAAGTACCTCGCCTTGCCGTTGAACTAGGACAACAGGAGCAACCCGTACACCATGGCCGACGACGACCTCCAGTCCCACGAGCAGTACGACCCCGAGAGCACCGCGGGCATCCCCGAGCACGGGCGCGAGCGGCTCGCCCGGATGCGCGACCGCAGCCTGTTCACGAGCGACCTGTCGGTCAACGAGTTCCTGCTCGTCCGCGCCGCGGGCTTCGAGCCGCTGGGCCTCGTCGTGGGCTCGTCGATCTACCACATCGGCTTCCAGGCGAGCGCGTGGAACCGCAACCAGGAGATGGACGTCCTGACGCAGGCGATGTACCACGCCCGCGAGCTCGCCATGACGCGCATGGAGGAGGAGGCCGACCAGCTCGGCGCGGACGGCATCGTCGCGGTGCGCCTGGACGTCAGCCGGCGTGAATGGGGCAACGACCTGGCGGAGTTCGTCGCGATCGGGACCGCCGTGCGCCACCGTGAGGGCAAGCTCCACCGCGCGCCGAGCGGCCGGCCGTTCACGAGCGACCTGAGCGGCCAGGACTTCTACACGTTGTTGAGTGCCGGGTACCGCCCGGTCGGCATGGTGATGGGGACGTGCGTCTACCACGTCGCCCACCAGGGGCTGGGGACCTGGCTCAAGCGGGTCGGGCGCAACGTCGAGATGCCGAACTTCACCCAGGCGCTCTACGACGCCCGCGAGCTGGCGATGGAGCGCATGCAGGCCGAGGCCGAGGCGGCGGAGGCCGAGGGGATCGTGGGCGTGCAACTCGTCGAGGGCAACCACGGCTGGTCCTCCCACGTGCTGGAGTACTTCGCGGTCGGCACCGCGGTCGTCCCGACGTCCGACATGCACGAGATCCCGGCGCCGTCGTTCGTCCTGAACCTGGACGACGCCCGGCAGTCCGGGTTCAAGGGGTTCTAGAAGCGTTCACCGCCTGTTCACGTCTGGATCACTGAGCGGTCACAGTTGATGGTCTTGGCCCGCGCCAGGATGTCGGCGTGACGATCGAGCTCGGCACTCGCCTCGGCCTCAGCGTCCATCGCGATCAGTGGCCCACGACGGCGCTGCTCGACTCCTATGAGTCGGCAGGCCTGAGCTGGGTGCAGATCCACACCCCGCCGCGCCCCATGCTGGCCGACCGGGAGCGGCGTCGCCGTCACGCTCGTGCGCTGCGCGCCGCCCTGGCTCCTCACGGCCTGCGGCTCGTTCTCCACGGCCCCGACGATCTCGTCGCCGGGACCCTCGAGCAGGACCGGGCCTTCGACGGGTTGATGGACTACGCGGCGGAGGCGGGTGCGGAGCTCGTCGTCTACCACGGCGCGGGCTTCACAGCGGCCGAGGAGCGCTCGCTGCGGCGCTTCGCCGCGCGGGCGGAGGCCCTGGACGTCGTCATCGCGGTGACGAACGTCGCGCCGATGTGGCCGTCGTCGCCGGACCCGTCGCGCGCCGGCTACGACCCGCTCGCCGTCCGGGACCTCGTCCGCCGGCTCGGCTCACCGGCGGTCGGCATGCTGCTCGACGTCGGCCACGCGCACCTGACCGCGTCGCTACGCGGCGGGAGCGCGGAGCGCGCGGTGCGCGCCGTGCTCGACGACGTCGTCCTCTTCGGCGTGCACGACAACCTTGGCGCTCGGCGCCACGACCTCGGGGCTCCCGGGGTCGACCCGCTTCGTCTCGACCTCCACCTGCCGCCCGGTGCGGGCTGCCTGCCCTGGGATCGCCTCGGCCCGCTGCTGGCCGACCACCGAGCACCGCTCATGCTCGACGTGGACCGCGCCCACGGCGTGGCGCCGGCGGCGCTGGCGGCCGGCGCCGCCGCGCTTCTGCGACGCGCGGCGGCGCTGGCCGCTCCAGCCGCGGCGGCCTGAGCCTCAGTCCTCGACCGGCACCGGCTCGTCGAAGATGTCCGCGATCGCGTCGAGCGCCTGCTGCTCGCGCTCGCTGACGGGCTTGCCGCCGATCCCGAGGAAGCTGCCCTCCTTGTGGGCGGCCGCGACGCCCTCAGCCAAGGTGTAGACGAACCGCTTGTACTCCACCAACTCGTCGTCGTGGGCGGTGCGGTCGAGGATCCGGACCGCGCGGCGCAGCTGCTCGAGCGCGGCGCTGCGGATGTCCTCGGGCGTCTTGGGGCGGGTCGCGGAGTTGAGCGTGGGCGCGGTGGAGAGCACGCTCTCCAGCAGCTCGCCGGGCTGGCGCGTGCGCGCTTCGGCGTAGCCGCGCGAGAGCGCGACGGACTCGCGGAGGTTGCCGCCCGCCTCGGCCGAGGCGACCAGCAGGCCGGCGAGGGCGGGGGCGGTGGTGATCACCGCCCAGTCCTCGGCGTTGAACGAGGCCTTGGTCGTCATGGCCTCGATGGTAGGCGGCGGCGAGTTGTGGCACCGTTCCCGACCCCATGCTCGTCATCTTCAGCCCCGACGCGACCCCTGCCCAGATCGACGCCGTCACGGAGCGGATCCTCGCGACCGGCGCCGGCGCGCAGCGCGTCGTCGGCGCGGAGCAGACCGTCATCGGCGTCATCGACGCCGACCGCGACCACATCGTCAGCCTTGAGCTGGACGCCGATCCAGGCGTCGACCGCGTCGTCCCGGTCTCCTCGCCCTACAAGCTCGCCCACCGCCACCGCCACGGCGACCGCCCGCACCCGGTCGACGTCGCCGGCGTCTCGTTCGGCGGCCCGGACGCCGACTTCCGGCTGATCCTCGGCCCGTGCGCGGTCGAGTCCGCCGACCAGACGCTCACCGCCGCCCGCGCGTGCGCCGACGCCGGCGCCGACCTCCTGCGCGGCGGCGCCTTCAAGCCGCGCACCAGCCCGTACGCGTTCCAGGGGCTGGGTGTCGAGGGCCTGAAGATCCTCGCCGACGCGCGCGCCGAGACCGGCCTGCCGGTCGTCACCGAGCTCACCGACCTGCGCGACATCGACGTGGTCGTCGAGTACGCCGACTGCATCCAGGTCGGCGCGCGCAACATGCAGCACTTCCCGCTGCTGACCGAGCTCGGCCGGGCCGGGCTGCCGGTGCTCCTCAAGCGCGGGATGGGCGCGTCGATCGACGACTTCCTGCTCGCCGCCGAGTACATCCTCACCGAGGGCAACCAGCACGTCGTCCTGTGCGAGCGCGGGATCCACGCCAAGGCGACCCCGGCTCGGTCCTGCCTGGACCTCGCCGCGGTGACGGTCCTGAAGGAGCACACGCACCTCCCGGTGATCGTCGACCCGTCCCACGCCGCCGGCCGCCGCGCGCTCGTCGAGCCGCTCGCGCTGGCCGCGGCCGCCTGCGGCGCCGACGGCCTGATCGTCGAATGCCACCCGGACCCCCGCAACGCCCGCTGCGACGGCCCCCAGGCGATCACGCTGGACTCGCTGCCGGCCTTCGCGTCGAGGGTTCGCGCCGTGGCGCAGGTCGCGCAGGGCGCGCCGGCGTAACCGCGCTTGACTTCAAGCTCACTTGAGCTTGCATCATGGTCGGCATGACCACGCAGACCACAGCCTCAGCAAGTGAGCGGATCACCGCCGAAGTCACGTCCTGGCCCGGCGTCAGCGCCGGCTTCGGCCGGCGCGGGGAGTGGGCGTTCAGGGTCGGCACGCGGGAGATCGGCCACCTGCACGGCGACCATGTGGCCCACTTCGGCTTCCCCAAGGACGTCTTCGACGAGCTCTTCGCCGCCGGCCGGATCGTCCACCATCCGGTCTTCCCCGACCGCCGCGGCCCGGGGGCGCGGCGGATCGAGGACGACGCGGACGTGGAGGACGTGATCGCGCTCCTGCGCGAGCAGTACGAGCGCGTGGCTAGCCGGCCGTCGCCCGCTGATAGCGACGGATCGCCAGCGGCACGGTGACGGCGAGGATCGCCAGCGACCAGGCGATCGCCGACACGGCCGGGTGATGCAGCGGCCAGGGCGTGTCGGCGCCGACGGCGGAGGGGTTGCCGAACAGGTCGCGCAACGCCGCGACGACCGAGCTGAGGGGGTTGTAGTCGGCGAGCGTCCGGACGAACTTGTCCATGCCCTGGGTCGGAACGTAGGAGTTGGCCAGGAACGTCAGCGGGAACAGCACCACGAGGCCGAGGCCCTGCGCGGCGTCGGGCGCCCGGACGAGCATCCCGACGAGCGTGCCGAACCACAGCATGGCCAAGGTGAACAACATGAGCACGCCAAAGCCGGCGGCCGCGTGCCACACGTCGGTGTGGATGCCCCAGCCGACGATCAGGCCGCTGCCGACCAGCACCACCAACCCGATCAGCGCGGACGCGAAGTCCGCGAGCACGCGGCCGCTCAGGACCGCCGATCGCGCCATCGGCAGAGCGCGGAACCGGTCCACGACGCCGGTGTGCAGGTCCTCGGCCATCGACGTCGCCGCGCCGATGAACGTGAAGGCCATGGTCTGGGCGAAGATCCCGGCCATCAGGAACTCCTTGTAGTCGCCGCCGCCGGGGATCGCGATCGCGCCCCCGAAGATGTAGGCGAAGAGCAACACGAACATCAACGGCTGAACGGTGACGTCGAGCAGCTTCTCGGGCACGTAGCGGACGTGCGTCAGGTTGCGCTGGGCGACGGTGAAGCCGTCGGCGACGGCCCACTTCAGCTTCGCGACCATGCGGCCGGCTTGCGAGCGCTCTGCGCGAGTCATGCCGCAACCTCCGTCAGCGAGAGGAACACGTCGTCGAGGGTCGCGCCCTCGCCGACCATGGCCTTCAACTCGGTCGGGGTGCCGCGCGCGATCACGCGGCCGTGGTCGAGGACGACGATGTCATCGCACAGCTGGTCGGCCTCTTCGAGGTACTGCGTGGTCAGCACGAGCGTCGTGCCGTCGGCGACGAGCTCGCGCAGGAGGTCCCACAGGTCGTTGCGCGACCGTGGGTCCAGGCCGGTCGTCGGCTCGTCGAGGAACAGGACCGGTGGCGCGGTCACGAGGCTCGCGGCCAGGTCCAGCCGCCGGCGCATGCCGCCGGAGTAGGTCCGGGTGAGGCGGTGCGCGGCGTCCTCGAGCCCGAAGCGCGCCAGCAGCTCGCCGGCGCGCGCCTTCGCGACGCGCCGTCCGAGGTGGTTCAGCCGGCCGATCATCTCGAGGTTGAACCGCCCGGTGAGCAGCTCGTCGACGGTGGCGTGCTGGCCGGCCAGGCCGATGCGCTCGCGGACCGCCTGGGGATCGGCGGCCACGTCGACGCCGGCGACCGTCGCGCGCCCGGCGGACGGCTTCAGCAGCGTCGTCAGCAGCTTCACGGTGGTGGTCTTGCCGGCGCCGTTGGGGCCGAGCAGCCCGAGGACGGAGCCCGCGGGGACGTCGAGGTCGACGTCGCGAAGGACCCAGGCGTCGCCGAAGCGCTTGCCCAGGCCCTCGGCGACGACGCCGGAGGGGGGAGAGGTGAGAGAGGTCATCGGTTCCATCGAGTTCGAGGTTGTTCGTACGGTGTACGTCTACCGTACGGCGTACGATGGCAGTACGCTGTACGAATGTCAAGCGACCCTCCGCGCAAGCGCCCGACCCGCCAGGAGCGTGAGGAGCAGGCGGCCGCACGCCGGCGCAAGCGCGGGCGTGGCCGCCCCGGCGAGGACCCGCAGGGCAACATGGGCGTGCCGAGCCTCGGGGTCGACGGGCCCTTCGGCCTCCTCTGGGCCGACCCGCGCGAGGTCGCGCCGGCCGGCCCCCGCCGCGGCGGTCGCGGCCGGAGCGGCGGCGGCCTGCTCACGCGCGACGAGATCGTCCGCGCCGCGCTGCAGATCGCCGCCACGGACGGGGCGGAGGCGATCTCGATGCGCCGCATCGCGTCCGAGCTCGGCGTCGGGACGATGTCGCTCTACCACCACGTCCCGACCAAGGACGACCTCCTCGACCTCATGCAGGACGTCGTGATGGGCGAGCTCGTGATCCCCGATGACGAGCTGCCGGGCAACTGGCGCGACGCCCTCGCGGCGATCAGCCGCCGCACCTACCTCGTGTATCGCCGACACCAGTGGATGGTGTCCGGCGTGTGGGAGCGGCCGCAGATGGGCCCGCGCGCGTTCGCCCACATCGAGCAGTCGCTCGGGATCTTCGCCGGGCTCGACCTCGGCGTGCAGGAGATCGGCGAGATCCTCGGCGCGGCCGACGACTACGTGATCGGGTTCGTCACGCGCCAGGTGGCGACCGAGCGCGCGCTCCGGCGCTCCGGCCTGTCCATGGAGGCCTACCAGCAGGCGCTCGAGCCCTACGTGCAGCGCCTGGTCGCGCAGGGCGACTACCCCAACCTGCGGCGCTTCGTCGCCGAGGCCGGGCAGGCGGAGGACGAGCCGCGCTTCGAGCGCGGGCTGGCCTTCATGTTGGACGGGGTCGCCGCCGCGCTGGAGCGCCGCGACCCGTCCGGCGCCTGACGGTTCACCTCCCGGTCACATCATGTTGGCCGGCCGTTCACAGAAGGCCCTGCAAACCTGAGGATTCTGCCGTGCATGACCGCGCGTACGAGCCGGGCCGACCTGCACTGCCACTCGACCGCCTCGCAGCTGTCGAAGCTCGGGGTCCAGCGCGCGCTCGGACTTCCCGAGTGCGCGACGCCGCCGCACGAGGTCCTGGAGCTCGCGCTCGCGCGCGGCATGGACTTCGTCACGATCACCGACCACGACACGATCGCCGGCGTCCTGGAGATCGCGGGCGACCCGCGCGTCTTCATCTCGGTCGAGCTGACCTGCTGGTTCCGCGAGGAGCCGCAGGCCGTCCACGTGCTGTGCCTCGGGATCACGCCCGACCAGTTCGCCGAGCTGCAGGCCATCAGCAACTGCGTGGAGTCGGTCGCCGAGCACCTGCACGACCGCGAGATCGCCTGCGCGCTCGCGCACCCGTTCTACGCGGTCGAGGCGCCGCTGACCCCGCGCCATCGCCGGCGGCTCGCGCAGCTCTTCCCAGTCTGGGAGGTCCGCAACGGCGCGCGGGCCCAGGAGCTCAACCTCCCCGCCTCCATCTACGTCGAGACGCACGGCGGCACCGGCGTCGGCGGCTCCGACGACCACGCCGGGGTCGACATCGGCCGCACGTTCACCGAGACGCCGCTCGCCGAGACGCCGTTCGCGTTCCTCCAGCACATCCGCCAGGGCCGGGCGCGCGCGGCCGGCGACCAGGGCAGCGCCGCCAAGTGGGCGCATGCCGCGATGGCGCTCGCCGTCCGCTCGCTCGACCACGACGGCGCGCGCCGGACCGAGGACGACAACCTGGATCCCGCCACCGTCCTGCGGATGGTCGAGCGCGTGATGAGCGACGGCGAGGCGCGCAGCGGCGCGATGGGCGCCGACCTCCAGCCCGCCGACGCCCGCGGGCTGCTGCGCGCCTGGCTCGACGCGGTCGACCTCGGCCACCTCGGCAGCGCCGACCTGCTCGCCGCGATGCAGGACGACGAGTTCCGCCACGCCGACCTCTTCCGCCGCGCGCGCCGCACCCACGAGCGCAAGCTCGCCCGCGTGGTCGACGAGATCGTCGCGGGCGTCGGCGCGCACGGCGCCCAGGGCCTCGCCGCGGGCGCCGCGAACCTCTTCGACGCCTGCGTCGCCGCGATCCCCTACGCGCCGGCCGCCGCCTTCCTGGGCAAGGAGAAGTCCAAGCTCACGCCGCGCGAGGACGGCGCGCCGCGGCGCGTCGCGCTGGTCGCCGACGGCGTCGGCGGGATGCACGGCGTGACGCACACGCTCGCCGAGCTGCGCCACCGCGGCGTGCCGGGCTTCGAGGTCGAGGTCGTCTCCACCGACCCGATCGCCGACCGCCGCCTCGGCGCGGTCGCCGAGGTCGAGGTTCCCTTCTACGCGGGCCTGCAGGTCGGCGTGCCGAGCCTCCCGACGATCGTCGAGGCGCTGGCCGAGGGCCGCTACGACCTCGTCCACCTCTGCTCGCCGGGCCCGGCCGGCATCGCCGCGCTGCTGACCGCGCGCGTCATGGACCTGCCGGTGCTCGGCAGCTACCACACCGAGCTGGCCGCCTACGCGGGCGTGCGCTCCGCCGACCCGATGTTGGAGGCCTTCGCCCAGGCCGCCATGTCAATGTTCTACGCCCAGTGCGAGGTCGTGCTGTCGCCGAGCGAGGCGAGCGACGCGGTGCTCGGCACGCTCGGCATCGACGCCGACCGCGTCGGCCGCTGGGACCGCGGGGTGGACGTCGACCGCTTCTCGCCCGACCGACGCAAGGACCATGCCTTCCAGGGCGAGGTCAACGTCCTGTACACGGGCCGGCTGACGCGGGAGAAGGGCGCCGACCTGCTGGCCGACGCGTTCCTCGCGGCGCGCCGCCGCGACCCGCGGCTGCACCTCGTCCTGGCCGGTGGCGGCCCCGAGGAGCACGTCCTGCGCGAGCGCCTCGGCGAGCACGCGACGTTCCTGGGCTGGTTGGAGGGCGACGCCCTGGCCGACGCCTACGCGTCCGCCGACCTCTTCCTCTTCGCCAGCCGCACCGACACCTTCGGGCAGGTGCTGCTGGAGGCGCAGGCCAGCGGCCTGCCGGTCGTCGCGGTCGCCGAGGGCGGTCCGTGCTCGATCGTCGAGGACGGCGTGACCGGCCGGCTGGTCGCGCCCGACGCGCGGGCGCTCGCCGACGCGGTCGTCGCGCTCGCCGCCGACCCGGACGCGCGCGCCCGCCTCGCCGCCGCCGCCCGGAGCGCGGTCGCGCAGCGCACCTGGGACCGAGCGCTCGAGCGCCTCGCCGCCGGCTATCGCCGCGCGCTGGACGGCGCGGCGGCTCGCGAGGTGCGCCATGCCGCCTGAGCTCGCGCTCCTCGAAGGCGGAGCGGCCGGCTCCGCGGGGCTTCGCGTCGCCCGCCCGGCGCCGCTGCGCGTGGCCGACGTCGCGCTCTTCTACGGCGAGCGCTCCGGCGGCATCCGGACCTACCTCGACGCCAAGGCCGAGCACGCGGTCCGCCACCCCGACGAGCTCGACCACCACATCCTCGTCCCCGGCGCGAAGGCGCGCCACGAGGGCGGTCGCCACGAGCTGCCCTCGCTGCGCGTCGTGGCCGCCAACGGCTACCGCGTCCCGCTCGGCGCCGGTGCGTTGAAGGAGACGCTGCGCGCGCTGAAGCCCGACGTCGTCCTGCTGCACGACCCGTTCTGGTGGCCGGTCGACGTCATCGCCTGCGCGCGCGAGATCGGCGCCCGCACGGTCGCGGTCCACCACGGGACGAGCAACCTGGAGGCCGCGTCGCTGCCCGGCCCGTCGCGCGTCTACGCCCCGCTGCTGCGGCGCTGGCTGCGGCGCTCCGGCCGGCACGTCGACGCGGTGATGAGCAACGTCGACACCATGGCGGACTTCGGGCGGCTGGCGACGATGCCGCTGCGCCTCGGCGTCCACGAGGCGTTCCGCCCGCGGCCGGAGGCCCGGCGCGGCGACCATGTGCTGTATGTCGGTCGCCTGTCGCGGGAGAAGGGCGTGCTGGAGCTCCTGGAGGCCGCCGCGCGCAGCGCGGACCCGTGGCCGCTGCGCATCGTCGGCAGCGGCCCGCTCGAGGAGACGCTCCGCACCCGCGCGCGCCGGCTCGGCCTGGCCGCGCGCATCAGCTTCCGGCCGCACGCGCGCGACCGCGTCCGGCTGGCCCACCGCTACGCGAGCGCGCGCTGCGTCGTCATGCCCGGCGAGCACGAGACGTTCGGGCTCGTCGCGCTGGAGGCCGCCGCCTGCGGCACGCCGGTCGCGGCCTGCTCGACGGCGCCCGCGGTGCACGCGATCGGCACGCTCGGCCACGGCTTCGTCCCCGCCGACCCCGACGACCTGGACCGCGCGATCGGCGAGGCCTACCACTCCGAGCACGACGCGCGGGAGGCGGCGATGATCGCCTGGCGCCACCGCTGGGACCGCGTCTTCCGCGCCGAGGCCGAGTCGCTGCGCGACCTGGTGGGCTGAGGCGATGGCCCGGCGCGGCGGCATCATCGCGGTGTCGCTGCACGACGTCGAGCCGGCGACGTTCGAGCGCTGCGCGCTGATCCGCGACTGGCTCAACGACCACGGCGTCGACCGCGTCACGCTGCTCGTCATCCCGGCGCCGGACCTGCATCCGTTCCACGACCGCCGGCCGGACATGGCGGACTGGCTGGAGGAGTGCGCGCGCGGCGGCGACGCGATCGCCCAGCACGGCTTCCAGCACCGCCAGTCGCGCCGCGTGCACGGGCCGCGCCAGCTCGTCGCGCGGCTGCAGGCCGGCGACGCCGCGGAGTTCGTCGGCCTCGACGGCGACGAGACGCGCCGCGCGGTCCTCGCCGGCCGGCGCGTGCTCAAGCTCGCCGGCATCCAGCCCCGCGGGTTCGTCGCGCCGGGCTACGCCTACACCGGGGCCCTGCGCGCGACGCTCGCGACGACGTTCGAGTGGTGGGCCGGCATCGGCCGCCTGCACCGCGCCGCCGACGACCGCACGACGACCGCGCCCGCGCTGACGCTCGGGACGAGCACGCGCTTCAAGCGCTGGACGTCGCCCGGCGTCGTGCGCGCCGGCGCGCTGCTGTCGGGCGACCTGCTGCGCCTCGACCTCCATCCGTCCGACCTCGACCACCCGCGCGGCGTCAGCGCGGTCGAGCGCGTCCTGCGCCGGGCGCACGACCGCAGCGCGGTGACCTACGACGAGCTCGCCTTGCGCTGACCGTCGAGGGGGCGTCATGCTCTGGCGCGGCCCATGCTCTTCCGTCAGATCACGCACGACGATCTCGGCTGCGCGTCGTACCTCGTCGGCGACACGAAGGCCGGCGTGGCGTGCGTGGTCGACCCCAAGCTGGCGATCGAGGAGTACCTGGCGGTCAGCCGCTACATGGGCGTGCGCATCGAGCACATCCTCGAGACGCACAACCACGCCGACCACGTCTCCGGCCACGGCCGCCTCGCCGCGGCGACCGGCGCGACGATCCACGTCCATCGCCTCGCGGCGCCTGAGTACGACCACGAGCCGTTCGACGACGGGTGGGAGCTGGCGCTCGGCAGCGTGGTCGTCCGCGCGCTGCACACGCCCGGCCACCGCCCCGAGCACACCGCCTTCGCGCTGACCGACACCGCGCGCGGCCCCGAGCCGTGGGCCGTGCTGACCGGCGACTCGCTGTTCGTCGGCGACGTCGCGCGGCCCGACCTCGCCGTCGACAAGGAGGAGGGCGCGCGCGACATGCACCGGTCGCTGCGCGAGCTGCTGGCGCTGCCCGCGATGTGCGAGGTCTGGCCCGGCCACCTCGGCGGCTCGCTGTGCGGCGGCCCGGCGATGGACATGAAGATCTCGTCGACGATCGCCTTCGAGCTGGCCCACAACGCGCTCGTGGCCGAGGACGACCCGGAGGCGTTCGTGGCCCAGGCGATCTCCGCACTGGCGCCGCAGCCGCCGAACTTCCAGGCGATCGTCGCGCTCAACCGCGGCCCGCTGCATACCGGCCGGCCGCCGCTGGAGCCGCTGACGCCGCGCCAGGTCGCCGCCGAGCAGGCCGCCGGCGCGCTGGTCATCGACGTGCGCACCGACCTGCAGTTCGACGACGCCCACATCCCGGGCGCGATCTGCAACCCGGCGGTGCGCGCCGGCTTCGGCACGAAGCTCGCATGGGTCGCCGACCGCGACCGCGACGTGATCCTGGTCGGTCGCGACGACGAGGACGCGAAGGCCGCCGCGGCGCTGAGCGCCGCCGTCGGCATCGCGCGCATCGGCGGCTACCTGGCGGGCGGCATGACGAGCTGGCGCGAGGACCAGCGCCCGACGGCCTCGGTGCGCCGCGTCGACGTCGCGACGCTGCACGCGCAGGGCGGCGGGGCGCAGATCCTCGACGTGCGCGAGCGCCGCGAGTGGGACGCCGGGCACATCGCGGGCGCCGTTCACATGCCCTACCACGACATCGCGGGCGTGCCGGACGGGTTGGACCCCAACCAGCCGATCGCCGCGATCTGCGCGTCGGGCCAGCGCAGCGCGGTCGCCGCGTCGCTGCTGCTGCGGGCGGGCGCGACGCAAGTCCTCCATGTCGCCGGCGGCGGCGTCGGCACGTGGCCGGAGCCGCTCACGGCGACGCCGGCCCCGGAGCACGTCCCGGGACCGGCGTGAGCGGCAACCTCGGCTGAGGCCGTCGCGCTACTGGATCGGCGCGACGTCCCCGGTGGTCGACTCGGTCGTGTCGGCCGGGATGTGGGTCTGGCCGCCGCGGGCCGACTTCGGGCAGCCGCGCGGACGGCCCAGGTCGAACGGACCGGCGATGTACTGCTGGGCCTTGCCGGCGGAGACCGACGCGAACGTCACGACGAGCAGCGGGTCGACGCGCGGCTCCGCGCAGACGTCGCCGTCGACCGTGAACGTGGACTTCACGACGTGCCAGTTGCCGGTGACGGCGCCGGTGCAGTTGATGCCCCAGCCCGGCTGCTCGCCATTGCAGGAGAGCGCATCGGTGCCCAGCGGCTCGAGCGTCTTCGGGTCGGAGCCGAAGACCTCGGTCTCGAAGGCGGTGGCCTCCTTGTCGGGCACGATCGAGTAGCCCGTGATCGCCTGCGAGCAGGCGAAGGTGTAGGCCACCACGCCGCTGTCAGGATCGTCCGCGTCGGCCTTGCCCTTGTCGATGTGGCCCTTGCAGAGCGTGTTGTTGGGGTTCTGGTCAGCGACGGACTGCGGAGCCGAGTGGTTCAGCAGGATCGCGGCGGCGAGGGCGGCGGCGAGCACGACCAGGGCGAGACCAAGTCGCGACCGCAGGCGCGAGACGGCGACGTTCAACTTCAAGACCTCCATGTACAGGGTGATGCGGATCGGGCGAGGCTTCCGGGCCGACCGCAAGGTGGCCGCATCCTCCGCGCCAGCCGGTGTCCGCGGTGTGACCGCGAGGTTGCGCCGCCGTGAACGATTGGTGAACGAGGGTTAGCTTCCGGCATCTTCGGAGGGGTCCCAGGCCGCGTACACCTTCGGTCCGAAGGCCTTCAACTTGGTCTCCGCGGCGTAGCCGAGCGGGTCGAGGCCGAAGAGGTCCTCGATCGACTTCAGCAGCGCGAACGGGTCGTACGGCGCGTTCACGGTGGCGCCCGGCGTGACGAAGGGGGAGAGCAGGAGCGCGCCGACGCGGCCGCCGCCGGCCTCGGTGTCGTCCGGCGCGCCGGCGTCGAACGTGACGACGACCAGGCCGCCGTCGGCGTACGCCTTGGAGTCCAGGATTGCCGGCAGCGTCGTCTTCAGCCACGCGTCGGCGTCGGCCAGCGACGTCGACCCGTCGTGGGCGGGGCCGGGCAGGATGTAGGAGAACGTCGGCGCGCTGTCGGTGTCGGCGGCGTCGGTCGCCAGCGCGTCGAGCTCGGCAAGCGACGGGCCGCACTCGGCGACGCCCGTGATCGTCGTGAACCGGAGGAACGGGTTGCGCGGCGCCTGCTCCGGTGGCCGCGTGCAGGGGTCGTCGCCGGGCTGGAGGCCCGCGGTCGCGCCTTCGACGTAGGCCTTCCAGGTGCGGCCGAGGCCGGTGAGCTGGTCGGGGAGCGTCTGCGTCTGGTCGTCGAACGGGCCGGCGGCGTCCTTCTGGCCGCCGAGCAGCGCGACGCCGCCGGCCGCCGGGTCGTGGCCGGCCGCGTGGTACCAGGGCAGCAGCGTGCCCTTGTCGCGCAGCTCGCCGGCGAGGTACGGCGCGCCGCCGGCGGCGCCGGCGCCGAACGTCTCGGCGTAGGAGTGGCCGGTGAGCGCGACGACCCAGACGTGCTTGACGGCGGGAAGCCTGGGCGCGGGCGTGGCGGGCTCCTCCGCGGCGGGCGCGGGCGCGTCGTCGCTCGCCGGGGCCGGCACGGGCGCGGTCTCCGGCTCCGGCTCCGACTCCGGCTCCGACTCCGGCTGTGGCTCGGGCGCGGGGCTCTCCTCCTCGACCGGTGCAGCGGGCGCGGGGTCGGAGGCGGGCGCCTCCGGCTCCGGCGTCGGCGCGGGGACGACCGGCGCGGCCGCGAGCGGCACCGCCGCCGGGGCCTGGGCGACGATCGTCAGGCGCGACCGCGCGCCCGCGTCGGCGGCCGGCGCCCCCGGTCCGGCCGCGTCTCCGAGCACGACGCCGAACGCGAGGACCCCGAGGACGAGCGCCGCCGCGATGCGCGGCGACGGGAGCGCTGGACCGACCCCTTCATCTTGGTCGACCACCGAATGGTCGCCCACCACCATCGCCTTCCAGTCCAGCCGCGGCGGGCCGTTGCGGGTCCCGCACTCCAGGCAGTAGCGCTGGTCGGCGGCCAGGGGCGATCGGCAGGTTGCGCAGGGCATCGAGGGCGGCAGTCTCGTGCGCGCGGGATCGGACCAAAACCCCGGTTCACAACCCGTTCACGGGAAAGGCACCAGCGCTTCACAAGGCTCGCCTTCGCGAGGGTCAGTCTGCCGATCGCTTTCCCTCTCACCAAAGGAGCACACGAACATGACGACCCGCCTGCGCCGACTCGGCGTGTGCGCGGCGGCGGTCGGCGTCCTGGCCGCCGTCGTCCCCGGCACGGCCTCGGCCACGCCGGTGATCACGATGAGCGGCTCGACGTCGGTCGCCCCGCTCGCCACGCTGCTGGCCAAGCAGTACCTGAAGACCCACAAGGGCAAGGTGAAGTTCAAGCTGGCCCAGGGGGGCTCGGACGTGGGCGTCGCCGACGTGGCCGCGGGCCGCGTGACCATCGGCAACTCGTCGCGCGATCCGAAGTCCAGCGACCCGGGCGGCATCTTCTTCAACAAGATCGCCCGCGACGCGATCTGCCTGGCCACCAACCCCAAGAACCCGGTCGCGAACCTGTCGCAGTCGACGATCCAGGCGATCTTCTCCGGCGACATCCGCGACTGGAGCCAGGTCCCCGGCGCCACCGCCACGGGCACGATCGACCTCGTCGGCCGCACGGCCGCTTCCGGCACGCAGGACGCGTTCCAGAAGATCTTCATGGGGTCGAAGACCGTGACCTCGTCGATCGCGGCGAAGGCCTCGAACGGCCTCGTCCAGCAGGCCGTCCAGACCGACCCGAACGCCATCGGCTACGTGTCCCTGGACTTCATCGACGGCACGAGCCCCGCCGGCTACAACGGCGTGGCCTGCAACCTGCGCAACGCGAAGTCCGGTGAGTACGGCGGCGTGCGCAACTTCTGGATGGTCACCCGCGGCCGCGCCACCGGCGTCGTCGCCGCCTTCATCTCCTGGGTGCAGAACGACGCCAAGGCCCAGGCGATCGTCGGCAAGCACTGGGTGCCGCTGAAGTGATGCTCGCACGGCTGCGACAGCCGTGGTCCGACCGGCGCGCCGAGCTCACGCTCGGCGCGCTGGCGTGTGCCGTGCTGCTGGTCATCGTCCTGATGGTCGTCTTCGTCGCGAACGAGGCCTGGCCCACGTTCAAGCACAACGGCCTCGGCTGGCTGCTGCCCGGCGGCAACGTCGACGAGCAGATCGGCACGATGGTCAACGCCGGCGCCGAGCCGCCGGCGGCCGACTACCACCTGCGGGCGTGGCCGCTGATCTGGGGCACGGTCCTGACGACGGGGCTGGCCGTCGTCTTCGGCCTGGTCTTCGCGGTGCTCGCCTCGATCTTCATCGTGGAGTTCGCGCCCGACCGCCTGCGCGCGGTCATCGTCCCGGTCGTCCGCCTGTTGGCGGCGGTGCCGTCGGTGATCTACGGCCTGATCGGGATCCTCGTGCTGGTGCCGTTCGTGGGCAACCACATCATCTCGCAGCACGACAAGAAGTCGGTGGAGTTCATCGTGCAGCTGACCGGCGCGAGCCTGGCGGTCGCCGTGGTGATCCTCACCGTGATGATCGTCCCCATCATGATCGCGATCATCGTCGACGCGCTCTACGCCGTCCCGCGCGGCTGGAAGGAGGGCGCAGTCGCCCTCGGCGTCAACCGCTGGCGCGCGATGTGGACCGTGAGCGTCCGCGCGGCGCGGCCGGCGATCGTCGCCGCCGCCGTCCTGGCCTGCGCCCGCGCGCTGGGCGAGGCCATCATGTTGTCGATGGTGTCGGGGTCGGTCGGCTTCTCGCCCAACCCGTTCGACGGCCCGCGCCTGTTCCTGCTCGAGCCCCTGCGCCCGCTGGCGTCCACGATCGTCGAGGACGCTGAGTCGCTCCAGGCGCCGGCCGTGCGCTCCACCGTGTACGCCTTCGCGTTGTTGTTGCTGTTCTCGAGCCTGTTCCTGTCGTTGGCCGGGTTCCTGGCCAAACAGCCGATGAAGAAGTACGGAGTCCGCATCTGATGGCCGCCACGCATCCCGGCGTCGTGCGCAAGCGCGCCAAGCCGGAGTCGATCGCGACCTGGCGCTGGGGCGACCGCCTCGCCTACGTCGCGTGCTGGGCCGCCGGCCTGTCGCTGTGCCTGATCGCGCTGCTCATCGTCGGCTACATGGCGGTCAAGGGCGTGCAGTACCTCAAGCCCGCGCTGCTGTGGTCGCACCCGTCCGGCGAGGTCGACCAGTCCCAGTCCGGCGGCTTCCTGGACCCGATCCTCGGCACGATCGTCCTCACGGTCATCGGGATCTGCATCGCGACGCCGCTGGCGGTCGCGACCGCGTTCTGGGTCGTCGAGTACGGCCGGCCCAAGGGCCTGGCGCGTGCGGTCGAGTCCGGCATCGAGGTCGTCGCCGGCACGCCGGACATCGTCCTCGCGATCTTCGGGCTGGCGCTGTTCCAGCACGGCCTGTTCGGCTGGATGTCGTTCACGGCCGAGGGCGGCGCGGTCTTCGGCCGCTCGTTCCTGACCGCCGGCGCGATGATGTCGCTGATCGCGCTGCCGATGGTCTTCGGGGCGACGCGCGAGGGCCTTCAGTCGATCCCGCGCCACGTGCGCGAGGCGTCCTACGGCCTGGGCAAGACGAAGATCGCGACGATCCGCCGCGTCCTGCTGCCGGCCGTGCGGCCGAACATCTCGACCGGCGCCGCGCTCGGCATGGGGCGCATCGCCGGCGACACGGCCATCGTCGTGATCCTGCTCGGCGCCACGCTGCGCCTGGAGGGCGAGGGCTCGATCCCCGGCGTCGACGTGCTCAAGGGCACCGGCTCGACGCTGACCAGTTACGTGTACAACAACTCACCCGCCGGCGAGGGCGCCGCGCCGGAGAAGGCCTACGCCGCCGCGTTCGTCCTGCTGCTGCTGGTGGTGGCGCTGAACTTCGCCGTCGACCTCCTCGCGCGCCGCGGCGCGAAGACGGGGCTCGAAGGCACCCGCCTGGGGACCGGCAAGTGATCATCGACGAGGAGACCAAGGACGTGTCCATCCCGACGGGCGACCCGCGGGCCGAGGGCGCCGCGCTGCCCGAGCGCGCCGCGCCGGTCGTCCCGCCGATCCGCAAGATCGTCGTCGACCGGCACCCGACGGTCGCGCCGGCCGCGGCGGTCACGACGCACCCCGGCGGCTACGCCGGCGTCGGACCGAGCGCAGCGCGCGGCGAGCCCGGACCGGAGCGCATGGCGCTCCAGGGGCTGTCGGTGTTCTACGGCGACAACGAGGCGGTCAAGCAGGTGTCGCTCTCGATCCGGCTGGGCGAGGTCCTGGCCTTGATCGGGCCGTCGGGCTGCGGCAAGACGACGCTGCTGCGGACGCTGAACCGCCTGACCGAGCTGACGCCCGGCGCCGCGCGCGGCGGCACGATCCTGCTCGACGGCATCGACGTCGACGCGCTGGAGGTCACCACGCTGCGCCGCCGCGTGGCGATGGTCTTCCAGCAGCCCAACCCGTTCCCGATGTCGATCTTCGACAACGTGGCCTACGCGCTGCGCGAGCAGTCGCGCAAGCGGCCGGGCCGGCGCGTCGTCGAGCCGCTGGTCGAGGACGCGCTGCGCCGCGCCGGCCTGTGGGACGAGGTCAAGGACAAGCTCGACGCGCCCGCGCTGCGCCTGTCCGGCGGCCAGCAGCAGCGCCTGTGCATCGCGCGCGCCATCGCGACGCGGCCCGAGGTCCTGCTGATGGACGAGCCGTGCTCGGCGCTGGATCCGCGCTCGACCGCGGTCATCGAGCAGCTGATCGGCGAGCTGCGCACCGACCTGGCCATCGTGATCGTCACCCACAACATGCAGCAGGCCCGGCGCGTGGGGGACAAGGTCGCGTTCATGTACCTGGGCGACCTGGTGGAGTACGGCCCGGCCGAGCAGATCTTCGACGCGCCGCAGGCGCAGCGCACGCGCGACTACGTGCGCGGGGCGTTCGGGTGATCCGTGTTGTCTCGTCGTGCGCGGTGCTCGGCACGGCGACGGTCGTGCTGACCGGCTGCCTCGGCGTCGAGACGACGCCGGAGAAGAGCGCCGCGAAGGCGGCGAAGGCCGCCAACACCGTCGCCCATCAGAAGGGCGTCACGGTCGGCAAGGCCAACGCCTCGATCAAGGTGGAGGACGCGGTCGTCGTCCAGGATCCCAACGGCGTCGCGGCCGTCGTGCGCGTCAAGAACACCGGCCCCACGCAGGCGTCGCTGCCGGTGGGCATCACCGTCACCGACGCCAGGGGAAGGAAGCTGTACGCCAACGACGTCCCCGGCCTCGACCCGTCGCTGACCTCGCTGCCGGTGCTCGCGGCCGGCGAGGAGGTCGACTGGGTCAACAACCAGATCCTGGTCGCCGGCCGGGCGGCGAAGGTCGCGGCGGTCGTCGGCGCGGCCAAGGGCAACGCGCCGGGCGCGCTGCCCAAGATCGCGCTGGCCGGCATCGCCGCCGGCCAGGACGAGGACGGCTTCTACGCGAAGGGGACGATCCGCAACGAGTCCTCTGTCGCGCAGCAGCGCATCGTGATCACCTGCGTCGCGCGCGACGGCGACCGGGTGACCGCCGCGGGTCGCGCGGTCATCGACCGCCTCGAGCCCGCCAAGGACCTCAAGAAGCCCACGACCTTCACCGTCTTCTTCATCGGCGACCCGAAGCAGGCCAGGCTGGCCTGCGCCGCGCCGCCGACCGTCCTCGAGGAAGGAGGAGCCAAGTGACCCCTGACGTGCACCGACCGCAGCTCGGTCAACCGGACGCGCCGTGCCGCACCTGCGGCGCGCCGCTGGCCGCCGACCAGCGCTACTGCCTGCAGTGCGGCAACCGCCGCGCCGAGGCGCGCCTGCCGTTCCTGGACATCCTGGCCTCGCAGGTGCCGCACGCCTCGGCGGCCGCTGCCGCGCAGGCCACGACCAAGACCACGTCGCGCGGCGTCTTCGGCCGCATGAGCACGAACGCGGCGGCCGTCGCCGGCGTCGCGTGCCTCGTCCTCGCGCTCGGCGTCGGCGTCCTGATCGGCGGCATCGGCCACGACGACACCGCCGGCGCCGCGCCCCAGATCATCACCGTCGGCGGCGCGGCACCGGCCGCGGCGGTGGCGCCCGCGGCGACCAGCGTCGCGCCCGCGCCGACCGCGACGACGCCGGACGCCAAGACGACGACGACGCCGAAGGCCGCGAAGAAGGACAAGCCCGCGCGCGCCAGCAAGACCACCAACAACGACGTCAAGGACCTCGACAAGACCTCCGGCACCGACTACTCCAAGAAGTCGGCGAAGCTCCCCAAGCAGCTCGGCACCGGCGGGAAGGCGCCGCCGAAGGACACGAGCGGCACGAAGATCGGCGGCGGCAGCGACGTCGAGGAACTCGGATAGGACGACATGAGCACCCCGGACATCCACGCCGAGCTGCACCGCCGGCGCTACGAGCTGGCCGAGAAGGTCGCGACCCTGCACTGGGACCTCGGCGGCCTGACCTACGAGATGGCGATCCGCGACCACTTCCGTCTCGACGTCCTGGTTCGCAAGGCGGCCGAGCTGCAGGAGGCCGACGCCGAGCTCGGCGAGGTCGAGCGCCTCGTCGCCGACGCCGACCACGGCGTCGGCGGCCAGTGCCGCGCCTGCGGCGCCGTGCACTCCCGCGGCGCCGCCTACTGCTGGCGCTGCGGCCAGCCGCTCATGCTCCAGGCGCAGTCGACCCTCGTCGGCGCCGCGGTCGTGCCGCCACCGCCGAACGCGGCCGATCCGGATCGCTTCGGGCTCCAACAGGGAGCCCGGAGCAACCCGGGCTAAGGGCGGCCGTGCACGGCGAGCGTCTGGTTGGCGTAGGCCTTGTCGCCGGTGACCTCGCGGCCTGCCCAGGGCGGCGGCGCGAAGCGCTCGGAGGCCGCCTCGTCGGCGAACTCGACCTCGAGCGTGACGAGGCCGTCGAGCGCGTCCTCGTAGAGGTCGAGCTCGAAGACGACGCCGGGCGCGTCCTCGCGCGTGTGACGGACCTTGACCAGCCGGCGGCCCTCCGTCAGCGGCCACAGCCGGTCGAACGCGCCGTCCTCCAACGCCATCTCTTCCTCGACGCGTGACAGCGCGGGGGAGGACTTCACGGTCAGCCGCGCCGCGTCGCCGTCGAAGCGGCGGACGCGCACCTCGACGTCGTCGGTGATCGCGAGGTAGCCCTGCTCCAGGCGCGACGACGGCCACCGCTCCAGCGTCGACGGCAGCGTCCGGACCAACCACTTGCGCTCGATCTCCGCCATGCGCCGGAGTCTCGCCGATCCGGCGGGCTCAGCGGCGGTTCTTGCGCTTCAGCGAGATGCCCTCGAGCACGTGGGCGACCTTCTCGCAGGCGTCCACGCTCTGCTCGAGCGTCTCGAAGATGTCCTTCCAGCGGATCACGACCATCGGGTCGATGCCGTTGGCGAAGAGCGACGCGACCGCGTCGCGGCTCAGGCGGTCGCCCTCGTTCTCCAGGCGGTGGATCTCGACCAGGTGCGGCGCGATCTCGGCGCCGGAGCGCAGGCAGCGCAAGGCCTGGGCGACCTGCTCGCCCGCGCCGACGAGGACGTCGGCAATCAGGTTCGCCTGCTCCATCGGCGCCTCGACGGCGTACAGCGACAGCTCGTCGGCGGCCTGCTCGGCGTAGTCGACGATGTCGTCCAGCGCGGTCGCCAGCACGTGGCCGTCGGCGGGATCGAGCGGCGGCTTGCCGCGGCCGCCGCCGTTGAGGCGATGGATGATGTCGTGCGTGATCCGGTCCCCCTCCTGCTCGGAGAGCAGCAGGTCGCGGGCCAGGTCGGAGCGCTCCGGGTACTCCAGGAACAGGTCGCGCAGGAGCAGCGTCGCGCGCTGGACGTTGCGGCCGGACTCCTCGATCAAGTCGAGGACCATCGTGTCGGTCGTGCGGAACAGCGCCATCCCTCACCGACCTTAACCGCGTTCGCGCCCTGCGCCCCGCGCCTTCACAGGTCGTTTACATGGGGTTCACCGGACGGTCACCGGCGCGGCGCTCCCGCGCGGAAGCCTGATCGCGATGGAGGCTGCGCAGTCAGACGATGTGCTGTTCGCCGGAGAGCTGGAGATCCGGCCGGGCGACGGGCTGGTGCTCGCCGCCGGGCGTGCGCTCACGCTCTCGGTCCGGGAGTTCGGGTTGCTGGTCGCCCTCGTGCGGCGCTCGGGGCGCATCGTGTCCCGCGGCGACTTGTACACGTTGGTGTGGCACGCGGAGCTGCGTGACGGCGATCGCTCGATCGACGTGTACGTGCACAAGCTGCGCGTGAAGCTCGAGACGGCCCTGCCGTCGTGGGCGTTCATCCACACCCATGTCGGCTTCGGCTACCGGTTCTCACCCGAAGCTTCACACGTCTTTCACAACTCGACCACACCGCGATAACAGGATGTGGTCGTTGCCGCTTCACCCTGCCGGGCGACAACGAATCTAGGAGCAACCGTGAAGTCCCGAATCCTTCCCGCCGCGTTCGCGGCCGCCGCTCTGGCCACCGGCCTCGCGGCCTGCGGCAGCAGCGACGACGACAGCTCGACCAACAGCTCGGCCTCGGGCTCGGACGCCCAGGCGGCGGTCACCGCGACGCTCAACGGCGCGGGGTCGACGTTCGCCGCCCCGATCTACCAGCAGGTCGGGTCCGACCTGAAGGGCAAGGGACTGACGATCAACTACCAGGGCGTGGGCTCGGGCGCCGGCGTGTCGCAGTTCGCGGCCGGCACGGTCGACTTCGCGGGCTCCGACCCGGCGCTGACCGACGACGACACGGCCAGCATCAAGAAGGGCGAGCCGGTCCAGATCCCATTTGCGCTCGGCGCGATCACGGCGTCCTACAAGCTCGGCGGCGTCGACTCCGGGCTGAAGCTCGACGGCTCGACGCTCGCGAACATCTACCTCGGGAAGATCACCTCCTGGGACGACGCCGCGATCAAGGGCCAGAACCCGGACGTGCAGCTGCCGTCGACGAAGATCACCGTCGTCCACCGCTCGGACTCCTCGGGCACGACGAAGGGCTTCACGCAGTTCCTGGCCAACTACTCGCCGGCGTGGAAGAGCGGCCCGGGTGTCGACAAGGACATCAAGTGGCCGACCGGCACCGGCGCCAAGGGCAACGACGGCGTCGCCGCCGCAGTCAAGCAGACCGACGGCGCCATCGGCTACGTCGAGCAGGCCTACGCCCTGCAGAACGGCTTCACCTTCGCCGACGTCAAGAACAAGTCGGGCAAGTACATCGCCCCGACGCTGGAGTCGACCTCGGCCGCCGCCGAGGGCATCGAGATCCCGGCCGACCTCGGCGTCTCGACGATCGACGCGCCCGGCGCGAGCGCCTACCCGATCGTCTCCCAGACGTTCGCGATCGCCTACAAGGACGCCTGCAAGGCCGGGCTGGACAAGAACAAGGCCACGGGCCTGAAGACGTTCTTCAACTACCTCATCAACGACGGCCAGGACACCATCAAGAAGCTGTCCTACGCGCCGATCCCCGACAGCCTCAAGACCAAGGACCAGGCGGCCGTCGACGCGATGCAGTGCAACGGCGCCGCGATCACGAGCTGATGACGCAGACGGAGAAGATGACGGTTGTCGAAGTGATCGCCGAGATCGGGAGCTGATGACGCGGACGGAGAAGATGACGGTTGTCGAAGTGATCGCCGAGATCGGGAGCTGATGACGCAGACGGAGAAGATGACGGTTGTCGAAGCGATCGCCGAGATCGGGAGCTGATGGCGACCGCCACCCCTGACGTCAGCACCGGCGGCCGCTCCATCCTGGAGCGGTCGCCGTCGGCGCGTCGCGCGGATCCGATCTTCCGCGGGACGCTGATGACGCTCGCCGCGTTGATCCTGGCGCTGATCGCGTTCTTCTTCGTCTACCTCATCAACAAGGCGCAGCCGGCGCTCAGCCACCAGGGCGTCTTCTCGTTCCTGTTCACGAACGACTGGAACCCGTCCAAGGCGATCTACGGCGCGTGGCCGCTGGTCGTCGGGACGCTCGTCACCGCGGCCATCGCGCTGGTCATCGGCGTGCCGATCGCCGTGGCGACCGCGCTGTTCATCACCGAGCTGGCGCCGCGCCGCGTGCGCTCGCCGCTGGTCATCCTGGTGGAGCTGCTCGCCGCGGTCCCGTCGGTCGTCTACGGCCTGTGGGGGATCTTCGTCCTGATCCCGAAGCTCAAGCCGGCCGAGCAGTGGTTCGCGGACACCTTCAGCTTCCTGCCGTTCATCGGCGGCAACGTCGCCGGCCCCAACTACTTCGTCGCCGGCCTGATCCTGGCGATCATGATCCTGCCGATCGTCTCCGCGATCTCGCGCGAGGTGATCTCGACGGTGCCGTCCGATCTCAAGGAGGCGTCGCTCGCGCTGGGCGCGACGCGCTGGGAGATGATCCGGATGGCCGTGCTGCCGTACTCGCGCTCGGGCATCACCGGCGCCGCGATGCTCGGCCTGGGCCGCGCCATCGGCGAGACGATCGCGGTGACGCTGGTCATCGGCAACTCGCCGACCATCGGCAAGCAGATCTTCGACCAGGGCTACACCCTGGCCGCGGTCATCGCCAACGAGTTCGGCGAGGCCGCCAACGACAAGGTCCACGCGGGCGCGCTGTTCGCCGCGGGCCTCGTGCTGTTCGTCCTGACGCTGCTGATCAACGCCTTGGCGCGCGGGCTCGTCCGCCGCGCCGAGAAGTCGGCCCGCCCACCCACCAAGGTCAAGGCCGTGCCCGGGGGTGTCGCATGAGCGCCGTCAGCGCGCTGGGCCCGCTCAACGGGCGGCGCAAGGCCACCGACAAGATCATGCGCGGGGTGCTGGCGGTCGGCACGGTCATCGCGCTGATCCCGCTCGTGCTGGTCATCTACTACCTGCTGAGCAAGGGCCTCGGCGCGTGGTCGCTCGACTTCTTCACCAAGGATCCGACCGGCAACTTCCTCGGCGACCAGGGCGGCGTGAAGAGCGCGCTGCTCGGGACGATCGAGATGGTGGCGTTGGCCTCGCTCATCGCGATCCCGGTCGGGTGGGGCGTCGCGCTCTACCTGGTGGAGTACGGCCGGACCGGGCGCTTCGCCGCGACCGTCCGCTACTTCGTCGACGTCATGACCGGCGTGCCGTCGATCGTCTTCGGCCTCTTCATCTACGTGACGCTCGTGCTCAGCGGCTGGGGCGGATCGTCCTTCGCCGGTTGGAAGGGCTCCGTCGCCCTGGCGCTGCTGATGCTGCCGGTCGTCACCCGCTCGGCGGAAGTGGTCCTCCTGCTCGTGCCCGACCCGCTGCGCGAGGCCGCGCTGGCGCTGGGCACCCCGCGCTGGCGCGTGACGCTGAAGATCGTCCTGCCGACTGCGCTGCCCGGCCTGGTCACCGGCTCCCTGCTGGCCGTCGCGCGCGCCGCGGGGGAGACCGCGCCGCTGCTGTTCACGGCGACGATCGTCAACGGCACCACGTTCAACCTGAGCGACCGCATGAACTCGCTCCCGGTCCAGATCTACACGGACGTGGGATCGCCCAACGACCAGCTCGTCCAGCGCGCGTGGGGCGCGGCGCTCGCGCTCGTGACCCTGATCCTCCTCACGACCCTCATCGCGCGGCTCGTGTCGCGCAGGAGCCGACTCTGATGAGCGACACGACCCCGGAAACGACCACCATGACCGACGACGCTCGCACCTCCTCCGATGGGTCAGCCGGCGCGCCGCGCGCGCCGCTCCCCTCGCGCGGAGGGGCGACGGTCGCGGCGGCCCGGCCCGCGGCCACGGTCGCGCAGGCGGCCCCGGGCATCTCGGTGACGTCGCTGCAGGCCTTCTACGGCGCGGCGCACGCGATCAAGGACGTGTCCATCGAGTACGCGCCCAACCGCGTGACCGCGATGATCGGGCCGTCGGGCTCGGGCAAGTCCACCGTGTTGCGCTGCCTGAACCGCATGCACGAGGAGATCCCGGGCGCGCGCGCCGAGGGCACGGTCATGCTCGACGCCGACGACATCTACGGGCCGTCGGTCGACGTCGTCGCGGTGCGCCGGGCGGTCGGCATGGTCTTCCAGAAGCCCAACCCGTTCCCCACCATGTCGATCTTCGACAACGTCGCGGCCGGGCTCAAGCTCAACGGCATCAAGGGCGTCGACCTCAAGGAGCGCGTCGAGCAGTCGCTGCGCGGCGCCTCGCTGTGGGAGGAGGTCAAGGACCGCCTGAGCGAGCCCGGGATCGGGCTGTCGGGCGGCCAGCAGCAGCGCCTGTGCATCGCGCGGACGATCGCCGTCCAGCCGCAGGTCATCCTGATGGACGAGCCGTGCTCCGCGCTGGACCCGATCGCGACGCTGAAGATCGAGGAGCTGATCGAGGACCTCAAGCAGCGCTTCACGATCATCATCGTCACGCACAACATGCAGCAGGCCGCGCGCGTGGCCGACACGACGGCCTTCTTCCTGGCCGGCGAGCTGATCGAGCACGCGCCGACCGACCAGGTGTTCACCAACCCTTCCGACTCCCGGACCGAGGAGTACGTCACCGGGAAGTTCGGCTGATGGCCGGCCCCGGAGCGACCCGCCAGCACTTCGCCGACGAGCTGCGGCGCGTCGAGGCCCAGGGCCTCGGCGGCCTCGACCTCGTCGTCGGGCAGATGGACAAGGTGCTCGAGGCGCTGGAGCACCAGGACGTCGAGCTCGCCGCGATGGTCATCGGCAACGACGACTTAATCGACGGGCGCTACCTCGAGGTCCATCAGGAGCTGCTGTCGCTGTTCGCGCTCCAGGCCCCGGTCGCCGGTGACCTGCGGGTCGTGGCGGCGCTGCTGCACGTCATGAAGAACATCGAGCGCATGGGCGACCAGTGCGTGAACATCGCCAAGACGATCCCGCTGACGGGCCACGAGCCGCCGGTCCGCGAGGAGGTCCTGGAGCGCATCCTGAAGATGGGGCGCATGGCCCGGACCGAGGTCACGCAGTGCAAGGCGGCGTTCGCGAGCCGCGACGTCGACCTCGCCGAGGACCTGGTCCGCCAGGACCGCGAGATCAACCTGCTCAACCGCGAGATCTTCCAGCTCGCGATCGACGTGGGCACGGACTCGGACACGCGCGAGTGGGCGATGCACATGGTGATGGTCGCCCGCGCGATCGAGCGGATCGGCGACAACGCCGTGGACGTGGGGGAGCAGACCGCGTTCGTGGTGACGGGGCTGTTCCGGGAGTTCTCGGACTCCTCGCACCCGCGGCCGCTCGTGTGATCCGCGACGAGCGCCTGTCCGGCTTGTGAAAATGTCGTGACCCTGGGCTGGATTTCCGGGCCAGCCGTCGAGGAGTGCGTCTAGACTGCCGGTCGAGATGACGACGGAACGAGGCACGTCGGCTCAGCCCCTGCGGCTGGCCGTGATCGACACCGACTCGGGCTTCCTCCAGGTTCTGGACAAGCGGCTCGAGCGCCTTGGCTGGGAGCATCGGACGCTGGCCTCCGCCGTTCCGGTCGACACCATCGTGGCGATGCGCCTGAGCGCCCTGGTCGTGGACCTGGCGACGCTCGGCCCGTCGGGCTGGGACTACCTGCACCGCGTCTGCTCGGAGCTGCCGGGCCTGGGCGTGGTCGTCTGCACGGGGCAGTCGACGGTCGCCCAGCGCGTCCGCGGGCTGCGGCTCGGCGCCGACGACTGGCTGTCGAAGCCGTGCCATCCGGAGGAGCTGATCGCGCGGGTCGAGGCGGTCGTGCGCCGGCGCAGGCGGTCGGACGCGCGCTCTGAGCGCCGGCCGGTGGCCGCCGGGGAGCTGGAGATCCGGTCGGATCGCTTCCAGGCGTTCGTCGACGGTCGCTCGGTCGATCTGACGCGCCGCGAGTTCGAGCTGATCGAGCTGCTGGCCGGGTCCGAGGGCCGGGTCCTCGAGCGCGAGGAGATCTACCAGCGCGTGTGGGGCTACGCGATGGCGCGTGGCGATCGCAGCGTGGACGTGTTCGTGCGCAAGCTGCGCCAGAAGCTGGAGCGGGCGTCGCCGGAGTGGCGCTACATCCACACGCACTTCGGCGTCGGCTACCGCTTCGCGGCCGAGCCGGTCGAGGGCAGCGAGATCGCCGGGCGCGAGGCCGCCGCGGCGGTCGCCGAGCCCGCCGACGGTCCCGCGCCCGCGACGCTGCTGGGCATGGACGACGACGCCGGGCTCGCCGCCGAGCTGCGCGCGCTGACGTCCTAGCGCAGCGAGTACTCTTGGCGGCGTCGTGAACAAGACGCTGCGCAACGTCCTGATCATCGTCGCGGCCGCCGCGGCGGTCGCGTTCCTGCCGGGCGGCGGAGACACCGCCCAGCTGATCTCCGCCCTGCTGGGCATCGGGATCACCGTCATCTTCGTCCTGCTCGGGATCCGCTTCTACCGCGAGAACCGCGTGGCGATCTTCTCCCTGGGCGACAAGCACCGCGGACTCCTGTACGGGGCCCTGGGCGCGATCGTCCTGGCCCTGGCGGGCCGCGCGAAGCTGCTCGACACCGGCCTCGGCTCGCTCGTGTTCGTGTTGCTGCTGGCCGGCGCGATCGGCGCGCTGTACGCGGTGTGGCAGCACCACCGGGCGTACGGGTACTGACGCGGGGCGGCGCTGGTCGTCGCGATTGAGGCGGGCGGGCAGTCTTGCGAGGCTGCGCGATGGCCTTCTGATGTTCCGTGGGCCACCGCCGCGGGACCTCGGCCCCGTTTGCTCTGGACCGCTTCGCGTTGACGGTCCGACCGCTCGAACCTGTCGACTGAGTTTCCCACACCGCTATAGGTTCTTGATATATGGTGCGCACCGCGTATGGCCGCGGGGGCAGAGACATCATCGAACACGTCAAGAATGGTCAGATGCCGTGAGCGTGCCTGACTGGACCCCTCCTCCCGCCCCTGATTGGGATCAGATCCATGCCGGCCTAAAGGACGCGATTGGCGAGGCGTTCGAGGCAGTCGTTGAGTGGGAGTGGCAGCCGGTTGACGTTTCGCTGGACGAGCCACATCCGTTCGCTTCCGAGCGGCTTGGCCGATCTCCGGCTCCGGTCCGCCAGGGCTGGAAGCCGCGCAATCAGACCAGCGCAGTCAGATGCGGGTGGGACGAGGCAGGCCGGTTGCGCGTTGCTCGTCGTTTCGTCGACGGCAAGCGCGACGTCGTTCCCTCCGACGACAAGATCTTGACCTTTCACTTCTGTGAGGCCGGAGACCATCTCGACGTCTATCGGATGCCTCGTCCGGACGGTACCGTTCCCGAAGAGCTACGCACGCTGGTTCGGCGCTCGGTGGACGGCGGGCGGCTATGCGGCCTGACGACGTGGTGGCCGGAGCGCTTCTCGAGCCAGCCGTTGTGGGTTCGTGAGTGCTACGAGTACAACCCCGATGGGTCGGTTGACACCGTCGTCGCTCAGCGCGACCTCGGTGGCGATCATCTGGGTGTAGTCCGGCATGGCGAACCCCAGCGTCGCGTGATTCGCATGGAGGGGGTGCGGGACGCCACCGGCGGCTTGATCTCGCTTCACCGGCAGGAATTCTCTGAAAGCGGCGAGCCCTCAACCGGGCGCGAACTCCTTTGGCAACGTACAGACGCGGACGAGTTGCGCGCAGCCGAGCAGGTGATAGTCGAGCAACTTCCCGAGGCAATCCGGGCGTGGGTCGAGCGCTCAGCGCCAGATGAGCCGGCGTACTGCCTCTGTGTGCTGTACGGCAGCACCTGGGGTCCCTCCCTCGGCATCGGCACGACAGCCGAGCTTCAAGGTTGGGGCGAAGCGAGTGCATCCGATCGAATGGACCGGATGTGGAATCCGGCTGAGTTTCGGTGCTTCGACCCGGAGCCAATGGAGCTCAACACCGGCGCGTTGGCGGATGCCTATCGAGTGACCGCCCGCAGTTGGGGTTCGAGGACACCTGAGAAGATTCGCGCGGCGTGCCTTAGTGTTGCGAGATATCTCCGCGAACTGACGTTGCCCTTATCGTCCGCCAAATCGTTTGTTGTCTATGCCACTGATCTCGAGCTCGTCGATCTTGACGCGAACTTCCGTAAGCTCGGCGCGACGGGCGTGCGGCGGGTCATCGAGAAGTAGCCTGCGTTTCCAATCTCGGTGATCCGATTTTGGCCGGCATCTCCGGATCGTCGGGCCTCCCTGACGAGGACCATGGGTCGCCGACTTGCTATTGATGCTGCGGCGCGCTCATTGGTGGGTGTCTCATAATCGCCGCCTGCTCGCATGCTCCGTGGTTCTCAGTGCACATGTTCGTGGCTACGGGTGATCTCGGTGGGCAGGGTCACGGAAGCCTGGCGACACTGGCGTGCGCGCTGATTGGGCTCGTGCTGGCCTTGATAAGGCGACGGTTCGTTGCACCGGTGATGGTCATCGCGCTGGCAGCAGCGCTGGCATCTGCTTACCAAACGCCGGGAACGGTGGCCAGCAGTCACGGTGGTCAGGTCGATGTGGCCTGGGGTGCGATGGGTGGTCATCGCAGCAGCGGCTCTCACGATGGGCCCCGCGTTCGCGCTGTGACGGAGCTGGCGCAGCTGGAGCCCGCGTGCACCCTGATCGCCGAGCTCGAGTGGGTCGTCGAGGTGCTCGACCGCGGTGGCGTCGTCCCGGTGCCGGTCGCGCGTATGCTCATCGAGGTCGCCGACGAGCCGGAGCGGCTCGGGCGGTTCGCGACCGCGGTGCGGCCGAGCCAGCTCGACGAGCTGTTGGATGGTCTTGCCGCAGGGGCACCGGCTGAGGTCGATCGGGCGCGTGCACGGGCGGTCGCGCAGGAGCTGCATGACGTCGCCGACGAGCCTGTCGCCGCGCTGGCGGCGGACGCGCGCTTACGTCTGGACGCGGTGTGCTCGGCGCTCGTGGCGGCGATGGGTCACGAGCCACCGACCGCGCCGGACGACACGAGCGAGGTCGAGCTCGTCGTGGTCCTAGCGCCCGGGATGGGTGTCGACGAGGCGCAGCGACTGGCGGATGCGGTAGAGGCGCATCTTGGACCCACCGGCGAGCTCGTCGGATACGAGTTCCATGCCGAGTCCCGTCGGCTGGTGCTGTCCGTCGGCGGGGTTGCAGAGGACACGCTGAAGGCAGCGGTGCTGCCACTGCTCGCCCACGCAGGTGACGGTCAAGGCTGACCCGAGATCTAGGCGCGCCTTAATGGCGGTGCGCGCCTCCGCTGATTCGTTGCAATTGCGCGTAGAGCGGTAACGGGCTCGGGCGCGAGCCTTCGCGCCCATGTGGACGGCGACGGCGCGCGGAGAAGATGGGCAGGCCACGGTCGAGTTGGTGGCCTTGCTGCCGGCGCTGGTCGCGATCGCGCTGCTGGGGTGGCAGGCGCTGGTGGCCGGAGAGGCGTGGTGGTTGGCGGGCGCGGCCGCGCGGGACGCGGCGCGGGCGCAGGCGCTGGGGACGGATCCGGCGAGTGCGGCGCGCTCGGTGCTGCCGGAAGGTCTGCGCTCGGGCCTGCGCGTGTCGGATGCCGACCCGGGCGTGGTCGTGCGCGTGCAGATCCCGGCGGTCTTCGCGGGCTTGCGGTTCGGCTCCGTGACGGCGCGCGCGTCGATGGAGCGGCAGTCGTGATCCGCGAGGACCGCGGGCAGTCGTCGATCGAGCTGGTGGGCATGGTTCCGCTCGTGGTCGTGGTGGTCCTCGTGGCCGCGCAGTTCCTGGCCGCGGGTGCGGCCCGCACCGTCGCCTCGTCGGCGGCGGAGGCGGGCGCGATGGCGATCGTCCAGGGCGGCGATCCTGCGGCGGCGGCGAGCGCCGCGGTTCCCGGCTGGACCCACGCCCGCCTCGCGGTCCGCGTCACCGGGCGTCACGTGCGCGTCCGCGCGACGCCGGCGACCGTGCTCCCGCTGCTGCCCGGGACGCTCGCCTCGACGGCCACCGCCGACGCGGGGCCGGCGTCGTGAGCGCCGTGGTGCTCGCGCGCCTGCGCGACCTGTTCGTCGCGCCGACCGCCGACCTGCCGGCGACGCAGGTGGCCGAGCGGGCGGTGCCGTCGACGCTGGCCGTGCTGGCGGCGGGCGCGGACGGGGCGGTGGCGGGCTCCGCGCTGGCGCTCGCGGCGGCCGCGGCGCTGCGGGCGCGCTGCGCGGTGGTGTGCGTCTGGTCGGGGGCGACGACGCCGCCGCGCCCAGGGCTCGCGTCCGCGGCGACGCGTCGGACCGCCGATCGCCTCGGTGCGCGCGGGCTCGTCGTCGCCGCGCGGGGCCGGCTGGTCACCGTCGCGCTCCCCGCCGCGGACGGCGAGGCGCGCGCCGCGGCCGAGCGGGCGCTGGCGGCCGCCGGCGACGCGCCGGTCGTGATCGTCATCGCGGGTGCGCGGCCACCGGCGCTCGACCCGTTGCTCGCCGCAGTCGACCGCATCGTGATCGTGCCCCCGCCCGACGCGCCGTCCGGCCTCGAGGCGCTCGCGGTCGACGCCGCCGCCCACCTGGGCCGCTCGACCGCGATCCTGCGACTGCCCCGCACCGGCACGACCGCCAACCACCTCCTCGCCGGCACCGGCCTGGTCCTCGGGCCGTCGCTGCGCGCCGCCGCGACCTCGGCGCTGGAGGGCGGCCATGGCTGAGCGCGGGGACGACGGCCAGGCGATGGTCGTGTTGTTGGGGGTGATGGTGCTCGTCATCGTCCTGGCCTCGCTGCTCGGCGCGTTCGCGGCGGGGATCGGCGCGCATCAGGAGCGGCGGGGCGCGGCGGATCTCGCGGCGCTCGCCGGCGCCGAGGCGATGCGCGTCGCGCAGCCGCGGCTGTTCGAGCCGGCGCGGCTCGACGACGGCGTGGTCAACCCGCGGCATCTCGAACGGGCGGCGTACCTCGCGCTGGCGCGGAGGATCGCGGTCGTCACGGCGCGGCGGAACGGCGCGCGCACCATCGCCGTCGCGTTCCCCGACGCGTCCGCGCTCGCTCCGACACGGATCGCCGTGACGATCCGCGACCCGCTCCACGTTGCAGGAAGGACCCTCACAACTCCGGCGCGCGCCGTCGCCGAGATCACGCCGGTCACGCTGCCCACGGCCGGCGGCGACCTCGGCGGCGAGTACCGCGGTCCGCTCGCCCAGCGCCAGGGCAAGCGGATGCGGCCGGACGTCGCGCTCGCGTTCGACAGGATGAGCGCCGCCGCCCGCGCCGACGGCGTCGGCCTCATCGTCACCAGCGCGTTCCGGACCAACGCCGAGCAGGCCGCGCTCTTCGCCGCCCATCCGGACCCGAAGTGGGTCGCGCCGCCCGGCCAGTCGCTGCACCGGCTGGGAACGGAGCTCGACCTGGGTCCGGACGGCGCCTACGGCTGGCTGGCCGCGCACGCGAAGCGCTTCGGCTTCGTCCAGCGGTACGCGTGGGAGCCGTGGCACTACGGCTACGTCCGCGCGGCCGGCTCGCGCAGCGTCGGCTACGGGCCGGGCGACGGCCGCAGCGGCCTGCCCGCGTTCGTCCCCGCGCGCTGGGCGCCGGCGATCTCGCGCGCGTCGCAGCGCTGGAACGTCGGCGCCGCGCTCCTAGCCGCCCAGCTGTTCCAGGAGTCGCACTTCAACCCCTTCGCGATCTCACCCGCCGGCGCCCAGGGCATCGCCCAGTTCATGCCCGGCACCGCCAAGGACTACAACTTGTCCGACCCTTTCGACGGCACCGCCGCGATCCTCGCCCAGGCCCACCTCATGCACGACCTGCTCGCCCAGTTCGGCTCGGTCCCCCTCGCCCTCGCCGCCTACAACGCCGGCCCCATCCCGGTATCCCGCTGCGGCTGCATCCCGCCGATCCCCGAGACGGTCGAGTATGTCGCCACCATCCTCGGCCTCCTCGGCGGCGCCGGCGACCCGGCGGCGACGGGGACCGGCCTGAAGGTGCGGCTGGTCGCGTGACGCGCCCGGCGCGCCCCGCCCGCCCGGCAGAACTCAACATCTCCTAACGTGTAGCCCACGTGCCCTCGGGTACGAGAACGGACAGCGGCTGATCGCGTGACGGCGCCCGGCGTCTGCCCAGAGCGTTCTTCGCCGCTTCTCAAGTTCGTGACCGACCGTCTGCACATGCCCACGGCCGAGCCGACCACCGCCCGCGCCGCCCGCGCGCAGCATGCCGCTGCCCCCGCGCGCCATCACGGCGTCGCAAACGACGCCGCGCCCGCCGGCGCCACCGAGGACCCCGCGGTCGCGCCCGCCGGCACGACCGAGGACCCCGCGGTCGCGCCCGCCGGCGTCACCGAGGAGCCCGCGGTCCCGCCCGCCGCCGGCGGCGGCGCCGCGCCCCGCCAGCGCCTGGACTCCCTCGACGGGATCCGCGGCCTCGCCGCGCTCGGCGTCCTGGTCCTCCACGTGTGGATGTTCAGCTACGGCGACAGCCACCGGCCGCCGAAGGGCCTGCTCGACTTCACGCTCGGCGAGCTGCGCCTCGGCGTCCAGGTGTTCTTCGTCCTCTCGGGCTTCCTGATCTTCCGCCCGTTCGTCGCCGCCGCCCTCGACGGCGCCCGACGCGGCCCGAGCCTGGCGCGTTACGCGATCCGCCGCGCCGCGCGGATCCTGCCCGGCTACTGGGTGGCGCTGATCGCGTCGTTCTTCCTGCTGCGCCACCTCGACCATCCGATGCAGATCGACCCGGCGCTCCTGCCGGTCTTCCTCGTCTTCGCCCAGAACCACTTCGAGGAGACGATCAGGCACCTGGACCCGCCGATGTGGACGCTCGCGATCGAGGTGTCGTTCTACGCGACGCTCCCGCTCGCCGGCCTCGCGGCGCTCAAGCTGGGTGCCCATCGCGTGCGCCTCCTCGCGCTCACGCTGACGATCGTCGCCGCGGGGGTCGTCTCCACCATCCTGGCCTACACCCACCACTGGCCGCAGACGCTGAGCACCTCGCTGCTCCCGCACCTCGTCGAGTTCGGCGCCGGCATGACCGTCGCGGTCCTGCTCCACGGCCGCCGGCTCAGCGCGCGCCAGGCCGCGCCGCTCGTCCTGGCCGGCCTCGCCGTCGTCGTCGCCAACTCGTGGTGGCACGCGACCGGCGTCAGCACGAAGGAGATCCGCAGCCTCGTCGGCGACGCGCCGGGCATCGCCGGCATCGCGATGGTCATCGCGACGCTCGTCGCCGGTCCGTGGCGCGCGACGCTCCTCGCGCGGGGCCCCGCGAAGTGGCTCGGCACGATCTCCTACGGCGTCTACCTCTTCCACTTCCCGGTGATCGTCGGCCTCCGCATGACCGGCCACTGGCCCGAGGGCGACGTCCTGGGCCGCCAGCTGCTGACCGTCATGGCCATCACGCTGCCGGCCGCGACGCTCAGCTGGTTCCTGGTGGAGAAGCCGGCGATCGCCTGGGCGCGCCGCGTGACCGGCGGCGGCCGCCGGCGCGCCGCCCGGGCGCCGCAGCCGCAGCCCAAGCGCCAGCGCACCGGCGAGTCGCCCGCGCTGCGCCCGCAGCCCGCGGGCGCCGACACCTACAACTAACTCGTCACCGCTCGACGATCGCGACGACGCCCTGGCCGCCGGCCGCGCAGACCGAGATCAGCGCGCGGCCCGAGCCCTTCTCGGCCAGCAGCTTCGCCGCCGTCGCCAGGATCCGGCCGCCGGTCGCGGCGAACGGATGGCCCGCGGCGAGCGACGAGCCGTTGACGTTCAGCTTGGAGCGGTCGATCGAGCCCAAAGGCCCGCCCAGGCCCAGGTGCGAGCGGCAGAAGTCCGCGTCCTCCCACGCCGCCAGCGTCGCCAGGACCTGCGACGCGAACGCCTCGTGGATCTCGTAGAAGTCGAAGTCGTCCAACCCCAAGCCGGCGCGCGCGAGCATCTTCGGCACCGCGTACACCGGGGCCATCAACAACCCCTCGTCGCCGTGGACGTAGGAGACCGCCGACGTCTGCGCCTCCACGAGGTGCGCCAGGACCGGGATCCGGCGCTCCTCCGCCCACGCGTCGGTCGACAGCAGCACGCACGACGCGCCGTCCGACAGCGGCGTCGAGTTGCCGGCGGTCATCGTGGCGCCGTCCTCGCGCGCGCCGAACACCGGCTTGAGCCTCGCCAGCTTCTCGACCGTCGAGTCCGGCCGGAGGTTCTGGTCGCGCGACAACCCGAGGTAGGGCGTGACCAGGTCGTCGAAGAACCCGCGGTCGTAGGCGGCGGCCAGGCGCTGGTGCGACAGCGCGGTCAGCTCGTCCTGCGCCTCGCGCGTGATCCCCCACTTGCGCGCCGTCACCGCGGCGTGCTCGCCCATCGACAGGCCGGTGCGCGGCTCCGCGTTGCGCGGGACGTCCGGCGCCAGGTGCGACGGCCGGACGTGCGCGAGGAGCTTCACGCGCTCCGCCGCCGACTTCGTCGCGTTGACCTTCACCAACAGCCGACGCAGGTCGTCGTTGACGCCGAGCGGCGCGTCGCTGGTGGTGTCGACGCCGCCGGCGATCGCCACGTCGATCTGCCCCAGCGCGATCTTGTTGGAGGCCAGCACGGCCGCCTGGATCCCGGTGTCGCACGCCTGCTGGACGTCGTAGGCCGCCGTGGCATCGGACAGCGCGCTGCCCATCACGCACTCGCGGATGAGGTTGAAGTCGCGGGCGTGCTTGAGCACGGCGCCGCCGACGACCTCGTCGACGGCTTCGCCCGCCAGGCCGAAGCGGGCGACGAGCCCGTCCAGGGCGCTGGTGAACATGTCCTGGTTGGAGGCCTGCGCGTAGGGTCCGTTGGACCGCGCGAACGGGATGCGGTTGCCGCCGAGGATCGCGGCGGGGGCGGGGCGGGAGCTCTTCTTGGGCTGGGGCATGGTGACATCAAAGAATGTAACATCGAACCGTGTCGCAAGCCGCCGATAGATACCAACGCCTCTCGTCCACGCCGCCCGGCCGCTTCCTCGTCGGGCGCTTCGGCCTCCCCGAGTCGACGCCGCTGCGCCGCTACGAGGCGGGCCAGCCGCTGCTCGCCGGACCCGCCGTCGTCGGCGGCGCGCCCGAGCACCGCCTGCTCTCCACGGTCGAGCGCGTGCTCGAGGCCACCAACAGCACGGCGCTCGCGCCAGACGCCGTCACCGACACCACCAAGATCGCCGCCGCGGTCTTCGACGCGTCCGGGATCACGAGCTCCGACGACCTCGCCAAGCTGCGCGAGTTCTTCTCGCCGATCATCAGCCGGATCGGCGCGAGCGGCCGGCTGGTCGTCCTCGGCACGCCGCCCGAGCACGCCGCCGACCGACGCCATCATGTCGCTCAGCGCGCGCTCGAGGGCTTCGTCCGCTCGGCGGCCAAGGAGCTGCGCCACGGCGCGACGGGCAACCTCGTCTACGTCGCCCCGGGCGGCGAGGACGACCTGGAGTCGACGCTGCGCTTCCTCCTCGGGTCCAAGTCGGCGTACGTGTCGGGCCAGGTGATCCGGGTCGCCAGCGGCGAGTCGTCGACGCCCCGGGACTGGGACAAGCCGCAGGCCGGCCGCGTCGTCGCGGTCACCGGCGCCTCGCGCGGCATCGGCGCCGCGATCGCCCAGACGCTCGCGCGCGACGGCGCCCACGTCATCGCCATCGACATCCCGCAGCAGGGCGAGGATCTTGCCTCCGTCGCGAACGCGATCGGCGGCGCGACGCTCGCGCTCGACGTCACCGCGGCCGACGCGCCCGCCGCGCTCGCCGCCTACCTCCAGGAGCGCCACGGCACCGTCGACGTCGTCGTCCACAACGCCGGCATCACGCGCGACCGGACGCTCGCGCGCATGAAGCCCGAGCGCTGGGACGCGGTCCTCGACGTGAACCTCTCCGCCCAGGAGCGGCTCAACGAGGCGCTCCTGCTCGGCGACCTGATCGGCGACGGCGGCCGCATCGTCACGGTCTCCTCGATCGGCGGCATCGCCGGCAACCGCGGGCAGACGAACTACGGCGCGTCGAAGGCGGGCGTGATCGGGATCGTCGAGACGCTCGCGCCCGAGCTCGCCCAGCGCGGCGCGACGATCAACGCGGTCGCGCCCGGCTTCATCGAGACGCAGATGACGGCCGCGATGCCGCTGTTCGTCCGCGAGGGCGGGCGCCGGATGAACTCGCTCGCCCAGGGCGGCCTGCCGATCGACGTGGCCGAGACGATCGCCTGGTTCGCCAGCCCGGCGTCCGGCGGCGTCAACGGCAACGTCGTGCGCGTGTGCGGCCAGTCGCTGATCGGAGCGTAGGACGATGACAACTCGGACGCTCGACGGCGCGCCGTCGGCCGCGACGCTCTACCCGCGCGCCGTCGCCGGCTCCTACGCGCTGCCGCTGCTGCGCAAGGTCCCGGTCATCGGCCCGAGCGCGGCCAAGGGCCTGCCGGACCTCGCCTTCGCGTTGCAAGACGTACAACTCGACGCGGGCCACGTCGCCGACTACGCGCGCGTCTGCGGCTTCGACCTGCGCGACGCGGTGCCGCCGACCTACCTCCACGTCCTCGCGTTCCCGCTGGCGATGCGCCTGATGACCGACGGCGCGTTCCCGTTCGGCGTGCTCGGCCTCGTGCACGTCGAGAACCGGATCGAGCACATGCGGCCGGTGACGGTGGGGGAGACGCCGTCGTTCACCGTGCACGCGCAGGATCTGCGTGACCACCCGCGCGGCCGGCAGTTCGACGTCGTCGCGGTCGCGACGGTCGACGGCGAGCGGGTCTGGGAAGGGCGCTCGACGTACCTTCGGCGTGGCGGCGGATCGTCCGCGAGCAGGGACGACAACACGACCAAGCGCGACGCGCCGCCCGCGTCCGAGGCGATCTGGAAGGTCCCGGCCGACATCGGCCGCCGCTACGGCGCCGTCTCCGGCGACCGCAACCCGATCCACCTGCACAACCTCAGCGCCAAGGTCTTCGGCATGCCCCGCGCGATCGCCCACGGGATGTGGCTCAAGGCCCGCACGCTCGCCGCGCTCCAGCCCGAGCTGCCGGCCGCCTTCGCCGTCGAGGTGCGCTTCAAGAAGCCCGTCCTCCTGCCGGCGACCGTCGGCTTCTCGACGACGACGACGCCGCAGCCGGACGGCACCGGCCGCGCCTTCGCCGTCCACGACGCCAAGCGCGGCATCCCGCACCTGGACGGTCGGATCAGCGCCTGAGCAGAACATTGCCGCGTGGCTGTTGACGTGGCGACCCCGGCGCGGGACGGTGCGCCTATGCCGCACCCGCTCCTCGTCGTCCTGCTCGCCGTGCTGGTGCTCGGGCTCGTCGTGGTGCAGACGGCGTTGGCCGGCGTCCTATAGGACCGCGCCGCGCAGCATCGGCCGTCCCAGCCCGAAGCCCTGCGCCGCGTCGCAGCCCAGCGGCCGGACGACCGCGAGGCAGCCGGCCGCGGCCGCGGCCGCGGCCACGATCCCGGCCAGCAGCGCCACCAGCCACTGCAGGCGTCGCGTCCGCGAGGTCACCGCGTCCGTGCCGCGAACATCCTCCACGCGCGAGAGATTCGGCGGCGAGCGGGAACGGTCTCATCCCCGACCGGGGTATTTCGGGCACCCCGGTCGGAGGACGGACGCTGGTTCTGGGCGCCGGTGCCCCGGATCAGACGGTCTCGAGGACCAGCTCGGCGTCGCGGGCGTCGACCGCGGCGTCGTCGGTCGCGTCGGGCGCGACGTAGCCCGCCGGCGTGCGCAGCAGGAACCAGCACGCGGCGGCGCCCACGGCGCAGAGGGCGAAGCACACCCACAGCGCGTTGTGCATCCCGTCGACGAACGCCTGCGGGTCGGCCGCGCCGAGCGAGGCCCCCGTCGGGATCAGCGCGCCGAGCGCCGCGACGCCGACGGCGATGCCCGCTTGGCGGAACGTGTCGTTGACGCCGGCGGCGAGGCCGCTCTGATGCTGTGGGACGCTGCCCAGGGCGAAGTTGCTCACCGCCGGGTTGAACAGGCCGGTGCCGATCATCGCGACGATCGAGCCGGGCAGGCCGATGGCCCACGACGAGTCGACCTGCGCGAGCGTCATCAGCGCCATGCCGATCGCGACCAGCGCAAGGCCGACGCTGACCATCGCACGACCGCTCACGCGCTCGCCCATGGCGCTCGTGCCGCCCGCGACGAAGAACATGAGCACGGTGCCGGGCAGGTAGACCAACCCGGCCTCGATCGCGCTCAGGCCGAGGATCTGCTGGAGGTAGAGCGTGATGTAGAAGAACACCGCGAAGAACGACGCGGAGATCGCGAACGCGCCGACCTGCGCGCCGGTGAAGCGCCCGTCGCGGAACAGCCCGAGCGGCAACATGGGGTCCTTGACCCGCGCCTCGACGGCCAGGAAGGCGGCCAGCAGGACGCCGGCGCTCGCGAGCTCGGCCACGATCTGCGTCGAGCCCCAGCCCTCTTCGTTGCCGCGCAGCAGCGCGAGGATCAGCAGGAACAGGCCGCCGGTGAGCGTGAGCAGGCCGGCGACGTCGACCCGGCGGGCCACGGCGTCGCGCGACTCGGCGACGTAGGCGCGCGTGATCCACAGGCACGCCAGGCCGAGCGGGATGTTGATGAGGAAGATCGCGCGCCAGCCGAAGCCGCTGGTCAGGGCGCCGCCGACGAGCGGGCCGACGGCGAAGGCGGCGCCGATCGTCGCGCCGTAGGCGGCCAGGGCGCCGACGCGCTCCTTGATGTCCGGGAACGCGTTGGCCAGCAGGGCCAGCGACACGGCGAACATGACGGCGGCGCCGATGCCCTGCACGACGCGGGCGATGTTGAGGAACTCGATGCTGCCGGCCAGCGCGCACAGCAGCGACGCGCCGGTGAAGAGCGCGAGGCCGAAGGTGAAGAGGCGACGACGGCCGAAGCGGTCGGCCAGCGAGCCGGCCGTGAGCACGACGGAGGCGAGGGCCAGCGTGTAGGCGTCGACGATCCACTGCAGGCCGTGCAGGCCCGTGTGGAGGTCGCCGGCGATGTCGGAGAGCGCGGTGTTGACGACCGCGATGTCGAGCATGAGCATCGCGGTCGCGACGCAGACGACGATCAGGGTCCAGCGTTGGGTTGGCACTGTTGGGGGAGTCCTTCGTGAGAGCAGGGGGAGCGAGGTCGATGGACAACGTGCCGTGGGCGGCAGGTGTGAGACATCGGGGGAACCCCCGGTCGTGAAGGACTGGCCTGCTGGCCGAACCGGCGCAGGTGCGGTTATCCGGCCGCCGCGAGCGGCTGCGCGCCCAGCGCGGCCGCGTCGACCGGGCTGACCGTCACGGGGATGCCGTTGAGCACGGCCGTCCCGGTCAGCGGCTCGACCTCGGCCTCGTCGGTCAGGATGTTCGAGTTGACGCCCGCGTGGGCGCGGGCGACGGCCATGTCGGCGCCGTCGCGGTCGTGGCCCCAGCCGTGCGGCAGCGAGACGACGCCGGGCCGGATGTCGTCGGTGACCTCGACCGGCGCGGTCACGGTCCCGACGCGCGAGCTGATCGTCGCTTGGCCGCCGTCGGCGAGCCGCAGGCGGGCGGCGTCGTCGGGGTGCACGTGCAGCGTGCAGCGCTCCGGCCCGCGCACCAGCAGCGGCAGGTTGTGCATCCAGGAGTTGTTCGAGCGCAGGTCGCGGCGCCCGATGAGGACGATGCCGTCGCGCGGCTCCTCCAGCGCCGCGTGCAGCCGCGCGACGTCGGCGACGAGCGCGGGCGGCGCCAGCTCGACCTTCCCGCTCGGCGTGCGCAGCACCTCGGGCAGGCGCGGCGCCAGCGCGCCGAGGTCGATCCCGTGCGGCTTGGCCTCCAGGTCGGCGAGCGTCAGCGCGTACGGGCCGGTGCGCAGCATCAGGTCGATCAGGCGCGACGAGCCGACGCGCGGCGCCAGCTCGGCCAGCGCGTCGTCGACGTCGCGGCCGTGCCACGGAGAGTGCGCGTCGCCGACCTCGCGACCGATCGCGGCGCGCGCGATGAGCTCGTCGATCGCCGCGACGTCGGCGTCCGGGCCCTGGCCGGTGACGACGCCGACCAGGCGCAGCACGGTCTCCCACTCGTCGGGCAGCCCGGCCGGGCGCTCCAGCACGGGCGGGGAGTAGTTGGCGTAGTTGCGGATCGCGAAGCCCTGGAAGACGAAGTCGAAGTGCGCCTTCTCCAGCGGCGAGGGCGACGGGAGGATGACGTCGGCGTGGCGCGTCGTCTCGTTGACGTAGATGTCGATCGACACCATGAAGTCGAGGTCGTCCAGCGCCGCGGCCAGGCGGTCGCTGTTCGGCGTCGAGAGCACCGGGTTGCCCGCGACGGTGATCAGCGCGCGGACCTGGCCCTCGCCGGGCGTGTCGATCTCCTCGGCCAGGCACGCGACCGGCAGCTCGCCGAACGTCTCGCCCAGGCCGCGGACGCGGGAGGTCCAGCGGCCGAACTTCGCGCCGCGGCCGCGGCCCGGCTCGCCCTTGGTGTTCGCCAGGCCGGCGGAGGGCAGCGGGAACATCGCGCCGCCCGGGCGGTCGAGGTTGCCGGTGACGACGTTGAGGACGTCGATCAGCCACGAGGCGGTCGTGCCGAACGCCTGCGTCGTCGTGCCGATGCGACCGTAGGCGACGGCCGAGGGCGCCGCCGCGAAGTCGCGGGCGACCGCGCGGATCGCGTCGGCGTCGAGGCCGCAGGCGTCCGCGACGGCCTCGGGCGGGAAGTCGACGGCCAGCGCCCGCACCTCGTCGAGGCCCGCGACGTGGTCGGCGGCGCCGGCGAGCGCGTCCAGCCGCTCGTCGAAGATCACGTGCAGCAGCGCCATCACCAGCAGCGCGTCGGTCCCCGGCCGGATCGCGAGGTGCACGTCGGCCTCCGCCGCGCTGCGCGAGCGTCGCGGGTCGACCACGACGAGCGTCCCGCCGCGGGCCCGGATGGCGCGCAGCCGCCCGCGGGCGTCGGGCGCGGTCATCAGCGAGCCGTTGGACGCCAACGGGTTCGCGCCGAGGCAGAGCAGGTAGTCGGTGCGGTCCAGGTCGGGGATCGCGACCGTCGTCCCGGTGCCGAACATCAGCGCCGAGGCCGCCTGCTTGGGGTACTGGTCGACGGTGCTGGCCGAGAACACGTTCTTGGTCCCGATGGCCTTCAACAACGCCTTGCCGTAGAGCAGGAAGCCGAGCGAGTGCGCCGCCGGGTTGCCGATGTAGGCGGCGACCGCGTCCTTGCCGCCGCGCTCCACGACCGCGGGCAGCCGGTCGGCGATCAGCGCGAACGCCGCGTCCCACGACGCCGGCGCGAACGACCCGTCGGCCTGCCGGATCAGCGGCGTGCGCACGCGGTCGGGGTCGTCGTGGAGCTCCTTGATCGACACGCCCTTGGGGCACAGGAAGCCGTGCGAGAAGACGTCGTCGGCGTCGCCGCGCACCTTCGTCACGGTGTGCGCGCCCGCGTCGACCTCGAGCGCGAGGCCGCAGGTCGCTTCGCAGAGGGGACAGGTCCGGAAGGCGACGGTCATGGGCGAAAGCTACTCGGACACTCGTCCACCACCAACATCCCCACCTCAACGCGAACGCGCGCCGACCGATGCCACAGAGAGCCATGGAGGCAAAGCACGCAACGGACTGCGCGCCCTGGAAGGAAGGCATCGACCCCGTCGATGCCCGTTCCGTCGCCGGCGCCATTGACGATCTGGCCGAGTTCCCGGTCCTGGATGCCACGGTGCTCCGCGTCATCGCCCTGTGCGATGACCAGGACTCCACGGCCGCCGACCTGGTCGACGCGCTGGAGCAGGACGCGACCTTCGCGGCCAACCTGCTGCGGTTCGCGAACTCCGCGGCCCGCGCGCACCCGATCCGCGCGAAGACGATCCGCCAGGCCGTGATGCTCGTCGGCCGGCGCGCGCTGCGCCGCCTCGCGCTCGAGGCCGCCACGTTCCGCTTCCTGGAGCGCTCCAGGGGCAACGGCCGCGCCTCCTGCGGCCAGCTCCACCTGCACGCGATCACCGTCGCGATCGGCGCCGCCGCGGCCGCCGAGGAGGCCCGCATCCCGGGCGACACGGTGCACCTGGCCGGCCTGCTGCACGACGTCGGCAAGCTCGTCCTGCCGGAGGTCTTCGGCGAGGCGGCCTGCGACGCGATGGCCCGCGAGTTCCCGGCCGGCGCCGAGCGCGTCCTGGCCGAGCGCGAGCGCTTCGGCATCGACCACGCCCAGTGCGGCGCGCTGCTGGCCGAGCGCTGGGGCCTGCCGGCCGAGGTCGCGTCGATCATCGCCTGGCACCACGGCGGCCCGACCGGGGTCGGCGCGCCCAACGCCGAGGTCGCGTGCGTGCAGCTCGCCGACAACGTCGCCGGCATGCTGCACGGCACCGAGGCCGACCACGCGCTGCTCGAGGTCGCCATGGACCGCCTGCAGCTGACCGCCGACGTCCTCGACGTCCTGGCCGAGCAGATCGCCAACCCCGAGCAGCGGACCGGCGAGAACGGCCGGCTGGCGCAGCGCGTCGCCGAGCTGGAGCGGCTGTCGCAGACCGACGACCTGACCGGGTTGGCCAACCGCCGTCACTGGCTGCAGACCACCCGCATCGCGCTGATCGAGAATCGCGGCGGCGCGATCCTCATCTGCGACATCGACAACTTCAAGGCCGTCAACGAGCGCCACGGCATGGCCGCCGGCGACCTCGTCCTGGCCGAGATCGGCCGCATCCTCGCGGTGCACGGCCACGCCGGCCGCCTGGGCGGTGACGAGTTCGCCCTGCTGGTCCCCGGCAACCTCGAGGAGGCCGTGCAGGCCGCGCAGCGGATCATGGCCCAGGTGAGCGAGGTCTTCGAGGCCGGCAGCGGCCCCAAGGTCGACCTGTCGCTGGGCTGCGCCGCCGCGCCGACGCACGGCGACGAGCTGGCCGACCTGCTCGAGGCCGCCGACGTCGCGCTGCTGGACGCCAAGCGGGCCGGCCGGTCGCGGGCGATGATCGCCGGGGCCGAGCTCCGCCCCGACGACGTCGTGGCGTAGGCGCTACGCCGTCGCGCGCGCCTTGGGGAACAGGAGGCGGGCCATCACGGCCGTGTCCATGTACTCGCGTACGGCGACGATGAGCCCGTCGCGGAACTCGAAGATCGCCAGGTAGTCGTTCTTGTAGGCCTCGCCGCGCACGGTCGTGGCCTCGACCGTCCACTCCAGGACCGCCGCGTCCTCGTCGGCGACGACCGCGTGCGTGGTCAGCGTGAACGTGCCGGGGGCGAACTGCGACATGACCGAGCCGAGGAAGTCGCCGAGGATCGCGTCGCGGCCCTCCCAGGTCTTCGAGACGGGCAGGTCGCCGGGCAGCCACCACGTCGCGTCGGGGTGGAACGCGGCCGTGAGGGCGTCCTCGTCGACGGCCTCGATGGCCTTCAGGTAGTTGTCCATGGCGGCTCGCGTGGTCATGGTGGGCAGCCTTCCGCGCCGCCGCGGGTCGCACCAAGAGCACCTGGTTCTGCCGCGGTGCCGATCCGGCATACCATCGCTGCTCCATGCTCGACCGCAGGCTCCTCTACTTCCTGGCGGTGGCTCGCGAGGGCTCGTTCAGCCGTGCGGCCGACGTCCTGCACGTGGCCCAGCCCGCGGTCTCCCGGCAGGTCGCGCTGCTGGAGGCCGAGGTCGGCGTGCGCCTGCTGGAGCGCTCGTCGGCGGGCGTGGTGCCGACCGACGCCGGCCAACGGCTGCTGGAACGTGGCGCGGCGCTGGAGCGCGAGGCGACGGCGCTGCACGAGGAGCTGCGCGCGTTCGGGGTCGGACACCGGGGGCGGGTCGCGCTCGGGTACTCGACGTCGCTGGGCTACGGGACCGCGCCGCTGCTGATCGAGGGGCTGCGGCGTCGGCTGCCCGCGGTCGAGGTGCATCCGCGGCTGCTGCCGACGCCGGAGCTGGGCCGCGCGGTGCGCGAGGGCACCTTGGACCTGGCGCTCGTGCGGTCGGCGGGGCAGGTCCACGGCGTCGACGCCGAGGTGCTCCGGCGCGAGCGGCTGGGCGTGCTGCTGGTCGCCGACGACCCGCTGGCCGCGAGCGACATGGTGGACTTGGCCGCGCTGGCCGACCAGACGATCTCGCTGCACGACCGCGCGGCCAACCCGGGGCACTACGACCTCGTCGTGGGCGCGTGCCGCGCGGCGGGCTTCGAGCCGCGGCTGCTGCACGTCGGCACGCCGTTCGACCCGTCCTACGGCGCGCTGATCGAGGGCGGCGCGGTGTCGCTGGCCGGCGAGTCCTCGCAGGTCGGGACGCCGGCGCCGTTGGTGTGGCGGCCGCTGCGCGACGCACCCCGCGTGCCGATCAGCCTGCTGCGGCGCGGTACGCCGGACGATGGCGACGGCGCGGTCGTCGCGCGGGCGGTCGAGGCGCTGCGCGCCGAGGCGGTCGCGCAGGGCTGGACGGCGCCGTGAGCCGCGGGCTGGTCGCCGCGCCGTGGTACGAGCTGCGGCGCGCGCAGTCCACCAAGCCGTCGACCTACACGTGCCCGTTCTGCCCGCGCAAGCTGCCGGCGTTCAGCGAGCACGTCCTGATCCGGCCCGTGGGCCAGGGCGAGGGACGGCGTCACGCGCATCTGGCCTGCGTGCAGCGCGCCCGGGCCGCGGGGCGGCTCCCGTCGCGCGACGAGTGGCAGGCCACCCAGCCGCGCCGGCGGGGCCTGCTGGCCCGGCTCTTGCGCCGCACGGCAGGATGATCGGCATGGACGACGTCCCGCTCGTGGCCATGCGCCGGTCGCTGCACGCCCTCGCCGAGGGCGTGGTCAGCCCGCTGCGCGTGCAGGCGACCGGGAACGAGATCGCGCTTCAGGTCCGGCCCGAGGGCTTCGGCACGCCGGACCTGCCCGGCGGCGGCTGGGTCGGCACCGCCGGCACGCAGCTCGTGCGCGTCGGGGCCGACGGCGACGCGAAGGCGATCGCCATCACCTCGCTGCGCGCGGCGGCGCGCTTCGTCGGCCTCGACGAGGCGGCGGCCGCGGCGCTGCCCGACGACACGCTGGAGGTCCACGCCGGCGCCGCGCTGATCCTGGCCGACGTGTGGGCCAACGGCGACGAGGCGCTGCGCGGGCTCCTGGACGGCGCCTCGCCGGCCGACGAGCCGGCGCCGATCAACCTCTGGCCCGAGCACTTCGACATCGCGACCGAGCTCGGCGCCGGCGAGACCCGCGCGACCTACGGCATCTCCCCGGGCGACGACGACCACACCGAGCCCTACGCCTACGTCGCGCCGTGGACCGCGCCCGCCGAGACCGGCTCCGCGACCTTCTGGAACGCCCACGGCTTCACGGGCGCCGAGCGCCCCGCCGAGGACGCCGACGAGATCCTGGCGTTCTTCCGCGCCGCGCGGGAGCTGCTCACAGCAGGTGGCGGCGGGTGACGATCTCCTCGGAGAGCGTCTTGTAGCCCACGCGGTCGAAGACGACCGTCACGACTCCGTCCTCGACGTGCTGGACGGCGCCGTCGCCGAAGGTGGGGTGGTGCACGCGGTCGCCGACGGCGAAGGGCTCGTCGGCGCCGAGGAGGTCGGAGGGCAGGCCGTGGCCGGCGTCGCAGTTGTCGCAGTTGCCGCACGGCGGCTGGAAGACCTCGCCGAAGTACCCCAACAACAGCGCGCGGCGGCAGGTCTCGTGCTCGGCGTAGCCGCGCATCATCTCGACGCGCGAGCGCTCGAACTGCTCGCGATCGACCTCGCTCGCGGCCGCGCTCTCGACGCCGGTCGCCAGGTCGACGCCCTCGACGCTCGACACGACGCCGTCGTCGCCGACGACGACCACGCCGGCGTCCTGGAGGCGGTGCAGCGCGGTCGCGGCGCGCGACCGCGACATCCCGAGCTCCACGCGCAGCGCGCCCGCGTCGACCGGCCGGCCCGCGGCCTGGACCACGCGCGCGACGCGCTCGAGCGTCGCCTGGTCGATCTTGCCGGAGGCGAAGAAGCGCCGGCGCCCGAGGTCCTCCGGGCGGTAGTACAGCCGCGCGATCGCCGGGCCGCCGTCGCGCCCCGCGCGGCCCAGCTCCTGGAAGTAGGCGTCCAACGACTCGCTGACGTCGAGGTGGAAGACGAACCGCACGTCGGGCTTGTCGACGCCCATGCCGAAGGCGATCGTGGCGACCATCACGTCCACGTCGCCGTCCGGCGCCATGAACGCCTCCTGCGCCGCGTCGCGCGCCTTCGCGCTCATGCCGCCGTGGTAGGCCGTCGCCCGGACGCCGCGCGCGGCCAGCGCGCCGGCGAGCTCCTCGGCGCCCTTCTGCGTCGCGGCGTAGGCGATCCCGGTCGCGCCGGCGCCCGCGGCGACGACGTCCTCGATCAGCGCCCGCTCCTTGCCCTCGCCCTCGTGGAAGCGCCGGACGCCGAGCCAGATGTTGGGCCGGTCGAAGCCCTTGACGATGACGTCCGGGTCGCGCAGCCGCAGGACGCGGACGATCTCCTCGCGCACCGGCGCCGCCGCGGTCGCCGTCAGGGCCAGGATCGGCGGCCGTCCGAGGGCTTCGGCGGCCGCGCCCAGCTCCAGGTACTCCGGGCGGAAGTCGTGGCCCCACTGGGACACGCAGTGCGCCTCGTCGACCACGAACAGCGACGGCCCGGCCGCGCGCAGCCGCGCCAGCGTGTCGGCGTTGGCCAGCTGCTCCGGGGCCAGCAGGACGAACTCGGTCGCGCCCGACGCCAGCCCCGCGAACACCGCCTCGCGCGCCGTGTGCGACAGCGTCGAGTTCAGCTCCGCCGCGACGCCGCCCTCGGCCTGTGCGACCTGGTCGCGCTGCAGCGCGATCAGCGGCGAGACCACCACCGTCGGCCCGTCCCGGAAGTACCCCGCGAGCTGGTAGATCGCCGACTTGCCCGACCCCGTCGCCATGACGACCAGCGCGTCGCGCCCGTCCAGCGCCGCCTCGATGCCCTCCAACTGCCCCGGACGCAGGTGCGCGTGGTGCAGCTCCCGCTGCGCCGCGGCCTCGATCTCGTCTTCGCTGGGGTGCATGGACACGGGTAAGCCTCGGCCGAGCCTATCCTCGAACGGGCATGGCCTCCGTCCCCCAGTCCGAAGGGCGCAAGACGCGCCTGGCCGACCAGCGCAAGAAGCTCCCCGACGCCCCCGGCGTCTACCTGTTCCACGATGACAAGGGCAAGGTCATCTACGTGGGCAAGGCCAAGTCCATCAAGAAGCGGATCGCCAGCCACTTCTCCAACCCGGTGACGCGCGGCGCGCACCAGATGGTGGACTCGATCGACTCCGTCGACTTCGTCGTCGTGGAGTCCGAGACCGAGGCGCTGCTCGTCGAGCAGAACTTCATCAAGCAGTACCAGCCGCGCTTCAACATCCGGCTGCGCGACGACAAGTCCTATCCCTACATCGCGATCTCGATGGACGAGCCGTTCCCGCGGGTCTACTTCACCCGCGAGCGGCACCGCAAGACGCGCCTGTACTTCGGCCCCTACAGCTCCGCCAAGCGCACGCGCTCGACGCTGGAGACGCTGGGCAAGGTCTTCCAGTACCGCTCCTGCAACGGCGCGGAGCCGGGCCGGCGCTCCGGCTCGCCGTGCCTCGACTACTACATCAAGCGCTGCGGGGCGCCCTGCGTCGACTACGGCGTGACGCGCGAGCAGTACATGGAGTCGATCGACGGCGTCCGCGCGTTCCTGTCAGGCCGCTACCGCGAGATCGAGCACGACCTCGAGACGCGGATGAACGGCGCCGCGGCCAAGCAGGAGTACGAGCAGGCGGCGTTGGAGCGCAACCGCCTCGCCGCGGTCCGCTCGCTGCTGCAGCGCCAGCGCGTCGCCAACGACGCGAACGGGACGGTCGACGTCGTCGCCATCGCGGTCGACGGCACCGACGCCAACGCCCAGGTCTTCCAGCTGCGCGACGGCGTCCTCAGCGACCGCCAGTCGTTCTACCTCGACAACATCCAGGAAGGCGGGGTGGGGGAGGTCGCGCAGGAGTTCCTGTTGCAGTACTACGGCGAGGCGACCGTGATCCCGCCGCAGGTCATCGTCCAGGGCGCGGTGGAGGACCTGGAGCCGCTGGCCGAGCTGCTGACCGAGCGCCGCGGCGCGAACGTCGAGGTCCGCGCCGCCGAGCGCGGCGACAAGGCTCGCCTGCTGGACCTCGCCGAGCGCAACGCGCGCCTGGCGCTCGACCAGGAGCGCCTGAAGGCCGAGCGCTCGCGCCAGCAGCGCGTCGTGGCGCTCGACGACCTGCAGGCCGAGCTGGCGCTCGACGCGCTCCCGCTGCGGATCGAGTGCTTCGACATCTCCAACCTGATGGGGACGCACACGGTCGCGTCGATGGTCGTCTTCGAGGGCGGCGCGCCGAAGAAGGCCGACTACCGGCGCTTCACGATCCGCGGCGGCGAGGAGGGCGTCCCGGACGACTTCGCCTCGATGAGCGAGGTGCTCGGCCGCCGGCTGGCCAGCTGGGAGCGCCAGCAGGACCTCTCGCCGCACGACGCGGACCGCAACGAGTCGTTCGCGACGCTGCCCAACCTGATCGTGATCGACGGCGGCAAGGGCCAGCTGAGCGCCGGCGTCGAGGCGCTGCGCGGCTTCCTGGACCGTGGCGTCGCGGTCGTCTCGCTGGCCAAGCGGATCGAGGAGGTCTTCGTCCCCGGCCGTCCGGAGCCGATCGTCCTGCCCCACGACACGCCCGCGCTCCAGCTCCTGCAGCGCGTCCGCGACGAGGCGCACCGCTTCGCGATCACGCACCACCGGACGCGGCGCGACCGCGCGATGACGGCGTCGGTCCTCGACGACCTGCCGGGGATCGGCGAGGGGCGCAAGCGTGCGTTGTTGAACCACTTCGGCTCGCCCGACGCGGTGCTGGAGGCGACGCGCGAGCAGCTCGAGGCCGTCCCCGGCCTGCCGGGCAAGACCGCGCGCGACCTGTACACCTTCCTGCACCGCACGCGGACGGGGCGCTGAGTGGCCGCCGAGCGCCTCGCCGTCATCGGCGCGCCGTCCAGCGCCGGCGCCTACGCCCCGGGCCAGGAGCTGGCGCCGGCGGCGTTCCGCGACGCGGGGCTGATCGCGGCGCTGCGCGCCGAGGGCTGGGCGCAGGTCGAGGACGTCGGCGACGTCCCGGGCGCGCGCTGGGCGCCGGACCCCGAGGACCCGCTGGCCGCGAACGTCGCGGAGGCGGCGAGGGTGGCGGGCAAGGTCTCGGGCGCGGTGCGCGGCGCGCTGGGGGATGGCGCCGAGCGCGCGCTGATCCTCGGCGGCGACTGCACGGTCGGCATCGGCGCGGTCGCCGGCGTCGCGGACCGCGGCCGGGTCGGGTTGGTGTACTTGGACCTGCATGCGGACCTCAACGTCCCCGAGGCGACCGACGACGGCGCGCTGGACTGGATGGGCGTCGCGCACCTGCTGGCGCTCGACGGCGCGCGGGCGCCGCTGCGAGATGTAGGTCTACGGACGCCGCTGCTGAGCGGCGCCGACGTCGCGCTCGTCGGCTTCGACCCCGATCACGCGACGGCGTTCGAGCTGGCGGCGATCGCCGAGCACGGGCTGGCGCACGAGTCGATCGCGGCGCTGGCCTGCGATCCGGCGGCCGCCGCGCGGCGCGCGCTCGCGGCGCTGGGCGACTGCGACGTGCTCGCCGTCCACCTCGACGTCGACGTGGTGGACTTCCTCGACCTGCCGCTGTCGGAGAACACCGAGCGCGACGGCGGCGTGACGCTGGACGCCGCGCTGGCGGCGCTGGCCGTCGCGGTGGCCGACCCGCGCTGCGCCACGATCACGGTGACCGAGGTCAACCCGGACCACGGCGCGGCGGACGGGACGACGCTGAAGACGCTCGTCGGCGGGCTGGCCGCGGCGCTCGCGCCGCCGCCCGCCGCGGCTTAGGTGGTGCCGGTGGTGGTGGTGCCGCCGGCGCGCGGGCGCTGCGGGAGCTTGGACTGGCAGGCCTTGAACGCGGCCTGGACCTGGGGATCGGTCTGCTTGAGGTTGCGCAGGGCGTTGAAGCCGTCGGCGACCCTGACGTCGAGGCCCCGGTCCTCGAGGCAGGTCAGGTACGGCGTGTAGGCCTTGATGTCCATGCGCGGCCGGGTGCCGTTGCCGCCGCCTCCGTAGCCGCCGCGGCCGCCGCCCGGGCCGGCGCCCGGGCCGGCGCCCTGCGGGCGGTACTTGGCGCAGGCCTGCATGGCCTTCTGGAACTTGGGGTTGTTGGCGGCGCCGCCGGGCGCGCCCCCGCCGCCGCCCGGAAAGCCGCCCTGCGGCGGCGTGCCGTCGGTGGTCGTGGGCGGCGTGGCGCTGCTGGCACTCGGCAGCCCGCCCTGGCCGTTGCGGCGGTCGGGCAGCGTCACGCCGTTGTCCTTCAGGCACTGCTGGAACTTCTGGAAGTCCGCGTCGCGCGTCCCGCCCTGCTGGCCGGCGCTCGCGCTCCCGTCGCCGGTCGTCGACGACGAGCTGCTGTCGGAGCTGCCGCACGCGACGAGCGCGAGCGACGCGCCGGCGACGGCGAGGGCGGACAGGGGCGTGGCGAGGCGGGACATGGCGAGCAGTGAGCCGCAGGAACCGAAACGCCGGCCAAGCGGGGCCGAAGAAGTGCGTAAGTCACGGTTCTTCGGCCGGAGAACCGCCTTGGTCCTGACGTGGCGGACCGCGGGGCGTCGGGTTCTTCGACTTTTCTCGCACTCCGCTTAGAGACTGCTCACGGGATGGGCCGAAGCTGGCGTCGTATGCCCCGGCCGTCTCGTCGTCATCTGATCCCGCTCAACCTCGGCCTCGGCGCCCTCGCCGCCGGCGGGGTGGTCGTCGCGGTCGTCATGGTCGGCCCCGAGACCTCGGCGCAGACCGCGCAGCAGCGCGTCGTGACGGTGTCCAAGGGCGTGGTGCAGTCGACGGTGTCGGGCAGCGGCAACCTCTCGCCGGCCAACACCATCACGATGAGCTTCGGCGCCTCGGGCAAGGTGACCAAGGTGTACGTGAAGGCCGGCCAGCACGTCACCGAGGGCCAACTGCTGGCGCGGATCGACCCGTCGTCGGCCGAGGTCGACCTCGCCGACGCCGACGCGACGCTGTCCGCGGCGCAGGACACGCTGGAGGACATCGAGTCGGGGACGACGACCACGACGACCGCCTCGACGAAGACCGCGACGACGGCGAGCGCGACGACCGCGAGCGTCAAGGCGGTCGCGGCCCAGGCGACGAGCGCGGTGCCGGCGACCACGACGGCGCCGCAGAGCACCGCGACGACGCCGACCACGACCACGACCACGACACCGGCGCCGACCAAGACGACCCCGACCACCACGACGCCGGCGGCGGGCGGCGGGTCGGGGGCGAGCGGCTCGCGCACGTCGTCGTCCTCGGGCTCCGGCGCGTCGGGCTCGTCCTCGTCCGGCGGGTCCTCCGGCTCCGGCTCCTCCGGCGGCTCCGGCTCCACGATGAGCGAGGCGTCCGCGGCCGCCGCCGTCAAGAGCGCGCAGCTCGCCGTCGACAACGCCCAGGACGCGCTCACGGCCACCGCGCTGCGCGCCCCCGCGTCGGCGACCGTCGCCTCGGTCGACGGCGCCGTCGGCGACCAGGTCAGCGCCGGCTCGTCGGGCTCGTCGGCCGGCGCGTCGACCTCCTCGGGCTCCGGCGCGAGCGGCGGCACGGGCGGCGCCGGCACCGGCGGCGCGTCGTCGACCGGCAGCACGTCGTCGTCCTCCTCGTCCGGCTTCATCACCCTCACCCAGCTCAGCCGGATGCACCTCGAGGTCAGCCTCTCCGAGTCCGACATCAACTCGGTCAAGGTCGGCCAGCAGGCGACGGTCACGATCAACGCGGCGTCCGGCGAGGAGGTCGCGGGCAAGGTCATCGACATCGGCGTCCTGTCCTCGTCCTCGTCCTCCAGCGGGACGGCGAGCGCCGTCTCCTACCCGGTGACGATCGCGCTGACCCAGACGACCAAGGGCCTGCGCTCCGGCATGAGCGCGACCGCGGAGATCGTGACGTCGCAGGCGTCCGGCGTCGTCGTCCCGACGCAGGCGATCCAGGGCTCGTCGGTGACCGTCGTCAAGAACGGCAAGCGCTCCGCGCAGCGCGTCCAGACCGGCGTCGCGGGCGACACGTCGACGCAGGTCATCAGCGGGCTCGCCGCGGGCGACCAGGTCGTCGTCACCTCGCAGAGCGCGTCGGCCGGCGCGAGCGCGACCGGCAGCGGCGCTGCGCGGACCGGCCGCACGGGCGTGGGCGGCGGGTTGTCCGGAGCGGCGGGAGGCTTCGGCGGCGGCGGGTTGTCGGGCGGCGGCGCGCCGCCCGGCGGCTTCGCCGGCGGAGGCGGTCGGTGAGCCGTCCACGCCGCCCCGTCATCCAGGTCGACGACGTCCGGCGCACCTACCAGGTCACCGAGGAGCTCGCGGTCCACGCGCTCGACGGCGTCTCGCTGCGCATCGAGCGCGGCGAGCTCGTCGCGATCATGGGCTCGTCGGGCTCGGGCAAGTCCACGTTGATGAACATGCTCGGGTGCCTCGACATGCCGACGAGCGGGCGCTACCTGCTCGACGGCGTCGACACGCGCGACATGGACGAGGACGAGCAGTCCGACCTGCGCAACCGCAAGATCGGCTTCGTCTTCCAGGCCTTCAACCTGGTCCCGCGCACGAGCGCGCTGGCCAACGTCGAGCTCCCACTGAGCTACGCGGGCGTTCCGCGACAACAACGCCGTGAGCGCGCGACCGCCGCGCTGAAGGCCGTCGGCATGGGCGCGCGCCTGAACCACCTGCCGTCCGAGCTCTCGGGCGGCCAGCAGCAGCGCGTCGCGGTCGCCCGCGCGATCGTCACCAACCCGTCGCTCGTGCTCGCCGACGAGCCGACCGGCAACCTCGACTCGCGCTCGACGGCCGACGTCCTCGCGATCTTCGAACGCCTCAACGACGAGGGCCGCACGGTCGTCCTGATCACCCACGAGAACGACGTCGCCGCCCGCGCGCGGCGCGTCATCCGGCTTGCCGACGGCCGGGTCGTGTCCGACGTCGCGACCGGCGCGGGCGCCGGCGACGCGCTCGCCGGGGAGGCCGCGTGACGCTCGCCGAGACGGTGCGCATCGCGCTCGGCGGCATCGTCGCCAACAAGCTGCGATCCGGCCTGACGATCCTCGGGATGACGATCGGCGTCGCGTCGGTGATCGTCCTGGTCGCGGTCGGCAACGGCTCCAAGCAGCAGGTGCAGGCCGGGATCCAGGCGCTGGGCTCCAACGTCCTGCTCGTCCAGGCCGGCGGCGCGCGCGGCGGGCCGGGCGCGTTCGGCGGTGGCGGTGGGTCGTCGATCACGCTCACGCAGGGCGACGCGACCGCGCTCCAGGACCCGTTCAACGCGCCGGACGTCAAGTCGGCGTCACCGGTGGTGGCCGCGTCGTCGACCACGCTGGTCGCGGGCTCGCTGAGCTATGCGTCGTCGGTCACCGGCACGACGCCGGCCTACGCGACCGCGCGCAACTACGAGGTCGCGTCGGGCGCGATGTTCACCGCCGCCGACGTCAAGCACCACGACCGCGTCGTCGTCCTGGGCCCGACGGTCGTCGAGAACCTGTTCAGCGGGGCCGACCCGGTCGGCCAGACGATCAAGATGGGCGGGTCGAGCTTCACGGTCGTCGGCGTGACCAAGGCCAAGGGGTCGAACGGCACGACCGACCAGGACGACGTCGTCTTCGCGCCGCTGACCGCCGTGCAGGACGCGCTGAGCGGCTACGGGTCGATCAACCAGATCGTCGTCCAGGCCAAGTCGGAGCAGGCGCTGAACGCCGCGCAGGCCGAGGTGACGTCGATCCTCGACACGCGCCACGACATCAGCGCCACCGACACGACGACCGCGCCGTTCCACGTCATCAACCAGGGGTCGATCCTGGAGACGTCGGACCAGACGACGTCGGTCTTCACGACGCTGCTCGGCGCGGTCGCCGCGATCTCGCTGCTCGTCGGCGGCATCGGCGTGATGAACATCATGTTGGTGTCGGTGACCGAGCGGACGCGGGAGATCGGCATCCGCAAGGCGATCGGCGCGCGCCGCGCCGACATCCTCTGGCAGTTCCTCGCCGAGGCGGTGCTGGTGTCGATGCTCGGCGGGGTCGTGGGCGTCGTGGTCGGCGTGGTCGGGAGCCGGTTCCAGATCGCCGGCGTCCAGCCCGTCATCGCCCTGTACTCGATCCCGTTGTCCTTCGGCGCGGCCGTCCTGGCCGGCCTCTTCTTCGGCACCTACCCGGCGGGCCGCGCCGCGCGCCTGCGCCCCATCGACGCCCTCCGATTCGAATGAGCGAGCCCATGAGCCAGCAGCAGCAGCACGACGATCCCGAGGTCGAGTGGTACGACGAGGAGGACGCCCCGGAGGCGCCTGAGGAGGACGCGCTGCCGCGGCGGCCGCGGCGCCGGTGGGCGACGCCCGCGACGGGCGCGCTGGCGGCGGTCGTGCTGGCGGCCGCCGGGTTCATCGGGGGCGTGCAGGTGCAGAAGCACTCGGGCGACGGGTCCGGCGGCGGCGCCGGTGCTGGTGCGGGTGCGCGGGCGGGCGGCTTTGCGGCGCGACTGGGGGCGGGTGGCGCTGGTGGCGCCGCCTCCAGCGCCACGGCCGGCACGGTCGCCAACGTCAAGGGCTCGACGATCTACCTGACGACGAGCGACGGCACCACGGTCAAGATCAAGACCAACGACAACTCGAAGGTCACGCGCAACGCGTCCAGCAGCGCGGCGGCCATCCACCCGGGCGACACGATCGTGGTGCAGGGCGCCAAGGCGTCGAGCGGGACCGTCACGGCGTCGTCGATCACGGCGACGGCGAAGGGCGTCTCGGCCTTCGCCGGCCTCGGGAGCGGCGCGGCGCCAGGCGGCGCCGCGGGCGCTTCGGGCTCCGCCGCGGGCTCCGGGTCGGGCTCGGGCGGGTCGTCGGTCCGGGCGCCGCAGGGCTTCGCGCCGCCGGCCGGCTGATCGCGCGACCCAGACCGCGTCGAAGGTCCTTCGCACGCCACAATGGGGGCAGTGCCGAACATCGCCGTCACCGGGCACCGCAACCCCGATACGGACTCGATCGCCGCGGCGATCGGGTACGCCGAGCTGCGCGGTCGCCTGGATCCCGAGAACACGTACGTCCCGGTTCGCCTGGGGGACATCAACAGCCAGACCCGCTGGGTCCTGGACCGCGCGGGCGCGGCCGAGCCGATGTTCCTGCCGCACATCATGTTGCGCGTCCGCGACGTGATGCAGCAGGACTTCTACGCGGCGGGGATCGACGATCCGGTGCGCGAGGTCGGCCTGACGATGGCGCAGGACAAGCTCGACGTCGTCCCGATCGTCGACCACGACGGCAAGCTCGTCGGGGTCATGACCGAGCGCGCGCTGGCGCGCCGGTACATCCGCGAGTCGCGTGAGGCGTCGACGCTGGTCGACGCGCCGACGCGGGTCAGCGCGATCGCGGCGGCGGTGAGCGGGGAGCAGGTCGTCGGCGACGACGTCTCGGTCGCCGGCCGCGTCTGGGTGTTCGCGATGGCGACCGACTTCCTGGAGTCCGGGATCGGCGAGGGCGACGCGGTGATCATCGGCAACCGCGAAGACGCGCAGGCCCGGATGATCGAGCGCGGCGTCGCGCTGATGCTGATCTCCAACGGGATCGCGCCGAGCGACGAGATCCTGAAGCTGGCCCGCGAGCACGGGACGGCGGTCGTCCTGTCGCCGCTGGACTCCTACGTCTGCGGCCGCATGACGACGCTGGCCGCGCCGTGCAGCGCGCTGATGGACACCGATCCGGTGACGGTCCGGGGCAACGACCTCCTGGAGGACGTCACCGACACGATCAAGGACGTCTCCTATCGCGCCGCGGTCGCGGTGGACCGGTCGGGGCATCCGATCGGGCTGGTCACGCGCACCGACCTGGTCAACCCGAAGCCGCGCGACGTCCTGCTCGTCGACCACGCCGAGCAGGGCCAGTCCGTGCCCGGGATCGAGCAGGCGCACATCGTCGAGATCCTCGACCACCATCACATCGGCTCGATCGAGACGCGCGTGCCGGTGCGGGCGACGTTCGACCCCGTCGGGTCGACGTCCACGCTGGTCATCGAGCGCTTCCGCCAGGCCGGCGAGGATCCGACCAAGCCGACGGCGACGGTGCTGCTCGGCGCGATCCTGAGCGACACGGTGATCCTGAACTCGCCGACGACGACCGACCGCGACCACGTCGCCGTCCGGTACCTGGCGGAGTTCTTGTCGTTGAACGCTGAGGAGTGGGGCCGCGAGATGTTCGAGAGCGGCTCCGACGCGGCGGACGCCTCGGTCGAGTCGCTGCTGGGGCGCGACTCGAAGGAGTACGAGACCGCCGAAGGGCCCTTGTGCATCGCGCAGGTCGAGACGGCGGGCAAGGTGCTCTCCGACCGCCTCGGCGAGCTCCGCGACGCGCTCCAGGCCCAGCACGACAAGAACGGCCACGTCCTGTCGGCGCTGATGGTCACCGACATCCTCGAGAAGCACACACAGCTCCTGGTCGCCGGCGACGTCGCGGCCGCCGAACGGGCCTTCGAGACCCAAGCGGAGAACGGCATCCTCGACCTCCCGGGCGTGATGAGCCGGAAGAAGCAGGTGGCGCCGCCGCTGTTGGGGGCGTTCTAGGCGGTCGCGCCTCGAGCGCGCGGAAAGCGGCTCAGGGCGACGCCGCCTCCAGCGCCGGCCAGCCGACGTCCTTCTCCTTCAGCGCCTCGTCCGCGGCCGCGCCGCCGCGGATCCCGAACAGACGCTTGGCGTACAACAAGTAGGCGACGACGGCGACGTTCAGGATGAAGGCCACCACCTTGAACGGCGACACGTGGTTGGTCAGCTCGTAGATCTCGACCGGCAGCAGCGAGGCGGTCACGATCAAGGTGAGGTACTCGGCCCAGCGCTTGCCCCACCAGAGCCCGACGGCCTCGACGCCCTCGACCAAGGCGTACATGATCGCGATCGCGGCGAAGAGGTGCAGCCGCGAGGAGCGCAGCGAGAAGAGCTCGTCGACGCGGTGGGTGAGGCCGTGCTCGCTGCCGCTGCCGCTGGCCGACTCGCCCGTGACGTCGGCGACGACGCGCAGCACGACGTCCCGGAGATCGGCCCGGTTCGCGCTGAACAGCAGGATCGCGATCCCCAGCAGCGCCAGGCCGATGAAGTGCACCGCGCGGTTGATCGCGATCAGCCGCAGCACCACCCGATCGCGCAGCGGACGGCCACGGAGCGGCAGCTCGATCTCGTCGCGCTCGGGCGGGACCTCGCGCGTCGCCGGCGGGCGGTCGCCGATCGGCAGCCACGAGTCGCACCGCAGGCACCGATGCCACCGCACGTCGTCGATCTCCCGCGCGACCACCGCATCCTCCGGCCGCAGCGCTCGCGCATCCAACCCCACCAGCTCGTGCCCCGTCAACCCACAGACGAGCAGCTCCCAGTGGAACCTCGGAACGAACCTCCGCGGCTTCTCCCGCCGCACTCCCGGAGCCAGTCGCTCGGTCACCGGCCGGGACCCTACTTCCGGCCGCGGCCGAGCCCAAGCCCGTCCGGCACACCCGACTTCCGGGTCACGCCGCCCGGCGCGTCATCATGTGCGCATGGCCGTCGACAGCACGCCGGCACCAGCGACCACGGAGTCCCGCCTCGAAGACCTCGTGGTCATCTCGGGTTTCTCTGGTGCGGGCAAGTCCACCGCGATGGCGGTGTTCGAGGACGCGGGGTACTTCTGCGTGGACAACCTCCCGCCGGAGATGATCCGGTCGCTCGTGGAGCTGTTCACGCACGAGGGCTCGAAGGTGGAGCGGGCCGCCGTCGTCTCCGACGTCCGCGGCGGCGAGTTCTTCGAGCCCCTGGAGGGCGTCATCGACGAGCTGCACGCCCGTGAGCTGCCGGCGCGCGTCCTGTTCCTGGACGCCGACGACCTCACGTTGATGGACCGTTACAAGGAGACCCGCCGCCGCCATCCGCTGGCGCCGGAGTCCTCCATCGCGTCCGGGATCGCCGCCGAGCGCGCGATGCTCGGCCCGATCAAGGACCGGTCGGACTTCATCATCGACAGCTCCGGCCTCAAGGCGAGCCACCTCCGCCGCCGCATCGCCGACGAGCTCCTTCCGCGCCACCGCCGCGGCCGCCTCGCGCTCACCTTCCAATCCTTCGGCTTCAAGCACGGCCCGCCGCGCGACGCCGACCTCGTCTTCGACGTCCGCTTCCTCCCCAACCCGCACTACGTCCCGGACCTGCGACCCAAGACGGGTCTCGAGGCCGAGGTCGTCGCCTACGTCGCGCGCGAGGGCAAGCTGGCCGAGTTCTACTCGCTGCTCGAGCCTCTGCTCGACTTCCTCGTCCCCCAGTACGAGGAGGAGGGCAAGGCCCACCTCTCGATCGCCATCGGCTGCACCGGCGGCCGCCACCGCTCCGTCGCGATCACCGAGCACCTCGGCCACCGCTTCGGCGAGCGCGACGACGTCGTCGTGGAGATCGAGCACCGCGACATCGGCCGCCGCGCTTGAAGACGCCAGCCACCGTGCGAGCGAGCCTATGGGCGAGCTCGCGCAGCGAGACGAGCCCGCTGGGCGAGGCTTCGCCGTGATCGACCACATCGGCTTCGAGGTCTCCGACCTCGCCACCTCCGCGCGGTTCTACGACGCGGTCTTCTCCCGTCTCGGCATCCGGCGCATCCACGACGCGCCCGCGGCGATCGCCTACGGCTCGCACGAGCCGCGCTTCTGGATCGTCCAGCGTGGGCGCGCACCCGCGCCCGGCTACGGCCACGTCGCGATCCAGGCCGCCGGCCGCGCCGCCGTGAACGCCGCCTACGAGGCTGCGCTCCAGACAGGTGGGCGGGACGACGGCCCGCCCGCCGTGCGCCCCCAGTACGGCCCGCGCTATTACGCGGCGTACGTGCTGGACCCCGACGGGCTCCGCGTCGAGCTCGTCGCGGGCGGGCACTGACCCCGAGCGGACCGATAGGGTCCGCCGTCCCCTTTCAGAACTCGCCAGCCCCCAGGAAGGACTGACAACGAGCATGCCCGTACGCGTCGGGATCAACGGCTTCGGCCGCATCGGCCGCAACCTCTTCCGGGCCGCCCAGGCCAAGAGCGCCGACATCGAGTGGGTCGCCGTCAACGACCTCACCGACACCAAGACGCTCGCCCAGCTCTTGAAGTACGACTCGATCCTCGGCCCGTACCCGGGCACGATCGAGGTCCAGGACGACACGATCGTCGTCGACGGCAAGCCCCTGAAGGTCCTCGCCGAGCGCGATCCGGCCAACCTGCCGTGGAAGGACCTCGGCGTCGACGTGGTCGTCGAGTCGACCGGCTTCTTCACCAAGCGCGCCGATGCGCAGAAGCACATCGACGCGGGCGCGACCAAGGTCATCATCTCGGCCCCGGCGAGCGACGAGGACATCACGGTCGTCCTCGGCGTCAACTTCGAGAAGTACGACAAGGACGCGCACCACATCATCTCCAACGCGTCGTGCACGACGAACTGCCTCGCGCCCATCGCGAAGGTGGCCAACGACGCGATCGGCATCAAGCACGGCCTGATGACGACGATCCACGCGTACACGCAGGACCAGAACCTGCAGGACGCGCCGCACAAGGACCTGCGCCGCGCCCGCGCCGCCGCGATCAACCTCGTGCCGACCTCGACCGGCGCCGCCAAGGCTGTCGGGCTGGTGCTGCCCGAGCTCGACGGCAAGCTCAACGGCTTCTCGGTCCGCGCGCCGCTCCCGACCGGCTCGCTGGTCGACCTCACGTTCGAGGCCGAGCGCGAGACGAGCGTCGAGGAGATCAACGACCTGTTCAAGAGCAAGGCCGACACCGGCGACTTCGCCGGCGTCCTCCAGTACACGGAGGACCCGCTGGTCTCGTCGGACATCGTGACCAACCCCTACAGCTCGATCTTCGACTCCGGCCTGACGGCGGTCATCGACGGCACGCTGGTCAAGCTCGTGGCCTGGTACGACAACGAGTACGGCTTCTCCAACCGCCTCGTCGACCTCGTCCAGAAGGTCCTTTGAGAACCCTCGACGACCTCGGCGACCTGACCGGCCAGCGCGTCTTCGTCCGCGTCGACTTCAACGTCCCGATCAAGGACGGAGTCATCGGCGACGACGCGCGGATCCGGGCCGCCCTGCCGACCCTGGAGGAGCTGCGCCGTCGCGGCGCGCGGCTCCTCCTGGCCGCCCACCTCGGGCGGCCGAAGGGCCGGGACCTGGACTACAGCCTCGCGCCCGTCGCGGCGCGCCTCACCGAGCTGCTCCACGTCGACGTCACGCTCGCGGCCGACCTCGACCAGGTCCCCGACGGCGACGTCGTCATGCTCGAGAACGTGCGCTTCGAGCCGGGCGAGACCAAGGACGACCCCGAGCTGGCCGCCAAGTACGCGGCGCTCGCCGACGCCTACGTCAACGACGCGTTCGGCGCCGCCCACCGCGCGCACGCGTCCACGCACGCGATCGCCAAGCTCCTCCCGAGCGCCGCCGGGCTCCTGCTCCAGCGCGAGGTCGAGACGCTCACCGGCATCCTCGCCGACCCGGCCCGCCCCCTGGTCGCGATCGTCGGCGGCGCCAAGGTCACCGACAAGATCGGCGTCCTGGAGGCCTTCCTGGAGAAGGCCGACACGATCCTCATCGGCGGCGCCATGCAGTTCCCCTTCTTCAAGGCCCAGGGCCACGACGTCGGCTCCTCGCTGTGCGAGGAGGAGGGCATCGCCCCGGCGCAGCGCGTCCTCGCCGCCGGCGGCGACAAGGTCAAGCTCCCGGTCGACACCGTGTGCGGCGAGGCGTTCAGCGCCGACACGCCGGTCACCGCGGTCGACGGCGTCGACGTGCCCGACGGCCTGATGGGCCTCGACGTCGGCCCGCGCACCGCGCAGGCCTACGCCGCGGTCATCGAGGACGCCGGCACCGTCTTCTGGAACGGTCCGATGGGCGCGTTCGAGCTGGAGCCGTTCGCGGCCGGCACGCGCGCCGTGGCCGAGGCCGTCGCCAAGACGTCGGCGACCACCGTGGTCGGCGGCGGCGACAGCGCGGCGGCCCTCCGGCAGTTCGGGCTCGAGGACGAGGTGACGCACCTGTCGACCGGCGGTGGCGCCTCGCTGGAGCTGATCGAAGGCAAGACGCTTCCGGGCGTGGAGGTGCTGTCATGAGCAGAACGCCGCTGATCGCGGGCAACTGGAAGATGAACGGCACGATCGCCGAGAGCGAGGACCGCGTCGCGTCGCTGCTGCCGCGCATCGCCACGGCCGAGCACGTCGACGTCGCGGTGTGCGTCCCGTTCACCGCGCTGCAGGCGGTCGTCGACTCCACGCGCGGCTCGCGCCTGGAGGTCTTCGCCCAGAACATGCACCACGAGCCATCGGGCGCCTTCACCGGCGAGATCTCCGCGCCGATGCTGACCGAGATCGACGTCCACGGCGTCGTCCTCGGCCACTCCGAGCGCCGCCAGCTGTTCGGCGAGACCGACAAGGTGCTCCAGCTCAAGGTCCCGGCCGCGATGGACGCGGGGCTGACCGTGATCCTCTGCGTCGGCGAGACCGAGGACGAGCGCGAGAACGGCGACACCGAGCGCCGCCTGCGCCACCAGGTCCAGGAGGGCCTGGAGAAGGTCCCGGTCGAGCGCCTCGGCGAAGTCGTCGTCGCCTACGAGCCGATCTGGGCGATCGGCACCGGCCAGACCGCGACGGCCGAGCAGGCCCAAGACGCGCTGGCGTTCGTGCGCGCGCTGGTCGCCGACCGCTCCAAGGAGGCCGCCGAGCACGTCCGCGTCCTCTACGGTGGGTCGATGAAGCCCGACAACGCCGCCGAGCTGCTGGCGCTGCCCGACTGCGACGGGGGCCTGATCGGCGGCGCGTCGCTGGACGTCGAGCAGTTCGTGGCGATCATCGACGCCGCGCCACGCTGATGGCTGGCCTGGGGCGGGTGGGTCCGATTCCGCGCGCGGTGCTCGTGGTCCTCGACGGCTGGGGCCTGGCCCCGCCCGGACCGGGCAACGCGGTCGACCTCGCCGACACGCCGGTCTTCGACGCGCTCTGGGCCAAGTACCCGCACGCGCAGCTGACCGCGGGCGGCAAGGCCGTCGGCCTGCCCGAGGGCCAGATGGGCAACAGCGAGGTCGGGCACCTCAACCTCGGCGCCGGCGCGGTCGTCAAGCAGGACCTCACCCGGATCGACGAGGCCGTCGCGGACGGCACCCTCGGCGACAACGAGGCGCTGGCCGCGGCGATGGACGGCTTCGAGCGCGTGCACCTGATCGGCCTGGTCTCCGACGGCGGCGTGCACTCGGGCTGGAAGCACCTCGAGGCGCTGATCGAGCTGGCGGGCCAGCGCGGCGTCCCGGACGTCGTGATCCACGCGTTCACCGACGGGCGCGACACCTCGCCCCGCGGCGGCGAGCGGTACCTCGCGCAGGTTCAGGAGTGGGCGGAGAACCTGTCCCCGCCCACCCACGCCCGCATCGGCTCGGTCATCGGCCGCTACTACGCGATGGACCGCGACAAGCGCGAGGAGCGCACGAAGGCCGCGGTCGACCTGCTGCTCGACGGCGTCTCGCCGCACCACGCCCACAGCGCGGTCCAGGCCGTCACCGACTCCTACGAGCGCGACGAGCGCGGCGACGAGTTCGTCGCGGCCACGACCGTCGGCGGCGAGGCGGGGCTGCGCCCGCAGGACTCGGTCATCGCCTTCAACTTCCGCCCGGACCGGATGCGCCAGCTCACCGAGGCGCTCGGCCCGAAGGTCGCGCGCTACACGACGCTCACCGAGTACGAGGAGGGCTGGCCGTGGCCGGTCGCCTTCCCGCCGCGCCGCCCCGAGACGACCATGACCAAGGTCATCGCCGAGGCGGGGCACAAGCAGCTGCACGTCGCCGAGACCGAGAAGTACCCGCACGTCACCTACTTCTTCGGCGGCGGCGAGGAGGAGCCCGAGGCCGGCGAGCGCCGCGAGCTCGCGCCGTCCCCGCGCGACGTGCCGACGTACGACAAGAAGCCCGAGATGAGCGCCCGCGAGGCGGCCGACAAGTTCATCGCCGCCTGGCGCGAGGACGAGCCGACCTTCGGGATCATCAACTTCGCCAACGCCGACATGGTCGGCCACACCGGCGTGATCCCGGCCGCGGTCACGGCGGTCGAGACCGTCGACGCGTGCCTCGGCGACCTGGTCGCCGCGGTGCAGGAGAGCGGCGGCGCGCTGCTCATCACCGCCGACCACGGCAACGCCGACGAGATGCTCGAGGACGACGGGTCGCCGGACACCGCGCACTCGCTCAACCCGGTCCCGGTGATCGTGACGGTCGAGGGCCTGACGCTCCGGGATGGTGGCATCCTTGCGGATGTCGCACCAACGTTGCTCCAACTTCTAGGCATCGACCAGCCCGCCGCCATGACCGGCCGCTCGCTGGTGTCGGACGACTGACACTCAGGATTTCTGCGCCGTAATACACTCCGGCGCACGATGAGCAAGGGGGCCCATCGCAGGGGGCTCGTGGGACCGACGCTGGCCGGTTTCGCGGCGGTCGCCCTGCTCGTGTGCATCATCTCCGCGTTCCTGCTGGCGAGCGTGAAGTCGATGCACGACAACGCCAACGACGCGCGGGACGGCGAGCGCGTGGCGCTGCTGACGTCGCGCCTCAACCGGCTGGCCATCGACCTCGAGACCGGCGTGCGCGGCCGGCTGCTGACCGGCGACGACCAGTTCCTCAAACCGTACAGCGACGCCCAGCAGGCGATCCCCGGCGCCGAGGCCCGGCTCGCCACGCTGGTGAAGGGTGCTGAGCAACGCGGCCAGCTGCGCGCGCTCCAGCAGCGCGTCGAGGGCTACCGCACCGGGTGGGCCGCGATGGCCGCCGCCCTCCCGCTCGACACGCCGCCGGCCGACATCCGGTCGCAGATCGCCAACGGCAAGACGCAGCTCGACGACCTGCGCGCGCGCTTCGACGCGTTCCGCACCGCGCAGCTCGCCGAGTCCGACCGGCAGGCCGACCGCGCCGACGACGCGAGCACCCGCGCGGCGATCATCGGCGTCGGGGGCCTCGTCCTCACGCTCGCCGGCCTCGCCGCGCTCGCGGCGTTCAACGTGCGCTGGATCCGGCGCGAGGCCGCCGCGGCGATCGCGCGCGCCCAGGCCGAGGAGGCGTCGCGGACGAAGTCCACGTTCCTGGCCAACATGAGCCACGAGATCCGCACGCCGCTCAACGGCGTCATCGGGATGGCCGAGCTGCTGCTCGACACCGACCTCGACCACGAGCAGCGCGAGTACGCGACGACCGCCCGCGCGTCCGGCGAGCAGCTGCTGAGCGTCATCAACGACATCTTGGACATCTCGAAGATCGAGGCCGGCCACCTCGAGCTCGAGGAGCGCGCGTTCGACCTGCGCGAGGTCGTGGAGACGACGTCCGACGTCGTGGCCGCGACCGCGCACGGCAAGGGCCTGGAGCTGTCGGTCTTCCTCGGCGACGAGGTGCCGCGCGCGGTCCTGGGCGACCGCGGCCGGCTCGCGCAGGTCCTGACCAACCTGCTGTCCAACGCCGTGAAGTTCACGCCCGCGGGCGAGGTATCGGTCGAGGTCACGCGCGAGGGCCAGGACGACGCCGGCGCCGCGCTGATCCGCTTCGCGGTCGCCGACACCGGGATCGGCATGGCCGAGAAGGACCTCCAGCGGCTCTTCGAGTCCTTCCAGCAGGCCGACGCGTCGACCACGCGCCGCTTCGGCGGCACCGGCCTGGGGCTGGCGATCAGCCGCGAGCTGACCCGGATGATGGGCGGCGACCTGACCGTCACCAGCGCGGTGGGGCGCGGCAGCACGTTCACGTTCGTCCTGCCCTTCGACGGCGCCGAGGGCGAGCTCGCCGACGTGCGCGCCCAGGTCGAGCTGCGCGGGCTGAAGGTGATCGCGGTCGACGACACGGCGACCAACCGCCGGATCCTGGAGGCCTACCTGGGCTCGTGGGGCATGCGCGTGACGAGCTGCCCCGACGGCCAGGACGCGCTGGAGGCGCTGCACCGCGCCGCCGACAGGGGCGAGCCGTTCGACGTCGCGGTCTTGGACTTCAACATGCCGCGGATGGACGGCGTGGAGCTGGCGCGCCGGATCACCGAGTCGCCGCAGCTGCGGTCGCTGCGCATGGTGATGCTGACCTCGTCGGGCACGGGCCACGCGGCCGCGCGCGACGTCGGGGTGACCGAGTTCCTGACCAAGCCGGTGCGCCAGTCGCGCCTGTACGACGCGATCGCGTCGGCCATGTACCACTCGCCGGGCGCGCACCAGGCGCGCCGGCGCGAGCGCACGGACGAGGAGGCGGAGCGGGTGGACGCGTCAGCAGCCGGCGGCGCGGAGGGCGCGCTGATCCTCATCGCCGAGGACCACGACGTCAACCGGATCCTGATGGAGAAGCTGCTCGGCAAGCGCGGGCACCGGACGGTCGCGGCGGGCACGGGCCTGGAGGCCGTGCGGCTGGCGGCCGAGGGCGGGGTCGACCTGGTGTTCATGGACTGCCAGATGCCCGAGCTGGACGGCTACGCGGCGACGCGGCTCATCCGCGAGCGCGAGGACGGCGGCCTGCGGCTGCCGATCGTCGCGATGACCGCGCACGCGATGGCCGGGGACCGCGACAAGTGCCTGGCGGCGGGGATGGACGACTACGTCGCCAAGCCGCTGCGGCCCGACGAGGTCGACGCGATGCTCGCCCGCTGGCTGCCGGGGCGGGCAGGCGCCGAGCAAGGCAATGGCCATGGGAACGGCATCGGCGACGGCAACGGCGGCGCGTTCGTCGTCGACCCGATCGACGAGGCGCGCTTCAACGACCTCGCCGGCGAGTTCTCGCCAGAGGTCGTGCGCGAGGTCGTGGGCGCGTTCATCGACTCGACGCCGTCGATCATCGAGCGGATCGTGCTGGCCGCCGAGGGCGTCGACCACGCCGAGATCTCCAGCGCCGCGCACCGGCTCAAGGGCGGCTGCCTGGCCGTGGGCGCCGGGCAGCTCAACGACCTCGCCGGCGAGCTCGAGGGCCTCGGCCGCGACGCCGCGCCCGGCGCGGACCTGCGGGACGCGGCGGCCCGGCTCGAGCGCGCCTGGATGTCGACGCGCCGTGCGCTGCGCCAACGGGTGGGGTAGAACTGACGACCATGCTCTTCGGCAAGGAACACATCGAACGCTACGAGGCGACCGACGGGGAGGAGGGCCACGACTGGGAGAACACCCAGACGTTGATCCTGACCACCACCGGCGCCAAGTCCGGTGAGGAGCGCAAGGCGCCGCTCATCTACGGCGAGCACGACGGCACCTACCTGATCGTCGCCTCCAAGGGCGGCGACCCCAAGCCGCCGGCGTGGTACGTCAACCTCCAGAACGATCCGCAGGCCGAGATCCAGGTCTGGGGCGAGAAGTTCCCGGTCACGGCGCGCGACGCCACGCCGGAGGAGAAGCCCGAGCTCTGGACGATCATGACCGGCCACTGGCCCGCCTACGACGAGTACCAGACCAAGACCGACCGGGAGATCCCGGTCGTGGTCCTGGAACGCGCCTAGGCCATCATCTAGGCCTCCGCCCGCGCCGCGGCCGGCTCCCGTGCCGGTCGCAGCACGAGCGCGGCCACGCCGGCGGCGACCGCCACGCCGCCGGCGGCGAGCGCGAAGCCGAGGTGGTAGCCGCCCAGCAGCGCGTCGGCCGCGGAGTGGCCGGAGCGCCGCAGCGCGCCCGTGCGCTCGTCGGCGACCGCGCCGACGACCGCCAGGCCGGTGGCGCTGGCGATGTACATGGTCACGTTGACGATGCCCGACGCGACGCCCGCGTCGGCCGGCGGGACGTCGGCGAGCGCCATCGTCAGGATCGGCACGAACGACAGGCCGGCGCCGAGGCCGATGAGGACCATCGCGGCCAGGACGAGCGGCGCGTAGGCGACGTCGGCCGACGCGAGCGCCAGCAGGACCAGGCCGCCGAAGGTCGCGGCCATCCCGGCCAGCAGCGTCGCGCGCGGGCCGAAGCGCGCGACGACCTTCGCGGTCGTGCCGAGCGACAGCGCCGCGACCGTGAGCGTCTGCGGCAGGAACGCCACGCCGGTCGTCAGCGGCCCGAGGCCGCGGGCGCGCTCGAAGTACAGGGCGCCGAGGAAGAAGCTCGCGTACAGGCCGACGCCGAGCGCCGCCCGGACCGCGCTGGCGCGCATCAGGCTGCCGATCGCCAGGACGCGACCGGGCAGGATCGGGTGCTCGATGCGGCGCTCCCAGACGGCGAAGGCCACCAGCAGCGCGATCGACGCGGCGGCGAGGCCGAGCGTCGAGCCCGACAGCCAGCCATGGTCGGGCGCCTTGACGATCGCGTAGACGCCGAGCATCGTCGCGACGGTCACGAGCGCGGCGCCGAGCAGGTCCATCGTCCCCTCGCCGCGCTGGCCGGTCTCGGCGACGACGCGCGCGCCGAGCCCGACGGTCGCGATCCCGATCGGCAGGTTGATGAGGAAGATCCAGTGCCAGCTCGCCGCGTCGATCAGCGCCCCGCCGGCCAGCAGCCCGAGCGAGCCGCCGCCGACCGAGACGAAGATGTAGGCGCTCATCGCGCGGGCGCGCTCGTCGGGGTCCGGGAACTCGACGGTGATCAGCGCGAGGATCGCGGCGGAGGCCAGCGCGCCGCCCACGCCCTGCAGGAAGCGGGCGGCGACGAGCACGACCTGGCCGTCGGCCGCCGCGCAGGCGGCCGAGGCGGCGGTGAAGAGCAGCACGCCGGCCAGGAAGACGCGGCGGCGGCCGAACAGGTCGCCGAGCCGGCCGGCGACCAGCAGGAACGACCCGTAGGCGATCAGGTAGGCGTTGATGACCCAGGTCAGGTCGGCGGGGGAGAAGTGGAGGTCGCGCCCGATGTCGCCGAGCGCGACGTTCACCACCGTCGTGTCGAGGATCACCATGAGCTGGGCGAGGAGGACGACGGCCAGGGCGGCGTATCGGCGGTCGATGGAGGTCATATGGATCGTCACCGTAACAGTGATGATCTTAATTTCAAGGACGATCGTCGTCGTTGTTACCATCCCGGCCTCGATGTCCCACGCCACCACGTCCGGGTCGATCGCGCTGCTGATGCGCGTGTCGCGGCGCGCCTACCGGCTGGTGCGCGCCAACGAGGACGTCCTCGGGATGAAGTTGAAGTCGTTCATCGCGCTGAACTACCTGCGCGAGGAGGACCCCGTCACGCAGCGGGCGCTCGGCGACACGCTGATGCTCGACGCCAACAACTGCGTCCTGCTGCTCAACGAGCTCGAGGAGCACGACTGGGTCCGGCGCGTGCGCGATCCGACCGACCGCCGGCGCCACATCGTGCAGATGACGCCGGCCGGCGTGAAGGCGCTGGCGCGGGCCGAGCAGGCGCTCGACACGCTCGAGGACGACGTGCTGACGGGGCTCGACGACGGCGATCGCGCGGCGCTGCAAGGCCTGCTCCGCCAGGCTGCCGACGGCTGGGCCTGACAACCTCGCCCGCAGGGGTGGCGCACAGCGGTTGTTCGTGCAACCATGCTGGTCTCGTGTCCACCACCACGACTGTTCCGGCCGTAGCGACCGGCGCTCTGGACGATCGCGAGCTGCGCGCCTGGCGCGGCCTGCTGCGCGTCCACGCCACGCTGTCCAAGGCCCTCGACAACCAGCTCGACCGCGAGCACGACCTCCCGCTGACGTCCTACGAGGTGCTGCTGTACCTCGCCGACGCCGAGGAGCAGAAGATGCGGATGTGCGACCTCGCGTCGTCCGTGATCCTCAGCCGCAGCGGGCTCACGCGCCTGGTCGACCGCCTCGAGCGCGACGGCCTGCTCGTCCGCGAGTCCTGCGCCAGCGACGCCCGCGGCGCCTTCGCGAAGCTGACGCCGGCCGGCCGCGAGAAGCTGACCGCCGCCCGCGAGACCCACCTCGCGAACGTCCGCGCGCTCTTCCTGGACCACCTCACGCCCGAGGAGCAGGACGTGCTGGGCGATGTGTGGGCACGCGTGCTGCCCGGCGCCGGCGCGGCAGCCGGCACCGACGACTGCGGCTGCTGAGGACGATCTGCGGGCCGCCCGCCCGCGCCTGATGGTCGCCAACGCGCTTCACGTGCTGGCGCACGCCGACGCTGCGCCGGCGACGTCAGCCACGACCGTGCGGGCCGCAGGATCGCCCTCCCGATGTTCACCGGTCTAGAGTTGCGCCGTGCCCGGTACGCCCCGCGCCGCTCGCTTCTCGCCGTGGGGACTTCTCGTCGCCGCGTGCGCGGCGGTGCTCGGCGTGGTCGCGCTCGGGCTGCTGGTGTGGTCGCTGGCGTCCTCGGAGGAGCGCTCGGTCTCCTACAGCGTCAAGGGCGCGTTGGCGGGTGTGTCGCTGGATCTGGCCGGCGCCGACGTCGAGGTGCTCGGCGGCGGGCGGGCGGTCGCGGTCTCGGTCAGCCATGTCGACCGCTTCGGCTTCGGCCACGGCCCGACCGCGCAGCGGACGATCGCGTCGGGCATGTTCAACGTCCGCTCGCGCTGCCCGCACACGATCCTGCACGGGTGCTCGGTGCGTTACCGCGTCGTCGTGCCCGACAACGTCCCGCTGGCGATTCGCACGACGAGCGGCTCGGTGCGCTTCCGCGGCTACCGCGGATCGGCGAGGATCACCACCGCGCGCGGGGACATCGACATCGCCGGCTTCTGCGGGTTCTCCCTGCAGGCGCGCGCCGACCGCGGCGGCGACATCAGCGCCACGACCGCGTGCCCGCCGCCGCAGCTGTCGCTGCGCACGACGACCGGCACGGTCCACGCGCGTGTGCCCGGCGGGCGCTACCGGATCGACGCGTCGACGTCGGGCGGCGAGCCCACGATCCGCGGCGTCACCGCCGACCCCGGCGCGCCGTTCGCGATCCAGGCGCTGAGCGGGTCGGGCGCCGTTAGCGTGGAGCGCGGGTCGTGATCGCCGCGCTGGCCCTGCCGCGGCGCGCCGGGCGCGCGACGATGACCGCGGCGTTCATCGGGACGACGGTGCCGATCGCGGTGTTCGGCGTCGCGGCGCTCCTGGTGGTCGCGGTCGGCGCGCTGCTGTGCCTCGTCGGCGTGGGCCTGCCGCTGCTGCTCGCCGGCGTCGGCGTGTGCCGGCGCGCGGTCCGGCTGGAGCGCCGCGCCGCCAACCGCTTCCTCGGGGCGCACATCCCGCCGGTCCACATCGGGGTGCGCGCGACGATCGGCGACCCGTGGCGCCGCGCGCGCGACACGCTGCGCGATCCCGGGCTGCAGCGGCTCATCCTGCGGCTGGCGGTGGCGCCGTTGATGACGGTCGTCGGCGTCGTCGCCGGCTTCGCGCTCGTCGCGCTGACGGCGTGGCTCGTCAAGCTCGGCGTGGAGGCGGTCGCGGGGCTGGGCGACTTCGACTATGCCGGGCCGGTCGCGTTCGGCCCGGCCGCGGGCATCGCGCTCCTCGCGCTGGCGCTGCCCAGCGCGGTGCTGGCGCTCGCGGTGCTCGACGGCCTCAACGACCCGCTGCGCGCGCTGACCTACCGGCTGCTCGTCCCGCGCGCCGATCTCGGCGCGCCGGTGCGCGAGCTGCTGGCCGAGTCGCTCGGCGACCACTCCGTGGCGATCGCCTACTGGCTGCCGGACCGCGAGATGTTCGTCGACGAGACCGGTCGCCGCGTCGCCCTGCCGGACCCGGCCTCCGGCCGCACCTGGACCGCGGTCGAGCGCGACGGCCGGCCGGTCGCGGCGATCGTGCACGACGCGGCGCTGGACACGACGAGCGAGCTCGTGCAGGCCGCGGCGGCCGCGTCCTCGCTGGCGATCGACAACGAGCGCCTGAAGGCCGACCTGCGCGCACGGGTCGACGAGCTGCGCGTGTCGCGCTTGCGGATCGTCGAGGCGACCGACTCGGCGCGCCGGCGCATCGAGCGCGACCTCCACGACGGCGCCCAGCAGCAGCTCGTCGCGCTGGCGCTGGAGCTGAGGCTCCTGCGCGGCCGCGTGGGCGACGAGCCCGAGGTCGTCGCGATGGTCGACGGGCTCAGCGAGCGGCTGGCCAGCGCGCTGGCCGAGCTGCGCGAGCTGGCGCGCGGCATCCACCCGTCGATCCTCAGCGAGCAGGGCCTGGCACCGGCGATCGACGCGCTGGCCGACCGCGCGCCGGTCGACGTGCGTGCCGAGGTCAGCGTGGAGGAGCGCCTCGCCGAGCCGGTCGAGGCCGCCGCGTACTTCGTCGTCGCCGAGGCGCTGACCAACGTCGTCAAGTACGCGCGCGCGTCCGGCGTGGACGTCGCGGTGCGGCGCACGTCCGACGCCGTGCTGGTCGACGTCGCCGACGACGGCGTCGGCGGCGTGGACGTCGCGGCCGGCAGCGGCCTGCGCGGCCTGCAGGACCGGCTCGCCGCGGTCGACGGCGAGCTGGACATCGAGAGCCCGCCCGGCGGCGGCACGAGGCTCCGGGCGCGGATCCCGGTGGCGGTCGTGGAGATCGAGGAGACGAGCGCATGAGGCGCGTCGCGTTGTTGATGGTGTCGGTCCTGGTCGGCATGCTGCTCGCCGGCTGCGGCAGCAAGACCAAGGTCGACGAGGGCCCGGTCACGGTGGCGGGCGGGACGGCGACGACGCCGTCGGGCGGCGCCGAGGCCGGCGCGCCCGACATGCCCGGCGGGACGCGCGCCGTCCGGATCGCCGTCGTCACCCATGGCCAGGCCTCGAGCCCGTTCTGGGCGATCGTGCGCAACGGCGTCGAGGCCGCCGGCCGGCAGATGGACGCGGTGATCTCCTACAAGGCGCCCGACGTCTACAGCCTCGACCACATGGTGGGGTTGATCGACCAGGCGGTGGTGTCCAAGCCCGACGGGTTGGTGGTGTCCTTGCCCGAGCCGGGGCTGGCGCCCGCGGTCCGGCGCGCGGTGAAGGCCGGGATCCCGACCGTCACCATCAACTCGGGCAGCGACATGTACAAGAAGCTCGGCGTGCTGGCGCACGTCGGCCAGCCCGAGGGCGAGGCGGGCTTCAAGTCCGGTGAGCGGTTGGCCAGGCGGGGCGTGCGGCGCGCGCTGTGCGTCAACCTCCTGATCCCCAACGTGGGCCTCGACGCGCGCTGCGCCGGCCTGGCGCGGGCGATGCGCGCGGCGGGCGGCCGCTCGACGGTCGTCCGGATCGACGACCAGTCGCCTTCGGCGCCGCAGGAGATCGCCGCGGCGGTCGCGGACGACAAGGCCGACGGCGTGCTGGCCATGAACTCGCTCAGCGGCGTCGCGGCGACCAAGGGCCTGGCCGGCGACAGCGGCGTCCTGATCGGCACCTTCGACCTCGGGCCCGACGTGCTGACCGCCGTCAAGGACGGCAAGCTCGCCTTCGCCGTCGACCAGCAGGCCTACCTCCAGGGCTACCTGCCGGTCGTCCTGCTCGCCGAGCGCGCCCGCTACGGCCTGTTCCCGGCCCAGGGAGACGTCATCCCGACCGGCCCGAACTTCGTCACGAAGGGCAACGCGGCGAAGGCCATCCAGCTCTCCTCGCGCTCTATTCGCTGAGGACGGCGCCCTCGGCAGCCTCCCGGTCGTCACGGGCCAGCACGCGGGGGCTGTCGGTGATGATGCGGCGGCGGCGCAGGCCGGCGAGGGTGCGCTCGGCGTCGTCGAAGCGCACGAGCGTCGCGTAGTCCTCGCGCCAGCTCGTCTCGATCGCGTGCGGCTCGAAGTCCTTGATCTGGCCGTCGAACTCGATGCGCGCGCCGCCGTGGCCGCCTTCGACGGCGATCCGGACGCTGCTGCGGACCCCGACGACGAGCGGCGGCGTCGAGCCGCCGTGCGCGGCCACGGGCGTGATCACGATCGCCTCGGTCCCGGTCGCGAGGATCGGGCCGCCCGCGGCCATCGTGTAGGCGCTGGAGCCCAGCGGCGTGGCGATCACGACGCCATCGCCCGCGAAGCGGACGTAGAGCTCGCCGTCGACGTAGACGCCGATGACCACCTGGTTGGCGCCCCGGCGGACGACGACGAGGTCGTTGATCGCGATGTACGGGACCTTGCCGTCGACGCTCACGCCGACGCCGGGCAGCGCGCGACGGTGCCAGTCGCCGGCGGCCATCCGGTCCAGCGCGCCTTCGACGTCGTCGGCCGACGTCGCGGTCAGCGCGCCGAGGCTGCCGCACGCGATCCCGAGCACCGGCTTGGCGTGCGGGGCGGCTGCGTGCAGCGCCGCGAGCGTCGTGCCGTCGCCGCCCAGCGCGACGACCAGGTCGACCGTCGCGGCGTCGCCCGGCGGCGCGACGACGCGGTCCTGGCCGGCGATCGGGACCTGCACCAGCTCGGCGCCGTGCCGCTGCGTCCAGGCCTCGAGCGCGGCGAGCGCGCCGAGCAGCGGGCGGTGCGGGTGCACCACCAGCCCGATGCGGTCGATCGGCCCGCCGGCCAGGCTCATGCGCTGGCCGTCGCGCCGGAGAGCTGGTCCACCTCGGCCTCGGTCAGCTCGAGGGTGTTGACCGGCAGGAGCTCGTCCAGCTGCTCGACCGTGCGCGCGCTGGCGATGGGGGAGGCCACGTGCGGCTGCGCGGCCAGCCACGCGAGCGCGACCGCGGCGACCGGCGCGTCGTGCGCGGCCGCGACGGCGTCGAGTGCGTCCAGGATCGCGACCGCGTCCGGGCGCTCCAGGTACTTCCCCGCAGCGCCGGCGCGCGGCGAGTCGACGGCGTCGCCGTCCGGCCGGTACTTGCCGGTCAGGAAGCCCTTGGCCAGCCCGAAGTACGGGACGACCGCGACGTCGTGCTCGGCGACGACCGGCGCCAGCGTGTCCTCGTAGCCGGTGCGCTCGACGAGGTTGTAGTGCGGCTGCAGCGCGACGTAGCGCGGCAGGCCCTTGCGGTCGGCGAGCGCGAGCGCCTCGGCCAGCCGCGGCGCGGAGTAGTTGGAGGCGCCGATCGCGCGGACCTTGCCGGCGTCGATCAGCTCGCCGAACGCGGCGAGCGTCTCCTCCAGCGGCGTGTCCTCGTCGTCCTGGTGCGCCCAGTAGAGGTCGATGTGGTCGGTCTGCAGGCGGCGCAGCGACGCGTCGGCGGCGCCGAGGATCGCGTCGCGGCCCAGGCCCTGGTTGGGCGGCAGCTGCGAGACCTTGGTGGCGACCACGAGGTCGTCGCGCCGGGCCGGGTGCTTGGCGAGCCAGGTGCCGATGATCGTCTCGGACTCGCCGCCGCCGTTGCCGTCGATCCAGGCCGAGTAGACGTCGGCGGTGTCGACGAAGTTCCCACCGCCGGCGACGTAGGCGTCGAGGACGGCGTGCGAGGCGGCCTCGTCCACGGTCCAGCCGAACACGTTGGTCCCGAGCGACAGCGTGCTGACGTCCAGGTCGCTGGCTCCGAGCTTGGTCATGCCCTCGAAACTAGCGTGGCGACGCCCACGCTAGGTTGACGGGCCGATGGCTTCCCCCTTGGAGATCCTCGCCCGCGACCCCGGCTCGCTGGCCCGTGCCGGCGTCCTGCGCACCGCCCACGGCGAGATCCGCACGCCCGCGTTCGTCCCGCTGGCCACCAAGGCGACCGTCAAGGGGCTGACGCCGCAGGAGGTCCGCGACCTCGGCTACGACATGGTGCTGGGCAACACCTATCACCTGTTCCTGGAGCCGGGCCACGAGCGCATCGCCGGGCTCGGCGGCCTCCACGAGTTCATGCGCTGGGAGCACCCGATCATCACCGACTCGGGCGGCTTCCAGGTGTTCTCGATGGGTCACGGGACCGTGGCCGACGAGATCAAGGGCCGCGCGTCGCACGGCGGCGCGCGGCACGGCAAGACGCTCGGGATCACCGAGGAGGGCGTCCGCTTCCGGTCCCACATCGACGGCTCGGAGAAGTTCCTGGCGCCCGAGACCTCGATGGAGATCCAGGCCGCGCTCGGCTCCGACATCGCGCTGGTCTTCGACGAGTGCACGCCCTTCAACGTCAGCAAGGACTACACCGCGCGCTCGACCGAGCGCACGCACCGCTGGCTCGAGCGCTGCCTGGACTGGCACGACGCCAACGGCCCGGAGGACCAGCTGGTGTACGGGATCGTCCAGGGCGGCGTCTACGAGGACCTGCGCCAGGAGTCGGCCCGGGTGATCGGCGCCTCGCGCGCCGACGGCATCGCGATCGGCGGCTCGCTCGGCGCCGACAAGCCGCAGATGTACGAGGTCGTGGAGATGGCGACGTCGGTCCTGCCGGAGGCGCCGCCGCGCCACCTGCTCGGCATCGGCGACATCGACGACCTGATCCGCGGCACGGAGCTGGGCATCGACACCTTCGACTGCGCGATGCCGACGCGCCTGGGCCGCCACGGCGTCGCGCTGATCCCGGACCCGGACAAGCGCTGGCGCGTCGACCTGACCGCCGGGCGCTTCAAGGACTCCGACGAGCCGATCTACGAGGGCTGCCCGTGCCCGACATGCGCCTACGGCTACACCCGCGGCTACCTGCGCTACCTCGTCAACAACCGCGAGCTGACGGGCCTGCGGCTGCTCGTGGTGCACAACCTCGCGTTCGTCCGCCGCACGATGACCCGGATGCGCCAGGCCATCGTCGACGGCCGGCTGGCCGCAGAGGCCGCGGCGCTGCGCGGCGGCCTCGCGCCCTAGCGCGCCCGCGGTCGGCGTGTCCGATCGCACATGGCGTCCGCGCCGATCGGTGAGAGGATGGCCTCATGATCGGGCAGGCCGTCCTCGCGGCGCTGGCTCCGGGCGAGCAGCAGCACCTGCTCGACGCGCGGCAGATGCAGGCGCTGTCGTTCAGCGTGCACATCCCGCTCGTGTGCTTCGGCACGGCGTTCCCGGCCATGATCCTGTTCGCGGAGTGGCTGTCGCATCGGACCGGCGACGCCGAGCTGCGGCGCCTGGCCCGGCGCTGGTCGCGCGTGATGGTCGCGCTGTTCGCCGTCGGCGTGATCACCGGCACGATCCTCAGCTTCGAGATGGGGCTGCTGTGGCCGGCGTTCACGGCGACGTTCGGCTCGGTCTTCGGCCTCGGCTTCGCGATCGAGGGCTTCTCGTTCTTCCTCGAGGCGATCTTCATCGGGATCTACGTCTACGGCTGGGACCGGCTGTCGCCGCGGCTGCACATGCTCAGCGCGGTCCCGATCATCCTCACGGGCTTCACCGGCTCGTTCATGGTGATCGCGGTCAACGCCTGGATGAACCACCCGTCGGGCTTCCATCTGGTCGGCGGCCAGGTGATCGACGTCCACCCGTGGCGGGCGCTGTTCGACAACCCGTACTTCTGGCACGAGATCGCGCACATGTACTTGGCCGGCTACATCGTCACGGGCTTCGTGCTCGCGGCGATCTACGGCTTCGGCTGGCTGCGCGGCCGGCGCGGGCGCTACGAGCGCGCCGCGCTGGCGATCCCGCTGACGATCGCCGCGCTCGCCGCGCCGGTGCAGATCCTGGTCGGCGACTGGGCGGCGCGCGACGTCGCCGAGTACCAGCCGACGAAGCTCGCGGCGCTCGAGGGGCTGGGCAGGACCGAGAAGGGCGCGCCGGTCCACATCGCCGGCTGGTACGACGCCGGCCGCGGCGAGGTGCGCTACGGCATCCCGATCCCGCACGCGCTGTCGTTCCTGGCCTTCCACCGGTTCAACGCGCAGGTCCAGGGGCTGGACGCCGTCGCGCCGGCGGACCGCCCGCCGGTCAACGTCACGCGCTTCGCGTTCCAGACGATGGTCGGCATCGGCACGCTGCTCGCGCTGCTCGGCGTCTTCTACCTCGTCGTGCGCGTGCGCTTCAAACGGCTGCCGGAGACGGTCTGGTTCTACCGCGCGCTCGTGCTCGCCGGGCCGCTGTCGCTCGTCGCGCTGATCGCCGGCTGGGTGACGACCGAGGTCGGGCGCCAGCCATGGGTCGTCTACGGCTCGATGCGGACGGCCCAGGCCGTGACCGGCGCGGGGCCGATCCCGTACGGCTACGCGACGCTGGTCATCGTCTACCTGGCGGTCGCGGGCGGCGTGGTGTGGATCCTGCGGCGCCTGGCGCGCGCGGAGCTGGCGGCGTGAGCCTCGCCGACGTCCCGATGCTGTTCATCCTCGCGGGCCTGATCGCCTACGTGGCGCTGGCCGGCCCGGACTTCGGCGCCGCGATCTGGCAGCTCACCGCTGGTCGCGACGAGGACGGCGAGCGGCTGCGCGACCTCGCCCACGACGCGATGGCGCCGGTGTGGGAGGCCAACCACGTGTGGTTGATCTTCGTCCTGACCGTGATGTGGACGAGCTACCCGGAGGCGTTCGGCTCGATCGCCTCGACGCTGTGCATCGCGCTGTTCCTCGCCGGGCTCGGGATCGTCGTGCGCGGCGCGGCCTACGCGCTGCGCTCGGGCGCGAAGGGGCTGCGCGAGCAGACGCGGATCGACACGCTGTCGGCCGGCTCCTCGATCCTGACCCCGTTCGCGCTGGGCGCCGCGATCGGCGGCGTCGCGTCCGGGCGCGTCCCGGTCGGCAACGCGGCGGGGGACCTCTGGTCGAGCTGGATCAACCCCACGTCCTTGATCACGGGCGCGATCGCCGTGGCGACCGCCGCCTACCTCGCGGCCGTGTTCCTCAGCGGCGACGCGGTGCGCCTCGGCCAGCCGGAGCTCGCCGAGCGGTTCCGGCGCCGCGCGCTCGGGTCCGGCGTGCTCGCGGGCGCGCTGGCGGCGGCCGGCCTCGTCGTCCTGCACGAGGACGCGCGCCGCATCTACGACGGGCTGGTGTCCGGCGACGGGCGCCCGGCGCTGATCGCCTCCGTGCTGGCCGGCGTCGCGACGCTCGCGCTCGTCGTCGTCCGCCGCTACGAGCCGGCGCGCTACAGCGCCGCGCTGGCGGTCGCCGCGATCGTGATCGGCTGGGCGCTGGCGCAGCAGCCAATCCTGCTGCCCGGCCTGACGATCCACCAGGCGGCGGCGCCGCACACGACGCTCGTCGCGGTCGTGATCGCGGTGACGGCCGGCGGGCTGATCGTCTTCCCGTCGCTGGCGCTGCTGTTCCGGTTGACGCTCGGCGGCACGCTGCGCGGCGGCCACGGCGACGAGGGCACCGCCGTGGCGCCGGCCGGCCCGCCGCCGGCTCGCGCGCTGGTCGACGTCGCGACCCAGGGCCTGCTCGTGCGCGGCGCGCTCGCGTGCCTGGTCGTCGGCTTCGGCTTCCTCTCCGTGCTCGACGCCGGCTGGGCGCACGCGATCGGCGTCGCCGCGCTGCTCGGCTTCATCGTGCTCGGCTTCGTCGCCGTGCTGCCGCGCGACCTGCTGGGCGACGCCTGACCAAGCGGCCAGAAGCGTCGAAAGGCCCTCAAGTGGAGCGGTTATGCGGCCGACCACGCACAGTGATGAGACGACTCGCTGCCTTCACCGCCGCCGTCGCCCTGCTGGCGACCGCCGCGCCCGTGCCGCTGGCCGGCGCGCAGACGTCCGAGGCGACGTTCAACCACCGCGCCAACGACGCGTGCGCGAGCGCGGGCGCGAAGATCGAGTCGCTCCCGACGACCGACGCCGACTCGGTCGTCAAGAACTTCCGCGCGACGACGAAGGTCCTCGACGGGCTCGTCAAGCGGCTGAACCGCATCGAGGCGCCGAAGGCGTCCAACAAGCAGTACCGCCGCCTCGTCGCGGCGCTGCGCCAGGAGAACGCCCTGCTGGTCCAGGCCCTGGGCCAGGCCCGCGCGCATCACGTCAGCAAGTCCGCGGACCTGCTGTTCAAGTCGGTCAAGGCCGGCCAGCGCAGCGTGCGGATCGCGACCGACCTCGACCTCACCGAGTGCGCCCGCGACCGCTACACGGGCGTCACGAACGGCTCGAACGGCTAGGGGAGCTCGGACCCCGACCCGACGCGCGGCAGCTTGCCCTTGGCGGCGGCTGGCCGCGCGTAGCGCGCGTTGACGTGGGTGCCGGTCGGCGCCCCGTCGCTGGCGTCGCGCTCCGCGGCCTGCGCCGCCTCGATCGCGGCGATGCCGTCCTTCGGCCGCGCCTGCTGGCCGCGCTCGACCAGCGGCTGCAGGATGCCGCGCAGCTTGATGAGGATCCACGACCAGCGCGGCGCGTAGGTGATCCGCAGCCGGCCGGTCACGCCGCGCTCGATCGCGTCGCCCGCGGCGCTGAGCGGGATCGGCTTGGTCATGAAGCTCGGGCTGGCTTCGCGCGACAGCACGGCGGCGGGATGCGCGAACGCGTCGCGCACCATGTCGGTGTCGATGAACCCGAAGTAGGCGACGCCGACCTTCGTGCCGGTGTGCGCGAGCTCGGACCGCAGCGCGTCGCCGAACGCCTCCACGCCGGCCTTGGCCATCGTGTACGGCCCCATGAGCGGCAGGTGCACGACCGCCGACATGGAGGAGATGAGCAGGATGTAGCCCTGGCGCTCGGTGACGTGGGCGACCGTGGCCCGGACCGTCCGCCAGACGCCGAGCAGGTTGACCTCGATCACGCGCTCGAAGTCCTCGACCGCCATGCCGGCGACCGTGCCGACGTTCGAGACGCCCGCGTTGGCGATGCAGACGTCGATGCCGGCGAAGCGCGCGACCGTGCCGTCCACCGCGGCCGCGAGCTGCTCGGGATCGGTGACGTCGGCGTGGAAGGCGGCGGCGCGATCGCCGAGCTCGGCGGCGCGGGCGTTCAGCTCGTCGGGCTCCAGCCCCACCAGCGCGACCGACGCGCCACGCGCGTACAGGCGCTTGGCGGCCTCGAAGCCGATCCCGCGCGCCGCGCCCGTGATGAACGCGACCTTGCCGTTGACGTCGTACTCCTCGCGAGCCATCGGCGAAGCCTAGGTCACGACCGGCCGGCCGCGCGCCGGCGTCAGCGCGTGTTGTCCTGGATCAACGACTTGAGGTCGGTGACGACCTGGTCGGCGTTGTCGTGGACGACCTCGCGCAGGTGCACGGAGTTGTCGTTGGACGACGTCGCCACGTAGGCCGCGGCGCCCGCGGCGACCAGGATCGCCATCAGGAAGAGGAAGGTGATGAAGCGCCGGAACGCCCCGCGGCGGCGCTTCTTGCGCGGCCGGGCGGCCGGCGCCTGGGCGCGCTCGCCGCGGGCGCGGGGGGACTCGCGGACCGGCGGGGGCGGCGCGGGCGCGGCGGGCGGCGGACGGCGCGGCTGGCGGGGCTCGCGCGGGACGACCAGCGGGCCGGTGCTGGGCTCGCCGGCCAGGACCGTGGTCGCCGAGGTCTCGTCGTCGTAGCCCCCGACCACGTGCGTCGCGTCCCCGTCGGGCCCGATCCCCTTGGCGCCGTCGACCACCGCGACGCGCATCGCGTCGGCGCTCTCGTAGCGGCGCCGCGGCGTCAGCGCCAGCGCGCGCTCGACCGCGACGCTCAGCGCCGGCGGGATCGACGGGTCGACGTGGTGCAGCGGCGGCGGGACCTCGCGCTGCTGCTTGAGCGCGAGCTCGGTCAGCGACTGCGCCTCGTAGGGCAGGCGGCCCGACAGCAGCTGGTACGCGACGACGCCCAACCCGTACAGGTCGGCGGCCGGACCGGCCTCCTCGCCCGCGGCCTGCTCGGGCGCGAGGTAGGCGGCGGTGCCCAGGACCGAGCCGACCTGCGTGATCGACGACTCGTCGGACGCGATCTTCGCGATGCCGAAGTCGGCGAGCTTGATCGTCCCGTCGGCCTCGCTGAGCAGCAGGTTGCCGGGCTTGACGTCGCGGTGGACCAGGCCGTTGCGGTGCGCGTACTCCAGCCCGCGGCAGGACTGGGCGATCCAGTCGACGGCCTCGTCGACCGGCAGCCGGCCGCGGTCGCGCAGGACCTGCGCGCCGGACGGCCCGACGATCCGCTCCATGACGATGTAGTGCCGGCCGCTGGCGTCGTCGAGGCCGAAGTCGTAGACCTGGACGATGTTGGGGTGGACCAGGCGCGCGGCGGCCATCGCCTCGCGGCGGAAGCGCGCGACGAACTGCTGGTCGTCGGCGAGGTGCTCGGCCAGGAGCTTGACCGCGACGTAGCGCTCCAGGCGCGAGTCGAACGCCACGACGACGGTCGACATGCCGCCGAGCCCGAGGCGCTCGCCCAGCTCGTAGCGGCCCGCGAGGATCTGCTGCCCGGGCGCGCTCACGGCGTCTGCCCCTCGCCCGGCGAGCCGCCGTTGTCGGCGGGTGGGACCGCGCCCGAGGTGTCGGTCGGCGGTGTCTCGACCGTCGGCGTCTGGCCCGAGGTGTCGGTGGGCGGCGTGGCCGTCGTCGGCGTCGTGGTGGTCGGCGTCGTGTCCGTCGGCGTCGTCGGCGTCGTGTCGGTGGTCGTCGTCGGCGTCGTCTCGGTCGGCGTCGTGTCGGTCGGCGTCGTCTCGGTCGTCGTGGTGTCGACGTTGGCCGCGGCGGCGGCCTGGCAGTCGTCGATCGCGTGCTGCTGCAGCGACTTGACGCCCGCGTTGATCCGCTTGCGCAGGCGCGAGTCGACCGGCTTGGTCAGCGACGTCGCGTCGTCGTGGAAGGTGTCGACCCGCGTGGCGAGGCCGTCGCAGCGACCGGTGTCGATCTGGGCCTTGATGTCGTCGAGCTGGCCGACGAGGTCCTGGGCGCGCTGGCCCGGGATCAGGTTCGAGCGATCGCTGCCGCAGCCGGTCGCCACGAGGGCGGCCAGCGCGAACCCGCACACGAGCGCGAGGAGGTGGGGGATGGGTGCGCGACCCACGCCTACTGACCGTACCCAAGGCGCTCGGCCAGCGAGGCCGGTAGCCGCGCGTTGCGAATGGCCGCCTGGGCGCCCGAGATGTCGTACTCGGTGCGCCGCCATTGCGCGCGCCAGAGGTCGGTGTCGAGCAGCAGCCAGGCGGCGCGCGGGTCGTTGTCGCGGGGCTGGCCGACGCTGCCGGGGTTGAGGATCCACTCGCCGGTCGAGAGGTCGACGGCGTCGCCGCCGCGGCGCGGCTCGCCGGTCGCCGGCTCGCCTTCGGGGCGCACGAACGACAGCGCGACGTGCGAGTGGCCGACGAAGCCGACGCGCTGGCTCATCGTGTCGAAGCACAGCTCGGCCAGCAGGGAGCTCAGGACGTACTCCCAGACGGGGTCGCGCGGGGAGCCGTGGAAGAGGCCGACGTCGCGCATCTCGCCGGCGGGCGAGAGCGCGCGCAGCCAGGCCGCGTGGTCCGGGTGCAGGACCTCCTGCGTCCAGCGCGCCGCGATCGCGGCGCCGCGCGAGAACTCCTCCAGCGACAGCTCGCCGGTGACGGCCATGTCGTGGTTGCCGCACAGCACCGCGTCGGCCTGCTCGCGGATCCTGGCGCAGCAGTCGTTGGGATCGGCGCCGTAGCCGACGATGTCGCCCAGGCACCAGAGCTCGTGCACGTCTTCACGCTCCACGTCGGACAAGACCGCGTCGAGGGCGTGAAGGTTGCCGTGGATGTCGGAGAGAACCGCGATGCGCATGCGAAAAGGCGCCTTCGGCGCCGTTGACCCAGCCGGTCAGGCTATCGTGGGCGGCCGCGCGCCAGCTAGGCGCGGGGCGCGTCGTCGGGGTCGTCGTCCCCGTTGAACTCGGGGAGGTTCTTGATGCCCTCGCGGGTCTCCCACTTCGAGTAGTTGTCCTGCATCGCGTCGATCAGCTCGCGCATGAACTTCGGCGAGACGTTGATGCGCGTGACGACGACGCCGGGGATCTCCTCTTCCTCGACCTCGTGGTCGACGCGGGCGAACGTGACGGTGAACTCGTAGTCGGAGTGGCTGACGTTCGCGAAGTTCGCGTAATGCCCCGCCATCTGCTTCGGATCGAAGTGGATGTTGATGTGGCGCTCGGGACCTTGGTGCTCGTCAGCCATGCGTGCCAGTATCGCAACCTCATGAAGATCGTCGTGCTGGCCGTAGGGCGCATCAAGCCTCCGTATGCGGACGACGTCCAGCACTACCGCAAGCTGCTGGGCGGTCTGGCGCGCGTCGAGGTCGTCGAGGTGCGCGACGACGAGGCGGTGGCGCGGCGGATCCCCGAGCGGGCGTTCGTGTCGCTGCTGGACGCCGGCGGCGAGATGATGGACTCGGTCGCCTTCGCGCGCTGGATGGAGGACCGCCGCCAGCAGGGGCGCGACGTGTGGTTCGTGATCGGTGGGGCGTTCGGCGGGGTCCAGCTGGACCGTGTCGACCACCGGCTGTCGTTCGGGCCGATGACGCTTCCTCACCAGCTGGCGCGCGTGGTGCTGCTCGAGCAGGTCTACCGCGCGCACAAGATCCTCGGCAACGAGCCCTACCACTACTGATGGCCGACGACCGGACGCCGGAGACGCGCGCCCAACGGGAGCTGCGCCAGTTCGTCGCCCGCCTGGCGCGGCTGGGCCTGGCGATCCTCGCGCTGGTCTGCGTCGGCGCGGTCGCGCTGTCGCTGACCGAGGAGGTCTCGCTCTGGGTCGGCCTCCTGCACGCGCTCGACATCGTCGCGACGACCGGCGCCTACCCGCCCAAGCACGAGATCGGCGTCGAGATCGTGCGCGTGCTGCTGACGCTGCTGGGCGTCGGGACGTTGTTCTACGCCTTGGTGGCGGTGACCGAGCTGCTGGTCGCCGGCCACGTGGCCGACATGCTGGCCGCGCGTAGGATGCAGAAGATGATCGACGCGACCACCGACCACTTCATCATCTGTGGCTACGGTCGCGTGGGTCGCCAGGTCGCGCGGGACCTGCGCGGCGCCGGCGCGCGCTACGTCGTGATCGACGCCGACCCGGCCAACCGCGAGGTCGCGGCGGGCATCGGCGTCCGGTTCATCGAGGCCGAGCCGTCCGACGACCGCGCGCTGCGCCAGGCCGGGATCGAGCGGGCGCGGGCGGTGATCGCGTGCGTGGACTCCGACGCCGAGAACGTCTTCATCACGCTGACCGCGCGCGAGCTGTCGCCCGACATCGCGATCGTCGCCCGCGCGTCGCAGGAGGACTCCGAGCGCAAGCTGATCCGCGCGGGCGCCACGCGCGTGATCTCGCCCTACAAGGCGTCGGGCGTCGAGATGGCGCGGCTGGCGCTGCATCCGCAGGTCTCCGGCGTGCTCGACGTCGCCGCCGAGTACCGGATGGAGGAGATCACGGTGACCGCCGGCTGCGCGGGCGTGGGGCAGACGATCGGCGACATCCGGGGCGGCTCCTACATCGTCGGGCTGCGCCCCGCGGCGGGCGGGTTCGAGCCGCAGCCGGCACCGGAGACCGTCTTGGGCCCCGGGGACGTCATCATGGCGATGGGAACACCACGCACGATGGACCGACTCGAGACCTTGTTCGCCACCACTTCCACCACCGGAGCGTCTCTGTGAGCGCCTCGCCCGTCGACACCCTGCGGGCGGCCGTCGAGGCCGCGGCCGCCGCGACCGCCGGTGAGGACGTCGCCGCGCCCAAGTCCCGGCCGACGCTGGAGCGCCCGCGCCAGGCCGACCACGGCGACTACGCCACCAACGCGGCCATGTTGTACGCCAAGGCGTTGAAGGCGTCGCCCCGCGACGTCGCGCAGCGGCTGGCGGACTCGCTGACGTCCGAGCTGGGCGCGTCACTGGAGCGCGTCGAGGTCGCCGGCCCCGGGTTCCTGAACCTCTTCCTGTCCGACGCCTGGTACGTCGACGCGCTCGGCCACGTCCTGTCGGCCGGCGACGCGTACGGCGCGGGCGGCGCGGACGCGTTCGAGAAGGTCAACGTCGAGTTCGTCTCCGCCAACCCGACCGGGCCGCTGCACGTCGGCCACGCGCGCAACGCGGCCTACGGCGACGCGCTGGCGCGGCTGTTCTCCTACGTCGGCCACGACGTGACGCGCGAGTTCTACGTCAACGACTTCGGGTCGCAGGTCGAGAACTTCGGCAGGTCGGTGCAGGCGCGCGCGCGCGGCGAGGAGGTCCCGGTCGACGGCTACGTGGGCGACTACGTGGCGACGCTGGCCCTCGAGATCGCCGACGCGGCGACGCGGCCGGTCGAGGACGTGGGCCTGGAGGCCGTGGCGATGATGGTCTCTCGCGCGCGGGACTCGCTGCACGCCTTCGGCGTCGAGTTCGACGTGTGGTTCAGCGAGAAGTCGCTGCACGAGACGGGTCCGGACGGCACGTCGGGCGTCTCGCACGGCTTCGACGTCCTGCGCGAGCACGGTCACGCCTACGAGGGCGAGGGCGCGCTCTGGCTGCGGACCACGGACTTCGGCGACGACAAGGACCGCGTCATCCAGCGGTCCAGCGGCGAGCACACGTACTTCGCCTCCGACATCGCCTACGCGCAGAACAAGCGCGACCGCGGCTTCGATCGCATGGTGTACGTGTTGGGTGCCGACCACCACGGCTACATCGGCCGGATGCGCGCCGCCTACGAGGCGCTCGGTGGCGAGCCGGACCGGTTGGACCTGCTCATCATGCAGTTCGTCCACCTCGTCCGCGGCGGCGAGAAGGTGTCGATGAGCAAGCGGGCCGGCGAGTTCGTCACGCTCGACGAGCTGGTCGAGGAGATCGGCGTGGACGCGTCGCGCTGGTTCCTGCTCAACCGCTCGCACGACACGACGATCGAGGTCGACCTCGCGCTGGCCAAGAGCGAGACGTCCGAGAACCCCGTGTACTACGTGCAGTACGCGCACGCGCGGATCGCGGCGGTGCTGCGCAAGGCCGGCGACGAGCGCGTGGCCGACGTGCTGGCCGAGGGCTTCCCGCCGTCCGGGCTGGAGCTCCATCCGAGCGAGCGGGCGCTGATCTCCAAGCTGCTGGCCTGGCCGCAGGAGGCCGGGGAGGCCGCCGACCGGCGCGCGGTGCATCGCGTCGCCTCCTACGCGCTGGAGCTGGCGCAGGCGTTCTCGGCGTTCTACCGCGACTGCCAGGTCGTGGGCGCCGAGCCCTACGCGCTGGAGTCGTTCCGGATCGCGCTGAGCGTCGCGACGCAGCGGACGGTCTGGCGGGCGCTGGACCTGCTCGGGGTCAGCGCGCCGACCGAGATGTAGCCGAACGCTCGCCCAGGGGGCGAGGTTCGATCGCGAGTGTTCGCCCAGGAGGGGCGAGACTCGCACTCAGAGGTTGTAGAGGAAGTCCAACCCGAGGTTGGACAGCGCGTGCTGGGCCTTGGCGTTGAGCGTGGTCAGCTCGCCGCTGAGGATCAGCAGGCCCATCACGATGAGGATCGCTCCGGAGACGGCCGTCACGATCACGTGGCGGTCGCGCAGCCAGCGGAAGGCGCCGGTGGCGCGGTCGAACGCGACGGCGGTGATCAGGAACGGGATCGCGAGGCCGAGCGAGTAGCAGGCCAGCAGCAGGCCGCCCTGGCCGACGGTGTCGGAGGTCGCCGCGGCGGCCAGGATCGAGGCGAGCGTGGGGCCGACGCACGGGGTCCAGGCGATCGCGAACGCCAGCCCGGCGATCACGGGGCCGCCGGCGCCGGCGCGGACGATCAGCGCCTCTGGACGCCACTCGCGGTTCAGGCGCGGGACGAAGAGCGTGCAGACGAAGAAGACGCCGAGGATCACGATCATCCAGCCGGCGATGCGGTTCAGCGTGTCCTGGTGGTCGTGCAGCGTCGAGCCGATGCCGGTCGCGCTCATGCCCAGCGCGACGAACATCACCGTGAACGACAGGCAGAAGATGATCGCGGGGCCGAGGATCTTGCCCAGCGGGCGCTCCTCGCCGCGGATGTCCTCCAGGCTGACGCCGCTGATCGCCGACAGGTAGCCCGGGACGAGCGGGAGCACGCAGGGCGAGATGAAGGACACGAAGCCGACCGCGAAGGCGGCGAAGACGGTCGTGTCGACGTTGGTGGTGGCGGCGAGGATCACGGCGGGTCAGACGTCGTACCGGGCGAGATCTTCCTCGAGCCGGGCGGAGTCTGCGTCGGTCAAGCGGGGGCCGTCGGTGGCGGGCGCCTCCACGCGCTCGCGGCGGCGCCACTTCGGCAGCACGATCGCGGCGGCGATCAGCGCGAGGAGGACGAGGGCGATGGGGACGAGGTAGGCGGCGAGGCCGAAGCCGCTGTCCTTGGGGGAGGCCAGCACGCGGTCGCCGTAGTTGTCGACCAGCGCGTCCTTGATCTCGTCCTTGGTCTTGCCGGCCTTGATGAGCCGGACGATCTCGCGCCGCTCGGCGTCGGCCTGCGGCGAGTCGGCGATCGCGAGCGGGACGCCGCAGGAGACGCACATGACCTCGGACTCGACGGCGTTCAGGGAAGTCCTGGGCTGCGGCGCAGCGGTGGCGGTCGCCGTCGCCGTCGCCGTGAGGAGGACCATCGCGATCAGGAGGGCGAGGCGCCTCAAGACTTCTGCGCCTCGGCGATCGCGCGGTTCAGGAAGGCCTGCTTGACGACGCCGCGGGAGACGGCGACGACGCGCCCCTTCGCGTCGATGACGAACGTCTCGGGCAGCGCGCGGGTTCCGTACTTCTGGGCGAGGTCGGTGCCGACGTCGCGGAGCGAGGGGTAGCTGACCTTGAACTCGCGCTCGAACGCGGTGGAGTCGTCGGCGGCGTCGTTGAACGTCGCGCCGAGCACCGTGCCGAGGCCCTTGGCGGTGAGCTGCTGCTGGGTCTTCGCGAGGATCGGCGCCTCCGAGCGGCACGGCTCGCACCACGAGGCCCAGAAGTTCAGGACCACGATCTTGCCCTTGTAGTCCGCCAGCGACTGCTGACCCTCGCCGTTGAGGATCGGGCGAGCCATCGTCAGGCCCGGCGCGGTCGGCCGCTCACCCTTCTTGACGGCGTCGTCCAGCGTCGTGTCCTGCCCACCGTGGACGACCCCGTAGACGAGAAGCGCGACCAACGCGGCCGCCAACCCACCGACCACGATCGGAACCACCCGCCTCTTGCGCACCTCGGTCACGGCGCACAGGGTATTGCGACGTCCCGTTGCGCCGGTGTTAGGCCTGATCGCCTAGACTCCACCTCCCGCGCGGGTGTAGCTCAGTTGGTAGAGCGTTGGCTTCCCAAGCCAAAGGTCGCGGGTTCGACCCCCGTCGCCCGCTTCCGAAAGTCCCTGGAGTACCGGACTTTCGGCTGGGTCGCGCCCAGCGAGCGCGATGGTGTCTCCACCGCATTGCAGCATCCCGGCGCCCCGAGAAGGGCACACCGGGCCCTGGAGACCCGTCGCGACGGCTCAGCATCGTCGCCGCCAGAAAGAACATCGACCGCCGCAACGCGGTCAGGCCGCCCGCGCCACTACCGTCTTGCACATGGCTTCCAGTGATGGCGTGCGTTCGGTCAAGATCGGCGCCGACGAGCGGACCGGTTGGTCCTCCGAGCGCCCGCAGCGCACGAGCTCCGGCCCCGGGCGCCCGAAGCGGCCGGCCGGACGCGCGCTCGCCGTCGCGGCGTCCGACACGCTGAGCTTCCCGTCCGGGAGCCTGGTGGTCGTCACGGGCGCCGACGCGGTGACCGTCCACCGTCTCGTCGCGCGCCTGCTTCCGCGCCCCGCGCTGGTCTCCTACGACACGCTGGCGCGCGCCGTCGCCGAGAAGGTGCCGGCCGAGCAGGTCGGCGAGGTCACGCTGCGGCTGGTGGGCAAGCGCGTCGCCGAGCGGCAGGCCGAAGGCCAGGCGACCGTGATCGAGACCGGCGATCTCTCCACCGAGCTGCGCTCCGCGCTGGCCGCACTCGCCGACCGGCGTGCCGGCTCCCACTTGGTCGTCCTGGACTCCGGCCGCAAGGCCGTCGGCGACGACGAGCGCTTCGAGGCGCTTCGCGCGGTCGTCGCCGGCGCGCGCAGCGGCGAGATCGGCGCCGAGGGGTTCTCGACCGCCATGGTGCTCGGACGCGTCGACCTCGACAAGGTCACCGGCATCGAGTTCGTGCAGCGCCGTCGCTGAGCGGACCGAACGGCGGGGGCTCCCGCGGAGAATGCCGCTTTGCGCAGGGAGCGAGAGCGGTCAGTCGTTGCCTTGCATGGAGAGGGGAAGCCTGAGCGGTTCCAGCTTGGCGCGCCATTTCATATTTCGAAACATGAGATGTAGACCGTGGGGGAGGTCCCGCCCCAGGTCCTCTGGCATGCGTGACGCCGCTCCCGGCCGCCGCCCCGCCTACGCCTTCGCCACGATCGGCCCCGCGCCGCCGTCGACGTCGCAGCACGCGTCGAAGTCGCAGGCCCCGCGGCAGACGCAGACGGTTCCGTCGTTCGTGCACACGCAGCTCACGAGGCCCTTGTCGTCGATGTCCTCGCCGTCGCGGGCGAACGTCACGTAGATCGTCATCGAGGTGCGCACTTCGATGTCGCCCTCGACGCGCTCCTGCTGGCTGCCGAGGAAGGCGCGGGCGCGCTCGGCGCCCTCCTTCATGAGGATCTCCTCGACGATGCCCTTCCACCGGTCACCGAGGATCTCGCCCGCCAGGCGCTGCTCGTGTCGTTGTCCGGCGCTCCCGCAACCGCAGTCGCCGCTATCCGTCGTCTTGGCCATCTCCACGTCTCCGATCCACGGCCTTCAGAACGTCGCCGGTGAGCGTAACCACAAGGATGGCGACCCCGCAAGGCCCTCGGCTCAGGCGTCGATGCGCGGCAACGCCACGACCTGTGCGTCGCGTGAGACCTGGCGCACCTCGCTCGGCACGTCGGCGAGCTGCACGCGTCGGACGAAGTCCTGCGGGCGGCCGAGCGGCGAGAAGAAGTTGTCGTAGTGGGTCGGCACGACGACGCGGGGATCGAGCTTGGGCAGGATCCGCTGCCAGTAGCGCGGCGTCACGCTGCGTCCCGCCACGCCGGCCAGGAACACGTCGACCGGGCCGTCGCGCAGCTCGGCGTCGTTGAGGTCGGCGCTGCCCTGGTGGTAGAGCGCCACGCCGGCGACGTCGATGCGGATCCCGTAGACGGCGCCGCACCGGTAGCTGCCGGGCGCGAGGCCGCTGAGGTGCTCGCACGTCAGCTCGCCGTCCATCGGCACCTTGCGGCCGAACAGGAGCTTGGAGTGCCGGCTGGGAACGAAGCGGACCACGAACGGCCCCAGCTCGTAGGGCTGATGCGGAAGCACCTCGACCGCCTGGTCGCCAACACCGTGCAGCCGCATCAGGTGCGCGAGCGACGCCGACCCGTAGGCCTTGGCCCCGTACCGGCGCGCCAGCGCGGGCGCGTCCACGGCGTGGTCGAAGTGCGTGTGCCCGACGAGGATCCCGGCGACCGGTCCGGGAGCGCTCGCGTAGCGGTCGAGCATGCCCGCGTCCGGCAACGTCCGGCGCCGCAGCAGCAGCGAGCGCAGCGGCACGCGCGAGACGTAGGGGTCGATGAAGATCGACACGCCCCCGTAGGTCAGCCGGTAGCCGGACACGCCGAGCCACCGCACGTCGAGCCCCGCCGGGAGGTCGAGCGGGACCCGCTCCAGCTCCCGCGCCGCCTGCGCATCGTCGTCGGACACCACCACAGCATCGCCTGCGCGCTCGACCGCGTCCAACGGCAACGGCGCGCTCAGCGAGGAGACGGGCATCGGAAGCGTGTTGGCGGCGCCGACGGCACCGACGCGACGCGCCTCCCGAGGCAAGATGCAGGGAAGGGACGGTGGATCCCACACGCAGGCCGGCTACCAGAGCAGCAGCACAGCGCACCAGCCAGCGAGGCTGATGATCGCGATCACAAGCGGAGCGCCGGCTCGTCGTTCGCCCCCAGGCCGCAGTCGCACGGCCGCCGCCGTGCCGATGAGAGGCAGTGCGTACCAGAGGATCAAGAAGCCGGGTCGGCTCACCTCTCCCGACTCTCTAGGCGTTCCGAACGCGATCAAGCACGTCAGCAGCCCGAGGTAGACGAAGACGGCCGCAGTGGACGTGCGAAAGGTGCGGATCGCGGCACGTCGACCCTGCGGAGGCTCGACGCCGACGGCCGGCGCGTCGGGCCAGTCGGCCGAGGGGCCGGACGAACTTCTGCGTTGCTCGTCGCGGGCCAAGTCAACGATTGTGCCCATACCTCCGCACGGCTACCACGTTCCGCGTGGAGCCCGTCCGGGTTCACGCGACGGCGGAGCGGATCGCGGAGTGCACAAGAAAGCAGAACGCGATGTACCGGGACTACGATCGGGAGCAGATGCACAACGATCGCCCCGCTGCGCGCCACGTGTGGCAGTTCGCGTTGCGCCACGCGTGGAAGCTGCCGTTGCTCCCGTTGCTCTTCGACCTGCCGGCGCCCGTCAAATACGCCTGCGCGGCGGTCCTTGTGGTCCTGGTGGTGGTCGACGTCGTGCGCTACGCGCGTCGTCGGCGTCGACCTACGCGCCCCGGCTCCCCGGCCGCCGACACGTCAGGCACGCGCCGGCGAACGTGATCGCCCCGCAGGTGGGACAGGATGCAGGCTGGCTCATGGACACGGCATGTACCGCGAGCCGGAGCGTCCCATCCGCCCGACGCGCGTCAGGCCGTCAGGATCGCAGCCCAGACGCAGGCGCCGAGCACGGTCGCCGCGCCGACTCGGAGGCTGCGGCGGCGGTCGCCCGTCACCCAGATCTGGAGGGCGAGGAGCAGGCCCGCGAGCGGGACCACGACCGCGATGACCAGCGGAAGGAGCTCCGGCGCCCACGCGCTGATCCAGCTCCGCATGGGCGCCATCCTGTCAGGCCGCGCGCCGCACCGCGTGCACCTCCACCGCCGGTGCGATCTGGCGCCAGGCGGCGAAGCCCGCCGGTCGGGCGATCGCGTCGTCGGCGATCTGGAACAGCTCGTGGGACGCACGGCCCAGGGCGTGGTCCAGGCGCCAGGCGCGGAGCCGGGTGCGCCAGCCGGCCGCGCGGTCGTCGCGGACGGCGACCGCCATCTCGCGCATGCGGTGCAGCGGGACGAGCGACTCCCGGTGCGGGCAGTGGCGGCTCGGGCCGGCGCCCAGGACCTCGAAGTCGTCGGCGAACAGCCGGCCCAGGCCGCTCTCGGTCGCGTTGAAATAGTGGTCGGGGTAGCCGTGCAGCGGCTGCAGGAACGCGCACAGCGTGTACGCGGCGCCGCCCGGCCGCAGGACGCGGGCCATCTCGCGCGCCGCGATCCACGGCGAGTGCAGGTGCTCGAAGACCGCGAGCGAGAACACGAAGTCGAAGCTCGCGTCCGGGAACGGCAGCGCGTGGGCGTCGGCGACGAGGTCCAGTTGCGCGCCGGGGTAGACGAAGGCGTCGGTCTTGACGACGTTCCCGGAGTCGTGGACGTCCAGCCCGGCCCCGAGCTCCAGGATCCGATCCCCGCGCGCGAGCGCGTCGTCGATGACGCCGATGCCCATGTGCGCGCAGTCGTAGGTCGGCAGCGCACCGCCGGTCGCCCGCAGGTCGATCGCGCCGAGGTCGGCGCCCGGCATCAGGACCGGCACGCCGTCGAGCGACCCGTACGCGACGCCGCACCGGGCGCACGCCGGAGCGTCGCTGAGGGGGCCATGGCAGGCGGGGCAGACGGCGGTCGTCTTGAGGAGCACGCCCTTCGTCTTACACGATCCCGGCGGACTCATACGATCAAGGTCCCTGCGCGATGGCCGATCTCGACGGTGACGACAGTTCTTTGCTGGAGGGGATTCGCATGACGTTGCTGTTGGGGGTGTTGATGCTGGGGAGCGTGGCCTGGGTGGCCAAGGACGCGTCCGAGCGGAACTGGAGCGGGAACACGTTCGCCGACGCGTCGTGGAAGTGGGTGCTCGGGGTGCTGCTGCTGTGGTTCGTCGCGCTGCCGCTGTACTTCGTCCATCGGCGGCGCGTGCCGCTTCTGGGCGCCGGTGGGTCCGACCCGTTCGACACGCCCGAGCGGCCGAGCTCGGTGCCGCCGCCCGGGAGCCGCTGAGGGCGCGCCGGTCTTCCGGAGCCGTCCGGGTGGTCGGCGATACTGCCTGCATCGACTGAGAAAAAGCGCCCCCGCGCCGCGCCAACGGCCGGGGGCATGGCCCAAGGAGCGCGTTCTCCATGAGCATCGAGCAGCGTAACGACGCCTGCCTGATCGCGGTCGACCGAGAGGTCGGCCAAGTCCTTCGCCTCCAGACGCTCGTCGTCCTGGAGGCCAACCACCATCACTTCGAGGACGTGCGCGGCCTCGGCCCGGACGCCCAGCGCGCGCTCGCGCGGATCTACCGCGACGCGTTCTCCGTGCTCGACGCGGTCGGGTGGGACCCGGCCGACGACGCCGGCGCGGCGGCGGCGCGGCGCGACGTCCCGCTGACCGCCGGCCACATGGACCAGCTCTGGCGCCGGCGGCGGGAGCTCGGCTTCGCGAACCTCGATCGGCTGGACCTCGACGGGCCGGACGTCGACCTCGCCGCGCTCACCGCCGACCGCGAGGCCGCGCAGACGCTGGACCGCCTCCAGGCCGAGTTCGCCCTCGCCGTCGCCCCAGCCGCCCGCCGTGCCTAATCCGTCCGGGCCCGAACTTATCCTCAGTCGAGCTGTGCTGCACCTCCATCGCGCCGATCGCGCAGATCGCCTCGTCGGCGCGCTCGCGGCCGTGCTCGCGGAACCCCTCGCGGACCCGTTCGCGCCCGAGGTCGTCGCGGTCCCGACCCGCGGCGTCGAGCGTTGGCTGACCCAGCAGCTCTCGTCCACGCTGGGCGCGACCGACGCCGGCGCGCGCCCCGACGGCATCTGCGCCAACGTCGCGTTCCCGACACCGCGCCGCCTGGTCGACGACGCCGTCGCCGCCGGCTCGGGCTTCGACCCCGACCGCGACCCGTGGCTCCCGGCCCGCACCGTCTGGCCGCTGCTGGCCAGCGTCGACGAGCACCTGCACGACGCGTGGCTGGAGCGCCTGCGTCACCACCTCGAGCCCGGTCGTGGCGACCGCTCGCGCCGGCTGCGCGCCGTCCAGCACCTCGCCGGGCTGTTCGACCGCTACGCGATCCACCGGCCGCAGATGTTGGCCGCGTGGCACGCGGGGGACGACGTCGACGCCTCCGCCACGGGCACGCCGCTGCCGGACCACGAGCGCTGGCAGGCCGAGCTGTGGCGACGGCTGCGGGCCAGAATCGGGCAGCCCGGCCCGGCCGAGCGCCTCCAGCTCGCCTGCCGCGAGCTCGTCGTCGACCCCGACCGCAGCGACCTCCCGCCGCGCCTCGCGCTGTTCGGCCTCACCAGCCTCCCCGCACGCCACCTCGAGGTCCTGCGCGCGCTGGCCGAGGGCGGGCGCGACGTCCACCTCTTCCTGCTCCAGCCGTCCGACGCCTCCTGGCAGCGCGTGCGCCAAGCGCTCGACGAACGCGACGTGCCGGCCGCGCGCGAGGACACGACCACGCCCGGCCTGCTCCCCGGCAACCCGCTGCTCGCGTCCTGGGGGCGCGATGCGCGCGAGCTCCAGATGACGCTCGCGCGTGCGGGGACGGCGGCGAGCGACCAACACCACCAGGTCGATCGACCGGCGTCCCCGGCGACGCTGCTGCAGCGCGTCCAGGCCGACGTCCGGGCCGACCGCGTCCCGACGCTCGCCGAGGCCGAGGCGGCCGCCGACGGCTCCCTCCAGATCCACGCCTGCCACGGCGCCAACCGCCAGGTCGACGTCCTGCGCGACGCGATCCTCCACGCCCTCCAGCGGGACCCGACCCTCGAGCCGCGCGACGTCATCGTCATGTGCCCGGACATCGAGACGTTCGCGCCGCTCATCCAGGCCACCTTCGGCGCCGGTGAGGACGCCGACGACGGCGCCCGCCTTCACGACCTGCGCGTTCGCCTCGCCGACCGCTCGCTGCGCGAGACCAACCCGGTCCTCGGCGTCGTCGCGCGGCTGCTGGAGCTGACCTCCGCGCGCGCGACCGCGTCCGAGGTGCTCGACCTCGCCGACCGCGAGTCCGTCCGCCGCCGCTTCCGCTTCGCCCAGGACGACATGAGCCGCCTGGAGGACTGGGTCGCGGCGTCCGGCACGCGCTGGGGCTTCGACACGGAGCAGCGCAAGGACTACAACCTGGCCGGCGTCGCGCAGGGCACGTGGGCGGCCGGCCTGGACCGCCTGCTCACCGGCGTCGCGCTGACCGAGGACGAGCCGCGGCTGCTCAGCGGCGTCGTGCCGCTCGACGACGTCGACAGCTCCACGATCGACCTCGCCGGACGCTTCGCGGAGTACGTCGAGCGCCTCAAGCAGGCGGTCGACGACTTCGCCGTCGCCAAGCCGATCGACGCCTGGGTGGTCGCGCTCGCCGACGCCGCCGACGCGCTCACGGCGACGTCGCCGGCCGACGTCTGGCAGCGCGCCGAGCTGCAGCGCGTCCTCGCCGACGTCCTGGACGAGGCGACCGCCGACGACGACGCGACGCCGACGCCGACGACGACGCTCGACGTGGCGGACGTCGCCGCGCTGCTGGAGACCCGCCTCGCCGGCCGGCCCACGCGCGCGAACTTCCGCACCGGCCACCTCACGGTCTGCACGCTGCAGCCGATGCGCTCGGTGCCGCACCGCGTCGTCTGCCTGCTCGGCCTTGACGACACCGTGTTCCCGCGCCGCTCCCCGCGCGACGGCGACGACCTGCTCATCGCGGCGCCGCACGTCGGCGACCGCGACGCCCGCTCCGAGGACCGCCAGATCCTGCTCGACGCGCTGCTCGCCGCCGAGGACCGGCTGATCGTCACCTACACCGGCAACGACGAGCGGACGAACGCCGAGCGCGCGCCCGCCGTCCCGGTGGCGGAGCTGCTCGACGTCGTCGAGCGGACCGCGGGGGCGGCGGCGCGCGACGCGATCGTCGTCCGCCACCCGCTGCAGCCGTTCGACGCGCGCAACTTCACGCCGGGCGCGCTGGCGCCCGACGCCGCGGCCTGGAGCTTCGACGAGACCGCGCTCGCGGGCGCGCAGGCGATGGCGTCGGACCGCCTCCCGCCGCCGCCGTTCCTGGCGGGCCCGCTGCCGCCGGCCGCGGCCCAGCGCGACCTCGTCGAGTTGGAGGACTTGGTCGCCTTCCTCGGCCACCCGGTGCGCGCGTTCCTGCGCCAGCGCCTGGGGATCGGCGCCGGGACGCGGACCGAGGAGGTCGACGACGCGCTGCCGATCGACCTCGACTTCCGCGCGCAGTGGGCGATCGGCGACCGCCTCCTGCGCGCGCGCCTGCTCGGCGCCGACGGCGAGCGCGCGCGGGAGGCCGAGCGGGCGCGAGGCACGCTGCCGCCGTGCGCGATCGGCGCGCGCCGGCTGGACCTGCTCGACGGGCTCGCCGACGCCATCGCCGGCGCGGCGCGGCGCGAGATCCCGGACCTCGACACCGAGCGGCAGGTGCGCGACGTGCGGGTCGGGCTCGCGGACGGGCGCCGCCTCGGCGGCACCGTGTCCGGCCTCTCGGGGGACGTCGTCCAGCTCGTCACGTTCTCGCGCATCAACGCGCGCCATCGGCTCGGCGCGTGGGCACGCGTCCTGGCCCTCACCGCCGCGGCGCCGGAGCGGCGGTTCGCGGCGGTCACGGTCGGCCGCGCCCGGCGCAGCGTCCAGCGCTACAAGCAGCTGACGATCGCGCGGATCCCGCCCGTGGTCGGCGCCACGCCCGAGGAGCGGCGCGCCGCGGCGCGCGCCGAGCTGGCGATCCTCGTCGACCTCTACGACCGCGGCATGCGCGAGCCGCTGCCGCTGTACTGCGAGACGTCGGCGGCGTTCGCGGCGGCCGGCGACAACCGCCGCACCGGTCGTCGGGCGGCCGAGCAGCAGTGGACGACCGCGTTCGGCGAGGCCGGCCGCGAGGACGTCGACCCCGACCACGTACGGGTCCTGGGCGGCATCCTGCCGTTCGACGCGTTGTTGGAGGACTCGCCCCGCGCCGACGAGGCGTGGGGCGACGACGAGCCCACCCGGCTCGGCCGCTACGCGCACCGCCTGTGGTCGCGCCTGCTCGCGGTCGAGGAGGTGACCGACCGGTGAGCGACTTCGACGTCTGCGGGCCGCTCCCGACCGGCGTCACGGTCCTGGAGGCCAGCGCCGGAACCGGCAAGACCTACACCATCGCCGCGCTGGCGACGCGCTACGTCGCCGAGGGCACGCGCCTGGACGAGCTGCTGCTGGTCACGTTCACACGGCTGGCGACCGGCGAGCTGCGCGACCGCGTCCGCCAGCGGCTGTCCGGCGCCCGCGCGGCGCTCGACCTCGCCCTGGCGGCCGATCCGCTGAGCGTCGCGATCCCGGCCGGCGACCCGCTGCTCGCGCTGCTGGCGACCGGGCCGCGCGCGGTGGTCGAGGCGCGCCGCGACCGGCTCGCGGTGGCGATCGCCGACTTCGACGCCGCCACGATCACCACCACGCACGGGTTCTGCCAGGAGGTGCTGCTCGGGCTCGGCGTGGCCGGCGACATCGATCCCGGCCACCGCTTCAGCGAGGACGCGCGTGACCTCGTCGACGAGGTCGTCCACGACCTGTACGTCAACCGCTTCAACGCGACGGCGCCGCCGGCCGGGCTCGATCGCGAGGAGGCGCGCGAGGTCGTGCAGGCGGCGATCGGCAACCCGAGCGCGCCGCTGGCGCCGATCGCCTACGACGCGCCCGACGGCGCGGTCGCGCTGCGCCACGGGCTGGCCGTCGCGGCGCGCGACGAGCTGGACCGGCGCAAGCGCGCGCTCGCGTTGATGACGTTCGACGACCTCGTCACGCGCCTGCGCGCGACGCTCGAGGGGCCGTCGGGCGACGCGGTCGCGGCCGCGCTGCGCAACCGCTACAAGATCGCGCTGGTCGACGAGTTCCAGGACACCGATCCCGACCAGTGGACGATCATGCGGCGCGCGTTCGCGCATCCCGGGTCCACGTTGGTGTTGATCGGCGACCCCAAGCAGGCGGTGTACGCGTTCCGCGGCGCCGACGTGTACGCCTACCTCGACGCGGCCGCGTCGGCCGACGCGCGCCCGACGCTGGGCATGAACTGGCGCACCGACCGCGGGCTGCTGCACGCCTACGACGTGCTCTTCGACCACGCGCGGCTCGGCCACGAGGACATCACCTACCGCCAGACGAGCGCGTCGCCGACGCACCAGGACACGCGGTTGAGCGGCGCGCCGGTGGGCACGCCGCTGCGGATCCGGGTCGCCGCGCGCCACGACCCGGACGTCGAGCAGACGAAGCAGGGCTGGTCCAAGGCGCCGGCGGCGCGCCAGCACGTGGCGAAGGACTGCGCGGCGGACGTCGCACGGCTGCTGGCGTCGGGGGCGACGGCCTCCGGCGCGCCGCTGAACGCCGGCGACGTCGCCGTGCTCGTCCGGACCAACGCCCAAGCGCGCACGATCAAGGCGGCGCTGGACGACGCGGGCGTGCCGGCGGTCGTCAACGGGGCGGGCAGCGTCTTCGCGACCGACGCGGCGCGTGACTGGCTGGCGTTGTTGGAGGCCTTGGAGCGGCCGGAGTACCTCCCGCGCGCACGGGCCGCGGCGCTGACCGCGTTCCTGGCGTGGCCGGCGGAGCGCGTGGCGGGCGCGGACGACGCGGCGTGGGACGCGCTCCAGCAGCAGCTGCACGCCTGGGCGGGGCTGCTGCGGCGGACCGGCGTCGCGACGTTGATGGAGGACATCACGCAGCGTGAGGGGCTGCCGGCGCGGTTGTTGGGGCAGTTGGGTGGCGAGCGCACGCTCACGGATCTGCGCCACGTCGGCGAGCTCCTGCACGGGGCGGCGATCGACGGGCGGCTCGGGATCACGGCGCTGGCCGCGTTGCTGCGCCATCGCATGGCGGCCGACGACCGCGAGGCCGGCGCCGAGGACCGCGCGCGGCGGCTGGAGTCCGACGCGGCGGCCGTCCAGGTCCTGACCGTCCACCGGAGCAAGGGCCTGGAGTTCGGGATCGTCTACTGCCCGTTCCTGTGGGACCCGTTCCGCGGGCGCGACAAGGGCGTGCCGGCGATCTACCACGACCCCGAGCGCGGCAACCAGCGGACGATCGACGTGTCGCTGGACCCGCACGACGTGGCCTACGAGCGCCACGCCGCGCAGGCCGCGGCCGAGCTGGCGGGCGAGGAGCTGCGGCTGGCCTACGTCGCGCTGACGCGGGCGAAGTACCAGGCGGTCGTGTGGTGGGCGACGTCGTACTACTGCCGGGAGTCGCCGCTGGCGCGCCTGGTGCTGGAGCGCGACTTCGCCGGCGCGGTGCCGGAGGCGGGCGGGACCGGCGCCGACGCGGTGGCCGCCGACGCGGCGGCGCGCTTCCGGGCGCTGCGCGATCTGGCGCCGAAGTGCATCGCCTTGGAGCGCTCGCTGGTCGAGCGCGCGCCGGACGGCGCCGGCGCCGGCGACGGCGCGGTCGCGTTGGCGGCCGCGGTCTTCGATCGCGGGCTTGACGCGCGCTGGCGGCGCCTGTCCTACAGCGCGATCACCGCGGGCGCGTACGAGGCGCGCGTGGCGAGCGAGGTCGAGGAGGCCGTGGGGGCCGACGACGCCGCCGACGAGCGGCCCCTGGCGGCGGCGGCGCGCGCGGACGACGGCGCGCTGTCGTCGGTCCCGTCGTTGTTGGGGTCCATGCCCGCCGGGACGCGGATCGGCACGCTCGTGCACCAGGTGCTCGAGGACACCGACTTCGCGGCCGCCGACCTCGGCGCCGAGCTGGGCGGGCGCCTCGCCGCCGCGCGCCGGCGGCGGACGCTGGACGTCGGCGATCCGGTCGTCCTGGTCGACGGGCTGCGGGCGGCCATCGAGACGCCGCTCGGGCCGCTGGTCGGCGACGCCCGCCTGCGCGACCTCGTGCGCGGCGACCGGCTCGACGAGCTGACGTTCGAGGTGCCGCTCGTCGGCGGCGACGCGCCGGACGGCGAGCTGACGCTGGCGGCGATCGCCGGCGTGCTGCGCGAGCTCGTGGTCGGCGACGACCCGCTCGCGGGCTACGCCGACCGGCTGCTCGACCCCATGTTGAAGGCCAACCTGCGCGGCTATCTGACCGGGACGATCGACCTCGTCGCGCGCGCCGGCGGCGGCTTCGCGATCATGGACTACAAGACCAACCGGCTGGCGGCGGCGGGCGAGGAGCTGACCGCGTGGCACCATCGCCCGGCCGCGCTGGTCGAGGAGATGCAGCGCTCGCACTACGCGCTCCAGGCGTTGTTGTACGCCGTGGCGCTGCACCGGTACCTGCGCTGGCGGCTGCCGGGCTACGACCCGGCGCGCGACCGGCCGGCCGTGTTGTACTTGTTCTTGCGCGGGATGGTCGGGCCGGACACGCCGCGCGGCGTGGACGGGTCTCCGTGCGGCGTCTTCGCCTGGCGGCCGCCGGTCGGGCTGCTGCCGGCGCTGAGCGACGTGCTGGATCGCGGGGTGGACCGGTGAGCTCGTTGCGCGAGCGCGACCCGTTCGACGTCCGGCTGGCGCGCACGGCGCCGGCGCCGCTGGGCGCGTTCAACGATGCCGGCGTGCTGTCGTCGGCCGACGTCCAGGTCGCGCGGCGGCTCGCGACGCTCGGCGGGGTGGAGGCGCCGTCGCTGCTGCTCGCGCTCGCGCTGGCGGTCCGGGCGCCGCGGCTCGGGCATGTGCTGGTGGATCTCGCCGACATCCGGACGACGGTCGCGGTCGACACCGAGGAGCCGGTCGACCTCGGCGCGCTGCCGTGGCCGGAGCCGGCCGCCTGGGCGGCGGAGGTCGCCGCTTGCGGGCTGGTGGCGGTGAGCGACGACGACGGTGATGACGCGGGCGACGCGCGACCGCTGCGGCTCGTCGGCTCGCGGCTGTACCTGGACCGGTACTGGCGTGAGGAGCGGCAGGTCGCCGCGGACCTGCGCGAGCGCGCGGTGGGCGAGGCGGCCGGCGTCGCGCGCGACGTGCTGGCCGAGGGCATGGCGCGGCTCTATCCCGATCGGGACGACGAGCGCGCGCGGATGGCGGCGGCGACCGCGGTCCTGCGCCGCATCGCGGTGATCGCCGGCGGGCCCGGGACGGGGAAGACGGCGACCGTCGCGCGGATCGTGGCCCTGCTCGCCGACCAGGCTGACGCGCCGCCGCTGGTCGCGCTCGCCGCGCCGACGGGCAAGGCCGCGGCGCGGCTGACCGAAGAGGTCCACGGCTGGGCGGGCCGCCTCGCCATCGACGACGGCGCGCGGGAGCGGCTGCGCGCGCTGACCGCCACGACGCTCCACCGCCTTCTCGGCACCCGGCCCGGGAGCCGCAGCCGCTTCCGCCACGACCGCAACGCGCGCCTGCCGCACGACGTCGTGATCGTCGACGAGACCTCGATGGTGTCGCTGACCCTCATGGCCCGCCTCCTCGACGCGATCCGGCCCGACGCCCGCCTCATCCTCCTCGGCGACCCCGACCAGCTGACCTCGATCGAGGCCGGCGCCGTCCTCGGCGACATCGTCGGGCCCGCCGCCGCGCGCCCGCTGCTCAGCGCGGACGCGCGGGCACGGCTGGCGGAGGTGGGCGCGGCGGCTCCGCCCAGCGGCGCCGCTCCGCCCTCCACCGTGGTCGGCGGCGCGCCGTCCGGTGGCGACGCCGAGACCGCCGCCGCGGCGTTGCCCGACGCGCCGCTCGCCGACGGCGTCGTCGTCCTCGATCGGCTCTACCGGTATCGGGGTGGGATCGCGGTCGTCGCCGATGCGGTCCGGCGCGGGGTCGCCGACGATGTCGTCGCGGCGCTGGCGGACGCGCGCGACGACGTGACGTGGATCGACGGCGACGTCGCGGAGCTGCGCGGCGACGCGCGGCTCGCCCCGGTGCGCGACGCGGCGACGGAGGCGGGGCGGGCGGTCATCGCGGCGGCGCGGGCGGGCGACGCGGACGCGGCCTTGGACGCCCTGCGCCGCTTCGGCCTCCTGTGCGCGCACCGCCGCGGGCCCTACGGCGTCTCAGCGTGGATGCCGGTCGTCGAGTCCTGGCTGGCAACCGAGATCGAGGCGGCGGGCGGCCGCGCGCAGAACTACCCCGGGCGGCCGCTGCTGGTCACGGCCAAGCACGACGACCTGCACCTCTACAACGGCGACACGGGCGTGATCGTGCGCGCGTCCGAGAAGCGGCTCGTCGCCGCGTTCGAGCGCACGACCGTGCGCCCGAACCAGCTCGGCGCGGTGGAGACGGTCTACGCCATGACCGTCCACAAGAGCCAGGGGTCGCAGTTCGACACGGCCGCCGTGCTCCTGCCGCCGCCGACCTCGCGCATCCTCACCCGCGAGCTCCTCTACACCGGCGTCACCCGCGCGCGCGACCGCCTTCTCGTCGTCGGCACCGAGGCGTCGATCCGCGCCGCGATCGACCGCCCCGCCGCCCGCGCCTCGGGCCTGCGGGCACGCCTCTGGGACGCGGGCTAGTCGCCCTCGCCGTCGCCCTCGCCGTCGTCGCGCGACCCGAAGAACATCCACGCGACCCCGACGACGACCAGCACGACGCCGAACGCCAGCCCCGCCTGCTGCCCCGCGCCCAGCGCGGCGAAGATGAGCGGGATCGCGATGATCGCGCCGACCGCGAGAGTGGTCATCCGATTCGACATGCGGGCCGACAGCCTAGTGCCCTGATGCGTTGACTCGCGGCAGCATCCGGGCGCTCGCGGCCGCCTGAGCGCCGCCGCTGATCCTCGATGAACCAGGGGTTCAGCTGCGGTCATCGACGACCCTCAGCCGGGGCCGAGCATCCCGCCTGCTGCACCCGAATCACCGCATCAGGAAACTAGACGCGCGTGGGCGCCGGGCCCGGCGCCGGCGCCTCGGCGGGCACGGCCAGCGCGCCCGCCAGTTGGGCGCGGTTCGTGATCCCGAGCTTCGGGAAGACGCGGTAGAGATGGGAGGCGACCGTGCGGTGCGAGAGGTACAGCTGCTCGCCGATCGCGCGGTTGGTCATGCCCGACGCGGCCATGCGCGCGATCTCGAGCTCCTGCGGCGTCAGCCGGTCGCGCGCGTCCTCGACGCGGCGGGCCGACGTCTCGCCGGTCGCGCGCAGCTCCTGGCGCGCGCGCTCGCCCCAGGTGACCGCGCCGATCGCGTCGGCCGCCTCGCGCGCGGCGCGCAGCGGCCCGCGCGAGTCCGCGACGCGCCGGCGCCGGCGCAGCCACGCGCCGTAGTGCGACAACAACCGCGCCCGGGTGAAGGGCAGCAGCTCGACGTCGCCGTGCAAGGCCTCCAAGAACCGCGCTTCGGCCTCGTCGTCGGCGGCCAGCAGCGCCTTGGCATACAACAACGCGTCCTCGCCGCGCGGGCTCCGGGTCGCGGTGGTCAAGTCCTCCATCTCGACCAGGAGGCGGCGCAGCTCGGGCTCGTCGTCGGTGCCGGCGGCGGCGTCGACCAACTCGGTGAACATGCCCGGCGCGGTGAACGCGTGGCGGGCGACGTCGCCCGGATCCCAGACGCGGCGCAGCTGCGCGAACGCGTCGGCGCGGCGCCCGTCGGCCAGCGCCGCCAGGCCGCGCGTGAGCTGCACGAAGGCCAGCGCCGACGCGGCGCCGAGCGGCAGGTGCTCCTGCTCGATCGCGTCGGCGACGCGCTCGGCGGTGGCCACGTCCCCGCGCATCGCGGCGAGCATCGCGGGCGGGATCCGGGTCGACGCGGCGAGCCCGACACGGCGCGTCTCGCTCGCCAGCCGGTCGGCCTCCTCGGCGCAGGCGACCATCGCGTCCCAGCGGCCGACGTGCCACGCGCACCACGCCTGCGCGGCCAGCGCCTCGGCCAGCAGCCCGAGCCGGCCCTGGGCGCGCAGCCCGCGGACCGCGGCGTCGAAGAACCGGAACGCCTCGCGGTCGCAGCCGGCGACGGCGGCGGCGATCCCGAGCAGGCGGAGGTCGTTGGGGTCCTCGAAGGTCTCCGGCGTCAGCCGGCGCAGCCGCTCGACCACCGCGGCGCCGCGGGCGCGCGGCGCGATCGTCACGAGGCTGCTCAGCACGCGCGGGTCGTCGGGCGGGATCGGCAGGCGCTCGATCGCCGCGACGACGAGCGCGCTGCACTCCGGCGCCGGGTTGGTCCACCAGCCGCCGAGCGCGATGCTCGTCAGGACGCCGAGCGCCATGTCCGGCTCGCCGGCCGCGGCCATCTCGTCGGCCAGGCCGACCGCGACGCGGACCTGCGGGAGCGTCGCCATGAGCCGGTCGGTCAGCAGGTGGCGCTGCCAGGCGGCCCGGGCGCGCTCCAGCGGGGCGAGCGTGAGCGCGTCGGCCTCGTCGAGCAGGCGCGCGGCGGCGTCGAAGCGGCCGATCTCGGCGGCCAGCTCGACGGCGCGGATGAGGCGGCGTCCGCGGTCGGCCGGCGCCGAGCTGGCGGCGGCCGCGCGCTCCAGGGCGGTGAGCGCGAGGTCGAACGCGCCGCGCGCGACCAGCGCCGACGACGCGTCCTCCAGGCCGGCGGCCAGCGCGTCATCAGGGCCGACGAGCGCGGAGGCGCGGTGCCAGAGCCGGCGCGGCTCGTCGTCGGCGAGGCTGTCGGCCAGCGCGCGGTGTGCGCCGGTGCGCTCGCCGACGTCGACCGCGTGGCGGATCGCCGAGTCCATCAGGTGATGGCGGAACGGCATCCGCTCGGCGTCGGCGTCGATCAGGCCGGCCGCGATCGCGGGCGCGAGGTCGGCGACCGTGACCGGCGCGCCGACCAGGAGGCTCGTCGCGGCGAGCGTCTCGGCGAGGCTGCCGCCGGCGTTCAGCGCGGCGACGACCATCAGGGTGCGGGTCGTCGGCGGCAGCTCGTCGAGGCGCGCGACGAACGCGCGCTCCAGGCGGTCGGTGATCGGCACCCACGCGTCGAGCAGACGGTCCGACCCGGACGCCACCCACGCGCGCGGGAGCTCGACGAGCGCGAGCGGGTTGCCGCCGGCCTCGTCGAGCAGGCGGCGCCGGACGCCGGGGGACAGCGGCGCGGCCTGGGCGTCGATCAGCGCGGCGGCGTCGGGCGCGTCCAGGCCGGTGAGCCGCAGCTCGGGCAGCTCGACGTCGGCGAACGGGCCGCGCTCGCCGTCGCGGCGGGCAAGGAGCAGGATGATGGACTCGGACTCGAGCCGGCGCGCGAGGAAGGCCAGGACGTCGGCCGACGGCTGGTCGAGCCACTGGGCGTCGTCGGCGACGAGCAGCAGCGGCCGGTCGTCGGTCGCGCGGTCGAGCAGGTTGAGGGCGGCGAGCGCGACCGGGAACGTGTCGGGCGCGCCGTCCAGGGCGCCGAACGCGGAGCGCAGCGCATCCCGCTGCGGCTCCGGCAGCTCGTCGGCGAGCGCCAGGATCGGGCTGAGCAGCCGGTGCAGCGCGGCGAGCGGCAGCGACGCCTCGGCCCGCGCGCCGGCGGTCGTGAGCACCTGGAGCCGACGGGCCACCGCCCGCTCGGCGGCCGCGGTGAGGAGCGCCGACTTCCCGATGCCCGGCTCGCCGCGCAGCACCAGCGCGGCCCCGCGCTCACGGACCCCGTCCAGGAGCCCGAACACGACCTCGGCCTCGCCACGACGGCCGACCAACGCGGGGAGGGGTGACGCGGGGAGCACCGCGGGACATTCTCCCCTGTCCGAACCGAATTAGGGGTAAAACTCTCGCCGCGGCTCGTTCTCCAGGACCTGTGGGTCCAACGCCTAGACTCCAGTATCCGGCGATCGAACGAAAGGGTCGGGATGACCCGCAGCTCCAGCTTCACGCAGGACGCAGACTGGCGCATCACGCTCGCGGACGCCGTCGAGGCCGGCGGCTCGCGCTGGAGCGTCGGCGAGCTGCAGGCGGTCGTCGCCGACTCCAGCGCCGGGCTGGTCGACGTCGTCGGCTGGCTCAGCGACGAGCTGCGCGTCGGTCACATGCAGCACGCGCTGGTCTGGCCGCACAGCTACGAGCGCGTTCCCGGCGCGCCGTCGCAGCGCCACCGCATCGCGCGCTGAGGCGCGCCGCGCCTAGCCCTCGGTCTGCGCCGCGCTGCTGCCCACCGGCGGCTCGCCCGCCCGCTCGCGGAGCGCGAAGTACAGCACCGCCGCCGTCACCGCCGACAGCGGCTGCGTCAGCGCCGTCACGGCCCACGCGACCAGCGCGCTGCCGACGTCGCCGAGCCCGGACGTCAGGGCCGCGGCCAGCGCGCTCACGATCGCCAGCCCGACGAAGACCACCAGGATCACGGCGAACACCGACCAGCCGTTGCCGCGCACCAGCGCGTGCGAGCGCCGGAACGCGTCCAGCACGCCGCTGCGCTCGACGACCACGACCGGCGCCGTCACCGCCCAGATGGTCATCAGGAACAGTCCGGGGATCACGATCAGCACGAAGCCGATCGCGACGCCGACGCCGAACAGGAACGCGACGACCAACAACGTCAACAACACCGGCGTCACGCTCGCGAACAGCTGCCCGATCGAGCTGTCCAGCCGCCCGTCCTGGACGTCGCGGACCAACTCCACCACCATGCCCTGGTAGAAGGTCCCGAGGACCAGGGACACCAACGAGACGAGCACGCCGAGGTCGCCGCCGAGCACCACCGCCAGGACGAGCTGGACGGCGAACAGCGCGGCCGCGGCCGGAACCAGCACGCCGAAGTTCTCGCGGTAGATGTCCAGGGCGCGCGCGATGACCGCGCCCGGCTCCAGCGTGAAGTTCATGGCCCGCACCTTACGCGCGGGCCGGCCCCTCAGGCGTCCCAGGCGTCCTGGTCGTCGAGCTCGACCGCCAGGAGCGAGGACGGCAGCCGCCGGCTCCAGCGCACGTCGGCATGCGACGGCGGGTCCAAGCTCAGGCGCAGGAGCTGCTGCGGGGCGAGCGACAGCGCCCACGTCGCGCCGCAGGACGGGCAGTCGCAGCGGGCGTCGAGCACGCCGTCGGCGACGTCCACGAAGAGCCGCGTCGCCTCGTCCAGGCACGCCGGGCAGCTGAGCCCCGCGCCGACGAGGGCGTCCGGATCGTCGAGGGCGAAGACCGCGTCGTAGAGCACGACAGCCAGCCTCCCGCTCGTGCGCCCACCGCGCGAGGCCGGCGACGACCCGATGCACCCGATCGTCGGGTGCGCGCCCGGGCTACGAGATCAGCCCGAGGCGCTGCGCGCGCTGCACGGCCTCGGTGCGGTTGCGCGCGCCGATCTTGCGGAACATGCCCGAGGCGTGCTGCTTGACCGTGTTCGGCGACAAGTGCAGCTCGGTCGCGATCTCGGCGTTCGTCATGCCGCCGGCCACGCGCTCGAGGACCTGGCGCTCGCGATCGGTCAGCACCATGCCCGACGGCGCGGCGTCGTCGAAGACCGTCAGCCCGCGGCCGACGCGCCGGATCGCGTCCGCCAGCTCGGAGGCGTCGCGCTCTTTGGTGATGAACCCGTGCGCGCCCGCGGCCCGTGCCGCCTTGGCGCTCAACCGCCCTGCGCCGCTGTAGAGCAGCGCGCGCGTCGCGGGCGACGCGGTGCGGATCATCCCCACGATCTCAGGCCCGGACTCCTCGCCGACGAACAGGTCGACGAGCGCGACGTGCGGCTCGTAGCGGCGCGCGAACTCCGCGGCCTGCTCGCCCGAGGACGCGGGGACGACGCGCTCGACCCAGTCCAGCCGGCCCAGCATGAGGCGCAGGCCCCAGTGGACCACCTGGTGGTCGTCGACGACGAGGACTCGAAGGCCACGTGTCGAGGTATGCGCGGGCGGGTTGCGATCGGTCATGCGGACTCTGGGCGTGGGAGGACGAGGCGGACGTGCCAATGGTCGGTTCCGGCAGGGCCGAAGGTCAAGGACGCGCCGTGCTGCAGGGCTTCGAAGGCGGCGATGCGCAGGCCCATGCCCGCGCCCCCGCGCTGGGCGGGGCCGACACCGTCGTTGGTGATCTCCAGGTCCACGGTATCGGCGTCGCCGCGGATCGCGACCTCGACCCACGCCGGGGCGGCGTGGCGGCGGGCGTTGCGGATCGCCTCGCCGAGCACCGACTGCGTGACGGGCTCGAACATCGCCGGGATCTCGACGCCCTCCTGCCACCGCACGTCGACCTCGGGCGAGTTGGAGGCCAGCCGCGTGACCTCCTCGCGCAGCGTGAACGTCACGAGCCGCGGCGTCGCGGCCAGCGGCCGCGCCATCGCCTCGCGCAGGTCGTCGAGCGCGGCGCCGAGCTCCTCGGCCGCGCGTCGTTGGTCCGACTCGTCCAGCAACGCGCCCGACTGCAACGCCATCACGACGCCGAAGACGCGCTGGACGACGCGCTCGTGGATGTCGCGCGCGAGGTCGATCCGGTCGGCGAGGTGGCGGCCGTCGACCTGCTGGCGCGTCGCGAACCGGGCCGAGAGCGCCAGCGCGCTGATCTTGCCCAGCGACTTGAGCACCTCGCGCTGGTCCTCGGTCAGCGGCGCCTCGGAGCGCTCGGCGACGATCACGCCGAAGCCGCGCCCGCCCGCCGCGAGCGGGACCCACACGAGCCGCTCGATGCCGAGCAGCGTGTCGTAGGGCGGCGCGAGCTCGTCGGCGCGCCCTTCGAGCACCTGGTCGAGGTCCAGCGCGCGCCCCGCGATCGGCGCGGACTCGATTGCCAGGATGTGCCCGTCGAACAGCTCGATGTCGACGCGGTGCGAGCCGACCACGCGCACGCGGCGCGCGACGTCGTCGTAGACGAAGACCACCGCGCGCTGCATCGCGCCCAGGCGGCACACGGCCTCGGCCAGCCGGTTGTAGAACGCGCCCGGCGCGTCCGGGGTCGCGTGCTCGACCTCGCCGAGCAGCGAGACGAAGAGGTGCAGCGACGCGATCGGCGAGAAGCGCGCCGTGTCGGCGGATCCGGCGGCGTCCAGCTCCATCATCACGCCCGCGGAAAGGTCGATGGGCCGGGCGCAACAGACGCCCGGCCCACCAGAGGAGAAGGAACGCGCTCACGGTTGCCGGCGTCCCGAAGCCGGCGGGAGTCCTGACCAGATCCCATGTGAGCGGGCACCGTAGTCCACCCTGCCCGGCGGGCGTAACGCGCGCGAGAGCGGTGGTCCGACAACCACCCGACCGGGTGGTGTCCAGGGTGCGCCCGAGGCGGTGTCCCATCAGACGTCCGATGCGGCGGGTTGGTCAAGTTCGAGGGCGTTCGGGCCGGGTTCGAATCCGATGGCGCATCGGGTCGCACCCTGCGGTTGACGGGCGCCTACGGCGTCGTGCCGATCGCCGCGGGTTTGGCGGCGGCCTTCCGGGTCGCGCTCGGGCGCGACACGCTCGTGGCGCTCGCGGTGAGCGCGGTCGCCAGCCGCGACGAGGCCTACGGCGCCGGCTACGGCTCCATCTGGGGCACGCCGTTCGCGTTCGCCGCCAGCCGGCGCCTCGGCATCGCGAAGACGGTCACGGCCGCCGTCAGCCTCGCGGCCGCGCTCGCGATCCAGGCCGGCCACGTCGACGACCCGAGAGCTTTCGCGCCTCCCTCGCGACGTGGCTGACCGCGGCGCGGCGTCAGCAGGTAGGCCACGAGGCGAGCGGGCGCAGGGACCCGTCGCTCGTGGGCCGCCGCTCCAGGCGGTGCAGCGCGCGGGCGAGCGTCGCGCGCGTGTCGGCCGGGTCGATGACCTCGTCGACCTTCATCAGCCCCGCGGCGCCGTAGGGGTCGATGTCGGCGCGCATCGCCTGCGCCGCCTCCTCGCGGGCGGCGTCATCGCCGCCGGCCACGACGTTGGCCGCGACCAGCGGGTCCATGAACGAGATCTCGGCCGACGGCCAGGCGTAGACGGTGTCGACGCCGGAGTCGTTGCCGCCGAGGCTGAAGTAGGCCAACCCGTAGGCCTTGCGCAGGACCGTGGTGAGCTTGGGGGACGCGGAGAGCGCGAGCGCGGTCTGGAGCCGGATCGCGTGCTTGAGCATGCCGTCGTGCTCGACCTGCTTGCCGACGAAGAACCCGGGCACGTCCTGGAAGAACAGGACCGGGATGTCATAGGCGTCGGTCAGGCAGAGGAGCTTGACGGCCTTCTCGCAGGCGCGCGGGTCGAGGCTCCCGGCGAAGAACTTCGGCTGGCTGGCGACCACGCCGACCGTATGGCCGTCGAGCCGGCCGAGGCCGCAGACCAGGCCGCGGCCGTAGCCGGCGCCGAGCTCCAGCAGCGAGTCGCCGTCCAGGACGCGGTCGAGCACCCTGTGGACGTCGTAGGCGCGGGCGCGGCGGCGCGGGACGACGGCCTCGAGGTCGGGGTCGGCGACGATGGGGAGGCCGTCGGTCGGCGCCTTCGGCGCGCGCTCCCGCGCGTTGGCGGGCAGCAGCGCGAGCGCGCGCCGGATCAAGGCATAGGCCTCGTCGTAGTCCTCGGCGACCAGGTCGATCTGGCCGGTGCGCTTGGCGTGGACGTCGGCGCCGCCGAGCTCGTCGTTGGTCAGGTCCTCGCCGGTCGCGATCTTCGCGACCAGCGGCGAGGTGACCGCAAGGCAGGTCCCGCGGACCTGGATGACGAGGTCGGAGGCCGCCGAGACGAAGCTGCTGCCGCCGAAGGAGTCGCCGACGATCACGGTGATGAACGGGACGCGCCGGCGCCGGCGGAAGAGGTCGACGTCGACCGCGACCTGGGCGAAGCCCGCGGAGCCGAGCGAGTCCGGGATGCGAGCGCCGCCGGTGGCGCCGAAGTAGACGATCGGGTGGCCGCAGCGCTCGGCGTGCGCGAAGAGGCGGCCGAGGCGGCGCGAGCCCATCGGCGAGGACGAGCCGCGCTTGACCGTGATGTCGTCGCCGGCGACCGTCACCGCGCGGCCGTCGACCGTGCCGTGGCCGCCGATCTTGCCGTCGCCGGGCGTGTCGTCCTTGTCCTCGGGGCGGAGGCTGTGGACGAACGTGCCGACCTCGTCGAAGCTGCCGTCGTCCAGGAGCGCGCCGATGTGCTCGCGGATCGTCCGCTCGCCGCGGGCGTGCAGGCGCTCGACGCGTGCCGCGCCGCCCAGCTCGCCGCGGATGCGGTCGCGGCGAGCGTGGAAGTCGGCGACGACGTCGGGCTCGACGGGCTCTTCGCTCATCGCGGCATCACAGCAGCCCGAACACCCGCCGCGCGTTGCCGTGCAGGTAGAGGTCCTTGGTCTGCGCGTCGAGCCCGAGGTCGCCGAGGCCCTCCAGGGCGTGCGCCGGGAAGATCATCGGGAAGTTGGAGCCGAACAGCACCTTGTGGCGGCCGCTGCCGGTCTTCATGTAGGTGATCAGCTCGGCTGGCAGGCGCTTGGTGGTGTAGGCGGAGGTGTCGATGTAGACGTTCTCGTGCTTGCGCGCGACGGCGACCATCTCCTCGGTCCACGGGTAGCCGACGTGGCCGCAGACGATCGTCAGCTCCGGGAAGTCGAGCGCGATCTGGTCGATGTAGGGGATCGGCCGGCCGGTCTCCGACGGGCGCAGCGGGCCGGTGTGGCCGACCTGCGTGCAGAACGGGACGCCGAGCTCGACGCAGGCGGCGAACAGCGGGTAGAAGCGGCGGTCGGTCGGCGGGACCTCCCACAGCCACGGCAGGACGCGCAGGCCCTTGAAGCCGTCGTCGCCGACGCGGCGCCGCAGCTCACGGACGGCCGGCACCGGCCGGCGCAGGTCGACCGAGGCGATGGCGTGGAGGCGGCCGGGCGCCTGGGCGACCCACTCGGCGACCTCCTCGTTGGAGATCAGGGAGCCCTCGGGGCCGTGCCAGGCGGAGATCAGCGCCTGTTCGACGTCGGCCGCGTCGAGCGCGTCGAGCGTGAACGACAGCGGGACCTGGTCGGTCGGGATGACGCCGTCGCCGGTCCAGCGCCGCAGCGAGGCGAGCATGTCGTGGGCGAGGAAGCGCGGGGTGGGGTGCTGGATCCAGGCGTCGATGACGGTCATGGCGTTGGTGGGGCCTCGTGGTCGATGGCGTTGATCGCGGCCCAGGCGGCGTCGCCGAGCGCGGGCGCGAACGTGGTGGGGCGCTGCTTGACGCGCTTGGCCAGCCACAGCGAGCCGAGCTCGCGGGCCGGCGCGAAGGCGACGGCGTGCACGACGTTGATGTCGATGTCCTTGGTCTGCTCGTGGCGATCCAGCCAGGCGCGGACCCCGCGCAGGAACGCGCGGTTGGCGGCGCGCAGCGGCTCGCGGCCGGCGTCGGAGGCGGCGATCGCGTCGCGGTGGGCGAGGACCAGGCGCGCCGGGCGGGGGTTGGCCTCGAACCAGCGCAGCTCGAAGGCGACGGCGGCGCGGAGGCCGGCGTGCGGGTCGTCGGCGTGGGCGGCGAACGTCGCGAGCAGGCCGCGCTGGTAGTCGCCGAGCGCCGCGACGACGAGGGCCGCGAGCACCCCGTCCTTCGCGCCGAAGTGATGGTAGATCGAGCCGTTGCTGACGCCGGACGCCGCGGTGAGGTCGGCGATCGACACGGAGGGGTAGCCGCGCGTGTCGAAGAGCCGGGCGGCGGCGTCCAGCACCGCGCTGCGCGTGTCCTGCGCCATGTGGAGCATGATTCTAGAGCATCGCTCCAATCGTCGTCGAGGTCCGGCGTGCTGGAATGTCGCCCGTGCCTCCCAAGAAGCTCCTGAACACCGTCCTGGCCGTCGGCATCGCCGACGCCCTGCTGCTGGTCGTGCTGGTGTACTTCGCGTTCATCGACCGCTCCGACACCGCCGTCCACATCCTGGGCCCGATCCACGGCCTCGGCTTCCTCGCGCTCCTGGCGCTGACGGCCAACGGGGCGCTGCAGCGCTTCTGGGGCTGGTGGTTCCCGGCGATCGTGGTCGTCACGGGCGGCCCGATCGGCTCGATCGCCGGCGACCTGATCCTGCGCAAGCGGGTCGGCGAGCCGGTCGCGTAGCGCCACGGCGTCCCGCCGCGGTCACACGCGCGCCGCTGGTGCGAATGACCGAGGATGACGCGGGTGACCGAGCGCGACGACGCGATGCTGCTGGCGGCTGCCGCCGGCGGCGACGAGCACGCGTTCGAGCAGTTCTACCGGCGCCATCTCGCGGCGGTCACCGGCTTTCACCTGCGGCGGACCGGACGGCGGGAGCTGGCCTTCGACCTCACGGCGGAGACCTTCGCGGCGGTCGTCGTCGGCTGCGCGACCTTCGATCCCGCGCGCGGCAGCGCGACCGGCTGGCTCTTCGGGATCGCGGCGCACAAGCTGCGCGACGCGCTGCGGCGCGGGCGGGTCGAGGCCGAGGCGCGGCAGCGGCTGCGCCACGAGCCGATCTTGCTGGAGGACGCCGACCTCGAGCGGGTGGACGAGCTGGCCTCGCGCGTGAACGAGTCGCGCCTGGCCACGCTGCTCGGCGACCTGCCGGCCGAGCAGCGCGCCGCGCTGCTGGCCCGGGTAGTCGACGAGCGGCCCTACGACGAGATCGCGGCGACGCTCGACTGCTCCGAGGCGGTCGTGCGCCAACGCGTCCACCGCGGGCTGCGACGACTACGGAGCGGAATGGAGGGCTCGGCATGACCGCCCACGACGAGCTGCTGCGCCAGCTGCGCGCGAGCGTACGCACGATCCGGGTCGAGAACACCCCAGATACAGGGGCGCAGGCGACCGGGACGCCGCTTTTTGGGCGTCCGCGGCGTCCGCGACGGCGGCGCGCGCGGCGGGGGTTGCTGGTGGCGTTGGCCGCGCTCGTCGTCGGCGGTGGGGTCGCGGGCGCGGCGCAGGTCGGCGTCCTGCCCGGCGTGCACGGCGCGAGCGACCACCCGCTCAGCGCGCGGGAGGTCGCCCACGACGCGATGATGGAGGTGCGAGACAGCCCGGCGTGCCGCACGATCGCGCGCGACCGCGGCGCCACGACGCAGGCGACCGAGGTCTCCGCGGCCGCGACCGCGCTGCTCGCCGGCCCGCCCGACGCCAGCGCGCAGGCCCAGGCGCTGAGGCTCAACCACGGCGGTCCGGTGATCGCCGGCAGCCCACGGCGCGTCGCCTTCCCGGACAAGTCCTACGCGTTGGTCTGGGTCGCCGTCGGCAACGGGACGGGCTCGTTCGTCGATCCCGTCGCGTGCGGCCAGGCCCGGATCGCGCAGCTGCGCGCGGACAAGCCGGACCCGTCGAGCCGGCTGCGCCAGAAGGCCGAGGCGGTGCTGCGCGCCTACCGCGACGTGCTGCCCGGCCTGCAGACGCTCTGGATCATGTTCCATCGCCACGGGGCGAGCAGCACCGGCGGCACCGGCATCCCGCTGGACGGCCGCGTGCTCGAGCCCGGGATCGTGCTCTTCGGCAGCGGTGAGTACGTGGGGTTCGCGGCGCCGGGCGCCGTGCGCGTCACCGCCGATGGCCGCGCTCTGCATCGCGTGACGGCCGTGCGCAGCCGGCTCTTCGCCCTCCGGCTCCCGCGCGGCACCGGGCCGGTGACCCTGCGTCAGCGTGCCGCCGACGGCCGCGTGATCAGGACCGAGACCGTCAGGGGGTGACGGCCGCGAAGCGGTCGGGCGCGAAGGGGGTGAGGTCGAGTGGCGGTGGCTCGCCGGCGATCGCGCCGGCGATGAGCCGGCCGGTGATCGGGCCGAGGGCGATGCCGGCGCCTTCGTGGCCGGTGGCGAGGTGGAGGCCTTCGACCTGCGCTGCGGGGCCGATCGCGGGGAGGTGGTCGGGCAGCCAGGGCCGGAAGCCGACCCAGGCGGTGTCGCGTGCGAGCCCGGCGATCTCGGGGACCAGGCGGGCCGCGCGCGTCCGGACCTCGTCCTCCAGCGCCCGGTCGACCGTCGGGTCGAAGCCGCAGCGCTCGCGCGTGGAGCCGACGATCAGGTGGCCGTCGTGCGTTGTCTCGATCACCGTCGAGACCTCCCGCCCGGCCGCCGCGCTGGTGACGGACAGCAGGTAGCTGCCGTCGACGACCTTGTGGCGCAGGAAGCGCTCGTCGGGCGTGGGGAGGAGCAGGCGCGTCAGCTGTCCCTTGCGCGGCTCGAGCGGCAAGGCGATGCCTAGGCCTTCGGCGAGCGGGCGCGTCCACGGTCCGGCGGCGAGGACGACGGCGCCGGCGCCGAGCGTCTCGCCGGAGGCGAGCCGGACGCCGACCGCGCGCGACCCTGCGACGACGACCTCCGCCACCTCCGCGCCGGTCCGGACCTCCGCGCCGTGCGCCTCGGCGGCCCGCGTCGCCAGGCCGCGCGCGATCGCGCGCGGGTCGCACTGGAGGTCGCCCGGGACGTGCAGCGCCCCGAGCAGCTCGCCGGTCAGCTCCGGCTCGGCCGCCCGCACCGCGTCCGGCCCCTCCAACAACGAGCACGCGACGCCCGCCGCACGCAGCCGCTCGGCGCGCGCCGCCTCGCCGGCCCAGGTCCGCGCGTCGGGATGCGCGATCAGCGCGCCCTTGCGGCGGATCCGCGCGGCCGGCCCGACGATCTCCTCCAGCTCGGCGTACAGCGCCCGCCCGAGGACGGTCAGCGCCAGCTCCGGTCCGGCGTCCTTGTCGGAGCACAGCACGTTGCCCTCGCCCAGCCCGGTCGTGGCGCCGCTCACCTCGCCGCGGTCGAGCAGGACCACCGACAACCCACGCCGCGCGCACTCCCACGCCGTCGCGCAGCCGACGATCCCGGCCCCGACGACGACGACATCGGTCGCGCGCGCGGTCATCCCAGCCGGAAGCCGGCCGGGAACGGGTCGTCGTCAGCCAGCAGGTACTGCCCCATGCCCGTGATCCACGCGCGGCCGGTGATCTCGGGCACGATCGCCGGCAGCCCGGCCACCGCGGTCTCCTCCACGATGCGCCCCGTGAAGCGCGTGCCGAGCACCGACTCGTTGATGAAGTCCTGCCCGACGCCGAGCTCGCCGCGCGCGTGCAGCTGCGCCAGCCGCGCGCTCGTCCCGGTCCCGCAGGGCGAGCGGTCCAGCCAACCCGGGTGGATCGACGTCGCCGCCCGGGCATGAGCACCATCCTGCCCGTTCTCATACAACACGACATGGTGGCAGCCGCTGATCCGCGGGTCGTCGGGGTGCACCGGCCGCTCGACGCCGTCGATCGCGTCCATGATCGCCGCGCCGCAGGCGATCAGGGTGTCGCTGGCCGCCGGGTCGACCCGGACGCCGATGCTCCCCGCGTCGACGATGGCGTAGAAGTTGCCGCCGAAGGCCATGTCGTAGCCGACAGCGCCCCAGCCGTCGACGTCGACGACGCGATCCCGCGCCGCCAGGAAGGCCGGGACGTTGCGCAGCGTCACCGCCGTCGCGCGGCCGTCCTGCACCGCGACACGGACGACGACCAGCCCGGCCGGCGTGTCCAGCCGCACGACCGTCTCGGGCTCGGTTACGGACACCATCCCGGTCTCCACCAGCACGGTGGCGACGCCGATCGTCCCGTGCCCGCACATCGGCAGGCAGCCCGAGACCTCGATGAACAGCACGCCCCAGTCGGCGTCCGGCCGCGTCGGCGGCTGGAGGATCGCGCCCGACATGGCGCTGTGCCCGCGCGGCTCGCGCATGAGCAGCAGCCGGACGTCGTCCATGTTCTGCTCGAACCACAGCTTGCGCTCGAGCATCGTCGCGCCCGGCAGCGCCGGAACGCCGCCGGTGATGACGCGGGTCGGCATGCCCTCGGTGTGGGAGTCGACCGCGGCGAAGTAGCGCGCTGCCCTCATGCGGTGACCGGCGCGCGCAGCGCCGCGACCGCCGCGTCCAGGATGGCCCGCTGCGCGTCGTCGAGCGGCAGCCGCGGCCCGCGCGCCACGCCGCCGCGCAGCCCGACCGCGTCCATCGCGCCCTTGAAGTATTGGACCAGGTGCGGCGTCATGTCCAACCGCGTCAGCGGGAGCAACCGCGTGTACAACGTCCGCGCCTCGGCGAGCTGGCCGGCCTCGACCAACCGCGCCAGCTCGACGCACTCGGCCGGCGCGACGTTCGCGACGCCTGACACCCAACCGGCGGCGCCCGCCGCGTAGCCCTCCAGCGCCCAGTCGTCGCCCCCGACCAGGATCTCCAGCTCGGTGCGGCCGAGCAGCTCGGCGATGCGCCGCGCGTCGCCCGAGCACTCCTTGACGGCGACGATGCCCGGGACCTCGGCCGCGACCTCCTCGATGACCTGGGGCGAGAGGTCGACGCCCGACGCGCCCGGGTTGTTGTAGAGCATGATCGGGAGGTCGCCGGTGGCGGCGTCGACGGCCTGGTAGAAGGCCACCATCTCGTCGTGCGTGCCGGGGTAGTGCAGCGGCGGCAGGCACATGACGGCGCCGGCGCCCACGGCCGCGGCCGCGCGCGCGTTGGCGACGGCGGCGGCCGTCGACCCGGCCGAGACGCCCACGACGACGAACGCCGACGCCGCAGCGGCGACCTCCACGCACGTCTCCACCACCAGCCGTCGCTCCGCGTCGCTGAGCTGGCCCGCCTCGCCCATCGTGCCGGTGGCGACGACGCCGGTGCAGCCGGCCTCGAACAACCCCTTCAGGTTGCCCTTCAACGCCTCCACATCAACTTGGTCGTCGGCGGTGAACGGGGTGACGGCGGCGGGGATGATCCCGGGGAAGCGCATGGTGGTGGTCTCCTGGTGTCGCTAGTCGAGCGCCATGAAGCGGCGCGCGCGGTCGATGTGCTGGGCGGTGTGGGTGCGGGCCGCGGCCGCGTCGCCGTCCGCGATCGCGGCGGCGATGAGCCGGTGCTCGGCGAGCTGCAGGGTGGTGCGGCCGGGGACGGCGGTGGACTCGTCACGCAGCTGCCGCCACAGCGGCTGGTCCATCAACGAGGCCAGGTGGTCGGCGACGGCCAGGATCACGGGGTTGCCGGTCGCGACCGCGAGCTGGCGGTGGAACGCGCGGTCGGCGTCGCTCCAGCGGCGGCGCTGCTCGGCGTCCGACGGGTCGGCGCTCTGCTCCATGGCCGCCAGCAGCTCGTCGATGATCGGATCGGAACCCGGACCACGTGCCGCGGCCAGCGCCGCGATCTCCGGCTCGAACGCGCGGCGCGCCGCGAGCAGCGCGTCGGGCCCGGCGTCGGCGGGCAGCGCGAGCCCCACCGGCAGGGCGTCGGAGGCCGCGAGCCGCTCCGCCGCGTCGTCGGTGATGAACGACCCGGCGCCCGGCCGCGTCTCGACGATCCCGCGCACGGCCAGGGCGCCGAGCGCCTCGCGCACCGACGCGCGGCCGACGCCGAGCGTCGCCGCGAGGTCGCGCTCGCCGGGGAGTCGCGCGCCCGGCCGCAGCGTGCCGCGGCGCAGGTCCTCCACGAGCCGATCGGCGACCTGCTCGTAGCGCTGGCGCACCGCCAACCGGTCCGAACCACTTGTCAGAATTGGTCCTGTAGTCAAACCAGTGGTAGCGTAGCCGTCATGAGCGCGACGATCAAGGCCGTCGATCCACGGACCGGGATCGGGATCGCCGAGTACCCCGAGGCGACGCGGGACGACGTGGATGCCGCGGTCGCCGCCGCGACCAGCGCCGCGACCGACCCGGCGCTCGCCGATCCCGCCCGGCGCGCGGCGCTGCTGCGCGCCATCGCGCAACGCCTCCAACAACGCGAGGACCAGATCGTCGCCCTCGCCGGCAGCGAGTCCGGCCTGCCGCCCGCCCGGCTCCAGGGCGAGCTCGCGCGCACGACCGGCCAGCTGCGTGCGTTCGCCGACGTCCTCGACCGCGGCGCCCACCTCGACGCGATCATCGACACCGCCGACCCGGCGGCCACGCCGCCGCGGCCCGACATCCGGCGCACGACGGTCCCGATCGGCCCGGTGGCGGTCTTCGGGGCCTCGAACTTCCCGCTGGCGTTCAGCACCGCCGGCGGCGACACGGCGTCGGCGCTGGCCGCCGGCTGCCCGGTCGTCGTCAAGGGCCACCCGGCGCATCCGGGCACGAGCACGCTCGTGGCCGGCGAGATCGCGGCGGCGGTCGCCGACGCCGGCCTCCCGGAGGGCACGTTCGGCCACGTCCTCGCCGCCGACCACGCGATCGGCGGCGCGCTCGTCGACCACCCCGACGTCCGCGCCGTCGCGTTCACCGGCAGCGGGGCCGGGGGCCGCGCGCTGATGGACCGCGCCGCCGCGCGCCCCGTCCCGATCCCGGTCTTCGCCGAGATGGGGTCCTTGAACCCGGTCGTCGTGACCGAGGCCGCGATCGACGCCCGGACCGACGCGATCGTCGCGGCGCTGACCGGCGCGATCGCCAACTTCGGCGGGCAGCTGTGCACGAAGCCGGGGCTGGTGTTGGTGCCGGAGGGCGACGCCGGCAGCGCCTTCACCGACGCGTTGGCCGCCGCGATCGGTGCGCGCGAGCGGGAGGTGCTGCTCGCCCAGCCGGTCCGCGACGGCCTCGGCCGCGGCCTGCAGGCGCTCGAGTCCGCGCCGGGCGTCGCCAAGCTCACCGACGCCGAGGCGATCGACCGCGGCGCGGGCTTCCACGCGCGGCCGTCGCTCTATCGCGCGGCGGCCGGCGACCTCGGCACGGTCGGCACGCTCGGCGAGGAGCACTTCGGCCCGGCCGCCGTCGTGTTGACCTACACGTCGATCGAGGACGCGGCCGCCGCGCTCGTCCGCGCCGGCGGCCAGCTCACGGCCACCGTCCACGCGCAGCCGCAAGACCACCAACAGCTCCAGCCGCTGATCGACGCGGCCGCCCGCGTCGCCGGCCGCGTCGTCTTCGACGGCGTCCCGACCGGCGTCGCCGTCACCTGGGGCATGCACCACGGCGGCCCGTACCCCGCGGCCTCGGACGGCGGCGCGCACACCTCGGTCGGCATGACGGCGCTGCGCCGCTTCCAGCGCCCGGTCGCCTTCCAGGACGCGCCGCAGGAGCTGCTGCCGCCGGAGCTGCGCGACGGCAACCCCATGCGGATCGTCCGCCGCGTGGACGGCGTGCTCGAGACCTAGTCCTAGTCCTCGTCGTTGAGGTGCGTCGTGTCGTTGAAGCTGCGCAGCAGCCAGCGGCCGTCGCCGAAGACCACGAGGCGCGAGATCGACGTGTTCTCGGCGTGGATGAACGCCAGCGGCGGCGCGCCGGTCGCCTGCCGGGCCAGCTCGCCGATCACGCCGCCGTGGACCACGGCGGCGGCGACGCGGCCGGGGCCGGTGCCGTCGACGACCTTGTTGATGCCCTTGCGCACGCGCTCCGCGAACGCCTCGGCCGGCTCCGCCCCGGGGATGACGTCCCAGCGCTGCTCCTCGAAGATCGTGCGCACCAGCGGGTCGCCCTTCGCGGTCCGGACGCGCAGCTCGCCGCCTTCCCACTCGCCAAGGCGCACCTCTGAGAGCTCCGGGACGACGGTCGGCGCCAAGGTGGTGGCCTCGATCAGCGGCCGCGCGGTCTGGGCGGTGCGCTGCAGCGAGGTGACGAACAACGTGTCCGGAGGACGCCTGGCCAGGCGGGCGCCGACGAGCCGCGCCTGCTGCTCGCCGATCGGCGACAGCGCGGGGTTCGCGTGGCCTTCGAGGAGCTCGAACGGCTCGCCGGGAACGGCGTCCTGGGAGGCGCCGTGGCGCACCAGGAGCACCTCGGTGGCGTCGTCGGGAAGGGTCCAGGCCCGCTGCGGGTAGCGCTCGCTCACCGACGGGACCTTGCCAGAAGGTCGGATTGCAGGGCTGCGACGCGGCGTGTACTGTCCGGCGCGTTCAAGCGATGGTGCGGGAAGTCGGTGAGAGTCCGACGCGGTCGCGCCACTGTGACCGGAGGTCTTCCGAGGAAGGCACTCCGGCAAGCCAGGAACTTGACCCGGCCATCGCATACAACCCCTTACGTCGGGACGCGCTTATCCCGAGGAGGTTCGTTTCGTTGGTCGACCCTGAAGCACCCCGTTCGCGCCTCGTGGCGTGAGCCTCCGGGTCCTCTTCATCTGCCACGCGGCGACGGCTGACACACGCCGTGCCGTGTTCGGCGGCGACGGTCCGCTGCTCGACGGCGCGTCGCGGCGTGTCGCCGACCTGGCGGCGCACCTCCCGCGGGCGCGCTCGGTCCTACGCAGCGGTGCGACCTGCTGCGCCGAGACGGCGGACGCGCTGGGCCTCGGCGAGGTCGCGGTCGTGTCGAGCGCCGTGGGTGACTGGGACTTCGGGGCCTGGCGCGGCCGGCCGCTGGCGGAGGTGGAGGTCGCGGACCCCGACGGCGTCGTCGCCTGGCGCGCCGACCCGGCACGGGCGCCACACGGCGGCGAGACGCTTGTTGATGTTCTTGGTCGGGTCCGCGCGTGGCTCGACGGGCTGGAGGGCGAGGGCACCCGCACGGTCGTCACGCACGCCTCGGTGATCCGCGCCGCGGTGGTCTGCGGCCTGGAGGTGCCCGAGGAGGCGTTCTGGACGATCGACGTCGCGCCCACGTCGGTGACCGAGCTGCGCCGCCGCGGCACTCGCTGGCGCGTGGCCCGGATCAACTGGGAGCCGGCGCTGTTCCGCGACCCGCGCCCGACGGCGCGGCGGACGCCGGTGGAGGCGACGCGATGAGCGAGACCACGACCGCCGCAGTCGCGCCCGCCGTCGCGCCCTTCGCCGGCGCGCGGCTCGCGATCGCGTTCCTCACCATCGTCCCCACCGGCCGCGTCGAGGGTCTCGGCGCGGCCTGGCTCTCCCGCGCGGCGCCGTGGTTCCCGGTCGTCGGCGCGCTCGTCGGCGGCGTCGCCGCCGGCGCCTGCGCGCTCGCCGACGCCGCCGGCGTCTCGCCGGCGGTCGCCGGCGCGCTCGCGATCGTCGCGGCCATCGTCTTCACCCGAGGCCTGCACGAGGACGGCCTCGCGGACACCGCCGACGGCCTCGGCGTCCACGGCACTCGCGAGCGGCGGCTCGCGGCCATGAAGGACTCGGCCGTCGGCGCGCACGGCGCGCTGGCGATGGCGTGCGCGCTGCTCGTCGCGGCCCTCGCGCTCGCCGCGCTCGACGCCGCACACGCCGCCCGTGCCCTGGTCGCCGCGCACGTCGCGTCGCGCGCCGCGATGGTCGTCGCCGCCGCGGCGCTGCCCAACGCCCGCGCCGGCGCCGGCCTCGGCCGCAGCCTCGCCGTCGCGCCGCGGGCCGCGGTCGTCGCGACGGCGCTGGCCGCCGCGACCTTCGTCGTCGCCGGCGCTCCCGCGGCGCTCGGCGCCGCCGCGGTCGCGCTGCTCGCCGCCCTCGCCGTCCAGGTCCGCGCCTTCGGCGGTCGCACCGGCGACACGCTCGGCGCGACCGGCAAGGTGGTCGAGGTCGCGGTCCTCGTCGCCCTCTCCGGAGCGTGGTCGTGACCGGCGGCGCGCTCCTGGTCTGTGGCACGGCGTCGGACGCCGGCAAGTCGCTCGTGACCGCCGGCATCTGCCGGTCGCTGGCCCGGCGCGGCGTCCGCGTCGCGCCGTTCAAGGCCCAGAACATGGCCAACAACTCGGCCGTGACCGCCTCCGGCGCGGAGATCGGGCGCGCCCAGGCGATGCAGGCGGCCGCCTGCGGGATCGAGCCCGAGGCCGCGATGAACCCCGTGTTGATCAAGCCGGCGGGGGAGACGTCGTCGCAGGTCCTGCTCATGGGCAAGCCCTACGCCGACGCGACCGCGCGCTCCTACCAGGAGCTGAAGGCGTCGCTCGAGGCGCCGGTCCTCGCGGCGCTCGACGGGCTGCGCGCGCGCTTCGACGCCGTCATCTGCGAGGGCGCCGGCTCGCCCGCCGAGATCAACCTGCGCGCACGCGACCTCGCCAACATGGGCCTGGCGCGGGCGGCCGACATCCCCGTCCTGCTCGTGGGCGACATCGACCGCGGCGGCGTCTTCGCCTCGCTCGTCGGGACGCTCGCGGTGCTGGACGCCGAGGACCAGCGCCACGTCGCCGGGTTCCTGATCAACAAGTTCCGCGGCGACGCGAGCGTGCTCGCGCCCGGCCTGGAGATGTTGTCCGGGTTGACCGGCCGGCCGACGCTCGGCGTCCTGCCGTGGCGCGAGGGCCTGTGGCTGGACGCGGAGGACTCGCTCGCGCTCGAGGCGCCCGCCCTGGCTCCCGCGCCGCCGATCGGCGCCGACACGCTCGACGTCGTCGTCGTGCGCCTGCGCTGGATGTCGAACTTCACCGACGTCGACGCGCTCGCGGCCGAGCCGGGCGTCGGCGTGCGCTACTCGCGCTCGCCGGTCGACGTCGAGCGCGCCGACCTCGTCGTCGTCCCGGGCACGAAGGCGACGGTCGCCGACCTGGAGCGCCTGCGCCGCGACGGCCTCGACGTCGCGCTGGCGCGCCGCGCCGCGGCGGGCGCGCCGATCCTCGGCATCTGCGGCGGCTACCAGCTGCTGGGGCACCGCATCGAGGACGACGTCGAGTCGCGCTCCGGCGTTGTCAATGGCCTTGGGTTGCTCCCGGTCGACACCGTGTTCGACCCCACCAAGCTGCTGCGCCGCCAGGCTGGAGTCGCGGCCCCGACCTGGCTCGGCGGCGCAGCCGTCTCCGGCTACGAGATCCGCCACGGCCAGCCGCGCCCGCACGCCGGGGGCGCGGCGCCCGGCGAGTCCCTGCTCACCACCGCCGCCGGCGCGCCCGAGGGCTGGGCCCATGGGGCCGTGCTGGGGACGAGCTGGCACGGCCTGCTCGAGGGCGACGCGGTCCGCCGCGCGCTGCTGGCCTGGGTCGCCGGCGAGCGCGGCCGCTCCTGGCTGCCCGGCGACACGCCGTTCGCGGCCGTCCGCGAGCGCCGCCTCGACGTCCTCGGCGACCTCGTCGACGAGCACGTCGACCGCGACGCGCTCGACGCCCTGCTCGCCGGCGGCGTCGTCGACGGCCTTCCGTCCCTCGACCTCCAGAGGACCGCATGCTCCGCGTCCTGAGCCACGCCGACACCGACCTCCTGGCCGTCACGCGCGCGCTGGGCGACCTGCCGGCCGGCTTCCCGGAGGTGCGCGTCGCCAACCCCTCCTCCTTGACCGACCTGGACGACATCCTGGACGGCGCCCGCGTCGTCGTCGTCCGGCTGCTCGGCGGGCGCAGGGCGTGGGAAGACGGCGTCACGGAGCTGCGCCGGCGCGCCACCGGCGAGGGCGACAGGGGCTTCGCGCTCATCCTGCTCGGCGGCGAGCCGCAGCCCGACGCCGAGCTGGCGCAGCTGAGCCACGCGCCCGCCGGCGCGCTCGCGCAGGCCTTCGAGTACCTGCGCCACGGCGGCGTGGGCAACGCCACCAACCTGCTCCGCTTCCTCGCCGACACGTTCCTGCTCGAAGGCCACGGCTTCGAGGATCCGGTGGCGCGGGCGTCGCACGGCGGCTACCAGCCCGCCGGCCTCGACGTCGGCGGCGAGGACGGCGCTCCGCGCATCGCCATCGTCTTCTACCGCTCGCACCTCGCGGCCGGCAACACCGCGTTCGTCGACGCGCTGGCCCGCGCGGTCGCCGACGCCGGCGGCGTCCCGACCTGCGTCTGGGCCCAGTCCTTGCGCCCGGACGTCGATGAGCGCGTCGCGCTGCTGGAGGAGCTGCAAGGCAACGTGGATGCCTTGATCGTCACGGTGCTGGCCTCCGGCGGGTCGACGGCGGCCGACGAGGGCGCCGACGGCTGGCAGGCCGACGCGCTGGCCGCGCTCGGCGTCCCGGTGATCCAGGCGGTCTGCGTGACGCGCTCGCGCGCCGCATGGGCCGAGAGCCCGGCCGGCCTGAGCCCGATGGACGTCGCGATGCAGGTCGCGATCCCGGAGTTCGACGGCCGGCTTCTCGGTGGCGTCGTCTCGTTCAAGGAGCCCCACCCGGACTTCGCCGGCGTCTCGGCCTACGTCCCGGATGCCGAGCGCTGCGCGGCCGTCGCCGGCCTGACCGTCCGGACCGCGCGCCTGCGCTCGCTGGCCGCCGAGCGACGCAAGGTGGTCGTGATGCTCTCCGCGTTCCCGACCAAGCACGCGCGCATCGGCAACGCGGTCGGGCTCGACACGCCCGCGTCGGCGATCGCGTTGTTGGAGGCCATGCGCGCGGCCGGCTACCGGGTCGACGCCATCGCGGCCGACGGCGACGCGCTCATCCACGGGCTGATCGCGGCCGGCGGCTACGACCCCGACCACCTGACCGACGCGCAGCTCGCCGCCGCCGTCGCGCGGCTGCCGGTCGCGCAGTACGAGGAGTGGTTCGCGGCGCTGCCGGAGGATCTCAAGTCCTCCATGATCGACACGTGGGGCCCGCCGCCCGGCACGCAGTGGCGCGACGGCGACGACCTCGTCCTCGCCGGCCTGGACCTCGGCGGCGTCTTCGTCGCGATCCAGCCGCCGCGCGGCTACGGCGAGGGGGTGGGTGGGTCCGATTCGATCTACCACGACCCCGAGCTCGCGCCCTCACACCACTACCTCGCGTGCTACTGGTGGCTGGACCGGGTGTGGGGCGCCGACGCGCTCGTGCACCTCGGCAAGCACGGCACGCTGGAATGGCTGCCGGGCAAGTCGGTGGGGTTGAGCGCGGCGTGCGGGCCGGACGCCGCGCTGGGCACGCTCCCGGTCGTCTACCCGTTCGTGGTCAACGACCCCGGCGAGGGCGTCCAGGCCAAGCGGCGGATGCACGCGACGATCGTCGACCACCTGATCCCGCCGATGGCGCGGGCCGGGACGCACGACGAGCTCGCCGCGCTCGAAGACCACCTGGACGAGTACGCGCGGATGGAGGCCCTCGACCCGTCCAAGCTCCCGGCGCTCGGCGCGCGGATCTGGGAGGCGCTGCTCGCCGCCAACCTGCACAAGGACCTTGGGTTGGACGACGCGGACGCGCCGGCCGACGAGGACGCGATCGGCACGGTGATCGAGCACCTCGACACCTACCTGTGCGAGGTCAAGGACCTCCAGGTGCGCGACGGGCTGCATGTGCTGGGCCTTGCGCCGGAGGGCGAGGCGCTGCGCAACCTCGTCGCCGCGATCATGCGCCTGCCCAACGCGGACGTGCCGGCGCTGCGGCGCGCGATCGGGACGGCGCGCGGCGTCGACGAGCTGGCGCTGATCGAGGCGGGCGACCGCGTCGCGCTGGATCGCCTGGACGCCGCGCAGGACATGGTGCTGGACGCGCTGTCGGCGCGCGGGTGGGACGTGGACGCGCTGGCCGAGGTCGCGCGCAACGTGCTCGACACCGACGCGCCGGACGTCCTGCACGCGCTGCGCTTCGCCGCGGCCGACCTCGTGCCGCGCCTGCGCGCGTCGACCCGCGAGATCGACGCGGTGCTCGCGGCGCTGGACGGCGAGTACGTGCCGGCCGGGCCGAGCGGCTCCCCGACGCGCGGCCGCGTCGACGTCCTGCCCACCGGCCGCAACTTCTACGGCGTCGACCCGAAGGCGCTGCCCTCGCAGCTGTCCTGGGACGTCGGCGTCCGGCTCGGCGACGCGCTCCTGCAGCGCCACGTCGCGGAGGACGGCCGCCATCCCGAGACCGTGGGGATCGTCGCCTGGGGCACGGCCGCCATGCGCACGCACGGCGACGACGTCGCCGAGATCCTGCACCTGCTGGGCGTGCGGCCGGTGTGGAACCCGGACACGCGGCGGGTCACCGGGGTCGAGGTGGTGTCCTTGGAGGAGCTCGGGCGCCCGCGGATCGACGTGGTGGTGCGGATCTCCGGCTTCTTCCGCGACGCGTTCCCGCACCTGGTGTCCTTGATCGACGACGCCGTCAGCACCGTCGCGGCGCTGGACGAGGGCGACGACGACAACTACGTGCGCAAGCACACGCGCGGCGACGCCGCGCGCCTGGCGGACGAGCTCGGCGAGAGGGGCGCGTGGCGGCGCTCGACCGCGCGCGTCTTCGGGTCGCGTCCGGGGTCCTACGGCGCCGGGCTGTTGGAGCTGATCGACGCGCGCAACTGGCGCGACGACGCCGACCTGGCCGCCGTCTACGAGGCGTGGGGCGGCTACGCCTACGGCGCCGGGCTGGACGGCGTGGAGGCGCGCGGCGCCGTTCGCGACTGCTTCGCGCGGATCGAGGTCGCGGTCAAGAACATCGACAACCGCGAGCACGACCTGTTCGACAGCGACGGGTACTTCCAGTACCACGGCGGCATGGTCGCGGCGGTGCGCGCGCTGAGCGGCCGGGACCCGAAGGCGTGGGTCGGCGACAGCGCGGACCCGGCGCGCGTCCGGGCGCTGTCGCTGGCCGAGGAGGCGCGGCGCGTCTTCCGGGCGCGCGTGACGAACCCGCGCTGGATCGGCGCCATGGTACGGCACGGCTACAAGGGCGCGTTCGAGCTCGCGGCGACCGTCGACTACCTGTTCGGCTACGACGCGACGACGGGCGTCGTCGACGACTGGATGTACGAGGCGATCGCGGACAAGTACGTGCGCGATCCCGACGTCGGCGCGTTCCTGAAGCGGTCGAACCCGTGGGCGCTGCACGCGATGGCCGAGCGGCTGCTGGAGGCCGCCGAGCGCGGGCTGTGGGCGGCGCCGGAGCCGGGGACGCTGGAGGCGCTCCAGGAGCAGCTATTGGATGTTGAAGCACAACTCGAGGAAGCGGGAGAGCCGGCGCCATGAGCAAGACGATGGGGTTGGTTCCGGCGATCCGGCCCGTGGACGAGGCGGCGCGCGAGGCCGCGCTGGCGCGCCAGGCGCAGCTGCTCAAGCCGCCTGGGTCGCTGGGACGGCTGGAGGAGGTCGCGGTCTGGGTCGCGGGCGTGACCGGCCGGGAGCGTCCGGTGCCGCGGACGCGGGTCGTGATCGCGGCCGCCGACCACGGCGTCGTCGCCGAGGGCGTCTCGGCGTTCCCGCAGGAGGTGACCGGGCAGATGCTCGGCGCGTTCGGCGCGGGGTTCGCGGCGATCACGGTCCTGGCGGCCCATGCCGGCGCGGACGTGGTGCTGGTCGACGCGGGCGTGATCGACCCGCCGGAGGGCGTCGCCGGCGTCGACGTCGCCCTGCCCGCGCCGTCGCGCAACCTCGCGGTCGAGCCGGCGCTGGCCGACGACGAGGTCCGCAGCGCGGTGCGCGCCGGCCGCGCGATCGCGGCGCGGGCGGCGGCCGACGGGATCGACCTGGTGATCGCGGGCGAGATGGGCATCGGGAACACGACGCCGGCCGCGTGCCTGACCGCGGCGCTGTGCGGGCTGCCGGCCGACGCGGTCGTCGGCCGCGGGACCGGGGTGGACGACGAGGGCCTGCGGCGCAAGCGCGCGGTGATCGAGCGCGCGCTGGACCGGCACGTGGACGCGGCGGACGGCGATCCGCTGGAGCTGCTGCGCCGCCTCGGCGGCGGCGAGCTGGCGGTGCTGTGCGGCCTGGCGCTCGGCGCGGGCGAGCACGGGCTGGGCCTGATCTGCGACGGCGTCATCGCGACGGCCGCGATCGCGGTGGCCACGGAGCTGGCGCCGGAGCTGGGCGGCCGGCTGCTGGCCGGCCACCGCTCGGTCGAGCCGGCCCACGAGCACCTGTTGTCGCGGTTGGGCCTGCGCCCGCTCGTCGAGCTGGACCTGCGGCTGGGGGAGGGCTCCGGCGCGGCGACGGCGCTGCTGCTGGTCCAGGCCGCGTGCGCGCTGCACGACGGGATGGCGACGTTCGCCGAGGCGGGGGTGAGCGGATGATCGCCGCGGACGCGCCGCGCTTCCCGCTGTCGGCGATCCTCGCGCAGGACGACCTCGTCACCGCGCTGCTGCTGTGCGCCGTCGACCCGGCGCTCGGCGGCGTGCTCGTCCGCGGCGAGCGGGGGACGGCGAAGACGACCGCGGTCCGGGCGCTGGCCGCGCTGCTGCCCGAGCAGGAGGTCGCGGTCGGCTGCGCCTATGGCGTCGCGCCCGGCGAGGCGTGCCCGTGCGACGAGCGACATGATGGTGTTGCGCGCCGGGCCGCGCCGATGGTCGAGCTGCCGCTCGGCGCGACGGTCGAGCGCGTCGTCGGCGCCCTGGACGTGCGGCGCGCGCTGGGGGCCGGCGAGGCGGTCTTCGAGCCGGGGCTGCTGGCCGCGGCGCACCGCGGCGTGCTGTACGCCGACGAGGTCAACCTCCTGCCCGACGCGGCGGTCGACGTCCTGCTCGACGTCGCGGCCTCGGGCGTCAACGTCGTCGAGCGCGACGGGCACGGCGTGCGCCATCCGGCGCGGTTCCTGCTGGTCGGGACGATGAACCCGGAGGAGGGCGAGCTGCGCCCGCAGCTGCTGGACCGCTTCGGGCTCGGCGTCGAGGTGCATGCGCCGACGGACGCCGCGGCGCGGACCGAGGTCGTCCGGCGCCGCCTGCGCTTCGACGCGGATCCGCGCGCGTTCGTCGCCGGCCACGCCGACGCCGAGGCGGTCCTGGCCTCGCGGCTGGCGGCCGCGCGCGAGCGGTTGGGAGCGGTCCGCCTGCCCGACCGACAGCTCGTCCGGATCACGACGCTCTGCGCGCGGCTGCGCGTCGACGGCCTGCGCGCCGACCTCGCCTGCACGCGCGCCGCGCTGGCGCTGGCGGCGCTGGACGGCGCCGACGAGGTGGGCGACGTCCACGTCGAGCGGGCCGCCGCGCTGGCGCTGACTCATCGGCTGCGCCGGGACCCGCTGGCGCCGCCGCCGTCTCCGCAGACCGTGAGCGACGCGCTGGCCGAGCAGGACGCTGAGGACGGCGGCGACGGCAGCGACGAGGGCGGTCCGGGCGGCGAAGAGTCCGCGCAGGGCGAGGCGCCGCACGGCGAGGGCGCCCTGGAGCCGGCGGGCGCGCCGCACGGCGAAGGCCGCGCCCGCGCCGAAGATCCCGATCGCGACGCCGGCCGCGGCGCCGCGTCGAGCGGCGAATGCTCCGCCCGCGGCGACGACCCTGACCGCGGCGACGCCGCCTCCGCGCCGCGCGACGCCCCCGCCGTCGACCCCGTGCCCGACGCTCCCGCGCCGGTCATCGCCCTCGACCGGCGCCGCGGCCAGGCCGCTGCCGGGCGCCGCGCCCGCGCTCGCGGGACGGGCGTCGTCGTCGGCGCCCGCCACGGCGACGACGACGTCGCGCTCCTGCCGACGCTCCTCGCGGCGCGCGGCGAGCGCGTGCAACCCCATCACCTTCGCTCCGCGCAGCGCGAGGGTCGGCAGGGCGCGCTGCTGATCCTCTGCGTCGACGCCTCCGGCTCGATGGGCGCGCGCAAGCGCATGGCGTTGGTCAAGGGCACGGTGCTCGCGCTGCTCGGCGACGCCTACCAGCGGCGCGATCGCGTCGCGCTCGTCACGTTCCGCGGCGCCGGCGCGGAGCTCGCGCTGCCGCCGACCGGCGCCGTCGACCACGCGGCCGCGGCGCTCAAGACCCTGCCGACCGGCGGCCGGACGCCGATCGCCGCCGGCCTCGCGCTCGCCGCCGACGTCGTGCGCCGCGAGCGCCTGCGCGAGCCCGATCGCGCCGCGGTCGTCGTCCTCGTCTCCGACGGGCGCGCCAACGCGGGCGCCGATCCCGTCCCGGCCGCGGCGGCGCTGCACCGCGCCGGCATCCAGCTCGTGGTCGTCGACGGCGAGAGCGGGCCCGTCCGCCTCGGCGGCGCCCGCCGCATCGCGGCCGCGGCGCCCAACACCACCATCCTGCCCCTCGACCCCGCCGCCGACGGCCGCGACCTCGCGTCCCGGCTGCGCGCCCTCGCCGCATGACCATCGACACCACGCACACGCCCGACGACCAGGGCTCCGCCGACCCGATCCGGCGCAAGCCGCGTGACCGGCCGCTGCTGATCGTCAACACCGGCCACGGCAAGGGCAAGTCCAGCGCCGCCTTCGGCATGCTGCTGCGCGCCTGGGCGCGCGGCTACCGCTGCGGCGTCTTCCAGTTCGTGAAGTCCGGCAAGTGGAAGGTCGGTGAGGCGAAGGCCGCGGCCGCGCTCGGCGGCATCGACTGGGAGAAGATGGGCGACGGCTGGTCGTGGATCAGCCGCGACCTGGAGGAGTCGGCCGACAAGGCGCGTGTCGGCTGGGAGCACGTCAAGGTGTGCATCGCGCAGGAGCGCTACGAGTTCCTGCTCCTCGACGAGCTGACCTACCCCATCAAGTACGGGTGGATCGAGGAAGATGATGTGGTTGCGACGCTCCGCGACCGTCCGGGCTTCCAGCACGTCGTCGTCACCGGCCGCGACGCGCCGCCCGCGCTGATCGAGGCCGCCGACCTCGTCTCCGAGGTCGTCAAGGTCAAGCACCCGATGGACGCGGGGATCCGCGCGCAGCAGGGGATCGAGTGGTGACGCGCGTCCTCGTCATCCTCGACGGCGCCGCCGAGCCGGTGTGGCCGTGGCCCTCGACGCTCGAGGCGGCGCAGATGCCGGCGCTCGACGCGCTCTGCGACCGGGGCGCCGTCGCGCGCGTGGCGACGACGCCGCCCGGTCTCCCTCCCGGCAGCGAGGTCGGGATCCCGACGCTGCTCGGCGCCGCGCTGACCGCCGCGCCCGGGCGCGGGCCGATCGAGGCGGCCGCGGCCGGCGTCGAGGTCCCCGACGGCGCGCGCGCCTGGCGGCTCGACCTCCACCACCACGACGACGGCCGGCGTGCGGTCACGGCCGAGGCGCTGCTGGTCGCGCGCGACCTCGCGGCGCTGCTTCCCGAGCACGACGTCCGGCACCTGAAGGGCCACCGCTTCCTCGCGGTCGGCCAGACCCGGCCGGAGCTGGAGAGCGCCGCGTCCCTCGCCGTCCACGTCTGGGACGACGGCGAGGAGCTCGCGCCGATCCTCGACCGCCGCACGGCGATCGTCGCCGCGCCCGGCGCCGCCGCGGGCTGCGGACGGCTGCTCGGCGCCGACGTCGTCACGCCCGCCGGCGCGACCGGCGACGTCGGCAGCGACCTGTGGGCCAAGACCTGCGCCGCGCTGGCGGCGATGCGCACCGCCGAGACCGTCGTCGTCCACGTCGGCGGCGCCGACGAGGCGGCGCACCATCGCGATCGTCTCGGCAAGCGCGCGCTGCTCGAGGCCGCCGACGCCGACGTCATCCGCCCGCTGGCGCGCGCCGTCGCCGACGCCCGCGGCGTCCTCGCGGTCACCAGCGACCACGCGACGTGCGTCGAGACCGGGCACCACCATGCGGATCCCGTTCCGCTGGTGATCGCGGGCGCGGGCGTGGCGCCGGCCGGCGCGGTGCGCCTGCACGAGCGCCTCGTGACCCGCGCGCCCGTGTGGGACGGGCCGTTCGCGCGGGCGGAGGTCCGGGCGTGACCGGCCGGCTCGTCATCGCCGGGACGCACTCCGGTGCCGGCAAGACCACCGTCGCGTCCGGCCTGATGGCCGCGCTGTCGCGCGCCGGCCAACGCGTCGCGCCGTTCAAGGTCGGCCCGGACTTCATCGACCCGTCCTACCACCGGCTGGCCTGCGGGCGGCCCGGCCGCAACCTCGACGCGTTCCTGAGCGGCCCGGAGCTGATCGCGCCGCTGGTCCGCCACGGCGCGGCCGGCGCCGATCTCGTCGTGGTCGAAGGCGTGATGGGGCTGTTCGACGGCGCCTCGGGCAGCGGCGAGCTGGCCTCGACCGCGCAGGTCGCCAAGCTGCTCGACGCGCCCGTGGTGCTGGTGGTCGACGCGAGCGCGATGGCGCGCTCGGTGGCCGCGATCGTCCACGGGTTCGCGACGTTCGACCCCACGCTGCGGATCGGCGGCGTCGTGCTCAACCGCGTGGCGTCGGACTGGCACGAGGAGCTGCTGCGCGAGGCGATCGCGGCGACCGGCGTCCCGATCGTCGGCGTGCTGCGGCGCGACGCCGACCTGGCGGTGCCCGAGCGCCACCTCGGGCTCGTCCCGGCGGTGGAGCGTGAGGCGCACGCGCGGCGCACGCTCGACGGGCTGGCGGCGGCGGTCGCGGCCGAGGCCGACCTGGAGGCCCTGCTCGCGCTGGCGCGCAGCGCGCCGCCGCTGGAGGCCGGGGACGCCTGGTCGCCGGCGCCGGACGAGACCGTGCTCGCGCCGGTCCGCGACGTTCGGATCGCGGTCGCCTCGGGGCCGGCGTTCTCGTTCCGCTACGAGGAGAACCACGAGCTGCTCGCCGCCGCCGGCGCCGAGTTGGTGCCCTTCGACCCGCTGGTCGACGAGGAGCTGCCGGCGCGCTGCGGCGCGCTGCTTCTGGCCGGCGGCTTCCCGGAGGTCTTCGGCGCCGAGCTGTCGGAGAACTGGGCGCTGCGCGCCGAGGTCGCGGCGTTCGCGCGGCGCGGCCGGCCGATCCTGGCCGAGTGCGGCGGGTTGTTGTACCTGTCGACCGAGCTCGACGGCCGGCCGATGTGCGACGTCGTCCCGGCGCGGGCGCGCATGGGCGAGCGGCTGACCCTCGGCTACCGCAGCGCCGCGGCGGTCGCCGAGCATCCGGTCTGGCCGGCCGGGAGCACCGTGCGCGGCCACGAGTTCCACTACAGCCTGCTCGACCCGCCGGCCGGGGCCGCGCCCGCGTGGACGCTGAGCGCCCGCGGCAGCGCGCGCAGCGAAGGCCATGTGGTCGGTGGCGTCCACGCGTCCTACCTGCACACGCACTGGGCGGCGACGCCCGCGGTCGCGTGGCGCCTGGTCGCCGCCGCGGCCGCGGCGGCGCAGGCGCCGGAGGTGCCCGCATGACCGGCGCGCTCGTCGGCGTCGGCGTCGGGCCCGGCGACCCCGAGCACCTGACGTTGAAGGCCGTGCGCGAGCTGGGCGCGGCGGACCGCGTGTTCGTCCCGGCGACCGCGGCGAGCGCCGGCGGGGCGGGACGGGCCGAGGCGGTCGTCGCGCAACACGTCGCGCCGGACCGTCTCGTCCGCCTCGGCTTCGCCATGACCGACGCCGGCGAGCGCGAGGCGAAGTGGGACGCCGCGGGCGCGGCGATCGCCGACGTCGTCCGCGGCGGCGGCACCGCGGCCTTCGCCACGCTCGGCGATCCGGCGGTGTACTCCACCTTCGCCTACGTGGCGCACACGGTCGCGCGGCTGGCGCCCGGGGTCGCGGTCCGGACCGTGCCGGGCATCACCGCGATGCAGGACCTCGCGGCGCGCACCGGCGCGCTGCTCGCCGAGGGCACCGACGGCCTCGCGCTCGTGCCGTGGACCGCCGGCGCCGACCGCGTGCGCACGGCCCTCGACAGCTTCGAGACCGTCGTGATCTACAAGGGCGGCCGGCAGCTGCCGCAGGTGCTGGACGTCGTCCGCGCCGCCGGCCGCGAGGACGAGGCCGCGGTCGGGACGCACCTCGGCCTCGACGGCGAGGTCGTCGCGGCGGCGTCGCTGACGGACGGCCCCGCTCCCTACTTCTCCACCGTCCTGGTCACGCCCGCGCGCGGCGGGGCGCCGCGCGGAGGAAGGCTGTGAGTCGTCCGCTGCCGCGGAGGCGAGCCCCTGGGCGCGCGTCCGCCCGCGAACGAGCCGTCCGGGCGAGGCTCGCGCCGTGAGTGGCGCCGCCCACGGCGAGCCGGTCGTCGCGGAGGTCCGCACGGCGCTGCACGACGCGGCACCGGAAGTCAAGGTGATGGCGTTGATCGTCTTCGCGCTGAGCGTCGCGTTCGTGCCGCGCGGCGCGTGGTGGCCGTTCGCGGTCGACGCCGCGATCGTGGCCGGGCTGGCCGCGTGGGGGCGCGTCCCGGTGCGTGGGCTCGCGCTGCGGCTCGTCGTCGAGATCCCGTTCATCGCGTTCGTCGTGCTGCTCCCGCTCGTCGCCGGCCGCGATGGGCTGGAGCTGGCGGGCGCGATCGTGAGCAAGGCCACGTTGGTGGTCCTGGCGACGGGCGTGCTGAGCGCGACCACGCCCGCGCCGGAGATCATCATGGGGTTGGAGCGGCTGCGCGTGCCGCCCGCGTTCACGGCGATCGGCGCGCTCGCCGTCCGCTACCTCGTGCTGGTGCTGGACGAGCTGCGCCGCGTCAACATGGCCCGGATCGCCCGCGCCGACGACGCCCGCTGGCTCTGGCAGGCCCGGGCCGTCGCGCAGTCGACGGGCACGCTCGCCGTCCGCTGCATCGACCGTGGCGAGCGCGTCCACGCGGCGATGCTCGCCCGCGGCTGGGACGGTCGCATGCCGGCGGTCGGGCTCGGCGCGCCGGCGCCCGGCGGCCGGCGCATGGCCATCATCCTGGCGGCGGCCGCGGCGCTGCCCGCGCTGGCGGCGACGATCGCGACGCGCGGAGGGCTCGCGTGAGCGCCGAGCCGACCCGCCGCAGTGCCTCGGCCGCCGCGGCGGCCACCGCCGCGCGCCCCGCGCCGCCGGCGCTCCTGGTCGTCGGCCACGGCACCCGCGACGCCGACGGCCTCGCCGAGTTCCACGCGCTCGCGGTGCTCGTCCGCGCCGCCGCCGGGCCGGGCACGCCGATCGAGACCGGGTTCATCGAGCTGGCCGAGCCGCTGGTCGACGAGGCGGTCGACCGGCTGGTCGCGGCCGCCGAGCCCAAGGCCATCATCTCGGTCCCGCTCGTCCTGCTCGCCGCCGGCCACCTCAAGAACGACGGCCCGGCGACGCTGGCCCGGGCACGCCAGCGCCATCCCGACGTCGCGTTCACCATGGGCCGCGACCTCGGGATCGACCCGGCGGTGCTCGCGGTCGCCGAGGACCGGATCCGCGCCGCGCTGCCGCCCGACCACGATCCGGCGACGACCGGCGTCGTCCTCGTCGGGCGCGGGTCGTCGGACCCCGACGCCTGCGGGGACCTGTACAAGGTCGCCCGCCTGCTCGCCGACGGCCGCGGCCTCGGCCTGGTCGAGCCCGCGTTCGCCGGCGTCACTCAGCCGGACCTCCCGGCCGCGCTCGAGCGCCTCCGCCGCCTCGGCGCCCGCACGATCGTCGTCGCGCCGTTCCTGCTGTTCACCGGTGTCCTGGTCCCGCGCCTGTATGCGGCCGCGTCGGCCTGGGCGGCGGAGCATCCGGAGCTCGACGTGCGCGCGGCCGCCCACCTCGGCCCGGATCGCCGGCTCGCCAAGCTCGTGCTGGAGCGCTACCGCGAGGCGATGCAGGGCGACGTGCGGATGAACTGCGACCTGTGCACCTACCGCGTCCGCCTGCCCGGCTACGAGGACAAGGTCGGAATGCCGATCTCGCTGACGCCGCACGGCGACGGGCCCGCGACCGGCCGGCGCGGACGCCGCCGCGCCACCCGCGCGCCGCAGCCGGCGCCTGCTGTGGTCCCGCCGCGTGAGCGCGCGCTGCACCCGGCCCAGCACGCGCCGACCGCGCAGCGCGCCGTCGAGATCGCGGACCTCTCCTACGCCTACCCCGACGGCACGCCGGTCCTCGACGCCATCTCCATCACGATCGCCACCGGCGAGCGCGTCGCGCTCCTCGGGCCCAACGGCGCCGGCAAGACGACGCTCGCGCTCCAGCTCAACGGCATGCTCGAGGGCGCGACCGGCACCGTGACGATCGGGGGGACGCCACTGACGCCGAAGACCCGGCGCGACATCCGCCGCCGCGTCGGCCTCGTCTTCCAGGATCCCGACGACCAGCTGTTCCTGCCCACCGTGCGCGCCGACGTCGCGTTCGGCCCCGCCAACCTCGGCCTCACCGGGCAAGACCTCCAACAACGCGTCGACCAGGCGCTCGCGCGCGTCGCGCTGACCGACGTCGCCGAGCGCGCGCCCCACGCGCTCTCGGCCGGCCAGCGCCGCCGCGCCGCGCTGGCCGGCGTCCTGGCGATGGAGCCCGACGTCCTCGTGCTCGACGAGCCGTCGTCGCACCTCGACCCGGCCGCGCGGCGCGAGCTGGCCGACGTCCTCGTGTCGCTCTCGCTCACCACCGTGCTCGTGACCCACGACCTGCCCTACGCGCTGGAGCTGTGCCCGCGCGCGATCGTCCTCGATCAAGGCCATGTGGTCGCCGACGGCCCGACGCGCGAGATCCTCGCCGACGACGGGTTCATGCGCGCGCATCGCCTCGAGCTGCCCGCCGGCTTCAACCCGCTCGCCGCATGACGTCCGGCGTCCTGCACATCGTCGGCCTCGGCCCCGGCGGCGCCGCGCACCGCACGCCGGCGGCCACGGCCGCGGTGACCGGCGCGGAGGTCGTCGTCGGCTACACGACCTACGTCGACGCGGTCGCCGACCTGCTCGACCCGCGCCAGCGGGTCGTCCGCGGCGTCATGGGCGAGGAGGACCGCCGGGCCGACGAGGCGCTGGTCCTCGCCGCCGAGGGCGCGCGCGTCGCGCTGGTCTCCAGCGGCGACGCCGGCGTCCACGGCATGGCCGCGCGGACGCTGGCCCGCGCCGCGGAGCTCGACGCCGACGAGCGGCCGCAGGTCATCGTCCTTCCCGGCGTCAGCGCCGCGCAGGCCGCCGCGGCCGCCGCCGGCGCGCCGCTGACCGACGACTTCGCCGTCCTGTCGTTGAGCGACATCTCGATGCCGTGGGCGCGCGTCGAGCGCCGGCTGGACGCGCTGGCCGGCAGCGGCCTGGCGCTCGCGCTGTACAACCCGCGTTCGTCGCGGCGCGCGGCCGGCTTCGACCGCGCCCTGGAGCTCCTGCGCGCGGCGCGCGGCGAGGCGACGCCGGTCGTGCTCGCCCACGACGTGACGCGGCCCGACGAGCGGATCGAGCGCACGACGCTCGGCGCGCTGGACCCGGAGCGCGTGACGATGCGGACGGTCGTGCTCGTGAGCGGCGACTCGGCGGCCGAGGTCGGCCCGTGGCTGGTCGCGCTGCGCGGGCCCGTGGGGGCGGCGACATGACCGTGACGTTCGTCGGCGCCGGGCCGGGCGACCCCATGCTGTTGACCGAGGCCGCGCGCCGCGCGCTCGTCGCCGCCGAGGTGGTCGTCTACGACCGGCCCTCGGCGGACGCGATCGTCGCGCTGGCCCCGCCCGATGCCGAGCGCCGCTGCGTCGGTCGCGCGCCAGGGCGGCGCGCGCTGAGTCAGGGCGACGTCAACGCGTTGTTGGTGGCCTTGGCGGGCGACGGGCGCGCGGTCGTCCGGCTCAAGAGCGGCGATCCGTTCGTCGCCTCGCGCGGCGGGGAGGAGGCGCGGGCGCTGCGCGCCGCGGGCGTCGCCGTCCGCGTCGTTCCGGGCGTGTCGAGCGCGCTGGGCGCGCCCGCCGTCGCCGGCATCCCGCTGATGCTGCGCCAGCTGAGCGTCACCGCGACGATCGTCGACGGCAACGACGACCCCGAGCACGGCACGCCGCCCGACTGGGACCTGCTCGCCCGGCTCGGCGGCACGCTGGTCATCCTCACCGGCCGCGGCCGGATCCGCCGGATCGCGGCGCGCCTGATCGCCGGCGGCCTCGCCCCGGACACGCCGGTCGCGGCGATCAGCGCGGGCACGCGGCCGGAGCAGCGCGTCCTGCGCGGCACGCTCGACGCGCTGCCCGCGCCCCTGCCGCCGCCCGTGACGTTCGTCGTCGGCGCGGTGGCCGCGCTGGACCTGACCGGCGGCGCCGCGCCCGCCCAAGGAGCCGTCCATGCACATCCCTGACGGCTTCCTCTCCGGCGAGGCGGCCGTGGCCGGCGCGGCCGTCGCCGGCGCAGGCCTCGCGGTCTGCCTGCGGCGGATGCGTGCCGAGGAGCGGGAGCGCGACCTGCCGATCGCCGGCCTCGCGGCGGCGTTCTTCCTCGTCGGCGACGCGCCGATGTTCCCGATCACCGTCGGGACGCAGGGCCACCTGCTCGGCGGCGCGCTCGCGGTCTGCCTGCTCGGGCCGTGGCTCGGCGCGGTCACGATCGCGGTCGTCGCGACGATCCAGGCGCTCGCGCTCGGCGACGGCGGGATCAGCACGCTCGGGCTGACGATCGTGACGCTCGCGCTCGTCCCGGCGTTCTTCGGCTACCCGCTGGCGGCCGCGCTGCGGGCCACCAGGCTCGGCCGGACGCCGAAGGGCCTCGCGATCGCGTGCGGGATCGCCGCGGCGATCGCGGTCGAGCTGTCGGCGGCGACGTTCGTCGGCGAGTTCGCGTTCGGCCACGCCGTCCCGATCGACCTCACGAAGATCGCCTGGTCGACGCTTGGGGCCTACGCGGTGATCGCGGTCGTCGAGGGCGTGCTCACCGGGCTGATCGTCCGCGCGCTGCTGGGCGTCCGGCCCGACCTGGTGCGGATCGCGGAGCCGGTGCGGGCGCGTTGGTCGCCGCCGGCGGCGCAGAAGCCCCGCGTCGAGGTTCCGGCATGACCGGCCGCGTGTCCTTCGTCGGCGCCGGCCCGGGCGCGCCCGACCTGCTCACCCTGCGCGCGGTCGCCGTCCTGCAGGCCGCCGACGTCGTCGTCTGGGCCCGCAGCCTCGTCGACCCCGCGATCCTCGAGCACGCCCGTCCCGACGCCGAGCTGATCCCGTCCGACGACCGCACGCACGAGGACGTCATCGAGATCTATACGCGCGCGCGTAGAGATTCTCTGCACGTCGCCCGCGTCCACAGCGGCGATCCGACGGTGTACGGCGCGCTCCACGAGCAGCTCGCCGCGTGCCGCGCGCTGGATCTCGACGTCGAGATCGTGCCGGGCGTCTCCTCGGTCGGCGCGGCCGCCGCGGCGCTCGGCCAGGAGCTGACGATCCCCGACGTCTCGCAGACGCTCATCTACACCCGGCGGCCGACCCGGACGTCGATGCCGGCCAACGAGCAGCTCGTCGAGCTCGCGCGGCACGGGACCACGTTGGTGTTGTTCCTGTCGGTCCGCCGTCCGCGCGAGCTCCAGGCCGACCTCCTGGAGGGCGGCTACGCGCCGGACACGCCGTGCGCGGTGGTCTACCGCGCCTCGTGGCCGGACGAGATCGTGATCCGCTGCGCGCTGCAGGACCTCGCCGCGCAGATCAAGGACTACAAGATCACGACGCAGGCCCTGGTCCTCGTCGGGCCCGCGCTGGGCGATGCCGCCTGCGCCGGCCGCTCGCACGTCTACGACCCCGGCTACGGCCATCGCTACCGGCCGCTGGGGCGGCCCGACCGCTACAAGAAGGCCGCGCGCGCCGATGGCTGACCTGCGCGAGCCCAACCTCCCGGCCAGCGCGCGCCGCGTAGCCACCGGCAAGCTCCGCTACGGCTGGACGACCGGGACGTGCAGCGCCGCCGCCGCCAAGGCCGCCGCGCTGCTGCTGCGCGACGGCGACCCGCCGGCCGAGATCGAGGTCCCGCTGCCCAAGGGCGAGCGACGGCCGACGTTCCCGGTGCAGCGCTGCGAGCGCGACGGCGACGCGGCGGTCGCCGTCGTGGTCAAGGACGCGGGCGACGACCCCGACGTGACCCATGGCGCGCATCTCACGGCGCGCGTCGCGCTGACCGCGACGCCGGGGATCGTGCTGCGCGGCGGCGACGGCGTCGGCACGGTCACGCGGCCGGGCCTCGGGCTCGAGGTCGGCGGCCCCGCCATCAACAAGGGCCCGCGCGCGCAGATCACCGCGGCGGTCGGCGAGGTCGTCGACCTGTCGGTCGTCGGCGTGGACGTCGAGATCTCGGTGCCCGGCGGGGCGAAGATGGGGCGGCGGACGTCCAACCCGCGGCTGGGGATCATGGACGGGATCTCGATCCTCGGCACGACCGGCATCGTCCGGCCGTTCTCGACCGCGGCGTGGCGGGCGAGCGTCGGCCAGGCCATCGACGTGATGGACGCCCAGGGCGCGCGGACCGTCGTCCTGACGACCGGCGGCCGGACCGAGAAGGCGGCGCGCCGGCTGCTGCCCGAGCTGCCCGAGGTGTGCTTCGTCGAGGTCGGCGACTTCACCGGCTACGCGCTCAAGCGCGCGGCGAAGCTCGAGTTCGAGCGCTGCGTCTTCGTCGGGATGGCGGGTAAGCTCGCCAAGCTCGCGGCCGGGATCATGATGACCCACTGGACCCGCTCCAAGGTCGACCCGGCGTTCCTGGCGTCGGTGACGCGCGAGGCGGGCGGCGCGGACGACCTCGTCGGCGCGGTGGCCGCGTCCAACACCGGCCGGCACGCGTGGGAGCTGTGGGAGGGCGCGGGGCTGACCGCGGCGTCGGACCTGCTGTGCGCGAAGGTCGCCGAGAACCTGGCGGCCTACGTCCGGGGCGCGTTGTTGGTGGACTGCGCGATCGTCGACTTCGAGGGTGCGCGGCTGGCCGGCGCGTCGCCCGGGGCGCGCGACCGTCTGTCGGTGGAGGCGCTGGCCGGATGATCGCGGTGCTCGGGGTCGAGGGCGGGCGCGTGCCGGCGGGGACGGAGGCGCTGCTGGACGGTGCGGAGCTGGTGGCCGGGGGCGCCCGGCAGCTCGCGGCGCTGGCGCCGCCGGGCGCGCGCACCGTGACGTTGGCCGCGGGCCTCGACGCGGCGCTCGCGGAGGTCGTAGCTTGTGATGGTCCTTGCGTCGTGCTCGCGAGCGGCGACCCCGGCTTCTTCGGGATCGTGCGCACGCTGCGGCGCGGCGTGGGGGAGGAGCGCGTCGTCGTCCATCCCGCGCCGTCGTCGGTGGCGGTCGCGTTCGCGCGGCTCGGGCTCCCGTGGGACGACGCGCTGGTGGTCTCCGCGCACGCGCGCGACCCGCGGCCGGCGCTGGCGGCGGCGCTGCGCCATCCCAAGGTCGGGATCCTGACCGACGGCGAGGCGACGCCGGCGTGGTTCGCGGCGCGCATGGCCGGCAGCGGGCGAACGCTGGCGGTGGCCGAGCGGCTGGGCGAGCCCGACGAGCGCGTGGTGACCGGGAGCGCCGAGGAGATCGCCGCGCTGCCGGCGTTCGCGCAACCCAATGTCCTCGTGTCGCTTGGCGCGGGGACCGCTGTCGAGGAGCTCGGGCCGGCGTGGGCGCTGGCCGAGGACGCGTTCGACCATCGCGCGGGGATGATCACCAAGCGCGAGGTCCGCGCGGTCGCGCTGGCGGCGTTGGGGCCGCGGACGGGGCAGCTGGTGTGGGACGTCGGGTGTGGGAGCGGGTCGGTCGCGGTCGAGTGCGCGCGGCTCGGCGCCGCGGTCTTCGCCGTCGACGACGACGCCGACGCGGTGACGCGGACGCGGGGCAACGCCGAGCGGTTCGGCGTCCCGATCGGCGTCGTCGAGGGGCGCGCGCCGGCGGCGCTCGCGGGCCTGCCGGATCCCGACGCGGTGTTCGTCGGCGGCGGGGGCGCGGACCTGGAGGCGATCGTCGACGCGTGCGCGGCGCGCGCGACGGTGGGGCGGGTCGTGGTCACGCTGGCGCTGGTCGAGCGGGTCGGGCCGGTGCTGGACCGGCTCGCGTCGCGCGGGTTCGCGGCCGAGGCGACGATGGTCCAGGCGTCCCGGCTCGCGCCGCTGGCGGGCGGGCATCGGCTGGCCGCGACCAACCCCGTGGTCGTCGTGGTGGGGCGGCGGTCGTGATGGTCGTCGGCGTCGGCGCGAGCCGCGGCTGCCCTCCGATCGAGTTGGAGGCCCTGGTCGACGCGTCGCTGGACGCCGCGGGCGTGGCCGCCGCAGAAGTGATGGTCCTTGCCTCGGTCGACGTCAAGGGCGACGAGCCGGCGGTGCTGGCGCTGGCCGCGGCGCGCCGGTGGTCGCTGCGGTTCTTCGCGCCCGCCGCGCTCGGCGCGGTGGCGGTCCCGACGCCGTCGCCGGTCGTCGCGCGGCACGTCGGGACGCCGAGCGTGGCGGAGGCGTCGGCGCTGCTGGCCGCGGGCGTGGGGGCGGAGCTGGTGCTGGCCAAGCAGCGCTCGCGGCACGCGACCTGCGCGATCGCGCGCGGAGCAAGACGATGATCTACGCCGCGACGCTGGACTGCAAGGGCTGCGGCGCCTGCCTGAAGACGTGCCCTGAGCGGGCGCTGCGGCCGGCGCCCGCGTGGTTCGACGGCCCGCCGCTGCTGACGCTGGTCGACCGGTGCACGGGGTGCGGCGAGTGCCTCGAGATCTGCCCGGCCGACGCGTTCGTCCCGTTGCCGCCCGAGGAGGCGCCATGGCCCGCCGCGTAGCCCATCCGATCGAGGTCGAGAGCATGGGCATCCTGCGTGCGCGCTACGACTTCACGCGGTTCGCGCCGCTGTCGCGCGTGGTCGCCGAGCGCGTGTGCCACGCGTCGGCGGACCTGTCGTTCGCCGACTCGCTGGTGCTCGACGAGGGCGCGCTGCGTGGGGGACGGGCAGCGCTGGCCGGCGGCGCGCCGATCTACGCGGACGCGCGCATGGTCGCCGCGGGGGTGACGACGCGGGAGGTCGTCGTGACGCTGGCCGATCCACGGGTGCCCAAGCGGGCCGCCGCGGCCGGCGTCACGCGCAGCGCGGCGGCGATGGCGCTGGCGGCGCGCGAGGCGCCGGCGGGTGCGGTGTGGGTGGTGGGCAACGCGCCGACCGCGCTGTTCCAGCTGCTCGAGACGCCGCCGCCGGAGCCCGCGCTGATCGTGGGGTTGCCGGTCGGGTTCGTCGGGGCGGCGGAGGCGAAGGCGGCGCTGGTCGCGTCCGGGCTGCCGTGCGTGGCGAACGTCGGCGAGCGGGGCGGGAGCGCGGTGGCCGTCGCGGCGGTCAACGCGTTGTTGTACGCCGCATGAGCGGCACGGCGTTGGTGGTGGACTTCGGGGGCGTCCGGCGCTGCCTCTCCAGCGCGGTCGTCGGTGGCGGCCTGCGCGACGCGACCGGCTGGCTGAACCTCCAGGTCCCGCACGGCTACGCGCGGATGGACCCCGACGCGCACCTGCGCGAGGCGATGGCGGCGCGCGGGGTCGACGTCGCGACGACGCTTGGCGCGATGACCGCCGCGCACGTCGACCGTGCGCAGTGGTGCGAGGAGCCGGGCGCGGCTCGCGTGGTCGCGACGGTCGGGATCGGCGTGCCGCTGGCCGCCGCCGGCCGGGTGCTGCGCGAGGTGCCGCCGGTCAACACCATCAACATGCTGGTGCTCGTGGAGGCCGCGCTGACCGACGCCGCCCTGGTCTACGCCGTCCAGACCGCGACCGAGGCGAAGGCCCAGGCGCTGAGCGACGCCGGCATCGTGGCGCGCAACCACGACGGCCCGGCGACGGGCACCGCGACCGACAGCATCTGCGTCGCCGCCCGTCCCGGGGCGACCGAGCCGTTCGCCGGCCCGATGGCGCCGGCGGGCACCGCCATCGCCCGCTGCGTCCACACCGCGGTGATGGCCGGCGCGCTGGACTTCGAGCGGCGACGCGGGGCGGAGTTCAGGTGGGTGGGCGATGGCGATCGCGCGTAGCGTCGGGCTGGCCGCCGCGGTCGTGCTCGACGCGGCGCTCGGCGATCCGGCGCGGTGGCATCCGGTCGCGGGCTTCGGGCGGGCGGCGCAGGCGGCCGAGCGCGCGACCTACCGGTCCTCGCGGCTGGTCGGCGTGGTCCATGCCGGCGTGCTCGTCGCGGTGCCGACGGCGGTCGTCGCGCGGGCGGGCCGGGGCGGCGTCGCGCGGCGCGTGCTCGTCACCGCGACGTGCGGATGGGCGGCGCTCGGCGGCCGGTCGCTGCGGCGGACCGCGACGCGGATGGCCGAGCTCGTCGACGACGGCGACCTCCCGGCCGCGCGCACGCTCGCGCAGTCGCTCGTCGCGCGCCGGACCGAGGCGCTGGACGGCGCCGAGCTGACGCGCGCCGCGCTGGAGTCGCTGGCGGAGAACACGGCCGACGCCGAGGCGGGGACGCTGCTGTGGGGCGCGGTCGCGGGCGCGCCGGGCGCGGTGGCCCACCGCACGGCGAACACGCTCGACGCGATGGTCGGCTACCGCAGCGCCCGCTACGAGCGCTTCGGCTGGGGCGCGGCGCGGCTCGACGACGTCCTCGGCTTGCCGGCCGCGCGGGTGTGCGCGGCCGCGACGGTCGTGGCGGCGGCGCTGTGCGGCGAGGACGCGGCGGGCGCGTGGCGTGCGTGGCGGCGGGACGGCGCACGCCATCCGAGCCCGAACGCGGGCCGGGTGGAAGCCGCCTTCGCCGGTGCGCTCGGCGTGACGCTGGGCGGTGCCAACGACTACGACGGGCGGGTCGAGGAGCGGCCGCGCCTGGGTTCCGGGCCGCCGCCGGACACCGCCGCGCTGCGCCGGGCGGTGCGGCTGAGCGCGACGACGAGCGCGGTCCTGGCGACCGCCGCGGTGGCGGTGGCGGCGTGGCGCTGACGCTCGTCCTCGGGCCGCGCCGGTCGGGCAAGAGCCCGATCGCGGAGGCGCTGGCGCGGGAGCCGGGCGCGCCGGTGGTCGTCCTCGCCCCGCTGACGGTGACCGACGCGGAGATGGCGGCGCGCGTCGCGGCGCACCAGGCGGCGCGGCCGGCGGCGTGGGCGACGGTCGAGCGGATCGACGTGGTCGGCGCGCTGCGCGCCGCGCCGCCGGGGGCGACCATCCTGATGGACTCGCTCGGGACCTGGATGAGCGAGGTGCTGTGGCGCGCGGGCGCGCTGGAGGACGGGGCGGACGGCGCCGCGGCGGCCGCGGAGCTGCGCGCGGCGGCGCGGGCGTTCGCCGCGGTGGCGCGGGAGCGGCCGGGCGCGACGATCGTCGTCGCCGAGGAGGCCGGTTGGGGCCCGGTGCCGCCGAGCGCCGCGACGCGGCTGTGGCTCGACGTCCTCGGCGACACCGCCCAGACGCTGGGCGAGGCGGCCGACCGCGCGCTGCTCGTCGTCGCCGGGCGCGTCGTGGAGCTCCCGTGAGCGGCGGCGCGACGACCGCCGACGTCCACGGCGATGCCTGGGCGCGCGGCGCCGCCGCGGACCACGCGGTGAACGTCGCGACGGGCGGGCCGCCGGCGTGGTTGCGGGCGGCGCTGGCCGAGGAGCTCGCGACCGCGGTCGCGGCGTATCCCGACGAGCGCGAGGCGGTGGAGGTCGTCGCCCGGCGCCACGGCCGCGCGACCGACGAGGTCGTGATGCTCAACGGCGCCGCGCACGGGTTCCAGCTGGTCGCCGACGTGCTCGCGCCGCGGCGGCCGGTGGTCGTCCATCCGCAGTTCACGGAGCCGGACCGGGCGCTGGGCGGGCGGGCGCGGCACGTCCTGCTGCCCGACCCCTATGACTTCGATCCGGAGGCGGTCCCGGACGACGCCGACCTCGTCGTGATCGGCAACCCGACCAACCCGACCGGCGTGCTCCATCCGGCCGACGCGATCACGGCCCTGGTCAGGCCGGGCCGGACGGTCGTCGTCGACGAGGCGTTCATGGACTTCGTCGCGGGCGAGGAGGCGTCGCTGGCGGCCCGCGCGACCGAGGGGTTGGTCGTGCTCCGCAGCCTCACGAAGATCCTGGGGGCTCCCGGTCTGCGCGTCGGCTACCTGCTCGCGCCGCCCGATCTGGCCGGGGCGCTGCGCGCGCGCCGGCAGGCGTGGCCCGTCAACGCCCTCGCGCTCCTCGCGGTGGAGCACGCGACGCCGGAGCGGCTGCGCCCGATCGCGGCGCGCGCCCGCGCGGACCGGCGCGCGCTGGAGGCCGCGCTGCAGCGGGCGCTGCCGCTCGGGCGCGTCCACGTCTACCCCGGCGCCGCGAACTTCGTCCTGGTCGAGCTCGCCACCCGCGACGCGCTGGCGCTCGCCCACGACCTGCGCGACCAGCTGGGCATCGCCATCCGGCCGGCCTCCACGTTCCCCGGGCTCACGCCGCGCCACGTCCGCCTCACCGCACGCGGCGGCGAGACGGACGCGCGGCTCATCGCCGCGCTCAGCCAGCGCGTGTGAGCAACCTGCAACAAGCGCCAACGCGCCAGCTCGTCCGAACTTGCGGCTAGCCCTCGGCCAGCGCGCGCTGCACCGACGCGACCTTGTCCTCCAGCGTCTGCGCCTTGTCGCGGCGCTCGTCGAGCTTGAGCACGGTGTAGACGCGCGGCAGGCCGAGCTCGAACGGCACGGCGTGCAGCTCGCCGACCAAGGCCAATATGTCGCTCGTCTCGCCCTCCAGCGACGTGCCCATCGCGTGGAGCACGTGCTTGACGCGGTCCTGGGCGGCGAGCTTGCGCTGGATCGCGGCGATGTAGCGGCTGGCGGAGGGATCGCTCCGGCCCAGCCCGATCACGGTCAGGTCTGCGGTGGCCACCCGGCGACGCTAGCGCGTGCGCAGCCCGGACAGGAGGTGGTCGTGGACGAACGCCGTCGTTGATGGCGATGATCCCGCTGAAGGCGGCCACGGCCTCGGCGTCGCCGGCATTGGCTGGTCGCGACCGGGATCGCGCTCATCGCCTGAGCGGCGGGACGCCCGGCTACCAGGCCTGATCCGTGCCGCAGTGCGGGCACGAGACCGACGTGGTGACCGCGGCCTGGAACTGGAAGCCGCAGGAGCAGGAGTAGTGCGCGGTGTCCTCCGACGTCACGCACTCGCGGTGGCGACGCTCGGCGGCGTGGTCCTCGACGACCTCGGCGCTGACGACCTCGACCTCGGCCTCGACCTCGGCCTCGGCCGGGCGGCCGAAGACATGCGGGCGGCGCTCGGTGCGGGGAGGACGGCGGTCGGTGGGGCGAAGGGGGCGGACGCGCATGGCGTGGGGTCTGTTCCTCAAGACACCGGGAGGCGCGAGAGGTTTCGCACAACGTCATCGTCGGACCGACCTGGCGCTTGAGCAGTCCTGGACGCCTGCCCTAACCACGGGTGGGGAGCGGTTCATCGCGCAGAGGCCGAGCCTCGCTCGCTCGGGGTCATGTCGGGGTGCGGGCGGTTCCGCGCGCGAGGCTGCGATACTGCGTGTCGATGGACCCTGCACGCAAGCGCCGCGTACGTCTCGTCGTGGCGCTGAGCGCGGCCCTCGTCCTGTCGGTCGCCCTCATCTACCAGAGCTTCAGCGCCTCCTCCGAGGCACGCACCCCCAGCCAGCTGCTGGCCAGCGCCGATGCCGGCCGCAGCTACCAGCTGACGGGCAAGGTCGTGGACGGCTCGATCAAGAAGGTCGGCACGACCTACCAGTTCCGCGTGCGCGACCGCAACGGCAAGGCCTCCGTGCCGATCCGCTACACGGGCTCGGTCGCCGACACGTTCCGCGGCGGCCGCGAGGTCATCGTGACCGTGAAGCGCGAGGGCAGCACGTTCGTGGGCGAGAAGGACTCGCTCGTGACGAAGTGCCCGTCGAAGTTCCAAGAGCAGTCCAAGACGCAGTCGACCTAGTGGGCAGCGCCGCTCATGGCTGATCTCGGTCGTGGTCTCGTGTTCCTGGCGTTCGCGGTCGCCCTCTACGGCGTCGTCGCGGCGCTGTACGGCGGGCTCGCGCACAAGCGCGAGTGGGTCACGTCCGCCCGCCGTGCGGTCTACGCGCTGGCCGCGCTGACCAGCGGTGCGTTCGTCGTCCTCGAGGTCGCGTTCCTGCGCTCGGACTTCTCGTTCAGCGTCGTGCAGTCGCACTCGTCGACCACGACGCCGACGTTCTACAAGGCCGCCGCGGCCTGGTCCTCGCAGGAGGGCTCGCTGCTGCTGTGGCTCTGGCTGCTGAGCGTGTGGTCCTCGCTCGTCGTCTTCCTGACGCGCCACCGCATGCGCGACGTGCAGCCGTACGCGATCGCGGTGCTCATGGCCTTCGCCGTCTTCTTCGGCGGCCTGCTGGTCTTCGCGGTCTCGCCGTTCGACACGCTGGCGATCGCGCCGTCCGAGGGGACGGGGCTGAACCCGCTCCTGCGCCACCCGTCGATGATGATCCACCCGCCGATGCTCTACAGCGGCTACACGCTGTGGGCGGTGCCGTTCGCGTTCGCGGTCGGCGCGCTGGCCGTGCGGCGGGTCGACGCCGAGTGGATCGGCGCCACGCGCCGCTTCGCGCTCGCCGCGTGGTTCTTCCTCGGCGTCGGGATCTTCCTCGGTGCGCGCTGGTCCTACGCCGAGCTCGGCTGGGGCGGCTACTGGGCCTGGGACCCGGTCGAGAACGCGTCGCTGCTGCCGTGGCTCACCGGCACTGCGTTCCTGCACTCGATCATGGTGCAGGAGAAGCGCGGGATGCTGAAGACGTGGAACGCGTCGCTGATCCTCGCGACCGGCACGCTGGCGATCCTCGGCACGTTCCTGGTCCGCTCCGGGATCCTCGACTCGATCCACGCGTTCGGCGCATCGACGCTCGGCATCCCGTTCGTGATCCTGATCGGCGTGATGATCGCCGGCAGCGTGGCGCTCGTCGTCTCGCGCCGCGACGTGCTGCGCACCGAGCACAAGCTCGACTCGCTGCTGTCGCGCGAGGCCATGTTCCTGGGCAACAACCTGGTGTTGGTCGGGATGGCGTTCGTCGTCTTCTGGGGCACGTTCTTCCCGCTGATCTCCGAGGCCATGACCGGCCAGAAGCAGTCGCTCGGACCGCCGTGGTACGACAAGTACGTCGTGCCGCTGGCGCTCGTGCTCGTGCTGCTCAGCGGCATCGGGCCCGTGATCGCGTGGCGCCGGGCGACGCCCAAGAACGCGCGCCGCAACTTCCTGTGGCCGATCGTCACCGGCATCGTCACGGTGATCGTGCTGATCCCGTTCGGCGTCGCCGGCCGGCCATGGGCGCTGCTGATGTTCGCCTTCGCGGCGTTCGCGATCGGCACCATCACCCAGGAGTTCGCCCGTGGCGTCCGCGCGCGGCGCGCCATGACCGGCGAGCCCGTGCCGCTGGCGTTCATCACGCTGATCCGCCGCAACCGCCGGCGCTACGGCGGCTACACCATCCACGTCGGGATGGCGCTGCTGTTCATCGGCGTGGCCGCGTCGACCGCGTTCCAGCACGTCCACACCGTCGAGCTGAAGAAGGGCCAGTCGACCGAGCTCGGGCGCGGCTACGTCGCCCGCTACGACGGGCCGACGTCGCGGATCGACGTCACCAAGAACGGCGTGGAGCGGCTGGTCTTCGGCGCGCGGCTGACGGTCTTCAAGCACGGCAAGAAGATCGGCGTCCTCAAGCCCGAGCGCGGCTACTACCCGATCGAGGGCGCCCCGTTCGCCGGCGCGATCGGCAAGTACTTCGAGGGCGAGTCGACCTCGGAGATCGCGATGATGGCGGGCGTCGGGCGCGACGTGTGGAGCGCCGTGACACCCGACCTCGACCCGACGCTCGCGACCGTCAAGCAGGGCGACGCCGTCTTCAAGGGCGCGCAGGGCAAGATGGACCAGCAGGAGTACTCGACCGCGCTGGGGACCGCGATCCGAGGGCTGACCGACAACTACGCCAAGAGCGCGCCGCCGGCGACGTTCCGTCTGATCGTCTCGCCGCTGGTCGCGTGGGTCTGGATCGGCGGGCTGATGGTCTTCCTCGGCGGCCTCATCTGCATCTGGCCGACCCCCGACCTCGCGCACCGTCGCGCGACGGCCGGGTACGCCGCCCGCGTCGCGCGCGACCTGGGGCGCGCGTAACCGCGCGCAGCGATGGACGTGGCGGCGGTTCTGCTGGTGCTGGCCGCCGCCGTGGCCGCGGGCTACGCGATCGCGGGTCCGCTGCGCGGCGGTCACATGGAGACCGAGGACGCCGAGTACCAGGCGGCGTTGGAAGACCTCGAAGCCGCCAAGGAGGCGCGCTACCGCGAGATCCGCGAGGTCGAGATGGACTACCGCACCGGGAAGCTGTCCGAACAGGACTGGAAGGCGATCGACCGCGAGCTGCGTGCCGAGGCCATGGAGCTCCTGCGCAAGCTGGATGCGCTCGGCGCCGGGGACGACTAACCTTCACCGCGCAATGCTCGAAACGATCCTCAGCGTCGTCCAGGTGATCATCAGCATCGTGCTCATCTTCCTGGTGCTCATGCACTCCGGGAAGGACGCGGGGCTGTCCGGCGCCTTCGGCGTCGGCTCCGGCCAGGGCTCCCTCGGCGGCGGCTCGCTGGTCGAGCGCAACCTGAACCGCTGGACCGTCGGGTTCGCGATCCTGTTCGCGCTGAACACGATCGTCCTCCTCAAGATCAACTAGCCGGGCGCGGCGCGTTTGCGCGCCGCCTCGCCGCGCCTGGAGGCACCGACCGGCTTGACGGGCTGGCGCCCGCCGGCACTCGCCCGGCGCCCCCAGCCACGACGATGCGGGGCGCAAACGCGCCGCGCCTGGAGGCACCGACCGGCTCGACGGGCTGGCGCCCGCCGGCACTCGCGCGGCGCCCCCAGCCACGACGATGCGGGGCGCAAACGCGCCGCGCCGCGCGCCGGCCGCTCGGTTGCCGTGCCCCTCGCCTCGGGCGCCGCCACTGTTGTCGGCCACGATCTGCCGCCCTGGCAGTGCCACGCGCCTCCGCATCGATCGTCACCGTCTCGGCGCTAGGGTCGAGCGCATGGCGCGGTTTGACCTGACCGGGAAGACGGTGTTGATCACCGGGGCGACGGACGGCCTCGGGCGGGCGCTCGCGCGGGAGGTGCTGGATGCGGGGGCCACGGTGATCGTCCATGGCCGCAGCGCGGACCGGATCGAGGCCACGGTCGACGAGCTCGATGGCGGCGGCGGGGTGCGGTCCTACCGGGCGGACTTCGCGTCGCTCGCGCAGGTGCACGGGTTGGCGGATGCGCTGATCGCCGCGGACGAGCGGATTGACGTCCTGGTCAACAACGCCGGGATCGGTGCGCGGACGGGACGGGTCGAGGAGCGGGAGGTCAGCGCGGATGGCCACGAGCTGCGGTTCGCCGTCAACTACCTCGCGGGCTTCGCGCTGACGCAGCGGCTGCTGGCGGAGGACCGGATCGCGGAGCGGATCGTCAACGTCTCCTCGCTCGGACAGCAGGCGATCGACTTCGACGACGTGATGCTCGAGCGCGGCTACTCGGGCGTGCGCGCCTACTGCCAGAGCAAGCTCGCGCAGATCCTCTCCACCGAGGAGCTGGCGCCGCAGGTCGCGCCGGCGCTGACCGTCAACGCGCTGCATCCCGCGACCTACATGCCCACCAAGATGGTGCCGTCGCCGATCTCGACCCTCGAAGAGGGTGTCGAGGCGACCTTCCGCCTCGTCGCCGACCCGGCGCTCGACACCGTGACCGGCCGGTTCTTCGACGGGCTGCGGGAGGCGCAGCCGGATGCCCAAGCCGCCGACGCGGAGGCGCGCCGGCGGCTGTGGGCGTTGTCGGAGGACTTGACGGCGCGACGCTGATCAGCAGCTCAGGGGCTTGCCGACGCGGTCGCCGACCTTGCGGTCGCGCAGGTTGATGACCTTGGTCGAGGACACGGTGTTGCCGTCCTTGTCCTTGGCCGACATCACGGCGAGGTACTTGCCGGGGCTGCCCTTGGCGCCCTTGCCGCCGCTCTTGGTGTAGAAGTGGCCGTCCTTGAGCGGCACCGTGAAGGTGTAGCACTTGGACTGCTTGCCGCCGACGGAGCCCACGGAGCCGCCGTGGTGGCCGCTCAGCGAGCCGCCGGCGCGGATGAGGCCGTCGAAGCGGCGCGGCGCCTCGCCGTGGGTCTTGACGACGACGACGATCAGGCGCTTGTTGGAGGGCTTGAAGCTGTCGTAGTAGGCGTAGCCGCTCTCGATCTTGATCGAGGCCTTGGTCGCGGGGATCGTGGCCGTGTGGTCGCTGCCGGCAGCGAGGGCGCTGGTGGTCGGGACGATCGCGGTGGTGGCGAGGGCGAGGATAGGGAGGAGGTTCTTTCGGGTCATGTCCTTGGAACGGGCCCCGTGCGCCGAGGGGCACGGCACCTAGGTGGAGTGTTCCCACACCTGCCGGGTTCCGCCAGATTGGCGTATGTCAGGAGGGCGCCAGGTTGCCCATCGGCCGTGCGCGGCGGTGGTACGTTCGCGCCCGGTCCGAAGGGTCAACCGGCACGGATGCCACCGGGGTGGGAGTGGTGCTCGTATGCGTCGTCTGCGGAGCGTCGGTGTCGTGATGGTGGTCGTCGGGATGCTGGGCGGCGCGGCGAACGCGCTGGCCGCCAACCCGCCCGCGACCGACGGGCCCGGCTCGCTCAGCCACTACGACCTCGCGCGCAAGGACTGCGTCGGCACCGCGCGCAACCGCACCTCCAAGGTGTGGTTCACGGTCGCCAACGGCGTCCTCAGCGACGTGTACTTCCCGACCAACGACAACACCAACGTCGAGACCATGCAGTACGTGGTCACCGACGGCGCGTCGTTCACCGACCTCCAGACGCGCGACATGACCTACACCGTCCGCGCGCTCGACGACCGCGTCCCGGGTTGCCGCGTGACCGCCCGCGCCAAGAGCGGGCGCTACCAGATCGTCACCGACTACCTGACCGATCCGCAGCGCAACGCGGTCGTCACGCACAGCCGCTTCGTCCCGCTCAAGGGCCGGTTGTCCAACTACCGCGTCTACGTGCGCTTCGACCCGACGCTGAACGGCAACGGCGGCGGTGGGACCGGCAACGGCGGCCCGGACAACGGCGCGAGCCTGCGCCGCGACGGCCACGACGTCCTGATCGGCTCCGACCCCGTCACCGCCACCAACGCGGCCAACCGCGACTACGCGGTCCCCGTCTTCAGCGCGCTCGACGCCAGCCGCCCGTTCAAGGCCATCACCAACGGCTTCGCGGGCTCGGACTCCGACGGGCTCAAGCAGCTCGACGCCAGCCATCGCCTGACCCAGCGGCACGACGCCACCGACAACGCCGGCAACCTCGTCCAGACCGCCGAGGTCGACCTCGGCCGTGACGGCACCTTCGACCTCGACCTCGGCTTCGGGACCACCGCGGCCGACGCCGCCTCCACGGTCCGCTCCGCGCTGCGCACCAACGCGCTGGCGACCGCCGCGCGCTACGCCGTCGGCTGGCTGGCCTACGACGCCGGCCTGCGCCGCCCGCAGCGCCCGCGCGGCGTCGCGCCGTCGACCTGGAACACCATCCTCGGCGAGTACTACACCTCGGCCAACTACGTGAAGACCGCCGAGGACAAGACGTTCCCCGGCGCGGTCGCCGCCGCGATGGCGTCCCCGTGGGGCCAGGCGGTCTCGGCCGGCGATCCGGCGAACACGTACTTCGGGTCCTACCGCGAGGTCTTCGCCCGCGACCTCTACGAGGCGTGGACGTCGCTGTACCTCGCCGGCGACACGGGCACCGCGCGCGACATGACGCGCTTCCTCTTCGAGCGCCAGCAGCTGCCCGACGGCTCGATGCCGCGCAACTCGCTGGCCAACGGCAAGACCGCGCCCGACTCGTTCGGCACGCAGCTGGACGAGTGCGCCTACCCGATCGTGATGGCGCTGGCCGTCGGCCTGACGAGCAAGGACTACTACAACGACCACATCAAGCCGGCGGCGAACTACGTCATCGCCCACGGCCCGGCGTTCGGCAACGAGCGCTGGGAGGAGCAGTCCGGCTACTCGCCGTCCACGATCTCGGCCGAGATCGCCGGGCTGGTCGCCGCGGCCGAGATCGCGGACAAGAACGGCGACGCGGCCTCGGCCCAGGTCTGGCGCGGCGTCGCCGACGAGTTCCAGCGCAACCTCAAGACGTGGACGCTGACGACCAACGGGCCGCGCAGCAGCGACCCGTACTTCATCCGCCTCTCCAAGACCGGCGACCCGAACGCGGCGATCGTCTACAACGTCGGCAACGGCGGCCCGGACCTCGACCAGCGCGACGTCATCGACGCGGGCTTCCTCGAGTACGCGCGCCTCGGCCTGCTGCCGGCGAGCGACCCGGACATCGTGCGCTCGCTGACGGTGGTCGACGGCGCGATCCGGAAGTCCACCGCCTCGGGCGACGGCTTCTACCGCTACAACGGCGACGGCTACGGCGACCGGTCCAGCGACGGCCGGCCCTGGCCGCCGAGCAACCAGGGCAACGGCCATCTCTGGCCGGTGCTCGCCGGCGAGCGAGGCCAATATGAAGTCGCGCAGGGCGACACGGGCGCCGCGGTCGGCCGGCTGAAGGCCATGATGAACATGTCCTCGGGCGTCGGCCTGATCCCCGAGCAGGCCTGGGAGCTGCCCGACCTGCCGGCGTCGCCGTTCGGGACGGACCCGACGGTGGCGTCGATCGGGTTCGCCAACGGCAAGCCCGCCGGCAGCGCCAGCGCGCTGACGTGGTCCGCGGGCCAGTTCGTCCGGTTGACGCTCGACGCGGCCGCCGGCCGCCAGCTCGACACGCCGGCCTACACGACCGACCGCTACGTCACGCACACGCAGGGCAGCACGCCGCTCACGGTCACCTCGCCGGCCGACGAGAGCGCGGTCGACGGCACCGTCGCCGTCCAGGGTACGACCAAGGCGGGCAACGCGATCGCGATCACCGCGACCAACACCGACAACGACTTCAAGAGCACGACGGTCACCGGCACCGCGGGCCCCGACGGCACGTTCGCGGTCGACGTCCCGGTCACCGGCGGCACCTCGGTCCTCAACGTCGTCGCGACCGACCCGGCCACCGGTGGCACGGGCCGGCAGGTCCGGACCGTCGTCTTCGACTTCGTCCCGGGCACGCTGATCTACGAGACCAACGATCCCGACGGCGACGACCACGGGCCGGGCACGTTCCAGTACCCGACGTCGTCGAACTTCCACGACGGCGCCTACGACCTGCAGCAGTTCCAGGTCTTCGACGGCGGCGAGACCATCATCTTCCGGGCGCGCCTGCGCGATCTGACGAACACGTTCGGCAGCCCGGTCGGCGCGCAACTGCTCGACCTCTTCGTGCACGTGCCCGGCGCCGCGCCGACGTCGACGGCCGCGCCGTTTGCGACACGCAACTTCTCCGTCGCGCCGTCCGGCGCGTGGAGCCGGTTCATCGAGGTCCAGGGCTTCGGCCAGACCTACCGCGACGCGAGCGGCGCCACGCTGGGCAACGTCAGCATCAGCGGCAACCCGATCTCGCGCTACATGACGTTCAGCGTGCCGAAGGCGAGCCTCGGCACGCCGACGTCGGGCTGGGGCTTCACGGTCGTCCTGCACGGCCAGGACGGGTTCAGCCCCGACCTGGCGCGCGGCTTCCAGCCCACGCCGCAGGACTTCCAGTTCGGCGTGTGCCCGGCCAGCGACACCAGCCCCGCGATCTGCTCGACCGACCCCAACTCGGTGCCCAAGGCGATGGACGTGCTCACGCCCGCCGGCGTCGACCAGGCCACCGAGCTCGACCCGCTCGCCGGCCCCGTGACGATCGCCCCGGTGGTGATCCCGTGAGCGAGCGCCGGGCCGGGCGCGCCCGTCAGCCGGTCACACGGAAGCCGCTCGCGCGCAGCGCCGGGCAGACGGTGCCGAACGCGAAGCGGCGGCCGTAGTACTCCGCCTCGGTCGTCAGCCGGGGTGACGCGCTCAGCGCCTCGGTCGCGTCGAGCAGGCGCAGGACCGAGTCGGTGAAGCGCACGTCGCGCAGCGGCCGGGCGATCCTGCCGTCCTCGATCAGGAACGTGCCGTCGCGCGTGGTCCCGGTCAGCAGCGTCTGCTTGGGGTGGACGACGTTGAGGTACCAGAGCCGCGTCACGTAGATGCCGCGCTCGATCGGCGCCGCGAGCTCGTCGACGCCGGACGCGCCGCCGCCGGCGAGCACGAGGTTCGTCGCGTACGGGCCGCCGGCGCTGCCGCCGGGCGCGACCGCGTGGCCGGTCGAGCGCGCGCCACCGCCGGCGACCGCGGCCGAGCGCGTGTCGTGCACGACGGCATGGGCCACGCCGTCCTGGATCAGCGGGAGCGGCGCCTTCGGGACGCCCTCGAAGTCGAAGGCGCGCGTCCACGTCCTGGCGTAGCGCGGCGTGTCGGCCAGGTTGACGCTCGGCGCCGCGACGCGGGTGCCGAGAAGACCGTCCAGGGCGCCGCGGCCCTCGGCGTGGGCCAGCCCGTTGAACGCGAGGCCGCCGAGCATCTCCAGCAGGCCACCAACGGCCTCGGCGTCGAGCACCACCGGGTACTCGCCGGGGTCGAGGCGGACCGGCTCGCCCGGCACGACCTTGGCCGCGGCCGCCCGCGCGATCGCCTCGCCGTCGAGGTCGGCCGCGCGCACCGCGGCCTGCGAGAGCTGGCCGGTCCGGGCACGCGCGTCGCGGCACATGACCTTCATGTAGGCGTCGGTCACGCGGTCGACGGCGAGGATGCCGCGCGAGGACGCGATCGCGGTCTCCACCGCGCCCGCGGTCCAGACGCCGAAGGCCTCGAGGTCGTGCTCGGCCGCCACGGCGAAGGCCTGCGCGAGCGCGGCGCCGCCCGGCTCGGGGTCGAGCGCCGCGGTCGCCGCGTCGTAGCCGTCGTGCTGGCGGTAGCCGCCGTCCGGCGGGCCCGGGAGGCCGGGATGGTCGCCGTCGCCGCCGGCCGCCCGCGCCGCGGCCTCGGCCGCGTCCATCGCGCGGCGGGCGGTCGCGCGCAGGCTGTCGTCGTCGGTGAGGTTGGTGGTCGCGCCGCCGACGTGGCCGTCGCGCAGCGCCAGCAGGTGGACGCTCGTGTCGTCGAGCTCGGTCGCCTGCGTCGGTGCCGAGCGCGCGTAGCGCAGCAGGAGCGAGCGCTCGTGCTCGACCGTCGCCTGGCCCTCGCCGGAGAGGAACGTCAGCGCGTGGGCGGCGAGGTCGTCGCCGGTCACGACGCCACCCCGACGCGCACGTCGCGGAACCGCGCCGGCGACGTGCCGTGCGAGACGTGCATGAGCTGCCCCGGCTCGCCCTTGCCGCAGTTGGTCAGGCCCCACAGGCGCCACTCGTCCGGGCCGCACACCGCGTCCAACGAGCCCCAGAACTCCGGCGTGATCCCCGCGTACAGCGGGTTCCGGTACAACCTGCCCAGCTCGCCGCCGCGGATCTCGCGCGCGAGCTCGGTTGCGAACTGGAACTGCCAGCGGCGGTCGTCGATCGACCACGAGCGGTTGGACTCCAGGTAGAGGGCGCCGTCCTCGGTGTCGGCGAGGAGGTCGGCCAGCGACCCCGCGTCGCCGGGCTCGACCGACACGTTGGTCATGCGCACGATCGGCTGGCGGGCGAAACCCTCGGCGCGGGCGCAGCCGCCGGAGGCGCCCAGCCCGATCGCCGCGGCCGACTGGCGGTCTGACAGCGTCGCGGTGAGCAGGCCGCCCTCGATCAGCGGCGTGCGCGCGCCCGGGACGCCCTCGTCGTCCCAGCCGAAAGTGCCGAGAGCGCCGGGGACCGTCGCGTCGGCGGTGACGTCGAGGCGCTCGGAGCCGTAGCGCAGGCCGGCGGCCAGGTCGGTGGGCTGGACCCAGCTCGTGCCCGCGTAGGACGCCTCGCCGAGCAGCATGCGGTCGAGCTCCAGCGCATGGCCGATGGACTCGTGCAGCTGGAGCGCGAGCTGCTCGCCGTGGAGCACGATCGTCCGCTGGCCTTCGGGGACCTCGGGCGCGGTCAGCAGCTCGATGGCCTCGGCGGCGACGCGCGGCGCGTGGCCGAGCAGGTCGAGGGCGATGACCTGCTCCCAGCCGGCGGCGGCCACCGTCCCGCCGTGCGAGCACGGGTAGGTGCGGATCTGCAGCTCGCCGTCGCCGACCGCGGTCGCGGCGATCCCGGCGCCGCACTCGGTCAGCACCTGCGTGACCGCGGTGCCGTCGCTGGTGGCCAGCGCCTTGGTCGTGCGCATCAGTTCCGCCGACGCGTCGGCGCGGACGATGCGGGCGTCGCCGCGCATCGCGGCGACGGCGGCGAACAGGTGGGCCAGGCGCTCCTCGAGCGGGAGCGCGAACGGGTCGATCGCGCACCGCGACTCCCAATGGCCGGTCGCGGGCGCGACCGGCGCCAGCGGCCGGGCGCCGGCGGCGGGCTGGGCGGCGGCGACGGCCAGCGCGCGCCTCAGCGCCTGCTCGGCGCCGGCGGCGGTGATGTCGCGCGTGGCCGCGAAGCCCCACGCCCCGCCGACCAGGACGCGGACGCCGATGCCCTCGGACTCGGTGGCGTCGACGCTGTCGACGAGCTCGTCGTGGACCGCCAGGTGCTCCTCGCGGCTGTGGACGTGACGGGCCTCGGCGTAGGCGCAGTGGCCGGCCGCGCGGTCCACGGTCTGGCGCAGCAGGTCGAGCATGCTCACCAGGCCTCGGCGTACAGCGCGCGGAGCTCGTCGCGGTCGGCGGCGGGCGGCGTGTAGGCGAGGTCGGCGCGCTGCGCGGCGGCGTCGGCGATCGCGTCGAGCTCGGCCTCGTCGACGCCGAGGCGGCGGATGCCGTCCGCGCCGGCGCGCGCGGCCAGGCGGCGGGCGAGCGTCGTCAGCGTCCCGTCGGGATCGACGCGGCCCGGGAAGCGCCGCTCCAGCGCGCCGATCGCGACCGGCAGGACCGCGGCGTTGGCCTGGCCGTGCCCGGCGCCGCCGACGCGCACGAGCGTCTGGGACAGCACGTGGCTGAGCCCGTACTTGGTGGTGTCGATCGCGTAGCCCGACAGCAGCGCGGCATGGGCGAGCTGCGTGCGGCCGTTGTAGGACGGGTCCTCGCCGTCGACGAGCCAGGCGACGTCGATCAGCCGGATGGCCTCGCGCGCGGCGAGCGTCGGGACCGTCGAGGTGAAGATCGTGACCGGCGCCTCCACGGCGTGGGCCAGGGCGTTGGCCGACGACGCGGCGAGCTCGCCCGCGGGCTGCGAGGCGGAGATGTCGGGGTCGTTGATCACGATCGCGGGGCGGACGTTGCGCGCCTCGCGCTCCCGGCCCGCGGGGCGGCGGTGGACGATCGTCATCTCCGCCGCGCTGAGCGTCGTCGGGATCGCCGCGGCGCGCGCGCCCGCGCGGCAGCCCGCGAGCGCCTTGGCGACGTCGATCACGCGCCCGCCGCCGAGCGCGACGATCAGCGACGCGTCGCCGACCTCGGCGTCCAGGTCGGCCGCGAGCGCGTCGACGAGGCCGCTCGGGACGTGAAGCACGCGGTCGGCGCGCTGCACGACGTCGGGCGCCATCGGCGCGGCGCGCTCGGTCGTGAGCAAGGTGTAGGAGTCGCCCAGCAGCGCGGGGGCGTCGGCGATGACGCCACGGCCGAACCGGATCGTGCGCTCGCCGTCCTGCCAGGTGAAGTCCATGCCGGGCAGGCTATTGCCCCGGCGGGGCGGTCACGCCCTCGGGGTCGCCTCGCGGTCCGGGTTCCACGAGTAGGCGTACTCGGGCTTGTCGTTGTCACGCCACAGCGCCGCCAGCTTCAGCGGCTTGAAGGTGTCCCACATGACCGCGAGCTCGTTGGTCGAGGTGGCGCCGAGCGCCTTCTCGACCGTGCCCGGCTGCGGCCCGTGCGGCAGCCCGCTGGGGTGCAGCGTCAGGCAGCCGACCTCCACGCCCTTGCGCGCGGCGTAGTCGCCGTCGGCGTAGAACATGACCTCCTCGGACTGGATGTTCGAGTGGTGGTACGGGATCGGGACGGCCTGCGGGTCCCAGTCGAGCATCCGCGGCGCGAACGTGCAGATGACGAAGTTCAGGCCCTGGAACGTCTGGTGGGCGGGCGGCGGCAGGTGGAAGCGGCCGGCGCGCGGCTCGAAGTCGTCGGCGTTGAAGGTGTAGGGGAAGACGTAGCCGTCCCAGCCGACGACGTCGAACGGGTGGCGGTCCAGGAGGTAGGACTGGACGCCGCCGCGGACGCGGACGGTCAGCTCGAACTCGCCGGCCTCGTCGTGCGTCTCCATCTGCGCCGGGCCGTGGAAGTCGCGCTGCGAGTACGGCGCGTGCTCCAGGAGCTGGCCATAGCGGTTGCGGTAGCGGTTGGGCGTCTCGATCTCGCCCGGCGTGTGCATGCACACCCAGAACTGCTCGACGCCCGGGTCGGGCTCGAAGCGGTAGGTCGTCCCGCGCGGGATCACGAGGTAGTCGCGCTCGCGGAACGTGACCGGGCCGAAGACCGTGCGCAGCTTGCCGCTGCCGCGGTGGACGTAGATGACCTCGTCGCCCTCGCCGTTGCGGTGGAAGCGGGTCATCGCCTCGGTCGGCTTGGCGATCGAGACCTCGAGGTCGTCGTTGAACATCAGCAGCCGGCGGCCGCCGACGGGGTCGCCGCCGCTCGGCGCCCCGTTGGCGTCCGCCAGCCGGTGCACGTGCGCCTCGGGCACCCACTCCTCCCGGACCGTCGGCGTGAAGGCGCCGACCTCAGCGATCCGGCAGGGGGAATGCAGGTGGTACAGGATGGTCTCGTTGCCGCTGAAGCCCTCGTAGCCGAGGACCTCCTCCGTCAGGAGCCGGCGCGAGCCGTTCTGCCGCCACACCTGCGCGTGACGCTTGGGCGGGACCTCGCCGAGGCTGACGTAGCGCATGCCTCAGAGGTTCCCACGACGGTCCTGCTCGCGCTCGAGCGCCTCGAACAGGGCCTTGAAGTTGCCGTCGCCGAAGCCGCGGGCGCCGTGGCGCTCGATGACCTCGAAGAAGACCGTCGGCCGGTCGCCGACCGGCTTGGTGAAGATCTGCAGGAGGTAGCCCTCGTCGTCGCGGTCGACCAGGATGCCCTGCTTGCGCAGGTCGTCGAGCTGCGGGGCGACCTCGGGGACGCGGTCCGGGACCTCGTCGTAGTAGGCCTTGGGGATGTCGAGGAACTCGACGCCGCGCCGGCGCAGCTCGATCACGGTCGCGACGATGTCGCGCGTGGCGACCGCGAGGTGCTGGGCGCCCGGGCCCTCGTAGAACTCCAGGTACTCCTCGATCTGGGACTTGCGCTTGCCCTCGGCCGGCTCGTTGATCGGGAACTTCACGACGCCCTTGCCGTCGGCGACGACCTTCGACATCAAGGCGGAGTACTCGGTCGAGATGTCGTTGTCGGTGAAGTGGATCATCTCCTTCATGTTGAAGACGTCCTCGTAGAACTTCACCCACGGGTCCATGTGCTCGACGTTGCCCACGATGTGGTCGAGCGCGAGCAGCATGGGGTGGGCGGGATCGTCGTCTGGCGAGCCGTCGTCGCGGGCCTCGTAGCCCGGGAGGAAGGCGCCCTTGTAGTGCGAGCGGTCGACGAACGTGTGCAGCGTCTCGCCGTAGGTCTCGATCGTCGCGAGGCGGGCCGTGCCGTGCTCGTCGGTCGCGTCGTGGGGCTCGGCGACGCCGGTGGCGCCGCGCGTCGTCGCCTCGCGGTAGGCGTGGTCGACGTCGGGGACCGAGAGCGCGATCACCTTCACGCCGTCGCCGTGGCGGCGCTGGTGCTCGGCGATGGGCGAGTCGGAGTGCAGCGCGCCGGTGAGCACGAGCCGGATGCGGCCCTGCTGGACGACGTAGGACGCGCGGTCGCGCACGCCGGTCTCCAGCCCGCTGTAGGCCACGAGCCTGAAGCCATAGGCGCGCGTGTAGAAGTAGGCGGCCTGCTTGGCGTTCCCCACGAACAGCTCCACGTGGTCCACGCCGTTGAGCGGCATGTAGTCCTGGAGGCTCTTGTGGGCAGGAGTGGTCTCGACCGTGCTCATGACGAAATGATCTGCCTGTCGAGGGGGCATATCAATGCCGATCCGTTGCGTGTGGCGCCGTTAGGATGGGTCGATGGACGACATCGATCGCAAGATCGTTGCGCTGCTGCGCAGCAACGCCCGCCGCTCCTTCGGCGACATCGGCACGCACGTCGGCCTGAGCGCGCCGGCGGTCAAGCGCCGCGTCGACCGGCTGCAGGACGACGGCGTCATCAAGTCCTATGCCGCGGTCATCGATCCGGCCGCGATGGGCTGGCACACGCACGCGGTCGTGGCGCTCTACTGCGAGGGGCGCATGTCCGGCGGCGAGGTCCGGACGGCGATCGAGCCGCACCCCGAGGTCGAGGCCGCCTACACCGTGGCCGGCGAGGCCAGCGCGATCCTCCACGTCCGGGCGGCCGACACCCAGCACCTGGAGGAGGCGCTGGAGCGCCTGCGCGACACGCCCGGCGTGCGCCGGACCCACACGCAGGTCGTCCTGTCGACGCTGTTCGAGCGGCCGGTGGCGCTGTGACGACGCCGACGCGCCCGAAATCCCAGACCTTCGTATATCTACGCATGCCTGCGCGCGACGCGCCCCTCGAACGCCGATAGGGTCGCGCGCATGCCCGTCCGTCGCCGTGCCGCCGCCTTCGCCGTCCTCGCCACCACCGCGCTCACCCCGGTCGCGATCGCCCAGGCAGCGAAGGTCCCGACGATCGACGTGTGGTCGGGGAAGACCCACAAGAAGAGCGACATCACCACCATCTACAACGAGCGCGGCACCAAGGCCGTGCCCGTGTCGGTGACCGTCAACTGCGTGTCGACGACCGGCGCCAAGCAGCAGATCACGCTGAGCGCCACCGGCAAGCTCGCCAACGGCAAGGTCGACGTCACCAACAAGAAGGCCGACGGCGTCGGCGGCACGCTGACCGTCAAGGCGAAGCTGCCGACGACCCGCGCCGCGACCGGGACCGTCTCCTGGAAGCTGGCCGCGTCCAACGCGATCGCGGCGTGCGAGGGCAGCGACACCTTCAAGCTCAAGCACACGATCTCGCACGGCGGCTGAGCGCGGGGGCCGCCGCGGCCGCTAGCGCGGCTGCAGGATCAGGCAGGTCGAGGTCGCGTGGGCGATCTTCTTGCCGGTTGCCGCGTCGGTGATGGTGGCCTCGGCGAGCACGGCGGTGGAGCCGCGGTGGATCACGGTGCCGGCGGCGAGCAGCCGCGCGCCGCCGGCGAAGGAGGGGCGGAGGAAGTTCACCTTCAGCTCCAAGGTGGTGTACATGCCGCCGGCCGGGAGCGTGGTGTGGACCGCGCAGCCCATCGCGCTGTCCAGCAGCGTGGAGATGATCCCGCCGTGGACGGAGCCGAGCGGGTTCTGATGGGCCTCGAGCGGGTCCATCGAGAAGACGACGCTGCCCTCGTCGACGCGATCGATGCCGAAGCCGAGCAGGCGGGCGACGGGCGGCGCGGGCAGGTCGCCGTCCTTGATCGCGCGCATGAGCTCGATGCCGGTCAGCCGGGCCGCGGCGTCGACCATCGGCGCGGGGTCGTCCCACGCCACGCTGCGCATGCGCTCCGCGTCGACGGCGGTCATGCCCACGACTTGCGAGCGCTCTGCGCGAGTCAAGCCGCAACCTCCGGCGCCATCGACGCGATGGCCTCTTCGATCTCCTCGGTCACGGTCTCCTCCTTGTGCGACAGCGGCCCGACGGCCACGAACGACAGCGCCGACAGGGCACCGGCGCCGATCATCATCCACCAGGCGCCCTGGAACGCGTCGACGACGTCGGCCGGCGACGGCGTCCCGAGCACGGCCACCAGCAGCGCGACGCCGAGCGCGGAGCCGAACTGGCGCGACATCGTCAGGACGGCGCTGCCGGTGGCGAGGCGGTTGGGCTCCAGCTGCGCGGTCGCCGCCGCGGCCAGCGACGGGTTGACGAAGCCGACGCCCGCGCCGCCGATGATGATCCCGGGCAGGTAGTCGGCCGCGTAGTGGGGCTCGACGCCGAGGTGCGTGACCCACCAGACGCCGCCCAGGACGAAGAGCGTCGCGCCGATCGTCCCGACCAGGCGCGGCCCGATCCGGCCGCCGAGGATGCCGCCGGCGACGGCGAAGACCGCCGCGGTCGCCGGGCCGGGCGCGATCTTCAGGCCCGCCTGCAGCGCGGTGTCGCCCCAGACCTCGGTCAACCACAGCACCGACCCCAACAACATCGCGCTGAACCCGATGAAGAAGAACACGCCCGCGAGGTTGGACGCCGCGAAGGCGCGGACCTTGAGCATCGCCGGCTCGACGACCGGCACGGGATGGCGCGCGGAGCGGACCGCGAAGGCGACGAGCAGCACGGCGGCGACGGCGAAGAGCCCGACGACGCGCGGGTCGCTCCAGCCCCAGTCCGGCCCCTCGACGATCCCGGCGATGAGCGTCGCGACCGCGACGACCAGCAGTCCGGCGCCGACGAGGTCGGGCTGCGGCGCGCTCGACTCCTCGCGGATCTCGCGCAGCGTCCGCGCGCCCGCGACGATCGCGACGATGCCGACCGGCACGTTGACCAGGAAGACCCAGCGCCACGACAGCTCCACCAGCAGCCCGCCGAGCACCGGGCCGGCCGCCGCGGCGGTGCCGCCGACCGCCGCCCACAGGCCGATCGCCAGCCCGCGCTTCTCGGGCGGGAACTCGGGGAGCAGCAGGCCGAGCGAGGCCGGCGTCAGGATCGCGGCGCCCGCGGCCTGCACGGTCCGGGCCGCGACCAGGACGCCGACCGACGGCGCCGCGGCGCACGCCGCGCTCGCGACGGTGAACAGCGCCAGCCCGCCGAGGAACGCGCGCTTGCGGCCCGTGCGGTCCGCCCAGCGGCCGGCGGGCACGAGCAGCGCGGCGAAGACGATCGCGTACGCGTTGAGGATCCAGGAGAGCGAGGCCAGCGACGTGCCGGCGAAGTCCTGCTGGATGTCCGGGAACGCGATGTTGACGATGAAGAGGTCGAGGCTGGCGACGAAGACGCCGACCGACACGATCGCCGCGACGCGGGCGCGATGGCTCATGCCGGAGCACGGTAGCGGAGTCAGTTGCATCGTGCAACTGACTAGGCCGGCGCCTCCGTCTCCCGTCTGACGATCACCACGACCGACGCGATCACCAACGCCATCCCGGCGATCGTCGCGGCCATCACGTCCTCCGACAGGAACACCGCGCCGAGGACGACCGCGATCACCGGGTTGACGTAGGCGTAGGTCGAGACCTGCGAGATCGGCGCGTTGGCCAGCAGCCACGAGTAGCAGGAGAACGCCACGATCGAGCCGACGACTACCAGGTAGGCGAAGGCCAGGATCGACTTGGTGGAGAACGCGCCGACGTCCAGCTCGCCGCCCTCGCCGGCGATCAGCCCGCACACCACGAGCACGCCGCCGCCGATCAGCAGCGACCAGCCCGTCGAGACCAGCGGGTCGCGCGGCAGGTCCACGCGCGGGGAGATGAACGAGCCCAGCGCCCACGACAGCGAGGCGACGACGACCAGCAGGGTCATCCCCAGCGGCACGTCGTCGGGGCGCCCGCCCGGCAGCATCAGGATCCCGACGCCGACGAAGCCCAGCGCGACGCCGCCGAGCGTCATGCGGCCCACACGGTCGCCGGTCAGGCCGCGCAGCAGGACGATCAGCAGCGGCTCGGTCGCGATCAGCAGCGCCGCCAGGCCCGACGGCACGTCCTGCTCGGCGACCGTCACCAGCCCGTTGCCGCCCGCCGCCAGCAGCGAGCCGACGATGGCCGTCCACAGCAGCTGCGACCGGCTCACGCGCACGCGCGCGAGACCGCCGCGCCGTGCCGCCAAGAACACCAACATGGCGCCGCCGGCGAGCAGGAAGCGCACGCCGGCGCCCAGCGCCGGCGGAACGGTCTCGACCATCAGGCGGATCGCCAGGTAGGTCGAGCCCCAGATGAGGTAGATGGCGCCGAGCGCCACCCACACCCGCGTGACCTGAGGAGGGGACGCCTTGGGCGTGGGGGCGCTGCGGCTGGCCATCTGCCACCCGAGGCTAGCCGCGCGCTAGCGCGGGACGCCTGCGGGTGCTCACGCCCACGCGCCGGAGGATGTCCCGGCGGCCGAGGCTGCGTGCCGTGTCGGCGGCGTGCAGCCGGAGAAGGGCCACCAGGTCGGCGGTGGGCGAGAAGGGGTCGGCGATCGTCGCGCCGTCGTCGGTCGCGATGGCCGCCAGGAGGCGGCCGTCGCGCTCGGCGACGAGCATCGGCCCGCCGAGGGGGCGGCGGGAGTCGAGGCGTGCGAGACGTTCGAGCGTGGACGCGTCGTCGGGGTAGGCGGGGCGGATGACGACGGCGGCCAGGAGGGGGAGCTTCGGGGAGGGGGCGCTGCGAGACATGTCCACCATGATGGGGTTTGGAGGGGATTAGCTCAAATGACATTTGATGACCGACCGAGTAAGTTCTCCTTATGCTTGACGTTCGCCGCCTCAGGATCCTGCGGGAGGTGGCCGCCCAGGGGTCCTTCTCGGCCGCCGCCGACGCGTTGTCCTACACGCAGTCCGCGGTCTCGCAGCAGATCGCGGCGCTGGAGCGCGAGGCGGGCTCGCAGCTGGTCGAGCGCGCGGCGCGCGGCGTGACGCTCACCGACGCCGGCCGCGCGCTGGTGACGCACGCCGACGCGATCCTCGCCCGGCTGGCCGACGCCGAGGAGGAGCTGCACGCGATCGCGGGCCTGCGCGGAGGCCGGCTGCGGCTCGCCGCGTTCCCGAGCGCGTGCGCGACGCTGATGCCGCTGGCGGTGGCCCGCTTCCGCGAGCGCCATCCCGGCGTCGAGCTGACGCTCAGCCCGGCCGAGCCCGACGACGGCGTCCGGCTGCTGCGCGGCGGCGACTGCGACGTCGCGGTGTCGATCGAGGCGGAGTTCACCACGCGCAACGACGGCGAGCTGGACACCGTCGTGCTGCTCGACGATCCCATGTACATCATGTTGCCGCGCGACCATCCGATGGCCACCCGGGCGAGGATCAAGCTCACCGACCTCGTCGACGAGCCGTGGATGATCGGGACCGCCGGGACGTGCGCGGACACGAGCATCTTCCTGCGCGCCTGCACGGTCGCGGGCTTCGAGCCGAACATCGCCTTCAACCTGGACGACTACAACGCGATCCAGGGCTTCGTCGCCGCGGGGATGGGCGTGTCGTTCATCCCGGACCTCGCGCTGATCAACGTCCGCGACGACATCGTCGTGCGCTCGCTGGGCGGGCGGCCGCCGGTCCGGCGCATCGTGGCGCTGACGCTGGCCGACTCCTTCCGCTCGCCGGCCAAGCAGGCGATGCTCGACGTCCTGCTCGAGGTCTCGGCGGAGTTCGGGGCGCGGCGCACCGAGCTCGCGCTCGCGTCGTAGCGGACCGCCCGTGGACCTCCTGACCGTCGGGCACTCGTCGCACGCCGTCGACGCGTTCGCGGCGCTGCTGCGGGGCGCCGGCGTGCGACAGGTCGCCGACGTGCGCCGGTGGCCCCGGTCGCGGCGCCACCCGCACTTCGACGACGACGCGCTGGCGGTCGAGCTGGCGTCGCACGGGATCGCCTACGCGCACCTCGTGGAGCTCGGCGGGCACCGGGAGCGCGTGGCCGGTTCGGTCAACGACGGCTGGGACGTCGAGGCGTTCAACGGCTACGCCGACCACCTCGCGACCGAGGAGCTCGCGCGCGGCGTGACCAGGTTGACGGGGTTGGCCGGCGCGCGGCCGACCGCGGTCATGTGCGCCGAGGGCGACTGGCGCCGCTGCCACCGGCGGCTGCTTGCCGACGTCCTGGTCCTGCGCGGGGCGGCAAGCGTGCGGCACCTCGGCGTCGACGGGACGCTGGAGGCGCACGCGATCACCGAGTTCGCGGTGTTCGCCGCGGACGCGGGCCTGCCGCGCTATCCGGCGCAGCAGCTGGGCCTGGGGTTCTGACCGGCGCCGCTAGACGATCGGCGCCGTCAGCGCGCCGAGGCCCGGCGCCGCGATCGTCACCGTGTCGCCGGGCTGCAGCCAGCGCGCCGCGCCGCGCTCGGGCAGCTCCGCGTTGAGCTCCAGCAGGCAGCCGCGGGTCAGCGTGCCCGAGCCCAGGACGTCGCCCGGCTTCAGCTGCGTCTCCCGCGCGGCCTGCGCGACGATCTGCGGCCAGCTCCAGTGCATCGCGCCCGCCGCGCTGCGCGTCAGCTCCTCGCCGTTGACCGTCACGGTGGCCTCGAGCTGGAGGCGCCCGTCCTCGAGCGTCAGCTCGTCGGGCGTGACCAGCCACGGCCCGATCGACGTCGCGAAGTCCTTGCCCTTGGCCGGCCCGAGCCCGACGGTCATCTCGCGGCGCTGGATGTCGCGCGCGCTCCAGTCGTTGAAGAGCGTGAAGCCGGCGATCTCGCCGTCCTCGCCGATGACGGCGGCGATCTCGAGCTCGAAGTCCAGCCACTGGCAGTGCAGCGGGCGCTTGACCGGCTCACTCGGCCCGTGGATCGAGGCCGGGTTGGAGAAGTAGAAGACCGGCGCCTCGTACCAGGCCTCCGGGATCTCGCCTCCGCGCAGCCGCCAACCGGTCGCGACGTGGCCCTCGTAGGCGAAGAAGTCGCGCACGCTCGGCGGCGCGGCGATCGGGGCGAGCAGGAAGACGTCGGCCAGCGCGTGGTCGCGGCCGGCCGGCGCGTGGCCGTCGCCGCGCAGGTAGTCGAGCATCGTCGGGGCCGACAGCTCGACGACGCGGACGTCGTCCTCGGTGTCGCCGTCGAGCCGGCCGACGCGGGTGGAGCCGTGGGGATCGCGGAACGTCACGAGGCGCATGGGGGCGTTGAAGGTAGTGGCTGGGGAGCCTGCGCGTGTTTGGCGGCATGAAACCTGCAACCGGTGCGAAACCGACCAATCGTCCCCCAGCGATGGTGCGGGTTGCGATAGTTGTCGGAGCCGTGGGGGTGAGGAACATCGACATCGTGCGCCAGGCGTTCGCCGCGTTCGAGCAGCGCGATCCCGAGTTGCTGATCGCGATCGCGTCGCCGGACGTCGTCTTCGAGCCCGTGACCGCCCAGATCGCCGCGGGCGGCGAGGCCTATCGCGGCCACGACGGGCTGCGGCGCTACCTGGAGGACGTCGCGCGCGTGTGGCAGGAGCTGCGGCCGTCGCCGGACACGTTCTACGAGCGCGACGGCGGGATCGTCGTCGCGACCGGGCGCGTCTACGCGTGGGGCGCCGGCCGTGTGGTCGACGCCCCGGCCGGCTGGCTGTGGCGGATCGAGGGCGGCCTGCTCGTCTACGGCCGGATCTTCGAGACCGCGGCGGGCGCGCTGGCCGCCGCCGGGATCGAGGACGCGACGCAGGCCGGCGCGTCGCCCGCGTCTGATGAGTTGGTACAACCAACGTCGGTAACCCCAACCAACCTCCCCGAACCGAAGGACGACCGAGGAGGAGCGGGCGGCCTACCGCGCGCGTACCCGACGCCCGACACGCGCGGGTAGCGGCTCGGCGCCCTGGTCGGCCGGGTGCAGGTCCCAGGCCGGCGCGGCGGCGCGGCGCGCGGAGTCTTGACGGCCGTCGGCGACGAAGCGCTCGGCGGCCTCCGCGGAGGCGGCGCGGGCCATGGGCCGGATCGGCGCGAGCCTACCGGCGTTCGTCGCGCCCGCGTGCGGTGCATCGGGGCCGGTGGCGACGGTAGTCCGAGATGGCGTGTCTCCCGGCTGCCCGTACGCCACGGCGCCCAACCCGCGCTGCGTCATGATGGGATCTCCCTGCTGATCCATCGAGCAAAGGACCGAGAGCTTCATGGCCGATTACGCGGTTGTCGACCCGGCGACGGGCGAGACGATCAAGGAGTATCCGACGATCAGCGACGGCGATCTTGACGCGGCGATCGGCCGCGCCCACGCGGCGCACGAGGGCTGGGGCAAGGGCAGGACCGTCGCCGAGCGCGCGGCGCTGATCCGCAAGGTCGGCGAGCTGCACGACGAGCGCAAGCAGCAACTGGGCGAGATCATCTCGCGCGAGATGGGCAAGCCGATCGAGCAGGCCGTCGGCGAGGTCGAGTTCAGCGCGGCGATCTACGCGTACTACGCCGACAACGCCGAGTCGCTGCTGGCCGACGAGTCGATCGAGCTGCTCGAGGGCGAGGGCTCGGCGTTCATCCGCCGCAGCTCCATCGGCGTCCTGCTGGGCATCATGCCCTGGAACTACCCCTACTACCAGGTGGCGCGCTTCGCCGGCCCGAACCTCGTGATCGGCAACACGATCCTCCTCAAGCACGCGCCGCAGTGCCCGGAGTCCGCCGAGGCGATCGAGCAGATCTACCACGACGCGGGCGTCCCGGTCGACGCCTACGTCAACGTCTACGCCACCAACGACCAGATCTCGACGGTCATCGCCGACCCGCGCGTCCAGGGCGTGTCGCTGACCGGCTCCGGCCGCGCCGGCGCCGCGGTGGCCGAGCAGGCCGGCCGCCACCTCAAGAAGGTCGTGCTCGAGCTCGGCGGGTCGGACCCGTTCCTGGTCCTGGGCACCGACGACATGGACGCGCTGGTCGAGTCCGCGGTCGGCGGCCGGCTGGAGAACGGCGGCCAGGCGTGCAACGCCGCCAAGCGCTTCATCGTCGTCGACGAGCTCTACGACACGTTCCTGGAGAAGTTCACGGCCGCCCTGACCGCGGTCGAGCCCGGCGACCCCAAGGTCGAGGGCACGGCGCTCGGCCCGCTGTCCTCGTCCGGGGCGACCGACCGCCTGGAGGACCAGGTCAAGCGCGCGACCGACCAGGGCGCCAAGCTCGTGGCCGGCGGCGGCCGTGACGGCAACTTCTTCAAGACGACCGTCCTGACCGGCATCACGCCGGACAACGACGCCTACAAGGAGGAGTTCTTCGGCCCGGTGGCGTCGGTGTACAAGGTCGGCTCGGAGGACGAGGCGATCACGCTCGCCAACGACACCGAGTACGGCCTCGGCTCCTACGTGTTCACCAACGACTCCGACCAGGCGCTGCGCGTGGCCGACCGGATCGAGGCCGGCATGGTGTTCATCAACGCCGTCGGCGCCGAGGGCGTCGAGCTGCCCTTCGGCGGCGTGAAGTCCTCGGGCTTCGGCCGCGAGCTGGGCCGCTTCGGCGCGGACGAGTTCGTGAACAAGAAGCTCATCCGCGTCGCGGGGTAGCCGCTGCGCGGGACCGGACGGCGCGGCCGGCACGGGCCGCGCCGTCCGCGACGCTAGCGCTTGATCTTGCGGTCGTCGCGCAGCTCGGCCTGGAGCTCGTCCTCCGCGGGCAGGCCGGCTTCCAGCTCGCGGCCGCGCTCCAGCTCGGCGTTGAGCTCGGCGCCGAGGAGCACGGCGAGGTTGGCGATCCATAGCCAGACCAGGAAGGCGATGACCCCGCCGAGCGCGCCGTAGGTCTTGTTGTAGGAGCTGAAGCTCGCGACGTAGATCGCGAACAGGGCCGAGGCGATCAGCAGGATGACCAGCGCGACGACGCCGCCCACGGTGATCCACTTGAAGCCCGGCTGCTTGACGTTCGGCGCGGCGAAGTACAACACCGAGAACATCAGGCTGACGACCAGCGCGATGATCGGCCACTTGGCGATGTCCCAGGCGGTGACGGCGGCCGAGCCGGCGCCGACGACGTCGCCGAGCTGCTGGGCGATCGGCCCGGTGACGACGACGGCGATCGCGCACGCGGCGAGCAGGAAGATCATCGACGTGGTGACGATCAGCTGCATCGGACGCAGCTTCCAGAACGGCCGCCCTTCCGGCACTTCGTAGATCGCGTTGGAGGCGCGGGCGAAGGCGCCGACGTAGCCCGAGGCGCTCCAGATCGCCAGCGCGATGCCGCCGATGAACGCGACGCTCGCGCTGCCGCGGCCGCTGGCGACCTGCTTGACCGCGCCGGACAGGATGTCGTTCGCCGGGCCCGGGGTCAGCGTCGCGAGGTTGTCGAGGATCGGCTGGGTGGCCGACGGCCCGATCAGGCCGATGATCGAGATCAGCGCGATGATCGCCGGGAAGATCGCCAGCACGCCGTAGTAGGTCAGCGCGGCGGCCCAGTCGGTCAGGTTGTCGTGCTGGAACTCCTTGACGGTGCGCTTGAGCACCCCGAACCAGGAACGGCCGGAGAGGTCGGTGGGATCGTCGGGCGCGGACATGTCGTCGGCGTTCCCGGCACGCCGCCGAGATATACGGGGATCCGGCGAGGCCGCCTCACGCGTGACGGCGCCGGCCAGCGGGCAGCGCGAGGAGCGCGTCCGCGAACAAGCTGCCGGCCACCCCGTCGCGGATCCAGCCGCCGGCGCTGGCCGGCCGGATCGCCGGCGGGGCGTTCGCCGGACGCTGCGTGGCGGGCGTGCCGGGTGCCGCCGTGGGCGCGGCGGCCAGCACGGTGGCGTCCTACCGGGCGCGCGGCGCGCCGGTCGAGCGGACCGGGCTGCCGGATCCGGTGGTCGCCGTCGCCGAGGACGCGTTGACGATCGCGCTGGCGCTGGTCGGGAGCCACCCGCCGCGTCAGTCCGGGAACGCCCGGCTCAACGCCGCGATCGCCGGGTCGAGCGCCGCGCGCGTGCGGCGCTCGATCGTCCTCGCCGAGCGGCCCTCCACGAACGCGGTGATGATCGTGTCGTGGCGCAAAGCCAGCACGCCGGTGACCATCGCCGCCCAGGCCGGCGATCCCGACGCCGCGGCCAGCGGCGCGGTCCAGGAGTGCAGGATCGCCAGCCGCCGCGCGCTGAGCGTGGGCGACGCGCGCTCGCACGCCGCGAACGCGCGGATGCGGTCGTAAAGGTCGCCGCGCATCTGCGACCAGCGACACGGGCCCGCCAGGATCGGCCCGTCCAGGAACGGCGCGAGCGCACCGGTGGGAGAGACGCCCGCGGGCCGCGCGCGCACCGCGTCGACCAGGAACGCGAGCACCGCGTCCTCGGCGTCGAAGAACAGCTCCTCCTTGCTGCCGAAGTGGTTCCAGATGGTCTTGACCGAGACGTCGGCGGCGTCGGCGATGTCGGCCAGGCTGACGGCCTCGAAGCCGCGCGCCTCGAACAGCCGGGTGGCCGCGTCGGAGATCGCCTGACGGCGCTCGGCCTTGTGACGATCGCGGCGAGATTCCATCCTCGGGAAGATTACCACCGTGGTAATTCCGTGCTAGCGTCTCGCCGCATGAGCGCGGAGCAGGTCTGGTTCATCACGGGTGCGAGCAGCGGCTTCGGCCGCGCGATCGCCGAGGTCGCCGTTGCCCGCGGGCATCCCGTGATCGCGACCGCACGCGACGTGACGACGGTCGCCGACCTCGGCGCGCACGCGCTGGCGCTCGACGTGAGCGACCCGGCGTCGGTCGACGCCGCGGTCGCGCGCGCGGTCGCGCTGACCGGCGGCATCGACGTCCTCGTCAACAACGCGGGGTACGGCCTGCTCGGCGCGGTCGAGGACGTCGGCGACGCCGAGCTGCGCGCCGCCTACGAGACCAACCTGTTCGGCCCGATGCGGCTCGCGCGCGCGGTCCTCCCGGGCATGCGCCGCCGCGGCGGCGGGCGCATCGTGCAGATGTCGTCGGTCATCGGCGTCACCTCCGGCCTCGGCGGCTCGGCCTACGCCGGCCCCAAGGCGGCGCTCGCGGCGATGTCGGAGTCGCTGGCCGCGGAGGTCGCCGGCTGGGGCATCCGCGTGACGATCGTCGAGCCGGGCGCGTTCCGGACGGACTTCAGCGGCCGGTCGCTGCGCGTCGCGGAGATCAGCCCGCCCTACGCGGAGGTGGTCGGCCCGCCGAGCCGCGCGTTCCGCGACGGGCACGGGACGCAGGCCGGCGACCCGCGGCGCGGCGCCGAGGCGATCGTCGCCGCGGTCGCGCTCGACGACCCGCCGCTGCGGCTCCCGCTCGGCGACGACGCCTCCACATGGATCGCGGCCTACCTGCGCGACCGCCTCGACGCGCTGGAGGCCGCGCGCCCGCTGGGGGCGGACACGGCCTTCGCGTGACGGCGGTCGCCCTCAGGCGCTGACGCGGGCGGCGAGGAAGTCCTCCCACGTGCGGTGGCCGATGGTCTGGTCGTAGGCGAGGTTCTCGCCGGCCTTGTAGGCGCGGCCGGCCTTGCCGGGGAGGCCGATCGGCAGGATCGCGCGGTGCTTGCCGCGCGCACGGACGTAGCTGCGGATCAGGTCGCCCATCCCGTGCACCTCGGGTCCGGCGAGGTCCGGAACGGCGCCGGCCGGCGCGTCGAGGGTCAGGTGCACGAGCCGGGTCGCCACCTCGTCGGCGTCGACCGGCTGCCAGCGGATCGCCGACGGGACGGGCAGGACCGGCAGCTTCGTCATCTTCTCGGCGACCATCAGGACGAAGTCGTGGAACTGCGCGGCGCGCAGGATCGTGAACGGCAGCCCGGAGTCGCGGATCGCCTGCTCGGCGCCGAGCTTGGCCTTGAAGTAGCCCAGCGGAACGCGGTTGGCGCCGATGACCGAGATGTGCACCAGGTTGCTCGGGCCGCCGCCGAACCGGGTCGCGGCGCGCACGAGGTTGCGGGTCGCCTCGTCGTCGCCCTTGGGGCCGCCGGCGAGGTGCAGGATCGTGCCGGCGCGGTCGACCGCGGCGTCGATGCCATCGCCCTTCAGCAGGTCGCCGGTGACGTAGGTGACGCCGGGCTGCGGGTCGTGGCGGCGGCGGCTGAGCACGCGGACGTCGCAGCCGGCGTCGCGCAGCTTCGGGACGACGAGCCGGCCGAGGGTGCCGGTGCCGCCGGTGACGAGGACGGGAGAGGTCATGGTCATGCTGATCTGACCGGCCCGGCCGCGGCGGCGTGACCGGTCAGCGCCACGCCTCCGGCGGCAGCTCGACGTAGCTGGCCTGCCCGCGCCCGAACGACCAGTCCTCGCGCGTGTTCTCGATCAGGGCCACCGCGAGGTCCTCAGGGCGGAGGTCGGCGCGCTGCGCCAGCAGCTCGGCCAGGCCCTGGTAGAACGCCTGCTTGGCCTCGGTGGTCCGGCCGGCCGAGAGCGTGACACGGACGAGGACGAAGCGCTCGCTGCGCTCGATGTCGAGGTAGCTGGGATCGAAGCGCAAGGTGCGCGCATCGTGTTCGGTCAGGATCTGGAAGCGGTCGCGCTCGGGCACGCCGAGGTGCTCCACCAGCGCCTCGTGCACGGCGGTGAGGACCACTTCCGGATCGGTGCTGCCCTTGCGGAGGTCGACGGTGACGAGCGGCATGGGCCGCACGCTATGCGACCGCGTCAGCCGGTCGGCTTGAGCGTCCGCCGGTGGACCACGTAGGCCACCAGGCCGACCGGCAGCGGCAGCCAGTAGGACACCAACCGGTAGGCGAACGTCGCGAGCACGGCGTTGCCCGCCGACACGCCGGCGAGCGTGAGCATCGCGGTCAGGCCCGCCTCGACGAAGCCCAGGCCGCCGGGCGTGATCGGGATCTGCGCCAGCAGCTGCGCCGCGCAGAAGGCGAGCAGGACCAGCGCGGCGCGCGGGTGCGAGCCGACCGCGGCGAGCGCCGCGAGGAGGCTGCCGTAGTCGAAGGCCCAGCGGCCGGTCGTCGCCAGCAGCGCGCGCAGCCACTGCGGGCCGAGGGTGGTGAGGATGCGGTCGCGCTCGCGCAGCAGCCGGCTCGGGAGGCCGCGCAGTGGCTCGGCGTGCCGGCGCAGGCGGTTGCGGACGCGCTGGATGGCGCGGCCGACCCCGCGCAGCGGCGCGTCGTAGCGCAGGCACACCGCGCCGGCGACGGCCAGGACCGCGAAGGCGACGACGCCGACGACGGTCGCGTTCACGAGGTCGCGCGGCACGGCGCCGCGGATCAGCGCCGGGATGGCGAGCACCGGCATCGCGAGCACGAGGGCGAACGTGAGCAGGTTGGCGGCGGTGAGCCCGCCGACGACGGTCGTCCGCTCCAGGCCGGCGTCGACGAGCATCCGGTACTGCACCGCGGCGCCGACGGCCCCGCCGCCCGGGGCGATCTTCGACATGGCGTTGCCCGCCAGCTGCGAGGTGATCACCGGCGCCCAGCGCCGCGCCCGGATCGCCAGCCGCTGCAGCACCCAGAGCGAGCCGAGCGACAGCGCCTGGCAGGCGGCCATCACCAGCAGCCAGCCCACGCCGATCCGGGCGATGTCCTTCCAGGAGCTGAGGACGTCGAGCAGGCTCGGCGCGACGAGATAGAGCGAGATCGCGGTCAGCCCGAGCCAGATCGCCGTGCGCACGAGGTGCCGGCGCTCGGGCTCGCTGGTCTCCCCGCGCGCGATGTCGTCTTCGAGCTCGGTCCGCTGCTCGATCGCACGCTCGAGCCGGTCTCCGACGCTGGACACCGGGGCGGCCATGCGTCAGACGATCGCGGGCGGCGGGGTGAGCCGCCCTCCTCCGGCCGGGGTGAGCGCGCGTGGCCCGCATCTGCCTTGACAACGCCGTAAAGCGAGGTATTTTAGGTTTACAACGCTGTAAACTCGAAGCAGGCGGAGACCGACACGATGAACCACGGCACGACCGACGCCGACCGCGCAGGCGGCGTCGCAACCCTCGCTCCCGGGACCACGCCGTCGCGGGCGGTGCTCGCGCTGCTCGTCGTCGCGCAGTTCATGGTGGTCTTGGACATCAGCATCGTCAACGTCGCGCTCCCGGCGATCGACGCGAGCCTGCACTTCGCCGCCGGCGACCTGCAGTGGGTCGTAACCGCGTACGTGCTGTGCAGCGGCGGGCTGCTGCTGGTCGGCGGACGCGCGGCCGACCTGCTCGGGCGCCGGCGGATCTTCCTCACCGGCCTGCTGCTGTTCACCGCGGCCTCGCTGGCCAGCGGGCTGGCCCCGTCGCCGGCGGCGCTCGTCGGCGCCCGCGCCGTCCAGGGGACCGGGGCCGCGATGCTCACGCCCGCGGCGCTCTCGATCATCACCACCACCTACAGCGGTCCGGACCTCGCCAAGGCGCTGGCGCTGTGGGGCGGCGTGGCCAGCGCCGGCGTCGCGGTCGGCGTGATCGTCGGCGGGATGCTGACGACCTGGCTGAGCTGGCACTGGGTCTTCCTGGTCAACGTCCCGGTCGGCCTCGTCGCCGCGGCGTTGACCCTGCGCATCGTCCCGGCCGGTGCGGCGCCGGCGCGCGGCGGCGGGCTGGACCTGCCCGGCGCCGTGTCCGCCGTCCTCGGCCTGGCCGCGCTCGTCTACGGGATCTCGGGCACCGCGACGCACGCCTGGGGCTCGGCGCACACGGTCGTGCTCCTCGTCGCCGCCGCGGCGCTGCTGGCCACGTTCACCCTGATCGAGCGCTCGGCCCGCCACCCGCTCGTGCCGCCGGTCACCTGGCGCAACGGGCCGCTGGTCGCCGGCGCCGGCCTGATGCTCGCCGCGACGGGGATCATGGCCGGGACGTTCTTCCTCAACTCGGTCTACCTCCAGGACGTCCTCGGCTGGTCGGCGCTGCGCAGCGGCCTGGCCTTCCTGCCGTTCGTCGTGGCGATCGGCGCCGGCGTCCACCTGACCTCACACGCCGTCGCGCACATGGGCAGCCGGTCGGTGGTCGTCGCCGGGCTGCTGCTCGCGGCCGTCGGGTCGCTGCTGCTCGCCAGCGCGCCCGACCACGCCCACTACGCCCCGGACCTCCTGCCCGGCTTCTGCGTGCTCGGCCTCGGGATGGGCCTGGCCTTCCCCGCGCTGTCGATCACGGCGCTGAGCCGCGTCGACCACGCCTCGGCCGGGCTCGGGTCCGGGCTGCTCTCGACCGGCCACGAGGTCGGCGCCGCCCTGGGCGTGGCGGTGCTGTCGACCGTCGCGGTCGGGGCCGGCGGCGGCCTCGCGGTGGGCTACGGCGACGCGTTGACGGCCGCCGCCGTGGCGGCCGGCGCGTTCGCGGCGGTCGCCGCGCTGGTGGTGCCGGTCGTGCGACCGGCGCCGGGCGCGCGCGTCGGCATGCACTGACGCGCGTCGGGCGTCGCGCGTCGCGGAGCGTGCGTCACCCCGCCTGGGCGACGTCGCGGCGGCGCAGCGCGGCGAGCCCGCCCGCCACGAGCGCCGCCGCGATCGCCGTCAGCGCGAGCAGCGCCACCGGGTCGGCGGGGGCCGCCGGCACGGCGGGCAGGTGCTGGAAGGGCGAGACGTCGAGCACCCAGCTCGGGACGTCGACGACCGGGCCGACGACCCAGATCGCGAGGCACAGCACGATGGCGGCCCACGCGAGCGCGGTCGCGCGCGGCGCCGCGCCGAGCAGCAGCATCGTCACCCCGGCCAGCGTCCACACGGCGGGCGCCTGGGCCAGCGTGGCCCCCGCCTGGACCGCCACGGCGTCGGCGCCACGGCCGGACAGCGCGTCGGCGATGCCGAGCCCGAGGCCGGCGGCCAGCAGCAGGCCGGCGCTGCCGCCGATGGCGAGCGCGAGGTGGCTGCCGGCCCACCGCAGCCGGCCGATGGAGGTCGCGAGCAGCAGCTCGGCGCGGCCGGTCGTCTCGTCGCCGCGCGGGCGCAGCGTCGCCTGCACGGCGTAGGCGCTGGCGACCAGGGCGAGGATCACGATCATGGCCGCGAAGAACTCGTCGCGCACGTCGCCGCCGCCGCGCAGCACGATGTCCTGCGCGCCGCCGCCGCCGCCGCCGGTCGCGAGGTCGTCGGCGCTGCGCGCCGCGCCGCCGAGGCCGAGCCCGGACACGAACAGGCCCGCCGCCCAGCCGAGGAGGCTGGCGCGCTGCAGCCGCAGCGCGAGGCCGAGCGGGCGGGTGAGCGCGGGCGCCGCGCGCGGCGGTCCCGGGCGTGACGGCACGATCCCCGAGCCGAGGTCGCGCCGGCGCAGCAGCCGCTGCGCCGCCAGGACCAGCGCGCCGGTCGCGAGCGGGAAGAGCGCGAGCGGCCACCAGCGCTCGTCCGCGAACGCGTGCAGCTCCTCGCCCCAGCCCAGCGGCGACAGCCAGGTCAGCGCCCCGTCGCCCGTGTCGCCCACGGCGCGCAGCGCGAACGCGGCGCCGAGCGCCGCGGCCGCGAGCCCGCTGGCGCCGCGCGCACTCGGCGCCAGCTGCGCCGCCACGATGCCGACCGCGCCGAAGACCAGGCCAGTCCCGAGCAGCCAGCCGCCCACGGCGAGCGCGCCGGCGATCCCGACGCCGGTGGCGGCGAGCCCGGCGGCGGCCAGCACCGCCACCAGCGCGTCGAGGACGGCGACCAGCGCCAGCGCGGCGGCCAGCGGCGCGTCGCGCCCGGTGGCCGTGGCGAGGACCAGCTCGGTCTGTCCGCGCTCCTCGTCGCCGCGGGTGTGGCGCACGGCGAGCAGGGCGCTGATGAGCCCGACGGCCATGGCCGCCCACAGGCCCGTCTTCCACACCGTCAGCCCGCCGATCGTGTCCAGCGCGCGCGCCGGGCCGGCGATCGCGACCAGCGAGGCGTTGGTCGCGATGGTCTCGGCCGCGCGCTGGCGGTCGGCGGCCGTCGCGTACATGCTCGTGTAGCTCACGGCGGTCAGCGTGAGCATGCCCGCGACGCCGAGCGCGGAGAGCGCGACGACGAGCCGGTCGCGCCGCAGCGCCAGGGCCAGGAGGCGGCCGGTGTTGGCGTAGGTCGTCATGCCGCGGCCGCCTCCGGCCCGTAGTGGCGCAGGAACAGCTCCTCGAGCGTCGGCGGCCGGCTCTCGAGGCTGCGGATCCCCAACGCGGACAGATGCCGCAGAGCGTCGTCCAGCGCCGTCGCCTCCACGGCGAAGTGCACGCGGTCGCGATCGACCTGGACGTCGTGCACGCCCGGCAGCGCGGCGAGGCCGTCGGGCGCGCGGACCGTCTCGGCGGTCACGCTCGTGCGGGTCAGGTGGCGCAGCTCGTCGAGCGTGCCGCCGTCGACGACGCGGCCGCCGCGGATGATGCTGACGCGGTCGCACAGCGCCTCGACCTCGGCGAGGATGTGGCTGGAGAGCAGGACGGTGCGGCCGTCGTCGCGCAGCTCGCGCACGCAGCGCTGGAACGCCGCCTCCATCAGCGGGTCCAGTCCCGACGTGGGCTCGTCGAAGATGTACAACTCGACTTCGGAGGCCAGGGCGGCGACGAGCGCGACCTTCTGGCGGTTGCCCTTCGAGTAGGCGCGGCCCTTCTTGGTGGTGTCGAGCTCGAAGCGCTCCACCAGCTCGGCCCGGCGGCGCTCGTCCAGGCCGCCGCGCAGGCCGGCGAGGACGTCGATCGTCTCGCCGCCGGTCAGGTTGGGCCACAGCGTGACGTCGCCTGGGACGTAGGCGAGCCGGCGGTGCAGCGCGACGGCGTCGGCCCAGGGGTCGCCGCCGAGCAGGCGGACGTCGCCGGCGTCGGCGTCGAGCATGCCGAGCAGCACGCGCAAGGTGGTGGACTTGCCGGCGCCGTTGGGGCCGAGGAACCCGTGCACGGCGCCGGCGGCGACCTCGAGGTCGAGCCCGTCCAGCGCCGTGAAGCGGCCGAAGCGCTTGACCAGGCCGCGCACGGCGATGGCGGGGGAGGACGACGAAGGCATGAATTTCAATAGTTTCACAAATCTGTGAAAGTCGTAAGATGACGGCGTGGAGCGCGACGACGCGGGGCAGCGCCAGTTCATCGAGGCCTTCGGCCTCCTGCTCGCTGACGCCGGTATGCCGCGGATGGCCGCGCGCGCGTTCGCCGCGATCCTGTCCGACGACGCCCCGGGCCTGACCGCCGGTGAGCTCGGCGAGCGGCTCGGGGCCAGCGCCGCCGCGATCTCCGGCGCGGTCCGCTACCTCACCAAGGTGGGGATGTTGCGCAAGCTCCGGGAGCCGGGCGCGCGGGTCGACCACTACAGCTTGGGCGACGACGTCTGGTATGAGCTGCTCGCCGAGCGCGAGGCGCGGCTGACCCGCTGGGAGCGGACGCTCGCCGACTGCGCCGCCGGCCTGCCCGACGGGCCGGGCGCCCGCCGGTTGCGCGAGTCGGAGGAGTTCTACGCGTTCCTGCGCGGCGAGCTGACCGGCCTGCTCGAGCGCTGGCGCGCGCGCTCCGCCTAGCCGGCCGCGGCGATCAGCCCGGCTGCTCGTCGAGCGCCGCGAGCACGCGCTCGAGCAGGTCGCGGAGCGCCGCGACCTCCTCGGGGCTCGTCAGCTGCGCCCAGTGCTCCTCGACCGCGCGGCCGGCGGCGCCGCCGACGGGGCGGACCGCGTGGCCGCGGGGGGTGAGGAACACCCGCCGGGCGCGGCGGTCGTTGGGGTCGGCGCGACGCTCGACGTAGCCGACGCGCTCGAGCTGCTCGACCGCCTGGGCCATCGTCTGCTTGGTCACGTTCGCGACCCGCGCGAGCTCGGACACCTGGATGCCGTCGTCGGGGACGAACGGGAAGACGTTGGCGTGGGCCGGGCGGATGTCGCCGAAGCCGGCGGCGCGCAGCGCCGCGTCGACGTCTTGGGCGTGGTGCTGGTGCAGCAGGCGCAGGAGCAGCCCGAGGACGGGGCGGGAGGAGACGGAATCAGGCATCGAAGTAGACAGGTGACTGTCGATCGTCTAAGATCGTCAGCCACCTGTCCATCGTAGTCGATCGCGCCGCAGAGGAACCGCCTTGCCGACCATCGAAGTCCTTGACTCCACCATGTCCTATCGCGACGTCGGCACCGGCATCCCGGTCGTCTTCCTCCATGGCAACCCGACGTCGTCGCATCTGTGGCGCGGGGTCCTGCCCGCGATCGGCGAGGCGGTGCGCGGGCTGGCGCCCGACCTCATCGGGATGGGCGACTCCGGCAAGCCGCCGTCGGACTACCGCTTCGCCGACCACGCGCGCTACCTCGACGCGTGGCTCGACGCGCTCGCGCTCGACCGCGTCGTGCTCGTGGGCCACGACTGGGGCGGCGCGCTGGCCTTCGACTGGGCCGCCCGGCACCCCGACCGCGTCCTCGGCGTGGCGTTCCTGGAGACGATCGTGCGGCCGATGTCCTGGGAGCAGTTCCCCGAGAGCGCGCGGGAGCGGTTCCAGGCGTTCCGCACCGCCGGGGTCGGGGAGGAGCTGGTCCTGGAGGGCAACGTCTTCATCGAGCAGGCGCTGCCGAACGGGGTCGTCTCGGGGCTCGGTGCCGCCGACCTGGAGGTCTACCGCCGGCCGTACCCCACGCCCGCGAGCCGCCTGCCGTTGTTGCAGTGGTCGCGGTCGATGCCGCTGGACGGCGAGCCGGCCGACGTCGTGCAGCGGATCGAGGCCTACGACGGATGGCTGGCCTCTAGCCCCGACGTGCCCAAGCTGGCGATTGCGTTCGACCCCGGGCCCGGGCTGCTGATGGACCACGACGCGCTGGCGTGGTGCGCGGCGAACATCGCCGGCCTGGAGCTCGAGCACTGCGGTGCCGCCGGCCATCACGCCCCCGAGGACCAGCCCGACGCGATCGCCGCGGCGATCGCCGGCTGGCTCGACCGCCACGACCTGCGGGGTGCACGATGAACATCGCGATCCTCGGCACCGGGCGGGTCGCCCGGACGCTGGCCGCGGCGCTCGCGCAGGCTCACCACGAGGTCGTCTTCGGCTCGCGCGCCCCGGAGGCGGTCGACGCCGCGTTCCCGGCCCTGGACCATGCGGTCGCGATCGGGCCGGCCGACGTCGTCGTCAGCGCCGTCAACGGCGGCGCGGCGCTGGACGCGCTGACCGCCATCGGGCCTGACGTGCTCGCCGGCAAGGTCCTGCTCGACCTCGGCAACGCGGTGACGCCGGCGTTCGCGCTGATGTACCCCAACAGCAGCCTCGGCGCGCAGCTGCAGGCGGCGCTGCCGCGCACCGAGGTCGTCAAGACCCTGAACACCGTGTCGGCGCCGGTGATGGTCGCTCCGTCGAGCGTCGCCGACAGCACCGTCTTCGTCTCCGGCGACGACGAGGACGCCAAGGCGACCGTCAAGGGCCTGCTCGGAGACCTGGGCTGGCGCACGACCGCGGTGCTCGACCTCGGCGACATCGCCACGGCGCGCGGGCCCGAGCACTACTTCCTGCTCTTCGCCGCGATCTGGCGGGCGACGAACGAGCCGCTGTTCAACATCAACATCGCACGGCGGGCGTAGCCATGGCGATCGCCATCATCGTGAACCGCCCGTTCATCGTCGATCTGGATGCCACAGTAGTCAACATCGCCTTGCCAGACATCGACCCCAGTCGGAGCCCTTGCAGTAGCGGCACGTTGGCCGTGTCCCAGCGCAGCGGGGCCGGCAGCGTCTCGACGAACGTCAGCTTGTTGTAGGACTCGGTCGCTCCAACGCTGCTGTTGACGTTGATCGTCCAGCCGAAGGTGACCGTGTCGGCGAGCGCGAAGACGGCGAACAGGGAGAGCGCGAGCACGCGCCGCGCGAGGGAGGAGGGCACGGGCCGGAGGTCGGCAACCGCGAAGCCCGTGCATAGGCAAATGACGTTCGTAGATGTCCTATGGAGAACCGGGTAGCACGCCGGCATGGACCCTCATGCGCTGACCGGACCGATCGAACAGCTCGCGGCGGTGGACGGTCCGTCCGAGGCCGCCGGCACCGCCGTTCGCGGCGCCGTCGGCGACGGCGCCTTCCGCTCGGCGCTGCGCGGCGACTGGATGGGGCACGCCCTGCACCCGCTGTTGACCGACACGGTGATCGGCACCTGGACGAGCGGCCTGCTGCTGGACCTCACGGGCGGCCGGGGCGGCGATCGCCTGGTCGCCGCCGGGATCCTCGCCGCGCTGCCGACCGCGTTGACCGGGGCCAGCGACTGGGCCGAGGTCGAGGCGCGCGACCCCGCCGCGCGCCGGGTCGGCGCGGTCCACGCGCTGGCCAACGTGGGCGCCCTCGGGCTCCAGATGGGCTCGCTCGCGGCGCGCCTGCGCGGCGCGCGCGGCCGCGGGATCGCGCTGTCGCTGGTCGCCAACGGGCTGCTCGGCGCCAGCGGCTACCTCGGCGGCCACCTCAGCTACGTGCAGGGCGTCGGCACCGGACCGCGCAAGCCGTGAGCTGACCTCAGCCCGCGTGCGCGGCGGCGGCACGCGCCACGGTGTCGCGTACCTGCGCGGCGTTGCCGGGCGCGCGGCCTCCGTCGCGGGCGACGATCGCGTCCTCGAGGCCGACGCGCACGTCGCGTCCGGCCGCGATCCCGGCGTCGACCACCGCCCAGGACGCCCGGCCGTCGCCGTGCCACAGCCGCGGGCGGCCGAGCTCCGCCGTCCGGGCGTCGATCGCGCGGGCCAGCGCGACGGCGTCGTCGGGCTCGTGCGCGTAGATCACCTCGACGAGCACGCGCCGGACGTCGCCCGCCCACGGCGCGCCGAGCAGGCGCTCGGCGTCCTTCAGCGTGAAGATCCCGGCCTCGATGCCGACGCCGCGCTCGAGCAGCGCCGCGCCCAGCGTCAGCGCGTCGTCCTGCTCGAGGTTGAGGGAGACGACGTCGGGCGGGCTGGTCCACGCGCGGATCGCCGCGGCGCGATCCGCGGCGCCGCCGAGGTCGATGTCCTCCTGGGTCGAGCAGGAGATCTCGAGGTCCGGTGCCGCCGCGCGGACCGCGGCGACGACGGCGTCGTGCGTCGCCGCCGCCAGCGTCTCGCGACCGTCGTCGGCCCGCCGCGGGTGGAAGTGCACGGACGCCGCGCCCGCCGCATGGCACGCGACGGCGTCGGCGACGACCTGCTCGAGCGACACCGGCACCTCGGGATGGTGGTCCCGCGTCCAGCTCCCGTTCATCGCGCATTGGATCACGGGTGTCGTCCTTCCCCTGACGCGTCCGGATCTATCGCCGCCACACGATGCGCGATGAGCGACCACGCAGACGCGCTCACCCCGGCTGCGGCTCAGGTCGCGGCCATGCGCGACGCCGCGCGGTGCGGATCGCGCTGATGGCGCGGGTGTTCCGCGGGCCGACGGGCCGTGCGCCGCGACACCTGCCGTTCCGACCCCCGGCTCGGGATGGCCGGCGTCTTCCTCTCGCTCCGCCGCGTGCTGCCGGACCGCTATCCGCTCGCGCTCGACGTGGAGCGCTACATCGCCGACGAGCAAGCGACTCGGGCGCATGCTCGACCACGCGGTGATCGTGCCGCGCCTGCAACGCCTGTACGAGTGGTCAGCCGAGGAGCTGGGCGAGCCGCGCGTGCTGGACCTCGTGCGCGACGGCAGCCCCATCTACGCCTGGCGCTTCGAGCACCGTGACGTCTGGCGCACGCGGCAGATGCCGTTCGCGGGTCGTGCGTTCGAGCGGCTCACCCGACCGCGCTGACGCGCGCTCAGCCGCCGAGGGACGTCAGCAGGTCAAGTGCGGTGACCTGCGGTGCGCCCCCGAGGGCGGTCGTCAGCTTGGTGGCCGGCAGCCGGGCGGCGACGAGCCGTTGCTGCAGCGTGCTCAGCGCGGCGGCCGCCGCGGCCGGGTCGAGCGTCACGTTCAAGCCGGCCCCGCGGAGGATCTGCGCCACGCCCTTGGCGGCAGCGATCTCCGCGCGCCGGCGTGCGGCGAAGCTGCGTCCGAGCGTCCTGAGCGTGCGGTCCTGAAGCGCGGTCGCCTTGCGGTCGTCGGCCTTGAGCGCGGCGGTCTCGCGGCTGATCGTCGTGTCGATCGCGGTCGCCGCGGCCTCCGTGGCGCGAGTCGCGCGCAGCAGAGCCTGCCCGGCCGGCTGGAGCTGCGCGCACACCGCGCCGGGCGAGCCGGCCCCTTGGGAGGCCGGACACGCGGGGAGCTTCGCCGCGGGCGCGCGGACGGGCTGGATCTTCGCCGCGGTCCGGTACCCCGGCTTCGGCGGATCGGCGACGGTGTCGGCCTCGTCCTTGATCGTCTTCAGGTAGGAGAGGCACAGCGGCGTCGTCAGCGCGCTCATCGTGCCGCCGACCGCGACGCCCACCGGCCCGGCGGCGATCAGCGCGGTGCCGACGCCGACCCCGACGCCGCAGGGGTACAGCGCGCGCTGCATCGTGTCCTTGAGCGCGTCGAGCGCGTCGAGCTTCGCCTGCTTGCGCGCCGGCGTGAAGCTCTGCGGCGGCGACCCTCCGGCGTCCGCCGGCCTGCGGGCGCTGTTGGACAGCGTCAGCGTCGCGTGAAGGCTCGCGGTGTTGCGGCCGTCGGGGGTCTTGCCGTCCGCGTCGAAGCGTCGCGTGACGCTCGGCCCGCCGAGCTGCGCCTCGATGCCGGCGACCTCTGCCTCCCCGTAGACCGTGGCCACGGCTTCCGGGAGCTGGTCGCCGACGCCCGCGCCACCGCTCTGCGGGAGCTCGCACGAGGGTGCCATCGACGTCGCCCCGGTCGACATCGCATAGGAGCCGGTGATCGGCAGGATCGCCGAGCCGCCGATCGGCGCCGTCCCGTGCCACACCGCGTTCAGCGGCGACAGCTGGCCCTTGGCGAACGGCGAGCGGGGCACGATCGCGAAGCTGCAGTTCTGATTGGTGTTGGGCGGCGCGTAGGTCGAGGACTGCCGGCCCGCGATGCTGAGGTGCAGGCCCTCGGACTTCACGGTGTCGGTGCCCGTCAGGTGGAACACCTGGCGCTCAGCCCAGACGAAGTGCAGCGTCGCCTGCCAGACCGAGGGGTCGCTCGGCTGGTAGACGAAGGACTCGTCGAGCGTGCCCTTGTACTCGACGGTGACCCAGCCGTCCGCGTGGGCCACGGCGGGAGCGAGCGCGCACGTCAGCGCGACGGCGAGAGCAGAGACCGCGCGCTGGGCTGTCATCGGCGCGACTGTAGCCGGGTGTATTGAGGCGCACAAGCGCGGGTCTGGTCCGTCTTGGTGATGCTCAGGAAGGCCACGAGCGCGAGGATGCACGCCAGGAAGATCGAGGAGGTGCCGGTGGTGCCGAGGCCGAGGCCGCCGTACTTGTGGCTGTTCTGCGACAGCTCGTCGCCGATCGAGGCACCGAGCGGGCGGGTCAGGATGTAGGCCATCCAGAACGCGAGGACCGCGTTGAGGCCGAGCACGTAGTGGGCGAAGGCGACCGCCGCGATGGCGCCGGCGAAGATGGCGATCGAGACCGCGTAGCCGAGGTCGGCCTTCTCGGCGAGCAGGTCGCCGGCCGCGGTGCCCAGCGCGAAGGTGAAGAGGATCGCCAGCCAGTAGAAGGCCTCGCGGCGGGTGGTGACGATCGTGTGGATCGACAGCGTGCGCTCGACCGCGTACCAGGCGGCGAACACGCCGGCGAGGATCACCGAGAAGACGATCGTGCTCGTCGTGAGCGGCACGTCACGGGCGTCGGTGAGGTTGTCGGTGATCAGCGTGCCGAAGACGCTGACGACGACCACGACCGACCAGTACGTGAGCGGGACGTAGCGCTTGAGCTGGAACTGCACCAGCAACAGCACCGCGAGCAGGGCTCCCGTGAAGTACGTCGTGTTGGCCAACCCGAACCCGAGGTTGTCGTTCAGGTAGTCGGCGGCGGTCTCGCCGACGGTGGTGCACATGATCTTGATGACCCAGAAGAAGAGCGTGACCTCCGGGACCTTGTTCAACATCTTGCGCCCCAGCGATGGCACGGCGTCGGGGTGGGCGGTGGTCGTCATGGCGCCACAGTGCGGGAGGCAACCTTGCGCTGGCCTGACTGCCGGGCGCGCCTGGGATCCGGTCCGGCGAGGTGTTCAGGTCGTGTTCAGGGCGCGTTCGCAGACTCGAGGACATGCGCAAGAGCAAGGAGCCGCTGGCGGCCAAGGTCCCCGAGATCACCGTGTTGTTCTGGGTCCTGAAGATCCTGACGACCGGGATGGGGGAGGCGATGTCGGACTTCATGGGCCAGCACAGCGTCCCGCTCGCCGGGCTCGTCGGCGTCTTCGGGACGCTGTTCGCGTTCCGGCTGCAGTACCGGCGCCGCGAATACCACGCGCCGACCTACTGGTTCACGGTCATGATGGTGGCCATCTTCGGGACGATGGTCGCCGACGGCATCAAGGACGGCCTCGGGCTCTCCTACGCGGTCACGACGCCGTTCTTCGCCGCCCTCGTCGGGGTCGTCTTCTGGCGCTGGCTGCGCAGCGAGGGCACGCTGGACATCCACACGATCACCACGCGCCGCCGCGAGACCTACTACTGGGCGGCGGTCCTGGCGACGTTCGCGCTCGGCACCGCCGCGGGCGACCTGACGGCGATCACGCTCAACTGGGGCTTCCTGCCCTCAGCCGCCCTGTTCTTCGGGATCATCGCGCTGCCGATGCTCGGCTGGTGGCGCTTCGGCCTCAACCCCGTCGTCGCGTTCTGGGCCGCCTACGTCGTGACCCGCCCGCTCGGCGCCTCGTTCGCCGACTGGTTCAGCAAGCCCTACGTCGACACGGGCCTTGGCCTGGGCGACGGCACCGTCTCGGCGATCGAGTTGGTGGTCTTCGTCGCGCTGGTCACCTACACGGCGATCCGCAAGGACGACATCCAGGGGCCGGGTGGGGGCGATCGTGGCGGGCTGCCGCCGCGCCCGCGCGCCGAGCACCGGCAGCGTCGGGGGCTCCTGCGACCTCAGCCCGCCGAGGGCTGAGCCCCCAGGATCTCGCGCACCGGCTGGGCGACGCGCGCGGCCCGCGGGCGATCGACGTGCTGCTGGCTACCGCGGTCGCTTCGGCCGGCTGGCGCTCCGCGGCGACGACGGCTGACGCCGTGGGTCCAGGCGGCTCACCCCGTCTCGCCGCGCTCGCCCGGCCCGGCCGTGCGACCGAGCACGATCAGCGTCTTGGTCCCGATGATCTTCGCGCCGCCGCGCCGGCCGCGTCGCACGCGGTCGATCACGCGCTTGAGGTGGTCGACGTCGTCGACGCGGACGCGGACGAGCGCGTCGGGGTCGCCGGCGAGCGTGAAGCTCTCGACCAGCTCGGGCAGGTCGACGAGCGCGCGGTCGATGTCGTCGACCTGCGTGCCGGGCGCGAAGCGCAGCTCGGTGAACGCCTCGAGCGCGTGGCCCAGCTTGGCGTGATCGAGGACCGCGGTGTAGCCCTTGATGACGCCGACCTCCTCGAGGCGGTCGATCCGGCGCTTGGTCGCGGCGGGCGAGAGGCTCACCAGGCGCCCGATCTCGCTGGCCGAGCGGCGCGCGTCGGCCGTGAGGAGCGCGACGATCCGCTGGTCGATGGCGTCAATCTCCAGCCTAGGCACGGAGGTATCGTAACGTCATCGGCTAGTTCGACGCAAAAATTCGTCGTTCACGGTCGGCGCGACAGCGATCGGCTGGACAGCACGCGCGAACGCGCGCGACACTGACCGCATGGCGGCCACCGAGCAGCAGCGTCCGTCGCTGGCCACGCTGGAGGCGGTGCAGGATCGCGTCCTGTGGCTGGCGACGTCGATCATCCACCACGCCAACAAGGTCCGCTCGACGCCTTCGGGCGTGAAGGTGGGCGGCCATCAGGCGTCGTCGGCGTCGATGGTCTCGATCATGACCGCGCTCTGGTTCGACCACCTGCGCGGCCCTGACCGCGTGTCGGTCAAGCCGCACGCCTCGCCGGTGCTGCACGCGATCGAGTACCTGCTCGGCCAGCTCGATCCCGAGCACCTCACGACGCTACGCGCGTTCGGCGGGTTGCAGTCCTACCCGAGCCGGCTCAAGGACCCGGTGCCGGCGGACTTCTCGACGGGCTCGGTCGGCATCGGCGCGACCGCGCCGATCTGGAGCGCGATCGCCCACCGCTACGTCGCCGGGCACTTCGAGGTGCCCCAAGGCGGGCGCCAGGTCGCGCTGCTGGGCGACGCCGAGCTGGACGAGGGCGCGATCTGGGAGACGCTCGTCGACCCCGTCGTGCCCCACCTCGGCGAGGTGCTGTGGATCGTCGACCTCAACCGCCAGTCCTTGGACCGGATCGTCCCCGACATCGCGGCGGGCCGCATCGCCGCGATGTTCGACGCCGCCGGCTGGCAGACCATCACCGTGAAGTACGGGCGCTGGCTGCGCGAGCTGTTCGAGCGCGACGGCGGCGGCGCGCTGCGCAAGCGCATCGACCAGATGCCCAACGAGGAGTACCAGCGGCTGCTGCGCTCCGGGCCCGACGAGCTGCGCGACCGGCTGCCCGGCGAGGGGCGCGGCGTGCGCGACCTCACGAAGCTGATCGGCGACCTCGACGACGACGAGCTGCTGCGCGCGATCCGCGACCTCGGCGGCCACGACCTCGCCGACCTGCGCGACGCCTACGCCCAGGCCGACGCGGTGACCGACCGGCCGTCGGTCATCTTCGCCTACACCATCAAGGCGTGGCGCCTGGCGACGCAGGGCCACCCGGCCAACCACTCCGCGTTGCTCGGCGCCGCGCAATGGCGCGACCTGGCGGGCGCGACCGGCGCCGACGCCGACGCTCCATGGGCGCGCTTCGCCGAGGACTCCGACGAGGCCACCCTGTGCCGCGCGACGGCGGCGCGGCTGACCCGCCCGAAGACCGAGCTGACCACCGCGCCGGCGCCGCCCGCCGACGTGGGCCGCGCACACGGCGGCCGCGCCTCGACGCAGCAGGCGTTCGGGCGGTTCTTCGTCGACCTGTCGCACAAGGCGCCGGAGGTCGCGGCGCGCGTCGTGACCGTCTCGCCCGACGTCGCGTCGTCGACCAACCTCGGCGGCTGGATCAACCACGTCGGGATCTGGCACCTCGGCGACCGCATCGACTGGTTCGCCGACGACACCGACACCTTGGTCCGCTGGCGCGAGAGCGCGCACGGCCAACACGTCGAGCTGGGGATCGCCGAGGGCAACCTGGTGGGGTTGCTCGGCGAGCTCGGCGCGACGTGGTCGCGCGACGGCCAGGCGCTGCTGCCGATCGGGACGATCTACGACCCGTTCGTCAACCGCGCGCTGGAGCCCTGGTCGTTCGGCATGTACGCCGGCGGGCAGTCGATCCTGGTCGGCACGCCGTCGGGCGTCACGCTCGCGCCGGAGGGCGGCGCGCACCAGTCGATCATCACGCCGTCGGTCGGCCTGGAGCAGCCGCGCTGCGTGGCGTGGGAGCCGGCGTTCGGCCAGGACCTGGAATGGACGTTGTTGTCCGCCTTGAGCCAGCTCGGGCGCCCGGACGGCACGTCGGCCTACTTCCGGCTGACGACGCGGCCGATCGACCAGGCGCTGGCGGACGTGCCGGACGACGCCGAAGCGCGCGAAGCCCGGCGGCGCGACGCGCTGCGCGGCGGCTACCGGCTGCGGGCCGCGCCTGGGACGCCCGCGCTCACCCTGGTCGGCGTCGGCGCGCTGCTGCCGGAGGTGTGCGCGGCGGCCGACGCGCTCACCGGCGCGGGCATCGCGTGCGACGTCGTCTGCCTCACGTCGCCCGACCTGGTCTTCCGCGCGCTGCAGGCGCGCCAGGGTCTGGCCGACGGCGACGACGGGATCCTCGACGCGCTGCTGCCCGCCGACCGCGCGGCGCCGATCGTCAGCGTCCTGGACGGCCACCCGCACACGCTGAGCTTCCTGTCGGCGATCCGCTGCGTGCCGATCGCCTGCCTGGGCGTCGACGACTTCGGCCAGTCCGGCGACGTCGACGACCTGTACCGGTACTTCGGCATCGACACCGAGACGATCGTCGGCGCCGCCGTGGACCTCCTGGAGACGAGCTCGTGACCGAGATCACCATGCCCAAGTTGTCCGACTCGATGGAGGAGGGCACGATCCTGACGTGGCTGAAGGCCGACGGCGAGACGGTCGCCGCGGGCGAGGACCTCGTCGAGATCGAGACCGACAAGGCCACCGTGACGCATCCGGCCGACGCGGCGGGCGTGCTGAGCATCGTCGCGCCGGAGGGCACGTCGCTGCCGGTCGGCGCGACGATCGCGCGGGTGGGCGAGGCGAGCGAAGGCGCGCCGCCGACACCCCGCGAGAGCGCGCCGAGGTCCAGCGGCGCCGAGATCCCGGCCGGGGCGAACGGCAACGGCGTCGTCTCACCCGCCACGGTGAAGGCGACGCCGCTGGCCCGTCGCATCGCCGCCCGGCACGACGTGGCGCTCGACGACGTCGCCGGCTCCGGTCCGCTCGGTCGCGTGACGCGCGCCGACGTCCTGCAGCGCGCCGGCGTCGACGACCCGCTCACGCTGCCGAGCGCGCGGCCCGCCACCGCTGCGCCGGCCGTCGCACCACCACCGTCTTCGCCCGCGGCGGCCCCCGCCCCCGGCGGCGCGAAGGGCGACGTGGAGGTCGTCGAGCCCACGCGGCTGCAGGCCGTCGTGGCCCGGCGCATGGCCGAGGCCAAGGCGACGATCCCGCACTTCCAGGTGCAGACCGATGTCGCGATGGATGCGGCGATCGCCTTTCGGGCGCAGCTGAAGGCCACCGGCGCCGACGCGCCCTCGTTCAACGACCTCGTCGTCAAGGCCGCGGCGCTGGCGCTGCGGGCGCACCCGCTGGCCAATGGCTCCTACCGCGACGGGCGCTTCGAGCAGTACGCGCGGATCAACGTCGGGATCGCGGTGGCCGCCGACGGCGCGCTCGTCGTCCCGACGATCTTCGACGCCGACGAGAAGTCGCTCGGCGCGATCGCCGCCGAGGCGCGGCGCCTGGCCGGCCGCGTGCGCGAGGGTACGGTGAGCCCGCCCGAGCTGGCCGGCGCGACGTTCACGGTGTCCAACCTCGGCATGTACGGGATGACCGCGATCACGCCGGTGATCAACGCGCCGCAGGCCGCGATCCTCGGCGTGGGGGCGATGCGTGAGGTGCTGGCGCGCGTCGACGGCGAGATCGTCGATCGCCAGCTCATGACGCTGACGCTCAGCTGCGACCACCGGATCCTCTACGGCGCCGAGGCCGCGCAGTTCCTGTCCGACCTCCGCGCGCTGCTCGAGCAGCCGCTGCGCCTCGCGCTCTGAGAGCATGTCCGACACGACGTTCGATGTCATCGTCATCGGCTCCGGTCCCGGCGGCTATGTGGCTGCCGTGCGTTCGGCGCAGCTTGGTCTGAGCACGGCGGTGATCGAGCGCGACGGCGTCGTCGGCGGTCGCTGTTTGAACTACGCGTGCATCCCGGCCAAGGCGGTGCTGCGCTCGGCCGATATCTTGAGCGAGGTCCGCGACGCCGGGGAGTTCGGGATCAGCCTGAACGGGACCGAGCCGACGGTCGACTTCGGCGCGATCGGCGAGCGGCGCACGAAGGTCATCACGACGCTGACCGGCGGCGTGTCGGGGTTGTTCAAGAAGAACGGCGTCGAGGTCATCGCCGGTGAGGCGTCGCTGACGCCCGACGGCCAGGTCAAGGTCGGCGACACGGTGTACACGGCCAACAAGGCGGTGGTGTTGGCGACCGGCAGCGTCAAGAGGGCGCTGCCGGGCCTGGAGTTCGGCGCCAACGTGATCGGGACCGAGGAGGCGTGGGCGCTGAGCGAGCTGCCCGAGACGCTGGCGGTCATCGGCGCGGGGGCGTCGGGGACCGAGATCGCCAGCGCCTATCAGCGCCTGGGCTCGGACGTCACGTTGTACGAGGGCCTGGACCGGGTGCTGCCGACCGAGGACGCCGACATCTCCAAGGCCGCCGCCCGCGGGTTCAAGAAGCAGGGCATCACGGTCAAGACCAACACGTTCTTCGACCCGGCCGACGCCGGCGGCTTCGACTGGGTCGTGATCGCCGCCGGCCGCGGGCCGGATGTTGCAGCACTTGGTCTGGAGGCCGCCGGCGTCGAGCTGACCGAGCAGGGCCTGATCAAGGTCGACGGCGCGCTGCGCACGTCCAAGGCCAAGGTGTATGCCATCGGCGACCTCGTCCCCGGCCCCGCGCTCGCGCACAAGGCCTCAGACGAGGGGATCATCGCCGTCGAGGACGCCGCCGGCCACAAGACGCACCCGATCTCCTACCTCGACATCCCGCGCGCGACGTTCTGCACCCCGAACGTCGGCAGCTTCGGGCTGACCGAGGAGCAGGCCAGGGAGCAGGGCTACGACGTCGTCGTCGGCAAGGTCCAGTACGGCGCCGTGGGCGCGGGCACGGTCTACGGCGACCGCACCGGCGTCATCAAGATCGTCGGCGACAAGACCTACGGCGAGATGCTCGGCGGCCACATCGTCGGCACCCGCGCCACCGAGCTCATCCAGGAGCTCGTCAACGCCAAGCTCGCCGAGGCCGGCTACCCGGACGTCGCGCGCATGATCCACGGCCACCCGACGCTCTCCGAAGGTGTGATGGAGGCGGCCCGCGCCGCCGACGGGTGGCTGATCCACGGCTGACGCCCGAGCCTCGACAGGGGCGCTCTATGCCCTCCTGCACGATCGGCAGCGACGGGTCGTCGACCGCCAGCAGCGTCGGGAGGTGAAAGGCTTCGCCGGCGAGGCACCCGACGCGAGCTACCTGGAACGTCGGTGGTCGACTTGACGATTCGTGGACAACTCGACGAAGCTGGCCGGCTGATGCTCTACGCGGCGCCCGCGTCAGAAGCTCAACTCGGTCAGGCCCGACCCGTTCATCAACGCCATCGCGCCGTCCTCGACGACCTTGCTGTCCGTCGCGCGTCGCCGCGGCGCCCCATGGTTGCCGGAGCCCAGCGCGGGTAGGTGGAACCGCATGCGCTTCCGCAACCTCGGCGACTCCGACGTCCAAGTCTCCACGATCTCGCTCGGCTCGTGGCTCACGTACTCAGGCGGCGTCGAGCGCGACGCCACCGAGGCGTGCACGCGCGCGGCGTTCGAAGCGGGAGTCACGTTCTTCGACACGGCCAACGTCTACGGCGCCGGTGCATCAGAGACCGCGTGGGGTGAGATCCTCAAGGACTACCCTCGCGACTCCTACATCTTGGCGACCAAGGTGTTCTTCCCGATGTCGGACGCTGACCGCGGCCTGTCCGCGGCGCAGATCGCCAAGCAGATCGACGCGTCGCTGCAGCGGTTGCAGACCGACCACGTCGACCTGTACCAGTGCCATCGCTTCGATCCGACCGTCCCGATCGAGGAGACGATGGAAGCGCTTTCGGAAGTCGTGCGCTCCGGCAAGGCCCGGGCGATCGGGTTCTCGGAGTGGAACCCGGAGCAGATCCGCGCCGGCCTCGCCGTCGAGAGCGCGGTCAAGTTCGTGTCGTCGCAGCCGCAGTACAGCGCTCTGTGGCGCGGGCCCGAGGCGGAGGTCTTCCCGGTCTGCTCCGAGAACGGCATCTCGCAGGTCGTGTGGTCGCCGTTGGCCGAGGGCGTCCTGACCGGCAAGTACCAGCCGGGCGAGCCACCGCCGCCTGACTCGCGCGCGGCGAGCGACTCGATGTCGACGTTCATCAAGCGCCGCCTGGACGACCGCGCGCTGGACGCCGTCCAGGAGCTCCTGCCGATCGCCGATGGCCTCGGCCTCTCGCCGGCCCAGCTGGCGCTGGCCTGGGTCCTGCGTCGCCCAGAGGTCGCCTCGGCGATCGTCGGCGCGTCACGCCCCGAGCAGGTGTTCGACAACGCCAAGGCGTCCGACATCGACCTCGACGACGACACGATCGCGGCGATGGACGCCGTGCTGGCACCGGTGGCGATCATCGACCCCCAGCCCGCGCCGGGCTTCCAACCGGGCGTCCTGCATCGCTGAGCTCGGGGTGGTCGGTCGGCACGGCGGGGGTTCTCAACTGCCCGAGGCCCAGCGGTGGCCAGGCAAGCGCGGTCGTGTGTGCCCCTCTCGCTCCCGGTCGCTGCAGTCGCCGGTGGCTCCTGCACGATCGTGCCGGTCACCCGCCTCGCCGACCGCGCCCATGTGGCTCCATCCGGGCCCACTCTCGTGGGGTCGCCGTCTCGCTCAGCCGGATCGGTGCCGCCATCTCCGGGCTCCGGGCTGGAGATCCGAGCCCCGATCCGGCCGCCCCGTGTCCTGCCTGCCGCTCAGCCCACGTCGATGTAGATGACTTCCACGGCGTTGTTGCCGTATCCGAGGCGGTTCCAGGGCGGGACCTCTGGTTGGGTGTGGCCGGCGGCGTCCGTCGCCCGGGCGCGAAGCGTGTGGCGTCCGACGTCGTCGGCCGCCCAGTCGAACGACCACTCCTGCCAGTGGTACGGCCCGGTGGGCGGTTCGAGGTGGGCCGGGTGCCAGTCGCCCTCACCCGTCAGGCTGACCTCCACGCGGGTCACCGGACCCGTCCCCGACCACGCCTTGCCGCGCACCGTGTGCGTTCCCGGCTCGAGCCTCGCGCCGGCGGCAGGCGCGGTGATGCGCGCGCGCACGCGCATCAGGCTGACCGCCTCGTGCTCGCGGTCGGGCCATTCGTAGATGTAGTGGCCGGTCTGGAACTCGCCGGCGTAGGGCTCGGCGAGCACGTCGATGCGCGCGAGCCACTTCACGGAGGCGACGGCGTACCAGTGCGGCACGATGAGCCGGAAGGGCGCACCGTGATCGGCGCGCAGCGGCGCGCCGTTCATCTCGTAGGCGATCAGGATCTCGGCGGCTGGGTCGACGGCGAGCGCAAGCGGGAGCGAGCGCACGAAGCGCAGGTCGTCTTTGTTGGTGTCCTTCAGGACCGGGTTGAGGTGATAGGCGCCCGCGTCGGCGCCCGAGAACCGCACGTCGACCCCTTCGGGCGACGGATGGACCCGGTTCAGGACGTCGTGCAGCCGGGCGCCCCGCCAGCGCGCCGTCGAGACCGCGTAGTCCCCCCAGGGCTCGCCGATCGGGAGCGGCCGGGTCTCCAGACGCCCGTTGCCCGCGCACTCCAAGGTGACCGCGCGCTCGTGGGACGGCATCGCTCGCAAGTCGTCGAGCGTCAGCGTGGTCGGGTGCTCCACGGCGCCGCCGATCTCCAGCGTGCCGTCGTGCGTGGGCACGGCGAAGTTGCTGCGGACGTAGTGGAGGTGGGTCGGGGTGATCTCGCCCTCCAGCGCCTCGGGCGGCGCCTCCGCGTTGTACGGGGCCGGGTTGATCATCTGCAGCGCGGCGCGATCACGGGCGAACTGGTCGGCTAGGGCCATGGCTGGGGCTCCTCGGGGGTGGGTGGTTCACGCCGGGCGCCGCGCATCAGTAGTCGGCGTCCTTGAAGGTGGGCTCGCGGCCCTCGTTGAACGCGCCGATGCCCTCGACGCGATCCGGGTGGACGGCCGACCGCCAATGCATGTCCATCATGATCGCGATCGCCTGCTCGATCGGCTGCCCCTCGCCGAGTTGGACGGCCCGCTTGACGGCCTGCACCGCTGTTGGGGAGTTGCTCGCGATCTTCGTCGCGATGCGCCGTGCCGCCTCGAGCAGCTCGTCCTGCGGGTGGAGCTCGTTGACCATGCCGAGCCGGTGCGCCTCCTGCGCGGTGATCGGGTCGCCGGTCATGAGCATCTGCAGGGCCCGGCCCGGCGGCAGCAGCCGCGGCAGGAGCGCCGGCGAGCCGCCACCTGCCGCGAGACCGAGCATCGCCTCCGGTTGCCCGAAGGTGGCGTTCTCCGCGGCGATGATGAAGTCGGTGCTCTGGGCGAGCTCGCAGCCGCCGCCGTAGGCGGTCCCGTTCACGGCGGCGAAGATCGGCTTGCGCAGCTGGCGGACCGTGTAGAGCGTCCGGTCGAAGTCCTGGCGCTGGCGCAGCCAGTCCTCCTTGGTCATGTTCTTGCGCTGGCGCAGGTCGCTGCCGACGGAGAACGCGCGCTCGCCCGCACCAGTGAGGATCACCGCTCGGACCGCCGTCCGCGTGGCGATCGTCTCGACGATCTCCGTCAGCCGGGCCCCCATCTCGGTGGTGATCGCGTTGTCGGCGTGGGGGCGGTTGAGGGTGATCAGCGCCACTCGGCCCTCGTCGAGGTCGTCGACGAGGACCGGTGAGTCGGGCTCTTCGAGGCCGGACGGCGGCGGGCCGAAGTCGAGGGTGCTCCACCGGTCGGTGCGGGTCGCGTTCGTGGTCATGTCGTGCTCCTCGGGTAGCTCCGGGCCGGTCACGTCTCGAGCTCCGCCAGCCAGCGCATCGCACGCAGGCTCGGGACGAAGCAGTACTCGCCGCCGCGCGTGACGACGAACGGCGGCAGCTCCTGCAGCCGGCGGCGGATCGGTCGCGCGGGCACGGTGAACGTGCCGGTGCCGTCGTTCGCGCCGACCAGCGGATCCTTCTCCTCCGGGGCGCCGATGAAGATGCCGTCGTTCAGCCACTGGGTCTTGACGAACTCGAACTGGCGACCGATGTGCGTGCCGGCGAACACGAACACGATCCCGCGGTCGGCGCCGTCGTCCTCGAGCACGCCCTCGGGGAGCGTGGGCCCGTAGCTGGTGCCGCGGCGGATCATGCGGTGCAGGCGAACGTCGACCGCGCCGTCGCCGTCGAAGGCGTCACGGGGGTTGGCGCGTCGCGCGTGGGCGCCGAGCGGGCACTTGAGGCCGCGCGGGTCATCCCCGTAGGCGTAGTCGTTGTGGCGCTGCGGGTCGGCGCCGAGCGCTGGGTCGTCGCGCTCGGGCGAGACCGCAAGCGGCGCGCCGCTCTGCCACCGCCCGACCATCTTGGCGCCGAGGAGCGCGGCTTCCTCGCGGCTGGCGCTCTTCGCGCGCAGGTACTGCCGGTAGGCGGCCACGCGCGTGTGGAGCTTGCGGAAGACGATGTACGTGCCGTTTCGACCGAGGACGTCCGGGACCGGCATCGGCGGCAGCTCACCCGTCTCATCCGGGTAGCCGAGGATGATCTCGCCGGGCTTGAGAGGACGCTCGCGGGGGTTGGACGGTGGCCGGCCGCTGCCCTCGACCGCCGGCTGCCCGATCCCGTCCTTGAAGCCGAAGGAGGTCCGGCCCGTCGGCAGTTGGTAGCAGTCCTGCCGCCAGATCAGCTCGACGCCGGCCAGCTCCCGTTCGGCGCGCAGGGCCTTGTCGACCACGGCCTGCAGCCGCGCGGCATCGGGGGACAGGGCCGCCAAGGCGACGTGGACGTCGGGCGAGCCGAGCGGCTTCTCCCAGTGCTGAGGGCTGCTCTGTCCCACGTCTCCCAGCTCGGCGGCGCGGGCGGCCATGCCTTGCCGGAACTCCGGCGCGAAGCTGTCCAGGGAGGCCTGCGGCACGCCCAGCGCCTCGAGACCGTTGTACGTGAAGGCCGCGGTGATCCACGCGTCGCGAGCGGGATCGGTCGATGGTCGTCCCGTGTCGACGATGCCGTGCAGCCGCCCGACCAGCTCGCGCCCCGCGGCGCGATCGTCGATGCGCAACAGCAGGTAGGTGCCGACGTAGGGCGACGGGCGCTCGTGCAGCGCCCCACTCTGGATGTCGTCGAGCTCCAGCCGGATGCCCTCAGTCGCCGTCATGGCTGCACGCCCGCCATCGCTCAGTGATGCTCGGGCGGATCGGGCGGATCCGGGTTGGGCTCGGCCAGGTACGGGAACGTGCGAGTGCCCGGGCGCGTCGACCGATCGACGCCGTCGCGGATCACGGGTCCGGTGCCCGCGTTGATGATCTGCGTGTAGATGATGTCCATCACGTCGTCGTTGAGCGTCCGTCCGCCGCACGTCTGATGCGCCTCGCCACGCAGCGCGGCCAACTCGATCTCCCAGTACGACCCGTGCTCGACGTAGGGCTTGGTCAGGTCGACGACGAGGTAGTCGGCGAGGACCAACTCGGTCAGCGGATGGCTGCCGTCCGCCCGTGGCGTCCAGTCGGCCTTGTCGTCCAGGCCGTCCCAGAAGGCCAGGTTGGCGTTCAGCCGGGCCCGGTAGGCCCCCAGGTAGCCGTCCGCCAGGGCGAATGCGTCCTCCATGTTGTAGAGGTCGCGGATCTCCAGGTCGCGGTTGACCGGGTCGAACTGCTTCGGGGCCAGCATCATGTTCTTGACCTCGGGCCGCCCGACGCGCTCGATCCGCACGTTGAACGAGCCACGAGTCAGCGTCTCGGCGACGACGGCCACCAGCTCGGAGCCGCCGAGGAGCGCCGTGTCGAGCTCGACGACGAGGCTCAGGACGTCCTTGCCGTCGAGGTAGATCGACGACGGGTCGGTGAACGCCAGCTTGCCCGTGGCGATGGTCTTCAGCGCGGCGGGGGCGTCCATGATGAACGGGTCCCAGCGCGCGCCGGCGAAGACCCGGACGCCGTGCCCCTCGCCGCCGGCCGGATCGTTGACCCGGAAGGTCACGGTCTCGCCCCCCGGAAGGGTGCACGTGCCCTCCTGCTCGAAGCGCCGGGGCCCGTTGGGGTGCACGTGCGGCGAGAACACGGTGTCGAGGACGACCTCGTCGTCGCCCGCCGTGAACGGCGCCGCGTCGCCGTCCGCGCTCGGGGTGAGGGGCCGCAGCCGGAAGCGGTAGATGAGCCCCTCCGAGAGCGCGTCCCACGGCTTGGCGAACGGGAGCGTGTTCATGACCAGCACGAGGCGGCCGGGCCGCTCGGGGCTCGGGAAGGCGTACACGTCGGTGATGTCGGCGATCGGATCGGACAGCGCCCGCGGTCCGGAGATGTGGTCGGACATGGCTAGTCCGCGGCCTCGTCGAGCAGCGGCTTGAGCGCCGGGTGCTGCAGCGCGCCGGCGGCGTCCGGGTGGTCGAGCACCTGCTGGAAGGCCGCGTTCACCCGCTGCGCCTTCCGGACTTCCTTGACGGTGCCGCCGTAGTTGCGGGCGTACGCCGCAGCGGTCTGCTGCGCGCTGAGGACGAAGCTCTTGACCGCGGCCACGTCCGGCAGGCCGTCGTAGCCCTCGGTGTGACGGAAGATCACGTCGAAGAGCCCGAGCGTCGGCCCGGACGTGAAGAAGTCCTCCATGTAGGCGTCCCACGGGCCGTCGAAGCTCGTGATGAACGCCAGCCGCGTGTCGTCGTCGAACAACACGAACCGCGCCTCGTGGATCGACGAGATCGCCATCCCGTAGTCCCCCGGCCGGTAGCCAGGGGTGTCCTGCAGGTCACGCAGCGCCGCTCGCAACGGCGCGCCGTCGCCCGGCTTGACGCGGAAGAACAGGCTGAACTCGCTTGTCGGTCCGACGGTGACGCCGGGGCCGGGCGCTCCTCTCGCAGCCGTGGCCATGCCTTCCCCTCTCAGAGCGCCGATCGAGACCGGCTCGCGGTACAGGCGCGCTGAGCGTGCCCGATTGCGGTCAGTGTTCCGCGGCTGGGGAGCCCGCGCATCACCTCTACCGGGTGATTGGCACGGCGGGTCTGGCGACCGCGCCGCGAACCGCCCTGCCCGATCGGCGGCGAACCCGCCGACCCGTCCCGAGCCGCGACGAAGCGGTTCTTCCTCGAGGATCTCCTGGCGTGGGTCGCGATCGACGACGCGTGGCCGTCTTCGAGCTCCAGGCGCGCGATGGACCGGAAGAGCGCGCGCAGCGCGCACGGCACGCCCGCGGCTCAGGCCTGCGGCTGCTCGGCGAGGTAGAGCAGCGTGGCCTTCACGCGGCGGGAGACGTCGGTCGCGTCGCTCAGCCCGAGCTTGAGGAAGATCCCGTTGATGTGCTTCTCGACGGCGCGCTTGGTCAGGACGAGCTCGTCGGCGATCGCCTGGTTGCTGGCGCCGCGGGCGATGAAGGTCAGGATCTCGAGCTCGCGTGGGGTGAGCTCGTTCAGCGGCGAGTGCTCGGAGCGACTGCGCTCCGCGATCAGGCCCTCGACGACCTTGGCGTCGATGAACGACCCGCCGTGGGCGACCGACTCGATCGCGGTGATGAGCTGGCCGCGATAATGAACGCGATCCTTGAGCAGGTAGGCGCGCCGATCGGCGCCGTCGTCCAGGAGCGCGAGCCCGTACCGTGGCTCGGCGAACTGGCTGAGGATCACGACGCCGACGTCCGGGTGGGACACGCGCAACTCTCGTGAGACCCGCAGCCCCTCGTCGGTGTTCGTCGGCGGCATCCGGATGTCGGTGACGACGACATCCGGCGGGGCGGCCTCGACCGCGGCGATCAACGCGTCGTAGTCCGGGCAGGTCGCCACGAGGTCGATGCCGTCCGCAGCGCTGAGCACGTGGGTCACGGCCTCGCGCACGAGGTAGCTGTCGTCGGCCAACACGACCCGGAGGATCCGGGGCTCGCCGAGCGACCGCGTGTCGGGCGCTTTGGAACTCAACGAGCCGACTATCCGTCATCGACACCATGCGCGTCAATGACCGCCTGCGGCATGTCGTGCACGCACGTCACCGATCTGGTTGGGCGTGCCCTTGTGTCGCGAGGCGTCGGCCGGGGAGCCTCGGAGGCTGACATGCCGGTGACTGTCCTCATCGTCGATGACCAGGAGGTGTTCCGTCGGGTCGCCCGTGGGCTGCTCCTCGCGACGGCGGGGTTCGAGCAGATCGGTGAGGCCAGCTGCGGCGAGGATGCGCTCGCGCTCGCCGCCGAGCTGCACCCTGATCTGGTCCTGCTCGACGTGCGGATGCCCGGCATGGACGGCATCGAGACCGCGCGACGGCTGGCCGCGGTCGTGCCCGACACGGTCGTCGCGCTCGTCTCGCTCGACGGGCCCGCCGACCTGCCTTCGACGATCGACGACGCGAGCGCGGCGACGCAGATCCGCAAGCAGGACCTGTCGCCGCAGAAGCTGCGCGACGTCTGGCGGGCCCACGGAAGCGGCGCTCAGCTGCGCTGACCACCGGCCGGCCTGTCGCGCCTGGCCGGAACGCGCCCGCGCACCTCGGTGCCGATTCCCCGCCGGCAGATGACGTACAACTCTCCGCCGACGGCCGACGCGCGGTCCTGCATGTTGGTGATCCCGGCGCCCCGCGGCTCGGGCCGGCCCGTCGCCGCGCCGTCGTCGCGGACGCTGAAGCGCAGCTGGTCGTCGACGCCGGCGTCGAGGCGGACGACGACGCGGCGTGCTTCCGGCGCGTGCTTGGCGACGTTCTGCAGCGCCTCCAGCACACAGAAGTAGACGGCGCTTTCGACCTCCGGGGTGTAGCGGACGACGCCGTCGACCTCGAGCGCGGTCGGGACCGAGCACCGCGCGGCCACGGCCCTGACGGCTTCCTGTAGCCCTTGGTCGGCGAGCAATGGAGGGCAGATGCCGTGCGCCAGCGATCGCAGCTCCTCGAGCGCATCGTCCAGCGCGTTCTCGAGCTGGTGGATCCGCGCGGCGCACTGCCTCGGGTCGGTGCGGGCGAGGTCCTCGGCGAGGCCGAGCTCGATGCGGATCGCGACGAGCTGCTGCTGCGCGCCGTCGTGGAGATCGCGCTCGATGCGCCGCCGCTCGCGATCGGCGGTGGCGGCGATGCGCGCCCGCGAACGCAGGACCTCGGCGGCCGCCGCGTCCGCCTCCTCGGTCAGCCGCAGGTTGGCGAGCGCCACCGCCGCGATCGTCCCGGCTGTCTCCACGAGCTCCCGGCATTCGGCCAGCGACGTGTCGTAGTCGATCGTCGCGACCTCTACGCCGTGGTGGTCGTGGACGGGGATGGTCCGGCGGTCGGCGCGCCCGCCGGCTGCGGTCTCGGGGTCGCCGCGGCCGGCGTCCGCGGAAGTCAGGGTGATGCGCAGATCCGCATCGTCGAACGTGTCGGCGAACGCTCGCTGGAGCGTCGGGACGTCGGGCATGCGGCCAGCGCAGCTCGCCAGCTGGCGCAGTGCGCGATCCCAGGACAGGCGGAGCCGGAGCAGACCCACGAGGAAGGCGATCGCCAGCAGCGGGGTGCACCAGGCGATCGTCGCCGCTCCCGCGCCGGCCAGCGTGTCGTCCGGGTCGATCTCGCGCGCGACCACCGCGATGCCCACCGCGGCGACGCGCACCATCCCGACGGCGAGGACGGGGACGAGCATCCGTCGGAGCAACGGCGAGGCGCGGCCGAGGTGGCGCTGCAGCTGGACGAGGACGGCGACCATCAGGCAGAACACCAGGAAGCTGCCGGCGGCGAAGAAGGCCGGCTCGACGAACGCCGGTTGGCGCTCGAAGGCCATCAGGATGCTCCCCGGGCAGTCGCTGATGCAGCTGGTGTACGGGCTGGGCACCTTGAGCGCGTCCGCGAACACGAGGGTGGGGAGGTCGGCGATGGCGACGACGGCGCACATCGCGCCCGCGAGCCGGCGGTCCGCCGCGTCGGTCAGCCGGCCCGAGGGGAACGCGAGCAGCGCGACGACGACCAGCGCCTCCAGCAGCCATCCGGCGGTCCGGCCGAGCGTGTAGAGCGTGGCGTCCGACGACTCGGCCAGCGTCGTCACGAAGGCCGTGAGACCGATGATCAGGAGCAGGCGCGCGAACCGGGTGTACTGCCGCGTGGCGCTGGCGTAGAGGCCGACGCCCAGCGGCGCGGCGACCAGGCTCCCCCGCAGCAGCGCAGTGGCGTCGGGGTCGGCGTCGGGGCCTGGAACCATCGCGCCCAGCACCGCGGCGGTCGTCACGAGCGCCGTCGCACCGGCGCTGGCCGTGATCAGGGCCGCCCGGCGCGGGTCGCGCCAGCGTGAGAGCGCGGGTGCGGTCGGGATCGCGACGCCCATCGCTTACGACGTTAGTCTGGTGCCGGACCTCCGTGGGAATTCCTTGTCCGAACAGGTGAGCAGTAGGGACTGTCGACCATTTACCGGTGTCTATGCAGCGTCGCGGGTGTGGCCAGGCAGCCGGCGCGTGAACCACAGCGACACCGCCGCGAACAGGGCGATCGCGCCCATCGCCCGGCGCAGGCCGTCGAGCTGTGCGTCGCCGTAGTCGTCGGCGAGCTCCGCGGCCTGCCGTGGGGGGACGCCGGCGTCGCGCGCCGCCTGCTCGACCTCCGCGACGGGCGCGACCGGAATGCCCTTCTGGGCGACCGCCGCGACCTGCTCCTGCACCGCCGGGCGCAGGGCTGGGTTGGCCTGCACCTTCGCGACGAAGCCCGAGCTCAACGACGCGATCAGCACCGACCCGATGAACGCGGTGCCGAGCGACGCGCCGAGGTTCTGAGCGGTGCCCTGGAGCCCGCCCGCCTCGTTGGTCTGGGACGGGTCGACCGACGACATGATGACGTTGCCCAGCTGCGACAACAACAAGCCGGCACCGACGCCGAACAGCGCGAGCGACACGGCGAAGCCGGTGTCGTTGAGCTCGACGTCGATGGTCTCCAGCAGCAGGACCGCGGCGACGACCAGCGCCACCAGGCCGACCTGGGCGACGCGCTTGGGCGCGAAGCCGGCGGCGAGCCGCGGGCCGAGCAGGGCCGCGACGAACATCGTCACCGACATGGGGAAGAGGCGCTTGCCCGTCTCGAACGCGTCGAGCCCGAGCACGACCTGGAGGTAGACCGGCAGGACGAAGAACGTCCCCAGCAGGATCAGCTGCTGCATCATCAGCGTGCTCAGGCCGGCGCGCAGGGCCGGGATCTTGAGCAGGGCGCGATCCAGGAGCGTGTCGAGGCCCAGGCGCTCGCGGCGCTCCTCCCAGACGGCGAAGGCCGCGAGCAGCCCGCCGCCGGCGAGGATGAGGAACGGGACGACGGAGAACCCGAGCGGGGTGATCTCCTGGCCGCCGATCGTCATCGCGCCGAGCGGCTCGATCCAGCCCCACTCGCTGCTCTTGAGGATCCCGAACACCGTGAGCGCCAGGCCGATCGCCGAGAGCAGCACGCCGACGACGTCGAGCTTGGGCGGGTGCGCGACGGGCGGGCTCTTGTGCAGTCGGCGGCGCACGACCAGGATGGCGACGACCACCACGACCTCGCCGACGAACACGTAGCGCCAGCTGAGCTCGGTGGTGACCCAGCCGCCGATGAGCGGCCCGGCGGCGATCGCCGCGCCGGCGATCCCGCCGACGATCCCGAAGGCCACCGCGCGTTGATGACCGTCGTAGGTGGCCGCGATGATCGACACGATCGCCGGGACCACGAGGGCCGCGCCGATGCCCTCCACGAGCGACCAGCCGATCAGCAGGACCGTGAGGTTCGGGCTCAGCGCGGTCGTGAGCGAGCCGACCCCGTAGACCGCGAGCCCGATCGCGAAGCACCGGTCGCGGCCGATGATGTCGCCCAGGCGCGCGCCGAGCAGCATCAGCGAGGCCATCACCAAGGTGTAGGCCGTGATCGCGAGCTGGACGCCCTGGATCGTGGTGTCGAGGTCGGCGACGATCTGCGAGATCGACACGTTCATCACACTGCTGTCCAAGACCATCACGAACTGCGCGGCGGCGAGGACCGCGATCGGCAGCCACCCGGCGCGTGCGTCCCCGCCGGACCCGAGATCGGCCGATCGGTCGACGGCCGTCATCGCGGATCAGGACCCGGCCCGGGCCGCCGTCGGCGCGCAGCCGAGCGGTGCCGGACGCGGCCGCCGATGCCGGCGAGCACCGCGAACGCGAGCAGCACGGCGAGGACACCCATGCGTCAGCGCTCACGAGGTGGGGGCTGCGGATCGAGGCGGCGCGTCGCCTCGCGAACCACGAGCACCGGCCGGTGGGCGAGGTGCAGGACCCGTCGGCTGGTCGAGCCGAGCAACCGCGCCTTGGCGCCGCCGTGCCCGCGTGACCCGATCACGATGGCGGCCGCGTCCGTCCGCTCGGCCAGCGCCACGAGCGCGTCGGCGGCCTTGAGCTCCTCGCGCGTCGCGTCGGCCTCGGCGACCGCGCCGAGCTCGCGCGCCAGCGCCGCGCCGGCTTCGGCGATCGCCGAGGCATGGTCGTGCTGGGCGTCGTCGACCATCCGGATCTGGTCGACCGACGGGGAGGAGTAGTTGAAGCCGGTGGTGTCGGCGATCGGCATGATCGCCAGCGCCAGCCCGGGCTCCCACGCGGTGGCGATGATGAGGCGGTGCTCGGGGAAGAGCGCGACAGCGCGCTCGACGGCCGCTCGCGCCGGTCGGGAGCCGTCGAAGGCCACCACGACCGGCTGATCGGGTCGCCGGTCGCTCAAGCCGCCAGCGCCTGGCGCTTGAGCTGGTCGTACTCCGCCGCATCGATCGCTCCGTCGTCCAGCAGGCGCTTGGCCTGCGCGATCTGCTCCGCGGAGCCGGTGCCGCCGCCGGTGCTGGCGACGTTCCGGATGTGGCCGTCGACCAGGGCCTGCTGCTGGGCCGCGGCGGCCATCCGGCGCTCGCCCATGTCCTTGCCGTGAGCGATCAGGTAGATGAGGATCCCGAGCCACGGAAGGAAGACCAGGAACAACGTCCAGAGGGCCTTCGACCAGCCCGAGAGGTCCTCGCGCCGGAAGACGTCGCCCAGCACGATGATGAGGCACCAGAACCACATCACCCAGAAGAAAAACACCAACATCGTGCCGACGATGTCGAGGAAGGGGTAGTCCGCCGCGAGGATCATGGTGCGCAGCGTGCCGCCGGGTCAGCCGCCGGGCAATGGTGCGCGCATGTCGGCGTGGCGCGTGGGCGCAGCACCTTCGTCGTCGCGCCGGTCGGGTGGTGTGCGCGCGAACGCCGAAGACCGGCGTACGCCATTGCCGGCGCGTGACGTCCGCGCGGATGCTTCGGCCTCACGCTCCGTCATCTCGGCGGCGCGCTCCGACACGAGGAGGCGGCCGCCGATGTTCCTGTTCTTCGTCGGGCCCTTCGGCGAGGCCTATGGCGCCCGGCACGGCGAGCGCGTCACCCGCGCCATGATCGCCGACACGTGCGCTCGGCTGCTGGAATGCCCCGCCTGCCGCACCCGCTTCGTGTGCCTGGTCGACTGGTCGCCCATCGGCGCCGGCGAGGAGATCCAGGTCCTCCTGCGCTGTGGTCAATGCGAGGCCTGGCGCCGGGTGACCGTCTCGCAGGCCGTGGCGGAGGGCCTCGATCGTGCGCACGCGGCGGTGCGGACCAAGATGGAGGTCAAGCTCGCACGCCTGGAGCGTGCGCGGCGCGGGTGCACCCCACCGTGACTGTGGTGCGCGCGCGATTGCCGGCGCAGTGCTCCGTGGCCAGGCTTGACCCGTAGGCCGTGGCGCTCGCGTCAACGCGAGCGTCGACCACTGAGAGTCACCGGAGGTTGGACATGTCGATGATGGACGCCGGGAGGCAGCAGGCGGGCGCGGGCGGCGCGCGCACCGCGTCGGCCGAGGGGATGAGCTCCACCGCCGAGGGCGCGGGCTGGGTGCTGTTCGCCGGGATCATGATGGCCGTCGTCAGCGTGTTGAACATCATCTACGGGATCGCTGCGATCGGCAACTCCAGCTTCTTCGTCGCCGACCAGAAGTACATCCTCAGCGACCTCAACACCTGGGGCTGGGTGACGGTCGCCATCGGCGGGATCCAGATGATCGCCGCGTTCTCGATCTGGAACGGCCGCACGTTCGGGCGCTGGCTCGGCATCATCATGGCCGCCGCGAGCGCGATCGCCGCGCTGCTGTCGATCCCGGCCTATCCCTTCTGGTCGCTGGCGATCTTCGCGATCGACATCATGATCATCTACGGGTTGGCCGCTTATGGCGGGCAGCGCAACCCGGTCTGAGGCGCCGATGGATCTCCCTGCGCGCCCGTCGGCCGAGGTCGCCAAGGCGAAGGAGGATTGACGGGCGCGTCGAGCGATGGCCGGCGACCAGACACCTCGCGGCACCATGACCGTGCGCGGCGCCGTCTTCCTCGGCGTCGGCGCGATGGTCGGCGCCGGCATCTTCGCGCTGCTCGGCGAGGCAGGCACGGTCGCCGGCTCGGCCGTGTGGCTCTCGTTCCTGCTGGCGGGCATCGTCGCCGGCCTGCTCGGCTACACCGTCGTCAAGCTCGGCGTCCGGTACCCGTCCTCGGGCGGGATCATCGCCTACCTGATGGAGGGGTTCGGCAACGGGCGCCTCGTCGGCATCGCGTCCTGGCTGGGGTACATGTCCGCGATCATCATCGTCTGCTCGATGGTGGCGGTGTCGTTCGGCAGCTACGCGTCGTCGCTGTTCATCGGCAACGACGCCGCGCCGGTCTGGGCCCACGTGTTCACGACCGCCGTGATCCTCGGCGCGTTGGCCATCAACGTCGTGGGCTCGACGATCGTCGATCGCGCGCAGACGCTCATCGTGCTCGCGCTGCTGGCCGTCTTCGCGGTGTTCATCGTCGTGACGATCGTCGACGTCGACTGGAGCCTGCTCGCGTTCAGCGGCTACCCGTCGGTGTCCGACATCGTGGCCAGCGTCGCGCTGACGTTCTTCGCCTACCTGGGCTTCAGCGTCATCAGCTTTGCCGGCGGGGACCTCGCCGACCCCGGGCGCGAGCTCCCGCGCGCGATGTACGCGGCGCTGGGCCTGACCGCCGGGCTCTACGTGCTGATCTCGCTCGGCGTCTTCGGGACGCTGGAGGTGGACCAGGTCGTGGGCTACGGCGAGACCGCGATCGCCGAGGCGGCGCGGCCGTCGCTGGGCGACGCGGGCTTCGTGATGATGGCCGTCGCGGCGCTGCTGGCGACGTCGTCGTCGGTCAACGCGACGCTGTACGCGTCGGGCGGCCTGACCCGGATGCTCGCCGCCGCCGGGCAGTTCCCGCCGCTGTTCGGCGCGCGGTCCAAGCTCGGTGAGCACTCAGGGCTCATCATCACCGCGGTGATCGTCGGGATCGTGGCCAACCTCGTCGACCTGTCGGCGATCGCCTCGGTCGGCAGCGCGATCGCGCTGGTCGTGTTCCTGCTCGTGGCCCTGGCCGGCTACCGCCGGCGCGCCGACACGGGCGCGAACGCGGCGATCGTGCTCGCCGCGATCGCCGTGACCGCGATCGTGTTGGTGTTCTTCGTGGTCGACACGCTGCGAAACGACCCCGCGACCTTCGTCGCGATCGTGGCGATCGCGCTCCTGGCGATCACGCTCGACTTCGTGTGGAAGCGCGCGCGGCCGGCCGCCGACGGGCCGCAGGCAGGCCCGGCCGCCCGCGCCGATCCCGTCGGCTGAACGCGACGGGTCACGCGCTGCGCGTCGTCGCCTGCAGCGCGGCACGCGACGCCCGGACGATCATCGTCCCGACCAGGATGCCGAGCGCCACCGAGCCGGTGGCGACCAGCGCGGTGCCGAAGTTCTCCGACGCGGTCGCGGGGTGCGCCCCGCCGACGAGCTCGGTGATGCCGATCAGCCCGATCGTCCCCGGGACCAGCAGCCAGAACGCCGGGAGGAACGTGACGTGCGCCGGCGGGGCGCCGTGGACGCGGGCGACCGCGTGGGCGATCGGCACCATCGCGGCCGCGCCGACGAAGCCGCTGAGCGCCGGGTCGAGGATCGCCCGGCCGACGAGCTGGCCGCCCCAGGCCGCGAACAGCACGAGCAGCAGCCAGCGCAGCGAGCCGGCCGGCGCGGAGTTGTGCACGTAGATGCCGATCCCGTAGAGCAGGACGCCGAGCCACGGCGACCAGGAGCCCAGGGTGTCGGCCGCCGACCCGGCGACCGGTGCGCTGTGCGGGTTGCCGACGAGCTCGGCGCCGACGACGATGCCGATGCCCAGCAGCGTGAGCTGCAGCAGGCCGGCGACGAAGCGACTGGCCCCCGTGACGGTCTCGCCGAAGGCCAGGTCGACGACCGCCATCGTCAGCAGCGCGCCGGGCAGGAACGTGACGAGCGGCGGGATCGTCAGGCGCAGCGAGGCCGCCTCGTTGCCGCCGTGCGCGAGGAACGCGAGCGCCGAGACCACGGCCGCGGCGACGATGGCCAGCAGGTAGCCACCGGTCTGGAAGCGGCTGCCCCACGCCTTCATCGCGCCGACGAGCGCCCCGAGCGCGAGGTAGATCCAGAGGTCCACGGGAGCGGGGCGGATCACCAGCCCGAGGCTGCGCCGAGCGCGAGCAGCAGCGCCTGCAGGTCGCCGTCCGCGTCGCCGGCCATAGTCGTCGCCTGGGTCAGGTGCCTTCGAACGCGGCCTTGCAGTCGGCCGAGATGCCCTTGAGCTGCTCGCCGACGGTCGCCGCCTGCGCCTTGACGTCGCTGCCGTCGAACAGGGTCCCGATCGCCGAGATGTAGGCCTTGGCGCAGCCGGACGCGACGTCGGCCTTGGACTGCGCCGCCTTCGTCTGGGCCTGGGCCTCCGCCGCCTCGGCCTCCGCCTGCTTGGTCTGGTCGTCGGCCTCGTCGGCCTGCTGCTTGGCGACCTCGGCTTCCTTCTGAGCCTGGTCGGCCGCGGCGTTCGCGGACGCGACGTCCTGGGTCGTGTCGTCCAGCTGCTCGTTGGTGGCGTCGAGGTCCTTGGTGAGGTCCTCGTAGGCGCTCTTGACGGTGGTCACCGCCGCGCTGCCCGTCTCGGCCTGCTGGTCGAGCTGGTTCTCGGCGCTGTTGAGGTCCGAGCTCTTGGCCAGGCCCCACACGAGGAGGCCGATCGCCAGCGCGCCGAGCACAAGCGAGACCCATAGCCACGGGCTGTGGCCGCTGCCCGCGGGGGCGGGGGCGCCCGGGGCGGTGGCCGGAGGGTCTGCCTCGGCGCTCAATGGAACACCGCCACGATCCCGATGCCGACCAGGGCCGTGGTGATCCAGGCGATCTGCAGCGGCAGCTGGAAGGAGTGGTCGATGACGCGCTTGCCCAGCGAGGTGGTGCCCGTCCGGTCGGCCTCGGCCGCCGCGATCTGCGTGCCGTTGGCGGGCAGGAACAGGACGCCGACGACCGCCGTCCACATGGCGATCATGTAGCCCGCGCCGATGCCGAGGGCCAGGCCGAGCGGGACCATCGTCCGCGTCGCCGCCGATTGGCTGGTCGTCAGCCCCGCCACCAGGAAGATCGACACGGCGATCATGAACGGCCACTGGTTGGCCAGGTCGCCGAGCGCCGAGACGATCGCGTCCTCGTTGCTGGCGATGAAGGTGTCCGCCATCCAGGCGATGCCGAAGAGGGCGATCATCGCGACCATGCCGGAGCGGAAGATCGGCATGCCGGGCACGTCGGCTGCGCGGACCTTGCAGCTGGCGACGATCAGCGCCGCCGCGGCGAGCATGACCATCTGGATGATCGGCGTGACCGACAGCGGCTCGGTCCCGCCGTCCTCGCTGACGACCGTCGGGCGGATGTCGTCGATGAAGCCGAAGACGCAGATGACGAGCACGGCGCCGAGGAAGATCGCGACGCTGCGCTTGGCGTAGGTCTTCAACACGATGTCGCTCGCCGGCTCGGGCGGCTGCACCTCGCCCACCTCGAGCCGGCGCTGGAACTCGCGGTCCTCGCTCAGCTCCGCGCCGTGATGGCTCATCACGAACGACATCACGATGATCGCCACGATGCTCGACGGGATCGTGATCAGCAGCACGTCGACGAGGTCGAAGCCCTTGGCCTCGACCAGCGGCAGCAGCGTGGCCATCGCCGCGGCGACCGGGCTGGAGGTGATGCCCAGGGCCGACGCGACGGTCGAGCTGGCGAGCGGCCGCTCGGGCCGGATCTCGTTGGCGTAGGAGACCTCGTTGATGACCGGGACGATCGAGTAGAACGTGTTGCTGGTGCCGGTGAGGATGCACAGCAGGTAGGACACGAACGGCGCCACGTAGTTGATCGAACGCGGCCGCGCGCGCAGCGCCCGGCTGGCGAGCATGACCATGTAGTCGATCCCGCCCGCCGCCTCCATCGCCGCGGCGGCGGCGATCACGGCGACGATGATCAGGATCGCGTCGACCGGCGGGTCGCCGGGATCGAGGCCGAAGCCGAAGACGAGGACGAGCGTTCCGACGCCGCCCCACAGGCCGAGGCCGATGCCGCCGGTGCGGACGCCGAGCGCGATGAAGGCGATGACGAGCAGGCCCTCGATCGCGATCTTGACCCAGTCGTAGTCGGGCTCCTTCGGCTTGGCCTCCGAGGAGGTGCTCTGGGCCGGCTGGGTCTTGGGCGCCGCGGCGGCGGGCGTGCTGGTCGTGCCCGTGCTCGTCGTGCTCGTGGCCGTGGTCGACGTCGCGGCGACCGCGATCGCGGGCCCGCTCACCACGCCGGGCAGCACGGTCGTCGCCGCGCCGCCACAGGCGAGCGCCACGACGACGGCCAACAGGACGCTCAACCGTCTCATGCCGTTCTCCTCTGCAGCCGGCGGCAGGTGTTGCTGTCTTGGAACGCCTGGGCCAGCTCGGGATCGGTCGTGCCGATCCGCTGGAGCGTGGTGCGCCCGTCGAGGACCGACCGCGTGAGCGCGGTGATCGGGACCGCGAGCGTCTGCAGCGCCGCGCCGGCGATGCTGTCGGCGGCCGGCTCGCGCTTCAGCCGCGCCTGGGCGAGGAGGAGGTTGTCCTCGGTGCGCGTCGCCCACGCGCGCAGGGTCGCCGCGGACGCCCCGCCCTGGGGCGAGTCCGGGATGCCCGCCTGCTCGAGGCCGAGCGTCAGGTGCTCGTCGGTCGCGACGACCGCGCGATCGACCGCCTCCCGCACCGTGACGTTGCCCTCGACGCCGTCGCCGGAGCCGCCGTCGGCGTTGCGGGCGCCGTAGCTGTTCTTCTGGAGCTCCTTGCGGATGTCCTTCAGCGAGCCCTCCCACGTCGCGACGGTCCGGCAGACGTCGCTGGCCCAGGCCTGGGCGCGCACCGTGTCGCCGGTGTTGTCGCGGCCGGTGCCGGTCGCCACGAAGATCAGCAGCAGGCCGACGGCGAGCAGTCCTCCGATGAGCCAGCCCTTCATCGCGCGTGGCCGTTCGTCGGCTGGGAGAGCTCGTCGACGAAGCCGACGAGCAGCGTCCAGAATCGCTCAACGGTCGGGATGCTCACGCGTTCGTCGGGCGAGTGCGGCGACTCGATCTGCGGCCCGAAGGAGATCATGTCGAGGTTGGCGACCTTGTCGCCGATCACGGCCGTCTCCAGGCCGGCGTGGACCGCGGTGACGATCGGGGTGTCGTCGAACGACCGGTCGTAGGCGACGCGCAGCGCGGCCAGCGCGGGGGAGTCGAGGTTCGGCCGCCAGCCGCCGTAGTTGTGCTTGAACTCGACCTCGCCGCCGGCGCGGCGGGCCGCGGCCTCGAGCGTCCCCAGGACGCCGGGCATCGCGGCGTCGTTGGACGAGCGGGTGAGGCTGTGCAGCGTGAGCACGTCGCCCTCGGTGATGGCCTCGCCGAGCGACGTGCTCGTCTCCACGAGGCCGTCGAAGTCCGGGCTCAGCGCGAGCGGTCCGGTCGGGATCAAGGCCACCACGTCGAGCAGCTCGTCGGTCGCCGCGGCGGTCCACGCGTCGGCGGGCGGCTCGGAGTCGGCGGCGACGAGGCTGACGTCGGGGTCGGTCTTGGCGTACTCGTCGCGGATCGTGGCCTCGCTCTGGGCCAACAGCTCGCGTACGCGCTCCGCGTCGCCGGCCGCCACCGCGATGACCGCGGTCGCGTCACGCGGGATCGCGTTGCGGCTCTTGCCGCCGTCCAGCGAGGCCAGGCGCAGTGGCACCTGGGCGCCGACCTCGCGCAGCGCGCGCCCGAGGTACTTGATGGCGTTGGCCCGCCCGAGCTGGATCTGCATCCCCGAATGGCCGCCCAGCCCGCCCTCGGCCGTGACGCTCAGCGCGACCGACGACGGGTCGAGCGGCGCGCGGCTGGCCGGCGCGCGCACCCACGAGTCCGTGCTCCCCGCGCAGCCGACCGTGAGCTTACGATCCTCCTCGCTGTCGAGGTTGACGAGGATCTTGCCGTCCAGCAGCGAGCCGTCGAGGCCGTTGGCCCCTTCCAGGCCCACCTCCTCGGCGACGGTCATCAACAGCTGCAGCGGGCCGTGCGGTGCCTGCTCGTCCTCGACCAGCGCCATCATCGCGGCGATGGCCACGCCGTCGTCGGCGCCGAGCGTCGTGCCGTCGGCGGTGAGCCAGTCGCCGTCGCGGAGCAGCTCGATTCGGCCCTCGGTCGGATCGTTCGGGCTGTCGGGCTGGCGCTCGCAGACCATGTCGAGGTGGCCCTGCAGGACCACCATGGGCGCGTCCTCGCGCCCCGGCGTGGCGGGAACGTCGATCACGAGGTTGCGCGTGCTGTCGGAGCGCAGGCGCAGCCCGCGCTCGGCCGCCCACGCGGTGACGTGGGCGATGACCGGCTCCTCGTGACGGGACGGCCGCGCGATCTTCGTCAACTGCGTGAAATGCGCCCAGAAGGGCTCCGGCTCCAGATGCTCGACCATGGCGGGATCGTCACGGCACGGGCCGGACCCGACGAGGGTGACCACCAGTCAGGCAGGTTCGTGCGTGCCCCTCGCGCGTGCGTGCGGGCGCCACGCGCGCTGCGTGACCTCATGCGCCCGATCCCGCGCTCGTCGGCATGCACCGCGGCCCGCGGGGATCGGGGTGTCGCCGGCGGGCGGGGAGTGATCAGGCGGCGGGCGGAGGCTCCGGCGCGTGGTGCCGGTGCCGCCATCCGACGATCGCTCCGACGCCCAGGGCGCCGACGGCCGCGCCCAGCAGCGCGGCGAGCCACGCCGGGAGCCCCTCGGTGTCGTCATCGGTGCTCGTGGCCTCCGGCGCGCCGAGCTCCGGCGCCGGAGAGGCGGCGGCGGTGACGGTCCGGACGACGGTCGTGGTGCCGGTGTCGTCCGCCGCGAGCGCTCCGGCCGCGGCGCCGACGGCGGCTGGAGCGACCTTGGAGTCGGAGTCGGCCTCGGTGGTCACGGTCTTCGCCGGCGCGGTCACGGTCTTCGTGACGGTCTCGGTCTTCGTCTTGGCCGGCGCCGTCACGGTCTTGGTCTCGGCCGGCGCGGTCACGGTCCGCGGTGCTGCGGCCACCGTGGACAGCGCCTGCGTGACCGCGTTGGAAGCCTCACCGCCGCGCTCGCCATCGCCGCAGCCACCGATCAGCAGCGCGCCCGCGATCAGCATGACGGGAACGGGCCGGAGGGCGACGGCGACCATGCGCGGAGCATCGGCGGCCGACGGGCCGGATGCGAGACGGCGCGCACGAGACGATCGGACCGGTGTGCACCCCGTCGAACGGCGGCGAGAGCGAGGAGGCGGCGCGTTGACGTCGTCGCGCGTCATACGGATAGGACGATGTGGACGACCTCCGCCCGGACCTACGGTTGCCGCGACCACCGACGAAGGGAAGCGTGCCATGGGCGACGATGTCGAACTGGAGGAGATGGGCCCGGTCGACTGGATCGTGCTCGGCTGGCCGGGCAAGCGGCCCGACGGAGCGGACATCGCGCCGCTGATCGTGGACCTGTCCGATCGCGGCATCATCCGCGTGCTCGACATCGCGTTCGTGTCCAAGGACGCCGACGGGACGACGACCGCGTTGGACCTCGACCACCTCGGCGCCGACAGCCCTTTCGCGGTCTTCGAGGGCGCGTCCTCGGGCCTGGTCAGCAACGCCGACCTCGAGGAGGCGGCTGCGTCGCTCGACCCTGGCGACTCGGCCGCGATCCTCGTGTATGAGAACCGGTGGGCGGCGCCGCTGGCGATCGCCCTGCGGCGCTCGGGCGGCCTCCTGCTGGCCGACGGGCGCATCGAGATCCAGGCCCTGATCGCGGCGCTCGACGCGCTCGACGCGGCCGCGAGCTAGGAGGAGAAGACGAATGCCAGGACTGCTTCGCGGCATGGCGCGCACGGCCGTCGTGGCCGGCACGGCGACCGCTGTCAGCAACCGCGTCTCACGCCGGCAGGGCAACCGCTGGGCGCAGCAGGGCGGCTACGAGCAGGCGCCCGAACCCGCCTACGAGCCGCCGCCTCCGCCGCCGCCCGCGGTCGACCCGATCGAGCAGCTGCAGAAGCTCGCCGCGCTGCACGAGCAGGGCGTGCTCACCGATGAGGAGTTCGCGATCCAGAAGAACAAGATCCTGAACGCGACCTGACGCCGTCGTGCCCGCCTCCACCCGGAGGCGGGCCTACGCCCTTGCTCGTCTGCGCCGGCACGGGAATCGTTGATCGCGTCCGTGCCCGCCTCCGCGACACTGCCGCTGCACGCAGCCCCCGCGCCTCCGCGCGCCGGGGAGATCCCGCGCGATCGACTGACGCGCCGGTTGCTCGGTGCCCGCGAGTCGGTCGTCGTGGTGCGCGCACCGGCCGGCTACGGCAAGTCCACGCTCTTGGCGGCATGGGCGCGACAGGACCCACGCGCGTTCGCCTGGCTGCCGCCGGGCGGGGTCGTCACGGACGCGCGCGACCGCGTCTTCGTCATCGACGGCGGGCCGGCCGGAGCCCGTGACCTGACCGTGCTCGTCCGGCGCCTGGGTCCGGGCTCTCGACTCGTGGTGGCCTCGCGCACGACGCCGCCGCTCGGCCGGCTTCGCGCCCAGCGCGACGTCCTCGAGATCGGCCCGGCCGACCTCGCGATGACCCGCGGGGAGGTCGCCCGGCTGCTCGACGAGGCGAACGCGCCGGTTGGGGCTGCGCCGCTCGACGCGCTGCAGCGCACGACCGAGGGCTGGCCCGCGGTGCTCTCACTCGCCGCCCAGTCGCTTGGGCGCTCCAACGACCACGCGGGCGCCGCCCAGCGCTTCAGCGCCTCGGATCCCTACGTCGCCGACTACCTCGCCGGCGACGTGCTGGCGGCGGTGCCGGCTCGGATCGTGGCGTTCCTGCGCCGCTGCTCGCTGTTGGACGTCTTGGACGTCGATCGCTGCGACGACCTGCTGAGCGGCCACGACGCGGCCGCGCGACTCGACGAGGTCTCGCGTTCCGGGCTGCCCGTCGCGACCGTCGGGCATGGCGACCCGGTGCGGCTGCGTCTGCATCCGCTCGTCGGGCAGTTCCTGCGCGACGAGCTGCGCCGGCGCGAGCCGGCGAGCGAGCGCCTGCTTCGACGGCGTGCCAGCCGGTTGTACGAGGCGCGGGGCGATGTCGAGGCGGCGGTCGCGCACGCGGTCGCCGGTCGTGACGTCGCGCGTGCCGGCGACCTGCTGTGGCGGCGCGCGGCGACGTATGCGTGGGACGGCCGCTCGACCGAGCTGGGGCGGTGGCTCGACGCGTTGCCCCCGGCCGCGGCCGAGCGCCACGCGTCCGTCGCGCTGACCGTCGCGATGCACGCCGCACCGCGTCTGGCGTTGGGGCGGGTGGATCGGGCGCTGGCGGCGGCGGAGGCCACGCTGGACGACGCGCCCGCGCGGCAGGCGCGGTCGCTGCGCGCCGGGGCGTGCGCGCTGCGGGCGTTCACCACGGGAGACGGCGGCGCCGGGACGTTGCGCGCCGCCGCTGCCGAGGGGCGCGCGGCCGGCGAGCCGGTGGGCGCGCTGTCCTGCCTGCTCGACGGCGCGGGCCGGATGCTCGCGGGCGACGTGGCCGGCGCGATCGATCCCTTGGAGGCCGGCGTCCGGCGCGCGTTCGTCGTCGCTCCCGCGATCGCCGCGCTGTGCGAGGCCGACCTCGCGCTCGTCGCGCTCTGCGGCGGCGACCCCGACGAGGGCCTGCGTCGTGTCGAGCGCGCGCGGGCCCGCGTGGCCGCGCACGGCCTCGGCGACCGAGCGACGATGGGCGTGATCGTGGCCGTGGCGGCCTTCGCGGGTGCCGTCGCCGGCCGCTTCAAGCAAGCGAGCGCCGACGTCCAGGCGACCACGGCGATGCTGGCGGGTCGTGACGCGGTTCCGCCCTGGCTCCAGGTGCAGGTCAGCTTCGCGCTCGCGCGTGCGCTGCTCCGGCTCAGCGACGTGCCGGGCGCACGGGCATGGCTGTCCGACGCGCGGCGCCTCACGACGCGCATGCCCGACGCCCATGGGCTCGCCGCGTGGGTCGGCGAGGCCGAGGTGGCGCTGGCGACGACGGCGCGCCGGGCGGAGCAGGAACGCGTCGGCGTGCTCACGCCCGCCGAGCTTCGCGTGCTGCGCCATCTGCCGAGCCACCTGTCGTGCCGCGAGATCGCCGTGGTCGAGCAGGTGTCGGCGAACACCATCAAGTCCCAGGTGCACGCGGTCTACCAGAAGCTCGGCGTCGCCACGCGCTCGGCGGCGGTCGGCCGGGCGGTCGAGCTGGGGCTGATCGAGGCGGCCCCGCGGACTCCGGCGTCGGCTCAGGAGGCGGGCTGACCGGACGTCGTGCCGGCACGACCCGCGCGCGGTGGTCCATGCCCTTGTCGTGCCGGCGGCGGTCACGGACCCTTGTGCGAGCGATGTGCCCACCCCTCGACCCAGGCCGCCCAGCGGTGACGGTCCTGGCGGTCGACGACCAGCCGGTGTTCCGCCACACGGCGCGCGAGCTCATCGCGGCGACCGACGGGTTCCAGCAGCTCGCCGAGGCCAGCTCCGGCGAGCAGGCGCTGGCGCTGGCCGCCGAGCTCCACCCGGACCTCGTGCTCGTCGAGGTCCGGATGCCGGGGATGGACGGCATCGAGACGACCCGTCGCCTCATCGAGCAGGAACCGGGCGCGGTGGTGATCCTGGTGTCGTTGGAGGCGGTGATCGACCTGCCCGAGGCCGTCACCCAGGTCGGCGCGGCCGCGCACATCCGCAAGCAGGAGCTCTCACCCCGCGCGCTGCGAGCGCTGTGGCGGGCCCATGGGCACCGGCGCGCGACCGAACACGCACGTGCCGACCCCGGGGTGTGACACGACGTGCAGCACCCCGTCGATGGCCGCGAGACGGTCGCGCATGTTGGTCATCCCCGCGCCACCCTCCAGGGCCGCGTCGTCGGCGGCGCCGCTGCCGTCGTCGCGGACGTCGAACCAGACTTCTCCACGCGTGTCGCCGTCGACGCGCACGCGGACGTGGCGGGCTCCGCTCGCGTGCTTGGCGACGTTCTGCAGCGCTTCCAGGATGCAGAAGTAGATGGCGCTCTCGATCTCGGGTGGATAGCGCCCGACGCTCTCGTCGGTCATCTTCACCGGCAGGCCCGAGCGGGCCATGGCTGAGTGCAGCGCCTCGACCAGCCCGCGGTCGGCCAGCAGTGGCGGGCGCACCCCGTGGGCCAGCGCCCGCAGCTCTTCCAGCGCTTCCTCGGCCGAAGCCTCGAGCTCGCGGATCCGGGCGGTCGCACCTGCGGGATCGTCGTTGAGCATGTCGTGGACGAGGCTGAGCTCGATGCGCAGCGCGACGAGCCGTTGCTGGGCGCCGTCGTGGAGGTCGCGCTCGATGCGCCGCCGCTCGGTGTCCGCGGTGGCGGCGATCCGCGCGCGTGACTCACGGACGGCCACGGCGGCCGCCGCGGCCTCCGCCTCGAGCCGTCGGTTCTCGAGCGCGATCGCGACGAGCGCCGCCGCGGCTTCGAGCAGCTCGGGTCGGTCGGCCAGGGCAGCGTCGGCGGTGAGCGCGCCAACGGCCTGCCCGCGCCCGTCGCGGACCAGCTGGACGCAGCGCTGCGTCGTCGCCGACGGCGTCTGGGTCGGCTCGAGGTGCACGTCCAGCCATGGGCCCGCGATGGGGTCGGCGGGGAGGGAGAGGACGGCGAGGCGGAGGGTCGCGTCGTCGAGCGCCTCGGCGACGGTGCGCTGAAGCGCCGGGAGCCCGGTCGCGCTGCGAACGGACGCCGCCAGCGTTCGCAGTGAGCGCTCAGCGGCCAGGCGCATGCGGACCAACCCCACCAGGAACGCGATCGCGATCGCGGGCGTCGCCCAAGCGATCAGCGTCGCGCCGGCCTCTACGACGGCTTCGGCGGCGCCGGCTTGGCGGGCGACGATCAGCGAGCCGACGAGCGCCTCGCGCACCACGCCGATCAGCAGGACCGGCACGAGCGCCTGCCGTTGGACCGCGCTCGCCAGCGTGATCCGCTCGCGCAGGCGGACGAGGACGAGGCACATGACGGTGAACACCAGGACGCTGCCCACACCGAGGAACCCCGACTTGGCGAAGGCCAGCTCGTGCCCGGAGGCGAAGAAGACGTTGCGCGGGCAGTCGTGGGTGCAGCTCGTGTACGGGCTGGGGACCTGGAAGCTCTCGGTCAGCAGCAGCGTCGGGAGGTAGAAGACGCCGACGACCGCCGCCATCGCGCCGGCCAGCCGTCGGTCGGCTGCCGCGCGCAGCGGGCCGTCGGGGAAGGCGAGCAAGAGGATCACGAGCAGGATCTCGAGCGTCCACCCGGCGGCACGCCCGACGCTGTAGAGGGTCGCGTCGCCGGACTCGGCCAGCGTCGTGACGAACGACACCAAGCCGACGAGCATGAGCAGACGCGCGAATCGTTCGAACGGCTTGACGCCCCAGGCGTAGAGCCCGGCCGCCAGGGGGGCGGCGACCATCGTCGCGCGCAGCAGCCCCGTGATGTGCTCGCCGGTTCGGGCGGATCCGCCGAGCACGGCGGCGGTCGCCACCAGGACGAAGGCGCCGGCGATGCCCAGCACCGCCCGCGTGACGTGCAGGCGCGCGTACGTGCCGAGCTCGCGGGCGTAGGCTTGGGCTTGGGCGCCGTTCATGGCAAGGCCTGCACCGTCGCCTGAAGGTGCGTGTCGCGCAGTGTGCCCGAGTGCCGACCGTCTGGCCAAGACACCGGATTCCGCCGCCTTAAGCGTCCCCGTTGCGGACGACGAGGACCGGCCGACGCGACTCGTGGAGCAGGCGACGGGTGGTCGAGCCCAGCAGGCGCGCCTTGACGGCGCCCAGCCCGCGCGAGCCCACGACGATCAACGCCGCGTCGCAGCGTTCGGCGACGGCCATGACGATCTCGGCCACGCTCGCGTCGTCGCGGGCGGGCACCGCTTCCGCGGTGGCGCCGAGCCGCTGGGCCATCGCGACGCCCGCCTCGGCGACGGCGGTCGCGTGGTCGCGCTGCAGGCGGTCGACCGTCGCGACTTGGGCCGGGTCGGGAACCGCGAACGACAACCCGGCCGTGTCGGTGGGGCTGAGCATCGCGGTCGTGAACCCGGGCTCCCACACGCTGACGATCACCAGGTGGCGGGCGGGCAGCTCCGCGACGGCCGCCCGCAGCGCGGTGGCCGACGGCACCGAGCCGTCGAACGACACCACGACCGGACGAGCATCCTCAGCCATGACGGGCGAAGGTCGCGGCTTCGGTCGTGGTCCAGCCGCTGGCGTCCTGCCAGGGAGAGAAGGGGTAGCCGGCCGCGACGACCATCCGGTCAGGCTCGTGCGGTCGCCCTGCGGCGGCAAGGGCGTACGCACGGCACCGCACTGGGGTGCGGGCGCGTCAGTGCAGGGCGGCCTTGGCCGCGATCCACGCGCTGCGAGCAGGCCAACGGCGACAGGTCCACCACCAACTCCGCCGCGACGCCCCGGAACGACGAAAGCCCCGCAAGTGCGGAGCTTCCGTTCCATGCGCCGAAGAGGACTCGAACCTCCACGGGGCAATTGCCCCACAAGGCCCTCAACGATGGCGAAAGGAGTCGGCCTCGCTCGAAACCAGGGAATCGCCGCTGGCCAGCGGGGTTCGGATGGGTGCTCACCGGGGCTGTGTGTGGGGCACGGTGTGGGGGCACAGACACCTGAGGGGCGAATCTGGGGCTCGTCGACCTAGGGAGGAGATGAGCGATGACATCCGGTGCCCCTTCGAGTTCGAAACCGGGGTGGCGGCCCTGTGATCTTCGCCCGCTGGCGCGATGACGACGGCGCCCAGGTCGAGCCTTCCCTTGGTCCTGGATGGCTGGTGAAGGACGGCGACGTTGACGCCAAGTCGCGCGGCAAGAGCATCGGCGGGTGAGCCGACAAGCGGGGCAGGCCTCCCGATGGCGTGCTGACCTGCGCGCCGCCCGGCGGCGCTTGCGCTCGCGCTGCTCGGCGGTCACCGCCGCCCCGGCCGCTGCCGCGGTGCCCGGCGACTCCGATCCAGCGTTCGGCGACGCGGGGCAGACCGCGATCCCGGGCTTCACCTTCAACCTGATGGCCCCGACCACCTTGGATTGCACCTTCGCCGGTCGGTCTGGCCCTCGTCGCGGCCCTCGGCTACGGACTGGTCCAGCATCGCCCGGCGAGCTTCGCGCGACCCGAGGTGGCGGTCGCCGCGGGCCTCGTCTCGGCGGGCGCGGCGCCGGTCGCGCTGCGCGGCATCGACGTCCGCAACGTCTGGATCCGCGCCGACGGGACGCAACTCGAGCTGCTGTCGGGGCTCGCCGCCAACGGGCACCTGCCGAGCCGCGTGGCCGATGTCCTGTCGCTCTCCCGGGTCGCGGACGCGCACGAGCGCCTCGCGGCTGGCGGCCTGCGGGGGGGCGGATCGTGCTCCTGCCGACTGCATGAGCGCCGGCGGGGCTGGAGATCGCCGGCGCCCCTGAAGCGCGTTCGCCACCGTGGGGCCGCGTCGGCCGCCTCGAGCCCGTCAGACGATCACGCTCACGAGCGCCGCCGCCGCAGCGACGAACAGCAGCGCGGTGACGAGGCGCTCATCGATGCGAGACGCGAGCCGGCGCGCGGCGTGGACGCCCACGAGCGCGCCCGCGGCTGTCGCGGCGGCCAGCGTCGGCAGGACGTCCGGCGGGCGGAGCTGCCCTCCGACCGCGAGCGTGGCCACGCCGAGCGTGCCGAGCGCCAAGAAGAGCACCGCGAGCGTGTGCCGACGAGCGCTCGGCGTCGTGTCCTCCCCGGTCAGGCGCAGGACGAGCGGCGGGCCGTTGAGGCCCGTCGACGTCGTCAGGGCTCCGGCGAGCAAGCCCGCGGCCGCCGCCGGGATCCGCCACGCGACCGGACCGGCGAGGTGGCGCTGGCGCAGCGCCGCGAGCACCAGCGCGGCGATCCCGATCCGTACGACATCGGCGGGCACCCGCGCGAGCGCGAGCGCGCCGATCGGCAGGCCGACGACCGCCCAGCCCAGCAGCACGCCGGTCTCACGGCGGAGCCCGGCAGGGGCGCGCCGGGCGGCGAGCACCATCGTGGCGTTGACGACGAGGCCGAGCAGCCCCACGGCGCTGACGGCGGGTTGCGGCGCCAGCAGGGCCACCAACATCGGGGCGGCCAGGAGGGCGAAGCCGAAGCCGGTCAGCGCTTGGGCGAACGCCGCGAGGCTCACGGTCACCGTGAGCACGACGTCGGTGACGCTCACTCCACGACGCGGTCCGCGCGGTGCGCCCCGTAGAAGCTCGACTGCCGCCGCATGAGCTCGGACGCCGGCGTGCCGCGCTGGACGCCGTAGACCGTCTGAGGGAAGTCCAGGTCGCGCTGCACGGCCCAGATCTCGTCGTGGCGGTTGGGCGGGAGGACGTGCGCGGGATCTCCGACCGCGATCCAGCCGATGGGAACGGTCGTGTCGGGCTCGAGCACGGTGTTGACGTGGACCACGCCGTTGATGCGCACCTCGCTGCCCGTGCCGATGACCGAGCCGGGGAACACCGCGGCGCCGGTCGCGAGGAAGCAGCCCGTCTCGACCTGGGCGCCGTTGACGTGCGCGTGCGGGCCGACGAGGACGTCGTCGCCGAGGCGAGCGTCGTGGCCGGCTCGACCGCGGATCAACGCGTGCTCCATCACGACGCAGGACCGACCGATGGAGACCGCTCCATCTTCGGCGGTCACCACCGCTCCGAAGAGGATGCGCGAGTCGGCGCCGACCTCGACGTCGCCGCACAGGACGGCGTTCGGGGCGACATAGGCGGTGGGATGGACGCGCGGCTCACATCCGCGGTGCTCGATCAGCATGCACCCACGATCGCCGAGGGCTAGGCTCCCGGCAACCTCATGCGTCCCACGAGCCGGGACACCGTGACCGCACGCATGCTGCGGGTGTTGGAGGCCGCCACCGAGTCGGCGCGCCCCTTGAGCGTGCGCGAGCTCGCCGAACGCGCCGACGTGCCGCGGTCGACGGCGCATCGGCTTGCGAACGAGCTCGTCGCCTGGGGCGGTCTCGAGCGCGGCCCTACGGGGTTGCGTCCAGCCCTCAAGCTGTTCGAGCTGGGTCAGCGCGTGCCGCGCCAGCGCCGGTTGCGCGACGTCGCGCTGCCGGTCATGCACGACCTCCACGCGGCCACGGGCCGCCTCGTGCAGCTCGCGATCCTCGACGGAGCGGACACCGTGTGCCTCGAGCAGCTCGCGCCACGGGGTGGACGGCCGATCCCTTCCCGGCCGGGCGGCCGTATGCCGGCGCACGCGACGGCCATGGGGAAGGTACTGCTGGCCCACGCGCCCGCGGCAGCTCGCGAGGGTGTGGTGCGCGCGCCGCTGTCGGCCGTGACGCCTCAGACGATCACGACCCCGCCGCGCTTGCGCGCCGAGCTCGCGCGCATCCGCCGACGTGGCTACGCGACCAACCACGAGGAGAGCCAACGCGGGCTGCATGGTGTTGCGGTCCCCGTGCGAGCCGGCGAGGACGTCGTCGCCGCGCTTGCCGTGTCGGTGCGCACCGCCGCCGAGCTCCCGCGCGTGACCGTCGCGCTGCAGGCCACAGGGCCTGCGATCACCCGGGCGCTCGGCGCCTAGATGAGTTATTCCACGGGCGGTTGGTCGTGGCGTGGACCCCGTCGGCGTTGTCGGTTAGGCCGCTGGGATTGACTGGTCGATGGGATCCTGCCGGGTGGCGGCGACGGCCGCCGGGGTCTTGTAGCCGAGGCCTGAGTGGGGTCGGTCGTGGTAGTTGTTGGCGTAGGTGTTGATCTTGGTGCGGGCCTCGTCGAGGGTCTCGAACTCTTCGCGCCAGACGCAGCGCTGCTTGAGCTTGGAAAACCAGGACTTCGATGAAGGCCTGGGATTCGCCGGCGCGACGATGGGCGATCCCAAGCTCTGAGAGCCGCGCCCGGAACGGCCTGGAGGTGTAGGCGGTGCCGTTGTCGGTCCCCAACGTCAGCGTGCCTGGACTGATCCCGCGCTCGGCGACCGCGGCATCGACGACGGCCAACGCCTCGCTGGCGCGGCAGCGAACGTCGATCGCCCAGCCGCAGATCGCGGCGATCGCGGCGACCATCCGACTGCCGTCGGTCGGGTTCTCGCGGGCGACCTGCAGAACCGCAAGGTCAACATCATCAAGTGGCCGGCGCTGCCCGGCCGGCGTCCGGGCAGGGCGTCGGTAGATCGCCTGGCGACTGATCCCAGCGACCCGCGCGACGACCGCTGCAGGACGTCCTTGCGCGACCAGATCGCAGGACCGGGCGACGCGCTGTCTCACTCCCAGCCCCGCAAGAGTTCCCCCGCGATCTCGACCTCCATCGTCTTGCGCCCCAACGCCCGCTCAAAGCGGCTGATCTGGCGACGCAGCTCGTCAGCCTCGGTCCGTTCGGCCTTGCCCTGCAACCGCTCAGCGCCGGCCGCGAGGAACTGCTCGCGCCACTTCCTGAGCAGGCTGTCGGCGATGTCGTGCTCGCGGCAGAGCTCGGCCATCGTCTTGGGGCCGCGCAACGACGCCAGCACGATCTCGGTCTTCTGCTGGGCGCTGAACTTCCGGTACTTCCTCGTCTCGCTCAACTCGATGCTCCGTTGATGTTGAGCGGCCGATCCTGGGCTCTGCACCGGACGCGAGTCAGAACACTCACGCGCTCAAAACAGAGAACAGGAACTGTCTACGCAAACACGGGGTCCACGCCACCCTCGACGGCGTACTCGTCGCTCTTCCGAGACGACATCTCGGGGCTGGTTTGTGGGATGAATACGTGGGATGAACCCCCAGAATCGGGTTCCAATCCACACTTCGGTCTGGTCTCTAGAACGAAGAAAGCCCCGCATTTGCGGGGCTTTCATCTTATGCGCCGAAGAGGACTCGAACCTCCACGGGGCAATTGCCCCACAAGGCCCTCAATCTTTGAGAACGGGGTGGGCGCCCCATGGCTAGGCGAAGTTGCGCCCGTGCAGGCGGTTGAGACCGGTCCTCGTCGGTCGAGTGTGTGGGGCACGGTGTGGGGCACGGGCCCTGCCGGTTGAGTATCACTATCCGTCCCGGCGCCTCGCAACAACGCCTCGCCAGCTCGAACGAAGCGAATGGATGGTCTGGATCGCCGGGGCGGTCGTGTCGGCGCCCGACCGAATCGGCCACGTGAAGCCCAGTCCTGTTGCCTTCTTCCCACCGGTGCTGCCGTCGACGAGGAACGGAGCGAAGTCCGCGGGTTGCTCCGGTACCTCGACGAGGATGAGCTCGCGATCGCGAAGGGGCGTGATATCGATTCGCACGCCGACAGGCGGCGGATGGATGACCTGAGACACCACGTGCCGATATTCCCGCTGATTGACCGCGCCCGAGACACAGCCATTGAGCTTCACGATCTCCTCGCCACCTCCCGGGCGCCGCTTGGTCACAGCGCCGAGGACAAGGAGCCCGCCTCCGGCGTTCGCCATCGCGGCGACGTCCTTACCGAGTTCGAGCTGCTCGGGGACTTCGTCAAGCCGGTAGGGCACGCTCTTTGCTGCGAGCCACTGTCCTTCGTACTCGCCCAGCAGGATCTCGGGAGCGCCGGTTCGAATCAGGGCGGCAACGTTGCTCGCGTCGAGGTCACCGGCAAGGATCGCAGCAACGATCGCGCGTGCTCGTTCGCCGACCTCAATCAGCTCACCGACCGTCTGGCCTCGCCACGGAAGCCACGTCGTGAACGTTCCTCCGGACCCCGAGCGAGTGACGTACCACTCGATGTCGCCCGCGGCTCCATCGAGTCGGGTTGCGGCAGCTTCGACTGCTCGCTCGACCTCCTCCTCCGACGTCCTCGGCGACGCTTCGATCTGGCACTCCACCACCAGCTCGCCGCCGGCCCAGACAAGCCCGACCGGCCGATAGGGGGTGAACAAATCGATGCTGAAGTCTTCTGGCAGTAGAGGGCTAAGCCGGAAGGTGATGACCTGGTCGATCCTCGTGAAGGCATCTAAGCGTCGTAGAGCAGCGCGAAGCGATGCGACGCTCGCGGGGGCGAGGACATTTGACGCGGTCAAGAAATAGGTGTCGTCGGCCTTGACGACACCGTGCCCTTCGACGACCGAGCGTCCAGTGCTCCGAATCGAACCGAACACGAGCTCCGGCCATGAAGGCAGTGCCTAGTCGCTTTCGGAGGCGGTGTCGGGGTCGTCGCTTTCTCGGTCTCGGACTTGCGGTACGGGACTAATGGTGGATGAGTCGGGTCGTCCAGGCTCATCTCGCGTGCGACCAGCACGATGTTGTTTGGCGGCGCTTCGAGCACGCTGTCGATGAGCACGACCTGGACATCCTTCATCGGCCCTTCGAGCAACTTGTATAAGTAGCGGAAGAACCCGTGGATCACCGCTGAAGCGTGGCGTCGGAGCTCCGTCTGTTCCGCGGCACACGAAGGGGTGTCAGGCCAGCGAGTACGAAGAGGTGATCGCTCAGCGTCACGGGAACCGCGGGATCCTGATCCCCGCCGCTGGCTTGGAGCGGGACGGTCTCGTTGTGTGGTTCCTCGTCTTCCTCCGACCAGCTGAGCACGACGTTCGACTTGTCCGCACGGTTGCGGGCGACGCGAACGTCGTGATCTCCCACTCTCAGGCGGAGCACGGCCGAGACAAGCTCACGTCCTGGAGGGCGGGAGTGAACTCCGTGACGTCGTCGCCGAGGCACCAGTCGACCAGCCGGGCGATCGACGACTTCCCAGCTCCGACTTGGCCGTGGATGAACGTCAGCTGAGGCGAAAACGAGACAACCACTCGGGCATCCTTGAAGGTGATCTCGAGTGAGTGGAGGTGGACCTTCACGGTGTGATCTCCTCCCGCAACCGCATGTCCGCGATCTCGGGGAACGTGTCGTAGACGAATCGCATCAACGCCGTAGCCGATTGGTTGAAAGTTCGTCTTGAGCAGCTTCGCGCGCCGTGCGAGGTCGGTGTACGCCGGGTCGCCACGAAGAGTGCGGGCGGCGTTCAACCCCGCGTCGGCCACGCCGATGTGCACCGTGGTACCTCTCACGGTGACGTGGACAAGGCCGAGCCCGACCAGCTCGTTCAACAGCTCGCGATAACGGCCGTCCCACGGTCCGTAGCGATAACGCACCATGCGCGACTCGACGCTCAAGCGTTCCTCGTCGCGTACCTCCACACGTTCCGGGTGAGCCTTCCGGTTGGCGTTGTCGGCTTCGGCGCGATCGGCCAGACCGTCGCGCGCAAGGCCCAGGGGCTCGACATGAAGGTCATCGCCCACGTCGCCGACGAGGGCCGCGTCCGCGACGCGGGGGTCGAGCCGGTCTCGCTGGATGAGCTGGCGCGCCGCGCCGACGCCATCTCCGTGCACGTGCCGCTGATCGATAGCACGCGCCACCTGGTCGACGCGGAGTTCTTGAAGGCCATGAAGCCGACCGCCTACCTGCTCAACGCGGCGCGGGGCGCGATCGTCGACCTCGACGCGCTCGCGCAGGCGCTGGCCGACGGCACGGTCGCGGGCGCGGGGATCGACGTCTTCGAGCCCGAGCGGCTGCCGGCCGACCACCCGCTCCTGCACCAGAACCGGTTGCTCGCCACGCCGCACACGGCGTTCTACTCCGAAGAGTCCATGCGCGACCTCGCGCGGCAGGCGGCCGAGAACGTCGCGGCCGTCCTGCGCGGCGAGCAGCCCGCGGCGACCGTCAACCGCGCGGCCCTGGCCGCCGCCGGCTGATGCGCTTCGACCATGTTGGGGTTGTCGTCGCCGATCTGGACGCAGCCTGCGCCTTCGCCCGCGACGTGCGCGGGCTCGGGGGCCCGGCGACCGAGGCGTGCGCTTCCAGGAGCCGGTCCGGCCGGTGGAAGTCGCCGGGCGGCATCACCTCTGGACGGTGCCCGAGACCTCCGGCGGCTTCATGGTGCAGTTGACCGAGGCGCCGGCGCCGTGACGGCCAGCAGCTCCCGGAGGTCGACGGCGTCGTCGGCCACGTCCGCGGCGCACGGGGAGAAACCGGCGGCGAGGAGCTTGCGCGCGGCCAGGTGGTCGCGCAGGCGGTTGATCGACTCGACCGTGACGAGGCGCTCACCGCAGTAGCAGAAGACGGAGTGGCCGTCGGCGTCGGGGTCGCCGCGCAGGACCATCCGGTCGTGGCCGTCGAGGAGGCCCGCGATCTGGAGCTTGGCGTCGTGCTGATCGGTCCAGAACCAGGGGACGGCGTCGTGGGGCGCCGGCTCGCCGGTGATCGCCGCGGCGACGGCGCGCGCCTGGTCGGTGGCGTTCTGCACCGACTCGAGGCGTACAGGTTGCCCGGACGGCAGCGGGAAGCGGCAGCAGTCGCCGATCGCCCAGATGTGCGGGTCCTCGGTGCGCAGGGTGGCATCGACGAGCACGCCGTCGTCGACGGGTAGTCCGGCCCGCTCGGCGAGCTCGGTCGCCGGCGCGACGCCGACGCCGACGACGACCAGGTCGGCCGGCAGCACCTCCCCGCCGGCGAAGAGGACGCCGGCCGCGCGGCCGTGGCCGTCATCGACGATGCGCTCGATCAGGACCCCGGTCCGGACCGAGGTCCCGGCGCGCTCGTGCCGACCGACGAGGTGGGCGGCCGACGCTTCCGACAGGGCGCGGCCCATGACGCGGGGCGCGACCTCGAGCACGGTGATCTCGGCGCCGTGCTTGCGCGCGCCGGCGGCGACCTCCAGGCCGATGAAGCCGGCGCCGGCGTCGCCCGAGCATCCGTTGTCGGAGCGTGAGTCCGTGACCGTGACCGAGATCGCGCCCCACCCGATGATCATGCTCGACGTCCCGCCGAGCAAGGACTACTACAACGACCTCTTCCGCATCGCGGGCGCCGAACCCAACGTCCGCCACTACGCCTCCAGCTACGAGCTGGTCCGCGCGCTGGTCGGCCGCAACCTCGGCTGGGCTCCGCTCCTGAGCCGGCCGCAGGTCGACCGCAGCTACGAGGGACGGCCGCTGGTCCAGGTGCCGTTCAGCGATGAGCCGCTGGCCAACCAGTTGGTGCTCGCGTGGCCCGCCGGCATCCGCCTGACGCGGCGGGCGCAGGCGTTCGCGGAGCTGTGCCGGCGGGTGGTACCGGCCGCTGGGTGACGCTGCTCTGTCGCGTAGAGACCGGGGCGTTGCTACGAGAAGGCTCTGGGCGCGTGCGGCGACGACACGAGGAGCGGACCGACATGACGGCAACGGATCTCATACCAGCGCCACCGCTGACGCCCCCGCGACCTCACGCCTCGCCCGCACGGAGGACGCGTCACGTCGGCAGCTTCCGGCAGCGGCGTGCCGCTGTCGGCGACGCCAGGGAGATCGACGGTGTCTACAACGTCGACGATCAGCTCGAAGTGCGGCTGCTCGACGACCTGCGCCGCGACGACGCCGACATCCGCGGCATCGTCCTGCAGATCCTGATGTGGGACGTCGAGGTCCCCGCCGACCTGATCGACGTGAAGGTCACGGACGGGTGGGTGACGCTCAAGGGCGACGTCAGCTACCAGTTCGAGAGCGACGCTGCGTTCGAGGACGTCGCGGGCCTGCTCGGCGTGGTCGGCGTCACGAACCAGATCCGGGTCACCACGCCCTGATGCGGCACGCCGGCGTGGGTCTCGTACGGGCCCACGCCGGCACACAACCCCAGGGAGTGCTCCGTCGTGAAGAAGCTCATCGGTCAGGAACGCGGTCACCGCTGTGTACCGCGCAGGGCGATCGACCCAGGCCGACCACTCCAGCTGACGGAGATGGCGCGCGCGACTGTGCCCGGCCCAGGAACCGCGCGGCGTTGTCGCCTGCTTGTGGTCGACGGGCGGTGCGGCCATGCTGAGACGATGAGCGATGGACCGGCCGCCGAGGCTGGGGAGCGCAAGCGCCACGCCTTGCAGCTGTTCTCCGGCCTGCCGCGCCATTACGACCGCGTCGGAGCGGCATTGAGCTTCGGACAGGATCCGCGCTGGCGCCGTGCGATGGTGGCCGCGGTGCGCGCCGGTTCGCGAGACCGCGTGCTGGACGTCGCGACCGGGACCGGCATGGTGGCTGACGCGCTCGTGCGCCGATACGGGTGCACGGTCGTCGGGCTCGACCAGAGCGAGGCGATGCTCGGCCGGGCACGAGCGCGCGTGCAGGCCGATGACCTTCTGCGGCCACGCGTCTCGCTGGTCGTCGGCGAGGCCGAGCGCCTGCCGTTCGCCGACGGGGAGTTCGACCACCTGACCTTCACCTACCTGCTGCGCTACGTCGACGATCCCGCCGCGACGGTTTGCGAGCTCGCGCGCGTCGTACGGCCGGGCGGGCGTATCGCCTCGCTGGAGTTCGGGGTTCCGTCCGCGCCCCTCTGGCGCGCGCTCTGGAAAGCCTACGCGCGCGTCGGGCTGCCGGCGCTCGGGCGGCTGGTGTCGCGCGAGTGGCGCGACACCGGAACGTTCCTGTCGCGCAGCATCCCTGACTTCTACGCGCACCGGTCGCTGGCCGACCTCGCGGCGCTGTGGGAGCGGGCGGGGATCGCCGACGTGGACGTCCGGCCGATGAGCCTCGGCGCCGGCGTGGTGATGTGGGGCACTCGGGTCGATGAGCGCACGCCGACCGCCTGACCGACCAGCGTTCTACGCGCTGCGACCCGGAGGCTGGCGCGATCTGGTCACGCTCCTTCACCCGCCGTACACGGCGTGGCATCTGAGCTACGTCGCGTTCGGTGCTGCCGCGGCGCCGACCGTGCACGACGACCGCTTGGCCGCCACGCTGCTGGCGTTCTTCCTCGGCGTAGGCGTGAGCGCCCACGCGCTGGACGAGCTGACGGGCCGGCCGCTGGCGACGCGGCTGTCTGACGGCGTGCTCGTCGCGCTGGCGGTCGCCGGCCTCGTGGGCGCGGTGGCCATCGGCGTCGCGGGCACGATCATCGTGTCGGCCGGTCTGGCGGTCTTCGTGGTGGCCGGCGCGTTCATCCTGATGGCCTACAACCTCGAGCTGTTCGGCGGTCGCTTCCACTCAGGTGTCTGGTTCGCCCTGGCGTGGGGCGCCTTCCCGGCCCTGACCAGCTACTGGATCAACGCCCAGCAGCTGCGCATCCAAGGACTCCTGGTCGCGGCGGGATGCTTCGGGCTCAGCGTGGCGCAGCGCCGGCTGAGCTCCCCGGTGCGCGAGCTGCGCCGACGTACCGTCGGGCTCACCGGCACGCAAGAGCTGGCCGACGGCACCCGGCGCGAGCTTGACGTCGCGGCGCTCGCGGCGCCCCTGGACGGTGCGTTGCGCGCGTCCGCGGCGGCCCTGGTCCTGCTCAGCGTGGGGCTGTTGATCCCTCGGCTCTGACCGCCCGCGGCACAGCGAGGGTCAGTGGCTCGGCCGCGACCAGGCCTTGGAACGCGGCGATGAGCGGCCCGAACCTGCGCAGGTACAGGCGAGCACGGCGGTCGACGGCGTGGATACGGACCTCGCTGATCAGCGACGCTCCCCGTTCGCTCGCCTGCACCCAATTGGCGAAGAGCACCCGCACCGCTCCGGGCTCGCGCCAGCCCAGGAACGCTTCGGGGTCGGCCAGCGGCGCGAACTGGCCCCGCGGGCTCCAGATCCGCCCGCACAAAGCCGACAGCCGGAACGTCGGACCGCGGTCGAGCACGGTGAACGGCGCGGTGGCGAAGAGCTCGTCGAACGACGCTCCAGACGCGACACCCGCGATCCGGGCCGGGATCAGCCGACCCAAGACCCGGCAATCCTTGACCCGCACGCCGCCGGCGGCCGCCCACAGCGCCCGTTCGCCGACCGGTGCGTCGCGCCGATGACGCGTGCGAACCAGCGGTGCGCTGATCCAACGATCGAGATCAGGGACGATCATTGCGCGCCGATGTCCGGGCGCGTCGGGTGTTGCGGCCGGCGCGCAGAGAGGCCAGCACGGCCAGTGCGATCGCGATGGTGATGTAGAAGACCCCCGGCCAGGACGCCCACTCGGTGAGCGACGAACGCCGATGAGGCGAAAGCAGCAAGGCCATCGTGAGAGCTTTGTGGTCGCACGCCAGATCCTTATACCGCCGCCACATCCGCGGCAGACATTGATGGTCATGCACAACGCAGATGACCCTGCTCCCCGCACGTGGGCGACCACCACTTCGAGCACCCGACCGTCGCGCCCGTGACGCGCCCCGTGCCCGCCGCGAACGGAGCGTGGTGACGCGGCTGGTCAGCCCTCGACACGCGAGCCCATCGTGATCGTGCGGTCGCTGGGCAGGCCGAAGGAGGCGGCCGCGGCCGGATCGATCAGCCGCAGGTCGTGCAGGCGCAAGCTCGGGGAGTGTTGTTCGCGAGATCTGGGCGGAAGCGCGATCATCGCCAACGGAGCCAGTCGGAACCCTTGGCAGTCGCCAACGTGCTCAGCGCGCGGATCGGGAGGGCGTGACCCGCGCGACGATCCGGGGGTAGAGCTTCGGGATCAGGCGTACGAGCTTGTCGATGGCCTTGGCGTCGTTGCCGACCAGGACGCGGGGCTGGGCGGCGGCGACGCCGTCGAGGATGGTCTTGGCGGCGGCGTCGGGGCTGAGGCGCAGGAAGCGCTGCTCGTAGTCGCGGGCGCGCTTGACGTCGGCGGCGCTGAGCTCGACGCCGGAGGCGCGTGCCGAGGCCATCGCGTTGTTGGTGATGTTGGTTTTCACACCGCCGGGGTGCGCGACCGTCACGCCGACCGGGACGCCGTCCTGGAGCATCTCGATGCGCAGCGCCTCGGTGAAGCCGCGCACGGCGAACCGAGGTCCTGGATCGTGAGGTCGAGCTTGGAGGACAGCGCGGGCGAGGCGGGCAAGTCCACCAGGTTGGTCGCGGTCAGCTTGTAGGTCGCGGCGAGATCGCCCGCGCGCGCGTTGCTCGCGGCGATCACATCGACGTCGCCTTCTAGGACAGGGAGGCCGTGCTTCAACACAGCGAGCGTGAACACGCGCCGGTAGAGGGTCACGGTCCACGGGCGGCTGGCGCCGAGCGGCTCCGGCGGTAGACGGCGGGGCAGGTGAAGCCAGTACGTGCGGCTGTATCGTGATGCGATCGCCGCCATCGCGTCTCTAGGCGATCGAGGTAGCAGCGCATCTCGGCAGCAGTGTCGGCGCAGTCCAGACCCTTGCCGATGCGTTCGAGCACATCGCGATGGAGCGGCCCGGTCGGGGCGACGATGCGCTCGGCAAGATCTCCCAGGCCGGCCTCGATCTTGGCGATCCGGGCGGTGACCGGATCCGGACCGACGGTCGGCACCTCGCCGTGCTCACGCGACATCGGCAGGGTCTACCACGCCATGTGGTTGCGCAGGAGGCCTAAGTCGCCGCAAACGGCTGTACGCTCCCCGCACGACCCGAGTTTCGGCCAACGTTTCGGCCAAAGCAGGGGATTTGCTGTTCTCGGTCGCGGAGCCACGAACGACGGAAGGCCCCGCCGTGTAGAGCCTTCCAGGATGGGTGCGGCGGGTTTCGAACCTGGACCTCTCCGTGTGAAGCGCGATCAAGACCCTCGGGAGCAGACGCCGGAGGGCCGTTTGTTCTGATTTCCCCGGCGATTCTCGCTCGCGGGATGCCGGCGGCAGATCTGCGCAGTTCGCGGTCGATTCGCGGCGATTTGGGGACTGCTGCCCATACGGCCTTCACCGCCTTTGAGCCCTCGGTCTCCGTCGAAGCAGCGGCTTGGGCCTGACCGAACGTGGTGTCGTCGTCACCATTCGCTAGCGCGCCCGGCCCGGGGCGACCGTGCGTGACACGTCCAGCGCCCCCGCTGGAGCAGCCCGTCGCCGGAGCAGCGACTTGTTGCCCTCGATGACGATCGGGAGCAGCGCGGCGAGACCGAGGCAGGCGAACCACTGCCGGGCCGACAGACTCTCGGTCTGCAGCGCGTCCTGAAGGGTGGGGAGCTGGGTGGCGAGCAGGATCATCACCGCCGGAACGAACGAGATGGCCAGCGCGCGGAGGATCGGGGGCGCAAGCCCGCTCGCCGGGTCGCGGCGGTTGGTCAGCGCGTTGAAGATCGTGCCAAGTCCCATGACGGCGAAGGTCATGGTCATCGAGACGCTGGGCGCGTTGACCTTCGGGTCGTCAGGCCCGATGACGAGGGGCAGCAGCGCGGCGACGAACAGCGCGAAGGCGTAAATCACCCATGAGGTGATCGCCGCCCGGTTCGCGATCGGCAGCTTCGGGTCGCGCGGAGGCCGGCTCATGACGTCCGGGTCCCCCGGATCGACGGCGATGACGACGACGCCGGCTGCCGTCACGAAGAAGAGCAGGTAGAGCACCATCAGCGGGTTGAGCGCGACTCCGTCGTTGATGTCGAAGGCCGTGGCGGCGATGAAGAGCATGACCAGGGCCAGCAGCTGGGTCATCTGGTAGCGGACGTAGGCGACGACCTTGTCGTAGACCCTGCGCCCGAGCTCGACGGCGCGCACGAGCGTGCCGAAATTGTCGTCGGTGAGGATCATCCGCGCGGCCTGCTTGGTGACCTCGCTACCGCTGCCCATGGCCACGCCGATGTCGGCCTGCTTGAGCGCGACGGCGTCGTTGACCGCGTCGCCGGTGGCGGCGACGATCTGCCCCTCGCGCTGCATGATCTGTGCGAGGCGCAGCTTGTCCTCCGGGGTCACGCGCCCGAAGACGTGCAGCTGGCTCAGCTTCTGCGAGACCTCCTCGTCGGTGAGCGCCTGGAACTCGGTGCCGCTGATTGCCCCCGGCCCGAGCCCGAGCGACGCCCCGATCGCCCCGGCCGTGATCGCGTTGTCGCCGGTGATCATCCGCACGCTGATCCCGGCGTGCAGCGCGGTCGTCACCGCGTCCTTGGCCTCGGGGCGCAGCGGGTCGATCATCCCCGCCATCCCGACGAAGGCCAGCTCGCGCGTCAGGGACATGGGGTCGCTCGTCATGGCCTCCATCTCGCCAGGGGTGATGAGCCGCGCGGCGAAGGCGAGCACTCGCAGTCCCTGCTCGCCCATGCGTGCGTTGGCCGCGTCGAGGTCGGACCGGACATCGGCGATCGGCACCTGCGAGCCGCTCAGCGGCCCGCCGGCCATGGTGCAGCGGTCGAGGACCACGTCGGTGCCGCCCTTGACCAGCTCGATCACGTGCTCGGTCCTTTCGAGCGTGACCCGGTGGAAGGTGGCCATGAACTTGTAGTCGGAGTCGAAGGGCACCGCGGCGAGGCGCGGGTAGGCCCGCCGGGTCTCCTCGGCGTTGACGCCGAGCTTGGCCGCCAGTACGACCAGGGCGGCCTCGGTCGGGTCCCCGACCACAGTGCCGTCGTCGGAGACGGTGGCGTCGCTGTCGAGCACGAGCCCGAGCGCGAGCCGCGTGAAGTCCGGGACGGGCACGCCGGCGACGGACTCGATCGCGCCGGTCTTCCCGTAGCCGCTCCCGCCGACGTTGAACCAGGCGCCGTTCGCGTAGATGGTCGAGACCATCATCTCGTTCATCGTCAGCGTGCCGGTCTTGTCGGTGTTGATCGCGCTCGTCGCCCCCAGCGTCTCGACGTCGGTGAGGTTCTTGACGACGGCGCGCGCCTCGGCGAGCTGCTTGGCTCCGAGGGCGAGCAGCCCGGAGACGAAGGCTGGCATGCCGGTCGGGATCGCCGAGATGGCCATCGCCGTGCCGAGCAGGACCAGGTCGTCGAAGTCGAGCCCGCGGAACAGGCCGACGACGACGATGAAGGCGACCGCCGTCCAGGCGATCAGGCCGAGGACTTTGGTCAGAGAGTCGAGCTCCTTCTGAAGCGGCGACCGGACCCGCGTCACCGAGGTGAGCATCGTGGCGATGCGGCCCATCTCGGTCTCCATCCCGGTGGCCGTGACGACCATCGCGGCGGTGCCCCGCGTCACCGACGTGTTCTGGAAGAGCATGTCGGTGCGGTCGCCGAGCGCGGCGTCGCCGGCGACGGGCGTCGCGTCCTTGGCCACCGGCGCGCTCTCCCCGGTCAGCGCGGCCTCCTGCGTCTCCAGGGTCGCCGAGCGGATGATCCGGCCGTCCGCCGGGAGGATGTCGCCGGCCTCGACCTCGACCAGGTCGCCGGGCACGATTTCGGCCGCGGGGACCTGCGCCACAATCCCGTCGCGCACGACCCGCGTCTGCGGCACCTGCATCTTCGAGAGAGCATCGACGCTCTCGCGGGCCTTGAGCTCCTGGCGCGTCCCGAGCGCGATGTTGAAGAGGATCAGCAGCCCGACGAGGATCCCGGTCGGGACCTCGCCGATGACGAAGCTCACAACTGTGACGGCGATGAGCATGATGTTCATCGGCTCGCGCAGCTGCTCGAGCGCGACCGCCCACGCCGAGGGTTGTACCTCGCCACGGATCTCGTTGGCGCCGTGGCGCGCCAGCCGGCTCGCGGCCTCGGCCTGGCTCAGGCCGCGGTCGGCGTCGCCCCCCAGGGCGGCGACGACGGCGACCTGGTCCTGCGCGAACCACTGGCCCTCCTGGCCCGGCGCGGCGGGCGGGTTCTCCAACCCGGTCATGCTGGCGATCCTTCACCTCCCACGGGCGGCCCGCATCATCCTCTGAGGGTGATGTCGGCCCGCGGGCAGGGCGGGAGGCTTCCGGCATGCCGAGCACGCGCCGGGCCAGGCTCATCCAGCAACTCACGGTCGAGCCCGGTCGCCCGGCCGCGCTCGCCCAACGGGACACTGTGCGCCTCGACGACCCCGAGTACGAAGCGCTCACACACGACGAGGTCGAGGCCGAGGCGCAGGCGATCCTCGCCCGTGACCGCGAGCAGCTCTCGCGCGCTCAGGAGCAGCTGTGGGCCAGCGGCGACCGCGCGCTCCTCGTCGTCTTCCAGGCGATGGACGCCGCCGGCAAGGACAGCGCGATCGGGCACGTGATGTCCGGCGTGAACCCCCAGGGCGTTCAGGTCGTGTCGTTCAGGAGGCCGTCGTCGGAGGAGCTCGACCACGCGTTCTTGTGGCGCATCGCGCAGGCGACGCCGGCGCGCGGCCGGATCGGGATCTTCAACCGCTCGCACTACGAGGAGGTCGTCGCGCTGCGCGTGCATCCCGAGTGGCTGGCCGCCCAGCGCCTGCCGGACGGTCCCGAGAGCCCCGGCTTCTGGGAGGGGCGCTGCGAGGACATCAACGCGTTCGAGCGCCACCTCGACCGCTGCGGCACCAAGGTGGTGAAGTTCTTCCTCCAGGTCTCCAGGGCCGAGCAGAAGAAGCGCTTCCTCGCGCGGCTCGAGGACCCCCACCGGGAGTGGACGTTCAACGCGGCGGACGTCACCGAGCGCGGCCGCTTCGACGAGTACATGGCCGCCTACGAGCAGGCGCTGACCGCCACGTCGACCCCGTGGGCGCCGTGGTACGTGATCCCCGCCGACCACAAGTCGCTGACGCAGGCGCTCGTCGCGGCGATCCTCGTCGACACGGTCGAGGGGCTCGACCTGCGCTGGCCGACGGTCTCGCCGGACCAGCACGAGGCCAACGTCGCCGCCCGGCGCGAGCTCGAGGCGGAGACCCTCACCCCGCCGCGCTGACCGCGGCTCGCACGTCGGAGTGGATGTGGCCGGCGCCGATGCGCTCGACGACGCCGTCCGCCTCCAGCACCGCGCGGACGGCGGCCTTGACGGCGGCCAGGCGGATCGTGACGCCGTGAGCGTCGGCGAGCGTCCGCAGCTCGGCCAGCTTCGCCGTCCCCTGCGAGTCGACGAAGTCCACGCCTTCGAAGTCGAGGACAACCGTGCGCGGCGGCGGATCGCTGTGCTCGACGATCTCGCGGAGCCGGTCATGCAGCGCATCGGCGGTGGCGAAGAACAGCCCGCCGTCGAGGCGCACGATCGCCAGGCGGGGGAAGGTCTCGTCGCTCGGGTGCCCGTCGACCTCCCGGAAGCCCCCGGTCCCGGGGTCGCGCCCGAGCAGGGGCATGGCTGGCGCCGTCGCCACGTACACGAGCCACGCCAGCGAGAGCGCGACGCCCACCACCACGCCGGCGAGAACGCCGACGGAGAGCACGCCGACGATGGCGGCGCAGGCGATGAGGAAGTCGAACCGCTTGACCCGGTGGAGGCGGCGCAGCTCGGGGATGTCGATCATGCCCATGACCACCGCGTCGATGATGAGCGCCGCCAGCACCGGTTTGGGCAGATCGGAAAACACCGGGGCGAGGACGAGCAGCGTCAGTAGGACCAGGCCGCCGGTCGTCAGCGAGGCCAGCTGCGTGCGCGCCCCGGCGGACTCGTTGAGCGAGCTCGCCGACAGGCTGGTCGAGACCGGCATCCCCTGGAAGGCGCCCGCGCCGATGTTCGCCATGCCCTGCGCGAGCGTGTCCTGGTTGACGTCGACGCGATAGCCGTGTCGTGTGGCGAAGGCGCGCGCGTCGCCGGCGGTCTGCGAGAAGCCGACGAGCAGCAGCCCGAACGCCGCCGTGCCGATGGTGGCGAGGTGGTCGGCGATCAAATCGCCGTTGGGCAGCGCCGGCGCGGGCAGGCCGCTCGGCACGTCGCCGACCAGGGCCACGCCGTGGGAGCCGAGGTCGAACAGCCCCGAGGCCACCAGGCCGCCGACCAGGAGGACGAGCGCGCCGGGTACCTTGGGCGCCACGATCCGCAGGCCGAAGACGACGGCCAGCGCGGCGAGCCCGACGACGACCGTCGTCGAGTCGCGCTGGTCGAGGCCCTCGACCCACGACGAGAGCTCCCGCCACGCGCTGTCGCCTTCGGCGTCGCTGCCGGTCAGCTTGGGCAGTTCGCCGATCACCACGTCGACGGCGGCCCCCGCCAGGAAACCGGTGACTACGGCCTTGGAGAGGAAGTTGGCGATCCGGCCCAGCTTGAGCGCCCACATGACGAGGAAGAGCGCCCCGGTGACCAGCGTCATCGCCGCCACCAACTCGGCGGCCTGTCCGCCCGTCACGCCGGTGGCGAGTACGGCGCCGCCGGCGATCGCGGCCAGGCCCGAGCTCGGCCCGGTCGAGATCTGCCGGCACGTGCCGAACAGCGCGTAGACGATCGCCCCGGCCGCGGCGGCGTAGAGGCCGTTCTCGACCGGGATCCCCGCGATGCCGGCGTAGCCCAGGTTCTTCGGGACGATCAGCGCCGTCACCGCGATCCCGGCCGTGACGTCGCCGCGCAGCAGCCGGCGGTCGTAGTGCGGCAGCCAGTCGCGGATCGGGAGCAGCATCGGCTCAGGCGATGCCGGCGAGCACCTTGAGCTCGCGCGGCAGGCTGACGTTCGCCCGCGCGTCGAAGCCGAGCTCGCGCACCGTCGCTCGCACGAGTTCGCCGTCCTCGGACTCGAGCGCGATCGTCCGCTGTGCGCCGTGCTCGCTGCGCACCGCGGAGCGCTCGGCCATGCAGCCGCCGAGGCTGTAGTGCGTGCGGTGCTTGTGCACGCGGACGGGGAGGAGCTCGGGGTGCGGCCTGATCAGCTCCTCGACGAGCTGTTCGCGCGTGTACTCGTCGCGCTGGAGCGGCAGGAACGTGACGCCGAGCGCGTGCGCCACCACGTCGACGGCGTCGCCGGACAGTGGGTAGGGCGCTTTCAGGACCGGCTTCCAGCGCTGGAGGGCGTCATCGCTGAGCTCGACGACCGTCTTGATGTCGACCAGCCCCGCGCGGACCTTGACCGAGGCGTCGCTGTGCGGCGACACGAGGTAGGTCTCGTCGCTCTCGTCCACCTGCTCGGCCGGGAGGGCGTCGAACCGGCGGTCGACATCGGCGTCGAATCGCGCCGCGAAGGTGCGCCACTCCCAGCGCGGGACGATGGGGGTGGTCACGCGCGGTCTCCTTTCCCGCCCGGCGGGCGTTTCTCGGGTCCAATCCTGCACTCTCCCTAGCTGACGGGCAAGGCGACACGCACGCCAACCCGGGTGGTGCAGCCGCCCGGGATCGGAGGACGCGCCGCGCGGCGGGCACTTGGCGTCGTGACATGGCCTCCTGAGCCAGATGATGCGCACCGGTCTCGAGGTGCGCGACGGCCGCCTGCACGTGCCGGCCGAGCCGGGCGTGGGCCTGCGGTGGGACGAGCGCGGTCGCCCGCGGGCTCGCCTGAACCGTCAGGCCGCCTGCGCGCCGTAGCCGGTCTCGCTGCGGAACACCATCTCGGCGAAGCCGGGGCGGCCGGCCTGCTCCACCTCGCGGCCGCCCACCAGCGTTCCCGGCCATCAGGCCAGGAACCCGAGCGGTACGGCGATGATGGTCGGGGTTGGTCAGCGACAGCGGCGAGCCGTGCGAGTCAGCGCCCGGCCACACAGGCGGGCTGAGCATGATCAGGGTCAGCGACGCGAGCAGCCCGACCGCCACGCCGGCGACCGCGCCCGTCGTGTTGAACCGCCGCCAAGTGAAGGCCAGCAGCCGCGCCGGGAAGTTCGCCGCGGCGGACACCGACAGCGCGAGCCCGACCGAGAAGGCCACGTTGAAGCCCGACCCGGCGAGGGCCGAGAGCACGACGGCGACGACGGCGATCGCCCCCGCGCCGTGATGCGCCCGCGGCGCATGATGCGCGTCCGCAGGTCGTGGGCCACCGCGCCGGACGTGGAGATCACGATCCCCGAGACCACCGTGAGGTTCGTCGCGACCGCGACGGCGCTGACGACCGCCAGCAGCAGGGCGCCGCCGAACGTCCCGCGCCCGCCGCCGAGCACCTCGGCCATCAACGGCACGGCCAGGTTGCCGCCGCTCTTGGTGGCGAGCAGCGCCTCCGGGCTGGTGGCCCGAGCACGTAGCGGGCGCCGAAGCCCAAGAGCGACAGGAGCGCGAAGAACCCGCCGATGAGCCCGACGGCCCACCGCATCGACCGCCGCGCCGCTGTGGCATCCGGAACGGTGAAGAACCGCACGAGGATGTGCGGCAAGCTCCGGAACGTCTCGAAGTTGCTGACCAGCCGAGCACGCGCCACGTGCCGGCACATGTCCTCGAACTCGTGGGCGGCATTGCGCGCGCTGAGCTCGGACACCGCGGACCGAGTTAGACCCGCAAGTTGCTCGTCGTTCACGGCTCCGCAGGCTGAGTCCTGCGACCGGCGCCGGCCCTTCAGTCGATGCGTCATGTCGGCCATCTGCCGCGGTCTCGACACTCTCGCCGCACGACCCGAGTTTCGGCCAACGTTTTGGCCAAAGCAGGGGATTTGCTGTTCTCGGTCGCGGAGCCCCGAACGACGGAAGGCCCCGCTTTGCGGGGCCTTCCGGGATGGGCGCGGCGGGTTTCGAACCTGCGACCTCTCGCGTGTGACGCGAGAAAACCAATCGCCCTGGGTCCCTGGCAGGCGCCTGGTGCGTCTGCTTCGCGCTCTTGAGGGGTGGCGTTTGTGGGACAAACCAGTGGGACACGAGCCGCGCGCGCTCTACCGGCTGGCGCCGCGCCGTTGCCCCAAAACGACGAAAGCCCCGCAAAGGCGGAGCTTCCGTTCCATGCGCCGAAGAGGACTCGAACCTCCACGGGGCAATTGCCCCACAAGGCCCTCAACCTTGCGCGTCTACCAATTCCGCCACCGGCGCGTGACAGGCGAGGGTCAGCATAGCGAGAGGGGTCGCTCAGCGACGGTCGCCTTGATTCCGTCTGCACGCCCCTCTATCTTCACGAACACATGTTCGACCGAGACGCGAGTGGCGAAAGGTGACCCCGGTGGATCTGACCAAGCGCCAGCAGGAGATCTTCGACTTCATCAAGCGGTATTCGGCCAAGCACGGGTACCCGCCGACAGTGCGGGACATCGGCAAGGCCGTGGGGCTCGCTTCGTCGTCGACGGTGCACGCGCACCTGGCCAACCTCGAGAAGCTCGGGCTGCTGCGACGGGACCCGTCGAAGCCTCGAGCGCTCGAGTTGTTGGACAAGGCGTCGTCCGCCGTCGGCTCCGCGGTGCAGGACGCCGTGGACAACGTGAGCTCGCTCGTCCGGCCCACCGGCCTGCCGCTGGTCGGCTCGGTCGCCGCGGGTCAGCCGATCCTGGCCGAGGAGAACATCGAGGAGTACGTGGAGGTGCCGCCGGTCGCCGGCGGTGAGCAGGGCGAGTACGTCCTGCGCATCCGCGGCGAGTCGATGAAGGACGCCGGGATCCTGGAGGGCGACTACGTCGTCGTCCACAAGCAGGAGAACGCCGCCGACGGTGACATCGTCGTGGCGTTGGTGGGGGAGGAGGCGACGGTCAAGCGGTTCTTCCGCGAGGACGACCACATTCGCCTTCAGCCCGAGAACGCGACGATGGAGCCGATCCGCTCGAAGGACGTGCGGATCATGGGGCGCGTCGTCGGCCTCTTCCGGAGCGTGTGACATGACCGCAACGCTGACCCTGTTCCGTCCATCGATCCTCGACCCGGTCGAGGAGCCCGAGCAGCTGCGGGCGGCGCGCATCGCCGCTCCGCGCCCGTTGGCCCCTGCCGTGAGCGGCGGCCCGACGCTCGATGAGTTGCTGGTCGGGGTCTGGGAGGACCTGACCGCTCACCGCACCGTCGCGTGCTTGGCCTGTGGCGAGGCGATGACGCCGCGCTACAGCGCCGGGCCCGCGCCGGTCGGCGGCCGCTGCACGTCCTGCGAGACGACCATCGCCTAGATCACCGCGCGTCCCCACGCGCAGCCGGCGGCGGGGATGACGCCGGCTCGACGAACCCTCACCTCCTCCGGCGCCCGCCTTCCTCGGCGGGCGTTCGTCGTTCCAGGGCCGAGGATGCGATGCGGTCGTCGCCGAACCGTCCGCGACCCAGCCTCGGCATCAGGCGCCGGGTGGCCAGGGGCCTGTTCCGACACCGAGATCGACTGCGTCACGCCGCGGTCTGGGCGACGGCGAGCCAACTCCGCGACGCGAGCGCCCCGCGGGCCCGCGGCGCGACAACCCCGCGCGCCCGCGGCCCGCGGCACGCCCTACGCCGCGCCCGCCGCCTCCGGCTTCACGCTCAGCAGCACCGCCAGGTCCCGCTCCGCCCAAGCCACCGACGCCGTCAACCCCGCGTCGCGCAGCCACCCCAGCTGCTCCTCGATCGTGCTCGGCTGGTCGAACACCCCGTCGATCGGGGTCACGACGTCGCGGGCGTCCGTCGGCACGATCAAGTCCCCCAACACGAACCGCCCACCCGGCGCCAGCACGTCCGCGACGCGCGCGAACAGCTCTGCCTTCTCCGGCCCGTCCAGGTGATGCACCGCCAGCGCCGAGAACACCACTGCGAACCCGCCCCCGCCGGCGCCGCCGCCCTCACCGGGCTCCGGCAGCTCGTCCTGGAGGCGCGCCACCCGCAGATCCGCGCCGGGCAGCCGCACCGCCGCCCGCGCCAGCATCGCCTCGCTCGCATCCACGCCGATCAGCGTCGCGCCCGGATGCGCGGCCAGGACGTGCACCGCCGTCTCACCCGTGCCGGTCCCGAGCTCCAGCAGCGGCACATCGGCGCCAACCCGCGAGCCACACGCTTCGGCGACCGCCCGCTGCAACCGCGCGTAGGCCGGGACGTCCGACGCCATCAGCGCGTCGTAGGTGTCCGGATCGAAGTGGAACTGAGCGCACATCGCCGCAACGCTACCGGCGCCCCTTCCGCCGGCCCGCCGGCGGCGCTAGGCTCGGACATGCACGCTGGACGGCTGCGGCGGGAGAGACATCCCGTCGAGGAAAGTCCGGACACCACAGGGCGCGGTGGTCGGCGCAAGTCGACCCGGCGAAAGCCGCGGGATAGTGCCACAGAGACATACCGCCGATGGCGGGGCCGCACGTGCGCCCCGCACAGGCAAGGGTGAAAAGGTGCGGTAAGAGCGCACCGGCGTCATGGCGACATGGCGGCCAGGCAAACCCCACCGGGTGCAAGGCCAAGCAGGACCGTTCGTAGGCTGCCCGCCGAGGTCCAGGTCGGCCGCTCAGATGGATGGTCGTTCACGACAAGATCCGGCTTACAGGCGTGCTACAGCGAGGGCCCTTCCGACACCGGGAGGGCCCTCGCCATAGGCTGCCCCGCAGCGATGCGCTTCTCGATCTTCTACGAGCACCAGGTGCCGCGACCATGGGAGGCCGACGGCGAGCATCGACTCCTACAAGAAGCGCTCGAGCAGGTCGAGCTGGCCGACCGCCTCGGCTTCGACACCGTCTGGGCGGCGGAGCACCACTTCCTGGAGGAGCACTCGCACTCGTCGGCGCCCGGCGTCTTCCTGGCCGCCGCTTCGCAGCGGACCACCACGATCCGGTTGGGCTTCGGGACCGTGCCGCTGGCGCCGGGCTACCAGCATCCGGCGCGGGTCGCCGAAGCCGCCGCGACGCTCGACCTCCTCTCCGACGGGCGCGTCGAGCTCGGGACGGGGGAGACGTCGTCCGGGGCCGAGCTCGCTGGCTTCGGCGTCGATCGTGAGACGCAAACTGCACAGTGGAGCGAAGCGATCGAGATCGTTGCGCGGATGATGGTCGAGACGCCGTTCGCCGGCGCCGACACCGACCACATCAAGATGCCTCCGCGCAACGTGGTGCCCAAGCCGCTGCAGAAGCCGCACCCGCCGCTGTGGGTCGCCTGCCCACGTCAGGAGACGATCCGCCGCGCTGCCGAGAAGGGACTCGGAGCGCTGAGCTTCGCGTTCGTCGAGCCCGAGGACGTGCGCTCCTGGGTCGACGAGTACTACACCATCATCTCGTCGGACCGCTGCGTCCCGGCTGGGTTCGCCGTCAACCCCAACTTCGCGGCCGCGCTGCCGATGATGGTGCACGCCGACGAGGCGGAGGCGATCGAGCGCGGCATCGACGGCGCCCACTTCCTCGGCTACGCGCTCGGCCATTACAATGCCTTCGGCGAGCACGCGCCCGGCCGGACGTCGATCTGGGAGGAGTTCCAGGCCCGCCGGGACGACGTCGGCTTCGCGCGCTCCGCGATCTCCGCCGACGGCGCGCCGCTGAGCGTCAAGGTCCTCCAGCGCGGCCTTGGCTCCGTGCGCGGCGCGATCGGGACGCCCGCCCAGCTGCGCGAGCTGATCGGCCGCTACGAGGACGCGGGCGTCGACGAGCTGCTGTTCTGCCTGCAAACGGGCAAGACCCAGCACAAGCACATCATGGAGGCCTTGGAGCTGTTCGCCGCCGAGGTGATGCCGGCGTTCGCGCAACGGCGTCCCGCGCGGGCGCGGGACAAGGCCGAGCGGCTGGGCGACGCGGCGGAGCGCGCGCTGGAGCGGCGGGCGCCGCGCCGGACGGTCGCGCGCGGGTACGCGTTCAAGGCCGGCGACAGCGGGGTCGACGCGGCGGCGGTCGCGATCCCGGAGGAGCCTGCTGCCCCGTCGGCGCGGCGCGCCCCCGGCGCTGCGGTCACCTCGCTGCGGCGCCAGCTCGAGACCCACGGCGAGCGCGCGTTCCAGGCGTTCGTCGGGCGCTCGGACGACGCGCGCCTCGCGCGCACCGCCGGCTCCGGCGCCGGCCTCAGGGTCATCTTCGGCGCGATGGAGCGCCAGTTCGTGCCGGAGCGCGCAGCGGGCTTCACCGGTGACATCCAGTACAACCTGCGCGCGGTGGACGGGTCGGTGCGCGCGTGGACGGTCGCGATCGACCGGGAGCGCGCCCGCGCACGGCCCGGCGCCGCCGACGACGCCGAGCTCACGATCACGCTCGCGGTCGCCGACTTCATCCGCATCGCTGGTCGCGACCTCGATCCGGTCAAGGCCGTCCTGACCGGCCGGATGGAGCTCGCGGGCGACTTCGGCGTCGCGCTCAAGCTGGGCGAGATGTTCGGCCAGCCGGGCGGGTTCTGAGGCGGATCGCCCCCTGAGCAGGGGTTTTCGTTCGCGCCCGAACGCGGCGCGTGCGGAGGCTTGCTGGCGTCCGACGACCGTGCGAACATGTGTTCGCATCAGATGGTCGTCGCCGTTCTCCTTCCACGTTTCGAGCTCGTCATCGCCGCCGGTGGGCGCGAGGTCCTCGCGCGCGGCCCCGCGGCCCTCGCGCCGGAGCCGGGGCGGGAGCAACGTGTAGGAGAAGTGTCGTCCTCGGCGGAGGCGTTCGGGGTCCACGCGGGGATGCGCTTGGGCGAGGCGCTGGCGCGCTGCCCGTCGCTGGCGCTGATCCCGCCAGATCCGATGGGCGTCGCCGACGCGTGGGACAAGGTGCTCGCGCGGCTGGAGTCGGCGGGCGCGGCGGTGGAGAGCGAGGCGCCGGGGCTGGCGTTCTTCGACGCGGCCGCGCTGGCGCGGCTGCACGGCGGGCGCGCGGCGGATGACCCGGCGGCGGCGCTGCGGGCGCGGATGTCGGCCGGCGGCGCGCCGCCGTGGCTGGCGGGGGTCGTGACGGCCGTGCGCGCCGCGCTGCGCCTGCCCGCGCGGATCGGCGCCGGGCCGTCGCGGTTCTGCGCGCTGGCAGGGGCGGTGCGGGCACGGTCGCGGCGGGCCGAGCTGGTCGACGGCGCGGCCGCGCTGGCCGGCGAGCCGGTCGCGCTGCTGCGGCGCCGGCCGGAGGTCGAGGCGCTCGTGCGGCCCTTGGAGCGCCTGGGGATCGGGACGCTCGGCCAGCTCGCGGCGCTGGAACGGCCGGTGGTCGCCGACCGCTTCGGGCGCGCGGGGGAGTTGGCCTATGACCTGGCTCTCGGGCGCGACAGCGAGCTGAAGCCGCGACAGCCGGGGGAAGTGCTGGAAGAAGTCCTGGAGCTGCCGGAGTCGGCGTCGGGGGTGCAGCTGGGGCGCGCGCTGGTGTTGTTGGTGGACAAGCTGTTGGCGCGGCGGGAGCGCGACGGGCGGACGCTGCGGGCGGTCGTCCTGGGCGCGCGCCTGGTCGAGGGCGGGACGTGGCGCGAGCGCGTCGTGTTCCGCGAGCCGCTGGCGGACGCGACGCGGATGCGGCTGGCGCTCGGGCAGAAGCTGGTGATGCTGCCGGCGCCGGCGGAGTCGCTGCGGCTGACCGTCGAGCGCTTCGGCGCGGTCAGCGCGGGGGCGCACGCGCTGTTCGACGACGGCTCGGCCCAGCGCACGGCCCGGATGCGCGAGGCGATCCGCCAGGCCCGCGCGGTCGCGGGCCCGGAGGCGGCGCTGCGCGTGCTGGAGGTGGATCCGGACTCGCGGGTACCGGAGCGCCAGGCGGTCCTGGCACCGTACGAGCTGTGATCTGCGGGCCGCCTCGCCGCGCCTGGAGCCACCCGGCGGAGCTTGACGGGCTGGCGCCCGCCGGCGCTCGCCGTGCGATCTGCGGGCCGTCTCGCCGCGCCTGGAGCCACCCGGCGGAGCTTGACGGGCTGGCGCCCGCCGGCGCTCGCCGGGTGGCCCCAGCCGCGACGATCCGGGCCGCAGATTCCCGAGGGCGGCAGCGGTGACCAGCCCGCGCCGGCTCAACGTCCCGCTGCCCGCGACCGTCCGGGCCGATCCGCGCGGCCGGCCGCTGGCCGTCGACGGCCGCGCGGTGGACGCGGTGCGCGAGTCGTGGGTCGTGGAGGACCGCTGGTGGACCGACGCGCCGCTGCGCCGGCGCTACTGGGAGGTCGTGACGACGCGCGGCGACTTGTTGGTGTTGTTCCGCGAGCTGGACCAGGTGGGTGGGTGGTACCGGCAGCGCTGACGCTCCTGCGCGGTTCCGTGACATATGCGTCTGGTTCCTGCGCAGGTCGCTCGGCAGGGTCGGTGGCCACATGGCGTGGCATGGCGGCGGGACATCCGGGCAGGGATCGGTGGAGTGGGTGGCGGTCGTCGCCCTCGTCGCGGTCCTGCTCGGGACGACCGGCGCCGCGCTCGCGCAGGCCGGGTTCCTGGGCCGGCGCGTCACGCGCGAGCTGGCGCGGGCGGTCTGCGTCGTCTCGGCCGGCGACTGCTGGCGCGACCGGGAGCCGTGCGTGGTCGGGTCGTCCTCCGACGCCGCGTTCTGGAAGGTGGGGATCGCGATCGTCCGGGTGGGCAAGGACCGGCTCGCGCTCGTCGAGCGGCGGTCGGACGGCACGGTGGCCGTGACGCTCGAGGGCGCGTGGCGGGGTGGGGCGGAGGCGTCGGTGGGCACGCCGCGCGTGGCCGTCAAGCTCAAGGGCATCGACTTCTCGGCCGGCGGCGAGCTGACCGCGTCGCTGCTCGCGCGGCTCGGCGACGGCCGGACGTGGATCGTCGGCTCCGAGGCCGAGGCCCGCGCGCTGGTCGCGGCCGGCGGGTCGGCGCGGCCGCCCGACGTCACCTACGGCGATCGCGCGTGGCTCTCCACGCTGAGCGCGACGCTCGGGGCCGATGTCATGGGCACCGGCGAGGGCCTTGACGTGGCGAGCGCGCAGGTCGCGTTCGACCAGCACTGGGGCACGGCGACCGACCACCGCACGGGCCATCGCACGACGTCGATCCACGCGTCCTGGTCGGGGTCGGTCGCGCTGCTGCGCGACGTGCTCGGGGCCACCGGCGGCGACGACGGGCCGGTCGTCGCGGTCGAGGCCGACGCCGCCGGCCGGCCGCTGGACCTGCGCATCACGACGACCGGGACCTTCGGCGGGTCGCGCGACCTCCCGGGTGCCGTGCAGCCGGTTGCGGGGCTGCTGGCGGCGCGCGCGGGGGCCGGCGCCGACCGGCGCTACGAGGTCACCGCGCACCTCGACCTCACCGATCCGCGCGACCTCGCCGCGGCGCGCGAGCTCCTCGCCGCGATCGACGGCAAGCACGCGCGCACGACACCCGGACCGGAGCTGCGGCGGCTCCTCGACGCGCGCGCGACGATCGAGGCGCGGGTGCTGGCGGAGCGGTCGACGGGCCACGACGCCGAGCTGTCGGGCGGGACCGGCGGCGCGCAGCTCGGCTACTCCGAGCACTCCGAGCACCATGACCGGGAGCTGCTCGCGGCGTCCTCGCGCGGCCTGGACGGGCAGTGGATCACGCGGACGGATTGCGTCGCATGACGTCCGCGATCTGTGCGAACATGTGTTCGTGCCGTACGTCGAGCTCCACTGCCATTCGGCCTTCTCGTTCCTGGACGGCGCCTCGCTGCCCGAGGAGCTGGTGGTGACGGCGCTGGAGCGCGGACATCGGGCCCTCGCGCTGACCGACCACAACACGGTCTCGGGCTCGATGGAGTTCGCGCAGGCGGCGTCGTCGCTGGGGCTGAAGGCGATCCACGGGGCGGAGGTGGACGTCGTCGATCCGGGGTCGGCGCGCGAGCAGCGCGAGGGCGCGCTGCTCTCCGACGACGAGGCGGCCGGTCGCTGGAAGCGGCACGTGACGCTGCTCGTGCGCGACGCGACCGGCTGGCGCAACCTGTGCCGGCTGCTCACGCGAGCGCACGCGCACACGCGGGAGTCGCCGGGGCGGCGACGGGTGCTGGCGCCGCTGCTGACGGTCGCCGACCTGGCCGAGCTCTCCGAGGGGCTGGTGTGCCTCTCGGGCTGCGCGGACCACGGCGTCCACGACGAGCCGACGGCCCGCGCGCTGCTGGCGGCGTTCGGGCGCGACGCGTTCCGGGTCGAGCTCCAGCGGCCGTTCGGGCGTCACGACCGCGGCCGCAACCGCATGTTGATGGACTTGGCGCGGCGGCTGGGCGTGCCGTGCGTGGCGACGGGCAACGTCCACGCCCACGCGCCGGAGCGCGCGCGGCTGCAGGACGCGTTCGTGGCGATCCGCGAGCACACGACGCTGGACGCGTCCGAGCCGCTGCGGCGTGGCAACCACACGCACATGCTCACGTCGCCGGAGGCGATGGCCGCGCGCTTCGACGACCATCCCGAGGCGGTGGCCGAGACGCTGCGGCTGGCCGAGACGCTGCGCTTCGACCTCACGGCCGACCTCGGCTACCGCTACCCGGGGGCGGAGGACGACGGCGCCGACCGCAAGCTGGCCGAGGTCTGCGACGCGCTGTTCGACGCACGCTACGGCCCGGGGACCGACGGCCACGGACATCGCGCGGCGGCGACGGCGCGGCTGGACCAGGAGCTGGCGCTGATCCGCGACCTCGGGTTGTCGGGGTTCTTCCTCCTGCACCACGAGATGCTCGAGCTGGCGCGCGAGGTCGCCGCCGAGGTGCGTGGCGGCGCGGCCGCCCGGTCGCTGCTGCCGCCGGGGCGCGGCCGCGGCTCCTCGGTGTCGTCGATCGTCTGCTACCTCACCGGCCTCTCGCACGTCGACCCGATCGCCAACGACCTCCTCCTCGGGCGCTTCCTCAACGAGGAGATCACGTCGCTGCCCGACATCGACCTCGACTTCCCACGCGACGTGCGCGCGGTCCTGATCCCGCGCGTGCACGAGCGCTTCGGGTCCGATCACTCGGCGCTGGTCGCGGCGTTCCCGACCTACCGGGCCCGCGGCGCGATCCGCGAGCTGGGCAAGGCCTTGGGGTTGCCGCCGGGGGAGATCGAGCGGGTCGCGCGATCGTCGGAGGCGTTCTCGGCCCAGAGCGTGGACCGCGACATCGCGGTCGCGCTCGGCGAGGGGCGCGAGGCCGAGGGGCGCTGGCGCTGGCTGCACGAGCTGGCGTCGGAGGCGCACGGCCTGCCGCGCCACCTCAGCCAGCACTCCGGCGGCATGATCGTCGCGACGCGCCCGCTGATCGACTGCTGCCCGGTCGTGCCCGCCGCGATGGAGGGCCGGCAGATGGTGATGTGGGACAAGGACTCCTGCTCGGACGCCGGCTTCCTGAAGATCGACCTGCTCGGGCTCGGGATGCTGTCCGCGGTCGAGCGCTGCGTGGAGGCGGTCCACGCGCGGCGCGGCGAGCGGATCGACCTGTCGCGGATCCCGATGGACGACGACGCGACGTTCGAGTGCATCCAGAACGCCGAGACCACGGGCGTCTTCCAGATCGAGAGCCGGGCGCAGATGGGCTCGCTGCGGCGCACGCGGCCGGCGACGCTGCAGGACCTCACGATCCAGGTGGCGATCGTGCGCCCCGGGCCGATCGTGGGCGGTGCGGTCAACCCCTACATCGACCGGCTCCAGAAGCTGCGGGTCGACCCGACGTACGAGATCCCCTACGACCACCCGTCGTTGAAGGACGTCCTGGAGGACACGCTCGGGACGATCATCTTCCAGGACCAGGTCATCGAGGTCGCGATGGCGTTCTCGGGGTTGTCGCCGGGGGAGGCCGAGGGGCTGCGGCGGGCGATGAGCCGCAAGCGGTCGACGGCGGCGATCGAGGCCTACCACGAGCGCTTCGTCGCGCGGGCGATGGCGAAGTGGGACGACGTCGACGAGGAGCTCGGCGAGCGCGTGTGGACGATGGTCAAGGGCTTCTCGGGGTTCGGCTTCCCCAAGGCCCACGGCGCCGCGTTCGGGCTGCTGGCCTACCAGTCGACGTGGCTGCGCGTGCACTACGGCACCGAGTTCCTGGCCGCGCTGCTCGACGAGCAGCCGATGGGCTTCTACCCACCGGACGCGCTGGTGCACGAGGCGCAGCGGCGGGGGATCGGCGTGCTGCCGCCCGACGTCAACGCGTCGGAGGCGGGATGCATGGTGGTGGACGTCGACGACGAGGGCACGTCCGGAGTTCGCATAGGCCTTGGGTACGTGCTGGGCGTGCGGGCCGACGACGTCGAGGCGCTGGTCGCGGCGCGCGCGGCGGCGGGGCCGTTCGCCACGATCGAGGACCTGGCGTCGCGCGCGGGCGCGGGGCGGGGCGCGCTGGAGCAGCTGGCCTGGTCGGGCGCGTGCGACGCGCTGGCGGGCGGCTCGCGCCGGCGCGCGCTGTGGGAGCTGGGCGTGGCGGCGCCGGGCCGGCGGCTGCTGACATCGGTCGTGGGCGCGTCGGGGCGGCGCGTGCGCGCCGAGATGGGAACGCAGCTGGCGCTGCCGCTCGGCGTGGGGCAGGCGCCGGCGCTGCCGGGCCTCTCGGGTTGGGAGGCGATGATCGCCGACTACACGACGACCGGGCTGACGACGGCGCAGCATCCGCTCGGGCTCCTGCGCGACGAGCTGCGCGCCAAGCGCATGGTCTCCAGCGGCGACCTGGAGCGGCTGCGGCACGGGACGGCGGTGAAGGTCGGCGGGCTGGTCGTCGCGCGGCAGCGACCGGGGACGGCGAAGGGCGTGGTCTTCATGCTGCTGGAGGACGAGGCGGGGACGGTCAACCTCGTCGTGCCGCCCGACGTCTACGAACGCGACCGGACCGTCGTGCGCGCCGAGCCGCTCGTCGTGGCCGAGGGCGTGCTGGAGCGCCACGCGTCCGGCGGCGGCGCGATCAACATCGTGTGCCGACGCCTGGCGCGCCTGGACGCCAGCGGTCACCTCCAGGCCGCGCCGGCCGCCGACGTCGGCGTCCACCACGTGACCTCCGTGACCGGCGGCACGGCCGAGCGGATGGGTGGGGACGTCATCCAGGTCAAGGACTTCTCGATGCTCGACGCGATCGAGCTCGCCCGCCAGGACGCTCGCCGCGCCGCCGAGTCCGAGCCCGACGACCTCGCCGCCACCGGCACCGACGACTTCCGCGCCATCGCACCACCGGTCCAGAGCTTCGCGGCGGGACGCCGCCGGTGACGTCTCACCGCACGCTCGCCGCGGGGCCTCTCTGCCCCGCTCGCGGCCCTCTCGCGGTCCGTCGTCAGGGTCAGGACTTGCGCTGGGGGCCGGGTCACCGGATAGGGTCCCGCTCGTGATCGGGACCCTGGTCTTTGTCCTCATCTTCCTCGCCATCGGCCTGTCGGTCGTGTTGGCGGCGATGCGCAGCGGGCGGCCCCCCGCCGGCTCCAAGCCCGAGTCCCGTGGCGCCCGCCGCGCGTGGGGCGTCGGCCTCGCGCTCGTGATCGTCGTCCTCGGCGTCGGGCTGCCCGTGCTCATCCTGGTCACCAACAGCGACGACCACGCCTCCCACGGCGCCGGCGGAACCGAGCTCAACGCCGCCGCCACCAACGGCCGGGAGCTGTTCGCGCGCAACTGCGCGACCTGCCACACGCTCGACGGCTCCAACGCGGTCGGCCGCGTCGGCCCCAACCTCGACACGCTCAACGGCGGCAACCTCAAGCCCGCCTTCATCCTCGACGCCATCAAGAACGGCCGCGCCCGCGGCGCCGGCCAGATGCCGGCCGGCCTGCTCGTCGGGCAGGACGCGCAGGACGTCGCGGAGTACATCGCAACAGTCTCCGGCCGCTAGCCCGGCGCGTCTGCGCGCCGCCTCGTCGCGCCTGAGCGCACCGACCGGTTTGACGGGCTGGCGCCCGCCTGCACTCGCCCGGCGCGCTCAGCCACGACGATGCGGGGCGCAGACGCGCCGGGCGCCGCCTCGCCGCGGCTGAGCGCACCGATCGGCTTGATGGGCTGGCGCCCACCGGCGCTCGCCCGGCGCGCTCAGCCACGACGATGCGGGGCGCAGACGCGCCGGGCGCCGGGCGTTTCGGCGCCGCGGCGCAGACGCGCCGGGGACGTCGAGGCGGGCTGGCCTCGCTCGCGGGCGGCTGCGCCGCCCGGCACCCAGCCCGCGTGCGGACCTGTCAAGAGGCAATTCGCACGACCTTGTTAAGTCGTGCGTGGCGTGCTCCGGAGATGTCAAGTGGGCGTTTTCCGCAGGTTGCGGGGTCATTCCGTCCGACGCACCCCTGACTATGCCGTCAGTTGGCGCTTGCCATAACTCTGCGATCTAGCAGGGATTTTCGACGTTGCTACGATGCCGCCGTTCACTACCGCTGAATCCTCCTCCGGGCACGCCCGGCTGGGGAGCGGGGGACCCACGTTGCATCGGGGCGAATCGCCTTGTGCGTAGCGCCGCTCTTTCGGCGCGAGCCCGTCAGCTAACCCCGTAAGCCCAAGGAAGAGACTGAGGACACTTCGATGCCATCGACGGACGCGCCCAACTGGTGGGCCGATGTGCAGCAGGAACGTGAGGATCTCGCTGGGCCGGGCAGCCGCCGCCCCGCCGACGACTGGCTGGGCGAGGACATCGACTTCGTGCCGCGCAGGCGCATGACGAGCCGTGCGCCGATCGAGGAGCGCGTGGAGGCCGCCGACGACCGCGACCGTGACGGCGCGAGCCATCCGCTCCACGGCGTCTTCGTCCCGGCCGCCGACGAGCCCGCCGGCCGCACGATCGAGCTGACGATGGCCGACGACGTCGTCGTCGCCGAGGCGCCCGCCGGCGTCGCCCACGAGCTCGCGCACCTCAGCGCCGCCGACGATCCCTTCGCGTCGCCCCCGCCGCCCGCCGGCGCGCGCCGCACCGTCCAGATCAAGGGCCGTCCGACCGACCTGCGGATGCCGTCGATGGCCCAGCGCCACCGCGGCCGCACCGCGTCTGACCGCGTCGGCGCCCGCCCGGACCGCATCGCCCTCTGGGCCGTCGCCCTCGGCGCGATCCTGATCCTGCTCGCCGCGATGACCTCCTCGTCGCAGGCCGCGGTGCCTCACGCCGCTCCCGCGCCCGCAGTCCACGCGAAGGTGACGCACGTCGCGCCCCACGCGCCGCTGCGGACCTTCCAACGCCACTCCTGAGACTCCGGGCCGCCGCCGCGCCGGCGTCGGCCCCTCGGCCACAGAGGGACGACCCGACCGCGCACCCCGCGCGGTCGTGCGTCCCTGCGCTCACGAGCCTCACGAGCCTCGCGGACCGTCGTCCGCGACGCCCCAACTCGGCGCAGAACGCGTTGACACCCTTCCTACACTTTTATCTTGGGTAAGGACCCCCGGCGACACAGCCGGCAAGGACGGCCGGCGTACCCCTCATCCCCACCTCAGGACGCCTGCCATGAAGACCCGGATCAGTCGGTTCACCGTCCACGACGACCTCTCCGCGCCGGAGGCGTCGGTTCCCATCCTCAAGGGCGCCCGGTCCTCCGCCGGGCAGCTGCCGAACTTCCTCGGCGTCCTCGCCGGATCGCCGGCGGCGCTGCGCGGCTACACCCGGTTCCGCGCGGAGCTGCGGCACGGCTCGCTGCCGCCGCAGACGCTGGAGCGGATCTCGCTGGCCGTCGCCGAGCACTTCGGCTCCGAGCCCGGGCTGGACCTGCACCGCCGCGTCGCGCGCCAGGCGGGCCTCGCCCTCGACGACATCGCGCTCGCCCGCGAATGGGACGCCCGCGCGCCACAGGACGCGATCCTGCTGCGCTACCTCCGCGACCTGGTCGTCGACCACGCCACCCCGCCCGCCCACCTCCACGAGGAGGCCCGTGAGTCCGGCTGGAGCGAGGAGCAGCTGCTGGAGGCGATCGCCTTCGCGTCGCTGGAGGCCCTGACCGCGATGGTCAACATCGCCGGCGACGTCCCGCTCGACGGCTCCGTCGAGACGGCGCGCCAGCTTCGGGCCGCCTAGTGGGCCGCCCGGGAACGTTTCGCCGGAAATCCCGGCCGGCGATCACCGCCCGGCGGCGTCCTCAGACCTCGATGTGCCAGAGGCACACCTTCGGTCCTGCGTCCTTGCCGGATCGGCGCCGCCGGACGGGATTTCGAGCTCCCCTCGGAGCCGATCAGCACGGAACGTTCCCCGGCGACCCTCTAGCGGACCCACCCGACGATGCCGCGGGCGCCGGCACTCCAGGACGACGACGATGGGCGCCGGTGGCTCGACACATCGGCGCCCAGCTTCCGACCGGCGTGACAGCGCCGATCCTCTAGGGTCCCGAGCCATGAGCGACCAGCCGCGCACCGTCGAGGACGTCAAGGCGATCGTGGATGAGCACCGGCTGCGCTTCATCCGCCTCTGGTTCACCGACATCCTCGGGCAGCTCAAGTCGTTCAGCATCAACGCCGGCGAGCTCGACGACGCGTTCGAGAACGGGATGGGCTTCGACGGCTCCTCGATCACCGGCTTCAACGCCATCGAGGAGTCCGACATGGTCGCCATGCCGGACCCGTCGACCTTCGCGATCCTCCCGTGGCGCCCCGAGGAGCAGGGCGTCGGTCGCGTCTTCTGCGACGTCCTCACGCCCGAGCGCACGCCCTACGAGGGCGACCCGCGCCACGTCCTGCGCCGCGCGCTGGAGCGAATGAACACCATGGGCTTCGACACGTTCAACGTCGGCCCCGAGCTGGAGTACTTCCTCTTCCGCGACAAGAACGGCACCGAGGTCCTCGACGAGGGCGGCTACTTCGACCTCACGACGCTCGACGCCGGCTCCGACGTCCGCCGCGAGACCGTCATCGCGCTCGAGCAGCTCGGCATCCACGTGGAGTACTCCCATCACGAGGTCGGCCCGTCCCAGCACGAGGTCGACATGCGCTACGCGCCCGCCCTCAAGATGGCCGACGACTGCATGACCTACCGGATCACGGTCAAGGAGTACGCCATGAAGTACGGCTGGCATGCCACGTTCATGCCCAAGCCGCTCTTCGGCGAGAACGGCTCCGGCATGCACACGCACATGAGCCTGTTCAAGGACGGGTCCAACGCGATGTTCGACGCCGACGACCCGTACTTCCTGTCCGACATCGGCAAGGCCTTCATCGCCGGCCAGCTCAAGCACGCGCGCGAGCTCAGCTCGATCTTCGCCCAGTGGGTCAACTCCTACAAGCGTCTGGTGCCCGGCTACGAGGCGCCGGTCTACGTGGCCTGGAGCCGCCGCAATCGCTCAGCGCTCGTGCGCGTTCCGCTCTACCACCCCGGCAAGGAGCGCGGCACCCGGATGGAGCTGCGCTGCCCGGACCCCGCGTGCAACCCCTACCTGACCTTCGCCGCCCTGCTGCAGGCGGGCCTGGAGGGCATCGAGAAGGGCTACGAGCTGCCCGAGCCGATGGAGAAGAACCTGTACCACTTGTCTCCGGACGAGCGCAAGCGGCTCGGGATCGAGCAGCTGCCGGAGACGCTGGGGGAGGCGGTCGAGCTGACCGCCGAGTCCGAGCTCGTCCTCCGCACCCTCGGCGAGCACATGTTCAACCGCTTCATCGAGATCAAGCGCCAGGAGTGGGAGGACTACCGTGTGCAGGTCACGCAGTGGGAACTCGATCGCTACCTGCCGGTGCTCTAGTCAGCCGCGACGGCCACCACACCTTCGGCCCGAGGCCGAACACCAGCGCGGGGACCAGCACGGAGCGCACGATCAAGGTGTCCAACAAGACGCCGAAGGCGATCGTGAACCCGAGCTCGGTCAGGAACACCAGCGGCAGCACGGCCAGGACGCTGAACGTACCCGCCAGCACCACGCCGGCCGACGTGATCACCCCGCCGGTCACCGCGAGCCCGCGCAGCATGCCCTCGTGGGTCCCGCAGCGCTGCGCCTCCTCCCGCACGCGCGCCATCAGGAAGATGTTGTAGTCGACCCCCAGCGCCACGAGGAAGATGAAGGCGAACAGCGGGAACGCCGGGTCGCTGCCCGGGAAGTGGAAGATCAGGTCGAAGACGACGACCGAGAACCCGAGCGCCGCGGCGTAGCTGAGCACCACCGTCCCGATGAGCATCACCGGCGCGACCATCGCCCGCAGCAGCAGCGCGAGGATCACGAAGACGATCACCAGCGTCAACGGCACGAGCAGCCGCGTGTCCGACGCCGACGCCTCGCGCAGGTCGTGCTCCACCGCGCTGGGCCCGCCGACCAGCGCGCGCGGGTCCGCCGACCGCGCCGCCGTCCGGATCTCCGGTATCAGGTCATAGGCCTCGGTCGAGTACGGGTCGACCTTCAGGTCGGCGGCCAGCAGCGTGCCCTCCGGCCCGCTCTGCCCGGTCGGCCGCACCGCCGCGACGCCGTCGACCTTCGCCACCGCCGCGGCGACGGCTCGCGCGCGGGCCGGGTCGACCGCGATCACGTCGGTCGGCGCGCTCGTGCCCTGCGGGAACGCGGCGGCGATCAGCTTCTGGCCGTCGACCGACTCCACGCGATCCCGGAAGGAGTTGGACTGCGTCAGCCCGTCGGAGTAGTTCAGGAGCCCGACGGCCATCACGGCCAGCAGCGCGACGGTCCCGCCGGCGACGCGCAGCGGGTGGCGCGCGACGCGCTCGCCCACCCGGCGCCAGAACCCGTGCGTGGAGTCCGTGCCCGTGTCGCCGACGTGCGGCACGTAGGGCCAGAAGGGCCGGCGCCCGACGATCACCAGCAGCGCCGGCAGGAACGTCATCTGCGACAGCAGCGCCACGAGGATGCCCATCGCCCCGATCGGGCCGAGGCCCGAGGTGCCGTTGACCTTGGCCAGCGACAGCGCCAGCAGCGCGATCGACACGGTCAGCGCCGAGGCCACGATCGCGGGGCCGGCGGTGCGCAGCGCGCGGTCCATCGCCTCGTGCTTGTCCTCGGTGCGTCTCAGCTCCTCGCGGTAGCGGGCCACCAGCAGCAGCGCGTAGTCGGTCCCGGCCCCGAGCACGAGCACCGAGAGGATCGACGACGACTGCCCGTTGACGGTCACGCCCGCCTCCGTCAGCGCGTAGCCCAGGCCGCGCGAGGCGACCTCGCCGAAGATCACCGCCAGCAGCGGGAAGAACCAGAAGAACGGGCTGCGGTAGATGATGATCAACAGGATCAGCACCAACAACCCGGCCGCGAGGAGCAGCGTCCCGTTGATCCCCTCGAAGACCTTGATCGCGTCCGCGCTGAAGCCCGCCGGCCCGGTCACCTTGACCTGGAGCCCGTCCCGGTCTCCGCTGACCACCGACCGGTACGCCTTGACCGGGTCGAGGATCCGCGAGCCCTTGCCGTTGCCCTCGATGGTGTTGACCACCAGCGCGGTGCTGCCGTCGGGCGACAGCTGCGGGCGGGAGAACCGCGAGGTCCCCGCGAAGGTGAGCGCGTCGAGCTTGGCGGTGTCGGCCGCGATCGTCGCCTTGTCGGCGGCCGTCAGCCCGCCGGGCCGGCGGTAGACGATGACCGTCGCCGCCTTCTCGCCGCCCTGGAGCTGCTTGGTGACGGCCAGGGCCTTGGTCGACTCCGCGTCGCCGGGCAGGAACGACGTCGCCTCGTTCTTCTCGGCGTCGGAGAACTTGCCAGGCAGGTTGGCGGCGCCGATCCCGAGGATCACGACGATCCAGACGCCGAAGACGACCCACTTGGCGCGTCGGCCGGCGGGGAAGGCGAGGAAGCGGCTCATGCCGTGCTGTACGGATCAAGCAGCTCCCGCAGTTCGCTTGGCTCGGTGACCGGCCGCTGGCAGGCGAAGCGCTCGCACACGTAGGCGGCCGCGCGGCCCTCCACGGCGGCCCGGCCGTCCATCAGCGGAACGCCCTCGCCCGGCGACGCCGCCACCACCACGCCGGGCCGCAGCCGCTCGCGGACGACGGCGGCGAGCAGGCCGACGTCGTCGCCGGCCAGCGCGACCTCGCGCCCCGGCCGGACCGCCAGGTCCAGCGCCACCAGCGCGTAGGCGAACGCCTGCGGGTGTGCGCCCAGCAGCGGCGCGACGAGCCGCAGGTGCGAGACCGCGGCCTCCTCGTAGCGGGCCTCGCCGGTCAGCGCCGCCAGCCGCAGCAGGCCCACGGCCGCCGACGACGATCCCGACGGGATCGGGTGGTCCTCGATGTCGCGGCGCCGGACGACGAGCTGCTCGTGGTCGTCGGAGGTGGAGAAGAACCCGCCGGCGCCGTCGGCGTCGCCGAAGTGCGCGAGGAGCCGGTCGGCCACCGAGCGCGCCTCGACGAACCAGCGCGGGTCGAACGTCGCCTCGTAGACCGCCAGCAGCGCTTCGAGCACGAAGGCGTGGTCCTCCAGGTAGGCGTTCAACTTGCCCTCGCCGTCCTTCCACGTGCGCAGCAGCCGCCCGTCCGGACCGCGCAGCGCGCTCAGCACGAACTCGGCGCCGGCCACCGCGAGCGCGACGTAGTCCTCGCGCCCCAGCACCGCGCCGGCCTCCGCGAACGCGGTGATCGCCAGCCCGTTCCAGGCGGCCAGGCGCTTGTCGTCCAGCCCCGGCCGGACCCGCGCCGAGCGCGCCTCCAGCAACGCTGACCGGATCCGCGCGCGCTGCTCCGCGCCGGGCTCCGGCCCCCGCGCAGTCAGGACGTTGAGGGGTGGGTGGGACGGAGTCCGATGGTGCGGGTCGACGAAGTTGCCGCCCTCGGTCACCCCGAGCCACGCCAGCGCCGCCTCGACGTCGCCCGGATCCAGCGCCGCGCGCACCTCGGCGACCGTCCACACGTAGAACTTGCCCTCGACGCCCTCGGAGTCCGCGTCCAGCGCCGCCAGGAACCCGCCCTCGTCGCCCCGCAGCTCCCGCGCGACGAAGTCCAGCGTCTCCTCGGCCACCCGCCGGAACGACCGCTCGCCGGTCATCTGCCAGCCCTGGACGTAGGCCCGCGCGAGCAGCGCGTTGTCGTACAACATCTTCTCGAAGTGCGGGACCGTCCACGTCGCGTCGACCGCGTAGCGCGCGAAGCCGCCGCCGATCTGGTCGTAGATGCCGCCGGCCGCCATCGCGCGCAGCGTCGCGCTGGCCATGTCGCCGGCCTTCGTGCTCCACGACGAGGCGCCCCGCGCCGCCTGCGACCACAACAGCAGCAGGCCCGAGGAGGGCGGGAACTTCGGCTGGCTCCCGAACCCGCCGTTGGTCGCGTCGAACGCGGCCCGCAGGTTGCGCACCGCGTCGTCGAGGGGATCGGCCGACAGCGCGCCGGGCGCGGGCTGCAGCGCCGACGTCCCCGACAGCCGCTCGGCCATCCGCGACCCCTGCGCCATGATCTCGTCGCGCTGGCCCGCCCACGCCTCGGCGACCGCCTCCAGCACCGCCGGCCACGCCGGCATCCCCTGGCGCGGCGCGGGCGGGAAGTAGGTCCCGCCGTAGAACGGCACCTGGTCGGGCGTCAAGAACACGTTCAACGGCCAGCCGCCGTGCCCGGTCATCATCTGGACCGCCTCCATGGCGATCGCGTCGATGTCGGGCCGCTCCTCGCGGTCGACCTTCACGCACACGAACCACTTGTTCATGATCTCGGCGACCGCCGGGTCCTCGAAGCACTCGCGCTCCATCACGTGGCACCAGTGGCACGCCGAGTAGCCGATGGAGACCAGCAGCGGACGGTCCGTCGACCGGGCGAGCGCCAGGGCCTCCGGGCCCCAGGGCCGCCAGTCGACGGGGTTGTCCTGATGCTGCAGCAGGTACGGCGAGGTCTCGTGCGCGAGCGCGTTGGCCATGGGCCAACGCTACCCGGCGGGCGCCGCTAGCCCAGCGCGGGCTTCAGCGACTTCAGGATCTGCTTCTGCGTCGGCAGCGACGACGTCAGCGACGCAGCCGCGCCGATCGTCACCTTCTTGCCGCCCAGCCGGCCGCTGACCGCGCCGTTGGCCGAGAGCTTCAGCGAGCCGCGCAGCGCGCCGCCGCCGTGGATCGTGATGGTCGCGTTGCGCGAGGCGTCGACCTTGCCGGAGACCACGACGCCCTTGACGTACTGGTACTTGTTCAACTTGAACGAGCCGTCCGCGTTGACGGTGGCGTTGCCGGCGCGCAGGCCGCCGACGTGCTTGGGCAGCGCGCTCAGCGCGAGCGCGTCGCCGACGATCTGGCGCGCCGCGTCGGTCACGCTCGCCGACGCCGCGATGATCGTCCGCAGCCGGGTCGAGCTCGCCTTGATCGTCTTCAGCGACGTGGGCGGGCGCTTGGTCGGCGCGTAGGGGTTGGTCCCGGGCGTGCACGGGCCCGGCACGCCGCCGGCGAAGAACGCCGCCAGCGCGCCCTTGGTGCAGGAGCTGTCCTGCGTCATGTCGGAGCTGACCGTCGAGTGCCCGGTGAACGGCACCTGGACGATCGCCGCGCCGGGGATGCGCTGGCCGATCTGGACCGCGTCCTCGTAGGGCGTGCGCAGGTCCATCTGGCCGTCGAGCACGAGCGTGCGGACCGCGGGCAGCGCGGCCGACGGGGTCGGTGCCGGCGAGGCGTCCGGCCAGCCGATGCACAGCGGGATCGGGCCGCCGCCGACCGCCGCGGCGGGCGAGAACGGGCCGAGCTGGGCCTTCGGGATCGCCTTGGCGGCCGCGGTGACCTCGTCGTAGCGCTGGTCGACGGCGGCGGTGCGCGTCCAGGCGAACGGCGCCTCCTCGCACGTCGTGGCGAGGAAGAGCGCGTCGCTGTCGGCGCTGTCGCTCTGGTGGCCGACGAGCGGCTTGCCGGTCAGCCTCAGCCCCGTGGTCAGGCCCTCGGAGCGGACGGCCAGGCGCAGCAGCGGCGCGCTGTCGCCGCGCAGCGCGGCGCGCATCGAGCCGGGCAGCTCGGCGCGCAGCGTCGGGTTGAGGTCGCCGGCCAGCAGGATCGCCAGCAGGTCGCTCTGGCCCATCGACAGGCGCACGCGGCTGCCGCTGGACAGGACGACCTTGCCTCTCAGCGCGCTGCTGCGCAGCTTCTTGGCCGTGCTGCCGAGGTCGCGCGTGACGTTGTCGGTCGCGCCCTTGCACGCGTCGCCGCCGCACAGGTTGCTGAGCACGCGCGGGGCGCTGGTCAGCGTCGAGCGCTGGAACGGGTCCGGGCCCTCGGGCAGCACCACGCTGTCGAGGACCAGCGCCTCGACGTTCTGCGGGTAGGCGGCCGCGTACTCCTCGGCGACCTTCGTCCCGTAGGACACGCCGAAGAGCACCAACTTGGTGTAGCCGCCGGCGACGCGCAGCGCCTCGATGTCCTGCACGGAGTCCGCGGTGCGGTAGCTGCCGCGCCCGGCGCCCAGCTCGGTGGCGCAGCTCGCGGCGAGCTTGACGACCGTGCCGCGCTGGCGCAGCGAGGAGCAGCTCAGCGCGCCGGAGGAGCCGGTGCCGCGCTGGTCGTAGATCAGGAGGTCGCGGTCCTGGATCGCGGGCGCGAGGACCGACGCGAAGGTCTCGGTCAGCGGCAGCGCGGCCTGGCCCGGCCCGCCGGCCAGCGGCACGACCGCGACCTTGTTGGGGTTGGTGGCCGCCGCGACGCGCGAGACGGCGAGCGAGACCGTGCCCGGCACGGCGCCAGAGCGGTCCAGCGGCACGTCGACGCGGGCGCATTGATAACCCGCCGTCGGGCAGGCGGCCCACGGGATGTCGGCGGACGCGGTGGAGGACAGCACACCACTGAGGACGGTGAGCGCGCCGACGGCGAGGAGCAGGGTGCGGGCGGGGAGGGGGAGGCGGCGGGCGGACATGAGGCGCGGACGGTAGCGTCACTACCTGAACAGCGTCGAAGGGAAACCGAACCAGATGTCCGTAGATCGCCAGCCCGTCACCGCGAGTGACGCCCCCGCCGCCGCCGGCCCGTACAGCCATGCGGTGCGCTCCGGCGGCTTCCTCTTCCTCTCCGGCCAGACGCCGGTGGACCCGGCGGCGGGCAAGCTCGTCGACGGCGACATCGGCGAGCACACGCGCCAGTGCCTGCGCAACCTGCAGACCGTGTGCGCGGAGGCGGGCGCGTCGCTGGCCGACGCCGTGCGCTGCGGCATCTACGTGACCGACATCGGCACGTTCGGCGAGGTCAACGCCGCCTACGCCGAGTTCTTCCCCGAGAACCCGCCGGCGCGCTCGACGATCGGCGTCGCGTCGCTGCCCCTCGGCGCCCAGGTCGAGATCGACGCGATCGTGGCGCTGGGGTCCTGACCGCCTCGCCCGTCACCGCTGAGGACGTCGCCCGTGCGCGCGAGGCGATCGGTGACGTCGCGCGCAAGACGCCGGTCCTGCCGTCGGCGACGCTGACCGAGCGGGCCGGCGGCGACATCGTGCTCAAGGCCGAGTCGCTGCAGCGGACGGGCGCGTTCAAGATCAGGGGCGCGCTGAACAAGCTCCACGCGCTCGGCGACAGCTGCGCGACGGGCGTCGTGTGCGGCAGCGCGGGCAACCACGCCCAGGCGCTGGCCTTCGCCGCGCAGGCGCGCGGCGTGCCGTGCGAGGTCTTCATGCCCGACGGCGCGCCGATCGCGAAGCTCGAGGCGACGGAGGCGCTGGGCGCGCGCGTCATCCTCGGCGGCTCGTCGGTCGACGACTGCCTGGTCGCCGCGCGGGCGCGCGCGGACGAGGCCGGGATGGCGTTCGTCCACCCGTTCGACGACCCGGACGTCGTCGCAGGGCAGGGCACGCTGGGGCTCGAGCTGCTCGACGACCTGGACGACCTCGCCACGATCGTCGTCCCGGTCGGCGGCGGCGGGCTGGCGAGCGGGATCGCGATCGCCGTCAAGTCGGCGCGCCCGGACGTGCGCGTCGTCGGCGTGCAGGTCGAGACCGTGGCGGCGTACCCGGCGTCGCTGAAGGCCGGTCGGCCGATCGCGGTCGACATCGCGTTGACGATCGCCGACGGCATCGCGGTCAAGAAGCCGGGCGAGCTGACGCTGGGTCTGATCGAGCGCTGGCTCGACGACGTCGTCGTGGTCAGCGAGGACGCGGTCGCCGAGGCGATGGTGCTGCTGCTGGAGAAGGCCAAGCTCGTGGTCGAGGGCGCCGGCGCGGTCGGCGTCGCGGCGCTGCTGGGCGGGCAGGTCACGCCGGCGGCGTCCGGGACGACCTGCGCGGTCCTGAGCGGCGGCAACGTGGACGCCGGCCTGCTCGCCGCGGTCGCGCGCCGCAACGAGACCGAGGCCGGCCGGCGGATGGTGCTGCTGACCCGCGTCCCGGACCGCCCGGGCGCGCTGGCGAGCCTGCTGGACTGCGTCGCCGCCCAGGGCGCGAACATCGTCGAGGTCTCCCACCTGCGCGAGGGCATCGGCCTCCACGTCCGCGAGACGGGCGTCCAGCTGACGATCGAGACCCGCTCGCGCGAGCACGCCGAGGCGGTCGTCCGGGCGGTCCGCGCCGAGGGCTACGGCGTGTCGCAGCACCCCGACGCCGGCTGACCGACGACTTCCCGCTGATTGCGGGGAAGGCCGGCCGGTGCCGCCGGGCGGTGTGCTTGCATCCACCGGCCAATGTCCCAGGTCGACAAGCTCCAAGACGCCGAAGAACAGGTCGCGCAGATGCGCGAGGAGGCCGCGACGACGGCGCGGGAGGAGGCCACGGCCGATCTCCGCAAGGCGCCGCTGAGCGACACCGCGACGAAGGCGCACACGACCGTCACGGCGCCGCTCACGCAGGTCCGCACGATGGTCAACATGCGCGTCGGCGCGCTGCCGGACCTGCACGAGCTCGCGGTCTCGATCAAGGAGACCGGGCTGCTGCACCCGCCGCTGGTCCGCGCCACGGGCGAGGACGACGTGCCCTACGAGCTGCTGGCCGGGCGCCGGCGCTTCGCCGCGATGACGCTGCTCGACGAGGCCGAGGGCGCGCGCGAGGACTGGCGCTTCACGGTCGTCGACGGCATCTCCAAGCGCGAGGCGCTGACGATGCAGTTCGCCGAGAACTTCCACCAGTCCAAGCCCGAGCCGGTGCAGTTCGCGCGGGCCGCGCGGGCGATCATGGCCGAGGACCCGTCGCTCAGCGCGGCGGAGGTCTCGCGCCTGGTCGGCGCGCCGCTGGCCTGGACGCGCAAGTCGCTGAAGCTGCTCGACCTGCCCGAGGCGGTCGTCCAGCGCGTCGAGGAGGGCGACCTGTCGTTCACGGTCGCCGACATCGTCCGGCGCGGCATCGCCCGCGGCGACGTCTCCGCCGAGGAGGCGACGGAGCTGGTCGAGCAGGCGACCAAGGGCGAGATCTCGACCGCGGGCCTCAAGCTCGGCGTCGGCTACGTGCCGCCCAAGCCCAAGAACTACGACGAGGAGTCGCGCAAGCTCGACGAGGCGCGCTGGGCGGCGAGCCGGGAGCAGGGGCTGGGCAAGGACCAGGACGCCGAGCAGCGCGACTGGGACGGCGGCGGTTCCTCGAGCGGGAACGGCTCTCAGGGCGGCCCGATCCGCGACGGCGGCGAGATGGGCGGGGATTCCCGGCGCATCGTCGCGTCCTTCGGCCCCGATCGCGACGGCGCCGACGGCGCGCCGATCGAGGTCGACGTCACCGACCTCGACGCCTACGTCCTGGGTCTGGTCCTCTCGCGCGTGGCGACCGCCGACCACCGCTCGCACGTCGGCGTCGAAGGCGGCCACGAGGCCACGCAGGAGTACGCGTTCTCGCTGCCCCCGGACCGCCGCCTGGAGGTCCTGCGCGCGCTGAGCGCCGAGATCCTGGCGTCGGACCCGCTGCCGCCCAAGGCGCTGCGCGCCGTCCTGCCGGCGACCGCCTAGGTGTAGTTCTCCTAGACCGGCGGCACGGCCCGCAGGACCGACGGCGGCCGCGGCACGCCGTCGTCGTCGAGCGTGTCGGTCGCGCCGGTGACCAGGCGGCCGTAGGCCTTCGCGACGTGCTCGGCGTACTGCGCGCGGGCGGTGCTGCCGAACGCGTAGGGCGGCGCCTGGGCGCCCGCCGCGATCCGCTCCTCGTAGGTCCGGGCCAGCGGGACGGGCTCGTCGAAGGCGTCCTGGAACTGGCCGAGCACGCGCTCGATCAGGCCCATCGTCGTGCGCAGGCGCGTGAAGCGGTGGTCGTCCCACTGCTGCGCGTACTCGTCGCCCTCGCTCGGCTGTGCGAACTGCTCCACGAGCCGCTCGCCCGCGCACGTCCCGCGCTCGTTGAGCGCCGTGATCTTGTCGCCCTTCATCGTGAGGTTCAGGCCGCCCTCGCCGGAGCTGAGCTTGATGTGGACGATGCGGTCGCGGAAGCCCGGCAGCTGGGACTGCGCGTTGTCGCGCCAGTTCTGCATCGCGTCCTTGATGGCCACGAAGAAGCTGCCGAGGCGCTCGATCTCGCGCGCGTCGACCGCCGCCCGCGCGCTCGGGCTGCCGGGCTCGACGACCGCGTCGCACGGGTCGTCGGTCGGCTCCTCGCCCGGTCCGAAGCTGGTGAGATGCAGGCCGAAGGTCGGGCGCCGCGGCAGCGGGCCGTCGAAGAAGTGCACCGGGAAGTTCGAGCTGATCCCGCCGTCGGAGAACACGACGCGCCGCACGCCGGCCACGCGGCTGCTGCCCGGGTTGTCCGGGTCGGGCTCGAAGAGCAGCTCGAACAGCGGCACCGCCGCGATCAGGACCGGGAAGCTGAGGCTCATCCGCGTCGCGACGATCACCGGCAGGTCCGGCCCGATCGGGAAGCGCCGCAGCCGCGCGTTGCCCGTCCGCGCCAGCCCGTCCACCGTGCCGGCGCTGAACGGGTCGCACGCGGCCCCGCGCGCCAGCTGGGCCATCACGTCGGCCGGGAAGAAGTGGCGCAGCTCGGCCGGGTCGTAGAGCAGCGTGCCGCCCTCCTCGAGCCGGTCGTGGTGGGGCTGGAACGGGACCGGTAGGCGCCACGGGCGCCCGTGGGTGAGGTCGGTGGTCATCATCTGGAGGTCGATCCGGCGCGCCTGCGCGTCGGCGCTCAGCCGGCGCAGCTCCCGGCGCCGGGCGGCCACGGCGTCCGGCGCGCCCTCCGGCGACGCCGGCATCGCCGGCGCGCCCCACAGGTCGGCGAACGTCAGCACCGGGCCGTCCGGCACCGCGGCGGCGGCCTGGATGCGATCGTGCAGCCATTGGGTCAGCGCCGGCCGGTCGGCCGAGCCGGCGTCCGGGCCCAGCCGGCAGAGGCCGAAGTCGTTGTCGGGCAGCGCCTTGACCGCCTTGAGGACGTCGCGGCTCAGCAGCGCGGCCAGGGCGGGCAGGCCCACGCCGAGCCCGGCGATCCCGGTCCCGGGCCGCACGTGCCGCGTCAGCACCGCCGCGCCCGTCGCCGCCAGCGCCGCGGCGCCCACCAGCGGCGCGCGTCGGAACGCCTTGAACGTCGACTTCGCCGCGCCCTTCGCGCCGCCGTCCAGCAGCCCCATCACCGCGTCGAAGAGCGGCTTGGTCGCCGGGTCCGGCTGGAAGAGCTGGAGCATGAACGGCTCGCCGTCGACCTCCTGGGCCAGCTCGACCGGCAGCCCCTTGACGGTCGCGAACCCGCCGCCCTCGCCGTCGGCGCCCGTCTGGCGCGCGTGCTCCGCCGCGCCGACGACCGCCGCGGCTATCGCGCCCGCCGACGTCCCGCCGATCGAGCGGAAGCGGTAGCGCTCGGCGAGGGCCACGACCGCGCCGGGGTAGACGACCCCGCTCGTGATGCCGCCCTTCATGACGATGTCGCACTCGTACGGCTCGTTCATGATGAGCGACCCTAACCGGCCGCCCATCATGGGAGGGAGAACTACTCGGGCGTGACGTACGCCCCGGACAGCCCGCCGTCGATGAGGAACGTCGTGGCGGTCATGAACGAGGACTCGTCGGAGGCGAGGAAGAGCACGCCGTTGGCGATCTCGTCGGCCGTGCCGAAGCGGCCCATCGGGACGTGGACCAGGCGGCGGGCGGCGCGCTCGGGGTCCTTGGCGAACAGCTCCTGCAGCAGCGGGGTGTCGACCGGGCCGGGGCACAGCGCGTTGACGCGCACGCCCTTGCGCGCGAACTGCACGCCGAGCTCGCGGGTCAGCGCGAGCACGCCGCCCTTGGACGCGGTGTAGGAGATCTGCGACGTCGCCGCGCCCATCACCGCCACGAACGACGCGGTGTTGACGACCGAGCCCCCACCGCCGTCGAGCAGGTGCGGGATGCCGTGCTTGCAGCACAGGAACACCGACTTGAGGTTGACGTCCTGGACGCGCTGCCAGGCCTCCAGCGTCGTCTCCAGCACCGAGGTGTCGTCGTCGGGGGAGATGCCGGCGTTGTTGAACAGGATGTCGATCCGGCCGAACTGCTCGGCCACCTGCGCGTACATCTGCTGGACGGCGAGCTCCTCGGTGACGTCCACGGCGAGGGCGAGGTCGCCGGGTGCGCCGTCGAGCAGGTCGACGCCCACCACCTTCGCGCCCTCGCGCTGGAACGCCTCCACGGTCGCGGCGCCGATGCCTCCCGCCGCGCCCGTGACCACTGCGACCTTGCCCTCGAGACGTCCCGGCACTAACTGCGTCCTTCCGTGTTGTAGAAGATGGTCTTGACCTCCGTGTAGGCGTCGGTCGCGTGGGGCCCGAGCTCCCGGCCGTAGCCGGACTGCTTGAAGCCGCCGAACGGCGTCGTGACGCGCACGGAGCTGTTGGAGTTGATGGACAGGTTGCCGGCGTCCACGGCGCGGGCGACGCGCAGCGCCTTGGCGCCGTCCCGGGTCCACACCGAGCCGGAGAGCCCGTAGATGGTGTCGTTGGCCAGCCGGATCGCGTCCGCTTCGGTGTCGAAGGGCACGACGACGGCGACCGGCCCGAAGATCTCGTCGTGGACGGCCGGATGGTCGTCCGGGACCGGCCACAGGACGGTCGGCGGGAACCAATAGCCGGGGCCGTCGGGCGCGCGGCCGCGGATCGCGACCTCCGCGCGGTCGTCGACGAAGGCGCCGACCGTCGCGCGCTGCTGGGCGCTGATCAAGGGCCCCATCTCGGTCGACGGGTCCAGCGGGTCCCCGACCTTGATCGCCTCGACCGCGCCCTTGAGGTGCGACAGGAAGTCGTCGACCGCCGCGCGCTGGACGAGGATGCGCGAGCGCGCGCAGCAGTCCTGGCCGGCGTTGTCGAAGACCGCCCACGGCGCCGCGGCGGCCGCGGCCGCGACGTCGGCGTCGGCGAACACGACGTTGGCCGACTTGCCGCCGAGCTCCAGCGTCACGCGCTTGATCGTGTCCGCCGCGCCCGCCGCGATCGAGCGCCCGACGGCGGTGGAGCCGGTGAACGCGATCTTCGCGACGTCGGGGTGCGCGACCAGGCGCGCGCCGCAGTCGCGGCCCGGGCCGGCGACGACGTTGACGACGCCCTCCGGCAGCCCGGCCTCCAGCGCGAGCTGCGCGAAGCGCAGCGCGGTCAGCGGCGTCAGCTCGGCCGGCTTCAACACCACCGTGTTGCCCGCCGCCAGCGCCGGCGCCATCTTCCACGACGCGATCGCCAGCGGGAAGTTCCACGGCGTGATCAGGCCCACGACGCCCAGCGGCTCGCGGACCGTGAAGACCATGCCGTCGGCGACCGGGATCGTCTCGCCGTGCGGCCGCTCGGGGGCGCCGCTGAAGTAGCGGAACGTCTCGATGGCCATGCCGATCTCCCCGCGGGCGGAGGCGATCGGCTTGCCCGCGTTGCGCGCCTCCAGGCGCGCCAGCTCCTCGTGCGCGCCCTCCATGGCCTCGACGACGCGCCGCAGCAGGCGGCCGCGGTCGGCGGGCGCGACCGCGCACCACGCCGGGAACGCCGCCTTGGCCGCCGCGACGGCGGCGTCGACCTCGTCGACGCCGGCGCGCGGGATGGTGTCCAGGATCTGCTCGGTGGCCGGCTCCAGGACCTCGAGGGTCTCCGTCGGCACCCGTCAGGCCCCGGCGGGTGCTGCCGCCGGTCCGCTGCCGGCGGCCGGGCCGCCGCCACCGTCATGGGGCTCGCCGAGCTCGGCGTCCAGCTCCGCGACCGTGTGCCGTGGGCCGGTGAACGTGTTGTGGGCGCTGACCAGCCACCAGATGCCGACGCCGAGGATGACGCCGCCGGTCACCAGCGGCGCGTAGTTCACCGCGTTCCAGTCGAACTCGTCGTTCCACGGCACGCCGGCCGGCGTGGTCGGCAAGATGAAGATGATGGTGATCAACGCCACCCACACGGTGGCGAACGGGTTCATCCACTTGTACTTGTTGCCGAGGTTCCAGGGGCCGGCCTCGAAGGCCGCGCCCATCCGCCAGCGGAGGAAGATCGGGATCACGTAGGCGATGTAGAGGCCGATGACGGCGATCGACACCACCGCGTAGAACGCGACCGGCACGCCGCTGGCGTTCGGGAAGTACGCCGGGACCGTCAGGATCGCCGCCCAGACCGCCATGAAGAGCACCGCGTTCTGCGGGATGCGCTTGTTGTTGACCTTGCTCCAGAGCTTCCAGCCGGGGATGGCGCCGTCACGGCTGAAGGCGTAGCACATGCGCGAGGCGCTGGTGAGGCATGCCGCGCCGCAGAACAGCTGACCGACCGTCGAGATCACGAGGATCACCTTCAGCCACCCGGTGCTGACCGCCTGCTCGATGATCGCGACGGAGACGAACTCGCCGCCGGCGGCGGCCTTGTTGATCGCGTCGACGTTCGTCGCGCAGAACGTGATCGCCAGCAGGACGAGCCACCCGAAGATGGCCGAGTAGAAGATCGAGCGCCAGACGCCCTTGGCCGCGGTGTCCGCCGCGCCATGGGTCTCCTCGGAGATGTGCGCACAGGAGTCGAAGCCCGTGATCGTGTACTGCGTGAGCAGGAACCCGAGCGGCAGCACGTAGAACCAGAACATCGCCGTGCTGTTGGAACCGCCGGAGAACCCCGAGTTGTTGAAGCGCTCGGTGAAGACGAAGTCCGCGCTCGCGTGGTGGTCGGGGACGAAGACCAGCACCAGCAGGATGATCGCGACGCCGGCCACGTGCCACCACACGGAGATGCCGTTGATCTGGGCCACGAGGTGGCTGCCGGCGATGTTCACCAGCGCGTGGAAGGCCAAGACCACGAGGAAGAGCCAGAACGTCCCGGAGAGGAAGTCACCCGACGCGCCGTTGAACAGGTTGAAGTCGAACGCCCCGAACGTCAGGTTCAGGAACGTCGCCGCGCCGTAGTCGACCGATGCCGTGACGGCGACCAGGCCGATGAGGTTGAACCAGCCGGTGAACCAGCCCCAGCCCGCGCCGCCGAGCTTGGACGCCCACCAGTAGATGCCGCCCGCCGTCGGATAGGCCGACACGAGCTCGGACATGCAGAACCCGATGATCAGGATCGGGATCGAGATCAGAAGCCAGCCCCAGGAGATCGCGATCGGTCCGCCGTTGTTCCAGGCCTGGCCGTAGGTCGTGAAGCAGCCGGCGAGGATCGAGATGATGGTGAAGGAGATCGCGAAGTTCTGGAACCCGCTCCAGCTGCGACTCAGCTCCTGCTTGTACCCCAACTCCGCAAGCCGTTGCTCATCGCTGGTGGCGGTTGCGGCCGCGTCGACGTTCGCCATGACGGTTGTCCCTCTCCGAAAGGTGTGGTGAACCGTCCTTAGGACGGCGGCGCGAGCGTACGACGGTGCTCGGACGGAAGTCAAGTGCCGATCGCCACAACCTCGTCCAAACCTGATCCGCCCACCGGTCGAGGTCAGCGGCCGGTTCGTGTGGCATGGTGTCTCGGTGCACGACGGCGAGCGCATCCTCATCGTGGGCGCGCTGCTGTCTGCCGGCCTCCTCGCCTCGTTGCTCGCGAGCCGGGTGCGCGTCCCAGGCCTGGTCCTGTTCCTCGGCGTGGGCATGGCCGTCGGCAGCGACGGCGCGGGCTGGATCGACTTCAACGACTACTCGCTCGCGCGCACCGTCGGGATCGTCGCGCTCGTCCTGATCCTGTTCGAGGGCGGCCTGGCCGCCGGCTTCCCGGAGATCCGGCCGGTGCTGGGGCCGTCGCTGACGCTCGCGATCCTCGGGACGCTCATCACCGCGATCGTCACGGGCCTCGTCGCGGCGTGGCTGTTCGACTTCGACACGACCGAGGGCCTGCTGGTCGGCGCGATCGTCGCCGGCACCGACGGCGCGGCGATCTTCGCGCTGCTGCGCGGCTCGACGCTGCGCCGGCGGCTCGCGCGCACGCTCGAGGGCGAGTCGGGTCTCAACGACCCGATCGCGATCCTGCTCGTGCTCGGCTTCATCGAGAAGCTGATGCATCCCGACTACGGCGTTCCGGACTTCCTGTGGCTCTTCGTGCGCCAGCTGGCGATCGGCGGCGCGGTCGGCTTCGGCGTCGGCTACGTGGTGTCGTTCGCGCTGCGCGAGGCGCGGCTGGCGACCGCCGGCCTATACCCGGTCGCGACGCTCGCGGCGGTCGCCGTGGCCTTCGGCGCCGCCGACACCGCGCACGGCTCCGGCTTCCTGGCGGTGTACATCACGGGGCTGATGCTCGGCTCGGCGAGCATCCCGGCCAAGCAGACGATCGCGACGTTCCACGAGGGCATGGCGTGGGTCGCGCAGCTGTCGATGTTCCTGGTCCTGGGCCTGCTGGTCTTCCCGTCCGACCTCGGCGGCGTCGCGTTCGAGGGGACGGTGCTCGCGCTCGTCCTGGTCTTCGTGGCGCGGCCGCTGGCGACGGTGATCTGCACCACGCCGTTCGGCTTCACCTGGCGCGAGCAGACCGTGCTGGGCTGGGCAGGCCTGCGCGGCGCGGTCCCGGTCGTGCTCGCGACGTTCCCGGTCATCGACGGCGTCCCGCGCTCGCACGAGTTCTTCAACATCGTGTTCTTCGTCGTGCTGTTGTCCACCATCCTGCAGGGCACGACGTTCGAGCCGCTGGCCAAGCGGCTGGGCGTGACGACCGACGATCCGGCGCTGCCGCGGCCACTGGCCGAGTCCGGGACCATCCGGCGGCTGGGCGCCGAGGTGCTGGAGTTCCCGGTCGTCGAGGGCGACGCCATCGTCGGCCTGGCGGTCCGCGACCTCGGCCTGCCGCGCGAGGCGGTGGTCAACGTCATCGTCCGCGCCGGCCAGGCGATCCCGCCGCGCGGCTCGACGCGCGTGGCGGCCGGCGACCGGCTCCACGTCCTCTACCGCGAGGAGGCGTCGCGGCAGTTGGTGTCCTTGACCTCGTCGTGGCGCAGCGGCCCGATCGGCCCGCGCGCGCGGCCGGCGCGCGAGCTGCGCAGCCGGTCGTCGATCTTCACCGCGCGGCCGTGGACCGAGGGCGACGGCGACGCCACGCGGCCCGAGCGCGTGTCCGGCCAAGAGGTCGTCGACCTGCTGCGCCTGCGGCGCGACGCGCCGGGCTCGCTGGTCGTGCTGGCCGACGGGCGCTACGCGGTGTGCGGCTCGGTGCTCGTCGTCGGCGCGCGCCGTCAGGTGACCGAGTGGATCGAGCGCCGGATGCGCGTCTCGGGCGAGGCCGAGCGCGCCTGGCTGCGCACCGTCCTCGGCGCGGTCGCGACCGACCTGGCCGAAGCGCGCCCGGGCGGGCCTCCCGCCTAGACTGGCCGGACCGCATGGCCCGCCTCGCCGAAGAGCAGATCCAGGAGTTCTACGAGCAGTGCTACACGCCGGGGGTCGACGGCGACAAGTACCGCCGCTGGCGCGAGCTGGGTGCCGAGGGCAAGGCCGACCATGTGATGGATCTCGTCGCGCGGGCCGGGCTGGCCGCGCCGCGGACGGTCTGCGAGGTCGGCTGCGGCGACGGCGCCGTGCTCGGCGTCATGGGCCGGCGCGGGTTCGGGGGCCAGCGTGTCGGCTACGAGATCTCGGCCTCGGGCGTCAGGCTGGCGGGCGAGCGCGCGGAGGTCGACGAGGCCCACGTCTTCGACGGCGCGCACCTGCCGGTCGGCGCGGACGCCTATGACCTGGTCTTCGCCACGCACGTGCTGGAGCACGTCCCGGACCCGGCGCCGCTGACACGCGAGCTGCTGCGCGCCGGGCGCGCCGTGGTGATCGAGGTGCCGCTGGAGGCCAACGTGTCGGCGCAGCGGCCGGCCGCGCGCGCCGCGTCGGAGGGCGTCGGGCACCTGCATCGCTTCCACCGCCGGGCGATCCGGACGCTCGTCGCCGACGCGGGCGGGCGCGTCGCGGCCGAGCTCGTCGACCCGCTGCCGCGCGAGGTGCACCTGTTCGGCGCCGAGGGCGGCGCCGCGCGCGCCAAGGGCTATGCCAAGTGGGCGGTGCGCGCCAGCGCCGCCGCGGTCCCGGCGCTCGGCGAGCGGCTGATCACGCTGCACTTCGCGGTGCTCGCCCTCCCGGCCGCCCGGCGCTAAGGCACCAGCACCACCTTGCCGACCGTGCCGCGCGTCTCCAGCGCGGCGTGCGCCGCGGCCGCGTCGGCCAGCGCGAACGGCGGGCCGACGAGCGGGGCGAGCTCGCCGGCGGCGACCGCGCCGAGCGCCAGCGTCTCCAGCCGGCGCAGGCCCCCGGGCCCGTTCATCATGCGCGCGCCGAGCGCGCCCTCGATCGTCAGGCCGCGGCCCGCGATCTCGGCCGTCGTCAGCGGCGTCGGCTCTCCCGAAGACCAGCCGAAGACGATCATCCGGCCGCCGCTGGCCATCAGGTCCAGCGCCGCGCGGCCGGTCGCGCCGCCGACGCCGTCCAGGACGACCGTGACGCCGTTGCCGTCCAGCGCGGCGCGCACGGTGTCGGACCAGTCCGGGGTCGTGTAGTCGAACGCCCAGGTCGCGCCGAGCGCTCTGGCCCGCGCGACCTTGTCCGGACCGCCGGCCAGCGCGACGACCGCGGCGCCCGCGCGCCGCGCCGCCTGGACGAGCAGCGCCCCGATCCCGCCGGCCGCGGCGGGGACGAGCACGGTGTCGGCGTCGGTGAGCTGCGCCACCTCGAGGATGCCGAGCGCGGTGCGCCCGGTGCCGATCGTCGCGACGGCGACCGGCGCGTCGACGTGGTCGGGCAGCGCGTGCAGCGCGCTCGCGGCGACGACCGCGCGCTCGGCGTAGCCGCCGCTGGCCGCGCCGAGGTGGGCGACGACGCGCCGGCCCAGCCACGACGGGTCGACGTCGTCGGCGACCGCGTCGACGGCGCCGGCGACCTCGCGGCCGGGGATCGCCGGCAGGGTGGGGAGCGGGAGCGGACCCATCTGCTCACCCGCGCGCAGGCGGGTGTCGATGAGATGCACGCCGGCGGCCTGCACCGCGATCCGGACCTGCCCGGGCCCGGGTTCGGGCGCCGCGACCTCCTCGTAGCGGAGGTTCTCGGCCGGGCCGAACGCGTGGAGGCGGACGGCGTGCATGGGGAGTGGGGTCATGGCGCTGGATGAAATCGCTTCAAGCGGACTTGAAGTCAAGGGCTTCGCGATAGGTTGCGAGACGTGACCGAGCGCAACGTGGTGGGCGGTCCCCTCGAACCCTGCGGCGTCGAGCCGCTGACCGGCTTCTACCGCGACGGCTGCTGCAACACCGGACAGGAGGATCTGGGCAGCCACACGATCTGCGCGGTCGTGACCTCCGAGTTCCTGGCCCACCAGCAGGGGATCGGCAACGACCTCTCGACGCCGATGCCGCAGTACCGCTTCCCGGGCCTGACGCCGGGCGACCGCTGGTGCGTGACCGCGGTCAACTGGCTGCGCGCCTACCAGGACGGCGCGCCGTCCTACGTCGTCCTCGCCTCCTCGCACGAGCGCGCGCTGGAGGTCGTCCCGATCGAGGCGCTGCGCGAGCACGCCGTCGACGTGCCGACCGACCCGGGGGCGCTCGCCGATTAGGCTGGCGCCCCATGAGCGCCAACGCCGACCTCGTCGCCCGCTTCTACGCCGCCTTCGACGCGCGCGACGGAGCGGCGATGGCCGCCTGCTACACGCCCGACGCCGTGTTCTCCGATCCGGTGTTCGGCGAGCTGCGCGGCGACGAGCCGGGTCGGATGTGGATCATGCTGACCGGGCGGGCGCAGGACCTCGAGATCACGCTCGCCGAGCACGACGCCGACGACGCGACGGGCACCGCGCGCTGGCTCGCGGACTACACGTTCGCCACGACCGGACGCAAGGTCCACAACGACGTGCGGGCGCGGTTCGCCTTCCGCGACGGGCTGATCGCCGAGCACCACGACGCCTTCTCCTTCCATGGCTGGGCCCGCCAGGCCCTCGGTCCCACGGGCCTCGTCCTGGGCTGGACGCCGATGGTGAAGAACAAGGTCCGCGGCCAGGCGCGCGCGGGGCTCAGCGCCGCGCCACGATGACCAGGCGCGTCGCCGTCGCGAACGGCGCGCCGTGCAGGTCGCCGTAGGTGGTGGTCTTCGTGAAGCCGGCCGCTTGGAGCATGTGCACCAGCTCGGTCGCCGTGTAGATCCGCGCCTCGAAGGTGCGGGAGTCGCGGTCGCCGGCCTTGTCGATGAGCGTCTGGGTGGTCTGGGTCACGCCGCCGGTCGGGTCGAACGTGCGCTGCTCGAGCAGCAGGCGGCCTTCGCCGAGCAGCTCCCAGCCCGTGTCGGTGAACGTCCGGACGAGCAGGTCGCGGTGCATGGTCTCGATGACGAGCTTGCCGCCGGGGCGCAGGACGCGGGCGATCTCGCGCAGGACGTTGGTGTCCTCCTCGTCGCCGAGGTAGCCGAGCGAGGTGTACAGGTTGAGCGCGGCGTCGAAGGACGCGTCGGCGAACGGCAGCTCGCGGTAGTCGGCGTCGACGAGCCTGGGCCAGGCGGCGTCGGCGCCGGCGCGGCGGCGCGCCTCCTCCAGCAGCGCGGCCGAGCGGTCGACGCCGGTCACGCGGAAGCCGGCGGCCGCCAGCGGGACGGCGTGGCGGCCGAAGCCGCAGGCGACGTCGAGCAGCTCGCCGCCGTCCGCAGCCGGTCAGCGCCGCGGCGGCCAGCGCTTGCGTTCGCGCCTCGTCACGCGGCTCGGGCCCGGCGTGGACGCGCAGGTAGAACTCGCTGAAGAACGCGTCCCAGGTCGCCTGGGAGCTGGGCGTGCGACCGTCCATGCGCCCTGACCATAGTCTGCGCGTGTGAGCTCGGACGATCGCCAGGACCTCGGCGCGCTCTTCACCACCATCAGCCGGCAGCTGATCGCGGCCGAGAAGCCGCTGCTCGACCGCCACGGGCTGACGATGTGGGGGTACATCGCGCTCACCCACGTGGCCGCGGCGCCAGCCTCCACGCAGCTCGCGCTGGCGCGGGACATCGGCTACGACAAGACGCGGCTGATCGCGCTGCTCGACGCGCTGGAGGCCGAGGGCCTGGTCGAGCGCTCGCCCGATCCCGCCGACCGCCGCGCGCACGTCGTGCGGATCACCGCGAAGGGGACCCGCAAGCATGCCGCGGCGGTGGCCGACATCCGGGCGATGGAGGAGGGCTTCCTGGCCGTCCTGAGCGCGACGGAGCGCCGCGCGGTGCTCGCGGCGCTCCCCAAGCTGCTCGACGCGCCAGCGCCCGCGGCTCCGGCCGGGGCCTAGGCGTCGGCCAGCGCGCCGAAGGAGCGGCTTGCCCACCCCGATCGCCACCGTCGCCGGACCCCTCCGCCACCTGCGCCCGCGCGACGGGAGCGAGCAGACGATCACGAGCGTCGAGCTGTTCTTCGACCTCGTCTACGTCTTCGCGGTCACCCAGCTGTCGCATCTGATCCTCGACGACCTCACCGTCGGCGGCGTTGCGCGCGCGGCGTTCCTGCTGCTCGTCGTGTGGTGGGCGTGGATCTACACGACGTGGATGGTCAACTGGTTCGACCCGGCCTCCGCGGCGGTCCGCGCGGTGCTCGTCGGCGTGATGCTCGCCAGCCTGCTCATGGCCGCCGCGCTGCCGGAGGCGCTGACCGAGCGCGGCTGGCTGTTCGTCGGCGCCTACGTCGTCCTCCAGGTCGGGCGCAACGTGGCGGGCGCGGCGCTGCTGCCGCGCGGCCAGCCGCTGCGCGGGGTGTTCGAGCGCCTGGTGGTCTGGAGCGTCGTCGCCGGCGCGCTCTGGCTGGCGGGCGCGGCGCTGGAGGGCGACGCGCGCCTCATCCTCTGGATCCCGGCGCTGGCGATCGAGCTGGCGGCGCCCGCCGCCGGCTACTGGGTGCCGCGCCTGGGTCGCTCGCTGACGTCGGACTACGACGTCGCGGGCGGCCACTTCGCCGAGCGCTGCCAGGGCTTCATCATCATCGCGTTGGGCGAGTCGATCGTCGTCACCGGCGCGACCGCCGCCGACGCCGGCCTGACCTTCACGGTCGTCGTCTGCCTCGTCGTCGCGTTCCTGGAGACCGCGGCGCTGTGGTGGCTGTACTTCGGCGCGGCGGCCGCGCACTCGCGCGCGGCGATGGCGGCCAGCGACGACCCCGGCCGGCTGGCGCGCGACGCCTACACCTACCTGCACCTGCCGATCGTCGCCGGGATCATCGGCGCGGCGGTGGGCGACGACCTGCTGATCGCCGAGCCCCACGAGGCGCTGCACGGCGTCGGGCTGGCGATGGTCCTCGGCGGCCCGGCGCTGTACCTGCTGGGCGAGAGCCTGTTCCGGCTGCGGATGATCGGATCGACCAACCACAAGCGGTTGGTCGCCGCCGCCGTGCTGGTCGCCCTCGCGCTGATCGGCGGCCACATCAGCGCGCTGGCGCTCAGCGCGATCGTCGCCGCGCTGCTGAGCGCCGTGGCGGTCTGGGAGCTCCGGACGCCGGCGGGCCCGCCGCCGGCGCCGCGCCCGCGCGTGCCCTAGTCCTTGGCGCCGGGCAGCAGGCCCGCGAGGACCAGCTCGGTCCCGCGCAGGTGCTCGGCCATGATCCGGACGGCGCCGTCGGCGTCGCGGGCCCGGATGCGCGTCAGCAGCTGCGCGTGCTGCGCGTTGGCGTGCTCGAGGATCTCCGGCGGGTGCGCGATGTAGGAGATGAGGTCGGTCATCTGGCCCTGGGCCTCGGTCGCCAGCGCGACCAGGCGCACCGAGCGCGTCGCCTCGGCGAGCCCGATGTGGAAGCGCACGTCGGCCTGGCGGTAGGCCGGGAAGTCCTCGGCCATGTCGTCCATCGCGACGACCAGCTCGTCCAGCGGCGCGAGCTCCTCCTCGGTGGCGCGGTCGCTGGCCAACGCGGCGATCCCGAGCTCGACGCCGAGGCGCACGTCGCACGCGTCGTGCCAGGACTCGAGCACCAGGCGCGACGGCGGGTCGGCCGGCGGCGGCCGCTCGGCGACGAACGTCCCGCCGCCGCGGCCGCGCACCGCGTGCAGGTGCCCGGACTGCGCCAGCGCCGTCAGCGCCTGGCGCAGCGTGGAGCGCGAGATCTCCAGGCGCGTGCACAGCTCGCGCTCGGCCGGGAGCCGCGCGCCCGGCGCCAGCAGCCCCAGCTTGATCGCCGTCCCCAGCCGCTCGAGCGTCTCCTCGAAGGCCGTCTGGGAGCGCACCGGCGCGAAGACGGTCTCGAACGACGGCAGGTCGGACGTGGGGATGCTCATCTCAAAGGCGCTCGAAACCGCGTACGCGTTCCCAATCGGTGACGGACGCATCGTATGCGGCCAGCTCCACGTCGGCCATGTTGAGGTAGTGCGCGACGACCTCCTCGCCGAGCGCCGCGCGCGCCAGCGCGCTGTCGGCGAACAGCGCGCGCGCCTCGCGCAGGGTCGTCGGGACGTGCTCGACGTCCTGCGCCGTGTACGCGTTGCCCTCGCACGCCGGCGGCAGCGCTCGCCCGTTCTCGATCCCGTCCAGGCCGGCCGCGATCAGGCCCGCGAGCGCCAGGTACGGGTTGACGTCGCCGCCCGGGAGGCGGCACTCGAAGCGCCGGCCCGGCCCGTGGCCGACGACCCGGAACGCGCAGGTGCGGTTGTCGTTGCCCCACGCGACCGCGGTCGGCGCGAACGAGCCGGCCGCGAAGCGCTTGTAGGAGTTGATGTTGGGCGCCAGCAGGAGCGTCAGCTCGCGCAGCCCCGCGATCGCGCCGGCCAGGAACGCGTCGAACGTCGCGTCGTCGTCGGCGAAGACGTTGGCGCCGGTCGCCTCGTCGGCCAGCGACAGGTGCAGGTGGCACGAGTTGCCCTCGCGCGCGTCGTACTTGGCCATGAACGTGATCGCCTGCCCGTGCTGGGCCGCGATCTCCTTCGCGCCGTTCTTGAAGACGACGTGGCGGTCGCACGTCGTCAGCGCGTCGGTGTAGTGGAAGTTGATCTCGTGCTGGCCGAAGTTGCACTCGCCCTTGGAGTCCTCGACCCGCAGCCCCGCGCCGGCCATCGCGTTGCGGATCGCGCGCAGCAGCGGCTCGACGCGCGTCGTCCCGAGGATCGAGTAGTCCACGTTGTAGCGGTTGGCCGGGGTCAGGTCGACGTAGCCCTTGTCCCACGCCTGCTCGTAGGAGTCCTCGAACAGGATGAACTCCAGCTCGCTGCCGGCGTTGGCCATCCAGCCGCGCTCGGCGAGCCGGTCGAGCTGCCGGCGCAGCACCTGGCGCGGCGACGCGACGACGTCGCTGCCGTCCTGCCAGCGGAGGTCGACCAGGCAGAGCGCGGTGCCCTCCAGCCACGGGACCGGCATCAGCGTCTCGAGGTCCGGGGCCATCACGAAGTCGCCGTATCCGCGCGACCACGACGACATCGCGTAGCCGTCGACGGTGTTCATCTCCACGTCGACCGCGAGCAGGTAGTTGCAGGCCTCGGCGCCGTGGGCGACGACCTCGTCGACGAAGAACCGCGCGTGCATGCGCTTGCCCTGGAGTCGACCCTGCATGTCGGTCAGGCACAGCAGGACCGTGTCGATCCGGCCGGCTTGCACCTCGGCGCGCAGCTCGTCAAGCGTCATGGCGGCCGAAGGTATATGCAACGCACCATTGACCGCAAACCCTCAGCCGGTCTAGGGTCGCCGCCACGGGAGATCTGTTGGCCCCGCCACGCGCCGTCATCGAGGCAGTGCAGGACCAGCTCGGCGCCTTGGCCGGCGAGCCGACGGTGCTCGGTGGCGGGATCACCAACCACAACTTCCGGGCGCGGTTCGGGGACGCGGAGGTCGTGCTGCGGATCGCGGGCCGCGACACCGAGCTGCTCGGCATCGACCGCGCCGCCGAGCATGTCGCGACGACCGCCGCCGCCCGGCTCGGGATCGCCCCCGCGGTCCTGGCCTTCGTGCCCGAGCACTCCTGCCTGGTGACCGCGTTCGTCGACGCGGTCCCGATCGCCGATCGGGCGCTGCGCGAGCCGCCGGCGCTGCCGGAGGTCGCCCGGGCGCTGCGCGCGTTCCACGAGCACGCGCCCGCGCTGCCGGTGCGCTTCGACGTCCCGGCGATCGCCCGCAGCTACCTGGCGCTGGCCCGGGAGCGCGGCGACGGGGACCGCGCCGTGCCGCCCGCCGCGTGGGACGCCGCGCGCCTGGCCGCGCGGATCGCGGCGGCGGTGGCCGGCCACCCCGAGCACGCGCTCGTCCCGTGCCACGACGACCTGCTCTGCGCCAACGTCCTGACCGACGGGCGCCGCGTCTGGCTGGTCGACTGGGAGTACGCGGGCATGGGCGACCGCTACTTCGACCTCGGGAACCTGTCCATCAACAACGGCTTCACCGAGGCGGACGACCGCGCGCTCCTGGAGGCCTACTGGGACGCGCCGTGCACGCCGCGCCGGTTCGCCGCGCTGCGGTTGATGCGCTCGATGTCCGACGTGCGCGAGGGCCTGTGGGGCGTCGTGCAGGGCGTGATCAGCGACCTGGACTTCGACTTCTCCGCCTACGCCGACACGCACCTGCGCCGGCTGACGGAGACGACCGCCGATCCCCGATTCGAAGGCTGGCTGCACGATGCCGCGACCCCGTGAGCTCCCCGACCGCGCCCGCGTCGTCGTCATCGGCGGCGGGGTGGGCGGCACGTCGATCGCCTACCACCTGGCGCAGCTGGGAGAGAAGGACGTGGTCCTGGTCGACCGCGACGAGCTGACCTCCGGCTCGACCTTCCACTCGGCCGGCCTGGTCGGCCAGCTGCGCTCCAGCGTCTCGCTCACGACCATGATGATGTACTCGGTCGAGCTGTACCGGTCGCTGGACTGCGGCTGGGTCGAGTGCGGCGGCATCCGGCTGGCCTGCACGCCCGAGCGCGAGGAGGAGGTCCACCGCCAGGTCGCGTGGGCGCGGACCTTCGGGCTGCCGCTGGAGACGATCAGCGCCGAGGAGGCCGTGGCGCGCTTCCCGCTGATGGTGCCCGACGGCGTGCGCGTCGCGTCGCTGCTGCCGACCGACGGCTACCTGGACCCGTCGCAGTTGACCTACGCCTTGGCCGAGGGCGCGCGCGAGGGCGGCGTGCGGATCTTCACGCACACGCGCGTGACGGCGATCGAGAAGTCGCCGGACGGGCGGCGCGTGGTGGCGGTCGACACCGAGTGGGGCCGCATCGCGTGCGAGCGCGTGGTCATCGCCGGCGGGATGTACGCGGCCGAGCTCGGGCGCCTGGCCGGCGTCCGCGTCCCGATCGTCCCGATGGCCCACGAGTACCTCGTCACCCAGCCGTTCCGGGACCGCACGGCGGGCGGGCGGGGGCGGACTCACCTCCCGACGCTGCGCGACCCCGACAACCTCATCTACTTCCGCGAGGAGGGCGAGGGCCTGGTGATGGGCGGCTACGAGCGCGACAGCGCGCCGTGGTCGCTGGACGAGCGCCTCGTCGACCGCATCCCGCCCGACTTCAACGGGCGCCTGCTCGAGGAGGACTGGCCGCGCTTCGAGGAGATCGCCCTCGCGTCGAAGGCGCGCGTGCCGGCGATGGAGGACGTCAAGGTCACCAAGCTGATCAACGGGCCCGAGGCGTTCACCCCCGACAACGAGTTCTGCCTGGGGGAGACCGAGGTCGACGGCCTGTTCGTCGCCGCCGGCTTCTGCGCGCACGGCCTCGCCGGCGCCGGCGGGATCGGCAAGGTCATGGCCGAGTGGATCGTCGCCGGCGAGCCGCAGCTCGACCTCTGGCGGATGGACATCCGACGCTTCGGCGCGCAGTACCGCTCACCGTCCTACACCCTGAAGCGCACCAAGGAGGTCTACGAGACCTACTACGACATCCACTACCCCAACGAGGAGCGCCAGGCCGGCCGCCCGCTCAAGGTGTCGTCGAACTACGCGTGGCACCAGGAGCACGGGGCGGCGTTCGGCGAGAAGTCCGGGTGGGAGCGGGTCAACTGGTACGCCGCCAATGAGGCCGACGGCGATCCCGGCCTGCGGCCCCGCGGCTGGGCCGGCATGCACTGGTCGCCGGCGATCGGCGCCGAGCACCGCGCCTGCCGCGAGCGCGCCGTGCTGTTCGACGAGTCGTCGTTCGCCAAGCTCGAGGTCGCCGGGCCGGGCGCCGCGGACTTCCTGGAGCGTATGTGCGACAACAGGGTCGCGCGCGACGTGGGGCGCATCACCTACACCCAGATGCTCAACGCGCGCGGCGGGATCGAGTGCGACTTCACGGTCACGCGCGTGGCGGACGACCTGTTCCAGATCGTCACCGGCACCGCGTTCGGCCAGCACGACGCGTCGTGGATCCGGCGTCATGCGCCGCGCGACGGCTCGGTCACCGTGACCGACACGACGTCGCGCTGGGCGTGCTTCGCGCTCTGGGGGCCGCGGGCGCACGACGTCCTGGCGCCGCTCACGCCCGACCCGCTGGACTTCCCCTACATGTCGATGCGCGAGATCGTGGTCGGCGACGTTCCGGTCCGCGCGCTGCGCGTGACGTTCGTCGGCGAGTACGGCTGGGAGCTGTACTGCCCGGCCGAGTACGGCGCGGCGCTGTGGCGCGCGCTCTGGGCGTCGGGCGAGCCGCACGGCCTGGCCGCCGGCGGCTACCGCGCGATCGACGCGCTGCGGCTGGAGAAGGGCTACCGCGTCTGGGGCGCCGACATCACGCCCGACGAGACGCCGCACGAGGCCGGGCTGTCGTTCTGCGTGCGCGACGACAAGGACTTCCTCGGCGCCGGCGCGCTGAGCGAGCGCGGCGGGGTGGGTGGGCCAGCATCCCGGCTGGTCTGCCTGGTCCTCGACGACCCGCGCTCGGTCGCCCTCGGCAACGAGCCGGTGGCGGTCGACGGCGCGGTCGTCGGCCGCGTCACGAGCGGGGGCTTCGGCTACACCGTCGGCGCCTCGATCGCCTACGCCTACGTGCCGACGGCGCACGCCGCTCCGGGCACCGAGGTGGCGGTGGACGTCTTCGGGACGTGGATCGGCGGTCGCGTCGCCGCCGAGCCCTTGTACGACGCGGCATCCGAACGCGTCAAAGGGGTACAGACAGGCGTAGGGACCATGCCTACCATTGGATGACCATGGCTGCCAACGCTGACACCGTCACGATCGACCGCGCCCGGATCGCCGAGCTGACCGAGCGTGAGACCGAGCGCCTCAACGAGGCCACCAAGGGCAGCGGTGAGACGTTCCGCCGCGCCAGCGAGCACCTCGCGTCGGGGGTCGCCTCCAGCTACCAGGTCCGGGAGCCGTGGCCGATCTACCTGGAGCGCGGCGACGGTCCGAAGGTCTGGGACGTCGACGGCAACGAGATGTGGGACTTCCACAACGGCTTCGGCTCGATGGTGCAGGGCCACGCGCACACGGCCATCGGCAAGGCGCTGGCCGACCGCTACGCGCTGGGCACCCACTTCGCCGCGCCGACCGAGGACGCGATCGTCGTCGGCAACGAGCTCGCCGCGCGCTGGGGCCTGCCGAAGTGGCGCTACACGAACTCCGGCTCGGAGTCGACGATGGACGCGATCCGGATCGCGCGCGCCGCGACCGGCCGCGACGACGTCCTGAAGATCTTCGGCAGCTACCACGGCCACCACGACACCGTCATGGTGTCGATCGGCGTCGAGTACGACAAGATCGGCGACCACGACCACCCGGTCTCGCTGGCCTACGGCGGCGGCATCCCGCAGTCGACCGTCGACCACGTCTTCGCCGTGCACTTCAACGACGCCGAGTCGATGGAGCGCCGCATCGTCGAGCTCGACCAGGACGGCCGCAAGCCCGCCTGCGTGATCATGGAGCCGGCGATGATGAACCTCGGCGTCGTCCTTCCGGAGGACGGCTACCTCGAGGCCGTCCGCGCGATCACGGCCAAGCACGGCATCGTGCTGATCTTCGACGAGGTCAAGACCGGCCTGACCGTCGCCGCCGGCGGCGCCACCGAGAAGTACGGCGTCCTGCCCGACATGGTCACGCTGGCCAAGGCGCTCGGCGGCGGCCTGCCGACCGGCGCGATCGGCATGAACGAGGAGATGGCCAGGGTCGTCGAGGACGGAACCGTCTACCAGGTGGGCACCTACAACGGGAACCCGCTCGGCATGGCCGCGACGCGCGCCAACCTGCTCGAGATCCTCACGCCCGAGGGCTACCAGCACCTCGACCACCTCAACGACCGCCTGCTCGGCGGCTGCGAGGGCGTCATCGAGAAGTACAACCTGCCCGGCTACGCCGTCGGCATCGGCTCCAAGGGCTGCGTCACGTTCGCGACGACCAAGATCATCGACTACGAGACGTTCAAGGCCCAGCAGGACGCCGCGCTCGCCGAGCTGGCCTGGTTGTACAACATGAACCGCGGCATCTTCATGACGCCAGGCCGCGAGGAGGAGTGGACGCTGTCGGTCACGCACACCGACGAATCGGTCGATGCGTACATCGGTGTGTTCGATGAGATGGCAAAGGACCTCACCGCGTAGGTAGAGTCCAGGGTCTTCCGCGAAAAGTCACCACCGAAGGCCGGCGAGCATCCCGTCGGCCGCCTGGAGCGCCGGCGACGCGCCGGCCTCCAGGGTGGTGACCTTCGCGTCGGCGGCGACGGCCGCCTCCACGGCGCGCTCGGGCACGCGCTGGAAGCGGTCGCCGCGCATCAGCTGCTCCGCGATCTCCGAGAGCGGCGACTCCGCCGGCCGGTGGTACGGGTCGAGCACGAGGTGATCGACCTGGCCCAGCGCCAGCGCCGACAGCACGGCCGCGGGGCCGACCGCGGCCTGCGGGCCGTCGGCCTGCAGCGCGTCGACGGCCGCGAGCGCCTGGCGGCGGTGGAGGTCCTCGATCGCCGGCTCCAGCCGCTGGGCGATCTCGGTCTCGTGGGCGTCGACGGCGTTGAGCGGCAGCTCGGCGACGACGCGCTCGGCGACCGCGGGCGGCAGGTGGTGGCGGAAGCGGTGCGCGGTCGCGCGCTCGGCGGCGACGACCACCCGCTCCCACCCGCGTTGCTGGAGGCGCTGGGCGGTGGCCTCGGCGGCCGTCGCGAAGAAGCGCTCGCGGTGCTCTTCGAGGCGGTCCTCGACCTGCTCGACGTGGGTCGTCCCGCTGCGGCCGCCGCGCCCCGACGCTGGCCCGCGGTAGGGCTTCCAGCCGTCGCCGTCGAGGTCGAAGACCTCCTCGCCGGCCTCGTCGAAGTGGCCGTGCGCCCAGTGGACGAGGCGGACGCGCTCGCCGGAGACCAGGACGATGCCGACCGGCCGGGAGTGGTCGAGCAGCTCGACCAGCGGCGCGATCACCGGCTGCTCGGCGAAGGCGACGAGCGAGTCGCGCACGGCGACCTGGAGCACGTAGCGCTCGTCGAGCGTGCCGTCGAGGTCGAGGAACCACACGAGGCTGCGGCCGCGGTTGGCGTGGCTGAGGCCGTCGAGCTCGGCCTCGACCTCGGCGCGCAGGGCGCGCCAGCGCAGGCGCGCGTCGCGGTCCTCGTTCGCGTCCAGCGCGGCCGTCACGTCGCGCAGCCCGTTGCGGGCGACGACGAGCCACGCCGGGGTCTGCGCCGTGTTGGCCACGACCCGCGGGTCGGTCTGGAGGTAGATGCTGACGGTCGGCCGGCGCTCGGCCGGTCGCGCGAGGGCGTGCAGGGTCGCGTCGTCGGGGGCATCGACGCGCCAGGGGGTGCGGGCGAGCTCGGCCATGGCCCCGACGCTACGCCCCGGATCCGCGCGCGCCATCACCCGTGGCGGGTGAGGCGCCTCCGCGTCACGCCCGGCGGCGGGTGTAGGCGTTGGTCGCGGCGAGGATCGCGGCGGTCAGCAGGAGGCAGAGCGCGGTGGCCGCGAGCTCGTCGCCGCCGAGCCGGCGCGGTGGCTCCTCGCTCAGCCGCTGAGCGGCGGCGACCGGTCCACCGAAGACGCCGAGCGAGGGGCCGACCGCGAGCAGGAGCAGGAGCGCGCCGAGGGTCGCGGCCGCGGCGGTCGCGCGGCGCGTCACGCGCGGCGGCGCGAACGCGACGCCGACCGCGCCGCCGAAGGCCGCCGCCGCGAGGTGGGCGAGCACGGCCCCGGCGAGGTCGGCGGCGTGGGGCGTGCGGTCGAAGACGTGCTCGACGACGCTGCCGAGGACGAGCGGATAGCCCACGAACAGGACGGTCAGCGCGATCGCCACGGCCACGATCAGCAGCGCGTCGGCGCGCTCGCGGCCGCGGCGGCCGCCCATCGCGACGGTCGCGATGTCGGCCTGGGCGGCGGGCTCGACGGCGAGGATCGCACCGACGAGCCAGGCGCTCAGGGCGGCGGCGAACGCGGCCGTGAGGCCGTAGGCGCCGCCGACCTCGTTGCGGGGCCCGGCGTAGGTGCCGACGACCGTGAACACGCAGGCGGCCAGCGGGATCAGCGGCGCGCGGGTGCGGGCGGCGGACACGAAGAGGTAGCGCACCGTGCTCACGGCGCCACCCGCTCGATGTGCCAGCCCTCGTCGAGCAGCGCGCGGAGTCGGGCGTCGACGGCGTCGGCGGGGACGTCCTGCGCGGCGCGGCGGCCGTCGGCGTGGGACGCGACGACGCGGACGGTGGCGCGCCGCTCCGCGGGCGGGGCGTCCGGGGCGGCGCGCCCGTCGGCGAGGTGCACGGTCGCGGTCGGCGCCAGGCGGCCGCGCATCGCCCCGTCGTGGTCGGTGAGGAGCACGGCGGCGCCGCCGGCCGCCAAACGGTCGCCCAGGCGCGCGGCGAGCCAGTCGCGGGCGCCGGCGTCCAGGCCGGTGAACGGCTCGTCGAGCACGAGCACGTCGGCGCGGCAGTGGACGGCGTCGAGCAGCGCGAGGCGCTGGAGCATGCCCTTGCTCAACGTCGCGCTGGGCGCGTGGAGGACCGCCGGGTCCAGCCCGGTCGCCGCCGCCTCGGCGCGCCAGTCGACCGGCGGCGCGCCGTGCAGGCGCCGCATCGCCTCCAGCCACTCCGCGCCGCGCAGGGCGGGCGCGAGGCGCAGCTGCTCCGGGACGAACGCGCAGCGGCCGGTGCGCCGGACCGCGCCGCGGCGCGGCGGCGCGAGCCCGACGGCCGTGCGCAGCAGGCTCGTCTTGCCCGAGCCGTTGGCGCCGGTGAGGTGCATGGCGTCGCCGCGGTGCAGCGCGAGGTCGACGTCGGCCAGGACCGTCCGGCGGCCACGCCGGACGCTCACCGACCGCAGTTCGAGCAGGGCGTCGCCGGTCACGCGTCGACCCTAGCTCCCGCGCGAGCCACTAGGGGCGACGCGTCATGTCCATCGTCCAGTTGACATCCCAGGTCGAGCCGCCGTCGTAGGAGAACGCCTGCTCCCAGCGTGCGCGGTCGTCGGCGTCGCGGGTCCACACGAAGCGGACGTCGAGCGGGGAGCCGTCGGCGTCCTGCACCGTCGCGAGGAAGAGGCCGGTGTCGCCGTCCCAGCGGCCGACCATCGGGACGAAGTCCGGCTCGGCGTAGTTGGAGAGCCAGATGATCGACCAGGTGTCGGCGACCGCGTCATAAGCGCGAACGGTCACGGCCTTGACGTGGCCGCGGCCGGGGAAGTCCGGCGCGTCGTAGTGGTCGAGCTGGACGAGGTCGTCGACGCACATCGACACGCTGCAGGTCGCGGGGAACTCGTCCCAGATGCCGGCGGCGTGGCGCCGGCGGTTGGCGACGTCCCACTCGCCGGCGTAGAACGCGAAGTCGTTGGCGGCGGACGGGCGGGCGGTGATGATCTCGATCATGGGCCGCGAGGCTACGCCGCGAATAGGGCGGTTTCCGTCCTATAAGGTGGTGGGCGATGTCGCGCCCGGCCACGCGGTTGTTGGGGTTCTTGGAGCTGCTCGAGGCGCGGCCCGCGGTGACCGGCGCCGAGGCCGCGCGCGCGTTGGGCGTGGACGTCCGGACCGTGCGCCGCTACGTCGACGCGCTGCACGAGCTCGGGATCCCGGTCGACGGCCAGCGCGGCGCCGGCGGCGGCTACCGCCTGCGGCCGGGCTACCGGATGGCGCCGTTGATGCTCGGCGACGACGAGGCGACCGCGGTCGTCGCGGGCCTCGTCGCGACGGAGGGCCTCGGGCTCGTGGGGGCCGAGCCCGCGCTGGCGAAGGTCCGGCGGGTGCTGCCCGCGGCGCTGCGCCGGCGCGCCGAGGCGCTGGAGGGCGCGCTGGCCTTCGCCGACCGCGCGGGCGTCTCCGCGGTCCCGCCGGTAGGCGAGACCCTGCTGGTGCTGGCCGACGCGGCGCGCCGGCACCGGCGGGTGGCGGCGACCTACGCGCCCGCGTCGGGCGGCGCGCGGCGGCGCGAGCTCGACCCGTTCGGCGTCGTCGTGCACGGCGGCCGCTGGTACGTCAGCGCGCGCGACGCCGAGAGCGGGGAGACGCGGACGTTCCGCGTGGACCGCTGCGCCGACGTCGTGCTCGGCGCCGTGGTCGACCCGCCGCCGCCCGGCTTCGACGTCGTCGCCACCGTCGCGCGGTCGCTCGCCCGCGTCCCCTACGCGTGGGCCGTCGAGGTCCGGCTGCGCGCGCCCGCCGCCCGCGTCCGCGAGCGGATCCCGGCCACGATCGCCGAGCTGACGCCCGACGGCGACGACGCCTGCGTGCTGCGGATGCGCTCCGACTCGCTGCGCTGGGTCGCCGAGGTGCTCGCCTCGCTGGGCTGCGCGTTCACCATCATGTTGCCCGACGAGCTGCGCTCGGAGGTGCGCGCGGTCGCGGCGCTGCTGGTCGACTCGGCCGGCGGCTAGTCGCTAGCCGCCGCGCAGCTGGGCGCGGCGGATCTTGCCGCTCGACGTCTTGGGCAGGTCGTCGGCGAAGTCGACGATCCGCGGGTACTTGTAGGGCGCGGTCAAGTCCTTCACATGGTCTTGCAGCTCGCGCGCGAGCGTGTCGGAGGGCGCGTGGCCGTCGCGCAGGACGACGATCGCCCGGACGACCGAGCCGCGCTCGTCGTCGGGCGCGGCGACGACCGCGGCCTCGGCGACGGCGGCGTGGGCGATCAGCGCAGACTCGACCTCGAAGGGGCCGATGCGGTAACCGGCCGAGATGATGACGTCGTCGGTGCGGCCCTCGAAGAACAGGTAGCCGTCGGGGTCCATCACCACGCGGTCGCCGGTGCGCCACGGCCCGTCGCCGGCGCCCGCCGGCGCCGCGTCGCCCAAGTACCCCAGGAAGAACGTCGGGACCGTGGCGGGGTCGGCGACCAGCTCGCCGTCGTCGATCCACAGCTTCACGCCCGGCAGCGCGCGGCCCATCGACCCGGCGCGCGCCGGCGCGCCCTCGAGGTTCCCGGTCATCTGCCCGGTCTCGGTCTGGCCGTAGCCGTCGCGGATCTCCAGCCCGGTCGCCGCGCGCCACACCTCCAGCACCTCCGGGTTGAGCGCCTCGCCGGCGGCGACGAGCGCCCGCAGGTCGGCGAAGCGCCGCAGCGCGACGCGCTTGGCGATGACGCGGTACTCGGTCGGCGCCATGCACAGGACGTTGACGCGCTCGCGCTCGAGGAGGTCGAGGCGCTCGGCCGGGTCGAAGCGCGCGTCGTGCAGCAGCGCCGCCGCGCCGCGCAGCCACGGCGCGATGAAGACGTTGCGCGCCGACTTGCTCCAGCCGCTCGCGGCCGTGCACCACACGAGGTCGCCGGGCCGCGCGGCCAGCCAGTGCTCGGCCTGGAGCCGCTGCCCGTCGAGGTAGCGCTGGCCGTGCAGGACGGCCTTGGGCTCGCCGGCCGTGCCGCTGGTGAACGTGATCAGGCAGGGGTCGAGCGCGTCCAGGTCCGCGGGGTCCGGCACCGCGCCGGCGGCGGGCGCCGGCCAGTCCATGACGCCCGGGCCCCAGATCGTCGGCCCGTCCCAGCCGGCCTGCTCCAGCACCTCCGCGTTGCGCCCGTCGGCGATCACCGCGGCCGGCCGGGCGACCGCCAGGCGCAACATGAGGTCCTTGGCCCGCAGCTGCTCGGTGCACGGCAGGACGACGTAGCCCTGGCGGAAGCACGCGACCATCGCGACGACCCAGTCCGGCTGGTTGCCGGCGAGCGTCAGGACGACGTCACCGCGCCGCACGCCGTGGCGGTCCAGGTGCGCGGCCATCGTCCGCGCGGCCTGCGCGACCGCGCCGAACCGGTGCTCGCGCCGCGTGCCGGCCCGGTCGAGCTCGACCAGCGCCAGCGCCTCCGGGTCGGCGGCTTCCACGACGTCCACAGCGAAGTTCGCCATCGCCGGGGACCCTAGTCATCCGCCGCAGGTGAGGGCCGGTCACCCGTCGCGCCGGTCAGATGATGGCCGTGGCCGCGGAGGATCGCCCGATCGTCGTCGACGCCGGCGAGGCGCTGCGCGGCGCCTGCTGCGCGCTGCCCGGCGCGGTGGTGCTGCTGACCGTCGACACCGGCGCCGGGATGTTCTGCGCGCTGGGCGCGCTGCCGGTGGCGATGCTCGGCGTCCCGCCCGCGCGGCGCGCTGAAGCTGACGCTGGTGGGCGTGGCGTTCGCCTTGTTCTACGCCTTGGGCTCGGTCGTGGTCGGCGTCGCTGGAGACCGCGATCGGCGCGGGCCTGGCACTGCTCTTCGGTGTGTTGTTGCCACCGCTGCTCGCTCCTGTCCATCCGAGCGCGATGGGTGTACGGTCGGCACACGCATGATCGCCGACCTCCACATCCATTACCCCATGCGCGTCCTGGAGGACGTCTCGACCGCGACGACCGACGAGGCGATCCAGGGGTTGTTCATCGGGTTGCTCGGCAAGGTGCTCAGCGACCGGACGCCGACGTCGGGCTACCGCGTGACGGTCGACGGCCTGCGCGCGGGCGGCGTCGGGGTCGCGCTGTCGGTGCTCTACCGGCCGCTGGAGGAGATGGACCTGTCCAAGCGCTACGCCGCGCCGCCGGACTCCGACTACTTCGGGCTGCTCGTGAGGGACCTCCAGCGCGTCGAGGCCGAGGTGCGCCGCCACGACGAGGACGTCATCCGCCTCGCCCACGACGTCGGCGAGCTGGAGGAGGCGCTGGCGACGGGCGCGACCGCGATCGTCCACGCCGTCGAGGGCGGCTTCCACCTCGGCGACTCGCCCGACCACATCGCGGCGAACGTCGCGGAGCTGGCCGCGCGCGGCGTGGCCTACATCACCGTCGCGCACCTCTTCTTCCGCCAGATCGCGGCCAACGCGCCGGCGCTTCCGTTCCTCGAGGACGACAAGACCTACAACGAGCTCTTCCCGCAGCCGCCGGGCGTCGGGTTGACCGCGCTCGGCGAGGCCGCGGTCCGGGCGATGATGGCCAACGGGATCCTGGTCGACCTGTCGCACATGCGCAGCGACAGCGTGCTGGAGACGCTCGACCTGATGGACGCCGTGGACCCGGACCGGACCGTCCCGGTGCTCTCCTCGCACGCGGGCTTCCGCTTCGGCGCGCAGGACTACATGTTGACCGAGCCGATGCTGGAGCGCATCCGCGACCGCAACGGCGTCGTCGGCCTGATCCTCGCGCAGTATCAGCTCAACGACGGGCTGGTCGCGGGCCACACCACGACCTTCGAGCAGACCAAGGACATCATCTACCGCCACGTCGACAAGATCGCCCAGGTGACCGGCGGCTACGACCACCTCGCGCTCGGCTCCGACCTCGACGGCTTCATCAAGCCGACCGCGACCGGCCTGGAGTCCGCCGGCGACCTCGCCAAGCTCGACGCGCTCCTGCGCGAGCGCTACGACGGAGACGACGTCGACAAGATCGTCTCGGGCAACGCCGTGCGCGTGCTGCGCGCCGGCTGGGGGACCAGGGCGGTCTAGAAGCGGCCGGTGGCCGAGGCCAGCTCGACCTCGATCGCCCCGAGGCGCTCGGCGAGACGGACGGCGACGCCGGTCAGCGTCGCCAGCAGCTCCGGGTCGGCCGGGTCACGCGTCTCGCGCACCAGCTCGAGCACCGCCAGGACGCGGCCGTCGGGATGGACGACCGGGACCGTCGCCAGCGTGCCCAGCTCGGCCCAGGCGGCGGAGCGGGAGCGCGGGCAGGCCAGCATCTCCTCGGTGTCGGCCCAGTGGGCCTCGCCGGAGCCGGCGGCCGCGGGCACGAGGCCGTCCTCGAGGTGCGCGCGCCAGGCCATCGTCTCCCACGGCTCCAACCCGGACATGTAGGCCGTCCAGGTCTCCGAGCACGCGAAGGTGCCGACGCCGCCGGCGTCGTGCCAGAGCGCACCGCCCTTCCAGCCGGTCGCCGTGGCCAGCGCCTGCAGCGCGGCGCGGCCGGCGGCGCGCGGCGAGGAGGCCTTGGTCAGGGCGCGGTCGAGGTCGTCGAGCGCGTCGGGTGTGAAGCCGGGCGGCGGGCCGTCGGGCTCGGTCGGGGCGGACAAGGCGAAGGCCTTGGCCTGCGCGGCGGCGACCTCGAGCGGCGGCAGCGACGGGCGGCCGTTCGTGTACGGCGAGGTCATCACCGGCGGGATCTGCGCGATGACCTGCGCCGGCGGGACGTCGGCGAGGCGGCGCTCGGCCAGCTCGCGGGCCTCCCGCTCGGCGTCGAGCAGCGTCTGGAGCTCGTCGCGGGCGGCCAGCGCGAGGTCGAGGTCGGCGCGCAGCGTCGCCACCTCGTCGCCGACGTGCTCCTCGGCGCGGGCCAGCGCCGCGCGGGCGTCGTCGCGCGCGCCCTCGGCGTCCAGCAGCCGGCGCTCCGCGTCGTCGGCGCGCAGGTCGGCGACCTCGGCGCGGCGACGCGCCTCGGCGGCGGTGGCGTCGGCGAGGTCGGCGCGCGCGACGGCGTCGTCCAGGCGCTCGTCGGCGCCGGTCGCGGCGCGGTCGCGCAGGGCGATCGCCTCGTCGCGGGCGGCGAGGGCGCGGTCGCGCTCGTTGAACGCGGCGACGGCGTGGGCGGTGGCCTCGTCGCGCTGGGCCTCGGCGGCCGCGGCGCGCGCGCCGGCCTGCTCGGCGACGGCGTGGGCGGCGCCGAGATCGGCGACGGCCTCCAGGCGCGCTGCCTCGGCGGCCTGGGCCTGGCCGAGCGCGTGGGCGACCTGCGCGTCGGAGCGACCGGCGACGTCGGAGGCCTGGGCCAGGGCGGCCTCGGCGTCGCGGGCGCGCGCCTCGGCGGCGGCGACCCGGGCGTCGGCGTGTTCGAGGACCGACTCGGTGGAGTCGGCGCGGGCGCGCGTCTCGGCGACGGCGGCCTCGGCGGCGGCGAGCCGGTCGGCCTGGGCGGCGAGCGTGGCCTGGGCGTCGGCGGCGCGCGCCTCGGCGGCGGCCACGCGCTCGGCGTGCGCGGCCTCGGCCTGCGCCACCTGCTCGGCGAGCGCGTCGCGCTGCGCGGTGATCGCAGAGAGATCCTCAGCGGTCGCGCTCGTTGCGGCCAGGGCGGTCTCGGCGGCCGAGAGGCGGTCGGCGAGCGCGTCGCGCTCGGCGTGCAGGTCCCACAGCGCGGCCTCGGCCTGCTCGCGCGCGGCGTGGGCGACCGCGACCGCCTCGGCCTCGCCGGCGTCGGCCGCGGCGCGGGCGGCGTCGCGCTGGGCCTCGGCGGCCTGCAGCGCCTCGATCGCCTGCGAGCGCGTGTGCTCGGCGGCCTCGCGCCGGGCGACGGCCTCGTCGCGGGCGTGCGCGGCGGCCTCGACGTCGGCGGCCAGCGCCTCGGCGCGGGCGACGGCCTCGTCGCGCGCGGCCTCGGCGGCGCGCAGCGCCTCGCCGGCGTCGCCGCGGTCGGACTCGGCGGCGTGGGCGCGCGCCAGCAGCTCCTCGCGGGCGGCGTCGGCGGCGGCCAGGCGCTGATCGGCCTCGGCGCGCACGCCCTCCAGCTCGGCCAGGCGGACGCCGGCCTCCTCGGCCGCCGTGCGATGGTGGTCCAGCGCCTCGCGGGTGCGGGCGTGGGCGTCGCGGACGCGGTCGCGCTCCAGCTCGGCGGTGCGGCGCGCCTCGCGCTCGCGGGTCAGCTCCTCGACGGCCGCCTCGCCGCCGGCGGCGACCGCGAGGGCCTCCTCCTCCAGCGACGCGGCGCGCTCGCGCTCGGCGGCGACGCGGGCGTCGGCCTCCTCGGCCAGCGCGTCGACGCGCTCGCGCTCGGCGGCCAGGCGCGCGTCGGCGGCGGCCAGCGCGTCCTGCGCGGCGGCCAGCTCGCGGCCGAGCGACTCGGCGCGCTCGCGGGCGTCGACGACCGCCGACTCCGCGGCGGCGGACTTCTCGCGCTCGGCGTCCAGCGCCAGGGTCAGGCGCTCGCCGTCGGCGACCGCGGAGCGGGCCTCCTCCAGCTCGCGCAGCAGCGTCTCGGTGCGGTCGTTGGCGGAGCCGAGCGCGCGCTCGAGGTCCTCGCGGCGCGCGTCGGCGGAGGCGGTCGCCTCCTGCGCGGCGCGGGCGGCGTCCTGCGCGGCGGTCAGCTCGCTGCCGAGCCACTCGGCGCGGCCGCGCTCCTGCTCCAGCTCGCGGGCGGCGGCGTCGTGGCGCTCGCGCAGCCCGTTCAGCTCGGCGACCAGCTCCTCGCGGGAGCCGATCGTCTGGTCCAGCAGCCGCTTGACGTCGTCGTGCGCGGCGTGGAGCGTCGTGAGCTCCTCGGCGAAGCCGTCCCGGCCGGTGACGGCCTCGTCGCGGGCAGCGGCCAGCTCGTGGACCTCGGCGCGCAGCGCGTCGCGGTCGGCGGTGAGGTCGGCGAGGGCCTCGGGGTCGGCGCCGGTGGGCGCGGCGGCCAGCGCGGCCTCGGCGTGCGCGAGCGCTTCGCCGCGCGCGTCGACCTCGCCGCGCAGGCGCTCGACCTCGGCCTCGGCGTCGCGGGCGCGGCCCTTCAGCTCCTTGCGCGAGGCCCGGACCTCGGCCAGCTCGGCCTCCAGCTCGTCGCGGCGCGCGGCGGCCTCGGCCAGTTGGGCCTCGACGCCGCCGCGGCCCTCGCGCAGGCCGGCCAGCTCGGCGTCGAGCGCGTCGCGGCGGGAGGCCGCGGCCTGCAGCTCGCCCTGCAACGCCTCGCAGCGGCCGCCCAGCTCGGCGACCTGGCGCTGCAGGTCGGCGTCGCCGGTGCGGGCGTTCTCGAGCTCGGAGGAGAGCAGCGCGGCGCGCTCCTCGGCGGTGTTGAGCTCGTGCGCGAGGTCGTCGTAGCGCGCCGTGGCCTCGGCCAGGCGGGCCTCGGCGCCGTCGGCGCGCTCGCGGGCGTCGGCCAGCTCGGTGTCGAGCGAGGAGGAGTGGTCGTTGACGGAGGCGAGCTGCGCGCTCAGCTCGTCGACGCGCGTGGCCGCGTCCTCGCGCTCGGCGGCGGCGCGCTCGGCCTCGACGCGCAGGGCGTCGAGCTCGGCGGCCGCGCGCTCCAGCTGCTCGGCCGCGGTGCGCTGGGCGATCTCGGCCTCGAGGCGCGCCTCGCGCTCGACGGCCAGGGCCTCGCGGGCGGCGAAGGCCTCGGCGTCGGCGGTCGCGCGGGCCTCCCGCTCGGCCAGCAGCTCCTCGGCGGGCGCCGAGAGCCCGGCGGTCGCGACCTGGCCGACCGAGGCCTGCAGGCGCTCGCGCTGCTGGCGTCCGGTGGCCATGTCGTCGCCGGGTGCCATGACGACGCAGATCGCCCACGGCTCGTCGCCGTCGTAGACCGGGAAGCGGCAGGCGCGCATGGCGCGGCGGCCGTCGCGGGCCAGGACGGTCTCGCGGGCGTCGAGGTGGCCGTGGGCCTCCAGCACGAGCGCGTCGAGCTCGGCGACGCGATGGGCGACGTCGGCCGGCTGCAGCGCGTTGTCGGTCTTGCCGACCAGGCGCGACGCCTCCAGCCCGACGAGGTCGGCGAACGCGGGGTTGACCGCCACGTAGCGCCCCGCGGCGTCACGGACGCACGCGGGCAGGGTCGCCTCGAGCAGGGTGTCGGCGAGGGGCCCGAGGCGCTGTGAGGCGCCCGAGCCGGGGTTGGGGCTGGATCCTTCGGTCATCCTTGACTCAGGGACCCCATCGACCCCAGAAGGTGGTTCATCGGATTCCGGAGTGCCGGTGACGGACGAACGTTCGGGCTGCCACAGGTAAACTTGTCCGTCTTCCTGACCCGGATCCCTGGAGCGACCACATGGCCGTTGAAACCAGCGTCTTCACCGACACGACCGACGAGCAGAAGGCCATCATCGAGATGGTCCGGCAGTTCGTCGACGAGCAGATCATCCCGAACGCCGAGCACTACGACGGCGCCGACGAGTACCCCGAGCCCATCGTCGAGCAGCTCAAGGAGCTCGGCCTGTTCGGCATCACCATCCCCGAGGAGTACGGCGGCCTCGGCCTCGACCTCACGACCTACGTGATGGTCGTCGAGGAGCTGTCGCGCGGCTGGATCTCGATCTCCGGCGTGATCAACACGCACTTCATCGGCAGCTACCTGCTGCTGAAGTACGGCAGCGACGAGCAGAAGTCCAAGTACCTGCCCCGCATGGCGACCGGTGAGATCCGCGCAGCGTTCTCGCTGAGCGAGCCCGAGCTCGGCTCCGACGTGCAGGCGATCAAGACGTCCGCCAAGAAGATCGACGACGGCACGTACGAGATCAACGGCCAGAAGATGTGGGTGACCAACGGCTTGATGTCGTCCTTGGTCTTCCTGCTGGTCAAGACCGATCCTGACGCCAACCCGAAGCACAAGGGCTTCACCTGCTTCATCACGGAGAAGGAAGCCGGCGTCTCGGAGAACACCGGCGAGTACGCCGGCCTGACCGTGCCCCCCAAGATCAAGAAGATGGGGTACAAGGGCGTCGAGTCCACCGAGTTGGTCTACGACGGCTACAAGGCGCCGGCCCAGCAGATCCTCGGCGGCGAGGACGCCGGGCTGAACGAGGGCTTCGCCCAGATGATGGACGCGCTCGAGGTCGGCCGCGCGAACGTCGCGGCGCGCGGCGTGGGCCTGGCGCAGCGCGCGCTGGAGCTCGCGCTGAAGTACTCGCAGGAGCGCAAGACGTTCGGCAAGCCGATCGCCCAGCACCAGGCGATCCAGTTCAAGCTCGCCGACATGGCGACGCAGCTCGACGCCGCCCGCCTGCTCACCCGGCGCGCGGCGATGATGAAGGACGCCGGCCTTCGCAGCGACATGGAGGCCGGCATGGCCAAGCTGTTCGCCTCGGAGACCGCGCACTTCTGCGCCGAGCAGTGCCTCCGGATCCACGGCGGCTACGGCTACTCCAAGGAGTACGAGATCGAGCGGATCTACCGCGACGCGCCGCTGCTGCTGATCGGCGAGGGCACGTCGGAGATCCAGCGCATGGTCATCGGCAAGAAGCTGCTGCAGCGTCACAAGATCTAGCCGACGCCCGCCCAGGCGCGGGGTTCGGTCACGGGTGTTCGCCCAGAGGGCGAGACCCGCAGCAGCGTCGGGGCGCCGAGCGATGAGCTCGGCGCCCCCCGCCGCGTCTGGGGTGGCATGACCAAGGTGCGCCGCCGGATCGCGATGTCGCTCGACGGCTGCGTCGCCGGCGGCGACGCACGTGCGCGATCGCGTGGTCCGCTAGCGTCCCGGAGGTGAGCAGCGACGCACCGCAGTTGATCCAGCAGGCCGTCACCGGCGTCGTCGAGGAGGTTCCGGCGCTCAAGCCGCTGAAGCTCGTCGTCGGCATCGACCTCCACGGGCGCGGGGACATGCAGCAGTTCCGCCTCGAGATGCCCGACATGGCGGTCACCAAGGACATCGCGGCGGACGCCCGCGTCCGGATCGAGATGCGCCGCGACTTCTTCAACCTGATGGTCGAGCACGGGGCGAAGGTCGCCGACTGGGAGCAGGCCTTCAACGAGGGCCGCGCCAAGGCCACCGGCGTCCAGCAGTACCTCCAGCTGATCGCCCGCGTGGTCGAGAAGCACCAGGAGCGCGCGCGGCTGCGCCGCGCGCACCACTAGCGCGCGGCCGCCAGCGCCGGGACCTGCTGCGTGATGCAGTGGGGGCCGCCGCCGCCGAAGGCGTGGACGACGCCCGGCACGCCGATGACCTCCTTGGCGCCGGCGAAGGCGCGCGCGATCGCGTCGAGGGCGGCGGCGTCGAGCTCCGGCTGGCCGGCGATCGGGACGACGACGAACCGCGGCCCGACGTAGAAGTTCATGTAGGACGCGACGATCTCCTCGCCCTCGACCGAGGTGTAGGCCAAGGGATCGAAGTCGATGACGTCGAGGCCGGCGGCGACCGCGATCTCGCGGTTGCGGCCCAGGTTGTCGTGGTTGGGGTTGTCGGGCGCGGCGCGCTGCAGCAGCACGGTGCCCGGCGCGGTGAAGGCGGCGATCAGGTCGACGTGGCCGTCGGTGTCCTTGTCCTCCAACAACCCCTGCTCCAGCCACACCACCTGGGTGACGCCGAGGTAGTCCCTCAGGTGCTGCTCGATCTCTCCCTTGTCCATCGACGGGTTGCGGTTGGGATGCAGCAGGCACTGCTCGGTCGTCAGCAGGACGCCGGTGCCGTCGACGGCGATCGAGCCGCCCTCCAGGATCAGCGGCGCGCGCACGACCTCGGAGCCGACGTGCTCGGTCAGCACCCGCCCGATGGCCTGGTCGTTCTCATAGCCCTCGAACTTCTGACCCCAGGAGTTGAAGCCGAAGTCCACGCCGACGCGCCGCGACGGGTCGTCGACGTGGTCGACGACGAAGATCGGACCGCTGTCGCGCAGCCACGAGTCGTCGACCGGCTGCTGGAGCACCTCGACGTTGCCGTCCAGGGCCGCGCGCGCCTCGGCGGCGTCGGCCGCGTCGCGGGCGACCATCGTCACCGGCTCGAACGCCGCGATCGCGTTCGCGACGCCTGCGCTCTCGGCCTTGGCGGCGCCCATCAGCCCCTCCCACAGCTCGGGCCGGCAGGGCCAGGCCATCAGCGTGCGCTCGTGAGGCGCCCACTCGGGCGGCATGGACAGTCCCTCGGCGGCCGGCGTCGTCATGGCGGCTGCCAGGATGCCAGCTAGGGTTCCGCCCATGGGGACAGAGGTGCGGCCCATCAGGTTCCAGAGCGTCGTGCTGGACGCGCTCGAGGCCCGCCTCGCCCGCGACGGCGGGGATCTCTCGGCGTTCGTCAACGGCGCGGTCGACCGCGCGCTGCACGGCGACGAGCAGCACCTGCGCCTCGTCCCGGACCCGTTGACCCAGGCCGAGCTCGAGGGCGCCACGGTCGCCTACCGCCGCGCGCTCCTGGCCCGCGACGTCCCGCAGGCCAGGGCGCTGGTGGACGGGCTGGTCGCCCACGGGGCGAGCATCATCGACATCTACGCCTCGGTCCTGGCCCCGGCGATGCAGGAGATCGGCGAGCTGTGGGCGCTGGACCAGGTCACGGTCGCCGACGAGCACTACGCCACCGAGGCGACCGCGCAGCTGCTCACGACGCTCGCGCCGGACCGGCGCATCGCGCCGACGCGCGGTCGGCTGGCGGTCGTCAGCGGCTCGCCCGACGAGCTGCACGCGCTCGGCGCCCGGATGGTCGCCGACCTCCTGGAGCGCGCGGGGTGGGAGGTGATCGCGCTCGGGCCGGGCGCCCCGGTCGACGCGCTCGTCGACCTCGTCACCGCCGAGTGCCCGGACGTCGTGGCGCTGTCGACCGCGACGGTCGGCCGGCTGCCGGGCGCCGAGGAGGCGCTGGCGCAGCTGCATCGCGTCCGGCCGAGGCCGGTGGTCGTCGTCGGCGGCGGGCTGTACCGCGGTCCGGTCGTGGACCTGGCGCGCGCCTGGGGCGCCGATGTCGTGACGAGCGATCTGCGCGTCCTGCTCGACACGCTGCACGAGCGCTTCCCGCCCACGACCTGACGCGCCGCGGCCCGCCCGCGCCCCTGCGGTGCGCCCCGCGCGGCGGCGTGTGCCTTCGCGGCGGGCCCGCGCGCGGCTAGGCTCCGTCGGCGATGAGGCTGCTGCCCCAGGAGCAGGACCGCCTGCTGCTCTTCCTCGCCGCCGAGCTGGCGCGCGCCCGTCGCGCGCGCGGGCTCAGGCTCAACCAGGCCGAGGCGACCGCGATCGTCGCCGACGGGATCTGCGAGCTGGCGCGCGACGGCCTGCGCTACGCCGACGTCGTCGCGGGCGCCTACGCGATCCTGGGCGAGGACGACGTCCTGGACGGCGTCCGCGCGCTGGTCCGGCGGATCGAGGTCGAGGCCGTGTTCCGCGACGGGCGCCATCTGGTCGTGGTGGAGGACCCGCTGGGGCCCGCGCCGCGCGCGGGCGACGACGCCGAGCCCGCGGCTCCGTGGCTCGACAGCGCGACCACGCGCCTGCTGGTCGTCAACGAGGGCGCCGTCCTGATCGGCGTCACCAGCCACCTGCACTTCTTCGAGACCAACCCCATGCTGCACTTCGACCGCGCCGCGGCGTGGGGGCTGCGGCTGGCGGTCCCGGCGCGCACCAAGATCTTCTTCCCGCCCGGCGAGGGCCGCGAGGTCGCGCTGGTCCCGATCGGCGGCGCGCGTGTCGTCCGCGGCCACGGCGAGCTCGTCGACGGCGCGCTGGACGACCCCGCGATCCGCGATGCCGCGCTGGCCGCCGCGCGCGAGAAGGGCTACCGCGGTGCCGAGGCGCGACCGGCCCGAGGCGGCGCGGACGCGGAAGGCGGTGGCGGTCGTGCCTGACCCCGTTCGCCTCGGCGACACCACGCTCGAGGTCGTCGCCGAGCGCGACGACGTCCACGGCCCCGACCAGCTCGTCCCGGGCTTCGGCAACACGATGCGCGACGGCCTCGGCGTCCGTGCCGATCTCGGCGAGCGGCCAGCCGACGACCCGCGGACGTCGGCGCAGGCCCGTGCCGATCTTGGCGAACGGCCAGCCGACGACCCGCGGACGTCGGCGCAGGCCCATGCCGATCTTGGCGAACGGCCAGCCGACGACCCGCGGACGTCGGCGCAGGCCCATGCCGATCGCGGCGGTGTCGAGATCGCGATCGTCGGCGGGCTGATCCTCGACCCGATCCTCGGCGTCCGCTACGCGTCGATCGGCGTGACCGACGGGCGCGTCGTGGCCGTCGGGCGCGCCGGCAACCCGGACACGATGGACGGGATCGACGTCGTCCTCGACGTCGGCACCGCCGTGCTCGACGCGACCGGCATGATCGTCACGCCCGGCGGCATCGACACGCACGTCCACTGGCTGTCGCCGCAGGTGACCGACGCGCTGCTGGCCGGCGGCGTCACGACGATGGTCTCCCAGGACTACGGCCCGATCTGGAACCTCGGCACCAACCCGGAGGCGGGGCTGAGCGCGACCTGGGCCGCGCTGGAGGACACGCCGATCAACGCGGGGCTCTTCGTGCGCGGCTCGTCGTCGCGCGCCGAGCGCGTCGAGGACGGCCTGCGCGCGGGCGGCGCCGCGCTGAAGATCCACGAGGACGTCAGCGCCGGACCGATGCAGATCCGGACCGCGCTCGACATCTGCGACCGACATGATGTCCAACTCGCGATCCACACCGACGGGCTGAACGAAGTCCTGGACGTCGAGGGCACGCTCGCCGCGTTCGCGGGCCGCAGCGTCCACGCGTTCCACGTCGAGGGCGCCGGCGGCGGCCACGCGCCGGACCTGCTCAAGCTCGCGGGCCGCGAGCGGATCCTGACGTCGTCGACCGCGCCGACGGTGCCGTTCGGCGTCGACACCGCCGCCGAGCACGAGGCGATGGTGGCGGCGGTCCATGTCCTTCAACCGGGTGTCGTGCACGGCGACCGCACCGCGGCGCGCGCCCGCGTGCGGCCGGCGACCATGGCGGCCGAGGGCGTCCTGCACGACCTCGGGATCATCCACATGCTGTCGAGCGACTCGCAGGGGATGGGGCGCGCCGGCGAGGTCGTGCGGCGCGCGTTCCAGAACGCCGACGTGATGAAGCGCGTGCGGGGGACCGCCGGATACGGCGGCCTCGCCGACAACGAGCGCGTCCTGCGTCATCTCGCCAAGGTCACCATCAACCCGGCGATCACGCACGGCCTGTCGCACGACGTCGGCGCGCTCACGCCCGGCCGCGTCGCCGACTGCGTCTTCTGGCTGCCGCAGTTCTTCGGGGTCCGGCCCGAGCTGGTGGTCAAGATGGGCGTGGCGGCCTGGGGCGCGTCCGGCGACCCCGACGCCACCACCATGGTCTGCGAGCCCGTCGTGGTCCAGCGCCAGATCGGCGCCCACGGTCGCGCGGCGGCGCGGCTGTCGCTCGCGTTCACCGCCGCGGCGGCGCAGGACACCGAGCTGCCGACCGAGCGCCGGCGCTCGACCGTCCACGGCACCCGCGACGTCGGCGCCGCCGACATGGTGCGCAACGACGTCCGAGCCGAGGTCGACGTCGCGCCCGACGGCTCCTGGGTCACGGTCGACGGCGAGCGGATCGGCATCGAGCCGGTCGACGAGGTGGCGCTGTCCTGGAAGTACCTGCTCGGCTGACGTTCGTCGAGCGCGCTGAAGATCGGGGGCCGGCCGGCCGATCACCGTGGGATGGCGACCGCCGTCGAGGCACGCGGCTCGGGGCGCCGGCTCCGGCTGGCGCTGCGCGTCGGCGGGGCCGCGGTCGTGGTCGGTGGGCTCGTCTTCGCCGGCCTGCGGGTCCATCCCGCGGCCGTCGCCACGACCGGCCCCGACCCGACGGACTGGCGCGGCAAGACCGCGCAGGGGCTGGCGGTCGCGGCGACGATCAACGGCAAGTGGCTGGACGGCCTCGGCGTGCACCTCGAGCTGCGCTGCGACGGCGGCGCCAGGGCGGAGTCGCTGACCTGGGCGCCGGCGCCCGACCTGTACGTGCAGAACGGCGACACGGTCACCGCGACCCAGGCGCCACGCAGCTCGCGCGGCACCGACGGCTGGACGCTGCGCACCGAGGGACGGCTGGCGATGGTCGTCGGCGACCGCCCGCACGGCACCGCGTCGGTGACCGTGCGATGGTCGCGCCGCGACGCGCGCGTGCTGTGCCAGTCCGGACCCATCGCGTTCTCCCTGGCCCGTCGCGCGACCTAGACTCGCCGGCATGGCCGTCGCCATGCCGCCGATCGTCCACGACCCGATCCCGTTCGGCGCGCGCCGCGTGGCCGAGACGCGGGCCTACGCGGTCCGCCACTACGGGCTGCACCGCGCACGGCTGATCGCGCCCAAGGTCGTCGTCGAGCACATGACTGAGAACGCGTCGTTCAGCGCGACGTTCAACACGTTCGCGCCCGACGTCGCCGACGTCGAGCTGCACGAGCTGCCGGGCACGTGCGCGCACTTCGTCATCGACCCGTCGGGGACCATCCACCAGCTGGTCTCGCTGAAGTGGATCTGCCGGCACACGGTCGGGCTGAACGCCACCGCGATCGGGATCGAGCACGTCGGCTTCAGCGAGAGCGGCGTCCTGGACAACATCAGGATGCTCCGGGCGTCGCTCCGGCTCACGCGCTGGCTGCAGGCCAGGTACGGCATCGCCACCAAGAACGTCATCGGACACGCCGAGTCGCTCAGCAGTCCGTACCGCCACGAGAACGTGACGCGCCTGAAGACGCAGACGCACGGCGACTGGCCGCGCCGGTTCATGGTCCGCTACCGCGCCGACCTCTAGGGTGGGCCGCATGGCCCTTCCCGCGCCGTCCTCCACCACCGCCGCCGTCGTCACCGGCGCCTCGTCGGGGATCGGCGCCGACCTGGCGCGCGACCTCGCGGGGCGGGGGCACAACGTCGTGCTCGTCGCGCGGCGCGCCGATCGGCTCGAGGCCCTGGCCGCCGAGCTGGTCGAGGCGCACGGGGTCCGGGCCGAGGCCGTCGCGTGCGACCTGATCGACCCGGAGGCGGTGCGCGCGCTGCCGGGCCGGATCGAGGCGCTGGGGCTGACCGTCGACATCCTCGTCAACAACGCGGGCTACGGCTCGGCCGGCCAGTTCGTCGACCTCGACGCCCGGTCCGAGAGCGACATGGTGCGGTTGAACTGCGAGACGGTCGTCGCGTTGACCGGCCACTACGCCCCGGCGTTCGTCGAGCGCCGGACGGGCGCGATCCTCGTCGTCGCCTCCGAGGCCGGGATGCAGCCGATCCCCGGCCAGGCGACCTACGGCGCGACCAAGGCCTTCGCCTTGAGCTTCGCCGAGGCGCTGCACACCGAGGTGTCGCACCTGGGCGTCGCGGTGACCGCGCTGTGCCCGGGTCCGGTCGCGACGGAGTTCGCCTCGCGCGCCGGCATGGAGGACGCGTTCGGCCAGGTGCCCGCCTTCGCGCGCGTGGCGAGCCCGGACTGCGCCCGCGCCGGCATCGACGGCCTGGTCAAGAACAAGCGCGTCGTCGTGCCGGGCCTCGCGATCCGCGCCGTCGGCGTCGCGGGCCGCCACACGCCGCGCGCGGTGCTGCTGCCGCTGATGAAGCGCTTCTACCCGGTCTGAGCGCAGCCGCAGGGCGCCACGTGGCCCCTCCGGGACGTTGGACGAGGGATTCCCACGGCCCGCCGCCCAACGTCCGGAGAGGCCACGTCGCGGCACCCCGGTTTTGTGACTGTCCCGGGGGCGTGAACGAGCGCGCCGGGCGGAAGTGACGGCGAGGCGGCGGGGCTTGTCCGCGTGAGAGCCAGCGCCTAGGCGAGCGCGATCGCCGCGGCGTGCTCGCCGAGCTGGTCCTGCTCGTTGGAGCACCAGTACGTGGTGCGGCCGCCGATCGTGGCGCGGGACATGTCGGCGCCGCAGCGCGGGCAGACGCCGTCGCGCGTGCGGTGGGGGATGATGGCGCCGGTGTGGACGCCGCCGCGGTCGATCGCGCGGCGGGTCGCGGCGCGGATGTCGCGCCGCAGGCGGTCCAGCTCGGCGTCGTCCAGCGAGGCGGCGGGGCGGCGCGGGTCCAGGCGGGCACGCCACAGCGCCTCGTCGGCGAGCAGGTTGCCGACGCCGGCGATCACCGACTGGTCCATGATCCGCGCCTTCAGCGGCGCCTCGCCGTGGCCGACGCGCTCGCGGAACGCGTCGCGGCCGACCTCGGCGGCGTCGGGGCCCAGGCGGCTGAGGTTCGGGTCCAGCACGGCCCGGCCGAGCCGGCGCTTGTCGCGCAGCGCGAGGAAGCCGCCGTCGGCGAAGTGGATCGTGAAGCGATCCCAGACCGGGAGGTGCTTGCGGCCGCCGTCGGACCAGTAGTCGCCGGCGGCGGAGTCGTCGATGACGATGCGGCCGGCCATGCCGAGGTGCAGGCCGAGGACCGGCCCGTCGTCGGTGTCGATCCACATGGACTTGCCCTGGCGATGGGCCTCGGTGAGGCGGTGGCCGACGAGCGCGGCCTTGATCTCACCGGGCGCGTGGGGGCGGCAGACGTAGGTGTCGTGGTCGTCGACGTCCACGATCTCGCGACCCAGCCCGTGCTCGGCGATCAGGGCGCGCGCGGACTCGACCTCGGGAAGCTCCGGCATCGCAGGTGAGAGTAGGAGATGATCGGCAGAGCGATGAGCGCGACGACGCCGAGCCAGCCGATCCTGGTCACGATCCCGATCAGCCACTTCTGCGAGAAGGCGCGGTGGGCGCTGGACCGCGCGGGCGTGGGCTACGAGGAGCGCCGCCACCTGCCCGCGATCCACCGCCTGGCCGTCCGGCGCGCGGGCGGCAAGCTGACGGCGCCGGTGCTCGTGTGCCCGGAGGGCGAGGTCGTCGCGGAGTCGTCGGACATCGTCGCGTGGGCCGACGCGCGGGCGCGGGGCGGCGGCCGGATCGCGCTGGGCGCCGAGGCACGGGCGCTGGCCGACGACTACGACGCGCGCCTCGGGCCGGCGACGCGGCTCTGGGTCTACCACGAGATGTTCGACTACCCCGAGCTCGTCGCGACGTCGATGACCGATGGCGTGCCGACCTGGGAGCGCCACGCGTTCCGCTTCGGCAACCGGGCGATCGCGTTCGCGGTGGCCAAGGTCCTGACGATCAACGACGAGACGGCGACGGAGGCGGAGGCGACGTTCCGCTCGATCTTCGCCTCGGTCGACGCGCTGCTGGCCGACGGCCGCCCGTACCTGGTGGGCGGCGCGTTCTCGATCGCCGACCTGACCTTCGCCGCGCTCGCGGCACCGCTGATCGCCCCGCCGGAGTACGGCGTGAAGCTGCCGGCGGTCGAGGAGCTGCCGCCGGGCATGGTCGACGTCGTGCGCGAGCACCGCGCGTCGCCGGCCGGTCGGCACGCGCTGAAGATGTTCGCGACCGAGCGGCGCTAGCGGCGCAGGAGGCCGTCGAGGATCGCGGTGCGGTCCTCGTCGCCGAGCGCGAGCGGGCTCGCGGTCGTCGGCACGGTGGCCAGCTTCTCGGTGGCGGCGGCGATCTTGTCGGAGTGCTCGGCGCGGCCGCGGCGGATCGCGGCGTCGGAGGCCGGCAGCGCCGCGGCCAGCAGCGCCGACAGGCCGATGATCAGCTGCTGGGTGTCGGGGTCGAGGTCGAAGCCCAGGACGATCAGCACCGCCACGACGGCCTGGCCGAGCGCGAGCTTCTGGGGCAGGGTGACCTTGGGCGTGGCGAACGTCTGGTCGGGCGAGTCGTCGCTCTTGGGCAGCAGCGCGCGGAGCGCGGCGAAGAAGCGGGTGAGGAGGATCATTCGGGATCGGCGTCGTCGGCGTCGTCGTCCGCGACGGGCGGGGTGGCCGCGACGGGCGGTGGGGTGGTCGGCGCCGGGGGCGCGGCGGGCGTGAGGCGCAGCGCGGCGGCGGCCGCGCCCTCGGCGGCGTCCCGGGCCGTGCGCGCGGCGTCGGTGGCAGCGTCTTGGATGGCCTGCAGCGTGCTGGTGGACGCCACCGCCGGCAGCTGGCGCACCGCGGCGCCGGCGGCGATGGCGGCGGTCGCCTTGTCGGCGAGCTCCTTCCCGGTCGTCGCGTCGCCGCCGATCGTCGTGAAGAGGCGGGCGACGCGGTTGACGGCCTGGCCGACCTCGATCGCGTCGAGCGCCGCGGCGTTGCCCAGGACGCGGGCGGTGTCGATGCCGCTCACGTCGGGGATCAGGTGCGCCTGGTCGGCGGCCGACTGCGCGTGGGCGGCCGCGTCCAACGCGGCGCGCACCGGCGAGCCGACGGACGGCAGCTCGGCGTCGTCGTCGGGCGGATCGTCGTCGCCACCGCCGCCGAAGGCCCGGGCGGTGACGAAGAAGAGCCCGATGCCGCCGAGCAGGAGGAACGCGAGGATCGCGGTGAGGTCGTCGGTGCTGCCGCCGTTGGAGGTCGTGGTGCTCGCGCCGGCGAGGGCCTGCTGGGCGGCGGCGGACTTGGCCTGGTCGTCGGCCTTGGCCTGCGTGACGGCCGTGGCCTTGGCGCTCTTGGCCTCGGCGTCGGCCTTGGCCTCGGCGTCGGCCTTGGCCTTGGCCTTGTCGGCGTTCGCCTTCGCCGCAGGCGTCGTCGCGGTCTTGGCGGTCGTGGTCGTCTTGGCGGTCGTCGTCGTGGTCTGCGTGGCGGTGGTCGTCGCGGTCGTCGCCGGCGCCGTCTTGGTCGCCGTGCCGGCCGGGACCGCGGTCGAGGCGGGCGCGGCGCTGCTCACCGCGCCGGCGGCGGCGACCTCGGTCGTCACCGTCGCCTGCAACGAGCCCTTGACGGTCACGTTGGAGAACGCGGTCGTGGTCGTGCCGGCGCCGACCTGGCGCTCGACCTTCGTGTCGGAGACCAGATCCTTGGTGACGACGACCGCGACCGCGGCGGCCGCCAACGACCAGACGACGCACGCGATGGCCAGAAGGACCTTGCCAGCATCAGTCATTGCGCCGGCATCCTCGCAACGAAGCAGACAGAGCGCTGAGGACGTTTCTCCCCCATGGGCGGGCGCCGAGGTCGGGCCCGGCGGACAACGCGGCGGAACGACGACGGGCGCCCGGAGGGCGCCCGTCGGAAACGCTAGGCCAGCGAGGCTTCGTTGTCGTACAGCTTGAGGACCTTCACCTGCTCCGGGGAGGTCGCGTCGATGCAGAGGCGGCAGAGGACGCATTCGTCGACGTTGCCTTCGACGATCTGGACCTTGCCCTCGGCGTCGCCGTAGATGTCGACCGGGCAGACCTCGCGGAGCTTCGCCGCGATGGCGCTGTCGTCGACGATCGCGTCGGCGACGTCGATTCCGATGAACGTTCCGTCGACTCTCATGCGGCGCTCCTCTCGGCGAGCTTGGCCTTCATGATCTCCGGGATCTCGGAGATCTCCTCGGCCACCGTGATCCCAGCCTCCGCGAGGCGCGCGATCTTCTCGGTGGCGGTGTCCTCCTTGCCCTCCACGATCGTGCCGGCGTGGCCGAAGCTCATGCCCGGCATCTCGTCCATGAACCGGCCGGCCATGAACGCGACGATCGGCAGCCGCGAGTCGTTCTCGGTCACCCACCGCGCCAGCTCGGCCTCCATGCGGCCGCCGGGCTCGGTGTAGATGACGATGCCCTCGGTCTCCTCGTCGGCCTCGAACAGCGGCATCAGCTCGGCGTAGGTCGAGCCGATGATCGCGTCGCCGCCGATCGACACCGCGGTCGAGATCCCCAGGCCGGCGGCGCTGAGCGTCGACGACATCTCGGTCGTCATGCCGCCGCTGCGCGAGATGACGCCGATCGAGCCCTTCTTGTAGGACTTCGCCGCGTCCTTCGCCGGGCCGCCGATGCCGCCCATCTTGATGACGTCGGGCACGATGATCCCGAGGCAGTTCGGGCCGATGATGCGCGCGCCGCGGAGGTTGGCGAGCTCGACCATCTGCGCGACGTCGCGGCGCGGGATGCGCTCGGTGACGATCACGATGATCTTGATGCCGTTCTCGATGGCCTCGAAGACGGCGTCCTTCGTGAACGCCGGCGGCACGGTCACCACCGAGCCGTCGATCGGCCGGCCGTGGTGCGCCACGGCCTGGGCGACCGTGTCGAACACCGGCACGCCGTGGACCTCACGGCCCAGCCGGCCCGGCGTCACGCCGCCGACGACCTTGGCGCCGGCGCCGTAGTCCAGGCACTCGCGCGTGAGGTTGACGGCCTCGCGGCCGGTGATGCCCTGGACGATGAACGTCGTCTCCGCGTCAACCAGGATCGACATCAGGCCGCAGCTCCTTGGATCTTCTCGACCGCGCGCGACGCCGCCTCGTGCAGCGACACCGACCGGTCGGCGTACTCGACCCCGTACTTCTCGAGGATCTTGAAGCCCTCTTCCTCCCAGGCGCCCGGGATGCGGAAGATGGCGATCTTCTCGGCGGGGTCCATGCCCAGCTCCAGGCAGGCGGCGATCACGCCGCGCGCCACGATGTCCACGCGCGTGTTCGACACGATCGACATCATCACGGCGATCTTGTCGACGCCCGGCTTCGACAGCACCAACTTGGCCAACCCCTTGGCCTTGGACACCGACGGGTTGCCGCCGATCTCGCAGTAGTTGGCGGGCCGGCCGCCGTACTTGCGGACCGCGTCGAACAGCGTCAGCGAGCCGCCGCCGGCGCCGATGACCAACCCGAGGTTGCCGTCGAACTCGGTGACGTTGCCCGCGACGCCGCGATGGTCCTGGGAGTCGACGGCCTCGCCGGCCAGCTCGAACGCGGTGGGCTCGCGCGCCTCGCGGGTCTCGTCGTCGCCGACGCCCAAGTCCTTCAACAGCTGCTTGTGGCGGCCGCGGGCCTCGTTCTCCATGTCCATGTGGGCATCGAGCGCGATGAACGACCCGTCGGCCATGCGGGCCAGCGGGTTGATCTCGGCCAGCGTCATGTCGTTGTCGACGAACAGCTTGGCCAGCTTCGTGAGGATCGGCGTCAGCTTGTTGAGGGCGCTGCCGGTCACGCCGGTGGAGGCGATGACCTCCTTGGCCTCGAAGTCGCCGAAGGGCAGGATGTTCGAGAAGTGGCGGCGCCCGACCTTGTCGGGCTGCTCCTCGGCGACCTGCTCGATGTCGATGCCGCCGATCGGCGAGAAGATCATCACCGGCTGCTTGCGCGTGCCGTCCCAGACGACGCCGGCGTAGTACTCCTGCTCGAACTCGGCCTTCGGGTCGACGAGCACGCCGCGCGGCATGTGCCCGTTGATCTCGAGCTGGAGGATGTCCTTGGCGTGCGCTTCGGCCTCCTCCGGCGTGTCGGCGAACTTGACGCCGCCGGCCTTCATGCGGCCTCCGGAGAGGACCTGGGACTTGATGACGGTGCTGGAGCCGATGCGGGCGGCGATCTCCTTCGCCTCCTGCGGGTCGGTCGTGAATCCGTAGTCGGTGACGGGAATTCCGGCCCGCTTGACGATCTCGCGGGCTTCGTACTCGAAGAATCTCAAGGCGATACGCCTCCGGTCAGGGGGAGGTTCAGCGGCGCCGGAGCCTATACGTCGCGGCGCTCCGTGGGATGCTCGCCCCATGGACTCACCTCTGGATCGCGTGCTGCCGCAGTTCGCCCACAGCGAGGTGCACGCCGTCGACGTGTCGGCGTCGCCGGAGCGGGTGTGGGCGGCGCTGCACGAGGTGACCGTCGCCGAGATGCCGGTCACGCGCGTGCTGACGCTGCTGCGCGGGCTCGGCTCGCGCGGGGCGCAGCGGCCGATCCTCCAGGCGTTCACCGCCCGCGGCTTCACGGTCGTGATCGACGAGGAGCCGCGCGCGTTGGCCGTCGTGGCCGCCGGCCAGCCGTGGCACCCCCGCGGCGGGGCGACCGTGGCGGTCGCCGACGTGGAGGCGGTGACGGCGTTCGCCCAGCCGGGCTACGTGCTGATGGCGCTGTCGTTCGGCCTGGAGTCGCTGGGCGGCCACGCCGCAGGCCGCACGCGCCTGACGACCGAGACGCGCGTGCACCCCACCGACCCGGCCGCCGCCCGGAAGTTCCGCCGCTACTGGTGGGCGATCCGCGCGGGCAGCGGCCTGATCCGCCACGACCTGCTGCGCGCGGTGCGCCGGCGGGCCGAGCAGGCGGCGACGACGACCTAGGCGGTCGCCGGCGCGAAGCCGTAGGCCTCGGCCAGCTCCGGGTCCTTGGCGGCGAGCTGCTCGGCCAGGTCGACCATGACCTTGCACTGCTTCCAGGTCGCGTCGTCCTGCATCTTGCCGTCGATCATGTGCACGCCGCGGCCGTCCGGGATCGCCTCGAGGACCTTCTTGGCGAACAGCACCTCGGCCGGGTCGGGCGAGAAGACCTTCTTGGCGATGTCGATCTGGACCGGGTGCAGCGACCAGGCGCCGACGCAGCCGAGCAGGAACGCGGCGCGGAACTGCGCCTCGCAGGCGACCGTGTCCTTGATGTCGCCGAACGGCCCGTAGAACGGCAGCAGCCCGTTCATCGTGCAGGCGTCGACCATGCGCGCGATCGAGTAGTGCCACGGGTCCTGCTGGGCGGTGATGCGCGGCGCGTCCGGGTTGGCCGGGTCCGGGTCGCTCATCGACACGTAGCCCGGGTGGCCGCCGCCGACGCGCGTGGTCTTCATCCGGCGCGACGCCGCGAGGTCGGCCGGGCCGAACGACATGCCCTGCATGCGCGGAGAGGCCGCGGCGATCTCCTCCAGGTGCGCGACGCCCTGCGCGGTCTCGAGCAGCGCGTGGATCAGGATCGGGCGCTTGACCCCGGCGCGCGCCTCGAGCTGGGCGAGCAGGCGGTCGACGTAGTGGATGTCCCACGGACCCTCGACCTTGGGGACCATGATGACGTCGAGCACGTCGCCGATCTCGGTGACGAGCGTCGTCAGGTCGTCCAGGACCCACGGCGACTCCAGCGAGTTGACCCGCGTCCACAGCTGCGTCTCGCCCAGGTCGACGGTCTTGCCGACCTTGACCAGGCCCTCGCGCGCGGCCTCCTTGCGGTCGACCGGCACGGCGTCCTCGAGGTTGCCGAGCACGATGTCCGCCTTGGCGATCGTGTCGGGCAGCTTGGCGACCATCTTCTCGTTCGACGCGTCGAAGAAGTGGATCATCCGCGAGGGCGGGAACGGGATCTCGGTGACCGGATCGGGGGCGCCGACGGCCAGCGGCTTGAAGAAGTCTCGAGGGCTGCGCATGGCCGGAACGCTAGTCGAGATCGGCGTGCGTTGACCCGCCAGTCAACGCAGGGTCAGGGTGCGCGAAGCCGTCGTCTTGACGGCGCCCTCGCGCACGACCACCAGCGCGTTGGCCCTGACGCGCTTCCCGCCGGCCAGCGCGCGCCTGCCCGCGGCCGTGAGCTTCAAGGTGATGGTCTTGGTTCCGGCCCGCTTGAACGTCGCGGTCGCCGTCGCGAGCGTCCTGCCCTTGCGGGTGACCGTGATCGTGACCGCGCCCGCGCCGCTGAGCCTGACCGAGAGGCGGTGCTGGGAGAGCGCGGAGAGCGTCGCGGTCGGCGCCTTGGCCTTGGCCTTCGGCTTCGGCGTCGCGACCGGGGCCGGCGCGGGCGCCGCGGGCGGCGGCGTGACCGGCTGCGCTGGAGCCGGCGGCGGCGCCGGCGCGTTCAAGGCCACCAACTTGGTGCCCGCCGCGCCGTCGCCGTCGAGCGCGAGCGTCGCGGCGCTGTCGCCGGCCCCGGTCGGCACGGCCCGCACGGCCACCGCGCACGTCTGGCCCGCCAGCAGGACGACCTGCGCGCAGCCGTCGCCGACGATCGCGAAGTCGCCCGCGCCGGCGCCGGTCAGGCGGGCGGCGGTGACCGACAGCGGCGCGGTGCCGGTGCTCGTCAGCGTCACGGTCTGCGGGTCGGTCGGCCCGCCCGCGGCGCTGCGGGTGAACGTCAGCGCGGGCGCGTCGACCGTCGCGTCCGTCGCCCAGCCGATCACCCCGTCGATGAAGCTCCGCATGGCCGCGACCTCGCCGTAGACGCCCGGGTGGGCCGCCTCGGCGCAGCCTGCGCCGTAGCTCGTGTCGCCGACCTGCACGGCGTGGCCGGCCGCGTCGGCGACGACCAGCGGGCCGCCGCTGTCGCCCTGGCAGGTGTCGATGCCGCCGGCCACCGTGTCGCCCGCGCAGAGCTCCACCGCCGGGCGGAACGTCGCGGGGTAGGCGGCGCCGCAGGCCGCGTCGCTCACCAGCGGCAGCGACACCTCCATCAGGTCCAGCGGGTAGCTCGGGCCGCTCGGGCCCGGGTCGGTGTCGCCCCAGCCGGCGGCCTGCGCGGTCCGGCCGGCCGCCCACAGCCCGCCGAGCGCCGGGACCGTGATGGGCATCAGCGGCAGCGTCTGCGGCGTGGCGAGCTCGAGCAGGGCCGTGTCGTTCTCGGTCGTCGCGTGGACGTAGGCCGGGTTGGGGTGGATCGCGGCGACGGCGACGCGCGTCCCCGTGTCGTCCAGGCGCTTGGTGTTCAGCAGCACCGCGACCTGGCTCGCGGTCTTGGCCTCGATGCAATGGGTCGCGGTCAGGACCCACTGCGGCGCTACGAGCGTCCCGCCGCAGAACTGGTCGCCGAAGTCGTCGCGGGGCGAGCTCGCGGTCGACACGAGGCCGACGAGCGACGGCCACGACCCGGCCGGCGCGGTGTGGCCGCCCACGATGCGCTGCTGGGCCGAGGCGGCCGGCGCGAGCGCGAGCAGGGCGAGGACGACGACGAGCGGCAGACGGGTGGGGCGCACGAGCCAACACTCTGCCGTCCGTTGACTGACGAGTCAACGGACGTGCGATCCCTGGCATCCTTCCCGGTCCTGACGTCGTACCGAGACCTCTTGAGGAGACAACGAGATGGCAGCTGAGACCACCGACTTCACCACCGACCAGCGGGCGCGCGAGGCCACCGGCGCGCACGCCTACGGCCGCTACCTCGAGGAGTTCGAGGTCGGGGCGGTCTACAAGCACTGGCCCGCGAAGACGGTCACCGAGTCCGACGACCACCTCTTCTGCCTCATCACGATGAACCACCACCCGCTGCACATCAACGACGTGTACGCGGGCAAGAGCCAGCAGGGCCGCAACGTCGTGGTCGGCCCGCTCGTCTACAGCCTCGCGCTGGGCATGAGCGTCTCCGACGTCTCGGGCAAGGCCATCGCGAACCTCGCCACCGAGGAGCTCTCGCACCCGGCGCCCGTCTTCCACGGCGACACGCTCTTCGTCGAGTCCGAGGTCCTGGAGAAGAAGGAGTCGCGCTCCAAGCTGGACCGCGGCACGGTCAAGGTCCACACGCGCGTCTTCAACCAGGACGGCACGCTCGTCGCCGAGTTCAAGCGCCTCGTGCTCGTCCCGCGCAAGACGCCGGGCGACGCGGCCTAGCACCCGACGGTTGGGGGGTGAACTCCCCCCAACCGTCGCTACAGACCCACCATTGGTTCAGCAAGACCTGACGTCTTCCGGTAGCCCGACCGGGTAGCTTTCTGGAATGCGTACCGAGGTGGGCCGTCGTCCCCTTTCGCCCGCCTCCTTGAATCCGAATACCGAGGAAGTGACGTGAGCATCACGGTTCCGACGAAGAACGCCAGGCTGACGGCGTGGGTGGAGGAGATCGCCACCCTGACCCAGCCCGACGAGATCCACTGGTGTGATGGCTCGGCGGAGGAGTACGACCGCCTCTGCCAGCAGCTCGTGGATGCTGGGACGTTCAAGCGCCTCAGCGACGCCAAGCGGCCGAACTCCTACCTGGCGTGGTCGGACCCGAGCGACGTCGCTCGCGTCGAGGACCGCACCTTCATCTGCTCCGAGGACGAGCAGGACGCGGGCCCGACCAACAACTGGCGGGCGCCGGCCGAGATGCGCGGCACGATGAACGACCTGTTCTCGGGCTGCATGCGCGGACGCACCATGTACGTCGTCCCGTTCTCGATGGGCCCGCTGGGCTCCGACAAGTCGCACGTCGGCGTCGAGATCACCGATTCGCCCTACGTCGTCGTCTCGATGCGGATCATGACCCGCATGGGCACCGGCGCCCTCGACGTCCTGGGCGCCGAAGGCGACTTCGTCCCGTGCGTCCACTCGATCGGCGCACCGCTGGCCGACGGCGAGGAGGACGTGCCGTGGCCCACCAACGCCGAGGTCAAGTACATCGTCCACTACCCCGAGAGCCGTGAGATCTGGTCCTACGGCTCGGGCTACGGCGGCAACGCGCTGCTGGGCAAGAAGTGCTTCGCGCTGCGGATCGCGTCGATCATGGCCCGCGACGAGGGCTGGATGGCCGAGCACATGCTCATCCTCAAGCTCACGTCGCCCGAGGGCGAGGTCAAGTTCGTCACGGGCGCCTTCCCGAGCGCGTGCGGCAAGACCAACCTCGCGCTGATGGTCCCGACCATCGAGGGCTGGAAGGTCGAGACGATCGGCGACGACATCGCCTGGATGAAGTACGACGACGAGGGCCGCCTGCGGGCGATCAACCCGGAGTACGGCTTCTTCGGCGTCGCGCCGGGCACCGGCTACGCCAACACGCCGAACGCGATGGCCGCGCTCGAGAAGGGCGCGATCTACACCAACACGGCGCTCACCGACGACGGCGACACGTGGTGGGAGGGGATGACCAAGGACGTCCCCGAGCACCTGGTCGACTGGCACGGCGAGGACTGGACCCCGGACGCCGACCATCCGGCGGCCCACCCGAACTCGCGGTTCACCGTCCCCGCGACGCAGGTCCCGTCGATGGCCCCCGAGTGGGAGGACCCCGCCGGCGTGCCGATCGACGCGTTCCTGTTCGGCGGCCGCCGCGCGTCGGTGGTCCCGCTGGTCCGTGAGGCGTTCGACTGGGAGCACGGCGTGTTCCTCGGCGCGACGATGAGCTCCGAGATGACCGCGGCCGCGTTCGGCACGGTCGGCCAGCTGCGCTTCGACCCGTTCGCGATGCTGCCGTTCTGCGGCTACAACATGGCGTCGTACTTCGAGCACTGGCTGGACATCGGCCAGCGGGCCGGGGCCAAGCCGCCGCGGATCTTCTACGTCAACTGGTTCCGCAAGGGCGCCGACGGCAAGTTCCTGTGGCCGGGCTTCGGCGACAACTCCCGCGTGCTGGAGTGGGTCTTCCGCCGCGTCGAGGGCAAGGTCGACGCCGACGAGACGCCGATCGGCCTCGTGCCCAAGCAGGGCGACCTGGACGTCGCGGGCCTCGACATCACCGACGAGGCGCTGGCCGAGGTCCTGTCGGTCGACGTCGCCGCGCTGCGCGACGAGCTGCCCCAGGTCAAGGAGCACCTGGCGAAGTTCGGCGACGACCTGCCCGCGCCGGTGCGCGCGCAGTTCGAGGCGCTCGAGCAGCGCCTGGGCACCTGACGCCCGGCCTCGCCTAGGCATCGCGGGATCGCCCTCCGGGCGATCCCGCGCCGTCTGCGGGCCGGACGTCGCTTGCGACAGGTCGGCCCGCCGGCGCGGCGCCCTTCGGACGTTCTGCGGCCGGCCGGCGGGGTAGGTTCTCCACGTGTCCGTTCAGGAGGAGTCGGCCGGGGTCGCCGACGCGGTGGTCGCCCTCGCCCGCGAGCGCGAGGGGGAGACGCTCGCGCGCTTCGCCGCCGCGTACCTGCGCCGCGCGCCGGGCGCCAACGCCGCGCTCGACGACGCCGGCGAGGACGCCGAGACGCTGCTCGCCGAGGTCCGCGGCGCGTTCGGGCTGGCCGACGCGCGCGACGGCGCGATCGCGGGCGTCCGCGCGTTCACGCCCACCCGCGCCGAGCACGGCTACGAGACGCACGGCTCGGTGCTGGAGACCAACACCGACGACCTGCCGTTCCTGGTGGACTCGATCAACGCGGAGCTGGTCGCGCGCGGGCTGCGGGTCGTGCGCGTCACGCATCCGATCGTCGGCGTCAAGCGGGACGCGCACGGCGCCATCGCGTCGATCGAGCACCCGCGCGACGCGCCGCGCGAGTCGGTCATGCACTTCGAGCTCGACCGCCGGATGGCGCCCGAGGAGCTCGCCGACCTCGAGGACGCCGCGCGCCACGTGCTGGCGACCGTCCGCGCGATCGTCGACGACTTCGGCCACCTCGAAGCCGCGCTGGACCGCCTCGCCCAGATCGTCGTCGCCGGCCAGGACCGCGTGCGCGACCACGAGGACGCCGACCCCGAGGAGCTGACCGCGTTCCTGCGCTGGGTCGGCGAGCACCACTTCGTCTTCCTCGGCTTCCACGAGGACGAGCGGGACGCCGACGGCCGGCTGCGGGGCGTGGACGGCAGCGGCCTCGGCCTGCTGCGCGACGCGCGGGAGGCCGGCGAGCTGCGCGTCCTGGCCCACGACCCGCCGGCGGCCAACCCGGAGGCCGACAGCGGCGCGACGGTCCTGGAGATCACCAAGACCCACGCGCTGTCGCCCGTGCACCGGCGCGAGCCGATGAACGTGCTGATCGCCCGCCGCTTCGACGCCGAGGGCCACGTCGTCGCCGAGGCGCGGTTGTTGGGGTTGTTCACCTCGCGCGCGTATGCCGAGCCGGCGTCGACCACGCCGCTGCTGCGCGACAAGCTGCGCCGGATCCTCGACGCCGAGGACCTGATCGACGGCTCGCACGACTCCAAGGCCGCGATCGCGCTCTTCGACGGCTTCCCCAAGGGCGAGCTGTTCGGCGCGCCGGTCGAGGACCTGCGGACCCAGATCGCGGCGCTGCTGTCGCTGCGCGCCGACGAGGTCCGGCTCCTGGGCCGCCGCTCCCGCGACGGGCGCGGCGCGGCGCTGGTGGCCGCGCTGCCGCGCGAGCGCTACAGCGCGACGCTGCGCGAGCGGCTGCGCGGGATGGTCGCCTCCGCCTACGGCACCGAGGTCGTCGAGCAGCACGAGGTCTTCGGCGAGGACGACCGCGTCACCCTGCACCTGACCGTCCGGGCGGGCGGCGGGCTGCCCGACGTCGACGTCGGCGAGCTCGAGCGCCGGCTGGTGCTGGAGGCGCGCACGTGGCGCGACCGCGTCGGCGCCGCGCTCGTGCACCGCCACGGCGCCGAGCGCGGCCGGATGCTCGCCGCGCGCTGGCTCAAGCGCCTGCCGGAGTCCTACCGCGCGGCGGTCGAGCCGCTCGTCGCCGCCGAGGACGTCGACCGCTTCGAGGCGCTGGCGACCGGCCGCGCCGGCTTCCTGGTGGGGCTCCAGGACGAGCGCGGGGCGGGTGGGAACGGGCTCACGCGCCGCACGCGCGTGGCCTTCTACCGCCGCGGGCCGAAGATCGAGCTGTCGCAGGCGACGCCGATGCTGGAGCACCTGGGGCTGCGCGTCATCGAGGAGGTCCCGGCGCGCCTGCACGGCGACGACGAGCTGTGGCTGCAGGCCTTCGGGGTGCTCGGCGAAGGCGACCGGCCGCTGGCGCTGGGCGACGTCGCCGGGCGCGTCGCCGAGTCGCTGGAGGCCGTCTGGCGCGGCGAGACCGAGAGCGACTCGCTGAACCGCCTGGTCGTCAGCGGGGGCCTGCGGTGGCCGCAGGTCCAGGTTCTGCGCGCCTACCGCCGCTACCGCCAGCGCATCGGCTCGCGCTACACGGAGTCCTTCCAGAACGACGTGATCGCCGCCAACCCGGAGATCACCGCCAAGCAGATCCGGCTGTTCGAGCTGCGCTTCGCGACCGACGATCGCGGCGGCGACGACGCCGCCGAGGCGGCGCTGCGCGAGGAGATCCGCGCCAACCTCGACGACGTCGCGCTGCTCGACCACGACCGGATCCTGCGCAACCAGCTCGGGCTGATCGACGCGACGGTCCGGACCAACGTCTTCAAGGACGGCCGCGACGCGATGGCCTTCAAGCTGCGCTCCGCCGAGGTCCCGGCGATCCCGCAGCCCGCGCCGCTGTTCGAGATCTACGTCTACGCGCCCGACATGGAGGGCATCCACCTGCGCGGCGGCAGGATCGCCCGCGGCGGCATTCGCTGGTCGGACCGGATGGACTACCGCACCGAGGTCTTCGGGCTGATGCGCGCGCAGATGACCAAGAACGCGGTCATCGTCCCGGCCGGCGCCAAGGGCGGGTTCTTCCTCAAGGACCGGCCCGACGACCCGGCCAAGCTGCGCACCGAGGTCAAGCGCCAGTACGTGCGCTACATCGAGGCGCTGCTCGACGTCACCGACGACCTCGCCGACGACGGCGCGACGGTCTCGCCGTCCGGCGTGCGCGTCCACGACGAGCAGGACTCCTACTTCGTCGTCGCCGCCGACAAGGGCACCGCGACGTTCAGCGACACGGCCAACGCCGTCGCGATGCGGCGCGGGTTCTGGCTGGGCGACGCGTTCGCGTCGGGCGGCTCGACCGGCTACGACCACAAGGGTCTCGGGATCACCGCGAAGGGCGCGTGGGAGTCGGTCAAGCGCCACTTCCGCGAGGTCGGCGTCGACCCCGAGCGCGACGTGGTCCGGACCGTCGGCGTCGGCGACATGTCGGGCGACGTGTTCGGCAACGGCATGTTGTTGTCGCGGTCGCTCAAGCTCGTCGCGGCCTACGACCACCGCCACGTCTTCCTCGACCCCGATCCGGACCCGGAGCGCTCGTTCGGCGAGCGCGAGCGGCTGTTCCAGATGAGCGGGTCGTCGTGGGACGACTACTCGCGCGACGTGCTCTCCGACGGCGGCGGCGTCTTCAGCCGCAACGCCAAGCGGATCCCGCTGACGCCGCAGATCCGCCGCGCCCTGGACGTCGAGGACGAGGCGCTGGCGCCGACCGACCTCATCCGCGCGATCCTGCGCGCGCCCGTCGACCTGCTGTGGAACGGTGGGATCGGGACGGTCGTCAAGGCCTCGACCGAGTCCGACGCCGAAGCGCGCGACCGCTCCAGCGACGCGATCCGCGTGGACGGCCGCGAGGTGCGCGCACGGGTCGTGGGGGAGGGCGGGAACCTCGGCTTCACCCAGCGCGCGCGGATCGAGTACGCGTCGGTCGGCGGCCACGGCGGCGACGGCGGGCTGATCAACGCCGACTTCATCGACAACTCCGCCGGCGTCGACTGCTCCGACCACGAGGTCAACCTGAAGATCCTGCTCGACCTCGCGGTGCGCCGCGGCGAGCTGGACCGCGAGGACCGCGACGACCTGCTGGCCGAGGTCACCGAGGATGTCGTACAACACGTGTTGTATGACTCGTTCCTGCAGGCGCAGATCCTGTCGCAGGAGGTGCGCTCGTCGGCCACGCGGGTCTTCGCCTACGAGGACCTGATGGCCGCGCTGGAGGGTGCGAAGATCCTGCGCCGCCGCGACGAGGCGCTGCCGGGGTCAGACGAGATGGCCGAGCGCCGGCGCAGCGGGCGCGGGCTGGTCCGGCCCGAGCTGTCGGTGCTGGTGGCCTACGCCAAGCGGCTGCTGACCGACGCGCTGCTGGAGTCCGACCTGCCCGACGAGGCGGCCTTCGACCATGACGTCCGCACGTACTTCCCGCAGCCGGTCGTCGCTCAGTTCGGGCACCTGATCGGCGAGCACCCGCTGCGGCGCGAGCTGGTCGCGACGCTCGCCGCCAACGACGTGGTCGACGCGCTCGGCCCGACGTTCGTGTCCGGCCTGACCGGCGAGCTGGGCGCCGAGCCGGCCGAGGTCGTCCGCGCGTTCCGGATCGCGCGCGAGGTCACCGGCGCGACGCAGCGCTGGCTGGAGATCGAGGGCGTCGTGCAGCAGCTCGACGCCGACACCGCGTGGCTCCTGCTCGACGGCGTCGACGATCTCGTCGCCGGCGTCGCCCGCTGGTACCTGCTGCACGCGCCGGGCGCCGACGTCGAGGCGACGGTCGCCGCCGCCGGCGACGCGTTCGTCACGCTCGCCGAGGCGCTGCCGAACCTGCGCTCCGACGCGTGGCGCGAGGAGCACGAGCGGGTCGCGGTCGAGCTGGCCGACACGGGCGTGCCCGACCCCATCGCGCGCCGCCACGCCTTCCAGCGCGCGCTGCGCCACGCGCCGGACATCGTCTTCGTCGCCGGTGCGACCGAGCGCGACGTCGTCGAGGTCGCCGCCACGTTCTTCGACCTCGGCGAGCGGCTGGGGCTGGAGTGGCTGGAGCTGGAGGTGCTGGCGCTGCCGGCCGCGACGCGCGTCCAGCGCTGGGCGCAGCAGGCGCTGCTCGACGACGTGCTCGACGCGCGCCGGGTCCTGTCGCAGAAGGCGCTGGAGGAGGCGCCGGACGCGGCGCCGGCCGAGGCGGTCGAGGCGTTCCTGGAGGCGCGCGAGGCGCCGCGCCGCCGGCTGACCGCGGTCGCGCGGGCGCTGCGGATGGAGGGCGACGGCGACCTCGCCGGCCTGACGCTCGCGATCCGGCACCTGCGAGGATTGGCGGGGTGACCGAGAACGGGCCCGCCCACCCGCGGGATCCGGGTCAGCTGCGCGTGACGGCGTCGCGCACCGTCTACGAGAACCACTGGATGCGCGTGCGGGAGGACGAGACGCTCCTCCCCGACGGCCGGCCGGGGCTGTACGCGGTGATCGAGAAGCCGCCGGCGGCGGCGATCGTCGCGCGCGACGGCGACTGGGTGTGGCTGGTCCAGCAGTGGCGCCATCCGGTGCAGGCGCGGTTCTGGGAGGTGCCCCAGGGCGCCTGGCACCACGCGCCCGACGCGGCGGCCGAGGACGTCGCCCGCGGCGAGCTGGCCGAGGAGACCGGGCTGCGCGCGGGTCGGATCGAGCGCCTGGCGCGGCTGTACTTCGCCTACGGGATGTCGGACCAGTCCTTCGACGTGTGGCTGGCGACCGACCTGACGCAGGGCGAGCAGGCGCTGGAGGAGACCGAGCAGGGCCTCGTCGTCGGCCGCCATCGCGTCGACGACGTGGCCGGCATGGTCACCTCCGGCCAGATCGCGGACTCGGGCTCGGTCGCGGCGCTGGGGCTGGCCGGGCTGCTGCGCGGCTAGGCGGCGTCGGCGACGCCGCGCACCACCACCGGCTTGGCCGCTACGACGCGGTCGCGGCCGCCGTTCTTGGCCGCGTAGAGCGCGACGTCGGCGCGGCCGATCAGCGCCTCGCCGGTCTCCTCGCCCGTCCACGGCGCCCAGCCGAAGGAGGCCGACACGTCGAGCTCGAGCAGGCCGTGGACGTTGACCGGGCGCTCGGCGACGGCCTCGCGCAGGCGCTCGCAGACGCCGCCCGCGTCCGGTGAGTCGGGCAGCAGCAGCAGGAACTCCTCGCCGCCCCAGCGCGCCGCGAGGTCCTCCTCGCGCAGGCCGGCGGCCAGGCGCACGGCGATCTCGCGCAGCACGGCGTCGCCGGCGGCGTGGCCGTGGAGGTCGTTGACGGCCTTGAAGCGGTCGACGTCGACGAGCACGGCGCTCAGCGTCCGGCGGTGGCGGCGGGCGCTGGCGATCGTCGCGCGCAGCACGTCGTCGGCGTGGCGGCGGTTGGCCAGGCCGGTCAGGACGTCGGTGCGCGCGAGCTGCTCGAGCTCGGCGTTGCGGCGCGCGAGCTCGTCGTGCAGCGTGCGCAGGCGCAGCGCGGTCCGGATCCGGGCGACGAGCTCCACCGGGTCGACGGGCTTGCGGACGTAGTCGTGGGCGCCGCGCTCCAGGCCCTCGGCCAGGTCGCGCGCGTCGGTGTGGCCGGTGACGAACACGACGGGCACGTCGGCGGTGTGCGGGTCGGCGCGCAGCGCGTCGAGCACGGCGAGCCCGTCCATGCCCTCCATCTCGCGCGCCATCAGCAGCACGGACGGGTCCTCGGTCCGCGCCCTGTGCAGCGCGGAGGCGCCGTCGGCCGCCTCCAGCACCGTGTAGCCGGTGGCCCTCAGGACGTCGCCGATCATCCGCCGCAGCAGGGCGGAGTCCTCAGCGACGAGGATGCGGGACGCGGACTCCATTCGCCTACGATGTTCGGCACGAAGTGCCTGGTTCTGGAGCTTTGGGGCCCCCGAATCGAGGGAGGGTCCAGTGGCCGCCGGGTCAGTGGCGATCCTCGGCCGCGGCGGGCGGCCGGGACTCCTCGGCCAGCGACGTGATCGTCAGGTGGCCGCGCGCGGCCACCTCGAGCACCTCGGTGGCCTCCTCGATGTTGCGCGCGTAGAGCTCGACGAGCAGGTGGACGACGATCCGGTTGGCGTCCTCGTGCTTGTGGAAGCGGACGTGCGTGAAGAACTCACGCGTGCCGTGGTCGCCGAACGCGGCGTAGGAGAGCGCGTCCCCCGCCTCGGGGCCGGAGCACGTCTCGACGTCGTCGGCGTCGACCGTCACGGTGCAGGACGCCACCCACGGCGTGCCGGCGATCATGCGCTCCCAGCGGTCTTCGACCGCCTCGACGCGGCCGTTGGCGAACGTCAGGTGCGGCTGGTCGTGCATGCACTCCAGGCACTGCACGACGGCCTCCTGCAGCTCGTCGACGACGTCGGCGCGCTCGCCGGTCTGCGGGTCGATGCGGTGGATGCCCTCGTAGTGCACCTGCACCTCGAGGTCCTGCGACCAGCAGCGGTAGCACCGCAGCCAGGGGTGAGCGCCCATCAGATCTCCCATGGCCGCTCAGGATAGAAGTTCCGTAAGCGCCGGCCGGGGCGGTAGGGTCGCGCGGTCATGGCGGCCGCCGCCAAGAGCCTCGCGTCACCCGTCGGCGTCGTCCTCGCCGGGGGTCGCGGACGCCGCCTGGGCGGCGACAAGGCGATCGTCGAGCTCGAGGGCCGGGCGCTCATCCTGTACGTGCTGGAGGCGCTGCACGAGGTCTGCGACGACGTCGCGGTCGTCGCCAAGCGCGACACGATCGTGCCGCCGCTGGGCGGGATCGCCGACCTGTGGGTCGAGCCCGACGAGCCGCGCCACCCGCTGGCCGGCGTCGCGCACGCGCTGCGGCTGGCGACGGGCCGCCCGGTCCTGGTCGTGGCGGTCGACCTGCCGCTCATGGACGCGGCGACGCTGCGGGCGATCGCCGCCACCGACCCGGGCGACGCGGCCGTCGTGGTGCCGCGCATCTACGGGCGGCTGATGCCGCTCTGCGCGCTGTACACGCCGCGCGCGGCGGCGGGGCTGGCGAGCTTCGCGCCGGACGCCCGCGCCACCGCGGTGGTGGAGTCGCTCGGCGTGCGCGAGGTCGACGGCCTGGATCCGACCGCGTTCTACAACGTCAACGCGCCGGAGGATCTGCTCCAGGCGTCGGTTCTCCTCGCCACGAGCTAGCGCCTGGCGGCGCGGCTGCGGCTGCGGCGGGGTCATGCTCGCGTGGGACGTGAGCCCGCGATGAGCTCGCGCTGACGCTGCGCGACGTAGTGCGAGAGCTGGCGCTCGGCCCGGCCCTGGAGGTCGCAGAACAGGATGCCGCGGGCGCCCTCCGCGGTGCCGCGGACGACGCGGCCGTCGCCGGAGATCGTGATGGCGCCGAGGTCGAGCGCGAAGCGGACGGTGTCGTCGAGCGTCAGCGTGTCGGCCGGCGCGACGAGCATGCCGCCGACCGACACGTCGAGCGTGCGGGTCGTCAGGCGCTTGTCCGGCGCGATGACGGCCGTCGACAGCTCGGCCGGGACGCGGACGAACTGGCGGCGCTGGACCTTCAACGGGTCGCCGACCGGATGCAGGCGCAGCTGGCCGTCCTGCGCGCCGTGGACGAGGATCCCGCGGCGGTGCGCGGCGCCGATCCGCGTCTTCCAGGCGATCGTCGCGCCGCACCAGCGCAGGTGGGCGGGCAGGCGCAGCGGCTGGTCGAGCGGGCCGAGGTCGACGTGGTCGCGGCCGACGGAGGTCACCTGCGCCGTCAGGTGCCAGCCGCCATCGAGGGTGATGTCGACCGGGACGTGGCGTTCGAGCAGGACCTCCACATCACCGTGATCGGCCGGCCGCCGCCGCGCTTGACCTGCAAGATCCGTTGCGGTCCGTCTGGGGACGGGAGGAGCCTCGTCGCCGATGTTCCTCACGACGCTCATCTGCTCCGACGAGGCCTGCGCGCAAGAGCTCGAGGTCGTCGTCTCCCACGCCCTCGACGCGCTCGACGACTCCGCCTGCGCGTGCGGCTGCACGCACGTGGTGCTGGACGTCAGCGCGTGGGAGCGCGCCGAGATCCGCGCGCTGACGCCGGCCTAGCCGCCGATCGCGGACATCGTCCGCGCGGGCTGGACGAAGCCCGGCTCGTTGACGCGGTGCTTGAGCTCCTTGGCCCACACCGCGGTCCGGACGATCCGCTCGAGGTCGTCGTCGGTGGCGCCGGTGCGCAGCGGCGTGCGCAGGTCGGTCTCGTTGAGGCTGAAGAGGCAGGTGCGCAGGCGGCCGTCGGCCGTCAGGCGGATACGGTCGCAGTCGCCGCAGAACGGCTCGGACACCGGGTTGATGAAGCCGATGCGGCCCACGCCGTCGGCGAACGCGTGGGTCCGTGCGGTGGCGTGCGGCGCGCGGTCGGCGTCGGCCAGCGGGTAGACGGCGTGGATCGCGGCGCGGATCTCGGCGCCCGTCAGCACCTGCGACATGTCCCAGGAGCGGTCGCCGTCGAGCGGCATGTACTCGATGAAGCGCACCTCGTAGGGGTGCTCGCGGGCGAAGCGGGCGAAGGGCAGGACCTCGGCCTCGGTGAAGCCCCGGATCGCGACCGCGTTGACCTTGATCGGGTGGGCCTCCGGGAACGACGCGAGGTGCTCGAGGCCGCGCAGGACGCGGGGCAGCGCGTCGCGCCGGGTCTGCGTGAAGAAGCGGTCGCGCTGCAGCGAGTCGACCGAGACGTTGAAGCGGGCGATCCCGGCCTCGACGAGCGCCGCGGCGTCGCGCTCGAGCAGGTAGCCGTTGGTGGTGACCGAGACCTCGTCGAGTCCGGCGATCGGGGTGAGCATCGCGGCGAGCCGCGGGAAGTCGCGGCGGACGAGCGGCTCGCCGCCGGTCAGCCGGACGGTCCGGATGCCCATCTCGGCCAGCAGCGTCGTGAGCCGCGCGATCTCCTCGAAGGTCAGGACGCCGTCGCGCTCCAACCAGGGCAGGCCCTCGGCCGGCATGCAGTACTGGCAGCGGAAGTTGCACCGATCCGTGACCGACACGCGCAGGTCCGAGATCCGGCGGCCGTGCCCGTCCTGGAGCGGCTCGCGTGGCATCGATCTGAGAGTACTCTCCCGCGGTGCCCCGCCGCAGGATCGCCGCCGTGTCGTTGTTGTGCGCCTTGGCCGCGGCCGTCGGCGGCTGCGGCGCCGACGAGGAGCACCCCGACGCGAGCCCGAACGCCGAGGACCAGGTCCGGGCGGTCGTGGCGAAGTTCGGGATCGCTACGCGCGGCAAGGACTACCAGACGATCTGCGACCAGCTGCTCAGCGCCACGCTGGTCCAGAAGATCGAGGCCGTCGGGCTGCCCTGCGAGGGCGCGCTGCAGCGCGGCCTCGGCGACGTGAAGGCGCCGACGCTGGAGATCACCGACGTGTCGCTCTCGCCGGGCAAGGCGCTGGTGAGCGTCCACACGACGGCGGCCGGCCAGGAGCCGTCCAACGACGCGCTGCAGCTGGTGCGCGAGAACGGCGCGTGGAAGATCGCGTCGCTGGCGGGCGCGAACGGGACGTCGACCACGACGACGTCGACCACGACGACGTCGACCACGCCGACGACGACGACCAAGACCACCAAGAAGAAGAAGTCCGGCTAGCGGCTCTGCGCCGCGGCGCGCAGGCCCTGGGCGAACGCGCCGTGGCCGGTCCACGGCAGCCGCCGCGGCTCGGCGGCGGCGGTCGTCGCACCGCGGCGCGCCGCGCGCAGCGTCGCGATCCCCAACACCACCAGGTACGCCGCGCCGGCGAGCTTCAACACGGTAACGCCGTCGCCGACCGCGCGACCAGCGCGGCGAGCCCCAGCCCCGCGGCCGTCGCGTGGACCGTCAGCCCGCACGCGGTCCCGGCCGCGACGCGCAGCCCCGCCGCCGGGCCGTCGCGCAGCGTCCGCTGGGTCGCGAGCGTCATCGAGACGCCCGGCGTCAGCATGATCGGCAGGACCGCGACGGCGAAGGCGGCGACGTGGCGCGCGGTCATCTCAACCCAGCGTGGAGACGTCGATCACGAAGCGGTAGCGGACGTCGGAGCGCGGCACGCGCTCGTAGGCCTCGTCGACGCGGGCGGCGTCGATGACCTCGATCGCCGGGGCGACCCCGTGCGCGGCGCAGAAGTCGATCATCTCCTGCGTCAGCGGGATGCCGCCGGTGTTCGAGCCGGTCAGGATGCGGTCGCGGCTGACCAGCGAGCCGGCGTGGACGCGGTCGGGCTCGACGGGCAGGCCGACCGAGACCATCGCGCCGCGCGGCTTGAGCAACGCCAGGTACTCGTCCAGCGGCAGGTTGGCCGACACCGTGTTGACGATCAGGTCGAAGCGGCCGCGCAGCGCCTTGAACGTGTCCTTGTCGCTGGTGGCGAAGTAGTCCTTGGCGCCGAACCGGCGGCCGTCGGCCTGCTTGCTCAGCGTCTGGCTCAGGACCGTGACGTCGGCGCCCATCGCCGCCGCGATCTGCACGCCGACGTGGCCGAGGCCGCCCATGCCGACGATCGCGACCGCCTGGCCCGGCCCGGCGCCCCAGCGCTTGAGCGGGCTGTACATCGTGATGCCGGCGCACAGCAGCGGCGCGGCGTGGTCGAGCGCCAACCCGTCGGGGATCGTCACGGCGAAGCGCTCGTCGACGACGATGTGGTCGCTGTAGCCGCCGTAGGTCGGCGTGCCGTCGTAGTTGACGTGGTTGTAGGTCGCGACCACGCCCTTGACGCAGAAGTGCTCGTCGCCGGCGACGCACCACTCGCAGGCGCCGCAGGAGTCGACGAAGCAGCCGACGCCGACGCGGTCGCCGGCCTTCACGCGCGTGACCTCGGCGCCGACCGCGCTCACGACGCCCGCGATCTCGTGCCCCGGGACCATCGGGAACAGGTTGCGGCCCCAGTCGCCCTCGACCTGGTGGATGTCGCTGTGGCAGATGCCGCAGAACTGGATGTCGATGGCGACGTCGGTCGCGCCCAGCGCGCGCCGCTCGATGGTCGTCGGCTCGAACCTGGCCTTGGCCTCAGGGGCCCACAGGGCGCGGGCGGGGGTGCTCATAGACCTCGAGTTCTAGTGGATCTGATCGAGGTCAGCGCCCGGCCCAGCGCGCGGGCGTCGTCCAGCAGCGTGCTGCGCAACGCGCCGTTGTAGAGCGCCGCGGCGGGGTGGTAGAGCGGGAAGAGGCGGCGGCCGCCGACCTCCAGGACCGCGCCGTGGGCGTCGGCGATCCTGGCGTCGGGCGCGAAGCGCGCGAGCGCGTGCCGACCCAAGGGCACCACCAGCTGGGGCGAGATGATGGCCAACTGGCGCTCCAGCCACGGCCAGTGGTGGGCGACCTCGTCGCGCTTGGGGTCGCGGTTCTTGGGCGGACGCGCCTTGACCACGTTGGTGATGAACACGTCGTCGCGCGCGATGCCGGCCTCGGCGAGCAGCACGTCCAGGAACTTGCCGGCCGCCCCGACGAACGGCACGCCGCCCGCGTCCTCCTTGGCGCCGGGCGCCTCGCCGACGATGACGATCGCCGCGCTCGCCGGCCCGACGCCGGGCACGAGCTGCGTGCACGTCTCGCAGACCTCGAAGCCGCAGCCCGCGCCCTTGTGGGCGCGGATCTCCTGCGCGAGCGCCTCCAGCTCCGCCGCGGCCCCGGCGCTACCCATCGATCCCGGCGGCGATGACCGCGCGCACGTCGGCCAGCTTGGGCTGCGACCCGAAGCTGCGCAGCGTCCAGGTCGCGCCGGCGGCCTCCCACGGCGCGGGGTCGTAGGGCTCGTCGTGGGTGATCGCGAGGTCGTAGGGCCCATCGATCCGCTCCTCGGCGCGCTGCTGGAGGATCTCCTCGCGCAGCGTCGCGAGCCCATCCGGGTCCGGCACGCCGATCGGGAACAGGCCGTCCAGGCGCGCGGCGCGGCGCACGGGCCTGCGCGCCGGCCAGCGGGCCGCCGCCCAGATCGGGATCCGCGGGCGCTGCACGGGCCGCGGCAGGAACGTCCCGCCCCAGTAGTCCTGGATCTTGGTCAGCGCGTCGTCGAGGAGCGTGGCCTGCTCGCGCGGCTCGGCGACCTCGCCGAACGGCGCGAGCTCGCCGTGGTTGTCGGAGCCGAGGCCGACGCCGAGCACGAGCCGGCCCTCGCTGAGCAGGTCCAGGGTCACGGTCTCGCGCGCCAGCTTGTGCGGCCGGCGGCGCGACAGCGGCGTGACCAGCGGGCCGGTCAGGAGCTTGTTGGTGGTCATCGCGATCGCGGCCATCGCGACCCACGGGTCCAGCACCGCGCTGGTCGGCGCGCTGTAGACGATGTGGTCCCACAGGAAGAAGCCGTCCCAGCCGGCGGCCTCGGCCTCGGCGGCGAGGTCGGCGAGCAGCCGCGGGTCGGCCAGCTCGTCGAAGGGGGCGACGAAGATCGCGCGGCGCGAGGACATGCCCGGAACCTATCCCAGGCGCTCCTCGAGGTAGGCGCGCTCGGGCGCCGAGTCGGTCAGCGCCAGCGCCGCGCGGTAGGCGTCGGCGGCCTCGGCGTGGCGGCCCAGCCGCGCGAGCAGGTCGGCCTTGGTCGCGGGCAAGTACCGGTAGCCGGCCAGCCGGTCGTCGGCCTCCAGCGCCGCGACGTCGGCCAGCCCGGCTTCCGGACCCTCGACCATCGCCCGCGCGACCGCGCGGTTGAGCGCGACGACCGGCGACGGCCAGTGCGCCAGCAGCGCGTCGTAGAGCGCGAGGATCTGCGGCCAGTCGGTCTCGGCGTAGGTCGGCGCCTGGGCGTGCAGCGCGGCGATCGCGCCCTGCAGCGCGTAGCGCCCGGGCGCCGGGCCGTCCGCCGGCGCGCTCAGCGCGGCGACCACGAGCCGGTCGGCCTGGGCGATCAGGTCCCGGTCCCAGGACGCGCGGTCCTGGTCCTCCAGCCGGACGAGGCGCCCGTCGCCGCCGGTGCGCCCGGCATGGCGCGCCTGGTGGACGAGCAGCAGCGCGAGCAGGCCGGCCACCTCCGGCTCGGCCGGCAGCAACACGTACAACATGCGCGCGAGGTCGAGCGCGCGCTCGGCCAGGTCGACGCGGACCAGCGCGTCGCCCGACGGCGCCGCGTGCGCGGTGCTCGCCAGCAGGTGCACGACGGTCAGGACCGCGTCCAGCCGCGCGGGCAGCTCGCTGCGGGTCGGGACCGCGTAGGGGATCGCCGCGGCCGCGATCTTCTTCTTGGCGCGCGTGATCCGCGCCGCCATCGTCGGCTCGGCGACCAGGAAGGCCGCGGCGACGTCGGGCGTCGCGACGCCGCAGACCAGGCGCAGCGTCAGCGCGACCTGTGCCTCGCGGGCGAGCGCCGGGTGGCAGCAGGTGAAGACGAGCCGCAGCCGGTCGTCGGGGATGGCGGGGTCGTGCTCTGCGTCGACGATCATCTCGGCCTCGTCCTGCGCCGGCTCGATCAGGAGCGGCAGCTTGGTCTGCAGCGTCCTGCCGCGGGTCAGCGCGTTCAGCGCGCCGCGCCGCGCGACCGTGGTCAGCCACGCGCCCGGCCGCGCCGGGACGCCGTCGCGCGTCCACGCGTCCAGCGCGGCGAGATAGGCATCCTGGACGCAGTCCTCGGCGGCGTCCAGGTCGCGGGTGACGCGCACCGTCGCGGCGAGCACGTAGGCCCACTCGGTCCGGTGCGCCTCGGCGACCGCCCGCTCGGCGGCCGCGCGCGTCACTCCAGCACCATGAAGCCGAGCAGCGGGCGCACCTCCACGCCGCCCTCGACGACCGGCGTCATCTTCGCCAGCGCGATCGCGTGGTCGAGGTCGCGCGCCTCGATGATGAACAGGCCGCCCATGACCTCCTTGGTCTCGATGAACGGGCCGTCGGTCAGCAGGTCGCCGCGGATCGACGTGGCGGTCTCGGGCTCGCCGACGGCGAGGCCGGCGACGATCCGGCCGCCGGCCGCGGCGACGCGCTCGGGCAGGGCGGCGTGCGCGGCGCGGACCTCCTCGGGGAGGTCCTCGGGGGCGACGCGCTCGTAGAGCAGGACGGCGTAGCGGGGCATCAGGCGACAGCCTCGCCGTTGGCGCCGACGCCGTCCAGCCAGGACGACCACGCCGCCGTCGCGGCGTCCGCGTCCGCACCGGTCGCGAACAGGTGGTGGGCCACGCCGACGGGATGGCCCCAGCGGTCGCGGCCGTAGACGCGGTACAGCGCGTCGGCGGTGCGGATGCCGAGGAACGGGCCGGTGGCGTAGTCGACGACGCCTTCGATCGGGGCCAGGCCGGCGGGCGCCAGGCGCACCGGGTCGCCGGCGACGACGTCGTCGGGCAGCCCGAGCGCGCGGCGGACGGCGGCGAACGACGGGCCGCCCTCGGCGCTGACGTAGGCCGGGACGCGCCCCGCGAAGTGCGCCGCGTAGACGCCGAGCGAGTGCTGGTAGAAGGACGTGTGGGCGCGACACATCGTCAGCTGGCGGTCGAAGTCCGCGGCGGGCAGGACGCAGCGGTGGACGTAGCGGAGGTACGTCGTGGCGCCGTCGTCGTGCGGCGCGAAGGTGTAGGTCAACTCGTTGAGGCCGTCGCGCTCGGTCTCCGGCCGCGTGCGGGTCGCGAAGCGCCGGTGCGGCTCCCACGCGGTGACGGTCCCGCCGCCGCCCGTCAGGCCGCGCTCGGCGCCGCCGAGCCGCGGCTCGTACTCGATCGGCCACAGGTAGCCGGCGGGCGTGGCCGTCACGGCGTTCCACACGGCCTCGGGGCGGGCGGGCACGAGGCCCTCCCAGCGAACGTCCCACTGCTTGGTCTTGGTCATGTCCCTTCGACAAACGGCGCAGGCCGAAATCGACAGCCTCAGCGCTGCGCGGCGAGGAACTTCGCCAACGCGGTCCGGCCGGCCGTGCCCGGCTCGCGCGAGAGGATCGAGTGGCCGGCGCCGGGAACGACGACGAGCTGCGCCTCGGTCATGTGGCGCTGCTGGGCGCGGGCCCACTCCAGCGGCGTGGAGAGGTCGCGGTCGCCGGCGAGCAGGATCGCGGGCGTCCGGATCGCCGCGTCGCGCGCCGGCGCCCGCGGCGGCGCGATCGGCGGCCAGGCGCGGCAGGTCGCGAGCAGGCCCTGGCCCAGCGCGGTCGAGCGCGGCCAGGGCGCGGTCTCGGCGGGGCGCAGGCCAGTGCGCAGCCGGTCGATCGCGGCGCTGCGGAGCTTCGCGGGCGCGGCGGCGCCGCCGGGCCAGAGCGCGGGCGCGTCGGCGCACAGCGTCGCCGCGTGCAGGCCGGTGCTGTAGATCGCGGTCGGCACGCCGCCGCGCTCCTCGCGGCTCGTCTCGGCCAGCAGCGCCTGCAGCGGCGCGAGGTCGCCGGTCGCCGCGGCGTGCAGCGCGGGCGGCACGACGTCCAGGCGCGGGACGCCGATCGAGCGCTCGGTGATCAGGTCGAACAGCCGCGGCCCGAGGTCCGGGTGGCCGGCGAGGACGCGCCGCAGGTCGGCGGTCGCGGTCGGGCCCAGGACGCGGGCGGTCGCCCGCAGCGGCACGCGCTCGAGCAGCTCGGCGCCCTCCTGCGGGACGACCGAGTCGAGCACGAGCGCGCGGGTCTGGCTCGGGTGCGCGAGGGCGTAGCGCTCGGCGACGAACGTCCCGTAGGAGATGCCGCCGACGGTCCACGAGGCGGCGCCGAGCGCCCGGCGCAGCGCGTCGAGGTCGGCGACCGTGTCGGCGGTCGCGTAGGCGTCGCGCGCGCCGCCGAGCTTGCGACCGCACGCCGCGGCGGCGCCCTTGGCCGGGACGGCGAGGTCCGACGTGCCCGCCGAGCGCTGCAGCGCCGGGCAGCTGATCGCGGTGGCGCCGGTCCCGCGCTGGTCGAGGAAGACGAGCCGGTAGGCGCCGGCCGCCGCCCGCAGCCGCTGCGCCATCCGCGGGCCGAACGGGCGGCCTGGCTGGCCCGGTCCGCCGCTGAGCAGCAGGAAGTCCCCGCGCGGGTGGCGGCCGCGCTGCAGGGCGACGTCGAGCGTCAGCGTGTGCCGGTCCCGCACCTGCGCGCCGCGCCGGTGCAGCGGGACGGTCAACGTCGCGCAGCGGTAGCCGGCCGTCAGCTGCGCCGGACACGACGCGGGCCGCAGCTTCGGCGCCGGACCGGGGTCGGCGGCGGTCGTCGTCGTGACCGGCCGCGCGGCCACGGGCGCCGTCACCGTGCCCGCGGGCTCGCGGTCGTTCCCGCCGCAGCCGGCGACGCCGAGCGCGACCGCAGCGACCATCGCGTTGCGCACCCCGACCCACACCGCACCGAGCCTACGCCGCCGCGCGCCAGGGCGCGGCGCGGCGCGGCGCGGCGCTACGGGCGCTTGACCAGCACCCAGACCAGCGTGCCCGCGAAGGCGATCTGGCCGAAGGTCAGCGCGGTGCCGAAGTTCGTGGCGCCCAGCGCGGCGGCGACCGCGGTCACGAGCGCGAACACCACGATCAGCAGGACGAGGTCGCGTCTCACAGCTGGGACTCCAGGGTCGCGACCAGCGAGGGCTCGTCGGTGGCGGGGTCGGCGGCGCCGAGCAGCTTCAGCGCGGCGCGGCGGCCGCCGAGCGCGCGCATCCCGTGCTCGCCGTGCTCGACCAGGAAGTCGGCCAGCGCGCCGGAGCGGCGGGCCGCGACGCGGCGGGCGCCGACGTCGGTGCGCGCGCGGTGCTCGTCGAGCGCGGCGACGAGGTCGTCGACCCCTGCGACCGGCGCGATCGAGGACACCGCGACCACCTTCGTGTCGCGCGAGCCGGCGCTGCGCAGCGCCGCGCCCAGGTCGCGCCGGGCGCGCATCGCGATGTCGCCGAGATCGGCCTTGGTCACGACGAGCACGTCGGGGATCTCCATGATCCCCGCCTTGAGGAACTGCAGGACGTCGCCGGAGCCGGGCTGCACGATGACGGCCACGGTATCGGCCACCTCGCCGACCTCGGTCTCCGACTGCCCGACGCCCACGGTCTCGATGACCACCACGTCGAACGCCGCGGCCAGCGCCTGAGCGGCCGCGCGGGTCGCCGGAGCAAGGCCACCAAGTCGGTCGCCGGCGGCGGTCGAGCGGATGAACAGCCCGCGGTCCTCGGGGTCGAAGGCGATCCGCGCGCGGTCGCCGAGCAGCGAGCCGCCGGAGCGCTTCGACGACGGGTCGACGGCCAGGACGGCGACGCTGCGATCGTCCGTGCGCCACGTCCGGCACAGCTCGCTCAACAACGATGACTTGCCCGCACCCGGCGGGCCCGTGACCCCGACGACGTGCCCGGACGCCTCGCGGCCGAGCTGGGCGGGGGAGAGGGCGCGCAGCAGCGCGCGCACGGAGGCGCGGTCGGCGTCGGTGCGCGACTCGACGAGGTTGAGGACGGCGGGCGCCGCGCTCAGGTCGCCGTCGCGCAGCCGCGCGGCCAGGTCGTCAGCCGCCGAGGTCATCTCGCCGAATACTCGCGGAAAGGAGCCCCTGGCGAGTTCCGCCCGGAATGGCGAGCCTCTAGGCGAGGCTTTCCGCGCGCTCCGCGACCAAGGACACGATGTCGCGCATGATCTGCCCGAGGTCGAAGTCCTTGGGCGTGTAGACCGCCGCGACGCCGGCGTCCTTCAGCGGCTGGACGTCGGCCGCCGGGATGATCCCGCCGACGACGACCGGCGCGTCGACGCCGCGGCCGCGCAGCGCCTCGACGACGCTCGGGATCAGCTCCAGGTGCGAGCCGGACAGGATCGAGAGCCCGATGACGTGGACGCCCTCCTGCTCGGCGCTGGCCGCGATCTGCGACGGCGTGAGCCGGATGCCCTCGTAGACGACGTCGAAGCCGACGTCGCGCGCGCGCACGGCGATCTGCTCGGCGCCGTTGGAGTGCCCGTCCAGGCCCGGCTTGCCGACCAGGATCTTCGGCCGGCGGCCCATCGCCTCGGCCAGGCGCCCGACCTCCTCGCGGATCGCGGTCAGGTCGGACGCGTCGCGGTCGCCCGCGGCGGCCTCGCCGACGCCGGTCGGCGCGCGGAACTCGCCGAAGGACTCGCGCAGCGCGGCGGCCCACTCGCCGGTCGTGATGCCCGCCTTCGCGGCGGCGATCGTCGCCGGCATGATGTTCTCGTCGCTGGCCGCGACGCGGCGCAGCTCGTCCAGGGCAGCGTCGGCCGCGGCGGCGTCGCGCGCCGAGCGCCACGCCACGACGGCCTCGCGCTGCTGGCTCTCGACCTCGGGATCGACGGTCATGATCCCGCCCTCCTCGTCGATCAGCGGCGACGGGTTGGACTCCGTGAACTTGTTCATCCCGACCACGATCTGCTCGCCGTGCTCGATGCGGCGGATGCGCTCGCGGTGCGAGTCGACCAGCGAGGACTTCATGTAGTCCACCGCCTTGACCGCGCCGCCGTGCTCGTCGACGACGGCCATCTCGGCTCGCGCGCCGTCGAGCAGCTCGCCGACCAGGCCCTCCATGACGACCGAGCCCTCGAAGATGTCGGGGTACTCGAGCAGGTCGGTCTCGAACGCCATCACCTGCTGGATGCGCAGCGACCACTGCTGGTCCCACGGGCGCGGCAGGCCCAGCGCCTCGTTCCAGGCCGGCAGCTGCACGGCGCGGGCGCGCGCGTTGCGGCCCATCGTGACGGCCAGCGCTTCAAGGACGATGCGCTGGACGTTGTTCTCCGGCTGGGACTCGGTCAGCCCGAGCGAGTTGACCTGGACGCCGTAGCGGAAGCGCAGCTGCTTCTCGTCGGTGACGCCGTAGCGGGAGCGGCCGAGCTCCTCCCACAGCACCGACATCGCGCGCAGCTTGGCGTGCTCCTCGATGAACCGGACGCCCGCGTTGACGAAGAACGAGATGCGGCCGAAGACCTTGCCCATCAGCTCGGCCGGCACGCGCTCGCGCACCGCGTCGAGCACGGCGATCGCGTTGGCCATCGAGTACGCGATCTCCTGCACCGGCGTCGCGCCGGCCTCCTGCAGGTGGTACGAGCAGATGTTGATGGGGTTCCACTTCGGCACCTCGGTGACCGTGTAGGCCACCATGTCGGCGATCAGCCGCATCGACGGGCCGGGCGGGAACGCGTAGGTCCCGCGCGCCAGGAACTCCTTGATGATGTCGTTCTGGGTCGTGCCCTGGAGCTGGTCCTGGGCGACGCCGTTCTCCTCCGCCGTCCCGATGTACAGCGCCAGCAGCCACGCCGCCGTCGCGTTGATCGTCATCGACGTGTTCATCTCGCCCAGCGGGATGCCGTCCAGCAGCTGGTGCATGTCGCCCTTGTGGGCGACCGGGACGCCGACCTTGCCGACCTCGCCGCGCGCGAGCTCGTGGTCGGCGTCGTAGCCCGTCTGCGTGGGCAGGTCGAAAGCGATCGACAGGCCGGTCTGGCCCTTGGCCAGGTTCGAGCGGTACAGCTCGTTGGACTTCTTCGCGGTCGAGTGGCCCGCGTAGGTCCGCATCATCCAGGGTCGGTCGCGCTCGGGCAGGCGGTGATCCATGTACGGGATCGTACTTGTGAGATCACCCATGTGGGCTATCGGCGGCCGGCCGTCCGGCCAGGACGCGCCGCCTCCAACGGCCTACTAGGCTCAGCCGCCGTGCCCGCGCCCCTGCTCGATCGCGCCCGGACGTCGCTGCGTCTGCGCGCGCTGGACCTGCGCGACCGCGTTTCCGGCCGCGCCGATCCGCTGGTCCCGCCGCGGCGGCGGCACTTCGTCGGCCACGCGGAGTCGGACTTCGCCGCGACCGGCGACGAGTTCCTGGGGCACTTCATGCGCCTCGGGGGCCTGAAGCCGGGCGATCGCGTCCTGGACATCGGCAGCGGCATCGGCCGGATGGCGCGCCCGCTGACCGGCTTCCTGGACGGCGGCGGCACGTACGACGGCTTCGACGTCAACCCGGCCGGCATCGCCTGGTGCCGCGACCATTACGGCACCGACCACCCGCGCTTCGCGTTCGTCGTCGCCGACCTCTTCAACGCGCGCTACAACCCGACCGGCAGCCAGTCGGCGCAGGAGTTCACGTTCCCCTACGCCGACGCGAGCTTCGACTTCGCGCTCGCGACCTCGGTCTTCACGCACCTGCTCGAGGGCGAGGCCGATCGCTACCTCGCCGAGGCCGCGCGCACGCTCGCGCCCGGCGGGACCCTGTTCGCCACGTGGTTCCTGCTCGACGACGGCTCACGCGCGGCGATCGCCTCCGGCGCGGCGGCGCTGCCGTTCCTCGACGCCGAGGCGCGCGTCGCGGTGATCAGCGACGCGGTGCCCGAGGAGGCCATCGCCTTCGACCGCGCCTGGCTGGGCGAGGCCGCCGCGCGCCACGGCCTCACGATCGCCGCGATCCACGACGGCGCCTGGCGCGGGGAGACGGACCCGCCCGCCCCGCCCGCCCCGACCTTCCAGGACGTGGTCGTGGCCACGAACGGAGCACCGACACCATGAGCAGCCACCGCGAGATCGACGTCCACTTCCAGGGCGCGGCCAAGGCCGTGTGCACGCACCAGATCGACGGCTACGTCGTCGACCCCGGCCCGGAGTCCTCGGTCGGCGCGGTCTTCGCCGCGCTCGGCGACGAGCGGCCCGAGGCCGTCTTGCTGACCCACATCCACCTCGACCACGCCGGCGCCGCGGGCGCGCTGGTCGAGCGCTGGCCCGGCCTCGAGGTGTGGGTGCACCGCAACGGCGCCCGCCACGTCATCGACCCCAGCCGCCTGGTCGCCAGCGCGCAGCGGATCTACGGCGACCAGATGGAGCGCCTGTGGGGCCGGATCGTCCCGGTGCCCGAGGCGAACGTCCGGATCCTCGACGACGGCGGCCGCGCCGGCGGCCTGGAGTGGGCGTGGACGCCCGGCCACGCCGTCCACCACGTCGCCTACCTCCATGAGGACACCAACATCGTCTTCGCCGGCGACGTCGCCGGCGTGCGCATCGGCGACGGCCCGATCCTGCCCCCGACGCCGCCGCCGGACATCGACGTCGAGGCCTGGCACGCGTCGATCGACCGCGTCGCGGCCTGGGAGCCCAGCGCGCTGGCGATCACGCACTTCGGGACGTTCACCGACGTCGCCCGCCACCTCGAGAGCCTGCACGCCGAGCTCGACCGCTGGGCCGGCGTCGCCCGCGACCACGACGCGTCAGGCTTCGAACGCGAGATCCGCGCGGCGCTGGCCGGAACGGCCGACGAGCACGGCTATCTGAAGGCGATGCCGCCCGAGACGCTGTACGGCGGGCTGGCCCGTTATTGGAAAAAGCGCGATACTGCCGCGTCGTAATGAGCCAGACGATCGAGCGACCTCTCACCGCAGGACCCGACGGCGCCTTAGGCGGGGCCTGGAGGGTGATCGTCCGCAACGACGACCACAACACGTTCGACCACGTCGCCACCACGCTGGCGCGGCTCATCCCGGGCATCGACGTCGGCCGGGGCTACGCGATCGCCGATCGCATCCACGCCGCCGGCCTGGCGATCGTGTGGACCGGCCACAAGGAGCTGGCCGAGCACTACTGGGACCAGTTGCGGGACGCGGGCCTGACGATGGCCCCGCTCGAGCAGGCCTGAGCGCGCCGTCTGCCTCCTGACCGGCCGGCCGATAGCCTCCTGTGGGGATGGCCGAGCCAGGGGGGCACATCGAGACCGCCGCCCGCGCCGCGCGGGAGCAGGATCTGCTGCGCCGCTACCACCACGGCGGGGACACGCGTGCGCGCGATCAGCTCGCCGAGGAGATGCTGCCGCTGGCCCGCGCGCTGGCTGGGCGCTACGCCGGGCGCGGCGAGCCGATGGACGACCTCGTCCAGGTCGCCTGCGTCGGGATCATGAAGGCGATCGAGGGCTTCGACCTCACGCGCGAGGTGCGCTTCTCCTCGTACGCCACCCCCACCGTCCTGGGGGAGATCAAGCGCCACTTCCGCGACCGCACCTGGGCGATGCGCGTCCCGCGCGGGCTGCAGGAGCTTCAGCTCGAGGTCGCCAAGAAGCGCGACGAGCTGACCGGCGCGCTCGGCCGCTCGCCGACCGTGCAGGAGCTGGCCGACGCGATCGACGCGCCGTTCGAGGAGGTGCTGGCGACGATCCAGTCGGTCGGCGCCCGTCGCACGCGGTCGCTGGACGAGCCGACCGGCGAGGACATGACGCTCGCCGACTCGATCGGCGGCCGCGACGTCGAGCTGGAGCGTGCGGAGATGCGCGTCCTGCTCGACGAGGCGATGGACGTCCTCAGCGAGCGCGACCGCGAGGTGCTGCGCCTGCGCTTCGCCGAGGACCTCACGCAGACCGAGATCTCCACCCGCATCGGCGTGTCGCAGATGCAGGTGTCGCGGATCATCCGGCAGTCGATCGCCAAGCTGCGCCTGGACATCGACAAGTCGCCGGCGGCGTAGCGCCAGGGGCCGACCCTCAGGCTCGACCTGAGCCTGAGCGCTTGCGCGCGTACATCGCGGAGTCGGCGCTGTGGAGCAGGCGGGCGGCGTCCAGGCCGCCGCTGCGCGCGACCGCGACGCCGAACGACGCGCCGACGACGACGCCGCCGGTGCCCGCCGCGCCCGCGCGGCGCTGCAGCTCGTTGAGCACGCGCCGGACGACGCGGTCGGCCTCGGTCTCGTCGCATCCGCAGAGCAGCAGCGCGAACTCGTCGCCGCCGACGCGGTAGGCGCGGTCCTCGGGGCGGATCGAGTCCGTCAGGATCTCGGCGAAGGTCCGCAGCAGCTCGTCGCCGGCGCTGTGGCCGTGGCGGTCGTTGAGGCGCTTGAAGCCGTCGAGGTCGCAGTAGGCCAGCGCCGCCGGCCGGCCGTCGGCCTGCACGTCGGCGACGGCCTCCTCGAGGTCGGCCATCAGCGCGCGGCGGTTCAGCAGCCGCGTGAGCGGGTCGCGCTCGGCCAGCACGCGCAGCTGCTCGCGCTGGTCGATCGTCTCCAAGGCGTTGGCCGCCTGGTTGGCGAACAGCCGCAGCGCCTGGAGGCGCTCGGTGGTCGGCAGCAGGTGGTCGAGCGGGTCGTCGGCGAGCACGACGCCGATCGCGTCGCCGGCGTGGCCGATCAACGGGACGAGCAGCCAGTGGTTGGTCCACGCGCGCGGGCCGCGGCCGTTGAGGCGCGAGGGCGCGACGGCGCGCAGCGCGGGCACGCGGCGGCGGACCTCGTCGCGGGACAGCAGGAAGCAGCCGGCGGTCTCCACGTCGGGCGTCAGCAGCGCGGCGATGCCGTCCAGCGTGGTCGGGAGGACGAGCCCGGCGCGCGGGCCGTCGCGGTCGCTGCGGGCGGCGAGCGCCAGCGGTGCGGCCGGCGCGTCGGCGAGGTGGACCGAGACGGTCGCGAAGCCCAGCGCGTCGGCGACGCCGTCGACGACCGCCTCCAGGACGCCGGCGGCCTCCTCGGCGCGCGTGAGCTCGGTCGAGATCGCCAGCAGCTGCTCCAGCCCGCGGCGATGGGAGAGCGCGACGCTGGCGGCCTGCGCGCGCTCCACGGCGCGCGCCGCGTGCCGGGCGACGACGAGCGTGTCGAGCTGGGCGTCGCTGGGGCGCAGGCCGTCGACCGGCGCGCCGACGTTCAGGATCCCGCCGAGCGAGCCGTCGGCCTGGTGGAAGGTGACGAACACCTCGTCCTCGGCCTGCCAGGCGCGCGGGTCGTCGAGCGTGTCGAGGTCGGGCACGTAGCGTCGACCGGCCTGCTCGTTCCAGTCGAAGTCGCCGGCGTAGACGCGGTAGGTGCCGCGATGCAGGAACCGCTCGTCGAGCACCTGCTCCCACATCGGCCAGTCGTAGGTCGCGCCGACCAGGCTGTCGCGCACCTCGTCGGCACCGAAGACGGTGCCGACGATGTAGTCGTCCCACTCGGGCCGGTAGAGGTTGATGACGACGTTGCCGAAGCCGAGCGTCTCGGAGATCGCCTGCGCGACGGCCTGCAGCGAGCGCTCGAGGTCGGCCGGGTCGTCGATGTGGCCGGCGGCGTCGATGAGGCTGTGCAGGCGCGCGAGCGACGCGAGGCGCTGGGCGTGCGGGTCGTCGAACGACGCGGCCAGCTCCGGCTCGGCCGGCAGGACCAGCGTGGGGGCGAGGTCGTGGGCGGAGAGCTGGGCGTCGCGCGCGGCGGCGACGCGCGGCTCGAGGCCGGCGGTCGCGTCGGTGCCGGGGATGCACGCCGCGATGACCTGGGCGGCGAGGTCGTCGGGGTGCAGCGGGGCGCTGCCGGTCAGGGCGTCGTCCAGGGCGCGCAGGACCGCGCGGGTGTGGGCGAGCGTGGGCAGGCCGTCGAGGTGGGCGTGGAGGTGGGCGAGGCCAGGATCGCCGCCGAGGGCCGCGCAGCGGCGGATGCGCTCGCGCTCGGGCGCCTTGACGCCGAGGCGGCCCGCGATCACCGGCGCCAGGGCGCGGACGCGCTCGGCGCGCGCGTGCGCGGCGGGCCAGGTCGCGGCGACGAGCGGGTCCAGCGCCTCCAGGATGCGGTCCTCGGGCAGCGGGCCGCGGCCCTGCTGGTCGGTCAGGCGGCGCTCGGCGGCGGTCAGCAGCGCCGCAGGATCCGGGCGGTCGGCGGTCAGCTGCGCGGTGCCGAAGGAGCAGCCGAGCGCGGGCGCGGCGCTGCTCAGCGCGTCGAGCCGGACGGCGACCGCGCGCAGCACCTCGTCGGGCGTGCCGAGCGCGAGGAACGCGAAGGCGTCGCCCATGTAGTGGAATGTCGCGTCGGCGCCCAGCCGCTCGTGGACGGCGGCCAGGAGCGCGTCGCCCGCGGCCAGGCCGTGCAGCCGGTTGTGCTCGCGCAGCTCGTCGACGTCGACGAGCACGAGCAGCCCCGAGCGCCCAGCCGCGGTCGCCGCCGCGAGGGCGTCGAGCAGGGCCTGGCGATCCGGGATCTCGCGCTGGACGGCGGCGCACATACCCGCGTGATCGGCCGCTGAGGGCACGGACCGCATACCCCATCGGCGGGACGTGGACGCCCCGGTTATGACGCCGCCACCGTGAAGCGGCCGACGAGCGCCTCGAGCTCCTGCGCCGTAGCCGCCAGCTCCTGGGCGGAGGCCGCGATCTGCTGCGTGGAGGCCGAGGTCTGCTCGGTCGAGGCGGAGACCTCCTCCGAGGTCGCCGACGAGGACTCCGCCACGGCGCCTACGGCGTCGAGATCGTCCTCCATGCGCTTGCTGGAGACCGCGATCTCCGCGACGGCGGCGGCGATCCCGGCGACGCGCGCGTCCATGTCGCGGACGCCCTCGCCGATGCGGTCGAACGCCTCGCGGGCCTGGTCGACGACCTCCGCGCCCTGCGCGGTGCGCTGCGCGCCGTCGTCGACGACGCCGACCGCGCGGGTCGTCTCCGTCTGGATGGCGGCGATCAGCGCGGCGATCGTGCGCGCCGCGGCCTGGGACTCCTCGGCCAGCTTGCGGACCTCCTCGGCGACGACCGCGAAGCCGCGGCCCTGCTCGCCGGCCCGGGCCGCCTCGATCGCGGCGTTGAGCGCCAGCAGGTTGGTCTGCTCGGCGATGCCGCCGATCGTGCCGACGATCGACCCGATCTCGCCTGACTTGTCGCCGAGGCTGCGGATCGCGGCGGTCACGTCGGCCGACGAGGCCTGGACGGCGGCCATCGCGGCCGTCGCGGCGGTGACGGCCTGGGCGCCAACGCCGGCCGCGCGGGCGGCCGCGGCGGCCGCGGCGGCGGTCTCGCGGGCGCCGTCGGCGCCGGCCGCGACCGCGCCGGACAGGTTGGACGCGCTGGAGCGCGCGGAGGCGATCGCGGTGACCTGGCGCTCGGCGCCGGCCGCGACGTCGCCGACGGCGCGGGCGATGTCGTCCACGGCACGGCCGGTCTCCGACGAGGACTGCGCCATCTCCCGCGAGGCGGTCGCCAGGTGCGACGCCGACGCCGACAGCCTGGCGACGAGCTCGCGCAGCTGCTCGATCATCGCGGCGAAGGCCTGGCCGAGCGCGTCGCGCTCCGAGCGCGGGGTGACGGTGGCGGTGAGGTCGCCGGCGGCGACGCGGCCGGCCGCGACGCTCATCGCACGCAGCGAGTCGACGACCTTGCCGAAGTGGCGGGCGGTGACCGCGAGCTCGTCGTCGCCGGGGACGTCGAGTCGGTGCTCGGTGTCGCCCTCGGCGAGGTGGCGGGCCGCGATGCCGATGCGCTTGGCGCGCCCGGCGAGCGAGCGCGTGATCGCGATGGCGACCGCGGCGGCGAGCAGGATGCCGAGCAGCAGGGCCACGATCGTCACGCGCTTGGCGTTGTCGGACGCCTGCTGCGCGCCGCGGACGCTGACCTGGCGCTGGCGCGCCAGGTAGCCCGCGATCTTCTCGGAGGCGCCGATCGGCCCGCGGACGTACTTGTCCACCTTGCGCAGCGCGACCAGCGCGGCGGCGTGGTCGCCGCGGGCGACGGCCGGGAAGAGCTTGCCGTTGACGTTCTCGTCGTGGAGGTGGTCGGCCGCCGCCGCGTTCTCGGAGATCCGGGTGATCGTCGGGTCGTGCAGCGCCGCGGCGGACTCCGACGCGGCGTCGGAGATCTTGACGCCGGCCTCCCACTCGGCCTTGTACTTGGGGTCGAACGTGGCGGCGTACAGCGCCTGGGCGGCCTGTTGCTGGCGCGAGCCGGCGACCTGGCGCGCGATGGCGTCCTGGCCCTTCTGCCAGTGCTCGAGCTCCTGCCAGTGGTGGTTGGCGGAGGACTGCATGGCCAGCGCGAGGATCAGCGCGGCGGAGAAGAGGGCGACGACGGCGGCGAAGGCGGCGGCGAGCTTGCGGCCGATGGTCCAGCGGAACAGCTGCGGCATTGCGGGAGGGGCTCCTGGGGGCTTGGGAGGCTTCCCGCGGTGATCGGCCGGTGCGCCGTCCGTTTGAGGACGACGCACCGGAGCGCAAGGCGCTGAGGGCTACTCGCCCGGGCCCTCGTCGGCGGCGATCGCGCCCGCCTCGACGCGCTCGTCGCTGTGCGTGCGCGCGTCGTCGGTGTGGCCCTCGACGATGAGGTCGTTCCACGAGTAGAGGATCGGGACCTGGTAGAGCGACTGGTTCGCCGCGCGGAAGCGGTTGAACTCCGGCCCGTACCAGTAGGACTCCCACTGCTCCTTGGTCTCGAACGAGGCCATCTGGAGCAGCTTGTAGGCGTCGTCGCGGTTGCGCTGCACCTGGTACGCCGTCGCGCCGTAGCGCAGGGCTACCGGCGCGATGTCGGCGAGCGCCGCCTCGAGCTTGTCGCCACGGAAGACCGTGGCGTACCAGGGGACGTGGACGATTCCTGCCATGGGCCTAGCCCACCTCCGCGTAAATGGCTCCGGGCCCGTCGGCGGTCTTGCCCAGGCCCTCCTTCTCGGCGCCGACCAAGATGGAGATCTTGCCCGCGTGCTTGTTGTCCTTCATCAGCTGGTGGGCCTCGGCGACGCCATCGAAGCCCAGGGTACGCCACAGCACCGGTCGGATGGCGCCCGACTCGATGAGCTCGTTGGCCTTCAGGCACTCGTACGCGTTGGCGAAGTGCGAGCCGAGGATCTCCTTCTGCTTCATCCACAGGTAGCGAACGTCGAAGTCCAGGTTGAAGCCCGTGGTGCCGGCGCAGATGACGACCTTGCCGAACGGCTTGACGGTCAGGACCGAGGTCGGGAACGTCGCCGTCCCGACGTGCTCGAAGACGATGTCGGGCGCGCCGCCGAGGATCTCCTCGACCGCCTTGCCGAACCGGCGCGACTCCTTGAAGCGCGCCTTCTCCTCCTCGGGCGTCTCGCCGCCCTTGCGCATCATCCCGCTGAACGCGTTGCGGTTGATGAAGCCCTTGGCGCCGAGCTGCTCGACGAGCGCGCCCTTCTCGTCGGAGTTGACGACGCCGACGCACTCGGCGCCCGCCGCCTTGCAGATCTGCGTCGCGAAGACGCCGAGGCCGCCGGCGGCGCCCCAGATCAGGACCTTCTGGCCGGCCTGGAGGTTGCAGCGCGTCATGAGCATGCGCCAGGCGGTGAAGTAGACGAGGCCGTAGGACGCGGCCTCCTCCCAGGTCAGGGCCGCCGGCTTGGGCAGCAGCTGCTGAGCTTGGACCTTCGTGAACTGCGCGAAGGAGCCCCAGGTCGTCTCGTAGCCCCAGATCTTCTGCGACGGGGCGGCCATCGGGTCGAGGCCGTGGACCTCGGGATCCTCGTAGGAGGCCTGGTTGCAGTGCAGGACGACCTCGTCGCCGGCCTTCCAGCGGGTGACGCCGGCGCCGACCTTCCATACGACGCCGGAGGCGTCCGAGCCGCCGATGTGGTGGCCGTACTCGGGGTGGTCGCCGTACTTCATGACGGACACCGGCTTGCCGAGTGCCGCCCAGACGTTGTTGTAGTTGACGCCCGCGGCCATGACGCGGACGATCACCTCGAAGGCACCGGGCTCCGGTACCTCGATCTCCTCGAGCTGGAACGCGTCCTTGGGCTCGCCGAACCGCTCCTCGCGGATGACCCATGCGGTCATCGTGTCCGGCAGCGTGCCGGGCTCGGTGTCGACGGTGGCGACCTGCGTCACATCAACGGCCATGTTCTCGGTGGGACCCTTTGGGAATCGTGGTTCGTAGGGGCGCTGCGGGCGCTGCGAAGGCGCGAACCATACGCCAGATCGGGCTAGGAGGGGCCGCCGAGACGCGAACGTTCATTCGTCGGACAGGATGCCCTGGCGCCGGAAGAACCACAGCAGCGCCAGTGCCGAGAGCACCATGCTGCCGACGCCGTAGCCCCAGAACGCGGCCGGGGTGTTGATGTGGCGGACGAGCGTCCCGAAGTTCTGGCCGAAGAACCCGGTGACGAACGTCAGGGGCAGGAAGATCGTCGCGACGACCGTGAGCTGCTTGGAGATCGCGTTGAGGCGGTTGGAGACCGTGCTCAAATACAGGTCGAGCGCGCCGGAGAGCAGGTCGCGGTAGGAGTCGATCAGCTCGGAGATCCGGACGAGGTGGTCGTAGACGTCGCGGAACCAGTCGCGTGCGTCGTCGGCCTCCAGGCCCGGCAGCCGGCCGAGGATGTCGCCGCCGCGGGCGAGGATGTCGCGCTGGGGCGTCGCGATCCGGCGCAGCTCGATGAGCTTGCGGCGGAGGTGGAACAGGTCCTCGCGCTGGTCCTGGCTCGGCTTCTCGAGCATCGCGTCCATGAGCTCGTCGATGCGGTCGTCGACGCCGTCGAGGACCGGGAAGAACGAGTCGGTCAGCGCGTCGAGGACGCGGTAGATCGCCTCCTCCTCGGTCTTGGGCGTCTCGCGCACGATCCGCTCCTGCGCGGCGTGCAGGAGCTCGTGGAGGCCGTGGTGGAGCGTGATCATCCACTGGCCGGAGACGTGGAAGTGGACCTCGACCGGGCGGCCGTCGGGCTCGATGCCGTAGAAGACCAGCAGCGCGGTCGTGCCGTAGTCGTCGAGCTTGGGGCGCTGCCCGAACTCCTGGGAGTCCTCGATCGCGAGCGGATGGAGGCCGAAGCGCTGGCCGACGTCGGCGATCTGCTCGTTGGAGCAGCCGTGGAGCTTGAGCCAGAAGAACTCGCCGCGGTCGAGGAGCTCGGGGATCGCCGGGTCGTCGACGGAGTGGAGGACCTGCACCGGCGGGATCATCCCGCCGGCGCAGGTCGGAACTGCCGAACGCCCGCCCAGGGCAGGCGGGGTTCGGTCGCGGGTGTTCGCCCAGAGGGCGAGACCCGCAGGGCTAAGCCAGCACGGTCTCCGCCGCGGCGCCGAGCTCGGCGCCGGCGTCGCCGGTCCCGGCCTCGGAGCTGGCGGCGTCGTGGACCGGCTGGCGGTGGGGGACGCCGGGCGCGACCAGCAGCCAGGCGGCGACCGCGCCGATCGCGCACACCACCGCCGCGATCCGCAGGCCGTCGTTCAAGGCGTACAGGAACGCCTGCTCGACCGCGCTGTGGACGGCGGCCGGGCCGCCGCTCGTGGCGCCGCCCGCCCCGAGGTTCGCGGCGAGGTCGTGGCGGGTCGCGTCCGGCACCTGCGGCAGCAGCTCGTCGATCTTGTGGCGGCCCAGCGTGGTGATGAGCGCGCCCATCGCGGCGACGCCGAACGTGCCGCCGACCATCCGGCTCATCGACAGCACGCCGGAGGCGACGCCGGCCTTGGTCGGGTCCACCGCGTTCATCGCGGCGGTCGACATGGGGGACATGATCAGGCCCATCCCAAGGCCCATCAGCACGAAGGCGCCGACGAGGAAGCCGTAGGACGTGTCGGCCGCGACGTGGCCCTGCCAGAACAGGGAGATCGCGGTCAGGACGAGGCCGAGCGTCATCAGCGGGCGCGGCCCGATGCGGTCGCTGAGGCGGCCGGCGATCGGTCCGACGACGATGATCACGCCGGTCGTGGGGAGGAAGCGCACGCCGGTCTGCAGCGGCGAGTAGTGATGGATGTTCTGGAGGTAGAGGGCGAAGAAGAAGAACGTCGCGAGCATCGCGAAGCTGACGACGAACGCGACGACGTTCGCGCCCGCGAAGGAGCGCGAGCGGAAGAACTTGAAGTCCACCATCGGGTTGGCGATGCGGGCCTCGATGACGACGAACGCGACGAGCCCGACGACCGCGGCGGCGAGCAGGCCGATGATCCGGCCCGAGCCCCAGCCCCACGCGTTGCCCTCGACGAGCGCGAGGACCAGCGCGCCGAGGCCGATCGTGAGCGTGCCGACGCCGGCGTAGTCGATCGAGGGCGGCGCGGTCTCGTCGCGCGACTCGTGCGTCGCGAAGAGGGTCACCGCGACGGCGGCGACGGCGACCGGCAGGTTGAGGAAGAAGATCGACTGCCAGGAGACGTTCTCGACCAGGAAGCCGCCGACGACGGGGCCGATCGCCAGCGCCATCGCCGACACGCCGGCCCAGGTCCCGATCGCCTTGCCGCGCTCCTCGGGCGGGAACGCGTTGGTGATGATCGACAGCGTGGCCGGCATCATGAACGCGGCGCCGATGCCCTGGATCGCGCGGCCGGTGACGAGCCACGCGTCGGACTGGCTGAGGCCGATGAAGCCGGAGGACAGGCCGAACGTGACGACGCCGAACAGGAACATCCGGCGGCGGCCGAAGATGTCGCCGAGGCGACCGCCGGTGACGAGCAGGACCGCGAAGCTCAAGGTGTAGGCGTTGACGGTCCACTCGAGGCCGCTGATCGAGGCGTCGAGGTCCTTCTGGATCGACGGCAGCGCGACGTTCACGACCGTGTTGTCCAACATGATCATGAACAGCGCGAAGCACATCGCCGCGAGGGTCCACCAGCGGCGGTTCTCCTCGTTGACGAACCGGGTCCGGAGCTGGGCGTGGGTGGGGGAGGTCATGGAGTGGAGGGCTCCTTGGGGAGGAGGGAGAGGGCGTCCAGGAGCGCTTTGCGCTGGACGGGGGTGAGGTCGGCGGCCCAGGCCTCGAGGCCTTGCAGGCGCGCCGTGTCGACGCGGTCGATCACGTCGCGGGCCTTGTCGTTGGCGCCCACGCGCTTCATGCGCCGGTCGTGCTCGTCCTCCCGGCGCTCGACGAGGCCGCGCTGAAGCAGGGCGTCGACGGTCCGGGAGGCGTTGGGGAGGGACATCGAGAGCGCCTCGGCGAGCTCCTTGACCGAGATCTCGGTCTGGCTCTCGACGAGGACGTGCAGCAGCTTGAGCTGGGTCATCGACAGATCCAGCTCGGCAAGCAGGCGGTACAGCTCCTGCGTCGATCCCTTCATGATGACGCGCCACAGATCCGCCAGCGCCTCCGCCAACGCGGCGGGGGTCGCTTCCGTGGCTGCACTGCTTGCTTGCATGCACGCAAGTATTGCGGACGCGCACCGGTCTGGCAAGACGGGCGGTCCGACGTCGCCACCGCCGGTCCTGGCCTGCGCCGCCGGCCGCGTCGTCGACCGACGCTCACACCGCGGCCGACCTCCCGGCGGGAACTAGGATGCGAGCCATGCGTCGCTTGACGATCGGTCTGCTCGCCGCCGCGGTCCTGCTGGTCGCGGCTCCCGCGTCGTCGGTCGCCGAGCCGACGCCGTCGCAGACGGTCTTCACGCAGAAGCTGCTCGACGACAGCGCCACGAGCGCCGGCGTCAAGCGGATGCTCACCGACAAGCAGGCGATCGTCGATCCGCGGTCGGGCTTCGTCGACGTCACCGGCGACGGGCGGCAGGATGCGCTGATCCTGGTGTCCACCGGCGGGGCGGCGGGTGCGGTCGCGCTGTACGTCTTCTCGACCCACGGCCAGACGACGACCGGCAACGACGACACGTCGCTGAAGGTCGTCTTCCGCGTGCAGTCGCTCTACGACGCCGCGCTGCGGGTCAACGGCACGACGCTCAGCATCCTCGAGCCGAAGTTCGCCAAGGGCGACGACCTCTGCTGCCCCGCCAAGCTCCGCGAGCGCGACTACGCCTTCGACGCCAAGGCGCTCACGTTCCATCGCACGGCGGACAAGACCACGCCGTTCACGACCGACTGACGGCCGTTGCCGCCACTGCGGCGCCCTAGGGCTGCAGCAGGTCGTTCTGCGACGTCGGGCGTTCCTTGCCGACCAGGATCGTCGCCGGCTTCACGCCGTCGCCCCCGACGCGCAGGGCGTAGGTGCCCTCCACGACCTGGCCCTTGACGGACGCGGTCTCGCGGGGGTTGATCGGGCCCGTCGCGATCGCCTTCTGGCCGGGGCCGGAGTCGCCGGGCTGATCGTCGGTCTCCAGCGTCACCTGCTGGGAGGCCGATGACTGGTTGGAGATGATCAGCGTGATCGGGCCGGCGCCGAACTTCCGCGGCGAGACGATCACGGACTGGTCGTTGATCGCCGCGCTGACGACGATCGGCGTCGGCGGCCGCTCGGCGTTGGCGTACTTGTGATCGCTGTCACCGCAAGAGACCAGCACGAAGGCGGCCGTGGTCGCGCAAGCGGCGACCGCTGCCTTTCGGGGCGTCCTGCGCATAGCTGGCCTCTGGCTCCTCATCCTCGACCCGGATCACCCCAGTACCCAGAGGGCTGCTGGTTGACCCGGCCGGAACCCTAGCCGAGCGGAGCGCTGGACGCCAGGACCACTTCAGGAGCCCTGAGTCAACCGGGGCTGTCTCCACCGGTGTGGGACGCCGCGCGGTCGGCTTCGATCTGGCCGAGAGCATCCTGGAGGAGATCCCACGCCTCGGCCTCGGCGTCGTCGTAGCGGCGCCCGGAGAGGTCGGTCAGGCCGTCGCGGTACGTGCTCCACGCCTGGCGGGTGCGCTCCTCGAGCGCGGGATCGTGCGGGGCGGACGTCGTCATGCACCTGCACGGTACCCCCATCGGCGGTCGAGTCGTGCACGCCGTCCGAAGGCGGGAGTACAAACACACGTTCGCCATGGCAGTTGACGTCGACGTTCCCTCCACGATCCTGGACCACCCGCTCGCCACCGCCGAGTTCCTGGTGGTGGACACCGAGACCAACGGGCTCGGCGGCGAGCAGTGCGAGCTGACCGAGATCGGCGCGGTGCTCGTCGGCGGCGGCGAGCTGCACGAGCGGTGGGAGACGCTGGTCCAGGTCCGCGCGCCGCTCTCGCGCGGGATCCAGCGGTTCACCGGGATCTCGCAGACGATGGTCGACGAGGCACCGCCGGCCGAGGTCTCGCTGCCCGAGCTCGCCGACCAGCTCGACGGGCGGGTGCTCGTCGCCCACAACGCCGCGTTCGACCGGCGCGTGCTGGCGCAGGCGTTCGCGCGCGCGGGCGTCGCGTGGCCGGACCCGCCGGTGCTGTGCACGGTCGCGCTCGCGCGCCAGCTGCATCCGCTGGCGCGCCAGCGCAAGCTCAAGCTGCTGGCCGAGTCGCTGGGGATCGACGTCGAGGTGTCGCACCGCGCGCTGGCCGACGCGGAGACGTGCGCGCGCGTGTTCTGCGCGCTGTTCCCGCGGCTGTGCGCCAACGCCGGGAGCGTGGGGCAGGCGCTGGCGCTGCTGAAGTCGCGCCGGCGGCGAGCCGCGCGCGGCGGCCGGACCGACGGCGGCGGCAGCGGGGCGATGCTCGGCGTCCGCCGCCGCAAGGTCGACTGCTCGGCGCTGCCGGCCGAGCCCGGCGTCTACATCTTCCGCAACCCCGAGGGCCAGCCGCTGTACGTGGGCAAGTCGGTGGACATCCGCGCGCGCGCCAAGGCGCACTTCCGGCCCTCGTCGCCGGACGGCGCGTGGGTCGCCCAGGCGGAGATCGTCGACCACGTCGAGACGCACTCCGAGGTCGGCGCGCTGCTGACCGAGCACCGGCTGATCAAGGCGCTGCGCCCGCCGGGCAACGAGCGGATGAAGCACGACGACCGTTGGGTCTACCTGCGCTGCCGGCTGGACATCGCCTATCCGGTGCTGGAGATCGGCGTGGAGCCGGCGCCGGGGCTGGCGGTCAACGTCGGGCCGCTGCAGGGGCGCTTCGCGGCGGCCGAGCTGGTCGAGCAGCTCACCTCGCTGTTCGCCCTGCGCCACTGCGGCCGGGGGATGAAGCGCCGCGAGTTCCCGTCCGCCTACGGCCAGATGGGGCGCTGCCTGTCGCCGTGCCTGGGCGACCTGGACCCGAACGCGTACCGCCGCCGCCTCGACGAGGCGCTGGCGTTGTTCAGCGGCGAGGGCGACGGCGGCAAGGCGCTGCTGCGCCATCTCGACGACGAGATGCGCCGCGCGGCGGCCGAGGAGCGCTTCGAGCGCGCCGGCTGGCTCCAGCGCCGCCGGGCGCGGCTCGCCGTGCTGCTGGAGCGGCTGGGCGGGACGCCGTCGGCGACCCACACGCGCCCGCGGCTGGTGCTCGCCTCGCATCCGGAGGCCGCGCGCTTCGACGCGCTGTGGCTGGTCGGCGGGCGCATCGCGCACTGGGCGCCGCTGACCGACGACCTGCCCGCGTGGACGGTCACCGAGCCGCTGCTCCCCGCGACCAGGCCGTCGGCCGCGCCGCCGACCGCGACGCCCGACGAGAGCGCGCAGATGCGCATCGCGACGACGTGGCTGGCGTCGCATCCGTCGCTGGAGCTGCGGCTGACGCCGGAGACGACCCGCGCCCGCGTCGAGCGGTTCGTCGGGCGCGCGCTGACCGCCGCGGCCTGAACCTGGGAGATCTGCGAGCGGCGCATGTGCGTCGGGTGGCGCGTTGGCGCTCGTATCGGGCGCCGGGGCCCAGAAGTGGGGCGCAATTCGGCAGATGTACGAGCGCATTAAGCGCCGAACCTCTGCAAGATCTCCACCAGGAAGTTTCCTCGCCGGGTCGGGGAGCCCTCAGGGGGTGACGCGCTCGGCGGTGTGGCACGGATCGCCACGGTTGTATCCGGGGCTTCGGTCGGGCCGCTGCGACGGCTCGACCGGATCCTCGTTGCCGGAGGACGCGCGCCCGACGTCGGCTGAGGGCCGGGCGCGTCGTCCGACGGCGGCACCCCGACCACTGGCGCGAGGGCGGTCGCTCGGACGGACGCGACCGCCTCGCGCCAGCGGCCGGGGTGTGGCCGCGGGCGCTCAGGTGAACGGCGGCGAGACCACTTCGGCGTCGACCGCGCCGATCGCCACGTGGTCGCCCGGGGCGATCTCGCGGCGCAGGATCGCGAGCGCGATCGGGCCGACGCGGGGCGAGGCGACCGCGGAGGTCACGCGGCCGACCTCGCGGTCGCCGGCGAGGATCGGGGTGCCCGGCGCGACCGGCGCGGACAGGCGCAGGCCACGCAGGTGGCGGTTCGGCTTGCCCTTCCAGTGCAGGCGCGCGACGGTCTCCTGGCCGACGTAGCAGCCCTTCTTGAAGCTCACGGCCCGGTCGACGATCCCCGCCTCCTCGGGCATGACGGTCTCGTCGAGGTCGACGCCGTAGCGCGGGCGGCCGGACTCGACCCGGACGATCTCGGCCGCCGCCTCCGAGGCCTCGACCGCGCCCGCGGCGAGCAGCGCCGCGCGCACCGCCGCGACGTCGCCGGCGGGCGCCAGCACGTCGAGCCCGGCGTCGGTCCGCACCACGACGCCGGCGATCGGCGCCGGGTCGGTCGCGCCCAGCGGCGCCAGCGGGGCGGTCGTCGCGACCGCGCCGGTCGCGGGCAGCGCCACGACGTCGTGCTCGTCGGGGCCCGGCACCGGCAGCCCGGCGGCGCGGGCGGTCTCCTCCGCGCGCGGGCCCACGAGCGACAGCAGCCCCAGCTCGAGCGTGCGCTTGTGCAGCGCGGCCTTCCAGCCGATCAGGCCGCGACGGACCTGGTCGAACAGCGCCTGCAGCGCCACGCGCTCGGTCACCAGCAGCAGTGAGCCGTCGTCGTCGACGGCCAGCGCGCGCAGGTCGCCGAGCATCCGGCCCTTGTTGGTCAGCAGCGTCGCGTAGACGCCGGTCCCGGGCGCCAGCGCGACGACCGCGTTGCTCACCTGGCCGTCCAGGAACTCGCGCGCCTGCTCGCCCGTGAGCAGGAGCTTGCCCGCCTCGGAGCGGTCGACCAACCCGGCGCCGTCCCGGCAGGCCTCGTACCCCGTTGCGACAGCATCGACCGTGGCCATGTCTCGAGCATACGAAGCCTGGCTGGACGTATGGTTGAAGAGATTTTCAGTCTCGGCTAAACTTCAATCGCGTGACGCTCCAAGTCTCTTCCGCGGTCCAGGACTACGCCAAGGCCATCTACTCGTTGGAGCGCCGCTGCGACGGCGCGGTCTCCACCAACGCGCTCGCCGAGCGCATGGGCGTGTCGGCCGCGTCGGCCTCGTCGATGGTCAAGAAGCTCGACGGCCTCGGCCTGGTCGAGCACGTGCCCTACCGCGGGGTCGCCCTGACCGAACGCGGGCTGAAGGTCGCGCTCGAGGTCCTGCGCCACCACCGCCTGCTCGAGCGCTTCCTCGCCGAGGAGCTCGGCGTGCCCTGGGATCGCGTGCACGACGAGGCCGAGGTGCTCGAGCACGTGCTCTCCGAGGAGCTCGAGGAGCTCATCGCGGCCAAGCTCGGCCACCCGACGATCGACCCGCACGGGGATCCCATCCCGACCAAGGACCTGAAGATCGTCGAGGCGCGGACCGTGGGCATGGATGAGCTGCAGACCGGAGACACCGGACGGCTGCTCCGCGTCTCCGACTCCGACCCGGAGATGCTGCGCTACCTCGGCGCGCGCGGGATCGCGCCCGGCGACACGTTCACGGTCGTCGACCAGCAGCCCTTCGGCGGCCCGATCTTCGCGCGCTTCGGCGCCTGCCCCGACGTCCATCCGCTCGGCGGCCGGCTGGCCGCGGCGATGCGCGTCGAGGTGACCTCCGCGTGAGCGCGCCGCCGAACGAGCCCGGCGGCGCCGACGCCGCCGTCCTGCCCGCGCCCGTCTCCCTGCGCCGCGCCACGCACCTGCGCGCGCCCGGCGGCCTCAAGGCGCGGCTCGCGCTGCTCGGCCCCGCCTTCGTCGCGTGCATCGCCTACGTCGACCCCGGCAACTTCGCCACCAACATCGCCGGCGGCAGCAAGTACGGGTACATGCTGCTCTGGGTCCTGCTCGCGGCCAACCTGATGGCCATGCTGATCCAGAACCTCTCGGCGAAGATCGGCATCGCGACCGGGCACAACCTTCCGGAGCTGGCCCGCATGCACTTCTCGCGGCCGGTCACCTGGGGCCTGTGGGTGCAGGCGGAGCTGATCGCGATGGCGACCGACCTCGCCGAGTTCGTCGGCGCCGCCATCGCGCTCAACCTGCTGTTCAACATCCCGCTGCTGCCCTCGGGCATCATCACCGCGTTCGTCGCGTTCGCGATCCTCGGGCTGCAGTCCAAGGGCTACCGGCGCTTCGAGCTGGCGATCATCGGGTTCCTCGCGGTCATCCTCCTCGGGTTCTTGTATGACACGCTCAAGATCGGCTTCGACGCCGGCGACGCGGCCAAGGGCTTCGTCCCGCACTTCGACGGCAGCGACTCGATCCTGCTGGCGACCGGCATCCTCGGCGCGACGGTCATGCCGCACGTCATCTACCTGCACTCGGCGCTGACCCAGAACCGCGTCGTGCCGCGCGACGACGACGAGCGTCGCCTGCTGCTGCGGTTCAACCGCGTCGACGTGACGATCGCCATGACGGTCGCCGGCCTGATCAACATGTCCATGTTGATCATCGCCGCGTCGCTGTTCTACACCAGCGGCGGGAGCGACGTCGACACGATCGAGAAGGCGCACGCCGGGTTCAACGAGCTCGTCGGGCCGTCCGCGGGCGTCGCGTTCGCGCTGGCGCTGCTGGCGTCCGGGTTCGCGTCGAGCTCGGTCGGCACCTACGCCGGCCAGGTCGTGATGCAGGGCTTCATCGCCCGCACGGTCCCGATCGCGCTGCGCCGCGCGGTGACGATGGCGCCGGCGCTGATCGTCCTGGCGATCGGCGTCGACCCGACCAAGGCCCTGGTCATCTCGCAGGTCGTGCTGAGCTTCGGCATCCCGTTCGCGCTCGTCCCGCTGGTGCTGCTCACGCGCCGCAAGGACATCATGGGGTCGTTGGTCAACCGGCAGCTGACGACGGTCGTCGCGGCGCTCGTCGCGGTGGTCATCTCCGCGCTGAACATCTTCCTGCTCGTCGACACCTTCGGCCTGGTCAAGGTCTAACGCCCTGAGTCACGAGCGCGGCGGCCGCAGGCCATCGCACAGCACCTGCGCGGCGAGGGCGGGGGCGACGGCGGCGTGGCCGCTGCCCGACGCGGTGTGGATCGCGCCGGAGAGCAACCCCATCAGGTCGCTCAGGGCGACGTCGTCGCGCACGCCGCCGGCGTCGCGGGCCTGCGCGAGCAGCGCCCCGAGCGCCTCACGCAGCTCCTCGCCCGCCGCCAGCAGCGCCGGCCCGAGATCGACGCCGGCGCCGTGCAGCGCGTCGACGAGGTCGCGCTTGGCGGCCGAGTCGACGACCAGGTGCCCGATCGTCGCGAACAGCGCGTCGGTGGGATCGCGCTCGGCGCTGGCCTGATCGCGCGCGAAGCCGACGAGCGCGGTGAAGCGTGCGAGGACGACGGCCTCGAACAGCGCCTCCTTGGTGGGGAAGTGCCGGTAGACCGTGCCCGCGCCGACGCCGGCGCGGCGCGCGATGTCGTCCAGCGGGACGGTCGCGCCGTCGGTGGCGAACGCGACGGTCGCCGCGGCGAGCACCTTGTCGCGGTTGCGCCGGGCGTCGGCGCGCAGCGGACGCTCGCCGGTCACCGCGCGCGCCCCGCGTTGACAACCGGGGCGCACGCCCCGTATCGTGGAAGCGGGGCCACCGTTCCGATTCTACGGCCTCACCTTTCCCCGGATCCCTCTCCCCAGGAGCACGCCGCCATGCCCGCAGCCGCGACCACGCCCACCGCCGTCGCCGAGAGCTTCCTCGAGGCCATCGTCTCCGGCGATCCCGACCGCGTCGCCGCGCACTACGCGGCCTCGGTCGAGGTCGAGCTGCCGTTCGGCCCGCCGCTGCTCGCGGGGCGCACCGCGAGCGGCCGCGACCCGGTGCGCGCGCAGCTCGAGGCCTCGCGGGACGTGCGGCGCTACCTGCGCGTCGAGGACGCCGCGATCCACGCGGGCGCCGACGGCGAGACGGTCCTGGTCGAGTACACGCTGCACGGCGAGCACCTGCCCGGCGGCGCGCCGTTCGCGCTGCGCTTCGCGATGGTCATGACCGTGCGCGACGGCGTGATCGTGCACTCGCGCGACTACACCGACCCGGTCGCGGCCGCGCTGCTGATGGGCCGCGGGGAGGAGCTCGCGGCCCACCTGGCCGGCGCGTAGGCCTACACCTTGGGATTGCCGCCCTTGCGCTTGGCCGCGCACGTGCGGTACTTGCGCTCGCCCTTGACCGTGCGGCCGTCCTTCAGCTTCAGCGCGATCGCGACGGTGAAGCGCCCCTTGGGCAGCTTGCGCAAGGTCGACGGTCGAGCGCAGCCGTGTGCCCTTGCGCACCGCGACGGTCTTGCCGTCGACCTTGACGGTGGCCGAGACGACGTCCGAGCCCTTCGGGACGCGCAGGCGGATCCCGAAGCTGCGGCGGCTGGCGCACGTCCTGGTCGGCGGGAACGCGACCGACTGGGCGAGGACCGTCGGCGGCCGACAGTCGTGCGACCGGCTTGGGCTTGGTCGGCACGGGCGGGGCGCCCGCGGTGCCGACGGGCGCGGACGGCGGCGTGCCGCCGCCGCTGGGTGCGGCCGGCAGGGCCGGCGCGGCCGGCGGGTCGGTCACCGTTGCGCAGTTCCAGCGCGCGACGAAGACCTCGTTGTTGGTGCCAAGATTGGAGAACTGGTAGGCGGAGGCGTCGCCGATCGGGTCGGCGACCTTGGTGAGGGTGGCCGCGGCGGAGGCGGGGTCGGCCGATACGATTGGGCGCGATGGCCCTCGCCGACACCTTCAACGAGATCGTCGCCTCGCTGCCCGACGACTGGACCGATCTGGAGATCGACGTCCGGATCCACGACGAGTCGCGCTACGTCAACGCGGCGGTCTACCTCAGCACCGTCAACGCGCAGCCGTACTCGAAGAACGACTGGCACTGGCGCATCCTCGTGGCGCATCGCTTCGGCCACGCGTCGGCCGCGCCCGCGGTCCACGGCGCGCTCGCGCTGCTCGACAAGGCGGGGCTGGACGGCGAGATCGCGGTGCGCGAGGCGCGCTCCGGCCGCGTCGAGGTCGTCCAGATGTGGGGCCGGCCCGAGTCGGTGCGCCAGGAGTTCCAGCGGATCCGCGCCCAGTAGGGGCGCGCCGCGCTCGCGGCTACGCGTCCGGGTCCGACTTCAGGCCCGAGCGCGCGACCTGGGTGTCGAACATCGCGGCGACATCGGGCTTCTTCTTCACGATCCCGAACCGCTGCTCCCACGTCGCCCACTTGGCCAGCACGGCGGGCTGGAGCTGGCCGAAGAAGTCGGCGCCGGCCATGAAGGACGGGCTGACGGCGTCGAGCTGCTCGGACGTCAGCGTCCGGTTGAGCGTCGGCTCCTCGTCGGTCAGCGCCGAGACGGCCGAGTCCGGGTCGTTGATCGCGCTCTCGTAGCCGCGGCGCAGCGCGCGGATCGTCGCCCGGACGACGGGCGCGTCGGTCTCCAGCGTCTCGCGCGTCGTGGCGAGGACCAGCTCGGGATAGGACGGCGCGCCGTAGTCGTCGACCTTGAACTCGCGCGCCGCGGGCCGCTGGTGCTTCAGCGCGACGCCCTCGGCATTCCAGAACGCGGTCGCGCCCGCGACCTTGCCCGACAGCAGCGCCTGCACGGCGTTGAAGCCGATCGTGACCTTGCGGACCTTGCCCGGGTCGCCGCCGTCGCCCTTGACGATCGAGTCCAGGACGGCGTCGTCGGAGGGCAGGCCGGTGACGCCGACCTTGCGGCCCTCGAGGTCGCTGGGTCGCTTGACGCTCGCGCCGTCGGCCGCGAGCACCGCCGCGAGCGGCGTCTGGACGAGCGCCATCACGCCGACGATGTCCTTGCCCTTGGCGTCGGCGAGCGCGAGGTCGTGGATGTCGACCAGCGCGAAGTCCTCCTGGCCGGAGAGCAGCGCCTTGATGCCGTCGGTCGACTCGCCGGGCGGGTGGACGTCGAGGTGGACGCCCTCGGCGTCGTCGTAGCCGCGCTGGAGCGCCAGGTAGATGCCGGCGTGCACCGCGTTGGGCGTGAAGTCGAGCATCAGGTCGGCGTCCGCGTCGGGCCGGCTGTCGCTGCTGTCTGTGCCCGCGCAGCCGGCGGCGGAGACGGTCGCGGCAGCGACGAGGAGGGCGGCGAGGGCGCGTCGGAACATCGGCGGCGCAGGGTACTCGCGACAGCGTCGTAGGATCAGGCAGGTGCGCCGTCGTGTGACCTTCTCGCGGAACGTGACGCTTTCGTTGTCGCGGACCTGCGTCTCCCACTGCAAGTACTGCGCCTTCCAGACGCACCAGACCCATCTGCACACGCCGGATGAGGTGCTGGCGCTGCTCGACGGGGCGGCGAAGCGGTCCGTGAAGGAGCTGCTGGTCCTGACCGGGGACGACCCGGCTCATCACCCGGGCGTTCGGGCCCGGCTTCAGGAGCTCGGCTTCCCGGACTTCGTCGCCTACGTCGTGTGGTGCTGCGAGCAGGCGCTCGAGCGCGGCCTGCTGCCGCACACCAACCTCGGCGCGGTGTCGCGCGAGGAGCTGGCGCGGCTGCGCGAGGTGACGGCGTCGCAGGGCTTGATGCTGGAGTCGACGCGCGCCGACCTCGTCGCCCATCAGGGGTCGCCGACCAAGGACCCGGAGCTGCGGCTGCAGACCATCCGGATGGCCGGCGAGCTGAAGATCCCGTTCACGTCGGGGATCCTGATGGGGATCGGGGAGACGCGCGAGGATCGGGTCGACGCCCTGCGGGCGCTGGCCGCGGTCCACGAGGAGCATGGCCACCTGCAGGAGGTCATCCTCCAGAACTTCGTCCCGCACCGGAAGTACTACGGCGAGGAGCCGGCCGACATCGCGACCGAGGCGGCCGAGCGGTTCTGGCGCACGGGGCTGCGCGACGTGGGCGGGCGGGCCGTGGTCGGCGTGCCGGAGTGGGCTTCGGCGATCTCGCTGGAGGACCTGGTCGACGTGATCGCGGTCGCGCGCGAGCTGATGCCCGGCGTCGGGATCCAGGTGCCGCCGAACCTGAGCGAGCACTGGCCCGAGCTGGTCGCGGCGGGCGCGACGGACCTCGGTGGGCTGAGCGCCAACGGCGACCACATCTCGCCCGAGCACCCGTTCCCGTCGCCGCACCAGGTGCGCAAGCGCCTGGCGCAGGACGGCGTGGCCCTGACCGAGCGGCTGTGCGTGTACGGCAAGTACCTGGACCCGGAGTGGGTCGAGCAGCATGTGCTGGATGTCGTGAAGGTCAAGTACTGGTCCTTCATCCCGCGCCGCGGCTCGGGGCGGACGGAGGCGCCGTTCGCGATCCAGTCAGACCTCGTCGGGCCCGCGGTGGCGCGGGGGCGCGCCGGCGAGCCGCTGTCCATCGAGGAGCTCACCGCGATGTTCGCGTCGACCGACGCGAGCGCGATCGAGGAGATGCGCGCCGGCGCCGACGCGCTGCGCGCCGAGCTGGCGGGCGACACCGTGACGTTCGTCGTGAACCGCAACATCAACGTGTCCAACGTCTGTGTCGTCGGCTGCGCGTTCTGCGGGTTCGGGCAGGGCAAGCGCTCGCCCGACGCCTACCAGCACGACGAGGAGGAGTTCCGGGGGCGCGTGCGCGAGGCGGTGGACTACGGCGCGACCGAGTTGTGCATGCAGTCGGGCATCCATCCCGATTGGAAGTTGGACGACTACCTGCACTGGCTGCGGGTCGCGAAGGACGAGGCGTCGCAGCTGCATCTGCACGCCTACTCGCCGATGGAGATCGCGCACATGTGCGACATCAGCGGGCTGCCGCCGGCCGCGGTCTTCGCGCAGCTGCGCGACGCCGGGCTGGGGTCGACGCCGGGGACCGCCGCGGAGGTGCTGCATGACGGCGTCCGCGAGCGCATCAGCCCCAACAAGCTGCCGGTCGCGCGGTGGGTCGAGATCATCGAGGCCTCGCATCGCGCCGGGCTGCGGTCGACGTCGACGGTGATGTTCGGCCACATCGAGGAGCCGTGGGAGCTGGCGACGCACATGCACGTCGTCCGCGAGCTGCAGGAGCGCACGGGCGGGATCACGGAGTTCGTGCCGCTGTCGTTCATCCCGTTCATGACGCTGCTGGGGCGCACGCACGGGGTCGAGGAGATCTCGCGCGAGGAGAACCTCAAGCACACCGCGGTGTTCCGGCTGGCGCTGGGCAAGTCCATCCGCAACGTGCAGGCGTCGTGGGTGAAGATGGGCCTGGACGCGGCGACCGAGGCGCTGCGCTGGGGCGTCAACGACCTCGGCGGAACGTTGATGGAGGAGTCGATCTCCCGCCTGGCCGGGTCGTACCACGGCGTCAAGCTGGATCCGCCGGAGCTGGTCGCGGCCGCGCACGCGGCCGGGCGGCCGGCGGCCGAGCGGTCCACGTTGTACGACATCCTGCGCGAGCACCCGCTGGGCGCGCCGCGCGAGGCGGCGGCGTAGACCTATGGGTCGGTCCCGCCGCCGGGCGGCGCGGGCGGGCGACGTGGCGGCGCCGGCACCGCCACGGGCGACGCCGCGGGCCCGTCCTGCCGCGGAGGTCGCGCCGCAGGTGCTGCGCCGGTCGCTCGGCGCGTACCTGGCGGGCGCGATCGTCATCGCCATCGTGGTGTTGGTCGGGACGGTCGCGCTTGCGCCGTCGTGGGCGCCGTGGGCGGTGCTGGCCGCCGACGCGGTCGCGTCGCTCGCGCTGTTCAAGTGGTCGGAGTCCCGGCTCGCGGGCCTGGCGCTCAGCGACGAGGACCGGATGCTCCAGACGCTGGCGGGCGGGCTGCTGGCCATCGTCCTGCTGTTCGCCGCGGTGGCCGCCGTGGTCTTGACCGTCGCCTAGCCGGTCGGCCGGCGCTCGTCCTCGCTAGGTTCTCCGGATGGCCGAAGCGATCACCCGCGAAGGATTGGCACAGCTCAAGAGCGAGCTCGAGGAGCTCGAGGGGGAGGGCCGGCGCACGATCGCGCAGCGGATCCTCGTCGCTCGCGAGCTCGGCGACCTGTCCGAGAACGCGGAGTACCACGCCGCCAAGGAGGACCAGGCGCACCTCGAGACGAAGATCGCCCGCCTGACCGAGCGCCTGCGCAACGCGACCGTCGTCGAGTCCGACGCGGACGCGACGGTCGTCACCTTCGGCGCCACCGTCAACGTGACCGAAGTGTCCTCCGGCCGCTCATCGTCCTACACGATCGTCGGCGCGACCGAGGCCGACCTGAAGACCGGACGCCTGTCGGCCGAGTCACCGGTGGCCAAGGCCCTCATCGGGGCGGCGCCGGGCGACACCGTCGCGGTCTCGACCCCGTCCGGCACCCGCCAGTTCAAGGTCGATTCGCTGGGCTGAGCGAGCCCGCGTCGCCCTCGGTTGACGGGGGTGGCCGGGGCGGGAGCGTTCGAGGGCGAAGAGGCGGCGCCGGCGCATCAAGCGCCGCCTCCGGCCAGCAGCGCTGCGACGTCGACGTCGCCGGCGCGGAGGTCCACGTCGTCGGTCACGTGGCCGTCCTGGAGGCGCACGAGGCGATCGCAGCGGGATGCGACCACGGGATCGTGCGTCGCCAGCAGGATCGTCGTCCCGCGTTCGGCCCGCAGGGACAGCAGCAGGTCGAGGATCGCCGCGCCGGTGCGCGAGTCCAGGTTGCCCGTCGGCTCGTCGGCGAGCAGCAGGCCCGGGCTCCAGACCAGCGCCCGGGCGATCGCCACGCGCTGCTGCTGGCCGCCGGACATCCGCGACGGCAGCGAGCGCTCGCGGCCCGCCAACCCGACCGCGGCGAGCAGCTCGGCCGCCCGCGCGGCCTTGTCGAAGCCGACCTTGAACGGGACGACCGGCGCGAGCACGTTGTCGCGCGCGGTCAGCGCGCCGAGCAGGTTGAACCGCTGGAAGACGAAGCCGACGTGGCGGCGATGGGCGGCCAGCGCGTCGCCGTCCAGCGCCGTGACCTCGCGGTCGTCGACGAAGATCGCGCCCGCGTCGGCGCGGTCGACCCCGCCGACGAGGTGCAGCAGCGTGGACTTGCCCGACCCCGACGGGCCGGTCAGCGCGACCGCCGCGCCCGGCTCGACGGTCAGCGACACCCGATCGGCCGCGACGAGCTCGACGCCCTCGTCCAAGGTGTAGCGCTTGACGACGTCCTCGACGCGGACGGTCGATCCCACCGTTGTCGTTGTGCTCGTCATTCCTCGGCCAGCAGGGTCGCGGTGGGCAGTCTTCGCAGGGCGGCGGCCGGTGGGAGCGACGCGCCGACCGCGATCAGGATGCCAAGCAGCGCGGCGCCACCGGCCACCAGCGGCATCGCGGTGGTCAGCTCGCCGGTGAACGCGACCGCCGCGGCCAGGCCGATCCCGGCGCCGAGGACGCCGCCCACGACGCCCAGGCCCAGTCCCTCCAACGCCACCAGCCGCGTGAGCTGGCCCTCGCGCCAGCCGGTCGCGCGCAGCGTCGCGATCTCCGCCGAGCGGTCGCGCAGGTTCAAGTACAGGACGTCGGCGACGGCCAGGCCGCCGAGCACGAGCGTCGCGCCGACCGCCAGGTAGTCGGCCGTCCGGACCTGCACCGCGATCGCATCGCCGAGCACCGTCCCGACCACCGCGCCGCGGAACGCCGCCGTCACGGCCAGCAGCGCGGTCAGCGCGAAGACGCCGACGCCGAGCGACACGACGCCGAGCGCCGTCCGGCCCGGCACGCGCAGCAGGTTGCGGATCGCGAGGCCGCGGACCGACCGGATCGGCCGCGCCGAGCCCGTCGGGCGCACCGCGGGGCGCACGGCCTCCAGCGGATCGCTGCGCGCCGCGCGCGCCGCCGGCACCGCGCCCGCGGCCAGCGCCAGCACCGTCGCCGCCGGCACGGCGACGAACGCCCGCAGGCCGCCCACCGGCAGCCCCAGCGCCGCGCCGGCCGGCAAGGCCACCAGCAACCCGACCAGCCCCGCGGCCAGGCCGACGACGCCCACTTCGATCAAGAGGTACGAGAACAGCTGTCGCCGCGGCCAGCCCACGCACGCCAAGACCCCCAACTCGACCGAACGTGACCGCACGGCGGCGCTCGTCGCGTTCACGCAGAACAGCGCGCACACGAGCAACACCAGGAAGAACAGCACCAAGGACTTGCGGTCGACCGCGCTGAGGATCGCCGTCGCCACGCCCTTCTTGACCCAGCCCTCGCGCAGCGCCACGGCCGGCCGGCCGAAGCCGGAGGCCGGGACGTCGACCCGCACCGGCGTCTCCGAGGCGCCCGCCGTCACGTCGACCTGCAGCCCGGTGTGCGCCGCGATGCGCTCGGCCACCAGCCGGATCCGCTCCCGCGAGGCCTTGTCCGGGCCGTGCACACCGCGGACCCGCACGCGCACGACGCTGATCGGCTGTGCCTGCTGGCGCTCGACGCTCCGCCCGAACACGCGAGGTTGCAGGAACATCGAGCGCGCGGCGAGCGTCGTCAGCACCGTCGGCGCCTGCGTCAGGTAGCCGGCCATGTTCCCGTCCGGCTGCAGGGTCCCGGACCCCAGCGCGCGGCGGCTCGCGGCGTCCGCGACGGTCGCCACCGAGCGCTGCAGGGGATCGAGCGGCATGACGTCCGGGTCGCCGAAGCCGGTGAGCCGGCGCGGGTCGAATGTGCCGACCGCCTGGATCTCCGGCAGCGGGTAGTTGTAGGCGAACGTGCCGGTGTTCTCGTCCAGCCGCCGGAAGCCGGTGCCGTGCGCGGTGGCCGGGACGGTGACGAACCCCGCCGTGTTGCCCGTGACCTCGAGGGCCGAGCCCCAGATGTAGGGGTCGCTGCGGATCGGCTGCGCGACGAGGTGGCGCGGGCCGAGCTGCGTGTAGCGCGGCTGGCCGCTCGTCCACGTCGCGTCCAGGCCCATCGGCTGGCGGAGCTGGGCGATCAGCGTGGCGTAGGCGTCGCGCGCGCCGACCGTTTCGCGGGCGAGCACCGGCCCCGGCCGCGCGCCGGCGAGCGTGCGCTTGACCGCGCCGCGGTCGTCGCGCGCGGCGAACACCGCGTCGGCCGCGCTGGTGGGCAGGCGCCGGGCGTCGGCCCGGGCCGACAGGTCGAGGTTCGTCGCGGTGGCCATCAACATCGGCACGACCTGGCGGTGCTCGCCGACGCGCGCCGTGTCGCCATCGCGCAGGTAGCGGCCCGTCACGACGGTGTGGTCCAGGCCAGACAGCTTGGCCTCGGCCGCGGGGTCGATGCCGGCGACCAGCAGCGGGAACGGGTACTGCACGGCGGCGCCGAGGTCCTCGGGAGCGGTCCCCGCCAGGCCGTACGGCGCGAGCCCGTTGCGGCCGCTGCGCGTCGACCAGCAGTGCAGATAGGACCGCGCGGCGCGCGAGAACGGCGAGGCCGGGGCGCTGGCGATCGGGCAGATCGGGACGTAGCCGCGGGCGCCGAGGTCCTCGTCGGCCTGCACGATCGTCGGCGACCCGATGATGTGGCCCGTGTCGGGGCGGGTCGGCCGGCGCGTGACGTACACGTAGGAGTCGGGCTCCCGGACGGTCACGCGGCCGCGGTCGGCGCGCCACGTCGTGCGCACCCGGAACGCGCTGCGGGGGCCCGGCGACAGCTGGTCGCCCAGCCGGACCGGGATCGTCGCCGTCGGCAGCACGTACCCGAACACCGCCAGCGGCGCCGCCACGTCCACGCCCGGCGTGCGCCGGATCTCGTGGTACTGGTCCATCGTGATCCCGCCGAAGGTGCCGGACGCGAACGCCTGCTGGACGAGGCCCTCGTCGCGCTCCAGCGGCTGGACCGCGCCGCGCGGCCGGACGAGCACGTCGTAGGCGGTCCGGAAGTGCTGGGCGACGTCGCCGCGGACCTCGAGCCGCGAGGACTCCGACGCGCCCGTCAGGACCGTGAACGACGCGGTCGCCACCGCGATCCCCGCCAGCAGCGCCAGGGCGCGGCCGCGGCGGTGACGCAGCTCGGCGGCGATGAGGCGCAGCACCCGACCACCTTGTCACGGCGCCCCGACGCAACGCAAAGGTCGGCTAACCGAACAGGTCCTCTTCGCGACCACGGACGAGCGCCTGGACCCCCGGGCCGTCGTCGCCGGCCGGCAGCACGTGGCGCTCCAGGCCCGTGACGACCACCGCGGGCTCGCCCGCGTCCTTGCCTCCGCGGGCCAGATCGGCGGCCGCGGCTGCCTGGTCGGCGATCGCGATCCACGTGGCCCGCAGCGCGCGGCCGTGCGCGTCGGTCCGGCCGCGCCAGTCCTCGAGCGGCGCCAGGCCGGCGATCCCGACCGCGACGTCGCACTGGCCGTGGCGCCAGGCGCGGCCGAAGGAGTCGGCGATCAACACCGCGGGGGACCCGGCGCCCAGCCGCCCCAGGGCGCCGCGCAGGGCCCGCGCGCTGGCGTCCGGGTCGACGGGCAAGAGGATCAGCTCGTCGGCGGCGGCCGCGTTGGACGCGTCCACGCCCGCGTTGGCGCACACGAAGCCGTGGTGGGTGCGGGAGATCAGGACGCCGTGCTCGGCGCGCACCACCTCGGCGCTCTCGCGCAGGATGACCTCGACCTGGCGCGGGTCCTTGCCGAGCTGCGCCGCGAGCGTCAGGGCGCGCTCGCCGGGCACGACGTCGCGCAGCGCGACCACGCGGCCCTCGGCCTTGGACACCACCTTGTGGGCGACCACCAGCACAGCTCCGGGCGCGAACCCGCCGGCGCCGTGGGCGCCGGCGATCAGCGCCGCGAGGTCGTCGCCCGCGCGCACCTCCGGCAGGCCCGCGAGGGCCCGCGCGGTGACCAGGGTCATCCGGCGCCGCCGCCCACGCGGCTGAACCGCGCGAGCAGCCCCCGCGTGTGCGACGCGCCGCCGCGCACGTCCTCCAGCGCCGTGCGAAGCGCCGCGAGGTCCTCGACCGTGTCGACGTCGAGGCCGAGCGTCGGGACGTCGATCGCCGCGACCGTCGCGCCGGCCTCGCGCGCGAGCCGCTCGTGGCGCTCGCGCGAGCCGGGGCCGAAGGCGGGCTGGATCGCGTCGGGCGGGGTCAGCAGCAGCGCGTTGGTCCCGGTGCCGTGGCGGTCGGGCACGACGACGACGTCCGGGGTCTCGACGCCGTCGGCGTCGGCCAGGAGCGCGTCGACCTCGGCCGGGTCCAGGGCCGGGCAGTCGCCGGGGACGAGCAGGACGCGGGTCGCGCCGCGCTCGATCGCGGCGTCCACGCCGCGCACGGCCGCGGAGCTGTGGCCGGCGTCCTCGGGGTCGTCGACGACCGCGGCCGCGTCGTAGCCCGCGGCGAGCGCGACGGCCATCGTCTCGCCGCTGACGACGAGCACCTCGTCGACGCGCTTGGACCGGCGCAGCGCGATCAGGACGTCGGTGACCATCGCCTCGGCCAGGGCGCGGCGCGTGCCGTCGGAGAGGTCGTTGTCCAGCCGCTGCTTGGCGGCGCCGAAGCGCTTGACGGGCAGGATGGCGACCGTGTGGTGGCCGCGGCGGCGCGGGGCCGGCGCCATCAGCGCAGGCCCTCCGCGAAGGCCAGGACCTCGGTCGCCACGCGCCGGCGGGCGTCGGGGTCGCCGAGCAGCGTGTCGGCGCGCAGCGTCGGGATCGCCAGCGCGTCGAGCGGCTCGTCGGCGACGAGGCCGTCGAGGAGGTCGCCGTAGAAGCTCGCGATGCCGGACGCGTCCAACGACACGCCCGCCCACTGCAGGAACGGCTCGGTCGGGCCCTTGACGACCTGGCCGCCGACGATGGGCGAGACGCCGACGACGGGCGCCGGCGCGTCGCGCAGGGCCTCGGCCATGCCGGGCACGGCGAGGATGGGGCCGATCGAGATCACCGGGTTGGAGGGTCCCACGATGATCGCCCGCGCGTTGGCCAGGGCGCTCGCGGCCTCCGGCGTCACGCTCGCGTCGGCGGCGCCGTCGTAGCGCACGTCGGCGATCGGCGGCGCGGCGCGCTCGCGGACCATGAACTCCTGGAACGGGATCCAGCGGTCCTCGGAGAGGACGCTCGTGCGGACCGGCTCGTCGGCCATGGGGAGGACGGTCGCCGCGACGCCGAGGGCCGCGACCAGCTCGGCGATCGCGTCCGTGAGGCGCGTGCCGCCGGCCAGCAGCTCGGCGCGGCGGACGCCGTAGGCGAGGTCGCGGTCGCCGAGGTTGAACCAGATGTCGACGCCGAGCTCGCGCAGGCCGTCCATGACGTGGAACGTGTCGCCGGCCAGGCCCCAGCCGCGCTCGTCGATGCGGTCGGCGAGCCAGAACGTCACGAGATCGGGGTCGGGCGCGACGTAGGCGCCGTACATCTCGACGTCGTCGCCGGTGTTGGCGATCACGACGAGGTCGTCGCCGGCCACGTCGGCCATCCCGCGCGCGAGCTTCGCGCCACCGGTGCCGCCGGCCAGCACGACCACCGGAGAACGGGAGTCGAAGTCCATGCGGCGGGTGACGATAACGTGCCGCCGGTGAGCACCACCGAGATCCACGAGCACGCGTTCGTCGCGGAGGGGCTTCTGCTCACCGACGTGCGCGGCTCATTGCCCCATCGCGTGCTGTCCACGCCGGGCATGATCGGGATGATGGAGCACGCGGCGACGACGCTCGCGACGTCCCACATCGCGCCCGGGACGACGACCGTCGGCTTCGAGGTCTGCGTCAAGCACGTGGCCGGCGCGGTCGAGGGTGCGCACTGCGTCGCGCGGGCCGTGTTGAAGGAGATCGTCGAGGACCGCAAGCTGCGCTTCGACGTCGAGGTGGTCGACGGCGAACGGACGATCGGCGTCGGGACGCACGAGCGGCGCGTCGTCGGCGCCGTCGAGTAGGCGCGGGCGGTCGTCACGCCGCCGGCGGCAGCGCGCCCGCCGCGCGCAGCCGCGGCACCACCATGTGCTCGATCGGCGGCGCGAGGCCGATGCTGCCGTCGTCGGCCGGCCACCAGCGCATCGATGCGATCTCGGCCGCCGGCGCCGGCGTGCCGTCCAGCGACGCCGTGTAGACGACGAGGTGCATCGGCACGCGTTCCAGCGTCGCCTCGGCGAAGACGTCGGTGAAGCGCACCGGATCGACGACGGCGACGCCCAGCTCCTCGTCGACCTCCCGGATCAAGGCCTCCAACTCGGTCTCGCCCGCGTCCGGCTTGCCGCCCGGGAGGTAGTGGACCTCCGGCGCCGCGTGCTTGGCGACCACCAGCAGCCGGCCGTCGTCGCCCACCACCGCGCAGGCGACGACCCGCAACGGATCGGCGTCGGGCTCAGCGCCCACTGAACTCCGGCTGGCGCTTCTCGGCGAACGCCCGCGTGCCCTCGGCGAAGTCCTCGGAGCGCGCGCACAGCTCCTGGGCGGCGACCTCGAGCTCCAGCGTCGCCGACAGGTTCGGCTTGGCGACCGTGTCGAGGATGCGCTTGGCGTACGCCACGGCGCGCGGCGCGCACGCGAGCAGCTCGGTGACGAGCTGGTCGGTGGCCGCGTCCAGCTCGTCGGCCGGCGCGACCCGGTTGACCAGGCCGATCCGCTCGGCCTCGGTGCCGTCGATGATCTTCGAGGCCATGATCATCTCCTTGGCCCGGCCGAGCCCGACGACGCTCGGCAGCCGCGACGACCCGCCGACGTCCGGGACCAGGCCGACGCGCGTCTCGACCAGCCCGATCACGGCGTCGCTCGCCATGACCCGCAGGTCGGCCGCGAGCGCCAGCTCCATCGCCCCGCCGAGGCACGCGCCGTGGATCTGGGCGATCGTCGGCTTCGGCATCTCCTCGAGCAGGTTCCAGGTCTCGAGGATCGGCCGGCGCGAGGCGCGCAGCCGCTCCGGCTGGCCTGAGAGCGCGCCGAGGAAGCCGACGTCCATGCCGGACGAGAACATCGGGCCGGCGCCCCGGACGACCACGCACTGCACGGCGTCGTCGTCGGCGGCGGCGTGCAGGGCCTCGCGCAGCCCCAGCACCAGCTCGTCGTTGAACGCGTTGCGCTTCTGGGGCCGGTTCAGCACCACATGGCGGACCGCGCCACGGTCCTCGGTCTCCACGATCGACATGCCCGCACTGTACGGAGCGGTTCATTAGGGTGCCGCGCCATGGCCGAGATCAAGAAGGTTGGAATCGTCGGGTGCGGGCTCATGGGTCACGGGATCGCACAGGTCGTCGCGACCGCCGGCTACGAGGTCGTCGTCCGCGAGGTGGACGACGCGACCCTTCAGAAGGGCCTGGGCAAGATCCAGAAGCAGCTCGCCCGCGCTGTCGAGAAGGGCAAGTCGACGCAGGACGCCGCCGACGCGATCCTCGGGCGCCTGACCGGCACCACCGACTACGCCGACCTGGCCGACAGCGACCTCGTCATCGAGGCGATCACCGAGAACCTGGCGCTCAAGCTGGAGCTGTGGAAGGCGCTCGACGCGATCGTCAAGCCCGACGCGCTCTTCGCGACCAACACGTCGTCGCTGGCCGTCATCGACCAGGCCGCCTCGACGTCGCGGCCCACGCAGTTCGCCGGCCTGCACTTCTTCAACCCGGCGCAGATCATGAAGCTCGTCGAGGTCGTCCGCGGCGTCACGACGACCGACGCGACGTTCGCCGCCGTCCTGGGCTTCGCGGAGTCGCTGCAGGGCAAGATCGCGATCCCGACCAAGGACAAGGCCGGGTTCATCGTCAACCGCCTGCTCGTCCCCTACATGCTGGACGCGATGCGCGCCTACGAGGAGGGCGTGGGGTCGATCAGCGAGATCGACGCCGCGATGAAGGCCGGCGCCGGCCATCCGATGGGCCCGCTGACGCTCGCCGACCTCGTCGGCAACGACACCACCGGCGCGATCTGCGACGTGCTCTTCGACGAGTTCCGCGAGCGCCGCTTCGCGCAGCCGCCGATCCTGCGCAAGATGCTGTCGGCCGGCTGGTACGGCCGCAAGGCCGGCATCGGGTTCTACGACTACTCGGGCGACGAGCCGGTCGAGAACCCCGGGTTGGCGCGTTAGCGGCGTCTGACACCGCCGGCTGGGGGATCTGCCGGGAGCGTCCGCGTTTGCGACGCCACCGGTCGGGCACGGCAGGAGGCATGACCGTGACTTCCTCTTCGCATGTTCCCGCCGTCACGCTCAACGACGGCGCGCAGATCCCTCAACTCGGCTTCGGCGTCTTCCAGGTCCCGCAGGAGGACACCGCCGACGTCACCACGCGCGCGCTGCTGGCCGGCTACCGGCACATCGACACCGCCAAGGTCTACCGCAACGAGGCCGGCGTCGGGCAGGCGATCCACGCCGCCGGGCTCCAGCGCGAGGACGTCTACGTCACGACCAAGCTCTGGAACGACGACCAGGGTCACGACTCGGCCAAGCGCGCGCTGCGCGCGTCGCTGGACCGGCTGGAGATGCCGCACGTCGACCTGTACCTGATCCACTGGCCGGCGCCGGCCAACGACAAGTACGTCGAGACGTGGAAGGCGCTCGTCGAGCTCCAGCAGGACGGCCTGACGCGCTCGATCGGCGTCTCGAACTTCAAGCAGCCGCACCTGGAGCGGATCATCGCCGAGACCGGCGTGGTGCCCGTCGTCAACCAGATCGAGCTGCACCCCTACCTCCAGCAGGAGGGGCTGCGGCGCGAGCACGCCGAGCACGGGATCGTGACCGAGGCATGGTCGCCGCTGGCCCAGGGCGCGGTGCTGGACGACCCGGCGATCGTCGAGATCGCCGAGCGCCACGGCGTGACGACCGGCCAGGTCGTGATCCGCTGGCACCTGCAGCTGGGCAACGTCGTCATCCCGAAGTCGGTGACGCAGGAGCGGATCGAGCAGAACTTCGACGTCTTCGGCTTCACGCTGACCGACGACGACATGGCGACGATCCAGGCCCTCGACCGCGGCGAGCGGATCGGCCCGGATCCGGACGGCGTCAGCTAGCGCCGGGGCAGGATCGCGGTGACCGCTGGCGAAGGGCGCGGCGTGGCCGCGCCCTCCTCGCTGCTGGACGCCCTGCGCCCGAAGCCGTTCCGCGGTGACGTGATCGCCGCGGGCGTCGTCGTGCTGACGACGCTGGTGTGGGTGGTCGCGACGCGCTTCGACGACGCGTGGAGCGACGGCGTGCACCTGGCTTACGGGCTGGCGGCGCTGGCGTTCGTGCTGCTGCTGGCCGTGCAGGCGCCCATCGAGGGCGACGCGCCGCGCGCCTACCAGTCGGTGCTGTACGTCGCGAGCGTGGCGCTCTGGATCAAGGTGGTGGTGTCGCTCGCCGACGTGGCGGGCGGGCACGCGACCGCCGCCGGGACCGCGACGTGGGGACTCACGGCGATCGCCGTCTTCGCGTTGGCCTTCGCGACGCGGCGCAACAGCGCGGTGTGCACGCTGATCGGCGCGCTGGCCGCCGGCGGCGCCGTCCTGGCCGCCGTGCAGTGGATCTGGGACCCGGACGGCTTCGGGACCGACCGCTGGGTGCTGCTGGCGTTGATGGTCGTCTACGGCTTCGCGGCGATCGGCCAGCGCGACCGGCGCCTGCGGCACGGCGTGGCGCTGATCGACGCCGCCGGGCTGTCGGTCCTCGCGATCTCCGGCTCGTTCATCTTGTTCCCGCTGTTCATCGACTTCGGCAGCGCCGACCACGTCACCGGCGTGGCCTGGGGCTGGGAGCTCCTGACGGTCGCCGCCGGCTTCGGCCTGATCGCCTACAGCTCGGTCGACCGCCAACCGGGTCCGGCCTACCTCGGCGTGCTCAACCTCATCTTCTTCGCGATCATCACGTCCCTCGGCGTGTCGGCCGCAGGCGCGACCCTCGTCGGCTGGCCGATCGCGCTGGCCCTCGCGGCCACGGCCCTCCTCGTCATCGGCCTCCGCCCGACCACACCGGCGCCACCACCACCCGACGTCGACGCACCGACGCCACCACCGCTGCCGCTGCGCTGACGGGGCGCGGCAGCTCCGCCGCCTCCTCAAGCTCAAGTAAGCTTCAAGACCATGTCCACGCTCCTGCCCATCGGCGAAGTCGCGAAGCGGTCCGGTGTCGCCGCCTCCGCGCTCCGGTTCTACGAGGAGCGTGGGCTGATCGAGTCCGAGCGGGCCGGAGGTGGGCAGCGGCGCTACCCGCGGCCGGTGCTGCGGCGGATCGCGTTCATCGTGTTCGCCCAGAAGTTCGGGCTGACGCTCGACGAGATCGGCCAGGAGCTCGCCAAGCTGCCGCCGGACCGGGCGCCGACGCGCAACGACTGGTCGCGGCTCTCGTCGGGCTGGTCGGACCGGATCGACGAGCGGATCGCCGAGCTGGAGCGGCTCAAGGCCGGGCTGACCGAGTGCATCGGCTGCGGCTGCCTCTCGCTGGACCGCTGCATGCTCTCCAACCCCGACGATCGCGCCAGCCGCTTCGGCCCCGGCCCGCGCTACTGGGTCGGGGACCAGCCGGCGCGCGCCGCGAGTTTGGTGGGCTAGCGCCCCGGGATGATCCGAAGCGCTGCGCGGTCGACCGACTGCGACGCGCCGTCCGTCGCCGTCAGCGTCACCGCGTACGTCGCGGCCTTGAGCTTGCCGAGCGGGATCTGCTTGCGTCCCGGCGTGCGGAACGTGAGCTTGCGCGTCGCGACCGTCTTGGTCCCGCACTTGACCCGGACGCTCACGACCGCCGGCGCCGTCAGCACGATCCGCAGGACCGTGGCCCGGGCCGTGCGGCCGGTCAGCTTGGTGGCCGCGAACGACGCGGTGACCGCGGGGACGAGGACGCGCCCGTCGGCGCCCGGCGTGCCGGCCGGACCACCAGGACCGCCCGGACCCGTGGAACCGGAAGAACCCGCGGCGCCGTCAGCGCCGTCGGCGCCGGCGAGCCCGTTCGCGCCCGGCAGCCCGGTCGCGCCGGCCGGACCCGCGGGGCCGGCCGCGTCCGGGATCCGCGCCCGCAGGCGGTTGGTCGCCGAGTCGGCGAAGAGCAGGGAGCCGTCCGGGAGGTCGATCGCCGCGCGCGGCGCGTTGAGCGCCGCCAGGCTCGCGGGACCCGCGTCGCCGCACAGCAGCGTCGGGGTCGCGCACGCCGCGCCGGAGCCGGCCAGCGTCGTGATCGTCCCGCTCGCGCTCACGCGCCGGACCCGGTTGGAGCCGGTGTCGGCGATCAGGAAGCCGCTGCCCGACGCATCGGCCGTGACGGACGCGGGCGCGTTGAGCAGCGCCAGCCCGGCCGGGCCGTAGTCCCCGCACAACGCGCCGGCCGTGGCGCACGCGGTGCCGGTGCCGGCGACGGTGGTGATCGTCCCGGCGCCGTCGACCCGGCGGATCTTGTTGGCCACCGTGTCGGCGACGAGGAAGCCGCCGCCCGCGACCGCGGACACGTCCTGCGGCGCGTTGATCGTTGCCAGCAGCGCCGGCGAGCCGTCGCCGGTCGAGGTGGCGGCGCCGGAGCCGGCGACGGTGGCGATCGTGCCGCCGCTGACCTGGCGGATGCGGTTGTTGGTGGTGTCGGCGATCAGGACCGCGCCGCCCGCCGTGACGCCGAGACCGCTCGGGGTGTTCAGCGTCGCAAGCGTCGCGGCGGTGCCGTCGCCGCTGAAGTTGGCGGTGCCGGTCCCCGCGAAGGTGGTGATGGTGCCGCTCGCGTCGACGCGGCGGATGCGGTTGCCGGCCGTGTCGGCGATGTAGTAGGTGACCCCATCGGGCGCGACCGCGACGTCGCGCGGCGCGTTGACCTGGGCCAGCAGCGCCGGCCCGGTGTCGCCCGCGCTGCCGGCCACGCCGCTGCCGGCGACGGTGGTGATGGTGCCGTCGACCGCGATCTTGCGGACGCGGTTGTTGCCGGTGTCGGCGACGAGCACCGAGCCGTCGGCGAGCCGCGCGATGCCGCGCGGGCCGTTGAGCTGCGCGGCCGCGGCGAAGGAGCCGTCGCCGACGGCACCGGCCGTGCCGGTCCCCGCCCGCGTCAACAGCAGGTCGGCCTGCGCGGCCGAGGGCGCGAGCAGCGGCAGCGCGGCGAAGGCGGCGACGAGCGCGAGATGGCGTGGGCCCACGGTGAGCATGCACCGGTGGTCGGCACCATCCGCCTCGAACACCTGTCCAATTGCGCCAACTTTGGAGGTTCGCGGGCCAAAGCTCCCGCGAACCGCCCAATCTTGGCGCGTTACTACCCGTTCAACGGGTCTCCGCCGGAGATGCCCGTCGAGGCCGAGGGCGCCTCGGGGGCGGCCGGCGGGGCCGTCGTGGCCGGCGCGGGCGGCAGCCCGGCGCCGCCGACCGGACTGGCCAGGGAGCCGCCGTCCGGGTCGGTGAACGGCGGCCAGTCCTCGGTCAGCAGCGTGAGGTAGGCGTAGCTGCGCTGCTGGTAGGACAGGCCGAGCACGATCATGTCCTGCAGGCCCTTGGGCTGCTTGCCCATGACCACGATCACGAACCAGGCCAGGAACGCCCCGACCTCCCAGACGATCTGCATCGCGTAGGCGATGATCAGCACCGGGATCGCCAAGATGATGCGGAACAGCGTCTTGAGCCGGTTGTACTCCGCCTTGGGCGGCGGGATCTTGAGCCGCGCCGGGTAGTTGTCCGTGTCGCCGCTGAACGGCGGGTACTCGTCGGTCAGCAGCGCGACGTAGCCGTACACCGCGGTCGAGTACCGCTGCAGGCCGGCGACGAACGAGTAGAGCGCCGGCGGGTAGTGGCCGGTGATGACGATGGCGAACCACGCGAACACGATGGCGAAGAACGCCAGGATCCCCCACACGTAGAGCACGATGAAGTGCGGGATGGCGAGGATGCCGCGGAAGAAGGTCGTCAAGCGCGAGCGCTTCTCGACGTACTCCGCTTCGAAGACGGGCTGATCGGTCACGCGGCGAGCCTAAACCGCGTGCAGGCGGAAGGGAAGGGCGTCAGCCGCCGGCTGACGTGCCGGCGTCCGCCATGCGGACGAACACGTCCAGCGCGCCCGGGTTGGCGAGCGAGTCGCGCGACGCCGCCTGCTCGGCCGGCTGGCCCATCAGGATGCGCTTGACCGGCACCTCCAGCGCCTTGCCGCTCAGCGTGCGCGGGACCTCGGCGATCTGCACGACCTCGTTGGGCACGTGCCGCGGCGAGCAGTCCTCGCGGACGCGCCGCTTGATCGCGGCGACCAGGTCGTCGTTCATCGTGACGCCGTCGCGCAACACCACGAACAACGGCATCCAGCCCTCGTCGAAGCCCTCGCGGCCGGGGACGTCGACGACCAGCGCGTCGACGATCGCGTCGTCGGCGAGCACCGCGCGGTAGATCTCCGCGGTCCCCATCCGGATCCCGCCGCGGTTGATGGTGGAGTCGCTGCGGCCCGAGATGATGGCCGTGCCGCGCTCGGTGATCTCGATCCAGTCGCCGTGGCGCCAGACGCCGGGGTAGTGCTCGAAGTAGGACTCGCGCAGGCGCGCGCCGTCCGGATCGCCCCAGAAGAAGATCGGCATCGACGGCATCGGCTCGGTGATCACCAGCTCGCCGACCGCGCCGACCAGCGCGTGGCCGTCGGGGTCCCAGGACTCGACCTTGGCGCCGAGCGCGCGCGCCTGGAGCTCGCCGCGGTAGACGGGCAGCGTCGGGACGCCGCCGACGAACGCGCTGACGACGTCTGTCCCGCCGCTGGTCGAGAACAGCCACGTATCGGCCCCGACGTGGTCGTAGACCCACTGGAAGCCCTCGGGCGCCAGGGGCGAGCCCGTCGAGCCGACCGCCTTCAGCGCGCTCAGGTCGCGGTCGCCGCCGCCCGGCTCGACGCCGGCCTTCATGCACGAGGCGATGAACGCCGCGCTCGTCCCGAAGGTCGTCACGCCCGCCTCGGCCGCCAGGTCCCACAGGCGGTCGAGCGATGGCGTGCCGGGGTTGCCGTCGTAGAGGACGATCGACGCCGGGGTCAGCAGCACGCCGACCAGGAAGTTCCACATCATCCAGCCGGTCGTCGTGAACCAGAGCACGCGGTCGCCGTCCTGGGCGTCCAGGTGCAGGTGCATCAACTTGAGGTGCTCCAGCAGCACGCCGCCCTGGCCGTGCACGATCGGCTTGGGCAGCCCCGTGGTTCCCGACGAGTACAACACCCACAACGGGTGGTCGAAGGGGAGCTGGGCGAAGTCCAGCGGCTCCTGCTGCTTGATCAGCTCGCGCCAGCCGACGACGTCGTCGAGCACGGTCTCGCCCTCCGCGCCCAGGTAGTCGAACAGCACGACGTGCTCCAGCGACGGGATCTCCCGCCGCAGGCCGGCGACGACGTCGCGGCGGTCGAAGTCCTTGCCGCCGTAGCGGTAGCCGTCGACGGCGATCAGCACCTTCGGCTCGATCTGCGCGAAGCGGTCGACGACCGAGCGCGCGCCGAAGTCCGGCGAGCACGACGACCACGTCGCGCCCAGCGACGCGCAGGCCAGGAACGCCGCGACCGCCTCCGGGATGTTGGGGATGTAGGCGACGACGCGGTCGCCCGGCTCCACGCCCAGGAACTTCAGGCCGGTCGCGATCCGCGCGACGAGGTCGCGCAGCTCGCCCCAGGTCATCCAGTCCAGCTCGCGCAGCTCGGAGGCGTGCTGGAGCGCGATCGCGCTGTCGACGTTGCCGGCCAGGACGTGCTCGGCGTAGTTGAGCTGGGCGCCCGGGAACCACGCGGCGCCCGGCATCGCGCGCGAGCCGGTCACCGCGTCGTACGGGGTCGAGGCCTTCACCGCGAAGAACTCCCAGATCGCCGACCAGAAGCCGTCGAGGTCGTCGACCGACCAGCGCCAGAGCGCGTCGTAGGAGCCGGTCACGTCGACGCCGCGCGTCGCCGCCACCCAGCGGGCGAACCGCGTGATCGACGCCTGCTCGATCCGCTCCTCGGTCGGCGCCCACAGCACGGTCGGCTCGTCGCTGGGCATCGAGACGCACTCTTGCACACCCCAAGGGGCCAATTCAGGACGCCGCTGAGCTCACTTTCAGCGTCGCGTTCATGCCCGCCGCCTCGTGGTTGACCGGCGTGGTCAGGGTGCAGAAGACGCGGTAGGTCCCGGGCTTGAGCGTGAGCGTCCGCGTCGCGTTGGCCCCGGCGGCGGTGAGGGGGAAGTCGACGGTCGCGTCGTCGTGGTCGGTCGGGACGACGCGCAGGTTGTGGTCGTCCTCGCCCTGGTTGATGAGCTGGACCACGACCGCGCCGGCGGCGACGGCGGGGCGGGACAGGCGGGCGCTGTAGCCGCCGCGGTCGTCGAGCGTCACGCCGACGGCCTGGACGGTGGGCGGCACGTTCGGGAGCGGCGTGGTCGTCGTGGGCGCGGTGATCGTCGGGGTCGTCGCGGTGGGTGGGCCGCCGCTCGCCGCCCCGCCCGCGGCGCCGCCCGCTCCGGTCCCGGTGAGCGGCGCCAGCTCCGCGCCGAGCGCCTCGGCCGGCACCCAGCCCGCACCCGCGCCGATCTTCACGGCCCGGACGCGCGCGGTCGCCTTGCGCCTGGCCTTCGCGCGCGTCGCCGCGGCTTGGGGCTTGGCCTTGGCCTTGGCCTCGGCGTCGGCGCTCCCGGCCGCGCCCACGCCGGCGCCCGCCGCGCCGCCGAGGGCGGCGATCGCCATCAGCGCGAGCGGTCTGCCTGTGGACATAGACATGCCGCGGCATCCATCGACGCCCGGCGCGCGGACCTCAAGTCCAGGACCGATAGCGTCCACGCTTCCATGGACGCCACCACGCTCGCCCTTGCCGGCGCCGCCGAGCAGGCCCGACTGATCCGCGCCAAGGAGGTGTCGTCCCGCGAGGTCGTGGAGGCGACGCTCGCCCGGATCGCGCAGCTCGACCCCACGTTGAACGCGTTCCGCGTGGTCTTGGTCGAGCGTGCGCTCGTCGAGGCCCAGCAGGCCGACGGCCGCGCCGGCGCCGGCGACGCCTCCCGGCCGCTGCTCGGCGTGCCGGTCGCGATCAAGGACGATGTCGACGTCGCGGGCGAGGCCACCGCCTGGGGCACGGCCGCGCACGCCGGCCCCGTGGCGCAGGACGCCGAGGCCGTCCGTCGGCTGCGCGCCGCCGGGGCGGTGATCGTCGGCAAGACGCTCGTGCCCGAGCTGACGATGCTCCCGGCGACCGACACCACCACCTTCGGCTCGACGCGCAACCCGTGGGACCTGAGCCGCACGCCCGGCGGGTCGTCCGGAGGCAGCGCGGCCGCGATGGCCGCGGGCCTGGCCGGCGTCGCGCTGGGCTCCGACGGCGCGGGCTCGATCCGCACGCCGTCGGCGTGGACCGGGCTCTTCGGCCTCAAGCCCACGCGCGACCGCGTGCCGGTCGCGCCGCACGACGACGCGTGGCAGGGCCTGTCGGTCAACGGGCCGCTGGCCCGGCGGGTCGCCGACGCGGCGCTCTTCCTGGACGCGACGATCGACGGCGGCGGCTTCGCGGACGCCGCGGCGCGCGAGCCGCGCCCGCTGCGCGTCGCGGTCTCGACCAAGGCGATGCCCGGCGCGCTGCCGTTCCTGGGCAACGAGGAGAAGCGCGCCGTCCACGCGACCGGTGAGCTGCTGCGCTCGCTCGGCCACGAGGTCGTCGAGCGCGACCCCGACTACCCCAAGTCGCTGTACCCCGCGGGCTTGGTCCGCGTCCTGCGCGGCGTGGGCGACGACGTCGGCGCCGCCATGCCGCACCCCGAGCGGCTGGAGACCCGGACGCGGCGCGTCGCCGCGATCGGGGCGGCGCTGCCCGCCGGGCTCGTGCGCTGGGCGCGCCAGGCCGAGGCCGTGCAGACCGCGCAACTGCTGCGGCTGTGGGACGACGTGGACGTGCTGGTCACGCCGTGCGCCGCGAACGGTCCGTACCGCGCCGGTGCCGTCGGGCGCTGGGGCACGCCGCAGTACCTCGCGCGCGGCGCCGAGCGGCTGAGCTGGATGCCGGCCTGGAACGTGACCGGCCAGCCGGCGGCCGCGGTGCCCGCGGGGCTCGACGACGACGGCCTGCCGGTCGGCGTGCAGCTCGTCGGGCGCCACGGCGACGACGCGTTGCTGGTCTCCTTGTCGGCGCAGGTCGAGACGGCGCAACCGTGGATCGGGCGCCGGCCGGGCGGGATCGCCTGATGGCCGGCGACGACCTCCTGGACGTCGCGGTCGAGTGCGCGCGCACGGCCGGCGCGCTGCTGCTCGAGCGCTTCGGCAGCGAGCGGGTGCTGGCCACCAAGTCGACCTCGACCGATCTCGTCAGCGCGGCCGACCTCGCGGCCGAGGCGGCGATCCGCGACATCCTGGCCCGCCGCGCGCCCGACGACGCGATCATGGGCGAGGAGGGCGACGACACGCCGGGGACGTCCGGCCGGCGCTGGGTCGTCGACCCGCTCGACGGCACGGTGAACTTCTTGTACGGGTTGCCGCAGTGGTGCGTGAGCATCGCGTGCGAGGGGCTCGCGGCGGCCGTGTACGACCCGACGCGCGACGAGCTGTTCACCGCGACCGCCGACGGGCCGGCGCACTGCAATGGCATGGCCTTGAGCCCGTCGCCGCCGGACGACCTGGCGCACGCGCTGGTCGCCACGGGCTTCGGCTACGACACCCGCCGCCGCGAGCTGCAGGCCGAGGTGGTCGCGCGCGTCGCGCCGGCCGCGCGTGACATCCGCCGCGGCGGCTCGGCGGCGCTGGACCTGGCATGGACGGCGGCGGGGCGGCTGGACGCCTACTACGAGCGCGGGGTCAACCTGTGGGACGTCGCCGCGGGCGAGCTGCTCTGCGCCCGGGCGGGCCTGGTCGTCGAGCGGCTGGAGCCGGCCGGCGAGCTGCCGTGGGGCGCGTTCGCCGCGGCGCCGCCGATCGCGCCCGAGCTGCGCGCGCTGGTGGCGTGAGCGCGCTCGCCTAGACGCGGTGCGTCACGCGCTCCGGCTGGAGCGTGAGCTGGACGCGCGTCTCGGCGTCGGTGTGGCCGGGGTAGACGTCGGCGTCCATGTACTTCTTGGCCAGCGCGTCGATGCCGGCGTCGCCGTCGGCCTGCGAGTCGCCGACGAGCTTGGCGGTCACCGAGACGAACTCATAGGGGTTGCTCGCGTTGGCCCAGCTCAGCGTCGCGCGGCCGGCCTTGCGCAGCAGGCGCGGCCAGGTGCGGCCCTCGGCGGAGTTGACGCCGATGTTGCCGTCGGCGTCGATGCCGGCCCAGATCACGACGCTGAGGATCGTGCCGTCCTCGCGCGGCACGGAGAGATGGGCGTAGTTCTTGTCGGCGACAATGGCGCGGGCGGCGCCCTCGAGGGTCGTGGTGATGGCCATGTGCGGTTCGGTCTCCAGGGTCGGATCAGCGCGATGGTTGCGTGCGCAATCTAGCGGAGCCTACGCGCGACCGGCCTCGGCGACGAGCGGCGCGGTCCGATAGGCGATCGGCTGCGACAGCGCGATGTAGCTCGTCGAGCGCCGGATGGCGTTGTTGGACAACAAGCGGTTGACGATCTCCTGGAGGTGCTCGGTGTCGCGCGCGACGATGCGGCAGAGCAGGTCCGAGGGCCCGCTGGTCGCCGTCGCCTCGAGGCACTCCGGCGTGCCCGCCAGCACGGCCACGGCCTCCTTCAGGCGGCCCTGAGCGATCTGGAGGAAGACGAACGCGAGGACGTGGTACCCCAACTTGCCGGGGTCGATCTCCGGGCCGTGCCCGCGGATCACGCCGCGGTCCTCGAGCTTGGCCAGGCGCGCCTGCACGGTCCCGCGCGCGACGCCGAGGCGGCGCGACGCCTCCATCAGGCCCAGTCGCGGCTCGTCGCGCAGCAGCGCGATGAGGCGGGCGTCGAGCTCGTCGATATCACTGGTCATGATGCACAGAGGTTACGGCTAAGAGCTGGACGTTGTTGAGCAGAACGACCGGTTCCACTGTGCGGTGTTGCCAGCGTGAAGCCGTGGTGGTCTCCTAAGACCATGTTCGAAGAGGCCCAGCTCTACTCACCGGTGACGCAGGGTGCCGACGGCAAGGTCGAGGTCCACCTCGGCGAGGATCACCCGGGGTTCCACGACCCGGCCTACCGCGCACGGCGCAACGAGATCGCGGCGGGCGCGATGGCGTGGACGGAGGGCGCGCCGGTGCCGCGGGTCGCCTACCTCGAGGCCGAGGACGGGATCTGGGCGACGGTCTCGCGCGAGCTGCACGTCAAGCACGAGAAGTACGCGTGCGCGGAGTACCTGATGGCCAAGGCGGCGCTGGGGCTCCCGGAGGACCGCGTGCCGCAGTTGGACGAGGTCACCGCGCGCCTGCAGCCGCTCACCGGCTGGTCCTACTGGCCGGCGCCAGGCCTGGTCGAGCTGCGCGAGTTCTACGGGTCCTTGGGCGACCGCGTGTTCCACTCGACCCAGTACGTCCGCCATCCCTCCGAGCCGCTCTACACGCCGGAGCCCGACGTCATCCACGAGGTCATCGGCCACGGCAACATGCTGGCCTCGCCGCGGTTCGCGGGCCTGAAGCAGGCGGCGGGAGAGGCCGCCCAGCGCGTCGAGACCGCCGAGGCGCTCCAGGCGATCGCCGACGTCTTCTGGTTCACGCTGGAGTTCGGCGTCGTCTGGGAAGGCCGCGACCTGAAGGTCTACGGCGCCGGCATCCTGTCGTCCTACGGCGAGATCGAGGAGTTCCGCCAGATGGAGATCCGGCCGCTGGACTTCGCCGAGATGGCGAGCATCGACTACGACATCACCAAGTACCAGCCGGTCCTCTACGCGGCCGCCTCGATGGACGAGTTGGAGGACCGCGTCGGCACCTTCTTCCGCGAGGCCGACGACGACACGCCGGCCCGGCTGGCGGCCGCGACGGGGGCGACGCCCGCGCGCTGATCGCCGCGCAGTACCCGGGGTGGGATTCGAACCCACACGCCCTTGCGGGCAGAGAATTTTGAGTCCTCCGTGTCTACCGTTCCACCACCCGGGCGGGAGGTGGGACGGAGTTTAGGCCGCCGCGGCGTGGGCGGGCGCGCGCTCGACCTCGACGTTCCAGGCCTGGTTGAAGGCGCGCATCGCGAAGGCGATGAGGAGGACCTGGACGGGGATGATCAGCGCGGTCACGAAGCCGAGGACGCCGGCGTCGATCGCGGGCTGGGCGAAGCCGGTGTCGTCGCGCTCGATCCAGCCGGGGACGGCGACGGCGGCGAAGATCAGGAGCAGGATCGCGAGCGCCGCGGCGACGGGGAGGACGCCCCGGTTCCAGCGCGACACGTAGAAGGCCATGATCAAGTACACCAGGATGTACGCGACCTGGACGGGCTTGGCGCCGGCCAGCGCATCCCATCCGCCGACGGTCACGATGAGCATCAGCGCGACGCTCACCAGCAGCAGCAGCAGCACCACGGCCTTGGTCGCCTTGGACGACGCCTTGGCCCGGTTCGGGTGCTCGATGACGACCTCGTTCTCCTCCATCCCGCGCCGACCATACAATTCCTCGCGGTCGCGCGCGACGGTCGCATCCGTCGCCGCACCGGATGCGGGCGTGGCGGAATTGGTAGACGCGCGAGGTTTAGGTCCTCGTGGCCCTTGGCCGTGGGGGTTCGAGTCCCTCCGCCCGCATCACAGCCTGCGCACCATGACGTGGAGCCCGACCAGCCCGTGGGCCGGGCTCGCGAAGGCCTCCGGGACGGTGCCGACGATCGTGAAGCCGAGCGCCTGCCAGAGGGCGACGGCGGGCGTGTTGGAGGCGACGACCGCGTTGAACTGGATCGCGCGGAAGCCGGCGGCGGTGGCCCAGGCGATCGCGTCCTCGCCGAGCGCCCGGCCGACGCCAAGGCCGCGGGCCGCCGTGTCGACCATGAAGCTCGCGGTCGCGACGTGCGCGCCGTTGCCGCCGCGGTTGGCGCCCATCTTCGCGGTGCCGAGCACGGCGCCGTCGTCGTCGACCGCCACGACGACGCGCCCGGGCGGCGGCTCCATCCACAGCGCGCGACCCTCGTCGTAGGTCGTCTCGACGTCGTAGGCGTAGGTCTCGCCCTCGCGCACGATCGCCGCGAAGACGGGCCAGATCGCGGACCAGTCGGCCGCCGTCGCGTCGCGGATCTCCATGGTCGCCCATCGTACGAACGACCGACCGGCGCGGCGGCTAAGGTGCCGCCGTGCTCGCGCGCCGTCTCGTCCCGATCGTCGCCGCCATCGCCGCCACCGCCGCGCTCGCCGCCGGCGCGCCCGCCGCCAGCGCGCTCTCCGGCCTCGACCCGTTCACGACGCCGTCCGGCCACATCGCATGCATGTACCAGCACCTGCCGGGCGAGCGGCCGGGCCTGCGCTGCGACGTCGACGACGTCGCCCGGGCCGCGCCGCGGCCCAAGTCCTGTGACTTGGACTACGGCTCGTCGTTCGGCCTCTCCCAGACCGGCCGCGCGCGGCGGCTGTGCGTGGGAGACACGGTCCGCGACCCCAAGGCCAAGGCCCTGGCCTACGGCAAGACCAAGCACTACGGCCCGTTCACCTGCACCTCGCGGACGACCGAGCTGCGCTGCACGACGAAGGCCGGGCACGGCTTCGAGCTGTCGCGCACGCGCCAGCGGTTGTTCTAGGCGGTCAGCGTGAACCAGACGGTCGTGCCGGCGCCCGCCGTCCCGCGGCCCCACAGCCGGCCGCCGTGGCGCGCCGCGATCCGGGAGGCGAGCGCCAGTCCCGCGCCGGTTCCGGGGTGCTCCTCGCGGCCGTGCAGGCGGCCGAAGATCGCGAGCGCCTGCGCGGGCAGGTCGCCGTCGACGCCGATGCCGTCGTCGCGCACGCAGTAGGCGCGGGCGTCGGCGTCCCACAGCAGCTCGACCCGGCGCGCGCCGAACTTCACGGCGTTGTCGAGCAGCTCCTCCAGCAGCCGGCGCGTGAGCGCCTGGTCGGCACGGCAGCGCGGCAGGTCGCCGACGACCCACGTCACGGTGGCCCGCGGCGCGAGCACCGCGTCGATCAGCTCCCGGGCCAGCGCGCCCGGGTCGAGGTCGCGCACGTCGAGCGCCACGCGCGTCACGCGCACGATGTCCACGAGGTCGTCGAGCAGGTCGGCGACCTCGCTGCCGGCGTCGCGCACGAGCTCCAGGTAGCGCCGGGTGTCGTCGGGCAGGACGCCGCGCTCGTCGGCCAGCAGGATCTGCGAGAACCCGTCGATCGCGCGCAGCGGCGCGCGCAGGTCATGCGCGAGCGCGGCCGCCACGGCGTCGAGCTCACGCTCGGGGTCGACACGATCCGGAGCCATGTAGTGCTCGACTAGCTACCTTTCGGCGGCGTGTCGGAAACGCAGCGATCGATCGTGGTGGTGGAAGACCACCCGACCGTGCGCGAGGGGTTGTGCCTCGTGCTGGAGCGGGAGGGCTTCTCCGTGCTCGCCCGCGTTGGGACCGCCGAGGAGGGGCATGCCGCGATCGTGACCGCCAGACCCGACGTCGCGCTGGTCGACGTCGACCTCCCGGACGGGAGCGGCGTCGAGCTGACGCGCCGGCTGCTGCGCCGCGACCGCCGCCTCGGCGTCCTGCTGTACACGGGCATGGACGACCCGAAGGTGCTCGAGGACGCGCTGGCCAGCGGCGCGCGCGGCTTCACGCTGAAGACCTCCGACGCGAGCACGATGCTCAACGCGGTCCGGGCGGTCGCCGCCGGCGGCAGCTTCGTCGACCCCGGCGTTCGGGCGCTGATCGCCGCCGCGAACCCCGGCGAGACCCCGCGCATCCGCCTGCTCACCGTCCGCGAGCGCGAGGTCCTGGAGCGGCTGGCCGACGGCCGATCGGTCGACGAGATCGCGACCGACCTCGTCCTGTCGACCGAGACCATCCGCACCCACGTCCGCAACGCGATGGGCAAGCTCGAGACCCGCACCCGCGCCCACGCGATCGTCGTGGCGCTGCGCCGCGGGGAGCTGGCGCTGTAGAAGCGGGGGACCGAGGAATCGAACCTCGAGTTACGGTTTTGGAGACCGTCGTGTTACCACTACACCAGTCCCCCAGCGGGGCGTCATTGTAGGCGACGGTCAGCTCAGGCCGGCGGCTGCCCGGACGTGCGTGGCGTCGCTCTCCGGGTCCTCGGTGGTGATCGCCAGGCGATCCCAGTCGCCGCCGGAGGTCTCGATCACGAGTGCCGGTTGGTGGGCGTAGAGCGCCGCGAACGTGCGCTCGCCGCCGCGCAGCGTGCGGAAGCGGCCGAACTTCAGGCGGCGCGGGACGCCGGCGCCGCCGACGCGGAAGCCGAGGTCGAGGTCGTCGCCCAGGCCGTCGGCGACGGTGCTGACCGCCGTGATGTCGCGGAGCGGGACGGACACCTGGCGGGCGAGGCCCATCACGGCCTCGAGGCCGGTCAGGGAGACGACGACGCGCTCGCCATCGACGAGGAGGGATGCCATGGCCATCATCTCTAGCAGGGTCCGCGCGCGGGCCGGGTCGATCGCGGTGCATTGGTGGGGAACGCACCGGTGTCCCATCACGGTCCGCAAGCGGCGTTTCTCCAGCCACTGAGTTGGACAGACCAGCGGCATGAGGGTCGGGTTGGTCTTGGGCGCCGGAGGGGTCGTCGGCGCCGCCTGGTTGATCGGAGCGCTGGAAGCGCTCGCTGCCGAGACGGGCTGGGACCCGTCGTCGGCCGAGTACGTCGCGCCGAGCGCGGTCATGGCCGGCTGGCTGCCCCGCGGGTTCGTCTCGACCCAGCCGATCACCGACCTCGTCGACACGTTCGTCGCCGGCGACTGGCCCGACCACCCCAACTACTGGGCGGTCGCCGCGGACTACCGCGACGGCGGCCGCACGGTCTTCGGCCGCGAGGACGCGCCGCGCGCGACGGTCGGCCAGGCGGTCGCGGCGTCCTGCGCGATCCCGGGCTTCTACCACCCGGTCGCGATCGCCGGACGGCGCTACGTGGACGGCGGCGTGTGCTCGCTGTCGAACCTGGACCTGCTCGCCGACCGCGGCCTGGACCTCGTGATCTGCCTGAACCCGACGTCGTCGCTGGCCGAGGCGATGGGCGGGACGCCGGCCGAGCGCGTCGGCGCGGGGATGCGGGCGATGTCCGGCCGCCGGCTCGGCCACGAGGCGCGCAAGCTACGCGACGGCGGCACCGAGCTGCTGCTGCTCCAGCCCACCAAAGAGGACGTCGCCGGGATGGGGCTGAACCTGATGGCGCGCGGGCGGCGCGTCGAGGTGATGGAGCGGGCGCGCAAGACGACGGCGCTCGCGCTGCGCGAGCTGCGCGGGACCGACCAGCTGATGCCGGTCCGCAACCGGCGCCGGCGGCGCGCGAGGGCGCGACCGCGTCCGGTGGCGTCCGCGCGGCGGCGCGCGGCCTGAACGAAGGTCGAGGCGGTCGACACCCCGGTTGTCAGCGCGTCGGGCGCGGGCTAACGTTGCGCCCGCGTCCGAGGAGGCGCACCCGAACGGATTCTGAGAGTGCTGCCATGAAGCGCGTGCTGTCCCGCCACACGGTCGTGGCCCTGCTGGTCCTGGTGACGTCGAGCCTCGGTGGCCTGAGCCTCGCCGTCGTGGCGTTCGGCCAGGCCGGCGGCGACCCCGACGCGACGGTCCCGACCGGCGACTACACCGGGACGACGCCGTCGACCCAGCCCCTGTCGGGTTACACGACGCCGACGACCACGACCCAGACGCAGACCGTCGTCACGCCGACGACGACCACGGGCACGCAGACCACGCCGACCGAGACCGGCCAGGCGTTGCCGACGACGACGAACGGCACCAAGCCGTCGCGGACGCACGGCAGCACGACGGTCCCCAACCGCGGCGGCGAGCTGCCGTCGCGATCGACGGGGTCGGCGCCGACGAAGCTGGCGTTCACCGGCGGCGAGCCGATCGTCATCGGCGCGTTCGGCGCCATGTTGGTGCTCTCGGGCCTGGCGCTGCATCGGCGCCGGCGCGCGGCGCGCGGCTAGTTCGGTTAGGCGGTCGTGCCAGGCGCGGCCGCGCCGCGGGGCGTGGCGCGCTCGAGCCGCGCGACCGCCACGATCCGCTGCGCCGCGCTGTAGAGCGGGTGGCAGGCGGTGAGGACGAGGCGCTGGCGGCCGACAGCCTGGAGCGCGGAGACGTCCTGGGGCTTGACGATCCGCAGGCCCTCGACGCGGTAGACGAACCGGCCGTAGGGCATGGTGACGGTGATGGCGTCGCCGCGCTTGAGCGCGTCGATGTGCCGGAACGGCGCGCCGTAGGTCGTGCGGTGGCCGGCGAGGCCGGTCGTCCCGGGCTCGCCGGGCAGCGCGGTGCCGGCGTAGTGGCCGGGGCCCTTGCGCAGGCTGGACGCGCGCGTGCCCTGCACGATCACGTAGCGCGCGTGGATCGCGGCGATCCGCAGCTTGCCGAGCGGGTGGCCGGCGGTGGTGCGCGTGTCGAGCGTGCGAGCCAGCGCGCGCATCCGCTGCTGCGGGGACGTGACGGTCGCGGCGCTCGCGCCGGCGGCGTCGGCGGCCCGGGGCGAGGCATAGGCCGCGTCGAGCTGTCGGAGGTCCTGGTCGAGCGCGCGCTGCTCGCGCGCCGACCACAGCGCCGAGACCGGCTCCTGCCAGACGACGGTCGCGACGGCGTCGCCGACGGCGAAGGCTCCGGCGACGACGAGCAGCGCCGGCAGGCCGGGGCGCAGGGCGCGCAGGCGCGCGGTGCGGGGGACGGGGGAGGCGTCGGCGGCGGGCGCCGCGGGCTCGCGCTCACGCTCGGCGGGCCCGGGCCCGGGCCCGCGCTCGGCGCCCACGCGCGCTCGCAGCGCGGCCACCTCGGCGCCCAGCGCCGCGACGCGCACGGCCAGGCCGTCCACGCGCGCGCGCACCGCCGGGTCCGGGCCCACCGCCGCGCCCGGCTCCAGCCACCACGCGCCGTCGCCGACGGCCAGGTGCAGCGGGATCTCGAAGGCCACGCCGAACGGCGCGTCGGCGGCCACGACGGGCGTCCCGGGCACCGCGGCGATCCGGCGCCAGCTGGCGCCGTCGGCGATCAGCAGCGTCGGCGGGGCGGTCGCCGCGCCGCGGGCACGGCCGAGCAGGCGGACGCGGGCATACCCCGGTCCGCCGCCTGCGTACTCCGCCTGTGCGACGTCCAACGTCATGACGATCCGGCGGCCATCCGGGCCGCCCTCCGGCGAGTGTACGGGCCCGAACGGTCGCTGCCCAGCTTCGCGCTCAGGCGTGCTTGGCCATCAGGTACTCGGCGACCCGCTGCGAGGCGCTGCGCAGGCGGCGGAAGTACGTCGCGCGGCTGACGTGCAGCTCGTCGGCGGCGAGCTCGTGGCTGCCGGACGGGTCGAGGTAGCCGCGCTGGACGATGCGGCGCAGGAGCTGCTCGTCGGGCGAGTCGCCGAACGCGTTGGCGACCGCGTCCGCGACCTCGGCGCGGACCGCCGCGGCGCGCTCCTCGGTCGTCGCGCCGGAGGCCAGCGGCGACGCCGCCAGCTCCAGCGGCTGGTTCAGCGACCGCAGCGCCTCGCGGACGACCTCGGCCGTCACGGGCTCGCGCGACCCGTCGACCGCGCCGACGCCGTCGTCCTCGAAGATCACCGACGCCAGCGGCGCCGCGTCCGGCCCGAGGCGCACCGGCCCCGGCGCGCCCAGGCCGAGCTCGCCGTAGACCGCGCCGCGCATGCCGCCCAGGATGCCGTCGTCGCTGTGGTCGACCTGATGGCATTCGACGACCTTGTCCTCGAAGGCGACGTCGAGGTGCTCCAAGTGCGTGGTGTCGACCGCGCGCGCGAACGCGACGGCCGCTGGGTTGGTCGGATCGATGGGGATGTACGAGTAGCGCGGGTTCTTGAGTCCCGACCGCAGGATCGCGGCCGTGTTCAGGATCGACAGCACGGGCGAGCTGATGTCCCCATGGCCGACGAAGTCGATCGAGTCGCGCCAGATGAGGACCTCGTCGCCGCCGTGCGCGGCGCGCGCGTGCGCCAGCCACGGACCAAGGCATATGTCCTGCTCGGCGACGGGCGGCGCGCTGTCGGGCGTGACCGCGATCGCCATCCCGCACAGCGCGTCGCGCGCGTCGCGGACCGTCACGACGCGGTCGGGCGCCAGTGTGAGGATCGGCTGCATCAGCTCCCACCACGCCTCGCCGCCGGGCTTGGCCAGCAGGCGCTCGCGCGCGACCGGCGCGTCCTCGGCGCGCCACAGGTCCGGGCGGTGCGTGGTCGAGCCGTCGGCGCCGAAGCCCCAGCGCACGGCCGGGTTCTCGACGAGCTCGGCGAGGTCGACGACGGTGCGCGCGCCCGCGCGCAGGCCGCGCACGAAGAGGTGGTCGGCGATGCGGCGGCGCAGCTCGCGGTCGCGCTCGGGGTCGCGGGCGCGGAGATCGGCGCGCATCGCCTGGCGGACGATCTCGTGCAGCGCGACGCCGCCGGCGACCTGCTCGGCGAACGTCCGCTCGCGCAGCCACAGGTAGGCGGCCTCCGGGTCGACGTCCGGGAGCACGTCGCGCAGCATCCGCTCGTCACACACGCGCGCGAGGGCGGCGACGGCCACGACGTCGAGGTTGCCGCCGTCCAGCTCGGTCCGCGCGACGCGGTGCAGGATCGCCTGGACGAGGTTCGGGTGCTCGTGGATGCGCTCCGGCGCCCAGCGGGCGCCGTCGCGGTAGGCGGCGTCGGCGGCGAGCGCGAGCGCCAGCGGCGAGCCGTCCGCCCATGCGATCAGCTGCTGCGCGAGGTCGCCGTCCTGGAGGCCGTGGGCCTGGATGAGGCTGAGCGCGGCGTCGGCGGGCATCGGGTCGAGCCTGAGCTCGATCGACAGCCGCTCCCAGCCGCCCTCGAACCAGCCGGGCTCGGGCGCGGTGCGACCGGCGAGCACGACGACCGAGCGGGCGGGGAGCGACGGCAGCAGGCGCGCGCGCAGCCAGCCGCCGGCGGCGCTCATCCGCTCGTAGGTGTCGAACAGGATCAGCGGCTGCTCGGCGTCGGTGACGTCCCCGAGCGCCGACTCGATCTCGCCCGGGACCGGCGCGAGATCGCGGCCTTCGACGAGGCGGGTGGTCCAGCCGCGCTTGGAGCCGCGCCGCGCGACCTCGCGCAGGAGCGTCGACTTCCCGATGCCGCCCGGGCCGTGGACGAGCACCACCTGCGCCGGCGGGTCGTCGACGAACAGCGAGTCGAAGAAGGCAAGTTCGCGCTCGCGGCCGACGAAGCGCTGCTCGTCACGGGCGGCAAGTCGTTCGGCGAGGGTGCTGGACACGTCCGGTTCGCGCTTAAGCGTGTCATGCCTGTCCACTTAAATGGGCGCCGTCCATAGACTTCCCGGCCGTATGGGTGGGGTATCCGAGATCTTCCGCGCCGACTTGCTGGCCGGCCAGACGGCGATCGTGACGGGGGGCGGGACGAACCTCGGGCTGCGCGCGGCCGGCGAGCTGCTGGCGTGCGGGGCCGACGTCGTGATCGCCGGGCGGCGGGAGGACGTGCTGCGGGCGGCGTGCGACACGCTCGGGTCCGACCGGTGCTCGTGGGTGAGCGGGGACATCCGGGAGGCGGCGGACGCGGAGCGCATCGTCGCCGTCGCGGTGGAGCGCCACGGCGGGTTGTCGTTGTTGGTCAACAACGCGGGCGGGCAGTACTTCGTCCCGGCCGAGGCGATCGGGGCGAAGGGCTGGCGGGCGGTGATGCGGCTGAACGTCGAGGGGACGATGACGATGTCCTCGGCGGCGAGTGACGCGCTGCGCGCGGCGGGCGGCGGTGGTGCCGTGGTCAACGTGACCGTCTCGCCGCACCACGGCATGCCCGCGATGGCGCACACCGGCGCGGCGCGCGCGGCGGTCGAGGCGCTGACCGTCGAGCTGGCGGATCGCTGGAGAGACGACGGGGTGAGCGTCGTCGCCGCGGCGATCGGGCGCTTCGACACCGAGTCGCTGCGCAAGTACCCCGAGGTCGTCTGGCGTGGTGCCGCGCTGAGCGTCCCGCTGCAGCGCCTCGGTACGATGCAGGAGTTCGCCTGGCTGGTCGCGATGCTCGCATCCCCGCTCGGCAGGGCGTTGAGCGGCACGACCGTGACGTTGGACGGCGCCGCCGACAACTGGTGGGGCGCATGGCCCCCGACGGCCATCGCCGACGACGCGGGCACGGTCCCCACCGAGGCCCGCAAGGGCTGAGCGGCGGGCGCGCGCCTTGCCGCCACCTTGCCCACGGGACTAGGGTCGGCGACATGGCCGGAGAATTCGAAGCGACCACCGTCGTCGATCGTCCCATCGAGGACGTCTTCGCGTTCCTCGCCAACGGGGAGAACGACCCCAAGTTCAGCCCGCGCGTCCAGGAGATCCGCAAGGTCACCGACGGCCCGATCGGCGTCGGGACCCGGTTCGCCAGCACGGTCAAGGACGCCGGGATGACCACCAAGCGCGAGTTCGAGCTCACCGAGTTCGTGGCGCCCACGACGATCCGCTGGGCCGAGCGGTCCAAGAACCTCGTGACCGCGACCGTCGGCGGCTACGACCTCGCGCCCGAAGGCACCGGCACGCGCGTGCGGATCTTCAACGAGCTCGAGGGCCACGGGCTTCGGCAAGCTCATCGCCGGCCTCGCGCTGCGCTCCGCGCGCAAGGGCGCCGACGACTTCGCCGCCGCGATCAAGCGCGCCGCCGAGGCGGGCTGAGTACACTTCCTCGAAGCCTGCGGGCGAGGTGTCAACGGCTGCACGGGAGCCTTCCAAGCTCTAGGAGCGGGTTCGAGTCCCGTCGCCCGCTTCACCCGCAGCACCGCAGTTCCATAGCCACGGGGAGTGGCGCAGTCTGGTAGCGCACCCGGCTGGGGGCCGGGCGGTCGCAGGTTCAAATCCTGTCTCCCCGATACGCACAAAAGGCCCGCAAATGCGGGCCTTTTTCGTGGGCTTATAGCGGGCGGGCATCCGCAGCGTCGTCGTGCGTGCGGTGCGAGCCAGGCGCCCGGGGATCGTCAGCAGGCGTCGGCGCAGTGTCCGGGCGGTCCGGATGGTCTGATCGGGCAACGCGAGCAGGTGTGTCCAGCGCAGCAGGTTGTGGGCCAGCGCGGCGATGACCGTCCACGCGGCGTTGGCCATGTACTTGCCCGATGGGGAAGTGCGCGAGGGCCTGGTCTTTGAGGTCGCGGATGGCCAGCTCGACGACGGCGTGCTGGCGGTGCTCGGCTTCGACGAGGTCCAGCGCCTCGGTGCAGTTGGTCAGAAACGCGAAGTGGCGCCAGTCGAGCCAGAGCTCGGCCTGAGATCATCCGCCGGCGCTCGGACGCGCGGACATCAGCGCACTGCTGATCCGCCTCGGGCGTCTGCCCAGCAGCGGCCGGCTGACGGCATGGCAACAACGGACGTTCACGGCGGAGATCGCGCAGTTCCTGCGCGAGGCGCGCGATTTCGGCCTCGGCGCGCCGGGCAGGCCGCTGTTCGGGCTGCCCGCCGGCTTCGCGCTGACCCGCGCTGATGTCCGCGCGATCGGGCGCCCGGGGCGTGGCCGCGAGCCTGGCCGCGCGTTGCCTGACGTCGTGCTCGCTCAGCTGCTCGACACGTCGGCGCTTGAGCTCTTGGAGCGGCGCCACGACGCTACCGGCCGCGCCGCACTAGAGGTGCTGGCCGACACCGGGCGCCGGCCGAGCGAGATCTGCGAGCTGGCCTGGGATTGCCTGCACCATGAAACCCACACCGACGAGAGCGGCAGCGAGCGCCGCCTGCCGGTTCTCGTCCACGACATGCCGAAGGTCGGTCGCCAAGGATGCCGGCTGCCGATCGACGAGCAGACCGCCAAGGTCATCACCGCCCAGAAGCAGCGCATCCGCGCGCGCTACCCCGACACCCCGGCCGGCGAGCTGCGGCTCTTCCCGCGCCTCACCCGCAACCCGGACGGGCGACGGCCGATGGTCTGCACCGAGCTCGCCAGGTTGCTGCGCAACTGGATGGGCGACGTTGAGGCGCTGCTGGATACCGACGGCACGGCGTTTGCGCGCGAGCGCGTGATCCCCTACGCGTTCCGCCACAGCTACGCGCAACGCCACGCCGATGCTGGCACACCGGTCGAAGTACTGCGCGAACTGATGGGCCACGAGAGCATGGTCACCACGCAGGGCTACTTCCGCGTCCGCGAGCAGCGCGCCCGCAAGGCCGTCCAAGCCCTGGCGCCGCTACAGATCGACCGCGACGGCCAGCGCACGATGCCCGTCGTCGAGCAGCTGCTCGAGAGCGAGCGGCTGCGCGCGCAGGTCGGACAGACCACCGTCCCGCTCGGCGTCTGCACTGAGCCGTCCAACGTCAAGGCGCGCGGCACCGCGTGCCCCTACCGTTTCCGCTGTCTGGGCTGCGAGCACTTCCGCACCGACCCGGCCAGCCAGCCCGAGCTACGCGATTACCTGCATCAGCTGCTCGCCGATCGCGAGCGGCTTGCTGCTGCGGTCCCGCAGCTGGCCGAATGGGCGCGCCGCGACGCGGCCCCAAGCGACGAGGAGATTGCCGCCGTCCGCGCGCTCGTCCCGCCGTGCTCGAGGCGATCGCGGTCGCCCGCCGCTACCGCGCCCAGCTGCGCACCACGATCCCCGACCGCTTCCAAGCGATCACCCGCGCGCCGCGGCCAACGCTCACACCGCTGCCGATAACGACGGTGACGCCGCCGTCGTGACCGCGGCCGCGCTGCATACCAGCCGACGACTGGACAGCCAGCTCAAGACCCAGCGAGTTCACGCGGCCGTCGACGCGTTCATCGCCGCCGGTCGCCCGGTGACCATCGCGCAGGTCGCACGCGAGGCGAGCGTCTCGCGCAAATTCATATACAGCCACCCCGAACTGCGCGCCGAGATCGAGCATCGCGCCGCACAGGCCACCACCCGCCAGACCAACTCGCTGACCGCGACGGCACGGGTCAGCGCAGCCTCGCTGCGCGCCGATCTGGAGAACCACCGCGCGCTCGCGCACCGCCAGCGCCGACAGATCGCCGCGCTCGAGCGCCGGCTCTCTGAACTGCTCGGCCGACAGGTCTCCGACCAGATGCCCTACTCCGACCCGGTCGCCGCCGCCGAGGCGCGGCTGCGAGAGCGGCTCCAGGCCGCCGAGCAGCGCGCGTTCGAGCTGCAGGAGTCACTGGCCACCGCACACGAGGAACTCGCCGCGGCGCGCGAGATCAACCGAGAACTCTCGCCACGCACAACCGACCCGGCACCTGAGCGACCAGGTCGGCGACCATGCTCAGGCGGCTGCCGGCGGTCGCGCCGACGGCCAGAACAGGCATCGATGCGTCGCACGAAGCCGTCGACCGACTTGACGAACTCGGTAACCGCCGCCAGCGCATCCCCACACGAGACCCCGCGGTTCTTCAAGCAATTGAGCTCATCTGCTGGAGACCCGATCGAGCGTCGCAGATGGAAGCGATCACGAACTCGCATTGGACGCCTGGACGCCACCGCCTATCGTCGGAGTTTCATTACCCAACCACGACCGACCCGATTTCCGCTCATGCGCTCCATCGAGCGCCCGAGCTGATGTCTGATCGGTTGATCATCACATGCGCTCACAAAGCGCGCTACTCAATCGCTACAGGCAGATCTCGCTTGCCCACCGGTCTCCTCGCCTAAATCGGCGATGGCGTACAGCGATGGTCGAGGCGGCATGCGGAAACCCTGTGGGAACCACAGGCACGCGGTCGGCTCAAGCGATGCCAGATAGGACCGACTGGCTCCTGGTTGCTGCAACCAATGACCTGTCGCCATCAGCCCGAGTTTCTCGGGGGGAGATGGCGGTCGGCCAGGGGTTGGAGCCTCGCTCTTCCGAGCGAGCCCCCTGGAAGGGACAGGAGTACGTCATGGACGTCAGCATCATCTACACCGCCAAGGCAGTGGGCGCGTTGCAGAAGGCGACTCGCGGGCACGACCGGTTCTCGCCGGTCGCCGACATCGCACGCTCGTTGTCGATCATCAGCGACGCACTGGTCAACGGGCACGAGTTCTCCGAGACCACGGAGCTGATGCCGGTCGAGATCTCGACCGGCGACGGGGCCTACCGTCAGTTCTGGGCTCAAATCTCGAAGACGCCTGAGGGCGGCCTCGAGATCATGGTGCCCAACGCGAACTGGGCGGGCGGATGCTTCAGGCTCCTCCCGGATGTCAGCGACAACCGCAAGGTCTGGAAGATCAGCCACCTGGAGCTCGGCGGGCGGTCGCTCGACGACCGCTAAACCGCGCAACCACACGTCCACGGCGCTCACCGACCCCTCTCGAGAGAGCAGGGGCCGGTGACGCCCGCCACACCTGGACTTGACACCCTCGTCGCGATACCCACGCCACGCGGCGCCGCGCAATCCGCGGAATCCCTTGCACCGACCAGGCACCGTCCAGCTTGTCGGTAACACTCGTCACCAACGCTGCGTCCAGTCCGCAAGCGGCACACAGCTCAACCGGGCCTGAAAACGACGGCCTCCACGATCAGCTCCTCCTCGGCATAGCTGAACGACTCGTCGCTCTCGTCCGTGTCATCGCCGTGGATCAACATGTGCGACAACTCGTGCACCAACGTCTTCGCACGCTGGTTGATCGTGTTGTCCTCGTTGAGGCCGATCAGGCGCTCGCCTGGGTTGCAATAGCCGCCGACTCTCTCCTCATGGGCTCAGTCACGACGCGGTAGCCGACCTCGGCGGCGACGCCGGCCAGCGGGCGCAGCGTCCATGCCAGGTCGTCACCATCGATCGGCGAGATCGGCGGCTCCAGCACGGCGGGCTGAGCGGGCTCCGGGAGCGGGTCGACCTGGGAGCGGTCGAAGACCGGACCCATCCGGAATCGCGTCCGCGGCTTCTTGTCCTTGTCGGCGCCCGCGGCCTCCCACTCGGCGATCGCCTTGCGGCTCGGCGGCACCGGCATCCAGATGTACAACGCCTTCTCGCCGCGTCGCACCGAGTAGCCGAGCTCCAGCCACTTCCGGAAGCCGGTGACGTAGGTCGCCTCCGGACGCTGCATCGCGATCAACAGCTGGTTGGTGAAGCTGTAGTTGTGGAACTTGGAACGGGCACGCAGCCACCTCCGCCAGCCATCGCTGGACTTCAGCGCCTCGACGGCCTGCGCGGCACGGCGGCGATCGGCCTCCCGTCGCTCCTGGCGCTCGGCCTCGGTCGTGGTCGACACGAGATCCTCCTCTGCCGAGGTCCCGCCCGGTGCGGGACCGTTGCCATCCCGCCGCATGCACGGACGCGTGCCATCGTGGGGTGGCGTCGGTCTCCGAGCGACGGCTGGCATCTCGACGAGGACCACGTGCTCACGTCGGTGCCGATCGGTGCGCGAAGAGGTCCCTCGTAGACCTACCTGCCGTGCTGCGCGGCCCGGGAACGCGTGACGTGCGACCAGAAGAGCATCAACAACGAGGATCGTTCATCCCGACTCTGTCGAGTGCAGGTCGAGCCGCTCGGCGTTCCGGCGAAGGTCGTCGAGCCCGGTGCCTGGCCGAACCGGTCGATGGCCCGCCTCGGGACATGCGACGTGCTCGTGGCACGGTTACGTTTCGGTGAAGCGTCGAACAATCGGCCAGCATCGATCAGTAACAACGTAGTCGGTGCGTTCTGCTCTTGACTCCGAACTACTCATCAGTACTGTGGGCGCGGCGCGCCGCGCGCCGCGCGCCGACCGTCGGCGTGAAGGTCCAGCAACAGGAGAACAGATGCGCTCCCCCGAGCACGCTCGGCCGCGCGGCCTTTGGTCCGTGCGGCCCGAGTCGCTGCGCCGTGCCGGCGTCACGTCATGGACGATCGCCGGCGTCTTGATGCTGCCCGCGTTGAGCGGCTGCGGGGACGCGCACCGCGACGTGCCTGCCAGCGGTGAGCGGGCGGTCGCGGTCTCTGCCGCTCCTGCGTACCGCGTCGGCCAGTTCTGCCGCGCGGCGAACGAGTCGATCTACCGGAGCTTCGACCTGACCTGCCGAGGGAGCCATCTTCGTGCGCGCTGAAGAACGGCGGCGGCCGTCAGCCCGATCGCTGCCGGGGACAAGCCCCACGCGAGCGACCCGCCGACCGTGCTCGGCACGCCGACCGAGGGTGCCACGCTCCAGGTCGGCGGCGCGACGTGGACGGGCACCGACCCGATGACCTACGCCTACCAGTGGCAGCTGTGCGACATCGACGGCGTTGGCTGTCGCGACATCGACGGCGCGACGTCGGAGACCTACGTGGTGCCGGCCGAGCAGTACGGCCGTCCGCTGCGCGTCGCCGTGACGGCGACCAACGTGATGGGGCAGACCACGGCGTACTCGGCGGCGACCGACGCGGTCGGCGCCGGCGAGATGCCCGAGGCGTCCACCGTGCCCAGCGTGACGATCATCGGCGCGGCAGGCGCGGGCTCGGTCGTGACGACCGACGGCGGCACGTGGCAGAACGCCGACCGCGACCAGCTCACCGACCAGTGGCTGCGCTGCGACGCCGACGGCACCGACTGCCTCGAGATCGACGATGCGGTCGGCGACAGCTACCGCCTGACCGCCGAGGACGCCAGCCACCGGCTTGAGGTGGAGGTCACCGCGACGACCGACGCGGGCGAGGCGAAGGCGATCTCCGACACGAGCGACCTGATCGCCAGCACGCCGGCGCCGACGCTGGAAGGCGAGATCACCTATCTCGATCATGGCCGCACGCAGGTCGCGGTGTCGGCCCCCGACGGCAGCGGCCGAGCGACCGCGGCGTCGTGCGCGCAGCTCGTCGGTGTCGGCGCGGGCTGCCAGCTCTACGGCCCGCGGATCTCGCCGACCCTCGGGATGATCGTGTTCGAGGCCCGCAGCGACGCCAACAACCCCTACCAAGGCTCGATCTGGCTCGTCAACGCAGACGGCACCGGACTGCGGAAGCTGACGACCGGCGGCGAGCCGTCATGGACGCCGGACGCCAGCCGCATCATCTTCACGCAGCCGGGCACCAACGGCTCAGACACCCAAGCGGTGAGCGTCGGCGCTGACGGCCTGCATACCGACGACCCCGAGCCCGCGGTGATGGCGCCCGAGGTCGAGGGCGCCGACCCGGATCCAGGCGGTGGTGGTGGCGGGGGCGCGAGCCTCACCAACCGGTCGCTGAGCCCGGCGTCCACGCTGTCGGTGCACGCCGCCGACGTCGCCGACGACGGGCGAATCGTCTTCGTCGGCACGCCGGCCAACTCGGATCCGCGACTCTACGTCGCCGAGGACCGGACCGACGCGACGCCGCGCCTGCTCGACTTCGGCGGGAAGTTCGCGCTGGTCGATCACCCGCGGTTCCTGCCCGACGGCCACGCGATCGCGTTCACCGCGCGGCTGGCCGACGGCTCGTTCGACGGCGACTCGATCTGGGAGGTCGACACCGACGGCGCCGGCCTGCATCGGGTCTCGCCCAAGGACCGCAAGCTTTACGGGCCGCCCGCCCCAACGTCCACCGAGGTCCTGACGACGCGCAGCGACTTCGAGATCTGCTCAAGCCCGACGCTGGCCGCGCGGACCGGCTCCCCGGCGGCACGGACCTACACCTACGACATCTGCGGCGTGTCGGGCACGCGCGCCTACGCGATCAACCACGACGGCAGCCACCCGCACTTCCTCGGTCCCGACGACGTAGACGACCTCGACGCGCCGGTAGCGCACGCCGCGTCGACGACCAAGACGGCCAAGGAGATCTACGTAGAGGAAGGACTTGATCGCCTCAACCGCTACGCCAACCAGGCGGCCGGCCAGGCGGCCAAGCGGCAGTTCGAGAAGGAGGTCTTCGAGGAGACCCTCCACGTGGTCGTCCGGGTCAGCCTCCGCGCGACCGTGGTCGGCGACATCGTCGCGTTCCTGACCTCCGACGGGGATCTGGACTGCGAGGCCGGCGGGTTCGAGATGCGGGCCAAGTCCACGTTCGTCTCGGCCGGGTCGCTGCTGGACCGCATCGCCTCGGCGTCGATCGGCTCCCATCCCGCACTCCACGACCGCGCGACGGCGAGCGCGAAGGACATGGCGACGTTCCTCGAGGACGCCCAACGGCAGTACCAAGACGTGCCGCACGACTGCAAGGTCTTCTACAAGGCGGCGGTCGACAGCGCCGAACGTGTCGTCACCGCGCTCCAGCACGCCGACGAGCACCTGACACAGCTCGACTTCGAGCACCTGCGCATCGTGGAGGAGAAGGAGGCACGGGAGCCGGGCGAGAACGGCCGTCCGATCGGGACGCGAAACTGCGAGGAAGCCGAGGAGCTGGTCGATGAGCTCGGACGGGGTGCCGGCAGGCGCAACCATGTCGTGTACTGGTCGCCGCCACCTCCGCCGGACAGCGCGGTGGACTACGTCGGCCGGTCGAGAGACTTCAAGCAGCGCTGCGATCGTCATCCGGAGGAGCGCACGGACACCATGACCACGCTGAACATCCCACCCATGACCCTCATCGAGGCGCAGAGCACCGAGGAGGCGCTGATCGCGCACTTCGGGCCTTTCCGATATGAGGCGAACGCAGGCACCGGCCGGGATCTCGGCCAGTTGTCAAACAAGCGTCATGAGATCTCGCCGGACCGCGACACGTACTGCGCCCAGCTTCTGCTCGGGCAGTTCATTCTGTTGAAGCACGGCTACGCCGCCTACGCTGCGGCGTTCTACACCGGCCGCAAGCGCTGCCCCGGTGTAGGGACCCACCACTGATGCCTTCCAAGCTGCGCAAGTCGCCGGGCTCGCCGGCCGACCTCGGCGCCTACCGCGCCAGCGGACCACTCGACGGCATCGTTCCCGGACGTCGGACCGTCAAGATTCTCGATCTGCAGAACGTCGATGGATCAGGCACCGAAGGCTTGGAACCGCTGCAGGCCTTCGAAGACCTCGAAGAGCTGCAACTCGAACGGGTGCGCAACCTCGACCTCGCCGTGTTGGGTCAGTTACCGGCCCTTCGACGCCTCCGGCTCGAGCGCGTGGCCGGCGTCGACCTGGGCACGTTGACAGCACCCGCCCAGCTCGAAGCGCTGAGAGTTTTCGACCTTGACGACGACTGCGTCGTGCCGGAGCAGATGCCTCTACCGGCCAGCGTGTGCGACATCGCGCTCTCGGAGTCCCGGCGCGGTCACACAGGACGCCAAGTGGCGAAGCTGGTCGCGGCGATCGACTGGTCGCGCCTTCCGAACCTGACACGCCTCAGCATCCGCGTTGGAGGGCTTGACGACGTCGAACCGGCACAAGTCGACCTCGGCCTTCTCCGGCACCTGCCCCTGCTCGAGTCCCTCTTCCTCTATGGCGTCGAGCACACCGGTGCCGGCCCGTCGCCGCTGCGGCCGCCCTTCGACGGGATCCCGCGCCAGAACCTGAACCGGCTGATCATCGATGCGCCGCTGGCCGAGCGAGACCTGATCACGAACGAGCTCCGGGAGACGTTCGGGTTCGAGGAGATCGCGGTCCGAGCGCGCAAGCCGTTCGTGCCACCTCCGCCGCCGTGGCAGATCAGCGAGACCAGCGACGGCCAGTTCGCCGTGTACGGCAGCCTCGCCGACGCGTTCGACCTGTCGTCGGACGAGACGGAGGTCGACGCCCTGCGTACAGCTCGCCGCAGGCTCCGCGAGGCCGACCCGAAGCTGCTGCGGGCGCTTGACTTCGACCCGGAGAGCGGGGGGACCGCGATCGCTGCGGCGTCTCGGAGCGATCTCGAACAGGCCCTGAGCGTCCTTGGCCTTGCCTAAGGACGAGTTCATCCTGCTGAAGGACGGCAACGCCGCGGCGTACTACACCGGCGAGATGCCGGCCCTTCGCCAGCTGTGTTGAAGGTCGTCAGCGAGGTCGACCTGGGCACGCTCACGGCGCCGGCGAAGCTCGAAGCGCTCGGACTGCGTCGTGCCCGAGCAGATGCCGCTGCCGACCAGCGTGTGGACCTCGATCTACCGATGAGCGGTGCTGTGAGGGAGTTGTGTTAGTTGGGCAGCGGCTCTGCCGCCCCCTGGCGGCAAGCGAGCTCGCCATGGACCTGGCACGAGGCTGGGATCGCCTCGTTCGGGGGCCGATCAGTTATGGTGAGGAGCACGAAGCGCCTCCGTTCCCCTGCCCGACGTGCTCGCCCAGGCCGAGAGCTTCGCCGGCAAGCGCGTGCTGGTCGTCGGCGCCGGCGGCAGTCGGCGGCGCCTTGCAGACGCCGGTCTCGGGTACGTCCAACGACGAGCGGTCAGGGGATGAAGGCGCCTGCGGCGACTCGATGCCACACGGGTTCCGTGGTTAGTCGGCGGCTCGGACATCTAGATCCGGGGATGGCCATCCGGGACCGGCGTTGAACATAAGAGGCCGCCACAGCCCGGGTCGTAGGGCGATTTCCCAGGGGGAGCGCGCCCACCGGGATGCCCCTCTTTGGAGGCGTCTAACGAAGAAGCGAGGCGCCGCTTTGCAACCAGAAACATCGCGAGTGTCGGCGCGGTGAACAGCATTCCGCCCTCCGTGAAATACCACCTCGACAGGGCCGCATACAGCTTCTTGGCTTCCTGAATCGTCATAGGACGGTCGGCGTCTTCGGACAGAAGCCGATCCGGTCGCGTGACTTCCATCAGCTCCCACAAGGCGGCGTAGCTGGCTATGCGACGGTCAGCCACGCGCACTTGCTGATGCCGGAGAAGGCTGTGCGCGAGGTAGAGGCCGACGATAGCCAGGCACGTGCTCACCACGAACTCCATTCCCTGGGTGTGCCCGGTTTCGATCGACTTGGCGCGGCTGCAGACAGGGCAAGGGGTGTTTGGAGGGCCCGTCGACTAAGAGTCGTGAGCCCGATCGATCGACCCGAGCAGGATGAGCCGCTGCTGACACATCGATCCCGAGCGCGATGCGTACTACGGGCGCGGGTGGACGGCCAAGGGGCAGCTGCTCAACCGCAAGGTGGGCCCGGTCCGCCATCGCGGCGAGTCCGATGGGCTGACGCGCGGAGGCCGAGACGAAGTTCCGCAAGATGCAGGAAGAGGAGGACCGCAAGCCGCGGGTTGCCTCGTCGGCTCGTAAGACCGTCGACGATGCGGCCGACTCGCTGCGCCAGAAGCAGGTCATCGAGGGCGCGCGCAAGTCCTACAAGGAGAACTGCGAGTCGATGCAGCGCGTCCACATCTCGCCGGCGCTGGGCAAGAAGGCCGTAGACCGCGTGACGACCGCGCAGGTCGAGAAGCTCGCCGAGGACATGCTCGCCAAGGGCCTCAAGCCCAAGACGGTGCGCAACGTCATGAGCTTCTTGTACTCCATCTTCGAGCACGCGATCCACAAGAAGTGGGCGACGGAGAACCCTGTCCGGCACGCCACCCGCCCGAAGCGCGGGCGCCAGAACGACGCTGACCCCGACCTGAAGTTCTTGACGCTCGACGAGCTCGAGGCAATCCCCAATGAGGTCGTGTATCGGGAGCCGGCGCCGACGCGCCGCGGCCGTGGAGGACCGTCACGGCCGGTGCCGCCGGACGTGCTCGGGCCGGTCGTTCGCGTCATCGTTCTGATCGCGGCGATCACCGGGCTATGGCAATCGGAGTTGTTGGGGCTGCGGTGGCGGCATGTTGATTGGGTCGCTCAGCGGATCCAGGTCCGCAACGCCTTGGTGCGTGGCGAGCACTCGGGGGAGGGCAGTCCGATGAGTCGACGCGCCGGTCGGTGCCGGTCGCCGACGAGGCGTTCGAGCTCCTGAAGGTCTGGCAGGAGCGCAGCGCCTACAGCGCGCCCGACGACTTGGTGTTCTGCCATCCGGAGTCGGGCAAGGAGCTGGATCGGTCCATGGTCACGAAGAAGTTCAAGCAGGGCTGCGAAGACGCGGGCGTGCGGGTCATTCGCTTCCACGACCTGCGCCACACCTTCGGTACGCAGATGGCCGCGGCCGGCCACCCGCTGCGCTTCATCCAGGAGATGATGGGTCACGCCGACGCCAAGACGACCCAGATCTACTCGCATTATCAGCCGTCGGAGCGCGAGGTGGAGATGGTCAACGAGGCGTTCTCACGACGACGAAGCACGTAGTTGTCCAAGCACGTCAGGGACGAGCCTGCATCGGGTGCAATCGTGGCCTCGGCGGCTTACGCTGTCGGTGTGTCGACCGAGAAGCCTGTCGTCAACGAGGTCAGGGAGCCGCTCGTCGACGTGTACGGGACGCCCTGGGGGCAGGCGCTCGATGCTGGGAACTCCGATGCGCTGATGAGCTCCGGTCGCCCGACCGTGGAGATCCCGGCGGGCATCCCGGACGTGGAGTGAACGCTTCCCGCCCGGAGAAGGCGAGCGGCAGTCGAGCATTTCCCGAGCGTTCGACGAGCGTCAGGCGCTACACTATCTCGGTATGAGCACGGCATACGCAACCGAAGCGGCGTTCGTGAAGGAGCTCGGCAAGCTCGAGACCGCCGATATCGCACGGGCTACGGGCGCTGACAAGACGTCGGTTCGGGCGTGGGTGCGTGGGAACCGATCCCCTTCGGGCGTCTACGGCGAGCGGCTGGCCGAGCTCTCGGCGCTGGTGGAGCGGTTGGCGCACGTGCTGCAGCGTGACTTCATCCGCGGCTGGCTCATCAAGCCCAACGTCGCGCTGGACGACGGCAAGCCTCTCGACGTGATCGCCGCCGGCGACTATCGCAAGGTCTCGAAGATCATCAGCGCGCTGGAGAGCACGGCGGTCTCCTGAGCTTGTACGACGTCGACGAGACGTATGTCAGCGCTCGCTGGTGGCGGCGCCACATCCCCGCTGGCGGCGACGTGTATCACGAGCCGCCCGATCCGGCCGACAACCGCTGGCAGCGCGGGCGAGTCGTCGACGCTTGGTACTTCGCCGATGAGGAGCCGACGGTCTGGGCTGAGTGGTATCGCGCAGCCGCAGAGTTCGGCGTCCTGCCGATGGCGATGCTCCCTCGCGATCTCTGGCAATGGGAGATCTCGCTGACGCGGATCGCCGACCTCGGCGACGAGCAGCGACTGGCCCGGGTCGGCCTGCCGGTGCCCAAGCCGGGCGTGCGCAGTGGCCGGCCTTCCAGGTTGTAGGAGAAGCGCTTCATCACGAGGGCTACCAGGGCCTGATCACGCCCTCTGCGGCTCGACCCGGCTCCCGAGTGCTCTGCGTGTTCCGCAGCAGCCGCGAGGTCCCGGGCACCGATCCCATCCCGCCACCTCGCTCGATCGACGAACCGCCGCTCGTCCCGCCGGGGATGACGACCTGACGGGTTGCGCCGACCCTGCAGCGGCCCGTTCCGCGGGACCGGGTTGAGCAGGCGCTCGTGGTGCGGGCGACCGCGCGAGGCCGTTCAGGCGCGGGCGTCCGTCCGAGGTTGAACCTCGCCGGGGCGCCAGGTCTGGTCGAACCAGGCCTCAAGCGGGCCGTAGATGCGCAGGATCGGAAACCAGCCCTTGTTGGGGACGGTCTGGATCCAGTTGTGCGGGTGGTCGCTCGGCGCGCTGGGCCCGAAGAAGATGGTGGTGTCGCCGTTGGCTTCGGTGGCGAGATCCTCGGTGTTGGCGTGGACGCTCGGGTACGGCGTGTCGGTCTGCAGGAGCGAGCGGGTCTGGGTGTCGTAGATGTCGACCGCCCAGAACGTCTTGGCCGGGATGTTCGCGGGCAGCGTCAGCGTGTACTCGCGATCGCCGTGCAGCCAGTCGCCGTTGACGTCGCGCGCGGTGAAGGCGTACTGCGAGCCGACGCCCACGGCCGCGTGGGTCATGGCCGGCGTGATGCCGGTGCCGACGTAGTGCATCATCGCCCGGTTGTCGAGCAGGCGGGCGCCGTTGGACAGGAACTCGTGGCTGCCGCCGACGAAGGCCGTCGACCACATGCTCTCGCCCTTGGAATAGATGTAGGCCTCGTCCTGGCGTGGCGCGTAGAGGATGCTGCGCACGATCCCGGCGCCGAGGCGCGCGGCGGTGTCCAGGATCCCGCGCAGGCGGTCGTCGGGCGCGAACGGCCTGCCGGAGACGATCCCGAGCGCGGCGAGCTGGCCGGCGCGCTCGGGGTCCAGCGCCTCGGCGGGCTCCTCAGCGACGATCGAGGCGACCTCGTCGAAGAAGCTGCCGTCGTTGGCGTGGATGCCGTTGAACGCCGCCGGGGAGAAGTTCAGGAACTCGGTCGGCGGCGGGTCATCGGCCTGAGCCAGCGGGTAGATCTGGGTCTTCTTGATGTCCTCCACGCCGCCCAGCGCGCGGATGACCAGCCAGTTGGAGTACGTCGGCGACCGGGCCACGAAGTGTCCATCCGGGACCTCGCCGTCGTAGTCGGGAGGCAGGATGAGGTACTTGCCGCCAGCGCCCTTGTCCGGGCCGGCCAGGCCGATGTCGGTGACGTAGCGCTGCCAGATCGTGTCGATGAACCCCAGCGCCTTGGGCGGCGCCTCGATGACCAGCGGCCCGTCGGTCTTTAAGTCCAGGTAGTTGGTGCCGTAGGTCGTCTCGGTGTTGGCCGTCAGGACCACGTTGGCCGACGTCGCCTTGGGGTCGGTGTAGCCCAGGATGTTGCTTGCGTCGACGCCGATGCTCCGGAAGCCTTTCCGCATAGCGACCATCGACGCGCCCGGCATGCAGTTCAGGAACACCTCGACGCCGCGCATCAGGTCCAGCGCGTCGTAGCTGCGCGCCACCGACTCCGGCGACGGCAGCCCGTCGAAGAACTCCAGCGCCCCGAACGGGGTCTCCAGCCGCTCAGGCATGCTGATCGAGGCCAGCTCGGCGGCTGGGACGCCGGGGCTGATCGCGGGCTTGTCCACTGCGTTCTCCATGGTCGTGCGAGCGTCCCTGCGTCCGGGGTGGTCGCACGTCACCCGCGACGGGTGACGTGTCGCGCTGCTGCTCACCCGGTGCCTGCGTCTATTGGCGGGCCATGGCGATGCTCAGGCGCTGCTCGGGGGTGATGAGGTGGTCGAGGTCTTCGGCGGCGTCGGCGATGTCGATCTGCACCCACTCGACGGTGCCAGTGAAGCGGCTGGTCTGCGCGGTGTACTGGTCGCTGACGGGCGATGCGGTGTCGGAGCCGAGGTCGCAGGTCTCGTCGCCGGAGAAGGCCAGCGGGACGGTGGCCGGGAGGCGGCCCCCGCCGATCCGGGTGCTGTCGAGGTAGAGGGCGACGTCGGCGCCCTTGCCCAGGCCGCCGCCGTCGTAGGTGAACTCGGCGCGCACCTGATGGGGGCCGGCCGGGACCGTCGTGTCGGTGGTGATGTCGAAGTGCTGGAGGCCGAGCAGGTTGTAGGAGTAGGTCGGTCGGCCGTCCTTGAGGTGCAGGCTCCAGCCGGCGAACGCGCCGCCCTGGGCGACGATCACGCCCTCGGCGCCGCCGTCGGGGATCGTGACCTGCGCGGTCACCGCGTGGGACTTGTTCTTGACGTTGATGACGACGTTCTCGCTGAGGCGGCTCATGCCGCCGAAGAGCAGCTGCGAGGTGCCGTGCACGAGCGTGGGGCGGCCGGCGAGGTCGGAGTTGAAGCGCTCGATGCGGCGGTCGTCGAGCGGCAGCACCCCGTACTTGCGCGCCTCGTCCATGAAGAGCTCTTGCAGCTCGGCGAGCTTGTCGGGCATCTGCGCGGCGAGGTCGTGGGCCTGGCTCCAGTCCGTGTTGGTGTCGTAGAGCTCCCAGGTGTCGTCGGCGAACGGCGGCAGCGGCTTGCCCTGCACCCACGGGGTCGAGTGGCGGGTGACCGCGGTCCAGCCCTCGTGGTAGATACCGCATGGGCGGGTCAGGTAAAACAGAACCTTGGTTCGTGTTCTAATATGGGTTCGAGACGACCAGGAGGAGACCCGTGGGGACCATCGTCACCGAGCGGTTGGGCGACGTCGCGCGCATCGCGCTCGACCGGCCCGAGAAGCTCAACAGCCTCGCACTGCCGGTGCGCCAGGCGCTCCTGGATGCGCTCCGTGCGGCGGCCCACGACGACACCGTCCGCGCGGTCATCCTGACCGGAACCGGGCGCGCCTTCTGCAGCGGACAGGACCTTGGCGCCGCGGAGGAGATCGTCATGAGCGACAAGGGGTTCTTCGCGTGCGCGTTCGTGCGCGTGGGACTCGCGCCCGACGACGTGGCCGCCGCGATCCTCGACGGGCTGGCGAGCGACGCGTTCCTGATCCTCCCGCATCCCGAGGCGCTCACCTTCATGCAACGCAAGGCCACCAGCTGCGACCGGTGGCGGGCCGGCATGCGCCGCCTCCAGGGGCAGGTCGCATGACGCCCGCCGCGCCGCGCCGCGTCGTGACGGGCCACGACGACCGAGGCCGCTCGGTCGTGCTCTCCGACGGCCCGACGCCCGTGTCGCGCACGGTCACCGACGATGGCACCGCGTTCCACGAGATCTGGAGCACGGCCGGTGCGCCGGCGGCGATCGACGCGGTCGAGGCGAGCGACCCGACCGAGCGCCCGCTGCGCGTGCCGCCCGAGCCCGAGGGCACGGTCATCCGCGTCGTGGACATTCCGGCCGGAGCGCGGTCGCCGATGCACCGGACCGAGTCGGTGGACTACGGCATCGTCCTGGACGGCGAGCTGCACCTCGTCCTCGACGACGGCAGCGCCACCACGCTGGCGCCCGGCGACATCGTGGTCCAACGCGGCACCGACCACGCCTGGGAGAACCGATCAGACAGCCCGGCGCGCATGGCCTTCATCTTGGTCGACGGCCGGTTCGCCGACCGCCTGAAGACGACGTTGGCCGACGACGTCGCGCTCTACGACCACGAGGTCGGGCCCGCATGAGCGGCGCCGGCGACGGCCGCGTGGTCCTGGTGACCGGCGCCGGCGGCGGGATCGGCTCCGCGACCGTGGCGGCGCTGCGCGCGGCGGGCGCCGACGTGGTCGGGGCCGACATCGCCGGCGGCTGCGACGTGCGGCTCGACGTCACCGACCCGGCGTCGTGGCAGGAGGCGGTCGCCGCAGCGGTGACGCGCGGCGGCAGGATCGACGGCCTCGTCAACGCCGCGGGCGTCACGCACCGCGCGCGCATCGACGCCGTGGCGATCGAGGACTTCAACAACACGCTCGCGGTCAACCTCACCGGGCCGCTGCCCGGCATCCAGGCCTGCCTGCCGCACATGGGCGAGGGCGGATCGATCGTCAACGTCTGCTCGCTGGCCGCGCTCACCGGTCACTTCCCGGTGGCCTACACGGCGAGCAAGTGGGCGCTGCGCGGCCTCTCGCGCGTGGCCAGCATGGAGCTCGGCGAGCGCGGCATCCGCGTCAACGCGGTCTTCCCCGGCTACATCGAGACCCCTATGACGGCGACGGCGGCGCCCGCGTTCCTCGCCGCGAGCATCGACGCCGCGCCGCTGGGCCGCGCCGGCCGACCCGAGGAGGTCGCGGAGCTGATCGCGTTCCTCGTCTCGCCGGCGTCGTCGTACATCAGCGGCGCGGAGATCACGGTCGACGGCGGGACCGCCGCACACGGCGGGGCCAAGCTGCTGTCCGACGCGGTCAGGCCGCCCGCAGAGCAGCCTGGATGATCGCGTTGGGCGCCTGCCACGGCACCTGATGGGCGGCAGTCTGCACGACGGTCGTCCGCGCTCCGAACCGCTCGCCGAGGTCGGCCATCAGGCGCGGGGCCACCAGCCGATCGCGCGATCCGCAGACGACCTCCACGTTGGCGACCGCCCTTTCCGGCGCCGCGAACGCCGCGCACGCGCGCAGGTGTGGCTCCAGCGCGTCGCGGTGGCGCAGCACCATGCGCTCCATGCGCGAAGCGACCGCGGCGCTGGCGGGCTCCTGGGCGACCGCTCGCCGACCACCCGCGGCGGCGACGGCGAACTGCGTCGCGAGTGCCTCGACGCCGCCCGCGCGCAGGGTCGCCCACGTCGCGTCATGCACCGGGAGCGCCGTGCCGCAGGACACGACGACCCAGCCCGCAGCCGGCGTCGACCCCTGCGCCGCGAGCAGAGCGGTGACCGCGCCGCCGAGCGAGTGGCCGACGACGACGTCTCCAGGCTGCACCCGGCTCTCGACGTCGGCGACGAGCGGCCCGAGCTCGTCGGTCGGCGCCAGCTCGACGACCAGCGTCGGCACCGGGCTCAGCGCGATGACCTCGGCCCACAGCTCGGCGTCCTCCGCGGCGCCGCAGACCAACACCATGCGGTTGATGCTCACGACAGCGCGGGGTCGTGCCGCGCGCTGCGGACCGCGTCGTGGAGCGAATAGCCCCGCGTCGCGTAGGGGAAGCCGTCGAGCTCTGAGTCGGCGGCCTCCTGGCGGTAGTAGGAGCGGATCTCCGCGATGCGCCCGTCCCGCAGCGCGAACCACTCCGCGCCCCGGGTCACGACGCGCTCGCTCGCGCCCGCCGGCCGCCAGAACATGCTCCACTCGATGACGGCCTCGTCGTCCTGGACGATGCCGTGGTCGACGACCCAGACCGGTGCGATGGCGCCGTGGACCTTGCGCCAGTAGCGGCCGAGGTGCTCGGCCCCGCGCACCGGCGCCGAGCCCACGTTGGGCGCGAGGAAGTAGTGCACGACGTCGGCGGTCACGGTCGCCGTCACGCCCTCGGCGTCGCCGCGGCTGCACGCGTCGTAGTAGCGCGCGATCAGCGCGAGGTGATCAGGTGACATCGGTCGCTGCTACGCCTGCGGCGTCACCGCGGCCGACGACACCGGCCGCGCGGCCTCGACCTGGTCGATCTCGGCGAGCTGGGACAGGATGTGGTCCGGTGTCGCGTCGCCGACCACCTTCTGCAGCATCGGCGTGTGGTCGTAGACGAGGTCGCGGAGCGGGCGCAGCGGATGCGGGATCCGGTGGAACGCGTAGCCGGTGAAGAACGCCTGCTGGCTGACGCGACGCGTGTGCGGCTTGCGGCGGTCCTCGAAGGCCTGGAGCGCACGGCGGACGGAGCCGAGGTCCCGGACGTCGATGCGCTCGAGCTCGGAGGCGAGGAAGTAGCCGTCCTCGATCGACATCCCGGCGCCGTACGCCGCGTACGGAGACGTCGGGTGGGCGGCGTCGCCGACCAGGGTCACGCGCCCCTTCGACCACTGCTTGAGCGGCTTGCGATCGCGGATCTCCCAGCGCTGCAGGTTCTCGGACGGCGTCGCGTCGATCATCGACCGCAGCTTCTCCGAGAAGCCGGCGGCGCGCGTCCGCGAGAACGCCATCAGGTCCTGGTCGAACGGCTCGGACGGGTCGAAGGCCTCGAGGACCCACCACTCGTAGCCCCACTGCCCCTCGTGGAGGATCGGCGTGTAGCTGGCCTGCGTGCTGCGGTCGTGGGCGATCACGGAGTCGGGCGGCCGCTCGGGATCGTCGACGTAGAGGTAACCCCCGACGAGGTGCAGATGCTGATGGCGGATGGGCGAATCGCCCCACAGCTGCCGGCGCACGGCCGAACGCAGGCCGTCGCCGCCGACGAGCACATCGGCCTCCACCGGCTCGCGGTCGGCGAGATGGACGACAACGCGATCGCCGCCATCCTCGAAGCGCGTCATCTCGTGGCCGAGCTTGAGCACACCCGGCGGGAGCGCGTCGAGCATGCGCTTGTACAGCCCCCAGCGCAGCAGGCCGATGAAGCCGCCGCCGTACTCCGCGACGACCTCGTCGGGCAGGCGCACGGTCGCGCGCAGGTGCCCGTCGGAGCGCCGGAACGTCGTCAGCGCCGCCGCGCCCAGGTCGGTGGTGTCGACCCCGATGAGCCCGAGCACCTTCTGCGGCGGCGGCCACAAGTTGAGGATGTTGCCCGCGGGCTTGACCTCGGGGTAGCGCTCGTAGATCGACGCCTCGAAGCCGGCGCGATGCGCCGCGAGCGCCGTGGCCATGCCGCCCGGCCCGGCGCCGACGATGGCGATGCGGCCCTTGCTCATCGCGCTGCCTCCTCGGTGGTCGACCGCATCGCCTCGACGAGGCGCGGCACCAGCCTCGCGGCGTTGCCGGCGTCCACCCGCGCGCGGTCCGCGCCGAGGAAGGCCAGCTCGCGCGCCGGGTCGCCGCCCTCGGGCGGCAGCGCGGCGTAGGGGTAGTCGGTGCCGAACACGACGTGGTCGATGTCGGTGACGTCCAGCACCGTCTTGACGGCGAGCTCGTGGTTGGAGAGCCCGGTGTCGTAGCACTGGCGGCGCAGGTACTCGAGCGCGCCCACCGGCGCCGCGGTCGCCAGGTCGGGCTCGCGGTCGGCCAGGGACGCCAGCCGGTGGGCGAGGAACGGCGCGGCGCCGCCGAGATGGGCGAACTGCAGCTTGATGTCCGGGCAGCGTTCGAACGTCCCGCTGTAGATCAGGCGCGCGATCGCGCGCGTCGTCTCGAACGGGAACTCATAGAGCCACACCGGGTGCGGCGCCGGCGGCGCATAGGGCGGCAGCGCGGGGTGCACGAACACATAGGCCTTGCGTCGGTGCAGCTCGTCGAACAGCGCGTCCCACGCCGGGTCGCCGATGTAGGTGCCGGCTACGTGCGACGGCAGCCAGACGCCGTCCATGCCCAGGACGTCGAGCGCGTGGGCCAGCTCGGCCAGCGCCGCGCCGACGTCGGGCAGCGGCAACGTGGCCAGCGCGGCGAAGCGTGCCGGCGCGTCGCGCGCGACCCCGGCGAGCACCTCGTTGACCGTGCGGGCCAGGTCGTTGGCTCGACCCTGGTCGCCGAAGAACACGCCGGGCGGGCCGGGGGAGATGACCGCGGCGTCGATGCCGTGGCGCTCCATCGTGGCCGTCAGGCCTTCGACCGTCGCGGGCGGCAGCGGCGGCAGCGAGCCGTCGGGAAGCCGCAGTCCCTCGAGGTACTCCGGGGGTGTGACGTGGGCGTGGAGGTCGATGCGCGTCATGCCGCCACGCACCGGTTGCGCTGCGTGCCGAGGCCGGTGATCGACCCTTCCATCACGTCGCCGGCCACGAGCCAGCGGTTGTCGTGGTGGCCGGCGTTGCCGGCAGGAGAGCCCGTCAGGATGAGGTCGCCGGCCGCCAGCGTCACGACCGTCGAGGCGTAGGCGATGAGCCGCTCCACACCGTAGATGATGTCGTCGACCCCTTCATCTTGCATCGCCTTCCCGTTGAGCTTCAACTCGATGCGCAGCGCCCGGTAGTCCGGGACGAACTCGCGCGGGACGATGTAGGGGCCGGTGGGAAAGAACGTCGGGCGGTTCTTGGTCATCAGGAAATCGGTCATCGGGAAGCCGGGGCGCTGCATGACGTCGCGCGTGCTGATGTCGTTGCTGATCGCGTAGCCCGCGACGTGCTCCATCGCGTCCTCCTCGGGAATGTCCTGGCCGCCACGGCTCACGACCACGGCCAGCTCGAGCTCCCAGTCGTGCTGGACGCCCGGACCGCGCAGGACGACGTCGTCGGTCGCCCCGCTCAGCGCGCTCGGCAGCCCCGCGAACATGTACGGCTCCTCCGACGTGGCGCGCCGGGCGGAGATGTCCTCCGCCTCGGCGCGCACCGCGCTCTCAGGCCGCTCGTCGCCGCCCTGGCGCATGAAGGTGTAGGCGATCTGGCGCACGTGCTTGAAGTAGTTCGCGCCCGCGCAGAGGATCTGACCGGAGGGAGCGACGGGCGGCAGCGGCCGCACGTCGGCGTAGGGCGCGACGGGGCCGGCGGGCTCCGCGGCCAGCGCGCGCAGACGCGGCAGCGTCCCGTCCCAATCACGCAGCAGCGCGAGCGTCGTGGCATCGTCGCCGAACGCCGCGCGCAGGTCGAGCACGCGCTCGCCGCCACCGAGGACCAGGCCGGGGAACGGATCCCCGTCACCGCCGGCGAACGTGCCGAGCCCGAACGGGTCGCTCATCCCGCCGCCTCCAGGCCGAAGATCGCCACGGCGCGACACCAGCCCGCGCTGGCGCCCTTGATCTTGACCGGGAAGCAGGCGACGTAGAACCCCCGCGCGGGCAGCTCGCCGAGGTTGGCCAGCTTCTCGATCTGGAAGTACTCGTGGTCGATGCCGACGCGGTGGGCCTCCCAGAGCAGCGACGCGTCGCCGGTTTCCTGGAAGTCGCGCGCCATGTAGGGGTTGCCGCGGTCCAGGCCGGGCGCGTCGGTGCCGATGACCTTGATCCCCTGGGCGATGAGCCACCGCGTGGCCTCGGCGCCCAGGCCGGGATAGTCGTCCCAGTAGTCCTTGGTGCCGAAGCGCTCGTCCTGGCCGAACCACAGGCAGACGACGTCGCCGGGCGCGAGCGGCGCGCCGGTGCGCTCCACCGCGGCCGCGAGCTCCTCGACCTCGATGCGGTCGCCGGGCGCGTGGCCGCGGAGGTCGAGGACGACGCCGGGCGCGAAGAAGTGCTCGAGCTCGAGCTGGTCGATCGTCCGCGCGGGCTTGCCCTCGCTCGTGGGGTAGTAGTGCCACGGCGCGTCGACGTGCGTCCCCGCATGTGCGGTCAGCTGCAGCTTCTCGGCGCCGATCGCGAAGCCGCCGGGCATGTCCTTCTCGGTCGCGCCGCCGAACATCATCCCGAACTCGGGCCGGGTCTCCTCGTGGCTCTGGTACTGGATCGAGGCGGCCAGGATCGCGCCCATCCCGCCGTTGAGCTCGCCCGGCAGCGGCTCCTGGATCGGGACGCTGAGGTCGACGAAGCGCAGGCTCACGAGCGCGCCTCCGCCGTTGCGCTCGTGCGCGTGGTGCGCGCGGGCGGGAACTCCAGCGGCGCGACCGTCTGCGCGACCACGGTGTTGGTCAGCGTGCCGATCCCGTCCACCTCGAGCGTCACCACGTCGCCCGGTTGCAGCGGCGGCGGTTCGAGCGCCTGCGCGTGGCCCCACAGCTCGTAGAGGCAGCCGCCGCCGCAGGTGCCGCTGCCGATGACGTCGCCGGCGGCGACGCTCGCGCCCATCGACGCGAAGGCGACGAGCTCCTCGAAGCTCCACGCCATGCTCGCCAGCGTGTCGCCGCCGAGCTCGACGCCGTTGATGGTGGCCTTCATGGCCAGGTCGAGCCGGTCGCCGTCGCGGTAGGGCTCCAGCTCGTCGGGCGTGACGATCCACGGACCCAAGGTGTTGGCGAAGTCCTTGGCCTTGCAGAAGCCGAACGGCAGCCGCAGCTCGCGTGCGGCGAGGTCGCGCGAGGACCAGTCGTTCCAGATCGTGTAGCCGGCGATGTGGGCGCCGGCGTCGCCGGGCGCGATGTCGCGCCCCGCGCGGCCGATGATCGCCGCGACCTCCAGCTCGAGGTCGAGCTGGTCGGAGCCGGGCGGCGCCGCGACCTCGGCGCCCGGGCCGCTGACCTCCGTCGGGTTGGAGAAGTAGCAGAACGGCCGCTCGTACCAGATCGGGAACACCGCGGCGTCCGGCCCGCCGGTCACCTTGACCGCGCCGGCCACGTGCTGCTCGAACACCGAGAAGTCGCGCATCGACGGAGGCTGGACCGGCGCCAGCAGCCGGACCTGGTCGAGCGCGAGCTCCGTCGTGGCGCGGGCACCGAGCCGCTCCCGGTCCGCCGGCTCGGCGCCCAGCAGGTCAAGGACCCCAACATCCTCCGGCAGCGGCCGCGCGGCGCCGTCGGCGACGATCGCCGCGCGGGCGACGCCATCGAGATCGATGCGTGCGATGCGCATGGCTACTGCCCCTTGCTGGTCGTGGTGAAGAACGCGTCGAGGTCCTTCGCGGGAAGGAAGTCGTCGGGGTTGCCGGAGACCGTCCCGGGCGTCTGCAGCGTCCAGCTCTTGTCCGCCCAGTCGCCCAGGTTGGCGTCGGTGATGAGCGGCGTCTCGCCGACGATCGTGTTGAGCTTCACGCCCTCGCCGGCGAGCATCCGCCCGATGATCTCGGCCGTCGCGCGGCCGGCGGAGACGGGCGTCAGCGACGTCGACGACGCGTCGTAGGACGCGTCGTTGGCGCGCCAGTAGCCGAGGAAGCCCTTGTCCATGCCGATCTCCGCCGCCGGCGGCACCGCGCGACCGACCTGCTTGAACGCCTGGAGGGCGCCGGAGCTCTCGCCCGGCATCGCCGTGATGCCGTCGAGCTTCTGCGGGTGGGTGCTCAGCCACTTGAGGGTCTCGGACTTCGCCTGGGCCTCGGAGAAGGCGCCGAACACCTCGCCGGCGACCTTCATCTGGGGACAGCCGGCCAGCACGCGCTTCCACGCGGTGGCGACCTGGCTGTCGATCGAGGCGGTCGCCAGCGCGCGCACCAGCACGACGTTGCCCTTGCCGCCCAGCACCTTGGTGAGGTACGAGGCCGTCTGGCCGGCGCCGAGGTAGTTGTTGCTGTCGACGTTGACCGCGCCGTCGACGGGCACGGGGGACAGGAGGGTGACCGTCGGGATGCCCGCCGCCGCGGCCTTCTGCACGGGGCCGTCGAACGAGTCCGGCGACGGCGTCTCGAGCAGGATGATGTCCGGCTTGGTCTGGACGAGCGCGTTGTACTGCTGCAGCTGCTGGGCGATGTCCAGGTTGCTGCCCGTCGTGCGGACGTCGACCTGGCCGACGCCCTTGGTCGCCTTCAACTGCTGCTTGAGCTGGTCGACGGTCTGGACCTGGAAGTCGCTGACGAGCTGCCCCCAGGAGACCGCGACGCGGTAGGGCCCCGAGCCGTTGGGCTTCCACGTGGCCCAGCGGCTCTTGACGACCTTGACCGTCGAGCCCTGGTAGTCGGCGTAGCCGCCGAGCGCGTCCTGCTGGGCCTTGGGCAGCGCCGCGATCACGCCGTCCGGATCGGCCGGCGTCTTGGCGGCGAACGCTCCGCACCCTGACGCGGGCGGAGCGAAGTTGGCGGCGAACGCGGGCACCTTCGCGCCGGTCGCCCCAGATCCCCCGCCACTGCCGCCGCTGCTGCTCGCGCCGCAGCCGGCGGCCAAGGCCGCCGACGCCGCGAGCGTCACGGTCCAACCCAAGGCCCTCATCGCTCTCCTCCAGCTTCGTTGCGTCGGCCGAGCGTAGATCGCCACAGAACCCGAAGTCAAGTTCGCGTTCGTATTTTTCCCGAAGTGTCGTTCGGCTTCGGTACTCTCGGGCTCATGGCACGGCCCGCCCAAGGCGCTTTCACCGACAGCGCGCTTCGTCCCCCGCAGCAGAATCGCAGCCGCGCGTCGCTCGACCGGGTGCTTCAAGCGGGGCAGGAGCTGTTGGTGGAGAAGGGTTTTGACGGCTTCACCGTCCAGGAGGTGAGCAAGCGCGCCAAGGTGTCGATCGGCTCGATCTACGCCCGCGCTCCGAACAAGGACGCGCTCGTCTTCGCCGTCTATGACTACGCGGTCTCAGAGCTTCGCGACGAGCGCCAGGCCTTCGACGACCCCACGCGCTGGGAGGGCCTGAGCTTCGACGAGCTCGTGCGCGCCGCCGTGCGCGAGACCGCCGAGACGATGTTCCGCCACGAGGCCGTGCTTCGGGTCATCATGACCCGCGCCGCGATCGACGGTGGGGTGCGGGAGCGTGGCGCCGCGCAGATCTACGACGTCGCACGGCAGTGGGAGGAGCTCATCCTGACCCGGCGCGACGAGATCGCCCACGCCGATCCCGCGCTCGCGGTCGAGATCGCGTTCCGCATGTTCTACGCCGCGCTCGTCCGGCGGATCTCGTTCGGTCCCGACTTCGGCACCTACACGCAGATCGACGGCGACGAGACGCTCATCGAGGAGATGGGGGCCGCCGCCACGGCCTACCTGACCGCGCCGAGCGCTGCCGCGTCCAAGCCCAAGCCCGCGGCGCGCAAGCCGGCGCGACGTCGCGCCAAGGCCGCGTAGCCCCGCCCGCGCGACGCGGTGATCCTGCGGCCGCCGGCGACGGCCGCAGGACCGAGCGAGCATCAGACCTTGATGCTGCCCTTGTAGGTGAACTTGGCCGTCGAGAGCTTGCCGGCGAAGGTGCCCTTGCCGCTTGCGCCCTTGAACTTGCCCGTGCCGCCGGTGACCTTCCACGTGCCCTTGGCGTCGTTGGCCGCGCCGGTGGTGCCGTGGCCGATGAGCCTGAACGTCCCGCCCTTGCACTTCCAGACCTGCTGGGTGTCGGGGATGACGAGCTTGCCCGTCATGGTGCACTTGCCGAGCACCGGGTCGGTGATGTTGGCCGAGAGCTTGACGCCGACCTGCTTGCCGACGGTCTTGGCGTTGATCTTGTAGGTCTTGGCCTCGGCGACGCCGGCCAGCGCGAGGCTGCCGACGGCGGCCAGGACGATGGTGCTGCGGATCCTGCGAGTCATGGGGCTCCTCCTGTAAGGGACATGCGTGTGCGCTTCAGACGCGGTCCTGCAGTCGCCGGTCGCGGCCGTAGCCCGCGACGACGAGGAGGATCAGCACGCCGAAGATGATCTGCTGGTCGGCGGGCTGGAGGCCGCGGCCGACGAGCACGGTGGTGAGGACGGTGAGGATCAGCGCGCCCACCACCGTGTGGGTGTAGTCGCCGCGGGCGCCCATGAAGGTCGTCCCGCCGACGATCACGGCGGTCAGCGCGCTGAAGAGGTAGGGATCGCCGAGCGTCTGGTCGGCGCCGGCGAAGCCCGCCAGCAGCGCGCCGACCAGCGCCGAGCACACGGCGCTGATGGAGAACACGCCGATCCAGACGTTCTTGGTGTCGATGCGCGCCAGGGCGGCCGCGCGCGGGTTCGCGCCCGTGGCGAAGAACCGCCGGCCGGCGACCGTGCGGTGCAGCACGACCGCGACGACGATCGCGAGGACGCCCCAGATCACCACGACGGCCGGGACGGCGAGCCCGAACGTCGTGCCCGAGGCCGACGTGAGGTCGGTCAGGAACGGCGGGGCCTGGCCGTTGAGCTTGCCCTGGGTCCACGCGACGGTCGCGCCGGCCGCCATCGAGCCGATGCCCAGCGACACGACCAGCGGTTGGATGCGCCAGTGGTGGCAGATCCACCCGGTGAGGGCGCCGAGGACGGCGGCGATCGCCACGACCACGGCGATCGCGCCGACGGCCGAGACGTGCTCGGTGCCGTAGAGCTGGCTGGTGAGGATCGCGCCCATCACGATGTGGCCGGGCACGGAGAGGTCGAGACCCCCAAGGATCAGGACGAGCGTCTGGCCCAGCGCGGCCAGGCCGAGCAGCGAGGCCAGCACGAGCATCGACGTCAGCGAGGTCTGGGCGCTGAAGCCGGCGATGGTCGCCGAGCCGTAGATGAACAGCGCGACGAGGGCGACGAGCTGGAGGACCGGCGCGCGGCGCTGCAGCGAGATGATGGTGGTCATGCCTGAGCGCTCCGGGGCTTGAGGGTGAGCATCTGCGCGCCGATGACCACGCCGGTGACCAGCAGCGCGCCGTAGACGAAGGTCAGCCAGGACGACGAGACGCCGACCGCGCCGAGGAGCGTCTGCATGAGGTAGATGCAGCAGGCGCCCAGCAGCGACGGGATCAGCCCTCCGCGCCCGCCGCCCAGCTGCGTGCCGCCGAGGGCGACGGCCGCGAGCGCGATCAGCGTGTACTGCGAGTAGCCGGTCGCCTGCGTCGACTGGACGAGCGCGGTCAGCGCGACGCCGGCCACCGCGGCGAAGCAGCCGCCGAGGGCGTAGGCCGCGATGCGCGTCCGGGTGACGTCGATGCCGGCGGAGAAGGCGGTCGCGTCGTTGCCGCCCACGGCGTAGAGGTTGCGGTGGAAGGCGGTCCGCGACAGCGCGAACCAGATCGCGAGCGGGATCGCCAGCAGGATGAGCGCGCCGGGGATCGGGCCGACCTTGTCGGCGAAGTCCGCGGTCCAGTTGGCGGCCGGGGTGGAGGCGTTGGAGGGCGCGATCTTCGCGATGACGCCGGCCAGCACGAAGAACGTGCACAACGTCGCGATCACCGGCTGGTAGCGCAGCAGGGTGACGAGCGCGCCGTTGAGCGCGCCGATCGCCAGCCCCATCACCATCAACAACGGCAGGTCGACCCACACGCTGCCGGGCAGCAGCCACTCGACCAGCACGACGTTGGCGAGCACCGCGATCGGCCCGACCGAGATGTCGAGCCCGCCGCCGCCGGAGACGATGGCCGGGGTGGAGGCCATGGCGACGATCGCGAACGGCACGAGCGTCGCCAGCTCGGTGGGCCAGTTGCCGGGCTTGCCGAAGCTCGGCTCGGCGAGGATGTTGGCGACCAGCAGGACGAGGGCCAGCGCGGCCGCGAAGACGAACGGGCGCGTGCGCAGCAGCTCACGGAGATCAGGCATCGGCGGCCTCGCCGAAGAACGCGGCGACGAGCGCCTGGCGGTTGAGGGCGTCGCGCGGCAGCTCGGCCGCGACCTGGCCTTCTCGGAAGACGACGACGCGATCCATCAGCTCGACGTGCTCGTCGACCTCGGTGGAGAGCATCACGATCGCCATGCCGTCGGCGGCGAGGTCCAGCAGGAGGGCGTAGAGGTCGCGCTTGGCGTTGATGTCCACGCCGCGCGTGGGGTCGTTGAGCAGCAGCACCTCGGGCTCGGTCGCCAGCCAGCGGGCCATGACGACCTTCTGCTGGTTGCCGCCCGAGAGCGTGGTGATCGCATCCTCGGGGTCGCCGAGCTTGATCCGCAGCCGGTCGACGTACTCGCCCAGGCGCGCGCGCGTGCGCGCGGGAGAGAGCAGTCCGCGGCGCGCGTCGCGGCCGAGGGTGACGATGCCGAAGTTCTCGCGGATGGACTTGGACTCGAAGATCGACTCGGCGCGGCGCTCCCGCGGGACGTAGGCGGCCCGCGCCCCGGCGCTCGTCGCGAGCGCGCGCAGGAACGCGTCCTGGCCGTGGCCTTCGAGGCCGGCCAACCCGACGAGCTCTCCGGCCCGGAGCGTGAAGCCCTCGACCTCCAGGACCACGTCGCCCGGCGCGGTGTGCGCGCGCTCGGCCGCGCCGGCGGCCAGGTGGTCGGCGCCGGTCATGAGCCGCACGAGCTCGGCGGCCGTGGCCTCGTGGCGCGCCAGCGTGGCGACGGTGTCGCCGGAGCGCATCACGGTGCAGCGGTCGCCGATGTCGGCGATCTCGTCCATGCGATGGGAGATGAAGATCACCGACGTCCCGGCCGCGGTGCTCTCGCGCAGCAGGGCGAAGAGGCGGTTGCGCGTCTCGATGTCCAGCGCTGAGGTCGCCTCGTCGAGGATCAGGACGCGCGGCTCGCGGACCAGCGCACGCGCCAGGCAGCAGGCCTGCCGCTCGCTGAGGGTGAGGTGCTCGACCGGGCGGTCGAGATCGGGCGCGGTGCCGAGCAGCCGCTCGAGGATCGTGGCGGCGCGCGCACGCTTCTCCTCGAGCGCCACCGCGGTGCGCAGAACCCCGTCGACGCCCATCCACACGTTCTCGAGCACCGACCGCGGCTCGACGACGAGCACCTCCTGGAAGACCGTGGCGATGCCGGCGCGCGCCGCCTGCGCCGGCGAGGTGAGCTTCGTCGCGTCGGTGCCGGGGAGGTCGAGCTGCCCGCTGTCGGGGCGGTGGATCCCGGAGAGGATCTTCACCAGCGTCGACTTGCCCGAGCCGTTCTCGCCGACGATGCAGTGCACCTCGCCGGCGCGCAGCTCGAACGAGCACGCGCGCAGCGCCTTCGTGGGCCCGAAGGCCTTGGCCAGGTTGTCGGCTCGCAGCGCGACGGGGCGTTCGGTTCCTGGACCGAGCGCGGGATCCGTCTCGCCGGCCGGGCGCACACCGCTCACCAGCATCAGCTCTCCTCTCTCAAGAACCGCCGCGGTGGACCCGAAGGCGCGTTCTAATTCGGCATGTGTACCGGAGTCGCGACGGCGAAGTCAAGCCAAACCCGAATCATCGTTCTAGCTCTTGACAGGGGCAGCGCGTTCGGCCTAGTCTCGAATTAGAACGACGGTTCGCGTTACTTCAGGAGGAGAGACCTAGATGTCCGAAGTGCTGCTGTCCCAGCTCGCCTATGCCGAGCTCATCAGCCCCAAGCCCGAGGCGACCGTGAAGTGGATGGTCGACGTCCTCGGGCTCGAGGTGGCCCAGCGTGAGGGCCAGTCGGTGTACCTCCGCGGCTGGGCGGAATGGCTGCACTCGAGCCTGATCGTCACCGAGGGTCCTGAGACGGCGCTCGGGAGCATCGGGTGGCGCGCCTACGGACCCGGCGACCCGGAGGTCCTCGCCGAGCGCGTCGAGGCTTCCGGCGCGGGGGTCGGCTGGGTCGCGGAGCGCCCGGGGCGCGGCGCCGCCTACCAGTACCGCGCGCCGTACGGCCAGCACCTGCACGAGGTCTTCTGGGAGGTCGAGCGCTACGAGGCCCCGCCGGAGAAGGTCGACCACGGCTTGCTCAACCGCCCGCAGAAGAACCCCGGCCGCGGCGCCCAGGCGCGCTACATCGACCACGTGACGATCGCGTCGCCCAAGATGGTCGAGGACATCGAGTTCTACAAGACGCTCGGCCAGCGCCACACGGCGATCATGCACGTCGAGCCCGGCTTCAACGTCTTCGCGACGATGACGTGCAACGGCATCCGGCCGACGCACGACCTCGGCATGGTGCCGGACTTCTCCGGCGCGACCGGCCGCGTCAACCACATCGCCTTCCGCGTCGACCAGCGCTCCGACGTCGAGCGCGCCGCCGAGGCGTTCCTCGCCGCCGACACGCCGATCGAGTTCGGTCCCGGCATCCACGGCATCGACGAGATCACCTACCTGTACGTGCGCGAGCCGGGTGGCATGCGCATCGAGATCAACGCCGGCGGCTGGGTCAACGCCGAGCCCGACTTCGAGCGCAAGGACTGGCACGTCAGGCAGGGCGGCACGACGGTGTGGCAGAACCTCGAGATGCCGCAGTCGATGATGGAGTGCTGGCCGGAGGTCCACGGCGAGCAGGCCGAAGTCGGCCGCGAGGGCTTCGAGTCGACCGACCTGTTCGTCCCGGGCAGCTAGCGTCGCGCCATGGCTGACATCCAGAAGGCGCTCGTCGTCGGCGGCGGCATCGGCGGCCTCACCGCGGCGATCGCGCTGCGCGGCATCGGCGTCGACGTCGACCTCGTCGAGAAGAACCCGCGCTGGGACGTCTACGGCGTGGGCATCATCCAACCGCCCAACGCGCTGCGCGCCCTCGACGCGCTCGGCCTGGCCGAGGCGTGCGTCGCGGCCGGCCATCCCATCCTGGGTGGGCGCAACCACCTCGCCGACGGGACCGTCGTCGCCAACGACGACTACCCGCCGGTCGACCCGCGCTTCCCGCCGATGAACGGGCTCACGCGGCCCGCGCTGCACGAGATCCTGAAGTCGCGGCTGCGGGACGAGGGCGTCGCGGTGCGGCTCGGCGAGGTCGTGAGCCAGCTGACGCAGCGCACCGACGGCGTCACGGTGGCGTTCAGCGACGGGACGACCGAGGACTACGACCTGGTCATCGGGGCCGACGGCCTGTACTCGCAGACCCGCACGATGCTGTTCGGCGACGAGCTGCGCCCGCGCTATACCGGCCAGACCGCCTGGCGCTACAACGCGCCGCGGATCGACGGCCTCGACCGGATCCACATCTACATCGGGGGAGAAGGTGGCACCGCCGGTCTCGTCCCGCTGTCTGACTCGCTGATGTACGTCCTGTACATCACCAAGTGGCCGCAGGACCGGCTGAAGATCCCGGCGGAGGAGCTGCCCGCGCTCATGCGGTCGCGCCTGGAGATCTTCGGCGGCGAGATCGCCGACGTCCGCGAGCAGATCACCGACCCGGAGGGCGTCGTCTTCCGGCCCGTCGACAACATCCTGGTGCCGCGCCCCTGGTACCGAGGCCGCGTGCTGCTGATCGGAGACGCCGCGCACGGGACGTCGCCGCACGCCGGGCAGGGCGCGGCGCAGGCCGTCGAGGACGCGTTGGTCCTGACGCAGGAGCTCGAGGGCGGGGGCGGGATCGACGCGGTCCTGGAGCGCTTCATGGACCGGCGGTTCGAGCGCTGCAAGGCGGTGGTGGAGCTGTCGGCGTCGATCGGCGCGTGGGAGCAGAACCCCGACCCGTCGATCGACCCCAACGACATCCGGCACGAGCTCATCGCGCTCTGCGCTCAGCCGGTGTGACCGGAACATGACGCTGGTCACGTCGCCTCCACAGACGATCCCGCCGCCGATCGCGGCGCCACGATCGTCGTCTGCGCTCGTCATCGCCGACGAGTGCTCCTGCGAGCGCGCGCTCGCCCTGTTGGGCGAGGCGCTCGACATCACGAGCGCCAGGGTGATGATCGCCACGATGCCGATGCCGCTGCCCGCGATGGTGTCGGCCTTCGCGCCGCTCTCCGGCATGACGACGTACGAGCGCCTGATCGAGGAGTCGCTCGAGCGTGCCGACGAGGCGGCGCGGGTGGCCGCCCTCGGCCTCCCGGCCGCCTGCGTCTCCTACTGCACGCTGCGTCGCTGGTCGCAGGTGGCCGACCTGCTCGAAGCCGCGTGGCACGACGTCGTGGTCCTCGGGTGCGTGCCGCGGCGGCGTCCGCTGCGGCGCATCGTCGAGGTCAGCGGCGCCGCGCAGACCGCCTTGGTGTTCGCACGACCCGCCGTGGCGTGTCGCTGATCCCGGACGAGGCAGAGCTGGTCTCGGCGGCGACCGCCGGCGACGTCCTGGTCGACCTCGGAGTCGTCGCGCCCGGCACGGCGGTCGCGGCGCGAGCCCTCTCCGGCGGCATCTCGAACGTGGTCCTGGCGGTGTCCTGGGACGGCGGCCGCGCCGTCCTCAAGCAGTCGCTGCCCAAGCTGCGCGTCGCGACCGAGTGGACCTTCGACCGCGGTCGCATCCGCAACGAGCGCCGCTGCATGGAGCTGCTCGGCGAGCGGCTGCCGGAGGGCACCGTGCCGTCGGTGCTCTCCCACGACGACGACCGGTTCCTGTTCGTGATGTCGCACGCGGCCGGCGGCGGGGCGAACTGGAAGGACGAGCTGCTCGCCGGGCGCGTCGACCTGGAGACCGCGCGCCGGGCCGGCGCGCTCCTCGGCACCATCCACGCGTGGAGCGCGGGCGATGCGCAGGTCGCCGAGCGGTTCGCCGACCAGACGCCGCTCCTGCAGGGCCGGGTCGACCCCTACCACCGCACCGCGGCCGAGCGGAACCCGGACCTCGCCGACGCGGTGCTCGGCGAGGTCGATCGTCTGCTGGAGACTCGCCGCGCGCTGGTCCTGGGCGACTGGTCCCCGAAGAACCTCCTCGCCTACCCCGACCACGTGCTCGCGCTCGACTTCGAGGTCGCGCACTGGGGCGACCCGGCCTTCGACGTCGCGTTCCTGCTCACGCACCTCGTCCTCAAGGGCGTGCGCCGGCCACAGGATCGCCCGGCCCTGCGTGCGGCGGCGGGCGCCTTCCTCGACGCCTACATGTCGTCCGTCGGCGCCGTGGCGCCGAACGACGGCGACGTCGTCGCCGAGCTGGGATGCCTGCTGCTGGCCCGTGTCGACGGCAAGTCGCCCGCCGAGTACCTGACGGGCGAGATCGCCACCGGTCGGGTGCGCGTCATGGCGCGCGACCTCCTGCTCGGTGGGGGACGACACCTGGGCCCTGTCCTCGACCACCTCCTCTCATGACCATCACCATCACATCACTGCACGGCCGCGAGATCCTCGACTCGCGTGGCCGCCCCACCGTCGAGGTCGACCTGATGCTGTCGGACGAGACGACGGCGCGGGCCAGCGTCCCGTCCGGTGCCTCCACCGGCCGCCACGAGGCGGTCGAGCGCCGCGACGGGGATCCGGACCGCTACCGCGGCCGTGGCGTCCTGGGCGCGGTGGCCGCCGTCAACGGCGAGATCGCCGCTGCGATCGTCGGGGCCGAGCCGGACCTCGCGGCCGTGGACGCGCGCCTGATCGCGCTCGACGGGACGCCCGACAAGGCGCGGCTGGGCGCCAACGCGATCCTCGCGGTGTCCCTCGCGACGGCGCGGGCCGAGGCGGCGCGGGCCGGCGTCCCGCTCTGGCGCCACCTCGCGGGCGCGTCCGAGGCGGTGCTGCCGATGCCGATGGCGAACATCATCAGCGGCGGGTTGCACGCCGGCCGGCAGCTCGACTTCCAGGACTTCCTGATCATGCCCGTCGGGGCCGGCAGCTACCACGAGGCCCTGCGCTGGATCGTCGAGGTGCATGAGTCGACCGCCGACGTCCTGCGCGAGCGCGGGCTGACGGCGCTCAAGGCCGACGAGGGCGGGTTCGGCCCGCCGTTGGCGTCGCACGCGGCCGCGCTCGAGCTGCTCGACACCGCCGTGGAGCGGGCGGGCCTGCGCTTGGGCGACGACGTGGCCTACGCGCTCGACATCGCCGCCACGCACTTCTACGACGCGAGCGCGGGCCGGTACGTGCTGGCCTCCGAGGACCGGACGTGCACGCCCGATGAGCTCGCCGCGCTGATCGGCGACCTCGCCGCCCGCCATCCGATCCTGTCGGTCGAGGACGCGCTCGCGGAGGACGACTGGGACGGCTGGACGGCGCTGACCGACGCGCTCGGCCCGCGAATGCAGGTCGTCGGCGACGACTTCTTCACCACCAACATCGAGCGGCTCGAGCGCGGGATCGCGACGGGCGCGGCCAACGCGGTGCTGGTCAAGATGAACCAGATCGGCACGATCACCGAGACGCTGGCGGTCGTCGAGCGCGCCAAGCGGGCGGGCTACCGCACGGTGATCTCGGCGCGGTCGGGGGAGACCGAGGATCCGGCGCTCGCCGACCTCGCCGTCGGCACGGCCGGCGGCCAGATCAAGATCGGCTCCGTCGCGCAGTCCGAGCGGTTGGCGAAGTACAACCAGCTGCTGCGGATCGAGGAGGCGCTCGGCGGCGACGACGCGCCCTACGCCGGCCGCGGCGCCCTGGCGCTGGAGAGGGTGGCATGAAGGTCCTGATCACCGACATCACCTGGGCCGACACGGCGATCGAGGACGAGGTGCTCGCGCGCGTCGGTGCCGAGACGGTGCTGGCCGAGACCGGTGAGGAGGACGAGCTGGTGGAGCTGGTGCGCGACGCCGACGCGATCCTCACGTGCTTCGCGCAGGTCACGCCGCGCGTGATCGCCGCGGGGGAGCGGCTGCGGGTCGTCGGGCGCTACGGGGTCGGGACCGACAACATCGCCGTCGACGCGGCGACACGCCGCGGGGTGCCGGTGACCAACGTCCCCGTCTACTGCACCGACGAGGTCGCCGAGCACGTGCTCGGCATGCTGCTCGCGCTCGTCCGCGGCTTCGCGCTCTACGACCGCGCGGTCCGCGCCGGCGACTGGGCGCTCGGCGTCGGCCTGCCCACGCGGCGCGTCGCCGGCTCGACGCTGGGCGTCGTCGGCTTCGGCGCCATCGGGCAGACGGTCGCGCGCAAGGCCCAGGGGCTCGACATGAAGGTCATCGCCCACGACGCCGATGAAGGTCGCGTCCGTGACGCCGGCGTCGAGCCGGTCTCGCTCGCCGCGCTCGCGCGCCGCGCCGATGCGATCTCGGTGCACGTGCCGCTGCTGAACAGCACGCGCCATCTGGTCGACGCGGAGTTCTTGAAGGCCATGAAGCCGACCGCGTACCTGCTCAACGCGGCGCGGGGCGCGATCGTCGACCTCGACGCGCTCGCGGACGCGCTCGCCGCCGGCACGATCGCGGGGGCGGGGATCGACGTGTTCGAGCCCGAACGGCTCCCGGCCGACCACCCGCTCCTGCAGCAGGACCGGCTGCTCGCCACACCGCACACCGCGTTCTACTCGGAGGAGTCGATGCGCGACCTCGCGCGGCACGCGGCCGAGAACGTCGCTGCCGTCCTGCGCGGCGAGCAGCCTGCGGCGACCGTCAACCGCGAGGCGCTGGCGGCCGCCAGCTGATGCGCTTCGACCATGTTGGTGTTGTCGTCGCCGACCTCGACGCGACGGCCGCGCGCTTGCGTGGGCAGGGCGTGCGCTTCCAGGAGCCGGTCCGGCCGGTCGAGGTCGCCGAGCCGGTCGCGATGCGGGGGCGGCGTCATCCCTGGACGGTGCCCGAGACCTCCGGCGGCTCATGTTGCAGCTGACGGAGGCGCCGGCGCCGTGACGGCCAGCAACTCGCGGAGGTCCACGGCGTCGTCGGCGACGTCCTCGGCGCGGGGCGAGAAGCTGGCGGCGAGCAGCTTGCGCGCGGCCAGGTGGTCGCGCGGGCGGTTGATCGACTCCACGGCGACGAGGCGCTCGCCGGCGTAGCAGAAGACGGAGTGGCCGTCGCCGTCGGGGTCGCCGCGCAGGACCGTCCGGTCGTGCCCGTCGAGGAGGCCCGCGATCTGGAGCTTGGCGTCGTGCTGATCGGTCCAGAACCAGGGGACGGCGTCGTAGGGCGCCGGCCCGCCGGTGATCGCGGCGGCGACGGCGCGCGCCTGGTCGGTGGCGTTCTGCACCGACTCGAGGCGTACATGTTGCCCGGACGGCAGCGGGAAGCGACAGCAGTCGCCGATCGCCCAGATGTGCGGGTCCTCGGTGCGCAGGGTGGCGTCGACGAGCACGCCGTCGTCGACGGGCAGTCCGGCCTGCTCGGCGACGTCGGTCGCCGGCGCGACGCCGACGCCGACGATGACGAGGTCGGCGTGGAGCAGCTCTCCGCCGGCGAGGACGACGCCGGCCGCGCGGCCGTGCCCGTCGTCGGCGATGCGGCCGATCCTGGCGCCGGTCCGGATCGACGCGCCCGCGCGCTCGTGGCGGCCGACGAGATGGGCGGCCGACGGCGCCGACAGCGCGCGGCCCATCACGCGCGGCGCCACCTCGAGCACGGTGACCTCGGCGCCGCGCTTGCGGGCGCCGGCGGCGACCTCCAGGCCGATGAACCCCGCGCCGATCACGACGACCCGCGTGTCCGCGGTGACGCGGTCGCGGATCGCCACGGCGTCGTCGAGGGTGCGCAGCGCCAGCACGCCGTCGAGGTCGGCCCCGGGCTTGGGGAGCGCGCGCGGGCGCGCGCCGGTGGCCAGGACGAGGTGGTCGTAGTCGAGCGCCGCGCCGGAGCTCAGCGTCACCGTACGTCGATCCCGATCGACCCCTACAACCTGCTGACCGGAGCGCAGCGCGATGTCGTGCTTGGCGAAGAACGCCTCGGGCCGCAACGCCGTCGTCTCGGGCGCGGCGGCGCCGGCGAGCACCTCCTTGGACAGCGGCGGGCGCTGGTAGGGGAGGCCGGGCTCGTCGCCGGCGAGCGTCACCGGCCCTTGATGTCCGCGCTGGCGCAGCGACGCCGCGACCTGGAAGCCGGCCTGGCCGGCGCCCACGATCACGACCGCGCCCGTCATTCCTGCGCCTCGGGCAGGCGCACGACGAGGCCGTCGAGGTCGTCGCCGACCGCGACCTGGCAGCCGAGCCGGCTCGTGGCCTCGCGCGGTGACGCGGTGTCCTCGAGCAGCTCGTCCTCGACCGGCTCCATGGCCGGGAGGCGGTCGGCCCATGTGGGATCGACGTAGACGTGGCACGTCGCGCACATCGCGTTGCCGCCGCACTCGGCGACGATGCCGTCGATCCCGTTGGCGATCGCGGCGTCCTTGATCGTCGTCCCGGCCGCGACGGCGACCTCGTGCTGCTCGCCGTCGGCCTCGATGTAGGTGATGGTCGGCATCAAGCGGCCTCGACGCGGAGCGGGAGGCGGTCGAAGCCGCGCAGCGAGTTGTTGAGCTCGCGGACGGGCTCGCCGCCGAGCGTGAGCGTCTTGACGTGCTCGGCGAGCACGGACAGGACGCACTCACCCTCGAGGCGCGCCAGCATCTGGCCGACGCACGCGTGGATCCCGGCGCCGAAGCCGACATGGCCGGCGGCGGCGCGGTGGATGTCGTACTGGTCGGCGTCCTCGCCCCAGCGGCGTGGGTCGCGGTTGGCCGCGGCCAGGAAGAGCAGGACCTTGTCACCGTCCTTGACCGTGACGTCGCCGAGCGCCACGTCGCGGGTGGCCGTCCGGAAGAACGTCTGCACCGGCGACTCCAGGCGTATGGCCTCCTCGAACGCCGCGCGCGCCAGCGACGGGTCGGCGTGCAGCGCGGCCCACTGCTTGGGATGCGTGGCCAGGCAGAACAGCGTGTTGCCCAGGCCGTTGACGGTGGTGTCGACGCCGGCCGACAGGAACGAGCGGACGATCATGCCCGCCTGGCGGTCGCTATAGCCGACCTCGGCGGCGAGCTGGTGGACGCGATCGCCGAGGCCGCCGGGCCGCAGTGCCTCGCGCCGCGTGTGGGCCATGATCCATTCGGCGGTGCCGGCCGCGCGCTCGGCGGCGCGGTGGAAACGCTCGTTGTGGGGGCCGAACGCGTTGAAGACCAGCCCGCCGTAGAGGATCAGCTGCTGGCGCTCCGGGCCTTCCTCCAGGCCCAGCTCGTCCGGGAAGACCTTGAGCGGGTAGGGCTCGGCGAGGTCGGTCATGCCGTCGAAGTGGCCGCGCTCGACGAGCGGCGCGATCATGGCCTCGGCCTCGGCGCGGAACGTCTCGCGCATCGCCTTGACGGCCTTGGGCCCGAGGACCTTGGTGATGACGCCGCGCGCCTTCGTGTGGTCGGGCGGGTCGGCTTCGAGCAGCAGGCTCGGCGGGCGGAACGGCTTCTCGCGCGAGAAGTCCTGGATGCCGACGCCGCGACTGGAGCAGAACGTCTCCGCATCGCGCAGCGCCGGCTCGACGTGCTCGGCGCGGGTGACCCCCCAAAGGCCGTAGCGCTCGAGCCAGGCCGCGGGGCCGGCCTCGCGCATCGCGTCGTACTGCGGGTACGGGTTGTCGAGGAACGCGTCGGAGAACGGGTCGACGTCGCTCGTCGGCACCGCGGGACCCGTCGTGGCAGACATGGGTGCGAGTGTCTTCCGCCGGAGGGGTGCCCGTAAAGCAGGACTTGCTTGCGAACTCCATGAGCCATGCTCATGATGGCCAGGGCGATGGTGAACCTCCGTCAGCTCGAGTGCTTCGTGGCCGCGGCCGACGCCGGGACGATGACGGCGGCGGCGAGCAGGTTGTACGTGTCGCAGTCGGCGATCTCGCTCGCCGTCGGCCAGCTCGAGCGCTCGCTCGGCACGCAGCTCTTCATCCGCGAGAAGGCGCGCGGGCTGCGGCTGACGGCCGCGGGGCGGCGTCTGCTGCCGGAGGCGCGCAGCCTGCTGGCGCACGCCGAGGAGGTTCGCACCGCGGGGGAGGAGGCCGGCGGCGGCCTGCGCGGGTCGCTGACCGTCGGCTGCTTTCGCACCGCCGCGCCGTTCGTGCTGCCGGAGCTGCTGGAGACCTTCGCGATCGAGCAGCCCGACGTCGCGCTCGACTTCATCGAGGGCCCGTCGGACGCGCTGGCCGACGCGCTCCTGGAGGGCCGCTGCGAGATCGCGTTGTTGTATGACCAGGACCTGCGTGCGGGGATCGCCACGGAGCCGGTGCGGACGATGCGGCCCTACGCGCTGATGTCGCCCGAGCATCCGCTGTCGGACCGCGAGTCCGTGACCGTGGCCGAGATCGCCCCGCACCCGATGATCATGCTCGACGTCCCACCGAGCAAGGACTACTACAACGACCTCTTCCGCCTGGCGGGCGCCGAGCCCAACGTCCGCCACTACGCGTCCAGCTACGAGCTGGTCCGCGCGCTGGTCGGCCGCAACCTCGGCTGGGCGCCGCTGCTCAGCCGCCCCCGGGTCGACCGCAGCTACGAGGGTCGGCTGCTGGTCCAGGTGCCGTTCAGCGACGAGCCGCTGGCCAACCAGCTCGTGCTCGCCTGGCCCGACGGCATCCGCCTGACGCGCCGCGCGCGAGCGTTCGCCGAGCTGTGTCGCAGGGTGGTGCCCGCGGCGGGGTGAAGCGACGACCCGGTCCGATCTTCGGTCCAAATCGAGCGCAACTCTCAGGCACTCGCAGACCACGACCCCTCGGACACAAACGTCACACGCCCGAGCGACACCCCCTTGTCCTCGCTGGGGCCGGGCGGTCGCAGGTTGAGATCCTGTCTCCCCGACTAGAGGAAAAGGCCAGCGTTTGCGGGCTTTTTGCGTGTTCGGAGGCGGGTCGGCCAGCCGGCTTGCGGTACAAATTGCGGTACAAATCGTGCACCACATCGGCGCCCGCTGCCTCTCCCTGGGCCGCGATGTGCCGTCAGCTCAGCCGGCCGCGAGCGGTCGGCTTGCGACTCGCGGTCATCGCGATCGTCGTCGGCGTCGTTCGCCGGCATCGCGTCACGTCGGGCAAGGCGATCCTGCTCGGCCTCGTCGAGGGCCGCGTCCGGATCGATCGCCGGCGCGTCGCGCACGAGCGCTGCGTCGTAGGGGACGACGAGTTCACCGTCGTCCTCGACGATCCCGTCCAGCGGCACGATCGACTCGTGCCGGCCGAACGGCCCAACTCTGCGGCGCTACCGCAGCATCACGGGATCGGCGCTTCTCGTGGGCTGGAGCGAGGCTGCCAGCGCTTGTGACTCGGGGGAGGGCAAGTCGGACGAGTCGACGCGCCGGTCGGTCCCGGTCGCCGACGAGGCTTTCGATGTGCTGAAGGTCTGGAAGGAGCGCAGCGCCCACAGCGCGCCCGACGATCTCGTCGTCTGCCACCCGGAGTCGGGCAAGGAGCTGGATCGCTCCAAAGTGACGCGGAGGTTCAGGCAGGCGTGCCGCGATGCCGGCGTTCGAGTCATCCGCTTTCACGACCTGCGACACACCTTCGGGACTCAGAAGGCCGCCGCCGGTCATCCGCTGCGCGAAGACCACCCAGATCTACTCGCATTATCAGCCGTCGGAGCGTGAGGTGGAGATGGTTAGCGAGGCGTTCGCGCGGCGGCGGGCGTCTGATGATCCTGGCGGTGCCGGGCGATGATGCGCTTCCTTTGTCTACCGACGCCGCAATTTGCGGTGTCGGACGTCAGGCGGCCCCACATGCCACCACTGCACGGCACCTGAGAAATATTCGTATCGTCAGCGGATTCTGGCGCTGCCAGAGGGACACCCGCGCTGTTCTGCCAGCGGTGAACCCTGACCGTGCCGGTCGATCACTACCGTCCGGTCTCATGACGACGATTACCACGCGCACGGTTGAGTATCTGGCCGACGGTCTGACGATGCTCGGGCACCTCGCCCTTCCGGCCGGTACTGACCGCCGGCCCGCGGTGCTGCTTGGACCAGAGGGCACGGGGCTCAGCGACGTCGAGCGCCGCCGGGCCGACACCCTCGCCGAACTGGGGTACGTGGCGCTTGCCTTCGACATCCATGGCGGACGCTATTTGGGCGACCCCGAGGAGATGCTGGCCCGTTGCATGCCGTTGCTCGCCGACCCAGATCGGATGCGAGGCATCGGCCACGCGGCGCTCGACGTGTTGCGCACCGAACCGCGGACCGACCCCGACCGGATCGCCGCCGTCGGCTACGGCACCGGGGGCGCCATCGCGCTGGAACTCGGGCGCGATGGCGTCAACCTGCGCGCGATCGGGACAGTCAACGCAACCATCACGGGCCGACCGGGCGAGGCGGCGCGCATTCGCTGCCCGGTGTGGGCCGGGGTCGGGTCGGAAGACCCGATCATGCCGCCCGCGCAACGGGACGCGTTCACCGCTGAGATGCAGGCCGCGGGCGTCGACTGGCGCCTCGTGGTCTACGGCGGCGCCTTGCACGCCTTCCACCACCCGCCGGTCGACCACCCCACGGTCCCCGGCGTCGGATACCACCCGCGGCATGCGCAGCGAGCCTGGCGCGACGTCGTCGACCTGCTCGCCGAGTGCCTGCCCGTGACGGAGTGATCTGGTCAGTCCAAACTCGGGCACCCACTGACCAGTCAGCACGGCAGGTTTCTGGCATACGCGGTCCCATCGCTTCAGCGGCGCAGGACGCTGACGACTCGTCCTCCGCCGAGTGCGAATCTACTGAGGGAGGACAGCACGGCGGTGCTGATCGACGTCGGAAGTCGTCGTCGGTGTCCGCCCACGAAGCCGCCACGCCACCCCCGCGGCCCCAACCACGCCCTTCGCATCCTGTTTCCCCGACGACAAGGAATGGAGCTTGGTGGGCACGGGAGCCTCCTCCTTCCGAGGTCCCGCCCGGTGCGGGACCGATCCCGGTCCCACCGCGCGCACGGACGCGTGCCGTATTGGGGCTGGGTCGGTTCCCGCAATGGACCGCGAGGAACGGTCACACGCGCCGCCGCGTGGGTGGCGTGCCCCGCGCCACCCGGATAGCGTTGGTCCATGGCGGACGCGATCGAGAACCCGCGGACGGGTCAGCGCATGGCGTTCGTCACCGAGCAGCCGGAGCTGTTGGAGATCGAGACGGTCAACCCGGCGTCCTCGGTACGTGAGCCGGTGCACGTCCATCCGCTGCAGGAGAGCGGTGCTCGGGTGAGCGCGGGGACGCTGCGGTTCTGCGTCGACGGGGTCGAGCGCGCGGTCGCGGCCGGCGAGTCGATCGTGATCCCGGCCAACACCCCGCACCACTTCTGGAACGACGGGTCCGCCGATGCGCACGCCGTGCAGTGGTTCCGTCCGGCGCTCAGGAGCCGCGAGTTCTTCGAGACGCTGTTCGCCCTGGCGCGCGACGGAAAGATCGACGCAAAGGGGATGCCGAGCCTCCTGCAGCTCGCCGTGACGATCCCCGAGTTCTCTCAGGAGATCCGCACGACCACCCCGCCCTGGCCGGTCCAGCGGGCGCTGGTGGCGCTGCTGGCTCCCATCGCGCGCCGACGCGGGTACCGCGGCGTGTACCGCGGGTCGGAACACGCGCCCGCGGACGCACCGTCGCGATAGCCCAGCAGGCACGAGCCGCCACGCGCGGCAATGGGACGTCAAGCGAGGTCGGCCGCGGACGGCGTGATGTGGGAGCCGGTCCGCCGCGCCGGGCAGTGGCGGACACGCGGGCTTGTGCCGCCGCTACTCATTGCTACTATGTACTGGTAGTCAACATCGCTAGGTAGTCCAAGGAGGTTCGGTGAGCAAGCAGATGACGGAGATGCTCAAGGGCACGTTGGAGGGCATCGTGCTCGCGATCCTGTCCGTGCAGCCCGCGTACGGATACGAGATCACGGCGCGGCTGCGGGAGCAGGGCTTCTCCGACATCGCCGAGGGCACCGTCTATGCGCTGCTTGTCCGAGTCGAGCAGCGCGGTCTCGTCGACGTGGAGAAGGTCCCGTCTGAGAAGGGGCCGCCGCGCAAGGTGTACACGCTCAACGCCACGGGACAGGCCTATCTCGAAGAGTTCTGGAGGACGTGGAGCTTCCTCTCTGAACGACTGGAACAGCTCCACGAAGGAGGCAAGTGAAATGGCAGCGAAATGGATCGAGCTGGTCACCGGGTCGCTCGAGCAGAAGAAGCAGTACAGGCAGTACAAGGCTCGCATCGAGGCCCTGCCCGAGCCGTACGGCACCGTCGCGAAGGCGCTGGAGCGGTATTTCATGTACTACGGGGGCATCACGGACGGTGACACCGCCGTCAAGATGATGGGCGACTTCGCCGATCTCTGGGACCGCGCGGTCGCCGACGGAACACCGGTGCGCTCGATCGTCGGGGAGGACCCGGTCGAGTTCGCCGAGACGTTCGTCCAGGCCTACGCCGGCACCCAGTGGATCGACAAGGAACGTGCCCGCCTGACCAAGGCGATCGAAGAGGCCGAGCGCGCAGAGGAGGCCCGTTGATGTCGGTTCAGACGGCGGCAGCGCCCGCGATCCGGGTGACGGGCCTGGTCAAGTCGTATGAGAAGCTGGAGGTGTTGCGCAGCGTGGACTTCGACGTGGCACGCGGCAGCATCTTCGCCCTGCTCGGCTCCAACGGGGCGGGCAAGACCACGGTCGTGAAGATCCTGTCCACGCTGCTCAAGGCCGACGCGGGGACGGCCCGCGTCAACGGCTTCGACGTCTCCACGCAGGCTGCGGACGTGCGGGAGTCCATCAGCCTCACCGGCCAGTTCGCGGCCGTCGACGAGATCCTCAGCGGGCGGGAGAACCTGGTGCTGGTCGCCCAGCTGCGGCACCTCGACGGGGACCCGGGCGCGATCGCCGACGGCTTGCTCGAACGCTTCTCGCTGACCGACGCGGCCGCGCGGAAGGTGTCGACGTACTCGGGCGGCATGCGCCGCCGCCTGGACATCGCGATGAGCCTCGTCGGCAATCCGCCGGTGATCTTCCTCGACGAGCCGACGACCGGGCTGGACCCCCAGGGGCGCAGCGAGGTGTGGCAGGCGGTCAGGGAGCTTGCCGAGCACGGGACGACGGTGCTGCTCACGACGCAGTACCTGGACGAGGCCGAGCAGCTCGCCGACCGGATCGCGATCCTCGACGAGGGTCGGATCATCGTGAACGGCACCCTCGCCGAGCTCAAGCAGCTGCTTCCGCCCGCCAAGGTGGAGTACGTCGAGAAGCAGCCGACCCTCGAAGACGTCTTCCTCACCCTCGTCGGTGACGACGCCAAGAACCACGACGCCGGCAATGGCCGCAGCGTCGGCACGCACGAGTAAGGACCAACGATGACCAAGCACTTCTTCGGCGACACCGCGGTCCTGCTGCGACGGTCCCTGCGCCACATCACGCGCAGCCCGGACACCATCATCACGACCGCGATCATGCCGATCGCCTTCCTGCTGCTGTTCGTGTACGTGTTCGGCGGCGCGATCGACGCAGGGTCGGATTCGTACGTGAACTACCTGCTGCCCGGCATCCTGCTCATCACCGTCGCGTCGGGCATCTCCTACACCGCATTCCGGCTCTTCCTGGACATGCAGAGCGGCATCTTCGAGCGATTCCAGTCGATGCCGATCGCGCGGCCGTCTGTCCTGTGGGCGCACGTGTTGACCTCGCTGGTCGCCAACCTGATCTCGGTCGTGGTCGTCGTGCTCGTCGCGCTCCTCATCGGCTTCCACTCGGGCGCCGGCGTGCTGGCGTGGCTGGCGATCGCCGGCATCCTGCTGCTGTTCACCCTGATGTTGACGTGGATCGCCGTGATCCCCGGTCTGTCCGCGAAGTCCGCGGACGGCGTGAGCGCGTTCTCCTATCCGCTCATCCTGCTGCCGTTCATCAGCTCGGCCTTCGTGCCCACCGACTCGATGCCCGGCGCGGTGCGCGCCTTCGCCGAGAACCAGCCCGTGACGTCCATCGCCAACGCGATCCGCGACCTGTTCGCCCAGCAGCCGGTCGGCAGCGACATCTGGACCGCCCTGGCCTGGTGCGTCGGCATCCTCATCGTCGCCTACAGCTACGCCATGGTCGCGTACCGTCGCAGGATCGCCTCGTAGAGCGAACGGAGCTTCTACAGGCTGGGTCGGGCGCTCACGCCGTGCGTACCGATCGCGTGAAGCCGGCCTCGAGGTCGGCGGCCGCGATCTGCTGATGGAAGCGCTTGTGTACCCAGTGGCGCTCGCCCAGGAGGTTCAGCTCGGCCCATCGGCCCGACACCGGGCCGAGCTGAGTCTGCCGCGGCAGCGTGGCCACCAGCGACTTGGGCTTGGCACCGCCCGATGCCTTGCTGGCGTCGAGCACATGGATGGCGTCCCGGGTGACCACCAGGCAGCGGTACTTGATCCAGAACATCGTGAGGCCCGTGAGGTAGGTCACGAGGAAGAACCAGAAGTTGGGTGCGGCCTGGCAGATGAAAGCCTGCCGGATCTCGCTGTCCGGGGGCAGGAACGGCGCCGAGCGCTCCGCCAGGTCGGGTCGCGGTGGCATCAGATCCAACGGCGCCGCTTGAACACCATGTAGAGCGTCAAGGACACCATGATCATGAGCGCGAGCGACAGCGGATAGCCGAGCTGCCAGTGCAGCTCGGGCATGTGGTCGAAGTTCATGCCGTAGACGGTGCCGACCAGCGTGGGCGCGAAGAGGATCGCGGCCCAGGCGGAGATCTTCTTGACCTCCTCGTTCTGGGCGTTGGAGACCTCGCTGAGCGCCTTGGTCTCCAGCGTGAGGTTGATGTCGAGGATGTTCTGCAGCAGTTGGCGGAAGCCGTCGGCCTGCTCTTGGACGCGGAGCGCGTGGTCCTGGACGTCGCGGAGGTACTTGCGTTCCTCGTCGTCGACGGCGGCCATCAGCTGGTCGATCATCCCGGGCAGCGGCTTGGTCGCACGCTGGAAGTAGATGACCTCGCGCGTGAGCTCGTAGATGCGCCGCGATGCGTCGGTGCTGACGTCGAAGACCTCGTCCTCGATCTCGTCGATGTCGTTCTCGACGCCGGCGACGACCGGCGCGTACGCGTCGACGACCCGGTCCATGATCGCGTGCAGCACGGCGACGGGACCACGGCGCAGGAGGTCGGGGCGCGCCTCGAGGTCGCGGCGGACGTCCCCGAGGCTGGGCGTCTCGCCGTGGCGGATGGTGATCACGAACTGCGGGCCGGCGAAGACGTGAACCTCGCCGAACTCGACGGTCTCGGTCGCATCGACATACCGCGCGGGTCGTAGGACGCAGAAGATCGTGTCGCCGTAGCGCTCGAGCTTGGAGCGCTGATGAGCGTTGACGGCGTCCTCGACGGCCAGCTCGTGGAGGTCGAACTCGCGCGTGACCTCGACGAACTCCTCGGCCGTCGGGCGGTAGAGGCCGATCCACGCCATGCCACCGCCGTCGCGGCAGGCCTCGGCCATCGCGCTGAGATCCGGCGGCTCGATGACGCGCTCACCGTCGCGGTAGATGGCGCGGTCGACGATCATCGGCAGCAACCTACCGCCAGGACCGGCCCGCGGGCCGGCTCTTGACGCGATCTGAATGTGGCCAAGCGAAAGGACGCGCTCGTTCGGTCCGACACTCAGTGCCTGCCCGCTCTCCGATGGTCCCCTCTGGCACCGCTCTCACCGCGCGTCAGGGACGTCCGCCGGCGCACAGCGTTGGCGGACGTCCTGGAGCGCTACGCGGCGGGGTCGGGGACCGGCGCGACGCGAGCCTGGACCTCGCGTTCGAGCTGGACCGGGTCGAGGAGCGACTCGGGATGCGCGGGCGACGCGCTGCGGCGCGCGCGATCGCCGCGGGCGAGATCACGCCCGGAGTGACGCGGCGCGAGGAGCGCTAGCCATGCCCGGCACTACGCTCCCTGCCAATGGCCTCGCCCGGTCCCTCGCTCATCCCGCGTACGCGCCCGCCGTGGGCGATGGGCGTCGTGACGACGTTGATCGGCGTCGCCGCGGCGACCTTGGCGATCGCCGGGCTCAAGCATCACGCGCCGGTGGTCTCGTTGTCGGTGGTCTATTTGATCCCAGTGCTGGCGGTCTCGGCGTACTGGGGGATCCTGCTGGGCGCGTCGACGGCGGTCCTCGGCGCGCTGTCCTTCAACTTCTTCTTCCTGGAACCCACGGGGCGGCTGACGATTGCCGACAGCCGCAACTGGGTCGCGCTGCTGGCGTTCCTCGCCGTAGCGCTCGTGACGAGCACGATGGCCGAGAGCATCCGCGCTCGGGCGGCTGAGGCCGAAGAGCGCCGGCGTGAGGCAGACCTCGGGGCCGAGCTGGCGCGCACCGTGCTCGGTGCGCCGCGCCTGTCGGAGTCGTTGGCGATGGTGTCGCGGCGACTGGCGGAGCTGCTGGGCGCGCGCTCGACGTCGGTCGAGCTCGGTGGGGTGGCGCCGGACGAGCGCCGCGCGGTGATCCCGCTGCACGATGGCGACGTCCTCATCGGCTCGCTCGTCCTGCCTGCCGACCTGCCCGACGCCCAGCGCGACCGTGTGCGCGAGCGCGTGGTCCCGGTCCTCGAGTCCGTCCTGGCCGCGGCGCTGCAGCGCGAGCGACTGCAGGCCGATGTCGTGGAGACCGACGCGCTGCGTCGCAGCGACGAGATCAAGACCGCGCTGCTGCGCTCGGTCTCGCATGACCTGCGCTCGCCGGTCACCGCGATGATCACGGGCGTCAGCGCGCTGCGGTCGTCGTCGTTGACGGCCGAGGAGCGCGCCGAGGTCCAGGAGGACATCGCGGAGTCGGCGACCAGGTTGTCGCGGTTGATCGACAAGCTGCTGGACCTCTCGCGGTTGCAGGCCGGTGCGGCGGAGCCCAACCGCGAGTGGTCGTCGCTGGACGAGGCGCTCCGAGAGGCCGCCGAGCACGCCGGCCCCGACCCGTCGCTGTTCTCGTTCAGCGTCGACCCTGACCTGCCGCTCGTGCGCGCCGACGCCGCTCAGCTGGAGCGGGCGTTCGCCAACCTGATGGAGAACGCCGCTCGCTACTCGCACGGCGCGCCGGTGTCGGTCCGGGCGCGCGCGGTCGGACCGCGCATCATGATCCGGATCGTCGACCGCGGCCCGGGCATCCCGCTGCACGAGCAGGAGCGCGTCTTCACGCCGTTCTACCGCGGCGAGGCGACGACTCGCGAGGTGCCCGGCGGCAGCGGCCTCGGCTTGGCGATCGCGCGCGGGTTCATCGAGTCCAACGGCGGGACCGTGGCCGTGGAGTCGCTGCCCGGCCAGGGAACGACGTTCGTCATCACGTTCCCCAACGAGCCGGTGCCGTCCGAGGACGAGGCGCTGCCCGCATGAAACCGGCCCCACCCACCCGTGCGCGCATCCTGGTCTGCGACGACGACCCCAAGATCCTGCGGGCGCTGCGCGTCGTCCTGCGCGACGCCGGTTACGACGTCGTCCCGGCCGAGACCGGGGAGGAGGCGCTCGACCGCCTCGCGGTCCAGCCCGCCGACGCGGCGATCCTCGATCTGATGCTGCCGGGCATCGACGGCGTCGAGGTCTGCCGCCGGCTGCGCGAGTGGACCCAGATCCCGGTGATCGTGCTGAGCGCGGTCGACGAGGAGGCCGAGAAGGTGCGCGCGCTGCGCAGCGGGGCCGACGACTACGTCACCAAGCCGTTCTCGCCCGACGAGCTGCTGGCTCGTCTGGAGGCGGCGCTTCGCCGTGCCGGCACCGTGGCCGAGGAGCCGGTGCTGGAGGGCGGCGGCGTGACGCTGGACCTGGCGGCCCGGCGGGTCGTGGTCGATGGCGTCGAGGTGCACCTGACGCCGATCGAGTATGGGTTGCTGCGCGCGCTGATGCGCAACCGCGGGCGGCTGCTGACGCACCACGCGCTGCTCACCGAGGTCTGGGGTCCCGAGTACGCCGACGCCACGAGCGTGCTGCGCACGCACGTCGCGAACCTGCGCCGCAAGGTCGAGGGCGCTGACCGCAAGCGCCAGCTGATCCGCACCGATTCGGGCGTCGGATACCGCTTCGTGGCGCCTTGACGAAATCTTGATGGAACAGCCCGAAGTCTGCATACGAACTTGACGAGGCCGGTCGCATGATGACCTCATGGACCTTCTCGCCATCTTCCTGCTCGTCGCGACGTTCGCGTCGCTGGCGGGTCTCATCGAGCTTCTGGACCGCGTATGAAGGGCTCGGATCTGTTCGGGCTGATCGTGTGCGTGCTCGTGCTCGGGTACCTCCTGTACGCGCTGCTGCGCGGGGAGAAGTTCTAGGCGATGGGTCAAGGCTTCCTCCAGATCGCGATCTTCCTCGCGGTCGTCGTCGCGGTCGCGCCGTTCGTCGGCGCCTACATGGCCCGTGTGTTCTCCGACGAGCGCGTCTTCCTGACGCCCGTCCTCGCCCCGGTCGAGCGCGTGCTGTACCGCCTCTTCCGCGTGGACCCCGATCACCAGCAGGACTGGAAGGCCTACGCCAAGTCCCTGGTCGTCGTCTCGGTGCTCTTCGCAGTGCTGTTGTACGTGATCCTGCGCACGCAGGGTGCCCATCCGTTCAACCCCGAGGGCTTCAAGTCGGGGACGTGGGACGTGTCGTTCAACACGGCGTCGTCGTTCCTGACCAACACGAACTGGCAGTTCTACGGCGGGGAGACGACGATGTCGTACTTCTCGCAGATGGCCGGCCTGGCCGTCCAGAACTTCGTCTCGGCCGCCGTCGGCATCGCCGTGCTGGTCGCGCTGATCCGCGGCATCGTCTCCCGCCGCGGCGACGGGCTGCTCGGGAACTTCTACAAGGACCTGACCCGGATCATCCTGTACATCCTGGTCCCGCTGTCGGTGATCGCGACGGTCGTGCTCGTCTCCCAGGGCGTGTTGCAGACGCTCGGTGGCACGGTCGGCGACATCGCCCGCGGCCCGGTCGCCTCCCAAGAGGCGATCAAGATGCTCGGGACCAACGGCGGCGGGTTCTTCAACGTCAACTCGGCCTACCCGTTCGAGAACCCGACGGCGTTCTCGAACTTCGTCGAGATGTTCTGCATCATGTTGATCCCGGCCTCGCTGCCGTTCGCGTTCGGCCGGATGGTCGGCAACCGCCGCCAGGGCTGGGTGATCTTCGGTGCGATGTCGTTCCTGTTCGTCATCAGCGTCGTGGTCGTCTTCGCCGCCGAGCAGCACGGCACGCCCGCCCAGCACCTGGCGGGCCTGAACACCGGGCACATCGGCGGAAGCACGGGCGGCAACCTGGAGGGCAAGGACCAGCGCTTCGGCATCGCGTCCTCGTCCCTGTTCACGGCGATCACGACCGTGATCTCCTGCGGCGCGGTCAACACCGCGTTCCAGTCGCTGACCGGCCTGGGCGGCCTGGTCCCGATGGCCAACCTCGGCTACTCGGAGTCGGTCTTCGGCGGCGTCGGCACCGGCTTGTACATGATGCTGCTGTTCGTCCTGCTCGCCGTGTTCATCGGCGGCCTGATGGTCGGCCGCACGCCGGAGTACCTGGGCAAGAAGCTCGAGCCCAAGGACGTCAAGCTGGTCTCGATCGGCGCGTTGTTCACCGCCTTGATCGTGCTGGTCTTCACCGGGCTGGCGCTGAGCACCAAGTGGGGCGCCCCGTCGATCTACGCCTCCGGCCCGCAGGGCTTCAGCGAGACGTTCTACGCGTACCTGTCGCAGGCCAACAACAACGGCTCGGCGTTCGCCGGATACACCGGCTACCTGCAGCCCAACGCGCCAGGCAACGTCGGCGCCCACGGCATCAGCTTCGCCGACGTCATGGGCGGCTTCGCGATGCTCTTCGGGCGCTTCGTCCCGATCATCGCGGTGCTCGCGGTCGGTGGCGGGCTGGCGCGCAAGAAGGTGGCCCCGGCCGGCCTGGGCACGATGCGCACCGACACGCCGACCTTCGGCTTCCTGCTCGTCGGCGTCGTGGTGCTGATCGGCGCCCTGACGTTCCTACCGGCCTTCCTCCTAGGCCCCGTCGTCCAGTCCCTCACGACCCAACTCTTCTAGAACATGCGCAAGGACCTCATTCGCGGCTCCCTGGTGGTCGTCGTCTTCACGGTGCTGCTCGGGCTCGTCTACCCCCTGGTCATGACCGGGATCGCCCAGGTGGCGTTCCCCAGCAAGGCCGACGGCTCGCTCGTCCGAAAGGACGGCAAGGTCACCGGCTCGACGCTCCTGGGCCAGGCCTGGCAGAAGCCGGTGCTCGACAGCGCCGGCAAGCCGAAGAAGGACTCCGACGGCAACGACGCCACCGAGGCCGATCCCAAGTACTTCCAGCCGCGCCCCTCGGCGACCGGCTACAGCGCTTCGGTCACCTACTTCGGCAACCACGGCCCGAACCAGAGCTCGACGATGTACCTGACCCGGCAGAACCTGCAGGCCTATCTCGCTCTCGAGCAGCCCTACGACAAGGGCCTGAAGGCCGACCAGGTCCCGGTCGACGCGGCGACGTTCTCGGCCTCGGGCGTGGACCCGCATATCTCCAAGGCCAACGCAGCCATCCAGGCCAACCGCATCGCGGCGGTCCGCCACCTCTCGCTCGCTCGCGTCCAGCAGCTCATGAAGGACAACACCGACGGCCGCGGCCTCGGCGTGTTCGGCGAGCCCGGCGTGAACGTGACCAAGATCAACCTCGCTCTCGACCAGGAAGCTCGATGACCCCGCAGCGCTCCTCCCTGTTCAGCGCGGAGATCGTCCGTCCGGCGATCCTCGCGTCCTTCGCCAAGCTCGACCCGCGGATCCAGGTCCGCAACCCGGTGATGTTCGTGGTGGAGATCGGCGCGCTGATCTCCACGGTCGCCTGGCTGATCCAGCTGTTCGGCGGCACCTCCCTCGGCGGCGGCGAGCAGCCCGCGTGGTTCACCTTCACGGTGGCGATCTGGCTCTGGCTGACGGTCGTCTTCGCGAACATGGCCGAGGCCTTGGCCGAGGGCCGCGGCAAGGCGCAGGCCGACGCGCTGCGCGCGATGCGCTCCGACACCGTCGCGCGGATGCGCGACGGGTCCGAGCGGCCGGCGGCCGAGCTGCATCGCGGCGACATGGTCGTCGTCGAGGCCGGCGAGGTCATCCCGGGCGACGGCACGGTCACCGAGGGGATTGCGACCGTCGACGAGTCGGCGATCACGGGCGAGTCCGCGCCGGTCATCCGCGAGTCCGGCGGTGACCGGTCGGCGGTCACGGGCGGCACGCGCGTCCTGTCGGATCGCATCGTCGTCGAGATCACCCAGGAGCCGGGGCAGTCGTTCCTGGACCGGATGATCGCGCTGGTCGAGGGCGCCGAGCGGCGCAAGACGCCGAACGAGATCGCGCTGAACATCCTGCTCGCGGGCCTGACGATCGTCTTCCTGATCGTCGTGGCGACGCTGCTGCCGTTCGCGCGGTTCGCGGGCAGCGACATCTCGCTCACCACCGAGATCGCGTTGTTGGTGGCGTTGATCCCGACGACGATCGGCGCGCTGCTGAGCGCGATCGGCATCGCGGGCATGGACCGGCTGGTGCGACGCAACGTCCTTGCCTTGTCGGGCCGCGCGGTCGAGGCGTCGGGCGACGTCGACGTGCTGCTGCTGGACAAGACGGGCACGATCACCCTGGGCAACCGCCAGGCGTCGGAGTTCCTCCCGATGCCCGGCGTGACCGAGGCACAGCTGGCCGAGGCGGCACAGCTGTCGTCGCTGGCCGACGAGACGCCCGAGGGACGCTCGATCGTCGTGCTCGCCAAGACCTACGGGATCCGCGAGCGCGAGCTGGCGCCGCACGAGGCCGAGTTCGTCCCGTTCACCGCGCAGACCCGCATGAGCGGGATCGACTACGACGGCACGCGCCTGCGCAAGGGCGCCGCGGACTCGGTCATCGCGTTCGCCGAGGCCGAGGGCGGCAAGCCGCCGGTCGAGCTGCGCGGCGCGGTCGACCGAATCGCCCGCGAGGGGGGCACGCCGCTGGCCGTCGCCCAGGACTCCCAGATCCTCGGTGTCATCTACCTCAAGGACACCGTCAAGGAGGGCATGGCCGCCCGCTTCGATCAGCTCCGGGCCATGGGCATCCGCACCGTGATGGTCACCGGCGACAACCGGCTGACCGCCGCCAAGATCGCCGAGGAGGCCGGCGTCGACGACTTCCTGGCCGAGGCGACGCCCGAGCGCAAGATGGAGCTCATCAAGGCCGAGCAGGCCGAGGGGCGCCTGGTCGCCATGACCGGCGACGGCACCAACGACGCCCCGGCGCTGGCCCAGGCCGACGTCGGCGTCGCGATGAACACCGGCACCCAGGCCGCCCGCGAGGCGGGCAACATGGTCGACCTGGACTCCAACCCGACGAAGCTCATCGAGATCGTCGAGGTCGGCAAGCAGCTCCTCATCACGCGCGGCGCGCTGACCACGTTCTCGATCGCCAACGACGTCGCCAAGTACTTCGCCATCCTCCCGGCGATCTTCGTCGCGACCTACGCGGCCAAGGGCGACAGCACCGGGCCGCTGGACGCGCTGAACATCATGAACCTGGGCTCGCCGGAGTCAGCGATCATCTCGGCGATCATCTTCAACGCCATCGTGATCCCGATGCTGGTCCCGATCGCCCTGCGCGGCGTCGCCTACAAGGCCGTCGGCGCGACCGCGCTGCTGCGGCGCAACCTCCTGATCTACGGGCTGGGAGGGCTCATCGCGCCATTCATCGGGATCAAGCTCATCGACCTGCTCGTGCACAACGTGCTGGGAGCGTGATGCTCGGGTTCGCCACCCAGCAGCGCCTCCCGCGGGAGGTCCGGCTCCGGCGCCGCTATGCCGAAGGGCTCGAGCATGCAGGCTGTGCCTGCTCGCCGCGTGCGGTCAGCGGCTACGGCCTGCTGCCGGTCCGGCGGCTGCTGACCGACGGCGCCGGTCCGTTGTACGAGGGCGTGCCGGGCCAGTTGCAGCGTCAGGCGCTGGCCGCGCTCGTCGCGCTGGAGCCCACCGTCCGATGATGCTCGACGCCGATCCCGCACGGGGGCATCTGAAGGTGTTCCTCGGCATGGCCGCCGGGGTCGGCAAGACCGTGCGGATGCTCGACGAGGGCCGCGCCGAGCTGGAGGCTGGGCGCGACGTCGTCATCGGGCTGCTGGAGACCCACGGCCGCGTCGAGACCGAACGCCGTGCCGAGGGCCTGGAGCGCCTGCCGCGCCGACGGATGACCTATCGCGGCACGACGTTCGAGGACCTTGACGTCCCCGCGGTGCTCGCACGCAAGCCCGAGCTGTGCCTCATCGACGAGCTCGCGCACACCAACGCCCCCGGCCTGGACAACGCGAAGCGCTACGAGGACGTCGGGCTGATCCTCGACGCCGGCATCGACGTGCTGTCCACCATGAACGTCCAGCACCTCGAGTCGCTCAACGACAAGATCGCCGAGCTCTCGGGGGTGCGCGTGCGCGAGACCGTGCCCGACACGCTGCTGGCCCGCGCCGACGAGATCGTGCTGGTCGACGTCACACCCGAGGCGCTGGTCGACCGGCTGCGGGCGGGCAAGATCTACCCCGCCGAGCGCATCGACACGGCGCTGAACAACTTCTTCAAGGTCGAGAACCTCAGCGCGCTGCGCGAGACCGCGCTGCGCCAGGTCGCCGAGAACGTCGAGGCGCGCCGCGTCGAAGTCGAGCCGACGGTCGGCACGCGCGAGGAGCGCGTCGACGCCGGCGTCCCCCAGGCCGTCGGCGAGCGCCTCTTGGCGCTGATCGAGCCCTACCCGGGCGCGCAGCGGCTGGTCCGACGCGCGTGGCGATCGGCGCAGCGCCTGAGCGCGCCGCTGGATCTGCTGTGGGTCGCGCCGCCCGGCGGTACGCAGCTCGACGAGGACAGCGAGCAGGCGCGCAGCCTGCACGCGCTGCGCCAGCTCGCCTCGGTGCTCGGCGCGACCCTGCTCGTGGAAGAGGGCGACGACGTCGCGACCACCGCTGCACGTGTCGCCGACGAACGTGGCATCACCTACATCTTGCTGGGCGCTTCACGCCCGGCGCGAGGGCTCGCGCGGCTGCGCGAGCCGTTGCCGATGCGCCTCGTGCGGCTGGCGCCGGGCGTCGATGTCCGGATCGTCGCCGACCGCACGCGGATGCGCGGACGGAAGGGAGCAAGTTGATGATCATCATCGCGGTTGTGGCCACGGCGGTCGCGCTGGCCGCGGGGATGGCGGTCGGGCGGTGGTACGCGCCGCACAAACGGCGCGAGCGCGAACAGCGCCCGGAGACGGTGCGCCGCATCCTCCTGCCGTTCACGGGAACGGCGATCTCGCGGCGCGCGTTCGACGCGGCGGTGCGGCTGGCGCGCGTGGAGAACGCCACGCTCATGCCGTGCTATCTGGCGACGGTCCCGCTGAACCTGCCGCTGGACGCCGCGCTGCCGGCCCAGTGCCTGCGCGCGATGCCGCTGCTGGAGACCATCGAGCAGCGTGCCGCGGACCAGGACGTGGCGATCGACGGGCGCATCATCCGCGGGCGCACCTATCGCGACGCGCTGCGGCGGATCCTCTCCGACGAGCAGTTCGATCGCGTGATCGTCTCAGCCACGGGTCACCCGGGCACCAACCACGGCTTCACCGGCGACGACCTCGTCTGGCTGCTGGACCGGGCCGACGCCGAGGTCCTGATCCTGCGCCCGGCGCCGGAGGACCACCGCGAGGTCGCCGCGGCGGTGGCGGGACACTTCTGACCGTGTCGCCCGAGCGGACGATCGTCGTCGCGGAGGCTGACGAGGTCGACGCCGCAGCGCTGCTCGGTCTGCTCGGCGACGCCGGCTTCCTTCCGTCACACGCGCGAGGTGTCGCGGAAGCGCTCGAGCTCGCGGCTCGGCGGTCGCCGGTTGCAGTTCTTCACGAGCTCACGCTGCCCGACGGCGACGGGCTCGACATCTGCCGCGGCGTACGCGCCCGAACGGCCGAGTGACCTGTACGCGTACTGCAGCCGCAACGGTCACCTTGGCGCAACGATCAAGCTCCTCGTTGTATCCGAGTACCCTTCGCTCGCGATAGGCCGGCCCATGGCAGGGGCGGCACCATGGCGTTCTCGAGGTGTGCATGCAGGGCAGGATCAGGATCGGGCGGGAGGCGCTGCTGGCCGGCGCCGTGGCGGCGGGGCTGGCGGTCGCCGGTTGCGGAGGCGGCGGCGACAGCGGCGGCGGGTCGGGGTCGACCTCCGGCGCTGCGAACGCGGGTGCGTCGGTCAACGCGAAGGCCGCGCAGGCGCCAGGGCGCCGGGGCGGGACGCTGATCCAGCTCGGGGCCTCCGACGTCGACTACCTCGACCCGGGCCACACCTACTACACGCAGGGCCTGCAGGTCATCTACGCGACCAACCGGCCGTTGTACTCCTACAAGCCAGACGACGCCGCGCACCCGGTCCCGGACATGGCGGCGGCCGCCCCCAAGATCTCCCCGGACGCCAAGACGGTCACCGTCCGGCTGCGCACGGGCGTCAGGTACGCGCCGCCGGTCGACCGCGCGGTCACGAGCGCCGACGTCAAGTACGCGCTGGAGCGCTTCTTCTCGGTCAACGTCGGCGGTCAGTACCCCGGATACTTCCAGGTCATCCAGGGCGCGCCAGCCAAGCCGACGACCGGCGTCAAGCCGATCGCGGGCATCGCGACGCCGGACGCGCACACGATCGTCTTCCACCTCACCAAGCCGACCGGCGTCGCGTTCGCGGCGGCGCTGTCGATGCCGGCGACCGTGCCCGTCCCCGAGGACTACGCCAAGCGGTTCGACGACAAGAACCCGTCGACCTACAACACGCACGTCGCGTTCACCGGGCCGTACATGGTCAAGAACGACGCGTCGGGCAACCTGGTCGGCTACCGGCCGGGCAAGGCCATCGAGTTGGTGCGCAACCCCAACTGGAACGCGAAGACCGACTTCCGTCCCGCCTACGTCGACGCGATCCGGATGAAGACGGACTTCACCGACGCCAACGTCGCGGCGCGCCAGGTGCTCGATGGCAAGGACATGGTGTTGGACACCAACCCGCCGGCGGCGGTGCTGAAGGACCTCGTCCAGCACGTCAAGGACCAGTACGTGACGATGCCGGCCGGCGGCTACCGCTACTTCCCGCTCAACACGGAGATCAAGCCGTTCGACGACCTCAACGTGCGCAAGGCGGTGCTCGCAGGCTTCGACCGCACGGCGGCGCTGAAGGCGCGCGGCGGCAAGTACACCGGCGAGGTCGCGACGCACCTGCTGCCGCCGGGCTTCCCGGGCTTCGACCAGGCCGGTGGCGCCAAGGGCTTCGACGACCTCGACTTCTTCAACGACAAGAACGAGAGCGGCGACATGGCGACGGCGGCCAAGTACTTCAAGCTGGCCGGCTACCCGAGCGGCAAGTACACCGGGAACGCGCGGCTGCTGATGGTCGGCGCCAACGCCGATCCGGGCAAGGGCCAGGCCGAGGTCGCCGCCGGGCAGCTGGAGAAGATGGGCTTCGACGTCAAGCTGCGGCTGGTCCCGCAGGACGCGGTGTACACCAACTGGTGCCAGGTCCCGTCCAAGAAGGTCGCGATGTGCGGCGGCACCGCGTGGTTTCGGGACTTCGCGGACCCCGAGGCGATGATCGAGCCGCTGTTCAAGGGCGCGCTGATCGACCGCTCCAGCGGCAACGCCAACTACTCCATGTTGAACGACCCGAAGGTCGACGCGGCGATGGACAAGGCCGCGCTGGCGACCGGCGACGACCGCCTGCGGCAGTGGGCCGGCGTCGACAGGCTCGTGATGCAGGACGCTGCCGCGATCCCGTTCGACTGGGACCGGACGACGCTCGTCCGCTCCAAGGACGTCAACGGCGTGGCGAACGAGTTCATGACCATGTGGGACTACGCCTACACGTCGCTGAAGGACTGACGCCCCCGGGGCCGCGCGGCACACGCCGCGCGGCCCCGCGACGCGCCGTTGCCCGATGCACGGGGTTTCACCGCGTCGGTCGAAGTTCGATCGATCGCCGTCAGCGATGATGTGCTGGTGATCGATGCCTGCGGCGGTCGGAGACATGGATCGTCGCTGCGCGCGCCGCCGGTCTGGCGCACGCCGCGTCGGTGGCGTTCGTGACGGCCGACGAGCCGGGGCGGCCGTCGGCGCCTACGGTGACGCTCAAGCGCGTCGAGGACGAGATGCTGGTCTTCACGTCGGCGCTGTGGACCCGCAAGGCGCGCGAGATCGTCGCCGACCCTCACGTCGCACTGCTGTTCCACTGGCCGCCGCTAGGCCGGCAGGGCACGTGACCGCGCAGGCGTACGTGGGTCCGCGGGCGCTGGCCGAGGAGCCGTTCGACGAGCGCGACGAGCTCCACCGCTGGCAAGCGATCGTCTCGCGTCAAGGCGACCCCATCGACGACCTCGAACCGCTGCGCGACCGCCTCGCGCACCTGGCCACCGTCGCCGACCCTCAGTAGTTGATGATTCCCGTCTGGAATCGACCTTCGGCGCGATCCGACTGGTCGAGGTCCTTCGTGCCGCCGAACATCGCAGACGTGAGCACCATCGACCTGAGACTCCAGTCCGCCCACACGCCTCCTGCCCGCCCCGGCCGCGTCGGCGACGCCATCGCGGGCATGGGGCCGAACTGGTTCACCTGCGTCATGGGCACGGGCATCGTGGCCAACGCCCTCATGCTTCTCCCGAAGGCGCTGCCGGCGCACACGGCCGTCGCGACGGCTGTGTGGGTGCTGGCCACCGCCCTGCTCGTGCTGATCGCCGGCGCGACGGTCGCGCAGTGGCTCGGGCATCGAGGGGCCGCGGCCGGACACCTCGCGAACCCGTCCATGGCACCCGCCTACGGCGCGTTGTCGATGGCGTTCCTGACCGTGGGCTCCGGCGGGCTGCTCATCGGCCACGACCTGATCGGGATGCAGGCCGCGCTGGCGCTCGCGTGGACGTGCTGGTCGATCGGCACCTTCACCGGTCTCGCCGTCGCCGTCATCGTCACCTACATGATGATCACCCACCATGAGCTGCGCGTCGAGGATGCGCTCGGCTCCTGGCTGATGCCCGTGGTCTCACCGATGGTGTCGGCCGCGACCGGTGCGGCGCTCATCGGCCATCTCGACCCCTCGGGCCAGGCGGCGCGCACGATGCTGGGCGCTTGCTACGCGATGTTCGGGCTGAGCCTCATCGCGTCGTTCGCGGTTCTTCCACTGCTGTGGCAGAAGCTCATGGTCCACGGCCCCGGTGCCCTCGAGACGCTCCCGACGCTCACGATCGTGCTCGGGCCGCTGGGTCAGTCGATCACGGCCGCCAACCTCCTTGGACCTCGTGCCGCCGCCGTGGTGCCCGGTCCGGCGGGCGATGCGCTCGGCGCGTTCGGGTTGGTGTACGGGTTGCCGGTGCTGGGCTTCGCGCTGCTCTGGGGCGTGCTCGTCGCCGTGTTCACGACCCAGGGCCTGCGCGCCGGCATGAGCTTCAACATGACGTGGTGGAGCTACACGTTCCCGATCGGCACGGTCGTGACCGGCACGAGCCAGCTCGCCATCCACCTGGGCTCCGACGCGCTGTCGTGGTTGGCGGTGGCGCTCATGGCGCTTCTGGTCGCCGGTTGGGCCATCGCGCTGGCCGGCACGGCGCGCGGTGCCATCCTCGGCGACCTCCTCGTGCCGCGAGGGCGGCCGCGCTCGCGATGATCGGGCAGATGCTCGCGCACGTCGGCGGACTCCCGATCGAGGAGTGCCTGCCTTACGTCGCGCCGGCCGCGGCGGTGTGGGCGGGCGCATTGAGCGCGGTCGCGGGACGCGTGGTGCGAGGTTGGCGCCGACCCGAGGCTCAGGGTCCTAGACCCGGCTCCGACGCGACCGTGCTCGTGATCCGTCGACAGGAGACCGCCGGCAGCGAGTCGGTCCGCGGAACGCCTCGCGGAACCCCTTGAGCACAACACGCGACAGGCGGTTGGCGTGCGGGTGGGCGACACATCGTCCTCGTCCACGGCTCAGTGCGGAGGATTCCACCCGGGACATGTTCGTCGCCGCATCGGACTGGCGGATGGGCGCGCGCGTTTCAGACTCGATGATGTGAGGCCCCAGCTCGGTCGCCGTGGTCCGCTCCGTGGTGGCTGTCCCGTCTACAGTGGTCGATGCCGTGACGTCGATGTCCCCGCTCCTGCTTGTCGCCGGACTCTCGAGCTCGTAATGGTGACCGGCCTCGTACGATGAGCTACTCAGCTGCAAATCCGCTGCCTGGATCGGATCTCGCCGCGTTCGTCGCTGCGGTCGAGGCGGGAAGCCTTCATGGCGCTGCGGACGCGCTTGACCTCACCCAGTCGGCGGTCACGAAGCGCATCAAGGCGCTCGAGAAGCGCGTCGGTGTCCGGCTGCTCGAGCGAGGGCGTTTCGGCGCGCGCCCGACCAAGGCGGGGGAGCTCCTGTACCCCGATGCCAAGCGCGCACTGCATGCCCTGGCGATCGCAGAGACCACGCTCACCGCGCATCGCGACGACCTTGCGGGTGGGCTGCGGCTGAGCGCCAGCTACACGATCGGGGAGGTGCTGCTGCCCGACTGGCTCGCTGCCTTTCGCTCGAGCCATCCGGAGATCCGCGCCCAGCTCGAGGTGGTCAACTCGATGGGGGTGTTGCGAGCCGTGCGCGAGGGGCGGTCCGACATCGGCTTCGTCGAAGGCTGCGACGACCTCCACGGCCTCGACACGATGGTCGTCGCGAAGGACGAGATCGCGGTCATCGTCGCGAGCGACCACCGGTGGGTGCGCCGGGCGCAGCTCGAGCCAGCGGTGCTCGCCCGCGAGCCGTACATCGCGAGGGAGAGCGGATCGGGCACACGCGCCGTCGCGGCCGCCGCGCTTTCGCCCGTCGGTCTCGAACTCCGCGCAGACCTCGAGCTCGCGAGTACCCAGAGTGTGAAGCGGGCCCTGACTCGGGGCGGGTTCTCGCTGATGTCGCGGCTGACGGTCGAGGCCGAGGAGCGCGCCGGCACGCTGCATTCCCTGCCCATCCGCGGGATCGATCTGTCCCGGGAGCTCCGCGCGGTACGCAACGAGGACACGGTCCGCTCGCCGGCGACCACCGCGTTCTGGCGATGGCTCGCCGACCGCGCGCACGACTGACGCTCTTGCCCGGGGGATCCCGCTTCGGCGAGCCTCGGCGGCGGCGGGGGCCGCCGCCCGTCAGCTCGCCACGATGGCGTCCTGGCCGGCCGGCCACGTGCCGCAGCACGTGTGGGCCGGATCGCGTAGCGAACGCAGCCGCACGCGCCAGAAGACCACGAACTCGTCGAACACCGACGCGCCCGACCGGCCAAGGAAGGGCCGGCCGAGCACCTCGTAGATCTCGCCTTCGAACTCCACCAGGTCGCCGGGCGACAACGCCGCCGGCGGCTTCTGATCCGTCTGCTTCATGCCAGCTCCACCCCGGAGAAGGACCCGTAGGCGCCGCGGAAGAAGACGAGGGGCGAGGCCGCCTGGGCGGAGGCTTCCATCGTCACGGCCCGCGCGACCACGATCGTGTGGTCGCCCGCGTCGTGCTCGTTCTGGATCTCACACTCGATCCAGGCCAACGCCTCGTCGAGGGCGAAGCCCGTCGGCTTCTCCACCCGGCCCACGCCGGCGAAGCGGTCGCCCACGCGCGCCGCGAACGCGCGCGTGACGGCCTCGTGGTGGCTGGCCATGATGTTGATGCAGAACGCGTTGCTCTCGCGGATCAACGGCCAGGTCGTAGAGCTCTTCGCGGGGCAGACCAGGACGAGCGGCGGGTCGAGCGACACGCTGGTGACCGAGTTCGCCGCCATGCCGACGGGGCCGTCGGCGCCGTGGGCGGTCAGGACCGAGACGCCGGTGGCGAGGTGGGCGAAGATCCGGCGGAACTCGGCCGGGTCGATCGTCGTCTCGTCGCTCATGCGAGGGCGCTTCCAGTGATCAGGGGAATGTCCATCACCCCTGAGTCGCACCGTTCGCCGGCGCTTGCCGCACGTCTCCGAGCGCGATGGCGGCCGCCCGGGTGAGCCACATCATGTCCGAGCCGAGGAAGACCAGGTTCACGCCGCTCGCGTGCCAGCGCACGGCGTCCTCCGGCGTGGCCGCGAACATGCCGGTGAGCCGGCCGGCCTCGCGCGCGCGGGCCAGCACGTCGACGATGGCGTCCCGCAGCTCGGGGCTGCGGGGATCCTCGATGCCGAGCGAGCTGGCGAGGTCACCGGGCCCCACGAAGACGAGGTCCACGCCGTCGACCGCGACAAGCTCGTCCAGCTCCTCGAGCGCCTGACGCGTCTCGACCATGATCGCGAGGAGCAACTCGTCGTTGGCTCGGCGCTGGTAGCCCGGGATGTCCGTGCCGTGAGCCGCGGCCCGCGACGGGCCCAGGCCGCGCAGCCCGACCGGGGGGAGGCGGGCGGCCTGCACCGCCGCCATCGCCTCGGCCGCGCTGCTCACGCGCGGCACGACAACGCCCTGTGCGCCCGCGTCCAGCGCACAGGCGATCGCCGACGGGTCGTTGCCCGCCACGCGCACGAGCGCCGCGGCCGGCGTGTGCTCGACCGCGGAGACGAGCCGCTCGATCGTCTCCGGGCCCATCGCCGTGTGCTCGCCCTCCACACACAGCGTGTCGAACCCGAGTCGACCGAGGCTCTCGCACACGGCGGGATCTCGCAAGTGCACGAACATGCCCGTCAACTTCTCACCGGCACGCATCCGCGCCCGAATGCCACCAACAATGTCCATGCGACGGACGCTACACCTATTGTCAACGGTACACCCCACTGGCATGTCGATGATGACTTTGCGAGGTTCTTCCATTGGTGCAGCACGGCGTGCCGCCCTCGTCGAGCCATCAACAGAACGGATGGCCCGCGCGAAACTTCGATTGGACGGGGTACCGGCGCGAACCTACGCTACGGCCACTACGCGAGCTGTTCGCTGAGGTGCACGATCGAGTGGCCTGAGAACGCCCATGAGCCCTTCAGTGCGCGGCTGTCCGGCACGCGGCGACGCCACGCCGCGCCATTCGACGCACGAGGTGACGATGACTTCAGACCAGACACTGGCCGACCGAGAGCCGGTAAGCAGCGACCAGATCCTCGCCAACGCGATCGCTCTCGGGCCGTTCGTCCGGAAGAACGTCGAGGAGATCGAAGGCGCCCGCACGCTCACCGCACCGATGGTGAAGGCGATGCACGACGCCGGCATCTTCCGCATGTCGATGCCGAGCGCGTGGGGTGGCCCCGAGCTCGATCCGCTGCGCCAGTTCGAGGTGATCGAAGCGCTCTCCGTGGCGGATGGATCGGTCGGCTGGTGCGCGTACATCAACTCGACGGGTGGGTACTTCACGTCGTTCCTGGAGGCCGACGTCGCGCGGGCGATGTACCCGAGCCTCGACATCCCGACCGGCGGCCAGCACACGCCGGTGGGTCGTGCCGAGGTCGTGGACGGCGGCTACCGAATCAACGGCCGCTGGACGTTCGGCAGCGGGGTGAAGCACAGCGGGTGGATGGCCTGCGGCTGCATCGCGACGCGGGACGGCGAGCCGGTTCTCATGGAGGACGGCAAGCCACAGCGCCTGTCGGCGTTCGCCTCGGCTGACCAGCTGGACGTGATCGAGACGTGGAACTCGATGGGGCTGCGCGGCACCGGCAGCCATGACTACACGGTCACCGACCTGTTCGTGCCGACGGAGCGGACCTTCGACCTGTACAGCTCGCCCGTTCTGCGAACGACTCCGCTGTTTCAGCTGCGCACGATGTTCCTCTTCAACCATGCGGCGGTAGCCCTCGGCATCGCTCGCAACGCGGTGGACTCGTTCGCCGAGCTCACGCTCTCCAAGCGCACGAACTGGGGGCCGATGCACGAGCAGGACTACGCGCGCTCCGCGCTGGCGCGGGCGGACGGTGTGGTGCGCTCAGCTCGCGCGTACTGCATGGAGACGCTCGAGGACATCTACGGCACCCTCACCTTCGGCGGTGAGCTGAGCGTGGATCAGCGCGCGGGGTTCAGGCTGGCGATCACGCACGCCCACCGCGCCGCGGTGGAGGCGGTCGACGGAGTCTTCGCCGCCGCTGGCACGACTGCGGCGGTGAGGCTCCCGAGCGTGCTCGAGCGCTGCTTCCGCGACGTGCACGTGGCCAACCAGCACCTGATCGCGTCACCGAAGAGCTACAGCGAGATCGGCGGGATGCTGTTGGGTGCGGTTCCCGACGATCCCAACTACTGAGTCGATCGGCGCTCTCAATGATGAAGATACGAGATCATGCCCTGAGCTCCGGAGTGGCGGCCGTGAAGCCGCGCCGGCAGCGACTCGTCGTCGTGAAGAGGGCCTGAGGGCTCACCGTGGCCAAGTCGATCGGTCCCGAGGTCCCCGCGGCGCTGGCCGAGCTCCTGGCGGACGACGAGCGTGCGCTCGGGATCATCCTCGCGCTGATCAGCGTCGACCGGCGCGGGTTCCCACACGTGGCCCTCGTGAGTCCCGGCGAGATCGCGCAGGTGGATGAGCGACGACTGCGCGTGGCGCTGCGCGTCGACGGGCGCGCCGTGGAGAACCTGCGCGCGCGCCCGGCGGCGACGCTCGTCATGGTCGAGCCTGCGGGCTGCGCCTACCTGCTTCTGCGCGCGCGCGACCTGGAGCGCCGCCTTGCGCCCGCGCCGACCCTTCCCTTCTCCACGACCGTCGTCGAGCTGGAGCTGGAGGAGACGCGGATCGACGCGGAGGCGGGCGCCACGGTCGTCACGGGTGCCCGGTACGCCAGGGCGCTCGGCCGCGATGCGGAGCTGGCGGCGTGGCGAGCCACTCGGGAGGCGCTGTGCCGCGACTGACACCGGCTGTCGACGCACCATCGCCGACCTCCGCGCGCAAGTTGCAGCACCTCGAGTTCGCGCTCGCGGATGCACAGACGCAGCGGCCGTCGCCCTGGAGCGACATCGAGCTCGTGCATTGCGCGCTGCCCGAGCTGGCGCTGGACGACGTCCACCTCGGCGTCACCGCCCTGGGCGCTCAGCTTGCGGCGCCGGTGGTCATCGCCGGCATGACCGGAGGCCATCCGCGCGCCGAGGAGCTCAACCGGCGCTTGGCTCGCGCCGCCCAGCGCCACGGCGTGGCCATGGGGGTCGGGAGCCAGCGCGCGGCGCTCGAGCGGCCGGAGCTCGCCGCGACCTACTCCGTCGCGCGAGAGGCGGCGCCCGACACCGTGCTGATCGCGAACCTCGGCATCGGCCAGGTGCTCCAGGCAGGCCCGGACGCGGAGCGCATGCTGCGGGCCTGCGTGGAGATGATCGATGCCGACGCGATCGCGGTGCACCTCAACGCCACCGAGGAGGTCGTGCAACCTGAAGGCGACCACGACTTCGCCGGCGCGACGGCCGCTCTGGCGGCTGCCGCGCGCGCGCTGCACCCGCTGCCGGTGATCGCCAAGGAGACCGGCAGCGGATTGGCCCCGGGCGTCGTCGACCGGCTCGTCGAGGCTGGGATGAGCGCGCTCGACGTCGGCGGGCGGGGCGGCACGAGCTTCGCCGCCATCGAGGGCGCCCGCGCCGCGCAGATCGGCGACGACGTGCGCGCGCGCCTGGGCGATCTACTGGCCGACTGGGGCATTCCGACGCCGGTCACCACGGCGACGGCAGCCCGCGGGGGCGTTCCCGTGATCGCCGCCGGCGGGGTGCGCACCGGCGTGGATGCCGCCAAGGCGCTCGCCCTCGGAGCCACCATGGTGGGGGTCGGACAGCCGGTGCTGCAGGCCGCGGTTGAGGACCCGCACGGAGCGGAGCGCTGGTTGGAGGGGTTCCTCTTCGAGCTGCGCGCCACGATGTTCCTCACCGGCTCCTGCGATGTCGCGGCGCTGCGCCGTGCGCCCCGCGTCGTGCTCGGAGCCACGCGCCAGTGGCTCGATCAGCTCGAGGCGGCGGAAGGACGATGATGGACACTCCCGAACGGTTCATCGTCGGGATCTCGGGCTCGACCGGCGCGGTCTACGGCGTGCGGCTGCTGGAGATCCTGAGCGAGCGCTTCCCCGAGATCGAAACGCATGCGATCGTGAGTCACGGCGCACGAGCGACGATCGAATACGAGCTCGGGCGGTCGGCCGAAGACGTGCTGGCGATGGCCTCCGTGGTGCATGACGACAACAACCTGGGCGCTGCGATCGCCAGCGGCACGTTCATCACCCGCGGCATGGTGGTCGCACCCTGTTCGATCAAGACGCTGGGCGCGTTGGCCACGTGCCGCAACGACAACCTCATCACGCGAGCGGGGGACGTGTGCCTCAAGGAGCGCCGGCGTCTGGTGCTCGTCGTGCGCGAGACGCCGCTGCACCTCGGTCATCTTCGGCTCATGACGACCGTGACGGAGTCCGGGGCGGTCGTGCTGCCGCCTTCGCCCGCGTTCTACCACCGGCCGCACACGATCGCCGATCTGGTCGATCACACCGTCGTGAAGATCCTCGACGTCTTCGGCCTGCACGTCTCCGATCTCATCGATCGCTGGGAGGGGCTCGACCATGACTGATGAAGCTGGAACAGGCGCGCAGCACAGGAGCAGCGCCATGAACTGTTGCGAGCAGGGCACGGAGACCAACGCCGCGCCGGGTGGCCTGCTCACCTGGCCCGTCACCACGTCGTCACCCGAGGCCCAGAGCGCCTTCGATCGGGGCATGGCGCTGGTGTACTCCTTCAACCACCCCGCCGCGGACCGCGAGTTCCGCGCCGCAGCGGAGCACGATGCCGGATGTGCGATGGCTTGGTGGGGGATCGCACACGTCAAGGGCCCCCACATCAACATCCCGTCGGTGCCGCCGGCGCACGCACGTATCGCGTGTGAGGCGCTTGCCCGTGCACGAGCCCTTGCCGTCGACGCGACCCCGCTGGAAGCGGCGATGATCGAAGCGGAGAGCAGCCGCTTCGACGAGTCGGACTTCGCGGCGCCCAGACCTCCGCTGGAGGAGGCATACGCGCAGGCGATGCGCGCGTTGTGGCGCCGGTACCCAAGCCATCCGGACATCGGCGCGATGTTCGCCGAGTCGCTGCTCAACCTGCATCCTTGGGATCGTTGGACCATCGACGGCGAGCCGATGTACGACACACCGGAGTCGATGGCGACGCTCGAGCGGGTGTTGGAGATGGAGCCCTCACACCCTGGGGCCAATCACTACTACGTCCACACCATGGAGTCCTCGCCCTACCCCGAGAGGGCGCTCGCGGCGGCAGATCGACTGCGTGCCGGTCTCCCTTGCACCGCTCTGCGGACGGAGTCCGCACATCTGATGCACATGGCATCGCACATCGACAACCGCCTCGGGCGCTGGGCGGACGGCATGCGGCAGAACCAGGCGGCGATCGCCGCCGACAAGACGTTCTTGAGCACCGCTGGTGACGTCGGGACCTACGGTCTCTACGTCGTGCACTGCCATCACGTCCTGGCCTATGGCGCGATGATGCGCGGCCAGCGCGAGGCCGCGCTGGCGGCGAGTCGGGCGATGATCGCCGACCTCCCGGAGGGCCTGCTCGAGCAGGTCGCCCCGTTCGTCGACGGGTTCGTGACCTTGCCGATGAAGGTCATGATGCGCTTCGGCATGTGGGAGCAGATGCTCGAGGAGCCGGAGGCACTGGAGATCCTCCCTGTCTCCCGCGTCTTCCGGCTCGCGATGCGTGCCACGGCGCTCACCGTGCTCGACCGCCTACCCGAAGCACAACTCGAGCGCGCGGCCTTCCGGCGCGCCGCCGCCGCGTTGCCCGAGCGCACGCTCGTCGGGCGCAACCCGGCCGCGCTCGTCTTCGGCATCGCCGACAAGGTGCTGAAGGGTGAGATCGCGGCTCAGGAAGAGCGATTCGACGTGGCGATCACCTCCCTGGAGGAGGCTGTCGATCTTGAGTCACGACTCCGCTGGGCGGAGCCGCCCGACTGGATCCAACCGGTCAGGCACACGCTCGGTGCGGTGTTGATGCGGGCCGGAGAGCACGCCCGGGCCGAGCAGGCGTATCGGGAGGATCTGCAGCGTTACCCGGAGAACGTGTGGTCGCTGGTCGGGTTGTCGCGCGCCCTGCAGCTGCTGGGCCGTGGTGATGAAGCTGACCGCTGCGCGACGCGGTCGAAGGCCGCCCAGGAGGCAGCAGACGTGACGATCGAGACCACATGCTTCTGTCAGCCGCCTGTGTGACGGACGCATAAGATGAGAGACCCTGAGCAGTCTGTCTCGTTGTACACGGAGCGCGCGAGCGATCAGCCAGAGGTGCACGAGGTTCGAGTCGAGGACGTGACGGAGGCGGCAGAGGGCGTGCTGTCGATCACGCTCCGCGCCGAAGAGCGCCGAACGCTCCCGGCGTGGACTCCGGGAGCACACATCGACGTCTTCTTGGCCAACGGTCTCGAGCGCCAGTACTCGCTGTGCGGTGATCCGGACGACAGGGAGCGTTGGCGGATCGGCGTCCTTCGCGAGCCCGAGAGCCGCGGCGGGTCGGAGTTCATCCATGCGTCGGTGGGTGCCGGGGACCGTCTGCGCGTCCGCGGTCCGCGCAACAACTTCCCTCTCGTCGCCGCGCATCGGTATGTCCTCGTCGCCGGAGGAATCGGGGTCACCCCGCTGCTGGCCATGGTCAAGGAGCTCGAGAAGCAGCAGGCGGAATGGCGTCTGCTGTACGGAGGACGCCGGCGCGACTCGATGGCGTTCTTGGGCGAGCTGCAGGAGTACGGCGAGCGAGTGGCGGTGCGGCCTGAGGAGGAACATGGGCTCCTCGATCTCGACGCGTGGCTGCTCCCACCCCAGACCGATACCGCGGTGTACTGCTGCGGCCCCGAGCCGTTGGTGCAGGCGGTCGAGTCGCGATGCGAGCGATGGGACCCGGGAAGCCTGCACGTCGAGCGTTTCCGTCCGCGTCCGGGTGCGCTGGACGGAGCCATGGAGACGTTCGAGGTGGTACTCGAGAAGTCTGGGTTGACGATCTGCGTCGGCGCCGACCAGACGATCGTCGAGGCCGCGGAGCTGGCTGGGGTGGAGGTCGACACGTCGTGCCGAGAGGGCACGTGCGGCACCTGCGAGACCGTGGTGCTCGACGGGATCCCGGACCATCGTGACTCCTGCCTCATGGACGAGGAGAAGGCGACCAACACCATTATGATGGTGTGCTGCTCACGCTCGCGCAGCCCCCGGCTGGTGCTCGACCTCTGAGCAAGTGATCTCCTACGACGAAGCGACGTCGGCGATGCTCGCGCTGGCACGGCCCCTCGGGACGGAGCGCATCGACATCGACCGTGCGATCGGGCGCCGCCTCGCCGGCCCGCTGCGTGCGGCGGTGGACGCACCGCGCTGCCCGATCGCGGCGGTCGACGGGTACGCGATCGCCTCGGGGGCGAGAGGAGAGGGCCCGATGGTGCTGCGCGTCGTCGGCAGCTCGGCTCCGGGCTCGAAGCCGAGCGCGGACGTCACGGACGGGGAAGCGATCCGCATCCTCACCGGCGCGCCGGTGCCGGAAGGCGCCGAGTGGGTGGTCATGCAGGAGGACGTGTGCCGCCACCGGGACTCGATCGTCATCTCGCGGACTCCTGAGCGACGGCACATCCGGGAGCAAGCGTCTGACTTCCGGCAGGGCGATGAGCTCCTGCAGACGGGACGCCTTCTCGACGCCCGTGCCCTCGTCGTCGCGGCAGCGGCCGATCAAGCCGCCGTCGAGGTGTTCCGGCGCCCACGCGTCAGCATCGTGGCCACCGGCAGCGAGCTCGTGAGTCCGGGGACGGCCGCCCGTTCGCGTCTGGCCGTGCCTGACAGCGTGTCGCTCGGCGTGGCCGCGCTGGCGGGGTGTTGGGATGGCGATGTCGTCGACCGGCGCAGGCTCCCGGACGATCTTGCCCGTCTGACCGCGGCCGCCGGCGATGCCCTGGGCGGGGCCGAGGTGGTGGTCGTGACCGGCGGCGCGTCCGTCGGCGACGTCGACCTCGCGAAGCCGATGTTCGTACCGCACGGATTGCGGCTCGTGTTCGCGAAGATCGCCAGCAAGCCCGGCAAGCCGGTTTGGATGGGACGAGCGCGGCGACGCATCGTGGTCGGACTTCCCGGCAACCCCAGCTCGGCGCTCGTGATGGCCCGGCTCTTCCTGGCGCCCTTGCTTCACGGGCTGGCCGGAGGCGATCCCTTCGCGGCGTTGCGCTGGAGACCGGCCCTGCTCCACTCGCCGCTGCCGGCTCCCGGACCGTGGGACAGGTTCCATCGTGGCCGCATGGTCGGCGATTCGGTGTGTGCGCTGCCCAACCAGAGCTCGGGCAGCCAGCAGGCGCTGGCCGCGGCGGACGTGCTGATCCGCCTTCGCGCGCACGCCCCTGCCGTTCCCGCGGGCGGACAGGTCGAGGTACTGGACTTCTGAGCCTGGCCGGCAGGCGACGCCGCCCTAGTCGAGTGCGTGCTGTTCTGAGTTCTCGGAGGTGAACAGCGGCACCTCGTCACCTGCTGCAGGCTTTCGCTCGTCGCCGTACACGATGGTCGGGTCGAGGAACCAGGCGCATGGGCCGGTTGGCTCTCCGGTGTCGTCACGCCGTAGCGCGACAACATGCCGGGAAATGGAGTCGACCGTCTCGATGTCGCGACGCACGAGGCGTCCGGCCTGAAGCTCGGCATCGACAGCGGTCAGGGGCAGGAGCGCGAGGCCGAGCATGTGCACCACCATGCTCTTGGCCGCGTCGATGCTGTCCAGCTCGGTGATGGCGTCCGGCTCGACGCCGGCTCGCGCGAGGATCCGGCCGATCTCGTCCTCGAAGTTGGGAAGCATGATGATCGGCTCCGTGGCGAGGTCGTGGAGCTGGAGGACCGATCGTTGGGCGGCCGGATGGTCGGGGGCGAGCACGAGCACGAGCTCGTCGCGGTAGAGCGGCACGCTCGCGAGCTGTGGGTGGGTCGTGTCGCAGCCGAGCCCGAGCTGTGCGTCCCCGTTGAGCACGAGGCGGATGACGTCGGCGGGATCGCAGGTGCGCAGCGTGATCCGGACCGAGGGCCAGCGCCGCCTGAACCTCCACAGCATTGGTGGCAGCACGTACGTCGAGAGTGCCGGTGGGGTCGCGAGGGTGAGGTGCTCGGTCGTGCCGTCGTGGAGTCGAGCCACGTGTTGACGACCCGCCGCAAGCGTGTCCAGCGCTTGCTGGGCGTAGGGCAGGAACACCTCACCCGCGTCTGTCAGCCGGACGCCGCGAGCGGTGCGCACGAGGAGCTGCGTGCCGAGTTCAGTCTCAAGGCTCTTTATCCGCGCGGTCAAGGCGGGCTGAGAGATGTACAGCGCCTGAGCTGCGCGCGACACACTGCCGATGCGTGCCGCCTCGACAAAGCCCTCGATTCGATCGAAGACCATCTTGCGCGATTTATAGCACGCGCTACGAGCCATCAAAAGAACGGATGGCACGCGTGAAAGTTCGATTGGACGGGTTACCGGCGCGAACCTACGCTACGGCCACTACGCGAATCCAAGGAGAGATGGATGGATGCGGAAGCGGCGGTAGCCACGCCGGAGAGGGGTCGGCTCGCAGGCTTTGACCTGCGGATGTGGATCGAGGAGCTGCGGAGGCTCGGCGAGCTCAGCGTCGTTCAAGGAGCGGACGCGGACCTCGAGGTCGGTGCGATCACCGACCTCAATGCCAAGATCCACGGGCCTGCTCTCCTGTTCGTCGACATCGGTGGGCACGAGGGACAGGGCCAGCTGCTGACGTGCACGCTGTCGCGGGCTGCGCGCCTTGCGTCCGCCCTCGGCTTCGACCCGGGCATCGACGATCAGGCGCTGGTGGAGGAGCTTCGCGGCCGCCCTCGGCAGTGGCGCGAGGCCGCTCCGCGGTTTGAGCCCGTCGTCGTGACCGATGCGCCGATGTTCCAGAATCGGCTGTCGGGGACGGAGATCGACATGCGTCGTTTTCCCGCTCCGTTGTGGCATGAGGGCGATGGAGGGCGCTATCTCGGAACGGGCGGATCCATGATCACGCGCGATCCCGAGACCGGCATCGTCAACTGTGGCACTTATCGCATCTGCGTCCACGACGAGCGCCGTCTGGGCGTGTGTATCGAACCGTATAACCATGGTGCGATTCACCTGCAGAAATATCGTGAGCGGGGCGAGCCGTGCCCGGTCGCCATCACCTTCGGACACGGACCGCTCGTCTACATCGCGTCCTCGATGCCGCTCCCGTACGGCGTCTGCGAGCTCAACGTGATGGGCGCCATGGCAGAGGCGCCCATCGATGTCATCGAAGGGGAGCTGACCGGCCTGCCGATCCCGGCGTCGTCTGAGCTGGTGATCGAGGGTTGGATCAACCCTGGCGACGTCGACTTCGAGGGCCCGTTTGGTGAGTTCACCGGGTACTTCGCCGGCGGACGCGAGAAGAACCCTGTGATCCAGGTCGAGCGCGTCTACTTCCGTGACGACCCGATCGTCTACGGGTCGCTCACCGGCAAGCCGCCGTTCGACCACTCCTACTGGCGCTGTGCGATCGAGTCCTCGATGCTCGTCGACGAGCTCGCCGACGCCGGGATCCCCGACGTCAAGGGCGCCTGGAAGCACGAGGCGGGCTCCGCGAACTTCTTCACCGTCGTGGCGATCAAGCAGCGGTACGCCGGCCACGCGCAACAGGTCGGCGTGGCTTCGGCGCTCGTCGCCGGAGGCGCCTCGATGGGGCGCTACGTCGTCGTCGTCGACGAGGACGTCGACGTCATGGATCTCGACGAGGTCGTCTGGTGCCTGTCGACGCGGACCGATCCCGCGCGGAGCATCCAGGTGCTCCGCGACACCCCGACGAACCCCATCGACCCGATGCTCGAGGACGCCGAGGCGTCGTGGACGGGATCGCGCGCCGTGATCAACGCCTGTCGTCCCTTCCACCGGCTCGACACGTTCAGCAAGGTCGTGAGCGTGAGCCCGGAGCTCGCCCAGCGCGTCCGTGCTCAGTGGGGCCGGCAGCTCGGGTGGCCGATGACGACGGCCGACATGTCGCGCAGCGACGAGCCGTCATGACCCGCGACGGCATCGCTGTCCTGCGACGCGCACCCCGGCTCAGGCGGCTTGAGGGTCACACCCATGATCATCGACGAATGGAGCATCGTGGCTGAGTCACGAACGGAGCTTCCGTACGCGGAACGTGTCGCGACGGTGCTCGCCGGACAGAGCGAGCCGCATCTGCTGACCGGTGAGCAATACCTCGAGACGCTTGCCGACGGTCGTCGTCTCATCGCACCGGACGGGACGGAGATCGAGAACGTCGCCGCCCATCCGGTGACGAGTGCCGCGGCGAGCACCTTCGCCGCGATCATGGACCAGCAGTTCGATCCACGGCTGCGCGAGGTCGTGACCTACGTCGATCCCGAGACCAACCGGCGCAAGAGCCGGGGTTGGCAGGTGCCGACGACTCGGCAGCACCTGTTCGCACGGCGCGAGCAGATCGGCGTCACGACGCGTCAGACGCTCGGGTTCTTCGGTCGCCCGCCCGACTACGGCCCCGCGCTGGCGCTGGGCTTCCTCGCGATCATCGACCGGGTGGAGAGCGAGAGCCCGGAGTTCGCGGAGAACATCCGCCGGTTCGTGCAGACCGCGGGCGAGCGCAACCTGCTGAGCACGGACCTCATCGGTGACAACCAGAGCGATCATCGCGTGCCGCGCAACGACCGGCCGTCGACGCTTCGGGTGGTGGAGGAGCGATCCGACGGGATCGTGCTGCGCGGAAGCAAGAGCGCGGGCAGCTCCGGACCGTTGGCGCACATGTTCACGCTCACCACGAAGCTGGGTGAAGGACTCGGTCCCGAGGGAGCCATCTGGGCGGTCGTCCCCGTCAACAGCGACGGACTGTCGCTCGTCATGCGGGAACCGACGGTTTCGAGTGGTGCGTCGCGCGAAGACCATCCACTGAACGTCAACGGCGAGGAGATGGATCAGATCGTCATCTTCGACGATGTCTTCCTGCCGCGGGAGTGCGTGTTCAACGTCGGGAACCTCGACCTCCTCCAGTTGCATCTCGACATCTGCGTGTTCGCCATGTGGCACATCCTCACGCGGCTGTCATACCGAGCGCAGATCTTCGCGGGGACCGCACAGGTGATCACCGAGATCCTGGGCCGAGAGAACGTTCCTGGTGTTCGCCGCGCCGTTGCCGACATCCAGTTGTACGCCGAGACGCTGAAGGCCTTCTCGATCGCGGCGATCACCGAGAGCCAGTCGTGGAACGGTGTCGAAGTCCCGAACCCCGGCATCGTCTCGGCCGGCCGCTTGCACTCGATCACGAACTACGAACGAGTCGTCTATCTGCTTCAGGACCTGTGTGGTCAGGGACTGATCTCCAGGTGGCCGGAGAAGGTCTGGGACCATCCGGAGTTCGGCCCAAGACTCGAAGCGTTCCTCCCGGGGGTTGGCGTCACGGCACGGGAGAAGAACAGGTTCTTCAACTTCGTCTATGACCTGACCGCGAGCGCCAACGCCCAACGCGTGGCGTTGTTCGAGAACGTCAACGCAGCGCCACCGGCCGCGGTCGCCGAGCTCGTGTACCGCAACCCGGAACGCGCGAAGTGGGCGCGCGTCGTTCGGGAGTTCGCCGGCATCCCTGCGGAGTCAGGAGCGAGAACGTGATGGACCGCGATCAGTCGTGACGTGAGAACCATGCGGCGATGCATGGACGCGGGGCATCAGATGGTTCCGGCGGCTCGTCCGCTGGGAAGACTGATCAGACCAACCCGCGATGCAACGTGACCCGTGCGGCTGGCCAAGGATGGTCAGCGGCGGCTCCTAGGGCCGGGACTCGGCCGTGATTTGAGCAAGCGTTGCGGCGCTCGATGCCGCGCGCGATCAAGACCGTAGCGGAGGAAGAGATGAACTTGTCAAGTGGGTTGAGGCGTTGGGCGGCGCCGGTCATGGGCGTGGTCGCTGCCGGATGTCTGTGCGGGTCGATGGCTGCCTGCGGCAGCAGCGGAACCGACGACAGCGCGGCATCGACGCAGAACAGCAGCGGCGGCAATCCCAAGTCGGCTCGGATCAGCGTGATCAAGGCGGCCGACGTGCCGATCTTCGACACCTACGTGAAGGCGTTCAAGGTGGGCTTCGCGCGAGAGGCGGGCCTGGCGCCGGACCAGCTCCACATGGACGTCAAGAGCGCGCAGGGCGATGTCAACCTCCTCCAGAACCTGGCGCGAAACGCCGCACGCGACAGCAGCTACAACGCGTTCGAGGTGATCGGCACCTCGGGGGTGATCGGGTTGGCGAAGCTCGAGAAGACACGTCCGATCATCGGGATCGGGATGACCGATCCCGTCGGGGCCGGTGTGGCCAAGACGCTCGAGCGCCCGGGCGCGAACGTGACCGGGACGACATCGAGCATCCCCACGCCGTTCGTCGTGAAGTTCCTGGAAGGCATGAACCCCAAGCCGAAGACCATCGGAACCATCGGCGACCCGTCCTATGAGTCGTTCGCCGCCTTCGCGGACCGGTTCCGCGCAGCGCTCCCGCCGACCGGCATGAAGCTGGTCGAGGCCGGCGCCGCCGGCCCGGGCGACGTGGCCACGGCAGCGCGGTCGCTCGTCGATCGGGTCGACGTCATCGTGCTCGGCACCGACATCCTCACGACCGGCACGGGCCTGCCCGCGATCGCCGCGCAGGCGAAGGCACACAACGTGCCGCTCATCATCGCCGCGCCCGTCGATCCGCACACGCAGGGCGCGACCGCGGTCCTGGCGCCGTCCAACGAGCAGCTCGGAGAGATCGGGGGCAAGCAGGCGGCACGGATCTTCCTCGGCAAGGCCAAGGCCGCGACGACGCCGTTCTACGCCATCCCGCCGCACGCCACGGTGGACCAGGCGGCAGCGAAGACGCTCGGCGTGAGCTTCAGCCCCGCGACGTTCGGCTGATTGGGGGCGTGGCACATGAACACGAGTAGTCTGCTGACCGACACGCTTGTCACCGGTCTGCCGTTCGTGCCGCTGGTGATGGGCGTGTACCTGGTCTTCCGCATCCGCAACGACTTCGACCTCACCGTCGATGGGTCGTTCGCGATGGGTGGCGCGGTGACGGGGACGGCGCTGCTCGCCGGCGACGGCGTCGGTGGGTCGATGCTGCTCGCCGTGCTCGCCGCCGGCGCGGCCGGTCTGTTCACCGCCGGTCTGCACATCCTGCTGCGCGTGCCGGTCATCCTGGCGGGCCTGGTCACGTCGATCGGGCTGTACAGCGTCAACCTGCACATCATGCACGACCAGCCGGCGCTGTCGTTGACCTCGGTCAACACGCTGTTCAGCGGGTTCGCCGGCCTGTCGAGCGCGGCCGCAGACCGCGCGACCGTGCTCGTGACCCTGGCGTTCGCGCTCGCCGTGCTGGTGGCCATGGGGGTGTTCCTGCGTACCGAGATCGGACTCGCCCTTCGCATCTCGGGGGTCAACGCGCCCTTGGCGCGCAGCCAGGGCGTGAACGACCGCGCACTGCTGGCCCTGAGCCTGTTCATCGCCAACGCGCTGGCTGGGCTCAGTGGGGCGATCCTGGTGCAGGAGCAGGGCTTCGCGGACGTGAACATGGGTGTTGGATCGATGCTCCTGGGCGTCGGTGCGTTCCTCCTCGGCGAGCTGGTGACGCGGCCGGGCGGCTCGCAGCTCGTGCGGGCGATGGCAGCGGTCTTCATCGGGGCGCTCCTGTACCGGTTCATCCTGGTCTTCGCGCTGGAGGCGGGTCTCGCGGCGACCGACCTGAAGCTCGCCACCGCCCTCACGCTGATCATGGCGTTCGTGCTTCAGCGCGGGGTGCAGGCGGGGCTCGATTGGCGCGTCAGGCAGCGAGGTCGCGAGCTTCGCATGGCCCGAAGTGAGGCGCGAACCGAAGGACGCGCCCATGCTTGAGCTTCGCGACATCCACCTCGTGTACAACGCGGGGACGAGCAGTGAGGTCGAGGCGCTCAAGGGTCTTTCGCTCAGCATCCCTGCGGAAGAGTTCGTGACGGTGGTCGGATCCAACGGCGCGGGCAAGAGCTCGCTCGTGCAGATCATCTCCGGCGCGGCCTCGCCCTCAGCTGGGCGCGTCCTGATCAACGGCACCGACGTCACCGGCCAGCGGGAGTTCCGCCGAGCGCGGTCGATCGCGCGTGTGTTCGACAATCCGCACGCGGGAACGGCGACCGACCTCAGCATCGAGGACAACATGGCGCTCGCGTTGGCGCGCGGCCGTCGCCGCAACCTGGGCTTTGCGGTCAACAGCCGGCGACGGAAGCTGATGTCCGAGCGGCTGGCGATGCTGGGTCTGGGACTCGACTCGCGGCTGGCCACACGAGTCGCCCTGCTGTCGGCTGGCCAACGCCAGAGCCTGACGATGGTCATGGCAGGTTTGACTCAGCCCGAGGTGCTCCTGCTCGACGAGCACCTCGCAGCGCTCGACCCGAGGACTCAGGCCAAGGTGCTCGACCTGACCGTGGCCGTGGCGCGCGAGCTGCGCTGCACGACGATCATGATCACGCACAACATGGAGCACGCGATCGCGGTCGGCGACCGTCTCATCGTGATGAGCCACGGTCAGGTGCAGGCCGAGTTCGCGGGGGAGGAGAAGCGCAGCTTGACGCCCCGTACGTTGATCCAGCACATCATCGAGGCAGGCGACGTCGTGACCGACCGCATGGCGCTCGCGGGCATCGAGGGTGTTGGCGGGTGATGTGTGCTGCTGACATGAAGCGAGCTCGGCGTCGTGCTGTCGCATAGCTCACACTGGGGCGTGTTCGCTGCCGAGGACGGTCCGGATGGTCTCGTCCTGGAGTCGGCACCCTCCGATCCGGACCCGTCGCCGATCCTCGGGAACTTCCCGGGGGCGATCCGGCACCCAGCTCGTATCGCCCGGCCAGCCGTACGCGAAGGTGTGCTGGTCGACGGGCCGGGCGCCACTCGCAGGCGTGGCCTGGAGCGGTTCGTCGAGGTCTCCTGGGACCAGGCGCTCGAGATCGTCGCTGCCGCACTCCGTGAGCGGTACGGCAGCAGCGACGGAGGCAACTCGGTCTTCGGCGGATCCTACGGATGGGCATCGGCGGGGCGTTTTCATCACGCACAGAGCCAGATCCATCGGTTTCTCAACGTGCTGGGCGGCTATGTGCGTTCGGTCAACACGTACAGCTCGGCCGCCGCCGACGTCATCCTGCCGCACGTCGTCGACCAGAAGGACCGAGTCATCGACAGCGTTCTGTGGGCGGATGTGGTCGAAGAGTGCGAGCTGGTCGTGGCTTTCGGGGGCATGGCGCTCAAGAACACCGCCGTGGGTCCTGGCGGAATCAGCCGGCACCTCGTGAAGGACCACATGTTGGCCGCGCGCGAGCGGGGCTGTGAGTTCATCAGCGTCAGCCCGCTCGAGGACGACATGCCCGAGGCGCTCGGCGCCGATTGGATCAGCATCCGACCGGGGACCGACGTGGCGCTCATGCTGGGTCTCGCGCACACCCTGATCACTCATGACCTGGTCGACGAGACGTTCGTCGCTCGGTGCACGGTCGGCTATGAGCGGCTCAGGGACTACGTGCTCGGGCACAGCGACGGCGTGCCGAAGACGCCGGGCTGGGCCGCGGAGCTGACGGGCATCTCCGGCGAGGCCATCGAGCGTCTGGCGATGCTCATGGCGAGTCGGCGAACGCTGGTGACGGTGAGCCATTCGCTCCAGCGGGCCGAGCACGGCGAGCAACCGGTCTGGATGGGCGTGGCGCTGTCGGCGCTGCTCGGTGACTTCGGGCGGCGCGGATGCGGGTTCGCGTACGCGCTGGGGGCGATGGGGCACATCGGTGGCCCGCGACTCGAGGTGGAGCTTCCGAGCTTGCCCCAGGGCACCAACGGCGTCGACGCGTACATCCCGGTCGCACGTATCGCGGACATGCTGCTGAAGCCCGGTGAGCAGTTCGACTACAACGGCCACCGGTTGCGCTACCCCGACGTGCGCCTGGTGTACTGGGCCGGGGGCAATCCCTTTCACCACCATCAGGACCTCAACCGGTTGCGGGAGGCCCTCGCCCGCCCTGACCTGATCGTGGTCCACGAGTCGTTCTGGACGGCGACGGCGCGACACGCGGACGTCGTGCTTCCGGTGACGACGACGCTCGAGCGAGAGGATCTCGGCGGCTCTTCCAGCGACGAGCAGGTCATCGCGATGCACCGGGTGGTCCAACCGGTGGGAGAGGCTCGCGACGACTACGAGATCTTCGGCGATCTGGCCCGTCGGCTGGACGTCGAGGAGGCGTTCACCGAGGGCCGCGATGCGCGGGAGTGGGTCGCGCATCTGTACGAGGAGCTGCGGAGCCGGGCGCGGTCCCACGACCTGGCGCTCCCCGCCTTCGACCGGTTCTGGGAGACGGGTGCGGTGTCGCTGCCGGTCAGCGCGCAAGCACCTGATCGGTACGCCCGCTTCAGAGCGGACCCCGCCGGGTTCCCCCTCTCGACGCCCAGCGGGCGTATCGAGCTCTACAGCGAGGCGATCGCCGGGTTCGGCTATGAGGACTGTCCGCCGCACCCGGCGTGGCGAGAGCCGCTGGAAGGCGCGCGCTCGCCCCTGGCGGACCGGTTTCCCCTTCAGCTGGTCTCCAACCAGCCGGCTTCGCGGCTGCACAGCCAGCTCGATGTGGGCGAGACGAGCATGGCGACGAAGATCGCCGGACGCGAGCCGGTGCGGATGCATCCGACGGACGCGGCGGCGCGCGGGGTCGGTGACGGCGATGTCGTGCGCATCTACAACGACCGCGGCGCCTGCCTGGCTGGGGCGATCCTCGATCTGCGGGTACGGCCCGGGGTCGTTCAACTGGCGACTGGTGCTTGGCACAGTCCGGATGTCTTGGACAACACGCTGTGCGTGCACGGCAATCCAAATGTCTTGACGCGAGACGCGGGGACCTCGAGGCTCGCGCAGGGATGTACCGGGCAGCTCACGCTGGTCGAGCTCGAACCCCACCAGGGTCCGCTACCGGTGGTCACGGCGCACGTGCCGCCGGAGCTCGTCCACTGCGCTGACGGCATGGCTACAGGAAGGGATGTTGTATGAGTACGGTTGAGAACCCGGGCAGCGCGGCTGGGGCTGGCCCAGAAGCGACGAGCACGCGCGTCGTCGACGTCGACGTGCACGAGGGCTACACGTCGGTGCGGGACCTCGTGCCCTACCTTCCCGACAAGTGGAAGAAGTTCATCACGGAGTACCGGTGGAACGGTCCTCCGAACCCCCTTCCCTATGGAGTCCCGTCGCCCGGCGGCGGGACGCGCATGGACTGGGTGCCGCCGGAGGGGACGCCCATGGGCTCGGACATCGACGCGCTGCGCCGACAGCTCTTCGACGGCGAAGGGGTCTCCGTCGCCATCCTGAACGGTGACTTCCGCATCTCGACGCTCCAGGGGTGGTATGAGTTCGCGGTCGCCGCCGCGTCCGCGTACAACGACTGGCAGATCGCGCACTGGCTCGAGCCTGAGCCTCGGCTTCGGGGGTCCATCCACGTCGTCGCGCATGATCCGGCGAGCGCCGCCCGTGAGATCGATCGCCTCGGAGGCCACCCGCAGATCGCGCAGGTGTTCCTGCCGGCGGTGAACGATCGTGAGTATGGGGATCCGAGGTATCGCCCCATCTTCGAGGCCGCGGTGCGCAACAACCTTCCGGTCACGCTTCACCATTCGGGATTCACCCGCACCGCCATCGGCTACCCGCGCTATTTCATGGAATGGCATGTCGCGGCGATCCCGCAGACCATGATGTGTCAGATGGCGAGCCTGATCTGCAATGGTGTGTTCGACGCCCTCCCGACGCTCAAGGTCGTCATGCTGGAGACCGGCATCACCTGGATCCCGCACTTCATGTGGCGTATGGACCTGCACTATCGCGAGCTGCGCAGCGAGATCCCGTGGGTGAAGCGTCTGCCCAGCGAGATCCTGCGCGAGAGCCTTGCGGTGGGCACGCAGCCGATCGAGGACCTGACCAAGGCCGAGTTCATGCAGCTCTTGGATCAGATGGGAACCGATCGCATGCTGATGTTCGCGACGGACTATCCCCACTGGGACGCTGACTCGCCGACCAGGGGCCTGCCTCCAGGAGTGCCTGATGAGATCAGGCACAACATCCTGTCGGGCAATGCCGACCGCGTTTTCTCCCTTACCTAGACCGGAACTGCGCATGAGATACGTTGTCTGTCAGAAAGACGATGTCGCCCCCGGCGAGATGCGGTCGGTGATGTTGGGCGGCCAGATCCGCGTGGTCTTGATCAGGGATCGACGGGGCAACTACCGCGCGCTCCGCGACGCCTGCTCCCATCAGGGTGCGCTGCTGTCGGCGGGCCGCCTGGAGGCCATGGTGACCGACGGCTATGAGCCGGCGGTCGAGCAGGACGTGGTTCGTTGCCCTTGGCATGGCTTCGAGTTCGATGTCGAGAGCGGCCGCTGTCCGGCCGACCCCAACAAGGCTCGGGTGAAGTCGTATGCCGTCGAGGTCGACGGAGACGACGTGGTGATCGTGCGATGACTGGAGTGACCCGCCGGCGGCGCTGGTCAGATAGGCATGCCGGATAGAGAGCGGTTTCCCAGCGCTACGCATTGGGGCTCGTACAACGCGGTCGTCGCGGACGGCCGCGTCACCCGGCTCGAGCCGGTAGACGACGACCCACATCCGTCACCGATCGCGGATGGCATGGTGTCCGCGCTGTCGGACCGTGCGCGCATCACCGAGCCGATGATCCGCGCGGGATGGCTGGAGCACGGCCCGCGCAAGGGCTTCGACGGCCGCGGCACCGAGCCCTTCGTCGCCGTCTCGTGGGACCGTGCCCTCGACCTCGCTGCCGCCGAGGTCGACCGGGTGCATCGAGCTCACGGTCCCACGGCGATCTACGGCGGTTCGTGCGGCTGGGCCAGCGCCGGGCGGTTCCACCATGCCCAGAGCCAGGTGCATCGCTTCCTTGCGCAGGCCGGCGGCTACACGACCTCGTACGGGTCCTACAGCGTCGGGGCGATGGAGATCATCATGCCCCGCGTGATCGGGGGTGACAAGTGGAGCATCTTCGACCGCGGTGTGATGTGGCCCGAGCTCGCCGACCACGGCGAGCTCGTGGTGAGCTTCGGGGGCCTGGCAGCGAAGAACGCGCAGGTCAACCCGGGCGGCATCGGCCGGCACCACGTCCCTGACCTGCAGCGGCGCTGTTGCGATGCGGGCGTGCAGTTCGTGAACGTGTCACCGGTGCGTGACGACGTCGCCGACTGGCTGGGCGCACAGTGGGTCGCCCTGCGTCCCAACACCGACGTGGCGCTCATGCTGGGCCTCGCTCACGTCATCGTGACCGAGGACCGCCACGATCGGGACTTCCTTGACCGCTGCTGCACGGGCTATGACGTGTTCGAGCGCTACCTCCTCGGCCGCGACGACGGGGTGCCGAAGGATCCCCGCTGGGCCGCGGCGATCACTGAGCTCCCCGAGGCGGTCATCCTCGATCTCGCGCGGCGGATCGCGGAGCGACGCACGGTGATCAACGTGAGCTGGTCCGTCCAGCGCCAGGAGCACGGCGAGCAGACGTACTGGATGGCCACGACGCTTGCGGCCCTGTCCGGCTCCATGGGCCTCCCCGGGGGCGGGCTCGCCGCCGGCCTGGGAACCACCTCGATCGGCGTTCGACCCGGCCGCTACAACGTCGCGGCCTTCCCGCAAGGACGGAATCCGGTCGACGCGGTCATCCCGGTCGCGCGCGTCGCCGACATGCTCCTGGGAGCCGGCGCCTCGTATGACTTCAACGGCCAGCGGCGAACGTACCCCGACATCAGGTTGGTGTACTGGGCGGGCGGGAACCCCTTCCATCATCACCAGGACCTGAACCGCCTGGTGCGGGCGTGGCGTGAGCCGGAGACCGTCATCGTCCACGACTCGTGGTGGAATCCGGTCGTCCGCTTCGCCGACATCGTCTTCCCGGTGGCCACCTCCCTCGAGCGCAACGACTTCGCCGTCGGGATGAACGACCTCACCGTGACGGCGATGCACAAGGCCGTGGACCCTCCCGGCGAGGTCCGCTCCGACTACGAGGTGTTTGCCGCCTTGGCCGAGCGCCTCGGCCGGGGCGATCAGTTCACGGAGGGGCGCACCGCCGAGGAATGGGTACGCGAGCTCTACGAGCGCACGTGCGCGGAACTCGCCGCGGAGGGCGTCGACCTGCCGACGTTCGAGACGTTCTGGGAGCGAGGACGCACCGAGCTGCCCGAGTCCCCGGCGCCGTCGTCCGGTGTCCTCGCCGACCTGCGTGCCGATCCCGACGAGCATCCGCTCGACACGCCGTCGGGACGCATCGAGATCTTCTCCGAGACGATCGCCGGCTTCGAGTACGACGACTGCCCTGGGCATCCGGCGTGGATGGCACCGCGGGAATGGCTCGGCGCGACCGGCACGGATCGGTTCCCGCTGCACCTGATCTCGAACCAGCCTCGAACCCGGCTGCACAGTCAGTACGACAACGGCTCACACAGTCGAGCGAGCAAGGTGGCGGGCCGCGAGCCCGTCGTCATGCACCCCGAGGACGCCCGCGAGCGCGGGATCGCCGAAGGCGACGTCGTGCGGCTGTTCAACGATCGCGGAGCATGTCTTACCGGCGCCGCTCTGTCCGACGGCGTGCGTCGAGGGGTCGTCGTGTTGGCCACCGGGGCGTGGTACGACCCCGAAGAGCCCGGCGTTCCCGGGAGCTTGGACCGGCACGGCAACCCCAACGTCCTGACGCGAGACGCAGGCACGTCCAAGCTCGCTCAGGCCTGCTCTGCGCAGAGCACGCTCGTGCAAGCTGAACGTGTCGACGGTCCTGTGCCCCCCGTGAGGGCGTTCGAGCCCCCCGAGATCGTGCGGGACACGGCGGCTCCCGACCTCGGCCCGGCCGGCGCCTGACCAGCCCGTTCAGGCTGGCGCCGGCGACGACTCGGAGTGCTCCGAGCCGTGGCCGTTCTCTTCGGCGTGCCGCGCCGCGGTGTCCGCGTCCGCGCGCCAGCGGCTGGGCGTCGCGGCGACCGGCGGGTCGAACGAGCGCGTGGGCGCCTTGCGGACGTCGACGCTGCCGTCGTTCGGACGCCGCTTGCCACCCTGGTACTGGACGATCCACGGCTCCACGGAGAAGCCGTTCTCCACCGTGTAGCCCTGGTCCGCCGCGGCGTGCAGCGTCCAGTATGGGTCATAGAGATGTGGGCGTCCGACGGCGCACAGGTCAGCGCGGCCGGACAGGATGATGGTGTTGACGTCGTCGTAGCTCGTGATCGCGCCGACGGCGATGGTCGGGATCCCGGCCTCGTTGCGGATGCGGTCCGCGAACGGCGTCTGGAACGTGCGTCCGTACTCCGGCTTCTGGTCGGCGACGACCTGGCCGCTGGAGACGTCCACGATGTCGGCGCCGTGCGCGCGCAGGAGCTTGGCCAGTGCCACGGCGTCGTCGCCGTCGAAGCCGCCCTCCTTCCAGTCGGTCGCCGAGACGCGCACGGATAGCGGCTTGTCGGCGGGCCACGCCGCGCGGCACGCGTCGAGCACCTCGAGCGGGAACCGCGCGCGGCTCGCGAGGTCGCCTCCGTACTCGTCGCTGCGCACGTTGGTCAGCGGCGAGAGGAACGACGACAGCAGGTAGCCGTGCGCCATGTGGATCTCGAGCAGGTCGAAGCCGGCGGCCACCGCGCGGCGCGTCGCCGCGACGAACTGGTCGCGGACGACGTCCATGTCCTCGCGGGACAGCTCGCGCGGGACCTGGCTGTCGGGGAAGTACGGGAGCGGCGAGGCCGAGACGATCGGCCAAGCGCCGGTCGCCAGCGGGCGGTCGATGCCGTCCCACATCAGGTTCGTTGCGCCCTTGCGGCCGCTGTGGCCGATCTGGGCGCCGATCTTCGCGCGGCCGTTGGCATGGACGAAGTCGGTGATCCGCTTCCAGCCCGCGACGTGGTCGTCGCGGTACAGGCCGCCGCAGCCCGGCGTGATCCGGCCTTCGGCCGAGATGCAGATCATCTCGGTCATCACCAGGCCGGCGCCGCCGATGGCGCGGCTGCCGAGGTGGACGAGGTGGAAGTCCCCGACCGAGCCGTCCTGCGCCGAGTACATGTCCATGGGGGAGACGACGACGCGGTTGGCCAGCTCGAGCCCGCCCAGGCGCAGGGGCCGGAACATCGGCGGCGTGTTCGCCTGCACGCCGTCGCTGACGCGGTCGTGGTACTCGCGGTCGACGGCGGCGACGAACCCCGCGTCGCGGAGCCGCAGGTTGTCGTATGTGATGCGTCGGCTGCGGGTGAGCAGGTTGAAGGCGAACTGGTGATGGTCCTGGCCGGCGTAGCGCGCGATGTCCTCGAACCACTCGAGGCTCGCCTGCGCCGCGCGTTGCGTGCTCGCGACGACCGGGCGGCGCTCGTGCTCGTAGCGTTCGAGCACGGCGTCCACGTCCTCGTCGGGCCCGCTCTCCTTGATCGTCCACGCGAGCGCGATCGCGTCCTCCATCGCGAGCTTGGTGCCCGACCCGATGGAGAAGTGCGCGGTGTGTGCCGAGTCGCCGAGCAGGACGACGTTCCCGTCATGCCAGTGCTCGTTGCGCACGGTGTGGAAGTTCAACCACTTGGAGTTGTTGCCGAAGACCTGGTGCTCGCCGAGGGCCGCGGCGAAATGCTGCCGGCAGAAGTCGATGCTGACCTCGTCGTTCTCGCCCGGGGCAAGCCGCAGCTCGGTGCTGTCCTCGAGCCCGGCGCGGCGCCACGTCTCCTCGTCGGTCTCCACGATGAACGTGCTCATCGTGTCGCTGTACGGGTAGCCGTGGATCTGGAAGATCCCGAACTCGGTCTGGACGATGGAGAAGGTGAAGGCCTCGAAGACGAGGTCGGTTCCCAACCACATGTACTTGGACTTGCGGCGCTCCAGGCTCGGGCCGAAGGCCTCGGCGTGAGCGTCGCGCAGGACGCTGTTGACGCCGTCGGCGGCGACGACCAGGTCGTAGTCGCGGCGCAGCTCGGCGGCCGGCGGTGCCTCGGTCATGTACTTGATGTCGGCCCCGAGGAAGGCGGCGCGGCGCTGGAGGATGTCGAGCAGGCGGTGCCGGCTCAGCGCCGAGAACCCGTGTCCGCCGGAGGTCATGCTCTCACCGCGGTAGTGGATGTCGATGTCGGCCCAGCGCGCGAAGCTGCTCGTGATCTCGCGGTAGGTGACCGGGTCGGCGGACTCGAACGCGCCGAGGGTCTCGTCGGAGAACACGACACCGAAGCCGAAGGTGTCGTCGGGCGCGTTGCGCTCCCAGACGCACACGTCGTGGCCGAGGCGGCGGAACAGGATCGCGGCGTAGAGCCCGCCCGGCCCGCCTCCCGCGATGGCGATCTTCATCGGCTAGCTCTCCTTCTTGGCGTCGAACAGCGCGCGGGCGATGATCTCCCGCTGGATCTCGGATGCGCCCTCGTAGATGCGCGGGGCGCGAACCTCGCGGTAGAGGTGCTCGAGGAGGTGGCCCTCGCGCAGGGCGAGCGCGCCGTGGAACTGGATGGCGGCGTCAACCGCCTCCTGGGCGATCTCCGTGGCCATCAGCTTCGCCATGGCAGCGGCCTGCGTCGTCGGGCGCAGGCCCGCGTCGTATGCGGCGGCGGCGTGGTGGACGAGCAGCCGTGCGGCCTGGACGCGCGTGGCGATGTCGGCCATGCGGTGCGAGACGGCCTGGAAGTCGCGCAGCGGGCGGCCGAAGGCGTGGCGGACGTTGGCGTGCGCCACGGTCGCGTCGATCGCCGCCTGCGCCATGCCGATGCCGAACGCGCCGACGCTGGGGCGGAACATGTCGAGCGTGCGCATGGCGACGGCCATGCCGCGGTCGCGCTCGCCGAGCACGTGCCGGGCCGGGACGAAGACGTCTTCGAAGACGAGGTGGCCGATCGGGTGCGGCGACACCATGGCCAGCCGTTCGCCGGTCAGCCCCTCGCTGTCGCGTGGGACGAGGAACGCGGTCAGCCCGCGCGCGCCCGCGCCCTCGGTCGTGCGCGCGAACACCGAGTAGACGTCGGCGTCGGGCGCATTGGAGATCCAGATCTTCTCGCCGTTGAGCCGGTAGCCGTCGCCGTCCGGCGCAGCGGCCAGAGCGAGGGCCGAGACGTCGGTGCCCGCCTGCGGCTCGCTCAGCGCGAAGGCGGCGACCGCCTCCCCGGAGGCGATGCGCGGGATCCATGCCTCCACGGCCTCGCTGCCGCCGGACTGCAGGATCGGGAAGCTGCCGAGGCCCTGGACGGCGAACGCGGTCTCGGCGGCCGTGCTGCACCGCGCGAGGCCCTCGCGGATCAGGCACAGGTCCAGCGCCGAGACGTCCGGGCGCCAGGTGCCGTCCTCCTGGGTGAACAGGCGCCCGAGCAGCCCGTGCTCGGCCAGCGCAGCCATCAGTGGGCGATTGACGTGGCCGTCCCTGCCCGCCTCGGCGATCGGCGCCAGCGTCGTCGCGGCCAGTTCGGTCGTGCGGGTCAGCAGCGCGCGGTGGCCCTCGGAGAGGTGCGCGTCGAGCACCGGGACGGCGGTGTCCGTGGTGGTCACGCGATCACCGCCACGGCCATCAGCTCGATGAGGGCTTCGTCATCGAACAGACGCGTCACGCCGAACAGCCCGGCGGCGGGATAACGCCGGCCGAAGTGGCGCTGCCACACCGGCCCGAGGTCGCGCAAACGGTTCTTGTAGTCCTCGACGTCGGTGACGAAGATCTGCATCGACACGATGTCGTCGGGCCCGCCGCCGGCGGCGGCAAGCGCGGCCACGACGTTGCCCGCCGCGACGTCGAACTGCGCGACGACGTCGTCGCCGTGGATCCGGTCGTCGGGCCCGAGCGCGGTCTGGCCACCGAGATGGACGATGCGCCCCGGCAGGCTCACGACCGCGTGCGAGAACCCCACGGCGGGTGGGAGCTCTGGTGCGTTGACGATGGTGTTGGTCATGGTCAGTGGCCCTCCCAGGCCGGCGGGCGCTTCTCCGACCACGCCTTGTAGAACTCGCGGTGGTCGTGGGTGAGCATCAGCAGCGCCTGGTTGGCGGCCTCCAGCTCGATCGCACTGGCCAGGTCCATGTCCAACTCGCGGCTGAGCAGCGTCTTGGTCGTCGCGTAGGCCAGCGCCGGCCCGTCGGCGAGGCGGCGCGCGAGCGCGCGGCCGGCGTCCAGCAACTCGTCGTCGTCGTGCAGCTCGGTCGCCAGCCCGATCTCGTAGGCGCGCTCGGCGCTGATCTTGTCGCCCAACGTCAACAGGTTCATCGCGTGGCCGAGCCCCACGATGCGCGGCAGCAGGTACGCCGAGCCCATGTCGGCGCCGGACAGGCCCACGCGCGCGAACAGGAAGGCGAACGACGCCGACCGGGCCACGATCCGGAAGTCGCTGGCCAGCGCCACGACGGTGCCGGCACCCGCGGTCACGCCGTTGATCGCGGCGACGATCGGCAGCGGGCAGTCGCGCATCGCCTTGATCGTCAGCCCCGTCATGCGCGTGAACCGCAGCAGGGCGGAGGGCTCCATCTTCTGCAGCTCGCCGATGATCTCCTCGACGTCGCCGCCCGAGCAGAACCCGCGGCCCTCGCCCGTGATCAGGACCGACCTCACGTCCTCGCGCAGCGGCAACTCGCCGAACAGGTCACGGAGGTCGGCATACGCCTCGAACGTCAAGGCGTTGAGCTTGTCGGGGCGGTTGAGCGTGATCGTCGCCACGCCGTCGGCGATGGCGAGGTCGAAGTTCGCCCACTCCTGCGTGAACGCCGCCGAGGCCCGGAATCGGGTCATGCCTGAAGTCCTCCGCCGTCGAGTACGAGTGCTTGGCCGTTGATCGCCGCTGCCGCCTCGGAGGCGAGCCAGATGACCGCCTCGGCGACCTCGTCGGCCGCCAGCAGGCGTCCGAGCGGCGAGGCGGAGGCCAGGGCCGCCTCGCTGTCCTGCGCCGAGCGACCCGTCCGCTCGGCGATGCGCGCGACGGACCTCTGCGTCATCGGCGTGTCGACGAACGTGGGGCACACGGCGTTCGAGGTCGCACCGGTGCCGGCGAGCTCCGCGGCGGCGACGCGCATCAGACCGAGCGCGGCGTGCTTCGACGCTGTGTACGCGGCGGTGTAGGGCACGCCGACCTTGCCCGCGGTCGAGGCGACCGTCACGATCCGGCCGGCGCCGCGCTCGCGCATCGGCCGGATGACCGCGCGCGTGGCGAGGAAGGGACCGAGGGCGTTGACCGCCATCTGCGCGTTCCAGCTGTCGAGCGTGGTGCGGTGCAGCGGCGCGCTCTCCGAGACGCCGGCGTTGTTGACGAGCACGTCGACGCGCTCCAAGCCGTCGACCAGCGCGGCGACCTGCGCCTCGTCGGTGACGTCGCAGCGGCGCGCCAGGACGTTCTCGGGCCCCAGCTCGGCGGCGAGCCCGTCGAGCGCCGCCTGGTCGCGGCCCACCGCGACGACGGCGTCGCCGCATGCGACGAACCGCTGGGAGAGGCGAAGACCGATGCCGCGCGTCGCCCCGGTGAGCAGTACAACGCGCCGCTCGGCTGAGAAGGAAGCTGGCGGGGAGGGCATCCGAAGCAAGTTTACATACGAGCGGGGTGTTGTGTGGGCTTTTTCGGGCGCCTGTCCATGGACAGCACGAACGATATGCATAAAAGCCCGGCGGTATGTAGAATGTTGGTGGCGGGCGCCCTGGTCCGCCGCCGCGGCCCTGCGCTCGGCGTGAGCGACGGACAAGGTGGCACTGTGGACTTCGGCGTCTTCCTCCCCGTTTCCGGCCGCGCGGCGAGCCGCGGCGGCCTTGTCCACGCGGCGCGGTCCGCAGAGGACATGGGCTTCACCGCGGTCTGGGCTGCCGACCGGGTCGTGATCCCGTGGAGGATCGACACGCCCTACAACTACAACTGGTCGGGCTCGTTCTTCGTGCCTCCCGAGGCGTCGTTCCTCGAGCCGCTCACCGTGTTGTCGTTCCTCGCCGGTGCGACGGAGACGATCCGCCTGGGCGTCAGCGTGTTGGTGATGCCCTATCGCGACCCGGTGTACTGGGCGAAGATCGTCTCGACGCTCGACGAGCTCTCCGAGGGCCGGTTCATCCTCGGGGTCGGCGTGGGGTGGATGCGGGAGGAGTTCGCCGCGCTCGGCCGCGAGGATCTCTTCGAGGCCCGCGGCAGGGTCGCCGACGAGCACCTCGACATCTTCCGGACGCTCCTGTCCGAGGAGCACGCGTCGCATCAGGGCGAGTTCTACGAGTTCTCGGACATCGCGTTCTCGCCCAAGGGGCACATGGGCGCGGGTGACATGAAGGTCTGGGTCGGCGGTGAGGCGGCGCCGTCACGGCGTCGCGCCGGCCGCTACGGCGACAGCTGGTTCCCGTACTTCCCCCGGGTGACGCCCGAGGAGATGGCGCGGCGCTACGACCACGTGCGGCAGGTCGCCGACGAGGCGGGGCGCGATCCCGACGCCGTGCAGCTGAACTGCTGCCTGTCGATCGAGGTGACCGACGAGGACGTGGAGCAGGAGCCCGACCTCCTCCGCGGCAGCCCGTCACAGGTGGCCGAGCGGCTCGCGGCCTTCCACGAGATCGGCGTCCGGCACTGTGGTCTGCAGTTCCTCGTCGGCCGGTATCCGGAGCGGATCGAGCAGATGCGCCGCTTCTCGGAGGAGGTCATCCGGCCGGCCCTGTTCGCGTGACCGCGTTCAGACGGCGGGGTTCTCGAGCACGACGGCGATGCCCTGGCCCACGCCGATGCACATGGTGGCGAGGCCGTAGCGCACCTCGCGCCGGCGCATCTCGTGCGCGAGGGTGCCGACGATGCGTGCCCCGGACATCCCGAGCGGATGGCCGAGGGCGATCGCCCCGCCGTTGACGTTGACGAGCTCGGGGTCGAGGCCGAGCTGGCGCACGCAGGCGATGGCCTGTGAGGCGAACGCCTCGTTGAGCTCGACGAGCCCGATGTCTGCGATCGTCAGGCCCGCCCGCTCCAGCGCCAGGAGGGAGGCGGGCACCGGGCCCATGCCCATGAGCTCGGGTGCGACACCGGCGGTCGCCGCGGCGACCACGCGGGCCAGCGGGGTGCGGTCCAGGGCTCCGGCGGCGTCGTCGTCGGCGATCAGGAGCGCCGCCGCGCCGTCATTGATCGATGAGGAGTTCCCGGCAGTGACGCTTCCGCCCTCGCGGAACGCGGGCCGCAGCCGCGCCAGCGACTCGGGCGTGGAGTCCGGACGCGGCGACTCGTCGGAGTCCACGGTGGCCACCTCGTGGCGGCCGCGACGGACCTCGACGCCCACCATCTCGCCACGTAACCGGCCGGCGCGCTCCGCGGCGACGGCGCGTTCGTGGGACCGCAGCGCGAACGCGTCCTGGTCGACGCGCGACACACCGTGCCGCTCCGCAACGTTCTCGGCGGTCTCGCCCATCGAGACGGTGGCGCGATCGGGCATCCGCGCGTTGACGAACCGCCAGCCGATCGTGGTGTCGGCGAGCTCGGCGTCGCCCCAGGGCAGGGCGCGGTCGGGCTTGCGGAGCGCCCATGGCGCTCGGCTCATCGACTCGACGCCGCCGGCGATGAGCAGACGGCCTTCGCCGCAGCGAACGGCGCGGGACGCCGCGACGACGGCCTCCATGCCCGATCCGCAGAGGCGGTTGACGGTGGCGCCCGGGACGGAGTCCGGGAGGCCGGCGAGGAGCACGGCCATGCGCGCGACGTTGCGGCTGTCCTCTCCTACGCCGTTGGTGCAGCCGAGGTAGACGTCGTCGACGGCGTTCGGATCGGCTCCGGTACGGGCGACGATCGCTCCGACCACCTGAGCTGCGAGGTCGTCGGGGCGGACGCCGGCGAGCGCGCCGCGATGGCGCCCCACGGGGGTGCGCAGGGCATCGACGATCCACGGGCTGGTCACTGATAGTGAACATAGCACTCCCGTATGATGCCGACTCTTGGTGGCGGTTCGCGCTGGGACAGTCCGCATGCACGCCGTCGACGGCTACCTTCGTGCGATCAGTCGCGTGGCGGAGCCCTGCGCTCCGCACCACTAAGAACAATATCCTGCGTAGATCCGAGGCAAGCTGTCGACAAATGGGCGGCCACTCGGTAAGGTGCCGGAAGTTCCACTACCGACCCGTGGAGGCGCCGACCGTTCAAGCGGCGGCGACATGACCGTGCAGCACCGCTTCATGTACCCGAAGGTCACCGAGCTCCGCAAGGCCCGCCCCGAACCCCGAGACCAGGCACACGCGGTCTCGAAGCGCGCGCTCGTCGCCGATCCGCTGGTGCGTCGCCCCAGCCCGTCGAGCGCGAGCACGAGCTCATGAACCTCGACCACGGCGGCAAGCTGCGGACCGCGCATTTCCCTTTGCTCGCCCGCGCCTTGGAGCGGCACATGTGTTGGGCGTTCGATCACGCGGTGGTCGGGGAAGATGACCTCGCGGCAGTGGCGCTCCTCGACGTGTGCGCGGTCGCGGCGGAGATCGCCGAGGATGCTGGCGGCGACACCTGCTGGGCTCTGTGACGTGACGCTTTCGTGAGTCATCCTCAGCGTATCGGGGTGGTCGGTGCCGGCACGATGGGGGCCGGCGTCGCCGCGCTCGCCTGCCGCAGCGGCTACGGCACGGTCCTACGCGACGTCGATCCGGACGCGCTGGAGCGTGCCCGTCAACGCCACGCCGCGTCACTGCGACGCGCCGTCGAGCGAGGCGAGATGACGCCTGACCGCGAGCGTGACGCGCTGCAGCGGCTCGAGCTCACGACCGATGTCGACCGGCTGTCCTGCTGCGCGCTGATCGTCGAGGCCGCGCCGGAGCGCGAGGGGCTCAAGGCGCGGATCCTGGCGGAGCTGGCGACGACTGCCCCGCGTGCCGTGCTTGCGTCGAACACCTCGTCGATCTCGATCGCGGCGCTCGCGGCCGACGCCGATCCGGAGCGCGTCCTGGGTCTGCACTTCTTCAACCCGCCCGCGGCGATGCCGCTCGTCGAGCTCGTGCGCACCGCACGGACGACGGACATCGCCGTGCGGCACGCCAGGCGGTTCGCCGAGGCACTGGGCAAGACCGTCGTCGAGGTGCCCGATGGCCCAGGGTTCCTCGTGAACCGGTGTGCCCGGCCCTTCTACCTCGAGGCGCTGCGGATCGTCGAGGACGGGCAGGCCGACCCCGCGACCGTCGACCGTGCGTGCTGTGAGCTCGGCGGGTTCCCGATGGGGCCGTTCGAGTTGATGGACGTGGTCGGCCTCGACGTCGGTCTCGCCGCGACCGAGTCGATGTGGCGCCAGGGTCACGGCGAGCCGCGCTGGCGGCCGAGTCCGTTGCACATCCGGATGGTGGCGGACGGTCGGCTCGGCGCGAAGTGCGACGCCGGCGGCTTCTATCGACCGGGCGAGGGGTGGCGGGACGCGGGTCGGGGCACGGAGCCGGTCGATGGGGCGGCCATCGTGATCCGCATCGTCGCCCAGCTCGTGAACGAGGCGCACTTCGCGGTCGCCGAAGGCGTCGCGGCCGTGGAGGACGTCGATCGCGCCCTCGAGCTCGGCTTGCGTCATCCGCGCGGGCCGTTCGCCTGGCAGGCGCGCTACGGCGCCGCGACGATCGTGGACACGCTCGATCAGCTGTGGAGCATCGAGCACGATCAGCGCTACCGCGTGGCGCCCAGCCTGCGCCGGGGTGAGCGGTCGGCCGCGCGCCCGCCTGCGCGCACCCCGGCCGACCGGCAGAGGCGGTAGCGTGCGAGGGGCTGCCATGTCCCGCATTCGCCTCGAAGCACGCGCACCGCTCACCCGCGACCTGGCGTCTCGGCGGTAGATGCCGCCCGTCCAGCGCAACGGCGGGCTGCAGCCGCAGAACCTTGCGCTGACGATCGCCGGTACGCACATCCGGGAGCCTGGCGAGCGCGTCTGGTCCGGGGGCTTCGTGAAGCTCTTGCAGGAGTTCGGGTTCTCCACCGAGGCGTCGCGCGCGGCGCTGGCGCGATTGGTCCAGCGCGATCTGCTGGCGCGCGAGATGGACGGGCGCCGGGCGCTGTACACCCTCACCGACCACGCCGTCGAGCTGCTCACGCGGGGAGACGAGCGCATCTTCAAGTTCGGGCGCCCGGAGCCGTCGCGTGAGGTCTGGACCGTGCTGTGGCACGCCATCCCCGAAGGCCGCCGCGCCGAGCGGACGCGCTTCGCCACGGGCCTGAGATTCCTCGGGTTCGGGTCGGTCCAAGACGCGACCTGGTTCGCGGCCCACGATCGCGAGGCCGCCGTCGTGCGACTGGCGACCAGCCTGGAGATCGCCGAGTACGTCTCGGTCTTCATCGGAAGGATGTCCGACCGCCTGCCGCCCGGCATCCTGGTGGGGCAGGCGTGGGACCTCGCCGCCGTCGGCGAGGGATACCGACGCTTCCTCGACGACTACGGCCACCTCCGCCGCGCCGGCGATCGCCGCGTCCTCTCGCGCAGGGACGCGTTCGTGACGCGGACGCTCATGCTGCACCAGTTCCGCGGCTTCCCGTTCATCGATCCCGAGATCCCGGCATCGGTGGGCGGGCACCCGCAACTCCGCAAGCGCGTGGTGTCGCTGTTCGACGTGGTCTACGCCGGCCTCGCCGCCGCGGCGATCAAGCACTTCGAGGACGTCGCCCAGCCGGAGTTCACGCGCCGGCCTTCGGCGGCCTGAGCGTCGCGGACGCGCGCTCAGGCGCCGAGGCCGACCAGCTTGGCGTCGAGCGCGGCGCCACCCTCGTCGGCGAGCGCCGCCGCGCGGAGGTCGGCAAGCCGCGACGCCGCGTCCTTCGCGCCATCGAGGCGGCCGGCGGCCTGCATGAGCTTCGCGAAGCTCTCGCTCCCGTGCTCGTAGGTCGCTCCATAGCCCTTGAGCACGCGCTGGCATTCGACGATCTCGCGGGCGAGGTCGGCATCGGTCCGCGCGGTCACGAGCGCCCGGCCCATCCACTGGTCGATCGCCGCCTGCTCACGGGCGAACCGGAACGAGCGCGGGCGGAGCGGTCGGACGCGGGCCATGACGGTCAGGAGCGTGTAGCCGGCCACCGAGGTCGTGTTCAAGATCATGCCCTTGTGGGTCGCCTTGCGCACGACGTTGTTCACCGTCTTGGAATGCTTCATCCACTTGCCGATCCAAACCGGCATCGTGTCGGTGATCTCGTCGATCTGCGGATGCAGGAACTCGCGGACCTCGATGAGCTGGTCGGGCCTGGCCTTGGCCTCCTGACGGATGCGGTCCATCCGTGCCCGGCGGGTCTTCTGCGCGGCGACCTGGATGGTGTCCTGGTAGCACATCCACAACGCCACGTGGCGCGCGGCCTCCTTGGTCAGCCGCGCCTCGCCGCAGGCGTCCGGGTCGGCGGCGGCGAACTGCGTGACGCGCCCGAGGTAGCGCTCGGCGTAGGGGACGTCCTGGTAGAGCGCGGTGCGCACCAGCCCGTCGAGCACCATCGACCGCGCCGCGGCAGGCAGCTCGCGCACGCGCTCGGCCAGCGGCCGCAGCGCGGGCCCCACCAGGACGCTCGGATCCGTCGCGGCCTGCTCGTTGCGGCGGGTCTCGCGGTGCGCCTTGCGCCCCTCGGCGGCCTGCGAGCCCCCGCCCTGGGCCGGCGCCCCGCCCGACCACGTGGTCAGCGGCAGCTCGATGCCCTCGACGTCCGACGGCGCGGTCGCGGCTTCGTACCCGGCGGCGAACGCCGCCAGCGAGGACTCGACGCCCTTGCCGAACGCGCGGATCGGCGCCTCGAACTGCTCGCGCGTGAACGGCAGCGCGCCCGATCCGGCGACCGCTCCGAACAGCGACGCGCTGATGACGCTGCCGGCCTTCTCGGCCATGTCGGCGAAGTCCGCGGCGACGAGCGTCCTGGAGGCGGTACGCGCCGAGGCCAGCAGCGACGCCTCGTCGATGCGCCCGTCGTCGAGCGCCATCTTCTCGTCGATCGAGTACACGCGGCTGGTCGACGTGATGAGCGTCGTGCGGTCCGCCGTCGCGAAGCCACGCTGGATCGCGCGACCGCACTCCATCAGCTCGGACGCGATCACGACGTCGACCTCGCCCGGTGTGGGGAAGATGCTCATGACCGGCTCGCGGCGGACCGACGACGCGCCGTTGCGGCTCTCGGCCGCGAGGGGCGGGAAGATCTCGACGTAGTACACGGTGGCTCCGGTGCGCTGGGCGACGCCGGCGACCGAGGTGTTCTGCGCGAAGCAGCCATGCTCCTCGGCGACCGTGACGATCCAGTCGGCCAGGACGCCGCCGCCCTCACCGCCGAGGGCGAGGATCGCCAACGTGATCGGGCGCTGCCCCTCGGACCAGCTCGACATCAGGCGGCGGCCTCGATCTGCACGGCGCGGCGTTCCGCGCCCGCCGACAGGCGCTTCATCCACCAACGGCGGAGCTTCACCAACACCTTGTCCTTCGTGGTCGGGTTGTGGATCACGTCGGTCCGGTAGAACGACGGGCAGAGCACCGCGGCGTGGGCGTTGGCACCGCATACGCCGCAGCCGACGCAGCTGTCGAGCACGGTGGCGACGGGGTCGGTGCGCATCGGGTCCGGGTTGGAGGTGATCGTCAGCGACGGGCACCCCGAGATCCGGATGCACGCGTGGTCGCCGGTGCACGTCTCGGCGTCGACGCCGAAGCGCTCGCGCACGACGCGCTTGCCCTCCTTCAGGGCCTTGCGCATCTCGGGCTTGACCCGGCGCTGGCGGTTGAGCTGGCACTCGCTCTGCATCACGAGCACCTTCGGTCCCGGCTCGTCCGAGGTGAACGCCTCGAGGAACGTGTCGCGCACCTTGCCGACGTCGTATGTGTCGTCGATCGTCTTGGCGTACTCCACGCCGACGCCGCGGACGGCCTTCTCGATCGGATGTTGCGTGGACCGCAGCGGCGTGTCGGCGTGGCTGGACAGCACGTCCTGGCCGCCGGTCGCCGCGCTGTAGTCGTTGTCGACGACGACGACCACCTGGTCGTTCTTGTTGAACACGGCGTTGCCGATGCCGCTCGTCAGGCCGTTGTGCCAGAAGCCGCCGTCGCCCATGATCGCCACGGTCTTGCGGTCGGCGTCCTTGCTGTTGAGCGCCGCGGCGGCCGCCGATCCCAGCCCGTAGCCCATCGTGGTCGCGCCGAGGTCGAACGGCGCGTTGATGGCGAACAGGTGGCAGCCGATGTCGGCGCTGACGTGGTGCTGGCCGGTTTCCCGCTCGGCGAGCTTGAGGCCGCTGAAGATCGGCCGCTCCGGGCAACCGGTGCACAGCCCGGGCGGGCGCGGCAGGACCTGGTCGGGCTCGACGTGCTGGGCGAACGGGCTGGCCGGGTCGTCCTTGTCGAGCAGCAGCGAGGGCCGGTGCTCGATGACGTCCGGGAGGTAGCGGTCCAGGAACGCCTCGAGCCCGCGCGTGATCGCGGCGGTGGTGTACTCGCCGGCGACCGGCAGCAGGTCCTTGCCGTGCAGCGCTGTGGCCACGTCGTTGCGGCGCAGGATCGCGTTGAGGTTCTGCTCGAGGTAGTCGGGCTGGCCCTCCTCGAGCAGGAGCGCCGCGCGCTTGCCGGCGCAGAACGCGACGATCTCGTCGTCGACGACGGGGTAGGTCACGTTCATGACGTAGAGCGGGACCTTGGTGTTGCCGTAGGCGTCGGAGCAGCCGAGCAGCTCCATCGCGCGGTTCAAGGTGTTGTACAACCCGCCCTGGGAGATGATCCCGACGTCGGCGAGGTCGTCGTTGATGACCTCGTTGAGGCCACGCTCCTTGATGAAGCGCACGGCGGCGGGCCACCGGTCGGCGACCTTCTCCTGCTCGTGCAGGAAGCTCGCCGGCGGCAGGACGACGCGACTCACGTCCCGCACGGGGTTCTCGATGGCGTCCGTGACCGTCACCGGAGGGCGCTTGTTGTCCTTGGCGACGAACCCACCGTGCAGGTGGCAGGAGCGCAGGCGCAGGTCGAGCATCACCGGCGTCCTGCTGGCCTCCGACAGCTCGAAGCCGCTCTCGACGGCGTCGACGATCGCCTCGACGTTCGGCCGCGGGTCGAGCAGCCACATCTGCGACTTCATCGCGAACGCGTGCGAGCGCTCCTGCATGATGCTCGAGCCCTCGCCGTAGTCCTCTCCGAGGATGACGAGCGCGCCGCCCGTCACGCCACCGCTGGAGAGGTTGGCCAGCGCGTCAGAGGCGACGTTGAGGCCCACCGTGGACTTGAAGGTGACGGCCCCCCGCAAGGGGTAGTGGACCGACGCAGCCAGCATGGCCGCCGCGGTGGCCTCCGACGCGCTGTTCTCGAAGTAGACACCGAGCTCGTCGAGGATCTCGCGGGCGTCGCCGAGGACGTCCATGAGGTGCGAGATCGGTGCACCCTGGTACCCGCCGACGTAGGCGACGCCGGACTGCAGCAGGGCCTTCGTGACGGCCAGGATGCCTTCGACATGCAATGTGGTTCCGGCGCCGTGACGAAGCAGTTGGACTTCGTTGGCGAACGACCGCTCGGCCATGCGCTCACCCTCCTCGAGAAGCTGGACTACGTCCTTAGGGTACGACCCTCATCCAAATCTGTCTACACAAGAGCGAGGTGATGTGTGTACGGACGTCCCCGCTGGATGGCCCCGGCACCGTCCCGTTGACGACCGGGGTATGCTTCACGATGGTCGGCAGATGGCCCCGGTGATCTGCACAATGAACGAACCATTCCGAGATCTGAGGGATTGTTGATGTCACAGGCAACGCAGCTCGCCGACCTCACCGCGGCGCTGGCGGACGGAACCGTGGAGGTCGTCGACCTCACGCAGCCGCTGAGCGAGCAGACGCCGGTCCTCCGGCTGCCCGAGCCGTTCGCCAACACGCCGCACCTCTCGCGGCGGACGCTGAGCAGGTTCGACGACGCCGGGCCGGCCTGGGCCTGGGACGTCCTGGAGCTGGGCGAGCACACTGGCACGCACATCGATGCCCCGGTCCACTGGATCACCGGCCGCGACGGCGAGGACGTCGCCTCGATCCCGCCGCAGCGGCTCGTGGGCCCCGTCAAGGTCATCGATCGGACGGCCGAGGTCGCCGCAGACCCCGGCTACGTCCTGACGGCCGCGGACCTCGACGCCTTCGAGCGCGACTTCGGGCCGATCGAGCCCGGCACCTGGCTGATCTTCCGCACGGGCTGGGGCGCGCGGGCGTCGAACGAGGAGGCGTTCCTGAACGCCGGGCCCAGCGGCCCCGCGACCCCCGGCCCGGACGTCGAGGCGGCCAGGTGGCTGAGCGAGCATCCCGGCGTGGTGGGATGGGGCGTGGAGACGGTCGGCATCGACGCAGGCGCCGCCGGTGGCTTCGATCCGCCGTTCCCCGTCCACAACTTCCTGCTCGGGGCCGGGCGCTACGGCCTGACGCAACTCGCCAACGTCGACGCACTGCCCGAGACGGGCGCGGTCATCGTCGTCGCGCCGTTGAAGCTCGTCGGCGGCACCGGGAGCCCGTCCCGGGTCTTCGCGTTCGTGCCGCGCTGACCCCGTCTCCTCTCCATCCAACCGCACCAAGGACTGCCGCATGACCGTCTCCGCTGCTCCGCCCGCGATCCGCCCCAAGGACTTCCTGGGGATCGATCAGCTGCTCTCCGATGAGGAGCGGGACATGCGTGACAGCGTGCGCGCGTTCGTGGCGGGCGAGATCCTGCCGGGTGTGGGGGATTGGTTTGAGGCGGGTGAGGTGCCGGTGGCTGAGTTGGCGCCGGCGTTGGGCAGGTTGGGGGTGTTGGGCATGCACTTGACCGGTTATGGCTGTGCGGGTGCGTCGGCGACGGCCTACGGTCTGGCGTGCTTGGAGTTGGAGGCCGGTGACAGCGGTGTGCGTTCGTTGGTCTCGGTGCAGGGGTCGTTGGCGATGTATGCGATCTGGCGTTGGGGCAGTGAGGAGCACAAGCAGCAGTGGCTGCCGCGGATGGCGGCCGGGGAGGCGATCGGCTGCTTCGGGTTGACCGAGCCCGACGCCGGCTCCGATCCCGGCGCGATGCGCACCCGCGCCCGCCGCGACGGGGAGGACTGGGTGCTGCATGGTCAGAAGATGTGGATCACCAACGGCAGCGTCTCCGATGTGGCGGTGGTGTGGGCGGCGACCGACGAGGGCATCCGTGGCTTTGTGGTGCCGAGGGGCACGCCGGGATTCTCGACGCAGGACATCCATAAGAAGCTGTCGCTGCGTGCGAGCGTGACGAGCGAGCTGTTGCTTGACGACGTGCGGCTGCCCGCCAGCGCGATGCTGCCCGAGGCGACGTCGCTGCGCGGGCCGCTGAGCTGTCTGAACGAGGCGCGCTTCGGGATCGTGTTCGGCGCGGTCGGTGCCGCGCGCGCCTGCTTCGAGGCCGCGCTGGCCTACGCCGGGGACCGGATGGCGTTCGGCAAGCCGATCGCCGGCACGCAGCTCCAGCAGGCCAAGCTGGCCAAGATGGCGCTGCAGGTCAACCAGGCCACGCTGCTGGCGCTGCACCTGGGCCGGATGAAGGACCAGGGGTTGCTGCGGCCCGAGCACGTCAGCATGGGCAAGCTCGCCAACGTCGACGCCGCCCTGGAGGTCTGCCGCGAAGCGCGGCAGGTGCTCGGCGCCAACGGCATCACGCTCGAGTACCCCGTCATCCGCCACATGAACAACCTCGAGTCGGTCGTGACCTACGAGGGCACCGCCGACGTCCACGCCCTCGTCGTCGGCGGCGCACTGACCGGCATCCAAGCCTTCCGATGAGCATCGCCCCATCGCGCCCGCCGCACCAAGCCGCCGCCGGTCGCCGCCACACCGGCCGCGGCCTAGGACTCTCGCGGCGCGGGCTCGTCGGCACGGCCTTCGACGCGCCGTGTCGCATCGGCGTCGGCTCGACGCACGCCGCGGTACACATCGAGCGCGACTCAGGGCGATTGAGCCAGGCGGAACCGTCGTAGACCCCACGGGATGCGCCTGGGCGCCGCCGCATCGCGGCTGGGAGCTGCGCGGTCGCAGGTTCGAATCCTGTCTCCATTATGACATCGAAAGGCCCGTGTTTGCTGGCCTTTCTTGCTCGGGCGTCACTGTCTCGGTAGGCTCGCGGAGCACATTGCGGAGCAAATCGCACACCATGCGGCGTGACGGCATGAAGTCATGCTGATCTACTCGATGGGCGTCTCGGTGGACGGCTTCATCGCGGACCGCCACGGCGCGTTTGCGTGGACGGTCCCTAGCGACGAGCTGTTTGGCTTTCACCTCGCGCAGGTCCGCGAGCTCGGCGGGTACCTCCTCGGCCGCCGGCTCTACGAGACGATGCTGGTGTGGGAGACGGATCCGTCGCTGCGCGACAACGAGGCCAGGACCGCGTTTGCCGACGTCTGGTGCGCGCTCCCGAAGATCGTGTTCAGCCGCACACTCGCCAGCGTCGAAGGACACGCCCGACTCGCCGAGGCATCGGTGGCCGAGGAGGTCGCTGCGGCGTTGAAGGCGACCGACAAGGACGTCGCGATCGGCGGCGCCGGTCTAGCCGGATCGGCCATCCATCTCGGCCTCGTCGACGAACTGCGCGTGTTCCGCCATCCGGTCGTCACCGGTGGCGGCACGCCGTTCCTGCCGCCGGTCACCGAAGACGTCTCGCTCGACCTGATCGAAACCAGGACCTTCGGCTCGCGCGTCGCCTATGAACGCTACCGGCGCGTTCGCAAGAACACGGATTGATCGACACCTCTGACGGGGGCGAACCCCCGTCCGTCGACTGCCACGTGCCGGACCGCACCGCGGTGCACGAGGCGCTCGTGCAACGCCACCGTGCCGAGCGGTGCGGCGGACGCGGCGCTCGGCGAGCGGGTCGATGACCATCGTGCCGTCGCCTGGCGGAGGTGGGTGCGGTGCGCGACGCGCGGTCCAATTCCTGCAGCGCGCCGCTCAGCCCCGCGGGGCGCCGCGCCGAGCGTCGCTCCGCGGTGCGTCAAGCTGCGCGGAAATGACGACCGCGCGACAACGAGCATCGTCGCGGCGTGGGCGGTGCGGCGATGAGTGACGCCGGTCTCGTCCTCGTCGGCCTGGCGATCGCCGTGGGCATCGTCGGCGTCGTCCTCCCGGTTCTTCCCGGCGCGCTGCTGGCGTGGGCGGCGATCGCGGTCTGGGCGCTGTCGGTCGGCTCGGCGACCGCATGGGTGGTGCTGGCCATCGCGACGCTGTCGATCGGCATCGCGCAGGTCGTGAAGGTGCTCGTGCCCGGACGGCGCCTCCGCGACGCCGGCGTCCCACGCGCGTCGATCCTGGCCGGCGTGCTGCTCGCCGTCGTCGTCTTCTTCCTCGTCCCGATCGTCGGGTTGTTCATCGGGTTCCCGCTGGGCGTGTACCTCCAGGAGCGCCGGCGGCTGGGCCAGCACGAGCCAGCCTGGCGATCCACCCAAGAGGCGCTGCGCGCGATCGGCCTCTCGATCGCGATCGAGCTGGCGGCCACGCTGGTGGCGACGGGCGCGTGGTTGGTGGCGGTGCTGACCTGAGGACGCACCTCGGGATCACCGAACCGGCCTGTCGGCATGCGTCGAGGAGCATGTTGAGGAGTCCTTGGACGTGTTGTCGCAGAACAGCCGGCCCAGCCACACGGGAAGGCTGCGGGACGCGAGATGGCCCGCGCGGCTGCGGCTGGCGCAGTCATGTCGAGAAGCGCTGACCGGCTCCGCTCATGAGATGAAAGGCTGCGAGGGGCGCGGCCGACGACACCAGGAGACCACGATGCCGAAGTACCTGCTGCACGACGAGCACACCCCGCAGGAGGGGAGCGGACGCCGTTCATGACCGTCCTGCGCTTGGAGCACATCGGCATCGTCGTCGACGACCTCGCGGCGGCGACCGCGTTCTTCGTCGCGCTCGGGCTCGAGGTGGACGGCGAGACGTCCGTCGAGGGCGGCTTGGTGGACCGCATCAACGGGCTCGAAGGCGTGCGGGCGGACGTCGTGATGCTGCGGACCGCGGATGGAGGGCCCCAGCTCGAGCTGGCCAAGTACCGCTCGCCGTCGTACGAGGGCGACGACGCGCCGGCGCCGGCCAACGCACCGGGCATCCGCCACATCCTGTTCGTCGTCGACGACATCGAGGCGTCCCTGGCCAGCCTGCGAGCCCATGGCGGCGAGCTGGTCGGCGAGCTGGTGAGCTACGAGAACAGCTACCGGCTCTGCTACGTGCGCGGCCCGGCCGGGATCATCGTCGAGCTGGCGGAGAAGATCAGCTGATGGACGTCCCGCTGTTCACGGAGACCACGACCTGGTGGTGGCCTCCAACGGCGGGGGCGATCCACCCGGCTGGTTGCTCAACCTCCAAGACGATCCGATCGTGGCCGTGCAGGTCGAGGCCGACCACCTCACGGCTCGGGCGCGGTCGCCACGGCCGAGGAGAAGCCCGAGCTGTGGCGCGTCATGACCGCGACCGGGACGCCCTAGCACGAGTTCTAGGCCAAGGCCGACCGGGAGATCCCGGGTGGTGGTCGTCGCGCGTGTCTAAGCCGGGTCCTCCAGCCGGCGCAGGAGCTGGAGGAGCCGCGTCCGCTCGGAGGTCGTCAGCGGTGCCATGACGCGTTCTTGGGCTTCGTCGACGACGCGGTCGAGGGCCTTGAGCTGCTGCTCGCCGGCGCCGGTCAGGGTCACGATGTTGCGCCGGCGGTGGGCCGGGTCCACCGTGCGTCGGATCAGGCCCGCCCGCTCGAGGTCGCCGAGCACGCCGACGACGTCGCTGCGGTCCACTCCCGTGCCGCGCGAGAGCTCCGCCTGGCTGGAGGGACCCGCTTCGTCGAGCGCGGCGAGCAGGCGGTAGTGGTAGCTGCGCAGCCCGGTCTCCGACTGGGCGAACGCCTCGTTGAGGATCCGGTGCGAACGCGCGTAGGTGCGGCTGATCAGCCACGTCGGCCGGTCGCGGAGGCGGGCCGGGCCAGAGCCGACGTGTGGCTCGTTCTGCATCGGCGCGACCCTACCAGTGATGGTGCGGCCAACATCGCTGACGCGCGCCGCTCAGCCGGCGGGCGGGGTCAGCCGGAACGACCAGGACGCGGCGCCGGCCACGACCGTGGCGAAGGCGGCGTCGAGCGCGACGGCGTCGGGGACGCGCACGCGGTGCTCGCCTGCCCGCAGGGCGCCCTGCACCAGGATCGCCGACGCGCTCTTGGGGTTCGGCGGCACCAGCTCCGTGATCCAGTACACCGTGACCTCGACCTCGAGCGGTGCGAACAGCACCAGCTCGATCGCGCGCTGCTCCGCGTCGTAGACGGGCGCCTGTCCCGGGACCGCCGTCTCGCCGGCCACGGTGGCCTCGACCTGGTCGACGAGCAGCCCGGGGATGCCGGCGAGCCCCTGGACGACCGCGAGGCGCGGGTTCACGGCCCGGAGCGCCTCACGCATCTCGGCCTTCCGGTCCGGCGGGACCTGCCCGCCGAGCACCACGACGTCCAGCTCGGCGGCGTCGAACTGGCCGGTGATGTCGCCGAAGTCGCTGGTCGCGTGCGCGTCGTACCCGCGCTCGGAGAGGAGCGCGAGCGTGGTTTCGAGGACCAATGGGCTGCGTCCCACGATCAGGACGCCTGGTGTCGCGGTGGTCATCGTTCTCCTAGGTCTTGCGTCGGGAGTGTTGGTCGCACCAACATAGCAGGAACTGTAGGTGACACCAACATTCGCCCCGGCGACTCGGCGCTACGCGACGGAGGCCGCGGCCGACGCCGCGTCGCTGTTCGCGCAGGACGGCCGGCAGGACTCCGCGCGCCGCGCCGCGGCCCGGGCGCGCGAGCTGCACGACGCCGAGCAGGGCGGGACGCCGCCGCGGCTCGAGGGCCTCGGGCCCGAGGCGGCGATCGCGCTGACCGCTCGCGAGGAGCAGCTCGTCGAGCTCGCCCGCCGCGGGCTCGGCAACGCGGGTCGTGGTCGCCGTTGGGGACGGCCGGCTCGTAGGCGCCGGCCAGGAGCGCGGCTCTGAGGACGGTGAGGGCGGTGCGGTGCATGGAGGACTCCGAGGTCGCGGTGGGGAGCGGAAGCCTCCCGCCGCAGCGGCGCCCCACCGCGTCGCGGCCGGCTACTGGGGACGCGGCGCCGGGAGCTGCACCGTGACGCAGAGGCCGCCACCGGGCCTGGGCGTGAGCGTCAGGGTGCCCTCGTGGGCCTGGGTGATGCTCTTGACGATCGCCAGGCCGAGGCCGACGCCTGCGTGGTCGGTGCGGATGCGTTCGGAGCCGCGGCGAAACGGCTCGCCCAGCGTGGCGACCAGCTGCGGGGTGAGCTTCTCGCCGGTGTTCTCGACGGTGAGCACCACGCTCGCCGGGTGCGCGCGGGTCGTGACCCACACGGTGCCCTGGTCGGGCAGGTTGTGGACGACCGCGTTGTGCACGAGGTTCGTCGCCATCTGCAGCAGGAGCGCGGGTGAGCCGCTGGTCGGGGTCGCGTCGCCGGAGGTCTCGATGGTGGTGCCGCGTCGCTCCGCGAAGGGGAGGAGCGTCTCGGTGGCCTCTTCGGCGATGAGCGACAGGTCGACGTGCTCGGGGACGAACGACCGCTGGTCGGCGCGGCTGAGCAGGAGCAGTGCCTCGGTGAGGTCGATCGCTCGGGTGTTGACGGCATGGAGGCGGTCGACCAGCTCGTCGTCGTCGCCGCGGCGTCGATCGTTGCGGGCCACGTCGAGCAGGGTCTGCGTGATCGCCAGCGGGGTCCGCAGCTCGTGGGAGGCGTTGGCGGCGAATCGCTGCTGTTCGGCGACCTGCGCCTCGAGCCGGGCGAGCATGGTGTCGAAGGCGTCGGCGAGCTCGCGGAACTCGTCCTTGCGGCCTTCCAGCCGGATTCGGTGGGAGAGCGATCCGGTCGCGGCGATGCGCGTGGCGTCCGTGATGCGGGTCAGGGGGGCGAGCATGCGGCCGGCGAGCAGCCATCCGCCCACGAGGCCGAACACGAGGAGGAACGCCAACGCCGCGGCCGCACGCGGAGCGAAGACGTGCAGGAGGTTGGACCGGACGGGGAAGACCCCGGTGATGGACTGATCGGTGACGAGCATCGCGCGGTCTGGGACGTACCGCAGGAGGAACACCCACACGACGGCGAGCAGCAGGGCGCCCGCGAGCATCAGGAACGCGGCGTAGCTGAGCGTGAGCTTGAGGCGGACGCTCAATCCGGGCGCTCTATCCACGGCCGCGTCCCTCGGCCCCGGTGTCGATGCGGTACCCGGCGCCGGCCACGGTGGCGATGATCCAGGGCTCGCCGAGGCGCTTGCGCAGGCCCGAGACCGTGATGCGCACGGCGTTGGTGAACGGGTCCGCGTTCTCGTCCCACGCTCGTTCGAGGAGCTCTTCGGCGCTGACGACCCCACCTTCGGCGGCGACGAGGACGTCGAGCACTGCGAACTGCTTTCTGGTCAGCGCCACGTAGCGATCGTCGCGGTAGACCTCCCGCCGAAACGGATCCACCCGCAGGCCCGCGATCTCTCGCACGGGCGGCCGGCTGTGCGCGCGCCGGCGGTCGAGGGCCCGCAGCCGGAGCACGAGCTCCTGCAGCTCGAAGGGCTTGGTGAGGTAGTCGTCGGCGCCGAGCCCGAACCCGGTGGTCTTGTCGTCGAGACGGTCGGCCGCGGTCAGCATGAGGATCGGCATGCCGCTCCCGGAGGCGACGATCCGCCTGGCGATCTCGTCACCGGTCGGTCCGGGAACGTCGCGGTCGAGGACGGCGATGTCGTAGGTGTTGACGCCCAGCAGCTCCAGGGCGGTGTCGCCGTCGGCGGCGATGTCGGCGGCGATCGCCTCCAGCCGCAGGCCGTCGCGGATGGCTTCTGCCATGTAGGGCTCGTCCTCGACGAGCAACACGCGCATGCGCCGATGCTACGAGCTGGCGCATGTCGTCGGCGTATCGGAAACCGCATACGGGCCGGCAACGCCGCGCTGCCTTGACTGGCGGCGTGACCTACGGCGAACCAGCGCGAACGACGACCGGCCGGATCCGGATCCGCAAGCTCCGCGTCGCCGGCCTGCTGGTCGCCATCGCGGCGATCGCCGCGGCCCTCGGCGACCAGTGGCCGGCGTCCTCGTCCTCGACGGGGTCCTCGTCCTCGGCAGCCGCATCGCCCATCGGCGCCGCTCCCGGTGAGCTCCGTGGTGCGCTCGGCGAGGCCGACGGCGCCGTCCCCGACGGCGTGATGGTCGTCGATGACGCGATCCCCGGCGTGGCCAAGCTGGATCCCGCGCTTCTCGGCGCCCTGCGCCGAGCGGCCACCGATGCCAAGGACGACGGCGTCGAGCTCGCCGTCGACAGCGGCTGGCGTTCCCCCGCGTACCAGGAACGCCTGCTCCAGGAGGCGATCTCGGAGTACGGCTCAGCAGCGGAGGCGGCCCGCTGGGTGGCCAGCCCCAACACGTCGGCGCACGTGTCGGGGGACGCGGTCGACCTCGGGCGCGATGCCGCGGCGTGGCTGTCCGAGCACGGCGCGGCCTACGGGCTGTGCCAGACCTACGGCAACGAGTCCTGGCACTACGAGCTGCGGCCCGAGGCCGTCGATCACGGTTGCCCGCCCACGTACGCCGACCCGACCCAAGACCCGAGGATGCGACGTTGACCAAGAGAAGACTCCGACCGTTGACCGCCCTCGCGCTGGTCGCTCTGACCAGCCTGACCAGCGCGGGCTGCGGTTCCAACGCGCCTTCCACGACCGGCACCGCCGGCAGCACCGGCACCGGCGGGAGCACCAGCGCCACCGATCAGGACAAGGCGGTGAAGTTCGCCGAGTGCATCCGCAACCACGGCGTCGGCGACTTCCCGGACCCCGACGCGAAGGGCGAGTTCCGATACGGGGTCAGCGTGAGCCCCGCGGTGTGGCGGAAGGCCGTCGACGCGTGCAAGGACCTGCAGCCACCGGGCGCCCTGAGCTCGAAGCGCAGCCCCAAGGAGCAGACGGCGAGCCTCAGGTTCGCCGAGTGCATCCGCGAGAACGGCGTGGAGGACTTCCCGGACCCCGCCAACGGCGACCCGCTCGTCGACACGACCAAGATCCCGTCCTCCAACCGGCCCGGTGGCATGACCGTCCTCAACGCCGCGATGAAGAAGTGCGGCTCGCAGTTGGGACTGACGACGGGGGGCCAGGGGTGAGGCGGAAAGGCCGGGTGCTGACCGGCGCGGCCGTCGTCGTTGTCGTCGCCGTGATCGCCGGAGTGGTCGTGCTGTCCGGCGCTGACCACACGACCGGGGACGCCCAGGCGGCGCCGGCGAGCACCGCGACGGTGCAGAAGGGCGACCTGTCGGCCGTCGTCTCCCAGAGCGGGACCCTGACCTATCGCGCGCGACCGGACGGCTCGCCGTACTCGGTCGTCAACCAGGCCCGCGGCGTCTACACCACGCTGCCCGAGACCGGGGACGAGGTCGGCTGCGGCGGCGTGATCTACCGCGTCGACGAGCACCCGGTGCTGCTGCTGTGCGGCGCGGTGCCGGCCTACCGCGCGCTCCGCGTCGGCGATGTGGGTCAGGACGTCCGACAGCTCAACCGCAACCTGCACCTGCGCGGCGCCGGCGACGCGTTCACCACGAAGACGGAGCAGGCGCTCGAGGGGCTCCAGCGCCGCAAGGGCGTGCACGTGGACGGCTCCCTTGCGCTGGGAGACGCGGTGTTCCTGCCCGAGGCGGTGCGGATCGCCAAGGTCACCGGCGAGCTCGGCGAGGGCGCTCGGCCGGGGGCTCGGGCGCTGGACGCCACCTCCGACACCCTGCACGTGCTGGTGAACCTCGAGCCGTCCGATCAGGGGCAGGTCAAGCGGGGCGACCGCGCGCAGATCACGCTGCCGGGCAACACGACGGTCACGGGCAGGGTCGCCGGCTTCGGACGGATCGCCCAAGCCCCCGCCGGGCAGGACGGCAGCGCCGCCGACGCGACCATCCCCACCTCCATCAGCCTCGACGACCCACGCAAGGCGCGCGGGCTGGATCGCGCGCCGGTCCAGGTGGACATCACGACCGCGGGCGTGGAGAACGCCCTGAGCGTCCCGGTCACCGCGCTGGTCGGCAAGGCCGGCGGCGGGTTCGCGGTCGAGGTGGTGCGCGCCGGCGCGCGACGCGACCTGGTCGCCGTGCGGGTCGGCCTGTTCGACACGGCCGACGGCCGCGTCCAGGTCGACGGCGACCTTCGCGCGGGCGACCGCGTGGTGGTGCCGTCGCTGTGACCGCCGTTCTGGAGCTCGACGCGGTGACCAAGGTCTACGGCGAGCCGCGGGTGGGTGGGGTTGGCGTCCTCGCGCTGCGCGGAGTGTCCTTCGCCGTGCAGCGTGGCGAGCTGGTGGCGATCGTCGGGCCCTCCGGGTCGGGCAAGTCCACGCTGCTGCACGTCATGGGGACGCTGGAACGGCCCACCGGTGGCGTGGTCCGCATCGACGGGATCGACGCGGCGCAGCTGGACGACGGCGCGGTGTCGCGGCTGCGGGCCCGGCAGATCGGGTTCGTCTTCCAGCAGTTCTTCCTCGCCGAGCATGCCACGGTGCGCGAGAACGTCGCCGACGGGCTGCTCTACGCCGGCGGGGCGGGTGGGTCGTCTTCCGAGCGCTACCGGCGCGCCGACGAGGCGCTCGAACGGGTCGGCCTCGCCCACCGCGCGACGTTCAAGCCCACCAAGCTCTCCGGCGGGGAGCGGCAGCGCGTGGCGATCGCCCGGGCCCTCGTCGGACGTCCCGCGATCGTGCTCGCCGACGAGCCGACCGGGAACCTCGACAGCGCCACCGGCGCGTCGATCATGGCGCTCATCCGCGAGCTCAACGCGGCCGGCGCCACCATCGTGATGATCACCCACGACGGCGGCCTCGCCGATCAGCTCCCGCGCCAGATCCGGATGCTGGACGGCCAAGTGGTCGCCGACGTCGGAGGCGCGGCATGAGCGCGACGGCCGGGCGGCTGTCGCCGCGGGACGGCCTGCGGGTGGCGAGCGTCGGGCTGCGCGCGCGGCCGCTGCGCGCCGCGCTGTCCGCGCTGGGGATCGCGATCGGCACGGCGGCGATCGTGGCGATCCTCGGGCTGTCCGCCTCGTCGCAGGCCGGGCTGCTCGCGGAGATCGACCGGCTCGGCACGAACCTGCTCACCGTCGAGGCCGGGCAGAGCGTCACCGGGCAGGACGCCCCGCTTCCGGTCCAGGCGCCTGGGCGGATCACGCTTCTGGACGACGTCCAGGCGCTGGCGCACACCGGCCTGATGAAGCACGAGAAGGCCTACCGCAGCTCGCTGATCCCGGTGGGCAACACCGGTGGCCTGCAGGTGCGGGCCACCAGCCTGAACCTGCTGCCGGTGCTCAACACCGGCGTCGCCCGCGGCCGTTGGCTCAACGCGGGCACCGTCCGCCAGCCGGTCGTAGTGCTCGGGGCGGTCGCCGCCGCGCGCCTGGGCATCGACCGCGTCCACGCCGATCAGCGGATCTGGCTGGGCGGCCAGTGGTTCACCGTCGCGGGCATCCTGGAGCCCTCACCGCTGGCCACCGACATCGACACCAGCGCCCTCGTCGGCTACCCCGCCGCCCAGAAGTACCTCGGCTACGTGAGCATCGCCCGCGGCGAGCAGCAGGCGGGCCCACCGAGCACGATCTACGTGCGCGCCGCCACCGGCCACGAGGCCGCGACGCAGGCCCTGCTCGCGCCCACCGCCAACCCCGAGGCACCCAACGAGGTCAACGTCAGCCAGCCCTCCGACGTGCTCACCGCACGCGCCGCGGCGGCCGGAGCCTTCGACAGCCTGTTCCTCGGGCTCGGGGTCGTGGCGCTGATCGTGGGTGCCGTAGGGGTCGCCAACATCATGATCATCTCGGTGCTGGAACGTCGCTCCGAGATCGGCCTCCGTCGCGCCCTCGGCGCGACGAAGCGCCAGATCCGGACGCAGTTCCTCGCCGAGTCGATCCTGCTCGCCGTCCTCGGCGGCATCGTCGGCGTGCTCGCCGGGATCGTCGCCACGGCCATCTACGCCAGCACGAGGCACTGGACCGTGGTCATCCCCGTCGAAGCCTGGTCGGGCGGCATCGCCTCGGCCATCCTGATCGGCGCGTTCGCCGGGCTGATGCCGGCCGTCCGAGCGTCGCGGCTGCCGCCGACCGTGGCCTTGCGAACGGTGTGAGCGGGATGCGCAGTCCGAGGCGGGCGCGGCGCCGATCAGCACGGCGTCGGACCCAGCGCGATCTCCGCGAAGCGCGCCGCCGCCAGCCGGTTGACGTCGCGGACGACGCCGATCGGGAAGAGCGCGCGAGTCTCGGTGACCGCGTCGTCGTCGCCGGCGCGGAGGACGACGCGCAGGTCGGGCCGCGTCGCGAGCGCCGCGACGCTCACGGCGATGTTGACGTGGTCGTCGGAGGTGACGGAGGCCAGCGCGAGCGCCCGCTGCGCGCGCAGCCGCGTCAGCAGCCCGCGCTCGCTGCCGTCCCCGATCATCACCGGGATGCCCAGGCGTTTGGCGAGGTGGACGTTGGCCATGGCGGCGTCGCGCTCGATGGCGATGACGCGCACGCCGCGCTGGCGCAGCATGAGGCAGAGGCGCAGGCCGACCTGGCCGAGGCCGACGACGATGACATGGTCGCGGCGCGGCAGCGTCCGGCGCCCGACGAGCGCGACGAGCCGGCGCGTGGTCAGGCGGTTGATGAGGCCGGCGGTGGCCGCGGCGGTCAGCGCGGTGCTGATGAGCATCAGCGCGCCGATCGCGGTGGCGTAGCCGGCCGGGCCCTCGTCGGCGATCGTGTCCGGCCCGACGGTCGCGGTGGCCTTGGCCGCGTCGTAGAAGGACGCGGTGAGCGGATGGCCGAAGGCGAGGGCGTTGGTGAACGTCTCGGCGCCGAGGATCGCGGCGAGGCCGGCGACGCCGTAGACCAGCAGGCGCGACGACGCGTCGTAGGGGCGCAGCTGCGACGTCGCGACGGACCACAGTCGCTGGTGGGCGCGCGTGGTCGGCAACGACGCGGTGCAGTCGGCGGTGAGGACCGGGGCGGCCGCGTCGGCGAGCGAGACGACGTGGCAGTTGGGGACGGTCCGGACGACCTGCGCGGCGACGGTGGCATCGAAGATCGTCACGAGCAGCGGCACGCCGGGCTGCGCGTGCTCGGCGACGAGCGCGAGCCGCAGCGCGTAGATGTCGTCGTGGCTGATGATCGCCACGAACCGCGGCACGTCGCGCAGCGTCCGCGCGAGCTCGCGATCGGTCGGCCGGCGCAGCCGCAGGCAGGGCGCGCCACGCCGGCGCAACTGCTCGACGAGCTCGCTGGCGAGGTCGCCGTCGCCCACGACGACGACGCGCGCTCGCGCACGCGCGTCCAGCCTGTCTGTCGGATCGCGCGGCGGCATCGGCGGAGGCGCGGAGTCTGCTGCCGGCCTCCGTCTCGGGACAAGGGGCGGGACGTCTGAACTTGCCGACGTCGAGGCGACAGATCGTCGGGATCCATGGTCAGCCTCCGGCCTGCGACGACGTCCCTGGCGAAGGAGGGCAAGGGATGAACGAGCTCAGGACTCCCGCGGCTGCTCGTCGATGACGGGCGGCTCCTCGCGGTCGGTCAGGCCGTCCTGCGTGGGGGAGGGCGCCGACAGGCCAGGTCAGATCATGGTGCTCCAGCTCAACCTGGGGTGTTCCGCGCCGCGCAGCTGTCGCACAGCCCGATGATCGGGAAGTGCGTGAAGCGGGCCTCGTAGCCGGTCAGGTCGCGGATCAGCGTGCGGACGGGATCGAGCTCCGCGGCGTCGAGCGTGGTCACGCGTCCGCAGCGCTCGCAGGTGAGGTACTCGCGCTCGCTGCGGCCGGTGAGCGCATAGAGGCCGGGGCCGTGGCCGATGTGGACGTGGCGGACGGCGCCGAGCTGCTCGAGGGCTTCGAGCGATCGGTAGATGGAGGACAGCTCGATCTCGGTGCCGCGATGGGCCAGGGCGCGCGCGATGCTCTCGGCCGACATCGGGCCCTCGGCGGCGAACAGGACCTCCAGCAGCTGCCTGCGGGCGGCGGTGATGCGGCCGCCCTGGCGGCGGGTGGCGGCGACGATCTCCTCGATGTCGTCGAAGGGCAGGCGCGGGCTGCGCGGGGCGTCGGGCATCACGCGACCTCGGTGTCGGTCAGGTGCGCCGACCAGCGCTCCTCGATGCGGCCGAAGCGCCAGACGGCGAGCGCGACCGCCCAGGTGACGACGAACAGCGCGACGATGACGTAGCCGATCAGGTTGAAGTCGAGGCCGTTGATCGAGTCGAAGAACGGCCCGGTGAGGCTGAGCTTGTCGGAGAGCACCTGGATCAGCTCGATCGTGCCGATGAGCAGGGCCACCATCACCGACAACCCGGTGATGGTGATGTTGTAGTACACCTTGCGCACGGGCCGGGCGAACGCCCAGCCGTAGGCGAAGTTCATGAACGCGCCGTCGATCGTGTCCAGCAGCGACATGCCCGCGGCGAAGAGGATCGGCAGGCAGAGGATCGCGTAGAACGGCAACCCGCCGGTCGCCGCCGCGCCCGCGGTCGCGAGCAGCGCGATCTCGGTGGCGGTGTCGAAGCCCAGGCCGAACAGGACGCCGACCGGGTACATCTGCCAGGGCCGCTTGACCGCCCGGGTCGCGCGGCCCAGGAAGCGGTTCATGAACCCGCGCGAGTTGAGCTGGTGCTCGAGCTGCTGCTCGTCGTAGTCGCCGTGGCGCATGCGCTCAAACACGCGGACGATGCTGTAGAGCACGGCGAGGTTGATCAGGCCGACGATGAACAGGAACGACCCCGAGACCGTCGGGCCGATCAACCCGGTGGCCTCGTGCAGCGTCGAGCCGTCGTTGGAGACGTCACCGCTCAGGCCGCGCACGCCGACGGCGAAGAGCGCCGCCAGCGCGAAGACGATCGTCGAGTGCCCGAGCGAGAAGAAGAACCCGACGCTCAGCGGCCGCTGGCCCTCGGCCATCAGCTTGCGCGTGGTGTTGTCGATCGCGCCGATGTGGTCGGCGTCGAAGGCGTGGCGCAGCCCCAAGGTGTAGGCGGTGATCCCGACGCCGATGCCGAACACGCCGGTGCCGGAGCCGAGGTCGAAGTGGTGGGGGACGACGCAGGCGAACAGCAGGCCGAAGCCGACGACGTGCAGGCCGACGATGGCAGCGGCCAGGGCGGCGGCGCGGCGCCATTCCGCGGGCGTCAAGGCGCTGGCGATCCGGTGCAGGCGCGAGGTTCCCGACGGCGGGACGCTGGCAGAGCTCATTGCTCGGCTCCCTGGCTCGGTCCGACCCCGGCCTCACGCCGGGCACCGACGACCGTACGCCCGTCGATCGGCTTAATGCAAACCGTTCGCGCTGATCGGGCGCGCCGGCGTCCGCGCGGTTACGGCGCGAGGACCGCCGACGCCGTGCGGAGCAGCCCCGCAAGAGGACTACCTTGATGCGTGATGGACGCACCCGACACGCCCGCGATCGGCATCGTCCTCGCCGACGACCATCCGGTCGTGCGTCGCGGGCTGCGCCTGCTGCTCGACGAGGAGCAGGACTTCGAGGTGCTCGCCGAGGCGGGCGACGTCGAGGAGGCGCGCCGGTACGTGCTCGGCCATCATCCGCGGGTCCTCGTGCTCGACCTCAACATGCCGGGCCAGGCCAGCCGCGACGCGATCCCGGGCCTGCGCGTCGACTTCCCCGAGACCTACATCGTGGTGTTGACCATGCAGCAGGATCCGGCCTACGCGCGCGACGCGCTGGCGGCGGGCGCGACGGGCTACGTCCTCAAGCAGGCTGCCGACAGCGAGCTGGTCGAGGCCGTGCGTCGTGCCGCCGCCGGTGAGCGCTACCTCAACCCGCGCCTGGGGGCCAGGATCGCGGCCGAGTCGCCGCGCGGGCACCCCGGCAACCTGTCGGACCGCGAGATCGACGTGCTGCGGTTGATCGCGCTCGGGCACACGACGGCGGAGATCGCCCAGCAGCTGTTCATCTCCGGCCGCACGGTGGAGTCCCATCGCGCGAGCATCCATCAGAAGTTGATGGTCACGTCCCGCGCCGACCTGGTGCGCTACGCGCTGGACCACCACCTCGTCGACCGCTGACGTCGCGGTGGGTGTTTTGCCGCGGCCGATCCGCGTCTTTTCCCGCTGACCGCCGAGCGGGGCGCGGACTAGCGTGAAGGGGTGTCCATCGAAGACCCGGTCCGGGTCGTCCTCGCCGACGACCACGCGCTGACGCGACGGGGCCTGCGGCGCCTGCTCGACGGCGACGACCGCATCGCCGTCGTGGCCGAGGCCAACGACCTCGCGGCGGTCGCGCGCGACGTCGAGGACCTCGCGCCGCGGGTGCTGGTGATCGACCTGGGGATGTCGAACGGCACGAGCATCGAGGCGATCCGCCGCCTGCGCCGGCGGGTGCCGGGCACCGAGATCGTGGTGCTCACGATGGAGGACAGCACGGCCTTCGCCCAGGCGACGCTCGCCTCCGGCGCGCGCGGCTTCGTCGTCAAGCACGACGCCGACGGCGAGCTGACGCCCGCCGTGCTCAGCGCCGCGCGCGGCGAGGAGTACGTCAGCGTGCGCGTCGCCGACCGCCTCGCGGCGCTGCGGCGCACGCCGGCGGCCTAGCCGCGCGCGCGTGCCGGCACGTCGGCGCGCACGACGGTCCCGCCCGCGTCGGACGCGATCGTCAGCGTCCCGCCGGCCAGCGTGACCCGCTCGCGCATGTTGGTCAGGCCGTAGCCCCCTGTCGCGGGCGTGTCGGTGGCGAACCCGACGCCGTCGTCGCGGACCTCGATCCTCACCACGCCGTCGGCCGCGACGATCGTCACCTGCGCATGGCGAGCGTCGGCGTGCTTGATCACGTTGGTGAGCGCCTCCTGGACGAGGCGGTAGATGGTGGACTCGACCTCGGGCGCGAGCCGCTCGTCGCCGTCGGCCGGGCCGGGAAGGGTGAGCGCGGCGGCGATCGTCGGCGGGCCGTGGGCGCCGCGGCTCTCGACGAGCGCCTCGAGCGCGGGGCGCAGTCCGAGCTGGTCGAGCGCCGCCGGGCGCAGGTCGGTGATGATTGCGTGGAGGTTCTCGATCTCCTGCTGGATGTGCGCGATGGCCTCGTCGACGGCCAGCTCGGTCTGCCGGGCGTCGCCGCGCCGGCGCGCCGCGGCGAGCAGGAGGTGGAGCGCGCCGAGGCCCTGGAGCGTCTCGTCGTGCAGCTCGCGCGCCCAGCGGCTGCGCTCGGCGTCGGCGGCGGCCATCAGGCTGCGCAACCGATCGGACTCGACGCTCTGGGCCAGCGCGACCGCGGTCGCGGCACTCGCGGCGAAGTCGCGCAACCGCTGCTCGTCGTCCTTGGTCAGGGCGTCCGCCGGTCCACGACCGCTGGTGTCGATCAGCGCGCGACCCCGCTGGACGATCAGCTCGAGCACGCGCTCCAGCCCGCTGTCGCCGCTCGGGACCACCGGCGCGTCGGCGACCCGGCGACCTTCGCTGCGCCGGGTCCGGCGCGCTTCCTCGATGGCCGTCGCGGCCCAGTCGGCGAGGATGACGGCGGCTTCCTCGTCGGCCTCGGTGAACGGGCCGCCGAGCTTCTCGGTCAGGTACAGGCCGCCCCAGGGCGCGTCGTGGTGGCGGATAGGCACGCCGAGGAAGCTGCGCATCGGAGGGTGGCCGGGCGGGACTCCGGCGCTGCGCGGATGGTCGCCGACGTCGGCCAGCCGCAACGGGCGTGACTGCTCCCAGAAGAGACCGAGGACACCGCGGCCGCGCGGCAGGTCGCCGATGGCGGCGCGCGTCGCCTCGTCGATGCCGATGGTGATGAGGTGGTCCACCTCGTTGTGCTCGTCGAGCACGGCGAGCGCCGCGTAGCGCGCGCCGGTGACTTCGCGCGCGGCGGCGAGGATCCGCTCGAGGACCGCCTGGGGATCCAGCTCGCCGACGAGCGCCCGGCCCGCATCGAGCAGGCGACCCATGCGGAGCGGGTCCGAGGCGGTGTCCATCGATGCGGCCAGCGTAGCCCCGCGACGAGGCACGCGCCGCGATCGACGTCATCAGGTCGCGGCGGCCTCCGGGGAGGGGTGGAGCTCGACCTCGATCTCGACGTCGCCGGCGTGGTCCTCGGCCGGCGCGGCCGCGGCGCCGGGCTCCAGCGCCGCGAGCCAGGGTGAGAGGTACTTGCCGTCGATCTTGTGGGCGACCGACCACAGGCGCATCTCGCGCGGCGGCGTGTCGCCGGCGCCGCCGTGCAGGGCGTGCTCGAGGTAGGCGGCGCCGCGGCCGGTCATCAGCCGGCCGCGCAGGACGGGGTGGAACGGGGTCGGCTGGAGGTCGACGCCCGCGGCGGCGGCCAGGATCTCGGCGACCGCGTCGGCCTGCTGGCAGGCGAGGCCGCCCTGCTTGACCGGGAACGTGGTCCCGTCGCCGGCGGCGTAGACGTCGGTGAGCCCGGTGACGCGGCCGTGCTCGTCGACCGGGACGAATCCGTGGTCGTCGGCCGGCACGCCGGCGATCGCGGGGCCTTCGATGGTCGGCAGCGCGACGACCCGCTGGCTGTCCAGCGGCGTGCCGTCGGGCAGCAGCTCGAGGCGGCCGTCGTCGCCCGCGCGGGCGTAGCAGCTGCCGTGGAAGGCGATCTTCGCCTGCTCGAGGAGCTTGGCGACGGCCGCGCTGCCCAGCGGCCCGAAGAGCGCGAGCGGGGACTCCTCCGGCGTGACGAGCTGCAGCTTGATGTCGTCGGCCCCCATCGACCAGGCCTCCTGGGCGGTCATGAGCGCGAGCTCGTAGAGCGGCAGCGGCCAGGTCGTGCCGGGCGGCACGACGAAGGTGATGGTGTGGGCGTAGCCCTCGTCGACGTCGGCGAGCAGGCCGTTGAAGGGCAGCGTCGAGCGGTCGCCGGTGAACGTCAGCGCGCGCTCGAACGCCGTGCGGCGCTGGGCGCCGACGGCCAGGACGAGCGCGTCGTAGGCCACCGTCCGGTCGCCGGCGCGCAGCAGCGTGTGGCGGTCGGCGTCGACCCGGACGATGGTGTCGGCGATGAGCTCGGCGCCGACGTGCGCGGCGAGGTCCTTCAGGGCGTGGCGTCGGACGTGGCTGCGCGCGAACGGCTCGGCGGTGCGCATCGGGCGCAGCTCGAAGTCGGGGTCGGGCGCGACGATCGTGAGGCGCACGCGGTCGCCCGCCAGGTCGCGCAGGGCGAGCGCGCACTCGACGGCGGCGACGCCGCCGCCGGCGATGACGACGTGGGGCGGACGGGAGGAGACGTGCATGGACTCGAAGCTACGCCGAGCACTCCGCGTTGCCCTCCGTGGTTTCCCGCAACGCGGCTGTGGGGTTCTGCCCGATGGCAGACGGCCGGGTCGCTGCGACCGTCATGGGAGAACCGGGAACGCCAACGAGGAGCACTTCCATGATCTCGATGTCCTACGACGCGTCGGTGGCGGCATGACCGCGCGCGTGCTCGTGCTCTACGCCAGCACCCACGGGCACACGGAGAAGATCGCGCAGCGCATCGGCGCGGTGCTGCGCGAGAGCGACGTGAGCACCACGGTGTGCGAGGTCGGGACGTCCGGCGCGTCGCTCGATCCCGCGGACTTCGACGGCGCGATCGTCGGGGCGTCGATCCACAGGGGACGCCATCAACCGGCGATCCTCGACTGGATCGCGGAGCGGCGCATGACGCTCAACGGGGTCCCGTCGGCGTTCTTCTCGGTCTCGCTCACCGCGGCCGACGACACCGACGAGGCCCGCGCGTCCACCGGCCAGCTCATCGATCAGGTGGTCGAGGAGACCGGCTGGACACCGACCACCACCGCGGCGTTCGCCGGCGCCTTCCAGTTCGTGGAGTACAACCTGCCAACGCGCGTGTTGATGCACTTGATCGCCATGCGCCACGAGGACCACGTCGACGTGCACGAGGACATCGACTACACCGATTGGGCGGCCGTGGAGCGGTTCGCCACCGGCTTCGCGGCGGTCATTCTGCGGGATGTCCGCAGAAGCGGTGCGGGGCTCTCCCGATGACCGGTGCTCGATGGCGAGGGAGGCTGAGGACTCGCAGGTCCCGACCAAGGAGCTCATCGTCATGCCACGTCCATTCCGCCTCGCCGGCATCATCGCCGGCCTCGTCCTCGTCGCCTTCGGCATCGGAGCGATCGTCATCGGCGTCTCCGGCCGTCATGAGGTCAGCACCGACGTCAAGCGCGAGCAGATCGTCGGCACGCCCGACATGAAGCCCTCGCTCATCGCCGTCGAGGCCAGGAAGGCCGGCGTGGAGGGCGCGCTGCCGACCTGCGACGTCGCCGGCAAGGCCATCACCAACGGCAGCGACGCCAAGTGCTTCGCCGACTACATGCGCATCCACGCGCTGGTCGCGACGGGCGGCAAGACCTACGCGCAGATGCCGCAGTACGCGACCGCCGACGGCAAGGGCACCGACGTCGCGGCCCAGGCGGTCAAGGATCCCAAGACGGGTCTGCCGCAGAGCAACGCCGCCCGGCAGGTCTGGATCAGCGAGACCGCGTTGAGCACCGCGCTCAACACGTCGTTCTTCGCCGCGAGCGTCGGCACGTTCGCCATCGTCATGGGCATCGCCCTGCTGCTCAGCGGCATCGGCTTCATCGTCCTGGCCGCCGGCCTCCTCGGCCCCGACGGCGTCCGCCGCCGCCGCACCGAGACGCCGCCGCCGGCCGCCGCCACGCCGGCCGCCGTCTAGCAGCCACGCGAGCGTCGGCGGCTACCGCGCTGATCGGCGGTCAGGAGGACATGCTGGCCGACTTCGCGCTCGACATGGTCCGCGGCTGAGCGAAGGCCCGGACGGTTCAGCCCGTGGCGTCGCGCAGCGCGCGGTCGAGGTTGAGGCGGCCGCCGCTATCGGTCTTGCCGGTGAGGCTGCTCGTGCGGTCGACCGAGCGCAGCAGCGCGTCGCGCAGCGCGGCGAGGGAGGGGTGATCGACCTCGCGCAGCATCGCGGCCGCGGCGGTGACGAACGGCGCGGCCATCGAGGTGCCCGAGGCCTCGCGGTAGTCGTGGTCCATCCAGGTCGAGGCGATGTCGGTGCCCGGCGCGGCGAGGTCGACGCTGGTCTTGCCGTGGTTGGAGAAGCCGGCGAGGTGGTCGTGCTCGTCGGTGGCGGCGACCGAGATGATGTTGTCGTCGGGGTAGTCGGCCGGGTAGCTGGCCTTGACGTCGGTGTCGCGGCCGCCGTTGCCGGCAGCGGCGACGATCAGCACGCCGTGGTCGCGCGCGTAGGCGACGGCGCGGCGCTCGATGTCGCTCGGCTGGTCGGTGCCGTAGCTGGCGTTGATGATCTTGGCGCCGGCGTTGACGGCGTAGACGATGCCCTCCGAGCTGGTCGCCGAGCTGCCCTGGCCGTTGGCGTCCAGGAACCGGATCGAGACGATGTCGGCCTGCCAGCAGACGCCGGACACGCCGCGCTCGTTGTCGCCGCGCGCGCCGATGATCCCGGCGACGTGGCTGCCGTGCCCGGTGTGGTCGACGCCGGACCCGTGCCCGCGGACGAGGTCGACGCCGACGACGTCGTCGACGTAGCCGTTGTGGTCGTCGTCGAGCCCGTTGTCCGGCACCTCGCCGGGGTTGCGCCACAGGTTGGACTTCAGGTCGGGGTGGTTGGTGTCGACGCCGCTGTCGATCACGGCGACCTTCGCGCAACGCGTGTGACGGCCCCAGGCGTTGGTCGCGTCGATGTCGTGGTCGTGGTCCTGGCGCAGGCCGTGCTGGTAGGTGAAGCCCTTGTCGTCCGGGGTCCGGGCGATGCCCGCGATCGGCGGCCCGAGCCGCGGCCACGGGTCGGTGCGGATCCGGGCGTCGACGGTCGCGAACGCGACATTCGGGTCGGCGCGCAGGCGCGCGAGCGCCGCGTCGCGCCGGTCGTGCGGCACGTGCAGCCGGGCGGCGCGCAGCGGGGCGATGCGATGCACCAGCCGCGCACCCGCCGCTGCCGCGAGCTCGCGCCCGGCCGCCGGGCCGGCCGCGTGCCGGAAGCCGACGAGGTCATCCGCCCGTGCTGCCGTCGGCGAGGCCATCAGGAAAGCGAGCAGCCCCGCCACATGCACCCGGCGCATGCGTGCGTAGTGTCGGGACCGGGGGATGGCCGCGCCTCACCCGCGCAGGATGAGTGGAGTTGGCGGAGATCGACCGCAGGGCTCCAACGCGCCGCACCGGCCAAGGTCAGGACCTTTCCCGGCGCGTGGTCCGGGCGTCTTCCGCGGCGGTGAGGAGCGACCTGTAGGGGTAGGTCGAAGGGGCGGCGCGCTCGTCGCATCACCTACTTCTGGAGGTCCCTCGTGGGCATCGGCACGTCCCTTCTCCTGATCGCCGTCGGCGCGATCCTGCGCTTCGCGGTCACGGCGCACGCCAGTGTGTTCAGCATCCACACGGTCGGCGTGATCCTCATGGTCGTCGGCGTCGTCGGCCTGCTCCTCAGCCTGTTGTCGATGACGTTGCTGGCCGACCGCGCGCGGCGCGACGACGTCGTCGTGGCGCGTCGCCGCGACGGGTACTGAGCCGCGCGTGGACGCCGTCGGCAACTTCACGATGCTCGTCGCCGACGACGAGCCGTCGCACCCGCGGCTGCACGTCGCCGGCGAGCTGGACCTCGCCAACCTCTCGCGGTTCCGGCGGTTGCTGGGCGCGCTGCTGGCGCGGCGGCCCGCGACGATCGCGCTCGACCTCTCGCGGGTCGAGCTCGTCGAGACGATCACGGCGGCCGCGCTCCTGCGGGCGCAGCGCGACGCCGGCGCCCAGGGGACCGAGGTGCGGATCGAAGGCGCGTCGACCTCGGTCGCGGCGATCCTCGAGCTGGCGGCCGCGCGGCTGGCGGAGCGGCCGGGCGCCTAGGGCTTGTGCGCGTTGGCGTCGGCCTTGCCGCTGGCGCCGCGCTCGTCCGAGGGTGCGGGATCGGCGGGCGCCGGGGCGGCGGGCCGGCGGGCGGGTCGGCCTTGGGGGTCGCGTGAGCCTTGCCGGGGGGAACGGGCTTGGGCTTCGGGTCGGGCTTGCCGTGCGTGTTGCCCTTGGGCGTCGCGTTGGCGTTCTTCGGCGCGTGCTTCTGTGCCTTGGGCGCGCGCGCGGGCTTGGGCGGCTTCGGCACGTCGACGGTCGCGGGCGTCGCGACGACCGTCGCCGGCGGCGCGGCCACGGCGGGCGCCGACGTCGTCGGGCGGCTCGCGGGATCGTGCGGGGCGACGGCGGCGGCACCGCCGGTCGCCGTCGCCGCGACCGCGAGCACGACGAGCCCCTTGCCGCCGACGAGCGCCGCCAGCCCGCCCGACGACGAGGATGCGACGGCCCCGGCGCCGGCCGCCGTGCCGCTCGCCGCTCCCGCCGCCGCGTGCCCGGCGCCCAGCCCGTGGGCGATCAGCCCCGCGCCGCCGGCGAGCGGCAGCGCCGGCGCGAGCGCCGCCAGCTCGCGCGGGCGGGCCGTCAGCGCGGCGGCGAACGTCTGGCAGCGACCGCACGTGCGCACGTGGGCGCGCACGCGCCGGCCGCGGAGCACGCGGCCGTCGCCGTCCGACAGCGCGCGCAGGACCGGAGCGCAGGCCATGTCGCGGGCGTGGCGGATCTCGTGCAGGGCGCTGCGCGCCTCGAAGATCAGCTGCTTGGTCGCGCGCGGCGTCGTGTCCAGGGCCGCGCCGATCTCGGCGTGGCTCAGCCCGCTCAGCTCGCGGAGCACGAGCGCGCTGCGCTGGCGGGCGGTCAGCGCCGCGAGGTCCTCGCGCAGCTCGGCGAGCGCCCGGCGGCGGTCCACGTCGGCTTCCAGCTCCGCGCCGGCGAGCTCGGGGAGCTGGTCGAGGCTCGTCGTCCGTCGCTGACGCAGCAGCGAGATCGACTCGTTGTGGGCGATGCGGAAGAGCCAGGGGCGCAGCTCGAAGTCGCGCTCCTCGTCGCGGAGCGCGGCGTAGGCGTTGGCCATCGTGCTCTGCAGCGCGTCGCGCGCGTCGTCGTGGTGGTGCAGGAGCGAGCGGCAGTAGCGGTAGAGCTCCTGCTGGTGGTGCTCGTAGAGGGACGCGAACGCCGCCGGGTCGTCGCGTGCCTGGGGCGTCCGCCGGGGCACGGCGGTCCTCGGTGGCGGCGGAGCGGTCGGGGTGGAGTTCGGCACGTGCCCGCGCCATACCCGCCACCGCGCCCGTCCAGCCTCAGCGCTGGACGGGGCGGTCGACGCGACCGCGCCCCGGTCACCAGTAGTGCCGGCGACCCCCGACCGCGCGATCCATCGAGCCCAGCAGCCACAGGATCGCGCCGATGACGATCAGGATGATCCCGATCGTCCACAGGATCCCGATGCCGAGCGCGAACCCGAGCAGGAGGAGGATCAAACCAAGAACAATCACATGAACGCTTTCGTGCGGTCGGACCCGGGCGCACGTGGCGCGCCAGGTCCGCTTGAACCGGCACAACGCGGCTCGGGGGCGAAGGTCAGGGGCTATCCGGGTCGGTCGGCGAGAGCTCGGCGAGCAACGCGGCGACGCGCCGCCCGATCTCGTCGCGCGTGGCACGGGCCGCTGCGACCGGGCCCTTGGGATCGGGCAGGTCCCAGTCCACGTAGCGCTTGCCGGGGATGTAGGGGCAGGCGTCGCCGCAGCCCATCGTGACCACGACATCGGCCTGCTCGGCCAGCTCGCGCGTCAGGCGGGCGGGGCGGACGTCGGTCAGGTCGACGCCGACCTCGCGCATGACCTCCACGACCTCGGGATGGACGTGCCCGTCCGGGTCGGCGACGCTGCCCGCGCTCAGCGCGTGGTGTCGACCCTCGGCGGCCTGGTCGACGAGGGCGCGGCTCATCTGGGAGCGCCCGGCGTTGTGCAGGCAGACGAAGAGCGCGGTGGACATCAGGCCGTGGCCTGCGCGGGCTCGGCGTGGGGGATGGCGATCTCGGCGGCCGTCTGCGGCGTGACGCCGGGATACAGCACTCGGATCAGCCCGACCGCGACCAAGGCTCCGACGAGCTGCACGGCGACGTAGGCCGGCGCCGACGCCGGGGCGATCCCGGCGAAGCTGTCGGAGAGCATCCGGCCGACCGTGATGGCGGGATTGGCGAAGCTGGTCGAGCTGGTGAACCAGTACGCGGCGCCGATGTAGGCGCCGACCGCCGCCGGCGCGGTTGCGTCGCGTCCGGTGCGGGCCAGAGAGAAGATCACCAACAACAAGCCGACCGTCGCGACGACCTCGGCCAGGAGATGCGCGCCGGTGGCGCGATGGGTCGTGGCGATGCTCACCGCCGCCTGGGCGAACATCGCGTTCGCCAGCACCGCGCCAGCGACGCATCCGGCCACCTGCGCCGGGATGTACGCGACGGCGTCGCGACGGGAGATGCCCCCGAACGCCGCGTCGACCAGCGAGACCACCGGGTTGAAGTGCGCGCCGGAGATCGGCGAGAACATCACGATGACGGCGAACAGGCCCGTGGCGGTCACCGCGGCGTTCTCCAACAGCTGAAGGCCGGTGTCAGCGGGTGAGAGACGGGCGGCGGCGATCCCGGAGCCGATGACGATCGCGGCCAGCAGCATCGACCCGAGGAACTCGGCCAGGAGACGGCGGTGAAGGTCGCTCATGCCGCGGCGGCGTCGCCTCGCTCGCTCAGGAGCGCGAGGCCGAGCACGACCTCGCCGGGGTGCAGGTCGGCCAACCGCGGTCGGCACGCCGCAGCCCAGCGCGGCGCCGAGCGCGTCGCCCGTCGCGCCGTCGACCTCGGCGCCCGCGTAGACGGCGTTGCCGAAGACCTCGGTCCCGGACGCGTCGGTCAGCGACACCCCCGAGCAGCACCCTTCGCCGGAGCCGGCCGTGCGCGCCGCGGCGTAGCGCTCCCGCACGACCTCGCGCACGTCCCTGTCGTTCAACTCAGCCACGCGATCAGCTCCTCGGTCGATCCCGGCAACACGTAGTAGTAGGTCCACAGCCCGCGCCGCTCGCTCCCGACCACCCCGGCGCCGACCAGCACCTTCAGGTGCTTGGACAACGCGGGCTGCGACATCTCGAACAGCGGGATGAGCTCGCACTGGCACACGGCCTCGGGCGCCGCCTTGCGCAGCGTGTCCACGATCCGCAGCCGCGTCGGGTCGGCCAGCGCCTTGACCGTCGCCGCCAGCGCGACCGCCGCCCCGGCCGTGAGGTCCGGCTGCACCGGCGCCGCGCAGCAGCCGCCGGCCTGGCGCTCGCGGGTGTTGATGACGGGAAGGGCGACGCTCACGGCGGCCACGATACAAACCAAAAGGTTATGAGTAAGCCATTCGGTTATGTTTCCGCGGCGCACAGATGCACCGTATTGCGCACCACTATGCTCGCGGCATGGCCGAACGCCCCCCTGCTGCGGCATCGACGTCCCGCCGGTCCAGCGTCCAGTCGGTCGGGCGGGCCTTCGACCTCCTCGACCTGCTCAAGAACGCTCCGTATCCGATGTCGGCGCTCGAGATCGCCCGCGAGTCCGGGCTGGACCGCACGATCGTGCACCGGCTGCTGCGCACGCTGGCCGAGCACGGCATGGTCGTCGAGGAGCGTGGCGCCTACGGGCTGGGCCCGGCGTCGGTGCTGCTGGCCAACCGCTACCTCGACAACCTGCTCGTGCGCCGCCTGGCGCTGCCGTACCTGCTCGACCTGCAGGCCGGTGCGGTCGGCGAGCGGCCGTGGACGCTGACGCTGCTGATCCCCGTGGGCGATCTCGCCACCGTGATCGAGCGCATCTGGACGCAGGCCGCGCCGCTGGGCATGGTCCTCGACATCGGCGACACGTTCCCGATCGACCTGTCGGCGGCCGGGCGGGCGGTGCTCGCCTATCGCCCCGAAGAGGACGTGCGAGCCCTGGTCGGCGACGAGCGCTACGAGGCCGTCGCGACGCGGCTCGAGCGGGTGCGCGAGGTCGGGGGCGTCGCGCTGTCGCACGGCGAGGCGATCTCCGGCGTGTACGCGATGGCGGCGACCATCCAGTCGCGTCGCGGCCATCCGGTGGCCGCCCTGTCGGTCGCCAGCCTCGAGCTCGACGACCAGTTCTCCGACGAGTCGGCCCTCGCCGGGCAACTGCGGCGCGCGGCGCAAGCGGTCGGGCAGTCGCTGGCCTGATTGCGGACTACGCGCTCAACATGCGCATTGCGCACGACTTGTAGCATTCGAAGGGATGACTCCCCACGACTCCTCCACGCCGCCGGACGTCCGCCTCTCCGTCCTGGACACCGGCCTCATCGAGTGCGCCGACTTCGCGCTGTTCAGCCCCAACGCCGGTCCGGCGGTCCGGCGGGACATGAGCGTGCGCAGCTACCTCGTCGTCCATCCGCGCGGCACGCTGGTCTGGGACACCGGCATCGCCGACGCGATCGCCGACCTCCCCGACGGCCAGCGGATCGCCGAGCCGATCGTGTTCAAGGTGCCGCGCACGCTGCGCTCCCAGCTCGACGAGCTCGGCGTCGATCCCGGGACGGTGGACTACCTCGGGCTCTCGCACCTGCACGTCGACCACGTCGGCAACCTCGACCTCTTCCCCAACGCCACCGTGCTGCTCCAGGAGGCCGAGTACGCCGCCGGCTTCGGACCCGACGCCGAGGCGCTGACGCTGATCCCGGAGACCTACGCCGCGCTGAACCGCGACCACGTCCGCGCGATCTCCGGCGACCACGACCTGTTCGGCGACGGGACGGTGGTGCTGACCGCGCTGCCGGGGCACACGCCCGGCCATCAGGGCCTGCTCGTCACGCTGCCCGACGCCGGCCCGATCCTGCTGGCGACCGACATCGCCTACTCCGCCGAGGACTACGCCGTGTCGGCGGTGCGGCCGTCCAACACCGACCTGGAGGCGTCGCGCCGCTCGCTCGAGAAGGCGCACGCGCTCGAGCGCGAGCGCGGCGCGACCGTGTGGCTGCACCACGACCGCGCGGCACAGGCCGCCGTCCGCACCGCTCCCTCCTTCTACCGGTGACCCGCGCGCCCGACCTCGGCCTCCAGCTCGGTTGCCATACTTCGGCGATGCCGAACGCTTCGACGCTGCTCGTGTTCGCCGCCGCGAGCCTGGCGCTGTTGGCCGTGCCGGGCCCGGCGGTCATCTACGTCGTGACGCGCAGCGTCGACCAGGGCCGTTCCGCGGGGCTCGTCTCCGTGCTCGGGGTCGAGATGGGGACGTTCGTCTACGCCCTCGCGGCCGCGGCGGGGCTCACCGGGCTGATCGCCGCCTCCGAGACCGGCTTCACCATCCTCAAGTACCTCGGCGCGGCGTACCTCGTGTACCTCGGCGTGCGCAAGCTGCTCGCGCGCGACGCGGTCGTGGAGTCCGTGACCGACGCGCCCTCGCGGCTCTTCCTCCGGGGCATGGTCATCCAGCTGCTCAACCCCAAGATCGCGATCTTCTTCCTCGCGTTCCTGCCTCAGTTCGTCGACCACTCCGGCGGGCCGGTCGCGCTGCAGATCCTGGTCCTCGGCACGGTCTTCACCCTGCTCGCCGTCGTCTCCGACGGCGCCTACGTCCTGCTGGCCGGCGCGCTGGGCGGCTGGCTACGCGGCAGCGCCCGCGCGGGACGCACGCTGGCCAAGGCGAGCGGCACGATCTACATCGGCCTCGGGCTCAGCGCGGCGCTCACGGGCACCAGCCACGCGCGCGCCGCGCAGGGCTGAGCCGGTCAGACGCGCCGCAGCTTGTCGGGGTTGCGGATCGCGTCGATGCGCGTGATGCGGCCGTCGTCGACGACGAACGAGAGCGCCGAGCGATGGCCGTCGCCGCTGGCCAGCACCAGCCCGAGCCGCCCGTTGAGCGTGATCTCGATGGGCTCCTGCGCGAGCCGGCGGCCGAGCGCCGCCCACGCGCGCCCGACCCGCGCCGCGCCGCTCAGCGGCCTGCGCACGGCGTGCACGCGCCCGCCGCCGTCCGACGTCCAGACGACGCCCGGGTCGAGCACCGAGACGAGGCCCTCGAGGTCGCCGTCGGCCACCGCCTGCGCGAACGCCCGCACGGCGCGATCGTGCTCGTCGTCGGACGCCGCGAAGCGCGGGCCCTCGCGCTTGACGTGCCGGCGGGCGCGCGAGGCGAGCTGCCGCACCGCCTCAGGCGTGCGGCCGACCACCGCGGCGACGTCGCCGAACGGCACGTCGAACACGTCGTGCAGCACGAACGCCGTGCGCTCCGCGGGCGAGAGCTGCTCGAGCACGGTCAGCAGCGCGTAGCTGACCGACTCGTCGAGCGTGACGCGGTCCGCCGGGTCCTCCGACACGAGCGGCTCCGGCAGCCACGGCCCGACGTAGGTCTCGCGGCGCGCGCGAGCGGACTGCAGGCGATCGAGCGCCAGCCGGGCGACGACCGTCGTCAGCCAGCCGTCGAGGTTCTCGATCGCGTCCGCGTCCGCGCGCTCCAGCCGCAGCCACGCGTCCTGCACGACGTCCTCGGCCTCGCCGACGTCGCCGAGCTCGCTGTAGGCGAGCCGCAGCAGCCGCGGGCGTGCCTGCGCGAAGCGCTCCGCGGCGGTCACGCGGCGATCCGCTCCCAGGTCTCGGTGCCCGCGCGCAGGCGTGGCGCCCAGCCGCTCGCCTCGCGCAACCGGCGGCTCGACACGCGCTGCGAGCGCGCCAGCGGCCCCTCCACCGGCGTCCGCAGGCGCAGGGCGTCGACCCCGACGGCGGCGGCCAGCGCGGCATCGATCTCGGCGTTCGTCGGCGGGTCGGCGTCGGTCACGTTGTAGGTCCCGGCCGGGACGGCCAGCGCCGCGGCGATGGCCGTCGCCGCATCGTCGAGCCAGAGCGTCGGCCGGTAGGCGCCGGGCGGGCCGATCGCGATCGAGGCACCGCCGCGCGCGGCCTCCAGCGCGCCCTGCGTGGACCCGCTGTCGGGTCCCATGAACAGCCCGAAGCGCAGCACGACGGTGTCGCCGTCGAACAGCTCGCGCGCGTTGCGCTCGGCCGTCAGCGCGGTCGTCGTCACGCCGCCGCCGGCGACCGGGGCGTCCTCGTCGAGCCACGCGTCGCCGCCGTCGGCGTAGACGAAGGCGATCGACTCCTGGACGAGCCGCCGCACGCCGGCGGCCTGGGCGGCGCGCGCGATCGCCGCCGACGCCTCGGTCCGCACGCGGTCGTTCTCCGCCCAGGCGGACGGATCGGCCATGCGGTCGGCGCGCGGGATGTGCGTCAGCAGGTTGACGACGGCGTCGGCCCCGTCGAACGCGCGGCGCAGCGAGGCCTCGTCGAAGACGTCGGCCTCGACGGCGCCCGCCCCGAGGTCCTCCAGCCGCTCGCGGCCGCGAGCGGACCGCGTCACGCCCGTGACGCGGTGGCCGGCCGCGACCAGCTCGCGGACGGCGCGCCGCCCGATGACGCCTGTGGATCCGGTGATCACGATCTCGTTCATGCCGAGCTGACGACGTACCCCACTCGATCGTGACATGCGCCCGGCGGGCCGGGCGCAGCCCCCGACGACCGGGCGGTTGTCCGGTCGCGATCCGGTTGGCGTGCCAGCGGGCGTGCCATCGTCGGACCAGGGCCTCGCGACGGGAGGGAGTCAGCATGTCCATGATGAAGTGGTCCGGTTGGGGTGCGGAGGACGTGACGTTCAGCGCGGCCGACAAGCCGGCGCTCGGGCCGTTCCTGGAGCAGCACCTCGGGCTGCGGTCGGCGGGCGCCCTGACGGCGTCGGTCGCGTTCGCCGCGCTCGACGTGCCCGAGCCGGCGGCGAGCGACGAGCTGCTGGACGCGCTGCGGCGCGTCGCCGGCGCGGAGGCCGTGTCGCTGGAGGCCCGCGATCGCGTCACGCACGCGCGCGGCAAGAGCCTGCGCGACCTCGTGCGCCATCGCGCCGGCGAGCTGGGCCGGATCCCCGACGTGGTCGTGCGGCCGAGCGACGAGGACGCGGTCGCCGGCCTGCTGGCGGTCGTGCTCGACGCCGACGCCGTGGCGATCCCGTTCGGCGGCGGCACCAACATCTCCGGGAGCCTGGAGGTGCCCGCGGGCGAGACGCGGCCCGTCGTCTCGATCGACCTCGGGCGGCTGGACCGCGTGCTCGAGATCGACGAGGCGTCGCGCCTGGCGCGCGTCCAGGCGGGCGTCTTCGGACCCGACCTCGAGCGCCAGCTCAACGCGCGCGGCTGGACGCTGGGGCACTTCCCCGACAGCTTCACCTACTCGACGCTGGGCGGCTGGATCGCGACGCGCTCCTCGGGCATGCAGTCCGACCGCTTCGGCGACGTCGCCGAGCTGACGCGCGGGCTGCGCGCCGTCACGCCGACCGGCGTGCTGGCGATCCGGCCCGTCCCCGCGACCTCGACGGGCCCGAGCGTGCGCGAGATGATCCTCGGCAGCGAGGGCCGGCTGGGCATCATCACCGAGGCGACGGTGCAGGTGCACCGGGTGGCGCAGGAGCGGACGATCCGCGGCTACCTCTTCCCCAGCTGGCCGGCCGGGTTGGCCGCCATGCGCGACATCGCCGCGAGCGAGGCGTCGCCCTCGGTCACGCGGGTCTCGGACGCGCCCGAGACGGCGTTCTCGTTCGCCACCAAGAAGGGCGGCTCGGTCGTCGACCGGCTCAAGTCCCGGGCGCTGCGCGCGTTCCTGGAGCGCCGGCGCGGCTTCGACGTCAGCGCGATGTGCCTGGCGTTCATCGGCTACGAGGGCAGCGCGCGGCACGTCGCCGCCCAGCGCAAGCTCGTCGGCCGGATCGTCGCCGCGCACGGCGGGGTCGGCATCGGCAGCGGGCCCGGCGCGCTCTACGACCAGAAGAAGTTCGACACGCCGTACATCCGCGACTACCTCCTGGACCGCGGCGCGCTGGCCGACGTGTCGGAGACCGCGGCGCCGTGGAGCGCGCTGCCCGAGGTGTATGACAACGTCATGGCCGCGGCGCGCGAGCGCTTCGACGCCCTCGGGGTCAAGGGCTACATCATGAGCCACCTGTCGCACTCCTACCACGGCGGGGCGTGCCTCTACTTCACCTTCGCCTTCCGCCCGGACCCGGTGCGCGACGGGCTGGCCGACTACGACACCATCAAGTCGGCGATCCAACAGGCCTTCGTGGACTCCGGCGCCACGCTGTCGCACCACCACGCGGTCGGCACCGAGCACGCGGCCTGGCTGGAGCAGGACATCTCGGCGCCGGGCGTGGCGATGATCCGCGCGCTGCTGGAAGGCGTCGACCCCGGCGCCAACCTCAACCCGGGCAAGATCGTGGCCGACCGGCAGCCGGCCCCGGTCGAGCGGTAGCCGGCGATGCGCGACACCGCATGGGCGAGGCGGCTCTGGGCGCGCGCCGTGCGCGAGACGTTCCTGATGGCCATCCTCGGCCCGACGATGGACCTCTACACGCGCCGGCGCATCCGTGGGCGGGAGGCGCTGGCCGGCGTCGAGGGGCCGGTCATCCTGGTGGCCAACCACGGCAGCCACATGGACACGCCGGAGATCCTGCGGTCGCTGCCGTGGCGCCTGCGCCGGCGCACCGCCGTCGCGGCCGCCGCCGACTACTTCTATCGCAGCCGGCGCCGCGCGATCGCCGTGTCGCTGGCGTTCAACACGGTCCCGATGCGCCGCCACGGCGGCGGGCTGCAGGCGCGGTCGACGCAGCACGTCGACGCGCTGATCGACGACCGCTGGAGTCTGCTGATCTTCCCCGAGGGCACACGGTCGCGCGACGGGCGGATCGGCGTCCTGCGCTCCGGCGCGGCGGTCCTGGCCGCGGCGCACGACCTCGCGATCGTCCCGGTGCACATCGCCGGGACGCGGGCGGCGATGCCGGTCGGCCAGAGCTGGCCCAAGCGCCGGCCCGGCCGCTGGCCGCGGCGCCGCCACGTGGTCGAGATCCGCTTCGGCACGCCGATCCAACTGACCCCGGCCGAAGACCGGCACGCGGTCATGGAGCGCGTCCGCGCCTTCTACGAGCGCTGCGGCGCGCCCACGACGCCGCCCGAGCCCGGCCGCTTCCGCGCCGCCGCGACCGATCCGCCGCGGGAGCCCGCGGCGAAGGAGGCCGCGGCGGGGCGGAGGTCCTGAGCCCGCCCGACGGGCGCCGTGTCTCAGCCGACGTCGCGGAAGAGGTCGGTGATGACGCCGCGGATGTGCTTCTCCATCATGAAGCCGGCGAGCTCCACGTCGCGGCTGCGGATGGCTTCGAAGATCTCGCGGTGCTCGGCGGCGACCTGCGCGGTGTGCGCGGCGGTCCAGCCGCGCTCCTTGAGGTTGCGCCAGAGGCTCTGGGACATCATCGCCCAGAGGGGGCCGAGGAGCGTGTCGAGCACGGTGTTGCCCGCCGCAGCGGTGATCGCGGTGTGGAACTGGCGATCCTCCTTGGTCGGGTGCTCGTCTGACCCGGCCTCCGCCGCGCGCTCGAGCTGACGCACGGGGCGCTGGATCGCGGCGAGGCTCTGGCGGTCCCAGTTGCGCGCGGCCAGCCGCGCGGCGCTCGGCTCGACGAGCAGGCGGACCTGGAGCACCTCCGAGGGGCTGGCGTCCGGCGACGTGGCGGCCGACGGCCGCGCCGGGTCGTCGGGCGGGATCTCGCGGACGAACGTCCCGGCGCCGACGTGGGTGTCCACCACGCCCATGAGCTCGAGCGCCGCCAGCGCCTCGCGGATCGTGGGGCGGGAGACGCCGAGCTCCTCGGCCAGCTGACGCTCGGCCGGCAGCCGGCTGCCCGGCGGGAACTCGGCCGTCCTGAGCCGCTGCAGGAGCAGCTGGGCCACGTCGACGTAGGCACGGGTGGGCAGGGCTCGTGGGGTCTCGCCGGTCGCCGGTGCTGCCATGGGTCGATATTACCAATCGGGCGAACTTTCAAAATTGGCTTGACACGGCATCGTCGACACGGATATACCTGCCAGACCAATCTGCCGAGACGACGAACTGGTCTAATCGGCGGCGTGTCAAGGGTCAAGGAGAGAGAAGATGTCCGTTCGACGGTGGCTTACGCCTGCCGTGATCGCGCTCGCCGCGACCGGCGCGGGCTGCGGCAGCTCCAGCAGCAGCGACAACGCGTCGTCGCCCACGGGCGCGGCCCCGACCGCGCCCGGGAGCCCGGCGGTGCCGGCCTCCGACGGCGCGGCCAAGGCGCTGCCGTCCAAGAAGATCGGGATCCTCAGCGTCGCCGACGCCGATCCGGGCGCCGCGCTGCTGGGCGAGAGCGCCAAGAAGGCGGCCGGCGTCCTGGGCTGGTCGACCGTCTCGGTCGACGGTGGCGGCAACCCGGCCAAGATGGCCGCGGGGATGAAGCAGCTCGTCGCGCAGCGGGTCGACGCCGTCCTGCTCGACGCGGTCGACCCGGCGGCCGTCGCCGACGGACTGCGCCAGGCGCAGCAGTCCAACGTGCCGGTCGTCCTCTACGGCGGCGCCGGCACGCCGGCGCCGAACGTCACGCAGATCGTGCCCAACGACTTCGCGCTGGCCTCGCTGGCCAGCGACTACCTGGTCAACGCCCTCGACGGCAAGGGCAAGGTGGCGATCATGACGACCGACGGGATCTCGTGGTCGCGCAACCGCGCGCAGCTGTTCCAGCAGATCGCCCGTCAGCACCCGGGCATCCAGGTCGTCGCGGTCCACCAGGTCGACTTCGCCAACTTCACGAGCGATCTGCTGAGCGCGACCAAGGCGGTGCTCCAGGCGCATCCGGACCTCGACGCGATCCTCGCGACGATCTCCCCGTACCCGACGCCGATCGCCGCCGCGCTGCAGCAGGCGGGGGCCGCGGACAAGGTCAAGGTCGTCGGCTTCTACGACTACCCGTCGGAGCTCAAGCTGATCAAGGGCGGGAAGCTCAGCGCGGTGGCGACCGCCTCGTTCCCGCACAACGCGTGGCAGGCGGTCGACGCGCTCGCCCAGCACTTCGGCGACGGCAAGCCCCTGTCCTCGGCCGGGCAGTTCCAGCTGCCGCTGCAGTACGAGCTGGTCACCAAGGACAACGCGCCGGCGTCGGTCGACGTCGACCCGGCCGCCGACCGGGCGGCCTCGTACTACACGCGGCTCTGGCACTCCGAGTTCAGCAACGTGCGATGAGCGCCTCGGTGACCACCGACCAGCACGCGGCGGCGCTCGGCGCCGCCGCCGATCCCGGCGCGCCGGCGCCGCGCGGGGCGCGGCTGGGGCACCTCGCGGCGTTGAGCCGCTACGGCGTGCTGCTGACGTTCGCCCTGGTGTTCGTCGGCTTCGCGATCGCGATCCCGGACGTGTTCCTCACCGGCCGGAACATGTCCAACATCATCAACTCGGCGGCGGTGCCCGCGCTGCTGGCCGTGGGTCTGACCGTGCCGCTGGTGATCGGCGACTTCGACCTGTCGGTCGGCTCCGGCGCGAGCCTCGGCGGCGCGTTGACCGTGGTGCTGATGGCGAGCCATGGGTGGTCGCCCGTCGCGGCCGTCGCCGCGGCGCTGGTCGTCGCCGCTGCGGTCGGCGCGCTCAACGGCACGATCGTGGCGGTGCTCGGCGCGTCGTCGTTCATCATCACCTTGGCCATGGGCAGCGTGCTGACCGGCGTCGAGTTCCTGCTGACCAAGCAGCAGACGATCGTCGTCGGGATCCCGCAGGGCTTCACCGACGTCGGGACCGCCTCGGTCGGCGGCGTCCAGGTGCCGGTGCTGATCACGCTGGGCGTGGCCGTCGTGCTGGCGACCGTGCTGGGGCAGACGCCGTTCGGCCGCTACGTGCGGGCCGCCGGCGCCAACCGAACGGCGGCGGAGCTGCTCGGCCTGCCGGTCCGCCGGCTGCGCGTCGGCGCGCTGATGGTCTCGGCGGTCTGCGCGGGCCTGGCGGGCGTGTTCATCGTGTCGGTCGCCGGCAACTCGTTCCCCAACGCCGGGGCCTCGCAGCTGCTCCCGGCGTTCGCGGCGGCCTTCCTCGGCTCGACCCTGCTGCCCTCGCGGCAGTTCTCCCTCCTCGGCGCCTGGGCATCGGCGTGGCTGCTCGAGATGGTCGCCACCGGCCTGGTCGAGCTGAACCTCGACGCGTGGACCATCGACGTGTTCAACGGCCTGGTGCTGATCGTGGCGATCGTCGCCGCCCTCCACGGCCGTAGGAGCGCACGATGAGCGGTGGCGTCGACGCCTACGTCGAGGCGACGGACGTGCACCTGTCGTTCGGGTCCGTGCATGCTCTGCGTGGCGCATCGATCAGGATCCCCAAGGGAGCTGTCGAAGGGCTGGTCGGCCACAACGGCGCCGGCAAGAGCACGCTCATCAGCGTGATCTGCGGTGCCCAGGTACCGGACGCCGGCTCGCTCGTCGTGCGAGGCGCGCCGCTGCGCGGCGGCAGCGTCGCGGAGGCCGAGGAGCGCGGGGTGGTGCTCGTCCCGCAGCGCACGTCGCTCTTCGAAGAGCTCACCGTGCTCGACAACCTGCTGATCCCGCGGCGCTTCCCGATCGCGCGCACCGGCACGATCGCCTGGAGCGCCGCGCGCGCGGCGGCGCGGGCGGCGCTGGCCCAGGTCCGGCTGGAGGTCGACCTCGACGCGCGCGTGACCGACCTGACCGTGCCGGAGCGCCGCGCGCTCATGATCGCCCGGGCGCTGCTGCGGCGACCGCGGCTGCTGATCCTCGACGAGCCGACCGAGGCGTTCACCGAGGGCGAGGTCGCGCGGCTGTTCGAGACCCTGCGCGCGATGATCGGCGACGGGCTGACCGTGCTGTACGTGTCGCATCGCCTCGACGAGGTCCTGGACCTCGCCGGCCACGTCACGATCATGCGCGACGGCGCCACCGTCGGCCGCGTCGCGGCGGGCGGCGTCGACCGGCGCGCGCTGGTCGGCCTGATGCTCGGTGAGGAGGCCCCAGCGGTCGCCCGCCTGGAGCGCCGCGACGACCTCCACGCCCGCCGGGCCGGCACGGTCCTGGCGCTGCACGACGTCCGATCGCCCGCGCTGCACGGCGTCGACCTGCGCGTCGGCGCCGGCGAGGTCGTCGGGCTCTACGGCCTGGCCGGCGCCGGACGCAGCGAGATCCTGCGGGTCGTCGCCGGGCTTCGGCCCGCCACGGGCGGCACCGTCGAGCTGCACGGCGCGCCGCTGGAGGGCACCGTCGGCCAGCGGCGCTCCGCCGGCGTCAGCCTGCTCTCGGCCGACGTCGCCGGTGAGGGGGCGCTGCCCGGGTTGACGGTGCGCGAGAACGTCGCCATCGGCGTGGCCGGCGGCGTGCGGACCACGCGGCGGGCGCCGTTCGTGTCTCGCGCGCGAGAGACCATCGTCGCGCGGGCCGCGCTCGAGGAGGTCGGCCTCGATCCCGGGCGCCTGGAGGCGCCGGTGGAGACGCTCAGCGGCGGCATGCAGCAGAAGGTCATGCTGGCCCGCAGCCTCGTCGGCGCCAGCGCCCTCTGGCTGCTGGACGAGCCGATGACCGGGCTGGACGTGCACAGCCGCGTCGAGCTGGCCGCGCTGCTGCGCCGGCTCGTCGGCGAGCGCCGCGCCGCGGCCGCCGCGGCCGTGCCGCGCGGCGCCCTGGTGGTCCTCAGCGAGTTCGAGGACCTCACGATGATGTGCGATCGCGTCTACGCGGTCCGCGACGGCCGCATCGTGGCCGAGTACCACGCCGGCGAATTCGACGAGCCCGCGCTCGTCCACGCCGTGAGCTTCGAACGGGCCGCCTGAGCCCGGAAAAGGAGGAGACCGATGTCGACCGCGACAGCCACCCCGATGACGTTCGCCGGCGAGGGCCTGTACCCCAGGCTCTTCTCGCCGTGGGCGCTCCGCAACCAGGAGGTCAAGAACCACATCATCTTCCCGCCCACCTGTCCCACGTGGACCGACCAGGGCGTGCTGACCGACATGGCCACCGCCTACTACGAGGAGCGGGCCAAGCACGAGGTCGGGCTGATCATCATCGGCGCCACGCACGTCCATCGCGACTCCTTGGCGGCGCCGCTGATGACGCCCCAGCTGTTCAACGACGACAACGTCGAGCCGCTGCGGGCGATCGCCGACGCCGTGCACGCCCACGGGACCAAGCTCGCCATCCAGCTCTGGCACTCCGGCATGCGGGGCTTCCCGTTCCCCAAGCAGGATCCCGGCTACGACCTGGACGCGAGCTGGCACACCGTGTCGCCGAGCGCGATCCCGCTCGGCGAGTTCCCGGGCGGAGGGACGCCGAAGGAGCTCACCGACGGTGAGATCCTCGACGTCATCGACGCCTTCGGAACGGCCGCGGAGCGCGCCGCGCGGGCCGGCCTCGACGGGGTCGAGTTCCACCTCAGCCACGGCTACCTGGCCTGGCAGTTCCTCTCGCCGCTCTACAACCACCGCACCGACCGGTGGGGCGGCTCGTACGAGAACCGGCTGCGCTTCCCGATCGCCTGCATGGAGAAGATCCGCGAGGCGGTCGGCCCGGAGATGTTCATGGGCTACCGGATCAACTCGACGTCGTTCTGGCCCGGCGACCTGGAGATCGACGACATCAAGCAGATCGTCGGCGACCTCGAGCAGCGCGTCGACGTCGACTACGTGAGCGTGTCGGCGGGCGTCCACCACGCCTTCATCCACACGCCGATGGAGTTCGAGGCCGGTTGGGAGAAGGGCTACGCGCGGGCGGTGAAGGACGTGTCGACCAAGCCCGTCTTCCTCGTCGGCCGGATCACGACGCCCGAGGACGCCGAGCGGCTCCTCGAGGAGGAGCAGGGCGACGCGATCTGCCTGGCGCGCCAGATGTTCGCGGACCCGGAATGGGGCCGGAAGGCGCGCGAAGGCCGCTCGGAGGACATCCGCCGCTGCGTCGCCGCCAACCTGTGCTGGCGCAAGGCGAGCACCGGGCAGCGCGTGCAGTGCGTGTACAACCCGACGATGGGCCGCGAGAGCCGCTGGGGCGCCGGGACGTTGACGCCGGTGGCCGAGCCGCGCAACGTCGTCGTCGTCGGCGGCGGCCCGAGCGGGCTGGAGTGCGCGCGAGTGGCGGCGGCCCGTGGGCACAACGTCACCGTCCTCGAGCGCGAGGCCGACCCGGGCGGGCACGTGCGCCTGCAGTCGCTGCTGCCCAGCCGCAGCGAGTACGGGCGCATCGGGACCTGGTTGGCCGAGCAGGCCGTCAAGAACGGGGCGACGATCCGCACCGGCACCGACGTGACCGAGGACAACATCGCCGGGCTGCTGGACGAGCTCCGCGCCGACAAGGTCGTCGTCGCGACCGGGGCGAGCATCGCCGTCGACGGCTTCCAGGGCTGGACCGCCGAGGCGCTGCCCGGGCACGACACCGCCAGCCTCGTCGGCTGGGACGACGTCGTCACCGGCCGCGCGACGCCGACCGGCGACGTGCTGGTCGTCGACGACGTCTGCGACGTCGTCGCGCCGCTGACCGCGGTCGCGCTGGCCAACGCGGGCGCTCGGGTCAAGATCGTCACGCGCTGGCCCATGATCGGCATGGACACGATCCTCGACGTCTACCTCGAGTGGATCCTGCCCCAGGTCTACCGCGCGGGGGTGGAGATGGTCTGCGACCGGTTCGTCAAGGAGATCCGCGGCAAGGAGACCGTGCTGCAGAACGTGCACGCCCCGGACGACGAGCTCGTCCTGCCCTCCGATCACCTCGTCATGGTCACCGCCCGCCGCGCCGAGCACGCGCTGGCCGACCTGCTGGCCGAGCAGGGCGTGGACGTCGCGACGATCGGCTGCGCGGTGGCGCCCAGAGGAACCTACGAGGCCGTGTTCGAGGGCCACCGCGAAGGGCGGCGGATCTGATGCGCCAGGTCAGCGTCCTGACTGATGAGGGGCGTCGCGCGGGCATCCTCGACCGCGAGCGCGTCTACGTCACCAGCTACCCGGGGCTGGAGGCGGCGGTCGCCGCCGGCGCCGACCTCGCGTCGGCGCCGGGCAGTTGGAGGCCGGCGGAGGCGGTGCGCTTCGATGCGCCGCTGCGGCCTCCGGTGGTGCTCTGCGCCGGGCAGAACTACGCGGACCACCTGGACGAGAAGGCGCCGGTCGAGGTCGAGGACCCCGAGTTCTTCATCAAGGCCGGGCAGACGATCGCGGCGCCCGGCGAGGTGTGCCTGCTCGACGGCGACGTCACGACGAAGCTCGACTACGAGACCGAGCTCGGGATCGTGATCGGCGTCCCCGGCCATCGCATCGCCGCCGAGGACGCGCACCGACACATCGCCGGGTACGTGGTGCTCAACGACCTCACCGCGCGCGATCGGCAGGTCGTCGTCCACCCGGACGGCAGCTTCGGCCTGGCGCTGGGTCCCGGGAAGAACTTCGACGGCGCGACGCGGATGTCGAGCTGGGTGACCACCGGCGACGAGGTCGGCGATCCCCAGGCGCTGGGCCTGACCACGCGCGTCAACGGCGAGCTGCGGCAGTCCAACAGCACCGCCGCGATGGTGTTCTCGATCGGGCGCATCGTCGAGTACCTGTCGAACCTCCTGACGCTGCAGCCCGGGACGGTGATCGCGACCGGCACGCCGGGCGGCACCGGGTGGGGCATGGACGCGCAGCTGGGAGGGACGTCGACGACCCCGGAAGGCTGCGCGCCCGCGCGCTACCTGGCGCACGGCGACGCCGTGACGAGCGCGGTCGAGGGCGTCGGCGAGCTGTCGTTCCACGTGCGCGCGGCCGGCCGCGGAGACCGGCGGCTGCGCCAAGCCGCCTAAGGGAGAAGGCCGCGCCGGCTTGACAACTCGGCGCGGACGTGGAACGGTGCTGTAAGCGTTTACGTAAACGCTTACAGAGCCCGTGACGCCCAAGCGCCCAACCTCTTCCGCCGCACCGACCGTCGACACCGTCGCGAGGGCCGCCGGCGTCTCGATCGCGTCGGTGTCGCGCGTCCTCAACGGGCTTCCCGCCAGCGACGAGGTGGCCGACCGCGTGCACGCGGCGGTGGCCGAGGTCGGCTACCAGCCCAACGCGGCGGCGCGGTCGCTGAAGTCGCGGCGCACCCACCAGATCGCCTTCGCGATGGAGAACATCGCCAACCCGGTGTACGTGGCGATGGTCCACGCGATCCAGGAGGTCGCCAAGGAGCGCGGCTACCAGCTGCTGCTGCACTCCACCGACGCCGACGCCGACGACGAGCTCGCGCTGCTCAACGGCCTCGGCCGGCGCTACGTCGACGGGCTGATCATCTCGCCCATCCGGATGTCGCCGGCGCACGTCGAGGCGCTGCGCACGGCGGCCGCCCCGGTCGTCGTGATCGGCGCCACGCCGGACGACCTCGCGGTCGACACGGTGCGCGTGGACTCCCGGGCGGGCGCGGCGCGCGCCGTCGAGCACCTGGTCGACACCGGCCGGCGCCGGATCGCGTTCGTCAACGGCCCGGTCGACACCACGCCGGGCTCGATCCGCCGGGCCGGCTACGAGGACGGGCTCGCCGCGCGCGGCATCGCGCTGGACGAGGAGCTGCTCGAGACCGCGGACTTCCGCCTGGCCGGGGGCGCCGAGGCCGCTCGCCGGATCCTCGAGCGCACGCGTCCGGACGCGATCTTCTGCGCCAACGACCTGATGGCGCTGGGCGTGCTCAACGTCCTGCGCGAGGCGGGCCTGCGGGTTCCCGAGGACGTCGCCGTCGTGGGCATGGACGACATCGACCTCGCGACGATCGCCTGGCCGCAGCTCAGCAGCGTCTCGCTGGGTTCCGACGAGCGCGGCCGGCGCGCCGCCGAGCTGCTGTTCGAGCGCCTCGAGCAGCCGGACCGCGAGCCGCGCCGCGAGCTCGTGGAGACCAGCCTGGTCGTGCGCGGCTCCAGCGCCGCGCGCGAGGTGGCGTCGTGACCACCGCCATCGCCGTCCCGACCCGCCGCACCCGCCGGCGCCGCACGCTCGGCCTCAACCGCGAGGCGCTGCTGCTCGTCATCCCGGCGCTGATCCCGATCGCGATCTTCAGCGTCCTGCCGTTGGCGCGCGGCATCTACCTCGGCTTCACCGACGCCCACGCCGGGCTGAACGTGAGCACGAGCGCCAACGGCCTCGCGAACTACCGCGAGCTGCTGCACGACAGCCTGTTCTGGAACTCGTTCAAGGTCGGCCTCGTCTGGGCGGTCACGGTGACCGCGCTGCAGTTCTGCCTGGGGCTGGGGCTCGCGCTGCTGCTCAACGAGCAGCTGCGGCTGCGGTGGCTGGCCCGGACGCTGGCGCTCATCCCATGGGCGATGCCGCCGGTGGTCGTCGGCCTCATGTGGAAGCTGATCTACCACCCCAACGCGGGCATCCTCAACGCCGCGATCGCCAAGCTCGGCGGGGCGGGGGACACCGACTGGCTGACGAACTTCTCGACGGCGCTGCCCGCCGTGATCGTCGTGGGCGTCTGGGCCGGGATGCCGCAGACGACCGTCACGCTGCTGGCCGGGTTGCAGAGCGTCCCCGGGGAGCTGCACGAGGCCGCGGCGGTCGACGGCGCCGGGAGCTGGCAGCGCTTCCGGCACATCACGCTGCCGTCGCTGGCGCCCATGATCATGGCCATCACCACGCTGGACTTCATCTGGAACTTCAACGCGTTCGGCCTGGTCTACGTGCTCACCGCCGGCGGTCCCGGCGGCCGGACGCAGCTGCCGATGCTCTTCGCCTACCAGGAGGGCTTCGGCTACGGCAACTTCGGCTACGCCGCCGCGCTGGGCAACGTGATGGTGTTGATCATCGCGGGGCTGATGGTGCTCGTGCTGCGGCGCCGGCTGCAGGAGGCGAGCTGACATGACGATGGTCGCGGAGCGGCCGCGCCGGCGGCGCGCGTTCCAGTACACGGCGCTCAGCGCCTACCTCCTGTTCCTCGCGTTCCCGCTGCTGTGGCTGCTGAGCACGGCGTTCAAGGGGCCGCGCGAGATGGCGCGGCTGCACCCGACGCTGATCCCGCACGCGCCGACGCTCGACAACTTCAGCGCCGCGCTGCACGAGCAGGCGCTCGTGCACAGCGCCTGGAACAGCGTGAAGGTGTCGGTCGCGGCCGCGGTCCTGACCGTGCTGCTCGCGCTGCCCGCCGCCTACGCGCTGGCGCGCTTTCGCTCGCGGCTCAACCGGGTCGCGCTCGGCTGGGTGGTGCTCAGCCAGATCTTCCCGTTGATCCTGATCATCATCCCGCTGTTCCTGATCCTGCGCGACCTGCACCTGGTCGACACCCACCTGGGCTTGATCATCGTCTACGTCGTGTGGTCGCTGCCCTTCGCGCTGTGGCTGCTGCGGGGCTACGTGCAGGGCATCCCGGTCGAGCTCGAGGAGGCGGCCGCCACCGACGGCGCGGGGCGGCTGCGGATCCTGGTCTCGATCGTCGCGCCGCTGCTGGCGCCTGGGATCGTCGTCACGCTGCTGTTCTCGTTCATCTCCGCGTGGAACGAGTTCTTCCTGGCCTTGGTCGTGCTCAACGACCCCGAGCAGGCGACGCTGTCGCTGACGCTGGCGAGGTTCCTGGGCAAGGAGGGCGTGGCGGACCTCGGCCCGCTGGCCGCCGCGTCGGTGCTCGCGACGATCCCCAGCCTCGTGCTCTTCGGCGTCATCCAGCGCCGGCTGACCTCGGGCCTGCTCAGCGGAGCGGTAAAGGGTTGACAAAGATGTGGGTTGCTGTTCATACAAGGAGGAGAGAGATGCGCCGTAGAGCGCTGGCCGTCGCGCTGATGGCCGTGATGTCGATCGCCGTCGCCGCGTGCGGCGGCTCGAGCGGGGGCGACGAGAGCGCCGCGAAGGGCCCGGTCAAGCTGCGGTTCCTGAGCCTCGCCTGGCAGAAGGAGTCGATCTCCGCCAACAAGGAGATCGTCGCCGCCTGGAACAAGAGCCATCCGAACATCCAGGTCCAGTACGTCCAGGGCGACTGGGACTCGGTGCACGACCGGCTCGTCACGGCCTTCGCGGGCGACAAGGCGCCCGACGTCTTCCAGTACTCGTCGGACTCGCTGGGCGACTTCGTCCGCCAGGGCTACATCGCCAAGCTCGACGACCGGCTCTCGGCGTCGATGAAGAGCGAGATCCGCCCGGACGCCTGGAAGACCGTGCAGTACCAGGGCGGGACCTACGCGGTGCCGTTCCTGCAGGAGTCGCAGATCATCGTCGCCAACCGCAAGCTGTTGAAGAAGGCCGGGATCGCCGTCCCGACGCCCGACCAGCCGTGGACGTGGGATCAGTTCCAGGCGGCGGCCAAGACGCTGACCACCGGCGGGACGCACGGCGTCGCGTGGGCGCTGAAGCAGTCGACCAACCGCGTGCTGAACCTCTCGCTGTCCTTCGACGGCAAGTTCTTCGGCAGCGACGGCAAGTCGGTGTCCTTCGACGCGGCCGACCAGCAGGTCCCCAAGCGGATCCACGACATGCTCTACACCGACGCGTCGGCGGCCAAGGACGCGCTGGGCATGGGCACCGCCGACCCGCTGCCCGCCTTCTTCGCGGGCAAGTACGCGATGGTGCCGGCCGGCGTGTGGTTCCGCCAGCAGGTCCAGCAGCAGGCGCCCAAGGGCTTCGACTGGGTGACGCTGCCGCCGCTGAAGGGCGCCAACCAGGACCAGGGCGCGGTCTCGCAGACGCTCTCGGTGACGCAGCAGTCCGACCACCAGGACCAGGCGACGCAGTTCATCGAGTACTTCCTCAACGCCAAGAACATGGCCCAGCTGGCCAAGGGCGACTGGCTGCTGCCGACCAGCGACGCGGCGTCGGCCGAGCTGGAGAAGCTCACCGGCGGCAAGGACGGGTGGGACGTCGCGCTGGCGTCGGGCAAGGACCTGGTGCTCGCGCCGTTCCAGCAGGTGCCCGGCTACGCGGAGTGGAAGGACAAGATCGCCGATCCGGCCTTCCAGGAGTACTTCGCCGACCGGATCTCGCTGGACCAGCTGGGCAAGAAGCTGGTCGACGACGGCAACCCGATCCTCCAGTCCGCGGCACGGTAGGAGCAGGGCCCTGACCTCGTCCCCGACAGCCCCCGACGAGCAGGCGGCCGTGCGCGAGCGTGCGCGCGGCTGCCTGCTCGGGCTGGCCCTCGGCGACGCCCTCGGGGCGCCGGCCGAGAACCTGACGCCGGAGCAGATCGCGCAGCGTTGGGGCCGGCTCGACGCGTTCGTGGCCGACGACCCGGCGGGCACCGACGACACGGAGTTCGCGGCGTTCGCCGCCGGCCTGCTGCTCGAGCACGGGGCCGCGCTGACCGCCGCCGACGCGGCCGCGGCGTGGCGGCGCGACATCGTCGGCCAGCGCGAGGCCTTCCGCGGGGGCGGCTTCAGCACGCTCGAGGCGATCGTCAACCTCGAGCGCGGCTTGCAGCCGCCGCACAGCGGCCGGCACCACCACGCCTGGAGCGACGGGCTGGCGATGCGCGCCGCCGTGCACGGCGTGTTCGCGGCGGGCGATCCCGTGCTGGCCGCACGCCTGGCCGTCGCGGAGGGCAGCGTCGACCACGACGGCGAGGGCCTGCACGGCGGCGCGGCGGTCGCCGCCGGGGTGGCCTGCGCGATGGTCGGCGGCGACGCCCGTGCCGTGGCCGCCGCGGCGCTCGCCGCGATCCCGCCCGACAGCTGGACCGCGCGGGCGCTGACGGCCGCCGTCGCCGCCGGTGTCGCGGCCGATGGACCCCAGGACCTGACGGCCAGGCTGCACGCCGCGCTGGTCACCCACCGCTACCCGTGGACCGACCTCGCGCCCGAGGCCGTCGGCCTGGCGTTCGGCGCGTTCGTCGCGGCCGACGGCGCGTTCGTCGACAGCGTCGTCGGCGCGGTCAACCTCGGGCGCGACGCCGACACGATCGCCGCGATCGCCGGCGCGCTGGCCGGCGCGGTCGGGGGAGAGGACGCCCTGCCCGCCGACTGGCGGGCGCGGCTGGGCCCGCTGCGCGGCAGCTGCCTGCGGGTCGTCGCGGGACAGGACATGACGGAGATCGCCGACGCGCTCGCGGAGGCCTCGTGGCGACGCTGAGCGATCGCGTCCTGGGCACGGTGCTCGGCCTCGCGGTGGGCGACGCGGCCGGCTGGCCCGCGGTCCGGCACCGGGCGGTGGCGCTGCCGCCCTGGACGCGGCGGCTGGCGCGCGAGCTCGACGCGCACGCCGAGGAGCAGGGCGTCACCACGCTGCCGGTCCCCTTCAGCCTCAACCAGCCGCCGGCGCCGCTGCGCATCGGGCCCGGCGACGACGCCGAGTGGCTCGCGTTCACCGCCGAGCACGTCCTCGCGGCCGCGCCGCCCGACCGCGCGACGATCGACGCCGCGTGGGCGGCGCTGGCCCGGCGCGCGGACGAGCCCGGGCTGCGCGCGCGCATCTCGGTCCGCTGCGCGCTGGACCACCTCGCGGCCGGGCGCGCCGCACCGGTCAGCGGCCACGACCACCCGCACTGCGCCGACGACGCGGCGGCGCTGCGCGCTCCGGTCTTCGGCATGCTCGCGCCGGGCGACCCGGACGCCGCGGCCGCGCTGGCCGCGGTCGACGCCGCCGTCACCAACGCCGAGGACGGGCTGCACGCCGCGCGCGCGGTCGCCGCGGCGGTGGCAGTCGGCGTCGCGGCCGGCGGCGTCGAGGACGTCGTGGCCGCCGCGCTGGCCGAGCTGCCCGCCGGCACGGCGATCCGGCGCCAGGCCGACGCCGCGGTCGGCCTCGGGCGCGAGGCGGCGACGCAGGGCGGTCCGTTCGCCGTCGTCCCCGCCATCGACGGGCAGCTGCTGGACCACGTCTACAGCTACGGCGTCGCCGCGGCGGACACGTTGCCGGCCGCGCTGGCGCTGCTGGTCGCCGCGGACGGCGCGCTGGTCCCCGCGGTCTCCGCCGCCGCCTGCCTGGCGCGCTGCGCGGACTCCGCGCCGGCGCTGACCGGCGCGCTGGCCGGCGCGCTCGGCGGCGCCGGCGCCGTGCCCACGGCCTGGCGCGACCGCGTCGCGACGCTGGCCGGGTGCTGCCTGCCCGAGCTCGCCGGGCGCGACCTCCACGACCTTGGCCGGCGGCTCGCGCAGCGCGCCGGCACACCGCCAACCCAGACGACAGGAGCCGTCACATGATCTCCGAGACCGCCCGCGCCATCGCCTTGGAGGACCGCGCCGTCGGCTGCCTGGCGGGCAGCGCCGTCGGCGACGCCCTCGGCGGTCCGACCGAGGGCTGGTCGCCCGAGGACATCCGCGCGCGCTACGGCGGCTGGGTCGAGGGCTTCGTCCCGCCGTTCTACCCCGACTGGCGCGAGGCGCGCCCGATCGCCCCCTACCGCAAGGGTGACGGGCGCGTGACCGACGACACGCTGATGACCCACGCGCTCGTCCGCGTCTACCGGTCCAAGCGCGACCACCTCGACGCCTACGACATCGCGTCCGAGCTCGTGCCGTTGATGATCGGGGAGAAGCAGTGGATCCCCGAGCTCGACCGCGAGGCGCTGCCGCTCGAGCGCGTCTTCCTGGCCGAGAAGTGGCTCGTGCTGCGGCTGCACTACGGCCACGTCGACCCGCGCGAGGCCGGCGTCGGCAACGTGGTCAACTGCGGCGCCGCGATGTACATGGCGCCGGTCGGCGTGGCCAACGCGGCCAACCCGCGCGCGGCGTACGCGGAGGCGATCGATCTCGCCGGCCCGCATCAGTCGAGCTTCGGCCGGGAGGCCGCGGGCGTGCTGGCCGCGGGCGTCGCCGCCGCCATGGCGCCCGGCGCGACGGCCGACTCCGTGATCGGCGCCTGCCTGGACGTCGCCCACGACGGGACGGCCGCCGCGATCGACGCGGTCGTCGAGGCGGCCGGGCGCTGCGACAGCTGGCGCGAGGCGCTGCCCGTGCTGCGCGACGCCGTGCGCCCGTACGACACGGTCGCCGACACCTACCGCGAGCCCGGCCTGGGCGCGCGCCGGCCGAGCCGGCTGCACGCGATCGAGGAGCTGCCCGTGGCGCTCGGGCTCGTGCGCATCGCCGGCGGCCGCTACGAGGACGCCGTCCTGGCGGGCGTCAACTACGGCCGCGACTCGGACTCGATCGCGTCGATGGCCGGCGCGATCTGCGGCGCCCTGCACGGTCGCGACGCGGTGCCCGAGGCGTGGCGGACGGGCGTCGCCTACGCCAGCCGGCTCGACATCGAGGAGCCGGGACGCGGCATGGCCGCGGTGGCGGCCGAGATCTTCGCGCGCGACGTCGAGCGCCGGACGGCCGTCGACGCGACGTTCCGCGCGCTGCTGGAGGACGACGCGTGCGCTTGACCTGGGTGCAGCCCGAGGACCTCGCCGGCTTCGCCCTGGACCAGGCGCGCCAGGAGGGCCGCGACGTGACCGCTCAAGCCCGCCGCTGGGCGGCGGCCGGCGGCCTTCCGGCGCCGGCGCGCCGCGGCGCCTCCGCCGAGCCCGCGCCGCCGGCGCTGCGCGCGCTGGCCGAGGAGCTGCTCGACGAGCTCACGGCGCTCCCGTCGCCGCATGCGGCCGAGGAGCCGAGCGACTGGGACGCGATCGCCGCGACCTGGCCGGCGCCGCCGCCGGCGTTCCCGGCCCCCCGAGGCGACGCCGAGCTGCGCGATCGCCTCCACGGCGCGTGGCTCGGCCGGGCCGCCGGCTGCCTGCTCGGCAAGCCCGTCGAGCAGCTGCCGCGGGCCGGCATCCGCGAGATCCTCGATGCGACCGGTCGCTGGCCGCTGGCCGCGTACTTCACCGCCGAGGGGCTGCCGGAGGACGTCGCCCGCCGCCGGCCGTGGAACCGCCGCAGCGCGCCGACGAGCCTGGCCGAGAACATCGTGGCGATGCCCGAGGACGACGACATCAACTTCCCGATGCTGGCGCTGGCGCTGCTCGAGGAGCGCGGGCGCGCCTTCACGACCGACGACGTCGCCGAGCGGTGGCTCGCGCAACTGCCGGCCGGGCGCGTCTTCACCGCCGAGCGCGTCACCTACCGCAACCTGCTGATGGGGCTGGCGCCCGCGCGCGCCGGCGGCTGGCGCAACCCGTTCAGCGAGTGGATCGGCGCGCAGATCCGGGCCGACGCGTTCGGCTGGGCGAGCCCCGGCGCGCCGGCGGCGGCCGCGGAGCTGGCGTGGCGCGACGCCGTCCTGAGCCACCGCGCCAACGGCATCTACGGCGCGCTGTTCGTCGCCGCGATGACCGCGGCGGCGCCGTGCGTGGAGCGCGTCGAGGACGCGATCGCCGCGGGCATGGCGGTCGTCCCGCCGGCCAGCCGGATGGCCGCGGCCCTGCGCTTCGCCAGCGCCCAGCACGTCACCGACTGGGAGCCGGCGGTCGACGCGCTCTACGAGCGCTACGGCGACCTGCACTGGGTCCATGCCATCAACAACGCGGCGCTGGTCGTGCTGGCGCTGCGCCACGGCGACGGCGACTTCACGCGGTCCATCTGCGCCGCGGTCAGCGCCGGCTGGGACACGGACTCCAACGGGGCGACCGTCGGTGCCGTGGTCGGCGCGCTGGGCGGGACCGCCGCGATCCCGGACGCCTGGACGGCGCCGTTGCGCAACACCGTCCGGACCACGCTGGCGGGCTTCGACGGCATCGGCTTCGACGCGCTGGCCGACCGGACCCTGGCGGTCGCCACCGTCCGCGGCGCCGAGGTGGCGACCGCATGAGCGGGCCCGGCATCGTCGTGGTCGGCAGCGCGAACGTCGACATGGTGGTCTACGTCCAGCGCGCGCCCGCGCTCGGCGAGACCGTCGCCGGCGAGCGCTTCACGCGCGGTCCGGGCGGCAAGGGCGCCAACCAGGCCATCGCCGCGGCCCGGCTCGGCGGCCGCGCCGCGCTGGTCGGGGCGATCGGCGACGACGACGCGGGCGCGCTGCTGCGCGACGCGCTGACAGCGGCCGGGGTCGACGTCGCGGGCCTGCGGGTCTCGACCGAGCCCACCGGGAGCGCGCACATCGTGGTCGACGCGGAGGGCGCGAACGCCATCGTCGTCGTCCCCGGCGCGAACGCCGCGGTGACGCTGAGCGATGAGGATCATGCACGCATCGCGGCCGCCGACGCGGTGCTGCTGCAGCTCGAGGTCCCGCTCGGCGTCGTCGTCGATGCGGCGACCGCCGCGCGGGCCGCGGGCACGAAGGTGGTGCTGACCCCCGCTCCGGTGCAGCCGCTGCCCGACACCTTGCTGAGGGCCGTCGACGTCCTGGTCCTCAACGAGCACGAGGCGCGGGGCCTGACCGGACAGGACGACCTCGACGTGGCCGTGGAGGAGCTCGCCGCACGCGTCGCCGACGTCGTCGTCACGCTGGGCGAGCGCGGCTGCCTGCATCGCGCGGCGGGCGCGGCGCCGGTGCGGCGCGCGGCGTTCGCGGTCGACGCCGTGGACACGACGGGGGCGGGGGACACCTTCGCCGGCGCGCTGGCCGTGGCGCGCGCGGAGGGCCGCCCGTGGCCCGAGGCGCTGGACTGGGCGTCGGCCGCCGCCGCGCTGGCGGTCACGCGCGCGGGCGCGTCGGCCGCGATGCCCGACCGGGCCGCGGTCGAGCGGCTCGTGGCGGCTGGAGACGGCGCGTGAGGCGCGGGCCGCTGGCCGGGCTGCGGGTCGTCGAGGCCTCCACCCTGTTCGCGGGGCCGATGGCCGCGATGCTCCTCGGCGACTTCGGCGCCGACGTCGTCAAGGTCGAGCACCCGCGGCGTCCCGACCCTGCGCGCAGCCATGGCGCGAGCAAGGACGGCGTCGGCCTGTGGACGAAGGTCCTCGGGCGCAACAAGCGCGCGATCACGGTCGACCTGTCCCACGCCGACGGCCAGGAGCTGTTGCTGCGCCTGATCGCCGACGCCGACGTCCTGATCGAGAACTTCCGGCCCGGCACGCTGGAGCGCTGGAACCTCGGCCCCGACGTGCTGGCCGCGGCCAACCCCCGGCTCGTGCTCGCCCGCGTGACCGGCTTCGGCCAGTTCGGCCCCTACTCCGGACGTCCCGGGTTCGGCACCCTGGCCGAGGCGATGAGCGGGTTCGCGGCCATCACCGGCGAGCCCGACGGACCGCCGACGCTGCCGCCGCTGGCCCTCGCCGACGGCATCACCGCGCTGGCCACCGCGTTCGCGGTCATGACCGCGCTCAACGCGCGCGAGCACACCGGTCGCGGCCAGGCGATCGACCTCGCGATCATCGAGCCGATCCTGACGCTGCTGGGCGCGCAGCCGACGGTCTTCGACCAGCTCGGGACCGTCCAGCAGCGCACGGGCAACCGCTCGGTGACCAACGCGCCGCGCAACACCTACAAGACGGCCGACGGCGCCTGGGTCGCGGTGTCCGCCAGCGCGCACAGCGTCGCCGAGCGCGTCGTGCGGCTCGTCGGCCGGCCCGACCTCGCCGAGCAGCCGTGGTTCGCGTCCGGCGCCGAGCGCGCCGCGCACGCCGACGAGATCGACCCGGCGGTCGCCACCTGGATCGGCCAGCGCACGCGCGACGAGGTCGTGGAGGCGTTCGCGGCGGCGCAGGCGGCGGTCGCGCCCATCTACGACGTGCGCGACGTCCTCGCCGATCCGCAGTACCGCGCGCTGGAGTCGATCGTCACCGTCGACGACGACGAGCTCGGCCCGCTGCGCATGCAGAACGTGCTGTTCCGCCTGTCCGAGACGCCGGGCGCGATCCGGTGGGCCGGTCCCGCGCACGGGCGCCACACCGACGAGGTCCTCGGCGAGCTCGGCCTGGAGGCCGAGGAGATCGCGCGGCTGCGCGAGGCCGGCGTCGTATGAGCGCGCCCCCGCCGCTGACGCTGCTCTACGCCCCGGCCGACCGTCCCGAGTTGATGAACAAGGCCGTGGTGGCCGGCGCCGACGTGGTCATCGTCGATCTCGAGGACGCCGTCGCTCCTGCCCACAAGGCCGCCGCTCGGCGCAACGTGGCGGCGCTGCTGGCGCAGCGTCCGCCGGTGCCTGTCGACGTCCGGATCAACGACCCGCGCTCGCCGCTCGGCCGCGACGACCTCGCCGCGATCCGCGATCTCCCGGGCCTCGGCGGCGTGCGGATCCCGAAGGTCGACGACCCGGACGTCGTCCGCGACGTCGCCACGGCGCTCGACGCCGGCGCGCGCGGGCTGGCGCTGCACTGCCTGCTGGAGTCTGGGCTCGGCGTCGAGCGCGCGCACGCGATCGCCGCCGCCGATCCGTCGGTCGGAGGCATCGGGCTGGGCGAGGCCGACCTGGCCGCCGAGCTCGGCGCCGCCGACGACGGCGCGCTGGACTGGGCCCGCGGCCGGGTCGTGATCGCCGCGCGCGCGGCCGGGCTGCCCGCGCCCGCCCAGTCGGTCTACGGGCGTCTCGGCGACCGCGACGGCCTGGCGGCGTCGTGCCGCCGAGGGCGGGCGCAGGGGTTCTTCGGCCGCGCGGCGATCCATCCGGCGCAGCTGCCGGTGATCGTCGAGGCCTACCGCCCCGCCGCCGAAGAGGTCCGCCGTGCGCGCGAGCTCGTCGACGCGGCGGCCGTGGCCGACGGGACCTCGACCGGCGCGTTGGTGCTGCCCGACGGGCGGTTCGTCGACGCGGCGTTCGTGAAGGGAGCCGAGCGGACCCTCGCGGTCGCGCGCCGGCTCGGCATGGTCGGATGACGCAGGAGGACAGGAGCACGCCATGGCGCAGATCCAGCTCGACGAGGTCACCAAGGAGTACCCGGACGGCACGGAGGCGGTGAAGGCGCTGAGCCTCGACATCGCCGACGGGGAGTTCCTGATCCTCGTCGGCCCGTCGGGGTGCGGCAAGTCCACGGCGCTGCGGATGCTCGCCGGGCTCGAGGACATCAGCGCCGGCGAGCTGCGCATCGGCGGCGAGCGCGTCAACGAGCGGCCCGCGAAGGCGCGCGACGTCGCGATGGTCTTCCAGAGCTACGCGTTGTACCCGCACATGACCGTCCGCCAGAACATGGGGTTCTCTCTGAAGATGGCCAAGCTGGATCGCCAGGCGATCGCGGCGAAGGTCGACGACGCCGCGCGCGTCCTCGACCTCACCGAGCACCTCGAGCGCAAGCCGGCCAACCTCTCCGGCGGCCAGCGCCAGCGCGTCGCGATGGGCCGCGCGATCGTGCGCGACCCCAAGGCGTTCCTGATGGACGAGCCGCTGTCGAACCTCGACACCAAGCTGCGCGTGCAGATGCGCGCCGAGATCGCCCGGATCCAGTCGCTGCTGGCCACGACGACGGTGTACGTGACCCACGACCAGACCGAGGCGATGACGCTCGGCGACCGGGTCGCGGTCATGCGCGCCGGGGAGCTGCAGCAGGTCGGGACGCCGACGGAGCTGTACGAGGCGCCCGCCAACGTGTTCGTCGGCGGCTTCATCGGGTCGCCCGCGATGAACTTCGTGGTGGCGACCGTCGAGGGCGACGTCCTGCGCCTGCCGTTCGGGGCGCTGGACGCCCCGCGCGCCCTGCTCGAGCGCCTGCGCGCGGGCGCTCCGGACCGCCGCGAGGTCGTCGTCGGCATCCGGCCGGAGGCCTTCGAGGACGCGGCGACCGACGGCGGCCCGCACCGCGATGGCCTGACCTTCGAGCCGGCGATCGAGCTCGTGGAGGTCCTCGGCCCCGAGGTGTACGCCTACTTCCGCGCCGGCGATGTCCCGGCCGAGCACCGGGCGCTGCTCGACGAGCTGGGCGCCGCGGACCGCCAGCTCGTGGCGCGGCTGCCCGCCGGAGCGCGCGCGGCCGGCGGCCAGCGCACCCGCCTGTGGATGGACGCCGAGCACCTGCTGCTCTTCGACCCGGGCACCGGCCGGCGCCTCGGCGCGGCGTCCTGAGCCCTCAGCCGGCGCGGCGCGCGACGCCGGCGATCCGCAGCGCCGCGCCGACCTCCAGGCGACGCTGCGTCAGCGGGTGGTCGAGGCGCTTCTCGATCGTCGCGAGCCGGTAGGCGATCGTGCGCTCGTGGACGCCGAGGCGCGCCGCCGCGGAGGCGGCGACCCAGCCGGCGTCGACGTAGGCCACGAGCGTCTCCAGCAGCACGCGCGTGCGGTCGTCGTCGACCAGCAGCGTGCCGATCCGCTCGTCGACGAACGCGCGCGCCGCGCGCTCGTCGCGCAGCAGCAGCGCCTCGAGCGCGACGTCGCGGTAGCGCACGACCGCGGGGGCGACGAGCCGGGCGACGCGCGCGGCCTCGGTGGCCTGGCGATGCGTGCGGCGAAAGCCGTCCGCGCCGTCGGCGGGGTCGCCGAGCGACATGGAGGTGTCGCCGGCGGGCGCGAACGACGCCAGCGCCGTGTCCCACCGCTCCGGCAGCGTCGGGCGCCCGCCGACCCAGCCCCAGAGCGCGCTGCCCTGGCCCGGGACGATGAGGACCGTGGCGTCCAGCCGGCGCCCGAGCTCGGTGATCGCCAGCTCGGCCTGCTCGCCCCAGGCGACGACGCAGACGTGCTCGCGGCGCAGGTCGTAGTCGCCCGCCTCGTCGGTGACCGGCGTGCCGTCCAGCACGTCGCGGACCCACGCGATCTGGCGCAGCTCGTGGCCGCGCAGCTGCCGGTCGCGCTCGGCCTGGTGGATCTCGGCCAGCTCGCCGGTGACGTGGTCGACGTAGGCGAACAGGTAGCGGGAGACGACGCGCAGCAGGTCGCTGCGCCCGCGCCCTTGCAGTGGCCAGTCCTCGATCTCGGCCAGCAGCTCCTCCCAGAGGATCGCGTGGCCGATCCGGTAGGTCCGGTCCACCAGCCCCCACGCGACGCGGTCGCGCGCGGCGGTCAGCGCCTCGTCGACGGCGCCCGGCGGGAGGTGGGCCGGCTCGGCGCGGCCGCTGACCAGGCCGTCGGCGATCGCCTTGAGGTTGGACGCGATGCTCTCGCGCGAGACCGCCAGGAAGTCCGGGTCCTCGGGGTCGAAGTACTCGGGCACCTGCTCGTGCCAGCGCTCGAGCATCAGCTCCTGCAGGCGCGGCTGCTCGCGTTCGACCCACGCCGAGACGTCCTTGAGCTGCAGGTCCAACGAGGCCATGCCGGCGCATCCTACGCCGGGCGCGGCCCGCGGCGGGCGCGCGGCCTGTGGGCATCGACCAAGGCGACGCGGCGGGTTGTCTGGAATCCGTGAACACGCGCCGGCGCCCGCCGCCCAGACTCCGTCCGTCGTCTCATAAGGAGGAGCAGCACATGGAGTCAGTGGACGTCGTCGTCGTCGGTGGCGGCTTCGCGGGGCTGGTGGCCGCGCGCGAGATCCAGAAGGCCGGTCGCAGCGTGGTGGTGCTGGAGGCGCGCGAGCGCGTCGGCGGCCGCATCAAGAACCACGTCTTCGACGACGGGACCGTCGTCGAGGCCGGCGGCGCGTGGGTCGGGCCGACCCAGGACCGCGTCCTGGCGCTGATCGACGAGCTCGGCATCGGCCTGTTCCCGACGTTCGACGACGGCGAGGGCATCCTGGCCATCGACGGCGCGATCCGCCGCTACGCCGACGAGTCGCTGGGCTTCGACGCGGCGACGCTCGCCGACGTCGGCGAGACGCAGGCGGAGCTGGAGGCGCTGGCGGCGACCGTGCCGACCGACGCGCCGTGGGAGGCGCCGGACGCCCGCCTGCTCGACGACCAGACCTTCGACGCGTGGCTGGTGGCCAACACGAAGACCGACGGCGGCCTGCGCTTCTGGCGGATGCTCGTGCCCGCGATCTTCTGCGCGGAGGCGACCCAGATGTCGCTGCTGCACGGGCTGTTCTACGTGCACTCGGGCGGGATGATCGACCGGCTGATCGCGACGGGCGGCGGCGCGCAGGAGAGCCGCGTCGTCGGCGGGACCCAGTCGATCGCGCTCGCGCTGGCCGACGACCTCGGCGACGCCGTGCGCCTGGAGGCGCCGGTGCGCGAGATCCGCCAGGGCGACGACGGCGTCGAGGTCGACTACGCCGGCGGCACGATCGTCGCGGAGCGGGTCGTCGTCTCGGTCCCGCCCGCGCTGGCGGCCCGGATCCGCTACGTGCCGGCCCTGCCGGCGCTGCGCGACCAGCTCACGCAGCAGATGCCGATGGGCTTCGTCATCAAGTGCCAGGTGCGGTACGCGACGCCGTTCTGGCGCGCGGACGGCCTGTCGGGCTTCGCGCTCAGCGTCGAGGACCCGGTGAGCGTGACGTTCGACGGCTCGCCGGCCGACGGCGCCTGCGGCGTCATGACCGCGTTCGTGGAGGCCGACCAGGCCGTCGCGCTGACGGCGCTGGACGCCGACGAGCGCCAAGGCAAGGTGATTGCCTCGCTCGTCCGGCTGTACGGGCCGGCGGCCGCCGATCCGGTCGAGTACCTGGAGACCAACTGGGCCGAGGAGGAGTGGTCGCGCGGCTGCTACGTCGGCCACCTCGGCACCGGGGCGTGGACGCGCTACGCGGCGACGCTGCGCGAGCCGGTCGGGGCCGTCCACTGGGCCGGGACCGAGACCGCCGACCTGTGGAACGGCTACATGGACGGCGCGGTGCGCTCGGGCGAGCGCGCGGCCGGCGAGGTCCTGGCGGCGCTGTGGGCGCGCGAGGTGCTCCATGTCAACGGCTGACCGCCGGGTCGCGGCGGACGAGCGGCTCGATCGCGGGTCCATGGGCACCGCCGACATCATGTTCTTCGTGCTGGCCGGCGTCGCGCCTATGGGCGTCGTGGCCGCGATCCTGGCGTTGTCGATCGCGCTGGGCAACGGCGCCGGCGTGCCGGGGACCTACCTGATCGCCGGCGTCGTGCTGGGGCTGTTCGCGGTCGGCTACGTGCGCATGAGCCGGCGCGTCACCAACGCCGGGGCGTTCTACGCCTACGCGACGCAGGGCCTCGGCCGGACCGCGGGCGGCGCGACCGCCTACGTCGCCGTGGTCGCCTACAACGCGGCGACGATCGGCATCCTCGGCGGGCTGGCGTACTTCGCGCACACGGTGGGGCAGGGCGTGGTCGGGATCGACCTGTCGTGGCAGGTGTGGGCCGTGATCGCGTTCGCGATCGTCGCGTTGTTGTCGTACTTCGAGGTCGCGCTGAGCGCCAAGGTGCTCGGCGTCGCGCTGCTGTGCGAGGTGGCGATCCTGCTCGCCTTCGACGTCGGCGTGCTGATCGACAAGGGCTTCCACGGCTTCTCGCTGCACGTCTTCGCGCCGAGCACCGTGTTCGCGAGCGGCTTCGGCGTGAGCCTGATGCTGGCGTTCGGCTCGTTCGTCGGCTTCGAGGCCACGGCGCTGTACAGCGAGGAGGCGCGCGACCCGCGGCGGACCGTGCCGCGCGCGACCTACCTCGCGCTCGGGATCATCACGGTGTTCTACCTGGTGACCACGTGGGCGGCGATCTCGGCCTACGGCGTCGACCAGGCGCAGGCCGCGGCGGGCAAGGACCCCGCGTCGTTCATCTTCGCGGCCAACGCCCAGTACGTCGGCGGGTTCACGACCGACGCGATGCAGATCCTCGTGGTGACGAGCCTCTTCGCGGCGTTCCTGGCCTTCCACTGCAACACCGCCCGCTACCACTACGCCTTGGCCCGCGACGGGCTGCTGCCGCGCGCGCTGGCGCACACCCATCCCCGGCACGGCTCGCCGATCGTCGCGAGCGCCGTGCAGCTCGGCGTGACCGCGGTGGTCGTGGTCGGCTTCGCCCTCGCCGGCAAGGACCCGTACCTGACGATGGGCATCGCGCTCTACGGCCTGGGCGTCCTCGGGATCGTCGTCCTGCAGGCGATCGCCAGCGTGTCGGTGGTCGGCTTCTTCGCCCGCCGCGAGGACGAGATGTCGCGCTGGGGGACCATCGTCGCACCCGCCCTCGGGGCGGTCGGCCTGATCGTCGGCCTCGTGTTCATGGTCCAGCACTACGCGACCCTGACCGGAAGCACCGAGGCCTGGATCAACGACCTGCCCTGGCTGCTTCCCCTCGCGGCGATCGTGGGCGCCGTCGTCGCCCAGCGCCGATCCACGGCGGCAGCCGCGCCGACCGCCGCCGACGACGCCGTGGCACCGGTGGCTGCCGCGCTGTGACGGCGGCTCGGCTACCGTGAGGGGGCCATGGCCTCTGCGCTCAACCCGTTCGCGCGCATCTTCGGCGCTCGGCGTCACGTCACTCCGGAGCCCAGCGCCGAGGAGGTCGCGGCGGTGGACGTGCCGCGCATGCTCGACCTGGCGCGCGAGCGTGGGGACCGGCGCTCGGACGACGAGATGGCCGCCGCGCTGCTGATGGGCGCCGACCTCACCGCCCAGCGGCCCCGCGACCCGGAGCTGCGCGGCCGTGCCGCGGCGGCGTCGGTCGCGACGCGCGACTGGCTCGTGGCGCGGGTCGGCGAGGACGAGGCGGCCCGGCTGCTCTCGGCCTCGTTGGGCCCGATCGGCGAGGACGGCACCCTGCCCCGCGCCGCGCGCGGCGAGCGCGCGCCGCGTCCGTCCAGAGCGCGGCCGGCGTAGTCCGTCGGGCGCCGCCGCTGACCACCGTCGCTAGGCACCTCCGGCGTGACGTGCCACGATCACGCGCGTGACCAGCGTGACCAGCACCCCCGCCGCGGCGCAGCACCTGCGCGACCTCGCGCTGCTGCGCCGCGTCCGCGACCGGATCGACCGGGAGTACGCGCAGCCGCTGGACGTCGAGGCGCTCGCCCGCGGCGCGCACATGTCGGCCGGGCACCTCAGCCGCCAGTTCCGGATCGCCTACGGCGAGTCGCCCTACGGCTACCTGATGACGCGGCGCATCGAGCGCGCGATGGCGCTGCTGCGCCGCGGCGACCTCAGCGTCACCGAGGTCTGCTTCGAGGTCGGCTGCGCGTCGCTGGGCACGTTCAGCACGCGCTTCGCCGAGCTGGTCGGCGTGCCGCCGAGCGTCTACCGGCGCGACGCCGCGCGCACGACGGCGGGGATGCCGTCGTGCGTGGCCAAGCAGGTGACGAGACCGATCAGGAATCAAGAAGCCCCGGTCACGAACCCGACCTAGGGTGAGCGGCATGGACAGCACGACCCCGACCTCAGGAGTGACCATGACCACCACCCAGGGCATCAAGACCATCCTGCACCCCGTGTCCGACCTGGCCGCGGCCAAGACGGTGTACACGGCCCTGCTCGGCCTCGCGCCGCAGGCCGACTCGGAGTACTACGTCGGCTACGACGCCGAGGGCCAGCACGTCGGGCTGGTGCCCACCGGCGGCCCGCAGGCCATGACCGCGCCGGTGGCCTACTGGCAGGTGGCGGACATCGAGGCCAAGCTGGCCGAGGTGACCGCCGCGGGCGCGACGGTGAAGGAGCCCGCGCACGACGTCGGCGGCGGCCGCCTGATCGCCACCGTCATCGACCTCGACGGCAACGTGCTCGGATTGCTGCAGGACCAGTGAGCGCCGCTCCCACGATGAGCATCGCCGCGGACCGCCACGACCTGATCCGCGTGCAGGGCGCGCGCGTCAACAACCTCAAGGACGTCAGCGTCGAGCTGCCGAAGCGCCGGCTGACGGTGTTCACCGGGATCTCCGGCTCGGGCAAGAGCTCGCTGGTCTTCGGCACGGTCGCCGCGGAGTCCCAGCGGCTCATCAACGAGACCTACAGCGCGTTCGTCCAGGGCTTCATGCCGGCGCAGTCGCGCCCCGAGGTCGACATGCTGGAGGGGCTGACCACGGCGATCCTCGTCGACCAGGAGCGCATGGGCTCCAACCCCCGCTCGACCGTCGGCACCGTCACCGACGCCAACGCGATGCTGCGGATCGTCTTCAGCCGGCTCGGTCAGCCGCACATCGGCTCGCCCAAGGCCTACTCCTTCAACACGCCCTCGGTCAGGGCCTCCGGCGCGATCACCGTCGCGCGCGGAGCCAGGAAGACCGTCAAGAAGTCCTTCAACGTCACCGGCGGCATGTGCCCGCGGTGCGAGGGCATGGGCAGCGTGACCGACCTCGACCTGACCCAGCTCTACGACGACACCAAGTCGCTCAACGAGGGCGCGCTCACGATCCCGGGCTACAGCATGGACGGCTGGTTCGGGCGCATCTTCACCGGCTGCGGCTTCTTCGACCCGGACAAGCCGATCCGCAAGTACACCAAGAAGGAGCTCCACGACCTGCTCCACAAGGAGCCGACCAAGATCAAGGTCGACGGCATCAACCTCACCTACGAGGGGTTGATCCCCAAGATCCAGAAGTCGATGCTCTCCAAGGACAAGGAGGCGATGCAGCCGCACATCCGCGCGTTCGTGGACCGCGCCGTCACCTTCACGACGTGTCCGGAGTGCGACGGGACCCGGCTCGCCGAGGGCGCCCGCGCCTCGAAGATCGAGGGCATCAACATCGGCGACGCCTGCGCCATGCAGATCAGCGACCTGGCCGAGTGGGTCCGCGGGCTCGACGAGCCGTCGGTCGCGCCGCTGCTGGAAGCCGTGGAGCAGACGCTCGCGTCGTTCGACGAGATCGGGCTGGGCTACCTCTCGCTCGGCCGGCCGTCGGGGACGCTGTCGGGCGGCGAGGCGCAGCGGGTGAAGATGATCGGCCACCTCGGGTCGTCGCTCACCGACGTGACCTACGTCTTCGACGAGCCGACGATCGGGCTGCATCCGCACGACATCGAGCGGATGAACGACCTGCTGCTGCGACTGCGCGACAAGGGCAACACGGTGCTCGTCGTCGAGCACAAGCCGGAGACGATCGCGATCGCCGACCACGTCGTCGACCTCGGCCCCGGCGCCGGCGCGGCGGGCGGCACCGTGTGCTTCGAGGGCACCGTCGAGGGGCTGCGGGCCAGCGACACGCTGACCGGGCGCCACTTCGACGACCGCGCCACGCTCAAGGAGACGGTGCGGACGCCGACCGGCGCGCTGGAGATCCGCGGCGCGTCGACGAACAACCTCCAGGACGTCGACGTCGACATCCCACTGGGGATGCTGGTCGTCGTCACCGGCGTGTCCGGGTCGGGCAAGAGCTCGCTCGTGCACGGGTCGATGGTGGGCGGGAGCGGGTTCGCGGGCGTGGTGGCGATCGACCAGGCCGCGATCCGCGGCTCGCGCCGCAGCAACCCGGCGACGTACTCCGGGCTGCTGGACCCGATCCGCAAGGCGTTCGCGAAGGCCAACGGCGTGAAGCCCGCGCTGTTCAGCCCCAACTCCGACGGCGCCTGCCCCAACTGCAACGGCACCGGCGTGATCTACACCGACCTGGCGATGATGGCCGGCGTCGCCTCCATCTGCGAGGACTGCGAGGGCAAGCGGTTCCAGGCGTCGGTCCTGGAGTACCGCCTCGGCGGCCGCGACATCAGCGAGGTGCTCGCGATGTCGGTGAGCGAGGCCGAGGAGCTCTTCGCCGACGGCGAGGCGCGCACGCCGGCCGCGCACAAGATCCTCCAGCGGCTCGTCGACGTCGGGCTCGGCTACCTCACCATCGGCCAGCCGCTCCCGACGCTGTCCGGCGGCGAGCGCCAGCGGCTCAAGCTGGCCACGCACCTGGACGAGAAGAGCGGCGTCTACATCCTCGACGAGCCGACCACCGGCCTGCACCTCGCCAACGTCGAGCAGCTGCTCGGCCTGCTCGACCGGCTCGTCGACGCCGGCAAGTCGGTCATCGTCATCGAGCACCACCAGGCGGTCATGGCGCACGCCGACTGGATCGTCGACCTCGGCCCCGGCGCCGGCCGCGACGGCGGCCGCGTCGTCTTCGAGGGGACGCCCGCCGACCTCGTCGCCGCCCGCTCGACCCTCACCGGAGAGCACCTCGCCGCCTACGTCCGGTGACCGGGCCGATCAGGAATCAAGAAGCGCCGACCCCCGATCCGCGGTTAGCGTGACGCCATGGACATCACCATTCACTCGAGCTTCCTGCCGCACGACGACGCGGACGCGGCCCTGGGCTTCTACCGCGACACGCTCGGCTTCGAGGTCCGCAACGACGTCGGCTACGACGGGATGCGCTGGATCACGGTCGGCCCCGCCGGCGGCTCCGGGACGACCATCGTCCTGCACCCGCCGGCCGCCGACCCCGGCATCACCGACGACGAGCGCCGCACGATCGCCGAGATGATGGCCAAGGGGACCTACGGCATCATCACGCTCGCGACCGCCGACCTCGACGGCGTCTTCGAGCAGCTGCAGGGCCGCGGCGCCGAGGTCGTCCAGGAGCCGACCGACCAGCCCTACGGCGTCCGCGACTGTGCCTTCCGCGATCCCGCGGGCAACCTGATCCGCATCAACGAGGTGCGCTGAGCGTCGACGTCTGCGACGGCGCGCGCGGCGCCGCTCAGCCGCCGGGCCGCAGCGCGCCGAGCACGCCGGCCAGCAGCGACGGGTCGCGGACGAGCTCGGGCGACGGCGCCACGTAGAGGTTGATCGCGGTCACCGCCGGGTGGAGGAAGCGGGCGATCTGCTCGCGGCAGGCCTCCGGCGACCCGCTGATCCAGAGGCCGTCGAGCACGTCGAGGGGCACCGCGCGCCGCGCCCCCTCGACGTCGCCGGCGGCCCAGCGCGCGTGCACCGCGGCCAACTCCTCGGACCGCCCGAGCCATCCGTGGAAGTTCTTGTAGGTGCGAAGGGCAGAGGAAGAGCTTGACGACCAGCTCCACTTCCGCGTGCGGGCGCCCGGCCACCGCGAGCTCGTCACGCACGTCTTCCTGGCCGGCGATCCGTACCTGGGCTCCGACGTCGTCTTCGGCGTGAAGGACTCGCTGATCCGCGAGCTGGAGCGGCCCGGCGCGGGCGCACCGGCGCGCCTGCGCTTCGACAAGGTGCTCGACCCGTCCTGACGGCGACGCGCTCGAGCACGTACGCGCGCAATACCTAGTTAGGTGACAGGGTTTGTGGTATTTATTGCGCCATGGCTGCTGACGAGGTGCCGGCGTGTTGCCGGTCGCGATCCTCGACCCGCGTGAGCGCGCGGGGCGCGAGGGCCTGATCGAGGACCTGACCCGGCGCGACCGGCGCGTCGACGTGACACTGGTCCTCGACGACGGGGTCCGGGCCGAGGCCTGCCTCGAGCCCGACGAGCTCGTCTGGCTGGGCCTGCGGCGTGGCGACATCGTCGGCGTGCGCCCGCTGTCGGCGCTGCCGTGCTGCGACGCGCCGGCGCTGCTGCTCAGCGCCTGAAGCGCGCGTCGTCCTTCTGGGCGAGGTTCGCGATGCGCTTGGGCAGCTGCTGGTTGGCGATGTGCGCGAGCGTGACGCCCTCGAGCACGCTGCGGACGTTGGCGCGCAGCGCGATCCACACGTCCTGCAGCGGCTCGGCGGCGCCGTGGTAGTCGAGGTTCTCGGGCGCCTCGCCGCGGACGTCGGCCAGCGGACCCTCCATCGCGCGCAGGATGTCGGCGACCGAGATCTCCGACGCCGGCCGCGCGAGCCGGTGGCCGCCGTCGCGCCCGCGCTGCGTGCTGACGAGGTTGGCCACCCGCATGTCGTTAAAGATCTTCTTGAGGAAGAAGACCGGGATGTCCTGGGCCCGCGCGACGGCGTCCGCGGACAGCGCGACGTCACCCGCGTTGGCGAGCTCGACGGCCGCGCGGACCGCGTACTCGGCCTTGGCAGAAATGCGCACGCGCGCATTCTGGACCATCGCCCGGCATCAGGACGCCACCGCGGCTCGGCGCCGGCGCGGCCAGCGGCTGGCCGGCCGCTTCTGCAGGACGCCGTCGACGAGGACGTCGACGTGCTCGTCGAAGAACGCGAGCCGGTCGCGCAGCGCCTCCTGCGCCGGCAGCGGCGACGGGTAGCTCCACACGACGTCGTCGGGCAGCTCGGGCGCGTCGCGGACCGACCAGTACCCGGCGGTGCCCTTGTACGGGCAGGCGGTGCGGAGGTTCGTCGGCTCCAGCCGCTCGCGGTCGACGTCCTCGGGCGGGAGGTAGTGGCGCGTCGGCAGTCCGGTCTCGAACACGACGACGGGGGCGCGCGTCTCGGCGAGCAGCACGCCGTCGGACTCGATCCGCACGTGGCGGCTGCTGGGCAGCGCGTCGACGCGTACGTGCGGATCGCGCGGGTGGACGAAGACCTCCTCGTCCTCCTCGTACCAGCGGTCGAAGCCGCTGCCCAGGAAGCGCCCGAACGTGAGGTGCCCGCCCAGCGCCGGGAGCGCCTTCGCGGTCCAACGCGCGTCGGGGTGGACGTCGTCGACCGGGAACGCGTAGACCGGGACGCTCTCGCCCGGCGCCCACGTGAGGATCGCCCGGCGGCTGTCGACGAGCGTGGCGTCGTCGCGGACGCCGCGCACCCAGCGCCGGCTCGGCTCGGCGCGCCACCCGTCGGCGCCCGTCATGGGCGCCCGGCGCGGCGTCGGCGCCAGCGGCTCGCCGTCGACCTCGACGTCGACGTGCTCGGCGAAGAACGCGATCCGGCCGGCGATCGCGCCGACCTCGGGCAGCGGCTCCTCGTAGCTCGACGCGACGGGGCCGGGAAGGTCGTCGGCGATCCCGCCGGCGAGGTCCCAATACGACGCCCAGCCCTTGTACGGGCAGCCGGTGCGCAGGTCCGAGCGCGCCAGCGAGGTGAGGTCGACGTCGTCGCGGTGGAGGTAGAAGCGCGGCGGCTGGGTGCCCTCGAAGGCGATGACGGGCCGGTCGCTGACGGCGAGCTCGCGGCCGCGGAGGCTGACCCGGACGTGGCGCGAGCTGGGCAGCGCGTCGACGCGGTGGGCGTGGCGGGGGCCGACGAACCCCTCGACGTCCTCCTCGTACCACTGGTCGAAGGCGTCCCAGGCCAGGCCGACGTGCTCGGGGAGGGCGCCGCCGCGGTAGCGCCACGCGGCGGCCGCGACCACGACGTCGCCGGCGTGCAGGTCGAAGTACTCCGTCGCGCCCGCGTGGGCGGCGCCGGCGTGCTCGCCCGCGCTCGGCCTCAGCGCTCCGGGGGCGACGTCCGCGAGCGGGACGGCGTACAGCCCGGCGGCCTTGCCGTCCTCGCCGACGACGCGCGCGCGGCGCGTGTCGACGACGAGCCGGCCGTCCTTGTAGGCGCGGATCCACCGCGACGTCGGGGCGGCCGTGACACGGTCCTCCACCAAAAGAAGACTATTACGACCGTTCGAGTCCATATTTCGATGATACCGCCGCCGTCGACAACCCCAGCCGGTCGCGCAGCGTCGTGTCCGGCGCGTAGTCGGCGCGGAACGCGCCGCGCTCCTGGAGCAGCGGGATCACCTGGTCGGCCAGCTCGTCGAGCCCGCCGGGCGTGATGTGCGGGACGAGGATGAAGCCGTCGCTGGCGTCGCTCTGGACGTAGTCGTCGATCGCGTCGGCGACGGTCTGCGGCGAGCCGACGAAGGAGTGGCGCGCCCGCGTCTTGACCATCACGTCGCGCAGCGAGAGCTTCTCGGTCGCAGCCAGCGCGCGCAGCTGCGCGACGGTCTCGTGGCGCTGGCCGGCGAACGCGCGCGCCGGGATCGATCCGGGGGCGATCGTGATCTCGCCTTCGACCGGCTCGACGTCGGGCAGCGGGCCGTCGGGGTCGTAGGCGGACAGGTCGCGGTTCCACAGCTGCTCGGCGAACACGATCGCGGTGGCGGCGGAGACCTGTTGGCGGCGCACGACCGCGGCGCGCTCCTGGGCCTCGGCGTCGGTGTCGCCGAGCACGAACGTCGCGCCCGGGAGCACGAGCAGGTCGTCCGGCGCGCGTCCGTAGCGGGCCAGCCGGCGCTTGACGTCGGCGTAGAACGCCTGGCCGTCGTGCAGGCTGCCATGGCGGGTGAAGATGCCGTCGGCGTGCTGGGCGGCGAACTCGCGGCCGGCGTCGGAGTCGCCGGCCTGGAGGATGACCGGCCGCTTCTGGGGCAGGTCGTCGTCGGCCCAGGACCGGTCGGCGTGCTCGAGGACCGCGGTCGCGCGGGCGTAGCGGTCCTCGTAGGGCAGGTAGGCGCCGCGGCGGAAGTTGGCGCCGCTGACCGCGTCGGTGGAGGTCACGAGGTTCCACGCCGCACGGCCGCCGGAGAGGTGGTCGAGCGTCGCGAGCTGGCGGGCGATCTCGCGCGGCTCGTGGTAGGTCGTGGTCAGCGTGGCGGCGAGGCCGAGGTGCTCCGTGACGCCCGCGAGCGCGGCGAGCAGCGTCATCGCGTCGGGGCGCCCGACGACGTCGAGGTCGTGCACGTGGCCGGCGTGCTCGCGCAGGCTCAGGCCCTCGGCCAGGAAGAAGAAGTCGAGCTTGGCGCGCTCGGCGGTCTGCGCGAAGCGCCGGAACGAGGCGAAGTCGATGTGGCTGCCGGCGGCCGGGTCGCTCCACACGGTGGTGTTGTTGACGCCGGGGAAATGCGCGGCGAGGCGGATCTGCTTGGTCATGCCGCCGCCTTCGCGTAGCGGTTGGTCGCGGGCGGGAGGCCGAGGCGCTCGCGCAGCGAGGCGGCCGGCGCCGGAGGGGCGGAGCGCAGGGCGGCGAGCGCGGCGAGCGCGTCGACGTCGGCGCCGTGCAGCAGGACGCCGTCGAACCCGGCGTCACGCGCGGCGTCGACCGCGTCGAGCCCGGCGACCTCCAGGATCCGCAGGACGCCGTCGACCGCCGGCGCGCCGGGGTCCGGCGTCAGCCAGAGGTCGGCGCCGGCCGCCAGCGCGCGCTCGCGCACCGCGATGACCGGCTGGCCCTGCGGCGGGCGCGGCGTGATCGATGGGCCGCGCACGGCCAGGTGCTCGCCGACGTAGTTGATGTGATGGACTCGCTCGCGGTCGACGAAGCGGTCGGTCGTCGTGTCGCGGATCTCGGCGCCGTCCTCCCAGCTGTCCCAGAGCCGGCGCACGGCCTCGAGGTGCTCGCGGGCGTCGCTGACCAGGTTGCCCGGCACGTCCCAGGTCACCTGCGCGTCGGCGTCGTCACGCGAGGGCGCGACCTCGGCGACCCAGCCGGCGCGGCCGCCGCTGACGAAGTCGATGGTCGCGATCGCCGTCGAGACGTGGAACGGCTCGGTCGTGGTCGTCGACACGCCGGGCAGCAGCCCGACGCGGCGTGTCCGCGCGGCCAGGCGGGCGGCGACGAGCGTCGCGTCCAGCGGGTCGTCGGCGAGCGTCACGAAGTCCAGGCCGGCGTCGTCGGCGACGGCGGCGAGCCGCGGGTCGTCGAGCGCGGCGGCGAGCAGGAGCGGGGGAGAGGTCATCGCGTGTCCAAGTTCGGTTTGCCTACCGACATGCTAGGAAGTCCTCATGCTGCTCTCCGTGCTGGACCAGGCGCCGACCCGTCGCGGCGGCGCGCCGGGTCACGCGTTCCGCGACGCGCTCGCGCTCGCCGAGCACGCCGATCGCCTGGGCTTCCACCGCTTCTGGGTCGCCGAGCACCACGCGCTCGGCAGCGTCGCGATCTCGGCGCCCGAGGTCCTGATCGGGCAGGTCGGCACGCGCACCGAGCGCATCCGGATCGGCGCGGGCGGCATGCTGCTGCCCAACCACCGGCCGATCCACGTCGCCGAGCAGTTCCGCTGCCTCGAGGCGCTGCATCCCGGGCGCGTCGACCTGGGCGTCGGACGCTCAGAGGGCGCGCTGGACCCCGCGACGGTCGCGGCGTTCGCGCGGCCCGACGACAACGCGCACGGCGCCGGCTTCGAGGACCAGATCGACGAGCTCCTGGCCTTCGGCGGCGTGCGCGCCCTGCCCGCCGACCACCCGCTCGCGTCGGTGCGGGCCGCGCCGACCGACGTCCCGCTGCCGCCGGTGTTCCTGCTGGGGTCGAGCGTCAGCTCCGCCGCGACCGCCGCGCGCAAGGGGCTCGGCTACGGGTTCGCCGCGCACACCAACACGCAGGACGCCGCGACCGCGCTGCTGCGCTACCGCGAGACGTTCGTCCCCGCCCGCCCCGGCGACCGGCCGCACGCGATCCTCGCGCTGAAGGTGATGGTCGGCGTCGACGACGAGCACGCGCGCGCCCTCTCCGCGCCGAGCCACCTCAACCACGTGCAGGCGCGGCTGGGGTCGCGCCATCCGCTCGTCCCGGTCGACGAGGCCCTGGCGCACGCCTACTCCGACGCCGAGCGCGAGGTCGAGGCGCGCCACGTCGACACGCGCGCGGACGTCGCCGGCGGGCCGGAGGCCGTGCGCGCCGGCATCGAGGCGGCGGTTGCGGCATCGCAGGCCGACGAGGTGATCGCGATCACCAACACCTATGACCCGGTGGAGCGCCGCGCGTCCTTCGCACGGCTGGCGGGCGTGTTCGACCTCCCGGCCGCCGCCGCGCTCAGCGTCTGAGGCGCGCGTCCTCGGCCGCGGCGAGGCGGGCGATGCGGCGCGGCAGCCTTCCGCGCTGGACGTCGGCGAGCGTCACGCCCTCCAGCACGTCGCGGACGTTGGCCCGCAATGCGATCCAGACGTCCTGCAGCGACTCGGCGACGTCGCGGTAGGCGATGTCCTCGGGCGCGTGCCCGTGCACGTCGGCCAGCGGCCCCTCGACGGCGCGCAGGACGTCGGCGACGGTGATCGCCGTCGCCGCCCGGCTCAGCCGGTAGCCGCCCTCGCGCCCGCGGTGCGTCGTCACCAGCCCGCTGAGGCGCAGGTCGGCGAAGATCTTCTGGAGGAACGCGACCGGGATGCCCTGGCGCCGGCCGACGGCGTCCGCCGACAGCGGCTCGTCGGCGGTGGCGAGCTCGAGCATCGCCCGAACCGCGTAGTCGGCCTTCGCGGAGATGCGCACGGGCGCATTCTGCTCGATCCCCAGCCAGCAGCGAACGTGATGGCTGCCATAAATAGGTCTAATCGGACCAAGTAACTCAAGATTAGCTACCGTGTCCGGCCTCGTGATCGACGTCGACGCGCTCACCAAGACCTTCTCCCGGCGCGGGCATGACCACACCGTGCTCGACGGCGTGTCGCTGCACGTCGGGGCCGGGCAGATCGCCGGCGTGATCGGCCCCAGCGGCGCCGGCAAGTCGACCCTCGCGCGCTGCGTCAACCTGCTGGAGCGCCCGACGGCCGGGACGGTGACGGTGGACGGCGTCGAGCTGTCCGCCTTGGCCGAGCGGCGCCTGCAGGCCGCGCGCCGGCGCATCGGGACGATCTTCCAGGCCGCCAGCCTGCTGAGCTCGCGGACCGTGAGCGGGAACGTCGCGCTGCCGCTGGAGCTGGCCGGCGTCGGCCGCCGGGAGCGCCGCGCGCGCGTCGCCGAGCTGGTCGAGCGCGTCGGGCTGACCAGCCATGACGACGCCTATCCCGCCCAGCTCTCCGGCGGTCAGCGCCAGCGGGTCGGGATCGCCCGCGCGCTGGCGCTCGGCCCCGCCGTCCTGCTCTCCGACGAGGCGACCTCCGGCCTGGACCCCGACACGACGCGCACGATCCTCGCGCTGCTGCGCGAGCTGCGCGACGACCTCGGGTTGACCATCATGTTGATCACCCACGAGATGGACGTGGTGCGCGACGTCTGCGACCACGTCACGCTGCTGCGCGACGGTCGCGTGGCCGAGTCGGGCACGATCGCCGAGCTGGTCGCCGACCCGTCCTCCGACCTCGGGCGCGCGCTCGTGCCCGACCGGCCGCACGTCGCGCCGGCGTCCGGGCGGGTCGCCTGGCGGATCAGCTACGTCAGCCGCGCGATCGACCCCGGCTGGCTGGCCGCGCTCCAGGACGAGCTGCAGGCGCCGGTCGACCTGCTCGGCGGCGCGATCGAGTCCGTCGAGGGTGCGGCCGCCGGCCATCTGATCGTCGGCGTCCCCGCGGGCCGGGACGACCTGCCGGAGCTGCTCGCGCCGCGCGGCCTGCACGCCGCGCCGGTCACGGCCGTCCCCGTCGTGGAGGCGGTCGCGTGAGCGCCCTGATCGTCGCGACCGACACCGCCTGGGGCGACATGTGGCCGCTGCTGTGGCCGGCGCTGCAGGACACGCTCAAGATGGTGCTGATCTCCACGGCGTTCATCGCGCTGCTCGGGACCCCGCTCGGCGTGCTGCTGCACGTCAGCTCGCCGCGCGGGCTCAAGCCGCTGCGCTCGGTCAGCGGGCTGCTGAGCACCGTCGTCGGCATCGGCCGCTCGGTGCCGTTCATCGTGCTGCTGGCCGCGATCATCCCGTTCACGCGGCTGGTCGTCGGGACGTCGCTGGGCACGAACGCCGTGATCGTCCCGCTGGTCGTCGCGCTCGTGCCTTTCTACGCGCGCGTGGTGCAGCAGACGCTGCGCGAGGTCCCTGGCGAGCTCGTCGAGATGGCGCGCGCCGCCGGCGGGTCACGCACCCAGACCGTCCTCAAGGTCCTGCTGCCCGAGGCGCTGCCGGGCCTCGTCGGCGGCCTCACGATCACGCTGGTGGCCGTCGTCGGCTTCAGCGCCATGGGCGGCGCCGTCGGCGGCGGCGGCCTGGGCGAGCTGGCCATCGACTACGGCTACAACCGCTTCGACGGCAACGTGATGCTCGCCACCGTCGTGCTGCTCGTCGTGGTCGTGCAGCTCTTCCAGCTCCTCGGCGACCTCGCGGTCCGCCGCCTCTCCCATCGTTAGCCCACCCACCGACCCCCTCGGAGCACTCCCCATGTCCAGGTCCAACACCCCCAAGTCCATCAGGTCGATCGCGGCGCTCGCCGTCGCCTTGCTGCTCGCCACGTTCGCGCTCGCCGCCTGTGGCAGCGACGACGACGACAGCAAGAGCAGCGGCGGCTCGGCGCAGACCGACCTCAGCAAGCCGCTCAAGATCGGCGCCAGCCCCGTCCCGCACGCCGAGATCCTCGACTACATCGCCAAGGACCTCGCCCCCAAGGCGGGCATCAAGCTCGACGTCGTCTCCTACGACGACTACATCCAGCCCAACGTCGCCCTCCAGGAGGGCAAGCTGGACGCCAACTACTTCCAGAACGTCCCCTACCTCGACCAGCAGGTCAAGGACAACCCGGACTACAAGGACCTCAAGCCGCTCGCGCCGGTCCACCTCGAGCCGCTGGGCGTCTACTCCAAGAAGGTCGAGGACGTCGGCGCGGTCAAGGACGGCGGGACCGTCACGCTGTCCAACGACCCGGCCAACGAGGCGCGCGGCCTCAAGCTGCTCCAGCAGGCGGGCCTGATCAAGCTCAAGGACGGCGCCGGCCTGGACGCCACGCCCAACGACATCGCCGACAACCCCAAGAACCTCAAGTTCAAGCCGATCGCCCCGGCCAACCTCCCGCGCACGCTCGACGACGCCGACCTCGCGGTCATCAACGGCAACTACGCGATCGAGGCCAAGCTGACCCCGGCCAAGGACGCGCTCGTCCTGGAGTCGACCAAGGACAACCCCTACGCCAACCTCCTGGTGGCCAAGGACTCCGAGGTCACCGACCCGCGCGTCGAGAAGCTCGAGGCGCTCCTGCACTCGCCCGAGGTCAAGAAGTTCATCGACGACAAGTACCGCGGGTCCGTGATCCCGGCCTTCTAGCGTGGGCGGCGGCCGGCTCGTGCGCCCGGAGGTGTCACAGCCGGCCGCCGACCGTTGTCAAGATGTGGAGACGACGGTCGTACGGCAGGAGAAGACGATGAGCGAGAGCAGTCCCCGGCGGGCAGAGCAGCCGGACGCGGCGATGGGCGACAAGGAGCTCGAGGCGCTGCGGCGCCACGGCTTCGGCGTGGCTTACCGGATGCTCGGCAGCGCCGCGGAGGCCGAGGACATCGCCCAGGAGGCGCTCCTGCGGCTGACGCGGCAGGAGGGCCCGATCGACGAGCCGGCCGCCTGGATGACGACCGTGGCGACGCGGCTCTCGATCAACGTCCTCAAGTCGGCGCGGGCCCGTCGCGAGTCCTACGTCGGACCGTGGCTGCCCGACCCGCTGCTCGAGGACCCGGCGCCCGGCCCGGCCTCGCGCGCCGAGCTCGCGGACTCGCTGTCGCTGGCCCTGCTCGTGCTGCTGGAGCGGCTGACGCCGGTCGAGCGCGCGGCCTACCTCCTGCGCGAGGTCTTCGGCTACGAGTACGCGGAGATCGCCGAGGTCGTGGGGCGGACGCAGGTCAACACGCGCCAGGTCGTGACGCGGGCGCGCAAGCACCTCGAGGCCAACCGCCCGCGCTTCGACCCCGACGAGGCGTCGCGCGACGCGCTGCTCGAGCGGTTCCTCGCGGCCTCCGAGGACGGCGACCTGGAGTCCCTGGAGCAGCTGCTCGCCAAGGACGCCGTCCTGTACGTCGACGGCGGCGGCAAGGTCATCGCGCCGCAGGAGCCGCTCGTCGGCGCCGTCCTGATCGCGCGCTTCATGGCCGCCCTGCCGCGGCTGCGCCGCGCGTTCGGCGAGTACGAGAGCGAGCTGGTGCGGGTCAACGGCCAGCCGGGCCGCCTGCTGCGCGGCCGGGGCGAGCCGACCTTCGGCGAGGCCGAGCAGCGCGCGGTCGTCGAGGGACTGGCGCTCCTGAAGGCCGGTGAGCTCGACGCCGCCGAGATCGCCGCGTTCAGGACCGATCGCGAAGGCCGCGCGGTCGTGCAATCGGGGCACCTGCGGGTCCAGGACGTCCTCACGATCGACGTCGTCGACGGCCGGATCCAGACCGTGCGCATGGTGCGCAACCCGGACAAGCTCGCTCATCTCTGAGGTGTCACAGGGCGGTCGGCCGCCCTGTCAGACCTGGCATGAGCACACACGCAACCGACCAGGCCGGAACACCGAACATCGAGACCACGCGCTGGCGGATCGACCCGGCCCGCTCCAGCGTCGAGTTCCGCACCAGGATGCTGCTCGGATGGCCGGTCGCGACGGGTCGCTTCTCCCGCTACCAGGGCACGCTCGACCTCACCGAGCGGCCCGCCATCGAGCTGACGATCGAGACCGCGAGCCTCGACACCGGCAACGAGAAGCGCGATGAGCACCTGCGCGGGGCCGACTTCTTCGGCGCGGAGGCGCACCCCTACGTCCGGTTCGTGTCCGACAGCGCGACGCTCGACGGGGAGCGGCTGAAGGTCCGCGGCCGCCTCTACGCCCGCGGCAGCAGCATGCCGCTGGAGCTCGACGTGACGCTGCGCCGCGACGGCGACGAGCTCGAGATCGAGGCCGTAACCGACGCCGACCACCGCCAGCTCGGCATGACCTGGAACAAGCTGGGCACGCTGCGCACGCCGAGCCGGCTGCGCATCCAGGGGCGCCTCGTGCCGGACCTCGACTAGCCGGCGCCGCCCCGCTGGCGACGGCTGGTCTTGGCCCCGATCAGGCGCGCGATGGTGTCGCGCGCCGAGGTCAGGTCGGGCTCGAGGTGGTTGATCTCGTCGTTGTAGGTTGTTGGTCACGCTGACGTCGGGGTAGTCGTAGCTGGCGATCGGCTGCCCGGCGAGCGTCCCGCCCTCGCCGCGTGGGCGCAACGCGCCGTTCCTGCTCGTCGCGCGCCTCACGGCCCGTAAGCCGGCCCCGGCCGGTGCGGACGGTCAGCTCGGACGTGGGCTCCTGGGCGCCGGCGCCGACCGACTACCACGGTGCCACCCGGGCTTCCTGGGCACCGTCACCGTCCGGGGTCCCGGCGGCGGCACGGTGACCGTGATCTACGCGGGCGCGCCGGGCCCGGGTGCCTTCTTCGGCGGCGAAGGGACCGAGACCTACAACAACTACTCCGACGACGGCGCCTCCGTCGTCAGCGGCACCGTCAAGGCGACCGGGCTGACCGACGGCACCTACTGCGCACCTCGAGATGACCGGCAGCCAGGACGCGGAGCTCGTCATGAAGCGGCTCAGCGTCACGGGGCACGCCGCGTCGACCCTCGACGGCAAGAGCATCGGCGGACCGCGGCCCGACATGCTGAACGGCGGCGCCTGCCCGACCCTGCTGCCCAAGAAGCCGGCGCTGCGCGTGAAGGCCAAGCGCACCGGCGAGGGCGCCTACCGCCTCATGGTGACCGCGAGCATCGCCGGCATGGGAGCGAGCGAGTCGGCCGTCGACGCGCGGCCGGTCAGCCACGCGACGGTCGCGGTCGGCGGCCAGGCGACGACGGCCACCGACGCGCACGGCGTCGCGACCGTCACGGTGCACGGGACCCGCGCGCGCGTCACGGTCACGGCGGGCACCACGCTGAAGCCGGCGTTGGTGTCGCTGAACGGTCGCTGACCGCGGTGGCCGCTACGCCGCGAGGTGGTCGGCGGCCGCGTGGAGATCGGCGAGGACGACGTCTGCGGCGCTGAGGTCCAGCGCCGCGGTGTGGGCGTTGGGGATCGCGATGACCGTCAGGCCGGCGGCCTTCGCGGAGGCGATGCCGGTCGGGGTGTCCTCGATCGCCGTCGCGGCGGCGGGGTCGATCGCGAGGCGCTGGGCGGCGAGGCGGTACAGCGCCGGATCGGGCTTGCCGTGGGCGACCTCGTCGCCGGTGGCCACCGCGCCGAAGACGTCGGTCAGCGCCAGCTGGGCGAGGACGTGCTCGACGAACGACCGCCGGCTGGAGCTCGCGAGGCCGACGCGGCGGCCCTCCGCGATCCGGCGCACGGCGCCCGGCACGCCGGCCATCGCCGGCAGCGGCGTCGCCAGCTGCCGTGGCAGCTCGTCGCGCAGCGCGGCGAAGACCGCCTCGGGATCGCGGCCCAGCTCGGCGGCCAGCGGCGGCACGAAGTCGACCTGCCGGCGCCCGAGCGTGTTGGGGTACCACGACGCCATGTCGGGCCGGCCGAGGACCCGCATCGCCACCGTGAAGACCCGCTCGAACATCGGCTCGGAGTCGACGAGCACGCCGTCCATGTCGAAGATGACGGGCCGCGGCGCCATCAGCCCGGGAAGGCGATCGTCGACATGAGGGCGTTGGCCGCCTGGCGCGAGTCCAGGCGCGTGTGCTGCACGACGATCGGCACGTCGCTGGTGATCAGGCAGCAGTAGTCGACGCCGATCGCGACCGGCTCGGGGCCCTCGAGGTCGTTGAAGCGCTGGTGGTGGGCGCGCCGCGCGGGGATCGTCAACGGGTAGGGGCCGACCGGCTCGCGGTCGGTGAAGTACAGGAACAGCTCGACGTGCGCCGGCGCGTCGCCCGCGTTGAGGATGCACGCGCTGTCGTGGCTGGTCATGTCCGGCTCGGGGCCGGTGCTCGCGGGCGGGATGTAGCCGTCGGCGATCACCCAGCTCGTCGCGCCGACGGTCATGCCGTCACCTCGACCGTGCGCGCGTAGCGCGCGAGCGCGTCGGGGTCGAGCGTCACGCCGAGGCCGGGGCGCGTGGGCACCGCGAGCATGCCGTCGTCGTCGAGCGCGAAGCCCTCGACCGACAGGTCGTCGACGTAGGCCGAGCCGGTCTTGTACTCGACGAGCTCGGTGTGCGGCAGGGCGGAGGCGACCTGCAGGTCGGCGGCGAGGCCGACCGCGGTGTTCCAGCCGTGGCCGACGAACGCGACGCCGTGGTCCTCGGCGGCGCGCGCGATCCGGCGCTGCTCGCTGATGCCGCCGACCTTGGTCACGTCGGGCTGCACGATGTCCAGCGCGCGAGCCTCCAGCCAGGGCAGGAACGCCTGGCGGCGCGTCAGCACCTCGCCGCCGGCGATCTTCACGGTGGTGTGGCGACGCAGCTCGGCGTAGCCGTGGAGGTCGTCGGGCGCCAGCGGCTCCTCGAACCACTCGACGTCGTAGGCGGCGAGCATCGCGGCGGTGCGCAGCGCCCACGTGTAGCCGTGCGGCCAGAACCCGTCGCTGGCGCCCGCGTCGACCATCAGCAGCGCGTCGGGGCCGATCGCCTCGCGCGCGCTGCGCACCATCGCCTCGTCGAGGCGGTGCGAGCGCCGGCCGAACGGCCCCCAGCCGATCTTGTAGGCGGAGAAGCCCTGCGCGACGAGCGCGGCGAGGTGGTCGGCGAGGACGGCGGGCTCGTCCATCAGCAGGGAAGCGTAAGGCCGGACGCGGTCGCGGTAGCGCCCGCCGAGCAGGCGCCCGACGGGCTGGTCGCACGCCTTGCCGAGGATGTCCCACAGGGCCATGTCGATCCCGGAGATCGCGTGGGTGAGCGTGCCGCCGCGCCCCAGCCAGAACGTGTGCTGGTGCAGCTTCTCGCTGACGCGCTCGGGCTCCAGCGCGCACTCGCCGATGAGCAGCGGGCTCAGGACCTCGATCGCCGCGCGCACCAACCGGTCGTCGCTGTAGGCGCTGCCGACGCCGGTCAGCCCGGTGTCGGTGTGCACGGTCACCAGCGTGTGGACGACGTCATCGGGCCGGAGCTCGATGGCCCATCCGCCGGCCGGGGTGGCGCCTGAAAGGCCCGCGACGCTGACTCGCTCGATTTGCATGTCGCAAGCCTATCGGATATTGTCGACAACATGAAGGCGACAAAGTTCCCTCCGCTCGAGCCGGCCTCGCTGCGCCAGCGGGCGTCGGACGCGCTGCGGTCCGCGATCGTCGGCGGCCGGCTGAAGCCGGGCGACCGGCTCAAGGAGGTCGAGCTGGCCGAGGAGCTCGGCATCAGCCGCGCCCCGGTGCGCGAGGCGCTGCGCCAGCTCGAGCACGAGGGCCTCGTCGTCTCGCTGCCCTACCGCGCGACCGAGGTCCTCGGCGTCTCGCAGGAGGAGGTGGCCGAGGTGCTCGTCCCGATCCGGCTCACGCTCGAGTCCTTCGCGTTCCGCAAGGCGATGCCGGTGCTGACCGAGGCGGACTTCGTCGTGCTCGAGCAGCTCGTCGAGGCGATGCGCGTCGCCGGCCAGCGCGGCGACCTCGACGCGCTGGCCGAGGACGACGTCCGCTTCCACGAGCTGGTCATCGAGCGCTCCGGCCAGCCGCACTGCCTCCAGATCTGGCGCTCGATCGAGCCGCGCGTCCGCGCCTACTTCCGCCGCGACGCGCCGCGGCACACCACGGCCGACGAGGTCGCCGACGAGCACGACGAGCTGCTGCAGGCCCTCAGGGCCGGCGACGAGCAGCGCCTGGTCGACACGCTCAGCCGCCACGTCAACAACTACCTCGAGCCGTCGGGTCCGACGGCCGCCGCGGGCGCATGAGCGCGCCGACGGTGTTCGTGACGGGCGCCGGCTCCGGCATCGGCGCGGCCGTCGTCGCCGCCGCCGCGCGGCGCGGGGCCCGCGTCGCCGCGGTCGACATCGACGGCGCGCGCGCCGCCGCCGTGGCCGCCGACGCCGAAGGCGCCGGCGCCGAGGCGGCGCTGGGCCTCGAGGTCGACGTGCGCGACGACACCGCGGTCGCCGCGGCGATCGCGCGCTGTCGCGACGAGCTCGGCCTGCCCACCGCGGTGCTCGCCAACGCCGGCATCGAGCTCAACGGGCCGGCGCACGAGGTAGCGGCCGAGCAATGGGACCGTGTCGTCGAGGTCAACCTCCGTGGCGCGTTCTCGACCGCGCGGTGGGCGATCGCGGCGCTGCTCGACGCAGGGTCGGCCGGCTCGGTCGTCTGCACGTCGTCGCCCTCGGCGTTCGTCGGATTCGCCGGCGGCGGCAACGCCGCCTACGCGGCGTCCAAGGGCGGGGTCTCCGCGCTCGTCCGCAGCCTGGCCGTCGACTACGCGCCGCAGGGCGTGCGCGTCAACGCGATCGTGCCGGGCGCGACCGACACGCCGCTGCTCACCGTCGGCGTGCCCGAGGACCGCCGGGCCGCCGCGCGCGCCGAGATCCTGGAGCGGGCGCGCGAGCAGATCCCGCTCGGGCGCCTGGCCGACCCGGCGGAGATCGCCGAGGGCGTGTGGTGGCTGTGGTCGGACGCCGCGGCCTACGTCACGGGCTCGCACCTGGTCGTCGACGGCGGCCTCATGGCCAAGGGCGCCAACAGCTTCTAGCCATGGGCGTCCTGGTTGCGATCGGCGAGGGGCTGGTGGAGCTCGAGCGCGACGGCACGGCCGAGCGCCTCGCGTTCGCCGCCGGCGGCGACGCGGCGAACATCGCCGTGATGGCCGCGCGCCTGGGCGCGCGCACGCGGCTCGCCGGCCGGGTCGGCGACGATCCGCTCGGGGCCTGGCTGCGCGCGTTCTGGGCCGGCCGCGGCGTCGACGTCGCGCACGTGCGCGCCGATCCCGACGCGGCCACGGGCCTGTACCTGAACACGCCCGACGCCGACGCCGGCCACCGCTTCGTCTACTGGCGCACGGGCTCGGCCGGCAGCCGGCTCGTCGTCGAGGACCTCGACGACGACGTCTTCGCCGGCCTCGGCCTGCTGGTCGTGACCGGGGTCACGCTGGCGGTCTCGGCCTCGAGCGCCGCCGCGGCCGCGCACGCGGTCGTCCGCGCTCGCGCCGCCGGTGCGCGCGTCGCGTGCGTCCTGAACCACCGCCCCCGGCTCGGCGGCGACCCGCGCGCGCTCGCGGCCTTCGCCCGCGACGCCGACGTGGTCATCGGCTCGACCGAGGACACCGCCGCGCTCTTCGGCGAGTCCGACGCGGTCGCGCTGGCCCGCGGCGCGCTGAGCGGGCCCGAGGTCGTCCTCACCGACGGCGCGCACGCGGCCGTCGCCGTCCTCGACGGCTCGGTCTTCACGCAGCCGGTCCCGGTGGTCGAGGTCGTCAACGGCGCCGGCGCCGGCGACGCGTTCGCGGGCGCCTACCTGGCGCGGCGGCTGGCCGGCGACGGGTGTCCGGACGCCCTGGCCTGGGCCGTGGCGGCGGCGACCAGCAGCGTCGGCCGCTCCGGCTGCGCGGCCTCGTACCCGACGCTGGCGCAGACCCGCGCGCTGCTCGACGCGATCGTGGAGCAGCCGGCATGACCGACGTCGTCGACCTGCTCGCCGCCCAGCGCGTCGTCCCCGTGATCCGCAGCGCCGACGTCGCCGACGCCGTCGCGACCGCGCGCGCCTGCGCGCGTGCGGGTATGCGCCTCATCGAGCTCACGCGCAGCGTGCCCGACGTCGACGACGCGCTGCGCGAGCTGCGCGACGACGGCCTCGTGCTCGGGGTCGGCACGGTCACCGAGCCGGCGCACGTGCAGTCCGCCGCCCGGGCCGGCGCGCGCTTCGTGGTCTCCTTCACCCGCCCGCCGGGCGTCGTGGCGCAGGCCGCTGCGCTCGGGCTGGCGGCGATCCCGGGCGGCTTCACGCCGACCGAGCTCGCGGCCTGCGCCGCCACCGGCGCCCGCGTGGTCAAGCTCTTCCCGGCGCGGCTGGCCGCCCCGGCCTACCTGCGCGACGTGCGGGCGGTCCTGCCCGGCGTCGACGTGCTGGTCACCGGCGGGCTCGGTGGGCCCGCCGGCGACGTCGCCGCGTGGCTGGACGCCGGCGCGATCGCCGTCGGCGTCGGCGGCGAGCTCGGCACCGCCGCGACCTTGGGTCCTCAGGAGGTCGAGCGCCGCGCCCGCGCCGTGCTCGACCTCGCACACGCAACCATCAGGCAAGAGGGAGTAGGACGATGAGAAGTGCCCTGCGGATGATCATCCTCGCCGCGGTTGCCGCGGCGCTCGCCGCGACCATGACCGCCTGCGGCAGCAGCAGCTCGACCGACGACAAGGGTGAAGTGGTCATCACCTGCAGCTCGTGTCAGAGCAGTCCGAGCGACCCGTCGTTGCAGTTCGCGGCCGAGACCGCGAAGACGTTCAACCAGCGGTACGCCGGCAAGTACCACATCAAGGTCGTCAAGAACCAGAACGCGGGCTCCGGCCCCGACCGCCTCCAGTACTACCAGCGGCTCGCGCTGGCCGACGACCTGCCGGACGTCTTCCAGGTCAACCCGCCGGAGCTGCGGTCGCTGGCCAAGACCGGCAAGGTCATGAACTTCGCGCCCGTCCTCGACAAGGACGCCGCCTGGAAGGACTCGTTCAACGCCGGCGTGTTCACCGCGCTGACCGGCGAGGACGACCAGGTGTGGGCGATCCCCGAGACGCGCGACGCGATCGGCATCTACTACAACAAGGCGATCTTCAAGGAAGCCGGGATCGCCGCCTTCCCGCAGACCTGGGCCGAGTTCGAGGCCGACTGCGCGAAGATCAAGGCCGCCGGCAAGACCTGCTTCGCGATGGACGGCGACTGGGTCACGCTGCTGATGTGGGCCAACCTCATCGGCACGCAGCCGGGCGGCGTCACCTTCCTCGACCAGGGCATCAAGGGCGGGAACTACGCCGACAGCGCGGTCGCCGTCAAGGCCACCGACACGCTCCGGCGCTGGCACGACGCGGGCTACATCAACACCAACGCCTTCTCGGGCGAGTACCAGAACGCCGCCACGGCCTTCGTCCGCGGGCAGGCGGCGATGGTCGCCAACGGCCCGTGGATGGTCAACAGCGACATCAAGACCAAGAACGCGGTCAAGGGGCTCTACGACCAGGTCGGCTACGAGCAGTCGCCCGGATGGACGGCCGACCAGCGCGGGCTGATCGTCATCTCCGCCGAGGGCAGCTACGCCAGCGGAGCGCACGACGCCCGCAAGCAGGAGGCCGTGACGGCGTTCATGAAGCTCTTGACCTCGCACGCCCAGAGCGTCGAGCAGATCAAGGTCGAGGGGGCGTGGCCGGCCGCCAAGTTCGAGCCGACCGCGGCCGAGAAGAAGGACCTCGAGCCGCTCGCCGCGGGGCTGGTCAAGGCCTCGACCACGGTGCCGCTGAAGTTCCCACACGCCTTCTACAACGCGCCGGAGCCGTTCGAGAGCTCGTGGAAGAACCTGTGGCCCGCCTACGTGAAGAACAAGATGAGCACCCAGGACTTCCTGAGCAAGCTCGCCCACGACGCGCAGTCGACCACCGGCTGACCGGAGCCTCCGTCGTGTCCACCCAAGCACTCGAACCAGCGGACCGTCACCGCTCGCGAACGGCCGTCGTGCCGTCCGCGGCGCGGTGGCGGCGCCGCCGGAGCACGAGCCGGAGCCGGCGGCGCGACGCCGTGCCGCGCCCGCCGCACGGCATGCGCTGGCCGGTCGCGCTCTCGATCCTGCCGGGGCTGCTGCTCTTCCTCGCGTTCTACGTCGTGCCGCTCGGCATGCTCGTCGTGACGTCCTTCGCGGACTGGAGCGGCCTCGGGTTCCACTACCTCGGCGTGCGCAACTTCACCGACATGGCGCACGACGCCACGTTCTGGAAGGCCGCGAAGAACACCATGTTGTACGTGGCGGCCGGCGTGTTCGTCGAGGTCCCGCTCGGCGTCCTGGCCGGCGTGATCCTCGCCCAGCACGTCCGCGGCTGGCGCGTCTTCCGGACCGTCCTGTTCATCCCGTTCGTGATCTCCGGCGCCGCGTACGCCCTGGTCTTCGCCCTGTTCTACGACCCCACCCACGGGCTGCTCAACAGCGCGCTCGGCCTCGTCGGCCTCAACCACCACCAGGACTGGCTGTTCTCGACGAGCACGGCGCTGCCGGCGGTCGCCGGGACCTTCGTCTTCATCCTCGGCCTGGTCATCGTGCTGGTGATGGCCGAGGTGGCCTCGATCCCCCGCGAGCTCTACGAGGCGGCGGAGATCGACGGCGCCTCGGTCGTGCAGCGCCAGCTGCGGATCACGCTGCCGCTGCTGCGCAACGTGATCGGCACGGTCGTCCTGGTCACCGTGCTGGGCTACCTCGCCCTGTTCGACGTGGTGTTCATCCTGACCAAAGGCGGACCCGACGACTCGACCCTGACGCTCGCGCTGTACGCCTACAAGGCCTACGTCAACAACGCGTGGGGCTACGCGAGCGCCGTCGGCATCGTCATCGTGGTCGTCGGGCTGGTGCTGATCCTCGGCATCCGCCGCCTCTTCCGACTCGGGGAGCGGACGCTGTGAGCGCCACCTTCAAGCGCGTGGCCGGCGGCCTGGGCTGCTACGGGGTGCTCGCGATCCTCAGCATCTGCGCGCTGCTGCCCACCGTCTGGGTGATGCTGTCGTCGTTCAAGACCGGCGGGCAGATCTTCGCCGGCGACGGGCTGCTGCCGCGGCCGTTCACGCTGCGCGGCTACGCCGACGCGTTCGGGCAGGTGCACCTGGAGCGATACCTGTTCAACACGGCGCTCTACGCGGTCTTCGGATCGCTCGGGGCCGTGACCGCGGCGCTGCTGGCCGCCTACCCGACCGCCCGCTACCGGTTCCCCGGCAGCGGCGCGCTCGTCGCCTCGTTCAGCCTCGCGCTGGCGATCCCGGTCGTCGGGCTGGCGACGCCGGAGTTCTTCGTGGTGCGCCAGCTCGGGCTGTTCGACAGCCGCATCGGGTTCATCGTGTTCTACTCGGCGCTGTTCTTCCCGCTGGCGTTCGTGATCCTGCGGGCGTTCCTGGTCAGCCTCCCGCCGGAGCTGGAGGAGGCCGCGGTGGTCGACGGCGCCGGCTACTTCACGATCATCCGCAGGATCGTCGTGCCGGTGGCGCGGCCGGCGCTGGCGACGGCGGGCGTGATCGTCTTCGTCAGCATCTGGAACGAGTTCTACTTCGCCAACCTGCTGAGCGCCTCCAGCGGCACGCAGAACGCGCAGATCGCGCTGGCGAGCTTCCGCTCGCAGTTCAACTTCAACGTGGGCGGCATGCTCGCGGGGACGACCGTCGTGATGATCGTCCCGATCTTCATGTTCCTGGCCTTGCAGCGCCAGGTCATCGCCGGCCTCACCGCGGGGACCGGCAAGTGACGGCGCGGCTGGTTCGCGCCGCTGGGCAACGGGAGGACTGACTGGTGTCGACGATCGTGTTCGAGCAGGTGACCAAGCGCTATGCCGACGGCCACGAGGCGGTGCGCGCGCTGGACCTCGAGGTGGGCGACGGCGAGTTCGTGATCCTCGTCGGCCCGTCCGGGTGCGGGAAGTCGACCGCGCTGCGGATGATCGCCGGGCTGGAGGACATCAGCGACGGCCGGCTGTGGATCGGGGGCGACGTCATCAACGACCGCGCGCCGAAGGACCGCGACATCGCGATGGTGTTCCAGAACTACGCGTTGTACCCGCACATGAGCGTCCGCGACAACATGGGCTTCGCGCTGCGGCTGCAGGGCCTCAAGCGCGGCGAGGTCGACCGGCGCGTCGGGCACGCGGCCGGCGTGCTCGGGCTGACCGAGCACCTGGACCGCAAGCCGGCCAACCTGTCCGGCGGCCAGCGCCAGCGCGTCGCGATGGGGCGCGCGATCGTGCGCGAGCCCAAGGCGTTCCTCATGGACGAGCCGCTGTCCAACCTCGACGCGAAGCTCCGCGTCGAGATGCGCGCGGCGGTCTCGCGCCTGCAGCAGCGCCTGGGCACGACCACCGTCTACGTCACCCACGACCAGACCGAGGCGATGACGCTCGGCGATCGCGTGGCGGTCATGCGCGACGGCGTCCTGCAGCAGGTCGGCACGCCGCGCGACCTCTACGAGCACCCGCGGAACCTGTTCGTGGCCAGCTTCATCGGCTCGCCGGCCATGAACCTCTTCACCGCGCAGGTCGAGGACGGCGCGATCCACACGTCGATGGGCGCGATCCCGCTCGACGACCACCTGCGCGCGCGGCTCGACGCCGGTGGCGCGGTGGGGCGGCATGTGGTGCTCGGCGTGCGCCCCGAGGCCTTCGAGGACGCCCGGCACGCGCCGTCCGAAGGCGGCTGGACGTTCGAGGCGACCGTCGAGCTGACCGAGTCGCTGGGCTCGGAGATCTACGTGCACTTCGCGGCCGAGACGACCGGCGGGCCGTCCGGCGAGGCCGCCGAGGAGCTGCGGGCGCTCAGCGAGGTCGGCGGCGGCGAGACCGCCGACGCGGCGCGCCGCGCCGTCGCGCGCGTGGACGCGGCCAGCGCGCTGACGCGCGGCGACCGCGGGCGCCTGTGGCTCGACACCCGCCGGCTGTACCTGTTCGACGCCGACGGCCGCGCGCTGGGGCACGACGCCGCGACGCCCGGGCTGGCGATGCGGTCTTGACGCGCGCCGGCTTCGCACGCCGCGAGATCGGGGCGACGCTCGCCGGCGCGCCGTTGATGGGCTACGCCAACCGGGCGGGCGGCGCCACCGGCGTCCACGACCCGCTCCACGTCCGCGCGCTGGTGGTCGAGGCGGGCGGTGAGGCCGTGGCGCTGTGCAGCGTCGACCTGTGCGCCGTCAACGAGGACGTCGTCGCGGCGGCGCGCGCCCGCGTCGCGGCGGAGTCCGGCATCGCGCCGGAGCGCACGCTCATCGCCGCGACGCACACCCACAGCGCGCCGCACGACGACGACCGCGCGTGCTGGCCCGACGGCCTGGCCGCCGAGATCGCCGCGGCGGTCGCGCAGGCCAGCGCGCGCATGGCGCCGGCGACGGTCGGCGCGGGGTGGGGGACGCTCTCGGGCCACGCCGTCAACCGTCGCCGCCTGGAGGACCCCGTCGACCCGGCGGTCTTCGTGCTGCGCGTGGACCGCGCCTACGGCGCGCCCCTGGGCGTGTACTTCGGCTTCGGCTGCCATCCCGTCGTCCTCGGTCCCGACAGCCGCGCGGTGTCGGGCGACTGGCCGGCGACCGCGTCACGGGTGCTCGAGTCCGAGCTCGGGCCCGACGCGGTCGCCGTGTTCGCCCAAGGCGCCTGCGCCGACGTCAACCCGCTGACCGACGGCGTGCGCGAGCGCATCGCCGCGGCGTCGACCGTCTCCGGGCAGCTCGAGGCGGTGCCGTACTACGGATCGGCCGACGGCGCGGGCGAGCCGTTCGACGTCGGCGACCGCACCGGCGGCACCTTCGCGGAGGCCGAGCGCCTCGGGCGCGCCATCGCCGACGAGGTTCGCCGCGTGCACCGCGGCCTCGCGCCCACGGCGGTGACCGGGGTCTGGACGCGGCGGCTCGCGCTCGGCCGTCCGCCCGGCGCGGAGCCCCGTGAACCCGGCCCGCTCGGCGACCACGGCGTCCCGCGCGCGGGCGCCGACGCGCCGATCGAGCTGCTGCTCGTCGGGCTCGACGGCCCGGGGGTCGTGCTGGTCGGCCAACCCGGCGAGGTGTTCGGCCAGACCGGCGTCGACCTGCGGCGCGCGCTGCGGGCCCGGGGCGCGCGGCACCCGTTCGTCGTCGGCTACGCCAACGGCTGGCGCGCCTACCTCCCGCCGGCCGACGCCTGGCCCGACGGCGGCTACGAGGTCGACTGGGCGCGCGCCCAGGGTCTCGCGCCGTCGCTCCAGGACGACGCTCGCACGCTGATCTTGAACGCTTACGAAGCTCAAACGAAAGACGAGGCACTGCAACCATGACCGCCACCGACGACACGCTCCGCGAGCCGCGGCGGCCCGACGCCGACGCCGAGTGGTGGCGCGAGGCCGTGGTCTACGAGAACCACCTCCCGAGCCTGCGCGACGGCAACGGCGACGGCATCGGCGACCTCCACGGGCTGATCGAGAGCCTCGACTACCTGCGCGGCACGCTCGGGGTCGACGCCATCTGGGTCGGGCCCTGCTACCGCTCGCCGCTGCTGGACCAGGGCTTCGACATCTCGGACTTCACCGACATCGAGCCGACGTTCGGCGACCTCGCGACGTTCGACCGGCTCATCGCCGAGGCCCACGCCCGCGGCCTGAAGATCCTCGTCGACTACATCCCCAACCACAGCTCCGACCAGCACCCGTGGTTCGTCGCGTCGCGGTCGTCGCGCGAGGACAGCAAGCGCGACTGGTACGTGTGGGCCGATCCCGCGCCCGACGGCGGCCCGCCCAACAACTGGACGGCGGAGATCGGCGGCTCGGTGTGGGAGCTCGACGCGGCCACCGGCCAGTACTACCTGCACACGCACCTGCGCGAGCAGCCCGACCTCAACTGGCGCAACCCCGAGGTCCGGGCCGCGATGCTCGACGTGCTGCGCTTCTGGCTGGGCCGCGGCGCCGACGGCGTGCGCATCGACGTCGCCCACATCCTGATGAAGGACCCCGAGCTGCGCGACAACCCGCCGAGCCCGCCGGGCCAGACCAATCCGTTCGAGCTGCAGCATCCGGAGTTCTTCGGCCAGCTGCACGTCAACGACCGGCGCCACCCCGACGTGCACGACGTGCTCGCCGAGATCCGCGGCGTCCTCGACGAGTTCGGCGCGGTCGCGATCGGCGAGATCGAGGCGATGGAGTGGGACGCGTGGGCCGAGTACTACGGCCGCGACCTCGGCGGGCTGCACCTGCCGTTCGCGTTCAGGCTGATCGAGACCCCGTGGGAGGCCCCGGCGCTGCGCGCGGTCGTGCGCTCGCTGGAGGCGGCGCTGCCGCCCGGCGCGTGGCCGGTCCTGGCGCTGAGCAACCACGACCGGTCGCGCCTGGCGACGCGGGTCGGGAGCGCGCAGGCGCGGGTGGCGGCGATGCTGCTGCTCACGCTGCGCGGCACGCCGGTCTCCCTGTACGGCGACGAGCTGGGGCTGTGCGACCAGCCGGTGCCGCGCGAGCGCCAGCGCGATCACTTCGGGCTCACCGAGGGCGGCGTGTCGCACGACCCGGCGCGGACGCCGATGCCCTGGAGCGCCGCGCGCAACGGCGGGTTCTCGCCGGCCGACGAGCGCGACCTGTGGCTGCCGGTCAGCGCCGAGTACGCCTCCATCAACGTGGAGGCCCAGCTCGCCGACCCGGCGTCGATGCTCAACCTGTACCGGTCGCTGCTCGCCCTGCGCGCGGGCAGCGCCGCGCTGCGCGCCGGCGAGTACGCCGAGCACCCCGCGGGCGACGACCACTGCCTGGTCTACGAGCGCCGCTCCGGCGGCGAGCGCAAGCTCGTCGCGCTCAACCTGACCGACGCGCCCCGGCGCGTCGCGCTGCCCGGGGCCGACGGCGCGATCGTGCTGTCGACCGCCGGCGACCGCCGCGACGAGCCGGTGGCCGGCGCGGTTGAGCTCCGGCCCGCCGAGGGCGTCGTCGTCGACCTCGCCGGCGCGCCATCATGAGCGCCGTGTCCCAGCCCGAAGCCGGCAGCAGCGCCTGCGTGGGCGCCGTCCTGAGCGCGCCGCGCACGCTCGCGGTCGTCGCGCGCGAGCTGCCGCCGCTGGGTCCGCGCGACGTCCTGGTCGCGGTCAGCCGCTGCGGCGTCTGCACCGGCGACGTGGACGCCTGGCTCGGCCGCTCCGCGCTCACGGAGCCCGAGCCGCTCGGGCACGAGCCGGCGGGCGTCGTCGTCGCCGTCGGCGCCGAGGTCACCCGCGTCGCGGTCGGCGAGCGCGTCGCGTGCTGGGTCGAGGAGGGCGGGTTCGCCGACCGCGTCGTCACCGACGAGCAGCACTGCTTCGCGGTCCCGGAGACGGTCGCGCATCCGGAGATGGCCGAGCCGCTGAGCTGCATCGTCAACGCGGTGGAGCTCGCCGCGCCGGCGCTGGCCGACGACGTCGTGATCGTCGGTGCGGGGTTCATGGGGTTGTTGCTCCAGCTCGTGCTGCAGGCGCGCGGTCCGCGCACGGTCACGGTCGCCGACGTCCGGCCGGGCGCGCTGGCGCGCGCGGCCGCGCTCGGCGCGACCCACACCGTCGACACGTCGCGGGAAGACCTCCGCGCGCGCGTGGCGGAGATCACCGGCGGGCGCGGCGCCGACGTCGCCTTCGAGGTCACGGGCAGCAACATCGGCCTCGACCTCGCCGCCGCGGCCACGCGGATGAGCGGCAAGCTCGCCGTCGTCGGCTACCACCAGGGCGGCACGCGCGAGATCGCGCTGGGCGAGTGGAACTGGATGGCCTACACCATCGTCAACGCCCACTTCCGCGACAAGCAGGTCATCCTGGGCGGGATGCGCACCGCGCTGCGGCTGATGGAGGCCGGCGTCGTCGACGTCGCACCGCTGATCAGCCACCGCTTCGCGCTCGACCGCATCGACGAGGCGTTCGCGACCGCGGCGGCCAAGCCGGACGACTTCGTCAAGGCCGTCATCCTGACCGGCGACGACGAGCGGGGCTGAGCCCGCCCGCGCCGGTCAGCGGTCGCGGCGCAGGGCGATCGCGGCGCCGGAGCGCCGCTCGTCGACCAGCTTGCGCAGGCCGGCGACGGCGGCCGCGATCTCGCGCTGCGTGAGGACCGTGGCCAGGCCGGCGTGCAGCTGGCGCTCGGCCTCGGTCACCGCCCGGGCGGCGCGGGCGCCGGCGGGCGTGAGGGTCAGCTCGATGGCGCGGCGGTCGCCGTCGCGCTCGCCGCGTTCCAGCAGGCCGGCCGCGACGACCGAGGCGACGAGCCGGCTCGGGCTGCCGCCCTCGCAGACCAGGCGCTCGCCGATCTCGCGCACGGTCAGGGACCGGTCGGCGTCGCGCACGGCGGCGAGCACCTCGGCCTGCGCGGCGGTCAGGCCGCTGGGCTTGAGGAGCTCGGCGAACGCGCGGGCGCCTTCCCGCTGCGCGCCGAGGATCAGGTACCGCAGCTCTTCGACCGGCTCCATCGCGTCGAAGCTACATGACGCGTCACCGGACATCGAGGACGCCGGCCAGCGTCGCGAAGTTCGCCTCGAGGCCGCGCCGGACGAAGCCGGCCGCGAGCGGACCGGTCAGCGCGGCGGCGCGGCCCAGCTCGACCTCGGCGTCCAGCGCCAGCACGGTGCCGCCGTCGTCGGCGTCGTCGAGCGTGTAGTGATAGGTGAACGGCGTCGGGCCGTCGACCGTCCGGAGCGTGAGCGCCGAGGACGGGACGATCGCGACGAGCTCGAGCTCGTTGGTCGCCGGGCCGGAGGGGAGGTCGCGGCGCATGACGTACCGGGCGCCCGCGGTGGGGCGCGCCGGCGTCCGGGGCGTGACCGACCGCACCGCGGAGCTCCACTCCGGCAGCGTGCGCAGATCCGAGATGTAGGCGAACACCTCGTCGCGCCGGCGCGCGAGGCGGCCGGTGACCGCGAGGCGCATCACGCCGCCACCTTCGGCGCCGAAGTGACCTGCCGCGCGAGCAGCCGCGCGACCGACTCCGGGTCGTGGGTCGGCAGGTAGATCGTCGGCCGCCGCGCGACCAGCTCCTGGATGCGGCCGACGGACTCGCGCGCGCGGGCGACGTCGGGCGTCACGCCGTCGACGACGCCGTCGAGCATCAGCCGCTCGGTGTAGGACGCGTCGCCGGCCAGGAGGACCACGGTGTCGCCGTCCTCGACCGCGACCGACAGGTGGCCGGGCGTGTGGCCGGGCGTGGGGAGGAGGTGCACGTCGCCGGCGGCAGTGAGGGTCGTGCTCGTCGCGAACGGTCCGAACCGCCCGTCGCCGAAGTCGGCGAGCGTGGGCGCGAAGTCCGCGGGCCAGTGCTGCGGCAGGAAGCCGCGGACCTTGCCCAGCAGGCCCTTGGCGAACCTGTAGTCCTTCTCGGAGCACACGATCTCGCTGCGCGCGACGTCGGGGAGGCCGCCGGCGTGGTCGGTGTGGAAGTGCGTGAGGACGACCCGGCGCACGTCCTCGGGCGCGAAGCCGAGCCGCCGCAGCTGGGCGCCGATGCCGTCCTCGGCGGCGACGTGCTCGCGCAGGCCGAAGCGGAAGTAGGGCTGCCAGCGCGTGAAGTACCCGGGCTCGGCGACGCGCGGCGTCTCGCCGGTGTCGACGAGGATCAGGCCCTCCGGGTGCTCGATCAGCCAGGCGAGGATCGGCAGCGGCTCGGTCCAGCGCCCGTCGGCGAGGACGCGGGCGAGGTTGCGGCGCGACCGCCCACCGCCGTCGCGCTGGCGCTCCTTGACGGCGACGGTGCCGGTCTGGAGGGCGTGGATGCGGATGCCGTTGTCGAGCGAGATAGATGACATGTCACGCATAGTGACCGACCGCGAGGCCGATGTCAATGACACGTCACGTATTTTTGTCCCGCCGGGCGATGCCGTCTACGCCGACCCGCGCGCGCCCAGCCAGCGCGTGATCTCCAGCGCGAGGGCGACCGCCAGCATCCGGCCTTCGAGCGGCGCGGGGAGGAGCTGCTGGGCGCGGTCCAGGCGCTTGATGATCGTGTTGCGGTGGGTGAACAGCACCTCGGCGGTGCGCTTGGCGTTGCTGCCCTCGGCCAGGTAGGTCCGCAGCGTGTCGCGGAGCTCGGGGGCGGCGGAGGCGAGCGGGCCGAGCGTGCGCTCGACGAAGGCCTGGGCGCGGTCCTCGTCGTGGGTGGCGAGCGCGACGACCTGGACGTCGTCGTAGGTGGCGACGCGCGCGTCGCCGGGCGTGCGCTGCAGCAGGCGCTGGGTGTCGAGCGCGTCGAGGTGGCTGCGGCGGAACCCCTCGATGCCGGCCGCCGCCGGGCCGAGCGCGATGCGCACCTCGGGCAGCGCGTCCAGCGCCGCGCGCAGGACGTCGGGATCGAGCGCGTGCTCTCCGGAGACCCACACCCACAGCGCGGCGGCGCCGGCGATGACGATCAGGGGGCGCCGGCCGCCGGCGGCCTGCGCGAGCGCCTCGGCCGCCGCCTCGAGCGCGACCTGGTCGGGCTCGGCCCGGTCGCTGAACACGATCGCGGCGACGTGGCGGCGGTCGAGGGCGTAGTTCAGGCGCGCCGACGCGCGGTCCTGGTGGATCGGGGCGCCCTCGACGAGCAGCGTCACGATCTCCAGGCGCTCGGCGTGGGTGCCGCTGCGCAGCCGGACGCGCTCCAGCGCCACCTGCTCGCTGATGGCGGCGATCGTCGCGTCGACGAACGTGAAGATCGAGTTGGCGGTGACGTCGAGCAGCTCGCTGAGCTCGTCGGGGTCGGACGTGAGGGTGAACGCCGTGGCCATCCACAGCCGCCACGACGCGTTCTGGCCGGTGCGGTAGGAATCCAGCGTCAGCGTGTCGAGCCCGCGGCGGACAAGGTCGCGGGCGATGCCCAGCGTCTCGGGGCCGACGTTCGGCACGACCGGCGCGCCCGGGTCGCGCAGGTTGGCCTCGGCCCAGTGCGTCAGGTTGGCGCGGTTGGTCCGGCGGATCGCGGCGACGAGCGTCGGGTCGGCCAGCACGGCCGGGTCGGCGTTGGCGATCGTGACCGCGTCGATCTGGTCGAAGGTCGCCGCCGGCGCGGCCAGCAGGCCCTCGACGCCCGTCCGGATCAGCTCGGCCACCCGCGGCGACGGGCGCTCCCACGTAGGCATAGCGCACACCGTATAGCGCAAAGAGTGGGCACAAGCACCACCAGATTTGCGGAGCGCTCGGGCATCCTGAAGGGCATGAGCGCTCCAGCGGTCGAGCATGTCGATGTCCTCGTGGTCGGTGCCGGCCTGTCGGGCATCGGCGCGGCCTGGCACCTGCAGGACAAGCAGCCGGGCAAGTCCTACGCCATCCTCGAGGCACGCGCGGCCAGCGGCGGGACGTGGGACCTGTTCCGCTACCCGGGCATCCGCTCGGACTCCGACCTCTCGACGTTCGCCTACGCCTTCAAGCCGTGGACGGGGGAGAAGGCGATCGCCGACGGGCCGGAGATCCTGGAGTACATCCGCGCCACCGCGCGCGACGCCGGCATCGACCAGCACATCCGCTACGGCCACCGCGTCGTCCGCGCGGCGTGGTCGAGCGACCAGGCGCGCTGGACGGTCGAGGCCGAGCGGACCGACACGGGCCAGACCGTCGCGCTGACGGCGAGCTGGCTCTTCTGCGCGTCGGGCTACTACCGCTACGACGAGGGCTTCACCCCGCGCTTCGCGGGCGTCGAGGACTTCGGCGGCCAAGTCGTCCACCCGCAGCACTGGCCCGAGGACCTGGACGTCTCCGGCCGGCGCGTGGTCGTCATCGGCAGCGGCGCCACCGCCGTCACGCTCGTGCCGGCGCTCGCCGCCCAGGGCGCGCACGTGACGATGCTGCAGCGCTCGCCCAGCTACATCCTGCCGCTGCCGTCGCGCGATCCCATCGCCGACCGGCTGCGCAAGTGGTTCGGCGACGCGCGCGGCCACGAGCTGACGCGGCGCAAGAACATCTGGCGCCAGCGCAAGCTGTACGCCTTCTGCCAGAAGCGCCCGGCGCTCGCGCGCCGGATCATCCGCTGGGTCACGTCCAAGCAGCTGCCGGGCTTCGACCTCGACACGCACTTCACCCCCAAGTACGACCCGTGGGACCAGCGGCTGTGCGCGGTCCCGGACGGCGACCTGTTCCGCGCGCTGCGCAAGGGCGACGCCGAGATCGCCACCGACGCGATCGACACGTTCACCGAGCGCGGGTTGCGCCTGGCGTCCGGGACCGAGCTGGAGGCCGACGTCATCGTCACCGCGACCGGCCTGAACCTGCTGATCTTCGGCGGGGTGGAGGTCCAGGTCGACGGCGCGCCGGTGGCGCCCGCCGACACGCTGGCCTTCAAGGGGATGATGCTCAGCGGTGTGCCGAACTTCGCGTTCGCGATCGGCTACACGAACTCGTCGTGGACGCTGAAGGTCGACCTCGTCTGCGAGCACCTCTGCCGCGTGTTGTCGCACATGGACGCGCGCGGCCTGGACCAGGTGGTGCCGGTCGCCGGCGACGCCGCGCAGGAGACGCGCCCGCTGCTGGACTTCTCGGCCGGCTACGTGCAGCGCTCGCTGTCCCAGCTGCCGCGCCAGGGCGCGAGCGCCCCGTGGCACCTGGCGATGGACTACCGCGAGGACGTCGAGCACCTGCGGCGCGGCCCGGTCGAGGACCCGGCGCTGCGGTTCGCGCGCCGCACGGTGGACGCCGGCGGCGTGGTGCCGGCCGTCGAGGTCGCGGCGTGAGCGCCGTGAGCGGCAAGGTCTGCGCGGTCACCGGCGCCGGCTCGGGCATCGGCCGCGCGCTCGCGCTGCGCCTCGCCCGCCGCGGCGCCCGCCTGGCGCTGGCCGACCGCGACGCGGCCGGCCTGGAGGTCACGGCCGGTGCGGTCCGCGACGCCGGCGCCGACGTCCAGACCCAGGCGCTGGACGTCAGCGACCGCGACGCCGTCGTGGCCTGGGCCGGCGCGGTCGCCACGCAGTTCGGCGTCGTCCATCAGATCTACAACAACGCGGGCATCGCGTTCTCACGGACCGTCGAGGCGTCCGAGTGGGCCGACTACGAGCGCGTGCTCGGCGTCAACCTCTGGGGCGTCATCCACGGCACGAAGGCGTTCCTGCCGCACGTCATCGCCTCCGGCGACGGCCACGTCGTCAACGTCTCCAGCCTCAACGGCTACCTCGCCCAGCAGCAGATGAGCCACTACGTCACCTCGAAGTTCGCGGTCCGCGGCTTCACCGAGACGCTGCGGGTCGAGATGCTCGCCGCCGGCCATCGCGTCGGCGTCACCGTCGTGCACCCCGGCGGCATCAAGACGAGCATCGCCGACAACGCCCTCGAGGAGGCCCGCCGGCTGGGGCTCCCGCTCACCGCGGCCGACGAGGCGCGGCGCAGGTTCTACAACGACAAGCTCCTGCGCATGGACCCGGCCGAGGCCGCCGAGATCATCGTCAAGGGCGTGGAGGCGGGCCGATCGCGCGTCCGCGTCGGCAGCGACGCCAAGGTCGTCGACCTGCTCGTGCGCGCCCTTCCGTCGCTGCATCCCCGGCTCGTCGTCGCCTTCGACAAGCGCCTGCGGCGGTAGCCGGTCGGGCGGTCAGCGCGGGCCGAGCACCGCCTGGGTCTGCGTGGTCTTGGCGACGAGGCGGCCGCCGGCGTCGCGGGTCTCGGTCTCGACGACGATCAGCGTGCGGCCGGCCTTCAACGGGGTCGCCGTGGCGGTGACCGTCCCCTCGCGAACCGCGGCGAGCAGGTTGGTCTTGGACTCGACGGTGGTCGTCCCGGCGGCGCCGTCGGGCAGGTTGAGGAACGCGCAGACGGCGCCGGCGGTGTCGGCGAGGCTCATCAGCGCGCCGCCGTGCAGCACGCCGCCGGCGGTGGACAGCTCCCGGCGGTGGTCGAGCGCGAGCACCACGGCCTGCGGCGCGGCGTCATCGACGCGGATCCCGAGGGTGCCGGCCAGCGGGACGAGGTCACCGAGCTGCTCTGACGTCATGGCGCCGCAGCCTAGGACACGGCTGTCGGCGCGGCGATGACCTCCCAGGTCATGGCCGGCGGCGGTCGCGTGGCCGCGGGTGGTGAGGCGGACGCGGACGCCGTCGCCGTCGTGCTGCCCGTTGGCGAGCGGCAGCGTGCCGATGATCGCCAAGAACGGCCACCCGAGCGCCGGATGGTCCGACGTGAAGTACCAGACGCCCAGCAGGACGGCGAGCGTTCCGCCGGTGACCGAGGCCATCAGCAGCACGCCGACGACGAGGTCCGTGAACGGCGTCGAGGACGCGTCCTTGAAGCGCTCGTACGGATCGGTGGGGACCGGAGCCATGCTGCTCTGCCCTGAGTGGTGCCAGACGCGCTCGCCGCCAACCCACGCGTGTCCGCCCGCGCGGGTCGCTAGGCGGCGGGGCGGAGGCCCACGCCGACGGCGATGAGCTCGTCGAGCTGGCGGCGCTGCGCGGCGTCGAGGCCGCCGAGGACCTCCCGCACCGTCTGCTCGGCGACCTCGTCGGCGGCCGTCAACGCCTTGGCGCCGGCCGGCGTGAGGGTGACGCGGGAGCGGCGCCGGTCGCCGGGATCGCGGGTCCGGACCACCAGGCCGCGCTCCTCGAGGCCGTCGACCTTCGCCACGATCACGCCCGGCGCGCGGCCGAGGAGCGTCGCGAGGTCCTGCTGGGAGCCGGGGCCGTCGGTCGCGAGGATCGCCAGGATCGAGTACTCGCGACCGTCGAGGCCGGCGGCCGCGAGGCGCTCGTCGGCGAGGTCGGTGAGCACCGTGCCGATCCGGGCCAGCAGCAGCGCCGTCCGGCCCTCCGCGCCACGCGGGATCGCGTGGCCCGCGACGAGGCAGAGGTCCGGGTCGTCGTCGACGAGATCGCTCACGCCCTCCATCGTATGGCGACCGGTCGACTAGGCGCCGGCGAGCGCCGCGGCCATCTGCTCGGAGTCCGGCGCGATCTTCGGCGAGGCCAGCGACAGCAGGATGTTGAACGCCGAGAACGCCGCGGCGACCAGCATCCCGCGCTGGAAGCCGTCGACGAGCGCGTCGGACGGCGACGACCCTCCGGCCAGGGCGTGGGCCACCGCGTTCGTCGACAGCGTCGTGATGAGCGCGATGCCCAGCGCGCCGCCGACCTGGTAGCCGGCGGTCACCAGCCCGGACGCGGCGCCCGACTGCTCGGCGTCGACCTCGGCGATGGCCGCGATCTGACCCGGCACGCCGATCGTCGTGATGCCGGCGCCCAGCAGCAGCAGGCCCGGGAGCAGGCCGCTGGCGTAGGCGGAGTGGGCGTCGGCGGTCGACAGGTACCAGAGCCCGACCGTGCTCAGCAGGGCGCCCGTCGTCTGGATCGGCCGCGTGCCGAGGCGCAGGACGAGGTTGGACGCGAAGCCGGCGCCGACGACGGCCGCCAGGCCCATCGGCAGCAGCTGCAGGCCGGTGCCGAGCGCCGACTCGCCGCGGACCTGCTGCAGGAAGATCGCCGTCAGGAAGAACATCGACAGGAACGCGCCGCCGTTGATGGCCAGCGAGGCGCTGGCCATCCGCAGGCTGCGCAGCCGGAACAGCGGCAACGGCACCAGCGGGTCGGGCGAGCGCTTCTCGACCCGGAAGAACGCGACGAGCAGCGCGACGCCGGCGGCCAGGCAGGCGATGACCTCGGCCGAGCCCCAGCCCAGCGGCTGCGCGCGGATGACGCCGAAGATGATCCCGAGCAGCCCGCCGGTGCCCAGGACCGCGCCGGCCACGTCGAAGCTGCGATCGCTGACGACTTCTGCGCGGCTCTCGGCGACGACCATCGGCACGAGCGGGGCCAGCAGCGCGGCGATCGGGACGTTGACGAAGAAGACCCACTCCCAGCCAGGTCCGTCGACGAGCGCGCCGCCGAGCACGGTGCCCAGCGTGCCGCCGAGCCCGGCCAGCGCGGCCCAGACGCCCATCGCCATGTTGCGCTCGCGGCCGTGCGCGAACGTCACCATCAGCAACGCGAGCGCCGCGGGTGACAGCGCTGCCGCGCCGAGCCCCTGGATCGCGCGGGCGACGACCATCGCGGTCGGCGAGGTCGCCAGGCCGGCGCCCAGCGAGCCGATGCCGAAGACCGCCAGACCGGCGAGGAACACCGCGCGCCGGCCGAGGAGGTCGGCGGCCCGGCCACCGAGCAGCAGGAAGCCGCCGAAGCTGAGCGTGTAGGCGCTGACGACCCATTGCAGCCCGTCGGCGGAGAAGCCGACGCCCGACCGGATGTCGGGAAGCGCGACGTTCACGATCGTGACGTCCAACACCACCATGAACTGCGCGATCGCCAGCACCGCCAGCGTCAGACCGGACCTGCTCCGCATGTGCACGCTCCTTCAGAACGATACGTCTCAGTAGATCGTTTTACGTTAGCACGATAAGATCACAGAATCATGAGCCCGCGGCACGGCCATGTCCGCTAGCGGGGGGCTCGCGTGATTCGTACGTCCGTACTAAAATCGGTACGGACGTACAGATGCCGACGCCCGCCACCTTCACCGCGACCGCCCGTCGCACGCAGCTGATCGGCTGCACCCTCGACGCGATCGTCGAGCTGGGCTACCAGCGCGCGACGGTGGCCGAGGTCGCGAAGCGCGCCGGGGTCAGCAAGGGCGTCGTCACGTACCACTTCGCCGCCCGGGACGACCTGATCCGGGCGGTCGCCGCCGACGTGTTCGCCTCGATCGCCGCGGCGGTCGGGACGCGGCTGGCGGGCGCCGCGCCGGAGGCGTTCGTCGAGACCTACATCTCGGCGTGGGTCGACTACTACCGGACGCATCGCCGCCCGATGCTCGCGATCGCCGCGATCTGGACCGGCTTCCGCGATCCCGACGGGCGCCCGTACTTCGGCGTCGCCACGCTGGCCGAGGAGCTCGCCGGCGTCGAGGCGGCGCTGGCCCGCGGCCAGGCCGAGGGCCGGTTGCGCGCCTTCGACCCGAAGGTCGTCGCGGTGAGCATGAAGGGCGCGCTGGACGGCCTGCTCGGCCAGCTCGCCGCCGACCCCGACCTCGACCTCGACGACTACGCGGCCGAGCTCATCGGCCTGTTCGACCGCGCCACGCGCGCGGACCCCTCATCCCCGTCCCCACCAGGAGCATGACCATGCCCACCGCCACGTACGAGACGCGCATCGACCGGCCCGCCGAGGAGGTCTTCGACTTCCTCGCCGACGGCACCAACAACCCGCGCTGGCAGCCCGGCGTCGTGGCCACCGCCGCGCCGGCCCCGGCCGGTCCGCCGGCCGTGGGCAGCGCGTTCCACCAGACCGCCCGCCATCCGCTCGGCTTCAAGGTCCCGGCCGACTACCGGCTGACGACCGTCGAGCGGCCGCACGCGCTGGCCCTGGTCGCGACCGCAGGCGGCCCGATCCGCCCGACCCTGCGCTACGAGCTGTCCGAGGACGCGCCGGGCGTCACGACCGTCCGCAGCACCGTCGCCTACCGGCCGACCGGGCTGCACCGCTGGGCCGCGCCGCTGCTCGTCGCGCTGCGCCCGCTCTTGGCCTGGGAGGCACGCTGGATCGACCGCGCCCGCGACGCGCTCATCGCCGCTCCGCGAGCGTGACCGCGTCAGCCGCCAGGCGCTCGGCCATCCCGGCGACCTGGACCCGACGTTCAACGGCGGCGGTCCGGTCACGCTGTCGTTCGCGCGCGCCAACCCGCTGACGACGAGCGTGAGCTCCCTGATCGCCGGCGGGGCGGGGCGCATCCTGGTCGCGGGCAGCACGTCGGACGCCAACGGCAAGGAGGCCGCGCTCGTCGCGCGGCTGGACGGCAACGGCGCGCTGGACCCGTCGTTCGGCACCGGCGGCAGCGCCGTCGTGCAGACGGGGGAGGGCTCCGGCGCCAACCGGCCGTTCTCGTTCGCCGACTCGCTCTTCCTGACGCCGACGGGGCGCGTGGGCTTCGGCGACTACCGGATCCGCGCGGGCGACCGTCTCGACCACAGCGCGTTCGAGCTGCTCGACAACGGCACGCCCGACGTGGACTTCGGCAGCGGCGGCCTCGCGACCAAGGACGGCATCACGCCGCCCGCCTACATCAACACCGCGGACGCGCAGGCGGGGCCGGACGGCAGCGTCTACGTCAGCGGGCTCCTGGAAGGTACGCCGATGACAGGCGCCAACCGCAAGCTCGCGCTGACCAAGTTCAACCCGCAGGGATCGGTCGTGACCGGCTTCGGCGTCGGCGGGACATACACCGGGACCTTCTCGCTGAGCTCGAGCGACACCGGGACCTACGGCGGGCCGATGATCGTCGGGTCCGACAACAAGCTCCTGATGGCCGGGACGACGCTGTGGACGGACGGCCGCCAGGCGATGTTCCTCGCGCGGTTCTCGACCTTGAACGGTCAGCCCGACCCGTCCTTCGGCACGCGGCCGGGCAACACCGTGGTCCAGGCGGCCGACGCCGGCGGCACGGACTCGCAGGGCAGCGACCTGGCGACCGGCCCGCTGGGCGCGATCTACGTGGCCGGCCGGGCGGAGGACGCCCAGGGCAACTTCGCCATGACGCTGGCGCGCTTCACGCCCAGCGGCGAGCCCGACACCACCTTCGGCACCAACGGCGTCAAGCGCTTCCAGCTGGCCACCGGCACCGACACGTACCGGGGCTCCGACGTGTCCGACGTCCTGGTCCAGCCCGACGGCAAGGTGCTGCTCGTCGGCTCGGCCTCCAACACGCTGTCCGAGGCCGAGGGCATCGTCCTGCGCGTCCGGACCGACGGGACGCTGGACCCGACGTTCGGCAGCGGCGGCGTCGTGCGCCTCCAGCTCGCGCACACCGGCGGGACGAGCCAGACCACCCGCCTGTCGGGCGCGGCGATCGTCGGCGGGCGCCTGGTGGTCGCGGGCGGCACCCGCGACACGGCGACCAACGGGTTCGTCGCACGGATCCTGCTCGATCCGCTGGCCGACGCGCCGCCCGGCGTGCCGGCGGGGCCGGGAGCGACGCCGGCGCCGGGCGGCGGGGTGGGCCCGAAGCCGATCCCGGCGGCGCGGCCGTCGAAGGGCAACGTGCCCACCTTCAAGCCGTTCACCAGGCTGACGGTCAACGGGACCAGCCACGTGCGCATCACGCTGAGCTGCTCGAAGACCGGCCCGTGCGCCGGGCGCGTCCTGCTGGTCGGCGCCACCGGGAAGGTCGTGATCGCCGCGGCCAGGTCGCGCCGCGCCGCGACCTACGCGTCGGCGACGTTCACGATCCCGGCCGGCCGCTCCAAGACCCTGGTCGTCAAGCTCAAGGCCGCGGCGCGCTCACGACTGCGCCGACACGAGCGCGTGAAGGCGCGCTTCGTGCTCGCCCCGGCCGGCGCCAAGAGCCAGACGCGCAGCGTGTCGCTGGTGCGCAGGACGCGCTGAGCGGACGTCCAGCGACCGCCGGAGACCGCCCTCGGCCCTTCCATCGTTAGGGGCCGCAGAACGCAGACGTCCGGCGTCGCTGGCAGTATCAGTGCGATGTCCACCTTGAACAAGTCCGACCTGGCCACCCTCGTCGCCGAGGAGACCGACCTCAGCAACGGCGACGCGAAGGCCGCGATCGAGAAGACGTTCGACGTCATCGCCCGCCGCATCTCGGCCGGCGACGAGGTCAACGTGGCCGGCTTCGGCAAGTTCTCGACCAGCGAGCGCTCCGCCCGCCAGGGCCGCAACCCGCAGACCGGCGAGACGATCCAGATCGCCGCGACGACCGCGCCGAAGTTCTCGGCGGCGTCGCAGCTCAAGACCGCAGTCAAGGGCGGCTAGCGACCTGCGGCACCTCGTGCCGCAGCGCCGGTCGACCCCATGAGCTTGCGGTGGCGCTGACGCTGTGCGGCAGCGTCACCGTGAAGCACGCCTCACGCCGAGCCAAAGCGCGCGGGGCTAGCCGTCGACCGGGCGCCCGTCCGGCGTGCTCAGCGCGAGCTGGTCGTCGGAGACGACGTCGTCGAACGTGACCGACACGTGCTGGGCGTCGCTGCGCTCCTCGATCAGCGCCAGGCGGCGCAGCGCGCGGCGGTCGGCGGGCTCGAGCGGGTCGAAGAGGCCGCGGGGCCAGAGGCGGTCGGCGAGGACGCTGTTGAGCTCGGCGGAGTAGACGACGATCCGTGCCCCGAGGAAGATCCAGGTCAGCAGGCCGATGACGGTGGCGAACGTCCCGTAGGTCGCGCCCGCACCTTTGACGACGTGGCCGATGTAGGCCCCGCCGACGGCCTGGACGATGGTCCACAGGACGGTCGCCGAGACGATGCCGGGCCAGAGATGGCGGTTGTCCACGTCGCCGTCGGTCAGCAGCCGGAACACGGCGACGAACAGCACCAGGTTGGTCGCCAGCGACACGGCGATGCCCGCGACGACCAGCAGGGGGCCGCCGACGCCGCCGGTCACCAGGCCGGAGGCGACGGTCGAGACGATCTGCAGCGTGCCCAGCACCGCGAGCAGGCCGAGGCCGCGCAGCCGCGAGAGCAGGAAGTCGGGCCGCTCGCGGTGAGGGACGCCGTGCACGCGCTGGAAGGCGGTCTGGGCGGCGAGCGTGACGCCCAGCCCGGCGAGGATCGCGCCGATCAGGCCGATGGCCAGGGCGGTCGGGCTCCCGCTCAAGGACCCTGCCTTGATCTGGTCGCCGACGATCGGGATGTCCTTCAGCGCCGAGTGCACGACCGCGTCCTGCGCGCTCGGGTTGCCGTCGAGCACGAACCCGAGCCCGGTGACGAAGACCAACAACAACGGGAACAGCGAGAAGAACCCGTAGTAGGCGATCAACGCCGACAGGTTGCCGCCCTGGTCGTCGGTGAACTTCTTGATGACCGCCATCGGCACGGCGAGCATCCGATGGCGCCGTTGGAGGCGGTCGAAGGCCTTGAGGGGAGCGAGGAGATCCATGGTGTGAGGTGGAGTCTCCCCTCGCCGTGCCCGCTGCGTCGCGGATTCAGCGTCCGCGAGCAAGCGCTCGCGCGCCATCGTGCTTCATCATGGGCGCGTGCCCTCGACGCCCGACCCCAACTTCGCGCTCACGCTCACGAGCGACGACAGCGCCCACGTCGTCAGCGTGGAGGGTGAGCTCGACCTGTCGACGGGACCCCAGCTCGAGGCGCTGCTCGCCGACCTGCCCAAGCCGCCGATGATCGTCGTGCTCGACTTCTCGGACCTCACGTTCATCGACTCGACCGCGCTGCGCGTCCTGCTCTCCGAGCACCGCCGCGCCCGCGCCGAGGGCTACGAGTTCGTCATCGCGGGGGCCGCCGGACCCGTGCGCGAAGGTCTTCCGGATCACCGCCTTCGACATCACCCTGCCGCTGGTGCCCGACGTCGCCGCGGCGATCGGCGACTAGCGCCTCCGCGGCGCCCCGTCCGCGCCGCCCGTTCACGAACCGCCGCCGGCGGGCACAGCAAGAGATGTCCGTGTCCCCGCTGGTCCGCACCTTCCGCGCAGCGCCCGAGCACGTCGCCGACGCGCGACACGTCGTGGTCGCCTACGCGCGCGAGCACGGCGCCGCCGACCCCGACGGGATCGCGCTGGCGGTCTCGGAGGTCGTGACCAACGCGGTGCTGCACGCCTACATCGACGCGCCGGAGGTCGGGGACGTCGAGGTCGTCGCCCAGCGCCACCCCGGCGACGGCTTCGAGGTGCGGGTCTGCGACCACGGACGCGGGATGAAGCCCCGTCCCGACAGCCCGGGCATGGGCCTCGGGCTCCCGGTGGCCGCGACGCTGGCGGAGCGCTTCGAGGTCGAGGCCCGCGCCGGCGGCGGGACGCGCGTGCGGATGGTCTTCGCCGCCACGCCGGTCTAGGCGCGCGACCCCGGCGGCGCGCCACGTCCGGGCCGCGGATGGTCGCCGCCGGTCGCGCTGCGCGTAGCGGAGGGATGACCCCTTCCCACCTCACCCTGATCACGGGCGCCGCCGGCTTCGTCGGTCGCCACCTGATCGGCGCGCTGCGCGACGACCGCCCGCTGCGCGCCCTCGTCCGGGCCCATGAGGACCTCGACGCCGACGCCGGCGTCGAGGTCGTCACCGGCGACCTCGCCGACCGCGATGGCCTCGCGGCGCTCCTGGACGGCGTCGACTGCGTCTACTACCTCGTGCACTCGATGGAGGCCGGCGGCGACGACGACTTCGCCGCCCGCGACCGCGAGCTCGCCCACAACATGGCCGACGCGGCGCGCGTCGGCGGCGTGCGGCGGCTCGTCTACCTCGGCGGCGTCGACCCGCAGGGCGGCGACTCCGAGCACCTCGACTCCCGCCACGAGGTCGAGGACATCCTGCGCGGCTACGGCGGCGAGCTCGTCGCGCTGCGCGCCGCGATGATCGTCGGCCGCGGCAGCGCCTCGTTCGACACGCTGGCCCAGATCGTCGACCGCCTCCCGATCCTCGCGCTGCCGACCTGGCGCGATCGCCTCTGCCAGCCCGTCGCCATCGACGACGTCGTCGCCGCGCTGGCCGCCGCCGCGGACGTCGCGCCCGGCCGCTACGACATCGCCGGGCCCGACCGGCTCACGTTCAAGGCGATGGTCGAGCAGATCGCCGAGCTGCAGGGCGGCTCGGCCAGCACCTTCGACCTGCCGTTCTCCAACAGCCGGCTCGAAGGCGCCGCGGCGGCGCTGGTGACCGACCAGGACCGCGCGCTGCTCACGCCGCTCATGGCGGGCCTGGACGCCGACCTCGTCGTCGACGACAACGCGCTGATCGACGTCTTCGGCGTCACGCCGACCCCGTTCGTCGTGGCCGCCCGCGCGGCTCTCGCCGACGTCGCCGTCCCGTAGAGCAGGTTTGCCGGGGCGCTCGCCCCGGGGACCTCGCGGCGAACCACCCTCTTCCCAAGATCGGAAACCACCATGGATGCTTCGACCCAGAAGGTCGTGCAGTACCTCGGCGAGGCGCACGCGAGCGAGCAGGCGCTCGTGCGCGTGCTGCAGTCGCAGATCGCGATGACGCCGCGCGGCTCGTACCGCTCGGCGCTGGAGACCCACCTCGACGAGACGCGCGACCACGCTCAGCGTGTCCAGCGCCGCTTGCGCGAGCTCGGGGCCGGCGGCAGCCCGTTGGGCGCCGTGGTCACGCTGGCCGAGAGCGTGATCGGCCAGGCGCTCGCGCTGGGCAAGACGCCGCTGGATCTCCTGCGCGGCTCCGGCGGCGAGGAGAAGGTCCTCAAGAACGCCAAGGACGCGTGCGCCACCGAGGCGCTGGAGATCGCGACCTACACCGCGCTCGAGCGCCTGGCCCGCGCGGTCGACGACGACGAGACGGCCGAGCTGGCCGCGTCGATCCGCGCCGACGAGGAGCGCATGCTCGCCCGGATCCTGCGCGAGATCCCGAAGCTGACGGGCGCCGTGGTCGCCGCCGACGTCGAGGGCGACGGCACCTATGACCTCGGCAGCACCGGTGCCGCCGAGGCCGTCAAGCGCACCGCGAGCCAGGCGCGCAAGGTGCCGGGCGTCGCCCGCGCCGAGGGCGAGGTCAAGGGCATGGTCGCCTCCGAGGACGACCTGGCGATCGACGGCTACGACAATCTGACGGTCGCCGAGATCGTCAGCCGCCTGGACGGCCTGTCGCAGATCGACCTGTCCAAGATCGACGCCTACGAGCGCAAGAACCAGGACCGCACCGGCGTCACCGAGCGGATCGCCAAGCTGCGCGGCGACGAGCCGTGGCCGGGCTATGACGAGCTGACCGCCGCCGAGATCAAGGCCGTCCTGGATGAGGGCGACGACGAGCGCGGCCAGCGCGTGCGCGCCTACGAGCGCGACCACAAGAACCGCACCAGCGTCCTGCGCGCGGCCGGCCGTCAGCACAGCCACGCCTAGTTCCCGAAGTTCTGGTTTGCCCCGGTGTCGGCGCCGGGGAGCCAGCTCGCGATCGCAGTTCCACCACATCCTGAGGAGGACCCATGACGCAGACCGACGCCGGGACCGGCGAGCAGGTCAAGGACAAGGCCCAGCAGGCAGCGGGCCAGGCCCGTGATCAAGTGAGGACGCAGATCGATCAGCGTTCCACCGACGCCGGGCACAAGGTCAGCGAGCAGGGCAGCGACCTGCGCGCGGTCGGCGACCAGCTGCGCGAGCAGGGCAAGGACGGGCCGGCGAAGCTGGCCGACCAGGCCGCGCACCACGTCGAGCGGGCGGGCGGCTGGCTCACCGAGTCCGACGCCGACACGATCCTGCACGACGTCGAGGCCGCCGCACGCAAGAACCCGTGGGCGGTCGTCGCCGGCGGCGTCGTGCTCGGCTTCGCCGCCTCGCGGTTGTTGAAGGCCTCCAGCGGCGACCGCTATCGCGCCGCGTCCAGCCGCGACAGCGCGCCGGCGCTGCCGCGTGTGCCCGAGCCCGGCGACACGATCGCGGTCCACACGCCCGTGCGTGTCGATCGGCCCGCGGCCGTCACGCCCAACGGGCTGTGATGGCCGACCAGCACGCCGAGCTGCGCGACAACTCGATCGGCGACCTGCTCAAGCAGCTCTCCGAGGAGACGTCGACGCTCGTCCGCCAGGAGCTGGCGCTGGCGCGCGCCGAGCTCGAGCAGCAGGGCAAGCGCGCGGGCAAGGGCGCGGGGATGCTCGGCGGCGCGGGCGTCGGCGGGCTGCTGACCCTCGGCGCGCTGACCGCGACGCTGATCGGGGTGCTCGACACCGCGATGGCCTTCTGGCTGGCCGCGCTGATCGTGACCGTGCTCTGGGCGGCCATCTCCGCCGTCCTCGCGCTGCAGGGCAAGAACAAGATCCAGCAGGCGACCCCGCCTGTCCCACAGACCGTCGAGACCGTGAAGGAGGACGTGCAATGGGCCAAGACCCGGACATGATCCGCAGGGACATCGAAGACACGCGCGACCGCATGGGCGACACCGTCGACGCGCTCGGCTACAAGACCGACGTGAAGGCGCGCGCCGGCGACAAGGTCGGCGCGGTCAAGGACAAGCTCGTCGGCGCCACGCCCTCGGGCGACGACGTCAAGGGCGGCGCCAAGCAGGCCGTCGGCGTCGCCCAGGAGAACCCGCTCGGCCTCGCGGTCGGCGCGGTGGCGATCGGCTTCCTGGCCGGCATGTTGATCCCGTCGACCAGGGTCGAGGACGAGAAGATCGGGCCGCTGGCCGATCAGGTCAAGGACCAGATCAAGGACACCGGGGCCGAGGCGTTGGAGCACGGCAAGGCCGTGGCCGGCGAGGCCGCCTCGGCCGCCGCCGACACCGCGCGCGAGCAGGGCCAGGCGCACGCCGCGGAGCTGAAGGACACGGCTCAGGAGAACGCGCAGGCCGCCCGCGAGGGCGTGGCCGGCGCATAGCTCCCGGGGCGCGGTGCGGTCAGAGGCAGACCGCACCGCGTGTCACCTCGCGGGCCTAAGCGGCGACCGCGGAGGCCGCGACGGCCTCGTGGCGCAGCTTGTCGACCGCGACGCGCAGCACGCGTGAGACGTGCATCTGCGAGAGGCCGACGATCGCGCCGATCTCGGACTGCGTGAGGTCCTCGTCGAAGCGCAGGCGCACGATCTCCCGCTCACGGCGCGTCAGCGCGCGGTGGGTGAGCGCGTCCAGCGTCGCGCGGTGCTCGACGCGGTCAAAGCCCGCGTCGACGATGCCGTGCCGGCGCTCGACCTGGGCGGCGAGCCCGTCCTCGTCGGCGTCCTGCGACAGCGAGGACGCGTGGCGCGCCCCGAGGGCCTCGCGGGCCTCCAGGACGCTGCTCGCGGTCAGCTTCGCGTGGTCGGCGATCTCCTCCACGGTCGCCGGGCGGCGCCAGCGCGCCCGCAGCTCCTTGTCGACGCGCTCGACGAGCAGCGCGTGGTCCTGCAGGTCGCGCGGCGGTCGCACCGCCCAGCTGCGGTCGCGGAAGTGGCGGCGCAGCTCGCCCTGCATGGTCGGCAGCGCGTACGAGCTGAACGCCGCACCGTTTTCCGGGTCAAATCGATCGATGGCCTTGAGCAGGCCGATCGACGCGACCTGGAGCAGGTCGTCGAACGGCTCGGAGCCCTTGGCGTAGCGGCCGGCGGCGAAGCGCGCCAGCGGCATGTAGCGCTCGACGAGCTGGCGCCTGAGGTCGGGGTCACGATGGCGCGCGAACCGGACCAGGCGGTCGACGTCGCTGCGCGAAGGATGCTGCATGGTGGTCTCCCTGCGGAAGAAGTGGGACGGGCGTCCTGGGCGGGCGCACTGCCGCGGTTGCGGCAAGACGTCTTCCTGGAGAACTGCGGTTGGGGGGCGACGTCGTCGGCGGCGACGCAATCGACCCTGTTCTCAGGGTGCCCGTGCGGGCCGCAAACCAAAAACGAGTTCCGACGTTGGCCTGTTGCCGCTGAGCGGCCGGGCGCGGCGGGTTTGCGAAGCTGCGGGGGTGAGCGCGATCGAGCCCTACGTCATCGAGATCCCCGACGCCGAGCTCGACGACCTGCGCGCGCGGCTCGGCCGCACCCGCTGGCCCGCGCGCGAGAACGTTCCCGACTGGTCGCAGGGCATCCCGCTGGCCTACGTACAGGAGCTGTGCGAGACGTGGGCGACGACCTACGACTGGCGCCGCTGCGAGGCCGAGCTCAACGCCGCCGGCTCGTCGCAGACGGCGATCGACGGCCTCGACGTCCACTTCCTGCACGTGCGCTCGCCCCACGCCGGCGCGCTGCCGCTGCTGGTCACCCACGGCTGGCCGGGCTCGGTCGTCGAGTTCCTCGACGTCCTCCACGCGCTCGCCGATCCGCCCGACCCGGCCGACGCCTTCCACGTCGTCTGCCCGTCGCTGCCGGGCTTCGGCTTCAGCGGCCAGCCGCCGCAGGCCGGCTGGGGCGCGGACCGGACCGCCCGCGCCTGGGCGCAGCTGATGCCGCGCCTGGGCTACGAGCGCTACGGCGCCCAGGGCGGCGACTGGGGCGCGATGGTCACGACGCGCCTCGCGCAGGTCGACGGCGCGCACCTCGTCGGCATCCACCTCAACATGGTCGTCGTCGGCCGCGAGGCGATCGACGCTGCCGGTCCGCCGACCCCGCAGGAGCGAGCGCTGCTGCAGCGCTACGCCGAGCACCGCGACAAGGGCTCCGCGTACGCGAGCCAGCAGCGCACGCGTCCGCAGACGCTTGGCTACGGCCTGGCGGACTCGCCCGCCGCGCAGTGCGCGTGGATCGCCGAGAAGTTCCACGCCTGGACCGACAACGACGGCCATCCCGAGGACGCCGTCTCCCGCGACCGCCTGCTCGACAACGTGATGTTGTACTGGCTGACCAACGCCGGCGCGACGTCGGCGCGCATGTACTGGGAGTCGTTCGCCGAGCGTGAGCTCGGGACGATCGCGGTCCCGACCGGCGCCTCGCTGTTCCCCAAGGAGATCGTGCCCGCGAGCGAGCGCTGGATCCGCCATCGCTTCCCCGACCTCCGCTACTGCAACGAGCCCGATCGCGGCGGGCACTTCGCCGCGCTCGAGCAGCCGGAGCTGTTCGCCGAGGAGGTCCGGGCGGCGTTCCGCACGATGCGCTGAGCGCGCCCCGCATGGCCCGGCGGCCGTCAGGGGCCTGCGCGATCCGATAGGACTTGCTGCCTATGGACTTCCGCTCCGTCTACGCGCACGGCTTCGCCCGGGTGGCCGCCTGCACCGCGCACGTCGCGATCGCCGACCCGCCGGCCAACGCCGAGACGGTCCTGCGCGTGGCGCGCGCGTGCTCCGAGGAGGGCGTCGCGGTCGCGGTGCTGCCGGAGCTGTTCCTGTCCGGGTACTCGATCGAGGACCTGCTGCTCCAGGACGCCGTGCTCGACGGCGTCGAGGACGCCCTGGCGACCGTGGTCGCCGGCACGGCCGACCTGCTGCCGCTGCTGGTCGTCGGCGCGCCGCTGCGCCATCGCAACCGCGTGTACAACTGCGCGGTCGTGGTCCACCGCGGCCGCGTGCTCGGCGTCGCGCCCAAGTCCTACCTGCCGACCTACCGCGAGTTCTACGAGCGCCGCCAGCTGGCGGCGGGCGATGACCAGCGCGGCGAGATCCGCGTCGGCGGCGTCGACGTGCCGTTCGGCCCGGACCTGCTGTTCGCCGCCGAGGACGTCCCGGGCCTGGTCGTGCACGCCGAGGTGTGCGAGGACATGTGGGTGCCCGTGCCGCCCAGCGCCGAGGCCGCGCTGGCCGGCGCGACGATCCTGCTCAACCTCTCGGGCAGCCCGATCACGGTCGGCCGGGCCGAGGACCGCAAGCTGCACTGCCGCGCGGCGTCGTCGCGCTGCCTGGCCGCCTACCTCTACGCGGCGGCGGGGGAGGGCGAGTCGACGACCGACCTGTCCTGGGACGGTCAGACGATGGTGTATGAGAACGGCGTCCTGCTCGCCGAGGGGGATCGCTTCCCGGACGGCGGCCGCCGCACGGTCGCCGACGTCGACCTCGACCTGTTGCGCCAGGACCGCGCTCGGACGGGGACGTTCGACGACAACCGCCGGACGCACGCCGCGCGCACCGACGCGTTCCGCCGGATCGCCTTCACGCTCGACCCGCCGAGCGACGCGGACCTCGGGCTGCGCCGGGACCTCGAGCGCTTCCCGTTCGTGCCGTCCGACCCCCGGCGCCTCGCCCAGGACTGCTACGAGGCCTACAACATCCAGGTCGCCGGCCTGCGTCAGCGGCTGGCGGCGATCGGCGAGCCGAAGGTCGTCATCGGCGTCTCGGGCGGGCTGGACTCCACCCAGGCGCTGCTCGTCGCCGCCCAGGCGATGGACCGGGCCGGCCGGCCGCGGACCGACATCCTGGCCTACACGCTGCCGGGCTTCGCGACCAGCGACGAGACCAAGGCCAACGCGCACGCGTTGATGGACGCGCTCGGCGTGACCAAGCACGAGCTGGACATCACGCCGACCGCGCGGCTGATGCTGGAGGAGATCGGCCATCCGTTCGCCGCCGGCGAGCCGGTCTACGACGTCACCTTCGAGAACGTCCAGGCCGGCCTGCGCACCGACTACCTGTTCCGGATCGCCAACCAGCGCGGCGGCATCGTGCTGGGGACCGGTGACCTGTCCGAGCTGGCGCTGGGCTGGTCGACGTACGGGGTCGGCGACCAGATGAGCCACTACAACGTCAACGACGGCGTGCCGAAGACGTTGATCCAGCACTTGATCCGCTGGGTGATCGGCAACGGGCACTTCGCGGAGGCGGTCGGCACGACGCTCGGCGCGATCCTCGAGACCGAGATCAGCCCGGAGCTCGTGCCCGGCGAGCAGCTGCAGTCCACCGAGTCGCAGATCGGGCCCTACGCGCTGCACGACTTCACGCTCTTCCACGTGCTGCGCTACGGCTTCCGGCCGTCGAAGATCGGCTTCCTGGCCTGGCACGCGTGGGGCGACGTCGCGGCGGGCGCCTGGCCGCCCGGCTTCCCAGAGGCCAAGCGCGTCGCCTACGACGCGCCGGAGATCCGCCGCTGGCTGGAGGTCTTCTGCCGGCGGTTCTTCGCCTTCGCCCAGTTCAAGCGCTCGGCGGTGCCCAACGGCCCGAAGGTCGCGGCCGGCGGCTCGCTGTCGCCGCGCGGCGACTGGCGCGCGCCGTCGGACGCCTCCGCGGCGGCGTGGCTGGCCGACCTCGACGCGCGCTGGCCGGCGCCGTAGCCCGGCACCGCCCGCTGCCCGAACGGGCGCGGCGTCGCCCAGACGGGCAGCGCCGTGCCGGTAGGGGCGAAGATCGGCGCTGAGGCGCGATCGGCATTGCGGCACGCCGGCGCGTGGGTACGCTGGGCGCGTGCTGGCTGTGCAGGAGCGTCGAACGGTGCCCAGTCCGGCGGGGACGGTCGCGCGCCGTCGCGCCGAGGACGACCGGCCGCGCGCGCCCGGCAACGCCGCGCTGGCGCGCGCGATCGCCAAGGTCGGCGAGCCCGCCGAGACGCTCCACTCGGCGCGCGCGATCGCCGACCAGACCGAGATCGAGGTCGGCGCCGCCTTCCTGGAGTCCCAGCACCACCAGACCGTGCGCTACATCAGCGACGGCGCGCTGAGGATGACCGACCCCACCAACTACGTCATCGGCCACAGCAACGGAACAGAGATCTGGGGCGGCGTCGGCGACGAGGAGTACGACGCGGCCACGCTGGCGGCGCGCCTGGTCGCGACCGGTTTCGCCGCGGGCATGAGCGTGCGGCTCGTGGCGTGCAACAGCGCGCGGGTGACCGCGACCAACCCGACGCCGCTCGCGCACGCGCTGCGCGCCGCGCTGACCGCCGCCCCGCACAACCTGGCCGGGATCACCGTCGAGGGCGCGCTCGGCCAGGTGCTCGAGGTGTCGCCGGCGGTCAGCGGCGTCTACGAGAGGGTCACACACACCGCGATGAACAACAACCTGGCGAGGATCCAGCGCAAGTACGCGCGGAAGCTGTCGACCGCGACCGACCGCTACCTCCAGGGCATGCTGCACCGCACCGTCAAGGACAGCGCCGGCGTGCAGGCCGCGGTCAGGCGCCTCGCCAGCGACCTCGGCCACACCGCGCCCACCGCGGCGAGCTTCGCCACCAACAACGCGTGGCGCACCTACCGTGAAGGCCTGGCGGGCAAGGTGCGCGCGGCCGGCGACGCCGTCCCGGAGGAGGTCGCCGACCTCGACGAGCTCGCGGCGGCTCACACGACGTTCAAGAACCTGCGGGTGCGCATCCGACGGTTCGGCACCGCCATCGGCGCGGAGCTGCCCGACGACGAGTTCGCGACGCTGCCCGACGAGCTGCTCGTCCCGTTCCGCGACGAGGTCGTCACGGCGACGACGGCGTGGCTGAGGTCGGGGCCGGGCAGGAGGGTGGCGGGTCCGGCCTACGCGGTCGCGCCGGCGCCCGCGCCCGCGCCGGCGCCGGCGGCGGCGGCGCCCGTGGTCGCGCCGGTCGCCCTCCCGCCCGTGATCGCCGCGCTCGCCGGTGTCGGCGCCGGCGGCGACGACGGGTGACATGGAGGGCAGCCCGTCGCCGCTGAGCGTGGGCGTCACGCCCAAGCGCACGCTCGCCGACCTCGACGAGGTCCTGCGCGTCCTGCTGACGCGCGAGCTGGACGGCGTCGGCGTCGGCCCGGTCGCCGTGACGTTCGAGGCCCCGGAGCGCGACCGCGCCGCGACCTGGGCGTCGCCCGCGCTCAACCTGTTCTTGTACGACGTGCGCGAGGCGACCGCCGGCCGCGACCGCACCTGGCAGCGCACCGGCGCCGAGGGCCGGCCGTTCATGGTCCAGGGCGCGCTGCGGCTCGACTGCTCCTACGCGATCACCGCGTGGACCCGGAGCCCGGTCGACGAGCACCGGCTGCTGTCCCAGGTCCTCTCGATCCTGCTCGCCTACCCGGTGCTGCCGGCCGAGCTGCTGGCCGGCGACCTGGTGGTCGGCGACCCGCCGGTCCCGCTGCCAACGCGCGTCGCGCAGGGCAAGGAGGAGGGGCGGGCGGACTTCTGGACCGCGATCGGCAGCCCGTACAAGGTGTCGATCGAGTACGTGGTGACGACGCTGATCGAGCCGGGGCGCCGGCGCGAGCGCGGCGGGCCGGTCGAGCGCGCCGACGTGGAGCTCGGCGGCGAGGTCGGCCACGTGGTTGCGCCGCCGGCCGACGGCTGAACGCTGCCCGGTCGGGCAGCGCGCTCTGCCCGCAAGGCCGCCCGGACGCCCGCTGTTCGCGACGGCCCGCGGCTGCGACGGTGTCGCGATGCCCCCGGCGAGGTCGGGGGCCAACGGCCTTTAGTCCACCGAGGAGCTCCGTGCCCTACACCAACCCGACGTCGACGCCGGGCGTCTACATCCAGGAAGGGCCGCCCGCGAGCCGGCCCATCGAAGGCGTGGCCACCTCGGTGGCGGCGTTCATCGGGCTCGCGCCCGCCGGCCCCGTCAACACGCCGACGCTCGTGACGAGCTGGTCGGACTTCGCCCGCAAGTTCGGCGCCGGCGACGACGGCCCGTTCATGAAGGGCGCCTACCTCGCGCACTGCGTCAACGGGTTCTTCCTCAACGGCGGCACGATCGCCTGGATCGTCCGGGTCGGCACCGACACCTTCCACGGTCGGCCGATGGCCGCGCTGCCCAGCGCGGTGAGCGACGTCCCGGCGCCGTTCGAGGCGGTCCTCAAGGACGGCGTCCCGACCCAGGACGACAAGGACAAGGACATCGCCTACGGCGTCGAGATCGCCGAGGAGGACGCGCGGACGCCGCCGGCGGGGCTGACGGTCGATCCCAAGGAGGCGGCGCCGCCGGCCAAGACCTACAAGGTGACCGTGACGGGCGGCGCCGAGCCGGAGGTCTTCGAGGGCCTGACGGCTACGCCCGGCCCGCACTACCTCGCGACGGTCGTCACCGAGCGGTCGCAGCTGGTGAGCATCGTCCCGTCCGGCGGGCTGTTCAGCTCCGTCGAGCTCGCGCCCGCGCCGAAGGCCTACAAGCTGGAGATCCAGCAGCCCGCGCCCAACCCGGACTCCGACGCGCTGGTCGGCGACTCGAGCCGGATGACCGGCATGGAGGGCCTGGCGCTCGCCGACGACGTGACGATCGTCTGCCTGCCCGACCTGATGACCTTGCAGTTCTCGACCGACGACATCGCCAACGTCCAGAGCAAGGCCGTGAAGTTCTGCTCCGACGGCCGGCGCATGGCGATCCTCGACCCGCCGCCGGCGCTCAACGACCAGGAGATCCTGGCCTGGCGCAACAGCGGCAAGCTGCCGGGCAGCCCGGACAGCCGGTTCGCGACGCTGTACTGGCCGTGGATCCAGGTCAAGGACCCGATCACCAAGACGACGATCGACATCCCGCCCTGCGGGCACGTCGCAGGCGCGTGGGCCGGGACCGACGGGACGCGCGGCGTGCACAAGGCGCCGGCGAACGTGAACCTGGCCGGCGTCGTCGGCCTGGGCTTCGCGGTGTCCGACAGCGCGCAGAGCGAGTTGAACCACCTGGGCGTGAACTGCATCCGGACGTTCCCGGCCCGCGGCACGCTGATCTGGGGGGCGCGGACGCTGGAGACCGACGGCGAGTGGAAGTACCTCAACGTCCGGCGGCTGTTCAACTACCTGATGGCGTCGATCCTCGAGAGCACGCAGTGGGCGGTCTTCGAGCCCAACGACGAGGTGCTCTGGGGGCAGCTGCGCGTGTCGGTCAGCAACTTCCTGACGCGGACGTGGCGCACCGGCGCGCTGTTCGGCGCGACGCCCGACGAGGCGTTCTTCGTCAAGTGCGACGAGGAGACCAACCCGCCGGACCTGATCGAGGCCGGCCAGGTCAACGTGAAGATCGGCGTGGCGCCGGTCAAGCCCGCCGAGTTCGTGGTCTTCGAGATCAGCCAGTTCCAGCCGGGTTCCTGACCCGGGCCTTTCGACGAGAAGACCTGAGGAGCCCCTGCCATGGCGACCGCCGTCCAGACCCCTGTCTCCAACTTCCTGTTCACCCTCAACATCGGCGGCGCCGAGGCCGCCGGCTTCTTCGCCGAGGTCAGCGGCCTCTCGACCGAGAACCAGGTGATCGAGCACACCGCCGCCGACGCGACCGGCAAGCCGCTGCCACAGCGTTTCCCGGGGCAGGTGAAGTGGGCCAACATCGTGCTCAAGCGCGGCGTCGACGCCAAGCTGGACCTGTGGAACTGGCGCAAGACGATCATCGACGGCCAGGTCGACAAGAACCGCAAGGACTGCACGATCAACGTCCTGGATCAGACAGGAGCCGTGATCGTGACGTACGCCTTCGTGCGCGCCTGGCCGTGCAAGTACTCCAGCCCCGGGCTGAACGCGTCGGGCAACGAGATCCTCGTCGAGGAGCTGGAGCTCGCGCACGAGGGCTTCACGCGCACCAAGTAGCGGTGGCCTGATGTCCGTGCAGACCGAGGTGCCGTTCGTCCTGCCGATCGGGCTGGTGGCCGACGACGGGGAGACGTATCGCGAGGGCGTGATGCGGCTGGCGACCGCCCGTGACGAGATCCAACCGCTGGCGTCCGCCGAGGTCCGGCGCAACGAGGCGTACCTGACCGTGCTGCTGCTCGCCCGCACCGTGGTGTCGGTGGGGCCGGTGGTCGACGTGACGCCGGAGCTCATCGAGGGGCTGTACGCCGCGGACTTCGACCACCTGCAGCGGTTGTACGAGCGGCTCAACAGCGATGGCGACGTCCGGGCGGTGTTGGATTGCCCGCACTGCTCCGAGGTCGTCGAGGTCGACCTCCGCGCGATCCAGGACGAGCCGGTGCCGGCGGGAAAATGACCCGGCCATCTCTGGACCAGATGTACTCGGAGATGGCCTCGCTCGCCCGGGAGTTGCACTGGAGCGTCGACGACGTCCTCGACCTCTCCCACGTCGACCGCCGCCGCTGGCTGGCGTGCGCGGTGGACCGATGAACCCGGGCGACGTCGCCGCGCGGGTGGCGGAGGCGCGGAAGCCGCGCGCGCTGGCGCGCGCGACACGGCTGCTGCGGGGGGCGGGGGAGGAGACGGCTGCGGCTGCGGTTGCGCCGTCGGTGGGTCCCGGTCTCCCGCTCGGCCTGACCGAGGGCGCGAGCCGCTGGCTGACGGAGGGCGTCCTGCCCGACGCGCTCGTGCCGATGATCGGAACCCCGAACTTCCCGGGGGACGGGGGCGGGCCTGCGCCGGAGGCGGAGTCAGCGCCGGAGCCGGCGCCCGCGGCGGCGGTCGACCCACCCGTCCCCGAGCGACCCCTCCGCCGCGGCACCGCCCGCGAGGTCCCTTCGCGGTCCGCGACCATCGCTCGCTCGGCCGAGCCACCGACCATCGCCTTACCACCCGCGCCGATCGCGCCGTCCGGCCCGGTCGCTCGTTCGGCGCAGCCCGCTTCGGCTGTCACGGCGCCGTCGCCCGCGACCAGCGCCTCGACGTCCTCTTCCCCGACCGACTCGCCGCCTTCACCGACCGCTCCGTCCGCCTCGGAGTCTTCGTCCGCCGTCGATTCGGCGGTGGCTCCGTCTGCCGCCGTGGCTCGTTCGGCCTCGGTCGGCCCGTCGCCGGCAATGTCCGCCGCGGAGTCTTCGTCCGCCGTCGCGTCGCCGGTGGCGTCGTCCGCCGGGGTCGCTCGTTCGGCGTCGGTGGCCTCATCGCCGGCGACGTCCGGCTCGGAGTCTTCGTCCGCCGTCGATTCGGCGGTGGCTCCGTCTGCCGCCGTGGCTCGTTCGGCCTCGGTCGGCCCATCGCCGGCAATGTCCGGCTCGGAGTCTTCGTCCGCCGTCGATTCGGCGGTGGCTCCGTCTGCCGCCGTGGCTCGTTCGGCCTCGGTCGGCCGATCGCCGGCAATGTCCGGCTCGGAGTCTTCGTCCGCCGTCGATTCGCCGATCGCTGGTGCGGCCCAGCTACCCGCCGAGGTCACCTCGTCGCCCACCACGCCCGTCTCGGAGTCTTCGTCCGCCGTCGACTCGTCGATCGCTCCGGCCGCCTCCGTCGCTCGTTTTGCCCAGCCCGCTTCGCCTGCCGCTGCCGCGCCCACTCCTGCCGCCTCGCGCGCGACGACCAGTTCTGAGGCGGCGGCCGGCGGCGAGTCACCGCGAGCCGTGGTCGACCCGCCCACTCCCGCCGCAACGCTCGCTCGCTCGACCCATCGTTCGCCGCTCGCCGTCGAACACGCGTCGCCGACCACGGCCGCTCCGGCGTCGCTCATAACTCGCCAGGCGACCGCTTCGGAGTCCGCGCCCGACGGTGCCGCGACCCGCTCGCCTCCGTCGTCCAACGCGGCGATCGCTTCGCCCACCCCACCATCGCCGACGGCCTCCGCCGCGATCGTCGCTCGTTCGGCGCAGGCCTCTCCGCCCAACGCCGACGCACACAGGCCCTCGCGGCCTCCGTCGTCCGCCCCTGCCGCGACGACGGTCCCGGAGTCGGAGTCCGCGCCCGACACCGACATGAGCTCGGTGTCGCTCGACCCGGAAACGACCGCTTCGCCCTTCTCACCAACGTCGCTCGCTCCGGCCGCAGCCATCGCCCGGTCGCCGTATGCCGCCGACGCGAGCGCTCCACCGCTTCCGTCTCCCCCCAACGTGGCGCCCGCCGTGTCGTCTGATGCTGCCTCCGCGGCGGCACTCCCCGGGGGAGCCGCCGAGCTGTCTCGCACGGTGCGATCTCCTGCCCCGGGCGCCGCAGTCCCTGCAGAGGTTGTGTCCGACGCCGATCCGCTGCCTTCGCCTCGCGAGAACGCCGTGGCCAGGACTCCCGCAACGCTCTCGGAGTCCGCGTCTCGTGCCGATGCGGCGGCCGAGACCGCTGCGACGGTCTCGGAGTCCGCGCCGGCTGCTCCCCCCGCGACCGTCGCGCGCGCCGTGCGGTTTCCCGCCGAAGTCGCTGCGGACTCCGCGTCGGGTGTCGGCGTGTCGCCATCGTCTCGCGGGGATGCCGTCACGGAGGCTCCTGCGGCGGCCTCGGATTCGACGCGGGCTGCCGGCCCCGCGACGGTTGCGCGCGCTGCGGATTCCGCGTCGGCCTCCAACCCGCTGCCTGCGTCTCACGGCGACGCGTCTCACGGCGACGCGGTCGCCGAGCCCGCTGCGACGGTCGCGCGCGTGGCGCGATCTCCGGCCGAGGCCGCTGCGGAGCCGGCGGCTGGCGTCGACGCGTTGCCTCGGTTTCCTGGCGATGCGGTCGCCGAGCCCGCTGCGACGGTCGCGCGCGTGGCGCGGTCCCCCGCCGGGGCCGCTGCGGAGTCGGCGGCTGGCGTCGATGTGTTGCCGTCGTCTCCCGGCGATGCGGTTGCCGAGCCCGTTGCGACGGTCTCAGAATCGGCACCGATTGCACCCGCGGCCGACGGCGAGGCGCCGCCGCCGTCTGCTCGTGGGAGTGCGGTAGCTGAGAATCGCGGAGCGGTGTCGGAGACCGCGCCGGTTACGGTCGCGCGCGTTGTGCGGTCGCCCCCGGAAGCCGCGTCTGGTGTTCCGGCGTTGCCCTCGTCAGCCATGGACGCGGTCGCCGAGCGATCTGCGGCGGTCTCGGAATCGTCGCCGGTCGCCTCCTCCGGAGGTGGCGCCGGCGCCGCGGAGACCGGGTCCGGCATCGAGGCGATGCCGTCGTCTTCCCACGGGAGTGCGGCCGCTAACAGTGGTGGCGCGGTCTCGGCGTCTGCGCCGGCTGCGGTCGCCGGCGTGATGCGGTCGCCCGCGGAAGCTCGGTCGGGCGAGGCTGCCGCGACGGTATCGGAATCGGCGCAGGCGCTCTCGGCCGACGGCGAGGTCGCGCCGCCGTCGTCTTCTCGGCTGGATGTGGTCGGCGAGAGTGCTGCGGCGCTCTCGGAGTCTGCGCCGGTTGCTCCCGCGGCGACGGTCGCGCGCGTGGTGCGGTCGCCCGCGGACGCTGAGTCCGCCGAGACTGCTGCCATGGTCTCGGGGGCGGCGCCGGCTGCGGCCCCCGCGACAGTCGCTCGGGTCGTGCTGTCGCCCGTGGAAGCTGAGCCCGCTGCGGCGGTTTCGGAGTCTGGGCCGGAAGCGGTCGCGCGCGTGGCGCGAGTGCGTTCCGAAGGCGGTGAAGTCGAGGTGGCGCCAGCGTCTCGCGATGATGTGGTCGCGCCGTCGGCCATGGTCTCCGCAGAGGCCCCGGAGTCTGTTGTCGCGCGCTCGGTGGTGATGCCCGGCAATCAGGCGTCGGCCGCGCCGGAGGTCGCGAACGGCGCGCGGGGGATGTTGATGCGTCGACCGACTTCGCGGATGCAGCGGTTGGCGCGGGCGGCCGAGATGGCTGCGCGGACGGCTGTCGATCGCGTCGCGGCGGCGCGTCGGGAGGGCGCGCCGAGAGCGAACCCCAACATGCTCCCCCGGGCGGGGCGCCCTCTGGCAGCGCCGGTGAGCGCCGAGGTCGCGGTGTCCGCTTCCGCTCGGAGCGCGGTGGTGGCGCGCCGGGCTGAGGCTGTTGGGTCGGTGGACGGCGCGCCGGTGAGTGGGGAGGTTGAGGCGCCCGCTCCTGCCCGGAGTGCGGTGGTGACGCGTCGGACTGAGGTTGCCGCGCCGGTGAGTGGGGAGGTCGCGGCGCCCGCTCCTGCCCGGAGTGCGGTGGTGACGCGTCGGACTGAGGTTGCCGCGCCGGTGAGTGGCGAGGTTGAGGCGCCCGCTCCCGCTCGGGGTGGGGTGGTGGCGCGTCGGGCTGAGGCTGCTGCGCCGGTGACTGCCGAGCGCGAGGCGCCCGCTCCCGCTCGGGGTGGGGTGGTGGCGCGTCGGGCTGAGGCTGCCGCGCCGGTGAGCGCCGAAAGCGAAGCGCTGGTTCCCGCCCAGGCTGAGGCTGCTGCGCCGGTGCGTGGCGAGGGTGAGGCGGTGGCTCCCGCCGGACCCGCGGTCGTTCGGGTCGCGCGGGTGCCGGTCGCAGCCATGGATGGTGTCGTCCGGGACGCTCGGCGTAACCGGATCGACGAGGCTCGGTCGGAGCCGGACGTCCCCGCGGCGGCGCACACGCCGGTGCGTGACGTTCCGGGTGCCGAGGCGATGTTGGCGGCGCTGGCGCACCAACAGCAACAACACCACCAGGCGGTCGTCGCGCGAGCGGCGGCGCCGGCGCCGGACCCCCCGAGCACCACCGTCGAATTCGCGCGCCCCGCTCCCGCTCCCGCCCCCGAGCCGCAGCCACAACCCGAAGCCACCCCGCGGCCCGAAGCCACCCCCGACCAGCCCAACCTCGACGACCTCTACGACCGCCTCGCCGACCGGCTCCGGCGCGAGCTCCTCGACGACCACGAGCGGCGAGGGTCCCTCCATTGAGCCCCAAGACCAACCCCAAGACGACGGCGCCCGCCCCGACGGCCCTCCAGCACGCCTTCGTCGCCACGCTCGGCAACGGGAGCCGCCTGCTCGGCGCCTTCCTGGAGATCTCCGGGCTCGGCTTCGACTACCAGACCTACAACTACGAAGAGGGCGGCAACAACCTCTTCACGTGGACGCTCACCGGCCGCGTCCGGCACTCGCACATCACGCTGCGCAGCGGCGTCACCGACAGCACGGTCCTGTTCGACTGGGCGTCGAATCGCGGGCCGCTGAGCGGACCCCAGAACCTCCTGCTCCGGTTCACCGACCCCGCGGGCGACACGCTCCGGACCTTCTCCATCGCCGCCGCGATCCCCGTCAAGTGGACCGGCCCCACGGCCGACATCGGCGCCAACGCCGTGGCGACCGAGACGCTCGAGATCGCCCACCGCGGCCTGCTCGGGACCCCGTAGGACCTCACGACCCGATGCCCAACCAGCTCCCCACCAACTTCGTTCGCGCCTACCTGCTCAAGGAGGGCGGCAAGCGCATCATGTGCTGGTTCAATCCCAGCACGCTCTCCCTCACCCGCGCGTCGAACTGGTCCGCCGGCCAGACGACCACCCAGGCAACCCCGGACCTCGCCTACGCGGGCGGCGCCGCCGAGACGCTCCAGCTCAACCTCCTCCTCCACGCCGACGACTCCATGAAGGGCCGCAGCGGCGCCCAGGTCCGCGCCGGGATCGACACCATCTTCAGCCTGCTGGACCCGTCCGTCGAGGTCCCCAAGCGCACCCAGAAGCGCCCGCCGACCGTCCAGTTCGTCTGGGGCCAGTACGTCTCGTTCGTCGCGGTCGCCCAATCGGTCGCCGTGACCCAGGAGCTCTTCGACCCCGACGGCACGCCCCTGCGCGCCACGATCGCCGTCACCCTCAAGCAGTTCCGCCCCGACCCCGGTCAGGGCCCCTCACCCGGCCAGAACCCGACCACGCGCGCGACCAAGGGCCGCCGCTCGCACACCATCGCGCCCGGCGACTCGCTGGCCTCCATCGCCTGGCACCACTTCCGCGACCCGACGCGCTGGAAGGAGATCGCCGAGGCCAACGCCATCGACGACCCGACGCGCCTCACGCCCGGCGACCAGCTCCTGATCCTGACCGGCACGCCATGACCACGAAGGGCCCAGCCCCCGGCGTCGCCGGCTTCCGCATCCAGGTCAGTGGCACCAACGTCGATGCCGCCGTCCTCGCGGCCACGACCGAGATCGTCGTCGACGGCCGCCTGCGCGTCCCCGACCGCCTCACGCTGCGCCTGCGCGACGACGACTGCGCGATCCTCGACGACGGCACGTTCGCCGTCGGCACGGCCATCACGATCTCGCTCTCCTCGACCGAGGAGGCCGACACCGGCAAGGTCTTCGACGGCCAGGTCACGACGCTCGCCCCCGAGTTCGCCGACGGGATGACGAACCTCGCGGTCCTCGCCCTGGATCGCGGCTGCCTGCTGCAGCGCTCGCGCACCACGTCGACGTTCCAGAACATGAGCTACGGCTCGATCGCCTCGAGCCTCGCCTCGAAGGCCGGCCTCAGCGCCGGCACGATCAGCTCCGGCCTCACGCTCCCCTTCGTCCAGCAGAGCAACGAGACCGACTGGGACTTCCTCTGGCGCCTCGCGCTCGACGTCGACTACGAGGTCAAGGTCGAGGGCCGCGCCCTGCACTTCCGCCCGGCCGGGGGCGCCGGCGGCCACGCCGTCCCGCTCGCCCTCGGCGACTCGCTGCGCGCCTTCGCGCCGCGGCTCACCGGCGTCGGCCAGGTCGACTCCGTCACCGTCCGCGGCTGGGACGTCACCGCCGCGGCGGCGATCACGGCCAACGCCACGCCCGGGACGCCGCAGAGCAGCCCCGGGACCGCGCGCGACACCGTCACCAGCGCGTTGGGGTCGGGGACCGAGACCGTCGTCGACCACCCGGTCCTCAACACCGACCACGCCAACCAGGTCGCCAAGGCGATCGCGGCGCGGATCGCCAACGCCTACGTCGAAGGCTCCGGGCGCGCGCAGGGCAACCCCGCGCTCCTGGCCGGCGCGGTCGTCGAGATCACGGGCGTCGGCCAGGCGTTCAGCGGCCTCTACGCGCTCTCCGGCGTCCGCCACGTCATGCGCGCGTCGACCGCCTACGAGACGCACTTCTTCATCGACGGTCGTGAGGATCGCTCACTGCTCGGCCTCGCCACGCGCGGCGGCCAGCGTCAGGAGCGCGAGGGCTGGGGCCGGCGCATCGTCGTCGGCGTCGTCTCCAACAACGACGACCCCGACCAGCTCGGCCGCGTCCGCGTCCGCTACCCGGCGCTCGACGACAGCCACGAGGGCTGGTGGGCGCGCGTCGTCACGCCCGGCGCCGGCGCCGCGCGCGGTCTCGCGTCGCTCCCGCTCGTCGGCGACGAGGTGCTCGTCGCGTTCGAGCACAACAACGAGCAGCACCCCTACGTCCTGGGCTCGGTCTTCAACGGCCAGGCCAAGCCGGGCGCGCTGACCACGACCGACGGCTCGTTCTCGTGGACGTCGATCAAGGGCATGACCTTCGACGCGCCCGACCACGTCTCGGTCACGACCGCCGGCGCGCTGACGCTGACCGGGGTGGGGAAGACGACGCTCACCAACAAGCCCGGCGACACCCAGAAGGGCACGGCCGACGTCGAGGTCTCCGCCACCGCCGGCCTCGCGCTGTCGGGCGACACCGGCGTCACGCTCTCGACGCCGCAGGCCGCCAAGCTCACCGCGACGCAGTCGATGACCCTTGACGGCGGCACCGAGCTGACCGTCGGCGCCAGCGGCAAGGTCACCATCAAGGGCGCGACGCTGCAGCTCAGCGCCGACAGCCTGATCCAGATCTCCGCGCCCCAGGTGCTCCTCGGATGACCGAGCACGCCGACCAAGCCGCGCCCGGCGTCCTGGGCACCGGCCTGGCGTTCCCGTTCGCGGCCGACCGCCGCGCGGCGATCGCGCTGGTCGGCGGGGAGGACGACGTCGCCCAGGCGATCCGCATCATCCTGTCGACCGCGCCCGGCGAGCGCCCGATGCGCCCCGAGTTCGGCTGCGGCGTCCACGAGTTCGTCTTCGACCTCGTCGACCCTTCGACGCTCGGCCGGATGGAGCGCGCGATCCGCGACGCGCTGCACCGCTGGGAGCCGCGCATCGAGCTCGACGACGTGCGCTTCGAGTGGGATCCTGAGCGCGCAGAGGTGCTGCTCATCGAGCTCACCTACCGCCTGCGCGAGACCACGACCGTGCGCAACCTCGTCTACCCGTTCTACCTCGTCCCGGCCGAGGGCTCCGGCGCATGAGCCTGCCGGAGATCGTGCTCGACGACCGCGACTTCCAGTCGCTGGTCGACGAGGCGCGCCGCCGCATCGTCGAGTCCTGCCCGGAGTGGACCGAGCACAACGTCTCGGACCCCGGCATCACGCTGATCGAGCTGTTCGCGTGGATGACCGACCTGCTGCTCTACCGCGTCAACCGGATCCCGGACAAGCTCCAGCTGGCGCTCATGGAGCTCCTGCAGATCCGCCTGACGCCGCCCGAGGAGGCGCGCGCCGACCTGCGCTTCCTGCTCGCCGCCGCCCAGGCCGCGGCAGTGACGATCCCCGAGGGCACGTCGGTCGCCAGCGACGACGCGCCGGGGCACGCCGCGATCGTCTTCACCACGCGCACCGCGGTCGAGATCCCGCTGCTGCGCCTCCAGGCGATGGCGCTGCAGCGCGTCGGCGGGATCAAGGCGATCCCGGTGGTCGACGGCGTCGCGCGCCCGGTCAGCGCCGACCGCCCGGTCTTCGCCACGCCGCCGGCCGCGGTCGACGCGCTCGTGCTGGGCTTCGACCGGCCGCTTGGCCGTCTGATCGTCGACCTCGACGTCACGGCCGTCGAGGCCCGCGGCGTCGGCGTGCGCCCCGCCACGCCGCCGCTGATCTGGGAGGCGTCGGCGACCGACGGCACCTGGCTGCCGGTCGCCGTCCTGAGCGACACGACCGGCGGCCTGAACCAGATCCACGGGACGGTCCGCCTGCAGGTTCCGGCCGGCGGCGGCGCGGCCGCGGTCGGCGGCCTGTCCATGCACTGGCTGCGCTGCCGGATCGACGCGCCCGGCGACCAGCCCGAGCACGCCTACGTGACGCCGCCGAAGATCGTCGCGCTCAGCGCCGCGGCCGCCGGAGCGCTCGTGCCCGCCAGCCACAGCCACCGCATCGACGAGGAGCTGCTCGGCTACAGCGACGGCACGCCCGGCCAGACCTTCCGCGTGCATCGCCGGCCGGCGCTGCCGCTGGCCGGCGACGACGAGACGCTCGAGGTCCGCGACCCCGTCAGCGGCGACTGGACGCCCTGGGCGCTGCAGGAGTCGCTCTCGGCCAGCGGCCCGTTGGACCAGCACTACCGCTTCGACGCCGTCAGCGGCGAGGTCGAGCTCGGGCCCGCGGTCCGCGTGACCGGCGGCTGGCGCCAGTACGGGTCGGTCCCGCCCGCCGGCGCCGCGCTGCGGATCAAGTCCTATCGGTACGGCGGCGGGACCGCGGGCAACCTCGCGCCCGGGACGCTGACCAACCTCCGCGACGCCGTCCCCGGCATCGGCGCGGTCACCAACCCGGAGGTCACGTCGGGCGGGGTCGACGCCGAGTCGCTGGGCGAGGCACGCCAGCACGCCGCGCGCCGGCTGCGCACGCAGGGCCGCGCCGTCACCGCCGACGACTACCGCGCGCTGATCGAGCGCGAGAACCCGCGCGTCAACCGCGCGCGCTGCGGGCGGCCGGAGCCCGGCAAGGCGCTCCCGGTCTACGTCCTGCCGGAGCTCGGGAGCGCGGCCGGCCCGCTGAGCGTCGCCCAGATGACCGCGCCGCCCGAGCTGCTGGGCGAGGTCGCGCAGCTGCTCGACGAGCGCTGCGTCCTGGGGACGTCGGTGCACGTCACGCCGGTGCGGCTGCGGATCGTGACGGTCGCCGTCGAGGTCGTGGTCGCCGCTGAGCGCCAGCGCGCGGCGGTCGAGCAGGACGTCCTCGCCGCGCTCTACCGCTTCGTCAACCCCTACGTCGGCGACCGCCACGGCGCCGGCTGGGACTGGGGGCGCTCGCTCTACGCCGGCGAGCTCGCGCCCGTCGTGCGCGAGGTCGACGCGGTCCACGCCGTCAGCTTCGTGCGCCTCTACGAGGTGGGCGCCGCCGGCGCGCCCGCGCCCCAGCCGCTGGCCGACGGCCTGCACCTCGGCCCCGACGAGCTGCTGGCCTCCGGCCGCCACCAGGTCCACTCGGTCGTCGCATGATCGGGGAGCGGACCGCCGCCTCGGTCGCCGCGCCGCGGCCGCGCAGCGCGTCGGCGCGCCGGCTGATGGTCGAGGCGCTGCCGCCGATCTACCGCGACGTGCCGGCCGGCGGCGGAGCGCCGCTGGTCGAGCGCTGGCTGGGCGGGCTGGAGGAGGTGCTCGACCCCGTCGTCGCGTTGTTGGACAACCTGCCCGCCCACCTGGATCCGGAGCTGGCGCCCGACGACCTCGTCGACCTGCTCTGCGGCTGGGTCGGCATGCCGCTCGGCCCGGCCCTCGCGCTGGACGCCAAGCGCCGGCTGCTGGCCCACTCGGCCGAGATCGCCGACACGCGCGGGACGCTGCGCGGGCTGGATCTGGTCCTCGGCCTGGCGTTCCCCGACCTCGGGCTGACGGCGACGCACACCGGCGCGGTGACGACCGGCGCCGACCCGGCGGTGTCGCCGGACGCGCCCGCGCCGGAGATCGTGGTGCGCAGCGCGGCGCCGCTGGGCTCCGAGCAGCGCCTCGCGCTCCTGGAGCTGCTCGAGGACCAGCGCCCCGCGCACGTGCCCTGCCGGGTGGTCGACGGGCCGGAGGCGGCCACGCCGTGATCGGCTCCGGCACGCGGACGTGCCCGGTCTGCGGCCGCGTCCAGCCGCTGACCGTCGACTTCTGCGACTGCGGCGCCTACCTGGCCTGGAGCGACGTCCCCGCGCAGGAGGCGCCGACGACGGCCGACCCGGCGCCGGAGCCGGCGCCCGCCGCGCCCAAGGTCCTGCTCTTCGTCACCGCGGGCGCGACCGTCTTCCAGGAGGGCCAGGACCTGTCGGTCCCGGTCGCGCCCGGCAGCGCGATCGACATGGTGGCCACGATCCGCAACCTCAGCCGCGTCGTCGACACCTACACCTTGACGGTCGAGGGCGTCCCCGCGTCCTGGGTCGAGCTGCCGGCCGCGCGGGTCAACCTGATGCCGGTCGGTGCGGTCGGCGACTACGAGGGCAAGCTCCCGCTGCGGATCCGCGTCCCGCTGAGCAGCGAGGCGCTGGCCGGCGAGCGGGAGATCGACTTCGTCCTGCGGTCCGGCGCGCGCGACGAGGAGGTCGCGCGCGTCCCGGGCGCGCTGACGATCGCCCCGTTCTTCGCGCTCGTCTTCGCCGCCCGCCCAGCGGTCGTGACCGGCCGCCGCGGTGCCACCGTGCGGGCCGAGCTGCGCAACAGCGGCAACGCGCCGATCGTCCCGCGGGTCGTGGCCAGCGACGCTGACGCCGCCTGCACGTTCAAGGTCCCCGAGCGGATGCTCGCGATCGCGCCCGCCGCGACGATCGACGTCCCGATCCGCGTCCGCGCGCGCGGGAGACTCTACGGCCGCCCGGTCGACCGGGCGCTGACCGTCGGCGCGACCGCGTCCGGCCTGCCGGACCCCGCGCCCAAGCAGACCGTGGTGTTCCGCCAGCGGGCGCTGATCCCGTGGTGGGTGCCGATCATCGCCCTGGCGCTGCTCGGCCTCGCGCTCGCCGCCTACGCGGTGCTCAGCGCCCATCGCAAGGTGACGGTCCCAGCGCTGCGCGGCGCGTCGAGCGCGTTCGTCGCTCAGCGCACGCTCCAGGCGCGCGGCTTCACGGCGCCGCCGATCGTCAAGTCGCGCGTCGTCGCCGGCAAGAAGAGCGGCACGGTGCTCGACCAGGCGCCGCAGGCCGGCGAGAAGGTCAGCCCGGCGACCGTCGTGACGATCCGCGTCGCGGTGCCGCCGGCGACGACGATCATCCCCGACCTGCGCGGCCGCGAGGCGAAGTTCGCCGACGGCATCCTCACGCACACGCACCTCGCGCTCGGCACGGTCGTCCCGTCCAAGGACGGCAGTCGGCTGATCGTCGGCCAGTCGCCGCTGCCCGGCAACGTGCGCCCGCGCGGGACGGCGGTGAACATCGTCGTCGAGGGCAAGGGCCCGGTCGCCGTGCCGAAGGTGACGTGCGTGACGGTCGCGGTCGCCGAGCAGCGGCTGGCCAAGGCGGGCCTCAAGGCGCTGAACCTCGCGGACTTCACCGACACGACGACGATCGTCACCGGCCAGGTGCCGGCGGCCAAGCAGAAGCGGCCGCCGCTCACGGCGGTGCAGCTGATGTTCGACGACGCCGCGGCCAAGAAGTGCAAGTCGTCGAAGAGCGGCAAGGGCGGCTCCCCGAACGCGGGGGCGTCGAGCGTGACCGGCAGCAGCGGCGCCGACCCGACGGCCACGACGGCGGCCGCCGCGCCCTCGGTCGCGGGCCTGGGCTACGACGACGGCGTGGTGGTCCGGATGGCGCGGTCCTCGCGCGCGGCGGTGCCGGGGCGCCAGGCGGCGTGGTCGCCCGGCGGCAGCCTGCGCGCGGTCGTCGCGGGCGGCCAGGTGGTCGTGTCCGGGCCGGGCCTGGCCACGCCGGTCCGGATCGCCGCCGCGGACGGGCCGGCCAGCGCGCCGGCGTTCGCGCCCGTCGCGCCGCGACCGCTGGTCGCGTTCGTCGCCGGGGGCGACGGCGTCTGCCTGGCGCGGCTCGCCGGCGCGGAGCCCGACTGCCTGGACCTGCCGGGCATGGCGCCGCGGGCGGTGGCCTTCGGCGCCGACGGCACCACGCTGCTCGTCGTCGCCGCGCCGGCCGGCGACCTCGCCCATCCCGGCGTGCTGACGCTGACGACGAGCCGCCCCGGCTCGCCCCACCTCGCCGACTACCGCGGCGGGACGGAGCTCGTCCGGCCCATGGTCGGCGGCGTGCAGGGCTCGATCTTCGCGCTCGCGCCGCGGCCGGGCAGCGAGGTCGTCGCGATCGCCACCGACCTCGGCCGGCGTGGGCGCCTCGGCGCCGTCGGGGTCGTGCTCGTCGACGCCCGCCGCCTCGGGACGCTGACGGGCGCGCGCTGGACCGGACGGCGCGGTTGTCAGGTGGCCTTCGACCGCACGGGCGACCGCCTCGCGATCGCCGGCGGCGGGGCCGCCGTGACGTCCTGCCCGGCGCGGCCGGCGCCTGGGCCGGTCGTGGTCGTCGCCGCCGACGGCGGCGGCGCGACCGCCGCGGTCACGCCGAGCGGCGCGAGCCCCGCGTGGGAGGCTCAGCCTTGAACGGTGACCTGCCCCGGGAAGACGACCTGGATCGTCCCGGGCGGCACGCCGTCGGTCAGCCCGGTGGCGGTGGCGACCAGCGCGGGCTTGCCGGCGACGAGCACCTTGAGCGACCAGGAGCCCGGCAGGACCGAGACGACCGTGGTGCACGGCTTGGTCGCCGGGGTGGGCGGGATCGGGCAGCCGACGATCGGCGCGCCGAGCAGATCGGTGACCACCAGGACGGGCGCGCCGTCGATCAGCACCTTCGCCTGGGAAGGCATCGCGGTCACCTTGCCTCCGTGAATGCACAGGATCACGGATTCAGACGTCAAGATTGGTGCCAAATGCTGTGCGGTCCTTGTACCGGTGATGGACGGCTATCTAGTATGACGCCGCGCAGCAGAGACCGCGCAAGGCGACGGCGAACGGAGCGTGGAGTGCTGAGGGGTGGTGCCAAGGTCTTCCTCCTGGATCCCGACGGGATCTACCGGTTGGGGATGTGCGCGTGCCTCCAGGCGCTGCCCGAGATCGAGCGCGTCGACGCCGCCGGGTCGCCGGCCGAGGCGTGGGCGTCGACCGCGCTGGCCGGCGCCGACCTGGTCATCGTGTCGGTCGACGTCGAGCAGTCAGCGTCGATGATCGCGCAGCTCCATGAGCGGATCGGCTGCCGCGTGCTCGCGATCGCGTCGGGCCAGCAGCAGGAGGCGGTGCTGGCCGCCATCGGCGCCGGCGCGGTCGGCGTGCTGAGCAAGCGCGGGCTGACGTCCGACGCGCTGGCCGCGCAGGTCCGCGCCGCGCTGCACGGCGCCGGGCTCGTCCCGCCGGAGCTGCTGACGTCGCTGACGGGACTGCAGGGAGGCCGCGACTCGGGGCGCCTCACCAACCGCGAGCAGAGCGTGCTGGCGCTCTTCGCGGCGGGCAAGGTGACGCGCGAGGTCGCCAGCGAGCTGGCCTACAGCGAGCGGACGGTGAAGTCGGTCCTGCACGAGGCCGTCACCAAGCTGGGCGCGCGCAGCCGTGCGCAGGCGATCGCCTTCGCCGTGCGCGACGGGGTGATCTGAGTGCGCGATCGCGACGTCCGGCGACGGCCCGAGGCGGCCCCGGCGGCGCGGCCCGCGGTGCCACGCACGCGGGCGCCGGCCCGCGGCGGTCCCGGCAACCACGCGCTGGCGCGGCTGGCCGCGGGCGCCGGCATCCAGCCCGACGGCGTCGTCGTGCCGCAGGTCGCGCAGGCGATCGCCGGCCGCGCCGGGCGCGGCAACCGGCTGGACGGCGCGATGGCGGCGTGGTCCGACGCGGCGCTCGGCGGGCGCGGCGACCACGTGCGCGTCCACCACGACGCCGGCGCCGCGCGCCTGGCCAGCGCCGTCTCGGCGCGGGCCTTCACGGTCCGCAACGACGTGTTCTTCGGCGCGGGCGAGTACCGGCCGCACACCGCTCTCGGGCGCAAGCTGATCGCCCACGAGCTGACCCACGTCGCCCAGCAGCGCGGCAGCGCCATCGGCGGGTCGCTGCGCGTCACCGAGCCGGGCGACGCCCAGGAGCGCGACGCCGACCGCGTCGCCGGCGAGCTGCCGTGAGCACGACGCCCACCCGCGCCCGCGCCCCCGCGCTGGACGCCTGGGTCGGCGACGCCCTGCGCGCCGCGGTCGCGCGCGTCGCGGCGACCGAGCTCGACCCGACCGACCCGTTCCGCGGGCTGTACATCAGCGACCAGGCGGCGACCGACCTCGCGGCCGAGCTCGACGGCCCGGCCCTCGACGACCGCGCCCAGCTGCTCGCCGACGCCGTCGGCCTCGATCAGCCGCTCGACGTCGCGGTGCTCGCGCTGTGCGCCGCGCCCGACCTCGACGCGCGCTACGGGCGCCTGATCGGCTACCTGCACGACGACGTCGCGCGCGCCCGCGCCAGCCCGCGGCTCGTCGCGCGGCTGCTCGCCGACGCCGGCGCCGAGCCGCGCCAGGTCGTCGCGCGGCTCGCCCGCGACGCGCCGCTGCGCGCGCTCGGCGTCGTCCGGATGCTCGACGGCGACGGGACGCTCCCGCTCGCCGACCGCGCGCTGGTCCTCGACGACCTCGCGGTCGCGGTCCTGCTCGGCGCCGACCTCGCCGGCCGCACGCCCGCCGACGGCGTGCGCCTCCTGACCCCGCCCGACGGCCATCCCGGCCACGCGACGATCATCGCCGAGCTGCGCACGGCGCTGCGCGGCGACGACGGCCCACCGCTGGTCGTCGCCGGCCCTGACGCCGAGCCGGTGCTCGCCACCGCGGTGGGCGGCCCCGTGGTCCTCGTCGAGGCGGCCCGGCTCGCCGACCCGGAGACCGTCGCCTGCGCCGCCCTGCTCGCCCGGCTCGACGGCGCGCCGGTCGCGGTCGAGGGGCTCGCCGACCTCCCGGCGGCCGGCGTTCCCGCCTTCCGGCGCGCGCTCCAGGACGGCGCGGCCCGGATCGTGCTCGCGAGCGGGGGCGCGGCGACGCTGGAGGCGGTGGGGCGGACGGCCGTCCACGTCGTCGAGGTCCCCGCGCTGACGCGCGACGAGCGCCGCGCCGCCTGGGCGCAGGCCGCGCCCGACGCGGCGCTGGACGACGTCGCCGACCGCTTCACGTTCGCGGCGGTCGAGATCGCCGACATCGCGGCGGCGGCCGCCACCGCGGCGGGCGCCCAGGGCCGCGCGCCCGCCGCCGGCGACGTGCTGGAGGCCGCGCGGGCCGCGTCGCGCCGCGCGGTCGGACCGCTCGCCGCGCGCCTGGACGGCGGCGCCGGCTGGAGCGACCTCGTCCTGCCCACCGAGGAGCTCGCGGCCCTGCGCGCCGTCGCGGGCTTCATCCGCAACCGCGAGCGCGTCGTCGGCGAGTGGGGCTTCGGCGCGCTGCGCGGGGCGCCCCGCGGCCTGACCGCGCTGTTCTCCGGCCCCTCGGGCACCGGCAAGACGCTGGCCGCGCGGGTCCTGGGGGAGGAGCTCGGCGTCGAGGCCTACCGCGTCGACCTCTCCGCGATCGTCTCCAAGTACATCGGGGAGACCGAGAAGCACCTCGAGCAGATCTTCACCGTCGCCGGGCGCGTGAACGCGCTGCTGGTCTTCGACGAGGCCGACGCGCTCTTCGGCCGGCGCTCCGCGGTCACCGACGCGCGCGACCGCTACGCCAACCTCGAGGTCGCCTACCTCCTGCAGCGGCTGGAGAGCCACGACGGCGCCTCGATCCTGACGACGAACCTGCGCCAGAACATGGACGCCGCGTTCCTGCGGCGCTTCGACTACGCCATCGACTTCCCGGCGCCGTCGGTCGAGCACCGCGTCGAGCTCTGGCGCCGGCACCTGCCGCCGACCGCGCCGATCGCCGCCGACGTGTCCCTCGACGCCCTCGCCCGCCACGACCTGACCGGCGGCTCGATCGCGACCTGCACCCGCGTCGCGGCCTTCGCCGCCGCCGACGACGGCGCCATCGGCATGCGCCACCTCGAGGCGGCGGTGGCGCTGGAGATGCGCAAGCTCGGCCGTCTGACCGGGCAGCTGTAGCCCACGCGAGTCAGATAATAGGAAGGGCGACTATCGGTCGGGCGCGGTCCTGCTAGCGTGGGCCGCGCACCCGCCCAGCGCTCCCGGAGGTCTCGATGTCGCAGCAGGAACCGTTCAGCCAGGTCGGCGTCGTCGGCGCGGGCTTCATGGGCTCGGGCATCGCCGAGTCGACCGCGCGGGCCGGGGTGCCGGTCGTGCTCTACGAGCCCGAGGACGCGCCGCTGCAGCGCTCGCGCGAGCGGATCGAGACGTCGTTGGAGCGCGCGGTGGCCGGCGGCAAGTTGGACGCCGACGAGGCGGCGCAGCTCGTGTCCCGCATCGCGTGGACGACCGACCTCGACGCGTTGGACGGCAGCGACCTCGTGGTCGAGGCGATCGTCGAGGACCCGACTGTCAAGGGCAAGGTCTTCCGGACCCTGGACGAGCGCATGGCGCCCGACGCGCTGCTGGCCTCCAACACCTCGTCGATCCCGATCGCGCAGCTCGCGTCCTGGACCGAGCACCGCGAGCGCGTCCTCGGCCTGCACTTCTTCTCGCCGGTCCCGGTGATGAAGCTGGTGGAGATCGTCGTCGCGCTGGACACCGCCGACGCGGCGGTCGCGCGCGCCGAGGCGTTCGCGGCCGCGATCGGCAAGACGCCGATCCGGACCAAGGACCGCTCCGGCTTCATCGTGAACATGCTGCTGGTGCCGTACCTGATGGCCGCGGTCCGGATGTACGAGGACGGGTTCGCCTCGCGCGAGGACATCGACCAGGGCATGAAGCTCGGCGCCGGCCACCCGATGGGCCCGCTGACGCTCTGCGACTTCATCGGCCTCGACGTCCTCTACGCGGTCTGCGACTCGTTGTACGAGGAGTTCAAGCGCCCCGAGTACGCGCCGCCGCCGTTGTTGAAGCGCATGGTCGTCTCCGGCCATCACGGCCGCAAGACCGGTCGCGGGTTCTACGAGTACGCGCCCGCGCGCGTGAGCGCGCCGGCGTGACCTGAGGCGGGCCGCGTCAGCCGGCGAAGTCGTCTTCGTCGGCGCGCAGCTCGCGCAGGATCTCGAAGAGCTCCTGGAGCTGGCGGCGCTTCAGCGGCGCCGTGCCGAAGCGCGCATCGTTGATGACGGCGGTCGACGCCACGGCGACCTCGCGGCCGCGCTCGGTGATCGCGGCCAGCCACTTGCGACGGTCCTGCTCGTGGCGGGAGCGCTCGACGTAGCCGAGCTTCTGCAGGCCGTCGATGGTGTTGGTGACGCTCGTGGGATGGATCTGGAGCCGTGCGCCCATCTTGCCCAGGGGCAGCGACCCGTTGCGGCTGTAGTACAGGAGCATCAGCGCCTCGTAGCGCGGGAACGTGAGGTCCCAGGGCGTGAGCAGTGCGTTGAGCCGCGCGGTCAGGATCTGCTCGACGCGCATGATCGACGTGACCGCGACCATCGACGGCACGGGCGCGGCGCCCCAGTTCTTCCGCCACTGACGAGCGGCCTCGGCGATGGGGTCGAACGGCAACGGCTCTGGCACCGGCGCAGCGTGTCACATGGGCGACGTTGGCGCGTCGGCCGCTGATCCGATCGCCGTTCGGGGGCGCAGGCACGAGTGGATGCACAACTCCGAACCACGAGGACGGACCATGCACGATCGACTGAGCGTCGTCGAGCTCGACGGCGACGAGGCCGTGGCCGAGGCCATGGCCGGGCTGGAGGAGGCGGGCCAGACTCGTGGCGGGCTCTTCCGCCGAGCCGGCGTCGCTGCGGGCGGGCTGGGGATCGCCGCCGCGGTCATGCCGGGGCTGTGCGGCGGCACCGCAAGCGCTCGCGAGGGCGGTTCGAAGGCCCAGGACGTCAAGATCCTGAACTTCGCGCTCACGTTGGAGTACTTGGAGGCCGCCTTCTACGCCGAGGCCGTCGGCCGCGGGATCTACACCGGCGCCGTCGGCACGTTCGCGTCGACCGTGGCCTCCCACGAGGCGACCCACGTCGCGACGTTGAAGTCCGTGCTGGGCGCCACGGCCGTCGCCAGCCCGAAGTTCGACTTCCAGGGCACCACCAAGCAGTGGAAGACGTTCCTGCGCACCGCCAAGACGCTGGAGGACACGGGCGTCGCCGCCTACCAGGGCCAGGCGCCGCGCATCCACCAGAACGCGGTGCTCGGGCCGGCCGCGGCGATCCTCGCCGTCGAGGCGCGCCACGCCGCGTGGGTCCGCGACCTGCTCGGCGCGGGCAAGACCGTCAAGCCGGCGCCCGACGCGTTCAGCCCGTCGCTCACCAAGAGCCAGGTGCTGGCCGCCGTCGCCGGCACCGGCTTCATCAAGGCCTAGGAACAAGGAGAACAAGAACATGCCCATCGGATTCCCCGAGATGCTGGTCATCCTGGTCCTCGCGCTCATCGTGCTCGGCCCCAAGCGCCTGCCCGACGCGGGCAAGTCGCTGGGCAAGGGCATGCGCGAGTTCAAGGACAGCCTCAACGGCGGCGGCAGCGACTCGCAGGACGAGGAGCCGCCCGCCGTCCGCCCGGCCGCGTAAGCCGCCGACCACGCCCGACCGCTGCCCGCGCGGAAACGCGCGGGCGGCGGTCAGCGGCGCCGGACCGACCAGGCCAGGCCCGCGCAGACCACGACCGGCAGCAGCCACCACGCGTTGGCGCCCACGGCCGCGGTCGCCGCGACGCCGGCCCCGACCACCGCGAAGAGCCACGGGTCGTCGCCGACGACGAAGTCGTACAGGAACCGCAGCACGCTCACGGGGCCACCGCCGCTCGTGTGCTCCGGACCAGGACGGCGCTGAACGCCGCGTAGACGGCGACGAGCGCCAGGATCGCGGCGTCGCCGCCGGGCCAGTCCATGCCCGAGCCCTCCGCCACCCAGAACGTGCCGAGCGCGGTCAGCAGGATCCCGACCGCGAACTTGATGGTGTTCTCGGGGACGCGGCTGAGCGGCGCGTGCGCCAGCGCGGCCGCGAGCACCACCAGCAGGATCGCGACGACCGCGGCCACCGCCGCCAGCGGCACCGACCCCTGGCTGCTGCCCAGCGTCACGACGATGAACGCGACCTCGAGGCCTTCCAACACCACCGCCTTGAAGCTGATCGTGAAGGCGTAGGGGTCGAACGCGCTCGCGCCGCCGTCCGCCGCCCGCGCCGCCGCCAGCTCGCGCGCGTAGATCGCGTCCTCGTCGTGCAGCGCCTTGACGCCGCCGGCGCGGAGGATCGCCTTGCGCAGCCACTGGAGCCCGAACGCGAGCCCCAGCCCGCCGACGACGATCCGCAGTGTGTCGATCGGGACCGCGGTCAGGGCCGGTCCCAGCGCGCCGACCACCGCCGCGAGCACGACCAGCGCCGCGCCCGTCCCCAGCCACGCCGAGCGCCAGCCGCGCGTCACGCCGACCGCGAGCACGATCGTCACCGCCTCGACGCCTTCGACGGCGCAGGCGGCGAACACCGCGAGGAAGAGGACGACGTCGTGGCTCATCGGCTCAGGGGACCGCGGACCCTACGATGCCGCCCGGCACCTTGCGCGCTCCTGAACGGCGCACGCCATCGGAGTAGCATCGGATCGTCAACCAGGCAGGGCGTCAGGAGGAGCGGATGCTCATCCGCCAAGCGCCGTGGGGAGACGTGGCGACCGGCCTCGGAACGCAAGCGCCGGGACGCTTCTCGACGGCTCGACCCCATCCTCTGCCGTTCTGGGCGATCCTCTGGCTCGCCGCCGCGGGCGCCGAGTTCGGCGCGCTGATCCCCGTCCTCTTCGGCGCCGGGACGCCCGAGGGCCTCGACGTCCTGTTCCGCGTCATGGGCGGCTCGTTCATCGCCTGCGGCCTGATCGCGTGGCACCGCCGGCCCGACAGCCGCGCCGGGTTCCTGATGACCGCGACCGGCTTCGCGCTGTTCATCGTCCCGCTCGGGTCGCAGGTCGACGCGCCGGCCGCGCAGACGTTCGCGTGGATGTTCTCCGACCTCTGGACGATCAGCTTCGTCGCGCTGCTGCTGACGTTCGTCACCGGCGGCCGCGTCCGCTCGGGCACGGACCGCGCGCTGGTCGGCGCGTTCGTCGTGTCGCTGGTCGTGCTCCAGGTGGGCTACATGCTGGTGTGGGAGCAGGAGGGCAACCTGTTGGCCTTGGTCCCTGACGGCGGCGTCGCCGACGTGGTGGACAAGGCGCAGCGCTCGCTGCTCGCGGCCGCGTCGCTGGCCACCGCGGTCGTGATCGGCCGCCGCTGGCGCGCCGCGACCCCGACCCGCCGCCGCGCGCTGGTGCCCGGCATCGCCGGCGTCGTCTGCCTCCTGCTGTTCACGGGGATGTTGACCAACGACCTCATCTCGGGCACGCGACCGGAGTGGCTGATCTGGGTCGTGCTCAGCTCGATCGTCCTCGTCCCCGCCGGCTTCCTCGCCGGGCTGCTGCGCTCGCGCCTGGCCCGCGGCGGCCTCGCCGAACTGTTCCGGGGCCTGGCGACCGTGCGCGGCGACGACCTCCAGGACGCGCTCGGCCGCGCGCTCGGCGACCCGTCGCTCGTCCTGGCCTACAGGTTGCCCGCGTCGCTTGGCTACGCCGACGCCGACGGCCAACCGGTGATGGTCCCGCCGGCCGCGCGCGACCGGACGAGCGCGGCGATCGCGTGGGAGGGGCGGCCGATCGCGGCGCTCGTCTACGACGCGTCGCTCGACGACGACCCCGAGCTGGTCGAGGCGGTCTGTGCCGCAGCGGCGATCGCGCTGGAGAACGACCGGCTGCACGGCGAGTCCGAGGACCGCCTCGCCGAGCTGCAGGCGTCGCGCGAGCGGATCGTCACGGCCGGCGACGCGGAGCGCCGGCGCCTGGAGCGCAACCTCCACGACGGCGCCCAGCAGCGGCTCGTCGCGATCGCGCTCCAGCTGCGCCTGCTCCAGGACAACATCCGCGAGGACCCGGCCGCCGCCGAGCGGATGGCCGAGACCGCGAGCGACGAGGTCGGCCACTCGCTGAGCGAGCTGCGCGACCTCGCGCGCGGCCTGCATCCCGCGGTCCTGGACTACGGCCTGGCGTCGGCGCTCGACGCGCTGGCCGTGCGGTCGACCGTGCCGACCGAGGTCTCGGTCGAGACAACCGACGCGCTCCCCAAGCCGGTCGAGCTCGCCGCGTACTTCGTGGCCTGCGAGGCGCTGGCCAACGTCGGCAAGTACGCCCACGCCAGCGTCGCCCACGTCCGCGTGTGGCGCGACGGCCCGCTGGCCTGCGTCGAGATCGCCGACGACGGCGTCGGCGGCGCCGACCTCGCGGCCGGCAGCGGCCTGCAGGGCCTGACCGACCGCGTCGAGGCGCTCGAGGGCCAGCTGCGGATCTCCAGCCCGGCCGGCGCCGGCACCGTCCTGCGCGCGGAGCTGCCGTGCGGGTCGTGATCGCCGACGACAACCTGCTCGTCCGGGAGGGGATCACGTCGCTGCTGCGCCGCGCCGAGGTCGACGTCGCCGCCGAGTCCGGGTGCGCGGACGACCTGCTGCGCGACGTCGCACACCACACGCCCGACGTCGCGATCGTCGACATCCGAATGCCGCCCGACCAGTCCGACGAGGGCATCCGCGCCGCGCAGGAGATCCGGCTGCGCCACCCGCGGGTCGGCATCGTGATCCTCTCCCAGCACGTCGACCTCGGGACCGCCACGCGCGTCCTGGCCGAGAGCGCCGCCGGCCTCGGCTACCTGCTCAAGGACCGCGTCACCGACCTCGACGACTTCGTCGCCACGCTGCGCCACGTCGCCGCCGGCGGGTCGGCCCTGGACCCGCAGGTCGTCTCCGGCCTGCTCGCCGGCTTCCGCGACAAGGACGTGCTGTCGGCGCTGACCGCGCGCGAGCGCGAGGTCCTGCAGCTCGTCGCCGAGGGCCGCTCCAACCGCGGGATCGCCGACCGCCTCGGCATGAGCGAGCGCGGCGTGCAGAAGCACGTGACCGCGATCTTCGGCAAGCTCGCCGTCCCCTCCGGCGAGGACGACAACCGCCGGATCCTCGCGGTCCTCGCCTATCTGCGGCCCTAGCGAGAGCGCGGTTCCCGCCCCCGCGGCGGTGCGCGTTCCGGTACCGCGCCACGCAGGCAGGCCCCATGGCCCGGGCGCCTCCGCGGCGGGAGGCTCGTGCCATGACCTCAACGCTCCTCCACACCCCGTCCACCACCGACCGGACCACCGGCGAAGCCGTGGTCAGCGCCCGCGACGTCGTGCGGCGGTACGGCGACGGCGACACCGCCGTCGCCGCGCTGCGCGGCGTCTCGCTCGACATCGAACGCGGCCGGCTGACCGCCGTCATGGGCCCGTCGGGCTCGGGCAAGTCCACGTTGATGCACATCCTCGCCGGCCTCGACCAACCGACCTCCGGCGAGGTCTCGGTCGCCGGCGTGGACGTCACGCGCCTGGACGACACCGAGCTGACCCGGATGCGCCGCGACCACATCGGGTTCATCTTCCAGTTCTTCAACCTGCTGCCGATGCTCACGGCGGCCGAGAACATCGCCCTGCCGCTCAAGCTCGCCGGCGGCAGGCCGGACCCGGAGTGGCTGAGCGAGTTGGTGGACAAGGTAGGGCTGGGCGACCGCATGAGCCACCGGCCGGCCGAGCTGTCCGGCGGCCAGCAGCAGCGCGTGGCCGTGGCCCGCGCGCTCGTGTCGCGCCCCAGCGTGATGTTCGCCGACGAGCCGACCGGCAACCTCGACTCCACCACCAGCGGCGAGATCCTCGGCCTGCTGCGCGACTCCGTCGACACCCTCGGCCAGACCACCGTGATGGTGACCCACGACGCGCACGCCGCGGCGATCGCCGACCGCGTGCTGTTCCTCGCCGACGGCGACATCGTCCGCGACCTCGGCCCGTCCAGCGCCCACACGATCCTCGCCACGCTCGAAGCGGTGAGCGGACGATGATCGGCGTCGCGCTCAAGGGCCTCGCGGCCCGCAAGGTCCGCGCGCTGCTGACGGCGTTCGCCGTCGTCATCGGCGTCGCGATGGTCAGCGGCACGTTCATCCTGACCGACACCATGCAGAAGACCTTCAACGGCCTGTTCGACGCGTCGTTCGACAACACCGACGCGGTCGTCTCCGGCAAGGAGGTCGTCAAGGGCTCGCTGTCGGGCAACAGCGCCCGCGTTCCTGAAGCGCTGCTGACCAAGGTCCGCGCGCTGCCCGAGGTCGCCTCGGCGGGCGGCACCGTCTCCCCGTCGGAGCCCAACGCCGCCGACGTCATCGGCAGCGACGGCAAGAAGGTCGCGCAGGAGAGCGTGGCCGCCAGCATCGACGGCGCGCATCCGCAGTTCAGCCCGCTCACCCTGAAGACCGGCGCGTGGGCCAAGGGCCCCGGCGAGGTCGTCCTCGACGCGGGCACGGTGGCCAAGGAGCACTACGCGCTCGGCGATCCCGTCACCGTCTCGGTCCTCGGCCACCAGCACCGCTACCGGCTCGCCGGCACGGTCAAGTTCGGCGACACCGACTCGCTCGGGTTCGCCAGCGTCGTCGCCTGGGACGTCGGGACCGCGCAGAAGCTGTTCGGCCGCCAGGGCGAGTTCGACGTGGTGTCGATCGCCGCCGCCAAGGGCACGACGCCCGAGCAGCTGGTCCGCGCCGTGCGGCCGCTGGCCGGCGCCGGGCTCGACGTCAAGACGGGCGACAAGCAGGCCGCCGACAACGCCGACAACCTGAACAGCAGCCTGGCGTTGATCCGCAACTTCCTGCTGGGCTTCGGCGCCATCGCCCTGCTCGTCGGCGCGTTCGTGATCTTCAACACCTTGTCGATCACGGTCGCCCAGCGCACCCGCGAGTTCGCGACGCTGCGCACGCTCGGCGCCTCGCGCAAGCAGGTCATGCGCTCGGTTGTCGTCGAGGGGCTCGTCGTCGGGCTCGTCGCGTCCCTGACCGGCCTGGTCGCCGGCCTCGGGATCGCCAAGGGCCTGATCCTGCTGTTCAGCGCGCTGGGCACCGACCTGCCGGAGGCCACGACGGTCGTGGCGACCCGGACGGTCCTCGTCTCGCTGCTGCTCGGCACCGGCATGACGCTGCTGGCCAGCATCCTGCCCGCACGCCGCGCGACGCGCATCCCGCCGATCGCCGCGGTCCGTGAGGGCTCGACGCTGCCCCCGTCGCGCTTCGCCACGCACTCGCTGAAGGTCGGCACGGTCGTGACCGCCGGCGCCGTCGCGCTGGTCGGCGCCGCCGTCCTCGCCAACGGGCTCAGCGGCGCCGCGGTGGCGCTGCTCCTCGCGCTCGGCGTGCTCGGGCTGTTCGCCGGCATCGCCGTGCTCGCGCCGCATCTCGTCAAGCCGCTGACCCGCGTGGTCGGCTGGCCGGCGCGCCGCGCCGGCGGCGTGGCGGGCGACCTGGCCGGCGCCAACGCCGTCCGCAACCCGCGGCGCACGGCCTCGACGGCCGCCGCGCTGATGATCGGGCTCACGCTCGTGACGGTGGTCGCGGTGCTCGGCGCGGGCCTGCGCGGCTCGGTGGAGTCGGCCGTGACCGACCAGCTGCACGCCGGCTACGTGGTCGACGGCTCCGACGACATGCCGTTCCGGGCCGACGAGGGCGACCGGCTGGCGCGCACGCCCGGCGTCACCGCGTCCTCCAGCGTCCGCTCCGACACCGTGCTGCTCGGCGGCGAGGAGGAGCAGATCAGCGGCATCGACCCCAAGACGATCGCGCACTTCTACACGTTCAAGTGGGCCAAGGGCTCCGAGCAGTCGCTCGGCCGCCTGGGCGCCGACGGCGCGCTCGTCACCAAGGCCTATGCCAAGGCCAAGGACCTGAAGCTCGGGTCGACGCTGGCGCTGACGACCCCGTCGGACGCGAAGCGCACGCTGGTGGTGCGCGGGATCTACGACCCGCCGAAGACGTCGCAGCTGCTCGGTGCCGTGAGCATGACGCAGCGGTCGTTCGACGCGGCGTTCACCCAGTCGAAGAACAGCTTCACGTTCCTCGACGCGAGCCCCGCGGCCGGCGACCGGATGCAGGCGCAGGCCAAGGGCATGGGCGACGCGGAGTTCCACACGGGCGCCGCGTATGCGAAGGACTCCACCAAGGACATGGCCGGGTTCCTCGCGATGTTGTACGTGCTGCTCGGCTTCTCGATCATCGTGAGCCTGCTGGGCATGGTCAACACCATGGTGTTGTCGGTGTTCGAGCGGACGCGCGAGATCGGGATGATGCGCACGATCGGCATGACCCGCCGCCAGGCACGGCGGATGATCCGCCACGAGAGCGTCATCACCGCGCTGATCGGCGCGACGCTCGGCCTCGGGCTCGGCGTGTTCATCGCCGCGCTGGTGACCGAGGCGCTGTCGGAGTACGAGCTCCCGCTCACGATCCCGGTCGGCCCGATCGCCGGCTTCACGATCGTGGCCGTGCTCGCCGGGCTGGCGGCGGCGGTCGTGCCGGCACGCCGTGCCTCGCGGCTCAACGTGCTCGACGCGCTGCACTACGAGTAGTCACCGGCCGCCGGCCGTCCGCGCTCAGTCGCGGACGGCCGGCAGCTCCAGGACGAAGCAGCCGCCCGGTCCCGCCCCGACGACCACGTCGCCGCCGCAGGACCGGGCCAGCCGCCGTGCCAGCGGCAGGCCGAGGCCCGCGCCGGCGCCGTCGGTGCCGGCGCCCCGCACGCCCGCCGCGAACGCCCGCTCAGGGCCGAGCGCCGGGTCCAGGCCGGGACCGTCGTCGCGCACGGCCACCCGGACGCGGCCGCCGCCGGCGGAGACCTCCAGGGTCACCCGCGACGCGGCGTGGCGCCGGGCGTTGTCGACCAGCGGCGCGAGCGCGCGGCGCAGCACCTCCGCCTCGCCCTCGGCCCGCGGCACCGCGCCGGCGTCGCCGCCGCCCAGCACCACCACCTCCACGTCGGCGACCTCGCGGGCCAAGGCCACCAGGTCGACCGCGCCCGCGCTGGGGTCCAGCTCGCGGCGCGCGACGGCGAGCAGCGTGTCGACCGTCTCGGTCAGCCGCTCGGACTGCGCGACGACCGCGTGCAGCGCCTCGGCCCGCGCCGCGTCGTCGGCGCCGGCGCCCAGCGCCAGCTCGGCCCGGCCGCGCAGCCCGGCGATCGGCGTGCGCAGCTCGTGCGCGACCTCGGCCGCGAAGCGCTGCTCGTGGCGCCGCGACGCGGCGATCCGCGCCAGCAGGCCGTCGAGCGTCGCGGCCAGCCCGGTCAGCTCGTCGTTGGGCGGCCCGAGGTCGAAGCGCCGGTCGAGGTCATGCGCGCCCCAGTCCTCGGCCTCGGCCGTCATCTGCGCGACCGGCTCCAGCGCGCGGTCCAGCGCGCTGCGCAGCGCGAAGAACCCGGCCAGCAGGACGAGCGCGGCGACGACGAGCGAGCCGAGCAGCACCTGTTGTTGAAGGTCTTCCAGCGACTCGGTGGAGGTCCCGACGACGACCGCGCCGACGACCCGGCCGTCGGCGGCGCGGACCGGCTCGGCGCGCAGCGCCACGTCGCCCGGGCCGTCGTGCTCGCCGAAGCTCCGCGTCCGGCCCAGCGCGATCGCCGCGCGGTCCAACTTGCCTGACGCGTCGGCGGGGCGCTCGACGACGCGCTCGCCCTGCAGCACCCACGCGCGGCGGTCCAGGATCGCCTCGTTGGGGCCGTCGCGCACGGCGACGCGACCGCCGTCGATCGCCAGCGTCGCCAGCTGCGCCTCGGCGCGCGTGCGCAGGTCGTTGGACGCCTCGCTGTGCACGCGCGCGTCGAGCAGCACGTTGCCGATCACGAGCAGCGCGCCGAGCCCGATCGCCAGCGTCACCAGCGACGTCATCAGGAGGCGGTTGCGGAAGCTCACCGCAGCTCGTATCCGACGCCGCGCCGCGTGTGGATCGCCTCGGCGGCGCCGGCGTCGCGGAGCTTGCGCCGGATCCGGGCGAGGTAGGCGTCGAGCGTGTTGTCGTGGACGATCGCCCCTTCGGGCCAGCCGGCGGCGACGAGCGTCGCGCGGCGCACGACCTCGCTCGGCCGGGCGGCCAGGGCGGCGAGCAGCCGGAACTCGGTGGGGGTGAGCGGGACGCGCTCGTGGCCGCACACGACCGCGTGGGCGCCGGGATCGAGGCGCAACGACGACGGCGCGCCCTGCGACGCGTCGGCCGGCGCCGTCGCCCCGCGCCGGACCAGCGCCTGCACGCGCACCAGCAGCTCGGCCAGCGCGAACGGCTTGGTCAGGTAGTCGTCGCCCCCGGCGTGGAAGCCGCTGAGCCGGTCCGGCAGCGCGTCGCGCGCGGTCAGGAACAGCACCGGCGTCGCGACGCCCCGCGCCCGCAGCGCCTGGCAGACGTCGCGCCCGTCGGCGTCCGGCAGGCCGACGTCGAGGACCAGCACGTCGAAGCCGTCCGCGGCGAACGCCGCGACCGCATCCGAGCCGGTGGCCGTGACCTGCACCGCGAAGCCCTCACGCGCCAACGCGTCGCGCACGACGCCGCGCAGCTCGTCGTCGTCCTCGCAGATCCCGGCCGTGAGCGGCATCGCCGCGGATGGTAAGCGGCGCGGACCTCCGAACCTGACCGCGACCTGAACGGCGGCCGCGCCGGGTCGTGGCGTCGTCGCGCCGCCGGTCGTGTGACCATCTGACCGTGCGCGCGATCGAGCTCACCGCATACGGCGGCGCCGAGAACCTCCGCGTCGCCGACCGGCCCGAGCCGGAGGCCGGCCCGGGCCAGGTCCTGGTCGACGTCCGGCGCGCCGGCGTCAACTACGCCGACCTGTCCCGCGCGCGCGGGACCTACGACCGGCGTGAGGACGAGCCGCCGCCGCTCGTCCTCGGCGCCGAGGTCGCGGGCGTCCGGCGGGACACCGGCCAGCGCGCCGTCGCGTTGACCGGCGGCTACGGCGGCTACGCGGAGGTCGCCGCTGTCGACGAGGACCTCGCGTTCCCGATCCCGGATCGGCTGAGCGACGACGAGGCGCTCGCCCTCCTGCTCCAGGGCCTCACCGCCTACCACGTGCTCCGCACCGGCGGCCGGCTCGGCGCGCGGGAGAGCGTCGTGGTCCACGCGGCCGCCGGCGGCGTCGGCTCGGTCGCGATCCAGCTCGCGCGGCTGTGGGGCGCGGGCCGCGTGATCGGCGTCGCCTCCAGCGAGGAGAAGCGCGAGATCGCGCGCGGGCTGGGCGCCCACGCCGTCGTCGACGCCGACCCCGACGGCCTCGCCGACCGCCTCGTCGCGGCCAACCGCGGCCGCCGCGTCGACGTGGTCGCCGAGATGGTCGGCGGCGCGGTGTTCGCGGAGTCGCTCGCCGCGCTGGCGCCGGACGGCCGCCTCGTCACCTTCGGCGCCGCCGGCGGCGAGGGCAGCGGCGCGGACCAGGCCGGCGACGACCCGCGCGTCGTGCCGTTCGCGCTGCCCACGCTGTTCGCCGCGCGCGACCGCCTCGCCGCCCCGCTGGCCGAGCTCTTCGCCGCGACCGTCGCCGAGGAGCTGCGCCCGCTGCTGGGCGGCATCTACGCGCTCGAGGACGTCGCCGACGCGCACCGCGACCTCGCCGCGCGCCGCACCACCGGCAAGCTGCTGCTCGACGTCTGACCGCTGCCGCTCGGCACGGACGTCCTCGTCAACAAGTGAAAGTCGACCGGCTTTTACGCTATTTTCCTCGCATGGCCGTCACCGCGCACGATCCGCTTCCCGTGACGATCCTCGACGCGCGGCGCTCCGCGACGCGCGAGGCGATGATCGAGCGCTGTGCGCAGCGCGGCTGGCGGGTCGACGTGGCGCTCATCCTCGCCGACGGCGCGCCGGCCGAGGCCTGCCTGACGCCGGACGAGTTCGCGTGGCTGGAGCTGCGGGTCGGGGACATCGTGGCGGTCGACGCGATCCCGGTCCTGCCGTGCTCGGAGACGCCGGCGGGGCGCTCGCTCGTCACCGCGTAGACATTCTCCACAGAATTGGTGGAGAATGTGCTAAGGTGCGCTGCACCACAGAGCATCTCCTCCTGTGGCTCCGCGCGCTCGGCATCCGACCCGTGCCGAGCGTGGTCGGGTGGCTGGGCGCGGACGGGACAGCCGCGCCCAGCCGGCCCGGCCAATCCCGGTGGCCGTCCGTCAGTCGCCTTCCCACTCCGTCGCGAAGTGCGAGTTGAGGTGGATGTCGATCTGCTTGAGCGCGCCCTCGCCGGTGTTCGTGAAGCCGTGCCAGACGCCGGCCGGCACGATCGCGATCTCGCCCGCGCGCACGACCTGGGTCTCGTCGCCGGCGGTCACCGTGGCCTCGCCCTGCTGGACGATGAGCACCTCGGCGTAGTCGTGGCGGTGCCGGCTCGGGCCGCGGCCCGGCGCGGCGTCGACGAAGATGATGGACAGGTCGACGCCGCCGTGGTCGTCGCCGATCAGCTCGCGGGAGAAGTTGCTCGCGGGGAGGTCGGACAGGCGCGTGACGTGCATGGGTCCGAGTATCCCGCCCGCGGACGCGGCCGGGTGATACCTCGGAGGGAATGGCCGAGCGGCGCCCCGACCCGCTACTCATAGGTCATGGTCACCGCGGAAGAGCTCCGGGCCTGGCGCGGCCGGCGCCGGCTCAGCCAGCTGGAGCTCGCGCTGCGCGCCGGCACCACGCAGCGCCACCTGAGCTTCATCGAGAGCGGGCGGTCGGTGCCCGGCCGCGGCATGATCCTGCGGCTGGCCGAGGCGCTCGACGTCCCGCTGCGCGAGCGCGACGACCTGCTGACGAACGCCGGCTACGCGCCGGTGTACCGCCACGCCGCGTTCGACGCCGACGAGCTCGCCCCGGTCCGCGGCGCGCTGGAGCAGATCCTCGTCGGGCACCTGCCTTCGCCGGCGGTGCTGACCGACGGCGACAACGCGATCCTGTCGGCCAACGCGGCGTTCGACGCGCTCGTCGCCGGGGTCGACCCCGCGCTGCTGGCCCCGGGCGCGACGGTCGCGCGCCTGTTCCTCGACGTGCGCGGGCTCGCGCCGCGGATCCGCAACCTGGAGGTGTGGGGCTGGCACGTGATCGACGGGCTGCGCCGCCACGCCGAGCGCGACGACCGGCCGCGGCTGGCGCGGCTCGCCGCCGAGCTGGAGGCCGGGCTGCCGCCGCGCGAGCGCGACGCCGCGCCGCTCGGCGTCGCGGTGCCGATGGTGCTCGCGACGCTTGACGGCGCCGGCGAGCTCGCGCTGCTCACGACGCTCACGCACTTCGCCACGACGATCGACGTGACCGTCGCCGAGCTGACGCTCGAGGCGTTCCTGCCCGCCGACGCCGCTACGGCGCGGGCCTTGCGGCAAAGCGCTCGTACGCGGCGCGCGTGACCGGGCAGGACCGGTCCTCCAGGCCGCAGGTGCCGGTGTCGCACAGGCGGCACATCCACCGCGACGCGCCGGGCTCGCGGATCAACCCGACCGCGACGCGGCCGAGCAGGCCCTCGAACTGCGCGCGCTCCGCGGCCGACAGCACGCCCAGGGCATCGTCCAGCACCTGCTCGCGCGCCTGCACGACGCGCCGCGCCGCGCGGCGGCCCGCCGCGGTCAGGACGACGGTCGTCGTGCGCCCGTCGCCGCCGGTCCCACGCTGGACGAGACCGGCGTCCGCGAGCCGGTCGACGAGGCGCACCGTGCCCGACGACGTCAGCCCGAGCACCTGGCGCAGCCGGTCGATCGTCGGCGCGTCGAGGAAGTGGTGCAGCGCCGACAGCGCGACGGCCGCGGTCTCGGCGCCCGGCCGCCCGCCCTGGCCGGCCGCCGCGCTGATCTCGCTCGCCATCCCGTCGGTCACCCGCAGCGCGACCGCGCCGAGCAGGTTCGCCGCGCGATCCATCAGGCGCCGTCCCACCACCCCGGCGTCATGTCGACGTCGGCGGCCGGGTCGTCGCCCGCGGGCGCCCCGAAGGCGAGGAACTCCAGGCCCTCCGGCCCCGCGGAGAACGCGCGGGTGACGCCGGGCGGGACGCGGACCGCGTCCCAGGCCCGCAGCTCGACGAGGTCGTCGTCCAGCTTGACGCGGCCGCCGCCGTCGACGACGACGTACAGCTCCTCCTGGCGGTGATGGTGGTGGCCGAAGGGCTGCGTCGCGCCGGGCGCGAGCCGCTGCAGGCTCACGCCGCTCTCGGACAGCTCCATGTCGCGCGAGGCGAACCGCGCCTGCATGTCCGGCGCCATCCCGAACTTGGGGGCGGAGTCCTCGACCTCGCGCAGGTTGTTGACGGTGTAGTCGGCCATCGTTCCTGGCTCCTCTCGGAAATAGGTGCGTGACTCACATATTCCCGCAAGCGCCCGGACCGAACCCTGTTGCGCAACACATCCATGGGATGTCGGCATCCTGAAGATCGGCGCGGCCAAGGCCCGCAACGTCCTGGTGCTCAACCCCGGGACCTCGGCCAGCGCCGCGTACTTCGCGCCGCTGGCCAAGAGCCTCGTCGCCCAGGCGCCGGGCTGGCAGGTCTGGTCGGTCGAGCGGCGCGAGAACCTGCTCGAGGACCAGCCGGTCCTCGACCGCGCGAAGGCCGGGCAGGCCACGCCGCAGGAGGTGTTCAACTACTACTTGGGTTGGATCAAGGACACGTCGGTCACCACGCACTTCCGATCGATCCCTGACGCGCAGGTCGCCTACGCCAAGCAGTGGGGGATTAACACCGAGATCGAGGACCTGCGCCGCGTCGTGCTGCAGGCGAAGAAGCTCGGCGGCAAGGTCGTCGTCGGCGGCCATTCGCTGGGCGGCTCGATCACGACCGCCTACGCGACGTGGGACTTCCATGGCCAAGCCGGCGCCGCCGGGCTCGCCGGCCTCGTCTTCATCGACGGCGGCAGCGGCCCGACGCCGGTCACCAAGGCCGCGGCGGCCAAGAGCCTCGCCGACCTGAAGGCCGGCTCGCCGTGGCTGCAGTTCGGCGGGATCCGCGCCGTTCACCGGCCTGTTCAACTCCACCGGGTCGCTCAGCGTCCTGCTCGACCCCGACAGCCCGTCGCTCGGCCAGGCCTCGGGCCTGCTGCCTGCGAACATCGTCCCGCCGACGCCCGTGACCAACGCGGGCCAGTACGGCTACGCGCTGGACGCCGGGACGTCGCCGCCCGCGCTGGCCGCCGCGCAGGCGCACCTCGGCCACCTCGCGACGACCGGCGATCCCAAGGGCTGGGACGACGCCGGCGCGCTGACGCCGCTGCGCCGCATGGCCGAGGTCTTCTCCGGCTGGGGCCTGAAGGGGCTGGACGGCACCGCCTGGTGCCACCCGCTGCGCCTGACGATCGACTCCGGGGCGGTCGCGGCCGGCAACGCCAACCCGGCCCAGAAGGTGCTCGACGTCCACGCCACGCACGGCCACGACCTGCCGAAGGGCCTGAAGATGTACGCCTTCGGCGCGGCGCTGGGCGGCCAGCGCGTGCTCGACGCCACCAAGAACCTCGCCCGGCAGTCGCACATCCCGACCAAGAGCCTGACCTTGGTCGACCGCCACGCGACCTACGCCCACAACGACCCCAACACGGCCGACCCGGCCAAGAACGCGTTCTTGAAGAAGCTGGTGCCGTTCCTGAAGGGGTTGGGCTAGGACGCCGGCAGGTCCGGCGGCGCCGTCCGGTAGGTCGGCGGCGTCGCGCTGAGGCCGATCGGGTTGCGGGTCAGCCGCGCGACGCTGCCGTCGTCGCGCGGCAGCTCGACGATCGGGTCGAGGCCGAGCGACGTCGCGAGCGCGAAGGCGCCCGCGACGTCGTTGACGACGCCGGCCGGGACGCCGCGCGGTGACAGCGCGCGGACCCAGTCGTGGGCCGGGCGGCTCGCCAGCGCCGCGACCAGCGCATCGCGCAGCGCGTCGCGGTGGGCCACGCGCGACGCGTTGGTCGCGAAGCGCGCGTCGTCGGCCAGCCCGACGACGTCGCGCAGCGCCGCGAACTGCTTGTCGTTGCCGACGGCCAGGACGAGGTCGCCGTCGCCGGTGGGGAGCAGCTCGTAGGGCGCGATCGACGGGTGCGCGTTGCCCATCCGGCCGCCGACGGCGCCGGCCAGGGTGTAGGCCGAGCCCTGGTTGACGAGCGCCGCGAGCAGGGAGGACAGCAGGTCGACCTCGACGCGCTGGCCCTCGCCGGTGCGCTCGCGGTGGCGCAGCGCGGCCAGGATCCCGACCGCGGTGAACAGCCCGGTGATGACGTCGACCAGCGCGACGCCGACCTTCTGCGGCTCGCCGTCGCGCTCGCCGGTGATCGACATCAGCCCGCCGACGGCCTGGACGAGGAGGTCGTAGCCAGGCAGCGCCGCGCCGTCGCCTGCGCCGAAGCCGGTGATCGAGGTGTAGACGATGCCCGGACGCTGCGCGGCGAGCGTCGCGTAGCCCAGGCCCAGCCGGTCCATCACGCCGGGCCGGAAGTTCTCGACCACCACGTCGGCGCCCGCGACCAGCGCGCGGGCACGCGCCCCGCCGGCCTCCGTGGTGAGGTCGATGGCCTCGCTGTCCTTGTTGCGGTTGACCGACTGGAAGTACGTGGCCTGGCCGCGCTCGTCGAACGGGGGACCCCAGGCGCGCGTGTCGTCCCCGGTCCCCGGCCGCTCGACCTTGATCACCGTCGCCCCGAGGTCGGCGAGGACCATCGTGGCCAGCGGGCCGGCGAGGACGCGGGAGAAGTCGACGATGGTGAGGTCGTCGAGTGCGGCGGCGGGCGTCATGTGCAACGATCTTAGATCTTCGAAGATCTTGACGCAGCACGCCGACCGACCGCCAGGAGAGACACGCCGTGAGCACCGCCGCCGCCCCGCCCGAGATCCGCCCCAAGGACTTCCTGGGCCTCGACCACCTGCTCTCCGACGAGGAGCGCGACATGCGCGACAGCGTGCGCGCGTTCGTGGCCAACGAGGTCGTGCCCTACGTCGGCGACTGGTTCGAGGCCGGCGAGGTCCCGGTCTCCGAGCTCGCGCCGGCGCTGGGCAAGTTGGGTGTCTTGGGTATGCACCTGGAGGGCTACGGCTGTGCGGGCGCGTCGGCCACGGCCTACGGCCTCGCGTGCCTGGAGCTGGAGGCCGGCGACTCGGGCATCCGCTCGCTCGTCTCGGTCCAGGGGTCGCTGGCGATGTACGCGATCTGGCGCTGGGGCAGCGAGGACCAGAAGCAGGAGTGGCTGCCGCGCATGGCCGCCGGGGAGGCGATCGGCTGCTTCGGCCTGACCGAGCCGGACGCCGGGTCGGACCCGGGCGCGATGCGCACCCGCGCGCGCCGCGACGGCGCGGACTGGATCCTGCACGGCCAGAAGATGTGGATCACCAACGGCTCGGTCGCCGACGTCGCGGTCGTGTGGGCGATGACCGACGACGGCGTCCGCGGCTTCGTCGTCCCGAAGGACACGCCGGGCTTCACGACGCAGGACATCCACAAGAAGCTGTCGCTGCGCGCGTCGGTCACGTCCGAGCTGCTGCTCGACGACGTCCGGCTGCCGGCCAGCGCGGCGCTGCCCGAGGCCACCAGCCTGCGCGGCCCGCTGAGCTGCCTGAACGAGGCGCGCTTCGGCATCGTCTTCGGCGCCGTCGGCGCGGCGCGCGCGTGCTACGAGGCCGCGCTGGACTACGCGCTGGAGCGCATGGCGTTCGGCCGGCCGATCGCCGCGACGCAGATCCAGCAGGCCAAGCTCGCCAAGATGGCGCTGCAGGTCAACCAGGCCACGCTGCTGGCCCTGCACCTCGGCCGGATGAAGGACGAGGGGCTGCTGCGGCCCGAGCACGTCTCGATGGGCAAGCTGGGCAACGTCGACGCCGCGCTGGACGTCGCGCGCTCCGCGCGCCAGGTCCTCGGCGCCAACGGCGTGACGCTCGAGTACCCGGTCATCCGCCACATGAACAACCTGGAGTCGGTCGTGACCTACGAGGGGACCGCGGACGTCCACGCGCTCGTCGTCGGCGGGGCGGTCACGGGTATCCAGGCGTTCCGGTGAGCCTGGCGACGGCCCAGCAGCACGCCGTCGAGGCGCTGCGCGCGCTGATCGTGCGCGGCGCGCTGCGGCCGGGCGCGCGCGTCAACCAGGAGGACGTCGCCGCCGAGTTGGGGTTGTCGGTCGCGCCGATCCGCGAGGCCCTCCGCGTCCTGGAGCAGGAGGGCCAGGTGACCTACCTGCCGCGGCGCGGCTACTTCGTCACCGAGCTGCGCATGGCCGACCTGGAGGAGATCTACGGGCTGCGCGCGCTGCTCGAGGCACGGGCGGCCCGCCACGCGCTCCCGGCGCTCGACGCCGAGGCGCTGGAACGCGTCCGCGACGCGGCGCGCGCCTGCGTCGACGCGGCCCAGGCCGGCGACGTCGCCGCCGAACTGGCCGCCAACCGCCGCTTCCACTTCGGGCTCCTCGACGCGCCCGGCCAACCGCACGCGCTGCGGGTGATCCGGCTGCTCTGGGACTCGACCGAGGCCTACCGGGCCATGTACTACAACTCACCCGAGGAGCGCCGCGCCTCTCTGGACGCCCACGACGCGATCCTCGCCGCGGTCGACGCCCGGGACGCCGACGTCCTCATCCGCGAGCTCGACGCGCATCGGGAACGGGCGCTGGACGTGCTGCGCGGGTTGTTGGTGGACTAGGCGCCATGACCGCAGATCCGTGTCGCCTGGCGTCCCACATAGGGACACCAGACGACACGAACCTCGCTTCGGTCCCGAACCACCCGCCCCCGGGCGTACCGGGATGGCGCTACGTCGCCGCCCGCGTCGGCGCGCCGTACGCCGCCTTCAGCTCGCGCGTCAGCGTGTCGACGTCGTAGACGCCCTGGTGCCGGCGCCCGTTGACGAAGAACGTCGGCGTCCCCGACACGCCGCTGGCGTCCGCGCTGGCGACGTCGCGGTCGATGCGGGGGACCTCGCGGCGGCGGGACAGCGCGTCGTTGAAGCGCTCGTAGTCGAGGCCGAGCTCGGCCGCGTGGCGGAAGAGCATCGCCGGGCGCAGGTCGTCCTGGTTGTCGAGCAGCAGGTCATGCATCTCCCAGAACCGGCCCTGCTCGGCCGCGGCCTCGGCGGCCTCGGCCGCGATCTGCGCGTCGGGGTGGACGTCGGACAGGGGCAGGTGGCGCCAGACGTAGCGCAGCTCGTCGCCGAAGCGGTCGAGCAGGTTCGCGATGACCGGCGCGGCCGCGCCGCAGTACGGGCACTGGAAGTCGCCGTACTCGACGAGCGTCACCGGCGCGGCGACGTTGCCGCGGACGTGGTCGCGCTCGGGGTCGACGTCGTCGGCGAGGTCGATGATGTCGGCCGCCGTCCCGCCGAGCTGGCGCGCGCGCACCTCGTCGGGCAGGCGCTTCATGACCGCCAGGACGACGAACGTCAGGGCGGGGGCGACGATCGCGGTCGCCAGCACGCCGATCTTGGCCTGGTCCAGGAGCGCCGGCTCGCCCGCGAACGCGAGCGAGGCCACCAACAACGAGACGGTGAAGCCGACCCCGGCCGCGGCCGCCGCACCGGTGAGGGCCGGCCACGTGAGCGTCAGCCGCTGGCCGCCGAACGCCTTGCGCGTGGCCAGCCACGCCGCGCCGAGGATCCCGACGGGCTTGCCGATCGCGTAGGCGGCGACGATGCCCCACGTGATCGGCGACGTCGCCGCGTCGGAGAGCAGGCCGGAGGAGAACGCGATCCCGGCGTTGGCGAGCGCGAAGAGCGGGACGATGACCTGGCTCGTCCACGGCAGCAGCCGGTACTGCAGCCGCTCGTTGAGCGAGATCGCCGACGTCAGCGACGCCCGGGCCTCGTAGGCGAGCTCCGGCGTCGGCTGCTCGCGGAACGACACGGCGCGCTCGGTGCTGCGCTCCAGGCTCTCCCGCGACGGCGGGTAGGCCGTCGTCACCAGGCCGACGAGCAGGCCGGTGATGACCGGGTCGATCCCGGACTCGAACAGCGCGAGCCACATGCCGACGCCGAGCAGCGTCGCGACCTGCCCGCGCCAGGCGAAGTCCACGAAGCGCAGGCCGTTGATCGCTGCGAACAGCGCGACGGCGACCGTGAAGGCCACCATGTCGATCGCGTCGGAGTAGGCGATGGCGATGACCGCGAGCGCGACGAGGTCGTCGACGACGACGACCGTCAGCAGGAACACGCGCGTGCGGATCGCGCGGCCGCCGCTGAGCAGCGACAGGACGCCGAGCGCGAGCGCGGTGTCGGTCGAGATCGCGGCGCCCCACCCGACCGCGCCGTCGCCGCCGGCGTTGATCGCCAGGTAGACGCCGGCCGCGCACGCCATCCCGCCGAGCCCGGACACCACCGGGATCGCCAGCCGCGAGCGCTCGCGCAGCTCGCCGAGGTCGCGCTCGCGCTTGGCCTCCAGCCCGACGACCAGGAAGAACAGGGTCATCAGGCCCTCGTTCACCCAGCCGCGCAGGTCAGTGGCGATGGCGTGGTCGCCGAGCGAGATCGCCAGCCGCGTCTCCCAGACCGAGGTGTAGGAGTCGCCCGGCAGGTTGGCCCAGACCAGCGCCGCGACCGTCGCGGCGACGAGCAGCATCGCGCCGCTGGTCTCGGCGTAGAGGAAGCGGCGGATCGGCGCGGCCAGGTTCCGCGCCCACGCGGTCCGGCCGTCGTTGCTGGTTGCGGTGGAGGTCGAGGTCGTCGCGCTCAGGTCGCGGAGACTAGATGGTCGATGCGAGATTCCCGCGGCCGTGCTCGCGCCCCGGCCGGCGCCCCAGAGCACGATCACGGCCACGGTCGATCTCACATCCACCACCTAGGCGCCGGGCAGCCGGTCAGCTAACTCGGCGATTCGGGTTCAGCGCCAGAGGTGGGGGATCGCCGGTCAGGCGCGGGTACCACGCCATCGTCTCGACCACCGTGGGCAGCGCGATCGGCGGCGTCAGCTAGCGCAGCTCCGCGGTCTCGGCGAGCAGGTCGAACAGGCGCTCCTGCAGGAACGTCAGGTACGAGGTGCCGCGCAGGAAGTGCGCGCCGACGGCACGGGCGACGCGCGCGCGGCCGGCACGGGCGACGCGCGCGCGGCCGGCGCGACCGCCTGAGCCGCGGCGCTCGCCCTACGCGGCGGAGCGGCGCGCCCCGGCTCGCCGTCCGCGTGCGGGCGACTTCTTGGTGTCCTTGCCGTCGACACTCGTCGGGTGCTCGGTCGTCTTCTCGAGGTCGTCGAGGACCTTGCGCAGCGCCGCGAGGTCGTAGGCGGGGTCGATGATCTCCACGATCCCGAACACCGTCCGCGCGAGGTGGCGACCCAGCAGGGCGGAGGCCAGGTCGGCGTCGGCGGCCTTGCAAGCGTCCAGGATCTCGCGGTGGTCGTGGGTCGACTGCTCGGAGAACTGGTGGCCGAAGTGCATGCGCCGGTAGCGCTCGGCGTGGTCGAAGAGCTGGAGCAGCAGCGCGTCGAAGCGCGCGCCGGCGCGCTGTGTCAGGCCGCGGTGGAAGGCCCGGTGGGGCACGTACCAGCGGGCGTAGTCCTCGGCGCCGGCGAAGTGCGCCATGGCGGCCATCAAGCCCTCGAGGTTCGCGATGTCCTCCGGCGTCATGCGCGGCAGCGACAGGCGCAGCGCGGTGACCTCCAGCGGGATGCGGATCGCGTAGAGCTCCTCGACGTCGGCCAGCGACAGCGGCGCGACGCGCACGCGGCGGTTGGGCTCCGACAGGACCAGGCCCTCGCCCTGGAGCATCCTCAGCGCCTCGCGCAGCGGGGTGCGACTGACGCCGAGCTCGTCGGCGAGGGCGACCTGCGACATCGTCTCGCCTGGCGTGAGCGACCCGTCCAGGATCGACTCGCGGATCATGCGGTGGACGTGCTCGACGCTCTGCCGCGCGGGGGCGGTGTCGCTCATGCGGCGCTCCGGAGGACGTGGCGGTTGGAGCCGAGGGCTGGATGCACAACGCCATACTACATCCACTTTGAAGGGACGCCTGTGCGCGCATCCTGGCGCACGCGCCCGATGGACCGTGCGGCGATCTGCATGCACTTCGCGAAGCTGTACGCTCGCCGGCATGGCTGATCGCCCCATCGTGTCCCTCGGCGCCGGTGCGGTGCGCGGCGTCGCGCCGGCGACGCCGCGCCGGTGCGCATCGAGCACCCATCCGACGAGCCGTGCAACCTGTGTCCTGTATCATGTACTGGACACACTTTGGAAGTTCGTGTACGTACTGCGCTGTCGGCGCCGGGCGGGCTCATACGGCGCGTAGCCGTCGTCGGCGGGGTTCACGGCGTGGACTTCCAGGCCGGCCGCGGCGAGCAGATCACGCGCGACACGCCGATGAGGCGCATCCCGCCGCCGGAGGACCTGACGGCCGCGGCGCTGTTCCTCGGCACCGACGACGCCAACAACATCACCGGCAGCTACATGATCTGCGACGGCGGCTACAGCACGCTGGGCGCCTAGCCCACCGTGATGTCGGTGCGCTCGTTGTAGAACGCGACGAGCCCGGCGATCGGCGTGAGCGCGAGCGTCGGGAAGTTGTAGGACCAGGCGATGTCCGGGACCACCCGGCCGTCGTCGGTCCTGAACGACCAGTAGTTGGAGGTCTTGCCCTTGTAGGGGCAGGCGGTCACGGTGTCGCTCGGGATCAGGTGCGACGGGTCCAGCGCCGTGCGCTCGACGTAGTAGCGCGTCGGCAGCCCGGTCTCGAAGACCATGATCGACGCCTTGGCCTCGGCGAGCAGCAGCCCGTCGCGCTGCACCCGGATCGGGCGCGACGAGCGGATCGAATCCACGCGCGCGTAGGGGTTGCGCGGGTGCACGAAGATCTCCTCGTCCTCCTCGAACCAGGCGTCGAGCGCGTCCCACGCGAAGCGGACGTGGCCGGCGGCGCCGCCCTCGTCGAGGATCCGATGGTCCAGGCCCTCCAGCCGCGCGCGGTCGACGTCGTCGAGCGGGATCGCGTACTGCGGGAAGTGCGGGATCTCCCAGACGTAGAGGGCGCGGACGGTGTCGAAGACGACGTCGCCGTCCTTGAAGCCGCGGACCCGGCGCGGCGAGGGCGCGACGTGGCCGGTCTCGACGATGCTCTGCGGGTGGTCGGTCATCCAACCAAGTGTCGCGCACTTCTTAGCTCGCGCTGGCCTGGGCGTTAGGCCGGCTTCAGCAGGCTGTCGCACGGTGGACGCATGCGCTTCCGCCTCGCGGCCCTCGTCGCCGTGTTCTCCGTCCTGGCCGTCTTCATCGCCGCATGCGGCGGCAACAACTCGTCCGCCAAGCAGTCGGCGACCGACAAGGCGTCCGGCCTGACGGTCACCGTCGCCGACGACCACGTGAGCCTCAAGCGCTCCGCCAAGAGCACGTCGGGCACCGCCGGCACCTCGGGCACCGTGTCGTGCACCGACGACTACTCCAAGCTCGTCAAGGCGACGGCCGTCCCGGCGCCGACGCAGGCCTGGTACGCCACGACGCTCATCACCTGGCCCGGCACCAGCAAGGAGAGCTCGGCGACGCTGTCGCACGGCCTCGACCACGACCCGCAGCTGTGCGTGGTGCAGAGCGCGGACTCCAGCGCGTCGGCCATCGTCTACTTCGACGCCAAGGCCAAGACCGGCGTCGCGAAGCTCCAGACCGACAGCGCCCGCACGCAGCAGGCCACGCAGGCGACCGCCGCGCTGCAGTCCGCCGCGCAGGCCGCGGTCGGCACCGTGAGCAAGAGCGCGTTCCCCGCGCCGGCGACGCTGCTGCAGGCCATCACCGCGCAGGGCCTCTTCGCCAAGACGGCGGCAGAGACCGCCGACGTCAAGGACGCCGGCACGATCTACGTCGTCACCGGCAAGACCACCAACAAGACGCTGACGTTGGCCGTCAAGGACAGCAAGGGCGTCGTGCACACCGCGACGCAGGGCGTCAAGGGCTCGCCGAAGGTCGCCACGGTCAAGTAGGCCTCGATGGGTCGTTCCACGGGTCCGGTGTGGCCGGACCGCCTCGCGGAACGATCCGTCTAGCGCTTGCTCAAGGCCACCAGGTAGCGGCACGCCCTGCGCGTCGGGTTGACGAACGCGCAGGGCGACGGGTCGCCGAGCTGGAGGCAGTCGCCGGCGTCCAGCTCGTGGACCTCTTCGCCCTCGACGAACCGCAGGTGGCCGGCGAGGACCCAGATCTGCTGGTGGATGAAGGTGTAGGAGTCGGCCGCGATCGGCACCTCGGCGCCCGCGGGCAGCTCGACCTCGACGAGCTCGAGCGGGCCGCCGACCGGCGGCGACACCGCGCGGCGCACGTAGCCCGTGTCGGGGTCGGTCCAGACGGGCTGGTCGCCGGCGCGGACGAGCCGCTGCTCCTCGCGCTCAGCCCGAGCGATCAGCTCGGAGAGCGTCAGGCCCAGCGCGGCCGAGAGCTTGGCCAGCAGCGCCGCGGTCGGCTGTGCGTCACCGCGCTCGATCTTGGCGATCATCGCGCGGGAGACGCCGGAGCGCTCGGCCAGCGCGCTGACCGAGAGATCCTGCGCGTCGCGCGCGGCGCGGACGGTCGCGGCGAGGCGCGCGGTGAGCGGGTCGTGCTCCATGAGGTGTGACTATAGGCGCATTGTCGGATACGATCGTGCCATGTCGTTCGTCCGTGCCGCCACCCTCGACGACGCCGCCGCCTGCGCGGCCGTCTACGCGCCCTACGTCACCGACACCGCCGTGAGCTTCGAGGTCGAGCCGCCCTCGGCGGCCGCGATGGGCGAGCGGATCGGGCGCGCGCTGGAGCGCTACGCGTGGCTGGTCGCCGAGGACGGCGACGGGCGCGTCGTCGGCTACGCCTACGGCGGGGCGTTCGCGCCGCGCGCCGCGTACCGCTTCTCCTGCGAGGTCAGCGTCTACCTGGAGCTGGGCCGGCGCCGCACCGGCGCCGGGCGCGCGTTGTACACGGCGCTGCTGCCGGCGCTGGCGGCGCGCGGCTACCGGCGGGCGTTCGCCGGCATGACCCTGCCCAACGCGGCGAGCGCGGGGCTGCATCGCGCGCTGGGCTTCGAGCCGTCCGGCATCCACCGCCAGGTCGGCTACAAGGACGGCGCGTGGCACGACGTCGCCTGGCTGCAGAAGTCGCTGGCGCCGGACGACACGCCGCTGGTCGAGCCGCGCTGAGCCTTCGGTCCGCGTCGTCGTGTGAAAGAGTCGCGGGATGGGTCAGGGGACGAGGGGCCTGGCGATCGCCGGGGCGGTGGTCGCCGCGCTGGTGGCACCGACGCACGCGCTCGGCGCGACGCCGCAGCAGACGCAGGCGACCGCGCTGGTCGCGCAGATGACGACCGACGAGAAGCTCACGCTCGCGGCGGGCGCGACCGCGATCCCGCGGCTCGGGATCCCGTCGCTCGCGGTCAGCGACGGGCCGAACGGCGTCGGGGCGGGGGCGAAGGGGACGACGGCGTTCCCGGTCGCGCTCAGCCTCGCGGCCAGTTGGGACCCCTCGCTGGCGCGTCGCTACGGGATCGCGCTCGGCGACGAGGCGGTGGGCAAGGGCAAGAACCTGCTCTTCGCGCCGACCGTCAACATCGTGCGCTCGCCGCTGTGGGGCCGGATCCCGGAGACCTCGGGCGAGGACCCGTACCTGACGGGCGCGATCGCGCGGCCCGAGATCGAGGGCGTGCAGTCGCGCGGCGTGATCGCGCAGGTCAAGCACTACGCCGCCAACGACCAGGAGACCGAGCGGTTCGGCGAGCCGGTCGCGCTCGCGCCCGCGATCGACGCCCGGATCTCCCAGCGGGCGCTGCGCGAGATCTACCTCGCGCCGTTCCGGATGGTGATGGGCCCGGGCGGCGCGGCGTCGGTCATGTGCTCCTACAACCGGATCAACGGGACGCCGGCCTGCCAGGACGCCGGCTTGTTGGGGGCGTTGCGCAAGGACTTCGCCTTCAGTGGCTTCGTCGGCCCGGACGCGACGCTCGCCGTCCGCGACACGCTGGCCGCCGCCAACGCCGGCACCGACAACTTCCTGCTCGGCAGCCTCGGCGCGGCGGCGGGCACGCCGGACCTCGGGACGCTGCGCGCCGGGCTGGCCGACGGGCGCCTGCCGGCCGCGCGCCTCGACGAGATGGTGCGCAACCAGGTCGCGGCGATCCTGACCGTCGGCGTCAAGGCGCCGGCGCCGGCGCAGGCGAAGGTGTCGACGACCGCGCACCGCGCTCTGGCCACCGACATCGCGGCGCGCGGCGCGGTCCTGCTGCGCAACCGCGGCGGCGTGCTCCCGCTGCGCGACGCGCGCGGCTCGTCGGTCGCGGTGATCGGCCACGACGCGGGCGCCGGCACGCAGATCCAGGAGTTCGGCTCGCCGTCGACGATCGGCGGGAAGACCGTCACGCCGCTGAGCGCGATCCAGGCGCGGGCGCGCCGCGCACGCGTGACGTCCGCCGAGGGAACGCGCGGCGTCGTCGCGCTGCCCAGGGTCCCGCCGGGAACGCTGCGCGTGACGCGCAAGGCGTTCGCGACCGCGGACTTCAGCGGCGCGCCGCTGCACGTCGAGGCCGATCGCGAGGTCGAGATCGACGGCGACGACGACCTCGGCGGCGCGAAGTCGATCCGCTGGACCGGGACCTTCACGCCCAAGGTCAGCGGGCGCCAGCGCTTCTCGCTCGGGCTGTCGGGCATCGCGTCGCTGTGGATCGACGGCCGGCTCGTCGCGCACGGCAACACGGAGGCCTTCCGCCAGACCGAGATGTCCCGGCTTCGGCATCGCGTCCGACAACACGTTCGACGCGGTCGTGCCGTTGCGCGCGGGCCACGCCGCGAAGGTCCGCATCGACTACTCCAACAACTCGGTGCCGCCCGCCCCGCCGTTCCGGGCCGACCTGCACCTCGGCTACGCGCCGCCGGACGGCCGGATCGCGGCGGCCGTGCGGGCGGCGCGGCGCGCCGACGTCGCGGTGGTCTTCGCCAACACGATCGGCGGCGAGACCATGGACCAGTCCTCGCTCGCCCTGCCCGGCGACCAGGACGCGCTGGTCGAGGCCGTGGCCAAGGCCAACAGGAACACGGTCGTGGTGCTGCACACGGGCGGGCCGGTCCTGACGCCGTGGCGATCGCGCGTCGCCGCGATCGTCGAGGACTGGTACCCGGGCGAGCGCAGCGGCGACGCGATCGCGCGCGTCCTGTTCGGCGACGTCGACCCGAGCGGGCGGCTGCCGCTGACGTTCCCGGCGAGCGCGGCGCAGGGGCCGGCGACGCGCGCGTCGGAGTTCCCGGGCACCGGCGGCGTGGCCGACCACGACGAGGGCCTCGACGTCGGCTACCGCTTCTACGACGCGCACGGCCAGCGGCCGGCGTTCCCCTTCGGCTTCGGGTTGTCCTACACGTCGTTCCGGCTGGGCCGGGCGAAGGCCACGGGCGCGGCGGGCGCGTACGCCGTCTCGGTGCCGGTCCGCAACACGGGCCGGCGGCCCGGGACGCAGACCGTGCAGGTCTACGCGTCGTTCGCGAAGGCCGCCGGCGAGCCGCCCCGGCGGCTGGTCGGCTTCGCGCAGGTCACGGTGCCGCCGGGCCAGACGCGCACGGCGAAGCTGACGACCGATCCGAAGAGCTTCCAGGTGTTCGACGCCGGCACCGGCGCCTACGCGCTGCCGGCCGGGCCGATCGGCCTCGCCGTCGGGACGTCGTCGCGCGCGCTGACGCCGGTGGCGGTCGGCTAGTCCAACAGCGTGAGCAGCGCCGTCGCCGCGGGGGCGAGACGGCGGCCGTCGCGATGGGCGACGAACACCTCGTGGACGAGGCCGCGGTCGCGGAGGCGCACGGCCGCGACGGCCGGGCCGGGCTGCTCGGCGTCGGTGCGCGGCAGGACGGCGACGCCGAGGCCTTCGGCGACGAGCGCGCGCGTGCGCTCCACCTCGTTGGACTCGAACGCGATCCGGGGCGCGAAGCCGGCCCGGCGCGCCGCGTCCTCCACGGCGGCGCGGATCGTCGCGCCGGCCGGGAAGGCGATGAAGCGCTCGCCCTGCAGGTCGGCGAGGCGGAGCGCGTCGCGCTGGGCGAGATGGTGGCCTTGGGGCAGGATCGCCAGCAGGTCCTCGCTGGCCAACGGGCGGAGGCGCAGGCTGCGGCGGGCGGCGGCGTCGATCGCGGTGACGAACGCGAGGTCCAGCTCGTCGCCGCGCAGGCGGTCGGCGAGCTCGACGCTGAGCTCCTCGGTGAGCGTCAGCGCGACGTCCGGGTGCACGCGGTTGAACGCGCCGAGCAGCCGCGGGACGTCGACCGGCCCGGGCGTCCGCGTCATCCCGATCGTCAGGCGGCCGCTGAGCAGCGCGACGGCGGCGGTCGCGGCGGCGCGCGCCTCGTCGAGCTGAGCCAGCACGTCGCGCGCCGTCGCCGCGAGGTCGGCGCCGGCGGGCGTGAGCTTGACGCGGCGCGTGGTCCGGTCGACGAGCGGGATGCCGAGCTCGTCCTCGAGCTTGCGGATCTGCCGGGAGAGGGCGGGCTGCGCGACGTTGCCGCGCGCGGCGGCGCGGGTGAAGTGCAGCTCGTCGGCGAGCAGCACGAGGTAGCGAAGCTGGTGCAGTTCCATGCCGGACCGGTATTGAAGCAAGATCGCTTATGTCTTGGACAGCGGGTCGTCCCGGATGGGAGCGTGCGCACCCATGGAGGAGCTTTGGGCGCCGAGCGCCGAGCGGGTCGAGGCCGCGACGATCACGCGCTTCGCGCGCTGGGTCCAGGACACGCGGCACGTCAGGGTCACCGAGTCCTATGACCAGCTGTGGCGCTGGTCGGTCGACGACGTCGAAGGGTTCTGGGGCGCGATCTGGGAGTTCTTCGACGTCCAGGCGTCGGGGTCGTGGACGCAGGTGCTGGGCTCGCGCGCGATGCCGGGCGCCGAGTGGTTCGCGGGCGCGCGGCTGAACTACGCCGAGCATGTGTTCCGCGGCAAGCGCGACGCCGACCTGGCGATCCAGCACGCGTCGGAGCTACGCGGCCTGGAGCGCGTGACGTGGGGCGAGCTGTCCGACCTCACCGCGCGCGTGGCCGCGGGGCTGCGGGCGCGGGGCGTCCAGCGCGGCGACCGCGTCGTCGGCTACCTGCCCAACATCCCGGAGGCGGTCGCGGCGTTCCTGGCCTGCGCGTCGCTGGGCGCGACGTGGTCGTCGTGCTCGCCGGACTTCGGCGCGCGCTCGGTCGTCGACCGCTTCGCGCAGATCGAGCCGAAGGTGCTGATCGCCGTCGACGGCTACCGCTACGGCGGCAAGGACTTCGACCGCCGCGACGTCGTGGAGACGCTGCAGCGGGAGATCCCGTCGCTGGAGCACGTCGTCGTGTTGGAGCACCTGGGCGCCGGGCCGGTGGCGGGCGCCACCGGGTGGGACGCGCTGGTGGCGTCGCGCGAGGAGCTGCGGTTCGCGGCCGTGCCGTTCGACCACCCGTTGTGGGTGTTGTACTCGTCGGGGACGACCGGGCTGCCCAAGCCGATCGTCCACGGCCAGGGCGGCGTGCTGCTCGAGCAGCTCAAGGTCATGCACCTGCACCTCGACGCGCAGGCCGGCGACCGCGTGTTCTGGTTCACGACGACCGGCTGGATGATGTGGAACTTCCTGGTCGGCGTGCTGCTGACGCCGGCGTCGATCGTCCTCTACGACGGCAACCCGGCGACGCCGACGCTGGACCGGCTGTGGGACCTGGCGGCCGAGACCGAGACCACCATCTTCGGCACCGGCGCGGCGTTCCTGGCGACGTGCGCGAAGGAGGGCGTCCGGCCGGCGGCGGGCGGGCGGGACCTCGGCGCGCTGCACGCCGTCGGGTCGACCGGCTCGCCGCTGGCGCCCGAGGGCTTCGACTGGGTGTACGCGCAGCTGGGCGCCGACACGTGGCTGTTCTCGACCAGCGGCGGCACCGACGTCGTGAGCGCCTTCGTAGGTGGCGTCCCGACGCTGCCGGTGTGCCGCGGCGAGCTCCAGGCGCGCGCGCTGGGCGCGAAGGTCGAGGCGTGGGACGTCGACGGCCAGTCGCGGGTCGGCGAGGTCGGCGAGCTGGTGCTGACCGAGCCGCTGCCGTCGATGCCGGTCGGCTTCTGGGGCGACGACGACGGGTCGCGCTACCGCGAGGCGTACTTCGAGCACTACCCCGGCGTCTGGCGCCACGGCGACTGGATCGAGATCACCGACCGCGGCAGCGCGATCATCTCCGGGCGCAGCGACTCCACCATCAACCGCGGCGGCGTCCGGATGGGGACCGCGGAGATCTACCGCGCGGTCCTCGCCGACGACGCGATCGTCGACGCGCTGGTCGTCGACGTCCCCGGGCGCGAGGGCTTCGCCGAGGGCTGGATGCCGTTGTTCGTGGTGTTGCGCGACGGCGTGGCGCTGGACGACGACCTGGTCGGGGCGATCCGCCGGCGCGTGCGCGAGGACTGCTCGCCGCGCCACGTCCCCAACACGGTCGTGCAGATCGCCGAGGTGCCGCGCACGCTCAGCGGCAAGGCGCTCGAGGTCCCGGTCAAGCGGATCCTGATGGGCCACCCGATCGACGCGGTGGCGGCGCGGGACTCGCTGCGCAACCCGGCGGCGCTGGAGGCGTTCACGGCGCTGGCGGCGTCGTAGGATCCCGTCGGTGACCCTGACGCTCCTGCACAACCCGCACTGCCCGACCTCCGTCCACGCGCTCGACGCCCTCGAGGCCGCCGGCCACGACGTGACCGTGCGCAAGTACCTGCTCGTCGCCGAGCGGCTCGACGAGGCCGAGCTGCGCTCGCTCGCCGAGCGCCTCCAAGGCGACCCGGTCGACGCGCTCATCCGGCGCGACAAGAAGTACAAGGACTTGGGCCTGGACGCCGACGGCTGGAGCGTCGACCAGGTCGTCGCGACCCTTGTCGAGCACCCGTCGCTCCTGCAGCGCCCGATCCTCGACGACGGCACCTCCGCGATGATCGGCCGCCCGCGGACCCGCGCCGCCGACTGGGCCGCCGCGGGCCGGGTGGCCTAGGACCTGCGCGCGCCCCGTCGCGCGCACCGGCGGCGTGTGGGAGGCTGGCGCGTCGTGGCCAGGCTCACGCAACAGGTGGAGACCTTCCGCGCCCTGCGGGCGGAGATGGAGGCGGCCGTGCTGCCGCTGGCGACCTCGGTCGACGGCCGCCGCTTCTCGTTGCAGGCCAGCGTCAACGGGCTGGCGCTGCGGCTCGGCGGCTACGCGATGCTCGGGGCCGACGGCGAGGGCACGCTGGGGCAGGTGCGCGCGCTGGAGCTGGCGGAGGTCGAGGTGGGCGAGGTCGCGCTCGCGGCACAGCGCGCCGAGGACGCCGACATCCGCACGCGGCTGCCGATCCGCCTCGCGCGCGGCGAGGGCGTGGTCCTGGATCGCGGCGCCGCGCCCTTCCACGACCGGTCCGCCCGGCCCGCGACGCCGGCGGAGGTGGGCGCGTGGCTGGGGGAGACCGCGCCGGATCGCGCGCAGCTGGCCGTCGGCGCTCTCTCGCTGGTCGCCGGCGTGCCGTTCAGCCTGGACGCCGGCGGCTTCGACCGGCACACGTTCCTGTGCGGCCAGTCGGGGTCGGGCAAGAGCTATGCCTTGGGCCTGGTGCTCGAGCAGCTGCTGCTGGAGACCGACCTGCGGATCGTGATCCTGGACCCCAACTCGGACTTCACGCGCCTCGGGGAGCTCCGCGACGGCGTCGATGCCGACACGGCGGCACGCTGGGAGTCCGCCGTCGCCGGGCTCGCCGTGCGCTCGTCGACGGCGACCGGGGACGACCGGCTGCGGCTGCGGTTCACCGAGCTCGGCCCGGCCACGCAGGGCGCGCTGCTGCGGCTCGACCCCGTCGCCGACCGCGAGGAGTACGGCGAGCTCGCCGCGCTGCTCGCCCAGGAGCGGCCCAGCAGCCTCGCCGCGCTGGCGGACACGGAGCACCCGGAAGCGCAGCGCCTCGGGCTGCGGGTGCGCAACCTCGGCGTCGAGGACTACGGCGTCTGGGCGCGCGACGACGCCGGCTCGGTGCTCGACGCGCTCGACGATCCCGACGTGCGGTGCCTGGTGGTGGACCTCGGCTCGCTGCCGACGCGCGAGGAGCAGGCGCTGGTGGCTGAGTCCGTGCTGCGCGGCCTGTGGGACCGGCGGCTGGAGCGCCGCCCGGTGCTGGCGGTCATCGACGAGGCGCACAACGTCTGCCCGGCTGCGCCCGAGGATCCCCTCACCGCGCTGGCCACCGAGCACGCGATCCGGATCGCCGGCGAGGGACGCAAGTTCGGGACCTACATGCTGGTCGCCACGCAGCGCCCGCAGAAGGTCCACGAGAACGTCCTCTCGCAGTGCGACAACCTGATCCAGATGCGCCTCAACTCGGCCGCCGACGGCGCGTTCGTCGCCGCGCGCTTCGGGTTCGCCCCGGCGGCGCTGGTCGGGCTGGCCACGGACTTCCGTCTGGGTGAGGCGCTGGTCGCCGGCAAGCTCGCCTCGCATCCGGCGATCCTGCGCTTCGGCGCGCGGGTCGCGCGCGAGGGCGGTGGCGACGTCGACGCCGCCTGGGCGCGCCCGGCGCCGTGACCGTGACCGCGACGGCGGCGCGCTGATCGCGCTGCGTCCCGACGGCGAGCTCGAGGACGAGGTCGCGCGACCTGGAGGCCGAGGGCGTCCAGTTCTCCGGCGGCATCTCCGAGCACCCGTGGGGCCGCGTCGTGCCGTTCCGCGATCCCGACGGCAACGACCTGCAGCTCTACGCGCCGCCGGCCGCCTAGCGGTAGCCGGTCGGATCGGCGGGTCGGCCCGGGTCCTGGACCTCGACCATGTAGCGCCAGCAGTCCGGGCGCGACCCGTCGACGTCGGTGAAGCCGTAGATCCCGGCCAGCGCGCCGGAGGAGAACGAGGCGCCGTTGTGGCGCGCGACCTCGGGATCGGCGGCGAGCGCGGCGACGGCGCGGCCGACGAAGCGCGGGCTCTCCGAGATCGCGGCGAAGTGCGGTTGGACGCGCGCGGCGTCGCGCCAGTTGGCCTCGGTGACGCCGAAGGCCTCCAACATCATCTCCGAGCGCAGCCAGCCCGGCGTGAGCGCGACAGCGGTCGCGCCGTGCGGCGCCAGCTCGCGCGCCTGGGCGAACGCGAGGCGCAGGACGGCGGCCTTGGCCAGGTCGTAGAAGGCGTTGACGCGGTAGTTGTCGTCGTTGTAGGCGCGGGTGCCGTCGGTCATCTCCACCACGAGCCCGCCCGGCCGCCGGATCAGCAGCGGGAGCGCGAAGTGGCTCGTGATCAGGTGCGTGTCGATCGCCAGCCGCAGTAGGCGGAGCCCGTCGTCGAGGTCGTGCTCCCACAGCGGCGTGTCCCAGGCGAACAGCTTCTCGCCGCCCCAGATGTCGTTGACCAGCACGTCGAGCCGGCCGTGGTCGGCGTCGATGCCCGCGACCAGCGCGGCAACCTGCTCGCGCTCCAGGTGGTCGACGACGACCGCGATCCCGGTCCCGCCGGCCGCGGTCACGAGCTCCGCGGTCTCCTCGATCGTCTCGGGCCGGTCGTACTCCGAGCGCTGCCCGCGCGTGCTGCGGCCCGTGCAGTAGACGGTCGCGCCCGCCGCGCCGAGCTCGACCGCGATCCCGCGCCCGGCCCCGCGCGTCGCGCCGGCGACCAGCGCGACCTTGTCGTTCATGTCGACGCCTCGGCGACCGCCGCCGGCGTGGCACCGCTCAGCTCGACCGGCGCCGCCGGCGCGCGCACCACGACCACCGCCGCGAGCACGAGCGCGCCGCCCGCCAGCTGCTCGGCGCTGAACGACTCGCCGAAGACCGCGAACGCCAGGCTCACGGTCACGACCGGCTCGAACGTCGAGAGGATCGAGGCCGTCGAGGGCCCGACCCGGCTCAGCCCGGCGAAGAACAGCCCGACCGCGCCGACCGTCGACACCATCGTGATCGCCGCGATCCAGCCCAGGCCCTCGGCACTCACCGCGCCGAGCCGCAGCCCGCCGCCGACCACGCCGACCACCGTCAACGTGAACGCGGCGCCGGTGCACACCAGCGTGCTCAGCGCCAGCGGGCCGACCCGCTGGGCGACGCCCTCCGACACCAGGATGTAGGCGCTGTAGACGACCGCCGCGGTCAGGCCCAAGGCGGTGCCCAGCCCGTCCAGCGCGCCCGCCGCGGCGCCCGCGAGCACCAGCACGAGCCCGCCGCACGACAGCGCCAGCGCCAGCGCCGTGCGGCCGCTGAACACCTCGCGCCCGAGCACGATCGCCGCGACCGTCACGATGACCGGGAAGGTGTACAACAACAGCGCCAGCACCGACGCGTCCAGCCGGTCCAGCGCCGCGAAGTACGCGCCCGCCTGCGCGCTGTAGCCGATGCCGCCGAGCGCCAGCGCCATCGCGACGTCCCGGCGCGGCAGCGCGCCCAGCTCGCCGGCGCGCCCCGTGGCCAGCACGAACGCCCACAGCACCACGGCCGCGAGCGCGAACCGCACCGCCAGCAGCGTCCCGACCGTCGCGCCGGCGTCGTAGGCGAGCTTGCCGAAGACGCCCATCGCGCCGAACCCGGCGGCGGAAGCGAGGCAGAAGAGGGCGCCGGTCCTGGCGTGCGCGTGCTGCTGCGGGGACATGACGCTCGCCATCGTGCCGCCCGGACCCAGTAGGAACAACACCGATTCGTTACAGAATTCAGGTAGCGTCGCTACGTCATGCTCGACCTCCGCCGGCTCCGCCTCCTGCGCGAGCTCCACGCGCGCGGCACGATCGTCGCCGTCGCCGACGCGCTCCAGTACACGCCGTCCGCCGTCTCCCAGCAGCTCGCGGTGCTGGAGCGGGAGGCCGGCCGCCCGCTGCTGGAGCGCGCAGGGCGCGGCGTCCGCCTCACCGACGACGCGCTCGTCCTCGTCGGCCACGCCGAGCTCCTGCTCCGGCAGGCCGAGCTGGCGGAGGCCGACCTCGCCGCCGGCGCCGGCCGCGTCGCCGGCCGCGCGCGGATCGCGTCCTTCCAGTCGATGGCGATGCGCGTCGCCGTGCCGACGATCGGCGCGCTCGCCGTCCAGGCGCCCGACCTGCGCTGCGAGCTGGTCGAGGCCGAGCCCGAGCAGGCGCTGCCGGCGCTCGCCCTCGGCGACGTCGACCTCGTCCTCGCCGACGAGTGGCGCCACCAGCCGCGCGCCCGGCCTGAGGGCGTCGAGCGCGAGGACATCATCATCGACGCGGTCTCGCTCGTCCTGCCCGCCGACCATCCCGCCGCCAGGGCTCGGCGCGCGAAGGTGGAGCTGTCCTCGCTGGCGGGCCAGCCATGGGTCACCGGCCATCCCGGCACCGGCTGGGAGGAGATGACCACGCGTGCCTGCCGTGGCATGGGTGGCTTCGACCCCGACATCCGCCACCGCAGCAACGACTCGGTCATCGGCCTCGCGCTCGTCGCCGCGGGGCAGGCCGTGATGCTCATGCCCGAGCTCGTCGGCCTCGACGACCGCCCCGGCATCGCCGTGCGGGCGATCGCCGAGGGCAGCATCGACCGCACGATCTTCATGGCGACCCGCGCCGCCGACGCGCGCCGGCCCTCGATCCAGGCGCTGCGCGCCGCGGTCCGCGCTACGGCAGGAAGCCTGCCCGTGCCACGGCGAGGTCGAGCAGCTGCGCGAGCGTGAGCTCGTCGAGCATCGCGTCGTGGTCGCGCCGGCCGCGCAGCAGCTCGCGCAGCAGCTGCGCCAGCTCGGCCGCGCCCTCGGGCCCGGGCGCTGCGTCGCGCGCGCGGACCATCAGCGCCGTCCCCTCGGCGTAGAGCTCCAGGCGCCGGCCCTCCGCGTCGAACGCGCGGTGCTCGACGCTGGCGGGGAACCACGACTCGTAGAACGCGCCGACGTCGCCGGCGCTGCGGTGGAACGTCACGTCGAGCCCCTCGGCGACGACGATCGGCATGACGATGCCGTCGGTCAAGCAGACGCCTCCATCGCCGCCTTGACGTGGGCGACGTTCGCGGTCCAGACCTCGCGCGGAACCGGCGGCAGGATGTCGTCCCAGATCACGGCGAAGCACGAGGCGAGCTGCGTGAGCCCCTCGGGCCGGGCCATGAACCACCAGTGCATGTGCTCGGCGCCTTCGCCCCAGCGGCAGACGTGCACGCGGCCGACGCCGCCGACAGACCGCACCGCACGCTCTCCGCGCGCGAGCATCACGCCCATCTGGGCGGCGAAGCCGTCGTCCACGTCGCCCGGCGCGTCGACGTGCACGCGCGGCTCGAGGATGACGACGATCGGCAGCCCGGTGGGCTCGAGCGCCATCATGCGCCAGTTGTCGTCGGTCCAGAAGTAGTCGCTGTCGGGCTTCGCGCACGCGGGGCAGCCCGCGCCGCCCTCGCCCTCGCGCGTGAGCTCGGCCGTGGGCGGGGCCAGCGGCTTGACCTCGACGCCGCCGGTGAACGGCCAGCTGTCCCACTCCTGGACCGGTGGGGTCCGCAGAGCGTTGACGGATCGAGCGTGCAGTGCGGAGGCGTTCTCGGACATCGAAGGCATCCTACCCGGTGGGTAGGATGGACTGATGGAGTGGCCTGAGGAGTTCTACGCCTGGCGGGCCGGCGACGGCTGCCCCGCGTGCGAGGAGGGGCGGCCGGAGACCACGCCGTCCGGCGTGCGGTACTTCGCGGGCGAGGTCGCCGACGCCTACCTCGTGCGCGCCAACATCCAGCGCGGGCTCTCGATCGTCGTCTGGCGCGGGCGTCATGTCGTGGAGCCGACCGAGCTGACCGACGCGGAGGCCGCCCGGTACGGCCGCGAGGTGCTCCAGGTCGGCAGCGCGATCGAGCGGGTGATGGCGCCGGTCAAGCTCAACTACGACCTGCTCGGCAACTGGGTGCCGCATCTCCACACCCACATCGTCCCGCGCTACGCCGACGATCCGCGGCCCGGCTGGCCGTTCCCGTTCCCGGACCCCGACCCGGGGCCGATGCCTCAGGACCGGCTGCTGGCCGACGTCGCCGCGCTGCGCAGCGCCGCGGCGGCGGCGTCGAGCTGAGCGTCGGACAGGTAGGGCGCGGGGCCGAGGCGCAGGACGTCGCCGCGGCTGTCGGTCAGCACGCCGCGCGCCGCGAGCGCGACCTGCAGCGCGCCGGCCCGCGGCGAGCGCAGCGCCAGGAAGCCGCCGACGCCGTCGAGCCCCACGGCGCGGTCGCGCGCGATCAGCGCCTCCGGCAGGTCGAGCGCGTCGAAGGCGCGCGCGAGATGCGCGACCTGATGGCGGTAGACGGTGGCCAGGAACGCCGGCGTCAGCCCGTGCTCGGCGAAGAACGCGAAGACCCGCGCCGCCCGGTAGTGGCTCGTCGGGTCGTACGTCGAGCCCGCGAAACGCGCGGCGCCGCCGGTCCCGTAGGCCACCAACTCGCCCGCGTGGCGCTCGGCCAGCGCGCCGAACTCCGCGTACCAGCCGGTGATCGCGGGTCGGTAGGCGCTCGCGTGCGGCGGGACGCGCAGGAAGCAGTTGCCCTCGCCGAGCTGGAGGTACTTGTAGCCGCCGCCGACCACCCACGCCTCCTCCAGCCCGAGGGCGCCGACCGAGAACGGCGTCGGCCCGAGCGCGTGGTAGGCGTCGACGACCAGCTCGGCGCCGTGGCGCGCGCACGCGGCGGCGAGCGCTCCGAGGTCGGGCACGACCCGGCTCGACGCGAACAGCACGGCGGAGACGAACACGGCCGCCGTCCGGTCGTCGACCGCCTGCGCCAGCCGCGCGGCCAGGCTCTCCACCGGCGCGGCGGCGACGCGGACGACGTCCAGCCCCGCCTCCGCCGCGCGCCCCAGCTGGCGGCGCAGCGTGTGGAACTCGCCGTCGGTCGTCACCACCCGCGGCCGGGTGCGCAGGTCCAGCGACGACAGCATCCGCAGCACCAGCTCGTGCGTGCTCGCGCCCAGCGCCAGGTCGGCCGCGTCGTCGTCCAACCACACGCGGAACCCGGCGCGCACGGCGTCGGCCGCGGCGAACGCCCGCACCCACTTTCCGTCGACGTCGCGCGCGGCGTCGTCGAACGCCTCCAGCACGCCCTCGCGCGCCACGTCCGGCCAGGCCTGGTGCGAGTGCCCGGACAGCAGCAGCCGGTCGGCGACGCCGAAGCGCGCGTAGTGCGGCGCCAGCGCGTTGGGGCTGGCGCGCAGGTCTGCGAGCGCGATCACAGCCGGCTGCGAACGGCCCAGAGGTCGGGGAACGCGGGGCGCAGCAGCGTGCGCTGTAGGAACGCGGCGCCGCTGGACCCGCCGGTGCCGGCCTGCGCGCCGATCGTCCGCTCGATCAGCTTGACGTGGCGGTAGCGCCACTCCTGCACACCCTCGTCGAGGTCGACCATCCGCTCGCACAACTGGGCCGGCAGGCCCTCGTCGGCGTACACGGCCAGGAGCACGTCCTGCACGCCCTCGTCGCCGTCGTAGGTCGCGGCGGGATCGCGCTGCGCGACCGCGGCCGGGACGGCGTAGCCGTTGGCCGACAACAACCGCAGCAGCGAGTCGAACAGCGCCGGGCGGGCCATCGCCGCCTCGATCGCAGCGCGCGCCGCCGAGCCCTCCGGGTGCAGCGCGACGACCCGGCGGTCGCGCGCGCCGAGCACCGCCTCGAGCTCGCGGAACTGCGCGGACTGGAAGCCGCTCGCCGGTCCCAGGCGCTCCCGGAACGCTGCGAACTGGCGCGGCGTCAGCGTCTCCAGGACGTCCATCTGGCCGACGAGCGTCTTGAGGATCGCCAGCGCGCGGCGCAGGGTCGAGAGCGGCGCGGTCGCGTCGCCGGCCTCCAGCCGCTCCTGCGCGTGGCCGAGCTCGTGCAGCAGCTGCTTGAACCACAGCTCGGAGACCTGATGGATGATGATGAACAACAGCTCGTCGTGCTCGTCGGAGCGCGGGCGCTGCGCGGCGAGGAGCTCGTCGAGGGCGAGGTAGGACCAGTAGGAGACCGGCGCGTCGTTCACGCGGCCGATGATCGCACCCGCGTTCCCGGGCTTGCCAGCCGCCGCGCCGCGTGGCATCGTTCCGGCGCAATGGCGCACCTCGCGCACATCCACGCCGGCCTTCGACTTCGCGAGCGAATCGCGATCGTCGGCGTGATCGTAGCCGGGCCCCAGCGGGTTCCGGCGACGCGCTCGCTCTGAGTCCAGAGCGAACCGCGGCCTCGCAACCACCCGTCCCAAAGGAGCGCGTTATGCGCAGCCTCAGCCTTCCCGTTCTCGTAGTCATCGACATCATCGCCATCTCGACCAGCCCCTTCGACGTCGCTCCTGGAGCACGCACGTGCGCGCCGCCGACGCCCTGATCGCCGCCCTGCTCAACGAGGGCGTCGACGTCGCCTTCGGCCTGCCCGGCGGCGCGTCGCTGCCGCTGCACGACGCGATCCACGGCAGCGCACTGCGCCACGTCCTGGTCCGCCACGAGGCGGCCGCCGGCCACGCGGCCGAGGGCTACGCACGCGCCACCGGACGCGTCGGCGTCGCGTTCGCCACCTCCGGGCCGGGCGCGACGAACCTCGTCACGCCGTTGGCCGACGCGATGATGGACTCGACCCCGATCGTGGCGATCACCGGTCAGGTCCGGACCGACCTGCGCGGCACCGACGCGTTCCAGGAGACCGACGTCATCGGCGTCACCGCGCCGGTCGTCAAGCACGCGATCGCCGTGGAGCGGGCGCGCGACGTGGTGCCCGCGATCCGCGAGGCGTTCGCGGTCGCGCGCAGTGGCCGGCCGGGCCCGGTGCTCGTCGACGTCCCGACCGACGTGGCGCGCGAGCCCGTCGGGCGCGACGCGCTCGACGACGCCGGCGACGCGCTGCCGGCCGGCTTCTCGCGCCCCGCCGCGCCCGACCCCGCGGCGATCCGCGCGGCTGCCGCGGCGATCGCGGGCGCCGAGCGGCCGGTGCTCTACGCGGGCGGCGGCGTCGTCCACGCGGGCGCGCACGCCGCGCTCATGGCCCTGGCCGACGCCGGCGACCTGCCGGTCACGACGACGCTGATGGCGCTCGGCGCGTTCCCCGCCTCGGACCGCCGCTGGCTCGGGATGCTCGGGATGCACGGCTGCCGCACGGCGAACTGGGCGGTGGACGAGTGCGACGTCCTGGTCGCGATCGGCGCGCGCTTCGACGATCGCGTCACCGGCCGGCTGGACCAGTTCGCGCCCGCCGCCCGGACCGTCGTCCACCTCGACGTCGACCCCGCCGAGATCGGCAAGCTGCGCCACGCCGACATCGCGGTGGTCGGCGACGCCCGGGCAGCGCTGACCGCGCTCGCCGACGCCGTCGGCGGCCGGCGGCCCGCACCCGCGCGCCTGGCCTCGTGGTGGCGCGTGCTCGACGCGTGGCGCTCGGCGGAGTCCCCGCCGGTGGCGCCCGACGGCGGCCGCATCGGGCCGGCGCAGGCCCTCGACGCGCTCCAGCGCGCCACGGGCGGCGCGGCGATCGTCACCACCGACGTCGGCAACCACCAGATGTGGGCGGCCAAGCGGCTGCGCTTCGACGCGCCGCGGCGCTGGCTGACCTCCGGTGGCCTCGGGACGATGGGCTTCGGCCTGCCCGCGGCGATCGGCGCGCAGGTCGCGGCGCCCGACCGCACGGTCGTCTGCGTCTCCGGCGACGGCTCGCTGCTGATGAACGTGCAGGAGCTCGTGACCGCGCGAGCGGAAGGGCTCCCGGTCAGGGTCCTGCTGATCGACGACGGCGCGCTGGGCATGGTCCGCCAGCAGCAGGACCTGTTCTGGGGCGGCCGGCGCCAGGACGTCGACCTCGGGCCCGCGCCCGACTGGCCGCTGCTCGCCCGCGCCTGCGGCTGGGAGGCCGAGCGGATCGAGGACGCCGACGACGTCGACGACGCGATCGACCGGCTCCTGCGCGCCGACGGCCCGGCGCTGCTGGACGTCGCGGTCGCGCCGGAGGCCGACTGCCTTCCGATGTTCGGGCCGGGCGCGGCGGCGCGCGACATGATCGGGTGACGCGCGAGCGCCGGCGCGCCAACGCGTCGACATCGGTCCGCCGGCGCTCAACCATCGTCCAGCGGTCCCGATCCCGTTGCTGATGGGACTTCGTTCCCCCGCAGATCGGCAGGGCCCGATGCTCGAGCGCCGCGTCGCGCTGACGCTCTTCGCTGTCGGCACGGTCGTCTGCGGCATGGGCGCGGTGCTCAAGCCCGAGCTGACCGACGCCGCGCGCGCCGTGCAGCTGTCCGCGGCCGCCGGCTTCGGCGCCTGCGGCCTCGCGGTGCGGGTGCTGCCGCCGTGGCGCTGGATCGTGGAGACCGCGGCGCTCCTGAGCGTCGTCCTGCTCGGCCTGCTGATGGGGTCCTCCAACGCGATCGGCGCGACCCCGTTCTTCTTCCTCTGGCCGCTGGTCTACCTCGCCTACTTCTCGCGCCGCGCGCTGGTGATCACGGGGTTCGCGGTGATGGCCGTGTCGGTGAGCGTCGCGATGGTCGCCAACTCGTACGCGACCAACCGCGCGGACACCGTCGTCGGGACGATCTTCAGCGTCGGCCTCATGACCGGCCTCGTCACGGTGATGACCCGCCGCGAGCGCGACCTGCAGGCGGCGCTGGCCCGTGCCGCCGACACCGACGCGCTCACCGGCGTGCTCAACCGCCGCGGCTTGGCGCCCGAGCTCGAGCGGCTGGTCGCCGAGGCGACCGAGTACGGCCGCCGCCTCGCCGTCGTGATGGTCGACCTCGACCACTTCAAGCGCTTCAACGACCGCCACGGCCACCTCGTCGGCGACGAGGCGCTGATCCGCTGCGCGACCGCGCTGACGGCCGCGGCCCGCGAGGGCGACCACGTGGCGCGCGTCGGTGGCGAGGAGTTCACGGTCGCCCTGCCGGGCGCCGACGCCGGCGCCGCCCAGGCCTACGCCGACGACGTGATGCGCCGGCTGCGCGAGGAGGCGGTCGCCGCGCCGCTGCGCGTCACGGTCTCGGCCGGGATCGCGACGCACGGGCCGGACGTCGACAGCGTCCACCTGCTGATGCGCAGCGCCGACCAGGCGCTCTACCGCGCCAAGCACGCCGGGCGCGACCAGGCGGTCGTCGCGCTGCGCGACGCGGCCTAGCTCTGGCGCGCCGTCGCCGGCGACCAGCCGACCGCGGGCGCCACGTGCTCGGCGATGCTCGCCAGCATGGTGGTGTTGTACTCGACCCCGAGCTGGTTGGGGACGGTGAGCAGGAGCGTGTCGGCGGCCGCGACCGCGGCGTCCTGGGCCAGCTGCTCGGCGATGACGTCCGGCTCGCCGATGTAGGACTTGCCGAAGCGCGCGACGACGCCCTCGAGGTACCCGACCTGGTCTGCCGCGTCGCGCAGCGCCCGGTCGCCGAAGTAGGCCCGGTCCAGGTCGGTCGCGAGCGGGATCACCGAGCGGCTGACCGACACGCGTGGCTCGCGGTCGTGGCCGGCGATCGCCCACGCCTGGCGGTAGAGGCGGATCTGCTCGGCCTGCAGCTCGTCGAAGGGCACGCCGGTGTCCTCGCTGAGCAGGGTCGACGACATGAGGTTCATGCCCTGCTCCGCGGTCCACTCCGCGGACGCGCGCGTGCCGGAGCCCCACCAGATGCGGTCGCCGAGGCCCGGCGACTGCGGCTGGATCGGGAGCCTGGCGGGCGAGCCGGTCATCCGCACGTCGGCCTCCGCCACGCCGGTGCCGGCGATCGCCGCGCGGAAGATCGCGGTGTGGCGGCGCGCGAGGTCGCCGTCGTCCTCGCCCTCGGCCGGGACGTAGCCGAAGTTCTCGGCGCCCCGGAACGCCGGCTCGGGCGAGCCGCGGCTGACGCCGAGCTGGAGGCGGCCGTCGCTGATCAGGTCGGCCGCCGCGGCCTGCTCGGCCATGGAGAGCGGGTTCTCGTAGCGCATGTCGATCACGCCGGTGCCGATCTCGATGCGCGTGGTCCGGGCGCCGATGGCCGCCAGCAGCGGGAACGGCGAGGCGAGCTGGCGGGCGAAGTGGTGGACGCGCACGTAGGCGCCGTCGAGCCCGAGCTCCTCCGCGGCGACGGCGAGCTCGATCGTCTGCTGGAGCGCGTCGCGGGCCGTCTGGGTCCGCGAGCCGGGCGCGGGCTGCCAGTGGCCGAAGGAGAGGAAGCCGATGCGGGTCATGCCCGCTCGACGGTAGCGGGGCGGCGACCGGGGATCCGGCCGCCGCCCGCTGTGGGATGGTCCTACTTCCTGGCTGCGGCCTTCTTCTTGGCCTTGGCCTTGGCCTTCTTCTTGGCCTTGGCCTTCTTCGGCTTGGGCTTGGCCTTGGTCTTGGTCGCGGCCGTCGTGTCATCACCGCCGCCGAGCAGCGACGAGTCCGACGGGATGCGCGTCTTGCCGCCCAGGGCGGACTTCGGGCAGCCGCGCGGGCGGCCGAGGTCGTACGGACCCGAGATGTACTGGGTGACGACGCCCTTGCTGTCGGCCGCCGCGTAGGTGACGGTCAGCAGCGGGTCGACGCGCGGCTCGGCGCACAGCGCCGTGCCGATCGAGAACTGGCCGACGATCTTGGCGTACTGGTTGCCCGTGTACTTGCCGATGCAGTTGAAGCCGTAGCCGGGGAAGTCGCCGTTGCAGGTGAACGAGTCGGTCACCACCGGGTTGTTCTGGAGGTCGAAGACCGAGACGTCGGTCGCGAACCCGGTGTCGCCGATCTGCGGCTGGATCTGGTACCCGGTGATCGGTCCGCCGCACGCGAACGTGTACTGCACCTGCGGGTCGTCGTCGCCGGGGGCGGGCTTGCCGGCCTCGATGTGACCACCGCAGTCGTAGTTGTTGGGATTGGCACTGGCGCCTGCGGTCGGCGCCCACACGGTGAGGGCGAGGACGGCGGCCAGCAGGGGACGGGCGAGGGTCAAGGAGACCTCCGTGTCGTGGTCGTTGATGTGGTCGATGGGGTGGAAGTCGTTGGGGTGCCGCCGCTGCTCGCCAGGACCGCGTCGAGCGCGCCGGCCGGCGCCTGCGCGGCGGTCGCGAGCGGGTCGAGGCCGAGCAGCGTGTCGAACGAGCGCAGCAGCGCGACCGGGCCGGTGGCGGCGTCGACCGTCTGGCCGGCGGTCGCGCGCGGCGAGAGCACGAGGGCGCCGAGCGGCGCGGCGGGATCGCCCGTGGGCGGGTGGGCGTCGGAGGCGACGACGACGACGCCGTCCTTCTTGTAGGCGTCGCTGGCCTGGAGCTTCGCCACGAGCGCCGGCACCTCGGCGGCGGCGTTGGTCGTGACGAGGAGGCTGAAGGCAGGGGTCCTGGTCGCGTCGGCGAGGTCGGCGTCGAGGGCGTCGAGGCCGACGGTCGTCTGCGCGCAGTCGGTGCGCTGGCGCAGGGTGGTGAAGAGCGACGTGGCGACGCGGGCGCTGGGCGTGGCGGCGCAGCGCAGCGCGGGGTCCTCGACGTAGGCCTTCCAGGTCAGGTTGACGGACGCGAGCTGGTCGGGCAGCGAGGTCTCGCCGGCGGGCAGGACGCACGCGGCAAGGTCGGCGTCGCAGTCGGCGGTCGGGACCTGGCCGCCGAGCAGCGCGATCTCGTTGGCGGCGGCGCTGGGCGCGGCCGCGATGTACTTGGACAACAACGTGCCCTGGGCGGCGAGGTCGGCGAACGGGCCGCCGGGCGCGTAGACGGAGGCGTCGGCCTGCGTGAGGGCGACGAGCCAGACGTGGGCGGGCGCGGTGGCGGCGGGCGAGGTCGTGGTGGCGGCGGGAGTGGTCGACGAGGCGGGCGCGGGGTCGTCGCTGTCGCTGGTGTCGTCGGTGGTGGTGTCGTCGGTGCCGTGCTCGGCGGCGGATGAGGACGAGGTGGTCGTGTCGTCGCCGGCGCTCTCCACGGAAGCGCCGTCGTCCACGCTCGGGGTCGGCGCGTCGTCGCTGTCGACGGCCGGTGGCTCGTCGGCGTGTTCGGTGGGGGTCGTCGCGACGGGCGCGCTCGGCACGACGAGCGCGACCAGGCGCTGCGGCGTGGCGGCCAGCGACGGCGTCGGGCCGGGGCCCAGCGCGGCGCCCGCGACGCCGCCGAGGACGAGCGTCGTCGCCGCCAGCGCCGCCGCGATCCGCGGCGACGGCGCCCGTCTTGCCGGATTGGCAGGGCTCGGCGGCTGGGCGGCCACTGCCGGGGCGGCAGACGCGGCGGCGAAGCCCAGCGCCTGGAGCGGATCGACCCGCGGCACGCCGTGGCGCGCCCCGCACTCGAGGCAGTAGCGCTGGTCGCCGGCCAGCGGCGCGCCGCATTCGGCGCACGTCGCGGCGGCTTCTGAAGGCCGAAGGATCATCTCCTGGACCTTTTCATTCCAAACCCGATCTGAATTGTGTGGTTAGGATATTGTCCACCAACTGACCATGCAAACTGGGAAAGGGAGTTCCGCGGAGATGACCCGCTCTCGCCGTCTCATCGCCGGGGTGGCCGCCATCGGCGTGCTCGCCGTGGCTGCACCCGCCGGCGCACAGGCCGCCAGCACCATCACCATCAGCGGTGCGACCGGCTCTGCGCCGCTCGTGGCCCTGCTGGCCAAGAAGTACGTCAAGCTCAAGCCGGGCAAGGTGAAGTTCAAGCTCGCCCAAGGTGGTGGCGAAGTCGGGATCCAGGACGCGGCCGCCGGTCGCGTGACGATCGGCAACGCCGCGCGCGACCCGCGCCCGAGCGATCCGTCCGGCCTCGTCTTCTACGCGATCGCCAAGGACTTCTTCTGCTTCGACACCAACCCGTCCAACCCGCTGCCGAACCTGACGCTCGCGCAGGCGCAGGCGATCTGGACCGGCCAGGTCCGCAACTGGGAGGACGTCCCGGGCGCGCAGGCGACCGGCACGATCGACCTGATCGGCCGCACGGCGGCGTCGTCGCTGCCGCCGCTCGTCCAGCAGCTGCTGCTGGGCAACAAGACGATCTCGTCGCTCGCGGCGCTGAAGCCGTCTGACGGCCTCGTCGAGCAGACCGTCGCCTCCGACAAGAACGCGATCGGGTTCAACTCGGGGTACTACGCCTCGCAGAAGGACGTCCACGCGGTCGCGTTCAACGGCGTCGCCTGCAACCTCCAGAACGCGAAGTCCGGCCAGTACCCGGGCATCCGCACCTACTACGAGGTGACGCGCGGCCCGGCCAAGGGCGCGGCGTCGGCGTTCATCCACTGGATCCAGAAGAGCCCGGTGGCGCGCAAGATCATCGCGTCGATCGCGATCCCCCTGGACTGAGTGATGCGATTCCCGCGGCCAGCGCGTTCGAGCCCCCTGGGCGAGAACCGCAAGCGAAGCACGCCCGCTGGGCGCGTCTTCGCCCGTGAGCCGTGGACGGACCGGCAGGCCGCCTGGCGCCTCGGCGCGGTGGCCTGCCTGGTCCTGCTGATCATCGTGTTGATGGTCGGCTTCGTCGCCGTCCGCGCCTGGCCCGTCCTGCAAGCCAATGGCTATGTGAAGTGGCTGGGCTCGGGCGGCGACGTCGACCGCCAGCTCGGCGACATGATCAAGACGGGGCAGCATCCGCCGGACTCGGCCTACCACCTGCGCGCGTGGCCGCTGATCTACGGGACGCTGCTGACGACGGGCGTCGCCGTCCTCGTCGGGCTCGTGTTCTCGCTGTTCTCCGCGATCTTCATCGTGGAGTTCGCGCCCGCCCGCATGCGCGCGATCGCGGTGCCCGCGGTGCGGCTCCTGGCCGCGGTCCCGTCGGTCATCTACGGGTTGATCGGGATCCTGGTCCTCGCGCCGTTCGTCGGCAACCACCTCATCTCGCTCGACCGCAAGGCGTCGGTGCAGAACGTCGTCCAGATCGACGGGACGGGCGTGCTCGTCGCGATCGTCGTGCTGACCGTGATGATCACGCCGATCATGATCGCGATCGTGGTCGACGCGCTGCGGGCCATCCCGACGGCGTGGACCGAGGGCGCGTGCGCGCTCGGCGCCAACCGCTGGGAGGCGATCTGGACCGTGTCGGTCCGCGCCGCGCGCCCGGCGATCGTCGCCGCCGCGGTGCTCGCGACGGCCCGCGCCCTCGGCGAGGCCGTCGCGCTGTCGATGGTGTCGGGCTCGCGCGGCTTCTCGCCGAACCCGATCGACGGCATCACCTACATCTTCGAGCCGATCCGCCCGCTGGCGGCGTCGATGGTCGAGAACGTCGACGCGCTCAACGCGCCGGCGGTCAAGTCATCGGTCTACGCGTTCGCCTTGCTGTTGCTGCTGTCCAGCCTCGCGCTGTCGATCGGCGGGTACTTCGCCAAGCTCCCGATGCGCCGTCAGGGGCTACGGATCTGATGGCCGCGACGACGCCCGCCACCTCGTTCGAGGCGCCGCTGGTCGACCCGCTCGGCCCGCGCCCGTCGCCGCAGGGCGACCGGCTGCGCTCGTGGAAATGGAGCCACCGGCTCGCGTTCCTGGCCTGCTGGGCCTGCGGGCTGGCGCTGTGCGCGGTCACCGCCGGGATCGTGATCTACATGGGCGTGCGCGGCGTCCAGTACCTCAACCTGGACCTCCTGTTCTCGCGCCCGCAGCCGGGCCTGGCGCAGCACACGACCGGCGGGATCCTGGATCCGATCGGCGGCACCGTCGTGCTGACGGTCATCGGGATCTGCATCGCGGTCCCGCTGGCCGTCGCGACCGCGGTGTGGCTCGTCGAGTACGGCAAGCCGGCGCCGCTGGCCCGCGCGGTCGAGTCCGGGATCGAGGTCGTCGCCGGCACGCCGGACATCGTCATCGCGATCTTCGGCCTCGCGATCTTCCAGCTGCCGATCCTCGCTCCGCTGTCGTTCACGGCGTCGGGCGGCGGCGTCTTCGGGCGCTCGTTCCTGGCCGCCGGCGCGATGATGTCGTTGATCGCTCTGCCGCTCGTCTTCGGCGCGGCGCGGGAGGGCCTGATGGCGATCCCGACGCACGTGCGCGAGGCGTCGTGGGCGCTGGGCAAGACGCGCGTCTGCACCATCCGCACCATCCTGCTCCCGCAGATCCGGCGCAACGTCGCGACCGGCGCGGCGCTCGGCATGGGCCGGATCGTGGGCGACACGGCGGTCGTCGTCGTCCTGCTCGGCGCGACCCTGCAGATCGAGCCCCAGGGCGACGTCCCCGTCCTGGGCACGCTGCGTGGGACCGGGTCGACGCTGACCAGCTACGTGTACAACGCGTCGCCGGCCGGCGAGGGCAACGCGCCGCAGAAGGCCTACGCCGCCGCGTTCGTGCTGCTGTTGATCGTCCTGACGTTGAACTTCGTCGTCGACCTCATCGGCCGAGGTTCTGACGCGCGTTCCGTACGCGCGCTTCGCAAGGAGAGCCGCTCATGAGCACCCACGACCGGGTGGTGGACCCGTTCCTCGACGACGCCGTGCCGTCGCTGCCGCCGCCGCGCCGCCGGGTCCGGTTGGACCGCACGCCGGTCCCGGTGCCGGAGCCGGCGGACGCAGGAGCCGCGCGCGTCCGCGCGCGCGGACCGGGCGGGCCGGAGCGGATGCGGGTCGAGCAGCTCAGCGTCCTGTACGGGGACAACGCCGCGGTCAAGGACGTGTCCTTGCCGATCCACGCGGGTGAGGCCCTGGCCTTGATCGGGCCGTCGGGCTGCGGCAAGACCACGTTGCTGCGGACGCTGAACCGGCTGACGGAGACGACCGCGGGCGCGACGCGCCGCGGGCGCGTGCTGCTCGACGGCGTCGACGTGGAGCAGCTCGAGGTGACTGCGCTGCGGCGGCGGGTGGCGATGGTCTTCCAGCAGCCCAACCCGTTCCCGATGTCGATCTTCGACAACGTCGCCTACGCGATCCGGGTGCAGAACCGCAAGCGGCCGGGGCGGCGGGAGCTCGAGCCGCAGGTCGTCGACGCGCTGCGGCGCGCGGGGCTGTACGACGAGGTCGCCAGCGACCTCGACCGGCCCGCGCTGCGCCTCAGCGGCGGTCAGCAGCAGCGGCTGTGCATCGCGCGCGCGATCGCGACGCGGCCCGAGGTCCTGCTGATGGACGAGCCGTGCAGCGCCTTGGACCCGCGGTCGACCGCGGTGATCGAGGAGCTGATCGGCGAGCTGCGCCGGGATCTGGCGGTCGTCATCGTCACCCACAACCTGGCCCAGGCGCATCGCGTGGGGGACAAGGTCGCGTTCATGTACCTGGGCGACCTCGTGGAGTTCGGCGAGACCGAGCAGGTCTTCGGCGCGCCGCGGGCGGAGCGCACGCGCGACTACGTGGCGGGGGCCTTCGGGTGATCGCGGCGCGGGCGACGGCCGTTGTTGTCGTCCTTGCCGGCGCGGCCGGGCTGTCGGCGTGCGAGAGCACGGCGGACAAGAGCGCGGCCATCGCCCGGGAGGGCAAGGAGGCCGTCCAGGACGCGGGGACGCTGCGGATCTCGCGCAACGCCGACCTGGCCGTGGCGAGGGCCGTCGTGGTCCGCGGCGCGGGCGGGACCGTCGCCGCGGCGGTCGAGGTGCGCAACCGCGGTGGGCACGCGCAGCGTGACGTCCCGGTGCTGATCGACGTGCGCGACGCCGAGGGCGGGTCGTTGTACAAGAACGACGCGACGGGGCTGCAGCCCGCGCTGCAGCGGTTGGCGTCGGTGCGCGCGCACCGGACGTCGTGGTGGGTCAACGACCAGGTGACGGTCGCGTCGGCGCCGCGGTCGGTCAAGGCGCGGGTGGGGGCGGCCCCGGCGGCGGGGTCGGTGCCGGACGTCTCGCTCCGCGGCGTCCACTTCGACGGCGACGCGACCGGGCGGTACCTGACCGGCGTCGTGGTGAACCCGTCGCGGATCGTGCTGCGGGCCGTCCCGATCTTCGCCGTCGCGCTGAAGGGCTCGCGTGTGGTCGCGGCCGGCCGTGCGCTGGTCCCGAAGCTGCCGGCCGCCGGCGGCAGGAAGCAGATCCACTTCCGCCTGTTCTTCGTCGGCGACCCCCGCGGGGCGCGCGTCGCCCTGACCGTGGCGCCGACCGTCGTCGCATCGAAGTCGTGAAGGAGCACACCGTGATCACCGAGAACCAGCCGGCCCCGTATCCGTACCCACCCGCTCGCGACGGCGAGCCCTGTCCCGCCTGCGGCGCGCCGCTGGCCGGCGACCAGCGCTACTGCCTGCACTGCGGTGGCCGGCGGCCGGAGGCGCGCCTGGAGTTCTTGGACGTGTTGGACGCCGACGTGCGGACGCGGGGTGGAGGTCCGGTGGCCGCGCCGCCGCTGGTCGTCCAGGCCAACGGCGCACCGCCGCCGCACGGGCTCAACGGACGGCTGCAGGCCAACGCGGGGCTGCTCGCGCTCGCCGCGCTGCTGTTGTTGACGTTGTTGATCGGGCTGTTGCTCGGGCACTGGGCGACGAGCGACCAGAGCGCGCCGGCGGCCGCCACGCCCGCGCCGCAGGTCATCAAGGTGGAGGGCGCGGCGGCGCCGGCGGCGGCCGCCGCCACGACGGGCACCGGCAGCGGCGGCGACACGTCCGGATCGTCGAGCAAGGCCACCAAGAAGGCGGCCAAGGGCAAGGCCGACACGGCGTCCGACAAGGCGACGGCGCCGAAGGACTCGGTCTCGGTGAAGAGCCTGAGCAGCAAGAAGGCCGTCGACGACGCGGTCAAGAACGGCAAGCCGATCTCGACCGGCACCGGCAAGCTCCCGCCCAAGGACGACAAGCCCGCGGGCGGCGGCGCGGGCTTCGAGGAGATCGGATGAGCGCGCTGCCCGGTCCGACCTCCTTGGACGAGCTCCGCAGCCGCCGCCACGACCTGGCCCGCCGCGTCGCCGCGCTCACCTTCGACCTCGGCGGGCTGACCTACGAGATGGCGACCCGCGACCACTACCGCCTCGACGTGCTGAGCCGCCGCGCCGCCGAGCTCCAGACGGCCGACGCGGAGCTGGGCGAGGTCGAACGGCTGCTGGCGGCGTCCGAGGACGGCGTCACGGGGAGTTGCCGCTCCTGCGGCGCGGTGCATTCCCGGGGCGCGACGTTCTGCTGGCAGTGTGGGCAGGCGCTGGCGGTGGGGGCGCCGGGGGCGGGGGCGCCGTCGTCGGGCTGAGGCTCGCTGCGGCGCGCCGGCGTCGGTTGGTCACCAGTGCGGTGCGCTTCGGGTGCTGCGGGGCGTCGTTCGTCCCTCATCAAGGGCGTGAAGGCGTTGGAGCGGCGCCACCGGGGTCGGTGTGGCTCGTCGTTGGTCGTGCTCCGGGGCGGGCGATTCGGGCCCGAATCGTGCTCGATCGCGTCAAGTCCGCCTCTATCGCGGACTTCACGCGATCCATCGCGCCTGATCCGACGATTCGGCCCCGAACCCGCCCCCCCGGCGCTGCCACCAGGACGAGCCACGCCGACCACAAGGAGCGCCGCCTCCACACTCACACGCCCTTGATGACGAACGAACCACGCCCCGCACCACCACCGGCGCACCGCACTGGTGACCAACCAACGCCCACAACGCCCCCCGGCCTCAGCCATTCGCCGCCAGCTGCCCCCGGATCCCGGCCAGCAGCAGGTCGATCCCCGACAGGAACTGCTCGTCCTCGTCGTGGCTCGCGAAGACGGGCAGGATCCGGCGGAAGGTCGGGTAGGCGTCGGCCGGCAGCTCGTCGAAGAGGCGGGTCACCTCGCCGAGCTCGGCGGCGCGTGCCTCGGACTGGTCGGTCACGCCGTAGACGTGCCAGATCGCGTCCTGGACGCCGACGCCCACCACGAAGGTGAACAGCGTCGACAGCGCGTAGAAGACGTCGCGCGCCTCCATCCCGGTGGTGAACAGCAGCGCCGCGCCGCGATCCCAGTGGTGGAGCAGGTTGGGGCCGCGGTTGTTGGTGGAGATGGCGTGAAGCGCGGCCCATGGATGGCGCCGCATCAACCGCCACAACTCGATCAGGCCGCCCCTCATGCGCTCGTCCCACGGCAGCTCGGGGTGCGCGTCGAAGCCCTCGCCCAGCTCGTCCATCACCGCGTCCAGGACGAGGTCGAGCAGCATCTCCTTGTTGTCGACGTGCCAGTAGAGCGTCGCCACGCCGGCGTCGAGGTCAGCCGCCAGCCGCCGGAACGTGAGGGCGCCCGGGCCCTCGGCGTCGAGGATCTTCACGGCGGCCGCGATGACGCGCTCGCGGTCCAGCGGCGCCTTGGCGGGCGCCTTGCGGCGCTTGGCGAACGCGGCGCCGATGCCGTGGGTGTTGGGCTTGGCCATGAGAAGGGGCTTGACTCTCGAACGCTGTTCGAGCATCCTACCCCGCTGCATGCACTCGAACAACGTTCTAGATCCCGAACAACGTACGACCACGCGGCCCGCGCGGACCCTGCGCGAGGGCTGGCCGGTCCTCGCCGCGCTCATCCTGGCGATCCTCGTCGTCACCGTCGACAACACGGTGATGAACGTCGCGCTGCCGTCGATCGCCAAGGACCTCGACGCGTCCAACAGCCAGCTGCAGTGGATCGTCAACGCCTACTCCCTGCTCTTCGGCGGCCTGCTGCTGACCGGCGGCTCGCTGGCCGATCGCCTCGGGCGCCGCCGCGTCCTGCTCGGCGGGCTCGGCGCGTTCGGCGGCGCGTCGCTGCTGGTCCTCGTGGTCTCCTCGGCGCCGGCGCTGATCGGGCTGCGCGCGCTGACCGGCGCGTGCGCGGCGTTCCTGATGCCCAGCACGCTGTCGCTCATGTACCGCGCGTTCGAGGGCCCGGTGCGGGGGACGGTGATCGGCGTCGCCGGCGCCGTCGGCGCGCTCGGGTTCGTGCTCGGCCCGCTGATCGGCGGCGCGTTGTTGGAGGTCTTCGCGTGGCAGTCGGTGTTCCTGGTCAACGTCCCGCTGGCCTGGGGCGCGCTGATCGTGGCGCGCGCCGTGCTTCCGGCCGACGGCGAGCGCTCGACGCGCGGCGCCGACGTCCCCGGCACCGTGCTGTCGATCGGCGCGATGCTCGGGCTGGTCGCCGCGCTGGTCGACGGGCCCGATCGCGGCTGGACGTCGCTCGCGGTCCTCGGCCCGGCGTTCGGCGCGCTGGCCGCCGCGACGGCGTTCGTCGCCTGGGAGCGGCGGGCCGCGTATCCGATGCTCGACGTGCGGCTGCTCGCACGCCGCCGCATCGTCGGCCCGGGCGCCGTCCAGGCGGCGTTGATGATGGCCTTGACCGGCACGCTGTTCCTGATCACCCAGCAGCTGCAGGTGGTCTGGGGCTACTCGCCGGTCGACGCGGGCCTGCGCTCGGCGCCGATCGCGGTCGGTGTCATCGGCGGCGGCTCGGCGCTGGCGCTGGTGGCGCGCCGGTTCGGCTCGGCGTGGGCGGCAGCGGCCGGGCTGCTGGTCTGCGCGGCGGCGGTCGTCGACGTCGCCCTGACGATCCGCCACGGCGGCTACTGGCCGGTGGCCGGCGGGCTGCTCGTCTTCGGCGCGGGGGTGCGGATGTGCATCACGCCGACGGCGCTCGCGGTCCTCGGCGGGCTGCCGGAGGAGGCGGCCGGGATCGGCGCCGCGCTGGCCGACACCTTCCAGGAGGTGGGCGGCGCGTTCGGCGTCGCGCTGCTGGGCTCGGTCTTCAACGCGGTCTACCGCGCCGACCTGCCCGACGGTGCGCCGGCGGCGGCGCGGGCCTCGCTGCAGGGCGCCCTGGGCAGCGGCGACGGTGGGCTGGCCGACGCGGCGCGCGGCGCGTTCGGGTCCGGCGCGCAGGTCGCGCTGCTCGCCTGCGCCGCGATCCTCGCCGGCGCCGCGGTGATCGCGCTGCGCACGGTGCCGGGCGATCTCGACCTCAGCGATGAGGCCGAGCAGGAGGCGGCCCTGGCCGCCGCGGCCGCCGCCGCATAGACCTAGAACAACGACCCGATGCCGTGGACGGCCGCGCTGCCCAGGACGATCTCCAGCGCGATGCCGACGACCATCACGACGAGCGCGATCACGACCAGCGCGAAGTCCTCCAGGATGACCGCGAGGCCGAGCAGCACGACGCCGAGCGAGGGCAGCGTGTCGAGGCCGGTGAACGGCGGGGCCAGGAACGCGCCGAGGCAGCCGACGATGACCAGCAGGCCGAAGACGATGTTGCTGAGCCGGTGGTTGAACAGCCAGGTCAGCCGCGGGCGCGAGAAGCGCTCCAGCCACCGGATCATCTGCATCAACTTGACGACGAACGCCTCGCGCTTGCCGCCCGCGAGCTTCGTGTCGCGCCAGCGCCGCGGCAGCCAGATCTCCTCGCGGCCGACGATCAGCTGCAGCGCGAGGAGGACCGCGATGACCTCGAAGACGTGCGTCGCGCCGCCGGTCGGCAGCGGGAGGGCCGAGACGCCGAGCAGCAACACGAACAAGAAGGCGAAGCTCTTCTCGTCGAACGTCTCGACGAGGCTGCCGAGGGTCTTGTCGCCCTCGGCGCTCAGCCAGCGCTGCAGCTCGTCGCTGGCTTGGGCCATCGTCAGAGCCTAGTGCCGTGATGCGGCACTACGGGGTGCCGACCCCGGGTACCGCGGGGGCGATGGCCCGCAACGAACGACTGATCCCGGCGTCCCCCGAGCGCGTCTTCGCCGTGCTCGCCGACCCCGACTCCTACGGGCACTGGGTGGTGGGCTCGGACACGATCCGCGGTGCCGACGACACCTGGCCGGCGGTCGGCTCGCGCTTCCACCACCGAGTTGGCCGGTTCCCGCTCGCGCTCAACGACCACACCGAGGTCATCGCGATGGAGCCGGGCAGGCGGCTGGAGCTGCACGCCAAGGCGCGGCCGCTGGGCACCGCGCACGTCGCGCTCGACCTCGAGCGCCGCGGCGACGCCACGCTCGTGACGATGACCGAGGACGCGGGCGACCGGATCACGCGCCTGGTGTTCAACCCGCTCACCCACTTCCTCGTCAAGCGGCGCAACGACGAGTCCCTGCGCCGGCTCGCCGAGCTCGCGACGCCTTAGCCCGGGCGGAGCGGGTCGGCCGCCTCGCCGACGATCGTGCGCCGGTCGCGGCGGCTGACGCCCTCGGTCAGCGCGAACGCGGCCGCGGCGGCGAAGTCCGCGGCGGGATCCAGGACGCGCAGGTCCCGGCGCCGCTCGTAGATCCAGAGGAACAGGTCGGCCTCGGTCTTGAAGGGGTACTTGGCCGGCAGGCCGGCGGCGTGCACGGCGGCGCTGCTGATTGGTGTGGACGAGCCGGCCGACGTCGACGTCCGGTGGTAGCGCGTAGTTGGTGTGCAGGACCGTGACCTCGGCGTCGAGGAACGCGATGGCCAGCTCGCGCGCGAGGACGACGCGGTGGTGGCCGTCCTCGACGAAGAACGCGCCGCCGACCTCGTAGACGTCGATCGGCGGGAAGCTGCCGTCGGGGAACGCGCGCCGGAGCGCGCTCAGCCGCGCCCGCTCGGCGGCGAACCCGCCCACGCGGTCGACCGACCCGATGATCTTGTCGACCGCGACGGGACGCACGCCGCCGTGGGACTGGCCGGTGATCGCCAGCCGGCGCCGAACCTCGTCGAGCGACAGCAGGTCCATCGCCTACAGGATGCCAGCGTCGCGGATCGCGGCGGCCTGGACCGCGTCCACGAACAGCTCCCAGCGGCCCGAGGCCGACTCGCGGTCGCCGTAGAAGCGGTAGGGGCGGCGGCCGCCGAACTCGGTCTGGCGCAGGCGCCAGACGCCGCCGAGGACCGACGCGATGCGGCGGCGCGGCCAGTCCAGCGCGTCCTCGATCGCCGGGAACGGGCGTGCGACGCCGGGCGTCGAGGCCAGCTCGTCGAGCAGCGCGCCCATCAGCGGGCTGCAGCGGTCGCGGAAGGCGGCGATCTCGCCGGGCTCGTCCATCGCGTTGTGCGGCGCGTGCTCTCTCATGGCCCTGACCAGCGAGCTGGCACGTGGACTCTACGCGGCGGTGAGCGCGACGCACGCGTCCCAAACGCGGCCGCGGTCGGCGTCGCTCTCCTTCGTCCACGGCACGTAGTGCGTGGGCCGCGGCGCGCGGTCGTGCCAGAAGCGGCCGCTGGGCTGGTCGGTCGCGCCGAGCCAGACGATCGTGTCCGCGCCCTGCCGCGGCGTGCGCAGCAACGGGCCGGTGAGGCGGTGGAAGCTGGGGAGCGAGGCGGCGAGGCCGGGCGTGTCGACCCAGCCGGGGTGCATGGCATGGAGGCGCTGGGGGGTCGCGCGCCGTCGCTGCGCCCACAGCTCGGTGAGGACGACCTCGGCTCGCTTGGTCTTGGCGTACGCCTTGGTGCCGCTGAAGGCGCCGTGCTCGCTCTGCAGGTCCTCGACGTCGAGCTTCTGCGCGTACATGCCGCCGGAGGAGACGGTGACGACGCGCCGGGCGTCCGGGAGCAGGTCGGTCAGGAGGAAGGGGCCGAGGACGTTGGTCGCCAGCGTCAGCTCGTTGCCGTCGACGGAGGTCTCGCGCTCCTCGGTGAGCACGCCGGCGTTGTTGACGAGGACGTCGAGGTCGGCGTCGGCGAGCGTGGCGGCGACGCGGCGCAGGTCGGCGAGGCTGGAGAGGTCGGCGAGGACGAGGTCGACGTCCGGGCCGTGCTCGCGGACCTGGGCGCGTGCCTGCTCGCCGCGCTCCTCGCTGCGGGCGACGAGGATCACGCGCGCGCCGAGCCGGGCGAAGCCGATCGCCGCCGCCAGCCCCAGGCCGGAGGTCGCGCCGGTCACCGCCGCGGTCTGGCCGTCCATCCGCGGAAGGCCGCCGAAGGCATGGGAGCGCAGCGCGTAGCCGACGCGCGAGTAGCCGCCGACGAGCGAGCGGTCGAGGAGGGTGTCGAAGAGCGTGGGCATCCAGTCGCGGGTACGGGCGCGGGCCCCGCATGGATGTCCCGCGAGGTGCTACGCGGCGGCCGGCGCGGGTTGGACGCGTCGGGGCTTGACGCGGGTCGCGGTCAGCAGCAGCGCGGCGGCGAAGCACAGGACGCCGGAGACGACGAACACGCCGTCGTAGGTCCCGGACCCGTCGCGCACCGCGCCTGCCGCCCAGGCCGCGACCGCGCCGCCCATCTGGTGGCCGGCGAAGATCCAGCCGAACGCGACGAGGCCGGTCTCGCGCCCGAAGCGCTGGGTGACGAGCGCGACGGTCGGCGGCACGGTGGCGATCCAGTCCAACCCGTAGAAGATGGTGAACGCGGTCAGCACCGGCCCCTGCGACGACAGGGCGAAGGGCAGGATCAGGAGGCTGAGGCCGCGGCCGGAGTAGTACATCACCAACAGCCGGCGCGCCGGGTAGCGGTCGGTCAGCCAGCCCGAGCCGGTGGTCCCCGCGATGTCGAGGAGCCCCATCAAGGCCATCATGCTGGCCGCCTCGCCCGCGGGGATGCCGTGGTCGTGGGCGGCGGGGATGAGGTGGACGGCGATCAGGCCGACGGTCGTCGCGCCGCAGATGAAGAACGAGCCGACGAGCGCGAGGAAGACGCGGTCGCGCGAGACCTCGCGGAGCACCTGGAGCGCGGGGCGTCTGGGCGGCGCGGGCGCGGTGGGGTCCTCGAGCTCGCCGCCGTAGGGCGCGAGACCGTAGTCGGAGGGGCGGTCGCGCAGGCCGGCGACGACGGCGACGAGCGCGATCAGCGCGGCGCCGCCGACGACGGCCATCGTCCAGCGCCAGTCGCCGTGCTCGGTCAGGTGTGCCATCAGCGGCAGGAAGATCAGCTGGCCGGTGGAGTTGGCGGCGGTGAGCAGGCCGACGACGAGGCCGCGGCGCGCGACGAACCAGCGGTTGGCGACGGTCGCGGCCAGGACCGGCGCGACCGCGCCGGTGGCCGCGCCGGCGACCAGGCCCCAGACGAGGTAGAGCTGCCAGAGCTGGGTGACCTGCGTGAGCAGCGCGGCGGCGACCGCGATCAGCCCGAGCGCGATGGTCACCACGCGCCTAAGGCCGAAGCGCTCGGTCAGGGAGGCGGCGAAGGGTGCGCTCAGGCCGAAGACGACCAGGTTGACCGACGCGGCGGTGGAGATCGCGCCGTGGCTCCAGCCGAACTCCATCATCAACGGCTCCATCAGGATGCCGAACGTCGCCCGGATCGCGGCGGCGGCGAGCAGCGCGACGAAGCCGGCGGCGGCGACGAGCCACGCGCGATGGGGGAGAGCCTCGAGCATGGAGTGCAGGATTTCGGAGGGCGCGCGCGGCGGCCAGTGGCAGAAATGCCGATGTTCGCTAGATTTCTGCCAATGCACGCGCTGCGGGTCGTCGTCCTGCTGATGGACGGGTCGGTGCTCTTCGACGTCGGGACGGCGACGACGGTGTTCGGCGCGGCCGCGCCGGGGGTCGTCTCGCCGCGACCGCAGCTGCCGTACGAGCTGCAGCTGGCCGCCGCCGGCGGGCGTCCGGTGACGACGTCGATGGGCGTGAAGCTGTCGCCGACCGCGGGGCTGGAGGTGCTGGAGGGCGCGGACCTGGTCGTGGTCGGAGGCGCGCTGCCGCACGTCGTCGGCGGCCAGCGCGCCGCGTTGGACGCCCTGGCGGCCGCGCACGCGCGCGGGGCCCGGGCCATGTCGATCTGCACGGGCGCGTTCGCGCTGGCGCACGCGGGGCTGCTCGACGGCCGGCGCGCGACGACGCACTGGTCCTACTGCGCACGGCTGGCGGAGGAGTTCCCGGCGGTCGACGTCGATCCGGATGTGCTGTATGTCGACGACGGCGACGTGCTGACCTCGGCCGGCCTGGCCGCCGGGATGGACCTGTGCCTGCACGTCGTGCGCGGCGACCTGGGCGCCGACGCGGCCACGGCGGTCGCGCGCTGGAACGTCGTCGCGCCGCACCGCGACGGCGGCCAGGCGCAGTACATCGACGCGCCGCTGCCGCCGGCGCGCGCAGGCGACGGGCTGGCCGCGACGCGCGCATGGGCGGTTGCGCGGCTGGACACGCCCCTGGGCGTCGAGGACCTGGCGCGCCACGCGCACATGAGCGCGCGGACCTTCGCGCGGCGCTTCGTGGCCGAGACCGGCGAAGCGCCGAAGCGCTGGCTCACGCAGCAGCGCGTCCACCATGCCCGGCGGCTGCTGGAGACCACCGACCTGCCCGTCGAGGAGGTCGCGCGGCGATCGGGCTTCGGCAGCGCGGCGGCGATGCGCATCCACTTCGGCCGGGCGACGGCGACGCGGCCCACGGCCTACCGCCGGACGTTCCGGGGTGTGGCATGAGCGCCGCCGATCGCGGGCTCGACGCGCTGGCGCTGGTGGTCGTCGACGTGCAGGAGGCGTTCCGCGACACGGGGTTCTGGGGCCCGCGCAACAACCCGGCGTGCGAGGACAACATCGCGGCGCTGCTGGCCGCGTGGCGGGCGGCGGGGCGCAAGGTGGTCTTCGTCCGCCACGACTCCGGCGAGGAGGGCTCGCCGCTGGCGCCCGACGCGCCGGGCAACGCCTTCATGTCGATCGTGGCGGGCGCGCCCGACCTGCTGGTGGCCAAGAACGTCAACTCGGCCTTCCACGGCGCACCCGACCTCGACGCGTGGCTGCGCGCGGAGGCGCTCGACGGGATCGTGGTGTGCGGCATCACGACCAACCACTGCTGCGAGACCACGGCCCGCGTCGGCGCCAACCTCGGCCACCGCGTCCTCTTCGCGTTGGACGCCACCCACACGTTCGACCGCGTCGGGCCCGACGGGACGTCGATGACCGCCGACGAGCTGGCCCGCGCGACGGCGACGAACCTCCACGGCGAGTTCGCCGACGTGGTCACGACCGCGGAGTTGGTGTAGGGCCGGGTCGACCACGCCGGGGACGCCGGTCGGCGAACAGGTCGTCCACCGCGTCCGGCGCGTCGCCGGGCATCAGCCAGGCCGACATCCGGTCGCCGCTGGTCAGGAGGCGGGCGCGGCGGACGGCGGTGGTGCCGAAGCGGTCGCGGATCGCGTCCATCGTCTGGTCGATGGTCTCGGCGCGGGTCCCGTCCAACGGCAGCTCGAGCTGGACGTCGGCGCCGGCGTGTTCGAGGTTGGTGATCGTGACGCCGAGCAGGGTCAGGCCGCGGCGGGCGATCATCTCGCGCTCGGCGGCGAGCAGCGCGCGCAGGGCGATCAGCAGGGTGGTCGTCGAGGCGGTCGGGTGGGCGAGCGTCTTGGAGCGGGTCGCGCGGGTGAAGTCGCCCCAGCGCAGGCGGAGGATCACGGTGCGCCCGACGCGGTCGCCCTTGCGCATCCGGCGCGCGACGCGGTCGACCAGCCCGACGGCGACCGTGTCCAGGGACTCCCACGACCGCCCGCGCGACCCCAGCGCGCTCTGCGAGCCGATCGAGCGCCGACCGCGGCCGGCGCGCACCCGCCGCGGGTCGCGGTTGTGGCTGATCGCGTGCAGACGGCGCCCGACCGCGCGGCCGGCGATCGTCACGAGCACGGCCTCGGGCATCCCGGCGAGCTGGCCGACCGTCACGATCCCGTGCTCGCGCAGCCGCTGCGCCGTCGCCGGCCCCACGCCCCACAGCCGCTCGACCGGCAGCGGATGCAGGAACGCGAGCTCGGCGCCGGGCGACACCACCAACAACCCGTCCGGCTTGGCCTCGTTGCTGGCGACCTTCGCCAGGTGCTTGGTCGTCGCGACCCCGACGCTGATCGGCAGCCCGACCTCCTCCCGCACCCGCGCGCGCAGCCGCGCCGCGATCTGCGCCGCCGTGCCGCTGATGTGCTCCAGCCCCCGGACGTCGAGGAACGCCTCGTCGATCGAGATCGCCTCGACCACCGGCGCCGTGTCCTCGAAGATCTTGAACACCTCCCGGCTGGCCTCGACGTAGGCCTTGAACCGCGGCGACACCACGATCGCGTCCGGGCACAGGTTCCGCGCCTTCGTGCCGCCCATCGCCGACCGCACCCCGCACGCCCGCGCCTCGTAGCTGGCGGCCAGCACGACGCCGGGCCCGACGATGACCGGCTTGCCCCGCAGCGCCGGGTCGTCGCGCTGCTCGACCGAGGCGAAGAACGCGTCGAGGTCGGCGTGGAGGATCGAGGCGACGGGACGGGACGTTGACACGAACATATGTTCGCACGACCTCAGGACGGCGTCCAGCGCAGCCGACCGGCAGCCTCGCCAAGATGAACGCCCGATGACCGACGACGCCACCGGCTGGTTCGAGCCGCTCTACGCCCAGACCGCCGCCGACGGCGGCGCCCCGCCGTGGAACCGCGACGGGCCGCACGGGCTGCTGGAGCAGGTGGTCGAGGACCGCCGCTTCGACGGTGGCGGGACGCGCTCGGCGATCGTCGTCGGCTGCGGCCTCGGCGCCGACGCCGAGTACATCGCGAGCAAGAACTACAACACGACCGCGTTCGACCTCGCGCCGACCGCGATCCGCATCGCCAACGACCACCACCCGGACACCCGGGTTCAGTACGAGGTCGCCGATCTCCTCGACCTCCCGGACGCCTGGCGCCACGCCTTCGACCTCGTCGTGGAGTGCTGGACGGTCCAGGCCCTGCCCGACCCGCCGCGCACCGACGCCATCCACGCGATCAGCGACCTCGTCGCCCCCGGCGGCACGCTGATCGTGATCGCCGTGGCCCGCGACGACGACGGCGACGACAGCGCGCCCGACGGTGGGCCGCCGTGGTTCCTCAACGCCGCCACGATCGCGAAGTTCGCCCACGACGGCGTCGAGCCCGTGGACGTCCGTCGCGTCCCCGACCCCGAGGCTCCGGAGCAGCGCCGCGGCTGGCGCGCCGAGCTCACGCGACCGGCCGCGTGAACGACCGGTGAAGCGCGGACCGCGGCAGGTCTGAGTCCGCGCGATCTTGGGCATGGGAGGCGATCGTGTCCCGCGCTCGCCTGCTCGTCCTCCTCTCGCTGGCCCTCGCGGCCGCCGCGTTGGCCGCCTCCGGGCCCGCCGTCGCCGCCTCGCCCTCGGGCGTCGTGATCTCCAAGCTGCGCACGCGCACCGCCGCGTCGCAATACGACGAATACGTGCAGATCACCAACACTGGCGAGACTTCCGCAGACCTCTCCGACTGGCAGCTCTACGACTGCTACACGTCGGGCGGGACGTCGCGGATCGGCACCGACGGCGACAAGCTCCCGGCCGGGACGACGCTGCCGGCCGGCCAGTCGTTCGTCTTCGGCAAGAACGCCGGCGACTACACGGGCACCGCCGACGCGCTCTACAGCTTCCAGGTCAAGGAGGACGGCGGCTTCCAGATCCGCGACGCCGCCGGCACGATCCAGGACGGCGCCGGCGCGGCCGGGACCGCGTGCGCGGAGGGGACGGCGCTGACGTTCCCGACCACGGGCGACGACTACACCTTCACCCGCGCCGGCGACACCGACGACAACGCCGCCGACTTCGGCGCGCCGTCCGGGTCCGCGAACGGGACCGCGTGCGGCACGCCGTGCGCGGCGCCGCCGGCGGTCGCCGCGATCGACGCCATCCAGGGCAGCGGTGCGACGTCGCCGATGGTCGGCCAGAAGGTCGCGATCACCGGCGTGGTGGTCGGCGTCGACAACCAGCAGGGCGTCAGCAACTACGTCAACCTGGACCCGCGCCAGGCCGGGATCTACGTCGAGACGCCGACGATCGCGCAGGACACCGACACGCAGACCTCCGAGGGCATCTTCGTCGGCGGCCTGCTCGCGGCCGACCGCGCGGCGTCGCACGTCGGCCAGACCGTGACGGTCACCGGCACGGTGACCGAGCTGTACAACCTGACGACGCTCGACGCCTCGGGTCAGGCGCCGCTGTTCACCGGCACGGCCAAGGTCGCCAACCTGCCCGCGCCGGTCACGATCGACCCCGCCTCCGCGGCGGCCCAGACCGTAGCGGCCAACGGCACGCGCCCGTACTACGAGACGCTCGAGGGCATGCGCGTCGCGCTGGCGTCCGGGACCGCGAACTCCGGCGGCACCGACAAGTTCGGCGAGCTCTTCCTGCAGCCCGCCGCCGCGCGCAAGCGCATCATGCGCGACCCGGCGACGCCCGTCGGGCCGCCCAACCTCCTCGACCTGGGCCAGGACGCCGGCTCGGCCGACGTCGACCCGACCGCGCCGTCGGCGACGCCGACGTCGACGACCCGCGTCAAGGGCGACCTGTTCGACAAGGTCACCGGCGCGGTCGGCCCGCTTGGCTTCTCGTTCTCCGAGTACCAGCTCCAGCCCCAGCCCGGCCAGCGGCCGACGGTCGTCAAGGGCGCGACCACCTACCCGCCGGCCGCGCCCGAAGGCGGCGCCGGCACGCTGCGGATCGCCAACTTCAACATGGAGAACCTGTTCGGCGCCGGCATGACCGACGACGGTCACACGTTCACCCAGGCCGACGTCGACACCAAGACCACGCGGTTGGCCAACGCCATCAAGCTGCTCCACAAGCCGGAGATCCTGGCCGTGGAGGAGGTCGCGTCCGAGGACGCGCTGAAGGAGGTCGCGACCAAGCTCGGCAACTACACGGCGATCTGGCGGCCGTCGACCGACGCGCGCCACATCGCCGTCGGCTTCCTGGTGCGCGACGGCGTCCAGGTCACCGACGTCCGCCAGCTCGGGATCGACGCGACGACCACCGAGTCCGGCTGCCAGGACGCGCCCACCGGGACCAAGCTCTTCGAGCGCCCGCCGCTGCAGATCAGCGTCAAGAAGGGCACCACGCGCTTCACGCTGATCGGCAACCACTGGGCCTCGCAGGGCCATCCCGAGCCGTGCCGTCAGGACCAGGCCGCGTTCGTGGCCGGCGCGGTGCGCGACATCGAGCTGTCCGGCGGCTCCGCGGTGGTCATCGGCGACCTCAACGACTTCGAGGACTCGCCCGCGGTCAGCGGCGACCTCGTGAGCGGCACGACGCTGAAGAACCTGTGGAAGAAGGCGCCGGCGTCCAACCGCTACTCCTTTGCCTACAACGGCCAGCTCCAGACGCTCGACCACATCCTGATGACCAAGGACCTGTACGCCAAGGCGACCGGCCTCCTGTTCGTGCACTTCGACAACGACTACTACGAGCGCAACGAGACGACGGCGCCGACCAAGGTCTCCGACCACGACCCGCCGGTGGCGACGCTCGCGCTGGGCTAGCGGCTAGCGGAGGCCGAGCGCGTCGACCCGGCGCGTCACGTAGGGCCCGAGCGTCGCGCTGAACACCGCGGTGAAGTGGTGGATGTCCTTGTAGGCCAGGGCGCCGCCGATGACCGGGAAGCAGGCGCGCCGGTCGCAGAGCAGCCGCGTGAGGTCGATCGTCCGGACGCCGGGGCGCCGGAGATGGGCCGCCGCCACCGCCGCCGGGTCGCGCTCCGGCGCACGGGCGCGCGGCTGCGCGCACGCGCGGCCCGCGTCGTGGTGGCGCTCCAGCGCGCGCTCGACGCAGCCCAGCGTCGTCGTGCGCATCTTGGGGTTGTCGCGCAGCACCAGCACGTGCTTGACCGCGGCCGGCAGCGCGCGCCAGGCGTTGGCATAGCCATTGACCTGCGCGCTCCAGCCGGTCGCGCCGTGCGGGACGACGACCGTGCCGCCCGAGTGCTGCACCACGCGACAGGGCGAGTTGTCCATCTTGGGCGCCTGGACCGGCGTCGGGACGACCGTCCGGCTGAGCTTCGGGTCGCGGCACGTCCGCCGCGGGTCGCGCGCGGCGGCGCCGAAGCAGCGCGGCTTGTGCGCGAGCGTGTGACCCCCGCAGGGAGACGCGCCCGTCGCGTTCGACCTCGCGCACGAGCAGCGCGGTGACCAGGAACCCCGAGATCACGAAGAACACGTCCACGCCGACGAACCCGCCCGGCACCGCGTCCGGCCACAGGTGCCAGCGGACCACGACGGCGACCGCCACGGCGCGCAGCGCCTGGATCTCCTGCCTCATCCGGTCCACGCCAACAACAACGACACGAGGCTCCACGAAGTGCCGCGATAGCGTGCAGCGCGTGCCGGACTATCCCTCGTTCGTCAGCGGCCTGCCGATCACCGAGGCGGCGCTCGAGTTCGCCGCCGGCCGGCACGCCGGCCAGCTGCGCGACGTCGACCACGCGCCGTTCATCCTGCATCCGCTGGAGGTCGCGCATCTGCTGCAGGGCCGCGACTACCCCGACCACGTGATCGCCGCGGGCGTCCTGCACGACGTCCTGGAGGACACCGACGTCACCCGCGAGGAGCTCGAGGAGCGCTTCGGGGCCGAGGTCGCCGACCTCGTCGCCGCGGTCTCCGAGCCGCCCGCGGCCGAGGGCACCTACGCCGAGCGCAAGGCGCGGCTGCGCGACGTCGTGGCCGGGGCCAGCACCGACGCCGCGGCGGTCTTCGCGGCCGACAAGGTCGCCAAGGCGCGCGAGTTCCGCCTCGGGCTCGTCAGCCACGGGGACTCGGCGGCCGCCGTCGACCGCGACAAGCTCGACCACTACTGGGCCTGCCTCGCGCTGCTCGAGCGCCGTCTCGGCCCGCAGCCGCTCGTCCGGCAGCTGCGCTTCGAGCTCGAAGCCCTCGCGCTGCTGCCGCCGAGCATGGGCCAGCCGGCCGACCCGTCGCGCTGACAGCGATGCGCACGATTGCGCACAGATGCTCAACGTCACGCCTCTAGAGACCGCGCGAAAACGCTAGCACGCGCCCGGCCGGCGGGCGTACAGTCGGCGGCAGGCCATGGCGACCCTCGGCATCACCCTGTTGGGTCTCGGAGGACCGATGGTGCTCACCGGCGTCATCCGGGAGTCGTCGTCGCCGACGGCCGTCGCGGTCATCGTGCTGGGGTCGCTGATGCTCGTGCTCGGCGCCAGCGCGCGCACCGTCCCGATGACCTTCACCGAGATCAAGTTCGGCTGGGCCACCGCGAAGATCGACACGCGCGACGCCGACTTCACGCACTTCTACCGCGAGCACCGCTCCGCGCTGCTGCACTTCGCCGTGCTGATCTCCGGTGGTGCCCAGGAGGGCCAGGCGCTCCTGCGCGAGGCCGCGGCCCGCACGCGGCTGAACTGGAGCCATGGCGCGTCGGAGGAGCCCGTCGTCGCCACCGCGCGCACGATCCTGCACTGGGTCGAGAGCCCGGGCGTCTGGTCGCTGCTCGTCGTGCCCGAGCAGCGCCGGCGACGCTGGGAGCGCGGCCCGGCCGAGGAGCCGCTGCCCAGCGCGTTCGAGCGGCCCGGCGCGGTCGCGGCGTTCGCCCGCCTGCCGTTCCCGTGCCGTGCCGCGTTCCTGCTCGACGGCATGCTCGGGCTCGGCGATCACGACGTCGCCACGCTGCTCGGCCTCGCCGACGACGCCGAGGCGCACCGGCTGATGGCCGCCTCGGGGCAGGAGGTGCGCGCGGCGCTCGCCGGGCCGTCCGAGGCGCCGGCGTGCTGAGCGACGACGAGGTCCGCGAACGGCTGCGCGCCACCATCCCCGCGCCGAGCACCGCGGTCGTCATGGCGGCGAAGCAGCGGCGCTGGCGGTGGATGTTCGGCGTCGGCACCGTGGTCGGGCTGACGGCCACCGTCCTGCTGTCCTACCTGCTGTTCTTCACGCGCTCGGCGATCCGGCCGTTCGCGATCCCGGGCGTGCCGATCGGGACAACGATGCCGGCGGTGAGCGACCTCGAGCTCGACGCCGCCCGCAGCCGGCTCACCGACAGCAAGCTCTTCGCCTCGTTCGCGGGCCAGTGCGGTGAGCACGACCGGGGCTGCCACGTGCTCGCGCAGCCGATCGCGGTGGGCGAGCACCTCGACCGCGGGACGACGGTGGAGCTGCCGGTCGGCGGCGCGGTGCTGGACCACGACGGGGCCGCCAAGGGCGGCGGCAAGCCGGGCGGCGGGACGGGCGGCGGAACCTCGAGCACGGCCACGACGACGACCAGGGTCACGCCCACCGTCGCGGTGCCGGCGGTCGTGGACGCCTCGCTGACCGCCGCCACGAAGGCGCTGGCCGACGCGGGCCTGCAGGCCGACACCGATCGTCCGTGTCAGGCCTGGGAGACCTGCGTCGTGCAGGAGCAGGATCCGGTGCGCGGCGCCCGCGCCGCCCGCAGGTCGACCGTCCTCCTGGTGGTGAAGGTCACCAAGGTCGCGGTGCCGGGCGTCGAGGGGATGCCGGTCGATGACGCGAAGGCGGCGCTCAAGGCGCGGGGGCTGACTCCCGGCTTCGGGCCGGAGGGCGGGACGGTCGTCGAGCGGCAGGAGCCCGCGTCCGGCGCGCTCGTGGCGCCCGAGGCGACGGTCACCCTCACGCTGGGCGCCGACGACGCCACGACGGACACCGGCACGACGAACACCGGCGGCGGCACGACCGGCACCGGCACCGGCACCGGCACCATCAGCAACCCCACGACGACGCCGACCGGGACGAACCGGCCGACGACCCAGCCGTCGTCGTCGAACCCGCCGAGCTCGACGACCCGAACCGCTCCCTGACCTCGACACGGGCGATACCGATCCGTATCGTCGCGCCCCATGCGCGCGTTGACCTACGCAGGGCCCCGGCAGCTCGAGTGGCGGGACGCGGACGAGCCGCGGATCGCGGGCGACGGCGAGGCGATCGTCCGCCATCTCGCGGTCGCGACCTGCGACCTGGACGCGATGATCGTCGGCGGCGTCTCGCCGTTCCCGGCGCCGTTCACGATCGGGCACGAGGGCGTGGCCGAGGTGCTGGAGGTCGGCGACGGCGTCCGGACGGTCAAGCCCGGCGACCGCGTCCTGGTGCCGTTCCAGATCAGCTGCGGGACCTGCGGCGCGTGCCGGGCGGGGCGGACCGGCAACTGCGAGGACGTGCCGTTCGCGGCGACCTACGGCTTCGGCTTCGGCCCCGAGAACACGACGTGGGGCGGCTTCCTCTCCGACGCGGTCCGGGTGCCGTTCGCCGACGCGATGCTCGTGCCGATCCCGGACGGGCTGGCGCCCGAGATCGCGGCGGGCGCGTCGGACAACATCACCGACGCCTACCGCACCGTCGGCCCGTACCTCGCCGCGCGGCCGGGCGCGCCGGTGCTCGTCTGCGGCGGCGCGTCGTCGGGGTCGATCGGGCTCTACGCGGTCGCGCACGCCGTCGCGCTCGGCGCCGACGACGTGCTGTACGTCGACCCGGACGCCGGCCGGCGCGCGATCGCCGAGGGCTACGGCGCGCGCACGCTCGACCACGTTCCCGACCAGCTCGACCAGCGCTTCCCGATCACCGTCGACGCGGCCGCGACGACCGCGGGGCTGGCGCTCGCCGCCGGCAGCCTGGACCGCGACGGCGTGTGCACGAGCACCGCGATCTACTTCGACCCCGACACGATCCCGAAGCTGCCGCTGCTGCAGATGTACGTGTTGGCCTCGACGTTCGTCACCGGCCGCATCCACGCGCGCCGCGACGCGCCGGCCGTGCTCGACCTGCTCGCCGCCGGCACGCTCGACGTCGCGCCCGTCACGACCCGGACCGTCGCCTTCGAGGACGCCGCCGACGCGTTGTTGGAGGACTACACCAAGTTGGTGTTCACGCGGTGAGCGTGGCGCGCGAGCGCCTCCTGGAGACGGCCGCGCGGCTCTTCGGCCGCGAGGGCCTGCGGGCCGTGGGCGTCGACCGGATCGCGGCCGAGGCCGGCGTCGGCAAGATGACGCTCTACCGCCACTTCGCGACCAAGGACGCGCTGATCGTCGCGACGCTGGAAGGCGCCGACGGCCCGGCGCGCGCCGCGCTGGCCGCCGCGCTGGAGCGCGCGGGGAAGGACCCGTGGGCGCGGCTGCTCGCGCCGTTCGCGATGCTCGAGCCGTGGTTCGAGAGCGCGCACTTCCACGGCTGCCCGTTCATGAACGCGAGCCTGGAGCTGCACGACCGCGGCCATCCGGCGACCGCGGTCGCCGCCCGCCACAAGGCCGCGACGCGCGACGCCTTCGCCGCCGCGGCCGGCGCGGCGGGGCTGGGCGCAGCGCCGGCCCGTGCGCTCGCCGACCAGCTCGCCGTCCTCTTCGACGGCGCGATCGCCCAGGCCCAGATGCGCGACCCGCGCGCCGTCGCCCGCGCCGCGCTGGCCGCCGCGACGACGCTCGTCGCGGCTGAGCGCCCGCCTAGGACTCGCGCTCGGGCAGCCGCCAGCCGATCGGCTCGGCGAGCGTGATCGCCGCGTCCGGACCCCACGAGCCCTGGTCGTAGGCCAGCGGCTCGGGCGGATGCTCGAGCAGCTGCGCCGCGCACTCCCACAGCCGCTCGACCTCGTCGGCGCGCGTGAACAGCAGGTGGTCGCCGAGCAGGACGTCGTGCAGCAGCCGCTCGTAGGCCTCCAGCCCGTGCTCGTTGAGCGCCCGCTCGACGTCCAGCGTCAGCGCCGCCCGCCGCACCGCCGACGTCGGGCCCGGCTCCTTGACGCGGACCTCGACCGCCAACTTGGGGTCCTCGGTCAGCTCGAAGACGATCTCGTTGGGCCGGTGCTCGCCGTCGAAGATGTCGGCCTCCGGCTCGCGGAAGGTCACCGTGACCACGCGGCGCCCCTCGGCCAGCGCCTTGCCGGTGCGCAGCAGGAACGGCACGTCGCGCCAGCGGTCGTTGTCGACGAACGCGCGCAGCGCCACGAACGTCTCGGTCGCCGACTCCGGGTCGACGCCCTCCTGGTCGCGGTAGCCGGCGAACTGGCCGTAGACCGTGTCCTGGGGCGTGAGCGGGCGGAGGTCGGCGAACGCCGCGGCCTTCGCGTCGCGCAGGTGCTGCGCGTCCAGCGACGCCGGCGCCTCCATCGCCACGAACCCCAGGATCTGGCTGAGGTGCGTGACCACCATGTCGCGGAACGCGCCCGTCTCCTCGTAGAACGACGCGCGCCCTTCGAGCCCGAGCGTCTCGGGGATGTCGATCTGCACGCCCGCGATGTGATGGCGATCCCAGACCGGCTCGAACAGCCCGTTGGCGAAGCGCAGCGCCAGGATGTCCTGCGCCGCCTCCTTGCCGAGGAAGTGGTCGATGCGGAAGACCTGGTCCTCGTCGAAGTGCTCGTGCAGCGTCGCGTTGAGCGCCTGCGCGGTCGCGAGGTCGCGGCCGAACGGCTTCTCCACCACGATCCGGACGCGGCCGTTGGCCAGGCCGGCGTCGCCGAGCATCTGCACCATCGGCTCCATCGCCGACGGCGGCACCGACATGTAGAACAACGTGCGCGACGCGTCGCCGAGCGCCGAGCGCGCGGCCTGGACCGCGTCGGCCAGCGCGCTGCCGTCGTCGGCCGACGACACGACGAACGTGACGCGCTCGCGCAGCGCGTCGGGCCAGTCCTGCGCCAGCCCGCCCTCCGGCGCGTGCCGGCCCGAGCCGATGATCCGGAAGTCGTCGGGCAGCAGCCCGGCCTCGGCGAGGTGCAGGAGCCCCGGCCACAGCTTGCGCCGCGCCAGGTCGCCGGTCGCGCCGAACAGGACGATCACATGTGGGTCCACGTCGGGCACCTACCCACACGGCGCGCACCACACGCCGCGGGTGAGGCGCGATCACCCCGACGGCGACGAGCGTGGCACGCCATGGAGGCCTCCATCGACCTGCCGCCCTGGCGCGACGGGCTCGCGCGCGCGGCCGTCGACGCGTTCGTCGCCGCGACGACGACCGCCGGCGCGCCCGGCTACCTCGAGCCGCGCGAGCGCATCGCGGTCTTCGACAACGACGGGACGCTGTGGACCGAGAAGCCGAAGCCGGTGCAGCTCGACTACGTCGTGCGCCAGCTCGCGGCGGCGGCGCGCGACGACCCGACGCTGCGCGCCCGCCAGCCCTACAAGGCCGCGGCGGACGGCGACGTGCGCTGGCTCGGCGCCGCGATGGTCAAGCACTACCAGGGCGACGACGCCGACCTGCGGCTCCTCGTCGCCGCCGTGTCGGAGACGTTCACCGACGTGACCGTCGACGAGTACGAGCGGCGCGTCGCCGCGTTCTTCGCCGAGGCCGAGCACCCGACGTTCAAACGGCCGTACACGGCCTGCACCTACGCGCCGATGGTCGAGCTGCTGCGTCATCTCGAGCACCACGGCGTCCTGACGTTCATCGTCTCCGGCGGCGACCGCGACTTCATGCGCGTCGCCGCCGAGGAGCTCTACGGCATCCCGCGCGAGCGCGTGGTCGGCTCCAGCCTCGGCCTGGCGTACTGCGACGACGACGGCGCGGGCGACGCCATCGTCTACAAGGCGTCGCTGGACTTCTTCGACGACGGGCCGCAGAAGCCGCTGCACATCTGGTCGCGCGTTGGCCGCCGGCCGGCCGTCGCGGGCGGCAACTCCAACGGCGACGTCCCGATGCTGCGCTTCGCCGGCGGCCCGGATCGCCCGGCGCTGCGGCTGCTCGTCGTCCACGACGCGCCGAGCGCGAGGTCGACGACCGCGGCGGTGCCGACCGGGCCCTGGCCGCGGGTTTCACGACCGTGAGCATGAAGGACGATTGGACACGGGTGTTCGCGTGAGCGCGAGCCCGGCGGCGGTGCCGGCGCCGCCGCCGCGCCGCCTGGTCCCGCCGTGGATCGCCAACTACTCCCGCGGCTGGCTGAAGCCCGACGTCGTCGCGGGCCTCGTGATCTGGTCGGTCGTCACGCCGCAGGCGGTCGCCTACGCGCAGATCGCGGGGCTGCCGCCGCAGGCGGGGCTGATGGCGGCACCGGGCGCGATGGTCGCCTACGCGCTGCTCGGCACGTCGCGCCAGCTCGTCGTCTCCGCCACCACGGCGACCAGCGCGCTCAGCGCCGCCTCGGTCGGGCCGCTCGCCCACGGCGACGTCGGGGCGTTCGCGGCGCTCTCGGCGATGCTCGCGATCGTCGTCGGCGTCGTGCTGATCATCGGCGGCGCGTTGCGGCTCGGCGCGATCGCCGATCTCGTCTCGCGCCCCGTGATGACCGGCTTCCTGTTCGGCCTGGGCCTGACGATCACGGTCGGGCAGCTGACAAGCCTGATCGGCCTGCCGGCCGGCGACGGCGACTTCTTCCCGCGCCTGCGCGACATCGTCGGGCACCTCGACGACATCCACGGCACGACGCTCGCGGTCGGCGCGGGCTCGATCGCGGTGCTGGTCGTCGGCCGGCGCCTCGCCCCGAAGGTGCCGTCGACGTTGGTGGTCCTCGTCCTCTCGATCGTGGCGTCGGCGGCGCTGAACCTCGAACACCACGGCGTGGCCGTCGTCGGCGACATCCCCAACGCGCTGCCGGATCCGGCGGTCCCGCACGTCGGCGCGCACGACATCGTCGCGCTGATCGCGCCCGCGCTGGGCGTCCTGGTCGTCAGCGCCGAGGCCGTCGGCGTCGCGCGCCAGCTCGCGGTCAAGCACCACTACCGCGTCGACGCCAACCGCGACCTGATGGCCATGGGCGCCGGCAACCTCGCGGCCGGCCTCATGTCCGGCTTCGTCCAGTCCGGCGGCGCGAGCCAGACCGCCGCGGCCGACGGCGCCGGCGGGCGCAGCCAGCTCGCGACGGTGATCTGCGCCGGCCTGCTGCTGCTCACCGGCGCGTTCCTCGCGCCGCTCTTCGAGGACCTGCCGCAGGCGGCGCTGGCCGCGATCGTGATCGTGGCCGTCAGCGGCTTCTTCGACGTCGCCGAGCTGAAGCGCATGGCGCACATCCGCCGCAGCGCCATCGTGTTCGCCGGCGTCGCGCTGGCGGGCGTGCTCGTGCTCGGCGTCCTCCAGGGCCTGGTGGTCGCCGCCGCCCTCTCGCTCGTCTTCGTCGTCCAGCGCATGAGCCGCCCGCCGGTGGTGGCGTTGGGGCGCGACGCGGTCAGCGGCGTGTGGGGCGCGATCGAGCGCCACGGCGACTGGTCGGCGCCCGCCGGCATGCTGGTCCTGCGCATCGAGGGCGGGTTCATCTACTCCAACGCGGACGCGGTCAAGCAGCGCCTGCTCGACGCGGCGGCCGCCGCGACGCCCTCGCCGAAGGTCGTCGTGCTCGACCTGTCGCAGTCGCCCGACCTCGACGTCCAGAGCGCCGACACCCTCCAGGAGCTCGCGGACCAGCTGCGCGACGAGCAGGGCGTCGAGCTGCGGTTGGCCACCGTGCACGCGCCGGTCGCCGAGATCCTCCGTCGTGCCGGGGTCACGGCGCACCTCACGATCAGCCCCACGCTCGACCAGGCCGTTCACCCGGCTTGGGTGGAGTCCGCTCACCCGGACGCTGGAAAGGGTTGAGCCATGCCCAAGAAGCCCTTCAACGGACGGATCGAGCTCGACGTCCGCGACTCGGTCGCGGACTGGAGCGCGTTCACCGCCGAGCCTGCGCCAGAGGGTGCGCCCAACGTGCTGGTGGTGCTCTACGACGACACGGGCCAGGCGGCCTGGTCGCCTTACGGCGGGCGGATCGAGATGCCGACCCTGCAGCGGCTGGCCGACGGCGGCCTGACCTACAGCCAGTGGCACACCACGGCGCTGTGCTCGCCGACGCGCTCCACGTTCCTGACCGGTCGCAACCACCACTCCAACGGCTTCGCGTCGATCTCCGAGTCCTCCACGGGCTTCCCCGGCTACAGCTCGCACATCCCGCCCGAGAACGGGACGATCGCGCACGTGCTGCGCGACGCCGGCTACAGCACGTTCTGGATCGGCAAGAACCACAACGTGCCCGTCGACGCGTGGACGCAGGGCTCCTCGAAGAAGGAGTGGCCGCTGGGCATGGGCTACGACCGCTTCTACGGCTTCATCGGTGGCGAGACCAACAACTGGTATCCGGACCTGGCCGAGGACAACCACTACATCGACGCGCCCGCCACGCCCGAGGAGGGCTACCACCTCTCCAAGGACCTCGCCGACCAGGCGCTGCGCTTCATCCGCGACTCCAAGCAGTCCGAGGCGGAGAAGCCTTGGTACCTGTGGTTCTGCCCGGGCGCCAACCACGCGCCCCACCATGCCCCGCAGGAGTACATCGACAAGTACAAGGGCAAGTTCGACGACGGCTACGAGGCCTATCGCGAGTGGGTCCTGCCGCGGATGATCGAGCGCGGGATCCTGCCCGAGGGCACGGAGCTGACGCCGATCAACCCGATGGCGGAGGGCACGTTCAGCGCGGGCGACCGGGTGCGCCCGTGGGACGAGCTGTCGGCCGAGGAGAAGGCGCTCTTCTGCCGCATGGCCGAGGTCTACGCCGGCTTCTCGGAGTACACCGACGCGCAGGTCGGGCGCATCGTCGACTACCTGGAGGAGTCGGGCCAGCTCGACAACACCATCATCTTCTACTGCGCCGACAACGGCGCCTCGGGCGAGGGCAGCCCGAACGGCTCGGTCAACGAGGGCAAGTACTTCAACGGCTGGCCGGACACGACCGAGGACAACCTCCCGCTGATCGACAAGCTCGGTGGCCCGGACGGCTACAACCACTACCCGACGGGCTGGGCGGTGGCGTTCTCGACGCCCTACCGGATGTTCAAGCGCTACACCTACCAGGGCGGCATCTGCGACCCGCTCGTGATCCATTGGCCGAAGGGCATCCAGGCCCGGGGCGAGGTACGCGACCAGTACCACCACTCGACCGACGTCTACCCGACGATCCTCGAGGCCTGCGGCATCGCGATGCCGGACACCGTCGACGGCCACGCGCAGTCCCCGCTGGACGGGGTGTCGATGCGCTACTCCTTCGACGCGGCCGACGCCCCGACGCAGAAGGTGACCCAGTACTACGAGATGTTCGGGCAGCGCGGCCTCTGGCACCGGGGCTGGAAGGCCGTCACCGAGCACGGCCCGATCTCCGGTCTGAGCAACTTCGACAAGGACAAGTGGCAGCTGTTCCATTCCGACGAGGACCGCGCCGAGGCCCGCGACCTCGCCGACGAGCACCCCGAGAAGGTCAAGGAGCTCGTCGACCTCTGGTTCGAGGAGGCCCAGCGCAACCACGTGCTGCCGCTCAACGACATGGAGGTCGCCGGCAGGGACCTCGAGAAGTTCCTGGCGATGGAGTTCAAGATCCCCGTCCCGCTCAGCGGGCAGTACACGTACTACCCCGGCACGACCGAGGTCCCGGAGCGCTCGGCGGCCAACACGCACGGCGTGTCCTACAAGGTGCTCGCCGAGGTCGAGCTGACCCCGGACAGCGAGGGGGTGATCTTCGCGCACGGGTCGCGCTTCGGCGGCCACAGCCTGTACATCAAGGACGGCAAGCTCCGCTACGCCTACAACTTCCTCGGGATCCCACCCGAGCAGCGTGTCGTCGCCGACGTGCCTTCCGACGGCGCGCACGTGCTCGGCGTCGAGTTCACCAAGGAGCGCATGGGGGAGCACCACGAGTCGCACGGCCCGCTGAAGCTCCACGTCGACGGCCAGGTCGTGGCCGAGGAGCAGATCCGGACGATGACCGGCCACTTCTCGCTCTGCGGCGAGGGCCTGTGCATCGGCGACGCGGTCGGCCAGGACTACGCCGGATCGCGCTACCCCTTCACGGGCGGCGCGATCGCGAAGGTCGTCTTCGACATCGGCGAGGACCTCTACGTGGACGTCGAGGCGCACCTGGCGGCGGCGATGGCGCGCGACTGAGCCCCGGCACGTCACCCTCGCGGCCGCGGACGGCGCTTGCGCCCGACGCGGTCGCGGGGTATCTACTGACTCCTCGATGCATGGGTCAGTGCGCGTGCTGGAGGTCGACCCCGACCTCGGACAGGGGCTGGACGCTCCGGACTTCGCGCTGGCCGAGCGCGAGCTGGTCGTGCCGACCATCAGCATCGAGCGTGGCCGCTGGGACGCCGCGGCCACGTGGGCGGCGGCCCCGACCGAGCTCGGCATGCTCCTGTTCGACGGGGTGCTGGCGCGCGACGTCATCGTCGGCAAGCGCGCCAGCCTCGAGGTGCTCGGCCCCGGCGACCTCGTCCGGCCGTGGCCGACCGACCGCCACGCGGCGGCGCTGTCGCCCGAGCTGCGCTTCGACGCGCTGGAGCCCGTGCGCTTCGCCCTGCTGGACGCCGCGTTCGCGGTGAAGGCCGCGCGCTGGCCGTCGGTCCTCGGCCAGGTGACGGGCCGCGTGATGGGGCGGGCGACGAGCGCGTCGCTGCGCCTGCTCATCCACCAGGTCGTGCGGATCGACGACCGCGTGCTGCTCTCGCTGTGGGGCCTGGCCGAGCGCTTCGGGCGCGTCACGCCCGACGGCGTCCTCGTCCCGGTCCCGATCAACCACACGATGATGGCCCGGTTCGTCGGCGCCCAGCGCCCAACGGTCAGCCAGGCGGTGGGGGAGCTCGTCAAGCGCGGCGACGTGGTGCGCCTCGACGACGGCGGCTGGCTGCTGAAGGGCTCGTTCCCGACGCATCTGCTCGACGGCGCGCCCAGCGCGTGACGCTCCCGTGACGTAGGTTTCGGATGGGTCGTCTCCAGGCATCGTGCGCGCCGTGTCGAAGTTCCAGGTCTGTGCGCTGACCTCGCTGGCCGCGCTCGCCGACCCCGTCGACGAACGGCCATGCTGGACGAGGACAACTCCTACCGCGAGACCGACGAGCGCCGGCTAGGGAGCGAGCTCGTCGGGCGCCCAGTTCGCGGTCAGCTGGTAGATGATCACGATGTCGAGGGCGATCACGAGCAGCGACCACAGCGGGAACGCGGAGATCGTCCCGAACTGGATCAGCACGTTGAGCATGCAGAAGACGATCGCGGCGAAGCGTGCCCAGCCCTTCATCATGAACAAGCCGATGCTCGTGCTGGCCATCAGCACGCCGACGATCATGTGGATCCAGCCCCACGCGGTGAAGCTCCAGACGGTGACGCCCGTGCCGCCGCCGACGGTCACGACGTCGTCGTTGAGCACCGCCGCCAGGCCGTAGAGGAAGCCGAAGACGCCGCTGAGGAACAGGATGATCCCGGCGAACGCCTGCCAGCCGTTGACGCCGACGTCGTCGTAGCGCGCCGAGCGCGAAGAGGAGGAAGCCATGGCCGGGATCGTCCACACCGGCCGGGTGATCGGAGATCATCCTCGGCGGGTGAGGCGGCGCGTCGCCGCTCGCCCTACGTTGCATCCAGCAGACGCCGGTCGCCCGGGCTCGCCGAAATTCACCTCAGCCACGGCGAGCCCGGGTGGGCGTTCGCCCGCCGCGGGGTCTGCGGACGGGCATCGATGAGCGGCGACGTGCCAACTGACGACGGTTCCCGCGGCCCACCGCGGGGCCGCGGTCGCGGTCACGCGCGCCGCCCAGGACGGCGCGCCGGCGCGGGCGCTGGTCGACGTCGTGCGCGGGCTCGACCTCGGCGCGACCGCGTCGGTCGGCGTGGCCGCCGCCTGCGACGGGGCCGCCTCGGGCGAGGCGCTGATCGTCGAGGCCGACCGCGCGACGCACGCCGCCAAGGCGGCGGGGCGCGACGGCGTGGTGCTGGACCGCCCGCACGCGGACAGCGTGACGTGACCTTCGCGGGATGCGGGCAGTTGAGTGTCCATGCCCCATCTCCGCTCCGTCCTCCTCGTCGCCGCGCTCGCGGTGCTGTGCTCCGCGGTCCCGGCGTCGGCCGACACGGCCGTCGGCTCCAGCGCCAAGGGCACGCCGATCTCCGCTGACGCGGGCTGGGCGGCGTGGCGGGGCGACGACGGGCGGTTCGTGCTGCGCGCCGGGAGTGGCGCCGCCGTGGCGACGTCGCTGCGGGCGCCCGCGTCGGCGCCGTTCGACGTCGGGACCAAGCGGGGCGGCGGCGGCGCGCAGGTCGCGTGGGCCGGCAACTGCTCCACCCGCTCGCACGCGTGCGACGTCCTCTCGGCGGTGCTGCGCACCGGCGGGCCGTCGACCCTGAGCGTCGCCGGCCACATCTCCTACCGCGGGGGCGGCGCGCCGGCGCTCGCGATCAACGGGTCCAAGGCCGCCTACACCGTGCGCGACGGCAAGTGCGACGTGCCCTACGTCCGGACGCTGCCGACCGGGACCGCCCGCAAGCTCGACCGCGGGCACTGCGCCGACATCTCGCAGCTGGACCTGACGTCCTCCTACGTCGGCGTGCTCGCACACCCGGCGGTGACGTACGGGACGGGCGCCACCGAGGCGCGCGTGGTCCGGGTCGGCGGCGGGTCGTCGCGGACGTTCCAGCGCGAGGCCCAGGGCGAGGAGAGCAACTTCATCGGGTCGATCGCCTTCGACGGCTCCTACCTGTACACGGTCCGCGGCGGGATCCGCCAGGCCAACGCCTTCACGCGCTGGAACCTGTCGACGCGCACGCGCTCCGACGCCCGCGCGTTCGTGAACCTGGGCGGCGCGTTCTCCCGCGATCGGGGCCGCAGCTACTACACCCAGACCGAGAACTACGAGGGCGCCGGTGACTGCCCGTGCGTCGTCGTGGGCGGCGACGACCCGTTCGCGAGCGCCGCGCGCCAGCTGATCCCCGCGCTGTCGCTGGCCGTCTCGCCGCAGCCGGTCTACGTCGACAGCGACCCCTCCGCGGTCGCCACGCTCACGCGGCAGACCGTGAGCCGGACCGCGACCGTCGGCGACCCCGCGCCGGTGGCCGGCGTCACCGTCGAGCTGCTGGCGGCGACCGCGACCGACACGTCGTCGGCGGTGCCGACGCCCGCGCCCACCGGCGCGACCGGCGTCACCGGCGCCGACGGCCTGGCGACGATCCGGATCCCGGGCTCGCCCGTGCCGCGCCGGATCCTGGCGGCGGTCACGCGGCCCGCCGGCGGCGACGTGGCGATCCCGACCAACGCCACCAACTACGTCCAGACCTACGTCCACGTGACGGCGAGCGCGACCCGGCTGGCGGACGGCCGCCTGCAGGTCACCGGCGCGATCACGCCGGCCCAGCCCGGGCGCAAGGTCCGCCTGGACCGCAAGCTCGACCGGATCTGCAACGCCTCCGTGAGCACGCCCGGCTCGGTCCCGAGCCCCAACCAGAACGGCGTCCCGCCCGGCTGCTTCGACCGCTACACCCAGGACCCGGTCGCGACCGCCGACGTCAGCGCCGACGGCAGCACCTACACCTCGATCGCGCCGGCCGCGACGCCGGCCGGCACCTACAGCGTGTCCTTGGACTCCCCGCGCGGCCCGTCGGTCTACGCGGGGCAGACCGCCGGGTTCGCGGCGCCGTAGGCGGAGGCCGCTGTCAGGCGCCCGCGCAACGCTCGACCGATATGTTGCAGCGCACGGATGCCCCCGTCCACGTCGCAGCAGATCGAGCTGCACGGCCACCCCGTCACCTACCACCGCGTAGGGGCGGGCCCGGCCGTCCTGCTCGTCCACGGGATCACGTCGAGCTCGCGGACCTGGCGCACGGTCATGCCGGCCCTGGCCGAGCACTACGACGTCATCGCGCCCGACCTGCTCGGGCACGGACGGTCGGCCAAGCCGCGCGGCGACTACTCGCTGGGCGCCTACGCCTCCGGCCTGCGCGACCTGCTGGTCGCGCTGGAGGTCCCGAGCGCGACGGTCGTCGGCCACTCGCTGGGCGGCGGCGTGGCGATGCAGTTCGCCTACCAGTTCCCCGAGCGCGTCGAGCGGCTGGCGCTGGTGGACTCCGGTGGCCTGGGCTCCGAGGTCAGCCTCGTGCTGCGGGCCGCGACGCTGCCGGGCGCGGAGTACGTCCTGCCGCTGCTGGCCTCGTCGCCGCTGCGCGGCGCCGGCTCGGTCGTCGGCTCGGTCCTGGGCCGCGTGGGCCTGCGCGCCTCGGCCGACGTGCAGGGCATGGCCGAGGGCTTCGAGTCGCTGGGCGACGCCAGCGCGCGGCGCGCGTTCGTCCACACCGCGCGGTCGGTGATCGACCCGACCGGCCAGCGCGTCGACGCCACCGACCGGCTGTACCTCGCCGAGCACGTGCCGTCGCTGATCGTCTGGGGCGACCGCGACCGCATGATCCCGGTCAAGCACGGCCGGGAGGCCCACGAGCGGATGCCCAACAGCCGCTTCGAGGTCTTCCCGGGCGCCGGGCACTTCCCGTTCAACGACGACCCGGACCGGTTCGTCGCGCTGCTGCACGACTTCATCGCGACGACGCAGCCGGCGCGCTTCGACGACGACCTCGTCCGCCGCCTGATGCTCCGCCATCGCTCATGACCGCCACGCCTGCGCTGACCGACTACCCGCACCGGATGACGATCCCGACGCGCTGGTACGACAACGACGTCTACGGCCACGTCAACAACGTCCAGTACTACGCGTTCTTCGACACTATCATCAACGAGTACCTCATCAACGTGGGCGGGTTGGACATCATCGGCGGCGACGCGATCGGCCTGTGCGCGGAGTCGCACTGCGCGTTCACCGCGGCGCTCGTCTTCCCCGAGGCGGTGCAGGCGGGGCTGCGCGTCGGCCACCTGGGCACGTCTTCGGTCAGGTACGAGATCGGGCTGTTCGGCGGCGCGGCGGGCGAGACCGTCGCGGCCACCGGCTGGTTCGTGCACGTGTTCGTGGACCGCGCGTCGCGCCGGCCGGTCCCGATCCCCGAGCCGATCCGCGGCGCGCTGGAGGCGATCGCATGAAGGTCCGCGGCGCGGTGCTGCGCGAGATGGGGCTGCCCCAGCCCTACGTCGACTCCCGGCCGCTCGAGGTCGTCGAGCTCGAGCTGGCGCCGCCCGGACCGGGCGAGCTGCTGATCCGGGTCGGCGCCGCCGGCCTGTGCCACTCCGACCTGTCGGTGATCGACGGCTCGCGCCCGCGCGTGATGCCGATGGTGCTCGGCCACGAGGCGGCGGGCGCGGTCGTCGCGACCGGCGGCGACACGCCGGGCTTCGCGATCGGCGACCACGTCGTCCTGTCCTTCGTGCCCACGTGCGGGGACTGCGGGCCCTGCCGCGCCGGCCGCGCCGCGCTGTGCGAGCCGGGCGCCGCGGCCAACGCGGCCGGCACGCTGCTCAGCGGCGCGCGCCGCTGGGACGCGCCGCTGCACCACCACCTCGGCGTCAGCGCGTTCGCCGACCACGTCGTCGTCTCGGCCCACTCGGCCGTCAAGGTCGACCCGGAGCTGCCCTACGACATCGCCGCGCTGTTCGGCTGCGCGGTCCTGACCGGCGTCGGCGCCGCCGTCAACAGCGCGCAGGTCGGGCCGGACGACCGCGTCGTGGTCTTCGGCCTCGGCGGCGTCGGCCTGGCCGCGCTGCTGGGCGCGAAGATGGCCGGCGCGGCGGAGGTCGTCGCGGTCGACGTCGTCGAGGAGAAGCTCGAGCACGCGCGAGCGCTGGGCGCCACGCCGATCCACGCGGGCGAGGGCGCCGTCGAGGCGATCCGCGAGGCCACCGGGGGCGGCGGCGACAAGGTCATCGAGACCGTCGGCAGCGCCCGCGTCCTGGCCCAGGCCTACGAGGCGACCCGCCGCGGCGGGACGACCGTCACCGTCGGCCTGCCGCATCCCGAGCAGCGCCTCGACATCCAGGCCGTCAGCCTCGTCACCGAGGAGCGGACGCTCAAGGGCTCCTACCTCGGCTCGTGCGTCCCGGAGCGCGACATCCCGCACTTCATCGAGGCCTACAAGAACGGTGAGCTGCCGGTGCAGGAGCTGCTGACCCACCGCATCGGCCTGGACGAGATCAACGCGGGGTTCGACCGCCTCGCCGCGGGTGCGGCGGTGCGGCAGGCCGTGATCCTGTAGGCCTGCCTCGCGCTAGGCCGCGTCGAGCAGCGCGGTCGCCGGGCCGTAGACGGCCTCGAGCGCCTCGACCGCCACGCGCGCGAACTGCTCGCCGATCAGCTCGCGGCACTCGCGCAGCGCGTCGTCGATCGAGCGGCTGGGGGAGTAGGGGCGCGTCGAGACCATGACGTCGAACGCGTCGGCCGCGGCCAGCAGCGCCCCGCCCTCGCTGAGCTGCGCGCCGCGCAGCCCGCGCGGGTAGCCGCGCCCGTCGGGGCGCTCGTGGTGGCTGAGGATCCACTCGACCTGCTCGGAGCCGAGGATCTCCTCGACCATCCGCGCGCTCAGCTCGGCGTGGTCCTTGATGACCTCGTACTCCTCACGCGTCAGGCGGGAGGGCTTGAGCAGGATCGCGTCCGGGATCCCGATCTTGCCGACGTCGTGGACCAGCGCGGCCTCGTGCAGCAGCGCGACGCGGTCGGCGGTCCAGCCGCGGGCCTCGGCCAGGCGGGCGGTGAGCTTGGCGACGCGCTCGGAGTGCTCGCGCGTGCTCGCGTCGCGCGCGTCGATCGCCCGCGCCAGCGCGCGGATGCCGGTCAGGGCCTGTGACCGTTGGAGCGCGCCGATGCGCTCGACGGCCGACAGCTCGTGGATCGTCTCCGGGTCGTAGGCCGAGATGCGGTTGCGGCCGTGCTCCTTGGACCAGTACAGGGCGCCGTCGGCGAACCGCGTGAGCTGCTCGGCGTCGATGGCGTGCGCGACGTCGCAGACGCCGACCGAGATCGTCACGCGCGCGCCGCCGGTGTGGGGCGCGCGCTCCATGGCACGGCGCGCGCGCTCCAGCGCGGCCACGGCGTCGGCCGCGCAGGACTCCGGCAGCAGGACCGCGAACTCGTCGCCGCCCACGCGCGCCAGGACGTCCTCGGCCCGCAGGTGCTCGCCCAGGACGCCCGCGACGTCGCGCAGGACCGAGTCGCCGATCGCGTGCCCGCCGGCGTCGTTGACGGCCTTGAAGTTGTCGACGTCGACCAGCGCGACCGCGACCGACGAGCCGTGGCGCGCGGCGCGGCCGAGCTCGGCCCGCAGGCGCTCTTGGAAGGCGCGGTGGTTGGCCAGGCCGGTGAGCGGGTCGGTGGTCGCGTCGGCCTCTAGGCGCGCGACCTCCTCGGTGTTGGCGACCGCCATCCCGATCAGCTCGGCGAACTCCGAGAGGTGCTGCTCGGTGTCGGCGGGGAACGTGAACGGGTCGTAGGACGTGACGACCGCCGCGCCCCAGAGCCGGCCGCGCACCTGGATCGGCGTGCCCGCCAACGCGACGAAGCCGTTGTCGCGCAGCGTGGGGGAGTCGTGGGCGCCGGGCAGGCGCGTGTCGTCGAGGCGGACGGCGCGGCCGTCGCGGCGGATCGCCGCGATCGGGCTCGTGGCCGCGATGGGGTAGCGGGTCCCCGGCACGACGCGTGTGCCGGTGTCCTGCCAGGTGCCGATCGCGGTGATGCTGTCGTCGGCCTCGAAGCGCAGGATGCCGCCGCCGTTGGCGCCCAGCAGCCGCCCGGCCTGCTCGGCGGCCAGCGAGCAGATGGCGTCGGTCGGCTGGCCGGCGGCGACGGCTGTCGCGATCGAGCGCAGCGCGTGGTGCTCCTCGGAGAGGCGCTGGGCGTTGTCGTACATCGTCGCCAGCAGCGCGCGGCCCATGAGCAGCAGGCCGCCGACGACGGCGAAGATCGGGAGGGCCATCGCCAGCTCGCCGGCGGCGGCGGGCACGCCGCGGTCGCCGACGACGGGCAGCGCCCACGCGGCCGCGCAGGCGACGACGAGGCCGACCGCCTGGCGTGCGTCGACGAAGCACGACGCGTAGACGAGCGCGAAGAAGATGTAGAGGCGCGCGGGGGAGTCGACGCCGCCGGTGATCAGCGTGATCCCGGCGATGACCGTGATCGCGGCGGCGTTGGCGGTCGGCAGCACCCAGCTCGGCGCGCGCCTCCAGTCGATGACGAAGATCGCGCACACGCCCCAGACGACGGCGCCGGCGGTCCACAGCGCGGGCCACGGGAACAGCGGCGTGTCGACCTGCGGGAAGAGCGGGAGCGCCACGGTCGCGACGGCCGCGACCAGCCACAGCGCGCCGCCGACGCGCCCGGCCAGCAGCCGCTCGGCGTCCGGCGACGAACGCAGATGCGCGGCGAGGCGATCGACCCGGCTCCCCATGTCCCCGGTGTGATCGGGCGCACAGAGGCCGTTCTTGACCGCGGGTGTCTAGCGGCGGTCGATCTCGAACCACACGTGCGTCGAGCCGTCGCGCACGCCCCAGCGCTGGGTGAGCGCCTCGACCATGTGCAGGCCCCAGCCGCCCGGCTCGGTCTTCGGCCGGTCGCGCGCCGCGGGGACGAAGCCGACGCCCTGGTCGACGACCTCGACGTGCACGTGGTGCGGGTCCTCGGAGCGCAGGATCAGCTGGACCCGGCCCTCGCGGCCGTACTTGACGGCGTTGGCGATCAGCTCGGAGACGAGCAGCTTGACGTCGGGCACCACGCCCGGGTCGAGCGTGTCGCCGAAGCGCTCCACGGCGCGCCGCGCGGAGGCGGGCGCTGTGCGATCGCGATCGATGTCGACGGTGAGCTGGTCGGGCATGACGGGGAGGGGTCGGCTGAGGAGCCTGGCGTGAGTTGTTCCTCATCGGCGCCGGATCAAACGTCTGCATCCGCCGACCCGGCGGTGCCATCTGGTCCGGGACGTAGCCTCCGGCGCCGTGACGGTCTGCCTCGATCTGCCCGGTCCCTCGCGACGCATCCGTGTCGAGCCCCTCCGCCTGCCCGCGCCGGCGCAACGGCCGGCGCCCGCCGAGCGCGAGGCCGAGCCGTTCGAGCGCGAGCCCGCCGAGGCGCCGGCGCCCGAGCGCGAGCCCGTCCCGGCGTGAGTGAGCGGAAGACCTCGCCCGGCGGCTCGGCTTCCGGGCGCCAGCTCGCCCAGGGGCTCGCGCGCGCGGCCGTGGAGAGCCATGCCTGAGAGCGCTCCTGACTTCGTCGAGGCCGTCGTCGGCTACCGCGCCTGGCACATCGAGGACGACGGGCTGCTGCGGCCGTGGACGTTCACGGCGCTGCCGTGGGAGCCGGGCGCCAACCGGGCCGTCTGCGCGCGCGACGTCCGGCACATGCCGCCGGTCGCCGACTGCATGTGCGGGTTGTACGCGTTGACCGATCCGGGCGACCGGCGGCTGGACTTCCGCGCCGACCAGGCGGTCGGCGCGATCGCCGCGTGGGGCGACCTGGAGGTGCACCGCACGGGGTTTCGGGCCGAGCAGGCGTGCGTCACCGCCCTGGCGCTCCCGGATCGCGCGGGGTGGGAGCAGCGCGACGCGCTCGCGCGCGCGGCCGAGCGCTACGGCGTCCCGCTCGTGGCGCCCGACCGGCTGAGCGACGAGGCGCTGCGCCACGGCGCGACGCTGCCCGACGACCTCTGGACGCCGAGCCCGACGTGGCCGGCGCGGCGCGCCGCGGGCGCCGGGGGCGCGCCGGTGGCCCCGCGCCTCCCGGCGGTCGACCCGGCCGCCTTCGGCACCGCCGCCCGCGGGATCGCGCTCGACGCGCACCTGTGGGTCGAGACCGCGCTGGGCGCCGTTGTCGTAGGACTTACTCGCGCGCTGGCCGCCGACCTCGGCGGCGAGCCGCAGCTCACGCTGCCCACGCCGGGCGCGTCGCTGGAGGCCGGCGACCTCGTCGCGACCGTGCGCGTCGCGGCCGGGACGTTCGGCGTGTGGGCGCCGGTCGGCGGCTCGGTCCTGACCGTCAACCCGCGGCTGGCCGACGACCCCGGCCTGCTGGCGCGCGACCCCGAGGGCGCGGGCTGGCTGCTGCGGCTGGCCCCGCGCGACTGGGAGCGCGAGGCCGGCGCCGTGACCTGGGGTGCCGCGGCCGACCGCCACTACGCCGCGCTGCTCGAGCGCGACGCGGCACGCGGCGACGCGTTCGCCGACGTCCGGCTGGAGCGCCTGCGCGCGCTGCCGCCGGTGCGCAACGCGGCCGACGTCCTGGCCCACCTGCGCGCCGAGCGCGAGGCGCCGCGCTTCGCCGACGCCGACGCGGTGCACGTCGAGCTCGGCGGCCGCCTGCGCGACGCGCTCGCCAACGACCCGCCGCTGCGCGAGCGCCTCGGGCGGCTGGACACCGTCGTCCGGTTCGCGCTGCGCGAGCCGGACGCGACGCTCGTGCTGGACCTGCGCGACGGCCGCGCCCACGTGGCCGGCGACGCGCCGGCGGGCGGCGCCGCCGACCTCGAGCTGGCCTGCACGGCCGAGGACGCCTACCGCTGGTTCATCGGCAAGCTCGATCCCGCGTCGGCGCTGCGCTGCGGCGACGTCGTCTCCTCCGAGGGTCCGGGCGCGACGCTGCGCACGCTGGCGGTGCTCAAGCACCTGCGCATCGCCGCGTGGGACGTGCTGCCGACCTGGGCGCGTTGACGACGCGCGGGCCTACGCCGCGACCGGCGTGGCGACCGGGCTCCACACGGGCAGCAGCGCCTCGAGCGCGGCGAACGTGTCGGCGTCCAGGCTCGTGCCCGCGTCGCGGCGCATGATCGCGAGCACCTCGTCGGGGCCGAGCGCCTCGCGGTAGGGGCGGTCGGCGGTCAGCGCCTCGGCGATGTCGGCGACGGCGAGGATCCGCGCCGGGAGCGTCAGCGCCGCGGCGGTCAGCCCGCGGCCGTAGCCTGAGCCGTCGAGCTTCTCATGGTGGTTGGCCGCGACCTCGGCGAGGCCGGCGAACGCCGGGATGCGCTGCAGGATCTCCAGCGTCCAGGTGGGATGGCGGCGCATCGCGGCCCACTCGCCGGCGTCGAGCTTGCCGGGCTTGTCGAGGATGCGGTTCGACACGCCGAGCTTGCCGATGTCGTGCAACAACCCGGCGCGGCGCAGCTCGCGCTGCTGCTGGGCGTCGAAGCCGAGCGCCGCCGACAGCCGCACGGCGATCTCGGCCACGCCCTCGGAGTGGCGTGCCGTGTACGGCGTCTTGGCGTCGACGATCCCGGCGAACGCGCCCGCGATCCGGTCCAGGCCGTCGTCGTCGGCGTGCAGCAGGCGGTCGACGGGCTCCAGCGAGGCGACGCGGGGCTCGTCGAGCGTCGCCCAGAAGCGATGGTCGTCCTCGGTCGCGCGCAGGGCGTCGACGAGCGCCGGGTCGAACCACGTGCCACGGCGGTCGCGCGCGACGCCGCACGCGCCGGCCGCGCCGCCGCCGTCCTGCCAGTAGACCTCGGCGGTCTGGGCGAGGCACAGGATCCGGCCGCACAGAGAGATCTGCTCGCCCGCCCGCGAGTGCGGGTAGCCGCGGCCGTCCCAGTGCTCGTCGAGGTCGCGGATGGCCTGCTCGGCCGTGACGCTCAGGCCAACCGCGCGCGCCACCTCGGCGCCGCGCTCGCAGCGCAGCTCGGTCAGCGCGCGCGAGCCGGTCGAGCCGTGCGCGACCAGCAGCTTCAAGTGCTTGGCCTTGGCCACGGGCGAGCGGCCGGGCGCGGTCGCGCGCACGAGATGCCGGATCGACTGGCCCGGCTGGAGGTGGTCGGTGGTCTTGCGGTCGCGCTTGACGTCGGCGTCGTCGGCGCCGTAGAGCGCGGCGACCTTCGCCGCGTTCGAGGAGCAGCCCGCGTCCTTGAGCAGCGCCGCGTGGAAGAGCGACGAGCGGGTCGGCCCGTCGAGGTCGAGCTGGCGCGCGACGCGCATCGCGATCAGGCACGTCCGCTCCGCGTGCCCGCGCGGCTGGCCCTCGGTGATGTCGAGGGCGTGCGAGAGCGCGGCGAGCACTTCCGAGAGCCGGACGTCCATGTCCGGGGTGCTCGGCCGGGCGGTGGGTGCGGGTCAGCGGGGCGGACGCATGGTCGAGGTGCCGCACACGGGGCAGTCGGGGTCGCGGGGGACCGCCTCGCGCGTGACCGTCAGCGTCGTCGTGTCGATCATGAAGGCGTTGCCCTCGCACGTCAGCGGGTGCAGGCCGGTGATGTAGGCGACGACCTCGTTGGCGATCAGCGAGCCGATCACGCCGCACGACGGCGCGTACGTCGCGCCCGGCGCGTGGGAGTCGAGGACGGTCATCGCCTTGTCGTAGAGCGGGTAGATGCGCCGGTAGGCGGTCTCCTGGCACTCGCGGCAGCCGGTGACGCCGGGCACGTAGGTCGGGCCGACGCGCAGCAGCGGCGGGAAGATGCTCATCGAGATATAGGGGATCTCGGCGTCCCAGCACGCCGCGTTGACCCAGTGCGAGATCTGGGTCGCCGGCCAGTCGACGGCGCCGACGACGAAGTCGGTGCCCGCGATGACCCGGGCGACGTCCTCGGTCGACTCGAGCCGCTGCGCGATGCCGCGGAACGTCGTGCGCCCGTTGAGCTGGCCGAGGTGCTCGGCGGCCGCCTCGACCTTGGGCCGGCCGAGGTCGTCCTCGCGATAGAGGATCTGGCGGGCCAGGTTGCTGAGCTCGACGTCGTCGTGGTCGACGCCCACGATCGTCCCGATGCCGACGGCGGCGAGCATCGTCGCCGCCAGTCCGCCCAGCCCTCCGAGCCCGAGGACCGCGACGGTCGCGGACTCCAGGCGGGCCTGCGCCGCGGCGCGCGGCATGCCGGCCGGGGCGAGGTCGCTGAAGTAGCGCAGCTGGCGGTCGTAGCGGTCGAGCGCGTGCTCGTCGAGATGCCTGGGGTCCTCGGACGCGTCCTCGGTGATGGCGTCCGCGGCCATGGCGTCGAGCGCCTCGTCGAGATCGGCGGCGCTGAGCGCGGGGACAGGACCCGCGCGCAGCGCCGCCAGGATCTCTTCGCGCCCACGCGTGCCGTCGAGCTGTGCGAGCAGCTCGACGAGCACGGCGGGATCGCCCTCCAGCGCGATGTCACCACCTCGGTGGCCATGGCGCAGGAGCACGACGCGATCGCGGTCGGTCATGACCTCGATCGTCGACTTGAGCCGGGGGCGTTCCCGGTCCTGGCCGCAACGGGGGGCGGTCAGGATCGGGGGTGCCTCGCTTAGCCGTTCTTGACGAGCGAAGCCACCGGCAGCGTCTCCTCCTCGATCTTGACGATCTTGAGCATGTGCATCCCTCCTCTCTGTGCGTGTAGGGGTCATGAAAGTCGGGCCAGGTAGATGCGCTTGATGTGGCGCGCGTCGTCGGCGACGAGGTCGAGCTCGCCGCTTTCGTGCGCGCCGCGCGTGGTGAGCAGCTCGAGCCCCGCGTCGTCCAGCGCCTCGACGATGCGCTCGTGCGGATGGCGGTGCTGGACGTGGCGGCTGACCGTGCGGATCCACCCGCTGGGGTCGCCGTCCGGGGCCGCCACGAAGGCGTGGAGGTCGGCGCTGTAGGTGGGGTCGTCCTGGGCCAGCGGATCCCAGACGAAGAAGCGCTCGCCGGCGTCGCGGACGTGGGCCGTGCCGAAGAACGTCGTGAACACCAGCTGGGTGTTGGCGTCGAAGAGCAGGAGCCCGCCCGGGCGCAGCCGGTCGGCCAGAACGGTCATCGATCGGCTGAGCATCTCGGGCTCGATGTAGTTGAGAACGTCGCCGAACGCTGTGACCAGGTCCAACTTTGGGCCAATTGGCAATGGTTCGGGGAGCGTTGACACGCCCAGTTCGACGCCCGCTCCGAGACGCTCGCGAGCGACCTCGAGCATGCCCGGCGAGGGGTCCACCCCGGAGGCCTCGAAGCCCGCCGAGAGCAGCGCCGCGACGGACCGCCCGGTCCCGCATCCGACGTCGAGCGCGAGTCCGCCGTCGAGCCCGTGCTCAGCGGCGAGTTGGAGGAGCGCGGCGAGCCAATCCTCGTACTCCGGTGCGCTGTTGAACGCGTCGTAATGCGGAGCGAGCGGGTCATACGGAGCCGCGACCGTTTCTTTTTCCGCAATGGCGTCTGAGCCGAGCAGGGTCATGTCATGTCCAGACCCTCAAAGCGCTCAAAAGCGTTTCATCCCATCTCAAATTCTTTCCAGTTGGGTCCGCTCGACTGGGAGTTCATGCACCGGCAGTGTCTGCGGGAGGCGCGCAGGCTGGCCCCTCCGGCCGACGCCGCGGACATCGCGCAGGAGGCGTTGATCCGCGCCTGGAAGAGCCTCCAGACCGCTGAGGCGCCCGACCATCCGGTCGCCTGGCTGCGCACGATCGTGCGCCGCGAGGCGATGAGGCACCGGGCGCGGAACGGCGTCGCCATCAGCCTCGACGAGCACGGCGACTTCGCCGACAGGGCCGCCTCGAAGCGGCTCGAACTGCTGGATCTGCAGGTCGACGTGCGCCGAGCGGTTCGCAGTCTGACCCCGCAGGACCGTAAGCTGTTGGCCTTGCGGTACGTCGACGACCTCACGCAGCCCGCAGTCGCCCTGGCCCTCGGCATCCCTGAGGGCACGGCGAAGGTGAGGCTGCACCGTGCGCGTGGTCGGCTGCAGCAGGTTCTGTCACAGCACGACGGCGGGGAGCGCCGATGAGCAAGACCACGACAGCCGGTGCCCGTCGGAGCAAGCGCAACGCCGACCCGCACGAGCTGAACAGCAACATCGTCAAGGCGCTGTCGCACCCGCTGCGGATGAAGATCCTGGCGAGGCTCAACGAGGGCGTGGCGAGCCCGAACGAGATGGCCAAGGAGTTCGACGAGTCGCTGCCCCTGGTCAGCTACCACGTCCGGATCCTGCGCGAGCTCGACTGCATCGAGCTCGTGAGGACGACGCCGCGGCGCGGGGCGATCGAGCACCACTACCGCGCGTTGACGCGGGCGTTCCTCAACGAGGACGACTGGGCGCAGATGCCGTTGAGCGCCCGCAAGGCGGTCACGACGACGCTCCTCAACAACGCGCTCGGGGACATGCGCGAGGCGATCGCCGCCGACACGTTCGAGGAGCGGACCGATCGGCACCTCTCGTATACGCCGCTGCTGCTCGACGAAGAGGGCTGGATCGAGCTGAACGACAAGATGGCCGAGGTGCTCGACTGGGCGCTGGAAGAGCAGGCCAGGGCCGCCGTCCGGATCCGCGACGGAAGCGAGCAGGTGCGCGCGCGCCTCACGATGATCAGCTACGAGGGCGCCCCGCCCAGCGAAGATCCCGCCGCGTCCAAGCGGCAGCGCGTCAAGCGCTAACGTCCGCCGCGTGCGGACGCCCTCCTTGCTCGTCACGGCGAGCGCGCTCTTGAGCGCGCTCGCCGTTGTCGTTTCCGGATGCGGTGGCGGGAAGGGCGAGGGCGACGGCGCGCCGGGTTCCGGAGCGGTCAGACATGGTGGAACGCTGACGATGTTGGCGGCGTCCGACGTCGACTACCTGGACACCGGACGGTCGTACTCCACCCAAGGCGTGATGGTCGGGCTCGCGTCGCAGCGGCCGCTGTACCGGTACGCGCCGGACGACCTGGCCAAGCCGCTGCCGGACATGGCCGCGGCGGCGCCGGTGGTGTCGGGCGACGGGCGGGTCGTGACCGTGAAGCTGCGGCGGGGCGTGCGGTTCTCGCCGCCGGTGAACCGGGAGGTCACGTCGCGGGACGTCGCGTACGCGTTCGAGCGGCTGTTCAGCGCCAACGTCGCCGGGCCGTACCCGTCGTACTTCCGGGCGCTGGAGGGGGCGCCGACGACGCCGACCAAGGGCGTGCGGCCGCTGTCGGGGATCTCGACGCCCGACGCGCACACGATCGTCTTCCGGCTGCAGACCCAGACGGCGCCGACGTTCGTGGGGGCGCTGGTCCTCATCGCGACGGCGCCGGTGCCGGCGGAGTACGCGAAGCCGTTCGACGCTCGCACCCCGTCGACCTACACCGACCACGTCGTGGCCACCGGGCCGTACATGGTGCGCAACGACGCGCAGGGGCGGGTGGTGGGCTATCAGCCGGGCAAGTCCATCGACCTGGTCCGCAACCCGCGGTGGTCGCGGAAGACCGACTCGCGCCCGGCGCGGCTGGACCGGATCCGGATCCGGACCAACGCGACCGACACCACGATCTCCGCGCGGCAGGTGATCGCGGGCAAGGACATGGTGCTGGACGCGCCGGCGCCGGCGCCGATCCTGAAGCTCGTCTCGAGGGCCGGCGGCGCGGCGGTCTCTGCGCGGATCAATGTGGGCGGGTACCGGTTCCTGCCGTTGAACACGCGGTTGAGGCCGTTCGACGACATCAACGTCCGCAAGGCGGTGCTGGCGGCATTCGACCGCGAGGCCGTCCGGCGCGCGCGGGGCGGGGTGACGACCGGGCCGCTGGCGACGCACTTCCTGCCGCCGGGCATCGCCGGGTTCGAGGAGGCGGGCGGGTTGAAGGGGCCTGATGTCGACTTCCTCCGCGCGCCGGGCGGAGATCCCGCGCTGGCCGCCGCGTACCTGCGCAAGGCGGGCTTCGCCGACGGCAGGTACCACGGCGACGAGAAGTTCCTGCTGGTCGCCGGGAACTCCGACCAGGACAAGAACATCGCCGAGGTCGTCCAGGACCAACTCGGCAGGCTGGGGTTCCAGACCCGGCTGAAGTTCGTGCCGGGCGACGCGCTCTTCACCAACTGGTGCTCGGTCCCGGCCAAGAAGGTCCTGACCTGCGCGGGCTCCATCGCCTGGCTCAAGGACTTCTCGGACCCCGAGCCGATGCTGCGCCCCGTCTTCGACGGCTCCGCGATCACCCCGGTCAACAACACCAACTACTCCCAGCTGGACGACCCCAAGATCAACGCGGCGATGGAAGCGGCCGCCACCACGACCGGCCCCACCCGCGCCCGCGCCTGGGGCGCGATCGACCGGATGATCCTCAACGACGCTCCGGCGATCCCGGTGCAGTGGGACGTCGCGACGCTGGTGCGTTCCAAGGACGTGGCGGGGGTGCCGAGCAAGTACTTCGTGAGTTGGGACTTGAGCTATACGGGGTTGCGGTAGGGGGCGCGGCGCGCGGCGCTCCGCGTCGTCGGTCGACGCGCCTCTGCTGCGGTTGGCAGCGCCATTGCCTCAGGCCGCGGTCGGCGCCGTCTCGCCGCGATCGCCTTCGCACCGGTGCGTCGTCCGCTTCGGCGTGGCGGCCCGCCTCGCTCTCCTCGCGCGACATCTCGACAACCATTAGATTGTTGTCATGGCCGGCGATCGCTGCGACCTCCTCTGCCTCGACCTTCCGAAGGCCGAGGCTCTGCGGGCCGAGGCGCTGACGCCGGCGGCCGCTGCGAGTGCGGCGGCGCGATCCAAGGCGCTCGCCGACCCGACGCGTGTCGCTCTGGCTGCCGTCCTCGGGCGGACCGATGAGCTGTGCGTCTGCGATCTGGCGTGGATCTCCGGACGGGCGGAGAACCTCGTCTCGCATCATCTGCGGGTCCTACGCGAGAGCGGGCTCGCGGTGTCGCGGCGCGAGGGCAAGATGGTGCTCTACTCGCTGAGTCCGGTGGGCCACGCGCTGCTCGCGGCGGTGATCGCGGAGGACGTGCCGGCATGAGCGTGGTCATCGCGATCGGGGGGAAGGACCGGGCCTGGCTGCGGGCGGCCGGTCGTGCCCGCGCGCTGGCGTGGGTCAGCCTGGTGTGGATGACGGCTGAGGGCGTCGTCGGCCTGGTCGCGGGCCTGCAAGCCAACTCGATCTCGGTGGTCACCTGGGCGGCTGGCTCCGCCGTCGAAGGGCTCGGCTCGGCGATCGTGATCTGGCGCTTCACCGGCTCGCGCACGATGTCCGACGCGGCCGAGCTCCGCGCGCAGCGGTGGGTGGCCGGCTCGTTCTTCCTGCTGGCTCCGTACTTGTTGTATGAGTCGATCCACCGCCTCGCGGCCGGCGAGGCCGCCGAGGCACACACGCTCGGCATCGTGCTGACCGCGAGCAGCGTCGTCGGGATGCCGCTGCTCGGCTGGGCCAAGCTCCGGCTCGGCCGCCGGCTCGGCTCGGCCGCGACGGCGGGGGAGGGCACGCAGAACCTCCTGTGCGCCGGTCAGGCGGCGGCGGCGCTTGTCGCCCTGGCGACCGCCGGTTCACTGCCCTGGCTCGATCCGGTCGCGGCCTTCGCGATCGCCGCGATCGCCGCTCGCGAGGGCGTGGCGCTGTGGAAGGGCGATGGCTCCTGCTGCTCGACGCCGCTGGGCTTCTCCGAGCCCGACGCGGGCTGTGCCGACGACTGCTGCGCCTGAGGCCGAGAACGACAACGGCGCGCGCGCATGCGGAAGGTGCACGGCCCGCTCGAGGACCATGCGGCCATCCGCTCGGGCTGACGGCCGGGCCGGCGTCGCGAGCTTGACCAGCGCGGAGGTGTCGGCGTACAGGACGCCAGCCGTGGGGTCAGCCACGGTCGCCGCGCTGCTCTTGCAGCGCGCGGGTCCCGGCGCCGGTCACGGGACCGGGGAGCGGTCCGCGGCGCGCGAGCACGTCGCGGAGGTCCACCGTCGCGGACGGAGGCGTCCTTCGCGTTCGAGGCGGTCGAGAACCGGGCCGGTCTTCGAGGTGCGACGCGCCGGCTTCACGTGAGACAGCGTAGTTCCGGGACGGCGGGTGTGAAGCCGCGACGCGGCCGCGGACGGCGTTGGGGGCGGCGCGGCCCCAACCGTGTAGTTGCACGGTGTTCGGCGGGATGAGCCCGCGCGGAGAAGCCCACGGCGCCACATCCGAGAACGACAAAGGCCCGCGCTCGGCGGGCCTTCGTTCTGCATGCGGATGAGAGGACTCGAACCTCCACGGGATCGCTCCCACACGGACCTGAACCGTGCGCGTCTACCAATTCCGCCACATCCGCCGGCGAGGAGCGAGCATAGCGTTGACGAGCGGCATGGCGTCTGGACGTCGACCAGAAACCTCTTGCTACTCTGATCCTCCCCTTGCCGCCATCGTCTAGGGGACTAGGACGCCGCCCTCTCACGGCGGAAACCGGGGTTCGAATCCCCGTGGCGGTACTACGGAACCCCGCGCCTCTAGCGGGGTTTCGTGCGTTCAGGCCCGACGCTCACGCCGCCCGCGTCGCCTCCAACCCCGGAGCCGCCGACGTGAACGCGTCCCCCCGCGGGAAGCGCCGCACGCCGTAGTGGCGGCACGCCGCCGCCACGTGCTCCACCAGCGGCGCGGGGCTGGTCACCGTCACCGAGCACGACCGGACGACCTCGGCGGTCACGCCCAGCACCATCCCGCCCACCGACGGTCGTGCTCCGCGGGCCGGGGCCAGCGTTCGTCGATGACCGCCGCCGTCCTCGCTCAGGCGCACGACCATCCACGCCGGTCGGTTGGTCTCCGCGTCGAAGAGCATGTCCTCGACCCGGCCGACCAGCAATCCCGAGCGATCTCGCAGTGTCCCGTCGCGCAGCGCGGGGACCATCCCGACGGTCTCCATGGCATTTGCGGAGTTCGCTTCAGGCTGCGTTCATCCTCCGTGGCTACCGTCCAGGTCGACGTATGTCCTTCCGCCGACCCGGACCTCCGCTCGCGCTCGCCGTGATCACCGCGACGCTGCTCGCCCTCACCGGCGTGCTCGCCAAGCTCGTGCCGATCACGCAGCAGGGCGACGCGCACACGCTGCAGGGCTTCGTCGGGCTCAACGCGCCGCGGCTCACGCCCGCGCTGGACCGGATCGCGCACCTCGCCGATCCGGCGCCGTACGCGCTGTGGGCGCTCGTGCTGGCGCTCGTCGCCCTCCTCCGGGGACGCTGGCGCGTCGCGCTCGGCATCCCGCTCGTCTTCTTCCTCACCGGCTACACCACCGAGTCGCTCAAGCACCTGCTGGCGGGGCCGCGGATCGAGGAGTGGCTCGGCCATGCGCAGATCGGCGCGGCGTCGTGGCCGTCGGGCCACTCGACGGCCGCGATGACGATGGCGCTCTGCGCGGTCCTCGCCGCGCCGCCACGCCTGCGGCCGACCGTCGCCGCGATCGGCGGCGCCTTCGCGCTGGCCGTCGCCTACGCGATCCTCACGCTCGGCTGGCACTTCCCGTCCGACGTGTTCGGCGGCTACCTCGTCGCGATGACCTACGTGATGCTCTTCGTCGCGCTCGTCGCCTGGACCGAGCAGCGCTGGCCCAGCCGCCGCGGGGTGGAGCAGACCGCCCGCCCCGTCGACGTGCTCCCGGCCTTCGGCGTCGCGATGCTCGCCGCCGGCGCGGCGGGCGGCCTGGCGCTCGCGCGACCGCAGCAGCTCGTCGGCTACGCGGCGGAGCACACGACGTTCGTCGTCGGCGCGCTCGGGATCGCGGTGCTCGCCGTGCTCCTGGCGGGCGTCATGGCGCTCGGCTTCCGCAGCAGCAGCGGCACCGCCCGCCCCGGCTAGCTCTTCGTCGCCCCCGGCTCCCACAGCGGCTCGTCGCCGCCGTTGGCCGCCCGGCTGAGGATGAACAGCAGGTCCGACAGCCGGTTCAGGTACCGCACGACCTCGGGGTTGCCGTCCTCGACCAGGATCGCGCGCCGCTCCGCGCGCCGGCACACCGTGCGGCACACGTGCAGGTGCGCCGCGGCGGGCGTCCCGCCCGGCAGGACGAACGACTTCAGCGGCTTCAGGCCGGCGTTGACCTCGTCGCAGGCGCCCTCGAGCCACTCGGTGTAGGCGCCGTCGACCCGGAGCCGCTCGCGGTCGCCGCCGTGCGGGACGGCGAGGTCGGCGCCGACGTCGAAGAGGTCGTTCTGCACGCGCTTCAGCCACGCCGCCTGCTGGTCGGGGAGGTCCGGCAGCGTGAGCGTGACGCCGAGCTGGGCGTTGAGCTCGTCGACCGCGCCGTAGGCCTCGATGCGCACGTGCGTCTTGGGCACGCGGCTCATGTCGCCGAGGTGCGTCTCCCCGCCGTCGCCGAGCTTCGTGTAGATCCGGGTGAGGTTGACGGTCATCGTGGGCGGGAGGCTACCGATGGCGGGACCGCGCCCGTCGGGCCCGGAGCGGTACGATCAGCCCTGAATTTCAAGGGTCGGTGGTGTAGGGAAGCCGGTGCGAGACCGGCGCGGACCCGCCACTGTGACCGGGCGAGTGCCTCGCGCAGAGGCCACTGGGACGACCGTCCTGGGAAGGCGCGACGAGGAGAGGCCCGGGAGCCAGGAGACCTGCCTCCGACCGTCAAGGACTCGACGCCCTCGCGGCAAGGGGTGGTTCCCACATGACCTACAAGTACCTCGGCCTCCTGACAGGAGGCCTGATGCTCGTCTCCGGCGCGCTCGCCGGACCCGCGATGGCGGCGAAGGTGTCCGTCGAGATCGAGGGCAAGACGCTGATCAAGGCGCCGACCGTCGTCGACACCGCCGCCTCGGTCAGCAAGCCCGGCGGCGCGGCGTGCACGGGCGCGGTCGCGTCCACGGCGCTGGAGACGGCCGTGGCCGGCGACTGGGACGGGCCGGCGTTCGGCGTCACGCGCATCCAGGCCGAGGAGCACCCGTTCGGCAGCGGCCAGTCGTCCTGGTCGTTGTACGTCAACGGCTCCTTCAGCAACGAGGGCCCCTGCGACCGCACGGTCGCCGACGGCGACAAGGTCCTGTTCTACTGGAGCAACGCCTACGCCAGCGAGGGCTTCGACGAGCCGGTCGTGCTCGACGCGCCGACCACCGCGGTCCCCGGCCGCGCCTTCACGGTCACCGCCAAGGACCTGACGACGGACTTCTTGACCTACCCGTCGCCGCCCAGCGTGCAGACGCCCGCCGCCGGCGCCACCGTCAGCGGCGGCACCGCGCCCGTGACGATCGGCGCCGACGGCACCGCCGCGGTCACCGTCGCCGGCGGCCCCTACACCTTGGTCGTCAGCCACGGCAACCGCGCCCCGGCGCGCGTCGCCGGCTGCGCGACCACCGGCAAGGACGGGTTCTGCGGGACGACCGTGGACGCGGGTCCGCAGCCCAACCCGACGGGTCCGTGCACGACCAACGGCCACGACGGGTTCTGCGGCACGCCCGACAAGGTCGCCGCCAACGCGCGGCTCACCGGCATCGCCGAGGGCAAGAAGTACGCCAAGGGCAAGGGCCCGCGTCAGCTCACCGGCGCGGTGTCCGCCGACGGCTCCGGCATCGCCGACATCCGCCTGCGGCTGACCCGCACCGACGGCCGCAAGTGCTCTACCTACGACGGCAAGACCGAGAAGTTCAAGGCCATCAAGAAGTGCGGAGCCACGCACGGCGTCTGGTTCTCGGTCGGCACCGACCCGCTCTGGAGCTACCTGCTGCCGTCCAAGCTCGGCCGCGGCCGCTACGTCCTGGACGTCGCGGTCGCCGACAAGGCCGGCAACAAGACGGCCCAGCTGGCCCGCGGGACGTCGCGCGTGGTGTTCACCGTTGCCTAGCCGGTCCCGTGCCCGGGCCCTCGCGGCCGTCGTCTGCGCCCTCGCGGCGTGGGCGACGGCCGGCTGCGGCCTGGGCGCGGGACCCAAGGCGGCGAACACGCAGCTGTTGGTGTCCAAGGACTTCGGCTCCCAGCCGATCGTCGACACCGACCAACCCAAGGTCGGCGGTTCGGACACCGTGATGCGGCTGCTGCAGCGCAACGCTCCTAAGGTGGCGACGCGCTACGGCGGCGGCTTCGTGCAGTCGATCGACAGCGTCAGCGGCGGGCAGCGCAGCGGCAGCCCGGTCGACTGGTTCTTCTACGTCAACGGCATCCAGGCCGACAAGGGCGCCACCGCGGTGCGCGTCCACGGGGGCGACCGCGTGTGGTGGGACTGGCACGACTGGGGCGTCACCGCTGACGTCCCGGCGGTCGTCGGCTCGTTCCCCGAGCCGTTCCTGCACGGCATCGACGGGCGCCGGCTGCCGACGCGCGTCGAGTGCTCGGAGCCCAAGAGCGCGGCGTGCACGTCGGTCGCCGGCACGCTGGAGGACCTGGGTCTGCCGGCGGCGCGCGGCGGCGTCGGGAACTCCTTCGTGGTCAACACGCTGCGGATCGTGGTCGGGCCGTGGAAGGCCGTGAGCGGCGACTCGACCGTCAAGCTGCTGGGCCGCGGGCCGGCGACGTCCGGCGTCTTCGCCAAGCCGGCCGCCGACGGCAGGTCCATCGCCCTGCTCGACGCGCAGGGCAAGGTCACCCGCACGCTGGGCGCCGGCACCGGCCTGATCGCCGCGACCGAGGTCAAGGACGCCAAGGACGAGGTGAGCGATCCGGTCTGGATCGTGACCGGGACCGACGACGCGGGCGTCAAGGCCGCGGCCGACGCCCTCGACGAGGGCGCGCTGGCCGGGCACTTCGCGGTGGCGATCCAGGACGGCAAGCCGATCGGCCTTCCGGATCGGAGCGGCTGATGCGCTACGTCCGCCGCGCCAGCCCGCTGCACGCGGCACGCGCCGCGGCGGGCGGCGCCTGGTGCGCGGCGGTCGCGGCGGCCGCGCTGGCGGCGCAGTCGCCGGTGGTGCTCGTGGGCCTCGCGGCGATCGTCCTGGTGGCGGCGCTCGGCGCCGGCGTCGTGCGCGAGGTCGCGCGCGTCGCGGCCTGGATGCTGCCGTGGGCGCTGGCCATCGCGATCGTGAACATGCTCGTCGTGCGCCAGGGCTTCACGATCCTCGCGCGCCTGGGGGAGATCCCGCCGTTCGGGCAGGTCGACCTGACGCTCGAGGCGTTGGTGTACGGGTTGCTCTTCGGCCTGCGGCTGCTCGTCGTCGCGACCGCGTTCTCGCTCTTCTCGGTGGCGGTCGACCCCGACGACCTGCTCCGCCTGATGCGCCGCGCGTCGGTGCGCTCGGCGCTGGCGGCCACGCTGGCGACGCGCCTCGTCCCGGTCCTCGCCGCGGACGCGCGCCGCGTCGAGGAGGCGCGGCGCTGCCGGGCCGATGGCGGCGGCGACGGCGCGGGCGCCCGGGTCGCGGTGCTGCGCGCCGTGGCCGGCAACGCGCTGGACCGCGCGCTCGACGTCGCCGCCACGCTCGAGGTCCGCGGCTACGGCAGCGCCCGCCGCGGCAAGCGGTCCGGACGCCCGTGGTCGCGCCACGACCAGGCGTTCCTGACCTCGGCGGTCGTCGTGCTCGCGCTGACGATCGCGGCGCGCGTCGTGCCGTGGGCGTCGTTCGACACCTACCCGGAGCTGTCGAGCGACGGGGCGGGCGAGGCGCTGGCGTTGTTGGTGGCCTACGCGGTCGCGGCGCTGCTGCCGTTCGCCGATCGTCGGGGGATCGCGCCGTGACGCTGCTCGAGCTCGACCACGTCACCTACACCTACGCCGGCGCCTCGACGCCGTCGCTGCGCGACGTGTCGCTGCGCGTCGAGGAGGGCGAGATGGTGGTGTTGGCCGGGCGCTCGGCCGGCGGCAAGTCCACCCTGTTGCGCGCGGCGTCCGGCCTGGTCCCGCACTTCCACGGCGGTGCGTTCGGCGGCGTGGTGCGCGTCGGCGGGCTCGACACGCGCGAGCACGGGCCGGCGGACCTCTCGCGCGTCGCGGGCTCGCTGTTCCAGGACCCCGAGTCGCAGGTCGTGCTGACCACGGTGCGCGCCGAGCTGGCGTTCCCGCTGGAGAACCGCGGGCACGGCCCGGCCGCGGTGGCGCGCGGGGTGGAGGAGGCCGCGCTCGCGCTGGGCATCGCGCACCTGCTGGACCGCGCGACGACCGAGCTCAGCGGCGGCGAGCTGCAGCGCGTCGCGCTCGGCGCGGCGCTCGCGGGTCGACCCAGGTTGGTGTTGTTGGACGAGCCGACGTCGCAGCTCGACCCGGTCGCCGGCGACGAGCTGATCTGGCTGCTGCGGCGCCTGAACGAGGAGTGGGGGACGACGATCATCGTCGCCGAGCACCGCCTCGAGCGCTGCCTGCCCGCGGCCGACCGCGTGGTCGTCATGGCCGACGGCGCGATCGCCTGCGACGCCCCGCCGCGCGAGTTCCTGGCCTGGGCCGGCGGCGCGGCCCCCGAGCTGCAGACGCCGGCCGCGCGCATGTTCGGCCTGGCCGGGCTGACGCCGCCGCCGTCGGGCGTCAAGGAGGCGCGCGCGCAGCTGCGCGCCCGCGGGATCGCGCTGCAGGAGGGCGACGGCGTGCCCGTCGCCGCCGACGACCTCTCGGCCCCGCGCCGCCCCGCGCGGCGCGACCGGCGCGCCGCCGCGCTGAGCTTCGACGGCGTCTGGCACGAGCGCCGCGGCGGCGCGACCGTCCTGCGCGGCGTCGACCTCGCGATCGCGCCCGGCGAGCGCGTCGCGCTCATGGGCCGCAACGGCGCCGGCAAGTCGACGCTGCTGCGCCACGCCGCCGGGCTGATGCAGCCGACGCGCGGCAAGGTCCGCACCGGCGGCCGCGTCGCGCTGCTGCTCCAGGACCCCAACGACTACTTCCTGCACGAGCGCGTCGGCGACGAGGCCTCGATCGCGGCGCTGACCGCCGTCGGCCTGGAGCACGTCACGCACCGCCACCCGCGCGACCTCAGCGGCGGCCAGCGCCAGCGGCTCGCGCTCGCGATCGTCCTCGACGCACCCGACCCCGCGGCCGTCATCGGCCTCGACGAGCCCACGCGCGGCATGGACCGCGCCGCGAAGGCCGCGCTGACCGAGCAGCTCGCCGCGTTCGCGGCCGGCGGCGCGGCGATCGTCGTCGCGACGCACGACCCGGAGTTCGCGGCCGAGGTCGCCGACCGCGTCGTCCTGCTCGCCGACGGCCGGCCGATCGCCGACGGGCCCGCCGCCGCGGTGCTGGCCGGCGGCTGGTACTTCGCGACCGAGACCGCGCGCGTCACCGGCGGCCGCGCGCTGCTGGCCGCAGAGGGCGCGGAGCTGCTGCGCACGGGGGAGCCGGTGCGCGCATGATGGCCGTCATGCCGGCCGCGACGCCGCTGCTGCGCTCCCACCGTGCGGGGTCGCCGTCATGACGTGGCAGCTGACGACGTTCTCGCTGCTGGCGCTCGCCCTCGGGCTCGGCTTCGCCTGGTACGAGCGGACGCATCCGTCGAGCAAGGTGTTGGCCATGGTCGCGACGCTCGCCGCGCTGGCCGCGCTGGGCAGGATCGCGTTCGCGCCGCTGCCCAACGTCAAGCCGACGACCGACATCGTGTTCCTGACCGGCTACGTCCTGGGCGGCGCGCCGGGCTTCGCGGTCGGCGCGCTCGCCGCGTTGTCCTCCAACCTGGTCTTCGGCCAGGGGCCGTGGACGCCGTGGCAGATGGCCGCCTGGGGCCTGGTCGGGATCATCGGCGCCGCCTGGGCGCCCGTCACGCGCGGCCGGCTGCCGCGGATCCCGACGGTCGCGCTGCTCGCGCTCTGCGGGCTGCTGTACGGCGCGCTGACCAACCTGTCCACCTTGACCGCGGCCGGCGGCACGCCGTCGCTGGGGCAGTGGGCCGCCGTCGAGGCGGCCGGCCTGCCGTTCGACATCGCCCACGCGGTCGGCAACGTCGCGTTCTTCCTCGCCTTCGGGCCGGCGTTCGTCCGCGTGCTCCAGCGCTACCGCGCGCGCCTGGAGGTCCGGTGGATCGCCGCGTCCACCGCGCCCGCCGTACCCGCGACCGAGGGTCCACCGATCTCATGACCAAGACCATCATCCTGCTCGCCGCGCTGCTCGCGCTGGCTCTCGCGGCGCCCGCCGCGCACGCGTCCGACGCCTCCTCCGCCCGCAGCGGCGCGGCGTGGCTGTCGACCAACGTCAAGCCCGGCGCCGACGGCATGGCCGCCGACGCGCTCGTCGCGCTGCGCGCCGCCGGGCGCCTGCCGTCCGGCCAGGCGGCGCGCCGGGCCCGTGCGCTGCGCGCCGGCGCCGCCCGCTACGCGAACTCCGCGGGCGCGACCGGCAAGACGATCCTCGCGCTCGTCGCCGCGCGCTCCGGCAGCGCCCGCTGCGCCGGCAGGGTCGACCTGCTGCGCCGCCTCAACGGCTACGGCCGCGCCGGCCGCTACGGCTCGACGATCTTCGACCAGACGCTCGGGATGCTCGCCGCCCGTGCGCTGCATGCCGGCCCGTCGTCGCGCGCCGCCACCGTGCTGCTCGGCGCCCGCGGTCACGGCGGCTGGAACTTCAACCTGACGCGCCTCGGCGGCCGGCCGGACGACGTGACGAGCACCGCGATGGCGATCCTCGCCGCGCGCGCCGCCGGCGTCTCGCCGGCCAACGGCACGCTGCGCGCGGGCCTGCGCTGGATGCGCGCCCAGCGGACCGCGGCCGGCGGCTTCGCCCTGGGCCGCCGCGATCGCAACGAGGCCAACTCGACCGCGCTGGCGATCGAGGCGACCCGCGCGATGGGCAGCCGCGACACCCGCGCCAGCGCCGCGCTGCGGTCGCTGCAGCGCGCCGGCGGCGCCTTCCAGTTCACGCGCACCGACGCGGGCAGCCGCATCCTGGCGACCAACGACGCGGTCGTCGCGCTCGCCGGCCGCCGGCTGCCGGTGACGACGCTGAGCCGGACGCCGGCCGGCTGCTGAGGCCCGCGCCGCACGGCGTCAGCGCTTGACCGTGAACGTCCTGGTCACCGGCTTGCCGCCCTTGGGCGTCGCGACGAGCCGGTAGGCGCCCGCGGCGAGCTTCTTGCCGCGCAGCCGGCCGGTCCACTTGGAGGTGTTGGTCCCGGCCCGGTCGGCGTGGGTGAACGTGCCCTTGACCGCGAGCCAGCGCGTGCAGGCCTTCGGCTTGGCCCGGCCCTTGGCGGCCGCCCGCTTGGGCTTGGCGACGCAGGCCTTGCCCTTGCGCACGCCGGAGGCCTTGCGCTGCACCGAGAACGTCGTCGTCACCGCGGCGGAGTCGGTCCAGGTGATGGTGGTGGACTTGCCGCGCCGGAACGAGGCGGGCGAGAGCTTCAACCTGCTCAGCACCGGCTTGGCGGACGGCTTGGTCGGCGGCGGGGTCGTCCCGGGCTTCGTGCCCGGTCCGCCGCCGCCCGCGCTCGGCTTCGCGAACGTCGCGTCGGGGGTGGACGCCGTCCCGTCCTGGTTGCTGCCGAGCAAGCTGTAGTGGTAGGTCGTGCCCGGCGCGAGGCCGGGCAACGTGAACAGCACCTGCCGGGCGGGATCGGTGCCGGCCGGCACCTTGAGGTCTCCGGTCCGGGTCCCGTGCGCGGCCGTCGTCCCGTACTCGACGTGGACGGTCGTGTCGCCCCGCCGCGCGTCGACCGCGCCGACGATCACGCCGTTGGCGGTGGCGTCGGCGCTCAGCCCCGGCGCCGCGACCTCGTAGGCGCCGACGTCGCAGCGCCCGCCCGCCGGCCGCGGCACGCCGCGCGCGTCGGTCGCCGCGCAGGCCGGCCGGCCGGCGTCGATCCGGTTGATCGCGAAGCTGCCGGGCGTGAGGCCCATGGTCTGCGTCGGGCCGCCGTTGTCGGCGAGCGGGCGCAGGCCCGGGTCGGTCGCGGTCGCGCTGGGGCACGGCGACGGGCCGGTGACGCCGAAGATGATGTTGTCGGCCGCGACGACGCTGGGGTCGGCGGCGGACGCGCACTGGTCCGGCGTGTTGGACGCGACGATCGAGCCGACCAGCGCCGGCGTGTACGCCGTCGCCAGGCCGCCGCCCTCGGCCCGGCCCACGGCACCGGGATGGACCACGCCGTCGGCCCCGTTCGGCGTGCCGCTGCCGCCGGTGAAGGCGATCCCGCCGCCGTGGGCCCCGACGGTCGTCGCGACGGTGTTGGCGACGAGCGTGGAGCTGCGCACCGACAGGCTCGTGTGCAGGATCGCCCCGATGCCGGCACCCGCGCCGGCGTCGCCGCCGGACCCGCTGTACAGGTCGCCGCCCGCGCCGCCCGCGTGGGCGCCGCCGACGCCGCCGAAGCCGCTGATCCCGTCCGCGCCGTCGCGCCCGCCGCCGGTCGCGTTCTGCGTGACCGTGGCGTCGGTGACGACCGCCTTGGCCTGGCTGACGTCCGAGAAGCCGAGGCCGAGGCCGCCGCCGTGGCCGCCGCCTCCGCCGCGGCCACCCACGGCGAGGCCGCCCGCACCGCCCTTCGCCGTGCCCGAGCCGTTGCCGCCGCTGCCCGCGAACGCCGCGCCGCTCGCGCCACCGGAGCCGGTGCGGTTGCGCAGGACGAGGCTGCGGTCCAAGGTCAGGTCGCCGGCGTCGAGCACGGCGATCCCGCCGCCGCCTCCGCCGTCGCCGCCGCGACCTCCGGAGCTGAAGCCGCCGTCGCCGGCGGCGGCGCCCGAGGAGGCGCCCAGGCCGCCCGCGCTGTGGGCGATCGCGCCCGCGCCGCCGGCGCCGGTGGCGTTGTCGACTACGGTGGTGTCGGCGATCGTCGCGGCGGCGTCGCTGGCCACCCCGCCGCCCGCGCCGCCGCGCCCGCCCTCGCCGGCGATCGCGTCGAAGCCGTCGAGCCCGTCGTTCTGGCCGGTGGCGTTCGCGTCGGCGCCGGCGCCGCCGGCACCGGTGGCGTTGCCGGCGATCCGGCTCGCGAGGATCGTCAGCGCGCCGGTGGAGAGGACCCCGCCGCCGTCGCCGCCGTGCCCGCCGCGGGCGCCGCCGAGGCGCCCGGCGATGATGAGGGTCGAGCCGAGGCCGTTGCCACCGCCCTGGGTCGCGTTGCCGGTGACGGTCACGCGGCGCAGCGTCAACGCCCCGGCGCTGCGGATCCCGCCGCCGCCTTCGCCGTCGGCGCCGGCGACCGCCGCGTCGGCCCCGGCCGGCGCCAGGCCGTCGGTGACGGTGATGTCCTCGAGCGTCGCCCGCGCGCCGGCCTGGACGTCGAAGGCGCGGTCCAGGTGGTTGGCGTCGACCGTCGCGCCGGCGCCGCGGATCGTGAGCGTGCCGGTGAGGTCGAGGTCGCCGGTCGCGCCGCCGTCCTCGCGCGCGCCGGCGCGGGTGAGCGTGACCTTCGGGACCGCGATCGTCACGACGTCGTTGCCGGTCCCCGCCGCGCAGCCGCCGACCGGCGAGGTCGTCGTCACCGCCTGGACGGCCTCGCGCAGCGTGCAGCGGCCGTCGTTGGCGAGGACGTCGGTGCCGTCGTCGACCGTGATCGACGCGGCGTGGGCGCCGGCGGGCGCGAGCGCGAGCAGCGCCAGCGCGAGGGCGAGGGAGGTGCGCGGCATGGGTGGACGCTACGGCGCGCCGTGCGCACGCGTCCATGGCCGCCGGTATAGGCATGTGCGATCTGGCGCATGACACCGCGCAGCGAACGCCTGCTCGTATAGGGTCCGCGCCTCTTATGAGGATCGGCGTTCCGAAGGAAACGGCCGAGGGCGAGCGGCGAGTCGCGCTCGTGCCCGAGGTCGTCAAAAAGCTCGTCGGCAAGGGTCACGAGGTCGTCGTGGAAGGCGGCGCGGGTGAGGCCGCGCTCGTTCCGGACGCCCTCTTCGCCGACGCCGGCGCCACGATCGGCGACCCCTGGGGCGCCGAGGTGGTCGTCAAGGTGGCGCCGCCCACGGCCGAGGAGCTGTCGCACCTCGGCGGCGGCAAGACGCTGATCGGGTTCCTCAACCCGCGCGGCAACCCGGATGGGTTGCTGGCGGTGGCCCAGACCGGTGTCACCGCGTTCGCGATGGAGGCGATCCCGCGGATCTCGCGCGCGCAGTCGATGGACGCTTTGTCGTCGCAGTCCAACGTCGCGGGCTACAAGTCCGCGCTGCTGGGCGCCGACCACGCCACGCGCTTCTATCCCATGTTGATGACGGCGGCGGGCACGATCCCGCCGGCCAAGGTGTTGGTGTTGGGGATCGGCGTCGCGGGCCTGCAGGCGCTGGCCACCGCGCGGCGGTTGGGCGCGCAGACGACGGGCTATGACGTGCGTCCGGAGACGGCCGAGCAGGTCGAGTCGCTGGGCGCGAAGTGGCTGGACCTCGGCATCGAGGCCGCCGGCGAGGGCGGTTACGCGCGCGAGCTGACCGAGGAGGAGCGCGCTCAGCAGCAGCAGGCGCTGACCGACGCGATCAAGGGCTTTGACGTCGTCATCACGACCGCGTTGGTTCCGGGCCGGCCCGCGCCGCGCCTGGTCACGGCCGAGGCCGTGGAGGGCATGAAGCCGGGCAGCGTGATCGTCGACCTGGCCGGCGAGACCGGCGGCAACTGCGAGCTGACCGAGCCCGGCCAGACCGTCGTCAAGCACAACGTCACCATCGTCTCGCCGCTGAACCTCGCGGCGACCATGCCCGAGCACGCCAGCGCGCTGTATGCGCGCAACCTGCAGGCGCTCATCGAGCTGCTCGCCGACGACGAGACCGGGGCCTACGCACCGGACTTCGAAGACGAGATCGTCACCGGCGCCTGCGTGATCAAGGACGGGGAGGTCCTGTAGCCATGCTGGTCACCAACCTGGCGATCCTCGTGCTGGCCGGCTTCGTCGGCTATGCGGTGATCTCGAAGGTCCCCAACACGCTGCACACGCCGCTGATGTCGGGCACGAACGCCATTCACGGCATCGTGATCCTCGGCGGCATCCTGATCCTGGTCAACGGCGCGGCGGACGGCTTCCTGAACAAGCTGCTGCTGGTCATCGCCGTGGTGTTCGGAACGATCAACGTCGTCGGCGGCTTCCTGGTCACCGACCGGATGCTCGAGATGTTCAAGCAGAAGCCAAAGGACCTCGTCGAGGCCGACCCGGAGACCAAGGCGTGATCACGGCGAGCTTCATCACCTCCGCGAACTTCCGCGACGTCCTCTACATCGTCTCGTTCAGCCTGTTCATCTATGGGTTGAGCGGGCTGACGGGGCCGAAGACCGCGGTGCGCGGCAACCGCATCGCGGCCGTCGGCATGGCCGTTGCCATCGTCGCGACGCTGCTCGTCCCGGACGTCAACAACATCGTGTTGATCATCCTCGGCGTGGCGATCGGGACCGCGATCGGCGTGCCGGCGGCCCGGCAGGTCAAGATGACCCAGATGCCGCAGATGGTCGCGCTGTTCAACGGCGTGGGCGGCGGCGCGGTCGCGTTGATCGCGTGGGTCGAGTTCCGCGAGACCGGCGGCTTTGCGTTCGTGCCGACCTACGTGGCGATCTTCAGCTGCTTTGCGGCGATCGTCGGGTCCGTTTCGTTCTGGGGCTCGAACATCGCCTTCGCCAAGCTGCAGGAGCTGATCAGCGGCAAGCCGATCAGCCCGTTCGGCTCGGCCCAGACGCTGGTCAACGGCGCGCTGCTGCTGGTCGCCGTCGCGTGCGGCGTGGCGATCGTCGCCGGCTCGCACTCCGAAGGCCTCATCATCGTCCTGCTGATCGCCGCGGCGCTGGTCGGCAACTTCCTCGTGCTGCCGATCGGTGGCGCGGACATGCCGGTGGTCATCTCGACGCTGAACGCGTTCACCGGCCTGAGCGCCGCCGCGACCGGCGTCGCGCTCAACAACACGTCGTTGATCGTCGCGGGCATGATCGTCGGCGCCTCGGGCACGCTGCTCACGCAGCAGATGGCCATCGCGATGAACCGCACGATCACCTCGGTGCTGCTCGGCGGCTTCGGCGGCGAGGTCACCGCGGTGGCCGGCCCCGGCGACGGCTCGGGCGGGACGGTGCGCTCGACGAGCGCCGCGGACGTCGCGATCCAGATGGCCTATGCGCGCCTGGTCGTGGTCGTCCCCGGCTACGGCATGGCGGTGTCCCAGGCCCAGCACGCCGTCCGCGAGATGGCCAAGCTGCTGGAGGCCAAGGGCGTTGAGGTCAAGTACGCCATCCACCCGGTCGCCGGTCGCATGCCCGGGCACATGAACGTGCTGCTGGCCGAGGCCGACGTGCCCTACGACCAGCTCAAGGAGATGGACGACATCAACGGCGAGTTCGGCCGCACCGACGTCTCCCTGGTCATCGGCGCCAACGACGTGACCAACCCCGACGCGCGCAACAAGCCCGACAGCCCGATCTACGGCATGCCGATCCTCAACGTCGACGAGTCGGCCAGCGTCATCGTCCTGAAGCGCTCCATGAGCTCCGGGTACGCGGGCATCGACAACCCGCTGTTCGTCAACCCCAAGACGAGCATGCTGTTCGGCGACGCCAAGGGCTCGGTCGCCGACATCTCCGAAGAGCTGAAGATCCTGTAGGCCGCTGCCGGTCCGGCGCCGTCGTGGCGCCGGACCCCTTCCGGTCCGCGCGGCTTGGGGGTAGCCTCAACGGTTGTGAGCGCGCTGCCGCTCGAGATCAAGGCCGTCGTCGCCATCGCGCTGGTCCTCTCGGTCGCCCGGGCCTTCCTGGGGGTGCCCGCTCGGCGCGCCCACGACCGGCTCGCGCGCACGCTCGTCGGCCTCTCGATCTGCCTCTACGTTCTCGCGGGCGAGGCGCTGCTGGAAAACCAGGACGGCATGGCCGCCGCGTTCGTCATCTGCGGCGTCGAAGCGCTGTGCCTCGCCGCGTGGGTCGCGCGCCGCCGCGACGACGATGACGGCTGGGACGACGACGGTGGCGGCGGAGGCGACGGGCCCGACGACGACGGCCCGATCGACTGGGACGCGTTCGACCGCGCCCGCGACGGCTGGCGCCCGCGCGAGCCGGTCGCCTAGAAGGGGCATTCCGCGGGTCCGCTGCGGCCGCTCGACGGCCTCGTGGAGTAACCCATCCAGCACAGCGGCGGGGAGGGCGCGGCAGCGCGTCCACGTCGCTCACGAGGCCACGGCGTCGTGACCGGACTCCGGGATCGGCGCGTCGCGGCCGATCACCCAGACGATGAGCACTCCGAGCGCCCGCGGCGGGGATCGGCTCGCCGCGCTGGACGGTCTGCGCGGCGTCGCGGCGACGATCGTGCTCGTCTACCACGTGGTGCTCGCCAGCGTGGCCGTCCTCGGGACGGCGACCGCGGCCGGCGCGCAGCCGGCGGGCGCCGCGTGGCGTGCCGTCAGCGCCACCCCGCTCGCGATCGCCTGGGCCGGGCCGGAGCTCGTGACCGTCTTCTTCGTGCTCAGCGCGTTCGTCCTGACGCGCGCCGCGCTGCGCGCCGGACCGGCGTGGCGCGCGGCGCCGTACTACGCCGGTCGGCTGCTGCGCCTCTACGTCCCGGTGTGGGCCGCGGTCGCCTTCGCCACGCTGCTCGCGCTGCTCGTCGCGCGGCCGGCGGGGGCGAGCGCGGGCAACCTGTGGCTCGAGCCCTTCGGGCACGCCGTGACCGGCGCGGGGATCCTCGAGAGCCTGACGCTGTCGAGCCCGAACCCCGCGGTCGCGATCGACGCCGCCCTGTGGTCGCTGCACTGGGAGGTGCTGTTCTCGCTCGCGATGCCGCTGGTCGTGCTCGCCGCGCCCGTGCTCGCACGGCGCTGGTGGCTGCTGGCCGCCGGCGCGGTGATCGTGGTCGGCGCGGCGTCGATGCCCGGGGCCGTCACGTTCCTGGCCCCGTTCGCGATCGGCGTCGTGCTCGCGCTGCGCGAGGACGACCTCCTGGCCGCCGCCGGCCGGCGCGCCACCGCGCTGCTGGCGCCGGCGGCGATCGTCCTGCTCACCGCCGACCGCTGGGTCCCGGGCGCGACGCACGACGCGGGCCGCGGCGGCGCGCTCGTCCTGGTCGGCGCCGCCCTCGCCGTGCTCGCGCCGCTGCTGCACGCGCCCACCGCCGGGCTGCTGACCCGCCGTGCGCCGCAGTGGCTGGGCCGGCGCTCGTTCAGCCTCTACCTGATCCACGGGCCGATCGTGGTCACGCTCGCCTTCGCGCTGGACGGCCCGTCGTTCTGGGTGCTGCTCCCGGTCGCGACGACCGCGTCGCTCATCGCCGCCGCGCTGCTGTATCGCGTCGTGGAGCGGCCGGCGCAGGGCCTCGCCCGGGCCGCGGCCGCGAAGGTCGCCGCCCGGCGCCGCGGGCGCCTGGCGCCCCAGCCGGTGTAGGAGAAGAGGACGGCGAGGGCGGCGCCACCACGCGCCGCCCCCGCCAAGGCGCGACCCAACTCGGCAGAGGGTCGCGCAGCTTGGTGCGCCCGTCGCCGGGCGCGAAGCCTTTGCTACGCCGGGATCGGCGCGGGTTGCGCGTCGCTGCGGTGAGCTTCCTCGACCTGCTCGCGGCTGTCGCGCGAGGAGATCAGGACCGCCGCAAGAACCGCCGCCAGGGCCGCGAAGCACGCGCCGACGAGGAACGCGGTCTGGAAGCCCTCGGTCAGCGCGACGAGCGGCCCCTTGCCGCCCTTGGCGACGCTCTCGGTCTGGCTGTTGGCGATCGACGACAGGATCGCCAGGCCCAGCGCGCCGCCGACCTGCTGCGACGTGTTGATGAGCCCGGACGCCAGCCCGGCCTCGTCGGGCTTGGTTCCCATCACCGCGCCGATGGTCACCGACACGAACGCGAGGCCGAGACCGATCGCCGCCAGCAGCGACGGGAACAGCACGTCGCCGAGGTAGGTCCCGCCGGGCGCCGACACCCGCGAGAACCACAGCAGGCCGCCGGTCACGAAGAGCAGGCCCAGGATCAGCGTCGGCTTGAAGCCGAGCTTGGTCACGAGCTGCGACGCGACACCGGCCGAGATGATGATGAACACCGCCAGCGGCAGGTACGCGAGGCCGGTCTTCAGCGCGCTGTAGCCCAGCACCTGCTGGAGGTAGAGCGAGATGAAGAAGAACATCGCGAACAGCGACATGCCGATCAGCAGGCCGACGACGTTCGCGCCGCGCAGCGAGCGCAGGCGGAAGATCGAGAAGGGGACCAGCGGCTGGCGCGAGCGCGACTCGATGGCCACGAACGCCGCGAGCAGCGCGAGCGAGACGGCGCCGAGGCCGAGCGTCTGCGTCGAGGTCCAGCCGGCGTTGTTGGCGTCGACCAGCGCGTAGACGCCGAGCGCGAGGCCGGAGGTCACCGTGACCGCGCCGGCGACGTCGAAGTGGCGCGTGGCCTCCGTGTCCCGGCTCTCGGCGAGCAGGCGCGGCGCGATGAACGCGGCGGCCAGGCCGATCGGGACGTTGACGAAGAGGACCCACTCCCAGCCGGCCCACTCGGTCAGCATGCCGCCGAGCAGGACGCCAGCCGCGCCGCCCGAGCCGGCGACCGCGCCCCAGACGCCCAGCGCCTTGTTGCGCTCGGCGCCTTCCTTGAAGGTGGTGGTGACGATCGACAGCGCGGCGGGGGAGACCAGCGCGGCGCCGAGGCCCTGGACGGCGCGGGCGATGATCAGCCACCCTTCGCTCTGCGCGAAGCCGCCGGCCAGCGAGGCCAGCGAGAACAGGATCAGGCCGGCGATGAACAGCCGCCGGCGCCCCAGGAGGTCCGCCAGGCGCCCGCCGAGCAGCAGGAAGCCGCCGAAGACCAACGTGTAGGCGTTGACCACCCAGGACAGGTTGTCCTGCGAGAAGTCGAGGTCCTTGCCGATCGACGGCAGGGCGACGTTGACGATCGAGGCGTCCAGCACGACGACGAACTGCGCCGTCGCGAGCAGGGCGAGGGCAAGCCACTTGTTGTCGCGCTTGGACTGGGGAGGGGAGGATGACACGGGGAGCGATCCTTTCGGGATCGTGTCGAGAGCAGGCAGAGAGGGGAGAGCTCTGCTGGTTGACGCACAATATGGAGAAGTGGTTCCGGTTGTCAAGCCACGGCGCTAGAGTCCGGACACGATGAGCTCGACGGAGCCCAAGCCGCTCAGAGCCGACGCGCGCCGCAACCGCGAGCGCATCGTCGACGCGGCGCGCGAGCTCTTCGCCGAGTGCGGCCACGGCACGCAGATGGACGACGTCGCGCGCCGCGCGCAGGTCGGCGTCGGGACGGTCTACCGCCACTTCCCGACCAAGGCGGCGCTGATCGGCGAGCTGCTGGCGACGAAGTTCCGCCACCACGCCGACATCGCCAGGCGCCACGCCGACACCGAGGACGGCTGGGCCGCCTTCGAGGGCTTCCTGCGCGAGGCGTTCTGCTCGATCGCGCAGGACGCCACGCTGCAGCAGCGCGTGACGTGGGTCGACGACTCCGACATCCTGGCGCTCGCCGAGGCCGAGCGGCACGTCCTCATCGAGGTGGTCGGCGAGCTGATGGCCCGCGCCCACGAGGAGGGCGCGCTGCGCGCGGACTTCACGGTGGCCGACATCCCGGCCGTCATGTGCTCGGTCGGGGCGGTGTTCGCCGCGCAGGGGCGGATGCCGATCCGCGCCGACCGCTTCGTCGAGCTGATCATCGACGGGCTGCGCGCGCCCGCCTAGCTCCTGAGCTACTTCTCGTGCGCGGGGCGGTATGCGTCGTCGTGCTCGTGCGCCTTGAAGAAGGCCACCATGTTGTCGACGTACTCCGGGAAGCGCGGACAGCGTAGGCCGTTGCGGCCGAGCACCTCGCCCGCCTGGGTCGTGTCGAACGACACCGGGTGGTTGAGGTAGATGATCGACTGGCGCGGCGTCCCGCCGAAGAGCTTGCGCACCGGCCGCAGACGCAGCGAGCGGTCGACCATGCCGGGCGACAACGGGATCTTCGGCTCGCTGCCCTTGTAGGCGACCGCGAGCAGCCGGGTCAGCTCGGCCGAGGAGACCGGGTCGGGGTCGACGAGGTGCAGCGTGTGGCCCACGGCCTCCGGGTCGCGCGCGCCCGCCGAGATCGCGTCCACGACGAAGTCGACGGGCACGACGTTGAACGCCGCGTCGCCGCGGCCGATCTGCAGCAGCGCGCCGAACGGGCTGTTCATCGAGCGCAGCAGGTAGTACGGGCCGTCGAACTTCTGCGTCTCGCCGGTCTGCGAGTCGCCGACCACGATCGCCGGGCGGTAGATCGTCGTCGGGACGTCGTCCATCGCCGCGCGCACGATCACCTCGGCCGCGAACTTGGTGGACTCGTAGAAGTTCTTGAAGGCCTGGCCCTGGGCCAGGTCGTCCTCCATCACCAGCCCGGACCGCTGGCCGGCGACGTAGGCGGTCGAGATGTAGTGGTGGCGCTCCAGCTGGGTCGCGCGGCGGCAGAAGTCGACGACGTGCTGGGTGCCCGCGACGTTGACGCGCTCGGCCAGCTCGGCGCCGACGGCGAGGTCGTAGACGGCGGCCAGGTGGAAGACGCGCACGACCTCGCCGGCCAGGCGGTCGTAGGTGCTCGCGTCGAGGCCGAGGGTCGGGTCGGTGATGTCGCCGGGCTGGACGTCGACGCCGTCGGGCGCGAGCTCCCGCGCGCGGGCGACCATCCGCGGCTCCACCAGGGCGACGATCCGCGCCTCGTCGTCATCGGCCAGCAGGCGCGGGACGAGCCGCCCCGCGAGGAAGCCGGGAAAGCCGGTCAGGAGGTAGGTCCGGGGCATGGGCTCGCTGGAACTTAGCCGTTCAATCGACGAGGCGTCGCTCGGCGGCCCAGCGGCTGAGCTCGTGGCGGGTCGAGAGCTGGAGCTTGCGCAGGACCGCGCTGACGTGGGCCTCGACGGTCTTGACCGAGATCCCGAGGCGCTGGGCGATCTCCTTGTAGAGGTAGCCGCGGGCGATGTGGCGCAGGACCTCGCGCTCGCGCGGCGTGAGCTGGTCGAGGTCGGCGTCGGCGTTCGGCGCGATCGGCCCGCCCGCGCCGGCCGCTGGGCCGGAGGCGAACGCGTCGAGGACGAACCCCGCCAGGCGGGGCGAGAAGACGGCGTCGTCGTCCTGCACGCGCCGGACCGCGTCGGCCAGCTCGACCGGCGAGATCGTCTTGGTCACGTAGCCCCGCGCACCCGCGCGGATGACCGCGATGACGTCCTCGGGATCGTCGGAGACCGAGAGCGCCAGGCACTTGGCGGCCGGCGCCTCGAGCGCCAGGCGCCTGAGGATCTCGACGCCGCCGCCGCCCGGCAGGTGGACGTCGAGCAGCACCACGTCGGGCGCGCGCGCGACGATCTCGCGCACCGCGGCGTCGACGTCGCCGGCCTCGCCGACGATCTCGACCAGCCCGTCGAGCTCCGAGCGGACGCCCGCGCGGAACAGCGCGTGATCATCCACCAGCACAACGGTCGGCAGGTCTACATCTTGCGATTCAGTCATCCAGGACCAGCTCCACTTCCGTGCCCGTTCCGGGCGTGCTGTGCACGGCGCCGCGGCCGCCGTGCCGGGCCATGCGGCCCACGATCGACTCCGTGACGCCGCGCCGGTCGTCGCCGACCGCGGCGACGTCGAACCCGCGGCCGCGGTCGCGGACGAAGACCTCGGTGCGGCCGTCGGCGACCTCCATGAACAGCGCGATCGGCTCGTCGCTGGCCGAGTGCCGGACCGCGTTGGCCAGCGCCTCGCGCGCCGCGGCGACGAGCGCGCGATGGCGGTCGTCGAGGTCGCGGTCGCCGACCGTGACGACCTCGACCGCGACGCCGTGGGCCTCCTCGACCTCGGCGGCGGCGGCGCGCAGCGCGTCGGCCAGCCGCTCGTCGGGGCGGGCCTCGGGCGCGCCGGACAGCCACGTGCGCAGCTCGCGCTCCTGGCGGCGGGCGAGCGTCGCGACCGCGCGCGGGTCGTCGGCGCGCTTCTGGACGAGCGCGAGCGTCTGCAGGACCGAGTCGTGCAGGTGCGCGGCCACCTCGGCCCGCTCCTGGGAGCGGATGCGCTCGGCGCGCTCGTCGTTGATGTTGCGGACCAGGCGCAGCCAGAACGGCGCGAGCACGAGGCCGAGGCCGAGCGCGACGACGACGAACGCGAGCACGAGGTCGCGCGCGCCGCTCAGCGCGCCGTTGGCCTGGAGGAAGAGCAGGCCGGCGCCGACCACGAGCGCGATGCCGAAGCCGCCCTGGTAGACGGAGCGCAGGCGCGCCGGGAGGTCGTGGCCGAGCGGCGGGTGCTCGGGCGCGGGGTCGCTCGCGATCGGCGTCTCGGCGGCGGGCGCCGTGGGCGTCGCGTCGACCGGCGCGGCGCTTGCCCGCGGCGTCCGGGGCGTCGGCTCCGGCGCCGAGCGCTTGGCCATCGTCTGGCGCCAGAGCATCGCCAGGCCCGCGGCCGCGAGCACGAACGGCCAGACGATCGCGTCGCTCCACCACAAGCCCAGCTCGCGGACGATGAGCAGGCCGCCGAGCGTGAGGCAGCCCACGCCGGCCGCGATCTGCAGCGCACCGGGCCGCGCGCGCAGGCGGGCGGCCGCGGCCGGGCCGCCGTCGCTGGTCGGCAGCAGCAGCCAGCCGGCGATGTAGGCGGGCAGCCCGATCCCGGAGACGACCGTGACGACCAGCCAGATGACGCGCACCACGGTCTTGTCGACGCCCAGCCACCGCGCGATGCCGGACGAGACGCCGGCGATCAGCTTGGCGTCGAGGTCGCGCTGCAGCGGCGGGCGGCGCCGCGCCGCGCCCACGCCGCGACCGCCCGGCCTGGGAGGTCCGAGCGGTGCGTGGTCGCGCTGGGTGGCGACGTCGCTCACGGCGCCATGATCGCGCGTGCCGGCGCCGCCATCACGCGCCATCGCGTTTGGCCAGGCCGCCGACGAGCAGAACGAGCCCGACGACGCAGAGGACGAGCGGGGCCAGGGAGCCGAAGTCGAGGCTCAGCTGGCCGGCTTGGTCGAGCAGCAGCACGGTGCCGAGGAGCGCGATCGCCAGGCCGGAGATCAGGGTTGCCAGGTCCGGTCGTCTCACGCCCGCTCCCCGGCGCAGCCGGCGTCGGCGAGCGCGTTGGAGATCTCGTCCGGACCGTGGTGGTGCTCGTCCCAGTGGCCGGAGTCGCGCTCGTGGCGGACCTCGAGCGCGCCGATGCCCATGTCGGCGTCGAGCACGAGCCGGCGGCCGGAGGCGCGCGCGACCGTCCCGCTCTGCTCGTCGACGTCGGCGCCGCCGTTCTCCTCGCCGAGGAGCCCGACGTAGCCGAGGCCGGCGTGCGTGTCGGCCTGCACGCAGACGTCCTGGGGCACCAGGACCAGCGCGTGGCCGGTGCCGACGTCGACCTTCAGGTGCACGGGCGTCTCGCGCGGCCACTGCATGCCGCGCAGGTCGACGACCAGCTCGCCGACGCCCAGCTCGTAGCCGCCGGGCTTGAGGTCGGCGATCGTGGCGGGCGAGTAGCTGCGGCTGCCGACGCCGTGGTCGACGTCGATGCCCGCGGCGACGACCACGCCGGACGGGATCGCGAGCGCCAGCGCCGGGAGGACGAGCCAGCGCGCGCGGCGGCCTTGGCCGTCGTGGAAGGCGAGCGCGACCATCCCGAGGCCGAGCGCGATGACGACGCCGGCGATCGCGCTGCCACCACCGGCCGCGGTTGCCACGGCGCCGCCGGCGCCGAGGACCAGGAGGGCGATCCCGATGCCGCAGATGATCAGCGCGGCGCCGGCGATCCGGGCGGCCGCGGGCCGGTCCTCGCCGCGCGTGGCGAGCAGGCGCTGGCCGGCGAACGCGAGGATCGCCACGATCAGGATGGTGGGGGCGAGCGCGCCGAACGCCCAGCCGAAGCCGAAGCCCCAGTGGCCGTCGAGCAGGGCGACGCCCGCGAGGACGATGACCGCCGCGCCGACGATCGTCGAGACGCGGCCGGGCTTGCCGTCGACGGGATGGCCGGTGCCGTCGTCCTCCGGGACGAGCAACAGCGCCGCGACGTAGGCGATCACCGACACGCCGCCGACGAACACGAGGGCGACGGCCGCGATCCGGACGATCAGCGCGTCGATGTTGAAGTAGCGGGCCAGGCCGCCGCAGACGCCGCCGAGGACGCGGTCGTCGCGGGAGCGCAGGAGGCGGCGCGTGGGCTGGGGACCGGGCTGCGGCGCCGCGGTCGTCGCGTCGGGCTGCGGCGCCTGCGTGGTCGGCTGCTCGCCGGGGTCGTGCTCGGGGGAAGAGGGGGTCTCGTCGGGCATACGACCAAGATCGCGTCACCGCGCCGCGCGCACCATTCGGGATGACCCTAGAGCGGGTCGGGGATGTCCCCGAGGGGGCCGAGCTCGGCCCGCAGCGCCGCGTCCGGCCGCCCGGCCTCCAGGAAGCCGAGGATCCGCTCGTCGTGCTGGACCTCGAAGCGCGCCCGCAGCCGCGCCGAGAGCGCCGCGACGGCGGCCAGGAGCGTGATCCCGTCTTCGAGCTCCCGCGCGCGCACGTAGGTCCCGACGGTCCGATCCTCGCCCCCTTGCGCGTCATCGAAGAACCCCGCGTGCGGCACGCCGCGCGCGAGCCCGCGCAGCGCGTCGGCGTGGTGGTCTGTGGCGCCGTCGGCGACGAACAGGACGAGGTACGGATCCGGCATGCCAGACCGACGGTACTGCGAGACTGCCCCGCAGATGATCGCTCGCGCCGACGCCGTGTCCGCCCTCGCCGCCGAGCCGTTCGACGTCGTCGTCGTCGGCGGCGGGATCACCGGGGCGGGCGTGGCCCTGGACGCGGCGACGCGCGGCTTCAGCGTCGCGCTCGTCGAGCGCCACGACTACGCGTCGGGCACCTCGTCGCGCTCGAGCAAGCTCGTCCACGGCGGGCTGCGCTACCTCCAGAACTTCGACCTCGGCCTGGTCCGAGAGGCGCTGATCGAACGCCAGATCATGGTCGGGTTGGCCCCACACCTGGTCAAGCCGCTGCCGCTGATCGTGCCCGCGTTCGACGGCGCGCGCCCCGATCGCATGATGGGCATGGGCCTGAACCTCTACGACGTCATGTCGGTGGACAAGCTCCGGTCGCCGCTGCGGCGCCGCAGGGCGGAGGACGACCCGGCCGCGTCGACCACCTCGTGGTCGCCGGACCGCCACCGCGTCATCGATGCCGGCGAGGTCGCCGAGGGCCTGCCGGCGCTCGCGGCGCGCGAGCCCACGTCCGGCTACCTCTTCTACGACTGCCAGACCGACGACAGCCGGCTGGTCCTCACGGTCCTGGGCGAGGCCGAGCGCTTCGGCGCGGTGTGCGCCAACGGCCTGCTCGTCACCGAGCTGGTCGAGGAGGGCGGGCGCGCGCGGGGCGTCCGGGTGACCGACGACGCGAGCGGCGAGACCTTCGTCGTCCGCGCCGCCAACGTCGTCAACGCGACGGGTGTCTGGGCCGACCGCCTGCGGCCCGAGGAGCTGCACGACGAGGCCGAGGTCCCGGTCATCCGCCCGTCGCGCGGCACGCACGTGACGTTCCGCCGCGAGGATCTGCCGCTCAACGTCGGCGCGATCGTCCCGGCCGGCGGCGGGCGCTTCATCTTCGCGCTGCCGTGGCTCGGCGGCTCGCTCGTCGGGACGACCGACACCGACTACGACGCGACCGACCTCGACCACGTCAAGCCGGCCGACGAGGACCTCGAGTACCTGCTCGACGCCGTCAACGAGTTCTTCGCCACCGAGCTGACCGCGTCCGACATGACCGGCGCCTACGCGGGCGTGCGGCCGCTGATCAGCTCGGCCGACGCCGGCAAGTCGGTGGACATCTCGCGCAAGGCCGAGCTGTACGAGACGTCGTCGGGGATGGTCACGATCACCGGCGGCAAGCTCACGACGTGGCGGCGGATGGCGAAGATGGCCGTGGACCGGCTGGTCGAGCGCGAGGCGCGCGACGCGCCGTGCCGGACCCACGAGATCCCGCTGGGCCAGGCGATTGAGGCCGACGAGCTGCCGCGCGTCGAGGGCGTCCGCGACGCGGCCTACGCGCCGCTGGCCGCCCGCTACGGCCACGCGGCGCACGACGTCCTCGCGATCGCCGCCGAGCGCGGCGAGCACGCCCAGCCCGTCGTCGAAGGCCAGCCGGACCTGCTGGCCGAGGTCGTCCACGCGGCACGGCGCGAGCAGGCGCGCACCGTCGGCGACGCGCTGCTGCGCCGCACGCGCCTCGGCCTGGTCGCGGCGCGCTCGGTCGCCGCGCCCGACGGGGCCGCCGCACGGCGCGTGGCGGCGGCGATGGCGCCGGAGCTCGGGTGGGACGAGCGCGCCGTGCAGCGCGCCGCGGACGCGTTCGCCGAGGAGGCCCGCGCGGAGGGGATCGTCCCCGGATGAAGGCTTGCGAGACGACGACCGTCGGGCGCGCACCGTAACTTCCACGGTCGCCGCGGTTTCCCCGACACAGCCGTCGCACCGTCTCAACCCCTCCGAGGAGCAGCTCCGCAGCCCATGCGCCGCCGCCTGGCCTTCATCGTCACGACCATCGCCGTCCTCGGCGTAATCGGTCCCACCCACCCCGCGCACGCCGCCTTCTTCAAGGCCGACGCGATCGACGGTCCCAGCGCCGACATCCGCTCGGTCGGCGACGTCGACCTCGCGCGCGACGGCACCGGCGCCCTGGCCTACGTCAAGCGGGACGCCGGCGTCGACCACATCTTCGTCTCGCGGATCGTCGGTGGCGCCTGGCAGGCGCCCGAGCGCGTGGACGCCGGGATCGACGCGGCGTCGTCGCAGCCCGTCGTCGCCGCCTCCGACGGCGGGCGCCTCGCGGTCGCCTTCGTCAGCGGCGGCTCGGTGTTCGTGACCGTGCGCCAGTCCGGAGCGCCGAGCTGGAACGGCTCCCAGCTGCTCGCGCAGGGCGGCTCGGACCCGTCGATCGACATGTCGTTCAACGGCGCGGCGTACGCGACGTTCACGGTCAACGGCGACGTCCTCGGGGCCCGGATGGACCGGACGGCGGTCACCTTCACGGGCCTGACCGGCGCGCTGGACGCTCAGCAGCCGCAGACCGCGGGCGTCGGCACCGGCCGCTCGCGCGTCGCGATCTCGGCCGACGGCACCGGCGTCGCCGTGTGGGGCGAGGCCGGGCACGTGTACGCCCGCCGCATCTTCAACGCCAGCCCGTCGACCGCGGTGCTCGACCTCAACGTCCCCGACATCGAGGGCCATCCGGGCGGAACCGCCGACGCGCCGAGCGTCGACATCGAGGACGACTCGTCGTTCGCGTGGGTCGCGTTCCGCGAGCAGTTCGACAACGGCGCCAACAGCCGCGCGATCGGCGTCCGGCTGCGCGGCTCGCGCACCGACCCGCCGGTCGCCTTCGACGGGCAGGGCTGGGGCGGTCCGGCCGCCGAGCAGCCGGCGATCGACCTCAACGGCAAGGGCCAGGGCGTCGCGACGGTCGGCGTCAGCAACGGCTCGGCGCTGTCGTCGATCCTCAAGGACGACGTCGTCAACGGGGCGCGCGCGCTCGGCGGCTCCGGGACGCCGACGGAGCCGGTCGGCGCGGTGGCGGAGACCACGGATCGCGCGGTCGGCTGGTACAACGCCGGCGACCAGAGCATCCAGGGCGTGTTCTACGACGACAAGGCGTCGACGCGGATCGTCCCGGGGCCGGGTCCGATCGCGCCCCTGAGCAACCCGGACTTCGGCGCGGTCGACCCCAAGGCCGGCTTCGACGTCGCGGGCGACCGCACGGGCGACTTCGCGTTCGCGTTCCTGCAGGCCAGCGGCGAGGCGCGCCGCATCGTGGTCGCCAGCTACGACCGCCTGCCCGGCGCGTTCCAGATCAGCACGAGCTCCAGGCTCTGGCGCAACGTCGTCAAGACGCCGCTGGCCTGGGGGACCGCGCTGGAGCTGTGGGGGCCCTTGACCTACACGATCCTCGTGGACGGCCAGCAGGTCGCCCAGACGCAGGCGACGAAGGCGACGCTGCCGGCCGGCGCGCTGTCGGAGGGCCTGCACAACTGGCGCGTCGTGGCGACCGACAAGCGCGGGCAGAGCGTGACGACCACGGTCAAGCCGCTGAAGGTCGACACCGTCAACCCGACCGTCTCCTTCTCGGTCAAGCGCAAGAAGCGCGTGGCGACCGTGACCGCCAAGGGCGCCGACGTGGTCCCGCCGAGCGGCAACGCCGCCGGCATCAAGTACCTGCGGATCGACTGGGGCGACGGCAGCGGCTTCGAGCAGGCCACGAAGGCGTCGCACACCTACGCCCGCACCGGCGCGTTCACGATCCGCGTCAGCGCGACGGACAAGGCCGGGAACATCGCGGTCGCGCAGCGCGAGATCCACATCGGCGGCAAGAAGTAGGAGCCGGTCCTGGGCGACGAGCTGCGGCGGCTGAGCGACGGCGGGGCGCGGACGGTCCGCGACCTCGTCGCCTCGCTGGGGCTGGACGCGGTCGTCGCCGGCGGCGGGCGCCCGCGCGTGGTCGCCGACATGGTGGCCTCGGTGGACGGGCGGGCCGCGGTCGACGGGCGCTCGGTCGCGCTCGGCAACGCGGCCGACCGGGCCCTGCTGCGCGAGCTGCGCACGGCGGCCGACGCGATCCTGGTCGGGACCTCGACGCTGCGGGCCGAGCGCTACGCGACGCTGCTCGACGACGACCAGCGCGCGCGGCGCGTGGCGACCGGGCGCCCGGCGCATCCGGTGGTCGCGACGGTCTCGCGGCGCCTGGAGCTGCCGGTCGACGAGGCGCCGGTCTTCGGCGAGGCGGGCGTCCCGATCGTGGCGTTCACGGAGTCGGCCGCGGCGGCGCCGGACGTGGGCGCCGACCTGGAGGTCGTGCGCTGCGCTCCCGGGTCGCTGACGTTGTTGGGGGTGTTGTACGCGCTGGCGGCGCGCGGCGTGCGCGGCGTGCTGTGCGAGGGCGGGCCGTCGCTGCTGGGCCGGCTGATCGCCGAGGGTGGGCTCGACGACCTGCTGGTGACGGTCGCGCCGCTGGTCGTCGGCGGCGACGGGCCGACGATGCTGTCGGGCGCCGCGCTGACGCCGGACCCGCCGCGGCTCGCGCTGCGCGAGGTCCACCGCGCCGACGACCACCTGTTCCTGCATTACGGTCTGGCGCAGTGACCGCCGCCTCCGCCCGCCGCCTCACGCTCCGCGACCGCAGGTTCGACCTGCGCGCCGGGCGCCCGCTGGTCATGGGCATCGTCAACGCCAACCCGGACTCGTTCAGCGACGCGGTGCGCACGTCGACGCTCGACGCCCAGGTCGCGCTCGCCGTCCGGCTGGTCGAGGAGGGCGCGGACCTCGTCGACGTCGGCGGCGAGTCGGGCGTCACCTACACCGACGTCACGGCGGCGGAGGTGGAGCGCGATCGGGTCGTGCCGCTGGTGGCGCGCCTGGTCGCGGAAGGGATCGTCGTCTCGGTCGACACGTGGAAGCCGCTGGTGGCCGACGCGGCGCTGGACGCGGGCGCGCACGTGCTCAACGACGTGTCGGGGCTGCGCGACGTCGGCCTTGCTCGCGCGGCCGCCCGGACCGGCGCGTCGCTGGTCGTGATGCACACGCGCGCGGCGCCCAAGCAGGAGCACTTCGCCGACTACGACGGAGATGTTGTCGGCGATGTCGAGGCGTTCGTGCGCGAGCGCTGCGCGGCCGCCGTGGCCGCGGGCGTCGCCGCGGACCGGCTGATCGTCGATCCCGGTCCGGACTTCGCCAAGTCGCCGGCCGAGAGCGTCGCGACCCTGCGCGCGATCGACCGGCTGGGCGCGCTCGGCCATCCGTGGCTCGCCGCGGTCTCGCGCAAGTACTTCCTGGCGGCGATCACCGGCCGGCCGCCGGCGCAGCGGCTGGCGGGGACGCTGGCGGCGGTGGGCTTCGCGGCCGACCGCGGCGCGGCGATCGTCCGCGTCCACGACGTGGCCGAGGCGGTGGACTACCTCGCGGTGCGCGAGGTGCTGCACGGCGGCGCGGAGGTCGGGGCGTTCGACGCCGACGACGACGCGCTGAAGTGGATCCGCGCGACGCCCTCGTCCTGACCAACTCGTGCAGGCGCCGGTCATGCGACCGGCGACTCCGCTACGGTCCGCGGCACTGGAGAGTCGCCGTCTCGCTGCATGGCAACGCGAGGCGGACGCCCACCGACACCTAGAACTAGGAGGACCACATGTCCGTCATCACCCGTTCCGCGCTGGAGGCCAGCCCGCTGGCCGACCTGCACGCCATCGCGTCCGAGCTCGGCATCGACGGCTTCCGCCGTCTGCGCAAGGCCGACCTGGTGGACAAGATCATCGCCCAGCAGGGTGGGGAGGACGCGGTCGCCGAGGCCGCCGCCTCGGACGACGCGGCCGTCGAGGAGAAGCCCAAGCGCCGCTCGCGCAGTGGCCGTGGCACGCGCACCCGCCGCAAGGACGCAGACGAGGACGGCAGCACCGACGAGGACGCCGGCGACGACGCCGTCGCGACCGACGACGACGTCGTCGCCACCGAGGACGCCGTCGTCGAGGAGGCCATCGAGGAGGAGGAGGCCGCCGAGGCCGAGGTCGAGGAGGAGATCGCGGCCGAGAAGCCGCGGCGCCGTTCGCGCGGCGGCCGGGGCCGGTCGCGCGACCGCGATCGCGACGAGGACCGCGACGACGACCGCGACCGCGACCGCAACGGCGACCGCAACGGCGACCGTGACCGCGACGAGGACCGCGAGGACCGCGTCATCGAGGGCACCGTCGAGCTGCTGCCCAACGGCTCCGGCTTCGTCCGCCTCACCCCGCCGGACCCGTCCGACGACGACGTGTACGTGTCGGCCGCGCAGGTCCGCCGCTGTGAGCTCGTCAACGGTGACAAGGTCGGCGGGCCGGTGCGCGAGCCGCGCCGCTCCGAGCGCTACCCGTCGCTGATCCGCATCGACACCATCAACGCTCGCCCGGCCGACGAGGTCGCCGAGGGCACGCACTTCGACGACCTGCCGTGCGCGCTGCCGACCGAGCGCCTGGCGCTCGGCTCAGAGGACGCGACGCTCAAGGCGATCGAGTGGCTGACGCCGATCGGCAAGGGCTCGCGCGTGACGATCGTCGGCGAGGCCCACGCGGGCAAGTCGGAGGCCTTGAAGCGGCTGGCCGGCGCGCTGAAGGGCGTCGAGGGCCTGGAGGTCCACGTCGTCCTCGCCGCGGTCCGCCCGGAGGAGTGCGCCGAGTGGCGCTCCGGCGAGATCGAGCCGGTCGCCGCGCTGTCGCTCGGCGCGTCGCCCGACGCCGCCGGCCAGGCGGTCGAGCGCGCGATCGACACCGCCAAGCGCATCACGGCGCGCGGTGGCGACGTCGTCGTCCTGGTCGACGGCCTCGACGGGCTGGCGCCGCACGCGGCCCGACGCGCGCTGGCCGCGGCGCGCAACATCGTCGACGGCGGGTCGCTGACGATCGTCGCCACGGCGTCGGCCCCGGTCGGCGGCGAGACGACGATCATCGCGCTGGACCGCACGCTGACCCGCACGGGCCGCTTCCCGGCGCTGGACCTCGTCGCGTCCGGCACGCTGCGCCCGGAGCTGCTGGTCGGCGACGCCGGCGCGGACGCCATCGCGCAGGCGCGCGGCCAGGCGCTGGGGGCGTAAGGAGGGACGACCGCGTGCCGCGCGCTCAGCGCGGCACGTAGGCGACCCGGCCCCAGGAGGGCTCGGGCGCGAGCTCGACGGGCTCGCCGTCGCGGTCGGGCTGCACGTACATGAACGAGGAGGACTCGGCGTCGAACTCGACGTCGAGCTCGCCCTCCTTCACGCGCTGGTCGAGCCAGGCGGAGCGGAAGACGAGGCGGCGCAGCCAGTGCACGAGCGAGCGGTCCGACGGACCGACGAGCTCGGGCCAGCAGTCGTTGACGTGCTCGCCCAGCGCGGACGCCGGCTCCTGGATCTCGCCGTTGACGCTCAGCGTCACGAGGTCCTCGAGCTCGGGGTCGTCCAGGCGGCCGGAGACGAAGCCGAGCTTGTTCGCGGCCTGCTCGCAGCGCTCGCGGAAGTCGCGCTCGTTGAAGGTGAACCGGAGTTCGCCGTATTCGAGGACGAAGTCCTCTCCGCTGTCGTAGTTGCCTCGGCGTGCGTCGTTCATGGGGCGTGTCGGTCAAGTCGCGCCGAGGTGGACGGCGGCTCCCGAAGTCGTCGGCATCGTATGCCCGATCCCTTCGCTTCCGCAGGTCATGGGATGGATCTTGCAGTCCGTCCGGTCCCGGCACATGCGGAGTGCCGGTCCGATCTGCGGCTCGCCGTGGGGTGGAGGTTCGCTGTGTCGAGCCGCGAACCTTTCGCCGCGTCGAGGGGGGCGAGTTCTTGCGTGCCGTGACCTAAGGAGGGCATGACCCAAGACACGCCCGCCACCATCCTCGTCGCCGAGGACGACGCGACGACGCGGACGTTCCTCGCCGACGAGCTCACGGCCGACGGATCCGAGCTGCTCGTCGTCGAGACGGCGTCCGACGCGCTGCGCCTGCTGGAGACGAAGTTCCCGGACCTGGCCATCCTCGACGTCGGCCTCGGCGACGGCTCCGGGCTGGACGTGGTGCGCACGGTGCGCGCCGCCGACGGCCTCGGCTCGCGCATCGACCCCGACGTGCCGCTGCTGGTGCTGAGCGGCCGCTGCGGGGAGACCGACCGGGTCCGTGCCTTCGACGCGGGCGCGGACGACTTCGTCGCCAAGCCGTTCTCCTACGGCGAGCTGCGCGGCCGCGTCCGCGCGCTCCTGCGGCGCTCGGACCATCGCCGGCGCACGGCGCGGGTCCGCGTCGGCTCGCTGGAGATCGATCCGGCCGCGCGCTCGGTGTGGGTGGGCGAGCGCCGCGTGCCGTTGACGGCGACGGAGTTCGCGCTGCTGCGCGTCTTGGCGGCGTCGCCGACGACCGTCTGCACGAAGGCCGACCTGCTGAAGGCGGTCTGGGGCTATCAGGGGCGGTCGTCGACGCGGACGCTGGACAGCCACGTCTGCCGCCTGCGCAAGAAGCTGCGCGCCTACGACGCGGAGCTGATCCTCAACACGTGGGGGGTCGGCTATCGCCTGGTCGACGATCCGCGGTCGGCGACGGGCGCGCGGGAGCTGGCGGCGTGAGCGTGCCGCTGGTCGTCGCGGCGCTCGCGCTGGCCTTCGTGGCCGTTGCGTGGCTCTGGCGGGGACGGCGCACGCTCCGGGAGCGCGCGGCGCGCGTCGCGCACGAGGTCCGGCAGCCGCTCACCGCCGCGCAGCTGGCGCTTCACGGCGCGGCGCGGCGCGGCGAGGTCGGTCCGACGCTGGTCGCCGCCCTCGAGCTCGAGCTCCGCCGGGCCGCGTTGGCCCTGGAGGACCCGGCCACGGCGCGACCCGCGGACGTCGACCTGCACGGGCTGCTCGACTGCCAGGTCCGCACGTGGCAGGACGTCGCCGCCGCGCACGGAGCGTCGCTGCGCCTCGAGCCGGGTCCCGGCACGGTCGTCGTCCACGCCGACGCGTTGCGCCTCGCCCAGGCGACGAGCAACGTCGTCGCCAACGCGATCGAGCACGGCGGCGGCACGATCGTCATCCGGACCCGGCACCTCACCGACGACCGCGTCCGCGTCGAGGTCGCCGACGGCGGCCCGGGCCTTCCGGCGTCGGTCGCCGAGCTGACCCGCCGCCCGCGTGCCGGCCGCGGCACCCGCGGCCGCGGCCTCGCGATCGCCGGGACCGTCCTCGCCCACTGCGGCGGCCGCGTCACGCCGCTTCCGGCGGGCGTGGCGATCGAGCTGCCGTCGCGCGGGAGCGCGTCGTGAGCCGCGCGGGTCGCGCCGCGTCGCCGTCGGCCACGTCGCGGCGGGGAGGCGCGCGATGACCCGCCGGCGCCGCGCCGCGGTCCTGCTCGGCCTCGCCGCGCTGCTCGGCGGGCTCGCGGCGTCCGACGTCGCCGGCCGCGAGGCCGCCCTGCGGCGCGCGGTCGGGCCGACGGTCCCGGTCGTCGTCGCCCGCGCGCGCATCCCGGCCGGCACCCGCCTCGACGCGCGGCGCCTCGCCGTCCGCCTGGTGCCCGCCCGCTACGCGCCGCAGCAGGCCTACGACACGCCGCGCGCCCTCGCCGGCGCCCGCGCGGCCAGCGACCTCCAGCCCGGCGAGGACGTCACGCCCGCCGCCATCGACGACGGCGCCGCCGCCCTCGGCGCGCCCGTCCGGCCGGGCGAGCGCGTGGCGGAGCTCGTCGCCGACGGCTCGCCCGCGCTCATCCGCCCGGGCTCGCGCGTCGACGTCCTCGTCACCCGCGAGCGCGGAGACGGCAGCGGCACGACGTCGGTCGCGCTGGAGGACGCCGAGGTCCTCGCCGCGCACGCCGCGTCGCGCGACACCGACGACCCCTCGACCACCCGTGTCGCGGTCTCGCTGCGCACCACCGCCCGCCAGGCCGTCTTCCTCGCCGCGGCCCAGTCCTTCGCGCGCGGGCTGCGGCTCCTGCCGCGCGCGGCCGGCGACCGCCGCCACGGCATCGCCGGCACCACGATCGGCTCCGATCTCCGGTGAGCAACCCAAAGCTGGCCGCTCGCACGTCCCCACGCGGACGTCCCGGCGGCCTCGGCCACCCGTCCATCACGGGGTCCCCACCTCAAGCGTGCTCCGGGACGACCGATACCCCAGGCCGAGGCCAACTCATGCTGCGAATCCTTCGTTCCCTTTCTCTCGCCCTCGCGGTCGCCCTTCTGGCGGCGCCCGCGGCTGCCAATGCCGCGCCGGCCGTGAAGAAGGCCGCCAGCGCCGCGAAGTCGCAGTCGACTTCGTCGAAGAAGAAGACGGCGGCGGTCTATCCGACGGTCGCGTCGATCTCGCCCCGCAAGATCGCGATCGGTCAGAAGCTGACGATCAAGGGCACGCACTTCCGCGCCGGCAAGGGCAAGAGCAGCGTCGCGTTCTACAAGAGCGGCAAGGCCGTGATCTTCGTACCGGCGGACTCGGCGACGACGAGCAAGCTCGTCGTGACCGTCCCGGCCAAGGTTGCCAGCCTGCTGGCCCAGAAGGACGGCTCCGCCGCGCCCACGCTCCTGCGCCTGCGCGTCATCGGCGCGAAGATGGGTCGCGCCTGGACCCAGAACAGCCGCTCGCCGATCGTGTCGCCGCTTCCGCCGGCGCCGAGCGTCCAGGGCGCCGCGCCACTGACGCAGCAGCAGGTCGCCGCGCAGCAGTACCTGACCTGCCAGCAGACCGCCGCCGCCAACCCCGCGGGCGACCAGGACGCGGACGGCATCACCAACGGCACCGAGCTCGCCAACCGGCTCGACGCGTGCAACGCCGACACGGACGGCGACACGCTGACCGACGGCTACGAGTTCTGGTCTGCGATCGACCTCAACGGCTACGCGCTCCCGTACCCGGGCAAGCGTCCCTGGCCGAACCCGCTCGACCCGACCGACATCAACTACGACTTCGATGGCGACGGCCTGCAGCTGTGGCAGGAGTTCGCGCTCTGGAAGACGAGCAACTCCGGCTTCCCGCTGACGCAGTACAGCGACGGCAACCAGAACACCGGCGGCACGCAGCCGGTCATCACGCAGGCCCAGCGCTACCTCGACCTCGACAAGGACGGCAACCTCACCGACGACGAGCGGGACTTCGACGGCGACGGCCTGTCCAACATGACCGAGTACAACAACCGCGGCACGCAGGACTGGTGGCGAGCGATCGCCTGGTACGAGCAGCCGAACGGCGACGGGACGAACCACAGCTACGTGGAGCCGTGGTACTACCTGCGCGCGTTCTCGGATCTCGACCCCACCGACCCCGACTCCGACGGTGACCGCGTCCTCGACGGCGCCGACGACCAGGACAACGACGGGTGGTCGAACTTCGCGGAGATGCAGCTGTCGCGTGCCGAGGTCGGCTACCGCGTGCATCCGTTCAACCCGTGCCTGCCGGATCCTCACTCCCGCGTCTGCTCCCGGTGGCTGCCGCTGAGCGGAGCGGCGTGGGCGCCGTTCGACGTGGTCCGCACGGACCCGGTCACCCACGCCCCCATCTACAGCGCGATGCCGGGCGACGCGATCCCGTTCGGCTGGCCGCAGGTGACCTATGCGACCTGGCTCGGCGCCGGTGCGCCCGACCAGTACACGGGCTCCGTGTTCGGGCCGTGGGATCCGACGCCGTGGTTCACGGAGGCGTGGGACGGCACGACCGGCCCGCAGGGCGCGTAGCCACCACGCAACAGCACTGATCGGCAAACGGCCGGGCGGATCCTCCGCCCGGCCGTCGTCGTTGTTGGTGGCCTCGGTAGGTTCGCAGGACCGCCGTGCGTCGCCTGCTCACCGTTCTCTGCGCGATCGTCTTCGTCGACACCACGTTCTACGCGGTGGTCGCGCCGCTGCTGCCGCACTACTCCGACGACCTCGGGCTCTCCAAGGCGTCGGCCGGGATCCTGTTCGCGGCCTACCCCGCCGGGACGCTCGTGGCGGCGGTGCCCAGCGGGCTGCTCGCGGCCCGGATCGGGCCGCGGCGGACGGTGATCTTCGGGCTGGCGCTGCTGGGCGTGTCGAGCGTCGCGTTCGCGCTGGCCGAGAGCGTCGTCGTGCTCGACGCCGCGCGTGTCGTGCAGGGCGTGGCCGGCGCGTGCTCGTGGGCGGGCTCGCTGTCGTGGCTGGTGGGCGAGGCGCCGCCGGAGCGGCGCGGCGAGCTGATCGGGACCGTCTTCGGCGCGGCGATCGGCGGGTCGCTGCTGGGGCCGGTGCTCGGCGGGGCGGCGGGAGCGCTCGGGACGGCGCCCGTCTTCGGCGCGCTGGCGGCGGTCGCGCTCGCCCTCGCGGTCGTGGCGGCGCGCACGCCGGGCGGCGCACGGGGCGACGCTGGCGGCGCGACGCTGCGCCGGACCGTCGCGTCGGATCGCGTGCGGCTCGGGATGTGGCTGGTCGTCATGCCCGGCCTCGGCTTCGGCGTCATCGACGTGCTGGTGCCGCTGCGCCTCGACGACCTCGGCGCCGGCCAGGTCGCGATCTCTGCGGCGTTCCTGGTCGCGGCGGTCGGCGAGGGGCTGCTGAGTCCGGTCGTCGGGCGCGTCGCCGACCGGCATGGGCCGCTGCGCCCGATCCGGTTCGGGCTGGTCGCGTCGGCCGTCGTGGTGGTCCTGATCCCCGTGCCCACGGCGGTGGTGCCGTGTGCGTTGTTGATGGTCTTGGCCACGGCGGCGTTCGGGACGTTCTGGGCCCCGTCGATGTCGCTGCTGTCCGAGAGCGCGGAGGCGGTCGGCGCGCACCAGGGGCTGGCGTTCGGCCTGGTGAACCTCGCCTGGGCGGTCGGGATGGTCGGCGGCGCGGCGGGCGGCGGCGCGCTGGCGAAGGCGACCTCGGACGCGGTGCCCTACGCGGTGCTGGCGGTCATCTGCGTGGGCACGCTGGTGGGGCTGGCGCGCCGGAGGACCGCCGCGTCGATGTCCGCACGCTGACATCTGGGGGGAGAGTCCTGGCGGCTCGCGACCTAGGAGCGGCATGGACCACGCGCTCGACGACCTCGCCGACCGGCTGCGCGACCGCCTGCTCGCCGAGGCGGGCGACGGCGCGGCCGACGCCGCGCCGCTGACCGCGCGGATCGACGCCCTGGTCGACCGCGAGGCGGGGCTGCTCGACGCGGCCACGCGCGCCGAGCTGGCCGCGCGCGTCGCGCGGCGGTCGTTCGGCCTCGGGCCGCTCGAGCCGCTGCTCGCGGACCCGGCCGTCGACGAGATCATGGTCAACGGCTCGGGCGCGCCGGTGTGGGTCGAGCGCGCCGGGCGTCTGGAGCCGACCGCCGTCCGCTTCGGCGACGACGCCGAGCTGCGCCACGCGATCGAGCGGATCCTCGCGCCGCTGGGGCGGCGCGTCGACGAGGCCGAGCCGATGGTCGACGCGCGGTTGGCGGACGGCTCGCGCGTGAACGTCGTCCTGCCGCCGCTGGCGGTCGACGGTCCGGCGATGACGATCCGGCGCTTTCGCGCGCAGCCGCTGGACGCCGACGAGCTGGTCGCGCGCGGGACGTGGTCGCCGCCGCTGCGGGACTTCCTCGCGCGCGCGGTCCGGGCGCGCGTCAACGTGCTGGTCAGCGGCGGGACCGGCTCGGGCAAGACCACCACGTTGGGCGCGCTGTCGTCGTTCGTCGACGCGCGCGAGCGGATCGTGACGATCGAGGACACCGCCGAGCTGCGCCTGCAGCAGCCGCACGTGGTGCGCTTGGAGGGGCGGCCGCCGAACGTGGAAGGGCGCGGCGAGATCACCCCGCGCCGGCTGCTGAAGAACGCGCTGCGCATGCGCCCGGACCGGATCGTCGTCGGCGAGATCCGCGGCGGCGAGGCGCTGGAGATGCTCGCCGCGATGACCACCGGCCACGACGGCTCGCTGAGCACGGTCCACGCCGGCTCGCCGTCCGAGGCCCTGCGCCGCGTGGAGACGTTGGCGTTGATGGCCGACGTCGACCTGCCGCTCTCCGCCATCCGCGAGCAGGTCGCCGACGCCCTCGACCTCGTCGTCCACCAGGCGCGCCTGCCCGACGGCCGCCGCCAGGTCACCGCCGTCTCCGAGGTCGTCCGCATCGCGGCCGGCCCCGCCACACGCGACATCTACACGTTCCGCGACGGCCGCCCGCGCTGGCGCGCCGCGCTCTCGGACTCTCTCGCCGCCCGCCTGGAGGCGGCCGCGTGACGGCTCCGCTGCTTGCCGCGTTGGCCGCCGCCGCCGGGGTCTTCGGCGCGTGGGAGGCGTTGGCCGCCGTCGAGGCGGTGCGCCCGGTCGCCGCGGTCGGGCGCGTCGTAGCGCCGCTGCGGCTCGCCGGTCGCGCGGGGCGGACGCCGACGACGCCGGAGCGGCGGCGGCTCGCGATCCTCGGCGCGGCCGCGCTGCTCGCCGCCGGCTGGCTGCTGGCGGGGCCGCTGCTCGGGGCGCTCCTGGCGGCCGGCGGACCCGCGGCGCTCGGCCCGATCCTCGCCGCGCGGCACCGCCGCTGGCGCCGGGCGCTGGCCGACGGCGTGCCGGGCGTGGCCCGCGCGCTCGCCGACGCCCTGACGGGCGGCCACAGCGTCCGGGGCGCGCTGGAGGACGTCGGCCGCTCCGGTGCGGTCCCGGGCCCAGCGGGGCTGGAGCTGCGCGCCGCCGCGCGGCGGCTCGCGCTCGGCGCCGCGACCGACGACGTCCTCGACGACCTCCGCCGCCGCGCCGGCGATCCCGGCTGGGACACGCTCGTCGCCGCGATCCTGCTCCAGCGCGACGCGGGCGGCGACCTCGCGACGCTCCTGCGGTCGGTCGCCGACGCCCGCGAGCATGCCCGTCGCGTCGAGGCCGACGCCCGCGGCCTCACCGCGCAGGCCCGCGCGACCGCCCGCCTCGTCGCCGGCCTCCCGTGCGCGGCGCTGGCGCTGGGCGAGCTGATCGCGCCCGGCACCCTCGCGGCCCTGCTCGCCGACGGCCGCTCCCGCCTCCTGCTCTTGGCGGGCCTGGTCCTCGGCACCGTCGCCTTCCTGGCGATCTCACACGTCGCGCGCGTGGGGGAGGCGTGACCAGGTGCATCATGTCGCTCGCGGCCCGGGTTCGGCGGACGCGATGAGCATCACCACCACGTCGGCTGGCCTCGCCGGCGGCCTGCTGGCGTTTGGGCTCGCCAGGGTTCGGCGGACGCGATGAGCATCGCCACCATGTTGGCCGGCGTCGCCGGCGCGCTGCTGGCGTTCGGGCTCGCCGACCTCGCGGCGGTGCTCGCCGCCCGCCGCCAGCGGGACGCCCGCGGCGCGGCGGGCCGCCGTCCCGCGCGCTGGGCGGCGATGCTCGCCCGGCTCGGTCGCCGTGTCGGCGTCCCGACGCCGCCCGGCGACCTCGGCGCGCGACTCGCCGCCGCCGGGCTCGGCGCGTCGGTGCGGACCGCCGACGCGATGGCGATCAAGGCCGGCGCCGGCGTCGCCGCGGCGCTGCTCGCCGCACCCGTCCTCTCCGCGCTCCCGCTGCGGCTCACGCTCGTCCTCGTTCCGCTGGCGGCAGCCGCGGGCTTCCTGACGCCGGACATCTGGGTGGCGCGCCGCGCTCGCCGGCGCGCCGATCGCGCCGGTTTGGAGCTGGCCGACGTCCTCGACCTGCTGCGCGTCGCCGTCGCCGCGGGGCTCCCGACCGGGCGCGCGCTGGCCGAGGTCGGGCGACGCCACGGAGGCCTCGTCGCGACCGAGCTGCGGACCGTCGCCGAACGCCTCGAGCTCGGCCTGCCGCGGGCGGTCGCGCTCGGCCACCTGCACCGCGCGCTGCCGCTCGCGGCGATCGGCCAGCTGACCGCCGCGATCGCCCGCGCCGACCGCCACGGCGCGCCGCTCGGGCCGGCCCTCACCGCACTCGCGCTCGAAGCGCGCGCGGACCGGGCGCGCGCCCTGCACGATCGCGCCGCCCGCGCAGCTCCGCGCATCCAGCTCGCGATCGCGCTCCTGCTCGTCCCCGCCGTCCTGCTGATCGTCGCGGCCGGCCTGGCCCACGGCCTCACCTGACCCGTGGCTCGCCGCGCCCGGCTCGCGCTTGCCGCTAGGTTCCGCTCGATGGCGCCGGACCTGCTCCGACTCGACCCCGCCACGTTCCAGCTGCCCGTCGGGCGGATCCGGGCGGGCTACTACAGCGACGCCTACTTCAACTCCACCAAGGAGCTGCTCGAGGCCGAGGACCGCCATCCGCAGGTGCTGATGCAGGTGTTCCAGAAGCAGGACTCGCTGCTCGGAGGCGTCGACGAGGCGATCGCGGTGCTGAAGGTCGGCGCCGGGCACGTCGGGCTCGACGGCGTCTGGCTGCCGGCGTGGGACGACCTCGTCGTGCACGCGCTGCACGAGGGCGACCCGATCGCGCCGCACGAGACCGTGATGACGATCGAGGGCGACTACACCCAGTTCGCCCATCTCGAGACCGTCTACCTGGGCACCATGGCGCGCCGCTCGCTGGTGATGCGCAACGTCCGGACGGTGGTCGACGCCGCCCGCGGCAAGACCATCCTGTTCTTCCCGGCGCGCCACGACCACTGGCTGGTGCAGACCGGCGACGGCTGGGCCGCGCACGTCGCGGGCGCGATCGGCGTGTCGACCGACGCCCAGGCGTCGTGGTGGGGCGGCCGCGGCGTCGGGACCGTGCCGCACGCGCTGATCGCGGCGTTCGGCGGCGACACCGTCGCGGCGTCGCGCGCCTTCGCGCACCGCTACCGCGACACCATCAACGTGACGGTCCTCGTCGACTTCGACAACGACTCGGCCCGGACCGCGGTCGAGGTCGCCGACGCGCTCGGCGACGAGCTGTGGGGCGTCCGCCTCGACACCTCGGAGTCGCTGGTCGACGTCGCGCTCGCCGACCTCGGCGAGGACGCGCCGACCGGCGTGAACGTCGAGCTGGCGCGCCGCGTCCGCATCGCCCTCGACGACGCCGGCCACCAGCGCGTGAAGATCGTCGCCTCCGGCGGCTTCGACGCGGCCAAGATCCAGCAGTTCGAGGACGCCGGCGCGCCGGTCGACGCCTACGGCGTCGGCTCCTCGCTCCTGCGCGGCCAGAACGACTTCACCGCCGACATCGTCCGCGTCGACGGCGCGCCGATCGCCAAGGTCGGCCGCGAGGAGCGGCCGAACCCGCGCCTGGTCCGCGTGCCGTAGAGCGCACGCGCCGCCGCAACGCCGCACACCGGCGCCGCCAACCCACCGGCGCCGCCAACCCAGCGGCGCCGCCAACGCACCGGCGCCGCCAATCCAGCGGCGCCGCCAACGCACCGGCGCCGCCAACGCGGCGGCGCCGGCACCGCGATCGCCCTACGGGATCGCCACCGCCGCCTTGAGGCGGGTGACGTCGCCGTCGGACGACACGCCGGCGGCCGCCGGGCCGAAGGCGTCCAGCGTCGGCTTCGCCTTCTGGAAGTCCTCGTCGCTGCCGGCCACCGCCGCGATGAGCTTCACGACCTGCGGCGTGTCGAGGAACAGGGAGGGCTTGGCGCCGTCGAGCAGGCCCGCGGCCGTCTTGAACGGGGCGGAGTCACCCAGCGTGGCGGACGGCGACAGCGCGTCGCGCAGCGCGTCCTTGCCCAGGGCGATCACGAACGTGTCGTCCTTGGCCGCCACGTCGATCGACGCCGGCACCGACGAGCCGAGGTCCACGGAGAAGCCCGACGCACCCGCCGGCGCGGCCGACAGGCCCGCGACGTCCACGTTCAGCCCCTTCAACACCTTGCGCAGCTTCGGGATCGCCGCCTTCGACGCCGCCGGGTCCTTGGACTTCACGACCAGCGCGCCGCTCAGGTCGCTCATCGTCGTGCCGCGCACGAACAGCGCCGCATCGCCCATCCACGACAGGAGGTCCTTCTGGACGTCGAAGCCGAGCTGGGACTTCAACCCCTGCAACAACGTCGCCGGGTCGACGCCGCCGGTCGCGCCCGAGGCGCCCAAGCCCTTGAGCGCGTTGTCGAACGTCCCGCCGACGTCGCCGATCCCGACGCTCAGCCACGACCCTGCCGGGACCGCGGCCGCCGCGCCCGGGCCGTCGCCCTTGCCGGTCGCCCGGGCCTTGAGGCCGATCGCCGCCGCGTCGACCTGCAACGCGTCCTTGGCCACGTTCAGCGACGCGGCCACCGACTGCAGTCCGCTCCCGGTGAGCAGCCCCTTGACCATCTGCAGCGGCGCCGCGTCGTCCTGCGACAGCTTGCCCGACGCCGCACCCGCGGCCAGGTCGAAGAACCGGCCCGGATCGGCGTAGGCGAAGCCGGCCCCGTCGGTGCCCACGACCTCGCGCGCCTTCTTGAACTGCGCGGCGTCCGCGAGCTTGGCGCCGGACTTCGCGTCGACCGCCGACTTGAAGCCCTTCTCGGTCCCGATCACGACCGCGTGGTCGATGACCGCGGCGGCCGTGTCGCCATCTGCCTTGTACTTGTACTTGACCCCGCGGTACTCGCGGTCGGCCGTGCCCTTGCGCGCGTCGACGAACTTCTGCGCGGCGTCGTCGTCGCGCGTGGCGATGGCGGCGACCACGTCGGCGTCGCCGCCGCCGGCGCCCACGGCGGTGACGGCCAGTCCGGCCCGCTGGCCCAGCCACGGGGCGATGTCCTTCGCGTAGGACGCGCCGTCGTCCTTCAGCGCGGCGTCGATCCACCCCACGACCTTGCCGGCCGGGTCCCCGGTCCGCAGGATCTTGCCGGCGACCGCGTCGAGGTTGGTGGCCAGGTCACCGGACGGGCGCACCTGCGCCTCGACGTAGACCGGGGCGGTCGCCGGGAGGAACGCGGCCGGATCGGCGCCGGCGTTCCCGCCGCCCCCGCTTCCGGACGAGTCGCCGCAACCGGCGATGGGGACGGCGACGACCGCGGCGGCCGCGAGCGCGCCGAGGAGACGCGAGCGCGAGCGCGGGCGCGTGACGGGGCGCGGCAGGAGGGAGGAGGTCATGCGCCGAATCCTACGGGCGTCCACGTCGGCGGGAGACGGTGGACAACCGCCCATGTGCCGGGCGGACAACCGCCCAAGCACACCACTATCCGGCTCGAACCCGGAAACCAGGAGCGTCGCCCACGACGCCCCACCCGGAGCACACCCCGCGGACGGAACCTCGTCCAGACCGCAACACGCGTTGCGGCGCTTCGCGATGCAACCGAACGTGCGCGCACGCGGACGAATTCCTCCCACCGCCACCCACCGGCGGAAACCCATCAACGGCAAGGGATCCGAGGGTCAGCACAGCCGCCGGACGTCCTCGGGTGGGGCAAAGTGTGGAATTGGTGTTGCATCGTGGGGGAGAGTGGGATAGAACGCCTCCTGCGGACCGGGGTGGAGGAGCTCCTCCCACTCCTCCACCCCGGCCCCTTTCTCTTCCGCGATGCGCACGTCCACATGGACACCTCGTTCACCGGCCAAGCCGACTACACCCTCGACGCCAAGAACCGCCTCACGGTTCCGGCGCGCTACCGGGGTGCTCTCGAAGGCGGCCTCGTCCTCGCCAAGGACATCGAGCCCTGCGTCGCCATCTGGCCGACCGCCGGCTACGACGACTTCCGCCGCGCCGCGCTCCAGGACGTGCACCCGATGAGCCAGCGCGGGCGCAAGATCATGACCTTCCTCTCCGCCAACTCGACGCCGGCGGGCCTGGACTCCGCGGGCCGCGTCCCGCTTCAGCCGTTCCTGCTGGACCACGGCAGGCTGCACAGCCGCGACGTGACCGTCGTCGGCGCCGGCGACCACCTCCAGATCTGGAACCGCGAGGCCTGGACGGCCTACAACGACCAGCTCGCGGCCGACATCTTCGACATCTCCGCGGCGTTCGACACGCCCGCGTCCGCGTGATGCTCACTATCCCTTATGACATGACCGCCTCCCATGTCCCGGTCCTCGCCGGCGAGCTGATCGAGGCGCTCGACCCGCAGCCCGGCCAGATCGCCGTCGACTGCACGTTCGGCGCCGGCGGACACGCGCGCCTGGTGGCCGAGCGCATCGGCCCGACCGGCACGCTGATCGCCATCGACCGCGACCCCGTCGCCGAGACCCACTTCGAGCAGCTCGCCGCCGAGGTCAGCTGCACCACCCGCTTCGTCCACGCGTCGTTCGCCGACGGGCTGCGCCAACTGCTCGAGGAGGGCATCCGCGCCGACCTCGTCTACGTCGACCTCGGCATCTCCTCGATGCAGGTCGACACGTGGGAGCGCGGGTTCTCCTACAGCTACGACGCGCCGCTGGACATGCGGATGGACTCCGACCAGGAGCTCGACGCCGCCACGGTCGTCAACACCTGGGAAGAGCGCCGCATCAAGCAGATCCTGCGCGAGTACGGCGACGAGCGCTACGCGGGCCAGATCGCCCGCGCGATCGTCCGGGTGCGCGAGGACCACGCGATCGACACGACCAGCGCGCTGGTCGACGTCATCAACCACGCGATCCCCGCGCGCGCCCGCTTCGCCGGCGGCCATCCCGCCAAGCGCTCGTTCCAGGCGATCCGGATCGCCGTCAACGACGAGCTCGGCCAGGTCGACGAGGCTCTGCCGCTGGCCTGGCGCATCCTGCGTACGAATGGCCGCTTTGCAGGCATTTCCTTCCACAGTGGCGAAGACCGCCGCGTGAAGCGCTTCCTCGCCGCCCGTGCACAAGGATGCACGTGCCCGCCGGAGCTCCCCGTGTGCGTCTGCGGTCGCACGCCGGAGGCCGAGCTGATCGGCCGCGGCATCGCGCCGTCGGCCGGCGAGGTCGCCAGCAACCCCCGTTCGGCGTCCGCCCGGATGCGAGCCGCCCGCAAGCTCAGGGAAGAGGAAGCATGACCCCACCCGCCGCCGCCACCCGCACGCTGGGGCGCACCGTCGCGCCGCGTGCTCCTCGCCGCGTCTCGGGCCCGGCCGCGCGCCCGATCCGGACCCGCCCGCCCCAGGGCGCACGCCGGCGCAACGCGCGCGCCCGCACGTCCGCCGACGAGGCCTTCGCCCCCCGCGCCCTGCGGCGCACCCGCCAGCTCGCCGACTCGCGCTTCCTGGACCGCCTGATCCGTGGCCGCCTCTGGATCCCGCTCGTCGCGGCCGGCCTCATGGGGATCGTCTTCATGCAGGTGACGATGCTCAAGCTCAACGCCGGCATCGGCCGCGCGGTGACCAGCGCCGGGACGCTCGAGCGCCAGAACGCCACGATGCGCGCCGACGTCTCGCGCATGGAGGCCGGCAGCCGCATCGACGCCACCGCGCACAGCCTCGGCATGGTCGTGCCGGCCGACGGGTCTGCCAACTACGTCCGCGCCAGCGGCGGCGGCGGGCAGGCGAGCACGGCCGCGTCGAAGATGACGCCGGCCGACCCCAACGCGATCGCGCGCGCCCAGGCCGGCACCGCGCTGGCCGCGGGCCAGGCGGCGGGGACGACCACGACCGGCTCGGCGACCGCCGCGCCGACGCCCGCCCAGGCGCAGGCCGCGGCCCAGTCTCCCAGCGGGACGGTGGCGGCGGCGCAGACGACCACCCAGACCGCTACGCCGACGACTTCGGGCACGGGCACCGCGACGGGCGCTGGGACGACGGGCACCACCGGAGCGGCCACCACGCCGGCCGCCGTCACCCAGCAGCCCAGCGCGACCGGGACCACCGGCGCGGCCGCGACCGGCGCCACCGGCGCCACCGGCGCCGCCGCCGCGCCGACCCAGCAGCAGGCCCAGACCGCGGCCGCCCCGACCACCTCCGGCGGCGCGGTCGCGCCCACGCCGCAGGGGTAGCGGACGATGGTCCTGGTCGAGCGGCGGATCGGTCTCCTCTTCGCGTTCTTCCTGTGCCTCCTCCTGCTCGCCGGGATGCGGTCGCTGCAGCTCGGCACGCTCAAGGGCGGGATGCTCAAGAGCGCGGCCGCCAGCCAGCAGGTCCAGACGGTCGACGTCCCGGCCCACCGCGGCACGATCACCGACCGCAAGGGCGTCGAGCTCGCCGTCTCCCAGGCCGCCGCCGACGTCTCCGCGACGCCGTACCTCGTCAAGGACAAGCTCACCGCGGCCAAGCGGCTGGCGCCGCTGCTCGGCGACACCGAGGCCGACGTCCTCAAGAAGCTGTCGGTCCCGAAGTCCGGCTTCGTCTACCTCGGCCACCGCGTGCCCGGCGACCAGGCCGTCAAGATCGCCAAGCTGCACATCGAGGGCATCGACCTCAAGCCGACGCAGCGGCGCACCTACCCGCGCGACTACCTCGCCTCTCAGGTGCTGGGCAGCGTGAACCTGGCCGGCGTCGGCTACTCCGGCGTCGAGGAGGAGTTGAACACCAAGCTCGGCGGGACCGACGGCCAGCGCCGCACCGTGCGCGACGGCGTCGGGACCGACATCAAGGTCCAGAACACCACGCTCGCCCAGCCCGGCGACAAGGTCGAGCTGTCGCTGGACGCCGCGATCCAGGACAAGGTCGAGGACGTCCTCAAGGGCATCGGCAAGACCTACCGCCCGGCGGGCGCGACCGCGATGGTCACCGACCCGCAGACCGGCGAGGTCCTGGCGATGGCCAACTGGCCACGCGTCAACGCCAACGCGCCGACCGCGGCGCCCGGCTACGCCAACCAGAACCGCGCGGTCGGCTACACCTATGAGCCCGGCTCGACGTTCAAGGCCGTGACCGTCGCGGCCGCGCTGGAGGACGGGACGGTCACGCCCGACACCGCCTTCGACCTCGCCCCGCAGATCACGCTGTATGACCGAACGATCTCCAACGCCGAGCCGCGGCCGGCGATGCGGATGACGGTCAGCCAGATCCTCGCGCGCTCCGACAACGTGGGCGCGATCACGATCGGCCTCAAGCTCGGCAAGGCGCGCTTCGACCACTACGTGCGCAAGTTCGGCTTCGGCGCGAAGACCGGGACCGACCTGCCGGGCGAGGAGCGCGGCATCGTGCTCCCGCTGAGCAAGTACTCCGGGACGTCGATGGGCAACCTCCCGATCGGGCAGGGCGAGTCGGTCACGCCGGTCCAGATCGCGCAGTTCTACGGCGCCATCGCCAACGGCGGCATCCTGAAGACGCCGCACGTCGTGCGCCGCGTCGACGGCAAGCTCGTGACCGAGATGAAGAGCAGGCGCATCATGAAGGCCTCGACGGCCGCCGCGCTGCGCCAGATGCTCGAGGGCGTCTTCAAGGAGGGCGGCACCGCGCACGCGGTCCAGATCAAGGGCTACACCTTGGCGGGCAAGACCGGTACGGCCAACAAGGTCGACACCAAGACCGGGACCTACTCCGACACGAACTACATCGCGTCGTTCGTCGGCTTCGCGCCGGCCAACAACCCCAAGCTGCTGATCTCCGTGATGGTCGACCAGCCGGCCGGCGGCTCGATCTTCGGCGCCGAGGTCGCGGCCCCGGCGTTCGGCAAGATCGCCAGCTTCGCCCTGCAATACGAGAAGATCCCGCCGCAGTAGGGCGGCTAGGAGACCTGCCCGCTATGGTCGCCGCGATGCTCTTGGGCGACCTCTTCGAGGACCGCTCGCTCCCGCAGGTCGACGTCAGCGCGCTCGCCTACGACGCGCGCGCCGTCACCCCGGGCGCGGCCTTCTTCTGCGTGCGCGGCTTCACGGCCGACGGCCACCGCTACGCGCCGGACGCCCTGGCCAACGGCGCGGTCGCGCTGGTCGTCGACCACCCGCTGAACCTGGGCATCCCGGAGGTCCTGGTCCCGGATGTCCGGGCATCGATGGCGCCGGCCGCGGCACGCTTCAATGGCGACCCGACCGCGCGGCTGGCGACGGTCGGGATCACTGGGACCAACGGCAAGACCACCACCTCGTACCTGACGCGCGCGCTGCTGGAGGCCGCCGGCCGCCAGACCGGGTTGATGGGTACGGTGACGTCGTGGGTCGGCGGCGTCGAGCATCCGGTCGTCCGCACGACACCCGAGGCGATCGACCTGCAGCGCCAGTTCCGCGCGATGGTCGAGGCCCGTTCGCCCGACGTCGCCGCGGTCATGGAGGTCTCCTCGCACGCGCTGGCGCTGCACCGCGCCGACGCGATCCACTGGGACGTCGCGGCGTTCACGAACCTCACGCAGGACCACCTCGACTTCCATGCCGACATGGAGGACTACTTCCAGGCCAAGCGCCTGCTGTTCGAGGTGGCCGCGGCGCAGGGCGCGACGCTCGTCACCTGCGTGGACGACGCCTACGGCGCGCGCCTGGCGCGGGACTTCCCGGAGACGGTGACGATCGGGATCGACGCGCCGGACGCCGCGCTGCGGGCGGTCGACCTGCGGCCCGGCGGCGCGTTCACCGACTTCACGGTCGACGGCCTGGCGCTGCGCGCGCCGCTGCCGGGGCGCTTCAACGTCCTCAACGCGCTGGTCGCGCTGGCCGCCGCGCGGGCGCTGGGCGTCGACGACGCCACGATCGCCGCGGCGCTGCCGACCGCAGGCGGCGTCCCGGGGCGCTTCGAGCCCGTGGACGCCGGCCAGGACTTCGCGGTCATCGTCGACTACTCGCACAAGCCCGACGCGCTGGACAACGTCCTGAGGACCGCCCGTGAGATGGCCACCAACAAGCTGATCGTGGTCGTGGGCGCCGGCGGCGACCGCGACCGCGGCAAGCGCCCGCTGATGGGCGCCGCGGCCGCGCAGCACGCCGATCGCGTCGTCATCACCTCCGACAACCCGCGCAGCGAGGATCCGGAGGCGATCATCGCGGCCGTCGCGGAGGGCGCCGGGCCCGACGCGCTGCGGGTCGCCGACCGGCGCGACGCGATCGTCGCCGCGATCGACGGCGCCGGGCCGGGCGACGTCGTCGTCATCGCCGGCAAGGGCCACGAGACCTACCAAGAGGTCGCCGGCGGCGTGAAGCTGCCGTTCGACGACCGCGAAGTGGCTCGGGAGGCGCTGCGTGCGCGGCTGGAGCGCTGACCGGGTCGCGGAGGCGGCGGGCGCGCGCCTGGTCACGCCGGCTGCGCGGACGGGCGCCGAGGGTCCGGCGCGCGCCGTGATCGACTCGCGCCACGCGGGGCCCGGCGACCTGTTCGTCGGCCTGCCGGGCGAGCGAGTGGACGGCGGGCGCTTCGCGACCGACGTCCTGGCGGCCGGCGCGTGGGGCGCGCTGGTCGGCGAGGACTGGATCCCGGCCGAGGCGCCGGCCGACGGGGTGATCCTGGTCGCCCCCGACCCGCTGGCCGCGCTGCAGCGCCTCGCGACCGCCTGGCGGCGCGAGCTCGGCGCCGCCGGCTGCCGGGTGATCGGGATCACCGGCTCGACCGGCAAGACCTCCACCAAGGACCTGACGGCCGCGATGGTCGACCAGCAGCGCCGCGTCGTCGCCACGCCGTTGAACCTCAACACCGAGATCGGGCTCCCGCTCACGGTGCTCGGCGCGCCGTCGGGCACCGAGGTCCTGGTCCTGGAGATGGCGATGCGCGGGGCCGGGCAGATCGCCGAGCTGGCGCACATCGCCGAGCCCGACGTCGGCGTGATCGTCAACGTGGGGCCGGTCCACCTGGAGCTGCTCGGCACGATCGAGGCGATCGCGGCCACGAAGTCCGAGCTCCTGGAAGGGCTGCGCCCCGGCGGGACCGCCGTCGTCCCGGCCGACGAGCCGCTGCTGACCACGCACCTCGCGGCGCTGCCCGAGGGCGTCAGCACGGTGACCTTCGGCGCGCGCGGCGACGTGCGCGACCTGCCGGACGGCCTCGAGATCGGCTTCGAGAGCGCGCACATGTGCCAGAACGCGCTGGCCGCGCTGGCCGCGGCGCGGGCCGTCGGGGTCGAGCCGACAGGCCGCCTGGACGTCGCGCTGAGCGAGCTGCGCGGGCAGCGCCGGGAGCTGGCCGGGGACATCGTCGTCATCGACGACTGCTACAACGCCAACCCGATGTCGATGCGCGCCGCCCTCGACGACCTTGCCGCGTCCTCCTCAGGACGCCGCGTCGCCGTGCTTGGCGACATGCTGGAGCTGGGGCCCGACGAGGTGCGCTTCCACGAGGAGATCGGCGGCCACGCCCGCGCCGCCGGGGTCGACCTGCTGGTCACCGTCGGCCCGCTGGCCGCGGCGATGGGGCCGGCGTTCGGGGGCGAGGTGGTCGCGGTGGACGCGGCGGGGGAGGTCGTCGACGCCTTGGCGCCGCGTCTGAACGCCGGCGACACCGTGCTCGTGAAGGCCTCGCGCGGCGTCGGCCTGGAAGTCGTCGCTCAGGGATTGGCGGGCTAGATGGGCGAGGTCCTCATCGCCGGGATGGCGTCCCTGCTCATCTGCATCTTCCTGAGCCCGAAGTTCATCTCCTACCTGCGGCGCCGCGAGTTCGGCCAGAACATCCGCGAGGAGGGGCCGGAGGGCCACCACGAGAAGGCCGGGACGCCCACGATGGGCGGCATCATCATCTTCACGGCGATCTCGGTCCCGTTCCTGCTGCTCAGCGACTACGACTGGCGCTCGGTCGGCGTCTACCTCGCGGCGTTGTTGTCCGCGTTGCTCGGGTTCGCCGACGACTTCACGAAGATCATCCGGCGCCGCTCGCTCGGGCTGAGCGGCAAGGTGAAGCTCGGCGGCCAGGTCGCGATCGCGTTGTTGTTGTGGTACATCGCGACCCAGAAGGCCGACCTGCCGGCGACGCTGCGCCTGCGCACGATCGACGCGACCGTCGACCTCGGCGTGTTCTACCCGTTGTTCATCTACCTGGTCGTGGCCGGGACGACCAACGCGGTGAACCTGACCGACGGGCTGGACGGCCTCGCCGCCGGCTGCGCCGCGATCGTGTTGCTGGCCTACATCGGGATCACGTTCATCACCTCCGGTCAGACCGACCTGTCGCTGCTGGCCGGCTGCCTGGTCGGGGCGTGCGTCGGCTTCCTGTGGTTCAACGCGTTCCCGGCGACGATCTTCATGGGGGACACGGGCTCGCTCGGATTGGGCGGGGCGATCGCCGGGCTGGCGGTGATGACCAAGACCGAGGAGATCCTGATCCTCCTCGGCGGCATCTTCGTGGTCGAGGCCCTCAGCGTCCTGATCCAGGTCTTCAGCTTCCAGACCTTCCGCAAGCGCGTCTTCCTGATGGCGCCCATCCACCATCACTTCGAGATCCTGGGCTGGTCGGAGACCAAGATCATCCTGCGCTTCTGGATCATCGCCGCCGTCTGCGCCGCGTCGGGCTTCACGATCTACCAGCAGTCCATCGCGTAGGGGCGTTTCTCCGGGCCGCCTCGCCGCGCCTGAACGCACCCGCGGGAGCTTGATGGGCTGGCGCCCACCGGCGCTCCGCGGGCGCGCTCAGCCACGACGATCCGGGCCGGAGAACCGCCCCTGCCTATCGTCTGCGCAGCTCCTCGTCGACCCGGACGCGGCGGGCGCTCGCCCCGCCGGAGCCGGGGTCGATCGGACCTGGTCGACCGCGAGGGGCAGCGGGGTCGGCTGGAGGCGGTAGGTGACGATCGCGAGCGAGAGGTTGGAGCGCTCGTCGGCGAGGTTGCCGGTGCCGCCGGCGCCGATCGTGCCGCCGTTGACCTCCAGGCGGTGCGTGTGGGCGTCGAGAAGCATGATGGGGTGGTCGGGCGGCTGGCGGCGCAGCAGCTCAGGACGCTGGCCCGCGCGGCGCAGGAACGGGTCGGTGAGTCCGCGCCATCCGCAGCCCGCCGACCCGGACGACCTGCGGCCCGTGCGAGCCGTCGGAGCGAGCCGGTCCAACTGCGTCAGCACGATCGCGCCGTCGGCGGCCAGGTCCTTCAACAACGTGTCGCCGTCGTGGCACGGCGAGATCCCGACGGCGATCTCACCCACCGACAACCGGCGCTCCTGGGTGACGAGCGCGAGCGCGCCGACGGCTCCGGTGACGGCGGCGGCGGCGATGAGCAGGAGGGCGATGGCTCGGCGGAGTCGTGCCACTCCCCGGAGGACCGCCCAATACGCCGAACAACTACCGTCAGCAGCGCAATATGCCGAACCGCCCGCCGCTGCCGCCCGGTCCCTTCCTCGTCGTCGGCCTCGCCCGTTCCGGGCAGGCCGCCGCCGCGCTCCTGCACGCGCGTGGGGAGGAGGTGATCGCGACCGATGGCGCCGCGGCCGAGCGGCTGCGCGCCAGCCTGCTGCCGCCGGAGGTCGAGGTCCACGCGGGCGTCGACGGCGTCGCGCTGCTGGAGCGGGTGCGCGCCGTCGTCAAGTCGCCGGGCGTCCCGCAGGAGGCGCCGGTCATCGCCGCGGCGCGGGCGCGCGGGATCCCGATCCTCGGCGAGCTGGAGCTTGCGTGGCGCTGCACGCCCAACGAGGTCATCGCGGTCACCGGCACCAACGGCAAGACGACGACGACCGAGCTCCTCGGCCACCTGCACCGCGAGGCCGGCGTGCCGGTCGCGGTCGTCGGCAACGTCGGGACCGCCTACTCGTCGCTCGCGCTGCCGGGGGGCTGGGCCGACGCCCACGACGCAAGTGCCGTCGTCGTCTGCGAGTGCTCGTCCTTCCAGCTCGAGGACACGAGCGCCTTCGCGCCCGAGGCCGCGGTCATACTCAACCTCGACAGCGACCACCTCGACCGCCACGGCTCGGTCGAGGCCTACCACCGGGCCAAGTTGAAGGTCTTCGCCAACCAGGGCAACGACGACATCGCGGTCGCGCCCGAGGACCTCGACGTCCCCGACCTCGGCGGCTGCGCGCGGCGCGTGCCGACCGGCGAGTCGCCCGAGGCCGAGCTGGCGCTGCGCGCCGGCACGCTGTGGTGGGACAGCGAGCCGCTCGTCCGCGTCGAGGAGCTGGCGCTGCGCGGCCCGCACAACGTCCGCAACGCGATGGCCGCCGCCGCCGTCGCGCTGGCCCGCGGGCTCGACGTCGACGCCGTCCGCGCCGGGCTGAAGACCTTCGCCGGCGTGCCCCACCGCCTCGAAGCGGTCGCCGAGCGCGACGGCGTCACCTACGTCAACGACTCCAAGGCCACCAACGTGGCCGCCGCACTTGTAGGCCTTGCCTCGTTCGAGGCGCCGGTCCACGCGATCCTCGGCGGCCGCGGCAAGGGCGAGGACTACGCGCCGCTCAGGCCGGCCGTCGCGCAGCACTGCGGGCAGGGCGGCGCCGTGTACCTGATCGGGGAGGAGGCGGCCGCGCTGCACGACGCGCTCGAGGGCGCCGCGCCGCTCTACGACTGTGGCGATCTCACCACCGCGGTCCAGCGCGCGCGCGTCAACGCGCAGCCCGGCCACGCCGTCCTGCTCTCGCCCGCCTGCGCCTCCTACGACCAGTTCGAGAACTTCGAGGCGCGCGGGGAGGCTTTCCGGGAGGCGGCGCGAATGTAAGGGCCGATGGCCCGCCGCCGCCATCCCCACCCGATCGAGCACAGCATCTTGATCACCGCCACGCTCTGCCTCCTGGCAGTGGGTGCGGTGATGGTGTTCTCCGCCTCGTCGTCGCGCTCCCTGCTCTCCGGGCAGGGGGACGGCACGTCGTTCATGGTCAAGTACGTGGCCTACGGCGCGGTCGGGTTCGTCCTCATGCAGCTGATCGCGCGGCGCGGCCTGGATCTCGTCCTGCGCGCCACGCAGCCGCTGCTGCTCGCGGCCTTCGTCTGCCTGGTGCTCGTCAAGACGCCGCTCGGCGTCTCGGTCAACGGCGCGACGCGCTGGCTCGGCGCCGGCCCGCTGGTCTTCCAGCCGTCGGAGCTGATGAAGCTCGCGCTCGTCCTCTACGCCGCCAAGCTCCTGGCCGAGCGGCCGAAGGTCCTGACGCGCCCGCAATACCTGATGCCCTTGGGCCTGGTCGCCGGCGGGGCGGTCCTGCTGATCGTCTCCCAGCCCGACCTCGGGACGGCGCTGGTCATCTGCTTCACGATGGCGGCGATGCTCGTCGCGGCGGGCATGCCGATCAAGTGGCTGGGCGTGGCGTCGGGCGGCGGCGCGATGCTCGTGTTCCTGTTCGCGATGGCCGAGCCGTACCGGCGCGACCGCCTGATGTCGTTCATGGACCCGTGGGCGCACGCCGGCGACGAGGGCTTCCAGGCGGTGCAGGGCCAGATCGCGCTCGGCTCCGGCGGCCTGTTCGGTCGCGGGCTCGGCCAGTCGCTGCAGAAGAACCTGTTCCTGCCCGAGGCCCACACGGACTTCATCCTGGCCATCGTCGGCGAGGAGCTCGGCGTCGTCGGGATCTTCGGGATCCTGTTCCTGTACGGGTTGCTCGCCTACGCCGGCCTGCGGGTCGCCAAGAACGCGCGCGGCACCTACGCCAAGCTCGTCGCCGCCGGGATCACGTCGCTGTTCCTCTCCCAGGCGATGTTGAACGTCTTCACCGTGCTGGGCCTGGCGCCGCTGACCGGCGTGCCGCTGCCGTTCATCTCCTACGGGTCGACCAACCTCGTCGTGTTGCTCGTCGGGATGGGCATCCTGCTCAACGTCGCCAGCGGCGGCAACGTGAAGCTGCGCGCCGTCCCGGATGTGGCAGGGTCCAGGAGCAATGGCAGCACCCGGAGCAGCACCGACGATCCTGATCGCGGCCGGCGGGACGGCGGGGCACGTCGTTCCGGCGCTGGCGGTCGCCGACGCGCTGCGGGCTGAGGCCGGCGCGAACGTCGTCTTCGTCGGCGGGGAGCGGGCCGAGAAGACCCTGGTTCCGGAGGCCGGCTACGAGCTGCGCCCGATCGCCGTGGAGGGGCTGAGCCGGACCAACCCGCTGAAGGCGGCGCGCGGTGCGCTGAAGGCCGCGACGGCCGTGCGGACCGCCCAGAAGATCCTGCGCGACGTGCGGCCCGACGCCGTGATGGGCGGCGGCGGCTACGTCGCCGGGCCCGTCGGCGCGGCGGCCGCGGCGGGGCGGATCCCGCTCGTGCTGACCGAGGCCGATTCGCACCTCGGCCTGACCAACCGGCTGCTGGCGCGGGCGGCGAGGCGCGTCTGCCTCGCGTTCCCGATCGCCGGCCGCGACGACCCGGACAAGTACCTGGTGACCGGCCGGCCGGTGCCGCCGCCGGTGACCGACCGCGACGGCGCGCGCGCCAGGTTCGGGCTCGGCGCCGGCGACACGTGCGTCCTGGTCTTCGGTGGCTCGCTCGGCGCGCGCTCGATCAACGAGGCATCGATCGACGCGTTCCGCGACGCCCCGTTCCGGGTCATCCACGCGTGCGGGACGCGCGACTACGCGGCGCTGCGCGAGCGCCTCGGGACGCCGCCGCCCGCCAACTACGACCTGCGCGAGTACATCACCCCGTTCGGGGACGCCCTGGCCGCGGCGGACCTCACGGTCGCCCGCGCCGGCGGCTCGATCTTCGAGGTCGCCGCGCACGGCCTGCCGGCGGTCCTGGTCCCGTACCCGCACGCCGCCGCCGACCACCAGACGGCCAACGCCCAGTGGATGGTCGACGCGGGCGCAGCGGTCCTGGTCCGCGACGGCGACGTGACGCCGCAGCGGCTGGACGAGGTCGTCGGCGGTCTGCTGCGCGACACCGCGAAGCTCGCGGCGATGGCCGCGGCGTCGCGGGGGCTGGCGCGGCCGGACGCGGCGCGCGACATCGCGCGCGAGATCCTGGCGGCTGCGGCATGACTCGGCCAGAGGCCTCGCAAGCCGGGCGGCAGCTCGCCCAGGGGCTCGCTCCCGCGGTATCGGGCGGCCATGGGGCGGCTGCGGCATGACTCGGCCAGAGGCCTCGCAAGCCGGGCGGCAGCTCGCCCAGGGGCTCGCTCCCGCGGTCTCGGGCGACCATGGCTGACCGGTTGCCGTGGGAGGGCCGGAAGGTCCACCTCGTCGGCATCGGCGGCGCGGGCATGTCGGGTTGGGCGCGGGTCGCGGTGCAGCTCGGCGCCACCGTCAGCGGCAGCGACCGCGCCGAGTCGCCGGCGCTCGACAAGCTGCGGGCGCTCGGCGTCGACGTCCACGTCGGGCACGCCGCGGCCAACGTCCCCGACGGCGCCGACGTCTTCTTCTCGACCGCGATCCTGACCGACAACCCGGAGCGCGTCCCCGGCGCCCAGCCGCGTGCCGAGCTGCTGCGGGAGCTGACGTCGCTGAAGCGCGTCATCGCGATCGCCGGCGCGCACGGCAAGACCACGACGACCTCGATGACGGCCCACGCGCTGCTCGGCGCGGGCGCGAGCCCCGGCTACCTCATCGGCGGCGCGCTGCGCACGACCGGCGAGAACGCGGACTGGGGTGCGGGGGAGTGGCTCGTGGTCGAGGCCGACGAGTCGGACCGCTCGATGCTGGCGCTCGACGTCGACGTCGCGGTCGTCCTCAACATCGAGCTCGACCACCACGCGACCTATGGCGGCTCGCTCGCCGGCCTGCACGCGGCGTTCGACGAGTTCCGCGCCCACGCCCACGCCGCGCGCGTCGTCGCACCGGAGCTCGCGCGTGCGGGCGACGAGGTCTTCTCCGTCACCGACCTCAGGCTCGAACCCGGCGGCTCCCGGTTCACCTGGCGCGGCCACGCGGTCGCCCTCCAGGTCCCCGGCGAGCACAACGCCCGCAACGCCGCCGCCGCGCTGGAGGCGATCCGCGCCGCCGGCGCCGCCGACGAGGCCGCGGCGGTCGCGGCGCTCGCGTCGTTCGCCGGCGCGGGCCGGCGGTTCGAGCGGCTGGGCGAGACCGCGTGCGGCGCGCTCGTCGTCGACGACTACGCCCACCACCCGACCGAGGTCGCCGCCACGATCGCCGCGGCGCGCTCCCTGCGGCCCCGTCGCCTCGTCGCCGTCTTCCAGCCCCACCTCTACAGCCGCACCCAGGAGCTCCACCGCGAGTTCGGCGCCGCGCTGGCCCAGGCCGACGTCGCGGTCGCGCTCGACGTCTACCCGGCCCGCGAGCAGGCCGCGGACTTCCCGGGCGTCACCGGCCGCCTCATCGCCGAGGCGGCGGCCGACCACGCCGGTGGCCGGCCGGTCTTCTGGCTGCCGACGCTCGACACCGCCTACTCCGTCCTGGCGCCCCGACTGCGCGCCGGCGACCTCGTGCTCGTGCTGGGCGCGGGCGACGTCGACCGCCTCGGCCGGCGGCTCGTCGCGGCGTCGCCGTCCTGACGAGCAAGGAGGTGACCGCGGCCCGGCGGCGAACCTCGCAACCGGATGCACCGCGCCGCCGCCATGCCGCGGGTTCGCAGCGTCCCGCGCCTGCCGCGGGCCGCCGTCTGGGCCCTCGCCCTGCTCGCCCTCCTCGTGGCGGGCGCCCTCTGGCTGCGCGACTCCTCGCTCGTGTCGGTCCAGAAGGTGACCGTCGTGGGCCTCACGGGCCCCGAGGCGCCGCGCGTGACGCGGCAGCTCGAAGACGCCGCGCGCGACATGACCACGCTGCACGTCCGCGGCGACCAGCTGCGCTCGGTCGTCGAGCCCTACCCGGTCGTCAAGGACCTGCGCGTCAGCACCGACTTCCCGCACGGCCTGAAGATCACGGTGGTCGAGAACACGCCCGTCGCCGCGATCTCGGTTGGCGACGACCGGACGCCCGTCTCGGCCGACGGCAAGCTCCTGCGCGGCGCCGACCAGCGCCAGCTGCCGATCGTCCCGCTGCGCGTCGCGCCGGGCGGCAACACGATCGTGGACGCCACCGCGCGCCACGCGATCGCCGCGCTCGCCGCCGCGCCCACCGCGCTGCGCGCCCGCGTCGAGCGCGCCTCGACGACGCGCGAGGGCGGCCTCACGCTGAAGCTGCGCAACGGCCCGGACCTGCGCTTCGGCGGCGCCGACCGCCTCGCCGCGAAGTGGGCCGCCGCTACCGCCGTGCTGGCCAGCAGCGCCTCCGCCGGCGCCACCTACCTCGACCTCCGCTACCCCGAGCGGCCTGCCGCCGGAGGGCTGGAGGACCCAGCGACGCAACGCGATCCGGAGGCCGTGAACTCCGCGGATCCGACGCAGCCGACGCCGACGCCTGGTGCGACGGCGCCGGTCACGCCTTAGCCAACCTCAACCTCAGCTTGAGCCTTCGGAACGCCATAAGGCTCAAGGGCAACTACAGACTTCCGCAAACTGCAAGCAAGATTGCGCTCTAGACTTCGCGTTGACACCCAAGATCGCCGATGCGTACCGTGCATCGGCCGAGAGCGCGCACAACGCGCGAAAAACTCTCGACGCTACCTAGAGGGTCGGACAGGAACTTCAAGCACATGGAAAGCGGCAGCTACCTCGCGGTCATCAAGGTCGTCGGCGTCGGCGGCGGTGGGACCAATGCGGTCAATCGCATGGTCGACGCCGGCCTGCGCGGCGTCGAGTTCGTGGCCGCGAACACCGACGCGCAGGCGCTCGCCATGTGCGACGCCGACATCAAGCTCAACATCGGCCACGAGCTCACCAAGGGACTCGGGGCGGGTGCGAACCCGGACGTGGGCTTCGGCGCCGCGGCCGAGTCGCGCGACGACATCAAGGAGGCGCTGAAGGGCGCCGACATGGTGTTCGTCACGGCGGGCGAGGGCGGCGGCACCGGCACCGGTGCGGCACCCGTCATCGCCGAGATCGCCAAGAACGAGATCGGCGCGCTCACCGTGGGCGTCGTCACCAAGCCGTTCGAGTTCGAGGGCACGCAGCGCATGCGCCAGGCCGAGGAGGGCGTCCAGCGCCTCCGCGACGTGGTCGACACGCTGATCGTCATCCCGAACGAGAAGCTGCTGGCGCTCGTCGAGCGGCGCACGACGATCCTCGAGGCGTTCCGGGAGGCCGACAACGTCCTCCGCCAGGGCGTCCAGGGCATCACGGACCTCATCACGATCCCGGGCCTCATCAACCTCGACTTCGCCGACGTCCGCACGATCATGCAGGACGCCGGCAGCGCGCTGATGGGCATCGGCCAGAGCGGTGGCGAGACGCGTGCCGCCGACGCGGCCAAGACGGCGATCTCCAGCCCGCTGCTCGAGCAGTCGGTCGAGGGCGCGACGGGGATCCTCCTCAACATCACGGGCGGGCCCGACATCGGCCTGTTCGAGATCAACGAGGCGGCCGAGATCGTCCAGGGCGCCGCCGACGCGAACGCCAACATCATCTTCGGCTCGGTCATCGACGAGTCGCTGGGCGACGAGGTGCGCGTCACGGTCATCGCCACGGGCTTCGACCACGGCCGCGCGCGGCCGCGGCAGGCGCGCGAGGAGACGCGCGAGACGGCGCGTCGTCGGGATCGCTCGCCGCGGGTCGAGCGCGAGTCGCTCGAGATCCGCGACGACGAGATCGACATCCCGCCCTTCCTGCGTTAGGCCTCGCAGGCCCGGCTCTCAGCGGTCCGCAACCGGACCCGCTGAGGGCCGTCAAGGGGTCCGAACCCCCTGGAAGACCAGGGCGTAGTCCTCATGCGGACGGCAAAATCCCAAGAACCGGGGATGGCGCAGACCATCGGAAGTGACGACACTGAGGGGACACCCCCGTTCCGCCTCGTCACCCCCCGCAAGGACGCCGCAATGCAAGACATGACCACGGATGAGCTCGCCGAGCTGCTCGCGCAGCTGGAGCTGAGCACGGAGGACTCGCGCGACGAGCTCCTCACGGACTTCCTCGTCCGTCCGTACCCGACGAAGGTCACTCAGGACAACTAGGACGCCGGACCGGCGGCGACCAGGTCGCCGCGACGGGCCGCGTCCAGGGACTCCAGCGTGCGGGTCACGGAGTCCGGGAGCGTGCGGGTGATGCCAACGCCGGCGAAGACGTCCTCGACCAGCGAGGACACGGTGATCGCCTGCGGGTCGCGCCGCCGCGAGCGCGCCGCGGCCGCCACCAGAACGGGGCAGTCGTTGCAGCGGGGGCAGGAGCGGCAGCAGCTCTTCGACGGCATGCAAGGGGCAGCGTAGCACGGTATGTAGGGCGCCCTAAGCACGACTTCGGCGGCCCTAACGTTGTTGATGTTGTTGCTCGCGCGTTATATGGTCGCCGCCATGCCTTCCGAGCGCTTCGTCGACGCCCTCAACGCCCAGGTCACCAAGGAGTTCGCCGCTGCTCATCAGTACACGGCGATCGCCACGTACTACTCCGACAAGACGTGGCCGCGGCTCGCCGCGTTCTTCTACGAGCAGGCCGACGAGGAGCGCGAGCACGCGCTCAAGATGGTCAACTACCTGTTGGACACCAACTCGCCCGTGAACATGGAAGGCGTCCCGCAGCCGAAGACCCAGTTCCCGGATCACGTCGCCCCGATCCGGCTCGCGCTCGAGCAGGAGAAGTCGGTGACGGTGAGCATCTCAGAGCTCGTCGGGATCGCGCGCGAGACCAACGACTACCGGTCCGAGCAGTTCCTGGACTGGTTCCTGGAGGAGCAGACCGAGGAGGAGTCCTCGATGTCCGACCTCCTCGACGTCGCCGAGCGCACCGAGGCCGTCCCGATGCTGCTCGAGGAGTACCTGGCGCGCGAGACGCCGGGCGCCAAGGCCGACTGAGCCACCCCGAGGAGGCAGGGGCCGACTGCTAGCCTCGCCGGCGTGTCCGCTGCCTCCATCGACACCGCGCTGAAGCGCACGCCGCTGTACGACCGGCACGTCGCCGCCGGGGCCAAGTTGGTCCCCTTCGCCGGCTGGGAGATGCCCGTCCAGTACGAGGGCGTCAAGCAGGAGCACCTCGCGACGCGCGCGACCGCGGGCGTCTTCGACGTCTCGCACATGGGCGAGATCGCGACGTCCGGCCCGGACGCCGAGGCGTTCCTCCAGCGCATCCTCAGCAACGACCTCACCAAGCTCCAGACCGGGGGCGCGCAGTACTCGGTGCTGTGCCGCGAGGACGGCGGCGTGATCGACGACCTCTTCACCTACCGCCTCGGCGCCGACGCGTTCCTGACCGTCACCAACGCGGCCAACCACGAGAAGGACTTCGCGTGGTTCGCCAAGCAGGCGGAGGGCTTCGACGTCACGGTCGAGGACGTCGCCGACCAGTACGCGATGCTCGCCGTCCAGGGCCCGCAGGCGCGCGAGATCGTCGGCGCGTTCTCCGACGGCCCGCTTCCGGACCGCTTCACCTGCCGGCACAAGATGCTGCGCGGCAAGAACGTCCTGGTCTGCGGCACCGGCTACACGGGCGAGGACGGCGTCGAGCTGCTGATCGACCCCGCCGACGCGCCGATGGTCTGGGACGAGGTCGTGCGCCGCGGCGCCGTCCCCGCCGGCCTGGCCGCGCGCGACACGCTGCGCCTGGAGGTCGGCTACCACCTCTACGGCAACGACCTGATGGAGGAGCGCGGCCCGATCGAGGCCGGCCTCGGCTGGGCGGTCAAGGAGGACACGGGCTTCATCGGATCCGAGGCGGTGCGCGCGGTGCGCGAGGCCGGTCCGTCCGAGAAGCTGGTGGCGTTCACGATGGCCTCCGGGATCGCACGCCAAGGCAACGCGATCGTCGGCGGCGGTGAGGTGACGTCGGGCACGATGTCGCCTTCGCTGGAGATCGGGATCGGCATGGCCTACGTACCGTCGGAGAAGGCGACCGAGGGCACCGAGCTCGAGATCGACGTCCGCGGCAGGGTGCGCAGCGCTACCGTCGCGAAGAAGCCCCTCTACAAGAAGTAGGCTGCCGCGCCATGGCCGACGCGAGCTACCCCACCGAACTGCTCTACCACTCCGAGCACGACTGGGCCCGCATCGACGGCGACACCGCCGTCTTCGGGATCACTTGGTACGCCCAGGACGCCCTGGGCGAGGTCGTGTTCTTCGACCCGCCGGAGGTCGGCTCGTCCGTCTCCGCCGGCGAGTCCTACGCCGAGGTCGAGTCGGTCAAGGCCGTCTCCGACGTGGTCGCGCCGCTGAGCGGCGAGATCGTCGAGGTCAACCTCGGCCTGGGCGACACGCCCGAGAACATCAACAACGACCCCTATGGCGACGGCTGGATGGTGAAGGTCAAGCTCTCCGACGAGGGCGAGATCGCGAGCCTGCTCGACGCCGCCGCCTACGAGGCGACGCTCTCCTAACCCCGAAGGACCCTCTTGACGCAGTACACCGCCGTCACCGACGCCGATCTTGCGGAGATGCTCTCCGCGATCGGCGTCAGCTCCATCCAGGAGCTGTTCGATCGCCAGATCCCGGCCGACGTGCGGCTGGGGCGCTCGCTGGATCTTCCCGCGGGCCTGCCGGAGCAGGAGGTGTACGCGCATCTGCGTGCGCTGGCCGCCGGCAACGTCTCGGCCGAGGACGAGATCACGTTCCTCGGTGCGGGCATGTACGACCACTACGTCCCGGCGGTCATCGACATGCTGTTGGGGCGGTCGGAGTTCTTGACGCCGTATACGCCGTATCAGCCGGAGGTCTCGCAGGGCAACCTGCAGGCGATGTTCGAGTACCAGACGGCGATCTCGGAGTTGACAGGGTTGCCGGTCTCGAACGCCTCGGTCTACGAGGGGCCTTCGGCCGTGGCCTCCGCGGGGTATTTGGCGCGGCTGGCCAACGGCAAGCCGAAGTTCGTGGTCTCGCGCGGGCTGCACCCACATTCGCGTGAGACGCTGCAGACCTACGCGCACGGGTTCGGTGCGGAGATCGTCGAGGTGCCGCTTCGTGATGGTGTGACCGATCCTGAGGCGTGGGCGGCGGCGATCGACGGCGAGACCGGCGCGGTCTTCTTCCAGCAGCCGAACTTCCTGGGCGCGGTGGAGGATGCCACGGCCCTGGCGTCGGCGGCGAAGGACTCGCCGGCCGTGGTGGTCGGCCAGTACGACCCGATTCCGCTGGGCGTGCTCAAGCCGCCGGGTGAGTGTGGCGTGGACGTCTGTGTGGGCGAGGGCCAGACGCTGGGCAACCGCCTGGACTTCGGCGGGCCGTCGTTCGGCTTCTTCGCGGCGACCGAGGCCTACCTGCGGCGCATGCCGGGGCGGATCGCGGGTGAGACCGTGGACGCCGACGGTCGGCGCGGGTTCGTGCTGACCCTCCAGACGCGCGAGCAGCACATCCGGCGTGAGAAGGCGACGTCGAACATCTGCACGGCGCAGGCGCTGAACGCGCTGGCGGGCGTGGTGTACCTGACGTGGCTCGGCAAGCAGGGGCTCGTCGACCTGGGCGAGCTGCTGCTGCAGCGCACGCACTACGCGCGTGAGCAGCTGGTCGCGCTGGACGGCGTCGAGGCGCTGCACTCCCAGCCGGTGGTCCGCGAGTTCGCGCTGTCGCTGCCGGGCTGCGACGTCGCGTCGGTGATCCGGCGCTGCCAGGACGAGGGCGTCAACCCGGGCTACGCGCTCGGGCGCGACTACGACGAGCTCCCCGACGGGTTGTTGGTGGCCTTGACCGAGCAGCGGTCGAAGGCCGACATCGATCGGCTGGTCGAGGTGCTGGGCGCCGCGGTCGCGGCCGAGCGCACGGCCGTGGGGGCGTCGGCATGACGACGTTCAACGACAACAAGCTCCACGGCGACCCCGGCATCGAGGCCCATTCCTTGCATCACGAGATCCCGGTGTCGTCGGAAGGCGCGACGCCGATGCAGCGCGATCGCGCGACGACGATCTTCGAGAAGGGCGCCCCGGGCCGGCGCGCGTTCGTCGCGCCGAAGCTCGACGTGCCGGAGGTCGATCGCGACTCGGTGCTGCCGCCGCGGTTCCGCCGCGACGCCGCCGCCCGCCTGCCCGAGGTCAGCGAGCCGGAGCTGGTGCGCCACTACGTCAAGCTGTCGCGCCGCAACTTCGACCTCGACACGGGCTTCTATCCGCTGGGGTCGTGCACGATGAAGCACAACCCGCGGCTGCACGAGCGGGTCGCTGCGTTGCCCGGGCATTCGCGGCTGCATCCGCTGCAGTCGCCGGAGCGCTCGCAGGGCGCTTTGGAGCTGATGTACAACCTGGAGCGGGCGCTGGGCGAGGTGAGCGGGTTGCCGCACGTCTCGCTGCAGCCGTCGGCCGGGTCGCACGGCGAGTTGGCGGGCGTGTTGCTGACGCGGGCGTTTCATGAGGATCGCGGGCAGACGCGGCACAAGGTGCTGACCCCGGACACCGCGCACGGGACGAACCCGGCGACGGTGACGATGGCCGGCTTCGAGGTCGTCAAGGTCGGGACCAACCCCGACGGCGGTGTGGACCTCGACGATCTGCGGGCCAAGGCCGACGAGGACGTCGCCTGCCTGATGTTGACCAACCCCAACACCTTGGGCGTCTTCGACCCCAACATCACGGAGATCGCGAAGATCGTCCACGACGTCGGGGCGACGCTGTACTACGACGGCGCGAATTTGAACGCGATCATGGGCAAGGCCCGCCCGGGCGACATGGGCTTCGACATCGTGCACTTCAACCTGCACAAGTCGTTTACCCAGCCCCACGGGGGCGGCGGTCCGGGCTCGGGACCGATCGCGGTGAGCGAGCGGATGCGGCCGTACCTGATGAACCCGCGGATCGTCAAGCAGGACGACGGGGTCTTCGATCTCGACGACCACGGCTATGAGAAGTCGATCGGCCGGCTGCGTGGGTTCCAGGGCAACTACGGGTGCTTCGTGCGCTCCTACGCCTACATCTGCTCGCTCGGGGCCGACGGCCTGACCGACGCGTCGGAGACGGCGGTGCTCAACGCCAACTACCTGCTCGCGAAGCTCAAGGAGCACGGGGTGGCCGACAAGCTGCCGCTGGCCTTCGGCGACCTCTGCATGCACGAGTTCGTCCTGTCCGGTTCCCCGATGAAGAAGGACCTCGGGATCAAGACCCTGGACCTGGCCAAGCGCCTGCTGGACCACGGCTACCACCCGCCGACCGTCTACTTCCCGCTCCTGGTCGACGAGGCGCTGCTGGTCGAGCCCACGGAGACCGAGACCAAGGAGACGCTCGACGGCTTCGCCGAAGCGATCGCGCAGATCCTCGCCGAAGCCGGCGACGACCCCCTCATCGCCCAGAACGCTCCCTACACCACACCCGTCCGCCGCATGGACGAGGCGGCGGCGGCGAAGAGGCCGATCATCCGCCAGCCGCTGGGCGACGCGGCTTAGCGCCACCGCGGTCGACGCGCCTCCACGCTCGGTGGAGGCGCGTCTCGCTGCTGGCCGCGGTCGGCCGCCGTGGCGCCGCGAGCGCGAGCGCGGTCGCGCGTCGGTGGCGTCTCCGCCGCCACCGATCCTCCGCGGCGTCCGGTCGACGGCAGTTCGGGATTCCATACGAACCCCAATCCGCCGTCGACCTCCGGCGCGCGCCTACGACGCCTTCGTCAGCCGCGCCAGGCGCGGCTGGCCGGCCTTCGTCGAGGTCGCGTTGCACTGCCATGCGCCGAGGCCGTCGCCGGAGGTCGACAGGATCAGGGTCGGCGTCGCGCAGCGGGCGTCGCCGGAGCGCTGAGGCAGTTGGTGGTAGGTGCCCGGCGGGTCGCTGGAGGAGCTCGAACGGGCCGCGAGGATGCGGCTCGGGGTCGACGAGGCGGAGCCGTCGTCCCACAGGATCACCGCGCGGCCGGAGGCGTCGACGCCGGCGCCCATGTTCCGGACCGACCGGCTGCCCGATGGGCCGACGGCATGGGCCGAGCCCCAGCCGCCGGAGGTCGAGCGCAGCGTGATGCGCAGCGAGACGCCGGTCTTGCCGCCGGAGCCGACGGCGTAGAAGACGGCGACGCGGCCGTTGAGCGCGCCGGCCACGCTGGGCAACCAGCCCGGCGCGGTGGTCGCCAGCGTGCGCGGAGCGCCGAGGGTCGCGCTCCCGGCCGCCAGGTCGGCGGTCCGGACCGTCAGCGGCCCGGCGGGCGCGGTGGCCCCGCCGTCGCTCCATACGACCGTCAGCGCGCCGCTGGCCTGCACGACCGTCGTGACGTGCGGGTCCTGGGTCGTCGTCAGCGGCTGCTCGACCGGCGCCGCGAAGCCGCCGGCGCCGTCGCCGCGAGCGACGTCCAGCGTGGTCCCGGCGGGCGTGCTCCCGGTCCAGGTGACCACCGGCCGGGCGTTGGCGTCCACGGCGACGGCGAGGTTGAGCAGGACGGTGCCGGCCGCCGGCGTGGCGAGCGTCACCACCTGCGGTGGCTGGCCCGCGCGCAGCGTCGCGGCCCGCACCGTGCTCGGGGTCGCCGTGGTCGCGAAGTCCTCGACCCACGTCACGATCCCCGTGCCATCCGGGGTGATCGCCGCGGCGACCGCGTCGGCGCTCCCGACGGTCGGCAGCACGGTCGCCGTCCTCGGCAACGCGGTCCGCGCCCCGAGCGCGGCCGCCAGCCCGAACGGCCCGGCCTGGAGCGTGTCGAGGTTCCACGCGGCCACGAGCCGGCCGCCGGCGTTGACGGCCACGGCGGGCTCGTCGAACCCCGGCCGGCCGCCGGCGTCGACCGGCACGACGCCGCCCTGCGTCGCGTCGGCCTTGATCGCGCGCATCTGCGCGATCCGCGCCTGTGACGCGCCGCTGCTGCCGAAGAGCTGCACGCCCTGCCCGTTGGGTCCCGCGGCGTAGACGCCGACCGGGACCACGGACGCCGTGTGCGGGGTCGACCACCCCGGCGCGCTCGCCGACGCCGCTCCCGGCAGGGCCGCTGCGGCGATCAGCGCGACGGCGACGACGAGACCTGCGCGCGGCATGTGCATCGGAACGGCCTCCGGTCTAGGAGCTCAGGGGGACTTGGGGACGGACTTCTCGGCCACGCCGACCGGCACCACCGGCGACGCCGTCTCGGCCACGGCGCCGGCGGCGGCTTCGCGATCCCGCTGCCGGAACCACTCCGCGCCCTCGATCGAGAAGTCCGGCACGACACGGTCCAGCCACGACGGGAACCACCAGTTCGCCTTCCCGAGCAGCGTCATGACCGACGGGACCAGCAGGCAGCGCACGACCGTCGCGTCGACCGCGACCGCGACGCCCATCCCGACCCCGAACTGCTTGACGGTCGGGTCCCCGTTCAAGATGAAGGCGAAGAAGACGCTGACCATGATCAGCGCGGCCGAGGTGATGACCCGGCCGGTGTGCGCGACGCCGTCGATCACCGCCTGGCGGTTGTCGTGCGTGCGCTCCCAGGCCTCCTTGATATGGGTCATCAGGAAGACCTCGTAGTCCATCGACAACCCGAACAGGATCGCGAACATCATCAACGGCACGTAGCTGACGATCGCCACCGAGTCGTCGAGGCCGACGATCCCGACGCCCCAGCCCTTCTCGAAGACCGCGGTGACGACGCCGAACGCCGCGCCGATCGAGATGAGGTTCATGATCCCGGCGGTCAGCGGGATCACCAGCGAGCGGAACGCGAGCACGAGCAGCAGGAAGCTCAGGCCGACGACGACCGCGATCGTCAGGACCAGCCGGCCGGAGATCTCGTCGGCGAGGTCGACGTAGCCGGCGGTCGTGCCGCCGACGTCGGCGGTCATCTGCTGGTCCTTGGTCGCCGCCGGGATCGTCGTCTCGCGCAGGCGGCGCACGAGCTGCTCGGTGGCCTGGTCGGACGGCGCGGTCTTGGGCGTGACGGTCAGGACCGCCGCGGTCCCGTCGCCGTTGACCGACGGCGGTGAGACCGACGCCACGTCCTTGGTCGACCCGATGTCCTTGCTCAGCGCCGCCAGCCGCGCGTCGTCCGCGCCGGTCGCCGGCTTGGCCGACAGGTCGACCGCCACGAGCAGCGGCCCGTTGGAGCCGACGCCGAACGCCGCCGTCATCCCGTCGTAGGCGCGGCGCGCCTGCGTGTCGGTCGGCAGCGCGCCGTTGTCCTGCTGGCCGAGGTAGAGCGTGAGCGCCGGGATCGCGAGCGTGATCAGGAGGGCGAGCGCGGCCAGCGTCCCCACGGCCGGGCGGCGCGCGACGCCCTCGGCCCAGCGCTCCCAGCCGTGCGGACGCGCCGCGCCGGCGGTCGCGTCGGCGCGCCGGCGGTGCGGGAGCGCGAGCGCGTCGATGCGGTCGCCGAGGATCGCCAGCAGGGCCGGCAGGAGCGTGGTCGCGGCGGCCATCGCGACGAGGACGACGATCGCCGCCGTGTAGCCGAGCGTCGTCACCAGCGGGATGCCGACGACGGCGAGCGACAGCAGCGCGACGATCACCGTCGTGCCGGCGAACACGACCGCGCCGCCGGACGTGGCGGTGGCGCGCGCGATCGACTCTCGCGTGGCGAGGCCCGAGCGCCGCTGCTCCTGATGGCGCGTGACGATGAACAGCGCGTAGTCGATCCCGACGCCGAGGCCGATCATCGTCGCCAGCGTCGGCGCGACGGTCGGGACGTCGGCGACGTGGCTGATCAGCGTGATGATCGACAGGCCGCTGACCAGGCCGAGCAGCGCCGTGACGATGGGGAGGCCCATCGCGACGACGGTCCCGAAGGTGAGCAGCAGGACGAGCACCGCCATGCTCAGCCCGACCGCCTCGCTGGAGTGCGTCTCGGGCTTGGAGACCTTCTGCCCGACGTAGCCGCCGGCGGCGACCGCGAGGCCGGCCTTCGTGAGCGGCCCGGCCTCGTCGACGATGCGCTGCGCGTCGTCGGTCGTCAGGTCGCTGGGGGCGGCGCGCAGGTTGAGCGCGATGACGCCGATGCGCTGGTCCTGGGAGAGCAGCGACGCACCGGCCTGCGACAGGGGGCTCGTCGCGTCGCGCACGTCGGGGTCGGTCTTGAACGCGGCGACGGCGTCCGCGATGGGCTGCTGGTAGGCGTCGTCGGTGACCTTCTTGCCGGCGGGCGCGGTGAGGACGACGGGGTTGGTCCCGTTGGCCTGCTGGGGGAAGCGCGCGGTGAGCAGGTCGGTCGCCTGCTGGCTGTCGCTGCCCGGCAGCGTGAGGTTGTCGGTGGTGTTGGGGCCGGCGGCGCGCGCCCAGATCGCCAGGGTGGCGACGATCACGACCCACACGCCGACGACGATCCAGCGCCGCCGCACGCAGAACCCGCCGAGGCCGTAGAGGAGCGGGGTCACGAGCCCTCGTCCAGCGCGCGGTGGAGGTCCAGCCGGCCGCCGCTGGAGACCTTGCCCTGCAAGGACTGGAGATGGTCGACGCTGCTCAGCAGTCGCTGGCGGATCTCGCTGTAGGACGCCTTGGGGTCCTTGGCGCGCAGCATCGCCGCGGCGGCGGTGACGAACGGCGCGGCCATCGACGTGCCGCTCAGCACCTTGTAGCGGTCGGTCGGGTAGGTCGAGAGGATCGAGTCGCCGGGCGCCGCGAGGTCGACGCCCTTGGCGTCGAAGTTCGAGAAGCTCGCCAGCGTGTCGTCGGCCGTCGTGGCCGCGACCGAGATGATGTTGCCGTCGGCGTAGCTGGCGGGGTAGGAGGGGTCGGAGGCGAGGTCCTTGCCGTCGTTGCCGGCCGCGACGACGACCAGGACGCCCTTGCCCTTGACGTCCTCGATCTCGTCGTGCAGCGCCTTGGACGCGGTCGGCGCGCCGAACGAGCAGTTGATGACCTTGGCGCCGGCGTGGGCGGCGTACTGCATGCCGGCGATCGCGTCGGAGGTCGAGCCGCGCCCGCGCGAGTCCATGAAGCGGACCGGGACGATCGTCGTCGTCCAGCACGTCCCGGCGATCCCGGTCGCGTTGTTGGTCCGCCCGCCGATGATCCCGGCGACATGGGTGCCGTGGCCGTCGTCGTCGGTGGCGGAGTCCCGGCCCTTGGGGATGTTCACGCCGTAGTAGTCGTCGACGTAGCCGTTGTGGTCGTCGTCCTTGTCGTTGCCCGCGATCTCGTGCGGGTTGTGCCAGATGTTGGCCTTCAGGTCGGGGTGGGCGTACTCGACGCCGCTGTCGAGGGTGGCGACCTTCGCGCAGCTGGTGCGCTTGTCCCACGCCTCGCGCGCGGAGATCGAGCCGGTCCCGTCGCCGAGCGCGTACTGGCGCAGGAGGTCGGGGTCGTCGGGCGTGACGCTCTTGGTGAGGATCACGTCGGGCTCGACGTAGCGGACGTCGCGACGGCGCTCGAGGGCCCTGCGCAGCGCGGCGAGCGCGATCCCGTGGCGCGGCCGGACGACGACGGCGTCGATCGACCCCAGCCGCCGGGTGACCAGGCCGCCCGCACGGGCGGCGGCGGACGACGCATGGGACGCGGCGGTGGTGCTGGAGAAGCGTGCGATCAGCTGCCGGCTCACCGTGTCCGGTGCACCCGCACGTGCCGGAGTCGGGTGGACCTGCGACAGGACCACCACCGCGGCGACGAAGGCCGCGACATTCACGCGGTCAGGCTACAGACGCGAGTCGGGGCTGTGGGAAAGCTTCGTCGCGGCGACCGATCAGGAATGCGGTGCGCCGGTGGGGTCAGCCGCGCGGGCGCTCGAAGCGGCGGACGTTGTCGGCCGCGCCCGCCTCGGCCGGCGTCGCCGCGCGCTGCTGGGCGACGTTGGCCTGCGCGCACAGCGTCGTGAAGCCCGTCTGCAGCCAGTCGTTGGCCGCGGCGAGCGCGAGCACGGGGAGGACGACCTGGGCTTCGCGCGGTCGCAGCATGCGCATCCCGACGAGTCCCAGAGCGCTCCAGGATCCGACGCAGCGCGTGCAGCTGAGCAGCTCGCCGACCGCGTAGCGCATCCGCCGGCCCTTCGGCCGCCGCTCGCCGTCCGGGCGCTCCTCCAGGAACGGCTCGCGGACCCACGAGTCGACCTTCTCCTTGGCCACCAACTTGGCCAGCGCGAACGTCGCGAGGCCCAGCACGGGCAGCTCGGCGGGCCGGATCGGCTCCGCCCCCTTCACGCGCGCGCCGACGAGCAGCGCGCCGGTCAGCGCGCCGTAGCCGGCGCTGAGCGCGGCGTAGTCGATGGGCTTGGTCGGCGTGCGGCTGACGGGATCCACGCCGCAGCGCTACCCGGCCCGGGTTCGAACCAAGCCGCGAGGTGCGGCGCGCGCTTCATAGACTTCCCAACCGATGCGCATCTTCAGTGGACTCCAGCCCACCGGCCGCAAGCACCTGGGCAACTACATCGGGGCGATCGTCCAGTACGTCGAGGGCCAGCAGCGGGCCGCGGACGCCGGCGACGTCGCGATCTACTGCGTCGTGGACCTGCACGCGATGACCGTGCCGTGGGTCCCGGGCGAGATGCGCGAGCGGGTCTACGACACCGCGTCGATCCTCCTCGCGGCCGGCCTGGACCCCGACCGCTGCATCTTCATCCGCCAGTCCGACGTGCCCGAGCACACCGAGCTCGCGTGGCACCTCGGCGCGGTCACCGCGCACGGCGACCTCAACCGCATGCACCAGTTCAAGGAGAAGTCCGCGAAGCAGCGCGACCTCGTCTCCTCCGACCTCTTCACCTACCCGGTGCTGATGGCCGCCGACGTCCTGGCTTACCGCGCCGACGAGGTGCCGGTCGGCGACGACCAGCGCCAGCACGTCGAGCTGATGCGCGACGTCGCCCAGCGCTTCAACGAGCGCTTCGGCGACGTGCTCGTCGTCCCGGAGCTGAAGATCCCGGAGGTCGGCGCGCGGATCATGGACCTCCAGGACCCGACCTCGAAGATGTCCACGTCGAGCGCGTCGCTGGAGGGCACGGTGCACGTCCTGGACGACGCGCAGGCCGTCGAGAAGAAGTTCAAGCGCGCGGTCACCGACTCCGAGGACCCGCCGCGGATCGTGCGCGACAAGTCCAAGCCGGGCGTCTCGAACCTCCTGGACATCCTCGCCGCCGCGCGGAGGACGACCGTGGAGGAGGCGACGGCGTCGCTGGCCGGCGCGCGCGGCTACGGCGACCTCAAGGTCGCGACGGCCGACGCGGTCAACGCGCTGCTCGCGCCCGTGCGCGAGCGCTACGTCGAGCTCCGGGCCGACGAGGACGCGCTGGAGGACATCTTCGCGGCCGGCGCCGAGAAGGCCCGGGCGATCACGCGCCCGGTCCTCGCCGACGTGCGCGAGGCGATGGGCGTGGGGCCCCGCCCACGGGGCTAGATCCTCGCTGTTTGCGGCCTTTCGGGCGTTGACCGTCGGGACCGGTCGCTACGGTCCCCCGGGTATGAGCACGCTGGTCGCCGAGCTCGAGCTCGACCTCGAGGTCTTCACGGGTCCGTTCGACCTCCTGCTGACGCTCGTCCTCCGCGAGGAGGTCGACCTGCTGGAGGTCGAGCTGGCCGACGTCGTGCTGTCCTACATCGACGTCCTCGAGTCCCGGGGCGAGCTCGACCTCGAGGTGGCGACCGAGTTCCTGGTGTTGATCGCGGCGCTGCTGGAGCTGAAGTCGCGGCTCATGCTCCCGCGCGAGGACGAGGAGCTGCTGGACGTCGAGCCCGACATCGCGGCCGAGGAGCTCCTGGCGCGCATGCTCGAGGCCAAGCGCTACCGCAGCGCGGCGCTGCACCTCATCGAGAAGCTGCACGGCGAGGACGGCGTCCGCTTCCGCAGCGCGCCGCTGCCGTCGCACCTGCGCTCGACCGACATCATGGACTTGGAGTCGGTCTACAAGCCGGCGCGGCTGGGCAAGGCCATCGGGTCGCTGCTGACGATGCCGCCGAAGGTCGACATCAGGCACCTCACGATCCCGCGCGTGTCGGTCGCCGACCGCCTCGCGCACCTGCGCCGCCTGCTGCGCACGCCGGGCCGGACGACGTTCGAGGCGGCCGTCGCCGGCGCCGATCGCGTCACCGTGTGCGTCACCCTGTTCGCGCTGCTGGAGCTCTACAAGCAGGGCGAGGCGACGTGGTCGCAGGACGAGCCGTTCGGCGAGATCGAGATCCGCTCGGGTGCGGCCGACGCCTCGGTGCCCGCGGCCGCGCGCACTGCCGCCGCGTGAGCGAGCTCGCGCGCACCGTCGAGGCGCTCCTCTTCCTCTCGGCCGAGCCGGTCACCGAGGTCGAGCTGATCGCCGCGTGCGAGTGCTCCGAGGAGGACTTCGTCGAGGCGCTGGCCGAGTTGCAGGAGGCGTTCGCGCCAGGCGCCCGCGGGCTGGAGCTGCGCGAGCTGGCCGGCGGCTGGACGCTTGCGACGGCGGCGGACACCGAGAACGCCGCGCGGCGGCTGCTGTCCAAGCCGCGGACGCCGCCGCTGTCGCCCGCCCAGGCCGAGACGCTGGCGATCATCGCCTACCTGCAGCCGGTGTCACGCCCGGAGATCACCCGCATCCGCGGTGTCAGCGCCGACAGCGCCGCCGGGACGCTGCTGGAGCGCGGCCTGATCGAGGAGTCCGGCCGCTCGCCCTTCGGCGCCGTGCTGTACCGGACGACGCCGCTGTTCCTGAAGCTCTTCGGCATGGCCTCGCTCGACGATCTGCCCGACGTCGAGGAGTGGGATCCCTCACCGGAGGAGGAGGCCGACCTCCGCGAGCGCCTGCTGCGCGCCGGCGAGGCCCGCGCCGGCTCGTCGCCGACGACCCAGCAGATGGGGGAGGACGGCGAGCCGATCGGCCTCGACGCCGCGGCCGAGGCCGCCAACGAGGCCGCGCTGGTGGCCGACGCCGAGGAGGGCGACGCCGCGGACCCGGCCGCCGAGGGCCTGACGCCCGCGGCGGACGCCGAGGCGGAGGCGGCGGAGCCGCTCGCGCCCGAGGCGGCGCCGGTGGTCGACGTCGCGCCGGCCGAGGCCGTCGCCGAGGCCGGTGACGCCGAGCCGGACGGCGACGACGAGCCGGACGGCGACGACGACGAGCCGCCCGCGGCGGCTTAGCCCGCCGCGGCCTCGCGCTCGCGCAGCAGCGCGGCGAGGTCGGCGTTGCCGCCCTGCGCGGCCCAGCCGGACGCCGGGCCGTCGTAGAGCGCGTCGCGCAGGGTCGGGTCGGCGCCCAGCTCCAGCAGCGTCTCGACCACGTCGCGCCGGCCGGCCTGCGCGGCGATCTGCAGCGCGGTCACGCGCTGGCCGTGCGAGGGGCCGCCGAAGGTCGCCCGCTGGTCGACGTCGGCGCCCAGCGCGACGAGCGTGCGCACCGCGGCGACGCGCCCCTGCGCCGCGGCCCACGTGAGCGCCGTGCCGCGGTAGACGTCGGCCTCGACCCGCGCGCCGCGCGCCACCAGCAGCTCGACCGCCTCGACCCGGTCGGCCCGCGCCGCCCACGACAGCGCCTCGTCGACGATCTCCTGCGGGTCGTCGACGGGCGTCCACGCCGGGAACCCGCCGTGCGGCCGGTAGAAGCCGCGCAGCGCGCCCGCCGCGTCGCTGACGATCCCGTCCTCGCCGACCAGCTCGGCGATCCGGTCCAGGTCGCCCGTCCCCGCCCCGACGCGCAGGTTGTCCGGCCAGCGCCCGGCCGCCAGCAGCACCTCGACGACCGCGCGGTGGCCCCAGAACAGCGCGACCACCAGCGGCGTCCCGCCGGCCCCGCGCGCGCTCACGTCCGCCGGCGCGCCGGCCGCCAGCAGCACCTCGGCCAGGTCCACGCGGTCGGAGTAGGCGGCCTGGTGCAGCGGCGTCCAGCCGTGCGCGTTGGGATGCGCGACGTCGGCGCCCGCGGCGATCAGCACCTTCAGCGAGCCGACGTCGGAGGCCATGTTGATCAACGCGTTGCCGTTGGTCCCGTTGGCCCGCGCCAGCTCCGGGAAGCGCTCCAGCAGCTGGCGCAGCGACCCGTCGGCGCCCGCCTCGATCGCCTCGTAGGCGCGCCGGAACGGGTCGCCGTCCTCGCGCAGCGCCACGACATGGCGCTTGAGCGCCGACCACGTCTCGAACCCGTGCCGGTGCGCGACGATCGCCCGCGCGCCCGCCGGCGTCAGCTCCGCGCGCTCGGCCTCGAAGCGCATGGTCGCCTCCGGCGTTCCGTCCTGCGCGCTGGCCAGCAGCCCGTCGGCGCGTCCCTCGTAGTAGTCGACGGACTCGTGGAACGCGTGCTCCAGCCCTTCGCCGTAGAGCGACGCACGCTCGACGTAGGCGCGCATCCGCGGCCAGGACGCGAAGCCGTACTCGCGCGCCAGGACGTGCTGAGCGCCCGCGAGCTTCAACGGCTTCTTCGGGTCGGCGCGGTGCGCGGCCGCGCGCTCCAGGGCGGCGGCGTCGCCGCGCGCATGGGCGCGGGCGAGCTCCTTGGCCTGGCGGCGCAGCTGCTCCAGGCTCGGCGCGGCGGGCAGGGACGGGGTCATGGCAGCCTCCTCCTCGAAATCGCTCGTGGTCCGCCGGCGCGAGCAGAGGGAAGGTCGCGGTCCGTTGCAAGTCCTATGACAGGGTGGGCTCGGCCCTTTCCGCGGACGGGACGCGGCCCCGGCCGCGCTCCCAGGGAGCCTAGCTCTCGACGCCGGCGGATGCCGCGCTGGCGGCCGGCACCGCGAAGGACGCCGTCGGCGTCAGGACGCCTGCGCCAGGGCCTTGGCGGCCAGCTGGCCGCACGCGGCGTCGATGTCCTGCCCGCGCGTCAGCCGCACGGTCGCGCCGATGCCGTGCTCTTCGAGCGCGGCCTTGAACGCCGCGATCGCCTCGCGCCCCGAGCCGTCGTAGGTCCCGGTCGGGTTGTAGGGGATCAGGTTGATCTTGTACTTCTTGGGATCGAGCACCTTGGCCAGCTGCACGGCCTGGGCGTAGGAGTCATTGACGCCCTTGAGCATCACGTACTCGATGAAGACCATGCGCTTCTTGTTCTTATAGAACTTCTCGCACGCCGCGAGGACCTGCGAGAGCGGGTAGCGGTCGTTGACCGGCATGATCTGGGACCGCAGCGCCTCGTCGGCCGCGTGCAGCGACAGCGCCAGCCGGATCGGCATGTCGCTCTCGGCGAGGCGCTCGATGCCCGGCGCCCAGCCGACCGTCGAGATCGCGGTGCGCCGGTGCGAGATGCCGACGTCGGGCAGCCTGCGGCAGGCGTCGAGCACGTTGTCGAGGTTCATCATCGGCTCGCCCATGCCCATGAAGACGACGTGGTCGACCGCCTCGATGCGCCGGAAGTGCAGCGCCTGGTCGAGGATCTCGCTCGCGGTCAGGTTGCGGCCGAACTTCATCGCGCCGGTCGCGCAGAACGTGCACGTCAGCGGGCAGCCCGACTGCGACGACAGGCACAGCGAGCGCCGCCCGTCGCGGTAGCGCATCAGCACGGCCTCGACCGGCCGGCCGTCCTTGCGCGTGTTGAACAGCGCCTTGATCGTGCCGTCCTTGGAGTGCGCCTCGTTCGTGACGTCCAGCGTCGAGAACGGCACCCGCTCGGTCAGCGCGGCCCGGACGTCGGCCGGCACGTTGGTCATCGCGTCGTAGCCCGCGACGCCGCGCGCGGTCCACTCCCACACCTGCTTGGCGCGGAAGGCGGGCTGGCCGAGGTCGGCGAGGGTGCTGTCGAGGAGCTCGAGGTCCATGGGCGTTCGACCGCTACAGGCTAGCCCTGCGCGCGCGGCACCTCCGCGACCGTCACGACCAGCCCGCCGAACTCCGCCTGGACGAGCACGGAGTCGCCGGTCCCGAGGTCGGTCGTCGCCGCGCCGACGAAGTCGCCTTCCAGCAGCACGAGCGTCGCGCTGCCGACCGCGAACGCCTCGACGCGGCCCGGCGGCGGGTCGATCAGGACGACCTCGCCGTCGTCGCGCACCAGCAGCGGCCCGGACACGCTCAGCCCGGTGTTGCCGACCGCCGCGCCCGCGCTCTGCGTCGCCGCCACGACCTGCCGGCCCAGCCGTCCGCGCAGCCACGCGACCAGGCCGTCGAAGTCCATCGTCATGCCGGTAGCCTCGCATCCCGACATGCGCCTCGCGAAGTACCTCGCTCACGCCGGCGTCGCCTCCCGCCGCGCCGCGGAGGCGATCATCGCCGACGGGCGCGTCAGGATCGGCGGCGACGTCGTCACCGACCCCGCCCGCGACGTCGACGGCACCGTGCCCGTCAGCGTCGACGGCAACGCCGTCGCGATCGGCGACGACAAGACGGTCTGGATCGTCCACAAGCCCCGCGGCGTCGTGTCGACGGCCAAGGACACGCACGACCGGCCCACGGTGGTGGACATGGTCGACGCGCCCGGCACGCGGCTCTATCCCGTCGGCCGCCTCGACGCCGACACGACCGGGTTGATCCTGCTGACCGACGACGGCGACCTCGCCAACCGCCTCACGCACCCGCGCTACGAGGTCCCGAAGGTCTACGTCGCCAGCGTCGGCCGCGGCGGGATCGCGGTGCCCGACCAGGCGCTCCGGCGCCTGCGCGAAGGCGTACAACTCGATGACGGGCGCACCGCGCCGGCCGGGGTGCGCCAGCTCAAGCCGGGCGTCCTGGAGATCACGCTGCGCGAGGGCCGCAAGCGGCAGATCAAGCGCATGTGCACCGAGGTCGGCCATCCGGTCCACCGGCTCCAGCGCGTCGCGTTCGGGCCCCTGCGCCTCGGCGACCTGCGCGAGGGCAAGGTGCGGCGGCTCACCCCCGCGGAGGTCCAGCGCCTGCGCGACGCAGCGGCACCACCTGACCGCGCATCGGGCTGACCACCTGGTCGCGCCCGTGCGCCTTGGCCTGGTTGAGCGCGAGGTCGGCGGCGACGAGCGCCTCGGCGATCGCCTCGTCGCCGCGGCCGACCATCGCGATCCCGGCCGACGCCGTCGTCCGGACGTCGTGGGCCCAGGTGCCGACTCGCTGCTCGCGGATCGCCGCGATCGCGCGGTCGATCGCCAGCGTGACGCCGTCGACGTCGGTGTCGGGCAGGACGATCAGGAAGCCCTCGTCGCCGGCACGGCCGAGGACGTCGGCGTCGCGCACCAGCCCGCGCAGCCGTCCGGCCACCGACATCAGGACCGCGTCGGCCGCCAGCGGCCCGTGCCGGTCGCCGATCGCCTTGAGGCCGTCGACGTCGATGAGCGCGACGCCCAGCGGCGCGCCGTCCGCGCGGGAGCGGTGCAGCTGCTCGGCGGCGACGAGCGTCGCCGCGCGCGTCTTGACGCCGGTCAGCGCGTCGGCGGCGCCGGCGCGGTGGTCGGCGACCGTGCCGAGCGCGCCGAGCCGGCTCACGCCGCCGATCAGCAGCGCGAGCAGCAGAGCGGACGCGACGAGGTCCAGCAGCGACGACGCGTACCAGCCGACGGTCGAGCGCTCGAGCGTCGCCAGCGTCAGCGCGGTCGCCGCCAACAGGCAGGCCACGACGATCAGCAGGCGGCGCTCGACCGCGCTGCGCCGGCCGCGACGCGCGACGACGACGAGCGCGAGGAGGTCCAGGCCGACGACCAGCGGGCCGGCGAGCACGCCGAGGTCCGAGAGCCTGCCGTCCTCGACGATCGTCGGCAGGTCCGAGCCCAGGGACACGATCACCCAGGTCAGCAGCGCGGCGGCGCAAGCCACGGTCGCGAAGGCGAGCGTGAGCGCGCGGGCGCGCCGGGCGGTCGGCCCGGCCAGCCGGCGCCGGACCGTCGCGGGGCCGCCCCACAGCGCCGCGGCGAGCCCGATCGGCAGCGCGCCGTGCGCGATCGCCCACAGCCACGCCGGCGCCTGGCCGCCGGCGCTCAGGACGCCGGCGTCGGTCAGCGCGCCAGGCGCGATCAGCAGGTGGACGACCGCCAGCAGCCCCGCGGCGAGGTAGGCGCACGCCAGCCCGAGCAGCTGGGCTGAGCCGCGGCTCAGGAAGTGCGCGGCCAGGAGCGCGGCGGTCACGAGGTCGCAGACGACGGCCGCCGACAGGCACAGCGGCAGGAACGCGCGGCTCGCGCCGAGGTCGTCGCGCAGGAACGGAAGCAGCGCGAGGCAGCCGGCGAGCAGGCCGAGCACGAGCACGCGACGAGCGGCGGGGGGCGCCATCACCTCGGCAATCGACCGCGGACGGCGCAGGGCGCAGAGCGCCTGGACGAACGAGCGACCAAAACGGGCCGATTGTGTTCCAAATCGGCCTCGCGGTCCAGGTTTGGCATGATCCCGCGCCGAATGCGGCTGTTTGCTCTACGCGGCGCCATCACCGTCGATCGGAACACGTCCGAGGCCATCCTCGGCGCGACTGAGTGGCTGATGCGCGAGATCATGAAGCGCAACGACCTCGTGCCGGAGGACGTCGTCAGCTGCCTGTTCACGCTGACCGAGGACCTCGACGCCGAGTTCCCGGCCGTCGCGGCGCGCCAGCTGGGCTTCGGCCACGTGCCGCTGATGTGCGCCCGCGAGGTCCCGGTCCCGGGCTCGCTGCCGCGCGTGATCCGCGTGATGATGCACTACTACGCGGCCGACGAGCACGAGGCCAAGCACGTGTACCTGGGCGACGCCCGCAAGCTGCGCCTCGACCTCGAGTCCGCGCAGTAGCGACCGCGATCGGGCGCCGGCGCGCCGCGCGAGCGGGGCGGGCCTTAACATGGGGCGCAATGGCGATCGAGTTCTCCGCGGCCGTCAGCCGCATCCCCGTCTATCCCGCTGCCGAGGCCTACGCGCTGCCCGAGGACGTCGCGCTGCTGGCGTCCAACGAGTCGCCCGAGCCGCCGCTCGAGCCCGTGATCGCCGCCGTCGCGGCGATCCTGACCGGGGTCAACCGCTATCCGGACCCGACGAACGCCAAGCTGCGCGGCGCGCTGTCGGACCGCTACGGCGTCCCGGCCTCGCGGATCGCGATCGGCAACGGCTCGTGCGACATCCTGCTCGCCGCCGGCGAGGCGCTGCTCGAGCCGGGCGCCGAGCTCGTCTACGCGTGGCCGGCGTTCAGCGTCTACCCGCACCTCGCCGCCGCCACGGGCGCGACCGACATCCAGGTGCCGCTCAACGACGCCCAGGAGCACGACCTCGACGCGATGGCCGCCGAGATCACCGCCGCCACGCGCCTGGTGATCGTGTGCAACCCCAACAACCCGACGTCGACCGCGATCCCGCTGGACGACATCGCGGCGTTCCTGCGGAAGGTCCCCAAGCACGTCTGCGTGATCCTCGACGAGGCCTACTGCGAGTACAACACGCTCGACGACCCGGACGCCTCGATCGACCTGCTGGCCAAGCACCCCAACCTGGTCCTGCTGCGCACGTTCTCCAAGGTGTACGGGTTGTGCGGGCTGCGCGTGGGCTACGCGCTCTGCGGCTCCGACGTGTTCGTCACCGCGGTCAACCAGGTCCGCCAGCCGTTCTTCTGCAACGCCGCCGCGCAGGCCGCCGCGGTCGAGTCGCTCAAGCACGGCGACGCGGTCGCCCAGCGCGTCGAGCGCTCGATCGTCGCGCGCATCGAGATCGAGGACGGCCTCGGCGAGCTCGGCATCCGGGCCGCCGCCTCCCAGGCGAACTTCGCCTGGTTCGACCTGCCGACGCCCGAGGGTCGCGAGCCCGCGGAGTTTGAGGCCGAGATCGTCGCGGGGTTGAGCGCGCGCGGGATCCTCGTGCGCGCCGGGACCGCCCTGGGCCGCGTGGGCGCGCTGCGTGTGACGTACGGCACACCGCAGCAGAACCAGCGCTTCCTGGCAGGGCTCGGCGAGCTCCTGGGCTAGCCGGGCGCGCGATCGTCTGCTTCAATACATCGCGCTTCATGTCCCGCTCGCCCTTCACCACGCGCGCTCCGCACGCCGGCCACACGGCCGTCGCGGATCTCGCTGCGGGCAGCGGCACGTACACCGCTTGGTATTGGCGATTTAGCTAGGCGCTCGGCCGGCCGTGTTGGCCGTGTCCGCATCGGACCCTCCGGGTCGAGCGCCGATAGAGCCTCCCTCCGTGCGCGCACTGCTGCGCCACGCCGCAGCTGTCGCCGCAGTCGCCTCCCTAGACTTCCACCCCAAGCCCCAGAAGGAACACCAAGATGATGATCGTGATGAAGCCGACCGCCACGGACGAGCAGGTCCAGGCGGTGATCGAGCGGATCGAGTCCGTTGGTGCCCACGCGCACCCCAGCCGCGGCGAGGAGGTGACGATCATCGGCGCGATCGGCGACCGCGAGCATGTCGCGCGCCTCGGCCTCGAAGGCCACGAGGGCGTCGAGAAGGTCGTCCCGATCCTCAAGCCCTACAAGTTGGCTTCGCGGCAGATCAAGGGCGACCAGCGCACGGTCCTGACGATCGGCGGCAAGCTGATCGGCGGCGACCACTTCGGCCTGATCGCCGGCCCGTGCACGGTCGAGACGCGCGACCAGACGCTCGACACCGCCGACGCGATGCTCGCCGCCGGCGCCACGATGTTCCGCGGCGGCGCCTACAAGCCGCGCACGTCGCCCTACGCCTTCCAGGGCCTCGGTCAAGAGGGGCTGCGCCTGCTCGCGGAGGCCAAGCGGCGAACCGGCCTGCCGATCGTCACCGAGCTGATGGACGCGCGCGACATCGAGGCCGTCGCCGAGGTCGCCGACGTCATCCAGATCGGCGCGCGCAACATGCAGAACTACCCGCTGCTCTCCGAGATCGGCCGCAGCGGCCTGCCGGTGCTGATCAAGCGCGGGCTGTCGGCGACGCTGGAGGAGCTGATCATGGCCTCCGAGTACGTCCTCAAGGAGGGCAACGAGTCGGTGATGCTCTGCGAGCGCGGCATCCGGACCTTCGAGACCGCGTACCGCTTCACCTTGGACCTGACCGCGATCCCGGTGCTCAAGGAGATGACGCACCTCCCGATCGTCGTCGACCCGTCGCACGCCGCGGGGCGCCGCTCGCTGGTCGAGCCGCTGTCGCTGGCCGCCGCCGCCGCGGGCGCCGACGGCATCATCGTCGAGACGCACCCGGAGCCCGACGAGGCGATCTGCGACGGCCCGCAGCAGCTGCGCGTCGACGAGTTCAACGCCTACGCCCGCAAGGTCGAGCAGGCCGCGGAGCTGGCCGGCAAGCTGCCCTTCGGCGCCGCCGCCGCCCAGGGCGCGGCTGCGTGAGCGACGCCGGCGCCGAGCCGCCGTCGTTCCGGGTCGCGGTCCTCGGGCTCGGCCTCATCGGCGGCTCCGTCGGCCTCGCCGCGCGTGAGCGCCTCGGCGCCCACGTCGTCGGCTTCGACCCCGACCCGGCGGTGCGCGAGCGCGCCGTCGAGCTCGGCGCGGTCGACCGGGCGGTCGACCAGGTCGCGGCCCTCGGCGACGCCGACGTCGCGGTCGTCGCCGCGCCGGTGCACGCGCTGCGCGAGCGGATCGCCGAAGCGTGCGCGCACGTCGCCGGCGCGGTGGTCACCGACGTCGGCTCGACTAAGCACGCGCTCGTCGAGGCGTCGCCCGGCGATCCGTACATCGGCGGCCATCCGCTGGCCGGCGCCGAGGTCGCCGGCGTCGAGCACGCGCGCGCCAACCTCTTCGCCGGCGCCACCTGGTACCTGACGCCGCGCGCCGACAGCGAAGGCATCCTGCTCGAGCGGCTGCATCGCTTCGTCGTCGGGCTCGGCGCGGTCCCGACCGTCATCGGCCACGGCGACCACGACCGCCTGATGGCCGCCTTCTCGCACGTCCCGCACGTGGTCGCCAACGCGCTCGTCGCGCAGGCCACCCGGGCGCTGGGGGAGGAGGCGATCCCGGTCGTCGGCCCGTCGTTCCGCGACGCCACCCGCGTCGCCGGCGCCAACCCGCCGCTGTGGGCCGGGATCTACGACGCCAACCGCGAGGCCGTCCTCGACGGGCTGGACGCGACGATCGCCGAGCTGCAGGCGGCGCGCGCGCTGCTGGCGGCCGACACCGACGACGCGCGCGGGCAGGTCGCGGCCTGGCAGGCCGCGATCGGCGACCAGCGCCGCGCGCTCCTGGACATCGGCATGACCGGCGGCTCGCTGCACGAGATCCGCCTCGTCGTGCCCAACCGCCCCGGCGTGATCGCCGATCTCGCCCTCACCCTCTCCCGCGCAGGGATCAACATCCACGACATGAGCCTCTCTCCCCAGCCCGACTTCCGCAGCGGCGAGGTCGCGCTGTGGGTCGCCGAAGACCACGCCGACCGCGCCCGCGCGCTGGTCGAGGAGGTGCTCGCGCCGTGACGAGGACCGTGCGCTTCGCGCCCGCCCGCAAGCTGCGCGGCACGGTCACGCCGCCGGCCGACAAGTCGATATCGCACCGTGCCGCGATCTTCGGCGCGATGGCGGCCGAGCCGGTCCGGGTGCGCAACTACCTGCACGCCGAGGACACGATCTCGACCCTCGACGCGGTGCGCCAGCTCGGCGCGCTGGTCACCGTCGACGACGACGGCCTGGTCACGATCCGCGGCACCGGCCTGCGCAACACCACCGAGCTCGACGCGCCGATCGACGTCGGCAACGCGGGCACGCTGATGCGCCTGCTGCCCGGCTGGCTCGCGGGGCAGGAGGGCAGGTCCTACACCTTGGACGGCGACGCCTCGATCCGGCGCCGCCCGGTCGACCGGATCGCCGACCCGCTGCGCCGGATGGGCGCGACGATCGACGCGACCGACGACCGCCTGCCGCCGTTCACCGTGCATGGCGCGCACCTGCGGTCGATCGCCTACGACATGCCCGTGGCGAGCGCGCAGGTCAAGTCCTGCGTCCTGCTCGCCGGCCTCGTCGCCGACGGCGCGACGACGGTCATGGAGCCTGCGCCCTCGCGCGACCACACCGAGCGGATGCTCGCGGCCTCCGGCGTCACGGTCCACCGCAACGGCCGCCATGTGACGGTGACCAACGTCGACGAGCTGGTGCTCGACGACCTCGTCGTCCCGGGCGACCCGTCGTCCGCCGCCTTCCTGATCGCCGCCGGCGTCCTGGTCTCCGGATCGCGGATCTCGATCCTGGGCAGCGGCACGAACTGGACGCGCACGGGCTTTCATCGGATCGTCCAGCGCATGGGCGGGATCGTCGTCGGCGAGCTGGAGGAGGAGCTCGGCGACGGCGTCGTCGGGACCGAGCCCGTCGCCGACCTCGAGGTCGCGCACGGCCCGCTGACCGGCACCGAGGTCGAGGCCGAGGAGGTCCCGCTGGCGATCGACGAGCTGCCGCTGGTGGCGCTGCTCGGCTGCTTCGCCGAGGGCGAGACGGTGGTCCGGGGCGCGGGCGAGCTGCGGCTGAAGGAGTCCGACCGGATCGCGACCGTCGTGGACGGCCTCAACGGCCTGGGCGGCGACCTGGAGGCCACCGACGACGGCTTCGTCGTGCGCGGCACCGGCGGGCTGAAGGGCGGGACGATCGCCTCGCACGGCGACCACCGCCTGGCGATGCTCGGCGCGATCGCCGGCCTGGCCTCCGACGAGGGCGTCGAGGTCGTCGGGATGGAGGCGGCCGACGTCTCCTACCCGACCTTCGCGAACGACCTGGCGTCGCTGCTCGGCGGCTGACCCACCGCCGCGGCTCGCGCGGCGGCCTCGGCGCGCGCGACCCCGCCGTCCTGCGCCCGCAGGCCGGGCACGGCGTACAGCGTCACGAGCGTCACGCCGCCGGCCAGCACGCCGGCGACGAGCAGGACCGCCGACGCGCCGAAGGCCGCGGCGGCCGGGCCGGTCAGCGCGAACGACAGCGGCGTCAGCGCGGTAGATACCAGCCAGTCCAGCGACGCCACGCGGCCGCGCAGCCCAACCGGCACGCGCACCTGCATCATCGTCGCCCAGATCGGGTTGCCGAGGCCGCTGAAGAGCCCGAAGCAGAAGCTGCAGAGCACGAGCTGCCAGACGGCGACGGCCAGCGCGTAGCCGCACAGCGCGAAGCCGGCGATGCCCCAGACCCAGTACAGGACCGTGACCTCGCGGCGTGGCATCCCGAGCACGCCGATCGCCGCGGTCCCGATGACCGACGCGATGCCCTCAGCTGCCAGCACCAGGCCGAACTGGCCCGCGGTGCCGCCGAGGTCGTGGTCGATGCGGATCGGGAGCAGGACCTCGGTCGGCCCGTAGAAGACCAGCAGCGCCAGCGCGGCCATGACGAGCGTCGCCCACAGCCACACCTGGCCGCGCACGAACACGGCCGCCTCGCGCACCTGGCGGCGCAGCGGCTCGTGCTCGCCCTCGTGGACCGGGATCCGGGCGCGCATCGCCAGCAGGCAGGCCATCGAGACGGCGAAGGTCCCGGCGTCGACGAGCAGCGCGCCGCCGACGCCGATCAGCGCGACGGTCGCGCCGCCCAGCGCCGGGCCGACGAACCGCAGCGCGATCGGCCTCAGCGACTGCTGCAGCGCGTTGGCCTGGACCAGCACCTCGGCCGGGACGAGCTCCGGGACGATCGCGCTCATCGCCGGGCCCGACAGGCCCTCGCCGGCGCCGAAGACGAAGCTCAGCGCCACGAGGTGCCAGATCTCCAGCGTGCCGGCGAGCGACAGCCCGCCCGCCGTGCCGACCGCGACGAGCCGCACGGCGTCGGCGACGAGCAGCTGGCGGCGCTTGTCGTAGCGGTCGGCCAGCAGCCCGCCCGCGACCAGGAAGCCGACGATCCCGAGCGACCAGCCGAGGCCCACGACGGCCAGCGCGCCGGCCCCGCCGCCGAGCCCGAGCACGGCGAACGGGAGGGCGACGAGGTAGATCCCGTCCCCCAGCAACGACACCAGCGTGCCGCCGACGAACAGCGCGAAGTCTCTCTCCCGAAGAGGCCCGATCAGCCGCAAGAAGTTGCGCAGGATGCCACACCGGCGCTCGGACGCCTACCCTCCCGCGCGTGCTTGTGGCCATTGATGGACCTGCCGGAGCCGGCAAGTCGACCGTGGCGCGCGCTGCCGCGCGCGCCCTCGGCTTCACCTACCTCGACACCGGAGCGATGTACCGGAGCGTCGCGCTGGCCGCTGCGCGCGGTCGCGAGGACGCCGGATCGCTCGACATCGCCTTCGACGGCGACCGCGTCCTGCTCGACGGCGAGGACGTCACGACGGCGATCCGGACGCCCGAGATCAGCGAGCGCGCCTCGGTCGTCGCCAACGACGCCGCGGTGCGCGAGGCGCTCGTCGGCCGCCAGCGCGCGCTGATCGCCGACGGCGACTACGTGGCCGAGGGCCGCGACATCGCCACGGTCGTCGCGCCCGGCGCCGAGGTCAAGGTGTACCTGACCGCCCACCCGGCCGAGCGCGCCCGCCGCCGGGCCGCGGAGCTGGGCATCGACGACCACGAGTCGGTCGCCGCCGACCTGCTCTCGCGCGACGAGCGCGACTCCGGCCACGGGCGCACGACGCTCGAGCCGGCGCCCGGCGCCGTCGAGCTGGACACCACCGGCATGTCGATCGACGACGTCGTCGCCGAGATCGTCGCCCGCGTCGAGGCGGTGCGGGCATGAGGTCGAACGCTGCAGTCGTTGCTGGTTCGTCATGGCGGAGGCACGTTCGATGAGCGGTCCGGGCCCGAAGGTCGCCGTCCTCGGCTACCCCAACGTCGGCAAGTCCTCGCTGGTCAACCGGCTGAGCGAGTCGCGCGTCGCGGTCGTCCACGAGGCGCCTGGGATCACGCGCGACCGCAACGAGGTCGCGTGCGAGTGGAACGGCCGGGCCTTCACGCTGATCGACACCGGCGGCATGGACATGTTCGACGAGGACCCGATGGCCGGGTCGATCCGCGAGCAGGCGCAGGCCGCGATGAACGACGCCGACATCGCGCTGCTGGTCGTCGACGGGCAGGCGGGCACGCGGCCCGGCGACGAGGAGCTCGCCGACCTGCTGCGCCGCTGGAGCAAGCCGGTCGTCGTGGTCGCCAACAAGATCGACTCGGTCAAGGACGTGCCGTCGGCGACCGAGTTCTACAGCTTGGGCCTGGGCGATCCGGTCGCGGTCTCCGCGACGCAGGGCCTGGGCACCGGCGACCTCCTGGACCGCGTCGTCTCGGTGCTGCCCGAGGGCGACTTCGAGCCCGAGGACGACGAGACGATCCGCCTCGCGCTGATCGGCCGGCCGAACGTCGGCAAGTCGTCGCTGGTCAACAAGTTCGTCAAGTCCGACCGCGTGATCGTCAGCGACGTCGCGGGCACGACGCGCGACGCGATCGACCTGCCGATGGAGGTCGACGGGCGGCGCGTGATCGTCGTCGACACCGCGGGCATGCGCCGCCAGTCCAAGGTCACGGAGTCGGTCGAGTACTACACCACCTTGCGTTCGCAGCGGGCGGTGGAGCGCGCCGACGTGGTGCTGGTGATCTGCGACGCGCACGACGGCGTGACCGCGCAGGACCTGCGGATCGCCGAGCTGGCGATGAAGGCCGGGTGCGCGACCGCGCTGGTGCTCAACAAGTGGGACATCGCGCCGATGGAGGAGGGCGCGCTGGACCACGAGCGGGCCAAGGTGAACAACAAGCTGCGGCTGCGGCCCAAGGTGCTCACGGTGTCCGCCGTCTCCGGGCGCAACGTGGAGCGCCTGCTCAAGGAGGCGATCATCCTCGGCGACCGCGTCCGGACGCGCATCCCGACGCCCCAGCTCAATCGCTTCCTCGGCGAGGTCGTGCAGGAGCGCCAGCCGCCCGCCAAGCAGGGCTCGCGCCTGCGCCTGCTGTACATGACGCAGTTCGAGACGCGCCCGCCGCGCTTCGCGATCCAGGTCAACTCGCGCAATCGAGTGACGCGCGACTACGCCTACTTCGTCGAGAATCGTCTCCGGCAGCGCTTCGGGATGGACGGCATCCCGTTGATCATCGACTTCAAGGAGCGCGCGAATCGCCGCGATGAGTAGCCCGCGAGACACGACACGCCGCTGGGCGGCGATCCGGGCAGCGCGATGACCGCTGATGCCCCGGAGCGGGAACGGGACGAGGAGCGCGGTGCGGAGACGAGGAAGGGCGACGGCGGCGGCAGGTCGCCGCGCGTCGCGCTGACCGCGCGGGGGCGGCGCTTCGCGCTCGCCGGCGCGGTCGCGGTCCTCGTCCTCGCCGTCGTGGCGGTCGTGGCGCTCGCGGGTGGAGGAGACGGTGGTGGCTCCTCGGCGCCGGCGTCGAGCGCGGCGCAGCTCGTCCCGGCCAACGCCCTGGTCTACGTCCACCTCTCGACCGACCGCGGGCGCGGCGCGACGACGGAGGCCGCCAAGGTCGCCGACGCGTTCCCGAGCTGGCCGGCGCTGCGCGACGGCATCGTCACGCGGCTGCAGGCGCCGGGCTGCGACGTCGCCGCCAAGGCGCTGAAGACCGCCGACGAGGCCGCGCTGGCGATCTTCGACACCGGCAGCGGCTCGCGGGCGAACTCGCTCGTCCTCGTCGACACCGGCAAGGACCACCCGAACCCCAAGCAGCAGGCCTGCGGCTCGCTGACGTCGAGCTACGTCGGGAAGTTCCTGGCGATCGGCCAGCCCGAGTCGCTGCTGCTCGCCGACAAGCTCGCGCACGGCAAGGGCGGCACGTCGCTGGCCGACGCGTCCGGGCCCAAGGCGGAGTTCGCGAAGCTGCCGGAGGACCGCGTGGCCGACGGCTGGCTGAGCGCGGACGGCATCCGGCGCCTGCTCGCGCCGCAGGGCGGGGTGCTGGGCGCCGCGGGCGTCCTGTTCGACCAGGCGGCGCTGAAGGGCGCGGCGTTCGGCGTCAGCGCGCATGACGACGAGGTCAAGCTCGACGTGCGGTCGCAGCTGGATCCGAAGCTGAAGTCCCGCGCGAACGCCGGGTCGGGGTTCAAGACGTTCAAGCCGACGCTGGCCGACGACGTGCCGGCGACCGCGATGGCCTATCTGGGCGTGAGCAACCTGGCGCCCGCCCTGCAGCGCCTGCTGGCCGCCGCAGGGACGTCGTCGGCGACGCTCAAGCCGCTGGTCGGGCAGCTCAGCAAGCCGCTGTTGAAGGTCTTCCCGGGCGAGGCGGCGATCATCCTGACGTCCAAGACGCCGGCGCCGGTGCTGACGATCCTGGCCGAGGCCAAGAACCAGGACGCGGCGCGCCAGGCGCTCGCCGGGCTGCCCGCCGCGGTGCGCAAGAGCTTCGCGACGGCCGTCTGGGACGGCAAGGTGGCGGTGTCGACCGACCCGTCCGGGATCGACGCCGTGAAGGCCGACGGACAGCACCTGTCGGACACCGAGAATTGGCAAAAGGCAGTCGGGAATCACCCTGAATCGGTGTCCTCGCTACTCTTCCTGGACTTCAGCAGGCTGTTGACGCTGGGGGAGGCCACCGGCCTGAGCGACTCGAGCGCCTACCGGGCTGCCAAGGCCGACCTCCAGAGGGTTCGCGCCATCGGCGCGGCGACCTCCGGCAACGACAGCGAATCGACCGCGGAGATCTCCCTCCTTCTCACTTCATGAGCAGCTACGCCGACAACGAGTACCTCTTCACTTCAGAGTCCGTGACCGAGGGTCACCCGGACAAGGTCGCCGACCAGATCTCGGACGGTGTCCTGGACGCGGTCCTCAAGGACGACCCGAACGGCCGTGTGGCCTGCGAGACGCTGGTCAACACCGGCCTCGTCGTGGTCTCGGGCGAGATCTCGACCAACACCTACGTCGACATCCAGGAGATCGCGCGCGAGACGATCCGCAAGATCGGCTACGTGGACGCCGACCTGGGCTTCAGCGCCGACAGCGCCGCGGTCCTCAACGCGATCGACAAGCAGTCGCCCGACATCGCCCAGGGCGTCGACCAGGCCTACGAGTCCCGGACCGATCCGTCCGACGACGACGCGCTTGACGTCGCCGGCGCCGGCGACCAGGGCATGATGTTCGGCTACGCGTCCAACGAGACGCCCGAGCTGATGCCGCTGCCGATCTCGCTGGCCCACAAGCTGGCCAAGCGCCTCGCGGACGTCCGCAAGGCCGAGGTCGTCCCGTACCTCCGTCCCGACGGCAAGACCCAGGTGTCGGTCCGCTACCGCGACGGCCGCCCGGTGGAGATCGAGAAGCTCCTGATCTCCACGCAGCACAAGGAGGGCGCCGAGTCGTTGATCCCGGACGACCTCTGGGAGCACGTCGTCGAGCCGGTCCTGCCCAAGGACCTCTACGACGCCGGCAAGCTGCGCAAGTCGTTCCTGGTCAACCCGACCGGTCGCTTCGTCATCGGCGGTCCCGTGGGTGACGCGGGCCTGACCGGCCGCAAGATCATCGTCGACACCTACGGCGGCTTCGCCCGCCACGGCGGCGGCGCCTTCTCGGGCAAGGACCCGTCGAAGGTCGACCGCTCCGCGGCGTACGCGGCCCGCTGGGTCGCCAAGAACGTCGTGGCCGCCGGCCTGGCCGACCGCGCCGAGGTGCAGGTCGCCTACGCGATCGGCGTCGCGCACCCGGTCTCCGTGCTGGTCGAGACCTTCGGCACCGAGAAGATCGGCCGCGGCAAGATCGCCGAGCTCGTCGACCAGTTCTTCGACCTGCGCCCGGGCGCCTTCCGCCACACCCTGGACCTGCACCGGCCGATCTACCAGAAGACCGCCGCCTACGGCCACTTCGGCCGCGACGACCACGACTTCACGTGGGAGCGCACCGACAAGGCCGCCGAGCTGGCGGACGCCGCCGGCCTCAGCGCGCCGGCGACGCCGACGGCGTAGCCGCGGAGCGACCAAGGCATAGGAGCTCGAGGGAGGGCGGCCGGCTGGGCCGCCCTTCGTCGTTCTCGGGTGACGGCGCCCTGCTCGCCGTCGGCGGTGCTCGCCGGGCCGGCCGCGGTCGTCGCGGCTGGTGCTGCCACCGCCTCCGCACCGGTGCGTGGTCGTTCCTGGCGTGCCGCCGTCGGGCGGTCTCCGTCGGCGCTGGTCGCGACGGGAGCGGATCGTCAGATCCGCTCCCGCCACGTGATGGCGGCCGACGCCACGGCGATGAGCGCCGACTGCAGCTCGGTCGGCGAGCCGTCGCGGGCTCGGGCCCGGGCCAAGGACTTCAGCGCCGTCGCCAGCACCGCCGGGCCGCTCGGCCCGTCGGCCCGCAGCCGCGCGAGCTCTTCGGCGGTCAGGCGGCGCGCCTCGCCGTTGATCGCCGCGACCGTCTCGCGCAACTCGCGCTCGGCGGCCGACGCGCGGGCCTCCGCGGTCCGGGCGGCATGGCGTGACGCGGCCGCCTCCGCCTCGGCGGCACGGACCGCCGCGGCCGCCGGCGTCGCCGGAACCGCCGCCAACGCCCGCAGCGCGTGCGTCGCGTCGGCTTCCGCCCGCGCGGCGCGGGCCTCGGCGCGCTCGGCGTCGAGCTCGCGCTCGGTCACGCGGACGCGTTCGGCGGTCGCCCGGACGTCGGCCTTCAGCTCGCGGCGCTCGTCGCGCAGCGTGCCGATGGTCGCCTCGGCGCGCTCCAGCTTCGCCGCCAGCCGCTTGGCCGACGCGCGCGCCTCGGCGGCGTCCATCCGGGCGCCGCCCACGGCCTCCTTGGCCTGTGCCGCCGCGGTCGTCGCGCGGACCTCGGCGGCGGCCGCCCGCCGCTCGGCGCGCGCCACCGCCGCGTCGTCGACGACGCGTTCACGGACCACCCGGGACTTGACCTTGTGCTTGCTCTTCGATTCCTTCTTGTCGTTCTTGGACTTGCGGGCGAGTCGTGCCTCGAGCACCGCGACGCGCTTCTCGGCCTCACGCGCCTGGGCGAGGGCGGCCTCGAGCATCGCGCGGCCCTCCGGGCTGATCATGGCGCGGTCGGCCTGCGCGGGATCGACGGACGTCCGTCGCGTCGGCCCCGGCCGTGCCGGCGCGAAGCCCGCCGCGCGGATCGCGGCGTTCAGCGAGCCGCCGAAGGGCCGCTTGGCGGAGTTGAGCGCCGGCCACGCCGAGCCGTCGCCCCGCCCGGCGCGGTACCGCTCCACACGCCACTGCTGCCCGGACCACTTGGCCGAGGACGGGTTCCAGTCAGCCGCGCGCGGCGGCTCGCCGTAGGTGGCCACCCATTCCTGGATGGCGATGATGACGGTGTCGCGGTCCCACCCGCCCCGGCGCATGGCCCGGGCCTGGGAGGCTCCCGCGATGGACGCGGGAGCCATATGCGACTCCCGTCAGCCGTCGAGGGGCTGGTTGCGCTTAGCGCGACGCGGCTGCGTCGGCGCCGTCGTCGTCCATGTCGGCGAGCTCGACCAAGCACCGGTCGCCGGGGTGGCGCCGTTGTTGATGTGCTTGCTCATGCCGAACAGGAAGCTCATGACGGATCCGAGACGGTAGAACATCACGCGCTGTCCCGCAACCCCTGTTTGCTGGAGACGCCAGACCGGTCCGGCGGCGACGCCCAGCAGGCCCTACAACTACAGCCCCGTGCCGCCGATGGTCCCGCCCGGCTGCTCGGCCTGGACCTCGCGGCGGTGCATTCGCTGGGCGCGGTCGACGGCGGCCACGATGGCCGCCGGGTTCGACACGCCGCGGAAGGTGAACTCCGAGTCGTCGGTCCCGGCGGTGTCGAAGTCGACGGCGCCGACGCGCAGCAGCCGGTCCAGGAACGTCTGCTCGGTGTTGACGTTCTGGACGCGGTCGATGCTGGTCTGCTGGACGTGCTTGGACAGGATCCCCGTCCGGATGTTCAGCCGCTCGGTGCTGATCACGTAGCGCGTGGCCATGCGCTTGACCAACCCCGCCAGGATCACGACGACCATGATCGCGGCGAACGCCCCGACGCCGGCGCCGGTGGAGATCGCGAAGAACAGGATGAGGCCCACGGCGAGCGCGATCCCCAGGCCCTTCACGTAGAAGCTGAGCACGCCACGCCACGACGGGTGGCCCTCGAAGACGATCTCCTCGCCCGGATGCAGGTCCATGGTCTGCTCAGCCTATCCTCGGACGGTCCGTGTCACACCCCGTTGTCCAGGTCGAGCCGTTGACGACGGCCCGCGCGCTGCGTGGGCCGTTCGACTACGTGCGGCCGAACGACGGCGTGGACGTGGGCTCGCTGCTCGAGGTCCCCTTCGGCCGGCAGCGGCTGACCGCGGTCGTCACCGGCCTCGCCGACGACTCCGAGCACCGGCTCGTCGCGCCCTACAAGGTGCTCCCCGACGCGCTCCCGCCCGACCTCGTCGACCTCGGGCTCTGGCTCGGCCGCGAGTACGCGTCCACGCCGGCGCGCGCGCTCAGCCTCATGCTCCCGCCGCGCGGCGCGCGCGAGAAGGTGCAACTGTGGGCCGAGCGGACCGCGGACGGGGACGTCGCGCTGGCGGCGATGGACGCGGCCCCCGGCGGGCGCGAGCTGCGCCTGACGCCCAAGCAGCAGGGCCTGCTCCAGCACCTGCCGCGCTTCGCGGGCAACGACCTGTCGTCGCTGCGGCGCCTGGAGACCCGCGGCTTCGTCGCCATCGGCCCGCGCGGCCGGCGCCGCGCGCCCCAGCACCACGCGGTCGGCGCGCGCAAGCCGCCGCCCCGGCTCAACGCCGACCAGGAGGCGGCGGTCGCGGCGATCCTCCAGGCGCCCGACGGCGACCGCCTGCTGCTGCACGGCGTCACCGGCTCGGGCAAGACCGAGGTCTACCTCCGCGCCGCCGCCGACACGCTCGCGCGCGGCCGCGGCGTCCTGATCCTCGTGCCCGAGATCGGCCTGACGCCGCAGATGATCGACCGCTTCGTGACGCGCTTCGGCGACACGGTCGCGGTCCTGCACTCCAAGCTCGGCGCCGGGGAGCGCTACGACGAGTGGCGCCGGCTGAGGTCTGGGGAGGCGCAGGTGTGCGTCGGGCCGCGCAGCGCGGTCTTCGCGCCGATCGCGCACCTCGGGCTCGTCGTGGTCGACGAGGAGCACGACGGGTCCTACAAGAACGAGGGCGACCCGCGCTACGACGCGCGCCTGGTCGCCGAGCAGCGCGCCGCCCAGCACGGTGCGGTGTTGGTCTGCGGCAGCGCGACGCCGCGCCCGGAGTCCGTCCACGCTCTGCGCCGGATCCGCCTGCCCAGCCGCGTCGACGGCGCGCCGCTGCCGCCGGTCGAGATCGTCGACCTCAAGACCGCGGCCGGCGCCGTCGCGCCCCGGACCCACGAGGCGCTCGTCGACGCCCGCAAGGCCATCGTGCTGCTCAACCGCCGCGGCTGGTCGAACTTCCTGACCTGCCGGACCTGCGGGCGCGTGTGGGAGTGCCCGCAGTGCGACGTCGCGCTGATCCTGCACCGCGACCAGAACGCCGTCGCCTGCCACCACTGCGGCCACCGCGAGCAGATCCCGCGCACGTGCCCGGACTGCGGCAGCGTGTCGATCGCCCGCCACGGCTCCGGGACCGAGCGCCTCGAGCACGACCTCGCCGGGCTGGGCAAGCCCGTGCTGCGCCTGGACGCCGACGTCAAGGACGCCGGCGCGGTGCTGAGCGCGTTCGAGCGCGCCGACCGCGCGATCCTCGTCGGGACGCAGGTCGTCGCCAAGGGCCACGACTTCCCCGACGTCGACCTCGGCGTCGTCCTGGACGCCGACAGCACCCTGCGCTTCCCGGACTTCCGCGCCGAGGAGCGGACGTTCGCGCTCGTCACCCAGCTCGCCGGCCGGGCGGGACGCGGCGGCGCCGGCCGCGTGATCGTCCAGACGATCGACCCGCACGCCTCCGCGATCGCCTTCGCCGCCCGCCACGACAGCGACGGTTTCCTGGCCGAGGAGCTCGAGCGCCGCGAGCTGTTGCGCTACCCGCCGTTCTCGACGCTGATCCGGGTCGTCTGCGCGTCCGAGCAGCCCAACGCCGCGCACCTCGCCGCGACCGCGGTCCAGGCGCGGTTGCCGTCCTCGCTCGGCCCGGCGCCGCTGTTCAGGCTGCGCGGCAAGGAGCGCTCGCAGGTCGTCGTCAAGGCCGGCGAGCGGCGCAGCGCGATCGACCAGGTCGACGCCGCCGTCCGCGAGGTCAGCGCGGCCAAGGCCCACAAGAACGTGGCGTTCTCGGTCGACGTCGACCCGCAGTGAGCGCTCTGCGCGCGGTTGACTAGCATCTGGCCCGTGGCACAGCACCACGAAGAGCTCGACGAGGCTCCGGAGCCCGTCACCACCATCGATCCGGAGACCGCGGCCCGCCGTCGCGCCGCGCTCAAGCACGTGCGCAAGTTCGGCGATCCCGTGCTGCGCTCCAAGGCGCGCGTCGTCGATCGCTTCGACGACGAGCTGCGCGACGAGATCGCGCGCATGGGCGTCCTGATGCACGACGCCTACGGGATCGGGCTCGCGGCGACGCAGGTCGGGATCCTGCACCGCGTGCTCGTCTACCGCGTCGAGCCCGACAGCCCGGTCAACGCGCTCGTCAACCCCGAGATCGAGTGGACGTCCAAGGACAAGGAGTGGGCTGAGGAGGGCTGCCTGAGCCTGCCCGCCGTCCACGTCGACGTCGAGCGCCCGACGTACGTCCGCGTCAGCGCCCAGGACGAGCAGGGCGAGAAGATCCTCGTCGAGGCCTCCGGGCTCGAGGCGCGCGTGATCCAGCACGAGATCGACCACCTCGACGGCGTCCTGATCCTCGACCGCACCTCGCGCGACCAGCGCAAGGAGGGCATGCGCGCGCTGCGCGCCGCCCTCGAGGCCGAAGAGGACGACGCGGCCTAGCGCCATGGCGGCCGACGCTGCCGACGGCAGCGGGAGCGAGCCCCTGGGCGAGCTGCCGCCGCGGAACGAGCCCGCACGGCGAGGCTCCGCCATCGTCTACCTCGGGACCAGCGACTTCGCGGCGTCCGTGCTGCGGGCGCTCGCCGACGGCCCGAACCGGCCCGCGCTCGTAGTCACGCGGCCCGACGCCAAGCAGGGGCGGGGGCGCAAGGTCGGGCCGCCACCGGTCGCGGTCGCCGCGCGCGAGCTCGGCATCGACGTCGACCAGCCCGCGTCGGTCAACGACGAGGCGGCGCGGGCGCGCATCGCCGCGGTCCAGCCGACGGGCGTGATCCTGTGCGCGTTCGGCGCGCTGGTCAAGGAGCCGCTGCTCAGCGACTACGACATCCTCAACGTGCACCCGTCGCTGCTGCCGCGCTGGCGCGGGGCGGCGCCGGTCGAGCGCGCGATGATGGCCGGCGACGCGCAGACCGGCGTCTCGATCATGCGCCTGGTCGCCGAGCTGGACGCCGGCCCGGTCTACGCGCAGCGGCCGGAGCCGATCCTGCCGACCGACGACTACGCGACGCTCGCGGCGCGCCTGCAGGACATCTCGGTGGACCTGCTGCGCCAGGTCCTCGAAGAGCTCCCGACGCCGGAGCCCCAGCCCGATCTCGGCATCACCTACGCCGACAAGCTCACCGCGGAGGACCGCACGCTGGACCTCACGCGCCCGCCGGAGGAGAACGTCCGGGTCGTCCGCGCGCTGCACCCGCACATCGGCGCCCGGATCGCGCTGCCCAGCGGCGACTTCCTCGGCGTCCAGGAGGCGTCGATCGCCCTCGACGGCAGCCTCGAGCTCGTCACCGTGCAGCCCGCCGGCGGGCGCTCGATGGCCTACTCCGAGTACCTGCGCGGCCACGCGCCCGCGGTCTAGGCCGCCGCGCGCGTCGCCCGCTGCCAGTCGCTGAAGCCGCCCTCGTAGGCCTTCACCTCGAGGTCGGCGACCTCCACGATCCGATCCGCGATGCGGTCCAGGAAGTAGCGGTCGTGCGACACCGCGACCACGGTCCCGTCGAAGCGCTCGAGCGCCTTCTCCAGGGTCTCGGCCGCGTCGATGTCCAGGTGGTTGGTCGGCTCGTCGAGCAGCAGGCAGTTCGCGCCGCCGAGCATCATCGTCAGGCACCGCAGGCGCGTGCGCTCTCCGCCGCTCATCGCCGACACCGGCCGGCGGACCTGCTCGTAGTCGAAGAGGAACCCCATCAACTTGCGCACCGCGGTGTCCTCGGTCATCGGCCCGGTCGCGCGGACGACCTCGATCGCGCTCAGCTCGCCGGGCAGCTCGTCGACGGCCTGCGTGAGGTGGTCGAAGACGATCGAGGGCCCGGCCCAGCGCTCGCCGTCGCTCAGCGCGAGCGACCCCTCCAACAACCGCAGCAGCACCGATTTGCCTGCGCCGTTGGGCCCGAGGATCCCGACGCGCTCGCCGCGCATGATCGTCAGGTCGACGCCGGTCAGGACGGGGTCGAATTCGCCGTCGCGCAGCTCGACGACGCGCTCGCCGCCGCGCGCGCCCGCGCGCAGCTCCAGCGCCATCTTGCGCCGCTCGAACACCGGCCGGTCGACCTGGTCGACGCGGTCGATCCGCCGCTGCATGTTGCGCGCCCGCGTCGCGAAGCGCTCGTCCAGCGTCTGGCGCGCCCAGGCCTTGAACTGCGCCATCGCCGCCTCCATGCGCGCGATCTCCTTCTGCTGGGTCGTGTAGACCTGCTGCTGGCGGACCAGCTCGATCTCGCGCGCGACGGTGTAGGCGCTGTGGCCGCCCTGCCACATCCGGACGCGGCCGCGGTCGAGCTCGGCGATCTGGGTGACGACCTCGTCGAGCAGGTAGCGGTCGTGGGACACGACGACGACCGCGCCCTCGGCGCGCGCGACCAGGTCCTCCAACAACGAGCGGCGCGCCATGTCCAGGTGCGCCTCGGGCTCGTCGAGCAGCAGCAGGTCCGGCTTGCGGACCAGGCAGGCGGCCAAGGCCACCAGCTTGCGCTCGCCGCCCGACATGGCGCGGGTGGGGCGCGCGAGCATCGTGTCGTCGAGCCCGAGGTCGCGCAGGAGCCGGATCGCGTCGCCGTCGACGGTCTGCTCGCCGAGCTGCTCGACGAGCCGCATCTGGCGCTCGAGCAGCCGCGTCATGCGCGGCAGGTCGGCGGCCAGCGCCGGGTCGGTCAGCGCGCGCTCGACGTCGCCCAGCTCGGCGTGCAGCGCCGCGGCGCCCGGGACGGCGGCGCGCACCGTGTCCAGCGCCGTGCGGTCGTCGCCCTGCACGAGCTGGGGCAGGAACGCGACGGTCGCGCCCTTGCGGATCGCCAGGACGCCGGCGTCGGGCGCCTCGGCCCCGGCGAGCAGGCGCAGGATGGTGGACTTGCCCGCGCCGTTGGCGCCGATCAGCCCGACCCGCGCGCGGGCGCCGACCTCGAGGTCCAGCCCGTCCAGGACGCGCCGGCCGCCGTACTCCTTGACGACGCCACGCAGCGTGAACGCCGGTGCGGTGGGGACCGAGACGGCCATGCGGGACACGGTATTCGCGATCGGACACGGACGGTCTGGTTCCGACGGGTCTCCTACTGTGTCAGTCGTGCCTGCCAGTCCTGCCCGACGCACAGCGCTGACGGTCCTGCGCCGTGTCGAAGAGCAGGGCGCCTACGCCGATCGCGCCCTGCACGGCGATGCGCGCGACCTGGATCCGCGCGACCGCGCGCTGGCCAAGCGCCTCGTCTTCGGGACCGTGCAGCGCCGCGGCACGCTGGACTGGATCATCGCCCAGCACGTCGACCGCAAGCTCGACCCGCAGGTGCGCGCGGCGCTGCTGCTCGGGCTCTACCAGCTGCTCTACACCGACGTGCCCGCGCACGCCGCGGTCGCCGAGTCGGTCGAGCTGGCCAAGCCGTCGCCGGGCGCCAAGCTCGTCAACGCCGTCCTGCGCAAGGTGCAGCGCCAGGGCGTCGACCTGCCGTCCGACGACAACCCCAAGGGCGCCGCGATCGCGCACTCGCACCCCGAGTGGCTGACGCTCATGTGGTGGGACTGGCTCGGCGCCGACGAGACGCGCGCGCTGCTCGCCGCCGACAACGAGCCCGCCGAGCTGGCGCTGCGCATCAACCCGCTGGCCGGCGTCGAGGTCGACCTGCCGGGCCGCCGCGAGGACGACGCTCTCGTCGTCGAGGGCCCGATGGACGTCCTGACCCATCCGCTCTACCTCGCCGGCGCGATCACGCCGATGTCCCGCGCCTCGCAGCGGGTCGCGCGGACGGTCGACCCGCAGCCGGGCGAGCGGATCCTGGACCTGTGCGCCGCGCCGGGCGGCAAGACCACGCACCTGGCCGCGCTCATGGGCGACGAGGGCGAGGTCGTCGCCGTCGAGCGCCATCCGCAGCGCGCCAAGGCGCTCCAGACGCAGGTCGAGCGGCTGCACGCGACCAGCGTCCGGGTGCACGTCGCCGACGCCAAGGCGGTGACCGCCGACGCCCTCGGCGGCCGCTTCGACCGCATCCTCGTCGACCCGCCGTGCAGCGGCCTGGGCACGCTGCGTACGCATCCGGACCTGCGCTGGCGCGCGACCCCGCAGGCCATCGAGGCGCTGCGGGTCGAGCAGGAGGCGATCGTCGCCGCGGCCCTCGGCATGCTGGCTCCCGGCGGTCGCCTGGTCTACTCCACCTGCACGCTCTCGCCGCGCGAGGAGGTCGTCGCCGGAGACGCCGTACGTACGCTGCCGCACCGCGACGGCACCGACGGCTTCTATATTGCGACATCAGATGGCGACCAAGGAGCTCGGTCTGAAGTGCCCCGGCTGCGGTGAGCCCTGGCTGCGTCCGACGACGCTCGCCGGGCGCTACCGGTGCGTCTACTGCCTGCACCGCTTCGAGCTGCGGTCGGTCTGCCCGGACTGCGGCGAGCACGGCACCATCGTGCGCATGTCCTCCACGGCGACCACGATCTGCAACCACTGTGGCGGCTCGATGCTGATCGAGATCTAGGTGGGCGAAGTGGGCTCACGCGGCCGTGCTCGCGTCCCCATCGACCACCTCGTGTAGGTTCCCCGCCGTCCCGTCATGCCCAAGCCTCGCCGCATCGCCCCGAGCATCCTCGCGGCCGACTTCGCCCGCCTCGGATCGCAGGTCTCCGAGGTCGTCGATGCCGGCGCCCGCGTCATCCACGTCGACATCATGGACGGGCACTTCGTGCCGCCGCTCTCGATGGGGCCGCAGGTGCTCAGCGCGCTCGTCGAGCTGGGTCTGCCCGGCGTCGAGTACGACGTCCACCTGATGGTCGAGCGTCCTGAACGCATCGTCGCGGACTTCGCAAACGCCGGCGCGAGCAACATCACCGTGCACGCCGAGGCGACGCCGCACGTCAACTACGCCGTCCAGCAGATCCGCGAGCACGGCTGCACGGCCGGCGTCGCGGTCTGCCCGTCGACGCCGCTGGACGTCTACCGCGAGCTCGAAGTCGACCTCGCGCTCTGCATGACCGTCAACCCGGGCTGGGGCGGACAGCGGTTCATCGCCGCGTCGCCGAGCAAGATCGAGCGGTTGCGCGCGCTGCTTCCCGACGGCGCCGAGCTGGAGGTCGACGGCGGGATCGACACGTCGACCGCGGGTCTCGCGGCCGACGCCGGAGCGACCTTGCTCGTCGCCGGAAGCGCCCTGTTCGGCGCGCCGGATCCCGGCCAGGCCTACCGCGACATCGCCGCCGCGGCCGGGGTGTAGCCACCCGTAGATACGCGGCCCCGCGAAGGGCCGATGATTGGTAGAACCTGTGAGCACGAAGGTCCTCATCGTCGACGACCATCCGACCTTCCGGTCGACCGCCCGCCTCCTGCTGGAGAGCGAGGGCTTCGACGTGATCGGCGAGGCGCCCGACGGCCTCACCGCGATCGCCGCCGCCGGCGAGTTGCATCCCGACCTCGTGCTGCTGGACGTCAACCTCCCGGACCTCGACGGCTTCGACGTCGCCGCGCGCATCACGAGCGTGCTCGGCGCACCGGCGGTCGTGCTCACGTCGAGCCGCGACAGCTCCGACTTCGGCCCGCTCGTGCACCGCTCCGGGGCGCGCGGCTTCATCCCGAAGGGTGAGCTCTCCGGCGCGGCGCTGACCGAGCTCATCCGCTGACGCACCGCTTTCGGCGATCATTGGCGCCTGGATGACGGTGTCCGACGGACGACAAGCATGACCTCGCTGCGGTACGCGCTCATCGCGCTGTTCGCCGCTTCCGTGGCGATGGCCGCGGTCGTGATCGCGCTGGTCGTCTCCTCCGACCACGAGACGGCCAAGCCGCTGATGGCGACCGTCGCCCCGTTCATCGGGCTGTCGTTCTGCGGCACCGGCGTCTTCGCGTGGCTGCGCCGGCCCCACAACCGCTTCGGCGCGCTGATGACGGCGGTCGGCTTCGCGTGGTTCCTGTCGGGCCTGGCCGAGGCCAACGACCCGTGGGTCTACACGCTCGGCGTCTACGTCGGGCCGCTCTACCTCGTCCTGGTCGGGCACATGCTCCTGGCGTTCCCGTCCGGACGGCTGGAGACGACGAGCGCCCGGACGCTGGTCGTCATCGGCTACCTCACGGCGCTCGCCGTCCAGATCCCGTTCTTCCTCCTCGGCGGCGACATCGGCGGCGACGACAACGCGCCGCGCAACGCGTGGGCGCTGACCGACAACCCGGACGGCGCGCAGGTCTTCGCGGTGGTCGCGCAGCTCGTGGCCGGGTGCCTGATCGTGTGGCTGGGCCTCCAGCTGTGGGAGAAGCGCAAAGTCGCCTCGCCGCCGCAGCGCCGGGCGATGGCGCCGGTCCTGTGGACCGGCGTCGTGCTGATGGTGACGCTGGCCGTGGCGGTCGTCGGGGAGCTGTTCGGTGCGTCGTCGCCCGTGGTCTCCGGGCCGTCGGTCGCCTCGCTGATCGCGTTCGCCGCGCTGCCGTGGGCGTTCGTCATCGGGCTGCTGCGGACGCGGTACTCGCGGGCCGGCGCGGTCGGCGACCTGGTGGAGCGGCTCAACGCGCAGGGCGCGGAGGGCGAGTCGCTGCGCGACGCCCTGTCCGACGCGCTGGGCGACCGCTCGCTGGCGCTGGCGTTCTGGTCGCGCGGCTCGGAGCGCTACGTCGACTCGCACGGCCAGCCGGTCGACCTGCCGCCGGCGACGTCGCGCTCGCGCGCGGTGACCGAGATCGAGCGCGAGTCGGTGCCGGTCGCGGCGATCGTCCACGACGCGGCGCTGCTGGACGAGCCGGGGCTGGTGCGCGCCGCGGGCGCCGCCGCCGCGCTGGCGCTGGAGAACGAGCGTCTGGAGGCCGAGCTGAAGGCGCGCGTCGCCGAGCTGCAGGTCTCGCGCGCCAAGGTCATCGAGGTCGGGATGGCCGAGCGCCGCGCGCTGGAGCGCAACCTCCACGACGGCGCGCAGCAGCGGCTGGTCGCGCTGTCGCTGCAGCTGGGGCTGGCCAAGACCAAGCTGCGCAGCGATCCCGACGTGGCGGAGAGGATCCTGGACGGCGCGCGCGCCGAGCTGGCCAGCGCGTTGGAGGAGCTGCGCGAGCTGGCGCGCGGCATCCACCCGGCGATCCTGACCGACCGCGGCCTGGCGCCCGCGCTCGAGGCGCTGGCCTCCCGCGCCCCCGTTCCGGTCGAGGTCGACGAGGTCCCCGAGGGCCGGATGCCGATGCCGGTGGAGGCCGTCGCGTACTTCGTCGTGGCCGAGTCCCTGACGAACATGGCCAAGTACGCCGACGCCGAGTATGCGAGCGTCCGGGTTCTCAGGGAGAATGGCTACGCAGTGGTGGAGATCGAGGACAACGGCATCGGCGGGGCGGACCCGTCGGCGGGGTCGGGGCTGCGAGGACTCGCAGACCGGCTCGCCGCACTCGATGGCAGGCTGGAAGTCGATTCCCCGCCGGGCGTCGGCACGACCGTAAGAGCGAGGATCCCGTGCGCGTAGCGCTCGCTGATGATTCCGTGCTGCTCCGCGAAGGACTCGCGGCGCTGCTCGAAGGCAAGGAGTTCGAGGTCGTCGCCCAGTCGGGCGACGCCGAGGACCTGTTGCGCAAGGTCGGCGCCCACAAGCCCGACGTGGCCATCGTCGACGTCCGCATGCCGCCGACGCACACCGACGAGGGGCTGAAGGCGGCGCTGGAGATCCGGGAGAGGTTCCCGGACACCGGCGTGCTGGTGCTCTCGGCCTACGTGGAGGAGACGTCCGCGCTGGAGCTGCTGAGCGACGACGCGGCCGGGATCGGCTACCTGCTCAAGGATCGGGTCAGCGACGTCGAGCGCTTCACCGAGGCCGTGCGGCGCGTCGGGGAGGGCGGCAGCGCCCTGGACCCCGAGGTCGTGTCGCGGCTCCTGGGGCGCCGCCGCCGCGAGGATCCCCTGGAGGCGCTGTCGCCCCGCGAGCGCGAGGTGCTGGGGCTGATGGCCGAGGGCCGCTCCAACCACGCGATCGCCGAGGCGCTGGTCGTCACCGAACGCGCGGTCGAGAAGCACGTGACGTCGATCTTCACCAAGCTGTCGCTGCCGCCGACGGTCGAGGACCACCGGCGGGTGCTGGCGGTCCTGGCCTACCTGCAGGCGTAGCGGGGGCGGGCGCCGAACGGCGTCCGGCAACATGTACGCCTAGGGTGCTTGTCAGGGTTGTCCGTATGACATCCCCTAGGGGGCCAACGGGAGGTAGCCGTACCCCTGCGAAATAGCCCTCCTGGGAGGCTCCTAGGCATGACCTCCATCGTCTCTGCGCACGAGCTCCGCCGGGTCTACGGCGAAGGCGGCGCCGCCGTCACGGCGTTGGACGGCGTGACCGTCGACTTCCCCGCCGGAGCCTTCACGGCCATCATGGGCCCCTCCGGCTCCGGCAAGTCCACGCTCATGCACCTCCTCGCCGGCCTCGACCGTCCGACGTCGGGCACCGCGGTGCTCGACGGGGTGGACCTCACGACGCTCAACGACGACGCGCTCACCCAGCTGCGCCGCGACCGCGTCGGGTTCATCTTCCAGGCCTTCAACCTGCTGCCCGTCCTCAACGCCGAGGAGAACATCGTCCTGCCGCTGTCGATCGCCGGCCGCGATCCCGACCAGGCGTGGGTCGACCAGCTGATCGACCTCGTCGGCCTGCGCGACCGCATCACCCACCGTCCGAGCGAGCTCTCCGGTGGCCAGCAGCAGCGCGTCGCCGTCGTGCGCGCGCTCGCCTCGCGGCCGGCCGTCGTCTTCGCCGACGAGCCGACCGGCAACCTCGACTCCCACGCCTCGACCGAGATCCTGCAGCTGCTGCGGCGCTCGGTCGACGAGTTCGGTCAGACGATCATCATGGTCACGCACGACGAGGAGGCCGCCGCCTACGCGGATCGCCTGCTCGTCCTCCGCGACGGCCAGCTCGTCGAGGACCGGGCACCGGCCCGCAACGCCGCGCAACCCGCCTCGGTCTAGAGCCATGCGCAAGATCGCCATCCGCGGGCTCCTGGCTCGCAAGCTCCGCCTTGCCCTCACCGCCCTGGCCGTCGCGCTGGGCGTGACGCTCATCGCGGGCACCTACATCTTCACCGACACCATCACCAAGTCGTTCGACAACATCTTCGTCGAGTCCAACAAGGGCACCGACGTCGCCTTGTCCCCCAACAACGACCTGGCCGGTGACGACGATCCTCCGCCGATCCCGGCCGAGGTCCTCGACAAGGTCAAGCGGGTCGACGGCGTCGCGACGGCCGAGGGCTCGGTCTTCAGCCAGGGCGGCTCGTTCCGCAAGGCCGACGGCTCCAAGCTCAAGGGCCAGGGCTTCAACGCCATCGCCGGCGCGCACGACGTGCAACGCTTCGAGTCCTTCGCGCCGACCGACGGCCACCTGCCCGAGACGGCGGACGAGGTCGCGATCCCGAAGGCCACCGCCGACAACAACGGCTTCAAGGTCGGTGACAAGCTCCAGATCCAGGACGAGGCCCCGAAGAAGACCTACACCATCTCGGGCATCGTGACGATCGCGGGCGTCGACTCGTTCGGTGGCGGCGTGATCGCCGTGATGACGCTGCCCGAGGCGCAGCGGATGACCGGGCACAAGGGCTCCTTCGACGAGATCGAGGTCGCGGCCAAGCCCGGCGTCTCGGCCGAGCAGCTGAAGACCCGCATCGCGCCGGTCGTCCCCAAGAACGTCGAGGTCCGCACCGGCCAGGAGCAGGCCGACAAGCAGACCAAGGACATCAAGACGGGCTTCCTGGACGTGCTGCGCACCGCGCTGCTCGCGTTCGCCGGGATCTCGCTCTTCGTCGGCGCGTTCCTGATCTTCAACACGTTCTCGATCACCGTCGCCCAGCGGACGCGCGAGTTCGCGCTGCTGCGCGTGCTCGGTGCCAAGCGCCGGCAGATCCTGCGCTCGGTGCTGGCCGAGGGGCTGATCCTCGGCGTGGTCGGCTCGGCCGCCGGCCTGGTGCTCGGCATCGCGGTCGCGGCCGGCTTGAAGGCGCTGTTCAAGGCCTTCGGCGCCGACCTGCCGTCCACCTCGACCGTCATCGAGACGCGCACGATCGTGGTCTCCCTGCTCGTCGGGACGGTCGTGACGCTGATCTCGACGCTGGCGCCGGCCTTCCGGGCCACACGCGTCCCGCCGCTGGCGGCGCTGCGCGAGGGCCTGAGCGCCACCCAGAAGCGCTCACGCCTGGCGACGCCGTTGTCGATCATCTTGACGATCGGCGGCCTCGCGGTCATGGCGCTCGGCCTGTTCGGCACGGCCAAGGCGAGCGCGGCGCTGTCGCTGATGGGCGTCGGCGCGGTCGCGACCTTCCTCGGCGTGGCGTTCCTGAGCCCGCGCCTGGTCGGCCCGCTCGCCGGCTTCGTCGGCCGGCCGTTCGAGCGCTTCCGCGGCGTCACGGGCCGCATCGCGCGGGAGAACACCGTGCGCTTCCCGGGCCGCACCGCGGTCACCGCGGGCGCGCTGATGGTCGGCGTCGCGCTGGTGACGTTCGCCAGCATGTTCGCCGCGGGCGCCAAGTCGACGTTCCGCGAGGCGGTCAACAACGGCTCGCGCGCCCAGGCCGTGGTCGAGTCCACCAACTTCGGCTCGTTCTCGCACCAGGCCACCCAGGCGGTGGCGAAGGTGCCCGGGGTCAAGGAGGTCGGCGCGCTGCGCAACGCGCAGTCCAAGGTCGACGGCAAGAAGGAGGGCGTCAGCGGGATCGACCCCAAGACGTTCCCCGACCTCTACCACGCCGACTGGAAGCAGGGCGACGACAACACCCTGCGCGCGCTCGGCGACGGCAGCGTGGTGATCACCAAGAAGTACGGCGAGGACCACGACATCAAGGTCGGCGACACGATCGACGTCCAGACGGCCAAGCTGGACAAGCTGCCGCTGAAGGTCACCGGGATCATCGACGACAAGGGCGGCCTGTACAGCGGCCTGACCGTCGCCAACAGCGTGCTGGAGCGCGACTTCGGCACGACCAAGGACTCGTTCGTCTTCGTCGGCTACCAGGCCGGGGCCGACGACGCCCAGGTCAAGGCGTCGCTCGACAAGCTGCTCGACGACCGCTTCCCAGAGGCCGAGGCCAAGACCAACGCCGAGTTCATCAAGCAGCAGGAGGGCCAGATCGACCAGCTGCTGGCGTTGATCTACGCCCTGCTGGCGATGGCGATCATCGTGTCGCTGTTCGGGATCGTCAACACGCTGGTGCTCTCGATCTCCGAGCGCACCCGCGAGCTGGGGCTGCTGCGGGCGATCGGGATGTCGCGCCGCCAGGTCCGGCGCGTGATCCGCTACGAGGCGATCATCACGGCCGAGATCGGCGCGGTGATCGGCATGGCGCTCGGGATCGTGCTGTCGATCCTGGTGACGCGCGCGATCGACGGCTTCAAGCTGTCGATCCCGGTCCCGTCGCTGATCCTGCTGCTCGTCCTCGCCGCGGTGGCGGGCGTCCTGGCGGCGATCCTCCCGGCCCGCCGGGCCTCGCGCCTGAACGTCCTCGAGTCCTTGGCCTACGAGTAGGCCACCCACAGCTCCCCAGCACACCCCAAGCTCCGGGGCGGCGGTCTGATGCCGCCGCCCCGGCCGTGGGGCAGCCGAGCTAGATGGTGGACTTGTCCTCGTCGCCGACGGGCAGCGGCTGCGTGAAGACGATCGTGGGCGGCTCGGTGAGCAGCGGCCCGACGACCGCGAACATGGCCTTGAGGTGGTCGGCCTGGCCGTGGGCCTCCAGCGCCGCCTGCGTCGCCCACTTCTCGACGATCACGAAGCGCGCCGGCTGGTTGGTGTCCTCGTGCAGCGCGTAGGCGATGCAGCCCTCCTCGCCGTGCGTGCCCTCGATGCCAGTGGTGAGCGCCGCGAGCGCCTCGTCGCGGGCCTCCGGCTTGACGTTGACGATGGCGGTGACGACGACCTGCGCGCTGGGGGTCATGGTGCGCACCCTACGGCCAGCCGACGAACGGCAGGCGTCCGGCCAGCGCGGCGGCCTCGACGACCGCCATCACCTCGAGCCGGCCGGGCAGGATCCTCAGCTCCACGCCGCGGCGGTCCGCGGCGTCGGCTGCGCCGACGAGCACGCGCAGCCCGCACGAGTCGATGAACTCGACCTCGTCGAGGTGCAGCACGATCGACGACACCTCCCGATCGCGCAGCGCCGCGACGATGGCGCGCTCGGCGTCGGGCGCGCCGACGACGTCGAGCTCGCCGCTCAGCGCCACGTGCTCGACCCGCTGGGCCTCCACCGTCACAGGCGCGCGCCGCGGCCGCGGCTGCCGGTCAGGAAGACGATCAGCGCGAGGATCGCCAGGACGAACAGGATCGGGTGGATGACGACGCCGCCGGCGATGGCGACGACGAGCAGGACGATGCCGAGGATCAGCCAGAGCATTCGTGGTGCCTCCTAGGTCGATGGGACGAGGCGGCGACGCTAGGGGTGTTCGGGGCGGGCGCCGAGCGGCTCCGTCGGAGCTTCGACGTCAGCACTCCGACGTCCGATCGCCGCGTTCGGGGTACACCGCCTCTTGTGCCCTCCGACGTCATCAGCCTGCTCGACGCCGACCCCGACTTCGCCGACGGCCTCGATCCCGCCACGCGCGAGCGCGCCCGCGCCGACGGCCGCACGCGCGTGCAGCGCCTCAGCCAGGGAGCGTGGGATGCCGCCGCGGCGATGGAGCCCGAGGTCCACCACCGCGGCTTCCTGATCTTCGAGGGCCTGCTGACGCGCGAGGTCGAGGTCCTGGGCCGGCGCTGCTGCGAGCTGCTCGGCCCGGGCGACGTGATCCGGCCATGGCAGTGGGATCCCGAGGGCTCGCACGTGCAGGCCGAGATCGGGTGGGAGGTGCTGGAGCCGACGCGGTTGGCGGTGCTCGACGCGTCGCTCATCCAGCGCGTCGCGCCCTATCCGCAGGTCGGCGTCGAGCTGTTCAGCCGCGGGATCCGGCGCGCGCACGCGCTGGCCGTGGCACTGGCGATCTCCCACCACCAGCGCGTCGACGAGCGGCTGCACTTGACGCTCTGGCACCTGGCGGAGCGCTGGGGCCGCGTCACGACCGACGGCGTCGTGGTCCCGCTGCCGCTGACGCACGAGCGCCTGGCCATGCTCGTCGGCGCCCACCGCCCGTCGGTGACGACGGCGATGGGCGAGCTCGTCCGCGACGGCGCGATCAGCCGGCGCGACGGCGGCGAGTGGGTGCTGCACGGCATGCCGCCGGAGCGGCTGCGCCATCACCGCCTCGCGGCGGCCTTGACCTAGCTCGTGGGGGACACCGCGGGCTCGGCGCTCCGGGCGCGCGCGGCGTCGCTCGCCGGCTCGGTCTCGACCGCGCGGAGCCGCAGGTACGCCCAGATCCCGAACGCCGCGCCGGCGGCCGTGAAGACCGCCCAGCCGACGCCCTGGCCGAGCTGGGTCGCGATCGGCGCCGGGCACGCGTCGGCGACGCCCCAGCCGATCCCGAACAGCAGCGCGCCGACGACGTGGCGGCGCTCCACCGCGTCGCGGGCGTAGGTCAGCGGCTCGCCGCCGAAGACCGCCCGCCGCTCGCGCCGGCGCAGCAGCGCCAGCCCGACCCACGCGGTCGCGACCGCCGAGGCGAACATCAGGAACAGGTAGGACTGCTCGAACAGGAGCGCCTGCCGGATGACGTCGGGCGACGCCATCCCGCTCCAGCTGATCACGACGCCGAAGGCGACGCCCACGGCCGCGCCGGCGAGCACCTTGCGCACGTCAGATCACCGCCTCGATCAGGAAGCTGACCGCGATCGCGGTCCCGAAGAACGTCGCGGTCGCGGCGAGGCTGGCGGGGGAGACGAGCGCGTTGCCCGAGAGCCCGTTGCCCGACGTGCAGCCGCCCGACAGCTTGGCGCCGTAGCCGATCAGCGCGCCGGCGCCGACCAGCAGGACCGGGATCGCCCAGCGCTGGCCGCCGGTGAACGTGTCGGTCATCCAGCCGTAGCCGTGGAAGTCGGGACCGCCCGCCAGGACGGCGAACACCGTCCCGCCGAGCAGGACGCCGATCGCGAACCAGCCGCGCCAGTCGAAGCGCACGCTGCCGCGCGACAGCTTGCCGATCAGCTCCGAGAAGCCGCCGGTCACGCCGAGCCGGGCGTTGAAGAGGAGGCGGACCGCGACGACGCACAGCCCGAGGACCGGTCCGGCGACGTACCACGCGAGCTGATGGTGCTCCATGGGCATGGAGGATAGGCTCGCCGCCATGGCCAAGGTCAAGCTGCATCGCTGCTCATGGACCTTCGTGAAGCTCGACGGGCATCCGTGCCACAAGGTCCAGAAGGCGCTCGACGAGCAGGGCGTCGACTACGAGGTCGTCAAGCACGGCTTCGGGCACAAGCGGCCGCGCGTCCGCGACCTCAGCGGCCAGGAGAAGCTACCGGTGCTCGAGCTCCAGAACGGTGAGGTCTACCGCGAGGAGTCGGCGCAGATGGCGGCGCGCGTGCGCGCCGGCGGCCTCGGCTCGCCGTAGCCGCGACCTAGCCGCAGAACGGGCGCGACCAGCCGCCCGGCCAGGTGACGCCGACCCGCGTGGTCGGCGCCGTCGGATCGGGCGCGAGCGTGAGGCGGTAGTCGGCGGCGCCGCCGCACTCGTCGCCGTCCTCGTCGGTCGAGTCGATCTGGACCGTGCGGCCCAGATCGGTCGGGGTCTGCGCCGTCCACGCCCCGACGACCGTCAGGTGGCTGCGGGCGACGGGCGGGGTCGGCAGCGTCCCGATCGCGGTCGGCGCGTCCTCCGGGTCCTGCAGCGCGAAGACCACGGCGCCGTCCTTGGTGACCCAGGCGGCGGTCGCGTCCCACGCGAAGATCCGCTGGATCCGCGCCTCGGCCGCGCCGAGCGCGCGCGTCCCGAGCAGCCAGCGCCTGCCGTCCTCGGTCGAGCCGGCGTAGATCCGGTCGCCGACGACGTGCCCGTCGCGGGTCAACGGCACCGACCAGGCCGCGTGCGTCGCCGTCCAGGCGAGCTTGCCGCCGGTCTTCCACGGCCCGAGCCGCACGACGCGCTTGTGCGCGTAGACCGTCGTGCACGAGTACAGCGAGCCGTTGGTGTGCCAGGCGCGCCCGTAGGAGTCGTGGTAGAGCGTCAGCGGCTTGGCCGGGCACTTGGGCGCCGCCTTGGCCTGCGCGACACCGCCGGAGAGGGCCAGCAGCGCGACGACGGTGGCGAAGGCGAGGGCGAGACGGCGGGGGTCCATGCCGTCGAGAACGGCCCAGGGCCCCGGACGTTACGCGCGCGCCTGCGCCGGCCCGCGGCGGTACAGCACGTACAACAACGCGCAGAGCAGCGCCGCCGCGCCCGCGTAGCCGACCTCGGCCCGCGACAGCTCGTTGCTGACGACCGGCACGAGCATCCACACCACGAACAGCACCGCGGCGACCAGCCAGGCCGCGGCGGCCTGGTGGGCGCGGCCGCGCGCCAGCGCCGCCTGGTTGAAGGTCCCGGCGGTCAGGTGCAGGCCCATGCCGACCGCGATCACGGCAAGGCCGACGCGCGTGTAGCCCTCCTTGTCGAAGGCGATGTGCATCGCCCACGGCCCGATCAGCAGCAGCCCCACGGCGCACAGGCCCGCGAAGGCCGCGATCGCCAGGATCGTCTGCCGGATCGCGCGAGCGAAGGCCTCGCGGCCCTCGGTCGCCTCCAGCCCGGCGAGGTGCGGCAGCAGCGACGTCTGGACGGCCTGGAAGAGCTGCAGCGGCGCGCGCGCGACCATCAGCGCGCTGAACACGATGCCCGCCGTGACCGAGTCGGTGACGAGCAGCACCGCGGCGTTCAGCAGCGTCTGCTCGGCCAGCTGGATCAGCGCGACGGATCCGGCGAAGCCGGCGCTCTCGCGCAGCTCGCCGCGATCGCGCTCGACGCCGGTGGCCGCGGCCGACGCCGCCTCGTGGCGGCCTAGCGCCCACGGGATCACCAGCAGCGACGCCAGCGGCGCCGCGACGATGCCCAGCGCGACCGCGGTCTCGCCCGACGCGAGCCCCACGGCCACCGCGACCGGGAAGCAGAAGCGCGAGAGCGACTCGAACAGCACGAGCCCGCCGTACAGGCCGAACCACTGATGCCCCGCGAAGTAGCCGCGCGCGAAGTACGACGCCGCGTAGGCCATGGCCGCGCCGATCAGGATCCAGTACAGCGACGCGTGGCCGTCGAACAGCCCGTCCTGGATCGGCCCGCGCAGCGCCAGGGCCACGACCAGGAAGCCGAGCGCGAACGACGCCTGGATCGTCGCCGGCACCCGCAGCGGGTGGCCGGCGTTGATCCCGCGCGCGCGGCGGTCGGCGATCGTCCGGGAGAGCAGCTGCTCGACCGGCCGGTAGATCACCGACATGATCACGAACAGCAACGACCACAACAACGACACGCGGCCGTAGTCGGCGCCGTCCAGCACATGCCCGGCGACGCCGAAGTACGCGAACGTGAACAGCCCGGTCGCGGCGATCCCGATCGACAGGATCCGCGCGCCCGAGCCGTAGGACCGCTCGCCGCCCGTCGCACCCGCGTCGCCGTCGGCCGACGCGGGGATCAGGTCTTCCGATGCCCAGTCGCTAGTGGTCAACGCGGACGAGGAGCATCGTCCACGGGAACGGGGAGCGCGCCTCGACGACGGTCCCGTAGCGGCCGAGCAGTTGGGTGAAGCTGCGCTTGGACCAGTGGTTCAGGTGGCCCGGCGTGTTGCCCAGGTCCTTCAGGTACGCGCCACGGGCCATGTTCAGCCCGCGCCACAGCGGCTCGCGCGGCACGGAGACCAGCAGGTACTTGGACGCGATCCGCGCCATCTCGGAGACCGTGTGCTCCGGGTCCGGCACGTGCTCGAGGACCTCGATCGCCGTGGCGACCTCGAACTCGCCGTCGGCGAACGGCAGGTTCTCGGCCTTCATCACGACGTATTGGAGGCACGGGTGCTGCCGGCCCTTCCAGGCCTCGTGCAGCTGCGGGTCGTCGAGGTCGAGGCCGACGATGCGCTGCATGCCGGGCGTCTGGGCCCACTGGTGCGTCAGCACGCCCTCGCCGCAGCCGACGTCCAGCAGCGTCGTCGGCGTGGCCTTGGTGAACAGCTCCTCGAGCGTGCGCTCGAAGCCCGCCTGCAGGCGCCGCGCCACCGGGTTGGTGGTGCCGTACTTGTCGTAGGTGTTGCCGGTGACCGTGCCTTCTTGGTCCACGGTGACGGTCGGAGGGGTCATAGCTTGAGGGCCTCTCGTTCCTCGGTGCGGCCGGCCTGGGCGCCGGTGGTGGCCTGCTGGCCGGTAGGCCGCGCGCCGGGCTCGTAATGGGACGGGGGGACGCCGAGCTGGAGCTCGATGCGCCGGACGCGCTCGAAGATCCGCTGGGACATGATGCGCTGGCCGTACAGGAGGTCGCCGATGATGCCCAGCACGCCGACCACGACGGACGCGTTGAAGAGCACGGCGCCGAAGATCAGCGACTGCACGTGGCCGGCGCCCTCGCCGTCGGCGTAGGCGATGACGAACCGGATGAACGGGATCAGCGCGAGGATGAACAGCGCGAACGAGAGCGTGGAGAAGACCTTCAGCGGCTCGTACTGCGTGTAGATGCGCGTGATCGCCACGGCGTTGCGCCGGACGTAGGAGCTCATCGACGGGAACAGCCGCGACTCGCGCGTCTTCGGGTTGGTCCCGATCGCCACGTGGTCGGTCGCGACCAGCAGCTTGCCCGCCTGGATGATCGTCTCGAGCGTGTAGGTGTACTTCGAGACGACCGCCATCTGGATCGCGGCCTCGCGGTTGTAGGCGCGGAAGCCGGACGTCGTGTCGGGCACGTCGGTGTTCGACGCCTGACGCACGACCCACGAGCCGAGGTTCTGCAGCCGCTTCTTCAGCGGCGAGAAGTGCTCGATCGTGTCGGTCTCGCGGTCGCCGACGACCATGTCGGCGCGGCCTTCGACGATCGGCAGCACCAGCTTGGGGATGTCGCTGCCCATGTACTGGTTGTCGGCGTCGGTGTTGACGATGACGTCGGCGCCGAGCTTGAGGCACGCGTCCAGGCCCGCCTGGAAGCCGGCCGCCAGGCCCTTGTTGTTCGTCAGCTTGACGATGTGGTCGACGCCGTTGTCGCGCGCCACCTCGATCGTCCGGTCGGTCGAGCCGTCATCGATCACCAGCCATTCGACCGTCTCGAAGCCGGGGACCTCACGGGGGAGGTCTGCCAGCGTGCCGGGCAGCGTCTCCTCCTCGTTGAGGCAGGGGATCTGGATGATGAGCTTCATGAGAAGGGTGGGGACGGCACGCGGGGGAACGCAGAGCAGAGCGAAGGCGTGCCGTACACTCGCGAGCCCAGTATCTCAGAGGCTCGGGACGTACGTCGTCGCACGTAAAACGTCCTAACACGCCCCGGGCCGCTGGACCTCGACCACTGTATGGAGAGCGCGACGCTCACCTCGCCGAGCGCGCGACTGCGCGCCCTGCCGGAACGCGCCTGGGCGCGGGCCGGGTTCGCGCTGCTCTGCCTCGGGGCGCTCATCGGGTACCTGGTGTACCCGACCTATCCGAACTACGACTCGGCCTACTCGCTGATCTGGGGCCGCGAGCTCGTCGACGGGACGCTGCCGTCCTTCGACGCCTATCGGACGCCGACCGAGCATCCACTGGCCGTCGCGGTCGGCGCGGTGCTGTCGCTGCTGGGCGACACCGTCGGGCCGCGCACCTGGCTGCTGCTCACCGTCGCGGCCTTCTGCCTCCTGGTCGCCGGCGTCTACCGCCTGGGCCGCGCGGCGTTCGGGCCGTGGGTCGGCCTGGTCGCGGCGCTGCTGGTCCTCTCGCGCCTGGACTACGCGTTCCTGGCCGCGCGCGGCTACATCGACGTGCCGTACCTGGCGCTCGTGGCCTGGGCGGCGGCGTTCGAGACCGCCAGGCCGCGGCGCGGCGGCGTGGTCTGGGTCCTGCTGGTGCTCGCCGGGCTGCTGCGCCCGGAGGCGTGGCTGCTGGGCGGCGCCTACTGGCTGTGGTGCGGCTGGCCGGCGGAGTCCCCGCCCAGAGGGCTCGGATCCGCGGCGAGTGTTCGCCCAGAGGGCGAAACTCGCGACTGGCGGCGGCTCCTGCGAACCGCCGGCTACGCGGCGCTCGCGCCCGTCCTGTGGGCCCTCACGGACCTGCTCGTGACCGGCGACGCGCTCTTCTCCCTGCGCCACACCAGCTCGCTGGCCAACGACCTCCAGCGCACCAAGCCGGCCTCGGAGGCGCCGTCGTTCGCGGTCCACTCGCTGAACGCGACGCTGAAGTGGCCGGTGCTGATCGGCGCGGTCCTCGGCGTCGCGCTCGCGCTGGTCTACGCGCGGCGCCGTGCGACGGTCCCGCTCGCGCTCGCCGCCTCGGGCCTGCTCACCTTCGGCGTCATCGCCGCCGCCGGCCTCTCGGTGATCGATCGCTACCTCGCGGTGTCGGCGCTCGCCCTGATCGTCTTCGCCGCCTTCGCGATCGCCGGCTTCACGGTCCTGGCGCCGGGCCACCCGGCGCGCAGGCCGTGGATCGTCGCCGCGTGCGTCGTCGCGCTCGGTGGCGCCGCGTTCACGGCCTCGCATCTTCATCCTGGGTACATCGACCGTGAGCTCACCACCCGCCGCGAGCTGCGCCAGGAGCTGGCGCGGGTCGTCAAGACCAACGCCTTCAAGACCGCGAACCGCTGCGGCCCGGTGACCGTGCCCAACCACAAGCTCATCCCGGACGCGCGCTGGATCCTGCACGCCGACGCCGACGAGGTCCGGGCGCGCTCGGACCTGCCGGACTTCGGCCAGGACGCCAAGGGCGTCCAGGTGTTCGTGACCGGCCCGACGATGCTCACGAACTCGACCTACGGGCCGTTCGTCCCCGGCTCGCGCGACGATGCACGGATCCAGATCCCCGGCCCCGGGCTCCGCCTGATCGACCGCAGCCCCCATTTCCTTGTCTATGCCTCCTGCTGACGTGGCGACCCCGCCCGCGCCGGCGTCCGACCCGCCGCCCGCGCGCACGGGCGTGCTCGCGCGCCTCGCCGCGCTGCCCTGGCCCGGCCTCGCGCTCGCCGCGCTGGCCATCGCCACGCTCGTCGGCTTCCTCGTCTACCCGACCTATCCCAACTACGACAGCTACTACTCGCTGATCTGGGGCCGGGAGATCCTGCACGGCCACCTCCCGAGCTTCGACGAGTACCGCTCGCCGACCGAGCACCCGCTCGCGGTCGCCTTCGGAGCGGCGCTGTCGCTGCTCGGCCGCCACGGCGACCGCGTGATGGTGTTCTTCACCGAGGCGTCGTTCGTCGTGCTGTGCGCCGGGATCTACCAGCTGGCGCGGCGCGCGTTCACGCCGCTGGTCGGCCTCGCCGCGGCGGGGATCCTGTGCACGCGCTTCGACTTCCCGTTCCTGGCCGCGCGCGCCTACATCGACATCCCGTACCTGGCGTTCGTCGTCTGGGCCGCGGCGCTGGAGGTCGGCCGGCCGCGCCGGGGCGGGATCGTCTGGGTCCTGCTGGCCTGCGCCGGGCTGCTGCGCCCGGAGGCGTGGCTGATCATCGGGCTGTACTTCCTGTGGATGTGCAGCGGGGAGCTGGGGGTGGGTGGGGACGGGGTTGAGCAGCACCCGCACGGCCGCGCGCGGCTGATCCGCTGGGCGCGCTACGCCGCGTGGGCGGCCGTCGGGCCGGTCGTCTGGGTCATCACCGACTTCGTCGTCACCGGCCACCCGCTCTTCTCGCTGCAGCACACGACCGGCCTGGCCGAGGAGCTCGGCCGCACCAAGGGCCTGGCCGAGGTGCCGGACGCGACCAAGAAGTTCTTCCTCAACCTGGCCAAGCCGCCGGTGCTCTACGCGGGCATCGCGGGCTTCCTCGCCGCGCTCGTGCTCGCGCCGCGGCGCGTGCTGATGCCCGCGGCGCTGTGGGTGGTCGGGACCGGGACGTTCGTGATGGTCGGCGTCGCCGGCCTGTCGGTGATCGACCGCTACCTGCTCGTCCCGACGCTGATGGTCATGGTCTTCGCCGCGGTCGTGCTCGCCGGCTGGACGATGCTGCGCTCCGACCTCCTGATCCGCAAGGTCTGGGCGGTCGCGGCGCTGGCCGTGATCGTCTACGGCGTCGCGTTCACCGCGACGCGGGTCAACTTCCACAACTTCGACGCCGAGCTGCGGCTGCGCGGCAACTCGCACCGCTCGCTGGTGCGGCTGCTCGACCAGCCCGCGGTCAAGGCCGCGCGCAAGTGCGGGCCGGTGACGACGCCCAACCACAAGCTCGTGCCCGACACGCGCTGGATCCTGGACGCGACCGCGTCGCAGGTCGTGGCGCGCGCCGACCCCGCGCAGGCCAGGCACATCGGCCGGGGCGTCTCGCTGTTCGTCGTCGACCGTGGCGCGCTGCTGCGCCAGGCGCTGGTCGCCGATACCGACGACCCGTTTGACAACGTCCCGCTGCCGGACTTCCGCCGCCTGGCCTTCACCGACTACTACGCCGCGTATGTCCGCTGTTGAGGAGGGCGTGACGGCATCCGCGATCGCCCTGCGCGATGACGCGCCCGTGGGGGAGGACGCGGCGCGCCGTGCCGTGCGCAAGGCCGATCGCCGCGCGAAGCTGAAGTGGGCGCCGTGGGTGGCGCTGCTGCTGGCGTTCTCGTTCGTGCTGCGCGTGTGGGGCGCCAAGCAGGGGCTGCCCTACGCCTACAACGCCGACGAGAACGCGCACTTCGTGCCCAAGGCCATCGGGCTCTTCGGCCACGGGTGGAACCCGCACTACTTCGTCAACCCGCCGGCCTACACGTACCTGCTGCACATCGTCTTCGCGGTGTGGTTCGGCGGCCGGGAGGGCGTCAGCGACGCCTTCGCGCGCGACCCCACCGAGGTGTTCCTGGTGGCGCGCGTGGTCGCGGCGGCGTGCGGGACGTTGGCGGTCTGGCTGCTCTACCTGGGCGGGACCAAGCTGTTCGCCGATCGCCGCGTCGGCTTCCTCGGCGCCGGGCTGCTGGGCGTCGGCTTCCTGCCGGTCTTCTACTCGCACCTGGCGCTCAACGACGTGCCGACGCTCGCGCCGATCTGCCTGGCGCTGTACGGCACGGCCGGGATCGTGCGTCAGGGGCGGCTGGTCGACTTCCTGGTCGCCGGCGTCGGCCTCGGGCTGGCGTGCGCGACCAAGTACACCGGCGGCATCGCGCTGCTGCCGATCCTGGCCGCGGCGGCGGGCTGGCTGGTCGGGCGCCGGCGGCTGCGGTGGTCGACGGTGATCGGCGGGATGATCCTGTGCGGGCTCTGCGCTGCGGCGTTCTTCTTCGTCACCAACCCCTACGCCCTGCTCGACTACTCCGGGTTCAGCGACGGCCTGAACCACCAGACGACGGTCGCCGACGACGCGCTGGGCAAGCTGGGGCTGACCGAGGACAACGGGCTCGCCTACTACCTGTGGACGATCACGTGGGGGCTGGGCTGGATCCCGGCGGTGGCGGCGGCGGTGGGCGTCGTCCTCACCGCGCGCGACAATTGGCGGATCGCCTTCGTGCTGGTCCCGGCGCCGGTCCTGTTCCTGCTGTTCATGGGCACGCAGGAGCGGTTCTTCGGGCGGTGGCTGATGCCGGTCTTCCCGATGATCTGCCTGCTCGCGGCCTACGCGGTGGTGCGCGTGGCGGGGTGGATCGCCGGCCGGCGGCCGGTGCTGGCGCCGACGATGCTCGTGCTCGCCGCCGCGCTGCTGTGCGGCCAGGGGCTCGTGTACTCCCTGCACATCGGCCAGGTGCTGCAGCGCGACGACACGCGCAACATGGCGCGCGCGTGGTTCGTCGCGCACGTGCCGCCGAAGACCAAGGTCGTCGTCGAGCCGGTCGTCCCGGACGGCTGGGCCCAGGACATCGGCGACCCGTCGCCGCTGACCAACAACGGCAACCGCTGGGTGAAGTTCCCGACGTCGCGCTCGAACATCGCCAACGACGGCTCTGAGATCACGGGGCCCGGGCGGATCGTCAACATCGAGGACTACGAGCGGACGCTCTACCCGGGGCTCGTGGACAAGTACGAGGAGCAGGGCTACTGCTGGGTCGTCGTCGGCTCGACGCAGCGCGGCCGGGCCGAGGTCGAGCCCGACGCGGTCCCGCGCGCGCTGGCCTACTACCAGGAGCTCGAGAAGCGCGCGGACACGGCCTACGTGGCGTCGCCCTACCGCGACGGCGCGGGCCCGGTCGACTTCAACTTCGACTGGTCGTTCGACTTCTACCCGCTCGCCTACCACCGGCCGGGGCCGACGATGACGATCTACCACCTCCGCGGCGGGCGCTGCGCCAGCGGGTAGGCCGGCCCGCGGTCCGTTTCCCGCCGGCCGCGGCGTGCGCGCCGCCAGGCGAGCACCCGCAAGGCCATGGCGAGCCCCTAGGGCGAGTCCATGGCCCGGGCCCTATCCTCCAGAACTGGTGCAGCGGACCGAGACCGACCATCAGCATCTCTCGCGGGCGATCGACCTCGCCACCCGCGGTCGGGGCCAGGTGCACCCGAACCCGGTCGTGGGCGCCGTCGTCGTCAAGGACGACGTCGTCGTGGGCGAGGGTTGGCATGCCGAGTACGGCGGGCCGCACGCGGAGGTCAACGCGATCTCGGCGTGCGACGGCGCGGATCTGACGGGCGCGACGATCTACGTGTCGCTGGAGCCCTGCTGCCACACCGGCAAGACCGGACCGTGCACCGACGCGATCCTGCAGGCCGGGATCTCGCGCGTCGTGGTGGCCTCCGACGACCCGACGGAGAAGGCGTCCGGCCGCGGCCTGGGGATCCTGCGCGACGAGGGCGTCGTGGTCGACGTGGCCGGCGGCGAGCTCGCCGCCCGCGCCAGGCTCGCCAACCAGGCGTTCCGCAAGCACGCCCGCACGGGCCGGCCGTGGGTCCTGTTCAAGTCGGCGATGACGCTGGACGGCAAGGTCGCGACGCGGACCGGCGACTCGAAGTGGATCTCCTCGGACTCCTCGCGCGCGCTGGCGCACAAGTGGCGCGCGTCGGTCGACGCGGTCGTGGTCGGGATCGGGACGGCGCTGGCCGACGACCCGCAGCTGACCGCGCGGATCGAGGACCCGTCGGGAGGCGAGCTGCGCCAGCCGCGGCGCGTCGTGTTCGACGCGACGGCGCGGCTGCCGCTGGACTCCAAGCTGGTCCAGCAGGCGCCGGAGATCCCGTTGACGGTCGTGGTGTCGCGCGCGGCGCCGCGCAGCGCCGCCGATGCGCTGGAGAGCGCGGGCGCCGACGTGATCGTCGCGACCGGCGAGCACGAGCCGGCGCGCGTCAGGTCGGCGCTGGATCAGCTCGGCGAGGCGGGCATCCACGCGGTCCTCTTGGAGGGCGGTCCGCACCTAGCCGGCGCGTTCCTGGACGCGGGCGAGATCGACGAGGTCCGCCTGTTCCTGGCGCCGCTGCTGCTGGGCGGCTCGAAGGCCCGCGACCCGCTGGAGGGCGAGGGCGTGGAGAAGATCTCCGAGGCGTTGCGCGCGCTCACGCTGGACTGCGAGCGCGTCGCCGACGACGTCCTGATCAGCGCACGGCTGCGAGAGTGGTAGTTGATGTTCACCGGACTTGTTGAAGATCTTGGCGTGGTCGTCGCGGTCGACCGGACGGGCGACGGCGCGGTGCTGACCGTGGAGTCCAAGCTCGCGCCGCAGATCGGCGAGGGCGACAGCGTCGCGGTCAACGGCGTGTGCCTGACGGCGACGGCGATCGAGGGCGACCGCTTCGGCTTCGACGTCATGTTGGAGTCCCTGCGCCGCTCGTCGCTGGGCGAGATCGCGCAGGGCTCGCGCGTGAACCTGGAGCTGGCGCTGCGCGCCGACGCGCGCCTGGGCGGCCACATCATGCAGGGCCACGTCGACGGCGTCGGCGTCGTCGGCGCCATCGCCGACGACGGCTTCGCGCGCGTGGTCACCGTCGAGGCTCCGAACGAGCTGCTGCGCTACGTGGTGGAGAAGGGCTCGATCGCCGTCGACGGCGTCAGCCTCACGGTGTCGCGGGTGGACGACACGACGTTCGACGTGTCGCTGATCCCCGAGACGCTGGAACGGACGAACCTGGGCGGCCTGACGATGGACCCACCCGCCCGCACCGTCAACCTGGAGGTCGACGTCGTGGCCAAGTACGTGGAGAAGTTGATGGGAGCGCACACGCGATGAAGTCCTCTGGCGAGGTGACGCGCGACGAGGTCCAGTTCTCGACGATCGAGGAGGCGCTGGAGGACATCGCCGCCGGCAAGATGATCGTGGTCGTCGACGACGAGGACCGCGAGAACGAGGGCGACGTCGTCATGGCGGCGGAGTTCGTCACGGCCGACGACATCAACTTCATGACGCGCCAGGCGGGCGGCTGGATCTGCCTGACGCTGACGCCTGAGCGCTGCGACGACCTCGGGCTCGAGCTGATGTCCTTGAAGAACGAGTCCGCGCACGAGACGCCGTTCACCGTGACGATCGAGGCGCGCGAGGGCGTGACGACCGGGATCTCGACCGCCGACCAGGCGACGACGATCCGCACGGCCGTCGACCCGGGCAAGGGCAAGGCCGACATCGTGGTCCCGGGCCACGTCCACCCGCTGAAGGCGCGCGAGGGCGGCGTCCTGGAGCGCACGGGCCACACGGAGGCGTCCGTGGACCTGGCGCGGCTGGCGGGCGTGACGCCGGCGGGCGTGATCTGCGAAGTGCAGAACGAGGACGGCTCGATGGCGCGTGTCGGCGACCTCGCCGCCTACTGCCACAAGCACGGCTTCAAGATGATCACGATCGCCGATCTGATCGCCTACCGGCGCCGGCACGACAAGCTCGTCGAGCGCGTCGTGTCGACCTCGATGCCGACGGGCTTCGGCGACTTCACGGTCTTCGGCTACCGCTCGCTGGTCGACGACAAGCACCACGTCGCGCTCGTCAAGGGCGATGTGGCCGGCAAGGAGGACGTGCTGGTCCGGGTGCACTCCGAGTGCCTCACGGGCGACGTCTTCCACTCGCTGCGCTGCGACTGCGGCGAGCAGCTGGAGTCCGCGCTGTCGATGATTGAGGCCGAGGGCGAGGGCGTCCTGCTGTACCTGGCCCAGGAGGGGCGCGGCATCGGGCTGCTCAACAAGCTGAAGGCCTACAAGCTGCAGGAGGAGGGCTACGACACGGTCGACGCCAACCTCCAGCTGGGCCTGCCGGCCGACCTGCGCGACTACGGCATCGGCGCGCAGATCCTGGCCGACCTCGGGCTGTCGTCCATCCGGATCCTGACCAACAACCCCAAGAAGATCCGCGGGTTGGAGGGCTACGGGCTGCGGGTGACCGACCAGGTCCCGATCGCGCACGCGCCGAACAAGCACAACGAGGCCTACCTGCGGACCAAGGCGGAGCGGATGGGGCACACGCTGCACCATCAAGGGCTCCCGTTGGACGAGCAGATGCTGCACGACGAGCACGTGCACGACGCCGCCGCCGAGAAGGAGAAGGGCGAGGACGCGTCGTGAGGTTCGCGATCTGCGTGGGCCGGTTCTACGAGGATCTCGCGGCGCGGCTGGTCGCGGGCGCGTCGGCGGTCCTCGCGGAGGCCGGCGTCGCCGCTGACGCGGTCGACGTCTTCGACGTCCCGGGCGCCTACGAGCTGCCGTTGGCGGCGAAGTTCGCGGCGGAGACGGGGCGCTACGCGGGCGTGGTGTGCCTCGGCGCGGTGATCCGCGGCGAGACGTCGCACTACGACTACGTCTGCGGCGAGAGCGCGCGGGGGATCATGGACGTGCAGCTGGAGACCGGCGTGCCGTGCTCGTTCGGCGTGCTGACCGTCGACTCGCAGGCCCAGGCGCTCGCGCGCTCGGGCGGCGACAAGCGGGACTCGGGGCGCCACGCCGCCGAGGCCGTGCTCGCGCTGCTCGAGGTCAAGAAGACGCTGGGCAGCGGCGCGACCGCAGCCTGACGCTCGGCGCCACGGCGCTGCCCGCCCTCGGTACGCTCAGCCCTGTGACCCTCGAAGTCGTCGCGATCCTGCTGACGCTCGTCGTCCACATCCTCGGCGCCATCGTCCTGGTGATGGTGCTCCTCGACGGGGAGACGATCGACTGGCGTGGCACGCTCTGGCCCCGCGACGACGACGGCCCCGGCCCCTCCTTCGAGCCCCCGGAACCGGACCCCACGCCTTCCGGCTCCGGTGTCCCCCTGCCCGACGCATCGCCCGCCGCCGTCCGCCTCCGCGAACCCGGCCGCATCCGCGAGGGCTACCCAAAGCCCGCCCGCCGCCCGGCGCACACGCCGGAGCGGACGCCGCCGCGAGAGCCGGCGGAACGGTAGCGGCGCAGCAGACGCGCCCGACGCTGTTCGGCGCCGCCATCGCGGTCGAGGCGGTTTCGCTGCCGCCGGTCCTCCGTAGGCGGAGGCCCCACCTCGCTCGGCGTGGGGATGTTGGTCGACGTGACTGGGATGTCCCGGTCGATCGGGCCGCGACCTGAGGCTCGGTGGCGAACCCGCGTTCGCGGCGGTGGTCTGCGTCGCGTTCGCCTACGTGAAGCCGCCGGCGCGGTGGCTCGACCCCAAGGACCCCAAGCGGCGCGGCGTTCGAGGCGGGGAGGACGAGGACGACGCGGGCGCGTGGTGCGCTCAGTCGCCGGAGCCCAGCAGGCCGCCCGGCCCGGCGGCGCCCTTGTCGTGCTTGGCCTTGCCCTTCGCCTTGCCGTGGCCCTTCGCGCTCGCGCCCGTCGCCGGCACGCCGGCGGCGGACTGGGCGGTCGCGAGCTCCTTCTCGACGATCCCGCGCTTGTAGTCGGAGATCCGGAGGCGCTCCTGCAGGTACGGGATCGCGTCGGCGGGGCGGCCGGCCAGGCGTAGGGCCCAGCCGAGGTTGTACAGGGAGAACGCGTAGTTGATGGACTTGGTGTCGCCCTGGGCGCGGAACTTGTCGACGGCGGACTGCAACAGCGGCACCGCGCCCTGCGCGTCGCCCGGCAGCATCTTGTAGCCGGCGTTGTTGATGTCGACGGCCGAGCGGGGATCGCCGGCGGACGGCGTCGTGGGCGCAGGCGTCGACGAGGCGGCCGGTGGCGGCGTCGAGGCGTCGGGGGCGGCGGTGGTCGCGGACGCGGCTGCGCGCTGCCGGATCCCGCCGGTCGGCACGCCCTGCGACTTGGACGCCGTGGCCCGCGGGGCGGTGCCGCCCTTGCCGGTGCCGCGGCCGTCGTCGCTGATCAGCGCGGCGCCCGCGCCGATCACCACGCAGCCCGCGGCCAGCGCGGCCAACATGAAGGCCCTGCGGTGCGGATGGCGCTGGCGCGCGACCGGATCGCGCGGTCGCTCGCGGACCGCGCCGGCCTCGGCCGCGGGGACCGGCACCGCGATCGGCGGGCGCCCGGCCGTCGCGTCCGGGAACACCTCGGGCGCGCGGTTGCGCGCGAACCGCGGCGCCGGTGCCGGCGCCATCACCTTCGTCACCCGCGTCGGCTCGCCGGCCGACCCCAGCGCGCGCGCCAGCTCCGCGACGAACGCCGCGGCGGTCGCGGGCCGGCCGGCCGGATCGCGCGACAGCCCCCAGCGCAGCGGCTCCTCGGCCGCGATGCAGTGGCCGGTCAGCGTCGCCGGGTCCTGCTCGACGCGCGCACGCGCCTGCGCCATCGGCGTGTCGCCCGCGAACGGGCGCTTGCCGCACAACAGCTCGTAGGCGACGACCGCCAGCGAGTAGCGATCCGATGCCGGCGTCGCGGCGTGGCCGCGCGCCTGCTCGGGCGACAGGTAGGCCGCGGTGCCGAGCACCTGGCCGGCCGCCGTCACGGCCGTCTCGCCCGCCAGCGACGCGATCCCGAAGTCCCCGACCGCGAGGCGGCCGTTCTCGTCCAGCAGCAGGTTGCCCGGCTTGACGTCGCGATGGACGATGTCGGCCGCATGCGCGGCGTCCAGCGCCGACGCGGTCTCGCTCAGCCAGCGCAGCGCCAGCGGCGCCGGCACGACGTCGCCGGCGCGCAGCCGGTCGGCGACCGTCCCGCCCGCGAAGTGCTCCATGACGATGAAGGCCTGCGCGGGCGGCGAGGACATCTCGCCGATGTCGAAGATCGTGACCACGTTGGGGTGGTCGCTGACCCGTGCCGCCGCGCGCGCCTCACGCGTGAAGCGCCGGCGCGCCGCCTGGTCGACCGCGTAGCCCGCCGCGAGCACCTTCACCGCGACCAGGCGCTCCAGCACCGAGTCCTCGGCGGCCCAGACCGTGGCCATGCCGCCGTTGGCGATGTGGCGCACGACCCGATAGCGCGGAGGCAGGTCGACCTGCTGCGAAAGGGCGGGCATCGAGGTCCGCTTACCCTAGCCACCGAGGCGCGACACGGGACTGGACCATCGCCACGAAAGGCCCGCACCACGTGTCGAATGTCGCGAGCTCCGACCCGCAGGTCGCCTCCGCGCGGGCTCCGCTACACTGCGCGGCCGAATGTCGAAGGTTTGTCACAGCTGCGGGCGCGGTCCCGCTTTCGGTCAGAGCCGCAGCCACTCGATGCGCGCTACCAAGCGTCGCTTCGATCCGAACCTGCAGAAGGTCCGGATCTTCGTGGGCGCCGCCCCGCGTCGCGTGTACGTCTGCACGCGCTGCCTCAAGGCCGGCAAGGTCAGCAAGGCCGTCTAGCGGCGCCGTCCGCTCGGCGGCGCTCCGCGCGGGCGCCTGTCGGCCGGCGGACCCGCTACGGTCGCTCTCGTGTCCGACCCGAGTCTCGTCCGCTTCCGCGTGGCGGTCCAGGGCGCGCTCGCGCACCTGGAGTCGCGCCGCGAGGAGATCAACGACCTCAACGTCTTCCCGGTCGCCGACGGCGACACGGGCGACAACATGGCGCTCACGCTGCGCGCCGTGCTGACCGAGCTCGACCGCCTGGAGGCCGAGGCCGGCAACCGCTCGATCGACGAGATCGGCCGCGACGAGATCGTCCAGTCGGTCGCCCGCGCGGCGCTCCTCGGCGCGCGCGGCAACAGCGGCGTCATCCTCTCCCAGCTGATCCGCGGCGCCGCGGAGGAGCTGGTCTCCCGCCCCGGCGAGCTCGTCGACCCGACGCTGCTCGGCGCCGCCTTCGCGACCGCCGCCCAGCGCGCCTACGCGTCGGTCCGCGCGCCCGCCGAGGGCACGATGCTCACGGTCATGCGCGACATGGCGACCTCGATCGCCCACGACCTCGCGCACCTGCCCGAGGAGCACCGCCGTCTCGCCTCCGCCGCCGATCCCCAGCAGCAGAACCTGCTGATCGCCGCCGCGCTGGAGCGCGCGATCATCGCGGGCGAGGCGAGCGTCAAGCGCGGCCCCGAGCTGCTGCCGGCGCTGCGCGAGGCGGGCGTCGTCGACGCCGGCGGCTACGGCGTCATCATCATCTTCGCCGGGATCGTCGCCGCCCTGCGCGGCACCGAGGCGCCCGAGCTGCAGCACTACGCGCCCGCGCGGATCACGCATCCCGAGCACGCCTCCGAGACCTATCGGTACTGCACCAACTTCGCGGTCACCGGCACGGGCCTGGAGGCGTCGCGGTACGTGCCCGCGCTGGAGGCGATCGGCGACTCGGTGCTCGTCGTCGGCGACGACGCGACGCTCAAGGTCCACGTCCACACCGACGAGCCCGAGCAGGCCACGCACGTCTTCGCCGGCGCCGGCGAGGTCAGCCGCCTCGACGTCGCCGACATGCACGCGCAGGTCACCGAGCGCGAGACGCGCCTGGCGGCCGTCGGCTCCGACGGCAACGGCGCCGGCCCGGGCGCCGCCGCCGTCGTCCCGACCCAGACCTGCGGCGCGCTGGCCGTCGCCACCGGCGCCGGCCTCGTCGCGCTGTTCGAGAGCCTCGGCGCGCGCGTGCTCGACGGCGGCCCGACGCTCAACCCGTCGACGATGGAGATCCTGGCCGGCATCCACGACGTGCCCGCCGAGGAGGTCGTGGTCCTGCCCAACAGCCCCAACGTCTTCATGGCCGCCGAGCGCGCCGCCGAGCTGTCGGACAAGGCCGTGCGCGTCGTCGGGTCCCGCTCGCAGCAGGCCGGCCTGTCCGCCGCCTTCGCGCTCAACGCCGACCGCTCCGCCGACGCCAACGCCGCGGCGATGCAGGAGGCGCTGGACGCCGTCCGGACCGGCGGCGTCGCGCCCGCTGCGCGTCAGGATCCCGACGGCAGGTTCACCATCGGCGACGCCGTGGGCTACGTCGGCGACGACCTCGTCGCCTGGGGCGAGCCCGCCAAGACGCTGGAGATCGTCCTCGGCCAGCTCTCCGCCGACGCCGAGCTCGTCACGTGCATCGAGGGCGAAGGCGCCCCGTTGGACGGCGACGCGGTGGCGGCGCTGGCGCCCTCGGGCGTGGAGCTCGAGCTCGAGGACGGCGGCCAGCCGTCCTGGTGGTGGCTGCTCGCCGCTGAGTAGGTGGCCGTGAGCGACGCGCCAGCGCCAGCGTTCGGGCCCGGCCTCACGCCGCCGCTCGCCTTCGCCGAGGCGCGCGAGCTGACGGCGCAGGAGCTGTGGGACGCCCCTGCGCGCACGCCGCGCCCGTCCCGGCTGGCGCAGCCGTTGGTCATCAAGAACCCGACCGCCGCGGGCGGCGCCGAGGCGCTGGGCCTGGAGACGATCGGCGACCTGCTCGCGCACCTGCCGCGCGCCACGGGCGAGGCCCGGACGATCGCCGAGCTGGCGATCGACGAGGTCGCCACCGTCCTGGTCGAGGTCAAGTCCATCACCTCGCGCCCGGTGCGCCGGCGGGGGATGAAGCCGCTGGTCGAGGCGACGGTCACCGACGGCACCGGGGTCATGAAGGCCACGTTCTTCAACCAGCCGTGGCTGAGCGCGCAGTACGCGCCACCGACGCGGCTGATGCTGTCCGGCAAGTACCAGGGCCAGAACCGGTTCCGGGTCAACGCCCACGCCAAGACCGACGCCGTCGCGGCGGTGGGCAGCGAGGCCGCGCAGTACCCGGCGACCAAGGGCATCAACTCGACCCAGATCCTGGCGCTCGTCCAGGAGCACCGCGCCGGCGTCTACGACGCGACCGACCCGCTGCCCGTGGCGCTGCGGCTGCGCCAGCGCCTGCCGGACCGGGCGACCGCGCTGGCCGCCGCGCACTTCGGTCCGGACCACGACGCGGGACGCCGGCGCCTGGCCTTCGACGAGCTGCTCGTCGACCAGATCGTCCAGCTGCGCCTGCGCCGCGAGCGCCGCGCCGACATCTTCGCCGCGCCGCTGGCGCAGCCGCCGACCGTCAGCGCGCGGTGGCGCGACGAGCTGCTGCCGTTCACGCCGACCGGCGACCAGGTCGACGCGATGGCCGACGTCGACGCCGACCTCGCGCGCGAGCGCCCGATGCAGCGGCTGCTGATGGGCGAGGTCGGCTCCGGCAAGACCGTCGTCGCGTTGCACACCATGTTGCGCGCGGTCGAGCACGGCGGCCAGGCCGCGCTGATGGCGCCCACCGAGACGCTGGCCGAGCAGCACTTCGCGACGCTGCAGACGCTGATGCCGGGCTCGATGATCTCCGCCGCGCTGCTGACCGGGTCGACGACCACGGCGCGCCGGCGCGAGATCCTCAGCCGGCTGGGCTCCGGCGAGCTCAAGCTCGTCGTCGGCACGCACGCGCTGATCGAGGACGACGTCGCGTTCGCCGACCTGATGGTCGCGGTGGTCGACGAGCAGCATCGCTTCGGCGTCCGCCAGCGCGCCGCGCTGGACGCCAAGGCGCCGTCCGGGCTCGTCCCGCACCTGCTGCACATGACCGCGACGCCGATCCCGCGCACGCTGCGCCTGGCGAACTTCGGCGCGCTGGACGTCACGGCGCTGCGCGAGCTGCCGCGCGGCCGTCAGCCGATCACGACGCACGTCTGCTCCACCGACGCCGAGCGCCACCGCGCCTACGAGCGCATCCGCGAGGAGCTGCGCGCGGGCCGGCAGGCGTTCGTGGTCTGCCCGCTGGTCAGCGAGTCCGAGGCCCTGAACGCGCGTGCCGCGACCGCCGAGCACGAGCGGCTGAAGACCGGCGAGCTCAAGGACTTCGAGGTCGTCCTGCTGCACGGCCAGATGCGCCCGGCCGAGAAGCAGGCGGCGATGGAGCGCTTCGCGGCCGGCACGGCCGACGTCCTGGTCGCCACGACCGTGATCGAGGTCGGGATCGACGTCCCCAACGCCACGATCATGCTCGTCGAGGACGCCGACCGCTACGGGATCTCCCAGCTGCACCAGCTGCGCGGGCGCGTCGGCCGCGGCGAGCACGCGTCGCTGTGCCTGCTCTTCGGCCCGCGCGAGTCCAAGCGGCTGCAGGCGCTGGCGCTGAACGGCGATGGCTTCCGGCTCGCCGAGATCGACCTCGAGCTGCGCGGCGAGGGCGAGCTGACCGGCACGCGTCAGTCGGGCATGGCCCGCTTCCGCTTCGCGCGGCTGCCCGACGACGCGGCCGTGCTGGAGGCGGCGTTCGCCACGGCCGAGGAGCTGCTGGAGCGCGATCCGCACCTCGATGCGCCCGAGCACGCGCTGCTGCGCGCCGAAGTCGCGCGGGCCGAGGCCGCGCCGGTGGCCGCGTGAGAGTCGTCGCCGGCGCGCTGGGCGGCCGCCGCTTCCAGGCGCCCGCCGGCAAGGACACGCGTCCGACGTCGGACCGCGTCCGCGAGGCGCTGTTCAGCGCGCTGGGGCCGATCGACGACGCCCGCGTCCTCGATCTGTTCGCGGGATCTGGCGCGTTGGCGATCGAGGCGCTGTCGCGCGGCGCCGCGCATGCGGTCCTGGTCGACGACGACGCCCGCGCGGCGGCCACGATCCGGGACAACCTCACGACGCTGGATCTCGGCTCCGATCGCGCCAAGGTGCGGCGCCGCGACGCGCTGCGGGCCCTGCGCGACGCACGCGAGGCGGGCGAGTCATACGATCTCGTCTTCCTTGACCCCCCGTACCGGCTCGCGACCGGGCTCGGACCGGATCTGGCGGACTCGCTGCTTCCGATCCTCGCTCCCGCCGCGCGCGTGGTCGGGGAGAGCGACCGGCGCACGCCGCTCGACCTCCCGGGCCTGAGCACGACGTTCGAACGCCGCTACGGCGACACCCTCCTTCGCATCCATAAGGCATGACCGACGAGAAGCGCATCGCTGTCTGTCCAGGCAGCTACGACCCGATCACCAACGGGCACCTCGACATCATCGGACGCACCTCGGCGCAGTTCGACGAGGTCGTCGTCGCCGTGGTCAACGTGTCCGTCCGCAAGAACGAGCCGATCTTCGGGATCGAGGAGCGCGTGTCGTTCATCGAGGAGGCCACGGCGCACCTCGGCAACGTCCGGGCCGAGCCGTTCAGCGTGCTGGTCGTCGACTTCGCAAGGTCGATTGGGGCCCGAACGATCGTCAAGGGACTGCGCGCCATCTCCGACTTCGAGTACGAATTGGAGATGGGGCAGCTGAACCGCATGCAGGCGCCGGACGTCGACACGCTCTACCTGATGGCCAGCCCGCAGTACAGTTTCCTCAGCTCCAGCGGAGTCAAGGAGCTCGCCACGTTCGGCGGTGACATCGACAGCCTCGTCCCGGAGCGCGTCGCCCGTCGCCTGAAGGAAGAGCTCACCCGATGAAGAAAGACGCTTAGCCATGGACGTCCTGGTCCTCATTGACAAGCTCGACGACCTTGTCCACAACGCCAAGAAGGTCCCTCTCACCGACGAGGTGCGGGTGGATCGCGAGCAGATCTACGACATCTTGGATCAGATGCGCGCGACCATCCCTGAGGAGATCAAGCAGGCGCGGTGGATCGTCAAGGAGCGTCAGGAGATGCTCGCCGAGGCCAAGCGCGAGGCCGAGCGCATCGTCAAGGACGCCGTGCGCAAGCAGGAGGAGCTCGTCTCCGACCAGGAGGTGACGCGCGAAGCCGAGCGCGCCGCCGAGGAGATCGTCGAGGACGCGCGGGCCCGCGAGCGGGAGATCCGCCTGGGCGCCGAGGACTACGCCGACGAGATCCTGAACACCCTTGAAGTGAACTTGTCCAAGTTCATCGCCGCGGTCCGCCGCGGTCGCGAGCGGCTGCAGGGCAAGGAAGAGGAGTCGGTGGAAGCAGCCTGATCCTGCGGCCCAGAGGGCCGCGATCAGTCCGCTTCCATCGCGGGTGTCGGCCCAGGGGGCCGAACTCGCCGCGTCGGGTAGCTTCGTCGGGTGCCTTCGATCGAGGTCCTGGACACCGACATCACGACGCTGGCGGTCGACGCGATCGCCAACGCGGCCAACACGCGGCTGCTGCACGGTGGCGGCGTGGCCGGTGCGATCTCGCGGGCCGGCGGGTCCGTGATCGACGAGGAGAGCCGCGCGGCGGCGCCGGTGGAGCTGGGCGCCGCGGTGGCGACCTCGGCGGGCGCGATGCCGTCGCGGTGGGTCATCCACGCGGCCACGATGGAGCTCGGCGGGCCGACGTCCGCCGACATCGTGCGACGCTGCACGGCGGCGACCCTCGCCGCGGCGGAGGAGCTCGGGGCGACGTCGCTGGCGCTGGTCGCGTTCGGGACGGGCGTCGGCGGGTTCCCGCTGGACGAGGCGGCCGCGATCGAGGTCGGCGAGGTGCGCCGGCATCTGCTGGCCGGGCCGGGGTCCGGGCTGGAGCGCGTCGTGTTCGCCGTACGCGGTGCTGATGCGGTGCGCGCGTTCTCGGAGGCCTTGGCCGCGTGATCGCCCGGCGCCTGGTGGTGCGCGGGCGCGTCCAGGGCGTCAACTACCGCGGCTGGGTGCAGGATCGCGCTCGCGCGCGGGGAGTCATGGGGTGGGCGGAGAACCGCGCGGACGGCACGGTCGACGTCTGGCTGCAGGGCGCGCCGGACGACGTCGTCGCCGTCGAGCGCGCGGTGGGCGAGGGCCCGTCGCACGCGCGGGTCGAGGGCGTCGAGACTTCCGACGTCCACCCGCGCGGCGACCTGGACGGCTTCGCCCGGCGGTAGCTAGCGGATCTCGCCGCGGATGAAGCGGTAGGCGCCGATCGCCAGCGGCAGCGCGCACCACAGCAGCGCGGTCGTCGCGACCTGCGCCCACTCGTGCCCGGAGAGCGCGTGGTCGGTGAGGTCGGCGAACGTCTCGCTCTGGTCGGTCCAGTTCGCCAGGCCGTCGAGGCCGCCGATCAGGTGCGTGATCGCGCTGTAGGCCAGGCCGAGGACGAAGAGGGCGACGATCGCCGGCGCCGAGACCAGGATCGCCGCGCCGAGGCCGACGCCGCCCAGCATCGACAACACCGTGAAGACCACGGTCTGGCCGAGGATGCCGCCGTCGAGGTGCCAGGCGTCGACCGCCGCGGGGTTGATCGCGGTGCAGACGGCGGAGAGGGCGAGCGCGACGACCACGGCGACGACCGACAGCACCATGCTCGCGGCGATCTTCGCGACGAGCACGCGCCCGCGCTGGGGCACCATCGTGAACGTCAGCAGCGCGGTGCGCTGCGACCACTCCGAGGTCACCAGCAGGATGCCGACGACCGGCAGGAGCACGTTGATGGCCTGCGAGCAGTTGTTGAAGATGTTGCCGAGGTTGTGCGAGTCGTCGCTGCCGGTGAGGACCGTGATCAGCGCCGTCGCGAGCGTCAGCAGGAGGCCGGAGATGAGCAGCCAGAAGCCGGCGCGCGTGTCATACATCTTGCGCAGCTCGACCTTGGTCAGCTGCGCGAAGCCGGGCCGGTGGTCGCGGCCGGCGTCGTAGGTGGCGGCGGCGGTGCTCATCGTGCGGTCTCCTGGAGGTCGGGCTGGCTTGCGTCGGGTGCGCCCGCGCCGGAGGGGTCCGCCGCGGCGTCGCTGGTGAGGTCGAAGAAGAGCTGCTCGAGGCCGGCGGACTCCGACGGGCCGAGGCGGCTGAGCGCGACGCGGCCGTCGAGGGCGGCGCGCCCGACCTGCTCGGGCTCGGCGTCGACGATGAAGCCGCCGTCGGGGTGGGCGCGCGCCGTGAGGCTCGCCGCGTCCAGCGCCGACTGCAGGAGGCCGTCCTGGTCGTCGGCGGCGCGGACGAGGGTCCCGGCGCCGGCCAGCAGCTCGTCGCGCGTGCCCTTGGCCATGATCTTGCCCTTGCCGATGATCAGCAGCTGGTCGGCGACCGCCTCGACCTCGTGCAGGAGGTGCGAGGAGAGCAGGACGGTGCCGCCGCGGTCGGCGAAGTCGCGCAGCAGGCCGCGCATCCAGCGCATGCCCTCCGGGTCCAGGCCGTTGGCGGGCTCGTCGAGGATCAGGACCTCCGGGTCGCCGATCAGCGCGTTGGCGATGCCGAGGCGCTGGCGCATGCCCAGCGAGTACTGCTTGACGCGCTGGCGCGCGGCGCGCTTCTCGAGTCCGACGCGGTCCAGGAGCTCGGGGACGCGGGCCGGGTCGGCGCCCATCGTCAGGGCGGAGATCGTGAGGGCCTCCTGGCCGCGGCGGCCGCCGTGCTGGGCGCCGGCGTCGAGCAGGATCCCGACGCGGCGGCCGGGGTTGGGGAGCGCGCGGTAGTTGGTGTCGAGGATGGTCGCGTGTCCGGCGTCGGGCTCCGACAACCCGCACAACATGCGCATGGTGGTGGTCTTGCCGGCGCCGTTGGGGCCGAGGAAGCCGGTGACGGTTCCGGGTGCGCAGGCGAAGCTGACGTCGGAGACGACGGTGCGTCCGCCGAGGCGCTTCGTGAGGCCGTGGGACTCGATCATGGTCAGCAGCATCGTGGTTCGGCCGGCGCGGCGCGACCGTCGCGAGGCTGTCGTGTCCGCGACCGGGGTCGGTGCGTGCATCGACTTCGGTAGGGGGTGCGGCGCGGTGGCGCTTGTCTAGGCTGGGTGGTGGTCATGACCGACGGCGTCTCCCCATGGCAGCGGCTCCTGCTCCCGGCGGCGGTGCTGGCGGAGTCCGACGGGCGCCGCACGCCGCGCGACTGGGTCGTCGACGCGTTGATGTACGCCTTCTCGATCGGGTTCGGGATCGTGATCCTGGCGTCGACCCGGGACTACCGCTCGGACCCGACGCTCGCGCTCGACGTCGCCTGCGGCGTGGTCGCGTTCGTGGCGCTGTGGTTCCGGCGCCGGCGGCCGACGGAGGTCGCCGTGCTGGTGATCGCGCTGTCGGCGTTCTCGGCCCTGGCCGCCGCCGCCGCGCTGGCGGCGTGCTTCAACGCCGCGCTGCGGATGGAGGTCCGGCCGCTGATCGGCGTCATGCTCTTCGGGATCGCGTGCGCGGCGGTGTCCGCGCTGGCCTACGGCAACGCTCACGGCTACGACTGGTCGGGGCTGTTCGTCGGCGTCCTGCTGACCACGGTCGCGGTCGGCTGGGGCCTGTTCGCGCGGGCGCAGCGCGATCTCGTGTCGTCGCTGCACGAGCGCGCGGCGCGGATGGCGACCGAGCGGCGGCTGTACGAGGAGCAGGCGCGCGATGCCGAGCGGCGCCGGATCGCGCGCGAGATGCACGACGTCCTGGCCCATCGCCTGTCGCTGCTGAGCGTGCACGCGGGCGCGCTGGAGTTCCGGCCGGACGCGCCGCCCGACGAGATCGCCGAGGCGGCGGGGGTCGTGCGCGGCGCGGCGCACGCGGCGCTGCAGGAGCTGCGCGACGTCATCGGGGTGCTGCGCGAGCCGGACGCCGAGGGCGAGGACGGCGACGCGGCCGCGACGGGTTCGGGACTGGTCGCCGCGAGCGGCGCGCCGTCGCCCGACGGGGCGCGGCCGTGGGCGGGGCCTGGCGAGCGGGCGACGGAGCCGCCGCAGCCGACGCTCGCCGAGATCCCGGCGCTGGTCGAGGAGTCGCGGACGGCGGGCGCGCGGGTCGCGTTGCGGATCGACGTTCCCGATGGGGTCGACCTCGCGCCGGCGCTCGGGCGCACGGCGTACCGGATCGTGCAGGAGGGGCTGACCAACGCCCGCAAGCACGCGCCGGCGGCCGCGGTCGAGGTCGCGGTGGGGGCGCGCGACGGCAACCTGGTGGTGTCGGTGGTGAGCCGGCGACCGGTCGGGGTGGTCGCGGCGCGGCGCGGGGACGTCCCGCCCGGCGCCGGGACGGGGCTCTTCGGGCTGCGCGAGCGCGTCGCGCTGGCCGGCGGCACGCTGGAGCACGGGCCGGAGCCCGGCGGCGACTTCGTGTTGCGAGCGGCGCTGCCATGGGTGGCGGGCGCGTGAGCATCCGCGTGGTGTTGGTCGACGACGACGCGCTGGTGCGCTCCGGGCTCAAGATGATGTTGTCGGGCGCGGACGGGATCGACGTGGTGGGCGAGGCCGACGACGGCCGCGGCGTCCTGGCGGCGCTGGATCGCCACCGGCCCGATGTCGTGTTGATGGACTTGCGCATGCCCCAGGTCGACGGCATCGAGGCCACCAGGTTGGTCCGCGACCAGCCCGACGCGCCGGCCGTCGTCGTGCTCACGACGTTCGACGCCGACGAGCTCGTCCTGCGCGCGCTGCAGGCGGGCGCCGCCGGGTTCCTGTTGAAGGACACGCCGCCGACGGAGATCGTCCGGGCGATCGAGACCGTGCACGCCGGCGACGCGATGCTGTCGCCGACGGTCGCCCGCCAGCTGATCTCGCTCGTGGCCGGCGACGGCGAGGCCGCCGCGCGTCAGGACCGGGCACGGACCCAGCTCGCGACGCTCAGCGCGCGCGAGCACGAGGTCGCGCTGGCGGTCGGCGAGGGCCGGGCGAACGCCGAGATCGCGACCGAGCTCCACATGAGCGTCGCGACCGTGAAGGCCCACGTCTCCAAGCTCCTGGCCAAGCTCGACGTCGACAACCGCGTCCAGATCGCCCTGCTCGTCCAGGCGGCGGGCCGGGATTAGGGGCTAGGCGCGGGGGCGGAGGCCGAGCAGGAGGCGCCGGACGGCGTCCTCGATCAGGTCGTCGAGCGGGTCGTCGCCGAGCATGCCGTTGTTGGCGAGCGCGACGAGGCCCTGAAGGGCGGCGAAGGCGACGATGGCGACGCGGTGCGGGTCGCCGGCGACGATCGCGCCCGCGGCCTGGCCCTCGGCGACCGCGCCGAGGGCGGGGGCGAACGCGCGCTCGCCGGCCTCGGTCAGCTCGGCGGGCGCGCCGGCCTGGTGCTTGCTGGCGAACATCAGCTCGACGAGCGCCGGGTGCGCGGTCGCGTAGGCGATGTAGGCGCGGCCGAGGCTGAGGAGGCGGGCGTCGAAGTCCGGGCCGGCGTCCGCGACGGCGGTCGCGAGGATCGCGCCGAGCTGCTCGAAGCCGTTCTGGGCGAGCGCGTCGAGCAGGGCCTGCTTGTCGGCGAAGTGGCGCCGGGGCGCGGCGTGGCTGACCCCGACGTCGCGGGCCAGCTCGCGCAGCGACAGCGTCTGGGCGCCGCCGCTCTCGAGCGCCTGCTCGCCCGCGCGCAGCAGCGCCTCGCGGAGGTTGCCGTGGTGGTAGGGCCGCGCGACGGTCGTCACGCGATGGATCGTACCTCGCCGAGTAGACGCTGACAGCATTGTTGTCATTGACACCTTTGTCGGCGCCGTCTACATTCGCGTCCATGTCTTCCTCCAAGTGGACCGCCGCGGACCTCCCCGATCTGGCCGGGCGCACGATCGTCGTCACCGGAGCCTCCAGCGGCCTGGGGGCCGTGACCGCGCGGGAGCTCGCCCGGGCGGGCGCGAACGTCGTGTTGGCGGTACGCGACGTCGCCAAGGGCCAGGGCGTCGCGGAGCGGTTCACGGGGTCGTGGGAGGTGCGGCCGCTGGATCTCGCCTCGCTGGACTCGGTGCGCGCGTTCGCCGACGACTGGACCGGCGACCTCGACGTCCTCATCAACAACGCCGGCATCATGGCCGTGCCGCAGGGCAAGACGGCCGACGGCTTCGAGTTGCAGTTCGGGACCAACCACCTCGGCCACTTCGCGCTGACGAACCTGCTGCTCGGGCAGGTGCGCGACCGCGTCGTGACGGTCTCGTCGGGGGCGCATCGCTTCGGCCGGATGTCCTTCGACGACCTCAACTGGGAGCGCCGGCGCTACGACCGCTGGCGCGTGTACGGGCAGACCAAGTTGTCCAACCTGCTGTTCACGACGGAGCTGCAGCGCCGGCTGACCGAGGCCGGCTCCGGCGTGCGCGCCGTCGCGGCGCATCCGGGCTATGCCAACACGCATCTCCAGGACCACACCGGCAGCCGGGTGCAGCACGTGCTGATGTCGACGCTCGGCAACCGCCTGTTGGCGCAGAGCGACGAGATGGGCGCGCTGCCGACGCTGTACGCGGCCACCCAGGAGATCCCGGGCGACGCGTTCGTCGGCCCGGACGGCTTCATGGAGCAGCGCGGTCACCCGAAGGTGGTCGGCCGGGCGAAGGCCGCGCAGAGCGAGGAGGACGCCCGGCGGCTGTGGGACGTCAGCGAGGAGCTGACCGGCGTGCGCTTCGGGCTGTCGACGGCCGCGGCGTAGAGGGCGCACGCCGCACGGCGTCGCCCGGGCCGGGCGACGCCTACAACAAGCTGGTCTGCTCGCCGTAGGGCGACTCGTGCACCGCGTGCCCGGCGAGCGCGGCGAGCTCCTCGGCCAGCGTGGGGGTGGGCTCGTCGCCGTCGGGCTCGGGCTCGTCGTCGGCGTCGAGCGCCGGGACGGCGGGCTCGGAGGGCGCTGGGTCCTCGGCGGTCGCCGGCGCCGCGTCGCGCTGCGCGGTGGCGGCGGGGGTGAGCGGCTCGGCGGTGGTGGTGGCGACGGGCACGGGCTCGGCAGTCGCGGCGGTGGCGGTGGCGGTGGCGGTCAGCGGCTCGGCGGCGGTGGCGACGATCTCGGCGCGCTCCCGCGCCGGCGCGGCCGACGTGGTGTCGGCGGTCAGCTCGATCAGGTCGAGGCGGTCTGCCGGGATCGTGGATCGGGCGATCTCGACGAGGTGGTGGTGGTGGGTGAGGAGGATGACCTGGGTGTGGGTCGCCAGCTCGGCGAGCGCGGTGAGGATGCGGTCGGCGCGCTCGTCGTCGGACTCCAGGAGGACGTCGTCGAAGAGGACCGGAACCGGCTGGGCGGTGGCGACGTGGCGCTCGATCGCCGCGAGGCGGAGGGCGAGGAAGAGCTGCTCGCGGGTGCCGTCGCTGAGCTCCTCGACGCGGCGGCGGGAGCCGTCGGCCGTGATCGCGATCAGGACGTCCTCGTCGCGATCGTCGACGTCGGTCTCCAGCCGCGCGAAGCGCTCGCAGGTCAGCGCCGGGAACAGCTCGTTGGCGCGGGCGAGCAGCGGGCCCTCGTGGGCGCTGCGGTAGCCGGCGATCGCGTCGCGCAGGACACGCTGGGCGAGGCGCGCACGCGCGTAGCGCTCGGCGACCTCGCGGATCTGGGCCTCCAGCGTCGCGGCCTCCTGCCGCGCCTGCGCGGCCTCGTCGGAGCGCTCCAGGCGGGCGAGCTCGTCGCGTGCGCGGGTCAGCGCGCGGCCGGCGTCGTCGCGCTCGTCGCGCTGGCGGGACGCGAGCGCCTCGAGATCCCCGGCGCGCACCGCGGCGACGTCGGCGTCGAGGTCGGCGACGGCCCGGGCGACCTCGCCGGCGGGCGCGCCGCCGGCGCGGGCGAGGTCGCCGTCCAGGCGCGCGATCTCGGCGCGCAGCGCGTCAGCACGCGCGCTCTGCTGCTCGCGCTGGACGAGCGCGGCGTCGCTCTCGGCGCCGGCCGCCGCGCGCAGCGCGGCGAGCTCCTCGTCGGCCTCGGCGACGATCGCGACCTGCTCGGCGTGGTCGGCCGCGAGGTCGGCGATGGTCGTCGAGAGCGTGTCGCGCTCGGCGGCGGCCGCGCGCACGGCGGTCGCGCGGCGATGCAGCTCCTGTGCCGCGGCGACGGCGGGGCGCTCTGCGAGGTCGGGGGCGCGCGCCGTCACGTGCTCGGCGACCGCGGCCTCGAACGCGCGGCGGCGGGCGACGATGGCGTCGCGGTCGGCGGTCAGCGCGCCGAGCCGCTCCTGGTCGCGCGCGGCCTGCTCGAGGGAGCGCAGCGCGCCGAGCGCCGCGTCGGGCGCGAGCGTGGCGGCAAGGCCGCAGGCGTCGCGGAGCGACGTCCAGCTCGTGGTCCAGTCGGCGAGCCGTGTGTCCGCGCGGGTCAGCGCGGTCTCGGCGTCCTCGAGCTCGGCCTCGGCGCGGGTGAGCGCCTCGGCGGCGCGGGTGGCCTGGTCGGCCTCGGCGCGCAGCGTCTCGAGCCGCACGTCGGCGAGCTCGACGAGCGTGGCCAGCGGGAGGTCGGGGTCGGCAGGGTCGACGAGCGCCGAGCGCAGCGCGGAGGCGTGCTCGGCCCGCAGCCGTTCGCCGGCCTCGGCCTGCTCGGCCGCGCGGGTCGCGGCCGCGAGATGGTCGAGGGCGGTGTCGCGCTGGGCGAGCCAGGCGCCGGCGGCGGCCGGGGACGGTGCCGCGTCGGCGGCCGGCGACCAGGCCGCCGACCAGGCGTCGGCGGCACGGGCCGCGACGGCGTCGTGGCGCTCGCGGCGGTGAGCCAGCTCGGCCTCGTCGCGACCGAGCTTGGCGAGGTCGCGCTCGATGTCGGCCAGGCGTGAGACGTCCTCCGCGTGGCGGAGGCGCTCGTCGGCGATGTCGTCGGCCTCGGTCGTCGTGTGCTCGTGCTCGACGGCGAGCTGCTCGGCCTCCTCGGCCTCCAGCGGAGCCGAGAGCCCCGCGCGGACCTTGGCCCACGAGTCGTCGCGGGCCGTGCGGGCGGCCGCGAGCGCGGAGGCGTCGAGGACCGGGGCGTCGGCGCCGAGGTCGTCGCGCTGGGCGGCGAGGAGGTGGACGCGGTCGGCGATCGCGATCGCCTCCGTCTCCAGCTCCGCACCGATCCGCTCTGCCTCGACGATGGCGCCGAGGAGGTCTTGGAGCGTCTCACGGTCGGGGACCGGGATCGCGGCGAGCGCGGCGGCGTCGCCGCCGGCGGCACGATCGGCCGCGGTGAGGGCGGCGCGCTCCTCCGCCCGGCCGCGAGCGACCTGCTCGTCCACGTCGCCGGCGCGGCGGGCCGCGCGCAGGGCGGCGGTCAAGGCAAGGTCATTGCCAACGGCTGGGGCCGCGGCGGCGTCGCGCTCGGCGCGCTCCACGGCGCGGCGCGCGTCCTCGGCGGCCGCGCGGGCGGAGGTCGCGGCCTCCGTGACGCCGCCGCGCGCCTGGAGGCAGGCCTCGAGGCGGTCGCGCGCGTCGGCGTCGAGGGCCAGGCGCGGGACGGGGGAGGCTCCGTCCGACGTGGAGGAGTCGCCGGCCGCGGAGGCTCCGCCCGACGCGGAGGTCACGCCGTGGGCGGACGCATCGCCGGGCGCGGAGGCGTCGGTGGGCGCGAAGGCGCCCTCGTCCGAGGCAGCCGCGCGCTCCCCGCCCGCCGGCTCGCGCAGCGCCGCGCCCAGCGCCGCGCGGGCGCCGTCCAGGCGCGCCGACAGCGCCGCCGCGGTCGTCGACAGCTCGTCGTGGCGCGCTGCGTCGGCGGCCACCGCCGACGCGGTCGTGTGGAGCGTCTCGAGCGCGTCGAGCGCGGGCAGGAAGGCGTCGTCGACCGCCAGCTCGGAGGCGCGGGCGCGGTGGCGCGAGAGCTCGCGGGAGGCCGCGGAGGCGTTGGTGCGCGCGTGGGCGCGACGTTCGGTCGCGGCCATCCGGCGCGCCGGGGCATCGGAGCTGAGCGCCGGCACGTCGCCGAGGGCCTCCAGCTCGGCCGCGAGCGTCGCGCGCTGGCCGGCGATCGGCGCCGCGCCGCGCAGGCGCTCCAGCCGGGAGCGCTCGCGCTCGGTCTCCTCCAGCGCCGTGCCGGCGACCGCGAACGCCGCCTCGAGGTCCGCCCGCTCGCGCTGCAGCCCCTCGTAGCGCGGCGGCCGCAGCCCGACGTCGCGCAGCAGCGCCCGCACCTCGGCGTGTCGCGCCAGGAGCAGGTTGAGCTCCTTCTTCGAGGGACGCGTGGAGAAGAGCGTGTCCGCGTCGGCCTCGAGCCGGCGCAGCAGCGCGTGCAGCCGCGCCGTGCCGGCCGCCGCCGCGAACAGCGACTCGCCGACCGCGCCGCGACCCGCGAGCAGCTCCTGACCGCCCTCGACGAGCGAGTCGTGGGTGATCTCGAACAGGCCGGCGTGGACGTCGCCCGTCAGGCCGCCGAGCGCGCCCGCCAGCCCGGCCGGATCGAGCACCTCGCCGGCGCCGTCCAACAACGTGTTCTTGAGACCCTTGCGGCGCACGACCTCGACGGGCACGCCGTCGAGCTCCAGCAGCGCGCCGACGCGCAGGTCGGCGCCCGGCCGCCCGAACGTGTCCCGCGTCCGCGCCGGCACGCCGAACAGCAGCGCGCTGACTGCGCGCCGCGTCGTCGACTTGCCGGCTTCGTTGGCGCCGAAGACCACGTGCAGCGAGCCGGCCGGGGCGAACGGCAGCGAGCGCCCGTCGAAGTGCCCCCACCGCTCGAGGTCCAGGCGCGCGATGCGGATCACGCCGCGCCTCCGTCCAGCAGCAGCGCCGGCAGATCGCGCGCGACGTCGTCCAGCAGCTCGCGCACGACGTCCTCGGACGTCGGGTCCCAGTCCACCGCGCCGCGCAGCTTCCCGGCCAGCCCCTCCAGCTCGGCGCCCAGCTCGGCCTCCGACGCGGCGCCGACCGCGCGCGCCAGCTCGGCGAACACGTCGTCGCCGACCGCGACGCCCTCGACCGCGCCGATCGCCGACGTCCGGACCTGCACCTTCTCGATCCACGCGCCCTCGCCGGCGACCTCGGCCGCCGCGCCGCGCACGTCCCACTCGAAGCGCCGCGCGTCGCGCACCAGCGCGCCGTGCGCGCTGGAGGCGCCCACGATGCGGACGCGCGCCGCGAGCAGCCGACCCTCGGCCGCGGCCACGGCGTCGGACAGCGCTGAGCCCACGGCGACGACGACCTCGTCGCCGTCGGCCAACGCGGAGGCGTCGACGTCCACGACCGCCCAGCGGACGACGTCCAGCACCCGCTCCGACAGCACCGGCAGCCCATCGGCGCCGAACGTCACGACCGTGGCGCCCTTCGGCCCGGTCTCCCGCACGTTGCGCCCCTGCAGGCATCCCGGGAACAGGATCGGCGGCTCGGCGTGCAGCAGCGTGCGGTCGTGCACGTGCCCGAGGCCCCAGAAGTCGTAGCCGTGCGCCGCCAGGCGGTCGACCCGGCACGGCGCGTACGGCGCGTGGTCGAAGCGCCCGTCGGCGCTCGTGTGGAGCAGCCCGACGTTGACGAGCCCGGACACCGGCGCCGGATAGGCGGCCGACAGGTCCGCCATGACAGCCGGGGTCGCATAGCCCTGGCCGTGGACCGCCAGGCCCAACGCGTCCAACACCACGGTCTCCGGCGCGTCGACCCCGAGCAGCCGCACGTTCTCGGGCAGCCGCAGGGACTTGGTGATCCGCGACGCCGCGTCGTGGTTGCCCGTCACGACGACCACGGGGATCGACGCCTCGCCCAACCGCGCGGCCTCGCGCACGAAGAACGCGCCCGTCGCGTAGTCGTGCCAGTCGCCGTCGTACAGATCGCCCCCGATCAGCAGCGCGTCGGCGCCCTCCTCCAGGCACAGGTCGACCAGCCCGCGGAACGCGCTGCGCGTCGCGAGGCGCAGCTCGGCGACGGGCGCGGTGTCGTAGGCGGCCAGCCCGTGCATCGGGCTGTCGAGATGGATGTCGGCGGCGTGGACCAGCTTCATACGGGACCGACCAGTCTGGGGCCGGCGACGGACGGACCACCGCGCGAGCGCCATAGGCTCTCGTCCCACATGCGGCCGACGCTGACCGGCATCGAGCAGGTCCTCGCCGACGCGGGCGGGGCCGATGCGCCCCGCGAGCGCATCGGCCAGCTGCGCCAGCTCTTGGGACAGGAGTTGCAGCACGGCGCCGCCGAGCTCGCGCAGAGCCGTTCGGGATATGACCATCCGGTCGTCCTGGCCGTGGCCGAGACGCGCCGCGAGGGCGGCGGCCTGATCGCGGTCGCGCCCGTCGCGCCCGGGCTGAGGGCCGATCCCGACGCGGTCGACGAGCGCGCCTGGCTGCTCACCGCCGCGCTCGTCGGCGCCCTCGCCGACGCCACCGACCGTCCGACGCGGATCGAGGCCGGCCACTTCGACGACTTCCTCGCGATCAGGGTCACGTCGGCACGAGGTCACGGCGACCCGGAGCTCGCCCCCCTCGCGTTCGACACCGACCACATCGCGCCCGTCGACCGCCTCAAGGCGCAGCTGCTCGCCGTCCCGCCGGCGCTCCTCGACGACGCCGCCGACTTCAAGGCGCCGATCGGCCCGGCGCACCCGCTCAACGTCGCGCTCGAGGTCGCCAAGCTCCAGGGCCGGCCCGCCGACCCGCAGTCCGTCGCCGAGCACGAGGACGCGATCCTCACCGCGCTGGAGGCGAGCCGGCCCGCCCAGGCCACGCGTCCGCATGATGACCCCGACCCGTCGCGCCGCGTGGCCCGCCGGATCCTCCAACGCCTCGACGGCATGGGCAAGTGGGGCGGCTACCACACCGACTTCACGCATCTCGCCCGCGGCTTCGCCGGCAACGACCGCGCGCTGGCCGACGAGGTGGGCGAGGCCTTGCTGCTCTCAGGGTTGCTGGCCGAGAAGCCGAGCGTCGGGCAGCGCCACGTGTTCCTCAACCCACGGAGAGCCGCCGACATCCGCGGGCTGATCGAGCGCGGCGACGTGCCGCCCGACCTCGAGCTGCCGTCCTGACCGAACGGTCAAGTGCGGAACCGCACCATCGCGGAGCCGCAAGTGCCATATTCCCCCTCAATGCCCCAGGTGCAGTCTGTCCTCGACCGGGTCGGCAACACGGCGCAGGCCGTCAAGGTCCTCGCCGATGCCGGCGTCATCCGGCCCATGCGACCGGACAAGGTCGTCCACATGGCCTCGACGATGGTGCGCTGGGGGCCGACGCCCGCCGCCGGCTACAGCGTCTCGGCCGTCCGCCGCCCGGACAAGGTCGGGATCGTCGACGAGCTCGGCACGCTGACCTTCAGGGAGATCCACGAGCGCACCAACGCGCTGGCCAACGCGTGGAGCGACCTGGGCATCGGCGAGGGCGACGGCGTCGCGATCCTCTGCCGCAACCACCGCGGGTTCGTCGACGCGACCGTCGCGTGCTCCAAGTTGGGGGCCAACGCGTTGTACCTCAACACGATGTTCGCGGGGCCGCAGATCACCGACGTCTGCGCGCGCGAGAAGCCTAAGGCCATCGTGTACGACGAGGAGTTCGCCGACCTCGTCAAGGACGCCGGCAAGCGCCGCAAGCGCTTCGTCGCCTGGTTCGACGGGGAATCGGGCCCGCCCACCCAGCCGGCCGGCGACCCGCTCCTGGAGGACCTCATCCAGCGGGGCGACAGCGCCGACCTCGTCCCGCCGGCCGAGAAGGGCCGCGTCGTGATCCTCACCTCGGGCACGACCGGGACGCCGAAGGGCGCGAACCGCTCGCAGCCCAAGTCGCTGCTGCCCGCCGCCGGCCTGCTGTCCAAGATCCCGCTGCGCGCCGAGGAGCCGTGGATGGTCGCGGCGCCGATGTTCCACTCCTGGGGCTTCGCGCACTTCACGCTCGGGATGGCGCTCGGCGCCCAGCTCGTCCTGCGCCGCCGCTTCGACCCCGAGGGCGCGCTCAGCGCGATCGCCCAGCACGAGGCCACGACGCTCGTCGTCGTCCCGGTGATGCTCAGCCGGATCCTCGAGCTCCCGCCCGAGACGATCGACCGCTATGACCTGCGCAGCCTGAAGATCATCGGGGCGAGCGGCAGCGCGCTGCCGGGCCCGCTGGCGACCGAGGTCATGGACCGCTTCGGCGACGTCCTCTACAACCTGTACGGGTCGACCGAGGTCGCGTGGGCGACGATCGCCCAGCCGACCGACCTGCGCGCCGCGCCCGGGACCGCCGGCCGGCCGCCGTTCGGGACGATCGTCAAGTTGTACGACGACGACGGCAACGAGGTCGGCGACGGCGAGACCGGCCGGATCTTCGTGGGCAACGAGCTGGTCTTCGACGGCTACACCGGCGGCGGGAACAAGGCCATCATCAACGGCCTGATGTCCACCGGCGACGTCGGCCACATGGACGACGGCGGGCGCCTGTTCGTCGACGGTCGCGACGACGAGATGATCGTCAGCGGCGGCGAGAACGTCTTCCCGCGCGAGGTCGAGGACCTGCTCAGCCACCACGACGCGGTCGACGAGGCCGCGGTGGTCGGCGTCGACGACGCGAAGTTCGGCCAGCGCCTGCGCGCGTTCGTCGTGCTGACCGGCGGCGCCGGCGCGTCCGAGGACGACCTCAAGGCCTACGTGAAGTCCAACCTCGCGTCCTACAAGGTGCCGCGCGAGATCGTCTTCCTCGACGAGCTGCCGCGCAACGCGACGGGCAAGGTGCTCAAGCGCGAGCTGGCGAGCGACGACGTGGAGTCATCGCCCAGAGGGCGCTGACTCCATAGCGAGCAATCGCCCAGGGGGCGATTCTCGCGGTTCGTGGCACCGCACGACGTGGAGTCATCGCCCAGAGGGCGCTGACTCCATAGCGAGCAATCGCCCAGGGGGCGATTCTCGCGGCTCATGGCACCACCACCGCCGCTCCCTCGAGCGCGCCCGACCGCAGGTCGTCGAGCGCCTGCTGGGCGTCGTCGAGCGCGTAGGTCGTGACCTGCGGCCGGAGCGGTACGCGAGTCGCGAGCGCCAGCAGCTCGTGCCCGTCGGCGCGGGTGAGGTTCGCGACCGAGCGGAGGACCCGCTCGCCCCACAGGTCGGCGTAGGGGAACGACGGGATGTCGCTCATGTGGATCCCGCCGCAGACGACGACGCCGCCCGGGCGCACGGCGCGCAGCGCGAGCGGGACCAGCTCGCCGGCCGGGGCGAAGATCAGGGCGGCGTCCAAGGGCTCCGGCGGCGCCGCGTCCGTCCCGCCGGCCCAGCGCGCGCCCTGGCTGCGCGCGAAGGCCTGCCCGCGCTCGTCGCCCGGCCGGGTGAAGGCGTACACCTCGCGCCCCTCCCAGACGGCGATCTGGCAGATCAGGTGCGCGGCTGCGCCGAAGCCGTACAGCCCGACCCGCGCCGGGTCGCCCGCGGCGCGCAGGGTCCGTAGCCCGATCAGCCCCGCGCACAGCAGCGGCGCCACGTGGACGTCGTCCATGACGCCGTCCCGTCCACCCAGCGGCAGGCAGAAGCGCTCGTCGGCGACCGTCCACTCCGCGAAGCCGCCGTCGATGTCCTTGCCGGTGAAGCGCGCAGCGACGCAGAGGTTCTCCTGGCCGCGCGCGCAGGCCGGGCAGGTCCCGTCGGTCCAGCCCAGCCAGGGGACGCCGACGCGCTCGCCGGTGTCGGCCCGCTCGGCCACGATCTGGTGGCCGAGCACGAGCGGCGCGCGGGTCTGCGCGACCTCGCCGTCGGTCACGTGCAGGTCGGTCCGGCAGACGCCGCAGGCGCGGACGCGGAGCAGGACCTGGCCGGGTCCGGGCTCTGGCCTGGGCTGCTCCAGCGGGTGGAGCCGCGTCCCCGGACCGTCCAAGACCATCGTGCGCACCGATCCATCTTCTACCCTCGCAAGGGCGATGTCCGCGCGAACCGATTCCTTCGACCTCGGCCCGCTGCATCTGCGCGCCGGGGAAGCCCGCCATCTCGAGGTCGACGTCCCGCTCGACCACTTCGAGCTGAGCAACGAGCGCTATGACGTGCGGCCCACGCCGATCCCGGTCGAGCTCGACGTCAGCCGGATGACCGGCGGCGGCTGGTCGCTGCGCCTGCGCTTGACCGCGGAGCTGCACGGGCCGTGCATGCGCTGCCTGGAGCCGGCGTCGCCGTCGTTCGCGGTCGACAGCTACGAGGTCGACGTGCCCGACGAGGGGCCGGAGCTGGACTCGCCCTACGTGGAGGGCGAGGTCGTCGACGCGGCCGGCTGGACCCGCGACGCGCTCGCGCTGGCGCTCCCGGCCAACATCCTCTGCAAGCACGACTGCCTCGGGCTGTGCCCGGAGTGCGGGATCGACCTGAACAACGCCGGCGCCGACCACCACCACGAGAAGGCGCCGGACGCCCGCTGGGCCGCGCTGTCGCAGATCAAGTTCGAGGAGTAGCCAGCTCCTCCGTGATCTCCACGCGGCGCACCACCAGCTCGTCGATCTCGAGCTTCTCGAACCGCGCCTGACCGACCCTCAGCCGCCCGATCGCGAGCGCGCCGACCGCGACCGCGCCGACGGCGACCGCGCCGAACGCGGCGCTGCCGGCCGCCAGGGCGAGGATCGGCCGCGCGCCGGTGATCGCGACGGGGCGGGCTTCGAGCTTGGAGGAGGAGGCCATGGGCGCCAGTATTGCGACCGGGCTGGGCCTCCCGGGCCGGCGCTAGCCCAGCTCCTTGACGTAGGCCACCGTGTCGAGCCCCATCGGCGGGAACGTGTCGCGGCGGCCGTCGCGCGACCAGCCGAGCGCGGTGTAGAGCTGCTCGGCCGGGGAGCCGTCCAGGGTCCAGAGCTGGGCGCGGGAGAAGCCGGCGGCGCGCATCGCCGCGTCGGCGGCGTCGAGCATGAGGCGCGCGATGCCGCGACGCCAGTGCGGCGGGTCGACGAAGACCGCGGAGACGTGGCCGACCCCGGGGATCGGCGTGCGGTCCTCGCGCGCGACCGTCGCCTGGGCGAAGGCGACCGCGCCGAGGATCGCCTCGCCCTCGACCGCCACCTGGATCCAGGCCGCCGAGCGCGCGAACCGGACCTCCCACTCGAGCTCCTCGCCCTCGGAGGCGGGCATCGGGACGTCCGTGCCGGCCCACGCGCGCTGCGACTCGTCGCAGCGACGCACCAGCGCCGTGAGCTCCGGGATGTCGGCGCGCGTCGCCGCGCGCAACGCGATCACAGGTACGCCCCGCTCGGCAGGTACGGCGCCAGCGGGCCGAGGTCGCCGCGCGTGAAGATCGGGCCGTCGGGCGTGAGCGCCAGGCCCATGTCGAGCGCGACCTCGACGGCCCAGTCGTTGCCCTGCCCGATGAAGTCGACGTGGGCTGCCGCGCCCGGCGTCGCGGCGGCGAAGCAGGACCAGAGCAGGTCGCGCGCGGCCGCGTCGTCGAAGGCGGCGACGACCATCGGCGAGCCGTCGCGGACCACCGCCCAGCCGCGGCCGTCGACGACCAGCAGCTCGCCGCCGGTCCGCAGCATCGCGTCGACGTCGGCGCCGTGCTCGGCCGTCCGCACGTGGCGCGAGACCGCGGCGATCAGCTCCGCGTCGTCCGCGACGTCGCCGGTCCGCGCGCGCAGGCCGGCCGGCAGCCGCGAGCGGTTGATCGCGCCGGCCGCGGCGATGCACGGCCGGACCTGGAAGCCGGCGCGGAAGTAGCGGCGCATCGCGCGGGCATCGGTCGAGCTGAGGATGATCGCGGCGCGCCGGCCCTCGGCGTAGCGCAGCGAGCCGTCGAGGATCGGGCCGCCGATGCCCTGGCCCTGCAGGCCGGGCTTGACGCCGAACAGCGACAGTCCCCAGACGTCCTCGCGGACGAGCGCGAGCGCGATCCCGACGATCTCGCCGTCGCCGGCCTCGGCGACCCACGCGCCTTCGGGATCGGTCTGGCGGAGATGGTCGACGCGGGTCTCGGAGCGCACGCGTTGGGCTTCGCGCTCCTCGTCGGTGGAGGGTTGGAACTCGACGGGGTAGAGGGCGCCGAGCGCGTCGCGGCCGACCTTCGCGGCGGCAGGGACGTCGGCGGGCGTCATCAGGCGGGGAGTGACGGGGAGAGAGGACACGGCGCCGCAGTCAAGCAGGCGGCCCGGACCCGCAGGGCGGTGCGATCGCGCGTCCGCTACCCTTCGGCGTCGCCCATGGCCGTCCCGAAGCAGAAGCAGTCGCACAGCCGCACGACCAAGCGTCGTTCGCAGCACAAGATCTCCTCGCCCGCGATCAACGCGTGCCCGGTGTGCCACAGCCCGCGCCGCCCGCATCGCGTGTGCCCGTCCTGCGGGACGTACGCCGGTCGCGAGATCCTCGCGCCCGAGCAGCACGGCCACTCGCACGATTAGCGTGACGGCCTCGGGAGAGGCCGTCGTCGTCGCGGTCGACGCCAACGGCGCCGACCTCGGCCCGGCGGAAGTGGCCGCCGGCGCCGCCATCGCCGCCCGGCAGGGCGTCAAGTCGCTGCTCTTCGGACCGGCCGACGCGTTCGGCCCGATCGACGCGCCCGCCGACCTCGTCGAGGTCGTCGACGCGCCCGTCTCGATCGCCAAGGTCCCGGATCCCGTCTCCGCCGCGCGGTCCACGAAGGACGCGTCGATCGTCCTCGCCGCGCAGGCCGTCGCCGCAGGGCGCGCCGGCGCGCTGGTCTCCGGCGGCTCGACCGGCGCCGCGCTCGCGGCCGGCCTGTTGAACATCAAGCGCTCGCAGGGCATCTACCGCCCGGCGCTCGCGCTCCCGATCCCGGTTCCGGGCGGCCGCCCGCCGGTCACGCTGCTCGACGTCGGCGCCAACACCGAGGTCCGCCCCGAGCACCTCGTCCAGTTCGCGTTCATGGGCGCGGCGCTGGCCAAGACGGTCCTCGGGATCCAGCGCCCGCGCGTCGCGCTGCTGTCCAACGGCAGCGAGGCGATCAAGGGCACGCCGCTGGTGATCGAGGCGCACCGCCTGCTCGTCGAGCGCGCCGCCGCATCGCCGCTGGTCGACTTCGTCGGCAACACCGAGGGCAACGTGATCATGGACGGCGAGGCCGACGTGGTCGTCGCCGACGGCTTCACCGGCAACGTCACGCTCAAGCTCATCGAGGGCGTGTCGTCGGCGACGCTGCGCTCGATCCGCGAGGCGGCCATGAACTCCTCGCGCGGCAAGGTCGGCGGCCTGCTGCTGCGGTCCGACCTGCGCACGCTGCGCTCGGAGATCGACCCCGAGGCGCAGGGCGGCGCCTACATGCTCGGCCTGCGCAAGCTCGGGATCGTCCCGCACGGCCGCTTCAGCCGCGTCGGCTTCGGCCAGGCGATCCTGCTCGCGGCCCGCGGCGTCCGCAACGACGTCGTCGGTCAGACCCACGCCGCGCTGGAGGAGGCCGGAGCGCTCAAGGGGGCGGGCGGGACCACATCCCTCGCGTCCGGCTCCGGCAGTACGGTCTAGGGGACGCCATGACCCGCGAAGACGTCTTCACCCTGATCCGGAACCACCTCGCCGACGAGCTCGACGTCGATGGGACGCGGATCGACGAGTCGACGCGCTTCAAGGAGGATCTGGACGCCGACTCGCTGGATCTGTACACGCTGGTGCAGGAGCTCGAAGACTCCTACGGCGTGAAGATGTCGGACGAGCAGGCGGCGCAGATCCTCTCCGTGGGCCAGGCGGTCGACTTCGTCCTCGCCCACGCGCCCAGCGCCACGTAGCCGTGAGCCACTAGCTTGCAGAAGCTGCGAGACCTCCTCGGCGAGGTGCCCGAGGATCTGGCTCGCCAGGTCTTCACCCACGCGTCCTGGACGGCGCGGCGGTCGGACTCCTACGCGCGCCTCGCGTTCCTGGGCGACAGCGTGCTGGGCCTGGCGATCACCGCGCACATCTACCCGTTGCTGGAGGCCGAGCGCTACGGCGCCGGCCGGCTGACGAAGATCCGGGCCCAGACGGTGTCCGGGCCGTCGTGCCGCAACGTGGCCGAGCGCCTCGGCGTGCCGGAGCGGCTGCGGGCCGCGGCGCCCGAGGGCGCCGAGCAGACGACGGCGCTGATGGAGACCGAGCGCGTCCTCGCGTCGATCATCGAGGCGGTCATCGGCGCGTGCTTCCTGCACGCGGGCTACGAGCGCACGGCGGCCGCGGTCGTCGAGGCCTTCGAGCCCGAGCTCGAGCACGCGCTGGAGCATCCCGTCGACTACAAGTCGACGCTGCAGGAGCGGCTGGCCCAGCGCGGCGAGGTCGTGGTCTACGAGGTCACCGCCGAGAACGGCCCGCCGCACGACCGCACCTTCGAGGTCGCCGCCGGCGTGTCCGGCGCGGTCCTCGGAACCGGGTCGGGCCGGTCCAAGAAGCACGCCGAGCAAGAGGCCGCGCGCGTAGCGCTCGAAGGTCTCGAAGCCGACGACGCCGCCTAAGGCTCCCCAAAACTCCCTGCACCCTCCGGTTCGGGCACGAACGTCCGGGGCACCCGCAAGGATGTGGGGGTGCATCTGAAGTCGCTGACCCTGAAGGGCTTCAAGTCCTTCCCCGACCGCACCAAGCTCGAGTTCGGGCCTGGCGTGTCGGTGATCGTCGGCCCGAACGGGTCCGGCAAGTCCAACATCACCGACGCCGTGCTGTGGGCGATGGGCGAGCAGTCGCCGCTCGCGGTGCGCGGCCAGTCGATGCAGGACGTCATCTTCGGCGGCGGCCGCGGCGTGCAGGCGCGCTCGTCGGCCGAGGTCGAGCTGGTGCTGGACAACTCCGACGGCACGGTCGACCTCCCGGTGGGCGAGATCTCGATCCTGCGCCGGCTCGACCGCTCCGGCGACGGCGAGTACCGCCTCAACGGCGCGAAGTGCCGGATGGTCGACGTGCTCGAGGTCCTGAGCGACACGGGCCTGGGCAAGGAATCGCATTCCGTCGTGTCCCAGGGCCGCGTCGAGGCGATCGTCACGTCCAAGCCCAAGGACCGCCGGCTGCTGATCGAGGAGGCCGCCGGCCTGGGCAAGCACCGCAAGCGCCGGCGCCGCGCGCAGCTCAAGCTGGAGCGCACGCAGGACAACCTGGATCGCGCGCTGGACGTCGAGCGCGAGGCGCGGTCGCGGCTGCGCCCCCTCAAGCGCCAGGCCGAGGCCGCCGAGCTGCACGAGCGGCTGGAGCGCCAGACGGTCGAGGCGCGCTGGGAGCTCGCGCGCGAGACCGTGCGCGCGCGCCGCGCCGAGATGGCCGAGGCGGTCGCGAAGGTCACGTCGTCGCGCGCCGAGCGCGAGGAGGCCCAGTCCGAGCTGCGCGCGGTCGCGGCGCGCCGTCAGCTCGCCGAAGAGGCGCTGGCCAAGCGCTCGGAGCAGCGCGAGGCGCTGGCCCGGCGCGTCGAGCGGGCGCGGTCGGCCGCCGACCGGATCGAGCTGCGCCTGGAGCGCACGCGCGAGACGGCCGAGCAGGTCGCCGAGCGGGCCGAGTCGCGCGAGCGCCAGCTCGGCGCGCTGCAGCTGCAGGCCGCCGAGGACCAGCCGGACGAGAACGGCCTGGAGCGCATCGAGTCGATCGAGGCTCAGCTCGTCGAGCTGGACTCCGACCGGACCGCCGCGCTGGAGCGCGAGCTGCAGGCCCTGGAGGCGCAGCGGTCCGCGGCGGCCGCGCGCGTCGAGGAGCTGAAGACGGCGGTCGAGGCCAAGCGCGCGGCGCTGGCCGAGGCCGACCAGGCCTGCGAGGTCGCGCGCCAGGCGCGGCGTGCGGCGGAGGCGTCGGCCGAAGGCGCCCGGCGCGAGGCCGCGAAGGTCGGCGCCGAGCTGGCGCGGGCCAACCAGTTCCTGCGCTCCCATTCCGGACCCGCCGGCAGCGCGCGGTCGCTGAGCGACGACCTCGAGGTCGAGGCGGGCGCCGAGCTGGCGCTGAGCGCCGCGCTCGGCGCGCGGCTGAGCGCCGCGGTCGTCGCGGACCGCGCGGCCGGCGCCGCGCTGCTGGACAAGGCCAAGCGCGACGGCGGCCGCGCGCTCGTCTCCGGCGACGCTCCCGCGGGCGCTCCGGTCGCGCAGCCGACGCCGCCCGTCCCCGGCGCGCGGCCCTTCGTCGACCTCGTCCGCGGTCCCGAGCCGGCGCTGTCGCTGGCCAGGCGGCTGCTCGCCGACGCGTGGCTGGTCGAGTCGCTCGACGCGATTCCGGACACCTTCACCGGCGTCGCCGTCACGCCCGCGGGCCGCGCCTGGCTCGGCGCCACGCGCGAGCTCCAGCAGGCCGCCGAGGGTGGGGCGGAGCGCGTCCTGGCGATGCGCAACCAGCGCGACGCGCTGATCGCCGAGGCCGACAAGCACGTCAAGGCGGAGCACGAGGCGTCGACCGGCGTCGAGGCCGCGACGGGCGCCGTCTCCGCCGCCGACGCGTCGCGCGACGTCGCCGAGCGCGAGCGGCGCGACGCCGAGCGCGCCTACGCGGAGGCCAAGGAGTCCGAGCGCCAGGCCGCGTGGCTGATGGAGGAGCGCCGCAAGGCGCCCGAGCAGGGCGAGGCCGCGGTGCGGCGCGCGCAGCTCGAGGGCGAGCTGACGTCCGAGCGCCGCGTGGCCGAGCAGGCCGCGAAGGCGCGCGAGGAGCGTACGCGGCGCATCGCCTACCTCGAGGCGCAGCTCAAGCGCGACCGCGAGCTCGGGCCCGCGGCCGGCCGCGTCGCCGACGTCCTGGCGGTCGTCCACGAGGCGGTCATGGGGCGGATGCGCGAGATGGAGGGCGCGCTGGCCGCCGATCGCGCCGAGGGCGAGGGCGTCGCCCAGGAGCTGCGCGCGTGCGCCGCGGCCGAGGCCGAGATCCAGCAGAAGCTCGGCGAGCGCAACGAGGCCGTGACCCGCGCCGAGGTCCGCGCGCAGCAGCTGCGCGACCAGGAGGCCGAGGCCGCGCACGAGCTCGCCGAGCTGGCCGAGAAGCTCGGCCTCGAAGCGGAGCCGCGCGAGGAGCCGCTGTCGACCGAGGAGGCGATGCAGCTGCGCCAGCGCGTCGAGCGCCTCGTCAAGCGCCGCGAGCAGCTCGGCCCGGTCAACCCGCTGGCCAAGCAGGAGTACGACGAGGCCGTCGTGCACGTCGACGAGCTGGAGCGCCAGCGCACCGACCTGGAGACCGCGCTGCGCGAGCTGCGCGCGTTCATCCGCGACACCGACCGCCAGATCCGCACCACGTTCACCGAGACGTTCGAGGCCGCGGCCAAGAACTTCGAGGAGCTGTCGCAGACGCTGTTCCCGGGCGGCGGCGGGCGCCTGACGCTCGTTCGCGAGGACAACGGTCCGCGCCCCGTGCTCGGCGGGGCCAAGGCCGACGGCGACGCCGGCGACGGCGCGTCCGAGGTCGAGGCCGAGGCGGCCGCCGAGGCCGCGGCCGACGCCGAGGCCGCCGCGGACGAGCACGGGATCGACCCCGACGACGACCTCGGCGTCGAGATCGAGATCACGCCTGCGGGCAAGTCGATGAAGCGCCTGACGCTGCTGTCCGGCGGCGAGAAGACGATGACCGCGATCGCCTTCCTGTTCAGCGTCTTCCTCGCCAAGCCGTGCCCGTTCTACATCCTGGACGAGGTCGAGGCCGCGCTCGACGACCTCAACATCACGCGCTACCTCGACCTGCTCCAGGCGCACGCCGACCGCGCGCAGTTCATCGTCGTCACCCACCAGAAGCGGACGATGGAGGCGGCCGACACGCTCTACGGCGTGTCGATGGGCAACGACGGCGTCTCGAAGATCGTGTCGCGCAAGATGCCCAAGGAGTACGTCGCCGACGCCGAAGAGGCGCACGGCGAGCCCGTCGGCGCCGGCGCGTAGGTTCGCGCCGCGTCGCGCACGGGTAACGGAGCGGCTATGAAGAGGTCAGCGGTCCTCATCGTCTGCGTGCTCGCGGCGCTCGTCGCCCTCGCGCCCGCCGCGGCGCAGGCCAAGAGCAAGCAGTGCGGCACGACGACCCGCGCGTTCTCGTCGTCGAGCAAGTTCAAGTTCAAGGTCTGGGTCGCGCACGGCGACGTGTCGTGCGCGCTGGCCAAGAAGGTGATGGGCCGCGCGTTCACGGCCAAGGCCGTGAAGGGGTGGAAGTGCTACGACGCCACCAACGGCCCGACGCCGGTGTCCTACTCCGACAAGTGCAAGAAGGGCCGCTCGGAGGTCCGGGGCAACCTGCTCGGCCAGGTCTCGCGCACCACCGCCCAGGCCGCCTACACGGGCAAGTGCAAGACGGTGGCCTTGACCGACAGCATCGACGCGCGGGTGGTCGTCGTGAACGACACCTGCGCGCGCGGCCGGCCGCTCGTCAAGCGGTGGCTGGCGGCCAACGTGCGTGACGACCGCGCCCCGCGGATCCGCAAGGTCGGCGGCTACGTCTGCGCCTTCGGCGGCAACACCGTCCTGGTCCTGCGCTGCACGCAGCGCGACCGGGTCATGCGCGCCAGCTGGGGCGACTGACCCGAGCCGTGCGCCCTACAGCGCCTTCTCGCCCCAGAACGACGCGAACGGGTTCGCGTTGAAGTTGCCGATCGGCGCGTAGCCGGCGCGCTCGTACATCGCCTGCGCCTCCGGCTGCCGCGGTCCGGTGTCCAGCCGGGCGATCGCGTAGCCGCCCGCGCGCGCCGCGTCCTCCAAGGCCACCAACAACTGCGAGGCCAGACCGCGGCCGCGCGCCTCCGGGACCACGTACATGCGCTTGATCTCGCACGCCGTGTCGTCCAGGCGCTTGACGCCGCCGCCGGCCACCGGCTCGCCGTCCTCGAACAGCACGACGAACACGCCGCCGCGCGCCTCGGAGAAGTCGACCGGCGTCGCGCTCGGCGCGCCCGGCGCGTCGATCCGGCCGTACAGCTCGGAGACCTCGTCGACCATCGCGGCGACGAGCGTGGTCGCCGGAACGGCATCGGACGGGACGGTGCGCGCATCGATCACCCCGCTATCTTCGCGCGCCATGGCCCGTGACTGGCGCGACCTCTTCCTGACCGGCGACGACGGCGGCTCCGCCCCCGCGGGCGGCACTTCCGAGCCTGACGAGCAGCCGGATCGCCGGCGTGGCTTCTTCCGCCGCCTGCGCGAGAACATGTCCAAGACTCGCGAGGCGCTGACCTCCGAGATCCAGGCCACGCTGTTCGACACGCTCGACGAGGCCACGTGGGAGCGGCTGGAGGAGGCGCTGATCATGGCCGACGTCGGCGCGCGCACGACCGCGAGCGTCGTCGGCCAGCTCGAGCAGGAGGCGACGTCCGGCCAGGTCGAGGGCGGCCCGGCGCTCCAGGACCGCCTCGTCGAGCTGCTGGCCGACATCGCCAAGACCGGCACCGACACCATCGACGTCCGCCCGCGCGAGAACGGCCCGACGGTGATCATGGCCGTCGGCGTCAACGGCACCGGCAAGACCACCACCATCGGCAAGCTCGCCTGGCACCTGCGCCAGGAGCTCGGCAAGACCGTCCTGCTCGGCGCGGCCGACACGTTCCGCGCCGCCGCGGTCGAGCAGCTGACCGAGTGGGCCAGGCGCGCCGACGTCGACATCGTCACCGGCCCCGAGAACTCCGACCCGGGCGCGGTCGCCTTCGACGCGGTCGCCCGCGGCCGCGAGCGCGGGGTGGACGTGGTGATCATCGACACCGCCGGCCGCCTGCACAACCAGGAGGAGCTGATGAACGAGCTGACGAAGATCCGGCGCGTCATCGGCAAGCAGATGCCCGACGCGCCGCACGAGACGCTGCTGACGATCGACTCGACGACCGGCCAGAACGGCGTGCGCCAGGCCAAGCTCTTCTCGGAGGCGGTCCCGGTCGACGGCATCGTCCTGACCAAGCTCGACGGCACCGCCAAGGGCGGCATCGCGCTCGCGATCGCCGGCGAGTTGGGGATCCCCGTCAAGCTCATCGGCATCGGCGAAGCACTGGAGGACCTGCGCCCGTTCGACGCCGACGACTTCGCCCGCGCCCTGGTCAGCGTCTGAGCCCGGCGACGCGAAGTCGTCGCGACGACATTCGCCCGCGCCCTGGTCAGCGTCTGAGCCCGGCGACGACATTCGCCCGCGCCCTCGTCCCCGTCGGGTCCTAGGGCGCACCGAGCGGCGCCCGGCGCCCGACCGGCCTGGGATACTCGGCGGGGATGGATGCCTGGCTCGTCTGGCTGATCGCAGGGGTCTTCGCAGCGGTGGGGGAGATCCTCACGGCCGGCTTCTTCCTCGCGCCGTTCGCGGTGGGCGCGTTCGGCGCGATGCTCGCGGACCTCGTCGGCGCGGGAGCGGCGCTCCAGCTCATCGTCTTCGCGGTCCTGACCCTCGCCTGCTTCGGCCTCGTCCGGCCGATCGCCAAGCGCCACCTGTACACGCCGCCGCGGATCCGGACGGGCACCGCCGCGCTCGTCGGGCGCAATGCCATCGTGTTGGAGCGCATCGCCAACGACGAGAGCGTCGGCGCGGTGCGCATCGACGGCGAGGTCTGGACGGCGCGCTCGCTCGACGACGACCAGGAGATCGCGGCCGGCACCAAGGTGCAGGTCGTCGAGATCCGCGGCGCTACGGCGCTCGTAACCCCATGACCCTCTTCGACGCCATCATCTTGACCCGAGACCCGGAGGTACCCCAGTGGCCGCGCTGATCGCGCTCGTCGTCATCCTGCTCTTCGCGCTGTTCGTCGCGTCGCAGACGATCCGCATCATCCCCCAGGCGCGCGCCGGCGTCGTCGAGCGCTTCGGGCGCTACAACCGCACGCTCGAGCCCGGCCTGACGATCGTGCTGCCGTTCGTCGACCGGGTCAAGCCGCTGATCGACCTCCGCGAGCAGGTCGTCAGCTTCCCGCCGTCGGGCGTGATCACCGAGGACAACGTCACGGTGAACATCGACACGGTGTTGTACTTCACGATCACCGACCCCAAGTCGGCGTCCTATGAGGTCGCCAACCCGCTGCAGGCGATCGAGCAGCTGACGGTCACGACGCTGCGCAACGTCATCGGCGGCCTGACGCTCGAGGACTCGCTGACGTCGCGCGACCAGATCAACTCGCAGCTGCGCACGGTCCTCGACGAGGCGACCGGCAAGTGGGGGATCCGCATCGCCCGCGTGGAGCTCAAGGCCGTCGACCCGCCGGCCGGCATCCAGGAGGCGATGGAGAAGCAGATGCGCGCCGAGCGCGACCGCCGTGCCGCCATCCTCAACGCCGAAGGTCTCAAACAGTCGCAGATCCTGACCGCCGAGGGCGAGAAGCAGTCCGCCGTCCTGCGGGCCGAGGGCCAGAAGACCGCCGCGATCCTGCAGGCCGAGGGCGAGGCGCAGGCGATCGACACGGTCTTCACCGCCATCCACAAGGGCGACCCCGACCCCAAGCTGCTGTCCTACCAGTACCTCCAGATGCTGCCGCGCATCGCCCAGGGTGACGCGAACAAGCTCTGGGTGATCCCGAGCGAGTTCACCGCAGCGCTGGGCCAGCTCACGAGCGCGTTCGCGAGCGGGCGCGACGACCACCCGGCGCCGCCGCAGACACCGCCCGGCGGCGGGCCTCGTCCACTCTCATAGAACCTTCATGCAACCACGGCGGCGGCGGCTACGTTCCAACCGCATGCTCCTCCGTCGTCTCCCCGCCGTCCTGGCGGCCGCCGCCGCGGTCGCCGTCCCCACCGCCGCCCAAGCCGACGCGCCGTGGTCGGCGCCGGCCACGCTGTCCGCCGCGTCCGTCGGCGTCGCGCCCGGCGGCGCGATCACCCAACGCGGCACCGCCGCCGTCGCGGTCACCGGCCCCGGCGGCACGGCCACGGCGCCGCAGTTCCCGACCCACCTGATCCGCCTCGACGCCGGCGGCGCGGTCGCCGGCGACGACGGCCTCACGTTCGCCGACGCCCACCTCGCGTCCTACGGCGCCACCGGGCTGATCGCCGCCGGCTCGTCGCTCGGGACCGCTTACCCCGGGACGATCGACGACACCAGCCACATCCGCTTCACGACCGCGAGCGGGACGGGCGCGATCAAGACGTCGGCGATCTCCGGCACCACCGGCCTCGGGGTCGCCGCGATCGCCGGCGACGCCCAGGGCAACGTCGCGCTGGTCGCGTTCAACACCAAGGAGCGCGTCGTCTACCTGCGCACGAAGGGCTCGTCGACGTTCAGCAAGGTGCTGACGATCAAGGCGTCGGACAGGGCGCGCGGCGCGACCGTCGCGGTCGGCGGCAAGAGCGGCGGCGAGCTGCTCGTGGTGTGGGAGGACCAGCACGAGGTCTATGCGCGCCACCGCGGGGCGAGGTCCTGGGGCGCGACGCACACGCTCGGCGCCGGCATCCAGTCCGACCTCAGCGCCGTGATCGACGGCTCGGGCCGTGAGTCGGTCGCCTGGAAGTCCCAGCGCGTCAGCGAGGGCGAGAGCGACGCGCCCGCGATCGTGTCGTTCATCACCGCCGCGCCGGGCAAGGGCTTCGGCGCACGCCGCCAGATCGAGTCGGTCGGCACGCCCGCGGGCGCGGGCACCTACATCGCGTCGCCGGGCGTCCTGCTGCGCGCGATCGACGGCCAGCGCACGCTGCTGGCCTGGTCCGGCTTCAGCGACAACTACGTCGTGCGCGCCGAGACGATCACCAACGGCCACCTCGGGACGCCGGCGGCGCTCAGCCCGGCCGGCACCGACGCGATCCTCGGCGACGCGGCGACCACGCCCTCCGGCGCGGCGCTCGTCCTGTGGCGCGCGGGCGTCCGGGGCAACGACCCCTCGGTCGCGGCCCCGCGCGTCTTCGGCTCCGTCGCCGCCCCGTCCTCGCGTGCCGCGTCCTTCGGCGCCCCCGCGGCGATCAGCGCGCCCGACGCCCAGACCGCCCAGCCGCCGGTCGCGCTGCTCGACGCGTCGACCGGCAAGGCGCTGGCGGCGTGGGCGAACGTCAGCGGTCCGGCCCAGGTCGCGGCGCGTCCCGCGCCCTAAACTCCGTCGCCTCGTGTTCGACGCCCTTGCCGAGAAGCTCCAAGAGACCCTGTCCGACGTCCGCGGCCGCGGCACGCTGACCGAGGACGACGTCAACAAGGCCATGCGCGAGATCCGCCTCGCGCTGCTGGAGGCCGACGTCAACTTCAAGGTCGTCAAGCAGTTCACGGCGACGGTCAAGGAGCGCTGCCTGGGCGCCGACGTCCTCGGCCAGCTCAACCCGGGCCAGCAGGTCGTCAAGATCGTCAACGAGGAGCTGACCGCGTTGATGGGCGGCTCCTCGGCCGGCATAACGTTCGCGCCGCGCCCGCCGACGGTCATCCTGATGGCCGGCCTCCAGGGCTCAGGCAAGACGACGGCGACGGCCAAGCTCGCGAAGCTCTTGAAGGAGAAGAACGGGTCGTCGGTCGCGGTCGCCGCGTGCGACGTCTACCGGCCGGCGGCGGTCGAGCAGCTCGTGAAGGTCGGCGGCCAGGCCGGCGCCACCGTCTACGAGCAGGGCACCGACAAGGACCCCGTCGACATCGCGCGCTGGGCGCTGGACCAGGCCAAGATGGAGGGCAAGGACGTCCTCATCGTCGACACCTCCGGCCGCCTGCACGTCGACGAGCGCCTGATGCAGGAGCTCAAGGACATCCGCAAGGCGGTCAAGCCGACCTCGATCCTGCTCGTCGTCGACGCGATGACCGGCCAGGACGCCGTGAACGTCGCCGAGCAGTTCGCCGAGGCCGTGGACTTCGACGGCGTCGTGATGTCCAAGCTCGACGGCGACGCCCGCGGCGGCGCCGCGCTCTCGGTCAAGGCCGTCACCGGCAAGCCGATCCTGTTCGCGTCGGTCGGCGAGAAGCTCGAGCAGTTCGAGGCCTTCCATCCCGACCGGATGGCGCAGCGGATCCTCGGGATGGGCGACGTCATGTCGCTGATCGAGAAGGCCGAGAAGCAGTTCGACGAGGACGAGGCCAAGGAGCTCGAGCGCAAGCTGCGCAAGGACGAGTTCACGCTCGAGGACTTCCTCAAGCAGCTGCGCCAGCTGCGCAAGATGGGCCCCCTGACCTCGCTGCTGGGCATGATGCCGGGCTTCGCCGGCCAGCAGCTCAAGGGCCTGAAGGTCGACGAGAAGGAGCTCGACCGCGTCCAGGCGATCATCCTCTCGATGACGGCCGAGGAGCGCCGCCGGCCGGAGCTCATCAAGGGCTCGCGCCGCCTGCGCATCGCCAAGGGCTCGGGCACGACGGTGCAGGCCGTCAACCAGCTCGTCAAGCAGTTCGGCCAGATGCGCAAGGTCATGAAGCAGATCGGCAAGGGCGGCCGCATGCCGGACCTGCAAGCCATGATGCGCCAGGGTCGCTAACCTCCAGCGTCGCTCTCGCGCGCGATCATCCGCGCGCGCTCGCACCACCTTCCCCAGTTCCAACCCGCAAGGACACAGAATGGCCGTTCGACTCCGACTGACGCGCGTGGGCGCGAAGAAGAACGCGATCTGGCGCATCGTCGCCGCCGATCAGCGCTCCCCGCGCGACGGCCGCAACATCGAGATCCTGGGGCAGTACAACCCCCAGACCGAGCCGTCGACCATCTCGGTCAACGAGGACCGCGTGCGCCACTGGGTCGCCACCGGCGCGACGGCCACCCCGCAGGTCCGCAAGCTCCTGCGCACGCAGGGCATCGAAATCGCCTAGGACGTCTCGCCCGCGATGAAGGACCTGCTCGACTACCTCGTACGTCAGCTCGTCGACCATCCCGACAGCGTCGCGGTGGAGCAGTTCGACGAGGAGGACGGCACGGTCGTCCTCGAGCTGTCGGTCGGCGACGACGACTACGGCCGGGTGATCGGCAAGGGCGGACGCACCGCGAACGCGCTGCGGACCGTCGTCAAGGCCGCGGCCGTCAAGGAGCAGTGCCGCGTCCTCGTCGACATCGTCGACTAGGGCGCCCCGCGCCGTGTCCTCCGCGGACGACTCCGAGCTCATCAGCGTCGGACGCGTCGGCCGGCCCCACGGGCTGGACGGCTCCTTCCACGTGACGCAGCCGCGCGAGCGCGTCCTGGCCGCCGCCTCGACGCTCGTCGTGGACGGCCGGCCGATCGCGATCATGCGCCACGGCGGCACCCCGGCCCGGCCCGTGCTGCGGCTCGCCGGCGTCGACTCGCGCGAGGCGCTCGACGCGCTGCGCGGGACCGACCTGTACGTGCCGCGCGCCAGCGCGCCGCCGCTGGGGGAGGACGAGTGGCTGGCGGAGGACCTCGTCGGCTGCCGCGTGGTGGACGGCGAGGCGCCGATCGGCGTCGTCGCCAAGCTCCTGCCGTACCCGTCGTGCGAGCTGCTGGAGGTGCAGCGGCCCGAGCCCGGGGCCGGCGCCCTCCTCGTGCCGCTGATCTCCGACGCCGTCCGCGCGGTCGACGTCGAGCGCAAGCTCATCGACATCAACTTGACCTTCCTCGGCGAGGACGCCTGATGCAGCTCGACGTCGTGACCCTCTTCCCGGAGTGGTTCGACTGGTTCCAGACCCAGCGCCACGTCCGCAACGCCTCGCAGCAGGGGCACGAGCTGCGCACGTTCAACCCGCGCGACTGGACGCCGCTCAGCGGCGGCCAGGTCGACGACACGCCGTTCGGCGGGGGCGCCGGGATGGTGCTGCGCGTCGACGTCATGGACAAGGCGCTGCAGGGGATCTACAACCAGGATCCGGTCGACCTGCGCCGCGAGCGCCGCGTCATCGCGCTCACGCCCGGCGGGCGGATGCTCGACGACGCGCTCGTCGACGAGCTGGCGGGCGAGCCCGCGATCACGCTGCTGTGCGGGCGCTACGAGGGCTTCGACGAGCGCATCGTCCAGCACTTCGCGTCCGACGCGATCTCGGTCGGGCGGTTCGTCCTCAGCGGCGGCGAGCTCGCCGCGATGGTCGTCATGGACGCCGTGCTGCGCAAGCTGCCGGGCGCCCTGGGGCACGCGCACAGCGCGCTGGAGGAGTCGTTCTCCCAGGCGCTGGGCGGCGATCCCGAGTACCCGCACTACACCCGGCCCGCGGACTACCGCGGCTGGAAGGTCCCGCCGGTGCTGCTCAGCGGCCATCACGAGGAGATCGCCACCTGGCGCCGCGCGCGGTCCCAGGAGCGCGGCGTCGTGGGGCCGACGGCGCACCCGCCGGACCCCGAGTCCGACACGACGCGGCGCGGGGGAGGGCCGGACCCGTTCGGCCCGATGTCCGAGCAGGCGCCGCGCGGCTCGGGCCCGGATCCCTTCGGCCCCATGGGCTCGTAGGCTCGAACCCGAGGGGCCAGGCCCCCGGCGGGACTCTTCGCTACCATCACTCAGCCGACGCGCGGAGCCGATCTCCGCGCCTTCTCTTTGCCATGAGCACTGTCATCGACTCCCTTGAGCGCGCCCAGCTGCGCCGCGTCCCGTCCTTCCAGGCCGGCGACCGCGTCCGTGTCCACTTCCAGGTCATCGAGGGCACGCGTCGCCGTACGCAGGTCTTCGAAGGCGTGGTGATCAAGCGTCAGGGACATGGTGCGCGCGAGACCTTCACGGTCCGCAAGCAGTCCTTCGGCGTCGGCGTGGAGCGCACGTTCCCCGTGCACTCGCCGAAGATCGAGAAGATCGAGGTCGCGGCCCGCGGCGACGTCCGTCGCGCGAAGCTGTACTACCTCCGCGATCGCGTCGGCAAGGCCGCCCGCGTCCGCGAGCGCCGCTACGTCGGCCCCGAGGAAGTCGTCGAGGCCGGTCTGCTCCACGATCCCGCCGCGCAGCTCGAGGCCGAAGCGGCCGCGACCGACGGCGCCGTCGACGCCGAGGGCGCGTCGATCGAGGAGATCGTGCCGGAGGAGACGGCGGCCGACGCCGTCGAGGCTCCGGACGCCCCCGCGGCTGAGGCGAGCGACGAGGCAGCGGCCCCTGCGGCCGAGGCCGGCGCTCAGGCTGACGCCGACGCTGAGCAGAAGTAGATGAGCACCGCCTCTGGCGGGGCGAAGAAGGAGAAGTCGGCGGGGAGCTCGTTCATCGAGCTCATCGTCATCGTGGTCGTCGCGCTGGGCTTGGCGCTCGCCATCCAGGCGTTCCTCGTCAAGCCCTACCGGATCCCGAGCGAGTCGATGGTCCCGACCTTGAAGATCGGCCAGCGCGTCCTCGTCAACCGGTTGGGCAACCGCTTCAACAAGCCGGAAGTCGGCGAGATCATGGTGTTCCACCCGCCCAAGGGGGCGGACACGAACACCTGCGGCGACGCCGGCAAGAAGCCCGACGAGGCGTGCGACAAGCCGACGGCCACGAAGGCCAGCGTGAACTTCATCAAGCGCGTCGTCGCCGGGCCGGGCGACAAGCTGTACATCAAGGGCGGGCACGCCTACGTCAACGGCAAGCGGCAGAAGGACGACTTCACGCGGCCGTGTGAAGGCGGCTCCGGCTGCGACTTCCCGCGCGAGATCACCATTCCGGCGGACCACTGGTTCATGATGGGCGACAACCGTGGCCAGTCGGACGACAGCCGGTTCTGGGGCCCCGTTCCCCGCAAGTGGATCATCGGCGGTGCCTTCTCGACGTACTGGCCGCCGAAGCGCATCGGGCTCCTCTAGCACCGACGTGGCGCGCGAGAAGTACCCGACGCTCGCCGCTGAGCTCGCGGCCGCGGTGCCCGAGGGCGGCGACGCCCCGGCCGCCGACGTGCCCGAGGCTGTGCCGGCCGCCAAGCCGCGCGCCAAGGCCAAGCCGCGGGCCAAGAAGAAGCGTAAGGGCGGCCGCCGGCTGTTCCAGCACGACCGCGCGCTCGGCATCCGCTTCGTCGCCGGTGCCGACGAGGCCGGCCGCGGCAGCCTCGCCGGCCCGCTCGTGGCCGCCGCGGTGCTGTTCGACTACGAGCGCCTCGGCCCGCGCGAGGTCCGCGCGCTGTCGCTGCTCAACGACTCCAAGCAGCACACCGAGGAGGCGCGCGAGGCGCTCTACCCGGTGGTGATGCGGATCGCGACGCGCGTCGCCGTCGTGTCCCGATCGGCCGGCGGCATCGACACCCGCGGCCTGCACAAGACCAACCTCGCCGCGCTGCGCGAGTCGCTCCTGAAGGTCGCCCGCCCGGGCTGCATCTGCCTGAGCGACGGCTTCCCGGTCGGCGACCTCGACGGCCACGACCGCCGAGCGATCGTCGACGGCGACTGCAAGTCCGCCGCGATCGCCGCGGCATCGATCATCGCCAAGGTCACCCGCGACCGCTTCATGCACCGCGCCGACGCCCGCCACCCGGGCTGGGACTTCGCGACCCACGTCGGCTACTCGACCCCCGAGCACCGCGACGCGATCCAGCGCATCGGCGTCTCGCCCCTGCATCGCATGTCGTTCCAGTCGGCGGCCTACCAGGGCCTGCCGCTCTAGCGTCCGCATCCGCACGCTAGAACGCGTCTTCCAGGTGCTCGAGCCGCGTGAGGCGGCCGCGAGGGTCGAGGACGACGCCGATCGCGTCGAAGCGCAGGAGGCGAACGCGGGGGCGGTCGGTGGTGTCGGTCAGGTAGGCGCGCGCCATCCGGCGGACCTGGGCGCGCTTGGCGTCGTGCAGGCCGTCCCAGGGCTCGCCGCGCCCGCGGCGGGTCTTGACCTCGACGAACACGAGCGTCGTGCCGTCGGTCGCGATCACGTCGATCTCCCCGTACCGCGTGCGGTGGTTGCGCGTCACGATCGCGTAGCCCAGCCGCTCCAGGTGCTGGGCGGCCAAGTCCTCGCCGATGCGGCCGAGGTGCTGGCGGGGATCGGTGGTCGACACCCGGGCGAAGCTACGCGCCAACCCTTCCCAGGTCTGGCGCGGAACGTGACGATTCCGCGGCGGTTGCGTTCCGGACGCGATGAGACGGACGTCCTCGCACCGACGGATCGGCGATCGCCTGCGCGTCGCCGCGACGCGGCGCGCGGCCGGCGACCGGCGCGTGCTCGTCCTGCCCGACGTCGCGCCCGGGACCCAGCTCCTGATCGGCCGCTCACGCGCCAGCGACCTGCGGTTCCTGGAGCCCACGGTCTCCCGCCGGCACGCGGCGCTGCAGCGCGTCGACGGCGGTTGGCTGCTCGTCGACCGCGCCTCCACGCACGGCACCTTCGTCAACGGCCGGCGCGTCGACCGCGCGATCCTGGCCGACGGCGACCACGTCGACCTCGGCCGCCACTGCCGGCTCGTCGTCCGCACCTGAGCTCGCGTGGAACGCCCCATCTGAGCTCGGCCATGCGTCCACGACGCTGCGGGTCGCGGCCCCGGATGCCGTTCCAAGGGAGGTGCGGCGGTCATCCGGTGCCCTGCTCTGCCTGCTCGCGGCGATCGCCGCGCTGCTGGCGCCTGCCGCCGCGGGCGCCGACGGCCTCCGCGACCCGCTCTCGGTCTCGCCGCTCGCGTCGCTGACCTCGGGCCCGCCCGTCAACGTCGGCGTGCCCACCGTGGCGGGGACGCTCATCGAGGGCCAGACCCTCGTCGCCGCCTCCGGCTCCTGGAACCCGTCGGCGACGAGCGCGACCTACCAGTGGCAGCGCGACACCGGCTCGGGCTACGCCGACATCTCCGGCGCGACGGCCACGACCTACACCCTCCTCGCCGCCGACGTCGGCGCGTCGCTGCGCGTGCACGTCGTCGCGACCAACGCGTCGGGCAGCGGCGCAGCGGACGCCGACGGCGTCGGCCCGATCATCGCCGGCGACCCCGTCAACACGGTCACGCCCGTGATCGCCGGCAACCTCCAGGGCGGCAGCACGCTGATCGCCGGCGTCGGCAGCTGGCACCCGGCCGGCACGTCCTACAGCTTCAAGTGGCAGCGCGACAGCGGCTCTGGCTACGCCGACATCGCGGGCGCGACCGCGATGACCTACACGACGGTCCCGGCGGACGTCACCGCCTCGATCCGCGTCCGGGTGACGGCGGTCAACGGCTTCGCGTCGGTCGTCGCGACCTCCAACGTCCTCGGCCCGATCACCACGGGCAAGCCGGCCAGCGTCGTCGCGCCCGTGATCACCGGGACGGCGAAGCGCGGCGTCGCGCTCGCCGCCAACTCCGGCAGCTGGAGCCCGGCGCCGACGAGCTACGCCTACCAGTGGCAGACCGACGCCGGCTCCGGCTACGTGGACATCGCCGGCGCGACGTCGACGAGCTACACGCCGGTCGGCGGCGACCTCGGCCATCCGCTGCAGGTCGTCGTCACCGCCACCAACTCCTTCGGGTCGACGGCCGCGACCTCCGCGGCCACCGCCGCCGTCGCCGCCGATCCCCCGGTGAACGTCGGCACGCCGTCGATCGCGGGCACCGCCAAGCGGACGTTCACGCTCACGGGCTCGGCCGGATCGTGGTCGCCGGCCGGCGCGGCCTTCACCTACCAGTGGCAGCGCGACACCGGCTCGGGCTTCGCCGACATCTCCGGCGCGACCGCCTCGTCCTACACCTTGGTCACGGCCGACGTCGGCGCGACGGTGCGCGTCAGGGTCAAGGCCACCAACGTGGACGGCAACGCCGTCGCCGCGTCGGCCCAGACCGCCGCGGTCGCCGCCGCGACGCCGGGCTCCTCGGTCGCGCCGGCGATCACGCAGGCCAACCGCATCGGCGAGGCGGTCACGACCTCCGACGGCTCATGGAACCCCGCGGCCGCGTCCTACGCCTACCAGTGGCAGCGGCGCGTCGCCGGCAGCTACGTCGACATCTCCGGCGCCACGAGCAGGACCTACACGTTGGTCACGGCCGACGTGGGGACGACGATCCGCTCCAAGGTCACCGCGACCAACGCCGACGGCACCGGCGCCGGCTACTCGGCGGCGTCGCCGACGATCGTCGCGCCGCCCGTCCCGCCGACGACGATCGCGGCGCCGGCCGGCACGCTGACCGACACCAACACCTTGACGATCGCCCCGGGCGTCTGGACGCCGTCGGCGACGACGCTCACCTACCAGTGGCTGCGCTGCCCGGCCGGCGCGACCGCCGTCGGGGGCTGCGTGACGATCGGCGCCGGCCAGTCCTACACCTTGGTCGGTCCGGACGTCGCGCACACGATCGCGGTCCGCGTGACCGGCATGGCGGGCGGCGTCTCGACGGTGGCGACGTCGACCTTCACCGCCGACGTCACCGGCCGGGCGCTCACGCTCGTCACCGCGCCGGCGATCAGCGGGACCGTCGAGGTCGCCGCGACCGTCCACGCGGTCCCTGCCCTCTGGAGCGTCCCGACGCTCACCGAGCGCTACCAGTGGCAGCGCTGCGCGGCGGACGGCAGCGCGTGCGTCGACATCGCCGGCGCCACCCGCCCGGACTACAAGGTCGCGGTCGCCGACAAGACCCACGCGCTGGTCGTCCACGAGACCGCGACGTCGTGGGGCCGGACAAGCACCGCCGACTCCACGTTCGCGGTCGTCGACGACCAGCCGCTGCCGGGCAACGTCGACGCGCCGCTGGTCACCGGGACGGCGAAGCGCACCGGCAACCTGCAGGTCGCGCGCGGCTCGTGGGCGAACAACCCGACCGGCTTCAGCTACTCCTGGCAGCGCTGCGCGAGCGACGGCACGGGCTGCGCGGCGATCGCCGGGGAGACGCGCGCCAACCACATCCTGAGCTCGGCCGACGTCGGGCACACGATCCGCGGAGCGGTCACGGCGACCAACACGGAGGGGTCGGTCCTCGCGGTCTCGGCGCCGACCGCGGTCGTCGCGGCGGTGCTGCCCCAGCTGCTGAGCACCGGCGCGATCCACGGCACGCTGCAGGTGCCGCAGATGATCCAGGCGTACACGTCGAGCTGGAGCACGACGCCGGACACGCGCTTCGCCTACCAGTGGCAGCGCTGCGACGCGGCGGGCGCCAACTGCGTGGACATCGTGGGCGCGCGCACGCAGGCCTACCGGCTGCAGACGGCCGACGCGCGCGCCCGCCTGCGCGTGGTCCACGTCGCGACGAACCCGGACGGGTCGACGAGCGCGGCCACGCCGGTGACCGCGGCGATCCTGCCGGCGCCCCCGGGCGTCACGACCACGCCGCGGCTCAGCGGCGTCGGCCGCACCGACGTCGGCAAGACGCTGACGCTCACGCCGGGCCGCTGGAGCGCGGCCACGGAGATCACGACCAAGACGCTGGAGTTCTGGCGCTGCTCGCCGCGCTGCGTGTCGCTGCCGACGAACGGCGCGGGGTCCTACGTGCTGACCGACGCCGACGCGGGCGCGCTGATCCGCGGCTCGGAGACGGCGGTCGGCCCGGGTGGGACGGTCGTGTCCTGGGCGGCGTCGTGGCTGGGGCCGGTGCACTCGGCGGCGGTGGCGACGTCGTCGTTCGCGGTCAGCGGCGGGAGCCGGTCGCTGACGACGTCCAAGGGCCTGGTGCTGGCGCGGGTGACCGTGGGGTCGGGCGCGCATGCCGCGGCGGCTGCGGCGCCACCGATCACGAGCTCCGGCGCGCGGTCGGTGCGCATCGCGCTGCGGCGGGCCAAGACCGCTCCTCACGGCGCGCGCCTGCGCGCGTGGGCGTGCCTGGCGAAGCCGAGCGCGACGGGCGCCGTCGCGCCGTGCACGAAGGCCGTGTGGTTGAAGACGACGTCGACGCTGAAGCTGGCGGTGCCCAAGGGCCAGCGCCTGCGGGTCGTCGTCGTGCGCAAGCGGCGCTAGCCGCGCGGGCGCGCCGGTCGCCGCGGGTGCGTCACGGCGCCTGCGCAGGATCGTTGCGAACCGCGTGTCTCACCGCGCGCTCGCGTCCGTAGCGTCGCCGGGCATGTTGGCCCACGTCACCACCTTCGCGATCCACGGCGTCGAGAGCCGGCGCGTCACCGTCGAGGTCGACGTCCGGCCCGGCCTGCCGAACTTCCTGATCGTCGGGCTCGGCGACCGCGCGGTGCGCGAGGCGCGGGAGCGCGTCCGGGCGGCGATCCTCAACTCCGGCTTCGAGTTCCCGGCGCGGCGCATCACGGTCAACCTGGCGCCGGCGTCGCTGCGCAAGGAGGGGCCGGGCTTCGACCTGGCTATCGCGTGCGGCGTGCTGGCCGCGGGCGCGCAGCTCCCGGCCCAGGAGCTGGAGCGCGTCGCCGTGTTCGGCGAGCTCGCCCTGGGCGGCGAGCTGCGGCCGTGCCGCGGGGTGCTCGCGGTCGCCGAGGGCACCGTGGCCGCGGGTCTGATCGGCCTGGTGCTGCCCGCGCCGCACGCCCGCGAGGCGGCGCTGGTCGACGACCTCGGCGTGCACGGCGCGACCACGCTGGCCGAGGTCGCGCAGATCCTGCGCGGCGAGAGCGCCGGCACGGCGCCACCGCCCGACGACCCGCTGCCACCGCTCGCGTCCGGGTCGACGCTCGACCTCGCCGACGTCCGCGGCCACAGCGCGCCGCTGCGCGCGCTGGCGATCGCGGCGGCGGGCGGCCACAACCTGCTGCTCGCCGGGCCGCCCGGCACCGGCAAGACGATGCTCGCCCAGCGCCTGCCGTCGATCCTCCCGCCGCTCACGCGCGCCGAGGCGATCGAGGTGACGCGGATCGCCGGCGTCGCCGGGCTGCGGCCGTGCGCGGGCCTGGTCTGCGAGCGGCCATTCCGGTCGCCGCACCACACGATCTCGGCGTCCGGGCTCGTCGGTGGCGGCGGGGTCCCGACGCCGGGCGAGGCGACGCTCGCCCACCACGGCGTCCTGTTCTTGGACGAGCTGCCGGAGTTCCGCCGCTCGACGCTGGAGGCGATGCGCCAACCGCTGGAGGACGGGCGCGTGGCGATCGTGCGCAGCCAGCGCCATGCGGTGTTCCCGGCCCGGTTCATGTTGGTGGCCTCGACCAACCCGTGCCCGTGCGGCTTCGCCGGGACGCCGCGCTGCCGGTGCGGCGAGAACGACGTCGCGCGCTACCGCCGCCGGCTCAGCGGTCCGCTGCTCGACCGCATGGACCTGCTCGTCGACGTGCAGCGCCCGACGCCGGCCGACTTCGCCGCCGGGCCGGTCTGCACGTCGGCGACCGAGCGCGAGCGCGTGGTCGCGGCGCGCGAGCGCCAGGGCGTCCGTCTGGCCGGGACCGGCGTGCCGTGCAACGCGCAGTTGGACGCGGCGCTCGTGCGGCGCCACGTCGTGCTCGACGCGGCGGGGTCCGCGATCCTGCGGCGGGCCTACGACCGCGGCGCGCTGAGCCCGCGCGGCCATGACCGCGTGCTGCGCGTCGCGCGGACGATCGCCGACCTCGACGACCATGCGTCGGTCACGTCCGCGCACCTGCTCGAGGCATTGGGGCTGCGCCAGGACCTGTCGGACTTCGGCGACGAGGAGGCGGCGTGAGCGCCGCGACCGTGGCGACGACGGCGTGCGCGGCCTGTCTGCGGCGCTCGCGGCTGCTCGCGCTCGTCGCGGGCGGCATCGAGGTCGCGCACAGCCGGCGCCGGCCGATCCGCGACGTCCTGGCCCTCTCCGATCGGGACCTGATGAAGGCGGTGGGCGGGAGCGCGGAGGACGTCGCGAGCCTGCGCCAGCGGCTGGCCGCCCGCAGCGCGTTCGACCTGCTCGTCGCCGCGGCCGACGCCGACCTCGACGTGCTCTGCCGCCACACCGACGACTACCCCGAGCGGCTGACCGACGACCGCTCGGCGCCGGCTGCGCTGTACGTGCGCGCGGGGGAGGACGGCCGGTCGCGGCTGGCACGGCTCGTCGGCGACGGGCGCGGCGCGCCGCAGCCGCCGGCGGTCGCGATCGTCGGGACGCGCAAGGCGTCGCCCGAAGGCCTGGAGATCGCGCGCGGGCTCGGGCGCGGGCTGGCCTCGGCGGGCGTGACGGTCGTCTCCGGGATGGCGCTCGGGATCGACAGCGCGGCGCACGCCGGCGCGCTGGAGGTCGGCGGGCCGACGGTCGCCGTGCTGGCCGGCGGCGCCGACGTGCCGTACCCCGCGAGCAAGCGGCGGCTGTACGACGCGATCCTCGACGGCGGCGGCGCGATCGTGTCCGAGCTGCCGCCCGGCTTCCGCGCGTTCCGCTGGAACTTCCCTGCGCGCAACCGGATCATCGCGGGGCTCGCGCCGGCGACGATCGTCGTCGAGGCCGCCGAGCGCTCAGGGTCGCTGATCACCGCCGACCTGGCCCTCGACCTCGGCCGCGACGTCGCCGCCGTCCCGGGCCCGGTCAACAGCTGGCGCTCGAAGGGCGCCAACGCGCTGCTGCGCGACGGCGCGATCCTGGTCCGCGACGCCCACGACGCGCTCGACCTCGTGCTGGGCGTCGAGGCCGCCACGGTCGCCCGCGCGGCGGCGGCCGACCAGGCGGTCCCGCCGCCGCCGAGCCTGACGCGCGAGTTGATGGCCTTGCTCGCGGCCGTCGAGGACGGCGGCGACACCGTCACCGCCCTCGCGCCCGACCCCGCCGGCGCCGCCACCGTCCGCGCCGGCCTCATGGAGCTCGAGCTGCTCGGCCTCATCCGCCGCGCCCCCGCCGGCCGCATCGTGCGCACCACGCGCACCGTCACGTGACCGACCGCGCCGCCGCCTCCAGGAGGCGGCGGCGCGACCCGCCGGGGCGCCCGCTACGCCACGGCCCGCTACGCCACCGGGATCGACATGTGCAACATCGTGCTCGTGTCGCGGAAGCCCGCGCGGGCGTAGACGCGGTGGGCGTCGTCGCGGCCCGGGGTCAGCCAGACGGTCGTCTGGCCGCCGGCGAGCGCGGCGTGGGTCAGGTGCGCCGTGATCGCGCCGGCGATGCCGCGGTTGCGGTGCGACGCCAGCACGCCGATGCCGGCGATCTCGGTCACGCCGCCGGCCGGGACCGTCGCGACGCCGCCGCCGACCACCGAGCCGGTCGTCGTGTCGCGGGCCAGGGCCAGCAGGGTGCCGGCGGCCATCGACGCGCGCTGGCGGCCGACCTCGTCGGCGTCGACCTCGGGCTCCTCGACGCCGAAGGCCGAGTGCTGCGCGACGCGCATCCCGCGGAGGTCGTCGTCGGTGATCGGCGCCTCGATCGCGATGCCCTGCGGCGGCGCGAGGGCGACGGCGTCGCCGACCGCGCACGTCATCACGACCAGGCGGCCTTCCTCCGCGAAGCCGCCGGCGGCCAACGCCGCCTCGACCTTGGGCGCGACCGCCGGGAGGAACTCCAGGCGCGGCACGCGATCGCGCGCCCGGTAGACGGCGGCGAGCGCCGCGACGTCCTCCGTCGTCGGCCGGGCGCCGTCGTCGGGGAACGCGTAGTTGAGGTACGGGTTGGTCGAGTGCGGGTCGAACGTCGCCGTGAACGGGCCGACGCGTTCGGCGTCGCGGTCGCGCGTCGCGACCGTCCGCACGTACTGCTGAAGCTGCTGATCCAACGCGAGCGCGTCGGAAGGGGCGTGGAGATCCACTGGTTGAGGCCTTTCGGCTCGAAAGGGAGAACGACGGGCCGGGCGCGTCGCGCGCGCCGGGGCGATGCGAGGGATATGGAGCCGCGGCGGGCGGCTAGCGCACCATGCCGGCGGCCATCTGGGAACGCGTCGTCTGCAGAGGCCTCGCGCCGAACCTACCAACCGCGTCGCCGGCCGTCGAGCGCTCGCCGGCCGCGCAGACCGCTGGCCCGCCCGACGCGCGGCTAGCATCGCTCGCGATGACCGAGCCGCCCCCGCCGCACGTGCCCGTCTGCCTGTCGATCGCCGGCTCGGACTCCGGCGGCGGCGCCGGCATCCAGGCCGATCTGAAGGCCTTCGCCCGCTGCGGCGTGCACGGCACGACGGCCATCACGGCGATCACGGCGCAGAACACGGTCGCGGTGACGCGGGTCGCCGCGGTCGCCCCCGACATGGTCGTCGCCCAGATCGAGGCGGTCGCGTCGGACTTCACGGTCGCCGCCGTGAAGATCGGCATGGTCGGCGGCGCGCGGGTCATCGAGGCGGTCGCGGGCGCCCTGGACGCGCTGCCGCGGAGCACGCCGGTCGTCCTCGACCCGGTGATGATCGCCGAGTCCGGCGCCCGCCTCCTGCCCGAGGACGCCGAGCGCGCCCTGGTCGAGCTGCTGCTCCCGCGCGCGACCGTCGTCACGCCCAACGTCCCCGAGGCCCGCGCGCTGGCGGGCCACGGCGCGGCCGGCCTCGACGGCGCCGACCTCGCCCGCGCTGTCCACTCCGCCGGGGCGAACAACGTGGTCGTCACCGGCGGCCACCGCGCGGAGGCGACCGACGTCCTGCTCACCGCCGGCGACGACGCGATCCACGAGATCCCAGGCGCGCGCCACCCCGACGGCGCCGCGCACGGCTCCGGCTGCACGCACTCCTCGGCCCTCGCCGCGCACCTCGCGCTGGGCTTCACGCTGCTGGAATCCGCCCGCGCCGCGCGCGCGATCGCCGCCGCGGCGGTCCGCTACGGCCTCCGCGACCTCGGCGCCGGCGCCGGCCCGGTCAACGTCCTCGGCGTCGGCTACGGCGACGTCCACGCGGTGCCGAACGCCGGTCGGCTCGGCGCGGCCGCCCCGGCCTAGCCGCGGCCAAAGGCCTCGCAAGAGCGCCAAAGCGCCCAAACCCTGCCACGGAGACCGTGCAACGTCGCTCAGCGCCGCTCCCGGGCGCCGTCCCTTTGCCATAATCCGGCCGGTGAGGTTCCTGCGCATGAAGCCTGGTCATGGCGAGGTCCTCCTGGCCGAGGGTGACGTCGAGGTCGCCGCCGAGGAGCAGCTGCTCCTGGACGAGTTCCGGCGCCAGCTCGACGAGGGTATGTGGGCCGCCGTCCCGACCACCTCCGAGGCCGGCCGCCGCGAGGCCCAGATGGTCAAGGCCTTCGGCGACATCCCGCGCGACGCCGATCGCGTGATCTTCTTCCCGCGCGCCGCCGGCGGACGGTAGCCCGACCCGACCCGACGCAGCCATGGTCCTCGCCCTCAGCGCCACCCTCATCGTCATCGTGGCCCTGCTGTGGGAGGTCGCGGCACCCCGCGTCGTGGAGACCTACCGGCGCCACAAGGCACGCCGCGCGCTCGTCCCGGTCGACGTCTACGACCCCGGCCGCGAGCGCCGCGCCGAGCAGCGCGCCCGCCAGCTGCTGCGCTCCTGCGTCAACGACGAGGAGTGGGAGATGTACCGCGAGCTCGGCTTCATCCGGGTCTGGGGCGCGCTCGCGTCCGGCCCCGAGCAGGGCGGGACGCAGGCCACGCGCGCCGGTGCGCCGTACGCCTACATCATCTACCCGCACAAGCCGGTCGTCGCCTACCTGCCGCAGACCCGCGAGCTGCTGGCCGAGTACTGCGTGGCCTTCCCGGACGAGACGCGCCCCTACGGCTCGGCGCGCCTGCCGGACTCCGACGACGCGCTGGCCAAGTGGATGGCCTTGACTGGCGACGAGCGCCACCTCGTCTCCCAGGCCAACATGCACCTGCCCGGGCGCCAGATCGACCCCAAGCAGGTCCGCCGCGACCTGTGGCGCCTGACGCAGTGGGAGCAGTCCCGCCTGCGCCGCCTGGCGCGCGAGCAGCGCACCCCCGCGCCCTAGCCGCCGCGGCGCGGCGAGCGGGCGAGAACCCGCCGCCCCGCGGGTAGGGTCGGGCTCATGAGCGCCACGACCGACTTCGACCTCAAGCACAAGTCCCGGGCCCTCACCGACGGCCCGCAGCGGGCCGCCGCGCGCGCCTACCTCAAGGGCATCGGCTACTCCGACGAGGACCTCGCCAAGCCGATCGTCGGCGTCGCGAACACGTGGATCGAGACGATGCCGTGCAACTTCCACCTGCGCGCGCTGGCCAAGCACGTCAAGGACGGGATCCGCGCGGCGGGCGCGACGCCGATGGAGCTCAACACCATCGCCATCTCCGACGGCATCACGATGGGCACCTCGGGGATGAAGACGAGCCTCGTCTCCCGCGAGGTGATCGCCGACTCGATCGAGCTCGTCGCCCGCGGCCACCTCTTCGACGCCGTCATCGCCCTGAGCGGCTGCGACAAGACGATCCCCGGGACCGTGATGGCGCTCGCGCGCCTGGACCTGCCGAGCGTCATGGTCTACGGCGGCTCGATCCGCCCCGGCACGTTCGAGGGCCGCGACGTCACGATCATGGACGTCTTCGAGGCCGTCGGCGCGCACGCGTCGGGCCGCATGACGGACGCCCAGCTGAACGAGCTCGAGGGCGTCGCGAGCCCGGGCGCCGGCGCCTGCGGCGGCCAGTTCACGGCCAATACCATGGCCATGGCCTTCGAGGTGCTGGGCATCAGCCCGGCCGGCAGCGCGATGGTCCCGGCCGAGCACAAGGCCAAGCGCGAGGTCGCGTTCGAGGCCGGCCGGCTCGTGGTCGACGTTCTGCGCCGCGGCGTCACCGCCCGCCAGATCATCACCAAGCCCGCGTTGGAGAACGCGATCGCCGCGGTCGCGACCTCCGGCGGCTCGACCAACGCCGTCCTGCACCTGCTGGCCGTCGCCAAGGAGGCGGGGATCGCGCTCAGCATCGACGAGTTCGACGCGATCTCCACCGCCACGCCGCTGCTGTGCGACCTCAAGCCGGGCGGCGCCTACAACGCCGTGGACCTCTTCGCGGCCGGCGGCGTGCCGCTCGTGATGGCGCGCCTCAGCGCCATGGGGCGCCTGCACCGCGACGCGATCACCGTCACCGGCCAGACCGTGGGGGAGATCGCCGACGCCGCGACCGAGACCCCGGGCCAGCCGGTCGTCAAGCCGCTCGACGACCCGATCAAGCCCACCGGCGGCCTCGCGATCCTGCGCGGGAACCTCGCGCCGGAGGGCTGCGTCGTCAAGCTCGCCGGCCACGAGCGCCGCTACCACCAGGGCCCGGCGCGCGTCTTCGACGGCGAGGAGGCCGCGATGGCGGCGGTCATGACCAACACCATCGCCAAGGGCGACGTGGTCGTCATCCGCAACGAGGGCCCTGCCGGCGGGCCCGGCATGCGCGAGATGCTCGCCGTCACCGCCGCGCTCAACGGCGCCGGGCTGGGGGAGGACGTCGCGCTGCTCACCGACGGCCGCTTCTCCGGCGCGACGCACGGCTTCATGGGCGGCCACGTCGCGCCCGAGGCCGCGCGCGGCGGCCCGATCGCCGCGGTCCGCGACGGCGACGTCGTCACGATCGACGTGGACGACAAGGTCATCGACGTCGCCCTCGACGCCGCCGAGATCGCCCTTCGCGTCGCGGCCTACGCGCCCCCGGTCAGCCCGGACGCGACCGGCGTCCTGGCCAAGTACGCACGGCTGGTGTCGAGCGCGAGCGAGGGCGCCGTCACGGTTGGATGACCAGCAGCGCGTTGCCGTCCGGGTCGCGCAGCCCGAACATCGCGGGCGTCGGCCCGACGACGTCGGCCGAGCCCACGCGGATCGCGACGTCGCCGCCGGGCCGCGCGACGACCGCGTCGACGTCGGCGCCCGCGGCGCGCAGCGACGCGTGCAGCGCGCCGAGGTCGCCGGCCGTCACGATCAGCCCCGTGTCGACCCCGACGGCGCTGGCCTCGGCGACGCCCGACAGCGCGATCCCGCACACCCCGTCCGGCGGGAACAGCTCGACCCACCGCGCCCCGTCGCCGAACAGGAAGTCCGCGCGCTGCTCGAAGCCCAGCGCCGCGTAGAACGCGATCGAGCGGTCGTGGTCGGTCGACGGGACCAGCACCAGGTGGATGCGGCCAACAGCGCTCATGCACCTATGCCCCGCGCCGGGCGCCGAACTCACCGGCGGACCGTCCTACTCGCGCAGGAACGCCTCGACCAGCGCGTTGAACGCCGCCGGGCGCTCGAACATCGCCACGTGCCCCGTGTCCTCGTACACCACGACCCGCGCGTCCGGGATCAGCTCGCCGAACATCCACGCGTCGCGGACCGGCACGAGCGGGTCGTCCTCGCCCCAGACCACGAGCGTCGGCGCCGCGATCTCGGGCAGCCGCTCGCGGATCGGGTAGTCGGTCAGCGCGTCGAACGCGTCGACGAACCCCGGCTTGCCGGAGCCGCGCAGCTGCTCGGCCACGAGCGCCGCCGGGAGCCGGTCGCCGTGCGCGGTGACGATCTTCATCATGGCCTTGCGTGATCGCGGCCGCCGCGCCAGCTCGTCGGACTGCGAGGCCAGCCACGCCGTCCCCATCCCCAGCGCGCGCGACAGCGGCTTGACCGCCCGGAACAGCCCGCGCTGGGACTCGACCGTCAGCCCGGCCGCGCTGACGAGCACCAGCCGCTCGACCGTGGTCGAGAACGCGATCGCCAGCTCCAGCCCGATGAAGCCGCCCATCGAGTTGCCGATCACGATCGCGCGCGTCACGCCCAAGACGCGCAGCAGCTCGTCCACCCACGCCGCGCAGCGGGAGATCGTGAACGTCTCCGCCGGCATCGGCGAGGCCCCGAAGCCGGGCAGGTCCATCGCGATGCAGCGGTAGCCCGCCGCCGCGAAGAACGGCAGGTTCTCCAGCCAGTTCGGCCACGAGCCGCTGAGCCCGTGGATGAAGACGATCGTCCCCTGGGCGGGTCCGGCGTCTGCCCCCGGACCGATGTCGATGACGTTGATCGGGCGCCCCGCGACGTTCACCCAGCGCTGATGCGCGCGCCAGTCGACGTCCAGCCAGGCGCTCCGACCCACCGGTCCGTACAGCTCGACCGCGACGGTGTCGCGGTCGGCATTCAAAACGCTGGCCATGGCCCTACGATAAGTGGCGCGGGCCGACAGGGGAGCGGTCGCGCGGGTCAACCATGCGCATCGCCATCGACATCGATTCCACGCTCCACCACTACTGGGACGTCCTGTCGGACGCCGCCCACCGCCGCTTCGGCATCGACCTGCCCTACGAGGATCAGTTCGACTGGGGCATCACCCGCCTCAAGCCCGAGCAGCTGAAGTGCTGCATCGACGAGACCCACTGCGACAAGACGATCCGCGCGGGCCGCCCCTACCCGGGCGCCGTCGAGGCCGTCAACGCGTGGGCCGCCGCCGGCCACTTCATCCACGTCACCAGCCACCGCGCGACCACGTCGCACGCCGCGACCGCCGAGTGGCTGGACGCCATCGGCCTGCGCTTCGACGAGCTCTACTGCTCCTACGACAAGGTCGCCCGGTGCGAGGCGATCCGGATCGACCTCCTGATCGACGACAGCCCGACGAACATCCAGCGCGCGCTTGACGCCGGCATCGCGGTCGCCACGATCGAGCACCCCTGGAACCAGGACGTCTGCGAGACCGAGGACGTCGTCTGCGCCACCGATTGGCCCACGCTGGCCGCCAAGCTGGCGCCGATCGTGTTGGCCAAGCACACAATGGCCTAGGCACCGTCGCTTCGCGACGCGCCGCCTGGGAGACTCCGGGGCGGATGGCCGACGAGACCCGCAGCACCCTTCGCCAGGGCGACCGCGAGGCCGCGGGCGTCGACGAGGACGACCGGCTCGCGCTGGTCGACGACGCGGCCCGCAGCGGCGCCGGCGGCGCTGACGTCGCCACGCGCGACGAGCCCGACCTGCGCCGGTACCTCGCCCCGATCGAGGCCGACCGGCAGGTCACCGACTGGGGCCGCAGCGAGCGCGTCGAGGGCTTCTTCGACCGGACGCTCGTCGACTTCTACTACAACCTGTGGTTCCGCTGCGAGGTCGAGGGCATCGAGCACGTGCCGGCCGAGGGCGGCGCCCTGCTCGTCTCCAACCACTCCGGCGCGCTGCCGCCCGACGCGCCGATGATCGCCAAGGCGATCAAGGAGGAGCATGCGCAGCCGCGCCCATTGCACCTCACGGTTGAGCATTTCTTCAAGGGCTATCCCGGGCTGAGCATGCTGCTCCCGAAGATCGGCGGCGTGCCCGCGCACCCAGCCAACGTGCACCGCCTGCTGGCCGACGAGCAGCAGCTGGTCCTGGTCTTCCCGGAGGGCCGCAAGGGGACCGAGAAGCTCTACAAGGACCGCTACCGCCTGCGGCGCTTCGGCCGCGGCGGCTTCGTCGAGGCCGCGATGCGCGCCCGCGCGCCGATCGTCCCGATCGCGCTGGTCGGCGCCGAGGAGGCGATGCCGGTCTTCGCGCAGCTCGGCGCGCTGCAGAAGCTGACCGGCCTCATCTACTTCCCGATCACGCCGACCTTCCCGCACTTCGGGCTCTTCGGCGTGCTCGGCTACCTGCCCGCGAAGTTCAAGATCCGCTTCCTGGCGCCGGTCCCGACCGACGACCTCGGCGACGAGCCGTGGGAGGACCAGGCGCTGGTGCAGACGATCGCGCACGACATCCGCGCGACGATCCAGGACGAGCTGCTCGACATGGTCGCCAAGCGCAAGTCGGTGTGGTTCGGATGACCGCGTCGCGCCGCATCCTCATCACGGGCCTGTCGACCTACTGGGGCGGCCGCCTCGCGCAGGCGCTGGAGCGCAACCCGGAGATCGAGACGGTCATCGGGATCGACCGCACGCCGCCGAAGCTCGCGTTGGAGCGCACGGAGTTCGTGCAGGTGTCCGACGCGCACTCGCTCATCCGCCGGATCGTCGACGCCGCCGAGATCGACACGATCGTCGACACGCGCCTGGTCGTCGACTCGATCGTCACGTCGCGCGCCCGCGCGCACGAGAACAACGTCATCGGCACGATGAACGTCCTCGCCGCGGCCGGCGGGGTGGGTGGGTCCGCATCCCCCGTGCGCAAGCTGGTGTTCAAGTCCTCGGCCCGCTACTACGGCGCCGAGCAGGACGACCCGGCGTTTTTCACCGAGGACATGCGCCGCCCGCACCCGCCGCGCACGCCGATCGAGCGAGACATCGCCGAGGCCGAGGCCAACGTCCGCGACTTCCGCCACAAGAACCCGGACACGACCGTCACCGTCCTGCGCTTCGCCAACGCGCTGGGCCCGGACCTGAAGACGTCGTGGCAGACGTTCCTGGCGCTGCCGGCGATCCCGACGATCCTCGGCTTCGACCCGCGCGTGCAGTTCATCCACGAGGACGACATGGCCAACTGCCTCGAGCACGCGGTCGCCTACGACCTCGACGGCACGTTCAACTGCGCGGCCGACGGCGTCCTGGTCCTCAGCGAGGTCGTCGACCTGCTCGGCAAGGCCATGCTGCCGATCCTGCCGCCGTGGGGCACGGGCCTGGCGACATCGGTGGCCCGCCGCGCCGGCGTGCCGATCCAGGCCGAGATGCTGCCCCAGCTGCGCTTCGGCCGGGCGCTGGACAACCGCCGCTACAAGGCGACCGGCTTCGTCTACCAGCACACGACCCGCGAGGCCGTCCTGAAGCTGCGCGAGCAGCAGCGGCTGGAGCCGATCCTGCGCGGCGCGACCGGCTCGAGCTACCGCTACGAGTCGGCCGTCGAGGAGTTCCTGCGCTTCAGCCCGAGCGTGCACAAGGCCAACGCGCGGCCGGCGATCGCGCCGGCCAACAGCGCTCCGCGATCCCGCCTCGGGGGCGCTCAGCCGAAGTTGGCGCACGAGGCGGGTTCGCCAAGCGCCAGGTTGGCGACCGCGCAGCAGGTCGGCGCGGCCGACGTGCCGGCCCCGGCGGACACGCCGTACGCCTCGCTTCCGGCGCGCGAGATCCTCTCCGTCCTGCCGTCGCTGACCCAGGAAGACCTGCAGAAGCTGCGCGATCACGAGGTCGCCAACGCGAACCGCACGACGGTGCTCAGCGGGATCGACCGGCTCCTCGACGCCTCCGAAGCGTCCGCGCGCTGACACCCCACGAGGGGAAGCACCGCTTGCAGGGGTTTCGAGTCGCCGGAGGAGCGTCTACCCTGGACGCCTCCTTCGGTTCCTCCGTTCTCCTCACCGTTGCCCACTCGCCTCGTCATCGCCGTGACCGCCTTCCTGGCGGCCCTTGTCGCCGCTGCTGCCGCGGTCGTCATCTACGACCACGGCCAGGAGGACAAGATCGGCAAGGGCGTGACGATCGGCGGGGTGGACGTGAGCGGGATGAAGCGCGACGCGGCCGAGGCCAAGCTGCGGCGCGAGATCCTCGATCCGCTCAACCAGACGGTCACCGTCGACCACGGCAACCAGCGCTGGAGCCTGAGCGCGCGCGAGGCGAAGGTGGCGACGAACCTCGACGCGACGGTCGAGGACGCGCTGGAGCGCAGCCGCGAGGGCAACATCGTCAAGCGGACCTGGCGCGGCGTGACGGGCGAGCAGCTCGACGCGAAGATCCAGCCCGAGGTCACCTACTCCGACGCGGCGATCGTCCGCATGCTCGACCGCGTGCGCAAGTCGGTCAACCGCCCGTCGATGAACGCGACGATCAAGTTCACCGTCGGCGGCCCGCAGACGACGCCGTCGCACGAGGGCCTGGCCGTGGACGCCACGGCGCTGCACCGCAAGATCAAGGCCGCGCTCGTCTCGCCGCAGGCCGAGCGCAGGTTCAGCGCGACGACCGCGCACGTCAAGCCGAAGGTCTCGACCGACGACATCGTCAACCAGAACGCGACGACGCTCGTCGTCAACCGCGAGGCGTTCAAGCTCACGGTCTTCAAGAACCTCAAGGCGGTCAAGAGCTACTCGGTCGCCATCGGCGCCGTCGGCCTCGACACGCCCGCCGGGCTGTACCACATCCAGAACAAGGCGGTCGACCCCGCCTGGACCAAGCCCTACTCGGACTGGGTGCCCAAGGACCAGCAGGGCAAGGTCGTGCCGGGCGGCACCGCGGAGAACCCGCTCAAGGCCCGCTGGCTCGGCATCTTCGCCGGCGCCGGGATCCACGGCGTCGACCCCTCCGAGTACGGCTCGATCGGGCACGCCGCCTCGCACGGCTGCGTACGGATGCGCATCGACGACGTCGAGGACCTTTACCCGCGGGTCCCGGTCGGCGCGCCGATCTTCATCGCCTAGCTGGCTTGCAGGTCGACTTCGCGGATCTGATCCATCCCGACCTCCTCCCAGCCTTGGGCCAGGAGGGAGGCATGGTGGTCGGAGTGGCGAAAGACGAGCGTGCCGATGAAGATCCCGTGCGTCTGCTTCCGCATCGCCGCGTACCACATGGTCGACGCGTCGCCGTCACCCCGCATCCGATGCCAGGGGCGGGGCGGCAGGTCGTCGCGCGGCGAGATGCCCGCGTCCATGAGCTGCTGATGCGTCGCGATCCGACCGTCGTTGGTGTCGATGAAGAAGAGGCCCACGGTGTCTGAGGATAGGTCGCCGCTCAGTCCCGCCTGGACCGAGGCGCTGCGCCTGTTCGACGCCGATCTCCTGCGTCGCGGCGCCGCCACGCGCACGCGGCGGGCGTACGGCTTCGACTGCTCGCAGTTCGCCCTGTGGGCGACGCTGGGCGGCTACGAGCCGACCGCCGTGACGACGCGCGTCCTGCGCCGCTACGCCGCCGCGCTGGGCGAGCGCGACGTCGTCCCGGCCACCGTGGCCCGCAAGCTCGCCGCGCTGCGCGCGCTGTACCGGACGATGCGCGAGCACGGCCTCGTGCCGGCCAACCCGGCCGACCTGGTCCCGGCGCCCAAGAAGCCGTCCAAGCTGCCGCGCGTCCTGAAGGCCGACGAGGTCGCCGCGCTGCTGGACCGCATCCCGCAGACGACGCCGCTGGACGTCCGCGACCGCGCGCTCTTCGAGCTGGCCTACGCGTGCGGCCTGCGCGCGGAGGAGCTCGTGAACCTCGACACGCCCTCGATGGACTTCGACGCCGAGGAGGTCCGCGTCGAGGGCAAGGGCGGCAAGACCCGGATCGTGCCCGTCGGCGAGGCCGCCGTCCGCGCGCTGACGCGGTACGTGGAACGCGCGCGCCCCGCGTTGGAGACTGATCGGGCCGAAGCCGCGTTGTTCCTGTCCAAGTCCGGCAAGCGCCTGTCGACCAGCGACGTCCGCCGGCGCCTGCGCGTCTGGTCCCGGCGCGCCGCGCTGCAGGGCGGAGCCAACCCGCACGCGCTGCGCCACTCGTTCGCCACCCACCTGCTGGACGGCGGCGCGGACCTTCGCGCGATCCAGGAGATGCTCGGTCACAGCAGCATCTCCACGACGCAGATCTACACTCGGGTAGAGTCCGCCAGGCTCAAGTCCGCGTATGCCCGTGCGCACCCGCGGGCGTGAGGGACGGGGAACAGGGATGGAGACCAACGTCAAGGCGATCGAGCTTCGGGACCTCTGGCGCCGCTACAAGGCGACCGGCGACACGCATGCCCGCGAACGGCTGGTCGTCGCGTACTCGCCGCTGGTCAAGTACGTGGCCGGCCGGATGGCGTCGGGCCTGCCCGCCCACGTCGAGGAGGCCGACCTCATCTCCTACGGCCTCGTCGGCCTGATCAGCGCGATCGAGCGGTTCGACCTCGAGCGCGAGATCAAGTTCGAGACCTACGCGATCACCCGCATCAAGGGCGCGATCATCGACGAGCTGCGCTCCCTGGACTGGGTGCCGCGCTCCGTCCGCGCCAAGGCGAGGGAGATCGAGAAGGCCAACACCAAGCTCGAGCACCAGCTCCAGCGGGCGCCGACCGACGAGGAGATGGCGCGCGAGCTCGGCGTCAGCGTCGACGACTTCCAGGAGTCGCTGCTGCAGATCTCCAACTCGACGGTCGCCGCGCTCGACGAGCTGTGGACGGTCGGCGACTCCTCAGGCGACGCCGTCTCGCTGCTGGACACCCTGACCGACGAGAACGCGCCGGACCCGGCCGCGGTCATGGACCAGACGGACCTCAAGGACCGCGTGGCCGACGCGATCGCCCGTCTGCCCGAGCGCGAGAAGCTCGTCGTGGCGCTCTACTACTACGAGAACCTGACGCTGCGCGAGATCGGCGAGGTCCTCGGGGTCACCGAGTCACGCATCTCGCAGCTGCACACGAAGGCCGTCCTGCGCCTTCGCAGCCGCCTCATCGAGACAGAGTGAAGGTCGCCTAGCGGCTCGCTCCACCAGGCGCGAGCTCGCCAGCGGCTCCTTCGCGCGGCCGTGGGGACTTCGGCCTTGCGGCCTTGTGCGCATTGCCGCTAGGGTCGCGCTCATTCCACACATCAGGCCGCGTGCCTGCCATGCGGTCCCGAGGAAAGGAGCCTGGGCATGCACAAGGCTGCGGACCGCATCCGCAACGTGGCCCTCGTGGGTCACCGCGGCAGTGGGAAGACCTCGCTGTTCGAGGCACTGCTCTTCCAGGCGGGAGCGACGAACCGCCTGGGCAGCGTCGCGGACGGCACATCGCTCAGCGACGCCGAGCCCGACGAGCAGACGCGCGGGATGTCCATCGGCGCCGCGCTCAACTCGTTCGAGTGGCAGGACCGGCGCATCAACCTGCTCGACACGCCGGGGGAGCCGAGCTTCGTCGCCGACGCGCTGGGCGCGCTACGCGTCAGCGAGTCGGCCGTGTTCGTCGTCAACGCGGTCATGGGCGTGGAGGTGTCGACGCTGCGGCTGTGGGAGCGCGCGTCGGAGCTCGACCTCGCGCGCATGGTGTACGTGAACATGCTCGACCGCGAGCGCGCCGACTTCTACCGCGCGCTGGAGTCCCTGAAGGGCGCGTTCGGGCCGCACGCGGTGGCCGTCGAGATCCCGATCGGGGCCGAGCACGAGGTTCGGGGCGTCGTCGACCTCGTCGACATGAAGGCCTATGAGTACTCGGAGGACGCCGGCCGCGACAGCTGCCGCGAGATCCCGATCCCCGACGACGTGCTCCCGGTCGCCGAGGAGTACCGCGAGAAACTGATGGACGAGGTCGCTGAGGTCAGCGACACGCTGATGGAGCGCTACCTCGAAGGCGACGAGATCTCCCACGCCGAGATCGTCGCCGCCCTGAAGGAGGGCACCAACCACGGCGGGATCTTCCCGGTCGTGTGCGGCGTCGCGACACGCAACCTCGGCACCAACCGCCTGCTGGACGCGATCGTCGAGGACCTGCCCTCGCCGGTCAAGCACGGCGTGATGGAGGTCACCGATCACGTGGCGCTGGAGCCGTCCGAGGACAAGCCGCTGTTCGCCTACGTCTTCAAGACGCGGGCCGACACGTTCGCCGGGCGCATCAACCTGTTCCGGGTCTACCAGGGCGTGATGGCGCACGACTCGCACGTGCTCAACACCCGTGCGCACGGCAAGGAGCGCATCGGGCAGCTGATCCGCTTCAGCGGCAAGGACTCCGAGCCGGTCGACGAGTTCGGGCCCGGCGACATCGGCGCCGTGGCCAAGTTGAAGGAGACACGCGCGGGCGACTGGCTGGCCGACCGCGACGAGGCGATCACGATGCCGGCGATCAAGCTGCCGGCGCCGGTGATGGCGTTCGCGATCGAGCCGAAGACCAAGGGCGACGAGGAGAAGGTCTTCAGCGCGCTGCGGCGGCTGCAGGAGGAGGATCCGACGATCGACCTGCACCGCGACCCGCAGACCGGTGAGGAGATCGTCGCGGGCCTGTCGCAGATGCACGTCGAGGTCGTCGTCGACCGGCTGAAGTCGCGCTTCGGCGTGGAGGTCGCGCTCAAGCCGCCGCGCGTCCCGTACCAGGAGTCGATCCGCAGGCCGGCCAAGGCGCACGGGCGCCACAAGAAGCAGACCGGCGGGCGCGGGCAGTTCGGCGACTGCCACATCACGATCGAGCCGATCACGGCCACCGACCCCACCCACCCAGACGGCTTTGAGTTCGTCAACGCCATCAAGGGCGGCGTGATCCCGCAGGGATTCATCCCGGCGGTCCAGAAGGGCGTCGCGGACGCGATGGCCCACGGGCCGGTCGCCGGCTTCCCGCTCAAGGGCGTGCGGGTGACGCTGTTCGACGGCAGCTACCACACGGTCGACTCCTCCGAGCAGGCGTTCAAGACCGCCGGCTCGATCGCCATGAAGCTGGCGATGGAGGAGGCGGGGGCCGTCCTGCTCGAGCCGATCATGGTCGTGACGCTGAGCGTGCCCGAGGACTCGGTGGGCGACGTCATCGGCGACCTCAACTCGCGGCGCGGCCGGCCCCAGGGAATGGAGCCGTCGGCGGTCGGCATGACCGAGGTCAAGGCCGAGGTGCCGATGGCCGAGATGCTCACCTACGCGCCCGACCTGCGGTCGCTGACCGGCGGGCAGGGCGACTACACGATGGAGTTCGTGCGCTACGAGGAGGTCCCGGGCCACCTCGCGGCCAAGGTGGTGGCCGCGGCGACCAGCGACGAGGAGGCGGTCCGGGCCTAGGCCTGCGCCGGGCGGGACGGCGCGTGCGCCGTCTCGCCCCCTGGCGCAACAGCGCACCGCGTTCCTGCAAGAAGCGCTTCGGCTGCCTTCCAGATCGGGTGCGGGAGGGGTCACGTTGCTACCCTCGGCGACGACTTGACCCGCAAGTCGATCACGACCAACCCCGCCGTCGTCACCTGCGACGTGTGCGGCCGCACGCTCCTGCGCGGCGAGAACGCCGACGTCTTCATCGCCGGCGGCCAGCGCCGCAACGTCTGCGAGCTGTGCACCGGCCGCGCCGTGCACGAGGGCTGGATCCGCGAAGGGCTCGACGACGTCGTGGCCCGCGGTCGCGACGGCCGCGGCCGGCGCGGGGGCTCGCTGCTCTCGCGCCTGCGCTCCCGGCGCGAGCCGGCGACCGGCCAGCGCGAGCTCGCGCCCGAGGAGCTGCCCTACGCGCGGTCCGGCGGGCGCGTCGAGCGGCTGCCCAACGACGACGAGTACGCGCCGCTGCCGCCGGAGCCCGCCGAGCTGGAGTACGAGCCCGAGCCCGAGCCGGTGCAGCGCTACGAGCCCGAGCCGGCGCCCGTGGCCGCCGCGGGCGAGCCACTCGACCACACGCTCTACGAGTCGCGCTCCGTGCACGGCGTGCCGACCAACGCCGACCTCAAGGTCGTGCGCGCGATGGAGCTGTTCAACCAGTCCCCGCAGGTCCGGACCGTCGCCGGCGTCGCCAGGTCGCTCGGCGCGCCGATCGTCAGCGCGCGCCCGTCGCGGACCGAGGGCAGCGTCGTGACGATCGTCGTCGCGTGGGAGCTGTCCTGGTACCGCTTCGAGGTGGACCTCGGCAACGAGGCCGCCGGCGTGCGCGTGACCGCTCAGGGCTCGGAGCTCTCCGAGCTCGACACGATCGACCAGACCCCGAACGCCGCCGCCGACGACGGCGGGCGTTTGCACCCGGCCGCGTCGCTGGCCTAGGGTTCGGAACGGCTACTCGATGATCTACTGCGTCGTCCCAGAGGAACTCGCGCCGGAGCTGTACGACCGCATGAAGTCGTACTACGCCGACGATCCCGCCGTCGAGGTCATCATCGACCGCCGCAAGTCCGAGCGGCGCGACCTTCCGGGCGACAACGGCGAGCACCGCCGTGAGGTGCGCGACCGGCGCCGCGCGCGCGTTCCCGGCGAGTTCCCGCAGCTCGACCCGGAGTGACTGCGGCATGCCTCGCGCAGAGCGCTCGCAAGCCGGGTGAAGGTCGTCGTCCACGTCGACGGCGGCGCGCGCGGCAACCCGGGGCCGGCGGCCGCGGCGGCGGTCCTGACGGACGCGTCGAGCGGCGCGGTCGTCGACGAGGCCACGGCGTTCCTGGGCGAGACCACCAACAACGTCGCGGAGTACCGCGGCCTGCTGCTGGGCCTGGAGCGCGCCCGCGCGCTCGGCGCGACCTCGGTCGAGGTCGTCAACGACTCCGAGCTCGTCGCCAAGCAGGTCAACGGCCAGTACAAGGTCAAGCATCCCGTCATGAAGGCCTTGCACGCCGAGGCGCTGTCGGCGCTGCAGGCGTTCGACGCCTGGTCGATCCGCTCGGTGCCGCGCGCGCGGAACGCCGGCGCCGACGCGCTGGTCAACCAGGCGCTCGACGCCCACCGGCTGTAGGGCCGCGGCTAGCGCAGCGGCGTGCTCGTCGACCGGCCGCCGGGCGTCATCCGGCCGCCGCTGCCGCCGCCCGTCGACGTGTCGCTCTCGGGCTTGTGGCCGTGCACCCGGACCTCGCCCTTCAAGGCCTTCACGTCGCACGACGCCGGGACGTCGAAGCAGGCCAGCGCGAGGTCGTGGCCCTTCTGCGTCAGCCAGCCGGCCTGGACGGCCTGGGTCAGGCGGGCGTCGAGCTCGGCGCGAACCGCGGCGAGCACCTCGTCCGGGGTCTTGCCGAGCTTCGCCGCCAGCGACGTGGCCAGGTCGGCCTTCAAGGCGGTCAGGTCCGGCTTGGCCTTCCGCGGGGCCTTGCGCTGCTCGGCCAGCTGCTCCTTGACGACCGCCCGGATCGCGGTCCGCAGGGCCCTCGGGTCGACGCCCAGGCGCTGGGCCAGCGAGGTGACCGACGCGGCGAGCGGGCCGCGGGTCAGGAAGCTCGCCGGCAGGCCGGTGTGGTGCTTGGCGTGCGCCGCGGGCTTGTCTCCGCTGCTGCCGCCGCCGTGCGCGAACGCGACCGCGGTGACGCTCAGCGCGGCGACGCAGCAGGCGGCCAGGACGGCGAGGACGCGGCGGGACATACAGCCCTTCTAGCACCGTCTCCGGTGCGCCAAACGTCAGACGGGTTGCGCGCTGACCACGCAGACGATCTCGACGCCCGCCGCCTCGAGCACGTCGCGGCCGTCGAGCACCGCGTAGCCGCGCCGGTAGTACACGCGCGCGATCCCGGCGTTGGCGATCAGCTTCGCGCACGGGGGACAGGGGAAGTCGGTGACGTAGATCTCGCCGCCGGCGGTCGCGTGGCCCTCGCGCGCCGCCCGCGCGATCAGCGCGGCCTCGGCGTGCGTGGCGGTCGAGAGCTCCAACTCGACGCCCTGGGTGAAGTTCGAGCGCGGGTCGCCCGCGGCATAGGGCGCCAGCGCGTGCGGATGGTGCTCGTTGGTCGCCGCCCGCACCGTCCCGTCGGCGAAGCGCAGCGCGGCGCCGACCTGGCGCCACCAGTCGATGCTCCGGGCGGCCGCGTCCTCGGCCGCGCCCGCGAGCTCGGCGAAGACCTCGTCCTCGCTGACGACACGCTCCGGGCGCGGGTCCAGCATCTGCACGGTCTTGGTCTTGTCCCAGCGCAGGAAGACCGGGTCGTAGCGGACCGCCGCGCGCGGGAACCAGCGCTCGACGACGCGGTAGCTGACGTCCTCGGCCGGCAGGATCAGCGCCGGCGCCTCCTCGGCCAGCCGCGCGGCGCCCAGCTCGTCGAGGACCGCGACCGATCCCGCGACGCCCCAGGAGGCCAGCGCGGCGGCGGCGTCCGCGGGGTCCAGCGCCCGGACGTCCTTGGCCAGCGGGCGGTAGTCGGCGTACAGGTCGCGCCCGAGCACGAAGACGCGCCGGCCGGCCCCGTGGCGCTCGAGGAACCGCCGGTAGCCCTCGTGCAGGACGGGGACGTAGGCGAGGACGACCTCGCGCATCTAGCCCCGCCGCAGCGTCTCGTCGATCAGGCCCGGGAGGACCTGCGCGAGCTTGGGGCCGAGCTTGTCGCCCAGGTTCATGTACATCTGGCGGATGCGCTCGGAGGTCGTGACCGCCGCCTGGCGCTCGATGACCTGGATCTCGCCGACGGTCCCGGTCAGCCGCTCGAGCTCCTCGGGCGTGTAGGAGTGGTCGGCGGTGAGCACCAGGACGTCCGGCTCGACGGCCTTGATCAGGCCCCACGACGGGTCCTCGTCCTGCTTGAGGTAGATCAGGTCGACCGGGCGCTGGTGGGCGAGCAGCTCCAGCCGCTCGTCCTCGGGCACCATCGGCCGGTCCTCGCCCTTGCGGCGGCGGATCTTGGCGTCGGAGTCGACGCCGACGACCAGGATGTCGCCGAGCTCCTTCGCGCGCGCGAGGTACTTGACGTGGCCGAGGTGGATCAGGTCGAACGAGCCCGACGTGAGCACGATGCTGTATCCCAGACCCCGAAGGTGGGACACGGTCCGCGTCATCTCCTCCAGCGAGGGGACGAGGCGGTCGGCGAAGTTGACGCCCGGGCTCAGGACGCCGCTGGTCACGGCCATGGGCGTAACGATATCGGCGCGGCAGGCGGATTCGTTCGGGGCCGGAGCGTTCCCGCGCGCATGGAGCGCCGGTCCGTCCGACGAGCACCTCACCATCTCCGATCCCCGCATGCCGAACTACCTCCCTTACGCCGAGCGCCGCCCCTCCACCGCCTACCAGGACCTCCTGCGCACGATCCGCGACGACGGCGTGCGGGTGGAGACCAAGCAAGGCGAGGGCGCGCTGGCCGTCGCCGGGGTCCAGATGCGCTTCCCGATGGCGCACGGCGCGGCCGTCATCACGGAGCGGTCGATCCGCGGCTTCGCCGGCAAGGCGATCGGCGAGCTGTGCGCGTTCATCAACGGCGCCCGGACGCTGGACGAGCTGGCGGCGTTCGGCTGCGACTGGTGGGACGCGTGGGCGACGCCGGAGAAGACGCGCTCGCGCGGCCTGGCGCCGGGCGATCTGGGGCCGGGCTCCTACGGGCACGCGTTCCGGAACTTCACGACGGATCTCGATTCGCCCGACGATCCAGGGTTCGACCAGCTCCCGCACCTGATCAAGAAGCTGAAGGACCTGCCGCTGGACCGCACGGCCGTGATGAGCCCGTGGATCCCGAACGCCAACCACCGCGAGGCCGGGGTCAAGTCGCGCAACACGATCGCGCCGTGCCACGGGTGGATCCACGCGCTCGTGTTCGGCGACAAGCTGCACCTGGTCCACAACCAGCGCTCGGGCGACACGCCGATCGGGGTCCCGTCCAACATGGCGCAGTACACGGCGCTGGGGCTGATGATCGAGCAGCTCACGGGCTACGAGCTCGTCGAGTACGTGCACTGGATCCAGTACGCGCACATCTACGAGAACCAACTGGAGCACGTGGACGAGCTGCTGGCGCGCGCGCCGCGGGCCCTGCCGACGCTGAAGCTGACCGAGGCGGGTCGGCGGATCACCGACATCCACGACTTCCGGGCCGAGCACTTCGCGTTGGAGGACTACGACCCGCACCCCGCGATCCGGGGCATCCCGGTGTTGACGTGACGGTCGCGCTCGTGGTCGCCTACGCGCGCAACGGCGTGATCGGCCGCGACGGCGGGCTGCCGTGGCACCTGCCGAGCGACATGCAGCACTTCCGCGAGCTGACGACCGGCGGCACCGTGCTCATGGGGCGCAAGACCTATGAGTCGATCCCGGAGCGGTTCCGGCCGCTGCCGGGGCGGCGCAACCTCGTGCTGTCGCGCGACGGGTCGTTCGTCGCTGCGGGGACCGAGGTCTTCGGGTCGTTGGCGGCGGCGCTGGCCGCGTGCGAGGGCGACTGCTTCGTCATCGGCGGCGGCGCGACGTACGAGGAGGCGCTGCCGCTCGCCGACGAGGTCTGGGCCACCGAGGTCGACGCCGAGGTGGAGGGCGACACGTTCTTCCCGGTGCTGGACACCACCGCCTGGCGCGAGGCCGCGGCCGGGTCGGCCGTCACCGAGAACGGGTTCTCGTTCACGATCAGGCGCTATGAGCGACGCGCCTGACGAACTCGGCTTGTTGTACTACCTGGACGCCGCCCGCTCCGCCGAGCAGCGCGCGTACATGGCGGAGCTGGAGGCCGCGCGGATCTGCGTCTTCTGCCCCGAGCACGTGGCGTCCCACCATCGCCAGCCGATCGAGTGGCGCGGCGAGCATTGGTACGTCACGCGCAACGACTTCCCCTACGCGGGGACCGTCGGGCACTACCTGATCGTGCCGCACGCGCACGTGACGTCCTTCGACGAGCTGCCCGACGCGGCGGGCGCCGAGCTGTGGGCGATCAAGCGCCGGCTGCGGGAGCGATTGGCGCCGCTGGCCACCGCGACGGTCGAGCGCTCCGGCGACATGCGCTACAACGGCGGCTCGGTCGCGCACCTGCACACGCACTTCGTGGCGCTGGACGCGACGCCCGAGCAGACCGTGCGGTTCAAGGTCAGCGCGCCGGGCGCGGACGGTTGACACGCGGCCGGCGCGCGGGGGAGAGTCCCGGTCATGAGCTCGTTGCCGGTCGATGCCGCCGTGCCGTCTCCGTTCGACCTGACCGATGCCGAGGTCGACGCCTTCGGCCGTGACGGCGCGGTCATCCTGCGTGGGGTGCTCAGCGACGACGAGGTCGGCACGCTCGTCCGGGGCGTCGAGCGCAACCTCGCGGCGCTGAGCCCGCTCGGGATGAACGCGACCGAGCCGGGCAGGCCGGGCGCGTTCGTCGAGGACTTCCGCAACTGGCAGCGGATCGGCGAGTACGAGGACGTGATCCGCGGCTCGGCGCTGGGTCGGGTCGCGGGCGAGCTGATGGGGTCGCGCGAGGTCCGGCTGTTCCACGACCACCTGCTGGTCAAGGAGCCCGGGACGCTGGACCGCAGTCCGTGGCACCAGGATCAGCCATACTACTGCATCGACGGCTTGCAGACGGTCTCGTTCTGGATCCCGCTGGACCCGGTCGCGCGGCCGAGCACGCTCGAGTTCGTCGCCGGCTCGCACGGGGGCAAGTGGTACATGCCGCGCTCGTTCGTCAAGAAGAGCGCGATGGTCTTCGACGACGGCGCGCTGGAGGAGGTCCCCGACGTCGACGCCGACCGCGCCGCCTTCCCGATCAAGGGCTGGGCGATGCAGCCCGGCGACGCGGTCGCGTTCAACATGTTGACCCTGCACGCGGCGGCGGGCTCACCGGCGCGCCGCCGCGCGTTCTCGGTCCGGTTCACGGGCGACGACGTCACCTGGGCGCCGCGCCCGCACCGGACCTCGCCGCCGTTCGACGACGTGGCGCTGCCCGCCGGCGCGCCGCTGGACGATCCGGCGTTCCCGGTCGTGTGGTCGCGCGCCGGCGGGTGAGCCGGGCTCAGGCGGCGTCCGCCGTCGAGGTCGACGGGTGCGCGAGCGTCGGCGCGAGCTTGGAGAGCTTGGTGTAGTCCTACTTGGTGAGCCCGGAGTACACCGCGATGATCAGGTCGGGCCGCGGCGCGGCGACCTTCTCGAACTCGATGCCGTCGGTGACGTTCAGCTTCGTCGGCAGCGGCGCGTTGCCCAGCGCCTTCTTGGCCCACGGGAAGATCGCGCCCGGATGATCGCCGTGCCACTCGCTGGTGCCGACCGGCACGACCCCGAGCGCCAGCAGCGCATCCTGCTCCCGCAGACCGACGACCACGACCCGCTTCGGGGCATGCGTGACGGTCGTCGTGCATCTTCCCCGACCCGATGACCGAGCCTATCCCGAAGGCTGGCGCACCGGGCCGGCCACGGAGCTCGAGCGCCAGAACGCCGCGCTCCTGCAGGCCGCGCTCGCCGGAGCCTAGGCGCAGGGCGCCGCCCTCATGGGAGTGGGCCCGGGCGCGCGGCGACGTCGCCGCCCATCTCGGTGGAGCGCTGGCGCAGCGCTCGTGTGGCTGCCGGCTTCTGGAAGCGGCGCCGGTAGGCGGCCGGGGTGAGTCCGAGGCTGCGCTGGAAGTGGCGGTGCAAGTGGCTCTGATCGGTGAACCCGGTGCTGGCGGCGACGTCAGCGATGGGCTGGCCCTGCTCGAGCAGGCGGCGGGCGGCGCGGATCCGGTGGGCGAGGTGCAGGGCGTGGGGTGGCAGGCCGGTGCGCTCGCGGAACAGGCGGATCAGCCGGAACTTGCCGATGCCCGCGGCCGTGGCGAGCTCGTCGAGGCCGACGTTGCGGGCGTGATGCTCACCGAGGTAGTCGCATGCCAGCCGCAGCGCGCGGTCGTCGTGCGGCGTGCGCGCGCCCGTCGGTCTTGCGCGGGTTGAGGATCGCTGCATCATCACGCTGAGCCACTCCGCGAGGCGCTCGTCGCCCTCGAGCCGCGTCGAGGGCGATTCCAGGGCGCGGTGGAGGGCCAGGAAGGCGCGCGCAAGGGCGGGGTCGGAGACGACCGGATCGGGGAAGCTGATGTCGCCGGTGAGCACCGCCTCCTCGTCCCCTGCGATCGCGCGGAGGCCCGCGACCTCGACGACCATCAGCCGTGAGGACCAGGCACGGCCGTCGATGGCGGAGCCGGCGTGCTCGGCGGACGGGTCCCACGCGACGAGCTCACCGGGCTGGACGGTGCGGCGTTCGCGGAGGCGTCGCGAGCGCATCGGCTGGTCGCCGACGATGCCGAACACGTACTCGCCGCGTGGTTCGATCGCGTAGCGGGTGGTGCGTCCGGCCATCAGCACGACGCGGGCGTCGTCGCTCGGACGCCACATGCGGACCTGGTCATCGGCCACGCGTTTGATGCTAGGCGGTGCAACAACGTGCAAGACCGTCGCGGGCGCTGGATCTAGGTTCAGGTCATGCACATCACGGCACACATCGTCGTCCAGGACGCCGAGCGCGCAGCGGCCTTCTACGCGGACGCGTTCGGCGCGCTGGAGCTCGAGCGGATCCCGACGCCCGACGGGCGACTCATGTCGGTGCGGTTGCGCGTCGGCGACAGCGAGCTGCACCTGGCCGACGAGTTCCCCGAGATGGGAGTGCTCGCGCCGCCGTCGATCGGCGGCACGCCGGTCGTGCTGGCGCTCGACGTGCCCGACGCCGAGGCCGCCTTCGCGCAAGCGGTCGCCGCGGGGGCCGAGGTCCTCCAGCCGCTGGGTGAGGTGTTCTGGGGCGACAAGCACGGTCGAGTCGAAGATCCCTTCGGGCACCGCTGGAACATCGCCGAGCACGTCCGCGACGTGCCCCACGACGACGTCGTGGCCGCGGCGGCGGAGCTGTTCGCCTGACGGGAGCCCCGTCGCAGATCCAGCGACAGCCACACGCGGTCGCGCAGCGCGACCCCGTCGAGGACGATCCCGTCCGGGCAGCCCTCGGCCGCGGCGAACGCGTCCCGATCGACGCGCAGCATCCGGAAGCCGAGGCGGGCGGGCGCCCGCCCGCCGTCGTGCCGATCGGCCAACCGCGGCCGCGGCTCGTCGTCGGTCGACGTCGAGCTCTTCCGCCGCTCGCACGCCCGCCCGGCGGCCACGCCACGATGTCTCCCGACATCCAGTGCCTAGGAGGCGTTGCGCTGGAAGTGCCTAGGAGTCGTTGCGCTGGACCTCGGCAAGGAGCCTCGACCCTTCCTCGAGGTTGCGAACCGCGTCCGCCAAGCGGTGCCCGGCGGGGGCGTCGCGCCCTGGAAGCTCCGCCCTGGGCCGTGCGGGGGCGTCGACGGGGCGACCACGGACGGGCGGCGACGCCACGTGCGCGTCGACGGGCACAGCGGTCACCGTCGCATCGAGCGTCAAGATCCGCAGGCCGAGCAGGCGCGCGGTGACCGACGCCTGGACGAGCGTCGCCCCCGAACGGGCCGACCTGCGGTCAGGCGCGACGCCTGCGCTCCCGAGGGAGATCGCTCTCCGGCCCGTGGGGAGTGCCACGGGCGCTGAGCTCCTCGAGGCGCTCCGACGCGCGCGCCGCGACATCGAGGATCTGCGCATATCGCTCACGCCCGGCTCTGGCGCCGAGGAGGTATCCGGCCGCGAAGAGCGCCGCTTTGGTGAGCGTCACGAATCGTCGCGCTCCCGACCCGTGCGGTGGCGCAGGGAGGAGATCGCGGCGCTTCCCGCGGTGAGCCCCGCGACGCTGCCGGCGGTGATCAACCCGGTCTTGACCGCCTTGCCCGAGCTGATCGCGTGCAGGTCTGGCTTGACGCGGCTCGCGGCGTCGCTCAGCTGATCGCTGACCGAGTCGCCGAGGCGCCGGAGCGGGCTCTTGTGCCGGAACGGTGGCTTGACGCGCATCGCAGGTCTCCCTATCGCTCGGACCGCGACGCCGTCGCGATCGCATCGACCAGCTCGGACTTGGTCATCGTCGTTCGTCCTTCGAGGCCCATGCTGGCGGCCAGCTCGACCAGCTCGGGCTTGTTGTACGACTTGAGGTCGCCGTTGGCCGGCGCGCTCTCGAGCTCCTGGGCGGCCTTCTTGGCCGTCACCTCCGAGCGCTCCTGGAGCCGTTCGGCCGCTTCGATCCGTGCGTCGGCCTCGCCGGCCTGCTGCTCGGCCTCCTCGGCGAGCTCCCGCGCCTGGCGGTGGGCCTCTTCGGCCACGGCCCGTGCGGCTTCCGTGGCCTCGACGGCCAGGCGGCGAGCCTCGGCGAGCTTCTCGGTGGCCTCGCCGACGAGCTCCTCGGCGCGCGCCTGCGCCTCCTCCGCGTCGCGCTCTGCGTCCTCGAGCTGCTCTTCGACCTCGGCCTGCGCCTGCTGGCGACGCTGCTCGGCGTCGGTCTCGGCATCCTGACGCTCGCGCTTGACCGCCTCGTCGGCGGCCTTCTGCGCCTCGGCGACCCGCTGCTTGAGCTGCCGCTCGGTCTCGCGGCGCAGATCGGCCATGCGCGCGCGTCCGCGGTCGCTGACCTTCCGGGCGTCCTCGGCGCGGTCGCGCGCATCCTGCGCGGCCTGCACCGCCTCCTGCTCGACCTGGCGAGCGTGCTCCGCGGCCTCCCTCGCGCGCTTCATGCGGATGTCGACGGAGTCACCGCCGACCGGGACGGCATCGACGAGCGCGGCACCGGCGCGGCGACCGCGGTCGCGCGCCTCGGACGTGGCGGACTGCGCCGCGTCGCCCAGGCTCTCGGCCGGCTTGAGCGCTCGGGACAGCAGCCACGCGGCATTGGACGGCATCTCCCGAAGTCCTGTCCTGGTGCGTTCCGACAACGACATCAACAACCTCCAAGCGACAATGGGACAACGTCGACTCTAGGCGAGACATCTATGTCTCGTCAAGCGAAAGTGTGAGATCGTTGTGAGACGATGATGCCCGAGCCGTCACCCCGGCCCGCTCTCCAGCAGCGGGTTGCCGCTGCGATCCTCGACGGTGCGGCGCACCTCTTCGCCGGCGGCGGCGACCAGGCGAGCATGAACGAGGTCGCCGAGGCCGCGGGCGTCGCCCGGGCCACGGTCTACCGCTACTTCCCCAACCGCGAGAGCCTGCTCGATGAGCTGGCCCAGACGGCCGTGCGCGACGTCGAGACGCGGTTGGCGTCGGCGCGCGTCGACGAAGTCCCGCCCGATGAGGGCATCGCCCGCGCCGTGCGCGCGCTCGTCGACGTGGGGAACCTCTTCGTGGTGCTGGTCCGTGAGCGACAGCGCTCGGGCTCCGACCAGTTCCAGCGCGGGCTCGTCGAACCACTGCGCCAGCTGGTCGAACGCGGCCAGGCCAGCGGCGACATCCGCGACGACATCACGGGCCGGCGCCTGACCGAGTCGCTCATCGGCCTGATCGTGAGCATGCTCACGGCGACGCCGCCGCTGGGACGCGAGGACATGACCGCGACGATCACCGGCCTCTTCATCGACGGAGCCCGCGCTCGCGGGCCGCGACGATGAGTTCCGCCAATGGCGACATGCGAGGAGCAGGACATGGAACGGGAGCGACAGACCGCTGAGCGCTCAGAGGATCAGCGCGCAGGCGAGCACTCGGGTGACGGCAAGCGGCTGCAGGAGCTCGTCGCGTACCTCCGTGAGCATCGGACCAAGCTGCGGGAGGCGTGGGCGCAGCGCATCAGCGACGCCGAGCTGCTGCAAGTCATGTCCGACGAGGAGATCTTCACCGAGGCGACCGAGGTGTATGACAACTACATGGACGCGCTGGAGAGCGGCAGCGTCGAGAACCTCCAGACCTACGCCCGCGAGCTCTCGGAGCGGATCATCCCGCGCGGCGTCGAGACCGACGAGGTGCTGGGCATCGTGCTTCTGCTTCGCGACGTGCTGGCCCGGTCGTTGTTCGCCAACTACCAGGAGGACCTTGGGCTCCTCAACCGGATCCTCGACGCCTACGAGCCGGCCGCCAACCGCATCGCGGTGACCGTCGGCGTCAGCTTCGTCGAGGAGCGCGAGCGCGTCATCAAAGAGCAGCAGGACGCGATCCGGGAATTGTCCACGCCCGTCCTTCAGGTGCGCGACCGCCTGCTCATCCTCCCGATCATCGGCGTGCTCGACACCCCGCGTGCCCGCCAGCTGACCGAGCAGCTGCTGGGGGCGATCCGCGACAACCGGGCGACCGTCGTGGTGATCGACATCACGGGCGTCGCGACGATCGACGAGACCGTCGCCAACCATCTCGTGCAGGCCGTCGAGGCGTCGCGGCTGATGGGCGCGAGCACCATCCTCACCGGCCTCTCGCCGGACATCGCCCAGACGCTCGTCGATCTCGGCGTCGACCTGGGCATGATGAAGACCGTCGGCGACCTGCAGGGCGGGCTCGAGGAGGCGGAGCGCATCGCCGGCTACCGCGCCGCTGACGCAAGGGACGCGGAGAGCTAGATCCGGCGGCGCCGATGTCGGTCGCGATCCTCCTGCAGGGCGACGTGCTGATCGCCTCGATCCAGTCGGACCTGTCCGACACCGAGGTGATCGATCTGCGTCAGGAGCTCGCCGAGCGGGTCGGGAGAAACGGCGTGTCGGGCATCGTGATCGACGTCGGCGCCCTCGACGTCATCGACTCGTTCGTCACGCGCGCCTTGCGCGCGATCGTGCTCACGGCGCGGTTGCGGGGCACCGAGACGATCATCGTCGGCATCGCGCCCGACGTCGCGATCGCGATGGTGCAGTTCCGGCTGGACTTCGAGCCCCTGCGGGTGGCGCTCGACCTCGACGAAGCGCTGGCGATCCTCCGTCGCCGGAGCTCGGAAGGGCGCCGAGGATGACCGATGAGGTCCGCGTCCGCATCGACTCCGACGGCGATCTCGTGACCGCTCGCGCCGAAGGCCGTGCGATGGCCGAGCGGCTCGGGTTCCCGCGGCCCGATCCGACCCTGATCGCGACGGCGATCTCCGAGATCGCGCGCAACATCGTCGCGTACGCGGGCGCGGGCGAGATCATCCTCGCGCCGTTCGAGGACGCCAACCGCTACGGCATGATCGTCACCGCCGTCGATGCGGGGCCGGGCATCCGCGACGTCGAGGCCGCGCTGCGCGACGAGTTCAGCGGCCGCGGCGGTCTCGGGCTGGGCCTTCCGGGCGCGCGACGGCTCATGGACGACTTCGAGCTGCAATCCGACGCTGAGCATGGCACAAAGGTGACGATGACGAAATGGCGCTACCGCGACGAGCTCGCACGCGTCCGCGAGGAGCGCCGTCGGCGTGCGTGAGCGGGCGACGCGCGAGCACGTCGAGTGGGGGATCGCCACGCGCTGCCGGTCCGGTGAGAGCATGAGCGGCGATCTCGCCGTCGTCGACCTCCTGCCGGAAGGGGCGCTCGTCGCGGGCATCGACGGCCTGGGGCACGGACGCGAAGCGGCCCGCGCCGCCTGCACGGCCGCCGCGGCCATGCGCGAGAGCCCCGGCCAGGACCTCGTCCGGGTCGTCCAGCGCTGCCACCGTGCGCTGCGCGGGACTCGCGGCGCGGCCATCAGCCTCGCGTTCGTCTCAGCGCTGGACAGCCGGATGACGTGGCTCGGCGTCGGCAACGTGGAGGGACGGGTCCTGAGCGGCGACCCCGCGACGACCCGGCCGAAGGGCTCGCTTGCGCTCGGGCGCGGCGTGCCCGGGCACGAGCTGCCTTCGGTGCGCCCCGCGACGATCGCGATGCGGCCCGGCGACGTCCTGCTCCTGGCCACCGACGGAATCGACGCGGGCTTCGCGGACGCGCTCGACCTGTCGGGCTCGAGCCAGACGATCAGCGAGCGGATCCTGTCCGAGCATTGGAAGCCGCCCGACGACGCCCTCGTGATCGCGGTCCGCTACCTCGGGGCGCGGCCGTGACCGATCGGAGTCCCGCCGGGCCGTTCGCAGCGGCCTACGCGACGGCGCTCGGCGAGTACCTGCGGGAGCCGACCGAGGCGTCCCTACGCGTCGCCTACGAGCTTGCGCGCGAAGCGGTGGCCCGGCGCCTGAGCGTGCTCGACCTCGCCGTCGCCCACCAGGAAGCCCTGGAGTCCGCGCTGGGCGCGGCGTCCGGATCCGCGGAGGTCGAGCGCGTCACGCGTGCGGCCGGCGCCTTCTTCCTCGACGGGCTGTCGACGTTCGAGATGGTGCAGCGTGGGTACGCGGAAGCCCGGCAGGCCGCGTGGCTCGAGCGCCGCCAAACCGAGCTCTCGCGCCGCCTGTCGAGCTTCCTCGCCGACGCCTCGCTCGCGCTCAACGCCGAAGGCTCGGTCCAGGAGATGCTGCGGCTCGTCGCCGAGCAGGCTCGCGAGCTCGTGGCCGCCGAGTGCTGCGTGGTGACGCTCACCGCCGAAGGGCAGCCACGGGCCGCGGAGGCGGTCTCCACCTCGGAGCACCGTCGCTGGCAGACGGTGGTCCGCTGGCTCGACCTGCCCGCGACGTACCGGGTGCTCGGCCTGCGCGGTGGCTCGGCGCGCGCGGCGCGGGAGGAGCTCGCCAGCCTGCCGCAGTTCCAGGCTGTCGGCGACCCGCCGCCTCGCGCCTGGCTCGCCGCGTCGCTCACCGCCCTGGACGGGAGCGAGCTTGGCGCCATCCAGCTCTTCGACAAGCACGACGGCGCCTTCACCGGCGAGGACGAAGCCGCGCTCGTCCATCTCGCGCAGATGGCCTCAGCGGCCGTGGACCGGGCACGGCTGTACCGAGACCAGCGATGAAGGACCTGCGTCGGCGGTCGCCATAGGCGGAAGCCACGCTCGAGCGGCACAATCCTCCTCTCTCCCGATCGAGTTGTAGGGGATGAGAATCAGACGGAGGACAGCATCAGTAGAGGCCCGAAGACCGCGCTCCTATCAAGTCACCGCCGCCTGAATCCTCGAACGCGATGGGCGACACGATTGGCAGCCAGCCAGCCCGAAACCGGGCGACAGGCAAGTGTGGAGCCAACCCACCGCGCCGAGGCTAAGCCGCCGCCAGGACGTCATTTCCGTCACCGACCACGCCACCCGCATTCAAGCGGATGCAAGTGTGTGCCGGTCTTGGTGGCTTGCCGTTTCGACGCCTAAGGGGGTTGCGCTAGGTGTTCGGTGGGGCGAGGGTGTTGGTCCGGCCTCGTCGACTGAGTGGTATGGCGACGGCGCGACGACTAGAAATGCAGGGCGAGCAGCTTGAGCTGGCGGCTCGAACCGGACTGAGCGAGCCGTTGCTGAGGCCGGAGGATGCCGCCGAGTTGCTCTCGGTGAAGGTGTCGTGGATTTACGAGGCGTGCCGAAACGGACGGCTGCCGTTCCTACGCGTTGGGAAGCACATCCGCTTCACGCGGGCCGATCTCGAGCGTTGGGTGTCCTCGCAGCGGTCTCCCGTCCAGTAGCCGACGGCTGAGCCAGCTCGGCCCGGCAACGCATCGGTAGCGCCGGGTGCGACGACCTAACGCCCCCCGGCAGATGCCTCGGCGGTCCGCCGCTGGATGAACTCGAGCTGTCGAGACAATCGGATCAACGCGTCGAGCGAGTCGTCGACGAACGACGCGGCGTGCATCAGTGGGTTGCGCAGCCTTTCATACAAGTCCTTGAAGTCGGCGTCGACCTCATGCTCGTCGCCGGCGAAGACGCCTCGGCTGGCAAGTATGGCTGCCTTCTGGCGCAGCGAGGCTAGCTCTATGAGCGACGGGTCAAGGCTCTTCGAGTGCATCTCCTTGAGCTGCCCAAGGATTTGAGCCTGCGCTCCTTGACCGAGCGCGCTGACGGCGTCTTCCTCAGTCACGTACATGCGACGGATCGCGTCGGTGATGGTCGCCTCCAAGCGGGCCACCTGGCTGAATACCAAGACCCTCATGGGGAGTTTGCAGAGATCGGAAGGGGTGACGATGGACTCGAGTTGACCGCCATCGACGACGAGTCGGTAATGCGGCGCTTTCAGGAGCTCGTCAACGAGGCCGCCGAGCGGCTGTCCTCCCTCGATGAGCATGTCGCTGCTGAGGCTGCGCATAGCCGTGTGGACCAGGTCCTCCTCGCTAGCCCGACGCGGGCCGGCGTCTGTGCCCAACAAATCGCCGATGACGTTCTCCAACACGCCAACGATGCGCCCGTTTCGACGGACAGGCACGTAGTTGATCGCGGCCGCTGATGCCCACGCGCGCACTGTCGAGACCTTGTCTGAGAGAAACGCGGTGCGAAGCGGAGAGCTCGAGAGGTGAGACACCTGAAGCGAACGCCCTAGCCGTTCCATCGTTAGTTCGAATTGTGCTTCGGCGGCCATCGAAAATTCGACGCTACACCCTCGGCGGGATGCCTCGTCGCCGAAGTTACGCGCAGATCGAGGCGCCGGTGTTGAGCGACTCGCGAGATGACGCCTACATGGCGCTAAATGTCCTCAAGCCACTTCCTGATAGCCGGCCGCGAAATTCTTCGATGAGGACGCCTTCCTTGTCCCCGTCTAAACAAGCCTCGGCGAGTGCCCGAAGTACTTGCGACCGGTCCAGACCTGGCTGTGCAGCGAGATCGTTCGTCCAGTCGTGGGGATCCAGTCCTTCCACCTTCGCCAACATCGCTCCGATGAACCCGGGTGTGCGACCTAGCAGCGCACTAAGTGTGCCGGCGGCCAACGGAGCGAATTTCTGAAAGAGCTCGTCAGGCGACAAACCGCCTGGGAGGGCGACTGCCGGCCATAGACCGGTCCGCGCCGCAGGCGGAGCCTCATCGCCGTCCACGATGAACGCGAACTCGAGTTGACGAGGGTGCGTGGCGGGACGCGGAAGGCGAGCCCGCATCTCCGTGAGGTCACTTGTGCCCTTCGCCCAGTAGAGCGCGAGGCGGTCCAACGTATTGGCGTCCAGTCGAGCGAGAAGTGCCGTGGCCAATGCGTGCGCAGATTCGTCCTCAACCCACGCGACAAGTTCCACGTGTGCCCTCGGGTAGAGCACCTGCTGGACGATTTCCCGGACCTCTTCCGCGACGGTTGTCAGCACTACCTTGCCGTCCACTCGGCCCAGGTAGCTTAGGACGTCCGAATGTTGGAGTGCGCGTTCGATGACCTCTCGACTGTGTGACGTCAGCACGAAAGCCTGTTGTCTGGTGGCGGCGACGGTCGCAATGTGATCGAGCAGCGGCTCGCGCGAGCGTGGCGGGAAATAGGCATCCGGCTCATCAAGCAGCAAAAGCAGATCGGACTTCTCGCGCACATACCACAGTGTCCAGAGGAGCACGTGCGCGGCCAGTTCGCCTAACCCCATGTCGGCAAGGCTGTACTCAGTATCACCATCCGAGACCACGAAAAAGGGAATCACGTCTTCGCCCACGATCGGCGCGAAGGGGGAGTCTTCGAAGGCGATTGCGTACCAGCGGATCTCGGTGTAACCCCGCCCGACGATGCTCCTCACGGCATCGAGCGTGATCTCTTGATCCACCTCTAGCGGGTCGACCTCTTCAGTGGCCTCTTCGAGGTCGGGACGCTCCTCGATCAGCCGATATAGCCACGCACAGAGTTCGTGTAGTGAGATTAGCCGAGCCGGGTCGCCAGCCGAGCGCTGGATCTGCTTCAAGAGCCGGGTCTTGCCCACCCCGTTCAGACCTGCGAGAACGGTCACGAGCGCACGCAACTCCAGCGTGACAGGAAGGATCTCGAGCGGATCCTCCACCGCGATCGTCATCGGAATGGAAGGGTGCTTCTGGTGCGCGATGCGTCGCCAGTGGTCTCCGGCCTTCGCCCGCCGAGTCATTATCGGGCCAGATCCCAATCGGACGATTCCAAGAATTCGATCAGCGCCCGGTCGTCCTCGCCGTCTGACTGCCGCAGCGCGCCAAGGACACCGCTGAGGTTGCGCTGGTCGCGCTTTGGATTTGCTGCCGCATATGCGACGTGGAGCGCGAGATCTCTCAGAAGAATGGAGAGCGTGTCGTTCACGCGGTACGAGGCACGATCGTTGTAAGTACGAAAGACCGATCGAAGATCCGGTCTGATTTCGGAAAGAGCTGTTTTTGCGGCGCGACGCGCCTCTTCGAAGTACCCGACGAAGGCGCTGTCAACGGGGACGTCCATGCGCTGGGCAGCGTGTGTGAAAACCAGCCAGCTGAACAGGGTGGCCTTGTTCAGCTTGGGTCCGACGTCGCGCGCGTGGGTCAGGAACTCCTCGGCTGCGTGCGAGACGTCTGAAATGGTTCGGGGAGAGAACTCGCCCGTCCGGTAAAATTCCTCAATGGCGCGATTCGAGTGGGATTCCCTAAGTGATCCGACCTCGAGCGCCAAAGCGACGCGGGCGAAAACGTCGTCGTATGCGAGCCGGCTGTTGGCGAAACCCACGACCTCCCGCACGAGGAGGCCTGATTCAATGAGGCGCTCGACCACGGCCTTCACCTGATCCCGCGCGACTCCATAGAGAGCGTTGCGCTTTTCCGGTGGCGTCAGCGACATGTGCTGGTTGAGCCGGAAGAACAATTCGTATGGCTCTTGAGGCTCATAGTTGTGCAACGTGACCACGGTCAGCGGGAACCGACGAACACGTCGCTGGGCTTCGTCCGGCAGCTGGCTGTACCGCAATCCGTCCCAAGATGAAAGCGTGGGGTCAAACGGGCTTAGCGAGCCATCGACCTTAAGGCCGTCATCAAAGAAGTCGCGAATCGCCGAGAGACGCTGCTGCCCATCGAGAACCAGGTCTCGGCTGGTGTCGGGATCGTTCAGGAGGTGGATGGCCGGGACATACCATCCGCGAAGCACCGTGTCGATCAAACGTCGCTGGCGGTCCTCATTCCACACTTCGCCCCGCTGGAAATCGGGCTGGAGGTCGATCTCCGCAGCGTGGATACGCCGCATGAGCACCTCCAGTTCCAGATCGCTCCGTTCAAGTCGCATCGCCGCGGCACTTTATTGCCTTGCCGGGCGCGCGCGCTCCGGAGCACGGTTGAGATCCGCTCTGCACTCCGGACCGGTCTGAACGCCGATGGATGGGCGGTCACGTCGCACGGGACGTACGCTCACGCCGACGTCGGTCCCATACTCGACTGGTTCGGCGCAGAGAGTCCCTGGTGGGAGCCTCGTCGGTGGGGCACGTCGGTGCGTGGTTCTCAGGCCTGGCGCGTGAATTCGCTGAGCGCCGCCTGCGCGGCCGCGACTGAGCGCCGCGCCTGCTCGAGTCGTTCGCGAATCACGTTGTCGTAGTCGTCGTGACCACCTTGGGCGTGGTTGTAAGCGGCCTTGTTCATCTGGTCAGCGTCTACATACGCTGCGGCCACCGTCTCGTAGAGCGTGGCGTCCTGTGCGAACGAGTCTCGCGCGGAAGCCCACTCCTCGCTGGGAAGAGATTCGACGTGGAGGTTCCACCAATAGCCGTCCTCGATCGCGTTACGGAGTGTGCGATCGATCGCTGCGAGTTCGACCGCCACGTGTCTCGCAAAGCGGATCGCGGCGACTCGATCTTGCGAGGGTCGACGGTTATCAGGCGGGACCTCACGCGTCAGAGCCTCGAGGTTTACGAAGTTCGATGGGCTGAGCCAGTCGCTGCCCCCACGATGCACCGGACAGCCCGCCCCTTCTAGGCGGTTCGCGAGGCTATTGAAGGGGCCAGGACTGCCATCAAGTCGAACCGTGTTTCGTCCGGCGAGGTCCGAAATACCGCGAGTTTGGCCGATCTCGACGAGGACAGTTTCGTGCGGATGACTCTGAAGGGCCATCCCCGCCTCGAGAACGACATTGAGCCGCGGCTGTCCAGTCGGCTCACGATCGTCTTCGCGCTCGCGATTGCCTCGCAGGCTCGGATGAAGGAATCCCACATCGTCGGGCGTGAGCAAGACGACAACGGCCTGAGCGATCTTGAACGCTGCAGCGACTGCCTCGCCGTTGTAGGGCGCTGCGTTGCCGGTGAAGTCGACGAGATCGTCCCACTCCAAAGGTTCAAGTCGGAGGCGTCGAAGAAGGTCAAACAGGGCGTCGCGGGCGGCTCCGTCGCGGCCGTGCATCACCGCCACCTTGCGGGGGTCCTTCGATTCGCTCGTTCGCGGTTCGAGCAGTGAGCGATCACCTTCGGCGTTCAATTGGTCGCCGTCGCTGAGGTCGGCCGTAACGCGCTCGGCCGGGTCCGAGGCTGGCGTGCGGTCAGTTCGTGCCCCCAACTCCCGCTCGAGATCGAGCTCGCGTCCCTTCATGGTCAGCATGAACGTCCTGGACTTGTTCACACTGGGTTCGACGCGAAGGATCCCGAGCTCACCGAGGTCATCAATGGTGTGTTCCGATGGGACTGCCCAGGACGGGTCCCAGCGCGGGTGGTCGATGCTCCGCGTCATTCCTCCACCGTGGCGGAGGTGGAAAGCATCAGGTTCGCGTCCCTCACGGCGAAGCGCCGCGTCGGCTGGCGAATCCTTTCAAACGAGTTGCGGTGGCGGCTATCCACAGGTTCGAAGTCTGCCAACGCCGGCGGTCGAGTGGCGAACGTTCGCAGCGGTGCCCGTAGCCGCCTGGCGCACCCGGCCATAGTGCTGGGAGCTAATCCGGGGAGACAAAGCCCTCCAACCCGCCCCCAGAACGACGAAGACCCCGCGATTTGCAGGGCCTTCGTGTAAGCGGCTGAAGGGACTCGAACCCTCGACCTTCTGCATGGCAAGCAGACGCTCTAGCCAACTGAGCTACAGCCGCGTGCTCAGAGGGGGCAGTCTAGCGGAGGGGAGGGGTGGGTGCTGGCTCAGCGGTGGTGCTTGACGGGCTTGGGCTGGAGGGTCAGTTGGATGCGGGTTCGGCCGCCGTTGCCGGTGGCGTCGGAGGCTTCGAGTACGAGGAAGAGCTGGCCGCCGTGATGCTTCTTGAGGGCCTTGGTCAGGTCGCGGCGGGCGAGGGTGCCGAACTTCACCGTCACCGTCTGCACGCCGCTGCGGACCTTCGTCGTCGTCACCGGCGGCAGCGGTGCGATGGAGCGGCGCGCCTTGCTGCTCAGCTGGGTCCGCAGCGAGCCGGTGAGCAGGTACTTGCAGGCCTCGCTGCACTTGATCTTGAACTTGATGGTCTTGGTCTTCGTCGTCACGCGGAGGCGCTTGGTCACGCTGACGTACTTGACCTTGGGGGCGGACGCGTCGCGGCCGGAGGGCTTGGGCCCGAGCGAACCCGGACTCGCCGGCACGGCGGACTCGCTGCGCGTCGCGGCCGAGACCGCTCCGTCCTGGTCGGTCCACACCGCGACCGTCCGATCCGCGCTCGACGCGACGCCGACCGGCGTCACCGTGTCCTTGCTGCCGTAGCCGATGACCTGGTCGGCGCCTCCGAGGTCCACCGCGTGCACGGCGCCGTCGGTCGGGTTGACCCAGACCGCGCTCGTCACGCCGGCCGGCGACGTCGTCACCGCGGCGAGCCCACTGAACTGGCTCGTGAACGACGGGCCGGCCTGGGCGAGCGACGCGAAGGGCTGCACGCCGGCGCGGACGCTTCCGTCGCCGGCGACCGCCACCGCGGTGCCGCCGCCCGGCGTCGACTCCAAGTCCACCGAGAACGCGGCGCCCGCTCCCAACGCCGCAGGAGCCGAGAACGACGTGGCACCGACGCCGCGCGTCGCCCACAGCGCCCCCGCCGGGTTGCCCCAAGCGGCCACGACGGTCCCGTCCGCGTCGAACGCGACCTGCGGCGACTGGTCGTCCTGGTCGCCGCCGCCCAGCACCTGCGACGCCTCGAACGCGCTCGCGCCCGCCGCCCGGACCGCCACCGTCGCCCGGTACTTGCTCGCCAGCTTCCGGTAGGCCACGGCGACCGCGCCGCCCGGCCCGCCGGCGACGTCGATCGAGTCCGTCGGCGCCGCGCTCTCCAAGGTCCCGGCGTCGACGAACGCCGCGCTGCCCGCCGGCGCCGTCGCGACGTGCAAGCTGTAGGAGCTCGCGCTCGCCTTCGTCCGGTAGGCCACGACCGCGCTGCCGTCCGACGCCAGCCCGACGCCGATCGCGTTCACGCCCGCGCCCGGAAGATCGGCCGTCCCGACGATCGCGCCGCTCGGCGCCACGACCGTCACATGGCCGACCCCGCCCGCCGCCCAGCCGACGACGACGCTTCCATCGCCCCCGACGGCCGTGTCGGTCCCGACCGGCGCGCCCCCCGAGTCGGCGACCGCGACCGGCGACGCGAACACGTTGGCGGCGCTGCCGCGCGCGAGGAGCGCCCGGTTGCCGGAGCCGGCAGCCAAGACCGACCGTCCGCCCCCGATCCCGACCTGCGGCACCGAGGTCGCGGCCGGGCCGGTCGAGGGGCCCGGGCTCGGGATCACGACCGCGGGCGCCGACCAGTGCGGCACGGCGGACGCTCCCGCGGGCACGGCGAGACCGGCGACGAGGGCGACACCAACAGGAGCGAGACGAAGGTTCATGGCCCTCCCAACGCTACGACCCGCGCCGAGGTCCCGCACAACCGTCCGTCAGGCGACAGCGTCGTCCCACAGCGGCTGCACCGGATCCCAGTCCGGATCCTCGACTGCGGCCGCCGTCCGCTTGCGCTCCCGCCGGATCTGCGCGACCGGCGCCGCGGCCGGCCCGCCGTCCCACCCGATCCGCAGCGAGGCGCCCGCGACCATCAGCATCGCGCACGGGATCCCGACCATCAGCGTGGTGATCGAGAAGTCCCCGAGGTCCAGCAGCCACGCGACGACGCACACGACCAGCGGCAGCAGCGCGACCCAGAAGCGCGCGACGATGAGCCCGAACCCGAGGTGCAGGACGGCCATCGCGGCCAGCAGGGCGAGCCACGGCGTGGCGTCGGAATCGGCCGTCGCCACCAGCGCGACCGCGACCCCGCCGACCGTGGCGGCGTACGCGGCGATGATGCTGAGGGCGCGGAGGGGAGACGGCACGACCCAACTAGTTTCGCGCAAACGAGGGACAAACCCTCTCCGGGACCACGAAAGGCCCGGCTCGCCATACGGCACGTGCCGCCCCGCGATGCGGCAGTCCTGCGGATGGCGCGGGCCACCGCGCGACGTACGGTCGGTGCCCCTCACCCCTCTCGATCCCCGGAGGATCACATGCCCACCCAGGGTCTCCCAGGCGCCGGTGCGCCTCCCGTCGACCACGACCTGCTCGACCGCCACATCGTCGAGATGTACCGCGACGTCGCGCACGAGGCCGTCGACGACCTGCACTTCATCACCGGCCGGCCGGTCGCCGAGGCCGTCGGCTACCCGTCCGCGCTCCTCGACCGGCTGCCGGCCGGCGCCGTCGCGTCCTTCGCCGGGGTGGGCTACCACCTCGACCTCGCGGCGCCCGTGGCCGGGGACCGCGTGCTCGACCTCGGCAGCGGCTCGGGGATGGACGCCTTCGCGGCGGCGACCCTGGTCGGCGACCGCGGCGCGGTCGACGGCGTCGACATCACGCCCGAGCAGCTCGCCAAGGCCGAGCGGCTGCGTGGCGAGATGCCCGTGCGCTTGCACCGCGCGCGCATCGAGGCGCTGCCCTTCCCGGACGGGACGTTCGACGTCGTCATCTCCAACGGCGTCCTGAACCTGTCGCCCGACAAGGCGCGGGCGTTCGCCGAGGCGGCGCGCGTGCTGCGCCCCGGCGGCCGTCTCGCGCTCTCCGACGTCGTCACCGACCGCCCGATCGCCCCGCTCACCGCGAGTCACGCGGACCTGTGGGCGGCCTGCATCGCCGGCGCCGCGCCGCGGACCACCTACCTCGAGCACCTCGCCGCGGCCGGCCTCGCGCTCGTCGCCATCCGCGAGAACCCCAGCTACCGGTTCGCCAGCAAGCGCGCGCAGCACGCCGGCGGCCGCTACGGAGCGCACAGCGCCTCGCTCCTCGCGCGCAAGCCGACGCCGTGAGCCCGGACGACGCGCCGCCGCCGCCGGTCAGCGGCCGAGCAGCCCCAGCTCGGCCGCGCGCTGCGCGGCCTGCGTGCGGGTCCGGCAGCGCAGCTTGGCGAGGATGTTGCGCATGTGCATGTCGATCGTGCGGGTGCTGAGCACGAGCCGCTCGGCGATCTCGCGGTTGGTCAGGCCGGACGCGGCGAGCCGCATCACCTCGAGCTCCCGGCGCGAGAGGCCGCCGTGCTCGTGCGTGGCGGCGGCGCGCCGCCCGAGGTGCTCTTCGACCGACGCGCCGAGCGTGCGGACCTCCCCGGCGAGCTCGGCCGCGAGCGGCGCGGCGCCGAGCGCGCAGGCCGTGCGGTAGGCCGCCGACAGGCGCTCGAGCCCGGCCTCGCGGTCGCCGACGGCCGCCAGCGCGACGCCGGCCCGGAGCTGGATCTGCGCCCGCTCGAACGGGATGTCGAGACCCTCGTGCAGCTCCACGGCCCGGCTCAGCTGCTGGGCGGCAGCAGCCGCGTCGCCCTCCGCGAGTGCGATCTCGCCCAGGGCGTGGGCCAGCGCGGCCAGAGCCTCGTGATGCCCGACCGACGCGGCGATCGCCGACAGCGCCTCGGCGCAGGCGCGGGCGTCGGCGCCCGCGCCGTTGCGGGCCAGCCAGCACGCCGACCAGCGCAGGCCCCACACCGCGTAGTGATGGTCCTGGCTGCGCGACCACCGGTCGAGCACGAGCCGGCACAGCTCGTGCGCGCGGCTGCGGTCGCCCTCGGCGTCCGCGAGCCAGGCGAGGGCGGCCGCGCTGTCGCAGAGCATCGAGACGACGTCGAGGCGGGTCGCCGTCTCCAGGCACCGGACCAGCAGCGGACGCGCCTCGTCGCCGCGACCGCGCCAGGCGAGCACCGCGCCGAGGATGCCGTCGGCGACGAGGGTGGCGTCCGGCGTCTCGCCCTCCGCGATCAACGCCCCGCACAACTCCTCGACCTGATCCCAGTCGCCGAGCTCGCGCAACACATAGGCCATGCAGCTCAGGCAGGTCTGCTCGAGGCCGTCGCCGCCGCGCGCCTCGCACAGCCCGATCGCCGTCCCGAGCGCCTCGCGCGCGCTCGCGTAGTCGCCGGTCACCTCGTGCGCGGTGGCGAGCCGCTGGTAGACCTCGGCGGCCTCGAGCGTGAGCTCGTGCTCGAGGGCGAGCGCGAGCCCGGCGCGGATCGTCGCGCTCCCGCGGTCGAACGCGCCGAGCTTCGCCTGGGCGACCCCTTCCAGGCCCATCGCCCGCGCCCGCAGGTCGGTCCGCTCGGCGCGGATCGCCTCCTCTCCGGCGGCGCGCGCCGTCGCCGCGGCCTCGTCGTGGCGCCCGGCGCTCTGGAGATAGGCGGCGGCGACCAGCCGCTCGGCCGCCGCCTCGCCCGGCAGGCCGTTGGCGGCGTAGGCCTCCGCGGCGACCCGCCGGGCGGCGAGCGCCGAGGTGCGATCGCCTGCAGCGCGTAGATCCCGGCGATGCGCCGCTCGGCGTCGGCCAGCGCCCGGCCGGATCCCTCCGCGCGGCGCGCCGCCACGACCTCGCGCTGCGCGCGCGCGGCCTCGCCGAAGTCGCCGGCGAGCTCCGCGTGCACCGCGTACCGCTCGACGGCCGCGAGGCGCTCGGCGCCGCGCTCGCCCTCGGGCCACAGCTCGAGCGCCTGGAGCCCGAGGCGCGCGGCGTCGCGGTGCGCGTGGACGGCGACGCGGCCGTCGATGGCCTCGAGGAGCGCCTCGAGCGCACGCGGGACGTCGCGGGCGGCGAGCCAGTGGGTCGCGACCTCGGCGGGGTCGTGGCCCCGTTGCGCGAGGGCCTGCGCGAAGCGGCGGTGCAGCGCGCGCCGCCGCAGCCACGGCACGTCGTCGTAGATCGCCTCGCGCGCCAGCGGCTGGCGGAACGTCGCCCGCCCCGGCTCGGTCTCGACCAGGCGCCCGTTGGCCAACAGCTCCGCGATGCCCTGCTCGTCGTCCATGTCGGCGAGGACGTCGAGATCGACCACCGAGCCCGCCACGGCCGCGACCTCCGCGGCCGACCGCGCCGTCTCCGACAGCGCCGTCAGGTGGACGAGGACCGCGTCGCGCACCGTCTGGGGCAGGGGCACGTCGACGTCGAGGTCGAGGTCGGTGCCGTCGGCGGTGGCGCACAGGCGGTCGCCCGTGCGCAGGGCGGCGGTGAACTCCTCCACGAGGAACGGCACGCCGCCTGTGCGGTCGTGCAGCGTGCCGATCAGCCGCGCGGACGGCGTCGTGCCGAGGACGTGCGCGACGAGGGCGCCGGTCTCGTCCAGGGTCAACGGCTCGAGCGCGATCTCTTCCAGCGTGCGCTCGCGGCGCAGGTCGTGGCGGAGCCGGCGCAGCGGATGGGACCGGGCCAGCTCGTCCGACCGGTAGGCGGCGACGACGAGCAGCGGTAGCTCGCGCAAGGTGGGGGCGAGCACGGCGAGGAGCTCGAGGGTGGCGGCGTCTGACCACTGAAGATCGTCGATCAGGATCGCGACGGGCCCGCGGGCGACCATCGCGGTGAGGCCGCAGCGGATCGCCTCGAAGAGCGTGGCGCGGTCGTCGCTCGCCCGCGCCTCGCCGAGCTCGGGGAGCAGCACCGCGAGGTGGGCCTTGAGCGGGCCGCAGGCGTCCAGCGCGCCGGGTTGGAGGCGCAGGAAGCCGCGCATCGCGGTCGTCACCGGCCCGAACGGGGAGCCGCCCGGCATCGCGACCCCGCGGACGAAGGTCGCCTCGGGCGTCGCCGCGAGCACCTCCTCCGCCAAGCGCGTCTTGCCCGACCCGGCCTCCCCGGAGAGCAGGACCAGCGAGCCGCGACCGGCCCGCGCGTCGGCGAGCGCGGCCTCGAGCCGCGCCCGCTCGCTGCGCCGGCCGATCAGACCGTCGGTCACGGCGCGAGTCTAATCCCGCCGCGACCGTCCGTCAGACCGGAAGCTCGCGCGGGCCGGTCGCGTCGAAGACGGCCGAGACCTCGGCGACGAGGTTCGCGGGGAACCCGCCGCACCGCGCGTGCTCGAGCACGTCCTCGGCGTTCTCGGCGTCGTGGACGCAGTAGATCTTGTCGCCGGCGACGTAGCTGTGCCGCCAGGTGTATGGGCGGCTGAGACCGGCGACGACGTCGTTCGACGTCGCGGTGATCCCGCGCAGCTCCTCGTCGGTGAGGGAGCTCGCGCCGGGAATCTCGCGCTCGATCAGGTAGGTGGGCATGTGATCCTCCGGGATCGGTGGGTGGTGGTGTTCACCGACCGTAAGGCGCCCGGGGCCGGCCGCCATCCGCAGGACTGCCGTACTCGTGGAGGGCGGTTGCCGTACTCCCGGAAAAGCGAAAGGCCCGCTGCTCGCGGGCCTTTCGAAGTGGGCGATACTGGGCTCGAACCAGTGACCTCCTGCTTGTCGAGCAGGCGCTCTCCCAGCTGAGCTAATCGCCCCTGGGGTGCCGGGAAGACTAGCAATCGTCGGCGGGCAGCGGTGCTCTGACGTCGAAGGCGTCAGCGGGCGGGTCGGTGCCCGGGACGTAATCGCGGACCCACAGCTCGCCGGTGTCCGGGAAGACGTTGACCTCGGGCGCGACCATGGTGGAGACGATCAGGAGCCGGACCTCGGCGGAGGACTCGTTGCGCAGCTCGTGCGCGCCTGCCAGGCCGGCCACGAACGCCACGACCTCGCCCGAGGCCAGCACGCGCGTGGTGCCGTCGAGGACCCGCAGCGTGGGCGTCCCGCTCAGCACCACCAGCAGCTCCTCGTTGTGCAGGTGCGCGTGCAGCGGGAACGTCGCGCTCCCCGGCGGCAGCGCGAAGACCGACGCGCCCAAGGCGCGCGATCCGGCGGCGCGTCCCAGGCGCGCGCGCCTCCACGCATAGGGCGCGGCGTCCTGCGCCACGTCGAACTCGGGGTCATGGATGTTGGGCATGGGCTCCTCTTGAATGACGTTCCGGCAGCCGTCGACCGGACAACCGGCCGCCCGCTGGTCTACCCTTGCGCATCCACCCGGCGCCCTGGCGGAGTGGCTACGCAGCGGCCTGCAAAGCCGTTTACACCGGTTCGATTCCGGTGGGCGCCTCTCTCTGTCGCTTTCCGTCGCCTTCGGACTCCTGCTCGCGCTGTGCTGCGCGGTCGTCGCGCTGCTCGGGTTCCTCTTCAAGCAGCGGGGCGCGGTCGACGCGCCCGCCGTCCAGTGGCGGCATCCGCTGCGCTCGACGGGCGCGCTGTTCGCCAACCGGTGGTGGACGCTCGGGATCGTCGTCGCGACCGGCGCCTGGTTCTTCCACGTCGGCGCGCTGGCGCTGGCCCCGATCAGCCTCGTGCAGTCGGTGATCGCCGGCGGCCTCGTCCTGCTGACCCCGCTCGCCGACCGCGTGTTCGGGCTCTCGGTCACCCGCCGGGACTGGATCGGCGTCGCGATCACCGCGGCCGGCCTCGCGCTGCTGGCCGCCACGCTCGGCAACACGGGCCACAGCGCGCACCGCGACTACGAGACCGCCACGCTCGTGCTGTACGTCGGGATCCTCACCGCCGCCGCCTTCGCGTGCTGCGCCGCGGTCGTCGGCGACACGCACCGCGCCGGGCCTGTCCTCGCCGTCGGCGCCGGCCTGCTGTGGGGCGGCAGCGACGTGACGATCAAGGCGGCGTCCGGCGAGCTGCTCGACCACTGGCTGTGGGCGCTCCTGACGCCGCAGGCGGCCGTGATCACCGCGCTGTCGCTGATCGGCCTCGTCGTCTCGGCCCGCTCGCTGCAGCTCGGCCCGGCCGTCGCGGTCATCGCGATCACGAGCGCGGCGGCCAACGTCGTGACGATCGCGGCCGGCCCGCTGGTCTTCGACGAGCCGCTGCCCGACGGGACGCTGGCGCTGATCGCGCGCCTCGTCGGGTTCGTCGCGGTGATCGCGGGGGCGGTCCTGACGCCGGGCCCGGCGGAGCAGGCCGACGTCGCCGAGCCCGAGCCGTCACCCTCGCCCGCGTGACCACGCGGCACGACGCGGGAGGGCCGGTCCCCGCTCGGAGACCGGCCCCATGGTGCCCCGTGGGGGTCGATGATCGCCCCGGGCGGCGCGTCGTCCGCACCAGCGCCGCCGGCCTTGCCGGATCGGCAAGTGAAGCGACTATCAGAGCGCTGAGGAGTTCTGATAGGCGCCGGCCCCGGAAACTAGGGTCATAACGCCGCGAGCGCCATCCCCAGTTGTGTGACCGGGCATCGTCCACACGTCCAGTCCGGACCCAGACACCCGTACCCTCGCCGGCCATGCGCAGGCTCATCGCCCCGCTGGCGCTGCTCGTCGCCCTGGGTGCGGCGGGTCCCGCGTCAGCCAGCATCACCGTCGCCAAGACGGCCGCCGACACGATCACCGTGACGTCGACCGCCGCGACCCCGAACGACGCCATCACCTACAAGCTGACGGCCGGCAAGCTCGGGATCGACCGCTCGGCGGGTGAGAGCCTGGCGCCCGGCCTGGGTTGCACGGGCAACGCCACCAACGTGACCTGCGCGGTCGACTTCATCACGCGCCTGGTCATCCAACTCGGCCCGGGCGACGACACGATCACCGGGACGCCGTCGCTGCCGATCGGCATGCACGCCGAGATCTCGGGCGGGCCGGGACGCGACACGCTGCGCGGCACCGACGCCAGCAACGACGTGCTCGCCGGCGACGAGGGCGACGACGTCCTCGACGGCGGCTTCGGCGACGACACGGTCTCCGGCGGCGCCGGCGACGACGCGATCACGGCCAACCTCGGCGCCGACGTCTACCGCGGCGGCACCGGCTTCGACACGCTCAGCTACGCGCCCTACTCCGCGGGCGTCCGCGTGACGGTGGGCGCCGGCGGCGCCGACGACGGCAGCGTGGGGGAGGCCGACGACGTCGGCGGCGACCTCGAGCGCGTCGACGGCGGCACCGGCGACGACACGCTGCTCGGCTCCAACGCGGGCGAGATCCTGGCCGGCGGTGCCGGCAACGACACGCTCGACGGCGGCGGGGGCGCGGACCTCTTGACCGGCGGTGCGGGGGACGACGTGCTCGGCGCCCGCGACGGCGTCGCCGACGTCGTGTCCTGCGGCGACGGGACCGACACGGCGACCGTCGACCAGCTCGACGGGCCGGACTCGTGCGAGAGCGTCGCGTCGGCGACGGTCGACACCGGCGGGGCCGGCGGCTCCGGGCCGGGCGCCGGCGCGGCCGGCGCCCCGCCCGCGCGGGTCGACGGCGACGGCGACGGCAGCGCGCTCGGCGCCGACTGCGACGACCACGACAAGGCCGTCCACCCGGGCGCGACCGAGGTCCCCGGCAACGGCAAGGACGACGACTGCAACGGCGTCGCGACCTCGCTGCTGTCGCCCGCGATCGCGCTGACCGTCGCGCAGACCGCGGGCACCAAGTCCACCATCTTCCGCAAGCTCAGCGTCGGCGGCGCGCCCGCGGGCGCCACGCTGACGCTGACCTGCAAGGCGGTCAAGAAGAGCGCGTGCCCGTTCGCGACGACGACGGCGAAGGCCGGCACCGCGGCCAAGGTGGTGTCCTTCCTCAAGGCCTTCAAGAAGGCGAAGCTGCCGGTCGGGACGGTGGTCGAGCTGCGCGTCGAGGCCGGCGCGGCGACGGCGATCCACGTGGAGCGGCTGACGACCCGCGCGGGCAAGGCGCCCAAGCGGGCGACGTCGTGCGTCAACCCGGCGACGAAGGCGACGCTGGCCTGCTGAGCAGCAGCAGCGTGCGGGCCTCGTCGAGCTGATCGGGCCCGAACCAGGGCACGTCGTCGGCCGGCCGGCGCGTGCCGATCCGGACCGCGAGACCGGCGCGCAGGCGTGCGGCGCCGAGCTCGTCCAGCGGGCCGACCACGAGCGCGAGGTCCAGGCGCGGGTCGTCGGCGACGCCCTGCTCGTCGGCCAGCGCGGAGATCCGGCCGGTGGCCTCGGCGGCGTCGAAGGCCACGGCGTCGACCGCGATCGTCACGTCGGGCAGGTCGCCGAACGCCGCGGCGCAGGCGGCCAGCAGCGGCGGGTCGCGCAGCAGGTCGTCGGCGGCGACGCAGACGACGAGCGCGCGGGCGCCGCGCAGCGGCCGCGGGCCGACGGCGTCCTGGCCGAGCGCGGCGCGCAGGGCGACGAGCGTGCCGCGCGCGTCGTCGCTCAACGGGTCGGCGGCGGCGCCGCGCACCGCCACGGCGAGGGCCTCGTGGAGCTGGCGGTCGTCGCGCAGGTCGCGCGCGCGGGCGGCGAGCGACGCGGCCTCGGCGCGATCCAGGTCGCTGACCGCGACCAGCTCGACGAACGGCGTCCCGGCCGCCACGCGCGCCTCGTCGGCCAGGCGCGCGAAGGCGTCCCACGCGCGCTCGAGCTCGTCGACCCCGACGTCGGCGGCGTCCACGCGGCGCAGGAACCAGCGCTGCAGCCGCAGGCCGTGGCGCAGCTCGCGCAGCCGCGCGGCGCCCTGGGCGCCGAGCGACATGTTGGCCCCGTGGAAGCGGTAGAGCGTGCGCGGGATCGGGAGGTAGGCGATCTCGCTCAGCTGCGACGCGCGCACGGCCAGCCACCAGTCCGCCCAGGCCATGTCGTCGGGAATCGGGAACAGGGCGTCGCGCAGCGTGCCGCGCACCACGATCGACGAGCCCGTCACGAGGTTCTCGCGCAGGAAGGTCGAGAACGAGCGGCCCATCGGCGGGCGGGAGTCCGAGAGCCAGGACTCCTGGACGACCGTGCCCGCGCCGTCGATCACGCGCATGTCGGTGTAGACGAGGCCGACCTCGGGGCGGGCCTGGAGCAGCGCGACCTGGGCGGTGAGCTTGTCGGCGGGCCAGGCGTCGTCGGCGTCGAGGATCGCGAGGAGGTCGGCGTCCTGGGCGGCCGGCTGCTCGGCGCAGCGGTTGACGGCCCCGACGCTGCCGCGGTTCTCCTGGCGGACGAGCGTCACACGGTCGGGATGCTCGCGCGCGATCTCCGCGACGACGTCGCCGGTGCCGTCGGTGGAGCCGTCGTCGACCACGACGACGTGCACGCGGTCGGCCGGGTACTCCTGCGCGAGCGCGCTGCGGACCGCCTGGCCGACGTAGGGCGCCGCCTGGTAGGCGGCCACGAGGACCGCGACGGAGGGCGCCTGGTCCGACACGGTGTCCTACGCGGCCAGCGCCGTGAGCAGGCGCTCGACGTCCTCGTCGTCGTTCCAGGCGCCGAACGACGCGCGCAGGCGGCCGGCGCCCGGGAGGTCGCGAATCGTGATGCCGGCCTCCTGGAGGCGGTCGCGGACCGCGATGGCCTGGTCGCCGTCGCCGCCGGGGGCGGTCCAGGAGACGAGCGTGGTGTCGCCGCGTGCGATGACGTCGTGGCCGGCGTCGGCGAGCCGCTGGGCCAGCCGGGCCGCGCCGGCGATCGCGCGCGCCTGGAGCTCGGGGAGGCCGGCCTCGGCGAGCACGTCGAACGCGGCGACGGCTCCCGCGACCTGGGAGAGGTCGCGCAGCGGCGTGTCGTGGCGGCGGGCGTCGTCGGCGATCCCGCTGGCCATGCCGGCGTTCGGGTCGGTGAGGCCGCCGTAGGACGGCGCGGGAGCCTCGAGCCGGGTGACCCACGCGGGCGCGAGCCACAGCATTCCGCAGCCGACCGGCCCGCACAGCCACTTCTGCCCGGAGCCGGCATAGAAGTCCACGCCGAGCTGCGCGACGTCGACCGGGATCGCGCCGACGCCCTGCGCGCCGTCGAGCAGGATCGGGATGTTGTAGGGCTTGGCCGCGCTCACGATGTCCGCGACGGGCGCGACCGCGCCGCTGTGCCACGACACGTGCGAGCACGCGACCAACTTGGTGTTCTCGGTGATCGCCGCGGGGATCTCGGCGAGCGGGACCGCGACGACCTTGACGCCGCGCTGCTCGCGCGCGGCGATCAGCGGGCCGGTGACGCCGGGGTGCTCGTCGTCGGCGGTGACGACCTCGTCGCCCGCCTGGAGCCCGATGTTCGCGACGACCTGCGCGCAGCCGTCGCTGGTCCCGGCCATCAGGGCGATCTCGGTCGGCGGCGCGTTGAGCAGGCGCGCGTAGCGCTCGCGCAGCTCCTGGGCGAGCGGGACGAGCTTGCCGTAGAACGCGCCGCCGCGACCCTCTTCTGTGGCGTAGCGCCAGGCCTCGACGGCCGCCTGCTGGGCGACGGCGGGCACCGGCCCGCATGTTCCAGCGTTCAAGTAGGCGGTGCGCTCCAGGACCGGGAAGGCGGAGCGCAGGTGGGCGGCGTCCATGCCGCAGCACCTTACGCGGCGTCTCGGCGCGCCGGCTCAGGCGCCGCAGACGGGCCACTGGCCCGCGCCGGCCCGCGCCATGAGCTGCGCGGCGCGGCGGTCCTGCTCGGCCTCCGATGCGCGCGCCGGGTTGCCGGAGCCGCCGACGGCCTGCCAGGTGTCAAGGGTGAACTGGTACTTGCCGTAGAAGCCGTTGCCGGTGTCCGTGCGGGGGTTGCCGCCGGACTCGCACGCGGCGATCGCCTCGAGGGCGGGGGACGCGGTGGAGCGCTGCTCGGCGGCGCGGCGCGCGGCGCGCAGCTCGCGCTTGAGATGGGTGTGGTGGCGCGTCAGCTTCGTGATCGACCAGGCGCGGATCGTCTTGGCGTAGCTCTGCTTCAGCTTGGTGCCCTTCACACGGGCCACCGTGCGCGCGAGCCGCAGATCGCGCCGGATCAGCGGGGTCTTGGCCACCTTGACGATCGGCGCGAGGCCGTCGCCGGCGACCGGCAGGGCGGGGGTGCTGAGGGTGGCTGCGCCGGCAGGGGCGGCCGTCGCGGCGGCGAGGATGCCGCCGGCGAGGGTCATTCCGGTGAGCGTGCGAGATCGCATGGGATCCCTCCTTCAGGCGGGCGTGACGGAACGCCGTCCGGCGCACGCGTCCATCCCGCGTCGTTGTGGTGCTCAGGCGGGTCCGGGGCGCGCGACGTGTTGCGAAACAGCGACGCCCTGCGCAGAACCGCTGCCAAGACGGTAGCGAGAGTTCGATTCCTGCCGAGTCGGCAGCGCCGTCTGACCTAGGATGCAGGCCATGAAGGTCACCCTCCCGGACGGCAAGGAGCTCGAGCTCGCCGATGGCGCCACGGGCGCCGATGTGGCAGCGGCGATCGGCCCGGGGCTCGCGAAGGCGGCCCTCGCGGTGCAGGTCGACGGGCGAACGCTGGACCTCGCCCGGCCGGTGCCGGACGGGGCCACCGTGAGCATCCTCACCGACCGCTCGGGCGACGAAGCTCTGGAGCTGATCCGGCACGACACCGCGCACGTCCTCGCCGCCGCGATGCTGGAGCTCTACCCGGGCGTGAAGATCTCGATCGGCCCGGCGATCGAGAACGGCTTCTACTACGACTTCGACTTCCCCGAGGGCGTGACGTTCTCCGACGCGGACTTCGAGCGCGTCGAGGCCAAGATGCGCGAGCACGTGGCCGCCGACGAGGCGTTCGTGCGCGAGGAGCTGTCGGTCGCCGACGCGCTGGAGCGCTTCCGGGCCGAGGGCCAGGACTACAAGGTCGAGCTGATCGAGGACCTCGTCAAGAACGAGGGCGTCGACGGCGTCTCGCTCTACACCAACGGGCCGTTCACCGACCTCTGTCGCGGGCCGCACGCGCCGTCGACCAAGCGGATCGGCGCGTTCAAGCTCCAGTCCACGGCGGGCGCGTACTGGCGCGGCGACTCCGACCGCCAGATGCTGACGCGCGTCTACGGGACGGCGTTCTTCAAGCAGAAGGAGCTGGACGCCTACCTGCACCTGCTGGAGGAGGCGCGGGCGCGCGACCACCGCAAGCTCGGGCGCGAGCTCGGGCTGTTCACCTTCTCCGAGCTGTCGCCGGGCATGCCGCTGTGGCAGCCGCCGGGCATGGCGATCTGGAACCAGCTGACCGACCTGTGGCGGACCGAGAACCGGCGCCGCGGCTACGACGAGGTCAAGACGCCGATCCTGTGGGACGTCGAGCTGTTCAAGGCCAGCGGCCACTGGCAGAACTACCGCGACAACATGTACTTCACGGACATCGAGGACCGGCCGATGGGCCTCAAGCCCATGAACTGCCCGGGCCATGTCCAGCTGTTCAAGGACGTCCGCCGCTCCTACCGCGACCTGCCGATGCGGTTCAGCGAGCAGGGGCTGGTGCACCGCCACGAGCCGTCCGGGACGTTGCACGGGCTGATGCGCGTCCGGCACATCACGCAGGACGACGCCCACATCTTCTGCACCGAGGAGCAGATCGAGGACGAGGTCGTCGGCTGCCTGGACTTCGGGTTCGACATCTACCGGCTGTTCGGCTTCGAGCCCAAGCTGGAGCTGTCGACGCGGCCGGAGAAGCGCCTGGGCGCCGACGAGATCTGGGACCACGCGGAGGAGGCGCTGGAGAACGCGCTCAAGCGCCAGGGCCTCGACTACGAGGTCAACCCGGGCGACGGCGCGTTCTACGGGCCGAAGATCGACCTGCACATGCGCGACTCCCTGGGCCGCTCGTGGCAGCTCGGCACGGTCCAGCTCGACTACCAGATGCCCGAGCGCCTGGACGCGAGCTACACGGGCGCCGACAACGCCGAGCACCGTCCGGTGATGATCCACCGCGCGTTGTTGGGGTCCTTCGAGCGCTTCATCGGGATCCTCATCGAGCACTACGCCGGCGAGTTCCCGCTGTGGCTGGCCCCGACCCAGGCGACGATCCTCACCATCGCCGACCGCCACGTCGACGCCGCCCGCGAGTTCGCCGAGACGCTCCGCGCCGCCGGCGTCCGCGTCAAGCTCGACGACCGCACCGAGTCCGTCGGGCGCAAGATCCGCGAGGCCGAGCTCTCGAAGAGCCCCTACATGCTGGTCGTCGGCGACCGCGAGGCCGAATCCGGCTCCGTGTCCGTCCGCCGTCACAAGGAAGGCGACATCGGCACGCTCACGGTCGACGAGTTCGCCCAGCGGATCGCCGACGAGGTGGCCGACGAGCGGTCCTTGGACGTCCCGGCGGCGGCGGTCGCCGCCGACTAGCGCCGGGGCGCGCTACCGCGTCCGGCGGTAGCGGAGCTCGACGCGTTCTTCGCGTGTCGAGCGCTGCTCGGCCAGCAGCCCGTGCCTCACGCCGCCGGCGATCGTGAGCCGCGCGAAGTCCGCCGGGCCGGCGACCCGGGCGAGGTCGCGCAGCGTGGCGGGCTCGTCGCGGGATCGACCACGAAGGCGCCCGGTCAGCGACCGCGCGACCAGCCCGCGCGGGAGCACGGCCGCCCCGTCGGGCGGGAGCCCGCACCACCGCGCGACGCCGGCGGCCAGGTGCTCGCGCGTCCAGTCGGTGTCGAGGCGGGCCTCCGCCGCGACCGCGTCGAGGACGCCGGCGAGCCGCCGCTCGTCCTCCAGCATCCGGCCGAGCTGCGCCATCGCGCCGCGCACCCAACGCAGACGCACCGACGCGCGCCAGGCGAGCACCCGGAGCGTGGCCGTGACGACGACGCACGCGGAGAGGATCGAGATCAGCAGCGGGGTCGGCAGCCAAGCCAGCCGCTGCGTCTCGCCGTCGAACGCCGCGACGTCCGCGGCGTCCAGGCCGAACGCGTGCACGAGCGCGAACAGCCCGCCCAGGGCGGTCGTCGTCCACGCCGTCCACAGTGCCTGACGCCGCCCCAGGTCCAGCCACGCCGTCCGCTCTTCGGTGAGGTCGGCGAGCAGGCTGGCCGCGTCGTCGGACATCAGCCGATGCGGCTGCCCGGCTTCGCGGCCAGCAGCGCCGCGTCGGCGATCGCCAGCAGGCGGGAGGGTGGTTGGCCCGGCAGGTGCTCGGCGGTGCCGAGGGTCAGGGAGACCGGTGTGGCGTCCGGCGTCGAGCAGCGGGAGGCGATGGTCGTCGTGATGCGGTCGGCGACCTCCTCGGCGGCGGCGAGGCCGACGTCGCTGAGCAGCACCACGAACTCGTCGCCGCCCCAGCGGAAGCAGGAGTCGGGCGCGCGGACGACGTCCTTCATCGTCCAGGCGACGGAGGTCAGGATCTCGTCGCCGACCCCGTGGCCGAAGCGGTCGTTGATCTGCTTGAAGCCGTCGAGGTCGCCGACCAGAGCGCACAGCGGGGTGCCGGTGCGCGTCGCGAGGGCGACGCGGGAGACCAGCTCCTCGTCCAGCGCCCGCCGGTTGCCCAGCCCGGTCAGCGCGTCGACCCGGGCCAACTCGTCGGCCTCGGCCGCCTCGGCGCGCAGCGAGCGGCGCACGTCGCGCATCCGGTTGGCGTGGACGAAGCAGACGACCGCCAGGCTCCACATGATCCCGAGCGTCGCGATGCGCTCGGGCAGCATCTCGCCGGCCCAATCGCCCGTGGCCATGGGGAGGAACACGACGACCGTGCCGGCGGCGACCGCCGCCGCCAGGCGGCGCGCGGGCAGGACCGTCGCGCACCAGACCACGCTCAGGATGAGCAGCTGGACATAGGAGCTCTCGCGACCGGACAGCCACTGCAGCAGGCCCAGCATCGACGGTCCGCTCAGCGCGATCCCGAACAGGACCACCGGCGGGAACGCCCGGCGGTTGACGACCATCGCGCCGCCGAAGGCGAAGGCCAGCGCCACCGTCGCGCCCGCCAGCGGCCACCCGGCGCCGCCCACCGCGCCGGTCGGCGGATCGAGCGCCAGCAGCAGCGCCGCGATCGCGCCCGCGCAGCAGAAGAGGAACCCCGCCAGCCGTCCGACGAGGCGGGCGTCGAGCAGCTCGTAGTGGTCCGGGGCCTCGCGCAGGGCCCCGCGTAGGCGCGCGCGGGCGGATGGCTGCAGCACTGGCCGAGTGGTCGGCACGCCACCCTCGTCCTGAAGCCCGTCGACCATCGCTGGTAGCCCGGTGGACGATCCGTCTATACTGCGTGCCGTTGACTTGCATCACGACACGGTCGGCGCCCTGCTCTTGAAGCCGCGCGACCACAACAGCTAGTGCCGGTCCCTCGACGATTCGACCGGCGCCCGCCCGAGCGGGACACCACCCGCGTCAACGAGCGCATCCGTGTGCCCGAGGTACGCGTCATCGGCGACGATGGCCAGCAGGTGGGCGTCATGAAGACCGATCAGGCCCTGCGCATGGCGCAGGATCGCGATCTCGACCTCGTGGAGGTCGCGCCTGAGGCGCGTCCGCCCGTCGTCCGGATCCTGGACTACTCGAAGTACAAGTACGAGCAGGCCCAGAAGGTCAAGCAGGCGCGCAAGCACCAGCAGCAGATCGTCATCCGGGAGATCAAGTTCCGGCCGAAGATCGCGCAGCACGACTACGACACCAAGAAGGGTCACGTCGAGCGCTTCCTGCGCCACAAGGACAAGGTCAAGATCACGATCATGTTCCGTGGTCGCGAGGTGACCCATCCCGAGCGCGGCCGCATGATCCTCGACCGTCTGGCGGAGGAGCTCCAGGAGCTCGCCGTCATCGAGCAGCGGCCCAACCTCGACGGGCGCAACATGACCATGATGCTCGGCCCGTCCAAGGCCGTGCTGGCCGGGACGCTGGACGAGGACGGCAAGGCCGAGGGCGACGCCGAGGCCGAGGCGCCGGAGACCGCCGCCGACGGCGCGGTCGCCGAGGCGGAAGCCGCTCCGGCGGTCGACCCGCCGACCGACGCCGAGGCACCCGCCGACGCTGAGGCCGAAGCCGACGAGCCCGACGACGCCGAGGCTGAGGCCGAAGCCGACGAGCCCGACGACGCCGAGCCGGACGCCGACGTCGCGGCCGAAGCCGCCCCCGCGGCCGACGCCGAGCGCGCGGCCGAGTAACCACCTCCGCGCGGCCGGCCCCCGGGCCGGCCCGCACCCAGCAGCATCGTCCGCCGCGGCGGCGCCCACGCGCCGTCGCTTCGGCGTGCGTCAGGCCGACGTGAGCCCGAGCCGGTGCGCGACCGCCGCCGCCTCGGTGCGCGAGCGCACGTCGAGCTTGGCCAGGATCCGCGACACGTGCACGCTCGCGGTCTTCTCGGCCATGAACAGCTCCGCGCCGATCTCCCGGTTCGTCGCGCCGCGCGCGACCAGCGTCAGCACCTGGCGCTCGCGCGGGGTCAGGCCGAACGGGTCGTCTTCGGCCCCGTCGCCCGCGTCGGCGCCGTCGGCCCCCGCCGCGCCGCCGGCCACCGCACCGCCGCCGTCGGAGCCCGGCTCCACGGTCAGGCGCGCCCGCGCGATCAACCCCTCCAGCTCGCTGACGAGCCACGCCGCGCCGAGCCGGCGCGCGCCCGCGACCGCGGTGCCCGCGGCCTCCGCCGCACCGTCGCGCCGCCCGCGCGCCAGGCACGCCTCGGCCGCGCGCCACAGCGCGACGGCCACCGCCAGCGGACGGTCCAGCGCCTCCCAGCGCGCCGCGGCGACGGTCCACGCGTCGCCTGGATCCTGCCCGCAGGCCCGCAGCATCTGCGCGCGCGCCGAGGCGTGGTAGGCGCTCTCCAGCGGCCGTCCCGCCGCCGCGGCGGCCTCCGCGCGCGACAGCATCACGCCGGCTCGCGCGATCGCGTCGGCCTCGGCGCTGGCGTCGCCCAGGTCCCGCGCGCGCTGCGCGACATCCGCCTCGACCGCCACGCCCGTGAGCGCCAGCCGGCCCAACCGGACCGTGTCGTCGGAGCAGAACTCCAGCCGCTCCAGCGCGCTCTCGACCGCCTCGCGCGCGCCGACCGGGTGCCCGGACCGGCGATCGATCTCGGCGCGCAGCACGCCCGCCACGGCCACGAACTGCGGCTCGAGCGAGTCCACCAACAACGCCTCGACCTCCTCGATCAGGTCGCGCGCGACGTCGTCGTCGCCGCGGCACAGCGCCAGCTCGGCGCGCCGCAGCTCCACGTTGACCCGTGTGTTCCCGCTCGTCCGGCCCGTGCGCCGCAGGTACGCGGCGGCGTCGTCGTAGTCGCCGCGGTCGATCGCCAGCTCGGCCGCCATCGTCGGCAGCCACGCCCGGCCCGGGACGTTGTCCTCCACCTTGCGCAGGCCCTCCTCGGTGACCTCGCGCGCCTCGCGCGGCAGCCCGGACAGCTGCAGCGCGTCGGCCAGGTTCACGAAGGCGATCCCGAGCAGCACGTAGTCCTCGACGCGCGTCGCGATCTCCGTCGACTCACGCAGCGCCGCCACGCCCTCCTCGTGGCGGTCGGTCATGATCAGCGCGAGCCCGAAGTTGTTGTAGGTCTCAGACCGCAGGATCTCGCCGTCGCGGCCCTCGGGCAGCTGCGGTAGCACCTCCTCGGCCAGCGCGGTCGTCTCCCCGTAGCGCGACTGGAGCGTCGCGAGCTTCATCCGGGAGATCGTCAGCGAGATCCGCTGCTCGATCGGCGCGTCGTCGGCCAGCAGCCGGCGCGCGAGGTCCAGCGACGCGCGCGACGCCTCGCCGCGCCCCAGGCCCCACTCGGCCATCGCGCGCTGCTGCAGCAGGACCGGGACGCGCGGGTCGTCGGGGTCCTGCGCGCGCGCCTCGCGCAGCGCCTCGTTGATGAGGGTCGCCCGGCGCGCGTCGTCGGTGTTGCGATGGGCGCGGGAGGTCCGCATCAGCAGGTCGACGTGGTCGATGTGGCTGGGGTCGGTCAGCGCCTCGGGCTCGACGACCCGCTCCCACAGCTCCAGCGCGCGCTCTAGGAACTGCGCCGCGTCGGCCTCGGCGTGCGCGGCCACCGCGGCGTCGGCCGCCAGGATCGCGGAGCGCAGCGCCTGCGGCTGGTCGCCGGCCCGGTGGAAGTGATGGGCGACGGCCGCGGCGAGCCCCGGGCCGCCGTCGCCGGGCAGCTTGGACTCGAGCGCGCGGGCGACGGCGAGGTGCAGGTCGGAGCGCTCGCCCGGGAGCAGGTCGTCGTAGACGACCTCGCGCAGCAGGACGTGGCGGAAGACGTAGCGGTCGCTGTGGTCGACGGCGACGACGTGCCCCGCGATCGCGTCGCGCAGCGCGGCTCGCAGCGTCGCGTCGTCGACGATCGCCAAGGCCTCCAACAACGGATGGTCGGCGGGCTGGGCCACCGAAAGCACGCGGACGACCTCCTGCGCGCCGGGCGGCAGCCGCTCGACGCGCACCATCAGGGCGTCGGCTAGCGACGGCGGCAGCGGACCGGGCCCGGCGGCCAGCAGCTCCTCGACGAACAGCGCGTTGCCGTCCGAGCGCCGGATCAGCCGCTCGACCTGCTCGGCCGACGGCTCGTGGCCGGTCAGCTCGACGGCCATCGCGCGGACGTCCTCGGGGCGTAGCCCGCGCAGCTCGATGCGCCGCGCCTGGGGCGTCCGCTCCAGGACCGCGAGCAGCGGCCGCAGCGGATGGCGCCGGTGCAGCTCGTCGGGCCGGTAGGACATGGCGACCAGGACGCGCTCGTCGGCGAGGTTGCGGCCCAGGAACGACAGGAAGTCGCGCGTCGAGCGGTCGGCCCAGTGGACGTCCTCGATGATCAGGACGACCGGGACGTCGCGCGCCAGCCGGTCGAGCGCGGCCAGCAGCGCCTCGAACAGCCGCGACTGTGCCTGCGAGCGCCGCTCGCTCTCGGCCGACCCGCCGCCGTTGCCCGGCGACCCGGCGCCCTCCTCGGCCAGGCCCGGCAGCAGCGCGCCGAGCTCGAACCGGGCCTGGGCCGGCAGCTCCAGGAGCCCCGGGTCGCCCGCCCGGACCAGCGGCCGCAGCGCGCCGACGAGCGGCGCGTAGGGCAACTCGCCGTCGCCGAGCTCGACGCACTCGCCGCTGAGCACCTTGGCGCCCGCCTCCTCGCGCGCCCGGCGCGTGAACTCCGAGAGCAGCCGGGACTTGCCGACGCCCGACTCCCCGGCCACGAAGGCGAGCGTGGGGCGGCCCGCGTCGGCCTCGTGGACCGCGGCCATCAGCGTCGAAAGCTCTTCGTCGCGTCCGATCAGGCTGCTGCTGATGGTTGTGGCGGCCACCCCGCTAGCCTACGTGCACGGCCAGACCGCGCGACCGCGCTTGTTCCTGCCATACTGGCCGACTCCGTTATGCCGAAGATGAAGACTCATTCGGGCGCGAAGAAGCGCTTCAAGTTGACCGCCAAGGGCAAGGTCAAGGCTCGCCACGCCTTCACGAGCCACATCCTCGAGAAGAAGTCGCCGAAGAAGAAGCGGCACCTCGGGAAGAGCTTCGTCGTGTCTGATCACGACGCGCCCCGCGTCAAGGTCCTGCTGGGAGCGAAGAAGAAGTGACCCGCGTCAAGCGCTCAGTCAACGCCAAGAAGAAGCGTCGCAAGACGCTGGAGCTCACCAAGGGCTTCCGCGGCGAGGCGAACTCCAACTACAAGCGCGCGAAGGAGGCCTTGACCAAGGCCGACACCTACGCGTACCGCGATCGCCGCAACCGCAAGCGCGACTTCCGGCGCCTGTGGATCACGCGCATCAACGCCGCCGCGCGCCTCAACGGCCTGTCCTACGGCGAGTTCATCCACGGCCTCAAGCTGGCCGGCATCGAGCTCGACCGCAAGGTCCTGGCCGACATCGCCGTGCGCGATCCCGAGACGTTCCGACGCTTTGCCGAGGCCGCCCGAGAGGCGTCGGCAGCCGCTGCGTAGCGACTCACCGACACCAAGCTCTCAAGGGCGCCGCTTCCATCGGGAACGGCGCCCTTCTTTTTGCCCCGGCACGTAGGAGCGGCCGGGCCCGGACCAGGACCCGCATGATCACCTCACACCACAACCCGCTGCTCAAGGACATCCGCCGGCTCGCCGCGCGGCGCGAGCGCGGGCGCTTCGTGGCCGAGGGCGAGGACCTCCTCCGGGCCGCCGAGGAGGCGGGTTGGAACCCGGTGCACCGGCTGGTCGCCGGCGTCGACGTGACCGAGGAGGCGCTGGCCAAGGTCAGCAGCCTCGGATCCGGGACACGCGCCCTGGCGGTCTTCGACGAGCGCTGGGCGCCCGCGCCGGTCGGGCCGCTGGTCGTCGCGCTGTGGGGCATCAAGGACCCGGGCAACGTCGGGACGGTCCTGCGCGCGGCGCTCGCGTTCGGCGCGAGCTGCGTCGCGCTCGGCCCCGAGACCGCCGACCCGTACGGCCCCAAGGCGGTGCGCGCCTCGATGGGCGCGATCTTCGCCGTCCCGGTCGCGCGCGTGGAGACGGTCGCCGAGCTGCCGGGCACGACGATCGCGCTCGACGCCCGCCGCGGAGAGGCACTGAGGGGCCCTGCGCAGTCCGACGTCTCCGTCGTCGTCGGCGCCGAGCGCGCCGGGCTGGCGCCCGAGGTCGTCGCCGCCTGCGACCGCGCCGCCCACATCCCGATCAACAACGAGTCGCTGAACGCCGCGATGGCCGCCACGCTGGCGGTCTACGAACTCACTAGGTTCCCGGAGAGCTGATGCTGGACCGCATCGAAGAGATCCATGACGAGGGCTTGGGGGCGATCGACGCCGCCGGCACGACCGACGAGCTCGAGGAGCTGCGCGTCCGCCTGCTGGGCCGCAAGGCCGAGCTGCCGAACCTGCTGCGCGGCGTCGGCGAGCTGCCGCCCGAGCAGCGCGGTCAGGTCGGCAAGCGCGCCAACGAGGTGCGCAAGGCGCTGGAAGCCAAGCTCGGCGCGGCCGTCGAGCGCCTCGACGCGTCCGAGCTGGACACCCGGCTCGCCGCCGACCGCGTCGACGTCACGCTGCCCGGCGACCCGCTGCAGCCGATCGGCCGCCTGCACCTCATCACCCAGACCTGGCGCGAGCTCGAGGACGTCTTCGTCGGCCTCGGCTTCACCGTCATGGAAGGGCCGGAGGTCGAGACCGTCCACTACAACTTCGACGCGCTCAACCACGACGCGACGCACCCGGCGCGCGGGCTGAGCGACACGTTCTACGTGGCCGAGGACGTCGTCCTGCGCACGCACACCTCGCCGATGCAGGTGCGCGCGATGGAGCAGTTCCCGCCGCCGCTGTACGTGGTCATCCCCGGCCGCGTCTACCGGCGCGACAACGACGCGACGCACACGCCGCAGTTCCACCAGGTCGAAGGCCTCGCGGTCGACGAGGACATCACCCTCGCCGACCTGAAGGGCACCCTGCTGGAGTTCTCGCGCCAGATCTTCGGCGACGAGCGCGACGTGCGCCTGCGCGGCCACTTCTTCCCGTTCACGGAGCCGTCGGTCGAGGTCGACGTCTCGTGCTTCAACTGCGACGACGGCTGGATGCCGGACGGCTCGCGCTGCCCGCTCTGCAAGGGCGAGGGCTGGATCGAGATCCTCGGCGCCGGCGAGGTGGATCCCAACGTGTACTCCTATGTCGACGACGACCGCTACGACCCCGAGAAGGTCCAGGGCTTCGCCTGGGGCATGGGCATCGAGCGGATCGCGTTCCTCAAGCACGGCGTCAGCGACCTGCGGTTGTTCTATGAGAACGACCTGCGCTTCCTGGAGCAGTTCGGATGAAGGTCCCGTACTCCTGGCTGCGCGAGTACTGCGCGCCCGAGATCAGCCTCGCCGACCTCGAGCAGCGGCTCACGCTCACCGGCACCAAGGTGGAGGCCATCCACCGCCACGGCGTCGGCGCGGCCGAGGGCTTCGTCATCGGCAAGGTCCTCTCGTGCGGCAAGCACCCGGACGCCGACCGCCTGAACGTCACGACGGTCGACGTCGGCGACGGCGATCAGGCGCAGCAGATCGTCTGCGGCGCGCCGAACGTCGCCGCGGGGCAGACGGTCGCGGTCGCGCGGCCCGGCGCGGTGATGCCGGACGGCACGAAGCTCAAGAAGGCCAAGCTGCGCGGCGTCGAGTCCAACGGGATGATCCTGTCCGAGGACGAGGTCGGCCTGGCCGGCGAGCGCGCCGGCGGAATCATGGTCCTCGACGACGCCCTGGCGGCGGGCACGCCGCTGGTCGACGTCCTCCCGATCCTCGACGACGTCATCGAGTTCGAGATCACGCCCAACCGCCCGGACTGCCTGGGCGTCTACGGCCTGGCGCGCGAGGTCCACGCCGCCACCGGCGCGCCGCTGGCCGCCGCGCCGTGGGCCGACGAGGGTGGGCGGGATCGGATCACGGGCTACGTCCCCGGCGCCCACGTCCGGATCGACGCGCCGGAGCTCTGCCCGCGGTTCACCGCGCGCGTGTTCGAGAACGTCACGATCGGCCCGTCGCCGCGCTGGCTGAAGGCGCGCCTGCTGGCCGCCGGGCTGCGGCCGATCAGCAACGTCGTCGACATCACCAACTACGCGATGCTCCTGACCGGGCACCCGCTGCACGCGTTCGACCTCGACAAGGTCGCCGGCGGCGAGCTCACGGTCCGGCGGGCGCAGGACGGCGAGCAGGTCGAGACGCTCGACGGCGCCGTCCGGACGCTCGACAGCGACATGTTGGTCATCGAGGACGCCGAGGGGCCGACGTCGATCGCCGGGGTCATGGGCGGCGCGCGCTCCGAGGTCGCCGACGACACGACGCGCGTCCTGATGGAGGTCGCGTCCTGGGTCGGGCCGAACATCCATCGCACGTCCACCGTCCTGGGGCTGCGGTCCGAGGCCTCGGGCCGCTTCGAGAAGGGGCTGGCGCCCGAGCAGGCGCTGGACGCGCAGATCGTGGCGACCCAGCTGATGGTCGAGCTGACGGGCGCCGACGTCGTCGGCGGCACGATCGACGTCGGGCCGTTCGCGAAGGACCCGTGGCCAGACGCGACGATCCGGCTGCGCGACCACAAGGCCGCGGCGCTGCTGGGCCTCGTGATCCCGCGCACCCGCCAGAAGGAGACGCTGACCGCGCTGGGCTTCGGCGTCGCCGACGCCGACGACGGCCTCGACGTCACCGTCCCGGGCTTCCGGCGCAACGACGTCACGCGCGAGGCCGACCTCGTCGAGGAGGTCGGGCGCTTCGACCTCGACAAGCTGCCCGCGACGCTCCCCAAGCGCCGCGGGACGGCGGGCCGGATGTCGGCCGCTCAGCGGATGCGGCGGCGCGCGGTCGACGCGCTCGTCGGCCGCGGCGCCTACGAGGTCGTGGGCTGGTCGTTCACCGAGCCCGGCGTCGCCGACCGGCTGCGGCTGCCCGAGGACGACCCGCGGCGCCGGTTCGTCGCGCTCGTCAACCCGATGAGCGAGGACCACTCGGTCCTGCGCACGATGGTCCTCGGGTCGCTGCTGGACGCCGCGCGCCACAACGTCGCGCGCGGCAACGCCGACCTGCGGGTCATCGAGCAGGGCGCGGTCTACCTCGGGCGCGACGGCGAGCCGCTCCCGCACGAGCACCGCGCGCTCGGCGCCGTGCTGCACGGTCGCCTCGTCGCGCCGTCGTGGGGCGACGACGGCGCCCCGAAGACCGCGGACTTCTTCGCCGCCAAGGGCCTGCTGAGCGCCATGCTCGACACGCTGCGGGTCGCCTGGTCGGTGCGCGCGGCGACCGAGCCGTTCCTGCACCCCGGGCGCAGCGCCGAGGTCGTCGTCCACGGTGACGGTGACGGCGACGAGGTCGTGGTCGGCTGGGTCGGCGAGATCCACCCGCTGGTCGCCCGCGCGTGGGAGCTGGAGGGCGCGGTCGCGGGCTTCGAGGTCGACCTCGACGCGGTCGTCGCCCACGGCGTCGCGGTCCCGTACTTCCAGGACCTGACGAGCTTCCCGCCGGTCCGTCAGGACCTCGCGGTCATCGTGGCCGAGGACGTCGCGGCCGACGCCGTGCTCGGCGCGGTCCGCGGCGCCGGCGGCAAGCTGCTGCGGGGCGTGCGCGTCTTCGACGTCTACCGCGGCGCGCAGGTCGGCGAGGGCCGCAAGTCGCTCGCGCTCGCGCTGACCTTCCAGGCGCCGGACCGCACGCTGGCCGACGAGGACGTCGCGCCGGTGCGAGCGAGGGTCGTCAAGGCGCTCGCCTCCCAGGTGGGGGGTGAGCTCCGTGGCTGAGCCGTCCTCCGGAGGGGCATGGCCCATGTCCTCGGCGGCGAGCGGCCGGGGCAAGGCTGACGACGGCCCCAAGGTGCTGGTCGCCGGCGCGTCCGGCTTCGCCGGCGCGCTCGCGGCGCGGCTGATCGACCGCCATCCGCAGTTCCAGCTCAGCGCGATCACGTCGCGGTCGGACGCCGGCACGCCGCTCAACGCGCTCTACCCGCACCACCGCGTGCCGCTGGTGCTGGAGGAGCTCAACCTCGAGCTCGAGCACCACGGCGAGGTCGACGCCGCCATCGTCGCCTACCCGCACGGCGCGTCGGCCCCGCTGGTGGCCGAGCTGCTGGAGGGCGGGATCAAGGTGGTGGACTTGAGCGCGGACTTCCGGCTGCGCGACCTCGACGTCTACGAGGAGTACTACGTCGAGCATCCGCATCCGGAGCTGCTGGGCGAGGCGGTCTACGGCCTGCCGGAGCTGTACCGCTCCGCGATCGCCGAGACCGACCTGGTCGCCGGCCCGGGCTGCTACCCGACGGCCGCGATCCTGACCCTGGCGCCGCTCGCGCGCGCCGGCCTGCTCGACGACGTCGTCATCGACGCCAAGTCCGGCGTGTCCGGAGCGGGGCGCGCCGCGACGCAGAAGACGCACTTCGTGACCGTCGACGAGAACGTCACGCCCTACGGCGTCGGGACGCACCGGCACGCGCCGGAGATCGACCAGGAGCTCGACGCGCTCGGCGCCGACGGCATCAAGGTGACGTTCACGCCGCACCTGCTGCCGCTCGACCAGGGCGAGCTCGTGTCCTGCTACGTGACGATCGCCGACGACGCCGAGGTCGACGACGTCGTCGAGTTGTATGAGAACGCGTACGCCGGCGAGCCGTTCATCGACGTCGTGACGCGCCCGCCCGGCGTGCGCGATGTGCGCGAGACCAACATCTGCGCGATCAACGTGCAGGTCGACCCGCGGACCGGCAAGGTGCTGGCCTTCGGGGCGATCGACAACCTGTGGAAGGGGACGTCGTCGCAGGCGCTGCAGTCCCTGAACCTGATGTTCGGCTTCGACGAGACGGAGGGCCTGCTGTGAGAGCGGAAGACTTCGCCTGGCGGCTCGGCTTCCGGGCGCGAGCTCGCCAGGGGCTCCTTCGCGCAGCGGTGGTCGCATGAGCGGTCCTCTCTCGCCGTTCTTCCGGTCGCGCTGGGTCGACGTGCCCGACACGGTCACCGAGGTCCCGGGCGCGCCGCTGCCCGACGGGTTCCGGGCGGCCGGCGCCGCGGCGGGCATCAAGCCGTCCGGCGGGCTGGACGTCGGGATCCTCGTCAGCGACAGCGACGAGACCACGAGCGCGACGCGCTTCACGCGGTCGGGCACGGCGGCGCCGCCGGTCCTGGTCACACGCGAGCGCGCGCGCCAGGACGCGATCAAGGCCGTCGCGGTCAACTCCGGCAACGCCAACGCGGCGACCGGCCGGCCCGGGATGGACGAGGCCGCGCGGATGCAGGGCGCCGGCGCGATGATGGGGCGGACGACCGAGGACCGCGTCGCGGTCTGCTCGACCGGCGTCATCGGCGTGCAGCTCGACGGATCCAAGACCGTGCGCGGGCTGCTGGCGGCCGGCAAGGCGCTGAGCCCCGAGGGCGTCGGCGACTTCCAGCGGTCGATCATGACCACCGACCTGTTCGAGAAGCGCGCGACGGTCGACGTGGCGCTGCCCGGCGGCGTGGTGCGCCTGGCCGCGCAGGCCAAGGGCGCCGGGATGATCCAGCCGTCGTTCGCCACCATGCTCTGCTTCGTCGAGACCGACGCGGTCATCGGCGCCGAGACCGCCGACCTGCTGCTCGGCGTGTGCGTCAAGCGCTCGTTCGACCGCATCACGGTCGACGGCCAGCTCTCGACCAACGACACGGCGATCCTGATGTGCGGCGGCGCCTCGGGCGTCGTCGTCGAGCCGGAGTCCGAGGCCGAGCTGATCTTCGGCCAGGCGCTCGACGCGCTCCTGCGCCAGCTCGCGATCGACATCGCCCGCGACGGCGAGGGCGCCAGGCGCGTCGGCCGCGTCACCGTCCGCGGCGGCCACGGCCCGAACGTCGAGCGCGTCGCCCGCGCGGTCGCCAACTCGCCGCTGGTCAAGACCGCGCTCTACGGCGGCGACCCGAACTGGGGCCGCATCGTCCAGGCCGTCGGCCTCGCCCTGCCCGACACGGCGCCGCTGCCGGTCGACATCGCGATCGAGGGCGTGCAGGTCTGCGTGGCGGGCAACGCCGTCCAACACGACGCGGACGACTTGCAGGCGCGCGTGGCCGGCGACGAGGTCGAGTACGTGATCGGCCTGCCGGGCGACGGCTTCGAGACCGAGGTCTTCTTCTCCGACCTCGGCCACGAGTACATCAAGATCAACGCCGAGTACACCACCTAGGTCCGGGGCCGCATGCGCGACGTCAGCACACTTCTCGAGGCACTTCCCTACATCCGGGAGTTCCACGGGCGAACGGTCGTCATCAAGTACGGCGGCGCGGCGATGGAGGACCCGGCGCTGCGCGAGGACTTCGCCCGCGACGTCGTGCTGCTCAAGTACGTGGGGATGAACGCGATCGTGGTCCACGGCGGCGGGCCCGACATCACCGCCTACATGGAGCGGCTCTCGATCCCGGTGGAGTTCGTCGGCGGGCTGCGCGTCTCCACCGAGGAGACCGTCGAGATCGCCAAGATGGTGTTGATCGGCAAGGTCAACAAGGACATCGTGTCGCGCCTGAACCGCCACGGCCAGTCCGCGATCGGGCTCAGCGGCGACGACGGGCGGCTGTTCCTCTGCGAGCGCACGTCGGCGCCGGGTGGGGAGGACGTCGGGTTCGTCGGCCGGATCACGCGGGTCAACGTCGACGTCCTCAAGCACATCGCCGACGACTACATCCCGGTGATCGCCTCGGTCGGCACCGATCGCGAAGGCAACTCCTACAACATCAACGCGGACGAGGCGGCGGGCGCCGTGGCGCGCGCGCTGCGCGCCTACAAGGTGATCTTCCTCACGGACGTCTCCGGCTGGCTGCGCGACCCCTCCAACCCGTTGTCGCGCATCTCGCAGGCGAGCGCCGAGGAGGTCGAGACCGCGTTGACGCAGATCGAGGGCGGGATGCGGCCCAAGCTCCAGGCCTGCATCGAGGCGATCCACGGCGGCGTGACCGCCGCGCACATCGTCGACGGGCGCGTGCCGCACTCGATCATGCTGGAGCTGTTCACCGACGAGGGCATTGGCACGAAGATCCGAGCTGCGTCATGAGCGGGCAGTACCGACTGTCTTTGTGCGGCACGAAGATCCGAGCTGCGTCATGAGCGGGCAGTACCGACTGTCTTTGTGCGGCACGAAGATCCGGGCGGCGTCGTGAGCGGCGTCGTGCTCGACGACGGCGCGCTCGTCCCCGCCTACGCGCGGCAGCCGGTCCAGTTCGTCCGCGGTCAGGGCGCATCGTTGTGGGACGCCGACGGCGTCGAGTACCTGGACCTGCAGACCGGCCTCGCGGTCACCTCGGTGGGCCACTCGCACCCGGCCGTCGTCGAGGCGATCCGGGCGCAGGCCGCGCAGCTGATCCACGTCGGCAACCTGTTCCGGGCCACCGCGCCGGGCGCGGAGCTGGCGCAGCGGCTGGCCTCGTCGTCGCTCGGCGGCCGCGTGCACTTCGCCAACTCCGGGACCGAGGCCAACGAGGCCGCGATCAAGATGGCGCGCAAGGCCAAGCGCGGCGGCAACGTCGTCTCGGTGCACCGCGGCTTCCACGGCCGCACGTACGGCTCGCTGTCCGCCACGCCGCAGGAGGCCAAGCAGGCGCCGTTCGCGCCGCTGGTCCCGGGGTTCTTCGCCGTCGCGCCGACGGTCGAGGCGCTGACGGCCGCGATCGACGACGCCTGCGCGGCCGTGATCCTGGAGCCGATCCAGGGCGAGAGCGGCGTCTACGTGCTCGACGACGCGGTGCTGCGGGCCGCGCGCGAGGCGTGCGACCGCGTCGGCGCCGCGCTGATCTTCGACGAGGTGCAGGTCGGGCTGGGCCGGACCGGGAAGCTCTGGGCCTACGAGCACACCGGCGTCGTGCCCGACCTCATGACGGTCGCCAAGGCGCTGGGCGGCGGGCTGCCGATCGGCGCCGTCGTCACCAACGAGCGCTTCGCCGAGGGCTTCGAGGCCGGCGACCACGGCTCGACGTTCGCGGGCGGCCCGGTCCCGTGCGCGGCGGGCGTCGCGGTCTTCGACATCGTCAGCGACCCCGCGCTCCTCGCGCGCGTGCGTGAGCGCGGCGAGCGGCTGCGCCACCAGCTGGCCGAGCTGCCCGGCGTCGTCGAGGTCCGCGGGCGCGGCTTCATCCTCGCCGCCGAGCTCGATCCGTCGCGCGCCGAGCCGGCGACCGCGCTGATCGGCCGGGCGCTGCGTGACGAGCGGCTGGTGCTCAACGCCACCGGCCCGACCACGCTTCGCTTCCTTCCTCCTTTGACCATCACCGACGCCGAGCTGGACGACGCCCTCGCCCGCATCGCGCGTCTCCTCGACCCCCAAGTGAGCGCATGACCGACGATCAGCTGTTGCAGCCCCACGAGCCCGCCGCCTCCTACCTCGCGCGCCCCGACCAAGTCGGGCGCGTCTGCCTGCTGTACTCGGGCGGGCTGGACACGAGCGTCATGCTCAAGTGGATCCAGGACGAGTACGACGCCGAGGTCGTGGCGCTGACGATCAACCTGGGGCAGCCGGGCGAGGACTACGACGTCGTCCGCGAGAAGGCGCTGCAGCTGGGCGCGGTGGACGCGCGGGTCATCGACGCGCGCGAGGAGTTCGCCCGCGACTTCATCGCCCCGGCGATCAAGGCCAACGCCATCTACGGCCTCAACTACCCGCTGTTCACCGCGCTGGGCCGGCCGCTGATCGCGAAGATCGCGGTGGACATCGCGCGCGAGACCGGCTGCGACACGATCGCCCACGGCTGCACGGGCAAGGGCAACGACCAGGTCCGCATCGACGGCACGGTCGCGACGCTCGCGCCCGAGCTCAAGATCATCGCGCCGGTGCGCGACTGGAAGATGGGCCGCGACGAGGAGATCGCCTACGCGCGCGAGCACGGGATCCCGGTCAAGGGCGGGACCGAGACCGCGCCGTACTCGATCGACGACAACATCTGGGGCCGGTCGAGCGAGGGCAAGTGGATCGAGGACCTCGACCACGCGCCCGACGACGACGTCTTCCAGCTCGTCACGCGCCCCGAGGAGGCGCCGGACGAGTCGGAGATCGTGGAGATCGAGTTCGAGGAGGGCGTGCCGGTCGGGCTCAACGGCGAGCGGCTCGGGCTGGTCGAGCTGCTGGACCGCGTCGGCGCGCTGGGCATGAAGCACGGCGTCGGGATCGTCGACCACATCGAGGACCGGATCGTGGGCCTGAAGGTCCGCGACATCTACGAGGTCCCCGCGGCCGCGATCCTGCTCCCGGCGCACGCCGAGCTGGAGCGCCTGGTCGGGACGATCCACCAGAACCGCTTCAAGTCCGGCCTGGACCAGCAGTGGGCCTACCTCGTCTACGCCGGCCTGTGGTGGGAGCCGCTGCGCACCGACATCGACGCCTACATGAACGAGGTCAACCGGTTCGTGACGGGCAAGATCGGGATGAAGCTCTACAAGGGCATGGCGCGCGTCGTGACGCGCGAGTCCCCGAACGCGGTCTACGACGCGCAGCTCGCGACGTTCAGCGAGTCGGGCGGGCTGTTCTCCCAGCAGGCGTCGCCGGGCTTCATCGAGCTGTGGTCGCTGCAGTCGCGGCTGGCTTGGCGTCTGCGCAACGAGGACCGTGGGTAGGAAGGGGATCGTGGGCTACAAGATCCTTGGCTACGCCGTCTGGAACGGCGGCAAGTTCTACATGAAGCAGCGGTACGGGACCGCGAGCGGTGCGAAGCGCCTCGCGGCGCTCGGCATCGTCGGCGCGGCGGTGGTCGCGCTGGCGGTGAAGGGCGCGCATCGCGACGCGTCGTCGTAACCGCCGGGATTCCTCTGGTTCGGGGGCGAATCCATCCGGGCGGGGGCCTAGTCTCCCGCGTGCATGTCCCAGCCTCCGTCCGAGAGCGGCAACGTCGTCGACCCTGCGGTGCTCGCCTCGCGGCGGGCACGCCGTGCCGAGGTCAGCGAGGACGCCACCTTGGAGCTGCGGCTCTTCGAGGCGGAGCGCCGGCTGGGCGAGGTCGCGGCCGAGCGCGACGCGCTGCGGGCTCAGGTCGCCCTGCTGGAGCGCGACGTCCGCGGCACGCGCCAGCGCGAGTGGGCCGAGCAGCAGCAGCGGCTCGAGGCCCAGGGCGAGGCGGCGGCGGCGCGCGAGGTGGCCGGCTCGCAACTAGCCGACCTGCGCGAGCGGCTGGCCGAGGCCGAGGCGGAGGTGGCGATCGTCGCCGCCGAGCGCGATCGGGCCCGGCGCGCGTTGGAGGACGAGCAGCTGCGGACGACGGCCGAGCGCGAGCGGCGCGAGGCGCTGGAGCGCGAGGGCCTGCTGCTGCGCGCCGAACTGGCGCGGCGCGACGACCTGACCGCCGCGGCGGCCGACGCGGTCGCGGAGGCGCGGCGGTCGCTGGCCGGCGCGCGCGATGTTGAAGGTCTTGAAGCGCGGATCGCGGTCGAGCGCCAGGAGTTCGCGGCGCGGGTCGTGGCGGTCGAGCGCGCGGTCGCGTCGGTGCGCGAGCGGCTGGGCGCGGCGGCGCGGGTGCTGCGCGACAAGCTCGAGGTGGAGCGCGACGCGCGGACGGCGGCCGAGGCGGCGCTGGGCGCCGAGCGCACGGCGCGGGTCGCGGCGGACCGCTCGCTGGCCGCGGCGCGGTCGGAGCTGGAGGCATCACGCGCCCGGGTGGTCGAGCTGGAGCGCGAGCGCGCGGGCTTCGAGACGGGGCTGGGCGCGGAGCGGGTCCGGACCGTGGAGCTGGAGCGCGAGCTGACCGCGGCGCGTGAGCGGATGGCGGAGCTGGAGGCGCGCGGCGGCGCCGCGGTCGACCTCGAGCGCGAGCTCGCTCGGCGCGACGCGGTCGAGGCCGAGCTGCGTACGGCGCTGGAGGGCGTGAGCGGTGAGCTGGCCGCGGTGCGCGCCGGCGACGACGCGCGGATCGCGCAGCTGGCCGCGCGCGTGGAGTCGGTCGTGGCGCTCGCCTCCGGTCAGGACGACCTGGCCGCCTCCCTGACCGTGATGCGCGCCCGCGTCGCCGAGCTCCAGAAGGGGCTGAACGACTTCTCCACCGTGCGCGAGGAGCTCGAAGCCGAGCGCGCCGCCCGCTGGGTCGCCGAAGCCGAGCTGGACGCCGAGCGCCGACGCGGCGACGCCGACCGCGCGCGCCTGGCGGACGCCGAGACGGAGCTGTCGGAGCTGCGCGCCGCGGGCCGGCCCGGCTCGGGCCCGGATCCGTCGACGCTGGCGTCGCTGCGCTCGGCGATCGACGCCCTGCGGGCGCCGGAGGCTCCGGGCGAGGGCGCGCCGTCGCTGTCGGTCGACCTCGCCGCCGCCGCCGCGCGGCTGCGCGCGGCGACCGAGGCCGCGGTGGGGGAGGACGCCACGCCGGTGGAGGCTGCGCCGAGCGCGTCCGACTCCGTGGCGCCGCCCGCCGCCGCGCCGGGCGTCGCGCGGGCCGCGCCGCCGGCCGCCGCGCCGAGCGTCGGGCAGGCCGCGCCGCCGGCCGCCGCGCAGGCCACGCCGCCCACCGCCGCTCCGCCGGCGGCCGCGCCGAGCGTCGCCCCCGCCGGCCCTCAGCGCCAGCCGGTCCCGGAGCGCGCCCCGATCGGCAAGGTCGGGCCGTGGCTGCGCGACGCGCTCGTCAGCCTCGCCGCCGACGAGCCCGACATCGCCGAGCTGATCGTCGTCGGGCTGCTGCCGCTGCAGGCCGGGCTCGTCAAGGGCGCGCTCGCCTACGAGCTGGCGGTCGACCGCGGCACGACGCATCGGGTGCTCGTCGACGACGAGCGCGTGCGCGTCGAGCTCTCGGGCGCGGCGGTCGCCGAGGCACGGATCGCGGGTCCGCTCGCCGCGCTCGTCCCGCTCGCGGCCGGCGGCGCCGGCCGGCGCCTGCCCGGCACGCGGATCGACAACCGCCGCCACGTCCGCCGGCTGATCAAGGCGCGCCGGCGGCCGCTGGGCCTCGCCGAGCTGGCCGCGGCCGGGGTCGCGCCGTCCCCGGGCCTCCTGCTCACGGTCCTCGCCCGCGCGGTCCGGCCGTCGTGGACGCAGGGCCGGCCGCTGACCGTCGACGTCGCCTCCGAGGGCGCCGACCGCTGGCGCGTCATCGCCTCCGGCCACAGCCCGCTCGCGATCTTCCCGGCCGAGGGCGCGCCGCCCGCGCCGGCCACGCTCCACACGTCCGCGAGCCGGCTCCCGGCGGTCCTCGCGGGGACCGCGGCGGCCGGCGAGGCGACCGTCGAAGGCGACGTCCGCGACGTCCGCACCCTGCTCTCCTGGCTCGACCGCGCGCAGCGCGCGGCGGGCTGACCCGATCCTTTCGCGCTGCTTGCGGCAAGCCCCGCGGCGCCCGTCCCAACCATCCGAACCGCCACCTATCCTCGACCTTCGCCCGTGAGCCAGCCCTCCGCCGTCCACCTGCACGTCCACTCCGAGTACTCGCTGCTCGACGGCGCGTGCAACATCAAGGCGCTCGCCCAGCGCGCCGCCGAGTTCGGGCAGCCCGCGCTCGGCCTCACCGACCACGGCGTCATGAACGGCGCCGTCGAGATGTACAAGGCGTGCAAGGACGCCGGCGTCAAGCCGATCCTCGGCTGCGAGATCTACCTGGTCGACGATCACGCCAACCGCGCGCCCGGCCGCGTCGAGCGCAACCACCTCACGCTGCTCGCCGAGAACGAGACCGGCTACCGCAACCTCGTCAAGCTCAGCTCCGCCGGCTTCCTCGAGGGCCTGCACCGCGGCAAGCCGTCGCTGGACATGGCGCAGCTCGCCGCCCACGCCGACGGCGTCATCGCGCTCACCGGCTGCCTGGCCGGCCGCTTCTGCCAGCGCCTCATCGCCGACAACGAGGCCGAGGCGCGGACCCACATCGACGACCTCGTCCAGGTCTTCGGGCCCGAGGACGTGTACTTCGAGGTCCAGAAGAACGGGATCGACGACCAGAACAAGGCCAACGCGGGCATCGTCAAGGTCGCGCGCGAGCTCGGCGGCAAGCTCGTCGGCACGGGCGACGTCCACTACCTCCGCCGCGAGGACTACCACCACCACACGGCGCTGCTGTGCGTGCAGACCAAGTCGACGCTCGCCGCGCCGAAGATGACCTTCGACACCAACGAGTTCTACCTGCGCTCGTCGGAGGAGATGCACGAGAAGTTCGCGGAGTGGCCCGACGCCATCCCGAACACGCTCGAGGTGGCCGAGCGCTGCAACGTCGAGATCAGGCTCGGCGACCAGCTGATCCCGCGCTTCCTGCCCGAGGGCCAGGACGAGAAGCAGTACCTGCGCGACCGCGTCATGGAGGGCATGCGGGCCCGCTACGGCAACCCGGTGCCGGCCGACGCCATGGAGCGCATGGAGTTCGAGCTGTCGGTCATCGACAACATGGGCTTCAACGCCTACTTCCTGATCGTCTGGGACTTCGTCAAGTGGGCGAAGGAGAACGGCATCGCCGTCGGCCCGGGCCGTGGCTCGGCGGCCGGCTCGATCATCGCCTACACGCTGCGGATCACCGACCTCGACCCGCTGCGCTACGACCTGCTCTTCGAGCGCTTCCTCAACCCCGAGCGCGTGTCGATGCCGGACATCGACATCGACTTCTCGGTGCGTGGCCGCGAGCGCGTGATGCAGTACGTGGTCGAGAAGTACGGCCGCGGCTCGGTCGCGCAGATCATCACCTTCGGCAAGATGTTCCCGCGGGCCGCCACGCGCGACGCCGCGCGCGTCCTGGGCCACGACTACGGCCAGGGCGACCGCCTCGCCAAGCTGATCCCGGACCCGATCATGGGCCGGTCGCCGTCGTTCGACGACTGCCTCAAGGACGGCGAGCCGCTGCGCGCCGAGTACGACAAGGACCCGATCGCCAAGCAGATCGTGGACGTCGCGAAGGGCCTCGAGGGGATCGTCCGCAACAACTCGATCCACGCGGCCGCGGTCGTCATCGCGGGCATGCCGCTGACCGACGTCGTGCCGCTGCAGCTCGCCGACGCCAACGAGACCGACGCGTCGGGCAACAAGGTCTACCGCCAGGTCACCCAGTTCTCGATGAAGCCCGTCGAGGAGCTCGGGCTCCTCAAGATGGACTTCCTGGGCCTGCGCAACCTCGACGTCATCGAGGACGCGCTGGACATCATCGGCCGCTCGACCGGCGAGCGCCCGGACATGGCGACGCTACCGCTGGACGACACCAAGACCTATGAGATGCTCGCCGCGGGCGACTCGGTCGGCGTGTTCCAGTTCGAGTCCGACGGCATGCAGGAGGCGCTGAAGAAGGTCAAGCCGAGCGAGTTCGACGACCTCGTCGCGCTGGTGTCGCTCTACCGCCCGGGCGCCATGGAGCAGATCCCGACCTACGCCAGGGGCAAGCGCAACCCGGACCTGGTCTCGATCGCCGACGAGCGGCTGGAGCCGATCATCGGCCCGACCTACGGCGTGATCCTGTACCAGGAGCAGGCCATGCTCATCTCCAAGGAGCTGGCCGGGTTCACGGGCGCGCAGGCGGATGACCTCCGCAAGGCGATCGGCAAGAAGAACCGCGCGGCGATGGCCAAGCTGGAGCCGATGTTCCGCGAGGGCTGCGTCAAGAACGGCGTGGCGCCGCAGACGGTCGACTGGCTCTGGGCGACGAACGAGAAGTCCGCGGACTACTCCTTCAACAAGTCCCATGCGGCGTGCTACGCGCTGATCTCCTACCGGACGGCCTGGCTGAAGGCCAACTACTGCGCGGAGTACATGGCCGCGCTGATCTCCTCGGTGATGGATACCAAGGACAAGGTCCCGTTCTTCGCGGCACGCTGCGAGGAGATGGGGATCGAGATCCTGCCGCCCGACGTCAACCTGTCCGACCACGAGTTCGTCGTCGTCGACGGCAACATCCGCTTCGGGCTGGACGCCGTCAAGGGCGTCGGCTACGCGGCCGTCGAGGCGATCAAGCGCGCTCGCGAGGACGGCGGGCCGTTCACCTCGATCTGGGAGTTCTGCGAGCGCGTCGACCCCAAGGCCGTCAACAAGCGGTCGATCGAGGCGCTGATCAAGTGCGGGGCCTTTGGCTCGACGGGGGCGTCGCGCAAGGGCATGTTGGAGGTCTTGGAGCAGGCCCAGGGCGCGGGCCAGAAGATCCAGCAGGACGCCGAGATCGGCCAGGGCTCGATCTTCGACCTCTTCGACACCGGCGGCGCGGGCGCCAACGGCAACGGCGCGGCGGCGGCCTTTGCCGGTCCGACGCATCCGCCGATCCCGGAGGAGGAGTTCGAGAAGAACGAGCTGCTCGCCCACGAGAAGGACGCGATCGGCCTGTTCCTGTCGATGCATCCGCTCAAGGAGGTCCGCGAGGCGCTGATGGCGACCGTGGACCGGCCGCTGGGCGAGCTGCCCCAGGTCAAGGACGGCGAGTGGATCACCGTCGGCGGCATCATCACCGCGGCGCGCAAGCTCAAGACGCGCACGGGCAACATGATGATGTTCGCGACGCTCGACGACCTCGAGGGCTCGATCGAGCTCATCTTCTTCGGCGACCAGCTCGCCGAGTACGAGCACATCGCCCAGATCGACCAGATCGTGACCGTGCGCGGGCGCGTCGGCAACGACGACCGCGGGCTGACGATCAAGGTCCAGGCCTGCGAGCTGTTCCAGCCGACCGAGCAGGAGGTCGAGATCGCGCGCGCCAACGCGGTCCAGGTCGCCAAGGGCCCGGAGGCGCTGATGCTCGTCCTCGACGCCGGCCGCCTGCCCGCCTCGATCATCGAGGAGCTCAAGCACGTCTTCGGCAACCACGTGGGGGAGGCCGACGTCGTCCTGGCCGTCCGCACCTCCGCCGGCGACCGGACGCTCAAGCTCGGCTCGGACTTCCGCGTCGACCCGACACCGTCGCTGCGCGCCGAGCTGGCCCGCATCCTGGGCCCCGAGGCGCTGGCGGCGCCCGCGGCACCCGCCGCGGTCTGACCACCGTCCCGAGCCTCACCGGCGGAGGCCGCGGTGTGGTTCAATCCGCCGCGCATCGCGTGCGGCCGGGGACAGCCGGGTCGTGTGGAGGTGCTACCAGGGAGGGCCTCCTGCCCATTCATCTCGACCACTTGGCGGTCGCCGCCAAGGACAAGCTCCGCTCGGCGACGTTCCTGAAGGACCTGCTCGGACTGTCCGAGCCGACGAGCTGGGGACCGTTCTTGAGCCTGACGCTCGACGACGGCGTCCGGCTCGACTACGCCGAGCCCGGCATCGACTTCCCGGGCCAGCACTACGCGTTGCTGGTCTCCGACGACGTCTTCGATCGTGCGCTGGAGCGCATCCAGGCCGGCGGCGTGCCGTACTCCGGCGGGCCGGGCCACGCGCCCGGAGAGATCAACACGAACCACGGTGGCCGCGGCGTCTACTTCGACGATCCGTCAGGCCATCACTTCGAGCTCATCACGCAGCGCTACGGCGCCGACCTGTGACGCCGGTCGCGCGGTTTGGCTCAGCCACGCCGTAGACCGGAATGTGGGGCGCCAATCACCCGGCAACGGGTGAGTGATTTCCCCCTCTTGCGCGTGTGAGCGCGGTACGGTCGCGAATGCGGCCCCCGCTCTGTCGCTGGACCGGGGGCGGGGGCCGCACTCACGTCGCTTCCCATGCGTGGACGCTGCGCGTCCGCCTTCAGTGTCTCCGCGGTGGAGGGGCGTGAAACCAGTCCTTCGGCCAGGGCGCCCGAATGGGCTACCGGCCGCGTTTCTTGGTGGCGCCCCGCTTTCCGCCCCGCGCCTTCTCGCCCTTCTCGCGCAACGTCCAGCACAACTCGAGCTCCTCGCGCGTCGGCCCCTTCTTGTCTGGACCGGGCGTCTCGAGGATCACGGGCAGGCCGTCGAAGCGCGGCTCGGAGAGGAAGACCGCGCAGCCGTCCTCGCCCAGCTCGCCCTCGCCGACGTCGGCGTGGCGGTCGCGGTTGGACCCCAATCCGCCCTGGGAGTCGTTGAAGTGCAGCGAGCCGAGGCGCTCGATCCCGACGACCGAGGCGCACTCGTCGAGCACGCTCGTCAGGCCCTCGGCGGTCCGGATGTCGTACCCGGACGCGTACAGGTGGCAGGAGTCCAGGCACATGCCGAGCCGGGCGTCGCCGCCCGCCGCGTCGATCAACCCGGCCAGCTCGTGGAACGAGCGCCCGAGCGTCCCGCCCGCGCCGGCCGTGTTCTCCAGGTGCAGCGCGCAGTTCTCGCTCTCGGCCAGCGCCTCGCGGATGACCGCGCCGGCGCGCTTGATCGCCGGCGCGACCTCGCCGGTCTTCGCCGACCCCGGATGCAGCACGACCGACACGGCGCCGAGCGCGTCGCCGGCCCGCAGCGACGCGGTCAGCGACGTCAGCGTCTTCGCGCGGATGTCCGGGTCCTCGGACGCGGCGTTGAGCAGGTAGACCGCGTGGATCAGGAGCGCGTCGACCTCGGAGTCGGCCATGGCCTCGCGGAAGTCGGCCACCGCCTCGTCGCTGTAGATCGTGGGCTTCCACGCCCGCGGGTTCTGGTTGAAGATCTGGATCGCGCGGGCACCGCGTTCGGTGCCGCGCTCGACGGCCTTCGCGGGGCCGCCGGCGGGGGAGACGTGTGCGCCGATGAGCATGTGCCTGAAGTCCTACCGAAATGCGCGTACGCACATCGCGCTCGCTCGGCTGAGCCGTCACCTAGAGTGGCGGGCGATGCGCGTTCGCTTCGCTCCCTCGCCCACCGGCGCCCTCCACATCGGCGGCGCCCGGACCGCCCTCTACAACTGGCTGATGGCACGCGGGAACGCGGGCACGCTCGTCCTGCGCATCGAGGACACCGACAAGGAGCGGTCGACGCCGGAGAACGTCGAGCAGATCCTCGACGCGCTGACGTGGCTCGAGCTCGACTACGACGAGGGCCCGATCAGCCAGCTCTCGCGCACCGACCGCCACCAGGAGCTGCTCAACCGCCTGCTCGACGAAGGCAAGGCCTACAGGTCGAACGCGACGGGCGACGACGTCAAGGCCTACAAGGCGCAGCACGGCGCCGACAAGGGCTTCCGCGGCGCGGCCGAGGAGACCGGCGCGGTCCGGCTGCGCGTCCCCGACGAGGGCTCGACCACCGTCCACGACCTCATCCGCGGCGACACGGTCTTCCAGCACGTCCACATGGACGACCCGGTGATCGCTCGCGCCGACGGGAGCGTCCTCTACAACTTCGCGGTCGCGGTGGACGACGCCGACGCCGAGATCACACACGTCGTCCGCGGCGAGGACCACCTCTCCAACACGCCCAAGCAGCTGCTCGTCTACGAGGCGATCGGGGCGAGCGCGCCGCTGTTCGCGCACCTGCCGCTGCTGCACGGGCCTGACGGCAAGAAGCTGTCCAAGCGCCACGGCGCGGCGTCGGTCCAGGAGCTGCGCGACGCGGGCTTCCTGCCCGAGGCGGTCCGCAACTACCTCGCGCTGCTCGGCTGGGGCGCCGCGGACGACCAGACGATCCTGTCGACCCACGAGCTGACCGAGCAGTTCGACGTCGCGCGCGTGCAGAAGAACCCCGCGCAGTTCGACGTCAAGAAGCTCACGTGGCTCAACGGCCGCTACGTGCGCGAGATGAGCGTCGACGACCTCACCGCGCGACTCGAGGCGTTCACGGGGCGGACGGGCCTGCGCGAGGCCGTCGCGATCTCGCAGGAGAAGATCGGGACGCTCGCCGACTTCTGGCCGCTGGCCGGCTTCCTGTTCGACGGGCCGGGCGACGACCCCAAGGCGCGCGAGAAGTGGCTCGACGCCGACCACCGCCACGCGCTCGTGCAGGCGCGCGAAGCGCTCGCCCACCTGGAGCCGTTCGACGTCGACCGGATCGAGGTCGCGCTGCGCGAGGTCGTCGAGGTCGATCCCGCGCGCAAGCCCAAGGACGTCTTCCAGCCGATCCGCGTCGCGCTGACCGGCACGACCATCTCGCCGGGCATCTTCGAGTCGCTCGCGACGCTGGGCCGCGACGAGTCCCTGCGCCGGCTGGACGCCGCGCTGAGCGGCGCCGCCTAGGTCTCTGCCGCCCTTCGGCCAGGAACCCCGGCCGCGCAGGCGAATACCACGGTCGGACAACGCACCGGACAAGTGTTCGAGAAGGTGCTCAATCATCCGTCCACGGCTGCCGATAACCGGGAGGTAAGACGGGCGCGGTGACCTTCCGTGCCCATGCCCATGGAGCCCAGAGACGACATGCCCCCAGCCGCAGCAGCCTCTTCGAGCCAGCACACGCCGGCCGCTGATGTCCAGCGCCGTCACAACGAGGGCCACGGCCGTCGCCTCACGGCGGCGTTCGAAGCCCTCGAAGCGTTCCCCGCGCTCGCCGAGTCCCGTAACCGCCTGCTGCGCGTCGTGCGCCAGGAGCGTGTGTCGACCGGAGAGGTCGTCGCCGCCGTCGAGTCCGACGTCGCGTTGGTGATCAGCGTCCTGCGCCTGGGCAACCAGGTGGAGGGCAAGACCCGCGGCAAGGTCGAGTCGGTCGTCCAGGCCGTCGAGCTCCTGTCGCCGGAGGCCGTCCAGGCCCTGGCCACGCGCGCCCGCACCTTCGACTTCTTCGAGCGCTCGTCCGTCTGGGACGCCGCGCCCGAGCGCTTCCGCCTGCACGGCGTCGCGACGCAGCGCGCCGCGGACCGGCTCGCGACCGAGGCCGGCTACGAGTACCGCGACCGCCTGATGGTGACCGCGCTGCTGCACGACATCGGCAAGCTCGTGCTCATGCACGCCTACCCGGGCTATCCCGGGCAGGTGCACGGCAACGCGCGCACGCCGGAGGAGCGCATCCACCGCGAGCGCCGCGAGCTCGGCGTCGACCACGCGCTGGTCGGCGGCGTCCTGGCCCGTCGCTGGGGCCTGCCCAAGGCCGTCGCGTCGGTCATCGAGCGCCACCACGCCGACGACGCGCAGGGCGAGGCGGCGTTCGTCCGCCTGGCCGACATGCTCGCGCACTACTCCCAGGGCGGCGCCGTGTCGCCGACCGAGCTGCTGAAGTGCGCCCGCACGATCGGCCTCGGGCCGAGCGAGCTGCGCAGCGTCATGTACGACCTGCCCTACCCGACCACGGGCCGCACGCGCCAGATCGATCCGTGCCCGCTCAGCGGTCGCGAGCTCGAGGTGCTCAAGCGCCTGGCCGAGGGCAAGGTGTACAAGCAGATCGCGCTCGAGCTGTCGCTGTCGACCTCGACGGTCCGCACGCACCTTCACAACATCTACGGCAAGCTCGGCGCGGTCGACCGCGCCCAGGCCGTCCTGATCGCAACCGAGCGCGGCTGGCTCTAGCGGGCGCCGCGCCGCTCCTTCCGCCCTTTTCCGGGGCGGATTTGCGGCCTTTGCGGTGCGCCGTGTCGTAAAGTCGAGGGCGGGATGCTCTCGATCACGACGAAGTCGCCGTACGCGTTGAAGGCTCTGACCGAGCTCGGCCGCCAGGGCGGCGAGACCCCGGTCCCGATCGGGGAGCTCGCCCGCCAGCGCGGCATCCCGGTCCAGTTCCTCGAGCAGCTCTTCGCCGTGCTGCGCCGCGCCGGGCTCCTGAAGTCCCAGCGCGGCGTCAAGGGTGGCTACGCCTTCGCCAAGCCCCCGGCCGAGATCACCGTCCTGGAGATCGTCGAGCTCCTCGACGGCCCCCTCGGCGGCGGCTCCGAAGGCATCTTCCTCGAAGCCGCCAACGCCGCCCGCGCCGTCCTCGCCAAGACCACCGTCGCCGACGTGGTCGAGGAAGAGCGCAAGTCGGCGGGCGTTGCCATGTACTACATCTAGACCTTCGTACCGGTTGACGGCGCAGCGCGGCGCGCGTAGCGTCGCGCCGTGACCGCTCAGCGTTGCTGCGTCCTGGTCGTGGCGGTCGTCCTGCTGGCGCTGCCCGGCATGGCGCTGCCCGGCATGGCGCGGGCCGACGTCCCGGGGCTGGCGATCGTCCAGCCGGAGGCGGTCGCCGTGACCGCCGGCGGGGCGACCTCGTCGGCGTTCAGCGTCTGGGTGCGCAACGACACCGGCGACGCGGTCGCGCCGACGTTCGGCGCCGCCGTCGAGAACGGCGACCACGCGGCGCGCAGCGTCGTCGTCGACGTCGTCGACGGCGAGAGCGAGATCGACGCCGGCGCGGTCGAGCGCTATCGCCTGCAGGTCGCCACGCCGAGCACGCAGCGCCAGGACCGCAAGCCGCGCGCCGACCTCGGCAAGCTCGCCGGCCAGCTCTTCGTCGGCGCCGGCGGCGTCGCGCCGGGCACGGTCGGCCTGACGATCGCGACCGAGCCGAAGGTCGACGTCGGCGTGGCGGAGGCGTTGTGGATCCCGGCGGTGTTCGCCCTGATCCTCATGGCCGTCGCGACCGTCCTGACGCTCAAGGACGACGTCGGCCTCGGCACGCCCCTGCCGTCCGACCTCGACTTCAGCACCAGCTACGCGACGAAGCTGACGGCCGTCGGCGCGCTGTTCGGGACGTTCGTGTCGGCCGGCGTGCTGCCGGAGGACACCATCGGGCTGAGCAAGGCGGCGTTCGTCGCGCTCAACCTCGTCTTCGGCGTCGCGATCGTCGTCGCGGGCCTCCTCTACGCCGGGCTGCAACGGCCGGTGTGGGAGACCGTGGCGGGCGATGCCAGCAAGCAGCAGCGGCGCATGCAGGGGCAGGTGTGGAGCTTCCTGGTGTCCTGCTACGTCACCGTCTGGGCCGTGCTGGGCGAGCTGCTCACGCTCTGGCTGCTGTTCGACGAGCTCGGCACGGACCAGGGCTTCGGCGGCGCGGCGCTGTGGATCGTGCGCGGCCTCGTGCTCGTGGCGCTGCTCGTGACGGCGATCTACACCTGGCGGCGCGTCCCGGCGCTCGCGCAGAGCACCCGCCCCACCAAGGCCGACACCGGCCCACTGCGAGCGGAGCCCGTGGCCGTCGGCGAGGCGACCGGGACCGTCGAGCCGGTGGCCGAGAGCCTGGCGCTGCTCTAGGTGTTCTGGTTGCGGACCTGCTGAACAGGTTCTCGGGCTGATTTGAGTGTGTCCGGCCCCGGGCGGAGGCTGAGAGGTGCGATCCACCTCAACGCCCACCGGGAGGGCCGGACACATGACAGACCGTAGATGTCGCTTCGGACCGGCGGCCAAGATCGAGATGATCCGCCGCCGAGAACGAGGCGAGTCGCTGCGATCGATCGCCAGGTCGATGGCGTGCTCGCCGACGACGGTCAAGACCGCTTGGGATCGCTGGCAGAGCGCCGGTCAGGAGCAGCGCGAGGACTTCTCCTGTCTGTTGCCGCGGCGACCGATTCCAAGAACATGTCCTTGGTCATTGAGCGCCGAGGCCGAGCAGCAGATCCTCGAGGCACGGGCCAAGAGCAATTGGGGTCCGATGCGTTTGATGGCGTTGACGGGCCGCCATCGCGGAACGATCTACAAAGTCCTCAGACGCCACGGCGTCTCGCGTCGACGCCGCTCGGCAAAGCAGCGCAGCACACGCCGCTATGAATGGGCGCAGACCGGAGCGTTGCTGCATATCGACGCCTTCCGGGCACCGAAGTTCGATCAGCCCGGCCACTGGGCCACGGGCCAGCGCAGCGAGAAGACCCGCACGCGCAAGGCGGGCACGACCTATGTCATCGGCGTCGTCGATGACCACACGCGCCTGGCCTATTGCGAGCTGCACAGCGGCGAGACGGCCCAGAGCACCAGCGCCACCTTGCGCCGGGCTGCCGCCTGGTTTCTCGAGCAGGGCTGCGGCCCCGTTGAGGCGGTGATGTCTGACAATCACAAGGCCTACACCAGCCTCCTGTTCACCGAGGTGTTGGCCGAGCTCGGCGCTCGCCACATCCCGACGCCGCCCTACACACCGCGCTGGAACGGCAAGGTCGAGCGGTTCTTTCAGACCATGGACGACGAGTGGGCACACGGCCGCGTCTGGCAAAACAGCACCCAACGCGACCGCGCCCTGGCATCCTGGATCCGGTTCTACAACCGCCTACGCCCTCACACCGCCGCCGGCGACCGACCACCCATCACCCGCGTCCACCAAGACCGCAAGCAGGACATCTAGGGGCCGACGCAGAGCACGTAGGCCACCGGCGTGCGGGGCTGGGTGCCGCCGTTGAAGAGGGAGACGCGCCAGCGGATCACGGGGCGTACGTCGCCGACGGGGATGGAGTCGACCATCTTGTCGTTGGTGACCGCCGGGCCGGCGAAGCCGCCTCCGCCGCCGGTCGCGCGCTGGCCGGGATCGCAGCTGGCGGTCGCGGCGCCGACGGCGCCCGGGGCGATCGGGTCGCCGCTGACCTGGTGGACGGTCGACGCGGCGGCGGGGAGGATGCCCTTGGCCAGGTCGGCGGCCTTGACGGCGCCATTGTCGATCGCGTCGCTGGTGACGGAGTCCTTGTGCAGCTTGCCGCCGGTCACGGCCTTGTCGCGGATCTGCAGGTTGCCGACCGCGCCGTTGCGCAGCTGCTTCTGGCCGACGCTCTTCTCCGGCAGCTGCGTGGCCGCATAGCCGGTGCCGCCCAGCGCGACGATCAACGCGATGCACGCGACCACCATCGCCGGTGACGGACGACCCAGACCCAGTTTCAACATGATGATGTTGCCATACCCCGATGCGCGAGCGCCCTAACCGATCAACGGCGTAGGCTGTCATGCTCTACATCTAGGTGTTTCACGGCCCGCGCCTGGGTGTTTGGTACGAGCATCTTGCATTGGTGACCAACGCATCGCGATAGTGGCGTCGCGCATGCCGCCACTGCTCGCCACTCCGCTGCTGGTCAGCCTCGTGCTGTCGACCGCCATCGTCCTGGTCATCGGCGCGCTCGTGGGCCTCGGGGCGGTGTACGCCGCCGCCTGGGTGGTCGAGAGCTTCGGCCGCTCCTCCAAGTTCGGTCGCTCCACGACGGTCGGCCGGCGCTTCGAGGACGAGCTCGACGAGGTGACGACGCCGGAGCTCTATGCCTCGCCGAAGACCGGCGTGGCGCCGTCCCAGGCGGCACCGCCGAGCGAGTCCGGCGACGCCGACGCCGACGCCGATGTCCCGCGCTCCGCGACGCTGCGCCCCAGCCCTCCGAGCGCCTGGCCGTTGGCCGGCGTGGACCTCCGCGGCACGCGCCTGCGCGGCCTGGACCTCTCCGGCGCCGACCTCACCGGCGCCCGGCTGGAAGGCGCCGACCTCGCCGCCGCCGACCTCCGCGAGACGATGCTGACGGCCGCGCAGCTGGCCGGCGCGGTGCTGACGAGCTGCGACCTCACGAGGGCCAACCTCGTCGACTCCGACCTGCGGCGCGCCGATCTGCGCAGGGCGCGGCTCGCGCCCGCCGACCTGCGCGGAGCCCTGCTGACCAACGCGGATCTCCGGCTCGCCGACCTGACGGGCGCCGATCTGCGGGGCGCCGACCTGCGCGGCGCGCGCCTCGATCGCACGACCATGACCGGCGCCCGGCTGGAGCATGCCAAGACCGACTTCGCGCCTCGCGGCGCGCGACCCGCCGAACGCCAGCCGCCGGACGCGCAGGCCGGGCCGCCGATGGCGACCTCCTGAGCCATGGACAACCGGCTGCAGACGCTGGGGCAGGTCGGCGCGGCGATCATCGCGGCGCTCGGCGCCACGGGCTACGTGATCCTGATGGGCGCCGTCGTGCTGTGGGCGCGCCTCGTGCAGGCGCATCTGCCGCGGGCCGTCCCGATCTCGCTCGCGTCGCGCAACGAGCTGCTCGTCCTGGGGGCGCAGGCGCTGGCGGTCTGGATCGTGCTGGCGATCGCGCTCGTGGCGCTGGGCGCGCGCGTCTCCAGCCAGGCCGTCGAGCGACGCGACGTGCTGGCGGGCCTCGGCCTGGGCGCCGCCACGGCGATCGCGACGCTGATCGTCATCCGCTCCCACCACTGGTGGGTCGACGTCCTCGTCTCCGTGCTGCCGGCCGCGAGCGTCGTGGTGGTCCTCGTGGTGGCCGTGATGCTGCGGCCCCCGGCGAGCCTCTTGATCACCGCGCTGGCGCCGGTCGCCGTCGGCGTCGCGCTGCCGTTGCTCTTCGTGGTCATGGGCACCGAGGGCCAGGCGACCAGCGTCACGATCGCCGCCTGGGTGATCTTCATCCTGGTGCTCATGGTCGTTCCGGCGATCGCCCGGCTGCGGGCGCTCTCGGTGGCCAACACGACGGCCGTCGCCTACTTCGACGCCGAGCAGGCCAAGCTGGACCGCGCGGCCGAGATCACGAAGACCGTCGCCGTGGCCGACCCGCGGCTGGTGCGGCTCCGCGAGGCGCTGCAGCAGCGCCAGCGGGCCCTCGTCACGCGGCTGTGGGTGCGCGGCGGCGTGCTGGCGGCCGTCGCCCTGATCGGCCTGGGCGGCATCTCGGTGGCGTCGCAGTTCGACCGGGCCAACCTGTTCCGGTCGGCGCTCGTGAGCCTGAACACCGGGCGCTGCATCGAGGCGACCTACATCTCGCGCGACGACGACCACGTGGTGCTCGCCGATCGCCAGGGCACGACGGACGCCAACCGCATCGTCGTGGTCCCGGCCTCCGAGGTGCTCGAGATCCAGATCCTCAACCCGGCGACGCCCGGCGTCCCGCTGCGCAGCGGCACGTGCCGCGAGCTCGGCGCGGTCGTGACGCCGGACGGGACGTCGACCGAGCCGTTCCGCGGCCCGAGGGGCGCGACGGGCGCGACGGGCGCGACGGGGGACACGGGCGACCCCGGCGCGCAGGGCGACAAGGGCGACAAGGGCGATGACGGCGTCCAGGGCACGAAGGGCGACAAGGGCGACGACGGCGCCCAGGGCAAGAAGGGCGATACGGGCGCTAAGGGCGACAAGGGCACGACCGGCGACAAGGGCGCGAAGGGCGACAGGGGCGCGAAGGGCGCCAAGGGCGACAAGGGCGACACCGGGGCCCAGGGCGAACGCGGCCCGGCGGGTCCCCGGGCCGGAAGCTGACGCCGCGGCCTAGTTGTAGGCCTGATGCGCCGGCGCCGCGCGCACGCGCCGCGCCTGCCACAGCGCCGCCGCGGCCAGCGCGATCGCGCCCGCCAGCGCGAAGCCCTGCACGCCCGAGCCGCTGCCGGTCAGCGTCCCGCCGGCCGCCGCGCCCGCCGCGCTGCCGACCAGGAACGACGACGTCAGCCAGGCGAACGTCTCGGTGATGGCGCCCGTCCGCGCCCGCGTCCCGGTCAGGACGAAGATCGCCGCGAGCGTCGGGGCCAGGAACGCGCCCGCGATCGCCATGGCCAGCGCCATCGTCGGCGTCGAGCGCGCGAACAGCGCCGGGACGAACGCGATCCCGAACCCGATCAGCAGCCGCGTCAGCCGCTGGTCGGGTCCCATCTTCCAGCGGCGCGCCGCCGCCGTCAGGCCGCCGGCGAGCGCGCCGACGGCCCACGCGGCCAGCAGCCAGCCGGCGAGGTCGCGGTCGTCGAGCGTGTGCTCGGCGAACGCGGTCGCGGTGACGTTGACGACGCCGGTCGTCGCGCCGGCCAGCAGGCCGATCGCCAGCAGGAGCGCGACCTCGGGCGCCCGGACCGCGGCGGTCCAGTGCGACGGGCCGTGCTCGGTCGCCTGCCACGCGCGCGTCGGCGGCGCCAGGGCGAAGGCCAGCGTCCCGAGCAGGCCGATCACCGAGGCGAGGTCCAGCGCCAGCGCCGGGCTGCCGACCGCGACGCCGACGGCGACCAGCAGCGGGCCGACGACGAAGATCAGCTCCTGCGCGCCGGCGTCCAGCTCGTAGGCGGCGGCCAGCGCGTGCTCGTCGTGGCCGGCGAGGTCGGGCCACAGCGCGCGCAGCGCCGGCTCCAGCGGCGGCGTGAGCGCGCCGGCCGCGACGCACAGGACGCCGGCGACGGCCAACGACGACGGCGCCACGGCGACGATCCCGGCCAGCGCCGCGCTGCGCGCGATCGCCACCACGATCAGCACGCGCGTCTGCCCGACCCGGTCGATGCCGCGGCCCAGCAGCGGGCCGCCGACCGCGGCGCCGATCGCGAACGCCCCGGCGACCGCGCCCGCCGTCGCGTAGGACCCGCCCTCGTGGCGGACGAGCAGCAGCAGCGCCAGCGGGACCATCGCCTCGGGGAGCCGTCCAACCAGGGCGGAGAGCAGCATCCGCAGCGCGTAGGGGCGCCGGACCAGGGCGCGAAGGTCGCTCACGCCGGCGATCATACGTAACACCTCGTCAGCCCCGCGAGCCCGGACGGTCCCGCGCGGACGCCCGGCGCTAGGGTCAGCAGCGTGGCCGGCGATCTCCCCGAACTGCGCGCCTCGGACGCCGATCGCGAGCAGGCCGCCGAGGTGCTGCGCCGGGCCGCCGGCGAGGGGCGCCTCACGGTCGACGAGCTCGACGAGCGGCTGGACACGGTCTTCGCGTCGCGCACGCGCGCGGAGCTCGAGCTGCTGGTCGCCGACGTCGTCCCCAGCGGCGGTGCCGCCGAGCTCGGCTCCTCGGCCCGCGCGCTGCCCGTCGTCCCCGACGCGCCCGGCGGCACCAAGTGGCTGATCTCCATCATGTCGGGCCACGACCGCCGCGGGCACTGGCGCGTGCAACCCAAGGTCTTCAACTTCAACTTCTGGGGCGGCAGCGAGATCGACTTCAACGACGCCGAGCTGACGGCGCGCCACACGGAGATCCGCATCATCTCGATCATGGGCGGCGCCGACGTCTGGGTCCCGGAGGGGCTTGACGTCCAGGTGACGCAGTTCGCGCTGATGGGCGGCAACGACGTCAAGCTCGGCCGCGAGCGCCCGGTCCCCGGCGGGCCGACCGTGCACCTCAAGCTCTTCTCGCTGATGGGCGGGACCGACGTCAAGCGGGGGCGCAAGCTGACCCGCGCCGAGCGCCGCGCACGCAAGCTCGAGCGCCGCGAGCAGCGGCGCCTGGACCGCGACCGCGACGCATAGCGCCTGACGCCTACTGCACGCTGTTCGGGTTCGTCGCGCCCACCATCAGGCGGCGCGGCCCGCGCGAGCCGTCGGCGGGGACCTCCATCACTTCCTCGTCGACGCCATAGGCCAGGCGCCGGTCGTCGAGCCACGCGATCTGGTCGTCGACCGAGCGCGTCTCCTCCAGCGCGGTCTCCTTGCCGCTGGCGAGGTCCAGGACGTGGAAGCGCCACTGGAACGGCTGGCCGACGCGCGCCTTGAACGCCAGGCGCGTGCCGTCGGGCGACAGCGACGGGCACTCGACGCCGTCGCGCACGACGGTCGCGGTCCTGGCGAGCGCGTCGCCGTGCAGGAGGTAGTGGTGGTCGCCGGTCCCGAGGGTGGCGTAGAACTGCGCGCCGACGCCGGTGAACGTCACGCCCCAGAAGTTGAAGTCCTGCTTGTCGATGACCTGGCCGTCCAGGGTCACCTTGTAGTCCTCGAGGTCCCCGAGCGACTTGCCGCCCTTGACGTCGTACACCCGCGTGCGCGTCGAGAACTGGCCGGGGTTGGTGTAGCTGTCGCCGCCGACGAACGTCGTCGACGCGGCGTAACGGCCGTCGGGGGACACGCGCGCGCGGCTGGGCGTGCCGGGCACCGAGACCTTGCCGGTGACGTTCTGGTGGGCGTCGAAGAAGCGCGCCTCGTACGTCGGGGCCGGCAGCGCGTGGGCCTGCGCCATGCAGATGCCGGAGCCGGCGGCGAACGCGACGCGCTCGCACGTCAGCCGCCCGATGTGGCGCCGGCCGTCGGGCCCGACGACGACCATGCGCCCCCAGGCCTTGGGGTGCTGGCGGTCGCGGTCCAACAGCACCATGTCGCCCTTGACGATCTCCATGGCGGGCGCCTTGGCGGCCGCCGCGATCGTCGGGTCCTCCTTGCTGGCGCCCAGGAGCGTGATCGCCAGGTAGGCGCCGATCACGGCGACGGCGGCGGTGGTGAGCGCGACGAACAGCCCGACGCGCCGCTGGCGGGTCATGCGGCGCCCACCCCGCGCCGGGCGGGGCGCAGCAGCAGGACGAACGCGGTGACGGCCAGCGCGGCGGCGAGGGCGAGCGCGAAGACGATGAACGCGGTGTGGACGCCGGCCACGGCCCACAGCGCGCCGAAGGCGAGCGACGCGCCGAACTGCGCCAGCGCGGTCGCGGTCCCCAGCGCGGCGAGGCCGGTTCCGCGCACGCCCTCGGGCACGGCGGCGGAGCCGAGCGCGGCGAGCACGCCGTCGGTGCACGCGTAGTACAGGCCGAGCCCGATCAGCGTCGCCGGGATGAGCAGGTCGCCGTGGGCGCCGGAGAGCAGGACGAGGTAGAGCGCGAGCAGGATCGCGTAGCCGGCCGTGAAGACCCGCGCGCGGCCGACGCGGTCCGACATCTGGCCGACCGGGACGGCCATGACCATGAAGATCGAGGACGTCCCGACGTAGAGCAGCGGGAACAGGCTGTCGGCGAGGTCGAGGCGGTCGTCGAGCTGGAGGTAGAGGAACGCGTCGCCGACCGTGGCCAGGCCGAGCAGGAAGGCGATCACGGTCAGGCCGGCCAGCGGGGTGTCGCGGAGCAGGTCGGTGGCGCCGCGGAGCGTGAGGCGTGGCTTGGGCGCGTCGGCGTCGGCGTCGGCGTTGGCGATCGCGGCCGCGTCCGCGTCCGCGTCACGCGCGGCGAGGCGCTCGGGGTCGCGCGCCGGGTCCTCGACGAGCAGCAGGATCGCGACGCCGATCAGCGCGAAGCAGAACGAGATCAGGAAGATGCCGTGGTACTCGTTCGGCGTCAGGGCCAGGAGCGCGAAGCCGAGCAGCGGGCCGAGCATCGCGCCGCAGGTGTCCATCGCGCGGTGCACGCCGAACGCGGTGCCGAGCTCGTCCTGCGGGGTGCTCATCGAGATCATCGCGTCGCGCGGCGAGGTCCGGATCCCCTTGCCCGTGCGGTCGAGCAGCAGGATCGCGGTGAGCGGCCCGAAGGCGGTGGTCACCAGCAGGCCGAGCTTGCAGATGCACGACAGCCCGTAGCCGACGCCGGCGATCTCGCGGTAGCGGCTCATGCGGTCGGCGATGAAGCCGAAGATCAGCCGCGCGAACGCCGAGCCGCCCTGGTAGATGCCGTTCAGGACGCCGAACTGCATCGGGTTCATGCCCAGCTGGTGGACGAAGTACAGCGGCAGGATCGCCGACACCATCTCGGACGAGATGTCGGTGACGAGGCTCGTCAGGCCGAGCAGCAGCACCGTGCGCGCGACGAACGGCCGGCCGGTCTTCTTGGCGGCCGCGAAGCCGCGGCGCGCACGGAGCAGAGCGGTCGAGTCCTGGACTTGGTACATCGCCCAGGACGGTAATTGCGGGGCCCACGAACGGACCTGGCCGAAGGGGGAGGTGCGCGGCGCGGGCCTGGCCGTCGGAGTGGGGTGGACCGGTGGTCCCGGTTCGTGCAGTTTGCGCGAAACCGGGTGGACTCGGCCCAGTGGCGACGTTAGGGTTCGTCCAGGTTGGTTGATACATGAGCGATCACGGTCCTGCCCAGCTCGAGCTCATCCGGCGCTATGCGCGCACGCTCCGAGAGATGCACGCAGACGCCATGGCCGCTCGAGGCAACCCGGCCGCCGACCGAGCGGAGCGCATCGTCCGCACCCGCCCGCCGGGCGAGCCCATCCGCCAGGCCGCGAAGGCCATGACGGGCAGGTCGGCGCCGACGCCGTAGCCCCGCTTCGCGCGAACGCCATCGGCCGCGCCCGATAGCCTCGACGCGGAATGGCCCGAATTCCGACCAACATCTCCGATCACATCGGCAACACGCCGATGGTGCGTCTCAGCCGCCTCGAGCCGGAGGGCGTCGAGCTCTACGGCAAGCTCGAGGCCTACAACCCCGGCGGCTCGGTCAAGGACCGCATCGGGATCGCGATGATCGACGCGGCCGAGGCCGAGGGTCGCATCGAGCCCGGCAGGACGACGATCGTCGAGGCGACCTCCGGCAACACCGGCATCGCGCTCGCGTTCGTGTGCGCCGCCAAGGGCTACGAGCTGGCGATCTTCCTGCCGCAGGGCATGTCGCGCGAGCGCGAGGCGTTGTTGAAGCTCTACGGCGCGCGCGTCGAGATCGTCGAGTCGATGGGCGGGATGGACGAGGCGGTCAAGGCCGCGCGCGGCGCCGCCGGTGGCGGCGACGCGTTCCTGCCCGACCAGTTCTCCAACCCCGCCAACCCGGAGGCGCACCGCCTCGGGACCGGGCCGGAGATCCTGAAGGCCATGGACGACAAGGTGGACATCTTCGTCGCGGGCGTCGGCACCGGCGGGACGATCACCGGCGTCGGCGAGGCGATCAAGTCGGTGAACAAGGACGCGCAGGTCATCGCGGTCGAGCCGGCCGGCTCCGCCGTCCTGTCCGGTCAGGGTCCCGGCCCGCACCGCATCCAGGGCATCGGCGCGGGCTTCGTCCCGGCGGTCCTGGACCGCGCGGTCATCGACGAGATCCTCCCAGTCAGCGACGACGACGCGATCGACACCGCGCACCTGGCCGCCGCGCGCGAGGGCGTCCTCGCCGGGATCTCCTGCGGCGCCGCGCTGTGGGGCGCGATCGAGGTCGGCAAGCGGCCCGAGAACCAGGGCAAGCGGATCGTGACGATCCTGCCCGACTCCGGCGAGCGTTACATCAGCGCGCCGTTCTTCGCGCCGCAGTAGGCGGCGCTCAGACGCCGACGGAGTCGCGCGCCGTCAGCGCGTCGGCCGCGCCGAGCGCCCACGCCTCCATCGCCGGCCAGGCGCCGTACCCGGCTTCGACGTTGAGGTGCCCCGCGCCCGGCAGCAGGTCGACGACCAGCTCGAGCGGCGCGCCCCAGTGCTGGGCCGCGCCGCGGCCGGGGCAGTAGGCGTCGTCGTCGGCGCAGACCAACCTGGTGTGCTTGGCCGCGCTGTCGATGCCGGCCTTGTCGGCGCCGGTGGGGTAGAAGCGCGCGAGCTCGGGGACCTTCGCGCCCGGGCACGGCGGCGCGACCAGGACGACGCGGTCGACCCGATGCTCGGGCCGGATCGCCGCCGCCTCGCGCAGCCACAGCACGCAGCCGAGCGAGTGGGCGATCACGACGCGCTCGCCCTCGCCGCGGGCCAGCGCGCGCACCTCGCGGTGCAGGGCCGCGGCCCAGGCGTCCGGGCAGGGAACCTCGCAGTCGGGCAGCTCCGGGTACTGCACGTGCGCGCCCGCCTCGCGCAACCGCCCCGCGAGCCAGGTCTGCCAGTGGCCGGGTCCGGACCCCTGCCAACCGTGCAAGATGAGGACGCGGGACTTGGCCATCGTGTCGAGTACGGTAGTGGGCGATGCTCGGCATCGGGATCCTGCGTCGCGTCACCCGTGAGCTGCGGCTCGACATCGCCGCCGCCCACGAGCGCGATCCGGCCGCTCGCGGCGTCTCCTCGTTCGAGGTGCTGATCGCGTGGCCGGGCGTGCAGGCGGTGCTCGCCCATCGCGTGGCGCACGCGCTGCACGACTCGGGCGTCCCGATCGCGCCGCGCGCGATCGCCTACCTCAGCCGGCTGACGACGGGCGTGGAGATCCATCCCGCGGCCAACGTCGGCGACGGCCTCTTCATCGACCACGGCATGGGCGTCGTGATCGGCGAGACCGCGGACGTCGGCAACGACGTCACGCTCTACCAGGGCGTCACGCTCGGCGGCACCGGCTTCGCGACCGGCAAGCGCCACCCGACCGTCGGCGACAACGTCACCGTCGGCTCGGGCGCCAAGCTGCTCGGCCCGATCGAGGTCGGCCACGGGGCGAAGGTCGGCGCGAACTCCGTCGTCATCACCGACGTGCCGCCGAACTCGACGGTGGTCGGCAACCCGGGCCACGTCGTCCGCGTCGACGGCAAGCGCCCGGAGGGGCCCGACGCCGACTGGATCCACCTGCCCGACCCGGTCGCCGACGCGATCCGGGAGCTGAGCGGCCGGCTCGGCGAGCTCGAGAAGCGCGTCGCCGACCTCAACGGCGAAGAGCCGCCCGCGCAGGTGCGCGAGCTGCGCCCGGTGCGCGGGCACAACCCCGCCGGCGGCTGACGGGCGAACGCCTCGCCCAGAGGGCTCGGGTTCGCTTGCGGGTGTTCGCCCAGAGGGCGAGACCCGCGGCCCGCGGGCCCGGCGCTCAGCTCACGTCCGGGACGTGGGTCAGGAGGGCCTGCGCGTCGGCGATCGCCTGTGCGGCGCCGGGGATCGTGGGCGCCGGACCCGCGAAGACGTACTCGCAGTCCGGGGCGACGGTGTCCTCCGGATCGGCCCAGACGAGGTCGATCCCGGTACCGCAGTGGATCTCGCCGCCGATGCCGGTGCCGTCGGCGGCCGAGATGATGTCGTTGCCGGCGCCGGACCGGATCCGGCCGCCGCCCTCGGTCTTGACGATGCGGTCGTTGCCCGCGCCGCCCGAGATGTCCGGGCCGTTGATGAGCAGGTCGTTGCCCGCGCCGCCGTCGGAGGCGCCGCGCGCGCCCGTGTCGACGATGCGGTCGTTGCCGCTGTCGCCCGACAGCGGCAGGTTGCTGCGGCTCGGCCGCTCGGCGATGAGGTCGTTGCCCGGGCCGCCGGAGATCTGGTCCGCGCTGCTGCGGCCGGCGAGCCGGTCGTTGCCCGCGCCGCCCTCGATGGTCGAGCTGCTGTTGGTCGAGGCGATCAGCGTGTCGTCGCCCGAGCCGCCGGTGACGGTCGTCGAGCTCGCCGAGCCGGCGAAGACGTCGTCGTCGCCGGAGCCGCCGTCGATCGTCGTCGGCCCGGTCGCGAACTGGTTGACCAGCGCGGCGTCGTCGCCGTCGCCGAGGCTGGCGACGATCGGGCCGACGGGGCAGCTGACGGTCAGCGCGGGGTCGGCCGTGCAGCCGCTGCCGGCGCTGAGCGACGCGCCGTTGTCGGCGAAGACGTAGGGGTTGGCGAACGGCTCGACGAGGTCGAGCCTGTTGGCCTCGGTCGGCGCGGCCCGGTACTGGATCGTGCCCGTGCCGTCGACCGAGATCGTCGAGGCCGACGCGATGCCGGGCACCCCTGCCACGGCGACCACCGTGAGCGTGAGCAGAGCGGTCTTCATGCGCCGACGGTACGCGCCGGTGTGCGGCGCTGACCTATCCGAAGGGGGAGGCTGCGGTGGCCATTCAGTAGTAGACCGTCCGGCAACGGTGCCGGGGGCGGGCCTTGAGGGCCGGGTCCTGGCCGCGGGTCCAGAGCCACATGTCGAGGACGCGGGCGGGGACGCCGAGGCGCTCGCTCAGCAGCTCGCAGGCGTGGACCGCGCACGCGCGGATCTCACGCTCGGCGCGGCCGGCCGCCAGCAGGTGCTCGCCGTCGATGCGCGCCGCGAGCTCGGGCGCGTAGACCAGGATCCCGTCGCAGCGCAGGACGTGGGGGACGAGGTTGTCGGCGAAGATCGTCAGCTCGTCGAGGTCGTCGAACCGGGCGACGCCCGCGAGCGCGAGGTCGTTGCCGACGATCTGCGCGCGCTTGAAGAAGCCGCGGTCGTCGTAGAAGGCCAGCGAGCCGGCGAGGATCGCGGCGAGCCGGTCGGCGCTGCCGCCGGCCTGGGCGACGACGTCGAGCGTCGAGCGCTCGCCGAGGAAGCGCCCGAGCTCGCGCAGCGCCTGCGCGTAGAGGCTCATCAGCTCGTGGTCGGCCGTCTGGCCGAGCGTCGCGGCGAGCGTGTCGGTCCGCATCGCGCGCAGGTCGTCGGTGCTCCAGGCGCCGTCGACCCGGAACCGGTCGGCGAGGTTCCAGGCGACGGTGAAGTAGCCCGACACCGCGCGGCCGGTGGCGGGGTCGACGCGCTTGCGCAGCGTCGGGAACCAGCCCGAGCCGAAGTTGATGGTGTCGAGCGCCAGCGTGTAGGTCGCGACGTCGGCCGGCGTGCCTTCGAGGTAGTGGCGGACCGGGTCGAGGCCCGGGTCGCTGATCTCCAGCGCGCCGCCGGCGTCGTACAGCGACAGGCGCTCGTGGTCGATCCGGACCGACTCCGCGGTGGCGGCGACTTGCGCGCAGGACGCGCGGACATGATCGGCGAGGCGGCCCATGACGGACCGCCGCAGCCTACTCAGCGGCGGACGCGCCCGAAGTCCAGCGCGACCGTCAGCGCGCCCGCGTTCCCGCCCCGCGGCGCGCCGTGCACGACGCCGACGCCGAGGTCGCGGAAGCCCGGGTCCAGCAGGATCGCGCGGTGCGGCGGGCTGTCGAGCAGGCCGCGCAGGATCGCCTGAGGTGCGCCGGCGCGCGCCTTGCCCCACGCCAGCGCCTCGCCCAGCCACCACTCGTGGACGCGGCGCAGGTAGCCGGCCCGCTTGACCCGCGACTGCATCGAGCCCGTCCGCGGCGACACGTGGGCGAAGAAGTCGTGGCCGGCCATGTCGCCGGCATGGCGGCGCGCCGCGAGGCCCAGCCGCGCGTTGGCCCGGACGGGGAGCAGCCCGTGCTGGGCGCGCACCTCGTTGATCAGGCACTGCAGCGCGCGGGTCGCGGCGCGCGTGCTCAGGTGCGACGGCGCCGCGCTCGCGTGCGCGCAATGAAGCTCGGCGGCCGCCGCCGGGGATGAGGAGGCGGCGGCCGCCGCCGCGAAGATTACGGCCTGCAGCAGCCAGAGACGCGTCCATGGATGTCCATGGCCGCGCCGATGCATGGCGGCCGCGCCGTTCAAAGTCCCCCGCACGGTCGCGGTTCTGCCGCAAGTCATCGAACAACTGCGAGGTCCATCGGGAACTGCGCTGGTCTGACCCCTCCAAGTTGTGCACTTGCGCGTGTCAGGACACCGCCGGGGGCGCGCCTATCCTGGAGAGGTGCCGTCCGAAGTGCCGTCCAAGGCTGGCTCAGACCAGCGCGTCGCCGATCTCCTCGAAGGGCTGAACCCGCCGCAGCGCGACGCCGTCCTGCACGGAGACGGGCCGCTGCTGATCCTCGCCGGCGCCGGGTCGGGCAAGACGCGCGTGCTCACCCACCGGGTCGCCTACCTGATCCACACGCAGCGCGCGCGGGCGGGCGAGATCCTGGCGATCACCTTCACGAACAAGGCCGCGGCCGAGATGCGCGAGCGCGTCGGGCTGCTGCTCGGGCACTCCACGCGCGCGATGTGGGTCATGACGTTCCACTCCGCCTGCGCGCGCATGCTGCGCCAGCACGCCGAGCGGCTGGGCTACACCAACCGCTTCACGATCTACGACGCGTCGGACTCGCGGCGGCTGGTCAAGCGCTGCCTGGACCAGCTCGACGTCGACCCCAAGCGGTTCACGCCCGGCGCGGTCGCCCACCAGATCTCCGACGCCAAGAACAAGCTGCGCTCCGCCGAGGACTACGGGCAGATGGTCGACGGCTACTTCGAGCGCACGGTCGCCGACGCCTACAAGCTGTACGAGTCCGAGCTGGTCCGGATGAACGCCATGGACTTCGACGACCTGCTGTTCCGCATGGTCAACCTCCTGGAGCTGTTCCCGGAGGTGCGGGCGCGGTACAACGAGACGTTCCGCCACGTGCTCGTCGACGAGTACCAGGACACCAACCACGCGCAGTACCGGCTGCTGCAGCTCATCGCCGGCGAGCACAAGAACCTTGCGGTGGTCGGCGACGACGCGCAGTCGGTCTACTCGTTCCGCGGCGCGGACATTCGCAACATCCTGGACTTCCAGGACGACTTCGGGCGGGCGGGGATCCCAGTCGCGGTCGTCAAGCTCGAGCAGAACTACCGCTCCACGCAGACGATCCTCGACGCGTCCAACGCCGTCATCGCGCACAACCGCGCGCAGATGCACAAGACGCTGTGGACCGACCAGGGCGCCGGCGACCCGGTGATGATCCGCGAGCTCGACGACGAGCACGCCGAGGCGCGCTACGTCCTCGGCGAGGTCCAGCGGCTGCGCGACGAGGGCGTGTCGCTGGCCGAGATCGCGTGCCTGTACCGGACCAACGCGCAGTCGCGCGTCCTGCAGGACGCGCTGGTGCGCGCCGACGTGCCGTTCCAGATCATCGGCGGCACGAAGTTCTACGAGCGCTCCGAGGTCAAGGACGCGCTGTCCTACCTGACGCTGCTCGCCAATCCGGCCGACGCGATCTCGTTCACGCGCATCGCCAACTCGCCCAAGCGCGGGATCGGCCAGACGTCGCTGTCGCGCGTGCTCGCCCATGCCGAGGCGATGGGGATCTCGACGTGGGAGGCCGCGTCGGACCCGGCCGGCGTCCCGGGGCTGGGCACGGCCGCGGTGCGGTCGTTCGACCGCTTCATGTCGGTCATGGAGGGCCTGCGCGAGCGCGTCGCCGACAACGTCCCGATGGGCGACCTGCTCGAGGCCGTGCTGCACGAGAGCGGCTACCTCGACGCGCTGCAGGCCGAGCGCACGATCGAGGCGCAGGGGCGGATCGAGAACCTCGAGCAGCTCGTCGAGGTCGCGCGCGAGTTCGACGGCACGCACCGCGCCGAGGAGGACCGGCTCGACGTCTTCCTCCAGGAGACCGCGCTGCGCTCGGACACCGACACGCGCGTCGACGACGGCGGCATGGTCACGCTCATGACCCTGCACAACGCCAAGGGCCTGGAGTACCCCATCATCTTCATGATCGGGATGGAGGAGGGCGTCTTCCCGCACTCCCGGTCGCTGGACGAGGGGACGCTCGAGGAGGAGCGGCGCCTCTGCTACGTCGGGATGACGCGGGCGATGCGGTCGCTGACGCTCACGCACGCGCGCCAGCGCAACGTGTTCGGCTCGCGCGCCTACGGGCTGCCGTCGCGGTTCCTGAGCGAGATCCCGGCCGAGTTCGTCGACCGCCAGGGCGCCCTCGGAAGTTGGGCCCACCATCTCGGCGGCGGCGCGTCGGGCGACCGCGCGATCCGCCCGCGCGCCTCGGCGTCGTGGGCGTCGATGCGCTCCGAGGCTCCGGAGCCGGCCGCGGGCGCCGGCTTCCGCCTCGGCGACGACGTCCTGCACGCCGCCTTCGGCGAGGGCGTCGTGACCGGCACCGAGCCCGGCGGCGTCGTCGTCATCCGCTTCGCCCGCGACGGCAGCGAGCGCAAGCTGATGGCCGAGTACGCACCGCTCGAACGACGCGGGTAGCGTGAGGGCCGTGAGCGCGGAGATCATCGACGGCAGGGCGATCGCGGCGAAGGTCCGGGAGGAGGTGGCCCGGGACGTCGAGAGGTTCGTCGCCCGTCACGGCCGCCCGCCCGGCCTGGCGACGATCCTCGTCGGCGACGACCCGGCCAGCGCGATCTACATCAACGGCAAGCAGAAGGCCTCGCGCGAGGTCGGCATCGAGCCGTTCCACCATCAGCTGCCCGCCGACACGCCGACCGAGGAGGTCGAGGCGCTGATCGAGCGGCTCAACGCCGACGACGCCGTCAGCGGCATCCTCTGCCAGCTGCCGGTTCCCGACCACCTCGACGGCGTCCACCTCACGGGCCTCATCGACGCGCGCAAGGACGTCGACGGGCTGACGCCGCTGAGCGCCGGCTACCTGGCGCTGGGGCGCGCGGGCCTGCGGCCGTGCACGCCCGCGGGCGTGATGGTGCTGCTCGACGAGGCGGGCGTCGCCCTGGAGGGCCAGCGCGCCGTCGTCGTGGGGCGCTCCAACCTGTTCGGCAAGCCGATGGCCCAGCTGCTGCTCGGCGCCAACGCGACCGTGACGACCGCGCACTCGCGCACCCAGGACCTGCCGGGCGTCTGCCGCGAGGCCGACGTCCTGATCGTCGCGGTCGGCCGCGACCGGATGGTCAAGGCCGACTGGGTCAAGCCGGGCGCGGTCGTGATCGACGTCGGCATGAACCGCTCCGACGACGGCCTGCACGGCGACGTGGACTTCGAGGACGTCAAGGACGCGGCCTCCTGGATCACGCCGGTCCCGGGCGGCGTCGGGCCGATGACGATCGCGATGCTGCTGCGCAACACGCTGAACGCCGCCGAGCTGGTCGCGCGGGAGGGCGCGCCGGCATGAGCCGGATGCGGGCCGGGGAGTGGATCGCGGCCGCCGGCGCGGTCGGGCTCTTCGTGGTGCTGTTCTTCGACTGGTTCGGCGCCAGCAAGGCGACCTACGCGCCCGCGACCCCAGGCGGCAACATCGAGACGTTCTCGATTGGATCGCTCTCCGGCTGGTCGACGCTCGGCTGGTTCATGATCGTCCTGCTCTGCGTCCAGATCTTCGGCGGCGGGGTGTTGGCCTACATGACGGTCAAGCGCGCGTCGCCGGCGTGGCCCGTCGGCGCCGCCGTCCTGAGCTGGCTCGTCGGCAGCCTCATCTTCCTGGTCCTGCTCGTGCGCGTGACGATCGCTCAGCCCACCGGCTTCGATGAGCTGCTGAGCGTGCAGTGGCCGGCCTACCTCGGCCTCGTCTTCTCCTTCCTGATCCCGCTCGGCGGCTTCCTCTCGCTCCGCGACGAGCGCACGCACTCGCCCGAGGCGCAGGCCTACATGCCGCCGCCCGCGCGGACCGCGCCGGGCACCTGAGCCGGGGCCGGCCGGCCTCGCCCGACGCGGCGTCGACGCTGACGCTGCCCGAGCTGCTCGCCCGCCATGGCCTGGCGGACAAGATCCCGCTGCGGGAGCTGGCACGGCCCGACGCCGGCGGCATCTCCATCGAGAAGGCCCGCCGCCTGCTCGGCTACGACCCCGAGTGGTCCTGGCGCGACCACCTCGACGAGCAGGGCCGGCCGCGCAGCTCGTAGCGGCCCGCTCTCCTAAACTCGACGGCTGCATGATCGACCGCGAGCAGGTAGTCCATGTCGCTCGGCTGGCCCGTCTGGAGCTGACCGACGACGAGGTCGGGAAGATGGCCGCCGAGCTGTCGTCCGTCCTCGGCCACATCGAGAAGATCGGCGAGCTGACGCTCGACGACGTCGCGCCGACGAGCCACGTCGTCGAGGTCGCCAACGCGCTGCGCGAGGACCTCCCGGTCCCGTGCCTGCCGCGCGAGGTCGCGCTCGCGCAGGCGCCGGCCGTGCAGGACGACGGCTTCCTCGTCCCGAGCCCGCAGGCATGACCGATCTCACGACGCTGACCGCCAAGCAGGCGGCCGACGCGATCGGCACGGGCGACCTCGACGCGACCGAGCTGTTCGAGGCCTACCGCGCCAAGGCGACGGCCGACGATCTCAACGCCTACACCTGGGTCGCCGAGGCGGCGCCGGCACGGGCGGGCAACGGCAGCGCGCCCGCGCCGCTGGCCGGCGTCCCGCTCGCCGTCAAGGATCTCTTCTGCACCGCGGGCGTGCCGAGCCAGGCCGGCTCGCGCATCCTCGAGGGCTACCTGCCGCCGTACACGGCGACCGTGGTCGACCAGCTCGCCGCCGCCGGCGCGCCGCTGCTGGCCAAGACCAACCAGGACGAGTTCGCGATGGGCTCGTCCAACGAGAACTCCGGCTACGGCCCGACGCTGAACCCGTGGGACCGCACGCGGATCCCAGGCGGCTCGAGCGGGGGCTCGTCGGCCGCCGTCGCCTCCGGCTCGGCGCCGTGGGCGCTGGGCACCGACACCGGCGGCTCGATCCGCCAGCCCGCGGCGATGACCGGCATCGTCGGCCTCAAGCCGACCTACGGCTCGGTCTCCCGCTACGGGATGATCGCGTTCGCGTCGTCGCTGGACCAGGCCGGTCCGCTGACGCGCGACGTCACCGACGCGGCGCTCCTGTACGGCCAGATGACCGGCCGCGACCCGCGCGACTCCACGTCGCTGCAGCATCCCGACGCGATCGCGCTGCCGTCCGGCGACCGCCTCGACGGCATCGTGCTCGGCGTCCCGGACACGCTGACCGGCGAGGGCGTCGAGCCCGGCGTCTTCGCGCGCTTCGAGGAGACGCTGAAGCTCGCCGAGTCCCTCGGCGCGACGATCCGTCGCGTGTCGCTGCCGCATACCGAGTACGGCATCAGCGCCTACTACGTGATCGCGCCGGCCGAGGCGTCCTCCAACCTCGCCCGCTTCGACGGCGTCCGCTACGGCCGGCGCGTCGAGGCCGACGACCTCGTCTCGATGTACACCCGGACGCGTCACGACGGCTTCGGCGACGAGGTCAAGCGCCGCATCATGCTCGGGACCTACGCGCTGTCGTCGGGCTACTACGACGCGTTCTACGGCAAGGCCCAGCGCGTGCGCACGAAGATCGCCGAGGACTACAAGAACGCCTTCGCCGACGTCGACCTGATCGTGACGCCCACGGCGCCCAACGTCGCCTGGGAGCTGGGCGCCAAGAGCGCCGACCCGTTGGCGATGTACCTGGAGGACCTGTTCACGGTGCCGATCTCGCTCGCGGGCCTGCCGGCGATCTCGATCCCCAACGGGTTGAGCGACAACCTGCCGGTCGGCTTCCAGATCGCCGGGCCGGCGTTCAGCGAGAACGCGATCCTCGGCGCGGCCTACGCGCTGGAGCAGGCGATCGGCTTCGACGCAACTCCCGGGAGGGTCTGAGCGATGAGCGTCACGGACACCACGCAGGTCGAGTACGAGACCGTCATCGGCCTCGAGATCCACGTCCAGCTCGCGACCGTCACCAAGATGTTCTGCGGGTGCACGCTGAGCTTCGGCGACCCGCCGAACACGCACACCTGCCCGGTGTGCCTCGGCCTGCCCGGCAGCCTGCCGGTCGCCAACGCGCAGGCCATCCACTACGGGCTGATGATCGGGATGGCGCTGGGCTCCGAGCTCGCGCCGCGGTCGATCTTCCACCGCAAGAACTACTTCTATCCCGACCTGCCCAAGGGCTACCAGATCTCCCAGTACGACGAGCCCCTGTGCCTCGGCGGCACGCTGGGCGACGTCCGGATCCACCGGGTCCACCTGGAGGAGGACGCGGCCAAGCTGGTGCACGTCGGCGCGTCCGGCCGCCTGCACGCGTCCGACGCCTCGGTCGTGGACTTCAACCGCGGCGGCACGCCGCTGGCCGAGATCGTCACCGAGCCCGACCTGCGCGACGCGACGATCGCCGCCGAGTGGCTGCGGATGCTGCGCGCGACGCTGCGCCGCCTCGGCGTCAGCGACGTGAACATGGAGGAGGGCTCGCTGCGCTGCGACGCCAACATCTCCATCCGCCCGGTCGGCAGCGCCGAGTACGGGACCAAGACCGAGCTCAAGAACATGAACTCGTTCCGCTACATCGAGCGCGGCATCCGCGCCGAGGTCGCGCGCCAGACGCAGATCCTGCGCGACGGTGGCGAGGTCGAGCAGGAGACGCTGCACTTCGACCCGCGGACCGAGTCCATCACCTCGCTGCGGTCCAAGGAGCAGGCGCACGACTACCGCTACTTCCCGGAGCCGGACCTGACGCCGGTCGCGATCACGCGGGCGATGCTCGACCGCGCCGCCGCGGCGCTGCCCGAGTTGCCGCTGGCGCGCGCCGAGCGCTTCGAGCGCGACCTCGGGCTGTCCGCGGACTCCGCGCACCTGCTCGCGTTCCGGACCGAGTTGGGGGACTACTTCGAGGCTGCGGTCGGCGCCGGCAACGGCGGGACGACCGTCGACCCGCAGGTGCTGGCCAACTGGATCGCCAACGACCTCATGTCGCGCATCGGCGCCGACGCCGACCCGGCCGAGTCCCGGGTCGCGCCCGGCGCGTTCGCCAAGTTGGTGTCGATGGTCGGCGCCAAGCAGGTCACGCAGGCCGGCGGCCGTCAGGTGCTCGACAAGCTCGTCGCCGACGGCGGCGACCCGGCCACGATCGTCGAGGCCGAGGGCCTCGGCGCCGTCGGCGGCAGCGACGAGCTCGCGCCGATCGTGGAGGCCGCGCTGGCCGCCAACCCCGACGTCGCCGAGAAGCTGCGCGGCGGCGACATGAAGCCGATCGGCGTCATCGTCGGCCACGTCATGCGCGAGACCAAGGGCCGCGCGGACGGCGGCGAAGTCACGCGGCTGGTGCGCCAGCAGCTCGGGCTCTAGGCGACGCGCTCGGCGGGCGCGATCAGCGCGATCGCCTCGGCCAGCGGCACGGGGCGGGCGAAGACGTAGCCCTGGCCGTGCGGGCAGCCGAGGTCCCGCATGGCCGCCAGCTGCGCGGCGTCCTCGATGCCCTCGGCGACGACGTCGAGGCCGAGCGCCTGGGCCATCTCCACGACCGCGCGGGCCAGCGCGGCGGAGGACTCCGAGGCGCCGGCCGGCGCGACGAGCGAGCGGTCGAGCTTGAGCACGTCGACCGGATGGCGCTGCAGCGCGCCCAGCGAGGACCAGCCGGTGCCGAAGTCGTCGATCGCGATCGCGACGCCGAGCCTGCGCATCGCGGCCAGCACCTCGACGGCGCCGGGGCCTTCGACGATCAGCGTCTCGGTGACCTCGAGCGTCAGCTGGCGCGCCGGGACCTCCGCCGCCGCGAGCGCGTCGCGCACCTCGTCGACCAGCCCGGGCGCGATCTGGCGCGCGCTCAGGTTGACGCTCATGCGCAGCGGCCGGCCCGCCGCGGCCTGCAGCTCGGCCAGCCAGCGCAGCGCCTCCTCCAGCACCCACTTGCCGATCGGGACGATCAGCCCCGTCTCCTCGGCGACGCTGATGAACTCGGCCGGCGCGATCGTGCCGCGCGTCGGGTGCTCCCAGCGCACGAGCGCCTCGAAGCCGGCGACCTCGTCGCGGTGCAGGTCGACGACGGGCTGGACGCGCAGCGACAGCTCGTCGCGCTCCAGCGCGTGGCGCAGCTCGCTCTCGACCGTCAGGCGATGCACGACGCGGGCGCGCAGGCCGGCGTCGAAGACCTCGTAGCGTGCGCCGCCGTGCTCCTTGGCGCGGTACATCGCGACGTCGGCGTCGCGCAGCAGCGACTCGGCCGTGACGTCTGGGCCGTCGACGAAGACCAGCCCGGCGGACGCGCTGATGTGCAGCTCGCGACCGTCGACCACGTAGGGCGCGGCGACTGCGTCGAGCAGCCGGCGCGAGAGCGCGGCGACCTCGTGCGGCGCGCCGCCGGCGCCCGCGCAGACCACGACGAACTCGTCGCCGCCCAGCCGCGCGGCGAGGTCACCGCGCCGGATCGTGGAGCGCAGGCGGTCCGCGACCGCGCAGAGCAGCTCATCGCCCGCGCCGTGGCCGAGCGTGTCGTTGACGACCTTGAAGCGGTCGAGGTCGAGCAGCAGGAGCGAGATGTGGTCCTCGCTGCGCAGCGCGCCGGCGATCGCCTGCTCGACGTGCGCGGCGAGGTAGGAGCGGTTGGCCAGCCCGGTGAGCGGGTCCTCCAGCGCCTGCGTGCGCAGCTCCTCCTCGACCGCGGCGCGGTCCAGCGCGGAGCCGAGCACGTTGGCCGCGGCCTCCAGGAACCGCGCGTGGGCCTCGATGAACTCCGGGCGCGACGGGCCGCGGTGGGCGACGAGCGTCGCCGGCAGCCCGTTGCGCGGGCGCATCGGCGCGCTGATGACGCCGTCGGCGACGCCGGCGCCCTCCGGCGTCGCGGCATGCAGCTCGACGCTGTCGGCCGGGATCGCGGTGCGCAGCAGCGCGCACGCCTCGTCGATCAGGTCGCCCGCCTCGCGCTGCTCCAGCGCGACGCGGCTCAGCTCCGCCAGCGCGGCGTTGTGGCGCACGGTGCGACGCGTGACCGTGACGTCCTGGATCTGGCTGAAGAGCAGCGGCGCGCCGTCGTCGCCCTCGACCAGCACGCTGGCGATCTCGAGGTCGACGACGACCCCGTCGGGGCGCACCGCGCGGCGCACGTAGGGCGGCGGCACGGTCCCGGTCGACAGCAGCGCGAGGTTCTTGCGCGAGAGCTCCGCTTCGTCGGGGTGGACGATGTCGGCGATCGGGCGTCCGATCAGCGCCTCGGGCGTGCGGCCGAGCATCGCGGCCAGCGTGGCGTTGACGCGGCGCCAGCGCAGGTCGGGGACCGAGACGAAGGCCATGCCGATCGCGGCCTCCTCGAAGCCGCGCGCGAAGCGCCGCTCCTCGTGCATCTGGCCCAATTCGCGGAAGGTCAGCGTCGCGCGCGTGAGCGCGACGGCCAGCGCGAGCAGCGCGAGGACGACCGTGACGGCGTCGCCGGGGTCGCTGATCGCGAGGACGATGACGGTCGCGACCACGCACGCCAGCGGCAGCGCGAGCACCGCGACGCTGTCGGGCCGCAGCCGGCGCGCGGGCGGGGCCGGGCGCCAGGCGGCGACGCCGATCGTCAGCAGCGCGAGCGGGAACAGCGCGTTGGCGGCGGACAGCTCGGAGTAGGTGCCGCGGGCCATGTCGAGGTCCTGGACGACGTCGCCGATCGCGGTCAGCGCCAGCGCCGCGGCCAGCAGCCGCCAGATGTCGCCGCGCCAGCCGCTCAGCGCGCACGCCCACAGCAGGATGCTCAGGAGGACGAGGTCGGCGCACGGGAACGCCAGGCCCGCGATGAGCTTGCCGGTCGCGATGCCGTCGAGGTCGTGGTGGACGACGGCGGCGCAGATCGCGGAGACCGTGAGGCCGCCGAGCACGCCGTCGAGGAAGAACGAGAGCGTGAACGGGCGCAGCCGCGCGCGCAGCAGCCCCAGCAGCGCCGGGTAGACGGTCGCGTAGAACGCGAACCAGAAGACGTAGGCGACGGCCGGCGGGTCGTCGGACGGACGCGGCGAGATGATCGTCGACGTCGTGCCCAGCGCGTAGCAGGCGATGCCGATCCCGATCAGGGTCCAGGCGCGGCGGTCCTCCTCCATGGCGCGGGCGCGCAGGAGGCAGAGGGCGGCGGCCGCGACGTAGAGGGCGATCGCGCCGTACCAGCGCACGGCGAGATGGCCGTCGTGCCCGATCCCGGGCAGGAGACGGCCCACGACGTAGATGAGAGCCAGCGCGACGCCGATCAGCGGCACGGCGGCCCGGCGCGATGCGGGCGGTTGCGGCACGGGTGTGGAGGTCCTTCCCACGGTGATCGGCAGCTGGCGTGACGGACCTGAGGGCGACCTCTACCATCGGGCGTGGAGCCACTACTGGGAGGTAGGCATGTCTCGTCTCGTACGCATGGATCGGACCGGCCACACCACGTTGGCGGAGTGGGACGCCCAGGATCCCGCGGCCGTCGAGGCGGCGGTGACCGCGTTCCGCGCGCAGTTGGACCGCGGGTACTTCGCGATGGTCACGACCGGCCCGGGCCACGCCGAGCAGGTCAAGGAGCTGCCGCTCGACGCCGACCTCGTGATCCTGCGGCTGCCGATCAGCGGCGGCTGATGGCGCTGGAGGCCACGAGCGCGCCGAGCGCGCCGCTGCCCGAGACGGCGGCCGTCCATTGGCGGGCGCCGATGGACGCCGCGCGCCTGCGCAAGCGCGGCGCGCTGTGGACGCTGACGACCTTCGCCCACGTCGTGCCGTTCATCGGCGCCGGCGTCGTGCTGCTCCTCGTCCAGCCGCTGGCGGTCGCCGTGTCGCTGGCGAGCTTCGCCCACGCCTGGATCATCCCCATGCTCTACGCGGCGCGCGGCGCGAACCTGCTGCGCCCGAAGGGCCGCAGCGCCGACGCCGGCGCCGAGCGCACCGCGCTCGGCCTGCTCGGCGACCTGCTCGACCACGACGCGCGCGCCCTGCAGGCGCAGACCGGCCTGGTCGTCGAGCACGGGCGCCTCGGCGTCTGGGTTGTGGGGGAGGCGGGCGCGGCGCTGGTCAGCGGCCGCGGCCGGCGCGTCACGTGCTTCTGCGTGCGCGTCGCGGCGCCGGACCTCCCGAGCGCGGACCGCATCGCGCACCTGCTCCTGGCGCTGCGCGCCGACGAGGTCGGCTTCGCGACCGTCGCCAACATGGCCTTCAGCGGCGGGCGCTGGCGGGTGGCCCGCCGGCTGCCGCGCGCGGCCCGCCCGGCCCTGGCCGCCGCGCGGCGCCTCGACCGCGTGTAAGGGTCGGCGCCGGCATCTTCCGACCGCCTGGCGGTGGGCGCGGGCCCCGCGGGGCGCCACCATGATGTCCATGACCACCGCCACCGCAACCCCGCTCTCGAGGATCATCCTCGTCGGCGAGCGGTCGCGGCTGGGGTCGGGCCAGGACGCGCCGGCCATCCGCCGCTACCGCCTTGCCCGCCTGCACGTCAACGACCGGCCGTCGGGGGCTGGGCGTTACGAGCACCTTCGTCGTAGTCACGACTGAGGGACGAGACAGCGCATCCGGCGACCGCGGGCTCCGAGGGGGCGCCCGCGGTCGCCGATCTGCGTCATCGACCCCGCCAAGGGACTAGCCTGTAGGGCATGGACGAGACCACCGCCAAGCCTTCCTTGCTGAAGCGCCTCCTGGCGCTCGTGGTCCTGGCGATCGCCGCCTGGATCCTGCTGAAGTTCGTGATCGGCCTGCTCGCCGGTCTCGCGACGATCATCGTGATCGTCCTGTGCATCGTCGCGGTGGTCTGGGCGCTGCGCGTCCTCTGATCGGCCGGCGCGATGGTCTACATCGTCATCGCGATGTCCTTCGCGCTCGCCGGCGGCATCGTCGGGCGCATCAAGGGCAGCTCGTTCTTCATCTGGTTCCTGATCTCGGGCGCGTTCCCGATCGTCGGCCTGGCCGCCGCCGTGCTCTACCGGTACGACACCGACGAGCCGCAGCGCCGCTGCCCGACGTGCGGCCACCTCTGCATGATCCATGATGCGTTGTGCACGCGCTGCGGGTCGGAGCTCGACTTCCCCGAGGAGTCCGAGATCCTGCCGCCGGTCGCGCCCGCGTAGGATGGACGGCCCCAACCACCGGACCTGGTTCGAAAGGAGGTCAAGCGCATGCGAGCGGTCGATGCCGTGATGGAGTGCCTTAAGGCAGAAGGTGTGGACGTCGTATTCGGGTATCCCGGAGGCGCGAACCTCCCGACCTACGACGCGTTCGTGGACGCCGGCATCCGCCACGTCCTCGTGCGTCACGAGGCCGGCGGCGGCCACGCCGCGGCGGGCTACGCGAAGGCGACCGGCAAGGTCGGCGTCGCGCTGGGCACCAGCGGCCCGGGCGCGACCAACCTCGTCACGCCGATCATGGACGCGATGATGGACTCGGTCCCGGTCGTGTTCATCACCGGCCAGGTCCGGACCGAGCTGCTCGGGACCGACGGCTTCCAGGAGGCCGACATCCTCGGCATCACGATGCCGGCGGTCAAGCACTCGTGGATGATCCAGCACCCGCTCGAGATCCCGCGCGTGCTGCACGAGGCGTTCCACGTCGCGCGCACCGGCCGGCCGGGGCCCGTCGTCGTCGACATCCCGACCGACCTGTCGAAGGCCGACATCCCGTACGAGCCCGTCACCGACGTGCACCTGCCGGGCTACCAGGTCACGGTCGAGGGCAACGTCAAGCAGATCCGCCAGGCCGCCAAGGCGCTGGCCAGCGCGCGGCGGCCCGTCATCTACGCGGGCGGCGGCGTGATCCTGGCCGACGCAGCGGAGGAGCTGACCGAGTTCGCGACGAGCGATCGCTTCCCGGTCACCAACACGCTCAACGGGCTGGGCGGGTTCCCTGGCACGCACGACCAGTTCCTGGGCATGCTCGGCATGCACGGCACGCGCGCGGCGAACTACGCGATGGACGAGGCCGACCTGATCTGCGCGGTCGGCGCCCGCTTCGACGACCGCATCACCGGCAAGCTGTCGGAGTTCGCGCCGCGGGCCAAGTTCATCCACATCGACATCGACCCGGCCGAGATCTCCAAGAACGTCCCGGCGCACATCCCGATCGTCGGCGACGCCAAGAACATCCTCATCAAGCTGGTCAACGAGTACCGCGCGCTCGGCGCGGACCCGTCGCGGCTGGAGGAGTGGTGGCAGCGCATCGGCGGCTGGCAGGAGCGCCACCCGCTGCACTACGCCGACAGCGTCGACACCGAGATCAAGCCGCAGCGGGCGGTCCAGGCGATCTACGAGGCGACCGACGGCGACGCGATCATCACGTCCGACGTCGGCCAGCACCAGATGTGGTCCGCGCAGTACTACAAGTTCGACAAGCCGCGCCGCTGGATCAACAGCGGTGGGTTGGGCACGATGGGCTTCGGCCTGCCGGCCGCGATGGGCGCGGCCGTCGGCATGCCCGACGAGACCGTCGTCTGCATCACCGGCGACGGCTCGGTGCAGATGAACTCGCAGGAGCTCGCGACCTGCGTCCAGAACCGGATCCCGGTCAAGGTGTTCATCTTGAACAACGGCTACCTGGGCATGGTCCGCCAGTGGCAGGAGCTGTTCTGGGACAACCGCTACTCGCACGTCGACATGGGGCAGTCGCCGGACTTCGTCAAGCTCGCCGAGGCCTACGGGGCCACGGGGCTGCGGCTGACGAGCAAGGAGACGCTCGTCGACGACCTGCGGGGGGCGATCGCGACCGAGGGCCCGGTCCTCGTCGACATCCGCGTCACCCGCGAGGAGAACGTGTACCCGATGATCGCGCCCGGCGCCGCCGCTCGCGAGATGGTGGGCTGAGGACATGGGCGATCCGGGAACCAAGGAGCTGCTCTCCCTCGAGGACCTCGAGGCGAGCGGCCAGATGCGGTCGGGGCGCAAGCACGTCCTGACCATCCTGGTGGAGAACAAGCCGGGCGTGCTGACGCGCATCGCCGGCCTGTTCGCGCGCCGCGGGTTCAACATCGACACGTTGACCGTCGGGCCGACCGACGACGAGCACATCTCGCGCGTGACGCTGACGGTGGACGGTGCGCTGCACCCGATCGACCAGGTCACCAAGCAACTGCACAAGCTCATCAACGTGCTCAAGATCCGCGATCTCGAGCCGGACGAGACCGTGACGCGCGAGCTCGCGCTGTTCAAGGTCGCCGTCGACGGCGCGCAGCGCGCGGAGGTGCTCCAGCTGACGGACATCTTCCGCGGCAGGATCGTGGACGTGACGCGCCGATCGATCATCGTCGAGATCACCGGCACGACCGACAAGATCGAGTCCTTCGAGGCGCTCCTGCGCCCGTTCGGCATGGTCGAGATGATGCGGACGGGCGAGATCGCGATCTCGCGCGGGCGCGGCGAGACCTGAGCGGGGCGCCGCGCGACAGGGCCGGGGCCTAGACTGCAAGTCCATGGCCTCGGTCTCCACCGCCGCCGCCTCGGGTGGCTTCGCGCTGTCGTCCCACGATCGGGAGCGGCTGCGCCGGAGGGTGAAGGAGGCGCTACGCCGTGCGCGGCGCGGCGGCGAGGCGTTGGCGGCCATCACGGTGCGCGTCGGAACCGAGGTGGACCCGAGCGCGGTCGTGGCGGCGTCGCGGCGTGGCGCCGAGGCCGCCGGATCGCGTGGCGCCGCCGCCGCCGGGCAGGGCTCAGGCGGCGAACCGGCCGGATCGCGTGGCGGCATCGCTGCCGGGCAGGGCTCAGGCGGCGAACCGGCCGGATCGCGTGGCGGCATCGCTGCCGGGCAGGGCTCAGGCGGCGAACCGGCCGGATCGCGTGGCGGCATCGCTGCCGGGCAGGGCTCAGGCGGCGAACCGTGGTTCTGCTTCGAGCAGCCGGACCGCGATCGGGCGGCGGTCGCGGCGCTCGGCGTCGCGGTGGCGATCGAGGCCGGGGGCAAGGACCGCTTCACGGCCGTCGCCAAGCGGTGGCGGTCGCTGGCGTCGCGCGCGGCGTGCGATCCGCCGGACGGCCCGCGCGGGTGCGGGCCGATCGCGGTCGGCGGCTTCGCGTTCGCGCCCGACGGCGGCCAGTCGCCGCCGTGGGCCGGCTTCGCGGCGGCGTCGCTGCACGTCCCGGAGGTCGCGTTCGTCCGGCGCGGCGACGACGTCCGGCTCACCTTCTGCGTCCTGGCCCAGCCCGACGACACGGTCGACGACCTCGTCGCGCGGGTCGCTGCCCGCGCCGCGTCGCTGCGCGACGGCGTCGGCCTCCCGCTGCTGGACCCGTCGCCGGCGGGTCGCTACCGCGTCGTCTCGGCGATGCCGCCCGAGCACTACGAGCAGGCGGTCGCGCGCGGCGTCGACCGGATCGCCGCCGGCGAGCTCGACAAGATCGTCCTGGCCCGCGAGGTCCAGGTCCACGCGCCGGTCGACCACGACCCGGCCGCGGTCCTCGGGGTCCTGCGCGAGGCGTTCCCGTCCTGCCACCTCGTGTGCGCGGGCCGCGGCGACGCCGCGTTCGTCGCCGCCTCGCCGGAGCTGCTGATCCGCCGCGACGGCGAGCGCGCCGCGACGCTCGCGCTGGCCGGCTCGGCGCGCCGCAGCGCCGACCCGGCGGTCGACGACCACCTCGGCGAGCGCCTGATGCGGTCGGCCAAGGACCGCGAGGAGCAGGCGATCGTCACCCGCCGCATCGCGCAGACGCTGCGGCCCTACTCGGTCTGGGTCACCGCCCACGACGAGCCCGAGGTCGTGAAGATGGCCAACATCCAGCACTTGGGCACGCCGATCCGCGCGCAGCTGTCGAAGTCGGTCAGCGTCGTCGAGCTGGCGGGCCTCCTGCACCCGACGCCCGCGGTCGGCGGCGAGCCGCTGGCGGTCGCCGCCCCGCTGATCCCGGCGCTCGAAGGCCTGGACCGCGGCTGGTACGCGGGCCCGGTGGGGTGGACCGACCTCGACGAGGACGGCGAGTTCGTGGTCGGCCTGCGCTGCGCGCTCCTGCGCGGGCCGGTGGCGCGGTGCTACGCCGGCGTCGGCGTGGTGCGCGACTCGGATCCGGCGGCGGAGCTGGCCGAGACCGAGGTCAAGTTGCAGGCGTTGCTGCCGGTGCTGGCGGGCTGACCGCCGGGCCCTTCGCGCGACGCCAGACCGCGACGACGTCCCGCACCGTCGCGGTGCGCCAGGTCGAGCGCGCGTCCAGCGGCCGCACCGCCAGGTCGAAGCGCCCCGACTCCCGCTGCTCGATCTCCTCGACCAACGCGTGGAAGCGCCGGCCCTTGCGGTCGATCTCCACGATGTCGCCGACGGCGATGCCCTTCGACGTGACCCGCGGCGCCGATGCGACCTCGGGCGCCGCCGTGGCCACCGGCGAGGGCTCGCCGAGGAGGGAGATCTGGGCGCCGTCCGTCACGGCCGACACCTTATGACGCGGAGCGGACCGGAGCCTCGCGGCGCTACAGCAGCCGGTGGTCGCGCTCGGGCTGCGGTGGCAGCCAGACGCGCGAACGGCGCATCTTCGCGAGGTGATCGGGCGTGGGGCGGTCGCTGCGTGCGGCCACGGTCGTGAGCGCAAGCAGCATCACGAACGCACCGAGCCAGCCGGCAGTGAGGGCGACGATCCACACCATCTCGCCGCACCCTACCCGGGTTGGTCACGTTCGTCACCTGTCCGATCGAGAACTTTCACGCCAGTGCGGCGCGCACCGCGGACCAGACGCCACGGTGCAGCGCGACGTTGGCGGCGCGCTCGGTGCGCGCGTGCAGGATCGTGGTGCCGTCCGCGGCCGGCGCCGCGAGTGCGGCGCGCAGTTGCGGGAGGTCCTCCACCGCGCGGTAGCGCGCCCCGTACAGGGCCGCTGCGCGCTCCACGTCGATGCCCGTGGGCGTCAGGACGTGCTCCTCGTACTCGGGGCCGCCGGCCTGGCCGACGGGCAGGAAGTCGAAGATCCCGCCGCCGTCGTTGTCGACGACCACGATCGTGAGCGGCACGCCGAGGCGCCGGCCCGCGAGCAGCCCGCCGACGTCATGGGCCAGCGCGACGTCGCCGATCAGCAGGTAGGTCGGCCCGGCGCCGGGTGCGGCGGCGACGCCGTAGGCGGTGGAGATCGTCCCGTCGATCCCGTTCGCGCCGCGGTTGGCGAGCGCCCGCGGCGCCGGGTCGCGGACCGGCCAGAACGTCTCGACGTCGCGGATCGGCATCGAGGCGGCCACGACGACGGTGGCGCCCGCCGGCGTGTCGGTCGCCAGCGCCCGCGCGATCCCGGGCTCGTCGAGGCCGGCGAGCGTCGCGTCGATCGCTGCCGCGGCACGCGCGTCGGCGTCGCGCCAGCGGCCGAGCCACGCGGCGTCGGTCGGCCAGACCTCGTCGATCGCGCCCACCGCGGACGGGTCCAAGGCCATGATGTCGGTCAGCGCCGCGTCGGGATCCGGCCAGCGGCCCGCCGGCACCAGGGCGATCTGCGCCACGCCGTCGGGCAGCGCCGCCAGCCACTGGCGCAGCGGCTTGGACGTCGGGAGGTCGCCAACGCGCAGGACGCAGCGCGGCACCACGCCGGCGCGCCAGCGCTCGTCGTGCAGCAGCGCGTCGTAGTGCGCGATCGCCGCGCCGCCGGTCCGGGCGCCCGACAGCGGGTCGGCCAGCAGCGGCCACGCGAGCGCCTCGGCCAGCCGCGCGAGCGCCGGCCCGTCGGCGCCGCGGCCGGCGACGACCACCCCGCCCGCGCCGTTGCGCGCCTCGGTCTGCGCGCGCAGCCAGTCGCGCAGCGGCGCGGCGTCCTGCCGCGGACGCGTCACGGTCGTCCACGGCGCGTCGCCGGCGCGGCCGCCGTCGCCCGGCGCGCCGTCCAGCGGCTGGTCGAGGACCAGCGGCTCGCGCAGCGAGAAGTTCAGGTGGACCGGGCCGGGCCGTCCCTCGGTCGCGATCGCCAGCGCGCGACAGGCGAGCTGGCGGATCCAGCGCAGCCGGTCCGGCGTCGCGGCGTGCGTCCCGACCTCGAAGAACCACTTCGCGTACGACCCGTACAACTTGATCTGGTCGATCGTCTGGCCGGCGCCGACGTCGCGCAGCTCCGGCGGCCGGTCGGTCGTCAGCACGATCAGCGGCACGCCCGCCTCGGCGGCCTCGATCACCGCCGGCGCGTAGTTCGCGGCCGCCGTCCCCGACGTGCACGCCAGCGCCGCGGGCCGGCCGGTCGCCTGCGCGAGCCCGAGCGCGAAGAACGCCGCGCAGCGCTCGTCGACGTGCGAGGTGACCGGCAGCCGGCCGTCGCGCGCGAGCGTCAGGACCAGCGGCGTCGACCGCGAGCCGGGCGAGGTGCACGCGCCCGCGACCCCGCCGCGGTGCAGCTCGTCGACGAAGGCGCGCAGGAGCAGGTAGGTGTCGCGGGTCTCGCTCATGGGATAGATAAGGGCGATGCCCGAGACACTGGTACTGCTCCACGGCTTCGGTGGGACCCACCGTGCCTGGGACCCTGTCCTGCCCGAGCTCGACCACGAAACCTACAGCCCGATCGTGCCGGACCTCCGCGGGCACGGCACGAAGTCCGGCGTGCGGCCGATCACCTTCGCGGGCTGCGTCGGCGACGTGCTGGCCGCCGCGCCCGACGCCTTCACCTTGTGCGGGTACTCGATGGGCGGCCGCGTGGCCCAGCAGGTGGCGCTCGCGGCGCCCGAGCGGGTGCGGCGCCTGGTGCTCGTCTCGACCTCCGCGGGCATCGCCGACGCGGAGTGGCGCAGGCAGCGCATCGCCGAGGACGAGCGGTTCGCCGATGACCTCGAGCGCATGACGATCGCGGAGTACGCCGACTATTGGATGGCGCAGCCGCTGTTCGCCGGCACGCCGCCGGAGGCGGCCGCGTGGTGGCGCGAGGACCTGCTGCGCAACGACCCGGTTGGCCTGGCCGCGGCGCTGCGCGCGATCGGCGGCGGGCACATGGAGCCGTTCTGGGATCGCGTGTCCGAGCTGACGATGCCGGTGACGGTCGTCGCCGGCGCGCGCGACGAGAAGTTCGTGGGCTTCGCCGAGCAGTACCGGCGGCGGCTGCCGCACGCCGACGTCCACGTGATCGACGGCGCGGGCCACGGCCTCCCGCGCGAGGCGCCGGTCGCGCTGGCCGCGCTGATCGGCGAGGGCGCGGTCGCGTGAGGGCCGCGCCGCTCGCCGTCCTGCTGCTCGTCGCGGCGGCCGTCGCCGGCGGCTGCGGCGGCGGCGACGGCGCGACCGCGAAGTCCACCACCGCCTCGGCCGAGCGGACCGCCGCGGGCCCGGCGGACGGCGGCCAGGCCAAGGACGACGACGACGGCGCCGCCCGCCTCACCCTCCGCCAGGCCATCGGCCAGCGCATGGTCTTCGCCTACTCCGGCGCGCGCCCGCCCGCGGCGCTGGTCAAGCGCATCCAGCGCGGCGAGGCGGCGGGCGTCGTCCTGTTCTCGCGCAACGTCACGAGCGTCGCCGCCGTCCGGCGCCAGGTCGGCCGGCTGCAGCGCATCAAGCGGCCGGCCGCGGTCGACGCGCCGCTGCTGGTCATGGTCGACCAGGAGGGCGGCGACGTCCGGCGCCTGCCCGGCCCGCCCGCGGCCTCCGCGGCCCAGACCCGCACGGCGGCGCAGGCCCGCGCCAACGGCCGCGCCGCGGGCCGCCTGCTGCACGGCGCCGGCGTCAACGTCGACTTCGCGCCCGTCGTGGACGTCGCGCGCCCCGGCGCGGCGCTGGAACGCGAAGGCCGCACCTACGGCCGCGATGCCAAGACGGTCGCCCAGCGCGCGGGCGCGTTCGCGCAGGGCCTCGCCGCGGCCGGCGTGCAGCCCGTGCCCAAGCACTTCCCGGGCTTCGGCGCCGCGACGATCAACACCGACGACGGGGCCGCCCGCGTCGACCTGCCGCTCAGCACGCTGCGCGCGATCGACGGCGCGCCGTACGGGGCGCTGAAGCCCGACGCGGTGATGATCTCCACCGCGATCTACCCGCGCGTCGACCCGCGCCCCGCGGCGTTCTCGCGGCGCTGGGTGACCGACGAGCTGCGCGGGCGCCACGCGTTCACCGGCGTCGCGATCACCGACGACCTCCAGGCGGCGGCGGTCGCCCGCTTCGGCACGCCGTCGCAGCTCGCGTTCTTCGCGCTGCGCGCCGGCGTCGACCTGCCGCTGTTCGCCCAGACCTACGCGGCCGGCGCGCGCGCGGCGGCCGGGCTCGAGCGAGCCGTCAAATCCGGCGCGCTGCCCCGCGACGAGCTCGACGCCGGCGCGCGCCGCGTCCTGCGCTGGCGCCTGGACATCGCCAAGGACCCCAGCAACTAGATGAGTCGCTCCTAGCCGAGCAGGCCGGGGCCCGTCGGCACGCGCAGCCGGCCGTGGCTGATCGGCAGCGCGGTGTTCGGGATGGCGTCGCCCGACGCGTCGAGCATCCCGAGCGTCGCCAGCCCGCAGGGCAGCTCGACCTTCAGCGCGGCCGCGCAGTGCGCCGCCGCCGCGATCCCGAGCGGGCCGTCGATCGTCGAGGCCAGGTAGACCTCGGCGCCCGTGGCTCGGACCAGCATCGCCTGCGCCAGCAATGCGCTGATCCCGCCCGCGCGCGAGATCTTCAGGCACACCGCGTCGGCCGCGGCCGACGCGATCGCGCCGTGCTCGGCGGCCGTCTCGTCCATCGCGATCCGGACCGGGACGCGCTCGCGCACGGCCCGCAGCTCCGCGATCCCGGACACCGGCTCCTCGACGAGCTCCAGCCCGGACCGGCCCAGGACGTCGATCGCGTGCACGGCCTCCTCGACCGACCACGCCCCGTTGGCGTCGACCCGGAGCGCGACGCCGTCGCCGATCGCGCGCCGCACCGCCGCCACGCGGGCCGCGTCGTCGCCGATCCCGACCTTGACCTTCACGCACTCGAAGCCCTCGTCGGCGAACGCGGCCGCGGCCGCGGCGGCGCCGGCTCGGTCGGTCACGCCGATCGTGGCGTTGACCGGGACGGCGTCCAGCCACTCGTCGGTCAGCAGCGCGCAGAGCGGCTTGCCCGCGCGCCGGCCCGCGGCGTCCCACAGCGCCATGTCGACCGCGGCCAGCGCCTGGGGCAGGTCGGCGACCTCGCGACACGCGTCGAGCAGCTGCGGGCCGGTGCGCCCGCGGTCGTCGGCGAGCACCGCCGCGTAGCGCTCCAGCGCCGCGCCGACGATCTCCAGCGGCACGCCGTCGTAGGCCTCCAGCGGCGCGGCCTCGCCCCAGCCGGTGACGCCGTCGGCGGTCGTCAGCGACAGCACGTAGGCGCCGCGCTCGCGGACCTCGCCGTAGGACGTGGCCAGCGGCGTGCGCAGGCGATGGGTGACGGACTCGAGTGCGACCTCCAATTGGAACCCTCGCCGTGCAGCCTGCCACACGCGCCCGCCGGCGCCATCCATCACGCAGCGTGATCGATGCGCTCGCGAACGTGACTTCGACATATGGTCGATCCCGTGCCACGATCGTGAGCATGGAGATCCGACATCTGCGCACCATCGCCGCCGTGGCCCGGCACGGCTCGTTCACGAAGGCCGGCGAGGAGCTCCACCTGGCGCAGTCCGCGATCTCCCAGCAGATCCGCCGGCTCGAGGCCGAGCTCGGCATCCAGGTCTTCACGCGTTCCAGCCGCTCGGTCGAGCTGACGGCCGAGGGCCGCCTCGTCCTCGACTACGCCCACCGCGTCCTGCACGAGGTCGAGGGCCTGCAGAACGAGCTGGAGGAGCTGAGCGGCCTGCTGCGCGGCGAGCTCAAGCTCGGCGGCATGTACCCGACGGGCCTGTACGACCTCGCCGACGTCATCGCGGACTTCCACACGCGCCATCCGGGCGTCGCCATCCACATGGTCGAGCGCACGCAGGACGAGCTGCTCGAGCAGCTGCGGACCGACGAGCTCGACGCCGCCTTCACCGCCGTCGACCCCGACGCGCTCGGCGAGGACTTCGCGGCGAGCCTCGTCTTCGAGGAGGAGTTCGTCGTCGCGCTGCCGCCCGAGCATCCGCTCTGCGCGCACGACCACGTCACCTACGAGCAGCTGGCCGCCGAGGACCTCGTGACCTACCGCGAGAACTCCGCGCTGCGCCTGCGCCTGGAGAAGGCGATGGCGAAGCTCGGCCTGCAGCCGCGCAACGCCTTCATCTGCACGGAGATGGGCGCCGTCCGCGCGCTGGTCGCCAAGGGCCTCGGCGTCGCGGTCCTGCCGCGCTCGATCGCCCTCGAGCCCGGGCCGGCGATCACCTTCCGGCCGGTCGGGCCCGAGCTGCTCACGTGGCCGACGGCGCTGGTGTGGCGCGCGGGTCGCCGCCAGCCGCCGGCCGCCAAGGCCTTCCTGCAGCTCGCGCTCCAGCGGGCGGAGGAGACGGGCCGCGAGCACAAGTCGCCGGTCGCGCTGGTGGCCTAGCGCCGGCGTTGGCTGGCGCTCAGTTCTGGCGCTGGTGGTGCTGCGGTGCGTGCGTGAGGGCGCCAGGGCGCGAAGGGGCGAACGAACGGGTCGGCGGTGATGAGGTGTCTCATGCGGACACCGGAACACGTTGACCCTGTCGGCGCCATCGACGACCTCACGCCCTCGATGCCCTCTTCAACGCGGAGCGCCACCACCAACGCCCCGCGCTGAGCGCCAACCCACGCCGGCGCCCCTCAGCCCTCAGCCCGTCAGCAGCAGCCCCGCGCTCAACAACACGCAGAACACCAGCTGCAGCATGCCCGTCTTCGCCAGCGCCCCGTTCAGCGTCGGCCCGTCGTCGTGCTGGCGCACGGTCCGGACGAGCGGCACGGCGAGCGGCAGCGACAGCCAGGTCAGCAGGACCCAGGGCCCGACGTGCTCGCCGCCGGCCAGCCACACGATCGGCGGGATCGCGAACGCGAGGTAGATCTCGGCGGCGTAGATCGAGCGCGCCGCGCTGCGGCCCAGGCGGACGGCCAGCGTCCGCTTGCCGACGCGCGAGTCGGTCGGCGCGTCGCGGATGTTGTTGACCGCGAGGATCGCCGCGGCGATGAGCCCGACCGGGACCGCGAGCGCGAACGCCTCCCACTCGAGCTTCTCGACCTGCGCGTAGTAGGAGCCGGTCACCGCGACCAGGCCGAAGAACAGGAAGACGAAGACGTCGCCCAGCCCCTCGTAGCCGTAGGGCCGCGGGCCGCCGGTGTACAGGACGCCCGCGAGGATCGACGCCGCGCCGATCGCGAGGATCACCCAGCCGGCGACGACGATGAGGTAGATGCCGCACAGCGTGGCGAGCCCGAACGACACGTAGGTCGCGGTGAGCACCTGCTTCGGCGGGACCAGGCCGCCGGCGGTGACGCGCACCGGCCCGAGGCGGTCCTCGGTGTCGGCGCCGCGGCGCGCGTCGGAGTAGTCGTTGGACAGGTTCGCGCCGACCTGGATGAACACCGCGCCGAGCAGCGCGGCGATGAACGCCCCGACGCGCAGCGACGAGCGCTCGGCGGCGGCGAGGGCGGTCCCGACGAGCACCGGCGCGACGCCGGCCGGCAGCGTCCGCGGGCGCGCGGCGAGCAGCCAGATCTTGACGGGGGAGGGGCGCTGGGAGATCGCGTCAGCCATGGTCGATCAGCCTCCTATGCCCGCCGCGGGAACGCGGAGAAGTCCGGCTGGCGCTTCTCCTTGTAGGCCTCGCGCCCTTCCTTGGCCTCGTCCGATCCGTAGAACAGCAGGTTGGCGTCGTGGGCCAGCTGCTGGATGCCGGCGTAGCCGTCCTCATGGGCGTGGAACGAGGACTTGACGAGCCGCAGCGCGAACGGCGACAGCTCGAGCATCTCGCGACACCACGACACCGTCTCCTCCTCCAGGCGCTCCAGCGGCACGACCGCGTTGACCAACCCCATGTCCAACGCCTGCTTGGCGTCGTACTGGCGGCAGAGCAGCCAGACCTCCTTGGCCTTCTTGGTGCCGATCAGGTCGCGCAGCAGGGACGCGCCGAAGCCACCGTCCCAGGACCCGACGCGCGGCCCGGTCTGGCCGAAGCGCGCGTTGTCGGCGGCGATCGTCAGGTCACAGCACAGGTGCAGGACGTGGCCGCCGCCGATCGCGAAGCCGGCCACCGACGCGACGATCGGCTTGGGCAGCCGCCGCATCTGGACCTGGAGGTCGGTGACGTGGAAGCGCCCGACCTTCTCGCCCTCGGGGATGTAGCCGGTGTCGCCGCGGACGTTCTGGTCGCCGCCGGAGCAGAAGGCGTGCGGGCCCTCGCCGGTGAAGACGACGACGCCGACGTCACCGTCCTCCCGGGCGCGCTCCAGCGCCGCGGAGACCTCGACGAGCGTCTGCGGGCGGAACGCGTTGCGCACCTCCGGGCGGTCGATCGTGATCTTCGCGATGCCGGGGGTGGGCGGGCCCGACTTCTCGTAGCGGATGTCGGTGTACTCGCCGTCGCCGGGCGTCCAGGTCACTGCCATGGAGAGGCAGGCTACTTTCCGAGCCATGGTGGTCGAGTCCTGGCTGACACGCGCCGCGCGCGAGCGCCCCGATCGGCGGGCGGTCAACGACGTGTCCTACGCCGAGCTGCACGAGCGTGCGCGGGCGCTGGCGGCGGGGCTGCCGCGCGGCGCGCGGGTCGGGTTGGCGCTCCCGCCGGGCGAGGACTACGCGGTCGCGCTGCACGGCTGCCTGCTGGCCGGTGCGCTGGTCGTGCCGCTGGATCTGCGCCTGACGGCGGCGGAGCGTCCGGCGGTGGACGTGCTGCTGGCCGACGCCGAGCCGCCGGCCCCGGCGGCGGACGCCGACGTGCGCGACGCGCACGACCTCGACGCCCCGGCGATCCTCGTCCACACCAGCGGCACCACGAGCGCGCCGAAGCCGATCCGCCTGACCTACGGCAACTGGCTCTGGAGCGCGCTGGGCAGCGCGGTGGCGCTGGGCCTCGATCGGGACGAGCGCTGGCTCTGCACGCTGCCGCTGTCGCACGTCGGCGGCCTGTCGATCCTCCTGCGCAGCGCGATCTACGGGACGACCGCGATCGTGCACGAGCGCTTCGCGACCGAGCGCGTGCTCGACGCGTTGCGCGACCCCGCCGGCCCGACCGTCGTCTCGCTCGTCCCGACGACGCTCGCGCGCCTGCTCGACGCCGGCCTGACCGACCCGCCCGCGCTGCGCTGGGCGCTGCTCGGCGGCGCGCCGCTGCCGCCCGCGCTGCTGGCCCGGGCCGCCGACGCCGGCGTCCGGGTCGCGCCGACCTACGGGCTGACCGAGGCGTGCTCGCAGGTCGCGACCGCCGGCGTCCCGCTGTTCTGCACGCGCGTCGCGCTGGACCCGGCCGACGGCGAGATCCTGGTCAGCGGGCCGACCGTGTCGCCCGACGCGCAGGTCGACGAAGGCGGCTGGCTGCGCACCGGCGACCTCGGCGCGCTGGACGGCGACGACGGCACGCTGCGGATCGTCGGGCGCAGGGCCGACACGATCGTCACCGGCGGCGAGAACGTCGCGCCCGCCGAGGTCGAGGCGGCGCTGGAGGCCCACCCCGACGTCGCCGAGGCCGGCGTCCTGAGCCGTCCGGACGACGTCTGGGGCGAGGCCGTCGTCGCGCTCGTACGCCTGCGCGACGGCGCGACGGCCACGCCGCTGGACCTGCTCGTCCACTGCCAGGCCCACCTCGCGCGCTTCAAGGTCCCCAAGGACATCATGGTGGTGGTCGATCCGCTCCCGCGCACACCGTCCGGGAAGCTCGTGCGGCGTGAGTTGGCGGCGCAGTAGGTTCACCGTGGCGTGATCGATCCGGAAGCAGAGCGCGAGGCGGCGCGGGAGCGGTGGGAGGCCATCGCCCCGGGCTGGGAGGGCAAGGTCGACGGCTACCTGGCGGGTGCGCTGCCGGTCGCCCATTGGATGGTCGACGCGCTCGCGCCCCAGCCCGGCCAGACCGTGCTCGAGCTGGCGGCCGGCCGCGGCGACGTCGGCCTGCTCGCCGCCGAGCTGCTGCATCCCGGCGGCCGGATGATCATCACCGACGGCGCCGAGGCCATGGTCGAGGTGGCGCGCAAGCACGCCGAGGACAAGGGCGTGACGACCGGCGTCGAGTTCAAGCCCATGGAGCTCGAGTGGATCGACGAGAAGCTCGCGACGCTCGACGGGATCCTCTGCCGCTTCGGCTACCAGCACGCGGTCGACCCGGAGGCCGGGCTGCGCGAGGCGCGCCGCGTCCTGCGCCCCGGCGGCAAGGTCGTCCTCGCCGTGTGGGCGCCCAGCGACGCGAACCCGTGGCTCGCGGCGCTGCCGGACGCCGCGCTCGCGCTCGGCCTCGTCGAGCCCGACGCCGCCGACCAGCCCGGCGCGTTCGCCCTGAGCGCGCCCGGCAAGATCGAGGAGCTGCTCGAGGACGCCGGCTTCGACACGCCGACCGTCGAGCCGATCGCCCTCACCTTCGCGGCGCCGTCCCTCGACGCCTGGTGGGAGACGCTGCGCGAGATGTCCTCCACCATGCGCCCGCTCATCGCCTCCCTCTCACCGGCCGACCACTACAAGCTGCGCGACGCCGTCGAAGAACGCTGGTCGTCGCACGTGGCGGCCGACGGCACCGTCGCCCTGCCCGGCCGGGCCCTCGGCGTCGTCGCCGAGGCGTAGCTGGGTTGTTCCACGCTGAGCACCGCAAGGCCGCCGGGGCGCGCCCCGTCATAGACTGCGCCGTCCTATGTACTACGACGACGACGCAGATCTCACCCTCCTCGACGGCAAGACCGTGGCCATCATCGGCTTCGGCTCGCAGGGCCACGCCCACGCCCAGAACCTCAAGGACTCGGGCGTCGACGTCGTCGTAGGCCTCCGTGAGGGTTCGGCGTCCGTACAGCAGGCCAAGGACGCGGGCCTGACCGTCAAGTCCGTCGCCGACGCCGCCAGCGACGGCGACATCGTGATGCTGCTCGTCCCCGACGAGCTGCACGGCCAGGTCTGGAACGACGACGTCAAGGACGGCATCGCCGAGGGCAACCTCCTGCTCTTCGGCCACGGCTTCTCGGTCCTCTACAACGAGGTCGAGCCGCCCGCCGGCGTCGACGTCGCGCTCGCCGCCCCGAAGGGCCCGGGCCATCTCGTCCGCCGCCAGTACACGGAGGGCTCCGGCGTGCCGGGCCTGATCGCGATCCACCAGGACGCGACCGGCAAGGCCAAGGACTTGGCGTTGGCCTACGCCAAGGGCATCGGCTGCACCCGCGGCGGCGTGTTCGACACGACGTTCAAGGAGGAGACCGAGACCGACCTCTTCGGCGAGCAGGCCGTCCTGTGCGGTGGCGCGTCCGCGCTGGTGCAGGCGGGCTTCGACACGCTCGTCGAGGCCGGCTACGACCCGCAGATGGCCTACTTCGAGTGCCTCCACGAGCTCAAGCTGATCGTGGACCTCATGTACGAGAAGGGCCTGGCGGGCATGCGCTACTCGATCTCCAACACGGCCGAGTACGGCGACTACACGCGCGGTCCGCGCGTCGTCAACGACGACACCCGCGCCGAGATGAAGCGCATCCTCGGCGAGATCCAGGACGGCACGTTCGCGCGCGAGTGGATCGCCGAGAACCGCGCCGGCCAGGAGAACTTCAAGCGCATGCGCGCCGAGCAGGCCGACACGCAGGTCGAGCACGTCGGCAAGGAGCTCCGTTCGCACATGGACTGGATCCAGACGGAGTTCTAGCCCGTCTAGCCTGATCGGCTGGTGTTCACCGTCCGGCAACGGCCGGTGACCACCAGCCGTTGCTACTCTCCTCGAACCGTCGCGACTGGCGTCTCGAGGTGGACTACCACCGGGAAGCGGCGGTGTTCCTCCTCCGCCGCACGCCTGGGCACTCTCATCCCGACCTCGATCGAGGAGTCCCCATGACGACGAGCGCCACGACGCTCACCATCCCGGAAGAGCTCAAGCCCGCCGACGGCCGCTTCGGCTGCGGCCCGTCGAAGGTGCGTCCCGAGCAGCTGGCCAAGCTGGCCGGCGCGGACGCCGACCTGATGGGCACGTCGCACCGCCAGAAGCCGGTCAAGGACCTGGTCGGCCGCGTGCGCGCCGGGCTCTCCGACCTGTTCGACCTGCCCGACGGCTACGTCGTCGCGCTCGGCAACGGCGGCACGACCGCGTTCTGGGACGCGCTGGCCGCCGGCGTCATCCGCGAGCGCTCGCTGCACCTGACGTTCGGCGAGTTCTCCAACAAGTTCGCGACCGTCGCCAAGGGCGCGCCGTTCCTCGGCGACCCGGTGGTCGTCAAGGCCGAGCCGGGCGACGCGCCCGCGCCGACCTACGAGGCCGGCGTCGACGTCGTCGCCTGGGCGCACAACGAGACGTCGACCGGCGTCATGGTGCCCGTCCAGCGGCCGGCCGGCAGCGACGACGCGCTCGTCCTGATCGACGCGACCTCCGGCGCCGGCGGCCTGCCCGTCGACGCCGCGCAGGCCGACGTGTACTACTTCGCGCCGCAGAAGTGCTTCGCCGCCGACGGCGGCCTGTGGCTGGCCCTGCTCAGCCCCGCGGCGCAGGAGCGCATCGCCGAGGTCGGCGCGCGGACCGACCGCTGGATCCCCGAGTCGCTGTCGCTCACGACGGCCCTGGACAACTCGGTCAAGGACCAGACCTACAACACGCCCGCGGTCGGGACGCTGATCCTGCTCGACGCGCAGGTGGAGTGGATGAACGGCAACGGCGGCCTGGACTTCGCGGTCGGCCGCACCACCGAGTCGTCCAGCGCGCTGTACGACTGGGCCGAGGCGAGCAGCTTCGCGACCCCGTTCGTCACCGACCCGGCCAAGCGCTCGCTGGTCGTCGGCACGATCGACTTCGACGACGGCGTCGACGCGGCGGCCATCGCCGCGACGCTGCGCGCCAACGGGATCGTCGACACCGAGCCCTACCGCAAGCTGGGGCGCAACCAGCTGCGCATCGGGATGTTCCCGGCGATCGACCCGGACGACGTCCGGCAGCTGACCAAGTGCATCGACTACGTCGTGGAGAACATCTGATGACCCGGGTCCTCGTGGCCGAGAAGATCGGCGCCAGCGGCATCGACCTGCTCAAGGAGCACTTCGACGTCGACGCGGCGTTCGACATCGACGGCTTCGACTTCGCCGGCCGCATCGGCGACTACGACGGCCTGCTGATCCGGTCGGCCACCAAGATGACGGCCGACCTCATCGACAAGGCCACCAACCTGAAGGCCATCGGCCGCGCCGGCGTCGGCATCGACAACGTCGACGTCCCGGCCGCGACCAAGCGCGGGATCATCGTCGCCAACGCGCCGGAGTCCAACGTCGTCACGGCCGCCGAGCACACGATGGCGTTGTTGTTGGCCTTGGCTCGCAACGTCCCGCAGGCGCACGCCGCGCTCAGCGGCTCCGGCGCGTGGGAGCGCTCGAAGTGGTCGGGCGTCGAGCTCGACGGCAAGGTGCTCGGGATCCTCGGCTTCGGCCGCATCGGCCAGCTCGTCGCCGCGCGCGCCAAGGGCTTCGGGATGCGCGTCGTCGCCTTCGACCCGTTCGTCAGCGCCGAGCGCTACAAGGAGCTCGGCGTCGAGAAGGCCGACAGCTCCGACGGCGTCTACGCGGTCGCCGACTTCCTGACGCTGCACCTGCCCAAGACGCCGGAGACCGAGGGCTGGCTGGACGCCGAGGCGATCGGCAAGTGCAAGGACGGCGTCAAGGTCCTCAACGTCGCCCGCGGTCCCCTGATCAACGACGACGACCTCATTGCGGCGCTCGACAGCGGCAAGGTCGGCGGCGCGGCGCTGGACGTCTTCCGCTCCGAGCCCGTCACCGAGTCGCCGTTCTTCGGCCGGCCCAACGTCATCGTGACGCCGCACCTCGGCGCCTCGACGGCCGAGGCCACCGACCGCGCCGGCTTCCAGGCCGCCGAGCAGGTCGTCGCCGCCCTGACCGGCGGCGCGGTCACCACGGCCGTCAACGTGCCCGCGATCAAGGCGGAGGACCTGGCGGTCCTCGGCCCGTACGTGCCGCTGTGCCAGCACCTCGGCCGCCTGGCGGTGTCGCTGGCGGAGGGCTCGTCGGTCGACCGCATCGAGGTCGAGCTGCTCGGCCGGATCGCCGACCGCGACACACGGCCGCTGGCCACCGCGACGCTGCTCGGCGTGCTCCAGGGGCACACCGAGGAGGACGTCAACGCGGTCAACGCCCCGGCGGTCGCCGAGGAGCGCGGCATCGAGGTCGTGGAGACCAAGACCGCGTCCGCGCGCGACTTCGAGAACCTCGTGCGCATCACCGTCCACGCCGGCGACCAGGCCCAGCGCGTGGTCGGCACGACGTTCGGCCGCAGGAACCGCCCGCACCTGCTCGAGGCGTGGGGCCAGCGCTTCGACGTCCAGCTCGACGAGCACCTCGCGGTGTTTCGCTACGGCGACCGCCCCGGCATGATCGGCCGCATCGGCACCGCGTTCGGCGAGGCCGGCGTGAACATCGTCTCGGCCGCCGTCGGCCGCCAGGACGAGGACGAGGACGGCGCCGGCGCGACCGAGGCCGTGATGGTCGTCACCACCGACGCGCCCGTGCCGCGTGACGTCGTCGACGGCGTCGTCGCCTCCGACGGCTTCACGGGCGGCCGCGCGATCACGTTGTAGGCCTAGTCCATGGACGGAGCGCGGGAGCCCTGGTGGAGCGACGCCACCATCTACCAGATCTACCCGCGCTCCTTCCAGGACTCCGACGGTGACGGCGAGGGCGACCTCGCCGGCATCGTGCAGCGCCTGGAGCATGTCGCCGCGCTCGGCGCCGACGCGGTCTGGCTGTCGCCGATCTACCCGTCGCCGATGGCCGACGGCGGCTACGACGTCGCCGACTACGAGGGCGTGCGCCCGACGTTCGGCACGCTGGCCGACGCCGACGCGCTGATCGCCGCGGCGCACCGCCTCGGGCTGAAGGTCGTCTTCGACGCGGTGCCGTGCCACACGTCGATCGAGCATCCCTGGTTCGTCGAGCGGCCGGAGTTCTACACGTGGTCGGACCGCGACGGGCCCCAGAACAACTGGCGTTCGACGTTCGGCGGCGGCGCCTGGGCGCGCGACCCGCACGGCCGCGGGTGGTATCTGCACTCGTTCTACCCCGAGCAGCCGGACCTCGACTGGCGCAACCCGGAGGTCGCCGAGGCGTTCGGCGCCGCGCTGCGCTTCTGGCTGGCGCGCGGGGTGGACGGCTTCCGTCTCGACGCGCTCGACCGGCTGCTCAAGGACCCCGAGCGCCGCGACGACCGCGTGCGCGACGCGTCCTCGTCGCCGGTGCTCCCGGAGGACGACGCCGGCTACGCGCAGCTCGAGCACGACCGCTCGCGCAACGCCCCGGACATCGGCACGGCGATCGCGCAGCTGCGCGCAGCCGCCGGCGACGCGTTCCTGGTCGGGGAGGTCTACCTGCGCAGCGAGCAGCTGGCGCCCTACCTCGACGCGCTCGACACCGCGTTCTCCTTCGAGCTCTTCCAGGCGCCGTGGACCGCCGGCGCCGTGCGCGGCGCCCTGGCCGCCGCCGCGGCGCTCGGCGACGGCCGTGCCGCCTGGGTGCTGTCCAACCACGACTTCCCGCGGCTGCCCAACCGCGTCGGCGCGGCCAACGTCCGCGCCGCGGCGCTGCTGCTGCTGAGCCTGCCCGGCACCGCGTTCGTCTTCCAGGGCGACGAGATCGGGATGGCCGACGGCCAGGGCCGCGGACCGGGCGCGGAGCCCGACGACCGCCACGGCCGCGACCGCCACCGCCACCCGATGGTCTGGGACGCGAGCCCGCAGGGCGGGTTCACGAGCGGCACCCCCTGGCTGCCGGTCAACGACCCCGGCGGGGTCAACGTCGCCGACCAGGAGCGCGATCCCGGCTCGATCCTGCGGCTCTACCGCGACCTGATCGCGCTGCGGCGCACCGCGCTGCGCGGTCCGCTCGCGCTGCTGGCCGACAGGGCGCCGGGCGTCGTGGCCTTCACCCGCGGCGACGACCACGTGGTTGCGCTGAACCTCGGCGACGCGCCGGCCGCGGCGCCCGCCGCCGGGACCGTGCTGCGCCACACGCACGACCTGGCGCGTTCGGACTCGGCGGCGCCAGGAACCTTGGCGCCCGGCGAGGGCTTCGTCGCCGTCCGTTCCTAAGCGCGGCTCAACACTCGTCTTTCGGGTGCGTCGGTCCGGTTTTATGTGACCGTTAGGCGGTCGGGGCGTCAGGGTAAGGCCGGCCTATGAGTCGGGTCATCGCAGTGATGGCCGCCGTGACGACGGTCCTCGTCTTGGCCGCCTGTGGTGGGGACAACAGCAGCTCCAGTCGGGCGACGTTGAACTTCTTCATCTTCAACGAGCCCAGCGGCGGGGTCCAAGCCGCGGCGAAGCAGTGCTCGGCGGCCTCCAACGGGGCCTATGACATCAAGTTCCAGTACCTGCCCTCCCAGGCGGACTCGCAGCGCGAGCAGCTCGTCCGGCGCCTTGGCGCCAAGGACGACAGCCTGGACATCCTCGGCCTCGACGTCGTGTGGACGGGCGAGTTCGCCAACGCCGGCTGGATCGAGCCGGTGCCGGCCGCCATCCGGCCCGCCGTCACCGAGAAGGTGTTCCCCAGCGTGCTGAACACCGCGCGCTTCGAGAACAAGCTCTACGCGGTGCCGATCTGGTCCAACACGCAGCTGCTCTGGTACCGCAAGGACCGCGTCCCGCAGGTGCCCAAGACCTGGACGGAGATGACGCGGATGGCCGAGAAGATCGGGCCCGCCAAGGGACAGATCCAGGTCCAGGGCAACAAGTACGAGGGCCTGGTCGTGTGGACCAACGCGGTGATCGCCTCGGCCGGGACGTCGATCCTGTCGGGCCCCGACAAGATCGCGCTGGACCCGGTCAAGACCAAGGCGGCGCTGGCCGCGATGGGCGGCATGGCCAGCTCGCCGGTCGCCGCCCCGAACATCGACACGTCGACCGAGGACACCGCGCGCCTCGGGTTCGAGTCGGGCTCGTCGAGCTTCATGATCAACTACCCGTTCGTCTACCCGTCGGCGAAGAGCAACGCCCCGGCCGTCTTCAAGCAGCTCGGTGCGGCCAAGTACCCGGGGATCTACCCCAACGTCCCGAGCAAGCCGCCGCTGGGCGGCATCAACCTCGCGGTCTCGTCCTACTCCAAGCACAAGGCCGCGGCGTTCGCCGCGATCAAGTGCCTGATCAAGCCCGACAACCAGCTGGCCATCGCGAAGGCCGGCGGCCTGCCGCCGGTGCGCGCCGACGTCTATGACCGGCCCGCGATCAACCAGGTCTATCCGGGCTTCGCGGACCTGATCCGGTCCTCGATCCGGGACGCCGCGCCGCGGCCCTCGGAGTCGCCGGCCTACCAGGACCTGTCGCTCGCGATCCAGGACGCGATCCACCCGAGCTCGGGCATCGACCCCAAGAACCCGGGGTCGACCTACGACAAGCTCAACGACAAGGTCCAGCAGGCCATCGACCGGAAGGGGCTGTTGTGAGCGCCACCGCCGTCAGCGAGGCCGAGCGCGCGCCGGCGCCGGGGAAGATGACCGACAAGACGCGCGCCGAGCGCAAGCTCGGGTTCATGCTCTGCGCGCCGGCGGTGATCATGATGCTGCTGGTCACCGCGTATCCGATCCTGTACGCGTTCATCCTGTCGCTGCAGAAGAAGGATCTGCGCTTCCCGGACGAGAGCGGCTTCGTCGGCCTCTCCAACTACGTCACGGTGCTCGGCTCGAGCCTCTGGTGGCAGGCGGTGTTCAACACCGCGTTCATCACCGTGGTCTCGGTCGCGATCGAGCTGGCGATCGGCATGGTGATCGCGATCATCATGCATCGCGCGATCTTCGGCCGCGGCGCGGTCCGCACCTCGGTGCTGATCCCGTACGGGATCGTGACGGTCGTCGCCGCGTTTGCCTGGTTCTACGCCTTCGACCCCGGCAGCGGCTTCGTCAACCACCTGCCGTTCATCGCCGACGACAAGGCGTGGTTCGGCGGGCGGTTCAGCTCGTTCGCCGTGATCATCATGGCCGAGATCTGGAAGACCACGCCGTTCATGGCGCTCCTGCTCCTGGCCGGCCTGGCGACGATCGACGAGAGCCTCTACGAGGCGGCGCGCGTGGACGGGGCCTCGGCCTGGCAGCGCTTCACCCGCATCACGCTGCCGCTGCTGAAGCCGGCGCTGCTCGTCGCGCTGCTGTTCCGGACGCTCGATGCGTTCCGGGTGTTCGACTCGATCTTCATCATGACCAAGGGCGCGCAGAACACCGAGTCGGTGTCCATCGTGGGCTATCAACAGCTGCTGTCGCGCCTGAACCTCGGTCTCGGGTCCGCCGTCTCGGTGCTGATCTTCGTGTTGGTGCTGATGATCGCGACCGCCTTCGTCAAGGGCTTCGGCACCGCCGTGCCCAAGGGGAACTGAGCCATGCGCCACGGAACCCGTGAGTACACCACCTGGTCGCTGCTGATCGGCGTGGTCGTCGTCTTCGCCATGTTCCCCGTGCTGTGGATCATGTCGCTGTCGTTCAAGACGCCGGCCACCGTCGGCGACGGGCGTCTGATCCCCAAGGAGTGGACGTTCGACAACTACAAGGGGCTCTTCACCGGTGGTTGGGACAGCCCGCTGCTGCGCCCGCTGATCAACTCGATCCTGATCGCGCTGATCGCGACCGTCATCGCGGTGGCGCTCGCGTCGCTCGCGGCCTACGCGATCGCCCGCCTGGACTTCCCGGGCAAGGCCATCGTGTTGGGCGGGGCGCTGGCCGTGTCGATGTTCCCGCCGATCTCGGTCGTCGGGCCGCTGTTCGACATGTGGCGCGCGCTGGGCCTCTACGACACCTATCCGGGCCTGATCATCCCGTACCTGACCTTCGCGCTGCCGCTCGCGATCTACATCCTGGTGGCGTTCTTCCGGGAGATACCCTGGGACCTGGAGGAGGCGGCCCAAGTGGACGGGGCCACGCCGTTCCAGGCGTTCCGGCGGATCATCTTCCCGCTGGCCGCGCCGGGCGTGTTCACGGCCGCCATCCTCGTGTTCATCTTCGCGTGGAACGACTTCGTGTTCGCGATCTCGCTGACGTCGTCCAACGCGTCGCGTACCGTCCCGGCGGCGATCGCGTTCTTCACCGGCGAGTCGCAGTTCACCTCGCCGACGGGCAACATCGCGGCGGCCGCGGTCCTCGTGACCGTCCCGATCATCATCTTCGTACTCATCTTCCAGCGCCGCATCGTCGCGGGCCTCACGGCCGGCGCGGTCAAGGGCTAGGCAGCGAACCACCGGAGGCGTTCATGGCCGGCATCGAGCTCAAGCACATCACCAAGCGCTACCCCGACGGCACTGAGGCCGTCAAGGATCTCAACCTCGCGATCGCCGACGGCGAGTTCGTGATCCTCGTCGGGCCGTCGGGCTGCGGGAAGTCGACCGCGCTGCGGATGATCGCCGGGCTGGAGGACATCTCGGAGGGCGAGATGATCATCGGCGACCAGGTGGTCAACGAGCGCGCCCCGAAGGACCGCGACATCGCCATGGTCTTCCAGAGCTACGCGTTGTACCCGCACATGACCGTGCGCGAGAACATGGGCTTCGCGCTCGAGCTCGCGGGCGTGTCCAAGGAGGAGCGCAACAGGAAGGTCGAGGAGGCCGCCGAGATCCTCGACCTCCAGCAGCACCTGGACCGCAAGCCGGCCAACCTGTCCGGCGGTCAGCGCCAGCGCGTCGCGATGGGGCGGGCGATCGTCCGCGACCCGTCGGCGTTCCTGATGGACGAGCCGCTGTCCAACCTCGACGCCAAGCTGCGCGTGCAGATGCGCACCGAGGTCTCGCGCATCCAGCAGCGCCTCGGCACCACCACGGTCTACGTCACCCACGACCAGACCGAGGCGATGACGCTCGGCGACCGCGTGGCGGTCATGCGCGCCGGGCGCCTGCAGCAGGTCGACACGCCGAAGGTGCTCTACGAGCAGCCGATCAACCTCTTCGTCGCCGGCTTCATCGGCTCGCCGGCGATGAACTTCTTCTCGGCCGAGGTGGCGGGCGACACGCTCAAGACGCCCTTTGGCGACGTCCCGCTCCCCGAGCGCCTCAAGCATGCCGCGGCGTCGGCGGGCGGCAAGCGCGTGCTGGCCGGCCTGCGGCCGGAGTCCTTCGAGGACGCCGAGGTCGCGCGGCGCCAGAACCGGCGCGGCGGCCACGAGTTCGAGGCCGACGTCGACCTGACCGAGTCCATGGGCTCCGAGGTGTACGCCTACATCCGGCTGGAGGGCGACCTCGCCGAGGCCGACGAGCTCGCCGAGATCGCGGCCGACTCCGGCGCGGCCGACGTGCCGGGCGCGGGCACCGACCAGCTCGTCGCGCGGCTCAGCGCCGAGACCGAGGTCGAGCGCGGGTCGCGCGCGCGCTTCTGGCTCGACGTCGACAAGCTGCACCTGTTCGACGTCGAGACCGGCAAGAGCCTGGGCCGCGACGAGGCCACGGCGTCGGTGACGTCCGAGGCGCAGACGGCGCCGCCGCCGACCCCGGCCTGATCAGTCGGTCGCGCGGCGCCCGAGCCGCTCGGCGCGCAGGCGGGCGAGGACGTCCTCGCTCCACTCGTGCGTGCGCAGCAGCTTGTAGCGCTCGGTCCCGATCCGCATGTAGGCGTCGGCCTCGGTGCCGTTGCCGAGCATGCCGGCGTCGCGCAGCATCGTGACGACCGGCACGTACTCCTCCTCGTACCAGGCGCGGGCGAGCTCCTGGCGGTCGATCGGCTGCCCGCTGTCCATGCGCGCCCCGTGCTCCTGCATGTACCGCCAGCCCCACGCCTCGATGCCCTCGGCGAGCTTGGCGTAGTCCCACGGGTTGCTCGGGCGCACGCGCTCGCGCGCGGCGGCCGGCAGCGGCACGCGCTCGAAGAAGACGCGCTCGTGGCTCTTGAGCGGCAGGTCGGCGCGCAGCAGGTCGCGATGCGCGCCGACCCGGGTCACGACCTCGGTCACCCGCGCGTCGATGTCGTGGCGGCCGAGCGCGCGGGCGACCGACACGCGGTGGTGGCCGTCCTTGACGAAGTAGACCTCGCCGATGCGGTAGACGTCGATCGGCGGCATCGCCTCGCCGCGGCGCATCGCGGTCGCGATCGACTCCCAGCGCCGCCGCACCTGCGGCGTCGTCGGCCGGAAGTGGCGGTCGAAGCCCTTCATGCGGTCGACGGTCCCGACGATCGCGTCGAGGGGGATGACCTGGAGGCCGGCGTCGCGCTCCTGCAGCCGGCCGAGCGCCGTGACGACCTCCTCGAAGGGCAGGATGTGGTCGATGTCGCCGGGCTCGCGCCGCAGCCAGCGCCGCAGCCGCGACAGGGCCAGCCGACGACGGGCGCGCAGGAAGTCGTCCTGTGCGTCGGCGCCGGCCAGTCCGGTGCTCCGCGGAGGCACGCTCGCAAGGTACTCCGTGTCCCAAGATCTGCGCCATCGTGGCGAACGCGTGCGCCGGAACGGACAACGCGCGCGAGGAACCGGCGCCCCGCAGTCCCAAAGCGCGTTGACTGGTCTGGTCAGCGATGCCTAGGGTGGGCCAGCCGGTGAAGGACCTAGGCCACTTGAGGAGGGCCAACATGGAGGGGACACCGACCGCGACCCCGGAGGGGGAGCGCTCCGACGCTGCTGCTGCGTCGGGCGAGGCGGACATCCATCTGGAGCGCGTGACCAAGCGCTTCGGCGACGCCGTGGCGGTCGACGACCTCACGCTGTCGATCGAGCGCGGGGCGTTCTACGCCCTGCTGGGGCCCTCGGGCTGCGGCAAGACGACCACGCTGCGCATGATCGGCGGGTTCGAGGATCCGACCGAGGGCATCGTCTACCTGGGCGGCCAAGAGGTGACCAACCAGCCGCCCTACAAGCGCGACGTCAACACGGTCTTCCAGTCCTACGCGCTGTTCCCGCACCTCAACGTCGAGCGCAACGTCGCCTTCGGCCTGGAGCGCAAGAAGGTCGACAAGGCCGAGGCCACGCGCCGCGTCGGCGAGGCGCTGGAGATGGTCCAGCTCGGCCAGCTGGCCAAGCGCAAGCCCGGGCAGCTCTCCGGCGGCCAGCAGCAGCGCGTCGCGCTGGCGCGCGCGCTGGTCAACCGTCCGCGCGCGCTGCTGCTCGACGAGCCGCTCGGCGCGCTGGACCTGCGCCTGCGCAAGCAGCTGCAGATCGAGCTCAAGGGCATCCAGCGCGAGGTCGGCATCACGTTCGTGCACGTCACGCACGACCAGGAGGAGGCCATGTCGATGGCCGACACGATCGCCGTCATGAACCGCGGCAAGATCGAGCAGGCCGGCACGGCCGAGGACCTGTACGAGCGTCCGCGGACCGCGTTCGTCGCCAACTTCCTCGGCGTCTCGAACCTCGTCGACGGCAAGGTGCTCGAGCGCGGGGCCGAGATGGCGGTCGTCGAGACGCCGGACGGCACGATCCGCGTGCCGTGCTCGCTGATGTCCGAGGCGCCCGGCGACGCGGTCCGCGTCGGCGTGCGCCCCGAGAAGATCGAGCTGGTCCCGGCCGCCGACGGCGTCCCCGCGGGCCGCAACGCGCTGCGCGGCCGGGTCACGGTCGCCTCGTTCCTGGGGATCTCCATCCAGTACGTCGTCACCGCGCCCAACGGCGAGGAGCTGACCGTGTTCGCGCCCAACCGCGACGGCATGCAGCCGAGCACGCTGGGCGTCGGGCAGGAGGTGCTGCTGACCTGGGATCCGCAGCACACGTTCGTCGTCGCCCGCGATGTCTGAGCGCGACGTGGAGCGGGCGCTCGAGCGCCTGCTGTTCGAGAAGGACGGGATGTCGCGCCGGCGGTTCCTCGGGCGCTCCGGCGCCGCCGCGCTCGGCCTGACCGCGCTGGGCTCGGCGCTGGCCGGCTGCTCGATCGAGGGCGAGGCCGCCCATCAGGTCAACGCCAAGAAGACCGTGACGGTCAACCACCCCAAGGCGTCGCTGGCCGGGCTCGTCTGGGCCAACTGGCCGCTGTACATCGACAAGAAGACGCTCAAGACGTTCAACGAGGAGCACGGCGTCAAGGTCAAGTACGTCGAGGAGATCAACGACAACTTCGAGTTCTTCGGCAAGGTCCGCCAGCAGCTGGCCCAGGGCCAGGGCATCGGGCGCGACATCGTCACGCTCACCGACTACATGGCGGCCCGCTGGGTGCGCGACGGCTACGTCGAGCCGATCGACAAGCGCAACGTGCCGAACATCAAGAACCTGGTCTCCAACCTGAAGTCGATCAACTACGACCCGACGCGCACCTACACGCTGCCGTGGCAGTCGGGCGGCACGGGCATCGGCTACAACCCCAAGAAGACCGGGCGGAAGCTGGAGAGCGTCAACGACCTCTTCGACCCGGCGTTCAAGGGCCGCGTGACGATGCTGCAGGAGCCCTACGACACCGCGTGCCTCGTGCTGCTGGGCATGGGCATCGACGCGTCGAAGGCCAACATCGACCAGATTCTCAAGGCGATCGACAAGATCGACCAGGCCAAGAACGCCGGGCAGATCCGGCGTTTCACGGGCAACGACTACACCACGGACCTCGCGAAGGGCAACGTCTGGGTGGCGGTCGCCTACTCCGGCGACCTAGTGCAGCTGCAGGCCGACAACCCCGACCTCGAGTTCATCTACCCCAAGGAGGGCGCGATGTTGTTCACCGACAACATGATGATGCCCAAGCACGCCGAGCACTTCTACGGCGCCGAGGTGTTGATGAACTACTACTACGAGCCCGAGGTGGCGGCCAAGGTGGCGGCCTACGTCAACTACATCACCCCGGTGCAGGGCGCCAAGGAGGTCCTGCTCAAGACGGACCCCGACATCGCCAACAACCCGCTGATCTTCCCGCCCGACGACGTCCGCAAGCGGCTGTACCCCTACCCGAACCTCTCGCCCGCGGACGAGCGCGCGATGCAGAACGCGATGGCGAAGGTGACGGGGGCCTGAGCCGATGCTCCGCCTGAGCCTCAAGACCCGCCGCAGCCTGCTGCCCTACCTGTTCCTCGGGCCGGGCCTGCTGTGGCTGATCGTCTTCTTCGCCGTCCCGCTCGTGAACCAGTTGGGCGTGTCGCTGATGAGCGGCAACCCGGAGGACGGCTACACGCTGACGTGGGAGTGGTCCACGTACTCACACGCGATCTCCGACTACAGCACCCAGTTCGGCCGCTCGATCCTGTTCGCGGGCATCGCGACCATCCTGTGCCTGGTCATCGGCTTCCCGCTCGCCTACTTCATCGCCTTCAAGGCCGGCAGGTGGAAGAACTTCATGCTGCTGCTGGTCATCCTGCCGTTCTTCACGTCCTACGTGCTGCGCACCGTCGCCTGGCAGCTGATCCTCAACGACAACGGCTGGGTCGTCAGCCGCTTCCAGGACGTCGGGCTGATCTCGGAGAACGGGCGGCTGCTGGCCTCCAACAAGGCCGTCATCGCCGGCATCACCTACAACTTCCTGCCGTTCATGATCCTGCCGCTGTACGTGACGCTGGAGCGGCTGGACCGGCGCCTGATCGAGGCCGCAACCGACCTGTACGCCAGCCGCGTGACCGCGTTTCGCAAGATCACGGTGCCGCTGGCGCTGCCGGGCATCTTCGCCGGCTCGCTGCTGACGTTCATCCCGGCCTGCGGCGACTTCATCAACGCCGCGCTGCTCGGGACGCCCAAGCAGTACATGATCGGCAACGTCATCCAGAGCAAGTTCCTCAACATCCTCGACTACCCGACGGCGGCCGCGCTGTCGTTCATCCTGATGAGCGGCATCCTGATCGGGATCCTCATCTACGCCCGATTGCTCGGGACCAAGTCGTTGACGGAGGCGGCAGCCTGATGTCCGATCGCCTCCGCACCTGGCTGCTCGGCATCTGGTCGGGCCTCGCGCTGCTCTACCTGTTCATCCCGATCTTCATCGTCGTCCTCTACTCGTTCAACGACAACAAGGGGCGCTTCAACTTCACGTGGCAGGGCTTCACGCTGAAGCACTGGGCCCACCCGTTCTCCAACCCCGACCTGACGACGGCGCTGCAGAACTCGCTGTTCATCGCGCTGATCACCGTCATCATCTCGGTGGCGCTCGGCACGTTCATGGCCCTGGCGCTGGTGCGCTACGGCTTCCGCGGCAAGACGGTCACCGACCTGTTCGTCTTCCTGCCGCTGGCCACGCCCGAGGTCGTCCTCGGCGCCGCGCTGCTGGGCCTGTTCCTGACCGTGCACGTGGGCACCGGGATGGCCACCATCGTCATCGCCCACGTGATGTTCACGGTGTCCTACGTGGTGGTGACGGTGAGAGCCCGGCTAGAGGGCATGGACCGGCACATCGAGGAGGCCGCCATGGACCTCGGCGCGACCGAGTGGCTGACGTTCCGCAAGGTCACGCTGCCGATGATCGCGCCCGGCGTGGCGTCGGCGGCGCTGCTGGCGGCGGCGATCTCGGTCGACGACTACGTCGTGACGAGCTTCAACGCCGGCTCGACCCAGACGTTCCCGCTGTTCATCTTCGGCGCGACCCGCCAGGGCGTGTCGGCCGAGGTCAACGTGCTGGCGACGATGCTGCTGGTCGCCGTGCTGGTGCTCATGGCCTTCAACGTCGCGTTCCAGCGTCGCCGCGCCCGCCGCGACCTCGCGGCGACGGGCGGGCCGGACGGGCCGGATGGCCGCGTCACCGAGGCCGAGCACTTCGAGCTCGAGATGGCAGCGGGCGCGCGCGGATAGGCGCACTCGGAGGGGGCGGCCGGGTGTAGGTTCGCCCCATGGAGAGCTCAGCGGGTCAGGCCGACCCGGTCGTCGCTCCGGAGGGGATGCCCGGGATGGGCTTCACCCCCGGCGACAAGGGTCTGAAGTGCGGGCCATCAGCTACGTCTCGGGGGTCGTGATCGCGGTCGCCTCGGGCAAGAACTTCGTCGACCTGGCGTTCCTGCCGCTGCTCGGCGCCGCGATCCTCGCGTACGTGTTCGTCAAGGCGACGATCGAGTACGCGCACAAGGACGGCGGCTACGCCAAGCCGTTCCTGGGCATCGGCTCGCCGGTGGTCATCACCATCGCCATGATCCTGATCGGCCTGGGCTGGTTCCTCTGGCGCTACACCCAGGACCGCGAGTTCTTCTCGCGCAAGCCCGAGCCGGTCGACCCGGAGCTCGCGGCGACCGTCACGCACCGCGTCGCCAAGAAGGAGAAGGTCGCATGACCCTGGTCGTCGGCTACGACGGGACCCAGGGCGCGCGCGCCGCGTTCGACGAGGCGCTGACGCTGGCCGAGCGCCTGGGCGAGAGCGTCCACGTCGTCTTCTCGTTCGCGTCGCCGCGCCTGGGCGGCGAGCTGCACGACCTCGACGAGGCGATCCGCGAGCGCGGCGACGCCGTGGTGGGGGAGGCGCTGAAGACCGCCGCGGCCGCGGGCGTCGCGGTGTCCTCCGACGTCCGGATGCAAGACCCCGCCGAGGGCCTGCTGGCCGCGGCCGACGAGGTCGGCGCCACATGATCGTCGTCGGCTCCTACGGCGAGCGCCCGCTGAGGAGCGCGCTGGTCGGCTCGACGCCGACGCGCCTGCTGCACCTCTCCGACCGCCCGGTGCTCGTGGTGCGGGCGGCGCGCCGCGGCAAGGCCGCGGAGTAGGCTCGCGCGCATATGCGCGCAGTGGTCATCACCAAGCACGGCGATCCGTCGGTCCTGCAGGTGCAGGAGCGGCCGGATCCGCCACCGCCCGGGCCAGGACGGGTGACGGTCGCCGTGCGGGCGGCCGGCATCAACTTCGCCGACACGATGGCCCGAATCGGGCTGTACGAGGACGCGCCCAAGCCGCCGTGCGTCGTGGGCTACGAGGTGGCGGGCACGATCGCGGCGGTCGGCGCCGGCGTCGACCCGGCGCGCGTCGGCGAGCGCGTCATGGCCGGCTCGCGCTTCGGCGGCTACGCCGAGCGCGTCGACGTCGGCGCGGCCGACGCGATCCCGCTGCCGGACGCGCTGAGCTTCGAGCAGGGCGCCGCGATCCCGGTCAACTACGCCACGGCGTGGGCGGCGCTGCACGGCTACGGGTCGCTGCACGCCGGCGAGCGCGTCCTGATCCACGCGGCGGCCGGCGGCGTCGGGATCGCCGCGCTGCAGCTCGCCAAGGCGGCGGGCGCCGAGGTCCACGGCACCGCGTCGCCGGGCAAGCACGCGCGGCTGGCCGAGCTGGGGATCGACCGCGCGATCGACTACCGCCGCGACAAGTGGTGGAAGGGCCTCGACCACTATGACTTGATCCTGGACGCGATCGGCGGCCGGTCGTTCCAGATCTCCTACAACCTGCTCCGGCCCGGCGGCCGCCTCGTCGCCTACGGCGCGTCCTCGGTGTCCAGCGGCGAGACGCGCTCGCTGCGCACCGCCGCGCCGCAGGCCGTGCGGATGCTGCGCGGCTTCAACCTCATCAAGCAGATGAGCGAGTCCAAGGCCGTGATCGGCCTCAACATGCTGCGGCTCTGGGACGACCGCGGCACGCTCGAGCCGTGGATCGCGCCGCTGAGCGACGCGCTGGCCGACGGCACGGTGGCGCCGGTCGTCCACGAGGCCGTCCCGTTCGCCGAGGCGCCGCGCGCCCACCGGATCATCGCGGCCCGCCAGAACGTCGGCAAGGTCGTCCTCGTTCCCTGAGAACGCGGCTGGAGTCGGCAAGGTCGTCCTCGTTGCCTGAGAACGCGGCTGGAGCCGGCAAGGTCGTCTTGGTGCCGTAGGCAGCGGCTGCTAGGCTCGTGCGCAACCGCATGTCGTTCCGCCTGCTCGACCTTCGACTTCTTCTTCTCCTCCCCCGCTAGGGGGAGCAGCTGCGCGTGGCGGCCGCCAGAAGCCGCGAACCAGTCTGAAGAAGCGAACCGAGCCCCCTGAGAACGGAGAAGAACGACATGTCCTTGATGCCCGAAGACCCGAACCGCGTCCTGCTGTTCGACACGACGCTGCGCGACGGCGAGCAGTCGCCCGGCATCTCCCTGAACGCCGCCGAGAAGCTCGACATCGCCCAGCAGCTCGCGCGGCTCGGGGTCGACATCATCGAGGCCGGCTTCCCGATCGCCTCGCCCGGCGACTTCGACGCCGTCCAGGCGATCGCCCGCGAGGTCGCCGGCCCCGTCATCTGCGCCCTGGCGCGTGCCAACGCCGGGGACATCGATCGTGCGTGGGAGGCGATCCGCGACAGCGAGCGACCTCGGATCCACACGTTCCTGTCGACGTCGGACATCCACATCGAGCACCAGCTGCAGTCCACGCGCGAGGACGTCAAGGGCCTGGCCCGCGCGTCGGTCGCCCAGGCCAAGGGCCTCTGCGAGGACGTCGAGTTCTCGCCCATGGACGCCACGCGCTCCGACGTCGCGTTCACCGCCGACGTGCTCCAGATCGCGCTCGACGAGGGCGCGACAACGATCAACGTCCCCGACACCGTCGGCTACGCGACGCCGGACGAGTACGCGGCCTTCCTGACCAAGTTGTATGAGCTGGTCCCGGATCTGCGCAACGCCGTGCTGTCGGTCCACTGCCACGACGACCTCGGGCTGGCCGTCGCCAACTCGATGGCCGGTGTGCAGGCCGGCGCCCGCCAGATCGAGTGCGCGGTCAACGGCATCGGCGAGCGCGCGGGCAACGCGTCGCTGGAAGAGCTGATCATGTTGATGCACACGCGCCGCGACCACCTCGGCTACACGACCGGCGCGGTCACGACCGAGATCGCGCGCACGTCGCGCCTGGTCTCGCGCCTCACCGGCTACGCGGTCCAGCCCAACAAGGCGATCGTCGGGCGCAACGCGTTCGCCCACGAGTCCGGCATCCACCAGGACGGCGTCCTGAAGGCGCGCGAGACCTACGAGATCATGGACGCCCGGAGCGTCGGGCTGGACGCCAACTCGCTCGTGCTCGGCAAGCACTCCGGCCGCGCCGCGCTGCGCCAGGCGCTGGAGGACCTCGGCTACACGGTCGACGGCGCCCAGCTCAAGCAGGCCTTCGAGCGCTTCAAGGACGTCGCCGACCGCAAGAAGCAGGTCACGGCGATGGACCTCGAGGCGCTGGTCACCGACGAGCTGCGCGGAGACGCGCAGGGCTACTCGCTGGAGTGGTTCGAGGTCGAGGCGTCCAACCGCCGGCCGCCGTTCGCGAAGGTCGCCGTGCGCACGCCCGACGACACGGTCGTCGAGGGCACGTTCAACGGCGACGGGCCGGTCGACGCGATCTTCCGCGCGATCAACAGCGCGACGAAGATCGACGCGCGCCTGCGCGAGTTCCGGATCGACGCGGTCACCGGTGGCCAGGACGCGCTCGGCGAGGTCAGCGTCGTCGTCGAGCTCGGCTCGCCCGAGGACGCGGTCAAGCACGACACGCCCGGCGTCCTCACCGGCGCGCGCGTGACGGGCGCCGGCCAGGCCGTCACCACCGACATCATCGAGGCCGCGGCGATCGCCTACGTCCGCGCGCTCGGCAACGCGGTCGGCAAGGCGCAGGCCGCGGCCTCCGACGCCGAGCTCGCGCAGACGCCGTAGTGCCCGAGCTGCTCAGCGACGCGGCGGTCGCGACGACCGCCGCGGAGCTGGTCCGCGTCCCGAGCGTGACCGGCGACGAGCGCGCCGTGATGGTGCGCGTCGCCGAGCTGGCCGAGGAGCTGGGCCTGAGCGCCGAGGTCGTCGAGCACGACCTCGGCGCGCTGCGCGCCCATGCCGACCACCCGGGCGAGGAGGCCGCGCGCGACGCGCTGCACGGCGTGATCGTCTCGGTGCGCCGCGGGCCGCGGGCGGGCGTCCCGCGCCTGGCCCTGTGCGGCCACGTCGATGTTGTAGGGGTCGGGACGGAGCCGTGGGCGCTGGGCGACCCCTTCTCGGGCGCGATCGCCGGCGGCTTCGTGCACGGGCGCGGCAGCGCGGACATGAAGGGCGGCGTCGCGGCCGCGCTGCATGCGCTGGCGGCCGCGGGCCCGGACGCCGCGGCCGAGGCGGTCCTGCACGTCGTCGCCTCCGAGGAGGACGGCGGCCTCGGGTCGTTCGCGGCGCTCCAGCGCGACGCCGCGTACGACGCGTGCGTGATCCCGGAGCCGACGGCCTTCGACGTCGTCTGCGCGCACGGCGGCGCGCTCACCTTCACCGGCACCGTGCACGGGCGCGCCGCGCACGCCGCCGAGCGCCTGCACGGCATCTCGGCGATCGACCGCTACATCACGATCCACGCGGCGCTCGCCGAGCTGGAGACGTGCCTCAACGCGGCCGTCGCCCACCCGCTGATGCGCGAGCTGGCGCTGCCCTACCCACTGGTCGTCGGGCGCGTCGAGGCCGGCGAGTGGTCCAGCTCGGTCCCCGACCGGCTGACGTTCGAGGGCCGCGCGCCCGTGCGGGTGGGGGAGGACGTCCTGGCGGCCCGCGCCGCTGTGGAGCGCACGGTCGCCAACGCCACGCCCGACGACGGGCTGGCCGTCGAGCTGCGCTGGACCGGCGGCCAGTTCGCCTCGGCCGAGACGCCCGAGCACGGCGCGCTGGCGCAGCTCGCGCTCACGGTCGTCGGCGAGGAGCTGGGTCGCCCGGCGCGCGCGGCCGGCGTCCCGTGGGGCGCCGACATGCGCCTGTGGTGCGCGGCGGACATCCCGACCGTGATGGTCGGGCCGCGCGGCATCGAGGTCGCCCACGCGGTCGACGAGCGCGTCGCGGTCGCCGATCTCGGCGCCACCGCGCGGATCCTCGCCGGGCTGATCGCGCGCTTCGGATAGGCCATCCGTCCAGCGGCGCCCGATGGTCGCGGGGCTCGCCGGGGCCACCTGGCCAACAGACCAGGTGGGCGGCTTGTGCGTTCTGGGCGCGTGAGTACGTTTCGGCGGGCAAGCACGCAGACGGGGGACACCACCATGCAGGGACGACAGGGGACGCAGGCCGCCGTCCGGACGACGGCGATCTTGCTGGCGGCGCTGTGCGCGCTGCTGCTGGCGGCCGCGACCGCGAGCGCCGACAACAGCACGGTGATCGGCCAGTGGCGCTTCGACGAGGGCGCCGGCCAGACCGTGTTCGACGACGGCCCGTCCGGCCTGGACGGCAGGCTCGGGCTCACCGACGCCGCCGACGACCGCGACCCCGCGCGCATCGCCGGCCTGTCGGGCGGCGCGCTGCACTTCGACGGCAAGACGTTCGTCCGGCTGCCCGACGCGCCGGAGCTGCAGCCGTCGACGCTCAGCGTCGAGGCCGTCGTCCGGGCGGGCGCGAGCCCCGGGCAGTACCGCTACATCGTCTCCCGCGGCGCGCAGGGCTGCGAGGCCGCGTCCTGGGGCCTGTACACCGGGCAGGCGGGCGGCATCGCGTTCTACGTGTACAACGGCGACACCTACCGCGTGAGCGCGACGGCGGCGCCCGCCGACATCTGGAACGGCGGATGGCACCACGTCGCCGGCGTCTTCGACGGCAGCGCGCTGCGCCTCTACGTGGACGGCCACCCGGTCGGCGAGCCGCAGCCTGCGCCGTCGACCATCGCCTACTCCTTGACCTCGCCCGACACGTACTTCGGCACCTACCAGGGCACCTGCGCGCTGCCGCTCGACGGCGACGTCGACGCCGTGCGGATCTGGCGCGGACCGCTGTCGCCGGACTTCGTCGGCCGCCTCTCCGACGCGGCGCTGAACCCCATGACCGCCATGCCGCCGCCCACGCCCGACCCGAGCCGCGTGCCGACGGCGACCGCCGGCGACAGCCAGGCCGGCGCGCCGGCGAGCAGGAGCGTGCTCGCGCCGATCGCCGCGGGGCAGTCGCTGCCGTCCACGGGCAAGCCGTCGACCGGCAGGCCGGCGGCGCCGGGCGCGCCCACCCGGGCGTGCGTCATCAAGCCGTCGATCAAGCGCCTGCGCGCGGGCCGCAAGGCGGCGCTGACCGTGCACGTCGCGCTGCGCGGCAAGCCGCTGGGCGCCGTGAAGGTGGTCGCGACCGACGCGCGCTCGCGCAAGCGGCTGGGGTCGGCGAAGACCGCGCGCGACGGCAAGGCCAAGTTGAAGGTCAAGCCCGCGCGGCGCGGCACGCTCACCGTGACGGTGCTGGGTCGCGCCGACTGCGCGTCGGCCGCGGTGACGGTGACGAAGTAGCCGGGTCAGCCGGCGGCGCCGAGCCGCCGGCCCTGGGCGTAGCCGGCGGCGAGCGCGGGCGCGGCGCGCCCGGGCGCCATGAAGTTCGCGCCCATCGCGTCGGCGGCACCGGCGTCGGGCGCGAGGTGCAGGACGCGGGCGCCGCGCCGGCGCAGGCCCTGCATCTCCAGCTCGGAGGCGACCCGGAACGCGCCGCGCAGCGCGGCGGTCCGCCGGTCGTGACCGCCGAGCCCGGCCGCGGGATCCAGGCACAGGACGTAGGTGTCGCGCCCGGCCCTGGCGGCGTCGAGGTTCGTGACGCTCCACGCCCCGCCGTCGACGTACTCGCGGCCGTCGATCACGACGGGGGCGAAGACCCACGGGATCGCGCACGACGCGGTGACGGCGTCGGCGACCGAGGCCCGCGGCGCGCCCGGGGCGCCGAAGACCACGCGCTTGCCTGAGCGCCGGTCGACCGTGCAGACGCGCAGGCGGTCGTCGAAGCGCGCGCCCCAGCGCTCGACCCGCTCGTGCAGCTGGCTCAGCGGCCGGCCGTGGCCGGCCGCGCGGCCGAGGATCGCGGCGCGCGCGAGCGCACCCGCGGGCGCGGAGACCGCGAGCGCCGCGCCGGTGATCGGCGCGCTCAGCGCCCAGCCGACCCGCGCCGCGTCGCGCGCGATGCCGCGCAGGCCGACGGCGCCGTCGAGCTCCGCGTCCGCCGTCTCCGCCAACCCGGGCGCGGCGTCCGCAGCGGCACCGTCCTTCGGCCGCGGCGGCCGTCGCCCGGCCGCCAGCCGCGCGGCGACGATCGAGCCGGCGCTGGTCCCGACGAACGCCTCGGTGTCGCGGAAGTCCACGCCGGCCGCGTCCTCGACGCCGGCCAGCAGTCCGTGCATCCACGCCTCGCCGACGATCCCGCCGCCGGCGAGCACCAGGACGTCCGGTCCCAACAACGCGGAAGCCGCCATGCCCGCCAATGTAGAGGCAACGGTTCCCATCAGACGTTTGTACGTGATAACGTACGCCCCTCGCCATGGCCGTCGCCGACCAGCACCTCGACCAGCAGATCCACATCGGTCCGCGCGTCAAGGCGCTGCGCGAGGCGATGGACTTCAGCCTGCGCGACCTCGCCGAGCGCTCTGGCGTCTCGGCGCCGATGCTCTCTCAGGTCGAGCGCGGCGAGACGAGCCCGACGCTCGCCGTCGCCTCCCGCATCGCCAACGGCCTCGAGCTGCGGCTGTCGCAGCTGCTGCGCTTGGACGAGGCCGACAACGTCAGCATCGTCCGGCGCGCCGAGCGTCGTCGCGGCGGCGGGGCCACCGGCCACGAGTTCGAGATCCTCACGCCGCCGCTGCCCGGCCAGCGCGCCGAGCTCTCGCGCCACGAGCTCGGGCCCGGCGCCGCGACGGGCGGCGAGGGCGACCCGCCGATGCACGAGCCCGGCAGCCGCGAGATCGCGGTCGTCGAGGTCGGCACCGTCACGCTCCACATCGACGGCGCCGAGCACGAGCTCCACGAAGGCGACACGGTCACCTTCGACGCCGACCTGGCGCACCGCTTCGAGAACCCCGGTCCCGGCGACGCCGTGCTGCTCGCAGTCGTGAGCGCCGGCCTGCGCCGCAGCTAACCAAGGACACCAACAACCATGCCCCAGTCGCTGTTCGACAAGATCTGGGCGGCCCACGAGGTCGCCGACAACCTCATCTACATCGACCTGCACCTCGTGCACGAGGTGACCAGCCCGCAGGCCTTCGACGGCCTCCGGCTCGCCGGCCGCCCGGTCCGCCGGCCCGACCGCACGGTCGCCACGGCCGACCACAACGTCCCGACCGACGGCACGCCGATCGCCGCCCGCATCAAGGACGCGCTCAGCCGGACGCAGGTCGAGACGCTCGAGCGCAACTGCGACGAGTTCGGCGTCCCGGTGTACTCGCTGGGCTCCGAGCACCAGGGCATCGTCCACGTCATCGGGCCGGAGCTCGGCCTGACCCAGCCGGGAATGACGATCGTCTGCGGCGACAGCCACACCGCCACGCACGGCGCGTTCGGCGCGCTCGCGTTCGGCATCGGCACCAGCGAGGTCGAGCACGTCCTCGCCACGCAGTGCCTCGTCCAGAACAAGCCCAAGTCCATGCGTATCCGCTACGAGGGCGCGCTGGGCGACGGCGTCACGGCCAAGGACCTCATCCTGGCCACGATCGGCCAGATGGGCGTCGACGGGGCCGCCGGCCACGTCGTGGAGTTCTCCGGCTCGGCCGTGCAGAGCCTCTCGATGGAGGGCCGCATGACCGTGTGCAACATGACGATCGAGGGCGGCGGACGCGCGGGCATGATCGCGCCCGACGAGACGACGTTCGCCTGGGTCCGCGACCACGGCGGCGAGGTCGACCCCGCGTGGACCGAGCTCTACACCGAGGACGGCGCGACGTTCGACAAGGAGATCGTCGTCGACGCCTCCGCGATCAGCCCGATGGTCTCGTGGGGCACGAACCCCGCGCAGGTCGCGCCGGTCACCGCCGCGATCCCGGCGCCCGCCGGCGACGGCGAGGAGCGCGCGCTGCAGTACATGGGGTTGGAGGCCGGCACGCCGATCGAGGCGATCAAGCTCGACCGCGTGTTCATCGGCTCGTGCACCAACTCGCGCATCGGCGACCTGCGCGCCGCGGCCCGGATGGTCGAGGGCAAGAAGGTCAACAGCGACGTGTACGCCATGGTCGTCCCGGGCTCGGTGAAGGTCAAGGCGCAGGCCGAGGCCGAGGGCCTGGACAAGGTGTTCATCGACGCCGGCTTCGACTGGCGCGGCGCGGGCTGCTCGATGTGCCTGGCCATGAACCCGGACAAGCTCGACCCGGGCGAGCGCTGCGCGTCGACCTCGAACCGCAACTTCGAGGGCCGCCAGGGCGCCGGCGGCCGCACGCACCTCGTCAGCCCCGAGATGGCCGCCGCGGCCGCCATCGAGGGCCGCTTCGTCGACATCCGCAACTGGAATTAGGACCCACCCACCCCGCCATCATGAAGGCCATCGAAACCATCACCGGTCCCGTCAGCGTGCTGATGCGCGACGACGTCGACACCGACCAGATCATCCCCAAGCAGTTCCTCAAGCGCGTCGAGCGCACGGGGTTCGGCGAGTTCCTGTTCTACGACTGGGCCAAGGAGGCCGGCTGGGACCTGCCGGTCAACCAGATCCTCGTCACCGGCCGCAACTTCGGCTGCGGCTCGTCGCGCGAGCATGCGCCGTGGGCGCTGGAGGACTACGGCTTCCGCGTCGTCGTCGCGTCGTCGTTCGCCGACATCTTCAAGTCCAACTGCACCAAGATCGGCCTGCTGCCCGTGCAGCTGACCGCGCAGGAGTGCCAGGCCGTCGCCGACGCCGGCAGCGCCCAGGTCGACCTCGCCGCCCAGGAGGTCCGCTGGGAGGGCGCCGACGGCGTGCAGACCGCGACCTTCGAGATCGACCCCGACATCAAGCACCGCCTCCTCGAGGGCCTGGACGACATCGCGCTGACGCTGCAGCAGGTGAGCGCGATCGACACCTACGAGGCCGACCGCCAGCGGTCGGGCCCGGTCACCACCGCGCTCTAGACCGCAAGTTCCCTCCCTCCCGCGCGTTGCAGCGTGTGCACCACCGCAACGCAAACGACCCGCGCCCCTGCGCGCGGGAGCAGGAGGAGAACCATGTCCCGACGCCTCTTGGCGTCCGCTGCCACGGTCGCCGCGCTGGTCGTAGGGTGGGTGGGAGCCGGGTCCGCGCAGGCCTGGGCGCCCGCGTCGAGCGCCACGATCCACCCCGGTGTCCAGGTGTTCACCGACGGCGCGCAGTGCACCGCCAACTTCGTGTTCACCAGCGGCGGCAGCACGTACCTCGGTCAGGCCGCGCACTGCTCCGGCACCGGCGGCTCGACCGAGACCAACGGCTGCGACTCGGGCTCGCTCCCGGTCGGCACGCCGGTCGACGTCACGGGCGCGTCCAAGCCCGGGGCGTTGGCCTACAACTCGTGGCTGACGATGCAGGCCGGCGGCGAGACCGACGAGGAGACCTGCGCCTACAACGACCTGGCGCTGATCAAGCTCGACCCGTCCGACGTCGCCGCCACCAACCCGTCGATCCCCAAGTGGGGCGGGCCGGCCGGCGTCGGCACGGCCGCGGCGCTGGGTGACGTCTACAGCTACGGCAACTCCGAGCTGCGCGGCGGCATCACGCAGCTGAGCCCGAAGCGCGGCAAGGTCGTCGAGGTCAGCGCGGGCGGCTGGTCCTACACGCTGTACACGCTGACCCCGGGCATCCCCGGTGACTCGGGCTCGGCGTTCGTGAACGGCGACGGCGAGGCGCTCGGCATCCTGAGCACCGTCGCGCTCGCGCCGCTGGTCGCCTCCAACGGCGTCGGCGCCATCGGCAAGGAGATCGCCTACGCGCGCGCTCACGGGTTCCCGGACCTCACGCTCGTCAACGGCACGGAGCCGTTCAAGGGCGGCCTGCCCTTCTAGACGCACCTCTCGCGCGGTGGCCGTTGCCGGCCACCGCGCGAAGGAGCCTTTGGCGAGCTCGCGCCGACCGCGAGCCGCCAGGCGAGCGTGTCGCCAGTGCCGCCGATAAGGTGGCACCCCGCATGGCCACCCGCATCGTCACCCTCCCCGGCGACGGCATCGGGCCCGAGATCCTCGCGCCCGCCGTCGACCTCCTCAAGCGCTTCGTGCCCGACGTGACCATCGAGGAGCACGTCTTCGGCGGCGCCTCGATCGACGCCCACGGCACCGCGCTGACCGACGACACGCTCGCCGCGTGCCGGGCCGCGGACGGCGTCCTGCTCGCCGCCGTCGGCGGTCCGAAGTGGGACACGACCGACGCGTCCAAGCCGCGCCCCGAGCAGGGTCTGCTGGGCCTGCGCAAGGGCATGGGCCTGTACGCCAACCTGCGCCCGGTCCGGCCGCTGCCGGCGCTGTACGACGCGAGCCCGCTGCGCCGCGAGATCATCGACGGCACCGACCTGCTCGTCGTCCGCGAGCTCACCGGCGGCATCTACTTCGGGGAGAAGACGCGCACCGAGACCACCGCCTCCGACCTCTGCGCGTACTCCGCCGAGGAGATCGAGCGCATCGCCCGCAGCGCCTTCGAGGCGGCGCGGACCAAGGTGACGAGCGTCGACAAGGCCAACGTGCTGGAGACCAGCCGCCTCTGGCGCCAGGTCGTCGTCGACCTCCACCAGCGCGAGTTCAGCCACATCCCGCTCGAGCACGTGCTCGTCGACAACGCCGCGATGCAGCTCGTCTCCAACCCGACGTCCTTCGACGTGATCGTCACCGAGAACCTGTTCGGCGACATCCTCAGCGACGAGGCCGCGATGCTCACCGGCTCGATCGGCATGCTCCCCAGCGCCTCGTTGGGCGCCGGCGGACCCGGCCTGTTCGAGCCGGTCCACGGCTCGGCGCCAGACATCGCCGGCCAGGGCATCGCCAACCCGCTGGCCATGTTCCTGTCGACCGCGCTGCTGCTCCGCCACGGCCTGAACTTGGAATCCGAGGCGACCTCCCTAGAATCGGCGGTGGACAAGGCCCTCGACCAGGGGCTGCGTACCCGGGACCTCGGAGGAACGGCGAGCACCGCCGAGGCGACCGAGGCCGTGCTCGCCGCATTGGGTTAGTCGAAGGAGAGCAAGCGTGGACGCAGCGGACCTCATCTGGATGAACGGCGAGCTCGTCGCCTGGGAGGACGCCAAGGTCCACGTGCTCACGCACGGCCTGCACTACGGGACCGGGGTCTTCGAGGGCGTGCGCTGCTACGACACCGAGTCCAAGGGTCCGGCGGTCTTCCGCCACCAGGATCACGTCGACCGGCTCTTCAAGTCCGCGTCGATGTACTACATGGACATCCCGTACACGCGCGAGCAGCTGCGCGAGGCGACGCTCGAGCTCATCGGCCGCAACGGCCAGCGCGCCTGCTACATCCGCCCGCTGGTCTACCGCGGCTACGGCACGATGGGCCTGTTCCCGCTCGACGCGCCGGTGGACGTCTCGATCGCCTCCTGGGCGTGGGGCAGCTATCTCGGCGACGAGGGCAAGGCCAACGGCATCCGCGCCCGCGTCTCGTCCTGGCGGCGCATCAGCCCGGACTCGCTGATCCCGCAGGCCAAGGCCACGGGCCAGTACCTCAACTCGATCCTCGCCAAGGTCGAGGCCCACAAATCCGGCTACGAGGAGGCGATCCTCCTCGACGACCACGGCTACGTGTGCGAGGGCACCGGCGAGAACCTCTTCATCGTGCGCGACGGCAAGATCTTCACGCCGCCGCTGAGCGCCTCGCTCCTGGACGGCATCAACCGCCGGTCGTGCATCGAGATCGCGCAGGATCTCGGCTACGAGGTCGTCGAGCGCCAGATCGCGCGCGCCGAGCTCTACCTCGCCGACGAGCTGTACTGCACCGGCACCGCCGCTGAGCTGACGCCGATCCGCGAGGTCGACGACCACGCGATCGGCACCGGCCGGCCGGGCGAGCTCACGCGCGCGGTGCAGGCGGCGTTCGAGGACGCGCTGCACGGGCGCAGCGACCGCTACGCCCACTGGCTCGACCCGGTCCCCGCGCACCACTTCTCCAAGGTCGCTGCTTCCTGATGGGGGCTGGTCGGCGAATTCGCTAGCGGCACGCGACGCGCCCGTGAGGGCGCGCGTGCCGCTGCCCGCGCGTTCCCCGACCTGCCACCCCGAAGGAGCACCACCATGACCACCAACAAGATCGAGACCTACGACGCCACCCTGCGCGACGGCATGCAGGGCGAGGGCATGTCGCTCACCGCCGCCGAGAAGGTGCGCGTCGTGCGCAAGCTCGACGAGCTGGGCGTCGACGTCATCGAGGCCGGCTTCCCGGCCTCCAACCCCAAGGAGCTCGAGCTGTTCGAGCTGCTCGCCCAGGAGGAGCTTCAGCACGCGCAGATCGCCGCGTTCGGCATGACGCGCCGCCGCGACGTCGCGGCGCAGGACGACCCGGCGCTGCAGATCCTGGCCGAGTGCTTCGCGCCGGTGTGCACGATCGTCGGCAAGACCTGGAGGCTGCACCTCGAGAAGGTCGTGCGCGTCTCGGCCGAGGAGAACCTGGAGCTGATCCGCGACTCGGTCGCGTTCCTGGTCGGCGCCGGCAAGCGCGTCATCTACGACGCCGAGCACTTCTTCGACGGCTACCGCGATGACCCGGAGTACAGCGTCGCGTGCCTGCGCGCCGCCGCGGTCGCGGGCGCCGAGCGCGTCGTGCTGTGCGACACCAACGGCTCGTCGCTGCCGCAGCAGATCGCCGACGCGACGCGCGCGGTGCGCGAGCAGCTCGGCGTCGAGGTCGCGGTCGGCATCCACTGCCACAACGACCTCGAGGTCGGCGTCGCCAACTCGCTGGCCGCCGTGGCCGAGGGCGCGACGCAGGTGCAGGGCACCATGAACGGCATCGGCGAGCGGACCGGCAACGCCAACCTCGTGACGTTGATCGCCAACCTCGAGCTGCGCCTCGGCCACGACCTGATCGGGCCCGAGCGGATGGCGAAGCTGACCGAGACCGCGCACTTCGTCGACGAGCTGCTCAACAAGAACCCGGACCCGGCCGCGGCATGGGTCGGGCGCAGCGCGTTCGCGCACAAGGGCGGGCTGCACGTCGCCGGCGTGCGCGCCGACGCGACGACGTTCGAGCACTCCGAGCCGTCGCTGGTGGGCAACGAGCGCGAGCTGCTGGTCAGCGAGCTCGCGGGCAAGCACACCGTGTTGGAGAAGGCGGCGGCCGCCGGGCTGACGCTCGACGACGCGGCGGCCTCGCGCGTGATCGAACGCGTCAAGGAGCTCGAGCACCGCGGTTTCCAGTACGAGGCGGCCGACGGCTCGTTCGAGCTGCTGCTGCGCCAGGAGGCGGGGGAGTACCAGCCGCTGTTCCGCCTGGAGTCCTGGCGGGTGATCGTCGAGCAGCGCGCCGACGGCAAGGTCGAGACCGAGGCCACGATCAAGGTCTGGCTCGACGGCGAGCGCTACGTGACGACCGCCGAGGGCAACGGCCCGGTCAACGCGCTGGACGCCGCGCTGCGCGCCGCGATCGTCCAGGTGCACCCGCACCTGGCCTCGGTCGAGCTCGTGAACTTCAAGGTGCGCATCCTCGACGAGGCGCACGGCACCGACGCGGTCACGCGCGTGTTCATCGACGCCTCCGACGGCACCGCGGTCTGGGGCTCGACCGGCGTGCACGAGAACGTGATCGCCGCGTCGTGGCAGGCGCTGGTGGACTCGCTGGAGTTCGTCGAGCAGCGCCGTCCCGCGCGCGCGCCGGCGAGCGCGCCGGAGGCCAAGACGACATGAGCGCCGACACCGGCCCCGCGCGTATGGAGCGCGAGGAGTTGGACATCATCCCGATCGCGCAGCCGGTGATGGGCAAGCCCGAGGAGGACGCGGTCCTGGAGGTGCTCCGCTCGGGGCACCTCTCGCTCGGGCCTCGCGTCCCGGAGTTCGAGCGCCGGTTCGCCGAGCACGTCGGCTCGACGTGCGCGAGCGCCGTCTCGAACGGCACGACCGCGCTGCATCTCTCGATGCGCGCGGCCGGCGTGACCGACGGGACCGAGATCGTCACGTCGCCGTTCACGTTCGTCGCCACGGCCAACGCCGCGGTCTACGAGCGGGCGCGGCCGGTCTTCGCCGACATCGACCCGGTGACGCTGAACCTCGACCCGGCGGCGGCGCGCGCCGCGATCACCGACAAGACGGCCGCGATCGTGCCGGTCCACATCTTCGGCTACCCGGCCGACATGGTCGCGTTCGAGGCGCTGGGCCTGCCGATCGTCGAGGACGCCGCGCAGGCGCTCGGCGCCCGCCATCACGACGGGCCCGCCGTCGGGGGCCGCGGCAACCCCTCCATCTTCGGGTTCTACCCCAACAAGCAGCTCGCCACGGGCGAGGGCGGGATGATCACGATGGGGGAGGCGGCGATGAAGGTCCGCGTCGACTCCGAGCGCAACCAGGGCCGCGCGCCGAACATGGACTGGCTGGACCACGACCGCCTCGGCTTCAACTACCGGCTCAGCGACGTGGCGTGCGCGATCGGGATCGCGCAGATGGACCGGCTCGACGACATGCTCGCCGCCCGCGCGCGGGTCGCGGCCTGGTACCGCGACGCGCTGGCCGGGCTGGAGCGCGAGCGCGGCCTCCAGCTGCCCTGCGCCGACGGCGCGACCCACGACGGCGACCGGCGCGGCTGGTTCGTGTTCACCGTCCAGGTGCCGCGCGACGGCCTGTCGCGCGACGACGTCATCAACGCGCTGCGCGCCCGCGGCATCCAGTCCAAGCCCTACCTGCCCGCGATCCACCTCATGTCCTACTACAAGGACGAGTTCGGCTATCGCGAGGGCATGTTCCCGGTGGCCGAGGACGTCGCGGCGCGGTCCCTGGCGCTGCCGTTCTTCCCGCAGATGACGCAGGCGCAGGTCGAGCGCGTCTCTGGCACGTTGGCGGACATCCTGAGCTGACTCCGCGAAGGTCGGCGGCCGCCAAAGTGCGGCCACGTTGGCGGACATCCTGAGCTGACTCCGCGAAGGTCGGCGGCCGCCAAAGTGCGGCCACGTTGGCGGACATCCTGAGCTGACTCCGCGAAGGTCGGCGGCCGCCAAAGGGCGGCCAGGTTGGCGGACATCCTGGCCTGACGGCGCTCGCCCCGCCATGGGAGCATCCGTCGCCATGGCGGCCGGTGCTCGACGGCAGCGCGAACAGGCGGCACGCCGCCGGGCGCGACGCACGGGCGCGGTCGGCTTCGCGGGCGCGCTCGTGCTCCCGATCCTCCTCTGGCACCGCGTGATCGCCGCGATCGCCTCGGAGTTCCACCTCGACGTCCGGTACCTCGTCGCCGGTTGGGCGCCCTGGCTGCTGATGGCGATGGGCCTGGTCTGCCTGGCGATCGCGGGCGTCATCGACTGGCGCGAGCGCGAGCGCCGCTTCTACGGCCCGGGCTCGGCGCCGTGGGTCGGCTGGGGCCTGTCGCTGTACATCCTGGGCTTCGCGCTGGCGACCCAGGTCGCCCAGATCGCGGACTCGCTGGGCCGTTCGTAGACTCCGCGCGACATGTCGCGCTTCGCCGAACCGCAGGATCCCGCGTTCCGGGAGATGAACACGTCGCTGGGCTTCGACCAGCGGATGTGGCCCCACGACGTCGCGCAGTCCCGCGCCCACGCGCGGATGCTCGCCGCGCGGGGGATCATCGGCGGCGACGACCGCGACGCGATCCTCGCCGGCCTCGACCAGGTCGAGGGCGAGTTGCGCGACGGCACGTTCCCGTTCGAGCCCGACGACGAGGACATCCACATGGCCGTCGAGCGGCGGCTGACGACGATCGTCGGCCGGCCCGGCGGCAAGCTGCACACCGCGCGGTCGCGCAACGACCAGGTCGTCACCGACGTCACCATGTTCACCCGCGAGGCCGCGCGCTCCGCCCAGGAGCAGCTGACGACCTACATGAACGTGTTGGTCGAGATCGCGGAGCGGCACCTGGACTGGGCGCTGCCCGGCTACACGCACCTGCAGCGCGCGCAGCCGATCTACCTGTCGCACCACCTGCTCGCGTGGTTCTGGATGGCCGCGCGCGACCGCGAGCGCTTCGCGGCCGTCGAGCGCGCGTGCGGCGTCATGCCGCTCGGCGCGGGCGCGCTGGCTGGCGTGAACTTCGACACCGACCGCCGGATGGTCGCGGCCGAGCTCGGGTTCGACAGCGTCTCACCCAACTCCGTCGACGCCGTCGCCAACCGCGACTTCATCCTGGACTACCTGAGCGCCGCCGCCACCTGCGCGACGCACCTCTCGCGCCTCGGGGCCGAGATCGTGCTGTGGTCCTCGTCGGAGTTCGGCTTCCTCGTCCTGCCCGACGCGTGGTCGAGCGGCTCGTCGATCATGCCCCAGAAGAAGAACCCGGACGCCGGCGAGCTGCTGCGCGCGAAGGCGCCGCGGATCGTCGGCCACCTCCAGGCGCTGCACGGCGTGATGCACGCGCTGCCCTTGACCTACAACAAGGACCTGCAGGAGGACAAGGAGCACCTGTTCGACTCCGTCGACACGCTGCGCCTGTGCCTCGCCGCGGCAACCGGGATGATCGCCGGCGCGCGCTTCGACCGCGAGCGGATGAGCGCCGCCGCGAGCGACGAGCTGATCGCCGCGACCGACCTCGCCGACCTCCTCGTCAAGCAGGGCACGCCGTTTCGCGAGTCGCACGGCGTGATCGCCGGCCTGGTGCGCGAGGCCGTGGAGTCCGGCCGGTCGCTGGCCGACGTCGCGGTCCCGGCGCTCGGCGAGGACGCGCGCGCGGTGCTGGCGCAGTCGTCGTGGCTGGAGTCCAAGGCCTCGGAGGGCGGCACCGCCCTGGCGCGCGTGCGCGAGCAGCTCGAGCAGGCCCGCGCGCTGCTTTGAGTCTCCCGCCGTCCTTCTACGACCGGCCGGTGCTCGACGTCGCCCAGGACCTGGTCGGCTGCGTCGTCGAGCACGAGGGCTGCGCCGGCGTCGTGGTGGAGACCGAGGCCTACCACCACTCCGAGCCGGCCTCCCACGCCTACGTCGGGCTGACCGCCCGGACGTCCGTGCTCTACAGCGACCCGGGCAAGGCCTACGTCTACCGCTCCTACGGGATCCACGCGCTGCTCAACGCCGTCTGCGAGCACCGCGAGGTCGGCGCCGCCGTGCTGATCCGGGCGCTGGAGCCGATCGAGGGGATCGACCGGATGCTGGGCCGCCGCGGCGTCGCCCGCGAGGTCGACCTCTGCAATGGCCCCGGCAAGCTCACGCAGGCGCTCGGCATCGACCTCGACCTCAACGACACCAACCTCTTCGAAGGCCCGATCCTGATCCACCCGCGCGAAGACGGCTGGAAGGACCCCACCCTGATCGCCGGCCCCCGCATCGGGATCACCAAGGCGGTGGACCTGCCCTGGCGCTTCAGCGCGGCGGGGAGCCGGTACGTCTCGAAGCCCTGGCCTCCGGGGCTCGTTTCCGCGCCGCCTCGCCGCGCCTGACGGCCGCCGGCGGAGCTTGAAGGGCGGACGCCCGTCGGCGCTCGCCGGCGGTCGTCAGCCACGGCGATCCGGGGCGGAAACGCGCCCCGGCAAGCCCTAGCCCGCGCCGGTGCCGCCGGTGGCGGCGCCGGTTCCGCCGGTGCCGCCGCCTGTCCCGTCGCCCGTGGCCGGCGGCGTCACGGGCGTCGTCTGGGCGGGTGGGGTCGGCGTAGGTGTAGGCGTCGGCGTGGGGGTCGTCGCCTGCGGCGTCTGGCCGCCGGCGGGCGGCGTGGTCGTCTTCGGCGTCGTCTGCACCGGCGGCGTGTCGCCGGCGTCGGTGCCGCCGGTGGAGCCGCCGGTCGTGCCAGCGCCCTGCGGCGCGGCGCCCTCGCGCGGCGCGGCCGACGGCGCGACGCCGGTCGTCGGCGGCACGGTGGTCGAGGCCTCCAGCGACGGCAGGCCCTTCTTCTCGCGCTCCTTGTTGCGGCGGGTGTCGACGACGGCGTTCGCGCCGAGCACGAAGTCGCGCCAGATCATCGCCGGGTAGGTGCCGCCGGTCACCGACGAGCCCTGGAACTCGGTCAGCATCGGCTTCAGCGTCGTCGGGTAGCCGACCCACACCGCGATCGTCCAGCGGTCCGTGAAGCCCACGAACCACGCGTCGCCCGAGTTCTCGGTCGTGCCGGTCTTGCCGGCCGCGAAGCCGCCGTACTGCGCGCGCGTCGCGGTCCCGAACTTCACCGGGCCGGTCAGCAGCTGCGTCTCCTCGGCGGCCAGCTTCTCCGACAGCACGCGCTTGCCGACGACCTTGTTCTTCTTGTAGGCTTTGGTCTTGCCGTCGTCGGTCGCGCGATCGATCTGGTGGATGCCGACCGGCCCGTCGTCGCTGGTGCCGAGCGTGCCGGTGATGCGCTTGCCGCCGGCGGCGAACGTCTCGTAGGCGTGGGCCATGTCCAGCGGCGTGACGCCTTGGCGCAGGCCGCCGAGCGTCATGGCGAGGTTCGACGAGACCGGCGTCCGGATGCCCATCCGCTCGGCGAGCTTGGCCACCTTCTTGGTCCCGACCTTGATGCCCAGCGCGGCGAAGACCGCGTTGTCGGAGAACGTCAACGCGTTGGCGACCGTCGACTGGCCGGCGTACTCGTTCTCGAAGTTGTTGACCACGAACATCTCGCGGCTGTTCTTGAGCTTGAAGAACCGCTTGCGCGACGGGAAGACCGTCCCGGGGCCGATGCCCTGCTTCAGCGCCTCGGCCAGGATGAAGGGCTTGATCGACGAGCCCGGCTGGCGCTGGCCCTGGGTGGCGAGGTTGAACGGCGACTCGTCGTAGTCGCGGCCGCCGATCATGGCGCGGACCTCGCCGGTCTTGTTGTCGATCGCGACGAGCGACGCGGTCGGCCCGCCGGCCCACTGCAGGTTCTTGTTGATGGCCTCCTGCGCCTTCTTCTGCAGGTCGACGTCGAGCGTCGTCCGCACGCGCAGGTTGCCCTCGAACGCGCGCTGGGGCCCGACCTGGTCGACGAGGCTCTGGCGCACCCACGAGACGAAGTACGCGGCGCTCGCCGGGACGGTGTCGATGTGCGGCGGCTTGGGCTTGTCGGTGTACTGCTCGTGGACCGCGTCCTCGTACTGCGGGTCGGTGATCCGCTTCTGGTCGAGCATGTTCTTCAGCACGAGGTCGCGGCGCTTGATCGCGGCGCCGTAGTGCGCGACCGGGTCGTAGCCGCTCGGTGAGGCGATGATCCCGGCCAGCAGCGCGGCCTCGGCGGGCGTGAGCTGCTCGGCGCACATCGGCTTGCCGTGGGTGCCGCAGCCGACGTGGTTGGGGTCGTTGCCGAAGTAGGTGCGCGCGGCGGCCTCGATCCCGTAGGCGCCGTTGCCGAAGTACACCGTGTTGAGGTACTCGGTCAGGATCCGGTCCTTGGACCACTTGCGCGTGAGGTGGTAGGCCAGCGCGGCCTCGCGCAGCTTCTCGAAGACCGTGCGCTTCGCCTGCGCCTGAAGCGCGTTCTTGACGAACTGCTGGGCGATGGTCGAGCCGCCCTGGGCCTGGCGGCCCTGCACGACGTCCTGGACGAACGCGCGGCCGATGCCGCGGATGTCGACGCCGGAGTTCTCGTAGAACCGCCGGTCCTCGATCGCGATGACGGCGTACTTCGCGTACGCGCCGATCTGGTCGCTGTCGACGATGATCCGGCCCTGGTTGGACGTCAGCGTCGTCAGCGGCCGGCCGCGCACGTCGTAGAGGACCGAGTTCTTGCGCTTGGCGACCTGGGGCAGCTGCTCGAGGCCCGGCAGGTCGGAGGCGACGGCCATCATCATCCCGAAGATCGTCGAGACGACTGCCAGGCCGGCCAGCGGGATCAGGATCGCGAGCAGCCGGAGCTTCTTGACCTTCGTCCGCCGCTTGGGCTTGACGGCAGGGTCGCCCGCCGGCGGCGGGTCGGGCACGGGTGCGAGATGCGGTCCGGTCGGGTCGCTCATTGCGGCGATGCGCTCCGGCGGTCGGCGCGGAGCGAGGGGTCGCGGGCCGGCGGCAGCCATCCCGGAAACGGCCTAGGACTCTAGCATTCGGCCTCCATGGCTCAGCCCACCGAGACCGCCGCGCAGCTGTTGCGCAACGCCCATCAGTCGCTGCCGGACGGAGGGCTGGCGGCGAAGCTCGCGCTGGCCGAGCGGGAGGGGCGCCAGCTGCGGGTCAAGCTCGGGCTGGACCCGACGGCGCCCGACATCCACCTCGGCCACACGGTCGTGCTCCAGAAGCTGCGCGAGTTCCAGGACCTCGGCCACCGCGTGGTCCTGATCGTCGGCGACTACACCGCGCGCGTTGGCGACCCGTCGGGGCGCTCGACGACGCGGCCGGTGCTCTCGGGCGAGGAGATCGACGCCAACGCCGAGACTTACCGCCAGCAGGCGTTCACCGTCCTGCGCTCCGATCCCGAGCTGCTCGAGGTGCGGCGCAACGGCGAGTGGCTGGACATGCGCGCCGAAGACCTCTTCCGCCTCGCGCGCGTGGCGACGGTGGCGCAGATCCTGGAGCGCGACGACTTCGCCAAGCGCTTCGCCGCGCAGCAGCCGATCTCGGTGCTGGAGACCATGTACCCGCTGTTGCAGGGCTACGACTCGGTGGCGATCACCTCCGACGTGGAGCTCGGCGGGACCGACCAGACCTTCAACCTGCTGCTGGGGCGTGACGTGCAGCGCGCGTACGGCCAGGCGGAGCAGGTGATCCTGACGATGCCGATCCTGCCGGGGATCGACGGCACGGACAAGATGTCCAAGTCGCTCGGCAACCACGTGGGCGTCGCCGAGCCGCCGGAGGAGCAGTTCGGCAAGACCATGCGGTTGCCCGACGACGCGATGGACGCGTGGTTCTCGCTGCTGTCGATCGCGCGGCCGCAGGGCGACGTCGGCCCACGCGACCTCAAGCGGGCGTTGGCGCGCGGCGTGGTCGCCCGATTCCACGGCGACGAGGCGGCGGCCGCGGCCGAGCGGCACTTCGAGCGGCTGTTCGTCACGCACGAGGCGCCGGACGACGTCGAGTCCTTCGTAATCGCCGGCGACGACGAGGGCATGGTCTTCCTGCCGGGGCTGATCGCCGAGGCGTTCGGCCGGTCGGGTTCGGAGGCGCGGCGCCTGCTGGCCCAGGGCGGGGTGAAGCTCGACGGCGAGGCCGTCGCCACCGACGCGCTCGCGCTCCCGGCCGAGCAGCTCGCCGGCCGCGTCCTGCAGGTCGGAAAGCGGAACTTCCGGCGCCTCGAGCGCAACGGCTCGCCGGCGGCGTAGCCCCGTCGCGCGGCGGTCACCGCGCGCGAACCCTTGTCGCTGCTGGGTTGGGGCAACGCGCCAAAGGTTCGAACCAGGCTTCTTGACGACCTGGTCACTTCGCTGGTCGGCCCGTCGGGCACCATTGGGACGGTCCGGGCTGGACCACTTGGCGGTTGCGCGCGGGGCCGTGCGGCGGATAGCCTTACGGCACAAGGGATCCGGTCCTGACCGGAGCTTGCCGGGGCGTCCCCGCGACGACCGGGCGACGCGCGGCTCCGAGCTGTGCGTATACTTCCGCTCAGCGGGGCAGCGACACGGCTTCCAGCCGGGCCGCACACCCGCCGCCGAGTGGTGCTAAACTGCTCGGCCCCGCTCCTTGAGCCCTCGGGCTCGTGGGGAGCGTCCTTTCGAAGGTGACCCCTTCCCGACAGGGCGCGACGGTCTTTGAAAACTCAACAGCATGCGCGCCTTTCGACTCAGTCGGGTCGGAGGTGCGCGTCCAGGTTCGACCCCCGGATCTTCGCCAGCGGAGATCGCGGGGCTGAAAAAGAATCCCGTCATCCCTCGGTACGAGACGTGTATTGCTCGTGCCACATGAGGTTTGACAGCTCTTCGTATCCGGTGCGCTCTTCGGAGTGTGCCGGTGTGCAGTTCACTTCACGGAGAGTTTGATCCTGGCTCAGGACGAACGCTGGCGGCGTGCTTAACACATGCAAGTGGAGCGACGAACCCGAGCTTGCTCGGGGGCAAAGCCGCGAACGGGTGAGTAACACGTGGGTAACCTGCCCTGTTGATTGGGACAACCCCGGGAAACCGGGGCTAATACCAAATGTGCTGCTTCCACATCAGTGGATTCAGGAAAGGAGGCTTCGGCTTCCGCAACGGGATGGGCCCGCGGCCCATTAGCTTGTTGGTGGGGTAACGGCCTACCAAGGCTTCGATGGGTAGCTGGTCTGAGAGGACGATCAGCCACACTGGGACTGAGACACGGCCCAGACTCCTACGGGAGGCAGCAGTGGGGAATCTTGCGCAATGCGCGAAAGCGTGACGCAGCAACGCCGCGTGAGGGAAGACGGCCTTCGGGTTGTAAACCTCTTTCAGTTGGGACGAAGCCACGACGGTTAATACCCGTTTGTGGTGACGGTACCTTCAGAAGAAGCCCCGGCTAACTACGTGCCAGCAGCCGCGGTAATACGTAGGGGGCAAGCGTTGTCCGGAATCATTGGGCGTAAAGCGCGTGTAGGCGGCTTGGTAAGTCCGCTCTGAAAGCCCGGGGCTCAACCCCGGGAGGCGGGTGGATACTGTCAAGCTCGAGTCCGGAAGAGGCGAGTGGAATTCCTGGTGTAGCGGTGAAATGCGCAGATATCAGGAGGAACACCAATGGCGAAGGCAGCTCGCTGGGACGTGACTGACGCTGAGACGCGAAAGCGTGGGGAGCAAACAGGATTAGATACCCTGGTAGTCCACGCCGTAAACGATGGGCACTAGGTGTGGGAGGTGTCGACTCCTCCCGTGCCGAAGCTAACGCATTAAGTGCCCCGCCTGGGGAGTACGGCCGCAAGGCTAAAACTCAAAGGAATTGACGGGGGCCCGCACAAGCAGCGGAGCATGTGGTTTAATTCGACGCAACGCGAAGAACCTTACCTGGGCTTGACATGTGCCTGACCGCCGTGGAAACACGGTTTCTCTTCGGAGCAGGTTCACAGGTGGTGCATGGCTGTCGTCAGCTCGTGTCGTGAGATGTTGGGTTAAGTCCCGCAACGAGCGCAACCCCCGTCGCATGTTGCCAGCATTTAGTTGGGGACTCATGCGAGACTGCCGGTGACAAACCGGAGGAAGGTGGGGATGACGTCAAGTCATCATGCCCCTTATGTTCAGGGCTACACACGTGCTACATTGGCGCATACAGAGGGCTGCGATACCGCGAGGTGGAGCGAATCCCTCAAAGTGCGTCTCGGTTCGGATTGCAGGCTGAAACCCGCCTGCATGAAGGTGGAGTTGCTAGTAATCGCGGATCAGCATTGCCGCGGTGAATACGTTCCCGGGCCTTGTACACACCGCCCGTCACACCACGGGAGTGAGCAACACCCGAAGCCGGTGGCCTAACCCGCAAGGGAGGGAGCCGTCGAAGGTGGGGCTCGTGACTGGGGTGAAGTCGTAACAAGGTAGCCGTAGCGGAAGCTGCGGCTGGATCACCTCCTTTCTAGGGAGTCCCTTGATGGGACCCTCATGGCACGGCGTCATCGCCGGCCTTGCGCCAGCACTTCGGTGCCCGCGCAGGGAATCGATGCGATGACCTCCGACCATGGGGCCTAGTACGTCGACCGAACCTGGCCGGGCCAGCCGGATCTCCTTTCTTGGAGGTCCCACCGCGCTTTCGCGTGGTGCCACGCATCGTGGAGCTTGAGCCCGTGCATGCTGTTGAGTTTTGAGAGACCGCGCTCTGCGAGGAATCCCCTCGCGCGCACCTCTCGGCGGCCCTTGAAAACTGCACAGCAGCCACATGCCCGATCAGATCCAACGCTGGTCGGGCGTACGTGTCTCCCCTTCATCTTCGATGAGCCGGGGGAGACACACGGGTAATTCACCGAGTCGGGATCTCTATGCAGGTCCCGTCTCTTTGACGATCACCGTCAAGATAGTAAGGGCACATGGTGGATGCCTTGGCACCTAGAGCCGATGAAGGACGTGAACGACTGCGATAAGCCACGGTGAGGCGTTGAATAGCCTTTGACCCGTGGATTTCCGAATGGGGAAACCCGGCGCCGGTAATGCGGCGTCACCGCCCGATGAACACATAGTCGGGTGGGAGGCAAGCGGGGGAAGTGAAACATCTCAGTACCCCGAGGAAAGTAAATCAACCGAGACTCCCTGAGTAGTGGCGAGCGAAAGGGGATCAGCCCAAACCATGTATGTGTAAGCAGCTACGCGTTGCGTGCATGGTGTTGTAGGGCGCTAGTTCCAGGTCGTAGCTGACCTGGCAGCAGTTACAAAGTCATGTGGTAGTCGAATCGCGTGGAACCGCGAACCAAAGAGGGCAACCGTCCCGTAGACGAAACTTCATGACCTGCTGTCTAGCGTTCCTGAGTAGGTCCGCACCCGTGAAACGCGGACTGAATCTGGGGGGACCACCCTCCAAGGCTAAGTACTCCTAGGTGACCGATAGCGGACTAGTACCGTGAGGGAAAGGTGAAAAGTACCCCGGAAGGGGAGTGAAATAGTACCTGAAACCGCGTGCCTACAAGCGGTGGGAGCAGACTTGTTCTGTGACCGCGTGCTTTTTGCATAACGAGCCGGCGAGTTACTCGTCTGCGGCAAGGTTAAGCGATGAGCGGAGCCGAAGCGAAAGCGAGTCCGAATAGGGCGATTTAGTCGTAGGCGGTAGACCCGAAACTGAGCGAGCTACCCATGGGCAGGTTGAAGCGGGGGTAAGACCTCGTGGAGGACCGAACCGACCTAGGTTGAAAACTGGGCGGATGACCTGTGGGTCGGAGTGAAAGGCTAATCAAGCTCAGTGATATCTGGTTCTCTCCGAAATATATTTAGGTATAGCCTCGAGTAAAGTGCGTTGTGGCCGTAGAGCACTGTTTTCCCTAGGGGGCCTACCAGCTTACCGAAGGAAGGCAAACTCCGAAGACCATTACGTTTACCTCGGGAGTCAGTTGCTGGGGGATAAACTTCAGCGTCAAAAGGGAAACAGCCCAGACCGCCAGCTAAGGTCCCCAAGTACTAGCTAAGTGGGAAACGATGTCCGAATGCATAGACAACCAGGAGGTTGGCTTAGAGGCAGCCACCCTTGAAAGAGTGCGTAACAGCTCACTGGTCAAGTGTTCGGGCGCGGATAATGTAACGGGGCTCAAGCTAGTCACCGAAGCTGCGGGTGCACACTTAGGTGTGCGCGGTAGGAGAGCGTTCCCAAGCGAGTGAAGCGGCGGCGGAAGCCAGCCGTGGACGCTTGGGAAGTGAGAATGCCGGCATGAGTAACGAAAGAGGGGTGAGAATCCCCTCCACCGATTGCCCAAGGTTTCCTGAGCAACGTTCGTCGGCTCAGGGTTAGTCAGGACCTAAGGCGAGGCCGAAAGGCGTAGTCGATGGCCAACAGGTTGATATTCCTGTACCACGTCGAGTTCGTTTGACCGATGGGGGGACGAGGAAGGCTATGGGATCCCAGGCGATGGTTGCCCTGGGGTAAGCGTGTAGGGTGGGACCTAGGCAAATCCGGGTCCCTTTAACCTGAGGCGCGATGCCAGCTGGCCCAAGGGCCGGCGAGTCCCGGACGCCATGCCTCCAAGAAAAGCCTCTAGGGAGAACTCGCGTGCCTGTACCAAAACCGACACAGGTGGGCAAGTAGAGAATACTAAGGTGATCGAGATAACCCTCGCTAAGGAACTCGGCAAAATTGCCCCGTAACTTCGGGAGAAGGGGCGCCCCAGTAGGGTGAAGGTCTTCGCGACTGGAGCCCGAGGGGGCCGCAGTGAATAGGCGCAAGCGACTGTTTACCAAAAACACAGGTCTCTGCTAAGTCGTAAGACGACGTATAGGGGCTGACGCCTGCCCGGTGCCGGAAGGTTACGTGGAGGTGTTAGGTCTTCGGATCGAAGCACCGAAGCTAAGCCCCGGTAAACGGCGGCCGTAACTATAACGGTCCTAAGGTAGCGAAATTCCTTGTCGGGTAAGTTCCGACCTGCACGAATGGCGTAACGACTTGCGCGCTGTCTCAGCGAGGGGCTCGGTGAAATTGCAGTCTCGGTGAAGATGCCGAGTACCCGCGGCTAGACGGAAAGACCCCGTGAACCTTTACTACAACTTGGTATTGGCGTTCGGTGCATTTCGCTCAGGATAGGTGGGAGGCTTTGAAGCCTCGGCTGCGGCCGAGGTGGAGCCAACCTTGAGATACCACCCTTGATGTATTGGACGTCTAACTTCGCACCGTGAATCCGGGCGGAGAACAGTGCCAGGCGGGTAGTTTGACTGGGGCGGTCGCCTCCCAAAATGTAACGGAGGCGCACAAAGGTTCCCTCAGCACGGTCGGAAATCGTGCGTAGAGTGCAAAGGCAATAAGGGAGCTTGACTGCGAGACAGACATGTCGAGCAGGTGCGAAAGCAGGTCTTAGTGATCCGGCGGTAGCAAGTGGAAGTGCCGTCGCTCAACGGATAAAAGGTACTCCGGGGATAACAGGCTTATCGGGCCCAAGAGTCCACATCGACGGCCCGGTTTGGCACCTCGATGTCGGCTCGTCGCATCCTGGGGCTGAAGTAGGTCCCAAGGGTTGGGCTGTTCGCCCATTAAAGCGGTACGCGAGCTGGGTTCAGAACGTCGTGAGACAGTTCGGTCCCTATCTGCCGTGGGCGTTGGAGAGTTGAGAGGATTTGCCCCTAGTACGAGAGGACCGGGGTGAACGGACCTCTGGTGTATCTGTTGTCCTGCCAAGGGCATAGCAGGTTAGCTACGTCCGGATTGGATAACCGCTGAAGGCATCTAAGCGGGAAGCCAGCCTCAAGATGAGCTCTCCCATCTCCTTGAGAGAGTAAGAGCCCTGGGAGACCACCAGGTTGATAGGCCAGATCTGGAAGTGCGGTAACGCGCGAAGGAGACTGGTACTAATGGCTCGAGGGCTTGACGGTTATTTTATATCGTCGTGAATTACACATGTGGTGAGCTGTGCGGTTTTGAGGGGCCGCCGGGATCTCTCGTAGATTTCCGGTGGCTTTGGCGTGGGGGAAACACCTCTTCCCATTCCGAACAGAGAAGTTAAGCCCCACAGCGCCGATGGTACTTGGCTCGCAAGGGCCCGGGAGAGTAGGACGCCGCCGGTTTAATGTCAGAAGAGCCGCCCCTCGGGGCGGCTCTTCGTCATTCTGGAGTCGTTTTTGGGGACGCGGCGCGGCCCCAGTCGGACTGGAGTGCCGCGACCTCGGACAGCCGTTCAGCGGTGGGTGCATCAGCCGTCGGTACAGCAGCCGAGCTCCCTGGCTTCTCGCGCCCGGGCCCGCGGCGCGTCCGTCGCGCCGGCCTGCCCTGGGCCGCGGGTCTTTTCTCGGCTTTCGCGACGCTTGTGGCGCTGCGTCATGCAACGATTCCGCGTCCTGTGCCAGCGCCGAATCTCCCTGCCCGCTTCGATCCTGAGACGTCGCATCAGTTGGAGTTGCTCGCGTTGCGCGCGTGGCCGGCCGGTGAGGTCGAAGAGGTCGAGGGGTGGCTGCTGCGCAGGACGGTCAGCGTGGATCGCCGGCGTTCCAACTCGCTGCTGCCGCCCGCCGATCCGTCGGCCGCAGTGCGCACCCTCGGGGTCGCGCTGGCGACGGCGGAGCAGCTCGATTTCGCCCAGGTCGTCCAGGTCTCGCCGGCGGAAGGCCATCGGCGTCTGGACGCTGAGCTCGAGGGAAGAGGGATGGCTTCGGGTGGCGCCTCGCTCGTCCTCGCTGGGCCGCTCAGGGGCACCGCGTCGCCGGCTGCTGACATCACTATTCAGGTCCAGGCTGGCCCGGCGCGGCCAGGCCCAGTCGCTTCACCGCCCGCGATCGCCGTGCAGCTCACCGACCTGAGCACCGAGTGGGTCGAGGCGTGGGCGGCGGTGAGCGGGATCGGCGGCATCCGAGAGACCGCGGACCTCGTGCTTTCGCAGCTTGTCGACCGCGGACGCTTCGCCTCCGCCGTCGACACTCGGTCCGGCGAGCCCATCGGCATCTGCATCGGCGTCGCCGAGGATGGATGGCTCGGCCTCTTCTCCCTCGGTGTCATCGAGCCTGCTCGCCGCGCCGGCGTGGCCACGATGCTCGTCGAGGCCCTCGAAGACTGGGCCGCAGCCCTCGGCGCCACCCGCACCTACCTGCAGGTGGAGGCCGACAACGACGGCGCCCTCGCCTTCTACGGCTGCCGCGGCTTCCACATCGCGCACTCCTACCACTACCGCTCCGGCTGACGCCGCCGCCGGCGGCTCCGTCGCTTGGCGATCTGCCAGGGGAACTTCGGCGAGGGGCGGCTCGCGCATCGATGGCTCGAATGGCGCCGCTGGCCTCTCGCCGCAACTGGCTCGGCGCTCGACGCGACGTCGGCGCCCGAAGCCGGCGGGCTCGCACCGGTGCGCCGAGAAGGTGATGCGATCCGGCAACGCCGGGACGGTCGTGGCCGACTTGACGGGCCCGGCGGCAGGTTCCGGCCTGACGCGAACCGGCGGCCGGGGCTGCGGACGGAGCGGCGCTTCGGCGGGCGGCGCGCGGCGGACGCCCGGCGCAGCAGGTTTCGCCTGACGCGAACCGGCGGGCGCGCTGCGAACGGAGCAGCGTTCGGCCAGGCGGCGCGCGCCGGGCGCACCAGGTTTCCACCGCCGCGCGGAACGGTGGAGCGCGCCGCGGGTGGAAGTGGCGCTTCGCCAGGCGGCGGGCGTCGGGCGAAGCGCCCTTGGTAACGCGCCGCGGGCCGCCTATTGGCGGCCCGCTCGCTGTTTGCCCATCACGACATGAAGCTCCCGGCGCATGTCCACGGCCTCCCAGCTGGGACATGCGTCATTGCTTGAGGAAAGGTCACCGCACGCTGGTGGACCTGCGAGGAAGACGCTGCGGGCGAGATGCCACTGGCGTCGTGCAGGAGTGCGCTCGGGAGGGCACCCCGCCGGGACGGCCCGCGCGTGAGGGCGCGCGGAGCGGACGGCGGTGAGGATGGGCCTCCGCGAGGTCGTCGACGGAGGCGCGCGGCGGCAGCTCATCAGCGAGCGTGGCGAAGGCGACGACCAGATCGACGGCACGCCGGACGGCTTCGCGAACGGAACGCTTTGCCGGCCGGGGATCTGCGGTGGGGGAGAACATGTGTTCGCAAAGCTATGGGTCTGGTCGGACGGAAGAGGCAAGAACACGTGTTCGCATCGGAGCGACCCGAGAATTTGGCTCTAGGACGCCAAAATTCGGCCCCGTCCGTGCACGCGATCTTGCATCGACCCAACGGCTCGCGCGAGGCGCGACGAAGGTCGGCCCGTGGTCCACCTCCGCATCGTCGCGCCCGCCGACCACGCCGCGCTCGCGCTCGCGCTCCTCGAGCCGATCGACTCCGTCGTCAACATCGTGCACCTGCGAGGCGCCGCGCTGAAGCCGCAGGCGACGTGATCCTTGCCGACGTCGCGCGCGAGGAGGCGAGCGTCGTCATCATCCTCGTCGTCGGCGGCATGGTCGTCGGCCCCGAGTTCGGCCCGATCTCCGCCCTGTGCGTCGCGCTGGTCCAGCGGCGCGGCGACCTGGCGCTGCGCTCGCTCGTCGCGCTGCTGGTCGGCTTCCCGGTTGCGATCGCGGTCACGGTCGCCCTCGTCTGGATCTTCAAGGTCACCGACGTGACGCCCGACGCGTTCAGCTCCGACGACCACGGCCTGGCGCGGTCGATCGCCAACCCGGACTTCCTGGCGTTCTTCGTGGCCTTGTGCGCCGGCGCCGTCGGGATGCTCTCGCTGACGACCGCGAAGTCGGGCGCGCTGCTCGGCGTCCTGATCTCCGTGACCACGCTGCCGGCCGCGACCAACGTCGCGGTGACCGCCGTCTACGGCGACTGGGAGTCCTGCCGCGGCTCGGCCGAGCAACTGGTGCTCAACATCGCCGGCATCCACGTCGCGGGCGTGCTGACGCTGCTCGTCCAGCGCCGCCTCTACACGCGGCGGCGCGCCCGCCATCGCGCACGGATGCGGACGGCTTAGCGGCGGCGGCTACCGCGTCGAGCCGAGCGACGACCAGACGTCCATCTTGGTCCGCACCCGGCCGATGACGTCGTCGGTGAACTCGGTCGTGCCGGCCTGGCCGCCGAGGTCGTGGGTCCGGACGCCGCGCGCCGTGGACTCCAGGACCGACTCGTAGATCGCGCGCGACGCGCGCTCGGCGCCCTCGACGCCCTTCTCCGCGGCGTAGTTCAGCACCGCGCCACAGGCCAAGATCATGGCCATCGGGTTGGCGATGTCCTTGCCTTGCAGCGCCGGCGCCGTGCCATGCGGGGCCTCGGCCATCGCGACCGTCGTCTTGAAGTCCTGGTCGAACGCCAGCAGGACTGACTCGGCGCCGGCGATCGAGCCGAACATCGGCATCACGAGATCGCTGAGGCAGTCGCCGTCGCGGTTGAGCGCGGGGATCACGAGCGGGGAGTCGGCGGCGCCGGAGATCAGCCCCGCGTAGGTCGCGTCGATCAGCACCGGCTGGTACCAGACGTCGGGATGGCGCTCGGCGGCGAGGTCCATCTCCTCCTTGAGCATCCCCTCGTAGACCGGCGACACGGTCCACTTCGGCCCGCCGTAGACCTTGCCGTTGAGCCGCTGCGCGGTCCGGAACGCGTACTCGGCGACCGCGGTGCACGTCCCGCGCGAGATCTTCTCGGTGCGGTAGGCGATCTCGTCGGCGCCGCCCTCGGAGCCCTCGCGCCACTGCTTGGCGCCGTAGGCGTCGTCGACCGCCATCCGGACGACCGAGATCGGCAGGTACACGCCGGCGACCGGGTTGATGCCCGGGATCCGCCGGCCCGTGCGGATGATGACCTTGCCGTCGACGCCCTCGCGCACGATGCGGTTCGGCGAGCCGACGTCGTCCTTGCCCTCGGGCGTGACGGTCGCGGCCTTGATCCCGAGACCGGAGGCGCGCATCGCGGCGGCGCTGTCCTCGACGACCTGGTTGTCCGTCGCGCGCCGGTTCTCGAGCGACAGGTCGTAGCGGTCGAGCGCGATCGGCAGCCCGACGACGTCGGGGTCCAGGACGCGCAGCGCCTGCTCGAGGAGCTCCTGCCCGGTCTCGTCGCCCTCGAGGATGGTGATCGTCAGCGGTTCGGTAGCCACGGGCTCCAAAGTAGCTGCTTGCGCCGACCTCCGGCGCTCGGGCTACTCTCAACGGCAGCGATGTCCGAGCACTGCACCTGGTGTGGCACGGCTGTCCCGGAGGACTCGGGCTTCCGCGTGGCCGAGCCGGAGGAGCGCCGCAAGGCCGTGTTCTGCCGCCTCGAGCACGTCGTCCCGTGGGTCATCCGCGGCGCGGAGTGGGAGGCGGGCCGGATCGTCGACGACGGCGAGCCTGACGACGCCCTCGGCCGCTGCGCGCTGTGCGGCGACCCGCTCGGCGTCGAGCGCGTCCTCGTCGTGCGCCACCGCGGGCAGCACCGGATCGGCGACGCGTTCTGCCGCCTGGAGCACCTCGAGGAGTGGGCGAAGGGCGGCGGCCGCTACAAGGCCGCGTCGTAGACGGGCGCGCGCGTCCCGAGCGTCCGCCAGCGCGTGGCCGCCAGGAGCGCGGAGAGCGCCGCGCCGCCCGCGCTGACCAGGAACGCCGCCTGCCAGTCGACGGCCTCGACGATGACGCCCGCGCACCAGTTGCCCGCCGCCAGGCCGATGACCAGGGACGTGATCGGCCAGGTGTAGGCCTCGGTCTCGGCACCGGCCGGCGCGACGTCGCCGGCGATCTGGTTGCCGGCCGTCAGCGTCGGCGCGATGCAGATCCCGGCCACGAGCGCGAGCGGGAACATCACCGCCAGCGACGGCGCGATCGCCAGCGGCAGGTAGCCGAGCGGGAGCAGCGCGGCAAGCCGCGCGTAGCGCCGCCCGGGCGCGCCCGACCACGAGCGCGCGCCGTAGGCCAGCCCGCCGATGGCGCTGCCCAGCGACCACGTCGCCACCAGCACGCCGGCGAGCCCGCGCGCCCCGTGGTCCTCGGTGAACGCCGGCAGCGTGACCTCCATCGCGCCGAAGCAGAACCCCATCGGCAGCGTGCACAGCACGAGCGTCCGGATGCCCGGTGAGCGCAGCGCGCCGAGCGCGCCGTGGCTGTCGGCGACGTCGCTGATCTGCCAGGTGCGGACGGGCGGCTGGACGAGGAACGCAGCCAACCCCACCAACAACAGGATGGGAGAGAGCGCGAGCGCGATCGCCGGGTCCCACAGCGCCGCCAGCAGCGCGGTCAGCAGCGGGCCGGTCACGAAGATCAGCTCGATGAGGACGCCTTCGAGCGCGAGCGCGGTCCCGAGCAGGCTCGGGTCCTCGTCCTTGAGGATCCGCGGCCAGAGCGACCGCGAGATCGAGCCCAGCGGCGGGATGAACGCCCCGGCCAGCGCGGCCAGGACCACCAACAACCCGACGGGCGCGTCGGACAGGCCGAAGAGCACCAACAACACCATGCAGGCCGCGTGCAGCAGCGACAGCGGCACGACGACGCCGGTCAGGCCGCGCCGGTCGATCAGCCGTCCGATGAACGGCGCCGTCACGCCGACCGCGATCCCGAAGGCGGCGGCCACCGCGCCCGCGGCCGCGTAGGACCCGGTGTGCTCGCGCAGGAACAGGACGATCGCCAGCCCGTTGATGCCGATGGGCAGCCGGGCCGGGATCTCGGCCGTCAGCAGCGCACGGGCGTGCGGAGCGCGCAGGACGCGCGCGTAGCGCTCGCGGGCGCCCATGGGGACAGGAGGGGGACCAGACGAGGCGGGTCTCGAAGCGGTCAGGCCGCTGGCTCGGGCGCGGCGTCGGCCGCGGCACCGCCGGTCCCGTCGTCGTCCGCGGCGCGCCCGTGGAGCTCGAGCTCGTCGGCGCGCTCCTCCAGCGAGGCGATCACGAACCGCAGGTGCTCGTCGAAGTCGACGCCCAGCGCCGCGGCGCCCTCGCGGACCTCGTCGCGGTTGACCGCGGCCGCGAAGGCCGGCGTCTTGAGCTTCTTCTTGACCGACTTGGGCGTCATCCCATGGATGCCCTCGGGCCGCACGTAGGCGCACGCCACGATGAACCCGGACAGCTCGTCGACGGCGTAGAGCGTCTTGGCCATGGCGCTCTCACGCGGGACGTCGAGGAACGTGGCGTGGCCGGCGATCGCGTCGACGATCTCGGGGTCGACGTCGCGCTCCTTCAAGTACCTCAAGATGGTCCGCGGGTGGCCGTTCTCGGTGTCGTCCATGTCCGCGAACCGCTCGTAGTCGGCGTCGTGCAGGAGGCCCGCGACGGCCCAGCGCTCCTCGTCCTCGCCGTTCTTGCGGGCATAGCCGACCATGGCAGCCTCGACCGCCAGGCAGTGCCTCCGCAAGGAGGGTGACTCGACCCATTCGGACAGGAGGTCCCAGGCCTCCGCCCGCGAAAGCTGCGACGACATGGCTGTTACCCTAGCCCAGCGCCCGCACCCCGCTTCGGGAGGCCGAACCGGGCGCTTCGACCGCATGGAGAAGTTCGTCATCGACGGGGGCGCTCCACTGTCCGGCACGGTTGTGCCTGCCGGCAACAAGAACGCCGCCCTGCCCTGCATCGCCGCGTCCGCGCTGACCTCGGACGAGGTCGTCGTGCGCAACATCCCGCGCATCCGGGACGTGCAGGCGATGCTCGACCTGCTCGAGGACCTGGGCGCCACCGTGGAGTGGCGTGCGGAGCACGAGGTCGCCATTTGCGCCGCCGGCATCACGGCGGAGTCGAGCGTCGACCCGCGCATCTCCGCGCGCATCCGCGCCTCGTTCCTGCTCGCCGGCCCGCTGCTCGCGCGCTTCGGCCGCGCGGACATGCCGCCGCCCGGCGGCGACGTCATCGGCCGCCGCCGCCTCGACCCGCACCTGGACGCGTTCAAGGCGCTGGGCGCGCGCATCGAGCAGCACGACCACACCATCTTGAAGCTGGCGGGCAAGCTCCGCGCGGGCGAGGTCTTCATGGACGAGCCGTCCGTGATGGGCACCGAGAACGCGCTGCTGGCCGCCGCGCTGACGCCGGGCGAGACCCAGGTCTTCAACGCCGCCTCCGAGCCGCATGTCGTCGACCTCGCCCGCATGCTGGTCAAGATGGGCGCCGACATCCGCGGCATCGGCTCCAACGTCCTGCACGTCACCGGCGCCGACACGCTCGGCGGCACGACGCACGACATCGGGCCCGACCACATCGAGATCGGCTCGTTCATGGCCATGGCCGGCATGACGGGCGGGGAGATCCGGATCAAGGACACCGAGCCCGACGACCTGCGGATGATCCGCCTGGTCTTCCGGCGCATCGGGCTGGAGACCCAGCTCGACGGCGCCGACGTCGTCGTGCCCGGCGACCAGAAGCTCGTCGTCGAGCGCGACATGGGCGAGCACACGTCCAAGGTCCAGGACGGCCCGTGGCCCGCGTTCCCGGCGGACCTGACCTCGATCGCCGTCGCGCTCGCGACCCAGTCCGAGGGCGAGGTCCTCGTCCACGAGTGGATGTTCGAGTCGCGCCTGTTCTTCTGCGACAAGCTCATCTCCATGGGGGCCAACATCTTCATCGCCGACCCCCATCGCGCGCTCGTCCACGGGCCGCGGCGCCTGCGCGCCGCGCGCGTGGAGTCCCCGGACATCCGCGCGGGCATGGCGGTCCTGCTGGCCGCGTTGACCGCGGAGGGCCGCACCGAGATCGGCAACATCCGTCAGATCGACCGCGGCTACGAGCGGATCGACGAGCGTCTCCGTGATCTGGGGGCGAGCATCGAGCGGGTCGCTGAACAGCCGGCATTGGCGTAACCGTACGGTCGGTCCGCGGCGTCACCCCGCGCTGTCACGGAGATTTCGCAGGGCCTGCGCACTTTCGTGACAAACCGACACAGAGCCTCCGCAGACTTTCTCGTAGTCTGCGGAGCCCGATGATCCACCCCATTCCCAACGGGACGCGTGACGTCCTCCCCGACGAGATGCGCGAGCTGCGCGCGATCACCGAGGCGATGCGCGGGGTGTTCGAGCATCGGAGCTATGGCGAGGTCTGGACGCCCACGATCGAGTTCGAGGACGTCCTGCGGCACGGCGAGACCGGGGTCGACCCCGGCTATCGCGTCTTCGACGACCACGGGCACGTGATGGCGCTGCGGGCCGACATGACCGTGCCGATCGCGCGCGTCGTCGCCACGCGCTACGCGACGGCCGAGCCGCCGCTGCGCTTCTCCTACTTCGCGCACGCGTACCGCGGCGTCCGCCCGCACCGCGGGCAGATGCGCGAGTTCCTGCAGGCCGGGATCGAGCTGATCGGCGCGCCCGGGCCGCACGGCACGGTCGAGGCGCTCACGGTGCTCTGCGAGGCGCTGGACGCCGTCGGCCTGGTCGGCTACCGGATCGCGCTGGGCAGCGCGTCGCTATACCCGGCGCTGCTGAACACCTTCGACGTGCGGCCCGAGGTGGGGGAGAAGTTGTTGTCCGCCTTGGGCGACCGCGACTTCGTCCGCCTCGAGCGCGAGGTCGCCGCCCACGGCGTGGACGACGCGCTCGTGCGCGTCCCGCAGCTGCGCGGCGGGCCGGAGGTGCTCGACGAGATCACCGGCGGCGAGGCCGACGGCCTGCGCGCGATCCTGGCCGACCTGCCGGACGCCGTCCGCGAGAGGATCGTCCTGGACCTCGGGCTCGCACGCGGGCTCGGCTACTACACCGGGTCGGTCTTCGACGTCCTCGATCCCGCGCTCGGCGAGCCGCTGGGCGGCGGCGGGCGCTACGACGGCCTGCTCGCGCGCTTCGGCCGCGACCTGCCGGCGGTCGGCTTCGCGCTGCACGTCGACCGGCTGCACCTCGCGCTCGCGGGGGAGGAGGCGGCGTGAGCGACACCACCAACAACGCGCCGGCGCTGACGATCGCCGTCCCGCGCGGAGCGCTGTTGACCGAGACGCTCGACCTCCTCGACGATGTCGGCGTCGACACCGCGGAGGTCCGCGGGAACGGCCGCAAGCTGCTGTTCGACAACGTCGGCATCATCACCATGCGCCCGTCCGACGTGCCGACCTACGTCGAGGCCGGCGCCGCCGACGTCGGCATCACCGGCAAGGACGTGCTGACCGAGCAGGACGAGCGCCAGGTCGTCGAGCTGCTCGACCTCGGCTACGGCCCGTGCCGCATGATCTTCGCGACCGTCGTGGGCGAGCCCGATCCGGCGGCCGAGGCGCTGCGGCGGCTGGGCGTGATGCGCGTCGCGACCAAGTACTCGCGGATCGCTGCCCGCTACTTCGAGGAGACCGGCCGGCAGGCCGAGATCGTCGAGGTGAAGGGGTCGGTCGAGCTCGCGCCGCTAACGGGCCTCGTGGAGGCGATCGTCGACGTCACCGCGACGGGCAACACGCTGCGCGAGAACGGCCTGGTCATCCGCGAAGAGATCATGACCTCGACCGCGCGGCTGATCGCCAACCCCGTGGCCCACAAGCTCAAGTCCGCCGCCATCGACGAGCTGACGCGCCGGATGCGAGCGGCCAACAAGCCGTCGGCGCCGATCGCGGGCGGCGCATGAACGTCGAGCGCTTCGAGGCCTCGGGCGCGCCGGCCGACGCCGCCGAGTCGTTGCGGGCGCTCGCGCCCGCGGGCGTGTCGGTCTCCGGCACCGTCAGCGAGATCGTCGCCTCGGTGCGCACGCGCGGCGAGCAGGCGTTGCTTGAATACGCCGAGCGCTTCGATGGTGTGACCGGTGCTCTGCGCGTCACGCGCGAGGAGTGCGACGCGGCGCTGGCCGCGCTCGATCCCGTCGTCCGCGCCGGCCTGGACGTCGCGATCGCCAACGTGCGCGAGGTCGCCGAGGCCGGGCTGGTCGGCGACAAGGCGCTGACGCTGCCGGAGGGCCAGCAGGTCACGATCCGCGAGGTGCCGGTCCGGCGCGCCGCGATCTACACGCCGGGCGGGCGCAACCCGTACCCGTCGACGGTCGTCATGGGCGTCGTCGCCGCGCGCGCGGCCGGGGTCGACGAGGTCGTGGTCTGCGCACCGGGCGCACACCCGGTGATCCTCGCGGCGTGCGCGCTGTGCGGTGCCGACGAGGTCTGGCGCATGGGCGGCGCGCACGCGGTCGCGGCCTTCGCCTACGGGACCGAGACCGTCGACCGGGTGGACGTGATCGCCGGCCCGGGTTCCCTCTATGTCCAGGAGGCCAAGCGCCAGGTGTCGGGCGACGTCGGCATCGACGGCTTCGCCGGGCCGTCCGACGTGCTGATCCTGGCCTCCGGCGACGCGGACGTCGATCTCGTGGTCGCCGACCTGCTGGCCCAGGCCGAGCACGGGATCGGGACGATCGTCGCCCTCGTGACCGACGACGCGGCGCTGGCGCACGAGGTCGCAGCGCGCCTGGACGAGACCGAGGACTCCGATGCGGCCGCGGCGGTCGTCGTGGTCGACGACCTCGACACCGGGCTGGCCGTCGCCGAGGCGTTCGCGCCCGAGCACCTGCAGCTCGTCGGCTCCGGCGCAGAGCCCTTCGTCGACCGCGTCCGCTCCGCCGGCTGCGTGTTCGTAGGGCGCGAGAGCGGCACCGCGTTCGGCGACTACGTCGCGGGCTCCAACCACACGCTGCCCACCGGCGGCGCCGCGCGGTTCACCTCCGGGCTGTCGACGCGGCAGTTCCGCCGGCGCATGAGCGTGGTGCGGATCGGGCCCGCAGCGGACGCCCTCGCGCGCGCCGGCGTGCCCATCGCGGAGGCCGAGGGCTTCACCCGGCACGCGGACTCGATGCGGGTACGGGAGAATCCCTCGGGATGACGCGCACCGCCGAGATCTCACGCAAGACGAAGGAGACCGACGTCCGCCTGACGCTCGGCCTCGACGGCAGCGGGGCCGGGACCCGGGAGACGGGCGTCGGCTTCCTCGACCACATGCTCGACCTGCTGTCGCGCCACGGTCGGCTCGACCTGTTCGTCGACGTCAAGGGCGACCTGGAGACCGGCGCGCACCACACGGTCGAGGACACGGGCATCGTCCTCGGCCAGGCGCTCGACCAGGCGCTCGGCGATCGCAGCGGGATCCACCGCTACGGCCACGCGGTCGTGCCGATGGACGAGGCGCGCGCAGCGGTGGCGCTCGACCTGTCCGGTCGTCCGTTCCTCGCGTTCGAGGCCGACCTGCCGCCCGGCGGCACCGGCAACTTCGACCACGAACTGACCGAGGAGTTCTTCCGCGCGGTCTCGTCGGCGGCGCGCATGACGCTCCATGTGACGGTCGAGACCGGGACCAACGCCCATCACATGATCGAGGCGGCGTTCAAGGCCTTCGCCCGCGCGCTGCGCGAGGCCGTGTCGATCGACCCGACCGAGAAGGGCGTCCCGTCGACCAAGGGGACGCTCACCTCATGAGGCGGGAACGCTGCGATGGGTGACGTGACGCTCGGCGTCGTCGACTACGGCATGGGCAACCGCCGCTCCATGGAGAAGTCGCTGGAGCGCGCGGGCGCGACGGTCGTCCTCACCGGCGACCACGACGCGCTGCGCGCCACCGACGGCCTCGTCGTGCCGGGCGTCGGCGCGTTCGCCCGTGCGATGGCGTTGTTGAACGAGTCGGGGCTGACCGAGCTGATTCGCGACCGCGCGGCGGCCGGCGTCCCCGTGCTCGGCTCCTGCCTGGGCATGCAGCTGCTCTTCGAGCACAGCCCCGAGTTCGGCGGAGCCGACGGCCTGGGCCTGCTGCCCGGCGAGGTCGTGCCGCTGGACGCGCGCGGCCAGAAGCTTCCGCACATCGGCTGGAACAACGTCCGCTGGTCGCGGCCCAGCGCGTTGAGCGCGGGCCTGCCCGACCCGACGCCGTTCTACCACGTGCACTCCTTCGTTCCCGCGATCGCGCTCGACAGCGAGATCGCGCTCGGCATCAGCGACTACGGCAGCGAGTTCGCGTCGGTCGTCGGCCAGGGGAACGTGTTCGGCACCCAGTTCCATCCAGAGAAGTCCTCGCGCGACGGCATCGCCCTGCTGGCGAACTTCGTGCGTGTGTGTACGTCAGTGGAGGCGACGGCAGCTTGATCCTGTACCCGGCGATCGACATCAGCGAAGGCAAGGCGGTCCGCCTGGTCAAAGGTGACTTCAATCAAGTCACGGTCTACGAGGACTCGCCCTTGGAAGCCGCCCGCGCGTGGGTGGACGCCGGCGCGAGGTTCCTCCACGTCGTGGACCTCGACGGCGCGCGTTACGGCTCCCCGAAGTCGCTGGACCACCTGGAGCAGATCGCCAACGAGCTGCACGTGCCCGTCCAGTACGGCGGCGGCCTGCGGTCGCTGCCGGCCGTCCGCGACGCGTTGCGCGCCGGCGCCGAGCGCGTGATCCTCGGCACGGCGGCGTTCAACGACATCGACTTCCTCGACGACGTGCTCGGCGCCTTCCGCGACCGCACGATCGTGTCGGTCGACACGCGCGGCGGCAACGTCTCGACCTCCGGTTGGCAGGAGACCACGCAGATGCCGGCCGCAGCGGTCATCGAGCGGCTGCAGAACCGCGGCGTGCGCTCGTTCGTCTACACCGACGTCGACCGCGACGGCATGCTCGGCGGCATCGACTTCGAGGCCGTCAAGCGGATCGCCAACGTCGTGCGCGGCCGGTTCATCTACTCCGGCGGCATCGGCTCCGTCGAAGACCTCCGCGGCCTGCGCGACCTGCGCCAGGTCAACCTCGGCGGCGTCATCGCCGGCAAGGCGCTCTACGAGGGCCGCTTCACGATCGCCGAAGGCCAGAAGGCGCTCCAGCCCGAGGTCGTCGACCGCAGCGACAAGAAGCCCTACCGACCGGTTCCGGCGACGGACTGACGTGTCGGCGGCCGCTGCGCCGCGGCCGCGCCGGGCGACGTGCCGCTGCACCGGGCGACGCGCAGCCGCGCCGGGCGACGTGCCGCTGCGCCGGGCGACGCGCAGCTGCGTCGAGCGACGTGTCGCCGCGCCGGGCGACGCGCCTGCGCTGGCGCGAGGTGCTGCCGCGGTGGTGCGCCAGGCGCCGTGTCGCCGCGGTTGCGCCGCCCGCGCCTCGTCTCAGCGGCGCGTCCGGGCGCGCGCGACGGTCAGCGTGATCCGGACCGGGCGTGCGGCGTTGCCGGCCGCGTCGTGGGCGGAGATCGTCAGGCGGTAGCGGCCCGGTCGAAGCTTCGCGATGCCGCGCAGGCGCAGGCTGCCGGACTTGCGGTTCTTCACGGTCGTGCGCAGCGCGACGACGGTGCGCTTGCAGGCACGACCATGCCTGGCCTTCGGCGGTGCGACGCAGCGCGAGCCCTTGCGCCGGCCCGCGCTGGCGTGGGTCACGGTGACCGACACGGTCGCCGGCTCGCTCAGCGTGAGCTTCAGCGTCAGCGCGCGGCGGGCCCGGACCTTGTGCGCCGACCGGACGCGGAGCGTGGGCGGCTTGGTGTCGGCCGCTGCGGCGGACGCCAGCACGACCGAGACCGTCTGCGTGGCCGTGCCCGTGCGTCCGAGCGCGTCGGTCACGGTCAGCGTCACCGTGCGGGTGCCGGGCGTCGCGTAGGCGTGCGCCGCGGTCGCGCCCTGCGCGGTCGAGCCGTCGCCGAAGTCCCAAGCGTAATGCGCGATCGGGCCGTCGGCATCGCTCGAGCCGCTCGCGTCGAACGCGACCGCGGCACCGGTGGCCACACCGGCCGGCGGCGCGCCGAAGCGCGCGACCGGGGGCGCGTCGGCCGCGACGAGGCGGCTGAGCAGCGCGTCGTGCACGACCGACCGCAGGCCCTCGACCGACGCCGCCGTGGCGACCGCGCTCTGCGCGCCGTCGACGCAAGCGTCCGTCGTGCACAGCCGGTCGAACACGTACGCGCCGGAGGTGTAGGTCCGCAGGTCGATGCTGCCGTCGAGCCGCATGAACGGGATCCGCTGCAGCTCGGTGAGCGACATGTCGGTCGCGTACCGGGTGGTGTCGGTCGAGCTGCCGCACGCCGGCGGCTGGCCGTACGGGCCGCCGCAGGGCGAGGCGTACGAGCCGCCCTTCTGCGCGAACCACGCCTGGTCGAGGAACGGGATGACCACGCTGCTCGGCAACCCGAGCTTCTGCGCCTCGTCGGCGACCATCTTGCCGAAGTCAGAGGCCGTCGAGTACGTCCCGTGGAGCATCGTCGCGTAGAGGTGGTCGCGGCCCGCGGCGGCGACCAGCCGGCCCGCGTCGAGCGCCGCGTAGAACCGGCTCATGTCCGCCAGCGTGGTCACGTTGCGCTTCCCGCCGCGGTACGCGCAGCCGATGAAGTCCTGGTGCAGCGCGGTGCTGGTCATGCCGGCCGCGGTGGCGACCGCGTTGATCGGCCCGAGTCCGCCCCCCGCGAGCAGGATCGCGCGTGTCAGCGTGTTGTCGGAGTGCACCAACATGCCCTGCTCGGCGCCGCCCAGCGTGATCCCGGTCCGCGCGTTGGCCGCGACCTCGTCGCTGGCGACCGGGCAGAGCGTTGGGCTCGACGGGTTGCCGTTCGCGTTGGGCGAGTCAGGGTACTTGTAGGCCTTGATCGCGCCGGCGAACGTCGCCTGACCGGCCACGACGCGACGCTCAGCGGCCACGCCGTAGAGCACCTTCACCGAGCTGGCCGGCTCGTACTGCGCATCGGCGCCGGAGCTGACGACCGGTGCGCCGCCGGCGGGGCGGACGTCGACGCCCACGCCGCCGCCGGGCCCCGCCGCGCCGAGCGGCGCCAGGACCCGCGCGGTCTCGCCGGGCGGCGGATCGGCGTGGGCGACCGCCGGCGCGACCCCGGCAACAGCGAGGACGAGCAGCGCGAGGAGACGAGCAACACGGGGGGACATGGAGGGAGCCTGGGTGGGTCGGGGTGGACGCCGGGGGGAGACGGCGGGAGCGGCGCCGCAGCCTATAGCCGCCGCCGCGCCGCACATACCGCACATGCCCGGGGCCGGACCAAACGGTCGCTCGGCATACACTCACGGCCGTGCACCTCAAGCGCGTGATCCCCTGCCTGGACGTCGACAACGGCCGTGTCGTCAAGGGCACCAACTTCGTGGGGCTGCGCGATGCGGGCGACCCGGTCGAGCTGGCCGAGCGCTACGACGCCGAGGGCGCCGACGAGATCATCTTCCTCGACATCACCGCGACGCACGAGCAGCGCGAGACGATCGTCGACCTCGCGCGCCGCACGGCCGACAACGTGTTCATCCCGTTCACGATCGGCGGCGGCATCCGCTCCGTGGCCGACGCGCAGGCCGTCCTGGACGCGGGCGCCGACAAGGTCTCGGTCAACTCGGCGGCGGTGTCGCGGCCCGGCCTGCTCGACGAGCTCGCCGAGCACTTCGGCTCGCAGTGCGTGGTGCTGGCGATCGACGCCAAGCGCCGGGTCGACGCCTCGCAGGCCGACGGCTGGGAGGTCTTCGTCGCCGGCGGGCGGACGCCGACGGGCCGCGACGCGGTCGAGTGGGCGGTCGAGGGCGTGCGCCGCGGCGCCGGCGAGATCCTGCTCACGTCGATGGACCGCGACGGCACCAAGGACGGATACGACCTCGAGCTGACCCGTGCGATCGCGCAGGCCGTCGACGTTCCCGTCATCGCCTCCGGCGGCGCGGGCGACCTGGACGACCTCACCGACGCGCTCAACGCGGGCGCCGACGCGGCGCTCGTCGCGTCGCTCTTCCACTTCGGCGAGCACACGGTCGCCGAGGCCAAGGCGCGCCTGGTCGAGGCCGGCGTGCCGGTCCGCCCCTAGACGCACGGGCGAGGAAGCCGGGACCCCGCTGTACCGGATCCTGTCCGATCGACCAGGGTGAGGTCCGCCGCCGGACCGTAGGGTCGCCGGCTATGCATGGGGTTGCGCGGGTCCTCGCGGTTGCAGCGTGCGCGCTGACGACCGCCGTCTTCTGCTCGGCGGCGTCGGCCGACGTCCAGGCCGTCAACGCGGCGTCGACCGCCGGCACGGGCTCGACGATCCAGGTGCCGGGCTTCGCCGTCGCCGCCGGCGGCGACCGCCTCCTGGCCGTCGGGATCTCGACGACCGCCGGCGCGACGGTGAGCGGCGTGACCTACGGCGGCCAGGCGCTGACCAGCCGCAGCGCGGACGGCGCGACCGCCCAGTCCGGCCCAGGGACCCGCGCGCAGATCTGGACGCTGAGCAATCCGCCGGTGGGCTCGGCGACCGTGGCCGTCACCTTCGCGGGCTCGGCGTCCGCGGTCGTCGGGGCGACGGCCTTCACCGGCGTCGACCAGCTCGATCCCGTCCTCGCCGCGACCTCCCAGAGCCTGGACGTCAGCGCGAACTCCGCGTCCCTCGTCTTCAACAACACCGTCAAGGCCGACGGCATGTTCGGCGTGATCGCGCTGGACAACCTCGCCAACACGAGCGAGCCGGTGGTGGGCGGCGCGACCGACCTCGTCACCCCGACGCAGGCGTGGAAGGCGACGTCGGGCGTGCACGGCTCCGCCGCATCGCGCTCGGGCAACACCGGCGCCAACCAGGCGACGACGGCGGGCATCAACTGGCATTGGACTTTCCTCGACGGCCAGCAGCGCGACCCCTACACCCAGGTGATCGTCGCCTTGCGGCACTCCACCGCCGCACCCGTCGTCGTCGCGCCCACCGTCACCACGCCGACCAGCGCGGCCGTCACGACGACGACCGCGACGCTCGGCGGCACCGTGACGAGCAACGGCGGCGGCGCGCTGAGCGCCAGCGGCGTCGTGTACTGCGCCTCGCCCTGCACGCCGGCGATCGGCGGCGCGGGCGTGACCCAGATCCCGCTCGCCACGCCGGTGGTCGGGACGTTCACGGTGCCGGCGTCGGCGCTGTCGCCTTCGACGGGCTACACCTTCCGCGCCTACGCCACCAACAGCGCCGGCACCGGTTACAGCGGCGGCGGGTCGTTCACCACCGCGACGCCCAACCGCGCGCCGACCGCGGACGCGGGCGGCCCCTACACGACCGTCGAAGGCTCGGGTGTGAGCCTCGCGGCCACCGGCTCGGACCCGGACGGCGACCCGCTGAGCTACTCGTGGGACGTCGACGGCGACGGCACGTACGGCGACGCGACGGGCGCGACGCCGACGCTCACGGCTGCGCAGCTGGGGACGCTGGGCCTCGGCGACGGCCCGGACGCTTCGAGCGTGCGCGTCCGCGTCTCCGACGGGTCGCTGACGACGACCTCGGCGACGGCGACGCTGACGGTCACCAACACCGCGCCCTCCGCCGCGTTGGCCAACGACGGCCCGGTCGTCGAGGGCGCGGACGCCACGGTGTCCTTCACCGGCGCGACGGACGCCTCGGAAGCCGACGCCACCGCCGGGGTCCGCTACGCCTACGACACCGACGACGACGGCATCTGGGACGTCGGCGGCGCCACCTACGCGACCGCCGTCACCACCACGTCGACGACCGTCCCGACGCTCGACGACGGCGTTCGGACCGTCCGCGGGCTCGTCATCGACAAGGACGGCGGGTTCCGCGCGTACACCACGGCCATCACCGAGACCGGCGCGGCGCCGGCCGCGACGCTCGGCAACAGCGGGCCGGTCGTCGAGGGCTCCGACGCCACCGTGTCGTTCACGGGCGCGAGCGACGCGTCGCCCGCCGACACGACCGCCGGCCTCCACTACGCCTACGACGTCGATGACGACGGAACCTGGGACGTCGGCGACGGCACGTACGCCGGCGGCGTCACGACCACCGGCGCCACGCTGCCGACGACCGACGACGGCACCACCACGGTGCGCGCCGCGGTCATCGACAAGGACGGCCTGAAGACCGAGTACACGACCGACGTGGTCGCCACCAACGGCGCGCCGGCGGTCACGGTCACCGCGCCGCCCGGCACTACGCCGATCGAGGCCGCGCTGACCTTCGCGCTCGCGACGACCGACCCGTCCAGCGCCGACACCGCCGCCGGTTTCACCTACGACGTCGACTGGGGCGACGGGCACGCAGAGACGCTCACCGCGGCGGCCGCGGCGACCGTGGTGCACACCTATGCCACGGTCGGCGACCACACGGTCGCCGTCGTGGCCACCGACAAGGACGGCGCCAAGAGCACGGCCGGCACGACGACCGTGACGATCCCGGCGCGGCCCGCCCCGCCGGCCGACCCGGCGCCGACCACCACGACCACCCCGACGAGCACGCCGGCGCCCGCGCCCGTCGTCGCCGCCTCGGCGCCGTCGATCATCAAGGTCCAGAGCCTGACCGTCGCGCCGCGCTGCGTCGCGTCCGCCGCGGCGACCTCGCGCTCCGTCAAGATCCGCTACCGCCTGACCGCGGCCGCCGCCGTGCGGGTCACGATCCAACGCGGCACCGGCTCCCAGGCGCTCCGCACGTGCCCGCCGGTCCGCGGCCGCCAGCAGGACGACGGGCACTACCAGCCCGGCACCTACAAGCCGGTCACGGCCAAGGAGACCACCGGCTCGCCCGGTGGCACGTCGCTGACGATCGCCAAGGGCGGCAAGGGCGGCGCGGTCGGCACCATCGCAACGCTCCGCCCGCAGGCGCTGCTGGCCAAGGGCGAGAAGCTGAAGCCCGGCACCTACCTGCTGACGGTCGCCGTGCTCGGCACGGACGGCAAGGCGCAGAGCACGGCGCGGGTGAAGTTCTGGGTGTTGAAGCCCAAGGCCTAGGCCTTCCGCGCCCGGCAGATCGTCCGGCCGTCGGACTTGCGCGTGAAGCAGACCGGCGGCTTGGGCACCCGGCACTTGGTCTTGCCGCTTGACCTGAAGCAGACCTCGAGACCCTTGCGCCGCGCGGCCAGCCGGCGGGCGACGGCGCGCTTGCGCTCCAGGACGCGACGGTCGACGTAGCGGCGATGGCGGCGCTCGGCGACCGCGCTCAGATGTGCGCGCCGCTGCTTGCGCCCCGCCGCGGTCAGCGTCCCCTCGGCCGTACGGCCCTCCTCGCCCAAGGCGTACAACGTGGCGTAGCCGACGAGGTAGATGCGCTGGCCGTCGGAGATCACGGGGTTGAACGCGCCGCGGCCGATCGACCACACGGCGTGCCCGGTGGCCGCGCCGACCGCGCCGGTCGAGTGCTTGGTCAGGTTGGAGTAGAACACCAGGTCGCCGATGACGACCGGGCCGCCGGAGATCTTGCCGCCGCTCTTGTGGGTCCAGCGCACGCTGCCGGTGCGCGCGTCGAAGGCGTACAGCTTGCCGTCGTAGGACCCGGCGTACACCGTGCCGCCGAGCACGGGCGAGATCGCGGGGGAGGAGTAGACGTAGCCGCCGGTCTTGTGGCGCCACGCGAGCTTGCCGTCGCGCGCGCTGAAGGAGTACACGAACCCGTCGGTGTTGCCGATGTACACGCGGCCGTAGGCGATCGCCGCCGTCGCGTAGAAGTTCCCCGACTTCAGGCCGAACGCGCCGCCGCTGGTCCCGGTCTGCCACAGCTGCTTGCCGTCGGCGCGGCGGATCGCGGTGACGTGTCCGCCGTAGTCGCCGAAGATCAGGCGCCCGTCGTCGTCCAGCGCGAGCGCGCCCTTGACCGCGCCGCCGGCCTTGTAGGTCCACTGGATGTCGCCGTTGGCGGCGTCCATCGCGTAGACGGTCCCGTCCTCGGAGCCGAAGTACAGCCGCCCGTGGTCGAGCAGCGGCGAGGACTCGGCGCGGCTGGGCAGCTTGCGCGACCAGCGCGTGCGACCCGTGTAGCCGGCGATGGCGGCGATGCGGCCCGCCCGGATCCCCTTGCCGCGCGAGAGCATGACGGCGTAGACGGTCCCGTGCGAGCACGCCGGCGAGGACGCCGCGAGGTAGCCGAGCTTGACCTTCCAGCGCACGTGGCCCGTCCGGCGCGAGATCGCGTAGAGCGCGCCGTTGTTCTTGAGCAGGTACAGCGACTTGCCGCAGATGACCGGCGGGAACTCGAGCAGGATCGAGCCCGTCACCTTCCAGCGCACGTTGAACGGCGGCCGCAGGTTGCGCTCCAGCGGCAGGTAGCGCGCGCGGTTCTGCGTGTAGCCGTAGACAGGCCACTCGAACCCGTCGGCGAACGGGTCCTTGGCAGACGACGTGGTGGTCTTCGGCGCGGGCGTGGTGGGCGTCGGCGCGGTCGGCGGCGCCGTGTCGAACTCGACGTCGGAGTTGGAGACGTCGCCCGGGCCGCCCGTCAGCACCTTGACCGCACCGGCCGCGAGCAGCAACGCCACGACGACCGGGACGATCCACACCAGCCGACGGCGGCGGCCGCCGGAGGGACGGGTCATGGCCAACAGGGTATGAGGTCGGACGGCGTGCGAGGATCGCCACGTGTTGAGGCCCGATGAAGCGTTGGAGGCGCTGCGCGCCGCGCCGTGTGGCGCGTGGGCGCTGCGCGTGCTCTCCGAGCACCGCAACGCGTGGGTCGTCGGGGGCGCGGTGCGCGATGCGCTGCTGGGCCGGACGCCGGGCGAGATCGACGTCGTGGTCGAGGGCGATCCGGAGCCGGTCGCGCGTGCGCTCGGGGAGGTCGTGGCCTTCCACGAGCGGTTCTGCACCTTCGACGTCGTGGCGCCGGACGGCTCCCTGGTCGACGTGGTCATGGCGCGCGACGAGCGCTACGAGCTGCCGGGCGCGCTGCCCGAGGTCCGGGCGTCGGGCCTGGAGGACGACCTGCTGCGCCGCGACTTCACGATCAACGCGGTGGCGCTGGACGCCACGGGCGAGCTGGCGGCGGCGCCCGCCGCGCTCGACGACCTCGCCGCCGGACGCCTGCGCGTGCTGCACGCCGCGTCGTTCCGCGACGATCCCACGCGCCTGTGGCGGCTCGTCCGCTACGCCGTCCGGCTGGGGTTCGCGCCCGAGCCGGCGACCGACCGCCTGGCGTTCGAGGCCGTGCAGCGGGGCGCGCTGGCGACGGTCAGCGGCGACCGCCTGGGCGCCGAGCTGCGCCTCGCGCTGGGCGAGCCGGACCCGCTGGCGGCGCTGCACGCCGCCCAGAACCTCGGGCTGGTCGAGGGTTTGACGCTCGACCCGCGGCTCGTCGCCGACGCGCTGGCGCTGCTGCCGCCGGCGCCGCGCGCGGTCCGGGCGCTGCTCGGCGGCGGGCCGCAGCCGGCGACCGCCGCGACGCGCCTCGCGCCCACGCCCGTCCCGCCCCGGCGCGACCTGACCCTGCTCGGCGCGGTGATCCCGGACGGCGGGTGGGCCGAGCCCTGGGGCTTCACGGCCGCCGAGCGCCGGATCCTCGACCGCTGCGCCGCGCTGGCGCCGATCGCGCCCGCGCGGCCGTCGGCGGTCGTCGCCGCGCTCAAGGGCGAGCCCATCGAGGCCGTGGCGGTCGCCGGCGCCCGCGGGGACGCGGAGACCGCGCAGCGGTTCGTCGACGTCTGGCGCCACGTCCGCCTCGCGATCGACGGCAACGACCTCATCGCCGCGGGCCTCCCGGAGGGCCCGGAGCTCGGCCGCCGGCTCGCCGCCACGCTCGCCCGCCGCCTCGACGGCGAGCTCGGCGACGACCGCGACGCCCAGATGGCGGCGGCGCTCGACTGCTAGAACAACGGGCGATGATCGAGGTCGAGCTTCCCGGCGCGATGGTGCGCTTCACGGCGCGGGCCGGTGGCGTCTCCGACGGGCCGTACGCCGCGCTGAACCTCGGGCTGCTCACCGACGACGACCCCGCGGCGGTGGAGGAGAACCGGCGGCGCGCCGCCGCGCTTGCCGGCGCGGCGCTGGCGTGGGGGCGGCAGGTGCACGGCACGCGCGTCGTGACCGTCGACGGGCCGACGGCGCCCGCGGACGTCGTCGACGCCGACGGCGTCGTCACCGCGGCCCGCGGCGTCGCGGCGATCGTCCTGACCGCCGACTGCCTGCCGGTCGCCCTGGCCACGCCGGACGCGGTCGCGATGGTGCACGCCGGGTGGGGCGGGCTGGCCGGCGGCGTGCTGCAGGCGGGCGTCGACGCGCTCCGGGCCCTGGATCCCGACGGCGCGATCCACGCCGCGATCGGCCCCGGCGCCGGCGCCTGCTGCTACGAGGTCGGCGACGAGGTCGCCGCGCGCTTCCCGGACGCGCCGCGGCGCGCCGACCGCACCCTGGACCTCAAGGGCATCGCCGCTCGCCGCCTGGTCGACGCCGGCGTCGCGCACGTCCACGACGTGCAGCGCTGCACGATGTGCGAGCCCGACGTCTTCTTCTCCCACCGCGCGTCCGGGCCGATCACCGGCCGGCAAGGAGGCCTCGTGTGGCGCAGCTGATCGAGGGGCTCACGGTCGAGGGCGTGCGCGCGAACGTCGAGCGCGTGCGCGGCGAGATCGCCGACGCGGCCGCGCGCGCCGGCCGCAGCGCCGACGACGTCGAGCTGCTGGCCGCCGTCAAGTACGTCGCGATCGACGAGCTGCCGGTGCTCGCGCAGGCCGGGATCGCGCTGGTCGGCGAGAACCGCGCCCAGGAGCTGGTCCGCAAGCACGACGCCCCCGGCGGCACCGAGCTGACCTGGGACTTCATCGGCCACCTCCAGTCGCGCAAGGTCAAGCAGGTCGTCGGGCTCGTGCGGCTGATCCACTCGGTCGGCAGCGACTCCGTCGTCGACCAGCTCGCGAAGCACGCGACCACCGACACGCAGGTCCTCGTCGAGGTCAACGTGTGCGGCGAGCCCGACAAGAGCGGGATCGCGCCCGTCCTGCTCCCGGACTTCCTCGCCCGCGCTCGCGAAGCGGTCACGCCGGTCGGCCTGATGACGATGCCGCCGCTGGCCGAGCGTGCCGAGGACTCGCGCCGCCACTTCGCCGCGCTGGCCGAGCTCGCGGCCGAGCACGGCCTCCATCACCTGTCGATGGGGACGACGCAGGACTTCGCGGTGGCCGTCGAGGAGGGCGCGACGATCGTGCGAGTGGGCACGAAGCTGTACTTGTGATTGCAGGACTTTCAGCGGAATTGGCGTACAGTTGCTGACGTGGCCGTGAGCGACAGCTGGCACAAGGCACTCGTGTACTTCGGCCTGGCCGAAGAGCGGGACAACTACGCCGAAGAAGAGGACGACTACCGCGAGCCCGAGCAGGAGCTCGAGGAGCGCTACCGCGAGCGTCCGAACGTCCGGCGCCTGAGCTCGCGCCGGCGGCGCGACGAGTTCGACGACATCTTCGCCGACGACGAGCCGCCGACCCGCGCCAACCTCCGCCCGATCGGCGGCGGCGCGGCCGCGCCGGCCAAGGCGCGCAACGGCAGCGTCAAGCTGCACCTGGTCATCCCCAAGTCCTTCAACGACGCCCAGCAGGTCGCCGACAAGTTCAAGGACGACATCCCGGTCGTGCTGAACCTGCAGTCGACCGACACCGATCTGTCCAAGCGGCTGATCGACTTCGCCTCCGGCCTCACCTACGCGCTCGACGGCGGCATGCAGCGCGTCGCCGACCGCGTCTTCATGCTCACGCCGCGCAACGTCGAGATCTCGGCCGAAGAGCGCGCGCAGCTGATCGAGAAGGGCTTCTTCAACCAGTCCTAGGGCAACGCTCGCCCAGGGGGCGAGGTTGGATGCGGACCCGCCCACCCGTGTTGGCCCAGAGGGCGAAACCCGCGTTGCGGTCCGGGCACTACAGTGTCGCCCCGTATGCAGGTCGGTCTCATCGGAGCGGGGAACATGGCGCGCGGCATCGCGCGCGGGTGGGGCAAGCCCATCCTCGCCGCCGATCCGCTCCCGGGACGCGCGCAGGCGCTCGTCGACGAGCTCGGCGGGACCGCGTTCGCGAGCAACGCGGCGCTCGCCCAGGCCGCCGACCTCGTCGTCCTCTGCCACAAGCCGGCCCAGCTGGACGAGGTCGCGGCGGAGATCGCCGACGACGCGAAGGCCGTCGCCTCGATCCTCGGCGGCGTCGGGCTGGCCGACCTCAAGGCCGCCTACCCCGGCCGCCCCGTCTACCGCTTCCTGCCGTCGACGCCGGTCGAGATCAGGCAGGGCGTCGTCGTCCGCGCGGCCGACGGCCACCAGGACGCGCGCCTGGACCAGGGCGTGCCGGCGCTGTTCGGCGAGCTCGGCCTGCTCGTCGAGGTCGACGACCACCTCGTCGACGTCGCGATGGGCCTGATGAGCAACGCGCCGGCCTACGTCGCGCTCCTGGCCGAGGCCCAGGTAGACGCCGGCGTCCGCCACGGCCTGCCGCCGGACAAGGCCGCCGAGATGGTGGTCCAGACCTTCGCCGGGACGGCCGCGCTGCTGCGCGCCCGCGGCAACGACACGCTCGCGGTGCGCCGCGAGGTCACCTCGCCGGGCGGGTCGACGGCGCGCGGCCTGGCGGCGCTGGAGCGCGCCGGCGTCCGCGCCGCCTTCCACGACGCGATCGACGCCGTGCTGGGGGTCCGCTCCTGATGACCATTCTGGCGAGCACCGGCGACCAGGTCGCGAGCTTCGTCTCGGCCCTGATCTGGGTCTACACGATCCTGATCATCGCCTACATCTTCACGTCGATGTACTTCAACGTGGGCGGCCGGCTCCCGTACTCGCGCTGGTCGCGGGCGATCCTCGACTTCCTGCGCGACGTATGCGAGCCGTACCTGTCGATCTTCCGGCGCTTCATCCCGCCGTTCGGGCCGCTGGACCTCAGCCCGATGATCGCCATCCTGGTGCTCGTGGTCCTCGGCAACGTCATCGTCGGCCTGATCCCGCAGTGACCTCCGCGCACGCGCGGGTCCTGGCCCGGGCCGGGCTCGTCCTGGTCGTCGTCGTCGCGCTCGACCAGCTGACCAAGGCGCTGGTCCGGGGCGGCATCGACATCGGCGAGGAGGACTCGGTCCTGCCCGCGATCTCGCTCGTGCACGTGCGCAACTCCGGTGTCGCGTTCGGGGCGTTCAGCGGCGGCGGGCTGATCGTCGTCGCGCTCGTCGCCGCCGCGCTGACGGCGTTGTTGTACTACTTCGTCACGCACCTCGACAAGCCCCTGGTGTGGCTGCCGACCGGCATGCTGCTCGGCGGGTCGATCGGCAACATCATCGACCGCGTGCGCGACGGCGCCGTCACCGACTTCGTCAAGCTTCCCGCATGGCCCGCGTTCAACGTCGCCGACATCTCCATCACCTTCGGGGTGCTGGTGCTGCTGTGGGTCATCGAGCAGCAGGACGGAGAGCGCGATGCAGCTGACGGTCGAACCGGATAGCGCCGGCCAGCGCCTGGACGCGCTGCTCGCCGACTCGCTGGGCTCCCGGTCGCGCGCGGCGCGGCTGATCGAGGCGGGCGCCGTCACGGTCGACGGCCGGGCGCGCCCCAAGCGCCACGTCGTGGCCGCGGGGGAAGTGGTCGTCGTCGACGATGCGATCGAGCAGCCCGAGGCGCCCGCCGACCTCGGGGCGGCCGTCACGTTCGCCGTGCCCTACGAGGACGAGCACCTGCTCGTCGTCGACAAGCCGGCGGGCCTCGTCGTCCACCCGGCCAAGGGGCACCTGACCGGCACGCTGTCCCAGGCGCTGGAACGCACCAACCCGGCCCACCGGCCCGGCGACGACGGCTGGCGCGCCGGGCTCGTCCACCGTCTGGACCGCGAGACCTCCGGCCTACTGGTCGTGGCCAAGTCCGACGCGGTCCACGCCGCGCTCAAGGAGGCGCTGCAGCGCCGCGACGTCACGCGCGAGTACGCGGCGCTCGTCGAGGGCCGGCCGCCGGCGCGCACCGGGACGATCGACGCGCCGATCGGCCGCGACCGCCGCGTCCGGACCCGGCACTCGACCGACACCGACAACCCGCGCGAGGCCCGGACGCACTTCGCGATCGCCGAGGCGTTCGACTACTACACCTTGCTCACGGTCACGTTGGAGACCGGGCGCACGCACCAGATCCGCGTGCACCTGCTGGCGATCGACCATCCGGTCGCCGGCGACCCGGAGTACGGCCACGCCGACCGGCTCGGCCTCACCCGGCAGTTCCTGCACGCCCAGCGACTCGCGTTCACCCATCCGGTGACGGGCGCGGCGATCGCCGTGGAGTCGCCGCTGCCGCCCGAGCTCGAGCAGGCGCTCGACCGCGCCCGCGCCGGCGAGCGCTGAGCTAGCGCCGGCGCGCGGTCCGCACGGTTGTCTTCATCGCGAGCGCGACCGCCCCGACGCCGTGCTCGCGCAGCAGCGCGTCGGCGCGGCCGAGGAGGTCGGCCCGCTCGGCCTCGGGGAGCACGCCGACGAACGACATCGACGCGATGCTCCCCACCAGCCTGGCGCGGTCGGTGCGGTGCACGTGCCCGACCTCGACGCGCTCCAGCGGCGTGAACAGGCCGGTCGCGTCCATCCGCGTGTACAGCGTGCCGTCGTCGTCCAGACCCGGGTGCGGCGGGCGCGCCGCCGTCAGCAGGTCGCCGAGCTCCTGACCCCAGCCCGCGCTGAACAAGGCCTTCGGCGAGACGCGCGCGTACTCGTCGGACTCGATCGGCCCGACCTCTCTGGGGGCGGACCCTCCTGCGTGTTGCCGCAGATCGCCAGGACGCCGCCGGGTCGGATCACCCGCGCCAGCTCCGGCGCGGCGAGCGCGCTGTCGAACCAGTGGAACGCGTCGCCCACCGCGATCGCGTCGACCGACGCGTCGCTCAGCGGCAGCGCCTCCGCGGTCCCGGCCAGCGCCTCCACGCCCGGCAGCTCGGCCACCAGCCGCGCGCGCATCCCGTCCAGCGGCTCGACCGCCACGACGTCGAGCCCGGCCGCGAGCAGCGCCCGCGTCAGCTTCCCGGTGACCGCGCCGACATCCGCCACGCGCGCGCCCGCAGGGAGCCCGAACGCCGCGATCGCGGCGGCGGGATATCCGGGCCGGCCGCGCTCGTAGTCGTCGGCGACGTCGGCGAAGCCCTCGGCGAGCGGATGCAGGTGCATGCGAGGAAGCGTAAGGCGGCGGGGGTTGTCTATCCTGGAAGGCGTCCAGTTCTACGACCCCGCCGGGTCACAGCGGACGCGGTCCTGCCCAGACGACCATGTCTGGGTCCCGCAAGTCCGGCCGGCGGGCTACCTCAGCACCATCAACAAAAGGAATCAGCACCATGGCCAATACTGACGTTGGCATCCGTGAGCTGCTGGAGGCCGGAGTCCACTTCGGTCACCAGACGCGCCGTTGGAACCCGAAGATGCGCCGCTTCATCTGGGGCGAGCGTGGCGGGATCTACATCATCGACCTGCTGCAGACCGAGCGTCTGCTCCGCCAGGCCCAGGAGTTCGTCGGCGACCTCGCCGCCCGCGGCGGGACCGTGCTGTTCGTCGGCACCAAGAAGCAGGCCCGCGACTCCGTCAAGGACGTCGCCGAGGCCTGCGGCATGCCGCACATCAACCACCGTTGGCTCGGCGGCCTGCTGACGAACTTCCAGACGATCAACCAGCGCATCAAGCGCCTGCACGACCTCGAGCGCTACGAGGCCGACGGCCAGCTCGCGCTGCTGCCGACGCGCGAGCGCCTGTCGGCCGAGGCCGACCTCGCCAAGCTGCGCGCCAACCTGGGCGGCGTCAAGAACATGACGCGCACGCCCGACGCGATCTTCGTCGTCGACCTCAAGACCGAGCTCATCGGCGTCCGCGAGGCCCAGCGCCTGCGCATCCCGCTGATCGGCCTGGTCGACACCAACTGCGACCCCGACGGCGTCGACTTCGTCATCCCCGGCAACGACGACGCGATCCGCTCCTGCGACGTCATCACCCGGGCGCTGGGCAACTCGATCGCCGAGGGCGCCGGGCAGTGGAAGGCCGCCGAGGAGGCCCGCATCCAGCGCGAGCAGGAGGCGCTCGCCGCCCGTCAGGCCGAGGAGAACGCCCGTCGCGAGGCCGAGGAGGCCGCGCGCCGCCAGGCCGCCGCCGAGGCCAAGGCCGCCGAGGAGGCCGCGCAGGCCGCCAAGGCCGGTCCGGTCGCCGACGCCGCCGCCGAGTCGGCTCCGGCGCCCGCCGCCGAGCCCGCCCAGGCCGCGCCCGCCGCCGCCCCCGCGGCTCCCGCGGCCCCGGCCGCGCCGGCCCAGGACGCGCCCGCGCCCGCCGCGCCGGCTGGCGACACGCCGGCGTCCTAGCCCACCCTTTCCCGTACGGAGGACAACACCGTGAGCACCACGATCAGCGCTGCCGACGTCAAGGCCCTTCGCGAGAAGACCGGCGCCGGCATGATGGACTGCAAGAACGCCCTGACCGAGGCCGGCGGCGATGCCGGCAAGGCCGAGGAGATCCTGCGCGTCAAGATGGGCAACAAGATCGGCAAGCTCGCCGGTCGCGAGACATCCGAGGGCACCGTCCAGGCCTACGTGCACGCCACCGGCAAGGTCGGCGTGCTCGTCCAGGTCGAGTGCAACACGGACTTCGTCGCCAAGAACGACGACTTCGTCGACTTCGCGAAGGACCTCGCGCTGCACATCGCCGCCTCCCCGCAGACGAAGTACGTCAACGAGGACGAGATCCCGCAGGCCGACAAGGACGCCGAGGCCCGCGTCTTCGAGCAGCAGGCCGCCGACAAGCCGGAGAACATCCGGCCCAAGATCGTCGAGGGCAAGCTCAAGGCCTGGTACAAGGACGTCGTCCTGCTCGACCAGGAGCACGTCAACGGCGACAAGCACGACGGCCAGACGATCGAGCAGCTGCGCGCCGGCCTCTCCGCCAAGACGGGCGAGAACGTCGTCATCAAGCGCTTCGTCCGCTTCGCCGTCGGCGAGTAGGCCGTTCACGGCGACATCCAGCCACGGCGGCCCGTAGGATCGGCGCGTCGTGGCTGAACCCGTCTTCAAGCGCATCCTGTTGAAGCTGTCGGGGGAGTCCCTCATGGGCTCCCGCGACTACGGCACCGACCCGGAGCGCATCCGGGCCGTGGCGCAGGCGATCAAGGACGTCCACGACCGTGGCGTCGAGATCGCCATCGTCGTCGGCGCCGGCAACATCTACCGCGGCATGAAGGGCGCGGCGGCCGGCATGGACCGCGCCACCGCCGACTACATGGGCATGCTCGCGACCGTGCTCAACGCGCTGCCGCTCCAGGACGCGCTGGAGAGCGCCGGGGTCCACACCCGCGTGCAGAGCGCGATCAAGGTCGAAGAGGTCGCCGAGCCCTACATCCGCCGCCGCGCGATGCGCCACCTCGAGAAGGGGCGGATCGTGATCTTCGCGGCGGGCACCGGCAACCCGTTCTTCACGACCGACACCGCGGCGGCGCTGCGGGCGGTCGAGATCCACGCCGAGGCCATCCTGATGGCCAAGAACGGCGTCGAAGGGGTCTACACCGCGGACCCGCGCGAGGACCCCGACGCGATGCTGATCCCCGAGATCACGCACATGGAGGCGCTGCAGCGCGGCCTCAGGGTGATGGACGCCACGGCGCTCACCCTGTGCATGGAGAACCGGCTGCCGATCCACGTGTTCAACATGGACGACGAGCAGAACATCGAGCGGATAGTGTCCGGCGAGCGGGTGGGGACGCTGGTCAAGCCGGAGGCAGGAGAGACAGCATGAGCGAGCTGATCGACGAGCTGCTGGCCGAGGCCGGCGAGCGGATGGACGCGGCGGTGGCCGCCGCCCACAACACCTTCGGGTCCGTGCGCACCGGGCGCGCGAGCCCCTCGATCCTCGACCGGATCATGGTGGACTACTACGGCGCGATGACGCCGGTCAAGCAGCTCGCCACGGTCAACGTGCCGGAGGCGCGCCTGATCACGGTGCAGCCCTACGACGCGTCGTCGATCAAGGCCATCGAGAAGGCGATCATGGAGTCCGACGTCGGCCTGACGCCGAGCAACGACGGCCGCCTGATCCGCCTGTCGATCCCCGAGCTCAACGAGGAGCGCCGGCGCGAGCTGGTCAAGGTCGTGCGCGGGCTCGCCGAGGACGGCAAGATCTCGGTCCGCAACGTGCGGCGCGACATCATGCATGACCTGAAGTCCCTGAAGGACGACGGGGACGTCGGCGCCGACGACGAGCGCCGCGGCGAGCAGGAGCTGCAGAAGCTCACCGACGCGAAGATCGCCGACCTCGATGTCCTGCTCAAGGGCAAAGAGGAAGAGATCCTCGAAGTTTGAGCGACTCGGGCCCCCGCGCTCAGCACGTCGCGATCATCACCGACGGCAACGGGCGGTGGGCGCAGGCGCGCGACCTGCCCGTCGCCGAAGGGCACAAGGCGGGCGCGGACGTCGTCAAGGCGCGGCTGCGCGACGCCGTCGAGTTCGGCATCCGCGAGCTGACGGTCTACTCGTTCTCGACCGAGAACTGGTCGCGCAGCGCCGAGGAGGTCACGGCGCTGATGCGCATGTTCTCCGAGCGGATCCTCGGCGAGACGCCCGAGCTCGAGGCGGAGGGCGTCCGCATGCGGTTCATCGGGCGTCGCGACCGCGTGGCGGGCGCGCTGCTGGAGCAGATGGACTGGGCCGAGGCCCAGACCGCGCACAACGACCGCATCACGCTGTTCATCGCCTTTAACTACGGCGGGCGGGCGGAGATCGTGGACGCCGCCGCGCGCTTTGCGGGCGGCACCGAAGAGGACTTCCGCCGGCTGCTCTACGCGCCGGACATGCACGACCCCGACCTCGTGATCCGCACCAGCGGCGAGCAGCGCATGAGCAACTACCTGCTCTGGCAGTCGGCGTACTCCGAGCTCGTGTTCCGCGACGAGCTGTGGCCGGACTTCTCGCGCGAGGCGTTCCGCGCGGCGCTGGACGAGTACGAGGCGCGCACCCGCCGCTTCGGAGGGCGCTGAGCGCCATGCCCCAGCCCCGGCGTCAGCGGCGCGATGCGGGCACGTCGGCCGGCGGACGGCGGCCGCGGAGGGGCGGCGGCCGCGGCGGCTCGGACCTCGGCAACCGCGTCATCGTCGCGATCCCGGCGCTGGCCGTCGCGCTGGCGATGGTCGCGCTGGGCGGCACGGTCTTCCTGGCCGGCATCGGCGTGCTCGGCCTGATCTGCCTGCACGAGCTGTTCTCGATGTTCGAGCGCGCGCGGCCGGCGCGGCTGGCGGGCTTCGTCGGGTTCTTGGGGTTGTTGGCCGCGGCGTCGCTGGGCGACCGCGAGACGATCCTGCTCGCGTTCATGGCGTGCCTGCCGATCGTCTTCTTCGTGGCGGCCAACCAGGCCGGCGGCGCCGGCGCGCCCGGGATCTCGGTGACGGTCCTGGGGCTGGCGTGGATCGGCCTCGCGCTGGCGCACGCCGTGCTGCTGCGCGACCTCGACCACGGCGGCGGGCTGGTCTTCGCGGTGCTGCTCGGGACCTTCGTCGGCGACACCGGCGCCTACCTCGGCGGCCGCGCGTTCGGCCAGCGCAAGCTCGCGCCGGCCATCAGCCCCAACAAGACGATCGAAGGCCTGGCGATCGGCGTGGTGGCCGGGACCGCGGCGGTCTGGTGGGCGGGCCTGAGCCAGGAGTGGATGGGCGGCTCCAAGGGCGCCATCCTCGGCGTGTCGATCGCGCTGGCCGCTCCGATCGGCGACCTCTTCGAGTCCTACCTCAAGAGAGATGCCGGCACCAAGGACACCGGGACGCTGTTCGGCGCGCACGGCGGCGCGCTGGATCGGCTGGACGCCATCCTGTTCACCGCGGTCACGGGCTACTACGTGTGGCTCGCCCTGACCTGAGCGACCGGCTGCGCGGCGGCCTCCTCGGGGTCGCGTTGGGGGAGGCGCTCGGCCTGCCGTGGGCCGGCGTGGCGCCGCGGCGGATCAGCCGGGCCAGGCTGCTCGACGACGTCGGGCCGACGGGCGCCGTGACGAGCGCCGTGCTCGACGCCGCGCTGTCGGGCGCCGCCGCCGGCGGTGGGCTGCCGGCGGCGCTCGTCCTCGGCTGGCGCGAGCCGGACGCGCTGGCGCGTCGCGCCGCCGCGCTGCACCTCGGCTTCGCGCCGGTGCTGGTCGCCGACCTCGCGGCCTGGTCGCTGGCCGGCGAGCCGCTCTACCACCTCGTCGCCGACCACGCCGACGACTGGCCGCCGCCCTTCCACGGCGTCGCGGCCGACGACCGGGCGATCGTCGACGCGCTGCTGGCGATCCTGCATCGCCACGACGACCCGTCCGAAGGCATGCGCGCCGCGGTTCGCCTCGGCGGCGGCGCGACCGCGCAGCTGACCGCGATCGTCGGCGGGATCCTCGGCTGCCGGCGCCCGTCGGCGCTGGACCGCGTGCCGTGGGGCGCGCGGGTCGCGCTGCCCGACGACGCGGCGTTCGACGCCGCGGTCGCCGCGCTGCTGTTCGTATAGCCGGACCATCCATTTCCAGGCGGCCTGGCACATGAGATGCTCGGCGCATGACCGAATCGAGTGCAACGCTGCTCCAGGGCGGCCGGGTCGTGAGCGCCGACGGCGAGTACGACGCCGACGTGCTGATCGTGGGGGAGAAGGTCGCGGCCGTCGGGGACGTCGAGGCGCCGGCCGGCGCCACCGTCCTCGACGTCAGCGGGTGCGTCGTGATGCCCGGCCTGATCGACAACCACACGCACTTGTCGATGCCGTTCATGGGCATGATGTCCTCAGACGACTACGACACGGGAACGCAGGCGGCCGCGGCCGGCGGCGTGACGTGCCTCGTCGACTTCGCCATCCAGCGCGAGCCCGACCAGCTGCGCTCCGCGCTGGAGGAGTGGCAGGGCCGCGCCGACGGCACGGCGCACGTCGACTACGGCTTCCACATGGCGATCACCAACGCCAACGAGGCCACGATCGACGACATGGCCGCGATCACCGAGGCGGGCGTCGCGTCGTTCAAGCTGTTCATGGCCTACAAGGGCGAGCTGATGACGCGCGACGACGCGATGACGGCGTGCATGGAGCGCGCCCGCGACCTCGGCGCGCTGACGATGGTCCACGCCGAGAACGGCGACGTCGTCGACCTGCTCGTCAAGCGGGCGCTGCGCGACGGGCAGACCAACGCGATCCACCACGCGCTCACGCGGCCCGAGTTCGTGGAGGCCGAGGCGACTTCGCGCGCCGCGCGGCTGTCGGAGTTCACCGGCGCGTCGCTGTTCGTGGTGCACGTCACGTGCGAGGCGGCGGCGGCCGAGATCCAGGCCGCGCAGGCCCGCGGCGTCCCGGTCGCGGGCGAGACGTGCACGCAGTACCTCGTCAACACGATCGACGACCTGCGCAAGCCCGACGTCGAGGGCTGTCGCTACGTCTGCTCGCCGCCGCTGCGCGACGCGCGCAACCACGAGCCGCTGTGGGACTACGTCCGGCGCGGGATCCTCGAGTCGATCTCCACCGACCACTGCCCGTTCACTAACGAGCAGAAGGCGCGCGGCCTGGACGACTTCAGCCTCGTGCCCAACGGGCTGCCGGTCATCCAGCACCGCCTCGCCAAGCTGTGGGACGAGGGCGTCGTCGCCGGTCGGATCACCCCGAGCCAGCTCGTCGACCGCACGTCGACGACGATCGCCCGGCGCTTCGGCCTGACCACCAAGGGCGCGATCGCCCCGGGCAAGGACGCTGACGTGGTCGTGTTCGACCCCAGCGCGCCGCGCGGCTACGGCACGCACACGTCGTTCATGAACGTCGACTACGACCTCTACGAGGGCGAGATGGCGTCGGGCTCGGTGCGCCACACGCTGTCGCGCGGGACCATGGTGTACGACAACGGGCAGATCGTCTCGCAGCCCGGTCACGGGAAGTTCGTGGCCCGGCAGACGGCGCTGGCGTCGGAGGGCGCGACCGCATGACGTTGAGCATCGACGCCGACCGCGTGCTGTCCGACCTGCAGGAGCTCGCCGCGGCCAGCGGCGGTGAGCACGCGGGCGCCAAGCGCCTGGCGTGGTCGCCGGACTGGGAGACCGCGCGCGCATGGCTGCTGGGCAAGCTGGACGAGCTGGGCGACGGCGTGACCGTCGAGCGCGACGAGGCCGGCAACCTGTGGGCGGAGCTCGCGGGCGGCGAGGACGCGCCGGACGGCTTCGTCATCGTCGGCTCGCACATCGACGCGGTGCCGTCCGGCGGCTGGCTGGACGGCTGCCTCGGGCTGCTGACCGCGCTGGAGGTGCTGCGGACGCTGGCGGCCGCCGGCGCCCCGCCGGCGATCGCGGTCCGGCTCGTGGACTGGGCCGACGAGGAGGGCGCGCGCTTTGGGCGCTCGCTCGTCGGGTCCTCGGCCGTCGCGGGCACGCTCGAACCCGACGACGTCCGCGGGCTGCTGGACGCCGGCGGCACGACGCTGCAGGACGCGATGGCGTCGGTGGGCGTCGACCTGGACGCCGCGACCGCCGCCCGGTCACGCCTGGACGGCGCGCGCGCCTACCTGGAGCTGCACATCGAGCAGGGCCCGGTCCTGAAGGACACCGGCCGCCTGGCGAGCGCCGTCAGCGGCACGTTCGGCGACGAGCGCTACCTGATCACGTTCACCGGCCAGTCCGCGCACGCGGGCTCGACGCCGATGCACCTGCGCCGCGACACGCTGGCGGCGGCGGCGACCGCCGCGCTCGAGATCCGCGAGGTCGGCATCCGCCACGGCGGCGTGACGACGGTCGGCGCGATCACGAGCGCGCCCGCGGTCATCACGGCGATCGCGGGCGAGTCGGAGATGATGCTCGACCTGCGCCACCTCGACGCCGACGTGTTGGCCACCATGTTGGCCGAGTGCCTGGACGCGTGCGCGCGCGCGGCCGAGGCGTTCGACTGCGGCGTGCAGCCGCGGCGCGTGTTCGGCGCGACGCCGACGCCGTTTCACCCGAAGTTGATCGCGTTGGCTCGTGCCGCGGTCGAGGCCGCGGGCGGCGGCGACGGTGGGGTGGGTGGGGCTCCGATTCCCTCCGGGCCGCTGCACGACGCGACGGAGATCGGCCGGCTCGTGCCGACCGTGATGATCTTCGCCCAGTCCGACCCGCCGATCTCCCACACCGAGGTCGAGGACTCGCCGGTCGACGCGCTGCGCGTCGCGATCGAGGCCTACGGCGCGACGGTGGGCGAGGCGATCGCCCTGATCGCCGCCGGCGAGCTCGACGGGGCGGTGCGCTGATGGACTTCGGGGTGGTCCTCCAGAACGACCCGCCGGCCGCGCGCGTCATCGACCTGGCCAAGCGCGCCGAGACCTACGGGTTCTCCCACGCCTGGACGTTCGACTCCCACCTGCTGTGGGAGGAGCCCTACGTCGTCTACAGCCGGATCCTCAACGAGACCCACAAGCTGATCGTGGGCCCGATGGTCACCAACCCGGCAACGCGCGACTGGACGGTCACCGCGTCGACGTTCGCGACGCTCAACGAGATGTACGGCAACCGGACGATCTGCGGGATCGGCCGGGGCGACAGCGCCGTGCGCGTCATCAACGGCAAGCCGGTGTCGGTGGCCGACATGTACGCCTCGATCGAGGTCATCCGCGGGCTGGCCAGCGGCGAGACCGTCGACTACAAGGGCACGCAGCTGCGGCTGCCGTGGAACCCGGACTCGCGGCTGCCGGTCTGGGTCGCGGCCTACGGCCCCAAGATGTTGGCCTTGACCGGCGAGGTCGCCGACGGCTTCATCCTCCAGCTCGCCGACCCCGACATCACGGCGTGGTCGATCGCCGCGGTCCGCGCGGCGGCCGAGGCGGCCGGGCGCGACCCCGACGCGGTGACGATCTGCGTCGCCGCGCCCGCCTATGTGACCGACGGGACCGAGGCGGGGCTGGCCCACGGCCGCGACCAGTGCCGCTGGTTCGGCGGGATGGTCGGCAACCACGTCGCCGACCTCGTGGCGCGCTACGGCGGCGACGGCTCCGCGGTCCCGACGGCGCTGACCGACTACATCAAGGACCGCGAGGGCTATGACTACAACGAGCACGGCCGCGCCGGCAACACGCACACGTCGTTCGTGCCCGACGCGGTCATCGACCGCTTCTGCCTGATCGGCCCGCCCGAGGTCCAGGTGCAGCGCCTCAACGAGCTGGCCGACCTGGGCGTCGACCAGTTCGCGCTCTACCTCCAGCACGACGACAAGGACCACACCCTGTCGGCCTACGGCGAACGCGTGATCCCGGCGGTCAACCTCCGGGAGGCGGCGAAGCTGTGACCGCCGGGCGGCTTTGAGGTGGCCTTGATGTGCGCGCGGCTAACCTCTGCGGGCACATGCCCCGCCGTCTTCTCGTGCTCGGCTCGACCGGGTCGATCGGCACCCAGGCGCTCGACGTGGTCTCGCGGACCGACGATCTGGAGATCGTCGGGCTCAGCGCCGCTCGCTCCTGGGAGCCGCTGATCGAACAGGCCACCCGCCATGGCGTCCGCCGGATCGCGATCGCCGATCCCGACGCCGCCGCGCGCGCGGCCGAGGCGTGGACCGACGGCGAGGTGCTGACCGGCGCCGAGGGGCTGGTGCAGCTGGTCCTGGAGTCGGGCGCCGACCTCGTGCTCAACGCGCTGGTCGGCTCGGCCGGCCTGGGCCCGACGGTCGCGGCGCTGGGCGAGGGCATCGACCTCGCGCTGGCCAACAAGGAGTCGCTGGTCGTCGGCGGCGAGCTCGTCACGCAGCTGGCCGAGGCGACGGGCGCGCGCCTGCTGCCGGTCGACTCCGAGCACGCGGCGCTGCACCACCTGCTGCACGGCGTGCCGACCGGCGCGCTGGAGCGCATGACGATCACCGCGTCCGGCGGCCCGTTCCGCGGCCGCACGCACGCCGAGCTGTCCGACGTCACGGTCGCCGAGGCACTCGACCACCCGACGTGGTCGATGGGCGGCAAGATCACCATCGACTCGGCCACGTTGATGAACAAGGGCCTCGAGGTCATGGAGGCCCACCACCTCTTCGGCGTGCCCTACGACCGCATCGACGTCGTCGTGCACCCGCAGTCGATCGTCCACGCGCTGGTCGAGACCGCCGACGGCGCGCAGCTCGCGCACCTCGGCCTGCCCGACATGCGGATCGCGATCGCCTACGCCTTGCACCATCCCGAGATCGTGTCGCTGCCGACCAAGCGCCTCAACCTGGCCGAGGTGGGGTCCTTGACCTTCGAGCCGGTCGACGACGACGCGTTCCCGTGCCTGGGCCTCTGCCGTCAGGCCGCGCTGGCCGGCGGCACCGCGCCGTGCGTCCTCAACGCCGCCAACGAGGTCGCCGTGCACGCCTTCATGGAGGGCCGGCTGGCCTTCACCGGCATCGGCGACGTGATCGCCGCGACGCTGCACGAGATGCCCGGTGGCCCGGTCCGCGCGTTCGAGTCGCTCTTCGAGGCCGACCGCGCCGCGCGCGAGCTGGCCTCCGAGCAGGTGGCGGTGCGCGCCTAAATGTCTTGGTTCCTCGCTTTTGCCGGGTTCGCGGCGTTGATCGTCCTGCACGAGTTCGGCCACTTCGCCGCGGCCAAGGCCGTCGGCATGAAGGTGACGCGCTTCAACCTGTTCTTCCCGCCGCACCTCTTCACCGTCCGCCGCGGCGAGACCGACTACGGCATCGGAGCGATCCCGCTCGGCGGCTACGTGAAGATCGTCGGGATGAACCCGCAGGAGGACATCCCCGAGGAGGACGTCCCGCGGGCCTACTACAACCAGCCCGTCTGGAAGCGGTTGGTCGTCATCGGCGCCGGCCCGGCGATGAACATCCTGCTGGCCTTCCTGATCCTGTTCGTGCTCTTCGCGGCCAAGGGCGCCGCGACCGACAACGGCAGCGTCGGGAGCGTCCAGAAGGGCTCGGCGGCCGCCGGCGTCCTGAAGCCCGACGACACCATCGTGTCGGTCGACGGCGTCAGGGGCGACTCGGCCAGGCTGCGCCAGCAGATCGGGACGCACACCTGCGCCGACGGGGTCAAGGCCAAGGGCTGCGTCGCCGCGACGCCGGCGACCGTGGTCGTCAAGCGCGACGGGCAGCTGGAGACGCTGAAGGTCAGCCCGCGCTACGACCCGACCGCCGTCAACACCGACGGCAGCAAGGGCCGCATGCTGATCGGCTTCACGTTCGGCTACGTCTACGACCCGCTGCCCGTCGGCCGCGCCGCGAGCCGCTCGGTCACCGGCATGTGGGACGTCAGCAAGGCCACGGTCAGCGCGATCACCAAGCTCTTCTACGACAGCTCGGCGCGCAAGAACGTGTCCGGCGTCGTCGGCTCCTACGAGACGACGCGCCAGTCCTTCCAGCAGGACGACATCGTCCTGGCGCTGCAGATCCTCGCGCTGATCTCCCTCTCGCTCGCGATCGTCAACCTGTTCCCCTTCCTTCCGCTGGACGGGGGGCATATCTTCTGGGCGCTGGCCGAGAAGGTTCGGGGTCGTCCGATCCCGTTCCGGGTCATGGAGCAGGCCAGCTATGTGGGGTTCATCCTGGTGATCGCCGTGTTCTTCATCGGCTTCACCAACGACATCGATCGGCTTCGGGGCGCTGGCTTCGGAGTGAAGTAACCACCCTGGGAGAGGGGTCGAAGTGGAGAGCAGCACCGCACCGCAGCGCGGGGTCGACGCCGCGACGATCGCCGAGGCGTTCCGCATCACGTCGGCGCAGCGCGCCGACCAGGTGGCCGTCCGGACCAAGGACGACGAGATCTCGTGGACGTGGGGCGAGCTGCGCGAGCGCGTCGACGCGTTGGCCGGCGGCCTGCATGACCTCGGCCTGCGCAAGGGCGACGCGATCGCGCTGATGCTGGGCAACCGGCCGGAGTTCCACCTCGCGGACCTCGCGGCGATGATGGTCGGGGCGACGCCGTTCTCGATCTACATGACCTACGCGCCCAACCAGATCGAGTACGTGGTGGCGGACGCGGGCGCGAAGATCCTCATCACCGAGCAGCAGTTCCTGGCCAACGTCCTGGAGGCGCGCGAGACGCTGCCCGACCTGGAGCACGTGATCCTCGTCGACGGCGACGCGGCCGACGGCACGCTGAGGCTGGCCGACGTGGCGGCGCGCGGCGCCGACGCCGGCTTCGACGTCGATGCGTCGATCGCGGCGCTGGCGCCCGACGACGTCCTGACGTTGATCTACACCTCGGGCACGACCGGCCCGCCCAAGGGCGTCGAGCTCGCGCACCGCAACCTGCTGTCGGCGGTGTCGGGGATCGAGGAGATCGTCCAGTTCCCGGACGGCGCGCGCGTCATCTCGTGGCTGCCCAACGCGCACATCGCCGAGCGCGCCGCGCACCACTACCTGCCGATCGTCTTCGGCTTCCAGGTCACGACCTGCCCGAACCCGCGCGAGATCGTGTCGTTCCTGCCCAGCGTGCGGCCGCACTGGTTCTTCGCGGTCCCGCGGATCTGGGAGAAGCTGAAGGCGGGCCTGGAGGCGATGGTCGCCTCCCAGCCCGAGGAGCAGCGCGAGAAGGCGCAGGCGGCGCTGGCCGCGGCGCGCCGCAAGGTGCAGCTCGAGCAGGCCGGCGAGCCCGTCCCGGAGGAGCTGGCGGCCGCGGTCGCGCAGGCCGACGCCGAGATGTTCTCCGGCCTGCGCACGATGCTCGGCCTCGATCAGGTCGTCGCGATCAACGTCGGCGCCGCGCCGACGCCGGTCGACGTCCTGGAGTTCTTCCACGCCATCGGCCTGCCGCTTTCGGAGCTGTGGGGGATGAGCGAGACGTGCGGCGGCGGCGCGGTCAACCCGCCCGAGCGCATCAAGATCGGGACGGTCGGCCCGCCGACGCCCGGCTGCGAGCTGAAGCTCGCCTCAGACGGCGAGCTGCTGATCCGCGGCGGCCTGGTGATGCTCGGCTACCGCGGGCTGCCGGACAAGACGGCGGAGACGATCGACCCCGACGGCTGGCTGCACACCGGCGACATCGCCACGATCGACGACGACGGCTACGTCAAGATCGTCGACCGCAAGAAGGAGATCATCATCAACGCGGCCGGCAAGAACATGTCGCCGGCCAACATCGAGGCGACGCTGAAGTCCGCGTCGCCGCTGATCGGCAACGCGGTCTGCATCGGCGACGCCAAGCCCTACAACACCGCGCTGATCGTGCTCGACGCCGACTTCGCGCCGGCGTGGGCGGCGCAGAACGGCCTGGCCGACACGTCGCTGGAGGACCTGGCGCACGAGGACGCGATCCGCACCGCGATCCAGGCCGGCGTCGATGCCGCCAACAGCAAGCTCGCCCGCGTCGAGCAGATCAAGAAGTTCGTGATCGTCGAGGGCGACTGGCTGCCCGGCGGCGACGAGCTGACGCCGACGATGAAGTTGAAGCGGAAGCCGATCGCCGAGAAGTACAACTCGACGATCGACTCGATGTACTAGGGCGATCCTGCGTGCCGCAGGATCACCTCAGGGCTGGGCTCGGGCGCGGCGGGTGAGCTCGACGGCCGCGCCGCGCAATCCGGCCTTGTCGGTCACCGGCTCGGCGAAGCCGACGCGGGCCGGGGCGGAGCCGCGAGGGGTCTCGACCGCCAGGTCGAGGCCGTAGCGGTCGGCCGCGGTGCAGCGGGCGGCGGTCGCGTCGGGGTAGCCGCCGAGCGCCTGGGCCATGATCAGGAGGGCGTCGGCGTGGTCGTCGTTGAGGTGGGTGATCGCGCCGCGCGCGTCGCCCACCGGGTCGGCCTGCGCGTTGGCGTAGGCGTCGGCGTCGGCCGAGTCCATCCGGCCGTAGCCGCCGACCCAGCGGACGCGCTCGACCTGCAGGACGTACAGCGAGAAGTCGCCGAAGCCCTGGTAGGACGACGCGGTCGGGACCGACGCCAGGTACGCGGCGCGCGCGACCGGCTCCTGGTCGCCGGTCGGGCGCGTGACCCGGCCGGCGAGCGTGACGCGCCCGTGCGCGAGCGGATCGCTGCCGCGCGCGGCCTCGGCGACGACGAGGCTCGCGCGCGGGTCCCGGTCCAGGTTGCGGCCGTGCTCGGCGAGCGTCGAGACGAACAGGACCGGCGAGCCGTCGTCGAGCGCGGCGTAGCTGACCAGCGACGCCCACGGGCCGCCGTCGTCGCTCAGCGTCGCGAGCGTCGCGACGTTGGTCTGGGCGACGAGCGTCCGGGCCTCCTCGCCCGCCGTGCGGCGGCGGGCGGGCGGGACCGGCGTCAGCGGCGGAGGAGCAGGCCCACCCGCCCGCCCCTCGCCGGCGGCGTCGTGGTCGCCGGTCGCGTCGGTGCTGATGTCGGTCACGAGAAGATCTTGACGGTCGGGGAGGACTTCGCGCCCGTCACCTTCAGCTTGACCGTGCTCGACAGGGCGGTGACCGTGTCGGCCAGCGTCACCTTCAGCGTCCGGTCCTTGATGGTGGTCGGGCGTGAGCGTGACGGTCGTACCACCAGGCCGGCGACCCCTTCGGCTGGGTCACCGTGCAGCGGACCACGACCCCTAGGGCGATCCGGTGGCCCGGATCGTCGTGGCTGACGTCGCCGGCGCAGCGGCGGCGTGCGCCCGCACGTGAAGCGCGTCGGCGACCGTCACGCGCGGCGAGGCGGCACGCAGGATCGGCCTACGGCCAGCCGGCGCCGGGGGTGGCGAGGCGGGCGGCGTCGCGGCCGGCGGCCTTGGCCTCGTACATCGCCCGGTCGGCCGCCTGGAGCAGCGCCTCGGCGCTGCGGTCCGGCCGGTCGGGCAGCGCGACGCCGATCGACGCCGTGACCTGCGCGACGCCGGTCGCCAGCGGGATCGGCTCGGCGAGCAGGACGCGCAGGCGCTCGGCGACGTCCATCGCGTCCTCGGGCGAGCCGACGTCCTCGCACAGGACCACGAACTCGTCGCCGCCGAAGCGGGCGACGGTGTCGCCGGGACGCAGGTCCTCGTCGATCCGCGCGGCGCTGATGCGCAGCAGCTCGTCGCCGGCCGCGTGGCCGAGCGTGTCGTTGGCCTGCTGGAAGTTGTCCAGGTCGATGAACAGCACCGCGACCGTCGTCTCCGCGCGCTTGACGCGCTGCAGCGCGTGACGCAGGCGGTCGGCGAGCTTGGTGCGGTTGGCCAGGCCGGTCAGCGCGTCCTGCTCGGCGCCGAGCACGACGCCGGCCGGGCCGCCGGCGGCGGCCGCGACGCCGGCGCCGGCGCCGAAGTCCAGGGCCAGCGCGGCCTGATCGGCGAACAGGCGCAGCAGCTGCAGCCACTCGCGCGCCGGCAGCAGGCGGTCGACCGGGTCGTCGACCCAGACGACGCCGCGGAGGTCGCCGGCCCCGTCGCGCAGCGGCGCGATCAGCCAGTGGCGCTGCCACGCGTACGGTCCGCTTCCGTTCGTGCGCGAGCGGTAGACCGATCCGCCCTCCATGCCGAGGATCGCCTCGGCGTCCTCGCGCTCCAGCAGGTAGCAGCCCTGGCGCTCGTGGACGAGCGACAGCAGCGGCTCGAGCTGGGTCAGCGTCAGCGCCAGGTGCGCGAAGACCGGGTCGTGCATCGTCCAGCCGGCGGTCGCGGCCGGGCGCAGCAGCCCGCCGTTCTCGGCCAGGAGCACGGCGACCCTGCCGAAGCCGAGCGCCTCGCGCACGCCCGAGCACACGGCGTCCAGGACGCCGCCGCGGGTGCGCTCGGCCAGCGGCGGCCGTGCGACCTCGACCAGGCGCTCCAGCGCCGCGCGGTGGCGGGCGTCGCGCTCGCACTCGACGGCGCGCTCGGCGGCCAGGGCGGCGAGCGCGGCGAGCGTGACCAGGCGGTCGCAGTCCTCGTCGTCGGGCCGGGAGCCGTCCAGCGGCTCGTCGACCGACACGATGCCGAGCACGTCGCCGTTGGCGCGGCGCATGACGGCGAGCAGCAGGTCGTCCGGGTCCCAGCGGTCGGGCGCGGCGGACGGCGGCGCCTCGGGACGGTGCAGCACGAGCCCGTCGGCGGTCGCGGGCAGCGCCACGGCGCCGGCCGGGACGTGGTGCGCGCCGCTGCGGGTGAAGCGGTTGGAGAGGTAGGGCGCCCACTGCTCCCAGGTCGACGCCTGGCCCAGCAGCGCGCGGCGCGCCTCGTCGGGCCCGCGGACCGTCACGACCTCGAAGTCGTCCCACGCCGGCCGGTGCAGGTTGATGACGACGGTCCTGCAGCGCAGCGCCTGGCCGATGGCGTCGGCGATGCGGTCGAGCGCGTCGGCGAGGTCCTCGCGGGTCCGGACGGCGCGCGCGGCGCCCAACGCTGCGAGCAGCGCGGCGGCCTCGGGCTTGGACGTCGTCTCGGACACGGCTACGTATTGGTTAACGGCCAGGACGCCGTCGTGCTTGAGTTCGTCCGGGTGCTGCGCGGAAGATCCCGGAAGATGCGGGGGAAACCTACAGCACGTGGGCGCGGGAGACCGCGCCCGGCGCGGCGGCGCCGAGCAGCATGAGGTCGAGCTCGATCTCGGCCCGCAGCGTCTCCAGGACCCAGCGGGCGCCCGCCTCGCCGTCCCACGCCAGGCCCCACAGCAGCGGCCGGCCGACGAGCACCGCCCGCGCGCCGAGCGCAAGCGCCTTGAGGACGTCGCTGCCGCGGCGCACGCCGCCGTCGACGAGCACCTCGACCTCGCCGGCGACCTCCTGGGCGACCGGCTCGAGCAGGTCGATCCCGGCCGGGACGCCGTCGAGCTGGCGCCCGCCGTGGTTGGAGACCACGACGCCGGCGGCGCCGTGCTGGATCGCCAGCCGCGCGTCGGCCGGGGCGTGGATGCCCTTGACGAGGACCGGGAGCTCGACCGCGTCGACCAGGCGCTCGAGGTCCTTCCAGGTCAGCGACGGGTCGACGAGCGAGAAGAAGCCGGCGGGGGTGAGGCCGGCGCTGTGGCCGGCCGCGGCGCTGACGCCGGGCATGTCGATGCCGGGCGGGACCGCGAAGCCGGTGCGCAGGTCGCGCTCGCGGCGGCCGGCGCGCGGCGCGTCGACCGTGACGACGAGCGCGTCGTAGCCGCAGTCGACCGCCTCGTCGACCAGCGCGTGCGTGACGGCGCGGTCCTTGAGCACGTAGAGCTGGAACCAGCGCGGCGCGCCCGGCGCGGCCTCGGCGACCTCGCGCGGCGTCGCGGTCGCCAGCGTGGAGACCGTCATCACCGTGCCGGCGCCGGCGGCGGCGCGCGCCATCCCGGGCTCGCCGTCGGGATGCGCCATCTTCTGCAGCGCGACCGGCGCGACGATGACCGGCAGGGCGATCTCGGTGCCCAGGACGGTCGTCCGGGTCGTGACGCCCTCCACGTCGACGAGCACGCGCGGCAGCAGCCGGCGGCGCGCGAACGCCGCCTCGTTGTCGGCGAGCGTGCGCTCGTCGCCCGCGCCGCCGGCGAAGTAGCCCAGCGGGCCGGCCTCCAGGCGGTCGGCGACGAGCGGCTCGAGGTCGCGCAGGCAGACCGGGGCCGGCGCGGCGCCGCTCACGCCGGGCTCACCGGGTCGATCGCGATCCAGCTCTTGGTCAGCGGCCCGAAGCGCTCGGCGTGCACCGGCGCGGAGAACAGGGCCGCGAGCTCGTCGCGGCGCAGCAGGTCGATGTCCTCCCACGTGCCCTGCGCGCCGAGGCGCCAGTACGGGCGCCGGACCGCCGCCGGGAGCCAGTGGGCGAACGGCAGCAGGCTGTGAGGCTCGATCGGGAAGGTGTAGGCCGGCGTCTGGACGTAGAGCCCGCGACCGACGCGGCGCACCTCGGCCGCGAACGCGGCGCGCCGCGCGCGCGGGACGTGCTCGATGACCGAGGACGCGTAGACGAGGTCGAACTCGCCGTCGCCGTAGGGCAGGCCGGCGGCCACGTCGGCCTGCAGGAACGGGCCCGGGTACTCCGGCCGCGGCGCCAGGTCGACGCCCGTGATCGCCAGCTCGGGCTCCAGGGCGCGGAGGCCCAGCGTGCCGCAGCCGACGTCCAGGACCCGCATCCCGGCCGCCAGGCCGGTCATGCCGAAGAACGTCGCGTGCCGCCGCGCGCGGGTCCTCGCGGCGATCGGGGACGCGATGCGCGCCCGCGCCTGACCCCGTGCGGTCCCGTAGACGTCAGAAGGGGCCACGGCGGGGAGCGTACCGGCCCTCTTCTAGAATGCGTCGTATGGCCTCCGCCCGTCAGATCCACGTCGGCTCCGTCCCTGTCGGGGGCGGCGCGCCCGTGGCCGTCCAGACGATGACCAAGACGGAGACCGCGAACCTGCAGGCGACGATGGACCAGATCCATCGCGTCGCCGAGGCCGGCGCGGACATCGTGCGCGTCGCCGTTCCGCGCGAGCAGGACGTCGAGGCCCTCAAGACGATCGTGGTGCAGTCGCCGATCCCGGTCATCGCCGACATCCACTTCAACCACACGCTCGCGATCAAGGCCATCGAGGCCGGCGCGCACTGCGTGCGGATCAACCCGGGCAACATCGGCGGACCCGACAAGGTCGCCGAGGTCCTGGCGGCCGCCAAGGCCGCCGGCACGCCGATCCGCGTCGGCGTCAACTCCGGCTCGCTGCCCAAGCACCTGCGCGACCTCGAGTTCACCAGCCCGGTCGAGGCGCTCGTCACCGCTGCGACCGAGTGGGTCGCGCTGATGCACCAGCTCGACTTCTACGACTTCAAGCTGTCGATGAAGTCGACCTCGGTGCCCAACACCATCGCCTCCAACCGCCTGCTCGCCGAGAAGGTCGACCACCCGCTGCACCTCGGGATCACCGAGGCCGGGACGAAGTGGTCGGGCTCGCTGAAGAGCGCGGTCGGCCTCGGCACGCTGCTGGCCGACGGCATCGGCGACACGATCCGGATCTCGCTCTCGACCTTCCATGCCGAGGAGGAGGTGAAGGTGGCGTGGGAGATCCTGAAGGCCTTGAAGCTGCGCGAGCGCGGCCCGGTCCTGATCGCCTGCCCGACCTGCGGCCGCCTGCAGTTCGACATGGACTCGGTCGTCATGGAGGTCGAGCGCCGGCTGGAGCAGTACGCCGACCCGATCGAGGTCTCGATCCTCGGCTGCGCGGTCAACGGCATCGGCGAGGCGCGCCACGCCGACTTCGGCATCACCGGCGCCAAGGACTCCGCCATGATCTTCTCCAAGGGCGAGCCGCTGAAGAAGGTCCGCACCGAGGACCTCGTCGACGAGCTGTTCGCCGAGATCGACAAGTACTACGCGTCGGGCAAGCAGGTCGTCGTCGACGACGCCGCGGCGCGCGAGGCCCAGCAGTGGCTCGCCGAGAACGAGGACGACACGGCGATGACGCCGGAGCGCCTCGCCGCGCTGGAGGCCGAGCAGGCCGAGAAGGACGCCGACGCGATCGACGAAGCGGTCTCGCCGGTCGCCGGCCGACGGTTCTCCCGCGCTTGACCTCAAGCGCGGTTGAAGCCGCATCCTCTCCGGGAATGGCTCCAGCACTCCAGATCTCCGGCCTCGTCAAGCGCTACCCGACGGGCACCGAGGCGCTCAAGGGCGTCGACCTCACGATCGGCGCCGGCGAGTTCTTCGGCCTGCTCGGGCCCAACGGCGCCGGCAAGTCCACGTTGATCCACTGCACCACCGGCCTGGCCTCGCCGACCGCGGGCGCGATCAGCGTCTTCGGGCACGACGCGATCCACGACTACGGCGACGCCCGGCTGGCCGTCGGGCTGGCGCCGCAGGACCTCAACATCGACCACTTCCTGACGCTCGAGGAGACGCTGGACTTCCACGGCGGCTACTTCGGGATGCCCAAGCGCGAGCGGCGCGAGCGCATCGCCGAGCTGCTTGAGGCGTTCTCGCTGACGTCCAAGAAGGACGACCGGACCCGCACGCTGAGCGGCGGCATGAAGCGCCGGCTGATCCTGGCCCGCGCGCTGATGCACCGGCCGCGGCTGCTGATCCTCGACGAGCCGACGGCGGGCGTCGACGTCGAGCTGCGCCTGGAGCTGTGGCACTACGTCCAGCGCATCAACGCGGAGGGCACGACGATCCTGCTCACCACGCACTACCTCGAAGAGGCCGAGCAGCTGTGCGACAAGATCGCCTTCATCAACGGCGGTGAGATCGTCGCGCAGGGGTCCAGCGGGGAGCTGGCGGCGCGCTACGGCGTGTCGGGCCTGGAGGACGCCTACCTGGAACTGGTGGGGCGCAAGGAGCTGTCGCGCGGCGGGGCGGCCGGCGCCGTCTCGGAGCTGTCGGCGTGACCGCCGGCCAGATCCGGTTCTTCTCGCTGCTGCGCCGCGAGGTCAACCGCTTCATGAAGATCAAGCGCCAGACCGTCGGCGCGCCGCTGCTCGAGACGTTCCTGTACATCTCGGTCTTCGGCGCGGCGCTGGGCTCGCGCGTGGGGGAGCTGCACGGCGTCGACTACGTGGTCTTCGTCGTGCCCGGCCTGATCATGATGGCCTGGGCGATGAACGCATTCTCCAACAACTCGTCGTCGATCCTCCAGCAGAAGTTCCAGCGCGCGATCGACGACCAGCTGTCGTCGCCGGCGTCGCCGCTGGAGCTGCTGCTGGCCTTCACGCTCGGCGGGTTCCTGCGCGGGATGCTCGTCGCGACGCTGACCTTCTGCGCGGCCAGCATCCTGGTGTCGATCCCGGTCGACCACGTCCTGGTGCTGGTCCCCGCGCTGTTCCTGGTGGGCTTCTTCTTCGCGCAGCTCGGCGTCCTGGTCGGCGTGCGCGCCGAGCAGTTCGACGACGTGTCGTTCGCGCAGACGTTCGTGCTCCAGCCGCTGCTGTTCCTCGGCGGCGTGTTCTACAGCGCGTCGCTGCTGCCCCAGCCGTTCGAGACGCTGACCCACATCAACCCGATCTACTACATGATCTCGCTGGTCCGCTACGGGTTCCTGGGGTACTCGGAGACGAACATCGCGCTCTCGCTGCTGTTCCTCTTCGCGGCGACGGCCGCGCTGTTCCTGGTCAACCACCGGCTGTTCGTGCGCGGCTACCGCCTGCGCGCCTAGCGCAACCGTTCGGTTGCGTGTAGCGTGGGCGGCATGACGGCCGCCCGCGAGGACCTGCTGCGCACCATCTACGCCGCGTTCAACGCGCGCGACATCGACGCGGTGCTGGCGGCGCTGGCCCCCGACGTCGACTGGCCCAACGCCTGGGAGGGCGGACGCGTCGCCGGTCACGAGGGCGTGCGCGGCTACTGGACGCGGCAGTGGGCGGCGATCGACCCGTCGGTCGAGCCGGCCGGCTTCACCGGGCGCCCGGACGGACGGCTGGCCGTGGACGTCGCGCAGGTGGCGCGCTCGTTGGACGGCGAGCTGCTCGGCGAGGGTCGGGTCGTCCACGTGTACGCCTTCGACGACGCGACCGGCCTCGTGACGCGGATGGACGTCGAGGAGGAGGGCTAGGCGGTCAGCGCCGGGCCCGGCTCGACGTCGACCGCGTCGCCGCGCAGGAGCTCACCGCAGCAGGCGCAGCGGACCTCGGCGTGGGTGAGCTGGCCGCAGTCGCGGTGGCGCAGCAGGACGGGCGGCCCGGCGTCGCCGGCGGCGTGCTTGTCGCCCCAGGCCGTCATCGCCATCAGGATGGCGCACAGCTCGCCGCCCTTCTCGGTCAGGACGTACTCGTGGCGCAGCGGGCGCAGCGAGTACGCGCGGCGCTCCAGCACGCCCTGCTCCACGAGCCACTTCAGGCGCTCGGTCAGCACCTTGGTCGAGATGCCGAGGTCGGCCTGGATCTGGTCGAAGCGCGTGATGCCGACCCAGACGTCGCGCACGATCAGCGGCGACCACGGCTCGCCGACGACGTCGAGGGTCCGGGCGATCGAGCACACCATGTCGCCGAAGCGTGTCCGCTGCATGGGGCGACATCATAGCTTCCTTCAAGGAAGTGACTCTGGTACCGTCGCCTCATGACCCCTCTTCCCCCGATCGTGTCCACCGAGGAGCTCGAGACCGAGCGCGCCGCGCTGCTCGAGGAGGAGAAGGCGCTGACGCACCGGCTCGACGCGCTGGCCGCCCGCCGGCGCCGGCTGCCGATGACGCCCGTCGCGCAGGCCGACACCTACACCTTCCACGGCCCGGAGGGCGACGTGGGGCTCCTCGACCTGTTCGACGGCCGCCGGCAGCTGGTCGTCTACCACTTCATGTTCCCGCCGGGCCAGGCCGAGCCGTGCGTCGGCTGCTCGACGTTCACGGACAACATCGCCGGCCTCGAGCACCTGCGCGCCCGCGACACCAACCTGGTGCTGATCGCCCGCGCGCCGCTCGACGAGCTGCTGGCCTATCGCGAGCGGATGGGTTGGACGGTGCCGTTCTACTCGTCGGAGGGCAGCGCGTTCAACGCCGACTTCGGCGTCACGCGCGACGAGCGGGACGGCTTCAAGCTCAGCGTCCTGCTGCGCGACGGCGACGCCGTCTACCGCACCTACTGGACGACGTCGCGCGGCGTCGACCGCCTGCGCTTCGACTTCAACATCCTGGACCTGACGCCCTACGGCCGCCAGGAGGCGTGGGAGGACTCGCCGGACGGCTGGCCGCAGACGCCGACGATGGGCTGGCTGCGCCGGCACGACGAGTACGCGGACGCCGTGCGATGAGCGTCGCGGTCGACGACGACGTCCGCGCGCTGATCGAGGACGCCAACCTCGCGCACATCGCGACGATCCTGCCCGACGGCGCGCCGCACGCGGTCCCGGTCTGGATCGGGATGGACGGCGACCGCATCGTCTTCATCACCGACCCGCGCTCGGTCAAGGCCCGCAACGTCGCGCGCGACCCGCGCGTCGCGCTGTCGATCGTCCCCGCCGACCGCCCCAACGTGATGGCCCACGTCCGCGGCCGCGTGGTCGCGACGATCGACGGCGAGGAGGGCTGGGCGATCGTCGACCGGCTCTCGCAGCAGTACCTCGGCACCGACTACCCGCTGCGGACCGGCCGCGTCGCGTACGTCGTCGAGCCCGACCGGGCCTTCGCCCAGGCGTTCTAGCTAGCGCGCGGGCGTGGCGCCGACGGCGTCGGAGGTCAGCACCGGCGCCGGCAGCGGATCGACCGTCTTGTAGCGGTAGGTCCCGCGCCGGTGGTGCAGGTCGAGCGTCTTGACGAACGTGCCGTGGACGTCGGTGCGCAGCTTGGCGACGGTCACCCACGCGCCGGTCGGCGACGCCCGCTGGAGCGCGACGGCGTGGAAGCGCCCCGGCCGGACCTGGCCCCAGAAGCGCACGAGCGGCGCGCGCGTCGCGACATCGGCGACGAACGGGTGCTGGAAGCCCGCCAGCGCCGGCTTGGGCCTGCCGTTGCTGAACAGCAGCCCCGACTGCCAGCCCGCGTACTTCTTGCGGCCCGACCCGACCGACTTGACGGGCTCGTCCTGCCACTCGTACTGGACGAGCGTCCGGACACGCGGATCGCGCCAGGCGATGTAGGCGGCCTCCTGCAGCCAGCGCGACTGGCGCGCCGGCGGGATGCCGTCGTAGGGATCGGGCGGCGAGGTCTGGTAGCCGAGCTCGGTCAGGTGCAGCGGCGTGTGCGCGCCGGTCGGCGTCGTGAAGCCGCGGGCGCGCTGCACGGCGTCGAGCGTGTCCTCCAGCTTGCGCAGGTCGGCGATGGCGGCGTCGTCGCTGCGCGGCGACGGCGTGCTCGGCGAGGCCTTGATCGCGTGCGGGTGGTAGGCGAAGCCGTCGATGCGCGCGGGCTGGAAGCCGCGGCAGCGGCCGGTGCGGATCGGCTCGAGCTGGTCGTCGACGCAGCCGAACGCGCGGATGAACGCGAGCGGGCGCAGCGGGCGGTTGCGCCGCAGCGGGTCGGCGCCGCGCGGCGCGAGCGTTCCGGCGATCACCTGCGCGCCGGGGTCGGCCTGGTGGATCGCGGGGTAGGCGGCGCGGACGAGCTGGCGGTAGGTGTGCGGCGCGACCGGGGTGCACGTGCGCCCGGGCGTCGGGCACTCCTGCTGGGGCTGGAGCCACAGCGGCTGGTTGGGCTCGTTCCACACCAGGTACTGGTTGGCGACGCGGCCGTAGCGGCGCGCGACCGCGGTCGCGAACTGCCCGAACTTCGTCGCGTCGGGCTGGTAGCGCGGGTTGCCGAGCGACGGCACGCGGCTGGACCACAGCGGCCCGGAGCCCGTGACCTCGAGGATCGGCGTCATGTGGTTGGCGACGACCAGCCCGATCGCGCGGTCGGTGACCGACCAGCTGTACTGCGGGTCGTCGGGGTTGCGCGCGTCGAAGCCGAACGGCTGGGTCGGCGCGAGCGGCCCGGGCGCGATCGCGACCCAGCGGACCTGGATGCGGACGGTGTCGATGCCGGCGGCGGCCCACTGGGCCGCCACGCCGGGCGCGCGCTCGGGCGAGTAGAGCAGGATGCCGTCGTCGGAGATCCCGGTCTGCAGCTGCGGCGCGGCGGAGGCGGGCGCGGCGGCGAAGGTCAGCAGCGCGAGGAGTGCCGCCGCGAGCGGGACACAGGACCGGGAGGGCACGCGCAGCATCCTGCCACGCGCGCCCGACCGGATCGCTGCCGGCGGGTCCTACTTGGCCGCGGCGTACCGCTCGGCGACCTTGGCCCAGTTGACGGTGTTCCACCAGGCCTTGAGGTAGTCCGGGCGCTTGTTCTGGTACTTGAGGTAGTACGCGTGCTCCCAGACGTCGTTGCCCAGCAGCGGCACCTGACCCTCGAGGATCGGGCTGTCCTGGTTGGACGTCTTGGTGAGCTTGAGCGCGCCGCCGTCGAGGACGAGCCAGGTCCAGCCGGAGCCGAACTGCGTCACGCCGTTGTCCTCGAACTTGGCCTGGAAGTCGGCGAAGGAGCCGAAGGCCGTGGTGATCGCGTCGGCCAGCTCACCGGTCGGCTCGCCGCCGCCGTCCGGGCTCATGTTCTCCCAGAAGAGCGTGTGGTTGGCGTGGCCGCCGGCCTGGTTGCGCAGCGGCGTCTGCTTGTCGGCGGGCAGCGACGACAGGTTCGCGAGCAGCTCCTCCACCGGCTTGTCCTCGTAGCCGGTGCCCTCGAGCGCGGCGTTGGCCTTGTCGACGTACGCCTGATGGTGCTTGTCGTGGTGGAGCTTCATCGTCGCTTCGTCGATGTGCGGCTCCAGCGCGTCGTACGCGTAGGGCAGATCAGGCACGGAGTAGGGCATGGGTCTCCTTGGTTCGGGTCGGGGTCGAGTCCTCCGTGAAACATATCCCTCCCTCGATCCGTTCCCACCTGCACAATGCCTCACCTGATGCACGGACGCACGATCGCGCTCGCCGGAGCGCTCACAACCCTTGCCCTCGCCGCCACGCCGGCCGCCGGGGCGCGGGCCATCACGCCGGGTCAGGCCGCGGACGCCGACGGCGTCGTCGTGAGCTGGAAGGTCCAGACCGCGACGCCGCAGACCGTGCGCCTGCGGACGATCCAGCCGACCACCGGCCCGACGTTGACGACCGCCGAGAGCGACCCGGTCTCGCTGAGCGCGACGCAGGCGATCGCCGCCCGTCTGCCCATCGCGGCCGGTGGGCGGATCGAGCTGGAGGGCGAGACCGGCTCGCCGACCGTGACCGCGGAGGTCGAGCCCGACACCGACGGCGACGCCTACGGCGATACCACGCAGGACGCCTGCCCGGGCGACTACGCCGACCACGCCGCGCCCTGCGACGCGACCGCGACGCTCGGCAGCCCGCTGACGCTCGCGCCCGACGGCGCGTACCTCGCGGGCGGGACGCTCGGCGTCGAGGCCCTCCAGCAGGCCGCGCCCGGCGCCACCGCCGCGGCGCCGGCGACCTCCGCCGGCGTCCTCACGCACTGGCGCTTCCGGGCCTGGGCCGGCTTCCCGGCCGGCGACACCGTCCTGCAGCTGCTGCGCCCGGCCGCGAGCGGCGACGGCTACGTCGTGGCCGCCGAGACCGCGACGGTGCACGTCACCTCCACCGCCGTCGTCGACCTCCCGGCGCAGCTCGCCGTGCGCCCCGGCGACCGGCTGGCGGCGCGCTCGGTGCCGCGCGGCGGCGACGCCTACCTCGGGGCGTTCGCGCGGCGCGTAGGCGACGCCGTCGCGTTCACCGGCGCCCCGCCGGCGACGGCCGGCCAGGTCTTCACGCCCGACGCCACCACGCCCGACCTGCGGCTCCTCGTGCAGGCCGACGTCGAGCCCGACCTCGACGGCGACGGCCGCGGCGACGTGAGCCAGGACCACGCCGACGTCGCGCTCACCGGCAGCGCGCCGGCCGCCGTCGGCACGCAGGACACGTTGAGCCACACCTACACCATCATCAACCGGGGCCCGGACACCGCCGCCGGCCTGCGCCTGACCATCAGAGGCGCCGCGGGCGTCACGCCCGACACGCCGGCCGGCGCCACCTGCGCCGGCAACCGCGCGCTCGGCACGGCGACGTGCACCCTGGCCGCGCTGGCGCCCGACGCGTCGATCGCGGTCGTGCAGCCGATCGTCGGCGCCGCGATCGGGACCGTGACGACGACCGCGACCGTCACCGCCGGGACCGGCGACCCCGACACCTTCAACAACTCCGCGACGCTGAGCACCGACGTCCACGGCTACGCGCCGAGCATCCCGGCCCCGCAGCCGTTCCGCATCGTCGTCTGCGGCAACGTGATCCGCGGGACCCGTGACGACGACGCCCTGCGCGGCACCGTCTTCGGCGACCGCCTGGTCGGCAACGACGGCGACGACCTGCTCAAGGGCAACGGCGGCGACGACTGCCTGGAGGGCGGCAGCGGCAGCGACGTCCTCGACGGCGGGGACGGCAACGACCGGCTCGCCGGCTCCTCGGGCGCCGACCGGCTCACCGGCGGGGCGGGCGCCGACCGGCTCACCGGCGGCAAGGGCAACGACACGCTCAGCGGCGGGCCGGGCAACGACCTGCTGTCGCCCGGCGACGGCAAGGACGCGATCGCCGCCGGCAGCGGCAACGACACCGTCAACGCGGTCGACGGCGTGCGCGAGACCGTCGACTGCGGCGCCGGCAGGGACACGGTCCGCGCCGACAAGCGCGACCGCCTGGCGCACTGCGAGAAGGTCACGCGCCGGTAGCCGCGCGGGAGTCGGTTCGAGCCGGCGCGCTTCCGTGGCGCGCCGGCCCGTATCGTCCGCTCCATGCGCATGAGCCAGCTCTTCCTGCCGACCGAGCGTCAGCCCCCCGCTGACGCCGAGGCGCTCTCGCACAAGCTGATGGTCCGTGCCGGGCTGGTCCGTCAGCTCGGCTCCGGCCTGTGGACGTGGCTGCCGGCGGGCTGGCGCGTCCACCAGCGGGTCGTGCAGATCGTGCGCGAGGAGATCGACGCGATCGGCGGCCAGGAGCTGCTGATGCCGGTCCTGCAGCCGGCCGAGCTGTGGAAGCGCTCGGGCCGCTACGACGCGATCGGCGACGAGCTGTTTCGCCTCCAGGACCGCAGGGGCGCCGACATGGTGCTCGCGATGACCAACGAGGAGGCCGTGACCTACCACGCCGCCCAGGTCGTCCGCTCCTACCGCGACCTGCCGTTCATCCTGTACCACTTCCAGATCAAGGAGCGCGACGAGCCGCGGCCCCGCGCCGGCGTCCTGCGCACGCGCGAGTTCATCATGAAGGACTCGTACTCCTTCGACCGCGACGAGGACGGGCTGGCCGCCAGCTACGACCGCCACCGCGAGGCCTACGCGCGCATCTACGACCGCTGCGGCCTGGACTGGTACGAGATCCAGTCCGACGTCGGGATGATGGGCGGGACGAAGGCGCACGAGTACATGGCGCCCTGTCCCGCCGGCGAGGACGACGTCGTCCTGGGCACCAACGGCTACGCCGCCAACCTGGAGATCGCGACCGCCGATCCCCAGCCCGCCGCACCGCTGCCGGCCGCGATCACGGGCACGTTCGAGACGCCCGGCCACACGACGATCGAGGCGGTCGCCGGCGGCCTCGGCATCCCCGCGGGCAACCTGCTCAAGGCCTTCCCCGTCGTCACCGAGAAGCGCGGCATGGTCGTGGTCGTCGTGCGCGGTGACCACCGCGTCGGCGAGACCAAGCTCGCCAACGCGCTGGGCGAGCCGTTCCGCCCCGCCCAGGAGGACGAGCTGCCCGGGCCCGCCGGCTTCCTCGGGCCGCAGGGCCTGGACGGCGTCGAGGTGCTCTACGACGAGGCGATCGCGCCCGGCCGCTACGTGGTCGGCGCGAACATGCCCGGGCACCACACGGTCTTCGACTACGAGGGCGGCGACACCGCCGACATCCGCCTGGCCGAGCTCGGCGACACGATCGGCGGCGCCGCGGTCCGCATCGAGCCCGCGATCGAGGTCGGCAACATCTTCCAGCTCGGCACGCGCTACTCCGAGCCGCTCGGGCTGACCTACTCCGACGACGGCGGCAAGGAGCACCCCGTCGTGATGGGGTGCTACGGCATCGGCCCCGCGCGCATCGCCGCGGCCGCCGTCGAGCAGTTCGCCGACGAGCGCGGGATCGCGTGGCCGAAGGCGCTCGCGCCGTTCGACATCGAGATCGTCGCGCTGGGCAAGCCCGGCTCGCAGGAGCAGGAGGCGGCCGCGCGCGTCTACGAGGAGCTCAAGGCGGTCGGCTTCGACGTGCTGCTCGACGACCGCGGCGCCGGCCCGGGCGAGAAGTTCGCCGACGCCGAGCTGCTCGGCGCGCCGCTGCGGCTGACGATCGGCAAGCGCTCGCTGGACGCCGGCGCCGCCGAGGCGCAGATCCGCCGCGGCCAGGTCGACGTCGAGGGCGGGATCCCGCTCGCGGAGGCCGCGGAGGCGGTCCAGAAGCTGTGGCCGACGATCCCGTAGAGCCCCAGCCCCAGCAGCGCGCGTGGAGCAACCCGCGGCTGACGTTCCGGCGCCTCTTCGGGCTGGACCGCTCCGGCCCGCCGCCGCCGCAGACGCTCAGCGGCGCGCCGTGGAACGTGTGGACGATCCCGAACGCGATCGGGTTCGTCCGGCTGGCGCTGCTCGTCCCGATGCTGGTCCTCGGCCTGTCGTCCGACGACGGCACCGACGCGCTGCCGGCGATCCTCTTCGCGGTCGTCGCGTGGAGCGACTACGCCGACGGCATCGCCGCCCGCGTCACCGGCCAGTACAGCCGCTTCGGCGCGCTGCTGGACCCGATCGTCGACCGCCTGCTCGTGATCTGCGGCGTCGTCATCTGCTGGAAGTTCGAGACGCTGCCGCGCTGGGGGATCGCGATCCTGATCGCCCGCGAGCTCTACCTGCTGGTCGCGGGCCGGCTCGCGCTGCGGCGCGGGATCGAGCTGAAGATCAACTGGTGGGGCCGCTGGGGCGTGTGGCCGACGATGAGCGCGATCTTCTTCGCGATGGCCGGCCTGGATACTGTGGCGCACGTGCTGTTCTACGTCGGTCTGGCGCTCTCTTTGATGGCGGCCGTCGTCTACACGCGCGACGCGCTGTCCGCAACGCGGGCTGCACCCTCAAGTTGAGCTTGAGCGGCGGCCCGCCGCTGCTATTCTCGCCCCGGCCCGCCCTCAGGAGGAGAAGGACCCCTTATGGACACGTTCCCCGATCTCGGCTCGCTCTCGGACCAGGAGCTGAAGGACCTCATCCAGCAGCTGACCGAGGAGGAGGTCGACATCTCCTACCGCCGTCGCATCCTGCACGGCAAGATCGACATCTTGCGCGCAGAGCTGGTCAACCGCCTGCGCAAGCGCCACGAGGGCGGCGAGGAGGTCATCACCGGTGCGGACGTGCAGCGCCTGACCGACATCCTCGCGGGCCGCGCCTCCGGCGACGAACCGGCGAGCGAGTAGCGCGAACGGAGGTACGGCGCATGGCCCGCCAATGCCCCGAGTGCGGGTTCACGAACGCCGAGGGCGCGAACTACTGCCAGCGGTGCGGCGCGTTCATCGGCCAGCCGGACGAGGCGGTGGCGCCCGAGTCGTCCACCGCGACCTATCGCATCGACGAGACGGGTGAGCTCGTGCCGGTCGAGATCGAAGACGTCGTCGCCCAGGGCGGCGGCGCCGCGCTGGTGGTGCGCGCCGGTGGCGGCCGCGTGGGCGAGAGCTTCCCGCTCGACCACGACCGCATGACGATCGGGCGCCGACCCGACTCCGACGTCTTCCTCGACGACGTCACGGTCTCGCGCGACCACGCGCTGGTCGTCAAGCGCGGCGACGAGTTCCACCTCGACGACCTCGGGTCGCTCAACGGGACCTACGTCAACCGCCGCCGCATCGAGTCCCATCACCTGGCCGACGGCGACGAGCTCCAGGTCGGCAAGTACAAGCTCACGTTCCTCTCGCGCTGATGGCCGCCGTGGAAGAGGAGCGCACCGCACCGACCGACGAGCGCCCCGGCAAGGCGATGACCATCGGCGCCGTGTGCAAGGCGCTGGGTCAGGAGTTCCCGGACATCTCGATCTCCAAGATCCGCTACTTGGAGGATCAGAAGCTGCTGGAGCCGCGGCGCACGCCGGGCGGCTACCGGCTGTACGCGCAGTCTGACGTCGCGCGCCTGCGCACGATCCTGCGCATGCAGCGTGACGAGTTCCTGCCGCTGCGCGTCATCAGGCAGGAGCTCGCCTCCGGCCGGATGGACGGCGGCGAGCCCACCGTGCCGACGCCGTCGGCGGACGCCGCGGGCGGCGACGCCGCGCGCACGCGCAGGCGGCCGAGCGTCTCGGTCACAGGCGGCGGCGCCCTGTACTCGCTCGACGACGTCGTGGAGGACACGCGCGCCGAGCCGAGCCTGATCGCCGAGCTCGAGGAGTACGGCGTCATCAAGGGCGAGAACCGCGCCGGGACCAAGTACTACGACGAGACCGAGCGCGAGATCATCCGCGCGGTCACCGAGCTGGCGCGCTACGGCGTGGGCGGGCGCAACCTGCGCGCGTTCCGCACCAGCGCCGACCGCGAGGCCGCGCTGCTGCAGCAGATCCTGGCCCCGGCGCTGCGCTCGCGCAACGTCGAGCGGCGCAAGGAGGCCGTCGAGGCGCTGGAGAACCTGGCCGCCGTGACGACCCACCTCAAGCACCTGCTGCTGATCCGCGACCTGCGCAAGATCGTCGGATAGGCGGACGCCATGACGGTGGACATCGGCTCCTTCGTCCCCGGGATGTCAAGCGAGTGAGCTCTGTGGACCTCAACAATTTCGTTCGCGACATCCCCGGGATGTCAAGCGAGTGAGCTCTGTGGACCTCAACAACTTCGTTCGCGACATCCCCGGGACGTCAAGCGAGTGAGCTCTGTGGACCTCAACAACTTCGTTCGCGACATCCCCGGGATGTCAAGCGAGTGAGCTCTGTGGACCTCAACAACTTCGTTCGCGACATCCCCGACTTCCCGAAGCCGGGGATCGTCTTCAAGGACATCACGCCGGTGCTGGCGTCGGCCGAGGCGCTGGACGCCGCGGTCGCGCAGCTGGCCGCCGCGACGCGCGACCTGAAGGTCGACGTGGTCATCGGCGCCGAGGCGCGCGGCTTCCTGCTCGGCGCGGCGCTGGCGCGCGAGCTGGGCGCCGGGTTCGTCCTGGCGCGCAAGCCCGGCAAGCTGCCGCACGAGACCGTCCGGGCCGAGTACCTGCTCGAGTACGGCACCGACGCGCTCGAGCTGCACACCGACGCGGTCGCCCAGGGCGCGCGCGTCCTGGTCCACGACGACCTCCTCGCCACCGGCGGCACGGCGCGCGCGCTGTGCGAGCTGGTCGAGCAGCTCGAAGGCGTCGTCGTCGGCTGCGCGTTCCTGATCGAGCTCGGCTTCCTCGGCGGCCGCTCGAAGCTGGCGGGCTACGACGTCAGCTCGGTCCTGCGCTACGACGCCGAGTGAGGATGGGCCCGTGCCGGTGACGCGCCGCAGCGCGGTCGTCGCCGCCCCGCCGTCGATCGTCTGGCAGACCGTGGCCGACCCGCACCGGATGCCCGCGTGGTGGCCGCGCGTCGAGCGCGTCGAGGGCGTCAGCGGCAGCAGCTTCACGCAGGTGCTGCGCAGCGACCGCGGCGCGGTGGTGCGGGCCGACTTCCGGATCGGCCAGCGCAACCGGCCGCGCGTGATCGACTGGGCCCAGGAGCTCGAGGGCACGCCGTTCGCCAAGCTCCTCACGCGGTCCGAGACGACCGTGACGCTGGAACCGTCCGGCGAGGACGCCACGCGGGTCGAGGTGCGCCTGGAGCAGCGTCTGCAGGGCATCTCGCGCTTCGGCGGCTTCCTGGTCCGCCGCGCGGCGCGCAAGCAGCTCGACGGCGCGCTGACCGCGCTCGCCGAGCTGCACGCGGCCTAGCCTGGCCCCCTGGGCGAACACCCGCAAGGGAACCTGGCCCTCTGGGCCAGCGTTCCCCTAGCCTGGCGGCGGGTTTCGCCCCCTGGGCGAACACCCGCAAGGGAACCTGGCCCTCTGGGCCAGCGTTCCCCTAGCCCTTCAACTTGCCCTGCAGCACGATCGCCGTCGGCTGCTTGGGCGAGCTGGACGGCTCGCGCGAGATGAGCATCTCGGTGTAGCTCGTAAGGTCGCTCGGCGCGGCGACGATGCCCTGCAGCTTGCCCTTGTCGGTGCCCTTGCTCGTGACGACCGGGAAGAACCCCAGGAACTTCACCTTGGAGCCGTTGCGCAGCCAGAGCACGTAGTGGCCGGAGGCCGGGAGGTCCTGGCCGACGACCGCGATCGCGCGCTTGCCGCTCTGGGCGACGATGTTGGCCACGCCCAGCGGCTTCTTGGCGCCGTTGGGCGGCGTGAGGTTGACCTGCTGCTCGACGCTGGTGGTGGCGTCGCTGGTCGTGCCGGTGCCCGTCGTCGCGGTGGCGGTCGCGGCGGCCTTGTCGGAGCCGTTGTCGTCGTCGCCGCCGATGACGTTGGTGAGCAGCAGGACCGCGCCGACGACGACGATCACCGCGGCGACGATCAGCAGCAGGCCGCCGAGGCGCGAGCTGCGCTCCTGATCGGCGCGCGCGGCGCGGCGCGCGTGCAGCGCGTCGAACGCCTCGTCGACCTCGGCCGGGTCGGACGGGATCTCGGGCAGCGAGTCCTCGCCGGCGACGCCGGCGCCGCGCAGCTCGGTCGCGACGGCGCGCGCCCAGTCGCGCGCGGACTGGCTGGCCTCCAGATAGGAGCGCGTCGCGGCCCGCTCGCTCGCGGACTGCTGGCCGAGCAGGTAGTCGCCGATCTCGTCCTGGCGCTCCTCGTCCAGGCCGTCCAGCCCCGACGGCCCGATCGCGTCGAGCGCGGTCAGCGCGCGGTTCTGGACCGCGGCGTCGGAGATCTTGAGCAGCGTGGCGATCTCCGCGTATGTGCGCCCTTGGCGCAGCACGAGCTGGAGAACGGCCTTCTGGTCGGCGGGGAGGTCGTCGAAGCGCGCCATGCGGCGCAGGAGGCTAACCGAAGGGGCGCCGGTATCGTGCCGCTCCCCTATGGAACTTCAGCTTCCCTACGTCATCGAAGGCGGGTTCGACGGCCTGTACGGGCTCGTCGTGGACACCGTGGACCTCGACGCCGGCGTCGTCGAAGCCCACGTCGACGTCGCCGACCACCACCTCCAGCCGGCCGGCCTCGTGCACGGCGGCGTCTTCGCCTCGATCGCCGAGTCGATCACCTCGATCGGCACTTGGTGGGCGGTCCAGGCCGACGGCAAGTCGGCCCAAGGGCTCAGCAACCAGACGTCGTTCCTGCGCCCGATCCTCGGCGGCACCGTCCACGCGGTGGCCCGCGCGCGGCATCGCGGCCGCACGACGTGGGTGTGGGAGGTCGAGATCTCCGACGACGAGCAGCGGCTGTGCTCGCTCGTCCGGATGACCATCGCCGTCCGGTAGCCGCAACACCGCGGGCGAGCCGTTGGCGGGGATGATGCGACTCCCGGACTGCTCGTGGCCTGCGGTGCGCTGGCGATGGCAAGCTCGTGACGGTCACGACCGGGCCGCCGCCGAGGTTCACGCCGGGCCTCGTCTGGCGCGCGCCCGGCGACCCGGTGGCGCACCGTCTCGCGCTGCCGGTCGTCGACCGCGACTACGAGCTGACCACGCAGTTCGGCGCGCGCCGCGATCGCCGGCGACCCGCGTCGTCGTGAGCGTCGGCGCGGCGCAGGGCGCCCACGAGCTCGTGTTGTCCGACCTCGCGGGCCACGCGCGAACGCTGGTGCGCTTCGGCCCCGACGCCGTCGTGCGTCCGGCGGCGCGGCCGCTGGACGTCGCGTTCGACGGCACGCGCGTGGCGTGGGCGGCGGCCCAGTGCGAGCGGCCTGGCCACCGGGCGCTTCGACCTGCGCAGGACGGCTGCGGCGCAGCCGGTCGCGCTGCGCCTGAGCCCGGCCGGCCGGCGTCTGCTCGCTCGCGGGGCGCTGGCGCTCGCGGTCCGGGTCAACGGCCAGCCGGCGCGGCTCGGGCGCCGGGTGACGCTGCGCCCGGCGCGCTAGCCGGCCGGCGCGGTCGCGGTCGGCCGCTCGCGCAGGCCGGTGCGGCGCACGCGCACGTCGGCGCCGGCGGCCGCGGCGAGGTCGTCGATCGCGCCGCGCAACTCGGTCGCGATCTCCTCGACGTCGGGCAGCGCGTCGAAGTCCGCGAGGAGCCCGAAGCCCAGCCGCCCGTTGTAGGACATGATCGCGATGCCCAGCGCCTGCTTGAGCGCCAGCGGCACCACGGGGTAGAGCGCGAGCAGCCGGCGGCCCAGCAGGTACAGCTCGAGCTGCGGGCCCGGGACGTTGGTCACCACGAGGTTGAAGAACCGCTGGCGGGCCTGCAGCCGCGCGGCCTGGCTCATGATCGTCGGCGGGGCGAAGTCCGCGAGCTGGGTCAGCGTCTCGGCGCCGACGGCCTGGCCGGACTCCTTGAGGTCCTTCATGGCCTCGTGGACCTCGGCGAAGCAGTCGACCGGGTCGCGGACGCCGACGGGCAGCGGCGCCCACATCGTCGCGACGCGGTTGCCCAGCGCGCCGCGCTCGGCGTCGGCGCGCACGGACACCGGCACCATCGCGCGCAGGACGAGATCCTCGGTGTCCTCGCCGCGGCCGCGCATCCAGCGCCCGAGCGCGAGGGCGACCGCGGTCAGCACCACGTCGTTGACGGTCCCGCCGAGCTTCGACTTGATGGCCTTGAAGCGCTGCAGGTCGGCGTCGACCCACGTGTAGCGCCGGTGCGGGCCGATCGCGACGTTCAGCGGCGTGCGTGGGGCGGGGGACAGGCCGACCTTGGCCATCGAGCCGATCCCGGAGACGCCGCCGGCCAGCCGCTCGACGACCTGGCGCGGGGCGCGCGTGAGCGCGCGGAACCCGCGGACGGCCTCGCCGGGGACGGTCGTGCGCTCCAGCAACGCCTCGGCCAGCAGCTCGGTCGACGTCGGCACCGGGTGCGGCAGCCACGCGCTGGCCGGGGGTGCGGGCGGCGCGGGGTCGGCGGCGGTGTCGAAGAGCACCGAGACGATGTCGACGCCGCTCACGCCGTCGACCAGCGCGTGATGCGTCTTGCTCAGCAGCGCGAAGCGGTTGTCGTCGAGGCCCTCGACCAGCCAGATCTCCCACAGCGGCTTCGAGCGGTCCAGGCGCTGGCCGAACACGCGGGCGGCCAGCCGCTTGAGCTCCTCGTCGGATCCCGGTGCCGGCAGCGCCGTGTGGCGGATGTGGTAGCGGGCGTTGAAGTGCGGGTCGTCGACCCAGCGCGGCCGGCCCTGGCCGAGCGGTACGAAGGCGAGCCGCTGGCGGTAGCGCGGGACGAGGTGCAGCCGCGCCTGGATCGCGTCGACGAGGTCGTCGTAGGCGGGCGCGGGGCCGTCGAAGGTCATGACGGCCGCGACGTGCATGTGCGCGCCGCTGTCCTCCAGGTGCAGGAACGAGGCGTCGAGAGCGGTCAGCCGGGTGGGCACGCGGCGATCGTCTCAGCACCGGTGAGGGACCGCAAGGGATGTGAGGCGCCAATCGTTTCCTGAGAGGTTCTTGCAGCCAGGCTGCACACATGTTGTTGCAAACCTTCAACAGCGCGTGTAAGGTCTGCACGGCAAGGGTAGATCGGCTTCGTCGGATCCTCTTCGGACTTGGAGCAACAGCGATGGACCTCAGCGATCCCGTCACCTTCGGCCGCATGTACGACGAGCACCGCCGTGGCGTCCATGCGACGGCCTACCGCGTTCTCAACAGCTCGACGCTGGCGCAGGACGTCGTCCAGGACGTGTTCCTGCGCGTGTGGCGCAACCCCAAGAAGTTCGACGCGCGGCGCGGCGAGCTGGGGTCCTACCTGCGGCTGATGGCCCGCAGCCGCGCCGTCGACCTGTGGCGCGAGGGTCAGGCCTCCGGGCGTGCGGAGGACCGGCTCAAGGCGGTCGTCGGCCACGAGCCGCCGCGGCCCGACGCCCAACCCGATCACCTGGCGCTGGCGTCGGCCGACCGCTCGACCGTGCGCGCCGCGCTCGGCCGCCTGCCCGACCCGCAGCGCGAGGCGCTGGTCCTCGCCTACTGGGGCGGCCTGACCGCCGACCAGATCGCGGTCAAGGCGGGCGTCCCGCTCGGCACCGCCAAGAGCCGCATCCGGCTGGGCCTGGCGAGGCTGCGCGACGACCTCGCCCCCTTGCGCGCCGCGGAGCTCACGCCGGCCGCAGGCGCCGTCGCCGCGTGACGCGGGTAGGGTCGGCCGCGTGCCTGTTCGCGGCCTGCCCTTCGACGACGTCGTCTCCGACCTGCGGGCGCGCGAGCTCGCGTGGCTCGGCGCCGACGTGCCGTGGTTCGATGCGCACACCCACATCGGCCATCACGATCCCGACGGCGCCGAGGCCGATCCGCACGAGCTGATCGAGGCGCTGGACGTCGCGGGGCAGCAGCGCGCGCTGGTGTTCGCGATGCAGGAGCCCGACGGCTACCGGGAGCCCAACGCGTGGGTGCTGCGCAGCGCGGCGGAGTCCGACGGCCGGTTGATGGCCCTGGGGCGGATCGACCCGAACGCGCCGGACGCGCTGGAGGAGGCGCAGCGCTGCCTGGCCGACGGCGCGCGCGGCTTCAAGCTGCATCCGCGCAGCGACGCCTTCGGGCTGCCGCATCCGGTCGTCGAGCAGGTCGTCGCGCTCGCGGGCGAGCACCGGCTGCCCGTGCTCTTCCACGCCGGCCGCGGGATCCCGGACCTCGGCGAGTCGGTGCTGCACATGGCGGCCGACCATCCGGGCGCGCGCCTGATCCTCGCCCACGCGGGCATCAGCGACCTGGGTCTGCTCGGCCCGCGCGTGGCCGAGTTCGAGAACATCATGTTCGACACGTCGTGGTGGCACATCAGCGACATGCTGACTCTGTTCAGCACCGTGCCGCCCGGCCAGATCGTGTACGCGAGCGACATGCCCTACGGCGGTTCGCGCTTCCCGTCGTTCCTCATGCTGCGGTGCGCGCGAGCGGTCGGCGCGACGCCCGAGCAGGCCGCCGCGATCGCCGGCGGGCAGCTCGCCCGCGTGGTCGCCGGCGACGAGTTGATGGACTTGGGTCCCGCGCTCGGCACGGGCAACCTGGGCCGCCGGATCCTCGCCTACGAGCGGGTGATCAGCTACCTGACGGGTGCCGCCCACATGGTCTTCCGGGGCGGCGATCCGACCGAGCCGCTGGCGCTCGCGCGGCTCGGCTGCCAGGCGCCCGAAGATGGAGAGCACCGCGCAGTGCTCCACGAGGCAGAGGGCTTCATCGCCCTCGCGCAGCAGCGCCTCGGCGACGGCCTGAACCCGATCGCGGTCATCCACCCGGCGATCACCGCGATGGTCCTCGTAGGGACCGCGGAAGCGCTTCAGAGCCCATAAAAACGGTCCGTCGCAGGACCGTCGCCTGTGTGAACACCGTCACACAGGCTTCGGCGACCCGGGGTAGCCTGTCGAACGCTTGTTCGAACGCCGAGTCGTCCCTGCGTCAACAGGGGGACGAGCGGGGGACCCAATCTCCGGTCGTGAGTGCGATCCGACCGGATGGGGCGAATCGGGGCCTGCTGGCTCCGTAGCGACACGTCGCCGCGTGCCCGATGCATGCGACGCGCCGTGCCGCGAGCCCGACAGCTAACCCCGTAGGCGCTGATCACGTAGGAGGTGCCTCCCCGTGAGGCTCGACAACCTGCGTGCGCCGCGTATTGCGGGCACGCTGCTCAGCACGACCATGATCGCGGCGGCCGCTGTCCCGGCAGTCGCGAGCTCCGATACGCAGTCCCCGGCCCCGGCCCCGGCCGCGTCCACGACCGCCGCGACGCCCGTGGCCACCAAGGCGTCCGCGTCGCTGTCCGTCGCCTCCGTGCGCCGCACGGTGATCGAGGGCCGCCGCGTCGTCGTCCGCGGTGCCCTGCGCCCGGGCCGGCTCCGGCCGGGCGGTGGCGCTCCAGGTCGGCCGCTCCGGCGGCGGCTGGACGACCGTCGACCACGACCGCACCGACCGCAAGGGCCGCTACGTGCTGGCCTGGCGGGCGACGAAGACCGGCACCAAGCGGGTCCGCGTCCACTTCGGCGGGACGAGGGAGCTGGGCTCGGCCCGGCAGCTCGCCGGCACGACCCGGATCTACCGCCGGGCGTTCGTGTCCTGGTACGGCCCGGGCCTGTACGGCCAGCACCTCGCGTGCGGCGGCACGCTGTCGTCCGGCACGCTCGGGGTGGCCCACAAGTCGCTGCCCTGCGGCACGAAGGTCACGCTGCACTACAAGGGGCACACGGTCCGCGTGCCCGTCGTCGACCGGGGCCCCTACGTGGCCGGCCGCGAGTTCGACCTGACCGCCGCCACCAAGCAGAAGCTCGGCTTCGGCTCGACCGGCACGGTCCTCTCGACGCGCTAGGCCGCGTCACCCGCCATCCTCGCGACGGACGTCGTTCACGCGACGTACCCCTCGCGAGGTGGCGGGCGTCGCCGCGCCCCGACCTCGTCGCCTCCCCGGCGTAGCCTGTGCGAGGTGTCGCGGCGCGTCATAGCCCACCTCGACTGCGACGCGTTCTTCGCGTCCGTGGAGCTGCAGCGGCGACCCGAGTTGCAGGGCCTTCCGGTCATCGTCGCCGGCAGCGGGCCGCGCGCCGTCGTGACCACCGCGTCCTACGAGGCGCGCAAGTTCGGGATCGGCTCGGCGATGAGCGCGGCCGAGGCCAAGCGCCGCTGCCCGCAGGCGATCACGATCCCGCCCGACCACCAGGCCTATTCCGAGAAGTCCAAGGAGGTCTGGAGCGTCGTGCGCGAGGAGATCGAGGTGCTGCAGCAGGCCTCCATCGACGAGGCCTACGCCGACCTGTCGGCGTTCGCGAAGCCGCTGCCGATGCTGCGCACGCTGATCGCGCGCGTCAAGGAGGAGACCGGCATCCAGATCTCGGCCGGCATCGCCCCCAACCGGCTGGTCGCCAAGATCGCCTCCGACCTCGGCAAGCCCGCCGGCTTCGTCGCCATCGGCCGCGAGCAGTGCGCCGCGCACGTCGCCGGCCAGTCGCCGCGGATCGTCCCCGGCATCGGGCCGAAGACCGCGGCGCGCCTGGCCGAGATGGGCTACGCGACGCTCGGCACGCTCCAGGACGCGCCGGTCGAGGAGCTGCAGGAGCGCTTCGGCGAGCGCTACGGCGTCGACCTGCACCGCCGGGCGCACCTGCACGACGAGTCGCCGGTCGAGACCACCCGGGTGCGCAAGTCGCGCTCGGTCGAGACCACGTTCGACGTCGACGTCGCCGACCACGCCGAGCTCGAGGCCACGCTGCGCCAGCAGTCCAACCGGCTCGCCGAGCAGCTGCGCCGGGCGCAGGAGCGCGGGCGCACGATCGGGATCAAGGTCCGCCTCGACGACTGGACCACGATCACCCGCGCGCGGTCGATCGACGCCTACATCGACGACGAGGCGACGATCATCGCGATCGCGCTGGAGCTGTTTCGCGACTACGCGCCGCCGCGGCCCGTGCGCCTGCTCGGCGTCCGGGTCGCGGGCTTCGAGGGCGAGGCGAGCGCGGCGTCGGAGCCGGCACCGCGCGGCGCGCCGCCCGGCCAGCTCGTGCTGCCGCTGGGCGTGTGAGCCAGCGGGTACGGTTGGCCCATGGCGCACCTGACCATCGGCGGCCGCAACCTCTTCCACCGGCGCAGCGGCGCGGGCGAGCCGCTGCTGCTGATCATGGGGATGAGCGGGACGCACCTGTCGTGGGGCGAGCCGTTCATCGCCGACCTCGAGCGCGACTTCGACGTCGTCGCCTACGACCATCGCGGCATCGGCCGCTCCGACCCCGAGAGCGCGGCGTTCTCGATCGTCGACCTGGCCGACGACGCGGTCGGGATCCTGGACGCGCTCGGCTGGACCAGCGCCCACGTCCTCGGGATCTCGATGGGCGGGATGATCGCCCAGGAGCTGGCGCTCAGCCATCCCGAGCGGATCCGGACGCTCACCCTCGGCTGCACCTACTGCGGCGGACCCGGCTCGGCGCTCGCGCCGCAGGCCACGATCGAGAAGCTGTCGGCCGGGATGATCACGTCCCACCCACCCGACCGCGAGCTGGCGATCCGCAACGGCTTCGAGGTCAACGTGTCGGCGGCGTTCGCGGCGCGCGAGGGCACCTACGAGTCCTTCCGCGCGATGGCCAAGGCGCTGCCCGCCCCCGTGCCGGTGATCATGCTCCAGATGCAGGCCATCGCCCAGCACGACACGAGCGCGCGCCTGGCGACGCTCGGCGGCGTGCCGACGCTCGTGATCCACGGCGACGAGGACGCGATGCTGCCCGTGGAGAACGGCCGGCTGATCGCGTCGCTGATCCCGGGCGCGGAGCTGGAGGTCCTCGAAGGCGTCGGCCACATGTTCTGGTGGGAGCAGCCCGAGCGCTCGGCGGCGCTGGTGCGTGCGCACGCGGACGCCGGCCTCCAGGTCGCGCCGCCCGCGCCGAACCACTGACCAGTGACGCGGGAAGGTGCTGGTGGGGACTAGTACAGCGCGCCGGCCAAGCGCCGGCGCGCGTCCCGCGCGAACGGGTGGTCGACGCCGAACGCGTCGAGGATCCCGACGATCACGCGACGCAGGTCGTCCTTCTGGCCGTTGCTGTCGCCGATCGCGTCGATCAGCAGGTCGACCGCCTGCTTGGGGTCGCCGCCGTCGAGCGCGGCGAACGCCGCGACCGCGCCGGGGACCTGCTCGCGCTCCAGCCGGATGCGCGCCGCGAGGCCGTCGGCGGCGAAGTCGCCCGTCGCGTTGGCCAGCGACTCCAGCGCGCCGTCGATGTCGCCGGCCTTGCGCTGGATGATCGCGAGCTTGACGCGCGCGTCGGCGCGGGCGGGGTCGAGCGCGATCGCGCGGCGCAGCGACGCCTCGTCGCCGGCGGCGACCAGGCCGTCGGCCTCGGACGGCACGAGGCCGTCGAAGAACGCGTTGACCTTCGCGGGCGGGATGGCGCCGATGAACTCGTCGACGACCTCGCCGTCCTTGAAGGCCTTGACGGCCGGGATGCTCTGGATCTGGAAGGTCTGCGCGATGCCCTGGTTGGCGTCGGTGTCGAGCTTGGCGAGGACGACCTTGCCCTCGCGCTCCGCGGCGGCCTTCTCGAGGAACGGCCCGAGCGTGCGGCACGGCCCGCACCACTCCGCCCAGAAGTCGACGACCACGGGGGTCTCCTTCGACTTCTCGATGACCTGCTGCTGGAAGTCCTGCTCGGTGACGTCGATCACGGCCATGTCTCCTAGGGTACGACGGGTGACGCTGTTCCAGGAGCGAAGCGGAGGTCCCGCCGGCCCGCCGGTGGTGCTGCTGCACGGGCTGACCGCGACGCATCGCTACGTCGTGATGGGGTCGAAGGCGCTGCAGCGCGCCGGCCACGACGTGCTCGCCTACGACGCGCGCGGGCACGGCGCGTCGGACCCGGCGCCGTCGCCGTCGGCGTACGAGTACGCCGACCTGGCCGCCGACCTGCTGTCCGTGATGGACGCGGCCGGGATCGAGCGCGCCGTGCTCGCGGGCGCGTCGATGGGCGCGCACACCGCGGTGCGGGTGGCGCTCGCGCATCCCGAGCGCGTCGCCGGGCTGGTGATCGTCACGCCCGCCTACGACCCCGAGGACTGGCCGGGGGACCTCGTGCGCTGGGACGCGCTGAGCGACGGGCTGCGCGCCGGCGGCGTCGACGGGTTCGTCGAGGCCTACGGGGAATCGGGCCCACCCACCCCGGAGAAGTGGAAGGCCACGCTGCAGACCGTGCTCCGGCAGCGGCTCGGCGCGCACGAGCACCAGGACGCGGTCGCCGACGCGCTGAAGGTCGTGCCGCGGTCGCGGCCCTTCACGAGCCGCGACGAGCTGCGCGCGATCGCCGCGCCCACGGTCGTCGTCGCCGACCACGACGAGCCCGACCCCGGCCATCCGCTGCGCGTGGGCGAGTTGTACGCCTCGCTCATCCCGGGCGCGCGGCTGGTCGTCGAGGACGAGGGGTCCAGCCCGATCGCCTGGCAGGGCGGGCAGTTGTCGAAGGTCATCGCCGGGGTGGCCGCCGAGGCGTTCGCGACGTCGTGAGGCGGTTGGCGGTCCGGCTGGGCGGGATCGTGGTCGTCGTCGTGCTGGCGACGGCGTGCGCGTGGATCCTGTTCCACCTCTTGCGCCCCGAGTTGTTCCGCGGCCGCGGCGACCTTGGCTCGCTGCCGCACTACCTCAACCGCGCGTTCCTGCACTTCGACTTCGGCCGCTCCGAGCAGGGCAGCCAGCGGCCGGTCGCCGACCTGATCCGCGAGGGCCTGCCGGCCGACGTCGCGCTGCTCAGCGGCGGCCTGGCCTTCGGCCTGCTGCTCGGGATCGGCGGCGCGATCGCGTGCGCCCGGCGGCCGCGCGGCTGGGCGTCGCGCGCCGCGCAGGTCCTCGCGATGGTCGGCCTGTGCGCGCCGGTCTACGTCGTCGGGCTGATGAGCCTGCTGTTCTTCGGCGCCGACATCGGCGTCGTGCCGTTCGACATCGGGATCCCGCTGCGCTACGTCGAGTTCGCCGACTCGCCCAGCGGCTGGCTCGGCGCGCTGATCGTCCCGTGGATCGTCCTCGGCCTGCCGCTGGCCGGGATGTGCCTGCGCGTCATGTTGGGGCAGATGGTCGAGGGCGGCGACGAGGAGTACGTGCGCTCGGCGCGCGCCAAGGGGCTGGGGGAGTGGACGGTCCTCAGCCGCCACGTCGCGCCCGCCGCGCTGGCGCCGACCGCGATGCTCGCGTCCGCCTCGATGCCGCTGCTGCTGACCAACGTCGTGCTCGTCGAGCAGGTCTTCAGCATCCCCGGCGTCTTCCGCGACCTCACGCGCTCGATCGGGACCGCGAACACACCGCTGATCCTCGGGATGACCGCGGTCGGCGCGCTGCTCATCGCGGTGACCACGTTCCTCTTCGACGTGTTGTTGGTGTGGTTGGACCCGCGGGTGCGCGCGGGCGAGGTGGCTCCCGCCTCCCGCTAGGGTGGCGAGATGAACGTCGACTGGGTGATCCCGTGCCGGTACGTCGAGGTCCACGACAACCTCGGCAGCATGATCGGCGCGGGGATCGACACGTTCTGGGTGCCGGAGCTCCCGGCGCCGCTGCAGGTGATGCTGGCGGTCAGGCTGACCGCCACGGCCGAGGAGCTGTCGCCCGGCATCCAGCACGTGCTGCGCACGGTCGTCACCGACAAGCACGGCGAGGTCGTCTTCGAGGCGACCGTCGAGTTCGAGGCCGACTCCGAGGTCACGCAGACCGAGTGGCTCAACTCGATGGTGATGCCGAGCGTCGTCCAGTTCGAGGCCGTCGAGGCCGGGACGTTCCAGCTCGAGCAGTCCGTGGACGGCAACTCCCAGTCGATCCCGCTGCACGTCATCGAGGGTCCGCCGGAGTGACGCCGGCCGCCGGCACGGCGCGATGACGCCGGAGGCCGTCTTCACGCCCGACGGCGACGTGCTCGTCCCGTCGGTCCACGCGCGGGGCCCGTGGGACGCCGACGCGATGCACGGCGGCGCGCCGACCGCGCTGCTGGCGCGGGCGATCGAGGCGCTCGAGACGCCGGTGCCGATGCAGGTGGTCCGCCTCGCGGTGGAGTTCCCGCGCGCCGTGCCGCAGGCGCCCGTGATCGCGACCGCGCGCCTGACGCGGCCCGGCCGCAGGCTCGGGCTGGCCGAGGCGACGCTGACCACCGTGGACGGCACCGAGGTGCTGCGCGCGCGGGCGACGCTGCTGCGCCGCGGCGAGGTCGCCCTGCCCGCGTCGGCGCTGGCGCGCGAGCCGCGCCCGTTCCCCGGCCCGGACGAGGGGCGCGTCGCGCACTGGACCGGCGGCGACGAGACCGCCGGCTTCCACCTCACGGCGATCGAGCTGCGCTTCGCCAGCGGCGACTGGGGCCACGGCCCCGCCGCCGGCTGGTTCCGCTTCGCGCTGCCGCTCGTCGCCGGCGAGGCGCCGACGCCGCTGCAGCGCGCGGTCGCGTTCGCGGACTTCGGCAACGGCCTCAGCCGCGCGCTGGACTTCCGCACGCACCTGTTCGTCAACACCGACCTCACCGTCCACCTCCAGCGCGAGCCGGTGGGCGAGTGGGTCGCGCTCGACGCCCGCACCGACCTCGACGCCGCGGGCGTCGGCCAGGCCACCTCGGTCCTGCGCGACGAGCACGGCCGCCTCGGCGTCGCGGCGCAGTCGCTCTACGTCGACACGCGCTGAGGCGGCCGCGCCGCGCGACGGCACCCTCAGCCGGCCGCGGCGGCCTTGTCGAGCTCCTTCTCGAACTCCTTGGCATCGGCGTCGATCTGCTTCTGCAGGCGCTTGTCCGCCCGCCGCAGCTCGCGATCGAGCGTCTCCTCGAGCTGGTCGCGGCCGACCACCACCAGCGCGGCCTCGCCCGCGTCGAGGGCCTCGCCGAGCTCCTTGACGTCGCCGCGCGACATCCCGTGCCACAGGTGGCCGACCACGCCGCCGGCGGCGCCGCCGACGATCGCGGTCCCGATGATCGACGGCGGGAAGAGGATCCCGACCAGCGCGCCGACGCCGATGCCGGTCCAGGCGCCGTGCTGGGTCGGCTTCTCGTGCTTGTGCACGTGGACCTTGCCGTCGCCGTCCTTGGTGACGATCGCCGCGTCGTAGGTTCCGACGACGCCGCTCGCGTGCAGCTCCAGCAGGACGTCGTAGTCCTCGCGGGCCGCGGCCTCGCTGTCGTATGCCGCGATGTAGATGAAGACCGGTGCGTCGGACATGTCGTGCTCCTTCGGGATCGGGAGAGGGCTCGGGGAGAGCATCCGCCGAGGGAGCACGAGGCGCCCTCACTCGGTCAGGGTGATCTTCTTGGCGCGGAACCGGCGCGCGCGCTTGATGGCCTTCTTCGGCGCGTCGAGCACGTAGGTGCGCTTGCCGGTCCGCTGCGCCAGCCCGACGGCGCTGAGGCGCTTGGCGACGACCGGGCAGCGCTGGCAGCGCGGGTCGCTCTTGCAGCAGCGCTTCTTGACCGTCACCTCGCGCCGGGTCGCCATCCGCCTGCGAGGCTAGCGTTGAGGCTCCGCCGTTCCCGATGCCCGACGCCTTCCCGCTCCCCGACCCCGCGCTGACCGACGGCTCGGTCCTGCTGCGCCCGCTGACCGCGGCCGACGTGCCCGCGATCTACGCGGCGTGCCAGGCGCCCGACATCCAGCACTTCACGTTCGTCCCGGTCCCGTACGCGATGGACCACGCGCGCGAATGGGTCGGCGGCGCGGCGCGCGCCCGCGAGCAGGGCGAGGCGCTCAGCCTGGCGATCGTCGACGTCGACGACGGCGGCCTGGTCGGCACGGTCGCGCTGCTGCGCCCGGACTGGCAGCACCGCACGGTCGAGATCGGCTACTGGGTCGCGCCGTGGGGCCGGCGCAACGGCGCCGCCACCCGGGCCGTGGCGCTGCTGGCGCCCTGGGCGATCAGGACCCTCGCCTTCGCGCGGGTCGCCTGCGACGTGGACATCGACAACGTGGCCAGCCAGCGCGTCGCCGAGCGCGCCGGCTTCACGCGCGACGGCGTCCTGCGCTCGCTGCTCGAGATCAAGGGCCGGCGCTGGACGCTGGCCGCCTACTCGCTCACCGAGGAGGATCTCGCGTCATGAGCCCGCCGGACCATCGCCCGCCGCCCGCGCGCCTCGGGGTGCTGCCCGAGCAGTACTTCACGCAGATCCTCGCGGCCGCCGCCCGCGCCCGCGCCCAGCCCGGCGCGCCGTTCATCGACCTCGGCCGCGGCAACCCGGATCTCCCGCCGCCGCCGCACGCGATCGCCGCGCTGCGCGCCGCGGCGCTGGAAGTCGACACGCCGCTGGTCCACGGCTACCCGCCGTTCCGCGGACATGCCGACCTGAAGGAGGCGATCGCGCACCGCTACGCCGTCGACCACGGCGTGCAGCTCGACCCCGAGCGCGAGGTCGCGGTCATCCCCGGGACCAAGACGGGGATCATGCTCGCCTGCCTGGCGACCGCGGAGGACGGCGACGCGATCCTGCTGCCCGACCCCGGCTATCCGGACTACCTGTCGGGCGCCGCGCTGGCGCGGGCGCGCGTGCTCCCGCTGCCGCTCGACGCCAGCGCGGGCTTCCAGCCGGACTTCGACGCGGCGAGTGGGGCCGCCCGGGTCGCGCTGGCCGTCCTCAACTACCCGTCCAACCCGACCGCCGCGCTCGAGCGGCCCGGCACGTTCGAGGCCGCCGTGGCCTACGCGCACGCGCGCGGCGCCTGGGTCCTGAACGACCTGGCCTACGGCTTCCTGGCCTACGACGGCGCCCGCGCGCGGTCGATCCTGGAGGTCGACGGCGCGCGCGACGTCGCGCTCGAGCTCTGGTCGCCGTCCAAGATCTACGGGATGGCCGGCTGGCGGATCGGCTTCGCGGTCGGCAACCCCACGCTCGTCGCGCGGATCCAGGACCTCGTCGACCACCTCACCGCCGGCGTGTGGACCGGGCTGCAGCGCGGCCTGGCCGCCGCGCTGCGCTCCGACCAGGCCGACGTCACGGAGCGCCGCGCGGTCTACGCGCGCCGCCGCGATGTCGTGGTCCGGACGCTGACCGCGGCGGGGGCGCCGCCGGCTCCGGCCGAAGGCTCCTTCTTCGTCTGGTGGCCGCTGCCGGGCGGCGTGACGCCCGAGTCGCTGATCGCGCAGGCGCGCGTCGGCGTCGCGCCGGGCCAGGGGTTCGGCGGCGGTGGCGCCGGCTACGCGCGCCTGTCGCTCGCGGTCGCCGACGACGAGCTCGCCGAGGCCGTCGCGCGGCTCGCGGCGGCAGGCACCTGACACACCGGCGCGCGCAGCACGTTAGATTCAGGTGCATGGCTGAGGCCACGGTGCTCGTGGTGGACGACGACGCAGGCTTCCGCGCCTACGTGCGCGCGGCGCTGGAGGGCGAGCGCTTCCGGGTGGTCGAGGGCGAGAGCGGCCCCGACGCCGTCACGGTCGCGCTCCGCGAGCGTCCCGACGCCATCCTGCTGGACTGGCGGATGCCGGGCCAGAGCGGGATCACGGCCTGCCGCAACCTGCGCGCCGAGCCGACCCTGGCCGGCGTGCGCATCGCCATGATCACCGGCCTGGACGACGAGCGCGACCGCACGCTGGCCCGCCACGCCGGCGCCGACGCCTTCCTGGTCAAGGACCCCGACCCGGACGCGCTCGCGCGCCAGGTCCGCCGGCTGCTGGACGCCGGCCCCGCGCCCGTCACACCGTAATCGCGGGCGCTGAGCGCCGCACAGCGGCGGGTTTCGCCCCGCCGGGGCGGGGGAATGGGTCGGGCCTCTCGTTCTTCCACGCCTTCAGGGGAGGCCTACACCTTGCGCATCAGAACGGTCCTTTGCGCGTCTGCGGCCGTGATCTCGGCCAGCGCGATCGGCGGCATCGCGGCGAGCGGCACGTCGGCTCAGGGCGGCGACGCCCGCACGTTCGTCGTCCTGCTCGACCCGTCCGCCTCGACCGACGCGGCCACGCAGTCCATCCAGCAGGCCGGCGGCTCGGTCGAGAAGCTCAACACGGCGGTCGGCGTCGCGACGGTCCGCTCGACCAACGCGGACTTCGCCCAGCAGGTGCGGGCCAAGCCCGCCATCCAGGGCGCGGCGGCCGACCGCGAGATCGGGCAGGTCCCCGCCGAGTCGCGCACGCACCGCGAGCAGGCCGAGATCGAGCGCCTGCAGGCCCAGCGCGACGCCCAGCGCGGCGCGCCCGGCGTGACGCCGAACGTCGCGACGCCCGGCGACCCGCTGTCGTCGCTGCAGTGGGACATGCAGGCGATGCACGCCACGGTCGACGGGTCCTACAAGGTCCAGCAGGGCACCAAGGACGTCCGCGTCGGCATCATCGACACCGGCGTCGACGGCTCCCATCCCGACATCGCACCGAACTTCGACCGCGACCTGAGCCGCAACTTCACCGTCGACGACCCGGTCATCGACGGCGCGTGCGACACCGACCCGGACGGCTCGTGCGACGACCCGGCCGACGTCGACGAGGACGGCCACGGCACGCACGTCGCCGGCACGATCGCCGCCCCGCTCAACGGGCTGGGCATCGCGGGCGTCGCGCCGCGCGTCGACATCGTCAACCTGCGCGCGGGTCAGGACTCCGGCTACTTCTTCATCCAGCCGGTCGTCGACGCCCTCACCTACGCGGGCGACCACGGGATCGACGTGGTCAACATGTCGTTCTACATCGACCCGTGGCTCTACAACTGCACCGCCAACCCGGCGGACTCGCCGGAGGAGCAGGCCGAGCAGCAGACGATCATCCAGGCCACGCAGCGCGCGCTGGCCTACGCGCGCCAGCGCGGCGTGTCGCTGGTGGCCGCCGAGGGCAACGAGTCGACCGACCTCGGCCGTCCGGACTTCGACGACACGAGCCCGGACTACCCGCCGGACGCCGCGCACGACCGCAACGTCGACAACTCGTGCCTGAACCTGCCGACCGAGGGCGAAGGCGTCATCGGCGTCACCGCCACCGGCCCGAGCGGGCGCAAGGCCTACTACTCCAACTACGGCACGGAGCAGGCCGACGTCGCGGCGCCGGGCGGCGACTACCGCGACTTCTACGGGACCGACAAGTACAAGACGCCGGGCAACCTGATCCTGGCGCCGTACCCCGAGTCGGTCGGCCGCGCCGCGGGCGACATCGACGCCGCCGGCAACCCGACGACCCCGTTCGTGGTCAAGGACACCAAGAACGGCCAGGCGGCGTACTACCAGTACCTGCAGGGCACGTCGATGGCCACGCCGCACGTCGTGGGCGTGGTGGCGCTGATCGTCAGCGAGTTCGGCAAGAAGGACCGGTCCCAGGGCGGCCTCACGCTGCCTCCGGATCGCGTTCAGAACATCCTGCAGAAGACCGCGACCGACACGCCCTGCCCGTCGCCGCGGCTCTACGAGTACCAGAGTGACGACCTGGGCCCGGAGTACAACGCGTACTGCGAGGGGCCGGCGAAGCGCAACGGGTTCTTCGGCGACGGCGTGGTCGACGCGCTGGCCGCCGTGCAGCCTCGCGGCTGACCGCGAGCAGCGGGGGAGGCCCCGGGATCGGACGGACTTCACGGAGGGAGTCCGTCCACCCATCCCGTCCCCACCCGCCCCGTATGTTGGTCGGCGATGCCCGAGCCGACCGTCCCCGACCACCAGCGGCTGGCGGCCATGCGCCGCAGCTACGAGCGCGGCGGCCTGGACGTGGGCGACCTCGCGCCGACGTGGTCGGCGATGCTGTCGCGCTGGCTGGACGACGCCGAGGCCGGCGGCGTGCGCGAGCCCAACGCGATGATCGTCGCGACCGCCGGCGCCGACGGCCGGCCCAACGTCCGCACCGTGCTGCTGAAGGGCCTCGACGACGCGACGCTGACGTTCTTCACCAACTACGCGTCGGCCAAGGGCCGGGAGCTGACCGCCAACCCCGTGGCGTCGATCCTGTTCCCGTGGATCGACCTCCAGCGCCAGGTGCGGCTGACGGGCGCGGTGCGCAAGCTCGGCGGCGCGGCGTCCGACGCCTACTTCGCCTCGCGCCCCTACGGGTCGCGGATCGGCGCGCTGGCCAGCCCGCAGTCCGAGGTGGTGGCCGACCGCGCCGCGCTGGAGTCCGCGCGCGACGCGCTGACCGCCCGCCACCCCGACCCGCCGGGCGACGTGCCGCGCCCGGAGACCTGGGGCGGCTACGTCGTGGAGCCCGACACCGTGGAGTTCTGGCAGGGCCGCCCGGACCGCCTCCACGACCGCCTCGTCTACCGGCGCGGCGACGACGGGTCGTGGACGACGGCCCGGCTCGCGCCCTAGGCGGCGACCAGGTGCCAGAGCGCGCCGTCGCCGACGGCCTCGCGACGCACCAGGCCCTCGCCGGCGGCGGCGATCAGCGCCCGCTCGGCCGCGTCGTCGTCGACCTCGCCCAAGTTAGAGGTCATGCAGACCGCGACCTCGCGCGTGACGGGCGCGTAGGGGAGGGCGCGCAGGACGTCGACCGGGTCCTCGGCCGGCGCGCGGCGCTCCAGCGCCACGTCGAGGTTGGCCAGCGCCGTGTCGTAGGACTCCAGCGGCTGGAAGCCGCCGACCTCGAGCGAGCTCCCGTCGGTGTGCGTGAAGATGACCGACGGCGCCGTGTACCGGACCGCGCCGTCGGTGTTGGCCTCGCGGCCCTGGGCCTCGATCGGCCGGCCGGCGGCGGTGCGCGACAGCGCGCGGTCCTCCTGGTAGGCGCTTTCGACCGCTTCGGTCTCCAGCGCGGCGACGAGGCGGTCGACGTCCAGGCCCTCGACGCCGGCCAGCGCCGTGCGCAGGCCCTCGGGCTCGTCGAGCAGCGCGGTGGTCGTGAACTGCGCGAGCTGCAGCGCGCGGAAGACCGCGGGCTCCAGCTCGGGCTGCCCCAGGCGCGCGGCGACGACGGCACGGCACGCGTAGCCCGTCCCGGTGACGCGCTCGCGGGGCTGACCGCCGAACGGCATGCCGAAGCGCCGGCCGAAGGTCCGGAAGCCCTGGGCGCTGCGCGTGGGCGTGTAGCCGGACTCGACGTAGCGGTCGGGTCCCTCGCTCAGACCGATGAGGACCAGCCGCCAATCGAGCTGGTCTCCGAAGCGCCAGCGCAGCGCCGCGTGGGCCGGGGAAGCGGCGTACGCCCAGGGGCAATGCGGGTCGCTGAAGTGCGTGAGGGAGATCGCTGAGGGAGCCATGCACATGATGGTTGCACATGCAACAGGTCGACGACCAACGGACAACTGACCAACAACTTGCACCAAGGACTTGCACTAGGCACGACTTATAGGCAAGGATTTGGTCACCGGACGGCGAACACTCGCGCACGCAGTCCAACCCAAATCAGGAGGGCAACCCCATGGCAACGGAACGACCGAGCGGACTCAAGCAGCGCTCGTACCTCATCGGCGGCGACGAGATCAACTGGCTGGAGACGGCCGCCGGCAAGACCAAGCTCACGCAGAGCGACCTGGTGCGCCTCGCGCTCCAGCGTCTGCGCAAGGACCTCGGCGCTGCTCGCAGCCTGAAGGTCGAGTCGGTCGAGGCCCTCGCGAAGGGCACCAAGTGGTCCCCGGTCAAGCGTGGCGGTCCCCGCCGCAAGGCGAGCTAGCGCCCACGCGTCGACCGGCGCTCAGCTGACCTGAGCGCCGCGGCGCCGCGGTGGACGGACGTCCGATCACGGGCATCTGACACTGCGGCGCCGCGGCCTCGCGGTCGACCCTAGGGTGAGACGCGATGCCGCCCGCACCCTTCGAGCTCGACTTCGTCCGGATCATCAACGCCGCTCGTCTGGAGCTGGAGTCCGCCGGCAACCCCGCCTACGCGGTCTCCGTCATCGAGCCCAACGGGCAGGCCCATCTGGCCCCGATGGTCTTCTCCACCGTCGGCCCCGCGACCGACCACGCGACCCGCCTGGGCCGCGCCGCCTTCGACACCGGTGAGCAGATCGTCATCGTCTCCCGCTCGGCCGCCGGCCGCCGCGCGATGTTCACCGTCGTCGAGCCGCGCACCCTGCGCAAGCTCCACCAGCGCCTCGAAGTGATCGAAGAGACCTTCGCGGAGCTGGATACCACGATCTAACGGGTCGCGGCCTCGGGCGCGACGTCGCGCTCGTCGGCCACCGCGCGGTACCAGAGGAGCATCATCGGCTCCTCGTCGGTGAACTGCCAGCCCGGCTCGCCGAAGAGCAGCGCCATCTCGTCGCGGATCGTCGCGTAGAAGCCACGGCGGTCCGACCGCCAGCCTTCGAGGGTCGTCGCCCCGACGTCCTCGGGCTCCAGCCAGTCGTCGTCGATGTCCAGGAACGGGACCGACGCCACGCTCACGACCTCCACGGTCGCGCGGCGGCGGCCGAGGTGGTCCATGACCGGCAGGCGCTGGCCGACGCGCGGCGCGCCGCCCTCCAGCTCCCACTCGCGGGCGAGCGTCACCGACAACGTCTTGCGCCCGGCGAGCACGGCCTGGATGTTGCGCTCGCCGCGGCCGCCGTCGTCGGGGTGGCCGAACTCCAGGAACGGCTCGTGCGCGCTGCGCCACGGCGCGAGCGGGATCGTCGCGGTGAGCGTCGTTCCGCGGCCGGGCGGAGACTCGACCAGCAGCTCGCCGCCGAGCGCGGCCACGCGGTCGCTCAACCCGGCCAGCCCGCTGCCGCCGGTGGCGTCGGCGCCGCCGCGGCCGTCGTCGGCGAGCGTGACGACCGCCTCGCCCAGCCTGGTCGACACGTCCACCCGGACGACGTCGGCCTGCGCGTACTTCACCGCGTTGGTCAGGCCCTCGGAGGCGAGGTAGAACGCGGTCAGCTCGACGGGCGCGGGCAGGCGCCGCTCCGGCAGCCCGTCGATGTGCAGGGGGATGGGGGAGCGGCCGGCCAGCGCCTCGAGCGCCGAGCCGAGGCCCTTCTCGGTCAGGCCGGCGGGATGCAGGCCGCGGGCCAGCTCGCGCAGCTCGTCGGTCGCGAGCCGGGCCTCCTCGTGCGCGCGCTCCAGCAGCTCCAGCGCGACCGGCTCGGCGTCGTCGCCCAGCTTGCGGCGCGCGATGCCGATCAGGTGGCCGAGCGCGACGATGCGCTGCTGCGCGCCGTCGTGCAGGTCGCGGCCGATGCGCTGGCGCTCGGAGTCGGCGGCGTCCAGGACGCGGGCGCGCGCGGCGGCGACCTCGGCGTCGCGGGTGCGTAGCGCGGCCTGATGGCGGCGGCGCTCGATCTCGGCGCCCGCGCGCGCCGCGAAGATCTTCAGGACCGCGAGCTCGTCCTCGTCGGGGTCGATGGCCGTGGACGACATCAACGCCACGTAGCCGACGTGCTCGTCGCCGGCGCCGGGGAGCGCGACGCCGAGGTAGGAGTCCAGCCCGAAGTCGCGGACGTAGCGGTCGTCGGGGAAGCGCGCGCACGTGCCTTCGGGGAGCACCAGCAGGCCCTCGCGGCGCACGACCGCGCACGGCATCGAGTCGTCGAGGTCGAACTCGTAGCCCTCGCGCATCTCGACGCCGTTCTGCCACGACACCAGCACGCGGACGCGCCCGACCGCGGGCGCGGGCAGGTGCTCGGCGATGAACGCCAGCTCAGCGCCGAACGCGGCGGCGAGATGGCGGACCATCGCGCGCAGGAACGCGTCGCCGACGACCCCGGCCGTTCCCGTCGCGAGGCGCCTCAGGAGGTCGCGCTCGCGCGCGCTGGGCGGATCTTCTGGCGCTTCGGCGGTCGACACGGGGCGACGGATGGTACCCGCGCCGACCGCCGGATCAGCTCATCGAGCGTCCAGGGCGACGCCGCGCGGAAGCGTGAACGTCGGGTACTTCCTGGGGTTGCTCGCCTGCTCGCGCACGTCGGTCGCCATGCGGTAGACCGCGGCGGCCTGGCCCTTGGGCGCGGGCACGGTGACCTTGAACGTGCCGTCGGCGTTCGGCTTGAAGCGCTTGACGAGCACGACCTTGTGGCACGACACCCGCCGGACGAGGCGGATGTCGGAGAGCGGCGTGGTCAGCGGCCGCACGACGCGGCCGGAGATCGTCACCTTGCCGTCCTTGGACGTGAGCGCGTTGACGATCAACCGCCGCTGCAGCTTCAGCGGCAGCGACAGCTCCTTGCCGATCTCCGCGCGGTAGCGCAAGGTGTTGGACTGCGTGTGCGAGGCCATGACCGCCCGCGACGGCAGGGGCGCGGTCGTCTCGAACGAGCCGTCCTTCTCGACCGTCGCGTGCGCGACGATCGCGTTGCCGCGGCGCAGCCGGATCGCGACGCGCTTGCCGACGTAGTCGCGGTTGGCGGCGCCGAGCAGCTTGACGCGGCCGCCCTGCTTGAGCACGTCGACCAGGACGAGCTTGCGGTCGCTGCACGCCAGCAGCTGGTCGGCGACGCTCTGGCCCGCGACCGCCGCCGCCGGCGGCTTGGCGGTGACCGACCGGCCGGTGACCGGCGCCGTGGGGCACGCGCCGGCGTCGGCGCTGACGTGCGCCTCGCCGAGCACGGCGTCGAGGATCGGCTGGCCGGCGAGCGCGATCGTCGCGTGCAGCGCGCGCTGGGTCAGCGACGTGCCGGCGACGATCTGCTCGCTGGGCCGCAGCTGGACGTCGGCGAGCGCGGGCGGGATCTCGATGGCCGGGATCTGGTCCAGCGGCAGCTGCGCGAGGACGTTGGTGAGCACACCGCCGAGGATCGGAGTCAGGCCCGTCGGGTCGGTGATCGTCCCGGCGTAGACCTTCACGAGGCCCGTCTGCAGGAGCTGGGAGAGCGAGACGCTGCGGCTGTTGATCAGCGGCAGCGCCTGGTTGAGCGCGCCGTCGAGGCCGACGTCGAGGCCGAGGACCTTCAACCCCGCCACGGTGCTGGAGCCCGACAGGGCGGGCGCGCCGGACTGGCACGTCACGTTGGCCTGGGCGTCGAGCACGTCGGCCGACAGCAGCGCGGTCGCCGGCGGCGGGATCAGGCTCAGCAGCGCCGCGTGCAGGTCCAGCGTCACGCCGGTGATCTGCGGGATCGGGATCGGCAGCGGCAGGCCGGAGACCGGGTTGGACAGCGTGATCGGCCGCAGCGGCAGCGCGTTGATCAGGTCGACGACCTGCTGGCGGCCGGCGGCCAGGATCTCGGGCGTCGGCAGGATCTGGAGGCTCGCGACGCCGCCGGTCGCCGCGCCCGCGGGTCCGGACGCGTCGTAGGTCGTCCTGGCGGTCAGCGCCGAGGCGTGGAGCAGCGGCGTGCTCAGCGACGGGGTCGCCGCGCCGGTGGCGCAGTCGGCGCCGCGGCCCTGGGTGACGGGCTCGACGGCCTGCGTGCCGAGCACCGTCGCCCGCAGCGGTGAGGCGTCGCAGTGCAGCGCCGGCGCCGCGCTCGCGCGTGAGGCACCTGCGGCGGACAGCAGCATCAACGACAGCACCATCGGCAGGGCGGACCCCGCGGCCGCCCGCACACGCACGTACCTCATCGAGGAACCCCTGTCTCGCGTTGTCATGGAGCTGCTTCCGGGCGCCCCGCAGCGCCCGGATCGCAGTCTTCCGCACCCGGCGCGCCGATGCGCCGGTTCTTCGAGTACCCCGATCGCGCCTAGTTCAGGCCCATCTTCGGCTCGCCGGCCGCGGTCAGGCCGGTGCCCGCGATCGTGCACGTGCCGCCCCGGGGCGTGCCGTTGTTGTAGGCCTGGCGGACGCAGCTGCGCAGCGCCAGCTGGCCCCAGTAGTTGGGGTGCAGCGACTCCTGGACCTGGTAGGGGCCGAAGACCGTCGACACCGTCCGGATCTCGTTGACCCATTCGGTCTTGTCGACCGCGCCGGCCTGCGTCCAGGAGCTCAGGCCCTTCTCCTCCAGCAGCCCGACCGTGTTCTCGCACAGGCGGCGGCCGTTGAACGCCGACTGCAGCTCGAGGACCTTGAGGTTGGACAGGCCGGTCTGGGCGGCCGCGTTCTTGACCGCGTTGTTGATGGTCGGCAGCGCGGTGGCGTTGGCCCAGTTGGCGTCGTTGTTCCAGAACCCGCAGCCGCCGGTGCTCTGGCGCGTGTAGCCGGACTCGCCGTAGCGGAAGCCGGAGCCGGACGGGATCGGCGACTCGTAGTCCTGGACGACGATCGTGTACTGCGCCGCGGAGTAGCCCGCGTTGGCCATCGCCGTGCGGATGTTGAGGATGCCGTTCTTGATGGCCGTCGTCTGAGCGGCGACGTTGGACGCCGTGAAGTTCGCGGTCACCGACGAGTCGTCGTTGCAGTAGTCCTTCCACCAGCTCGGGCTGAGCAGCCAGTCCGTGACGCAGGACTGCACGACCGAAGCGAAGTTGAAGTTGTTGCCGCCGATCGAGACGTTGACCATCTTGACGTTGTGGGTGGCGGCGAAGCCCTGGAGCATCAGCGCCTGGCCCTGCTTGGCGCCGGAGGCGTAGAAGTCCAGGCCGGGCTTGAAGCTGTCTCCGTCGGAGGTGGAGGTCTTCGCGCCGCTGCACGCGAGGTTCACGCCGTTGACGCCGCCGCCGACGTAGACCTCGGCGGACTTGGACCGGTGGCAGCCGCTGATCTGCTCGGCGCTGTTGGACGCGTTGTCGTAGTAGGCGGTCGAGCCCAGCGCGTCGACCTGCGACGAGCTGTTGTTGGTGCTGCCGGCCCAGCGGCCGGCCTCGCCCGAGATGTAGGAGTCGCCGACGCTGGCGACCCACGGGGCGCCGGCGCCCGGCCCGTCGGCGCGCGCCGCGCTGCTGTGCTGCAGCGCGAGCGAGCAGAGCACCGCGAGGGCGACGAGCACCCCGGTGCGGCGCGTGACCCCACGCGCCGCGAAGACGTGCGACATGTTCTCTCCTCCTGCTGACCTACTGGCGCAGCCGGATGCCGCGCCCGACTGGACGCGAACCTAACCGCGATGGAGGATGCCCTGCAAGGCGCGCCCTTGACGCTGCTAGCCTCTGTCGGGCGTGGGGCACCGACGTCGCACGCGAGGCAGCTCGCTTGGGTCCCGCCAGGGTGCGGTTCGGGTCAGCAGTCTCCCCGAATCGTCAGCGGCCTTCGAAGGCCGCACTGGAGTCCCATATGTCATCGCAGTCCTTCGCCGACCTCGGCGTATCCAAGGCCGTGGCCGGCGCGCTGGCCAAGCGCGGCATCACCGAGCCGTTCGCCATCCAGAACCTCATCATCGGCGACATCCTCGCCGGCCGTGACGTCCTGGCGAAGTCCCCGACCGGGTCGGGCAAGACGCTGGCCTTCGGCGTCCCGATGCTCGACCGCATCGACGCCAACGGCTACGGCCGCCCGTCGGCGCTGGTGCTCGCCCCGACGCGTGAGCTCGCCTCGCAGATCGTCGACGAGCTCTACCCGCTGGCGCACTCCCGCGCGCTGAAGATCACGACCGTCTACGGCGGCGTGGGCATCACCAAGCAGGAGCGCGACGCCGTCAACTCGCACATCGTGGTCGCGACGCCGGGCCGGTTGGAGGACCTGCTCCAGCGCGGCAAGTTGAAGCTCAACAACGTGAACTTCCTCGTCCTCGACGAGGCCGACCGCATGCTCGACATGGGCTTCCGCCCGGCGGTCGACCGGATCGTCGCCAAGTGCCCGCGCGATCGCCAGACCGTGTTCCTGTCGGCGACGCTGGACGGCGACGCCGGCCGCGTGGCGCGGGAGTACACGTCCGACGCGGCGTCGCACGCGATCGAGCCCGACGTCGACCGCCTCGCGGCGATCGGCCACCGGTTCATCGCCGTCGAGCGCGACGACCGGCTGCAGATGCTGGTCCGCGAGCTGCGCTCCGACCGCGACCTCGCGCTGGTGTTCGTCCGCACCAAGCACGGTGCCGACCGGCTGGTCAAGCGGCTGGCCCGTGAGGGCGTCAAGGCCGTCGCGATGCACGGCGACAAGTCCCAGAAGCAGCGCGAGCGCGCGCTGAACCAGTTCGAGCGCGGGGAAGTCGACACGCTCGTGGCGACCGACGTCGCCGCCCGCGGGATCGACGTGCGTGACATCTCCCACGTCATCAACTTCGATCCGCCCGAGGACGGGGACACCTACACCCACCGCGTCGGCCGCACCGGCCGCGCGGGCCGCACCGGCGAGGGCATCACCTTCGTCGGCGTCGAGCAGGCGGGCGACGTCCAGAAGATGGCCGGCCAGCTCGGGATCCTCAAGGAGTTCGGCCAGTCCGGCCTCCTGCGCAACGAGCGCGGCGGCGCCAAGCCGCCCTCGGAGGGCGGCGCGCCCCGCACGACCGGCGCCCGCAAGCGCCGTCCGCGCTCGCGTTCGGGGTCGGGCTCGACCTCGGGCCGCTACTCGGGGCGGTAGCCCGTCGGCAGACGCCGGGCGACGTCGGCCCGGCGCAGCAGCACTCAGCACCACCGGTGCGCCGTCTCGCGGCGGCGCGCCAATCGCTTCGCAGTTCCCGGCGCGCCGTCTGATGACGGCGCGCCATTCGTTAAGCGATCGGTACGCTCGCGGCGTGCTCGGCGCCGTGATCCTCGGTCTCCTGGCCGGCTACCTCGGCCGGATGCTGACGCCTGGCCCGGGGCCGAGCGGGTGCTTCCCGACGCTGGCGATCGGGCTGGTCGGCTCGCTCGTCGGCTACTTCGTGTTCACCGAGGCGCTGGGGATCGGCGACGCCGAGATCCTGGACCTCGGCGGCCTGCCCGGCGCGATCCTCGGCACGATCGTGGTGCTCGTCGTCCTGCAGGCGATCGGGAGGCGGGACGCGTGAGCGGTCGTGAGATCCCGATCCGCGGCGACATGATCCGGCTCGGCCAGCTGCTCAAGCTCGCCGACGTGGTCGACGGCGGCGGCGAGGTCAAGGACTTCCTGGCCGAGGTCGCGGTGCTCGTCAACGACGAGCCCGAGAACCGCCGCGGGCGGCAGCTGCATCCGGGCGACGTGGTCGTCGCCGGCGACGAGGAGCTGCGGATCGTCGGGGGCGACGCGTGAAGCGCGGACAGGTCCTGATCCTCGCGTTCGCCGCGGTCGCGATCGCGGTCCTCGCCCTGATCGGCAGCAGCGGCGGCAAGGACGACAACAAGAGCGCGTCCACGCAGACCACCGCCACCGGCCCGGTGCAGCGCGCGCCCGACGGCGCCGTGGTCGTCTCCTTCGCCTACTCGCCCGAGAAGGACGCCCTGCTCAAGCCGCTGATCGCGCGCTTCAACGCCTCGGGCGCGCAGGTCGACGGCAAGCGGGTCTTCGTCCAGGGCACGAGCGTCGCCTCGGGCGACAGCGAGCTGGCGATCGCCAAGGGCCGCTCCAAGCCGGTCGCGTGGTCGCCGGCGTCGTCGCTGTGGGGCCGGCTGCTGAACTTCGAGGCCGACCGCTCCTACGTCGCCGACGAGAACCCGTCGCTGGTGCGCACGCCATTGGTCATCGCGATGTGGGAGCCGATGGCGCGCGCGCTCGGCTGGCCCAAGAAGCAGCTCGGCTTCGCCGACATCCTGCGGCTGGCGCGCTCCGGCGCCGGCTGGGGCGCCTACGGCCACCCGGAGTTCGGCGACTTCAAGCTCGTCCACACCAACCCGGACTTCTCGACGGCCGGGCTGTCGAGCGTCGTGGCCGAGTACTACTCGGCGACGGGCAAGAAGGAGGGGCTGGTCGAGTCCGACCTCCCGGCCGCGCGCGCCAAGGTCAAGGCCATCGAGTCCTCGATCGTCCACTACGGCGACACCACGCTGTTCATCGAGGACCAGCTCAAGAAGGAGGGCCCGGGCTACGCGTCGGCGGTCGCGCTGGAGGAGGCGACGCTCGTCGACTTCAACCAGCACCGCGGCTCGCAGGGCAAGTTGGTGGCCATCTACCCGCGCGAGGGGACGTTCTACAGCGACGACCCCTACATCACGCTCGACGCGCCGTGGGTGAGCGCCGCGCAGAAGCAGGGCTCGGCCGCCTTCCAGAAGTTCCTGACCGGTGCGCTGACGCCGGCGGCGGTCGCCCGCTACGGCTTCCGGCCCGGCGACGTCGACGCCAAGCCGGTCGCCCCGCTGGACGCGTCCAACGGCGTGGATCCCGACCAGCCCAAGCGCGTGCTCGGCCTGCCCGAGCCGCGCGTGCTCGCCGCGCTGAAGAAGGTCTGGCGCGAGGACCGCAAGCCGGCCAACGTCCTGCTGGTGCTCGACACGTCGGGCTCGATGGTCCAGGAGCAGCGCCTCGCCCGCGCCAAGCAGGGGCTGGAGAGCTTCCTGGCGCAGGTCCAGCCGCAGGACCGCATCGGGCTGACCGCGTTCTCGGACGAGATCCGCCCGCTGGTCCCGCTCGGGCCGTTGAACGACAACAAGGCGAAGCTGCGCCAGGCCGTGGCCGGCGTCAACGCGTCGGGCGGGACCAAGATCTACGACGTCGCCGCCGCCGCGGTCGACGACGTCGCGCGCGTCGCCGACAAGAGCCGGATCAACGCGGTGGTGCTGCTGACCGACGGCGAGGACACCGACAGCGACCGGACCGCCGAGGACGTCATCGCCCGCCTGCGGGCCCAGGGCGACTCGTCGCGCCGCGTGCGCGTGTTCACCATCGCCTACTCGGCCGGCGCCGCCGGCGCGGCGCAGACGCTGGCCAAGATCGCCGACGCGTCCGGCGGCAAGTCCTACGAGGGCACGACCTCCGACATCGAGTCGGTCTACCGCTCGATCTCGAGCTTCTTCTAGTGGCCGGCCAGCATCCCGACCGGCCGCCGACGCGCGAGGAGCTCGCGGCGGCCCTGGCGGTCAACGCCGCGGCCAAGCCCTTCAACATCGCCGTGCTGCTGGTGGTCTTCGGCGCGGGCGTCGCGCTCGGCGCTCCGCTGCCGCTGGCATTCGTGCTCGCCCTGGTCGTCTACGCGGCGGCCGCCGCGCGGACGATGTTCGACGGCGAGGAGGCCGACCGCGTGGCCGCGGCGCGCAAGGCCGACCGCAAGGCCGCCGTCGCGCGCGGCCGCGCCGCGCTGGACCCGGCGACGCTGGCGCCGCCGATCGCGCGGCGCCTCGCCGAGGCGCGCGCGACCGAGGCCCGCATCAAGGACGCGATCGAGCGCGCCGAGCTGCCATTCGCCGAGGTCAGCGACGAGGTCGACGGGCTCGTGGCGCTGATGGAGCAGTCCGCGCGGCGGGCGCAGCTGCTGCAGGAGGTCCTGGACGAGACGCCGCCCTCCGCGATCGAGCGGCGCCTGGCCGAGCTCGAAGGCTCCGGCAAGGCCGAGCTGATCGACGCGCTCCAGCAGCAGCTGAAGGTGCTGCGGCGCTGCGAGGCCCAGCTCGCCCGCTTCTACGACGAGATGGAGCGGCTGGTCGTCGAGCTCGACACGGTCCGCGGCACGCTGGTCAGCGTGTCGGCCTCCACCGACACCGCCAACCAGGAGCGCCTCGCCGCCGACGTCCGCGGCCTGCGCGACGAGCTGGTCGCGGTGTCGTCGGGGATGAGCGAGGCCTACGAGCAGGCCTAGAGCGGCGGGAAGGCGTGCGTGATCCCGTGGTCGCCGAAGGGGTCGAGCCGGCGCAGTTGGCGCCCTACGCCACCGGCATCGGCGCGATGCTCCCCGAGATGATCGGCCGCTTCGCGCAGCAGATCGCCGCCGGCGAGTTCCCCGGCGACCGGTCGACCGTCGCGTCGTCGCGGTCGTCGATCGACGGCCTCGCCCACCTGTCGACGTCGCTGCGTCGCGCCGACGGCTCCGACCCCCGCTAGTCGCCCTGGGCCAGCTCGGCGACCGGCTGCCAGGCGCGCCAGGTCTCCAGCCGCGAGGCGTAGTCGGCCTCGGCGATGCCCAGCGGCGCCCTGCCGAAGAAGCAGCGCAGCGGCGGCTCGTCGGCGTCGACGACCTTCAGCACGGCGGCGGCCGACGCGGTCGGGTCGCCCGCGGCGGCGGCGCCGCGCGCACGGCGCTCGTTCGACGCCGCGTGCGCGGCGGCGTAGGCCTCCAGCGGCTCGGCGCGCTTGGCCGACGCCCCGCCCCAGTCGGTCGAGAAGCCGCCCGGCTCGATCAGCGTGACGTGGATGCCGAAGTCGGCGACCTCCTGGGCCAGCGCCTGGCTGAAGCCCTCCAGCGCCCACTTCGACGCGTGGTAGGCGCCGATGCCGTTGAACGCCGAGATGCCGCCGATCGACGACACCTGCAGGAAGTGGCCTGAGCCCTGCTCCCGCAGGAACGGCAGCGCGGCCTGCGTCACCCACAGCGCGCCGAACAGGTTCGTCTCCATCTGGTCGCGGAGCTCCTGCTCGGACAGCTCCTCGATCATCCCGAACTGGCCGTAGCCGGCGTTGTTGACGACGACGTCGAGGCGCCCGAAGCGGTCGTGCGCCGCGGCGACCGCGGCGAACGCCGCCTCGCGGTCGGTCACGTCGAGCTCGATCGGCTGGACGGCGTCGCCGAACCGCTCGACGAGATCGTCCATCGTGCGGAGGTCGCGTGCCGTCCCGGCGACCCGATCCCCGCGCTCCAGGGCCGCGATCGCCCACTCGCGACCGAACCCGCGCGACGTCCCGGTGATGAACCACGTCTTCGATGCCATGCGGTCCAGGCTAGCCGCGGGTGGTCGCGGCGCCGCGCCTGGACTAGGCTCGCCGTCAGGACAAGGAGAGCGCGCATGTTCGACGTCCAGCTGCACTACATCGGCGACACCGACGTCGTCGCACCCGTCGGGGAGCTCGACCTGGCGACCGCCCATCGGCTCGCCGCCGCGCTCGCCGCCGCGTCCGAGCGCGGCGCGCCGCGCGTCGTCCTGGACCTGCGCCGCCTCACGTTCGTCGACTCCTCCGGCATCAGCGTCATCGTGAAGTTCAAGCGCCACTTCGCGGGCGAGGGCATCCGCTTCGGCGTCGTCAAGGGCGACGACACGGTCCAGCGCGCGCTCGCGCTGTCGCACGTCGAGGCGCTGCTGCCGTGGACCGCGCCGCCGCCGGCGGCCTAGCCCGGGTCCGCGTTGCCGGCCGTGAACGTGTCGCAGGCGGCCGGGGTGCCGGACCGGCGGCCGACGTCGAGCCAGTGGACGCGCTGCGCCGAGGAGCCGTGGGTCCAGGTCTCGGGCGCGAGGTCGGCGCCGGCCTGATTGCGCTGGAAGTCGTCGCCGACGACCGTCGCGGCGCCGACGATGTCGGCGATGTCGGCCTGTGTGAGGGCGCCGACGCCTTCCAGCTCGTGGAGCCAGACGCCGGCGTAGCAGTCGGCCTGGAGCTCGAGCGCGACCGAGCGGCGGTTGGCGCCGGCCGGGTCGGAGGCGTCGAGCCGCGCGATCCGGTCGTGGAGGCCGACCAGCGCCTGGACGTGGTGGCCCATCTCGTGCGCGGTCACGTAGGCGGCCGCGAAGCCGCTGCGCAGGTCGTAGGCCCGGCTCAAGGCCTCGAAGAAGTCCGTGTTGAGGTACACCCCGTGGGCGGGCGGGCAGTAGAACGGCCCGGTGCTGGCGGTCTGGACGCCGCACGGCGTGTGGATCTGGGTGTGGAAGAAGACGAGGTGCGCCGGCTCGTAGCGCGCGCCGGCGCCCGCGAACTGGCGCTGCCACATCTCCTGGGCCGAGTCGAAGGCCTGGCGCAGGAACTCCGCGCTGGCCGCCGTGGCCCCCGCGGTCGACGGGTCTGGCGCCGCGCCGGTCACCGGCAGGCGCATCTTGCGGACCGCCGGGCTCTCCAGCGTGGCGTCCGGCGCGGTCGCCGCCTGGCTGCCCGAGGACTCCGCGACGAAGCGCGCGACCGCCTGGGCGTCCTCGCCGGCCACGATGCCGCGCGGCATGATCTTCGAGCCGAAGCCGCCGTTGCGGATCGCGAACAGGACGTCGTCCTCGCTGACCTTGCGGTGGTCGAAGTTCACGCCGTCGGTGCGCTCGCTGCGGTGCACGTCGGTCGCCGACCCGCGCGCGCCCGCCGCGGCGAGCGTGTGGCAGCCCGCGCAGCGCGCCACGAACAGCTCCTTGCCGGTCGCCGCCTGCTGCTGGGTGGACGTGGTGTCGTCGCCGTCCGACCCGCACGCGGTCGCGCCGGCCAGCGCCGCGACGAGCGCCGCGGCGACCCCGGCCTGTCGGATGCCGGCGCGCACCTAGCTCACCGGCGCACCCGGGCCGAGCGGGATCCCGAGCAGGTACCAGGCCAGGAAGAACAGCGTCCAGAGGATCGACAGCGCGATGACGTAGGGCAGCATCATCGACACGACCGTGCCGATGCCGCTGTTCTTGTCATAGCGCTTGGTGAACACCACGATGAGCGGGAAGTAGGCCATCAGCGGCGTGACGACGTTGGTGGGCGCGTCGCCGACGCGGTAGGCGGCCAGGACCGTCTGCGGCGGCACGCCGAGGCGTAGGAACAGCGGGATGAAGATCGGCGCCAGCAGCGCCCACTTGGCGATCGCCGCCGGGATGATGAAGTTGATGATCGCGCTGATGATCACCACGCCGAGCAGCAGCCACACCGCCCCGACGTCGATGTGCTCCAGGACGTCGCCGAGCTTCACCGCCGCGACGTCGGGCATCTTGGAGAAGTTGAAGCAGGCGATGAACTGCGCGATGAGCAGGAACAGGAACAGCAGCGCGGCGAGCCCGGCCCACGACTTCGTGATCGTCGCCAGGACCTGGTCCTTGGTCGTCAGCGTCCCGGCGCCGCGGCCGTAGCAGAGGCCCGCGACCAAGAACACGAACATGATGATCACGATCAGGCTGTCCATGAACGGCGAGTCGCCGATCACCTTGTCGGTCACCGGGTCGCGCAGCGGCGCGCCCGGCGGCGCGGTGAGCAGGACGATGAACGCGATCGCCGCCAGCGTGCCCCACCCGGCCCAGGCCAGCCCGCGCGACTCGGCCTCCGGCGCGACCTCGGCCACCGCCGGCTCGACCTCGCCGTCGCCGCCCGCGGTCGGGGCCAGCGCCGGGTCGTAGTCGCCCAGGACCTTCTCCACGATCCGCGTCGTCACGGCCGTGGCGATGATCGTCACGAACAGCGTCGAGGCGATCCCGAAGTACAGGTTGGACACCAGGTCGATCTTGTCGGCCGGGTCGGCGAAGTTCGCCGCGTCGTTGGTGATCCCGACGAGCACTCCGTCCAGCGGCGTGATCAGGAAGTTGACCCCGAAGCCGGCGCTGACGCCGGCGAAGGCTGCGGCGATGCCGGCTATCGGATTGCGCCCCACGCTCATGAATGCCGCCGCCCCGAGCGGTATCAGCACCAGGTAGCCCGCGTCGGAGGCGACGCTCGACAACATGCCGAGCAGGATGATGATGAACGTCAGCGTGCTCTTCGACGACACGCCGACGAGCTTGCGTATCAGCGCGGCGATCAGCCCCGACGCCTCCGCCAGGCCGACGCCGATCATCACCACCAGGATGATCGCCAGCGCGGCGAAGTTACGGAAGTTGTCGACGAACGACGTGAAGATGTAGCGGACGCCGTCGACCGTGAGCAGGCCCTTGACCGAGGACGTCTCGGTCACGATCCGGTAGCTGCCCGGACCGGGCGGCTCGGTGGGGCCGGCCTCGACGATGTCGCTGGAGCCGCCCTGGTAGACGGGCTCGCTGATCGCCGGGCGCTGGCGGTCGACCTGGTAGGTGGCGTGGACGCCGGCCCAGTCGAGCACCTGTGAGAGCAGGATGACCGACGCGATCAGCGCGAGGAAGATGATCGCCGGATCGGGCATCTTGTTGCCGATCCGCTCGATCGCGGTGAGCATCCGCTCCATCATCGGGCGCTCACCGCCGCGGCGTAGCGACCCAGGAAGTCGGCCTCGGCGGCGACCGTGTGCTCGAGCTCGCTCAGCAGCACGCGCTCGTCGGGCGCGTGGATGTTGCTGTAGCCGTCGGTCGCGCCGAGCAGCAGGATCTCGGCGCCCGGGACCGCGCTCTGCAGGGCGTTGACGAACGGGATCGAGCCGCCGGTGGCGACCTCGACGGTCGGCGCCGACCACGCCGCCGCCAGCGCCTCGCGGGCGGCCGTGTAGGCGGGGCCGTCGGTCGCGGCGGCGAAGCCGTTGCCGGTCTCGGCGGCGGCGACCTCCAGCGCGATGCCGAACGGTCGCAGCGCCTCGAGATGCGCGACCAGCGCCGCCTGGGCCTCGACCGCGTCCTGCGCGGGGTGCACGCGCAGGTTGAGCTTGGCGCGCGCGTAGGGGGAGACGGCGTTGAGCGCGTTGTCGACCGACGGCACGTCGATCCCGGTGACCGTGATCGCCGGGCCCGACCACACGCGCGAGCCCAGCCCGCCGGTGCCCAGCAGCGGCAGCCCGCGCAGGATCTCGGCCAGCTCGCGGAACTCGTCGTCGCTGTAGGACGCGCCGGTCCACTCCTCGCGCCGCAGGCCCGCGACGGTGACGTCGCCGTGCTCGTCGTGCAGCGACGCGAGCGCGTGCAGGAGGACGATCAGCGCGTCGGGCGCCGCGCCGCCGTACTGGCCGCTGTGCTTGGCGCCGGCCAGCGTCCGGACCTCGATCGTCGCCATCGCCATGCCGCGCAGCGCGACCGTGAGCGTCGGCACGCCCGGGCGCACACTGCCCATGTCGGCGATCAGCATCGCGTCGGAGGCGAACAGCTCGGGCCGCTGCTGCGGGTAGGTGTTGAGCGCGCCGCCGCCGATCTCCTCCTGGCCTTCGATCACGATCGTCAGGCCGACCGGCGGCTCGCCGCCCCAGGCGCGCAGCGCGCCGACGTGCGCCATGACGTTGGCCTTGGAGTCCGAGGTCCCGCGGCCGTAGAGCCCGCCGTCGCGCTCGGTCGGCTCGAACGGGGGCGAGGTCCACGCATCCTCCGGCCCGGCCGGCACGACGTCGTAGTGGCTGTAGAGCAGGACGGTCGGGGCGCCGGGCGGCGCGGGATGCGAGCCGAGGACGATCGGCGCGGTGTCGGGCAGCGCCAGCGTCTCGACCTGCGCGACGCCGGCGCCGCGCAGCAGGTCGACGATCAGGTCGTGCGCGTCCTGCAGCGGACCGGGCGGTGCGTCGGGCCCGGACACGGACGGGATCCGGACGAGCCGCTCGAGATCCGAGCGCAGCTCGCCCATGAGCGACGGCACGCGCTCGGCGGCGGCGAGAGACGGCATGCCACCGATCCTTCGCCCGCGTGGGGTGACGCATCCTCACCCCACGCGGGTGAACGGGAGTGGCACTCAGAAGGTCCAGATCAGCGGCACGAGCCCGACGGCAACGGCGAAGAACAGCACGAGGATCGGCAGCCCCAGCCGCCAGTAGTCGCCGAAGCGGTAGCCGCCGGGGCCCAGGACCATCATGTTGGCCGGCGTGGCGATCGGCGTCAGGAACGACGCCGCGGCCGCGACCGCGACGCTCATCAGGACCGGGCGCGGCGAGACGTCGAGGTCGGCCGCGGCGGCGACCGCGACCGGGATCACGATCAGCGCGGTCGCCGTGTTGCTGATGAGCTGGCCGAAGACGGCGGTCACCACGAAGAGCACGATCAGCAGCACGTGCGGGCCGCCCGAGCCGACGACGTCGATGATCGCGTCGGCGATCTGGTCGGCGCCGCCGCTGGTGCGGATCGCGGTCGAGACGGGGATCATCGCCGCGATCAGGACCACGGTCGTCCACGAGATCGCGCGGTAGGCGCGATCGATCGGGACGATCCGGCACAGGACCATGGCGCCCGCCGCCAGCAGCGTCGCGACCGCCGGCTCGAGCACGCCGCCGGCCAGCGCCGCGACCATCGCGACGAGGATCGCCAGCGCCGTCTTGGCGCCGCGCCCGAGCGCGACCGTCTGGCGGCGCACGAGGTGCGGCGGGTCGACGGCGAGCAGGTCGGCCTCGTCGACCCGCTCGTCCAGCGCGCTCCACGGGCCGCCGAGGAGCAGCGTGTCGCCGGCGGCGATCCGCGTCTCGGTCTCCGGCGCCGCGCGTCCGCCGCGCTGGATCGCCAGCACCATCAGGTCGCCGGCGTCGGTCAGCATCCCCGGGAAGATCGGCTCGCCGATCAGCGGCGAGCGCGGCGGGACGACGACCTCGGCGACGCCGCGCTCGCGGGTGAACAGCTGCGCGCCGTCGTCGTCGTGGTCCTCCAGGCGGTACTCCTCGATCAGCGTCCGGGCGAAGCGCGCCGGGTCGACGGCCATCGTGCGCGCGCTGCGGCGCGGCAGCAGGCGCGGGCCGAGCAGGACGCTGATCGCGATCGTGCCGAGGACGAGCGGCACGCCGGCCAGCGCGAACGAGAAGTAGCCGAAGCTGCCGGCGCCCGCGTCGTGCGACGCCTCCGAGACCAGGACGTTGACCGGCGTGCCCGTGAGCGCGAGCAGCGAGCCGGCGCTCGCGACGAACGCCACCGGCATGAGGAACTGCGACGGCGGCCGGCCCAGCCGCACGGCGGTGACGACCGCGACGGGCAGCAGCGCGGCGACCGCGCCGTTGACCGTGATCAACGCGGACGTCACCGCGACGAGCGCGAGCGTCAGCGCCGGCAGGCGGACCGGGTGCAGCCCGGCCCAACCGGTCATCGCCTGCCCGGCCCAGGTCGTCACGCCGCTGGCGTCCAGCCCCTCGGAGACCACGAACAGCGCCGCGATGAAGATCACCGTCGGGTCGCCGAAGCCGCCGAGCGCCTGGTCGAGGTCCAGGACGCCGGCCGCGTACAGCGCGAGCGTGCCGCCGAGGGCGACGAGCTCGACCGGCAGCCGGTTCCACAAGAACAACGCGACGAGCACGCCGAGCACGACGAAGCTGACGTCGGCGTCGCTCATCCGCCTAGAAGAGCAGCCGCAGCAGCGCCGTGAACGCCGCCGCGCCGATCACGACCCAGATCACGGACGCCTGGCGCCAGAGCAGGACGCCGGCGAAGGCCACGCCGGCCAGCCGGGCGTCGATGTCGAGCGAGCCGTCGGAGATGACCGTCTCGGTCACGACCAGGGCGGACAGCAGCGCGGGGGGCAGGAGCGAGAGGACGTGGGTCGTGCGGGCGCTGAAGGCGCGGCCGGCGACGGTGAAGGGGCCGAAGCCGCGGATCGCGGCCGTGGTCACGATGCACAGCGCGACGGTGATCCAGGCCTTCTCGGCGATGCTCATGCGCGCGGCCTCCGCAGGCCGACCAGCGCGACGGCCGACGCGGCGAGGATCCCGACGCCGGCCGGCGCCAGCAGCCCGAGCACGACCGCGACGATCGCGCCGCCCACGGCGACCGCCTCGGCCTCGGCGCTGCGCAGCTCGCCGACGAGCAGGGCCAGGAAGAACGCGGGGAACACGACGTCGATGCCCAGCGCCTCGGGATGCGGCAGCGCGGCACCGGCAAGCACCCCAACAACGGTCCCGGCCAGCCAGGTCAGGTACTGGAGCCCGCTGCTGCCGAACAGCGTGTGCCGGTCGAAGCGCCCCTCCCCGCGGCTGGCCAGCGCCCACGACGCGTCGACGACCGACTGGCCCTCCAGCGCGCGGCGCAGCCGGCCGCCGTGCAGCGACGGGCCGATCGACAGCCCCATCGCGAGGTACCGGGCGTTCATCAACATGGCCGCGATCACGGCCGCCGCGATCGAGCCGCCCTGGGCGAGGATCGCGACCGCCGCGAACTGCGCGCTCCCGGCGTAGACGAACGCGGACATCGCGATCGCCGCCAGCGCCGGCATCCCGGCCGCGCGCGCCGAGATCCCGAACGAGATCGCCACCACGAAGCCGGCGGCGGCGAACGGGACCGCGTCGCGGACGCCGGCGCGCAGCGCGGGGGAGGAGGTGAGGGTCGGCGCGCCCACGGCCTGCACCCTCGCACGCCGGCCGGCGCGCGGCCAGTTCGCGTTGCTTGCAGGCGGCGATCAGCTGCGCTGATGGGCGCCGACGGCGGGCGCGGCGCGCGGCAGGTCGAACGCGTCGGCCAGCAGCTCGTAGGACCGCCGTCGCGCCGCGTGGTCGTGCGTGATCGTGACGACGACGACCTCGTCGGCGCCGTAGTCGTCGGCCAGCTGCTCGACCTGCGCGCGCACCTGGTCGACGCCGCCCACGATCGTGCGCCGGGTGGCTGCGGACGGGTTCGGAGTCAGCGGGTCCTCGCCCTCGGACTCCAGGAAGCGCACCGCCTGCTCGGGCGTCGGCACCGGGATCAACCGGCCGCGCCGCAGCATCTTGAAGGCCATCCGCGAGGACGTCGCGAGGTAGCGCGCCTCCTCCGCGGTGTCGGCCGTCAGGACCCACGCGGCGACGGTCGTCTGCGGGTCGCGCAGGCGCTCGGAGGGCTGGAAGCGCGCGCGGTAGTCGGCGGCGATCGCCTCGTTCTGGGGCGCGATGAAGTCGGCGAACGCGTAGGGCAGCCCCAGCTCGGCGGCCCAGATCGCGCTCTGCGGCGAGGACCCCAGCAGCCATGGCTCCGGCGTCTCCGGCCGCCCCGGCAGGCTCCCGGCCAGCCGCGCGAAGCGGTGTCCGTCGGGGAACGAGTCGTTGAAGTACATCAACAGCTCGACGAGCTGCTGGGGGAAGTCGTCGGGCGCGGCGTCGCGGCGGTCGCGCTGCAGCGCGTAGGTCGTCAGCGGGTCGGTGCCCGAGGCGCGGCCGAGCCCGAGGTCGATGCGCTCCGGGAACAGCCCGGCGAGGAGGCTGAAGGCCTCGGCGACCTTCAGCGGCGAGTAGTGCGGGAGCATGACGCCGCCGCTGCCCACGCGGATGCGCGAGGTCACCGACGCGATCGGCCCGATCAGCACCTCCGGCGCGGGGCCGGCGAGCATCGGCCCGCCGTGGTGCTCGGCGACCCAGTAGCGGTGATAGCCGAGCTGATCGGCCAAACGTGCGAGGTCGAGCGTGTCGTGCAGCGCCCCGGATCCCGTGCCGCCTTCGCGGACCGGGGACTGGTCGAGGACGCTCAGGCGCGGCATGGCTCGACGGTAGCGTCCGCCCGTGGCCACCCATACGATCGAGCGTCATGAGCGCTCGCGCCTGGACCGCCTTCGCCGCCGTCTCGACCCTCTGGGGCATCCCGTACCTGTTCATCAAGGTCGCGGTCGACGACGGCGTCCCGCCGGTCTTCCTCGCGTGGGCGCGCGTGTCGATGGCGGCCGTCATCCTGCTCGTCCTGGCCCACCGCGCCGGCGTGCTCAAGCCCGCGCTGGCGCGCGCGAACGCCAGGTGGCTGCTGCTCTACGCGGTGGTCGAGATCTGCGGGCCGTTCCCGCTGATCGCCGCGGGAGAGCGCCACATCCCGTCGTCGCTGGCCGCGATCCTGATCGCCGCGGTCCCGATGCTCGTCGCGCTGCTCGCGCTGCGCTTCGACCGGTCCGAGCGGGCCACCGGGCGCCGCGCCGTCGGGCTGGCGATCGGCTTCGCCGGGGTGATCGCGCTCGTCGGCCTCGACGTCTCGGGCAGCAGCGACGAGCTGTTCGGTGCCCTGGCGATCCTGCTCGCCGCCGTCGGCTACGCGGCCGGCCCGATGATCATCAACCAGCAGCTCGGCACGCTGGACCCGCGCGGGCTGATGGCGGTCGCGCTGTCGATCGCGACCGTCCTGCTGACGCCCGCCGCGCTGCTGGCGCCGCCGACGCACACGCCGTCGACCGACGCGCTGCTCTCGATCGTCGTCCTCGGGCTGCTGTGCACCGCCGCGGCGTTCGTCCTCTTCGGCGCGCTGATCGGCGAAGTCGGCCCGGGCCGCGCCACCGTGATCACCTACATCTCGCCGATCGTGGCGGTCGCGCTGGGCGTCGCGGTGCTCGGCGAGCGCCCCGGCGCCGGCGCGGTCGCCGGCCTGCTGCTGATCCTCGCCGGCTCCTGGCTGTCGACCGACGGCCGCCTCCCGCCCGGCGTCGATCGCCGCCTGTCGCGTGCGCGCGGTAGATTGAAAGCCGTCTTTCCCGATCGGCAACCTGAGGTTGTCGACGACCCCATTCCCCGGAGCACCCAGATGAACCCCCTTCGCCCGCTGCTGGCGGCCGTCCTGATCCCCGCGGCGCTCTTCGTCGCCGCGTGCGGCAGCGACGACGACTCCAGCTCCACCACCGCGTCGGCCGCGGCGCCCAAGCCAGCCGCCGACACGAGCTGCCAGAAGGCGAACCTCAGCCTCGTCAACAGCGGGCAGCTCACGGTCGCCACCGACAAGCCCGCCTACCCGCCGTACTTCGTCGACGACAAGCCGGCCAACGGCCAGGGCTTCGAGAGCGCCGTCGCGTTCGCGATCGCCAAGCAGCTCGGCTTCGCGCCGACCGAGGTCAAGTGGACGGTCGAGCCGTTCAACTCTTCCTACGCACCGGGCCCGAAGAAGTTCGACTTCGACGTCAACCAGATCTCGATCTCGCCGGCGCGCGCCAAGCGCGTGGACTTCTCCAAGCCGTACTACACGGCCCCGCAGGCGGTCGTGGCGCTGAGCAAGTCCGACGCGGCCAACGCCAAGTCGCTCGCCGACCTGAAGAACACCAAGCTGGGCGTGCAGATCGGCACGACGAGCCTCGACGCCACGACGGCGACGATCCAGCCGTCGGCCCAGCCGCAGGTGTTCAACGACTCCAACGACGTGGTCCGCGCGCTGAAGACCGGCCGTGTCGACGCCGTCGTCGTCGACCTGCCGACCGCGTTCTACCTCACCGGCGCGCAGGTCGAGAACTCCAAGATCGTCGGCCAGTTCGACGCGCCCGGCGGCGACGCCTGGGGCGCGCTGCTGCAGAAGGACTCCAAGCTGACGCCGTGCATCAGCGGCGCGGTCGACAAGCTCTCCAGCTCGGGTGAGCTGAAGCGGCTCGAGGCCAAGTGGATGGGCGCGGCGGCCGGCGCGCCGGAGCTGCGCTGACCAGCTCGCGACAGGACGTGCGCGCCGCCGCCAAGCGGCGGCGCGCACGGCGCGGCATGGCGATCTCGGCGCTGTCGTCGCTGGTCGTCATCGGGGGCCTGGTCGCCGTGGTCGTGACGTCGCCCGGCTGGGCCGACGTCAAGGCCACGTACTTCGACTGGGGCGACTTCACCGACGCGTTCCCGGCCGTCCTGAGGGGCTTCTGGCTCGACGTCAAGCTGTTCGTGATCGTCGAGATCTGCGTGCTGATCGTCGGGTTGGTCGTGGCGCTCGTCCGCACCACGCGCTCGCCCGCGCTGTTCCCGCTGCGGCTGATGGCCGCGGTCTTCAGCGACGTCACCCGCGGCGTGCCGGTCGTGCTGTTCATCTACCTCGTCGGCTTCGGCGTCCTGGCGCTGGACATCGACGGGCTCCCGACCGACCCGCTCGTCCTCGGCGGAGCGGCGTTGACCTTGTCCTACTCGGGCTACGTCGCCGAGGTCTACCGCTCGGGGATCGACTCGGTCCATCCGAGCCAGCTCGCCGGCGGGCTCGCGCTGGGCCTGACCCGCGGGCAGGCGCTGCGGTTCGTCGTGCTGCCCCAAGCGGTCCGCCGCGTCATCCCGCCGCTGCTCAACGACTTCATCGCGCTGCAGAAGGACGTGGCGTTGATCTCGTTCCTGGGCCCGATGGAGGCGTTCCGCGTCGCGCAGATCGAGGCGGCGTCGAACTTCATCTACACGCCGCTGGTCGCCGCCGCGGTGCTGTACCTGTGCGTGACGATCCCGATGGCGCGGATCGTCGACCACCTGCAGGCGCGCAACCGCCAGGTCCGCGGCGTCGTGGAGGTGACCGGATGACGGCCGGCGCGGCGACGCCGGTCCTCGAGGTCCGCGGCGTGACCAAGGCCTACGGCGACCGCCAGGTCCTGCGTGGCATCGACCTCGCCGTCCGCGAGCACGAGGCGATCGCGCTGATCGGGGCGTCGGGCTCGGGCAAGTCGACGCTGCTGCGCTGCATCGACCTGCTCGAGGAGATCGACGACGGCGACGTCTTCCTCGACGGCGACGTCATCACCGATCCCGCCGTCACGTCGCCGGACGTGCGCAAGCGGCTGGGGATGGTCTTCCAGGCCTTCAACCTGTTCCCGCACATGAGCGTGCTCGACAACATCACGCTCGCGCCGGTCCGGGCCCACGGGGCCGAACGGTCCGCCGCGCGCGACCGCGCGCGCGAGCTGCTCGCCCGCTTCGGGCTGGAGGGCCGCGAGTCCGACTACCCGGACCGCCTCAGCGGCGGCCAGCAGCAGCGCGTCGCGATCGTCCGCGCGCTCGCCACCCAGCCGCGGGCGCTGCTGCTCGACGAGATCACCAGCGCGTTGGACCCCGAGCTCGTCGGCGAGATCCTGCACCTGGTCGCCGAGCTCAAGGGCGAGGGCATGACCATGCTGATCGCGACCCACGAGATGGGCTTCGCGCGCGAGGTGGCCGACGAGGTCTGCTTCCTGCACGAGGGCGCGATCGTGGAGCGCGGCAGCGCCGAGCACATGTTCGCGGCGCCGGAGCATCCGGAGACCCAGCGGTTCCTGCGCCGGCTGCTCGACGCTGGACGCCTTTGACGGCTTTGGCGGCTTTGTCCGCCTGACCAGAGGTCTAGGCACCATTCGGCCCTGATCCGCCAAGATGCCGAGCGATGGTCCGGGCAAGGGGATGCATCGCGGCCTTGGCGCTGCTGCTGGCGCTGGCCTGCGCCGGCGCCAGCGCGCACGCGGAAGGGGTCACCAACAGCGGCGACGACCTGCGCGACGGCTGGTACCCGAACCAGCCGCGTCTGGCGCCGGACGCCGTCAGCGCCGGCTCGTTCGGCCAGCTCTGGAAGGCGGACGTCGACGGCCAGGTCTACGCGCAGCCGCTCGTGGTGGGCTCGACCGTCTACGTCGTCACCGAGCGCAACCAGGTCTACGCGCTGGACAGCGAGACGGGTGACCTGAAGTGGACGCGCGACCTCGGCGCGCCGTTCCCCGCCACGCTGATCGGCAGCGCCGGATGCCCGGACCTGACGCCGGACCTCGGCATCACCTCGACGCCGGTGATCGACAGGGCGACGAACACGATCTACCTGACGCACAAGACCTTCGCGCCGGGCAGCACCACGGCGGCGGCGTCATACATGGACGCGCTGGACGCGTCGACCGGCGAGCCGCGCGCCGGCTTCCCGCGGCGCTTCGAGGGCGTCGCGCAGAACACGCCGGCCAAGATCTTCATGGCGACGACCGAGCTGCAGCGGCCGGGGCTGCTGCTGATGGGCGGCGTCGTCTACGCCGCGTTCGGCGGCCACTGCGACATCCACCCCTACCAGGGCTGGGTGTTCGGGGTCGACGCGGCGAGCGGCGCGGTCAAGGCCCGCTGGAGCGCCGTGCTCACCGGCGACGGCGCCGGGATCTGGCAGTCGGGCGCCGGGCTGATGTCCGACGGGCCGGGCCGCCTGTTCGTCTCGACCGGCAACGGCAACTCGCCGCCCGTCGGGCTGACGGCGCCGGGCAACGGCGCCTACGGCGAGTCGATCGTGCGCCTCGACGTCCAGCCCGACGGCAAGCTCAAGCCGGGCGACTTCTTCGCGCCGTCGGACGCGGCGTACCTCGACGGCTACGACGCGGACTTCGCGTCGGGTGGCGTGACCGGCCTGCGCGACGACGCGTTCGGCACGTCGACCTTCCCGCACGTGAGCGTGGCGGTCGGCAAGGCCGGCTACGTCTACCTGCTCAACCGCGACGACCTCGGCGGCATCGGGACCGGCGTCGGGCAGGGCGACCGCGTCATCGAGCGCGTCGGCCCCTACGGCGGCGTGTGGTCGCGGCCGAGCGTCTGGCCCGGCGACGGCGGCTGGATCGCGATCCCCACCGCGTCGCCCGCGGCCGGGGCCGCGCCCTTCGCGGCCGGCTCGGTGGGCCGCCTCAACCTGTACCGCTACCGCGTCAACGGCGGCGTGCCGTCGCTCGACGCGCCGATCAGCTCCGACGACGCGTTCGGCTTCGGCTCCAGCGCGCCGGTCATCACCTCCGACGGCACCGCCTCGGGCTCCGCGGTCATGTGGGTCGTCTGGTCGCCCAACGGCACCGGCGCCGGCGCGCAGCTGCGCGCCTACGACGCGGTCCCGGTCAGCGGGCACCTGAAGCTGCGGCGCTCGTGGCCGATCGGGCAGTCGGCCAAGTTCGGGATGCCGGGCATCGGCGACGGCCGCGTGTACGTCGGGACCCGCGACGGCCACGTGCTCGGCTACGGCGCGCCGGTGACGTCCGAGGTCCAGGCGCCGGCGACGACGTTCCCGACCACGACGGTGGACGCGACCTCGACGGTCAACGTCAAGCTCACGATCACCGGCGCCGTTCACCTGACCTCGGTGAGCGCGGGGTCGGGTGGGCCGTTCACGGCGCGGCCGGACGGCCACGGCGTGCCGGGCGACTACACCGACGGGCAGTCCGCGACGATCCCGGTGGACTTCAAGCCGACCGCGCCGGGCGTGGCCGGCGGCGCGCTCACGGTCGTCACCGACAAGGGCACGTTCACGTTCAGCCTCACTGGGACCGGCCAGGGCACTGCGCCGCTGCTGACGGTCTCGCCGCCGGTCGTCTCGTTCGGTGGCGTCGTCGTCGGCCAGGATCTCGCCGGTACGGTGACGCTGGGCAACGCCGGCGAACAGCCGCTCACGATCCAGGACGTCACGCTGCCCGGCGCGCCGTTCAGCGTGGACGCCGCGCCGCACGTCGGCGACGTGATCGCACCGGGCGGCGCGGTCAACGTGGCCGTGCACTACCGGCCGGATGCCGTCGGCGAGTACAACCAGGACCTGGTGCTCGAGACCACCGGCGGCGACGCGACGGTCGGCCTGTCGGGCACCGCCGGCCTCGGGCCGAGGCTCACGCTGTCGCCCGCCGGCGGCTGGTCGTTCGGCGACGTCGCGGTGGGGTCGAGCGCGGACGCGACGGTCACCGTCGCCAACACCGGCGACAGCGCGATGACGATCACGCGGTCCAAGCCGCCGACCGCCGCCGCGTTCACGGTCGTCGACGGGCTGGACGAGGCGACGACGATCCAGCCTGGCGCCAGCCGCGCGGTGGAGGTCCGGTTCACGCCCACGACCACCGGGCCGGTCGCCGGGCTCTGGACGCTGAACGCCGCCGACGGCAGCGGCGTGCACGACATCCCGCTCACGGGCGTGGGCGTCGCGCCCGGGCACGTCCAGGCGGCGCGCACGGCGACGTTCCCCGACGCGGTGCTGGGCGCGACCAGCGGCGCGGACGTGACGTTCGCCAACGACGGCGGCGCCGCGTGGTCGGTCGTCGGCGTCGATGCGCCGGCGGCGCCCTTTGCCGTGACCGCGGCGCCGGCGGCGGGGACCGAGGTCGCGCCGGGCGCCAGCGTGACGGTGCACGCGACGTTCTCGCCGCTGGTGGCGGGCGAGGCGACGGGGAGGCTGGCGCTGCGGACGACGGCCGGCGTCCAGGCGGTGGCGCTGACCGCGCGCGGCGTGTCGGCGGCGGAGGTGCCGATCGTTCCTCCGGCCCCGATCGTGGCGCCGCCGGCGCCGGGCCCCGGCCCGATCGGCGGCCAGGGCCCGGTCCTGCCGACCCTCCTGCCGTCCAAGCTGTCGGTGTCCAGGCTGGTCGCCTCGCGCGACCGCCGCCGGGTCACCGTGCGCGGTCGCGTCACCGCGGCCGCCGCCGGCCGGCTGTCGATCGCGGTCGCCGCGCGCGTCGGCCGCAGGACCGTGACCGTCTCGACGCCGGCGCGCCTGCGCGGCCGCTCGACCTACGCGCTCTCCATCACCTTGCCCAGGGCGGCCAGGAGCTGGTCGCGGCTGAAGGCCACCGTGCGGTTCCCGGGCAGCGCGCGGGTGCGGGCGGGCAGCGCGTCGCTGGTGCTCCTGCGCGCCCGCTAACTTGGCGGCGCGTGAGCGTCTTGGACGAGCTGGTCGATCATCCCGGTGTGGGGCGCGCGTTCGAGCGCGCCCTCGTCCCCGGACTCGGCGACGCGGCGCCGGGCGGGCGGGTGCGCCTGGACGCGCTGGCGCGCTGGCTGCAGGACGTGGCGCTGGCCGACGTCGTCGACGCCGGGCTGGGGGAGACGGCGCTGTGGGTGGTGCGGCGGGCGCGGATCGCGGTCCGGCGCTTCCCGCGCTTCGGCGAGGACGCCACGGCGCGGACGTGGTCCAGCGGCGTGGGGCGGATGTGGGCCGAGCGGCGGTCGACGATCACCACGACGGCCGGCGGCCACGTCGAGGCGGTGGCCCTGTGGGTCCACCTCGATCCGGTCACCGCGCGGCCGATGCCGATCACCGACGCCGAGTTGGAGGTCTACGGGCCGTCGGCGGCCGGGCGCGTCGTCAAGGCCCGCCTGCGGCACCCGGCGCCGCCGGAGAACGGTGCGGGGACGCGCGCCTGGGCCTTCCGGACCACCGAGCTCGACGTGGCCGACCACATCAACAACGCCGCGTACTGGGCGCCGCTGGAGGACGAGCTGCTGCGCGCCGCCGGCGGCGAGCCGGCCGCGATCGACGTCGAGGTCGAGCACCGGACGCCGGCCCAGCCGGGAGCGCACGCGGTGCTGTGCGAGGACGCGCGCCGCTGGCTCGTGGGCCCGAGCGGCGAGGTCCACGCGTCGTTCCTGATCCGGGCTTGACGCCACAAAGCTAATAGCGTTAGCATCTGAACTATGCCTGCTAGCTCCTCTTCCGCCACCCGCATCGCCCGCGCCGGCTTCGTCAACTGCTACCTCGTCCGCGAGGACGACGGCCTCACGCTGATCGACACCATGCTCAAGGGCAGCGGCAAGCGCATCGTCGCCGCGGCGCAGGGGCTCGGCGCCCCGATCAAGCGCATCGCGCTGACCCACGCGCACGGCGACCACGTCGGCGCGGTCGACGAGTTGGCGCGGCTGCTGCCCGGCGTCGAGCTGCTGATCTCCACCCGCGACGCGCGCTTCCTGCGCAAGGACATGTCCTTGGATCCCGACGAGCCCCAGGACAAGCTCCGCGGCGGTTGGCCGGGCACCGAGACCGAGCCGACCCGGACCTTCGAGCCCGGCGAGCGCGTCGGCTCGCTCGAGGTCGTCGCCGCGCCCGGCCACACGCCCGGCCACGTCGCGTTCTTCGACCCGCGCGACCGGACGCTGATCTGCGGCGACGCGTACACGACGCTCGGCGGCGTGCGGACCACGTCCAAGCCGAGCTTCCCCTTCCCGCTGGCCGCGTTGTCGACGTGGAGCCGCGCGGTGGAGCTCGACACGGCGAAGGCGCTGCGCGCGCTGGACCCGGCCTTCCTCGCGCCCGGCCACGGCAAGGTCGTCGCCGCGCCGGCCGCCGCCATGGACCGCGCGATCGCGAAGGCGAGCTGAGGTCGCCGTGCCGCGTGCCGGGCTGGACCGCGAGCAGGTGGTCCGCGCCGCCGCCGACATCGCCGACGACGAGGGTCTCGACGCGGTGACGCTCGCCCGCGTCGCCGCCCAGCTCGGGGTCAAGTCACCGTCGTTGTACAACCACGTCGAGGGCCGCGACGGCCTCGTGCGCGGCATCGCGCTGCTCGGCCTCGGCGAGCTCGCCGCGGCGCTGCGCGAGGCGGCCGTCGGCCGCTCCGGGCTCGACGGGCTGCTTGCCGCGTCCGGGGCCTATCGGACGTTCGTCAAGGACCATCCCGGGCGCTACACCGCCGGCGCCGTGACCGCCTCCGCCGCCGGCGACGCCGAGCACGAGGCCGCCGCGGCCGACGTCGTCGTCGTCCTGCAGGGCGTCCTGCGCGCCTGGGACCTCTCCGGCGACGACGAGATCCACGCGCTGCGCGCCTTCCGCTCCGCCGTCCACGGCTTCGCGACCCTCGAGGCCGCCGGCGGCTTCGGCCTCGACCTCGACGTCGACACCTCCTTCACCCGCCTGATCTCGGCGTTAGCGGCGGGGCTAGAGGTCGACCACGCGTAGGCGCGGCATGCGCTGGCGCAGGTGCTCGGTCAGCGTGCGGCGGTGGCAGACCGCCGGATCGGCCTCCAGGCACATGAGCGCGGTGCGGGGTGCGATCGGGGAGGACAGCTCCGCGGCGAGCGCGTCGAGGTCGTCGACCGCGGTCGTCTCGACGTGGGCGGCGAAGCGCTCGGCGCCCTCGGGCGAGCGGTTGTTCTTGTAGAACCAGCGGATGTCGGGCGGCGTGCCGAGCGCGCGGCGGTGCTCGTAGGCGATGCCGTTGTCGGACAGCAGCTCGCCGAGCCGGGTCTTCGACATCCCGGCGCGGCGCGACTGCGGCCGGTAGCGCACGTCGACGAGGCGCTGCACGCCGGCGGCCCGCAGCTCGGCGACCAGCTCGGCCGGCAGCAGCCGCTCGTAGCCGATGGTCCAGATCGTTGGCATGACGTCGAAGGCTAGGCATCAGCGCAGTTGGGAACGTTCTGGTGCATGAGACAGCTGACGACGTTGGACGCGCAGTTCCTGGCGGTCGAGTCCGGCCGCACCTACGGCCACGTCGGCAGCCTCTGCGTGTACGACCCGTCCACGGCGCCCGGCGGCGAGCTGACCATGCAGGACCTGTGCCACATGGTCTCCGAGCGGCTGCACCTGCTGCCGCCCTTTCGCTGGCGGCTCGTCAACGTGCCCCTCGGCCTCGACCTGCCGTACTGGGTCGAGGATCCGGACTTCGACATCGACTTCCACATCCGCGAGTCGGCGATCCCGCCGCCCGGCGACGACACCAAGCTCGCCGAGACCGTGTCGCGGATCTTCGCCCGGCCGCTGGACCGCTCGCGGCCGCTGTGGGAGCTCTACCTCATCCACGGCCTGCCGGACGGCAAGGTCGCGCTGCTGACCAAGGTCCACCACGCGGTCGTCGACGGCGTCTCGGGCAACGAGATCCTGTCGGTCCTGCTGGACCCGTCGCCCGAAGGCAAGGAGCTGCCGCCACGCCCCGCGGGCCACGGGGGCGGCGAGCGCGTCCCGTCGGACCTGGAGATGCTCGCCCGCGGCGCGGCCGGCATCCCGCTCCAGCCCTGGCGCGCGTTGCGCGCCCTGCCCACGACGCTGCCGGCGCTGACCGAGATCCCGGGCGCCAACGCGTTCCCGGTCGTCCCCGCGCTCTCCAAGGGCCTGTCCAAGCTGCGCGGCCTGGCCGGCGCGCCGACCAACGACGCGATCCTGGAGATCACGTCGGCCCGCGCGCCCAAGACCTCGTTCAACGGCCGCATCTCGCCGCACCGGCGCTTCGCCTTCGGCTCGCTCTCGTTGGACTCGGTCAAGGACATCAAGAACGAGCTGGGCATCACGGTCAACGACGTCGTGGTGACGCTCTGCGCGTCGGCCGTCCGCCAGTGGCTGATCGAACGCGACGAGCTGCCGCGCACGCCGCTGGTCGCGATGGTCCCGGTCTCGGTCCGGGCGCCGCACGAGCGCCAGGAGTTCGGCAACCGGATCTCGGCGATGATCGTCCCGATCCCGACCAACGTCGCCCACCCGCGCGACCGCCTGCGCCGTGCGCACGAGCTGCTGCGGGGCGCGAAGGCCAACCACGCGGCGCTGCCGGCGTCGCTGCTGACCGACGCGACGGCGTTCATCCCGCCGGCCGTCGCCGCGCTGGCCGCGCGGACGACGATCGACCTGCTGAGCCGGACGCGGCCGCCGTTGAACCTGGTGATCTCCAACGTCCCGGGCCCGCGCGAGTCGCTGTTCTGCGCGGGCGCCAAGCTCGAGTCGATGTTCCCCGTGTCGGTCGTCGTCGACGGCGTCGGCCTCAACATGACCGTGATGAGCTACCGCGACCACCTCGACTTCGGGATCGTCACCGACCAGGGGCAGATCCCGGACGCGTGGCCGTTCATCGCCCACCTGCACACCGCGCTGGAGGAACTGGAGACCGTCCTGAACCGGCGCGGGCGGACGGTCAAGAAGGCTCAGGGGCCGGCGCCGTCTCGCCCGCGAAGCGGTCGCGCAGCTCGCGCTTGAGGACCTTGCGCGACGGGCCCAGCGGCAGCTCGTCGACGAAGCGCACCATCCGCGGTCGCTTGTGGCGCGCCACGCGCTCGCCGACCCACGCCAGCAGCGCGTCGGCGTCGGGCGCGCCCGCGTCCTCGCGCAGCACGACGACGGCCAGCACTTCCTCGCCGTGCGTGTCGTGCGGCACGCCGACGACCGCGACCTGGTCGACGTCGGGGTGGCGCATCATGACCTCCTCGACCTCCCGCGGGTAGACGTTGTAGCCGCCGCGCAGGATGAGGTCCTTCTTGCGGTCGACGATCCGCAGGAAGCCGCGCTCGTCCTTGGCCCCGAGGTCGCCGGAGCGGAACCAGCCGTCCACGATCGCCCCGGCCGTCGCCTCCGGCCGCCCGTGGTAGCCCGCGAAGACGTCGTGGCCGCGGATGACGATCTCCCCGACCTCGCCGACGTCCTTGAGCACGATCGCGTCGTCGACGTCGGGGTCGGCGATCTCGACCTCGACGCCCCAGATCGCGTGGCCGATCGACCCCGGCTCGACGCCGTACTCCAGCTGGTTGACGGTGGCGGTCGGCGACGTCTCCGACAGCCCGTAGCCCTCCTGGATCGTGACGTCGAAGGTGGTGTTGAACTCCTCCAGCACCTTGATCGGCAGCGGCGCGCCGCCCGACACGCACAGGCGCAGGTCGGGCAGCGTGGCGCCCGCGCCCGCCGCCCGGACCGCCGCGAGCAACGCCATGTACATGGTCGGGACGCCCAGGAACGCGGTGACGCCGTGCTCGTTCATGAGCGCCAGCGCCTGCTCGGGCTCGAAGCGCGGCTGGAGGATCAGCGTGCCGCCGACGAGGAACGTGCCGTTGAGCGCCACGGTCTGGCCGAAGGTGTGGAACAGCGGGAGGCACCCGAACATCACGTCGTCGGCGACGATGTTGTTCGCGGTGTAGGCGTTGACGAAGACGTTCATCGTGAGGTTGAAGTGCGTCAGCACCGCGCCCTTGGGTCGCCCGGTCGTGCCCGAGGTGTAGAACAGCACCGCGGGGTCCAGCGGCTCGCGCGCCTCGCGCAGCGCCTCCGGCTCGGCCGCCAGCGCGTCGTCGGAGCCCAGCCGCAGCACGCGCACGCCCGCCGCCTCGGCGCCCGCGGCCACGACGTCCTGCAGCTCGTCGGCGACGAACGCCACGCGAGCGCCCGCGTCCTCCAGCAGGAACGCGATCTCGTCGGCCACGAGCATCGGCGCCACCGGGACGACCACCGCGCCGCGCGCGAGGATCCCGTAGTAGGCGGTGACGAAGTCGATGGTGTTGAGGCCGAGCAGCGCGACGCGGTCGCCGGGCCGGACGCCCGCCGCGCGCAGCGCGCCGGCCCGCCGCAGCGCCAGCCTCCACAGCTCCCCGTAGGTGGCCTGCCGGGCGCCTTCGACGGCCGCGACCTTGTCGGGTCGCCGCAGCGCCGACTCCTGCAGGACCGAGGCGAGCGAGAGATGGGGCACGGGTCAATCCTGCCACGGCGGGGTGCCGCGGCAGAGCAGCTCCACCTCGCGCGGCGTGGCCAGGGTGGCCGGCGAGGCGCCGTCGGCGGCGCCCCTGACGCGCAGGCGCTCCAGCGGCAGCGGGCCGTGAGCGGCGATCAGGACGACGTTGCCCTGCCGGCGCGCGCGCAGGACCGGTCCGCCGCCGACCGCCGCCACGGTGGCGAACGCCTCCACCAACCCGGCGCCGATCGCGCGCACGTCGTCCATCGGCGGGGCGTCGACCACGTTGATGGCCAACGCGCCGCCCGGCGCCACGACGCGCGCGGCGTCGCGCAGCGCCTCCCGGGTCGCCAGGTGGCGCGGCACGCGCGCGCCGACGAACGCGTCGACCAGCAGCGCGTCGACCGAGCCATCCGCGCGCCCGGCCAGCCACGCGCGGCCGTCGGCGACCTTGACCTTCAGGCCCGGCGCCTTGCGCAGGCCGAGGTGCTCGCGCGCCAGCGCGACCACGTCCGGATCGACTTCGACGACATGTTGGCGGCGCGTCGCGGTCCGGTCGCTGGCCGCCAGCGCACGGGCCAGCGCCGCGCCCGCTCCGCCGACGTGCACGATCCGCCGCGCGCGCAGCGCCTCGACGAGGTCGCGCATCCGGCGCAGGTAGTCGAACTCCAGGTGGCGCGGATCGGCGAGGTCGACGTAGGACGCGTCCATGTCGCCCTGCCTCAGCAGGCGGCCCGACGGCCGGTCGGCGTCGCGCTGGACGAGCAGGTCGCCGGAGGCGGCGAGGATCTCTGGGCCGGATCGGCGGCGGGCCATGGAGGCGCAAACGCTACAAGTTGGTGATTTGACGCACAGGGGAACGGGCAACCTGGGTGCCGCACCCGTCCCAGGCACGAAGGATGTCCCATGGCTGCACCCGCTCACCCGGCCACGCCGCCCGCGCCGGCGCCCGACCTCGCCGCGCTGCGCGCGCTCCTCGACGGCGAGCACGCCGCGATCCGCGACCTCTGCCGCACGTGGCTGAGCGATCCGGCCAACGCGCCCCGCCCCGACCTCCCGATGCAAGAGCACCGGGCGCAGGTGCTCGCGTGGGCCGAGGAGCTCGCCGACGCCGGCCAGACCGCGCGCGGTTTTCCTCGGGCCTACGGCGGCGAGGGCCAGGTCGGCGGCGCCATCGCGGGCTTCGAGACGCTGGCCTTCGGCGATCTCAGCCTGCTCGTCAAGTGCGGCGTCCAGTTCGGCCTGTTCGGCGGCGCGGTGCTGCACCTCGGCACCCGCAAGCACCACGAGCGCTACCTGGCCGACATCGCCGCGCTGCGCCTGCCCGGCTGCTTCGCGATGACCGAGAGCGGCCATGGCTCCAACGTCCAGCAGCTCGCCACGACGGCGACCTACGACGCGGCGACCGGCGAGTTCGTCGTCGCCACGCCCGACGACGCGGCGCGCAAGGACTACATCGGCAACGCCGCGCGCGACGGCCGGATGGCCGCGGTCTTCGCGCAGCTGATCGTCGGTGGGGAGGAGCGCGGCGTCCACGCGCTGCTCGTGCCGCTGCGCGACGCGGACGGCGCGACGCTGCCGGGCATCCGGATCGAGGACTGCGGCGCCAAGCTCGGCCTCGACGGCGTCGACAACGGCCGGATCTGGTTCGACGAGGTGCGGGTGCCGCGCGACAACCTGCTCGACCGCTACGCGTCGGTCGACGAGGACGGCGTCTACACGTCGCCGATCGCGTCCTCCACCAAGCGGTTCTTCACCATGTTGGGGACGCTCATCCAGGGCCGCGTGTCGGTCTGCGGCGCGTCGATCAGCGCGACGAAGGTGGCGCTGGCGATCGCCGTGCGCCACGCGGAGTCCCGGCGCCAGTTCGGCCCGCCGGGGGCGCCCGAGGTCGTCCTGATGGACTACCGCACCCACCAGCGCCGCCTCCTGCCCGCGCTGGCCAAGGTGTACGCGTTGCACTTCGCGCAGGAGGATCTGGTCGCCCGGCTGCACCATGTGTTCACCTCCGACGCCGAGCTCGACCGCGAGAAGCGCGAGCTGGAGACGCTGGCCGCCGGCCTGAAGGCCGTCGCGACGTGGCACGCGACCGCGACGATCCAGGAGTGCCGCGAGGCCTGCGGCGGCATGGGCTACCTGAAGGGCAACCGCTTCGCCGCGCTGAAGGCCGACACCGACGTCTTCACGACGTTCGAGGGCGACAACACCGTGTTGCTCCAGCTCGCGGCCAAGAACCTGCTGACCGACTTCCGCGACCAGCTCGGCGAGCTCGACCCGCTCGGCACGGCCGGCTTCTACGCCAAGCAGGGCTTCGAGACCGTCGCCGAGCGCAGCGCGATGCGCGAGGTGCTGACGCGCCTGGCCGACGACCTGCTGCCCGGCCGCGACGACCAGGCCGACCTCACCAGCCGCGACGTGCAACTCGAGCTGCTGCGCTGGCGCGCCGACCACGTCAAGTCGGGCGTCGCCCGCCGCCTGAAGGGCGGCATCGACGCCGGGCGCGAGCCCTTCGACGTCCTGATCGACTGCCAGGACCACCTGATCGCCGCGGCGCGCGCGTACGTCGACTGCGTCGTCCTGGAGGCCTTCGCCGCCAAGATCGGCCAGTGCGCCGACCCGGGCTCGCGCGCGCTGCTGGACCGCGTGTGCGACCTGTACGCCTTGAGCACGATCGAGGCCGACCGGGGCTGGTTCCAGGAGCACGGCCGGCTGTCGTCGACGCGGTCCAAGGCCGTCATCAAGGCGGTCAACACGCTCTGCGGCGCGCTGCGCCCGCACGCGACCGCGCTGGTCGAGGCCTTCGGCGTGCCCGAGGCGTCGCTGGGCGACGCCGCCGCGGTGGCCGAGGCGAAGGCCTAGGCGGCGACGAGCACGGAAGGTTCGACCACGCTAGGAGGTCGCTCGAGCGAAGCGACCGTGAGGTGGGTCACACGCACCGCGGACGCTCCCGCGACCGGGGGAGCGCAGATCCCCCAGAAGGGGTGAGCCGCAGCCACCCGCCCCGGTCTTACGGTCGTCGCACCGACTTCAGAGAGGACGTGCGATGACCGCTGGTGCGCAGGCCAAGGGGTGGTACAGCTCCTGGTGGATCCCGATGGTGGTGGGGTTGCTCTCGCTGGTGTGCGGGATCCTGGCCCTGGTCTGGCCGGGCGTCACGCTGCTCGCGCTCGCGCTGATCGCCGGCATCAACCTGACGGTGCTCAGCGCGTTCCTGATCGGCGAGGGGATCGCCGACGACGAGGCGCCGGACCGCACGCTGCGGATCGTCCTCGGCGTGCTCGGCGTCATCACGGGCCTGATCGTCATGCGCCGGCCGGGCGAGACGTTGTTGGTGTTGATCATCGCACTCGGGATCTGGCTCGTCATGGACGGCGCCATCGAGGTCATCCGCGCGTTCCTGCGCGGCACCCAGCACCGCGTGCTGCTGATCCTCGGCGGGCTGATCGACGTGGGCCTCGGCATCGCGCTGCTGGTGTGGCCGAAGCTCGGGCTCGGGACCGTCGCGATCCTCGTCGGCATCGGCTTCGTGGTCCGCGGCATCATGTTGATGTTCAGCGCTTGGCGGCTGCGCGGCGTCGCGCACGCGGCCGCCGACGCGGGCGGCGCGACGCCGCTGCGGCCCACGCCCGCCTAGCCGTCGTCGTCCAGCTCCAGCGCCTCCCCGGGGGCGAGGAGCGCCACCTTCACGTCCGGTGCGACCTCCGCCGCGCGCGCCGCGAACGTGCGCGGCGGATCGGTGAGCAGGTGGCCGTGGCGCCGGCGCTGGCCGATCGGCAGGTACGTGCCCCAGTGGATCGGGAGCGCGATCCGCGGGCGCAGCAGCGCCGCGGCGTCGGCCGCGCGCTCGGGGTCGAGGTGGCCGGGCCCGAGCGTCGGGCCCCAACCCCAGACCGGCAGCAGCGCGACGTCCAGGCCGCCGTCGCCGATCCGCTCCATGCCGTCGAACAGGTCGGTGTCGCCCGCGAAGTAGATCCGGCGGCCGTCGCCCTCGATGACGAAGCCCAGCGCGTCGACCGCCGGGCCGAGCGGGCGGCGGCGGCCGTCGTGGCGGGCCGGGACCGCGCGCACGGTCACGCCCAGGCCGAGCTCCACCACCTCGCCGACGACGACCTCGCGGACGTCGCGCAGCCCCGCGGTGCTCGCCAGCGTCGCGCGCGTCCCGCGCGGCCCGATCACCGGAACGACGTCGTCGAGGCGCCGCAGGGTCGGGACGTCGGCGTGGTCGTAGTGCAGGTGCGACACCAGGACGGCGTCCAGCGGCGCCGGCAGCGCCGGGGTGCTCGCGGGCGCGTGGCGCCGCAGGTGCGCGACGCGCGAGCGCAGGACGGGATCGGTCAGGATCCGGATGCCGGCCAGCTCGACGAGGACGGTCGCGTGGCCGAGCCAGACGAGGCGCGTCATGCGTCCGCGATCGCCTCGCGCTCGACCTGCCGGCGCAGCGCCCAGACGCCGAGGCCTGCGAGCAGGACGTAGAGCACGATCGCCCAGAGCTGGCCGGCGGCGGGCAGCAGCCCGGCGGCGAGGAGGACGAGCAGCAGCACGAGGACGCCGCCGAAGACCAGGCCGCCATGCTCGGTGAGCGCGGGCGTGCTGAAGCGCCGCACCTTGCGCGCCCACGACGAGCCGCTGGCCAGCCAGCCGGCGAGGACGTCCACGACGCCGAGCACGACGAGCGCGCCCGCGATGTCGCGCAGCAGCGACGTGGTGATGCTCCAGGTCGCCGTCGCGGCACCCTCGTCGGAGCCGTTGGCCACCAGCTTGTCGACGACGTAATGGCCGCCCGCGCGCCGGACGACGAGCAGCAGCAGGCCGGCGATCAGCAGGGCCAGGCCGGCGCCGACGATGCCGTGCGCGCGGTTGGGCGCGAGCGCGACGCCGCCGACGAGCAGCACGAGCAGCACGACGACGCTGACCCAGCGCAGCGTCTCGAGCGCGTGGACGACCTTGCGGATCGTCTTGAGGTTGTCGCCGCGCAGGACGTGGACGGTCCCGTGGTCGCCCGTCGCGTCGGGCACGACCCCGAGGCGCTGGGCCAGGACGCCGAGCTGCGGGCGCAGGTCGACGACGACGCCGGCGTTGGCCAGGCGCGTGTCGCCCTCGACGATGGCGATGAACTGCCGGTGGGCGCGCCGGTTGGTCTCGCGCCACAGCTTCTGGAAGGCGCCCGAGGCGATCAGGCGCCTGGCCGTGCGCTCGGCGATCTCGCCCGCGCCGGCGGCCAGCGGCGCCGCGAGCGGCTGCAGGCGCGGCGGCAGGCCGGCTTCGAGCTTCGCGCGGATCGCCGGGCCTTGGACGAGCTGGTCGGAGAGGTAGGCGGCGGTCGCGTCCTGGACCGCCGACTCCTCGAGCAGGCGGCTGCTGGTGTCGACCCATTGGTCGGTGTCCAGGAGCTGGCGGTCGGCCCACGCGCCGAGCACGGCCACCACCGCCACGACGCACGCGAGCACGAGCAGGATCGACGAGGTGGTGCGGCGCAGGATCGGGCTCATGAGACGGGCTCCGGAGTCGGGGCGGACGAGGTCGAGGACGTGGGCAGCTCGGCGTACGCGGCGTGGCCGAGCGCGACGAGCCAGTCGCGCAGGACCTGGTGGACGTGCCCGGCGCCCACGATCTCCTCGCGCGGCAGCGCGAACGTCGCGGGCGCGAGCAGGAACGGGTGGGCCTGCGGGCCGCCGAGGCCGCCGTGGGAGCCGACGAGCTCCTCGAACGCGGCGACCTCGTCGGTCTGCTCCCAGTAGGCGCTGTTGAGCACCACGTCCGGGCAGTGCGGGAAGCCGGCGGTGCGCACGACGTGCGCGGCGGCGCGCGGGCCGAAGGGCGCGAGCGGGTCCTCGCCGTCGACCGCGCCGGCGGTGAGGTCGTGGGTGCCGCGCGGGCCGAGGACGACGTCGTGGCCGGCCGCGTCGCGGACGAGCAGGAAGCCGATCCCGGGGTGCGCGCGCAGCGTCCCGAGCAGGTTGGGGTGCTCGATGTCGATCGTCTCGCGCGTGACGCGGCCCGGCAGGCGCGGGAACGTGATCAGCCCCAGGTTGCCCGAGGCCATGACCGACACCTCGGGCAGCGCGCCGGGCTCGATGGCCGGCGCGTCGCCGGCGGCGGCGTCCTCCATCCGCACCTCGCCGTCCACCGTTCGCCCGCGCGTCGCGATGCGGATCGCCCGGGCGCCCGCGCCGTCGCCCGTCCCGGCCTCGGTCAGCGCGGCGCCGAGCCGGCCGGCGGCCTCGTCCTCGCCCGAGCCCTCGGCGGCCATCGCCGCGTCGCCGATCCCGCACGCGTCCTGGACCAGCGCGTCGAGCGTCAGGCCGTAGCGGTCGCGGAACGTCGCGCCCTGCGTCTGGCCGTGGTCGCTCAGCACCACCACCTCGTAGGGTCGCGCCCCGCGCGCCTGCGCGGCGTTGGCGATGCGCTTGATCCGGCGGTCGACGCGGCGCAGCACGGCGAGCGTGTCGGCGCGCTCGATGCCCGAGTGGTGGGCGACCTCGTCGTAGGCCAGGAACGTGGTGTAGATGACGGGCCGCCCGGCCTCGACGTCGCCGATGACCGACTCGACCTGGAGGTCGAGCTGGACCGCCGTCGCGTAGGCGCGCATCACCGCGTACTTCCAGCCGCGCTTGACGCGCGGGCGCACGCCGCGCCGGCGCTGCTGCGTCGCGTGCACCATCTCGTCGGCGACGTCGTACAGCGTGAGCAGCAGCGTGCGCGCCACGTTGTAGGGGCTGGCGAAGTAGGTGAAGTAGTCCTCGCCCAACCGGCCGCGGCGGACGTCGAGCACCGTGCTCATCGTCAGCAGCGAGTGCGGCGCGTCGCCGCTGAGGATGTTCGCGCGGCTCGCGCCGTCGTCGAAGAGCAGCCCGCGGCCGTTGGAGACGCGGCGCTCGATCTCGGCGGCGTCGCGCGGGTGGTTGGTGACGATCGGCCCGCCGCGGTCCTTCTCCCACCAGCGGAACGCGGGCATGTCGTGGTTGTCGCCGTGCAGGATCCCCGCCTGGCAGGCGCCGGTCTGCGACGACCAGTCGGTCTCCCAGCGCATCAGGCGGTGGCTGCCCTCGGCGACCCAGCCCTGCAGCGTCGGCGCGTTGCCGTCGCGCAGCGCGCGCTGCAGGACGACGTGGGCGAGGCCGTCGATCTCCAGGAACAGGATCCCGGGGACGTCGCTGTGCTGGGCGGCGCCGGCGCGGCCGTGCCGCCGGCGCAGCGCGACGTGCGCGGCGAAGCGGTCGTCGTCGTCGATCGACAGCAGCGCGGCGACCACCGTCGTGATCAGCGTCACGCCGAGCGCCACCACGATGCCGGCGCCGAGGCCGTCGATGTCGACGCCCGGGACGATGGTGGCCGCCAGCATCAGCACCAGGCCGTTGAGGACGAGGACGGCGGCGCCGAGCGTCAGGACCGTGATCGGCAGGGCGATCCGGACCAGCAGCGGCCACAGGACCGCGTTGAGGACGCCGCCCAGCGCCGCGAGCGCCGCCGCGTCCCAGAAGCCCGCGACCGAGTACCCGGGCACGATCGGGCCCAGCGCCAACAGCGCCACGGCAGCGATGAGCAGCGTGGCGAGCGTCCGTGGTCCGAGGCCGCCGGGCATCCTCGGGCGACCGTGTCACCCGGGCGGGTGAGGGCGATTCGCCCTTTCGGGGTGAGACGGCGGCTGCGCGATCAGGCCGCGGCCTGCACCGCGAGCCGGCGGCGGTGCACGAGCCAGGCGATCAGGCCGGCGGGGAGCATGAGCCAGTAGGAGACCAGCCGGTAGGCGAGCGTCGCGACGGCCGCGTCCCCGCCGCGGACCCCGGCCAGCGCCAGCGTCGCGGTCAGGCCGGCCTCGACGACGCCCAGGCCGCCCGGCGTCACCGGGATCTGGGCCAGCAGCTGGGCGCCGACGTAGGCGAGCAGGACGAGGCTGAAGCGCGGATGCGCGCCGACGGCGGTCACCGCGGTCATCAGCGCGAGCAGGTCGAACATCCAGCGGCCGACCGCCGCCGCGCACGCGCGGACCATCCGGTCCCCGAGCCGCTCGGTCACCTCGTCGCGCTGGGCCACGAGGCGGTTCGGGAAGCCGGCCGACAGGCCGCGGTCGCCGGGCAGCCGGCCGCTGACGTTGACGGCGGCGCGGCCGACCCAGCGCAGCGCGTCGTCGCTGCGCGCCACCGCGAGGCCGACGCCCAGCATCGCGACGAACAGGACGAGCCCGAGGATCGCCGTCTCCAGCAGCGTCTCGGGCACCCGCAGCCCGAAGACGATCGCCGGCAGCGCCAGCACGGGCAGGACGCAGAGGCCGGCGATCTGGAGCACCGTGGCCGCCGCGAGGCCCGTCGCGATCGCGCTGCGCGGCACGTCGGCGGCGTTGAGCATGTTGTACTGCGCGGCCGCCGCCGTGGCCGCCCCGCCCGGGACCACGCGACCCAGCGCGCCGCCGGCCAGCTGCGAGGTCGCGACCGCCTTGAGGTCGCGCGTCCCGATCGACAGCGCCTGCAGCTCCCAGAGGCACAAGCACGACAGCGCCTCGGCGACGACCATCCCGACCAGCCAGTACGGCTTGAGGTTCGCGACCTTCGGCCACGCGCCCAGCACCTCGCCGATCGCCGGGGCGACGCCGTAGATGACGAGGGCGGTGAGGGCCAACGCCCCCGCACGCCGGACGAGGGACGGCATCGCGCCGGAACCCTAACGCCGCCGACGGCGGCGCGCGCGCCTAGACGGCCATCGCGCCGGGCTGCCAGCCGGCGGCGCCGGGCCGGCGCGGAACGAGCGTGCACTCGAACGCGCCGCAGTCGACGCGCACCGGCATGCCGGCGCTGAGCCCGCTGGCCGGGAAGGTGCGATCGGGGCGCAGCGCGCGGAGGCCGAGCTGGGCGTGCCCGCGCCGGGACGCCGCCGTGCACAGCGCGCGCTCGGCGTGCTGGAGGGTCATCCGCCAGCCGGCCGCGACGAGCGTGGCGCCGTGCCACAGCTCCCAACGCCAGCGCTGGCCGAGCCGATTGCGCGCCAGCGGATGCAGGGCGTAGGCGAAGTGAGGGCCGTCGACGGTGACCGACACCCCTTCAAGCTAGCGCGCCCGGCGCCGATGCAGGGGTAGTGGAGGACCGATTCCGTCCGTTCGTCGTGCCGCTTGGCATCCTCGTGGGCCTCGTGATCGCGATCGGCGTCGTGCGCGCGCACCGGGTCGCGACGGCGCCCGCGAGCGGCGGCGGCCGCGTCGTCGACCAGGTCAACGCGAACGAGCGGGCGGCCACGTTCACGTTCGACCCGTCGATCGCGCCGGGCGACCGGACCGCGATCCTCACCGCCGTCTCGCACGCCAACCCGCAGGCCCAGGCGCTCGTCGCCGAGGTCGACGGGCTGGTGAACGTGCACGTCGGGTCGCCCGGCGGGTCCGCGGTCGGCCTGACCGCGAGCCGGCCCGACGGCCGCTACGACGTGACGCTCGACCTCGGCCTGGTCTGGCGCCGCTACGCCCAGCGCGGCATCGACCGCGTGGTCCTGCACGAGCTCGGCCACGTCGTCGACTTCGCGCTGGTCCCGGAGGCGTTGGACAAGACGCTCGACGCGCGGATCCCGGCCGGCTACGGCTGCGACGAGCAGCTCATGGGCTCGTGCGCGGCGGAGGAGGAGCGCTTCGCCGAGAGCTTCGCCAAGTGGGCGACGGGCGACATCGGCGTCGACCTCTACCTCGGCTACAAGGTCCCGCCGCCCGACGACCTGAGCGCCTGGGGCGCTCCGCTCGCCAAGCTGCTCGGCTAGCGGGGCGCGGGCTCCGGGTCGCTGCGCAGCCGCGAGTAGACGAAGGTGTCGGCCCGGATGCCGGGCTTGACGTAGGCGTTGCGCAGCACGCCGTCGCGCAGGTATCCGGCACGCTCGGCGACCTTGCGGGAGCCGACGTTGCCGCTGGAGATGATGAGGACGACGCGCTCCAGCCCCTGGTCGGCGAGCGCCCAGCGCGTCAGCTCCAGGACGGCGGCGGTCGCGATCCCGCGCCCCCGCGCGGCCGGGGCGGTCAGGTAGCCGAGCTCGGCCTCGGCGGCCGCGCGGTCGATCTCGACCGCCAGCGCCACGCCGAGGAAGGTGCCGTCGGCGTCGAGCACCGCGAACGCCTCCTTGGTCCCGTCGCGCCGGCCCTGCTCGTAGCGCCCGAGCCACTGCGGCGGGAAGTCCGGCTCCGGCGGATCGGGGAAGCGCGTGTAGCGCAGCACGTCCGGGTCGTCGACGAGCTCCGCGAACGCGGCGAGGTGGTCGTCGGTGAACGGCTCGAGGCGGATGTCCGGCGGCATGGTCGGATCGTAGGATGCCGCGTATGGCGACCGGTCCCGACCTCGCTTCATCGGCATGGCGCGCCCCGGCGTCGCGCTGACCGTGCGGGCGACGGTGCTCAAGGCCGGGGCGCGGATCGGCCACGTGCGCGTCGAGGTGCGCGACGTGGCCGATCGGCTGGTGGCGACGGGGGAGACGAGCCACGCCGTGGTCGCCGCCCCGTCGCCGGAGCCCTAGGACTGGACGTTGGCGGCGGCCGGAGCCTGCTGCGCGTCTTCGGACTTCGCCTCGCGCGGCTGCGGGTCCTTGCGGACGACCTTCTCGCACGAGCCGTTGGGGTTGCCGGCGGTCGCGTCGGTGATCATGTCGACGTTGTCGAGCAGCGCGACGTCGCGGCCGTCGCCGCAGGTGATGCGGTCGACCTCGCCGTCACGCGTGTGGAAGCGGTCGTTGCCGGGGCCGCCGTCGAGCGTGTCGCCGGTCTGATCCACAGACCCGGTCCCACCCACCCCGGCCTGCACGTCGCCGCGGGCCAGCGCCCACAGGTCGTCGTTGCCGTCGCCGCCGTAGGTGGTGTCCTGGCCGAGGTTGGCGTAGATCCTGTCGTTGCCCGGGCCGCCGTCCTGGACGTCGTTGCCGGTGCCGCCGGCCATCAGGTCGTTGCCGTTCTCGCCGTAGGACTTGTCGTCGCCCGAGCCGCCGTAGATGCGGTCGCGCGAGTCGCCGCCCTTGATGGTGTCGTTGCCGCTGCCGCCGAAGAGGCGGTCGTAGGAGGTCAGGTCGCCCGTGGCGTTGGCGTCGCCCGTGATCGCGTCGTCGCCGGCGCCGCCGTTGATCCAGTCGTTGCCCGGCCCGCCGGTCAGGGCGTCGTTGCCGCCGCGGCCGAAGATGCGGTCGTTGCCGGCGTTGCCGTCGATCGTGTCGGCCACCTTCGTGCCCCGCAGGTGCTCGTTGCCGGGGCCTCCGGTGATGGTCGCGGCCAGCGCGGGCGTCGCCGGGACGATGGCCAGCGCCATGGTGGCGCCGATGATGGACTTGCGAAGCTGCATGGTGGTTCTCCGTCCTCCTGAGAGCAGGTCGTATGACTTGCTCGGCAGGTTCACCGGTTCCGCTCCGTTTCCCAGCGTGCTCTCACCGCTTCCTCATGCTCCATGAGAGATTCGTGAGAGGCTGCCCGCGCGCGATGATCGCCCGGGAACCTGCGTCATGCTCATGTCCATGCCCTTCCGCTTCGTCCTCCCCGTGGTGATCGTGTCGCTGGTGCTCGGCGTCGGGACGAGCGTCGTCCACGCTCAGACCCACACCGGGACGCGCCAGGCGGACGTCCTGAACGGCACCACGGGCGCCGACGTCATCAACGGCCGCGGCGGCGACGACCGGATCTTCGGCGGCCCCGGCAAGGACCGCCTCAACGGCGGGCCGGGCAACGACCTCGTGTCGGGCGACGCCGGCAACGACCGCATCGGCGGTGGCGCCGGCGACGACGTCCTGCTCGGCGGCGCGGGCGGCGACCGCATCACCGGCGGGCCGGGCCGCGACACGATCGAGGGCGGCAGGGGCAACGACATCATCAACGCCCGCGACGGCGAGGTCGACGACGTCGGCTGCGGCCCCGGCCGCGACCGCGTGATCGCCGACGCGGGGGACACGGTCGCCCACAACTGCGAGGTCGTCGAACGTGGCTGATGCCTCCGCGGGGCCCGTCGTCCTGCTCGTCGACGACGACCCCGCGATCCGCCGCGCCGTCGCGGCGGGGTTGGAGCTGGAGGGCTTCTCGGTCGTGCCGGCCTCCGGCGGCCGCGCCGCGCTGGAGGCCGCGGCGCGCGTCAGCCCGGCGGTCATCCTGCTGGACCTGAGCATGCCCGACCTCGACGGCCTCGAGGTGCTGCGGCGGCTGCGCGCGAGCGGCGACCAGGTGCCGGTGTGCGTGTTGTCGGCCCGTGACGAGGTCGACGACCGCGTCGCCGGGCTGCAGGCGGGCGCCGACGACTACGTGGTCAAGCCGTTCGCGCTCGAGGAGGTCGTCGCGCGGCTGCACGCGCTGCTGCGCCGCCGGCCCGCGGGCGCCGACGAGGCGCTTGTGGTCGGCGACATCCGGCTGGACCCGCGGGCGCGCTCCGTCCGCCGCGGCGAGCGCGCGCTCGACCTCACGCGGCGCGAGTTCGACCTCCTGCAGCTGTTCCTGCGCCATCCGGGCGAGATCCTGGATCGCGGGCGCCTGCACGAGGAGGTGTGGGGCTACACGTTCGATCCGCAGACGAACGTCGCCGACGTGTTCGTGGGCTACGTGCGCCGCAAGCTCGAGCAGGGCGGCGAGCCGCGCGTGCTGCACACGGTGCGCGGCGTGGGCTTCGTCCTGCGACCCTGAGACGCTGACGCCGTGCGCAGCCTTCGCGGTCGCCTGACGCTCGGCGTCCTGCTCGTCCTCGCGGCGGTCGTCGTGGGCGCGGGCGCGGCCGCGCTGCACGAGGTCGACAAGTCCGAGCGCGCGGCGCTGGACGACCGGCTGCGCCGCACCGCGGAGCTGACGCGGCCGACCGCGGTCGCCGCGGTGCAGAACGAGCTGCCGGGCCGCGACCCGCGGCTGGACGCCGTGCTGCGCGCCACCGGCAGCTCGCTGCGGCTGACGCTGGGCCGCGTCACGCTGGTCGACGCCGGGCCGCGGCCGCCGTCGCACGGCGCGCTGCCGCGCGGGCTGTCGACGTTCAGCAGCGACGGCCGCCGCTACCGCGCCTACGTCACGACGCTGAGCGATCCGGAGATCGGCGGGCGCGCGCGCCTGGAGGTCGTCTCGTCGCTGCGCGGGACCGAGCAGCGGATCGACGACCTCCGCGAGCGGGTCGCGCTGATCGGCGCCGCGGGCGTGATCCTCTCGGGCATCCTGGTGTGGTTGATCGCGTCGGTCGTGCTGCGGCCGCTGCGGCGCCTGCGCGCGGTGACGGCGTCGATCGCCGACGACGAGGACCTGGGCCGGCGCGTGCCCGACGACAGCGGCCCGCAGGAGCTGCGCTCGGTCGCCCGGTCGTTCAACGCGATGCTCGCCCGGCTGGGGCGCTCGGCCGAGGACCGCGAGCGCGCGCTGGCCGCGACGCGGCGCTTCGCCGCCGACGCCGGCCACGAGCTGCGCACGCCGCTGACCAGCGTCCAGGCCATCCTGTCGTCGCTGCGCCGCCATCCCGACCTGGACGGGCAGCGGCGCGGGGCGATGCTCGACGACGCGCTGGTCCAGCAGCGCCGGCTCGTCGACCTCCTCGACGGCCTGCAGGCGCTCGCGCGCGGGGAGGCGGGGCCGATCGAGCACGCGCCCGTCGACCTCACCGAACTGGTCGACGAGGTCGTCACCGCCGCGGGTGCGCGCCATCCGGAGGTCGCGGTCGCCGCGATGCTGCCCGAGGCGCCCGTGGTCGTCGACGGCTGGGAGCCGGGCCTGCGGCTGGTGGTCGAGAACCTGGTCAACAACGCCGTGCGCCACGGCGGCACGCGCGTGCACGTGACGCTGGAGGCCGCCGGCCCGGTCCTGGTCGTCGACGACGACGGCGCCGGCGTCCCGGACGCCGAGCGCGAGCGGATCTTCGCGCCGTTCGCCCGGATCGACGGGACGGATGCGCCGGGGTCGGGGCTGGGGCTGGCGCTGGTGGCCCAGCAGGCGGGGCATCACGGGGCGAGCGTGGCGGTGGAGCGGGCGCCGCAGCCGCTGGGCGGGGCGCGGTTCGCGGTGCGGTTCTAGGGGGCGGCGCGGCGCCACCGCCACCCTCAGCGCGCCGTCGGCGCCGCCAGCCGCGTCGGCGCCGCCCGCCCGCGCAGCGTCTCCTCGTCGCCGAGCGACCAGCGCGCCGGCTCCTCGCTCCCGTCGCGGCGCGCCCGCTCCAGCGCGGCCTCGGACGCGAGGACGCGGCCGTCGTGCTGCTTGGCCAGCTCGGTCAGGCGCGAGGCCTCGTTGACCGGGTCGCCGATCACCGTGTACTCGAAGCGCTGTTGGGCGCCGATGTTGCCGGCGACCGCGGTCCCGGCGGAGACGCCGATGCCGACGTCGCACTGCGGCACCTCGGCGGCGAGCCGCTCGCGCAGGATCCGGGCGGCGCGCAGCGCGGCGCCGGCGGCGTCGTCGTGGGGGAGCGGGGCGCCGAAGACGCACAGCGCGGCGTCGCCGACGAACTTGTTGACCGCGCCGCCCTCGCCGTCGACGACGTCGACCACGACGTGGAAGAACTCGTTGAGCAGCTCGACGACCTCGGCCGGCGGCCGCTGGTGGGCCAGCTCGGTCGAGCCGACCAGGTCGATGAACAACACGGCGACGTCGCGCTCCTCGCCGCCGAGCGTGATCCCGCGCTCCAGCGCCTGGCGCGCGACCTCCTCGCCGACCTGGCGGCCGAACAGGTCGCGCAGCTCCTCGCGCTCCTTCAGGCCCTCGACCATGCGGTTGAACCCGGCCTGGAGCAGGCCGACCTCGCTGCCGTCGTAGACGTCGACGTGCGCGTCGTCGCCGCGCTGGACCCGGCGTAGCGCGCCGCGCACGGCCTCCAGCGGATCGGCGAGCGACCGCGCGGTGAGCGCCATCACCGCGACGCCGACGACGAGCGCGATGCCGCCGAGCAGCAGCGCGGTGACCGCGAGGCGGTGCGACGAAGCGTCGATCGTCCCGGTCAGGACGCCGGCGCCGACCAGCACCAGCCCGAGCACCGGCACGCCCGTGCCCAGGATGTAGGTCAACAGGATGCGCGCGGCGATGCCGGGCAGCGCGGGATCGTCCGGCACGTGGTCGGCGAGCGCGCGCGCCGCGACCGGCCGCAGGACGCGCTGGGCGAGCAGGTAGGCGACCGCGCAGGTCGCGGCGCCGGCCAGCCCGACCGTGATCGCGACGATCAGCGCCAGGTCGTGGTCGTAGCCGTAGTTGATGACCGTGAAGACGACGGCGCCGAGCGCCCACAGCGATCCGTGCACGAGCACCTCGCGCGCCGGCGTCAGCAGGACCGTCCGCTGCTCGGCGGCGGTCGGCGGGCGGTCCTCGCGCAGCCACGCGAGGACGGGGCGCAGGAGCCACAGCACCCAGAGCATCCCGATCGGGACCGCGAAGACGAGGTAGGCGACGAGCGCGAGGATGTTGACGCGCTGGGCCCGGTCGGGGTCGTCGACCGGCGGTAGCGGCAGGACCCAGCGGATCAGCGCGAAGACGATCGCCGCGCCGATGACGTTGGCGCCGATCATCAGGACGGCGTATGGGACGGCCAGCCGGCGCTCCAGATCGGACAGTCGGCTGAGCATCGCGCTGCGGAACCTACTTCTTGGCGCGGCTGCACCGTGGCACTGCCGCTGTTGACCGCGCGTTCAGTTAGTGTCGACCGCCATGCCGTCCGTCCCACGCTCCGCGCTGCTCGCCAGCGCGGCGGCGGCGCTGCTCGCGCTGCTGCCCGCCGCCACCGCCACCGCCGACCCCACGCCGTTCGGCCACGCCTGCACGCCCCAGAACGGCGTCCGCTTCTGCCCGACCACGGACCTCTCGTCCCGGCCGACCAGCTTCGACGGCACGCCGCTGGACGTCGACGTCACGCTGCCGTCCACGGGCGACGGCCCGTTCCCGACGATCCTGCTCCTGCACGGCCTCGGCGGCGACAAGACGTCGTTCGAGTCCACAGCCGGCGACAAGTCCTACAACAACTGGTTCTTCGCGCAGCAGGGCTACGCGGTCGTCACGCCGACCGCGCGCGGCTTCGGCGACTCGTGCGGCAAGCTGGAGTCGCGGACGCCGAGCTGCGCCACCGGGTGGACCCGGCTCGGCGACATGCGCTACGAGGTCCGCGACATCCAGACGCTCGTCGGCCAACTCGTCGACCAGGGCGTGGTCAAGCCGGACGCGATCGGCTCGACCGGCATCTCCTTCGGCGGCGGGTTCTCCACCATGTTGGCGTTCCTCAAGGACCGCGTCCGGTTGCCCGACGGCTCCTACGCGCCGTGGACGAGCCCGAAGGGCACGCCGATCTCGCTCACGGCCGCCTGGCCGCGCTGGCTGTGGTCCAACGGCGAGTCGATCTTCACGCGCAACGGCCGCGGGCCGTGGTCGCGCACGCCCACCGGCGTCGAGGCGCAGGCCTACGCGGCCGGGATCTTCGCGGTCGCGCTGTCGGGCTTCACGGCGCCGACCGGCGGCGACCTGAGCACGGACCTCACCAAGTGGAAGGCCCAGCTCGACAGCGGCAAGCTCGGCGCCGCGGTGCAGCCGACGCTCGACAACTCCTACAAGTACCACGGGGTCGCGGGGATGTCGGGCCCGCCCACCCCACTGCTGCTCCAGTCCGGCTGGACCGACGCGCTGTTCCCGGTCGGCCAGTCGCTCGGCGCCTACGACCACATCCGTGCGCAGTCCAAGACCGCGCCGGTCGCGCTGCAGGTCGCCGACCTCGGCCACGACCCCGGCGCCAACCACCCCAAGGACGTCGCCGCGTTCGACCGCCAGGGCCTGGCGTTCTTCGACGCCTGGGTCAAGGGCTCGGGCGGCAGCAAGCCCGCGCCGGGCTCGGTCACCGCGTACACGACGACCTGCCCGAAGACCGCGGCGTCGGGCGGCGGTCCGTTCAAGGCCTCGTCCTTCGGCGCGCTGGCCACGTCGACGCTGCGCTTCGGCACGAGCAAGGCGCTGAAGATCACGTCCAAGGGCGGCAACGCCAAGCTCGCGGCCGAGCTGTCGCCGCTGGCGGGCGCGATGGGCACGCACTGCGCGACGCACACGCCCGACAAGGCCAGCCACGCGACGCTCAGCACGACGGCGAGAGGTCAGACGCTGATCGGCCAGCCGGTCATCACGGGCCGGGCGGTCGTCAAGGGCCGCTATGGCCAGCTCGACGCCCGCGTCTGGGACCAGGACCCGGCGACCGGCAAGGTCAAGCTCGTCGACCGCGGCGCCTACCGGTTGACCGACGACTTCACGGGGTCGTTCCGCTTCACGCTGGACGGCAACGGCTGGAAGTTCCCCAAGGGCCACAAGATCGTCGTCGAGCTGCTGGGCCGCGACGCGCCGACCTATGGGCCGAGCCCGGCGACGTTCAGCGCGACGCTGACCAAGGTGAAGGTGGCGCTGCCGATCCGGTAGCGCGACACTGGGAGGCGTGATCGAGCATCACGTCTCCCCCGTAGGGGACTGGGAGACCGCCAGCCGCCCACCGCACCCGGCGCTCGCGCCGTTCGTCGCGCGGGGCTACACCGGCTACGCGGAGACCGGCGCGCCGCCGCGGCGCCTCGAGGTGCCGCACGCGGCGATCGTCGTCATCGTCAACCTCGGCCCGCCGCTGGCCGTCGACGACTCCGGGCCGCTCGGGTCGTTCGTAGCCGGCCTGTACGACCGCGCGGCCGTCACGCACCAGCCCGGCGAGCAGGCCGGGATCCAGCTGGACCTCACGCCGCTGGGCGCCCGGATGCTGCTCGGGCTGCCGATGCGCGAGATCGCGCGCCGGGTGGTCGCGCTGGAGGATCTGGTCGGCGACGGGCTGGTCGACCGCCTGCGCGACACCGCGAGCTGGGCCGCGCGCTTCGACCTGCTCGACGCGTTCCTGCTCGCGCGGCTGGACCGCGCGGTGGCGCCGCGACCCGACGTCGCGTTCGCGTGGTCGCGGCTGGTGGCGACCCACGGCGCGGTCGGCGTGGCGCAGCTGTGCGCCGAGCTGGGCTGCAGCCGGCGGCACCTGGCCGCGCGCTTCGGCGACGACGTCGGCCTCGCGCCCAAGGCGGTCGGGCGGATCCTGCGCTTCCAGCGCGTCCTCGGCCTGCTCGCGGACGACGGCGGCGCGGGGCGCTTCGCCGAGATCGCGGCCGCCGGCGGCTACTACGACCAGCCGCACCTCAACCGCGACTTCCGCGAGCTCGCCGGCTGCACGCCGACCGAGTACCTCGCGCGCGTCCTGCCGGAGGGCCGCGGCGTCGCGGCGCCGGACGCGTTCCCAAACGTCCAAGACGAGGCCGTGCGCGCGGCGTAGCGTCCGCGCCATGGCTCAGATCATCCCGACGTTCCGCTATGACGACGCCCGCGCCGCGATCGCGTTCCTGCGCGACGCCTTCGGCTTTGCCGAGCACGCGGTGCACCAGCGCGACGGCGTCGTCCACCACGCCGAGCTCAAGCTGGGCGACGCCTACATCATGCTCGGCGAGCGGCCGCGCGGCGACGGCGACGGCGACTTCCCCGGCGACGCGACCACGACCTACGTGGTGACCGACGACCCCGACGCCGGCTTCGCCCGCGCGGTCGCGGCCGGCGCCGAGGTCGTGCGCGCGGTCTTCGACACCGACTACGGCTCGCGCGACTTCGCCGTCAAGGATCCGGGCGGCAACGTCTGGTCCTTCGGCACGTACCGTCCCGATTGACGGCGCGCGGGGTCGTTCGCTACCTTGGTCGGCGGCCCGACGAGGGCCACCGCATGCGTGACGTGAACTAGACAGCCGCCCTGAGTCCGACCGGCCCCGCGCCTTCCGCGCCCGCCGGTCGCGCGCTGCTGCCTTCCCGCATCTCGTCACTTCCTCCCCAAGGAGCACCCGCATGCCGTCGACCCTTCTCGACGCCCGCAGCATCACGAAGCACTTCGGCGCCCGTACTGTCCTGCAGGACGTGGACGTGCGCGTCGACGCAGGCACCCGGCTCGCGCTGATCGGCCCCAACGGGTCCGGCAAGTCCACGCTGCTGCGGGCGCTGGCCGGGATCGAGCCGCTGGACGGCGGGACCGTCCAGCGCTTCGGCACGGTCGGCTACCTGCCGCAGCTCGCCGACGTCCCCGGCGCCGCGGGCCGCGCCTCGGTGCGCGACACGATCATGGAGCGCCTGGGCGTCGCGGCCGCCGCGCGGGCGGTCGAGCGCGAGGAGACCCGGCTGGCCGCCGGCGACCTCGACGCGGTCGGGCCGCACGCCGCCGCGCTGGAGCGCTGGATGGCGCTGGGCGGCGCCGACGCCGAGGCACGCGTCGCCGCCGCCGCCGACGAGCTCGGGTTGTCGATGGCGTTGCTCGACCGGCCGCTCGGCACGCTGTCCGGCGGCCAGGCGGCGCGCGCCGGCCTGGCGGTGCTGCGCGCGGCGCGCTTCGACGTCGTCGCCCTCGACGAGCCGACCAACCACCTCGACGCCGACGGCCTGGAGCGCCTGGCCGCGCTGCTGGGCGGCCGCGCCGGCGGCGTCGTGATGGTCTCCCACGATCGCGCCCTGCTCGAGCGCTCGGCGACGACCCTGCTGGAGCTCGACGGGCGCACCGGCGCGGCCGCGCACTACGCCGGCGGCTGGGCGGCCTACGTCCACGAGCGCGACGCCGCCCGCGCGCGAGCGGTCGCCGAGCATGAGCAGGCGCTGGCCGAGCGGGCGCACCTGGCCGCCGCGATCACCGAGACGCGCGCCCGCGCGCAGTCGGCGATGGGCAAGGTCCACCACCGCCCGCGCGACGGCGACCGGCACAGCGAGGAGTGGGTCAAGTCCCGCGCGCAGGGCATGCAGCGCCGCGCGGCGCGCGTCGAGAGCCGGCTGGACCGGATCGAGGTCCCTGACAAGCCGTGGGACGACGCGCCGTTGAAGCTGGTGCTGTCGCCCGCCGAGCGCCGCGGCGGCGCGGTCGTGGCGCTGGAAGGCGCGGTGCTGCGCCGCGGGTCGTTCACGGTCGGCCCGCTCGACCTTGCGGTCGGCTACGGCGACCGCGTGCTCCTGCACGGCCCCAACGGCTCGGGCAAGTCCACCATCCTCGCCGCGCTGCTCGGCGAGCTGGTCCCGGAGCGGGGCCGGCGGCTGGCCGCACCGTCGGCCGTGATCGCGCGGCTCGGCCAGGAGCGCGACGCGCTGAGCGCCCACGTGCCGCTGGCGGCGTCGGTCCGGGCGATCACGGGCCTGGACGAGTCCGACGCCCGGACGGCGCTGGCGACCTTCGGGCTGGGCGCGGACCACGCCGCGCGCCGGGCGGCGACGCTGTCGCCGGGCGAGCGGACGCGCGCGGAGCTCGCGGTGCTGGCCCACCGCCGCGCGGCGTGCCTGCTGCTCGACGAGCCGACGAACCACCTCGATGTCGAGTCGCTCGAGGTGCTGGAGGGGGCGCTGCGCGAGTGGGCGGGGGCGTTGGTGGTCGCGACCCATGACGTGCGGTTGCGCGAGGCGCTGGGGTTGGAGCGGGTGGTGGCGCTGTAGTCCGGCGTTGGCTGGCGCTCAGCTCGGGCGCTTGTGGTGCGCGGTTGAGGGCGTCAAGGGCGAGCAGCCGAAAGGGCGACGCGACCGCTGCCGGCGTGGCGCCGCCCCTCGCCTCGTTGCCCTGGCTGCCCTCAGCCACGCACCGCACCACACCCACACCCCGAGTTGAGCGCCAACCAACGCCCGCGCCCGCGACCTCACCCCGCGCTGTCGTCCGCCACGTCCGGCAGGTGCCCCACGAACACCGCCACGCCCGCGCTGTGCAGCACGTGTTGGCTCACCGACCCGAACATCGCGCCGATGCGCCCAAGGCCCCGGGCGCCGAGGACGACGGCGTCGTGACCGCCGTCGTGGACCTGGGCGACGATCTCGGGGCCGGCGTGGCCGCGGCGGGTGACGGAGTCGACCGGCTGGTCGTCGGGCACCGCGTCGAGCGCGGCGCGCATCGTCTTCTCGGCGCCGCGGTCGGCGTCGCCCTGCATGGCGACCGGGTCGACGCCGGCGCCGTAGGCCAGCGCGGCGCTCTCGTTGACGTTGGGGATCACGGTCAGGACCGTCAACCGGCTGCGGTCGCGCTCGGCCAGCGCCAGCGCCATGGTGAGCGCGAGGTCGGAGTGGCGGGAGCCGTCGACGGCGACGAGGATCTTGTGGAAGGTGGGGCGATCGGGCATGTCGTCCTCCATGTTCGCTCACGCGGCAACCGGGGCGAGGACGCCCCGCCGCAGCCGCGCGGGCTTCGGCCGTAGCGGAACCATGGATTCCGCTTGTCGCGGCTCGGTCGCACTAGGCTTGGCGGCGTGACGCCCGCGACACGACGCGCCCCGCGCAAGGACGCGCAGCGCAACCGCGAACGGATCCTCGAGGCCGCGCGCGAGGTTGTGGCCGAGCGCGGCGTTGCGGCCAAGATGGAGGACGTGGCCGCCCGCGCGGGCGTCGGCATCGGCACGCTGTACCGCTTCGTCCCGACCAAGGACGCGCTCTTCGGCGGCATCTTGCGCGAGGAGGCCGAGCGCCTGGCGCAGCTGGCCGAGCGCGCGCTCGCGCTGCCGCCCGGCGAGTCCGCGTTCCACGCGTGGATGACCGAGGCCGCCGCGTGGCAGGGCGCCAACCGCGCGTTCATCGACGTGCTCGTCGCGCGCGACCCCGACGAGCCCGTGCCGCGCCTGCTCTCCCAGCGGCTGCGCGGGCTCCTGCGCGACCTCGTCCGGCGCGGCCAGGCCGACGGCGACCTGCGCGAGGACGTCAGCGCCTCGGACGTGATGATGGTGCTGCTCGCGGTGGGCCGCATCGGCGAGGGGACCGCCGCCACCCACGGCGCCTACGCCAAGCGCTTCCTCGCGCTGCAGCTCGACGCCCTCGCGCCCGGCGGCACGCCGCTGCCCGGCAAGGCGCTGACCGAGCGCCAGCTCGAGCTCACCCTCGACGCGCTGGCCCACAGCCGCCGCGCGGCGGCCGGCGGCAGGCCGCGTGGCGGCGGGCCACGCGCGTGACCGACGACGCGCGCGCGGGCGACGGCGGCCCTGGCCGCGACGCGAGCCTCACGAGCGTCTTCGCGGCGCTCGCCGCCAACATGGCGATCGCCGTGGCCAAGGGCATCGCGGCGGCGCTCACCGGCTCGGCCGCGCTCTTCGCCGAGACGCTGCACACGGTCGCCGACGCCGGCAACGAGGTCTTCCTCTACGTCGCGATCCGCCGCAGCGAGCGCCCGCCCGACGCGTCTCACCCGCTCGGCTACGGGCCGGAGCGCTGGTACTGGGCGCTGCTGGCCGCGATCGGGATGTTCGTGGTCGGCGGCGCCGTCTCGATCTTCGAGGGCATCAACGCGCTGATCCACCCGCGCGAGCTGGAGGCGTTCTGGGTCGGCGTCGTCGTGCTCGTCATCGCGATCGTGCTGGACGGCCTCAGCCGCACGGTCGCCGTGCGCGAGCTGCGCGGCCGCGCCTCGCGGGCCGGCGTGCCGTTGCGCCAGTACCTGGCCGAGTCCTCGGACCCGACGGTCACCACCGTCTACCTGGAGGACTCGATCGACGTGCTCGGCGCGTCGCTCGCGCTCGTCGCGCTGGTCCTCCACAAGGTCACCGGCATCGAGATCTTCGACCCGATCGCCACGCTGATCATCGGCGGGATGCTGACCTACGTCGCGATCCGGCTGACGGGCCGCAACCGCGCGCTGCTGACCAACCAGGCCGTCGCGGCGCGCTACGTCGAGCAACTGCGCGAGGACCTCGTGGCCCAGCCGGGCATCGCCGCGGTGCACGACATCGAGGCCGTCCACCTCGGTCCGACGAGCGTCATGGCGGCCGCCGAGGTCGAGGTGCGCGACGGGATGACCGCCGACGACGTCGCCGACACGCTGGCCGTCGTGCGGGACACGCTGTGCGGCGCGGTGCCGGCGATCACCCGGCTCTACCTGACGCCGGTCACGCGCGCCACGGCCACGCCGGCGGCGCCGCCCGAGCCGTCGGGCGACGCCGGCCAGGGCTGAGACCCGGGCCTACGGGACGCGGTGGTCGTGCCGCGTCGCCGTCCGGATCAGCGGACGCTGCTTGCCGCCGACCTTCTGCGCCTGGGGCGCCAGCGACGGCGGCGTGTAGTCCGACGTCGGCTCCTCGCCGGAGAACGTCGTGTCCTGCTTGCAGACCGTGCCCGCGGGCGGCAGCGCGCCGCCGAGCAGGTAGCCGTCGACCGCCGCGTTGACGCACGCCGACTCGGAGTTGTAGGCCGTGTGGCCGTCGCCGATCATCGTCAGCAGCCGCGCGTTGCCCAGGTCCTTGACCAATGCCTTGGCGCCGCGGTACGGCGTGGCCGGGTCGTAGGTGGTGGCGACGACCAGCGGCGTGTTGGCGCTGTCAGGCAGCGTGAACGGCCCGCCGTAGCGGCCGTTGGCGCCGACCGGGAAGAGCCCGTAGTTGAGCTCGACGTAGCCGCTGTTGAACCAGAAGTGGTCGAACGTGTTGTACGAGCTCTTGCCGAGCCGGAAGTAGCGGTCGTTGTTGTCGGGGTAGCGCTGCTCGACCGCGCCGATCAGGAAGTAGCGATCGGTGTCCGGGGCGTAGGTGCCGGTCTCCGGGTCGTAGCCGAACGCGCCGTCGGAGTCCATCCGGATGCCCGACCCGTCGCCGTCGGCGGCGTGGCGGAGCTCCTGGGCGATGTAGGGCGACCAGTACTCCTTGCGGTACAGGTTGTAGATCGTCGCGTTGAGGATGTCGTCGCCCGTGACCGCGCGCGTGTCCGCCGTCCAGCCCCACGGGTTGTCGGTCGACACGGGGATCGGGTTGGCGTTGGCCTGCTCGACGAGCGCGTCGAACGCCGCGTGCGGGTCGTCGCCGCCGAAGCCGTAGCAGGAGTCCTGGTCGCTCGCGCACGCCTGGAAGAACCGGTCGAGCTCGCGCTCGAACGCGCTGGTCTGCGCCTGCAGGTCTGCGGTCGGGTGGTTGATGTAGTCGTCGGCGTCGACCGGGCCGTCGAGCACGACGCGCCCGAGGTTGCCCGGGAACAGCGCGCCGTAGGTCGCGCCGAGGAACGTGCCGTAGGAGAAGCCGAGGTAGTTGAGCTGCGTGTCTCCGACGGCCTGGCGGAGCAGGTCGAGGTCGCGGGCCACGTTGCCGGTCGTCACGTAAGGCAGCAGCGGCTTGTTGAGCTGCACGCACCTGCGGACGTACTGCCGGTCCTTCTTGAGCAGCGCCGACCGCTCCGTGTCGGGCGTGGCGTAGGGGATCGAGTAGATGCCCTGCGTCTCCTGGTTGGCCTGGCAGTCCAGCGCGGCGTCGCTGCGGCCGGTGCCGCGCGGATCGAAGCCGATGATGTCGTATTGCTGGTTGAGCGTGTCGTAGAGACCCGGGCCGCCGTAGATGACCGGGTTGAGGAAGTCGGCCTCGACGGAGTCGGTGCCGCCCGCGCCGGGGCCGCCGTAGTTGACGAAGAGCGAGCCGAGCTTCTTGCCGGGGTTCGTCGCCTCCTTGCGCACGAGGGCGACGTGGTAGACGGCGTTGTCGGGCTTGGCGTAGTCCAGCGGCACCGCGGCCGAGGCGCACTCGAAGTGGACGTCGGGCGCGTCGGGGCTGGCGTCGCAGGGCTGCCAGTCCAGGACCGGCACCGGTGGGCCCCCCTGGGCCTGCGCGCCGGGCGCCACCACGATCGCCGCGACCAGCGCCACCAGCGCCGCCACCGCACTCCGTCGTACCGCTCTCATCTGGTCCCTTCCCCGAAAATCCGCTCTGACCGTCTGAGCGGTCGCTTTGTCGAGCGCACACTACCCCACGAAAAGCCCGTTGGAACGCCGGATCTGCGAGTGTCGCGCCATGTCCCGAGTCGTCCCGCTCGCGGCAGCGCTCCTGGCGCTGCTCGTCCTCGCTCCGTCGGCCTTCGCGGAGGCCGGATTGTGGGACGGCACCAAGGGCGTCCAGCACCTCCATTTCGCCACCGCGCCGATCGTCGTCAAGCCCGGCCAGAACAGCATCGACAACGTCGTCATCCCGGCCGCCCAGAAGCCCAAGGTCGACGGCTACATCGTGCGCGCGCGGCCGGATCTGACCTACCTCGACGGGACGGTCCCGCCGGTCGACGTCATCCACCTGCACCACGGCGTGTGGCTCAACGCGTCGGGCAGCTCGCCCGCCTCGCCCGCCGGCAGCGTCCAGCCGATCTTCTTCGGGGGCGAGGAGAAGACGGTCTTCCGCATCCCCAAGGGCTACGGCTACGCCTACAAGAAGTCCGACATGTGGATCCTCAACGAGATGATCCACAACAACACGCCGAACCGCACCAAGGTGCGGCTGGTGTGGGACCTCGACTTCATCCCGAAGACCGCGCCGATCGCCAAGCAGGTCACGCCGGTGCTCCCGCTGTGGATGGACGTCCGGCGCGGCTGGGGCTACCCGGTGTTCGACGTCGCCCAGCGCAGCGGCGGCGCGGACGGCCAGTTCACGTTCCCCGACGAGGAGCCCACCAACCCGTACGGGGACGGCAACCGCCAGAACGAGTTCTCGATGCCCTACGACGCGACGATCGTCGCCGCCGTCGGCCACCTGCACCCGGGTGGCCTGCGCGACGACATCGACGTCGCGCGCCCCGGCGTCGCCGGCGGGGCGTCGAAGCTCATCTTCCGCTCCGAGGCCAAGTACTACGACCCGGCCGGGCCGGTGTCGTGGGACGTGTCGCTCACGGCGTCCAAGCCCAAATGGCGCGTCGCGGTCAAGGCCGGCGATGTGCTCGCCATCCACGCGACCTACGACGCCCGGCAGTCGTCCTGGTACGAGAACATGGGCATCGTCCTGCTGTTCGCCGTGCCGCACCAGACCACGGGCCCGGACCCGTTCGCGACGACCGTGGACCCGCGCGGCGAGCTGACGCACGGCCACCTCGCCGAGAACGACCACCACGGCGGCAAGACGGCCGTGTACCCGGACCCGCGCAAGGCGAAGGCCGGCGCGGCCGCGACCGAGGTCAAGATCAAGGACTTCCAGTTCGTCCCCGGCGACCTCGGCCTGCTCTACGACAAGGACCAGATCCCGACGGTGCCCCAGGGCCAGAGCCTGGCGTTCGTCAACCAGGACGACCCGAACGTCGAGTGGCACTCGATCACCACCTGCCGCGCGCCGTGCAACCGCCAGACCGGGATCAGCTACCCGCTGGCCAACGGGCTGGGTGGGCGGGGCGGGGTCCAGTTCGACTCCGGCCAGCTCGGCTTCGGGCCCGCGGGCGCCTCGCCGGCGGCCAACCGGCTGACGTGGGAGACGCCGTCCGACCTGCAGCAGGGGACCTACACCTACTTCTGCCGGATCCACCCGTTCATGCGCGGAGCGTTCCGGGTGCAGTAGCCCCGGCGCCGGCGGCGACCGGCGCCAGCTCGTAGGCCGCCGGGTCGAACGCGCGCGTCTGGTTCCAGAAGGCGAACGTGAAGTCCGGCCAGATCGTGGTGTTCTTGCCGTTGGCGTCGATGTACCAGGACGCGCACCCGCCGGAGCTCCACACCGTGTTGCCCATCTTGGCCTGCAGGCGGTCGTTGTAGGCCGCGACCGCGTCGGCCCGGACCTCGACCCGTCCGGCGCCGCGCTCACGCATCGCCTCCAGCGCCCCCAGCACGTAGTTGAGCTGGGCCTCGATCATGAACACGATCGAGTTGTGGCCCAGGCCGACGTTGGGGCCGACGAGCAGGAACAGGTTCGGGAAGCCGGCCATCGCGGTGCCGCGGTAGGCCTGCGGCGAGCGGTGCCAGACGCCGGCGAGCTGCTCGCCGTCGACGCCGTAGACGATGTTGGCCAGCGGGATGTCGGTGACGTAGAAGCCGGTCGCGAAGATGATGGTGTCGACCTCGTGCAGGGTGCCGTCGGTCGTCACGTAGCCCTCGGGCCGGATCTCGACGATGTCGTCGGTGACGAGCTCGACGTTCTCGCGCCCCAGCGCGGGGTACCACTTGTTGGAGGGCAGGATCCGCTTGCAGCCGATCGTGTAGCTCGGGGTGACCTTCGCGCGCAGCTCGGGGTCGGGGACCTGGTCGGCGATGTGCTTGCGCGCGACCTTCTCGGCGACCTTGAGCAGCTTGGGCCGGTAGACGAGCCCGGGCACCAGCAGCTCGCGGCTGAGGTAGACGCCGGCCCGGACCGCGCGCTGCAGCGGCGGGAAGTTCTTGTACAAGAACCGCTCGACGCGGGTGATCGGGCGGTCGCGATGGGGCACGACCCACGGCGGCGTGCGCTGGACGACGTCGAGGTGCCCGGCCTGCTGGGCGATCTCCGGGACGGCCTGGATCGCCGACGCGCCGGTGCCGACGACCGCGACGCGGCGGCCGCGCAGGTCGTGGTCGTGGTTCCAGGTGGCGGTGTGGAAGACCGTGCCGGCGAAGCTGTCCAGGCCCGGGAGGTCGGGCAGCGACGGCTCGCTCAGCGGGCCGGGGGCGGCCACCACGACGTCGGCGGTGTAGCCGCCGTTGGTGGTCTCGATGCGCCACAGGCTCGCGTCCGCGTCCCAGCGCGCGGCGGTCACCGCGGTGTTGAGGCGGACCTTGTCGTAGATCCCGAACTTCTCGGCCGTCGCGCGCAGGTAGTCGCGCAGCTCGGGCTGCTTGGGGTAGGTGCGCGTCCAGTTCGGGTTCGGCGCGAACGAGAACGAGTAGAGGTGCGACGGGATGTCGCACTGGCAGCCGGGGTAGGTGTTGGCCCACCACGTGCCGCCGACGTCGGCGGCACGCTCGAAGACCAGGAAGTCGGTGTCGCCGCGCTGCTGGAGCCGGATGGCCATGCCGAGGCCGCCGAAGCCGGCGCCCAGGATCCCGACGCGGACGTGGCGGGGCTGCGTGCCGTTGACTGGGGTGGACGTCGGGGTCATCTGAAGGCTCCGGTAGTCGCTCGAAGGAACACGCTTGTCTCAAGTGTACGATGTTGTCTCCATGACCGTCCACGGCGACACGCACGCGCTCCGCGTCCTGCCCCGCGGACGCCACGCCGCGCCGCGCGCGGTCGTCGCCGAGTCCCAGCGCGAGCGGCTGCTGGTCGCGATGGCCGACGCGACCGCGGCCAAGGGCTACGCCAACGTCGCGGTCGCCGACGTGATCGAGCGGGCCGGCGTCTCGCGCCGGACGTTCTACGAGCACTTCACCAACAAGGAGGACGCGTTCCTCGCCGCCTACGACGCGGGCGTCGCCGGGCTGCTGGACGCGATCGCCGAGGCGGAGGAGGCCGCGGCCGGGATCGATCCGAACGGCGGCCTGCTCGCGCGGGCCCGCGCGGGCACCGAGGTCTACCTCCAGCTGCTGGCCGACAACCCGGCCTTCGCGCGCACGTTCCTGATCGAGGTGCTCGGCGCGGGGCCGGCGGCGCTGGAGCGCCGTGACGCGGTCCACGCGCGGTTCGCGGCGCGCCTGGCCGACGGCTTCGACACGATCGCCGCCGGCGTCGACGGCGGGCTGCCCCGGCCGGCCGGCTACGTCTTCCGCGCCGCGGTCGGCGCGATCCACGAGCTGGTCCTCGACACGCTGCTCAAGCGCGGCGCCGGGGCGCTGCCCGAGCTGCTGGGCCCGGTCCTGGAGATCGAGCTGCGGCTGCTCGGCGCGCGGGTGCCGGAGCCGCCGCGCCCGTGAGTTTCGGGCCGTGCCGCGCCGCGCTGCCGGCCGCGTCCCGACGGTAGGTTCTGCGTTGGGCATGTCGTCCGCGACCACCACCACGAACACGCCGCTGCGCCGCCAGCTCGCCGGCGAGGAGGTCGGGCGCCGGCCCGCGGCGCTGGACGCGTTCCTGCTCGCCCGCCGCAAGTTCCTGGCCGGCGAGCGCGTCGACATGACGTCGCTGGCCGCCGAGCTGGGCGTCAACCGCGTCACGCTGTACCGCTGGGTCGGCTCGCGCGAGCAGCTGCTGGTCGAGGTCGTGTGGTCGCTGGCCCGCCGCACGCTCGACGACCTCGTCGCGGCCGACCGCGGCGGGCCGGGACGGCAGGTCCGGATCCTGATGGCCTTCCTCGAGGCGACGCTCGCCCACCCCGGCATGCAGCGTTGGCTGAGCGAGGAGGGCGAGTCGGCGATGCGCTTGCTCACCCGCCACGACACGGACTTCCAGCCGCGGCTGATCGCGGCGGTCGAGGAGCTCATCGACCCCGCCGACCCGGATCGCCGCGAGGTCGCCTACGCGCTCGTCCGCGTGATCGAGTCCTACACCTACCTCGACCTCATCACGGGCGAGCGCCCCGAGGCGGGGCGGGCGGAGCCGATCTTCCGCCGTCTGCTACAAACGCAGCGTTTGTAGCCCCGAGGAGAGGAGCCACGGCCATGCGGACCCCTGTCCCGCGCGACCGCGAGAACGACTACACCCGCGACGCCGCCACGCTGCGCCGGGACTTCCTGGCCGAGCACAGCGGCGCGCCGCTGGAGCACGTCGGGCACTACTCGCTGGACCCGTCGTCGCTGCCGGGCAACATCGAGCACTTCACCGGCGTCGCGCAGGTGCCGATCGGGGTCGCCGGGCCGCTGCTCGTCAACGGCGAGCACGCCCAGGGCGAGTTCTACGTCCCGCTGGCGACGGCCGAGGGCACGCTGGTCGCCTCCTACAACCGCGGCATGAAGCTGCTGCACGAGGCCGGTGGCGTCACGACGACGATCACCGAGGACCACATGCAGCGCGCGCCGTCGTTCATCTTCCCCAGCGCGCGCGAGGCGCGGGCGTTCGGGGCGTGGCTGGTCGAGCGCTTCGACGACATCAAGGCGGTCGCGGAGTCGACGACGAGGTCCGGCCGGTTGAAGGACATCGAGCAGTACTCGGCGTCGCGGATCATCTACACGCGGTTCAACTACACGACGGGCGACGCGGCCGGCCAGAACCTCACCGGCAAGGCGACGCAGGCGGCGTGCAACTGGATCGTGGCGGAGTACCCCGGGATCGAGCAGTACTTCCTGGAGTCGAACTTCGCGACCGACAAGAAGACCTCGCAGGTGAACATGCTGCACACGCGCGGCAAGCGCGTGGTGGCCGAGGCGACGATCCCCGACGCGCTGCTGCGGTCGGTGATGAAGTCCTCGTCGGAGCTGATGTTCCGCGCGCGCCAGGTCTCCAACCTCGGCGGCTTCATGTCGGGCGTCAACAACAACGGCGCGCACTCGGCCAACGGCATCACGGCGATGTTCATCGCCACCGGCCAGGACGTCGCCAACGTGGCGGAGTCCAGCTCGGCGTTCGTCCACGCCGAGCTGCGGCCCAACGGCGACTACTACTACTCGATCACGATCCCGTCGCTGATCGTCGCGACCTACGGTGGCGGCACCGGGCTGGCGACCCAGCGCGAGTGCCTGGAGCTGCTCGGGTGCTACGGGGACGGCAAGGTCCGCAAGCTCGCCGAGATCGTGGCGGCGACCGTGCTGTGCGGCGAGCTGTCGCTCGGCTCGGCGATCGTGGCCGAGGAGTGGGTCACGGCCCACGACGCCTACGGCCGCAACCGGCCTTAGCCTCGCGGCCCTAGCGATCGCGCAGAACCACCAGCGGGATCTCGCGCGTGGTGCGGCGCTGGTAGTCGCCGTAGGCGGGGTAGAGCTCCAGCAGCGCGGGCCAGAGGCGCTCGCGCTCCTGGGGCGTGGCCTCGCGCGCGGTGACCGGGCGGCGCCGGCGCCCGACCTCGACGACCGTGTCCGGCGTCGCGCGCAGGTTGTGCAGCCAGGCCGGATGCTTGGGCGCGCCGCCATAGGAGGCGACGACGACGAGGTCGTCGCCGTCGGGCAGGTAGAGCAGCGGCGCGACGCGCTCCTCACCGCTCCTGCGCCCGACGTGGTGCAGGAGCAGGACCGGTGCGCGGTCGAACGAGCCGCCGAGCCGCCCGCCGCTGACGCGGTAGGCCCACGTGTTGATGGCCGTCACCGCGCTCCACGCCTTGAATCCCGCGGAGCCCGGCTTGGGCGGCCGGGCCGCGGAGGTCAACCTGCCGTACATGCCCTTCGCGCGCGCCATGGCGGACATCTTCGCTTCAGCCATCCGTCCATGCGCCGATCACCGTGTGCATGGCTCACATTTGTATGCGCTGCCTGCGCCTGTGGCTTCCACGCCGCGACGAGCAGCGCTCGACCTGCCCGCGATGCGGCGGGGCGCTTCGCCCGCATTAGCCGTGCAGCGGCCCCGCCGCTGCGCCGCACTGACGGTGGGACCCTGCGACCGCAGTAGCCGCGGTGCCCGGCCCCGCCGCACGGCGGGCGCCGCCTCCTTCTCGGGCGTGACCGGCTGGCCGGTCGCGTCCGCCACGCGGCGCCGACCGCCGGCTTCTGCGGTCAGCCGCCCTGCGCGACGGCGTCCAGCACGGCCTGGGCGCGCGCCAGCGAGGCGGGCGCCGCATTGACCTGCGGCGAGCGGACGTCCGGGGTCGCGATGCGCCCCTCGGCGTGCAGCAGCGCCTTGATGACCGCCGGGCTGGGCTCGGCGACCAGCGCCTGGACGAGCGGCAGCAGCGCCTCGGCATGCGGGCGCCCGGCCGCCACGTCGCCGGCCGCGCCCGCGGCGAGCATCGCGACGAAGCGCTCGGTCGCGACGTGGCTGCAAGCGGCGATCGCGCCCTTGCCGCCCATCAGCATGGTCGGGAACAGGAACGCGTCGTCGCCGCCGAGGACCGCGAAGCCGTCCGGCTGGCCGGCGAGCACCGCGAGCGTGTCGGCGTCGAGCGCGCCGACCGCCTGCTTGAGGCCGGCGACGTTGTCGGTCGCGGCCAGCTCGAGCAGCGCGGCCGCGCCGAGCCCGCGCCCGGTGCGATACGGCACGTTGTAGGTGATGAGCGGCACGGGGGAGCGCTCGGCCACGGCCTGGAAGTGCCGGACGATCCCGGCCTCGGACGGGCGCACGTAGTACGGGACGACGGCCAGCGAGGCACGGACGCCCGGGACGTCGGCGAGCGCCGCGTGGCGCTCGATCGTGGTGCGCGTGTCGTCGGTGCCCGCACCGACGACGAGGTCCGCGCCGCGGTCGGCGCACACGCGCGCGCAGGCGGCGACCGTCGCGTCGCGCTCGGCGGCGTCCAGCGAGGACGGCTCGCCGGTCGTCGAGAGCGCGATGAGCCCGGTCGCGCCAGCGTCGAGCACCTCGGCGCCCAGCCGCTCCAGCGCGTCGAGGTCGACGGCACCGTCGGCCGCGAACGGCGTGACGATGGGGACGAGCAGGCCCGTGGGACGATAGGAGGAGGGCATCGCGCCATCTTATGGGCGCTCAGAGCAGCTCCCGGATCTCGCGCGCGTCGGGCGCCAGACGCTCGGCGAGCGCGCGGATCCCGCGCGAGACGCGGGCGCGCACGGCCTGCTCGTCGATCCCGAGGTGCTCGGCCATCTGCTCGTAGCTCAGCTCGTCGAGGACACGCAGGCGCAGGGCCTCCTGCTGCTCGTGCGACAGGCCGTGCAGGTGGGTCGCGACGCGCCTGCGCAGCTCCGAGATCCCCGCCAGGTCCTCGAGCCGGCCGAGCTCGTCGTCGGAGAGCGGGGGCCGCTGGATGCCGAGCCGGGCCACGGCCCGCGCCTCGGCGCGGTGGCGCCGCACGAAGTGGCTGACCTCGTGGCGCGCGATGCCGTACAGCCAGCCGATCGCCTCCTCGCGCGAGCACCCGCGGAACTGGCGGCGATTGGTGTAGGCCCGTGCGAAGACCTCGGCGGTCAGGTCGGCGGCGCTGCCGGCGTCGAGCGTCTTGCGCGCGACGTAGACGGCCATGCCGGGCGCGTGCGAGCGCCAGAGCGCGTCCAGGGACTCGCTCGTGATCGCGAAGCCAGCAGGGGAATCGGGACGGCACCGCAGCACGCAGAAGACCTCCTCCGGCCGCGGAGTCTGCCACGGAACCGTGTCCGCCGGCGGAGGTCGTGTCTGAGCGGCGGCGCGGGCCGGCTACTCGTCGGCCGGCTTGCTGCTGGCCTTGGCCTTGGGCTTGGAGCGCCTGCGCTCGTTCTTGAGCAGGGAGGTGGCGGTCTCCTGGCCCACGTAGGGCAGGAGCACCGAGAACAGCAGGTCGGGCAGCAGCGCCGGAAGCTCGTCGCCACGACCCTGGAGGACGCGCGAGTAGACGACCTCGTAGATGCCGCCGACCAGCGTCTCGGCCGTCAGCGCCGGCGGGAGCTTGGCCTTGGGCAGCTCGTCGGCGGCCGCCTTCTCGATCATCGTCGCGAAGGCCGCCATCGTCTGGTTGCGCCGCTCGATCGCGATCGAGCCGGCGGCCATGACCTCGACGATGCACATGTCGGCGAAGGCGGGCTCCTCGGCGATGAACGAGAGGAACGCGCCGAGGCTGTCGCGGATCTTGGCGACCAGGCCGTCCGCCGCCTCGTAGGACTCGTAGACGTGGCGCAGCAGCTGCTGGGTGACCTCGTCGTAGGCGGCGAGGTAGACGTCTTCCTTGCCCCGGAAGTTGTCGTAGAACGTCCGGCGGGAGACACCGGAGGTGACGACGATGTCCTCGACGCTCATCGCGACGTAGCCGGCGGCGCTGCAGACGTCGGCGACCGCGGCCAGGATGCGCTGGCGCTGGTTGGCGACGACGAACTGCCTCGACAGGCCATGGCGGCCTGCCGGTAGCTGGTACGGCTCGCGCTGACGCTTCTTCCGGGGCTGTTCAGGCAAGGCGGACGGAAACATACATGTCTCGTCGGCCGCCTTGCATGTCAGGGCGAGGGGACCGCCCGCGCGACTGCCGTGCGCGTGACGCGCTGGTACTCGGCATCGGCGATCTCGGGTCCGACGAAGGGCAGGAGCGCGCTGTGCAGGAGCGACGGCAGGAGCGTCGGGAGCTCGGCCGTGCGGTGGGAGGTCACGCGCGAGTAGATCACCTCGTAGATGCCGCCGACGATCGCCTCGATCGCGACCGGTGGGGCGATCGAGTTGACCATCGCGTCGTCCGGAGGTGGTTGCAGGAGCACCTGGAAGGCCTCCATCGCCGCGGAGCGCCGCGCCAGCGCGCGCGGACCCGCGGCCAGCGCCTCCACGACGCAGACCTGGGCGAGCACGGGCTCGGCGGCCAGCAGGTTGAGGAACGCGGCGAGGCCGCGGCGGACGCGCGACGTCCACGTCTCTCCGGTGGCGAACGCGGAGGTCACACCACTCAGGAGCTGGTCCAGGACCAGCTCGTAGGCGGCGAGGAACGCCTCCTCCTTGTTGGCGAAGTGGTCGTAGAACGTCCGGCGCGAGACGCCGGCGATCGCGATGACGTCCTCGATCCGCATGGCCGCGTACCCCGAGCGGCTGGCCGCCTGGAGCACCGCGTCGAGGATCCGCTCGCGCTGGTTGGAGACGACGAACGCCCGCGGGAGCCCGTGCCGACCCGCCGGAAGTTGGTGCGGTGCACGGTTGTGGGACGTTCTCTGCTCCACGAGTCGAAACATACCTCTGTTTCTCACCGGGTGCCAGTGGTTCGTCCCGCCGAGAAGCACCCATCCGGGTGCTGGTCAGCGAGCGGACCGACCGCTAAAGCTCCGTCACACCACTGCGCCTCGAGGCTCTTAGAGGGAGTGTGGGTCGATCCGGCGGACCTGCGAGACCGCCGGGAAGCGAACAACGGGGGGTCGAATGAGGATGCTGAGCGAGGTCCCTTCCGGCGCGCGTGCGTGCTTGCCGGACTGCGCGACGTGTGAACGGCTGCGGGCTGCCGCGGCTCCGGCGGTGTTGATGGCCGGAGGAGCCGAGGTCACCATGGCCGACTTGGCCGCTGCGGCCGGCATCCCGGCGCCGGCGGCCGAGGGGCACTGCCCCGAGGGCGCGGCGGCCGTGGTCGCCGATGCCTACCGGCGCGCGTCGGGGGAGCTCTATGGCGAGTACGCCGCGTCGTTCCGCCTGGCGGACACGTGGTCGGAGAAGCTGGGAGCCGCGTTGCAGCGGCTTCTTCGCCGGTTGGCTGAGGAGCCGGCGATCGCCCACCTGTGCTTCGTGGCACCGGTGGGCGGGGACGAGCAGCTGCGCGAGATCCGCGAGGCGTTCCGCGCCCGCTACGTGCGGCTGCTGTCGACCGAGCAGGATCGTCATGCCGACGACGTCGAGCTGCTGCCCGAGCTCCAGCTGGAGATGATGGTCAGCATCGTGTTCCGCACGATCGGCGAGCTGGTGGCTGAGGGCCGCGCGCCCGAGCTTCCGGCGCTGCTCGAGGAGATCGCGGGGGCGGCGCAGGTGTTCGAGCCGCGGGTGGCCCTCACGGCGTGACGCCCGGGCGTCGCCGCGGTTCGACGAGCGGCCGCTTCCGTCAGGAGGCGGCCGCCGTCCCGCGGCGCTCGGCAGCGAGCAGCGTGCAGATGGCGGGCGCGAGCCGCGGGAGCGACGCGTGCCGCCCGTCGATCAGCCGCCGCTGGATGATCCGGTGGACCGCGCCGAGCACGGCGTGGGCCACGTCGTCGGAGCGCAGCGCGCCCGGCGCGCGGAAGTCGTCCGGCTCCTGGTACCGCACGACCTCGGCCGCGAGCAGCCCCATGGTCTTCTCGTGGCGCGCCAGGCCGGCAGGCCCGGCGGCGAGGATGTCGACGCACAGGACGCGCGCGTGGGCGGGCCAGGCGGCGAAGTAGCGCAGCAGGGCGGCGAGGGCAGGCTCGAGGGCCGGGCCGGCCTCGATGACGATCCGCATCGTGTCGTCGCGGACCGCGTCGTAGGTGGCGAGCAGGCACTCCTCGCGGTTGGCGAAGTGCTCGTAGAACGTGCGCCGCGACGCTCGCGCGCCGATGATCACGTCGTCGACGGTGACGTCGAGGAAGCCGTTGACCGAGGCGCACTGCGCCATCGCGGCGAGCAGCCGGCTCCGGGCGACGGCGGGCCAGGCGCTGGGCACTGCGGCGCTGCCGTCGCGGAGGACGACCGGGCGGGTCAGCGCGGAGAGCGCGGTGGCGGTGGGCACGGGCGACCTTCCGTGATCGTGGGATGGTGCGGCGCTCCGGAGATCGGTACGGATCGATCCCCGGAGCGCGACGCGACGGCCGGCCCTAGGCCGGAGGCACTACTTGCAGGGCGTGGACCCGTTGTAGGTGACCGAGCCGCCGGTGCTGAGGTCCGCCACGGCGCTGTACTGCCACTTCTTGCTCGACGGGCAGGAGGTCGTGGCGACGTAGTCCTTCGCCCACGACTTGCCGCCGACCGTGACGTTGAGCGTGTTGAGCGTGATCGGGACGCCGGCCACGATCTGCAGCGACTTCGGGACCTCGAAGTGCACCTTGTAGGACCACTTGCCGGAGGTGTCCTTGGTGATCTTGGCCGGGACCGCGGCCGCGACGCGGGCCGGGTTCTGGAGGACGGTCCAGAAGTAGATGACGCCCTTGCCGCCGTTGACGACGGTGATCTTCGGCGAGGTGTGGACCGTGTCGGCGAGCGCGTCGCCGCTGCCCTTGCCCATGATCGACTTGGCGGGGCACTTGTCCGGACCGCCGCGGCCCAGCGTGGCCGCCGAGCAGCTCGGGTACTTGCCGCCGTTGTACAGGCCGCCCTTGGGGATGTAGACGTCGCCCGACTGGATGATCGGGTGCTCGACGTCGCCCGTGGTCGTCCACTTGGCGTTGAACTTCAGCGTGACGCCCTGCGGCTTCTTCTTGGTGCCGGCCTTGTTCGGCGAGACCGTTGCGTTGGCGGTGAACTGCGTCGGCGACGCGTCCTGCGCGATGGTCGGGGCGACCTCGACCACCGCGAGGGCCAGCACGCCCAGGGCTGCGGTCGGGATCAGGAACTTGCGCATCGATGCTCTCCTCATTGGTTCTGCGACGTCGGGGACCGTAACGGCTCCAGACGTCGACTGCAAACAGAAGTGTCTGCAATATGAACTCGCCTGGCGCAGGGAAGTTGCGGGTCAGCTTCGCGCGCGGACGAGGGGCTCGACGGTTCCCCGTTGCCCCCGAAAACGACCACGTGTACATTGCCGGCATCTCCACCGCGGCCCGCCAACCGTCCCGGGCGCCGCGCATGCTCGCCCTCGCCGCCCTGCTGCTCGTCGCAGCGGTGCTGGCGTGGGTCCTGCTGCGCAGCGACGCCCACCAGTACCGGCTCGTGTTCTCGAACGCGAGCCAGCTGGTCAAGGGCGACGTCGTGCGCATCGGCGGCTCGCCGGCCGGGACCGTGAAGTCGGTCGACCTGAGCGCCGACGACCAGGCCCAGGTCGACATCGAGGTCAAGGACGACTACGGCCCGCTGCACGAAGGGACCACCGCGACGATCCGGGCCGAGGGCCTGACCGGCGTGGCGTCGCGCTACATCGACGTCAGCCCGGCGTCGGAGACGCGGCCGACGCTGGACGACGGCGCCCTCATCCGCGGCGACAAGACCACGTCGCTCGTCGAGATCGACCAGCTCTTCGACACGCTCGACCCCAAGACGCGCGACGGGTTGGCCGGCCTCATCAAGGGCTCGGCCGACTGGTACGACGGCAAGGAGTCGGCGGCCAACGCGTCGGCCCAGCAGATCCCCAAGGCGCTGGCCGAGCTCGACGCGGTCGCCGACGAGATCACCTCCGACAGCGGGATCTTCGAGCAGTTCCTGGTCCAGACCGGCGACGCGCTGGGCGCGGTCGCCGACCATCGCGACCAGCTGACGTCGCTGGTGTCCAACACGCGCCAGACCTCCGCCGCGCTGGCGTCCGACACGCAGTCGCTCTCGACCGCGCTGGTGAACGTGCCCGACGCGCTGCAGAGCGGCAGCGACGCATTCGTCGCGCTGCGCCCGGCGCTGACGGACCTGCGCAAGCTGACCGACGCGACCGAGGCCAACACCAAGAACCTGGAGCCGTTCCTGAAGGACTTGACGCCGGTCCTCCAGGAGGCGACGCCCACCATCGGGCAGCTGCGCAGGATGTTCGCGCAGCCGGGCGCCCACAACGACCTGCTCGACGCGCTGAAGGAGCTGCCCGCGCTCGGGAAGCTGAGCGACAAGGCGTTCCCGTCCGGCGAGAAGGCGCTGAAGCAGTCGTCGCCGATCTTCTCCTTCGCGCGGCCGTACGTGCCCGACCTCGTGTCCTGGGTCCGCGGCTACGCGGGCGCAGGCGCGACGTACGACGCCAACGGCCACTACATCAAGACCGTCCCGGTGTTCAACGCGTTCACCTTCACCGACGACGCCAACGGCGGCAAGCTCACGCCGCGGCCGGCCGGCGAGCGCGGCACCAACCCGGCGTTGACCAACGGCAACCTGCGGCGCTGCCCGGGCGCGTCGACGCCGGCGGCCGCCGACCGGTCCAACGGGTTCGTCGACCCGGGCGACCTGGCCAACGTCGACTGCGACCCGTCCGAGTCCGTGAGGCCGACCGGATGAGCCTGCGCCGCCGGCTGGGCCTGAGCCTGATCGGGATCATCGTGTTCGCGTTGGTCGGCGCGGCGCTGGGCGCCGGCGGGTCGTCCGACGGCGGCGGCTACCGCGTGCGCGCGGTGTTCGACAACGCGAGCTTCGTCATCTCGGGCGAGGACGTGAAGATCGCCGGCGTCAACGTGGGCAAGATCGACTCGCTCGACGTCGATGCGCACCACCGCGCGGTCGTGGTGCTGAGGATCGACGACCCGGCGTTCGTCCCGTTCCGCAAGGACGCGACCTGCCACATCGGCTTGCAGTCGCTGATCGGCGAGCAGTACGTGGAGTGCACGCCCACGCAGCCGCGCGGCGGTGACCGGGCGCCGGCGCCCGAGCTGCCCAAGGTGCCGGACGATCAACCGGGCGCGGGCCAGCACCTGCTGCCGGTGTCGCAGACCTCGTCGCCGGTCGGCCAGGACCTGTTGAACGACATCATGCGCGTGCCCGAGCGCCAGCGGCTGCCGTTGATCATCAACGAGCTCGGCACGGGCCTGTCGGGCAACGGCGAGGCGCTGCAGGCGGCGCTGCGCCGCGCGAGCCCAGCCCTGCAGCAGGCCGACAAGCTCGTCGCGGTCCTCGCGAGCCAGAACGAGACGTTGGGCAAGCTGGTCGACGACTCCGACGCCGTGCTCGGCCCGCTGGCCGAGCACCGCAAGGACCTGGCCGGGTTCGTCAAGAACGCGGGCGAGTCGGGCGCCGCGACCGCGCGCCAGGGCGACGCCCTGGAGCAGAGCTTCGCGAAGTTCCCCGCCTTCCTGCGCGAGCTCGGTCCCGCGGCCGATCGCCTCGGTGCGCTCGCCGACCAGACGACGCCGACGATCAAGGCGCTGTCCTCGCAGGCGACCTCGGTCAACGCGGCGATCGAGCGGCTCGGGCCGCTCAGCACGCAGGCCACCGGCGCGCTGAAGACGCTCGGCAAGGTCGCCGACCAGGGCCGCACGACGTTCCCACGCGCGGAGAGGGTCGTGCAGCAGTTCGCCGACCTCGGCATCCCGATCGAGCCACTGGCCCAGAACCTCGGCGCGCTCTCGACGAGCTTCGACAAGACCGGCGGCATCGAGTCGCTGATGCGGTTCATCTACTTCTACACGGGCGCCGTCAACGGCGAGGACGCCTCCGGCCACTACACCCGCGCGGGCCTGTCGTTCGGCGACTGCGTGACGCGCACGCCCGACTTCGACCCGGCGAGCATCTGCGCTTCGAAGTTCATCGACGAGGCGACCACCGAGGCCTCGGCCGCCCGCGCCAAGACGTCGTCCACGCTCCTCGGCTACCTGCTGGACGGCGGCAAGTGAACCGGCGTCGCAACATGTCGATCGCCGCGAACCCGATCCTCATCGGCGGCGTCACCGTCCTGATGGTCATCGTCGCGGTGTTCCTGTCCTACAACGCGAACCACGGCCTGCCGTTCGTCCCGACCTACAAGGTCAACGTCGTGATCCCCAACGCCGACGGGCTGATCGCCGGCAACGAGGTGCGGATCGGCGGCAACCGCGTCGGCATCGTGCGCAAGATCGACGCGTTCGCGCGCGACGACGGCTCGACCGGCGCCACGCTGGAGCTGGCGCTCGACGCCAGCAACGAGCACCTGCCGGTCGACAGCACGATCCGGGTCCGGCCGAAGTCCTCGCTGGGCCTCAAGTACGTGCAGATCACGCGCGGCACGGCCGGACGCGAGATCCCGAGCGGCGGGCGGATCACCGTGGCGGCGAACGCCCAGACCGGCGTCAACATCGACCAGTTCTTCAACATGTTCGACGAGCCGACGCGCGAGGGCTCGGCCGGCAACCTGATCGAGTACGGCACCGGCTTCGCGGGGCGTGGCGCCGACCTCAACACCGCGGTGCGCAACCTCCAGCCGCTGGTCGACCACCTCGAGCCCGGGGCGGCGAACCTGCTCGCGGCGCGGACGAGGTTCGACGCGCTGTTCCCGGCGCTCGAGCAGGCGGCCAGCGAGGTCGCGCCGGTCGCCGAGACCAACGGTCGGCTCTTCGGCGACCTCAACACCACCTTCGGCGCGCTGGCCGACAACGCCCAGGCGCTGGAGGACACGATCGCCGGCGGCCCGCACGCGCTCGACGTCGCCACGCGCGAGCTGCCGGCGCAGGCCGGCTTCGAGGCGGACAGCACCGAGCTGTTCCACCGCCTGCGCAAGCCGTTCCAGCAGCTCGCGTCGGCATCGACGTACCTGGCGCCCGCGTTCAAGGCGGGCACGCCCGCGTTGAAGATCTCGCCGGAGCTCAACGCCCGCGTGGTCCAGACCCTGAACGCGCTCGACACGTTCGTGTCCGACCCGGTCGTGCTGCCGGCGCTGCAGCGCCTCACCGAGACCGCGAACCTCTTGAACCCGATCATCGCGTTCGCGACGCCGACGCAGACGACGTGCAACTACTTGTCGCTCTTCTTCCGCAACCTCGGCAGCGCGCTGTCGGAGAGCGACACGGTCGGCACGTTCCTGCGCGCGGATCCCGTCGTCGCCGGCCAGCAGCCCGACAGCGAGGCCGGCCCCGCCGCGGTCCCGGCGCACGGTCCGCCCGACGTGGCGACCACCACGATCCGGGACCAGTTCCTGCACGCCAACCCGTACCCGAACACCGCCGCGCCGGGCCAGACCCACGAGTGCGAGGCGGGCAACGAGGACTACATCGCGCGCCAGCAGGTGATCGGGAACGTGCCCGGCAACCAGGGCACGAAGGTCGAGCAGACCAAGCCGGAGCCGGCCCGATGAGACGCAACCAGAAGCTCGGGATGCCCCCGCTGCGCGCGGGCCTGCTGACGATCTTCCTGCTCGCGGTGATCGCCTACTTCGGCTTCACCAAGGCGGTCCCGTTCCGCCATCACTTCGAGATCCAGGCGGTCGTCAAGACCTCGAACCTGCTGCGCCCGAAGTCGCCGGTGCGCATCGCGGGCGTCAACATCGGCGAGGTCGTCAAGGTCGGGCGCTACAAGCACACCGACCTGTCGGTGGTCACGCTGCGCATCGACGACAACGGCCAGCCGATCCACCGCGACGCCACGCTGAAGATCCGCCCGCGCCTGTTCCTGGAGGGCAACTTCTACGTCGACCTCCGGCCGGGGACGCCGAGCACCGGCAAGCTCGACGACCGCGGGATGATCCCGATCTCCCAGACCAGCACGCCGGTGCAGCTCGACCAGGTGCTCACCGCCCTGCAGTCCGACACGCGTGCCTCGCTGCAGGTGGCGGTCAAGGGCCTGGGCACCGCGCTCGACGGCCAGCCGACCGCCGCCGACGACGCCGACCAGAACCCGGCCGTCCGCGGGCTCACCGGCGCCCAGGCGCTGAACAAGACGCTGAGCACGAGCCCGCAGTCGCTGCGCGAGACGGCGGAGATCGGCGGGGCGCTGCTCGGCCCGCACCCGCACGACCTGTCCAAGACGATCCACGGCCTCACGCGTGCGATGACCGCGCTGGCCGACCACCAGACCGACCTGTCGGACCTGGTCGTGGACTTCAACACCACGATGCAGACGACGGCCGCGCACTCCGCCGACCTCACCGCCTCGGTGCGCGAGCTCGGCCCGACCGCGCAGCATGCGAGCCAGGCGTTCCGGCTGCTCGACACCTCGCTGCCGGCCACGCGGCGATTCGCGCGCGAGCTGGCCGGGAGCCTCCCGGCGCTGCCGGCGACGATCGCCGCTGCCGGGCCGTGGCTGACCCAGTCGCGCAAGCTGCTCGGCGACGACGAGCTCGGCGGGCTGCTCGACCGCCTCAGCCCGGCGACCGCGAACCTCGCAGCGCTGGGCCACGCGACGCGCGAGTGGCTGCCGAAGATCGACGAGTTCAACCGCTGCGTCACCGGCGTGATCCTGCCGATGGGCAACCTGAAGGTCGACGACGGCCCGCTGTCGGCCATCACCGAGAACTACAAGGAGTTCTGGCACGCGATGGTCGGCCAGGCCGCCGAGGGCCAGGGCTTCGACGGCAACGGCAACTACCTGCGCCTGCAGGCGTCGCGCGGGCCGACCTCGATCGTCACCGGCAAGACCAACTACTCGGACTTCCCGTTCGTCGGCCAGCCGACGCTGCCGCCGCTGCGCACGCGCCCGGCCTACGGCAACAAGCTGCCGGTCATGACGCGGTCGGTGCCGTGCTCCAAGAGCCCCGTGCCGGACGTCAACAACGCGGCCGCGACGGGTCCGGCAGACGGCTCGAACCCGTCCGGCGCCGCGCCCGACGACGAGGCCGTGCAGTCCGGAGGCGGGGGCTGATGCGCATCCGCGGCCTGCGCAAGCAGCTCGGCAACGCCATCTGGCTCGCGGCGATGATCGCGACGGGCCTGTTCGTCGGCAGCTACCTGCTCGCCCACGAGCGCATCGCGTGGCCGAGCTGGGTCCCGGGCCTGGGCAAGGAGTACTTCTACGTCAACGCCAAGTTCAACACCGCGGCGGGCGTGCTGCCGGGCCAGGGCAACGCGGTCACGATCGCGGGCGTGAAGGTGGGGGAGATCTCGGGCGCGCGGCTCCAGGACGGGCAGGCCGTGCTGAAGCTCCGGCTCGACGCGAAGTACGGCCACGTCCACCCGGACGCCACGCTGCTGCTGCGGCCGAAGACCCCGTTGAAGGACATGGTCGCCGAGCTCGACCCGGGGACCAAGGGCCCCGAGTTGAAGGACGAGGGGACGCTCGGCGTCGGCTCGACGCAGCCCGACGTCAACTTCGACGAGATCCTGTCCGGCCTGGACGGCGACACGCGGGCGGCGCTCGTCGCGCTGCTCCAGGGCGCGGGCACCGCGCTGGGCGGCGAGGGCGGGCGCGAGCTGGCGAGCACCGTCAAGCGCTTCGAGCCGCTGTCGCGCCATGCGGCCGAGGCCGGCCGGCTCGTCGCGCAGCGGCGCGTGAAGCTGCGCCACCTGATGGGCAACCTGTCGCTGCTGGCCCAGGAGCTGGGGGCGCGCGACAAGGACCTCGGCGAGTTCGTGAACTCGAGCGCCGCGGTGTTCCGGCACTTCAGCGCGCAGAACGACAACCTGGGCGAGACGCTCTCGCTCCTGCCCGGGACGCTGCAGAAGACCGACACGGCGCTGGGCAAGCTCGACGAGCTGGGCGCGACGTTCAAGACCGGCCTGAAGGCGCTGCAGCCGACGGCCAAGGCGCTCGGCCCGACGCTGCGCGCCACGCAGCCGTTCTTCAAGGAGACGACGCCGGTCATCAAGCGCTCGCTGCGCCCGTTCGCGCGCGAGGCGCAGCCGACGGCGGCCAAGCTCGTCCCGGCCGCCAAGCACCTGGCGACGGCCACGCCGCACCTCGACACGCTGACGACGATGTTGAACGGGTTGCTCGCGGAGCTGGCGCACGATCCGCCCGGCGACGGCGTGCACGGCAACAGCTACCTGTACTACGTGCCGTGGGCCAACCACAACACCAACTCGGTGTTGGCGTCGCAGGACGGCATCGGCCCGGTCCGCCACAGCCTGATCCTGTACCCCTGCGGCTCGCTGAAGATCATCAACTCGCTCTCCAACAACTTCAAGAACAACCCGACGCTCGCCGCGGAGCTCCAGCTGCTCGGCGTGCCGAAGGCGGGCTCCTGCGGGAAGGACGGATGATCAAGACCGTCCCCACCCTCGGTCGCATCGCGGTGATGGCGCTCTTCGCGCTGTCGAGCTTCGGCGCGTGCCTGTTCCTGTGGATGGCCTTCGGCGGCCCGTCGCCGCTCAAGCCCAAGGGCTACCAGCTCCACATCGCCTTCCCCGAGGCGACGCAGCTGGCCAATCAGTCCGACGTCCGGATCTCGGGCGTCAGCGTCGGCAAGGTCGTCAAGCTGGCGCCGGGCGCCGACAACCGGACCGAGACGACGATCCAGCTGAAGGCCAAGTACGCGCCGGTCCCGCGGGACTCCAAGGCGATCCTGCGCGTCAAGTCGCTGCTGGGGGAGACCTACGTCGAGCTGACGCCCGGCGACCGCAAGGGCCCGCAGGTCCCCGACGGCGGCTCGCTCGACCCGGGCCGGGTCGCGCCGACCGTCGAGCTCGACGAGATCCTGGGGACGTTCGACGCCAAGACCCGCAAGGCGTTCCAGACCTGGATGGCGTCCCAGTCCGCGGCGGTGCAGGGTCGCGGCGCCGACATCAACGCGTTCTTCGGCGTGCTGCCGGGGTTCACCGAGAAGTTCGGGAAGCTGTTCGAGACCCTCGACGCCCAGCAGGCCGCGACGAGCAAGGCGATCTCGTCGACCGGTGAGATCTTCGACGCGATCAGCGAGCGCGAGGGCCAGCTGCGCGGGCTGGTCACCGACTCGCAGCGGCTGTTCGCGACGACGGCCGCGCGCAACGCGGACCTCGCCAAGATCATCCAGAAGCTGCCGCGCTTCGAGCGCGAGAGCAACGCGACGCTGCCGCAGCTGACCGCGTTCGGCAACCACGCGCGGCCCGCGATCCAGCAGCTGCAGCCGGCCGCGACCGCGATGGAGCCGGCGTTCAGCGCGCTCAACGACGTGGCGCCGCAGTTCGACGGGTTCTTCGGGCAGCTCCAGGAGGTCGTCGACGCGTCGGAGAAGGGCCTGCCGGCGTTCAACCGGATCCTCGGCAAGCTGCCGCCGCTGCTGGACGCGTTCCAGCCGTTCCTGCGCAACGCGAACCCGATCGTGGACTACATCGGCAAGAACAAGCGCGAGGTGACCGCGTTCTTCGCGAACACCGCGGCGTCGTCGCAGGCCTACGACCTCGGCGGCCAGACGCTCGCGGGCACGCAGCACAACGTCAAGTACCTGCGGACGTCGCAGATCCTCAACCCCGAGACGCTGACGTTCTACCCGCGGCCGCTCGGCACGTCGCGCCTGAACCCGTACACGGCGGCTGGCACGACCCTCGAGGGCCTCAAGAACGGCGCGAGCATCTTCGGCAACGGGCAGTGCCCGAGCGGCGACGTCGCGCTGCCCACCTCGGCCGACCCGGACGCGCTGCTGCAGCTCATCGAGCCGTTCGTGTTCCGCACCGCCGACAAGGACGCCGTCGCGACCCCGACGTGCAAGTCCCAGGGCAACTACCCGGGCTTCTCGACGGCCTTCCCGCAGCTTCGCGCCGAGCCCTGATCAGCGGCCCGCGCGGCTTGACAGGTGGGGCCTCGTCTGGTCCAATTCCCATCGAGAGACGAGATCGTGTCTGGACCGGCACGAGATCCACTCGCAGCAGCAGATCCTCTCTCGAAGCACCGGCCATACATAGGCGCGTGGGGCGCCACTCGGCCGGTCCATCGAGGGAACGACACCGGGGAGCCTGCCCACCCCCGAGGGCAGGCTCCCCGGCGCTTTAAGGCCTCGCCGCGCGACGTGCTCAGCGGCCGATCGGTGGCGGCCCGAGGGGCTCGCCGCCGAGGTGCTCGGCGAACAGCAGCGTCGTGTCGAGCAGGGCGTCGAGGCGGGCGAGGGCCTCGTCGGAGGGCGCGCCGTCGGTGAAGTCGCGGGACGTGAGGTACGCGGATGTTGGGGTGGTCGCCGCCCCGAAGAAGGTGAGGATGTCGCGGAGGTGGCGGTCGACGCCGAGGAAGTGGTGGTCGGAGGCGCCGATGGCGACGACGGCGACCGGCTTGGCGCGCAGGGCGGGCACCGGGAGGTGATCGATCAGGTTCTTGAGCGCGCCGGTGAGCGAGCCGCGGTAGGTCGGGCTCGCGAGGACGACCGCGTCGGCCGCGGCGATCGCGTCGACCACGCGGGCTGTGTCGGCGCTGGCCTCGGCCGGTGGACGGCCGTCGGCGTACGGGATCTCGAGGGTGGCGAGGTCGATGGTCGTCACGGTCAGCGCGGGGTGGCGGCCGGTGGCGCGCTCGGCGGCCGTCGCGAGCGCGCGGTGCAGGCGGCCGGGCGGCGTCGCGCTGCCGAGGACGATGACCAGGGCGGTGGGGGAGTCGGGCACGTTGATAATGTCTACCAAAGCCATGGGGAATGTCGCCGCGATCGACCTGCGGACCGCGATGGGGCACTTCGCGACGGGCGTGGCCGTCGTGACCGCGGCCGACGCCGATGCCCGCCCCTTCGGCACCACGGCCAACCGCGATCTCCTCGCTCTCGCTCGACGCGCCGCTGGTGCTCGCCTGCCTGCGCCGCGAGTCCGAGACGCTGGCCGCGCTGCGGGCCACCGACCGCTTCGCCGTCAACCTCCTGGCCGCCGGCCAGCGCGAGCTCTCCGACCGCTTCGCCCGCCGCACCGACCCGGCGTCCTGGGCGGGCGTCGCCCACCGGCTGCCCGACGGCGTCCCGATCCTGGACGACGCGCTGGCGAGCGTCGAGTGCCGCGTCCACGAGATCGCCGAGGGCGGCGACCACGTCATCGTCATCGGCCAGGTCATCGCGGTCGCCCACCCCGAGGAGCACGTCGAGCCGCTGCTGTTCTACCGCGGCGCGTACGTCTCGCTGGCCCGCTGAAAGCCTCGACCGGCGGGGCGCGCCCACGCGTGGGATCCTGACGTCGATGGCCTCCTCCGCGCTCACCGTCCCGGTCCTCGCCGACGACGCGTCCGCCCTCGCGGCGGCGCACGCGGTCGCGGAGGCGATCGCGCCCGGGGTCGTCGCGCGCGACCGCGCCGGGGCCGACGCGGTGCCGCGTGACGCCCTCGCCGCGCTCGACGGCTCGGGCCTGCTCGGCGTCACGGTCCCGCGGGCGCACGGTGGCGCCGAGGTGGCGATGGCCACGCTCGCCGAGGCGGTCCGGGTCGTCGCGGCCGTCGACCCGGCGATCGCCCAGGTGCCGCAGGCGCACTTCCTGTTCCTCGACGTCCTGCGCGTGTGGGGCACCGAGGCGCAGCGCGCGCGGCTGTTCGGCGAGGTCCTCGCCGGCGCGCGGATCGGCAACGCCCTCGCCGAGCGCGGCGGCCAGCACGCGCAGGACCTCAAGACGCGGGTGACCGGCGGCGTGCTCGCCGGCACCAAGTACTACTGCACCGGCGCGCTGACCGCGCGCTGGATCGCGGTGAGCGCGCTGGACGACGACGGGCGCCTCGTCGCCGCGTTCGTCGCGCGCGACACGCCCGGCGTCACGGTCGACACCGACTGGGACGTGCTGGGCCAGCGCGCCACGATCAGCGGCACCACGACGTTCGCCGACGTCCCCGTCGACCCGGCGTTGCTGGTGGACTACGCCCGGGCCTACGAAGTGCCCCAACAGCTCGGCGCCCGCGCGCAGCTCGTGCACGCCGCGATCGAGGTCGGCATCGCCGGGGGCGCGCTGCGCGACGCGCGCGCCTACCTGCGCGAGAAGGCGCGGCCGTCGACCGAGGCCGTCCGGGCGGGGGCGGACGCCGCCGTCGACGACCCGCACGTCCTGCATCGGTACGGCCGCGCCGCCGCGCGCGTCGGTGCCGCCGAGGCGCTGCTCGCCGACGCCGCGCGCACGCTCGACGCGATCGGCCTCGAGCCGGCCGACGCCGACGCCGCCGCCCGCGGCTCGCTCGCCGTCGCGGCCGCCAAGGCGTTCGGCAGCGAGGTCGCCGTGGACACGGCGTCCGAGCTCTTCCAGCTCTGCGGCACCAGCTCGACCGCCGGCAAGTACGACCTGGACCGCCACTGGCGCAACGCCCGCACGCACTCCGTCCACGACCCGCTGGACTGGAAGTACCACCACCTCGCCGCCTACGCGCTGGCCGACGTCCTGCCGCCCAACCACGGGCAGCTGTAGTCAGTCGGTCAGCGTCAGCCCGTACTCGTCGCACACCGCGACCAGCTCGGGCAGCTCGGCGGTGAGCTCCAGCGGCTTGGCGCGCCCGCGCCGCACCAGTCGGCCGCGGGCCTCGAAGACCGCGTAGCACGGGCGGTCGTCCAGGTTGGACCCGAACGCGATCGCCGCGGCGCCGTGCTCGTAGAGCACGCGCCCGATGCGCTGGGTCACGAACCGCGTGCGGCTGCGGATCTCGGAGACGTCGAGGTGGGCCATCCCGTGCTCGGCCAGCAGCGGCGCGTGCTCGCGCTCCAGCCGGGCGCGCGCGGCGGGCTCGTCGACGTCGACCAGCTCGCCCTCGTCGACCCGGACCGTCGCCGCCGCGAGCACGCGCTGCTCGCGGTACTCGCGCGGGACCGTCCCCGCCGCGGCCTCCAGCCCGGCGTCGCGGCCGAACAGCTCGCGCAGCTCGGCCAACATGGTGGTGTCGGGCCGCAGGTCGGCGAGCACCTCGCGCAGGCAGGTCGCGACGTCGCGCGCCGCGTAGAGCGTGCGGTAGGCCCGGCGCGGGTCGTCCCAGCGGCCCTCCCAGCCGCAGAGCTCGAGCGGGACGAAGTCCAGCGGCGCGTCGCGGTGCCCGAGGCGCCAGACCTCCGGGCCGCGCCCGCTCAGACCGTGCCCCCGGCGAACGCGCGCGCGGCCGGGACGACGAAGCGCAGCATGTCCGGGTCGGTCGCCCCGCGCACGACGGCGGCGGGCGCGCGGTCGTCGAGGCGGGTGTTGGAGCCGACCCACCACGCCTTCGCCGTCTGGGCGCCGAACGCGGCGACGAGCATCTTGGTTGCCTTGAAGGCGTCGCGCAGCCGCATCTCGCGCTCGTCGCGCGGCTGGGCCTTGCCGGCGGCCCACCGGCCGACCATCTTGGGATCGGTCACGCCGGACAGATAGGCGGTGAGCTTCTGGCCGAGCTGCTCCTGCAGATAGGACGCAACGGCGCCGATCGGGAGGCGGGTGGCCTCGTCGCTGACGGTGGCGGGATCGAGGATGGGCATCGCGGCTCCTGGGTCGGTCGCCCGGGTACTCTACCAGGAAAGCAACCTAACGTTCGACGATCACGTTGGTGGCCTTGATGACGGCCGTCGCCGCCATGCCGGGCCGCAGGTCCAGGTCGTCGACCGCCTCGCGCGACATCAGCGAGACCACGCGGTACGGCCCGCAGGCGAGATCGACCTGGGCCATCACCCCGTCGCGCTGCACCGCGACCACGACCCCGGTCATCCTGTTGCGCGCGCTGGTGCGCTCGTGGGTGCCGCGCTCGCGCAGCAGGTCCGCCAGCGCCTCCGCGCGCAGGTACCGCTGTCCGCCGTGGCGCTCGAACGCGATGCGCCCGTCGCGCTCCCACCGGCGCAGCGTGTCGACGCTCAACCCGAGCGCCGCGGCCGCGGCGCCGATGCGCACCATGTTGTCCATGTCGACGAGGCTACTTCCCGGCGGGGGAGAAGCGAAGGACGTACGGGAAGTCGCCGAACGAGACGTCGACCAGGAAGCGGCCGTGGACGTCGATCGTCGTGGCTCCGGCGGCGGCCGCGGCCTTGAACAACGGCTCGGCCGGCCGCCCGGCCGGCGTCTGGAGGTCGGCGACGAACGCAGTCTGGGTGGTGAAGTCGAGCGTCGGGTCCTCGGGCGCGTACTGGACGAAGCGCACGCGGTAGCGGCCGTCGAGCGCGACGGGGCCGTGCGCCTGCGGCGAGGCGTTGGCGCGCAGGACGACCTCGCCGGCCCGGCGCGGCGCGCGGGCCAGCGGCGGGTCGGAGCGCAGGGCGGCGTCGCCCTTGGGCTTGGCGCCCGAAGACGAGTCGGCGTCGTCGCCGCAGCCGACGAGGACCGCCAGCAGGGCGGCGCACAAGAGGGACGTTGCGGACCGGCGCACCGGCGTTATCATCGCGCATGTGAACGTTCCTAGGCAATGCATAGGTTCTTGCGGCGCGGGCGAGGTGTCGTCGTGCCGCTGACGCGCGCGGCGCTCCTGCGCGGCGGCGCCGCGGCCGGCGTCGCGTCGCTCCTGCCCGCCGGGGTCGCGCGCGCCGCGCTGCCCGCTCCGGCGCCCGTCGGCGACGACCTCGGGTACCTGCAGTTCACGCTGATCGCCGAGCGCGTCAGCCAGGCCTACTACGCGAAGGTCGGCGACCAGGCCGCCGCCCAGCAGAAGGCGAGGCACGTCGACAAGCTCACCGCCGCGCTCGGCGCCGACGCGCCCGCGCCCGACGACTTCATGATCGTGCTGCCCAAGAAGCCGACGGTGGCCCTCGCCATCAAGCTCGAGACGCTGCTCGTCCGCACGCTCACCGGCGCGCTGGCCTCGACCCAGGACGGCTCGACGCGGCTCCTGCTCGCCCGCCTGCTGGCCAGCGACGCCCAGCACCTGCTCGTCGTGCGCGCCGCCGCCGGCGTCCCGGCGATCCAGGGCCTCCCGGTCCCGCTCGACCTCGACGCCGCCGGCGCCGAGCTCGACGCGCTGCTGTCCGCCCCCAACTACCCCAAGACGTGATGCGCCTCCGCCTCCCGACCGTCGTCCTGGCCGCGCTCGCCGCGGCCGCGCTGCCGACCGCCGCCGCGCAGGCGGCGCCCACGGTCTACGCCGCCGCCTCGCTGAACAACGCGTTCCCGGCCCTGGACCACACGCCGAAGTACAACTTCGCCGGCTCCAACACGCTGCAGGCCCAGATCGAGCGCGGCGCGCCCGCCGACGTCTTCGCCTCCGCCAGCCCGACCGAGGCCACGGCGCTGTTCAACGAAGGGCTGTGCACGCGCCCGGTGACGTTCGCGACCAACATCCTGGTCCTGGTCGTCCCGAAGGCCAACCCCGCCGGCATCACGTCGGTGTACTCGCTGCGCGGCAGCGGCAAGCGCCTGGCGATCGGCACCGCGGGTGTCCCGATCGGCAACTACACGCGGCTGCTCCTGCGCCGCCTGCACCTCACCAACGTCCTCTCGACCAACACGGTCAGCCAGGAGAAGGACGTCACGTCGGTGCTGTCCAAGGTGGCGCTGAACTCGGCCGACGCCGGCTTCGTCTACCACACCGACGCGCTGTCGACGCGCGGCCGGACAGCCGAGATCCGCGTGCCGAAGTGGGCGCAGCCGGCGGTCCGGTACCAGATCTGCGCGGTCAAGCGGCCGGGCGCCGACACCGCGGCGGCGCAGGCCTACATCGACAAGGTCGTCGGCGGCGCCGGCCGCACGATCCTCAAGCGCTACGGGTTCGGGCTGCCGCCGCGCGGGTGATGCGCGGCGGCCGGATCACGGGGTTCGACGCGCTCGTCGCCGCCGCGGCGACGCTCGCGCTCACGTTCTTCGCCCTGCCGCTGATCGCGCTGTTCACGCAGGTCCCGCTGACCGACGTCCCGGACCTGCTCGGCGACCCCGTCGTCACCGACGCGCTGAAGGTGACGCTGCGCACCAACCTGATCGCCGACGCGCTGATCCTCGCCTTCGGGACGCCGACCGCGTTCCTGCTCGCCCGCCGGCGCTTCCGCGGCCGGTCGCTGCTGGTCACGCTCGTCGAGCTGCCGCTCGTCCTGCCGCCCGCCGTCGCGGGCATCGCGCTGCTGGCGGCTCTCGGTCGCGGCGGCCTGCTCGGCGGGGCGCTGGCCGACCGCGGCATCGTGCTGCCGTTCACCGAGTGGGCCGTCGTGCTCGCCGTCGCGTTCGTCGCCGCGCCGTTCTACGTGCGCCAGGCGATCGCCGCGTTCGAGGCCGTCGACCCGCAGCTGCCGGCGGCGGCCCGGACCCTCGGCGCATCGCCGGCGCGCACGTTCTGGCGCATCGACCTGCCGCTCGCCGCCGGCGGCCTCGCGGCCGGCGCGGTGCTGGCCTTCGCGCGCGGCGTGGGGGAGTTCGGGGCGACGATCGTCTTCGCCGGCAGCGTCCGCGGCGAGACCCAGACGCTGACGCTGGGCATCTACGACCAGCTGGAGTCCAACTTCGACGCGGCTCTGGCGATCGGGATCCTCCTGGTGGTGCTGAGCGGCGCGGTGCTGCTGAGCGTCAAGATGCTCGCTTCATGGCGCAGCTCGAGCTCGACATCGCCGTCGCCCTTCGCGCGTACACGCTCCGCGTCGGCCTGACCGTCGCGCCGGGCGAGACGGTCGCGCTCGTCGGGCCGTCGGGCGCGGGCAAGTCCACCGTGTTGCGCGCGGTCGCCGGGCTGCTGGCGCCCGACACGGGGCGGATCGCGCTGGGCGAGGACGTGTGGTTCGCCCGCGGCGGCGACCGCGGGCGCCGCGTCGCGCTGCCGCCCGAGCGCCGTGCCGTCGGCCTCGTGTTCCAGGACTACGCGCTGTTCCCGCACCTGACCGTCGCCCAGAACGTCGCGTTCGGCGGGACGGCCGTGCGCGCCGCCGAGCTGCTGGACCGCCTGGGCATCGCGGCCCTGGCCGGCGAGCGCCCGACGAACCTCAGCGGCGGCGAGCGCCAGCGCGTCGCGCTGGCCCGCGCGCTGGCCCGCGACCCCGGCGTCCTGCTGCTCGACGAGCCGCTCTCCGCGCTGGACGCCCACACCCGTGCCGTGGTCCGCGGCGAGCTGGGTGACCTGCTGGCCGAGCTCGCGCTCCCGGCGCTCGTCGTCACCCACGACCACCGCGACGCCATCGCCCTCGCCGACCGCGTCGGCGTCATCGTCGACGGCCGGCTGCGCCAGCTCGACGCGCCCGCGCAGCTGCTGCGCGCCCCCGCCGACGCGTTCGTCGCCGCGTTCACCGGCGCCAACGTGATCGACGGCCTCGCCGTCCAGCCGTGGGCGGTCACGATCGTCACCGGGCCGGAGGCGCCCGCGCCGCGTTCCGGCATCCGGGTCGTCCAGGGGACGATCGACGGGGTGGAGGACGAAGGTCCGCGTGCGCGCGTGCGCGTGGGCGGGCTCGTGGCCGAGGTGCCGGCCGCCCAGGCGGCGAGCCTCAGCCACGGCGAGCCCGCGTGGGCCACGTTCGCGCGCGCCGACGCCCACACGCTCGCGCATCCCTAGCCACCGAGCCCGCGGGAAGGATCTCCGCGCGGCGGGGTCTTGCCTGGACATGACCCGCCTCCTCCCGACCCTCGTGTCCGTCGCCGCCGCCGGCGCGCTGATCGCCGGCTGCGGCAGCAGCGACTCGTCCGACACCAGCTCCTCGGAGGCGGCCCCGACCACGACGGCCGCGAGCGCTCCCGCCCCGGCCGCTGCGAGCGACAACCTCCAGCTCAAGGCCGTCGAGTCCAACGGCCTGTCGTTCGACAAGAAGACGCTGACCGCCAAGACCGGCACGGTCACGCTGACGCTCGACAACCCCGGCAGCGACAGCCAGCCGCACGCGATCGCGGTCGAGGGCAACGGCGTCGACAAGGACGGCGAGACCGTCCAGCCGGGCGGCACGTCGAAGGTCACGGTCGACCTCAAGCCCGGCAAGTACACGTTCTACTGCCCGGTGCCCGGGCACCGGCAGGCCGGCATGGAGGGGACGCTCACCGTCCAATGAGCGTCTCGACCCAGGGCACGATCGCGGCTACCGTCTCGGGGATGCCGGAGGGCGGCGCCCGCCCACTCGACCCGCAGCGCCTCGGTGACCACGTCGACCGCCTCTACCGGGCAGCGCTGGCGCTGTGCGGCAACCGCCACGACGCCGAGGACCTGGTCCAGGAGACCTACGCCCGCGTGCTCGCGCGGCCGCGCTTCCTGCGCCACGACGACGACCTCGGCTACCTGCTCCGCGTCCTGCGCAACACCTTCTTGAACCGGCTGCGCACCCAGAAGCGCAAGCCGACGCCGCTCGAGCTCGACGACGAGCGCGACGGCCTGGCGCGCGCCGGCGACCCGCGCCATCCGGAGGCGGCGCTCGAGGTCTCCGAGCTGCTGACGGCGATCGCCCACCTGCCCGCGGACCAGCGCGACGCGATCGTGGCGATCGACATCGTCGGCCTGAGCTACCGCGAGGCCGGGCGCGTGCTCGGCGCCAAGGAGGCGACGATCACGACGCGGCTGCATCGCGGGCGCTCGCGCCTGGCCAAGCTGCTGCGCCCCGCACCATCCGACTTGCCCCGCGACCCCAGCACCCTGCGATGACCGCACGCACCCCTGAACCGCCCGACCGCGATCCCCTGCTCTCCGCCGCCGACAGCGAGGTTGTCGGGCGCCACATCCACGAGCTCGCGCTGACCGTGGAGGCGCCGCCGGCGCTGCGCGCCCGGATCGCGGAGGCCGAGCGGACCCGCCCTAAGCGGGCGCGGGCGTGGCTGCGGCGCCCGCGCATCGTCCTGCCGGCGCTCGCCGGGACCGCGCTGGCCGCGGTGCTCGTCGGCGTCCTGGCCTTCGCCGGCGGCGCGGCGGGACCCTCGGTCGACGAGGCGGCGGCGCTCGCCCTCGCCCGCCCGACCGCCGCGGCGCCCGCCGCCACCGGCAGCGTGGCGCTGGACGAGCGCGTCGGCGGCATCACGTTCCCCAACTACGCCTACCAGTGGCCGGCGTGGAAGGCGGCCGGCATGCGCCACGACCGGCTCGGCGGGCGCGACGCGACGACGATCACCTACCGCGGCCCCAAGGGCGACGTCGGCTACACGATCGTCGACGGCCGGCCACTGCCCGAGCCCGACGGCGCGCGCACGGTCAACCGCGCCGGGCTCAAGTTGTCCATCTACCGCAAGGACGGCGCGACGGTCGTCACCTGGCGGCGCGACGGCCACACGTGCGTCCTCGCCGGCAAGGGGAAGGGCGTCGAGCCGCAGCTCGTGAAGTTCGCCACCTGGGCATGATGTCGGGGTGAGCGAGCACCCCGGCCTGCACCCGCCCGACGTCGACACCTACATCAACGAGCGACTCGTAGGAGATGATCCGGCGCTCGACGCGGCGCAGGCGCGCGCGGCGGCCGCCGGGGTGCCGGCCATCGAGGTCGCGCCCAACCAGGGCAAGCTCCTGCACCTGCTCGCGCGCATGAGCGGGGCCCGCCGGGTCCTGGAGCTCGGGACGCTCGCCGGCTACAGCACGATCTGGCTGGCCCGGGCGCTGCCCGCCGACGGACGGCTGATCACGCTGGAGGCCGACGCCGGCTACGCGGCCGTCGCCCAGGCGAACCTCGAGGCGGCCGGCCTGAGCGCGCGCGTCGAGATCCGCGTCGGCGCCGCGCTCGACACGCTGCCGCAGCTGCGCGACGAAGGGCCGTTCGACTTCGTCTTCCTCGACGCTGACAAGCAGCGCACGGCCGCGTACCTGGAGTGGGCGCTGCGGCTGACCCGCCCGGGGAGCGTCGTCGTCGCCGACAACGTGGTGCGCGGCGGGGCGGTGGCGGACGCGGCCGACGACGACCCTCGGGTGCAGGGGATGCGGCGCTTCTTCGACCTGCTGCACGCCGCGTCGGGCGTCACCGCGACGGCCGTGCAGACCGTCGGGTCCAAGGGCTGGGACGGCTTCGCCCTCGCCCTGGTCGAGGAGCCCGCGACGGGCTAGGCGGTGATCTTCTCGATCGCCGTCAGGACTCGCTGGGCCTGAAACGGCTTGGCGATGAAGTCCTTGGCGCCGGCCTTGACGGCCTCCAGCACCTTGGACTCCTGCGCCAGCGCGGAGCACATGACGACCTTCGCGCCCGGGTCGATCGCCATCAGCTCCTTCAGCGCGGTCAGGCCGTCCTTCTCGGGCATCGTGATGTCGAGCGTCATCACGTCGGGGCGCAGCTCCTGGTAGCGCTGCACCGCCTCGATGCCGTTCGCGCCTTCGCCGACGACCTCGTGCCCGCCGTTCTGGAGGACGTCGATCACCATGCGACGCATGAACGCGGCGTCGTCGACTACGAGAATGCGGGCCATGTCCCCCTCGGTGGTCGACCAGGGGGACGGAAACCTGAAAAGCGCGGTCAGGCCAGGAGGTCGACGAGGTTCTGCTGCGTCTCGTCCTGCGTCTGGAGCACCTTCGCGTTGGCGTCGTAGGCGATGCTCGCCAGGCTCAGGTTCGCGAACGCGGTGGCCAGGTCGGCGTCCGGTGCCGCGCTCATGCTCGCGATGCTGGCCCCGGCCTGGTCCAGCATCAGGCTGGCCGCCTGCATGCCGCTGATCGCGCTGACGTTCACCTACGGGGGATCGGCGCGCGGCCCGGGGCGCCTTGACCCGTGCGCGTCAGGCTCGGCGGATCGTCGAGGCCGCGGCGTCGAGCAGCGCGATGACGGTCGCGTCGTCGACGGCCGCGAAGTCCTCGTACCAGGCGCCGACGGCCCGGAAGCCGCGCGGGCGCAGCGGGCAGACGACGGCGTCGGCGTCGAGCGCGACCAGCGCGCACGCCTCGTCGGAGCCGACGGGCGCGGCCACCACGATCGGCGCCGCCGCGCGGGAACGCAGCGCCTGCACCGCCGCGCGCATCGTCGCACCGGTGGCCAGCCCGTCGTCGACCACGACGACGGTGCGACCGCTGACCGGCGTGACCGGGCGGTCGCCGCGGTAGCGCCGCTCGCGCCGCGCGAGCTCGGCCGTCTCGCTCGCGACCACGGCGGCGATCGCGTGGTCGTCGAGCCGTGCGCCGGCGACGACGTCGGGGTTGACGACGTGCGCGCCGCCGGAGGCGATCGCGCCGAAGGCGAGCTCGGCCTGGTCGGGGACGCCGAGCTTGCGGACGAGCACGATGTCGAGCGGCGCGCCGAGCGCCGCCGCGACCTCGACCGCCACGGGCACGCCGCCGCGCGGGAGGGCGAGCACGAGCGCGGGCCCCGCGCCGCCCGCCGCGACCGCGCGCGCGACCGCCGGCGCCAGGCGGCGCCCCGCGTCGACACGGTCCGCGTAGAGGTCCATCAGCGTGCTCCTGCCAAGAGGATGACGGAGCCGACCGCGGTTGCGGACAAGATCCGCGTAACACCCCGCTCCCTTGACCGTTGGAGACGCCATGCGCATGCGATCCACCACGCTGGTGACCACCGCGGCGACCGTCGCGGCCCTGCTGCTGTCCGCGTCCGGCGCGATCGCGGCCGACGCGCCGACCGGGGCGCCGCAGGACCTCGCCTCCACCGGCGCGGACCGCACGCTCACCGGCACCGGCCCGGGCGCCCAGACCGGCTGGGCCGTCGCGGCGGCCGGCGACGTCAACGGCGACGGGATCGCGGACGCGATCGTCGGCGCGCCCGGCGGGCCGAAGGACCCCGGCACGGCCTACGTCGTCTTCGGCAGCCCGGGCGCGAGCCCGCTGACCGCGCTCGCCACGCTCGGCGACGGCGGCTTCAAGATCACCGGCGGCGCGCCCGGCGACCGGGCCGGCCTGGCGGTCAGCGCCGCGGGCGACGTCAACGGGGACGGGCTGGCCGACGTCGTGGTCGGCGCCCCCGGCGCCGCCGCCTACGGCCGCGCCGACGCGGGCGTCGCCTACGTCGTCTACGGCAAGAAGACGCCGGAGGCGGTCGCGCTCGGCCAGCTCGGCGCGGGCGGCTACGCGATCGTCGGCGCCGCACCCGGCGACGGGGCCGGCACCGCGCTCGCGGCCCTCGGCGACGAGGGTCGCGACGGCGTCCCGGACCTCGCGGTCGGCGCGCCCGGCTCGGCCGCGCTGCGCAAGCGCGGCGGCGCCGCCTACGTGGTCGCCGGCCACCGCGGCGGCGGCGACGTCGACCTCGCCGATCCCGCCTCCGGCCCGTCGTGGCGGATGGACGGCCCGACCGGCGGCTTCGCGGGCCTGGCGCTCGCGGCGGTCGGCGACCTCAACGGCGACGGCGCCTCCGAGATCGCGGTCGGCGCCCCGGGCACCGACCCGGCGGCGATCGACGACGGCGACCTGGCCGACGTCGCCGACGGCCACGAGGCGCGCGGCGCCGCCTACGTCGTGTACGGCCACGGCGGCACGAGCGGCGAGGACCTGCCGCGGCTGGCCGCCGACCACGGCGTGCGGCTACGCGCCGGGACGACCGACCAAGCGCTCGGCCTCGCGCTCGCGGCCGGCGACCTCGACGGCGACGGCGTGGCCGACCTCGCGATCGGCGTGCCGCTGAGCGACCGCAACGACCGCCAGAACTCCGGCTCGGCCTACGTCCTCTACGGGGCGCGCGGGCTGGGCGGGACGCTGGACCTCAGCGCCCCCGACGCGGCACGCGTCCTGCGCCTCGACGGCGCCGCGGCCAAGGACGCGTTCGGCGCCGGCGTGGCGCTGCCGGGCGACCTCGACGCCGACGGCAAGCCCGACCTCGTGATCTCGGCGGTGTTCGCGTCGCCGTTCGACCGCGCCGACGCGGGCGCCGCGTACCGCGTCTCGGGCGCGCCGGTGAGCGGGACGCTGGACGCCGGCAAGCTGCCGGTCGCCCAGACCTTCGCCGGCTCGACCGCGGGCGGGCACCTGCGCGCGCTGGCCGCCGCCGGCGACCTCGATCGCGACGGCGCGACCGACCTGCTGCTCGGCGAGCCCGAGGCCGGCGACGGCGGCACCGTCCGCATCGTCCGCGGGATCGCGCCCGCGCTCGTCACCCCGGCGCCGACCGCGCCCGATCCGGGCGTCCAGGAGGAGGTCGACCAGGACGGCTGCCACGCGGCGACGCGCTTCGAGCTGCTGATCGACGACTCCGGCTCGATGGAGGATTCCGACCCGGACCGCCTGCGCGCCAAGGCGCTTGAGCTGCTGCTCGCCAAGCCGGGCAACGCGGGCCGGACGTTCACCGCCGTGCAGTTCGGCAGCGAGGCCAGCAACGTCTTCGACGCCACCAAGATCGCCTATGGCGTGGCGGGCGTGACGCAGATCCGCGACCTGTCGGCCGCGTTGGAGCGCGATCTCGTCGCCGACGACGGCGGCACGAACTACAACGCCGGATTCCGCTCGCTCAACCGCGCCGCGGGCCGCGCCAGCGCGCGGATCTTCCTCACCGACGGCGAGCACAACGAGGGCGGCGACTTCCGCAACGGCCACCGCGGCGGCCCGCCGACCTACGTCATCGGCCTCGGCCCCGACCTCGGCGGCCGCCGGTCGGAGGCCGGGCAGCGTCTGGGCCGGATCGCGCGCGAGACCAAGGGCACGTTCTTCCCGAACGTGACCGTCGACACCGTGCAGGCCGTGATGAACGCGATTGCCGCGAAGGTCAACTGCGACATCGAGTTCGACCAGTACGTCGACACGCTCACCGCGAAGGACCCCGAGGCGGACACGAACGTGACCGACCTCGAGAGCGGGACCGCGTCGGCCGACGTCGACGTGACGTGGGGCGACCCGGACGACGACGTCCAGCCGTCCGGACTGGTCGTCGTGGACGGCGGCAAGCCGGTCGTCGCGCTGCCGCAGGCCGCGCTGGCCCAGGCCGCGTCGGGCCAGACGGTTACGGTCGGCAAGGTGAAGGTCTCGGGCCGGCGTGGGTTGACCTACGTGTCGCTGCACGTCACCGGGCTCAAGGGCGCCGACCGCCTGCGCGTGCGCGTCAAGGCGGCGGCGGTCCGCGGCCGCGACGGGGTGCGCGTCCGCACGCAGGTCGCCCAGAGCCGGCGGCGCCGGTAGCGGCCTGAGGCGGGGCGGCGGCGCGCGACGCGCCGCCGCTACCGTCAGTCGCCCATGATCACCGTCGCACCCGAAGTCGAGACAGCGCTGGCGGCCGGCGAGGCCGTCGTGGCGCTGGAGTCCACGATCGTCTCCCACGGGCTCCCGCGGCCCGACAACATCGTGATCGCCCGGCAGATCGAGCAGGCGGTGCGCGACGGCGGCGCGGTCCCGGCAACGATCGCGCTCGTCGACGGCGAGGTCCGCGTCGGCCTCGACGACGCGGCGCTGGAGGCGATCGCCACACGCGACGACGTGGTCAAGTGCAGCTCCCGCGACCTCCCGATCGCCGCGGCGCGCGGCGCCACCGGCGCCACGACGGTGGCGGCGACGGCGCACCTCGCGGCCGAGACCGGCATCGGCCTCTTCGCGACCGGCGGCCTCGGCGGTGTGCACCGCGAGGCGGCCGACACGTGGGACGAGTCGGCCGACCTGGTCGGGCTGGCCCGGACCGACATCTGCGTGGTCTGCGCGGGCGTGAAGTCGATCCTCGACATCCCTGCGACGCTCGAGCGCCTCGAGTCGCTGGGCATCGGCGTGGCGGGCTACAAGACCACGCGGTTCCCCGCCTTCTACCTGACCGAGAGCGGCTACGAGCTGCCGTGGCAGCTCGACTCGCCCGAGGAGATCGCGGCGGTCCTCGGCGCCCGCGGCGAGCTCGGCCTCGACGGCTCCGCGCTGGTGATCGCCAACCCGCTGCCCGAGAGCGAGCAGCTGGACCCCGAGCTGCACGAGCGCGTGTTGCGCGAGGCGCTGGCGGCGGCGGCGGCCGAGGGCGTGCGCGGCCGCGACGTCACGCCGTTCCTGCTCGCGCGCTTCCACGAGGGCACGGGCGGCGAGTCGCTGCGGGCCAACGTCGCGCTCGTGCTGGCCAACGCGCGCCTCGCTGGGCAGATCGCGGCGGCGCAGGCCCAGGCGTAGGCCGCGGTCCATGACGATCGTCGTCGTCGGCGACCTGATGGTCGACGTCGTCGCGGCCGCCGCCGCGCCGCTCGCACACGCGTCCGACACCGAGGCGCACGTGCGCTGGACCGGGGGCGGGGCGGCCGCGAACGTCGCGGCCTGGCTCGCGCACCAGGATGTCGGGGTCGCCCTCGTGGCCCGCGCAGGCGACGACGTCGCAGGCCGCGGCGCGGTCGCCGAGCTGCGCGAGGCGGGCGTCGACGTCCACGTCGCGACCGACGACGCGCGCGCCACCGGCACCTGCGTCGTCGTCATCGGCGCCGACGGCGAGCGCACGATGCTGCCCGACCGCGGCGCGAACCTCGCGCTGGCGCCCGACGACCTGCCGGCGCAGCTGTTCGCCAAGGGCAACCACCTGCACTTGAGCGGCTACGTCCTGCTCCACGACGGGCCGCGCGCTGCGGGCCTCTGCGCGCTCGACCACGCCCACGAGGCCGGGATGACGATCTCGATCGACCCGGCCTCGGCGGCGCCGCTGCGCGACTGCGGCGTCGACCGCGTCCTGGGCTGGATCGCCGGCGCCGACGTGCTGCTGCCCAACCTCGACGAGGCCCGCGTCCTGACCGGGCTCGACGACCCCGAGGCCGCAGCCCGCGCGCTGGCCGCGAGCGCCGACGCACGCGAGGTCGTCGTGACGCTCGGCGCCGGCGGCGCGCTGTGGACCGACGGCCAGGAGGTCGTCCGGACCGCCGGGCCGGCCGTGGAGACCGTCGTGGACACCACCGGCGCCGGCGACGCCTTCGCCGCCGGCTGGCTCGCCGCGCGTCGCCGCCGCGCGAGCCCCCAGGACGCGCTCACCAGCGCGTGCACGCTCGGCGCCCGCGCCGTCACGCGCGCCGGCGCGCGGCCCTAGGACTGGCACTCAGGACGGCTCGGACTCCTCGAGCTCGTCGGTCGTGACCTCTTCCAGGACGCCGAGGATCTCGCCGACGCGGCAGACCAGGAGGCGCTCCTCGTCGACCTCGACCCAGGCGCCGGCGGAGGTGTGGAAGACGACGTGGTCGCCGGGCGCGATCGGCATCCGCACGCCGACGTGGTCCCACCAGTCCAGGCCCTGGCCGACCGCGAGGACGATCCCGTGCTGTGGCGGCGGCTCGTTGGAGCCGGCCGGCACGAGCAGCCCGGAGCGGCGGAAGCGCTCGGGCTCGAGCTCCTTGATGACCACGCGGTCGAAGAGGGGGCGCAGGAAGTGCTTCATCGTCGCGCAGCGTAGTTCGTCAAGATGCCCCGCGATGCGCAGCGGTCGCCGCCGAGCCCTCGTCCTCGGCAACATCCTGTTCTTCCTCGCGGGGCCGGGGCTCGAGGCCGGCGTCGGGCCGTGGCTGCTCGTGCAGGTCGCGGGGCGCGACGGGGCCGATCCGCCGGTCGCGCTGCGGGTGCTCGGCGCGCTGTCGATGCTCGGCGGCATCGCCGTCCTGCTCGACGTCTTCGTCCGGTTCGTGCGCGAGGGCGCGGGCACGCCGTCGCCGGCCGCGCCGACCGCCCGCGTCATCGCCGGCGGCGCCTACCGCGTCGTGCGCCACCCGATGTACGTGGCGACAGCGACGGTCATCCTCGGCGAGGCGCTGCTCGTCGGCCAGCCGATCCTGCTCGTGGCGGCCGCGGCGTACGTGGCGACGACCGCGGCGCTGGCCCGCTACGTGGAGGAGCCACGGCTCGCCCGCCGGTTCGGCGCCTCCTACGAGGCGTACCGGCGGGCGGTGCCGGGCTGGATCCCGCGGCTGGGCATGGGGAGGCCGCGGGGCGGGACTTAGGCGGCCTCGGCCTGCTCGAGGAAGCCGACGACGTCGCCGAGGCGGCCGTCGCCGGTCACCGTCGCGAAGTCGTGGCCCACGGCGACCGCCGGCCCGCCGGCCGTCGGCTCCAGGCGCCAGACGAACCGCACGTGGTCGCCGACGGCGTCGGGCCCTGCGGCCAGGACGAAGCGGTGGCCGGGGAACTGCTGCTGGGCGGCGCCGATCATCCCGGCGATCTCGTCCGGGCCGGACCCGGACATCATCGGGTCGACGTAGGTCGCCTCAGCGGCGAAGGCCTGCCCGACGAGCGCGCGGCGGCGCTCCGGCTCGCCCTCGTTCCAGGCGGCGATGTAGGCGTCGACGGTCTCGGTGATGGAGGAGGAGTTGGTCATGGGTCACAGCCTGCCGGTGACGCGGCGGCCGGTCGATGACCTCCGAGGTCATGCTGCCTCGTCCATCGCCTTCCGGACGCGCTTGGCGCTGACCTGGCCGCGGACGCCGAGCGCCTGCGCGAACTGCGCGACGCGCAGCTCCTGGATCAGCCACCCGGCCTCGATCAGCCCGGACGGCACGGGACGCCCGGCGTTGACGTAGGCGTTGATCCGGTCGCGCAGCTCGCCCTCCAGCGCGCGCACGCCGGCCATGCGGTCGCGGTCGACCGCGACGACGTCGGCCAGGCGCTCCAGCCGGCGCTCGGCGGCGCGCAGGTAGCGGACGACGTCGCCGAGGCGGTAGGCGCCGGTCGTCGCGGCGAAGCCCGGGTAGACGAGGCCGCCGAGCTGCTCGGCGACGTCCTGGCGGGCGTCGCGCAGCGGCGCGGCGATCAGCGTCTCCATGCGGCGGTGCAGGTCGGCGCGCGCGGCGAGGATGTCGACGACGTCGCGCATCACGACGCTCGTCCGCGCCGCCAGCGCGCCCGCGACGTGGCCGCGCAGCCGAGCGAACGACGCGGCGTCCCACGCCGGGCCGCCGGCCTCGTCGACCAGGACGTCGACCGCCGCGCTCGTCGCGTCGTCGACGACCGCGGCCAGCGAGCCGTGCGGCGCCGCGGCCAGCAGCAGCTGCGCGCGGTTGTCGAGCCGGCCGACGACCTGGCGGGCGACGGTCGGGATCGTCAGCAGGAGCAGGCGGCGCGTGCCGAGCGCCATGGCGGCGTCGGCGGCAGCGCGCGACTCCATCATCTTGACGTCGACGTGGTCGCCGCGGTCGACCAGCGCGCCGAACGCGCGGCCGGCGTCGCCGGCGCCGCGCAGGGCGATCTCGCGCGGCAGCGCGTCGAAGCCCGCCCACGCGGTGAGCCCGGCGTGCTCGTGCTCGGCGGTCGCGGCGCTCAGCGCGGCCCGCAGCCGCGGCTTGACCTGGTCGCGGACCGCCGCGAGGTCGGTGCCGTGCGCGACGGTCGCGCCGCGCTCGTCCTCGACGGCGAACGTCATCTTGAGGTGGTCGGGCAGGGCGGAGGGGGCGAACGCCTGCGCCGGGACGAGGGTGCCCTTCAGGGCGCTGACCTCGCGGGCCAGGACCTCGGCCAGCGGCCCGGAGCGCGGCTTCATCCGGCTCAGCGCCAGCGCCGCGGTCTCCGGGACCGGCACGAGCGGGCGGCGCAGCTCCTTGGGCAGGCCGCGCAGCAGCGTCGTCACCAGCTCCATGCGGAAGGCGGGGACGAGCCATTCGAAGCCCGTCGCGCGCAGCTGCGGCAGCGTCGCGAGCGGGACGTGCACGGTGACGCCGTCGTGCTCGGAGCCCGGCTCGAAGGCGTAGGTCAACGGCAGGACGAGGTCGCCCTGACGCCAGGCCGACGGGCGGCCCGCGCCCTCCAGCGCGTCGCGCGCCTCGGGCCGGACGAGCAGCTCCAAGGTGTAGGTCAACAGCGACGGGTCGGCGCGGCGCGCGTCCTTCCACCAGCGGTCGAAGTGCGCCGCGCTGACGACGTCCTGCGGGATCCGCGCGGCGAAGAAGTCGTAGAGCGTCTGGTCGTCGACCACGATGTCGCGGCGGCGCTCGCGCTGCTCGAGCACGTCGATCTCCTCGAGCACCCGGGCGTTGTCGGCGAAGAAGCGGTGGCGCGTGTCCCAGTCGCGCTCGACCAGCGCGCGGCGGATGAACAGGTCGCGCGCGAGCTCCGGGTCGATCTTCGCGTAGCCGACCTTGCGGCCCGCGACGATCGGCAACCCGTACAACGTGACCCGCTCGGTGGCGACGACCGCGCCCTGCTTGCGCTCCCAGCGCGGCTCGGAGTAGGTGCGCTTGACCAGGTGCTCGGCCAGCGGCTCGACCCACGCCGGCTCGATCTTGGCCGCGGCCCGGCCGAAGAGCCGCGCGGTCTCGACGAGCTCGGCGACCATGACCCACGCCGGCTGCTTGCGGGCCAGCGTCGAGCCGGGGAAGATCGAGAAGCGCGCGCCGCGCGCGCCCAGGTAGTCCCGTTTGGCCACATCCCGCACGCCGACGTGCGAGAGCAGTCCCGACAGCAGGGCGACGTGGATGTGCTGCACCTCGCCCGGCTCCTGGTTGCGCGTGATGCCCAGCTCCTTGGCCGCCGAGCGCAGCTGCCCGACGAGGTCCTGCCACTCGCGCACGCGCAGGAAGTGCAGGTACTCGCTCTTGAGCCGCTTGCGGAACTGCGAGCCCGACAGCTCGTGCTGCTGCTCGCGCACGTAGGACCACAGGTTGAGGTAGGCGACGAAGTCCGAGTGGTCGTCCTTGAACCGCGCGTGCTGCTGGTCGGCCTGTGCCTGCAGGTCGCTCGGCCGCTCGCGCGGGTCCTGGATCGACAACGCGGCGGCGATCACGATGACCTCCTCGACGCACCGCAGCCGGTCGGCCTCCAGGATCATCCGGGCCATCCGCGGGTCGACCGGCAGCCGCGCGAGCTTGCGGCCGACGCCCGTCAGGCGCTTGCCCGACGGCGCGGCCGGGTCCAGCGCGCCGAGCTCGTGCAGGAGGTTGACGCCGTCGCGCACCTGCCGCGCGTCGGGCGGGTCGAGGAACGGGAACTCGCTGACCGCGCCGAGGTCGAGCGCGGCCATCTGCAGGATCACCGACGCGAGGTTCGTGCGCAGGATCTCCGGATCGGTGAAGCGCGGGCGCTCCGTGAAGTCCTCCTCGTCGAAGAGGCGGACGCAGATGCCGTCCGAGGTGCGGCCGCAGCGGCCCTTGCGCTGGTCGGCCGAGGCCTGCGAGATCGGCTCGATCGGCAGCCGCTGGACCTTCAGCCGCGCGCTGTAGCGCGACATGCGCGCGAAGCCCGGATCGACGACGTACTTGATCCCGGGCACGGTCAGCGACGTCTCGGCGACGTTGGTGGCCAGGACGACGCGGCGCTTGCGATGGCCCTGGAAGACCTTCTGCTGCTCGGCGTTGGACAGCCGCGCGTAGAGCGGCAGGATGTCCAGGTCGTCGTCCTTGAAGCGCCCGCGCAGCGCGTCGGCCGTGTCGCGGATCTCGCGCTCGCCGCTCAGGAAGACCAGGACGTCGCCGTCGCGCGACTCGCGCAGCAGCTCGTCGACGGCGTCGCCGATCGCCTCGGGCTGGTCGCGCTCCGGGCCGCCCTCGGTCAGCGCGAGCGGCCGGTAGCGCGTCTCGACCGGGAACGTGCGGCCGCTGACCTCCACGATCGGCGCGTCGCCGAAGTGCGCGGCGAACTGCCCGGGGTCGATCGTCGCCGACGTGATGATGAGCTTCAGGTCGGGCCGGCGCGGCAGCAGCTGGTGCAGGAAGCCGAGCAGGAAGTCGATGTTCAACGAGCGCTCGTGCGCCTCGTCGATGATGATGGTGTCGTAGCGGCGTAGCAGGCGGTCGCGCTGGATCTCGGCCAGCAGCAGGCCGTCGGTCATCAACCGCACCAACGTGCTCTCGCTCGACCTGTCGTTGAACCGCACGGCGTAGCCGACGGCGTCGCCGAGCCCGACGTCGAGCTCCTCGGCGATGCGCTGCGCGACCGTCCGGGCCGCGAGCCGGCGCGGCTGGGTGTGGGCGATCGCGCCGCGGATCCCGCGGCCGAGCTCCAGGCAGATCTTGGGGATCTGCGTGGTCTTGCCCGAGCCGGTCTCGCCGGCGACGACGACGACCTGGTGGTCGCGGATCGTCGCCAGCAGCTCCTCGCGGCGCGCCGAGACCGGCAGCGCCTCGGGGTAGGTGATGGCCGGGACGGCGGCGCGGCGGCGCTCGATCCGCGCCTCGGCCGCGGCGAAGTCGCGGTCCAGCCGTGCCAGCCCCGCCTCGTCCTCCGGATGGCGGCGCGCACGATCGAGCCGCCGTGCGAGGCGATGCTCGTCGAGCAGCGTCAGCTCCTCCAGGCGGGTTCTGAGCTCGGCGATCGGCACGCCCTTCGAGGATACGAGGCGCTTGGGTCAGGCGGCCAGGTTGCCCGGGTCGACCAGCGGGCCCGTGGGATGGACCTCCGCCTGGTCGTAGAGGCGGTACCACTCCTTGATGTGGCCGCCGGCGACGCGGATCGCGCCGCCCGTCGTGCTGCCGGCCGCGCCGCCGCAGTCGCCGCCGGTGCGCTCGGTCAGCCGGAAGCGCACGAGCGTGAAGCGCCCGGCCGCCGAGTAGCGGGTGGCGACCGCGCCGCACGGGAAGCTGGAGACGACCGCCAGGACCTCGGTGGCGTCGTCGAGGTGCAGCACCGGCGTGGCGTTCTGGAACACGCTCGGGATCGCGAACGAGCGGGCGGCGGCGCGCAGGTGGCCGTGGCGCAGCGCGCGCAGCCAGCCCTCGATGACGCGGCGGGCCTCCGGGTCGGCGGGGCGCGTGCCGTGCGTCGGGACGCGCTTGGGCGGCAGGACGTGCGGGTCGATGCCGGGCGCGGGCGTCGAGCCGACGGGCGGCGCGGGAACGGCGCCCTCGCGGACGGTGCGCGTCGCGTGGCCGCCGCCGCAGCCCACGACGGCGAGCGCGGCGCAGGCGATCAGGACGAGACGGGGGCGCACGATGCTCCGATGATGCCCGTCGCGGGCGCCCGCGTCACGCGGTATGGCGCCGAACAACGCCCCGCGACCTTGACGGGTGGGCGATCGTTGCAGGGACACGATGCGCTCGCTCTCGCTTTTCGTTCTGGGGTCCTTGCTGCTCGCGCTGGGGGCCGCCGGCGCCGCCGGCGCGGCGACGTGGTCGCCCTCGGCGGTCGGGGAGGCGCCGCTCGGCGGCGGCGTCTTCCGCTTCCCGCAGGCGGTCGCGGTCAGCCCGGGCGGCCAGACGGTCTTCGTGGGCGACCAGAGCTCCAGCGTCGTGCAGGCCTTCGGCCCCGACGGCGCGGTCAAGTTCTCGGTCGGCTTCCAGTCGACGCGGCGCGAGGCCGGGCGGATCGGGATCGTCGGCGGCGTGGCGACCGACCGGTCCGGCCACGTGTACGTGCTCGACGCGCAGAACGAGCGCGTCCAGGCCTTCGACGCATCCGACGGGCACTACCTGGCGCAGTTCGGCGACGCCTCGGTGTTCGACCTGCTCTCCGGCGACCCGGCGACGATCGGCGGCGGCCGCAGCGCGTCGGGTCTCGCGGTCGTCCAGGGTCCCGGCCAGCCGCCGGTCGTCTACGTCGCCGATCAGGGCAACGAGCGCGTGGAGCGCTTCGTGCTGGATCCGACGACGCTGACGCCGACGGGCGCGCCGGCGCTGAGCCCGGCCGGCGTCGACCTCTCGGCGCCGCAGGGGATCGCGCTGGACCCGGGCGGTACGCGGGTCTACGTCGCCGACGACGACCACCACCGCGTCGTCGTCCTGCGGGCCGACACGCTGGAGCAGGTCGGGACGATCGGGTCGGAGGGCGCCGGGCCGGGACAGATGCAGAACCCCTACGACGTCGCGGTCGACGGCCACGACCCCAACCGCCTGTTCGTGGCCGACAACCTCAACAACCGCGTGGACGTCTTCGACGCGACGTCGTTCGGCTTCCTCGGGACGCTGGGCGCCCAGGGCTACGGCCCGGGCACGGGCAACATGGCGATCGTGCGCTCGGTGGGCGCGCTCACCGACACGCCCGGCGGCGGCGTGGACGTGGCCGACACGGCCAACGACCGGATCCAGGCGTTCGACGTCAACAACGGCATTCGCGCGATCTGGGGCACGTCCGGGCGCGGGCCGGGGTACTTCACGCGGCCCGAGGGCGTGGCCTTCGCGCCCGACGGCGGGATCGCGGTGGCCGACTCGTTCGACGAGCGGATCGGGCTGTTCGCCGCCGACGGCACGTGGACCGGGCTGCGCGGGCAGGTCAGCGCCTCGACGGGCTTCGCGACCGAGGGCAGCAACCCCGGCCAGTACAACCTGCCCCACGACGCGGCCTACGACGGCGCCGGGAACCTGTGGGTCGCCGACACGGGCAACAACCGCGTGCAGGAGCTCGGCCCCGACGGGGCCGTGAAGGCGATCGTCGCGGTGGGGCGCCCGCTGGGGATCGCGGCGGCGCCGGGCGGCGGCGCGTTCGTCGCCGGGTCGCGCGACGGCGTGGTCGTCAGGATCGAGGCCGACGGGACCACGACGAGCACCGTCCGGTCCGGCCTGGCCCATCCGGCCGCGGTGGCCGTCGCGCCGGACGGGACGCCCTTCGTCGCCGACGACGTCAGCGTTCGCAATGTGGTGGACAACGCGTTGGTGGCCGCATCGGGCGGCGGGACGGCGTGGGATCGCCCGTCGGGGCTGGGCTTCGGTCCGGACGGCGCGCTGTACGTCGCCGAGCAGCGGCCGGGCACGGCGACGGGTGCGCGCGTGGTGGTCAGCGCCAGCGCGGCGGGCGCGTCCTGGGCGACGTTGGCCGACGAGGGCAACGGCGCCGCGCAGGTCATCGACCCCGGTGGCCTGGCGGTGAGCGCCGACGGCGGGACGGTCCTGGTGGCCGACACCGGCAACGACCGGGTCCTGCGCCTCGACGCCGCGGGCCACGCGCCGCCGCCGCGCGGCGAGCTGTCGGTCGCCGTGAGCGGGATCGACCGCGGCACCGTCGTGAGCGACCTGCCGGGCATCGCCTGCGTCAGCGACTGCGCGCAGCACTTCGGCGTTGGGCGGACGGTGACGCTGACCGCGCGCCCGCGGCCTGGCTCGGTCCTGTCGGTGTGGACGGGCGCGTGCTCGGGCAGCGCGGCGACGTGCACGGTCACGATGAGCGGCGACCAGCACGTAGGGGTGATCTTCGCGGCGCCGCCGCCGGTGGTCGCGCCGCCGGCCGCGCCCGTTCCCGCACCCAAGCCGCGCGCGGCGGCCGTCGTCCTGACGTCGGTGCGGCTGAGCACGCACGCGCTGCGCCCGGCGCGCAAGGCCAACCGCCGCCGGCACGTGCGCGCCCGCAAGGCCACCCGCGCCACCGGAACCGTCCGCGTCACGCGCCCGGCGACGCTCAGCGTGCGGGTGCAGGTCGGCCGCCCGGGCCGGCGCGCCGGCTCCTCGTGCGTCGCGATCACGAAGGCCAACCGGCGCCGGGCCAAGTGCACGCGCTACGTCACGACGGCGCGGGCGAAGTCGCTGAAGCCGGGCGCGAAGACCGTGCGCTTCGCCGTGACCTCGTCGTTCGGCGCGTCGCGGACGCTGCCGGTCGGCAGCTACCGCCTGAGCGTCGCGGCGCTCGACGCCGACGGCAACCGCTCGGGCCCGCGCACGGTGAGCTTCAAGGTGGTGCGCTAGTCGCCGCGGGCGCGACGGCCGCTGTTAGCGTGGTCGGCGATGACGGTGCTGAGCCGGCGGGCCCTGAACCGCGCGCTGCTTGCGCGGCAGCTGCTGCTGGGGCGCGCGGAGCACGTGACGGCGGAGGAGGCCGTCGAGCGCCTCGCGGGCGTGCAGGCCCAGGCGCCGCGGGCGCCCTACGTCGGGTTGTGGTCGCGGCTCGCGCGCTGGGAGCCGACCGAGTTGGAGGCCTTGCTCGTGGAGCGCACGGTGGTCCGCACCTGGCTGATGCGCGCGACCGTCCACCTCGTCTCCGCCCGCGACGCGCAGGCCTGGGCGCCGGTGTTCGCCGACGTCCGCCGCCGGCGCTTCGCGGCGAGCCCGTTCGCCAAGCGCCTGGCCGGCCTGGACCTGGAAGCGGTCGCCGACGCGCTGCACGCGGTGCTGGCCGAGACGCCCCTCACCCGCACCGAGCTGGCGCAGGCGATGGGCGCGCGCTTCCCCGGCGCCGACGTCGAGGCCCTCGGCTACGTCGCCGCCTTCCGCGGGTTCGTCGTCCAGCCCCCGCCGCGCGGGCTGTGGGAACGGGGCGGGCCGGCGCGGCTCGTCCCGATGGCGCAGTGGCTGGCCGCCGGCGGCGAGGCCGCCACGCCCGCCGAGGTCGTCCGTCGCTACCTCGGCGCCTTCGGCCCGGCCACGCTCGCCGACGTCGCGACGTGGTCCGGGCTCGCCGGCTGCGCGGAGATCGTCGACCCGCTGCGCGCCGACCTCGTCACCTTCACCGACGAGCGCGGACGGGAGCTGCTCGACCTGCCCGATGCGCCGCGGCCGGACCCCAAGACGCCGGCGCCGCCGCGGTTCCTGCCCGAGTACGACAACGTCCTGCTCTCGCACGCCGACCGCGCCCGCGTCATCGACGTCGAGCGGCGGGTCCCGCTGCCGCCGGGCAACGGCGGCGCGCGCGGCACGCTGCTCGTCGACGGCTTCTGGCGGGCCGAGTGGGCGCTGCAGGCGCCCGGCACGCTGCGCGTCGCGCCGTTCGCCCCATGGGCCAAGCGTCACGACGCGGCGGTGATGCGCGAAGGTGCGGCGCTGCTCGCCCTGATCGCACCCGACGCCCAAGACCACCATGTCGCCATCGCTCCCGTCGCTTGACCGCCGCGCGCTGAACCGCGCGCTGCTCGCCCGCCAATGGCTCCTGGAGCCCCGGACCGCGACGGCGCTCGAGGCGATCGAGCACCTCGTCGGGCTCCAGGCCCAGGACGTCAAGGCACCGTACTTCCAGCTCGTCCCGCGTCTGGCCGCCTACGATCCCAGCGAGTTGTCGTCGTTGCTCGAGTCGCGCGCCGCGGTCCGGATCGTGCTGATGCGCGGCACGATCCACCTCGTCTCCGCCCGCGACGCGCACGCGCTGCGGCCGCTCGTCCAGCCCGTGATCACGCGCGCCACGGACGGCAACCACGCGGTGTCCGCCGACCGTGCGCAGCTCACGCGCGCTGGCCGGCAGCTCGTCGAGGCGCAGCCGCGCACGTTCGCCCAGCTCGCCGAGCTGCTCGGCCCGCGCTTCCCCGACGACGACCCGCCGGCGCTCGCGCAGCAGATCCGCGCCCGCGTCCCGCTCGTCCAGGTCCCACCGCGCGGCCTCTGGGGCCGTTCGGGCGCGCCCGCGCACACGTCGCTGGAGGCCTGGACCGACCACCACGACGCCGCCACCGTCGACGACCTCGTCGGCCGCTACCTCGGCGCCTTCGGCCCGGCGACCGTCCAGGACATGCAGAAGTGGTCCGGCCTGACCCGGCTGGCCGAGGCCTTCGCGCGGCTCCGCGGCGACCTGGTGGTCTTCACCGACGCCGAGACCGGCAAGCGCGAGCTCTTCGACCTGCCCGACGCCCCGCGCCCGGCCGGCGCCGACGCCGATCCCCGGCTCGACCCGATCCTCGTAGGGCCGTTCGACAACCTCATCCTGTCCCACGCCGACGCGAGCCGCGTCCTGCCCCAGGAGCACCGCACCAAGGTCATGACCCAGAACGGGCTGATCGCGGGCCTGGTCCTGATCGACGGCGTCGTCGCCGGCAACTGGCGGATCAAGGCCACCAAGAAGCTGGCGGCGCTGACGATCGCCCGCTTCACCACCAAGCCCTACACCAAGCGCGACACCGCGCAGATCGTCGCGCGGGCCGAGCGGCTCCTCGCCCTCGCGGCGCCCGACGCCACTCGCGACGTCGTGTTCACGCCGCCCGGCTGAGCACCACGACGCGCGCGCCGCGCGCCGGGATCATCGTCACGTTGCGATGGACGGCGCGCTCGGGCTCCGGGACGTCGGCCGCCAGGTCGAGCCGCCGCGCCATCGCCTCCAGCACGACGCGCTGCTCGGCCATCGCCAGCGCCGCGCCGAGGCAGCGCCGGATGCCGCCGCCGAACGGGATCCACGTGTAGGTGCCGGGCTTGTGGCCCTCCCAGCGCTCGGGCCGGAACGCGAACGGGTCCGGGTAGACGTCCTCGCGGTGGTGGATCAGCAGGATGCTCATCGTCACCGGCGTGTCGGCCGGGACGGCGTACTCGCCCAGGCGCCACGGCACCTTCACGCGCCGGCCGATGATCGGGATGACCGGCCGCGAGCGCATCGCCTCGGTGATCGTCTGCTCGACGACCGTGGCCGAGAGCTCGGCGTCGCCGCCGCGGACCGCGTCGCGCAGGCGCTCGTAGGCCGCCGGTGTCCGGACCAGCCGCTCCCACGTCCACGCCAGCGAGTTGGCGGTCGTCTCGTGGCCGGCGAGCACGAGCGTCAGCAGCTCGTCGCGCAGCTCGTGGTCGGTCAGCGCCTCGCCGTCCTCGGTCCGCGCCCGCAGCAGCAGCGACAGGATGTCCTGGCGCTCCTCGACGTCGGCGGCCGCCCGGCGCGCCGCGATCACCGCGTAGGTCGGGCGGTCCAGCAGCTCGAGGCCCGCCTTGGTGATCCCGACCGGCTCCTCGCGACCGATGTTCATCAGCTCGGCGAGCTGCGCGGTCTTCCACGTCGATGCCTGGACCAGGCCCTTGATCGCCCGGCGCAGCCCGTGCTCGGGCGTCCCGCGCTTGAGCTCGCCGTCGATCCCGAAGATCCCGGCCATGATCACGTCGAGCGTGATCGCCTGCATGCGCGGGGCCAGCGCGATCGGCTCGCCGACGGGCCACGTCGCGATCTCGCGCTCGGCGGCGTCGCTGATCATCTGCTCGTAGCGCTCGATCGCCTCGCCGTGGAACGGCGGCAGCAGCAGCTTGCGCTGGCGCATGTGGCGCGGGCCGATCGCGGTCAGCACCGAGTTGGGCCCGACGATCGGACGCAGCGGCGACTCGCCGGTCAGCGACGGCGCCTGATCGGGCTTGGCCGTGAAGAGCGACTGGACGTGGTCCGGGTGCGAGGTGATCACCGGATCGCCCGGGACGATCCCGCGCATCCGGAAGACCTCGCCGTGGCGGCGCCGGCCGCCGAAGACGAAGTCGATCTGGCGCTGGTTGAACCGCAGCACCTGGAGAGCGCGCGGCAGCTGGATCATCGGCGGGAGCGGCAGCGCCGCGGCCTCGGCGCCGTCGATCGGGCCGGCGGGCGACGGTGGCGCCTCACCCATCAGCGGGCGGTCGTCATCGACGGAGACTGCTTGAGCGAGCGTCATGACACCAGCGAGTGTGCCATGGATCGGTGTAACGGTTGTGTGCGGTGGCGCACGGTTCTGACCGCGCGGTCAGAAGCGATACGCGCTGACGACGCGACCGATGGACAGGCTTGTGTCCGGACGATCGACTCTGGAACCTCGAACGGTGTGGATCCTCGAGCTTCATCCGTCCGCCACGGTGAGGTTCGCGCGAGACGGGGCGGCGGCGCGCGCCGAGCCTCGGCCCGAGGACGGCCGACGTCCTCGGGCCGCTCGCTGGCGGTCCACGCCGTCCACGCCGTGCGGCAACATGACGCGTCCCGTCGATGCCCGCCCGCTCCCCATCCCGCCGTCGCGCGACGCTCTCGGCTGCCGAGGCGCGTCGGGTCGCGCTTGCTGCCCAGGGCTTCGCCGAGCCGCGTGCGCTCGACCGTCCCGTCGATGCGCGCGCGTTGCGTGCGCGGGTGATCGATCGCGTCGGCCTGATCCAGATCGACTCCGTCAACGTGCTGCAGCGCGCGCACTACCTGCCGGCGTTCAGCCGGCTCGGGGCCTACGACGTCGCCGCCCTGGACAAGCTCGCGCACTACGCGCCGCGCCGGCTGTTCGAGTACTGGGGGCACGAGGCGTCGCTGATCCCGGTCGAGCTGCACCCGCACCTGCGCTGGCGGATGCGCCGCGCGCACGACGACGCGTGGGGCGGCATGCGGCGGATCGCGCAGGACCGGCCGGAGCTCGTCGCCGCCGTCCTCGACGACATCCGTGCGCGCGGGCCGCTGACCGCCGCCCAGCTCGGGCACCTCGACGAGCCGCGCGGCAAGAAAGGCCCGTGGTGGGACTGGTCCGACGTCAAGCGCGCGCTGGAGTTCCTGTTCTGGTCGGGTGAGATCACGAGCGCGCGGCGGCGCCGGTTCGAGCGGCTCTACGACGTGCCCGAGCGCGTGCTGCCGGCCGCGGTCGTCAACGCGCCGACGCCGAGCGACGAGGAGGCCCAGCGCGAGCTGCTGCGCGTCGCCGCCCGGTCGCTGGGCGTCGCGACCGAGCCCGACCTGCGCGACTACTTCCGGCTGCCGGCGGCCGACGCGAAGCTGCGCGTGCCCGAGCTGGTGGAGGCCGGCGAGCTGCTGGCGGTCGAGGTCGAGGGCTGGGGGCGCGGGCCGGCGTACCTCGCGCCGGGCGCGCGGGTGCCGCGGCGCGTCGACGCGCGGGCCCTGGTCGGGCCGTTCGACTCGCTGATCTGGGAGCGGCCGCGGGTCGAGCGCGTCTTCGGCTTCCGCTACCGGATCGAGATCTACGTGCCCAAGGAGCAGCGCGTGCACGGCTACTACGTGCTGCCGCTGCTGCTCGGCGACCGGCTGGTCGCGCGCGTCGACCTCAAGTCCGACCGCGCGGCCAGCGCGCTGCTCGTCCAGGCCGCGCACGCCGAACCCGAGGCGCCGGAGGAGACGGCGGAAGTCCTGGCGCAGCAGCTGCGGGCGATGGCCGCGTGGCTGGGGCTCGACGACGTGACGGTCGTCGGGCCGGGCGACCTGGCGCCGGCGCTGGCCGGCGCGCTGCGGTGAGGTGCGGGCCGCCCCCGGCCTGGCGGTGCGGGTAGCTCTCCCGGCGTTGGCGTAGGGGTTCTCCCGATGACGCGGGCACGGCGCGCTGGGACGGTGGCGCCATGCTCACGCGCCGTCTCCCACTCCTGCTCGCCCTGGCCGCGCTCGTCGCCGCCGCGATCGCGCAGCCCGCATCCGCCCGCGGCGGCTTCCACCACGCGCGCTTCCTCGTCACGTTCGACGGGACGGTCCACAGCGCCTGGAACCTCCCGAAGTACCGGGCCGCCCAGGACTGCTACCGCTCCACGATGTTCGAGGCCGGCGGCGAAGAGACCTGGCACGTCGCCTCGACCGGGGAGAACAAGGTGCTGGCCTTCGACAACGGCGTCGCCACCCAGTTCCAGTTCGGCAGCTGGGTGATGAACGCCGACACGGGCCAGACCGCGCTCAAGGCCAAGGGCCAGGTCAACCGCAGCCGCCATCAGAGCACGACCTACGAGGCGGGCACCTGCGGGATCACGGCGCCGCCGCTGGACTGGGACGAGCCCAAGCCGCCGATGGACTGCGGCACGCGGCTGGTCAACTACGAGGTCCAGCTCGGCTGGACGGGCGCGACGGCCGTCAAGCTGGCGCCCGACGTCGTCACCGGCGAGAACGGCGTCCGCGAGAAGCTGGGCTTCGACAACTGCACGCTGGTCACGCCCAACAACGTCCTGGCCGGCTCCTGGCCCGCGGCGACCGGTCGCATCACGTCCAAGGGCAAGCCCATGAGCAGTTACTGGGGCAGGCAGAGGACGTTCACCGCGACCGGCCACGAGAGCTGGAGCGCGCAGCGGCCGGTCGAGACCGTCACCCAGACGGCGAGCGTGACGATCGACTGGAAGCTGACGTTCACCCGGGTCAAGGGGTGAGGTCGCCGGCGAGCAGCTCCATGAGCAGCCCGTCGTGCCAGCCCTCGCCGCCGGTGGCGCGCTCGTAGGCGCGCATCACGCCGACCGGGCGGAAGCCGACCTTGGTGTAGGCCTTGATCGCCCGGGCGTTCGCCGCCGCCGGATCGATGGTGATCCGGTGGTGGCCGCGGTCGCCGACCAGGAGCGCCGCGATCCGTCGCACGGCCTCGGTCCCGAGGCCCTGGCCGTGGTGGGCGGGGTCGAGGTAGACGTCGATGTTCGCGTGCCGGTACTTCGGCTCGTCCTCCTCCCAGAACTGGACGAGGCCGGCGACCGCGCCGTCGACGAGGATCGTGAAGCGGACCGACTCCGGGTCGTCGGTCAGCGGGAAGCCCGGGTCGGGCGCGTCCCACCAGCGCGCCACCTCCGGCGTCGCGAGGATCCGGAGCAGCTCCGGCGCGTCGGCCGGTGCGAGCGGCCGGAGCGTGAGGCGCTCGCGCGCCGTCACTCAGAGGCCGCCGCGGCGGTCGTTGGCGCCCGCGCCGCGGAAGTCGCCGTGGCCGGAGCCGTGGTAGGTGTAGGCGTTGTCGTCCCGGCCTGGTTGGGCGCCGCCCAGATCAGGCCGAGGCCGACGATCCCGGCGAACGCGATCACCGGCGTGACGAGGATCGCCAGCGCGATCGCGACCAGCAGGATCGCCACGCCGGTCCAGGACATCGGGGTCGACACCATCGGGTCGAGGCTACGCCTGGGCCAGCGGCGGGACAAGCTCCTGTCCGATGCGCGTCACGGTCGCGAGGTCGCGGTGCTCCAGGTGCTGGACGAAGACGCGCGCGACGCCGGCCTGGGCGAAGCCCTTCAGCGTGGCGATCGTCGCGTCGCCGACCGGCCCGGGCAGCGGACCCATCATCGAGAACGGGATCGGGTCGCGGCCGGCGGCGGCGCAGGCGGCGTCGATCCGGGCCTTGCGCTCGACGGCCTCCTCGAGCGTGGGCATCACGGTGTTGTACTCGTCGGCGTAGCGGGCGGCGAGGCGCGCCGCGCGCGGGCCCGCGGCGCCGCCGAGGATCAGCGGCGGGTGGGGCGCCTGGACGGGCTTGGGGTAGGCGGACAGGTCGCGCAGCGTGTAGTGCGCGCCGGCGAACGAGTAGTTGTCGTCGTCGCCCCAGTGGCCGTCGTGGATGATCGCGAGCTGCTCCTCCAGGACGTCCATGCGCTCGCGCATCGACAGGAACGGGAAGCCGTAGGCCGTGTGCTCGACCTCCGACCAGCCGGTGCCGAGGCCGAGCTCGATCCGGCCGCCGGAGACGTGGTCGGCGGTCGTGGCGAGCTTGCCGAGGACCGACGGGTGGCGGAAGCTCGAAGGGGACACCATCGTGCCGAGCCGCAGCGTCGTCGTGCGCGCGGCGAGCGCGTTGATCGTGCCCCACGCGTCGAGCGCACCGCGCTCGGGGTGGCCGCCGACCGACAGGTAGTGGTCGGAGCGGAACAGCGCCTCGATCCCACTGGCCTCGCACGCCTCGGCCAGCGCCACCCAGTCCTCCCAGGTGACGTCCTCCTGGCCCTCGATCATCAGCGCGACGCGCATCAGCCGTTGACCTGGGTCAGGACGCCCGCGGCCGGGTCGTTGACTTCGCCGGTCAGCTCGTACTGGTTGGAGCCGGCGCCCTGGGCCCACGCGATGTCGGCCTGCTTGCGCACCCACGTCAGCTGCAGCCACGACGGCAGGTGCCCGCCGCGCGCGGAGCAGTCCTCCTTGTCCTCGATGTCGGCCCCGGCGATCGAGCCGCTCTTGATCTGCGTGGAGGTCACGGAGTTCCTGGGGAGCTTGGTCGCGGCGTAGGCGCCGCCGCCGAGGGCGAAGAAGCGGGCGAGGGTCGCCATGAGGTTGGCGTAGGAGAGGTGTCGGCGCATGGCGCCGAACGTTGTCAGGCGGGGTGGTGGCGGTCAACGCGCCCGCGGCGCAGCATGGCGCGGACGCGCTGGGTCATGTACGCGGTGAGCGCGGTGACGCCGGCGACGCCGACCGGCGCGAAGCCGAGGAGCGTCTCCTCGATCGGGATGCCGGCGAGGTGGGCGCCGAGGAACGTCATGTCGCCTGGTGCACGCGGCCGCGGGCGTCCTTGAGGCGGCCGCCGTCGCGGCCGTGGCGGACGGCGATCAGCTCGGCGAGGATCGAGACCGCGGTCTCCTCGGCGGTCACGGCGCCGAGGTCGAGGCCGACCGGCGCGGAGAGGCGGGCGAGGTCGGCGTCGTCAAAGCCGGCGGCGCGCAGGCGCTCCCGGCGGCGGGCCTGCGCGCGGCGGCTGCCCATCGCCCCGATGTACGGCGCGTCGGAGCGCAGCGCCAGGCCGAGCGCGGCGTCGTCGAGCTTGGGGTCGTGGGTCAGCACGACGACCGCGGTCGCGCGGTCGACGCCGCCCAGCACCGGGACGGCCTCCTGCGGCCACTGCGCGACCACGCGCTCGGCCGCGGGGAAGCGGCTCGCGGTGGCGAAGCGCGACCGCGGGTCGATGACGAAGACGCGCCAGCCCGCGACGGTGGCCAGCGCCGCGAGCTGCGCGGCGAAGTCGACGGCGCCGAAGACGAGCAGGCGCGGCGGCGGGGCGACGGCGTCGACGAAGACGCGGCCATGCGGCGTGTCGTGCAGGCCGCGGCGCTCGGTCCAGAGCGCCGCGGCCGCGAGGTCGAGGGCCGCGGCGTCGAGGTCGGGGTCGCCGAGCGTGCCGTCGGCGTGGGCGTCGGCGCCGACGAGCAGCGTCGCACCAGGTTGGGGCACTTGGCCGTCGACGGCGGTGACCAGCGCGACGCGCTCGCCGTCGCGGATCCGGCGGGCGAACGCCCCGCCGTGGCCGGCCGCGTCGTGGCGCTGGACCCAGATGTCGAGCTCGCCGCCGCAGGGCAGCCCGACGTCCCACGCCTCGGCGTCGGCGATGCCGTAATGCAGCAGGCGCGGCGGCCCGCCGGCGAGCACGTCGGCGGCGACCTCCACGACCGCGCTCTCGACGCAGCCGCCCGAGACCGCGCCCGCGACGTCGCCGTCGGCGTTGAGCGCGAGCTTCGCGCCCGGCGGCTGAGGCGCGGAGCGCTGCGTGTCGACGACGGTCGCGGTGGCGACCTGGAGGCCTCGCGCCTCCCAACGGCCAAGGGCGTCGAGCAGCTCGCGCATCGACCCGTCAGCTCCGCTTGCGGCCCAGCAGGAACGCGCCGAGCGCGAGGACGAGGGCCAGGACGCCGAGCGTCTTGGGATCGCGCAGGCGACCGAGGGCGACGGCCTTGACGAGGGAGCCGACGGGCAGCGCCGCGGCCTCGGCCGGCGAAGGCGGCGGAGACGCCGGAGGAACGGCGCGCGGGGGCTCGGGGGCGGCGGCCGGCCGAGCCTCCGCGGCGTGCGGCGCGTCGGCCTCCACGGCGGCGTGCGGCGCGTGGGCCTCCACGGCGGCGGGCGCCGGGCCCGCGGCCTCCGCGGCGCCCCCGCGCTCGACCATCCCCGCGAGGTTCTGCGCGAACGTGTCGGTCAGCGAGGCGGCGACGTCCTTGAGCACACCCTGGCCCATGGCGGCGGCCTTGCCCGACATCTGCATCGTCGTCGTGATCGAGGCCTCGGTCCCACCGGGCTGCTCGCGCAGGGCCATGCGGATGTCGGCGGAGGCGGTGCCCTGGCCGCGGGCCTCCTTGGCCTTCGCGCGCATCGTCGCCAGGTGCGCGACGACGTCCTTGTCGAGGATCTCGACGTCGCCCTTGTAGTTCATGGTCATCGGCCCGAGCCGGACCTTGACGGCCACCTTGTAGGCGTCGTCGCCGGTCTGCTCCAGCACCTGCGCGCCGGGCATGCACGGCGCGATGCGCTCGACGTCGAGCAGCAGGTCCCAGACCTCGTCGAGCGGGGCCTGGACCAGGAACGTGTTCTCGAACTCCATGTTGTCGTCCTTCAGCTCGGGATCGTCCGCGCGCCGATCGCCGCGATGGCGTCGCCGAGCGCAAGCAGGTTGTGGCCGCCGACCAGCGCATCGCAGGACGGCAGCGCGGCCGCCATCCCACCCGCGGCGGGCGCGAAGCCGGGCGCGGCCAGCCGCGGGTTGACCCAGACGACGCGGTGGGCCAGCCGGCGCAGGCGCGCCATCTCGCGGCCGACGACGTCGGGGTCGCCGACCTCCCAGCCGTCGGAGACGATGACCACGACCGCGCCGCGCGCCATCCCGCGCCGGCCGTGCTCGGCGTTGAACCGCGCGAGCGCCGCGCCGATCCGCGTGCCGCCCGACCAGTCCGGGGCCGCGGCCGCCGCCCGCGCGATCGCGAGATCGGGCTGGTGGCCGCGCAGCGCGCGCGTCAGCCGGGTCAGGCGCGTGGCGAACACGAACGCCTCGGCGTCCGCGCCGCCGACAGCGCTGTGCAAGAACATGAGGAACGCGCGCGAGTAGGGCTCCATCGAGCCCGAGACGTCGCAGAGGACCACGAGCGGCCGGTGCGCGCGCAGGCGCCGGCGGCGCAGCTGCCGGACCGGGTCGCCGCCGGTGCGATGGCTGGCGCGCAGCGTCGCGCGGACGTCGAGGCGCTCGCCGCGGCGGGCCCGCCGCGCGCGCCGGGTCCGCCGCGTCGGCGTCGCCACGTGCAGCTGCTCCATCAGCCGGCGCAGCGCGAGCAGCTCGTCGGGCTCGACGTCGCCGAAGTCCTTGGCGGCCAGCCGCTCGCCGGCGCTGGCGACGGGCACGGCGAGCGCGCTGGCGTCGGCGTCGTCGCCGGGCGCGGCGGTGGGGGAGGAGGACGGGCGCGCGCTGCCGCCCTCGTCCGCCGTTCGCGGCGCGCCGGGCGGCGGCCGCTGCGTCCCGCGCTCCAAGCCCGGCGGTGGCGGCGCGTGCGGGTCGCCGCGCGCGTCGGCCGGGTCGACGACGCCGTCGAAGACCCGCGCGAACACGCCGTCGAACGCGCCGACCTGCGCGTGGCCCGAGACGAACACCGCCCGCGCCGTCCAGTACAGCCGGTCCCGGGTGGCCGGCGGCGCGACCTGCAGCGCCCGCGCGAACCGCACCGACCGCTCCGGCGAGCACGGGATGCCGGCCTCGCGCACCGCGCGCCCGAAGCGCGCGGCGAGCAGCGGGAGGTCCACCGCGTCAGGCGGCATCGCCGGCCTCCGCTCCGACCAGGCGGTCGAGCCCCGCGGCGCGCGTCGTCTCCTGGTCCTCGCGGTACTTCAGGACGGCGCCGAGCGTGCGGTCGGCGGCGACTGGGTCGAGCGCCGACAACCCCAGGGCGTGCAGCGCGGCGACCCAGTCGATCGCCTCCGCGATGCCCGGCGGCTTCTGGACGTCGGCGGCGCGCAGCCGCCGCACGGCGCGGGCGACCTCGGCGGCGAGGCGGTCGTCGGCGGCCGGGACGCGGCGGCGGACGATCTCGGCCTCGCGCTCGGGCGACGGGTAGTCGATCCAGTGGTAGAGGCAGCGGCGCTTGAGCGCGTCGTGCAGGTCGCGCGTGCGGTTGGACGTCAGGACCACGATCGGCGGGTGCTCCGCGCGGATCGTCCCGAGCTCGGGGATCGTCAGGGAGGCCTCGGCCAGCAGCTCCAGCAGGAACGCCTCGAAGTCGTCGTCGGCGCGGTCGAGCTCGTCGATGAGCAGGACCGCGGGGCGCGGGCCCGGATGCTCGATGGCCATCAACAACGGCCGCCGGATCAGGTAGTCGTCGGAGAACAGCGCGTCCTCCGAGAGCTGCGCGTCGCCGGCCTCGGCCAGCCGGATCGCCAGCAGCTGGCGCGGGTAATTCCACTCATACAGCACTTCCGCCGAGTCGATCCCCTCGTAGCACTGCACGCGGATCAGCGGCGTGTCCAGCGCTGCCGCCAGCGCCTTGGCCGCCTCGGTCTTCCCGACGCCGGCCTCGCCTTCGAGCAGCAGCGGCTGGGGGAGGGCCAAGGCCAGGTACAACGCGGTGGCGAGCCCGTCGTCGGCGAGGTAGTCGACCGCGGCCAGGCGGGCCGCGAGCGCGTCGGGATCGGCGAGGCCGAGGCTCACCGCCGCACCGCCTCGTAGTCCTCCCACGTGTCGACGTCGCGCGGGACCGGGCCGGCGACCGGGACCTCGACGACGCGGTCGGCGTGCCGCTTCAGCAGCTTCCACACCGCCTTGTCGCCGTGCAGGTCGGCCAGCGCGGCGAACGTGCTGCGCGAGAACGCGAACGGATGCCCGCGGCCGTCGTCGTAGCGGCAGACCGCGTACGCCGCGTCGCCGCGGCCGGCGAGCAGCGCGTCCACCATCGCGGTCGTCACGCCTGGCTGGTCGCCGAGCAGCAGCACCAGGACGTCGATCGACGGCCGCACCGCGCCCAGCGCCGCCGCGATCGACGACGAGCACCCGGCGCCGAACGCGGCGTTGTGCACCACCTCGACGTCGCGGAGGTCGACCTGCGCGACCACGTCCTGCGCCGCGCCGCCGACCGCGCAGAGGAGCTGCTCGAAGCCGCACGCGCGGGCGGTGGCGAGCGAGTGGTCCAACAGCGTCCGCTCCCCGAACGGGAGCAGGTGCTTGGGCTGCCCGAGGCGGCGTGAGCCGCCCGCGGCCAGGACCAGGCCGCAGACCCGGGCGTCAGCCATGGCCGTGGCAGCAGTCGCCGACGCCGTGCTCCATGGTCGGCACCTGCACCGGCACGCCCGGGACCGGCGTCCCGCGCGGCGCGCCCGAGCGGCGCTCGTCGACGATCGCCGCCAGGATCGACAGCGCGATCTCCGGCGGCGTCCGCGCGTGGATGTCCAGGCCCGCGGGCGTGTGCAGCCGCGCGCGCAGCTCGTCCGGCAGGTCCAGCGACGCCCGGACGGCCTCGCCGCGGCGCGGCGACGCGACCAGCCCGACGTAGGGCACGCCCTCGTTGAGCGCCGCGCACAGCGCCGCCTCCTCGTCGCGCCCATGTGACGCGACCACCAGCGCCAGGTCCTCGCCGCTGACGGCCACGACGCCGGCGGCCGGCGCGACCGGCTCGAGCCCGAGGTGCGGCGCCAGCTCGCGCAGCGCCAGGGCCACCGGCGCGTCGCCGACCACGAGGACGCGCGGCGGCGGCAGCGCCGGGTCCAGGAAGATCTCCAGCGCGCCGCCGCTCAAGCACGGGTTGTGCTCGACGATCGCGCCGTCGTCGGCCTCCTGGCCGTCCGCCGGCGCGCCATCCTGAACCAACCGCAACAACAACGGCTCGCCCGTCTCCATCGCCCGCAGCGCGTGCAGCCGCACCGAGGACTCCGCGCACACCCCGCCGACGAAGCCCTCGACGGTCCCGTCGGCGAGCACCAGCGCGACGTCGCCCGGCCGTGCGCTCGTCGGCGACCGCGCGTGCACGACCGTGGCGACGACGTACGCGGACCGCGCGGCGGCCAGCGCCCGCGCCCGCTCCGAGAGCCGCGCGCCGATCATTGCGGCGGCGCCGCCCGGCCCTGCATGGCGTCCCACACCCGCGACGGCGTGCAGGGCATGTCGATGTGGTCGACGCCGTAGTTGGGGTGCAACGCGTCGATGATGGCGTTGACCACCGCCGGCGGCGAGCCGACCGTCGGCGACTCGCCCACGCCCTTGGCCCCGATCGGATGGTGCGGCGACGGCGTCACCGTCTCGCCCAGCTCGTACTCCGGGACCTCCAGCGCGGTCGGGATCAGGTAGTCCATGAACGACCCGCCGAGGCAGTTGCCCTGGTCGTCGAAGGCGATCAGCTCCATCAGCGCGATGCCGATGCCTTCGGCCAGCCCGCCGTGGATCTGGCCTTCGACGATCATGGGGTTGATCTTCACGCCGCAGTCGTCGACCGCGATGAAGCGCCGGACGGAGACCTGCGCCGTGCCCGGGTCGATGTCGACCACGCAGATGTAGGCCCCGAACGGGAACGTCAGGTTCGGCGGGTTGTAGACCGCGATGTCCTCCAGCACGCCCTCGACGCCCGGTGGCAGGTCGCCCGCGCCGTGCGCGGCCATCGCGATCTCCGCGATCGTCTTGGACGCCGACGGATCGCCCTTGACGTGGAACTCGCCCTTGGTCCACTCCAGGTCCTCGGGCGACACCTCCAACATGCCGGCCGCGATGAGTCGCGCCCGCTCGCGCACCTTGCGCGCGACCAGCGCGGTCGCCGCGCCGGACACCGGCGTCGACCGCGACCCGTAGGTGCCGAGGCCGTACGGGGTCCGGTCGGTGTCGCCGTTGACGACCTCGATGTCGGCCGGCGAGATCCCGAGCTCCTCGGCGACGATCTGCGCGAACGTCGTCTCGTGGCCCTGGCCCTGGCTCATGCAGCTCACGCCCAGCACGGCCTTGCCGGTCGGGTGGACGCGCAGCTCGGCGCCGTCGTTCATCGCCAGGCCGAGGATGTCCATGTCCTTGCGCGGGCCCGCGCCGACGGTCTCGGTGAAGAACGAGATGCCGATGCCCATCAGCTCGCCGCGCTCGCGCTTGCCCTCCTGCTCGCGGCGCAGGTCGTCGTAGCCCGCGATCTCCATCGCCAGCTTCATCGCACGCGGGTAGTCGCCGGAGTCGTACTCCCAGCCCGTCTTGCACTGGTAGGGGAACTGCTCGGGCCGGATGAAGTTCTTCAGCCGCAGCTGCGCGGGGTCCATCCCGATCTCCAGCGCGAAGGCGTCGACCATGCGCTCGACCAGGTACACCGCCTCGGTCACCCGGAACGAGCAGCGGTAGGCCACGCCGCCCGGCGCCTTGTTGGTGTACACGCCGTGGACCGAGCAGTGCGCGGCCTCCAGGTCATAGGACCCGGAGAAGATGTGGAAGAACCCGGCCGGGTACTTCGTCGGCTGCGCGGTGGCGTTGAACGCGCCGTGGTCGGCGGTCACGTCGACGCGCAGGCCGGTGATCCTCCCGTCCTGGGTCCCGCAGATCTCGCCCTTCATGATGTAGTCGCGGGCGAAGCCGGTCGACATGAGGTTCTCGGCCCGGTCCTCCTGCCACTTCACCGGCTTGCCGGTCAGGATCGACCCGACGATCGCGCAGACGTAGCCCGGGTAGACCGGGACCTTGTTGCCGAAGCCGCCGCCGATGTCGCCGGGGACGATCCGGATCTTGTGCTCGGGCAGGCCCGCGACCAAGGCGTACACCGTGCGGTGCGCGTGCGGCGCCTGGGTCGTCGTGTAGAGCGTGAGCTGCCCCATCACCGGGTCCATCTGCGCGACCGCGCCGCACGTCTCCAGCGGCGCCGGATGGCAGCGCGGGTAGATCATGTCGCGCTCGACGCGCACCTCGGCGGCGTCGAACACCGCGGCGGTGGCGTCGCGGTCGCCGGCCTCCCAGTCGAAGATGTGGTTGTCGGTCTGGCCCTCCTTGTCGTCGCGGATCACGGGCGCGCCGGCGTCCAGCGCGCGGCGCGCGTCGACGACGACCGGCAGCTCCTCGTAGTCGACGTCGATCAGCTCCAGCGCGTCGCGCGCGGCGTAGCGGTCCTCGGCGACGACGAAGGCGACCTCCTGGCCCTGGAAGCGCACCTTGTCGGTGGCCAGCACGGCCTGCGTGTCGGCCGACATCGTCGGCATCCACGCGAGGTTCAGGCCCTCGAGATCGGCGCCGGTGACGACCGCCCGCACCTTGGGGTGCGCGACCGCGGCCGACGTGTCGATCGACAGGATCTTCGCGTGGGCCAGCGGCGAGCGCAGGATCGCGCCGTGCAGCATGCCGGGCAGCTTCAGGTCGTCGATGTACCGGCCCTGGCCGCGGACGAAGCGCGGGTCTTCCTTGCGCGTCATCCGGCCGTAGCCCATCGGCGGGGCGGCGGGCTCGTCGATCGCGGCCATGGCTCAGGCCTCCGGGGTCGCGGTCGCGGTCTGCGGCGCGTGGTCGGCCGCCCACCGGATCGCCTTGACGATGTTCGTGTAGCCCGTGCAGCGGCAGATCTGGCCGGAGATCGCCTCGCGGATCTCGGCGTCGGTCGGGTTCGGGTTCTCGTCCAGCAGCGCCCGCGCGGTGAGCAGCATCCCCGGCGTGCAGAAGCCGCACTGGAGGCCGTGTTGGGCGATGAAGCCCTGCTGGACGGGATCGAGGACACCATCCTGCTCCATGCCCTCGACCGTCCGGAGCTCGTGGCCCGCCGCGGTCGCGGCGAGCATCGTGCAGGACTTGACCGGCCGGCCGTCGACCAGGACGACGCACGCGCCGCAGTTCGACGTGTCGCAGCCCCAGTGCGTGCCGGTGAGGTCCAGGTCGTCCCGGATGAAGTGCACCAACAAGGTGCGGGGCTCCACCTCGGCAGACCGCTCCTCGCCGTTGATCGTCAGCGTGACCTGCATCGCCTCAGCTCTCCTCTCGCAGTGCCCGCGCGGTCGCCGAGCGCAGCGCGCGCAGCGTCAGCTCGTTGGCCAGATGGCGCTTGTACTCGGCCGACCCGCGCTGGTCGGTCTGCGGTGCGCAGTCCTCGGCGGCCAGCCGTGCGGCCTGCGCGAACGTCTCCTCCGACGGCGGCGCGCCGGTCAGCGCGTCGGACGCGCGCTGCGCGGTGACGTCGCCGCCGACGGCGGTCAGCGCCACGGCGCCGGACGCGATCGTCCCGCCGTCCAGCCGCACCGCGGCGGCGACCGCCGCGATCGCCCAGTCGCCGACGCGGCGCTTGACCTTCTCGTAGGCGCTGCCGATCCCGGGCTGGACCGGCACGCGGATCTCGACCAGCATCTCGGCGTCGCGGATCGTCGTCTCGTACGGGCCGGAGTGCAGCTCGCGCATCGAGATCGTGCGCTGGCCGTCCAATCCCTGGATGACCAGCCGCGCGCCGACGACCGCGCACGCGGCGGAGATGTCCTCCGCCGGGTCGGCTTGGCACAGCGCGCCGCCGATCGTCCCGCGGTTGCGGACGACGGGGTCGGCGATCAGCTTCTCGGCGTCGATGAAGACGCCGAAGCGCGCCGCGATCAGCGCGGACTCCAGGATCTCGCGATGGCGCGTCAGGGCCCCGATCCGGACCTCGCCGTCGGCCTCGCGGACGTAGCCGAGCTCGTCGCTCAGCGCGTCGAGGTCGATCAACAGCTCGGGCGCGGCCAGCCGGAGCTTCATCATCGGCAGCAGCGAGTGGCCGCCGGCCAGGAGCCGGGCGTCCGGGCCGCCGGAACGCAGCAGCTCGAGCGCGTGCTCCACGCTGGTTGCGCGCTCGTACTCGAACGCCGCGGGAATCTGCATCGACCCTGTGCTCCTCTCACCGTTCACGACGAGACGGCTTGCGACCTCGAACCTGGCAGGCGTAGGCTCGGCTGGGCAAGCGGCGATGAACCAAACGCTTCATGACCCTTCGACAGCTCGCCATCTTCGCGACGGTCGCCCGCCTGGGCTCGGTGAAGGCGGCCGCGCGGGAGCTCGGCGTCAGCGAGCCGGCAGTGTCGGCCGCGGTGCGGATCCTGCGCGAGGAGCTGGGCGACGACCTCTACCAGCGCGAGGGCCACGGGCTGGTGCTGACCGCCCAGGGCACGCGGCTGGCGTCGCTGGCCACCGAGATCGGGCAGCTCGCGCGGCGCGCCCGCGGCGGGCTGGCGGCCGACGGCGACGGGCCGGTGCAGCGCCTGCTGCACATCGCCGTCACCGGCGCGGTCGAGGAGCACGTGATCGGTCCGCTGCTGGCCGCGTTCGCCGAGCGCACGCCGGAGGTCCACGCGACCGTCGACGTCGCGCCGCCCGCGCGCTTCGCCGAGCTGCTCGACCGCCGGCGCGCGGACATCACGCTGGGGCCGCGGCCGTCGATCGCCGCGTCGCCGGCCCTCGTCGTCGCGCCGTTCCTGCGCTACCGGATGGTGGTCGTGGCGCCGCCGGCGCACCGGCTCGCGGGCCGCGAGCCGGTCGCGCCGAGCGAGCTGGAGGACGCACGCTGGCTCGTCGGCTCCGAAGGGGTGGAGCGCGGGTCGCCCGCGTCGCGGTACTTCGCCCGTGCGCGGATCGCGCCGGCCGACGTGCGCGTGTTCCCCAGCGACGCCGCCGCGCTGTCGGCGGTGACGGCGGGGGAGGGCGTGATGCTCGCGCTGTGGCACGCGTCGGCCGCGGCGCTGCGGCGGCGGACGATCGCGCGGCTGGCCGTGCGCGGCACGCCGGTCGTCGACCTCTGGTACGCGACGACGCTGCCCGACGAGCACTGCCTGACCGGGGCGTCGCGGCTGCGGCGCTTCACGACCAGCGCCGACGCCACGCAGGCGATGGCGGCGCCCCGGCGCGGCGTGCCGGCGGCGCTGGTCCGCGCCCCGGTGCACGCCACGCTGTGGCACTCGGTCGCCCGCCCCACCGGCGACTAGATCATCAACTACGCCGCGACGGCGGCGTCCGCCCACTGCTCGTCGATCTCGTGCTCGGCGGCGGCCGCGAGGCTCTCGGCGGCCTGCGGGATCAGGTCGAACATCGCGGGCGTGGTCTCGGCGAGCTGGAGCTCGGCGGCGATGAAGCGCGGCTGCAGGCCGGTGAGGCTGATGCCGTGCGGCAGCCACGGCTCGGCGTGGTCCCAGCCGTGGCGCGGCGTTCCCGGCTGGTAGCCGCCGCCGCGCGAGGCGAGCACGAGGAAGTCGCGGCCGCCGAGCAGGCCTTCACCGGTCTCGGCGCTGAGCGACAGGCCGGGAGCGATCAGGTGGTCGACCCAGGACTTGACCGTGCTGGGCGGGCCGAAGTTGTAGAGGGGGAGACCCAAGATGATGGTGTCGGCCGCCGCGATCTCGCCGACGAGCTCCCGCGTCAAGGCATAGGACTCGGCCTGTGCCGGCGTGTGCGTGTCCGGCGGGACCATGCGCGCCGTGCCGGAGGCGGCGTCGAAGTGCGGGATCGGCTGAGCGCCGAGATCGCGGTAGGCGACCGTGCCGGCGGGATGGGTGGCCAGCCAGCGCTCGCGGGCGCGTGCCGTCAGCCGGCGGCTGATCGAGCGGTCGCCCTGGATGCTCGAGTCGATGTGCAGGAGATGCGGCATGGGAGCGTGTCGTCCTTCGTCATTCGTTTGTGTAAGACCAACGAATGGCACCATACAACACATGCTCGCTCGCGCAATACACTGCGTGCCATCGCCGGCACCGAGTCCACGACCCACCGCTCGTCCGCGCTGCTCGACCATCTCGCGCGGCTCACGCGTCTGCGCTCGGAGTCGGCGCTGGCGCCGCTCGGGCTGCGTCCGCGCCACCTCGTGGCGCTCACGGTCCTGCGCGACCACGGCGGCAGCACGCAGCAGGCGCTGGCCGGGATGCTCCACATCGACCGGACCAACCTGGTGGGGTTGCTCAACGACCTCGAGAAGGCCGGCCTGATCTCCCGCCTGCGCGCCGAGGAGGACCGTCGCCGCCACATCGTCGCGCTGACCGCCGACGGCGCCCAGCGCCTCGGCGAGGCCGAGTGCGCGCTGGCCGCGGCCGAGAACGAGGTCCTCGGGGCACTCGATGTCGACGAGCGCGAGACGCTATACCGCCTCCTGCAGCGGGCGACCGGCGGCCACGTCGGGGACTGCGCGGCGGCCGCCGCGGTTCCGGCGCCGACCGACTGAGCGCGACGATCGGCGTACGGTAGGCGCATGCGCCGCCCAGCCGCAGTGCTCGCTGCCCTCATGGCGCTCGGCGCCGTCGGCGCGCCGGCCGTGCCGGCCGCGCAGCCCAAGCCCGTGGGCACGATCCTGGTCGCGGACCTCGAGGCCAATCGCCTGGTGGCGGTCGACCCGGCGACCGGGGCGCAGTCGGTCGTGGCCGAGGGCGGGCCGTTCGTGGACCCCGAGGGCCTGGTCGTCGATCCGGCCACCTGCGACGCGATCGTCAGCGACGCCGGGGCGGCCAAGATCTTCCGGGTCTCGCTGGCCGACGGCACGATCACGACGATCGCCGGCGGGCCGCCGCTCGTGCATCCGGTCGGCGGCGTGCTCGACGAGCAGGGGCGGCTGCTGTCCTCCGACGAGGAGGCGCTCGGCGGCTCGGGCGGCGTCATCCGCGTCGACCTGAGGAGCGGTGAGCAGACGGTCGTGGCCGGCGGCGGGAGCTTCGTGACGCCGCTGGGCGTCGCGCTCGCGCCGGACGGCCGGACGTTCGTGGCCGACGCCGACGCGTTCGCCGACACGCGCGGCGGCGTCATCGCCGTGGACCGGGCATCCGGCGCGCAGACGGTCGTCTCGCAGGATCCGGGTCCGGGCCAGCACCCGCAGGGCATCCTCTGGCACGACGGCCGCCTGCTGCTGACCGACATGCAGCGCGGCGGGCTGTTCACTGTCGATCCGGCGTCGCCCGGCGTCCAGACGCCGGTCGTGGTCGGCCACGGCCTGCAGACGCCGCGCGAGATCGAGGGCGACGGGCCGGGCCGGGCGCTGATCGCCGACGCCGGCGCAAAATCGGTGTTCCGCGTCGACCTCGGGACCGGCGCGGTCCAGACCGTGACCAGCGGCGGGCTGCTGATGACGCCGTTCGGCATCGCGACCGTGCCGACCTGTCCGGACAGGCCGGCGCCGGCGCCTGCTCCGCCGGCGGCCGGCGTCGTGCCGCCGCCCGCCCGGTCACCGGTTATGGACACCACGGCGCCGCGCGTCACGATCGTCTCCGCGCCCGGCAAGGCCCGCCGCGCGTCGCTCGTCCGCGGCATCGCGCTGCGGCTGTCGGTGTCCGAGCCGGCGAAGGTCCGCGTCGAGCTGCGCCGTCCGTCGCACGGCAGGCGTCCGGGCAGCCGCCTCGGTCCGTCGGTGACGCTCCGCCGGACCAGGCTCGGCGCGTTCACGGTCCGGGTCACGGCCACATCCGCCGCGCTGCGCCGCCTGCTGCGCACCGGCAGCCGCCTGACGGTCCGGATCGTCGTCGCCGACACCGCCGGCAACGTGACCGTGCGCGAACGCCGCCTCTCCGTTTCCAAGTAGACATAACGCCGATTAGCGAGCATTGCATCGGCCGTTTCGGGGGAGTTCCCTGAGGTGTCACGCCTGCGGGCGCGGCGGTGTCTCCATGCCAAACCCCGCAACCAAAGGAGACACCATGGCCCTTCGCGTTCCCAAGACCGAGATCCCCACGACGCTCAGCGACATCTACATCGAGCAGTTCGGCGCCGTGCCGGAGCCGCTCGAGGTGACGTTCCACAACCCGAAGGTCGCCGAGTCCTCCGGCGAGTTCGGTGGCAAGGTCGCCGAGTGGGACGCGTGCGACGAGAGCCTCAAGTCGTTCGCGCACATGGCCGTCGCGGCGCAGGTCGGCTGCAGCTGGTGCCTGGACCTCGGCTACTTCCAGGCGCTGAACAAGGACCTGGACCTGGCCAAGGCGAGCCAGGTGCCGCGCTGGCGGGAGTCCGACGTGTTCGCCCCGCTGGAGCGCGACGTGCTGGAGTACGCCGAGGCGATGACGAACACGCCGCCTACCGTCACCGACGAGCTGTCGGCGCGCCTGCTCGACCACCTCGGCCCGGCCGGGCTGGTCGAGCTGACCGTGTTCATCGGGTTCTCGAACTTCGCGACCCGCGGCAACGCGGCGTTCGGCATCGAGTCGCAGGGCTTCTCGGACGCGTGCGAGATCCCGCTGGCCGGGCGCCCGGAGGTCGCGGCCTAGCGCCGACGTCATGACCGCCGACCCGTTCGTCACCCATCGCGCCCTGCTGTTCACGGTCGCCTACGAGATGCTCGGGTCGGCGGCCGACGCCGAGGACGTGCTGCAGGAGTCCTGGCTGCGCTGGGCCGACGTCGACCAGTCCCAGGTCAGCGAGCCGCGGGCGTACCTCATCCGGGTCGTCACGCGGCAGGCCCTCAACCGCCTGCGCGCGGTGTCGCGACGGCGCGAGGACTACGTCGGCGAGTGGCTGCCCGAGCCGCTGCTGACCAGCCCCGACGTCGCCGAGGACGTCGAGCTCGCCGAGAGCGTGTCGATCGCGATGCTGACCGTGCTGGAGACCCTCGGGCCGACCGAGCGGGCGGTGTTCGTGCTCCGCGAGGTCTTCGAGATGCCCTACGGCGAGATCGCCGAGGCCATCGGGAAGTCGACGGTCGCGGTGCGGCAGATCGCGCGGCGGGCACGCGAGCACGTGGCGGCCCGGCGGCCGCGGGTGCAGGTGGACCGGTCCGAGCAGCAGGCCGTCGTGGAGCGTTTCCTGCTGGCGCTGCGCACCGGACGGCTGCAGGAGCTGATGGAGGTCATGGCGCCGGACGTGGTCCTGATCGCCGACGGCGGCGGGCTCGCGCCCTCCGTGCGCCATCCGATCCACGGCGTCGAGCGGGTCGCGCAGCTGCTCGCGCGCGCGGACCGGGCGGCCGCCCCGCTGGAGACGACGACCGTGTGGCTCAACGGCGCGCCGGCGGGCCGGATCGCGGTCGGCGACGAGCTGACGCTGGTCAGCCTCGTCGTGGAGGACGGACGGATCACCCGCGTCTACGTGATGCGCAACCCGCGGAAGCTGACGCGGCTGGAGGCGCCCGCCGAGCTCGCCCGGTGAGCGTCGGGGTCAGCGGCGCAGCAGCCCGCGGCGGCCGGCGCCCCGGGCGACCTGCTGCTCGAGCGCGGCGATCCGCTCGCGCAGCTCCGCGGTCGTCGCCATCTCCGCGACGTAGGCCTCGGCGTAGGCGTCGTGCTGGCGGTTGAGCTCGAGGTGCTCGCGGTGCGCGAGCGCGACGGCGTGCAGCGCCGCGGTCAGCTCCCGCGGCTCGCCGGGTTCCGGCGCCTGCAGGTCCGCCGCGCTGGGCGCCGGCGTCGACGGGCGCTCGAGCAGGACGAGATCCTGGCCGGCGAGTCCCCCGGCCTCGAAGGCCACCACGTCGAACGCGCGGCCCCAGTGGGCGCGGATCCACCATTCGCTGTGCAGCACCATCGGGCCGCCGGCCCGCCACGGGCGGCCGGGGCCGCGCACCGTCATCCCGATGCGGTCCGGGTCCCAGTCCTCCCCGGCTAGCTGCTGGCTGGCGCCGCCGCCGGCGACGCTGATCAGCAGCCGTCCGCCCGGGCGAACGACGCGGCGCAGCTCCAGCAGCCATTGCGCCCACCGGTCGGTCAGGTGGGAGAAGACCGACATCGACCAGGCGACGTCGAACGTCGCGTCGTCGAACGGCAGCGGCGGCGCCTCGCCCGTGAGGACCGCCTCGACGCCGTCCAGGTGATCGCGCACCCATGCGACGCACGGCTCGTCGATGTCGCAGCCGACCAGCTGGCCGGGCGCGACCGTCGCGGCGAACTGCCGCAGGACGCGGCCGCTCCCGCAGCCGAAGTCCAACGCGCGGGCGCCGTCGCTCGGCCACACGCCGCCCAGCTCGCGGACGATCGCCTCCCGCAGCTCGGCGCCCTGTCTCCGGTACGCGGCGACGACGCCGTCGCTGGCCTCCAGGCCCACGATGTAGCCGGCCAGCTCCGCCGGCGGCACCGGGCCCACTTCGTCCTGAACGTCGCTCACGCCGTGGAGTATCGCGTGAGCCGAGCGCTACTCGTCGGCCCACCAGTCGCGCTGGCCGGTGACGTCGTCGCGCTGCGCCGCGCCGAGGTTCGGCGCGCCGATGACGAGGATCTCGAGGCCCTCCGGCCCGGCCTCGTAGCCTCGCCACGCACCGGGCGGGAGGCGCACCGCGTCCCATGCCTGGAGCGCGACGATCTCGTCGTCGACCTTCATCCGCCCGCTCCCGCGCAGGACCACGTACACCTCCTCCTGCGTCCTGTGCGTGTGGCCGTACGGAAAGCGATAGCCGGGTGGGACGCGCTGGTAGCTCAGGCCGGAGTGCTCGAGCTCGAGCGCCTGGGTCGCCATGCGGAACTCCAGGCCCGGCGCGCCGTCGAACCTGGACCCGACGTCCTCCAGATCCGCCTTGATGTTCCTCAGCGTGAACGGCACGGCGCGATCCTACGCCACCGCGCAGGACGTGCCCTGGCCTAGTCTGAACAGACTCCATGTTCTCGCGACAGTTGTCTGTCGTTTGAGATCTATGCCTTGACCTCAGACGGGCCCGCCGAAGGCGGGCCCGTCCGGGTTGCGACTCAGGCTCCGAAGTCGCCAAACCAAGGAGTCGAGGAGTCGCATGACCAAGGATGACGTGCTGTTCGGCTATCGCCTGCAGCTGTTCTCGCTGGCCGCTGAGCGCGGAGTCTCAGAGGCCTGCCGTCTGATGGGTGTTCATCGTTCGACCTACTACCGCTGGAAGCAGCAGGTCCAGAAGTCCGGCCTCGAGATGCTGCGGCCCCGAGAACGACGCTCGCCGCAGATGCCCAACCAGCTCTCGCCGATGGTCGAACAACGGATCGTCGCCTTCGCGCTGGGCCATCCCGGGCTCGGCCCGCGGCGGATCGCTACGCGCCTGGCCCGACCGCAGTGGGGCGGGCTGATCGTCTCGCCCAACGGCGTCTACAAGACCCTGGTTCGCCACGGCCTGAACACGCGGGCTAAGCGCCTGGCGTTGGTCGCCGGCTACCGCGCTCCGTTTGAGCCGCCGCGCGAGCCCGAGCCCGAGCCCCACATCGACAGCAACCGTCCCGGCGAGCTGGTCGGCATCGACTGCTTCTTTGTCGGGCGCCTGCATGGCAGCGCCGGCCCGGTCTGGCAGATCACCGCCTGCGACACCTACAGCTCCTTTGCCTGGGCCGACCTGGTCGTCTGCCCACCGAGCGGGCCGACCGTCGAACACACCTCAAAACTCGCCCACCGCATCGCCAAAGAGCTCTCGGCCGCCGGCTGGCAACTGGAGCGGGTCCTGACCGACAACGGCAACGAATTCGGCCGGCGCGCCTTCGCCGCGGCCCTGCCCGACGGCGTCGCTCACACCCAGACCCGCTCCGGACGCCCACAGACCAACGGCCACGTCGAACGCCTACACCGCACCGTCCTGGAAGAGTGCTGGCGACCGGCCTTCGCCCGCTTCTTACAGGTCCGCTTCACCGGCCTACGCCGCCACCTCAACACCTACATCAACGAATACAACTACGAGCGAGATCACCACGGACGACACACGGCCGGGCGCTGCCCGGCCGAGCTCGTCTACGGTGCCAAAAAGATGGAGCCCCGATGAGCCACACCCGTCGGCACAACTCGGAGTCCGTTCAGCCTAGTCGTCGAGGCTGCCACGGTCAGGTTTGACGGTCGTTCCCGTCATCCCGCAGGCCTCGTCGGACGCCATGAACGCCGCGACGGCCGCCACCTTCGCGAGCGGTTGGACCCGTCGCGGATGCGTCGTGCCGGCGCGGCCCTCCTGGGAAAGCGGCTTCCCGGGCCAGCAACGACGGCGGCGTCTTCCAGCCCAGCCGGGACCGGCGGCGGCCGGCCGCTCAGGCGAAGCGCGCGAGCGCGGCGGTGATCGCGGCGGAGGCAGTGCCGCCCGCGCCGTGCCCACGGTCGGCGAGGATCTGGAGCTCGGCCGCGGGCCAGCGGCCGGCGAGGTCCTCGGCGACGTCGGCCGGTGAGCCGACGTCGCGGTCGCCGTGGATGAGGACGGCCGGGACGTGCGCGATCGCGGCGGCGCCGTCGGCGAGCTCGGTCGGCCCGCGCCACGCGGCGTGGCGCCAGTAGTGCGTCACCAGCCGGGCGAACGCGAGCCGGAACGTCGGGTCGTCGTAGCGCGGGTCGGCGTCGCCGCCGACGTGCGCGTCCTCCCAGGCGCACCAGGCGCGCGCCGCAGGCACGTGGACCGCCGGGTCGGGATCCACCAGCAGGTTGTTATAGGCATCAACAAGAGGTTCGCCCTCCGCCCGGCCCTCCGCCCCCGCCCGGAGGCGCTCCCACGCCTCCGGGAACAGCGGCGCCACGCCTTCGGTGACCCACTCCACCTCGCGCGCCGTCGTCGTGACCACCGAGAACAGCACCATCTCGGTCACGCGATCCGGGTGGCGCTGCGCGTAGGCCAGGCCGAGCGTCGATCCCCAGGAGCCGCCGAGGACGAGCCAGCGCTCGATGCCCAGGTGCCCGCGCAGCCGCTCGACGTCGGCGATGAGGTGGTCGGTCGTGTTGGCCGACAGGTCGACGGCGGGCGCCCCGGCGTGCGGGGTGCTGCGCCCGCAGCCGCGCTGGTCGAAGAGCAGGACGCGGTAGCGCTCCAGGTCGAACAGCTCGGTCCACCAGGCGCCCGCGCCGGACCCGGGCCCGCCGTGCAGGACCACCGCCGGCTTGCCGTCCGCCGCGCCGTGGACCTCCCACCAGATCGCGTGTCCGTCGCCGACGTCGAGGCTCCCGTGCACCCGCGGCATCTTCCTAGGTTCTCGCGATACCCGTACCCCGGCGCGAACGGGCTGCCGTATACCGCGGCGTCGCGCATGGTGCTCCCATGGCCGGATGCGGATCCTCCTCACCACGCGCGGCAGTGCCGGGCACGTCCTGCCGCTCGCCCCGTTCGGGCACGCCGCGCGGCGCGCCGGGCACGACGTGCTCGTCGTGGCCCAGCGCCAGCACGAGGCCAACGTGGCCCGCACCGGCCTCCCGCACGCGCCCGTCGACGATCCCGACCAGGCCGAGTGGCGTGCGCGCGTCGGCGCGTTCATGGCCATGGGCATCGACGACGCGAACTGCGCGATGGTCGGCGAGTTCTTCGGGCGCGTCGACACGACCGCGGCGCTGCCGGGCCTGCGCGCCGTGGTCGAGAGCTGGCGGCCGGACCTGATCGTGCGCGAGAGCTGGGAGTACGCCTCCACCCTGGTCGCCGACCTGTATGACATCCCGGTCGTGCGCGTCGCGCTCGGCCTCGGCGCGCTCGACGCGTGGTCCAACGACCTCGTGGCGCCCGCGCTGGACGTCCTGCGCGACGAGATCGGGCTGCCCGCCGACCCGGAGGCCGCGCGGCTGCACGGCACGCCGTTGTTCACCATGATGCCCGCCGCGCTGGACGGCGGCGACCGGCAGGCCGAGGTCCGGCGCTTCCGCCAGGCCGACCCGGTGCTGACCGTCCGCGACAGCGCGCCGCTGCCGCAGTGGTGGCCCGACAACGCGGACCCGCTCGTCTACTTCAGCCTCGGCTCGGTCGCCGGCCAGCCGCACATGCCCTACTTCCCGGCGCTGTACCGGATGGTCGTCGACGAGTTGTCGTCCTTGCCCATCCGCCTGCTCGTGACGACCGGCGACCTGCCCGACCCGGCCGCGCTCGGCCCGGTGCCCGCCAACGTGCACGTCGCCCGCTGGGTGCCACAGGAGGCCGTGCTCCCCCACGCCGCCGCGGCGATCGTCCACGGCGGCTACGGCTCGACGCTCGGCGCGCTGGCGCACGGCGTCCCGACCGTCGTCATCCCGCTGTTCAGCATCGACCAGTGGGCGAACGCCGACGCGGTGCAGCGCGCCGGCGCCGGCATCGCGCTCGCGGCCGACCGCGACACCCGGCTCGTCGTCGACCTCCCCAACGGCGACGCGATCGCCGGCCTCGCCCCCGCCGTCCTGCGCCTGCTGACGGACCGGACCCCGCGCCGCCGGGCCGTCGAGATCTCCGCCGCGATGGCCGCGCTGCCGCCCGTCGACGAGGCGATCGACGCGTTCGAGGACGTCGTCGGCGTGGCCAGCCGCGGCTGAGCGCCCGCCGTCGCCGCCGCCTCGGGGGCATCCGTGGGACGTCGTACCGTGTGAGGCCCGTCCCCGGCACGATTGCCACTTGGTAACACCATTTCCCCGCTGAGCGCCGAAAACGTGCGTGTGACCCGCGCCGACCTCCACCTCCACCTGCTGCCGGGCGTCGACGACGGCGCGCCCGACCTCGCCACCGCCGTCCGCCACGCCGAGCGGATGGTCGCCGCCGGCGTGACCGAGGCGACCGTCACGCCGCACGTCGGCTCGCCCTACTTCGACGGCGTCGTCGTCGGCGAGATCGCAGACCGCACCGGCGCGCTCCAGGCCGAGCTGGACCGGCGCCGCATCGGGCTGCGCCTGCACGCGGGCGGTGAGATCCACCCCGCCGCCGCCCACGACCTGACCGCGGCGGAGCTCGACCTGATCGCCCACGGCCCGCGCGACGCGCGCTGGGTGCTGGCCGAGGTCCCGTTCGCGGGGGTCGACCAGGAGTTCGTCGCCGGGCTGGACGCCATTCGCGCCCGCGGCTTCGGCATCGTCATCGCGCATCCGGAGCGAGCGCAGGGCTTCCTGGACGGTGGCCTGGCGCTGCTGCGCCCGGCGCTGCGCGCGGGCGCCGTGCTCCAGGTCAACGCCTGCTCGCTGCTCGGCCGCCAGGGCGCCGAGGCCCGCGACGCCGCGCGCCGGCTCGTGCGGTCGCGGCTGGCCTACGTCATCGCCTCCGACGGCCACCCCGGCCACCGCGACCACACGCTGCGCGACGGCGAGGCGCCCGCGGTGGCGGCCGGCGCGTCGCGCGCCCAAGTCCTCCAGCTCACCCAGGCCAACCCGCGCTTCCTGCTGCGCCACGGCCTCCCCCACGTCGACGCGCCGCTGCCCCTGCGCGCGGGTCCGGGCCGCGACGCGCTCGCGCACGTCCGTGCCGCGGCGCGCCGGCTGAGCAGCGCGTCGGTCTAGCCGCCTTGGTCTGACCAGCGCCGCCGGCGCTCAGGACGGCGCGTCCTGCGGCGTGGCGAAGCGGCCGCCGTCGATCAGCTCGATCCGGTAGCCGTCGGGGTCGGCGACGAATGCGATGAGCGGCAGGTCGTCGCGGTCGCCGGGGTGGAACGGCGGCTTCTCGGGCGTCACGCCGAGGTCGGCCTCCAGCGCCGCCAGCGTCGAGGTGATGTCCTCGACGGTCAAGGCGATGTGGTTGTAGCCATCGCCCAGGTCGTATGGCGCTTCGCGCCCGACGTTGACGGTCAGCTCGAGCTGGTCGCCCGCCCCGGGCAGGCCCATGTAGATGTTGTAGGCCGTGGCGAAGTTCAGCCGGCCGCGCGGCTCGAAGCCCAGCGCCGAGTAGAAGCGCACGGACGCCCCGGGGTCGCGGACGCGGATGCAGGTGTGCACGAAGGAGAGGCTCATGACGTCGGATGCTCGCACAGATCTTGGTCTGACAAGCGGGCCCCGCGGTGTACTCTCCATCGCAATGACCCCCGTTTACGAGCAGGTCGCCGACCAGTTGCGCGAGTCGATCCTCAGCGGCCAGCTGCCGGCCGGCAGCGCCCTGCCGCCCGAGCGCGAGCTGTCGGAGCGCTACGGCGTCGGCCGCACGACGGTCCGCGAGGCGCTGCGCGCGCTGCAGGCCACCGGCCTCGCGGTCGCGACCGGGCCGACCTCGCCGCTGCGCGTCGTCGCGCCCGAGGGGCTGACCACCGCCCCGCTGCGCGACACGCTCGTGCACCTGCTGCGGCTGGGCCGCCTCCCGCTCGACGACCTCATCGGCCTGCGCGTCGCGCTGGAGGGCGCCGGCGCGGCGGAGGCGGCGACGCGCACGCCACGCCCCGACCTGACCGCCGCCCGCGACCAGCTCGCGTTCATGCGCGCGGCCGGGACCGACCTCGCGGCGTTCGAGGTCGCCGACGTCCGCTTCCATCTGGAGCTCGTGCGGGCCTCCGGGAACGAGGCGCTGTCGATCGTGATGCTCGCCGTGCGCGACACGGTCTCCGCGGCGTTGTTGGCGCACTTGGAGGCGCTCGACGACCCGGCGCGGACCCTGCGCCAGCTGATCGCCGAGCACGAGGCGATCCTGGCGGCGGTGATCGCCGGCGACGGCGAGGCCGCGCGCCGCCTGTCGGGCGAGCACCTGACGCGCTTCTACACCACGCCGGGGCGATGACCGCCGCCGCCGCGGCCGCGGTCGCCCTGGTGCGCGAGGCCGGCCTCGCGGGCGTCGGCGAGCTGCTCGTCGACCCCGAGCTCCTCGCCTCCTACCGCCACGACCAGGCGGCGCCCGGGCTCCTGGCGTCCGGGACCCCCGCCGCCGTCGCGCGCCCGACCACGACCGCCGAGGTCCAGGCCGCGGTGATCGCCGCCGCCCGGGCCGGCGTCCCGGTGGTCGCGCGCGGCGCGGGCTCCGGGCTCAGCGGCGGGGCCAACGCGATCGACGGCTGCCTCGTGCTCTCGCTGGAGCGCATGACGCAGATCGTGGACCTCGACCCGGGCGCGCTCACCGCGACCGTGCAGGCCGGTGTGGTCAACCACGCGCTGCGCGACGCGGCCGCCGGCGAGCGCCTCCTCTACGCGCCGGACCCGGCGAGCTACGAGTTCTCGACGATCGGCGGCAACGTCGCGACCAACGCCGGCGGCCTGTGCTGCGTCAAGTACGGCGTGACGCGCGACGCGCTGCTCGGGCTGGAGGTCGTCCGCGCCGACGGCGAGGTCATGCGGGTCGGCCACGCCACGCGCAAGGGCGTCACGGGCTACGACCTCACCAGCCTGCTCTGCGGCAGCGAGGGCACGCTGGCGATCGTCACCGAGGCGACCGTCCGCCTCCTCCCCCAGCCGCCCGCCGCGCACACGTTGGCCGCGAGCTTCAGCCGCCTCGACGCCGCCGGCCACGCCATCGCCGCGATCTGCCGTCGGCACCGGCCGTCGATGCTCGAGCTGATGGACCGGACGACGATCGGCGCGGTCGAGGCACTGCAGCCGATGGAGCTCGACCTCGAGGCCGAGGCCATGGTCTTCGCGCGCAGCGACGCGGGACGCGTCGAGGGCGCCGAGGAGATCGCGGCGCTCGCGCGCCTGTGCGAGCAGGCGGGCGCCGACCTCGTGCTGACGAGCGACGAGGAGGCCGAGGGCCGCATGCTGATGGCCGCGCGCCGGCTCGCGTTCATCGCGCTGGAGCGCCAGGGCAGCACGCTGCTCGACGACGTCGCGGTCCCGCTCCCCGCGGTCCCGGCGCTGCTGCGCGGCATCGAGCGCATCGCAGAGCGCACCGGCGTCCTGATCGGCACGTTCGGGCATGCGGGCGACGGCAACATGCACCCGACGATCGTGTACGACCACACCGACGCCGACGCGCTGGTCCGGGCGCGCGCGGCGTTCGACGCGATCCTCGCGCTGGCGATCGACCTCGGCGGGACCGTCACCGGTGAGCACGGCGTCGGGCTGCTCAAGCGCGAGGCGGCCGCGCGCGAGCTGGCCGGCTCGCTCGACCTCCAGCGCGCGATCAAGGCGGCGTTCGACCCGCACGGGCTGCTCAATCCTGACAAGGTCCCGTGGGCGGCGTGACCGTCACGACGACGGTCACATGACTCAAGCACGGCGCGACGGGTCGCGCGTACGGTCGCACCATGAGCACTCCCACCACACCCGACACCATCGTCCTCGTCCACGGCTTCTGGGTCACCCCGCGCAGCTGGGAGCACTGGAAGGCGCGCTACAAGGCCGCCGGCTACACGGTCCTGACGCCCGGCTACCCGGGCTTCGACGTCGAGGTCGAGGCGCTGCGGGCCAACCCGCAGCCGATCGAGGACGCCACCGTCCCGGCGATCGTCGAGCACCTCGAAGCGGTCATCGGCGCGCTGGACAAGCCGCCGATCATCATGGGCCGCAGCGCCGGCGGCGCCTTCACGCAGCTGGTGCTGGACCCTGCTGCCCGGCCATCAGGACACGTGGGTGGACTACAAGAACGACGACCGCGCGCCGCTGCTGTTCCTGTCGGGCGACCGCGACCACATCATGCCGCCGAGCGTGCAGAAGTCCAATGCCAAGCACTACAAGTCGGAGAAGACGTTGACGGAGACCGAGCTGTTCGAAGGCCCGCACCTGATGGTCGCGGCCGACGGTTGGGAGAAGATCGCCGACCGCGCCCTGGAGTGGGCGCTCGCGCACGCCCAGACGACGACCCCGGCGGCGGCGGCGTGAGCGAGGCCCTGCCCCTGACGCTGACCCACATCGGCGGGCCGACGCTGCTCGTCGAGGTGGGCGGCTGGCGGATCCTGACCGATCCGACCTTCGACGCCCCCGGCAAGAAGTACAAGTTCGGCTGGGGGACGTCGTCGGTCAAGCTCGCCGGGCCCTCCGTGGCGCCCGGCGAGGTCGGCCCGCTCGACGCGATCCTGGTCAGCCACGACCACCACGAGGACAATCTCGACGCCGCGGGGCGCGCGCTGCTGCCGACGGCGGGAGCGGTCGTGACGACGGTCCCGGGCCGGGGCCGGCTCGCCGGCGAGCTCGGCGCCGACCGCGTGCGCGGGCTGTCTGACTGGCAGTCGACCACGCTCGAGGCGCCGGGCAAGCCGACGATCACCGTGACCGCAACCCCCTGCCGTCACGGCCCGCCCGGCAGCCATCCGATCGTCGGCGACGTCATCGGGTTCGCGCTGTCGTGGGAGGGCCAGACCGGCGGCGTGCTGTGGATCAGCGGCGACACCGTGCTCTACGACGGCGTGCGCGAGGTGGCGGACCGGCTGGACGTCGACGTCGCCGTGGTCCACCTGGGCGGCGTGCAGTTCCCGGTGTCCGGCCCGTTGCGCTACACGATGACCGGCCGCGACGCCGTCGCGCTGGTCGGCGCGATCGCCCCGCGCGTGGCGGTCCCGATCCACTACGAGGGCTGGAAGCACTTCCGCGACGACCGCGCCCACGTCGAGTCCGCGCTGTCGGCGGCGCCCGACGACGTCGCGGCGCGGTTCCGGTGGCTGGCGATCGGGGAGCCGACGGCGGTGGCGTGACCCGCGCGCGGCGATGATGTGCGGATGAGCTACGAGACGATCCTGTACGCCGTCGACGGCGCCGTCGCGACGATCACGCTCAACCGGCCGGAGCGGCTCAACACGATCGTGCCGCCGATGCCCGACGAGGTCGAGGCGGCGGTCGGGGTCGCCACGCGCGACGAGGACGTCAAGGTCATCGTGTTGCGCGGCGCGGGCCGGGCGTTCTGCGCGGGCTACGACTTCGGCGGCGGCTTCGAGCACTGGGGCGACGCGATGCTCACCGACGGCCGCTGGGATCCCGGCAAGGACTTCGCGATGGCCACCGCGCCGGAGCTCTCCCCCACGCAGAAGTTCATGTCGATCTGGCGGACGCCGAAGCCGGTGATCGCGCAGGTCCACGGCTACTGCGTCGGTGGCGGCAGCGACTTCGCGCTGTGCGCCGACCTCGTCGTCGCCTCCGACGACGCGGTGATCGGGACGCCGTACTCGCGCATGTGGGGCTCCTACCTCTCGGGCATGTGGATCTACCGCCTCGGCCTGGCCCGGACCAAGTACCACGCCTTGACCGGGCGGCCGCTCACCGGCGCGCAGGCCGCCGCGGTCGAGCTCATCAACGAGGCCGTGCCGTTCGCCGAGCTGGAGGCGCGCGTCGCCGCGCTGGCCGGCGAGCTGGCGAGCATCCCGTCCTCCCAGCTGGCGGCGATGAAGCTCGTCGTCAACCACGCCTACGAGAACATGGGCCTGGCCTCGACCCAGACGCTCGGCCCGATCCTCGACGGCCTCATGCGCAACACGCCTGACGCGCTGGCGTTCATCGACACGGCCGCCCGCGAGGGCGTCGGCGCGGTCGTCGCCCAGCGCGACGGCGCGTTCGGGGACTACAGCCAGGCGCCGGAAGTTCTCCAGCCCGATCCGAACAACGTGATCGTTCCCTGACCGCTGCGCTCAGGTGAGCGGCCGAGAGGCCGATCACCGGGGTGTGCAGCGCGTCGGCCACAAGGGAGCGGGGCAGCTCGCACCGGGCAACACGGTGGCGAGCTTCGACGCCGCCCTGGCGACCGGCGTGGACGTCATCGAGTTCGACGTCCTGCGCGTGCGCGGCCGCCTCATCCTGGCGCACTCGTCCTTCGACGCCCGCCGCCGGCCCTGCATGACCCTCGTCGAGGCGCTGGCCGTCCTGAGCGACGCGCGCTTCGCCGGGCTCCTCTTCAACGTCGACCTCAAGCGGCCCGGCTACGAGGTCGACACGATGGCCGCCCTGCGCGCCGCGGGCCTGATCGATCGCGTCCTGGTCTCCTCGCAGTTCGCGCGCTCGCTGGACCGCGTGCGCCGCGTCGAGCCGACCGCGCGCGTGGGGATCTCGGTCGGCGGCTGGCTGTCGCGCCGCCGCCACCGCTGGAACCGCCGCGTCACGCAGCGCCTGTTCGACGCGATCGAGACCGGCCGCTTCGACTGCCTGATGGCGCACCACCGCCTCGTCGACTCCGAGCTCGTGGCCCGGATGGCCGCCGCCGGCGGCGAGGTCTACGCCTGGACCGTGGACTCCGAGTCGATCATCGAGCGCCTGACGCTCACCGGCGTCGCCGGGATCACGACGAACGATCCGCGCCTGTTCCTCGCGCGCGTGTGACCCCCGACGGCGCGCCGCCGGCGTCGCCGTAGGGCTCGTCGCGGGCCCGGACCGCCTCGCGGAAGCCGTCGTGCGCCGCCTGCTGCTGGAACGCGTAGCCCTCGGCGGTGTGCCGGGCGATGCCGTCGAAGACGGTCCCGATCAGCTGCGTCGCGGGCAGGCCCTGGGCGACCGTCTGCTGGTTGACCAGCAGCTTCATCATCTGCAGCTGGTTGAGCGGCGTCCGCGCGATGCGCCGGACGAGGTCCTCGGCGCGCGCGTCGAGCTGGTCGGCCGACGGCGCCTCGATCGCCAGCCCCCACTCCAGCGCCTCGGCGCCGCTGAGGCAGTCGCCGGTGAACAGCAGGCGCTTGGCGCGCTGCGGGCCGAGGCGGCCGGCCCAGAGCGAGGTCGTCGGCGAGCCCCAGACCCGCGCCGGCGGGTAGCCGATCTTGGCGTCGTCGGCGATGACGAGCAGGTCGCTGCACAGCGCCAGGTCGGTGCCGCCGGCGACGCAGAACCCGTGGACCTTGCAGACCACCGGCTTGGTGCACTCGAAGAGCGACATGAAGGCCTTGACGTTGCGCGACATCATCGCGTAGTCGACCATCGGGTCCCAGGTGCCGGTCGGGTCGTGGTTGGCGGCCATGACGGCGGGGTCCAGCGGCGAGCCGGACGCCGCGAGCTCACCGCCCCCTCCGAGTCCCTCCGCGCTGTCGACCAGGTCGTAGCCGCCGCAGAAGCCCTTGCCGTTGCCGCTCAGCAGGATCACATGCACGGCCGGGTCCAGGTCGGCCTGCTCGACGCGCGCCGCCAGCTCGTCGATCAGCGCGCGCGTCAGGCCGTTGCCGCGCTCCGGCCGGTTCAGCGTGATCCGAGCGACGCGTCCGTCCACCGCGTAGGTCATCGTCTCCATCCAGCACTTCTACCGGTCCGAGCGGGAACTCCGCCTGCCGCCGTCCGCCCCGTGGCCTAGGCTCGGTCGCCGCATGATGCCCGTCGCCCCCTTGACCGACTCCGGACCATTGCTCGCGCATCACCCCATCGGCGCGTCCACCGGCTTCCTGGTCGAGGAGCGCGGCAACTGGCCGGCGCTGACCGCCGGCGCCGCGGCGCTGTCGCCCTTCACGGCCGAGCTGGCCGCGCTGTCCGAAGACGAGCTGCCAGGCCTGCTGGCCTACCTCCAGGACGGCCCGTCGCTGCCGTTCCACTACCTCTCGGTCCACGGCCCGTCGAAGCACCTCAAGATGGCCGAGAGCAAGTTGGTGGACTCGCTCAACCGCCTGCCGGCGGTCGTCGACGCGATCGTCGTGCATCCCGACGTCATCGACGACGCGGCCGAGCTGCGCCGCCTGGGCTCGCGGCTGGTGCTCGAGAACATGGACTCGCGCAAGGCCGGCGGCCGGACCGCGGACGAGCTGGCGCCCTACTTCGCCGAGCTGCCGGACGCGGGCCTGTGCCTCGACGTCGCCCACGCGCGCGACGTCGACCCGTCGATGGCCGGCGCCCACGAGCTGCTCGACCGCTTCGCGGTGCGCCTGCGCCACCTCCACGTCAGCTCGCTCGATGCCGACGGCCACCACGTCCCGCTGCGGGACAGCGACCTGGAGGCCTTCGGGCCCGTCCTGCGACGCTGCCGCGACGTCCCGTGGATCCTCGAAGCCCCGCTGCCGGCGGCCTGAGCGCGCTGGAGCGCCTCGGCGCCCACGGCGCCGACGGCTTCCCGAACCTCCTCGCCGCCCGCGCGCGCACCGAGGCTCAGATCGCGCGGCTGCGCGGGCAGTTCGCCGAGGGCGCGCTCAGCGGCGGGGCGACCGCGCGGCTGGACGACACGCGCGCCGACGTCTCGGTCGTGCTGTTCGGCTCGTGGGGCCGGCGCGAGCTGACCGAGCACTCCGACGACGACTGGCTGCTGCTCGTCGAGCGCGAGGGCGAGGCGGAGGCTGAGCTGGCCGCGGTCCGCGAGGTGCTCGGCGGCGGCAAGCGCGAGCCCGGCCTGCAGGCGACGTTCGGCGTCGCCAGCTCGGCCGAGGACCTCGTCCAGCACATCGGCCTCGAGGAGGACCACAACCGCAACCTGACGCGGCGCATGCTGCTCATGCTGGAGTCGGTCCCGGTCGCCGGCGACGACATCCACCGTCGCTGCTGGCTGGCGGTGCTGGACCGCTACCTCGCCGAGAGCCGCACCGACCGCCGGCCACCGCGCTTCTTCCTCAACGACGTCATCCGCTATTGGCGGACGATCGCGGTGGACTTCGCGGGCAAGCACCGCGACGACGACACCAAGTGGGGCCTGCGCAACGCCAAGCTGCGCACGTCGCGCAAGATGCTCTTCGCCGGCGGCCTGGTCCCCATCCTGCGCTGCAGCGCGCTGCCGCGCGACGACGTCCGGGCGTTCCTGTGCGCGCAGCTGGCGCTGCCGGCGACCGACCGCGTCGCCGACGCGTTCCTCGCCGCCGAGCAGGTCGACGCCGGCGTGCGCTGCCTCGGCGCCTACGACCGCTGGGTCGGGATGGCCGCCGATGCCGCGCTCCGCGAGGAGCTGGCGGCGCTGGACCGCTCCACCGCCATGGACTCGGCGACGTTCCGCGAGGTGCGGCGGCTGGCCACCGAGCTGCAGAACGGGCTCAACGCGCTGCTGTTCGAGACGACGCTCGCGCCGGTCGTGCGCGAGTACGCGATCTTCTAGGACGCCCATGCGCCGCGCCCACATCTTCGACATGGACGGCACGCTGCTGCACGGCACGAGCGCGCCGCTGCTGCTCGCCGGCGCGCTCGGCCAGGTCGACGCGCTGCACGACCTCGAGCGCCGCTTCGCGGAGGGCAGCGCCACCGCGGTCGACTTCGCCCGCGCGCTGCACGCGATGTGGGGCGTCGTGCCTCCCGAGGTCGCCGCCGAGGCGTTCGCGGCCGCGCCGCTGCTGGCCAACGTCCGCGCGGTGCTGGCCGACATCCGCGCCCGCGACGAGAGCGCCTGCCTGATCACGATGTCGCCCCAGTACTTCGCCGAGCAGTTCCTGGACTTCGGCTTCGACGCCGTCTTCGGCTCGCGCTTCCCGCTGACCGCCGACGACCCGCTCGACGAGTCCGCGATCCTCCACCCGCGCGACAAGCCGGTCCTGGCCGAGCGCTTCTGCGCCGATCACGGCCTCGCCCTCGAGCACGCGATCGCCTACGGCGACTCGATGTCCGACGTCTTCCTCTTCGACGCCGTCGGCATCCGCGTCGCGATCAACGGCGACCACCACCTCGCCGAGCGGTGCGACCTCGCGGTCGACGGCACCGACCTGCTGCCCGCCTACGAGGCCGCCCGCCGACTAGGCGATCCTGCGGGCCGCCCGCGTGCGTCTGACGGTTGCTGACGCGCTTCACGTGCTGGCGCTCGCTGCCGCTGCGCCGGCGACGTCAGCCACGACCGTGCGGGCCGCACAACCGACCTAGGTACGATCGGGCGCCCATGCCCGATCGTCTCTACTTCACCGAGTCCGACGAGGCCAACGCCCTGATCGCGAGCGATCCGATGGCGCTCCTCGTCGGGTTCGCGCTCGACCAGCAGGTCACCGTCCAGAAGGCGTTCATGGGCCCGCTGGTGATCCAGGAGCGGCTCGGCTCGCTCGACGCCGCCACGCTGGCCGACGCCGACCTCGACGCGGTGTTCCGCACCAAGCCTGCCGTCCACCGCTATCCGGGCGCGATGGCCAAGCGCGTGCACGACCTCGCCGCGCACATCCGCGACAACTACGACGGCGACGCCGCGCGCGTCTGGACCGACGCGACCGACGGTGCCTCGCTGCGCGCCAACCTCGAGGGCCTGCCCGGCTTCGGCGAGATGAAGATCAAGTCCATGGGGTCGGTCTTGTTCCATCACTACGGGCTGGAGATCGCGCACGACCTCGTGCCGTGGCATCCGACGCTCGGCGGCGTCGCGTCGCCCGAGGGGCTGGCCGACTACCAGGCCAAGAAGAAGCTCCACAAGGCCGAGTGGACCCGGCCCGCCCCCACCGCATGAAGGTCGCCACCCACCCTGGGAACTTCCACGCCGACGACGTCTTCGCGCTCGCCGCGCTGCGCCTGGCGCACGGCGAGCCGGTGGAGGTCGTGCGCACGCGCGACGCGGCGGTCCAGGACGCGGCCGACGCCCGCGTGGACGTCGGCGGCCGCAGCGATCCCGCGACCGGCGACTTCGACCACCACCAGAAGGGCGGCGCGGGCGAGCGCGCCAACGGCATCCGGTACGCGAGCTTCGGGCTCGTGTGGCGCCACGTCGGCGAGCGCGTCGCCGGCAGCGCCGAGGCCGCGCAGGCGATCGACGAGCGCCTCGTGCAGGGCGTCGATGCCAACGACACCGGGCAGACCATCACGGAGTCCTTGGTCGACGACGTGCGGCCGCTGGCGGTCAGCGGCGTGATCGCCGCGCTCAACCCGTCCTGGGACGAGCAGCTGTCCCCGGAGCAGGAGGACGCTCGCTTCGCGGAGGCCGTGGCGCTCGCGCAGGGCATCCTGGGCCGCGAGGTCGCCGGCGCCGCCGCGTTCCACCGCGCCCGCCAGCTCGTCGCCGACGCGATCGCCCGCGCCGACGATCCGCGCCTGATCGAGCTCGACCGCAACATGCCGTGGCGCGACGCGGTCGTCAACCATGCGCCCGACGCGCTCTACGTCATGTACCCCAAGTCGGACGGCTGGGGCCTGCAGGCCGTGCCGGTCGCCGCCGGGTCCTTCGACAACCGCCTCGACCTGCCCGGCGAATGGGCCGGGCTGACCGGCGCCGAGCTGGCCGCCACGACCGGCGTGGACGACGCGATCTTCGCCCACGCCGCCGGCTTCTACGCGTCGGCCGGCTCGCGCGAGGGCGTTACCGCGCTCGCGCGGTTGGCGATGGCGCGGCGGACGTAGCGGGCGCGCCGGCACCGACCTTCGTGAACCGCCCGGCGCGGTGGTCGGGCTCGGCCGTGCCGCCCCTGCGACCTGACGCCCATATGTCAGGTCGTTACGTCACGCCGTGCGCATCGCGGACAGCGCTGCCCGCTCGCGCTCCGGGTCCAGCCCGTGCGGCGGGATGTCGTCACGCTGCGGCGGCGCCCCGGCCAGCGCGCGGAGCCACGCCCACGTGTCGCGGACGGTGTCCCGCACCGGCCGCGTGCGCAGGCCGGCGGCGTGCGCGCGCTCGACGTCGGCCGCGTGCATCGCGGCGTACTCGTGGTCGGGCGGTAGCCAGATCGGCAGCTCGCTCCAGGGCTCGATGCCCTGCTGGGCGATGACGGCGGGCGTGACCCACGTGAGGCGCGCGGCGCCGCCGGTCGCCGCGACGCCCGCCTCCAGCAGCGACCGCATCGTCGCGTGGCCGCGGCGGCTGACCGTGTTGTAGGCCCCGCCCAGGCCGGCGTCCGCCGCGTCGAGCGCGAACGTCGCGAGGTCGCGCGCGTCGATCAGCTGCAGCGGCTGGTCGGCGGGGCCGGGCGCGAGCACCTCGCCGCCGCGCGCCAGGCGCAGCAGCCACCACGGCAGGCGCCCGACGTCCTCGTGCGGGCCGAGGATCAGGCCGGGCCGGAGCAGGAGGGCGCGATCGCCGAAGGCCTCGGTGATCGCCAGCTCGCTGCCGCGCTTGCGCTGGGCGTAGTCGTCCACGTGGCCGTCGTCAGCCGCGGCGGCGACCGTCGGGTCGGCCTCCGCGACGCCCATCGGCGGGGGCGGCGCGTAGACCGAGCAACTCGAGATGTAGGCGTAGCGTCCGACGCGGTCGCGCAGGACGGCGGCGGCGTCGCGCGCGGCCCGCGCGGCGCCCGACCAGGTGTCGGCGACGACGTCGAACTCCCGGCCGTCGAGCACGCCCAGCGACGCGGCGTCCTCGCGGTCGCCGATCAGCCGCTCGACGTCCGGGTGCGCCCAGGCGCCGCGGCCGCGGTTGAACGTCGTCACGTCCCATCCGCGGGCGACGCCGTCCTCGACGAGGGCGCGGCCGACGAACGAGCTTCCACCGAGGACGAGCAGGCGCATGGCCCGGCACGTTAGCGCAACCGGACGGTTGCGCATGCGCTCCACCGCCCTACCGCAGCTCCGCCGCGCTCACCAGCGTCGCGTAGTTGCTGGCCAGCGCGGCCATGAACGCCCCGTGCACCGTCTGGCCCGGGATCGCGGCGCCGCCGAACTCCAGGTCCGGCGCCGCGCAGGCGTCGTGGATCACCGTCGCGGTGAACCCGAGGTCGACCGCGGCCCGCACGGTCGCGTCCACGCACATCGACGACATCATGCCGGCGACGACGAGCTCGTCGACGCCGCGGCCGCGCAGCTCGGCCTCCAGCGCCGTGCCGACGAAGCCGTTGGGCTCGGCCTTCTGGAGCACGGTCTCGCTCTCCAGCGGCGTGACCGACGCGTGGATCGCGACGCCGTCGGTCCCGGGCTTCATGAACGCCGCGTCGGGTGCGTCCCACACGTGCTGGAGGTGGACGACGGGCTCGCTCGCGGCGCGGAACGTGCTCAGTGCGCGCCCCGCGTTGGCCGCCGCGGCCTCGGGCTCGACCAGCGGGAACGCGCCGCCGGGGAAGTAGTCGTTCTGGATGTCGATGATGAGCAGCGCGCGGGCCATGGGCGGGATCTTCTCACGGGTGTAGGCTCGCGGCCCGAGGACCCCGACGGAGGGCTCATGCCGGTCGAGCTGGAGCAGCTGTTCGGAACGAGCGCGCCCGTGCTGGCACGGGCGTTCGACGAGTTCCCCGACGGCGTCGCCGCCTTCGTCCCGGTCCACGACGCGGCCGGCGCGCTGGTCGACTTCCGCTGCATCTACGCCAACCAGGCGACCGCGGCGATCAGCGGCGTCCCGGCCGGCGACCTGCTCGGCGCGCGGCTGCTCGAGGTCGCGCCCGCCTTCCGCGACCGCGGCCCGTTCGACGCCTACCGGCGCGCGCTGCAGGACGGCGTCCCGGGCGACCTGGAGATCGGGTTCGACGCCAACGTCGCGGGCGAGCGGATCGACATCCGGCTCGAGATGCGCGCCGTCCGCCTCGGCGACGGCCTGCTCGTCACCTACCGCGACGTCACGACGCTGCGCCACGGCGAGGACGCGGTCGAGCGGATGGCCGCGATCATGCAGTCGACCGACGACGCGATCGTCAGCGCCGACCGCGACGGCCGCATCACGCACTGGAACCGCGGCGCGGAGCGCCTGCTCGGCTACCGCGGCGACGAGATCGTCGGCCGGCGCGTGCGGCGGCTGGTGCGCGAGGAGGACTTCGCCGACCAGATGACGCGCTTCCGGCGGACGCTGGCCGGCGGCAGCGTCGAGCGGATCGAGACGCAATGGGTGCGGCGCGACCGGACGCTCGTCGACGTGCGCCTGACGGCGTCGCCGCTGCGCGACCGCGACGGCGCGGTGGTCGGCGTCACGGCGGTCGTCCACGACATCACGCGCAGCAAGCGGATCGAGTCCGACCTGCGGCGCTCCAACGCCGAGCTGGAGCGCTTCGCGGCCGTCGCGGCCCACGACCTGCGCACGCCGGCGATCACGCTCGTGCACCTCGGGCGGCTCCTGTCGGCGGCGCCGGACGGCGACGCCGAGACCCTGCCGGCGCGCGTGCGCGAGCTCAGCGCGCTGGTCGAGTCCGCCGCGGCGCACGCCCAGCGGCTGGTCGACGGCCTGGCCGAGTACGCGCGCACGGCCCAGACCCCGCCGGCGCCCGAGCCCGTCGACCTCGGCCGGCTCGCCGCCGACGTCGTCACCGCGCTGGGCGCCGAGATCGAGGCGGCCGGCGCGACGATCGACGTCGCCGTCCTGCCCAGCGTGCTCGGCGACGGCGGCGGCCTCTCGCGCGTCCTGCAGAACCTGATCGCCAACGCGATCAAGTACCGCCGCGACGACGCGCCGCCGCGGGTGCGGGTCGACGCCGAGCGCGACGACGGCGCCTGGGTCGTCGCGGTGCGCGACAACGGACCCGGCGTCGGCGACCGCGATCGGCAGCGCATCTTCGAGATCTTCGCCCGCGCCCACGCCGACGACGACGTGGAGGGCAGCGGCGTGGGCCTCGCGGTCTGCCAGACCATCGTCGAGCACCACGGCGGCCGCATCTGGGTCGACGCGGCGCCGGACGGCGGCAGCGTCTTCCGCTTCTCGCTGCCCGAGCGCCTGCTGGAGGCCGAGCGCCGCTAGCCCACCGAGCGCCGGAACAGGAAGCCGCCGGCGACCGCGACGATCAACGCGAGGAAGAACAGCCCGTAGCCGATGACGCCGGCCACCGCCAGGACGAGCGCGACGACGGCGACCGCCGCGGCGCCGCCGCCGACGACGAGTGCGCGGAACGCGCGGCTCTCGCGCTGGCTGCGCGACAGGTTGGAGCCGGACTTACGGGACGGCAAGTTGCTCATGGCGTTCAGGATGTCACGCCGGGCGGCGCGGCGAGCAAGTCCACCATCTCGCCGTAGCCGCGGGAGCGCGCGTGCTCCAGCGCGGTGACGCCCTCGGGGTCGGCGATCGCGCGGTCGGCGCCGGCCTTCAGGAGCAGGCCGACGATCTCCACGTGGGCCGGGCCGCCGTCGGCGAGGATCACCGTCTCCAGCAGAGCGGTCCACCCAAGGTCATTGACATGGTCGACGTCGATGTCGGTGGTGGCCAGCAGCTCGCGGACGAGGTCGACGTGACCGCGCTCGCACGCCGGGATGATCGCGATGCCGCCGTGCTTGTTGCGGAGCTTGAGGTCGGGGCGGGCGCGCAGCACCTCGCGCAGGACGGCGACGTCGCCGGTGACGCCGGTCGCCAGGACGGCGTTGTAGCGCTCCTCGTCCTGGCGGTCGACGTCGGCACCGGCGTCGACCAGCTCGCGAACGACCTCGGCGTGGCCGGAGAAGGCGGCGACGGTGACCGCGGTGCGGCCGCGCGTGTCGGCGGCGTTGACGTCGGCCTCGGCGCGGATCAGCGCGACCACGCCCTGCACGTCGCCGCGCTCGACGGCCGCCAGCAGCTGCGCCTCGAGGGTGACGTCGTCGTCGGGCATGGGCTCAGGCCGATCGCAGGAAGGTGAGCACGGCGAGGACGCGGCGGTGGTCGTCGTTGGTCGCCGGCAGGTCGAGCTTGCCGAAGATGTTGGTGACGTGCTTCTCGACCGCGCCTGGCGTCACGACCATGTGGCGGGCGATCGCCGCGTTGGTCCGGCCCTCGGCCATCAGCTCCAGGACCTCGCGCTCGCGCGGCGTCAGCGAGGCGAGCGCGTCGTCGGCGCCGCCGCCGGTGCGCTGGCGCACGAGCTCGGAGACGACCTCGCGGTCCAGCGCCGTGCCGCCCGCGGCCACGCGCTGCACCGCGTCCATGAACGAGCGGACCTCGCCGACGCGCTCCTTGAGCAGGTAGCCGACCCCGCCCTCGCCGGACTCCAGCAGCTCGGCGGTGTAGATCGGCTCGACGTACTGCGACAGCACCAGGATCCCGAGGCCCGGCTGGCGCCGGCGCGCCTCGATCGCCGCGCGCAGGCCCTCGTCGGTGAACGTCGGCGGCAGGCGGACGTCGACGACCGCGAGGTCGGGCTTGTGGCCGGCGACGATCCGCAGCAGGCCCTCGGCGTCCTCGGCCTGGGCGACGACGTCGACGTCGTGCTCGCGCAACAGCGCGACGACGCCCTCGCGCAGCAGCGCGAGATCTTCGACGATCACCGCCCGCACGGGAACTCCGCGTGGATCGTCGTGCCCGAGCCCTTGACGCTCGTCACGGTCAGCGTGCCGTCCAGCGCCTCCACGCGATGGCGCAGCCCGGTCAGGCCGCCGCCGTCGGCCACGGCGCCCCCCGGCCCCTCGTCGGCGACCTCGATGATCAGCCGGCCGTCCTGCTCGGAGAGCCGGATCTGGGCGGGTGCGCCGGCGGCGTGCTTGGCGACGTTGGTCAGCGCCTCGGCGACGACGAAGTAGGCGGCGGTCTCGACGACCGGCAGCGGACGCTGGTCGAGCTGCTCGGCGTCGACGGTCACCGGCGTGACCGCGCGCCGGCCGAGCGCCTCGACGGCCGCGGCCAGCCCGCGGTCGGCCAGGACCGGCGGCGCGATCCCGCGCGCGAGGTCGCGCAGCTCGCCGATCGCGGCCGACGCCTCGACGCGGGCGCGCCGCACCAGCTCGGCCTCCTCGGGGCGGTCGCTCAGGCGCTCCTCGGTCCGGCCGAGCAGCAGCGACAGCGCGACGAGCCGCGCCTGCGCGCCGTCGTGGAGGTCGCGCTCGATGCGGCGCAGCTCCGCGGCCTGGACGTCGAGCGCGCCCTGCCGGGTGCGCGTCAGCTCGCCGACGCGCTCCTCGAGCTGGGCCTCTCGACGGCGGCCGCCCGGCAGCCGGTCGGCGTAGATCACGAGGGCGTGGACCGCGACCGCGACGCCGAGGATCAGCAGCGGCCACAGCGGCCAGAAGCTGTGCACGTCGTTGGTCGTGAAGCCCCAGACGATCAGCAGGATGCCGCCGATCAGGCCCGTGACCATGCAGTGCAGCGCCAGCCCGTGGCGCGCGCTGGCCGGCGCGCTGAGGCCGAAGCGGATGATCGCGTGGACGGCGACCGGGATCGCGACGCCCAGCCAGACCCACGCCGGCCAGTAGTAGCCGCCGCCGGTGATGGCCCAGATGATCGTCGTGACCAGCCCGGCGAGCGCCGAGAGCGCGACGTGCAGCGGCAGCGCGTTGGCCGGCGGCGGCGCGGGGCCGACCGGTGGCGGGACGTCGAGGCGGGCGCTGCCGCCGTCGCCGTGCGCGGGGGCGTCGAGCGTGGGGAGCGCGAGCGTGTCGGTCGGGGTCGGGGCGTCAGCGTCCACGGGTCACCTCCGCGGCCTCGAGCACCGCGGGACGGCCATCTTCGCAACCTCGTCGGCCGGCGTGGGGTTCAGCGTCCGTCATCGCCACCATGATGGGCGTCGGACGGTGCCCCGTCGTTGGGGCGCGGCGGCGTCCGGACCGCCGCGCTCCCCCGGGTCGGAGGTCGGGCTAGCCCGACCGCGCGCGCTAGCGGTGGGCGGGCTGGAGCATGGACTCCAGCGCGCGGCTGACGGCGATGTCGCCGTGCATCGTGTCCGTCAACGTCACGTCGAACTGCGGCTCCAGCGTGGACCGCACCCACTCCATGGCCATCAGGTCGGAGTCGCGCGCGGCCGCGTCGTCGCGGAACACGCTGATCGTGACCACCTCCGTGCCGCCGCAGTCGAGGACCTCGTAGGCGACGAAGCCGTCGACCTCGGCGATCGCCTCCGCGAAGTCGGTGTCGACCAGGTGCAGGAGGTCGTTCATCTCGCCGGAGTCCAGGCGGTAGCGCCGGATGCTCGCGAACATGTGCCGCTCCCTTCGATCCATCAGGGCAGGAGCCTCACGCTACTCCTCGCCGCTGCGGTGGACAACGGCGCGCCTACGCATGCGCCATCCGGGTTCGCGCCGCCGCGCTACGGTCCGCCCGCATGCCGCGCCCCTGGCCCACCACGCCGCCCACGGCGGCCCATCGCGCCGCCTACGCGGACGCCAAGACGGTGTCGTTCTGGCTCGACGACCTGCCCGAGCGCGCACGCGACGCGCCGCTGGCCGGGATCACCGACGCCGACCTGTGCATCGTCGGCGGCGGCTTCACCGGGCTGTGGGCGGCGCTGCACGCCAAGGCCGACGACCCGTCGCGCGACGTCGTGGTGCTGGAGGCCGACGTGGCCGGCGGCGGCGCCAGCGGGCGCAACGGCGGGTTCATGGTGGCGTCGCTGACCCACGGGCTCGCCAACGGCCTCGCGCGGTTCCCGGACGAGATGGTCGCGCTGGAGCGCCTGGCCTTCGAGAACTTCGAGGGCATCAAGGCCGATCTGAAGACCTACAACATCGATGCGCAGCTCGAGGAGACCGGCGAGCTCGGCGTGCTCTTGGAGGCCCACGAGGTCGCCGCCGCCGAGGAGGACGCCGAGCTGCTGCGCGGCTACGGCCACGAGGTCGACGTGCTCGACGCCGCGGCCATGCACGCGCAAGTCGCCTCCCCCACCTACCTCGGCGGCGTCTGGGACCGCAGCGGCGGCGCGCTCGTCCACCCGGGCCGGCTGGCCGCGGGCCTGCGCGAGGCCGCGCTGCGCGCCGGCGTCCGGATCCACGAGCACACGCCGGCGACGACCATGACCGCGGCGAAGGCCGCCGTGACGATCGGCACGCCGGGCGGCGCGGTCCGCGCCAGGCGCGTCCTGCTGGCGACGAGCGCCTACCCGTCGTTGTTGGGGCGGTTGGCCCACTACGTCGTCCCGGTCTACGACTACGTGTTGGTCACCGAGCCCCTGAGCGCCGCCCAGAAGGACGCGATCGGGTGGCGCAACCGGCAGGGCATCGGCGACGGCGGCAACCAGTTCCACTACTACCGCCAGACGGGCGACGACCGGATCCTGTGGGGCGGCTTCGACGCCGTCTACCGCCGCGGCGGCCCGGTCGGCGCCCACCTCGACGACCACGACCCGACGTTCGGGACGTTGTCCCAGCACTTCTTCACGACCTTCCCGCAGCTCGAAGGCCTGCGCTTCACCCATCGCTGGGGCGGCGCGATCGACACGTGCTCGCGCTTCAGCGTGTTCTTCGGGACCGCGCGCGGCGGCCGCGTCGCCTACGCGACCGGCTACACGGGCCTCGGCGTGGCAGCGACGCGCTTCGGCGCGCGCGTCGGCCTCGACCTGCTCGACGGGCGCGAGACCGAGGCCACGCGGCTGCAGTACGTGCGTCGCCGGCCGGTGCCCTTCCCGCCCGAGCCGCTGCGCACCGGCGTGATCGCGCTGACGCAGCGCGAGCTGGCGCGCGCCGACCGCCACGAGGGCCGCCGCGGCCTGTGGCTGCGCACGCTGGACCGGCTGGGCCTGGGCTTCGACAGCTAGCCAGGGCGGTTCTCTGGCCCGCATGGCCGTGGCGGGCGTCGCCGGCCCAGCGGCAGCGTGCGCCGGCACGTGAAGCGGGTTGGCGGCCGTCAGGCGCGGCTAGGCGGCACGGAGAACCGCCCTGGTGTGGTCGTCGGCGGGGAAGAACGCCTCGATCGACAGCTCGGCGACCGTGATGTCCAGCGGCGTGCCGAACGTCGTGATCGTCGACATGAAGGACAGCTCGCCGGCCTCGTGGCGCATCCGCAGCGGCACGACGATCTCGCCCGGCTTCGGCACGCCCTCGTCCTCCTCGCCACCCGGGTAGCCCTCCAACTCGGCCAGCAGCGCACGCAGCTGCGCGTCCTGGGTCGCGGCGACCTCGCGCCGCAGCCGGCCGAGGATGTGCGCCCGCCACTCGGGCAGGTTGGCGATCCGCGGCGCCATCCCCTCGGGATGCAGGCTGAGGCGCAGCGCGTTGACCGGCGGCTCGAGCAGGTGCGCCGCGGCGCCGGCGGTGATGAGCGCGACGCCGGCGTTGCCGTCGAGCAGCTCCCAGCGGCGGTCGACCGCGACCGCCGGGTAGGGCTCGTGCGCGGCCAGCAGCCGCTTGACGGCATCGCGCACCTGGCTCATCTCCTCGTCCTCGAACGACGACTCGGCGTAGGCGGGCGCGTAGCCGGCGGCGAGGAGCAGCTCGTTGCGCTCGCGCAGCGGCACCTCGAGGTGCTCGGCGAGCCTGACCACCATGTCGCGGCTGGGCTTGGAGCGCCCGGTCTCGACGAAGCTCAGATGGCGCGTGGAGACCGCGGCCTCGAGCGCGAGCTCCATCTGGCTGAGGCGCCGCTGGTCGCGCCAGCGGCGCAGGAGGGGCCCGACGCCGAGGGGCGGCGCCGGCGGGGAGAGGACGGCTGTAGAGGGCACAGCACAAACCGTATGGGCCCGCGGGTGATCCCCGCGATGACCCCGGAGGTCATCGCCGCCAGTGGTTGCGCAGCGCGGCGATGAGCTCGTCCTTGCTCATGTCCGACCGGCCGTCGATGTCGAGCTCCTTGGCGCGATCCTGGAGGTCGACGACCGTCCAGTCCTCGTAGGAGCCGGACCGGCCGCCCTTCTTGGACACGTTCGTGCCGGCCGCCTTGGCGTTGGCGATGCGGGCCGCCTTCTCCTTGCTGGCGCCGTCGTCGCGGAGGGCCTCGTAGGTCGCGTCGTCCTCGACGCTGGGACCTGGGCTCTTGGATCCGGGCATGCCTTCGGGCTACCCGGACCCCCGCGGCGCCTATGCGTGCGCGCGCGCCGCGGCGACCGCGAGCTGGTCCGCCCGGTCGTTGAGGGCCTTGTGCGCGTGCTCGGCGCCGGTCTCGTGGCCCTTGACCCAGTGCCAGCGCACGTCCTCGTGGCGGGCGATCTCCGCCTCCAGCGCGATGACGAGGTCCTGGTTCTTGACCGGCTGGCCCGACGCGGTCTTCCAGCCCTTCTTCTTCCAGCCGTGGATCCACTTGGTCATCGAGTCCAGCAGGAGCGTCGAGTCGGTGACGATGCACACCGTCGCGCCGGGCGCCAGCGACCGCAGGCCCTCCAGCGCCGCCGTGTACTCCATGCGGTTGTTGGTGGTGTGGCCCTCGCCGCCCGAGAGCTCCACGGGCTCGGCGCCGTCGGGGCCGACGACGATCGCCGCCCAGCCGCCCGGGCCCGGGTTGCCGCTGCACGCGCCGTCGGTCCAGACCAGCGCCTCGCCCGGACGCGCCTGGACGGGGACCTCGGGCGCGCGCGCGGCCTTGGGTCGGCGTCGGCGGTACGGAGGTGCGGAGGAAGGCATGCGGCGGGCCATGCTAGGTGGCGCGCAGGACGGGTTCGTCGCGCCGGCGCGCTCAGGTCGGGATCGGCGGCTCGAGCAGCCGCCAGGCGATCCAGGAGAGCGCGCAGCCCACGGCCAGCGCGTTGAGCACGAGCGTCCAGCGCCGCAGCGCGAAGCGCGTCGAGGCCGCCAGCGCGGCGAGCCCGAGGACGAGCCCCCCGATGCCCAGCACCCACTGCGCCTGCCACTGCCATGCGTCCTGGTAGGCCGTCCACGCGTGGCCGCCCTGGTAGGGCAGGATGCCGTCGCCGTCGGAGCATGCGAGGCCGCAGTCGTGGTTCTCGTGCGTGATCGCGAGCAGCATGACCAGGAACGCGCCGGCGCAGACGATCGCCGACGTCGCGCCGCGCTCCAGGAGGCGGCGCGGGCGAGCGACCTCGTCGTAGAAGTCGCGGTTGCCCCACCCGCCGGGCCGGACGTCGGAGCGGTGCTCGGTGGCCACGACCCGATGTTCCCACACACCGGTCAGCGCCGATGAGCCAACCGCAACCGGAACTCGAGGGTCCCGTGGTCGCGCACGGTGACCAGGCCGGCGACGGATGGCGGCGCGATCGCGAAGTCCGCGAACGCGACGGGCGCGCGGCCGACGAGGACGAGGTCGCCGCCCGCCAGCCGCGCGGCCGACACCCGGACCGCGACGGGCGCCGACGCGCCGTGCAGCTCCAGGCGCCCGCGCGCCCCCACCGGCCGGGCCGACAGCGCCACGGGCCCGGTGAGCGCGAACCGCGCGGACGGGAACCGCGCGGTCTCCAGGCCGCGCGCCTGGAGGGCGCGGTCGCGGCCGTCCTGGTCGCTGTGCAGGGAGCCGAGCAGCCGCGCGGCGAAGCGCGCCGTGACGATCCGCCCGCGTCGCACCGACGCCGACCCGGCGAGCAGGCCGGTCCGCCCCACCGCGGTCCGCACGCCGACGCCGAGGTAGCGCTCGTCGACGCGGTAGCCGGCGTAGCTGTCGTCGCCGCGCGCGATCGCGTAGGTCCCGTCGGGCGTCGCGGCCACCGCGCCGACCGAGGTCGGCACCCGCGCCGGCGCCGGCGCGTCGCCGCCGTTCAGCGCGAAGAACGCGAACCCGCCGGCGACCGCGAGGACGGCGAGCGCCACGGCGGCGAGCACGACGGTGCGGGGCCGGACGCGCGACATCGGCGCAAGCATAGGCTGGCCCCATGAGCGAATCCGAGCAGCCGCGCCTGGGCACGCCGAGCGACCCGTGGTTCGTGGTGAACGCCACCGAGATGCCCTGGCGGGCGGCGCCCGGCTGGGGCGCTTCGTGAAGTTCGAGCAGGAGGGGACGCGGTTCCGCGACTACGGGCTCAACATCCACGTGGTCGCGCCGGGCGAGCGCAGCACGATGTACCACGGCGAGGACGGCCAGGAGGACTTCCTGGTGCTGTCGGGCTCGTGCACGGTGGTGGTCGAGGGCGAGCAGCGCACGCTGCGCGCGTGGGACCTGCTGCACTGCCCCGCGTGGACGCGTCACACGTTCGCCAACACCGGCGACGAGCCGTGCGCGATCCTGATGGTCGGCGCGCGTCGGGACGGCGTCGAAGTGGACTGCGAGTACCCCGTCGACCGCATGGCCGTCGCGCTGGGCGCGGGGGTCGAGGCCTACACCACGGAATCGGACGTCGCCTACGCGGGGACGCCGGACTACGACGTGGAGGACTACCGGGAAGGGACGTTGCCCGGGGCGTGACGCCCCGGGCAGTGTCCGTGTGGTGCGACTAGATCTGGGAGACGTTGATCGCGTTCGGGCCCTTGGGGCCGCTCTCGGCCTCGTAGGACACCTTGGAGCCCTCGGCCAGCGAGCGGAAGCCGTCGCTGTTGATCGCCGAGTGGTGCACGAACAGGTCCTTGCCGCCGTCGTCCGGCGTGATGAAGCCGAAGCCCTTCTCGTCGCTGAACCACTTCACGGTTCCAGTAGCCATTGCTTTTCCTCCAACTTCGGTGCTCTGGTGCTACGCGGAGGATGCTGAGGCAACGATCTGCGGACACACGGGCACTGCTCTGCCGAGGTCGCTCCCCGGCCTGTACAGAGCAAAGGCTAGCACTACCTGGACGATCGGTCGGGACGCTAGGCTGTGTCCTCCGGCGGGCCGCCTACTCGACCGGGGCCCTTCCCTCGTGGTGGGGCCCAGCCAGTGGCAACGCGCCGGTCTTCGGACCGGCGGTCACGTCCACGGTGGTCGGGAGTGTGACGCCGCCCAGGCATACACACTCGTCCTGGGATGTAAGAAAAAAACGGTGGCCTCTGACCGGGCGGAGGCGCTCGGACCCACGTGGTCCGGGCGCCGTAATCCGCCTCGCCTACGCGGCGTCCTTCAGGGCTTCGATCTCGCGCACCGTGGACAGGTGCTCGAGGGCGCGGCGCTCGAGGTTGCGGACCTCGTTCTGGCGCAGGCCCAGGCGGCGCCCGATCTCCTGGATGCCGACCGGCGCCTGCTCGCCGTCGAGGCCGTAGCGCAACTCGACGACGGCGCGCTCGCGCTCGGGCAGCGACCCCAGCGCGTGGCGCACCGCGGCCTCGCGCAGGCTGACGACGACCTCCTCCTCCGGCGCCGGCGCGTCGGACGGCAGCAGGTCGCCGAATGCGGCCTCTCCGGAATCGCCGACCGGACGGTCCAGCGACGTGACCGTGCGGGCCATGTCGCGCAGCTTCTCGATGTCCTCCAGGTCGATCTCGGAGCGCGCCGCGATCTCGGCGTCGGTCGGCTTGCGCCCCAGCTCGGCGGCCAGCTCCTTCTCCACGCGCGCGGCCTTGCGCTCGCGCTGCAGGACGTTGGTCGGGATCCGGATCGTGCGCTCCTTGTTCTCCATCCCGCGCTGGATCGCCTGGCGGATCCAGTAGGTGGCGTAGGTGGAGAACTTGAAGCCGCGGCGCCAGTCGAACTTCTCGGCCGCGCGGATCAGCCCGAAGATGCCCTCCTGGATGAGGTCGAGCAGCGTCATCCCGTCGGTCGGGTAGCGCTTGGCGATCGAGACGACGAGCGCGAGGTTGGAGGTGATCATCCGCTCCTTGGCGGCCTCGTCGCCGTTCTCGATCCGCTTGGCGAGCGCGATCTCCTCGTCGGCGGTCAGCAGCGGATGGCGGCGGACCTCGCGCAGGAACAGGCTGAGCGCGTCGGTCGTCGTGGTCGCCAGGTCGCCGTTGAGGTAGTGCGTGGCCGGGATGTGGGCGCGGCCGCAGTCGTCGGTCAGGTCGATCCCGCGCAGGCGCGCCTCGTCCTCGATCTGGCCCTGGGCCTCGTCGTCGAGCTCGAGGCGCGCGATGAGCGCGGCCACGTCGTGGAGGCAGAGCGAGCCCTGCTCCTCGGCGGCGTCGAGGAGGGCGGTGACCGTCGTGCGCTGCGTGTCGTCGAGATCCACAATGGGTCCTTACCCGCCACGCGGTGGAGGATGCGCGCGTGGGCAGGGGATTGCGCTTTCACACATTGCAACAGATCTTGCGGGTTGCAGGGATTTTCGCTGGTAGAACGACGGCGCGCCGAATCGTTCGCTTGCGAACGGACGGGGGACCCACTGCGACCGCGATCCGGTCGCCGGGGCGAATCGCGGTCCGGACGACCGTGTAGCGCCGCTTGTGCGGTGCGAGCCCGACAGCTCACCTCGCAGGCGCCTCCAACCATGCCCGTTCCCACATCCCGCCGACTCCTGGCCGCGCTCGCCGCGACGACCTTCGTCGTCCCCGGCGCCGCCTTCACCGCCTCTGCCGACGCCAAGCCGCTGAAGAAGGGCAGCCACGGCGTCCGCGTCAAGGTCCTGCAGCGCGACCTCGGGCTCTCCCCCGCCGACGGCATCTTCGGCAAGGGCACGTACAAGGCCGTCCGCCGGTTCCAGCGCCGCCATCACCTGGCCATCGACGGGATCGTCGGCACGGTCACCTGGCGCCTGGTCCACGGATCGCGCGCGAAGGCGTCGCGCAGCGCCGGGGCCGGCGGCGCGCGGGTCCAGCGCCGCGGGTCCTCGGTGTCGCTGCTGCAGCGCCGGCTCGGCGTCGCCGCCGACGGCGTCTACGGGCCCGGAACGGCCCGCGCCGTCCGCACGTTCCAGCGCGCGCACGGGCTGACCGCCGATGGCGTGGTCGGGCCGTCGACCTGGAGCGCGCTCGGCGTCCACGGGCACCATCCGGTGCTCAAGCGCGCGCACCTCGGCGGTGGTGGCGTCGTCGTGGTCCCGCGCCACGTGATCCTGCTGCGCCGCGCGGTCGCCGCGGCCAACCGCATCCAGTACAAGCCCTACGTCTACGGCGGCGGGCACGGCAGCTTCTCGGCCTCCGGCTATGACTGCTCGGGCAGCGTCTCCTACGTCCTGCACGGCATGGGCCGCCTGTCGATCCCGATGGACTCCGGCGAGCTGATGTCCTACGGCCAGCCGGGCCGCGGCCGCCACATCACGATCTACGCGAACCCCGGGCACGCGTTCATGGTCATCGACGGACGCCGCTACGACACCTCGGGCCGCGCGTCGAGCGGCTCGCGCTGGGGTCCGGGCATGCGCTCGACCGCGGGCTACGTCGCGCGGCATCCGTCGGGGTTGTAGGGCGCGGCTCCGCCGCTCACCAGGGAACGGCGCCGCTGCGATCGGTGAAGGTGCCGGTCGGGCCGCCCGGTCCCAGCTGCGCGAGCGCGACGATCGCGTCGGTGCCCTCGGTGACGGTCTGGTGGCCCTGGTGCCCGTTGAGGTCGGTCGCGGTGTAGCCGGGGTCGGCGGCGTTGATCCGGAACGCCGGGTAGGCCTTGGCGTATTGCGTGGTGAGCATGTTGACCGCGGCCTTCGAGGACGGGTAGCCGAGGCTGACGACCCCGAACTCGACGCGGTTCGGGTCGGACGTGATCGTCATCGAGCCCATGCCGCTGGAGACGTTGACGACGACCGGCGCGTCCGACGCCTCCAACAACGGCACGAACGCCTGGGTCACGCGGACCAGCCCGAGCACGTTGGTCGCGTAGGTCTGCGCGAGGTCGTCGGGGCGCACCTGCGGCACCGGCACCCGGGGGCCGATGATCCCGGCGTTGTTGATCAGCACGTCCAGCCCGGTGCCGGCGGCCCGGATCGTGCCGACGGCGGCCACGACGCTCGCGTCATCGGTGACGTCGAGCTCGACGAACCGCGCGCCGAGCGCGTCGGCGGCCTCCCGGCCGGCGGCGGCGTCGCGCGCCCCGACCCAGACGTCGTGGCCGGCGTCCAGCAGGCGGCGCGCGGCCTCGCGGCCCAGGCCCTTGTTGGCTCCCGTGATCAAGGTGGTGGTCATGCCTCCATGGTGCGCCGGATCGCCGCGCGGCAAAAGGGGACGCCGTTGCCTGGGACCGGCAGGGCGACGCTACGTGGCCGCCGGTGCGCGATCATGGAGGCACGATGGACCACGGCGAGCTCGCCAGCTGCCTGCGCTCGTGGCGCGACCGCCTGGCGCCCGCCGACGTCGGCCTCCCCACCGGCGGCCGCCGCCGCGCGCCCGGCCTGCGCCGCGAGGAGGTCGCGCGCCTCGCCGGCCTCTCCGTCGACTACCTCGCGCGCCTCGAGCAGGGCCGCGCCGCCAACCCGTCGCCGTCGGTGCTGGAGCCACTGGCCCGGGCGCTGCGCCTCAGCGACGACGAGCGCGCCCACCTCTTCCGCGTCGCCGGCCAGGCGCCGCCGCTGGCCGGCCACATCGACCGCCACATCCCGCCCGGCGTCCAGCGCGTGCTCGACCGGCTCGCCGACGTCCCGGTCGTCGTGATGGACGCGGCCTGGACCATCGTCGCCGCCAACCCGCTCGCCGTCGCGCTGATCGGCGACGGCAGCCAGCAGTCCGGCCCGCACGCCCGCAACATCGCCTGGCGGCACTTCACCGGCGCGCCGTCGCGCTTCGTCCGCGACGCCGACGACGACGCGCGCATGGGCACCGAGGCGGTCGCCGACCTGCGCGAGGCGCTCGGCCGCCACCCGGACGACACCGCGCTGCTCGCGCTGATCCGCGACCTCCGCGCGGCCAGCCCGCGCTTCGCCGAGCTGTGGGAGCGGCGGCCGGTCGGCCAGCGCGTCGCGGACCGCAAGACGATCGACCATCCCGAGGTCGGGCCGATCACGCTGGACTGCGACATCCTGACGGTCCGCGGCAGCGATCTGCGCCTCATCGTCTACACCGCCGCGCCCGGCTCGGCGGACGCCAGCGCGCTGGCGCTGCTGGCGACGATCGGGCTCCAGACCTTCCCCTGAGCCCGGCGCGACCACCGTGGGCGCGACCCAGCTGGCCGAGGCGATCGGCGGCGACGACCTCGGCGCGGGCGTCCGCGGCGAGCTGGCCGCACACCCGCTGCCCAGCGACGCGGTCGGCCTCGGCGAGGACGACGTCGCGGCGCTCCAAGACGCCTACGGGGCCGAGGAGCGCACGGTCCTGACGCTGGCCGCCGCCCTGGACGGGCGCTGAGCGGCGCGTCTACCCTGGAGGCATGTGCCGCAACATCCGGACCCTGCACAACTTCGCCCCGCCCGCGAACGAGGACGAGGTGCGCGCCGCCGCGCTGCAGTACGTCCGCAAGATCAGCGGCTTCACGAAGCCGTCGCAGGCCAACGCCGAGGCGTTCGACCGCGCGGTCGAGGCCGTGACCGAGGTGACCGAGCGGCTGCTGGCCGAGCTCGTCACCAACGCGCCGCCGAAGGACCGCGAGGTCGAGGCGGCCAAGGCGCGCAAGCGGGCCCAGGCGCGCTACACGATCACCGCGCAGGCCAGCTAGGGCCTAGCGGCGCGGCGCGCAGCGGCGGGCCGCCGCGCGGTGGCCCACGAGCGCCACGCGGGCGCGGCTCGCGCAGCGCGCGACGGGACGCTTGGCCGCGGCGGCCGAGCCCGAGGTGAAGTCCGTGACGTAGGTCCCGGCCTCGTCTCCGATGCCGCCCTCCGGTGCGCCTTCGACCACGCCGATCCCGATCTGGCCGAACGATCCGTTGAGGATGTTGGCGCGGTGGCCGGCGCTGTGCATCCAGCCGTCGACGATCGACGCGGGCGTCGCCAGCGAGCCCGAGCCCCAGGCGATGTTCTCGCCCGCGCTCCAACTCCCGGTCGCGACCCAGCCCGCCGCCTTGATGCGGTCCATCATCGTCCCGCCGCCGGGCGAGACGTGGTCGAAGAAGCGCCGGTCGACCATGTCGGCGGCGTAGCCGTCGGCCGCGCGATCCAAGGTGGAGGACTCGCTCAGCGCGCCGAGCCCGTGCGCCGCGCGCTGCTCGTTGAGCAGGCACAGCGTGGCCGGGACGGCGGCGGCGTCCGACGCCGACGCGTCCTCGTTCGCGCACGCCGCGAGCGCGGCCGGCGCGGGCAGCGCCAGCGCGCCGAAGACGGCGAGCACGGGCAGGATGCTGCGAGCGAGACGTGGCATCCCGGGTGGGTTCGACCGACGGGACGGCCGCACGTGAGCGCCGGTTGAGGGATCTGGACGGGTGTCCGATCCGGAAAGGGGCGACGAGCGCCCCAGCTGTGCGGAGCTGGGACGCTCGCCTATCGGCCGCCGGTCCCGGTCAAGCGGAGAGCGGCGGCCGAGCCTGGTTCAGCCGATGGTCAGCGACGACCGATCCCACAGGTCCACGCGGACCGGGATCGTCGCGCCGGGCTGGAAGCTCGCGATGGCGATGCGGGAGATCGTCTGGCGGTGGGTGACCGCGTAGGGCGCGTCGCCGTCGCAGGTCACCGACAGGTCGAGCTCGACTGTGGTGTCGTCGTCGGTCGTGAGGCCGGTGTCGCGGATCGCCGTGATCGTCGCCGACGCGACGCGGCCGGTGACGACGCGGTGCGCCGGCGGCGTCATGGCCTCGGCCTGCTGCTGGAGGTTGCGGATGTCCTTCAAGAACCCCATGGCGATCGTTGCTCCTGGCTCCGAGGGGAGGTCGAGTCTCTGGCGGTGACAACCGCACCCGGCCCGCCGTCTTACGCGGGGCGAACGTAAGGGAGCGCGCAGGGCGCGTCAGTGTCGAGCGAGTCTCAGGCTCGCGGCGACATCAGCGCGACGCGGACGCCGAGGCCGGCGGCCCGGTCGACGACCGCGATGCGCCGGCCCGGCTGGGCGGCGTCGCGCGGCGCGCCGACGTGGTCGCCCGCGGCCGCGGCGTCGAGGTCGTCGGCGACGAGCGTGACGCCCCACAGCCGCGCGGGGTCGCCGGCCGTGCCGGGCCGCGGCTCGGGCGGCCCGACGACCTCCAGCAGGACGTCGTCGAACAGGAAGAAGCCCTGCCGCAGCTCCGGGCCCGCGTCGCGCACGCGGCGCAGCGCGAAGCCGGCGGCCTCGAGCGTCTCGAAGGTCCGCGCGGTGTCGGGCGTGGCGAGGACGACGTGGTCGATCGCCGAGACGGTGTTCGGATGGCGCGGGCTGGGCGTCGGGCTCGACGTGGGCACGATCGTCGTCGGCACGCCGTCCAGCCCGTCCCGCGCCGGGATCGCGTCGCTCACGGTCCAGCCCGCGAAGCCGCCGTCGCCGCCGCCGAGGACCAGGTCGGTCGTGCCGATCCGGCAGCGCCCGTCGCCGGCCACGGCGAACCCCGCCGCCCGCCACGGCGCCGGCTCGGCCTGGAGCGCCACCGCCACGAGGCGCGGCCTCACGCGGCCGGCTCCGAGTCGCGCTGGCCCTCGCCCTGGGCGCGCTGCAGGGCCGCGTAGCGACCGCCGTGCTCCAGCAGGTCCTCGTGGGTTCCGCGCTCGACGATCCGGCCGGCGTCGAGGACGACGATCTGATCGGCGTCGCGCACGGTCGACAGGCGGTGGGCGATCGCGATCGTGGTGCGTCCCGCCGCCAGGTGGTCCAACGCGTCCTGCACGGCGCGCTCGGTCTCGGTGTCCAGGGCGCTCGTCGCCTCGTCGAGCACCAGCACCGGCGGGTTGCGCAGGACGACGCGGGCGATCGCGATCCGCTGCTTCTCGCCGCCGCTGAAGCGGTAGCCGCGCTCGCCGACCATCGTGTCGTAGCCGTCGGGCAGGCGCGCGACGAGGTCGTGGATCTGCGCCGCCCGCGCCGCGGCCTCGATCTCGGCGTCGGTCGCGTCGGGCCGCGCGAAGCGCAGGTTGTCGCGCACGGTCGCGTGGAAGAGGTAGGTGTCCTGCGAGACCAGCCCGACGGTGCGCGCCAGCGACGCGAACGACGCGTCGCGGACGTCGACGCCGTCGATCGTCACGCGGCCCGCGTCGACGTCGTAGAGCCGCGCGGCGAGGTAGGCGAGCGTCGTCTTCCCGCTCCCCGTCTCCCCCACGATCGCGGTGAACGAGCCGGGCGCCACGTCGAGGTCGACGCCGTCGAGCGTCGGCCGCGCGTCGGCGTCGTAGCCGAACGTCACGCCCTCGAACCGGACGTCGCCGCGGACGTCGCCCAGCTCGATCGGCTCGTCGGCCTCGAGGAGGTCGACCGGCAGGTCGAGGTACTCGAAGATCCGGTGGAAGAGCGCCATCGAGGACTGGAGGTCGACCGACACGGACAACAACGACCCGATCGGGAACAGCAGCCGCGTCTGGAGCGTCGTGAAGGCCACCAACGTGCCGACGCTGATCGCCGAGGTCTGGCCGGCGAACCAGTACACCAGCGCCGGCATGATCGCGAAGGACATCTGCACGCTCGCCATCCGCCAGCGGCCGGCCATCCGCGAGCGGACCTCGAGCGTCGCCAGCTCGCGCGACTCGGCGGTGAAGCGCTCGGCCAGCTCCTCGCCGCGCCCCATCGTCCGGCCGAGGAGGATGCCCGACACCGACAGCGACTCCTCGACCAAGGACGACATGTCGGCGACGCGCCCCTGGCGGGCGGCGGTGATCTTGCGCCGCTCGCCGCCGACGCGCCGCGTCATCCACACGAAGAACGGCAGCACCGCGAGCGAGAACGCGGCCAGCCGCCAGTCCAGCGCGAACATCGCGATGATCGTGGCCAGGACCGTCGTGACGTTGGCGACGATCGACGTCGCCGTCGAGGTCACGACGCTCTGGATCCCGCCGATGTCCGACGCGATCCGCGACTGCACCTCGCCCGTGCGTGTGCGGGTGAAGAACGCGAGCGACAGCCGCTGCAGGTGGCGGTAGACCGCGGCCCGCAGGTCGTGCATGACCTCCTGGCCCACGATGTTGGACAGGTAGGTCTGGGCGACGCCGAGCGCGCCGGTCGAGATCGCGACCGCGATCATCCCCAGCACCAGCCACGTCAACATGGTGGTGTTGCCGTCCGGGATCGCGGTGTCGAGCACCGCGCGCAGCAGGAACGGCGAGATGAGGCTGATCCCCGCGCTCAGCGCGATCAGCGCCAGGACCGCGCTGAGGCGGGCCTTGTAGGGCTTGAAGAGCGCGCCGGTGCGGCGCAGCTCGGCGCGGCGCGACGCCTCTGCGTCGTTCACGCCGTGGGCGTCCTGGCCGTCAGCCGACCGTCGGCGACCCCGCCGGCGACCTCGTCGAGCACGAGCGCCAGGTCGCCCGCCAGCGACGGCCACGAGAAGCGCTCATGCGCGTCGCGCCAGGCGCGGCGACCGCGCCGGCGCCGCTCGACCGGGTCGGCGATCGCGCCCGCGAGCGCCGCGGCCAGCTGCGCCTCGTCGTCGGGCTCGACGAGCCAGCCGGTGACGCCGTCGTGCACGATGTCCGCCGGGCCGAAGCGGTCGACGGCGATCGCCGGCAGCCCGCAGGCCATGGCCTCGACGAGCACCGAGCCGAACTGCTCGCGCACGGAGGCGAGGACGAAGACGTCGGCGGTCGATAGGAACGACGGCAGGCCCTGGTGGTCGTGCCAGCCGCCGAGGAAGACGTTGCGCGCGCCCGAGGCGGCGACGGCGTCGGCGGGATGCTCGCCCTCCCACTCGCCGGGGTAGCCGCCGAGCAGCACGAGCGACGCGTCGGCCGGCAGGTCGCCCGCCTGCTGCGCGCGCGCCCAGGCGCGGACCAGCAGCCCCAGGCGCTTGACGGCCGTGAACCGGCTGACGCAGATCGCGACCGGCCCGCCGCCGGTCAGCGGCGCGATGTCGTCCAAGGTGTAGGAGATGCTGCCCTCGTCTGCGCCCGGCGCCCAGCCGCGCGGCGCGTCGACGAGGTGCGCGCGCCAGTGCGCGGCGCGGTCGACCGGCAGGCGGTCGAAGCGCTCGGGGTCGAAGCCGTTGGGGCTGACGACGCAGCGCTCCGGGTCGATCCCGAGCAGGTCCACGGCCCGGTCGACCTGCGACGGCGACAGCACCAGCAGCCGCTCGGAGCGCTGCGCCCAGCGGCGCATGCGGCGCACCCACGCCTGGGCGTAGGGCCACGGGGCGCCGTCGGCGATCTCCTCCAGCATCAGCAGCTCGGTGCCGTGCAGGTGCGTGACGACCGGGACGTCGGGCGCGACGCGCGCGGCCGCCTCGTGCAGCGGCGTGAGGTGATGGAGGTGCAGGACGTCGTGGTCGGCGGCGCCGGCGTCGTCGAACACGCGCGACCAGGCGGCCACGTGCGCCTCGAAGCCGGCGTCGTCGATCGCCGCGAAGACCCGGTCGTGCGCGCCGGGCCGGTCCTCGAAGGACGGGTGCATCGGCGCGTAGCCGGCGTCGAAGTCCACGGGCCGGATGTCGAGGTCCTCGAAGAACCGCCGCGCGTCGCCGTGGCCGCTGGCGCGCGACCCGGTGACGAGCGTGACGTCCCAGCCGTGCGCGGGCAGCTCGTGGGCCAGGGCGCGGGTCACGTGCGCAGATCCGCCACGCGGGAAGAACATCAGACCGGAGAGGACGCGCACACCTCTGTTATATGAAACTCCGGAAGGATGACTATCGGCGGCGGAAGACGATCGCCGTCGGCACCGTGCGCCCGCCGGGCAGCGCGATCCCGTGCGCCTCGCGCGGCACGTTGCGCAGCCGCCCGCCGCAGACCAGCGACGTCGAGCCGCCGCCGTCGAGGTTCATCGCCTGCACGGCGCCCAGGGCGGCCATCGCCTCGGCCAGCTCGCCCATCGTCAGCCCGGCCTCGTCGTCGGCCCGGCCGTCGCACGCGACCGCCAGCGCCTCGCCGCGACGCGTCACGCCGATCGCGGCGCGCGGATGGCGGCCCGCGGTGATGTCGGAGTCGAACTGGTGCGAGCCGGCCGAGAAGCCCTCGCGGTCGCCGCGGACCGGGGCGCCGCCGCGCACGAGCAGCGGCCCGGCCTGGAGCAAGTCGCCGCGCAGCGACGCGGGCAGCTCGTGGCGCCGGGCGATCGCGATGTCGGCGCCGTCGATGCTCAGGCACGCGCGCACGTCGTCGAACGGCGCGGCGAAGGGCACGTGGCGACGCTCGACGCCGCCGGTGCGCAGCGCCCCGAGCGGGACGAGGTCCGGACGCTCGTAGAAGCCGCCGACGAGCGCCTCGTCGAAGCCGTTGGCCCGGCAGTAGACCTCGAGCGGCGCCGGCTGCGCCAGGCGCACGACGCGCAGCTCGAAGCGGCGCAGGTCGTAGCGCGCGACGTAGAGCGTGGTCCGCTCGCCGTCGGGCAGGCGCAGCCGCTCGCGCCGGAGGTGGCGCAGCTTGGGCTGCGGCGCGAGCAGCGGCGTCAGGCGAGGCAGGGAGGCCATGGCGCGGGGCACAGGATCGGCGTGGCGAGTGAGGTTCGCGTGAAGGTCTTGTGACGACGGTCGACGGGAGACCGCAAAGCATGAGTTCGCCGCTCGCCTCCCGCGCCCTTCGGAAGACTAGGTACGCCGTCGGCGGGCTCAGGTCTCGTGCACGCGGTCGCGCCGCTGCCGGGCCCGGAACTCGCGGCCCTTGACCCGGTTGCCGCAGATCTGCATCGAGCACCACTGGCGCGAGCGGTTGCGCGAGCCGTCGTAGAACAGCCAGCCGCAGTGCGGCCCCGGGCACGCCTTCAACCTGCTCCAGCGCCCGTCGCCCATCGCCTCGGCCACGACGCCGAGCACGAGCGCGAGCGCCGCGTCGGGGCCGTCGCCGACGGCGACGTGGCACGGCGGGGATCCCGCCCCGCGCCCGAACCGCAGGCGCAGCGGCGCCCGCTGCGCCACCTCGTCGAGGATCGCGAGGTCGCCCGCGACCGGCTGCGCGTCGGGCGCGTCGTGGTGGGTCAGGGCCATGCGGCGCAGCGCCTCGCGCAGGGCGATGGCCTGCGCGCGGTCCGCCTCAGAGGCCTCGCGGCCGTCGAACCCGCGCGCGTCCAGCCATCGCCCGTACGCGGCCGCGTCGCCCCATTCGTCGGCGCCGCCGGCTTGGAGGTCCCAGAACGAGTTCGCGAAGGCCTGCACCAGGCCGAGGCGGCCGGGCGCGGGCGTGCGACCCGAGGGTTGGCGTCCGGGATCGAAGGGATCCACCCACGGGATACTTGCGCAAAACCACCCATGCTGTCTACGCTGGTTAGGCCGTGATCGAGGACGCACCACCCGACGCACCTGACCTCCCTCCCCTCCGGACCTGTCCCAACTGCGGTCGCGAGGGCCGGACGCGGTACGAGCGCTGCCCGTTCTGCCAGACCTCGTACTACGCCCGCAACCGCAACCAGAAGCGGCGGCGGCTCGCCGTCGTGGTCGGCGCGCTGGCCGTCCTGATCGTCCTCGGCGGCGTCGGGACGGTCTTCGCGCTCAGCGACCGCGACGACCGCAACGCGCGCCAGAAGACCCAGCAGGGCAAGCTCGTCGCGGCGCTGCGCGTCAAGCTCACCCGCATCCAGGCCCCCCACCGCGGCGCGGCCCCTGAGCTCAGGCCGCCGGCGGGCGCCTCCGACGGGCAGCGGCTGGCCGCGCGCAAGGCGCTGGTCGGCGCGGTCGAGCGCCGCATCACCGCCGACGCGCGGGCGCGCGCCGCCGCCGGCGAGCTCGACGGGCCGATCACGCACACCGAGTGCGGGCCGATCCTCAAGGCCCGCAACGCGATCCCCGACGACCGCGTCCTGGCCAAGGACGTCGGCCGCTACGACTGCGTGGCGATCAAGCACGCGGTCATCGCGCAGGAGGGCGAGAAGGTCGCCGACCTCGGCCACGCCTTCGTCGCCGCGCTGAACTTCAAGACCTACACCTACACATGGTGCCGGAACACGCCCGCCCAGGGCGAGGCCGGCGTCGCGCTGGTCTTCGTCCGGCTGGACCGCTCGTGCCTGGCCGCCAAGGGCAAGGCGCTCGGGAGCGGCTACGCGGCGATGCCGGGCGAGCAGAACGAGACGTCCGACGACGTCTCGGAGACCGCGGGCTGAGCCGCTAGCGGTTGCGCTTGCGCGCCTGGCGCGAGCGCTTGGTCGCGGCGCGGTTCTTGGCCTTGCGGCGCTTGATGTCCTCTTCCTTGCGCAGGCGGGACTCGTGCTGCTCCTCGGTGTCGTCCTTGACCGGCGCGTGGCTGCGCGCGTCGGTGACGATCGCCCAGGCGATGCCGAGCAGCAGGATGCCGCCGCCGGCGAAGATCAGGATCTGCTGCCAGCTCTTCAGACCGCCGTCGTCAGAGGTCGTCGAGGTCGCCGAGGTGACCGTCGGCTCCGCGTCCGGCGTCGTCGCCGCGGGCGGCAGCGGCGCGAACGGCGAGCTCTGCGCGTGCGCGATCCCGACCGGGACGGCGAGCGCGGCGACCAGGCAGATGAGGAGCGTGAACCGGCGAGGCATCGAGCGCATCCTCCCACGGTTCGGCGAGGCGGTGGGCAGCGACCGGTGCCGGTAGGCTGCATGGCGACATGCCGCCCAAGCAGCGACAGATCCGGATGCAGCAGCAGGGCGGCCTGGCCGCGATGCAGCAGCTCGAGACCCGCTCCGACGAGGAGCTCGAGCGCGAGCAGAAGTTCAAGGCCGCCGCACAGGCGATCCTGGGCGCGCGCGCCGCCGAGCGCTACGACGCCAAGGCGTCGCGCGAGCACTTCCGCAAGGCGCTCGCCGCCGCCCGTCCGCAGGAGCGGATGGCGCTCAGGCGGATGGCCGACGCGTCGCTCGCGCTGGCCGAGCGCCGTCCGGACGACCTGAAGGCCGCGGTCGAGCGCCTCGGCCAGGCGCCGCCGTCCTCGCGCCAGCTGCTGCTCCTGCGCTTCATGGGCATCGTCGCGCCGCCCGCGTCGGCCGGCATGGTCGCGCGCGTCCGTGGCATCGCCATCATCGTCGGCCTGATCGTCGCGCTGATCCTGGTCGGGACCGGGATCGCCCAGGTCCTCGCCCTGCCGTTCGGCGGGGTCAGCCTGCTGGTGTCGGTCTGGCTCGGGATCCTGATCGTCATCGTCGCGCTGGTCGTGCTCGCGCTGCTCGGCCGGCGCCGCCAGGCCCGCGCCGCGGCGACGAGAGCCGCGGGTCCCGGCTCGTAGCCTGTAGGCCATGTGCGGGCGGTACTCGCTGGCGACGCCGGCCATGAGCGACATGCGGGGCCGCTTCGGCCTCGGCGAGTCGCTCGAGCTCCGGCAGCGGTTCAACATCGCGCCGGGCGACGACGTCGTGACGGTCACGACGACCAAGGACGGCGAGCCGCGCGGCGAGCTGCTGCGCTGGGGCCTCGTGCCGTTCTGGGCCAAGGACCCCAAGGTCGGCTACAAGATGATCAACGCGCGGGCCGAGACGGTCGCCGAGAAGCCCGCGTTCCGCGATGCCTTGAAGACCCACCGCTGCCTGGTCGTCGCCGACGGCTTCTACGAGTGGCAGCCGCGGACGGCCGGGGTGGGTGGGTCCAGGTCCCGCAAGCGGCCGTTCCACATCACCCGCGCCGACGGCGCGCCGTTCGCCTTCGCCGGGCTGTGGGCGAGCTGGCACGGCGCCGGCGACGAGGCGTTGCGCACCTGCACGATCATCACCACCGACGCCAACGACAAGCTGCGCGACATCCACGACCGGATGCCCGTGATGCTGCCCGACCAGGGCGCGGAGGAGGCGTGGCTGGAGCACGGGACGCCGCCGGAGCTCCTGCAGGACCTGCTCGTGCCGCTGCCCGGCGCGCTGACCGCCCGGCGCGCGGTCGGGCCGGCCGTCAGCGACGCCCGTCACGACGAGCCCGACTGCCTCGACGACGCCCCGCCCGGGGACGCCGAGGGCGAGGGCGACGCGCTCAGCCTGTTCTGACGCAGGCGGGCTCCGAGCGGTCGGCTAGGGTCGTCCTCCGTGGACCTGACGACCCCTCGACTGCGCCTCCGGCCCCTCGCGCCGGCCGAGATGCGCGAGCTGCTCGAGGGCCGTCCGCTGCGGGGGCAGACGTGGGCGGAGGGCTATCCGCTGGACGGGACGCTGGTCGCCGTCGCGATGCAGGCGGAGCTGGTCGACCGCGCGGTCGACCGCGGCGGGTTCTGCCACTACCAGGTGCTCCTGCGCGAGGACGGCGTCGACGTCGTCGTCGGCGACATCGGCTTCCACGCGCCGCCCGACGAGCTGGGCGAGGTGAGCGTCGGCTTCGGCATCGTGCCGGCCGCGCGCCGGCGCGGCTACGCGGTCGAGGCGCTGCGCGCGGTGCTGGCGTGGGCGCTCGCGCAGCCCGAGGTCCGGTCGGTCCATGCCGACACCGACCTGGTGAACCTGGCCTCGCAGCGCGTGCTGCTCGGCGCCGGGATGCTGGTGGTCGCCGACGAGGGCGACCGCAAGGTGTACGAGATCCACGCGACGTGAGCTCGCTCGCGCTCTCCGAGCTGGTCGCCGAGTACGCCTACGTGCTGCTCGACCTCGACGGCGTCGTCTACGTCGGCGAGGAGGCCGTGCCCGGCGCTGTCGACGCGGTCGCCGCGCTGCGCGCCGCCGGCAAGGGCGTCGCGTTCGTGACCAACGACGGGCGCCGCTCCGGCGAGGAGTACGTGCGCAAGTTGTGGGCGCTGGGGCTGCAGGCGTCGCTGGAGGAGGTCGTGACCGTCGGCGGCGCGATCCAGCACGTGCTGGCCGAGACCGAGCGCTGGCGCACCGCCTACGTCGTGGGCGCGCCGGTCATGCACCGCCACGTGCTCGACGCCGGGCTGAAGGTCGTCAACGGCCGCGACGTGCCGCCGCCCGACGTGGTGGTCGTCGCCGCGCACGACGCGTTCGGCTACGACGAGCTGCGCGACGCGGTGCAGGCCGTGCTCGCCGGCGCCGAGCTGGTCTGCGCGGGGCGCGACCCGATCTTCCCGATGCCCGACGGGCCCTGGCCCGGGACCGGCGCGGCCATCGCCGCGGTCGAGGCCGCGACGGGCGCGACGGCGATCAACCTCGGCAAGCCGGCGGCGCAGCCGTTCTGGACGGCGCTGGAGCGGCTGGACGCCGGGTTCGTGCCGCAGCCCGGAGGCGCGCCCGACCTCCCGCCGCGCGAGCCGACGGCGGCCGAGCGGCTGGCCGCGGCGCCCGGCGCCGGCGCGCCGACCCCCGAGCCCGAGGCGCCGGAGCCGGACGGCCCCGAGCCTCACGCGTCCTCGGGGCCGAAGGCCCTCGTCGTAGGCGACCGGCTCGACGCCGACCTCGCCGGCGCGCACGCCGCCGGCCTCGACGCCGCGATCGTGCTCACGGGCGCCACCACCGAGCACGAGGCCCGCGCCGCGACCGACCCGGCGCCCGTCGCCATCGCCGCCTCGCTGGCCGAGCTGGTCCTGGGAGCCTGTTGAGCGTTCGACCGTCGAGGCGGGAAAAGACCAACAGGCTCCTAGGTCCGCGCTGAGGCGGCCCCGGCGCGCGCGATGCGGCAGGATGGTCCGCGCATGTCGCGCCCCATCGCCCTGCTCGTCAACCCGTCGGCCGGCGGTGGTCGGGCCCTGAAGGTCCTCCCCGCGGTGGAGGCCGAGCTGCAGCGGCTGGGGCTGACGCACCGCGTCGCGATGACCGAGTCGATCCGGCACACGCGGGAGCTCGCGACCGCGGCGGCGGACGCGGGCGAGGTCGCGGTCCCGCTGTCGGGCGACGGCCTCGTCGGTGCGGTCGCGGCGGCGCTGCGCGGGCGCGACGACGCGGTCATGGGCGTCCTGCCCGGCGGGCGGGGCAACGACTTCGCCCGCTCCGTGGGCATCCCGCGCGACGCGGTCGCCGCGTGCGCGATCCTGGCCGACGGCGTGCCCACGCCGCTCGACGTCGGCGAGGTCGTCTCCGACGGCGGCGCCTCGCACGACCCGCAGACCTTCATCGGGATCGCCTCGCTCGGCTTCGACTCCGACGCCAACCGGATCGCCAACGAGGCGCCCGCCGTGCTCGGCCCGCTCGTGTACGCCTACGGCGCGCTGCGCGCCCTGGCGACGTTCCGGCCCGCGACGTTCGACGTCGCCGTCGACCGCGAGCGGCGCACGTTCACCGGCTGGTCGGTCGGCGCCTGCAACACGAGCTTCTACGGTGGAGGGATGCGCGCCGCCCCCGACGCCCGCCTCGACGACGGCCAGCTCGACGTCCTGATGTGCTGGCCGCGCTCGCGCGTCGAGTTCCTGACGAAGGTGCTGCCACGCGTCTTCAAGGGCACGCACACCGAGCTGGACGTCGTCGCCTGCCTGCGCGGCGCCGAGGTCCGGGTCGCCGCCGACCGGCCGTTCACCGTCTACGCCGACGGCGACCCGATCGGCGAGCTGCCGGTGACGATCCGGGCCGTCCCGGGCGCGATCAAGGTGCTGCTGCCCGCCGCATGACGCTGTTGGGCGCAAAGCTCGTCGCCGCGCGCGCCGCCGGCGCGGTCTCGCGCCGCGCGGGCCGCGGCGGCACCTCGCTGCCGGGCAAGCTGCTGCTGCGGATGGAGCCGGGCGCGGTCGGCTCGCTGGCCGCGCGGCTGGCCAACGGCAGCGCGGTCATCTCGGCCACCAACGGCAAGACGACGACGGCCGCGATGGTCGCCTCGATCCTGGAGCGCGGCGGCCATCGGCTGGTCCACAACCGCGCGGGCGCGAACATGGCCGGCGGGATCGCGGGCACGCTGCTGGAAGCCGCCGGCCGGGGCCGGTCGATCGACGGCGACACCGGCCTGTTCGAGATCGACGAGTTCTGGCTGGACCGCCTCGTCCCGCAGATCCGGCCGCGCGCGCTGCTGCTGGCCAACCTGTTCCGCGACCAGCTGGACCGCTACGGCGAGCTGGAGACGATCGCCGACCGCTGGGCGGGCGTCGTGGCCGAGGCCAAGGACACCACCTTGGTGCTCAACGCCGACGACCCGCTCGTGGCCGACCTGGGCCGCCAGCGCGACGGCGTCGTGTACTTCGGCGTCGAGGACCCCGCGATGGCGCTGGCGGGGATGGCCCACGCCGCAGACTCCAAGCACTGCCGCCGCTGCGGCGCGCCCTACCGCTATGACTACGTGTTCTTGGGGCACTTGGGCCACTACCACTGCGACGCGTGCGGCGCGACGCGCCCGGCGCCCGCGGTCGCGGCGGAGCGCGTCGTGCTCGACGGGGTGCGCGGCGCGCGCGTGACGCTGCGGCTGCCGTCGGCGACGGTCGACGTCGCGCTCCCGCTGCCCGGCCTCTACAACGTGTACAACGCGCTCGGCGCCGCAGCGCTGACGACCGCTCTCGGCGCGACGCCGGAGGAGGTCGTCGCGGGCCTGGAGGCGGTGGCCGCCGCGTTCGGCCGCGCCGAGACCGTGCAGCTCGGAGGCCGCGACCTCCTGCTGCTGCTGGTCAAGAACCCGGCCGGCGCCAACGAGGTGCTCCGCACGCTCGCCCTGGAGCCCGGCGAGCACGACGTCCTCGCCGTCCTGAACGACCACACCGCGGACGGCCGCGACGTGTCCTGGGTCTGGGACGCCGACTTCGAGGTGCTGGCCGGCCGTCTGCGGCGCGTCGTGTGCAGCGGCACGCGCGCGGCCGAGATGGCGCTGCGCTTCAAGTACGCCGGCGTCGCCGAGGACCGGCTGGTCGTCGAGCCCGAGCTGCCCGCCGCGCTGGACCGCGCGGTCGGCGACGGCACCGGGCGGCTGGTCGCGATCCCGACCTACACCGCGATGCTCGAGCTGCGCCGCGAGCTGGTGGCGCGCGGCGCGGCGGGGAGCTCGTTCGGGTGATGGCCTCCACGACGCCCCGCAGCGTGATCTGGCACGACGTCGAGTGCGGCGGCTACGGCGAGGACCACGCGCTGTGGCGGGCGCTGGCGGGCGAGGTCGACGGGCCCGTGCTCGACGTGGGCGCCGGGACCGGGCGCGTCGCGCTGGACCTGGCCGCGCACGGCGTCGAGGTGGTCGCGCTGGACCTCGAGCCGGAGTTGTTGGAGGCCTTGGACGCGCGCGCCGAGCGGCGCGGCGTGCACGTCGAGACGGTCGTCGCCGACGCCCGCTCGTTCGACGCCGGCGCCGGGCGCTTCGGGCTGGTGATCGTGCCGATGCAGACGCTGCAGCTGCTCGACGGCGCCGCCGAGCGCGCCGCGTTCTTCGGCGCTGCGCGCCGCGCGCTGCGCCCGGGTGGGCTCGTCGCGATCGCGCTGGCCGACGCGCTGGAGAGCTTCGACGGCGAGTCCGACGGCCTGCCCGAGCCCGACATGGCCGTCATCGACGGCCTCCGCTACGTCTCGCTCCCGCTGGCGGTCGTCGACGAGGGCGACCGCGCGGCCATCCACCGCCTGCGGCAGGTCATGGGGATCATCGCGCCGGTCGAGGAGGAGCACGACGTCATCCGCCTCGCGCGGGTCGACGCGGTCATGCTCGCCGACGAGGCCGAGGCGCTCGGCTTCGAGGCGCTCGAGGCGCGCCGGATCCCGGCCACCGACGTGTACGTCGGCTCGACGGTGGTGGTCCTCCGTGGCTGACACGCTGCGCGTCTGCGCGCTCTACCCCGACCTGATGAACATCTACGCCGACCGCGGCAACATGTTGATGTTGGAGCGCCGGTGCGGGTGGCGCGGGCTCGGCTTCACGCTCACCGCGGCCGGCCTCGGCGACGTGATCGACCCCGACGCGCACGACCTCTTCTACCTCGGCGGCGGCCAGGACCGCGACCAGCAGCTCTGCGCGCACGACCTGTACGACAACAAGCGCGAGGCGCTCCACGCGGCCGCCGCGCGCGGGGCGATCGTCCTGGGGATCTGCGGCGGCATCCAGCTGCTCGGCGACCACTACGAGCTCGGCGACGAACGCGTGCCCGGCATCGGGTTGGTGGACTTGGTCACCAAGCGGGCGGTCGACGGCTCGCGGCTGACCGGCAACGTCGCGATCGAGCTCGAGTTGGAGGGGTTGGACGGGCCGCGCGTCCTGGCCGGCTTCGAGAACCACGGCGGGCGGACCGTGCTCGGCGCCGGCGAGCAGCCGCTGGGCCGCGTGCTGAAGGGCCACGGCAACGACGGGCGCTCCGGCGTCGAGGGCGTGCACCGCGGCTCGGTGATCGGGACCTACCTCCACGGCCCGCTGCTGCCGAAGAACGCGTGGTTCGCCGACTGGCTGCTGGCGACCGCGCTGCGCCGCGCGCCCGGCGACCTCGCGCTGCTGGACGACGCGCTCGAAGACGCGGCGCACGCCTCGGCGCGCCGCGCGGCCGGCGTCTAGCGCGGGTCGCGCACGCCCGGCGAGGGGCCGTCGTAGCGTGGCAGGCCGTCGTCGGGCAGGGCCTCCCAGACGGCCGCGGTCGCGACGCGCTGGTGGTACTGGGGCCGGATGCCGGGGTCGCCGTCCACGGTCCCGAGCCGGATCGCGAGGATCGACGGGTCGTCGGGATGGCGGCTGTACAGCGCGCCGCCGCAGCCGGTGCAGAAGGCCTTCCAGAACCCGCCGTCGCCCGGGTCGTAGGCCTTGACCAGCTCCTCGCCGGCGACGACGCGGAAGCTGCCCGGCGCGACCCGCGCCGACGCCCCGGCCGCCGCGCCGGTCCGCCGCTGACAGCGCGTGCAGTGGCAGTAGCCGGCGTCCACGAGCGGCTCGTCGACCTCGTAGCGCACGCCGCCGCACAGGCACGCTCCGGTGAGCTGGGGAGAGGACATGCCGGCAGCATGCCACGGCGCGCTCGCGGCGTGGCACGCTTCGCGGGGTGCGCCGCCGCGTCGCCATCGCCGCCGTCCTCGCCGCCGTCGCGGCCGTCGCCGGATGCGGCGGCCAGGCGCCCGGCCGCGCCACGACGCCCCGCGCGGCCGCGCCGCAGGCCGCCGACGTCACCTCGGGCCCCGCCCTCTCGCCACCACCGCCCCGGCGCCCGGCCGCCCGGACGATCCGCGTCGGCCCGCTGCCCGACGCCATCGCCGCCGACCCGCAGACGCACACGTTCGCGGTCGCCATCCACGACCCGAGCCGGCTGGCGCTCGTCGACACCCGCTCCGGCCGGATCCGGCAGCGCGTGGACGTGCCGGTCGGGCAGGAGCGCGACGTCCCACCCGCCGTCTTCCTCGTCCCGGCCGAGGTCGGCAAGCGCGCGGTCGCGGTCGCGCCGGCGCTGCGCACGCCGGCCTCCACCCTGCCCCGAGCCGCGGCCGTCGTCCTGGACCGCACGTTCGTCGCCAACGCCGGCGCCGTCGACGTCCTGGACCGCGGGCGCCCCACCGCGCAGCTCGGCTCGGCCGCGACCCGCCCCGCCGGGATCGCCGCGGCCGACTACGACACCCGCCTCGCCGTCGTCTCCACCGGGCGCCGCACGATCGAGCTCTACGACCCGCGGACGCTGCGCCTGGCCGCCTCCGCCCCCGCCGGGCGCGGACCGACGAACGTCGTGGCCTTCGGCGACCTCCTGTTCGTGGCCGACACGCGCGGCGACGCCCTGCTCACGTTCGCGACGCGGCCGCGCCTGCACGCGCTCGCCCGGACCCCTCTGCCCGGCTCGCCCTACGGCCTCGCGGTTGATCCCGTCCGCCGTCAGGTGCACGTCACGCTCACCGACCGCGACCTCCTGGTGACGATCCCGATCGCCGGCCCGAACGCCCGGCCCCCGATCACGACGGCCCCCACCGTCCGCCAGCCGGACGCGGTCGCGGTCGACTCCCGCACCGGCACCGTCGCGGTCGCCGGACGCACCGACGGCGTGCTCCAGCTCATCACCGCCGAGCGGCCGGACGCCGTACTGCCTCGACACACCCGTCCACCGGGCTAGGATCGTTCGTTCCGCCGGCCGCGGACCTCCTCATGCCCCCGTTCAACACCGCCCACCCTGAGGGGCCGTCCGGCTACCTCCACCCACTCTTTCCCAGTACGTTGGTGGACAAGTGAGCTCTCCTGCCGCCGCCACGGTCGAGTTCGACCACGCCGCGAAGTCCTATCCCGGCACCGACGAGCCGGCGATCCGCGACCTCAGCCTCGAGGTCCCCGCGGGCAAGCTGACGATCTTCATCGGCCCGTCGGGCTCGGGCAAGACGACGGCGATGCGCCTCGTCAACCGCATGCTCGAGCTCACCTCCGGCGACGTGCGGGTCGACGGCGTCTCGGTCCGCGACCGCCCCGCCTCCGAGCTGCGCCGCGGCATCGGCTACGCGATCCAGCAGATCGGCCTGTTCCCGCACCTCACGGTCGCCGAGAACATCGGGACGGTGCCCAAGCTGCTGGGCTGGGACGGCAAGCGCATCGACGCGCGCGTCACCGAGCTGCTGGACCTCGTCGGCCTCGAGCAGCCGATGGGCAAGCGCTACCCCGCGCAGCTCTCGGGCGGCCAGCGCCAGCGCGTCGGCGTCGCCCGCGCGCTCGCCGCCGACCCGCCGCTGCTGCTGATGGACGAGCCGTTCGGCGCGATCGACCCGATCACGCGCGGCCGCCTGCAGGAGGAGTTCCGCCGCCTGCAGTCCGACCTGGGCAAGACTGTCATCTTCGTCACCCACGACATCGACGAGGCGCTGCGCATCGGCGACCGGATCGCGGTCCTCAAGCCCGGCGGCGAGCTGGCGCAGTTCGGCACCGCGGAGGAGATCGTCGCGTCGCCCGCCGACGCGTTCGTCGAGGAGTTCGTCGGCGCCGATCGCATGATCGCGCGCCTGGAGTGGCTGACCTCCGTCCGCGAGGAGGGGCGCCGGCGGTGACCGCCGACACGCTCACGATCCTCGGGCAGGTCCAGATCCACCGCCGCGACGCGGGCACGCTGTCGTGCGTCCAGGACAACGGCATCTGCCCGGACTGGATCGTCCACCACCTCGACGACTACCTGTCGCCGCTGTGGCGCCATCTGGAGCTCACGCTCGCCAGCGTCGCGATCGGCTTCGTCATCGCGTTCGCGCTGGCGCTGATCGCCCACGAGCGCCGCTGGCTGGCCGGGCCGATCGTCGGCGTCACCGGCATCCTCTACACGATCCCGTCGCTGGCGCTGTTCGCGATCCTGATCCCGCTCACCGGCTTCGGCTTCGCGACCGCGCTGATCCCGCTGACCGCGTACACGCTGCTGATCCTGTTCCGCAACATCATCGCGGGGCTGGACAACGTGCCGGCCGAGGCCAAGGACGCCGCGCTGGGCATGGGCTTCACCGACCGCCAGCTGCTGTGGAAGGTCGAGCTGCCGCTCGCGCTGCCCGAGATCTTCGCGGGCCTGCGCGTCGCGACGACGACGAACGTCGGCCTCGCCGCGCTGGCCTTCTACGCCGGCGCCGGCGGCCTCGGCCAGCAGATCCTCACCGACATCGCGTTCAAGTCCAACATCCTGGTCGCCGGCGGCCTCTGCGTCCTGCTGGCCTTCGTGCTGGACCTGGCGCTGCTCGGCATCCAGCGGCTGATGCTGCCCTGGCAGCGCGCGAGGGCGACCGCGTGAAGGACGCCATCAACTACCTGCTGCACTCGCGCGAGTCGGTCGGCGGCGGCGTCGAGATCGGCGGCAGCCACCTCTGGCCGCTGCTGTGGACCCACCTGCGGGTGACCTTCGAGGCGATGGTCGTGGCGATCGCGCTGGCGCTGCCGCTCGCGCTCTGGCTCGGCCACAAGGGCAAGGGCCAGCTCGCCGCGTCGACCGCCGCCAACGTCGGGCGCGCCGTCCCGAGCTTCGCGGTCCTGGTCTTCGCCTCGACCTACCTGGGGCTCAACGCCGGCAACCTCGTCTTCGCGATGGTCCTGCTCGCGGTCCCGCCGATCTTCACCAACACCTACGTCGGGGTCCGCCAGGTCGACCGCGACGTGGTCGACGCCGCCCGCGGCATGGGGCTCTCCGAGCGCCAGCTCGCGGTGCGGGTCGAGCTGCCGCTCACGCTGCCGCTGGTCTTCGGCGGCATCCGGACGTCGGTCGTCAACGTGCTGGCGACGGCGACGCTCGGACCCTACGTCGGGGTCGACACGCTCGGCGTGCCGATCATCAACGCCAACGTCCACGGCGACGCCGGTCGCCTCGGCACCGCGATGCTGGTCGCGCTGCTGGCGATCGGAGCGGAGCTCCTGTTCGCCGCCCTGCAGCGCGCCGTGACGCCTCGCGGACTCAAGCTCTCCCAGCAGACACCCACCCCCAGGAGGAACCGACGCATGCGCTCTCGCAGCGTCCTCGCCCTGCTCGTGCTGGTCTTGGCCACCTTCGGCCTGGCCGCATGCGGCAGCGACGACGACAACAACAGCGGCGGCACCGGCGCCGACACGGGCCAGTCCACGGCCGCGTCGACCACGGCCGCCACCGATTCGAAGGCCATCCAGTCCAACCCCGAGAACGGCAGCAAGCCGCAGGTCACGATCGGGTCCAAGAACTTCACCGAGGAGTTCATCCTCGGCGAGATCTACGCCCAGTCGCTGCAGGCCGCCGGCTACAAGGTCAAGAAGCAGCTGAACCTCGGTTCGGAGCAGATCGCCCTGAAGGCCCTGAAGGCCGGCACCATCGACGCGTACCCGGAGTACACCGGCACCGCGTTGACGAGCTTCTTCAAGGTCAAGAACGAGGACGTGCCGAAGGACCCGCAGGAGGCGTACGCGATGACGAAGGACGAGTTCGCCAAGATCGGGTTCACCGCCTTCGCCCCGACGCCGTTCACGGACTCCAACGGCTTCGCGATGACCCAGGAGGGCGCGCAGAAGGCCGGCAACGTGACGACGCTCTCGGGCCTCAAGCCCAAGGCCTCGTCGCTGGTCCTGGCCGGGCCGCCGGAGTGCGCCCAGCGCCTGGACTGCAAGCTCGGCCTGGAGAAGGTGTACGGGTTGAAGTTCAAGCAGTTCAAGTCGATCGACCTCGCCAAGCGCCACGAGGTGCTCAAGAGCGGCCAGGCCGACGTGTCGCTGGTGTTCACCACCGACGGCCAGATCAAGGCCGACAACCTGGTCCTGCTCAAGGACGACAAGTCGCTGTTCCCGCCCTACAACGCGTCGCTGATCGCCAACACCAGCGTCGTGAAGGGGGCCGGTCCCGACTTCCAGAAGACGATCGACACGGTGACGTCGGGTCTGACCACCGAGGTCATGCAGGAGCTCAACTCCCGCGTCGACCTCGACAAGGAGAAGCCGGCCGCCGTGGCAAAGGAGTACCTGAAGGAGGCGGGCTACCTCCAGTAGCCCGTCCGGCGTGACGTTCGCGGTCCGGGCTAGCGCGCCCGGACCGTGACGTCGCCCACGTTGGTGAGCGCGTCGATGGCCTGCGGGGCGAGGTCGTCGCGGATCAGGCCCTCGACCTTGACGTTGCCGCCGGAGGCGTTGGCGTCCACGCGGTAGGGGCCGTAGGGCACGGTCACGTGGACGTCGCCGGCGTCGGACTTCGCCTCGGTGCGGGCCGGCTGGCCGAAGAGGTCCAGCGAGACGTCGCCCGCGTCGGTCATCGCCCTCACCGTCACCGGCTCGAGGCGGTGCGTGCGGATGTCGCCGGAGTCGGTCTCGACGTCCGCGCGACCCGACAGGCCGCGGAGGTCCACGTCGCCGGACTTCGTCTTGATCTTGACGTCGACGTCGGGCGGGGCGTCGATCTTGAGGTTCGAGCGGCAGCGCAGCACGGCCTTGAGGTGGCCGCAGCCGGTGGTGATCGTCAGCACGCCGTCCTTGAGCGACTCGCTCACGTTGGGCCGGTCGACGAGCCACGCGTCGTCGCGCTGGACGACGACGTCGGCGGTCAGGCCCGCCCGGATGTCGACGTCGCCCGCGTCGCTGTGCACCATGATCGCGTGGATCGGCGTCGCGACGACCGCCCTGCTGCGCTCGGTCCGGTGCAGCGACTCCGACACGCCGAACGCGACCCCGCTCAGGACGAGCAGGCCCAGCGCGGCGAACAGGACGATCCGGAGGGTCGACAACGTGGGCAGAAGCTAGAGCCGTTCACACGTTCGGGTGGTACGGCTGACCCCCCTCCTGGCATCCCCACTGTCGGCCTCCCCCGATTAGGGGATCCCCTGGAAATGGACGCCTAATGCCGGTTGGCCGGGGCGTCCACCGGGGCGCCCGAGCGAGGGCCGTCGCGCTAGCGGCCCGAGGAGCCGAAGCCGGCTTCGCCGCGGTCGTCCGGCGACGGCGGCAGCTCGTCCACGACGCTCAGCGCCGGGGTCCAGACCGGGACCAGCAGCAGCTGCGCGATCCGGTCGCCGACCTCCACCGCGAACGGCTCGGCGCCCGCGTTGTGCAGCGCGACGCGCAGCTCACCGCGGTAGTTGGGGTCGATGAGCCCGGGCGCGTTCAGGGGGTGGATGCCGTGGTTGGCGGCCAGCCCGGAGCGCGGCGTGACCAGCCCGGCGAGCCCGGGCGGGATCGCGACCGCGACGCCCGTCCCGACCAGCCGGCGCGCGCCCGGCGCCAGCACGCACGCCTCGACCGACGCGAGGTCGTAGCCGGCGTCGTGGGCCCGGCCGCGCGCGGGCGCCTTGGCGTCGGGGTGCAGCAGGCGCACCGCGAGCGCGGCGGTCGCCAGGGCGGTGGCGTCGACGGCGGTCACCGCCGCGATGATGCCGCGCCGGAGCGCCGGTCGCGCGCGGCGAACCCGCTCACACCGAGAATCGCTGGTAGCGCTCCGCCACCGCGGCCGGGAGCCGCGCGACGACGTGGACGCCCTCGGCGGTGTCCTCGCGATGGAGGTCGCCGGCCACGTCGTGCAGCTCGGCCAGGCGGCCGCCCTCGGAGTAGGGCAGCAGCAGCTCGACGGACTGCAGCGTCCGCGCGAAGGCGTGCTCGATCGCCTCCTCCAGCGCCGGCACCCCTTCGCCGGTCAGCGCGCTCACCTGCACGCCGTCGGGATGGCGGTGGCCGAGCTCCAGGCGCTGCTCGGCGTCGAGCTGGTCGACCTTGTTGACCACCAGCAGCCGCGGGCGGTCGCCGGCGCCGATCTCCTCCAGCGTGTCCTCGACCGCGCGCAGCATCTCCATGCGGTCGTCCTCCTCGGCCGAGCCGTCGACGACGTGGAGGATCAGGTCGGCGAGGCGCGTCTCCTCCAGCGTCGCGCCGAACGCGTCGACCAGCTGGTGGGGCAGCTTGCGGATGAAGCCGACGGTGTCGGTCAGCAGGTACGGGCGCCCGTCGATCGACAGCTGGCGCGTCGTCGGGTCCAAGGTGTGGAACAACCGGTTGCGCACGCCGACCTCGCTGCCGGTCATCGCGTTCAACAGCGTGGACTTGCCCGCGTTGGTGTAGCCGGCCAGCGCGACCTGCGGCAGGTGCGCCCGCTCGCGCTCGGCGCGCTGCACCGCGCGCGTGCCCTTGACGTGCTCCAGCCGGCGCCGCAGCGCCGCGATGCGGTCGCGCGCCAGCCGGCGGTCGGTCTCGATCTGCGACTCGCCGGGACCGCGCGTCGCGAAGCCGCCGCTGGAGACGCCGCCGAGGCGCTCGAGGTGCGTCCACAGCCCGCGCATGCGGGCCAGGTTGTACTCCAGCTGCGCGAGCTCGACCTGGAGCTTGCCCTCGGCCGTGTTGGCGTGGGCGGCGAAGATGTCGAGGATCGTCGCGGTGCGGTCGACGACGCTGATCCCGAGGTCCTTCTCGAGGTTGCGCTCCTGGCGCGGCGACAGCTCGTCGTCGCAGACGACGACGTTGGCGTCGGCGGCCTTGGCGGCGACCTTGACCTCCTCGAGCTTGCCCGGCCCCAGGTAGGTGTTGGGGTGCGGCTTGTCGCGGTGCTGGACGGCCTGGCCGACGACGGCGACGCCGGCGGTGCGCAGAAGCTCGCGCAGCTCGCGGAGGTCGTCGCCCGTCTCGAGGGCGGCGATGAGGTACGCGCGCTGCTTGGCCTTGCCTTCCGGCGTTGTGCCATTGCGCGTCGGGGTGTGGCGTCCGTTGCGACCGCGTTCCATGTGCCTATTGAGTCTAGGAGCTGGGGAGCCGAACAACAGGATTCCGATGCACCGTATATCGGTGCGGATTTGGTCCTTGTGGTTAGTCAGAACTGTGGCCGCGACTGGACGGATGATGCAGGTTGCCCAGGTAAGCCAGGAGTAGCTTGCGAGATCGAGGAGGTGGTGGCCGTGTCGGAATTGACCGGACGTCCAGAGGACTGGATCCGCATCGGCGCGGCGGCGGCGGCATTGGGCGTGAGCGTCGACACGCTGCGCCGCTGGGAGCGCGACGGCCGCATCCAGTTCGAACGCCGTGGCCAGCAGCGCTACCTCCGCGCCGACGAGCTCGCCGCGCTGCTGCGCGAGCGCGCCCGCGAGGGCAGGTCGAGCGCGCGCAATCGCCTCCAGGGCATCGTGCTCGGCGTGCGCCGCGACGGCGTCATGGCACAGATCGACATGGCCTGCGGGCCCTACCGGATCGTGTCGCTGATGTCGCGCGAGGCGGCCGACGACCTCGGGATCAAGCCCGGCGACCAGGCCGTGGCGTTGATCAAGTCGACGACGGTCGTCGTGGAGAAGCGGTGAGAGCGCCCGCCTAGGGGCGGGGGCTCTCAGCGCGGCTGTTCGCCCTGAGGGCGAGACCCGCGGCCGCGGACGAGCGACTGGCGCGCGGGCACCGGCAGCTTGTCGTAGCGGTCGGCGAGCCGGGCGATCGGCAGGACGATCACGCCCTCGCGCGGGTCCCCGACCCAGCCGCCCGTCCCGGCGGCCAGCGCGTAGGCCGCGTACGCGGCGGCGGTCGCGTCGAGCTCGTCGATCGTCCGCTGCCACAGGCCGCCGTCGTCGTCGACCACGCGCTTGAGCTTCAGCGCGGCGATCCGCTGCTGGAGGCCGGAGGGCGTGCGCTTGGCCGGCGGCCGATGGCCGAGCAGCGCGCAGAAGACGGCGTCCGGGTAGGTCGCGGCGACGCGGCCGAAGCGCAGCGCCCCGTCCCCCACCGGGCCTTCGAGGCGATGGCCCTGGCTGGCGTCGGGCGTGAAGCGCTCCAGCGCGTCCAGCGCGGCGAAGAGGTCGAAGCCCTGCTGCATCCAGCCCTGCCAGCGCGTCAGCGCCGTGTCGGCGGCGGGCACCGGGTACAGCGGCAGGCGGCGGCGGAAGAGCAGCGTGTCGCAGACGCGCATCGTCTCGTAGCGGCCGTCGGCCAGCCCGAGGGTGGCGCGCAGCGGCTGGCCCGGCGCGAGCAGGTTCAGCCGCGGACCCGACGGGGCGTCGATCGCGACGACCGCCTCGCCGCCGAAGCTGAGGATCGTCTGCGCGACGTCGGCGACCGCGCCCGGCGCGTAGAAGGTCGCGACGAGCTCCGTCCCGTCGACCCCGCGCCGCTCGTGCAGCGTGACGAGCTGCTGGTTGGCCGGCTTGGCGCTGATGTCCACCCCGCAGTAGCGCACCGCCGTCGAGGCTATCCGGGGCGCGTCGGCGATAGCGTGGCGGCCCATGTCCGCCGATCGCCTCGGAGCGCGGGTGCTGGAGATCGTCAACGTCGCGTCGGAGTCGCGCGACGAGGCGGCGCTGGCCGCGCACGTCCTCGCCGCGCTGGCGCCCGTGGGCGCGCGCGACGCGGGCGACACCTGCGTGCTCGCGGGCGTGACCGCGCGCCGCGACCGGCCGCTCGTGCTGTTCGCCGGCCACCTGGACACCGTCCCGGCGCAGGGCAACTTCCCGGGACGCCTCCAGGACGGCGTCGTGCACGGCCTCGGCAGCGCCGACATGAAGGCCGGCGTCGGGGTGATGATGGAGCTCGCCCTGGCGCTGCCGGCCGACGCGACGGTCGACGTCGGGTTCGTCTTCTTCGGCCGCGAGGAGCTGCCGTTCGGGGACTCCTCGCTCACGCCGCTGCTCGCGCGCGAGCCCGGCCTCACGACCGCCGACCTGGTCGTCGTGATGGAGCCGACCGACAACGAGCTGCACGCCGGCTGCGTCGGCAACATCAACGCGACGTGGACCTTCCGCGGCGTCGCCGGCCACAGCGCCCGGCCGTGGCTGGCCGACAACGCGATCCACCGCGCCGGCCGCGGGATCGCCGAGCTGGCGGCGCTGGAGCCGGTCGACCACGCGTTCGCGGGCCTGACGTTCCGCGAGGTGATCTCCGCCGTGACCGTCCATGGTGGCGTCGCCCGCAACGTGGTCCCGGACACCTGCGTCGTCGAGATCAACATGCGCTACGCGCCCGGTACGTCGGCCGCGGAAGCGGAGGCGAGGCTGCGCGCGCTGTGCGAGCCGCACGGCGAGCTGCGCATCGACGGCAACGCGCCGTCGGGCGCGGTGGCGACCGGTCCGCTCATCGACCGCCTCGCCGCCGCCGGTTCGCTGGCGCTGGCCCCCAAGCAGGCGTGGACGCCCGTCGCGGAGCTCGCCGCGGCCGGGGTCGACGCCATCAACTTCGGCCCCGGCAAGCCGCTCTACGCCCACCGCCGCGACGAGCAGGTCGCGGTGGAGGCCCTGGTCAAGTCCTACGACACGCTCGTGAGGTTCCTGTGCGCCTGAACCCGGTCCTGGAGTCGCTGGGCACGTACCCGTTCGTCCGCCTCGACGAGGCCAAGGCGGCGGCGGTCGCGCGCGGGATCGAGCTGATCGACTTCGGGATCGGCGAGCCGCGCGAGGAGACCGCGCCGTTCATTCGGGCGGCGCTGGCCGACGCGCTGGACCCCGTGTCGACCTACCCGAAGGCGGTCGGCCTGCCGGCGCTGCGCGCGGCGGTCGCGCGCTGGGTGGCCCGGCGCTACGGCGCCGACCTCGATCCCGACACGCAGGTGCTCCCGACGCTGGGGTCCAAGGAGGTCATCTTCTCGATGGCCCAGGTCGTCGGCGGCGAGGCCGTCGGCGTGACGACGCCGGGCTATCCGGTCGCCGCCCGCGGTGCGCTGTTCGCGGGGCGCGAGGTCGTCGAGATCCCGCTCGACCCGGCGGCGGGCTTCCTGCCCGATCTCGACGCGCTCGACCCCGGCACGCTGTCGCGGCTGGGGCTGCTGTGGCTCAACTTCCCCAACAACCCGACCGGCGCGACCGTGCCGCCGGCGGTGCTGGAGCGCGCCGCCGCGCTGGCGCGCGAGCACGACTTCGTCCTGGCCTGCGACGAGGCCTACTCCGAGCTCTGGTTCTCCGGCGATCCCCCGGCCAGCGCGCTGCAGCTGGGCGACCTGACCAACGTGGTGGTGTTGAACACGCTGTCCAAGCGCTCGTCGATGCCCGGCTACCGCTCCGGGTTCGTGGCCGGCGACCCGCAGCTCATCGCCGCGCTGAAGAAGTACCGGCCCAACGTCGGCGTCGCGCCGCAGGAGTTCGTCCAGCGCGCGTCGATCGCGGCGTGGGACGACGAGCAGCACGTCGAGGCCGTCCGGGCGCGCTACCGCCGCAAGCGCGACCTGCTCTGGCCCGCGCTCCAGGACGCGGGCTTCCGCGACGCCGGCGGCCCGGCGTCGTTCTTCCTGTGGTTGGCCACGCCCGAGGGCGAGGACGACGAGGCCTGCGCGGTCCGCCTGCTCGAGCACGGCGTCGTCTGCGCGCCCGGCGCGTTCTTCGGCGCCGGCGGCGCGGGACACGTGCGCTTCGCGCTGGTCCCGACGCCGGAGGCCTGCGAGGCCGCGGCGCACCGCTTGCGCCGCTGACCCGCGCGCGGCGCCGCTAGGCGTTGCTGTGCAGCGCGGCGTTCAGGCCGCCCCACGACGTGCCCGCGCGCGGCAGCACCTCGACCGCGCCGGTCGTCGAGTTGCGGCGGAACAGCAGACTCGACTGGCCGGACAGGTCGCGGGCCTTGACGACCTCGCCCTCGGGCGTGGTCACGCGGGTGCCGGCGGTCAGGTAGAGGCCGGCCTCGACGATGCAGTCGTCGCCCAGCGAGATGCCGAGGCCGGCGTTCGCGCCGATCAGCGACCCGGTGCCGACCGAGATGATGTCCTTGCCCCCGCCACTCAGCGTGCCCATGATCGATGCGCCGCCGCCGACGTCGCTGCCGTCGCCCACGACGACGCCCTGGCTGACGCGGCCCTCGACCATCGAGGCGCCGAGCGTGCCGGCGTTGAAGTTCACGAACCCTTCGTGCATGACGGTCGTACCGTCGGCGAGGTGCGCGCCGAGGCGGACGCGGCGCGCGTCGGCGACGCGCACGCCGGCCGGCGCGACGTAGTCGGTCATCTGCGGGAACTTGTCGACCGAGGTGACGGTCAGCGGGCGGTCCAGCGCGCGGGCGCGCAGGCGGGCCTCGTCGAGGTGCGCGGGGTCGACCGGGCCGCGGTTGGTCCACGCGACGTTCGGCAGCACGCCGAAGATGCCGTCCAAGTTGATGGTGTTGGGCTGCGCGAGGCGGTGGCTGAGCAGATGCAGGCGCAGGTAGGCGTCGTGCGTGTCGGCCGGCGGCGCGGCGAGGTCCTCGACGACGGTCAGGACCGGCACGACCGTCACGCTGCGCAGGTCGTCGGCGCCGACCGCGCCGGCGAAGGCGCCGCCGCCCAGGTCGGTGGCCTCGGCGGTCCGCAGCGTGCGCGTCCCGGGGGCGGCCCCGGCGGGGGCGCCGTCCAGACCGAGGTGCGGCGCGACGTAGAACGTGTCGAGCACCTTGCCGTCGGGCACGGTCGTGGTGGCCAGGCCGACGGCCCACGCGGGCCCGGAGATGCGCTGCTGCGGGTCGGTCATCGCCCGAGACGATAGTCAGGCCAGCGCGGCGAGGTCGTCCAGCAGCGCGCCGCTGGCCTCGCCCGCGTAGACGGGCACGGCCCAGCCGGTGAGCGTGAACAGGAGGCTCTCGTCGACGTCGACGACCAGCTCGCCGCCGTCCAGCAAGACCGTCACCGGCGCGTCCCCGCCGCGCAGCACGTGGGCGATCGCGGCGCCCGACGCGCCGGTGCCCGACGCGCTCGTCTCCCCCACCCCGCGCTCGAAGATTCGGGCGCGGACGCGGTCCGGCGCGAGCGCGCGGAAGAACGACACGTTGGTCCGGTTCGGGAACGCGGCGTGGTGCTCGATCCCCGGTCCGATCGCGGCGAGGTCGAGCGCCTCGAGCGCGTCGAGGTCCGGGACGTGGATCGCGCACTGCGGGTTGCCGACCTGGAGGTGCTGGAAGTCCCAGACGCGGCCGTCAGGCGTCGTGAGCTGGCCGCGGCCGTCGTCGGCCCCGCCGGGGTAGTCGTCGGAGCGCAGGCGCGCGCGCCCCATGTCCAGCGTGCAGGTGCGGTCGTCGTGGATCGTCGGTCGGATCTCGCCCGCGGCGGTCTGGATCGAGAACTGCCGCTGGTCGGTCCAGCCGTGCGCGCGGAGGTACATCACGGCCTCGCGCGCGCCGTTGCCCGACAGCTCGGCCTCGGAGCCGTCCGGGTTGAAGATGCGCAGCCGCGCGACGAAGCCGGACGCGTCGGGTGGCGACAGCTCCAGGACGCCGTCGCCGCCGATGCCGAGGTGGTAGTCGCAGATCCGCGCGACGCGGGCGGGCGTCAGCGCGAACGGCAAGGTGTCGCGCTCGACGATGATGTAGTCGTTGCCCAGCGCCTGCCACTTCTCGAAGTGCATCGGCGGGCGAGGTTATTGGTCGAGCAGGTCGCGCGCGACGTCCTCGGGCGCGCGATCGGTGAGGTCGACGTGCTCGACGCCGGGCAGCTTGCGCAGCCACGTGAGCTGGCGGCGCGCGTACTGGCGGGTCCGGACCTTCATCGTGTCGACGTCGCCGGCGAGCAGCTCGGCGTAGCCGACCGCCTTGCGGGCGGTCGGCGACGCGCCGCGGGCCTGCGCCCGGAGGACCTGCTCGCGGGCGCCGGCGGCGACCATCGCGTCGACCCGGACGTCGATGCGCGCCTTGAGGGCGTCGCGGTCCATCGTGAGGGCGATCAGGCGCGTGGGGCGCCGGGTGTCGGTGGTCCAGAGGCGGTTCTCGGCGGGTGCAGGCGGCTCGTCGGTGAGCTGCCCCGCGTGGTCGAGCTCCAGCGCGCGGACGATGCGGTGGCGGTCGCGCGGGTCGACCTGCGCGGCGACGTTGGGCGCGCGGGCGGCGAGGTCCGCGTGCAGCGCCTCCGGGCCGCGCTCGGCGAGTTGTTGCATCAGTCGCTCGCGGACGCCGGGCGCGGGCGGCGGGCGCAGGTCGAGCTCGGCGAGCGCCGCGCGCAGGTACAGCCCAGTCCCGCCCACCACGATCGGCCTCCCGCCGTCGGCGATGATCGCGTCGATCTCCTGGTGGGCGCGGCGGGCGTACTCGGCGACGGAGAACGTCTGGTCGACGTCAACGATCGACACCATCCGGTGCTCGAGCCGCTCCTGGTCATGGGCGTCGGCCGCGCCGGTGAGGATCTCCAGGCCCTTGTAGACCTGGAGCGCGTCGGCGCTGACCGCGACCGGGCGCTCGCCGCGCGCGCGGAGGCGGTCCGCGACGGCGATGGCCAGCTCGGTCTTGCCGACGCCGGTCGGGCCGAAGAGGGCGAGGATCGCGGTCACCGCGCCACAGTGTGCCGCGCCGCGATCGTGCGCGGCATGACAGAGTGCGCACCATGGAACTCCGAGGTTCATCTGTCCTGCTGACGGGCGCGACCGGCGGCATCGGCCACGCGATCGCCCGTGCGCTGCACGGCGAGGGCGCGTCGCTGCTGCTCACCGGCCGGCGCGTCGACGTCCTGGAGCCGCTGGCGGCCGAGGTCGGCGGCCGGGCCAGCGCGGTAGACCTGTCGAACCGGGCGGCGGTCGACGCGCTGCTGGACGCGGCCGCCGACGTCGACGTGATGGTCGCCAACGCGGCGCTGCCGGCGTCCGGCGACGTGCTGGCGTTCAGCGTCGACCAGATCGACCGCGCGCTGGAGGTCAACCTCCGCGCGCCGGTGATCATGTCGCGCGTGCTGGGCGAGCGGATGGCGGCGCGCGGCCGCGGCCACATCGTCCTGATCTCGTCGCTGAGCGGGAAGTCCGGCCAGGCGCAGAGCGCGATCTACAGCGCGACGAAGTTCGGCCTGCGCGGCTTCGGCCAGGGCCTGCGCGGCGATCTCGGCCCGCGCGGCGTCGGCGTCAGCGTCGTCTTCCCGGGCTTCATCCGCGACGCCGGCATGTTCCACGAGTCGGGCGCGAAGCTCCCCAAGGGCGTCGGGACCTCGACGCCGGACCAGGTCGCCGCCGCCGTCATCCGCGCGATCACCGCCGACAAGGGCGAGATCGACGTCGCGCCCGTCGGGATGCGCGCCGGGACCGCGTTCGCGCAGATCGCGCCGGAGATCTCGGCGAAGGTCGCCAAGCGCCTCGGCGGAGACAAGGTCGCGGCGCAGCTCGCCGACGGCCAGGCGGACAAGCGCTAGCGGGTCGTGCCGCACAACGCCACGCGACCTTCTGGTTCAGACCACTACGGGATCGCGAGGTTGACGAGGTCGCTGAGCGTGAAGGTCCCGGTCGTCGCCGCCGGGAGGTCCGGCTTCCAGTTCGGCTCGACGTTGACGTAGGACAACGGGTCGCCGGCGAGCAGGCCGATCAGCACCTCGGCGACGATCCGACCGCCGACCGGGCCGAGGTGCGACGCGTTGGTGTACAGCTCGGCCTCCTTGAGGACGTAGTACCAGAGCGGCTCGCGGCCGGCGAGGGCGGCGCGGGAGGCGGCGTCGCGGGCGGGGTCGGCGTTGAGCGCGAGCGCGGGCGGGATCAGGACGTCGGGCGCGATCGGGTCGATGCCCATCGCCCGCGCGACGTCGGGCCCAGAGGGCAGGTCGAGCCGCTTGCCGCGGACGAGGTTGCGCACCGCCAGGCTCTGGGCGATCGCCGGGTCGAAGCCGGCGACGATCTGCTCGGGCATCGCGACGCTGCCAGGCAGCGCGCCGAGCGGATGGGAGAGCGTCGCGTCGAGCTTGTAGCTGGGCTGCGGCAGGTCGTCGACGGGCGGCCCGATGCCCGCCAGGAAGAACTTCCACTCGACGCCCCAGAACGCGGGCAGCGGGCGGAACCCGCTCAGCGAGGTCCGCGGCTGGCCGGTCTGGTCGAAGATCGGGATCCGGGCGGCGCCGGCGACGGGCGGGTCGGTCGTGGCGACGTCGTTGATGAGGTAGCTCGGGCGGATCATCGAGTGCCCGAACCGGTAGGCCGCGACCGCGAACTCCAATGGCATGAACGGCTCGTTGTTGTAGTGGTAGAAGCGCAGCTTCGGCTCGGCGCGCCCGACCGGGTTGGTGAGCGGCGGCACCGTGTTGGGCGGCGAGCCGGTCGGGACGTCGTACTCCTCCACGTTGAGGATGTCGTCCACGACGTCGTCGCCGACGAGGCGCTTGAGGAAGTCGTGGATCACGACCCACTGGTAGTGCCACCGCACGACCTTCTGCGTGAACTTGAAGCGATCGTCGTTGCTCAGGTTGGGGTGGTCGGTCGCGACGCGGTCGGCGACGGCGTTGTGGAACCGGAACATCGTGCTCTGCAGCTGCGAGACGATCAGGTTCTCGTCGTTGCGTGGGTCGCCGATGATCGCGCGGCCGTTCGTGTTGCGGGGGAGGTCGGGACCGCCCTGGGGGGAGCCCGCGGGGTCGGCCAGGCCGAGGAGCAGGTGGATGCCGTCGTCGGCGTAGAGGAACGGCTGGTCGGCGGGGCCGCGGCCGTAGACGTTGTCGAGGTCGAAGCGCGGCGTCCGGAAGTCGACGAGCGCGTCGGGGTCGTTCTGGCGCTGGAGGCTGGAGACGGGGTCGAACGTGATGTCGTGGTCGACGAACTGGCCGAAGTAGGTGTAGCCCGCCGGGAGTCGCAGCTCGCCGCTGTCGAGCGTGGCGGTGTTCTCGTCGTCGTCGGCCTCGCCGAGCGGCTTGTCGAGCTCACCGTCCTCGAGCGGCTGGACCATCCCGTTGCCGAGGTCGACGAGCGACGCGTCGGCGACGTCGTAGCTCGGCAGGTGCCGGAACATCCGGCCGAAGCGTCCGGTGGAGAACGAGGAGCCGGGCGTCCCGTCGAGGCCGCGCGGCGGACTGGCCCCGTGCTGCCCGGGCCCTGTCGGAGTGGTCGACTGTCCCATGGAGCGACGCTAGGCGCGCAGCAACGCTGAGCGCAAGGGCGATGTGGGAAGCGATGGGCCGCTGAGCGCGAGACGATGCAGAAGCGCGGCCGGCGCCTAGGCAGGACGGGCGCGGCGCAAGCGGCGGGCCGCACTGAGCCTGGCGCGCTCCGGCGCTCGGCCGCGCTGAGCCTGACGCGCTCCGGCGCTCGGCCGCGCTGAGCCTGGCGCGCTCCGGCGCTCGGCCGCGCTGAGCCTGACGTGCCTCCTGCGCTCAGGATCGTCGGGCGTCTCCTCGCCCCCGGCTAAGCCGCTTCGGCGCGGCGTGTCTCGGCCGCCAGCGCATGGAGCACTTCGGAGGACAGGCGGGCGCCTTCCAGCGGGTCCTCGGGCGACACGCCGATCCGGACGACGGTCTCGTCGCCGTCGATCTCCTCCAGCGCGACGCGGGGCTTGTCGCGCATCGGGGTGGCGATGGTCTGCTCGAGCAGCGTCTGGATGTCGACCGGCGTGACGCCGGGGCGGAGGCGGGCGCGGAGGTCGACGCCCGCGGGCTCGTGGAGCGGGATGACCGCGACGGACAGCACCACGTTGTTGGGGACCATGATCTGGTTCTCGCCGTCGGAGAACGTGGTGTACAACAACCCGAGCGAGCTCACGACGCCGACGATCTCACCGGCCAGGCCGCCGCCCTGGAGGCGCACGCGGTCGCCGACGCGGAAGGGACGGGCGCTCAGCAGGACGAGCCCGGCGAAGAGGTTGCCGAACGTCTGCTGCGCGGCGAGGCCGAGGATGACCGCGGTGAAAGCACCGCCGACGGCGAGCGTGCGCGGGTCCAGCCCGGCGACGCGGAGCGCGACGAGCACCGCCACGATGATCGTGAGGAACCGCACGAGGAAGCCCACCGTGCCCGCGGTGCCGGGGTCGAGGCGCCGGAAGAGCGTCGGCCCGGCGGCACGGCCGAGGTCGCGCGCGAACTGCCAGCCGAGCGCGACCAGCGCCAGCACCGTGGCAATGCGGACCGGCTGGTCGACGCCGAACAGGCGCTCGCGGTTGGAGAACACGACGAGGACGCCGGCGATGAGGGGCAGCAGCACCAGCGTCTGGATCCGCGCGCGCTTCACGGCGCGGGAGCTGAGCTGACGGGCCAGCCCGGCCTCTCGCCAAGAGTGGCTGCGGGTGTCCAGAAGGCGCTTCATGGGCTCCTTGGGTGGTCGCTTGTCGGGGCGATGCGTCTCGTCCTTCCACGTTGGGGCACATCATGCTCAGCTGTGTGATGCCCCTCACACGCACCGGAAAACGGCTGCACGCGGACATGTTCGTTCGCTCCCGACGAGCTAGAAGAGCGCCTCCTGCACCGCGCCGGGCGGCCCGGGGCGACGGCGGTCGTCGCGGCCGGCGCTCTCACCGCGCGGGCCCATCTGCCGCCGAAACGCGCGCTCGAACGGGCGCTCGTCGGCGGGATCGCGGCGGAACGGCCGGCGCTCCGGCGCCCCCGCGTCGCGCAGCAGCCGCGCGATCCGGTCGCGCTCCGGCTGCGGCAGGTAGGCGCCGCGCGCGTAGAGCTCCTCGTACCGATCGACGAGGTCCGGCCGGTAGGCGCGCAGCCACTCCATGAACACGCCGCGGACCTCCCCGCGCAGGTGCAGCCCGATCCCGCCGATCGCCGTCGCGCCCGCGTCGATCGCGGTCTGGATGATCTCCTCGACCTGCTTGGGATCGTCGTTGATCCCCGGCATGAGCGGCGCGACGAGGATGCCCGTCGGGATGCCGGCCCGGTTGAGCTCGGCGACCGCCTCGAGCCGCGCGCGCGGGTTGGGCGTGTGCGGCTCGGTCGCGCGCCACGCCTTCTCGTCGATCGTCGGGATCGACAGGTTCGCGCTTACGTCGGTGACCTCGGCGATCTCCTTCAACAACGGCAGGTCGCGCAGCAGCAGCGGTGACTTGGTCAGCACCGAGCACGGGTTGCGGAAGTCGCGCAGCGCCTCCCAGATCCCGGGCATGAGCTTGTAGCGCCCCTCGACCCACTGGTACGGGTCGGTGTTCGTGCCCATCGCGATGTGCTCGCCCTTCCACGACGGACGGCGCAGCTCCGCCCGCAGCACCTCGGGCACGTTGACCTTCACGACGATCTCGCGCTCGAAGTCCCTCCCTGCGTCGAAGTCCAGGTAGGTGTGCGTCGGGCGCGCGAAGCAGTTGTGCGACACCACGCCGTTGGCGATGAAGTCGCCCGTGCCCGTCGTGATGTCATACAACTCGACTGGCTCGGTCCCCACCGGCTCGATCGCCGCCACGCGCAGCGGCGCGTTGCTCTTGACCGGACGCCCGACGAAGTCCCACTTCGCCGTCGCCGCCGGCCACGCGAGATGGCAGAACCGCAGCTGCTCGCGCACCCCGCCGCGCACGCGCACGGAGCGGACCCCGACCGCGTCGGCCGCGCCCAGCGCGCTCGCGAAGCCGAACGAGGCCAGGCACGCCTCGGTCCACGACAGGATCGTGGCGTCCGCGTTGGCGATCCGCAGCTCCTCGCGGTCGATCGCGCCGTCGGCGTCGAACACGCCCGCGAGGAAGCCCTTGCGCCAGCCGTCGCCCGGCTCGAACGGCCACGCGATCAGCGACTCGACCCGCTCGGCCCGCGCGAGCGCCGCCATCGTGCGTCCGCGGCCTCCGTCCTCGATCCCGAACAGCGCGAGGTAGGACACCGCCCGCCCGCGCGCCTCGGGCTCCTGGCCGTCGCCCCGGATCATCCCGCACAGGTAGCCCCGCCGGTAGGCGTCGGACTCCGCCGGCGGCGCGACGAACCTGCCCGGGCCCAGCAGCGACACCGCGCGCGTGAGGAACGGCCGCGGCGGCCCGGACCCCCGTTCCACGTGCTTCCACCCGCGGTCGGTCAGGAACCGGTGGTCGCCGCTGGCCAGCAGCTCCGTCCCGTCTTCCAGCGTGACGCGCAGCGCGGGCTTGAGGGTCGTCCAATGCGCGCGTACGCGGGTCCGGACGTAGCGCCGCGGGCCGCCGTCGCGCTGCTCGGTCCCGTAGATGTCGTCGCCGACCGCGACGTCGCGGAGCGCGCGATGCCGCCCGTCGGCCATCAGGATCGGGGTGTCGCCGTCCAGGCAGTACACGCACGCGTGCGAGCAGCCGCGATACGGGTTGATCGTCCACCGAAACGGCATCCGCGACGCCTCCGGCACCCGGTTGAGCGCGCTCTTGGCGTGGATCTCGTAGAACCGCATGTCCAACGCCTCGGGCGCGTCGAACCGCCGCACGGTCGCGGGATCGCGGTAGCCGGGAAGCCGCGCGCCCTCCTCTGCCTCGATCTTCAGGTTGTCCCAACGCATGCGAACAGATGTTTGCATAACCGAAGCCGGTATGCGAACATTTGTTCGTATGAGGGGTTCAGCCGAAGATCACACCAGAGCGCGCGCCAGGAGCGACATCTCGCCTGCCAGCGTCTGCGACGTCGCCGCGGTGATCTGCACCGGAACGATCTCGCCGGGCTCGGCCAGGCCGCTGAAGTTGACGACCTTGCCGTGGCCCGAGCGGCCGCGCAGCCGGGCCGCGTCCGTGCGCGAGGAGCCTTCGACCAGGACGTCCAGCGTGCGGCCGACGAAGCGCTGGGCGCGCTCGGCCGCGCGGCGCTGGATGACCTCGACCAGGCGCTCCATCCGGGCGACGGCGATCTCGTGATCGACGAAGTCCTCGACGAGCTCGGCCGCCTCCGTGTCCCGCCGCGGCGAGTAGATGAAGGTGAACGCGCCGTCGAAGCCGACCTCCTCGCAGACCTCCAAGGTCTCCGCGAAGTCGGCCTCGGTCTCCCCCGGGAAGCCGACGATGATGTCGGTCGTCAACGCGATGTCCGGGTTGTGCTCGCGGATCAGCGCGACGCGGTCCAGGAAGCGGGCGCGGTCGTAGGTGCGGCGCATCGCCTTCAGCACGCGCGAGGACCCGGTCTGCAGCGGCAGGTGCATGTGCGGGCACACGCTCTCCAGCTGCGCGTGCGCGAGGACGACGTCCTCCTTCATGTCCTGCGGGTGTGGCGAGGTGTAGCGGATGCGGCGCAGGCCGTCGAGCGCGTCGAGCTCGTGCAGGAGCGCGGCGAACGACGACCGCTCCCCGCCGCGGACGGCGCGCCCGTACGCGTTGACGTTCTGCCCCAGCAGCGTCACCTCGAGGACGCCGTTTTCCACCATGTCGCGCACCTCGGCGACCAGCTCGTCCAGCGGCCGGTCGACCTGGCGCCCGCGCGTGGCCGGCACGATGCAGTACGAGCACTTCATGTTGCACCCGGCGCTGATCTGCACCCACCCCTGGAAGTCCCGGGCGCGCTTCACCGGCAGGTGACCGGTGAAGCCCTCGAATTCGAAGAAGCCCTGAGCGGTCAGCGAGTCGGTGGTCAGGAACTCCGCCAGCTTGTGCACCTGGCCGGGCCCGAAGGCGACGTCCACGTACGGGAACTGCCGGAACACGTCGTGCTTGACCGACTGCGCCCAGCAGCCGCCGACCCCGATCACCGTCCCCGGCGCGCGCCGCTTGTGCGCGGCGGCCTGCTGCAGGTAGGCGATGAAGCGGCTGTCGGCCTTCTCGCGGATCGAGCACGTGTTGAACAGGATGAGGTCGGCGCCCTCCTGCTCGGGGGCCTCGGCGTAGCCGAGCGACTCGAGCATGCCCTTCATGCGCTCCGAGTCGTGCTCGTTCATCTGGCACCCGAAGGTGGTGACGTGGAAGGTCTTCGCGGCGTTCACGGCCGCCGAAGGGTATCGCCGTGTGCGTCTCAGGCCGGCTCGACCGCGCCGCCGGTGACGCGGCCGCCCGCGACGTCCAGCCGCAGGACCAGGCGCTCGCCGCCCGGGGTCTGGGCGGCGAGGTCGTACACGAGCCCCGCCGACCCCGTCTGCGCGCCGGCGCCGAGCAGCCGGGCGACCCGCGCGGGCGACCGCTCGCGCACGATCCCGCAGCGCGCGACCCCGTCGGCCGCCGCGACCCGCTCGCTGGCGCTCGACGACCGCCATGCGGACTGCGTGAACCGGTACGTCGCGCAGTCCGCGACGTGCAGGACGCTGCCCCGCTCGATCAGCCAGTTGCCGCCGACCAGGACGCCGGCCAGCAGGAACGTCCCGCCGGCCCAGCGCGCGATCGACCGGCCGACGCCCGCCGCGCCGCGCCAGGCGTCCCGCCACAGCGCGTGGCTCAGGATGCCCAGCGCGATCGCCACCCCGACCAGGAACGGCGCGCCGATCATCACCGGTGCGAGCTCGTCGAGCGTCCGCGGCCGCGCGTCGCCCGTCTGCGTGAACGGATCCGGCGCGCTGAGCGCGACCAGGACCGCGGCCGCGCCGGCCACGCCGAGCACGAGCGCCAGCAGGCCGGACATCAGCGCGGCCCAGGCTACGCCGAGCCGGCCGACGTCACTTGGCGTAATCCACTGCTCGCGACTCACGGATCACCGTGACCTTGATCTGTCCCGGGTATTCGAGCTCCTGCTCGATCTCGCGCGCGATCTTGTGCGACAGGGCGATCGCCTTGTCGTCGCTGATCGCCCCGGGTTCGACGATGACGCGGATCTCGCGGCCGGCTTGCATGGCGTACACCTTGTCGACGCCATCGTGCCGGGTCGCGAGCTTCTCGAGGTCCCGCAGACGCTTGACGTACTGCTCCAGCGACTCGCCGCGCGCCCCCGGGCGGGCCCCGGACAGCGCGTCGGCGGCCTGGACGATCACGGCCTCGACGGTCTGCGGCTCCACCTCGTTGTGATGGGCCTCCATCGCGTGGGCGACGGCCTCGGCCTCGCCGTGGCGCCGCGCGAGGTCGCCGCCGACGAGCGCGTGCGGGCCTTCGACCTCGTGCGAGACGGCCTTGCCGATGTCGTGCAGGAGCGCGGCGCGGCGCGCCGTCTTTGTCGACGCGCCCAGCTCGGAGGCCATCAGCGCGGCAAGGTGCGCGCACTCGACGCTGTGGGCGAGGACGTTCTGGCCGTAGGACGTGCGGAACTTCAGCCGGCCCAGGATCTTCACGAGCTCGGGATCCAGGCCCTGGACGCCGGCCTCGAAGACGGCCTCCTCCCCCGCCTCGAGCATGTGCGACTCGAGCTCGGACTTGGCCTGGTAGTAGGTCTCCTCGATGCGGGCCGGATGGATCCGGCCGTCCTGGAGGAGCTTCTCCAGCGTCATGCGCGCGACCTCGCGGCGGACGCCGTCGAAGGCCGACAGCACGACCGCGTTGGGCGTGTCGTCGATGATGAAGTCGACGCCGGTCAGGTTCTCCAGCGCGCGGATGTTGCGGCCCTCGCGGCCGATGATCCGGCCCTTCATGTCGTCGCTCGGGAGCTGGACGACGCTCACGGTGGTCTCGGCCGCATGCGACGCCGCCAGCCGCTGCATGGCGACGCTGAGGATCGAGCGGACCCGGCGCTCGGCGTCGCGCTTGGTCTCCTCCTCCACCTGGCGCAGCACGCGGACGGCGTCGTGGCGGGCGTCGTCCTCGACGTCCTTGAGCAGGGCCTGCTTGGCCTGCCCGGCGGAGAGCCCGGCGATCCTCTCGAGCGACTGCTCGCGCTGGGCGCGGAGCTGCTCGATCTCGGTCGAGTGCGCGCGCAGATGCTGGTCGCGGCGCTCCAGCTCGGCCTCGCGGCGGTCGAGGTCGGCGCCGCGACGGTCCAGCGCGGCCTCGAGGGCGGCGGTCCGGACGGCGCTGCGCTCCAGCTCGGCGGCGCGGCGGGCCAGCTCGGCGTCCTCGGGCGGCGGCCCGGAGGACGGCGGGGCGACGGCCGCGGCGACGGCTGCGGCCGGACGCTGGCGTCCGTACACGAGCGCCGCGACGACGATGGCGACTCCGATGAGCGCCGCGCCGATCAGGGTTTCCATTGGGTGTCCTCTCCCCAGCGGCCGATGGAGGGCGACGGCTGGTCTCCGATGCTGCGATCAGGGAGCGAGGTTCCGGACCGCCGCGGCGAGGTGGACGGACGGTTTCGGGTCATGCGTGGCCGGGCGCGCTCGGCAATGGGCAGCGCGACGCGGGCCGGTGTCGGAAATGAAAGCGCTGGAAACTCTCGGGTTCGTTCGCCGTGTGGGGGCCGGTTCTTCGCTGGCCGAGATCGTAGTACCGGACGCGTTGCGCGTGCAATCAGCCTGACCGTCGGGTCAGGGGCTCAGCCCACGCGGCGGGCGCCGACGAAGTGCGATCCCCAGTAGCTGTCGAAGATCGCGTGGTTCATCACGCCGTGCGTGGTGGCCGAGACGGCGGTCGTCGCGGAGGTGGCGATCCCGACGTCGGACGCGCCCGGACCGGCGGTGTTGAAGAACACGAGGTCGCCGGCCTGGATGGCGCTTTGGCCGACGGCCGAGCCGGTGCCGAACTGGGCGAAGCTCGTGCGCGGGATCGCGATCCCGGCCTGGCGCATCGCCCAGCTGGTGAGGCCGGAGCAGTCGAACGACGACGGGCCGTTGCCGCCGGAGACGTAGGGCGAGCCGACCTTGGACATCGCGGCGGAGACCGCCGCCTGCGCGCCGGAGCCGGCGGCGGCGGGCGCGCTGCTCGCCGCCGTCGTCGTGTCGCCGGCGTCGGTCGCCGCGGCGGTGCGCGTCGCGGCGGCGGTGACGCCGAGCGCGGAGAGCGTCGCGGGCCCGACGACGCCGTCGACCTCGAGGCCGTGCGCGCGCTGGTAGGCCCGGACCGCCTTGCGCGTCTGCGAGCCGAACACCCCGTCGGCGGCGATCCCGAGATGCTGCTGGACGGCGCGCGTGGTGGCGGCCGGGAGGCGAGCGTTCAACGCGGCGGCGTGGGCGTTCGCGCTGCGCGTCGTCGCCGTGGCGTCGGCGGTGGTGGTCGTCGTCGCCGCGAGCCCGAGCCCGAGCGCCGCGCGCGTCTGCGGCCCGACGCGGCCGTCGACGAGCAGTCCGTGCGCCCGCTGGAAGGCCCGGACCGCCTTGCGCGTCTGCGGGCCGAACACGCCGTCGGCCGCGATGCCGAGCGCACGCTGGGCCGCCGCCACGCCCTCGCCGTGCGCGCCGCGCCCGAGCGTGGGCGTCGCCGCCTGGGCCGCGCCGAGCAGCGGGCCGGTCTGCCCCGAGGATCCCGGCCGCGATCAGCGCCGCCGAGATGCGCGCCGTCACCGTCTTGGGCAGCGCGACGATGCGCGCCGCGGCGGCCCGACGGCGCCGCTCCGAACGGGCGGCGGAGCGCTCCCACACCTCCGGCAGCGCGAGATCGCGGATTCCGGGAGGCTCGGCGAAGATCGCGAAGCGGTCGTCCGTGCGGGCGTAGGCGGCGTCCATCAGGGTGCTCCTCGGGCTGTGGTGTGGCGGCCTACGAGGTGAGCTGACGGGCTCGCGCTGGCGCGCTACGTCGCATGGACCGCGACGATTCGCCCCGGGACCGCCGCGTCGTGCAGCGGTCCATGTGGGTCCCCCGCTCCCGCGCTCCGGAGAGGGCGGGACTCGGCCTGGTCGAACAGGTTCGACGATGGAACACCCTCGGCCGGACGACAGTTGCGGTCGGTTCATGAACTCAGCGTTCGACGCGGTAGACGACGTGCGGAAGGCCCGCGTGCATCACCGAGTCGACGTGCCGCATGCCGAGCTTCTCCATCACGGCGCGTGACGCGTGGTTGCCGTCGACGGTCTGGGCGACCACCTCGTCGAGCTCCAGGACCTCGAACGCGACGCGCAGCGCCTCGCGCGCCAGCTCGGTCGCGTAGCCCTGGCCCCAGTGGGCGGCGTCGAGGAACCACAGCAGCTCGACCGCGGGCCGGCCGGCCACCTGCGCGTGACGCAGGCCGTCGTAGCCGATGGGCGTGCCGTCGAGCAGCACCGTCCACGGCCCGAAGCCCCACCGGTCCCAGTGCACGATCGCCTCGTCGAGCATCGCCTGCGCCCGGTCGGCGGTCCGCAGGTGCTCGGGCCACGCCTCCTCGTCGACGCGGGCGTCCGTGAGGACCCGCGCGTAGGCCAGCGCGTCACCGGGCTCGGGCCGGCGGCCGACGAGACGCCGCGTGGCGACGCGATCGATGCCGAAGTCGATGGGCATGCTCGACGCCGGAGCCTAGCCGGCACCGAGCGACGTCCCGTCTGCCCCCTCCGCGCCGCTCCGGGTCGGCGCGCCGCCGCCACGGGTCGGCGGGGGGTTCGGGTTCGTATGGAACCCCAACCCGCCGCTGACCTCCTGCCGTGCGCCGCGGTGCGAGCGCGGCGTCAGGCCAGCGCGGCGGCCCGGGGCGAGCCGCCGCGCAGCCAGGTGACCGTGTCGGTCGTGCCGGTGCAGCCGTTGGCGCTGTCGGTGCTCGCGGTCTGGCTGCTCAGCGTGCGCACGATGCGGTGGGCGCGGAGGTCGTACAGCGACAGGCTGTTGAAGCCGCACGTGTTGCCGCCCACGGTGACGAACGCCACGAAGGGCGCGGCGATGGCGATGCTGTCGGCCGACACGCCCGTGAGGGCGTCGGCCTCGGTGGCGACGAGGTCGGGGCGACGGTGCGGGTCGGTGCAGGCGTAGACGCCGAACCCTTCGACGCGGAAGAGCCGGACGGCCGGTGACGAGCCGATCGTCGTGCCGCTCCGGCACGAGACGCGTAGGGACAGGGCGGCGAAGCCGATCAGCCGCTTGCGCCCACCGGCGGGCGTGAGCGACAGGTCCACCTCGGTCTCCTCGCCGGCTTCGCTGAGGTCGTGCAATGCGTCCTCGGCCAGCCGCATGGCGATGCGCCGAGGCTGGCGCGAGGGCAAGCGGACGGGCCGGGTGCGTGCGACGGTGACGCCGTCCAGGCTCTGCGCCCGCAACCGCCCGGCACATCGAGCGCGCGGCGCGTTGCAACGCAGCGTGAGCGTGATCAGGACCCGGTCCGGATGCAGCGCGGAGCTGCGCACCTGCAGCGTGTCCCGCGCGGCCGCCGGGGCGGGAGCGCTCGCCGCCAGGCCACCGGCGAGCAAGGTCATGATCATGATCCGGCGCATGCCCTCAACGGCCACGGCGGTGTTGCGCCCCTAGGCGCCGGCGCGCCGGCGCGGCGCGCGTCAGTCGCGCCCGTAGGCGCGGATCGCGTCGTAGGCGACGTCGAGCTCGTAGCCCTTGCGCACGAGGAAGCCGAGCGCGCGGTGGCGGTCCTTCTCGGACTCCGGCGGAATGCGGTAGCGGCCGCGGAGGGTCGCGAGCGCCGCGTCGAACTGGGACTCCGGCTCGCCCCCGGACTCGGTGGCGCCGAAGAGCGCGGCGGTCACCAGCTCGGCCTCGACGCCCGAGGCCAGGAGCTTGCGCTCGATCCGCTCGTTGCCCCAGTGGTCCAGCGTGCGGCGATCCTCGACGAAGCGACGGGCGAACCGGGCGTCGTCGAGGTAGCCCTGCGTCGAGAGCTCGGCGACCGTCTGCTCGATCGTGTCCGGCTCTACCCGCTTGCTCTCGAGATGTCGCCGCACCTCGAGCACCGTGCGATCACGGAACCCGAGGTAGCGGTAGCTCAGATCGAGCGCGTGCTGGAGGCGCGCCTCCGGAGTCGTCTCGGTGATCATCCGTGGTCTGTGGTGGTCGTATCAGCGGGACGGCCGCCACAGGCCGCGGGAATCGCCGAGACGGCTCCTAGATCGACGGCACGCTCAGCGGTCGTCACGACGACGGACGGCTAGGCCGTGGCCGCCGCCGTGCGCTCGGCCTTGATCTCCCCCGTCGCGGGGTCGACGCCCTCCGGGACCTCGTCGCGGTCGATCTCGACCACCAGGTCGCGGTCGACGTTGAGCTTGTCGTAGATCTTGGCCTCGATCTCGCGCGCGAGCTCGGGGTGCTCGTCGAGGAACTTCTTGACGTTGTTGCGGCCCTGGCCCAGGCGGTCGTCGCCGTAGGAGAAGAACGAGCCGGACTTCGAGACGATGTTGTGCTCGATCCCGAGGTCCAGGATGCAGCCCGACGTCGAGATGCCGGTGCCGAACTCGATGTCGAACTCGGCCTGGCGGAACGGCGCCGCGACCTTGTTCTTGACCACCTTCACGCGGACGCGGTTGCCGACGGCCTCGGTGCCGTCCTTCAGCGTCTCGATCCGGCGGATGTCCAGGCGCTGCGACGAGTAGAACTTCAGCGCGCGACCGCCCGGCTGCGTCTCCGGCGAGCCGAACATGACGCCGACCTTCTCGCGGATCTGGTTCGTGAAGAGGCAGAGCGTCTGCGTGCGGTTCAAGTTACCCGCCAACTTGCGCATCGCCTGGCTCATCATGCGCGCCTGCAGGCCGACCGTCTGGTCGCCCATCTGGCCCTCCAACTCAGCGCGCGGCGTCAGCGCCGCGACGGAGTCGATGGCGACGAGGTCGACCGCGCCCGAGCGGACGAGCATGTCCGCGATCTCGAGCGCCTGCTCGCCGTAATCGGGCTGCGACACGAGCAGGTTGTCGATGTTGACGCCGATCTTCTGGGCGTACAGCGGGTCCATCGCGTGCTCGGCGTCGATGAACGCGCACACGCCGCCCAGGCGCTGGGCCTCGGCGAGGACGTGGTAGACGAGCGTCGTCTTGCCGGAGGACTCCGGGCCGAACACCTCGACGATGCGGCCACGCGGCATGCCGCCGATGCCCAACGCGAGGTCGAGCGACAGCGCGCCCGTGGGGATCGCGTTGACCTTGACCTGGGCGCCTTCGTCGCCCATGCGCATGACCGAGCCCTTGCCGAACTGACGCTCGATCTGCGTCAGGGCGCCGGCAAGCGCGGTATCGCGGGCCTTGATGGCCTTCTCATCGGTGGCGGGCATGTGGAAGTACGACCTCTCTCGGCAGCTGAACTGGATGGGAGTTTGCGGGACCCATCGGACGGAACCGAACCGTACGCACGTTCGTGTGGCAGTTCAGCCCCGAAACGTCACGATTCTGCGGCAAATTCCGCACGGGAGAGCGGCTCGTAGCGGGCCGGGCCGCCGCCCAGCCAGGACCGCATGAGCACCACGCCGCGGACGTCGAGGCCGAGGTCCGGCGTCGGTGGCAGCGGGCCGCCGGGCGCCGTCCAGCCGTGCCGGACGCGGGCCACCGTGAGGTGCGGCCGCAAGCGCCGGTGCTCGCGCTCGTACCCCAGCGCCTCGAGCTCGTCCCAGAGGTCGCGGTGCAGGTCGCCGAGCCCGCCCGCGTCGTCGTGGACCTCGACGGTCAGGACGTGCGGCCGCCGCGGCGAGAGCCACAGCGCGCTGCCGGTCGTCAACGCCGGCGCGCCACGGCCGTCGAAGGCCTCGACGAGCTCGCTCAGCGGGCCGATCTCGTCCGGCGAGCGATGGCCGAGGAACGCGAGCGTGAGGTGGACGTTCCCGGCGGCGACGACGCGCATCCCGCGGTCGTGCCCGACGGCCTCGCGCGCCCAGTGGACCAGCAGCCGGCGCTGCTCGTCGCCGATGTCCAGGGCGATGAAGAGGCGCGCGCTCATCGCGAGCGAAGGGTACGCCGCGGCGCCGTCAGTCCAGCTCGCCGCGCAGCGCACGGCGGATGAGGTGCAGCGCGACGGTCGTCGAGCGGTCGCGGATGTCGAAGCGGGAGCCGGGCAGCAGCAACCGCCGCGTCAGCCGCCCGCCGTCGCGCGTCGCGACCGAGAAGCAGACGGTCCCGACCGGCTTGTCCTCGGTGCCGCCACCCGGGCCGGCGATCCCGGTGATGCCGACGCCGACGTCGGTCCCGAGCGCCGCGATCGCCCCGGAGGCCAGCGCCTCGGCGACCTCGACCGACACCGCCCCGTGCGCGGCGATCACCGCGGCCGGCACGCCGGCCAGCGCGGTCTTGGCCTCGTTGGAGTACACGACCAACCCGCCCAGGACGTAGTCCGACGAGCCCGCGAGATCCGTCAGCCGACCGGCCAGCAGCCCGCCGGTGCACGACTCGGCGGTGGCGACGGTGCGCGAAGACTCTCGGAGCAATGAGGCGACCTGCTCATCAACCGACGTCCCGTCCTCCGAGAACAGCTCGCGCGGGTGGCGCTCGGCCACCAGCCCGGCGAACGCGTCGTACAGCGCCTGCTGCTCGGGCTCGTAGCGGGTGACGACCTCGACCTCGCCGCGGCGCAGGCACGTCGTGATCTCGAGCGCGTCGAGGTCGACCCCGGCCTCGCGCGCCTTCAGCATGGTGTCGGCGATCTCCGACTCCGGGATCCCGAACAGCCGCAGCATGTGCTGGCGGTACTCGACGGCGCCGGCGACCGCCGCGCGGAACGCCTCGGCCTCGATCGCGACGTCCCACATCGGCTGCAGCTCACGCGGCGGTCCGGGCAGGACGACGACTGTCGGACCGGCGGAGCCAGCAGAGGGCGGCACGATCAGCCCCGGCGCCGTTCCCACCGGCTCCAGCACCGTCGCCCCGCGCGGCACCAGCGCCTGCTTGCGGTTCGACCGCCGGATCGCGTCCTCGTCCAGATCCGGCCAGCGCCGCATCAGCCGCTCCAGGATCGCCCAGATGCGGCCCTCGAGCGCCTCGTCGAGCGCCGACGGCCGTCCCTGGAACTCGCCGACCACCGCCGCGGTCAGGTCGTCCTCGGTCGGCCCCAGCCCGCCTGAGGTGACGATGAGGTCCATGCCGGCCGACGCCAGCCAGCCCAGCGCGTCGCGCACGTCCTGCGGCCGGTCCCCCACGACGATCGTGTGCGCGATCTCGACCCCGAGCTCGCGCAGCCGCTCGGCCAGCCACGGCCCGTTGCGGTCCGCTACGCGGCCGGTGAGGACCTCGGTCCCCGTCACGACGATCCCGGCGCGCGCGGCCATCAGGCGCAGCTCGGGACCTGGTCGGGATCGACGCGCTTGACCGACCCCTTGCTGATCTTGAACGCGACCGGGCTCGCGTCCGGCACCGCGCGCGCCTTGCCGTCGACCCTCAGGCGCGCGTTGCCGTTGCCCAGCCGCAGCCGGAACGAGCGCGACCGGTAGTTGTCGGTGCTGACGCCCTCCTGCAGCGTCGCGCCGTTGATCCGCGCGGTCCCGCTCGCGTCGACCAGGCAGGCGAACACCGGCCCGGGCCCGGTGGCGTTGATCGAGACGCGGACGAGCTTGGACGACGCGGACGACGTCGTGGAGGTCTTCTTCTTGGACGACGACGCGGCCGGCTTCTTCTTGGTCGTGCTCGTCGGCACCGCCGTCGTGGTGGTCCGGCCGGTCGTAGTTGACGCCGCCGAGCCCGGGTCGCCGTCGTCGCCGTTGTCGCGCCCCAGCAGGTACAGCGCCCCTACCAGCAGCACGATGATCACGCCGACCACGAGCCCGACCGGGATCCGCCGCGGCTCGCGCGGCCCGCGTCCTCCCCGCCCGCCGCCACCCCCTCGCCGGCGCGGGGCGCCGATCGGCATCAGGTCGTGGTCCGACGGCCGCTCGTGGCGGAGCTTGTACTCCTCCAGGAGCAGCTTGGCGTCCAGGTCGAGCGCCTCGGCGTAGGTCCGCAGGAACGACCGGACGTACGCGGGCCCGGGCAGCAGGCCCCACTCCTCGTTCTCCAGCGCCCGCAGGTACTTGGCACGGATCTTCGTCTCGGCTTCGATCTCCGAGATGTCGATGCGGGCGCGCATACGCGCCTCGCGGAGGGTTGCCCCGATCTCCGGCATGGTCCGCGCCGCAGTCTATGGAGCCGCTAGGCCACGTCGTCGTCACCCGTGGGGCGCGGCGGCTCGGGCAACGCTGGCGCGTCGCCGCTCCCCACAGCCGGACCGGCGGCCTCAGGGCCCGCCGCCGCGATGTCGCCCTTCTCCGTCAGCGCGGCCAGCACCCGCGGCAGGTCCTGCCCCGTGATCAGCACCTGGCGCGGCTTGGAGCCCTCGTAGCCGGAGATCACGCCGCGGCGCTCGAGCATGTCCATCATGCGCCCGGCGCGCGTGTAGCCCAGGCGCATGCGGCGCTGGAGCATCGACGTCGACGCGGTCCCCATCTCGACGACCAGCTCGATCGCCTCGGCCAGCAGCGGATCCTCGTCGGGGTCCTTGCCGTCGGCCTCGTCGCGCCCGCCGTCGCCGCCGGGCTCCGCCTCGACCTCCTCCAGGAGGTCGGCGCGCAACTCGGGCTCGCCCTGACGCGCCCAGAACTCGGTGATCTGGCCGACCTGCGCCTCGTCGATGTAGGCGCCCTGGATGCGCTGCAGCTTGGACGAGCCGACCGGCGAGAACAGCATGTCGCCCATGCCCAGCAGCGACTCGGCGCCGTTCTGGTCGAGGATGACGCGCGAGTCGGTCTGCGAGGACACCGCGAACGCGATCCGCGACGGGACGTTGGCCTTGATCATGCCGGTGATGACGTCCACGCGCGGCGACTGCGTCGCGAGCACCAGGTGGATGCCGACCGCGCGGGCCTTCTGAGCGATCCGGATGATGGAGTCCTCGACGTCGCCCGGCGCGACCATCATGAGGTCGGCGAGCTCGTCGATGACGCACAGGATGTACGGGAGGCGCTTCTCACCCTCCTCCTCGCGCACGCGGTTGAGCTCGTTGAGCGAGCGCGTGCGCTTCATGGCCATGATCCCGTAACGCCACTCCATCTCGCGCACGAGGTTCTGGAGCGCGTTGGCCGCCTGGCGCGGCGACGTGATCACCGGCGTGAGCAGGTGCGGCACGTCCTCGTAGTGGTTGAGCTCGACCTGCTTGGGGTCGACCAGGACCAGCCGCGCCTCGTCCGGCGTGGCGTTCAGCAGGATCGACGACAACATCGCGTTGATGCACGCCGACTTGCCGGCGCCGGTCGTGCCGGCGACCAGGATGTGCGGCATCTTGGCCAGGTCGGCGCCGATCGCCTTGCCGGAGACGTCCTTGCCCAGCCAGACCGTGAGCGGCGAGTAGCCCTCGGGCCGCGCGCGGAAGACGTCGCCGAGGTGGACCGTGCGGCGGTCGCGGTTGGGGACCTCGATGCCGACGGCCTGCTTGCCCGGGATCGGCGCGAGGATCCGGATCTCGGTCGCGGCGAGCGCGTAGGCCAGGTCGTCCTTGAGCTGGGCGACCTTGGACATCTTCACGCCCGGCGCCAGCCGCAGCTCGTAGCGCGTGATGTGCGGGCCGCTGACGGTGCCGACGACCCGCGACTCGACGTTGAAGTGGCTGAGCGCCTCGACCAGCGACGCGGCGACCTTCTCGTTGCCGCTGGTGTCGGGGCGGATCTGGTCGCCGGTGGAGCGCTTGAGCACGCGCGGGTCCGGGACGATGTACTCGATCTCCTCCGCGCCGTCGCCGTCGGCCTCGCCGCGGGACCCCGCCCCCACCCGCCCCAGCTCGAGCTGCTGCGGCTCGCCGGGCGGCAGCGCCCCGCCGTCGTCGTCGAACTGCTGCTCGATGTCGGGCAGGTCGTCGGTGGCCATGACGGCCTCGGAGACCTCGGCGTCCTTGGCGTCCTCGGCCGCCGACTGCGGCGCGGCGAGATCCTCGTCCAGGGCCGCGTCGTCGTCGAGCGCGACGACCTTGGGCTCCTTCTTCTTGCCACGCGCGCGGGTGACCTTCGGCTCGTCGGCGGCCTCGAACAGGTCGGGATAGCGCTCGACGCCGTCCAGCGACGGCGCCTCGACGTGCGTGGACTTGACGACGAGGTCGTCGTCGCTCTCCGGCACCTGGACGCGCGGGCGCCGCGTCGTGCTCGACGCGGGCTTCGCGGCGGCCGTCGCGGGCTCGGGGCGCGCTGGGCGCTCGGGCCGCGCCGTGCGCAGCGCGCGCGTCGACTCGGCGACGGTCCCGCCGGTCGCCTTCAGGATCCCGGCCAGCGACGCGCCGGTCAGCAGCAGCAGCCCGGCGAGGAAGAGGAACAGCGCGAAGATGTGCGTCCCGATCGAGCCGATGAGGTGGTTGGAGAGGTAGAACAGCCCCTCGCCGAGGTAGCCACCGCGGTCGCGCAGGAAGTCCTGGTCCCAGTAGCCGTCGCGGATCGTGCTCGGGCCGAGCCCGAGCGTGCCGGCCGCGAACATCAGCGCGAGCGCGAGCGTGAAGCAGATCCCGCCGGTCCGGAACGGGCGCACCGACGGCAGCACCGGGCCGAGCACGACGACCGCGCCGACGCAGATGACGCCGATCGGCGTGACGTAGCGCAGCGTGCCGACGGCGAGCGCGAGCCCGTCGACGACCGCGTCGCCCGCCTGGCCGCCGTCCCACCCGAGGTAGAGCGGGAACGCCAGGAAGACGCCGCACGCCACGAGCGCCAGGCCCATCAGGTCCAGATGGCGCTGCTCGATGACGGGGATGCGCGGCGCCCAGGTCGCCGAGGAGCGCCGCGCGCGCGTGCGCGAGGACCCCTTCCCGCCGCGCGCGGCCGGCTTGCGCTTGCGCGCGGCGGCCGACGAGGCGGACGTCGTGGTCTTGGACTTCGGCGCAGGCTTGCGCTTGCGCGGGGCAGGTGTGCGGGTCGTCGCCATAGCTCGGACCCCAACCTTCGACGCGGTCCGGCGCGTCCCTCCCGCGGCCCGTCCGCGAGCCGCTCAGACGACGGCCGGCGCGAGCAGCGACGCGAGCGCCTCGGGCGCGACCGGACGGGAGAAGAAGTAGCCCTGCGCGTTGCTGCAGCCCATCGCGGCCAGCGCCTCGGCCTGCTCGGCGTCCTCGACGCCCTCGGCCACGCAGTCCAGCCCGAGGCCCTCGGCCAGGCGGACGACGGCGGAGACGATCGCGGCGTCGTCGCGGTCCTCGGCCAGCCCGTCGACGAACGACTTGTCGATCTTCAGGACGTCGACCGGGAGCAGCTGGCGCAGGTGGCGCAGCGACGCGTGGCCGACGCCGAAGTCGTCGACGGCGAGCTGGACGCCGAGCGCGCGCAGCCGCGCGAGCATCGCGCGCGCCGCGTCGACGTCGGCCAGCAGCGCGGTCTCGGTCACCTCGAGGCACAGGCGGCGCGGCGCGAGCCCGGAGGTGCGCAGCGCCTCGCGGACCGTGTCGGCGAAGTCGGGCGACGACAGCTGGCGCGGCGACACGTTGACCGCGATCTCCACCTCGGCCCGCTCCCAGCGCATCGCCTCGGCGCACGCCGTCCGGACGACCCAGGCGCCGATCTCCGCGATCAGGCCGAGGCGCTCGGCCATCGGGACGAACTCCGCCGGCGAGACGGCGCCGAGCTGCGGATGGCGCCACCGGATCAGGGCCTCGACGCCGGTGATCTCGCCGTCGGGCAGCCGGACCTGGGGCTGGTAGTCGAGGTGGAGCTCGCCGTGGGTGAGCGCCTCGCGCAGCCCGCCTTCGAGCGCCAGGCGGCGCAGCGCGGCCTCGCGCAGGGAGTCGTCGAAGGCCTCGCAGCGCGCCTTGCCGCGCTGCTTGGCGTGGTACATCGCGGCGTCCGCGTCCTGGAGCAGCTGGTCGGCGTCGTCGCCGCCGTCCCCGCGCTCCCCCGCGACCGCCAGCCCGACCGACGCGGTGACGAATCGCGCCGCGCCGTCGAGCTCGATCGGCGGGCGCAGCGCCGCGGCGAGGCGCTCGGCGACGCGCAGCGCGTCGTCCTGGTCGGCGACGTCGCTGACGAGGACCGTGAACTCGTCGCCGCCGAAGCGCGCGACGACGTCCCGGGGGCGCAGCGCGCCGGTCAGCCGGACCGCGACGGCCTCCAGCAGCCGGTCGCCGGCGCCGTGGCCGAGCGAGTCGTTGACGACCTTGAAGTCGTCGACGTCGACGAACAGGACGGCGACGTGGCCGTCGGCGACCCGGCGCTTCCGGCGGCGGTCGAGCTCCTGCTCGACGTGCTCGACGAACGCGCCGCGGTTGGGCAGGCCGGTCAGCGGATCGTGCGTGGCGCGGTGCGCGAGCGCGGCGCGGGCCCGGTTCGCGCCGCGGCGGGCCAGCTCGTTGGAGCGCCAGGACACGAGGTTGACCCCGGCCAGCGCGCCGATGAAGGCGGCGTGGATGCCCGCCCAGCGCCACGGGTGGCGCACCGCGTCGGAGTGGTTGCCGTAGACCGAGCGCGGGTCGAGCGCGCCCATGAGCCCGTGATGGACGAGGACGTAGCCGATCGCCAGGCCCCACGGCACCCAGTCCTCGTAGAGCGAGAGCAGCGCGACGACGACGAAGAAGTGGAAGTGCGCCTCGGTCACGCCGCCCCACAGGTGGGTGAAGATCGCCGAGCACGTCACGAGCCCCAACGCGCCGATCGACGCGCGGGCGCGCTGGGACAGGCCGCGGTGCGGCGCCGCGACGGCGCAGATCAGGATCGGCAGCGTGTCGACCGCGCCGTGGGCCAGCGGGTAGCCGCGGGCCACCGCGAAGGCCGGCAGCGCGAAGACGTGCAGCCACAGCAGGACGACCACCGTGCGGTGCCGCGCCTCGAAGGCGGCAGCCGGAAGCGTGCCGCCCGTCGGCAGCCAAGCCCGCGTCCGAACCGTGCGGTGGTCGTCCGGTGAAACCAGCACGCCCCAGCAATCGGCCGGCGCTCGCGGAACTTGGGCGAACGGTCCGCGGCCACGCGCCAACGACGCGCCTTGATCTGGGGTTGATCGTCCGCTCTAAGATTCCTGTGTGATCGACGGCCACGAGCGGCAAGCGCGGGTCCTCATCGTCGAGGACGACGACGACATCGCCCAGGTGCTGCAGCGCTCGCTGCGGCTGGAGGGGTACGAGACCCGGATCGCGGGCGACGGCGAGGCCGCGCTCGGCGCCGCCAACGACTTCGTCCCGGACCTCGTGGTCCTGGACCTCGGGCTCCCGAAGCTCGACGGCATGGACGTGGCTCGCCGCCTGCGCGCGGCCGACGACGTCCCGATCCTGATGCTCACGGCGCGCGACGCGTTGGAGTCGCGGGTCGAGGGCCTGGACGCGGGCGCCGACGACTATCTCGTCAAGCCCTTCGAGCGCCAGGAGCTGCTCGCCCGCCTGCGCGCGCTGCTGCGCCGCCGGCCACCACGCGGCTCCGCGTCGCTCGTGGTCTCCGACCTCTCCTTGAACCCCGACACCCACGAGGTGCGCCGCGGCGAGCGCGTGGTCGAGCTCACCCAGCGCGAGTTCGAGCTGCTGGAGTACCTGATGCGCAACGAGCGCATCGTCGTCCCGCGCCAGCGGCTGCTCGAGGACGTCTGGGGCTATGACCCGTTCGCGACGACGAACACGATCGAGGTCTTCGTCTCCAACCTGCGGCGCAAGCTGGAGGGCGGCGGCGAGCCGCGGTTGCTGCACACGATCCGAGGCGCGGGGTACGTGCTGCGCGCATGAGGTCGCTGCTCCACGCCCTCACGCTGCGCTGGCGCCTGGCTCTCCTCTCGGCGGGCCTGACGTTCCTGGTGCTCTGCATGTTCGCCCTGTTCATCGGGCAGTCGACGGCGTCGCGGATCCGCGGCGACTTCCGCAACGAGATGAACACGGCGATCACCAACCTGCTCGCCAACCGGCTGCCGATCTCCTACAACGACGGCGTCGCCAAGATCCCGGAGTCGACCGTCCGGACCTACGCCGCGCCCAACGAGGCCGTCATCCGCGTGCTGTTCACCAAGGGCGGCGGCGTGCTGGCGAGCACCGAGAACGCGCCGGACTTCGGCAAGCTCGGGCTGCGCCCCGACGAGTCCGGCCAGGTCGGCGGCTACCGGGTCATGACGCGCCAGACGACGCTGGCGATCAGCTCCGCGCTCGGCATCCAGGTGTACGTGCAGTACGCGCGCAAGACGGCCTCGACCGAGGCCAGCGTCCATCGCGTGCGCGTGTTCCTGATCTTCGGCGTGCTGCTCGGGTCCGGGCTGGCGCTCGCCCTGGCGCTGGCGCTGTCGCGGCGCGCGCTGGCGCCGATCACGCGGCTGACCTCGACCGCGCGCGACATCGCGATGACGCGCGACCCGTCGCGGCGCGTGCCGATCCCCGACACCGAGGACGAGGTCGCCGAGCTGGCGATCACGTTGGACGACATGTTGCAGGCGCTGGAGGCCTCGCGCGAGGAGCGCGAGGCGGCGCTGGCGCGCCAGCGGCAGTTCGTCGCCGACGCGTCGCACGAGCTGCGCACGCCGCTGACCAGCGTCCTGGCCAACCTGGAGCTGCTGGCCGACGTGCTCGACGGGGAGCGCGGCGAGGCCGCTCGGTCGGCGCTGCGCTCGACGCAGCGGATGCGGCGCCTGGTGGCCGACCTGCTGCTGCTGGCGCGCGCCGACGCCAAGCGCGACTCGCCGCACGCGCCGACCGACCTCGGCCAGGTGCTGCTCGACGTCGCGTCCGAGCTGGGCCCGGTCGCCGGCGAGCACGAGCTGTCGATCGACGCGCGCCGCGCGGTCGTGGCGGGCGCGCGCGACGAGCTGCACCGGCTCGCGCTGAACCTGATCCAGAACGCGTTCCAGCACACGCCGGCCGGGACGCGCGTGCACGCGGCGGTCGCCGTCGACGGCGACACGGTGCGGCTCGTGGTCGCCGACGACGGCCCGGGCGTCGCGCCCGAGCTGCGCGAGACGCTCTTCGACCGCTTCGTCCGGGCCGAGGGCGACCGCGGCGGCTCGGTCGGGCTCGGCCTGTCGATCGTCCGCGCGGTCGCGCGCTCGCACGGCGGGGACGTCGTGCTCGAGTCACCGGCCGAGGGCGGCGCGCGGTTCGTCGTGTCGCTGCCCGCGGTCGGGCAGGACACGTCCGGGCCGCCCTCCCCTCCGTCGCAGAACGGCGTCAGCCCGCCGCGAGCAGCACCGGCTCCCGGCCGGCTGAGCGTCTTGTAGGCCTTCGCGTTCTTGGTCGTCTTGGCCACCGCGGTCGCGCGCGCCTGCTTCTTCCTCGGCCGGCTGACCTTCTCGCAGCCCGACACCCTGTCGTGGCGATCCGCGGTGACCCGATCCCTGCCGGCGCCGCACCGGATCGTGTCGATCTCGCCGTCGCGGGCGGAGATCACGTCGTTGCCGCTACCACCGTCGACGACGTCGCGGCCGCTTCCGCCGACGATCGCGTCGTTCCCGGTGCCGCCGTCGAGCCGATCGCGTCCGGCACCACCGTCGAGCCGGTCGTTGCCGGCCAACGCAACTGGACGCCGCGCGGGCCGGGCTCGAAGGGGTTCGAGCCCGGCCCGCGAGCGACCTAGACCTCGACGACCACCGGCAGCACCATCGGGCGCCGGCGGAGGCGGTCGTAGACGAACGCGCCGAGGTCGTCGTGGAGGGTCTGCTGGAGGAGGTCGATCTCGCGGATCTCCTCCTTGGCGGCGCGCTCCAGCGAGGCCACGACGGTCTCGCGGATGTCGCCCAGCAGGCGGTCGGCGTCCTCGGTGTAGGGCACGCCGCGGAAGATGATCTCCGGGTCCGCGACGCTGGAGCCGTCCTGCTCGGAGATCGTGGCGACGACGACGAAGATGCCGTCGGCGCTGAGCATCCGGCGGTCGCGGAGCGCGACGTCGGTCGGGTCGCCGATCTCGACGCCGTCGACGTAGATCATGCCCGCGCGCTCGGCCTTGCCGAACCGCGCGCCGTCGCCGTCGAGCTCCAACGGCAGGCCGTTCTCGCCCTTGAAGACGTTCTCGGCCGGGACCCCGACCGCCTCCGCGAGCTCACCGTGCAGGTGGATGCGCTTGTGGTCGCCGTGGAACGGCATCACGTACTTCGGCTTGGTCAGGTTGAGCATCAGCTTGATCTCCTCCTGGTAGCCGTGGCCGGAGGCGTGGATCGGCGCGTCCTTGGCCGTGATCACGTTGCAGCCGATGTGGTAGAGCCGGTCGATCGTCTCGTTGACCGCGCGCTCGTTGCCCGGGATCGGCGTCGCCGCGAAGACGACGGTGTCGCCCTTGTGCAACTCGACCTGCGGGTGGTCGCGATGCGCCATGCGGCGCAGCGCGCTGAGCGGCTCGCCCTGCGAGCCGGTCGAGATGATCACGAGCTTGTGGTCGGGGAAGTCGTTGGCCTCCCGCGGCTGCACGAACGTGCCGTCGGGGACGTCGATGTGCCCCAGCATCCGGCCGATGTTCATGTTCTTGCGCATCGACCGGCCGACGAGGACGACCTTGCGCCCGTGCGCGGTCGCGGCGTCCACCACCTGCTGCACGCGGTGGATGTTCGACGCGAAGCACGTCACGACGATCCGGCCCTCGCAGCGCCCGAACAGCGCCTCCAGGTTCGGACCGGCGATCGACTCGCTCGGCGAGAAGCCCGGGCGGTCGGCGTTGGTCGAGTCGCCGCAGAGCAGCAGCAGGCCTTGGCGGCCCAGCTCGGCCAGGCGCGACACGTCGGCCGGGTTGCCGTCGACCGGCGTCTGGTCGAACTTGTAGTCGCCGGTGATGAGCATCGTCCCGAGGTCGGTCGTCAGCGCGACGGCCATCATGTCCGGGATCGAGTGCGTGAGGTGGATCAGCTCGATGTCGAACGGCCCGAGCTCGAGGGTCTCCCCCGCCCTGACATCGGTCAAGTCGGTGTCCTTGAGGCGGTGCTCGTCCAGCTTGGACCGCGCCATCGCCATCGTCAGCGGCCCGCCGAACACGGGGATGTCGGTCCCGAGCTCGCGCAGGATCCACGGCAGTGCCCCGAGGTGGTCCTCGTGGCCGTGGGTGATGACGATGCCCTCGATGTCGTCCGCGCGCTCGCGGAGGTACGTGAAGTCGGGCAGGACGAGGTCGATGCCGACCTGCTCGGCGGTCGGGAAGCGCAGACCGGTGTCGACGACGACGATCGCGCCGTCGTACTCGACGACGGTCATGTTCTTGCCGATCTCGCCCAACCCGCCGAGCGGGAGGACGCGAAGCTTGCTCTTGGCCATGTTCTCCTAGGAGGTCCCGGCGGAGGCGAGCAGCCCGTGGCGCTCGAGGACCGCGGCGATCTGCGCGCGCTCCTCCTCGTCAGCCTCGACGAGCGGCAGGCGAAGCCCGCCGACGGGGTGACCGGCCAGCTCCAGCGCCGCCTTCACCGGGATCGGATTCGTAGTGACGCCCATCGCGGCGTAGACGTCGCGCAGCGACGCGTCGATCTCGGCGCGGTTCTGCGGCTCGTCGATCATCCGGCGCATCTCGTCGCCGACCAGGTGGCTGGCGACGCAGATGCCGCCGCAGCCCCCGATCTCGAGCGTGCGCAGCAGGATCTCGTCGTTGCCCGCGTAGATGCCGAGCCCGTCGACCGGCGCCAAGTTGTCGTTGTTGGCTTGCTTGACGTAGTCGATGCCCTCGATCTGGGCCAGCTCGGCCAGCAGGTCGTTGGGCACGTCGATGACCACGCGCGACGGGATGTTGTAGAGGATGATCGGCTTGTCGGTGGCCTTGGCCACCTCTTGGTAGTGCGCGACGATCCCGCGACGATTGGGCTTGTTGTAATAGGGGGTGACGCTGAGGACGGCGTCGACGCCGAGCGCGGTCGCGCGCTCGGTCAGGTGGACCGCGTGCCGGGTGTCGTTGACCCCGGCGCCCGCGACGATCGACGTGCCCTCGGGCCGGTGCTGCACGGCCAGCTCGACGACGCGCATGTGCTCGTCATCGGTCAGCGTGGACGCCTCGCCGGTCGTGCCGCAGACGACGAAGCCGTCCGAGCCGTGCGCCGCAAGGTGGTGCAGAAGATCGACGAACGCCTGCTCGTCGAGATTCAGATCGTCGTCGAACGGCGTGACGATCGCAGTGAGGATGGCTCCCAGCCCGGCCACGTCGCTCATTCTCCCAGGATCAGCCGGCAAGGGGATCGCCGCCTGTCACCTTGGGCGCTGCCTCCTGGCTGCGATCGACCGCGGGGGCCTCGCCGGACGGCGGGGTCGGGGGCGTCGCGACCTCGGCGACGGTGTCCGCGGCCTGGGCGGTCGCGGCCGGATCCGGCGCGGGCGTATGCGCCGGCGGCGGGGGCTGCGTGTCCGGCGTCACGGGCGGCGTCGCGGGCGCGCCGTCCTTCTTCTGGCCGTCGTTGAACTGCGTCTGGACCTCGTCGAGCTTGGCCTGGGCCTGATCGGCGAGCGCCCTGGCGCGGTCCTTCAGCGTGCCGTCCTTGGCGTCCTTCTGCGCCTGCTCGGCGAACTTCTTGGCCTTGTCCATGAAGCCCATGTGGCTCAAGTCTCCTCGGGATCGATCGGCCTCACAGCGTACCCTCGACGCGTGCCGGATTCGGATTCGCTCGCCGCCGAGATCGTCGCGGTGCGCTGGCGCGCGGACGACGGCGGGTTCGCCGTGCTCGCCGCGGTGGCCGACGACGGCGCCGAGCTGACGCTGACCGGCCCGATCGCGCACCTGCACGAGGGCGACAGCGTCGAGGTCGAGGGCGCCTGGCGCGAGCACCCGAAGTTCGGGCGCCAGCTCCACGTCGAGCAGGTCCGCGTCGGCGCGCCGACGTCGGGGGCGCTGCTCACGCTGCTGGAGACGATCAAGCACGTCGGGCCCAAGGGCGCCGAGTGGCTGGTCGCGCGCCACGGCGACGAGGTGCTGGAGATCGTCGACCGCGACCCGGGCACGCGGCTGCGCGAGGTCCCGGGGATCGGCAAGGCCAAGCTCAAGGCGGCGGTCGCGTCCTGGCAGCAGCAGGCCGGCGGGCGCGCGCTGCGGATGCTGCTGGCCGAGCACGACGTCCCGGCGGCGGTCGCCGCGCGCGTGCACAAGGCGCTGGGCGGCGGCGCGCTCGCGCTGTTGGAGCAGGATCCGTACGCGCTGAGCAAGATCGACGGGATCGCGTTCGCGACCGCCGACGCCGTGGCCCGCGCGCTCGGCACGCCCGCCGACGCGCCCGAGCGGATCCACGCCGCGCTGCACCACACGCTGCGCGCCTCCGAGCAGGACGGTCACTGCTTCCTCCCCCGCTCCGAGCTGCTCCCGCGCGCGGCGCGGCTGCTGGAGCTCCCGATCGACGTCGTCGCCGCCCAACTCGACGACGCCGAGCTCGTGCTCGACGGATCCGAGCGCGTGCTCGAGCCGCGGATGGACCGGACCGAGCACCGCCTCGCCGACCGGGTCCGTGACCTCGCCGGCGCGCCGCCGACGCTCGACGTCGACGTCCCCGCCGACCCGCCCACCGACGGCGACTTCCCGCCGACCGCCACGCAGTGGGCCGCCGTCCACGCCGCGGCCGAGCACCGGCTCTCGATCCTCACCGGCCTGCCCGGCACCGGCAAGACCGCCACGATGCGCGCGCTCGTCGACCTCCTGCGCGACGTCAAGCGCACGGTCCGGCTCTGCGCGCCGACCGGCAAGGCGGCCAAGCGGCTGGCCGAGGCCACGGGCGCCGAGGCGACGACGATCCACCGGCTGCTCGAGTGGGTGCCGGGCGAGGGCTTCGCACGCGACGCCGACGACCCGCTGACCGGCGTCGAGCTGCTCGTCGTCGACGAGGCCTCGATGCTGGACGTGCGCCTCGCCGCCGCGCTGCTGGAGGCCGTCGGCCCGCGCACCCACGTCCTGCTCGTCGGCGACGTCGACCAGCTCGCGCCGGTCGGGCCGGGCCGCGTGCTGGAGGACCTGATCGCCTCGGACGTCGTGCCGGCGACGAAGCTCACCGAGGTCTTCCGGCAGGCCGCGCGCTCGCTGATCATCCGCGCCGCCCACGCGATCGACCGCGGCGAGGCCCCGCCGACGAAGGCCGGCGACGACGACATCCGCGACTTCTTCTACATCGAGCGGCCCAGCGCGCAGCACGTCTTCGCCGAGGTCATCTCGCTCGCGACGCGGCGCCTGCCCAAGCACTACGACCTCGACCCCGTCCAGGACCTCCAGGTGCTCGTCCCGATGCACAAGGGCCCGGCCGGCATCGACGCGTTCAACGACACCCTGCGCGCCGAGCTCAACCCGGACGGCCGCGGCGTCAAGGGCACGCCGTTCCGCCTCGGCGACCGGATCATGCAGACGCGCAACAACCACGAGCGCAGCTTCTACAACGGCGAGATCGGCGTGATCGTGGCCAACGACCCGGGCCGCGGGACGATCACCCTGGTCGGCGACGACGGCCGCCGGCTCACGCTCGACCTCAACGAGACGAGCACCCTGCGGCTCGCCTACGCGTGCAGCGTCCACAAGATGCAGGGCTCCCAGGCGCCGGCGATCGTCATCGCGCTGGCCCGCGGCCACGCGCCGATGCTGACCCGCAACCTCGTCTACACCGCGGTGACGCGCGCGCAGTCGACCTGCGTCGTCGTCGCCGAGACCGGCGCGCTGCCGACCGCGCTGTCGCGCGTCGACGCCTCGCGGCGCAACACGCGCCTGGTCGAGTTGGTGTCCTAGACCGTCGTCCGCGCCGGGGCCGGCGTGGCCTCGACGTGCGCCACGGGCGCGTCGACCGCCCTCGCGATCCGGTGGGGCAGGTCGATCTGCAGCCAGCGGGAGGTGCCGGTCGGCAGCGTCGAGACGATGACCTCGTCCCAGCGGCGCGGGTCCCAGACCTCGATGACCGCGCAGGCCGGGTCGACGTCGCCGAGCATCGCCTCGGCCTCGATGCCGGCGGCGTGCAGGCGCTCCAGCGAGGCGTTGACGCGGTGGCCGAGGCCCGCCTGCTGATCTTGTGGGACCAGCAGCGTCACCGAGAGCGGCCCTCGCTCGGTGCGTTCGCGGAGGGCGTCGTACAGCTCGTCGGAGTCGACCGTCTGGTTGGCCACGACGAGGAGCTTCTGGCGGTACATCGTGCTGCTCCTCTTCGGGTGATGGGCAGGTGATCTGCTTGCCCTCGACCGTACGCCGGCCCGCGGGCTCGCGCAACGGCAACCCCTGCCGATCCGTCCAGGAAATCCCATGTCCCTGAAACCGGTCAGCGATCGGGAGGGTCAGCCGTCGTCGCGTCGGCGCTCGTCGTCGCGCTTGAGCGCGTCGGTGAAGCGGCGCGGGACCCGCGGCGGCGTGACGCCCCCCTCCTGCTCCCACAGCGTCACCACGACCAGCTCGTCGCCGTCGCGGCGGCAGACGAAGACGACGGAGCGGTCCACGAGGTCGCGGACGTAGACCGAGCCGCGAGCGCCCGTGGCGCCCGGCGGCGGCTCGTCGCTCATCCTGCCGGCCTCCACCGCGCGCGTCACGCGCGCGACGATCGCGGGCCGCGCGTCCAACGCGCCCGCCACCCGCTGGCGGAAGCGCTGCACCGCGTGATCGGTCACGGCGACGAGCACGACGCCCAACCGACCCCTACAACTCGCGCCGGTAGCGCACCTCGACCACGCCGGGCAGGCTCTCCTGCTCGGCGCCGTCGGGCGTCCACCCGTGCCGCGCGTAGAGCGCGCGGTTGTGATGGTTCTCGGCGAACGTCCACAGCAGCACGCTCGTGTGGCCCGCCGCGCGCATGACGCCCTCGGCGTGGCGCAGCAGCGCGCCGTCGACGTCGGCGCCCTCCGCGCCCTCGTCGTCGAGCAGCTCGGGCGCGATGTGCAGGACGCCGATCTCGCCGTCGTGCACGCCGATGACGCCGACGATCGCGCCGTCGCCGTCTTCGGCCAGCCACGCCTCCCCCGGCCGCACGCCGTTCCAGAGCACGATGCGGTCCTCCAGCGTCGGCATGTGCGACTCGTCGACGAAGCCGTCGTGCTCGGCGCGCCAGGCGCGGACCTGCAGCTGCGCGATGGCGTGCACGTCGCGTGCGGCGACGGGGCGGATCGTCATCGAACGTTGGACGTCGTCATGTGCCCAGATTCTTGCGGTAGCGGAGCTCCGGTGCGTCGGCGGCGACGCCGGTGGCCCCGTCCGGCGTCCAGCCGCGGCGCTCGTAGAAGCCCCGCGCGTGGCCGTTGGCCGCGAAGACCCACAGCACGCCGGTGGCGAACCCAGCGGTCCGGAGCGCCGCGACCGCGTGCTCGTACAGCGCCGCCCCGACCCCCGCGCCCTGCGCGGCCGGCTCGACGTTCAGCCCGCGCAGCAGCCCGGCCTCCGGGTCGTCGCCGTCCGGCCCGACCTGCACGACCCCGACGACGCGCCCCTCGACCTCGGCCACGTAGGCGCCCTCGGCGCTGCGCCCTTGCCAGCGCGCCACGCGCGCGTCGACGGTGATCATCTGCTCCTCGGGCACGACGTCCACGTAGGCCCAGCGCCACGCGCGAACCTCCAGCTCGGCGATCGCGCGAGCGTCACCGTCGGCGACCGGCCGGATCACGCGTCCGGGAAGAGCAGCCGCTCCAGGCCTACGACCAGCGGCGCGCCCTGGTCGGCGACGCGGCGCACGGCGAGCAGGACGCCCGGGACGAAGGAGGTGCGGTCCAGCGAGTCGTGACGGATCGTCAGCGTTTGGCCGACGTCGCCGAGGATGACCTCCTGATGGGCGACCAGCCCGGGCAGGCGGATCGAGTGGATCGGCACCTCGCCCTCCATCAGCTCGGCCGTGCGCTTGGCCGTGCCCGACGGCTTGTCGAGCTTGCCGTCGCGGTGCAGCTCGACGATCTCGGCGCCGGCCATGTACCGGGACGCCTCGGTCGCGAACTTCATCATCAACACGGCGCCGATCGCGAAGTTCGGGGCCAGGAAGGCATTGCCGGGCGGGCGGGGCGTGATCTCGGCGAGCGGCGCGGGGTCGAAGCCGGTCGTCCCGATCACCACGTGCACGCCCGCGCGCACGCAGGTCAGCGCGTTGTCGAGCGCCGTGTCGGGGCGGGTGAAGTCCACGACGACGTCGCAGTCGCCGAGGATCGCCTCCAGCGGCGTGTCGAGCGCGGGGTCGGCGCGGCCGGCGAGCACGAGGTCGTCGGCGGCCTCCACCCCGTCGCAGATCGCGCGGCCGACCCGGCCCGCGGCGCCCGCGACGCCGACCCGCAGCGAGGACGACAACTACGCCGCCTCGGCCAGCGTGGGCGAGACCGGCTCCAGCGCGCCGCGGAAGACGCTCTCGTCGCCGCCGATGCCGGCGGCGCTCAGGCGGTCCGGCGCGTACAGCTCGCGCGCCAGCGCGCTCGCGTCGTCCAGCGTCACCGCGTCGATGCGCTCGACGACCTCGTCGACGGTCAGCACCGGCATGTCGGCCAGGACCGACGAGCCGAGGCGGTTCATCCGCGCGGTCGTGGACTCCAGCGACAGCACGACGCGGCCCTTGACGTTCTCCTTGGAGCGGTCGAGCTCCTCTGCGGTGATGCCGTCGGCGAGCAGGCGGTCCAGCTCGGTCCCGACGACCTCCATGGCCGTCTTGACGTTGTCGGGCCGCGTGCCGAGGTACAGGCCGATCTGGCCCGTCCCCGCGTAGGAGCCGGTGAACGAGTACACCGAGTACGCCAGGCCGCGCTGCTCGCGCACCTCCTGGAACAGGCGCGACGACGAGGTGCCGCCGAGCACGTTGTCCAGGACGCGCAGCGCGAAGCGCCGCTCGTCGTCCCGGGCGATGCCGGGCGCCCCGAGGGCGACGTGGTACTGCTCGGTCTCCTTGGCGAAGAACCGCCGGCGGGCGACGGGCGCGCCGGGGACCGCCAGCGCGGTCGGCGGCGGGCCGGACGGCGCCGGGTCGCCGATCGTGCGCTGCACGAGCTCGACGATGCGGTCGTGGTCGATGGACCCGGCCGCGGCCACGACGACGTTCTGCGCGGTGTAGCGCCCGGCGTGGAAGGTCTTGACCTCCGACGCCGGCGTCCCCGCGACGACCTCGCGTGTGCCGATGATCGCGCGCCCCAGCGGGTGCTCGCCGAACACCGCCTCGCCGAGCACGTCGAAGACGCGATCCTGCGGGTCGTCCTCGTACATCGCGATCTCCTCGAGGACGATCTCGCGCTCCTGCGCGAGGTCCTCGTCGGCGATCTTCGGCCGCCAGACCATGTCGGCCATGACGTCGAACGCCCGCTCGAGGTGCACGTCGAGGACGCGCGAGTAGACCGACGTGGTCTCCTTGCCCGTCCCCGCGTTGATCTCGGCGCCCATGCCGTCGAAGATCTGGTCGATCTCCAACGACCCGTAGCGGGACGTCCCCCGGAACAGCATGTGCTCGAGCAGGTGGGACAGCCCCGCCCGTTCGGCGTCCTCGAAGCCCGAGCCGGTCCCGATCCAGAACCCCAGCGCCGCGGATCGCACGGAGTCCATGGACTCCGTGACGACCCGGACGCCCGAGCTCAGCTCGGTCAGGCGATGCTCTTCGCGCAATGGGATCTACGAGCCGCTAGGCGAGTGGGACTCCACCTAGTCCCGCTCGGGATCGCGGTCGCTGCGGTGCCGCGGGCGGCCGGAGCCGCGCGGGCGGTCGCCGCGGTCGCCACCGCCGTCGCGGTCGCGACGCGGGCCGCGGTCACCGCGGTCGCCGCCGCGGTCACGGCGCGGGCCGCCGCCGTTGCCACCGCCGCCGCCGCCACCGGCGCCGACGGTCGCGAGCTCCTCGACGGACTTGCCGGCGATCTCCGGGTCCTCGGCGAGGCGCAGGCCGATGCGGCCGCGCTCGCGGTCGACCTCGACCACGCGGACTTCGATCTCGTCGCCCTTGTTGAGGACCTCTTCGACCGTGCCGACGCGCTCGCCGGGCTTGACGTTGCTGATGTGCAGCAGGCCGTCGGTGCCCTTGGCCAGCTCGACGAACGCGCCGAAGGTCGTCGTCTTGACGACCTTGCCGCTGAACGCGTCGCCGACCTCGACCTCCTTGGTCATCGTCCGGATGCGCTCGGCCAGCTGCTCGCCGAGCTCGCCGTTGGCGGAGTACACGAGGACCTGGCCGTCGTCGTTGACGTCGATCTGGGACTCGAACTCCTCCGACAGACCGCGGATCGTCTCGCCGCCCTTGCCGATGAGCAGGCCGATCTTCGACGGGTCGATCTGCACCGTGATGATGCGCGGCGCGTAGGCCGACAGCTGCTCGCGCGGCGTGGCGATGACGCGCGCCATCTGCCCGAGGATGTCCAGCCGGGCGTCGCGGGCCTGGGCCAGCGCGTCGCGGAGGATGTCGAACGTGACGCCCGTGATCTTGATGTCCATCTGCAGGGCGGTGATGCCCTCGGACGTGCCGGCGACCTTGAAGTCCATGTCGCCGAGGTGGTCCTCGACGCCGGCGATGTCGGTGAGGACCGTGTAGTCGTCGCCCTCCTTGATCAGGCCCATCGCGATGCCCGCGACGGGAGCCGTGATCGGCACGCCCGCGTCCATCAGCGACAGCGAGCTGCCGCAGACCGACGCCATCGACGACGAGCCGTTGGACTCGAAGATGTCGGAGACGACACGCACCGTGTACGGGAAGTCGTCGATGTGCGGGACGACCGGCACCAGGGCGCGCTCGGCCAGGGCGCCGTGACCGATGTCACGCCGCTTGGGGCCGCGCATGAAGCCCGTCTCGCCGACCGAGAAGGCCGGGAAGTTGTAGTGGTGCCAGTAGTACTTCTTGGTCTCGAGCCCGAGGGTGTCGAGGCGCATCTCCTCCTTCAGCGTGCCGAGGGCGGCGACGCTGAAGGCCTGGGTCTGGCCGCGGGTGAACAGCGCGGAGCCGTGGGTGCGCGGGGCGACGGAGACCTCGATCGAGATCGGGCGGATCTCGGTCTCGTCGCGGCCGTCGGGACGCTTCTTGTCCTTGGCGATCCGCTCGCGGATGATCTGCTTCTCGATCTTGGCGAAGGCGGCCTTGGCGTTGGCCTTGTACTCGCCGTAGGTGTCGGCCTCGGGGTCACCGGCGTACTTCTCGATGACGGAGGTCTCGACGGCCTTGGTCGCGTCCTGGCGCTCGAGCTTGTCGAACACCTGGGTGGCGGCGTCGAGGTCGGCGCCGTGGCTGGCGCGGATCTCGTCGACGAGCTGCTGGGCGATCTCCTTGACCTCGACCTCCAGCTTGGGCTTGCCGGCCTTCTCGGCCAGCTCGCGCTGGGCGCCGCACAGCTTCTTGATCGCGTCGTGGGCGATGTCGAGCGCGTCGAGGATCTCGGCCTCGGAGATGACGTTCGCTCCGGCCTCGACCATCAGGATGGCCTCTTCGGTGCCGGCCACGATCAGGTCGAGGTCGGTGTTCTCGAGGAGGTCCTCCTCGTCGGGGTTGACGACGAAGTTGCCGTCGATCTTGCCGATGCGCACCGCGCCGACCGGGTTGGGCAGCGGGACCGGCGAGAGCATGAGCGCCGCGGAGGCGCCGTTCATCGCGAGGATGTCGTACGGGTGGACGTGGTCGATCGACAGCGGGATCGCCACGATCTGCGTCTCGTAGCGCCAGCCCTTGGGGAAGAGCGGGCGGATCGGACGGTCGATCATGCGCGCGGTGAGCGTGCCCTTCTCGCCCGAGCGGCCCTCGCGCTTGAAGAAGGAGCCGGGGATCTTGCCCGCGGCGTACATGCGCTCCTCGACGTCCACGCTCAGCGGCAGGAAGTCGATGTCGCGAAGGTTTCCGATGGTGGCGGTGTTCAACACCATCGTGTCGCCCTGTCGGACGACGACGGCGCCAGAGGCCTGCTTGGCCATCTTGCCCGTCTCAAAGGAGATCTCCTTGCCGGCGATCTCGACGGTGACCGTGGTCACGGCGTCATTAGACATATATGTCGTTCCTCCATTGGCCCACGCGTCGGACTCGGCGGGCCGGCTTCTTTGTTCTCTTCTCGGATCCGAACTCCGGTCAGTCTACCGAGAGGCGCAGCAGCGCAGGGGTGCCGGTCACCCCTGCCCGCATGCCGTCGCGCAGGTCCCTCGCCACCCGTTCGGCCACCGCGTCGGACCGCCGGTCGGCCTCGAAGCGGCCGACGTCGAGCCCCAGCCGCTCGCAGCGGTCCCACAGGTGCGGGTCGTCGATCCGGCCCTGGTCGCCGAAGAGGCTGTCGTGAAACGGCCAGAACGCCTCCTGCAGCGCCGCGGCCTCGGCGGCGCGCGCGAGCGGGACGGAGCGCGGATGGCGCGTCTTCAACGCGAAGTGGCGGAAGACGACGGGCGCCTCGGCATTGCGCAGCCTCAGCGCGGCGACGGCGCAGCGCGGGCAGCTGAAGTCCGCGTACATGACGACGAGCTCCTCCGACGCGGCGTCGCCGCGGACGTGGTCGTCGGACCGGAGCGCCGGGACGGGAGCGCTGCTGAGATCGCCCATGCGCAGTGGACCGTACCCGTAGGTGACCATGCGGATCTTCACGTTGCGTCGCGAGCAGACGCTCCCCGGCGCGCCCGGCGACGTCTTCCCGTTCTTCGCCGACGCGCGCAACCTCGAGGCGATCACGCCGCCGCTGCTGAAGTTCGCGGTCGTAACGCCGGGCGAGATCGCGATGGAGGTCGGGACGCTGATCCAGTACCGCCTGAAGGTGCACGGGATCGGCGTCGACTGGCTGACGTCGATCCAGGAGTGGGAGCCGCCGGTGCGGTTCGTCGACGTCCAGGTGCGCGGGCCCTACGCGCTGTGGCACCACACGCACGAGTTCGAGGCGGTCGACGGCGGCGCGGCCACGCGGATGCGCGACACGGTGCGCTACGCGATCGGCTTCGGGCCCTTCGGCCAGCTCGCCGCGCGCGCCTTCGTCCACCGAGACGTCGCGGCGATCTTCGAGTACCGCGAGACCGCGGTGCTGCCGGCGCTAAGCGCTGGCGCCGACGGCCGCCAGGCCGTCGAAGATGAGGTTCACGCCGGGCAGGTCGCCGGGTGAGTCCGCGAGGTGGGACCAGGCGACGACGCCGTCCGGCCCGACGATGACCAGCGCGCGGTTGGTCATGCCCGCCGGCTCGAAGTAGGTGCCGAACGTCCGGGCAGCCGCGCCCTTGGGCTCGAAGTCGGAGAGCTGCGCGATCGACACGCCGAGCTTCTCGCGGAACGCCGTCTGCGCCGGCGTCGCGTCGGTGGACACCGCGTAGACGACGGCGCCCTGCTCGGAGAGCTCCGGCAGCGCCTCTTCGTAGACCTGCAGCTGGTCGGTGCACACCGGGCTGAAGGCGAACGGGTAGAAGACCAGGACGGTCGTCTTGCCCTTCAGGTCGTCCTGCGTGAAGTCCGCGCCGTCCTCGCGCTTGAGGACGAAGTCCGGGACCGTCGTACCCGGAGCGATGATGCTCACGGCTAGCGGCGCAGGCCGAGCTCGGCGATGAGGGCGCGGTAGCCCTCGAGGTCGTTCTTGCTCAGGTAGTTGAGCAGGCGACGACGCTGGCCGACGAGCATGAGCAGGCCGCGACGGCTGTGGTGATCCTTCTTGTGCTCCCGGAGGTGCTCGGTCAGATCGTTGATCCGCGCCGTTAGAAGAGCGACCTGGACACGGGTGCTCCCGGTGTCCTGGGCGGTGTCCCCGAACTTGGCGATGATCTCTTGCTTGCGGTCAGCGGTCAGCGTGCTCATGTGCGGCGGCGCAGGTTAGCAGGGGTTGCCGAACGCTGGCCTGCGGGCCAGGTCCGGGTCATCCCGCAACGATCTCCCGCGCCTCGTCGACGTCGCTGCGCATCTGGGCGACGAGCGCGTCGACCGACGCGAACCGCCGCTCGCCACGCAGCCGGCGCAGGAACTCCACCCGGATCTTCGCGCCGTACAGGTCGCCGGACCAGTCGATCAGGAACGCCTCGATCAGCTCGCCGCGGCCGGTGACGAACTGCGGCCGGACGCCGACGTTCGTGGCGGCGGCGACGACGGTCCCGTCCGGGAGCGCCGCCCTGCACGCGTAGACGCCGTGGCCGGGCGTGACGTAGCCCGGACGCGGCACGAGGTTGGCGGTCGGGAAGCCCAGGGTCCGGCCGCGCTTGTCGCCGTGCTGAACCTCGCCGTCGACCGCGAACGGCGCGCCGAGCAGCGCGTCGGCGTAGTTGACGGCGCCGCCGGAGACCAGCCCGCGGATGTGGCTGGAGCTGACGACCTCGCCGTCGACCTCCAGCAGCGGCACCACCCGCGTCTCGAACCGCGGGTCGGCAGACAGCAGCTGCGCGTCGCCGTGGGCCTTGTGGCCGAAGCGGAAGTTCTCCCCCACGCTGACGTGCGTGGCCTGCACGCGCTCGACGAGCACGTGGTCGACGAAGTCCTGGGCGTCGCGCGCGGCGAAGGCGCCGTCGAACGGGATGACCACCAGCTCGGCGACGCCGAGCGACGCGATCAGCTCGGCCTTGCGGTCGAGCGTCGTCAGCAGCTTGGGCTGGCTGCCCGGCGCGACGACCGACTGCGGGTGCGGGTCGAACGTGACGACCGTCTCGGCGCCCGCGATCACCTCGCGGTGGCCGAGGTGCACGCCGTCGAACGTGCCGATCGCGACGCGTCGCGGCCGCGGCTCCACGTCGGGGAGGTACGTGAGCTTCACGCCCGGAAGCCTACGCGGGGCTTGGCGCTGCCGTCGGCGACGTCCGCGACGCAGACAGGATCGCCCGCCGGGTCGAGCAGCAGGGCCTCGCCCACGGGCGTCGCCGGATCGACCTCGACGACCTGGCCGTGGCCCGCCCGGCGGGCGGTGTCGGCGTCCAGCGCGACGGAGGGCAGCACGCCGCGCAGCGCCTCGGCCACGCTCAGGACGCGCGGCGCGAACGGCTCGTCGTCGTCCCGATCGGGGGGCGCCACCGCGTCCTCGACGCGGTAAGGGCCGATCGCGGTGCGCCGCAGCTCCACGCAATAGGCGTCGCCGAGGTCGGCGATCAGCGACCGGACGTAGGTGCCGCTGGAGCAGGCGATCGCGTAGGCGGCGCGGCCCGCGGCGTCGTCGCGCCACAGCTCGTCGAAGCGCGCGACCCGGACCTCGCGCTCGGGCACCTCGACCTCGACACCCGCCCGCGCCAGCGCGTAGGCGCGCCGGCCCTCGATCTTGATGGCGCTGTAGGCCGGCGGGCGCTGGCGGATCAGCCCGGTCGGGAGCACGGCGTCGTGCGCCGGCACGCGGCCCGTCTCGGTCAGCACGCCCTCGGGGTCGCCGGTCGACGACGTCCACCCCAGCCGCGCGACCGTCTCGTACTCCTTGCCCAACCCCATCAGGAACCGCTGGATCCGCGTCGCGCGACCCGTCAACACCAACAACAAGCCGGTCGCGAACGGGTCGAGCGTCCCGCCGTGGCCGACCTTGACGCCCCGCGGCAGCGTGCGCCGGACCCGCGCGACGACGTCGTGCGACGTCGGCCCGGCCGGCTTGTCGACCAGGATCACGCCGTCCATCGACTCGAGCGCCTCGCGGCTCAGGTCGACGACAGCGCCAACTGCGCCGCGATCTGCTCGCGCAGGAACGCCACGAGCTCGTCGTCGCCGAGCTGCGTCGTGAACCCCGCCGCCTGGCGGTGCCCGCCGCCGCCGCCCGCGCGGGCGATCGCCGACACGTCGACCTCGCCGTCGGTCGAGCGCAGCGACACCTTCTTGCGGATCGCGGCGGCACCGTCGCCGGCGACGCCGATGCTCTCGACCTCGCGCGCCAGCGCCGCGACCTTCGTGTGCTCGACGCTGCGCAGGTGGTCGATGATGCCCTCCGTGTAGGAGTCCTCCGCGCCGACGGCGTCGAAGTCCTCACGGGTGACCCGCGCGACCGTCAGCGTCCCGCCGTCGTGGCGCTCCACACGCGCCAGGGCGCGCCCCAGCAGCTCCAGCTTCGCGTAGGGCATGTCCTCGTACAGCCGGCGGTAGATCGCGTGCGTGTCGACGCCGGCCTCGATCAGCTCGGCGGCCATCACGTGCGCCCTCGGCCCGGTGTTCTCGTACATGAACCGGCCGGTGTCGGTGACCAGCCCGACGTACAGCGCGTCGGCGATGTCCTGGTCGGGCTCGACGCCCAGCGCGCGCATCAGGTCCCACACGATCTCGGTCGTGCACGCCGCCTCGTCGTCGACCAGGTCGACGGTGCCGAAGCGCGTGTTGTCGTGATGGTGGTCGATGTTGAGGATGTGGACGTCGTCGCCCTTGACGATCCCCAGCGGGTTGCGGTCGATGTTGCCGCAGTCCAGGTAGATGATCGTCCGGGCCGGCAGGTCGGTCGGCGGCACCGTCGACAGGCCCTGCAGGTCGAAGAAGCGGTACTCGTAGGGCAGCGGGAACTCATCGGCGGCCATCAGCATCACCGAGTCCTTGCCGAGCGCCGTCAGGATCCGGTGCATCGCGACGAGCGACCCGAGCGCGTCGCCGTCCGGGTGCTCGTGGGTCACGAGGCAGAACCCGGAGCCGGTCCGGATCTCCTCGAGCACCCGCTCACGTGCGGCCACCGCGCCGTTGCTCCCCATCAGCCAGCGTCCTCCGTGACGTCCTCGATGATGGCCTCCAGCTTGGCGGCCTTCTCCGCGGTGTCGTCGAGCATGAACTCGAGGGTCGGCGTGCGCTTCAGGCGCAGCTCGCGGGCGATCCGGCCCTGGAGGACGCCGTGCGCGGACGCCAGGCCCTCCAGGGTCGCCGCCTGCTCGTCGGCGGTTCCGAACACGCTGACGAACACCCGCGCCTGGCGCAGGTCAGCGCTCGTCCGCACCTCGGTGACTGTCACGAATCCGACCCGTGGGTCCTTGAGAACTTGATTCACGGCATCGCCGAGCACTTCGCGGACGGCTTCGTCCACGCGACGCATGCGCGCTCCTCCGGAGCTCATCCTATATCGCAGACTACGACGGCTGGAGCTCGCGCTCCACCTGCCGTGTCTCATACACCTCCAGGACATCCCCTTCTCGGATGCTCTGGAAGTTGTTGAGCACGATGCCGCACTCGTAGCCGGCAGCGACTTCGCGAGCGTCGTCGTTGAAGCGGCGCAGCGTGTCGACCGTCGTGTCGGCGACGATCGTGCCGTCGCGGATGACCCGGACCGTGGCCCCGCGGCGCACGACGCCGTCGGTGACGTACGAACCGGCGATCGTGCCGATCTTGGACGCGCGGAACGTCTGGCGGACCTCGACGGTGCCGATCGTGTCCTCCACGATCTCCGGCGCGAGGAGGCCTGTCATCGCCGCCCGCAGGTCGTCGAGCGCCGCGTAGATGACCGAGTAGTTCCGGATCTCCACGCCCTGGCGGTCGGCCAGGGCCGCGGCGTCGCCCACCGGGCGCACGTTGAAGCCGATGATGACGGCCTCCGACGCGGCGGCGAGCATGACGTCGGACTCGTTGATCCCGCCGACGCCGCTGTGCAGCACGTCGACGCGGACCTCGTCCTGCGGCAGGCGGGCGATCTCGTCCTCGAGCGCCTCGACCGAACCGGCGACGTCGCCCTTGATGACGAGCGGCAGCTCGGCGGCCTCTTCCTGGAGGGCGCGCTTGAACACGTCCTCGAAGGAGACCTTGCGGCCCGAGCGGCGTGCGATGGCCTCGGCCTTCTCGCGCGTCTCGCGCTCCTGGGCCAGGCGGCGCGCCTCGCGGTCGTTGGCGACCACGCGGACGACCTCGCCCGCGTCGGGGACGCCGTCGAAGCCGAGGATCTCCACCGGGTCGCCCGGGACGGCCTTGTCCACGCGCTCACCGCGGTAGTCGATCATCGCGCGGACGCGGCCGGGCTGGGCGCCGGCGTACAGCGCGTCGCCGATGTTCAGCGTGCCGCGCTGGATCAGGACCGTGACGACCGGGCCACGGCCCGGGTCGAGCTTGGACTCGATGACGACGCCCGACGCCTCGGCGCTCGGGTTGGCCTCGAGCTCCTCGAGCTCGGCGACGACCAGCAGCGTGTCGAGGAGGTCGTCGAGGTTCGTGCCGGCCTTCGCGGACACGTCGACGTACTCGGTCTCGCCACCCCACTCCGACGGCTGGAGGCCGCGCTGCGTGAGCTCGGTGCGCACCCGGGTCGGGTCCGCGCCCTCCTTGTCGATCTTGTTGACCGCGACGACGATCGGGACGTCGGCCGCGTTGGCGTGGTCGATGGCCTCGTCGGTCTGCGGGCGCGCGCCGTCGTCGGCGGCGACCACGATCACGGCGATGTCCGTGACCCGGGCGCCGCGGGCACGCATGGCGGTGAACGCCTGGTGGCCCGGGGTGTCCAGGAACGTGATGGTCTTGCCGTTGTGGTGGACCTGGTAGGCGCCGATGTGCTGGGTGATGCCACCCGCCTCGCCGGCGGCGACCTCGGTCTTGCGCACGGCGTCCAACAGCGACGTCTTGCCGTGGTCGACGTGGCCCATGATCGTCACGACCGGCGGGCGCTCGACGAGATCCTCGTCGGCGTCGTCGTACTCGACCTCGGCTTCGGCCTCGTCGGACAGCGTGACGATCTCGATCTGCTTGTCGAGGGCGTCGGCGACCAGCTGGATCTCCTCGTCGCCGAGGGTCTTGGTGACCATCGCCAGCACGCCCATGGACATGAGCTGCTTGATGACGTCGGGGACCGGCACGCCGAGGTACTCGGCGACGTCCTTGACCGTCGAGCCGGAGTTGATCCGGACGAGGTCGGTCCGCGTCAGCTGATCGGCCGCCAGGACCTGCGGCGTGTCCTCCATCGGGGTGCGACGGCGGCGACGGCGACGGCGCGGCGGACGGTTCGGCGCGGGGCCGGGACCGCCGCCCGGACCGCGGCGAGCGGCCTGGGAGTCGATGACCACGCGGCGCTTGCCGGCGCCGGGGCCGCCCTCGGAGCGCATGCCGCCGCGCGTCGGACGGCCGCCCGCGCTGGAAGGCACGGACTGCGTCTCGTCGCGCTTGGGGCGCTTCGGGGGCTCGGGGACGGAGATGATGCGCGGGCCGGCACCGGGCTTGGGCGGCTCGACGTGCGGGACGATCGTCGGTCCCTTGTCCTCCTTGCCCTTGGCGCCGGGCTTGCCCTTGGCCTGCGCGGCGGCGGGCTTGCCCTCGGCGGCCGGGGCGGCCGCGGCCTCGCCGGCGGCGGCCGCCGGCTGCTCGGTCGCTTCGGCCGCGGGCTGCGCGGCCTGCGTGTCGACCCTGACGGGCTCGCGGCGCAGCGACTTCTTGCCGGCCGGCGGGACCTTGCCCTTCTCGGGCGCGCCGGAGCGCGGCGGCGTCGCCGGTGCGGCGGGCGTGGCCGGCGCCTTGGCGGCAGGGGCCTTCGGCTGCTCGGGCGCGGCGGCCGGCGCGGCCGTGGCCTCGGGCTGCTGCTCGACGGGCGCGGCGGGCGCAGGGGTCTGCGCCGGCGCCTGCGTCTCGGCGGCGGGCTGCTGCGGAGCCTCGACCTCGGTGGGCGCGGGCGCCTGCGTCTCGGCGGCGGGCTGCTGCGGCGCGGCGGGCGTCGCACGGGCGGGGCCCGGGCCGCCGCGGCCCATCTGGCGGCGCGGATCGACCGGCAGGTCGTCCAGGACGGGACGGCGCGGGACGGGACGGGCGGGCTGCGGCGTGCCGCGACCGCCACCGGGCGGGCGGGCCTGGTTGCCGCCGCGTGCGGGCGCCTGGCCCGGACGGGCGGGAGCGCCGCGGCCGGCGGGAGCGCCGCCGCCACCCTGGCTCTGGCGCGCGGGGGCGCCGCGGCCGGCAGCCGCCGAGCCCGGACGGACCGGCTGGCCGCGACCGGCGGGCGGGCGCACAGGCTGGCCGCGCCCCTCGGGCGGGCGCACCGGAGCGCCGCGGGTGGGCGGGGCCGCGTCCGTGCGCACCGGCTGGCGTCGAGCGGCCGGAGGCGCGCTTGCGGCGGCCTCGGCGGGCTGTGAAGTCTGTGGTGCGGGCGCGCCGTTGCCGGCGGCGCTCGTCTTGCCGCCGATCGCGCGCAGCGCATCGGCCTCCTCCACGGAGGAGGCTGCGGCCTTCACGTCGAGGCCGGCGGCCTGGAGCTTGTCGAGGAGGTCCTTGCTCGGGATCCCCTGCTCCTTGGCGATCTCATGGATTCGCTTCTTTGCCATGCAGTCGTGTCGATTCTACGAAGTCTTCGGAAATCTCAGCGCGCCCCCGTAGGGCGCGGCCGATCGCGCGGCGCTCGATCGCGCGCTGCGCGCACTCCGGGCCGCACACATAGGCGCCGCGCCCGGGCAACGTTGCATCAGGGTCCACCGTGACCCGTCCTGCCACCGCAACCAGGCGCAGCAACTCGGGCTTGGGACGCACGGTCCCGCACCCGATGCAGCGCCGGTGCGGAGTAGAGCTTACGACGCCGGCTCCTCGGCCTGGTCCGCGACCTCCGCTTCGGCCTCGGCGACGGGCTCTCCGTCGGCCTCGGCTTCCACGTCGACCACGTCCTCTTCGGGAGCGTCGTCGACCTCCGGTGCGTCGATCCCACCCTCCGGCTCGGCCGCCTCCGGCGCGGGCTCCAGACCATCGTCGTCGAACTCGCCCTCCTCGGGCTCGGCCGTCTCGTCGACGACCTGCTCCTCCTGATCGCCGTAGAGCTCCTCGGCGCGGGTGACGATGTCGACGACGTCGTCCCAGGTCTTGTCGGGATCGGACAGGTCCGCGATCTCCTCGTCGCTGAGCGGCTCGAGGATCGCGACCGCCGCAGTCGTGAAGCGCGACAGCGCCTGGTGCTTGGGCAGGCCGCAGAACGGCGAGCCCGGCAGCGCCTCGTTCGGGCAGCGACGCCCGCGCACGCTGATCGCCTGGCAGCGGCCGCCGACCTCTTCGGCACCCTCGCCGTAGTCGTCGGTGGTCTGCGCCGTGGCGGCGAAGTCGGTCTCGGACTTGATGTCGATCCGCCAGCCGGTCAGGCGGGCGGCCAGGCGCGCGTTCTGGCCCTCGCGGCCGATGGCCAGCGAGAGCTGGTCGTCGGGGACGATGACCGTCGCCTGCTTGGACTCGTCGTCGACGAGCACCTCGCGGACACGGGCCGGCGACAGCGCCTTGGCGACGAACCGGGCGGGCTCGTCGTTGTAGGGGATGATGTCGATCTTCTCGCCGCGCAGCTCGGAGACGACCATGCGCACGCGGGAGCCGCGCGGGCCGACGCAGGCGCCGACCGGGTCGACGCCGTCGGCGTGTGAGATCACCGCGATCTTCGAGCGGTAGCCGGGCTCGCGGGCGACGTTGGCGATCTCCACCAGGCCGTCGGCGATCTCGGGCACCTCGAGCTCGAACAGCTTCTTGATCAGCTCGCCGTCGCGGCGGCTGACGATGATCGACGGGCCCTTCGTGGAGGGTGAGACCTCCTTGATGACCGCCTTGACGCGCTGGCCGTGGTCGTAGCGCTCGCCGTCGACCTGCTCGCCCTTGGGCAGCAGCGCCTCGACGCGGTCGCGGAGCTGGACCAGCGTGTAGCGGGAGTCGGACTGCTGGACGATGCCGGTGATCAGCTCGCCCACGCGGTCACGGAACTCCTCGAACATCATGTCGCGCTCCGCCTCGCGGATCCGCTGCAGGATGACCTGCTTGGCGGTCTGCGCGGCGATGCGGCCGAAGTCGTCCGGGGTGTCGTCGATCTCCTCGATCCGGTCCCGGTACTGCTCGAACCTCGCCGGGTCGATCTCGGGGTCCTGCGGCTCGACGCGGTCGCCCGTCTCGGGGTCGATGTAGGACTCCTCGGCGATCGTCTCACCGATCAGCTCCGCCTCCAGGTCCTTCGGGATGCGGTAGCGGATGACGACGAAGTCGCCGGTCTCGTTGTCGACTTCGACGCGCGCGTAGCGCGCCGCGCCGGGCAGCTTCTTGTACGCCGAGAGCAGCGCGTCTTCGAGCGCGGTCATGAGCTTCTCGGGTGAGATGCCCTTCTCGCGCGCCAACGCGGTCATGGCTTCCAGGATCTCGCGGGACATGGTGCTCGTGCTCCTAGGACTCGACGAGGTTGGATCGGGAGATGGCGTCGTACGGGATCGCGACGACGCCGGTGCCGGCGGCGACCGTCACCTCCGTTGCGGAAGCTCCCACGAGCTCGCCGGTGAACGACTTGTGGCCGTCGTGCTCCTCGCGCGTTCGCACGCGGGCTCGTCGACCGATGAACCGCCGGAAGTGCTCCGGCTTGCTGAGGGGACGCTCCGGGCCGGGCGAGGAGACGGTCAGGCCGTACTCCTCCAACAACTCGGGGAGCGCGTTGGTCACGCGCTCGCACAGCTCGAGCGTCACGCCGTCGGGATGGTCGATGAAGAGCTCCACGGTGTCTCCCTGGAGCTCTGCGAGCAGCACCTCGACATCGGGCTCGCGCTCGGCGAGCTTGCCCTCGATCTCGGCCTGGATGGTGGTGCTCATCAACCCTCCCCTCTCAAAATGAAAGAGCGGGCTATCGCCCGCTCCCTGTACATCACCGGCGAAGCCCGCCGGCACGGAAGTTGTCCCGTCAGAATAGCAGGATGAACCGGTCTGGAACCGGCGTGCCACGCTCCTTGCGGCGCGTCGGCTGAGGCCCGGATCGCCGTGGCTGGCGCCGCCCGGCGAGCGCCGGTGGGCGCCAGCCCATCAAGCTCCGTCGGGTGGTGCCAAGCGCGGCGAGGCGGCCCTCAGGCGGCGCGCCGGCGGGCCTGGTCGCGGTACTTCTTGTAGTCCGCGCGCTGCGGCTGCAGGTTCGCGGCCAGCGCCAGCGGCTTGAGCGCCTCGGCGTGCTGGCCGAGCTGCTGGAGCGAGCGGCCGAGGCAGAACAGGGCGTAGTCGTTGGTCGGCGCGTGCTCCACGACGGCCTCGAACTCCTCGGCGGCCTCGCCGTAGCGCTGGGCCAGGAAGAGCGCGCGGCCGTAGGCCTCGCGGACGGAGTCCTTGTCGGGCGCGAGCTCGCGGGCGCGGCCCAGCGGGACGGTCGCCGCGTGGTGGTCGCCGGCCTCCAGGAGCTCGGTGCCCTGACGGAACAGCTCGTAGGCGCCATGCTCGTCCATGCGTCCTAAGTGTAGAACCGGCGGCGGCGCGGCCTCAACGCGTCGAGCACCTCCGCGGACTGCGGCGGCAGCGCCCACAGCGCGCGCAGGCGGCCGCGCAGGCCGAGGCCCGCGGCCAGCTCGCGGCGCAGCGCGCGGCGCTGGCGCGGCGTCGGTGCGGGGCCGCCGGCGCCGTAGCGGGCGACGCGCAGCGCGCTGACGTAGCCGAGCGCGCCGTCGCTGCCGGCGAGCAGCCGCTCGACCTTGTGGAGCGTGAGGTCGGGCGCCGTGCGCCGGCCGGAGCGGACGAGCGCGAGGCGCAGCTCCTCCAGCTCGGCGTCGCCGGTGCGCTCCAGCCGCCGGCGGCGCCGGATCGACAGCACGACGCCGCCGGCGACCAGGGCCAGGACGACGACGGCGACCGCCAGGAGCCCGGTCCAGTCGGTCCCACCGCCGTCGGCCGTGGCGGCGGTGCCGCCCGCGGTCGGGTCCGACGTCCGGTCGCCCGACGACGAGACCGAGCCCTTGGACGTCGGCGACGCGGACTTGACGGCCAGCGTGTCGGTCTGCTGGCTGCGCGCCGGCGAGTCGGCCGGCGTCGGGTCGAACGTCACCCAGCCGATGTGCGGGAAGTAGACCTCGATCCAGCTGTGGGCGTCGAGGTCGCGCAGGATGTGGTCGCCCCCGTCGCGCGAGCCGGGCGAGAACCCGCCGACCACGCGCGTCGGGACGCCGGCCATCCGCAGCAGCAGCGCGGTCGCGCCCGCGAAGTGCTGGCAGTAGCCGGCGTGGTCGCGGAACAGGAACGCGTCGAGCGGCGCGAGCCGGCCGGGCGGTGGCGGCTGCTCGGTGTAGCGCGCGCCGCGCTGCACGCGCGCGATGACCTTGCGGACCAGGTCATAGGGGTCGATCGACGCGTCGGCCAGCTGCTGGGCCAGCCGGTACTCCCGCGCGTAGGGCGACGCCGCCAGCGCCCGGTCGACGTCGATCTGGAAGAAGCCGTAGCGGCCCCGCGCGACGCTGGACGTGCCGCTCTCGTAGGGCGCGAACTGGACGCGGACATCGTCGTAGCCCGGGGTCGCCGGCAGCTTGATCCCCAACTGGCGGTACACGTAGGCCGGGTACCGCACGCCGGCGCCGTGCATCTCGACCGGCCCCGGGTTGGGGTAGTAGACGGTGGCGTCGTAGCCGTCGCCGCGCTTGAGCGGCTTGTCGTCGGACTTCCACGTCCCCGGCGTGGCCTCGATCGGGTGCTTGCTGGAGTGGTCGATCGACAGCGTGGTGCCGGCGCCGACGAACGGCAGGCTCTTCAGGCCCTTGACCTCGACGTGGATGATCTGGGTCCACCCCGCGTGCCCGGGCGCGATCTGGGTGTCGTCGTCGTCGGGCAGCACGCCCGTGGCCTGGACCCACTCGCGCCCGTCGAAGTCCTCCAGGTTGACGGTCTTCATGTACAGGTCGCCCCGCGAGCGCACGCGCGCGAGCTCCACGCCGTCGCGCGGCCAGTCCAGCGGCGCGTAGCTGTGGTTCCACGAGAAGGTGGTGGACTTGCCGGCCTGCAGCGACTCGGCGATCGCCTCGTAGTCGACCCATGGCTTGGTCGAGTCGAGGTGCGGGGCGAGGATCGTCGAGGCGACGACCGCGACGACCCCGAGCGCGACGGCGGCCGGCGCCTCGCGGCCGTGGAGGTGGTCGCCCCAGAGCATCGCGCCGAGCAGGAGCGCGAACACGGCGCCGCCGGCGTAGGGGTGCTCGGGCCGGTGCTCGACGATGGCGACGACGTAGAGGACCGCGAGGCAGGTCGCGGCGGCGAACGTCCGCGGTCGCGGCGCCAGCGCGAGGCAGGCGGCGAGCAGCAGCAGCAGCCCGCCGCCGGAGATCAGGACCGCGCGCACCCACGGGTCGGTGCCGCGGTAGGGCATCCGCAGCGCCGGCAGCGTCCCGACGGCGTTGACGAGGTTGACGGTGAGCGTGTCCCAGCGATCCGGTCGCAGGTACCAGGTCGGCACGCCGGACACCGCGAGGACCAGCAGCAGCGCCACGAGGACGACGCCGGCGATCGCGGCGATGCGCCGCGGGCGGGCGACGATCTCCAGCGCCGCCGCCACGACGAGGCCGGCGACGATGGCGACGACGAACAGGCCGAGCAGGTCCCCGGTCGCGCCCGGCCGGACGATGCCGGCCCACTGGATCTCGCCGAACAGCGCCAGCGCGCAGAACGCGACGAGCCGCAGCGTCCACGCGTCGGCGCGCACGAACGGCGTGTTGCGCAGCGGCGACGGGGCGGCGACGGCGCTCATGCCACCGCGACTCCCGCGGGCGAGGCACCGCGGCGCGCTTCGGACAGCTCGTAGCCGAGGCAGCCGGCGACGGCGAAGGCGGGTCGGCGGCCGGCCAGCTCGCCGGGCACGACCAGCACGCGGCCGCCGCCCGGCGCGTGGGCCAGCGCGCGCGGCGGGCGCGTCAGGCGGCGCGCGGCGACGTAGACGATCGGCCCGCGGCGGGCGGCGAGGCCGGCGAGCGGCGGTGGCGGCGCGGCGCTGTCGACCAGCGCGAGCCGGGCGTGCAGGTGCGCCCAGCCGACGAGGCCGGGGTCCAGCGCGGCCGGCCGGCGGTCGCCCGGGATCAGCAGCGCGCAGCCGCCCGCGTGCGCGAGGTGGACCGCGAGCGACGCCGTGGCGCGGACCGCCGCGTCGAGGTCCTCTTCGCGCTCGGCGCCGCGCGGGTCGAGCACCACGAGCGGGCGCGTGTCGCTGTCGGCGCGCAGCCGGCGCTCCAGCAGCTCGCCGCCCTTGGCCAGCGACGGCCAGTACATCCGCGACGCCGTCGTGCCCTCGCGCGCCGTGCGCAGGCCGTCGAGCTCGATCTCGGCCGCCACCGACGAGCGCCGGCCCAGCTGCAGCGAGCCCGTCCCGTCGCTGGCGCTCCCGGGCGCCCGGACCGGCTCGACGCGCGGCAGGATCAGCACCTCGTCGGGCGCGACCTGCGTGCCGCGCACCAACCGCACCAACAACCCGAACGGGTCGCGGACCGCGACGCGCGGCGGCGCGAGCACCTTGCGGCCGCGGCGCGCGAAGCGGACGTCGATGCGCACGAGCGTGAGGCGCCGGCCCGTCGCCAGCGGCGCCGGCTCGGGCAGCAGCGGGTCCAGCACCGCGCCGGTGGGTAGCGGCCGCGTCCCGGTGACCTTCACGCGCACCGGCACGGCCTGCTCCTCCATCGCGCGCGTCAGCCCGACGGTCCGCGTGACCGCGATCCCGCGCGCGCCGAGCAGCACCCACGTCGCCGCGGCCAAGGCCACCAACAAGAACGCCGCGCCGCCGACGTACAGCGGCTCGGCGTCGAGCAGCCCCGCGCACGCGACCAGCAGCAGCCCGAGGGCTGCGGTCCGGAGGAGCGGGCGGGCGGTCTCCTCCATGGCGCGGCCTACAGCGCGGGCGTCGCCGCCAGCGCATCGGCGACCACCTGCTCCGGGGTCGCCTCCATCGCCTCGGGCGCGAGGACGATCCGGTGGGCGAGGACGACGCGTGCCAGCGCCTGCACGTCGTCGGGCAGGGCGTGGTCGCGGCCCTGCAGAAGCGCGCGCGCCTTGGACGCGCGCAGCAGCATCAGCCCCGCGCGCGGCGACGCGCCGAGCTCGGTCCGCGCGTCGTCGCGCGTGCGCTGCAGCAGGGCGACGATGTAGGACCGCAGCCGGTCCGAGGCGTTCACGCGCGTGGCGATGTCGATCGCGTCCAGCACGTCGGCCGCCGTCGCGACGGGCTCCATCCGCTCGACGCGGTCGCCGGCCTCGTGGGCGCGCAGCATGTCGACCTCGGCGGCCGGCGTCGGGTAGCCGAGCGTCAGCCGCGCCATGAAGCGGTCGACCTGCGCCTCGGGCAGCGGGTAGGTCCCCTCGAACTCGACCGGGTTCTGCGTGGCGAGCACGACGAAGGGCCGGGCCAGCTCGTGGGAGTGGACGTCGACGGTGACGCGCCGCTCCTGCATGCACTCCAGCAGGCCGGACTGCGTCTTGGGCGACGCGCGGTTGACCTCGTCGACGAGCACGACGTTGGCGAAGATCGGGCCGGGCCGGAACTCGAAGCGGCCCTCGCGCTGGTTGTACACGTTGGTGCCGACGACGTCGGCCGGCAGCAGGTCCGCCGTGCACTGCACGCGCTGGAAGCCGAGGTCGGTCACCTGCGCGATCGCCCGCGCCAGCGTCGTCTTGCCCACGCCGGGCAGGTCCTCGATCAGGACGTGGCCCTCGGCGAGGACGCAGACCAGCAGATCCTCCAGGACCTCTTGGCGGACCTCGACCGCGTCGTGCACCGCCTCGGCGATGCGCCGCGCCAGCAGGCCGGCCCGCGCGACGTCCGAGCCGTCGAGGGAGCCTTCGGTGCTCACGCCGACACCTCCCCGGCCGAGGGAGCGAGCCCCTGGGCGAGCTGCCGCCCGGAAGCCGAGCCGCCAGGCGAGGTGTTCTGCTTGCTCATCGGCGCGCCTCCGCCTGCGAGGCGCGCAGGCGGTCGACGGTCGTGAGGATCGCGCGGGCGACCTCGGCCTTCGTGCCGCGTGGGACGGCCTCGTCGCCCGCGGCGGTGACGATCGTCACCTCGTTGTCGGTGGCATCGAACCCGATGCCCGGCTGCGACACGTCGTTGACCACCACCGCATCCAACCCCTTCCGCGTCAGCTTGTCACGGCCGTAGTCGACCGCTCCCGCGCCATGTTCGGCGGCGAAGCCGACGAGCGTCTGGTCGGGGCGGCGCGCTGCGGCCAGTCCGGAGAGCACGTCCTCGGTACGTTCGAGCGTGAGCGCGAGCTCATCGCGATCCGTCTTCTTCAGCTTGCCTTCGTAGGCGATCGACGGCCGGTAGTCGGCGACCGCCGCGCTCATCACGAGGACGTCGCAGGCCGGGAAACCTTCCGCGCAGGCCGCGCCGAGCTCCGCGGCGGTCTCCACGTCGACGTACGTCACGCGCGGGTGCCGCGCCAGGGTCACGTTCGCCGCGACGACCGTCACCTCGGCGCCGAGCGCCGCCGCCTCCTCCGCGACCGCGAAGCCCATCCGGCCGCTCGAGCGGTTGCCGACGTAGCGGACCGCGTCGATCGGCTCGCGCGTCCCGCCGGCGGTCACCAGCACGCGCAGGCCGTCCCAGGGGCGCGGGTGGGTGGGCCCCCATTCCGCGACGGCCTCGAACGCGGCGACCAGGTCGGCGACGTCGGCCAGCCGACCCGTCCCCCACTCGTGCTTGGTGGCCAGCGCGCCGGTGGTCGGGGCGATGATCGTGACGCCGCGGGCGCGCAGCAGCTCCAGGTTGGCCTGCGTCGCCGGGTGCTCCCACATGTGGTGGTTCATCGCGGGCGCGACGAGCACCGGGCAGGTCGCGGCGAGCGCGGCGCTGGTCAGCAGGTTGTCGGCCAACCCGTGCGCGAGCTTGGCGATGGTGTTGGCCGACGCCGGCGCGATCAGGTAGGCGTCGGCGTTGCGGACCAGCTCCAGATGGCTGGCCGGGTCGTGCGCCGGCGGCTCCTGGTCGGGAAACGCGCCCCGGGCGGGGTCGCGCTCGAACTCGTCGGTGAGCACCGGCGCACCGGTGAGCGCCGCGAACGAAGCGGCGCCGACGAAGCGTTGCGCGGTCGGGGTCTGGATGGCGCGCACCGCGTGCCCGGCCTTGGTAGCCAGGCGCACGACTTCGAGCGCCTTGTAGGCGGCGATGCCCCCGCTGACCCCGAGCAGGAGACGCGCCACGGCGACGGCCTACCGGTACTGGTACTTGATCTTGCCCGCGGCGACTTCCTCGAGGGCGATCGTCAGGTAGTTCTTGGAGATGGTCTCGACCATCGGCGGCGGGAACTCGTCGAACGTCCCCTCGCCCAAGTTGTGGTAGTACGAGTTGATCTGACGTGCGCGCTTGGCGGCGACGAGGACCGACGCGTAGTTGGAGTCGACGTGGTCGAGCAGCTTGTCGATGCGGGGACTGATCACGAGCCCAGTGTACCCCGCACGATGCCCGCCAGCTCCTCCACCGCGTCGTGCAGCCGATCGTTGACCACGACGTGCTCGAACTCGCCGGCCGCGGCGAGCTCCTGCTCGGCGACCTCCAGGCGGCGCTCGACCTGCTCGGGGTCGTCGGTCCCCCGACCGATCAGCCGTTCGCGCAGCGCCTCGCCGCTCGGCGGCCGGATGAAGATCTGGGTCGCGCCGGGCATCGTGTCGCGCACCTGGCGGGCGCCCTGGACCTCGATCTCCAGCACGACCGGACGGCCGCCGGAGGTGTGGCGCTCGAGCTCCTCGCGCAGCGTCCCGTAGCGGCGGCCGGAGTACTCGGCCCACTCGACGAAGTCGCCGTCGGCGACGTGCCGGGCGAACGCCTCGTCGGAGATGAAGTGGTAGTGCTCGCCCTGCGTCTCCCCCGGGCGCGCCTGGCGCGTGGTGGCCGAGACGCTCAGCGCAAGCTCTGGCACACGCTCGCGCAGCAGCCGGATGAGCGTGCCCTTGCCGACCCCGGACGGGCCAGTGATGACGAAGACCCCGGGGAAGGGCTCGCCTGGCGGCTCGCCTTCCCTTGCGGATGCTCGCCCGGAGGGCTCGCTTCCGCGCGCATCCTGCGGCATGGTGCCTGGCTACTTGCGGAGCATGCCGACGAGCTCGGCGCGCTGGCGGTCGGAGAGGCCGCCGATGGTCTTCGACGGTGAGATCCGGCAGGTCTGCAGGATCTTGTTGGCCTTCACCCGCCCGTACTTCGGGACCGCCAAGAGCATGTCGAAGACCTTGGCGGTCTCGAGGAACTCGGGCGGCTCGAGGAGGAGCTGGTGGATCGACACTCGACCGGCCTTCAGGTCGCGCTTGAGCTGCGCGCGACGCGTGCGGATGACGTTCGCCTTCTGGAGGGCGTCCATCCGCTGGTTGAGGCTGCGTTCGGGTGCCGCCGTGTGCTTGATGGGCGAGTTGGCGGCCGGCGACATCGGGGCGCCGATACTACACGGCCGGGGGCCCTCAGCAAGGCGCGATGGCTCAATTCGGCTGGACCTCGACCTGAGGTCGACCCTTCTTCACCCTAGTTGACGGTGGCGCCCGGTTTTGCAGGCACTTTGCGGGGCGTCCGCGACGCCCTGACATCCGGTCCGCCAGGGTCGAGGCCGCTGTTTGCGGGCTTCGCTTCCGCGGGGTGTGCGAAGGCGACACAGACCGGCCCGGACGGGTGGACGTGGTTGTTCACACAACCCTCTCAGGAGCGCCCGAGAGGCGAGTTCGAACCCGCTTCGCGCACGCGGTCGCCGAGCCCGCGGGCGACGCGCCGCGGCCACAGCGGACCACCGTAGACGAACGCCGTGTAGGCCTGCACGAGGGTCGCGCCGGCGGCCAGCCGCGCCCACGCGTCGGCCGCATTCTCCACCCCGCCGACCGAGATGATCGTGAAGTCGGCACCGAGGCGCTCGCGCAGCCGGCGCAGGACCGCGAGCGACCGGCCGGCCAGCGGCGCGCCGGACAGCCCGCCGGCGCCCGCGGCGGCCACCGCGGCGGCCGGCGTCGCGAGCCCCTCGCGCGAGATGGTGGTGTTGGTCGCGATCAGGCCGTCGAGCCCGGTCCGCAGCGCCAGGTCGGCGACGGCGTCGACGTCGGCGTCGGCGAGGTCGGGGGCGATCTTGACGAGCAGCGGGACCGCGCGCCCGGCCATCCCCTCGCGCACCGCGGCCACGATCGGCTCGAGCTGCTCGACGGCCTGGAGGTCGCGCAGGCCGGGCGTGTTGGGCGAGCTGACGTTGATGACGAGGTAGTCGGCGTGCGGCGCCAGCGCGGCGGCGCTCGCCCGGTAGTCGGCGGCGGCGTCGGCGGCGACCTTCGTCTTGCCGATGTTGATCCCGACGATGACGCCCGGGTCGCGATTCCGCGCCCGCCCACCCAGGCGCGCCGCGGCCGCCGCGGCGCCGCCGTTGTTGAAGCCCATGCGGTTGACCAGCGCGCGGTCGGCCGGCAGCCGGAACATCCGCGGGCGCGGGTTGCCGGCCTGGGGCTGCGCGGTCACGGTCCCGATCTCGACGAAGCCGAAGCCCAGCGCGGCCAGCGCGTCGACGTGCGCGGCGTCCTTGTCGAAGCCGGCGGCCAGGCCGAGCGGGCTCGGGAAGTCCAGGCCGAGCGCATGGACGCGCAGCGCCGGGTCGCGCGGCACGCACAGCCGCCGCACGAGCCAGCGGACCGCGGCGGGCGCCAGCGTCACCGCCAGCGCCCGCGTGCCGAGCCGGTGCGCGGCCTCGGCGTCCAGGCGCCGCAGGACCAGCGCGAAGAACGCCCGCCAGATCAGGAGGCCGACCCTAAGCGCGCGTTGTGCAGCTCCTGGAGGGAGATCACGCTCGTGTCGCCCGTCCGCCCCGCCGAGATCGCGCGCGCCGCGCTGAGCCCGGCGCTCAGCGTCGTCAGACACGGGATGCCAGCGGCGACCGCCGCCCGGCGGATCTCCCACCCGTCGGTGCGCGCGCCCGAGCCGGTCGGCGTGTTGACCACCAGGTCGACCTTGCCGTCCTCGATCCAGGTCACGACGTTCGGCGTGCCCTCCGAGATCTTGTGTAGCGCCTCGGCCGGGACGCCCCAGCGCTGGATCGCCTCGGCGGTGCCGCGCGTGGCGACGATCTTGAAGCCGAGGTCGTGCAGCAGCTGCGCGACGGCGACCGCGCCCGGCTTGTCGGCGTCGGTCACGGTGATGAAGACCGTGCCCTCGCTCGGCAGCGCCGCGCCGGCCGCGGCCTGGGCCTTGGCGAACGCGCTCGGGAAGTCGCGGGCGACGCCCATGACCTCGCCGGTCGAGCGCATCTCCGGCCCGAGCACGGCGTCGCTGCCCTCGAAGCGGTCGAACGGCAGCACGGCCTCCTTGACCGACACGTGGTCCAGCGGCGCGTCCTCGGCCGGCAGGTCGAGCTCGGAGAGCTTCTCGCCGAGCATCAGCCGGCACGCCATCTTGGCCAGCGGCACGCCGATCGCCTTGGAGACGAACGGCACCGTCCGCGACGCGCGCGGGTTGGCCTCGATCACGTACAGCTCGCCGCTGTAGATGGCGTACTGCACGTTGCACAGCCCGACGACGCCGAGCCCGAGCGCGATCCCGCGCGTCGCCGCCCGGATCTGGTCGAGCATGTCGGGGCCGAGCGAGTGTGGCGGGAGCACGCAGGCCGAGTCGCCGGAGTGGATCCCGGCCTCCTCGACGTGCTGCATGATCCCGCCGACCCAGACGTCATCGCCGTCGCTCAGCGCGTCGACGTCGACCTCGATCGCGTTCTCCAGGAAGCGGTCGAGGAAGATGTCGCGCCCCACCACCGGCGACCCGTTCCGGCTGCTCGGCGGTGCCGGCGCGTGGCGCTCGAGGTAGTCGGCCAGGCCGTCGCGCGAGTAGACGATCTCCATCGCGCGGCCACCGAGCACGTAGGACGGGCGCACGAGCAGCGGGTAGCCGACGTCCTCGCCGCGATCCAGCGCCTCCTCGATGGTGCCGGCCGTGGCGAAGGGCGGCGCCTTGTAGCCGAGGCGCTCCAGCAGGTCGCCGAAGCGCCCGCGCTCCTCGGCGAGGTCGATCGAGTCGACGCTCGTCCCCAGGATCCGGACGCCGGCCTCCTGCAGGCCGTGCGCGAGCTTCAGCGGCGTCTGGCCGCCGAACTGGACGATGACGCCCTCGGGCTTCTCGACCTCGATGACGCCGAGGACGTCCTCGAGCGTCAGCGGCTCGAAGTACAGGCGGTCGGAGGTGTCGTAGTCGGTGGAGACCGTCTCCGGGTTGCAGTTGATCATCACCGCGTCGCGGCCCGACTCGCGGACGGTCATCGCCGCGTGGACGCAGCAGTAGTCGAACTCGATGCCCTGGCCGATGCGGTTGGGGCCGGCGCCGAGGATCACCACGGACGCGTTGTCGCCACGCCGGACCTCGTGCGTCGCCTCGCGCTCCCAGCCGGAGTAGAAGTACGGCGTCTCGGCGGCGAACTCGGCGGCGCACGTGTCCACGGCCTTGAAGGAGCGCTCGCCGGTGAACGGCGCTTCGGGGTCGAGCGCCAGCGCCTGCAGCTCGCGCAGGTACCACGGGTCGATCGCGGTCTTGTCGTGGACCTGCTCGATCGTCGCGCCCTTGCGGAACGCCTCCAGGACCACGTCATAGCGGTCGCTGGCCGGCCGGTCGAGCATCGTCAGCAGGTCCGGGACCTCGAGCGCGTCGAGCTTGGGCGGCGCGTCGAGCTCGCGCGAGCGCATGGCCTTCAGGAACGCCTGGCCGAACGTCCGCCCGATGGCCATCGCCTCGCCGACCGACTTCATGTGCGTCGACAGCTCGGCGTTGGCGCCGCTGAACTTCTCGAACGCGAAGCGCGGCCACTTGACCACCACGTAGTCGATCGCCGGCTCGAACGACGCCGGCGTGACCTTGGTGATGTCGTTGGGGATCTCCTCGAGCGAGTAGCCGACGGCCAGCCGCGCGGCGATCTTGGCGATCGGGAAGCCGGTGGCCTTGGAGGCCAGCGCGCTGGACCGCGACACGCGCGGGTTCATCTCGATGACGAGGATCTCCTCGGTCGTCGGGTTGACCGCGAACTGCACGTTGGAGCCACCGGTCTCGACGCCCACCGCCCGGATGCAGGCCATCGCCTGGTCGCGCAGCTTGTTGTACAGGCGGTCGGTCAGCGTCTGCTGCGGGGCGACCGTGACGCTGTCGCCGGTGTGCACGCCCATCGGGTCGATGTTCTCGATCGAGCACACGATCACGACGTTGTCGTTGTGGTCGCGCATGACCTCCAGCTCGAACTCGCCCCAGCCGAGCACGGACTGGTCGACGAGCACCTGGCCGATCGGCGACGCGGCCAGGCCGCGCGTCACGATCTTCGTGAACTCCTCCTCGGTGCGGGCGATGCCGCCGCCGCGGCCGCCGAGCGTGAACGCCGGGCGGATGATCGCCGGCAGGCCGACGGCGGCCAGCGCCGCGCCGATCTGCTCGGTGGCGTCGACGATCGCGTTGGCCGGCATCTCGAGCCCGGCCTTGGCCATCGCCTGCTGGAAGAGCTCGCGGTCCTCGGCGGTGTTGATCGCGTCGTAGTTCGCGCCGATCAGCTCGACGCCGAACTTCGCCAGCGTGCCGTCCTCGTGCAGGGCCTTGGCGAGGTTGAGCGCGGTCTGCCCGCCGAGCGTCGGCAGCAGCGCGTCGGGGCGCTCCTTCTCGATGACCTGCGCGACCGGGCCGGGCAGCAGCGGCTCGACGTAGGTCGCGTCGGCGAACTCCGGGTCGGTCATGATCGTCGCCGGGTTGGAGTTCACGAGCACGATCTCGTAGCCCTCCTCGCGCAGCACCTTGCAGGCCTGCACGCCGGAGTAGTCGAACTCGGCGGCCTGGCCGATGACGATCGGGCCGGAGCCCAGGATCAGGATCTTGTGGATGTCGTCGCGGCGCGGCATCAGGCGGAGCCTCGCGCAGAGCGCGCGTTTCGGGGCGGCTGCTCGCGCAGGCGCTCGCACTCGCGGTGGATGGCGTTTCGTTGCATCAGGCGGGGCTCCCGCTGCGGACGGCTTCGAGGAAGCGGTCGAACTGGTACAGCGCGTCGTTGGGACCGGGGCCGGCCTCCGGGTGGTACTGCACCGTGGCGGTGTTGTGCTCCAACAGCTCGAGCCCCTCGACCGTGCGGTCGTAGAGGTTGACGTGGGTCAGCGCGGCTTCGCCGAAGTCGGTCTGCCAGCGCACGGGCTCGTCGGCCTCGACGCGGCCGCCGCCGTCGGGCGCCTTGACCGCGAAGCCATGGTTCTGGGCGGTGATCTCGATCTTGCCGGTGCGCAGGTCCTTGACCGGGTGGTTGCCGCCGCGGTGGCCGAAGGGCAGCTTGTAGGTCTCGAGGCCGACGGCCTGGCAGAGCAGCTGGTGGCCGAGGCAGATGCCCCAGACCGGCCGCTGGCCGACCAGGTCGCGGACGGTGTCCACGATGTAGGACAACGCGGCGGGGTCGCCGGGGCCGTTGGCCAGGAAGAACGCGTCGGCGTCGGTGGCCAGCAGCTCGGCGCTGGTGACCGTGCACGGATGCAGCGTGACCTCCGCCCCGCGCTCGACGAGGTTGCGAACGATCGACGACTTGATGCCGGTGTCGATGGCGTGGATCCTCGTCGCCCCGCCGTAGCCCAGCGTGTGGGCCTCGCGCGGCGTGACGACCTTCGCGAAGTCGGCGCCGACCATCGACGGCTCGCCGGCGATCAGCGCGCGCGCCTCGCTCTCGGCGATGTCGCCGGTGAAGACGCCGCCGCGCATCGCGCCCGCGTCGCGGATGTGGCGGACCAGGGCGCGCGTGTCGACGCCGGAGATCGCCGGGATGCCGCAGTCGATCAGCCAGTCCAGCCAGCCGCGCTCGGCCTCGGGCGCGTCCTCGCGGTTGACCGCCTCGCGCATGATCGCGGCGCGCGCCCAGACGCGGTCGGACTCCATCGCGGCCTCTGAGACGCCGTAGTTGCCGATGTGCGGGTAGGTGAAGGTGATGAGCTGCCCGGCGAAGCTCGGGTCGGTCATCGACTCCTGATAGCCCGACATGCTGGTCGTGAACACGACCTCGCCGGTCGCGTGGCCGGCCGCGCCGACGGAGTCCCCGTCGAAACGCGTGCCGTCATCGAGCAACACGTAGGCGTTGGACTGCTGACTCACAGGATCACCTTCTGGACGGCCTTGAACTCTGGTGTGCCGGCGCGCTCGCAGAGCTCGAGCAGCGCGGCTTCGACGGTGGTGAGGGTCGCGCCCGCGCGGTCCAGCCGCTGCAGGCCGACCGCGCGGTCGTTCGCGTGGCGCGAGCCGACGGCGTCGGTCACGACCTGGACGGAGACGCCGCGGTCCAGCAGGTCCAGCGTGGTCTGCATGACGCACACGTGGGCCTCGATGCCGCAGATGAGCACCTGGTTGCGCCCGGCGAGGTTGAAGCCCTCGGCGCGGACCGCGCTGAAGACCGACTTCTCGACCGGCGCGGTGTCCTCGGGCAGCCCGACCTCGGCGGCCGTGCGCTGCAGGCCCTTGGGGTACTGCTCGGTCGCGATGACCGGGACGTCGAGGATCCCCGCGCCCTGGACCAGGCGGCCGCAGGCGGCGGCGACGTCGGCGAACGTGTCGTAGGAGCGGAAGCCGTCCTGGACGTCGATCACGACCAGCGCCGTGCTGCGACGGTCGAAGAGCCGGGTTCCGTTGGCGTTGCTCATCGGACGCATCCGATGGCGGGGGAACCTGTCGTTGTCCATTCCTTCGTCATCGGACGCATCCGATGGCGGGGGAACCTGTCGTTGTCCATTCCTTCGTCATCGGACGCATCCGATGGCGGGGGAACCTGTCGTTGTCCATTCCTTCGTCATCGGACGACCTCCAGTTGGCGGGCGCGAAAGGCGAGCGTGCCGGCCGCGACGGTCAGCAGCACCTTGCCCTTGAGGGTGTGGCCGTCGAAGCAGCAGTTGGCCGAGCGCGACTCGTAGCCGCCGTCGCCGACGACCCACTCGCGCTCGAGGTCGATCAGCGTCAGGTTGGCGGGCTCGCCGGGGGCGATCCGCGGGGTCGGCAGGTCGAAGAGCGCGGCGCCGTCGCTGAGGCGCTGCACGAGCAGGTGGAGGTCGATCACCCCCGGCAGGACCAGGTTGGTGTAGATGGCCGCGAACGACGTCTCCAGCCCGGTGGTCCCCATCGGGGCCTGCTCGAACGGGACCTCCTTCTCGTCGCGCGCGTGCGGCGCGTGGTCGGTCGCGATGCAGTCGATCACGCCCGACTTGAGGCCGGCGATCAGCGCCTGGCGATCGGTCTCGGTGCGCAGCGGCGGGTTCATCTTCATGCGCGTGTCGAGCGTGCGCACGGCCTCGTCGGTCAGGCACAGGTGGTGCGGCGACGCCTCGCCGGTGATGCGCACGCCGCGCTGCTTGGCCTCGGCCAGCGCCTCGATCGACTCGCGCGCGCTGAGGTGCTGGATGTGGATCCGCCCCTCTTCGTAGCCGGCGATGAGCGCGTCGCGGGCGACCATCGTCGCCTCGCTGATCGACGGGATGCCGGTGATGCCGAGCTGCGCGCTGACCTCGCCCTCGTTCATGGCGCCCTTGCCGCTCAGCGACGGGTCCTCCTCGTGCAGCGCGATCACGCCGCCGCACAGGCGCTGGTACTGCAGCGCCTTGCGCAGCATGCCCGCGCTGACGACCGGCTTGCCGTCGTCGGTGAAGCCGGCGGCGCCCTCCTCCCGCAGCGCCGCCATCTCGGTCAGGTCGTCGCCGGCCATCCCGCGCGTGACGCAGGGGACGAAGCCGACGGGGATGCGCGCGTCGCGGGCGGCGGCGTCGCGGACCGAGCGCAGCAGCGGCGCGGAGTCCAGCGGCGGATCGGTGTTCGGCATCGCCAGGACGGCGCAGAAGCCGCCGGCGGCCGCCGAGCGAGTGCCGGTCTCGAGGTCCTCCTTGTGTTCCTGGCCGGGCGTGCGGAAGTGGACGTGCGGGTCGACGAAGGCCGGCAGCACGTGCCGACCCTGGGCCTCGACGACCTCGGTGCCGTCCGGCGCGCTGAGCGCGCCGGCGTTGCCGATCTCGGCGATCTCGCCGTCGCGGACGAGGACGTCGCGGCGCTCGTCGATCCCGGCCCGCGGGTCCAGCACGTGCGCCTCGCGGATCAAGATGTCCGTGTTGGATGCGGCGTGGTGGACGAGCAGCGGTTCGGCCATCAGGCGGGGACTCCTTCGGGGGACCGCGACGTGCTCGGCACGTGCGCGAGGACTTCGTAGAGGACGGCCATCCGGACGACGACGCCGGCGGCGACCTGCGCGGTGATGACGGCCTGCGGCGAGTCGACGACCTCGGCGCTCAGCTCGACGCCGCGGTTGACCGGCCCGGGGTGCATGAGCACCTGCTTGGGGCCGAGGCGGCGGCCGTTGATCTGGTACCAGGTGGCGTACTCGCGGATCGACGGCACCCAGCTCTCGTCCATCCGCTCGTTCTGCATCCGCAGCGCGTAGACGACGTTGGCCTGCGGCAGCTCGTCCAGCGTGTAGCGGACCTCGCAGCCCAGCGCCTCGATGCCGCGCGGGATCAGCGTCGGCGGGCCGGCGAGCGTGACCTTGGCCCCCATCTTCTGGAAGGCCATGATGTTGCTCCGCGCCACGCGGCTGTGCAGGACGTCGCCGACGATCCAGATGCTCAGGCCGTCGAGGCCGCCCAGGCGCTGGCGCAGCGTGTGGACGTCGAGCAGCGCCTGGGTCGGGTGCTCGTGCTTGCCGTCGCCGGCGTTGACGACCGCGGCGGGCGTCCAACCCGACACCAGCTCGGCGGCGCCGGCCCACGGCGTCCGGATGACGATCGCGTCGGGCTTGTGGGCGCCGAGGGTCAGGATGGTGTCCTTCAGCGACTCGCCCTTCTCGACGCTGGAGCCGGAGGCGCTGAAGTTGACGACGTCGGCGGAGAGCCGCTTGGCCGCCAGCTCGAACGAGCTGCGCGTCCGCGTGCTGGCCTCGTAGAAGAGGTTGAGGACGGTGCGGCCGCGCAGCGCCGGGACCTTCTTGATCTCGCGGTCGGCGACCTCGGCGAAGGCCGCCGCGCGGTCGCAGATGCGCTCGATGTCGTGCCGCTCGAGGTGCTCGACGGATACCAGGTGCTTCATGTCGCTAGGCCACCACTTCCGCGTTCTCGCAGATCCGGACCTCGTCGACGTGGTCCAGCTCCTCCACGTGGACGTTCACCCGCTCGCTGCGGGAGGTCGGGAGGTTCTTGCCGACGTAGTCGGGGCGGATCGGCAGCTCGCGGTGGCCGCGGTCGGCGAGCACGGCGAGCTGGACCTTGGCCGGCCGCCCGTAGCTGAACAGCGCCTCGATGGCGCTGCGCACGGTGCGGCCGGTGAAGAGCACGTCGTCGACCAGGACGACCGTCCGGCCGTCGAGGTCGAAGTCGACGTGGCTGGCGTGGATCGTCGGCTGCTCGGCACGGCGCCCCACGTCGTCGCGGTAGAAGGAGATGTCGAGGTCGCCGATGGGGATCTCGCGCTCGAGGAGATCCGAGAGCAGGCTGTGGATGCGGCGGGCGAGGATCGCGCCCCGGCGGTGGATGCCGACGATCGCCAGAGACTCGCCCCCACCCACCCCGTCGTTGCGCTCGACGATCTCGTGGGCGATCCGGACGAGGGTGCGGCGCATGTCGTCCTCGTCGAGGACGACCTTCTCGTGGTCCATCTGGTGGTCCGTCCTTCCTGGCCTCACGGGACCGGGTTAAAGGGTCGGGCTTGTGTTCAACGCAAGTCCAACCTAGCAGCGGCCGCGGGCGTAGAGTCGCTCCATGAGCGGCGCGGCGGCGGATGATCGGGTGGTCAAGGACCGGGCGCGAGCGACGTGGGCGGCCGGCGACTTCCCGCGTGTCGTGCGCGACACGATCCCGCACGTCGGGCCCGCGCTGGTCGCGGCGGCGAGGATCCGCACCGGCGATCGCGTCCTGGACGTCGGCGCCGGGTCGGGCGCCACGGCGATCCCGGCCGCGCACGCAGGCGGCGACGTGGTGGCCTCGGACCTGACGCCGGAGCTGCTGCAGGCCGGGCGCTCGGCGGCGGTCGCCGCGGGCGTGGCGCTGGAGTGGGTCGAGGCCGACGCCGAGGCGCTGCCGTTCGCCGACGCCTCGTTCGACGTGGTGCTGTCCTCCTTCGGCGCGATGTTCGCGCCGCGCCATCAGGTCGTCGCCGACGAGCTGGTGCGGGTGGCGCGTCCCGGCGGGACGATCGCGATGGCCAACTGGGTCCCGGAGGGCTGGGTCGGGCAGTTCTTCGTGACGATGCTGCCGTTCATGCCGCCGCCTCCCCCGGGCTTCCAGCCGCCGCTGCTGTGGGGCGTCGAGGAGCATGTGCGCGAGCTGTTCGGCGACCGCGTGTCGTCGCTGACGTTCACGCGCGGCGTGCAGGTGGTCGACACGTTCGCGACGCCGGCGGCGCTGGTCGCGTTCTACCGGGAGAACTTCGGGCCGACGATCATGACCTACAGGTCGCTCGGCGACGACGCGGAACGCCGGGCCGCGCTGGACGCGGCGCTGCTCGACCTGGCGACGCGATCCAACTCCGCGGCCGCCGGCGCGCGGGCGCGCTACGAGTTCGAGTACGTCTTGGTCGTCGCCCGGCGGTGAAGCTCCGGCGGGCCCTTCTCCGGGAAGGGCACGTCGATCCAGTCGCCGTCGCTGGGCACGACGCTGTTGGGGAACACCGCGGTCGCCTCCTCGCGGATCTCGCGGCCGTGGTAGCGCGTGGAGAGGTGGGTGAGCGCGAGCATCGCGACGCCGGCCTCGGACGCGAGCTCGGCGGCCTGGCGGGCGGTCGAGTGGCCGGTCTCGTGCGCGCGCTCGCGCTCCTCGTCGAGGAACGTGGACTCGTGGACGAGGAGGTCGGCGTGCTCGGCGCTGAGGCGGACCATGTCGCACGGCTGGGTGTCGCCGGTGAAGATGAGCCGGCGGCCGCGGCGCGTCGCGCCGATGACCTGCTCGGGCGCGACGCCGTTGACGGTCTCGCCCCGCTGGAGACGGCCGAAGTCCGGGCCGAACGGGACGCCGAGGCGCTGGGCGAGCTCGGCGTCGAAGCGGCCCGGGCGGTCGTGCTCGACCAGCGCGTAGCCGTAGGCCTCGCCGCGGTGGCGGACGCGCAGGACCTGCATCTCGTAGCCGGGGAAGTCGACGATCGCGTCGCCCTCCAGGTCGGTGACGGTCAGGCGGTACTTGGTGCGCCCGATGACCGTCCGGCGCATGGTGTCCATGATCGCCTCGGTGCCGGGCGGGCCGAAGATCGTCAGCGGCGTGGTGCGGTCCCGGAGGTCGAAGGACTTCATCATCCCGGGCAGGCCGAGCCAGTGGTCCAAGTGCAGGTGCGTGATGAAGATCTCGGTGATCTCGGGCAGGCCGCCCTGGCGCAGGAGCTGGCGCTGCGTGCCCTCGCCGCAGTCGATCAGGAGCTTGTCGGAGCCGTAGCGCAGCAGCGTGGCCGGCAGGCCGCGATGGGCGGAGGGAACGGAGCCGGCGGTGCCGGCGAAGTGGATCGAGAGGTCCATCAGGCGCGCTTGGAGGCTATCGGCGTGGGTAGGGTCGGCCGCATGCTCAAGGAGTTCCGGCAGTTCATCCTGCGCGGCAACCTGGTCGACCTGGCGATCGCGGTCGTCATCGGCGCGGCGTTCGGCGCGGTCGTGGCCGCGCTGGTCAAGGACATCATCACGCCGCTGATCGCCGCGATCGGCGGGCAGCCCGACTTCAGCACGCTGCACTTCACGATCAACGGCAGCCGCTTCGAGTACGGCGACTTCATCAACGCGGTGATCAGCTTCGTGATCATCGCGGCCGTCGTGTTCTTCTTCGTCGTCAAGCCGATCAACGCGCTCTTGGACCGGGTGCAGACGGGCGAGGCGGTCGACGAGCCGACGCGCGAGTGCCCCGCGTGCCTGAGCCAGATCCCGTACGCGGCGCGCCGGTGCGCGTTCTGCACCGAAGAGGTCGGGCCGCAGCCGGAGCCGGTGGCGGCACCCGCTTAGTGACCATCGGTCAATAACGGTGTGCAGAGGGGCATGAGCCGCTTCACGCCCCTCCCCTCCGCGGCCGCGCTGTCGTGGCTGGCCGGCGTCCTGGTCCCGCTGGCGCCCGGCGGCCTGGGCGTCCGCGACGCCCGATCTCGTCATCGGCGACCGCTACCTCCCGGGCGGCGGCACCGCGAACTGGAGCCGGTCACGCGTGCTGCTGAGCCGGATCGGCTGCACCGCGAGCCGGTTGTTGTTGGGGTTGCCCTACGACGACCTCTCCGGCGGCTTCAAGCTCTGGCGGGCCTCATGCCTGCGCGACCTCGACCTCGACACGATGCTCGCGGCCGGCTACGCCTTCCAGATCGAGACGACCCAGGTCGCCCACCTCCTCGGCAAGCACATCGAAGAGATCCCCTTCACCTTCCACGAGCGCATCGCCGGCGCGTCGAAGATGTCGCTCTCGATCTCCCTGGAAGGGATCGGCGTCTGCCTGCGGCTGCGGGGCCTGCATAGCCGCTAGGCTCCTTGAGCCGCACGCGCCCGTAGCTCAGTGGATAGAGCGCTCGCCTCCGGAGCGAGAGGTCGCAGGTTCGAATCCTGCCGGGCGCGCTTCGCTGGACGTGGACGCCGGGATGGGCGTCGTGTTGAGGTCCAACGTGCTTGAGGACCGTCGGCGTGGATGCCATGGTGAAGGCATGGAGCCCGCCGCCGCCGACGATCGCCTCGCCCGTCTCGCCGCCGAGCTCGAGCGTCTGTCGCAGGCCCATCTGAAGCTCGGCGAGGCGACCGCGTCGCTGATCCCGCAGGCCCAGCCGGAGGACCGCCGGGTCCTGGGCCAGGCCGCCGCCGCGTCGCGCGCCGCGGCCCGCAGCGCCTCCGAGGCCAGCGCGAGGGCGCTGGCCTCGTCGCGCGACTGAGGCGGAGGCCCGGCGGCTAGTCGCCGTGCTCGTGGACGCGCGCCGGCGCCTGCCAGCGGTCCGTGCGGTCGCCGGCGCTCGGCTCGCCTTCGACGACGATCCGCGGGTGGGCCGCGGCCGCGGCGATCCTCACCGGTGGCGGACCGTCGCCGACGAGGCCCAGGCCCTCGATCAACGTGAAGAACGCCCGCGCGAAGGGTGACTCCGCGGTTCGGGCGCGGACGTCGTCCCAGTCGACCTGCTCGCGCACCGCACGGGCGATCGCGAGGATCCCGGCGAAGTCGCAGCAGTGCTCGTCGAAGGCGTGGAGCTTCATCACGAGCACGTCGTCCAGATGCACGACCGGCAGGTCCAGCGCCGCCACCGGCAGGATCTCCGAGCGCCGCAGGACCTCCTCGACGCTCTCGATCCCGCGCGGGCCGAAGATCAGGTCGACCAGCGTCTCGCTGCCGTCCTCAGCCTGGTCCCATGCCTTCAGCAACCAGCCCTCGGGCGGGCGATCGGCGCGCATCCCGACGCCGACCAGCGCCTCGAGCGCCGCCTCGGCGTCCTCGGCGCAGACGAGGAAGTCCAGGTCGTTGCGCGACTGCGGCGCGCCGCGCGCCCAGCACGCCACGCTGCCGGCGAGCGCGAACGGCAGCCCCGCGTCGCGCAGCGCGGCGGCGCCCTTCTTGAGGCTGCTCTCGATGTCCTCGAACGACGACCGGACCTCACCCATGCCTGACGGGCTACCCACCACGGGCGTTCCCGCCACGACGCAACGGGTAGAGCGAACGCTGTGAGCGACACGCCGCCGCCCGTCCGGATCGCCGCCGCCGGCGACATGCACTGCCAGCCGTCGCGCGCCGCCGAGGCGCGCGCGGCCTTCGGGGCGTTGAACGACAACATCGACCTGCTCCTCCTGGCCGGCGACCTCACCACGCACGGCCAGCCCGAGCAGGCCGAAGTGCTCGCCGACGCCGTGCGCGACCTCGACGTCCCGATCTACGCGGTGTGGGGCAACCACGACCTCCACTGCGACGACGTCGACGGCATCCGCCCGATCCTCCAGGACGCCGGCGTCACGATCCTCGAGCGCGAGGCCGCGACCGTCTGCGTCGGCCCGACCGAGATCGGCATCGTCGGCCTCAAGGGCTTCGTCGGCGGCTTCCCCGGCTCGCACCTCCCGGACTTCGGCGAGCCGCTCCTGCGCGCGGTCTACGCCGAGACGACCAAGGACGTCGAGGCGCTCGACGAGGGCCTGAAGCAGATCGCCCACTGCCCGTTCCGGATCGTCCTGCTGCACTACGCGCCGACGATCGAGACGCTGCGCGGCGAGCCCGCGACGATCTGGACGATGCTCGGCAACGACCGCCTCGCCGCCCCGATCGCCCAACACGAGCCCGACATGGTCCTCCACGGCCACGCGCACGCCGGCACCTTCGAGGGCCACATCGACGACGTCCCCGTCTACAACGTCTCCGTCCCCGTGCTCGGCAAGGACTTCTGGGTCTTCGAGCTCAGCGGCCTCGAACGCGCGACGGCGCCGCTGCACTGAGGCGCGGGCGCCCGCGGCTCGACGCCGCTACACCGCCGGAGCCCGCCAGGCGCACAGCGTCTGCAGGATCGCCAGTGCTCGTTCCGGATCGCGGCGCATCACCGCGAAGGCCGTGCGGGCCTGGTCGACGTCGTCGAGGGTCGCGTCGGGTCGTTCGACGCAGTAGCGGCCGATCCACTTCACCGCCGCGCGCTCGTAGCGCTGGGGCTCGCGATCACGTAGGAGCACGCAGACCTGGAGTGCGTCGTCGAGCCGGATCACCGGCAGCTCGGCGGCCGCGGCGCGGATGATCGAGAGGTTGCCCGTGGTGAGGGCCCGCTGAAAGCGACTGTAGGCGGATCCGGCGTCTGACACGAACACATGTTCGCACAGGACGCAAGACGTCGGCGTCTCCTGGGCCTAGCCGATGGGCAGCTCCTGGACAACCGTCAGCGCCTCCGCGAAGAGGTCGCCCTGGTCGCGCACGCGCGCCAGGACGGCGTCCATGTCGAAGCTCAGCGCCGAGGCGTCGTCGGCCTCAACGGCCTCCTGCACCTCGTCCCAGGTCAGTGGGGTCGAGACCGACGGCCGGTCCCGCGCGCGCGGCGAGTACGGCGCCACCGTGGTCTTGTTGACGTCGTTCTGGGACCAGTCGACCAGGACCTTGCCCTTGCGCAGCGCCTTGGTCTGCCGCGACACCACCAGGTCGCCCGCCTCGGCCTCCAGCAGCTCGGCGACCGCCTTGGCGAAGCCCTTGGTCTGGGCATACGTCACGCCCGCGACGTTCAGCGGCACGTACACCTGCATGCCCTTCGACCCCGACGTCTTGGGCACCGAGACGAGCCCCAAGTGCTGGAACATGCCCTGCAGGACCGTCGCGACCCGGCAGCACTCCAGCAGCCCCGCCGGCTCGCCCGGGTCGAGGTCGAACGCCACCATCGTCGGACCGCTCAGCCGCCCCGAGTCGCGCGCGGCGCGGTGCATCGGCGTGTGCAGCTCCAGGTCGGCGAGGTTGCCCAGCCACGCCAGCGTCGCCGGGTCCTCGGCCAGCACGTAGTTGATGACCTTGCCCTTCTCCAGCTTCACCGGCGCCGTCGCGATCCAGTCCGGCCGATGCTGAGGCGCCTGCTTCTCGTAGAAGAACTCCCCTTCGCTGCCATGCGGGTAGCGCTTCAGCGTCAGCGGCCGGCCCTGCAGGTGCGACAACAACACCGGCGCCAGCTCGACGTAGTAGCGGATCAGGTCGCCCTTGGTGTGCCCCGACGGCCACAGCGCCTTCTCCAGGTTCGTGAGCCGCAGCTCGCGCCCGTCGATCTCGGCCCGGACCGCGGTGGCGCCCCGCGTCCCCTTCGGCGCGGCGACCGGCTCGCGGACGACCAGCGTCGCCGGCTTGTCCTCGCGCAGCCCCTTGTAGGACGGCGCGCGGAGCACGCCTTCGCGCGTCCACTCCACGAACTCGACCTCGGCCACCAGCTCCGGCTCGACCCACACCGCCTCGCGCGGGATCTTCACGGCCTTGGGCACGACGTCGAACGGCGAGGTCTCCCGGACCAAGGGCCCCAACAACCCCGCCAGTCGATCCAGCTCGGCCTCGGTGAAGCCCGTCCCCACCCGCCCCGCGAACCGCAGCGGCTCACCGTCGGCCGAGGACTCGCGCACGCCCACCAGCAGCGCGCCGATCCGCTCGCGCCGGCGCCCCTCCCCCGGCAGCCATCCGCCGATGACCAGCTCCTGGCGGTTGGTGTTCTTGATCTTGCGCCAGGCGCCGCCGCGCCGCCCCGGCTCGTAGGGCGAGTCGACGCGCTTGGCGACGACGCCCTCCAGCCCCTGCTCGCGCGTGGCGGCCAGCAGCTGCGTACCACCCCCTACGACATGGTCGGGGACCTGCCAGCGCTCACCGTCGGCCAGCAGCGCCCGGAGCGTCGCGCGCCGCTCGTGGTAGGGACGGCCCATCAGCGACGCGCCGTCCAGCCACAGCAGGTCGAAGGCCATGTACGTGACCGGGTTCTCCTTGGCCAGCCGCTTGACGGCGCTCTCGCGCACGAGGTGCATCCGCCCCTGCAGCGCACCGAACGACGGCCGGCCGTCGGCGTCGAAGGCCACCACCTCTCCGTCGAGGACCACGCGGTGCATGCTCAGCGCCCGGTTCATCCGCGCCAGCTCGGGATAGCGCGCGGTGACGTCGTTGCCGTTGCGCGTCACGAACCGCATCCGCCCGGGCTCGCTGAAGACGACCGCGCGGACGCCGTCCCACTTGATCTCGTAGGCCCAGTGGGGATCCTCGCGCGCCGACGGGACCGGCCCGGGCTTGGCGAGCATCGGCACCAGCGTGGTCGGCATCGGCTCGGTCCCGAGCACCCAGCCGTCGGTCGCCGGCGCGCCCATCCGGTGGATCATCCAATCCTTGGGGTCCGGCCCGATCGGGAACAGCGCGTACTGGCCGGTGACGCGCTCGCCGTGCAGCGCGACCTCGACCTTCTTGCCCGCGTCCCACTTCAGGACCTCGTAGGTCCCGCGGTCCCAGATCGTCATCGTCCCGGCGCCGTAGGAGCCCTTCGGGATCTCGCCGTGGAACTCGAGGTACTCGAGCGGATGGTCCTCGGTGTGGACCGCGACGCGGTTGTCCTTGGCCGCCCACGGCAGGCCGTTGGGGATCGCCCAGGACGCGAGCGCGCCGTCGTGCTCCAGCCGCAGGTCCCAGTGCAGGCGCGTGGCGCTGTGCTCCTGGATGACGAACCGGGGCGCGCCGCCGCCGGCGTCGCCCGACGCGTCGCCTGCCGGCTCCGGTGTCGCGCCGAAGTCCCGCTTGCGCGCGTACTCCTCCAGGTTGGGCGAGCGGCCGGCCACCGCTCCGGACGCTACCCGCCGGCGACGCGGAGCACGGTCTCGCGCAGCTCGGTGATCGGCGCGTCCTTCTCCACGTAGGCGACCGCGCCGCCGCGGCGCCCCTCGCCGTACTCGCGCGGGTGCCCGCTGAGGACGACGACGCGCACGTCGGGCGCGACCGCGTGCAGCTCGCCGACCGCGTCGCGCTCGACGTCGAGGAGGTCGAGCAGCACGACGTCCGGCCGGGTCTCGCCCGCGACGCGGACGGCGGCGTCGACGTCGGGCGCCTCGCCGACGATCTCGATGTCGTCGTCGTCTTCCAGCTCCGCGCGGATCAGTGCCCGGAAGGCGGCGGAGTCATCGCAATGCAGCACGCGGACCATGCGTTGCGCACATTACTGCGCCGCGCGACCATCTCCTCCCCGGTTGCGCTTGTAGGTTCCCTCCAATGGCCGGCGCGATCGACCTGCCGGATCTGCTCGTCGCCCACAGCGACGAGCTGGCCGACGCCGTCCTGGAGCGCTTCGCCGCCGGCGCCGGCCCGGACGGCGCGCCCGACGCCGCGACGCTGCGCAACCTGCGCCTCGGCGCCCGCGCCGCCGTCGACTGCTTCCTCGCGCGCCTGTCGGGCCACAGCCCCGTGCCGGCCGACGTCGCGCTGTTCGTCGCCCACGGCCGCGCCCAGCAGGCCGCCGGCCGCACGCTCACCGAGCTGTTGTCGTTCTACCGGCTGGGCGGCCTGGCGATGTGGGAGCGCTCGACCGCGCTGCTGCCGCCGGCCACCGAGCTGCCGGCCGCGGAGATCTTCGCGTTCGGCAGCACGGTGCTCGAGCTGGTCGACGAGCTGTCGGTCGCGGCCGCCGCGGGCTTCAGCGCGCAGGAGGCGGAGGCGCGCCGGCGCGACCGCGCGCTGCGCGAGCGCCTGGTGTCGCTGCTGCTGTCCGATCCGCCGGTCGCCCGGGACGTCCTGCGCGCCGCCGCCGACGCCGCCTCCTGGGCGCTGACCGCGCGCGTGCGGGTCGCGGTCGCCGCGCTGCCCGCCGACCCGCTGGCCGTGCCGGCCGGCCCGGGCCCGGAGCGCGTCCTGACCGCGACGGTCCGGGACGGCCGCCTGGCGCTGGTCGTCGCCGACGACGCCGAGGCCGAGGCCTGGCTGGCGCGCGCCGCTGCGGCGCTGGGGCTGGAGGCGCCGCTGGCGCTCGGCCCCGCCGTGGCCGCCGACGCCGCCGCGCGCAGCAGCGCCCGCGCCGTCGCGCTGCTGGACCACGTGAGCGCGGGCACGCTGCGCGGGGCCGCGGGAGCCGACGTCGTCCGCTGCGACGACCACGAGATCGCGCTGCTGCTCGGCGCCGCCCCCGACCTGGCGCGCGAGGTCGCGGGTCGCCGGCTCGCGCCGCTCGAAGCGCTCGATCCCGCCGCGCGCGAGCGGCTGACCGCGACGCTCGCCGCCTGGCTCGCCGACCCCGGCCGGCCGCAGGCGATGGCCGACCGCCTCGGCCTGCACGTGCAGACCGTCCGCTACCGCCTCAAGGCGCTGCGCGAGCTGTTCGGCGACGCCCTCGACGACCCGGACGAGCGCTTCGAGCTGTCGCTGGCGCTCCGCGTGGGCGCCGAGCGCTAGCGCTCCAGGTCCAGCACCGCGTCGTGGATCTCCACCGACGAGGCACGGCCCACCGCCGCGGTGCTGGCGCGAAGGCGTCGCTGCTGGCGTGCCGTCGCTCGATAGTTCGATGACTTTCGAAGCTTTGCTATGATGGTTCGACGTCTCTCGAACCGTCGGATGACGACCTCCCCATGATCTCCACCTCTCCCCGCTCCCTGATCCCCACCCGTGCGCCGCTGTCGCGCGATGCCGCCTTCTGGATGCTCGCCGCCACGCTCACGTTCCTGCTCTTCGCCTCCAGCGCGCCGTCGCCGCTCTACGTCGTGTACCAGGCGAAGTGGGGCTTCTCCCCGATCACGCTGACGAGCGTGTTCGCCGTCTACGTGGTCGCGTTGTTGTTGTCCCTGCTCTTCGCCGGCTCGCTGTCGGACCGCATCGGCCGCCGGCCGGTCCTGATCGGCGCGCTGCTCGTCCAACTGACCGCGATGATCATCTTCGGCCTCGCGCACGGCGTCGGCGCGCTGTTCGCCGCGCGCATCGTCCAGGGCTTCGCGACCGGCGTCGCCACCGGCGCGCTCAGCGCCTCGCTGATCGACCTCCAGCCCGAGGGCCGGCCGCACCTCGGCGCGCTGGTCAGCGCGGCCGCGCCGACCTTCGGCCTCGCCGCCGGCGCGCTCGGCTCCGGGTTGTTGGTGCAGTACGGCCCGGACCCGCTGCGGCTCGTGTACTGGCTGCTCGTCGGCGTCTTCGCGCTGGCCGTCGCCGGCGTTGCCGCGATGCCGGAGACCGTGACGCGCGACGGCGGCTCGCTGCGGGCCGCGTTCCGCCCGCGCATCGGCATCCCCCAGCACGTCCGCGGAGCGTTCCTCGCGGTCGCGCCGGTGCTCGTCGCGAGCTGGGCGCTCGGCGGCCTGTACCTGTCGCTCGGCCCGTCGCTGGCGGTGTCGCTGCTGCACACCTCCAGCCACGTGATCGGCGGCCTGGTCATCGTCGCGGTCACCGCCACCGGCGCGCTGACGTCGATCGCGGTCCGCGACCATCAGCCCGTGCACGTCCTGATCGGCGGCGCGCTGATGCTCGCGCTCGGGATCGGCGTGACCATCCTGGGGCTCAACGACGGGCAGACCGCGCTGTTCTTCGCCGGCAGCGCCCTGGCCGGGATCGGCTTCGGCGCCGGCTTCTCCGGCGCGTTCAAGAGCATCGTGCCGCTCGCGCCCCCGACCGAGCGCGCGAGCCTCGTCGCCGCGGTCTACGTGCTCTGCTACGTCGGCTTCAGCGTCCCCGCCGTCGCCGCCGGCATCGCGGTGACGCACGCCGGCCTGCTGGCCACGACCAACGTGTACGGGTCGGTCCTCGTCGTGCTGGCGCTCTGGGCGGCCGCCGTGACGACGGTGCGCCACCGGCGCGAGCGCGCGCTCGTCTAGAGCGCGCCCGGGTCGTCGAGGTCGTTGGACGCCGGCTGCTTGACCGCGCAGGTCTTGTAGGCACGCACGGCCCCGGCGTCAGCCGCGCAGCCGTCCGGCGGCGCGCCGTCCAGCCAGGCCGGCCGGCAGCGGATCGGTCACGACGACGTCCTGCGCGTCGCCGTCACCGGTCGCGCGGGGACGCCCACCCGCGCGCGCATGGCGCGTCCGACGCTACGTCGGCACGGCAGCGCCGGCAAGCTTCCTGTCGCGCGACCGCTCCTCTACCGGAAACCGGCGGAGCCCGACCTCACGTCGCGCGCTGCTGCGCCGTTGAACGCCCGACATGCGCCTCTACGACTACGCCGCCTCCTGCAACGCCTACAAGGTCCGCCTGCTGATCGCGCAGCTCGGACTCGACGTCGAGCGCGTCGAGGTCGACATCTTCGCCGGCGAGACGCTGACCGAGGCCTTCGGCGCGCTGAACCCGGCGCGCACCGTCCCGGTCCTCGAGCACGACGACGGCCGCGTCCTGCCGGAGTCCGGCGCGATCCTCTGGCACCTCGCCGAGGGCACGCCGCTGCTGCCGGCCGACCCGTGGACGCGCGCGCAGATCCTGCGCTGGCTGCTCTGGGAGCAGGCCGACTTCCTGCCGGCCATCGGCGGCCTGCGCTTCCGGCTGCTGACCGGGCGCTGGGCGGCGGGCGACGCGCCGGCGATCGCCCGGCGCGAGAGCGCGATCGAGGTCCTGACGCTGCTCGACGAGCACCTCCAGCACCACGCGTTCCTCGTCGGCGACACCTACACCATCGCCGACATCGCGCTCTTCGGCTACGCGCACGCCGCGCACGAGGCCGGCCTGCCGATGGACGACTTCCGCGCGGTCGACGCGTGGCTGGAGCGCGTCGCCGGCCTCCCCGGCCACATCGACGACGTCCAGCCCTACCCGGTCAGCGCGCACCCGGGCGCGGGGCGCTCGATCTACGGGTAACGCCCTGGACTCGATCGTCGATGCCCGCGTACGATGGGCGGCGATGCCTGTCGGAGCTGACGCAGGGGCGACGATCACGCGGGAGCTGGAGATGCATCGGCGCGCGCTCACCGGCTACTGCTACCGCATGCTCGGCTCGGGGTCCGAGGCCGAGGACGCTGTGCAGGAGACGATGGTGCGCGCGTGGCGCAACGCCGAGACGCTCCAGGAGCAGGCCGCGCTGAAGTCGTGGCTTTACCGGATCGCCTCGAACGTGTGCTTCGACATGCTCCAGACGCCGCAGCGGCGCGCGCAGCCGATGGACCTCGGCCCCGCGTCGGCGGCCGACGCGGCGCTCGGCCCGGCGCTGGACTCCTGGGTGCAGCCGATCGCCGACGCGCGCGTGGTGCCCAACGAGGGCGACCCGGCCGAGATCGCGGCGGGGCGCGAGACGCTCCGCCTCGCGTTCGTCGCCGCGCTGCAGCACCTGCCGGCGCGCCAGCGCGCGGTGCTGATCCTGCGCGAGGTGCTGCGCTGGCAGGCGTCCGAGGTCGCCGAGCTGCTGGAGACGTCGGTCGCGTCGGTCAACAGCGCGCTGCAGCGGGCGCGGGCGACGCTGGGGTCGCTGGACCTCGACGCCACGTCCGCGCCGAGCGAGCTCGGCGACGACGCCGAGCAGCAGGACCTCCTGGCCCGCTATGTCGACGCGTTCGAGCGCTACGACATGACCGAGTTGGTGGCCTTGCTCCAGCGCGACGCGGCGTTCTCGATGCCGCCGTTCCCGCTGTGGGTCCAGGGGCCGGACGACATCGTGAGGTTCATGACGACGACCGGCGCCAAGTGCGAGGGGTCGAAGGTCGTGGTCACGGCGGCCAACGGCGGGCCGGCGATGGGGATCTACAACCGCGCGGCGGACGGGTCGGGCTACACGCCGTGGGCGGTCGTGGTGATCGAGACCTCAGGGGGCAAGATCTCCGGGCTGCACCACTTCATCTACCCGGAGCTGTTCGCCCAGTTCGGGCTGCCCGAGCGGCTCGAGCACGACGACGCCGCCTAGGCCGCAGAGCTCCAGCAGCCCGCCGAGCGTGGGATGCGGGTCGCGCACGACGAGCGACCAGCCGCACCGGCCCGCGGCGAGCTGGAGCCGCGCGAGCGCGTTGACGCAGCCGAGGTCGGGGCGATCGGCCATGTGGCCGACGACCAGCTCGGTCCCGTCGTCGACGACGACCACGAGGGTCGCCGCCCGTTCGTGGCGGTGCACGGCGCACATGTCTGCCTGCTGAGACGGCGCAGGTGGCGGAAAGTGATCGGTGGGGTCAGGACGACCGCCGATGAGTTTCGCCGCCGCGGGTCGTCCGAGGCGCATGACCCCTCCCTCCTCCCCGTTCGTCCTCGTTCCCGGCGCGGGCGGCGAAGGCTGGTACTGGTCGCGCGTCGCTCCCCTTCTGCGCGCGGCCGGTCATGACGCCATCGCCGTCGATCTCCCCGCCGGGGACGAGGACGCGGGCCTCGACGCGTACGCCGACGTCATCCTCGAGGCGGTTGGCGGGCGGACCGGCGTCACGCTCGTCGCCCAGTCGATGGGCGCGTTCAGCGCGCCGCTGGCGGCCGAGCGGGCCGACGTCGCGGGGCTGCTCCTGGTCTGCCCGATGATCCCGGCGCCGGGTGAGTCGGCGAGCGGCTGGTGGGCGGGCAGCGGCCAGTTGGCGGCGCGGCGCGCCAACGAGGAGCGCGAGGGCCGCGACCCCGACGCGCCGTTCGACGAGCGCGAGGCGTTCTTCCACGACGTCGCGCCCGAGATCGTCGAGGAGGCCTACGCCGGCGACCCGCCGCAGCAGGCCGACAAGCCCTTCGAGGAGCCGTTCCCGCTCTCCGCCTGGCCGGACATCCCGACCCGCGTCCTGCTCGGCCGCCACGACCGCCTGTTCCCCTACGCCTTCATGCGGCAGCTGAGCCGCGACCGCCTCGGCGTGGAGGCCGACGCCGTCGACGCCGGCCACCTCGCCTGCCTCGCGCAGCCGGAAGCGACCGCGCAGTGGCTGCTGCGTTCTGCGGCTTAGCGGCCGCCGGCTACCGCGGGAAGGATCTGGACCTCTCCGCCGTCCTTGACCGTGGTCGCGAGGCCGTCGCCGAAGCGCACGTCCTCGCCGTCCACGTAGACGTTGACGAAGCGGCGCAGGCCGCCGTCGCCGTCGGAGAGCGAGTCCTTCAGCTCGGGGTGCTCGCCGTAGAGCGCCTCGAGCACGGCGCCGACGGTCTCGCCCTCGACCGCGATCTTCGCCGCGCCGCCGGCGGCGGCGCGCAGCTGCGTCGGCAGCTTGACCGTGACGGCCATCAGGCCGACACCCCGGCCAGGACCTTGTCCTCGAACTCGGAGAACTTCGGCTCGATCTCGTGGGCCTCGAACGTGTCGCGGACCGCGTCCAGCGTCTTGAGGCCGTCGCCGGTGATGACGAGCACGACCTGCTCGTCGGGATCGATGTCGCCGCGGTCGGCGAGCTTGGCCAGCGTCGCGGTCGTGACGCCGCCGGCGGTCTCGGTGAAGATGCCCGTCGTCTCGGCGAGCAGGCGGATGCCGGCCTTGATCTCCTCGTCGGTGACGCTGTCGACGCCGCCGCCGGTCCGGTTGGCCAGCTCGACGGCGTAGGGGCCGTCGGCCGGGTTGCCGATGGCCAGGGACTTGGCGATCGTGTCCGGCTTGACCGGGCGGCAGACGTCGGTGCCCGCGGCGAACGCGGTCGCGACCGGCGAGCAGCCCAGCGCCTGGGCGCCGTTCATCGTCGGGGCCTCGCCCTCGATGAGCCCGAGCTCACGCCACTCGTCGAAGCCCTTGGCGATCTTGGTGTACAACGACCCGCTGGCGATCGGCGCGACGACGCGGTCCGGCGTGCGGAACCCGAGCTGCTCGGCGATCTCGTAGGCCAGGGTCTTGCTGCCCTCGGCGTAGTACGGGCGCATGTTGACGTTCACGAAGGCCCACGAGTCCTGCTCGCCGCTGACCTCGGTGCACAGCCGGTTGACGTCGTCGTAGTTGCCCCGGACCTTGATCAGGTTGGTGCCGTAGACGCCGGTCGCGAGGATCTTCTGCTCCTCGAGGTCGGACGGGATGAAGACGTAGGACGGCATCCCCAGCGCGGCGGCCGCGGCGGCCACGGCGTTGGCGAGGTTGCCGGTCGAGGCGCAGGCCAGCGTGTCGAAGCCCAGCTCGCGGGCGCGCGCCGCGGCGACCGAGACCACGCGGTCCTTGAACGAGTGCGTGGGGTTGTGCGCGTCGTTCTTGACCCAGACCTCCTTGAGGCCGAGGCGCTCGGCCAGGCGGTCGGCGCGCACGAGCGGCGTGCACCCGGCCGGCAGGCCCACGCGCGAGAGGATCTTCGCGCTCGGCCCCGGCTGGCCGTCGACCAGCGGCAGGAAGTCCACGTAGCGCCAGATGTTCTGCGGGCCGGACGTGATCCGGCGCTTGAGCGACGCGACGTCGTCGGCGAGCGCGCTGTGGTCGTACTTGACCTCCAGCGGGCCGAAGCACTTCGAGCACACGTACTGCGCGGTGAGCTCGTACTCCGTGCCGCACTCGCGACAGGCCAGGTTGGTGACAGCCATTCGGGAACCCCAGTTCTTCGTCGTGATGGTGTTGTGTGACGAAGAAGTGGCTTCCTGCGCCACACGTCTCCAGGAATTGGCACCTTCCCGCCTAAGCGGGGGTTGCCGGGGTTTCATCGGGCCAGTCCCTCCACCCCTCTGGACGTGTACAGCTATGTGGTCGGAAGATTAGCAAGCGCTCTTGAGCTCGCAACCCGCGCCGCAGCGGCCTGCCTCCGCCTTGTCGCCCGATAGACTCCCTGGCGTTGTGATCCCCACCGTCGACGAGCCCTTCAGTCGCCATGCCGAGGCTGCCCCGCCCGCCTCTGCGTCGTGCTGCCCGCTCTCGTGCGGATGGGATCGCGCATGTCGTAGAGCCTGAGACGCCGAACGTCGACGTCGTCGAGTTCGAGGGCCTGCGCTGGATCAACATCGAGCGCCCGCGGCAGATCGACCGCGCCTGGCTCGAGGAGCACTTCGACTTCCACCCGCTGGACTACGAGGACGTCTTCTCGCGCAACCAGCGCCCGAAGGTCGACGAGTACGAGGGCTACCTCTTCGTCGTCCTGCACTTCCCGGTCTACGACAAGCGCGTCAACCGCCTCAACGCGGCCGAGCTCGACATCTTCGTCGGGCCGGACTTCCTGATCACGCTGCCCAACGAGTCGCTGGCGCCGCTGCAGTACGTCTTCGACCGCTGCCAGAACAACGAGGACGTCCGCGAGGACATGTTCAACAAGGGCGCCGGCTACCTGTTGTACAAGGTGGTCGACGCGTGCGTGGACGCCTCGTTCCCGATGCTGCGCAAGATGGGGCTCAAGCTCGAGCGGCTCGAGCAGGCGATCTTCGACGAGGAGGCCAACCGCGAGATCGTCCGCGACCTCTCCAACGCCAAGCAGGAGATCATCAACTTCCGCAAGATCGTCCGGCCGCAGCGCGCCGCGCTGAAGGACCTGGAGCGCACCAAGCGCTACGTGACGGGCGAGCTGGACATCTACTTCGACGACATCAACGACGCGTCCGAGCGCGTCTGGGACATGTTGGAGAACTACCGCGAGGTCATCGAGGGGCTCGAGACGACCAACGAGTCCGTGCTCTCGCACCGCCTGAACGACTCGATCCGCGTCCTCACCGCGTTCAGCGTGATCATGCTGCCGCTCACCCTGATCGCCTCGGTGCTGGGCATGAACGTCGGGGTGCCGGGCGAAGGGTCGATCCACGCGTTCTGGATCACGATCGCGGTGATGCTGTCGGTGCTGACCGGCATGGTCCTGTGGTTCCGCAAGCGCGGCTGGCTGTAGGGCGACCCTGCGGCCCGCCCGCCCGCGCCTGACGGTCGCCAACGCGCTTCACGTGCTGGCGCACGCTGCCGCTGCGCCGGCGACGCCAGCCACGACCGGTCGGGCCGCAGGATCGCCCTACCATCGGCCCTATGGACGCCGGCGTCGCCTACTTCCCCACCCACGATGGTCTCGGGCCCGCGGAGCTCGCGCGGCTCGTCGAGGAGCGAGGTCATCGGTGGCTGATGTGGGCCGAGCACACGCACATCCCGGCGTCGCGCGAGACGCCGTGGGGTGGCGTGGAGGGCGCGCCGCCGCTGCCGCGCAAGTACGTGCACACCTACGATCCGTTCGTGGCGAGCGCCTACGCGCTGGCCGCGACGTCGGCGCTGCGCGTCGGGACGGGGATCGCGCTCGTGCCGCAGCGCGACCCGATCACGACCGCCAAGGAGGTCGCGTCGCTCGACCACCTCTCCGGCGGGCGCTTCGACCTCGGCATCGGCGCCGGCTGGAACCGCGAGGAGATGGCCAACCACGGCGTCGACCCGCGCACGCGGATGAAGCGCATGCGCGAGCACGTCCTGGCGATGAAGGCGATCTGGACGCAGCACGAGGCGTCGTTCCACGGCGACTTCGTCTCCTTCGACCGCATCTGGAGCGACCCCAAGCCGCTGCAGCGACCGCACCCGCCGATCCTGGTCGGCGGCAGCGGGCCGACGGTCCTGGATCGCGTGCTCGAATACGGCGACGCGTGGATGCCCAACCACGGCAGCGGGGTCGTCGAGCGGATCGCGGAGCTGCGCCGGCGGGCCGAGCGGCCGATCGACGTGGTGGTCATGGGCCCGCCGGCGGACGACCTCGAAGTCCTCGAGGCCTATGAGAACGCCGGCGTCGACCGCGTCCTGTTCTGGCTGCCGTCGGCTCGCCGCAGCGTCGTCGAGCTTGAGCTGGACCGCGTCGAGGCCGCCATGGCGCGGCGGCACGACCGTCCGGCGTGAGCGTCGACCCCTGGGCGCTGCTGGCCACCGCGCGCGTCGCGCGCTTCGCCTCGATCTCCGCCCGGACCGGAGCGCCCACCCTCATCCCCGTGACCTTCGCCATCGCGGGCGAGACGCTCGTCCACGCGGTCGACCACAAGCCCAAGCGCACCCGCGAGCTGGCGCGCCTTGCCAACGTCCGCGCCGACCCGCGCGCGTCGCTGCTGGCCGACGAGTACGACGACGAGGACTGGAACCAGCTCTGGTGGGTCCGGGCGGACGGCACGGCCCGCGTGCTCGACGACGCCCCGGACTACGTCGACCTGCTCGTCGCGCGCTACCCGCAGTACCGCGCGCAGCGCCCGTCGGGACCGGTCATCGCGCTCGACGTCGAGCACATCACGTCCTGGAGGGCGTAGGGCGTCGTGCGCACCGATCGCGCTCGCCCCGGCAGTTGCCTGAGGAGCGAGCGCGACCGGCCCTAGGGCACGGACTGGAAGCTGACGCCTGCCGCGCCGCTGGCAGGCGGCGATGTCGTTGTCACGGCGGCGTCGGCGGTCCCTGCGGCCACGAAGACGGAACCCGCAACGAGGAGGAGTGCCACGAGCTCTCGGTGGGAGATCCGCAGGGAGGTCACGAGAAGGATTCAACTCCGTGCGAGGGCGCCCAACAGTCGTGGTCGCCTGCGTCTGGCCGGTGCGGGTGACCGCACCGTCAGCTCGTGTGACCCGGAGGCCCTGTCGGTGTAGTCCGTCACGTGCCCGCCGCCTCACTCTCGTCGCTCGAAGCGCTCGGCGACCAGTTCGCGCTGAACGCCCCCGTCGAGCGCAAGCGCATGCTCGTCATCGTCAACCCTTACGCGACAACGGTTTCCGACCGCCTGCGCAACCTCGTCGTGTACGCGTTGCAGGGCCGCTACGACGTCGACGCGGTCGACACCGAGGCCCGCGACCACGCCACCGCGCTGACGCGCGAGGCGGCCGGCGAGGGCTACGACGTCGTCGTCGCGTTCGGCGGCGACGGCACCGTCAACGAGGCGGCCAACGGCCTGCGCGGCTCGCAGACGCCGCTGACCTGCCTGCCGGGCGGCTCGACCAACGTGTACGCGCGGATGCTCGGGATCCCGAACGACATCGTCGACGCGACCGAGCACCTGCTGCGCATCGCCGACGACTGGCAGCCGCGCGAGGTCCGGATGGCGATGGTCAACGACCGGCGCTTCCTGTTCTCCTCCGGCCTGGGCCTGGACGCCAGCGTCGTCGCCCGGGTCGACGCCCACCCGCACCTCAAGGCGCGCTTCGGCCCCTACTACTTCGCCTGGTGCGGCTTCGGCGAGTTCCTGGGCAAGTACGTCGCCAAGCCGCCGCGGCTGGAGACGGTGACCGACGGCGGCGCGGCGATCCCGGGCGTCACGGTGCTGGTCCAGAAGGGCGAGCCCTACACCTACTTCCGCAAGCTGCCGATCCACGCAGCGCACGGCGCCCGGTTGACGGATCCCACGCTGGCCGGCGTCGTCCTGCGCTCGACGCGCCCGACCGTGATGCCCGGCGTGATGTACCGGCTGTTCTCGGAGCGCGCGCAGCTCGCGCGCCACCGCCAGGTCGACGGCTTCGCCGGCGTCGGCGACGTCGTGGTCCGCAGCGTCGACGGCCGTCCCGTGCCGCTGCACGTGGACGGCGACTACATCGGCGATGTCACCGACGCCGCCTACTCGGTGGACGAGAAGCCGCTGTTCGTGGTGTCCTAGAGGGCATGGATCCCTTCGCCGGCGCCCTCGAGTCGACCGATCAGCTCGCGGAGCTGTACCCGCCGGCGACGCGGCAGGCGTGGGAGAAGGACGTCGCGCGCCTCGACGACGTCGTCCGCCGGCTGATCGCCGCGTCGCCGCTGGTCATCGTGTCCTCCGCGGATGCCGAGGGTCGCTGCGACGCCACGCCGCGCGGCGGACCGGCCGGGTTCGTCAGCGTGTTGGACGAGCAGCATCTGGCGATCCCCGACGCGACCGGCAACCGGCGCCTGGACACGCTGACCAACATCATCGACACCGGCCACGTCGGGCTGCTCTTCCTCATCCCGGGCCGCGAGCAGACGCTGCGCGTCAACGGCCGGGCGTGCGTGACGGCGGCGCCCGCGGTCCTGGAGCGGGCCGGCGCCGTCGGCAAGCCGCCGAAGACCGCGATCGTCGTCGCCGCCGACGAGGTCTACGCGCACTGCCCGAAGGCGCTCGTCCGCTCCGCCCTCTGGAAGCCCGAGTCCTGGCCCGCGCTGGACGACGTCCCGACCGCCGCCGAGGTCATGCACGCTCACCAGCGCGACACCGCGGCGACGCTCGCCGACGTCGAGGCCTACCTCGAGACGTCGCTGCGCGAGCGCCTGGCTTGACCTAGAGCGCGCTCGAAGGGCTAGCGTCCGGCCGATGAACGGCACGACGTCAAAGGCGTACATCATCTCCGAGGTCGAGATCGCGGACCGCGAGGCGGCCGAGCGCTACAAGGAGCTCGCGGCCGCGTCGATCGCGGCGCACGGCGGGCGCTACGTGGTGCGTGGCGCGGCGCCCGAGGTCCTGGAGGGCGAGCGCGGCGACGAGCGCCTGGTCGTCGTGGAGTTCGACGACGTCGCGTCGGCGCAGACGTGGTACGCGTCGCCGGAGTACGCGCCCGCCCTGACGATCGCGCGGCGCGGCGCGCTGCGGCGCCGGCTCACGCTGGTCGACGGCGTCTAGGGCGTCAAGTCATAGGGGTAGTCGGTGAGGACCTCGCAGCCGTCGTCGGTGACGAGCAGCAGGTCCTCGTAGCGGACGCCGCCGATCTCGCGCTCCCACAGGCCGGGCTCGATCGCCAGGACGTCGCCGGGCACGAGCGGGGAGCGGCCGCTCTGGCCCATGCCGGGATCCTCGTGGACCTCGAGCCCGATGCCGTGGCCGAGCGAGAACTGGAAGCCCTCGTTGGGGTCGTCGCCCGGGCCGGTGCGCTGCGTCTTGTGGCCGGCGGCCTCGAAGACGTCGCACGTCATCGCGTGCAGCTCGCGGCCGGTGATGCCGGGCCGGACCGCGTCGCGGACCTTGAAGAACGCCTCGGCGACGAGCGCCTCCTGAGCGCGCGTCGCGTCGTCGACCTCCCCCACCACGAACGTCCGCGTCATGTCGGCCCAGCAGCCCGACGCCTCGTCGCGCGGCCACAGGTCGATCTGGATCGGCAGGTTCGCCGGCAGCGGCCCGACGCCCGGGTCGTGGCCGAAGCCCTGCCAGACGCCGGCGACGATGACGTCGGCTGGCGCGGGCGCGCCGGCGGCGGCGCACGCGTCGCGCAGCGCGGCGCGGACCTGCTCGGCGGTGACGGGCTCGCCGTCGATCACGATCTTGTCGCCCTCGGGCACGGCCCGGCGCAGCACGGCGGCGGCCGCCGCCATCCCGGCCTCGGCCGCCTTCTGCGCGCGCCGGATGCCGGCGAGCTCGGCGGGCGACTTCGCGCGGCGGCGCTGCGCAAAGGTGTCGTGGTCGGGCGTGAGGACGATCCCGTCGGCGCGCAGGCGGTCGGCGACGGCGAGCGGGAAGTCGGGGTCGACGGTCGCGGCACGCAACCCCATCCGCGCAACGGCGCGCGAGACGAGCTCCAACATCATCTGATCGCGCGGCAGCCCGCTCTCCAGCAGGTCGTAGAAGCCGATGTCGCCCCACTCGATCAGCTCGGCGTCGGGCCGCGCGGCGGCGATCCGATCCTGCTCCAGCGAGCTCGTCAGGACGATCGTCCGGCCGCCGACCTCGGCGTAGCCGAAGGGATCGCCGATCGCGATCGGGATCTCGTGGCGCAGCGCGGCGCTGCGCTCGGTGTCGCTGTAGAGGAAGACATCGGACATGGCGTCCGACCATATCTCGCCAGGGCGAACCTGCGGCCCGCATCGTCGTGGCTGACGTCGCTGGCGCAGCGGCAGCGTGCGCCAGCACGTGAAGCGCGTCAGCGACCGTCAGGCGCGGCGAGGCGGCACGCAGAACCGCCCAGCTAGTTGGCGCCCGGGGTGATGCGGTAGGCGTCGAAGACGCCTTCGATGTTGCGCAGGCGCTGGACGGCCTGCTTGAGGCCCTGGGTGTCGGGGACCTCGACGACGAAGCGGTTCTGGACCATCGGCGAGCTCACGATGCAGCGGGCCTCGACGATGTTGAAGCCGGCCTCCGCGAACGTGCGGGACAGGTCCTCCAGCAGCCGGTGACGGTCCCAGGCGTCGACCTGGAGCTCGACGCGGAAGGCCGTCTGGTGGTCGCCCTCCCAGTGGACGCGGACGAAGCGCTCCGGGTCCTTGCGCAGCGCGACCGTGTTGGGGCAGTCGTCGCGGTGGATCGTGATGCCGCGGCCGAGCGACACGTAGCCGACGATCGGATCGCCCGGCACCGGGCGACAGCACTTGGCCAGGCGGACGAGCACGTCCTCCACCCCGTCGACGCGGATGCCGTAGGAGCCGGCCTTGCCGGTCGGCTGGCGGCGCGCGCGGCGGGTGCTGACCAGCTCCTGTGCGGGATCGTTGTCCTCCTCGGCGGCCTCGCCCTGCTTCAGGCGCTGCATCACCTTGTTGACGACGACCTTGGCGGAGATCTTCGCGCCGCCGAGCGCGATGTAGAAGTCGTCGGCCTTGCGGAAGCCCATCTCGCGGATGACGTCGGCCAGCAGCGGCGACGACACGATCTTCTGCGGCGGCAGGCCCTGCTTCTTCAGCGCCTCCTGCAGGATCTCGCGGCCGCTGTGCTCGGTGTCCTCGCGCGACTCGGCCTTGAAGAACTGCTTGATCTTGTTGCGGGCGCGCGTGGTCTTGACCAGCGCCAGCCAGTCGCGCGACGGGCCGCGGTCGCGCTTGGAGGTCAGGATCTCGACGATGTCGCCGCTGACCAGCGCGTAGTTGAGGGGGACGATCTTGCCGTTGACCTTCGCGCCGACGCAGCGGTGGCCGACCTCGGTGTGGACCTCGTAGGCGAAGTCCAGGGGCGTCGCGCCCTGCGCGAGCGACTTGACCTCGCCCTTGGGCGTGAAGACGAAGACCTCCTCGTCGAACAGGTCGACCCGGAGCGTCTCCATGAACTCCTTGGGGTCATGGAGCTCCTGCTGCCAGTCGAGCATCGACCGCAGCCACTTGAGCTTGTCGTCGCCCTCGGGCCCGCCGTTGGCCTTCTTGCCCGGATCCTGCTTGTACATCCAGTGCGCAGCGACCCCGAACTCGGCCATGTCGTGCATGTCCTTGGTCCGGATCTGGATCTCCAACGGCAGGCCCTCGGGCCCGATGACCGTCGTGTGCAGCGACTGGTACATGTTGAACTTCGGCATCGCGACGAAGTCCTTGAAGCGGCCGGGCAGCGGCTTCCAGAGCGAGTGGATGACGCCGACGGCGCCGTAACAGTCCTTGACCGAGTCGACGACGACGCGCATCGCGGTCAGGTCGTAGATCTCGTTGAACTCGCGGCCCTTCTTGGTCATCTTGGAGTAGATGGAGTAGAAGTGCTTCGCGCGCCCCGAGATGCGGGCGGTGATGCCGAGGGCCTCGAGCTCGCGCGACAGCTCGTCGCCGGCGGACTTGACGTAGTCCTCGCGCTCCTCGCGCTGCTGGTTGACCAGGCCCTTGATCTCCTGGTACTTGCGCGGGTGCAGCGCGGCGAAGGCGAGATCCTCCAGCTCCCACTTGATGGCGTGGATGCCCAGGCGGTGCGCGATCGGCGCGTAGATCTCGAGGGTCTCCTTGGCCTTCTCGATCTGCTTCTGCTTGGGCATCGCGTCGATCGTCCGCATGTTGTGCAGGCGGTCGGCGAGCTTGATGAGGATGACCCGGATGTCCGAGGCCATCGCGACCATCATCTTGCGGTAGTTCTCGGCCTGGGCCTCGTCGCGCGAGGTGAAGGTGATGCCGGTGAGCTTGGTGACGCCATCGACGAGCGCGGAGACCTCCTCACCGAAGAGCTCCTTGACCTCCTCGAGCGACGCGGACGTGTCCTCGACGGTGTCGTGCAGCAGCGCCGCGACGAGCGTGTCGGTGTCCAGCCGCATGCCGGCGCAGATCTTCGCGACGCCGACCGGGTGGAAGATGAACTCCTCGCCGGACTTGCGGCGCTGGTCGGCGTGGTGCTCGCACGCGAACACGAACGCCTCTTCGACGCGGCCGCGGTCGATCGGGAGCGCGGCCTCCTCGGCGTGCTCCTCGACGATCGCGAAGAGGTCGGAGAGCAGGCGGCGCTCGGTGGCGGTGAGGTCGGCGCGCGCGACCGCGCTGTGCTCGGCGGGATGGGCGATGACGTCGACGGGCGTGCGGTCGCCGTTGTCGACGGCCGCCCCGTCTCCTTCTACGCCGCCTGCCGTGGTGCGGTCGCGCTCGCGCTGGTCAGCCATGCCGTCCCCTCCGCGTGGCGGCGCTGGGCGGCGACGAAGGCCGGCGAGCGCTCCAGGTCCGTGTGTTGGGCCGCCGGGACCGTGACGGACCCGTCGGCCGGATCGACCTCGACCAACCCCAGCTCGACGAGGACGGCGAGGAGCCGACCCGCGGCGTGGGCGGGACGCTGGGCGAGCGCGGCGTCCAGCGCCGAGCCGTCGCGCAGGGCGCGATAGGCACCGACGAGGGCGGGGCGCAGCGCCGTATCTCGATCCAGGACATCCCGGGAATAGCGTAGCTCAGGCTCCCCCCAGGCCAGATGGGCCATCCGGGTGGGATCGCCGGCCGTGAGCACAGCCTCCTGGTCGGGGTGCATGGGCGGATCGAGGGCCACGAGATGGTGGTACCCGTCGACCAGGCCCGGCTCCCGCTCCAGCACGTCCCAGCTGGTGATCGCGAAGCCGCCGAGGCGGCCGGTGAGCTGGCGGACGCGCGCGGGGCCGTCGGCGGCGACGACGAGGACCGGCTCGCCGGTATGGACGAGCGCGGCGATCGTGCCGGCGAGGCCGGTGCCGCGACGGTCGCGGACCGTGCGCTGCGCGGGGCCGGGCCCGGCGGACGGGCCGGAGACGGCGCGCGAGGCGGCGGAGGCGAGCGTGCGGGCGGACGCCGCCGCGTCGCGCGGCGCGGCGGCAGAGGATCCGGGGGCCGCGGCCAGCGAGCGCTCCGCGGCGGCGACGACGCCCGCGAGCTGCGGCGCGCGGCTCGTCGCGGCGGCCAGCACGGCCTCGCGCCATTCCGCGGACCCGGGCGCGGCCTCGCCCACGAGCTCCGGGGCCTCTTCGACGGCCGGCAGCAGCTTGCGCAGCAGCAGGCGCGGCTCGACCGCGCCCTGGTACTCGTTGAGCTCGAGCGTGAACGTCGCGTGGAGGCGGCCTTCGGCGGCGCCTTCCGGCAGCCCGCCCATCCCGAAGGCGACGGCCTTGGCCCGGATGCCGCCGGCCTCGACGGTGAAGCGGACGTGCTTGCCCTCGGACATCGGGTACGGGTTCACCAGGCGCGCGGCCGGGACCAGCAGCGAGATCGACGGGTTGCCGATGCCGAACGGCGCCAGCCGGCCCAGCTCCTCGGCCAGGCCCTGGCCCAGCTCGTCGCCGGACACGACCGCGTCGACGCGCTCCACCGGCACGAGATCCTCCGGCGCCAGCACGCGCTCGGCGTGCGCGCAGAACGCCGCGCGAAACGCGTCGAGCGAGGTGCGCGCGATCGTGCAGCCCGCGGCGGCGCGGTGGCCGCCGTGGCGGATCAGCGACTCCGCGCACGCGTCCAGGCCGCCGAGGAGGTCGAACGCCGGGATCGAGCGGCCCGACCCGGTCCCCTCGGCCTCCCCCTCGCGCAGCGCGATCATCACGACCGGCCGGTGGTGGCGCTCCGCGATCCGCGACGCGACGATGCCGATCACGCCCGCGTGCCAGCCGTCGGCCCAGAGGACGTAGGCCGGCTGGTCGCCGAGCTCGGCGACCTGGGCCTCGGCCTCGAAGGTGATCCGCTGCTCGACGAAGCGCCGGTCGGCGTTCGCGCGGTCGAGCTCCTCGGCGATCTCGGTCGCGTGGGCCTCGTCGTGCGAGAGCAGCAGCTCCAGCGCGGCGTCGGCCCGGTGCAGGCGCCCGGCCGCGTTGATCCGCGGCGCCAGGCCGAAGCCGAGCGCGCGGGCGTCGACCCGCGTCGGATCGACGCGCGCCACCCGCATCAGCGCGCGCAGACCGGGCTTCTCGGTCCGCCCGAGCGCGACCAGCCCCTGCCGCACCAGCCGCCGGTTCTCCCCACGCAGCGGCACGCAGTCGGCGACGGTGGCCAGGGCCACCAGGTCGAGGTCGGCCAGCGCGATCGCCGCGTCGTGGCCGGCGGCCTCCAGCAGCGCGCCCGCCACCTTGTGGGCGACGCCGCCGGCGCACAGGTCAGGGCACGGGTAGCCGCACACGGCCGGATGGACGATCGGCGCGTCGGGCAGGCGGCCGTCGGCCCGCGGCGAGTGGTGGTCGGTGACGACGACGTCCAGGCCGAGCGACTTCGCCAGCGCGACCTCGTCGACCGCCGTGATCCCGCAGTCGGTCGTCACCAGCAGCTTCGTGCCGCGCGCCGCCAGCTTCTCGACGGTCGCGGCGCTCAGCCCGTAGCCGTCCTCAGCACGCGACGGCAGGTACCAGTCGACGACCGCGCCCACCCCGCGCAGCGCGCGCACGAGGATCGCCGTGGACGTCACGCCGTCGACGTCGTAGTCGCCGTGGACCGTGATCCGCGTCCCGGCCTGGGCGTGGCGCAGCAGGACCGCGATCGCCTCGTCGATGCCCCGGAAGGCCGACGCCGGATGCTCGTCGACGCCCGCCAGCCACGCGCGCGCGTCGTCGAGCGAGGTGATCCCACGCCGCACCAGCGCCTGGCCGACCGGGAAGCTCATCCCGAGATCGCGCGCCAGCGCCAGCGCCGCGGCGCTGTCGCACGGCGGGACGTCGAGTCGCGGTGTGAGCATCACCCCGCAAGATGCCAGCGCGATCGGACGCCACGCCGGCGTCGTTCCCGCACCCTCCGACGATTTCGCGCCGGAGCGACTCCTACAACTAAAGTTCCAGCGCGGGGATCTTCCTGCGGACGCCCTCGTAGTACACGAGCGCGATGCCGATGATGGCCCCTGGTGCGGCCTCGATCGCCTGCAGGACGTGCGTCTCGTTCTGGCCCGGGATCGTGAAGCCGTTGACGATCAGGCCGAACAGCGCCGCGCCGAAGAGCGCGCCGAGGAAGGCGCCGACGATCCCGCCCCAGAAGCGGTCCGGGAGGAAGATCGTGAAGTGCCAGAGGGCGAGGCCCATCATGACCCAAGCGAACATCGCCATGGCTAACGCGGTCTCCCGTGACGCTTGTTGCGCGAGCGCCGAGGCTTGTCGCGCTTGTTGTCCTTGAGCACCAGGTCCTCGGGCTGGGCGTCGGCCGAGAGGTCCTCGGGCTCGGGCGCGGGCTCCGGCTCGGGCGGCGCGGGCTCGGCCTCGCGCTCCTTGGTCTTGGACGCGACCCGGCTCGGGGCCGTCTCGTGCGAGATGTCCTCGACCATCTGCTGGAACTCGGTCTGCGACACGCCGCGCTCGGGATCCTCCGGGGAGGTGATCCGGCGCGACGGGCGCTGCGGGCCCTTCGGGTCGACCGTGATGCCGTGCGACGCGGTCGCGTAGGCGGGCACCACGCCGCCGTTCTCGGCCGCGATGCGCGCCCGGCGGCGGCGGTACAGCTCGTCGCGCTCCTTCCAGTGCGAGAGCACCGGGGAGGCGATGAAGATCGACGAGTACGCGCCCGAGACGACGCCGACCAGCAGCGCGAAGGCGAAGTCCTTGAGCGTGTCGCCGCCGAAGAACAGCAGCGCCAGGATCGGCAGCAGGGTGCAGAACGACGTGGCCAGGGATCGCGTCAGCACCTCGCTCATGGAGCGGTTGACGATCTGCGTGAACGCGGCGCGCGGCATGCGCGGCACGTTCTCGCGGATGCGGTCGAACACGATGATCGTGTCGTACAGCGAGTAACCGAGGATGGTCAGCAGCGCCGCGACCGTCGACGTCGTCACCTCCCGGCCGGTGAGCGAGTACACGCCTGCCGTGATCAGCAGGTCGTGCATCAGCGCGATCAGCACCGGGACGGCGAACTTCCACTCGAATCTCAGCGCGATGTAGGCGCTGATCACCAGCAGCGACGCGATGATCGCGACGATCGCGGACTTCGCGACCGTCTGGCCGAAGGTCGGGCCGATCGAGTCCGACGAGTACGCGCGCGTCTCGCCGAAGGCCTTGTTCAGCGCGGGCTCGATCTTGGCGACCTGGGCCGGCTTGCTCTCGCCCAAGGAGATCTGGATGCCGTTGCCGTCGCCCTTCAGCTCCTTCTTGTCGCCCTTGATCTTCTGGACCTCGGGGTTCTTGAAGCCCGCGTTGCGCAGGACGTCGCCGACCTGGTTCTCGCTCGGCGTGTTCTCGACGAACGCCGCCTTGACGCGCGTGCCGGACTGGAAGTCGATGCCGAAGTTGAGGCCCTTGCCACCGATCGCCAGGGCGCCGATCAGCAGGATCACGCCGGAGAAGGAGAAGAACCACTTCGACGCGCCCATGAAGTCCTGCGTCCAGCGACGCTTGGACTCGCCGGCGCCGAGCGCGCTCGGGTGCGTGATGAAGCGCGAGCGCTGCATCTGGCCGAGGGCCGCCTGGGTGGCCAGGACGGCGGTGAACAGCGACGTCAGCGTGCCGATGCCCAGGGTGAACGCGAAGCCCTTCACGCCCGCCGTGGCGAGGATGAAGAGGATGAAGGCCACCATGAACGTGACGACGTTCGCGTCGACGATCGCGGCGATGCCCTTCTTGTAGCCCTGCGCGATGCCCGCGGCGACCGACCTGCCCCCGCGGATCTCCTCTTTGACGCGTTCGAAGATGACGATGTTCGCGTCGGCCGCGACGCCGATCGTCAGGATCAGCCCCGCGATGCCCGGCAGGGTCATCGTGATCGGGATCAGCTTGATCAGCGCGAACAGGTAGATCGCGTAGACGACCAGCGCGGCGACGGCGATGACGCCAAGGACGCGGTAGAAGACCAGCAGGAACAGCGCGACGATGACGAAGCCGACGATGCCGGCGATCAGGCCCTGGTGCAGCGCCTGCTGGCCGAGCGTCGCGGAGACCTGCGACTGCGAGATCAGCTCGAGGTCGATCGGCAGCGCGCCGGTCTTGAGCAGGTTCGCCAGGCGCTGGGCCGACTTGATGGTGAAGCCGCCCGAGATCTCCGACCCGTTGGACCCGTCGATGCCGTCCGGGTTCTGCTGGGGGTCGATGTACGGGACCGAGATGAGCTTGTTGTCGAGGACGATCGCGAAGTGGTCGGCGACCGCCTGCGGGTTGACGCCCGGCAGCAGCTTGGCCGAGCCGCGCTGCGCGATCGCGCGGGTCGTGGTCTGCCACTTCTTGCGCCCCGAGTCGGTGAAGTCGAACGTGACGTTGGGCTGGCCGGTCCCGCCGGCGCCGCTGTCGGTGTTCTGCTCGGGGTTCTTGATGTCCGTGCCGCGGAGGGCCGGGTCGTCCTTGAGGACGTAGAAGGAGTCAGACGCGGCGGCGACCGCGTTCTTGTCGCTGTCGTCGGCCTCGGACTGGACGACGATGTAGCCCTCGGGGACCTTGACGAAGGACGTCGGCTTCTTGCCGAGGTTGTTGCACGCCTCGCGGGCGGCGGCCTCGGTGTTCTGCGGGCCGCAGAGGACGGTCTTGGCCTTGTCGTCGACGCCGTAGTACAGCCCGGAGTGCGTGTCGTCGGGCTCGCTGGTCGGCTTCAGCTTCGAGGCCTGCATGACGGCCTCGAACTGCGTCTGGGCCGCGCCGCTGCCGGGCTGGCCGGCGGTCGAGCCGCCCGTGACGCCGTCGTCGCCCGGGCTCGGCTTGCCGTTCGGCCCGACGACCGACTTCTCCCAGTCGTAGAACGCCAGCTGGGCGGTCGTGCCGACCTGCTGCTGGGCCTGGTCGGCGTTCTTGACGTCCGGGAGCGAGACGTCGATCTGGTTGGAGCCGGACTGCTGGATCTCCGGCTCGGCGACGCCGAGGTTGTCGACGCGCTCCCGCATGATGTCCATCGTCCGGTTGATGGAGTCGGACGTGACCTTCGAGAACTTGGTCGGCTGGGCCTCGTAGACCAGCGAGACGCCGCCCTTGAGGTCGAGGCCCTGGCGCGTCGTCTTGGACAGCGGCGACCCGGGGACGATGACCGCCAGCGCGAGCACCAGGAGGGTGGCCACGATGGCGAGGACGAGGATGTTTCGGCGGCGATCGGTCATGCGAAGCGGACGGCAGAGTACTGCTCAGGGACAGGGGGACGACAGACGGGACCTAGCCGGACTGTCAGCCGGGTCACTTGTCCGGCGTCAGGACGAGCAGCATGCCTCCGTCGTCATCGTACGCAGGGAACAGGTCAGCGGTCGCCTGGGCGGGCAGGTCACCCTCGGCGTTGACCTCGACGGGCTGCTTGAGCTTGCGGACACCCCACTCGAGGACCGTGCCGACCGGATCGTCGCCACCGGCGAAGCTCAGGCCGAGCACGTCGCGCACCGGACGCCCGATGACCTTCTCGTCGTCCAGGCCGGTCAGCTCGAACGACCCGCGGCCACAGGCGATCACGTTGCCTTGGGCGTCGCAGGCGAAGAAGGCGGCGTCGGGCGCCGGGTAGTAGTCGTCCAGCAGCTCGAACAGGAAGCCGAAGCCGCATTTGGAGCAGCCGCGGGCCTCACGACGGAAGCCGGCGTTGCGTTCGGTCTCGGTGCTGCGGTTGCCGCAGTTGGGGCAGATGAAGAGATGGGCCATCGTTTCGGTGAGCAAGGGTATCCGGGTCACCGGGCGAGGTCGGGGGAAGGCGGTTCGAGCCTTCATCTGCACACAACAAGGGGCCAGGCGTGCAGCCTCCCGCCGAAGGCTCTGGTAAACCGCCGGACCAATGGAAGGCTCGGGCCCGCGCCCCAACGAACCCGAGGTGCCGCTGGGCGACGCCGCCATCGCGACCGAGATCGCGCAGGCGGCCGCCCGCGGCCGCGGCGCCGACCGGGCGCCGACGCTCGAGCAGCTGCTCGCCGCGTTCGGCGAGCACGCGCCCACCGACGCCGCGCGCCGACGCGTGGCGGCGGCGCTGCGCGTGGCGGGCATGGGCGTCCGCCCGGACCTGCTGACCGCCGAGCCGGGGCAGCGGTTGCTGCTGCTCCCGCCGGGCGCGAGCGGCGGCCGGTCGCGCGGCCGCGCGGTGCTGGGCCTGGTCGGCGTGGGCGTCGTGCTCGCGGTGGCCGCGGCGGGCGCGTCGCTGCTGGGCAGCGACGGCAGCGGCAACGACCGCGCGTCGGACAGCCTGCCGCCCGGGACCACGACGACGCCGGCGCTGACGCAGGCGGAGACGACGGCCACCACGGCGACCGACACGGCGCCCACGGACACGACGACGACGCCGACCGACACGACGACGACCCAGACCACGACCACGCCGTCGGCCGACGACCAGGCCGCGGCCGACGCCGCCGAGCGGCGCCGCAAGCGCGCGGCCCGGCTCAAACGCCAGCGCGCGGCGGCGGCGGCGCGCAAGCGCGCGACGGCGAGCAAGGCCGTCACCGTCCGCGTCGACGCGACCAACCGCCCGACGTTCCTCTGCGTCGAAGACGGCAAGGGCAACCAGCTGTTCGGCGGCACGCTGTCGGCCAAGAAGGTCTTCAAGGGCCGCCGCATCCGGATCAACGTCGGCCTGGCCTCGACCCGGATCACCGTCAACGGCAACCCGGTCCGGCTCAACGGCTCGCCGGACGGGCTCGACATCACGCGGGCCGGCGGGGCGAAGACGCTGCCGCTCGGCAAGCGCCCCTGCAGCTGATCGGGCGCGGTCATCGCGTCGCGGGCCGGGCGCCGAAGCGGGTCGCTGGCGCCGCGCACGGCGCGGGCGTCGCCCGGGTGGCCGCGGCCGCGAGGACGACGGCGCCCGCGGTGCAGGCACCCGCGGCCGTCGCGAAGTCATAGGCATGGCCTTGGTCGGGCAGCGGTGCGCTCGGAGCCGAGGCGGTGTGGAGCGCCAGGCCGGACGGGACCAGCAAGGCCACCAGGGTGGTCAGCAGCCCGAAGCGGCGGCGCGTGCGCGAGGCGTGGCGGCGGTGCTCGCGCTGCTCGGCGACGTGCATGGCCGCGACGACGTCTTCGGTCAGCTGCGTGAGTGCCGGCAGGTCAGCGGGCATCGGGCACCTCCTCCATCACCTTGACGGCCTCGCCGAGCGCGCGCAGGCCGCGGGACACGCGGGCGCGCGCCGTCTGCTGCGTGATGCCCAGGCGGTCGGCCAGCTCGTCGTAGCCAAGTTCGTCGACGACGCGCAGCCGGACGGCCTCGCGCTGGTCGGCGGGCAGCCGCTCGAGCTCGGAGGCCACGACCGCCCGCAGCTCGGCCAGGCCGGCGAGCTCCTCGACGCGGCGCCGCTCGTCCTCCCCCATCACCGGCCGGTCGACGCCGAGGCGCCCGAGCGCCCGGCGCTCCGCCCCGCGCCGGCGGAACTGGTGGTTGAGCTGCGTGCGGCAGATCCAGTACAGCCACGCGACGGCCTCCTCGCGGGTGGCGCCGCGGAACTTCGCCCGGCGCTCGAAGGCGACCGCGAAGACCTCGCCGACGACGTCGAGCGCCTGGTCGGCGTCGAACGTCGACCGCGTGACGAACGCGAGGAGCCGCGGCCCTTCGGCCTCGAACAGGTCCCCCAGCGATGTCGCGTCGAGCTTCATCTGACCCCTAGGACGCACTCCCCACGCGGCCTGTGACGAGCGCGGTCGCCGCGAGGTTACGCCGGCCCTGGGTCCGGGGCGTCCAGCAGCTCGGCCGCGGTGTGCTGGACCTTGGCCAGCGCGCTCAGCAGGTGGCGGCGCTCGGTCGCGGACAGGTCCCGCATGACCGCCTCCTCCAGCCGCGCCCGATCGCGCTCCACCGGCGCCTGAAGGCGACGGCCGGCGGCGGTGAGCCAGAGTCGGACCAGGCGCTGGTCGTGGTCGTCGCGCCGGCGCGTCACGAGGCCCGTGGCCGCCATGCGCGTGGCCATCTTCACGACGGTCGGCGTCGTGACGCCCACCGCGGCGGCGATGTCCCCAGGCGTGCGCCCGTCGCGCTCCCACAGCGCGGCGAGCAGCAGGTTCTGCCCGAGATGGAGGCCGTGGCGGCGCATGTCGGCGTCGGCGAGCGCGCGGAGCGCCTTGGTGGTCCTGCCGTGGAGGTCGAGGAACTCGGGCATGGAGATCGCACTTCGATTGACGGCTAATCATTAGCCGGCTATCGTCCTGCGCCGTCACTCGTTAGACGGCAAATGAATGGAGTTGGAATGCTACTGGTCACCGGAGCGACGGGGAACATCGGGCGCGAGCTCGTGCGGGACCTGGACGCACGCGATGCCGAGGTTCGCGTCCTCGTCCGCGACCGGGCGCGGGCAGCGGCGCTGCCGCCGCGCGTCGAGCGCGTCGTCGGCGATCTCGACGAGCCCGCCAGCCTCTCCCCCGCCTTCGCCGGCGTGGACCGGCTGTTCCTCCTGACGCCGGGCATCGGGGTCGCGCAGGCCGCCAACGCGCTCGCCGCCGCCGTCGAGGCCGGTGTACGGCACGTCGTCATGGTGTCGTCGATCTACGCCGCGGGCGACCCCGTGCCGCCGATGGGCGTCTGGCACCGCGAGCGCGAGTTGCTCGTCGAGGCGTCCGGGCTCGCGTGGACGATCCTGCGGCCCGGCGGCTTCATGTCCAACGCGCTGGACTGGACGGACACGATCCGCGAGCAGGGCTTCGTGCTCGACGCCCTCGGGCCCGGGCGCCTGGCGCCGATCGACGTCGCCGACATCGCGGCGGTCGCCGCGCTCGTGCTGACCGGGGACGGCCACGCGGGCAAGACCTACACGTTGACCGGCGACGAGGCGCTCACCGTCGCCGAGGAGGTCGCGCTGCTCGCCACCGCCACCGGCCGGGACATCGAGGTCCGCGCCGTGACGTCGCCGGAGGACGTCGTGCGCTCCCGTTACCCCGACGGCGCGCCGCCGGCGCTGGCGGCCGCCATCGTCGAGGCGGCCGAGCTGGTGCGCGCCGACACCACGGGCCTGCGCACCGACGTGGTGCGGCAGTTGCTCGGCCGCCCGCCACGGACGTTCGCGGACTGGTGCGACCGCAACGCCGACGCCTTCCGGTAGGGCGATCCTGCGGGGCTGCCCGCCCGCGCCTGACGGGTCGCCGGCGCGTTTCACGTGCGGGCGCACGCTGGCCGCTGCGCCGGCGACGTCAGCCACGGCCGTGCGGGCCGCAGGCTCGGCCTAGGACAACGCCTAGAACAAGCCCGCTTCGCGCTCGGCCGGCGGCTCCAGCCCCAGGTGCTGGAAGGCGCGGGCCGTCGCGACGCGGCCGCGCGGTGTGCGCTTGAGGAAGCCGCACTGCAAGAGGTAGGGCTCGTAGACGTCCTCGATCGTGTCCTGCTCCTCGCTGACGGTGACCGCCAGCGTGGACAGGCCGACCGGGCCGCCCGCGAACTTGACGCAGATCGCGTCGAGGATCTCGCGGTCCAGGCGGTCCAGGCCGAGGTCGTCGATCTCCAGCAGCTCGAGGGCGGCGTCGGCGGCGGCCGAGTCGACGACGCCCGACCCGCGGACGTCGGCGTAGTCGCGGACGCGCTTGAGCAGGCGGTTGGCGACGCGCGGCGTGCCGCGGGAGCGGCGGGCGATGGCGGCCGCGCCGCCCTCGTCGATCGAGCAGCCGAGGATGTGGGCGCTGCGGTGGATGATCGCCGCCAGCTCCGGCCCCGCATAGGGCTCGAGCCGGTGCTGGATGCCGAAGCGGTCGCGCAGCGGCGTCGTCAGCAGCCCCGCACGCGTCGTCGCGCCGATCAGCGTGAACGGCGGCAGCGGCACGTCCATGACCCGCGCACCGGCGCCCTGGCCGACGGTGATCGGCAGCTTGCGGTCCTCCATCGCGGGATAGAACGTCTCCTCCAGCGCGCGCGACAGCCGGTGGATCTCGTCCACGAAGAAGATCGAGCGCGGCTCCAGCGCGCCGAGGAACGCGGCGATGTCGGCCTTGCGCTCCAGCGCCGGGCCGGCGGTCTGGACGAACGGGACCTCCAGCTCGGCGGCGAGGATCTGCGCCAGCGACGTCTTGCCCAGGCCGGGCGGCCCGGCGAGCAGGACGTGGTCCAGCGCCTCGCCGCGCAGCCGCGCGGCCTCCAGCGACACCGACAGCTGGTCCTTGAGCGCGTCCTGCCCGATGAAGTCCCCGAGCGTCTTGGGCCGCAGCGAGCGGTCGAGGTCGTCCTCGAACACCTCATCCGGCGTCTGGATCCGCAGCTCGCTCATGCGCGCGCCGCCCGCAGCGCCTGCTGCAGCAGGTCCTCGGGCGTCTCACCCGACGTCCCGCTCAGCAGCCGTTCGGCCTCTTCGAGCGAGAACCCCAACTCGACCAGGCCGTCGCGCGCCAGCGAGCGCGGGTCGTCGGCGCGCGTCACCGAGATCTCCCCGCCGCCGCCGGCGACGACGTCCTCGACCGCGCCGACCTTCTCGCGCAGCTCGACGATGATCCGCTCGGCCGTGCGCTTGCCGATGCCCGGCACCGCGGTCAGCCGCTTGACGTCGCCGGCCGCGACCGACGCGATCAGCTCCCGCGGCGAGCCGCCCGACAGCACGGCCTGCGCCATCTTCGGCCCCACGCCCTGGACGCCGATCAGCAGCAGGAACAGGTCGCGCTCCTCCTCGGTGGCGAAGCCGAAGAGCGACAGCGCGTCCTCGCGCACGACCAGGTGCGTCAGCAACGACACCGACTCGCCCGCGGCCGGCACCTGGCGCAGCGTCTCGGCCGACACCGCCAGCCGGTACCCGACGCCCGACGCCGTCTCCAGGACGACGTGATCGGGCCGGCGGACCGACACCTCGCCGGCGACCAAGGCAATCATGAACGCGCTCCCGCGGAGGACATCACGGCCGCGAGCGGCGCGTGGTTGACATGGCAGACCCCGACGGCCAGGGCGTCGGTGGCGTGGTCGGGCAGCGGCTCGTCCGGCAGCCGCAGCAGCGTGCACACCATCCGCGCCACCTGGTCCTTGGCCGCGCGACCCGTGCCGCACACCGCCTGCTTGACCTGCTGCGGCGTGTAGGACGCGCACGGGATCCCGCGCCGGCCCGCGGCGAGCATCACGACCCCGCGCGCCTGGCCGACCGCGAACGCGCTCCGGGCGTTCGCGCCGAAGAACAGGTCCTCCAGCGCCACCGCCTCGGGCTGATGGCGCTCGATCAGCGCGTCGACCTCGGCGAAGATCGTCGCCAGCCGCTGCTCCAACGCCACCCCGGCGCGCGTCGTGACGACGCCGCCGTCGAGCGCGGCGAAACGCATGCCGCGCCGCTCCACCACGCCGTAGCCGGTGTTCGCGAGGCCGGGATCGATGCCGAGGACAGACACTGAGGACGGCATTCTGCGGGTCAGGTCGGATGTCCTCCGTGCGAACCCATGTTCGGTGGACGCACGTCGTCGCGATGAGCGATGTGTCCACGCAAGCGGCACACCGCACAACCCGCCCGCCGTTCGCGTCGATCCGGACCCACGATGTTCACCGAGTCCCGCCGCCTTCGCGATGAGCTGCGCACCACACACGCGCGCATCGCGACGCTCGAAGCCGAGCGCAACGAGTACCTGCGCAAGGACCGTCGCGCCGGCGTCCTGACGCTCGACGCCTTCCGGGAGGCCGCCGCCGCGGCGCTGCGTGGATCCCAGCGCCGCGGCGAGTCGGCCGCCCTCGTGCTCGTCGACATCGACGGCTTCCGCGCGCTCAACGGGCGCCGCGGCGCCGCCGCGGGCGACGAGGCCCTGGCGCTCGTCGCCCAGCGCCTGCGCGAGCTGGTCCGCGGCGGCGACGTCGTCGGCCGCACCGGCGCCGACGAGCTCGCCGTCGTCATGCCCGGCGCCAACCTCGCCGGCGCGCGCGGCGTCGCCGAGCGCCTCGTCGCGATCCTGGAGCAGTCCGGGCCCGTCACGGTCTCGGCCGGCATCGCCGTGGACGGCGGCACCGGCCAGCTGGACGGCCTGATGGCCGACGCCTCCGCGATCCTGGAGCGCGCGCGCATCGCCGGCGGCGGCCGCGTCGGGGCGCCCGGCCGCCTGCCGACGCCCGAGCCGTCGCGCGGCGCGATCGGCGCCCTGGCCCTCGCGCTGAGCGAGCGCGACCGCGGCACCGGCGAGCACGCCGAGCAGGTCGTCGCGCTGGCGGGCGCCGTCGCGCGCCGCCTCAACCTCGACGCCGAGGAGGTCGAGCGCATCGCGGCCGCCGCGCTGCTGCACGACATCGGCAAGGTCGCGATCCCGGACTCGATCCTGTCCAAGCCCGGCCTGCTCAACGACGAGGAGTGGCAGGTCATGCGCGGCCACAGCGTCGTCGGCGAGCGCATCCTGCGCGCGGTCCCCGGCCTCGGCCCGGTCGCCCGCATGGTCCGCCACGGCCACGAGCGCTTCGACGGGACCGGCTACCCGGACAACCTGCGCGGCGACGAGATCCCGCTGGGCAGCCGGATCGTCCTGGCCTGCGACGCCTACAACGCGATGACCTCGTCGCGCCCCTACCGCGACGCGATGAGCCACGACGAGGCCGTCGCGGAGCTGACCGCCCACGCGGGGACCCAGTTCGACCCGCGCGTCGTCGACGCGCTGCTCGGCTACCTCGTCGACCGCACGCCGGTCGACTACGCCGCCCGCCGCCGCACCGCCGCGTAGCCTCGATCCTGCGGCCCGCACGGTCGTGGCTGACGTCGCTGGCGCAGCGCCAGCGTGCGCCAGGACGTCAAGCGCGTCAGCGACCGTCAGGCGCGGGCGGGCGGCCCGCAGGATCGAGGCTGCTCATGCCGTCCCAGACCACTTCCATCACGCGATCGACCAGCACCCCGCGGGACACCTCGGTGTGGTCGGCCCACCAGTTGGCCAGCGCCTGGCAGGCGCCGGAGGTGAGCTGGGCGTACATCTCGATCTGCTGCTCGTCGACGCCCTCGCCGCCGGCCGGCACGAGCGCGACGATCGCGCGCGTCGCCTGCGCCTGGAGGCGGTCGATCAGCGGCGCGAGCTCCGGGTCGGCCGCGTCGCGGAACAGCGCCTGCCACGCCTCGCGGCGCTCCTGCACCCAGCCGAAGAAGACGTCGACGCCCGCGCGCAGGCGCTCCTCGCCGACCATGCCGGTCGCTGCGTTGGCCGCGAAGCGGCGCGCCAGCTCGGACGCGTGCCCGGTGACCAGCGTCTCGTGCAGCTCGCGCTTGGACTCGAAGTGCTCGTAGATCAGCGCCTTCGACGTGCCCGACGCCTTGGCGATGTCGTCCAGCGACGAGCCGTGGTAGCCGCGCTGGGCGAACACCTCCTGCGCGGCGCCGAGGATGCGCTCGCGGCGCTGCGCGGCGCTCAGGCGGCGGCGGGGCGGTGGACGGTCGGAGGACACGGGAGCAGAGACTAGATGGGTCGTTCTGCGAGACGGTCCGGGCGATCGGGCGGTCGAACGGCCGCACCGGACCGCGGAACGACTCATCTAGGCTCCGCGCCGTGGACTTCGCGGCGGAGGGCTTCTACGAGGGTCTGGAGGGCGGAGCGCTCGACGAGCGCCGGGCGCTGTTGGAGTGGCTCGTGGCCGAGGGCTTCGGCGACGACGAGCTGCGCCGGGCGCACCGCCGCGGCCTGCTGGTCTTCCTCGCCGCCGAGCGCGAGGTCGGCGGCGAGCCGAAGTACACGACCGCCGAGGTCGCCCAGATCGCGGGCGCCGACCCGGAGCTGCTCAAGCGCCTGCGGCGGGCGCACGGCCTGCCGCTGCCCGAGGTCGACGCGACCGAGTTCACCGACGTCGACCTCGCCAGCGCGCGCACGGCCCGCGCGTTCACCGACCTCGGCCTCACCGAGGACCAGATGGTCGCGACCACCCGCGTCCTGGGCCGCTCGCTCTCCACCGCGTCGGAGGCGATGCGCGCGCTGATGCTCGAGACGGTGCTGGAGCCCGGGACCACCGAGCTGGAGCTGGCCCAGCGCTACGCGGCCCAGGTCCACGCCGTCATGCCGCTCGTCGGCCCGATGATCGTGCAGATGCTCAGCCAGCACCTGCGCAACATGGTGCAGAGCGAGATGGTCGGCCAGGCCGAGCGGATCTCCGGCCAGCTGCCCGGCGCACGCGACCAGGCGGTGGCCTTCGCCGACCTGGTCGGGTTCACCCGCCTGGGCGAGGAGATCGCGCCCGAGGACCTCGGCTCGGTCGCCGAGCGCCTGTTCTCGATCACCCGCGAGGTCGTCGACCCGCCGGTCCGCCTGGTCAAGACGATCGGCGACGCCGTGATGCTGACCGCGGCCGCGCCGGACGACCTCGTCCGCGCCGCGCTCCAGCTCGTCGCCGCCTCCGACGCCGAGAGCGCCGGCACCGACGCCGCGTTCCCGCAGGTCCGCGTCGGCCTGGCCTACGGCCCGACGGTCGCCCGCGGCGGCGACGTGTTCGGCCGCGCCGTCAACCTCGCCAGCCGCGTCACGTCGATCGCCCGGGCCGGCAGCGTCCTGGCCACGCGCGAGGTGCGCGACGCCGCGGCCCGCGACTTCCTCTGGTCCTCGGCGCACGCGCGCCGGATCAAGGGGCTGCCGGAGCCGGTGCCGCTGTATCGCGCGCGGCCGCTGCCCGCGGCAGGTCTCTGACCGCGCGCACGCTCAGGCAGCCGATCGCCGCCAGGACGCCGATCGCGCTCATCCCCGCCAAGGTGGTGTGGATGCCCAGCGCGCTGGCCACCGGCCCGGCGACGACCATCCCGACCGGCATCATCCCCGCGCTCGCCGCGTAGTCATAGGACGACACGCGGGAGATCGACTGCTCCGGGATGTGCTCCTGCAGCGACGTCTCCCACAGCGTGAAGAACGCCGAGACGCCGATCGCCGCGAAGAACTCCACCGCGGCGATGGCGAGGATCGGCAGGCCGCTGCCGATGATCACCGCCTGGCAGGACGCGAAGCCGAGCGCGATCGCCGCGGCCCGCAGCGCGTAGCGCGGGTGCCAGCGCAGCAGCAGGACGTCGGCCACGACCGAGCCCAGGCCGAAGGCCACCGTGATGATCGCCCACGACGTCGCGCCGTTCAGCTCGTCCTCCATCAGCACCGGGCCGAGCACGTAGATCGAGGGCAGGACGACCACGTGGTAGACGACCATCGCCAGCAGGAACGACCAGACCCAGGAGCGCGAGCGCACCTCGCGCCAGCCGCCGCGGAGGTCGGCCGCGAACGGCTCGGGGTCGCCGCGCTCCACGACGCGCGGGCGCAGCGCCAGCAGGCAGAGGACCGAGACGCCGAACGTGCCGGCGTCCACCAGCAGCGCCCCGCCCTCGCCCAGCGCCGCGACGAGGACGCCGCCCAGCGCCGGCCCGACGATCGACCCGGTGGAGAACGACAGGCCGCGCAGCGCGTTGGCCGGCTGCAGGAAGTGCGGCTCGCTGATCGTCTGCGGCATCAGCCCGCTGAACGCCGGTGAGAAGAACGAGTCAGCGGCCCCGAAGACCGCGGTCAGCAGCGCGAGGTGCCACACCTCCGCGTGGCCGGAGACGAGCAGCACGCCCGCGACCGCCTGGCTGCCGAGCCGCACGACGTCGGACGCGATCAGGATCCGCTTGCGCTCGATCCGGTCGGCGACCACGCCGCCGATGAGCCCCAGCACGATGAACGGGAAGAAGCCCGCCGCCGCGACGATCCCGACGTCGGCGACCGACCCGCCGATCGACAGCACCGCGAACGGCAGGACGACCTGCGTCATGCGGTCGCCGACGACCGACAGCGCCTGGCCCAGGAACAGCAGCCGGAACTGGCGCTCCTCGCGCAGCACCGCCGGGAGCATGATGGTCGGGTACTACGTCGCCGCCATGAGGCGCTCCAGCACCTCGGCGTCGACGTCGAAGTTCGCGTGCACCGCGTCGACGTCGTCGTTGTCCTCGAGGTTGTCGATGAGGCGCAGCAGCTTGGCCGCCGTCTCCTCGTCGACCGGGACGAGCACCTTGGGGCGCTGGATGACCTCGGCGTTCTGGAGCTCGATGCCGGCCTCGTCGAGCGCGGCGCGCACGGCGGTCAGGTCCGACGGCTCGGTGACGATCTCGTAGACGTCGTCTTCGAGCGAGATGTCCTCGGCGCCCGCGTCGATCGCGATCATCAGGTCGTCCTCGGTGTAGCGCCCGGCGTCGACCGCGATGACGCCCTTCTTGTCGAAGTTGTAGGCCACCGAGCCGGGCTCGCCGAGCGAGCCGTTGCCCTTGGACAGGGCGTGGCGGACGTCCGCGCCGGTGCGGTTGCGGTTGTCGGTGACGGCCTCGATCAGCAGCGCCACGCCGCCCGGGCCGTAGCCCTCGTACATGATGCTCTCGAGCGCCGCCGCGTCGGCGCCGGCGCCCGTCCCCTTGGCGATCGCGCGCTCGATGTTGTCCTTGGGCATCGAGGCGTCGCGGGCCTTCTGGACCGCGAGCGCCAGCGACGGGTTGCCGTCGATGTCGCCCCCGCCCTCCTTGGCCGCGACCGTCACCGCGCGGGCCAGCTTGGTGAAGAGCTTGCCGCGCTTGGAGTCGACGATCGCCTTCTTGTGCTTGATCGAGGCCCACTTGGAATGTCCGGACATACGGCCTGCATTCTACGGAGGTGTCCGTCCTGGCACGTCCGCAGTTGAAGAGCGACGCTCACCAGCCGACTACCGGAGTGGGGACCGGACCAGGGTTCGCGCCCCCGGGACGAGATCCATGGCCAGTGCTTCGCGCGCATCGCTGCCGTCAGCGCGCCTTTCGGGGCGCTGCGCCCGCCTGCTCACCTTCCTGTGCGGCGCCGGCATCGCGCTCGGGCTGGCCGACCTGCTCGTCCTGGGCGGCGTCCGCTTCGCCTCCCCCGCCGTCGGCACGATCGTGCTGCCGCTGGCGACGGCGCTGATCGCCGCCGGCCTCGCCGCGGTGCGTCTGATCGCCTCCACCGGCGACCGGCGCCTGTGGATCCTGCTGTTCGCGGGCCTGGGCGCCACGCTGATCGGCGGGATCGTCTCGGCGATCAGCGGCAACCACGTCGACCACGCCGGCCTCGCCGACGTGTTCTGGCTCGCGGCCTACCCGCCCTGGTACGCCGCGCTGATCGTCATCAGCCGCCACTACCTCGGCGGCGCGCATCGCTCGTTCTGGCTCGACGGCCTGCTGATCGGCCTCGCCTCGGCGACCTACGTCGCCGCCCTCTTCCTCGGCGACCTCGCCGGCCTGAGCCAGGGCACGCTGATCGTCAACGTCGCCTACCCGGCCGCCGACCTGGCGCTGCTCGGGATCCTCTTCGGCACGCTGCTGATGATCGGGCGCCCGTCGCCCCAGGGCGTCGTCCTGGCGGTCGGCCTGCTCTTCACCCTGGCGTCCGACACGCAGCGCACGGTCCACCTGGCCGAGGGCCACACGACGATGTCGCCGGCGATGGCGGTGAGCTGGAGCCTCGGCCTGCTGTTCCTCGCCACGGCCTCGTGGGCGCGCCCCGCGCCGGGCCGCGTCCTGCCGGTCGGCGGCTGGTGGGAGCTGACGTCGCCGGCGTGCATCGCGTCGCTGGCCGTCGGGATCCTCGTCGCCGACCACTGGGCGAACCTCCCGACCGCCGCGATCGTGCTCGCCGCCGCCTCGTTCGCCTGCGCGCTGGCGCGCCTGGTCTGGACGCTGCGCGAGGTCCGCTCGCTGGCGCTGCACCGCCGCGAGGCGCTGACCGACGACCTCACCGGCCTGCCCAACCGGCGCGCGCTGTTCCGCGAGCTCGAGGTCCTGACGGCCGCGGGAGAGAGCTCGGCGCGTCGCTTCGCGCTGCTGCAACTCGACCTCGACGGCTTCAAGGAGCTCAACGACACGCTCGGCCACCACGCCGGCGACGACCTGCTGATCGCGGTCTCGCGACGCCTGGAGGCCGTCGTCCCCGGCACGCTGGCCCGGCTCGGCGGCGACGAGTTCGCCGCGATCGTGCCCGACGGCCACGACGCCCGCGCGGTCGCCGCGGCGGTCGGCGAGGCGCTGCACGCGCCGCTGGCGATCGAGGGCGTCGGCGTCGCGGTCAACGCCTCGGTCGGGATCGCCCACTTCCCGCAGGACGCCCCCGACTCGCGCGAGCTCGCGCGCCGCGCCGACGTCGCCATGTACGACGCCAAGCGCCTGGGCACGGTCGTCGCCGGCTACACCGCCGAGCACGACGAGCACTCGCTGGACCGCCTCGCGCTCGCGGCCGACCTGCGCAGCGCCTTCGACCGGGACGAGCTGTGGCTGGCCTTCCAGCCCCAGGTCGACATCGCGACCGGCCGGATCTCCGGCGCCGAGGCCCTGATCCGCTGGAAGCACCCGACGCGCGGAGAGATCCCGCCCGGCGTGCTGCTGCCGATCGCCGAGCGCACCGGGCTGATGCCGCAGCTGACGCTGTGGGTCCTGGAGCGCGCGGTCGACCAGGCGGCGCAGTGGCGCCGCAACGGCCTCGACATCCGCGTCGGCGTCAACGTGTCGGCGATCGTCCTGGTCGACGCGACCCTGCCCGACCGGATCGCCGAGACGCTCGCCGTCCACGCGCTGACCCCGGACAACCTGTGCGTCGAGGTCACCGAGGACGCGGTCATGCGCGACACCTCGCGCGCGATCGCGATCCTGGAGCGCATCAAGGCGTCGGGCGTCGAGATCTCGGTCGACGACTTCGGCACCGGCCAGTCGTCGCTGGAGCAGCTCAAGAACGTCCCGGCCGACGAGCTCAAGCTCGACCGCTCGTTCGTCCTGGGCATGGTCGACGACCCGCAGGACGCGGCGATCGTCGGCTCGGTCGTCGGCCTGGGCCGCGCGCTCGGGCTGCGCGTCGTGGCCGAGGGCGTGGAGACGCCGCAGGCCTGGCAGCGCCTCGCCGACCTCGGCTGCGACGTCGCCCAGGGCTTCGGCCTCGCGCGGCCGATGCCGGCGGCGCAGTTCGAGCGCTGGGCGCGCGAGCCCAGCGATCGCGCCCGCCTGCTGGTCCCCCAGCTGCACACGTCGCGCTCGGCCTGGCGGCCGCGCCCGCGCAGCCGGGTCGCGTCCTAGGACGTCTAGGCCGCTGCCCGCTCGCGTTCGCGCTCGTGCCAGGCGACGGTGCGGCGCAGGCCCTCGTCGAGGTCGACGCGCGGCGCCCAGCCGGTGACGCGGGTGAGCTTGGCGTGGGAGACGTGCTGGCGCGACGGTGGTGCCGGCGCCGGGTCGTAGCGGGCGTGCAGCGGGCGGGCGAGGACGCGCTCCAGCGTCTCGACGACCGCCCGGACGGACACGGGCCGGCCGGAGCCGGCGTTGAACGCCTCGCCGCGTGCGCCGGCCTGCGCGTCGTCGAGGGCGTCAGCGAGCGCCAGGGCGGCGCCGACGGCGTCGTCGACGTGCAGGAAGTCGCGCTCCGGCGTCCCGTCGGAGCGGATCTCGGGCGCGCGGCCGTCGAGCGCGGCGCCGATCAGCTCGGGCACGAGCCGCGACGTGTTGCGGTCGCCGCCGCCGTAGACGTTGGTCCAGCGCGCGGTCGCGACCGGCAGGCCGTGGTTCGGCCAGTAGGACCGCGCGACGAGATCCAGCGCCGCCTTGGAGATGTCATAGGGGTCGACCGGCGCCAGGAGCATGTCCTCCGTGTACGGCGGCACCGCCGACGGGCCGTAGGCCGTGACCGAGGAGGCGACGACCGCCCGCCGGACGCCCCGGCGCCGGGCGGCCTCGAGCACCGTGGTCGTCCCGATGATGTTGGTCGCGTACGTCGCGGCCGGGTCCTCGCGCGCGGCGCCCGCGATCGTCTGCGCGGCGAGGTGGAAGACCGTCGTCGCGCCGTGGGCGGCGATCGCGCGCTCCAGCAGCGGCTGGTCGCCGACGTCGCCGACCACGACCGCGCAGCGCGCGTCGATCGCGGCGGCGGCGGGATCGCGCGTCAGCGCGACGACGGGCTCGCCGCGCGCCAGCAGCACGTCGACGAGCCGCGAGCCGAGCAGGCCGGAGGCGCCGGTGACCAGGGTCGGGCTCATGCGGGCGCGAAGGATGTCAGGTGGCACGCCGCTGCGGTGGGGACCGTGAGAGGATCTGACGCGATGAACGTCCCTGCCGAGATCTTCAAGGCCTACGACATCCGCGGCATCCACGGCGACCAGCTGGGGCCCGACGCGGCCGAGCAGATCGGCCGCGCCTTCGCGCGGGTGATCGCCGAGCTGGAGGGCAAGCCGGTCTCCGAGCTGCGGCTCGGGCTGGGTCGCGACATGCGGCTCACGGCGCCCGAGATGGCCGCGCGCTACCGCGACGGGATGGTGGCCGAAGGGGCGTCGGTGGTCGACGCCGGCCAGGTCGGGACCGAGATGTTGTACTTCCTGGTCGGCTCACGCGGGCTCGACGGCGGCCTGATGTGCACCGCCTCGCACAACCCCAAGGCCTACACCGGCGCCAAGCTCGTCAAGCGCGGCTCGATCGCGCTGAGCGGCGACGAGGGCATCCAGGACATCCGCCGGATGATCGAGCACGGCCTGGGCGATCCGGCCAGCGGGCGGCCGGGCTCGGTCGAGGAGGTCGACGTCTACGCGGCGTTCCAGGCCGCCGCGCTCGAGACGATCGACGCGTCCAACGTCAAGCCGCTCAAGGTCGTCGTCGACGGCGGCAACGGCATGGCCGGCCCGATGGCCGGGCCGATCCTCCGCGGCCTCGGGCTCGACCTCGTCGAGACGTATTTCACCCCCGACGGCAACTTCCCCGACCACGAGCCCAACCCGTTGTTGGAGGAGAACCGGAAGTTCATCGTGGACAAGGTCGTGGCCGAGGGCGCCGACCTCGGCATCGCCTGGGACGGCGACGCCGACCGCTGCTTCTTCATCGACGACACCGGGCGGTTCGTCGACGGCGACTTCCTGACCGCGATCCTGGCCGAGCACCTGCTGGCCAAGCCGGGCAACGAGGGCGCCGACATCCTCTACGACGCACGCGCGTCCCGGGCCGTCGCCGACACCGTCGGCGCCGCCGGCGGCATCGCGCACATCAACCGCGTCGGGCACGCGTTCTTCAAGACCCGGATGCGCGACGAGGGCGCGATCTTCGGCGGCGAGGTCTCCGGCCACTACTACTTCCACGACTTCTACAACGCGGACTCGGGCACGCTGCCGGCGCTGCTGGTGCTGGAGAAGCTGAGCGTGGAGGGCAAGAAGCTGTCCGCGCTGCTGGAGCCCTACAAGAGCAAGTACTTCATCTCGGGGGAGATCAACTCCGAGGTCACCAACGGGCCGACCAAGATGGAGGAGCTCCAGGAGCACTACGGGTCGCTGCCGGGCGCGAAGGTCACGCACGTCGACGGCGTGTCGATCGACTTCGACGACTGGCACTTCAACGTCCGCCCGTCCAACACCGAGCCGCTGCTGCGCCTCACGCTGGAGTCGCTCGTCAGCGAGGCCGACATGGAGGCCAAGCGCGACGAGGTGCTGGGCCGGATCCGGGCGTGAGCGCGGTGGGCGGCCCCTCGTCCGGCATCCACGTGCTGCCGGTCCCGACACCCTTTGCGGTCGGGCGCGTCAACTGCTACCTGATCGACGACGACCCGCTGACGCTGGTCGACACCGGGCCGAACTCCGGCACGTCGCTGACGGTGCTGGAGGCCGCGCTGGCCGAGCAGGGCCGCAGGATCGAGGACCTCGAGCGGATCGTGCTGACCCATCAGCACATCGACCACATCGGGCTCGCCAAGATCCTGGCCGACCGGTCCGGCGCCGAGGTCGTCGCGCTCGACGTCCTCGCGCCCTGGCTGGCCAACTACGGCACGGAGATCGAGGCCGACGACGCGTTCGCCGAGCGGCTGATGGTGCGCAACGGGATCCCGCGCGAGATCGGCATCGCGCTGCGCGTGGTCACGGCGTCGTTCCGGGGCTGGGGCTCGGCGGTCCAGGTCACGCGCACGGTCGCCGAGGGCGACGTCCTGGAGTTCGCGTCGCGGTGCTGGCGCGTCCACCGCCGGCCGGGGCACTCGCCGTCGGACACCGTGTTCCACGACGAGGCCACCGGCGAGCTGATGGCCGGCGACCACCTCATCAAGCACATCTCGTCCAACCCGCTGATCTCGCGCCCGCTGGACGGCACCGCCGATCCGGACGAGCGCCCGCACGCGCTGCGCGACTACCTCGCGTCCCTGGCCCAGACGCGCGCGATGGACCTGGCGGTGGTCTACGCCGGGCACGGCGACGTCGTCGAGGACCACCGCACGCTGATCGACGAGCGCTTCGCCGGCCACGAGCGGCGCGTGCGGAAGATCGCCGGGATCGTCGCCGAAGGGCCGAAGTCCGGCTTCGAGATCGCGCAGCAGATGTGGGGCAACGTCGCGGTGACCCAGGCGTTCCTGACGCTGTCGGAGGTGCTCGGCCACGTCGACCTGCTGCTGGAGCGCGGCGAGGTCGCCGAGGTCGAGGACGACGGCGTGGTGCGGTTTGCTGCGACCGGCGCGTGAGGACGAGGCCGCGGCGGTCGCCGCGCTGGTCGAGGCGGCGTTCGCGCGGCACGTCGAGGCCGTCGGGCGCCGGCCGGCGCCGATGGGACGACGACCACGCGGCGCGGATCGCCGCCGGCCAGCAGTGGGTGCGCGACGGCGACGGCGGGCTGGTCTCCTCGATCGTCCTGGTCGACGCCGGCGACCACCTGATCGTCAACAACGTGGCGGTCGCGCCTTCCGCGCAGGGCCGCGGCCTGGGCCGGGACCTGCTCGCCTACGCCGAGGACGAGGCGCGCCGCCGTCACCTGCCCGAGATCCGGCTGCACACCAACGCGGCCATGGCCGACAACTTGCTGCTGTACCCCAAGTTGGGCTACGCGGAGGTCGGGCGCGAGACGCGCCACGGCTTCCACCGCGTGCTGTTCGTCAAGGCCCTCTGAGGCCCCTCGCAAGGGCTGAGCGCGCCCAATAGCGAAGAGGCCTTGATGATAATACGCCGCGTTTATAGAGTGCGTGAACACCCCTCTCCAAAGGAGTAACCGTTCCTATGCGCCTGTTCACCAGGAGCCTCGGCCTGCTCGCCGTCACGGCCGCGCTCGCCCTCGCCGCATCCGCGACCGCCTCGGCCACCACGGCGAGCATCTCGTCGCCCGGAGCCAAGGCCGGCACCACGACCGCTGCATGGAAGCTCGCCGTCCAGGGCTCCAGCAGCTCGGCGACCGTCACCTGCACCACCGCCAAGATCTACGCCACGCTGGGCAACGCCTCGGGCGCGCTGCCGCTGACGCTGTCCAACACCTACAAGCAGACCCTCAGCGGCTGCACCACCGCCGGCACCGCCACCACCGTCGGCTGCACGAGCACCGCCGTGCTCAAGGCCACCGGGCTCTCGACGAACGGCGTCACCGCGCTGAGCCTGTCGTCGCTGAGCTGCACGGCCACGGTCAGCGGGTGCGGCAGCGCCAAGCTCACCGGGTCGCAGCCAGGCACGTACACCAACGGCCAGAGCCAGCTGACCCTCCCCGTCACGGGCCAGTCGCTCGCGGTGAGCGGCAGCACGTGCTCGCTGATCCCCAACGGGACCGCGACGTCCTCGACCTCGACCGGCGCCGCGCTCTCCTACCTGATCGTGCCGCTGGTCGCCATCAGCGTGTATTGATCCCCACCGCGCCGAGCGTCTCCGCCCTCCGCGGGCGGAGGCGCGAGGCGCCGGATCTCCTGGGCCGGTTGGCTTTGGTCTCCGGGCGTAGTCTGCTTACAAATCCTGAGCGCTAACGGATTGCACGCACGTTCCCATCCCATCCAAGGAGACCTCGGCTGTCGGCGCTGAACTGCACGGCGTCGATCGGGGGCTGCGGCAGCGCCAGGATCACCGGCTCGCTGCCGGAGACGTTGAACAACGCGACCATCAACGAGCGTCTCCGCCCTCCGCGGGCGGAGGCGCTCCGAGGCACCGCTCAGGCATCCCCCACGGGATCGGTCAGCGGGAGCATGTTGAGCTCCACCAGCTTGGCCAGCGAGGCGCGCCACTGCTCGGCGAGCGCGCCGACGGCGACGACGCGCTGCAGCGCCGGCGGGTCGTGGCGGTCGCGGTAGGTGACGCGCAGGACCTCGGCGACGGTGACGTCGCTGACGCGCTCGACCAGGTCGAGCGTGTCGCCGGCTCCGACCGTCCCGGGCTCCAGGACGCGGAGGTAGAAGCCGGCGATCATGTCGTAGGCCATCGTCCGGGTCACCGCCTTGCGCCCCCACCGCGCCGCGATCTTGAAGCACGGACCGCGCGGCTGGGAGACCTGGACGACGGCGCCGCCTTCGCCGCCCAAGGTGTAGGTGTCGCCGATGCAGACGTCGGTCTCCAGCGCGCCGGCCAGCGTCAGGTTCTCGCCGAAGGCGCCGAACGGCATGGCATCGCGCTCCAGCAGCGCCGCCCAGCGCGGGAAGTGCTCGGACGGGTAGCAGCAGACGGCCTTGTCGGGGCCGCCGTGGACGCGCAGGTCGGCCTGCTCGTCGCCGGCGAAGCCCAGCGGCGCGAGCGCGATCCGGCCGTCGACCGGCCGCTTGTCGATCGCGCTGGGCACGGCCCGGCCGCGCCACGGCAGCGCGGCCGCGCGGCCGACCTGGAGCGAGAGGACCCGCGCGCTGGTCATCCGAGCACCGCGCTCATCGTCGCATCAACGCCGCGGGCCGTCGCGTCCCAGGTCAGCGGCGCGGCGCGCCGCGGGCCGGCGGCGCGGTAGGGGTCGGGGTCGTCGAGGGCGTGCTCCAGCGCGTCGGCGATCGCGCCGGCGTCGGTCGGGTCGACGAGCTGGGCGGCGGCGCCGCAGACCTCCGGCAGCGCGCCGCGGTCGGCGGCCACGACCGGCACGCCGGCGGCCAGGGCCTCCAGCGCGGTGAGCCCGAAGCCCTCGTAGAGCGACGGGAGCACGAACGCGGCGGCGCCCGCGTACAGGCCGGGCAGCAGCGCGTCGTCGACGTGGCCGAGCGGCCGGACGCCGGCGGTGTCGGTCTCGCTGCGGAACTGCGGGCGGTCGCCGCCCGCGGCGACGAGGTCCACCCCGCGCGCGGCGAGCCGGCGGGCGGCGAGGTCGAGGACCGCGAGGTTCTTGCGCGCGGTGCGGCTGGCGACGGTCAGGACGTAGGGCCGCTCGGCCAGGCCGTGCGCGGCGCGGGCCGGGCCCGGGTCGGCGGCCGGCGTGAAGCGCGCGTCGACGCCGCCGGGCACGACGGCCACGCGCGCCGGGTCGACGCCGAGCAGGTCGACGACCTCGTCTCGGCTGAACGCCGACGGCGTCACGATCCGCGCCGCGTGGCGGGCGATGCGCGGCAGGACCATGCGCTGCCAGCGGACGTACAGCTCCGAGTACCAGCCGGGCTCGCGCAGCGGCGCGACGTCGTGCAGGACGACCACGGTCTTGCGCGAGGCCAGCGGCGCGAGGTTCGCCGGGCACAGGATCGCGCCGGCGCGCGCGGCCTGGACCGGCAGGACGAGCTGCTCCCAGGCATGCCCGGCCCGGTGCGCGAGCGCCGCCGGCGGCCGCGCGACCACGTACCGCGCCGGGTCGAGCGCCGGCAGCCGGGCGCTCAGCTCCCGCGCCCACCGCTCGACCCCGCCCAGCTCGGGCCGCGCCGCGGCCCGGGCGTCGATGACGACGCGCCCGCTCAGCGCTGCGCGCCCCCGCTCGGCCTGCCGTGCGCCGCGATCCGCATGCGTGCGAGTATGACGGGACCGGCGCCGCAACCTTCGCGTCGCCCGGCGCGTTGTTGTTGAACATGCGTCGCCTCCTCGCCCTCACCGTCGCCCTGCTCGCCGCCGCCTCCGGCTCGGCCTCCGCCGCGACGTGGACGGCGCCGCAGACGGTCTCCGCGCCGCACACGTTCGCCGGCCCGCTGCTGACGGCCACGACCTTCGACGGCTCGATGCTCGCCGCGTGGCCGTGGCAGGACAACATCGGCAACGACGCGCTCGGCGGCGAGGGCACGGCGTCGCGCCCGTCGAGCCTCACCCCCGCGAGCTTCGGGCCCGAGCACGCGGCGCCGGACGGCGTCACCGCCATCGCGTCCTTCGCCCGCACCCAGGCGCTCGCGCTCGCCGCCCAGGGCCTGCCGAGCCGCTCGCCCGCGACCGGCGTGTTCCTCTCCCGCCTCAACGTCGCGTTCGGCCCGGCCGGCGGCGGCTTCGGCGCGACGCGCACGCTGGCGACCGTGCCGCTGGTCTCGACGCCGCGGCTCGCCACGTCGGGCTCGACCGCGCTCGTCACCTGGATCGAGGTCACCAAGACCTCGACCGGGGCGATCCGCCGCGTCGTGCGGGCCATCGACCGCCGCGGCGGCGCCTGGGGCAAGCCCTACACCTTGTCCGGCCGGGGCCGCGCCGACGTCGTCTCCGCCGCGGCCGGCACCAACGGCGACCAGGTCGTGGCGTTCGTCCGCCAGGGCAAGGTGCTCGTCCGCGTCCGCCGGCCCGGCCACGGCTGGGGCGCGATCCGGACGCTCGCCACCGCCACCGGGCCGACGCAGTGGCTGCTCGGCACCGGCGTCAACGCTCGCGGCCAGGTCCGGGTCGTCTGGCGGCGCCACGAGCTGCGCGTGCGCACGGCGCTCGAGTCCTCCGCCCTGCTCGTCGGCCGCTCCACGTTCACCAAGGCGCAGACGCTCGTCGCCGACGGCGCGTCGTCGTTCCGCCTGGCCGAGACGCCGGAGGGCTGGGCGGTCGCCGACGTCGAGGGCTCCCGGCCGGTGCTGCACCGCACGACCGGCGGCAGCCAGTTCGCCGCCGGCCAGCCCGCCGCGCCGGCGCAGGGCGGGACCCGCGGCGCCGACGTCGTCTTCTCCCCTGCCGGCGGCCTCACGGTCGCGTGGGTCCAGCCGCTGGCCAACCAGGACAGCGACGGCGTCGCGCGCGCCGCGAGCTTCGCGAACGGCGCGTGGAGCGCGGTCGAGGACGTCTCTCCGCCCGAGGCCGTCCACGAGGTGCGCCTCGTAGCCGACGGGCGCGCCGGCCAGCCGGTCGCGCTCTGGACCGCGCGCCCGGACGGCACCGGCCCGGCGATCCCGACCGCGCAGATCCGAACCGTCGTGCGCAGCGCGCTGCGCCGGCCGTGACGTTTGTCACGGGCAAACGCGTACTCGCACCACTTCCGCTCGTCCGGCCTTAAGGGGACCATCCGTCCATGCCGTCTCCCGCGACCAGGCAGAATTTCGGTGTGAGCGCACAGCCCTGCCCACCGGAGGAGGGACTTCTCGTCCTCCCGCGCCGTGGCCAGTGGGCGATGATGATCTCGCTGATCTTCTTCGTCGGCCCCGTGGTCGACGCCGCCGGGTCGCTCGACGGCCTCGAGCTGGCGCCCGCGCTCGCGCTCGCCGTCGCGTTCGCCGGGCTCTACTGGCGCACGATGGTCGGTGGCTGGATCCCCGCCGACCATGCGACCCAGACCCAGGAGCGCTACGCGGCGCCGCGCATCGCCGGGCTGGCCGCGATCGCGATCGCCCTGGCCGCGATCGGCGGCGGCGACTGGTCGGGCACCTGGTGCTTCGTGGCCGCCGCGGCGGGCCTGCGCATCGAGCGCCGCTTCGCGCTTCCGCTGCTGTTCGTCCTCGCGGGCGCCGCGGCCGCGACCGAGGTCGTCTCCAACGCCGGCACCGACGCGGCGATCTCGCTGTTCGTCGTCACGATCGGCGTGGGCCTGCTCACCGGCGGCTTCCGCCGCCTGCGCGTCGTCAACCGCCAGCTCAACGCCGCGCGCGACGAGATCGGCCGCCTCGCGGTCGCCGACGAGCGCCTGCGCTTCGCCCGCGACCTCCACGACCTCCTCGGCCACTCGCTGAGCGTCATCGCGCTGAAGTCCGAGCTGGCCAACCGGCTGATCCAGGACCGCCCGGACCAGGCGGCCGAGCACATGCGCGACATCGAGACCGTCACCCGCCGCGCGCTGTCGGAGGTCCGCGAGGCCGTCGCCGGCTACCGCCGTCCGCTGCTGGACGCCGAGCTGGCGGGCGCGCGCTCGACGCTGACGGCGGCCGGCATCGAGGTCGACGCGGCGCCCGCGCCCGCGATCGAGCTGCCGCCCGACGCCGAGGCCGTCCTGGCCTGGGCGGTGCGCGAGGGCGCGACGAACGTCCTGCGCCACGCCGACGCGCGCCACGTGAGGATCAGCGTCGCGGTCAACCGGACCGACGCCGAGCTGGAGCTGATCGACGACGGCTGCGGCGAGCGCGACGGCGAGTCCGACGGCACGGGCCTCGCCGGCCTGGCCGAGCGCGTCGCCCGCGTCCGCGGCCAGCTCGACGCCGCGCCGCGCCCGGACGGCACCGGCTTCCGCCTGGCGGTCACCGTCCCGCTGGAGGCGCTCTCGTGATCCGCGTGCTGATCGCCGAGGACCAGGCGATGGTGCGCGGCGCGCTCGCGAGCCTGCTGACGCTGGAGGGCGACCTCGAGGTCGTCGCCCAGGTGTCGCGCGGCGACGAGGTCGTCGCCGCGACCCGCGAGACGACGCCCGACGTCGCGCTGCTGGACATCGAGATGCCCGGCGGCGACGGGCTGAGCGCGGCGGCGGACCTGTCCGACGCCCTCCCCGACGTCCGCGTGGTCATCCTCACGACCTTCGGCCGCCCGGGCTACCTGCGCCGGGCGATGGAGAGCGGCGCCCGCGGCTTCGTCCTCAAGGACGCGCCCGCGTCCGAGCTGGCGACCGCGATCCGGCGCGTCATGGCCGGCGAGCGCGTGCTGGACCCGGCGCTGGCCGCGGCGGCGCTGGCCGAGGGCGAGAGCCCGCTGACGCCGCGCGAGACCGAGGTGCTGGGCGCGGCCCGCGGCGGCGAGCCCGTCTCGGACCTCGCCGGGCGCCTGCACCTGTCCGCGGGAACGGTGCGCAACTACCTGTCGAGTGCGATGCAGAAGCTAGGGGCCCACTCACGGGCCGAGGCCGTGCGAGTGGCGGAGGACAAGGGATGGCTGTGACCGAGGGACTGGAGTACATGCCGCTGGACGGCCGTCTAGGCTCCGCGGCGATGGAGGGCAGTTCGGACAAGGGCGTCACGCCCCAGGGCGTGCGCGCGGGTGACCGCGTCGCGCTGCAGGCGCTGGTGGACCGTCGCGGCCCGGCGGTGATCGCGTTCTGCACGCAGGTCTGCGGGCCGCAGAACGCCGATCGCGCGGCCGCCGAGGCGTTCGCCCGCTTCCGCGCCGCCGTCCGCGACGCGCCGGACCTGACCGGCCTGGATCCGGAGGCGCTGCTGCGCGGCGCGACGAGGCACGCCGCCGCGTCGATGGCGCGCCAGCCGTCCGGCCCGCCGCCGCACGGGCGCCTGCGCTCGCGCGGGACGCAGACGTGCGAGCACGTCCCGACGATGCTCGCCGCGCGCGCCAACGGCGCGTTGGGCAACGCGGACCTGGAGCGGTTGGCCCGCCACCTGGAGCGCTGCGAGCGCTGCGACGCGCTCGGCGAGATCTTCCGCCGCGCCGAGCTGGCCTACCAGGATCCGGTCGTCGACACGTTGGGCACCGACACGTCGTCGGTGCTGCTGGACGCCTTGGAGGCCGTCCCCGAGCACGGCCACGCGATCGCCCCGGCGCCCGCGTCTGACGCCGTGGTCGGCGAAGCGCTGACGGGGGCGTTCCCGACGCTGCCCGAGCTGGACGACGAGGTGCCGATCGCGATCGAGGTCGCGCACGTCGAGGAGCCGGCGACCGAGCTGCACGCCGCCGACCTGACTGCCGAGCCGCTGCCGGACGCCGAGCCCGAGGCGCTCGCTCCGGGCGACGAGGACCTCGGCCTGACCGTGGAGTGGGACAACGAGCTGCCGGCCGTCGTGGCGGCGGCCGAGGCCGAGGACGACGCGCCCGCGCCGGTCCTGACCGGCGGGCACACCCGCCGCTCCGGCATCCGACCCCTGGCGATCCTCCTGCCGTTGTTGTTGGTGATCGCGTTGGCCGCCGGCGCCGCCGCCCTGGCCGGCGTCTTCAACGGCGACGACGGCTCGCCCGCCGTCGACAAGCCGCCTGCGCCCCACGTCCAGGCCCCGGTGACGACACCGCTGCCGATCAAGATCAAGCAGAAGCCGGCACCGGCCGCCTCCGCGTCGACCGCGACCCCGTCCGACACCACCGCACCCGACGGCACCGCCGCGACGGGCCCGACCGACGCGACCGGCACGACGCCGTAGCGCCCGCCGCGCCACCAACCCTCTCCGCGGGCCGCCCTCTGGGCGGCCCGCGGCCGTTCCGGGGCGGGCGCGGAGGACCGGAGGCGGTGGCGAGGCGGCGGCAGTGACGAGCGATGGTGTGGCGGTCGCGGCGCCGAGGCGGCCGATCGGCGCGGTGGCAGGCGCGGCGAGATCGGCGGTCGGGCACGTCACTCGATGCGGCGCCGAGCGGCCGGATTGCGGCGGAGGCAGACGCGGCGAGCCCGGCGGCCGGCGGCCGATGCCGCGCCACGAAGCGGACTCAGGAGTCCGGTTCGCGATAGTGTTCCGGACCCCAAGGTCCACTTCCCCTCCCCTTCGCTCTCATCTTGCCCGACGTTCGCCCGCACCCGATGCGCAGCCTGCTCATCCTGAGCATCGCCGCCCTCGCCTTCGCCCTCGCCCAGACGACGCTCATCCCGGCCCTCGGGGAGCTGAAGTCGGCGCTCCACACCGACAGCTCCGGCGTCGCGTGGACGCTGACGGGCTACCTGCTCGCCGCCGCGGTCTTCACGCCGCTGTTCGGCCGCCTCGGCGACATGTTCGGCAAGCGCCGGCTGCTGGTGATCTCGCTGATGTTCTTCACGGCCGGCTCGGTCGTCGCGGCGCTTGGCAGCTCGCTCGGCGTGATCGTGGCGGGCCGGGTCCTTCAGGGCGTCGGCGGCGGCATCTTCCCGCTGTGCTTCGGGATCATCCGCGACGAGTTCCCGCGCGAGCGCGTGGGCCAGTCGATCGGCCTGATCTCGGCGACGCTCGGCATCGGCGGCGGCCTCGGCCTGGTCATCGGCGGCGTGCTCGTCGACAACGCGAGCTACCACGACATCTTCTGGCTCAGCGCGGTGATGTCGGCCGTCGCCGCGGTCGCCGTGCAGCTGTTCATCCACGAGTCGCCGGTCCGCCAGCCCGGCAAGGTCGACCTGCGCGGCGCCGCGGTGCTGGGCGTCGGGCTCGTCCTGCCGATGGTCGCGATCGCCCGCGCCAACGTGTGGGGGTGGACGTCGCCCAAGACCATCGTGTTGGTCCTCGTCGGCCTCGCGATCCTCGCGCTCTGGGTCGGCCTCGAGCGCCGGACCCCCGAGCCGATGGCCGACATCGAGACGCTGCGCCGCCCGCCGGTCCTCGTGACCAACGTGGCCACGGTCCTCGTCGGCTTCGGGATGTTCGGCACCTACATCTTGATCCCGCAGCTGGCGGAGGCGTCGAAGTCCACCGGCTACGGCTTCGGGCTCAGCGCCACCGCGGCCGGCGTCCTGATGCTCCCCAGCGCGCTGGCCATGCTCGTCGTCGGCCCGATCTCCGGCATCCTCGGCGCCCGGATGGGCAACAAGGTCCCGCTGACCCTCGGCGCGTTCGCCACGGCGCTCGGCCTGATCCTCATGGGCTTCATGCACGGGTCCGAGCTCGAGATCCTGCTGTTCAACACCATCGCCTCGATCGGCATCGGGCTGGCCTACGCGGCGATGCCCAACCTCATCGTCGACGCGGTCCCGCCGGCGCGCACCGGCGAGGCCACGGGCTTCAACGCGGTCGTCCGGTCGGTCGGCTCCTCGCTGGGCTCGCAGGTCACGGCGGCGATCCTGGCCGGCAGCGTGATCGCGTCGACCGGGCTGCCCAGCGACGACGGGTACAAGGTCGCGTTCCTGATCAGCGGCGCGAGCGCGCTCGTCGCCGGGGTCGCCGCGTTCCTGATCCCGACCGACGGCGGCCACGAGCACCTGTCGGTCGCCGCCGAGATCGGCGCCGCGGGACTGTTGCCCGACCCCGCGTTCGCGACGGAGCGCTAGCGCGTCATGGCCTCCGTCGTCGTCCCTTCGCCCGCCCTCCCGCGCCGCGCCGACGCGCTGCGCAACCGCCAGCGCGTGATCACCGCGGCCGCCGAGGTCTTCGCCGTCAAGGGCATGGACGCCGGCGTGCCCGAGATCGCGGCCCGCGCCGGCGTCGGCAAGGCCACCGTCTACCGCAGCTTCCCGTCCAAGGAGCACCTCGTCGCCGCGGTCGCCTGCGAGCGCCTCGCCTGGATCACCGGCGTGACGACCGAGGCGCTGCTGCGCGACGACCCGGGCGCCGCGTTCCTCGACGTCGTCACCGCGATCGCCGAGCAGCAGGCCACCGACTGCGCGGTCGCCGGCAGCCTCGCGGCCGACATCCACCTGCCCGAGCTCGAGTCCGCCCGCGCCACCACCCACGCCGCGCTCGCGGCGCTGGTGGACCGCGGCCGCGAAGCCGGCGCGCTGCGCGCCGACGCGACGGCCGAGGAGCTGCGCGTCCTCATCACCGGCGTCGCGCAGGTGCTGCGCGCCGGCGGCGAACGCGACCCGGCCGTCTGGCGGCGCTACGGCCGCCTGGTCGCCGACGCGTTCAGAGCTCCTCAGCGCTAGCCGGGCCCCGCGCCCTGGCGCGCGAAGGCCAGCGCCTCGTCGGCCAGCCCGTCCCACTCGAACTCGCGGTCGGGCCCGACCGCGACCCATTCGCGCATGATCCGCTGGCCGATCCGGAACGGCTTGGCCGCGCCGTCGGAGTCCAGCGCCTCGCACCGGCCCGGCGGCAGCTTGACGACGAGGTCGCCGCGGACGTGCATCGCGAAGATCCGGTCCTTGTAGCGCAGGCCCGGCGAGCTGAACGCGTGCTTGAGCGCGATGTCGGGATCGACGGCGAGCAGCCGCTCGCTGATCTCGCGGAAGGTGTCCTCGTCCCCGGCGCCCATGGCTGGGCGCGAGCCTACCGGGCCGCGACGTGCGCGCGGACGCGATCCAGGAACTGCGCGTGCAGGCGGCGCTCGCCGCTCAGCTCGGGGTGGAACGCGACCACGGTGACATCGCCCTCGCGGGCCGCCACGCCGTGGCCGTCGACGGCCGCCAGGATCTCCACGTCCGGGCCGTGCTCGGCGATCCACGGCGCGCGGATGAACACCGCGTGCACCGGCTCGTCGAGGTCGGGGAACGCCAGGTCGGCCTCGAACGAGCGGATCTGCCGGCCGAACGCGTTGCGCTTGGCGACGATGTCCATCAGCCCGAGGTGGTCGCGGTCGAGCATGATCAGCCCGGCGCACGTGCCGAGGACCGGGACGCCGCGGTCGCGGACGAGCGCGACCAGCGGCTCGGCCAGCCCCTCGCGCGCGATGCCGAGGGTCATCGTCGTCGACTCGCCGCCGGGCAGGACGAGGCCGTCGAGGCCGTCCAGGTCGGCCACCGTGCGGACCTCGCGCACGTCGGCGCCGAGGTCGCGCAGCATCTTCAGGTGCGCGTCGAAGCCGCCCTGGAGCGCCAGGACGCCGACGAGCGGGACGGCCGGAGCCAAGGACTACCAGCCGCGGTTGGCGAGCACTTGCGACTCGTCGAGCTTGCGGGCCTCGAGCGAGGCCATCGCGGCGCCCAGGCCGGTGGACGCGGCCGCGACGCGCTCGGCGTCGGCGAAGTGCGTGGTGGCCTCGACGACGGCGCGGGCCATCTTCTCGGGGTTGGACGACTTGAAGATCCCCGACCCGACGAACACCGACTCGGCGCCCAGCTGCATCATCAGCGAGGCGTCGGCGGGCGTCGCGATGCCGCCCGCGCTGAACAGCGGGACCGGCAGCTTGCCGTTCTGGGCGACGTCGCGGACGATGTCGTAGGGCGCCTGCAGCTCCTTGGCCGCGACGAACAGCTCGGTCTCGTCCAGCGTCCCGAGCCGGCGGATCTCGCCGCGGATCGAACGCATGTGGCGCACGGCCTCGACGACGTCGCCGGTGCCCGCCTCGCCCTTGGAGCGGATCATCGCCGCGCCCTCGCCGACGCGCCGCAGCGCCTCGCCGAGGTTGGTGGCACCGCAGACAAACGGGATCCGAAACGCCCACTTGTCGATGTGGTGGGCCTCGTCGGCCGGCGTCAGGACCTCGGACTCGTCGATGTAGTCGACCTCCAAAGCCTCCAGCACCTGGGCCTCGGCGAAATGGCCGATGCGCGCCTTGGCCATGACCGGGATCGTCACGGCCTCCTGGATGCCCTTGATCATCGACGGATCGCTCATGCGCGCCACGCCGCCGTCACGGCGGATGTCGGACGGCACGCGCTCCAGCGCCATCACGGCCGCCGCGCCCGCATCCTCGGCGACCTTCGCCTGCTCGGCGTCGACGACGTCCATGATGACGCCGCCCTTGAGCATCTCGGCCAGACCGGCCTTGACCCGGAACGTTGCTTCGTCTCGCATCTGAAGCCCCATGATAGGGCCCCAATCGCCGCGACCTACTTCAGGCGGAAGGCTTTGATCCGATCGGCGTACTGGTCGGCATCGCGGCTGTACACCCCGTATGCCAGCGCCTGGATCGTGGAGAGCAGCGCGGTGTGCGAGCGGACGTAGGCCGGCGAGTTGCTCGAGTAGTACAGCTTGATCTGCGCGAGCTTGGCGACGTCGGACAGCGTCGCGTCCACGACGGCCAGCGTGCGCGCCTTGCGGTGGCGGGCGAGCTTCATCGCGCGGACCACGAGCGGATGCGGGCGACCGGCGCTCAGGCCGATGACCAGGGTCCCCTCGTCGATGCGGCCCAGCCGCGACAGCGCCTCCTGCGACGGCGACGCCACGATCTCGGCGCGCAGGTCCAGCAGCATCAGCAGGTGGCGGAAGTAGGAGGCGAAGAACGCCATCTGGTCGGTGCCGCAGACGAGGACGCGGTCGGCGGAGGCGATCGCGTCGATCGCGGCCTCGACGTCGGAGCGCGACACGCGCCGCGCGGTCTCCTCGACGTTCTGGAAGTCGGCGGCGATCGCGGTCTCGAACTCGTTCTGGTCGAGCGAGAACAACGGCTCGGTCGACGCGGCGCCCGTGCCGCCGACCTGGCCGGCGGCGACCTTGCGGCGGTACTCCTCCCGGGCGGAGTGCTGCAGCTCCGGGAAGCCCTCGAAGCCCAGGGCCTGCGAGAAGCGCACGACGGTCGACGACGAGGTGTTCGCGCGCCGTGCCAGCTCCTCCGCGGTCTGGAAGGCCACCTCGTCCAGATGGTCGACGATGTACTGCGCCACATCCTTCTGGGAGCGCGAGAACTCGTCGAAGCGCGCCTGGATGTAGGCGGAGAGAGTCTGGTGTCCCCGCGCCTCGTGCGGCGGGGCGGTCATGGTCGCGGACGTCCTCTTCATGGGCGACCGTCTTTTCGACACCCGCTCTGCGGACTCCTCCAAATACGAGACGCGCCCGGTCGATTCGGACCGGGCGCGTGTCGCGTGGCGGGCCCTCGTCGTTTCCGCCTTGGAGGGCCCGCGGAGGAAGACGAATGGCGGGGGGTATGGCGCCGAAGGCTCGTCTTCCAAGGTGTGGTGCTGCTCAAGAGGCTCCCCTGGTGAAGTGCCTGGAGAAACCGGGTCTTCTCCCCAGGTGTCCGCGTTGGGACCGGGCGTCTGGTTGGGTAGGAGCCCAAGGTGAGCTCGCGTGCCGTGATGGAAGCCGCTGCTGAGCGCTCGCGGGTCACGTTCCGGGCGCGCGTGGACCGCCTGCGCCGTCTCGCCCCCACCCTGCTGCTCGGCGCGGTCGGCGCGGGCGTGGCCTGGCTGATCGCCAAGTCGATCTTCGGGACGACCGGCGCCTTCTTCGCGCCGGTCGCGGCGATCATCACGCTGGGGCTGACGGTCGGGCAGCGGCTGAACCGGGCGATCGAGCTGTCGGTCGGCGTCCCGCTGGGGATCGCGCTGGCCGACGTCCTGGTCCTCGAGCTCGGCGCCGGCCCGCTGCAGCTGGTCGGGATCGTGTTCCTGGCGACGTCGGTCGCGGTCTTCGTCGGCGGCGGCGCGCTGCTGGTGACGCAGGCGGCGGTCTCGGCGATCCTGGTGGTGACGCTGCAGCCGCCGACCAACGGCCTGTCGTTCACGCGAGCGGCCGACGCGCTGATCGGGTGCGGCGTCGCGCTGGTCCTGAACTTCGTGGTCGCGCCGATCGACCCGATGGCCCTGGTCCGGCGCGAGGCCGCGCCCGTCCTGCGCGAGCTGGCCGCGGTGCTCGACGACATCGCCGGCGCGCTGGCGTCCCGCGACCGCGACGCCGCGACCTCCGCCCTGCGCCGGGCGCGCGACATCGACGTCTACACGCAGCGGTTCCTGGAGGCCCTGACGATCGGGCGCGAGACCGCGGCCGCGGCGCCGGCGCGCCGGACCCAGCGCGGGTCGCTGGCGATCTACAGCGACGCGGGCGGCCAGCTGGACCTGGCGGTGCGCAACGTGCGCGTGCTGGCGCGCGGCGTCGTGCGCGCGATCGAGACCGGCGACCGCGTCCCGCCCCAGGTCGTCGACGCGCTGCGCGAGCTGCGCCAGTCCGTCCTCGCGCTCACAGCGTGGATGGACGACGCCGACCGCGTCGACGGGGTCGTCGAGCCGGCGATCGCGGCGGCGCGCCACGCCAGCGAGGTGCTGGAGATGACGACCAACCTGTCCGTGTCGGTCATCGTCGGCCAGGTGCGCTCGACGGCGGTCGACCTGCTGCGCACGACCGGGATGGCGCCGGAGGAGGCGCGGGCGCGGATCCGGGGCGGCGGCGTCGCGCCGAGCCTCGGGTCGGTGGGCGACGAGGCCTAGGCCTCGTCGCGCAGGACCACGCGGTCCTTGCCCTGCGCCTTGGCCGCGAGCAGGCACTCGTCGGCGGCCTTGAAGAGCGTCGCGACGGTCGCGGCGTCGCCGGGCGCGACGGCCACCCCGGCCGAGGCGGTGATCGGGCCGGGCTCGGCCCACGTCGCGGCGCGGATGGCGCTGACGAGGCGCTCGGCGGCCTGCGCGGCCTCGGACTCGTCGGCGTTGGGGAGGATCACGGCGAACTCCTCGCCGCCGGTGCGGCACACGACGTCGCCGGCGCGCACGTGGCCTTCCAGCACCTGGCCGAAGCCCACGAGGACCTGGTCGCCGACCGGATGGCCGTGGACGTCGTTGACGCGCTTGAAGTCGTCGACGTCGAGCAGCACCAACCCGACGGGCGCGTCGTCGCGCTGGGCGCGGGCCAGCTCAGCGGCGAGCCGCTCGTGGAAGTGGCGGCGGTTGAAGAGGCCGGTGAGCTCGTCGGTGCGCGCCTGCTCGGAGAGCAGCTCGCGGCGGCGCGCGTTGTCGTAGGCCAGCGCGGCGAGGCTGGCGAAGCGCTTGATGAGCTGCGCCTCCTCGGGCGAGAAGGTCGGGATCGTGCCCTCGAAGCCGGGCGCGCAGTCCTCACGCCAGACGTTGAGCGTGCCGATGACGCGGTCGCCCACGATCAGCGGGCAGAAGACGATCGCCTCGAGGTCCTGCGGCGTGCCGTCGATGATGTAGCGGCCGAACCACGGATGTCCGGGCTCGAGGTGGACGATCTGGCGGGACTTGACGACCTTGCCGGTGATCGAGTTGTCGCTCTTGGGCGCGTCGGCCAGCGTCTCCTCGACCCACAGGCCCTCGGCGAAGGCGGGGATGAGCACGTTGCGCTCGGCGTCGACCTCGTAGATGGCGAGGCTCGAGAACGGCACGATGCCGCGCAGCGCGCGGGCCATCGACTGCAGGGTGGCGTCCAGCGACTGCTCGGCGAGGACGCCGGCGACCGCGTCGATGATCGACTCGAGCCCGCGGACGACGCGGGTGGCGGAGACGGTCTGCATGTGCTCCCCAGATACGTCGGCCGGCAGGGCCTCGACATTGAGCGTTCCCGTTGGTCTGCGAACGTTCTTAACGCGTTGTGCAGCTTTTGGCGGCGCGGATTGACCGTCGTTGCCCACACAACTATTGTGTGTGCAAGCGTGCCCGACACCCTCGCTCCCCGCCACCTCGCGCAGCGCCTCGCCCAGATCGCCGTCCTCCTCGGCGTCGGCGTGCTACTGCTCGTCACCCTGCCGGGCCTCGGCGAGGTCCGCGAGCGCTTCGCCGACGCGCGGCCCGGCTGGGTCGCCGCCGCCCTGGTGCTGGAGCTCGGCTCGGTCGTCTCGTTCGTCGTGGTCTTCCGCGGCGTGTTCTGCGTCCGGATGCCCTGGGGCTTCAGCGCGCAGGTCGGGCTGTCCGAGCAGGCGGCCAACGTCCTGCTGCCGGCTGGTGGCGCGGGCGGCTTGGCGCTCGGCGCGTGGGCGCTGAGCCGGGCCGGGATGTCGCCGGGCCACATCGCGCGCCGCACGGTCGCGTTCTTCCTCATCACCAGCTCGGCGAACTTCGTCGTCGCCGTCCTGGCCGGGATCGGGCTGCTGACCGGCGTGCTGGCGGGCGACGCGAGCTTCGCGCTCGCCGCGGTCCCGGCCGCGCTGGCGCTGCTGGTGATCGGCAGCGTCTTCGCGCTGCCACGCGTCCTGCCCGAGCGCCCGGCGCCGGTCGCGACCGACGGCCACGCGCTCGTCGGGCCGTCGAAGCTCGCCAAGCTGCGCCGGACCGTGGCGCGTGCCGGCGCGACGATCTCCGAGGGCCTGGGCGACGCCGGCGCGCTGCTGCGCTCCGGCCGGCCGTCGGTGATCGGCGGCGGCCTCGGCTACCTGCTCTTCGACATGGCGGCGCTGGCCGCCGCGTTCCACGCCTTCGGCCACGCGCCGGCGCCCGGCGACTTCCTGATGGCCTACGTCTTGGGCCAGCTCGGCGGCCTGGTACCGCTGCCGGGCGGCGTCGGCGGGACCGACGGCGGCCTGGTCGCGGCGCTCGCGCTCTACGGCACGCCGCTGGCCTCGGCGACCGCCGCGGTCCTGGCCTACCGCGCGTTCCAGCTCGGCCTCCCCGCGCTGGCCGGCACCGTCGCCTTCGGGCGCCTGCGCCAGACGCTCCAGAGCGACACCCGCGCCGCCGCGGGCTGCGAGCCGATGGCCGCGCCCGTGCGGGTCGCGGTCGCGGCGGTGCCGGACTCGGCGCCGCACGAGATCGCCGCCTAGCGCCGCCCGCGGAGTTGGCGCGTTCGGAGTGATCCGGACGCGTCCCCGCCGCGCAGCAGCCCTCGTGGATCGACGTGGGCGCGGCGGATTCTTCCACGGCACGAACGCCTGACGGGCGTGGACATGGCTGAGGGCCGACCCCGTCCCGCCGCGTCCCGTCGGCCCGCGCTAGATGCGCTGCGCGGTCATCAGCCAGGTGCGCAGCTCGTCGAAGGGCAGCGGCCGGCTGAGCAGGTAGCCCTGCGCGAGGTCGCAGCCCAGCGCCTTGAGGAAGGCGAGCTGCTCGGAGGTCTCGATGCCCTCGGCGGTCACGCTGCGGCCGAGCGCGTGGGCCATGCCGACGACCGCGGCGACGATCGCGCCCGAGGACGCGTCGCCCGGCAGGCCGGCGACGAACGAGCGGTCGATCTTGATGCCGTCGATCGGCTGCTCCTTGAGCATCGACAGCGACGAGAAGCCCGTCCCGAAGTCGTCGAGCACGAGGCGGACGCCGAGGTCGCCGAGCGCGGCGATCGCGTGCCCGGTCGCCAGATCGGAGCCCAGCAGCGCGGTCTCGGTGATCTCGACCACGAGCTGCTCGGCCGGCAGGCCGCTGTCGGCCAGCGCGCCCTCGATCGCCGACAGGAACGCCGGGTGGCGCAGCTGGCGCGGGGAGACGTTGACGGCGAGCGCGACGTCGCGGCCGGTGGCCTCGCGCAGCGCGACGGTCGCCGCGCAGGACTCGCGCAGCACCCAGGCGCCGAGCGCGTCGATCAGGCCGGTCTCCTCGGCGATCGGGATGAACTCGTCCGGCCCCACCACGCCGAATGTCGGGTGCGTCCAGCGCAGCAGCGCCTCGATCCCCGTGACCTCGCCGGACGCGAACGCCGCGACCGGCTGGGCCACGAGGTGCAGCTCGCCGCGGTCCAGGGCGCCGCGCAGCGCGGCCTCGACCTCCAGCCGGCGCCCCGCCCCGTCGCCGTGCGCGTGGCCGTGCCGGTGGCGGTTGCCGCCCTCGTCCTTGGCGGCGTACATCGCCTCGTCGGCGCGGCGGACGGCCTCGTGGGCGTCGACCTCGCCGCCCGGGATGACGACGACGCCGACGCTGACGGTCGGCGCCAGCCCGTCGGCGCCCGCGCTCGTGGAGCGCGCGACGGCCTCGACGACGCGCTCGGCGATCGCCGCGGCGGTGTCGGCGTCGATGTCCTCGGCCACGACGAGGAGCTCGTCGCCGCCGAAGCGCGCGACCGTGTCCCCCGGGCGCACGCAGCCGGCGACGCGCTCGGCGACGTCGCGCAGGACCCGGTCGCCGACGTCGTGGCCCAGCGTGTCGTTGACCAGCTTGAGCCGGTCGAGGTCGATGAACAGGACCGCCAGCGCCGTGCCGCTGCGGCGGGCGCGGGCCAGCGCGTGCGTGAGGCGGTCGAACAGCAGGGTGCGGTTCGGCAGGCCGGTGAGCGGGTCGTGCGTGGCGCGGTGGACGAGCTCCTCGGTCGCGCGCTGGCGCTCGATCGCGATCCCGGCCAGCTGCGCGGCGTCGCGCAGGAACTGGCGATGCTGCTCGGTGGGCGCGCGCGGGACCCGGTCGTAGACGCCGAAGGTCCCGAGCACGTCGCCGGCGGCGCCGAGGATCGGGAAGGACCAGCACGACCGCAGGCCGTGCTCGCGCGTCAGCGCCAGGAACGGCTGCCACTTCGGATCGCTCTCGATGTCGGCGCTGACGATCTCGGTCGCGTGGTGGGCGGCCGCGCCGCAGGACCCGACCTCCGGCCCGATCACGAGGCCTTCGAGCTGAGCGACGTAGGACGCCGGGAGCGTCGGCGCAGCGCCGTGGTGGACGGTCCGCAGGATCGGGTCGAGCAGCAGGACCGACCCGCGCAGGCGCGGGTCGAAGCCCTCGATGCTCAGCACGACCTCGCGCAGGATGTCGCCCAGCGGCGCGTCGGCGGCGATCAGCTCGTGGATGCGGTTGTGGGCGGCGACGACGCCGTTGGCGCGGCGCAGGTCCTCGGCGGCGACCCGCAGCGCGATCTCCGACGCGATCGCCTCGGCGACCGAGCCGAGCAGCGCGACGTCGTCCTGCGTCCACGTCCGCGGGTCGTGCTGGGACACGCACAGCGAACCCACCCGCTGACCGTGGACGACGATCGGCGTGCCCGCATAGGACACCAGGCCGTAGTGGCGCGGCCCGGCGATCGCCGCGAGCTCCGCATGCGCGCGGGTGTCGTCGACGGCCAGCGGCGCGCCGCCGGCGATGACGTACTGGCAGATGGCCAGCTCCGGCGGGGCGCTGATCCCGGCGACGTCGTCGATGCCGACGACGCTCTTGAGGTACTGGCGCGTGTCGTCGAAGAGCGTGACGAGCGCGACCGGCGTGCGCAGCGCGCGGGCGGCCAGCGCGGCCCAGCGGTCGAACGCCTCCTCGGGCGCCGAGTCCATCAGGCCGGTCCGGCGCAGGACGTCGAGCCGCGCCGGGTCGGTCAGGACCGCGGCGAGCCGATCGGGGCGGAAGCGTTCGGGGTCGTAAAGCACCGCTCCCTGGATCATCGGCCGGTGCTACCCGTCGGGCGATCCCGCGATCGGGGGATCGTCGGAGTCCAGACCCGTGAGCGATGCTCCGTAGGTCATCCGTCCACCCGCACGGGCAGACGACGGGGGCCGGCTCGACACGTGGGCCAGCGAAGTCTCGCCATTCGGGCAGCAGACACGGGCGTTTCATGGTGAGACCATGCCGGTCCAAGTGACACGGCCCCCGGCGTCGGACCAGGTTCCTTCCGTCTCCGCGCCAGTGCTCCTCGCGGGTGATGACGGCGTGCCGCTGCGCGTCTGCGAGGAGCTGTCCGGCGCCGGGGTGCCAACCGTGTCGCTGTGCTCCTCCGAGCGTGCGCTGGCCGCGCGGGGCGCGACATCGGCCTGATGGCGGTATCGGCTGTGCTGGCCGACCTTGCACGGCCGTTCCGAGCTGCGGGTGCTGGCGTAGGATCGGCCGACCATGGCCGATCTCGTCAACGGCGTCCCGCGCGTCGACCCGTCGCGGCGACCGGCGGCCTGGCGCCGCGGGATGCTCAAGCTCGTCGGGACCAAGGCGGGAACGGCGATCCACCGCACGATCGCCGCGCCGATCGACGCGCGGCTCATGCGCCTGACGCGCGGCCGGGTCAACGCCGGCCTGGGCGCCGTCCCGCTCGTCGTGCTGCGCGCGACGGGCGCGAAGTCCGGCACCCGCCGCGACGTGCCGCTGGTCTACTTCAACGACGGCGACGACGTGATCCTCGTGGCCTCCAGCTACGGTCGCGAGCAGCACCCGAGCTGGTACTACAACCTGCTCGCGCACCCCGAGTGCGAGCTGCTCGCCGGCGGCGCCGCCGACCGCGGCGGCCGCTTCGTCGCCCGCCCCGCCGACGGTCCCGACCGCGACAGGTTGTACGCCTTGGCCGTCGGCTACTACTCGGGCTACGCGACCTACGCGACGAACACCGACGGCATCCGGACGATCGCGGTCTTCCGGCTGACACCGGCGTAGCGGCCCTCAGCGGCGCGACGGCGGTGGACCGGCGCTCGGTGGGCGCGTCGGCTGCGGATGATGCGTCCAGGCATGACCGGCGCGGGTGATCTCGGTGACCTTGGGGGTGAGCATGTCCCTGAGACGAGCGCGACGCGCCGGACTCATCGTTCCTGGCAAGGTGATGGTCATGACGGTCGACGGTGATTGGGAGGCGCGCAGCGCCGAGTTGTGGTCCTTGCTCGACGAGCTGGACGCCGAGGAGTTCCGGGCGCGGATCGACGCGCTCGCAGGCGAGCTGGACGCCGGCGACCCGGTCGGCCCGTTCGAGCGCGGGTGCGCGAACGACTCGACCGGCCGGCCGGCCGTCGCGGTCCCGCTCTACGCCGCCGCGCTCGACGGCGGGCTGACCGGGATCCGGCGCCGGCGCGCCGTCATCCAGATGGCGTCGTCGATCCGCAACCTCGGCCGGCCCGAGGAGAGCGTGGCGCTCCTGCGCGCCGAGCGCGAGCGCGGCTCCGACGAGCTCGACGACGCGGTCGTCGCGACGCTCGCGCTGGCGCTCGCCGACACCGGCCGCCCGGTCGAGGCGACCGGCCTGGTGGTCGAGGCGCTGGCCAGGCACCTGCCGCGCTACAACCGCTCGATGACGGCCTACGGCCAGGCGCTGGCCGCCCGCCAGGACGACGGCGGGTGACCGCGCGGCTTGCCGCCCGCGCCGGCGTCCGGCAAGCTCGCGTCATGAAGCCGCTGCGCGCCTCCGACCGCCACCGCGACGGCGCGGTCGCGGCGCTGCGCCGCGGCTACCTCGACGGCCAGCTGAGCACGGAGACGTTCGAGGCGCGCCTGGCGATCGCGCACTCGGCGCGCCAGGCCTACGTGCTGCGCGCGCTGGTCGCCGACCTGCGCGCGCGGTGGCAGGCGCTGCACGCGGTGCTGGACGGCCCGCGCCCCGCCGTCGCGACGGCTCGGACGCCCCAGACGACGCTCCTCCTCAGCCGCACCGACCGGTACGAGATCACCGTCGGGCGGGCCTCGACGTGCACGGTGGTGTTCGGCTCGACGGCCGTGTCGCGGCACCACGCGCGGTTCGAGCGGGTCGGCGGCCGGTGGTACGTGACCGACCTGGCGTCGACCAACGGGACGTGCGTGGACGGCGTGCGCGTGGAGCGCGCGCCGGTGGCGCCCGCCGCGGAGATCCGGCTCGGCGACGCGCTCGTCGTGGTCGGCTGAGGGGTGCCCGGCATGGACGTCGGCATGCGTAAGGGGTCCGCCTCAGCGCGTAAGGGGTCGGTGCCGGGAAGTCGGCCTGTCCTGCCGATGTGCGAGCGGCGCCTCAGGTCGAACATGAAGGACATGAACACGCTCCTCTCCCAGCCCTTCGCCACCGCCCACTCCAACGCCATCGTCCGCGCCGGCTTCCTCCGCCGCCTCCGCGCCGGGAAGTGAGGCGTGGCCGCCCCTTCGCGACGTCCGCTGCGCATCGGCATCCAACTCCCCGAGGTCGAGCGGCAGGTCCGCTGGCCGGAAGTGATGGCGATGGCGCGGGCGGCGGAGGAGTGCGGCTTCGACTCCGTCTGGCTCGGCGACCACCTGCTCTACCGCGGCGACGGTCGCCCCGAGCGCGGCCCGTGGGAGGCGTGGACCACGTTGTCCGCCTTGGCCGCCTCGACCGAGCGCCTCGTGCTCGGGCCTCTCGTCGCCTGTGCCGCGTTCCACCCGCCCGGCGTGATCGCCAAGATGGCCGCGACGATCGGCGACATCAGCGGCGGCCGCTTCGTCCTCGGCCTGGGCGCCGGGTGGAACGCCCCCGAGTTCTCCGCCTTCGGGCTCCCGCAGGACCACCGCGTCTCGCGCTTCGAGGATTCCTTCGCGATCGTCCGCGGCCTCCTGCGCGGCGAGCGCGTGACTCTGGACGGGACCTACTGGCAGGCCGACGACGCCGTGCTGGTCCCCGCGCCGGCCGCCCCCGTCCCGCTGATGATCGGCTCCAACGGCCCGCGGATGCTGAGCATCGCGTTGCCCCACGCCGACGCCTGGAACACCTGGTACGACGGCTACGGCAACACCGCCGAGGGCTTCGCGTCGCTCAACACGCGGATCTCCGAGGCCGCGGTCGCGGCCGGCCGCGTCCCGGCCGAGATCACCCGCAGCGCCTGCGCGTTCGTGCTCGTCGACCCGTCCTCGGACGAGCGCGAGATCAAGCCCGAGGCGCCGCCGATCACCGGCACGCCCGCGCAGATCGCGGCGCGCCTGCGCGAGCTCCACGACGCGGGCGCCGACGAGGTCGTCCTGGTCGTCTCGCCGATCACGGAGGCGTCGATCCGCGCGCTGGGCGAGGCCGTCGCCGCGGTCTAGGCGCGCGCGGTCTCCGGGATGGCGCGCTGCGCCTTGCGCAGCACGTAGGAGTCGCTAAGCCCGAGCTGCTCGACCATGGTGCGGTCGGCGAGCGCCGGCCGCGCGGGCAGCACGACCAGCGTCGAGATCCCCGACACCGGCGCGCGCGGCAGGTCGGCGACGGCGACGCGCGCCATCAGCGGCGCGGTGATCGGGTAGCGCGCCGCCTCGTAGACGATCGCCTCGTGCTCGGCGCTGTAGGCCTGCGTGAGGTGCGCGGCGAGCAACTCGAGCCCGCGGATCGACGTCTCCGTCTCGTGCGTGAGCTGGCCGATGCAGGAGATCTGCCACAGCACGAGCGGGACGTGCTCGTCGAAGCGCCGGCGGTAGACCAGGAAGTCGGTCGCCTCGAAGGACTGGCAGCCGGTCGCGCCCGGGTCGATCCCGAGGTCGGCGAACAGGCAGTCCTCGGCCGAGACCCCGGGCAGCATCCCAGCCCGGTAGCCCTCCTCGCGCGCACGCCGCACGGCCTCGTGGCCGGGGTAGACGAACACGCCCGGGTGGCCGTAGAACGCCGCGCAGACGTCCTCGCCCGCGCGGACGCACTCGAGGATCCGGTCGACCATCTGGTGGTAGGTCTCGATCCGCTGCTTGCCCTCGCCGTAGAGGTCGATCAGGTCCTCGGCCGACGGGTTGAGGTCGGCCAGCCAGCCCTTGGTGACCGGGTCGGTGACCACGTACAGGACCTTGGTCGCGTCGCGCAGCGCCGACTCGGTCTCCAACGTCACCTGACCCATCAGCTGGATGCCCGTGCCGACCACCCACAGGCTGCCCGGCCGCGCCACGGCCGCCTAGAAGTCCACGAGGATCGTGACGATGACGCGGATCCTGATCGCCGCGTCGGTCCCGCCGAGCTCGGTCTGGATGCGCCGCTCGTCCTGCGAGAGCAGCGCGAGCTTCTGGGTGTCCGACAGGCCCGCGCGGTCCATCGCCCCGACGGGATCCTCCAGGAACGAGTTGCGGGCGGACGGCTCCTTCGAGAGCCCGGTCAGGAACTCGTGGAAGGCCTTCGACGACGGTTCGGCCATGGTGGCGAAACCTCCTGGGGTTGACGGGCGCGAGCCTCCCACGCGCATCCCGCCGCTGTCCAGTCCACTTCGTTAAGACCTGCGGAACGCTAAGCAACGATCAGCAACTATGGCCTGACAGTGGGCCGAGGAGGAGTCGAACCCCCATCGGACGGATTATGAGTCCGCGGCTCTACCAGTTGAGCTACCGGCCCTGGAGGCCGAGAGCTTAGTGCGGCGCCGGCCCGTCCTCACCGCGTCCTAGCCTGCAGGGCCATGGATCCCGACGTCCGTACGCTGCTGACCACGACGAGGACCTGGGCCGTGGTCGGCTGCTCGCCCGACCCCAACCGCGACTCGCATCGCATCGCCGCCCTGCTCAAGCATCGCGGCTTCGCGGTCGTGCCGGTCAACCCGACCGCCGGGGAGATCCTCGGGGAGCGCTGCTACCCGACGGTCGCCGACATCCCGGGCGAGGTCGACGTGGACGTCGTCGACGTCTTCCGCCGCAGCGAGGCCGCCGGCGAGCACGTGGACGAGGCGATCGCGCGGGGCGCGCGCGGCGTCTGGCTCCAGCTCGGCGTCATCGACGAGGACGCCGCCCAACGGGCGCGGGACGCGGGCCTGCTCGCTGTAATGGACCGCTGCCCGGCGATCGAGCTGCCGCGGCTCGCGACCGGCTAGGGACCTAGGCCCCGCCGGTCACCTTGGCCACGGCGCGCTCCAGCTCGCCGGGCGAGAACGCGCCTTCGAAGCGCGTCGAGATCACGCCGTCCTTGTCGATCACGAACGTCCAGGGCTCGGTCTGCAGCTTGTAGGTCTGCAGCTGCGGGCGCAGCCCCTTGTTGATCTCGTTGTCCTGGTAGACCTCCTGGTGGATGAACGAGACCTTATCCCCCACCTTGGCCTGGACCTCGTCGACGACGTCCACCACCGGCCCGCACACGCGCGACTGACACAGCTGCGGCGTGGCGAACGTGATCACCACGGGCTTCTTGCCGACCACGTCGGCGAAGTCGTCCTTCAGCAGCGACGGCGCCGCCGGGATCCGCGTGTCGATCTTCGCCACGTCGCCGGCGACGTCGGCGGGCGTCAGCGTGTGGATGACGGGCGCCTTCTGCCCCACGCCCGGCGGCACGACCTTCTTGCCGCCGACCTGCACGCCGATCGGCTGCGTGGAGACGAGCCGGCCGTCGAGCTGCGCGATCGCGAGCATCGCGTACTTGCCGTCCTTCTTGAACGGCACGTCGGCGACGTAGACGCCGCGCGCGCTGTTGGGGTCGGTCGCGGTCTGCTTGCTCTCGAACTGCGGCGAGACCTTCAGCGACTCGGCGCGCGCCAGGAACGGCCCGCGCGCCGACGAGCCGTCGGTCGCGCCGACGTACAGCGACACGCCCGCGCCCGACAGCTGCTTGCCCGCGCTGTCGAACAGCGCGAAGCCGACGCGGTTGGAGCCCTTCTCCAGCAGCGACACGCTCGGCGCGAGCTGCGGGCCGCGCGGCAGGTTCGCGATCAGGTCGGGCAGCGTCCGGCCCGTGGCGGGCGGGAAGTCCTCCGCCTTGGCCGTCGGCTGGGGCTGGGCGGGCGCGGTGTCGTTGCCGTCGTCGCTCGAGCCGGAGCCGCAGCCGACCGCCACCGCGATCGGGACGGCCAGCGCGAGCAGCAGCAGGAACAGGCGGGAGGACCGGGTGACGCGAGGCATGGGCAGCCGGGAAGGCTAGTGGCCTGATTGGATACGGCGCGCCGGTGTCGTGTTAAGCGGAGATGGAGGAGGCGGCGTGACGGACCAGCGTGCAGCGATCGTAACGGGCGCGTCCAGCGGGATCGGCCTGGCGATCGCCGATGTCCTGGGCCAGGAGGGCTACGGGCTGACCGTCGCCGCCCGCCGGCCGGAGAAGCTCCAGGAGGCGGCCGAGGGTCTGATGGCCAAGGGCTACGACGTCGAGGTCGTCGCCGGGCCGCTCGGCGACGAGGACGGCGTGAAGGCGGTCGTCGCGGCGCATCGCGAGCGCTTCGGGCGCCTCGACGTCCTGGTCAACAACGCCGGCGTCGGCATCGGCGCCGCCGTGGCCGAGATCGACACCAAGAAGCTCGACATCCAGCTCGGCGTCAACCTGCGGTCGTTGATCCTGTTCTACCGCGAGGCCATCGACCTGCTGCGGGCGGCGGGCCAGGAGCACCGCAAGGCGCTCGTCGTCAACACCGCGTCGATCGCGGGCAAGCGCGGCGAGGCGTGGCTGTCGGTCTACAGCGCGACCAAGGGCGCGGTCGTGTCGTTCACCCAGGCGATGCACAAGGAGCTCGCGCAGGAGGGCATCAAGTCCACCGCCTTGTGCCCGGGCTTCGTCGACACGCCGATGACCGACTTCGTCAAGGGCTCGGTTCCGGCCGAGGACATGATCACCCCGGGCGACATCGCCGAGACCGTGCGGCTGTTGTTGAAGGTGTCGCCCGCGTGCATCATCCCCGAGGTGCAGTTCCTGCGTCCCGGGGACTGACGAGCAGCGCGCCCAAGGGGCTCGCGTTCGTCGGCGCGAGCCCGCCAGAGCTTCCCTCGCGCGGCCGTCTCGCGTCCGGCGAGGCTACTTCGGCAGCAGCGAGCGGCGGCGCTCGACTGCGGTGAGCGCGCGCTCGGCGTCGGCGTGCTCGCGCCGCTCGGCGAGCCAGCCGAACCCGGTGCGCCGCGCCTCGCGGGTGCGGCGGTCGCGGGCGATGGCCTGGTGGTCGCGGATCGCGGCGCCGAGGTCGGTCTCGGCCAGGATCGAGGCCTCCAGCTGCGCGGTCAGGACCCGCACCTCGCGCTCGGTCGCGCGCCGGGCGCGCTTGGCGCCGGCGAAGCGATCCCACGCGCGCGCGAACGAGATGAACGACGTCCGGCCCCCGTGGCGGTGGGCGGCGAGCATCGGGCACACGCCGCCGGAGCGGTCGCTGTAGGCGCCGACGATGATCTCGTTGGCGCGCACGCCGGCGAGCATCGCCTCGCGCGTCCGCAGCGGCAGGCAGTCGATCGTCAGGCGGAGGTCGTCGATCGGCGTGTGAGTGAGTGATCGCATAGGGTTCCGGGCTCGCGGGCGAGCTGTGCGGAGCGTACGCCCCAGCACACGTCGCGCCAAGCCGGAGTCCTCCTGGTGAAAGGGAAGTTGCGATGAAGCTGGGTGTCCACATCGGCTACTGGGGTCTGGGCCTGACGAGCGCCGATCAGCTCGCGATCGTCCAGGAGGCCGAGCGGCTCGGCTACGACAGCGTCTGGACCGCCGAGGCCTACGGGTCCGACGCCGCGACGATCCTGGCGTGGCTGGCCGGGCAGACGTCGACGATCAAGCTCGGCTCGGGCATCTTCCAGATGCCGGGCCGCAGCGCGGCGATGACCGCGATGACGGCGGCGACGATCGACCAGCTCAGCGACGGGCGCATGCTGCTCGGGATCGGCTCCAGCGGCCCGCAGGTCTCCGAGGGCTGGCACGGCGTGCGGTTCGGCAAGCAGATCCAGCGCACGCGCGAGTACATCGAGGTGCTGCGGATCGCCCTGGCGCGCGAGCGGCTGGAGTACCACGGCGAGACGATCGACCTGCCATTGCCCGACGGTCCGGGCAAGGCGCTGAAGCTGACGATCGCGCCCGTGCAGGAGCGGATGCCGATCTACCTCGCGGCGATCGGGCCCAAGAACACCGCCTTGGCCGGCGAGGTCGCCGACGGGTGGATGCCGACGCTGCTGTCGCCCGAGCACCTGCCGATGCTGCGCGAGAACCTCGAGGAGGGCGCGGCGCGGGTCGGGCGCACCCTGGACGGCTTCGACATCGCGCCGACCGTCAACGTGAACATCACCGAGGACGACCTCGACGGCGCGCGCGACGCGATGCGCCCGTTCATCGCGCTGTACATCGGCGGGATGGGCTCGCGCGAGAAGAACTTCTACAACACGCTCGTGCAGCGCTACGGCTTCGAGGACGAGGCGCGCGAGGTCCAGGACCTGTACCTCGCGGGCAAGAAGGAGGAGGCCGCGGCGGCGCTGCCGACCGAGCTGATCGACCTGGTGTCCTTGGTCGGCCCGGCCGACCGCGTGCGCGACCGGCTGCGCGCGTTCAAGGCCGCGGGCGTCGGGACGCTCGGCGTCTCCCCCATGGCCTGGACCAGGGAAGAGCGCATCAGGCAGCTGCGGCTGGTCGCCGAGCTGGCGGAGGACGTGGTCTGACCGGCGCAGAGGCTCGACGTGCGCCGTCCCTGAAGGCGCTGCTGGGGGCCTTCGGCGACGCGGGCCACGCGTTCCCGATCATCGCCCTGGGCCGCGGGCTGCGCGCCCGGGGGCACGATGTCGTCGTCGAGACGTGGACGCGGTGGCAGGCAGACGTCGAGCGCGAGGGGATGCGCTTCGCGCCGGCGCCCGAGTACCACGTCTTCCCGACGCAGGAGCGGCCGCTGAAGCCCTACGAGGCGGTGCGGCGGGCGACGGGCGTGACGCGGGAGCTGGTGGTGGCCGAGCGTCCGGACGTCGTCGTGAGCGACATCCTCACCCTGGCGCCGGCGCTGGCCGCCGAGCTGGAGGGTGTGCCGTGGGCGACGCTGATCCCGCACGTCGACCCGCGCGGCGCGCCGGGGTTCCCACCGTACTCGGTGGGCGCGCGGCTGCCGCGGACGGCGCTGGGCCGGCGCGCGTGGAGCGCGTTCGACCCGCTGATCGCGCGCGGTCTGGAGCTGGGGCGCAGCGAGCTGAACGAGACGCGCTCGCGGTTGGGGCTGGGGCCGCTGGCCCACGTCCACGGCGGGATCTCGCGGCAGCTGGCGATGGTCGCGACGTTCCCGCAGCTCGAGTACCCGCGCCCTGAGCCGGAGCCCGCGACGCATGTCGTCGGTCCGCTGCAGTGGGAGCCGCCGTTCGGCGACGTCGCGCTGCCGCCGGGCGACGCGCCGCTGGTGCTGGTCGCACCCTCGACCGCCCAGGACCGCGAGGGCCGCATGCTCGCCGCGGCGCTGGAGGCGATGGCCGACCTCCCGGTCCGGGTCCTGGCGTCGACCAACAAGCGCGGCGACGTCAGCGGCCACACCGTCCCGGCCAACGCTCGCCTGGTCGACTGGGTCTCGTACTCACGGACCATGCCCCTCTGCGACCTCGTCGTCTGCCACGTCGGCCACGGAACGCTGATGCGCGCGCTCAGCGCCGGCGTCCCCGTCGTCGCCTGCCCCGCCGCCGGCGACATGAACGAGAACGCGGCCCGCGCCGCCTGGGCGGGCGTCGGCGTCCGCCTGCCCCGCCGCCTGGTCACCGCCCGCGGCCTGCGGCTAGCGGTCCAACGCGCGCTCGCGGACGGGTCTTTGCGCCGGCGCGCGCGGGAGCTGGCGACCTGGTCGGGCCAGCACGACCCGGTCGACCGCGCGGCCACGCTGGTGGAGGAGCTGGCGGCTGGAGGACTCGTCCGGGACACGAACTAGTGTTCGTATCCGATGGAGGCGGGCGCGTCGTACGAGTCGATCGCGCGCGAGCTCGGGTGCTCGGCGTCGAAGGTGTCGTATTGGGCGAGCAAGCACGGGCTGACGTCGGCCCACACCGAGCGGCACGCGGCCAGGGCGCCGATCGACGAGGAGCTCCTCGTCGCGTTGGTGGAGGGCGGGGCATCCATTCGGGCGATCGCCGCGAGGCTCGACCGGAGCCCGACGGCGGTGCGGCACCGGCTTCGACGCCTCGGACTCACGACGCTGGCCGGCATACGGATCAGCGAAGGCGCCGCTGCTCGCGAAGCCGGCGAGCAGGAACCGGTGTTGACCTGCCCGGTGCACGGCCGAACGCGACACGTCGCGCGGCATGGCGGCTACCGCTGCCAACGATGCCGGTCAGACCACGTCGCCTCGCGCCGCCGCCGCTTGAAGCTGCAGCTCGTGAACGAGGCGGGCGGCGCATGCGTGCTGTGCGGCTACGACCGCTACCCCGGAGCCCTGCAGTTCCATCACCTCGAACCGGCGACCAAGCGGTTCGCGATCAGCGACAAGGGCGTCACGCGATCGATCGAGGCCGCCCGAGCGGAAGCCAGCAAGTGCATCCTGCTCTGCGCGAACTGCCACGCTGAAGTCGTACGCGGCGTGGCCGATCTCTCAGTAAGATCAGCGAAGCCCGGGTCACCGGGTAGCGCATTGCCCGATCCGGGGTAGCTCAATCAGGCAGAGCATTCGACTGTTAATCGAAGGGTTGTGGGTTCGAGTCCCACCCCCGGAGCTTCCGAAGCCCGCCCGCAAGGCGGGTTTCGTCGTTCTCAGGCGCTGGGTGCGGTCTCTTCCATCGCCTGTTGGATCAGGGTGTCGCGGCGCTCTTCGAGCTGGTCGCGGCGGCGGCGGAGGGCGGCGACGCCGCCGGTGCCGGAGGAGACGGCGGCGTCGATCTCGCGGCGCAGGCGGAGGAGCTCGATGTTGGCGAGCTGACCCTGGAGGGCGGCGCGGGAGGGCGCGAGGTCGGCGGCCTTGGTCACGAGCTTGGCGACGGCGCCGGCGAGCATCTTGTCGTCCTCGGGCAGGCCCTCCTGCGGCGCGTGCAGGTGCGCGCGGACGTGGGCGACCACGCGGCGCATCGCGTCGCCGCTGAACGCCGCGTCGTCGAGGGTGGCGAGGATCTCGGCCGCCGCGTCCGGCGTGGCCAGGCACTGGGCCAGGAAGTCCCCTTCGGCGCGGGCGAGCGGGCCCGCCGCCCCCGCGGCCGGTCGTGCGGGCTCGTCCCATCCGGACGAGGCGCCGCCCCAGCCGCCACCGCCGCCGCCGCGCCCGCCGCGGCTGCCGCCCGGCGACCAGCCGCCCCCGCTCGGCCGCGCCGGCGCCGCCGCCGGGCGCTCTCCCGCCATCGGCAGCCACGAGGACACCAGCGACGGCGCGAGGTCGACCGCGTCGGCCACGTGGGCCAGCAGCTCCTCGCGCAGGGCGCTCGGCGGCAGCGTCGCGAAGATCGGCCGCAGGGCGGCGATCGCCGCGTCCTTGCCCTCGGCCTGGGTCAGGTCGGCACGCTCCAGCTCGCGTTCGATCTGGAAGCGCACGAACGGGACGGAGGTCGACACGAGCGCCTTGGCGGCCTCCGCTCCCTGCTGCTGGACGACGTCGGCCGGGTCCAGGCCCTTAGGCAGCGGCACGACGCGCAGCGCCAGCTTGGACTTCGCCGCCACCTTGGCCGCCTTGAGCATCGCCTCCTGGCCGGCGCTGTCGGCGTCCAAGGCCAACAACACCGTCTTGCCCAGCTTGGCGAGCTCGCCGACCTGCTTGTCGGTCATCGACGTGCCCATGATGCAGACGACGTTGGCCATCCCGGCCTGATGCAGCGCGAGGACGTCCATGTAGCCCTCGGTCGCCACGACCTCCTCGGCGCGCGCGGCCGCGGACCGCGCGAGGTGCGCGCCGTAGACCATCTCGCCCTTGTGGAAGATGTCGCCGTCGGGCGAGTTGAGGTACTTGGGTTGCTGGTCGGCGCCCAGCGCGCGGGCGCCGAAGCCCAGGACGCGGCCGCGCGGGTCGCACAGCGGGAACATGATCCGGCGGCGGAAGCGGTCGTAGATCCGGCCCTCGCCCTTGGCCCGGACGGCCAGGCCGGCGTCGAAGATCTCCTTGTTGCCGTAGCCGCCCTGCCGGCCGGCCATCATCAGCTTGTCCCACGCGCTCGGCGCGTAGCCGACGCGGAACGCCCGCAGCGTCTCGTCGGTGAACCCGCGGTCGCGCAGGTAGGCACGCGCCGGCTCGGCCTCCGCCGACTCCCAGAGGTAGCGCTCGTAGAAGCCCGCCGCGCGCTCCAGCAGCTCCATCAGCCGCTCACGCGCCTTGCGCCGCTCGGCGGCCGCCGGGTCCTCGTCCTCGACGGTCAGCTCGATCCCGTACCGCTGCGCGAGGGACTCCAGCGACCCGACGAAGTCCAGGCCCTCGGTCTCCTGCACGAACTTGAACGCGTCGCCGCCCGCGCCGCAGCCGAAGCAGTAGTACATGCCCTTGTCGGGCGTGACGTGGAACGACGGCGTCCGCTCGTCGTGGAACGGACACAGGCCCTTGTAGTCGCCCGGGCTGGCCCGGCGCAGCTCGGTCCGCTTGGAGACCAGGTCGAGCAGGTCGACGGCCTCGCGGACCTTCTCCTTGTCGCTGTCGGCGTAACGGGGCATGCGGGCGAAACAGGAGCATAGGCGCGCCGGGACGGGCACGCCGCCCGCGACCGTCTGGGTAAGGTCGCCGGCATGATCATCAGCACCATGAACGACCTGCCGGGCTACGACGTCGAGGAGGTCTTCGGCGAGGTCTTCGGCCTCACCGTGCGCTCGCGCAACGTCGGCTCGCAGATCGGCGCGTCGCTGAAGTCGCTCGTCGGCGGCGAGCTGAAGGGCATGACCAAGATGCTCGCCGAGGGCCGCGACCACGCCAGCGAGCGCCTGGTCGAGAACGCCGAGGCGATGGGCGCCAACGGCGTGCTCGCGTTCCGGTTCGACACGAGCGAGCTCGGCTCCACCTGGACCGAGATCTGCGCCTACGGCACCGCCGTGCGCGTGCGCAAGCGCTAGGCGCTAGAGCGCGAAGGACTCCGGCACCGTCAGCTCCTCGAAGATCCGCACCGCGTAGCGGTCGGTCATCCCCGCGAGGTAGTCGACGACGCGCTGGCCGAGGTCGGCCCCGGGCGCGCCGCCGTCGTCGGGCAGGCGCGCGGGGTCCTCGGCGTAGTAGGCGAAGAGCGTGCGCAGCAGGCGCTCGATCTTGCGCTGCTCGGTGTTCTGGCGCTCGCCGAGGTAGACGTTGGCGAACATGAAGTCGCGCAGCTCGTCCATCGCGGCGCCGGCCTCCGCGCCCTGGACGATCGCGCCGGCGGCCGCGGAGTGCTCGACGAGGTCGTGGACGAGCGCGTCGATGCGGTGCGAGCCGGTGTCGCCGAGCACGGCGATCGCGTCGCGCGGCAGGTCCGCCTCGCGCAGGACCCCGGCGCGGATCGCGTCGTCGATGTCGTGGTTGATGTAGGCGATGCGGTCGACGATCCGGACGATGCCGCCCTCGAGCGTGCGCGGCGGGTCCGCGCGGCCCGAATGGCCGAGGATCCCGTCACGGACGTCGTCGCTGAGGTTCAGGCCGCGGCCGTCCTTCTCCAGGACGTCGACCACGCGCAGCGAGTGCTCGTAGTGGCGGAACCGGCCGGCGAACCGGTCGCGCATGCACGCGTCGAGCACCGCCTCGCCGAGGTGGCCGAACGGCGAGTGCCCGAGGTCGTGCCCCAGCCCGATCGCCTCGGTCAGGTCCTCGTTGAGCGCCAGCGCCCGCGCGACCGTGCGCGCGACCTGCGTGACCTCGAGCGTGTGCGTCAGCCGCGTCCGGAAGTGGTCGCCCTCGGGCGAGACGAACACCTGCGTCTTGTGCTTCAGGCGCCTGAACGCCTTGGAGTGCACGATCCGGTCGCGGTCGCGCTGCAGCGGCGTGCGGAGCCCGCAGTCGGTCTCGAAGACCGGGCGGCGCCCCGGATAGGAGCGGGCGCCGAGCGGCGAGAGGTGCTCGTCCTCCCACGCCTGCTGGCGGGCGGCGAAGGCCTCGGCGACTCGGCCGGGTGCGGCGGCGACATCCATCACGCCTCCGAGTTTCGCACTCGGCCGATCGCGTCCTGCCCAAACGCCGCAGAGCCGCCGCGAAGTCGCGGTAGCGTCGTGACCATGCAAGCGCTCGTCGTCGCCGCCGACCCTCCGCACGTCGTCCTCGCCGAGGTCGACGACCCGCCGGCGCCGCTGCCCTTCGAGGCGGTCGTCGAGGTCCGGGCCTTCAGCCTCAACCGCGGCGAGGTCAAGGCGCTGGCCGGCGCGACGCCCGGCGCGGTCCACGGCTGGGACCTCGCCGGCATCGTCGCGCAGGCCGCGGCCGACGGCTCGGGACCGCCGCACGGCGCCCGCGTCGTCGGACTCAAGCACCCGCCCGGCGCCTGGGCGCGCCGTGTCGCGGTCCCGACGGCGCAGCTCGCCGAGCTCCCCGACACCGTCACCTTCGAGCAGGCCGCCACGCTGCCGGTCGCCGGCCTCACGGCGCTCCGCGCCTTCGAGGTCGCCGGCCTGCTGCTCGGCAAGCGCGTCGCGATCACCGGCGCCTCCGGCGGCGTCGGCCACGTCGCGATCCAGCTCGCCAAGCGCTCCGGCGCCCACGTCACCGCGGTCGCGCGCCGGACCGAGGGCCTGGCCGAGCTCGGCGCCGACGCGGTCGTCACGCACCTCGCGCCCGAGGGCGAGCGCTTCGCGGCGATCCTCGACGGCGTCGGCGGCTCGGTCCTCGGCGCCGCGATCCAGCGCGTCGCGCCGCGCGGCACGATCATCAGCTACGCCTCGACGATCTCCGAGCCCGTCGAGTACCCGACACGCGCGCTCTTCGGCCAGGCCTCCGGCGCCAAGGTGTACGGGTTGCTCATCTTCCCCGAGCTCCAGCACACCCAGTCCACCAGCGCGGACCTGACGCGCCTCGCCCACCTCGTCGCCGACGGCCGCCTCAAGGTCGACGCCTCGCTGGTGACGTCCTGGCGCGATGCGCCCCGCGCGGTCAAGGCCCTGCTCGCCGGCGAGATCCGCGGCAAGGCCGTCCTGACCGTCGACTAAGAACTCACTCGGCCATGCCCCGCGCGCGCCGGCGCAGCGTCCGGAACGCGAACGGGTCCTCGTGCGTGCGCTGCTCGGTCCAGGGGTCGCCGTCGTTGTGATAGCCGTTGCGCTCCCAGAACCCCGGCTCGTCGTGGTCGAGCAGCTCGATCGACTGCACCCACTTCGCGGACTTCCACAGGTACCGCGACGGGACGACCAGCCGCGCGGGGCCGCCGTGCTCCTGCTCCAGCGGCGCGCCGTCGGCGTGCGTGGCGATCAGGACGTCGTCGTCGGCCAGCGCGCTCAAGGGCAGGTTGGTGGAGTAGCCGCCGTAGGCGTGGACGAGCGCGTGCGTCGCGCTCGCCCGCGGCCGCGCCCGGTCCAGCAGCGGCCCGACCCGGACGCCGGACAGCCGCGTGTCGAACCGCGACCAGCGCGTGACGCAGTGCAGGTCGGAGGTCTGCCGCACCTGCTCCAGGGCGCCCACCTCGTCCCAGCGCAGCGCGTAGGGCTCCTCGACCTCGCCGTAGATCGCCAGCGACCACTTCGCCAGGTCGATCTCCGCCGACGGCCCGACGGTCAGCACCGGCCACTTGACCGTCGGCGACTGCCCGGGCGGCAGCCGCGCCGGGTCGATCCCGAGCTTGATCGCCCGCCTGCGCCCGCGCTCGCCGAAGACCGAGGGCGTCAGCTTCACGAGCGCGTCGCCAGATCGGGGTCGACGTCGCGGATCGCCGCCTGCGCCGCCGCCACGCGCGCGACGGGCACGCGGTAGGGCGAGCAGGACACGTAGTCGATGCCCGAGTGATGGAAGAAGTCGATGGAGTCGGGATCCCCGCCGTGCTCGCCGCACACGCCGAGCTTGAGCGACCCCTTCACCTTGCGCCCCAGCCACGCGCCCATCCGGACGAGCTGCCCGACGCCCGGGCCGTCCAGCGTCTCGAACGGCGAGCGGTCGAAGACCTTCATCTCGATGTAGCGCGCGAGGATCCGGCCCTCGATGTCGTCGCGCGAGAAGCCCAGCGCGGTCTGCGTCAGGTCGTTGGTGCCGAACGAGTAGAAGTCGGCCTCGTAGGCGATCTCGTCGGCGCGCAGACAGGCGCGCGGCAGCTCGATCATCGTGCCGATGGAGTAGTCCTTGCCCCGCGCGAGGCCGTGCTTGTCCCCCACGCGCTCGATCAGCTCCCGCATCAGCGCGAGCTCCCGGCGGTAGTCGACCAAGGGCACCATGATCTCGGCGTGCACGTCGCGGCCGGCCTCGCGCGCGGCGACGAGCGCGCGGAGGATCGCCTCGATCTGCATCTCGTAGATCGCCGGGTAGAGGATCCCCAGCCGGACGCCGCGCGTGCCGAGCATCGGGTTGACCTCCTGCAGCGTCCGCACGCGCTCGTAGGTGCGCTCGAGCGCGGCGACGTCGTCGGAGACCTCGACCCGCGCCCGCTCCAGCCGCGCCTCGACGTCGTGGAGCTTGGGCAGGAACTCGTGCAGCGGCGGGTCGAGCAGCCGGATGGTGACCGGCAGCCCGTCCATCGCCGCGAAGATCCCCTCGAAGTCGCCCTGCTGCAGCGGCAGCAGCTCGGCCAGCGCGGAGCGGCGCTCCTCGTCGTCGGTCGCGAGGATCACCTCGACCATCTTCTCGTGGCGGTCGTCGCCGAAGAACATGTGCTCGGTGCGGCACAGGCCGATGCCCTGCGCGCCGAACTCCCTCGCCTTGGCCGCGTCCTCGGGCGTGTCCGCGTTGGTCCGGACGTCGAGGCGCCGCAGCTCGTCGGCCCACTTCAGCACCGTCTCGAACTCGTCGCTGACGACCGGGTCGATCAGCTCGACGTCCTCGGTCGTCACGCAGCCGGTCGTGCCGTCGATCGCGATCAGGTCGCCCTCGCGCAGGACCACCTCGCCGTCGAGCCGGACCTCGCCCGCGGCGACGTCCATCTCCAAGGACCCCGCGCCCGTGACCGCCGGAACGCCCATGCCGCGCGCCACCAGCGCCGCGTGCGACGCCTTGCCGCCCTCGGCCGTCAGGACCCCGGTCGCAGCGTGGAAGCCCGCGACGTCGTCGGCCTCGGTGAACGGCCGCACGAGCACGACGTCGCGCCCCTCGGCGGCCGCGGCGACCGCGTCGTCGGCGGAGAACACGATCGCGCCCTTGGCGGCGCCCGGGGATGCGGCCACGCCGCGCGCCAGGACGTCGTAGGTCGCGTCCGGGTCGAACGTCGGGTGCAGCAGCGCGTCGAGCTTCTCGGCCTCGATCGTCTGCAGCGCGCCCGCCTTGTCCAGCAGCCCCTCGCCGACCGCGTCGACCGCGAAGCGCACCGCGGCCTGCGCCGGGCGCTTGGCGTTGCGCGTCTGCAACATGTACAGCTTGCCCTCTTCGACGGTGAACTCGGTGTCCTGCATGTCGCCGTAGTGCTGCTCGAGCTGGCGCAGGATCGAGAACAGCTGGTCATGGACCTCGGGCTGCCACTCGCGCAGCTCGCGGATGTCGCGCGGCGTGCGGACACCGGAGACGACGTCCTCGCCCTGCGCGTTGGGCAGGAAGTCGCCGGACGGCTCGGGCTCGCCGGTGACCTCGTCGCGCGAGAACGCGACGCCGCTGCCGCTCGTGTCGCCCTTGTTGCCGAAGACCATCTGCTGGACGTTGACCGCCGTGCCCCAGTCGTCGGGGATGCGGTTGATGCGCCGGTAGGCGACGGCGCGGTCGCCCAGCCAGGAGTCGAAGACCGCGCGGATCGCGCCGGCCAGCTGGTCCTGCGGGTCGGCCGGGAAGTCGTAATAGGACTTGAACGTCGCGGTGAGCTCCTTCAGCGCGTCGACGTCCAGCTCGGTGTCCTCGCGGACGCCGCGGTCCTTCTTGACGGCCTTGATCGCGTCCTCGAGCTTCTCGCCCGGCAGGCCGACCACGACGTTGCCGTACATCTGCACGAAGCGCCGGTAGGAGTCCCAGGCGAAGCGCTCGTTGCCGGTCTTCTCGGCCAGGCCGGCGACCGACGCGTCGTTCATCCCCAGGTTGAGGACCGTGTCCATCATCCCCGGCATCGACTCGCGGGCGCCGGACCGGACGGAGACCAGCAGCGGGTCGTCCGGATCGCCCAGCGGCTTGCCGGCATGCTCCTCCAGGCGCTTGAGCGCGGTCGCGACCTGGTCGTCCAGGCCGTCCGGGAACGCCCGGTCGGCGTTCATGTAGGCCACGCACGCGGCCGTGGTGATCGTGAAGCCCGCGGGAACGCGCTCGGGCCCCAGCACCCGCGTCATCTCCGCCACGTTGGCGCCCTTGCCGCCCAGCAGGTCGCGCATGTCGCGCGAGCCCTCGCTGAACTCGTACACCCACTTCTCGCCGTCGCCCATGCCGCGGGACACTATCCGTGCGAGGCGGCGCGCAGACGGACGTGCGCGTGGTGCTCCACGGTCTCGCCGATCGCGCGCTCGGCCTGGCGCAGCGCGCGCTCGGTGCCGGTCGGGGCGTCGGCCAGCGGCCGCGCGAGCGCCTCGGTGAGGAACGCGTGCGCCTCTGCCGCCAGCGGGAAGCCGCCGCCCTCGCACGCCGCGCAGACCACGCCGCCCGCGGCGCCGGAGAAGCCGACGAGGTGGTCGCGCTCCCCGCACGACGCGCACGCCGACAGCTGGGGCGCGAACCCGGCCGCGACCAGCAGCTTCATGCGGAACTGGAGCTGGTTGGCGTGGCTCGCGTAGGCGGGGTCGCCCTCCAGCAGGCCGAGCTCGTTGCAGAGCAGGAAGAAGACCGGCTGGGAGGCCTCGGCCTCGCCGAACAGGCGGTTGACCGCGTCGCAGGCGCGCGCCGCGGCGTCGATCGCCGGGCCGCTCTCGCGCAGGCGCGGGTAGCCGTGCAGGGTCTCGGCCGACGTCACCGTCAGCAGGTCCGAGCGGCCCTCGTGCAGCACGAGGTTGAGGTGGAAGAACGGCTCCAGCCGCCCGCCGAAGCGCGAGCGCGTCTTGCGGACGCCCTTGGCGATCGCCGATATGCGCCCGCGTGCCGGGGTATAGAGATGCAGGATCCGGTCGGCCTCGCCGTAGCGCATCGAGCGCAGCACCAGGGCTTCCGTCTTCAGGGAGCCGGACAGGAATGCCTCGCTATACTTCGTGAAGTAATGGCTGCCGTCACCGTCTACACCACTGACCCCTGCTCCTTCTGCGTCCGCGTCAAGCAGCTGCTTGGCGCCCGCCAGATCGAGTTCGACGAGATCAACCTGGCGAAGGACCCGGACGGACGCGCGGAGCTCCTGCAGCGCACCGGGATGATGAGCTTCCCCCAGGTGCTGATCGGCGGAGAGCTGGTCGGCGGGTTCCAGGAGACGCTCGCGGCCGACCAGTCCGGCCGCCTGGCCGAGCTGCTCAAGGCCGCCGCCTGACCCGCGGCCGGGGCTGGCAGGACTCGCACACGTAGGTCCCCCGCCCGGCCGCGACGAGCTTCCTGATCGCCGTGCCGCAGTTGTGGCACGGCTCGTCGCGCCGCAGGTGCACGAGGAAGTCGTTCTGGAACGCGCCGGACACGCCGTCCGGATGGCGGAAGTCGTCGATCGTCGAGCCGCCGGCGTCGATGCCCGCCGCCAGGACGTCCTTGACCGCCTGGGCGAGCGCGTCGTACTGCGCCGCCTTGAGCGTGCCGACCGGGCGCAGCGGATGGATCCGCGCCCGGAACAGGGCCTCGTCGGCGTAGATGTTCCCGACGCCCGCGACGTGGCGCTGGTCGAGCAGGAACGCCTTGACCGGCGCGCGGCGCCCGCGGGCCAGCGCGCGGAGCGTCGCGCCGTCCAGCTCGTCGCCCAGCGGCTCGATCCCGAGCTTGCCGGCGAAGAAGGCCTGCAGCGCGTCGTCGCCGATCGCCAGCTCCCCCGTGCCGAACCGGCGCGGGTCGCAGAAGCGGACGACCTGGCCGTCGTCGAGGTCGAAGAGCACGCGCTGGTAGGGCGTGTCGGGCGCGGGGTCCAGCAGCAGGTTGCCGGTCATCCGCAGATGGACGAGCAGGAAGACGTCGTCGGCCAGCTCGAAGATGAAGTACTTCCCGCGCCGCCCGAGGCGCTCGATCGTCCGGCCCTGCACCGCGTCGACGACCTCGTCGGGCGCGAGCGGCAGCGTCCAGCGCGGATCCAGGATCTCCAGGCGCCGGATCGTGCGCCCCTCGACATGGGGCGCGAGCTGACGGCGGATCGTCTCGACCTCAGGAAGCTCGGGCATCGCTGGGATCCAGGGTAGGCGGCGCGGCGGCGGCGCTCGAACGGCGCGCCGGCCCGCCACGCCGCGCGGTTCTAGCCCGCGGCGGTGAAGCCGGAGGCCAGGAACGGCGCTCCCGGCAGCTCGGGTGCTTCGCGGCCGGTCAGCCAGTCCAGGACGGTCGCGCCGACGTCGGACATCGGCCCGTCGTGGCGGTGGCCGTCGGACCCGGCGGTGATCGCGAGCAGTGGGACGTGCTCGCGCGTGTGGTCGGTGTGCGACGAGCGCGGGTCGACGCCGTGGTCGGCGGTCAGGATCAGGAGGTCGTCGGGGCCGAGCAGGCCGCGCCAGAGGCCGACCGCGTCGTCGATCTCCTTCAGCGCGCGGGCGAAGCCGTCCACGTCGTGGCGGTGGCCGTAGAGCTGGTCGGTCTCGACCAGGTTGGCGAAGATCAGGCCGCCGTCCAAGTCCTTCAACAACGCGGTGGTCGACGCGATCGACTGCGCGTTGGTCTTGCCCGGGTGCGCCGCGTCGATCGACTGGCCGGCGAACAGGTCGTGCACCTTGCCCACGGCGTGGACCGGGACGCCGTCGTCGGCGAGCTCGTCGAGGTAGGTGCGCGACGGCGGGTCCAGGCTGTAGTCCTTGCGCCCGGTCGTGCGCTCGAAGCTCCCCGGCCGGCCCGTGAACGGCCGGGCGATGACGCGGCCGACGGCGTCGGGGCCGGTCATGACGCCGCGAAGCGTCGCGCACAGCGCGTGCAGCTCGGGCTCGGCGAGGACGTCGTCGTGGGCGGCGACCTGGAGCACGCTGTCGGCCGACGTGTAGAGGATCAGCTCGCCGGTCTTCAGGTGGTGCTCGCCGAAGTCGTCGATCACCTCGGTCCCGGAGTACGGCTTGTTGCAGCAGAACTCGCGTCCGGTCGCGGCGCGCAGGCGCTCCACGACCGCGTCGGGGAAGCCGTCCGGGTAGGTCGGCAGCGGTGCGGGCGTGATCGTGCCCATGAGCTCCCAGTGGCCGGTCGTGGAGTCCTTGCCCGGACCGAGCGGATGGAGCCGGCCGTGCACGACGGGCGCGCCGGCCGCCGGCACGCCCAGAATCGTGGTGATGTTGCCGAGGCCGAGCTCGCCGAGGTTGGGCAGCGTCAGGCCGCCGGCGTCCTGCGCGACGTGGGTCAGCGTGTCAGCGCCCGCGTCCCCGTACTCGGCGGAGTCGGGCAGCTCGCCCACTCCGCAGGCGTCGAGGACGATGACGGCGGCACGGCGACGGCGTTCAGGGCTCACTCAGGAGACGATACGTCCTTACCCGGTGAAGGACTGCGTCCTTACTGGGGTGCGGATACGTGCACCGACCGCAGGAGCGGGCGGAACACCTGGGCGTCGACGGCGCGGAAGCTGTCGGCGTCCGCGTAGGCGTCGATCACGTACTCGGCGCCGTGGGCGTAGATGTGCGTGGAGCGCACGGTTCGCGGCTGGCCGGCGACGTGCTCGCGGGCGCGGATCTGGACCGCGGGCTCGCCGGCGATCTCGGTCGCGGCGGTCTTGATCTTCTCGAACGTCGCGTCGCGCTTGGTCGAGGCCTCCAGCAGCGCGTCGCGCGCGGACTGGAGCTGCAGCCGGCTCTTGGGCAGCGTCTCGGTGCGCGGGTAGCGCCACACGGCGACGGTCGCCTGCCCGGCCTGGGCCGTCGCGACGAGGTGGCCGCTGCCGGCGTCCACGTTCCAGTCGGCCGGCGGCGTGAACGCGATGCCGGCCTTCGGGAAGGCGCCGGTGGCCTGCGCCGACGTCGTGGCGGTGTCGTCGTTGGACGAGCCGCCGCAACCGGCGAGCGCCGCGACCAGAGCCGCGGCCGTCAGGGCGAGAGAAGCTGACCGACGCATGGATCGGCCATCGTGACACGCGCCGCGGCCGGCATGGACGTCTGTCCAGGTTACGGTGCGTCGGGATCGACGCCCGCGCCCCCGGCTCCGCCCGCCCGCGGGTGGGCGTTGAAGTAGACGTCCTTGAGGCGCTCGGCGCTGAGATGCGTGTAGATCTGGGTCGTGGCGATGTCGGCGTGGCCGAGCATCTCCTGGACCGCTCGCAGGTCGCAGCCGCCGGCGAGCAGGTGCGTCGCGAACGTGTGGCGCAGCGTGTGCGGGCTCATGCGGTCCTCGAGCCCGACGCTGCGCGCGTGGCGCTGGACGATCTTGTAGAGCCCCTGGCGCGTGAGGCCGGTGCCGCGGCGGTTGACGAACAGGTGGCGGTCGTCGCTGGTCGCCGTCAGCGGCTGGCGGCCGCGCTCGAGGTAGATCCGGACCGCGGCGATCGCCTCGCGGCCGATCGGGACCAGGCGCTCCTTGGAGCCCTTGCCGCGGGCTCGGAGCACGCCGGCGTCGAGGTCGACGTCGGTCACCTCCAGGTCGATCGCCTCGGAGGCGCGCAGCCCGCAGGCGTACATCAGCTCGAGCAGCGCGCGGTCGCGCAGCGCGCCCGGCTCGGTGCCCCTCGGCGCCCTCAGCAGGCGGTCGACGTCGCCGCGGCTGAGGACCTTCGGCAGCTTCTGGGACTTGCGCGGCGCGCGCAGGTCGGCGGTCGGGTCGTGGTGGACGGCGCCCTCGCGACGCAGGTGGCGGTAGAACGAGCGCAGGCACGCGGCCTTGCGCTGCAGGGTGGCGGGCCGGGCGGCGGGCCGGTCCTCGCTGCCGGCGGCGAGCGCGTCCAGGAAGCCGGCGAGGTCGGAGTGCTGGGCCTCCAGGACGTCGGTGCGGGTGGCGCGCAGGTGCTGGCCGAACTGCAGGAGGTCGCTGCGGTAGGCGTCGAGCGTGTTGCGCGACAGGCCGCGCTCGAACTCGAGGTAGGCGAGGAAGTCGAGCAGGTGGTGCTCGAGCGCGCGGGTCTCGGACGTTGCCGGGAGAACGGCCATGGCGATCTGGTTCGGGGCCGACCGGCCCGGTCCTCGCCGTGCAAGGCGATTCCCGCGCGGCCGGCCGGGCCCCGAGGTCCGTCGTTACTGCAGGAAGCCGGCGAGGTCGGTCGCGGCGGGCAGGCCCTGGACCTTCTTGGTGGCCTTGGCGCTGACGCGGTACTCGATCGCGCGCGCCGAGATGCGGAACGTCCGGGCCTTCTTGGTCAGCACGTAGTGGGCGGTCTTGCCGTCCTTGACGAGGTCGAACGAGCCGCTGCACGGCTTCTTGTCATTGACCTTCGGGACGGCGACGCACGCGATGCGGATGTTGGCGGCCTTGGCGCCGTTGCCTTCGAGGCGCGCGACGTCGCGGATGCCCTTGCGCATGGCGGCGTCGGCCTGCGGGTTCTTGACGGCGGCCTGCGCGGCGCCGGTCGTGGCGAGCGTGGGGACGACGACGGAGGCGGCCAGGGCGATCGGGAGGAGTCGAGTGCGGAGCATGACGTCTGAACGGCGCGTGCCGCGCGGAGGTGACGGTCCTGCGCGCGGTGTGGTATCGGCCGCACCCGTCAGCCGTGGCGCACGACTTCGCAGTGGGTCGTGCGGTCCCCGCGGTCGACGTAGGCGACGTCGCGGCCCGGACCGCAGTCGATGCGGTCGCCGCGGCCGTCGGCGGAGGCGCGGATCGTGTCGTCGCCGGCGCCGGCGCCGGCGTCGGGTCACGGCCGGGGCGGATCGCGTCGTCGCCGGGGCCGCCGCGGAGGACGTCGGCGCCGTCGTCGCCTTGCAGGACGTCGTCGCCGCGGCCGGAGGTGTCGCGCGGCGCAGCCTGCCCGCCGGGCGGCGGCGTGGCGCTGCCGGCCGTCGCCGCCCGTGCGGTCTTCGCCGACGCGGCGATCCGCTTGGCCATCCGGACGACGGTCGTGCAGCCGCGGAGGTGGTCGCCGGCGTCGGCGCTCACGACGTCGGAGCGGTCGCAGTCGATCCGATCGGCGCCGCCGTCGTCGAAGCCGCCGCGACGCCCAGCATCCATGCACGTCGCCTCACCGGTCGGGAAGCTACACGGATTCAGCGGTGCCGCAAGCGTTCGAACAACAACAACCCCAACAACGTCTTGGAGTCGTCGACCTGCGCGACCAGGCCGTCGAGATCGGTCAGCGGCCAGCGGACGATCTCGATGCGCTCGTCCTCGCCGGAGTCGTGCTCGCCCTCGGCGTCGCGCAGGCCCTCGGCGAGGAACAGGTGCACGGCCTCGCTGGTGAAGCCGACCGACGACCAGTAGGTCGTCAGCGGCGTCCAGCGGTCGGCGACCTTGCCGATCTCCTCGGCGAGCTCGCGCTGGGCGGTGACCATCGGCGACGCGTCGCCCGGGTCCAGGCGGCCGGCCGGGATCTCCAGGCTGTCGGGCTCGTCGATCGGCTCCCGCGGCTGGCGCACGAGCCAGACGTGCTCGTCGTCGACGGCCACGACCGCGGCCGCGCCGGAGGTGTGGACGATCTCGCGCTCGGCGGTCTTGCCGTCGGCGTAACGAAACGTGTCGTTGGTGACCGTGAGGATGCGCCCTTCGTGGATCAGCTGGCTGCCGATCCGCTCGAACGTGCGCGCGTCGTGACCCATGGCGCGCGTCCTACCCTGCCGCGACGACGTCGAGCAGCGCGTAGGTGACGTCGAGCATCCCCTCGAGCGCCGCGACGCTGACGCGCTCGGTCGGCTCGTGGTTGCGCTCGGTCCCGTTGGCGAGGCAGACCGTGTGGAAGCCGCCGACCTCGAACGCGTTGCCGTCCGCCGCGCCGCCCGAGACGATGTGGGACGGCGCGTAGCCGCAGGCCTCCAGCGCGCGCTCGGCCACGAGGACGGCCGGCGAGGACGGCTTGTGCCGATAGCCCTCGAACAGCCGCTCGACCGTGACGTCCAGGTCGCACTCGCACGCGGGCTCGTTGGCCGCGTCGTGGCAGTGGTCGACCATCTCGGCGACGACCGCCTCGACCTTCGCGCTGTCCAGCGACCGCGTCTCGGCCAGGATCGTGCAGCGGTCGGCGACGATGTTGGTGGCGTTGGCCCGGCCGCCGACGATGTGGCCGATGTTGGCGGTGGTCTCGTCGTCGAGGCGGCCGATGCGCATCGCGGCGATCGCGCGCGCGGCGGCGACGATCGCGTTGCGGCCGTCCTCGGGCCGGATGCCGGCGTGGGCGGCGCGGCCGCGGAACTCGGCCTCGAGCCGGTAGTAGGTCGGCGACGCGACGACGATCTCGCCGATCGGCGTCGCGTGGTCGTAGACGTAGCCGAACGGGCTGCGCAGCTGGGACACGTCGAACCGCTTGGCGCCGGCCAGCGCCGTCTCCTCCTCGACGGTGAGCAGGAGCTCGATGTCGGGGCCGTCCCAGCCGGACGCCTCCGCGGCCGCGCGCTCGGCCGCGAGCAGCATGACCGCGACCGCGGCCTTGTTGTCGGCGCCGAGGATCGCGTCGTTGGCGTTCTCCCAGCCGTCGTCGACGAGGACCGGCGCGATCGGCGTCGCGCCGTGCGGGACCGTGTCGAGGTGGGCGCAGAGCAGCACGCTCCCGCGCGCCTCCGCACCCGCACGCCCGCCTCCCGGCCCGTCGCTCCAGCGCGTCAGCACGTTGCCCGCCGCGTCGACCGAGCAGCCGTAGCCCGCGCGCTCCAGCAGCGCGACGACGTGCGCGCGCACCGCCGCCTCGTCGCCCGACTCCGACGGGATCGCGCACAGCTCCGCGAACAGCGCGTTGAGCCGCGCGCGCTCCGCCTCGGTGGCTCGCGGCGCGGCAGCCGCGCCGCTCACCGCGCCTCGGCGGCCGCGTGCTCCGCCGAGCGCGACGCGCGGACCTCGCCCTCGGGGTGCTGGTCCTGCGCACGGCCGAGGGCGGCCTTCACGAACTCGCGGAACAGCGGGGCCGGGCGCTCGGGGCGCGACTTGAACTCGGGGTGGAACTGCGACGCCACGAAGAACGGGTGGTCGCGGAGCTCGATCATCTCGACCAGGCGCTCGTCCGGCGACGTGCCGGACACGACCAGGCCGGCCGACTCCAGGCGCTTGCGCAGGGAGATCGACACCTCGTAGCGGTGGCGGTGGCGCTCGTAGATCACGGCCTCGCCGTAGATCTCGTGCGCGGCCGTGCCCGCGTGGACCTTCACCGGGTCGGCGCCGAGGCGCATCGTGCCGCCGAGGTCGGAGACCTCCTTCTGCTCGGGCAGGAGGTCGATGACCGGCCACTCGGTCTCGATGTCGAACTCGGTCGAGTTGGCGCCGGGCATGTCGGCGACGTGGCGCGCGAACTCGCACACCGCGATCTGCATGCCGAGGCAGACCCCGAGGTACGGGACCTGGCGCTCGCGGGCGACGCGCGCGGCGCGGATCTTGCCCTCGATGCCGCGGCCGCCGAAGCCGCCGGGGACGAAGATGCCGTCGGCGTCGGCCAGCCGGCGCGCGGCCTCCTCGTCGGAGTCCAGCGTCTCGGAGTCGACCCAGTCGATCTGGACCTTGCACTCGTGCTCGAAGCCCGAGTGGTTCAGCGCCTCCGAGCACGACTTGTAGGCGTCCTCCAAGGCCACGTACTTGCCGACGAGCGCGATCTTGACCGTCTGGGTCGCGCGGCCCGCGCGGTCCATCAGCTCCTGCCAGTCGGAGAGGTCCGCGGCCGGCGCGTCCTCGATCCCGAAGTACTCGCAGATGAAGTCGTCGACGTCGTGGTCGGCGTACCAGAGCGGGACCTTGTAGATGTTGTCGACGTCGATCGCCGAGACCACGGCCTCGGGCGGCAGCGACGCGAACAGGGCGATCTTCTTGCGGATGTCGAGGTCCAGCTCGTTCTCGGCGCGGCACAGCAGCATGTCCGGCTGGATGCCGATGCGCCGCAGCTCGTTGACCGAGTGCTGGGTCGGCTTGGTCTTCAGCTCGCCCGCGTGGCCGATGTACGGCACGAGGGTGAGGTGGATGAACATGGTGTTGCGGCGCCCGGCGTCGACCGGGAACTGGCGGATCGCCTCGAGGAACGGCAGCGACTCGATGTCGCCCACCGTGCCGCCGATCTCCGTGATCACGAAGTCGACGTCGTTGGTCTCGCCGATGAGCTTGATGCGGTGCTTGATCTCGTCGGTGATGTGCGGGACGACCTGGACCGTGCCGCCCAGGTAGTCGCCGCGGCGCTCGCGCCGGATCACCGAGTTGTAGATGCCGCCGGCGGTCACGTTGGACGCGCGCGAGGCGTTGGAGTCCGTGTAGCGCTCGTAGTGGCCGAGGTCGAGGTCGGTCTCCGCCCCGTCCTCGGTCACGAACACCTCGCCGTGCTGGTACGGCGACATCGTCCCGGGGTCGACGTTGATGTAGGGGTCGAACTTCTGGAGCCCCACGGTGAAGCCCTTCGAGACGAGGAGCCGCCCGATGGAGGCGGCGGCGATCCCCTTGCCGAGCGAGGAGACCACACCGCCCGTCACGAAGATGTAGCGGGTCTTGCGGTGGGCGTCAGGCACGGGCATGGAGGGTAGCCGCAAAGGCGGACGGCGTAATGTGGACCGCCCGACCTGAGACTGAGAGCCATGGACAAGATCGCAAAGACCGAGGATCAGTGGCGTGCCGAGCTCACGCCGGACCAGTACGCCGTGCTGCGCCAGCAGCACACGGAGCCGCCGTTCACGGGCCAGTACGTGGACAGCAAGACCCCCGGGGTCTACAAGTGCGCGGGATGCGGAGCAGAGCTGTTCCGCTCCGATGACAAGTTCGACTCCGGCTCGGGCTGGCCGTCCTTCACGGACGCGGCCGTGGCCGACGCCGTCGACCTCCGCCAGGACACCTCGCACGGGATGACCCGCACCGAGGCCGTCTGCGCCAAGTGCGGCGGCCACCTGGGCCACGTCTTCGACGACGGCCCGCAGGACCGCGGGGGGATGCGCTACTGCATCAACTCCTGCGCGATGACGCTCGACGCCGAGCCCGCGGCCTAGCCGCGGAGGACCGCCGCGGCGCCGGCCTGCGCCGGCGCCGGCCTGCGCCGGCGCCGTGCTGGACGGGCGCGCCGGCGCGCCGTACCGTCGGCGCCGTGGTCTCCGCCCTCCTCGAACGCGACGCCGAACGCGCGGCGCTCACCGCGGCGCTGGACGAGGCGCGAGCCGAGGGGCGCGCCGTGCTCGTCGTCGGCGAGTCGGGGATCGGCAAGACGCGGCTGGTCCGGACCGTCCTCGAGGACGCCGCCGTGCCCGTCCTCTGGGGCGCCTGCGATCCGCTGACGACGCCGCGACCGCTCGGGCCGCTGCGCGACATCGCGCGCCAGGCCGGCGGCGCGCTCGCCGCCGCGATCGGCGGCGGGTCGCGCGAGGAGCTGCTCGGCGCCCTGCTCGCCACGCTCGACGCCCCGCCGAGCGTCCTGGTCGTCGAGGACGTGCACTGGATCGACGAGGCGACGCTCGACATCCTGGCGCTCGTCGGCCGGCGCCTGGCCGGCCAGCGCGGCGCGCTCGTCGTCACCGGCTGGCCCGAGGCGCTCGGGCCGCGCGCCGACGTCCGCCGCGTGCTCGCGGCCTTCCCGCGCGACGTGCTGCGCGTGATCGAGCCAGCCCCGCTCTCCGAGGGCGCGGTCTGCGCGCTGGCCGCCGCCCGCGACCGCGACGGCGCCGAGGTCTACGCCTCGACCGGCGGCAACCCGTTCTTCGTCACCGAGGCGCTGGCGGCCGCGCCCGGCGAGGCGGTCCCGACGACCGTCGGCGCCGCGGTCGCCGCCCGCCACGCCGCGCTGCCCGGCTGCGCCCGCGACGTGCTCGACCTGGTCTCGATCGTTCCGGGACCCACAGCGCTCAGCCTTCTCGACGCGGTCGCGGACTCCGCGGTCGACGGCATCGACACGTGCCTCCAGGCCGAGGTGCTCGTCCTGCGCGGCGAAGGCGCGGTCGCCTTCCGGCACGAGCTCGCCTGCCAGGCCAACGCGCGGGCGCTCGGCGTCCTGCGCCGGCGCGAGCTGGAGGCGCAGGTGCTCGCCGCGATGGAGGCCGCCGGCGACGCCGAGCCCGCCCGGCTCGTCCACCACGCCCAGGGCGCGTCCGACGCGGCGGCGATCCGGCGCCACGCGCCGGCGGCCGCGCGCGCGGCCGCCGCCGTGGCCGGCCACCGCCACGCGCTCGAGCATTGGGAGGCCGCGCTCGACGCCGGGTGCGGGCCCGAGGCCCTGGAGGGCGTCGCGACCGAGTCCTACCTCTGCGGCCACGCCGAGCGCGCGGTCGAGGCGCGCCGCGCGCTGCTGGACGGCGCCGAGCAGGCGGGCGACCCGCTCGCGCTGGGCGCGGCCTTGCGCCAGCTGTCACGCGCGCTGTGGTGGGCCGGGCACAGCGACGAGGCGGTCGTCGCCGCCGACCGCGCCATCGCCGTCCTCGGCGCGCTGCCGCCCGGGCGCGAGCTGGCGGCGGCGCTCAGCGGCCGGTCGCAGCTGGCGATGCTGGCCGAGGACGCCGACGTCGCGGTCGCGCTGGGCGAGCGCGCCGCCGCGCTGGCCCGCGACCACGACGACGAGGAGACGCTCGTCCACGCGCTGACCAACGTCGGCACGGCGCGCCTGCTCGACGGGCCCGAGGCGGAGCGCGGCCGCACGCTGCTGCTCGACGCCCACGCTCGCGCCGCGGCGGTCGGCGGCCTGGACGACCACGCCGGCCGCGCCGCCGTGAACCTCGCGACCGCGACGTTCGACGCGCACCGCGACGACCCGCGCGTCGGCCCGCAGATCGAGGACGCGCTGACCTTCTGCCGCGCGCGCGAGCTCGACGGCTACACGCGCTACCTGCACGGCGTCCGCGCCGGCGTGCGCCTCTCCCGCGGCGACCTCGCCGGCGCGCAGGCCGACGTCGACGCCGCCGCCGCGTTCGGCGAGCGCCTCAACGGCGTCGCGGCCTGGCCCGACGTCATCGCCCGGGGCCGCCTGCTCGCGCTGCGCGGCGACGGCGCCGGCGCGCGCCGCACGCTCGACGCGGTCTGGGAGCGCGCCGTCCGGACCACGGAGCTGCAGCGCCTCGTCCCGGCCGGGACGGCGCGCGCCGAGCTCGCCTGGCTGCAGGACGACCGCGACGGCGTCGTCGCGGCGGTCGCCGACATCTACCCGGACGCCTGCGCGCGCGGGCACCGCTGGCACGTCGGCGAGGTCGCGCGCTGGCTGCACCGGGCCGGCGCGCTCGACGCGCTCCCCGCCAACGTCCCGGCGCCCTACGCCCTCGCCCTCGCGGGCGACCACGCCGGCGCCGCCGCGACCTGGAAGGCGCTCGGCTACGAGCTCGAGGCGGCCTACGCGCTGTGCGACGACGGCGGCACGCCGGCGCTGCTCGACGCGCTCGCGATCTTCGACCGCATCGGCGCCGCCGCGCCCGCCCAGCGCGCCCGCCGGCGCCTGCGCGCCCAAGGCGTCCGCCGCATCCCCCGCGGCCCGCGCGCCGCCGCGCGCGCCGACCCAGCGGGCCTCACGGCGCGCCAGCGCGAGGTGCTCGACCTGATCGGCCAGGGCGCCACGAACGCCGAGATCGCCGAGCGCCTGGTCATCTCGGCCAAGACCGTCGACCACCACGTCTCCGCCGTCCTGGCCAAGCTCGGCGTCGCCAACCGGCGCGAGGCGGCGCTGCTGCATGGGGGGCGCGGCGCCCAAGATGGGGAGCGGCTCCCGATGTCCGGGGACCCGGCGCCGGCCTAACGTCGGCCCATGACCCCTCTCAAGGCTCCAGAAGACGCCGAGCTCAAGGCGCGCCACCGCGCCATGTGGGCCTCCGGCGACTACCCCGCGATGGTCGAGACGTTCCTCCTGCCCCTCGGTCCGCGGCTCGTGGCCGCGGCCGGGATCGGGGCCGGGCGGCGCGTGCTCGACGTCGCCGCCGGGACCGGCAACGCCGCGATCCCCGCCGCGCAGCGCGGCGCCGACGTCGTCGCCTCCGACCTGACGCCCGAGCTCCTCGACGCGGGCCGGGCCCGCGCCGACGCCGCGGGCGTCGAACTGGAGTGGGCGCAGGCCGACGCCGAGGACCTGCCGTTCGACGACGCGTCGTTCGACGTCGTCATCTCCGCGATCGGCGCGATGTTCGCGCCCCAGCACGCCGCCACGGCGGCCGAGCTGGCCCGCGTCTGCCGCCCCGGCGGGACGATCGGCCTGCTCAGCTGGACGCCCGAAGGGACGATCGGCTCGCTCTTCGAGGCCATCGGGCCGTTCGCGCCCGCGCCGCCCCCGGGCGCGCAGCCCCCGCCGCTGTGGGGCTCCGAGGACCACCTCCGCGAGCTGTTCGGCGACGCGGTGTCCTGGTCGACGATGACGCGCGAGACCCTCCAGGTGACCGCGTTCCCGGAGCGCGACGCCTACGCCGAGCACTTCAAGGCGTCCTACGGGCCGACGATCGCCGCCCGCCGCAACGCCGTCGCCAACGGCCGCGAGGCGGAGTTCGACGCGGCGCTGGCGGGCGTGTTCGCCGACGCCGACCGCGGCGCGGGCGGCGCGGCCCGGTACGAGCTCGAGTACCTGATCGCCGTCGGCACCCGCGCCTGAGGCCGGCGCGGGCTAGGCTGAACAGACTCCATGTTCTCGCGACAGTTGTCTGTCGTTTGAGATCTATGCCTTGACCTCAGACGGGCCCGCCGAAGGCGGGCCCGTCCGGGTTGCGACTCAGGCTCCGAAGTCGCCAAACCAAGGAGTCGAGGAGTCGCATGACCAAGGATGACGTGCTGTTCGGCTATCGCCTGCAGCTGTTCTCGCTGGCCGCTGAGCGCGGAGTCTCAGAGGCCTGCCGTCTGATGGGTGTTCATCGTTCGACCTACTACCGCTGGAAGCAGCAGGTCCAGAAGTCCGGCCTCGAGATGCTGCGGCCCCGAGAACGACGCTCGCCGCAGATGCCCAACCAGCTCTCGCCGATGGTCGAACAACGGATCGTCGCCTTCGCGCTGGGCCATCCCGGGCTCGGCCCGCGGCGGATCGCTACGCGCCTGGCCCGACCGCAGTGGGGCGGGCTGATCGTCTCGCCCAACGGCGTCTACAAGACCCTGGTTCGCCACGGCCTGAACACGCGGGCTAAGCGCCTGGCGTTGGTCGCCGGCTACCGCGCTCCGTTTGAGCCGCCGCGCGAGCCCGAGCCCGAGCCCCACATCGACAGCAACCGTCCCGGCGAGCTGGTCGGCATCGACTGCTTCTTTGTCGGGCGCCTGCATGGCAGCGCCGGCCCGGTCTGGCAGATCACCGCCTGCGACACCTACAGCTCCTTTGCCTGGGCCGACCTGGTCGTCTGCCCACCGAGCGGGCCGACCGTCGAACACACCTCAAAACTCGCCCACCGCATCGCCAAAGAGCTCTCGGCCGCCGGCTGGCAACTGGAGCGGGTCCTGACCGACAACGGCAACGAATTCGGCCGGCGCGCCTTCGCCGCGGCCCTGCCCGACGGCGTCGCTCACACCCAGACCCGCTCCGGACGCCCACAGACCAACGGCCACGTCGAACGCCTACACCGCACCGTCCTGGAAGAGTGCTGGCGACCGGCCTTCGCCCGCTTCTTACAGGTCCGCTTCACCGGCCTACGCCGCCACCTCAACACCTACATCAACGAATACAACTACGAGCGAGATCACCACGGACGACACACGGCCGGGCGCTGCCCGGCCGAGCTCGTCTACGGTGCCAAAAAGATGGAGCCCCGATGAGCCACACCCGTCGGCACAACTCGGAGTCCGTTCAGGCTAGGCCGCCTGCGGCGGCGCGAGCGCGAGGACCTGCGCGAGGTCGTCGTCGACCACGGCGCAGTTCGGGCCGACGGCGGCCGCGACCACCGGGCGGATCCCGCGCTGGCGCGCGTGCGCGGCGGCGATGCCCTTGGCGGTGGTCGCGTCGCGGGCTCCGACGTTCTCGTGCCAGGGCGTGAGCGAGTCGTGGTCGATGCCGACGATGAGGTAGATCATGGCTCGGTCCTCCGTGGTCGTGGTGGTCGTTCGAGGGCCCGGCGCCATCCCCGCGCCGGGCCCTCGCTGCGTGATCGATCGGTCAGCGCGCGGTGCGCACGCGTCCGTGCTGCGTCACCGCGACGCCGCCGAGGCCGATCAGGCTGACGGCGACGATGCCGCCGGCGCCGATCGCGATCGCGCCCCAGTCGATGCCGTCGTCGGTGTCGGTCGACGCGACGGCGGCCGCCGCTCGCGGCGACGCCGAGGTCGTGCCGGCCAGCGAGCTGGTCTGCCGGGCCTGGCTCTGGGCCGCGTCGACCGCGTCGGGCGTCCGCAGGTCCAGCTTCGGCCCGCTGGCCGCGTCGATCGCGTCGGGCGTCCGCAGGTCGAGCGTCAGCCCGCCGGCCGCGCCGGCCGGGCTCTGGGTCACGTGCGTGGTCGGGTGGTCGGGCTGGGCGAGCACGGGCGACGCCGTGAGGGCGAGACCCGCCGTGCCGAGCGCGATGGCCCGCTGCAGGGTGGTGAGGTCGTACATGGTTCCTCCCCTTCCGGGGGCCGCGGCGCTTGGACCGGATCGCGGCGGCGGTCGTTGGTTGGTGAGCAGCAGCGTGCGCCCCGCGGGTTGCGCCGCACTTGCAGTCCCCTTGCAACCGCGGCCCGGCGCCTAGGCACAGCGACCCCATCAACTTGCATCGCGGGCGCGACAGGAAGACGGTGAGCAACATGAAGCAGCCGAGTCGCCTCAGCGTGGTGCTGATCGTGACGCTGTTGGAGTGTCCGTCGGTCTACGCCTGGCTGCGGCTGGACGAAGCGGGCCACACGACGCTCGGCATCCTGATCCTGATCATCGGCGAGGGGCTGGAGTCCTGGTCGCTGCCGGCGATCATGCTCGCCGGGCCCGCCGACCCGTCGCGCCTGGCCGACGCGCGCGTGCGGGCACACCTGCGGCGCGTCCGCACGATGGCCTTCCTGGCGATCCCGGGCGAGATCGTCGTGTGGCTGACCTGGCGCTGGAGCGTGGACGTCGTCGGCCTGATCGCCTCGATCGCCGTGCTGCTGGTCCTGATGCACCTCAAGCACCAGATGGAGACCGCCGCCGTGCGCGGCACCCCGTTCAAGACCGGGTTCTTCTCCCTCGACGGCACGTTCGCGAGCGCGTGCGAGGTCGCCGGCGCGGTCGGGTGCCTGGCGCTGATCCGCGACGGCCGGCCGTGGCTCGCCGCCGCCGCGCTGGTGGCCGGGATCGTCGTCGAGCACTGGATCCTGATCGGCGCGCTGCAGCGCGAGATGCGCCAGCGCGACCTCTGCCTCCCGCGGGCCAGCGCCGACGAGGCGCGGCTCGCGCCGCGGGCATCGGAGTGGCGCCGGCAGGGGCTCAACAACACCATCCAGTTATCGCTGGCGCGGAACCTCGCGCCGGTGTGGAGGCTCGTCGGCGCGCGCCGGTCGCCGCTGCGGTCGCCGACCAACCGCCTCATCATCAACCAGTTCGCATCCCGGATGCGGCCGCGGCCGGATCCGCTGAGCACGATGGCGTCCTACACCTCCTGGGTCTCGCTCACCGATCGGCGCTTCAGCGCGCGCCACCTGCCCCCGTCGACCACCGCGCGCACGCCGTCGCTGGACCGCGCGGCGGAGCTGTTCCACCTCGACGGCGACGGGCCGCGGATGTCGGAGCGGTCGTCGCTGCTGTTCCCGCACTTCGCGCAGTGGTTCACCGACGGGTTCCTGCACACCGACCCGGCCGACCCGCGCCGCAACACCTCCACCCACGACATCGACCTCAGCCAGCTCTACGGCCAGGTGCCGAAGGTCACCGCCGTGCTGCGCGGCCGCGACGGCCGGCTGAAGAGCGAGCTGATCGGCGGCCGCGAGTTCCCGCCGCGCTACTTCGGCCCCGACCGGCACGTCAAGAAGGAGTTCCAGCGGCTCGCCCTGGTCTACCCGGGCAGCGACCTCAAGGTCGGCCGGCGAGCGGTCACGCCGCCGGGCCTGGACGACGAGCGCGTGCGCCAGGGCCTCTTCGCGCTCGGCCTGGCGCGCGGGAACATCCACTACGGGTTGGTGATGATGAGCACCGTGTTCCTGCGCGAGCACAACCGGCTCGCCGGCCTGCTGCGCGCGCACCATCCCGGCTGGAGCGACGACGAGGTGTTCCAGACCGCGCGCAACACGCTCACCGTGATGCTGCTGAAGATCGTGATCCAGGACTACATCAACCACATCTCGCCGCTGCGCTTCCAGGTCTTCTGGGAGCTGGGCCTCGGCGCCCGCGAGCGCTGGTTCCGCCCGAACTGGATGTCGATCGAGTTCGACCTGCTCTACCGCTGGCACGCGCTGGTGCCCGACCGGGTCGAGATCCACGGCGCCACGCGCCCGATGGGCGAGCTGCTGTGGGACAACGACCTCGTCACCGACCACGGCATCGCCGGGCTCTTCGCCGAGTGCTCGACCCAGAACAGCGCGGAGATCGGGCTGCTCAACACCCCCGAGTTCCTCTGGCCCGTCGAGCGCCGCACGATCGAGATCGGCCGGACCGCGAACCTCGCCGGCTACAACGACTACCGCGAGGCGTGCGGCTACCCGCGCGTCTGGTCGTTCAACGACGTCACGAGCCGCCGCGAGATCCGCGAGGCGCTCGCCGCGCGCTACCCCAGCGTCGACGACGTCGACCTGTACGTCGGGCTCTTCGCCGAGGACGTGGTCCCGGGCGGCGCGCTGCCGACGCTGATGGGGACCATGGTCGGCACCGACGCCTTCACCCAGGCCCTGACCAACCCGCTTCTGGCCGAGACGGTCTACGGCGAGCAGACGTTCAGCGCGGTCGGGCTCGCCGAGATCGACGCCACCGACACGCTGCGCGACCTCGTCCACCGCAACCTCGCGGGCGAGGAGCAGCAGGACCCGCTCGTCACGTTCGCGGCGACGCGGGCGTAGGCGGCGGCCCGGCCGCGACCGGCTGGCCGAGCAGCGCGCACGCCTCGCGCTCGATCGCCGCGCTGCCGTGGCGGCGGGCGAGCGCGACGCCGCGCGCGAGCAGGTCGGCTGCGGCGGCGGCCTCCGCGCGGCCGCCGAGGTCCAGCAGCCACGCGCCGCGGGCCAGGAGCGTGCGGGCCAGCAGCAGCGGCGCGTCGAGGGCGGCGTGGGCGGCCTCGGCGGCGGCGAAGTGCGCGACGGCGCGGTCGACGCGCCCGAGCAGGGCGGCCAGTCGCCCGAGGTTCAGCTCGACCGATCCGCGCGACGAGACGCCGGCGGCCGTCGCGAACTGCCGGCGGTACGGGAGCAGGCGGTCGTACAGCTCCTCGCCGACGTCGCGTGCGTCGAGGCGCAGAGCGATGTCGGCGCAGCGCGCGAGGTTGAACGCGCGGGTGCGGTCGAACGCGAAGGCGAAGCCGTCGGCGCGCTGGCGCTCGAGGACCGCGGCGGCCTCCGCGAGCCGTCCGGTCTCGGCGTCGATGAACCCGCGCGTGAGGCGCAGCAGCCGCAGCTGCGGGTTGCTGGCGATGTGGCGGTCGAGGGACTCGACGAGCTCGCCGAGCCGGTCCTGCTCGGTCCGGATCGCCAGCAGCTGGCCGAAGGTGATGACCAGACCCTCCGGGATCCCGTGCTCGTGCGCGAGCGACGCGGCTGCCAGCGTCAGGCGCGTCGCCTCGGGCAGGTCGCCGCCGACGCAGCGGCTCGCGCTGTGGGCCCAGAGCGCGGTCCACCGCAGGATCGGCTGGCCGATCGCGTCAGCCAGCGCCAGCATGGCGGCCAGCGCGCCGTCGAGGCGCCGGCGGTCGCCGTCGTGCATGGCCAGGATGAAGCCGGCGTTGGCGGCGCGGAAGCACAGCTCGGGGTCGTCGAGGTCGTGGCCGCGCCGCGCGAGCTCGTCGACGAGGGCGGCGTGCGCCGCGAAGGGCGCGACCGGGCTGATCGCGGTCGTGAACGCCATGACGCGCGCGAGCTCGCGGCGGTCGCCGCGCCGACGGGCCAGGGCCAGCGCCTCCTCGGCCATCCGGGACCCCTCCGCCGGGTCGCCGCCGTAGTACACCTCCTTGCCCAGCACGGCCAGCATCCGCGGGCGGCACGGCCAGTCGGGCGGCACGGTCGCGAGCGCGCGCTGGAGCGTCGTGACGCGCGCGCCGTCGCGCGGGCCGGCGGCGCCGAACGGGCCGAGGGTGTTGGCGAGCACGGCGCGGGTCAGGCGCTCGGGGTCGCCGAGCTGCTCGGCGAGCGCGCTGGCCTCCAGCAGGACGTCGCGGAACGCGCCGCCGACCTGCCGGCCGGCCTCGCCCGCGCCGATCAGGAGATCGCATCGTTCTGCGCGTCTTTGCGTGTCGCCGGCGCCGGCGAGCTCCAGGCCACGCGCGTACCAGTGCAGCGCCTCGTCGGGCGCGAGGTGCTCCAGCGCGCGGTCGCCGGCCCGCTGCGCCGCCCGGATCGCGTCGTCGACGTGCGCCGGCGCGTCGGCGGCCAGCCAGTGGTGCGCGATCTCGGCGACGTGGTCGCCGGGCAGCTCGGCCACGGCCTCGGCGACGCGGCAGTGCAGGCGCGAGCGGCGGGCCGCGCTGAGCTGCGAGGTCAGCGTGTGGTTGATGATCGCGTGGGCGAAGGCGAAGCGCCCGGTCGCCGGCTCGGTGACCACCAGAGCGCCGAGCGCCGCCTCCAGCGCGGGCAGCGGATCCTGGTCGGCCAACCGCTCCAGCAGCTCCAGGTCGAAGGTGCGGCCGATGACCGCGGCGAGCGTCAGGACGCCCTGCGCCGGCGTCCCGAGGCGCGCGATCCGCCCGAGCACGACGTCGCGCACGGTGCCCGGGAGGCCGAGCTCGGCCAGCGTGGCGCGCACCTCCCAGCGGCCGCCGGCGTCCTGGACGATCGCCCCCGACTCGGTGAGGTGGCGCAGGATCTGGCCGACGAAGAACGCGTTGCCGCCGGTCTCCTCCCGGATCTCGGCCGCCAGGTCGCGGCCCGGCGCGCCGATGTCGTGACCGGCGACCTCGGTCATCAGCGTGGCGACGTCGTCGACCGTGAGGCCGTCGAGGATCAGCCGCTCGACGCCGTCGACGCGCAGCAGGTCGGTGACGACGCCGGCCAGCGCGTCGTCGGGCTGGGCCTCGGTGTCGCGGTAGGTCACCAGCAGCAGGAGCGGCACGTGGCCGGTCGCGACCGCGACGTGCTGCAGCAGCGTCAGCGACGGCGTGTCGGACCACTGCAGGTCGTCGAGCACGACGACCAGCGGCTGGCGCGCCGACAGCGCCTCCAGCAGGCCGACCACCGCGGTGAACAGGAGGTAGCGCTCGGTCTCGGGGTCGGACTCGAAGACCGGAGCCGAGCCGGGGGCGGCGGGCGCCGCCGCGAGGCCCGGCAGCAGGCGGCCGAGGTGGCGGCCGTGCTTGCGCAACGCGGGCGCGAGGACGTCCGCCGGCGCGTGCTCGGCGAGGTGCGACAGCGCCGTGATCCACGTGCCATAGGGCGCGCGCAGACCCTCCGACGACCCGCCCCAGCCGACCGCGAAGCCCGCCGCGTGGGCGTCGAGCGCCGCGGCGGCGGCCAGCCGGGTCTTGCCGATGCCGGGCTCGCCGCCGAGCAGGACGACCTGCGTCGCGCCCTCCCCCGCCCGCGCGACCGCGTGATGCAGCAGCGCGCGCTCGCCGAGCCGGCCGACGTAGGGCATCGAGCGGGCGCGGCCGAGCGGCGGCGGCAGCGGCGTGGGGGCGTCGTCGGCGGCTGCCGCCGGCGGCGGCAGCTCCAGCGCGGGCGCCTGCTCCAGGATCTGCTGCTGGAGGCGCTTGAGCTCGGGGCCCGGCTCGAGCCCGAGGTCCTCGTCGAGCCGGGCGCGGACGTGCTGGAAGACGTCGAGGGCGTCGGCGTGGCGCTCGCAGCGGTAGAGCGCGAGCATCAGCAGCGCGGCCAGCTGCTCGCGGGCCGGGTGCGCCTCGGCGAGCTGGCCGAGCTCGGCGACGATCTCGGCGTGCCGGCCGCAGCGCAGGTCGGCGTCGACGCGCGCCTCCAGCGCGGCGAGCCGCTCCTCCTCCAGCCGCGCGATCTCGGTCTGGGCGAACGGCGCGAAGGCGAACTCGGGCAGTGGCGGGCCGCGGCACAGCCCCAGCGCGTCGCGCAGCTTGGCCGCGGCACGGTCGGCACGCCCGTCGGCCAAGGCGGCGCGCCCCTCGGCGACGAGCGCCTCGAAGCGCTCCGCGTCCAGCTCGCCGGGCCGGACGCGCAGGCGGTAGCCCGCGGGCGTGGTCGCGATGGCGTCCGGGTCGCCGAGCGCCTTGCGCAGGCGCGAGACGTGCACGTGGATGGTCTTGATCGAGGACGGCGGCACGTCCTCGCCCCACAGCCCGACCGCGAGGCGCTCCGCGCTGACCGGCGCGTTGGCGTGGAGCAGCAGCAGCGCGAGCAGGGCACGCGGCTTGCCGCCGCCGAGCGTCACCGCTCCGGAGGCGCCATCGACCTCCAGCGGTCCGAGCACCCGGAACTCCATCGTCCTCGGGGCGACGTTACTGCGCGCGACCCGTGCCCGCTGGAGTCTCCGGACGTTCCGCGGGCCGTGCCTATGCGCGGCGACGCTGCGCGCTGGCGAACGCGGACCGACGTGGTGGTGCACGTCGGCCCGCCGGTCCCAACGCGTCGTACCCTGAACGGCGATGGCCATGGCGGGAGACTTCCTCACCGGGCAGCAGCGCGTGCTGTGGAAGATGTACGACCAGCACGGCGGCGTCGGGTTCATGACCGACGACGAGCTGCGCGACTGGGCGTCGGCCTGCCGGATCCTGATGGACTACGCCGCCGCCAAGCCGGCCTCCGCCACCCAGGCGCGGGCGCTCTGGGCCGTGCGCCTCGCGGAGGCCGAAGGGGCGTTGGCGGAGCGCGCCGCCGCCGCCGGCTAAGCCCCGACGCTCGGCCTACGCCGGCTGCAGCCCCCGCGTCCCGTCCTGGAGCGTGAAGCTCGCGCCCGTGGCGGCCGGCGCGTCCGGCGTGGTCACGGCGCTGAGCGTCCGGAAGTCCGCCTGCAGCCGCTGAGCGTCCATCGTCACGCGCACGTAGCCGCGGCGGCTGGCGTTGAACTTGATCCACGGGTTCTCGGCCAGCTGCTGGTCGACGGTGTCGTTGCCGTCGCCGCCGGAGGTGACCGACGTCCCACAGAGCTCGGAGCCGACGATCGCCGAGGAGGGGTCGTCGAAGTCGGCCAGGAGGTCGGCGGCGTAGTGCTGGTGGATGTCGCCGGTCAGGACCACCGGGTTGCGCGTGCCGCGGTCGTGGATGCCGGTCAGGACGCGCTGGCGGCTGGCGCGGTAGGCGTCCCACTGGTCGGTGCTGTAGCCCTTGGCGGCGCCCGGCACGAGGTCGTGGCTGGCCATCAGGACCTGTTGGGCGAGGATCGTCCAGGTCGATCGCGACGACGCCATCCGGTCGACGATCCACTGCTCCTGGGCGAGGCCGGGGAGCGTCGCGGCGGGGTCGGTCATCGCGGGGCCGTCGGCCGGACCATGGTCGTCGTAGGGCTGGTCTGTCCGGAACTGGCGCGTGTCGGCGACGACGACGTGCGCGAGGTCGCCGAGCGGGAGCTCGCGGTAGAGCTGCATGCCCGAGCCGCGCGGATGCTGCGCGCGGCGCAGGGGCATGAACTCGTAGTAGGCCTGGTAGGCCGCCGCGCGCCGCTGGGCGAAGACGTTGGGGTCCTGGTCGGGCTCGGTGTCGACCTGGGAGATCAGGTTGGCGTAGTTGTTCTCGACCTCGTGGTCGTCGGGCGTGACGACGAGCGGGAACAACCGGCGGAGCTCGAGCAGGTCCGCGTCCGAGTTGTACTGGCTGTGGCGCTCGCGGTAGGCGGGCAGGTCCATCGGCTCGGCGTTGGAGTGCTGCCGGACCCCGGTGCCCGGCCCGCCCTCGTAGATGTAGTCGCCGACGTGGGCCACGAACCACGGGTCGTCCTCGGCGATCCGGCGGTAGGCGGTGAAGTAGCCGGCCTCCCAGTTCGAGCAGCTCGCCAGGCAGAAGCTCAGGCTGCTCGGCGCGGCCCCGAACGCGGGCGCGGTGCGGGTGCGGCCGACCGGGCTGGCCTCCCCGTGGGCGTAGAAGCGGTACCAGTACTCGCGGCCCGGCTTGAGGCGGTTGACCTCGACGTGCACCGAGTGGCCCTCCTCAGCGCTCGCGAACTGCAGGCCGCGGGCGACGACCCGGCGCAGGCGCTCGTCCTCGGCCAGCTCCCACACGACCGGGACCTTGCCGCGGATCGGCTCGCGGCCCAGCGCGTCGAGCGCGATCCGCGTCCAGAGGACGACGCCGTCGGCCGCGGGCTCGCCGGAGGCGACGCCGGCGACGAACGGGTTGGCGCCCCAGGGGAGCGCGCGGGCGCGGCCGGGCAGGGCACCGCCGAACGCGAGCGAGAGGGCGCCGGTGCCCGCGCCGGCGAGCAGCCGGCGGCGGGAGAACGTGCTGGACACGAGAGCTTCCTTCCTAGGGAGAGGCGTGGGGAACGCGTCGCATCCTTGGCGCCGCGCGCCCCGTCGCCGTGGCGATCCCGTGAACTGTCGGCGCGGCGACCGCCGAGGTTTCAGGCGGCCGCCGGCCGGGCGCGGGTCGGAGGACGTCGACGCGCCCGGCTTCCACACCGTGGACGGCATCGCCCACGTCGAGGGCGAGGACCCCAGCAAGCGCTCGACCGGCGAGCGCGCGGCCTGGTTGGGCGACAGCGAAGGCAACCTGCGCCACGTCGGCCAGCCCGTGTGAGGCAGGGACCCGCCCCCGCGGGTCGCCGCGTCGGCGTACCATCGACGCGAGGCCCCACAATGACCCTTCTCGGCATCGTCCTGTTGCTCTCGGGCTTGGCGCTCGTCGTCGCCGAAGCGCACGTGCCCAGCGGGCTGCTGGGCGTGGCCGGGACCGTCCTGCTCGTCGCCGCCGTGGCGGTGCTGGCGACCGCCGTCGGCGCCGAGGCGTTGGTCGCCGTGCCGGTCGGGGCGGCGCTGGTCCTGGCGGCGGGCGCCTGGGGCCTGCTGGCCGCGCGCAGCGCCTCCGGCGCGCTGCGCACCCGCGTGCGCTCGGGGCCCGAGGCGCTGTCCGGGCGCGTCGGCGTCGTGCGAGCGTGGGACGAGCCCGGCGGGCAGGTCTACCTCGACGGCGACCTGTGGCGCGCGCGCCACAGCTGGGGCCCCGGCGAAGAGGCCGACCTGCATGCGGGCGACGCGGTCGTGGTCGAACGCGTGGCCGGCCTCACGCTCTGCGTGCGCCGCGCCGACGAATGGGAGCTGATCGCATGATCCTGGCCGCCGTCATCGTGCTGCTCTGCCTGGTCGGGGCGGCGCTGGCGCTCGTCGCGGCCTCGGTGCGGGTGCTGCGCGAGTACGAGCGCGGCGTCGTCTTCCGGCTCGGCCGCGTCACCGAGCACCGCGGCCCGGGGCTCGTGTTCCTGATGCCGGCGCTCGACCGCATGGTGCGCGTGAGCCTGCGCACCGTGACGCTCAAGATCCCGGTCCAGGACATCATCACCCGCGACAACGTGCCGGCGCACGTGACCGCCGTCGCCTACTACCGGATCGTCGACCCGACCCGCTCGGTGATCGAGATCGAGAACGTCGTCGCGGCGACGTCCCAGATCGCGCAGACGACCCTGCGCTCGATCCTGGGCAAGGCCGACCTGGACGCGCTGCTCGGCGAGCGCGAACGGCTCAACGAGCACCTCCAGCAGATCATCGACGACCAGACCGAGCCATGGGGCGTCAAGGTGTCGACCGTCGAGATCAAGGACGTCGAGATCCCGGAGCGGATGCAGCACGCGATGGCGCGCCAGGCCGAGGCCGAGCGCGAGCGGCGCGCCAAGGTCATCGGCGCCGAGGCGGAGTTCCAGGCCGCCGCCCGCCTCAACGACGCCGCGGACGTGATCAGCCGCAACCCCGTGACGCTCCAGCTGCGATACCTGCAGACGCTGGTGGAGGTCAGCGGGCAGCAGGGCTCCACGATCGTGTTCCCGCTGCCGGTCGACATGATCACGCCGCTGCTGCGCTCGGCCGAGTCGCACGCGGCGGAGACCGACGACGAGGAGCGCGCCCGCCTGGACGCGGCGCTCGCGGCCGCCCGCGTGGCGCTCGAGCGCGCGACGCCGGCCGACCCGACCGCGACGCTGACCGTCGGGCGCCCCGCCACGCAGGGCAACGGCGCGCCCTGACCGGCTGACGGTCAGCCCGCCGCGACGGCGCGCAGCGCGTCCAGCGACTCGCGGATGATCGCCGGCAGGTCCTGCTGCTCGGGTGCGGTGACCACGGCTTCGTCGCGGCGCTCGTCGGCGCCACGCGCGACGAGGGCGTCTCGGGCTTCGTCGGTGGCGGCGCCAGCCGCTGGCCGGCGGTCCACCGGGCCGACGCCGCGCGCCTCTTCCGGCTGGCGCTCGAGACGGCTCCGGCCGGGTCGGTGCTGCACGCGGTCGCCGAGGAGGGCGTCCCGTCGCGGTCGATCGCCGAGGCGATCGGGCGGCAGCTCGACCTGCCGATGACGTCCGTCGCGCCCGTGGACGCGCCCGCGCACTTCGGCTGGCTGGCTGGGCACGTTGTTCGGGCTCGACATCCTGGCCTCGAGCGCGCTGACCCGCGAGCGGCTGGGCCGGCAGCCGACCGGTCCCGGCCTCATCGCGGACCTCGACGACGGCCACAACCTCGGCGCGCCGATCGCCTGACCGGCTACGCGGTGCGGTCGTCGCTCCCGGTCGCGCGGCGCGCCCAACCATGGAAGGAGGCGTAGTCGCCCGCGTCCCACGCCGCGCGCAGCCCGGGCGCGCTCAGGTCCCAGTCCGGGCGGATCTCGCGGGTGACGTCGCGCAGGTCGCGGCGCAGGTCCTCGGCGGACGGACGGCCCCAGAACCAGTAGCCGTTGTAGACGCTGTGGACGATCAGCCCGGGCTTGAGCACGAGCGTGTGCGGGATCATCGGGTCGTGCTCGGGGTCGGTGTACTCCTGGATGTCGAGGTCCTTCTGCACGATGCGCCCGGGGTCGGAGAGGAACGTCCACTGGGCGCCGACGGACGCGCGCAGCTCCTGGAGCTCGTGGTGGTCGTCGGTGGCGATCGTGACCATCTGCGTGTAGGCCACCGCGACCTGTGACTGGAACGCGGCGAGCGCGAGGTGATGCTGGTGCTCCTTCGGGCAGAAGTGCCCGCGTGAGAGCAGGACGACCAGCGGATCGCCGCCCTGCAGCTCGCTGAGCCGGCGGACCGTGTTCGTGTGATCGGGCAGCTCGTAGTCGGGGAAGGTCCCGCCGGGAGCGATGTCGGGGCGCATGCGTGCCTCCCTCAGCCGGCGACGAGCTGCTGGCCGCCGTCGATGTCGTAGGTCGCGCCGGTGAGCGCCGTGTTCGCCATGAGGTGCACCGCGAGTCGGGCGACGTCGGCGGGGCCCACGACGCGGGCGATGGGCAGCGTGGCGCGCAGCTCGTCGCGGCGCTCGTCGAGCTGGTCCCCGAGCAGCGACGCCGACAGCGGCGTGTCGACGAAGCCGGGGGCGATGACGTTGGCGCGGATCGGCGCGATCTCGATCGCAAGGTTGGCGACGAGCGCGGGCAGCGCCGCGGTGACGGCACCGATCAGGCTGAGCCCGACGCCGGCGCGGCGCGCGCCGGTGCCGCTCACGAACAGCAGCGACCCGCCCGGCCGCATCTTCCCGGCGGCCTCGCGGGCGATGTGGATCGGCAGCAGGAGATGCCCGTCGAGGTTCTGGCGCGCCTGCTCGAAGTCCAGGTCGGCCAGCGGCGCGTAGTACGGGCGCCCCGCCGTGACCATCACGTGGTCGATCGGCTGCGGGAGCTCCGCGAAGAAGCCCGCCACCCGGTCGAAGTCGGCGACGTCGAAGGCGGCGGTGCTCACGGCGCCGACCTCGCGCCCGGCGCGCTCGAGGCGGTCGGGCGTGCGTGCGGTGAGGACCACGTCGGCCCCGGCGGCCCGCGCCGCGCGCGCGGTCTCCAGGCCGATGCCGGCGCTGCCGCCGATGACGACCACGGTCTGGTCGAGCAGCGCCGGCGCGCCCTGGGCGGCGGCGTCGTCGTGCGTCGTCATGGCTGCTGCGTCGCGACAGGGGCCGTCTTGACGTGGCTCATCGTGCTGCTCCTCCTGGTCGGCGGGCGGCTTGATCGATCGTGCCCGAACCGTACGCCTACGGGCGCCCGCGGACTACCCCGTGGCGGGCCACGCGGCCTGGGCGCTGGGCGGTGGATCCGCGTCGTCGTAGAGCCGCGCGGCGGCCAGCCGGCCGCTGTCGCCGCGGACGTAGACGGCGAGCCCCGCCTCCGGGGCCAGCGCCGTCCGGCCCCACGCGACCATGTTGTACTCCAACGCGCAGGCGCGGCCGTCGTCGGTGACGGCGCAGTGCTCCAGCGGGATGCCGCCGCCGTTGGCGAAGCACCGCTCGTAGTGCGCGCGCAGCTCGTCGGCGCCCCGGTGGACGTGGCCGTCGCCGTCCGGCTCGCGCAGGACGCCGTCCGGCTCGAACGCGGCGAGGATCGCGTCGACGTCGCCGGCCGCGAGGGCGCGCTGGTGCTGGTCGACGACGGCGGGCGCGCGGAGCTCGAGGTCGGGCTGCAGCAGCGGCGGGCGGTGCTCGCGGCGGCCGGTCAGCGGCCGCAGGCTGTAGTACAAGCGCAGCTCGACGATGCGCTCGCGCTCGTCGTGGTCGGCGGCGAGGGCCATCGGCAGGGCGACGCGGCCGTGGTCGCCGTCGAGGTGGACGACGACCTCCTCGATCCCGCGCGGATCGGTGATGAGGAAGTTGACGTGCTCGACCTCGACCGCGCGCGCCGCCAGCCAGGAGTTCATGTCGCTGATGAAGCGCCGGAACGCGCCCTCGCCCCGGATCCGCCCGCGCACCGGGTGATGCACCTCGGGCACGCCGGCGAAGGACTCGACGAGCGCGTCGACCTCTCCGGCCAGCAGGCCGTCGAAGAAGGGCACGGATCGGAGGCGCTCGCGTTGGTACTTGTCCAACACGTGTTGCAGCGCCGGAGCCGAGAAGAGCTCGGGTGCCCAGGGCACGCGCCAAGCATGCCACGGCCGCCGGCCCCGCGGTGGGAACGTGCGTCAGCCCACGCGGTGGTACTCGTTGAGCCCGCCCCAGTGCTGGCGGGCGCACCAGCGCTCGAGGCGCCACGAGCCCACCGCGACGGCCGCGAGGATGGCGATGTAGCCGGCGAGCCCGCCCAGGGCAGCGGCGGCGAACAGCGCCGCGACCCAGCCCGAGACCCAGGCGAGCAACCGCCACGGCAGCGGAGGGAGCGCGCGGCGCGGCGCGGCCTCCGGCGGTTCTGGCCGGTTCAGGCCCGGATCGTGCACGAGGCCGACGAACATGGCAGCCACGCTACGCCGACGATGCGGAATTGCAAGACGCGCGCGTTGTGCGCGCGTTCAGCTCGCGCTCGGGGCTCGTGCGCGAGGGTCGTCGCCGTCAGCTACCCGAAGGTGAGGACGTAGGCGCGCACGCCAGGGTCGAGGAACGTGATCGCGAAGGTGCGCTCGACGTCGACCGCTCGCCGGCGGACGAGCTGGTACATCCGCGGCTCAGCGACGACACCCACGCCCGCCGCGTCGACGTCCAGGCCGTGGGCGTCGCCCGGCGGCTGACCGTCGAGCCGCACGGCGAAGCCGACCGGGGCACCGGCGGCCGGCGGCGCGAGGACGAGGTTGAGGTCGCGCGCCTGGAAGCGGTAGGCGAGCGAGCCGCCGGCCGCGTCGAGCACGGCGGCCTCCGCGCCTACCGACCACTCGCCGTCGAGCGCCCACTGGTTGAGCGCCAGCCCGGCGGCGCCGCGGTCGCTGCGACGCTCGCCGCGGGCGCGGCCCAGGTAGGTCTCCGGTGATCGCAGGGTGTCCCACTCGGCCGCCTGCGCGAAGCCGCCGGCGTCGACGTCGACAGTCCCCTCGCCGACGTCGAGCACCTGCTGGATCGCCTGCTCGGTCTCCTCGTAGGCGCCCTCGCCGAAGTGCGTGAAGGCGACGCCTCCGTCGACGTCGACGAGGAAGACGGCCGGCCAGTAGTGGTTGTCGAACGACCGCCAGATGGCGAAGTCGTTGTCGATCACGACCGGGTAGCCGACGCCCAGCTCCGCCACCGCGCGACGCACGTTGCCGAGGTCGTGCTCGAAGCCGAACTCCGGCGCGTGAGCGCCGATGACGACGAGCCCGTGCTCGCCGTACCGCTCGTGCCAGGCCCGGACGTACGGCAGCGTGCGCAGCCAGTTGACGCACGAGTACGTCCAGAAGTCGACGAGCACGGCGCGCCCGCGGAGGGCGTCCGCGGTGAGCGGCTCGGTGTTCAACCAGGCGGACGCGCGGTCGAGTGCGGAGAAGGTGGTGCGGTTGGGCGGCGTGGAGGACATGGGATCGGGTGTCCGCGGCAGGGGCGGCGAGTGCCGGCGTTTGGGTGTGCCGGCACGCTTGGTGGGTGGCGCCCGGCGGGACAAGTGTCCCGCGCGACTCAGCGAGAAGCACCACCCGGGTTGGGTGAAGGTCGGGTGCATGCCGGCGTCAGTGGCGCCCCGCGCGGTGTGCGTTGGGTTGTGCGTGGCGTTGATTCGGGGGCAGCCAGGGTGTGAGGCAGTGGTGGCGACGCGACCGCTGTCGGTGTACCTCGTCGTTGGCAACGCTTCGGGGCGGGTGGTGCGGGGCCGAAGGAAAGATTCGGCCCGAGGGCGCGCCCTCCCCGCGCTCACGCCGTTGATGAGGACGCACCGCGCACCGCGGCACCAACCACGCCTCGCACCGCCCACCAACCACACCCGCGCGCACTGCACAGCAACCACGCGCCGCGGCCGCGGCGGCGACCAGGCGCCAGGCGACCGCGGGCCCGCCCGCCAACGAGCGAACGAACCGCCAGCGACCGAATCACCCTCAAGCCGCCTTGCGCAGCTCCTTCGCGTGGCGGCGCGCGGCGACGTCGTCGGCCGGCGCGCCGAGCATGCGGACGAGCTCGGTGACGACCTGCTTCTCGGCGAGCTCGGTGACGGTCGTGAGCGTCGAGGAGTTGTTGGTGGACTTGGCGATCGAGAAGTGGCGGGTCGCCATCGAGGCGACCTGCGGCAGGTGGGTGATGCAGACGACCTGGCGCCCGCCGGCGAGCGTCCGGAGCCGCTCGCCCACGGCGCGGGCGGTGTGCCCGCCGATGCCGGCGTCGATCTCGTCGAAGACGAGAACGGCGTCCGACGTCGCGTTCGCCGCGCCCAACAACGACAACATCACGCGGGACAGCTCGCCGCCCGAGGCGGTCTCGCGCAGCGGCGCGGCGGGCACGCCCGGGTTGGGCGAGATGAGGAACTCGACGGCGTCGATGCCGGTCGGGCCGGCGTCGCGCGCTTCCAAGTCGATGGTGAACGACGCGGCCTCCATGGCGAGGTCGGCCAGCCGCGCGCGCACCTCGACGGCCAGCGTCTTGGCGGCCTTCGCGCGGGCCTTGTGCAGGTCCTTGGCCAGGGCGGCGCGGGCGGCGATCGCCTGCCCCAGCTCCGCCTGCGCCTCTTCGAGCGCCTCTTCGGCCCGGTCGAGCTCGGCGATCCGGCCGCGGCACTCCGCGGCGTAGGCGAGCACGCTGGCGATCGTGCCGCCGTGCTTGCGCTTGAGCCGGTCCCACGCCGCCAAGCGCTCCTCGATCACGTCGAGGCCGTCGTCCTCGGCATCCAGGCCCTCGCCGTAGGAGCGGAGGTCGCCGGCGAGGTCGTCGGCCTCGATCGCCAGCGCGCGCCACCGCCCGGCCAGGCCGTCGAGCGCCGGATCGACGCCGTCCACCCCGTCGAGCAGCACACCGGCGCGCGACAGCACCGTCGCGACGCCGCCCTCGTCGGCGACGACCGCCTCGGCCGCGCCCAGCGCCGCGCCGCGCAGCGCCTCGACGTGGCGCAGGCGATCGCGCCGGGCGGTCAGCTCGGCCTCCTCGCTCTCCGACGGCTCGGCCGCCTCGATCTCGGCCAGCTCGAACTGCAGCAGGTCCAGCTCGCGATCGCGGGCGCCGGCGCGCTCGCGCAGCGCATCCAGCGACCCCTCCAGCTCGCGCACCCGCAGATGCAACGTGGCGTAGCGCTCCCGCCGCGCCGCCTGCTCTGGACCGCAGGCGCCGTCGAGCAGCTCCAACTGCGACGAGGCGAGCGTCAGCTTGCGGTGCTCGTGCTGGCCGTAGAAGGCGATCAGCCCCTCCGCCGCCTCGCGCAGGTCGGCGACCGACGCGGAGCGACCGTTCAGATAGGCGCGGGTGCGCCCTTCGGACGACACGCGCCGGGCGAGCACCAGCTCGTCGGCGTCCGGCGCGACGCGATCGCCGAGCAGCGCCCGCAGGCCGTCGGGCAGGTCGAACACGCCCTCCACATAGGCCTCCGCCGCGCCCGGGCGCACGATGCCCGACCGCGCGCGCCCGCCGAGCAGCAGGTCCAGCGCATGGGCCAGGACGGTCTTGCCGGCCCCCGTCTCGCCCGTCAGGACGTTGAGGCCGGGCGCGAGCCGCAGCTCGGCACGCTCGATGAGCAGGAGGTTCTCGACGCGAAGCTCGTGAAGCACGCCGCAAGGTCTAACAGCGGCGTCGGACGAACAGGCGTTCGCACGCGAAGTTGCAGCGAAGCGAACGCACGCTCGCCACGAACCGAGCGCCTTCCGACAGGACCTAGGACGCCAGCCGCCCGAACCGCTCGCGCACCCGCAGGTAGAACGACGACCCCGGCAGCTGCGCCAGGTCCGCCGCCTCGCGCACGAACCGCGACGCCAGCGCCTCGCCCGGCGACAGCTCCCCCGCCGGCCGGCCGTCGATCGACACGTCGACCGGCTCCAGCCCGCGGTTGTGGACCTCCAGGACGTCGTCGGGCGACACCACCAGCGCGCGCGCCGTCAACGAGTGCGGCGCGATGAAGGACACCACGTAGCCCTCCACGCCCCAGGCCAGGACCGGGCCGCCGTTGGCCAGGTTGTAGCCCGTCGAGCCCGCGGGCGTCGAGATCACGAGCCCGTCGCAGCGCACGCGGCCGACCTCCTGGCCGTCCACGACGTAGGCCAGCGTCGCCACGCGCTCGCCGACCTTGCGGTGGAAGGACACGTCGTTGATCGCGGCCTGCTCCTCGCTCGGCGTCTCGAGCGCCAGCGCGGGTAGCGTCATCACCTCGAACTCGCCGCGGAACGCCTTTGCGAACCCTTCCCCCACCTCGTCGGGGTCGATCGTCGCCAGGAACCCGACCTCGCCGAAGTTCACCGCGAACACGGGCACGCTCGTCCCCGCGTAGCGCCGCAGCGCGCGCAGGATCGTACCGTCGCCGCCGAGGACCACGCACAGGTCGACGTCGTCGCTCAGCGGCGCGTCGAGCTCGAGCCCCTCGGCGGGCGTCAGCCCGTGCTTGGCGACCTCCTCGCGGTCGAAGCGCAGCACGAAGCCGGCGTCGATCGCCGCGTGCCGCAGCGACTCCAGCGCGGCAGCGGTCTGCCCCGGGCGACCGTGCGTCATCACGGTCGCCAGCTTGACGGCGTTCACAGGCTGCCCTCCACCGCGGCGGCCGCGGCCTCGATCCCGGGGTCGTCCAGCGCACCGGCGCGGCCACCTTCGGCCAGCCAGACGAAGGACTCCAAGTTGCCCTTCGGCCCCGGCAGCCCCGACGAGGCGAAGCCGAGCACCGAGCACCCGCACGCGTCCCGCGCGGCGCGCGCGACGGCCACGAACGCGCCGATGCGCTCCGCCGCGTCGCGCACCACGCCGCCGGATCCGATCCGGTCGCGCCCCACCTCGAACTGCGGCTTGACCATCGCCAGCGCGTCGAAGCCCGCGGGGTCGGCGCACGCCAGCACCGCCGGCAGGACCTTCGTGAGCGAGATGAACGAGACGTCGGCGACGATCAGGTCCGGGGCGTACGGCAGCTGCTCGGGCGTCATCTGGCGCGCGTTGGAACGCTCGATGACCGTGACGCGCTCGTCCGTGCGCAGCGACCAGTGCAGCTCGCCGTAGGCGACGTCGTAGGCCACGACATGCGCCGCCCCCTCCTGCAGCAGGAGATCGGTGAACCCGCCGGTCGACGCGCCCACGTCCAGGCATCGGCGATCGCGCACGTCCACGCCGAGCCCCGCCACGGCGTTGGCGAGCTTCACGCCCCCGCGCGACACGAACCGCGGCTTGTCGTCGACCGCCACGTCGATGTCCTCGCGCACCATCTGCCCCGCCTTGCTCGCCCGCTCGCCGCCGACGCGCACCTCGCCGGCCATCACCGACGCGGCCGCGCGCGAGCGCGAGTCGAACAGGCCGCGCTGATGCAGCAGGGTGTCCAACCGGACCTTGACCACGAGCGACACCGTATCCGGCGCCGCTTCGCTACGCCGCATCCGACGGCCGCACGACCAGCACGACGTCCTCCGCCACGTGCGCCCGGGCGCGCGCCGGGCCGCGGCCGACGCGCTCGGCGTGCAGGCGCCCGACGGCGGCCTCCGGCATCGTCTCGTCAGGAGACGACCGCCGCCCGTGCGCGGCGACCCTCGTCAAGGATCCGCACGCCTGCGAGGCGGTCAAGCGGCCGCCGGGGCACCCGCCGGGGCTCGATCGCGCAACCCGCACAGGCGGGCTGACCGGCGGTCGCGACGCCGCTCAGGCGACCACTGTGTCCCCTGTCACAGTGCTTCGCCCCGACAAGGGGCATAGTGGTTGCAGAGCGAACGAGACGGCGGCCAGCGAGAGCGCCACGCAGGACCCAAGACTTCTCTCATCGCTCGCCGGCTCTTCGGAGCCGGACCCACATACGACACATAGCAGTATCTCTCCTCCCCTGAAACGGCCCACCTCTCCGGTGGGCCGTTTCTCTTTAAGCGGTTGAGCGGGTCGGACCAGAAGCGGACGCCCTTTCGATCCCGAGCGGGGAACGCTCCAGATCCACACCGCCCCGGCCGACGAACCAAGCGATGGCCGAGCACGTCGCCTTGGCGGCCACCGCGCCCCCTGCCCCCAGCTTCGCCGACGCCGAGGTCCTCTTCGCGCGCCAGCCGATCCTGGACGCCGACAGCCGCCTCGCCGGCTACGAGCTCCTGTACCGCGGGGACACCGGCAGCGAGTCGCCGCACGCGGCCACGTCGCGGGTCGCCGCCAGCGCGCTCTCCGACCTCGGCCTGCGCCAGGCCACCGGCGGCGCGCCCGCGTTCATCAACGTCACCACCGAGTTCCTGCTCGCCATGGACCCGCTCCCGTTCGGGCCCGAGGGCGTCGTCCTGGAGATCGCGGCCGACCGCGTCCCCGACGGCCCGCTGCTGGACCGCTTGAGCCGCCTGCGCCAGCACGGCTACATGCTCGCGCTCGACGGCTACGCCGGACAGCCCGGCGCTGACCCGCTGCTGGACTTCGCCACGCTCGCCAAGGTCGAGGCGCGCGGCGTCGGCGCCGCCGGCCTCGCGGTCCTCGTCGCGCGCCTGCGCGCTCGCGGCATCCGGCCGATCGCCAATGGCGTCGAGGCCCACAGCGATCACGATCGTTGCGCGGACGCGGGCTTCGAGCTCTTCCAGGGCGACTTCGTCTGCAGGCCGCGCGAGATCATCGGCCACAGCGTCCCCACCGCGTCGATCGGCGCGCTGCGCCTGGCCGCCGGGATCAGCGCGGGCGACGAGGGCGACGTCGACGAGCTCGAGAAGGCGATCGCGCTGGACCCGGGCCTGAGCCTGCGGCTGCTCCGCTTCGTCAACAGCGCGGCGTTCAGCCTGCGCCACCAGATCAAGTCGGTCCGTCAGGCGATCGTCCTGCTCGGCCCGCGCACGGTGCGCCAGTGGGCGATGCTGCTCCTGCTGTCGGGCATCGACGAGCAGCGCGGACCGCTGCTGATCACGGCGCTCAGCCGGGGCCGCACGTGCGAGGCGATCGCCCGGCGCCTCGGCGCCGACGACGCGTCCGCCTACTTCTTCACCGGCATGCTCTCGGTCGTCGACGCGCTGCTCGACCTCCCGATGGACGAGGCGATCCGCGACCTCCCGCTGTCGGAGGACGTCGTCGCCGCGCTCGTCGACCGGGCGGGCGGCAAGGGCCGCACGCTGACGATGGCCGAGGCCTGCGAGCGCGGCGCCTGGGACGACGCGGCGCTGCCGGGCCTGGACGCCGGCGAGCTGGCGGTCCTCCACGTCGAGGCCCTCACGTGGGCCGATGGAACGGCGGCGGGGCTGACGTGAGTGTCGGCGTCGCGGCGCCGGCCGAGGCCCCGCGCGTCCTGTTCGCCCGTCAGGCGATCGTCGCGCGCGGCGGACGCCTCGCTGGCTACGAGCTGCTCTACCGCGGTCCGCGCGACGCCGACGGCCAGATCCCGGACGCCGAGCACGCGACCTGCCAGGTGCTGGTCGGCGCGTTCGCCGAGGTCGGCCTCAGCCACGCCGTCGGCGGCACGAGCGCGTTCCTCAACGTCACCGAACGCTTCCTGCGCGAGGTCGACCCGCTGCCGCTGACGCCGGACACGACGGTCCTGGAGCTGCTGGAAGACGCCACGCCGTCCCCGCCGCTGATGGACCGCCTGCGCGCGCTGCGCGCCCAGGGCTTCCGGATCGCGCTCGACGACTTCGCGCCGACCACGGCCAACCGCCCGCTGCTCGACGTCGCCGACATCGTCAAGGTCGACCTGCGCGCAAGCTCCCGGCGCGAGGCGAGCAAGCTCATCCGATCGCTCGCCGACCGCGGGCTGACCGTCGTGGCCGAGAAGGTCGAGGATCAGGAGGAGTACGACTGGTCGGCCGCGGCGGGCGCAACGCTGTTCCAGGGGTACTTCTTCTGCAAGCCGATGGAGCTGGCCGGCACCGAGATCCGCGCCGCGTCGATCGCGCGCCTGCGCGCGGCCGCCGGGTTGACCCAGCCCGACGCCGGCGTCGAGGCGATCGAGCAGGCCGTCCGGGTCGACCCGCACCTGAGCCTGCGGCTGCTGCAGCAGCTCAACTCGGCGGCGGTGTCGCTGCCCAACCGGATCTCGTCGATTCGCCAGGGCGTGATGCTGCTCGGGCCGCGCACCGTGCGCCAGTGGGCCCTCGTGCTGCTGCTGGCCGGGATCGGCGAGCAGCGCGGCCCGCTGCTGGCGACCGCGCTGGCGCGGGCCCGGACGCTGGAGACCGTCGCGAGCATCAAGGGCGCCGGCGACCCCGAAGCGTGGTTCTCGGTCGGCATGCTGTCGGTGTGCGACGCGCTGGCCAACGCCCCGTTGGCCGAGGTCGTCGGCGAGCTGCCGCTGGCCGAAGACGTGATCGCGGCACTGGTCGAGCGCTCAGGCGTCAAGGGCGAGGCGCTGGCCAACGCGATCGCCTGCGAGCGCGCCGAGCTGCCGGCGACCGACCCGCGGATCTTCCTGATGGCCTACGCGGACGCGGTCGCCTGGGCGGACGCGCACGCGGCCGGCGCCTAGCGCTGGCTGCGGACGCCGTCGGCGTCGCGGGCGCCGTCGCCCAGCCAGCCGATCAGCTCGCCGGTGGCGTCCACGACCCCGCCCCAGCGCAGGAACCCGTGGACCATGTCCTCGAAGACGCGCTGCTGGACGTCGATGCCGGCGTCCCCCAGCAGGGTCGCGAGGCGCAGGCCGTCGTCGCGCAGCGGGTCCTGGCCGGCGACCGCGATCCGGGTCGGCGGCACGCCGTCCCAGTCGGTCGCGACCAGCGGCGCGAGGTCCGGGTCGTCGTCGGCGCCGTCGCCGCGGTAGAAGCCCCAGCAGCGCTGGATGTCGGCCTTGGTCAGCATCGGGCCGTGCTCGAACTCGCGCATCGCGTCGCTGGCGACCGTGGGATCCAGGCACGGGTAGACCAGCAGCAGCTCGCGCAGCGCCGGGAGCCCGTCGATCCGGGCGTGGCGCGCGGCGACGAGCGCGAGCTGGCCGCCGGCGCTGTCGCCGCCCAGCGTGACCGCCGCAGCGTCGACCGCGAGCTGCTCGGCGCCGGCCGCGCGCGCCCAGCGCACGATCGCGTCGGCGTCGCCGACCTGCACCGGCCAGTGGTGCTCGGGCGCCAGGCGGTACTCGGGCAGCAGCACCTTGGCCCCGGACGCGTTGGCCAGCGACCGGCCGACGCGGTCGAACGTCGGGATGTCGCCGACATACCAGCCGCCGCCGTGCAGCCAGACCACCAGCTCGCGCGCGTCCGGCGCGTGCAGCGGCGTGTAGAGGCGCGCGGGCAGCCGCGCGCCGTCGTCGGTCGGGATGACGACGTCGACCGCGGAGGCGACGGGCTCGGCCGCGCCGCCCAACCGGATCGTGGAGTCCAGGTAGGCCGCGCGCTCGGCGGCCAGATCCGCCGGGGTCGGCTCCAGCGTGCCGGGATCGGAGATGTCGCCCATCGCGCGCAGCAGCGCCCGCACCTGCGGATGCACGGCGGCGAGGTCGTCGTCGCCGGCCAAGGCCTAGGCCTCGGACAGCACTTCGCCGCGGCCCGCGAACAGCGCGGCCTCGACACGGCGGGCGACGTCGCGGCCCGTGAAGCCGACCTCGGCGTGCAGCAGCGCGGGCTTGCCGTGCGTGACGTAGCGGTCGGGCAAGCCGACGCGCAGCATCCGCGGCACCGTGCGGGTGGGTGGGACCGAATCATTGAGCGCCTCCCACACGCCGGAGCCGAAGCCGCCGGTCAGGACGCCCTCCTCCACGGTGACGAGCAGCTCGTGGTCGGCGGCCAGGGTCCGCAGCAGCTCGATGTCCAGTGGCTTGGCGAAGCGCGCGTCGACGACGGTGACGTCGAGGTCGTCCTGCTCGGCCAGCAGGTCGGCGGCTTCGAGCGCCTTGCCGACGCCCGAGCCGTAGCCGATCAGCGCGACCCTCGCGCCCTCGCGCAGGACCTCGCCCTTGCCGACCGGGATCGCGTGGACCTCGCGCGCGTCGGGCAGGGCGACCCCTACGCCTTCGCCGCGCGGGTAGCGCAGGCCGAAGGGCCCGCCCTGGGTCAGCGCCGTGCGCAGCAGGTGCTTGAGCTGCGCCTCGTCGCGCGGGGCGGCGAGCGTGATGTTCGGCAGCGGGCGCAGGTAGGCGATGTCGAAGACGCCGTGGTGCGTCGGGCCGTCGTCGCCGACCAGGCCGGCGCGGTCCATCGCGAACGTGACGTCGAGCTCCTGCAGGCAGACGTCGTGGACGATCTGGTCGAACGCGCGCTGCAGGAAGGTGGAGTAGATCGCGCAGACGGGCTTGGCGCCCTCCAGCGCGAGGCCGGACGCGAACAGCACGGCCTGCTGCTCGGCGATGCCGACGTCGAAGTAGTGCTCGGGCTCGGCCTTCTGCAGGAGGTTGAGCCCGGTGCCGGAGTTCATCGCCGCTGTGATGCCGACGACGCGGCGGTCGCGGCGGACCTCGTCGATCAGCGCCTCGCCGAAGACCTGCGTGTACTGCGGGACGACGGGCTTGGCGGCGGCGATCTTCTCGGGCGACGGCTTGACGACGATCGTCGGCGCGCGGTTGGTGATCGAGTTGGGCTTGGCGGCATGCCACTTCTCCATGCCCTCCAGGCCGCCGTCCTCGGCCGCCGTGAAGCCCTTGCCCTTGACGGTCGCGGTGTGGACGACGACCGGCCGGCCGGCCTCCAGCGCGGCCTTCAGCGCGCGGCGCATGGCGCGCACGTCGTGGCCGTCGATGACGCCCATGTAGGCCCAATCGAGCTCCTCCCAGAAGAGCCCCGGCGCCCAGAACGACTTGATGGACTCCTTCAGCTGCGGGCCGAGGCGGTCGAACGCCGCGCCGATGCCGCCGGGCAGCGTCGTCAGCTTCTCCTCGACGCCCTCGCGGGCGTGCCACAGCTTCGGGTTGAGGCGGACGCGGTTGAAGTAGCGCGACAGCGCGCCGACGTTCGGCGCGATCGACATCCCGTTGTCGTTGAGGACGACGACGATCGGCGTGCCCAGGCCGCCGGCCTGGTGGATCGCCTCGAACGCGACGCCGCCGGTCATGGCGCCGTCGCCGATCACCGCCACGACCCTGCCGGCGTCGACGTCGCCCGCGAGCTTCATGCCCTCCTTGATCCCGACGGCATAGCCGATCGAGGTCGAGGCGTGGCCCGCGCCCATGATGTCGTGCTCGGACTCCTGGATCGCGCAGAACGGCGCGAGCCCCTCGTACTGGCGGATCGTCGAGAGCTCGTCGCGGCGGCCCGTGAGGATCTTGTGCGGGTAGGCCTGGTGGCCGACGTCCCACAGGATCTTGTCCTTGGGCGAGTCGAGCACGGAGTGCAGGGCCACCGCGACCTCGCACATGCCGAGGTTGGCGCCGAAGTGGCCGCCGATCTCCCCGACCGTGTCGATGATGTGCTCGCGAACCTCCTGCGCGACCTGCACCAGCTGATCCTCCGACAGGCCGTGGAGGTCCTGGGGCCGGTCGATGCGGTCGAGGAGGCGTTCGGGAGGTTGGCTCATGAAGTCCGGGTGAAGATGAAGTCGGTGATCTGCTCCAGCTCGGGCGCGCCGTGCGGAGCGGAACTGGAAAGGGTAGCCCTGGCGGCCGCATGGGAGTCGGCTGCGAGCTTCCTGGCGCCCTCGAGTCCGAACTCGGTGACGTAGGTGGTCTTGCCGTGGCGCTCGTCGCTGCCCTGCGGCTTGCCCAGTCCCTCGTCGGTGCCGATGACGTCGAGGATGTCGTCGACGATCTGGAACAGGACGCCCAGCTCGCCCGCGAAGCGCCGCCAGCCGAGGGTCTCGTCGGCGTCGTCGCGGACGCCGGCGAGCAGCAGGACGCAGACGACCGACGCGCCGATCAGGCGGCCGGTCTTCAGCTCGTGCAGGCGGCGGAGGTCGGCCGGGGTCTCGGCCGCGCCGGCCACGTCCAGGTACTGGCCGCCAACCATGCCGTCGACGCCGGTCGCGGCGGCCAGCTCGCGCGCGGCGGACAGGACGCGGGCCGGCTCGCCGGGCTGAGCGCTGAGCAGGTGGCGGAACGCCTCGGCGTAGAGCGCGTCGCCGGCCAGGATCGCGACGTCCTCGCCGAACTTGACGTGGCAGGTCGGACGGCCGCGGCGCAGGTCGTCGTCGTCCATCGCCGGGAGGTCGTCGTGGATCAGGCTGTAGGTGTGGATCAGCTCCAGCGCCGCGGCGAGCGGCAAGACGCTCTGCGGATCCACCTGGACCGCGGAGGCGGTGGCCAGCGCGAGGACCGGCCGGATGCGCTTGCCGCCGGCCAGGAGGCTGTAGCGCATGGCGTCCTCGAGGCCGTCGGTGCGCGGTGCGCGGCTGGGGAAGCGCAGAGCTTCGAGGTAGACGTCGACCTGCGCGCGGAGGTGGTCCGGGTAGACCACGGCCTGAACGCTCAGAGCAGCGGGTCCTGACCGGGATGCGGCTCGGCGGCTGCGGCGCGCGAGAGCCGGTCGAGCTCCGCCGAGGCCTGCGAGGCGAGCGACGCGGCGTCCTCGACCAGGGTCGCGGCGGCGTCCGGGGACACGTCGCCCGAGCGCAGCTGCTCGGCGGCGCGCTCCAGGCGCGTGACCAGCACGTCGAGCTGGGATGCGGCGTCGTCGGTGGTGCTCACGCCGGTCATTGTGCCGCAGCGGGCGGCGGCCGGGGCGTCAGCCGCCGTCGAGATCGGCGAGGTCGATGGTGGTGGTCTTCTCCGCGGGCTTGGCCGGCGGCGGGTCGTCGTGGCCGAGGTCGGCGAGGTCGACGGAGGTCTTGGGGTCCTCGCGGGCGGGCGGCGCGGCGGTGGGGCTAGCCAGCGACACGTGCCCGAGCGGCGTGCCGGCGTAGCGGTAGCCGGCGCCGCCGAGCGCGTCGGCGTGCAGCTCCTGGCCGCCGTGCAGTGCGGCGCCGGAGATCACGTACACCTCGGCCGGCGGGCTGGTCGGTGACGACGACGTCCGGGCGCCCGTCGCCGTCCACGTCGCGGCCGCCCGCGACGGTCGCGCCGACCGTAACGCGGTCGGCGGCCGGTCGTCGTTCAGCCGTCCGCCGGGGTCTCGGCGGCGGCGGCGCGCCGCTCGCGCAGCGCCGCGGCCAGGATCCCGTTCACGAACTTCGGCGCGTCGGCGCCGCAGAACTCCTTGGTGGTCTCGATCGCCTCGTCGATCGCGCCCTCGGCCGGGATCGGCGTGTCGGCCGGGACCGCGTCGGGGTGGATCATCTCCAGCAGCGCGACGCGCATGATCGCCTTCTCCAACGGCGCGATGCGGTCGATGGTCCAGCCCTTGGCATGGCGCTCGATCACGCCGTCGAGGTCGGCGGCGTAGTCCGACGACGCGTACGCCAGCGCACGCGTGAAGGTCGACGCGTTGTTGTCGAACACGTCGTCGAGCTCACGGCCCGTGACGTCGTGCTGGTAGAGGGCGAACGCCGCGGCGCGGCGCTGATCGGAACGGCGGGACATCAGGCCCGCGACATGTACTCGCCGGACTCCGTCTGGATCTTGACGCGGTCGCCGATGTTGACGAACAGCGGGACCTGGATCACGGCGCCGGTCTCGACGGTCGCGGGCTTGTTGCCGCCGCCGGAGGCCGTGTCGCCGCGCAGGCCCGGCTCGGTCTCGGTGACCTCGAGCTCGACCGAGGCCGGAAGCTGGATCGAGGACGGCGTGCCGTCCATGAACACCACGTCGACCTCGTCGGACGGCTTGGTCCAGCGCAGCGTGTCGGCCAGGCCGGACGCCGGGACCGCCATCTGCTCGTAGGACTCGGTGTCCATGAAGTGCGCGTCGGACTCGTCGGAGTACAGGTACTGCATCTTGCGCGCCTCGGTCCGGATCGCGCGGAACTTCTCGCCGGCGCGGAACGTCTTGTCGATGATGTTGCCGTCGCTCACCCGGCGCAGCTTCGTCCGCACGAACGCCGGCCCCTTCCCGGGCTTGACGTGCTGGAACTCGACGACCTTGAAGATCGTGCCGTCGACTTCGATGTGGTTGCCGTTCTTGAGCTGGTTGGTGCTGATCAAGGTGATTGCCTTGCGACGTTGAGGGAGCTGACCGCTAGATGGTAGGCATCCGAGCCGGTGAACGTCCTTGACCCGCGGGAGTAGGATCGGCACACAGCCGTGGCTTCGAGCGTCGCGGCACCAACCGAGAGGACGGCTTTCCCATGGCAGCGTCGTCGGTCGTCTCGCGCGAGGACATCCGGAGCTGGGCTCCGGACTCGCCCAAGCTCCACCTCTTGCGCAAGGGCATCGAGGGCATGCAGGCGCTCTCGGAGCAGTCGCTGATGGACGAGCGCGGCTACCAGTACATGGCCGGCGTCCACGGTGGGTTCGGCAACACGCCGTACTGCCAGCACAGCAGCGCGAACTTCGTCACCTGGCACCGGCCCTACCTCCTGGACTTCGAGCTCAAGCTCCGCGCCCAGATCGCCAAGGTCGCCGACCAGGCGACCGCCGACGAGTGGCGGCTGCCGTACTGGAAGTGGGACGACCCGGAGGTCGCCGGGATCCCCGACGCGTTCACCGCCGAGACCTACGACGACGCCGGGACCGAGCGGCCCAACCCGCTGCTGAGCCAGCCCTACCTTCTGCCGTACCCGATCAGCGACACCGATCCGCCCTACGACGCGACGTGGCGGGACCCGCGCCCGATCCAGGAGCTGCGCGACCTGCGCGAGACCGTCGAGCGCGCGCTGGGCGAGCCGGCGTTCTTCGACTTCACCGGCGACCTCGAGCAGGCCCACAACGGCGTGCACCGCTGGGCGCGCGGCTTCATGCTCAGCCTGCGGTCGTCGTTCGACCCCATCTTCTGGTGCCACCACTGCAACGTCGACCGCCAGTTCTGGGACTGGCAGACCAACGCCGGCGACCAGGCGTCGATCCCGCTCGCGGTCCGCAACTTCGAGTGCCTGCCGTTCCGGTTCACCGACATCCGCGCCGCCGCGTTCTTCGACACGCGCGCGCTGGGCTACACGTATGCGATCGAGCGCCAGCTCGTCGTGCCCGACGAGGCCGCCGCCGGCGACGGCGGCCGCCTGCTGTCGTTCCCGGCCCCGCCCGCGCGCTTCGACCGCGTGCGCGTGAACTTCCACGGCGTCACGTACCCGGAGCTGACGACCACGGTCGTCCTGTCCGAGGACGACGTCGCCCTGGCCGAGCACACGATCCTCGGCCACGGCCGGTGCCCGGGCGGCGAGGGCCATTGCGACCCCGACCAGCAGACCGGCCGAGCCCTGCGTCCGGCCCACCACCGCGCGCCGTTTGACTTCTTCGTGGACGTCACGAAGCACTTCCAGGGCGGCGGGCCGGTCCAGATCCTGATGCGCCTCGTCGACGCCGACGATCGGCCGCTGCCCTCCGACACCATCAGCTTCGACAACGCCACGCTCACGTTCCGGTAGGAACCGCGCGAGGTCGAGGTGGCGCCGGAGGCCAAGCGCGAGGAGACCCGCACGCGGCGGGTCGTCCTAGACGCTGGAGATGCTGCGCGCCGGGAAGACGCGCAGGTGAGGAACGGCGGCGACGGCGCTAGCCGTCGAGCTGCGCGAGGCCGCGCGTGAGCTGCCAGGCCTCTTCGGTGCCGGCCTCGTCGTCGGGCTGCGCCTCGTCGGCGAGGATGCCGTTGACGCCTTCGCGCTTGCGGACGGCGGCGCGGGCCGCCTTCTCCGCACGCTTCTCGCGCTGGCGGTTCTCACGGCTGAGCTTCGCCATGGTGGTCTTCTTCTTGCCGCTGGAGGCCATAGTGGTCCGTCCTTCGGTTGCTGGTTCTCGAATGTCTCCTGAGTGTCTTCACGCGCGCCGTGCGCGCAAACGACTGAGGGCCCGCTCGCGCGGGCCCCTGGTCCTGCGAGTCCGGTGGTTCTAGATGACCTGGACGTTGGCAGCCGACGGGCCCTTGGGGCCCTGCTCGGCCTCGTAGCTCACCTTGGCGCCCTCGGCGAGCGACTTGAAGCCGCTGCCCTGGATCGCGCTGTGGTGGACGAAGAGATCCTTGCCCGAGTCATCGGGCGTGATGAAGCCGAAGCCCTTGTCGTCGTTGAACCACTTCACGGTTCCTGTAGCCATTTTGCGCTGTCCTCCGGTGTTGGTGTGCGGCGGTACGCGGAGGCGCTGAGAGCGACGACTGCGGAAACGCGGAACACATAGATGCCGAGCAGGGTGCTCGACCTTGAGTCCCCAGTCTAGCGATCGGACGGGACGGTGCCGTAGCGTCCCCTTATGAGCCAGCCGACGTTCCCCCTGATCGTCCACGACGACGAGCGCTCGGTGCTCCGCACCGCGCTCGACGTCTACCGCGGCGACTTCGGCCACGACGAGCAGGCGATCGTCGCCCTGGTCGACGAGGTCCTCGCCGCCCTGCCCGCCGAGGAGACGACCCCGCTCGACCTCGACGCGGCCGCGATGAAGGTCACCTACGGCGCCCTGCACGGGCTGCTCGAGGACTCCCAGCGCACGCAGGAGGACGACCGCGCGCACCTCCGCGCGCTGCTCGAGCGCCTGCCGGGCGAGCACGACATCCGCGCGATCGACCTCGACACCGAGCTGCGGCGGCGGCGCGAGCAGGGCTAGCGCGCGCCGGCACCGCGGTTCCCTCCTGCCGCTCGCCGCTGCCGTGGCCGTGATGTCGCTCGCCGCCTCCGCCGGCGCCGCGCCGATCCCGGACCTCACCACACTCCCCCAGGCCACCGGCGCCGCGGCGACCGGCCGCATCTGGTTCGTGTCCAAGCAGGGCGGCAAGGTCGGCGTCCTGGATCCCAAGACCAAGCACATCGGCGTGCTGCGCACCGGGAAGCAGATCGAGAACTCCTTCGCCGTGGACCGCGACGCGGTCTACATCGTCTCCGACCGGCGCATGTACTGGTTCTCCTACAAGAACGGCAAGCCGCGCGTCGACTGGCCGGTCGCCTACGAGAACTCCGGGATCCACGAGTCCAGCCAGGTCGACGCCGTCTCCGGCACCACGCCGACGATCGTGTCCGGCGGCTACGTCGCGATCGCCGACAACGCCGACCCGATGAACGTGGTGGTCTACCGGACCGCGATCAAGCCGATGGGCAAGCGCACGGTCTGCGCGGTCCCGGTCTTCGCCAAGGGCGCCGGCGCGACCGAGAACTGGCTCATCGGCTCGGGGCGCTCGCTGATCGTGCAGAACAAGTACGCCGGGATCGCGGTGGCGCCAGACGCGTCGCTGAACGTCGGCGTGATCGGCGGCCTGGTCCGCCTCGCCGACGCCCGCTGAGTCAGCCGTGCAGGCTGGGCCGGTGGACGAGCCGGGCGACGACGTCGACGCCGTCACCGCTCACGACGGTCGCGTCCGGCCAGTCGAGCGGGCCTTCTAGCGTGGTCGACACGACCGTCGCCGGCATGTTCCGCATCCGCGTGACCCACGGGTCGCGCACGTCCCTCGGTGCTCGAGGCCAGCATCTCCACGAACTGCCGGATGGTGTTGGCCCGAAGACCATCCGCCGCTCCGCGTCGAACGAGGCGAGGCGGTGGTCGAGCAGGTCGGGGCCCTGCTTGCCCCAGTCGCCGCCGTCGACCGAGCCGAAGCCGTCGAGGCTCGAGAAGATGTCGAAGGTGTAGGTCGCGGTCATGATGCGCTCCTCTGGTCGCGTTGATCGGGGCTGAGGCTCAGACGGGCAGGCCCGGCGGAACTCATCGCGACGACCGTCGCGGATGCCACCATGGGCGGCGTGACGACGAAGGCCATCGCTGCCCGCATCGAGGAGCTGACCGCCGAGGTCCGGAAGCTCAACGACGACTACTACGGGGCGGGCGACAGCGCGATCCCGGACGCGGACTACGACGCGCTCAAGGATGAGCTGACCGCCCTCGTCGCCGAGCACCCGGACCTGGAGCCGGCGGACTCGCCGCTGGACAAGGTCAACGCGCCCGAGCAGCTCACCGGCCCGACGATCCGCCACGCGCGGCCGATGCTCTCGCTGGCCAAGGCGACGACCGAGGAGGCGATCCAGACCTTCTGCGGGCGCTTCGAGGGCCAGGTCTTCCGCGTGTCGGAGAAGCTCGACGGCCTGAGCCTGTCGATCGTCTACGAGGACGGCAAGCTCGACTACGTCGCCACGCGCGGCACCGGCACGCTCGGCGAGCTCGTCACCGACAAGGCGCGCCACGTCATCCCCGAGCTGCCGGCCAAGATCCGGCGCAAGGGGCGGGTCGAGGTCCGCGGCGAGGCGCTGATGGCCCGCTCGACCTGGCAGGCCTACAACGACGCCCATCCCGACAAGCCGCTGACCAACCCGCGCAACGGCGCGGCCGGGACGCTGATGCAGAAGGACCCGGAGGCCGCGGCCCGGTCCGGGCGCCTGCTGCGCTTCTTCGCGTTCGGCGCCGAGCAGGCCGACGGGACCGCGATCGACCCCGAGGCGCTCAAGATCGAGCTCGTCCACCAGACGCTCTGCGCCGACGCCGGCGAGGTCATGGCGGCGATCCACGCGATCGGCGAGCGCCGCGACACGCTGGACTACGACATCGACGGCGCGGTCGTCCGCCTCCACGAGCCCGCCGCGTTCGAGGCCGCCGGCTACAACAGCGCCGAGCCGCGCGGCGCGATCGCCTTCAAGTACCCACCCGAGGAGAAGCTGACCAAGCTGCTGGCGGTCGAGTGGCAGGTCGGCAAGATCGGCCGGATCGCGCCCCGCGCCCGCGTCGAGCCGGTCTTCGTCGGCGGCGTCACCGTCGAGAACATCACGCTGCACAACCCGCGGCTGATCCGCGAGCGCGACCTGCGCATCGGCGACACGATCGCGGTCGTCCGGCGCGGCGACGTCATCCCGTTCGCCGGCCGCTCGATCCCCGAGGACCGCGACGGCACCGAGCAGGTCATCGAGCCGCCGGTGGGCTGCCCGAGCTGCGGCACCGAGCTCGAGGTCCGCGGCACCGGCGAGGAGCGCTGGTGCCCCAACCTCCAGTGCCCGGCCCAGATCACGCGCCGCCTCATGCACTGGGCGAGCCGGCCGGCCGCCGACATGGAGGGCGTCGGCGACGTCTGGATCGAGAAGCTGGCCGAGGACGGCGTCCTGAAGTCGCGCGCCGACTTCTACAAGATCACCGCCGAGCAATTGCAGGCCTACGAGCGGATGGGCGAGGTCAGCGCGCGCAACATGGTGGACTCGATCGAGCGCTCCAAGGGCCTGGGCCTGCGCCGGGCGCTGATCGGCCTCGCGATCCCGATGGCCAGCGACGGCACGGCCAAGCGCCTCGCGCTCGCCGGCTACGAGCGGCTGGAGGACGTCGCCGCCGCGACCGTGGACGAGCTCGTCGCGATCAAGGACATCGGGCCGAAGGTCGCCGAGTCGGTCGTCGCGTTCTTCGCCCGGCCCGAGGTCGTGCAGGAGATCACGGACCTGCGGTCACACGGCGTCGACCTCGACGTCCACGACGAGGACCGCCCGGTCGACGTCGCCGCCGCCGGCGACTCGCCCCTGAAGGGCAAGACGGTGGTCATCACCGGCGCCTTCACCGACCCGCGCTCGGGCGGCAAGGTCAGCCGGCCCGAGGTCACCCGCATGGTCGAGCAGGCCGCCGCCACCGCGACCTCCTCGGTCTCCGAGAACACCGACTACCTCCTGGCCGGCGCCAACGTCGGCGCCTCCAAGACGACCAAGGCCGACAAGCTCGGCGTCGCGGTCATCGACCAGGACCAGCTCTGGGCCTGGCTCAAGGAAGCAGGAGTGGCCTGATCGGCGGATCCTGCGGCCCGCACGGTCGTGGCTGACGTCGCTGGCGCAGCGGCAGCGTGCGACCGCACGTGAAGCGCGTCAGCGACCGTCGGGCGCGAGCGGGCGGCCCGCAGGGACCGCCGAGGCGTACATCTTGCGTTCGTAGTCCTGCAACATGCGCGTCGCCGAGAACTGCGGGGACAACGTCTTGAGCGAGGCCTTGACCCGGCGGGCCCAGGCGCCGTCGCCCGCGTAGTACTCGGGCACGACCTCGTCCTCGAGCAGGCGGTAGAGCGTGGCCGCGTCGCGGGCGTCCTGGGCCTGGTGGTCGGCGTCGACCTCGCCGGGCAGCGCCCAGCCGTTGGTGCCGTCGTAGGCCTCGGCCCACCAGCCGTCGAGCACCGACAGCTGCAGGCCGCCGTTGAGGACGGACTTCATCCCCGACGTCCCCGACGCCTCCAGCGGCGGGCGCGGCAGGTTGACCCAGAGGTCGCAGCCGCCGACGAGCTTCGCGGCCGACGCGAGGTCGTAGTCCGCCAGGAACACGACGCGGCCCGCGGTGCCCTCCGCCCCGCGCAGGTGCAGCAGCTGCTGGATCAGCGCCTTGCCCGGCTCGTCCTTGGGGTGCGCCTTGCCGGCGATCACCAGCTGCACCGGCCGGTCGCCGCGCAGCAGGTCCATCGCGCGCTGCGCGTCGTGGACCATCAGCGCCAGGCGCTTGTAGGTGGCGACGCGCCGCGCGAAGCCGATCGTCAGCGCGTCGGGGCCGAACGCGCTCTCGGCCGCCTGGACGAAGCCGCGCTCCTCGCCGCGCACCAGCCGGTCGCGTGGGATCCGCTCGCGCACGAGGTCCACCAGGCCCGAGCGCTGCTCGCGCCGCACGGCCATCAGGTCGGCGTCCGGGATGTCGTCGATCGCCGCCCACGTCGCGGGATCCGCCGCGCGCCCGATCCAGCCCTCGCCCAGGTGCTGGTCCAGGAGCGTGCGCATCGGCCGGCCGATCCACGTCGGGACGTGGACGCCGTTGGTGACGTGCGTGATCGGCACCTCGTCGACCGGGCGGTCCGGCCACAGCTCCTGCCACATCTCGCGCGCGACCTCGCCGTGGCGCCGCGACACCGCGTTGGTCGCCCGCGCCGTCCGGATCGCCAGCTGCGTGATCCCGAACGGCTCGTGCTCGTCCTCGGGATGCGTGCGGCCGAGCGTGAGCACCTCGCCGTCGGAGAAGCCGCGCGCCTCGATCAAGGGCTCCAACAACAGCGCGACCTCGCCGCCGGGGTAGGCGTCGTTGCCCGCCGGGACCGGCGTGTGCGTCGTGAAGACCGTGCGCCGGCGGGCGCTCTCGGCGACCTCGTCGACCGTCGCGCCCGGCTCCTCGAGCGCGCCGAACGCGGCGTGGCCCTCGTTGAGGTGGATCAGGTCGGGCTCGATGCCGAGCGCCGCCAGCGCGCGCCGCCCGCCGACGCCGAGCAAGGCATATTGGTTGAGTCGCATCTCGGGCGAGCCGACGTACAGCTGCGAGGTCGTGAAGCGCGCGAACGCCGAGTTCTCGGGCCGCTCGGCGTCGAGCAGCAGCATCGGGACGCGCCCGACGTCGACCCGCCAGATCTGCGCGACGATCTCCTCGTCGCGGACCGGGACGGTGATCGTGACCGGCGCGCCGTCGTCGCCGCGGATCAGCGCGGCCGGCAGGCGCTCGGCGTCGGTGTCCAGCCAGTACTCGCGCTGCCAGCCGGACAGGTCGATGCGCTGGCGGAAGTAGCCCTGGCGGTAGAGCAGGCCGACGGCGACGAACGGCAGCGCGCGGTCCGACGCCTCCTTGACGAGGTCGCCGGCCAGCGCGCCGAGGCCGCCGGAGTAGATCGGCAGCGACGCGTGGATCGCGTACTCGGCGCAGAAGTACGCGACGGGGCCGCCGTCGCGCGACGGCGGAGCGCCGCGGTGCTCGCCGAGGCGGCGGTCCAGCGCGGCGGCGCGGTCCAGCAGCGCGGCGTCGGCGGCCGCGGCCTGCAGGCGCTCCTGCGACGCCTCCTGCAGGAGCCGCACCGGGTTGCCGGCGCAGGCGACCCAACGGTCGGAGTCGACGGCGGCGAAGACGTCCGGCCCGTCCGGATCCCATGACCAGGCGTAGTCGTAGGCCACGCGAGCGAGCACCTCGAGCTCGGCGGGCACGCGCGCGGCGAGGCCGGCGATGGCGCGGTCGATGTCCCGGCGTCCAGCGTCGATCATGGTGAGCCCTCTACCCCCTGTCGCTCGGATGACACGGCGCCGTTGGGCGAGCCGACGTCCGCCAGGCGCTGGTGCAGGCGGTCCCGCAGCTCGTCGGGCGAGACCTCTGAGGTGTCGCGGCGGCGGCGGGCGACGACGACGCCGGTGGCGGCGACCCCGGCCAGGCCGGCGAGGCCGACGAGCTTCCAGCGGATGGGCATCGCTCGCGTAGGTTACGGACGGTGAGCGACACCGTGCTGCCCCTCGACGAGGCCCTCGCGACCGCGGCCACCGGGGACATCTGGCTCTTCCGCGGCCGCTCGCTCGCCGACCGCGCGATCCAGACCGTCACCAACAGCCCGGTCAACCACGTGGGGATGACGGTCGCGATCGACGACCTGCCGCCACTGCTGTGGCACGCCGAGCTGGGCAAGTCGCTGCCCGACGTCTGGTCGGGCACCCGCCAGCGCGGCGTGCAGTTGCACCTGCTGGGCGACGCGGTCCGCACGTGGAGCGCCCGGTACGGCCAGCGCGCCTGGCTGCGCCAGCTCGAAGGCACGCTGCGGCGCGAGCACGAGGACCGGCTGATGGAGGTCATCGACCGCTTCGACGGCCGCCCCTTCCCGACCACGCCGGGGCTCGCGCGCCAGTGGGCGACCGGCCGGCTGCGGCGCTCGTCGTCGCTGGAGACGATCTACTGCGCCGAGCTCGTGGCGACCACCTACCAGCACATGGGCCTGCTGCCCAAGCGCCGTCCGGCGTCCTGGTACGACCCCGGCCGGTTCTGGAGCGGCGACCGCATCGACATGGTCGCGCCGTTCGCGCTCGGCGGCGAGGTGCCGGTGGGCTAGCGCGCGTCGTGGAAGATCACGCCCAGCGCCGTCCGGGACCCGCGGTGGACGGTGCTGACGCCGTGGCGCAGCCCGACGCGGTGGAAGCCGCCGCGCGCGCCGGCGTTGGGCCGCACGCGGGTCGGGAAGAGGACGAACGCGCCGCGCGGCGGCGTCAGGACGTGCGCCCGCGACTGCGCGCGCGGCCGTTGCTCCATCAGCACGAACTCGCCGCCGTCGAAGTCGACGCCCGACCGCGATAGCACCGTCAGGGCCTGGAACGGGAAGAAGACGTCGCCGTAGAGGTCCTGGTGCAGCGCGTTCCAGTCGCCGGCGCCGTAGCGCAGGATCAGCGGCGTCGGGCGGTGCTGGCCCGCGCCGGCGCAGCGCTCCACGAGCTGGGCGTGGGTGGCCGGGAAGGCGTCGACCGCGCCGCCGAGCTTGGCCTCCCAGTCGTTGGCGATCGGCGCCAGACGGGCGTACAGCGCGGTGCGCAGCGCGCTGATCGTGTCCGGCAGCGGATGGTCGAAGTAGCGGTAGCGGCCGTCGCCGAAGCGGTAGCGGGCCATGTCGATGGTCGAGCGGAAGCGCGGGTCGTCGTCGAACAGCGCGGCGAGCGCGTCGCACTCGCCGTCGCCCAGCAGCGGCGCGGTGATCGCGAAGCCGCGCGCGTCGAGCTGCGCGCGCAGGTCGTCCCAGTCGAGGTCGGCGACGCGCGCCGAGATGGAGGTCATGCCCGCATGACGTGGCGGCGGTCCGCGGCGTGAGATCGGCAGGATGTCGATGACCCGATGGCCGCCACCCCCCGCAACCTCGTCAACCTCAAGTCCGTCGACAAGGGCTACGGCTCGCGTTCGGTGCTGCGCGACGTCACGCTCGGCGTCAGCGCCGGCGACCGGATCGGCATCGTCGGACGCAACGGCGACGGCAAGTCGACCCTGCTGGCGCTGATCGCCGGCAGCGAGGAGGCCGACGCCGGCGCGGTGACGCGCACGGGCGGCGTCACGCAGGCGGTGCTCGGCCAGGGCGACGAGCTGGACGCGACCCAGACGATCCGGGCCGAGCTCGTCGGCGGCCGCGCCGACCACGAGTGGGCCGCCGACGCGCGCTTCCGGTCGGTGCTCGACGGGCTGCTCGGCGGCGTCGACGTCACGCGCTTCCCCCAGGGGCTCGACACCGTCATCGCGCCGCTCAGCGGCGGCGAGCGCCGGCGCATCGCGCTGGCCGAGACGCTGCTCGACGACCCCGAGCTGCTGGTCCTCGACGAGCCGACGAACCACCTTGACGTCGAAGGCGTCGACTGGCTGGCCCGCCACCTCGCGGCGCGCCGCGGGACGCTGCTGGTCGTCACCCACGACCGCTGGTTCCTGGATGCGGTGTGCACGACCACGTGGGAGGTCGACGACGGCAGCGTGCACCAGTACGAGGGCGGCTACGCGGCCTACGTCCTGGCCCGCGCCGAGCGCGACCGCCAGGCCGCCGCGCGCGAGGACCGCCGCCAGCAGCTGATGCGCAAGGAGCTGGCGTGGCTGCGCCGCGGGCCGCCGGCGCGGACGTCGAAGCCGAAGTTCCGGATCGAGGCCGCCAACGCGCTGATCGCCGACGAGCCCGAGGCGCGCGACGGCGCCGAGCTGCTGCGCTTCGCCGCGCGGCGGCTGGGCGACAAGGTGCTCGACGCGGAGGACATCTCGTTGTCCTATGACAACGCGCAGGTGCTGGGCCGCGTCACGTGGCGCCTGGGCCCGGGCGACCGCGTCGCGCTGGTCGGGGTCAACGGCTCGGGCAAGACGTCGCTGATCCGGATCCTCGAGGGCACGCAGACGCCGGACGGCGGCAGCGTCGACCGCGGCCAGACCGTCCGGATCGCGCACCTCTCCCAGGAGACCGCGGAGATCCCGGGCGACCTGCGCGTGCTCGAGGCGCTGGAGGCCGTGCGCGGCCGGGCGACGCTGGCGGGCGGCGAGGAGCTGACGGCCGGGATGCTCGCCGAGCGCTTCGGCTTCCGCGGCGACCGCGCGCGGACGTTCGTCAAGGACTTGAGCGGCGGCGAGCGCCGGCGCCTGCAGCTGATGCGGTTGTTGATGGACGAGCCCAACGTCCTGCTGCTCGACGAGCCGACCAACGACCTGGACATCGACACGCTCACCGCGCTCGAGGACCTGCTCGACGGCTGGCCCGGGACGCTCGTGGTCGTCAGCCACGACCGGTACTTCGTCGAGCGGGTCTGCGACAACGTGTACGCCTTGATGGGCGACGGCGCGATCCGCCACCTACCCGGCGGGATCGAGCAGTACCTGGACCTGCGCCGCGCCGACGAGGCCGCGCTGGAGGCCGCGCAGGCCAGCGCGGCGCGCGCGACCACCGCGGCCGCCCCGCCCCCGTCGGGCGCCGTCGTCCGGGCCGCGCGCAAGGAGGTCGCCCGGCTGGAGCGCACGCTCGACAAGCTCGCGGCCCGCGAGGCCCAGCTGCACGAGGACATGGCCTCCGCCGCGACCGACCACGACCGCCTCCGAACGCTCGACGCCGAGCTGCGCGCGACCGTCGCCGAGCGCGACGACGTCGAGGCCGCGTGGCTGGAGCAGTCCGAGCTGCTGGAGCGTTAGCCCCTCAGCGGCCGAGCGTGCGCTCGATCGAGTGCGCCGCCTGCGGCAGCGGGCCGAGCAGCGCGCGCGTCTCGGTGATCCCGGCGCGCACCTCGGCGTCGCCGACCTCGATCGGCAGCATCGAGTCCTGCAGCTCGGAGAGCAGGCCGTCGGCGTTCTGGAACGCCTCGACCGCGTGGTCGATGTGCCCGCGCGCGCCGGACGCGTGGCCCGCCGCGCCCGCGTCGAACGTGAGCGGCGGGAAGCCGTGGCGCTGCGCGAACTCCGCGTAGGTCCGCTGCGCGCGGCCGGACGCGTGGGTGGCCGGCCGGAAGAGCACCGCCTCGAGCCGGTCGGCGTTCTGCTCGTCGAGCGCCTCGTAGGCCTCGCCCAGCGCGGCCACGGCGATCGCGATCGCGCCGGCCGCCGCCTCCAGCTCGTCGAGGAGCTGCTGCCGGCCCTCCTCGTTCGTGTACGCCATGGCGCGCAGGGTACGCGCTGTGGTCAGGCGGCGTACGTGTGCAGCGCGCCGCCGTCGACGTCGAGCGTCGTGCCGTGGACGAAGCGCGCGTCTTCGGAGGCCAGCCAGACCGCGGCCGCCGCGATGTCGGCCGGGTCGCCGAGGCGCCGGGCGGGCGTCCGGGCGAGCCAGCACGGCTGGGGCTGCCCGATCGGCTCGATGGCCTCCGAGGCGGCGGGCACCGACCCGAAGCGCGCCGGCGCGATCGCCGCGTCCCTCTTCGCCGCGGTCCAAGGCGGCCTGCTGCTCACGCAGACCGAGCAGGCGGTGTGGCCGCTGGAGGCCGCTCTGGACGGCGCGCTCGGACAGCTGCGCGCGGCGATGACCGTCTAACGTCGACGCCATGGCCAAGGGCGACATGGTGTGGTCGAGCAGCGACGGCGACCTGCGCAAGGCGCGCGGGGCGGGTGGGTCCGGGTCTATCGGCCGCCAGACGACCGGGCCGGTCAAGGTGCGCCGCGAGACCGCCGGGCGCAAGGGCAAGACCGCGACGACGATCTTCAACCTGCCGCTCAGCGACGAGGAGATCCGCGACCTCGCCGGGCAGCTCAAGAAGCGCTGCGGCGTCGGCGGCTCGTCCAAGGACGGCGTCATCGAGCTGCAGGGCGACCACCGCGACACGGTCGTCGAGGCCTTGAAGGCCAAGGGGTACGACGTGAAGCTGGCCGGCGGCTGACCGCCGCGCGGTACCGTCCCGGCATGGCCCCCAACGAGAAGCCCGCAGTCGAGGTCCCCGACGGCCCTCCGTCCTACCAGCTCGAGCTCGAGGACATCGAGCTCGGCGACGGCGACGAGGCGGTCGCCGGCAAGATCGTCGAAGTCCATTATGTCGGCGTGTCGTGGAAGAACGGCAGCCAGTTCGACGCGTCCTGGGACCGCGGCGACACCTTCAAGTTCGGGCTCGGCAAGGGCCAGGTCATCCCGGGCTGGGACCAGGGCGTGGCCGGCATGAAGGTCGGCGGCCGGCGCAAGATCACGATCCCGCCGGATCTCGCCTACGGCAAGCGCGGCGCGGGCGGGGTCATCGGCCCCGACGAGACGCTGATCTTCGTCGTGGACCTCGTCGGCGTGCGCTGAGCGAGGGCTCGCCCGTGCTGACCCGCCGCTGGGTGCAGGTCGTGGCCGCGGCGGCGGGCGTCGCGCTGCTGGCCGCGCTGTGCCTGCTCGTGCACCCGCTGCGCGAGGCGATCGGCCATGCGGCGAGCGGCGACACGACCGCGCTGCGCGAGCAGCTGCGCGGGACGGGCGTGGCGGGCGTCCTGTTGTTGTACGGGTTGATGCTCGCCCACATCGTGGTGCTGTTCCCGGCCGAGATCACCAACATGGTCGCGGGCTTCACCTACGGGATCCCGCTCGGCATCCTGATCTGCGCGACGGGCTGGTTCCTGTCGGCGCTCGGGACCTACGCGCTCGGCGTCATCGCCGGCCGGCCGGTCATCGAGAAGCTCGCGGGCCGGGAGCGCGTGCAGACCGCCGAGCGCATGATGGAGCGCGGCGGCTGGCCGTTCCTGCTGATCGTGCGCCTGCTGCCGTTCGTGCCGTTCAGCCTCGTCGGCTACCTCGCCGGCGCGACGCGCGTCCCGCTGCTGCGCTTCGCGTGGACGAGCGCCATCGGGGCGATCCCGCTGATCGCGCTGGCCGTCGTCCTCGGCTCGCGGCTGGAGCACTTCTCGATCACCGACCCGCTCGTCTGGGGGTCGCTGGTCGGCTTCGCCCTGCTCATCGGGTTGGGCCATCCGGTCGGCCGCCGCTGGCAGCGCCGCGCGCGGCCCGTGGAGGAGACGGTCGGTTAGCCCTTGCGGTCGCGGCGCTTGTCGCGCTCGGTCTCGAAGCGGCGGCGATCGCGCTTGGTCGGCCGGCCGCCGCGGTCGTAGTAGCTCGGCGCCTGGGCCATCGCTTGGGCTTCCAGGCGGCGCTGCTCGGCGTAAGCCTCGCGGCCGGCCTTGGACTCCGCGGTCTCGTCGTAGAGCAGCTGGGCCAGCGCCGCCGGGCCGCGGCGCTCGGCGGTGGCCTTGACCACCACGGTGACCTTGACCGGGCCGGAGGAGAGCTCCAGCCGGTCGCCCGGACCGACGTCCTTGCTCGGCTTCACGCCGCGGCCGTTGATGTGGACGCGGCCGCCCTTGACCGCCTCGGCCCCGAGCTGGCGCGTCTTGACCAGGCGCGCGGCCCACAGCCACTTGTCGACGCGCACGGGTTCGGAGGACGGCTGCTGCATGGCCTCCATCCTGGCACCATCGGGCGCGATGGCAGACGACGAGGTGATCGAGATCGCGACGCCGCACGGCCCGGCGCGCGCGCACGTCGCGCGGGCCGCGGACGAGCGCGCCGCGCTGCTGATCGGCCACGGCGCCGGCGGCGGCGTCACGGCGCCCGACATCGTCGCGGCGCGCGGCGCGGCGCTGGCGGCCGGCGTCGGCGTCGCGCGGATCGAGCAGCCCTACCGCGTCGCGGGCCGGCGGTCGGTCGCGCCGACCCACCAGCTCGACGCGGCGTGGCTGGCGGTGCACGCGGCGCTGTGCGCGGCGGCGGACGCGCCGTTCGCCGGCCTGCCGGTGCTCTCTGGCGGGCGCTCGTCCGGCGCGCGCGTCGCCTGCCGCACGGCGACCGAGACCGGCGTCGCCGGCGTGCTGTGCCTCGCGTTCCCCCTCCACCCGCCCGGCCGCGCGGACAAGACGCGCCTGCCCGAGCTGCAGCTGGTCAAGGTCCCCGTGTTGATCGTCCAGGGCGAGCGCGATCCGTTCGGCATGCCGCCGCGCGGCCGCCGCCGCAAGGTGGTCGTCGTGCCCGGCGACCACAGCCTCAAGTCCGGGGTCAAGCAGGTCGCGCCCGCCGTCGCCGCCTGGCTGGCGAAGGTGCTCGGCTGATGCGCTGGGGCCTGCTGTCGACCGCGCGGATCAACCGCTCCATCCTGGGTGCGGGCAACGCGGACGTCGTCGCGGTGGCGTCGCGCGACGGCGCGCGGGCCCGGGCCTACGCCGACGAGCACGGGATCGCGACGGCGCACGGGTCCTATGAGGCGCTGCTCGCCGACCCCGAGGTCGACATCGTGTACGTGTCGCTGCCCAACAGCCTGCACCTGCCGTGGGCGACGCGCGCGCTGGAGGCCGGCAAGCACGTGCTGTGCGAGAAGCCGCTGGCGCGCCGGGCTGCCGAGGTCGAGGCGGCGTTCGACCTGGCGCAGGCGCGTGGGCTCGTCCTCACCGAGGGCTTCATGTGGCGCCACCACCCGCAGGTCGCGCGAACGCGGCAGCTGATCGCCGAGGGCACGATCGGCGCCGTGCGGCTGATCCGCAGCGACTTCGCGTTCGGACTCACCGACATGGCCGACCCGCGCGCGCGGCGCGCCATGGGCGGCGGTGCCCTGATGGACCTCGGCTGCTACTGCGTCTCGGCCGCGCGGACGTTCGCCGGCGGCGAGCCGATCGCCGCGCAGGCCCAGCGCGTGGAGGGCGGCGACGGCGTCGACGTCGCGCTCACCGGGCTGCTCGCCTTCGAGGACGACATCCTGGCGGCGCTGGACTGCGCGTTCGTCGGGCCGCCGCGCAACGCGCTGGAGATCCTGGGCGACGCAGGCCGGCTGCGCCTCCCGGACCCGTGGCACGCGCGCGACGCCGTCATCGAGGTGCAAGACGCCGGCGGCGCGGTCGAGCGGATCGCGCTCGACCCCGTCAACCACTACGCCCTGCAGGTCGCCGACGTCGAGGCGGCCGCCCGGGGCGAGCGGCCGCCGCTGCTGGGCCGGGCCGACGCCGTCGGCCAGGCCCGCGCGATCGAGCTGCTCTACGCCGCGGCCGGCGGCTAACTCGCCAGCGACGCCTCAAGCGTGATGTCCGGCACGCCCGTGAGCGCCTTGCTCACCGGGCAGCCGGCCTTGGCCGCCTCGGCCTGCTCGACGAACGTCGCCTCGTCGATGCCCGGCACGACGCCGACCGTCGTCAGCTTGATCGCGGTGATCGTCGGCGCTCCGTCGACCAGGCGCAGCGTCACGACCGCGTCGGTGTCGACCGAGTCGACCGGCGTGCCGGCCTCGGCCAGGGCGTTGGACAGCGCCATCGAGAAGCACGACGCGTGCGCCGCCGCGATGAGCTGCTCCGGGTTCGCGCCCGGACCGTCCTCGAAGCGCGACTTGTAGGAGTACTGGCCGGAGATGTCCTCGCCGGCGGTGAACGTCCCGCTGCCGCCCTTCAGATCGCCCTTCCACTGCGCGTGGCCCTTGCTCGGCATTGCGGTCCTCCTGCTCGTTCGGGATCGGTGTCTCGCTCGCGACCCTACCCCGCACCCCGCATCGCCAGAACGTCGATCGCCTGCAGCGTCTGCGGGACCCGGCGCGTTTGGATCCGGCGCAGCGCGATCCGGTCGAGCAAGCGCCCGAGCGCGCCCAGCGCCGGCCGGTACTGGACGGCCAGCGTCAGCCAGGTGCCGCCCAGCCCGTCGGAGGCCAGCTCGAAGACGCGGTCGTACTTCACCGCGAGCGGCGCGCTCTCGGCGCGGTGGACCTGGCGGCGCGGCGGGTCGAAGTCGATGATCCGCCAGCGCGAGGAGACGACGACCGGCGCGAGCAGCCGGCTGCGCTCGTCGTAGGCGGCGCCGAGCCCGGCCGGACGGTCGACGCGCCGGACGGCGCGCATCCACCCGCCCCACTCGACGTACCGCTCGACCTCGCCCAGCACCTGCCAGACCTCACGCGGGCTGGCGGCGATCCGCCGCCGATCCCGTACCTCGGCCACGTCAATCCTCCTGACCGTGCACGACTCCTCCTCAATGCGACGCGGTGGAACCTATCAGGGGCGGCGGCGCGGGCGCGCGGATCGGCCTCAGGAGCGCCGCCGCGCGCCCGGACCGCCGAAGCGCTCGCGGCGCACGGTCGTCTTCTTGCCCTTGATCGAACGGCCGCGCAGCGCGGAGACGACGTGGTCGGCCGCGGCCTCCGGCACCTCGACGAGCGAGAAGCGGTCGGCGATCTCGATCGCCCCGATCTGGCGGCCGTTCAGCCCGGCCTCGTTGGCGATCGCGCCGACGAGGTCCTGCGGCCGGATGCCGCGCTCGCGGCCGGCGCCGACGAACAGCCGGGTCATGCCCTCGGCGGGCGCGCCGTCGCGGCGGCGCGGCGGGCGGCGGTCGCCGTGGTCGGCGTGGTCGGGCCGGGCCGGGCGGCCGGGGCGGTCCGGGCGGCCGGGCCGCTCGGGGCGGTCGCGGTCGCGCGGTCGCTCGCGCGGGGCCGTGAAGTCCGGGATGTCGGGCTCGTCCTCGGCGTCGCGCCCGGCGGCCTGGTGCGCCATGCGCACGGCCGCCAGCGCGACCTCCTCGAGGCCGTGCTCCTCGGCCAGCGACTCGACGACGACGCGGTAGGCGTCCAGGTCGGCGCCGTCGCCGGACAGCGCCTCGGCGAGCGCCTCACGCGTCGCCTCCAGCCGGCGGACGCGCAGGTCGGCGAGCGTCGGCAGCTTCTCGATCGCGATCGGCTGGCGCGTCACGCGCTCGATCGCCTTGAGCATGCGGTGCTCGCGGGGCTGGGCGAAGGTGATCGCGACGCCCTCGCGGCCCGCGCGGCCGACGCGGCCGATGCGGTGCACGTAGGCCTCGGGCGCGGCCGGGACGTCATAGTTGACGACGTGCGACAGGGAGTCCACGTCCAGGCCGCGAGCGGCGACGTCGGTGGCCACCAGCAGCTCGGTCGTCCCGGCCTTCAGGCGGCCGATCGCGCGCGTGCGCTGGTCCTGGCTCATGCCGCCGTGCAGCGCCTCGGCGCGGTAGCCGCGGCCGTTGAGCGTCTCGGTCAGCGTGTCGACCTCGTCGCGCGTGCGGCAGAAGACGATGGTGGCGGTCGGCTCCTCGTGGTCGAGGACGCGGCCGAGCGCCGCCGGCTTGTGCGCGCGCGGGACGACGAACGCGCGCTGGCGCACCTTCGGCGCCTCGCCCGGCGCGTGGCGCTCGCCGCCGAGCTGGATGCGGACCGGGTCGGTGAGATGCGCGCCGACGATGCGCGCGATGCGCGGCGGCATCGTGGCCGAGAAGAGGACGGTCTGGCGGTCGGCGGACGTGTCGGAGAGGATCGCCTCGATGTCCTCGGCGAAGCCCATGTCGAGCATCTCGTCGGCCTCGTCCAAGATGATGGTCTCGAACGTCGCGGGCCTGAGCGTGCGGCGGCGGATGTGGTCCAGCGCGCGGCCGGGCGTGGCGACGACGACGTCGACCCCGCGCTCGAGCGCCTTGAGCTGGCGGACGATCGGGGCGCCGCCGTAGATCGGCAGCGTGCGGATCCCGAGGTCGCGGCCGTAGCGGTGCACGGCCTCGGCGACCTGGGTGGCGAGCTCGCGCGTCGGGACGAGCACCAGCGCGCGCGGGGGCGCTGAGCCGGCCCCCTTGCCGAGGCGGTGCAGGAGCGGAAGGGCGAAGGCGGCGGTCTTGCCGGTGCCGGTCGCGGCCTGGCCGAGGAGGTCGCGGCCCTCGAGCAGCGGCGGGATCGCGGCGCGCTGGATCGGCGTGGGCTCCTCGTAGCCGAGGGCGGCGAGCGCGCCGACGAGCTCGTCGGCGAGGGCCAGGTCCGCGAAGCCGACGGCGTCGTCGGACGTCTCTGAAGTCATGTGGGGCTTGAGGCTAGCGGTGACGCGCCTTCTACCGTGTGCGGATGGGCCGGATCTACCAGGAGATCGACGACAAGCTGGCGGCGTGGATCGCCAGGCAGCCGCTCTACTTCGTCGGGACCGCGCCGTTGGATGCCGACGGCCACGTCAACGTCTCCCCGAAGGGCCCGATCGGAACGCTGCGCGTGACCGGCCCGCGCGAGGTCGCCTACCTCGACCTCGTCGGCAGCGGCGCCGAGACCGCCGCGCACCTCCAGGAGAACGGCCGCATCGTGATCATGCTGTGCGCCTTCGAGGGCGCGCCGCGCATCCTGCGCCTGCACGGTCGCGGCGAGGTGATCTGGGCCGAGGACGCGGCCTTCGAGCCCCTGCGCGCGGCGCTGGCCTTCGACGAGCCAGAGGTCGACGCGACCCGCCGCGCGATCGTCCGCGTCACGGTCACCCGCATCGCCGACGCCTGCGGCTTCGGCGTGCCGCTGATGGACCACATCGACTCCCGCGCCAACGCGACGAAGTGGGCCCACGGCAAGCTCCGCAAGGACGGCCCCGACGCGATGGACATCTACAAGACGACCAAGAACACCACGTCGATCGACGGCCTCCCGGCCTGGCCGGGGGCGGTCGTCGGAGGCGACGACGGTGGATCGGTGTCCGCATGAGACACCCAATCACCGCCGACCTGTTCGTTCGCCTCCGAACCCTCCCCCGAGGCGCCCCCAAGCCCCGATCCCGTGAAGGTGTGTGAAGACGGACGGCCTTCTGGTCACTGGTTCGCTATCCGTAGAACCAGTGACCTCCGCCACGTTGGTCCGCGAGCGGCCGAGGCTGCGGAAGCGGATCCCTGCGCCACAGCTTCCCTTCGCCCTCCTGGCCCTCGCGCTGGGCGGCTTCGCCATCGGCACGACCGAGTTCGTCGCCATGGGGTTGCTGCCGCAGATCGCGCGCGGTGTGGACATCTCGATCCCGACCGCTCAGCGGCGAGCTGATCGCCGAGGCCGCCGGCGGCGGCCCCGCGGTGCTGACGTTCATCGACTTCCACACCGCGCTCGCGACGCCACGCGCGCTGGAGCTGGCGGGCGTCGTCGGCCCGCGCACGTTCTCCGAGCACGCCGAGATCGTGGTCGACGGGGCGGGCGCGCCGACCGGCGAGCTGCGCGAGCGCGGCGCGATGGACATCGTGCACGGCGCGATGCCGGCGCTGAGCGCCGCCGAGCGCTACGCGATCCAGGCCGACCAGCTCAAGCGCTTCGCGGCGACCGGCATCACCGGGCTGCACGGCATGGACGGCACGCTGGAGACGCTCGACGTCCTGCGCGAGCTGGAGGCCAACGGCGACCTGGCCACGCGCATGGTCATGCCGTTCTGGTCGCAGCCCGACACGCCCGAGGAGACCTGGGCGGAGTACGCGCGCCACCGCACCGAGAAGGGCGAGCGCTGGCGCATGGGCGTCGCCAAGCGCTTCATCGACGGCGTGATCGACACCGGCACCGGCTGGCTGTTCGAGCCCGACTCCGAGGGCGACGGCCTCTCGCCGTTCTGGCCGACATCGACAAGTACTTCCGCGCCGTGGACTTCTTGGCCAACGAGGGCTTCCAGATCGTGACCCACGCCACCGGCGACCGCGGCGTCCACGAGGCGCTCAACGCCTACAAGAAGTCCGGCGCGGCGGCCGGCGTCCGGCACCGCATCGAGCACATCGAGACGCTGCAGCCGACCGACCTGCCGCGCTTCGCGGCCGAGGGCGTCATCGCCTCGATGCAGCCCCAGCGCATGATGTGGGTGGAGCCCGACCGCAGCGACAACTGGTCCAGGCGCCTGGGCGCCGAGCGCTGCGACCGCGCGTTCCCGCTGCGCGACATCCTGGAGACCGGCGCGACCGTCACGCTCGGCTCCGACTGGCCGGTCGCGCGCTACGACTGGCGCGAGGGCATGGCCGCCGCGCAGCTGCGCCGGGCGCCCGGCCACCCCGACCGCGCGCCCTACGACGACCAGGTCGTCGACGCGCTCACCGCGCTGCACGGCTACACCTCGCAGCTGGCGCTGACCGTCGGCGACCAGGACCGCCTCGGCAAGCTCGAGCCCGGCTTCCTGGCCGACATCACCGTCATGGGCGAGGACCCGGTCGTGGTCGCGCCCGACGACCTCATGGCCAACCCGGTCGTGCTGACCGTGGTCGGCGGCGAGGTCGTCTTCCGCGGGTCGACCCTGGAGAGCTAGCGGCTACGGCGCGGGCGGCAGCTGCAGCGTCGCGAGGCGCTCCGGGTCGAACAGGCCGTCGATGGCGACGATGCGCGCGTCCGCGATCGTGAAGCGCATGACGCTGACGGCGACGCCGGCCTCGTAGGCGACGAAGCCCGCCGAGCCGTCGACGATCGCGGGGACGGCGATGCGCTCCGAGATCGCGATCGACCGGGCGCTGCTCGCGACCGCGTGGGCGCCGTTGAGGACGCGCAGCGCGCCGCCGCCGTCGCCGCGCAGGACGACGTCGGGGTCCAAGACCCTCAACAGCCCCTCGAAGTCGCCGCCGCGCGCCGCGGCCAGGAACGCGTCGACGACTTGGCGGTCGGCGGCCGCCTCGGCGTCAGCGTCGACGCCCTGCACGCGGCGGCGGGCGCGGCTGGCCAGCTGGCGCGCCGCGGCCGGCGAGCGGTCGACGATCCGGGCGACGTCCTCGAACGGCACCGCGAACAGGTCGTGCAGGACGAACGCCAGCCGCTCGGCGGGCTGCAGCTGCTCCAGCACCACGAGCAGCGCGACGCCGACCGCGTCGGCCATCAGGGCCTCCTGCTCCGGGCCCTCCGTGTCGACGATCGCGACGACCGGGTCCGGCACGCGGCCCTCCTCGAGCGCGTCCTCGCGGCGGCGCTTGCGCGCGTCGAGCATCGTCAGGCACACGCGCGAGACGACCGTCGTCAGCCAGCCGCCCATGTTCTCGACGGTGCTGGTGTCGGCCCGGTCGACGCGGATCCACGCCTCCTGCAACGCGTCGTCGGCCTCGGCCCGGGAGCCCAGCATCCGGTAGGCCACGGCCTGCAGGTGGGGTCGGTGCGCCTCGAACTGGTCCATCTCGTCACATCCTCGCGATTGCGTCGGTCACCGCAGTGACCGACGTTCGACGACCGATGTGACAGGAGCAAGAACACCATGTCCAACACCACGACCTCCCGCATGACCAACCCCGCCGTGACCCTCGAAGGCGCGATGGACGCGCTGCAGGGGCTCTCGAAGTCCGTCAGCCGCGCGCGGGTCGGGATCAACCTCGACCTCGTCCGCCTGCGCGCCAGCCAGATCAACGCCTGCAGCTGGTGCGTGGACATGCACAGCAAGGCCGCCCGCAAGGCCGGCGAGAGCGACGAGCGGCTGATCGCGGTCAGCGCCTGGCGCGAGACGCCGTACTTCAGCGACCCCGAGCGCGCGGCGCTGGCGCTCACCGAGGCCCTGACCCGGATCGCCGACGGCGCCGACCAGATCTCCGACGCGCTGTGGGCCGAGTGCTCCGAGCACTTCGACGCCGATCAGCTCGGCGGGCTGATCCTCGAGATCAGCCACATCAACCTCTGGAACCGCCTCAACGTCGCGACCCGCCAGATGGTCGTGGTCGACGAGCAGTCCTGGGGCTAGACCCGGCTAGTTCATCGTCATCCGGCGCAGGACGTCGCCCGCGACGTCCTGCAGCTCGGTGAGGTCGCGGCCCTGGTCGAGGGCCGCGATCACGAGGTCGCGGAAGCCGCCGGTGATGATCGTCGCGACCTCGAGCGGCAGCGGGCGCAGCGTCGGGTCGTGCTGGCGCGCCTCCTCGACCAGGAGCATGATCTGGCGCGCCCAGCGCTCGTTGACGTCGCGGACGCGGGCCATGCCCTCGGCGCTGAGCGACGGCGTCTCCTGGATGCAGGCGCGCGTGAGCACGGGCTCGGCGGCGATCGCGCCGAGGTAGGCGGCGACCGCGCGGTCGACCCGATCGACATAGGGGCCTTCGCCGGTCGCGGCGTCGGCGATCGTCTCCAGCAGCGCGGCGGTGACGATGTCGAAGAGCGCCAGGAAGCAGGCGTCGCGATCGGGGAAGTGCTGGTAGAACGTCCGGCGCGAGGTGTGGGCGTGGCGGACGACCTCGGCGACCGTCACGGGCTTGAGCTCGCCGCGCTCGCGGATCGCCTCGGCCATTCCGACGAGCAGACGCTCGCGGAACCCGCCCTGCAGCGGGAGCGGGAGCGCCGCGCTCACGCGGCCGCCGCCACCTCCGGCGCCCGCGCGGCCCGCGCCGGGCGGCGCGTCACGCGCGCCATGCCGCCACCCGCCGGGCTCCACGCCACGCCCTTGAACTTCCACGGCTCGTCGGGCTCCGCGGTCGGCGCGAACGCCACGCGCTCGAGGATCACGCGCAGCACGACGTCGAGCTCCATGTGCGCGAACGTCGCGCCGATGCAGCGCCGCCGGCCGCCGCCGAACGGGATCCACGAGTACGTTCCCGGCCGGGCGTCCATGAACCGGTCCGGGTTGAACACGTCGGGGCGCTCGAACAGGTTGGGGTCGTAATGCGTCAGCCCGGCGCTCAGACCGATCAGGCGGCCCTGGGGGATCCGGTAGCCGCCGACCTCGAACGGCTTGATCGTGTGCCGGCCGGCGAAGGAGATCACCGGGCGCTGGCGCTGGACCTCCAGGATCGTCGCGTCGCGCAGCGCCTTGCCGCCCTCGTCGACCTCCGCGACCAGACGGGCGAGGACGTCGGGGTTGCGGCGCAGCCGCTCGACCGCCCAGCTCAGCGTGTGCGCGGTCGTCTCGTGGCCGGCGGCGAGCATCGTGACGAGCTGGTCGCGGATCTCGGCGTTGGCCAGCGGGCTGCCGTCCTCGCGCCGCGCCTGGACCATCAGGGCAAGGACATCGGGTCGCTCGGCCAGGTCGGGAGCGTTCTTGGTGTCCTCGATCAGCGTGTCGAGGATCGCGTCGACGCGGGCGCGCAGCGCCAGGAAGCGCCCCCAGGGGCTGAAGCGCCCCCAGTCCTTCTGGATCTGCGGGAAGCGCGAGAGGTGCTGGCCCTGCTCGGTCCACGGCGGCAGCAGCTCCTCGAGCTCGCGCAGCCGCGCGCCCTCGGCGCCGAAGACCGCGCGCAGGATCGCGCGCAGCGTGATGCGCTGCATCGACTTGGCGGTCGGGAACTCGACGCCGACCGGCCACGTCTCCACCTCCGCGATCGCGATCTCCTCGATCAGCGGCTCGTAGGCCTTCATGCGCGCGCCCTTGAACGGGGGCAGCAGGAGCTTGCGCTGCTCCATGTGATGGTCCTCGTCGATGCCGAGCAGCGAGTTGTCGCCCAAGACGCGACGCAGCGGGCTGCGCGAACCCGCGTGCAGGACCGTGGGATCGGCCTGGAACGTGTGCTTGATGAGGTCCGGCTCGGCCAGGACGACCATCGGCCCGAGGCCGAGGACGTCGATGGAGAACATGTTCCCGTAGCGCCGGCGCAGGCGCTCGAGGTACGGGCGCTGGCGGGTCAGCATGCCGAGCGTCTGGACCGGCATCGGGGTCCGCGGGCCGGGCGGGACGCCGTCGATGATCGTGTCGGTGGACATGAGCGTCTACCCCCTTCTGATGAGCCCTTCGAGGCGCTCGATGATGTCGTAGTACCGGGTCGGGGCGAGGCGGACCAGGAGGTCCAGGAAGACGGCGTCGGGACCGACCCGGATGCGCGCCTTCTGCTGCTCGATGCCCTCGTGGATGATCTTGGCGGCCTTCTCGGGCGAGGTCCGCGCGATCGTGGCGAACTCACGCGCGGCGTCGTCGACGTCGGAGAACTCGCCGCGGTAGTCGGCGCGGAAGCGCGCGTTGGCCACGATGTTGGTCTTGACGCCGCCGGGATGGACGACGGCCGCGCGCACGCCGGTGCCGCGCAGCTCCTGGCGCAGCGCCTCGGTGTATCCGCGGACCGCGAACTTCGACGCGCAGTAGGCCGACTGGTGCGGGAAGCCGACGAGGCCGAAGACGCTCGACGTGTTGACGATGACGCCGGCGCGCTGCTCGAGCAGGATCGGCAGGAACGACGTCACGCCGTTCATCACGCCGCGGAAGTTCACGTCGAAGACCCACTCGTCGTCCTCGGGCGACGCGTCGGCGACGCCCTGCAGCACGGTCACGCCCGCGTTGTTGAAGACGAGCCCGAGCGGCTGGGGCGCCCACTCCTTGACGGCGGCGGCGAAGGCCATCACGCCCTGGCGGTCGCGGACGTCGAGCTTGCGGACCAGGACCGGCCCCGCGATCGAGGCGGCCGTCTCCTCCAGGCCGTCCTCGTTCCAATCGGCAAGCGCGACCGGGCAGCCGTGGGCGGCCAGCCGCCGCGCCGTCGCCTGCCCGATCCCGGAACCCGCACCGGTGATCACCGCCGTCTGCCCGTTGATGGTGCTCATGCGCTCCGTCGTTCTCGCGACCCGCTGGTACACGCACGTACCAGCCTTGGCAGAGCATTAGGATACCGATCGGTATGTGAATGTCCAGGGCTACGCGGCGATCACCCCGTTCGGGTCCAGCACGAACTTGCGAGCGACGCCGGAGTCGAAGTCCTTGTAGCCCCTCGGCGCCTCGTCCAGCGTGATCACCGTCGCGTTCACGGCCTTCGCGATCTGCGCGCGGTCGTGCAGGATGGCCATCATCAACCCGCGGTGGTAGCGCATCACCGGGCACTGGCCGGTCGTGAAGCTCAGCGACTTCGCCCAGCCGGTGCCGAGGCTCAGCGACAGCGAGCCCTGCTGCGCGGCCTCCTCGGCGGCGCCCGGGTCCGCGGTCACGTACAGGCCCGGGATGCCCATCGCGCCCGCCGCGCGCGTGACGTCCATCAGCGCGTTGAGGACCGTGGCGGGCGCCTCGGCCGCGTCGGCGCCGTGGCCGCGTGCCTCGAACCCGACGCAGTCCACGCCGCAGTCGACCTCGGGCACGCCGAGCAGCTGCTCGATCTGGTCGCGCGGCTCGCCCTTGGTGATGTCCACCGTCTCGCACCCGAACGAGCGGGCCTGGTCCAGGCGCTCCGGGATCGCGTCGCCGACGACCACGACCGCCGCGCCGAGCAGCTGCGCCGAGTGCGCCGCGGCCAGGCCGACCGGTCCCGCGCCCGCGATGTAGACCGTCGAGCCGGTCGTCACCCCCGCCGTGACGCAGCCGTGGTAGCCGGTCGGGAAGATGTCGGACAACATCGTCAGGTCCAGGATCTTCTCCAGGGCCTGGTCCTTGTCGGGGAACTTGAGCAGGTTCCAGTCCGCGTAGGGCACCAGGACGTAGTTCGCCTGCCCGCCGACCCACCCGCCCATGTCGACGTAGCCGTACGCCGAGCCCGGCCGGTCCGGGTTGGTGTTCTCGCACACGCCGGTGTCGCCGTGCTTGCAGTTGCGGCAGCGCCCGCAGGCGATGTTGAACGGGACCGAGCAGAGGTCACCCTCCCTGATGAACTCGACCCCGGGCCCGACCTCGATCACCTCCCCCGTGATCTCGTGCCCCAGCACCAGCCCGGCCGGCGCGGTCGTGCGCCCGCGCACCATGTGCTGGTCCGAGCCGCAGATGTTCGTCGAGACGATCTTGAGGATCGCCCCATGCGGGGTCTTGCGCCCCACGTTGTCGGGATGGACGCCCGGCCCATCCTTCAGCTCGAGCTCCGGGAAGCCGATGTCCTGCACCTCGACCTTCCCCGGCTCGAGGTAGATCACGCCGCGGTTCTTGTCAGACATGGACTCGGGGTCCCCGCATCGGGGACCCCGGTCCAACACACCGTCCGGCGGTCGTTCCCGCCTGGACGTCCGGCTCAGCGCCGACCGAAGCCGGTCACCTGGAACGAGTCGGTCAGGTCGGCCTTCGACGAGTCGCCGGCGAAGACGTCGATCTCGCCCGGCTCGACCACGAACTTGCCCGAGTTGTCGTAGAACCCGACGTCGCTGGCGTCCAGCCGGAACGTCACGGTCTTCTTCTCGCCGGCGCCCAGCGTCACGCGCTGGAAGCCGCGCAGGCGGCGGACCGGCTGCGACAGCGACGCGACCGGGTCGTGGATGTAGAGCTGCACCACGTCGTCACCCGCTCGGCTGCCCGTGTTCTGCACGTCGGCCGAGACCTGCACGCTGCCGTTGCGCGCCTGCATCGTCTTGCTCGACAGCACCAGGTTGTCGATCTTGAACGTGGTGTAGGACAACCCGAAGCCGAACGGGAACAGCGGGTCGCAGGTCTTCAGGTCCCGGTAGCGCGAGTTGTACTTCGACGTGGCGTCGCAGGGACGGCCCGTCGGCTCGTGGTTGTAGTAGATCGGGACCTGGCCGACCGACTGCGGGAACGACACCGGCAGCTTGCCGCCGGGGTTGACCTTGCCGAACAGGACATCGGCGACGGCGTTGCCGGCCTCGATGCCCGGGAACCACGCCTCCACGATCGCGGACGAGTTGTCCACCACCTTGCCGAGCGTGAGCGGACGGCTGTTGAACAGCACGACCGTGACGGGCTTGCCGGTGGCCTTGACGGCCTCCAGCAGGTCCTGCTGCTTGCCGGGCAGGTCGAGGACGCTGCGGACCTCGGCCTCGCCGCCCTGGCCGCGAACCTCGCCGAGCGCGAGCACGACCTGGTCGGCTGCCTTGGCCGCCGCGACCGCGGCGTCGAAGCCGCTGGCGTCCGGGCACTCGTTGGCGGGGTCGTAGAGGTCGGCGTCGACCATCTTGCAGCCCTCGGTGAACGTGGCGCTCGGGTTCTGGGCCTTGATGCCGGTGAAGACGCTCACCGCGTCCTCGTCCTTGCCCTGGCCCCACCACGGACCGAGCATGTCGTGCTGGTCGTCGCCGAGCGGGCCGATGACGGCCGTCGACTTCGCGGGGTCGAGCGGCAGTGCGTTGTCGTCGTTCTTGAGCAGGACCATCGACTTGCCCGCCGCGGCGCGCGCCTTGTCGCGATCGGCCGGCTGCAACGTGCGCTCGGCGATCTTGGTCTGGTCGGCGTACGGGTGGTCGAAGAGGCCGGCGCGGAACTTGACGCGCAGGATCCGGCGCACCGCGTCATCGAGGCGGCGCATCGAGATCTGACCGGTCGACAGCAGGTTCTTGCCGTTGTCGCGGATGTTGGTGGACACCATCTCGGAGTCGGTGCCGGCGTTCAGCGCCAGCGCGCCGGCCGACGGGCCGTCCGCCGCGACGCCGTGGCCGCACGGGCCCTCGTCCGGGTTCTTCGGCGGGCACGCGCGCAGCTCGGCGACCGCGGTGTAGTCGCTCTCGATGAAGCCGTCGAAGCCCCACTCGTCCTTGAGGATGTCGGTCTCGACGTGCGGGTTGGCGCAGCCGGGCTGCCCGTTGATCGAGTTGAACGAGCACATGGCCGTGTCGGCGCCGGCGTCGACCGCGGCCTTGAACGGCGGCAGCACGAGGTTGCGCAGCGTGCGCTCGCTCATGTCGGTGGTGTTGTAGTCGCGCCCGCCCTCGGCCAGGCCGTAGCCCGCGAGGTGCTTGACGGAGGTGACGACCTTGTCGTCGGCGCTGTAGTCGTTGCCCTGGCCGGCGCGCACCTTCGACGCGGCCATGACCGAGCCGAGGTACGGGTCCTCGCCCGAGCCCTCGACGATGCGGCCCCAGCGCGGCTCGTGCGAGACGTCGACCATCGGCGCGTAGATCTGCTTGATGCCGACCGCCGCGGACTCGCGCGCGGAGATCGTGAAGTCGTCGGTGGCGACCGTGGGGTCGAAGGACGACGCCTCGGCCAGCGGCACCGGGAACGTCGTGCGGTAGCCGTGGATCGTGTCGTAGGCGAAGAGGATCGGGATGTGCAGCCGCGACTGCTCGACCGCGACGTGCTGGAAGTGGTCGATCTTCGCCGGGTCGGTCAGGCTGAACACCCCGCCCACGCCGGCCTTCGCGTCGGCGTCGGTGATCTGCCCGTCGCTCAGCAGCTGGACCTGCTGCAGCTTCTCGTCGACCGTCATCTGGCGCACGAGCTTGTCGACCTTGCGCTCGATGTCGCGGTTGGCCGGCTGACGCGTGACCGCGAGGTCCTGGTCGTCCCCCGCTCCGGTGCCGGCGATCACCGCCCCGGCGCCCGTCGACGTGGCCGCGACGACCGCAAACGCGATCGCGAACTTCCGTCCCCTGCGTCCCATGTTGCCTCTCCTGCAAGTGGTTGGACCCGCGGCACTGGTCCCCCGCACCGGACCGCGCGAAACATGGGTTCGAGCAGGTTGTACGCGCCGGTTTGGGGCGCATTGACGCGGGATACCACCCGTCCACCAGCCGTTCTGACCGCTGAGGAGCCACGCCTGATGATGCACCGTCGAAGGGCCGTCTCGCTCGCCGTCGCCGGCGTCGCCGGCACGTCGGTCGCCGGCGCGACCGACACCAACGCCGCGGCCGCCGCGACCGGCAAGTTCCGCGCCGGGCTGCGCAGCTACAAGACGGCGCTGGTGCCGATCAAGACGCAGACGGCGAGCGCCGCGTCGGGCAAGAAGCAGATGCTCACGGCGATCCGCGAGTTCGACCTCGGCCTCGTCCAGCACCAGAAGCTGCTGGACCAGGTGAACGCCGGCGCCGACAAGAGCTCGCTGAAGGCGACGTTCGTCACGCTCAACCAGCGCATCAAGGCCGTTGCCGCCGACGAGGCCGCCGCCCGGTAGACGCTCGGACTCACCCAGTAGCGAGTGGCGCTAAGCGTTCGGCGGCGTCGGGATCGGGGTCGGCCGCAGGATGTATGCAAGGTGGGGAAGTGTGTGATAGTTGGAGCAGGTTGGACGACCAAGGCGAAGGAGTGTGAGATGAGCACCGTGAGCGCTGCGCAGCAGCCGCTGTTGATCGGCGGGGAGTGGGTCGGCGCCGTGGAGGGGCGGACGTTCGCGAAGGCCGATCCGTTCACCGGCGACGTGGTGACCGAGGCCGCGGCGGCGTCGGTGGCCGATGCGACGCGGGCAGCGGAGGCTGCGGGTGCGGCGTTTGCGGGCTGGGCGGCGACGCCGGCCGCTGAGCGTGCGCGTCTGCTGGAGGCCTCTGCCGATCTGCTGGCCGAGCGTGCGACGGAGATCGCGCAGACGATGACCGCCGAGTGCGGCTCGACGTTCGGGTGGGGCATGTTCAACTGCACGCTGGCCGCGGGCATGCTGCGCCACGCCGCGAGCCTGGCCGGCGACGTCGAAGCCGAGCAGGACATCCACTCCCACGTCCCGGGCCTGCACGCCAAGGCCGTGCGCCAACCGGTCGGCGTCGTCGTCGGCATAGCACCGTGGAACGCCCCGGTCATCCTCGCCGCCCGTGCGGTGGCCACGCCACTGGCCTTCGGCAACACGGTGGTCCTCAAGGCCTCGGAGGAATGCCCGCGCACCCACGCCGCGATCGCCAAGGCGATCGACGATGCCGGGGTGCCGGCCGGGGTCATCAACCTGATCACCAACCAGCCCGAGGACGCCGCCACGGTGGTCGAGGCGCTGATCGCCCACCCGGCGGTCAAGCGCATCAACTTCACCGGCAGCACGAAGGTCGGGAGGATCATCGCCCAGAAGGCCGCCGCGCACCTGAAGCGCACGCTGCTCGAACTGGGCGGCAAGGCCCCGCTGGTCGTCCTGGCCGACGCCGACCTCGACCAGGCCGCCGCGGCGGCGAACTTCGGCGCCTTCATGAACGCCGGCCAGATCTGCATGAGCACCGAACGGATCGTCGCCGACCGCACCATCGCCGAAGACCTCGCCCAGCGACTCGTCACCCGCGCCGAGGGCCTGACCGTCGGCGACCCCCGCGACCCCGCCACCATGATCGGCCCCGTCGTCAACGCCCGCGCGGCGCAGCGGGTCGCCGAGCTGCTCGAGGACGCCAAGGCCAAGGGCGCCCGCGTCCTGACCGGCGGCGAGCCTGACGGCCTGCTGCTCACCCCCACGATCGTCGCCGACGTCACCCCCGCCATGCGCATCTACGCCGAAGAGTCCTTCGGCCCCATCGTCGCCCTCATCGCCGTGGACGACCAGGACCAAGCCATCGCCACCGCCAACGACACCGAATACGGCCTCTCCGCCGCCGTCTTCGGCCAAGACGCCAACAACGCCGAAGCCGTCGCCCGCCAGATCCAATCGGGCATCTGCCACATCAACGGCGCCACCGTCCACGACGAGCCCCAAATGCCCTTCGGCGGCACCAAGCACTCCGGCTGGGGCCGCTTCGGCGGCGACGCCGCGCTGGACGAGTTCACCGAGCTGCGCTGGCTCACCACCCAAGACGGCACCCGCCAGTACCCCATCTAGACCCCCACGGCGCGGGGTGCGGGCAACCGCACCCCGCGCGGTCTTAGGGGGTCCCCCAATGCGAGGCGGACGCCGGGCGGCGACAGTGGCCGCCATGCGCTCTCCCCTCCTCATCTCCGCTTGCGCGGCAGCCCTCGCGATCCTCCCCGCCACGGCCGGCGCCGCGACCATCACCTCGGACGGCAGCGGCACCTACACCTACAACGCCGCGCCGGGCGAGGACAACGACATGAGCCTCCAGGCCCCGGAGTCCGGTGGCGTGCTCTTCTACGCCAACGCGGGCGTCACGGTCACCTCGGCACCGGCCAGTTGCACGGACGCCTGGGGCGACGGCGACTGGTCGAGAGTCATCTGCACCGACCCCAAGGGGCTCGTCATCAACGCAGGCGACGGCGACGAGTGGATCACGACGGACTCCAGCGAGATGAAGATCCCAACCACCGTCGACGGCGGCCCCGGCGCGGACCGGCTCGACGGCGACGACGGTGCCGAGACCCTGATCGGAGGCCCCGGCAACGACCGCCTCGACGGCCGCAAGGGCGATGACCTCCTCGACGGCGGCGACGGCGACGACGAGCTCACCGGCTACGCGGGCAGCGACACGCTGAACGGCGGCGCGGGCAATGACCTCCTGCATCCCGACTACCACGAGGAGCCGGCCGCCGACGCCGTCGACGGTGGCCCCGGCATCGACACGATCGACAGCGACTACTCCTCGCGGTTCCGCGACAGCACGCTGCCGGTCGGCCTGAGCTTCACGATGGCGGGCGGCGCCGACGACGGCCGGCCGGGCGAGAGCGACGACATCCGCAACGTCGAGCGCCTCATGCTCGCCGAGAGCCCGCGCTACGTCGGCACCGAGGGCAACGACTTCGTCAAGGTCGCGCAGTCCACGAACGCCGGGAGCCTGGTCGGGCTCGGCGGCGACGACGACCTCAGCGGCGCCGACGGCATGGAGACGATCGACGGCGGCCCGGGCAACGACCGCGTGATCGGCGGCTTCAACGACGACGTCCTGACCGGCGGCCCCGGCCGCGACCAGATCATCGGCGATCTTCCGACCGGCGACTGCGGACCGATCTGGTGCAAGTACCCCTTCGGCAACGACACCATCAACGCCGTCGACGGCGAGGTCGACACGATCAGCTGCGGCTTCGGCACCGACGTCGTCAACGCCGACGCGGCCGACGTGGTCGACCGCGACTGCGAGACCATCAGCCGCGCCGGCGCGGCGCCCGCCCCGGGCACCCCCAGCGGCAAGGCCAACACCAACGGCAAGACCATCAACAAGACCGGCGCCACCGCCAGGGCCGCGCTCGCAGGCAAGGTCACGATCGCCAAGGCGCTGAAGTCGGGCTTCGCGCTCGAGGTCAGCGGCGCCCAGGCCGGCACCACGCTGAAGCTCAGCGCGACGCGGACCGGCAAGGTCGTCGCCCGCGGCAGCGCCAAGGTCGCCAAGGCCGGCACCGCGACGGTCAAGCTGCGCTTCACGGCCAAGGCCAAGCGCGCGCTGCGCCACGCCAAGACCCTCAAGTTGAAGGTCTCCGGCGGCGGCGTGACCACCACGATCACGCTGAAGCGCCGCTAGGCCTTCCTGCCGGCGCCGGTGCCGGCGCCGGCGGCGGGATCGGGTCCGCCCGGTCCCGCCGTGCCGACGGCGTCGAGCACGCCTTGGGCCTGCTTGTCGACCAGGCCGGTGACGGCCTGCTGGGCCGCGCCGAAGACCACCGCCCAGGCGAGGATCTGCTCCGAGGTGTCCAGCGCGCTGAGGCCCGGGACGAACCCGCCGCGCATCAGCAGCAGGCCGAGCACGGCGCTCAGCGCGCCGGTCGGGAGCTTGAGGACCGCGAGCGCGATCGGCAGCGAGTACGGCGTCGAGGTCCCGCTCATCCCGCGCAGCGCGACGGCGGCGGCGACGGCCGCGGCGACCAGGCCGACGAGCTCGACGACCGCGACGTCCCAGCCCTCGGCGGTGTCGCGGATCTTCTCGTCCATCAGATGCGCCTCTTGGGCCTGCGCCACGGTCGTCTCCCCGACCACCTGCGGCACCGACGGCGGCGGCACGACCGGCGTCCCGGTCGTGGTCGGGCAGACCGCGGTGTCGACCGGCGTGAAGCACAGCGGCAGCAGCGACGGCCGAATCGCGGTCGCGACGGTCAGGCCCGCGACGCACAGCGCGAGCGCCAGCGCCGTGGAGAGCAGGACGTTGCGGAAGCTGCGCACGCGCGTGACCTGCTTGCGCGTCTCGTTGACCGCCGCGCGGTAGATCGAGGCGATCTTCTCGCGCTCGACCTCGGGCAGCGCGGCGTCGGCGGTCCCGGCGACGCGGCGCAGCTCGACGGTCCGGGCGTCGTCGGCGCCGAGCGCGGCCTCGGTCTGGGCGACGAGCGCCGGCAGCTGAGCGACGACGTAGGCGGGCGAGGAGATCCGCAGCAGGCAGACCTCGGCGGCGTCGAGCTGGCTGCTGGCACGCTCCACCGACGCGCCCCACAGCGCGGCGAGCCGGTGCTCGGCCCAGCCGACGTTCTCGCCGGTCGCGGCCTGCTCGGCGGCCGCGACGTGTGCGTAGATCTCGCCGAGCAGCTCGTCGCGCCGCGGCGTCGACGTGCCGTGCTCGGCGACGTCGCGGGCGCGACCGCGCAGCTCCGAGGCCCGCGTCAGCGCGCTCTCGCGCCACGGCGTCGCGGTCGGCGGCGGCGGCCCGGGCGGGTCGCCCGCCCGCGGGATCGCGCGCGTCTGCCAGAAGTGCCGCCGCGGGGCGAGCGGCGGCAACGAGGTCGGTCGCGTGGTGTCGGCGGCGTCGGACATGGGCTCGGCGGTCCCCTGCGCGCTCGCAGTGTCTGCCGACACGCGCGTACCACTTCGCCGCGCCACCCAAAGTGCAGCACTTGGACGCGTGCAAACGATGCACGATGAGCGTCGCTACCTGGCCGTGCGACCAGCCTGAGCCTAGATCGGCAGCCCCACGTAGTTCTCGGCCAGCGAGCGCGCGGCGGCCTCGGAGGTCGTGACGTACCGCAACCGCGCGAGCTGCAGGCCGGCGTCGAAGGCGTCGCCGTCGAGGCGGTGCAGCAGGGTCGTCATGAAGGTGGAGAAGTCCTGGACGCGCCAGACGCGGCTCAGGCAGGTGTCGGAGTACTCGTCCAGGCCGGTGCTGGAGCCGCCGAAGTACGCGACCAGGGCGTCGGCCAGGACGCGCACGTCGTTGACCGCGAGGTTGAGGCCCTTGGCCCCGGTCGGCGGGACGATGTGGGCGGCGTCGCCGGCGAGGAAGAGCCGGCCGCGGCGCATCGGCGCGGCGACGAACGAGCGCATCGGCGTGATGCCCTTCTCGACGATCGGACCCTCGGTCAGCGACCAGCCGGGCGCGGCGAAGCGCGTGTGCAGCTCCTCCCAGATCCGGTCGTCGGGCCAGTTGGCGATGTCGTCGGCCGGGTCGACCTGGAGGTACAGCCGCGACAGCGTGGGCGAGCGCAGCGAGTGCATCGCGAACCCGCGGTCGTGGTAGGCGTAGATCAGCTCGTCGGTCGACGGCGCGACCTCGGCGAGGATCCCGAGCCAGCCGAACGGGTACTCGCGCTCGGCGATCGTGAGGTGGTCGGCGCCGACCGCCGGTCGGCAGATGCCGTGGAAGCCGTCGCAGCCGGCGATGATGTCGCACTCGAGTTGATGGTCCTGGCCGTCGGGCGACGTGTAGGTGATGCGCGGCGCGTCGCCGTCGACATCGTGCACCTGCACGTCGGAGACCTCGAAGTGCAGCGGCGCGCCCGTCGCGTCGCGCGCGCCGATGAGGTCCTTGACGACCTCCTGCTGGCCGTAGATCCAGATCGCGCGCCCGCCGGTGAGGTCGCTCATCGGGATGCGATGGCCCTCGCCGTCGAAGCGCAGCTCGATGCCGTGGTGGACGATGCCCTCGCGATCCAGGCGCTCGCCGACGCCGGCCGCGCGCAGCAGGTCCACCGTGTTCTGCTCGAGCACGCCGGCGCGGACGCGCTGCTGCACGTACTCGCGGTCGCGGGCCTCCAACACCACCGACTCGATCCCCTGGAGGTGCAGCAGGTGCGCGAGCACCAGCCCCGCGGGCCCCGCACCGACGATCCCGACCTGCGTCCGCACGACGTCGCGTCTCCTCTCCAGACCACCGGCTTGCGCCGCTCACGGAGAGCATATACCGTCGTGTGCGCATGGCAACCACGCGTGCGCATGGCGCACAATACCTGTCCCTCTCCGATGCGGTCTCCGCGCTCGTCCACGACGGCGACGCCGTCGCGATGGAGGGCTTCACGCACCTCATCCCCTTCGCGGCCGGCCACGAGGTCATCCGCCAGGGCCGGCGCGACCTCGAGCTGATCCGGATGACGCCGGACCTGATCTACGACCAGATGGTGGGGATGGGCGTCGCGCGCAAGTTGGTGTTCTCGTATGCGGGCAACCCGGGCGTCGGCTCGCTGCACCGCCTGCGCGACGCCGTCGAGCACGGCTGGCCCGCGCCCCTGGAGATCGAGGAGCACTCGCACGCCGGCATGGCCAACCGCTACGCGGCGGGCGCGGCCGACCTCCCGTTCGGCGTGCTGCGCGGCTACACCGGGACCGACCTGGTCGACCGCACCAACGTGAAGTTCGTCACCTGCCCGTTCACCGGCGAGGAGCTGGCCGCGGTGCCGGCCCTGCGCCCGGACGTCGCGATCGTCCACGCCCAGGAGGCCGACCGGCGCGGCAACGTGCAGCTGTGGGGCATCCCGGGCGTGCAGAAGGAGGCGGTCCTGGCCGCGTCGCGCGCGCTGGCGACCGTGGAGCGGGTCGTCGACGAGTTGGAGCCGCGTCCGGGCGGGATCGTCATCCCCGGCTGGGTCATCGACGCGATCGCGGTCGCGCCGCGCGGCGCCTACCCGTCCTACGCCCACGACCTGACCGAGCGCGACAACGACTTCTACAAGTTCTGGGACGGGGTGTCGCGCGACCGCGACGACTTCCTGAAGTGGATGGACGAGCACGTCATGAACGCCGAGGTCCCAGTATGAGCAGCGCCAGCAGCGGCGAGGTCCAGACGATCGTCGCGGCGCGCCTGCTGGCCGGCGCGACGTCGTGCTTCATCGGCGTCGGCCGGCCGTCGACCGCCGCGATCCTGGCGCGCGAGATCGTCAACCCCGACCTCGTGCTGGTCTACGAGTCGGGCACGATCGGCGCCAAGCCGCACCGGATCCCGCTGTCGATCGGCGACGGCGAACTGGCCGCGACCGCCGACGTCGTCGTCCCCGTCGTCGAGATGTTCAACTACTGGATCCAACCCGGACGGATCGACGTGGCGTTCCTCGGGGCGGCCCAGGTCGACCGGCGCGGCGGGCTGAACTCCACCGTCATCGGCGACTACGACGCGCCGAGGACGCGCCTGCCCGGCGCCGGCGGCGCGCCCGAGATCGCCACCGGCTGCGATCGCGTGATGGTCGTCGCGCCGCACTCGCGGCGCACGTTCGTCGACCGGCTGGACTTCCTGACCACCGTCGCGGCGCCCGAGGCGGTCATCACCGACCTCGGCGTCCTGGAGCCCGACGCGACCGGCGAGCTGGTGCTGACCCAGCTGCACCCGGACGTGACCGTCGACCAGGTGCGTGAGGCGACGGGCTGGGAGCTGCGGGTCGCCGACGCCCTGCGGACGACCGATCCCCCGACCGACGAGGAGCTGAGCGCGCTGCGCGAGCTGGTGAGCCGATGACCGACGCCTACGTGTTGGACGCGATCCGCACGCCCTTCGGCCGCTACGCGGGCGCGCTGGCCGGCGTCCGCCCGGACGACCTCGCGGCGGGCACGTTGCAGGCCTTGGTAGAGCGCACGCCGGCGCTCGACCCGGCCGAGATCGACGACGTCATCCTCGGCAACGCCAACGGCGCCGGCGAGGACAACCGCGACGTCGGGCGTATGGCCGTCCTGCTGGCCGGACTGCCGACGACCGTGCCGGGCGTGAGCGTCAACCGATTGTGCGGGTCCTCGCTGGAGGCCACGATCCAGGGCTCGCGCGCCATCGAGGCCGGCGACGCGTCGCTGGTCGTCGCCGGCGGCGTGGAGTCGATGAGCCGCGCGCCGTGGGTCCTCCTCAAGCCCGGCAAGGGCTTCCCCGCCGGCGCCGAGACGCTGCACTCGACGACGCTGGGCTGGCGTATGGTCAACCCCGAGATGCCGGATCGGTGGACGATCTCGCTCGGCGCCTCGGCCGAGAAGCTGGCCGACATGTACGCCATCTCGCGAGCGGACCAGGACGCGTTCGCGCTGCGCAGCCATCGCCTGGCCGCCGAGGCGTGGGCGGCCGGGATCTTCGCCGACGAGATCGTCGCGGTCCCGGGCGTCGACCTCGACCGCGACGAGGGCGTCCGGCCCGACTCCTCGTTGGAGAAGCTCGGCAGGCTGAAGGCCGCGTTCGTGCGCGACGGGACCGTGACCGCGGGCAACGCGTCGCCGCTCAACGACGGCGCGTCGATGCTCCTGCTGGGCGACGAGGCGGCCGCCGAGCGCCTCGGCCGCGAGCCGCTGGCGCGCGTGGTGGCGCGCGCCGCGCACGGCGTCGACCCCGACGTGTTCGGGATCGGGCCGGTCGAGGCGGCCAACCGGGCGCTGCGGCGCGCCGGCATCGGCTGGGGCGACCTGGCCGCGGTGGAGCTCAACGAGGCGTTCGCCTCGCAGTCGCTGGCCTGCCTGCGCCAGTGGCCGGACCTCGACCCGGAGATCGTCAACGTCCGCGGCGGCGCGATCGCGATCGGGCATCCGCTCGGCGCGTCGGGCGCGCGGATCGTCGGCCGGCTGGCCCACGAGCTGCGGGCGCGCGGCGGCGGATACGGTCTGGCGGCGATCTGCATCGGTGTCGGACAAGGGTTGGCGGTGGTGCTCCATGCATGAGTCCCAGGACAGGCCGGCGGCGGGCGCGGTGCGCGGCTACCGCCGCGACGAGCCGGGCACGCACCCGGCACTCGACGACGAGGGCTACAAGTCGACCCGGCTGCGCCATCCCAAGCAGCCGCTGGTCTACCTCCCCCACACCGTCACCGAGGTGTCCGGGCCGCAGCTCGGGCTGGAGCGCGTGACCGGCGAGCTCGACCACGACCTGACGCGCCAGCACGAGGGCGAGCCGCTCGGCGAGCGCATCGTGGTCTCCGGCCGCGTCCTCGACGGCGACGGCCGGCCGATCCCCGACACGCTGATCGAGATCTGGCAGGCCAACGCGGCCGGGCGCTACCTGCACAAGGGCGACCAGCATCCCGCGCCGTTGGACCCCAACTTCTCCGGCGCCGGGCGCTGCGTGACCGACGCCGAGGGCCGCTACGAGTTCATCACCATCAAGCCCGGCGCCTATCCGTGGGGCAACCACCACAACGCGTGGCGGCCCCAGCACATCCACTTCTCGCTGCTGGGCCAGGCCTTCGCCCAGCGGCTGGTGACGCAGATGTACTTCCCGGGCGACCCGCTGTTCGCCTACGACCCCGTCTACAACAGCGTGCGCGACCCGGCGGGCCGCGCGCGCGTGGTGTCGCGGTTCGACATCGAGCGGACGCGGCCGGACTGGGCGTTGGCCTATGACTTCGACATCGTCCTGCGCGGGCGCGAGTCGACGCCGATCGAGGAGGAGCGATGAGCGAGCGCCTCGCGGTCACGCCGTCGCAGACCGTCGGCCCGTTCTTCGCGATCGGCCTGCCGTGGCCCGAGGGCCCGAACGCGGCCGCCGAGGACGAGCCGGGCGCGCTGGTCGTCGCCGGCGTGCTGACCGACGGCGAGGGCCACGGCATCCCCGACGCGGTGATCGAGACCTGGCAGCCGGACGCCGACGGCGCGTTCGCCGAGCGCCCCGGCTTCCGCGGCTTCGCGCGCGTGGCGACCCGCGACGACGGCTCCTGGGCGATCCGGACGGTCAAGCCGGGGCGGCTGGCCGGGCCGGGCGGGCCCGACTCGGCGCCGGCGGCCCCGCACATCGACGTCTCGGTCTTCTGCCGCGGGCTCCTGCACCGCTGCGTCACGCGGATCTACTTCGCCGACGAGGAGGCCGCGAACCGGGAAGATGCCGTGCTCGCGAGCGTTCCGGTGGACCGACGTGACACGCTCCTCGCGACGCCGACCGACGATGGCTACCGATTCGACATCCACCTCCAAGGCCACGGCGAGACCGTCTTCTTCGACGTCTGACGTCCTGCTGGGCGCGATCTTCGCGCGCGGCCGGGTCGCGGCGGCGGTGAGCGACGCCGCGTTCGTGCAGGCGATGCTCGACGTGGAGGTCGCGCACGCGCGTGCCACCCTGCCCGCACCGGCGGCGGAGGCGGTCGCCGCGGTCGCGGTCGCCGAGCGCTTCGACCTCGAGGCGCTGGCGCAGGAGGCCGCGCGCCACGCGACGCCGGTCATCGGCCTCGTCGCGGCGCTGCGCGAGCAGTCCGGCGAGGACGGCGTCCACCGTGGGCTGACGTCGCAGGACGTCGTCGACACCGGGCTCATGCTGATGGCTCAGCGCGCCTTGTCGGTGCTGTCTGACGACGCCGCCGCCGCCGCCGACGCGACGGCGCTGCTCGCCGAGACGCATCGCACGACCCCGATCCTCGCGCGCACCCTGATGCAGCCGGCGCAGCCGACGAGCTTCGGGCTGAAGGCGGCCGGCTGGCTGGTCGCTCTCGACGACGCCGGCGCGGAGCTGACGCGTGTGCGCGACGCCGTGCTCGCCGCGCAGGTCGGCGGCGCGGTCGGCAACCGCGCGGCGCTCGCCGACGACGCCGATGCCGGCGCGCGCGTCGCGGCGGCGATCGCGGCCGAGCTCGGGCTCGTCGATCCGATCCTGCCGTGGCACGGCGACCGGCGGCGGGCGGCGCAGCTCGCGGCGGCGCTCGGCGTCCTGGCCGGCACCGCGGCGAAGATCGCCGCCGACGTCGTCCTGCTCGCCCAAGGCGAGGTCGCGGAGGTGCGCGACGGCGTCGCCGGCGGCTCGTCGGCGATGGCGCACAAGGCCAACCCGGTCGCGGCGATCTCGGCCCGGGCCTGCGCGGCGCGGGTCCCGGGGCTCGTCGCGACCATGCTGTCGGTCATGGACGGCGAGCACGAGCGGGCCGCCGGCGGCTGGCAGGCCGAGTGGGAGACGCTGCGCGAGCTGCTGCGCTCCACCGGCGCCGCGGTCGCGTGGCTGCGGGAGCTGCTGGAGCGCCTGGAGGTCGACGCGCCGCGCATGGAGGCCAACCTCGTCGCGGTCCTCGGCGACGCCGCCGCACCGCGCCCGGACACCGGCCCGCTGATCGACCGCGCGCTCGCGGCGCACCGCGCCCGATGACCCTCCACCACGAGGTCGACGGCCCACCCGACGCGCCGCCGGTCCTGTTCGCGGGCTCGCTCGGGACCACGCTGCGGATGTGGGACCCGCTGCTCACGGAGCTGGGCAACGAGACCGCGCTGCGCACGATCGCCTACGACCAGCTCGGCCACGGCGCCTCCCCCGCGCCGTCGGGCCCGTACTCCGTCGCCCAGCTCGGCGAGGCCGCGCTCGCGCTCCTCGACGACCTCGGGATCGCGCGCGCGTCGTTCGTCGGCGTGTCGATCGGCGGCATGGTCGGCCAGTGGCTCGCCGCCCACGCGCCCGACCGGGTCGACCGCCTCGTCCTGCTCTGCACCAGCGCGCACCTGCCGCCGCCCGAGGCGTGGGAGGACCGCGCGCGCACGGTCCTCGACTCCGGCACGGTCGACGTCATCGCCGACGCGGTCGTCGCGCGCTGGGTCACCCCGCCGTTCGCCGAGGCCCACCCCGACGTCGTCGCGTGGCTGCGCGCGATGCTCGCCACCCAGCCGCCGGCGGGCTACGCCGCGTGCTGCGCGGCGATCGCCGCGATGGACCAACGCAAGGACCTTGCCTCGATCGCCGCGCCGACGCTCGTCATCGGCGGCGCGCAGGACCACGCGATCCCGACCGAGCATCAACACCATCTTGCGCGGGAGATCCGCGGCGCGCGCCTGGAGGTCCTCGACCCCGGCGCCCACGTCGTCTCCGTCGAGCGGCCCGACGCGGTCGCCCACCTGATCGCCGACCACCTGGAGGGACCATGAGCGACGAGCTGCACGACGCCGGGATGGAGGTGCGCCGCGCCGTGCTGGGCGACGCCCACGTCGACCGCGCGGTGGCCAACACCACCGACTTCTCCCGCCCGTTCCAGGAGCTCATCACGAGCATGGCGTGGGGCAGCGTGTGGACGCGCGACGGCCTCGGCCGCCGCGAGCGGTCGATGATCACGCTCGCGATCCTCACCACGCTGCGCGCCGAGGACGAGCTGGCGATGCACATCCGCGGCGCGCTGCGCAACGGCCTGACGGCCGAGGAGATCCGCGAGGTGCTGCTGCACACCGCGATCTACGCCGGCGTCCCGCAGTCCAACACGGCGCTCGCGCTCGCCCAGAAGGTGCTGCTGGAGGAGGGCGTGATCGAGTGACGCAGACGCCCGAAGCCCCGCCCCCACCGCCCGCGCGCGACCGGCAGTTCGTGCAGTCGCTGGAGCGCGGCCTGTCGGTGATCCGGGCGCTCAGCGCGCCCGAGCCGCAGACGCTCAGCGACGTCGCGCGCACGACCGGCCTCACCCGCGCCGCCTCGCGGCGCTTCCTGCTGACGCTCCAGCAGCTCGGCTACGTCCACCTCAGCGGGACGCGCTTCGCGCTGACGCCGCAGGTGCTGGAGCTCGGCTACGCGTACCTGTCCAGCCTCACGCTGCCCGAGGTCGCCGAGCCCCACCTCGAGCGCCTGGTCGAGGAGATCCACGAGTCCTCCTCGGTCTCGGTCCTCGACGGCACCGACGTCGTCTACGTCGCTCGCGTCTCGACGCGCCGGATCATGCGCGTGGCGATCAGCGTCGGCACCCGCTTTCCGGCCTACGCGACGTCGATGGGCCGCGTCCTGCTCGCCGGCCTGGAGCCCGCGCGGCTCGACGCGGTCCTCGCGCGCTCCGAGCTCGTGGCGCTGACGCCGGAGACGATCCACGAGGAGGGCGAGCTGCGCGCCGAGCTGGAGCGCGTCCGCGCCCAGGGCTGGGCGCTCGTCGACCAGGAGCTCGAGGCGGGCCTGCGCTCCGTCGCCGCGCCGATCCACGACCGCGACGGCCGCGTCGTCGCGGCGATCAACGTCTCGACGCAGGCGGCCCGCACCGACGTCGAGGACGTCCACGCCGCGCTGCTGCCGCCGCTGCTCGCCGCAGCGCAGGCGATCGAGCGCGACCTGGCCGCCGCCCGCTAGGGCACTAAGCCGCGGGAAGCGGCCGCATCCCGCGACGGTCGCCGCGCCGGGCCAAGCGTCTACGCCGCGGGAAGCGGCCGCATCCCGCGACGGTCGCCGCGCCGGGCCAAGCGTCTACGCCGCGGGAAGCGTGAACCAGAACCGGCTGCCCTCGCCGGCCACCGAGTCCACGCCGATCGCGCCGCCGTTGCGCTCGACGACGCGCTGGGCGATCGCCAGTCCCAGGCCGGTGCCCGGCTGATGCAGGGCGTTGGGCAGGCGCTGGAAGGGCTGGAAGAGCCGCGGCCGGTCGGCCGGGTCGATCCCCAGGCCGTTGTCCACCACGTCGACGCGGACGTCGCGCTCGAACAGCGCCGCGCGCACACTGACCGCCGGCACCTGCGCGTCGGCGAACTTCACCGCGTTGGAGATCAGGTTGCGCAGCGCGGCCTCGACGTCGCGCGCCTCGGCGTGGACGTGCACGTCGCCGGCGACGTCGACGATGACGTCGGTGCCGTGCGCGTCGACCGTCGCGCGCAGCTCGTCGAAGACCGCGCCGACCGCGTCGGCCAGGACGACGGTGTCGGCCGGCGCGCCCGACGGCTCGGACGCGCGCGCGTAGCCGAGCAGCCCGTCCACGAGCCGAGACATCCGGTCGACGCCCGAGGTGATGTGGTCGAGGTACTTGCGCGCCCCCGGGTCCAGGTCGGCGCCGTAGCGGTCGACGAGCAGCCCGCTGAAGCCGGCGATCGTGCGCAGCGGCTCCTGCAGGTCGTGCGCGGCGACGGCGGCGAAGCGGTCGAGCTCGCGGTTCGTGCGCTCCAGCCGCGTGGCGGCCTCGCGCGTCCGCTGCTCGGCGGCGCGGCGCTCGGTCAGATCGCGGGTGACCTTGGCGTACCCGATCAGCGTGCCGTCGTCGTCGCGGACCGCGGTCAGCACCACGTTGGCCCAGAAGCGCGAGCCGTCCTTGCGGATCCGCCAGCCCTCCTCCTCGTAGCGCCCGGTCTCCGCCGCGATCCGCAGCTCCTCGGCCGGGTGGTCGCGCGTGCGGTCCGCCTCGGTGTAGAAGATCGAGAAGTGCCGGCCGATGACCTCGTCGGCCAGGTAGCCCTTGGCGTGCTCGGCGCCCGGGTTCCAGGTCGTGATGTAGCCGCCCGGATCGAGCAGGAAGATCGCGTAGTCGCGAACGCTCAGCACCAGCCGACGGAACTGCTCGAGCTCGACGTTGGCCGCGGCCAGCTCGGCGGCGCCCTCGCGCAGCCGGTCCTCGGCGGCGCGGCGCGGCGTGAGGTCGCGCACGACCTTGCCGAAGCCGCGGACCCTGCCGTCGGGCTCGTGGATCGCGGTGATCAGGACGCTGGCCCAGAAGCGCGAGCCGTCCTTGCGGACCCGCCAGCCCTCCTCCGCGACGCGGCCGTCGCGGCGTGCGATCTCCAGGAGCTCGGCCGGATGGCCGCGGGCGCGGTCGTCCTCGGTGTAGAACATCGAGAAGTTGCGGCCGATCGCCTCGGCGGCGGTGTAGCCCTTCAGGCGCTCGGCGCCCGCGTTCCACGCCGTGATCGTGCCGCCGTCGTCCAGCAGCAGGATCGCGTAGTCGCGGATCCCGTCGACGAGCAGCGCGAGCTCGTGCGCACGGCGATGCAGCCCCGCCTCCCGGACCGACTCGGCGTCGCCCACGGGCGTCACCTCCCGACGTTGCTCGCGGCGCGCTCGGAGATGAAGCCGACCAGGTCGCCGAAGCGGTCCTTGAGGAAGTGGCGCGTCGCGCCGGCCTGGGCGAACTGACGCTCGGCCCCCGGCACGGCGGTGAACGCCACGACCTCGACGTCGGCCAGCAGCGCCTTGAGCTCGCGGGTCGTGGTCACGCCGTCCATCCCCGGCATGTTCTGGTCGACGACCGCGAGGTCGGGCGGGTCGGCCGCCGCGACGGCCAGCGCCTCCTCGCCCCCGGACGCCTCGAGCACGAGGACGTCGCCGTTGTCGCTCAGCATCGCCCGCAGCAGCGCACGGATGTCCGGCGCGTCGTCGACAACGAGGACACGGAGGACGCGGGACTGAGACGTGGGGCCCACAGACTTGGTCATCGGCTCCCGGCGCGCCGGACTAGAGGGTGGCGTGCGCCGCGCGACGAGACTTCGCAACCTACCGGGCGCGGCCGACGTCGGCGGCGTCAGCCCCCGGACCCTCGTTCACGCCAGGATGCGGGCCTTCTCGGCCGCCAGCTCGTCGTCGGTCAGCAGCCCCTGCTCGCGCAGCTTCGCGAGCCGCTCGAGCTGGGCGATGCGGTCGCCCTCGCCGCTGGCCGCCGGCGGTGGCGCCTGCACCACCACCTCCTGAGGCGGCGGCGCGCCCTCCACGCTCTGCGCGTAGCGCAGGTGCTGGGCCTGGCTGACGGCGGTCGCCGTGCCGGCGAGGACCGCGCCGCCCGCCTCGCGGATGGCGCCGAGCAGCCGCAGCGCCCAGCGGTCCTCCCAGACGACGAGCGCGACGGCCGAGCCGGGTCGCAGGCCCGCCGCCACCTCCTCGACGTCGTCCTCGTTGAGCAGGGCGCCGACCCCGGCGCCCATCTGGCGGAAGCCCGCCAGCTCGCCCGGGTCGAGCTCGTCGAGCTCGAAGGCCTCCACGCCGCCGTCGTCGTCCTTGCGGACGAAGACGAGGTCGCGCACACTTACGACGTCGGCCTCGACCAGCTCGTCGAACGCCGCGGCGATCGCGCCCGTGAAGCGGCCGTCGACGAACTCGATCACCGCCACCTGCAGAGGTCCGTTGTCCATGGCGCGTTGCTCGTGGCCGGCCGAGTGAGACGGCGTCACCCGCCGTGGGTGACGCCGAGCCACCCCCCGCCGCGGGAGCGTCACCGATCGTGACCGCATACGAGATCAGCGTGCTGGGGCGGGTCGACGCGGCGCTCCTCGCCGACCTCGAGCAGCTGGAGGCGGTGCGGCAGCCCACGGTCACGGTGCTGCGCGGGACGCTCTCGGATCCGGGCGAGCTGCGCACGGTTCTGGCACGACTGCAGGACCGCGGCCTGGAGCTCGTGGAGATCCGCCAGCTCGACGCCGACGACGGCGACCCGGAGTGACCGAGGGCATGGACGCGGGCGATTACGAGTTCCGAGTCCGAGGGCGACTCGACGACGCGCGCGCGAAGCGGCTGCAGGAATTCAACGGCGACCTGGAGGCGGCCGAGACCGTCCTGCGCGGGCGCCTGGCCGACCAGTCCGAGCTGCAGGGGACGCTGGCGCGCCTGCAGGAGCAGGGCCTCGAGCTGCTGGAGGTCAAGCGGATCAGCCGCGGTCGCCGGGATCGGTGAGCCGGCCCGGCGCGACGAGCCCGAGCTCCCGCGCGCGGCGGACCGCGTCGCGGCGGCCGCGGGCGTCGAGCTTGCGGTAGATGCTCTTGAGGTGGCTCTTGACCGTGTTGACGGTCACGAACAGCTCGGCCGCGATCTCGCCGGCGGTGAGCATCGTCGGGAGGTAGCGCAGGACGGCCAGCTCGCGCTCGCTGAGCTCGTCGCGCAGCGGCATGACGTCGGCGGTCGCCGCGCCGGCCGAGCCGGAGGCGGCCAGCTCCTGGACCTCGCCGATCAGCGAGCGGTGGCTGGTGCCGAAGCGCAGCAGGTGCGCGAAGACGGGATCGAGCCCGGGCGTGGTGTCGGCGAGGCCGAGCCGGAGGCCTTCGGGCTCGGCGAGCTCCAGCGCGCGCTCGGTCAGCTCGGCGGCCGCGTGGCGCTCCTGCTGGACCTCCGCCGCGGCCGCGGCGACGGCCAAGGCAGCGACCGCGTCGCAGCCGGCCACGTCGGCGCGGTCGACGACGGCGCGGGCCCGGAGCAGCGCGCCCGCCGGGTCGCCGGCGGCCAGCTCGGCGCGGGCCAGCGCGACGGCCAGCGGCGCCTGCTGGGCGAGCTCGTCGTCGTCCTCGGCCGCGGCGACGTCGGACCGCAGCGTCGCGGCCGCGGCGGCCGTGCGGGTCAGCAGCCGCGCGTGGGCGGCGCGGGCGTGCATGCGCGCGGCGGCCGGCGGGACCCAGTCGTCGAGCAGCAGGTCGAGCGCGGCGAGCACGGCGACCGCGCCCTCGTGGTCGTCGGCGGCCAGGAGTCGGCTGCGCACGAGCAGCAGCCCGAGCGCCGTAAGTCGATCGGGCAGCGCGCCGCCGGCGATCGACGCGTGCGCGGCGCGGTCCAGCTCACTCGCGGCGAGCAGCGTGTTGCCGGACTCCGCCGCGGCGAGCGCGCGGGCCAGGTGGGCGGGCGTGAGCGCCGGCTCGCAGCCCTCGCCGCGCCGATCCAGCAGCGCGTCGGCCGCGAGGGTCGCCTGGCGCAGCCGCCCGTCCTGCGCGCACAGCCACGCGCGCTCGGCGCCGGCCGCGTGCTCGACAGGGGCCGCGCCGGCCTGCTGGGCCAGCTCGGCGGCCCGGCGCAGCTCGCCTTCGGCGGTCGCGTCGCCCGCGGCAGCCTGCAGGCGGCCGAGCTCGAGGTGAGCGAGCGCGCGGGCGACCCGGTCGCGGTGCGCGTCGTCGCAGGTGATCGCGGCGGCCACCGCGCGCTCGCGCAGGCCGGCGGCGGCGTCACCGCCGCGGCGGGCGCGCTCGAGGCGCAGCAGCGAGAGGTCGCGCGTGAGCAGCGCGCGCCGCCGGCCCGACAGGCCGGCGCGCTGGCCCGCCGCGGTGCGCATCAGGGCGGCGGCGCGCTCGCCGTCGCCTTCGTCGAGGCTGCGCGCCGCCGCGACGAGCGCCACGTGCGGGCGGCGCTCCAGCGCGTCGGCCGAAAGCTGTCCTACAACCTGGTCGAGCGTCGCCCCCGCCCCGTCGAGCCGCAGCTCGATCCAGTGCTCGGCCAGGACGCTCTCGGCCAGGTCCCAGTCGCCGCCCCGCGCCGCGTGGCGGACGGCGTCGGCGGGTCGCTCGGCCTCGGCGTACCACGCGGCGGCGCGGCGGTGCTGCTCGGCGACCGCCTCGGCGCCGCGGCACGCCAGCTGCGAGCGCAGCAGCTCGGCGAAGAGCCCGTGGTAGCGGAACCAGCGGTTGTGGCGGTCGACCGGCACGACGAAGGCGTTGGCCCTGACCAGCGCGGCGAGCGTGTCGTGGCCGCCGGTCGCGCCGGTCAGCGCGTCGGCCAGCGGGCCGCTGACGCGGTCGACGACCGAGGTCCGCAGGAGCAGCTCGCGCACGTCGGGCGGCTGGCGGCTGAGGACTTCCTCGATGAGGAAGCCGACGATCGCGCGGTCGTCGCCGGCGAAGTCGGCGACGAGCGCGCCGGGGTCGGGATGGCCGGCGAGCGACAGGGCGGCGAGGCGAAGTCCCGCCGCCCAGCCCTCGGTGCGCGCGACCAGCTGGCCGAGGTCCTCCTCGGCCAGGTGCACGTCGTGCCCCGCGAGGAGCTGGGCGGCCTCCGGTGCGGTGAAGGCGAGGTCGGCGCCGCGCAGCTCGGCCAGCTCGCCGGAGACGCGCAGGCGGTGCAGCGGCAGGTCGGGGTCGTGGCGCGTGCTGAGCACGAGGCGCAGCCGCGAGGGCCGGCGGACGAGCGTCGCGAGGACGGCGGCGAGCACGGGGCCGTCGGCGTCCTGGAGGTCGTCGAGCACGACGACCAGCGGCGCCCGGCCGGGCTTGGCCTCGGCCGCGCTGAGCAGCCGCTCGGCGACGCGCTCGGGCGTCGCGGGCGCGGCGCCGCGCAGCGTGCCGGGGCCGAGCGCCGCGACCAGCCGCGCCCACAGGCCCGGCAGTGCGACGGCGTCACGGTCGAGGCTGACCCACGCCGCCGCTGCCGACCCGGAGTGCTCGCGGGCATCGAGCCACGCCGCGAGGAGCATGGTCTTGCCCGCGCCGGGCGGCGCGGCGACGAGGGTGACCGGCCGGTCGACGGCCTGGTCCAGGCGCTGGTGGAGGCGCGCACGGACCACCGTCCCGGCGGCCGGTCGCGGGAGTCGGTCCCCGGGGCGTGGCGCCGCGCGACGCCGCGAGCGTCCGGGCTCACGGGGCGCGGTGGGGGTGCGGGACCCTGGGTCCTTCGGCTCTCGCATTCGCGCCCGATTCACTCAGCTTCCCTCTCCGGCCGCGTCATCCAAAAGGGATGATTTACCTACCGAAAACCGGTGAGCGCCCGGTTTTGCAGCGCTTTTGCAGCGATTTACGCGTCTTCGGGGCTGAGTAGGCGCAGATCGCGGGCCCGGCGCACCGCTTCGCGGCGCCCGCTGACGCCGAGCTTCGCGTAGATGTGGCGCAAGTGCGTTCGCACCGTCGCCTCCGACACGATCAGCGCGTCGGCGATGTCGGTCGCGGTCATCGCCGCGGGCAGGAAGCCCAGCACGACGCGCTCGCGGTCGGTCAGGGGTGCCCGCAGCTCGCCTTCGGGCGCCGGTCGTGCGCCGCCGATCCGGTCCAGCAGCTCGACGACGAACCCCGCGTGCGCGGTCCCGTGGGCCTGGTGCGCGCGCAGCAGCGGCCCGATCCGCACGCTCTCGTCGGCGAACGGCCGCCGCATCCCTTCGGGCTCGGCGACCGCGAGCGCCTGCTCCAGCGACGCGTGGGCCTGGTCGTCGTCGCCGAGCTGGCCGAGCGCGACCGCGTGCAGGACCAGCAGCCAGATCCGCAGCGAGGCGACGCTCGACGCGTCGTGTGCCAGCCACGGCCCGACGGCCGCGAGCGCGCCGTCGGGCGCGCCGGCGCGCAGCTGCCTGCTCGCGTAGGTGATCGCGACGGTCGGATCGAGCGCGGGGTCCAGCCGGTCCAGCACACGGCGCGCCTCGGCCACGCGGCCGTCGCGCTCCAGCAGCCGGCCGCGATAGATCTCCAGCGCCGTCGCGTAGACGCCCGGGTAGGCGGCGCGACGCGCGATGTCGCGCGCCTCGGCCAACCGGGCCGACGCGGCGTCGTCGTCGCCGAGCGCGTCGAGCGTCGCGATCTCCCAGAACAGCACGTCGAGCCACAGCGTCAGGTCGTCGGTGCCGCCGGCGGCGGCGCGGGCGCGCGCCGCCCAGGCGCGCGCGTCGACGATGTCGTCGCGCAGCAGCGCGACCTCGGAACGGGCCAGCGCGGCGCGGACGCGGGCGTCGCGCGGCGCGGCGATCGTCCCGGCGGTCGCGGCCTCGGCCAGGCGCGTGGCGTCGCGCAGCCGGCCGGCCGACGCGCTGAGCAGGGCCAGGCCGGCGCGGGCCCGCGCGGTCAGCGCCGGTCGGCCGGCGCCTTCGGCCAGGCTGATCGCGAGCTGGAGGTGCTCCTCTCCCGCCGCCAGGTCGTTGAGGTCGTGGTCGAGCAGCCCGAGCTCGAGGAACGCCAGCGCGCGCCGCCCGCGGTCCGCGTCGCCGCCGACCGGCAGGGCCTCGGCGGCGGCGGCCAGCGCCGCGCGGTCGCCGCGCCGGCGATGGCGCAGCAGCACCGCGACCGCGAGGACGTCGCCGGGCACCGCGCCGGCGTCCGGTGCGGCGTCGAGGTCGAGGACCTGCTCAGCGGTCGCGAGGTCGCCGGCGACCAGGAGCCCGAGCGCGGCGGCCGCCCGGCCGGCGGGCGTCGCGCGCGGCAGGGCGGCGAGCGCCGCCGGCGACGGCCGGTCCAGCACGCCTTCGAGCAGCAGCTCGACCGCGTGCGCGGCCAGCAGGTCGTCCTCCATCGCGGCGTCGACGACCGCCGACGGCGGCCCGGTGGGCGGCAGCGCGCCCGTCGTCCCGGCGCCGAGGTGGCGCCGCAGACGGCGGCGCAGCTCGTTGACCGTCGAGGGGTCGCGGGCGGAGAGCTCGCGGCGGGCGACCTGGGCGAACAGCCGGTGGAAGCGCAGCGCGTCGCCGTCCCCCGCGGGCCGCACGAACAGCCGGCGCAGGCGCAGCGTCTGCAGGAGGGCGGCCGCCCCGCCGCTGGGCCGGGCGAGCAGCTCGGCGATGACCTCGTCGACCTCGTCGGCCAGCGCCAGGCGCAGCGCGGCGGAGATCAGGTCCTCGGGCACGTCGGCCAGCGCCGGGCCGAGCACGTAGTCGCGCAGCGGGCCGGTGTCGGCGTCCAGGACCTGCGGGCCGACGAGCGCCGCCAGCCGCACCGCGGCCGCCCAGCCGTCGGTACGCCAGGTCAGGTCCGCCGCGTCGGCGTCGCGCAGCGGCCGCCCCCAGCGCGCGAACGCGTCGGCGACGTCGGCGGCCGACCAGGCGAGGTCCTCGCCGCTCAGCTCCTCGACGGGGCCGGTGCGCCGCAGCTCGATCAGGCAGAGCCCGGGATCGCGGCGGCCGGAGAGGACGACGCCGAGCCCGCGCCCGCGGTCGACCAGCGCGTCGCCGAGCAGCCCGAGGTAGGCGGGCGGCAGGCGATCGGCATGGTCGACGAGCAGGACGGCCTCGGTCCCGGCCGCGTGCTCGCGCACCGACCGCAGCCCGGCCGCCCAGGTGCGCGGCGCGGCGCCGTCGACCGCGACGACGGGCAGCCGCGCCGGCGCGGCGGCGCGCCACTGGGCCAGCACCTCGGTCTTGCCGGTGCCCGGCTCGGCCGCCAGCACGGCGATCCCGCCGGCACCCACCGCCTCGCCGAGGCGGGCGACGAGGTCGGTGCGCGCGATGGGCGCGCGGTGCAGCGAGATCGCTGAGCCTTCGGTCGCCGAGTGGATGTCGCCCATGATCTCCCAGCCACGGGGGCGAATTCCAGCGCCGATCACATCCTGTCGCGTTTTGCCTATCCGTTCTTCTGCACGAAGGCGCTCGCGGCGTCGACCGCGTCCTGGATCGTCGGGTGGACGCGGGCGACGTCGCCTTCGGCGCCCGTGCGCCGCAGGACGTCGCGGACCCGTCCGACGTCGCGCGCGAGCAGCAGCCGGGCTCCGCGGCGCTCGAGGTCGGCGCCGACCTCCTCCAGCCGCTGCGCCGCGGTGAGGTCGATGAACGGCATCGCCTCGCCGTCGAGCACGATCGCGTGGATCCCGGGCATCGCGGCGGCGCTCAGGATGCGCTTGCGCACGGCGTCGGCGTTGGCGAAGAACAGGCCGCTCTCGATGCGCAGGACCACGACGCCGTCGGGCGAGCGGTTCTCGGGATGGCGCCGCAGGTCGCCGTACTGGCCGTCGCTGCCGGGCACGAGCCCGAGCTGGGCGATGTGCGGCGTCGCCGCGCGGTAGAGCAGCAGCAGCAGCGAGACGCCGATCCCGATGAACAGCCCGGGGAGCGTGTCGAAGACCAGGACGCCGAGCATCGCGGCGACGGCCGCCAGGAAGTCCGGGCGCGCCGCGAGCGCGAAGCGGCCCACCGTCCGCCCGGCGAAGACGCGGCGCATCCGCGCGATCGCCGGCAGGTCGACCAGCTCGATCACGGCGGCGATGACGACGGCGGCCAGCGTCGCCTCCGGCAGCGACTCGAACAGGCCGGTGAGCAGCAGCAGCGTGACCACCGTCAGCACCGCGACGATCAGCCCCGACAGCTGCGTGTGCGCCCCGGCCGATCCATTGACCGCGGTCTTGGACAGGCTGCCGTTGACGACCATGCCGCTGCTCAGGCCCGACGTGAGGTTCGCCGCGCCCAGCCCCAGCAGCTCGCGGTTCGCGTCGATCTCGTAGTGCTCGCGCTGCGCGTAGGTGCGCGCCGCCCCGAGCCCTTCGGCGAACCCCACCAACATGACGCCGACGCTCCCGGCGACCAGCGCCCCGATGTCGTGCCAGCTCACGTCGGGCGCGCCGAACGCCGGCAGGCCCGCGTCGATGTGGCCGACGATCTCGAGGCCGTGGTCGTCGAGGCTCAGCGCCTCGACCGCCACCACGCCGAGCGCGACGACCACGAGCGACGCCGGCACCGCCGGGACCAGCCGCTTGAGCGCGAGCACCACCGCCAGCGAGCCCAGGCCGACGCACGCCGTCAGCGGGTCGACGTCGCCGAACTGCTTGATCACGCCCCACGCCTGCTCGAAGAAGTCGCCGCTCTCCTTGTCGACGCCGAGCAGCTTGGGGACCTGGCCGACGATGATCGTCAGCGCCAGCCCCACGATGAAGCCCTTGATCACCGGCTCGGAGATGAAGCTGGCCAGGAAGCCGAGCCGCGCGAGCCCGGCGAAGAGCGCGACCGCGCCGGTCGTGAGCGCCAGCGCCGCGGTCATCGCGACGAAGTGGTGGCCCGAGCCGGCGACGAGCGCGCCGACGGTCGCCGCGCTCAGCGCCGCGGTCGCCGACATCGGGCCGACGACGAGGTGGCGCGAGCTGCCGAACATCGCGTACAGCAGCAGCGCGGGCGGCGCCGCGTACAGGCCGACGACCGGCGAGACGCCCGCGATCGTCGCGTAGGCCAGCGCCTCCGGGACCAGGACGGCCCAGACCGTCAGCCCCGCGATCAGGTCGCCGCGCAGCCAGCCACGGCGGTAGCCGTGCAGCGACCCGAACAGGAATCCCACCGATCAGCTCCCCAGACCGATGACTCCGTCCCCGACGAGCTTCGCCGCGATGACCAGGCATATGACCGACATGATGGCGGCGTTGTGGGCGCCCATCCACGCCTTGACCTCGTCCAGGATCGGGCGTGCCCGGTCGCCCATCACGACCGAGATCGCGACCGGGATGCCCGGCCCGAGCGCGCCGACCACGACGAACACGGCGAGCGCCGCGGCCTGCGAGCCGGTCGACGCGCCGGTCTGCGCGATCGCCGCGGCGGCGCCGATGGTCAGCAGCAGGTTCTTGGGGTTGATCGCCGACAGCGCGACGCCCATCGCGACCGAGCGCGTGGGCGTGAACGTGTCGATCGTCTTCATCCACCCCGGCAGCGTGCCCTCTTCGCCCGCGCGCGGGCGACCGCGCCACTGCTTGACGGCGACGCCGAGCAGCAGCACGCCGAGGACGATCTTCAGCCAGCTGACCCACGTCGCGGGCGCGCCGTCGGCGTCGGTCGCGTCCGCGCCGCTGGAGGCGATCAGGACGATCGTCCCGACGGCGGCCAGCCCGAGGAGCCAGCCGCCGAGGAACGCCGGACCGTTGAGCCGCCCGCTGGGCGTGGCGAGCATGAGCACGACCGCGATGATCGGCAGGGGGCTGATCGCGACGCCGACGGCGAACGACAGGACCTGGCCGATCGCGTCGGCCATGTCCTAGCTGCCCGCGCGTGCGAGTGCGTCGCGGATCGGCTGCTCGGCCTCGTCGGTCAGCGACGTCTGGATCAGCTCGCCCGGGATCTTGACGTTCTCGAGGATCTTCTCCTCGTTGATCGAGCGCACGAGCCCGATCACGGCCGCGCCGCCCGGCTCGAGCTTGGTGCCGAGGTCCTTCATGAAGTTGTCGTCGATGCCCGAGTCGCTCATCTTGCCCGCGATCGCACCGCTCGCGGCGCCGATCGCCATGCCGAAGAACGGCACGAGGAAGATGAGGCCGATCAGGCCGCCCCACGCCGCGCCGCCCAGCGCGCCGGCGCCGGTCAGCGAGGGCTGGTGCAGCTTGATCTTGTCGTCCTGGCGCTCGACGATGACGAGGTCGTCGAGGTCGATGAGATGGGCCTTCTGCGCCTCGGCGAGGTTCACCGTGACCTGCTGGGCGGTGGCGAGATCCTTGTAGGCAATGGCGATGAGATCGCTCACGACGGTTCCTCCGGTGTTCGGGGTCGGGAGGACGATCCTGCGGCGGGCGCGGGTGAGGCGTCGTCACCCGGCCTGGGTGACGAAGGGCGCGCGCTACGGTGGCTGGGTCTTCGAGCCAGCGACGAGGAGAGCGCCCAGTGCCCGTACGTGTAGGAGTCCAAGTCCAGCCCCAGCACGCCAACTTCGAGGGGATGCGCGCCGCGTGGCGCGAAGCCGACGCGCTCGGCGCCGACACGATCTTCAACTGGGACCACTTCTACCCGCTCTACGGCGAGCCCGACGGCAAGCACTTCGAGGGGCTGACGACGCTCGCGTCGATGGCCGAGGTCACCGAGCGCGCGCAGATCGGCGCGCTGGTCATCTGCAACTCCTACCGCAACCCCGAGCTGGTGGCCGACGCCCACCGCACGATCGACCACATCTCCGGCGGCCGCGCGATCCTCGGGATCGGGGCCGGCTGGTTCCAGCGCGACTACGACGAGTACGGCTACGAGTTCGGCGACGCGCCGTTCCGGCTGCGCCACCTCAAGGCCGACCTGCCGCGGATCCGCGCGCGGCTGGCCAAGCTCAACCCGCCGCCGGTCGGCCGGCTGCCGATCCTGATCGGCGGCAGCGGCCCGAAGGTCACCCTCAGGCTCGTCGCCGAGCACGCCGACATGTGGCACTCCTTCGGCGACGCCGAGGCGTTCAAGACCAAGAACGACATCCTGCTGGAGCACTGCGCCGCCGTCGGCCGCGACCCGTCGGAGATCGAGCGCACCTGGGGTGTGGACGACGACAACGTCCTCGAGCACGTCGACGACCTCGTGGCCGCCGGCGTCGAGCACGTCATCGTCGGCATCGGCGGCGATGGCAAGGGCTATGACCTGGGCCAGCTCCGCGAGCTGGTCGCCTGGCGCGACCGCGTCAACGCCTAGGCCATGCCCGGCGCGCTCGCGCAGCTGCCCGAGTGGGACGCGGGCACCGCGGCGGTGCTCTGCACCACCGACGCGATGGGCGCGCCGCACGCCATCCCGGTGTCCACCGCGCTGCGCGCCGGGCCGCGCGCGATCGTCCTGGGGCTCGGCGCCCGGCGCGCCTCGCTCGCCTTCCTGCGCGCGCGCCCGGCCGCGGCGCTGTCGGTGATGGCCGCCGGGACGGCCTTCACCGCCTACGGCACGGCGCGCGTGATCGCGCAGGACGCGGCGGGCGTGGCGGCCGTGCGGCTGGACGTCGACGCCATCGCCGACCACCGCCAGCCCACCTTCGCGCTCGACGGCCCGGTCGCGTGGCGCTGGACCGACGCGGAGGCCGCCGCCCGCGACGCGGCCGTGCGCGACGCGCTCCGGGCGACCTTCTAGTCCGAGCGGCGCGCCAGGATCTCCGGCCCGACCGTGTCGAGCGCGCGGTGCCCGCTGAGCGCGAGCGTCAGGTCGAGCTCGGCCAGCAGCGAGCGCAGCACGGTCTTGACGCCGTCGGCGCCGGCCAGCGCCAGGCCCCAGAGGTAGGGCCGGCCGACCAGCGTCGCGTCGGCGCCCAAGGCGATGGCCTTCAGCACGTCGGCGCCGCTGCGGATGCCGCTGTCGAACAGGACCGTCAGGTCGTCGCCGACGGCCTCGACGACGCCGGGCAGCGCGTCGATCGCGGCCTGCGCGCCGTCGACCTGGCGGCCGCCGTGGTTGGACACCAGGACGCCGTCGACCCCGCGGGCCCGGGCCTCGCGGGCGTCGTCCGGGTGGTTGATGCCCTTCAGGACGATCGGCAGCCGCGTCAGCGACCGGATCCTGTCGATGCCGTCCCAGGTCGCCGCCGGGTTGCTGAACTGCCCGACGAAGTGGCCGACCGCGGCCTGCGGGTCCTCCTCGGGCGGCTTGGCCAGCGCGGCGCGGAAGACCGGGTCGGCGAGGTAGTTGGCGATGCCGACGGACTTCAGGAACGGCAGGTAGGCGCCCTGGAGGTCGCGCGGGCGCCAGGCCAGCAGCGGCGTGTCGAGCGTGACGACGATCGCCTCGTAGCCGGCGGCCTCGGCGCGGCCGACGAAGCTCGCGGTCAAGTCATCGTCCTTGGGCCAGTAGAGCTGGAACCAGCGCGGCGCGCCGGCGCCGCCGGCCTGCGCGATGTCCTCCAACGTGTGCGACGAGGCGGTCGACGCGACCATCGGGACGCCGAGCTCGCCGGCGGCGCGCGCGACGGCCAGCTCGCCCTCGGGGTGGATGATCGACTGGACGCCGACCGGCGACAGCAGCACCGGCGCGGGCATCGTGGTGGCGAAGACCGTCGTCCGGACGTCGCGCGTGGAGACGTCGCGAAGCATCCGCGGCACGATCCGCCAGCGCGCCAGCGCCTCGACGTTCTCGCGCTGCGTGTCCTCCGAGCCGGCGCCGCCGAAGACGTAGCCGCGCGCGCCCTCGTCGAGCTTGGCGGCCGCCGCGCGCTCCAGCGCGTCCCACGCGACGGGCAGGTCCGGCGTCTGACCGGCCAGCCCCTGGAGGTAGATCTCGTACTGGTAGTTGCCGAACGGGACCGGCGTGGCGTCGTCGCTCATACCGCTCAACATTGTGGGGTACGGCCGGCCGCGATGCCCTTCTCCCCCTTCCCCAACCAGGGCGCGTTCCTGAAGCACATCGGGCCGATCCTCGGCGACGACGGCAAGGACCGCGCGACCCTCAGCCTCACCGTCGGCGACCGCGAGGTCGTCCGCGCGCGGGCCGTCTGGGTGGTCGCGGGCTGAACGGCGGACCGCAACTTCAGGCGCCGTGCGTAGTCTCGACCCGCGATGCGCCGTCTCGCCCTCGCCGTCGCCCTCCTCTGCGCGCTCGTTGCCGCCGGCCCCGCGTCCGCGGCGACCCGCGCGCCCAAGCTCGCCAAGATCCGCTGCGTCCCCGTCGCCGCCGCGAGCTGCAAGGCGGGCGTCGCGGTCCGCGTCGGCAAGCAGGTGCAGCTGAGCGGGACGCGGCTGCGGCTCGGGATGCGCGTGACGTTCCGCTGGCCCAAGGGCGCGATCGCGACCAAGCTGCACCGCGGCGCGGCCGGCTGGGTCGCGCGCGTGCCGCCGGGGGTCCGGCCCGGGAGCGTCGCGGTGACGACGCGCGACGCCGCGGGACGCAGGTCCAACCTCGTCAAGATCACCGTGCTGCCCGAGCCCAAGCCGGTCACGGCCCCGGCCCGCGTGGACGGCACGCTGCCCGCCGCCTTCCGCGGCGACGGCATGTGGATCTGGCAGCTGGAGAAGTCCGACGGCGGCGACGTCGACGCGATCGCCGCGCGCGCCGCCGCCGCGCACGTCGGCACGGTCTACGTGAAGGCCGGCGACGGCACGACGGCGTGGGATCAGTTCTCACCGCTGTTGGTCGGCGCGCTGCACCAGCGCGGGTTGAAGGCCTGCGCGTGGCAGTTCGTCTACGGGAGCGCGCCGGCGGGCGAGGCGGCGATCGGTGCGGCCGCTGCGCAGGCGGGCGCCGACTGCCTGGTCATCGACGCCGAGTCCCAGTACGAGGGCCGGTACGCGGCCGCGCAGACCTACATGACGGCGCTGCGGGCGGCGGTCGGCGCGTCCTATCCGGTCGGGCTGACCTCGTTCCCCTACGTCGACTACCACCCCGGACTGCCCTACTCGGTGTTCCTCGCGCCGGCCGGCGGCGCGCAGGTCAACATGCCGCAGGCCTACTGGAAGGACATCGGCGGCAGCGTCGACACGATCAGCGCGCACACGCTCGCGCACAACCGCATCTACGGCACGCCGATCGCGCCGCTCGGGCAGACCTACGACAACCCGTCGGCGACCGACCTGCGGCGCTTCCGCCAGATCTGGGCCGCCTACGGCGCCCAGGGGCTGTCGTGGTGGTCGTGGCAGGCGACCGACCAGGCGCACTGGAACGTCCTGGACGAGCCCGCGCCGGCGCCGTCGGTCGAGCCCGATCCGGGCTGGCCGGCGCTCGGCAAGGGCGCCAAGGGCGACGAGGTCATCTGGCTGCAGGAGCACCTGACCGCGACGTACCCCGCCGTCACCGTGACCGGCAAGTACGACGCGGCGACGATCGCCGCCGTGCAGGCGGTGCAGACCGCCAACGGGATCGCGGTGTCGGGCACGACCGACTCGTCGACGTGGCAGGCCGCGCTGAAGCTGCCGTTCACGCCCGTGGACTGGACCGCGACGGCGGCGAAGGCCACCGCGGCGCGCGCCACGGCGGCGCGGGCGCACCGCTCCGAGCTGCAGCGCGTGGACTCCACGCAGCGCTGATCGGGCAAGATGGTGGTCATGTCCACCGCGTCGCCCACCTACCGCTTCGTCATGGCCGTCAGCAGCCCCGCCGTCCGCTGGTGGGGCCGGCTCGAGGTCTCCGGGCTCGAGCACCTGCCGCCGTCCGGCCCCACGCTGCTGGCCGGCAACCACGACAGCTACTGGGATCCGATCGCGATCGGGATCGCCGGCCTGCCGCGCCGCCAGATCTGCGCGCTGGCCAAGTCGTCGCTGTGGAAGCCGGGCCTCGGCAGGATCCTCGACGGCATGGGCCAGATCCCGATCGAGCGCGGCAAGGGCGACGCCCACGCGATGGACCGCGCGATCGAGGAGCTGCGCGGCGGCCGCTGCATCGGCGTCTTCCCCGAGGGCACGCGCTCGCTGGGCCGGACGCTGCGCGCCCGGTCGGGCTTCGGCCGCCTCGCCGACGCCGTGCCCGAGGCGCACATCGTCTGCTGCACGGTCCAGGGCACGGTCGACATCCCGAAGTTCCCGAAGTCGCGCCCGCACGTGCAGGTGCGCTTCTTCGCGCCCGCCGGCGGCCCGCGCCAGCCCGGCGAGTCGGCCAACGACCTCTCCGTCCGGCTGCTGGAGGAGATCCGCGCCTCCGCGCCGATCCGCCACGCCGGCCGCAAGGCCAAGCCGATCCCGCCGATGCCGGAGGACCGGCGGCCCGCTACGCCGGGATCTTCGAGCGACGCGTCGGCGGAGCCGGCGCCAGCTCCTTCGCCGCCTGGCGCTCCGGCGTAATCACGACGACGTCGTGCGCGAGGCCGACCTTGGCCAGGCCGGCGATGATCAGCGCGGAGAGGTCGATCTCCCACTTGTTCAGGCCGTGGCGCGCCGAGCGGGGGAAGGCATGGTGGTTGTGATGCCAGGACTCGCCCAGCGACGGCAGCGCCAGCCAGAACACGTTGGTGGACTTGTCCTCGATGTCGAAGCGGCGCGAGCCGAAGTAGTGGCAGACGCTGTTGACCGACCACGTCACGTGGTGGACGAGGAAGATCCGGACCAGGCCGCCCCAGACGTAGCCCTCCACCGCGCCCTGCCACGTGAAGCCGTGCAGGACGTAGCCGAGGATCGTCGGGATCAGCAGCGACGCGACGACGTAGAGCGGGAAGCGCCGGCCGATCCGCTTCATCTTCGGATCCTCGTAGAGGTCCTTCGCGTACTTCTTCCAGTCCGCCTGGCCCTGGGTCTCCATCAGCCAGCCGGTGTGCGCGTGCCACAGGCCGCCCAGGCCGCTGCCGTGGCCGACGTGCGGGGAGTGCGGGTCGCCCTCCTCGTCGGTGTGCGCGTGGTGCTTGCGGTGGTCGGCGACCCAGTCCAGGACCGAGCCCTGCACGCTGAGCTGTCCGAGGCCGGCGAACGAGCGCTCCAGCCACGGGTCGACGCGGAACGAGCGGTGGGTGAGCAGCCGGTGGAAGCCGACGGTCACCCCCATGGCGGTCCCGACGTACATGACGGCGAGGATCGCGAGGTCGATCCAGTCGACCCAGGAGTTCCACAGCAGGACGATGGCGACGAGGACGCCCGCGAACGGGACGACGACGCCGGCGAGGTTGGCAAGGCGCTCGGCTCGGCTCATGCCTTAGTACGGTGGCGCCAACGCGGCCCGGCTTCTTGTGCCGGTTGGCTTGACTCGCACCCGCAGATCTATCACGAGCCTACAACCCGCGTGGGCGCATGTCAGCGTGCGACCGTCGCGCGCGCGACCGGGACGCGATAGACAGGAGCGAGTGCCACGCCGCCGTCGCCGCCGACGCTCCATGTTCGCCTCGGCCCCGCCGCGGCGCAGCGCCGGCGTGCCCTGGCTGGAGCCCGGGCACCGGGCCGGAGGCGGCTACGGCCACCGCCGCCGGCGACGCAACCCGCTGGCGCTCCTGGTCCCGCTCGCGCTCGTCGCGGTGGTCTTCGGGGTCGTCGCGCTCTTCGTCCGCCACCGCCAGGAGGTCGACCGCCAGCGCGACCGCGCGGCCGCGTTCGCCAAGGCCTACGCGGCACGCGACGAGGCCGCGATGTGGAAGGCGCTGGACGGCACGTCGCAGAAGAAGTACCCGCGCGCCCGCTTCGACGAGCTGGTCAAGCGGGCCGACACCGCGGCCGCGGTCAAGGCCAAGGCCGTCGGGAAGGCCGACGACCCCGACGGCGGCACCGTCACCGTCCCGGTCACGGTCACCTCGCGCCAGTTCCCGACCATGCGCGGGACGCTGAAGCTCCCGGTCGCCGACGACGGCGTGCGCTGGAACCCGACCCTGCGCCTGCCCGGCCTGCGGACCGGCGAGGCGCCGCGGCGCAAGACGCTCCAGGCCGCCCACCAGGCCAGCGTCCGCACGTCGGCCGGCGGCGCGCTGGTCGACGACCCGACGCTCAACATCTTCGCCAAGGGCCTGCGCGCCCGCTACCGCGAGCGCCTCGCCGGCACCGACGGCGCCGAGCTGACGTTCGGCCAGCGCACGATCGCCAAGGTCCCCGCCCACGCCGGCAAGTCGGTGCACTCGACGCTGAGCGGCAAGCTGCAGCGCGCGGCCACCCAGGCGCTCGGCAGCAAGCTCGGCGGCGTCGCGGTGGTCAACCCGCGCAACGGCAACGTGCTCGCGCTGGCCGGCATCGCGGTCTCCGCGCCCCAGCCGCCCGGCTCGACGTTCAAGATCATCACCTTGAGCGCGGCGCTGGCGTCGGGCGCCGCGACGCCGTCGTCGAGCTACCCGGTGCAGACCTCGGCGACGCTGAGCGGCGTCAAGCTGGCCAACGCCTCCAACGAGTCCTGCGGCGGCAGCCTGTCGCAGTCGTTCGCCGACTCCTGCAACTCGGTCTTCGCGCCGCTGGGCGTCAAGGTCGGGGCCAAGAAGCTCGTCGCGCGCGCCGAGGCCTTCGGCTTCAACGAGACGCCGCGCATCCCGGTCGCCAAGCCCAACACCATCCCCACCGACCTGCCCGACGCCATCAACGTCGGCTCGGCCGCGATCGGCCAGAACAAGGACCTCGCGACGCCGCTGGGGATGGCGAGCGTCGGCGCGACGATCGGCGCCCACGGCCTGCGGGCCAAGCCGCGCGCGGTCCGCGAGGACCCTGTGATCCGCAAGCGCGCGGTCAGCGTCAAGGTCGCCGGCCAGGTCCGCGACATGATGGTCGGCGTCGTGCGCGGCGGGACCGGGACGGCCGCCGCGCTGCCCGGCGTGACCGTCGCCGGCAAGACCGGCACCGCCGAGCTGCGCTTCACCGGCAACGGCGCGTCGGACCCCAAGAACACCGACGCGTGGTTCGTGGCTTTCGCGCCCGCGATCGACCCGCAGGTGGCGGTCGGCGTGATGCTCGTCGGCGCGGGCGCCGGCGGCAAGGCCGCGGCGCCGATCGCCCGGCAGGTCCTGCAGGCCGCGCTGTCGCGGTAGCCCGGTCCGCCGCTGCGCGAAACCGACGCGGGCCCGTCCTACCGCGGTTAGGATCGCGCGATGTCCCGACGCTCCCTCGCGGTCGCGCTCTCGTGCGCCGCGTTCCTGCTCCTCGCCCTCGGCGTCTCCGGCGCCTCGGCGTCCACCACCTGGCTCTGCAAGCCGGGCCTGGCCAGCAACCCGTGCGCTCCCGGTCTCGGCACGACCGTGATCGACCCGACCGGCGCGCCGCAGGGCACGCTCACGCCCGCCAAGCCCAAGCACCCCAAGGTCGACTGCTTCTACGTCTACCCCACCGTCTCCGACCAGAAGACGCTGCAGGCCACCAGGAAGGTCGACCCCGAGGAGCGCTCGATCGCGCTGTACCAGGCCGCCCGCTACGAGAGCGCCTGCCGCATCTACGCGCCGATGTACCGCCAGATCACGCTCGCGGGGCTGCTCAAGCCCGCGGGCGTCACCGCCAAGATGCGCGCGACCGGCTACCAGGACGTCCGCGCCGCGTGGCGCGAGTACCTCAAGAAGTACAACAAGGGTCGCGGCGTCGTCCTGATCGGCCACTCGCAGGGCTCGTTCGTCCTGCGCCAGCTGATCGCCGACGAGATCGACGGCAACGCGAAGGTCCGTAGGCAGCTCGTCTCGGCGATCCTGCTCGGGGGCAACGTCCTGGTCGAGAAGGGCTCGGACAAGGGCGGTGACTTCGACAACGTCAAGGCCTGCCGGGCGCCGACGCAGCTGCGGTGCGTCGTCGCGTTCTCCACGTTCAACGCGACGCCGCCCGAGAAGGCCGTCTTCGGCCGCTCCGACACCTCGCCGGCCGTCGTCCAGGGCAAGCCCACCAAGAGCACCGAGGTGCTGTGCACCAACCCGGCCGCCCTGGGCGGCGGGTCGGCGCCCCTGACCTCGCTGTTCCCGAGCGCGCCCTTCGCGCCCGGCACGACGATCGGCGCGCTGACCACGCAGGTCGGCCTACCCCAGCCGCAGGTCTCGACGCCGTGGGTCGAGGCGCAGGCCTACACCGGCCGGTGCTCGAGCGACGGCGGCGCCAACGTCCTGGAGATCACCGGCCAGACCGGCGCGCCGGTGCTCCACCCGCTGCCCGACGCGACCTGGGGCCTGCACCTGGTCGACGCCAACATCGCGCTCGGCGACCTGATCACGCTCGTCCAGAGCCAGGTCAAGCAGTACACCGCCCACTAGCCCCGCGCGGGCTAGTTGAAGAACCGGCGGCGCGCCCGTCGCTCCGGGCCGAGCACGATCGGCTCGTGGAGCGTCGGGCGCAGCCGCAGGAAGGCCAGCGTCCCGAGCAGCGTCGGGATCCACAGCACGATCGCGTGGTAGACGAGCACCGCCGCGGCGGCCGACGCCGGGTCGGCGCCGTAGAGCACGAGCGCGCCGGTCAGCCCGCCGTCCAGGGCGCCGATCCCGCCCGGCACCGGCAGGACGTTGCCGAGGTAGCCGATCAGGAACGCCAGCGTGAGCGCGCCGACCGGCGGCGCGTCGCCGAACGCCCGGAACGACACCCACAACATCGCGATGTCGAACCACAGGTAGCCGACCGCGCCGAGCAGGCGCCAGCTCGGATGCCGGATCTCGTCCTTGGCGTCGCCGACCACCCGGCCCGTGGTGTGCAGCCAGCGCACGAAGCGGCCCGAGTCCTCGACGAGGACGAAGCGCGCCGCGACGCTCGGCACGAACCAGAAGAGCGCGATGCCGCCGGCCGCGATCAGGCCGGGGAGCAACCCCAACAAGAGCTGATGCGGCGCGTGGAGCACGCCGACGCCGACCAGGATCCCGGCGAGCGCGAGCGTCGCGGCGTTGATGCCGCTCGTCAGCAGGAACAGGACCGCCGAGCGCTCCATGAACCGCCGCAGTGAGCCGCCCTTGGCCTTGGCCACCCAGGCGCCGACCGCGATGCCGCCCGCGCCGCCGACCGGCAGCACCGCGCCGAACGCCATCTCCGACAGCGCGACGCGGATCGCCAGCAGCCGCGGCACGCGGTAGAAGACCATGCGGAACGCGAGCACGTAGCCGACGCAGGACAGGATCTCCAGGCCGACCGCCAGCGCGATCCACAGCGGGTTGACGTCGGCGATCTTGTCGGCGACGTCGCGCAGGCCCGGCACCGCGAGCAGCAGCGCGCCGACCAAGACCACCAACACGACCAGCGAGATGATGCCGTTGCGCAGCCGCTTGCCCTCGTCCTCCTCGGCGTCGGCGCGGCGGCCCTCGAACGCGTGGTCGACGTGCGGGTCGACGGTGGTCGGCGGTGTCTCCTCGGCCGTCATGACCCACTGCACCGACAACCGGCGCATCGTCGTGTGGATCGTGACAAGGTGAGGCTCATGCGGACGGGTCTGGGGAGGCTGCTGTCGATCGCGATCGCGCTCGCGGGGGTGCTGCCGGCGACGGGGGTTGCCGCGGAGGGACTGCCTTTCAGCGTACGGACACTGCACTTCGACACGGTCGTCGGTCCGAACGACGACACGCACTGTGACGTCGTCGGCGACCTCTACACGCCCGCGATCGCGACCGCGGCGACGCCCGCGCCGGCGGTCCTGACGACCAACGGCTTCGGCGGCTCCAAGGACGATCAGCAGGCGATGGCCGAGGCGCTGGCCCAGCGTGGGTACGTCGTCCTGAGCTACTCCGGGCTGGGCTTCGGCGGCAGTGCCTGCAAGATCGAGCTCGACGACCCCGACTGGGACGGCAAGGCCGGCTCGCAGCTCGTGTCGTTCCTCGGCGGGACCAAGACCGCGACCGACGGCACGCGCCTCGACGACGTTCGGCTCGACGGGCCGGGCGACCCGCGCGTCGGGATGATCGGCGGCTCCTACGGCGGCCACATCCAGTACGCGGTCGCCGGCCAGGACCCGCGCGTGGACACCATCGTCCCGATCATCACGTGGAACGACCTCGCCTACTCGCTGACGCCCAACAACGCCGACCTGACGTCCGGCGTCACGTCCTCGACCCCGGGCGTCGCGAAGTACCAGTGGGCCGTCCTGTTCACCGCGCTCGGGATCGCCGACGGGCTCCAGAACATCCAGGCCGACCCGACCCGCGACCTGAGCACGTGCCCCAACTTCGACGACCGCGTCTGCCCGGGCGTGCTCCAGGCCGCGGCCACGGGCCAGCCCTCGGCCCAGACGCTCGCGCTGCTGCGCCACGCCTCGGTCAGCACCTACGTCAAGAGGATCAAGATCCCCACCCTGCTCCTGCAGGGCGAGGCCGACACGCTGTTCAACCTCGACGAGTCGGTCGCGACCTACACGTCGCTGCGCCGGCTGGGCACGCCGGTCAAGCTCGTGTGGCAGTCCTGGGGCCACTCCAGCAGCACGCCCGCGCCGGGCGAGCTGGGCGACGGCAACGGCGGCTACTCGCCGGTCGACGCCGACGGCAGCCCGACCGCCGAGGGCCGCGTGGTCGAGCAATGGCTCGGCCACTATCTCCAGGACGCGCCCGACGCGCCGGCGCTCGACTTCAGCTACTTCCGCGACTGGGTGCCCTACAGCGGCGACGCCGCGCCGGCCTACGGCCACGCCGACGCCTACCCGGCCGGGACGAGCCGCCGGTGGATGCTCTCCGGGACCGGCACGCTGGCGACCGACAAGCGCGACGTCAGCCGCGGCAGCGCCTCGTTGATCACGCCGCCGGCTGGCGCGCCGACGTCGGTCACCGAGATCAGCGCGCTGAGCCAGGACGTGCCGCTCCTCGACGTGCCCGGGACCTACGCGCAGTACACGAGCGCGCCGCTGCTGGGCGACACCGACGTCGTCGGCGCGCCGAAGGTCCACGTCAAGGTCTCGGCGCTGGCCGCCGGCTCCCCCACCCTGTTCCTCAAGATCCAGGACGTCGCGCCCGACGGCACGGTCACGCAGCCCGGCCGGCTGGTCGCGCCGATCCGCCCGGCGTCGCTCGTGGCGCCGGTCGAGGTCACGCTGCCAGCCTTGGTGCACCGCTTCGCCGCCGGCCACCGGATCCGCCTGGTGATCGCCGGCAGCGACGCCGCCTACCGCGGCAGCCCGGTGCCGGCCGCGGTGACGATCGCCACCAGCCAGGCCGACCCCGGGCTGCTCACGCTGCCGGTCGTGGGCTGACAACTAGCCGCCCACCGCCGGGACGATCGGCGTGCACAGCGGCGTCTGCGTGTGCGCCGGGTCGAGCGCGTTGAGCACGTGGCGCGCCGCGATGTGGTCGTAGGGCATCGACAGGTGCTCGCCGAGATCCAGGATGCAGCCGCTCTGGAGCGTGATGTTCGTGACGTTGGCGCCGGTCAGGAAGGCCGACGTGTAGGGCGTCACGACCTCGTCGTACCTGGACTGGGAAGGTTACGAGGACCGACAGCACCAGCCCCTACGCGCCGCCAGCGACGGCACGTGACCGATCCGTGACAGCACGCTTATGCGGCGCCACGCACCCGCGGCGCGTGCCCACCCCACGACGCGGCGAGGTTGTTGACCACGTCCCGGTTCTTCACATGGACGTAGACGCGCAGCGTCACCGCCAGATCCTTGTGCCCCATCTGGTCCATGATCTCGTACGGCGACGCCGCCGGAATCCCCACCGGGGGCTGCGCGAGCGCGGTCCCGAAATAGTGCCGCAGCTCGTAGAAGTCCAAGTGCCCCCGCGGGCCCTTCTCGCCCACACGCTGCGGCAGCCAGTGCGACTCCGGCAACTTCCGCAGGAGACCACGCCGAACCGGGTCCCAGTAGTAGTGCAACATCCGCTGCGTGAACCGCGCCTCCTTCGGAGTCGTGAACAAGAACCCGTCCGCGCTCTCCGGCAACCGCTCGATCGCAGCGCGCGCCCGCGGCAGCAGCACGACCTGCCGCATGCTGTCCCACTTCGGCCAGGCGACCTTCCCCGTCCGCTGGTTCCACTGCCACTGCACGTCGATGAACCCCGCCTTCAAGTCCACGTAGTTGACACGGCCACCATTCAAATCGCTGCCCGGCTGCGTCGACAACATGAACAACTCGCCCGGCCGCAGCCCCGTCCACGCCGCGACCTCGATCATCGCCTCCACCCGAGCGCCGTAGTCGCCCCACTCCTCACGAGCGGTCGGCAGCAGCAGCTCGTCAAGCTCTTGCACGGTCAGCGTCTCGATATCCTGCCGGCCGCGGCGATCGCCGAGCTTGTAGTGCTCAAGCGGGTTCTCCTCGAGCAGGCCGAACTTGATCGCGTCGTTCAGACAGGCGCGGATCTCCTTGACCGTCGACGGGTGCATCGCGCACCACTCCCAGACCTCGTCCTTCGCCAGCGACTTCAACGGCGTGCCGGCGAACTTCCGCGCGAACCCGCGCACCTGGGCCGCGTTGTGCAGCATCGTCCCCTCCGTCTTACGCGGGAACAACGTCAGCCACTCCGGCATCTCGCCCGGCTCCGACCCCGCCCACTGCCCGACCGTCTTCGCGACACCACGACCGCGCGCCCGCCGCTTGATCTCCTCAAGCTGACGCTTCGCGCTCTTCGCTGTCCCGAGATCCACGATCTGGTCGTGCTCGCACTCGGGCCCGCAGTTCGTCAGGCTGTGCCAGCGCTTGCCGCCCTTGCCCGGCCCGTTCAGGTCGGCATGGTAGATCGGCACGAGATACGCGTCGCCGCGCTTGTAGATGCCTTCGGCGACGCGCTTCATCGCGCCGCTGCCCTTCTTCGCCACCCGGACCTCCCCGGTTCGTGGTCTGCCAGTCGGGCAGGTTACACACCGGGGAGACGCTTAGCTAGCCCTCAGAGCCGTACGGCCGACGCAACGGGCCCTCGACCATGAACCCCGTCCCCCGATCCAGCCGATAGCGGTAGACGCGCGTCCTCCACAACCTCAGCGAATCCCGCGCAGCACAGCGACCCCACGCGCACCCGATCACCCAACGCCCATACGGCCCCGGCAACGCCGCCCACAACCAACGCACCGCACGGCCCCGGTAGTCCGTCGACGCCGCCGTAAGACGACGATCGCAAGCCGGAAAAAATCCGGCCATCACCGGCTGCATCACGGCCGCGAGCTCGCCCGCCGGCGCCTGCGACTCCCCGACCGCCCCCGTGTGCCCGAACCCGGCGAGATGCCCTTCCTCGTGCACGAGCACCGAGCAGAACATCCACGGATCTGTGATGTGCCGCATCTCGATCGTGCACGACCCCGCGAGCGCCCGCCCCGCGCTCCGATCCCCAGCCTGCAACGTCTCCGCATCTGCAACGTCCAACGCCGCGTCCGCGTCGAGCTGCACGACCTCGCGGCCAGCACACGCCGACCCGGGCCACGACACACGCGCCACCGGCAGGAACGACTGAAGCATCCCCTGCTGCGAAGCGCCTGGCGGCGACCACGACGCCGACGCCGGGCCCGCAAGCGCGAAGAACGCGACAGCCGTGATCGCTGAACGGAGCACCGCACAAAAATAGTGCCGTCGCGGTCAGCGTGCCTCGAACGATCGTCCAGCGCGTTCGCTGACGATCACAACGCCTGCGCCGACGCCCGCCCCCACCACGCCTCAACCTCCGTCAGCACGAACCGCACCGCACCACGTTCGTACGGCTTCTCGAACGGCAGCGGATCCACCTTCCGCGCCATATACCGCTCGATCGTCTTCGTGCTCACATCGAAATGCGCCGCGACCTGCTTCTTCGTCACCCGCGGCTCCTGCGGCCGCGACCGCCGCGCACCACCTCCACGCCGCGGACCGAACAACTGGACCACGTTCCCGAACTCCTGGGCTGCCACCCTGATCCCTCCCTGAGGGTCCTCGATTGGACGCTACGCAATAGGACTCTAACAGGGCGCCTTCGCCCTATCAACGTCTCTCGACAGTCCCATGGGAGACGGGTACATTCGCGCCGTGGCACAGAGAAAACTTCAGGTCCGCGCAGGTATCGGCCCACTGCTCACCCGCCTCCGCCAAGAGCACGACCCGCCCCTGACCCAACGCCAAGCCGCAGAGCTCGTCGGCGTCGACATCCGCAACTGGGGCAACTGGGAACGCGAGAACGCCGCACCCGCCCTCGCAAGCATCCTCCGCATCAGCGAAACCTTCGGCATCAGCACCCAAGACTTCATCCAACCCGCCTCCACCGACGACACCACACCAGCCACCCGCGCCGAAATCGCCCGCCTCGAATCGAAGATGGACCTCCTCCTCGACCACTTCGACATCCTCCCCGCCGGCGCCCACATGCCCGACGCACCAGCCGAGATCACCGACCTCGAGCAACCCCAACCCAAACGCCGCCGCCGCAGCTAACCCGCCCGCTCCATCGACTCGTCCCCATCGACGAGCCGCAACCTCCGCGCCGCCCGCCCAGCCACCACCTCACAGCGATCGGCCCACTTCAACATCCCCGAACCCACGCGATCACCCGCGTCCTCGGCCAACAACCGCGCACCCGCAGCACGCATCGAACGCGCAACCACCAACAACTCCGCCGCCTGCGCCTGAGACACCTGATCCACCTCCCCACCGTCCTCTCCTAATCCCGGCAAGACCACCACCACTCAACAGCACCCCACCGACCACACGCCACCCACCAACCCCAAAAAACTCGCAAATAGCACCGAACGACACCCACCCACTAAGACACACGGCCACCGACACCGCCCACGGTATCGGTCTATCGTTCCCGAACGATCCACCACGCCGATGGCCAACCCACCAAAAAAACATGTCGCACCACAAGCGGATACCGTCCCCGACGTGCGGCAGACCACCATCCGGCTAACGGACGACCTCGACGCCGCCATCACCCGCGAAGCCCACGCCGCCGGCATCAGCCGCAGCGAATTCATGCGCCTCGCCATCGCCCACCACCTCGGCTACCTAGCCGGCCTCCGCGGCGACCCCAAACCACCCCCGCCCCCAGCGGGCGAACCGGACCCCCAGCCCTAGCCGACCACCAGGCCGAGAGCCGCCCCGGCGCCCGCCGCCTCCCGCAGACACCCAGAGGCAACAACCACGGGAACAAGGCTCCGGAGTCACATGCGCGGATGGGGCCCCAAACGCGCTCAGGGGGTGGGGGGAGGGCCAGCCAGCACCACCGCACCTGTCATCGGGACAGATTACAAACCCATACAGGACAAGGCTTCACGCCCATCCTGTGACCGGCTACGCGACAGCGCGGCCCTCCACGCCCCGGCCTCAGCCCCCCGCAGACAGCAACGCCTGCGCAGCCGCAAGACGCGAAGGAGCGGGAGAAGAACTTTCCACGCCCACGAGAAACCGGTCCTCGTTCTCTTTCTCTTCGCGTTCTGGTTCGCGATCGATCTCTGGTCCGGGCGTTGGTGGTCTCTCTGTGCTCTGGGTGTTCTGGGGCGTCTGGTCGCTCGGGGCTGTGGTTGCGCGGCTCTGCGCTGCGAGCTGTGCTGCGAAGTCCTGTGGCTCGCGTGTCGTCGCGCCGACGTCCTGGTCTCCGCCAGCCTGCCCGCCCCCTGGAGGTGCTGAGCTCGCGGGTCTCGTCATGCGCTGCTTGGACAGCTTGTCGACCTTCGCGGCGAGGTCGAGGAGCGCGTTCGCGTCTCGCTCGGAGCCCTTGCCCTTGCTGATGTTCGCCTCGATTCGGCGCGCGGTGCTCTCGGCTGCGCGGATCGCTCGGCGGTAGAACGCGGCGCTGATCTCGTCGGGCTGCTTGCGGTCCAGCCGGTTCGGGGTCTTGCCTGCTCGGTCGCGGCGCTCGAGCTGCGCGTAGTTCCGTGCCGAGCTGAGGTTGAACGGGAACGCGGGGAGCCCGGGGAGGCGTCCTTCGGCCGCGGCCTTCACGGCTTCGCGTGCGGTCATCGGCTGGTCGAGCGCGGGTGTGCCCTTGCCTTGCGGGCCGCTCCCGGGCTGTCCTTCGACACCGTCGAGGATCGCGGAGACGATCACGTGGACTTGCTCGTCGCTGTACTTCTTGCTGAACGCCGACATTGCGGCGCAGGCTACGTCGCGGCTACGACGTGAACTTCTCGCGGTGCTGCTCGATCGCCGCGCGGGCGCCAGCGAGCAGCTCTCCGAGGTCGTAGCCCGCCTCCTTGGCCTGGACCATCACCATGTCGCCGTCGAGGAAGCTCACGGCGATCCCGTAGCTGAGCGGCGCCGTGTCCTCCTCGGACCACCCGGGCGTGTGGATGTCCACGGGGCCGGCGATGGCGCGCAGCCCCTCGATCTCCGCGTTCTCGCTCATCGTCTGATCCTCGCAGGAATAGTCGGTGGAATAATTCGCGGGCATAGTTCCGCACGGGCCCTGTCGCCGGTTCCCTCCTGTCACCGGCGGCGGGGCCGCAGCCACGGCTCAGCGCGCGGCCTTCGCGAGCAGCTCGTAGTGGTGGTCACGCCACGAGTCGTCCTGGCCGCACTCGCAGAGCAGCGTCGTGTGCGGACCCACGGTGATGTGGCCTCCACAGCCGCAGTCGTGCTTCCCGCCGTCGCACGGCACCTCGGCCACGATCACGTGGCCCTTGCCGCCCTTCGGGTTCCAAAGCAGGTCGCCGATCTCGGCGTCGACTGCGGACTGCCCGTAGCTCTCGTCCTTCATGTCCCACTGCACCGCGGCGCAGGTCGTCGGCCAGGTCATGCCACAACACTCGCACGGCTCGACCCGGCCCGCGCGACCCGCGTGTGGTCCACGAGGCTCGCGAGGTCCGCGTACCCGAAGTCCACAGCCTCCTCATCCTCCCACGCCAACTTCAGCCGGGCACGCAGGAACAGCACGGGAGACGCCTTGTCCCGCGCTCCTGCCCCTCGCCACCCGATCGGGGCCGGAAGGTCGTGCATCGTGTGCTCCCACGCCTGCTCGAAGCTCAACGCATGAGGAGGCCCAAGCCAACGGAGCATGCTCGCCGTCACACGGCGCGCGTACCCGTCCGCGGCGATCAACTTCGTCGGGGCGAACAACGTCAACGCGAGCTGCTCACCACCATGCACGCGCCGGCGCCTCACGTCGACCGCGGCGGTTCGACTGTCGCGGGCACCGTGCCGATCTGGAAGTGCTCGCGCAGCGGCTGCTCTTCGAGGTTGACCCAGACCTCGCGCCACTCGTAGCCACCACCCATCGGGTCGTACGTCTCCTTGCACTGCGCCCATCGTCGCTCGGTGTCCTCCTCGCCCTCGACCTCCCACGTGCCGCCATCGACTACCCCGGCAATCAGGGGCATGGTGTTGGCCGGATTCCTCGCCCAGTCCTCGCGGTACACGCCGACCAGCATCAGCACTCTCACGGCTTACCTCCCTCGTTGGTGTTGTTCTCGCCCTCACACGACACGGAAGGCGTCTCCCTGAGCGTGCGTTCGAACTCCTCAGCGTCTCCGCGTGAGTCGAACGGCCCGTACTCCATCTCCACGGTCTGCACGACGACCCATCGGCCACCACGACCGAGGTTCGTCACGAGCGTCCGTGTGCCCGGCTTGCCGATCACGTCGTTCTCCTCTCTGCGATCGCGGCCTCGATCTCCTCAAGCTCCGCGGCCGTCAGATCCCGCAGTGCCACCAAGTCCTCCCCATCGCAGCGCAAGCACCGCTCGGGCAGAAAGCCGCCCGGATGCGTCGCCGACCGGGCCATCACCCGGGTTGGCTGGTCGTGGCCGCAACCACGACAGATCACGGTGAACGTGAACATCAGAGCGGCTGCCAGCGGTCGCCCGCCGAGTCGTGCACGGGCATCGCCAGCCAGACGAGCGGCGCGATGCGCGCGAGCACCAGGCGCCGCCACTCCGACGAATCCCGTACCTCGTACGCCTCGCTGCGCGTGATCGTCGCGCTCACCGCGCCGTTGACCTCGTACGTCAGCGCGGGGCCGATGCCGAAGTCGTGCCACTCCACGAGCGTCGTCATGCCGCCGCTTTCGTCGCCCAGTAGGCCTCGCAGTCCCCGCACACGCAGCCCGGCCCATGCGTGTCGCCCTGCTCGACCCGAGCCACGGAGTAGAACGGCGCCACCACACGCAGCCCGTCCTCGAACTCGAGGAGCCGGGAGCCGTTCGCTCCGCGGCACAGCTCGCGTACCGGCTGACCTGCGCGCTCGGCGAGCGGATGCGGGATCGACCGCGGCTTCCCCCATTTCGCGTGCTCCGTCTCGAACGGCCGGTCCGGATCGCGCACGGTCTTCCACCGCCACACGAGCGTCATGGCTTCTTCCGATGTGCACGGTGCCACGAGCCGCAGAACTTGCAGCGGTACACCTGCTCGTGCTCGAGGTTCGCGGCTTCCTCGGCTGCGGCACGCGACTCGTACGGGCGCTTCGGCTTCCCGTCGCGCTTGAAGTGCTCGCCAAGGATCCGTCGCCGAGTCACAGACCCACCCGATCACGGCCGAGCTCCTCCACCCCGACCACCACACGGCGACGCCTGCGCCACACCCACCACCTACGCCAGAAACTCACGCCGCACGCCCCGGAGCCGGCAACCAGTTGCCCTTGCTCGGCTTCACCACGTAGCCCTTCGCAAGCAAGTACGCGAGCTGACGATCAGCACGGTGACCGGCCTGCTGCGTCACGATGCCTGTCGTGACCGGATCGCCCAGCCGACACTGGCGCTCCACGATGCGCAGCACCCGCGCTTCGTCGTCGGTCAGCGGAGGCCAAGTCATAGCGTCGGGTCGTGCTCGTCGCGGGCGTCGCCGCGCGTGTCGTACGGGATGCCGCCCTCAACCCCGAACCCGTTGTAGATCTCGTCGTCGCTCGGGCCGTCCTCCTCACGGCGCTGCTCCTCCTGGAACTCGGCGACCAGGAACCCCCACGCCGACGCGAGCGCCCGCTCAGGCTCCCCCGCCTCCAACCCACGAACCAACACGGCCACGTCATGCCCCGTCTCCGCAAGCGCGGCGAACACACGGGCCAGAAGCCGTCTCCGCGGCGTCCCAGCACGCGGCACCTCCACCTTCGCCAACCGGCAATGCCGACCCAACCACTGCGCGAAGTCCTCAGGCTCCTCGAACACGGGTGCCGCTTTCTCCCCCTCATTTGAGGTCGAAGAACCGGAACCGGCCAGTTCACGGCGCGGCGTCGGATCCCCGCCCACCACGAAGTAGCTATCCGGCCGCACCTCGAAATTCCGGTACCGGCAGATCTTCCCCGCGCGCTTGGCCTCGACCGTCGACATGCAGCACATCGACGTGCACGAGCACAGACGCGCAGGATCCACGCTGCTCATGGGCGCAGCTGGCGTCGAAGGCGAGCGACGAAGCGTTCCGGCCAACGCAGCCACGCCGGCACCGTGCGGGTCGACGGCGTGTACGGGAACGTCACGCGCCGAGCCGAGTCCCATCCGGTGAAGCCGCCGCCGTTGCGCTCGCGGTAGACGACCGCCTCGATGTCGTACGCCACGCCGTCCTCGCGGAACACGTGACTGCACCGCAGGTTCTGCTCGAGGCCCCGTTCCATGCCCGCGCTCGGGCCGTCGACGACCGTCACCCACTCGGAGTCGTCGCCCGTCAGCGGCGTGATGGGCTCGAAGCTCAGGAGCCGCTGGAGCATCCCGATCGCGTAGCCCGCGCTGCCGCCGGAGTGGCCCTCCTCAGCGAACAGCGCGACGATCGAGAGCAGGTGCTCGTTGATCGCCGCCTGCATCTCATCGCGGCCACCTTCATCGGCGTCCGCCCCAGCCTGAATCACGTCCAGCTCTCGACGTGCATGGTCAACCAGATTGCTCATTCGAAATCTCCTCGTTACTCGCGCTCGCGCGCATCCACAGACGTTGGTACTTCCCTCACCAAGAAGCGCTGGTGTTGTCGCAGCACTTGGAGAACTCCGTCCCTGTCTAACTTCAGGGAGAAGCCCCACCGTGAAAGCTGCAATCTCTCCGAGCGATCCCATGTCCACCGCTTATGCGCGGGTTCCCAGCCCCGGGGCTGGTCCTTGCCGGACGGGTTCCGGCCCTAATCGCTCTGCCAATGTCGAACACGCCGTTCGTGTCCCAAGGAGAGGCAGCATCACCGATGAACTTCGCGTCGCGGCGTCGACGGGCTGTAGGTAGCCGGCCGTGCATGAGAGCTTCCGCTTACGCGGCGCCGTGCTGCGACCGTGCACTCAACGATGGGGATCCATCGGAGGCGGCAGTCACAATGACCTTTCCCTTGCTCACGACTCGGGACAGTAGGGCGTCCAGAGGACGTAAAAGCGTCTCAAGATCGTCCTACACGCAGAAGGGCCGCCCACAAGGCGGCCCTTCGGCGTTCCAGGAGACGGCTAGCGCCCGCGTTCAGCCCAACGTGAGCTGCTCGGGACCCGAAGCCCCACCACGCCGCCGACCCACCGCACGAGCCCGCGCTTCCGCAACGGTCTTCGTGTCGTGGCACGACACGCACAGCACCTGGAAGTTCTCGACCACGTGCGCGCCGCCGTCGACCAGGGGCACGACGTGATCGGCCGCCCACGCGCGGAGCGTCTGGTCAGGCCCGTCGTCCTCCCACTGCACAACGACCTCGCCGCAGGTCGCGCACCACAGCCTGCCGTCGCCGAACTCCCGCGCGAGCATCCGCAGCGCGTCGCGCGCACTCCAGACGCGCGACCGGTTGAAGGAGCGGTAGCAGCGCGGCGAGCCCTCGGCCTCGTGCTCATCGCCGTAGTGGATCGTCCGCTGCCGGCGCCGGTAGTCCTTCGGGTCGCGCAGCTCGATCGCCTCGCCACACCACCGGCAGTGGCCCTCAGACCACCCGCCGTCGAACGGTGCCTCCCACAGCACCAGCAGCGACCCGCGAACGCTGCTCACGCGAGCCGACCCTGACCCTTCGCCGGCGCCGGCTTCTTCCACGCGTCCGCGTCGGGAGCGTCCTTCAGACGCCCGACCACCTCCCCGGGCTTGTACACCCGGCTTTCGTCCACCTCCGCCGTCCGGATCAACACCGGCCGCGCGCGCCCATCACGCAAACACGACCCCGGCGGGTTGAACATGAACTCGGGCTCCGCGTGCTTCTTCGGGGCACGAAGCGCGTGCGCCAACCGCTTGTTCCCGCGCACCACCCACTCGTAGTTCATCGGCACGGACAGCGCCCACAACGCGACGCGCCGAGTCGAGTCGCCCTCCTCCAACACGATCGTCGGCCGCGGCCTGAACCGCTCCAAGCGCTCGAGCTGCTTCCCGCCCTCCGTCCGAACCCAGAACACCGAGCTGAGCCCGGCCGTGCCGTGCGACTGCGAAGGCCGCGGCACCGCCGACACCTCGATCTCCAACGGCGGCACCATCCCCCGGCCCAACCAGTCGATCAGCTCGACGTACCGCCGCAGGTCCCCGACATGAACCCAGTGGCGCTGCACGCCCTCCACGGCGTGATGCCACGTCACGAGGTGATAGCCCCGCGTCGCCGCGGTGATGAACCACAACAACCCGAGGTCGTCGTCCCACCGGCTGCTCATAGCTCCCCCGCGGGCTGCACCGGATCCAGCACCGCACCCTCCACGGGACGCCGGCGCTGCACCTCCGCCCCGTGCAGCGCTTCCATCGCACGATGCATGAACACCCACTGCGTCCCCGCGCTCTGGTCCTCCCACCGCGGCAACACGACGTCGACCCCGACCCGGTCCTGCATCCGCGGGTCGAGCTTCCGGAACTCCGTGAACCGGAACAGCTCCGCGGCCGCGGCGAGCGCGTCCTCAGGACGAAAGATCCGCTCCCCGTCCGAGAGCGCGCGCTCGTCTACTTCCTTCACGAACATGACCGCGATCACGCCCGTGCCCCCAGGCCAGCGACGACCTCACGCAACTGCTCGATCGCCGGGGCCAGCACGGCGTCCATGCCGTCCAAGATCAACACCGCGCGGGAGACGCCTGCGAGGCCCGCTCAGCCGCACGGCGAGCGTCGTACTGGCTCCGTGCCTTCCACGCCCGAGTCGAGTGCGAGCGACCCGCGTACAACGTGTCCCGCCGAGTCATGTTCACCAACTCGGCCCCGCACCCACACAGACAGATGACGACGTGCATCGTCCGCCCCGAGCCCGCGCCGACCTTGAACCGCACCGGGCCACACCACGAGCACAGCGACTCCACCGGGCACAAGGCCGGGAACCGCTCCTCGTGCCCGCAGCGCACGCACCGGCGCAGCTGCCACTTCGGATCGAACCGCTTCACGACCGATCCTCCAGGTCGCGATAGGGCTCGTCATCCCACGGGTAGGGCATGTTCTCCTCGCGCGCCTCAGCCTCGTCACCACGGCAGACCGGGCAGAGCCCTTGATAGTTCGGGAGGCCGCAGCCCCGGCACGCAGGACCGTCCATCACGCGGTTGTCGGCCATCACGTCCCCCACTCCGCGGGGAACGGACCGGACACCGCCGCAAGACGCGGCTGATCGATGTCGAGCGGGTGAGCGTCGGCTGCAGCGCGCGTTGCCTCCACGAGCGGTCGGACGTCCTCCTCCCGGAACACCCGCACCTTCACGGGGCGATCCGGGCACCAGTCCTCGTCCTTGAGCTGGTCCGGCGGGATCGTCGGGTCCCACTTCTCCTTCGAGACATGCTGCCACGGGTTGTTCGTCAGCCCACAAGTCGGGCAGATCCACATCTCCAGCACGACGGGCGTTGCCGGAGCGGACGCGCCGAAGGCGGTGCAGCCGCAGACGCGGTTGAACTCGCAGTCGCCCGTGCCGCCGTGGCTGTGCCAGTGCGCCGTGTGCCCGCAACGGCACATCGGAGACGCCTCGCCGCTCACGCCACGGCCTCCGACTGCCAGGCGTGCATCGCAGCCTCGTCCGCGTCCACCTGAGGAAGCTCGAACGGCGCCTGCTGAGCCGCGTCGAACTCCTCCCGGGTCATGGACGGCACACCGAGCTTCTCGATCAACGGCCGTGCCATCGGCGGATGCCACGGCCCTCGTCGTGCACACACGACCACGCACTTGCACTGACCGCAACGCGGCCGTTCCTGTTGAGCGTTCATCTGGGACCTCCCCATGCGCTCGGGTTTGCGTTCCACACGCACCCGCCGCCCCGAGAAGGGACGACGGCCGCGTCTAGACCGCGTTCGCCGTGAGCGCGTCCGCGAGCTGCGCCAGCAGGATCAGCCCAGCCTCACGGTCCAGCACCAGCTGAACCGTGGCCCCCGAACCATCCGACTCGAAGGCGTTGATCTGCACCGCCGCGATCTGACCCTCGTCGCGCACGGCCTCAACGAACGAGCGCCGGCCGTCCTCGTCCCCGTCCGGGAGCCCCGGCTGGTACAGCCGAGCGTCGACCCGCGTGTCCGTGAGCAGGCTCATGCGAGCGCCACGCCCGTGATCTTCAGACCGCGCTCGTCGCGGCAACCCACGACATCCCCGGTCTTCGAATCACGCTCGTCCGTCAGCCCCACCTTGTGGCAGACGACCTCGACCCGCAGCACGTACGACGTGCCCTTCTGGAACCCGTCCTCCGGCGGCTCGATCTCGACCGCGCCCCCGTAGATCCGGACCTTGTGCGTCGTCGGCGACTGGCCGCCGATCCGAAGAACGAACTGGCCCTCCGCGTCCTCGAACAGCTCGCCCGCGACGTCCGGCTCCGGCGCCGTGCCGGCCTCCTCATGCGCCGCGTCAATCGCCTCGCGCGACAGCGTTCCCGTGCTCATCAACAACCTCCCGTGAGAGAAGAAAACTTCCTGACGGGAGACGAGTATGGGACGACCACAGGACGGAAAAACATCCTGCACTCGCCCTACGCTCTACGAATGGCAGACCACGAGCACGACGGCATGTACCGCATCGAGCACCGCCCCGACCACGCCTACACCTGCCCCGAAGGCATGAAGGGCTGCAAGGCCATCAACACGGCCGGGAACCCGTGCAACAAAGCGAAGATGCACCCCGACCACCACCTCCCCACCCTCAACCTCTTCGGGTCCGGGAACCGCTTCGCCTACCAGAACGCGAAGAAGCACTGGAGCGTCTGGCTCACCGCCGCGCTCATCCACGCACAGCTCCCCCGCGGCCTCGACTCCGTGCTTGTCGAAGGCCAGCTCTGCTTCCCCACCCACAACGCCCCCGACCAGGGCAACCACCGCTACTTCATCGAGAAGGCGCTCGGCGACGTCCTCGAGACGGGCGGCTGGCTCGCCAAGGACGACTGGGACCACTACGAGTTCGGCAACCTCGCCCGCGTCGTCCGCCCCGGCGAACGCTGGCTCTCGCTCGTCCTCATGCCCAACGCGCTGATCACCCCGGCACAGGGGCAGCTCGCGCTCTAACCGAGCGCGAGCCGTCTCCCCGTTCAGCCGGAGAACACCGGCAACATCGGCATCGCCCGCGAACGCATCGCCCCGATCACCTCACCCTGCGGCAACCCGTTCGTGTAGTTCGTCGTCACCGCGAGGTTCGCGTGTCCAAGCTGACGCTGCACGATCACGATGTTCTTGTTCTCCAAGATCAACTCACACGTCATCGTGTGCCGAAGCTGATGAGGCCGGAACCGCTTCCGGATCCCCGCCGCGGCCTGCAAGTCCGCGAACTTCTCCCGGACCTGCGACGCACCCCACGCATCCACGCCGGCCGTGCGGCCCTCGACGACGCAGAAGTAGGGGCCCGGCGGCAGCTCGGCACGAAGCCGGTTCCACGGCTCCAGCAACGGCCACAGCCACGCGTCAACGCCGATCTCGCGCTGCTTGCCGCCCTTGCCGCGCCGCACGAACACCTTGCTGGCGTCCGCGCTCAGGTCGCCCTCATGCAGACCGAGCCCCTCGCTGATCCGAACCCCGGACCGCCACAGGACCAGGACGAGCGCACGGAGCCGCTCCGCGTAGACCTCGTTCTTGCAGACCGCGCCGACGTGGTTGAGCAGCTCGACGATCTCCGCGACCGTGAACGGGTTGGGCGGATACTTCCGGCCACGGCTCGGCGCCGGCCGCCCAGCCATGTACCCCGGGATCGTCGCCGGCGACCGCTTCCGCCCGAGCTTGTCGAACAGCACCGCGTCCGGGTCGAACCCCGCACGCCGCTGCGCCGTGTCCCGAGCCCGCGCCTCGAGCTCCCGCTCGAAGTCGTCGGCCGCCTCGCGCAGCAGCACGATCGCACGCCGCAACCCGTCCGTGGTCGCGTTCTTCGCAGGAACGAGGCCGAGCGCCTCGCGAACCCCGCGCCGCCCGCCGAACACGAACGCACGCGGCGCCCCATCCTCCGGGGGGGGGGCTTGTTGATGTCGTCGTGCCAGCGACCAGCGTCAGGCTGGCCGCCGGCGTAGAGTCGACGATGCTCATGGAGATACTCCTCCGTGGGTCATGGCCCCGGGGCGTTACAGCGCCCGCGGGGCCGATCTCGTAGGTCTAGTTCGGCGCGTCCTGGTCGTCAGGAGGATCGACGCTCGACTCGACCCACAGGTCCGTCTCGGGGTCCCACACGCGCCCGGTCGGGGTGACCGTCTCCAGCTCGACGTTGATCGTCTCGGCGTGCACGCGCCACGTAGACGCGATGCCGCGTTCCTCGGCGAGGATGCAGAAGCACGTGGGGCAGATCAGCTCGTCGAACTCCCACGGGCCGTCGATCGATCCGCCGCGCATGACGGCGTTCCAGAGCGGCGACGGCGCGAACCACGACACGTTCGGCCCGCCGCAGCGCCGACAAGTCGTCTCGGGATGCTCAGCCATCGGCTGAGTACCCCGGCCGTGGACCTCGTCAAGAAGAGCAGCGGCATGGTCGCCGAACACGACCGGCTTCCCTTCCGCGTCGGCGAACCGGATGATGGTGGCGAGGACCATCTCTGCCCGTGCCCGGTACACGCTCTCCGCACGCTCGACGTCTGCGGTCGGGACCGAGTCGCCTCCGTCGAGCGTGTGAAGTGTGGCCGCGACCAGTTCCACCAGTGCGTGCGGGTGCTTAGCCACGGTCGGCCTCCTGGTTGTGCGACGGGTTCTTGTGGTCCGGCGACGGCGCGGGTTGGTCGTCAAGAGCAGGAGCTGGCTCTGAGCGCGTGACGGAGGCGTAGTCGCCCCCGTCAACGTCCCAGCCGCACTTCTCGCAGACGCCGTCCTCATCGAGCATCGCCGCGCCGTGGACCCGGTGGCGGCCGCAGTTCGGGCACGAGCCGGGACGGTAGATCTCAGGCACCCGACGACTCCCAGTCCTTGGGCCACACACCGTGCTTGGCGTGGAAGTCGCGGACCCATTGAGGCGCGGGGGCGTCGCGGATCGCTGGGCAGCAGTCCTCGGAGGGCTGGCCGGCTTGGACCCGCGCACCACACGTCGAGCAGGTCGTCATGCGGTTGGGCCAGACCTCGACGCCTTCGATTTGCTCGCTCATGAGGGCGATTCTCCCAGCGTCCCCGGGTCGCGGACATCGCCAAGGACGAGGTCCGGGTCGAGCCACACGGGGCCGTCCTGGTCCCCGTCGACCTGGATGCCGACCCGGTGGTCGGCGGCGCGGAAGCCGATCACGGACGCCGCCGTCCCGTTGACGGTCACGCGCTGGCCGGGGGTGAAGCCCGCGCCCGCCTCGCCGAGCGCGTCACGGGCGGCCGAGGCGCTCCGCAAGGCGTCCTGAAGCTCGCCGATGAGGTCGAACTTGCCCTCGGTCATCGCTTGCCCTCCGGCGGGTGGGCCTCCTTCGCTCCGTAGGTTCGATCAAGCAGCCACGTAAGCCCGAGCTCCGCGGCGAAGTCCTCGACCGCCGCCGGGAGCACGGCTCGCGGAATGTGGAGTCGACCGTGCTCCACCTGGTCGTGATGGAACCGTGCGAGCGGCACACCATCGCGCGGATCCCACACGATCTCGTCCAGCGTGACCGTGTCCCACCCCAGCACGGACTCCCAGCCCCGCGGAGACGCCTCCCACGGCAGCACAGGCTCTCCGCCAGCCCCGACACGGGAACGCCCACCGAACGGGAACTCGCGCTTCAGAACCTGCTTCGGCAGAACGTGATGAGCATCGAGCAACCCCATGGACAAGTGCTTGCACTTCCCCTTGTCCCCGGGCCACACCTCGCAACCCCAGCACCGCGCACGTCCGTTCGCGGTGACCGCACGCCAGAACTCGACGCCGGTCACGCCGCCACCCGGCCACGCAGCTCCAGCAACGCCCGGTCCAACGGCCGACGCTCCGCACCCACCGGCCGAAACGGCACAACCGTCGGCGCCGGCTTGTTCACCATCACCGCGCACACGTGCTCCCACTCCGCGGCCGCGTGCCGAACCCGATGCGCCAACCGCACCTCCCCGTGCCCCAACAGCACACGGCACAACGCGTCGATCTCCGACAAGTACAAGTTCCTCGACTCGCTCACCACGACCTCCTAGAACGGCGGCAGCGCGCCGAATCGCTCATCCAGCGACAGATCCCGACCGTCTTCCTTGGCCTGGTCCTTCCGGATCTGATCGCCCCACTTGACTGCGTACGCCCGAGACATGCGCTCGTCCGCATCACCATCCATTTCCGCCGCCAGCTCCTCGGCCGACAACACGCGCTTCCGAAACGAGTTCGTCGACCCCGTCTTCACCCAGTAGTCGAAGTCGAACTCCTCCCCCAACTCCGCCGCCCGCGCGACCGCGGTCTTCAGCCCCTCCCAGTCCGCCTTGCCCTGCGACTTCCGCACACTCCGCGACTGCGACGACTTGAACTCCTTCACCTTGTCCGCCCCGTACCGCACACGGCCCCCGTGCTCCCCAGCCCAACGCTTCACCTCGTCGTTCACCTTCGCCACCCGGTCCCCCATCACGTCCGCCCACGACGCCGCCTCCGACGCCTTCTCCTCCGAATCGATCGCCCCATGCCACGACCGCAGATGCGCCGGCAACGGACACTCCGAGCGAGCAGGACACTCGTTGCAATGCCCCCCGTCCACAGCAGGGAAGAGACCCGTCTCCCGCGCACCGTCAAGCTGCGCGATCAACCGCTCGAGGTCCCGGCGGAAGTCCTGAAGCTGCGTCCGCGTCAACCAGTTCTCCCGCTGCTGCAAACGCAGCGTCCCGTCCGCCTGCGTCTCCAGGAACCGCGGGTAGAGCTCCCGCGTCCGGATCCGCTGCAAGCCGCCGCCGATCGCCGGCAACCGCACCTCGACCGAGCCACGCTCCCCGCAGGTCGAGCACGGCACCTCCGCGCTCTGGTTCTCCGGACCGACCTGGACCACGTGCCTCTTCCCCGAGCACGCATCGCACGCCACGCGCTCGACCGGTTGCCCGAACGCCAACAGCAGCGCGTACAACCAGCCCTGGAACCCCTTCTCGTAGTCGTCCTGCTCGGGCCGATTCCACGACGTCTTGTAGTCGTCGACACCGCCCGTGATCCCGTCGATCGTGCAGAGGTCCACGATCCCGGAGATCTCGTGCCCGGCCACGTCGAGGATGAACTTCCGCTCGACGCCGGCGATCGTCACCGGGTCGACCTTGACCCCGATCGCCCAGTGGTAGGCCATGATCCGCACGGCCTCCATCTCGGCGTGCGGCACGACCAGCTCCGGATGCTCGCGAGCGACCTCATCGACGATCGTTGCGGTCATCGACGCGATCTGCCGCGCCGCCGTCTCCGGGTCCTCCTCGATCAGCAGCCCGTGCTGGTCCTGCGTGAACTCGGGCTCGAGGTAGGACTCGGCGTCGGCGACGATCAGGTCCTCGGTCATCCGCTTGTACACGAGGTGCGCGAGCGAGCCACGGTCGAGCTGATGCCCCGGCGTCCCGCCGCTGTACTTCACGTACAAGTACGCCGAGCGAAGGCACGTGTCGGCCTTCTTCAACAACGTCTGGCTGTACCGATCCGACCACCCGACGATCGCGGGGACGGGCGGCAAGGTCTTCAGGTTCAAGCGCTCGAGGTCACTCATCGCGCACCCGACCGCAGATCGACCAGCACACCAGCCGAAGCCATAGCAGCCGGGCGCGGCCAGCGTCACGCTCGTCGGGGCGTGCGGCGTCGACGACCGCCGCGACCATCAGCCCCACGAACACGGACGTGATCGCCGCGTAGGTCAGCAGCGTCACGGGCCCACCACCCGATCCTGCTCGACCCGGGCGCGCTCGTGCAGCACACCCATCGCCATCACCTGCACCAACGCATCCGCCATCACCTGACACCGCGGATCCCCGGACAGCAGCGCCGTCACGTCGATCGCGTGCGCCATCTGATGCATCCGCTCACGGGCAGCGTCGACGTCCAGGTCCAGCCCGGACAGCACGAGCAGGCTCAGCTCCGGCGGCGGCGTCTTGTCCGGTCCCGCGGCCGAGTCCATCCGTGCGTAGAACTGCTCCATCGCCGTGTCCAACAGCGAGCTGCTCACCGTGTCCTCCGTCGTTCGTTCAGGTCGCGCCGCACCCGCGGCGCCCGTCGCTCCCATCGCACGGCGGTCGCGGCGATCAACGCCGCGTACACGCCGAGCACCAACAGCAGCCCCGTCATCACACGACCCGTGTCGTGCCGGCGACGGTCTGCCCGGCCCACTGGTGCATCGGGCAGTCGAGCTTGTGCCACGCGTGCGGAACGCCCGTGTCCATCTGCGCAGCGGTCATGCCACACCCGGCCAGTCGACACGCTCGCCACGGGCTGCCGCCAGCAGTGCTTGTTCAAGCTCTTGGAGTTCCTGAAGAACTTGCTCCTGCGCGTCGCGCCTTCTCAGCAGGGTCCGTCGCGCGCAGATGTGGCCCGCAAGTCGCTGAAGCTGAGTGGCGGGCACGAGCGCGTGCGTGCGCTCCACGCCCGCCGCGATCGCACGAACATGGAAGGGCAGGAGCTTTGGCATCCCCTGGCGAGCCGATTCGTCGACCGTCTCGACCGCGAGGCGCAGCGCCTCCCGCGCCTCGTCACGCTCCGCGCGCAGCAGGGACGGCTCGACGCCCGCCATGACCTCGCAGGCGCGGCCAACGGCGGGCGCAAGCGCCGCGGGGAAGGCGCCATGGCGCACCAGGTCGTCGGAGGCCGCGATGACCGCCTCAAGCGCCTCTCCACGCTCGGCGGCCACGCTCTCGTAGTCGTAGCCCGCGGGCTCGGCCTCCAGCTTGTCGGCCAGGACGCGAGCCTCACGGTCGTCATAGCGCTCCGGGAAGCGCAGCATCTCCGCAGCCCGCGCGCGTTCGTCTGGGGTGAGCGGACTCATGCCGCCGCCTTCCGCACCGCGGCCAACACCTTGCGCCACTCATCCCGCCTCGCGTTGCGCCGCTGATCCGCGGTGAACGGATGGTCCGGCTGCCGGTGATCGCGCCGCTCCGCGTGCGCGCACCGCTGCGCCGCCTTGCGCTCCCGGTCCCGGCGCGTCATGCCGCCACCTTCACGCGCGCGTCCGCGATCAGGTCCTGCAACCGCACCAACAACTCCCGCAACCCCTCATGCGACCCCTGCGCCGCCTTCAACTCCGCCTGGAACGCCCCGGCCAACATCACCTTCCGGTCCACACCACGCAGCTCCTGATACGCCGCCTCGATCTGCGCACGGAGATCCGTCGCCATCGCGTCGTCCAACGCGTCAGGCGCAGCCGTAGCCGTCTCCGTGTCGTCCTCCGACTCCGTCTCAGCCGGCGCCTCCGCCGGCATGTCGCTGATCCAGTCGACATCACCGTGATCCAACGGCGGACCGAAGTGCGGCTTCCCCGTGTGCTCCAACCACTCCACGTAGCCGGCCTTCAAGCTCGCATGCCCCGAAGGCGTCAACGCCAGCGACGCCTTCTCCCCGCCACCGACCTTCTTCAACGCACCGCCCGCCGCCTCCAGCGTCCAAGCAGTCTGCGGCAACGCGTACACCGACACACCCACCCCGAACTGGACCGCCGCACGCTTCAGCGCATCCGAGATCAAGTCCTTCGACAACCCCTTCGACGACTGACCCACATCGATCCGCGACGTCCCGAAGACCGTCAGCTCGCACATCATCAGGTCCGGCTTCGACGTCGGCGAGTACTTCGCCGTCCAGAACGCCGCAGCCACCGCGTTCAACCGCTCGATCACGAGCCGCGCATCGATGTACGCGACGATCACCGCGCCCTTCTTCTCAGGGCCCTTCGGCCACGTCGACTGCACCTTCCACCGCACGGCCTCCGCCGAGAACGGCCGCCGCAGATGCGGCAGCGCCTGCTCAAGGTCATCGATCGGCAACGACTGTGCGAGGAGCCGCGCGTGCAGCTCGTCCTTCTTCTGCTCGTCCATGTCCACCTCCCCAGGTGGGTCATGTCCCACGGTGTCGCACCAGGGCGTCCGTAGGACTTCTACGTCCTATGTTCGCCCCACTCTAACCACACCACGGACGGAACAGGAAAAATTCCGTCTACACCGTCCACGCAGCGACACCACGCGACGCGAGCCCCGACGCAAATAGCGACGCCGGGACCCGCGAAGCGACTCCTACGCCTTGCAGCGCGCCGGCGTCGGCTTGTGCGCGGCGCGGTAGCGCTTCTCGCACAACCGGCGGGCGTCGACCACCAGCGCCCGCACCGCACCACGCGGGACCTGGCCAGGCCGGGAACCACCACGCCACGGAGCCGTATCCACGTGACCGCCACCACACGGACCCAGCTCGCTGTGATCGCTGATCCCCGCCCGCAACGGCGTGCAGCTCCGGGTGCGCGCGGAACGCAACGGGATGTCCCACCGCTTCGACGCGTCATTGAGGATCCCGAGCAACAGCTTCCGGCCGGGACCATCGATCAGATTGCGATCGGACGGAGTCGCCGTGTTGATGATCTCGAAGCTGATCGACCACGGGTTGGCCGCCGCCTGTGTCCACGGCTTGTCGCTCTCCCGCACCAGATAGAGACAGTGGGCCTCACGGTCGAGCGTGTACGTCGAGCTCGCCTGCGAACGCGGCTGGTTGAACTGGACGCCGATCGCGTTGACATCAGCCCAGCCGGGCACGTTGCGGCTGACGGTCTCGTGCAGCTCGAGCAGACGCGGCGCGACGCCACGGCGCGAGCTGTAGTTCACCACGAACCGCGACAGACAACCCCGCTGCGAAGGCGCAGCATCGGCACCGACCAATGGCAGCTGATCGTCGTGCGCGGCCTGATCCTGCGCAGCCACGTTGCCAGCAGTCGGGTTCTCGGCGCGAAGATCCTCGCCGACCTCACCCGTCTTGGCCTGCGCCACGACGACCGCCGGTGCAGTCACCGTCGTGTCGGGCAGCCGGTCTGCGTCACCCGAGTCGACAGCCGCCGTCAGCGGCCCCGGTAGATGACTCGGGATCGTGACCGTGTGCGCCGGCCGCGGGCCCGGACCGTCCGTGTCGATCACCAGGACCGTGCCGCCGAGCACCGCGAGCAAGGCCACGACAACGGCCACCAGCTTCTTCATCAAGGGCGTGTTCATGCGGGCGACCGTAGGACGATCACCGGACACAAACGCCCTACTCGCGCCACCCCGTCCGGATCCCCGGATCGGTCGCACGCGCCGACCGCGGACGCTGCGTCGCCTCCAACGCCCCCCGCACCGCCGCACGCTCCGACGTCGCGAACACGTCCAACGTCGCCTCTATCGCCACGAACCGCAACTGCCCCGCGTCCAACCGATCGTTCACCCGCACCATCTGCGCCTCCTGCCGCTCCATCCGCTCAGGCAGATCAGACGTCACCGCGAGGTGAATCTCACGCGCCCGCGCCGCACCACCACGCACCGTCCCGCCGATGAACCGCAACGCCCCAAGCGCCGCCGCCGCCAACACCAAGTCCTGCATCAACGCCGGCAACGACGCAAACGCAGCGATCACCGCCGCGAGCCCGACCCACGCGAGCCCCATCGCCTTCCCTTCAAGGAGCCCCATCAGCGACCGGGGTTGAGCCCGGTGTGCACGTGGTTGTAGTGGTTACCGCCCACCAGCGACCGCCAGATGATCTGCACACGGCCCTTCGGCGTCTCGATGTTCCACAAGCCACCCTTCCGCGCCTGCGCATACGCATCCGCGAACGACACCTTCTTGCCCGCCTCCCCGTACGCCACCTGCAACGCGTGCGCCGCGATCAAGTCACCCTTCTTCCCCGCCGCGCCGTCCTGCCGCGCATCACCGCCCACCCCGAGATCCGCCGCGTTCCCGTCCCAATGGTCCGACACGTTCCCCGACGTCGTCATCCGGTTGTGGTTCGTGCCAGTCGTGACCTCGACCGTCCTCCCACTCCGCGACGACAGCTCGTGCAAGAAGCTCAAGATCGGCTTCTGCAGCCCATGCCCCGCACGCTCCGCCGCCTCCCCGACCACGACCTTCCCACCCGACCGAGCAGTACTCGCACTCGGAGACGCCTGCGAGCCCGTCTCGGCCGTCGTGCCAGTCGAATCCGGGGCAGACGTCGTCTGAGACGTCTGCGTCGTCAGAGCCGGCTCCATCGCCGCGACCCCCCGCAACAACGACGACAAGTCCGCGCCCTGCGACCCACCACCACCCGAGCCCTGCGCCTGCTGATACCCCTGCGGCAACGCCGGCGCCGCACTGAACGACGGGGCCGCCACCCCCGCCGACGCCGGACCTTCGGGCTTACTCGCCGCCTGCGACTGCGCGAGCAGCCCCGCAAGATCCGGAACGTCCGACGTGGCGACCGACGACACCGGCGCAGCCTCCGGATATGCCGCCTCAGTCGTCGCCTGCCTGGACGACGGCGCGCCCTTCAGCGATCCGACCTTCTGACCCAAGATGTAGCCCGCGTACGTCGGGTCGCCCGGGTTGTAGCCCTCAAGGCCCGTCGACCCGTTGATCTTCCCGCGCAGATGCAGCTCCGTCGCATGCACGGCCTGGTCGATCGACGCCCACGGATCAAGCCCGAACTTCCGGATCGCCTCCTGCCGCGACCCGGGCATGAACTGCCCCCACGCCTTCGCACCAGCACCCGACACCTTGCCGCCCGCTGCGTCCGGGTCGCTCAGCGCCGAGCTCTCCCCCTGCAACAGCTTCGCCAGAAGGCCCTCCCCGGAAAGATGCCCACCGGTGACCGGGTTCGTGTACTGCGCCGCAATCGCATCGACGGACGGTCCGTACTTGTGGATCGCCGCGAGAAGTTGAGAGCGGGCGTTGGCCACGCGCAGAGCGTAGGGCGACAGCAGGACGCGCACGAGTCCCTAGCTTCTCCGCGTATCGCGCTGCACTGTTCAGCGGGTGAAGCTCGTGAAGCCTGCCGTTGCGACCATCATCGGCCTCACCATCGCCGGCGCGCTCCTGTGGAGCGCTGGCGAGAAGCACGTAGAGAACTGCCACCGCTTCTACAACAAGGCCCACTGCAACTTGCTGCCCTGGAGCGGCACGATCACGCCGGCACCGCCGCTCACCCAAGAGCAGCAACAGTCGCTGCTGCGCGCACGGCGGGCTGCCGGACAGCCCTAGCCTGCTGCCGCGAGCCGCGCCTCGCGCAACAGCATGTCCCGCTCACGGTCGCTGACCTTCGGCTGTGCCTGGTGCGCCTCCTGCAACAGCATCTCCGTCTCGCGATCCACGGGCTTCGGCGGCCCCTGCTGCGCCCGCTGCAACTTCTCCACCTGGAAGTCCAACGCCTTGATCCGCTGCCGGATCACGAAGTACTCGTGCGTCGGATGATCACCGTTCACACCCTGCTGATTCAACGCGCCCGCGCGCCGGTTGAGCAGCGCCAGCTCCTTGTAGGCATTCGTGACCTCGGTCGACGCCGCGGCGTTCTCGTCCAACGGATCCAACCGCACACCCGACAGCCCGGCGACCAACTTCGCCGTCTCGCCCTGGCCGCGACGGTTCGTGCCCGGTGACGCCAACTGCTGCACCAGGCTGGCCGGACCCGGAATCGCCTTTGCGACGTAGTCGGCCTTCCCGCGCCACCCCCACGTCTTCTTCCCCGTGCGCTTGTCCACGTAGTCCGGCGTGATCCCCAACCCGGCCCAGTACTTCTTCGGCACGTGCTGCACCCACGACGGAGCCGCCACCAACGGCCGACGCTCGTCCTCAATCGGCCGACGGAAGAACGCCGACTCGTTCGCCCACATCTCCGCCGGGTCCTTCACGATCGGGTTCAACAGCCCCGCCGTGAACTGGCCCAGCTCGTCCAAGTAGTCGGACAGGTTCGTGCTCGTCGGCACCTCGTTCAGCAGCGTCAGCGGCAGCTGGGCGGACACGGCGACGATTCGCCCGCCGATCTTGATCACGAACGGCGCCTGCCGCTGCTGGTACAGCTGCATCCGCGACCGCTGCTCGTCCTCCGACAGCCCCGTGCTCTTGCCGACCTCCTCCCGGGCCTTCTCGATCGTCGCGTACTTCCCCGGGTTCGTGATCAGCTTCTTCGCGTGCAGCGGCAGCGCCCGCGCGCTGAACGTGTAGAACGGCAACGCACGCCGCAGATACCGCCGCTCCGTCTCCGTCAGGTCCCCGTAGTCGATGTGGATCGACGCCGCGAGATCCGCCGCCTCCGCCTCCGGCAGCCCCTTGTCCAAGCCGTGCTTGTAGGTCGCGATCCGGAACAGATCCTCACGGTTCTGCATCCACCGCTTCACACGGTCCCCGGTACCGCGCTTCACCTTGCTCGGCGCACCGACCTTCCCCTTCGTCAGATCCTCGAGCTCACGACCGACGTAGCCCGACCGGATCACGCCGTGCTTCTTCGCCCCCGCCAGGAAGTCGTCCAACGGCATCCGCTGCCCAGCGACCTTGATCGTGCTCGCGCTCTTCTTCGGCGTCACGCGAACCTTGCCGGCCTCACGCTCCTGCTCGGAGACGCGTCGCAGCGCCTTAGACGCCTGCCCAGTGTTCCGGACAAGCGAACCACCCGGCTGCCCCAAGAACCCCATCTGCGCGTCACCGATCGCGTTGCGCACATGGAACCCCGGCGTCGCAGTCGCGACCCGCTTGAACCCACCCGTCGCCTTGTCCACCAACTGCCCCGACTTGTGCTTCGCCCGCGCCGGCTGCGTCGACGCCAACGTGTCCTCCACGACCCCACGATCCAACACCACGTACTGACCCTGCGGCGCACCCGCGTCGCCCGGCTTGTGCCCCAGCACCCGCTGCAACTCAGACTCGTCGACCTCCCGCAACCCGAACCGGCCACGGCCCGCGCCCGACCGCAGCACAACCTCGCCACCGGCCTTCGAATCCGCGAGATGCGTCGAGGTCTTCGACCCCGGCTCGAACCCCAGCCGGTACACGGCCTCCCCGTCCTTCAGATGCAACGTCCCCTGCCCCGGCTTCACGGCCCGCCCCGTCTTCGCCATCGCCTTCAGGAAGTCAGACTTCGCCGCAGTCCGCGCCGTCTCCGTGAGGTAGTTCAACGCCACCAACGGCACGTTCGTGCTGAACGGCTCCTTCCCCTCAGCCACCCGCTCCGGGTTGATCTCATGGATCCCGCGACGATCGCTACGCGTCGCCGCAGACCCCGGCCGCGTCACCGTCCGACCACCCGCACCACGGCGCGCCTGCACACCCTCCACGGCCTGATCGCTGATCCCAAGACCCTGCTCGAGCACGTCCTGCCGCGCATGCGGGAAGTAGTCGCGGATCGTGCCCTCGCCCAGCCCCGCGTGTTTACGCACCGTCTTCGCATGCCGGAACCGCGACCGCAGCACCACCGCGGCGCTGTGCAGCTCCGCCGGCAACTTCGACACGGTCCGCGTCTCGATCGCGCGGATCACCTTCTCGTAGTTGGCCGCCCCGATGTCCTTGTGCAACGCCCGCGCGAACGCCTGGTTCTCGCGGTCGGCATGGTTCGTCGCCGCACGCGCCTGCCGGGCAGCACGACGCGCACCCTCGAACGCCTGGCTGTCCACCCCGGCCGGCGCGATCGTCGGCCGCACCTCACGCACCAGCTCCCGCGCACCCCCAGCCGCCTGCTGCCCCCGCGCCGCCACCCGACCAGCACCAGGTGCACGACCCGCAGCCCCGGCGACCTTGCCCGCGCCGCGTCCAACCGCCGCCGACCCACGCCGCACCCCCGGAACCTCACGACCACCGAACCGGACCGTCGCGCCACTGCCCTTCGGCGCCGCGACCGTCGCACGCTTCGCCGCACGCTCCGTCACCTGCCGCACCGCCTGCTCACGCGCCCGCCGCGCAGCCTCCCGACCAGCCGACGCCGCCTCATCCGCCGACTTGCCCGCCTTCTTCGCCGCGCGCACAGCCTCGCGCGCCGCGGTCTTCGCCGCCTCCTCGCCAAACCCCGCAGCCGCTGCACGCTTCGCCGTGTCCGCAGCCGCCTTCTCCGCAGCATGGCTCGCAACCCCACCGGCACCGAACGTCACATAGGTCGTCGGATCCGCCGCAACATCGAGCGCGAACCCGCCGACACCCTGCACCGCCTTCGGCGCCCCCGCATGCTTCAACACGTCCGAGAACAACGCGCGGTCCTTGCCCTCGATCCCGCGCGTCGCCGCATGATGCGCCGCCCCCGCACCCTTGCCCTCCACCAACGCATCCGCCGCCCCAGCGATCGCATGCCCCGGCCGCGCCGTGAAGTCCAACACCTTCAACACCCCGGCACCAACCGGACCCGCGCTCCCATACGCGTCGCCCGTCCCCAACCCACCACTGAACACCTTGATCCGACCAGCCCGAACCAAGTTCTTCACCAACGGATGATCCGGCGTGTAACCGCCCTCCGGACCGTGACCCTCGAACCGCTGGTTCTTGACCACGTGCTCGGCGATCTTGTCCATCGCCGAGCTGACGATCTTCTGCCGATCCTTCTCCGACAGCCGATCCGAATCGCCCTTCGTGTCCTTGACCTCGGAGTAGCGGCGCCGCGCCGTCCCGATCGCCCGATCCGACGCCGGACGCCCCCGCGCCACATCAGCCGCACCCTTCGTGTCACGAACCTCGCTCTGCCGCCGCTGCGCCGGCGTCTTCGCCGGCGCACGAGCCGGAGCGATCCGCGGCGCCCGCGGCGTCGTATCCGCAAACACCCCCACCGGCCCCGGCGCACGAACACCCACCGGCCCCCTCGGAGACGCCTTCCGCGGCTTCTGACGCCGCTTCGCAGGTGACCCCGAGCCACCACCCGTCTCGATCTCCTTCACGGCCTAGCCGATCGACACAGGCCCAAGCGGACCCATCGGCAAACCACCCGTGCTCGACGAACCCGGCGTCACCGTCGTCGTCGCGCTCTTCGGCGGCTGCGTCGGCAACCCGAGATCGCTGATCTTGTACCGACGCTTGTGCAGGAGCGCGACGTTCCGCGCCGACACGTGCTGATCCCACACAAGGTCGAGCGCCACCGACGCGTACAGCTGCGGCACCTTCGCGACACCGGGCACCGTCGAGATAGCACCCGTGTTCGGATCCTGCACGCTCTGCGTCGGCCGCCCACCGACCAACAGCTTCGCGATCTCCGACCGCGACCGCCCCGCCGCCTTCAGCTTCGCCGCCGCAGCCTGCGCCGCCGCGATCGAGTCCGACGCCTTCCCCGCAGCCTGCGGCGTCTGCCACTTCACCTTCGTCTTGTCCTTCACCTTCGGGTCGGACTTCCCGCCGGGGATGATCGTGCCGTCCGGGTTCACCCCGGCCGCCGCCAATGTCGTCGCGTTCTGGTTCGCCGCGTTCGTGCTCGAGGTCCGCCGATCCGCCCGCGCCTGCGCCGTGTCATGCGCCGTCTTCGCATCATCACCCAAGAGCTCCGCCAGCCGCGACGACGCGAACGCACCCGACTGCCCCGTCAACGACTGCGCCTGATCCGAGATCTGCCCCGCCTGCCCCGCATACCGATCACCGATCGCACGCGCACCCGCCACAGCACCAGCCCGCGCATCCAACCCACGCTGCGTCAACTCATCACTCGACGCCTTCGTCGTCTCCGCCGCACGCACCTGCGCGTTCGCCATGTCCCGCGCCGACGCCTCCTTGAACGGATCCCCCGACCCCGCCCACGCCGCAGTGTCCTGCCCAAGCGTCCCCTTCGCCGCCAGCAACTGCGACAGGTAGTCCTGGTTCGCCTGCTTGACCTCCGGCTGCGCGATCCGCGCTGCGTTGCTCAACGCCTGCGCCGTCGACGCGTTCACCGACAACGCCTGATTACGATCCCCCTGCGCGTTCGACAGCAACGATGCGAGCGCGTCCAACTGCGGCCCATAGCGAAGCTCCGTCTCCGAGTCGATCTGCGACTGGTACTTGCTCGACTTCTTCGTCTTCGTCGCCATCGAGTTCTCCTAGTAGTACTGCGCCGGCACGTACGAGGTCGCGCCCGTGATCGACGTCCCCGGCTTCCGCTTCGTCGTCGACAAGTAGTCCTCGAGCGTCGGCAGCTTCGTCCCCGGCGCCACCCACCCCTGCTGCCCAGCCTGGTACTGCTTCTGCGCCCCGAGATCCTGCCCGAAGAACGTGTTCTCGTTCGTCGCGCGCTGCCCCGTGTCCGCCCGGTCCACGACCCCGTAGCCGTACAGCCGATCCGCGTCGTCAAGCTGCTGCTGCGACGACGTCTTCACACGACCCGTCTGCGTCGAGTAGTCCTCCCCGAACCGCGTGTGCTGCGTGTCCAACCCCGACTGGTCATGCGCCTGGTTCGTGTCACGTGCAGCCTTCGCCGCCGCGAACGTCCCGCCCTCCCCTACACCGGCCTGCAACGCGTTCCCGGCCTGCGACGACGCCAGCCGCTTGAACGACGTACTGAGGTCGTTCGTCGCCGTCGAATAGTCCTCGCCCTCCCGGTTCTTCCCCGTCAGGAGATCCGCCAGCGACCAGTCACGCCCTTGGGTGATCTGCCCCTTATCGATCCGCAGCTGATCGTCCGCTCGCGTCCCGGCCTTCCCGAGATCTTGCAGCAGCTGGTCCAACCCGCGACCGCTGGCCCGGCCCTGCGCATCAAGCGCCGGGTCGTAGTACCCGGCCGGCGGCGTAACGGTCGTCGGCGTCGCCGTGAACGTCGGCGGCTTCGTGGTCGCAGGACTCACGTTCGTCGCCAACGAAGTCCCCATGCCACCAGCCCAAGCCGTCTTGTTCTTCGTCGCGGTAGCCACGGCCCGAAGGATGCCGTGACCTGCGGACGGGGCAGGTTACGACGGATCCGCGATCGGCCGCGCCGCGAGCGTCCGCTTACCGCGGAACCGGCCGGTGCTGCCCGACACCCGGTACTTGACCTGCAACGTGTCTCCCGCGACCAGCTTGAACACCCGCTGGCAACTTCCCGGCACCAACTGCCCGCTGCCATTGCTGATCCGGTCATCGTCGGCCGCATTGTTCGTCGTCCCGTGCTGGAACGAGATGTAGGCGTCAGTGCCCGCCCCGCCATCGTTGCGAAAGGACTCAATCGAGAACTCGACCAGCCACCACCCCGACGTCGGCACGACGATCGTCGGCCCTGCCGTCGCCAGGTTCGTGTAGCTCGTCGAGATCGTCGTCTCATCCGTGGCGCCGACGCCAACCTCATCCCAGATCCGGCCGTTCTGAAGCTGCGCGATCAGCTGGCTAACCGGGCCCAACCGCTCATCCAAACGTCGATCGAACTCGGCCGGATTGATCCCCGGCGCGGTCACCGCGACAGGCCCCGCTGCCGAAACGACGCCACAAACCCACGGATCCGCAACCCCGAACACGACCCACCCGTCGCAAACGTGAACGACACCCGCCGCGACGACACCCGCACCGCAATCGCCCGCGGCGACTGCGACTGGTAGTTACCCGCCGGCGCCGTCGCCAGCGCCGAGTACAGCGGATCCGCCCCCGGCGTCGCACGCTGCATCCGCGACACACCAACCGCCACCGACCCGCCCGACGACTCGTACTCCAACATCAACCGCTGCACCAACGCCGCAGTGCGCCCACCCGCCGGCTGAAACTCCCGCGTCTCGAGGAAGATCCCGTACCCGGCACCGTTGGCATCAACAGCCGTAGCTGTCGCCGGCAACGCCGGCCCGATGAACGCCCCCGTCAAGTCGAGGAGATACCCATTCGTGTTCGTCCCCGCCACGAGCTTCGCCGAGCCCGTCGGATCCTGAACCACGAACGACGCCCCGCCACCAGCCTCACCATCGACCCAACGCGTCCACGGCGACGAATCGCCAGCAGGCGTCTTCACCGTCCGATCCAACCGACCCACGAGCACCTGCCCACCCGCCGGCACCAACACGTGATCACGGAACGTCGCGATCTGCCCCACCGCGCTCCCAGCCTTCATGAAGCTCTGCCACAACGGCGTGATCGACCGCGACACCAACCGCAAGCCGCCGATCGAATCAAGCAGATACACCCCGTCGACAGCAGCAACCACCATCTGGTCCCGCCACGCCGTCATCCCGCCCTGCGAACGCAGAATCACGTCCCCCGACACGCGCTCCACACGATGCTGCGCGTTCCCGAACGGGTCCACGATCTCCAGCGCCACATTCGACACCAGCGAGATACCCGCCTTCGTGAACACAAAGACCCGATCGCGAAGCGTCGCCAACCCCACGATGTCAGCCGAGAACTCATGGAAGTCCGTCGCGTCCTGCTCGAACAGCCGCGACTCGCCCGTGTCCGGATCCACCGTCTTCGACATCATCAACTTCTTGCCCATCGCCCACAGCACCCGGCCACCGCACACGGTCACCGCCGTGAACGGACTCGCGCCGATCCCCGTCAACGGATAGCCGAGCATCGGCCCCGCCGCATACGAGTTCCCCGCAGTCGTCAACCCACGCCACGGCGACACCAACGTCAGCGACGTGTTCGAGTTCACCGTCTGCACGACACCGACGAACTTGTTCCCCGTCTCAAACGAGAAGACCAGCGACCCCGGCTCCAGCGTGCTCGCCCACAGCGTGCCCGTCCCCGTCACCGCCGCCGACCCCTTCGTGAAGGCCGCAGTCCCCGCCGACGTGCCCGTGGTCTTCAACCCACCCGCGTAGAGCTGAATCGCCCCAAGCGGACCCGGCACGAACATGTACTCGCCCTGCTGCGGCGCAAGCCCACCACCGAACCCGAGCAGCACACTCACACCGAGCTCCCGCCACGCCGTGTCCCCCGGCCCCATCACGCCGACGCTGCCCGATCCCGCACCGATCGTGCGACGGCCGACCGCGAACACGCCCTCCCACAACGCGAGCACGTTCCCGCTCGTCAACTGGTTCGACGTCAGATGCGCAGTCGGCCCGCGCATGTACACGTTCCCGTCATCATCGAGCAACGCAGACCGCGCGTCGTACAGCCCGTTCTCCGGGATCAGATGCCGCGCCACGGACCGGACCATCCCCGCAGCGAAGCTCGACTGCCCGAAGACGCCCTCACCGCTCGTCATCAGAAATCGATGCCCTGCACGCGGATCCGCGTCGACCCTGAACCGGCCCGCGAGTTCCGACGCCGCACGAGGATGTCCTTGATCTCCTGCTTGCGAGCATCCAACGGCTGAGCGAGATCCGGCCGCTTCTCGATCCGCAGCAACGCCAACGCGATCGCCGCATCGATCAACCGGCCGTGCACATCAGCCGGGACCGCCGGCGTCACACCGTTGACCAGGTCGGCCGGCACCAGCGCGACCATCGCCGTGATCAGCGCACCGCTCGTCGTCGGCGCCGGGAACAACTGGATCTGCTTCGTGCTGTCCGCCTTCGCGGTCTGCGCGAACACGCCACCGCTGCCCCTCAGGCCAAGGTCGCCACGTTGAAGCGCCCAGAGATCCTCGAGCCCGACCGGCTGCCAGTCCCCCGGGTTGCCGCTGGAGTCCGCCAACGCCAGCCCGAGCACGTCCACCACCGTGTCGGGCAGGTCATAGGCCGCCGTGCCCGCCACGGTCACCGCAAGCGTCTCCACGGCCATCATCCACTTCGACTCGGCGACGACCTCCTTGTACACCTCGTTCACCCAGCCCTGCACAGTCGCCGTCGAGACATCATCAGACGCGGTGTCGAACCCGCCCTGGGTCACGACCGCGTTGACGATGTCCTCGAACAGCACCGCCCGCTCCTACTCCGCGGGCGCGTCCGGCGCGGTCGCCAGCTCGAGCGCCGCGCTCAGCTGCTCGTCGGTCGTCTCGGCCGTGACCTCGAGCCCGAGGCTCAGCGCCAACGCGACCATCTCGGCACGCTCCGGCCGCTGCACGTCCGTGTCGACACCGGCGTCCCGGAGCGCGCCAAGCGCCGACACGACCGAGTCCACGAGCACCTTGCGATTGTGGGTGCCCTGCTCCTCGGCGAGCGCCTCCTGCAACGCCACCACGTCGCGCGCGACCAGCGCCCGGTTCACCCCAGCGAGGAAGTCCTTCTCGGTCGGCAGCGCACGGTCAGGCTCGTGGCCCTCACGCACGAACGTCGTGTTCAGGTTGACGTGCGAGTCCAGCCACGCGATCGCGTCCTGCATCTCCCCACCGGGCCCGTCCGGGATCATGTCCTGCCCGGTGTGCACGACGAGCGTCCCCGTCGGCGCAAAGCTGTACTTCACCGACTTCTGCGTAGCGACGATCTGCCGAAGCGAGTTGATCTCCTCGTCCTTCGGCTGACGGCACAAGATCAGGTTGGTGCTCTTGGAGATGTAGACCGCGGCGGTCTCATCATCACCGAACCGTTCGATGATCTCGGCCGTGGTCATCTCAGCGGTGCTCATCGTGCATGCCTCCCTTGAAGTACGTGCGGGCGCCGCCGACCTCCCGGCCAGCGACGCCCTGCTGGTTGTAGATCTAGCCCGTGACGTTCTGGATCTGGCCGTGCGCCGGATCCTGACCGCACTCCAGCCCCTGCTCCGTGAGGTACTGGGACTTCTTGCCGTCGACGTCGGGCGCGCCGATGTCGTCCTCGATGTGCGTGTCCGACGACCCCTCCTCGTTGGAGAGGTAGCGCTTCTTCACGAGCGACAGGTCCAGCACCGCCCCGAAGCCGCCGTACTTGGCGCCCTCGAACAGGTTGTGCGTCAGGACGTTCAGCGTCCCGTGCGGCGACCGGTACTTCATGACGTTCAGGCCGAACGTCTGGTCGTTGTCCGACTGGACCACCTCGAGCTTGCCGCGCGGGAAGCCGTTCAGCACATCGACCAGCAGCCGCGACGCGAACAGCGTCTTCGTCGACTGGTTGCCGTAGCGGAACAGCGGCGAGAAGAACGAGAAGAACTCGGCCTCGGTCAACGTGCCACCGGCATCGAAGACGTTGGTCGAGATCAGGTTCAGGACACCCGCGGTCGTCCGGCGCGGCTGCGAGCCCGAGAGATCCTCGGACGCCTTGCCGTGCCAGAAGATGTACTCCCAGTCCTTCGCGTGCTCGATGCCCGCGATCGCCGAGGAGCGCGCCCAGTCCGTCGGCTTCGTCATCGTCTTCGACTGCCGCAGCGTGCGGGTCGACTCGAACGACGTCTTGTGGATCTGGGTGTAGTTCGTGATCTTCGTCGGGTTCGTCGAACGCGCCGGACGCGACGAGTCACCTTCCGGCTGCGCCCCACCGATCAGCAGCAGCTCCTCGTTGTCGACGATCGCCTGAGCGCCGCCGCCGACACCACGCACGACCGTCAGCGTGTTCGTCGCGACGCCCGTCACGCGCATGATCTCGCCCGTGCGCGTGACCTTGATCAGGTCGTGCTGAGCGAACTTCGTGCCGTCGTCGACCACGATCGACGTCGCGGAGTTGTTGTAGCCCGCGCCGTTGTTGATCGCGTCGAAACGCGCCTTCGGCTTGTTCTCCTGCCAGGAGAACTCGGGGTTGACGGTGACCTCGCTGTTGAGCATCCCCGTCAGAACCGTCAGCGGATAGCTGTTCGGCTCGAGCTCGAGGATCTCCTTCGCCATGTCGATCTGACGAAGCGACTGGCTGATGTTCCCTGTTCCGCGGGAGCCGGTGACGTCGGCCATGGGCCTGTGCCTTTCCTAAGAGGGACGAATGGTGTTGTCGTCCGCACCGATCGATCCCGGGGCTACGTGCCCCAGAACGAGTTGCCGCCCCTCGCGGCCAAGATGTCCTGTGCGGTCCCGCCCGTCGCGCCCACGCCGCCGCGCGGACTCGCGCCGCCGCCGGGCTCCAGGGAGGGGTGCTGCAACTCATCCACCGGCACCTCGCCGGCAGCGATCTGGTCGTAGCGCATGGCCTTGTAGACCGCGCGCACGACATCCGGGTGCCGGCCGACGCTGGGGTCAAGCCCCGCCGCCTGCGCCAGACCCACTGCCCCGTCGATCACGGCCTTCGCGACCTCGGGCTTCTTCAACTCCGGCAGCTCCGCCTGGAGCATGTCGGCGTTCGTCTTGGCCGTCAGCGCGCCGAGCTGCTGCATCACCGGATCCAGCGCCTGCTGGACCTGGGTGCTCACGTTGCCCTGCATGGCCTCCACAAGCTTGGCCGCAGCGTCCGCATCGAACTGCGGCGCCTGCGCCTGCTGCTGCTCCTGACCGCCAGCGCCGTAGAACTCGGCGAGCGCTGCGAGCGTCGCGTCGTCCTCCTCGCCCTCACCATCGGGCGCGGCGAACTGCTGGATCAGCTGCTCCATCTGACCGAGCCGGCCGCCGACCGCCTCGATCTGCTGCAACACGGGGCTGAAGTCGACCGCGGGCGCCTGGCCCTCGGCGGCCTCCGCCGCCCCATCGCCTGCCGGTGCTGCGACCGATGCCTCCATCAGGACTGCTCCTCCCCGGCGCCACGCGCCTGGTCTTCGAGCTCGGCCTGCTTCTCGCGGGCGAGCTGCTTGATCGCGTCACCTGCGTAGAGCACCTGATCGATTCCGGAGAGCATCGACGTCTGCGCCACATAGCCGTGCTGCTCGAGCACGGCACCGTGGATCAGGGACGTCACGAGCCGCTGCTTGCGCGCCTCCATGAGCTGCTGAAGGACCTCCCACCCGGGGTGATCCTGGAGTTCGCCGACCAGCTTGGCGGCGGTGAACAGCTCGTCGGAAGACAGGCCCCGCAGCGACGCGCTGAGCGCGCCGCGGACGGCTCGAGTCCGCACTTCGTAATCTGCGATCTGCGCAGGTTCCATTTCTAGCGCCGCAGCGTAGAGCGGCCTGCGGACGCGAGAAGTTCTGCCAGCGTCGGGGCTGCGGCGAGGGTACGGCGCTGCACGTCCATCGGGTTCGGCAGGAACGTCGGCGCCCCACGGAGCATCGCTGCGAGAGCGAGGCTTGGCTGACGTCCTGTGTCGCGGCGATGTGGCTGCGTGTGCCGCGTCGGCTGCACTAGCTCAGCGCGCCCATCTGCGTGAGGTTGGCCAACCCCATCTGACCGAAGTCGATGTTCGCCGCACCCGAACCCGACGACAGGATCGCCACGACCGACACGTAGTTGATCCCCGCAGCAACCTGCGACGGCGGCTGCGAGTACAAGCCCGGGGTCGCCACGTCACCACGCCAGGACTTGATACCACCGAGGTACTGTGCGACGGCCGCGGCCGGGTCATCTCCAATGGCCGCGTAGCCGACGAGCTGCAAGGTTGCCCACGCACCGTTCGCTTCGAGGCTCGCCGTCTTGAACCGGAAACTGAACTCGAGGAAGTCGCCCGGCGTGACCGCGATCTTCGGCGTCAGCGCACGACGCATGACACCCGAGCCCGACGTACGCGCCAAGCGCGCCCACAGCCCGAGACCGTCGCTTCCCGTCGTCGCAGGATCGTACGTCGTGAACGTGCCTGTACCCGTCTCGGTAGCCGCCGCCCAGCCCGTCGGATCGGTTCCCGCCGCCCCCGTGAGCGTGAGGTTGAGCGGGTTCGGGATCAGGTTCAGATCGCCCGTGTTGGGCTGGCCGATCGCGTGCAGCGGCTTCTGAGGCACCAAGTAGGACTTGAGCTTGTTGTAGAACTCGGCTCCCATCGTCCGCGCGCCGAGCCCGGGGCCCGGATGGGAGGCGTCGAGCATCATGCCGGCCTTCTGACCGCCCGTCGTCGGATCGGTCGTGACGTCCTCGAAATCGGGCAACGGCCAGTTGTTGGACAGCGCGTACTTTCGGATCCACGCGTTGATCTGCGCGGCCGCGGTGCGCTGAGCAGCCGTCGCAGTCGGGTAGACAGGCTGCGCCGGCAACGTGCAAAGGATCGGGATCTTGCCGGCCGCGGCGATCGTGTCGAAGATCGTCTTCAGGTTGGCGATCGTCGTCGCGAACGGCACGCTGAGGACGATGTCGTTGCGACCAGCCAGCACCGCGACGAGCTTGGCCGACTGCGCCGCCGCAGCGGTGTGATGGCCGTTGGCGATGATCGTTGCCGTCGTCGCCCCGCCCGTGGCGGCCTGACCCGCGTAGAGGAGCTGCCCCTCCGACAGCATCATCGCCCACGCGTACCAAGCGCGACCCTGCAACAGCGGCGCGTAGCTCGTCCCCGTGCCATCGGAGAGGCTGTCCGCCAGACCCTTCTGGATCTGGCTGTCACCGACGAAGAAGACCCGTGACCCGACAGCAGCGTTCACCGGCGCCCGCGGCGCCCGGAACTGCACGAACCGATCCTGCCCCGAGACCTGCGCGTACGCCACGTACTTCGCGCCATCGGCCAACCCGGAGAAGGACAGAGACCCGTCCGCCCCCACCAACCCCGTGGAGACGGCTACCGGCCCGCTCGGCGCCCCGGAAGGCGGGTCCGGCATAGCCGGCAAGTCAGAGCGCAGATACGCGCTCACAGACGTACCGGCCGGGAACCGATCGTTCTTCAGCGTGACCGACGCCATGACCTACCGGACGAACGCGTAGGGAACGCCACCCGTGGCCGTCACCGCGCCCGCGGCCGAACCAACCGCAACCGGCGCCGTCAGCCCCGTCGACGACGTGCCCGACAGCTTCGCCGTCCCTCCCAGCCCGGCGATCACCGCGTTCGCCAACGGCGCCCCGCCGAGGTTCGGCGGCGTCGTCGCGGCCACCAGGCACCCGAGATACACGGGCGTGTCATCGAGCAGCTGAAGCGGCGCCGACAGCAGCAGCTCCTTCAGCGTGTTCGCCGCCCACGCCGTCGCACCGTCGTCCACCGTCACCGCGAGCACAGCCAGATCGGCCTGCCGGACGATCGCGAACCACTGGTTCGTCAGCGTCGCACCGGCCGTCGAGCCCGACACGAACCCAACGCGCGTGACCTGCGCACCCGCGGGCAGCACGACGCCCCCGGCGAGATGCAGCGTCCCGGACGTCAGCGCCTGCGCCGTGGCCGACGTCGCGTCCGAGCGCGGGATCGTGTCGTCCACCGCGGCACCGGGCAGCCACAGGCGCCGCTTCAGCTCGGGCAGCGACGGCTGCTCGCGCGACTCGCGGCCCTTCTCCGGGATCCGCGCGTTGTCGGTCCGGAAGTCCACGTAGACGACCACGCTGTTCACCGTGGCGTACGCCGTGTACGCGGTGCCGTCGGGCAACCCGACGAACGTCAGCGTCCCGTCCGCAGCAACGCTCGCGGTCTGCACGGCCGAGCCCTGCGGCGCGACCCCCGGGTTCTTCTGCGCGACGGGGTAGATCCCGACCGACGTCCCCACAGGGAACCGGTCAGAGCGAAGGACGTGCGAGGCCATGCTGTTCTCCAAGGAGGCGGGGCTAGATCCGCCGCGAGTGTGACCTGCCGTGCGGACAGGTTACGCAGCCTGAGGCTGCTGATCCGGCGCCGGCGCCTGGCCATCCACGGGCTTCTCCGGCGGACCACCACCACCCTGCTGCGCCTGCTCGCGCGCGTTCAGCGCCGCATGCAACGCGTTCTCCAGCATGGCCTGCGCGCCCGCCGGGTCCATCCCCACCGTGCTCACCATCTCCTGCTTGAGGATGTCGAGCGTCTCCGGCGGCACCGTCTGCTCCGGCGCGAACAACCGCTCCGGCGACGGCACCCCAAGCTTCTTCATCACCAACAGCCCGACCTGCCGCGGATCGAGCCCGGGGATCTGCTGCGCGATCGTCGCGATCATCTGCGCGTCCTGCCGATCCTGCGGCACGTTGTCCGGCGCCGTCGACCCACCCTCCGGCTCCACCGAGAACTCCCCAGCCAGCTCCGCCGGCCCGATCGTCCGCCACGCCCACCGACGCTCAGGCTCCTGCGGCGTCGGCATCGCCGGGATCGGCACATCCCGATTCGTCGCCCACCGCTGCTGATTCAGCGCCAACCACTGCGACGCCTGCGGCTTGATCAGCTCAAGCTCCATCCGCCGCGTGTACGCCTGGATCCGCACCCCGGCCGCCGCCTGCACGAGCTGCACGCCGGTCGCGGTCATCGCCGCGCCACCGTCGTTGCCGGCCACCGTGTCATCGACACCCGTGGTGCGCTCGATGTCCGCCCGCAGCGCCGCTTCCTCCTGGTACCCCGAGTTCGGAATGTCGCCGACCTGCAACGGCACGAGCAGGTCCCGCGGATCCCCGTTGACCGGCACCAGACGCCCGGGCCCGATCTTGATCTGCGCCGGGTCGACCACGCCGTCGTTGTAGGCGTAGGTCTGGTGCAGCTTCAGCATCGCGTTCCAGCGACGATCCGTGCGGAGCATGTCGAGCTCGCGCTGCAAGTCCTCGATCGGATCGATGACCGACACGCCGACGAACTGGTGCTCGATCTCGATCGGCCGGTATGCCTGGAACGGCAGCTCGCAGTGCCAGTACGGGTTCTTGATGATCGCGACGACCCACTTCCGGTCGATGACCGTCACGACCTCCTGCCGCGTGAGGTCGTGGATCTCCCACACCTCGTGGATGTCGGCGCCCTTGCTCAGCCCTCCCGTGCCGAGCCCTTGCGCGAACCGGCGCCCCGCCCACGCCTTGCGGTGCTGCTCGGCGCCGCCACCACTCTCGAGGTCGTCGGCCTCCAGCGGGTAGAGACCCCATCCGTCCTTGCCCGCCGCGACACGCTCGAGGATGTACGAGCAGTCGCGCCACGACCGGTGAAGCACCCTTCGGCAACTCTGGATCGAATCGCCGAAGGGGTCCCAGTAGAAGTCACGGATGTCGACGTCGCCGCAGTCCGGGTCGTCCCAGCCCTTGCGCGTCACCGGCGTCCGCACCCACTGCCCGCCCTGGCCCATCGCCAGCGCGAACGTCTCGGTGCTATCGAAGCGCCACCACGTCTTCTGGATCCCGATGCCGTGCTTCAGGCCGCTGAGGTTCGTGGTCTGAAGCTTCAACTCGTAGTCGGCACGGTGCTGCTGGGCGTTGCAGACCGTCGTGACGTTGTCGACGTTGTCCGCGGCGATCTTGTCCCGCGGCGTGAACAGCATCTTCGGCCGGTTGCTCAGCGTCCGCGGCCCGATCGTGTGGATCGTCGAGAACACGTACGGGATGTGCAGCTCAGCGCCGAACTCCTTCCGGCCATCGCCGAGCACGTTGCGACGATCGTTGACCGAGGCGTCCGAGTAGGACTCCACGAACCGCTTGTGCCCGAAGTAGAGGACGTCCTGGTGATCCCAACGCGCCTCGTAGAGCTTGTGCTCCGGCTCGGCGACATCGTTGAACCACTTCACCTCGGCCTCGAGCCGCGACTGGTGCTCGGGGGTCATCTCGACGGGCATGCGCTTCTCCTACTCGGCCGCCGCAGGTGCGGCCGGCTCCTCGTCAGCGGCGACGGAAGGCGTCTCCGGCTCGGCCTCTGCGGGTCGCGCAGCCGGCATGAACACCTGCTTGAAGTGCCACCCCACCGTCTCGAACACGGTCACCTCGCCGCGCAGAACCGGGCGGCGCAGCGGCGTGACGACGAACCCGCCGCCGATGCGATGGCCGATGTTCTCCAGCCCAGCGAGTTCCTCGGCGATCGCCCGGCGGAACTCGTCCTCGGTCCCGTACTCGTCGAGCATGACGATCCACTCTCGGTCTCCACGTGCCATGTCCTGCGGCCTCCCTCTAGATCTTCAAGCGGCGATGCAAGATCGCTGCGCTGTTGGCTCGGATGTAGGCGCCCAACTCGACGTCACCGGACACGAACGGGTCGAAGAGGTGCGGCGCACGAACGCGGAAGCTCTGCTGGCGCAGGTGCTCGTCGTGCTCCTCCGAGCACCGCGCGACGTGCTCCTCGAACGGCCGGCCCATCTTGCTCGCGCCGAACCCGGCGCCGCAGACGTAGCACCACACCTTCGGCTGCTCGTGGACGTTCGAGACGATCTCCAGCGGCATGGCTCAGCCTCCAAGGGGTCGGGTCAGGGACGAGTGCTCGTCGCCGCCGGGCTTCGGCACCGGACGCACAGCGATCTCGCCGCGCAACTGCTTGGCCTGCATCCACGCCATCAGGCGATCGGAGAACGCCTCAGCATCAGGGCCGTGCGAGCCGTCGGGCAGCTTCACGTAGGTCGTGAACTCCAGCGCGAGCGCACGAGACCGGATCCCGTGCGAGCCCTCGCGCAGCTCCTCGCGCGCGGTGTCCTCCATCAACGGCTTCGTGCGCCGATCCGTCGACCAGCCGAGCCGGTCCGACGTCTTCTCCTTCGTGCCGTCCAGCGACTTGCGCGTGAAGACGCGCCGGTAGCCGAAGTCCTTCCACAGCTTCCGCAGCGGCGCGAGACCCCAGCCGCCGGTGGCCTCAATCGAGATCCACGCCTCGTTGAACCACAGCCCGGCGAGAAGCGCCTGACGCGCGATCTCGTCGGGATCCTCACGGGACGCGTACTCGGCGACCTGCTCGCCGGTGCGATGGTCAATGACCTCGATCGCATGGAACGCCTGATCGCCAGCGGTGTTCTCGTCGCCGCCCGCGGGGTCGACCGTGACGATGTACTGGCCATCTGGCTCTGCGGCGAGATCGCGCGCCGCAGCGACGTCGGCCTCCGTGAGTCCGCCAAGCCCGGCGGTGAACCGCTTCTGGACGTCGTCGGCGCCGCGCCACGGCATGCTCCACACCGTCCAGAACGGGTGCGTCGCATCGAACCCCGTCGCCGCCTGCGGCGTCCAGATCGTGCCCGTGGGAACCTCGATCGTGCCGTACGTCAGCGCACGCGTCTTGACACCCGACGGCAGCAACACGCCCCGCTGCGGACCACCGAGCCCGACCCGAGCCGGCGGCAGCTTCTCGATCGCCTCCGCACGGTCGATCGCCTTCGAGATGAACTCGATGGAGAACACGTGCTTGCCCGAGCCGATGAACGCCTCCTCGGGGCTGCTCGGGAACTCCTGCTTGAAGAACTCCAACTTGCCGTCGCACTTGTCCACGATCGCGTTGCGGCGCCACCAGAGCTGCTCCGGCGTGCAGCCGAACACATCCACCAAGCGAGGCTCGTCTGCGCCCCACGGGCCCGACCCGATGGTCTTGATGAACGCCTCGCGCGCCCCGGGGCTCGGGAACGCGCGGGTGCAGTCCTCATCCTCCGTCCAGCCGATGAACACGGGGGCGAACCCACCTTCGCCGCGCATCGCGCGATCCCAACGGGACTTGAAGAAGTTCGCCCCCTTCGCGGTGGATTCCAAGATGATGTAGGTGTCGGGCTCGTCGGCCACGGCACTCATCAGCGAGAGCGCCTTCTCCGGGTGCTTCCACGACGCGACCTCGGTGCACAGCAGATCGGTGATCGTCTTCCCGCGTCCCGCGTCGACTTCGCCTGCGGTGTCGATCGCGATGTGAGAGTCCAAGCCGGCGTCTCCCGTTGCGTGTGCCACCCCGGCTCGGTTGCCGAACTTGAGGTACTTCTCCTTGGCAGCGTTCCGCCGACCTGCCAGGGGAGGCTTGACCGCAGGGTCCGGTGGCAAGTTCGTGTACATGCGATTCGCGATGTCGAAGATCTCGGCCGCGGTGTCAACGTCGTGAGCAACGATCAGCCCGCGACGATTCGCCTTCTGCGTCGTGTTCTGCTCCACAACACCCGCTGAGGACGTCGACAGCCCGGTGCGGCGGCACTTCAACACGATGATCCGCACCGGGAGCCCAGCAGCCTTCTGCTTCGCGATGGCCGCGTAGAACTTGAGCTGCCCACGACGAGGAACGAGGGGAACGAGCTGGGCGCGCTTGTTCACGATCTTCAAGCACTTCTCCGCGTAGTACGCGTGGTCGTGCTTGAAGGCCTGAAGGACCTGCTCTCTCGTCTCGTACGCCACCCCGCCGCCCCGGACGCTCTAGCTCTTCTTCGGAGACGGCTTGCGCGCCGTCGCACGGCCGCCGGCCGGCTTAGTCTGGGCCTTCTTCGCGACCGGCTTCTTCGCCGTCGACGACGCCTTGCGCTTGGCGGGCCTCTTGGCCGGCGTCCGCTTCTTCGGCGTCGCCTTCTGCGCGGCAACTCGCTCGTTCGTGTCGCCCTCGACCGTGGCGCTCTCCGGCTGCCCGGGCTGCTGCGGCAGCACCGTGGCAGTTCCCAACGGCGTGCACGACGCCTGGAACACGTCGGCCGACACCTGGTCCTGACGCAGCTGGCCATCCGGAACCTCGAGGTCGACCGGGTGCGCCTCGCCCGTCACGGTGTGCGAGCGCAGCACCGTGCCGGGCTCAACGTCCTCGATCCGCGGGTAGGGCGCCGGGTTCGGGTCGCGGTCCTCGTCGGGCGTCGGCAGCCCGACCTTGGAGTTCGCGAACGGCTGGCCGCCGATGCCGACCACGCGCGTCGACGTCGTGGAGCGCGCACCGGTCGTCGTCGAGGCGGCGACAGCGGATGACGGCGGACGCGTCTGCGCGAGCCGGTCGCGGATCTCGTCGCCGCCGAGCCGCGGCCGATCGCCATCCCGCGCCTTGGCGGTGACCTGGACGCCACGCCAGACGTCGTCCTCGTCGGCACCCGCGATCCAGAAGCGGTCGCCCGGCGACGCGTCGACGTCGTCGAAGTCGACGGTCCCGATCTCGTCGACCGTGGCAGTCGCGATCGGCGACCCGACGTGGGCGCGATCGAACATCACCCCGATGCGCGGGTAGAGATCGACCTCCGTGCCCGGGGTGAAGCGGCCGGTGAGCCGGACACCGACCTTCGTCTTCGTCGCCATGGTGTGCCTCCTCGCGGTGCGTTGCAGAACGCCGCGAGTGTGACCTACGCCGGGGACAGGTTACGAATGTCCAGACGAGCCCCGGCCCGCCCGGGTGGCAGACCTGAGGCGAGACCGGGGCTCGAATGCGGCTCGGGGAGGTAAGGGAGCCGGCCTGGACAGAGCGCATCGTGAACGACGCCCCCGACAGCAGACTGTCACGACGGTCACGACTGTGACCGGTTCGTGACAGCGGCGTCCCTCCACCGCCGCTCAACCCTTGTCGCTACAGGTCTCGCGAAGTCACACCAACGCACCGAACGAGAGGCGATTCGTGGCGCCATGACGGGCGATGTCGCCCCCTGAGGCACCCACGTAATAAGTGGACTGGATCACCGTGTACCTCACGCCGGGGACGGTGTCGCCGCCCGCGTTGAGCGCGGTGATGAACGACGAGCCCCTGACCTGGTCGCCGCATGCGGGGCACGCCGCGCCGACGAGGTCCAGGGCGCCGGGGAAGTACCCGGCGAGCGTCGCCAGCCCGCTGAGCGTCGTGCCGTGGTTGGACGGCGCCAGGCCGATCAAGGCGTTCACCTTGCTCGCCCCACCGAGGTTCTTGAGGTAGTAGCGCGGCATCATCCCGCCCTGCGACCAGCCGACGACGTCGACCTTCGCCGCGCCCGTCTGCGCGAGAACCTGGTCGACCTCGGTCTTCAGCTCTCCGGCCGACGCCGCGATCGGGCCGGTGGCGCCGATCTGGCCCAGGAACAGCCCGCCGTAGTTGAAGGTGTAGACGCAATAGCCGTTGTTCTTCAACAACGGTGAGATCGCGTTCCAGCTCGTGATCTGGTTCGCGAAGGTCCCGTTGACCAGGACGACCGGGCGCGGGTGCGCGGCGGACGGATGGCAGTTGGGGTCGTCGGCCCCGAGCGGCGACCCACCGGGCTGCAGCGCCGACGCGGCGATCGCCGTCGGGAAGTTGTAGATGACCGGCAGCGCCGCTCCGGCACTGGCCGCGGACACGGCCAGCAACGACGTCGTGGCCGCCAGGGCGGCCGCCCAACGCGTGATGCGCATTGTGCTCTCTCCTCCTCCTAGGATGACTCGCCGCCGACCCTCTCAGAAGTCCACACCAAAAGGCAACGGAGATGGGCCAGCTGGCAGGCCTCCAAGTACCCGGACGGCGGAGCCTGAACCCCTGGCGCTAGGCGGTGACCACGACCCGGACGGTCATCCCGAACGGGTCGGTCACCGCGAAGCCACCGGCGACGTCCTCGGACGCCAGGCGGGCGGCGCGCACGCGCTCGCGCACCGCGGCGACCTCGTCGACCGTCGCGAGCACGATCGTCCAGTGGCGCAGGCCGACGACGCCGGCCGCCGGCGCCGGGCCGATGTGCTCGCCGCGCCAGGTGTTGAAGCCGAGGTGGTGGTGGTAGCCGCCGGCGGCGACGAACGCGGCCGAGGGCATCAGCGCCCACACGTCGAAGCCGATGACGTCGCGGTAGAACGCCAGGCCCCGCGGGACGTCGGCGACGTGCAGGTGCACGTGGCCCATCCGCAGGCCGGGCCGCACCTGCGGGCTGGGCTCCTCGCCCGCGACCGACGCCAGCAGCGCGTCGAAGTCCAGCGGCCGCGGCCCGCCGCCGGAGAACTCCTCCTCGGGCGAGGGCCACTGGTCGCGCGGGCGGTCGGCGGCCAGCTCGATGCCATTGCCGTCCGGGTCGGCGAGGTAGAGGGCCTCGTGCGTGCCGTGGTCCGACGCGCCCTGGATCGGCGTGCGCGTCGCGGCCAGGCGCAGCGCGGCGCGGGCGAGCTCCTCGCGCGTCGGGAAGAGCAGGGCGTAGTGGTACAGGCCGGAGTGCCGGCGCGGCCGCTGGGCGGTGCTGTCCTCGTGGAGGACGAGGACGTCCTCGGTGCCGTCGCCCAGCGCGGCGACATCCACGTCATGGCGGTGCACGCGCAGGCCGAGCGCGCTCTGGTACCAGGCCACGGAGCGGTCGAGGTCGGTCACCGTGAGGCTGACGGGCCCCAAGCGCAGCGTGACGGGGAGCGTGGAGACGCCCTCGGCGGCGGGTCCGGTGGTAACGGTGGCGAACGGGTTCATGGCACCGTCCAGTGTCGCCGCGATCAGGGGCCTGCGGTATGGGCGAAGCCCGCCGATCCATGGACTTCTGCGCGATAGACCTGCGGCGCGCGGCCGGCGAAGCGCTTGAACGCGCGCGAGAAGTACAGCGGGTCGCCGTAGCCGACGCGGAAGGCGATCTCCCCCACCGTCAGGTCGGTGAAGCGCAGCAGGCGCATCGCCTCGACCATCGCGCGCTCGACGATCAGCTCCTTGGTCGAGCGTCCGGTGAGGGCGCTCAGCGCGCGTGACAGCGCAGCGGCCGGGACCCCGAGCGCGTCGGCGTAGTGGGCGACCTCGTGGTGGCGGGCGAAGTCCCGCTCCAGCGTCGTGGCGAAGCGGCGGTGCAGCGCGACGTCGGCGTCGTCGACCGCCGGCCGCTCGGTGCGCGACGCGTCGTGCCAGCGCTCGAGCCACAGCAGGACGGTCGAGGTGAGGTGGCGCACGAGGTCGGCGGCGTAGGGGTCGGGCGGCCGCGTCGTCTCGGCGTGCAGCGCGGCGAGCACGGACGCGAAGCGCCCGCGCTCGGTCGGCGGCACGGCGATCGTCCGCCCGCCGCGGCCGCCCAGCAGCCAGCCGGCGGCGATCCGCCCGGTCCCGCCCGCGAGCGCCGCGTCGGTGATGCGCAGCAACGCGCCGCCCACGCCGGCCGCGTGCCGGAACTGGTGGACCTGGCCGCGCGCGACCACCGTCACCGTCCCGGGGACGATCGGCAGCGGCTCGCCGTCGACGAGCTGCTCGCCCGCGCCCTCGCGGAGCCACAGCAGCTCGTGGTAGTCGTGGCGGTGTGGCGCGCGGATCGGCCCTTCGCCGACGCGGAAGTCCTCCAACATGCGCACCTCGACCGCGGTGTCGGCGGCGAGGCGGTCGACCGTGAGGCGGCCGTCGACGGTCACGCCACCAGCGTACGGGCCCGCTGCGCGCCCAACAGCGCCATCCCGGCGACGAGCCCCCAGAACGGCGCGCTGATGCCGAACGCGCTGATGCCCGACGCCGAGACGACGAACGTGGCGACCGCGGCCTCGCGGAGGTCGTCGTCGGCCATCGCGGCGCGCAGCGCGGCGCCGAGCGTGCCGAGCAGCGCCAGCCCGGCCACGGCCTCGATCAGGACGACCGGCGAGGCGGCGAGCAGGACGGTCGCGAGCCCGGCCAGCGGGCCGAGGACCACGTAGACGAGGCCGCTGGTCGAGCCGGCGATCCAGCGCCGCTTCGGGTCAGGGCCGGCGTCGGGCCCGGCCGCCATCGCGGCCGTGATCGCGGCGAGGTTGATCGCGTGGGCGCCGAACGGCGCGCCGACGATCGACGCCGTGCCGGTCGTGGTCAGCGCCGGGCGCACCGGCGTCGCGTAGCCGTGGGCGGCCAGCACGCTGATGCCCGCGACGTTCTGGGTGACCATGGTCACGACGAACAGCGGCAGCCCGACGCCGATCAGCGTGCCGAGGTTCAGGTGCGGCATGGTGAACGTCAGCTGCGGGAGCAGGTGCGCGGCGTGCGCGCCGGGCGCGGGGTCGACGGCGACCGTGATGGCCGCGGCGGCCAGCGCGCCCGGGACGGCCCAGCGGCGCGCGACGATCCACAGCACCAGCCACGTGGCGATCACGGGCGCCGCGTGGCCGGGCACCTGCACCATCGCCTGCGCGGGCGCGACGCAGACCTGGAGCAGGACGCCGGCGAGCAGGCCGCTGGCCAGCGGGCCCGGGATCGCGACGATCGCGCGCGTCAGGCGCTCCGACAGCCCGGTGACCACGACCAGGACGCCGGCCAGCAGGAACGCGCCGATCGCGGCCGGGTACCCGCCGTCGACGTGACCGGCGGTGATCAGCAGCGCGGCGCCCGGCGTCGACCACGCGACGCTCAGCGGCATCTTGTAGCGGTAGGACAGCCCGGCGCCGGTGAGGCCCATGCCGAGCGACAGCACCAACAAGCCCGACGAGGCCTGCGCGTCGGACGCCCCGACCGCGTGCAGGCCCGCGAGCACGATCGCGAACGAGCCGGCGAAGCCGACGAGCGCCGCGACGAGGCCGGCGATCGCGGGCTGCGCCCAGCCGCCGCGGGCGGGCGCGGCGACGGTCGTCTCGCTCATGCCTTCGCCCCCGACCCGGACCCGGCCGTCGCCGGGTAGATCATCCAGACGAGCGCCCGCGTGTCGCGCAGCGCGACGTAGTGATGGGCGACGTCGGCGGTGAACCACGCCGCGTCGCCGGGTCCGATCTCGATCTCCTGCTCGTAGGGCCCCACGCGCACGCGGCCCTTGACGCAGACGATCAGCTCCTCGGTCCCGGCCAGGTGCGTGTCGGTCCGCTGGTCGGTGCCGCGCGGCAGCTCGATGTCGTACATCTCGCTGCGGTGCTCGTGGCCGGCGACGTGCAGGAGCCACGCGTCCATGCCGCCCTCGGAGGGGATCGGCTCACCCGAGCGGGCCGGGATCGCCCGCGCGCGCGGGCCGGTGGGCGGGCTGATCAGCGAGCCGAGCGGGACGTCGAGCGCGCGCGAGACCCGCCACAGCGTCTCGATCGACGGGTTGCCCTCGCCGCGCTCGATGCGCGCGAGGATCGTCTTGGAGAGGCCCGCGGCGCGGCCGAGGTCGCCCAGCGACCAGCGCTGCGTCAGGCGCAGCTCGCGGACGGCGCCGCCGATGCGGCCGGCCAGGGCGTCGAGGTCGTCGTCGGGCGGGGCGGCGGTGGCATCCATGGTTGTCGATCGGCAACTCTAGTGCACACCTCGCGCTTCGGCCAGGTCACCGGCGGATCCGCCCGCCGGGTCGCCGCGCGGATCGTCGCGGCGACCAGCTCCGGTCGTCGAGCATGGGACGTGGCCGAGGCCGTCGACCGTGGTGTGACGTGCTCGATCCGGGCGGGCGCGCCGGATCGCCGGGCGCCCGCCGCTGTGGCCCAGCGCGGTCGGCGTGACGACGGCGACGTCCAGCTCCAGCAGCGGCCGGACGCGGTGTGCCAGGCGCGCGCTCATCGTGACGCCGTGCAACACGACGAGGGGCTCGCGCGGCATGGCGCGCGAATCTCCCGGCGCCCTGCGATGCTGCGGGCCGATGACCACCGTGCGCGAGGCGGCGTTCGCGTTCTTCCGCGAGCGCGGGATGACGACCATCTTCGGCAACCCCGGCTCGACCGAGCTGCCGATGCTCGCGGACTTCCCGCCGGACTTCACGTACGTCTTGGGGTTGCAGGAGGCGGTCGTCGTCGGGATGGCCGACGGCTACGCGCAGGCCTCCGGGCGCGTCGCGCACGTCAACCTGCACACCGCCCCCGGCGTCGGGAACGCGATGGGCGCGCTCTTCAACGCGCAGGCCAACAAGGCGCCGCTGCTCGTCACGGCCGGCCAGCAGGTCCGGCCGTACCTGACGATGCAGGCCAACCTGACCAACGTCCGCGCGGTCGAGGTGCCCCAGCCGTACGTGAAGTGGTCGTTCGAGCCGCCGCGGGCGGTCGACGTGCCGGCGGCGCTGGCGCGGGCGACGCACATCGCCTCGCTGCCGCCGGCGGGGCCGGCGTTCGTGTCGCTGCCGATGGACGACTGGGGCGCGGAGGTCGACGACGGCGCGACGCGGCTGGCGCTGGGGCGCGCCGTCTGCGGCCGCGCCGTGGCCGACCCTGCCGCCGTCGCCGCCCTCGCCGCCCGCCTGGCCGCCGCCTCGGCGCCGGTCGTGGTCGCGGGGCCGGGGATCGACGCGGCCGGCGGGTGGGACCAGGCGGTGGCGTTGGCCGAGCGCCTGTCGCTGCCGGTCTGGGCGTCGCCCGCGCCCGGCGGCGGGCGGCTCGGCTTCCCCGAGGGGCACGCGCTGTTCCGCGGCGTGCTGCCGCCGGCGATCGGGCCGGCCGGGCAGGTGCTCGGCGAGTACGACCTGGTGCTGGTCGTCGGGTCCTCGGTCTTCCCGTACTACCCGCACATCCCGGGCCCGGCCCTCGGCGACGGGACCGAGTTGGTGGCGTTGACCAACGACCCCGACGAGGCGGCGCGCGCGCCGATGGGCGACGCGATCGTGGCCGACATCGCGCTGACGCTGGACGCGCTGCTGGCGGCGGTGGACGGCGTGTCGGTCACGCGCATCCCGCCACCGCCGCTCGACCCTCCGCCGCCGGCCGGCGACGCCGACCCGGCCACCGGGCTGATGGACGCCGGCGACGTGCACGGCGTCCTGGCCGCGGTGCTGCCCGACGACGCGATCGTCGTCCTGGAGTCGCCGTCGAGCACGCTGGCGCTGCGCAACCGCCTGCGGCTGTCGCGGCCGGGGTCGTACTACTTCGGCGCGGCGGGCGGGCTCGGCTTCGGGCTCGCGGCGGCGCTCGGGGTGCAGCTCGCGGCGCCGTCCCGACCGGTCGTGTGCGTCCTGGGCGAGGGCTCGGCGCAGTACGCGATCACCGGGTTCTGGACGGCCAAGGCCTACGGGTTGCCGGTGACGTTCCTCGTCCTGCGCAACGGCGAGTACTCCATCTTGAAGTGGTTCTCGGGGCTCGAAGGGCTGTCGGGGGCGCCGGGGCTGGACCTGCCGGCGCTGGACGTCGCGGCGACGGCGGCCAGCTACGGGGTGCCGGGCGTGAAGGTGTCGGGGCGCGACGAGCTGCGGGCGGCGCTGGAAGCCGCGCTGGCCGACGAGGACGGGCCGCGGCTCGTCGAGGTCGGCGTCCGGCCGGGAATGGCGTTGGTGTAGGTGATGGGCGCGTCGTGGCGGCTCTGGCCCGGTCGGGTCGAGGCGTGGGCCGGCGGCCGGCTGGCGCGGCTGCTGCTGGCGCTGCCCGACGCGGCGCTGCGGCGGCTGGCCGGCACGCCGCCGCCCGCGGCGGCCGGGCTGCACCCGCAGGCGTGGCTGATCGCGCGGCTCGTGGCGATCGGACCAGATCGGATGAGCGACGAGGCGCCGGTGGTCGAGCAGCGGCGGCGGCTGGCGCTGCAGGCGCGGGCGCTCGGGGTCCGGACGGCGGGGCTGTCGGTCAGCGACCACGTCGCCGACGGCGTGCCCACCCGGCTCTACGTGCCCGAGACCGCCGGGGAGGACACCCCGTTGTTGGTGTACTACCACGGCGGCGGCTGGGTCCAGGGGTCGGTCGCGACCCACGACGCGAGCTGCCGGCTGCTGGCCGCGCTGAGCGGCGTGCGCGTGTTGTCGGTGGACTACCGGCTGGCGCCCGAGCATCCGTACCCGGCGGCCGTCGAGGACGCGATCACGGCATACCGGTGGGCGGCGCAGCGGTACGGCGGACGGTTGGCGGTCGGCGGCGACAGCGCGGGCGGGAACCTCGCGGCGGTCGTCGCGCTGACCGCCCGCGACGACGACGAGCTGCCCGACGCCGCGTTCCAGTTGTTGTTGTACCCGGTCACCGACGTGGCGGCGAAGTCGGCGTCCTACGCCACGTACGCGCGCGGGTTCGTGCTGACCGAGCCCGGGATGGACTGGTTCACGGGCAAGTACCTGCCGGAGGTGGCGCGCCGCTACGAGTGGCGGGCGTCGCCGCTGCGGGCGCCGGACCTCACCGGGCTGCCGCCCGCCTACGTGGCGACCTGCCTGCCCGACGTCCTGCGCGACGAGGGCGAGGCCTACGCCGCACGGCTGCGCGCGGCGGGCGTGCCGGTCGCGACGCAGCGCCACGCGCAGGTCCACGGCTTCTTCAACATGAGCGGGGCCCGGAGCAGCCGCGCGGCCATTGGTCAGATCGCCGGCGCGCTCCGCCAGGGCCTCGCGTCGACCTGAGCCGGCGTCGCCACCGACAGGTACCCTGTAGACGAGAGATGCCCGCCCGCCCGCCCGCACGCCCGAAGACCGTTGGTCCCGACCACGTGCCGTGCATGGAGCTCACCGAAGGCGAGGCCCGCTACCTGCTCGCCCTCCGCGACCTCAACTCCGCGGGCGTGCCGCCCTCCCAGGCCGCGGTCGCCCGCAAGGTCGGCGTCTCACACCCGACGGCGCTGGAGATGATCCGCCGCCTCCGCGCGCTGGACCTCGTCGCACCCGACGCCCTCACGCTGACGGCCAACGGCACCTCCGCCGCCCTGGTCCTGACCTCCCGCCGCCACGCCGCCCGCGTCCTCGCCCAGGAAGTCCTCGGCCTCGACGACGAGCAGGCCAACGCCGAAGCCGAAGCCTTGGCCACCAGCCTCTCCCCCGTCCTCGCCCGCCGCCTCGTCGCCTGGCGCACGCGCCGCGACAACGGCGAGGCCTAGCACCCCACGCCGGCGGAGCCGGCGACCCTCGCACCACCAGGGTGGACCACGCGCCGGTGCGAGAGCGGTGGCGGCGACCCGAGGCCGACTGCGGCCAAGGGCGGTGGCGGCGCCGGCGGGTGCGAAGGCGCGTCTGCCGGGCGTGGCGGAGCGCAGCGGCGGCAGCAGCACCGGGCGGCCGAGCGTCGGTGGCCCGCTCGCCGGGGAAGATGAGATCGGTTCTCGCTTATACTGGCCGCCCAGTGCCCGCCCCATTCGACCTGCCGTTCGTCCAGCGCGCCGTCGTGGAGATCGTTCTCCTCGCGGTCGGTTCGGGGATCCTCGGCACGTGGATCGTGTTGCGGGGGCTGAGCTTCTACGCGCATGCGGTCGGCACGGCCGCGTTCCCGGGGCTGGTGCTCGCCGATGGGCTCGGCTTCTCGCCGCTGCTCGGCGCGCTGGCCACGGCGGGCATCGTCGCGATCGGCGTCACCGCGCTCGCCAATCGCGGCCGGGCGGAGTACGACACCGCGACCGCGCTGGTCCTGGTCGGCGCGCTCGCGGCCGGCGTCATCCTGGCGTCCGACGTCTTCCACTCCCAAGGCAGCGTCGAGCGCCTGCTCTTCGGGAGCCTGCTGCTGATCGACTCCACCGACCAGATCGTCGCCGCCGTGGTCGGCGTCGCGGCCCTGGCGATCGGCGCGGTGCTCGGCCGGCGGTGGCTGGCCCACGGCTTCGACCGCGAGAGCGCGAAGGCGCTCGGCGCGCGCTCGCCGCTGCCGGACCTCCTGCTCCTCGCCCTCGTCGCGGCCTCGGCCGTCGCGGCGCTCGACGCCATCGGCGCGCTGCTCGCCACGGCGCTCCTCGTCGTCCCGGCCGCCACGACCCGCCTGCTCGTCGACCGCCTCCGCACCTGGCAGCTGACGACCGTCGCGCTGGTGGTCGCCGAGGGCGTCTTCGGCCTCTACCTGTCCGTCGAGACCAACGCGCCCCCAGGCGCGACGATCGCGGTCGTCGGCGGCGTCGTGTTCGCGATCACCGCTCTCGGGCGCGCAGCCGTCACCGCGCGCACCGCGCGCACCACCGCCGAAGCGACCGCGTGATCCTCAGCGCCGATCACCTCGCCGCCGGCTACGGCGGCCCGCCCGTCCTGCAGGACGTCACCTTCACCGCCCAGGCCGGCCAGCGCATCGCCGTCCTCGGGCCCAACGGCGGCGGCAAGACCACGCTCTTCCGCACCCTCCTCGGCGAGCTGCGCCCCAGCGCCGGCAGCCTCGTCCGCCCGCCGCGCGTCGGCGTGGTCCCCCAGACCGAGCGCTCACGCCTGGACTTCCCCGTGTCCGCCCTCGACGTCGCGCTGATGGGCACGCTCTCGACCCTCCCGTGGTGGAAGCGCCCGACCAAGGCCGACCGCCGCCGCGCGCGCCAGGCCCTCGCGGACGTCGGCCTCGCCGACCGCGCCGACCGCACCTTCGGCGACCTCAGCGGCGGTCAGCGCCAGCGCGTCCTCGTCGCCCGCGCGCTCGTCCAGGACGCCCCGGTCCTCCTGCTCGACGAGCCCTACGTCGGCCTCGACACGCCCAGCGTCGCCCTCCTGGACGACCTCCTCGACCGACTCGTACAACAAGGTCGCGCGCTCCTGATCGCCACCCACGACGTGGACCAGGCCCGCCGCTGGGAGCGCGTCCTCTGCCTCAACCGCCGCCAGATCGCGTTCGGCGAGCCGGCCGAGACGCTGACCCGCGAGACCCTCGAGCTGACCTACGGCGCCGAGATCGTCGACCTCCCCGGCGAGCGCTGCGTGCTGCCCGCCCACCACCACGACCACGCGTGATCGCGACCATCTGGCACAGCCTGGTCGAGCCCTGGCAGCAGGGCATCGACCGCCGCGCGCTGATCGAGGTCCTGCTGCTCGGCCTCACCGGCGGCGCGCTCGGGTGCTGGATCATCTTCTACAACCTGTCGTACTCCACCGAGTCGCTCGCGCACGCGCTCCTGCCCGGCCTCGTGCTCGCCGCGCTGACCGGCATCCCGCTGATCCTCGGCGGCGCCGCCGGCCTCGTCGTCGCCGCGCTGGCGATCGCGGCCGCCGCCCGGACCCCCGCGGTCGGCCGGGACACCGCGGTCGCAGTCGTGGTCACCGCGCTGCTCGGGCTCGGCGCGCTGCTCGCGCTCTCCCCCGACACGCCCGCCGGCCTCGGCGAGCTGCTCTTCGGCGACGTCCTCGGCGTGTCCGACACCGACCTCGCGCTCGCCGCGGCGCTCGCGGCCGCCGTGCTGATCGCCCTCGGCGCGCTCCACGGCCGCCTCCTGCTCGTCGGCTTCGACCGCCTCAACGCCCGCGCGCTCGGGGTCAACCCCACCACCATCGACGTCGCCCTGCTGCTGCTCGTCGCCGCCGCGCTGCTCGTGGCCGTCCAGGGCCTCGGCAACCTGCTCGTGGTCGCGGTCCTCGTCGGCCCCGCCGCCTGCGCCCGCGCGGTCACGCACCGCATGTCCACCATGATGGTGGTGGCGGCGGCGACCGCCGTCGTCGCCGGCTTCGGCGGCCTCTACCTGTCCTACTACGCGCGCACCGCGGCCGGCGCGTCGATCGCGGCCGTCATCTGCGGCGTCTACGCCCTGGCGCTGCTCACGCGGAGCATTCCGCGCACGAGCCATGGAGCACCACGTCGTGCTCCGCAACCGTGAACGTGACCTTCCGCGCCAGCCGCTGGATCGAGTCCTCCAGCTCGGGATCCTCGAACGGGATCACGATGCCGCACGCGTCGCACACCATGTGATGGTGATGGCCTTCTGACCGGTGCGCCTCGAAGCGCGCCAGCCCCTGGCCGACCTCGACGCGGGTGATGAGCTTCAGCGCCTCGAGCTCTTCGAGGATGCGGTAGATCGACGCCCGCGCGACCGGCCGCGCCCCGTCGCCGGCGGTGCCCAGCGTCTCCTCGATCTCGGCCGCCGACAGCGCGCAGCGCTGGTCGTCGAGCAGCGCGATCAGCGACGCCCGCGCGCCGCCACGCCGGTAGCCGGCCTCGGCCAGCGCGTCGGTGGCGCGCTCCGCCCAGCACGCGCCGTCGGCGCACCCATGATGGTGATCGTGTTGGCTGCCGATGGGAACCATTCCCGTAAAGGGTATCGCCGCGCTAGCATCGCGGCCATGTGCGCAGGGTGTGCGATGACCGCCATGGCGGGCGCGAGCGGCGTCCGCTCGTGGCTGCAGACCCGCGGCTGGAGCTGGCTGACGCCGGACCGCCTGCGGCGCACGACCGTCGCGGTCTTCGCGATCGCGACGGTCGTCTCCACGGTGGGGCTGGCCGGCTCGGGCTGAGCCGGCGCCCGGCCTACGTCGAGAGCTGGGACGCGACCTTCGACAGCGGCTCGGCCAGCGCGTCGACCAGCTGGCTCAGGCGCTTGCGCTCGGCCGGCGTGACCTTCTCGTAGGTCGGGTAGCTGTCGCCCTCCTTGAGCTGGGCCAGCCGCGCGTTGACGGCGTCGAAGCGCGCAGCGATCGTCGTCGCCAGCTCCGGGTCGCTCTTGCGCAGCGCCGGCGCGAGCAGCCCGAACGCGGTCTCCGAGCCCTCGACGTTGGCCTGGAAGTCGGAGAGGTCGGTGTGCGAATACCGATCCTCCTCACCCGTGATCTTGGAGGCCGAGACCTCGTCGAGCAGGCCGTTGGCGCCGTTGGCCAGCTCCTCGGGCTGGTAGGTCAGCCCGGTGGTCTTGGTCTGGAGCTGCTTGACGTCGGCCAGCAGCTTGTCGGCGATCGGGGTCAGGCCCTTCGTGGAGCTCTTGACCCACAGCCCCTGCTCGATCTTGTGGAAGCCCGTCCACGGCGTGCCCTTCGCGACGTCGTTGACGCGCGCGTCGATCTCGGGGTCCAGCGTGCCGAAGGACTCGGCGACCGGCTCGATCGTCTCGTACGGCGCACGGGCGGCGGCGAACTGGGCCTTGGCCTCCTCGACGTCGCCGGCCTTGACGGCTTCGACGAACTTCTGGGTGCGCTGCACCAGGATCTTGGACTGGTTGGTGACGTAGGACGCGTAGGACGCGGTCGCGGACTTCAGCAGCGGGTCGCCCGCGCCGGTGTCGGCCACGGCCTTGCCGCCGACCGTCAGCGCGCCGGTCGCCGCGGTCTTCCCGCCCGGGCACGACATGGAGTACTCGCCCGGCTTCAGGTTGACCGTGAACGACCCGGACAGGCCGGCGACCAGGTTCTCCTTCTCGCCCAGGATGCGCGAGCCGCTGAGCACCTCGAACTCGCTGACGCGCCCGGTCCCGCCGTTGGTGACCTTGAACTCGGTCGGCCCCGCGTTGAGCTTCATCGTCGCGGGCTCGCAGCCGGCGTCGGTCAGCTTGACCGCGACCTGCTTGGTGCCGGGCGCGCTGCTGGAGTCGTCCGACGACCCGCAGGCGGCGAGGAAAAGGGCGGCGGCGGTGACGACGACCGTCGCGACGGCGGTGCTCTTCATGCGGTGCTCCTTGGCGGGCTTCTTGCGCGCCGGAATCAAGATGTACGTGATGGCAGGGATGGCGTACGCGAGGTAGCCGATGACCTCGATGGTGGTCGGCTGCGGCTGCAGGCCGAGCATGCCCGTGAGCAATGCGGCGGTCCACGTGCCGGGGACGACGAGCCACGTCAGGTCGACGGCCTGGTCCTGGCCGAAGTTGATCCAGCCGGCCTCGTGGGCCGTGTGCAGCGTGCTGGCGACCAGGCCGGCCGCGACGAGCGCGAGCACGAGGCCGGTCAGCCGGAAGAAGCGGGCGTAGTTGAGCTTGACGCCGCCGCGGTAGATCGCGAAGCCGATGACGACCGCGGTGAGGATGCCGAGGATCGCGCCGATGCCGGCGGTGCCCGCGTTGTCGCTGTTCTGAAAGACGGCGACGAGGAAGACCGCGGTCTCCAGGCCCTCGCGGAAGACCGCGAAGAACGCCATGCCGATGAGCGCGCCGACCGAGCCCTGCTTGAGCGCGGACGCCGTGTTGGCGCGCAGCTCGGCGCTGAGCCCCGCCGCGTTGCGGCGCATCCACACCAACATGAACGTGACGATGCCCACGGCGACCGCGCCGACGACCGTCTCCAGGCCCTCCTGCTGCTTCTGCGGGAGCTCCTGGTTGACGACCTCGAGCAGGATCCCGACCGCGAGGCAGATCGTGGCGGCGGCCACGACGCCGGCCCAGACCCAGCGCAGCGCGTCGGTCCGGCCCTCCTGGCGGAGGAACGTGGCGATGATCGAGACGATGAGCGCGGCCTCTACGCCTTCGCGCAGGCCGATCACGAACGTCGGAAGCATGCGCGCATCTTAGGCGTCCCTAAGCGAAGATGTCGGGTTCCCTAATTCGGGTGCCCGAAACCTGGCGCTTTCGCGCGCCGGGTACGGTCGCCTGATCATGGCGAAGATCCACCGGCACGAGCTCGGCCTGACCTGGGTGATGGACGACGCGATGGAGCGCGGCTCCCACGCGCTGGTCGCCGACGACGGGCGCGTCTGGCTCGTCGACCCCGTGCGCGAGGACGAGGCGCTGGCGGCGGCCGCGGCGCTGGGCGCGACCGCCGGGGTGCTCCAGCTCCTGGACCGCCACAACCGCGACTGCGCGGCCCTCGCCGGCGAGCTCGGGGTGCGCCACTACACGGTCCCGGACGTGCTGACCGGCGGGGACGGCTTCCCGTTCGAGGTCCGGCGCGTGGTCTGGAACCCGCTGTGGAAGGAGGCCGCGCTGTGGTGGCCGCAGCGGCGCGCGCTGGTCGTCGCCGAGGCGCTGGGGACCAACGCGGCGTTCGCGGTCGGCGACGGGCCGGTCGGCATCCACCCGCTGCGGCGGCTGCTGCCGCCGGGCATGGTGAAGGGGCTGGGCGCCGAGCACCTGCTCGTCGGGCACGGCGCCCCGCTGCACGGCCCGGACGTCGGGGCGAGCGTCGATCGGGCGATCGCCCGGTCGCGCCACGACATCCCGAAGCTGGTGACCAAGATCCCGACGCTGATCCGCGCGGCGCGCTGACGTCTTCCAACGAGACAGTCGCCGTCGACTGTCTCAATCGTGGCGTATGCTCGGCGCTGCCCGCCCCGAGCCCGAGGAGCCCCATGTCCGCTGAGCCCGTCCTGTCCCCCGTCCTGGACGCCTTCCGCCTCGACGGCAAGGTCGCCGTCGTGACCGGCGCGTCGTCCGGCCTCGGCGTCGCCTTCGCGCAGGCGCTGGCCGAGGCCGGCGCCGACGTCGCGCTCGGCGCGCGCCGCGTCGACCGCCTCGAAGACACCAAGGGGCTCGTCGAGGCCGCCGGGCGCCGCGCGATCGCCGTCGCGACCGACGTCACCCGGCCCGAGGACTGCACCGGCCTGGTCGAGGCCGCGATGGCCGCGTTCGGCCGCGTCGACATCCTGGTCAACAACGCCGGCGTCGGGACCGCGGTCCCGGCGACGCGCGAGACGCCCGAGCAGTTCCGCCAGGTCATCGACATCAACTTGAACGGCTGCTATTGGATGGCGCAGGCCGCGGGCCGGATCATGCAGCCGGGCAGCAGCATCATCAACATCTCGTCGGTGCTCGGCATCACGACCGCCGGGCTGCCGCAGGCCGCCTACGCGGCGTCCAAGGCCGGCCTGATCGGGCTCACGCGCGACCTCGCGCAGCAGTGGACGGGCCGCAAGGGGATCCGCGTCAACGCGCTCGCGCCCGGCTTCTTCGCCAGCGAGATGACCGAGCAGTACCCGGACGACTACCTCAAGATGATGGAGTACCGGATCCTGGCGGGCCGGACCGGCGACCCGCGCGAGCTGGCGGCGGCCGTCGTCTTCCTCGCCTCGCCCGGCGCCGGGTACATCACCGGCCAGACGCTGCCCGTCGACGGTGGCCTGACCATCACGTGAGCCGCACCGCCGCGGCGACGCGCGAGGACGTGGTCCTGGCCGCCGCGCGGCGGTTCGGGCGCGGCGAGCGCATCGACGTCGCGGCCGTCGTCGCGGACACCGGCGTGGCGCGCGCGACCGCGCACCGTTGGTTCGGCACGCGCGAGGGGCTGATCGGCGAGGCGATCGTGCGCGCGTCCGAGCCGGTGTTCGCCGAGGCGCGCGAGCGGGCCGCGACCGACGGGCTCGTCGCCGCCTTCGACGGCGTGGTGCGCCGGCTGGCCGCCGAGGAGGGGCTGCGCCGCTTCCTGGAGACCGAGCGCGAGGCGGCGCTGCGGATCCTGACCTCCAGCGGCGGGATCGTGCAGCCGGCGTGGGTCGCCCGGACCCAGGCGCTGCTCGAGGACGAGGCGGCGGCGGGGCGCTTCCACCCCAGCGTCGACCCGCCGACGTTGTCCTACGCCATCGTCCGGCTCGTCGAGGCGTTCCTGTACAACGACGCCGCGGCCGGCCTGCGCGGCGACGCCGACCGCCTCCGGGTCGTGCTGGCCGCGCTGCTCGGCCCGCCCTCGACGTCCTAGCGTCCTGATTCGTTGATTCGGCCGCAGCGTACGGGGACTGCCGTCGAATCAATGAATCAGGGCGCTAGAGGGTCGGGACCCAGCCCGCCGGGAACGCGCCCGCCGGGACGAGGCCCGGACGGTCGTCGAACCACTTGCGCGCGACCTGCCCGGCGGGCCGCGACTCGATCAGCCGGCGCACGTCGCCGACCGTCAGCAGGACGCTGAGCGTCGCGCCGATCTGGAGGTCCGCCGCGTTGGGCGCGTCCCCCGCGACGATGCCGTCCGACACATAGGCATCAACCTGGTCGAGCTTGGCCGGGAGGCCGGCGAGGTCCTCGGCGAGGCGCACGGCGGTGATGTTGTGGTACTTCCACGAGCCGCGGACGTAGCGCATGGCGAAGTCCGTGCCGGGCGGGTCGAGCGGGTCGCCGCCCGCGAAGGTGCCCATCGCCTCGGGGCGGAAGTGGAGCGCGCCCCAAGGCAGCCGGCGGCCGAGGTCCTGCAGCTCGTCGTCGCCCCACCGCGCCGCGGCGCGGATCGCCTCGGCCCGCTCGGCCGGGTACAGCGACGGCTCGGGCGCGAGCTGCTCCAGGCGCTCGAGGATCGCGTTGGAGCCGTGGACCGGCTCGTCGTCGACGAGCATCCCGGGCACCGTGCGGCGCCCGGCGCCGTAGAGCTCCTCCATCTGGTCGGGATGCGGCCCGGCCTGCAGCTCGACCTTCTCGTAGTCCAACCCCTTCAGCTTGAGCGCGGCCTCGACCGCCACGCACGGGTGCGACGGTGGCAGGACGTGGAAGACGAGACGCGGCTGCGTGACGGACATCGGCGCATCCTACGGACGGGAACCGTCAGAGCAGCGCCATGTCGGGGTCGTGCAGCAGGAAGCCGGCGGCGTCCAGGATCCCGCGGTCGTCGAGCCGCGTGAGGCGATCGGTCGGCTCGCGGTCGCCGCAGTCCCAGGCCGCCACGCTGGCGGTGTCGGCCAGCGGCTGCAGGCCGGCCTCGGCGGGCGCGTCGAGCGCCTGGCGGAACCACGCCAGGTCGTCGGAGATCCGGCGCGGTCGCTCGGCGGTCGTCGCCTCCGCGTCCGCGTCCCAGGGATCCTCGCCGCTGCGGCGCTCGGGCACGCCGGGCGGGCGCGTCAGCGCGACGCCGAGGGCGCCCATCCAGTCGGGGCGTGGTCGGACCAGCTCAAGAATCGCCATGGGTGAGTGCTGCCCGTTACGACGCAATTCTGAGCGTCACGCGGCGCGCAGGGGCGAGCGCTGGCTCAAGCGACAGCGTCGAACGGTGGGTCGCCGAGGATCTCGACGCCGTTGAGGAACGCGGTCTGCTGGAGCGCGATCGCGGCGGCCGGGTGCGGCTCGGCGGTGGGCGGCGGCGGCAGCTCGCGCTGCGGCGCGGGGACGGAGAGCGCGCGGAAGTAGCGCTCCTGGCCGGCGGGGATGCCGAAGATGATGAGCTTGGTGGCCTCGATGGCCAGCAGCGCGTGCGGGAGCTCGCGCGGGATGAAGACGACACCGCCGGCGCCGACGGTCTGCTCGGCGCCGTCGAGGTGGACGGTGAGCGCGCCGGAGAGGACGTACAGCGTCTCGTCGTCGTAGGGCTGGCGGTGCAGCGGGGTCATCGCCCCGGCGGGCATCGCGACTTCGACGAGCGAGACGCGGTCGCCGGTCTGCGCGCCGGTGAGGCGCAGGTCGACGAGGCGGTCGCGGTACCAGCGCAGCTCGCCGTCGCCGGGGAGCGCGACGGTGGGCTCGGCCACGGAGGGCGCGGGCGAGGTCGGGGAGGGAGCGGGCATGACGGCAAGCGTGCCGATCGGCGCTTGCCGGACGCTTGCCGCGCCCCCTCACGGCCGGCGCCGTCGCTTGCCGCGCGCCGGCCAGCCCGCGCGAAAGCCCTGGAAATCTGACTAAACGGCCATGCCGGCGAGCACGCGTCGCTGGAGGCCCGTCGTGTCGGCGTCGGGCTCCAGGCCGGCGCCTTCGACGAGCAGCCGGCGGCACTCGAGGTACTGGCGCAGCGCGAGCGAGCGCCGGCCGGTCCGGGCGTGCGCGCAGATCAGCATGCGGTGCGCGCCCTCGTCGAGCGGGTCGAGCGCGACGAGCCGGCGGGCGACGGCGGCGACCGCGAGCTCGTCGCCGGCGGCGCGGTGCTCGTCGGCGAGGGCGACGAGCACGCGGTGCAGCAGCGCGGTCAGCTCCTCGCGCCAGGCCGCGGCCCAGTCGGCGTACTCCTCCTCGGGCAGCGGCATCCCGGTCCACAGCCCGACCGCGGCCTCCAGCGCGCCGCGGCGCGCCGGGCCGATCGTCGCCAGCGCGTCGGTCGCCACCGCCGCGAAGCGCTCGGCGTCGACGAGGTCGCGCTCGTCGAGCTCCAGCACGTAGGCGCGGTCGCCGGACCGGATCGCGGACGCCGCGACGCCCGGCGGGTCGACGACCTGCCGCGCGCGCGACACCGCGACCTGCAACGCGCTGCGCGCCTTGTCGGCGGGTCGGTCGGGCCACAGCGCCTCGAGGATCCGCTCCTCCGGGACCGGCGCGCCGCGGTGGACGAGCAGGAAGCGCACGAGCCGGACGACGGTCGGGCGGCCCCAGGTGCGCTCGTCGACCTCCCAGGCGCCGCGGCGCAGCCCGAAGCCGCCGAGCAGCGTGAACGTGCGCGCCGGCGGGCGGCGCCGGACGCCGGCGATCGCGGCGGTCGCGGCGGCGGCGACGGCCGGGTCGGCGTCGGCAGCCAGCGCCCTGGCGACCGCGGGCGCGTCGGGGTGGCCGGACCCGGCGATCGCGGGCGCGGCCGCGATCCGGACCGTCGCGGTCGGGTGCTCGGCGAGCGCCAGCAGCTCCGGGCCGTCGCCGAACGCGCGCTCGACGTAGCCGACGATCGGGCCGGCGGGCAGCTCGTCGGCGGCGAGCAGCTCCCACAGCAGCGCCCGCAGCCGCGGCCACTCGGCACGCACCAGATGCTCGGCGGCGGGACCCTCGACCAGGCCGAACGCGCCGCCGACGTCGGCGTGGGCGCCGGCGACGTCACCCTCCTGCTCGCGGATCCACGCGCGCTGGACCAGCAGGCGCGCCACGTGGTAGGTCGCGGCGCCGCGCCCGAGGGTCGACGCGATGCGCGCCAGCCCCTCCTCGATGACGGCCAGCGCGCGCTCGCGGTCGCCGATCTCGGCCAGCGCCGGCGCGAGCGAGCAGATCAGGAAGTCGCCGAACATGACCGGCATCCGCGGCGTGAGCGAGATCGCGAACTCGGCGGCGCCGCGCGCGGTCTCGACGTCGCCGCGGGCGGCGGCGGTCATCGCGACGGTCGCCGGCACCCACGCCATCGCCCACGTGTCCGGCGGCGCCGCCCCCGAGCCGGCGACCAGCGCGACGATCTCGTCGGCCTCGCGGTGGCGGCCGCCGAGCGCCAGCGTCCAGCTGCGCAGCACCGGCCCGAGCGTGCCGATGAACGGATGCGTGCCGGAGCGCCGGACCTCGGCGGTCAGGCGCTCGTTGAAGTCCAGCGTCTCCTCGACGCGCCCGACGTCCACGTGGGCGAACGCGGAGATCGCCAGGACGTAGAGGACCTGCTCCGGGCGGTCCATCACGTGCTCGACGCTCTGGAACTGCTGCAGCACCTCGTCGTGGCGGCCCTGCGGGAACCACAGGTAGGCGTCGGCGATCCGGGCGACCTGCGCGCCGGCCTCGCTGCCGGGCAGCGCGAGGATCGCCGCGCGCAGCACCTCGGACGCGGCCGCCTCGCCGCGCGCGGCGTGCAGGATCGCGGTCCACGCGGCGGCGAGCAGGCCCACCGGCCGGTCGCCGAGCACCGTCGTGTCCTCGTAGCGCGCGCCGACGCGCTCGACCTCGTCGAGGCGCCCGGACCAGTACGCGGCCTCCAGCAGCGCGGCGCTCGCGACGTCGGCGGCGTCCGGCAGCCCGGCGGCGATCAGGCCCTCGGCGGCCGCGAAGAGCACGTCGACCGCGTCGCCGAGGCGGCCTTCGGCGGTGAGCAGCAGGCCGTCGAGCATGCGCGCGCCCGGCGTCGCGCGCATGTCGGGCTCCAGCCGCGCGAGCCACGCGCGCAGCAGGTCGGGCGAGGCGCGCACCAGCGTCGGCGCGTCGGCGAGCATGAGCGCCAGCGCCGCGCCGCCGCGGCCCGCGTCGAGGTAGGCCTCGACCGCCTCGGCCGCGCGACCCTCGATCGCCAGCTGCGCGGCCGCGCGCTCCAGGAGCGCGGCGCGCTCGACGTCCGAGCGCTCGGTGCGCCAGCGGCTGAGCAGCGCCTCGCGCACGAGGGGATGCCAGGCGGTCGCGCGCGGCGTCCCGGCGACGGGGCGCATCGAGAGGCCCAGCCGCGCCGCGGCGTCCAGCGCTGCCTGCGAGACGTCCAGCGCGCCGAGGATCCCCGGGCACAGCTCGTCGACGACCGACGAGTCCAGGAGCGTGCGCCGCGTCGGCGCGTCGAGCGCGTCCAGGATCTCCTCGACGAGGAACTGCTCGATCGACGCGCTGTCCTGGCGATCGGCGCCGAGCGCCACGCCGAGCGGCCAGCCGAGCGTGCGCTGCATCGTCGCCTCGACCTCGGCGTCGCTCGGCGGCCGGCCCATCCGGGCCTCCATCACCGCGGCGCACTCGTCGGAGGCGAAGACGAGGTCGGCTTCCCCCAGCTCGGTCGCCCGCCCGGCGGCGGTGAGCTTGGCGAGCTTCAGCGGCGGCCGGCGGCGGGACGCGACGACGAGCCGCAGCGGCCCGCCGGCGCCTTCGAGCAGCGCGCCGAGCACGGCCATCGCGCCCGGCGCGTCGGCCAGCCGCTCGACGTCGTCCAGGACCAGGACGAGCGGCTCGACGAGCAGGCGTCCGAGGTCGTCGACGAGCGCGCTGGCGGCGATCGACGGGTTCACGACCTCCCCCGCCTCGCCGAGCTCGTCGAGCAGGACGTCGGCCGCGCCCGGCACGACCCGGCGCACGCCCTCCAGGATCGAGACGATCAGGCGCCCACCGTCGGCGTGGTGGTCGCGGCACGGATGCCAGACGACCAGTCCGCCGCGCGCCTCGACCGCCTGCTGCACGGCGAGCGTCTTGCCGTAGCCGGCCGGCGCGACGACGACGAGGCAGCCGTCGTCGAGGGCCCGCCCCATCCTGGCGGCCACCTGCGGTCGCGGGAGCTGCCCCGCTGCGAGCTTCGTCCCTGGGCCCACGAGGGCCGCCAGCCTAGTCGACGCGGACGATCGAGCCAATGGCCTCGGCGGCCAGGGCGTACTGCCGTGGCGTCAGGCGGATGTGGGACTGCTGGCTCATCGATCGCGGCGCGACGCCGACGGCCTCGACCGGCGGCGCGTTCTCCAGGTGCGGGACGACCAGCAGCGCCTCCAGCGCGACCTCGAAGGGCCAGCGCTCGTGCCCCGACGGCCGCGGCTCGCTCGTCACCTCGACGATCCCGAACACGCGCTTCCAGACCGAGGCGTACAACACGAGCCGGTCGCCCGGGACGATGCGCGGCCGCCGCGGGAAGCCGGTCCGCGTCAGCCGCGTGTGCCAGCGCTCGTCGGCCAGCCACGCCTCGGGCAGCGGGCCGCGGGCGTGGCCGACGGCCTTGAGCCAATAAGAGCGTCCCGGATCGTCGTGCGCCACGCGCCCGCAGGCTACGCGGCCCGCGGCAGCGCGTCGGTCGTCATCAGCTCGGCCAGCGCGGCGCGGAAGGCCGCGACCACGACCGGGTCGAACTGCGCGCCGGCGCAGCGCTCCAGCTCGGCCAGCGCGACGGCGCGCGGCACCGCCGCGCGGTAGGGCCGGTCGGCGACCATCGCGTCGAAGGAGTCGCAGACCGCGACGATGCGCGCGCCGAGCGGGATCGCCTGGCCGGCCAGCCCGTCGGGGTAGCCGCCGCCGTCGTGGCGCTCGTGCGACGCGCGGACCAGCGTGGCGACCTCGCGCAGCGCGGGCGCGGCGGCGACGATGCGCTCGCCGATGACGGTGTGGCGCCGCATGAAGACCCACTCCTCGTCGTCCAGCGGGCCGGGCTTGTCGAGGATCGCGTCGGGGATCGCGACCTTGCCGACGTCGTGCAGGTCGGCGGCGTGCCGCACCTGCTCGACCTCCGACGCCGACAACCCCAACTTGACCGCGACCGCGACCGCCAGGTCGGCGACCGTCGACAGGTGCTCGCCGAGGTCCGGGTTGCGCTCGGCCAAGGCCCTCAACAGCACGTCGCGCGACTGCGAGCCGGCCGACGGGCGGCCGCCGTGCTTCTGGGCGTACATCCGCTGGTCGGCCAGGCGCAGCGCCTCGGCCGGGTCGTCGACCTCGACGGGCGCGATCACGAAGCCGTGCGACGAGCCGATGTCGAAGCCCTCGCCGCGCTCGCGCAGCGCCGTCGCGGCGTGCGCGGCGACCAGCCGCGCGCGGGCCAGCCGCGGGCGCAGCAGCGCGCAGAACTCGTCGCCGCCCATCCGGTAGGCCTCGCCGTGGCCGGCGACGCGGCGCGCGAGGTTGCCGCCGAGGCGCACGAGCAGGTCGTCGCCGGCCGGATGGCCGTAGCAGTCGTTGTAGTGCTTGAAGCCGTCGAGGTCGAAGAGCACCAGGACGACGGGGTCGTCCTCGGTCGCGCGGGCCAGCATCCGCTCCAGGTCCTGCGTCAGCGCGCGGCGGTTGCCCAGGCCGGTCAGCGCGTCGGTCAAGGCCTCGCGGCGGGTCGCGGCCAACATGGAGGCGTTCTCGCGGAAGGCGATGAACAACCGGACGCCGACGGCGAACAGCGCGAGCCCGGCCAGCACGACCGCGACCGGCGTCACGGTGCCCAGGCCGGCGTAGACCAGGACGCCGAGCGCCATCGCGCCGAAGACGAGCGGCAGGATCGTCCCGCGCCGCCCGGCGCGGCCCGCGACCGCCACGGCGGCACGCGCCGGCACCGCCGCCGCGCACGCCAGCGCCAGGAACGCGAAGTCCCAGCCGGCGTCCCACGGGTCCGGGAAGCCGCCGCCGCCCTGGGCGACGGCGATCAGGTAGTGCGAGTCGGCCGCCCAGAACGACACGATGCCGACGCCGGCCAGCACCCACGTCCAGTCCAGGCGCCAGCCGCGCACGGCCATCGCGCCGACGACCAGCCCGAGCAGGATCAGGTCGCTGAGCGGGTAGGCGGCGTTGGTCGCCACCGACTTCCAGTCGCCGCCGATCAGGTCGACGATGCCCGGGACCACCAGCGCGGCGGCGACCGCCGCCGTGGCCAGCGACGCGGTGACGCCGTCGACCCACAGCCGCTTCGGCGCGCCCTGCATGCGCGCCCCGAGCACGCGCGCCAGGCCGGCGAAGGCCAGCAGCGGGAACGCGAGGTAGCCGAAGTCAGCGGCCGACGGGACCGGGATGTCGTCCTTGTCGGACAGCACGGCCGTCCAGTAGACGTCGCCCGCGGCCCAGCAGATGATGCCGACCGCGACCAGCAGCCACGCGACGCGGTCAGGACCGCTCTGGCGCCATGCGGCGAGCGCGCAGAGCAGGCCGGCGCCGAAGTCCACGACGAGGTGGCTCGGACGGCCGAAGAGGATGCCGGTCAGCGGGAAGACGCCGGTGAGCTCGTTGAGCTCGAACACCGCCAGCCAGCAACACAACGCGATCAGCGCGAAGGTGCGTGCGGCAGGGAGTGGAAGACGATCCTCCACACCCTTGTTCTCGGCCGCTAGCTGTAGTTCCTGAGGACGTTGTTCATCCGGGTCTCCTTGGAGGCTGGTGGTTGTCGAGGCCCCAGTCCCAAGGAGACACCGGATGAAGTTGCACGCTAACGCCAGGCTCAGTCCGAACGGCCGTCGGTTGCTCATCGACCGTCTGGAGACCGATGGTTGGGATATTCGTGATGCCGCAGAGGCGGCCGGAATCAGCGTTCGGACTGCTCGCAAATGGCTGGCGCGGTGGCGAGCCGAGGGCGAGGTCGGGCTGGTCGATCGGTCCTCGGCACCCAAGATGGTGGCCAACAAGACCGACGAGACACGGATCGCGTGCATCGCGGCGCTGCGCCGGTTGCGGATGACCGGGCCCGAGATCGCCGAGACCCTCGGGATGGCGCTCTCGACCGTCTCGGGGATCCTGAAGTCCATCGACATGGGCAAGCTCGGCCGGCTGGGCTTAGAGCCCGCGCGGCGCTACGAACGGGCTCGACCGGGCGAGCTGATCCACATTGACATCAAGAAGCTGGGACGGATCGTTCGCGCCGGGCACCGGATCACTGGGGTCGCGGGCAAGCGCCAGGCCGGCTATCACCGCAAGAAGTTCAGTGCCGGCTGGGAGTTCTGTCACGTCGCGATCGACGACGCCACCAGGCTGGCCTATGTCGAGGTCTTGGCCGACGAGAAGGCCGCGACCGCGGTCGGGTTCTTGCGCCGCGCCAAGGCGTTCTTTGAGAGCTACGGCATGACGGTCGAGTCGGTCATGACCGACAACGGCGGCGCCTACCGCTCCACCATCCACGCCCTGGCCTGCAAGGCACTCGGGCTAAAGCACCTCCGGACCAGGGCCTATCGGCCTCAGACCAACGGCAAAGCCGAGCGCTTCATCCGCACGATGCTCGGCGGCTGGGCCTACGGCGCGATCTACACCAACTCCTCAGACCGCGCCGCAGCCCTTGACGGCTGGCTGTTCACCTACAACCATCGCCGACGACACGCAGGCATCAACCGCCAGACACCTATCCAACGGCTGAACAACCTGCTCGGGACTTACAGCTAGCCGATGATCTGGAGGTCCTTCGAGAGACCCGTCAGGACCTCCGGCTCGCCGTCGGTGACGATCGCCAGGTCCTCGATCCGCACGCCGACCGCGCCGGGCACGTACACGCCCGGCTCGACGGTGACGACCTGCCCGGGGGCGAGCGTCGAATCCGAGCGCTGCGAGAGCCGCGGGCCCTCGTGGACCTCGGCGCCGACGCCGTGGCCGAGGCCGTGGCCGAAGTGCTCGCCGTGGCCGGCGGCGGTGATGATGTCGCGCGCCACCGCGTCGACCTCGCGCCCGCCGGCGCCGGCCTTGACGGCCGCCAGCGACGCGAGCTGCGCCGCGAGGACCAGGTCGTAGATCTCGCGGTCGCGCGGGTCCAGCTCGCCCGTCGCGTAGGTGCGGGTGCAGTCGCTCGCGTAGCCGTCGAGCTGCGCGCCCCAGTCGATCGTGACGAGCGTGCCCTTCGGGATCTCGACGGCGCGCGGCTCGGCGTGCGGCAGCGCGCTGTGCTGCCCGGAGGCGATGATCGGCGGGAACGACGCGGCCTCCGCCCCGGCCTTGCGCATCGTCATCTCGAGGTCGAGCGCGACGTCGCGCTCGGTCCGCCCCGCCAGGCCGCGGCCGAGCACCTCGGTCAGCGCCGCGTCGGCGAGCTGGGCGGCGGCGCGGATCTTGTCCAGCTCGCCCGCGTCCTTGATCGCGCGCAGGTCCTCGACGACGCCGGCGGCCGCGACGAGCTCGACGCCCTCGACGAGCTTGGACGTCAGCGAGGCGTGGTCCTTGACCGACATCGACGCGTCGTCGAAGCCGAGCCTGACGACCTTGCCGTCGGCCGGCCCGACGCGCGCCGCGGACGCCGCCAGGATCTCCGGCGCGATCTCCTTGGCCCAGCCGTCGTCGAGCTGCTCGGCCGACTGCGTCAGGTAGCGGAAGTCGGTGAGGAACAGCCGCTGCCCCGCCGGACCCACGAGCGCGAGCCCGTTGGACCCGCTGAAGCCGGTCAGCCAGCGCACGTTGACGAGGTTGGTCACCAGCAGCCCGTCGAGCCCGCGGTCGGCGAGCTTGGCGGCGAGGCGGTCGGCACGGTCCATCGAAGTCACAGGTCCAGCTCCTCTTTGATGCGGGTCAAGGCGGTGCGGTAGCCCTCGACGCCGTGGCCCTTGACGGTCGCCACGCAGATGTCGCGGATCACGGACACGCGCCGGAACTCCTCCCGCGCGTCGACGTCGGACAGGTGCACCTCGATCGCGGGCAGCGCCGCGATCTCCAGCGCGTCGCGGATCGCCCACGCGTAGTGCGTCCACGCGCCGGGGTTGATGACGATCGCGTCGGCCAGGCCCTCCACGCGGTGCAGGTGCTCGACGAGCATCCCCTCGTGGTTGGTCTGGAAGAACCGCGGCTCGAGGTCGAGCTCGTGGGCGTAGCCGGCGATCTGCTGCTCGAGCTGGTCGAAGGTCAGCGAGCCGTAGATCTCGGCGGGCCGACGGCCCAGCATGTCGAGGTTGACGCCGTGGACGATGTCGACGCGGTTGCGAGAGCTCACGGGACCGTCAACTCTCGCACGGCGAGCGCGACGTCGTCGTCGGCGACGTCCTGGCCGTGGACGACGTCGCCGGGCGCGCGGACGAGCACGAACGGGGTCCGCGCCGTCGCCGTGCGCTTCTTGTCCAGGCGCGTGCCGGCGACGATCGCGGCCGGATCGACATCATGGCCTTGCAGCGTCGTCGGCAGGCCGGCGGCGCCGAGCAGCTGCTCGACCTGGCCGCGCAGGTCCGACAGGCCCGACAGGCGCAGAGCCGCGAGCAGCCCGAGCCCGACCGCCTCGCCGTGGCGCAGCGTGCCGTAGCCGAGCGACGTCTCCAGCGCGTGGCCGACGGTGTGGCCGAGGTTCAGGACCTGGCGGCGTCCGCCGTCGCGCTCGTCGGCCGCGACGACGCCGAGCTTGGTGCGCGCGCACTCCAGGATGACGTCGTCGTCGACCGGGCCGCCCGCGGCGATCCGCTCCCACAGCGGTCCGCCCGCGATCAGCGCGGTCTTGACGACCTCCGCGTAGCCGGCCGCGTGCTCCTCGGGCGGCAGCGTGGCCAAGGTGGTGGTGTCGACCAGGACGGCCGCCGGCTGGTGGTAGGCGCCGACGTAGTTCTTGGCCTCGGGCAGGTCGACGCCGGTCTTGCCGCCGTAGGCCGAGTCGACCTGGGAGACCACGGTCGTCGGCGCCTGCACGATCGGGATCCCGCGCTGGAACGTCGCGGCGCAGAACCCCGCGAGGTCCCCCACCACGCCGCCGCCGAGCGCGATCAGGTGATCGGCGCGGGTGACGCCCTGGGCGACCAGCGCCGTCCAGACGCGCTCGCAGGTCGCCAGCGTCTTGTGCTCTTCGCCCGGCGGGATCTCGACCATCCCGGACAGGCCGGCCGCGGCGAGGCCGTCGAGCTGGTGCTCGGCGACGGCGCTGTCGGTCAGGCAGAAGCCGCGCCCGCCCAGGCCCGGCAGGCCGGCGAGCCCGGCGCCGGCCAGCGCCAGAACGCCGCGGCCGACGAAGACGGGGTACTCGCCCGAGGCCGCGCTGGCCCAGATCAGCCGCGTGCCGTCCGGCGCGGCGGCCAGCGCGCGCAGCGCGGCGTCGGCGCGGACGATGACGCCGACGTCGGCCTGCGGCAGGTGCGCGTCGGCGAGCGAGGCGTACACCTCGCCACGCTCGGCGTGTAGCGCGGCGAACGCGGCGCGGTCGCGCGCCAGCGGCCGGTCGTGGCCCGCGGCGCGGGCCCAGGCGACGTCGAGCGGGACGTCGAGCAGGATCGTCGTGTGGCGGCTCAGCGCGGCCTGCACGCGGCCCGACAGCACCGCGCCGCCGCCGAGCGACACCACCATGTCGGTGTCGCGCGGCGCGTCGAGCAGGTCGAGGACGACCTCCTCCTCGACCGCGCGGAACGCCGCCTCGCCGTCGCGCTCGAACACCGCGGCGATCGGCTCGCCGAAGCGGGCGACGAGCAGCTCGTCGGTGTCGACGTGGTCGACCCCGCGCGCACCGGCCAGCTCACGGGCGAGGGTGGTCTTCCCCGCGCCCATGAAGCCGATGACGACGGTCAGCCGCGCCACGCGATCCGTTCGGTGTACCGCTCGACGGCCTCGCGGACGTCGTCGATGTGGTCGCCGCCGAACTTGCGCCGGTAGGCGTCGGCCATCACGTAGGCCAGCATCGCCTCGCCGACGACGCCGGCCGCGGGCACGACGCAGGAGTCGGTGCGCTCGCGCAGCGCCTGCGCAGGCTCGTGGGAGGCGATGTCGACCGACCGCAGCGGCTTGGTCAGCGTCGGGATCGGCTTCATCGCGACGCGCGCGACCAGCGGCAGGCCGGTCGTCATGCCGCCCTCCAGGCCGCCGGCGTGGTTGGTCTCGCGGTAGTAGCCGCGCTGCTCGTCCCAGAAGATCTCGTCGTGCGACTTGGAGCCGGGCGCGCCCGGCAGGTCGAAGCCGTCGCCGAACGCGACGCCCTTGGCGGCCTGGATCGAGCACAGCGCACCGCCGACTCGCCCGTCCAGGCGCTCCTCCCAGGAGACGTGCGAGCCGAGGCCGGGCACGAGGCCGAAGGCGATGACCTCGAAGACGCCGCCGATCGACTCGTTGGCCTTGCGCTGGATGTTGATGTGCTCGACCATCGCCTTGGACGCGACGGGGTCCAGGCAGCGGACCTTGTCCTCGTCGACGCCCGCGAAGTCCGCGACGGTCAGCGCGGTCTCGCGCCGCTCGGCGTGCACGTCGCCGATCTGGACGACGTGGCTGCGGACCTCGACGCCGACCGCGGCCAGGAAGGCCTTGCACAGCGCCCCGCCGGCGACGCGCGCCGCCGTCTCGCGGGCGCTGGCGCGCTCCAGCACGTTGCGGACGTCGGAGAAGCGGTACTTCTGGACGCCGACGAGGTCGGCGTGGCCGGGCCGCGGCAGATGGACCTCGGGCACGTCGGCCTCGACGGGCCACGGGTTCATCCGCTCCTCCCAGTTCGCGTAGTCGCGATTGGGGACCTGCAGCGCGATCGGGCCGCCGAGCGTGCGACCGTGCCGGACGCCCGCCGTGACGTTGGCATGGTCCTTCTCGATCTTCATGCGCCCGCCACGGCCATGGCCCAGCTGCCGCCGGGCCATGTCGCGATCGATCGACTCCTGCTCGAGGGCGAGCCCCGCGGGAAGCCCCTCGACGATGGTCGTGAGGCCCGGTCCGTGGGACTCCCCTGCCGTGATCAAGTTCAGCGCCATGCGGCGCCGAAGTCTATGAGCCCGGGACGGTGAGGACGGTCGAGGTGTTGCCCACGGCCTGGCCGGCGGCGCTCTGGGCGACCGTCGAGGGCACGTTGGCGACGTCGGGGCTGGTCGCCGGGTCCTTGCGGATCAGCAGGCCGAGGCCCTTGTCGTAGTTCCAGGCCGACAGCGCGTCGGGGTCGTTGGCGACGAGCTCGCGGATGACCTCGCGGCCGGCCTTGGACTCGCGGGCGTGCGCCTTGGCGGCGACCGCCTTGGACGACGCCTTGGCCCTGCCGATGCGCTTCAGCTCCAGCTGGTACTGCACGACGCCGCCGGTGCCGCTCGACATGTCGAAGAACTCGAGGTCGCCCGGCTTGAGCGTGATCTGCTCGCAGTCGGCGGCCGACGGCTGGCACTTGCCGTCGCCGGTCGGGACGACGTCGCCGTTGATCAGGAACGTCGCGGACTTCTGGTCCTCGCTGACGCCCAGGAACACGAAGAACGGGTTGTCGGACGACGGCAGCGGCGTGAGGCGCGCGACATTGAGGTACTGCTTCTCGGCACCGGACTCGCCGAACTTCACGTCGACGCGGTAGGTGTCTTCGCTCTGCGGCTTCTTGGTGGTGTCGGTCGACCCGCTGGGCGTCGTGGTCGTCGGCGTCGTGGTCGTCGGCGCCGACGGCGTCGCGCCGCCGGTCGACGGGCCGTCCGTGGAGGAGGACGACGAAGACGAAGACGTCTTTGACGCGCCGCCGCCGAACGCTTCGGACAGCGCACCGGCCGTGCTCTTGACGGCCTCCTTGATCTGCGCGTCGCTCAGGCGCGGCTGGTGGTGCTGGACGAACGGGTCGCGGACCTTCCCGGCCCGGGTGACCTTGCCGGCCGCCTGCTCTTCGAGGCTGACCACCTGGGCGCGCGCGGCGTCGCGGTGGTTGGCCAGGCCGTTGGCGGCGGAGGCGTCGGCGACCGCTGTCGGCGTGCTCGTGCCGGCGTCCGAGGAGCCGCCGAGGACGATCGGCACCGCGACGAGGGCGGCGACGAGCGCGACGGCCACCGGCCAGAGGCGCTTCTCGACGAGGTCGTGCAGGACGTTGCGCAGGAAGGTCATGCTCTTAGTTCCCGATCAGGCTGGCGGTCGCGGTGGAGCCGGTCGTGGTGGAGGACGCGGAGCCGGTCGCCGGCGTCGTGGCGCCGGTCAGGCCCTCGTCGGCGGGCAGCAGGTAGGACGTGGCGACGACGGTCGCCTCGACGTCCGGGAAGCCGTTGGGCCCCGGCTTGAACGCCACGCCGTCGGTCGTGAGCAGGCGGCCCTTGACGCTGATGCCCTGGCCGTTGACCGTGGTCAGGTCGTCCAGCGCCTTCAGGAAGCGCTGCATGTTGAAGAACGATCCGGTGAAGTCGAACGAGAACGGCATCGTCGGGAAGCCCGCGGTGCCGACGGTGGCGCCGGGCGGGAGTGCGGCCGTCGTCGTGGCGGCGGCCGTCGTGTTGCCCGGAGCGGTGGCCGTCGTGTTGCCGTTGGCCGAGGCCACGGCCGCGGCCGCGCCGGTGGGCGCGGCGCTGGGCGCCGCCCCGGTGCCGGTCATCTTGATCGACAGGAAGTCGACGTGGTTGGCCGCCGCGGTGTGCTGGAGCTGGTAGACGAGCGACGGCATGTCGTCGTCGACCGGCACGGCCTTGCCGAGGCGCGCCACGGTCGAGTAGTCCGACGTGTACTTCGCCTTGGCGGCGGCCGCCGTGGCGGCGCTGGCGTTCGCCGTGTCCAGGCGCGACTGCGCCGAGACGACCTGAGCCGACAGGTCTGCGGCGTCCTTGCGCTTGGGGCTGATCGCCAGGAACCAGAACGCCGCCACCAGGGCGAGCATCCCGACGACGATCAGGACGGTGCGGTCACGCGCGGTCACTTGGAGGTCCCCCCGGTCGTGCTCGGAGCGGTCGTGGTGGTCGGAGCCGGGGTGGCCGTGGTCGACGGCGCCGCCGACGAGGCGGCGGTGGTGTCCGACGCGGTCGCGGTGGTGGAGCCGTTGGTCACGGCGGCCGTCGACGACGGGGCGTTGAACCAGACGTCGACGTTGAACACCGGGTACTTGGCGTGTCCGCCGCGGCAGTCGCCGTTGGTGCCGCCGGCGGACCCGGTCTGGGCGCCGCCCGTGCCCGAGATCTCGGCGACCTTGGTCGCGTCCTCGAGGGCGACGCGCTGGACGCCGTCGGCGAGGCGGAGGCGGGCGAGGACCTTGGAGACCGAGGCCTGGCTGGTCGTGCAGCCCTGCAGGACGATCGCCGGCGCGGTGATCGCGCCGCGCAGGGAGCCGCTCGCGCCGCCCGAGAGCGTCACGGTCGGCGACGTGGTCGCGGTCATCGACGTGACCCACGCGTTCTCGGGCAGCACGCGCGCGACTTCGCGCAGGGCGTGCGCCCAGTCGAAGCGGCTGGCGGCTAGCTGCTTGACGGTGTCGACGCGCTTGGCGCGGATGCCGGCGAACTTCGTGTAGGTCTGCAGCGACGTGGCCTTGGCCTCGGCGGCCACGGCCTGTGCCGTGACGTCGGTCAGCTTGGCCTGCTTGTCGTTCACGGACTTGCCGGAGCTGACGAAGACGCCGGCCATGACGACCAGCAGGGCCAGGGCGCCGAGCAGGATGAAAGCGCCCCCGCCGGACTTGCCGGCGGCGCCGCCGGCGCCGCGCTGCTGGTCGGACGGGATGAGGTTGACAGCCCTCATGCGTGCGGGGCCTCCTCGACGGCCAGGCCGGCCGCGATCGTGAGCAGGTGGGGATCGAGCCCGTCCGGCGTGCCGTCGACGACGCCGGTCTCGACGGGCAGGCCGAGCTCGGCCGCGAGCGCGTCGTCGAAGCCGGGCACGGTGGCCGCGGCGCCGGTGAGGACGGCCCGCTGGACGCGCAGGCTCATGCCCTCCTGGGCGTGATGGAAGTCGAGCGAGTTGCGGACCTCGCCGCCGATGCGGCGGACGCCGTCGAGCAGCACGGTGCGCGCCTCCTGGGCGATCTCGTCCTGGTCTTCGGACTCGATCTCGCTGAGCGGCGTGACGAGGCCGACGTGGCGCAGCCAGCCCCGCGCATGCTCGAGCGTGAGCGCCTTGCGCTCGGCGAGCTCGACGGCGATGGCCTCGAGGCCGCCGCCGACGACGCGGGTGAACAGGCAGGTGGTGCCCTCCGCCACGGCCAGGTTGGTGAGCCCGCCGACCGACAGGTAGAGCACCGGCTCCGGCGTCTCGGTGGGCGCGGCCCGGTGCAGCGCGCGGATCATCGCGAAGGCCGAGAGGTCGATGCCCTCGGGCTTCAGGCCCGCGGCCTTGGCGGCGGCCATGACGCGCTCGATCATGTCGCGGCGGGCCGCGACGATCAGGACGCGCTGGCGACGGCCGGCGTCGGTCTCGACGATGTCGAGCAGCTGGAAGTCCAGGACCGCGCTGTCGAGCGGCATCGGGATCTGGTCCTGGGCCTGGAAGCGGATGGCCGCCTCCAGCTCCTTGCGATCCTCGAGCGGGGGAAGCTCCAGGACGCGGACGACGATCTTCTGGTTCGCGATGCCGATGCGGACCTTCTTGTCGAGGCCCTTGTTCTCGCGGTAGAGCGAGCGGAGGGCGTCGGCGAGGGCGTCGACGTCGTTGACCTCGCCGTCCCGGACGATGCCGGTCTCCAGCGGGGCGACGGCGGCGATCTTGACGGAGACTCGACCGTTCACCGTCACCGCCGCTGCGTGGACGGCGGAAGGCTCGATCTCGAGTCCGACGATGTGGGTTGCGCGCTTGGCCATGTTCTTGACGGTGGGTCGGCGGTTCTTGGCGGTGTCTGAAGCAGACGCCCCGACACCCTCGGTTGTTCGTCCAACTGGACGCTCGCTTGAGGGGAGGGCGCGGTGTGGCGTCCGGTGCTCGGCGCCGCCCTAGAAGGTGTCGGTGTAGGAGCCGACGAGGTCGTCGCCGACGAAGAAGGCGATCAGCGCGCCGACCGCGAGGAACGGCCCGAACGGGATCTTGGTCTTGCGCCCGGCGGTCGCGCCCTTGCGCGCGACGACCGCGGCGCCGACGACGACGCCGAGGATCAAGGCGATGAAGATGGCCGGCGCCACGGCACGGCCCAGGTACAGGCCCAGGACGCCGACGAGCTTGACGTCGCCCATGCCCATGCCCTTCTTGCTCAGCAGCGTGGGCAGCAGGAAGAAGATCAGCGCGGCGGCGCCGGCGGCGAGCTGCTCGGGCAGGTCACTGGGCGCCAGCAGCGCGCCGAGGGCGATCGCGAGCACGGCGGCGGGCGCGGTGAGCGCGTTGGGGATGCGCTTGACGTCGAGGTCGATGACCGCGATCGGCACGAGGAAGCTCACGAGGACGAGGCCGAGCGCCATCTGCTCGACGTCATCGTGCTTGACGGCGACGACCAACACGTACAGCGCGGCCGTGATGGCCTCGACGACGGGATAGCGCGCGGAGATCTTCTCGCCGCACCCGCGGCAACGTCCGCGCAGGACGAGCCAGGAGAAGACCGGGATGTTGTCGTAGGCCTTGAGCTGCGTGGCGCAGCCGGGGCACTTCGAGCGGGGCTTGACCAACGACTCGCCGCGCGGGAGGCGCCAGGCGACGACGTTGAGGAACGAGCCGATGAGGAGGCCGAACAGCGCGGCCGGTGCGAGCGCGGGAGCCATACGTCCGATGTGATCGGCAGCTGCCCCCGCGCTCTTGACGGCCGGCGTTACCAGGTGCCGCCGATGCAGCCCTTGGTGCCGCCAGAGCAGCCGCGCACCAGCGCACCGCCGGCAGCGCGCGAGATCGTGAACGTGCCGCCGGACTTCGACTTGGCCGTGATGAGGTAGGCCGCCGCCGAGCTGACCGCCACGTCGACCTGGCCGAGCCCGTTGCCGATCGACAGGCCCGTCGGGTCCATCAGGGCCGAGCTGCACTTGGTGTAGTCGCTGGTCGTGGCGAAGCAGGACTCGACCTGCGTCACTAGCGCGCGCGCGTTCGCCTTCGCGTTGACGTCCTGGGCCTTCTGCTCCTGGCCGAGGAAGCTCGGCAGGGCGATCGCGGCAAGGATGCCGATGATCAGGATGACGACGAGGAGCTCGATGAGCGTGAAGCCATCCTCGTCATGGATGAGGTTGTGCAAGATGCCCTCCCCGGGGCGGTCGTCTGTCAGTGCTCTGCAGCGGTCCGACGACGTCCCAGGTCAGGTTGCAGCAAGTCCCGGTGCGTGGACGGTCCTCCGGGTTCCTCGACCGGCATCCGCGCTTCTTTGAGGTTCAGGCAGGCGATTGGACCGATGTCCACACCGGTCCGGGAACGACTCGGGGCGGACCCGAAGGCCCGCCCCGTGATGTGCTGCGTGGTGCAGGTACTGGTGCTCGACTACCAGGTCTTGTCGGAGCTGCAGCCGCCACCGCTCACGGTGTTGAGGCAGGTGCGCTTGACGACGCCGTCGGCAGCGGCCTTAGTGATCGTGAACGTGTTGGTCGACTTCGACGTGGCGACGATCACGTAGCCCAGCGCCGGGCCCGAGCCCGAAGCGGTCGCGGAGAACGTGGTGTTGCTGATGCCCGCGTCCGTGATGGCCGTGGTGCACTTGCTGTAGTCCTGCGTGTCGGCGAAGCACGACTCGACCTGCGTGACGGCGTTGCGCGCGTCCGACTTGGCCGAGGCGTCCTGCCCCTTCTTCTGCTGGCCGAGGAAGCTCGGCAGGGCGATCGCGGCAAGGATGCCGATGATCAGGATGACGACGAGGAGCTCGATGAGCGTGAAGCCTTCGTCCTCGTTCTTGAAGCGCTGAAGCAAGACGATCCCTCCTGTGAGATCTGGTGTTTGGTCTTCACGTGCGGAGGGCCGACGTCCCTGTGGATCGCCATCCGGGGTCTAGGTCTTTGCAGCAAGCCCCGTCCGATGCCCGGTGGTCCGTCACCGCACAGTCGTGGTTGTCGGCGCGACCCGTCCCGGCTTTCGCTCAAATGTCCGATCTCTGGACTTCTGTTCTACGGTCCGGGCCCTAGTACGACCGCGGGACCGCATGCGGCGGCGCGGCGCCGGTGCGCCGTCGTCCTGCTGCTGGGCGCCCGAGCGGACTAGCTCTCGGGCGCGGGAGCGGCCGGGGCGTCGCCCTGCGCAGCGCGCTTGGCGGCCTGGGCGTCGTGCTCGGGCAGGAAGACTCCGGTGCCCTCGCACCAGGCGCAATCCACGGTGGACGGCGAGCCGCCCAGGTTGGAGATCAGCGAGCCGGTGCTGCGGCACACCGTGCAGGGCACGGGCTCGGCGTCGACGACCTCGGGTGTCTCTTCGTCTGCGCTCACGGAGCGGCGAGCGTAGCGGCTCCTCGCCGTTCAACCGCGTGCGACCTGCCGCGACACGTCGCGACTGGTCCGGTGCGATGCGGCCGGACCGGACCTGTCGGATGGACCACTAGCGCGTTAGCGTCGCCGCATGCAGCACCTCGCCTCCTCCCCCGCCGCGCGCTCCGCGCCCCTGCGCGCCGGCCTGCTGGCGCTCGCGGGCGTCCAGCTGATCACGGGCCTGTGGCTCGTGGTCGCCCCCGGCGCGTTCTACGACGCCATCGCGGACTTCGGCCCGCGCAACGAGCACGACCTGCGCGACATGGCCGCGTTCTACCTCTCCTCGGCGCTCGTGCTCGGCGTCGCCGCCCAGCGGCCGTCGTGGCGTGCGCCGGCGCTGGCGCTCGTCGGCCTCCAGTTCGGGCTCCACGCGCTCAACCACCTGCTCGACGTCGGCGACGCCGACCCGTCGTGGATCGGGCCCTTCGACCTGCTGTCGCTGGTGGCCGGCACGCTGCTGATCTGGGCGCTGTACCGCGCGGCCGACCGCGACGACGTCGCCTCGGGGCGGCGGCGATGAGGGTCTTCCTGGCGGGTGCGACCGGCGCCATCGGCCGCCCGCTCGTCGATCGCCTCGTCGCCGACGGCCACACCGTGTTCGGGACCACGCGCGACCCGGCGCGCGCGGCGGCGCTGCGCGAGCGCGGCGCCGAGCCGGTCGTCCTCGACGCCTTCGACGTGCCGGCCGTGCGCGCCGCCGTGGTCACCGCGGCGCCCGACGTCGTCGTCCACCAGCTCACCGCGCTGCCCGAGGTGCCCGACCCCAAGGCGATGGCCGCCGCGGTGGAGGCGACGTCGCGGCTGCGGCGCGAGACCGTCCCGACGTTCGTGGACGCCGCCCGGGTCGCCGGCGCGCGCCGCGTCGTCGTGCAGTCGATCTCCTTCGTCACCCGGCCCGACGGGCGGCCGATGCACGACGAGGACGCGCCGCTGGGCGCCGACAGCGAGGCCGTCGCCGCGCTGGAGGCCGCCACGACGCAGGCCGACGGCATCGAGGGCGTGGTGTTGCGCTATGGGTTCTACTACGGCCCCGGCACCTGGTACGACCGCGACGGGGCCATCGCCACCTTGATCCGCAAGCGCCGCTTTCCGCTGATCGGCAACGCCGAGGGACGCTCGTCCTTCGTCCACGTCGACGACGCCGTCGACGCGACCGTGCGCGCGCTGGACCGCGGTGCGCCCGGCGTCTACAACGTCACCGGCGGCGAGGCGCCGTGCCAGAGCGAGTGGCTGCCCGAGGCCGCGCGGCTGCTCGGCGCCAAGCCGCCGCGCCACGTGCCGGTCTGGCTGGCGCGCCGGCTGGCCGGCGAGACCGTCGTGCACTACGCGACCACGCTCCCCGGCAACGCGGACGACCGGGCGCGCGCCGCGTTCGACTGGCGCCCGCGGCCCTGGCGCGAGGGCTTCGCGGAGGTCTTCGGCTGAGCGACCCGCGATCCATGCGCGCGGGGGCCACCGGCCGCTTCGCGCCGTCGCCGACCGGCACGCTGCACCTCGGCAACCTGCGCACCGCGCTGCTCGCGTGGCTGTACGCGCGCGCCCAGGGCGCCCCGTTCCTGCTGCGGATCGAGGACCTCGACCGCGGGCGCGTCCGCGAGCGCTATGAGGTCGAGCAGCTGGCCGACCTCGCCGCGATCGGCCTGGACTGGGATGGCGCGATCGTGCGCCAGTCCGCGCGGACCGACCACTACGCCGAGGCGCTGGCGACCCTGGACGCCGCGGCCGCGACCTACCCGTGCTGGTGCACACGGGCCGAGATCCGTGAGGCGTCCTCGGCGCCCCACGGCCCGCTGCCCGAGGGCCACTACCCCGGCACGTGCCGCCGCCTGACCGCCGCGCAGCGCGCCGACCGCGAGGCCTCGGGCCGGCCGCCGGCGATCCGCGTGGCGGCCGGCGCGGCGGCGATCGCGTTCCGCGACCGCCTGCACGGCGAGCAACATGGGGTGGTCGACGACTTCGTCGTCCGGCGCAACGACGGCGCCTACGCCTACAACCTGGCCGTCGTCGTCGACGACGGCGCCCAGGACGTCGGCGAGGTCGTCCGCGGCGACGACCTCCTTGACTCGACGCCGCGCCAGCTCTGGCTCGCCGACCGCCTCGGCCTGGGCGGGCGCGACGGGATGTCCTTCGCGCACGTCCCGCTCGTGCTCGGCGGCGACGGGGCGCGCCTGGCCAAGCGGCACGGCGCGGTCACGCTCGCCGACCGCGCCGAGCAGGGCGAGAGCGCCGGCGAGGTCCGCGCGCGGCTGGCCGCGTCGGTCGGCCTGGCGGCGCCGGACGAGCGTCCCTCCCCCGCCGAGCTCGTCGCCCGCTTCGACCCCGAACGGTTCGCTCCGCCACCTTCGGGGCCGCTGCCGGGCCTCTGACCGGATAGCGTGCGCGCCCATGCCGCGGTCGACCGCAGAGATCGCCGAGCGCGCACGGGAGACCGGGCGGCTCGGCATCGACACCGAGTTCATGGGCGAAGGGCGCTACCAGCCGCTGCTGTGCCTGGCCCAGATCGCGCTCGACGACGGCGAGGGCGGCAGCGAGGTCATCGTCCTCGACCCGCTGACCGAGGAGTACGACCCCGCGCCGCTGGCCGACGTCCTCGCCGACCCCGCGATCGAGATCGTCCTGCACGCCGCCCGCCAGGACGTCGCGCTGCTGCGCCGCGACTGGGGCCAGCCGCTGCGCAACGTCTTCGACACGCAGGTCGCCGCCGGCTTCGCCGGCATGCGCGCCCAGCTCGGCTACGAGCCGTTGTTGAAGGAGATGCTCGGCGTGCGGCTGCGCAAGTCCGCGTCGTTCACGCGTTGGGACGACCGGCCGCTGACCGAGGAGCAGCTCGGCTACGCGCGCGAGGACGTCCTGCACCTGCTCCAGCTCGCCTCCGCGCTCCAGGGCCGGCTCAGCGACCTCGGCCGCCTGGAGTGGGCGCGCGAGGAATGCCGCGCGTTCGAGGAGATCGACGACCGCCGCGACCTCGACCTCGTGTTCGGCAAGCTGCCGCGCATCAACTCGCTGGACCCGTCGCAGCGCGCGGTCGCCCGCGAGCTCGTCGAGTGGCGCGAGGACGCGGCGCGGGGCGGCGACCGCCCGGTCTCCAGCGTCCTGCACGACGCGGCGCTGATCGAGATCGCCAAGCGCCGGCCGCAGAACGTCGACCGTCTGCGCCAGATCCGCGGCCTCAACGACGCGACGCTGCACCGGCGCGGCAAGGCGATCGTCGAGGCGGTCGCCCGCGGGCGCGACCGCGAGTCGATCCCGGTCGAGGGCGTCCGCCCCACCCAGCCCGACGCCGAGGACGCACCGCTGATCGCGCTCGGCGAGGCGCTCGTGCGCACGCGCGCGATGGAGTCCGAGCTGGCCTACGAGCTGATCGCCGCACGCGCCGACCTCCAGAAGATCGTCACCGCCGCGCGCAACGGCGACCCGGAGCCGCAGGTGCGCACGCTCCAGGGCTGGCGGCGCGAGGTCGTCGGCGTCGAGCTGCTCGAGCTGCTCGCGGGCCGGCGGACGCTGCGGGTGGCCGACGGCCACCGCCTCGAGATCAGCGAGTAGTCGCGGAGCTCAAGCGGCGAGCGGGTACGACGCGCTCGTCGTCGCGCCGACCGCTGCGCGCTCGTGCGTCTCGTTGACGCGCACGCGGTTGCGCCCCTCCTGCTTGGAGCGGTACAGCGCGAGGTCGGCCTCGGCGAAAACCGTGTCGTACTCGAACTCGCCGGGCTCCGAGGCGCTGACGCCGAAGGAGATCGTGACGAGCAGGCCGGCGATCGGGTCGCCGGCGATCGCGTGGCGCAGGCTCTCGGCGACCTCGGCGGCCTGGCGGCCGTCGGCGCCCGGGAGCACGATCAGGAACTCCTCGCCGCCGAGGCGGTAGGCCAGGTCGTAGGCGCGCAGCGCCTTGCGCATCCGGTAGGCCACGTCCTTGAGGACGGCGTCGCCGGCGGCGTGGCCGTGGCCGTCGTTGATGGCCTTGAAGTTGTCCAGGTCGCCGACGATCAGCGCGACCGGCTCGCGCAGGATCGCGGCCTGCTGCACGAGCTCGGCGATGCGGGTCTGCAGCGCGTTGCGGTTCAGCATCCCGGTCAGCGGGTCGATGACCGACGAGCTGCGGTGCTCGAGATCGGACTTCATCAGCGCGCTGGAGAGCAGCGCGACGGTGACGAGCAGCGCGATCGGCATGACGATCGACTGCGGGTGGTCGAGGATGTAGGGCGTGTCGACGCCGAAGGTCGTCAGGAGCAGCAGCCCGGAGACGACGGCGACGCCCACCGCGACCGCGCGGCTGTTGAAGCGCGCCGGCAGCGTCACGAGCGGGATGACCAGCCACGCCAGCGCCGGGCTCCTGGGCCCGCCGGTCAGCGCGATCGAGCCGGCGATGGCCAGCTCGGCCAGCAGCCATGCGGAGGCGATCGTCAGCTCGGGCCGCTGAGCGGTGGCGAGCTGGCGGTCGACGAGCGTGAAGCCGACGACCGCGAACGCCAGCGGGACGAGCGTCCACCAGCCGACCCAGTGGCCGGACAGGACCAGCGCGACGGCCGCCGTCGCGAACGACGCACGGCGAAACGGGCGCAGCCGCTCCTCCATGTCGACGGCACGCACGCGATCGGCCGGCTCCGGGCAGAGCCACGACCGCGGGGCGACGCTGATGTCGGCGTGGTGGTGGTCCACGTCCCTTGTGGTCGGTCGCGGCGGCCGCCGACCTGAGGTCCGACGGACGTTCTTGCACAGCTTTTCGACGGCCTGGCGCAGCGAAGCTGCGCGGGACTCGTGCCTATTGGCACACGGGCATGCAGTCGGTGACGCGCCCTGCGTCCTCGACGGCGACCGCGCTGCGCGCCTGGAAGCGGAACGACCGGAAGAGCGCGCCCGCGCCCTGGTCGTCGAACGGACCGCGCCCGACGACGATCGACAGGCGCTTGCCGTCGATCCCGACGGTCGCGTCGACCTTGCCGAAGCTGCGGCCGGTCCCGCTGGCGTCGAGCATCGCCTGCGGCGCCTGGCCGGCGAGCACGGTCGCCTCGAGCTGCACGACCGGCGTGTCGCTGTCCTGCGGGCGCATCGTCAGCACGAAGGCGACGTAAGGCTTGATCTGCTCCTTGGCCGTGAACTCCGCGCATAGGCGGTTGGCCGACTTGGCCACCCGCAGCTTGACGAGGTCGCCCTGCGGCGCCGAGTCGTCCCGCGTCCCGTTGGAGCGCCGCTGGTCGCCGGCCGGGTCCGAGATGGTCACCGGCTTGCCGATCGTCGCGCAGTCGGTGAACGTCCCGTAGGACTTGCTGTCGTCGCCGCCGCAGGCGCTCAGGACGAGCGCCACGGTGCCCAGCAGGATGGCGGTCGCCCGACGCACGGCCGGGGAGTCTGACAAAGGGTTCAGCCGTCCGCGTCGCCGGGCAGGCCCAGGGCATGGACATCGGCACTGTTGCACTGCGCGGAGTCGTCGGCCCGCTGTTCGTCGGGCACGGCACGCAGAAGCTGTTCGGCTGGTTCGGCGGGCACGGGTTGGAAGGGACCGGCGGGTTCTTCGAGCAGCTCGGGCTCCGGCCCGGCAAGCGCCACGCGGCGGCGGCCGGCGCGGCCGAGGCGCTGGGCGGCGCGCTGCTGACGGTCGGCGCCGCGACGCCGCTGGCGGCCACGATGGTCTCGGGCACGATGGTCACGGCGATCCGCAAGGTCCACGCCCCGAACGGCCCCTGGGTGACCGAGAACGGCTGGGAGTACAACGCCGCGCTGATCGGCGCGCTGGCCGCGCTCGTCGAGCACGGACCCGGCTCGCCGTCGGTCGACGCCCGGCTGTTCCCGAGCTGGAAGGGCACCCGCTGGGCCATCGCGATGCTCGCCGCCGCGGCCGCGGGCTCCTTCCTGGTCGACGTGCTCCCCGAGCCCGCGCCGGAGGACACCGCCTCGGCCGGCGAGCCGGACGTCACGGCGGCCGCCGCCGAGGAGGCGCGCTTCGCCAAGGACCAGGCCTTGCGCGCCACGTCCTAGCGGGCCCGGAACGCGAGGAGGGCGCCTCGCGGCGCCCTCCTCCCCTTGCCCGTAAGCGTCGCCGGTGGACTACTTGATCGAGTCGTACACCTTGAAGAGCGGCATGTACATCGAGATCACGATGAAGCCGACCATGCCGCCGACGAGGATGATCATCACCGGCTCCAGGATCGACGCGAGCTGCTTGACGGCGGCCGCGACCTGGTCCTCGTAGAAGTCCGCGATCTTGGACAACATGGTGTCCATGGCGCCGGTCTCCTCACCGACGCCGATCATGTGCGTGACCATGCCCGGGAACACCGGCGCGTCCTTGAGGGGGTCGGCGATCGTGCCGCCCTGGCGGACGGACTCGATGACGTCGCCCATCGCCTTCTCGATGCACCAGTTGCCCGCGGTCTGGCCCGTGATCTCCAGCGCCTGCATCAGCGGGACGCCGGCGGAGACCAGCGCGCTCAGCGTGCGCGACCAGCGCGCGAGCGCGATCTTCTGCACGATGTCGCCGATCTTCATCGGGATCCGCAGCTTGAACGTGTCCCACAGCTTGCGCCCGCCGTCGGTCGCCTTCCACTTGCGGAACGCCCAGACCGCGGCGAAGCCGCCGACGATGAACGCGTACCAGTAGCCGGTGATCGCGTTGGACAGCCCGACGGTGAACTTCGTGATCGTCGGGAGGTCGCCGCCGAACTGCTTGAACGTGCCGACGAAGACCGGGACCAAGAACACCACCAACGCGATCAGCACCGAGAAGGCGAAGGTCATCACCACCAGCGGGTAGGCCATCGCGGCCTTGACCTGCCGGCGCAGCGAGTCGGAGGACTCCAGCTGGTTGGCGACGCGCTCCAGCGCGGAGTCCAGGACGCCGCCGGTCTCGCCGGCGCGCGTCATCGCGACGAACAGCGGGTTGAAGACCTTGGGATGGCGCTCCAGCGCGTCTGACAGCGGCAGGCCGGCCTCGACGTCCTTGCGGACCGACGAGATCGTGCTCGACAGCTTGTCGTTCTCGGTCTGGGCCTCCAGCACGTAGAGCGCGCGGAGGATCGTCATCCCGGAGTTGACCATGGTCGCCAGCTGGCGGGTCATGATCGTCAGGTCCTGAGCCTTGATGCGGTTCAGGAACGGGAGCTCCAGCTCCTTGGACCCGCGCTTGTCCGCGATGTCGAGGACGATCAGCCCGCGCTGCTTGAGCTGGTCGGAGACGATCTGCTTGCTCTCGGCCTCCACCTCGCCGGTCGCCTTCGCGCCGGTGAGGTCCATCGCCTTGAAGACGTAGGTGGACATAGGTCAGCTGGCTCCCGTCTATGCGGCCTGGAGGCCGCCCAGGCCCATGGACAGGCGCTTGAGCTCCTCGGGCGTGGAGGAGCGCGACTCGGCGACGCGCTGCGTGATCTTGCCGGCGCGGATGAGCGAGGCGAGCGCCATGTCGAGCGTCTGCATGCCGGTGCCGCCGCCGGTCTGCATCGCCGACAGGATCTGATGGGTCTTGCCCTCGCGGATGAGGTTGCGGACCGCGGGGGTCGGGACGAGCGTCTCTGCCGCCACGACGCGCGCCGAGCCGTCGGCGGTCGGGATCAGCGTCTGGGTGACCACGCCCTGGAGCGCGACCGACAGCTGCGTCCGGACCTGGTCCTGCTGGTGGCTCGGGAACACGTCGATGATGCGGTCGATGGTCTGCGGCGCGCTCTGGGTGTGCAGGGTGGCGAAGACCAGGTGGCCGGTCTCAGCCGCCGTCAGGGCGGTCGAGATGGTCTCCAGGTCGCGCATCTCGCCGACGAGGATCACGTCGGGGTCCTGGCGCAGCGCGCCCTTCAGCGCCGGGCCGAAGCCCTGCGCGTCGGAGCCCAGCTCACGCTGGTTGACCATGCACTTCTTGTGGGAGTGCAGGAACTCGATCGGGTCCTCGATCGTGAGGATGTGCTCCTCGCGCGTCTCGTTGATCTCGTCGATCATCGCGGCGAGCGAGGTGGACTTGCCGGAGCCGGTCGGACCGGTCACGAGGACCAGGCCACGCGGCTTCTTGCAGAACTCGTGGACGACGGGCGGCAGGCCGAGGCCGTCGATCTTGGTGATGACCGACGGGATGAGGCGGAACGCCGCGCTCATCGCCGACCGCTGGAAGTACGCGTTGACACGGAAGCGGGCGGTGCCCGGGACCGCGTAGGCGAAGTCCAGCTGCCAGTCCGTCTCCAGGCGCTGGCGCTGGTCGTTGCTGAGGATCCCGTAGATGATCTCGCGGGTGTCCGTCGGGTCGAGGACCGGATAGTCCTCCAGCGACGTCAGGCGACCACGGACGCGGATCATCGGGTGCGATCCGGCCGTGATGTGCAGGTCGGAGGCACGACGCTCGAGGACATCGAGCAGGAGCTGGGCGAAATCGAACCGCATCGCCACGATGGTCGACTCGTGGGGGTCCGTTCTTGAGCCGCGCCCGCGGCGCCTGGACGCGGCTCAGTAGCGGGCGCCCACGGCCGCGGGCAGGCTGTCGAGCTCGTGCAGGTCGTCGGAGCTCAGCAGCACGTCGACCGCCGCGACGTTCTCCTCCAGGTACGGGATGCGCTTGGTGCCGGGGATCGGGACCACGAACGCGCCCTGCGCCAGGACCCATGCGAGCGCGATCTGGCCGGGCGCGGCGTCGTGGCGGGCGGCTACGCGCCGCACCGCGTCGACGATGCGCTGGTTGGCCGCGAAGGCCTTCTGCTGGAAGCGCGGCCAGCCGCGGCGGGCGTCGTCGTCCTCCAGCGCCTCGCGGTCCAGGCGTCCGGTCAGGAAGCCGCGGCCCAGCGGCGAGAACGGGACGAAGGCGATGCCGTGGACGGCGCAGAACGCCAGGACGCCGTTGTCGACCGGGTCGCGCGTCCAGAGCGAGAGCTCGGACTGGACGGCCGAGACCGGGTGGACGGCGTGGGCGCGCTCGAGCTCGTCGACGGAGACCTCGGACAGGCCGATGTGCTTGGCCTTGCCCTGCTCGACGACCTCCTTGAGCGCCCCGACCGACTCCTCGAGCGGTACGTCCGGGTCCGGGCGGTGCAGGTAGTACAGGTCGACGTCGTCGACCTCGAGGCGGCGCAGCGAGCCGTCGATCGCCGCGCGGATGTGCTCGGGCCGGCCGTCGCGCGTGATCGTGCGGGAATCGGAACCACCCACCCCGTCGAGCACCAATCCGCACTTGGTCGCCAGCGTGATCTCGTCGCGCCGGCCCTTGATCGCGTGGCCGACGAGGATCTCGTTGTGGAACGGGCCGTAGACGTCGGCGGTGTCGATCAGCGTGCTGCCGAGGTCGATCGCCCGGCCGATGACCGCGTCGGGGTCGGTGCCCTCGCGGTTGCCGTAGGCCCAGCTCAGGCCCATCGCCCCGTAGCCGATCGCCCCGACCTCGGGCCCATCGCATCCCAGATGCCGCGTCCGCATGGGCTGCACCATACGAAACGGCCCGTCGCGCACCGGGTCGCGACGCGCGGCGTCGCGACCCGATGCGAGCGAGGGCTAGCTGCTGGGGATCGCGATGGCCGTTCCGCGCACCGAGCAGCTGCTGTTGGCGTCGATCGACGCGTGGATCCACGTCGTGGCTGCGGCTGGCCGGGCGCGCCGTTGGCGCCGGCGGCGCCGGTCGTGCCCGTGTCGCCCTTGGCGCCCTTGGCGCCCGCCGCGCCCGCCGCGCCTTGCCCCCGGTGGCGCCCTTGTCGCCGGTGCTGCCCTTGTCGCCCTTCGGCCCGGTCGTGCTCGACGACAGGTTGGTATCCGAGGACTTGCACTTGGTCTTGGCGCTCACGACGCGGACCTTGCGGTCTTCTTGGTCTTGCGGGCGTAGAGCGTCGCGGCGTCGGCGCGGCCGGCGACGGACAGCAACAGGGCGGACAACGGCACCAGCGCCACGGCGACGAAGCCGGTGCGGCGGTGGACGGACATGGACATCTGGCCTGCTGAGGGGCTTGCTGGGCTCGGGCGCATCTGCGCTCCACCGGCGCCCTTCCATACGCGGCGGGCTTTCCTTGACTTAGGCAACGATCGCGAGGAGCCTCGTCGCACGCCGGCGGTCCGACGCCGACGCGCGCCGCCAGGTGCTGGCGCTGACCGCCGCGGGACGCACGGCGTTCCGGCAGCTGGACCGCGGCGCGGCCGAGCAGTGGTCGACGCTGCTCGCCGACCTCCCGGACGCCGACCAGCGGCGGCTGCTGGGCGCGATGCGCGCCGTAGAGGAGGTGCTGGACGGCGGGCCGCCGCGCGACGCGGGCGCCGAGGTCGTCCTGCGCGACCCGCGCTCCGGCGACTACGGCTGGATCGTCGCCCGCCACGGCGAGCTCTACGCCCAGGAGCACGGATGGGGCCTGGGCTTCGAGGCGCTGGTCGCGCGCGTGGTCGCCGACTTCGCCGCGGGCGCGGACCAGCGCTTCGGCCGCGCCTGGATCGCGGAGGTCGCCGGCGCGCCCGCCGGCTGCGTCCTGTCGGTGGACGGCGACGAGCCCGGCGACGCGAAGCTGCGCCTCCTCCTCGTCGAGCCGTGGGCGCGCGGCCTCGGCGTCGGCGGCCGCCTGATCGACGCCGTGGTCGCCCACGCGCGGGCGCGGGGGGCCCGGCGCGTCGTGTTGTGGACCAACGACCCGCTCGTCGAGGCCCGCCGCCTCTACGAGCGCCGCGGCTTCGCGCTGATCGCACAGGAGCGGCACGCCGACTGGGGCGTGCCGCTCACCGGCCAGGTGCTGGCGCTCGAGTTGGAGGTCTAGTGCTTGGGCAGCTGCACGGTGGCGATCGGGGCGTCGACGGCGTCCTGGCTGGTGGCGTGGACGTAGACGCGGTCGCGGGTGAACGTCAACGCGGGCTCCGGGCCGTTGTCGGCGACGCCGAGCTTGGGCAGCCCCGTGACGGTGAACAGGCGACGGTCGGCCAGGCGGAAGAGCTTGACGCGCGGGACGTCCTGGACGGCGTCCTCCTGACCGACCCAGCCGTCGCCGAGCACCGGGTGGTTGAAGCCGTCGGGCAGCAGGACGCGCTTGCTGGACCCGCAGCGGTACAGCGCCGGCCGGACGCTGTTCTGGCTGTCGCTCCCCTGCAGCACCCAGCGGCCGCGCGCGGCGACCGGCACCAGGGGGCCTCCGGTGTCGCCTTCGTCGACGGCCGAGATCACGTGGACTGGAGCGCAGAGCGGGGTCAGCAGGCCCGGCAGGTCGGGATCGAGGATCTGCTCGCCGCTCGGGATCACCGTCTGCGTCGCCCCCGTCCGCCAGTTCACAGCCTCGTAGCGCTCGGGCTCGTGCATGAAGTCGTTGCGCCGGACGATCCACTGCGCGCCGACCTGCTTGGGCTGCGTGGCCTCGCCCTGCCCCTCGAGACGCGACGGCGCGTCCAGGCGCACGACCTCCGCGCCGGTCAACGCCGTCACGGCAAGGTGGTGCGCCCCCGCCTGGTCGTCGGCGCCGCACCAGTACGCGAGTCGGCCGCCGCCCGCCGCCGTCGCGGAGCATCCGCTCGGCGCGGGCGCGGTCGCGACCGTCCCGTCGTCGGCGCGCAGCACCGTGGCGCCCGGCGCCCACGGCGCCCGGAACGCGACGGTCCTCGCATCGGCCTGACCGGCCCAGATCCCTGAGGCGGTGACCGTGTGCGCCTTGAGCGCGCGCACGGGCGTGGTCGCGCCGGAAGCGGCACTGGTGATGGCCATGGAGGCGATCAAGGCCGCGAGAGCAATGAGGGTCTTGTGCATCGGCTCATCCAACGTGGCCCGCGCGAAGAAGTTGCGCGGGCCGCGGGACGATCAGCCGGTGCCGGTCACGGGCGCTACGGCGACGAAGCGAGCAGGCGACACCGGCTATCCCGTGCCGGTAACGCGCGCGACCTCGGCGATCGAGGTGCGGCCCTGCTTGACCTTCTCCAGGCCGTCGTCGCGCAGCCGGCGCATGCCGTCGCGCATCGCGACCTCCGCGATGCGGTCGGCCGGCGCCCGCTCGATCGCCAGGCGGCGGATCTCGTCGGTGATGGTCATGACCTCGTAGAGGCCGATCCGGCCCTTGTAGCCCGAGCCGCCGCAGCGCGAGCAGCCCTTCGGGTCGTAGGCCTCGATGTCGACGTGGCTGCGGAAGCCGTGGTCCTGCAGCACCGGCGCGGAGATGATCACGCGCTCCTTGCAGTGCGCGCAGAGCGTGCGGCACAGGCGCTGGGCGATGACGCAGTCCACGGCGCTGGCGACCAGGAACGGCTCGATGCCCATCTCGACGAGCCGCGTGATCGACGTCGGGGCGTCGTTGGTGTGCAGCGTCGACAGCACCAGGTGGCCGGTCAGCGCTGCCTCGATCGCGATCTTCGCGGTCTCGGCGTCGCGGATCTCGCCGACCATGATGATGTCGGGGTCGGCGCGCATCATCGCCCGCAGGCCGTTGGCGAAGGTCAGGCCGGCCTTCTTGTTGACCTGGACCTGCGTGACGCCCTCGAGCTGGTACTCGACCGGGTCCTCGATCGTGATGATGTTCTTCTCGGGCGTGTTGAGCTCGCCCACCGCCGCGTACAGCGACGTGGACTTGCCCGAGCCCGTCGGGCCGGTCACGAGCACGGCGCCGTAGGCCTGGTGGAACGCCTTGGTGAAGCGCGCGGCGTCCTCCTCGCCCATGCCGAGCTTCTCGAAGTCGAACTGGACGTTGGACTTGTCCAGGATGCGGATGACGATGTTCTCGCCGTGCACCGACGGCAGCGTCACGACGCGCAGGTCGATGTGGCGGCCGTCGAGGTTGAGCCCGACGCGCCCGTCCTGGGGCAGGCGACGCTCGGCGATGTCGAGGTCGCTCATGATCTTCAGGCGCGACACGACGCCGCTGACCATCCGGCGCGGGACCGTCATCGTCTCGACGAGCACGCCGTCGATGCGGAAGCGGACGCGCATCGAGCCGTCCTCGGGCTCGAAGTGGATGTCCGAGGTGCCCTGCTCGGCGGCCTGGGCGATGATCTGGTTGACGAGCTTGATGACCGGCGCGTCGTCGGCGGACTCGCGCAGGTCGACGATCTCGCCGACCCCGTCGTCCTCCCCGGTCATGTCGATCTCGGCCGTCGCGGCGACGTGCTCCAACCGCGACAACTTGGAGATCATCGTCGCGATGTCCTCGCGCGAGGCGACCGCGACGCGGACCTCGTAGCCGGTCATCAACGCGATGTCGTCGACGGCCAGGACGTTGGCCGGGTCGGCCATCGCGATCAGGATCCCCCGCTCGCCGACGAACTGGACGGGGATCGCCTCGTAGCGCTTGGCCGCCTGCGGGTTGACGAGGTTCGCCGCCGACATGTCGACGTGGAACACCGACAGGTCGAGGTGGTCCAGGCCGTGGCGCTCGGCGACCGCGCGGGCGAGGTTCTCCAGCGACAGCGTGCCCTGGTCGAGCAGCACCTGCTCCGGCGTGGTGCCGGTGGCGCGCGCGGCCTCGACGGCCTGCTCGACCCGCGGGCGGTCGACGAAGCCCAGCTCGACGATGACGTCGGTCAGGAAGCGCGCGCTGCCGCCGCCGGTGCGGCGCGGCGGCGTGACGCCGTTCCAATCGGCTGGACGTTCGTTCGACGGAGCCGGGGTGACCTGGGTCGGGACGTCAGCGATCGGTGCGCCGGGGATCGGCGGCACGGCGGTCAGATGAGTCGCTGGTTCCGGGGTCATGGGGTTCGGGGATCGCTCCGCGGGCCGCGGCGGCACGCATCACGTCGATGGGCGCCTCCAAGCCGGTCCAGGCCTGGAAGCTCAACGCGCCTTGGCGGACGAGGACCTCGAGGCCGTCGACCACCGTGCATCCCCGGCGTTGCGCTTCCGCAACGAGCCCGGTGCCGCCGGCCCGGTAGACCAGGTCCGCCACGGTCGCGTATGTGCCCAGCGCATCGGCATCGACCGGAAGCTCCTTGAACTCCCCGTCAGACAGCCCGACACTCGTGCAGTTGACCAAAAGATCCGCTGCCATCGGCCGATCGGCGGCGTCGACCCCGAGGTCGGCCGCGAGCGTCCGGGCGCGGTCGCCGGAGCGGTTCCAGACCGCGACGCGCGCGGCGCCGGCCTCGCGCAGCGCGTAGGCGACGGCGCGCGCCGAGCCGCCGGCGCCGAGGACCAGCGCGGTGCTGCCCGCGGGGTCCGGCGCGCCCGCGCCGCGCAGCGCCGCCAGGAAGCCGGGCGCGTCGGTGTTGGCCGCGTGGACGCGCTCGCCGTCGAACGTCAGCGTGTTCGCGGCGCCGATCGCGCGGGCGGCCTCGGTCGCGTCGTCGGCGAGCGCCAGCGCCGCCTCCTTGTGCGGGATCGTCACGTTGGCCCCGACGAAGCCGGCCGCCGGCAGCCCCGCGACCGTCTCCGCGAGCACCTCCGGCGGCACCGGCAGTCGCTGGTAGTGCCAGTCGCCCAGCCCCAGCTCGCGCAGCGCGGCGTTGTGCATGGCCGGCGAGCGGCTGTGGCCGACGGGCCAGCCGAGGACCCCGAGGCGCTTCATCGGCTACGGCGCCTTGCCGCCGTTGTCGGCGCGCGCCTTGTTGTAGGCCGCGACGTCCTTCTGGAACTGCTCGTTCGTGGAGGAGAACGCGTGCGCGCCGTGGCCGCCGGGCTTGACGACGTAGTACACGTAGCCGACCTTGGCCGGGTTCAGCGCGGCCTTGATCGACGCCAGGCCGGGCGAGCCGATCGGCGTGGGCGGCAGGCCCTGGCGCGTGCGCGTGTTGAAGGCCGAGTCCTTCTGCAGCTCGGACTCCTTGAGCGGCCTGGTCCAGTTGTCCAGGCGGTAGCGCAGCGTCGCGTCGATGCCGAGCGGGATGTGGTCCTTGAGACGGTTGGAGATGACGGCCGAGATCAGCCGCCGGTCCTTGGCCACCATCGCCTCGCGCTCGATCATCGAGGCGATGATCAGCACGTCGTAGTCGCTCAGGTTCTTGCGCTTGGCCGCGCGGCGGTCCAGCTTGTCGTAGTTGTCCTTGAACGTGGCCAGCTGCTGGGTCACGAGCGCCTTGGCGGTCGCGGTCTTGGCGCCCTTCTTGAGGTCGTAGGTCGCCGGGAACAGGAAGCCTTCGAGCGAGTTGGTGCCCTTGGGCACGCCGTAGCTCTTGAAGCCCTTGACCGTCCGCGGGTTGCGGGTCGCGGCCTTGACGTAGGACCCGCTCAGCCCCGCCTGGCGGACGAGCGGCGCGGCCTCGCCGATCGAGCGGCCCTCCGGGATCGTGACCGTGACCGTCGGCGCGGCCGCCGGGTTCTGGGTCAGCGCGTCGAGCGCCGCGGTGTAGGACATGTCGCGCTTGAGCGTGAAGCGCCCGGCCTTCAGGTCGCCGCGCTGGCCCGTGAGGCGCGAGCGCAGGTTGAAGAAGAACGCGGAGTCGATGACGCCGTCGTGCTCGAGCACGTCGGCGATCTCCGACGCGGTCGCGCCCTGCGGGATGACGACGGCGACCGGGCTCTTGGCGTCGCCGTCGTCGTGGCCGGGCTGGAAGACGCGGTAGGCGAAGTACGCCACGGCGACCGCGAGCAGCAGGAACAGCAGCGCGACGACGCGGCGGCCGAAGCGCCGGCGGCGCGGGACGCCGCGCGGCTTGGGGGCGCGGCGCGTGCGCTGGCGCTGGCCGGCGGGCCCGCGGACCGGACCGGGCGGTGTGGGCCTCGGCCCGCCCACCGTGGGCAGGTCGGCGACCGTCGCGCGGCGCACGCCGGCCGGCGTCTCGACCTGCGGGAAGTCCTCGGTGTAGGGCGGCGCGTGGTCGTCGAGCGGGACCGTGACCGGCTCCTGCTCGTAGACCGGCTCGAACGGGACCTCGTACTGCGGCTCGGGGGCCGGCGCCGCGTAGGCCTGGGTCTCGGGCTCGTAGGCGACGGGCTCGGGGGTGGGCGCGGACGGCTCGGGCGCGACGGGCTCGGGCGGCGGCTCGTAGACCACCGGCTCGGGCTCGGGCTCGGGCGGCTCGGGCGCGACGGGCTCGGGCGGCGGCTCGTAGACCACCGGCTCGGGCTCGGGCGGAGCGACGGGCGCCGGCGCGTCGGGCTCGGGGGGCAGCGGCCTGCCCTCGCGCTCCGCGCGCCGGCGCTCGCGGTCCAGGCGCGCGGCCTCGCGCTCGGCCGCGCTGCGCGAGCCACCGTCGGACGGCTCGGGGCCGTCCTTCTTGCCGCCGAACAGAGGGCTCACGCGCGCTCGCTCCCGTGGCGTGCCAGCCAGTCCTCGAGCAGGACGGCGGCGGCGCGCGAGTCCTCGGAGGTGCGCGTTTGGGCGGGCGGGCCCGATCTTGACGCGATCCGCGTCGTGAAGCGCTCGTCGTACAGCTCGACCGGGATCGGGGTGACGCGGTCGCGCAGCTTGTCGGCCCACACGCGCGTCTCGCGCGTCTGGTCGGTGTCGTGGCCGCTGAGCCCGAGCGGCAGCCCGACCACGATGCGCCCGACCTCGCGCTCCCGCGCGAGGTCCGCGACACGCACGAGGCCCTTGCGGGTCCCCGGGCGCTCGATGTGCTCGATGGGCGTCGCGAGCGTCCCTGTCGGGTCACTCACCGCACAGCCGCACCGGGCGGAGCCGTAGTCCAGCGCCAGCACGCGCATGAAGGCTAGATGGTCGGCGCGCGACGCGCGCGGCCGCTCGATCCCGCTCCGACCATCAGGCGAGCAGGGACTCGATGTGCGCGCGGGCGGCTGCGAGCGCGTCGTCCAGCTTCTCCGGATCGCGTCCGCCGGCCTGGGCCATCGTGTCGCGGCCGCCTCCGCCGCCGCCCACGACCTGGGCGGCGACCTTGACGAGCTCGCCCGCCTTGACGCCGCGCTCGACCAGCGCCGGCGCGACCGAGGCGATCAGCGCGACCTTGCCGTCGGTCACCGCCCCGAGGACGATCGCCGCGTCGCCGATCGCATTCTTGACGCGGTCGGTCGCGTCGAGCAGCGCCTTGGCGTCGCCGACCTCGACGCGCGACGTGAGCACGCGCGCGCCGCCGACCTCCTCGGCCGCGTTGGCCAGCGCGCCGACGTCGACCGCGCCGTTGGCGCCGCCGCTCGCGCCCGCCTTCGCCGCGGCCTTGAGCTGCTGCTGGAGGTCGGCGACCTTCGCCGGCACCTGCTCGGGCGACGTGCGCAGCTCGCCCGCCGCCTCGCGGATCAGCGCGTCGTGCGAGCGCAGCAGCGTGACGGCCTCCGGCCCGGTGACCGCCTCGATGCGCCGCACGTTGGAGGCCGACGACCCTTCCGACACGACCTTGAAGACGCCGATCTCCGCCGTCGAGCGCACGTGCGTGCCGCCGCAGAGCTCGCGCGAGTAGTCGCCCGCGCCGATCTGCACCATCCGGACGACGTCGCCGTACTTCTCGCCGAACAGCGCCATGGCCCCCATCTCCTGGGCCTCCTTCAGCGTCGTCGTGATCGGGCGCACCGGGTCGTTCTGCAGGACCCACTGGTTGACGCGGTCCTCGACGGCCTTCAGCTCATCGGGCGACAGGCGCTGGCCGTGGGTGAAGTCGAAGCGCAGCTTGTCCGGGCCGACGTAGGAGCCCGCTTGGCGGACGTGCGTCCCGAGCGCCTCGCGCAGGGCCGCGTGCAGCAGGTGCGTCGCGGTGTGGTTGGCCTGCGTCGCGGTGCGCGCCGGGCGGTCCACGCGCGCGACGACGGTGTCGCCGGCCTTCAGCGCGCCGTCGCCCTCCAGGACGACCGCCTGGTCCTCCCCTGCGCGCAGCACCTCGCTCACCGTCGCGTGCGCGCCGTCGACGGTCTCGACGACGCCCTGGTCGCTGACCTGGCCGCCGCCCTGCGCGTAGAACGGCGACGCCGCGAGCTTGACGAACGTCCGCCCGCCCTGCTCGAGGACGCCGGCGACCGTCGTGCGCTCCTCGAGGTGCTCGTACCCCGTGAAGTCCGTCGGCTCCTCCGACAGCTGGCGGATGACCTCCTGGCGCGCGCCGACGCGCTCCTGGGCGCCCGCACCGGCCGAGGACCGCAGCCGCTGCTCCTCCATCAGCGCGTCGAAGCCCGCGATGTCGACGGGCACCTCGCGCTCGCCGGCGATCTCGGTCGTCAGGTCGATCGGGAAGCCGTAGGTGTCGTGGAGCTTGAACGCGTCCTCGCCGGAGACCGCGCCGCCGGCGAGCAGGTCGTCCAGCATCGACAGCCCGGTCTCCAGCGTGCGGCCGAAGCCCTGCTCCTCGGCGCGGACCCAGCGCAGGATCGTGTCGTGCTCGCGGGTCAGCTCCGGATAGGCGGCGCCCATCGTCGCGATGACGACGTCGACGTACTTGGGCAGGAACTCGCCCTCGAAGCCGAGGCGATGGCCCTGGGCGATGGCCCGGCGCATCAGGCGGCGCAGCACGTAGCCGCGGTCCTCGTTGGACGGGACGACGCCGTCGGCGATCAGGAACGTCATGCCGCGCGAGTGGTCGGCCAGGATGCGCAGCGCGCGCTCGTCGATCGGATTGGTCGCCAGCGAGCGGCCGAGCTCCATCAACGGGATGAACTGGTCGGTGTCGAAGATCGAGTCGACGCCCTGCTGGATCAAGGCCATGCGGTTGAGGCCCATGCCCGTGTCGATGTTCTGGTTGGGCAGCGGCGTCAGCGTGCCGACCGGGTCCTGGTTGTACTGCATGAACACCAGGTTCCAGTACTCGAGGAAGCGCTCGTTGTCGCCGCCGGGCAGGTCGTCCTCGGTACCCCACTCCAGGCCACGGTCGTAGTACAGCTCCGAGCACGGGCCGCACGGCCCGGTCTCCCCCGCCTGCCAGAAGTTCTCCGACCGTGGGCACGGCACGATCCGCTCGCGCGGCACGCCGATCTTCAGCCACGCCTCCACGGCCTCCTCGTCGAGGCCGAGGCCGAGCTCCTCGTCGCCCTCGAAGACCGTGACCCAGATCTTCTCCGGGTCGAAGCCGAAGCCCTCGATCGACAGCTCCCACGCGCGCTGCGCGGCGCCTTCCTTGAAGTAGTCGCCGATCGAGAAGTTGCCGAGCATCTCGAAGAACGTGAGGTGGCGCGTGGTCGTGCCGACGACGTCGATGTCCGGCGTGCGGAAGCACTTCTGGCAACTGGTGAGCCGCGGGTGCGGTGGCGCCTCCAGACCCTGGAAGTAGGGCTTGAGCGGATGCATGCCCGCCGTGGTCAGCAGCACCGAAGGGTCGTAGGACGCAGGGACCAGCGGAGCGCTCGCGAGGCGCTGGTGATCGCGCTGCTCGAAGAACGACAGGAAGGTCTCGCGGATCTCGTCGGACGTCACGCTGCGATCGTCGCACATCCGATGACGACATCCCCCGCGAGGAGCACGGCCGTCTGGCCTGGCGCGGGGGCGGAGAACGGCTCGTCGAGCACGACCGCGCTGGGTTCGAGCCGGCACGGCACGATCCGGGCGTGGTAGCGCAGGCGGACGCCGTCGACCTGCGCGGCCTCGGCGTGCAGCCGGATCCCGCGCAACGCCACGCGGTCGACGTCGAGCGCGTCGCGCGGACCCAAGGTGATGGTGTTGGCCTTGGCGTCGGTCTCCAGCACGTACAGCGGCTCGGGACGCTGGACCGGCAGCCCGCGGCGCTGGCCCACCGTGTAGTGGAAGTGGCCGCGGTGGCGGCCGAGCACGGCGCCGCCCGCGTCGAGCACGTCGCCGGGCCGCTCGCGCAGCCCGCCGTGGCGCTCCAGGAAGCGCTCGCGACCGGTGCCCGCCAGGAAGCAGAGGTCCTGGGAGTCGGGCTTGGACGCCACCGGCAGCTCGTGCTCGCGCGCGAGCGCGCGGACCTCCGGCTTGGTCAGCTCGCCGAGCGGGAAGCGCAGGCGCGCCAGCGTGGCACGGCCGAGCGCGGCCAACATGTAGGTCTGGTCCTTGGCGTCGTCGGCCGCGGCGCGCAGGAGCCCGCCCGCGGTCTGGCGCGCGTAATGGCCGGTGGCCAGCGTCGCGGCGCCGACGCGGTCGGCGAAGGCGACCATCGCGTCGAGGCGGACGTGGCCGTTGCAGCGCACGCACGGGTTGGGCGTGAGCCCGTCGGCGTGCTCGGCCAGCCACGGCTCGACGACGCCGGCGCGGAAGCCGGCGCGCAGGTCGAGCGTGAAGTGCGGCAGCCCCATCTGGTGGGCGATCGCGCGCGCCGAGCGCACCGCGGACGCGCTGCAGCACGAGGCCTCGGCGTCGTTCTCCGGATCGCGCCACAGCTCGAGCGTCACCGCGACGACCTCGTCGTGGGTCTGGCCCAGCAGGACCGCGGCGACCGACGAGTCCACGCCGCCGGACATCGCGACGAGCGTGCGCCGCGCGTGCGGCGGCGCCGCGCCGGACTGCGCGACCGCCGCGCCGAGCGCCTGGTGCAGCGCGTCGGAGGCGAGGTCGGCGGCGTGCAGCTTGCCGACGCTCAGCCCGCCCAGCTCCGCCGCGATCGCCGCGCTGCCGACGCGCGCGGCGTCGAAGATCGACGCGCCGCGCACCAGCTCGACGGCCGCGCTGCCGGCTGCCTGCGCCGCGCCGCAGCCCGACGCCTCGAAGCCCGCGTCGACGACCGTGTCCCCCGCGACCGCCAGCCGCACCGTGACGAGGTCGCCGCACGCCGCGCCGCCGGCGGCACCCGCGAACGCGCCCGCGGGCTCGTGGCCGCGGCCGACCGGATGCTCCAGGTGCTCGGCGAAGCGCTCGTCAGACAACTCGGGGCCCGAGTCTAGGACCCGAACACCGTTCCCCAGACAGCAGGGCTGCGGGCCCGCACCGCCGCGACCGACCAACGAAGCGACACCTCGATGCTCCGGATCCGCGTCGCCCTCTTCCTCCTCCTCCCGCTCGCGCTGGTCGCGACCGGTTTCGCGATGGTGCTCACCGTCGACCACCAGCGCGACGTCGCGGCGCACGCCGCCGACCGCACGGATGCCGCCCACCAGCTGATGCTGGCGATGGTCGACCAGGAGACCGGCCTGCGCGGCTACGTGCTGTCCGACCGCCAGGCGTTCCTCGAGCCGTTCTACACCGGTGACCGCGACGGGCGCAAGGCCGAGGTCGAGGTCCGCGCCGAGGCCGGCGGCGACCCGCGCACGCTCACGCTGATCGGCGCGTTCTCCGAGCTGAAGACCGCCTGGCAGATCCAGGCCCAGAACGAGATCGCCGATCGGCGCAACGGCGACTGGCACCGCCACGACCTCGCCGGCGCGCTGCGGCGCAAGGCGCTGATGGACCGCCTGCGCCGGATCAGCGCGCACCTCAACCGCCGGCTGGACCAGCGCCGCAACGACGATCTCGACGACGCCGGGCGCCAGGCGTTCTTCGAGGTCGTCGGGCTGATCCTGCTGCTCGGCGTCGCAGCGGTGTCGCTGATCACGCGCGAGCGCCGCCAGCGCCGCCAGGCCTTCCAGCGCGAGCTCGCCTACCGCCAGTCCCAGCGCGAGTTCACCGACGTTATCCAGGTCGTGCGCTCCGAGCCCGAGGCCCACGCGCTCGTCAAGCGCCACCTCGAGCTCTCGGTCCCGGGCGCCCGCGCCACGGTGCTCAAGCGCAACAACTCCGACAACCGCCTGGAGCCGAGCACCGAGCTGCCCGCCGGCTCGCCGCTGAACGAGCGGCTGCGCGACGCCGAGCCCGCGTCCTGGGCGACGTGGTCCTGGCACACGTCGGCGCGCTGCTCACCGCCACGGTGCGCGACAGCGACCTCGTCGGCCGCATCGGCGGCGAGGAGTTCGTCGTCCTCGCGCCCGACACCGACGTCGCGGGCGCGCTCGTCCTCGCCGAGACCCTGCGCGCCGCGCTGGCGGCCGAGCGCATCCCGGACCTGGACCGCGACGTGACCGGCAGCCTCGGCGTCGCCGTCCTGGCCGTCCACGCACCCGACGGCGCGTCGCTCCTGCGCCTCGCCGACCGCGCGCTGTACGCCGCCAAGGGCGGCGGACGCAACCGCGTCGAGGTCGCCGTGGTCGAGCCCGCGGCGACGCTTCCGGCGCTCTAGTGTCACGACACGCGGCCAGGCCGCGTCCATCCGTCGCAAGTGGCGCTCAACCTGGGGTGGGTCGCGGTCGACAACCCGGGTGTGGACCAGGTCAGTCGCCCCATGCAGATCGCCCTCGTGGCCGTCGTGCTGCTCGCCGGCATGTGGTTCACGGTGCTCAAGCCCAAGCCCGCCGATGACTCGGCGCCGGCTGCTGCCGCCGCACCCGCGGCCGCCGCTCCGGCCGCGTCCTCGGCGCCCGTCGCGCCCGGTGTGAAGGGTCTCGCGACCGCCGTCGACAAGGCCAAGGCCGCCTCGGCGACCTCGGACGCGACCAACGCGAAGATCGACTCCGCCTCCGGCGGCGGCAACACCAGCGCCGCCGCGACCGCGACGGCCGCGACGCCGAAGCTCGCGCCCAAGCCGGCCACCAGCGCGCCCGCCGCCAAGAAGAGCACGGCCGCCAAGAGCACGGCGAAGGCCAAGGCCACCAAGCCGGCCGCCGCCAAGCCCGGCACGAAGGCCGCGACGACCAAGGCGACGGCGAGCAAGCCCGCCGCGGCCACGCCGGCCGCCACCGCGCCCGCCGCCGCCAAGCCGGCCGCCACCAAGACTTCCACCGCGACCGCGACCGCGCCCGCGACCGCCGTCGACCCGTCCGACCGCCTCCTCGCCTACCTCAAGAAGGGCAAGGTGCTGGTCATCCTGTTCGAGGGCAAGGGCGCCGACGACAAGGCCGCGCGCAAGGCCGTGCACCGCACCGCCCAGGCCGACCCGAAGCACGTCGTCTCCGCCTACGTCCCGATCACGGACGTCGGCAAGTACGAGGCGATCACGAGCGACGTCCAGGTCCTCGCCGCGCCGACGATCCTCGTGATCGGCACCGACGGCAAGGCCACGCCGCTCGCCGGCTACGTCGACGCCGCCGTCGTCCGCCAGGCCGTCGCCGACGCGCGCCGCGCCGCGGCCGCCACGAAGTAGCCGCAAGGCGTACCGACCGGCATCCGGGCCATCCTGTCCCGGATGCACCTCGACGTCGTCGCCCTGCGCGAGAGCTCCCGCGCCCGCGCCGCCAGCCGGCCGCGCGGCCCCGAGCTGCACGCGGTCGCCGACGCGATCGTCCCCGACACGCCCGGCGTCCGCGCCCGCCACTACCGGCCGGTGCAGGAGCGCCGGCCGTTGCTGGTGTTCCTGCACGGCGGGCTGTGGGTGCTCGGCGACCTGGGCACGCATGACCGGCTGTGCCGCCGGCTCGCGGCCGAGGCCGGGATCGAGGTGCTGGCCGTCGACTACCGGCGCGCACCCGAGCACCCGTGGCCAGCCGCGGTCGACGACGCCGTCGCAGCCGCGCGCTGGGCGGCGGCGTGGCTGACCCGCGGGCACGGCGGCTCGCTGGCGATCGGCGGCGACAGCGCCGGCGGCTGCATCGCGGCCCTCGCGGCGCTGCGCCTGCGCGACGAGCCCGAGGACACGGCGCCGCTGGCGGCGCAGGTGCTGATCTGCCCCAACACCGACCTCACCGCCGCGCAGCCGAGCATGTCCGAGGTCAGCGCCGACTTCGGGCTGGACCCGGAGGCGGTCCGCGCCGCGGCCTCGCTCTGGGTGCCGCGCAGCGCCCGCCACGCCGACGGCGACGTCAGCCCGCTGCACGCGCGCTCGCTCGCCGGCTTGCCGCCGGCGATCGTCGTCACCGCCGAGCACGACCCGCTGCGCGACGAGGGCGACGCCTACGCGTCGCGCCTGGCCGGGGCCGGCGTCGCGGTCACGCATCGCTGCGAGCCTGGGCTCCCCCACGGCTTCGTGCAGAACATGGACACCGAGCGCGCCGACGCGGCGGCGGCGACCGACCGCCTGATCGCCGACGTCAGGACTGCGCTGCGGGGACCGGCGGCACGTACGTCGACTTGACCGCCAGCTCGCGCAGCTGCGTGTCGTCGACCGGTGCCGGAGCGCCGGTGAGCGGATCGCCGCCCGAGGCGGTCTTCGGGAACGCGATCACGTCGCGGATCGAGTCGCGGCCGGCCAGCAGCGCGACGATGCGGTCCACGCCCATCGCGATCCCGCCGTGCGGCGGCGCGCCCTGCTTGAGCGCGTCGAGCAGGAAGCCGAAGCGGCGCTGCGCCTCCTCCTCGCCCATGCCCAGCACCGCGAAGACCTGCGCCTGGACGTCGGTGTCGTGGATGCGGATCGAGCCGCCGCCGATCTCGACGCCGTCGAGGACGAGGTCGTAGCCGCGCGAGCCGAGCGCCCCCGGATCGCTGAAGTCGGTGCTGGTCGGCGCCGTGAACGGGTGGTGGATCGCCGTCCAGGGCTGGTTCGCGTCGCCGGTCGCCTCGAACATCGGCGGGTCGACGATCCACAGGACGTCGTGGCGCCCTTCCGGGATCAGGCCGAAGCGCTCCGCGAGCTCCAGGCGCAGGCCGCCGAGCGCGGCGGCCGCGGTGGCCTCCTGGTCGGCGACGAACAGCAGGAGGTCGCCCTCGGCCGCGCCGAGCTCGGCGTTGACCGCGGAGATCTGCTCAGCCGTGAAGAACTTGGCGAGGTTGCCGGCCCAGCCGTCGTCCGGCCCGACGACGATCGGCGCGACCGCCTTGGCGCCGTGGATCCGGACCACGTCGTTGAGCCCGTCCAGCTCCGAGCGCGACAGCTCGCGCGCGCCGGCGTTGAACGCTCGGACGACGCCGCCCGAGGACAGCACGCCCTCGAAGACCTTGAAGTCCGACCCCTTCAACAACGCGCCCACGTCGTGGATCTCCAGCCCGAAGCGCGTGTCCGGCTTGTCGTTGCCGTAGCGGAGCATCGAGTCGGCGTAGGTCATGTGCGGCCACGGCGCGGGCGGCACGGCGAAGCCGTCGACCAAGGCGAACACCTTGGTCATGATGTCCTCCATCACCGCGATGACGTCGGCCTCCTCGACGAACGCCATCTCGATGTCCAGCTGCGTGAACTCCGGCTGGCGGAAGCCGCGCAGGTCTTCGTCGCGGAAGCAGCGGGCGATCTGGAAGTAGCGCTCGTAGCCGGCGATCATCAGCAGCTGCTTGAACAGCTGCGGCGACTGTGGCAGCGCGTACCAGGAGCCCTGCTGCAGGCGCGACGGCACGAGGAAGTCGCGCGCGCCCTCGGGCGTCGAGCGCGTGAGGATCGGCGTCTCGATCTCCAGGAAGTCGCCCTCGTCGAGCACGTCGCGCATCGTCTTGACGATCGCGTGGCGCAGCTCGAGCGTGCGCTGCATGACGTCGCGGCGCAGGTCGACGGCGCGGTTCTGCAGCCGCAGCGTCTCGTCGACCTCGACGTCCTCGTCGACCGGGAACGGCGGCGTCTCGGCCTCGGCGAGCGTCGTCATCTCCGTCACCGAGATCTCGATGTCGCCGGTCGCGATGTTGGGGTTCTTGTTGCCCTCCTCGCGCTCGACGACCTGCCCGAAGGCGGAGATCACGTGCTCGGAGCGCAGGCGCTCGGCGGCGGCGAACGCCGCGCCGGACGTGTCCGGGTGGAAGACGAGCTGGACGATCCCGCTGCGATCCCGGACGTCGATGAAGATCAGGCCGCCGTGGTCGCGCCGGCGGTGGACCCAGCCGGCGACGCGCACCGACGTGCCGGCGTCGCCGCCGCGCAGGTCGCCCGCCCACCGGTCGCGGTAGTCATTGGCCTTGGGTGCGACCTTCATCCGATGTGCCTCCCTCGCAGGACGCGGGCGACGACGGCCGTCGGCTCCAGCTCCTCCTGCTCTCCGCTTTCCATGTCCTTCAAGATGGTGCTCTCGTCGCCGAAGATCGCGACGTAGCTCGCGCCGGACCGGTCGGCCTGCTTGAGCTGGCCCTTGCGCGAGCGCCCCGCCAGCTCCATCCGCACGTTGAGCCCGGCGCGGCGCGCCTCGGCGGCCAGCGCGAAGGCGTCGACGCCGGTCCCGGCGACGTACAGGTCGCAGACCGCCTCGGGCTCCGGCCGGTGCTCGCCGGCCAGCAGGAGGCGCTCGACGCCCGCGGCCCAGCCGATCCCGGACGTCGGGCTCAGGCCGAGGACCTCGGCGAGGCCGTCGTAGCGGCCGCCGCCGCCGACGCCCGACTGCGCGCCGAGCGCGTCGGAGGTGAACTCGAACAGCGTGCGCGTGTAGTAGTCGATTCCGCGCACGAGCGTCGGGTCGATCTCGTAGGCGACTTCGGCCGCGTCCAGCCGAGCGCGGACCTCGGCGAAGTGGTCGGCGTCCTCGGGCGTGAGGTGGTCGAGCAGCAGCGGAGCGGACTCCATCACCCTGCGCGTGCCCGGGTGGTCGGCGTCGAACGCGCGCAGCGGGTTGAGGTCGATCCGCGCGCGGACGTCCTCCGACAGCTCGTCCTCGTGGGCGCGCAGGTGCGCGATGAGCAGCTCGCGATAGTCGGCGCGTGTCGCGGGCGTGCCGAGCGAGCCGAGCCGCAGCCGCACGCCGGCGACGCCGAGCTCGGCGATCACGGTCTGCAGCAGCAGGATCGCCTCCGCGTCGACGGCCGGGTCGTCGGAGCCGATGGTCTCGATCCCCAGCTGCCAGAACTGGCGGAAGCGCCCGGCCTGCGGCTTCTCCTGGCGGAAGTACGGGCCGAGGTACCAGAGCTTCACCGGCTGGGGCAGCTTGTGCATGCCGTGCTCGTGGTAGGCGCGCATCACCGGCGCGGTGCCCTCGGGGCGCAGCGTCATCGACCGGCCGCCGGCGTCCTCGAAGGTGTACATCTCCTTCTGGACGATGTCGGTCGACGCGCCGACGCCGCGGGCGAACAGCTCGGTGTGCTCGAAGATCGGCGTCTCGACGCGGCGGTAGCCGGCGCCGCCGAGGATCGTGCGCGCGATCTTCTCGACGCCGTGGCGTGCGGCGTCCTGCTCGGGCAGCACGTCGTACGTGCCGCGCGGCGCCTGGGGCTTCTCGCTCACGACTGCGAGAGCTCGGCGAGGAAGGGGTTCGTGGCGCGCTCGGCGCCGAGCGTCGTCAGGCCCATGTGGCCCGGATGGACGATCGCGTCGTCGTCGTAGCGCTCGAGCAGCGTCGCGATGGACTGCAACAGCGTGGCGTGGTCGCCGCCGGGCAGGTCGGTGCGGCCGACCGACTGCTGGAAGAGCACGTCGCCGGAGAAGAGCATCGTCGGCTCGCCGGCGGCGTCGCCGGCGATCGCGTAGGTCACGTGGCCCGGGCTGTGGCCGGGCGTGAAGAGCACGTCGATGTCGTAGCCGGCCAGCTGCAGCCGCTCGCCGCCCGCGACGGTGTGCTCCGGATCCCAGGACTCGAACGGGCCGAAGCCCGGCCACGGCACGTAGGCCATGATGTCCTGCAGGACCGGGACCTCGAGCTCGGGGCAGTAGACCGGCGCGCCCGTGGCCTTGGCGACCGGCGCGACCGCGCCGACGTGGTCGAAGTGCGTGTGGGTGAGCAGGATCGCGTCGAGTCCGACGCCCAGCGCCTCGAGCGCGCCGAGCAGCTTCGGCGCCTCCTCACCCGGGTCGACGAGCAGGGCGCGGTCGCCGCCGTCGCGGCGGATCAGGAAGCTGTTCTCCTGCACCGGACCGACGGTGAACATCCGGACGTCCATGGGCTACCGCTTCCCTGCGGCCTTCTTGGCCTGCCGGCGCTCGTAGACCCACTTGTCGGTGTAGAAGCCCACGCCCGTGTACAGGAAGAACATCGGGATGCCGAACGCCAGCGCGACCGCCGGGTTCTGCAGGAACGAGATGACCACCACGAAGAGGATCGTCGCGATCGCCGAGCGGTTGGCCGCCGAGCGCCAGGTGGGCGGGCGGTCGAGCCGGTCGGTGCGCAGCGCGCCGCCCTTGCCCTTGCCGCCCTTGACCGGCTCGTTGGCCCGGCCCGTCCGGCCGCGCGACTCGACCATCCCCGCGGCGTTGCCGCGGTGCTTGGTCCGGCGCTTGCGCTTGGTCTGGGCCATGGCCCAGGACGATAGCTCCTAACCGCTCGCTCAGCCGGCCTCGTGCAGGGCTTCCTCGACGGTGCGCCGCCCCTTGACCGGGAGGTCGTCGGGGAAGCCGGCGAAGGCGAGCGCCGGCGCGAGGCCGACGAGCTCGCAGGCGGCGACGGGCGCGTGGCGGGCGACGGCGGCGACGACGGCGGCCAGCGGGACCGCGCGGTGGTCCTCGACGTTGGTCGAGACCTGGGCGATCGCGCCCTGGGCGGTGAGCTCCAGGCCGAGCGCCCGGACGCCCGGCAGGCCGTCCGCCCCGCCCTCGCGGACCGCCGCCGCGATCGCGCGCGCGTCCTCGACGGTGGCCGGCGGCGCGAGCTCGACGTTGAAGGCGACCAGCGGCGGGCGGGCGGCCACCAGGACCGCGCCGGCGCTCGGATGGGGCACGGCGGGGCCGAAGTCGGGCACCAGCTCGCCGGCGCGCATCCGGCGCGTCAGCTCCGCGATCCCGCCGCGGCGCAGCGACGCGCGCGTCCGGCCGCCGGCGAGCAACCCGTACAGGAACACCGGGAGGCCGACGGCGTCGGACCCCAGCCGCTCGGCCACGGCCAGCGCCTCGGCGCACGCGGCGTCGCGCCGCGCGTCGTCGAGGAAGACGACCGGGACCACGTCGAGCGCGCCGACGTGCGGGTGGATCCCCCGCTCGGCGCGCAGGTCGATCCGCGCGACCGCGGCGCGCGCGCCCTCCGCCAGGGCGGGCGCCAGCGCACCGGGCGCGGCGGCCAGCGTGTGGACGGCGCGATGGTGGTCGACGTCGGCGTGCGTGTCGAGCAGCCGCGCGCCCCCGCGCGCGTAGGCGTCGCCCACCGCGGCCACCACGGCCGCGTCGCGACCTTCGGAGATGTTGGGGACGGCCAGGAGCACGGGCGGGCGCGGAGGCTATTGCTCCGCGCCCGCCGCGCGTCCCCTCAGCGTCTCAGCGGGTCACCAGCCGCCGTGACCGCCGCGCGTCCGCAGCCCGAACCCGTACGGGAACAGCGGGTCGTAGTTGGCGTCGCCGACGTTGATCGGCTCCTGGTCGATCGTCTTCGGCCAGGTCATCGGCAGCTTGCCGGTGAACGGCTTGGCGCCGAACAGGACGTCGGCCACGCCTTCGCCCTCGCTGCCCGGCAGCCAGGACGCGACGAGCGCGTCGGTCTCGTCCAGCTGCGCCGGGTCGATGATCAGCGGGCGCCCGCTCACGACCAACACGATGCACTTGGTCGTCGCCGCGCAGACCTTGTCGACCGCCGCCTTGTCGGCGTCGTTGAGCGTCATCGTCTGCGGCGGCCGCGGCACGTTGTTGTCGCCGGGGTCGTAGGCCCACTGCGGGCCGCCGACGTCGCCGAAGCCCTCGGCGTACGGCGTCTCGCCGACGACCACGACGCCGGTCGCGCCGTCCGGGATCGGAGCGCTCGCATCCGGGCTGGAGACGACCTGCGTCCCGCCGGCCGCGTCCTGGATGCCCTTGAGGATCGTCGTCCCCGGGATCACGTTGGTCGAGCCGCCCTGCCACGTCAGCGTCCAGCCGCCGGCCTGGTTGCCGATGTTGTCGCTGTTGCTGCCGGCCACGTAGATCGGCGCGTCGCCCTTGATCGGCAGCGCGTCGTCGTCGTTCTTGAGCAGGACCTGCGACTCGGCCACGGCGCGGCGCGCGACGGCGCGGTGCTGCGGCGAGCCGATCTGGTCCTGGTCGGTCCGGTCGGTGTAGGGATGCTCGAAGAGACCCAGCTCGAACTTCTTGGCGAGGATGCGGCTCACGGCGTCGTCGATGCGGCTCATCGCGACCCGCCCGTCGTTGACCGCGGCGGTCAGCGACGTGATGAACTGCGCGTAGTTCTGGGGCTGCATGAACATGTCGATGCCGGCGTTGACCCCGGCCACGACGTTCTCGTCGAACGTCCCGCCGATGTGGTCGATGCCGTTGTAGTCGGAGATCGCGAGCCCGTCGAACTTCATGGAGCCCTTCAGCACGTCGGTGATGAGCTCCTTGTTCCCATGCATGTTGATGGGGTTGCCGAGCCCGTCCTCGGTCCAGTCGACCGACGAGTAGGACGGCATCACGCTGCCGGCGTGGTGTTGACGGATGGCCGGGACGTACTGGCGCAGCGCCTTGTCCCAGAAGTCGCCGCGGCTGGTCTGCGAGACGCCCTGGTCGATCTTGTAGTCGCCCGAGCCGGTGCCGTAGACCGTGTCGCCGTCGCCCGCGTAGTGCTTGGCGGTCGCCAGGACGCGATCGCGATGGGCGAGGTCGCCCTTGCCGTTGCCCTGGAAGCCGTCGATCGCGGTCTCCAGCTTGATGACGAGGTCGGGGTCCTCGGAGAACGACTCGTAGGTGCGGCCCCAGCGGTCGTCCTGCGCGGCGCAGATGCACGGCGCGAAGGCCCACTGCGGGCCGGACGCCCGCGTCTCGTCGGCGGTGACGTGCTCGACGTCGCGCACCAGCTGCGGGTCGCGCGTCGCGCCCAGGCCGATGTTGTGCGGGAACACGGTCGCGCCGAGGAGGTTGCCGTGGCCGTGGACCGAGTCGACGCCGTAGAGCAGCGGGATCTTCAGCCGCGTGCTCAGCGCCGCCTTCTGGAAGTTGTCGACCATGTCGGCCCACGCCGCCGGCGTGTTGGGCGTCGGGACCGAGCCGCCGCCCGACAGGACCGAGCCGAGGCCGAGCGTCGTGATCTCGGCGTCGTCGTCGGCGAGCTCGGCGCGCTCGGCCTGCGTCATCTGGCCGATCTTCTCGGCGAGCGTCATCCGCCCGACGAGGTCGGCGACCCGCTTGGGGATCGGCGCGCGCGGGTTCAGGTAGGTCGGCTGGCCGTGGTCACCGCCGCCGCCTCCCCCGCCATGGCCCGGAGGCCCCCCGCCGCCCGGCCCGTGCCCGCCCGGGCCTCCTCCCGCGAACGCTCCCGGCACGACGATCGCCGCGCTCGATGCGACAGCGGCGACCGCCATCACGATGGACCCACGCCTGACCATTGCTGGACTCCCCCTCTGCTCCTGCGCTGCTGAGCTGGACGGGCGCGCGGATACCCTGGTCTAGTCCACTCCTAACCGGGCGAGGGCCGCCGGCTGACGACCGGGATCCGTTGCATCGCGCGGGCGCGGCGAGGAGCCGATGGTGTTTGGTCGCCAGGCCGGAGGGGAACCCACCCGCCAACGTCAGGAGGAGGCTGTGGTGCATGGCTTCGAATTGACGGTCCAGCACATGGGGACGGGCGCGGTGTCGATCCGTCTCCGAGGGGCACTCGACCTCGCGCACGCCTACAAGTTCGACGACGAGCTGCGCCATGCGGAGCGCGACGCGCCGTCCTGTCTGGTCCTCGACCTGCGCGAGCTCGACTTCGTCGACTCGGCCGGGATCTCGCGGATCCTCGCGGCGCGGCGACGCGCCCGCCGCGCGGGCCGTCGCCTGGTGCTCGTGCGGGGCTCGAACGCCGTCCAGCGCTTCCTGCAGGTCGCGGCGCTCACCGAGCACTTCGAGTACGTCGCCGAGCCGGGTGATGCGCTCGCGGCGCTGAACCCGCGCCTCAGCTGACGAAGCGCCGCACGAACGCCAGCGCGGTGTCGCACACCTCGCGCCAGCCGCCGTCGATCGTCAGCGCGTGCCCGCGACCCTCGATCTCGGTGATCTCGGTCACCGCCTCGTTGCGCTTCTGCTTCTTGTAGGAGGCGTTGGCGATCGCCCACGGCACCGTGTTGTCCTTCTCGCCCGAGATGATCAACAACGGGCCGCGGTCCGGGCTCTTGCTGTTGACCTTGGCCTCGGTCCACGGGTTGAGGTTCGCGGTCGCGGCCTGGAAGAGCGGAACGCCGGCGGCCGGGACCGCGAACGTGTTGTACAAGTCCTTGGCCTCGTCCTCGGAGACGGCGTTGGCGAACGCGAACCGGAACTGCTCGTAGGTCAACGGCACCGCGCGGTTGCGGTTGGCCGGGTTGCCGAGCACGGGGCGCGAGGACTTCAGCGCGGAGATGGGCAGCGGGAGCACGCCGCGGAACGGCGCCGGGTCGATCGCGACCGACGCGGCCGACAGGCCGCGGCCGGCGATGATCTGCGTGAGCAGGCCGCCGAAGGAGTGCCCGATGACCGCGGGCTTCTTGGTCAGCTGGCCGATCAGCGCGCCGATGTGGTCGGCCACCTGGCCCACGGACTTGCCCGCGAAGACCTCCGGATGGGCGTTGGCCTCGGCGACCGTGTCGGGGTCGTCGGGCCAGCCGGGCAGCACGGGCTGGTAGCCGGCCTGCGCGAAGACCTCGGCCCACCGGTCCCAGCTGCTCGGGAGCAGCCACAGCCCGTGGATGAAGACGACGGGCGTCAGGCCCGAGTCGTTGGCCTCCTGGATCTGCTGCTCGTCGTGGGAAGGAGCGGTGGTCGCGGCCATGGGCGCGAGCCTACCGCCGTTCGCAGGGCTTTTAGAAGGCCGGATCGGTGAACGCGTGGACGACGGCCCCGGCCGCGTCGCGCCACACCATCCGGTGGGGGAACGCGTCGGGCGCGCCGCGCGGGATCGCGACCGACAGCACGTTGTCGTGGACCTGCACCGTCTTGATGAAGGCGCTCGGGAAGACCGCCGGCTTGAAGTACCTGCCGCGGGAGATCTTCTTGGGGTACTCGAGCGTGACCGAGGCGACGCCGTCGGGCACCAGGCTGAACGTCTCCAGCGCGACCGAGCGCAGCGTCCTTGGGCTCGATGCCCGGCGGATAGGGCGACGGCGGGCTCCCGGCCAAGGCGGCCGCGGCGCCGCCGCCCGTGACGAGGGCGACGGCGAGCGTGGACAGGACGAGCGCGCGGCGACTGGTCACGACGTATGAGCGTCGCGAACGCGCTGTCTTGTGACAGACGGGGCGGCGGTCGGCCTAGAACAGCCCGTAGGAGCCGACGACCGTCGCCTGCCCGGGCGCCGGCGGGCCGGCGACCCACTCGCGCAGGCCCTGCTGGAAGGCGCCGAACTCCGGCAGCTGCGGGAGCGGGTTCTCGACGCCTTCGGCGATCTGGAGCAGCGCGAGGTAGGTGACGCCGTCGGCGAGGCGCAGCGACGCGTACTTGATGCCTTGGGGCTGGGCGCGGTCGATGGCCGCGAACAGCGTGGCCGCGGCGGCGTCGACGTCGCCGACGTGCTCGGGCTTGACCTGGGTGTTGACGATCATGATCGTGTTCATGGCGCGTTGACCGGCGCTGGCGCGCGGATGTGACAGGGCTCTACCGTTCGGAACGCGCCATGCCCTCCGCCGCCGACCACCGACTCGTGCGCGCCAGCGACCTCAAGCGCCAGCGCGGCTGGACCGAAGGCCTCGTCGTCGCGCTCCTCGGCGCGCCGGACGCGCTGTCGCCCAACCCGCACGGCTGGCGCGCGCCGATGCGGTGGTTCCGGGTCGACCGGGTGGAGGACGCGGAGCGGTCGTCCGCGTTCGCCGCGCGTGTGGCGGTGCTGCCCGAAGGGTCGGCGTGGCGCCGCGAGCTGCCGACGCGGTCGTGGTCCGCCGACGAGGTCGAGGGCCTGGAGTGGCTCGACGACCCGGCGCGGATCGCGTTGTTCCACGCACCGCGGCGACCGCGGGTGCGGCTGCGCCGGCCGCCTTCGGAGGCGTCGCCGGCACGCGAGCCGGAGCACGCGGTGATGTACGCGCTGCCGCGGTTCGAGGTGCTGCGGCTGTTCTGAGCGGCGGGCCGCGAGCCGCGGGCCGCGGGTCAGCCTCGGTTGCCGTTCTTGATGGCGCTGTTGGCCATCGCGACGAAGGCCTCGCGGCCGCCGCGGGCCTTGGCCTGGATCTCGTAGCGCACGCCCTTCTGGATCCAGGCGATCGATGGCGGCGAGCAGGAGGCGCCGCAGCTCAGGGGCCGGTAGTGGCCCTTCATCCCGAGGGCGAGCTTGACGTTGGTGGCCTTGTACCCCAACTTGGCTCCCCGCTCGCCCGTGAACGTGGCGAGGAAGCACGCGTTGGCGCCGCCGCAGTCCTTCGCACCGCTCAGCGCGAGGTGGTACTCCCCCTTCTTGCTGTCGCCCTCCGGGTAGGTCTTCGTGCTGGACGCGATGTCCAGGTCGACCCGCGACGGCAGCAGGACCGGCACGTCGATGCTCGCGGCGTCTGGGATCTCGGCGCCGAGCCGGGCCGGGACGTCGACCGTCCGGGCGACGGCGGACGCGGTGAGCAGGGCGAACGCCACGACGGTGAGGGCCAAGGCGCGGAGCATGCCGGCCAGCCTACGTGCCGACCGCCGCCCACGCCGTGGCCGCCGCGTCCGCGGCGTTCGAGACCCCCAACTTGGCGTAGGCGTTCTGGAGGTGCTTCTCGACGGTGCGCCGCGCGATCCGCATCCGCTCCGCCACGTGCGCCGCCGGCTGGCCGAGCGCGACCCACCGCAGCGCCTCGGCCTCACGCGCGGTCAGCCCGAGGCTGCGCAGCGCGGCGACGGTCAGCTCGCCCGCGCCCGGCTCGATCAGCAGCACGTCGCGGCGATCGGCCGACGGGCGCGGCAGCAGCCGCACGGTCAGGGTGGTGCCGGCGACCGTCAGCGTCAGCGGCTGCGGCGGGCCCGGCTGGCCACGGCGGTCGGCGATCCAGTCGCGGATCGGCACCGGAAGCGCGTTGCGCTGCGGTCCCGGATCGCCGAGCAGGCGCCGCGCGGTCGCAGTCGCGAACTCGACGCGACCGTGCGGATCGAGGACGACGACGTGATCGCCCTGCGTCTCGAGCCCGGCCTCCAGCGCGTGCAGGGCGGCGGCGCGCGCGCTGGCCAGCTCGGCCGTCCGGTAGGCCTGGATCAGGTGCGGCCGTGCGAGCGTGAGCAGCTCGACCTCGCTGTCGGAGTAGTCCTCCGCCCCACGGCTCAGCGCCAGCGCGACCACGAGCGGCGGCCGGGCCGGGAGCGTGAACGCCACCTGCGACTCGACGCCCATCGGCAGGTAGCACTCGCGGTAGAGGTCCAGGCGCCGGAACGCGTCGCGGTCGAGCAGGTCGCTGATCCGGCGCGGGCGGCCGTCGAGCGTCTCGCGGTAGGCGGCCAGCACCGGGTTCTGGTCCGAGTACGTCACCCACGCGCCGAACACCTCCTCGGGGAAGCTCGGCACCACCAACGAGTACGTGTTCTCGGGCGTGCCGTCGACCTCGTTGTAGGACACCCACGCCGACGGCACCGCACGGTCGAGCACCTCCATGATCCCGGGGCGGAACTCGTCGATGCCATCGAAGGCATACACCTCGCCAACGAGGTCGAGAAGCCGCTTGTCGATCATCCTGGTCCGACGCTCAGCCATACGCGCCCGGGAGTATCGCTTTCGCGGGCCGCTCGATCCAGCGCCGCGCGGTCCGCAGGTGGCATCCGTCGGTCAGCGACGCTGAGCCGTGAACTCCAGCCGGCCCGTGCAGTCCTTGCTGACGATCGACGACCGCCCCTTGGCGGTGTAGGTCACACGGCCGGTCGCCTTGCCGTCGCGGAGGGTCACCGTCAGCCGCGTCGCGTCGCTGTAGCCGGGTCCCGACGACTTCGTCTTGATGTCGACCCGGCCACTCGCCGAGACGGCGGCCGCGGCAGGCACGCTCCGCCGCTCGTCGGCCGGCCGGTGCACCGGGTCCGCGTCGTTCCAGTACGCGCAGACGACCGGCATCGAGATGCCCGGGGTCCACGTCAGGCACAGCGCGCGCTTGAAGGTGCCATCCCCCATCGGGCAGCTCGGCATCACCTTGACCGAGAACGCCAACTTCTTGCCCTTGGCGTTCGTCGTCGTGCCCTTCGTCGCCTTGCCGGCGTACCGCCCGGCGTCCGACGAGGCGCCGTTCGCCACCGTCACCCCCACGCCGGCGACCACGACGAGGCCGGTCACCAGACCGAGGACGAGACGACGCGTGCGGTTCATCGCGCGACTCTAGTCGCCCGCCAACCTCGTGCGGGCGGCTTCCCGCTCGTTGCCTGCACTCGCGTTCAGCTACGCGTCGGCCACGCGGCTGCCCCAGATCTCGTGGACCGGGAACTTCTCAGGCTCGGAGAGCTCGACGCCGGCCGTGGCCAGCGCGGCATGGAGGCTGCCATCCCAGGCCTGCTGCCACGCCTCCTCGGACTGCCAGATCTCACTGACGCGCAGGTCCGGCTCCTCACCGAACAGCACGTGGAGCTGGAGCGCCGCAGGCGGCCCGTCGGGACCGTTCTCCCGCAGGGTGGCGTTGACCTGGTCGTACTGCGCGCGCGTCAGGGAGGACGGCGCGTAACGGATGAGGATGGACATGACTCGAAGCTAACCCACACGACGGCCGCGCGCAGGAGGTCGCCTAGGCACCAGTGCCGCTCTGCGTGCGCCACGCAGACGTCAGGCTCGCTTTGCGCTGACCGAACGACGACGAGACCGGTCCGCGGTGCCGCGGGACGCGTCGCGTACTCCCGAGACGCTGAGCGACAACCGCTCGACCTCAGAGTGCCGCTGCGTCGCTGAGCTGAGGGCCCGGGTGGTGCCTCCCGAGGACGACGAAGCCCCGCGCCTGCGAGGCTTCCGGACCTTTAGTTGGGGAGACTCGAGCCGGGCTGCGTTTGCGGATGTGTGCAACGCGCGACGGCGAGAAGGCCTGATCCACACGCCGGGAAGATTGTCGTTGCTCTCGGTACGATCTTGGTACCATAATGGGATGAGCAAGCAGATCGCGGTGCGCCTTTCGGACGAGCTGGTGGCGTTCGTCGACGAGTTGGTGGACTCGGGCGCCGAGCGCAGTCGGGCGGCCGTGGTGTCCCGAGCCCTGACACGTGAGCGGCGTCGGGCGGTCGCGGCACGCGATGCGGAGATCCTCTCGCGCACCGGCCCAGATCCCGAGCTACAGGGCTTGGCCGAGCACGCGGTCGAGCTGCGCTCGGACCTGGCTTGATGCGGCCGATCCACGTCGCCCAGCTCGACAGGGCGCGGCCGGTGCTGGTCCTGACGCGCGAGCTCGTCCGCCCGCACCTCGCGACGGTCACGGTGGCGCCGATCACGACAACGATCCGTGGCCTGTCCACCGAGGTGCCCGTCGATGCCGCAAACGGGCTCGCCGGACCATCCGTCGCCAGCTGCGACAACATCACCACGATTCCCACCAGCGCCCTGGGAGAGCACGTCGGGATGCTGCTCGACCATCAAGAGCAGATGCTGAGCAACGCGGTCCAGGCGGCGTTCGATCTCGACTGACGTCGTGTTTGCTCCAGGGACCATCTCGGCTTCCGACGAAGCCCCCGAAACACCGCCGAACGCCCTGCGAAACGGCCTGATAGCTGGGGAGGGACTCGAACCCTCGACCTCACGATTATGAGTCGTGCGCTCTAACCAGCTGAGCTACCCAGCCAAGGGCCGCGGATTCTAGCGGCCGGTGACGGCGAGTATGCGTTCGGTGGTCGGACCGGGTGGTGTCGAGGGTGTCGTGGGATCGGGGCGGGTGGCGATGATCGTCGCGGTGCCGGTGCGGTCGAGGCCGGCGGAGGCGGAGGGCGTCTGGCCGTAACTGGTCGGCTGGAGTGGGCCGGACAGGACGATCTGCGGGACCGTGGGTCGTGCCCCTCGCAGCGTGGCGGCGGAGATGGTGTAGGACTTGCGGTCGCTGCAGGTGTACCCGACGACCGAGCGGCCGTGCGCCGCGGCCACCGAGGGCGTCGAGCACAGCAGCTTGCGGCGCCCGGCGCCGTCGACGTCGACGTCGCGCGGCTTGCCGAACGTCGTGCTCGCACCGCCGCCCTGGGCGATCGCGAAGCGGACCGTGCTGCTCACGCCGTTGAACCCCACCGACCGATCCTGGCCGTAGCGCTCCGGGCTCCAGGCGAGCGTCGTGCGGCCCTCGTCGTCGGCCGCCAGCGCCACGTCGTCCAGGTAGTACCCCGCGTCGATTCGATCGACGACCTGCAGGCGCCGCCCGGCGAAGCTCCCGCCCGGCGGTCGTCGCACCGCCGCCACCCCCCAGCGCGCCGCGGGGTGGTCGGCCTTGCGGGCCTTGAAGGCGATCGTCGCCGCCCCGTCCGGTCCCGCCGCGACGTGGACGGCGCCGTAGCGGCCGATCGGCGTGACCGCCGTCGGCCGGCCGACGCGCCCGGCCACCGTGTCCACCGTCACCGCCCACACACGCCGGTCGCGCAACCACGCGACGATGCCCTTGCCGTCGACCCCGATCGCCGCGGCCGGCGGCCCGGACAGCTGCGCGTCCACGACGACCGGCGCGCCGAACGCCCCGCCCACCGCCCGCGTGCTCACCGCGACCGCGCCCTTCAGGCTCAGGTGGGCCTTGCGCGTGTCGGTGTTGTAGGCCAACAGCCCGTGCCCGGACGGGTCGATCGCGAGCGCCGGATGCCGGACGCCGTTGGCCTGCTCGTCGCTGACCTGCACCGGCGCGCCGAACGCCCCACCCGGATCGCGCGCGAAGGCGACGATCGCGCCGTAGCGCTTGGGCGTGTCGATCCGCCACGCGACCGCCGCGGCGCCGAGCCCCGCCGCCGCGACGACGGGCCCGGCGACCTTGCCGAGCTTGCGGCCCGGCAGCCGCTCGGACGCGCCCCACGCCGCGGCGCCGCTCGCCCGCTGCACGAGCCGGGCGCCGCCGTCGACCCGGAGCATGACAGCGGTCGCCCCACCCCCGGCGTCGGTCGCCGACACGACGCCGACCCCGAAGGGCCCGTGGCCCAACTCGACCGGCGCCGAGAACGCGGCGTCCGCGGCGGCCGGCGCGCCCACAGAGCACACGGAGACGATCCCGGCAACCAAGAGCACGGTCCGACGACGCACCACCGTCAACCCCCGGGCCGCCGCTCGCGGTCCCGATCCTCCGCCTGCCCCACCGCGTAGAACGCCGACGAGACGATCCCGACGCCCCCGACGCCGGCCACCATGATCCCGACCGCGTCGAGCCACGTCGCGGTGCCGATCGCCGCGATCGCGCAGCCGATCACGATCAACGCCACCGACAAGAGCGCCAGCCGGGCAGGAGCCATGGGACGCACAGTACCGTCAGAGCCCGTGACGGCCGACCCGCTCCAGCTCGCCCTCGACAAGCTCGCCGAGGACGGCGCGGCGGAGCCGGTCCGGGCGGCGTTCGCGCGGCGGTTTGCCCAGCTCCAGGACCCGGACGCCGGACTGCTGGCCGGCGACGCGCTCGAGCCCGTCGACGATGTGCCGGCGCTGGACGACCTCGAAGGCCAGGGCGGCGACCCGACCGCCATCCTCCCCCGCCTCGCGGTCATCAAGCTCAACGGCGGGCTCGGCACGTCGATGGGCCTGCGCGGGCCCAAGTCGCTGATCGACGTCAAGCCCGGCATCACGTTCCTGGACGCCATCGCGCGGCAGGTGCTGGCGCTGCGTCAGGCCGCGCCCACGACCGCGCCCGTCCCCCTCGTCCTGCTCGACTCCTTCTCTACGCGCGCGGACACCCTCCGGGCGCTCGCCGACCGCCACCCGGACCTCGCCGCCCCGCCGATCCCCGCGGACTTCCTGCAGTCCCGCGAGCCCAAGCTGGACGCCGAGACGCACGCGCCGATCGCGTGGCCGCGGCATCCCGACCTCGAGTGGTGCCCGCCCGGCCACGGCGACGTGTACGTGTCGCTCGCGGCCTCTGGCATGCTCGCGACGCTCCTCGACCACGGCATCGACTGGGCCTTCATCAGCAACAGCGACAACCTGGGGGCGACGGTCGACCCGCGCATTCCGGCCTACGCCGACGCGCACGGCATCCCGTTCGTGATGGAGGTCGTCCGCGGCACGCCCGCCGACCGCAAGGGCGGGCACATCGCGCGCCGGCGCGACGACGGCCGCCTCGTCCTGCGCGAGACCGCCCAGACGCCGCCCGGCGACGACAGCTTCACCGACGTCGAGCGCTGGCGTTTCTACAACACCAACAACCTCTGGGTCGACCTGCGCGCGCTGCGTGCGACGCTCGACGCCGACCCCGCCGGCCCCGCGCTCCCGCTGATCGTCAACCGCAAGACCGTCGACCCGCGCGACCCCGCCAGCCCGGCGGTCCTCCAGCTCGAGACCGCGATGGGCGCCGCGCTCGGCGCGATCGACGGCGCCCAGGCCGTCCTCGTCCCCCGCACCCGGTTCGCGCCCGTCAAGACGACCGACGACCTGCTCGTCGTGCGCTCCGACGCCTACGCGATCGGCGACGACGGCCGCGTCACCCCGACGTTCGACGGGCCGCCCCCGGTCGTCTCGCTCGCCGCGAAGTTCTACAAGTCGCTGCCGGACATGGAGGCGCGGTTCCCGGCCGGGCCGCCGTCGCTGCGGGCCGCGCGCTCCTTCGCTGTTACGAAAGACACCACATTTGGTGCGGATGTGCGAATTATCGGTGACGTCTCCGTGACCTCCGGCGGGATCGTCCCGGACGGCGAGACACTGCACGCATGACCGCCAGCGTCACCGCCTTCGGCCCCGGCCGCGTCAACCTCATCGGCGAGCACACCGACTACAACGGCGGGCTGGCGCTGCCGTTCGCGATCGCCGAAGGCGTCACCGTCGTGGCCACGGCGATCGACGGCGACGACGTCCGCGCGATCGCCAGCGACTTCGACGGCGGGCGCGACGCGTTCCCGCTCGCCGACCCGCCCCGCGACGACGACACCACCGGATGGCGCGCGTTCGTGCGCGGCATGGTGGCGGAGCTCGGCGCCGACGGGCGCGCGCTGACGCCCGCGCTTCTGGAGATCTCCGGCACGCTCGCGCGTGGCTCGGGCCTCTCGTCCTCCGCCGCGCTGGAGGTCGCGCTGGCGCTCGCGCTGCTCGGCGTCGCGGGCGTCGACGTCGCCGACGACGACCGCCTCGCGCTCGCGCGCGTGTGCTCGCGCGTCGAGAACGACTGGGTCGGCGCCCAGACCGGCCTGCTGGACCAGACCGCCTCGCTGCTCGGCCGGTCCGGCCGCGCGCTGCGGATCGACTTCCGGGACATGGACGTCACCGAGATCCCGCTCGACCTCGGCGCCTGGACCCTCGTGACCGCCGACTCCGGTCAGGCGCACTCGCTCGACGCGGCCGAGGGCTACAACGAGCGGCGCGCGGAGTGCGAGGACGCGGCGCGCCGGCTCGGCGTCGCGACGGTGAGCGAGGCGACGCCCGACCAGGCCGCGTCGCTGCCGGATCCGCTGAGCCGCCGCGTCCGCCACGTGCTGGAGGAGAACGCGCGTGTCGACGCGACCGTCGCCGCGCTGCGCGCCGGCGACCTCGCCGACGTCGGCCGCCTCCTCGACGCCTCCCACGCGAGCCTGCGCGACCTCTACGACGCGTCCACCGACGCGGTCGAGCGGACCGTGAGCGCGCTGCGCGACGCGGGCGCGGCCGGCGCCCGCATGGTCGGCGGCGGCTTCGGCGGCCACGTCCTCGCGCTGCTGCCGCCAGACGTCACGCCTCCGCCGGGCGCCCGCGCGGTCACGCCCGGGCCCGGCGCGCACCTGCTGCGCTGAGCGCGGGCGCTCCCCGCCGGGCGGGCCGAAGCGAGGCGAGGCGAAGGCCGCTCAGGCCGCGCCGCCGCCCTCCTCGCGCTGCTCGGCCAGCAGCCGGTCCCGCTTGGCCTCCTGCTCCTGGAGCTGCTTGCCGAGCGGCCGCAGCAGCGCCCACGTGATGAACGACCCGCCGAGCGCGAGCATCCCGCCGCCGGCGATCAAGTTGATGTGGACGCCCGCGGCCTTGGTGATCTCCGCTTCGGAGTCGTTGAGGCCGACGATCGTCAGCACCACGCCGTAGAGCAGGAACAGGCCGCCGATGATGCGGCGCAGGTCGAAGAGGTTCGCCGCCAGCGCCTCGCGCGTGCCGGTCTCGGCCCCCGCGCCCGCGTCCCGATCCGGCTGCTGCCCGTTCGTTCCCTGGTCGGTCATGTCGCTCGCTCCCGCCTAGAAGAAGATGATGGTCAACACGATGCCCAGGGCGATCGCCCCGAACCCGAGCAGCTTGGGCGACTCCCACCATCGGTCGTGCGTGATGGCCACCAACGGATCCTCCTCGTTGGCCATCCCCCACACCAGCCCCTGCAGCTCCTCGATCGGCTTGGCCGGCGTGAACAGGGTCACCGCCACCGTGACGACCGCGTCGACCACGAACGCCGCGCCCGCGCCCCAGAACGACTCGTCGAGGTCGGAGCCGAACGTGAACCATCCGGCCCACTTGTACCCCACGTAGGTCACCAGCGCCGCGGTCGTGCCGGCCACCAGGCCCCACAGGCCCGCCGCCGGCGACATGCGCTTCCAGAACATCCCGATGATGAACGTCGCGAACAGCGGCGCGTTGAAGATCGAGAACAGCGCCTGCAGGTAGTTCATCAGGTTCTGGTAGGACGACGCGATGAGCGCCGTGCCGATCGCGACCACGATCCCGCCCACGGTCACGTAGCGGCCGACCCTGATGTAGAACGCGTCGTCGCGGTCGCGCGCGATGTACGGCTCCACGATGTCGGTCGTCACCACCGTGTTGAACGCGCTGACGTTCGCCGCCACGCCGGCCATGAACGAGGCCATCAACCCCGTCAACGCGATCCCGAGCATGCCGTTGGGCAGGTACTCGTTCATCAGCAGCGGGATCGCGTTGTTGTAGGCCAGGTCCGCATCGCCGCCACCGAGATGCGGGATCTTCCACAGCGCGATCAGGCCCGGGATCACCACGACCGCCGGGATCAGCAGCTTCGGGTAGGCGCCGATCAGCGGCGTGCGCTGGCCAGCGCTGAGGTCGCGGGCGCTCAGCGCGCGCTGGACCTCGGCGAAGTTCGTGGTCCAGTAGCCGAAGGACAGGATGAAGCCGAGGCCGAAGACGATCCCGATCCACGTCGCCCCGATCGGGTTGGTCACGGCGCCCGGATCGGTGCCCTGCAGCGCGTGCAGGCCGGCCTCGCCCAGCTTGGTGTCCTTGATCTTGTCGGTCAGCCCGCCCCAGCCGCCGGCGTCGTGCAGGCCGACGATCGTCAGCGGGATCAGCGCCGCCATGATCACGAAGAACTGCAGCACCTCGTTGTAGATCGCCGAGGACAGGCCGCCGAGCGTGATGTAGGCCAACACGATCCCGGCCGCGACCACGATCCCGAGCAGGATCGGCCACCCGAGCAGCAGCTTCAGCACGAGCGCGAGCGCGAACAGGTTGACGCCCGCGATCAACACGGTGGCCAACGCGAACGACCAGGAGTTGAAGAGGTGCGAGCGCTTGTCGAAGCGCATCAGCAGGTACTCCGGCACGGACCGCACGCGGGCGCCGTAGTAGAACGGCATCATCACGAGCCCGAGGAAGACCATCGCCGGGACGGCGCCGATCCAGTAGTAGTTGACCGTCGCGACGCCGTACTGCGCGCCGTTGGCGCCCATGCCCAGGATCTCGGTCGCGCCCAGGTTCGCGGACACGAACGCCAGGCCCGTGATCCACGCCGGCAGCGACCGCCCGGACAGGAAGTAGTCCAACGACGTCTTGATGTAGCGCTTGGCGACGAAGCCGACCCCGAGCACGACGACGAAGTAGACGCCGAGGATCGCGAAGTCCAGGGCGTTCGTGTTCAGGCGCACGTCGGCGGCGGCGAGCATGGCGCGGAGCATGCGGCGGCAGTTCCCGCGCGGGCGCTCGACTAAGCGTCGAACCGCGCACCGACGGTCGGTCCGTCGCGACCGTGCATCCGGAGCGCCGCCGTGCCGGCATCTCCGCGTGCCGTGCCAACTTCTGACCGACCGTGGTTCGACCTTCAGGCAGCCTGGGTATCGGGCCCGCCGCCATGATGCACCGAGCACTCAGGCGAGCCCTGCTCGCATCCACCACGGCGGCCGCGCTGTCACCGGCCGTAGCCGCCGTTCCCGCCCACGCAGCCCAGCCGGGCCGCGCAAACCTCGATGGCAGCGTCCCCACCTGGGCGCAGCCGGCCCGCGACCAGGGCGCCGCCGACGCCAGCCAACCGACCGAGATCAAGGTCTACCTGCCGCTGCGCGACGCCGCCACGGCGGAGGCGATGGTCCGCGACGTGTCCGATCCCAAGAGCGCCAACTACGGCAAGTACCTCTCGCCGGCGGACTTCCGCTCGCGGTTCGCGCCGACGACGGCCGACGTCCAGACGGTCGAGCAATTCCTGACCGATGCCGGCCTGAGCATCGGCGCGGTGCCGAGCAACAACCACAGCATCACCGCGACCGGCACGCTGCAGCAGGTCGAGACGGCCTTCGGCGTCGACGTCCACAAGTACGCCTACCGCGGCAAGGTGCTCAACGCGCCGACCGGCGACCTGACGATCCCGACCGCGCTGCAGGGCAAGGTCATCGCCGTCTCCGGCGTGGATCAGTCCGGCCTGCTGACCCAGCCCGCCAACTCGCACTCGCGCGGCACCGACGAGTCCTACCTGCGCGCCAAGCCGGACGCCCCGGTGGCCGCTGCGCCGCAGCCGACCGCGCGGCTCAAGGCGACCGGCAGCGCGCCGCCGCCCGACGCCTTCGTCAACGCGCCGCCGTGCTCGACGTACTTCGGCGAGAAGATCGCCAAGGACCTCCCGCCCGCGTTCGGCAGCAAGCAGCCCTACGCACCGTGCGGCTACACGCCCGCCCAGTTCCAGGGCGCCTACGGCGTCGACCAGCCCATCAAGAAGGGCCTCGACGGCCGCGGCATCACGGTCGCGATCACCGACGCCTACGCCGCGCCGACGATCGAGGCCGACGCCAACCAGTACGCGCAGACGCACGGCCAGGCGCCGTTCGCCAAGGGCCAGTTCAAGCAGGTCCTGCCCAAGAAGCCGTACCGCTACGGCTACGACGACCCGGACAACCCGTGCGACGAGCAGGGCTGGTACGGCGAGGAGACGCTCGACGTCGAGGCCGTGCACGCGATGGCGCCGGGCGCGAACGTGGTCTACGTCGCCGGCCGTTCCTGCGATGACGGCGACCTCGACGGCGCGCTGAACAAGGTCGTCAACCAGAAGCTGGCCACGATCGTGACGAACTCGTGGGGCGGGATCGGCGGCGACTCCGCGCCGGCGTACCTGAAGGCCTACCAGCAGACGTTCATCCAGGCCGACCTGGAGGGCATCGGCATGTTCTTCAGCAGCGGCGACAACGGCGACGAGAGCCAGTACACGACCGACGGCGCACCCGGCGCCGACTTCCCGGCGACCGATCCGTTCGTGACCGCCGTCGGCGGCACGGCGCTGGCCGTCGGCCAGGCCAACGACTACCAGTGGGAAGTCGGCTGGGCGTCGGGCACGAGCTCGCTCGGGCCCAACGGCAAGAAGTGGCAGCCCACCCCGCCCGGCGACTTCCTCTACGGCGGCGGCGGCGGGATCAGCGCCATCTTCGACCAGCCCTACTACCAGCAGGGCGTCGTGCCCGACGGCATCGCCCAGGGCAAGCGGGCGACGCCGGACATCGCGATGGACGCCGATCCGCAGACCGGCATGCTCGTCGGCGAGACCCAGACGTTCCCCGACGGCACCGCGAAGTACAGCGAGTACCGCATCGGCGGCACGTCGCTGGCCTCGCCGCTGTACGCGGGTATGGAGGCGATCGCCGACCAGGTCTACGGCCGCGCGCACGGGTTCGTGAACCCGTCGATCTACGCGCTCAACGGCACGAGCGCCGTCCGGGACGTCGTCCCGCGCGCGCCCAGCGCCGTCGTCCGCGTCAACTACAACAACGACGTCGACGACAGCGCCGGCACCACGCCGATCCTGCGGTCGCTCGACGACGAGGCGCAGTCGATCCACACCGGTCCGGGCTGGGACACGATCACGGGCGTCGGCACCCCCAACGGCCTGGCGTACCTCACCAACCTGGGGTACACGAACTAGGAGGAGGGCCACGAAGGCAGTAGGTTGCCGGGGCGTGAGCGACAGTTCGCGCCCCGGCCGCCTGCACTCCGCGATCGCGGAGCTGGCGACGTTCAACGACGATCCCGCCAGCGGCGGAATCACGCGCGAGGTGTACACGCCGACCTACGCGCGGGCCCTGGAGCGGGTCGTCGCGTGGATGCGCGAGGTGGGGCTCGAGCCCCGGCTGGACGCCGTCGGCAACCTGTACGGGTCGTGGACGGGGACCGACGCGACGGCGCCGCGGGTCCTGACCGGGTCGCACGTCGACACGACGTTGAACGCCGGCGCCTATGACGGGGTTCTTGGTGTCCTTGGAGCGATCGAGGCGGTGCGCACGTTGCGCGACGCCGGGTTCACGCCCCGCCGCACCGTCGAGGTCATCGCCTGGGCCGGCGAGGAGCCGCGCTTCGGCACCGGGTGCGTGGGGTCGCGCTGCGCGGCCGGCGACCTGTCGCGCGCCGACCTGGACCGGCTGGTCGACCGCGACGGGATCACGATGGCGGTGGCGCTGCGCGAGGCCGGCTTCGACCCGGACGCCGTGAAGGACGCGGTCGTCGCGCCGCCGACCGTCCACGCGCTCGTCGAGCTCCACATCGAGCAGGCGATCGTGCTCGAGACGCACGGCGAGCCGATCGGCGTGGTCGAGGCGATCGCCGCGCCGCACGACTTCCGGATCGTCTTCGAGGGCGCCGCGACCCACGCGGGCGCCACGCCGATGGGCCTGCGGCGCGACGCGCTGGTCGGCGCCGCCGAGGCGGTCGCGGCGATCGAGGAGATCGCCCGCGGCTCGTCGTCCGGGACGACGGTCGGCACGGTCGGCGTGATCCGGGCGCTGCCGGGCGCGATCAACGTCGTACCGGGCGTCGCGTCGCTGGACGTGGACGTGCGCGACAGCGACGAGCCGGCGCGCGAGGCGGTGGTGGCGGCGATCGTCGACGCCGCGCGCGCGATCGGGACGGCCCGCGGGCTCGACGTCGGCGTCGAGGAGATCGTCACCGACACGCCGGTCGCGTGCGATGCCGCGGTCGTCGCGGCGTCGGTCGCGGCGTGCGAACAGCTGGGGCTGACGTACCGCCGCATGATCTCCGGCGCCTACCACGACGCCATGATCATGGGCCGTCGCGTGCCCGTCGGGATGATCTTCGTGCCCTCGCGCGGTGGCGTCAGCCACCACCCCGACGAGTACACGTCGCCACAGGAGCTGGACCGCGGCGTCGCGGTGCTCGCCGGGACGCTGCGGCGCCTGGCGTCGTAGCGGACGCGCCGGCACGCTAGGTTCCCGGGCCATGCTCGACGGGCGCGTGGCGTTGGTGACGGGCGGCAGCGGCGGCATCGGCGCGGCGCTGTGCCGGCGGCTGGCCGCCGAGGGGATGGCGGTCGCCGTCCACTACCGCGACCGGGTCGAGCTCGCCGACGCGATCGCGCGCGACATCGTCAGCCAGGGCGGTCGAGCGGTCGCGGTCCCCGCCGACCTCCTGGTCCCGCGAGCCGCCGAGCTCCTGGTCGACCAGGTCGAGGCGCAACTCGGGCCGGTCGACGCGCTGGTCGCCAACCACGGGCTCGCGCATCGCGCGACGTTCGACGAGGTCGACGCCGGCGCCTGGGACGAGACCATGGCCATCAACCTGCGCGCGCCGTTCCTGCTCGCCCAGCGCGTGCTCCCGGGCATGAAGGACCGCGCGTACGGCCGGATCCTCTTCGTGTCCTCGGTCGCCGCGTTCACCGGCGGGATCGTCGGACCGCACTACGCGGCGTCCAAGGCGGGCCTGATCGGCCTCACCCACCACCTGGCCTCACGCGTGGCCGAGGCCGGCATCACCGTCAACGCGATCGCCCCCGCGCTGATCGAGCACACCGACATGCTCCCCGGCGACCCCGGCTACCTCGCGCGCGCGATCCCGGTCGGCCGCCTCGGCCAGCCGGAAGAGGTCGCCGACATGGCGGTCGCCATGCTTCGCAACGGCTACCTGACGAGCAAAGTGGTCTCGCTCGACGGAGGGATGCACCCCCGCTAGGCCGATTGTCCGGTCCGGATCGTCGTGGCTGACGTCGCCGGCCCAGCGGCAGCGTGCGCCCGCACGTGAAGCGGGTTGGCGACCGTCAGACGCGGCGCGGCGGCCCGGACAACCGGGCTAGCCGAGATAGCCCTCGACGGTGCCTTCGCCGCGCAATTGCTCGGCGTCCGGGTCCCGGCCGGCGCGCGCCGCGGCCTCGCGGCGGCGCAGGAGATCCCAGAGCTGGTCGAGCTCGACCTTGATCGCGGCCAGCCGCGCGGCGTCGCGCTCGATGACCTCGGGATGCCCGGTCTCGGCCGCCGCGCCCTCCTCGGCGCGCAGCTTGCGCTCCTCGCCCTCGAGCTGCTCGATGCGGTTGCGGATCTGTGCGTCGTCCATGGAACCGAGCCTACCCCGCGTGCGACCGCGCGCACTGGTAGTCGATGACCAGGAGGTGGAAGTGATGATCGCCCTGCGGGCGGGTGTCGACGAGCGTCGGGTCGGCCGGGTCGACCCCGTCCGGCCCGTTGATCGTTCAGGAGCCGATGCCCGACCCGCCCTCCTCGTCCTGGCAGGCGTAGGCCAGCGCGATCCTCGCGCCCTGCGGATAGGTCGCCCCGGAGGCCGCGGCGTGTCGATCGTGGCCGTCGGCGGCGTGCTGTCGCTCTCCTCGTAGATCACGCGGAACGTCTCGGGGTCCAGGACCCCGGGCGCCGGCGCCGGGTAACGACCGCCCCACTGCTCCGGACCGGGTTGTTGGCGTACTTGGACCCGAGCGAGAACGGCTTGCCGTTCAACGTCAGCCCCACCATGGCGTCAGGCACGCCTCGCAGACGACGGCGAGGGCGAGCGAGTACTTGGAGCATCCGTGCAAAGTGCGCGGCACTACAAGTGCTCAGAAACCGTCGCGCCAAGTGTCCTTGTACAACAGGTACTCGGCCGGCCCGTCGGCGCTCGCGGTGAAGCCCTGCGGGCAGTAGGGCGCCATGTAGATGAAGTCCTCGGCCTGGACCGCGTGCTCGTCGGTGCCCAGGACGTAGGTGCCGCCGCCCTCGGTCATCCAGAGGCCGTGCTCCTCGTCGTGGACCTCGATCTTGTCGAGGCCGACGCCGGGCTCGAAGCGCAGCAAGGACATCGCGAAGTCAAAGGCGGGGTCGTCGACCGGCAGCAGCTCGCGGCGGGTGAAGCCGGCGACCGCGGTCGGGGCGAAGGGCTGGTCGTCGCGGTGGCCGGACAGCGCGCCCGGCGCGTCGTGGGCCGCGTGGCCTTCGTACTGGCGCTTGACGATCAACAGCCGCGCGGGCGCGTCGTCGCCGGCACGCAGCTCGTAGGCGGTGTCGGACGGCAGGTAGGCGAAGCCGCCGGCGGGCAGCGTGCGGCGCTCGCTGGCGGCGATGCGCACCGTCACGGCCCCGTCCAACACGTAGAAGAACCGCTCGTAGCCGGCGCCGACGCGGCGCGTCGTGCCGCCGCCCGCATGCAAGGACACCAGGTACTCGCCGATACGCGACGGCGCCATCCGCGGCGTGACGAGCTTGACGACCGGCTGGTCGCCGAACTCCGGCAGCCGGCTCGGGTAGTGGTTGGCCGGCGTGACCACGGTGTAGCCGTGGCCGAGCGCGCCGCGGTCGGCGTCGGTCATCGCGCGTGTTCCTCCTCGTCGACATGGACAACAAGCTCCTCCGGCCGGACCGGCGCGCGCGGCAGCTCGTGGCCGGTCGCGGCGCGCAGCGCGGCGAGGATCGCGGGCGTCGAGGACAGCGACGGCATCTCCCCCACGCCCCGCAGCCCGTACGGCGTCTCGGGATCGCCGAGCTCCAGGATGATGGAGTCGACCGGCGCGGCGTCGACGATCGTCGGGATCCGGTAGGAGCCGAGGGACTGCGTCTGGACCAGGCCGCCGGCGAGCAGCACCTCCTCGCTCAACGCGAGGCCCAGACCCTGGATCGACCCGCCCTCGAGTTGGCCCTCCAAGGCCATGGGGTTGATCACGCGGCCGACGTCCTGGGCGCACGTGAGCTGGACGACGCGCGCGAGGCCCAGCTCGACGTCGACCTCGACGACCGCGCGGTGCGCGACGAACCCGAAGCCCGCGTGCGCGTCGCCCTGGCCGGTCACGGGGTCCAACGCCTCGGTCGGCGCGTGGCGATAGGTGCGCGTGGCCTCCAGCGGCTCGGCCCCGCCCTCGACGAGCTCGACGAGGTCCAGCACGCGCTCGGCGCCCTGCCAGACCGCGCCGTCGCGCAGCGCCAGCGCGGTGTCGCGGCGGCCGAGCCAGTCGGCCGCGCGCTCCAGCGCCGCGGTCCGCACCGCGACGCACGCGGCCCGCACCGCGCCGCCGACCATCCACGTCAAGCGGGAGGCGGAGGCCGAGCCGGCGGAGTCGATCGCGGTGTCGGCGGCCGCGACGACGACCGCCTCGACGCCGAGCTCGGTGCGCGCGATCTGCTCCTGGACGCCGAGGACGCCCTGGCCGACCTCGACCGCGGCGGTGTGGACCTCGACGACGGCGCGGCCGTCGCGCGCGGTGAGCCGGGCGCGCGCCGTCGAGGCGTCGTCGAAGCCCTCCGAGAAGGCGATGTTCTTGAACGCGGCCGCATAGCCGACCCCGCGCCGGACGCCCTCGCCGCGCGTGGCGGCGAACTGGCTGCCGGGCAGGTCGCGCGGGTCGACCGCCGCGCCCGCGGGGCGCTCCGCCGGCAGCGGATGCTCAGCCAATGCCTCCAACAACGCGACGGTCGCGATCGGTCCGCGCACGACCTGGCCGGTCGGGAGCACGCCGCCGTCGCGCAGCGCGTTGCGGCGCCGCAGCTCGATCGGGTCGAGCCCCGACGCCGCCGCGAGCTTGTCCATCTGCGCCTCGTAGGCGACGGCGACCTGCACCGCGCCGAACCCGCGCATCGCGCCGCACGGCGGGTTGTTGGTGTACACGACGGTCCCGAGCAGGTCGACGTCCGGGCACGCGTACGGGCCGGCCGCCAAGGTGGTGGCGTTGGCGACGACCGCCGTCGAGGACGACGCGTAGGCGCCGCCGTCCAGCCAGAGGCGCGCGCGGACCGCCGTCAGCAGCCCGGTCGCCGCGTCGGCGCGGTGCTCGTACTCCATCCAAGCCGGATGGCGGTGCACGTGACCGCCGGTGAACGACTCGTCGCGCAGGTAGGCCATCTTCACCGGCCGCCCGGTGACCAGCGCGAGCATGCACGCGTGCAACTGGATCGACAGGTCCTCGCGCGCGCCGAACGCGCCGCCGACGCCGCCCAGGACGAGCCGGACGCGCTCGGCCGGCAGGCCGAGGCCGGCCGCGACCTGATCGCGGTCGACGTGCAGCCATTGGGTGGCGATGTGCAGCTCGACGCCGCCCTCGCCGTCCGGGATCGCCAAGCCGGACTCCGGGCCAAGAAACGCCTGGTCCTGGATGCCGACCTCGTAGCGGCCGGTCACGACGACCTCGCCCGGCGCCGGCGCGTCGGCGATCGGCGCGCCCGCCAGGATCGGGACCGCGCGCAGGACGTTGCCGGCCGGGTGCAGCGCGGGCGCGTCGGGGGCCAGTGCGGCCTCGACGGTCGTCAGCGGCTCGACGGGCGCGTACTCGACCACGACCAGCGCCGCCGCCCGCCGCGCGGTGACCGCGTCCTCGGCCGCGACGATCGCGACCGGCTCTCCGTGGTGGCGCACGCGGTCGATCGCGAGGACCGGCTGGTCGGGCAGCGTGTTGCCGACGAGCTTGTCGCCGGGCACGTCGGCGTGCGTCAAGACCACGTGCACGCCGGGGACGTCGAGCGCCGCCCGGACGTCGATCCCGCGGATGAGCGCGGAGGCGTGCGGGCTGCGGACCGTCGCGCCGAACAGCATGCCTTCGACGCGCAGGTCCGAGGAGTACAAGAACTCCCCCGCGACCTTCGCCGGCCCGTCGCTGCGCGTCAGGCGCGCGCCGACGTGCCCGGCGCGGGCCGCGCGCTCGGCGTCCTCGTCCAGCAGCGCCTCGGGCTCGGCGCCCGTGCCGGTGTGGCGCACCGTCCGCGGGTGCTGCGCCTGCCACGTGTCGCCCTGCTGCGGGCTCATGTCCCCGGCGCCGCCAGCGCCATGCGGCCGCTCTCGCGCCGCAGCTCGGCAGCGAGCGTCACCGGGTCGGCGGTGCGCAGCTCGGCGTCCTCGACGACGACCTCGCCGCCGACGACGAGCGTGTCGACCGGGCGCGTCGGGCCGAAGGCGAGCGCCGCGATCGGATCGGCGATCCCGGCGAAGCCGACCTCGTCGAGGTTCCAAAGCGCCACGTCGGCCAGCGCGCCGACGCTCAGGTGCCCCAGCTCGTCCTCGCGCCCGAGGCAGCGCGCGCCGTGGCGCGTCGCCATCTCCAGCGCCTGGCGGGCGCTCAGCGCGCGCGGCCCACGCGCGACGCGAGCCAGGACCATCGCGGCGCGCAGCTCGTCGACCAGCTCGCCGCACTCGTTGGACGCCGCGCCGTCGACACCGAGCCCGACCGGCGCGCCCGCGGCCAGCAGCGACGGCACCGGCGCGATCCCCGCGCCGAGCCGGCCGTTGGACGTCGGGCAGTGCGCGACGCCCGTCCCGGCCGCGCCCATCCGCACGGTCTCGTCCTCGTTGAGGTGCACGCAGTGCGCGAGCCAGACGTCGTCGCCCAGCCAGCCCAGGTCGTCGAGGTACTGCAGCGGGCGCACGCCGAAGCGCTCGAGGCAGAACCGCTCCTCGTCGTCGGTCTCGGCGAGGTGCGTGTGCAGCCGGACGCCGCGGGCCCGCGCCAGCTCCGCGGTCTCGCTCATCAGCTCGCCGGTCACGCTGAACGGCGACGTCGGCGCCAGCGCGATCCGCACGCGCGCGCCGGGCTCGGGGTCGTGATGGCGGTCGATCGCCTCGGCGCACGCGGTGAGGATCGCGTCGCGGTCTTCGACGACGTCGTCGGGCGGCAGGCCGCCGGCGCTCTTGCCGAGGTCCATCGCGCCGCGGCACGGGTGGAAGCGCATCCCGATCGCGCGGGCCGCGTCGATCTCGACGCCCAGCAGGTCGCCGGCATGGCGCGGGAAGATGTAGTGGTGGTCGGTCGTCGTCGTGCAGCCCGACCGCGCCAGCGACGCCAGCCCCGCGCGCGCCGCCGCGGCGACCACCGCGTCGTCGATGTGCTGCCAGACCGGGTAGAGCGCGACCAGCCACTCGAACAGCGTGGCGTCGGTCGCGTAGCCACGCGTCGCCCACTGGTAGAGGTGGTGATGGCAGTTGATGAGGCCGGGCGTCGCGAGCTTGCCGGCCGCGTCGATGCGGCGGATCGCCTTGTTGGTGTGGTCGCTGGCGGCGGGTCCTTCGCCGACCGCGACCAACCGCTGGTCCTCGATCACGAGGTGGCCGTCGGCGATCTCGCGGCGCTCGTCGTCGACCGTCGCGATCGCGCAGCCCTCGATGACGATCGTGCTCATGGCGTGCGCTCCTCGCTGGCGGCGGCCGCGGCGCGCCGCACCGCCTCGATGATCTTCGTGTAGCCCGTGCAGCGGCAGAGGTTGCCGTTCAGGCCCTCGCGGATGTCGGCGTCGGTCGGCTCCGGGTTGCGCGCCAGGAGGTCGCGGGCCGCGACGACCAGCCCCGGCGTGCAGAACCCGCACTGGACGGCGCCGGCCTCCAGGAACGCCTCCTGGAGCGGATGCAGCCCGCCGCCGTCCGGCGCCGCGAGCGCCCCCGCGGTCTCGACGGTCGTGCCGTCGGCCTGCGCCGCGAGCACGAGGCACGCGCACGCGATCTCGCCGTCGATCGCGACCGTGCACGACCCGCACTCGCCCTGCTCGCAGGCGTTCTTGGCGTTCGTGACGCCGAGGACGTCGCGCAGGACGCGCAGCAGCGACTGGCCCGCATGCGCGTCGTCGACCGCGTGCGCCGTGCCGTCCACGACGATCCTCATGCGGCGTCCAGCCCCTCGACGGCGCGCGTCAGCGCGCGCCGCGCCAGGACGCCGGTGACGTGGCGGCGGTACTCGGCGCTGCCGCGCGCGTCCGCGATCGGGTCGACCGCGGCGGCCACGAGCGCGCCGAAGCGCTTGGCCGTCTCGGGCGCGGCCAGGACGTCCCAGTCGGCGGCGATCAGCGCCTCGGCGACCTCGGGCCGGATCGCGGTCGGGGCGACCCCGACCGCGCACGCCGACGCGCGGCGCCGCCGCGGGTGCAGTGCGACCGCGACGCCGCAGACGGCGCGGGCCATCGCGTTGCGCGCGCCGGCCTTGGCGTAGGCGACGGGCCCGTCGGCGACCGGGACGCGCAGCGCGACGACGAGCTCGTCGTGCGCGAGGGCGCAGCGGCCGGGCGCGGTGACGAACGCCACGGCGTCGATCGTGCGGCGGGCGGTGGCGCTCGCGACATCGACCGTGGCGCCTGCCGCGCCGAGCGCCGCGAGCGCGTCGCTCGACGGGTCGCCGAGGACGAGCGCGCCGGCCAGCGTCGCGCGGTTGCGGATCTGGCGCGAGGCGACCGTGCGCGCGGCGGCGGCCAGCCCGGGCAGCGTGTCCGCGTGGCGCTCGAGCACGTCGGTGTAGGTGGTGGTCGCACCGAGCACGACGACGTCTCCCTCGCGCGCGGTCGCGCGCAGGTCCGCGCAGGCGCTGAGGTCGATCAGCGTCGGCGGGTCGATCGCCCCGCGGTTGAGCTCGACGAGGACGCCCGTTCCGCCGGCGACGATCGTCGCCTCGGGGTGCGCGACGCGTGCCGCGAGGGCGTCGTCGAGGGTGCGGGGTCGAAGGATGGTCAGGAAGCTGTCCAAGCTGGGAGACAACGCTGGCCCGGTGCCGAGGGCCGCGCCTGACCAGGGCGTCGCTGGACGATGGGCGGAATCTAGCGTACGAAGACGCTCCCACCCACCCTGTAATGTCCGCGATCCATGACGCACGACCCGCCCGCCCCGCGCGGCCGGGTCGCCGACCGGGGTCACCGGCGACTGGGCATCCATGACGCGGCCACGCTGAGCAGCGACGGCTTCGTCGCGCGCTTCGGCGGCGTCTTCGAGGACTCGGCCTGGGTCGCGGAGACCGTCTGGAGGCGCGGGCCGTTCGCGTCGGTCGCCGAGCTACACGCGGCGATGGTCGCCGTGGTCGACGAGGCCGACCCCGAGGCGCGCCTGGCGCTCATCCGCGCGCACCCGGAGCTCGCCGGCAAGGCCGCGATCGCCGGCGAGCTGACCGAGGAGTCCACGCGCGAGCAGGCCGCGGCCGGCCTGGACCGGCTCACGCCCCAGCAGCACGCCGACCTCCTCGCGCTGACCGCGGCGTACCGCGAGCGCTTCCGCTTCCCCTTCGTCGTGTGCGCGCGCGAGCACACGGCCGACTCGATCATCGCCGCGGCGCGCGAGCGCCTGGCGCAGGACTCCGACGCCGAGGAGGTGACCGCCCTGGCCGAGATCGCGAAGATCGCGGCGCTGCGGCTGGACGACCTCGTCGTCGACGAACCAAGGACATCAGGTTGACCGACGCCCGCATCTCCTACGGCAAGCTCTCGGTGCCCGTGCACCTCGTGCGCGGCGAGCGCCTGCTCGCCGCCGACGTCAGCATGGAGGTACTGGGCCAGGGCTTCCTGCCGGCCTACACCGAGGGCGACAACTCGGCGGTCGTGGCGACCGACACCATGAAGAACGTCATCCTGCGCCGCGCGCACGAGTACGACGGGGAGACGCTCGAGGGGTTGTTGTACGACCTGGGTCGCGGGTTCCTGGAGACCTACCCGGAGATGGAGGGCCTGCGGCTGTGGGCCGAGGCGCAGCCATGGGTACCCGAGAGCGGCAAGCTGTTCCGCCGTGTGGAGGGCGACCACGCGATCGCGACGCTGGAGCTCGCGCCCGGCGGCGGCGTCATCGACCACGAGGCCGGCCACGTCGGGCTGCAACTGCTGAAGACGACGGGCTCGGCGTTCACGAAGTTCGCGCGCGACGACGACACCACGTTGCCGGAGCGCAAGGACCGGCCGTTGTTCATCCACCTCGACGTGCGCTGGAAGTACGGCGACGCGACCGACGCGGTGGGCGACGCGCACGTGCCGTCGGGCGACGTGCTCGCGGTCGTCCTGGAGACGTTCGACGAGCTCGTGTCCGAGTCGATCCAGCACCTGGTGTACGAGATGGGCCAGCGCGTCCTGGCATCGTTCCCGGCGCTGACGCAGGTGTCGTTCCGGGGCGAGAACCACACCTACGACCCGGTGCCCGGGGCGGCCGACGCCGACCCGCTGGCCAAGACCTACACCTCGCCGTTCCCCGCATGGGGGTTGATCACGCTGGTGCTCGATCGATGAGCGCGGGCGCGCGCTCGCTCGCCGACCTCCGCGCGCCGGAGATCGCGGACCGGCTGTCGCCGTCGTCCGTGCTGCTGCAGCCGGTGGGCGCGATCGAGCAGCACGGGCCGCACCTGCCGCTGTCCACCGACCTGCTGATCGCCGACGCGCTGGCCGCCGCGGTCGTCGCAGCCCGCGGCGACGAGCTCGACCTGTGGCTGCTGCCGCCGTTGGCCTACACGAAGTCCAACGAGCACGCGTGGGCGCCGGGGACGATCTGGCTGTCGCCGCAGACCATGTTGTCGGTGTTGGACGACCTCGGGCGCTCGCTCGCGACCCTCCCCGCCAAGAAGCTCGTGTTCCTCAACGGCCACGGTGGCAACACCGCGCTGCTCACCGTCGCCAACCGCGAGCTGCGCCTCGCGCACGGGCTGATGACGTTCCTCATGCACCCGTCCCAGCCGCGCGACAGCGGCGGCGCGGCGGACGTGCACGACGACGAGCTCGGGATGGGCGTGCACGCGGGACGCGACGAGACCTCCGTCGTCCTGCACCTCCGCCCGGAGTTGGTGGACATGTCGGTCGCGGAGCGATCGATCCCGAACGCGTTCGCCGGCAACGCCCGCGTCCGCTTCGGCGGCGACGTCGCGTTCGGCTGGGCCGCCGACGACCTCTCCGCCACCGGCGCCATCGGCGACCCGACGCTCGCCTCAGCCGAGCTCGGCGCCACGCTGTGGGCCGGCATGATCGCCTCCGCGGCCGAGGCCCTCGCCGAGATCGCCGCGTTCGCGTTCGAGCGATGAGCGCGCTGCTCGTTCGCGGAGCGGCGTTCGTCTGGACCGGCGAGCGGGTGGTCTCCGACGTCGACCTGCTCTGCGTCGACGGGCGCGTCGTGGAGATCGGGCCCGGTGTCGCCGCTCCGCCCGGCGCCGCGGTCCTCGACGCCGCCGGCTGCGCCGTGATCCCGGGCCTCGTCAACGCCCACCACCATCTCCTGCAGAGCGCGTTCCGGACGCTGCCCGGGACGCGCGGCGTGCCGATGCGCGACTGGCTCGGCGTGATGAACGCGGCGTACCGCGCCGTCGGCGTCGACCCGGAGCTGTGCGGCGCGGCCGCGGCCGTCGGGCTGGCCGAGGCGCTGCTGTGCGGCGTGACGACGGTGGCCGACCACCACCTGACATGGCCGGCGGGCGCCGACCACGCCGGGATGGCGGAGGCGGTCTTCGGCGCGGCGGGGGCGCTCGGCGCCCGGCTGGTGTTCGTGCGCGGCACCGCGGGCGACGACCCGGATGTCGCCGCCTCCGCCGCCGACGCGCTGGCCGCGCTCCTCCCCCCGGCCTCGCTCGCCGTAGGGCCGGCCGGCGTGCACAGCGACGGGCGGGCGACGTTCGACGCGCTGCGCGAGGTGGCGGTCCGGCACGGGCTGCCGCGGCGGACGCAGGCCAACGAGCAGGTCGACGTGGTCGTTGCCGCGGAGCGCTACGGGCGCCGGCCACTGGAGCTGCTGGAGGAGTGGGGCTGGCTGGAAGAGGGCGTGACGATCGCGCACCTCTGCGCCGTCACCGACGCGGAGATCGCGCGCGTGGCGGCCTCCGGCGCGACCGTCACCCACGCGCCGGGCTGCGACCTGCCGATGGGCTGGGGGCTCGCGCCGGCGGGGGCGCTGCTGGACGCGGGCGCAGTTGTAGGACTCGGCACCAGCGGCGGCGGCTCCAACGACGCGGGCCACCTGCTGGCCGACGCCCGCCTCGCGCTCCAGGCGTCGCCGCTGAGCGGCCGCCCGCTGACGGCGGTCGAGGTCCTGACGATGGCCACGCGCGGCGGCGCGCTGGGCCTGGCCCGGAGCGAGTTGGGGTCGTTGGAGCCGGGCGCGGCGGCCGATCTCAACGTGTATGACCTGAGCGGCGTCGCGGATGCGGGCATCGGCGATCCCCTCCCTGCTCTCCTCTGGACCTCCCCTGGCCGCCGCCCGCGCGATGTCGTGGTGGACGGCAGCGTGGTCGTGCGCTGCGGCGCCCTCGTCGACACCGACGAGCGAGCGCTCGCGTCCTCGCTCCACGACCTCCTCACGGCACGCCGCTCCGCCGCATGACCGCCGACGCGCGCCACGACGTCGTCATCGTCGGCGGCGGCCACAACGGGCTGACGTGCGCGGCCTACCTCGCGCGCGGGGGCGTCGACGTCTGCGTCCTGGAGGCGCGCGACAGCGTCGGCGGCTGCGCTTCGACCGTCGAGGTCCTCGGCGGCGCGCGGGTCAACATCTGCAACTGCGACCACGCGCTGGTCCGGGCGACCGGCATCATCGAGGAGCTGGACCTCGCCGCCCACGGCCTGCGGTACCTGGACCTCGAGCCGGCGCAGCTGGCGCTGCCGTGGGATACGGGGTTGGCGCCGTGGTTCCTGTTCTCCGACGTCGAGCGCACGCTCCAGTCGCTGGCGCTCACCCATCCCGACCAGGTCGCGGGCTACCGCCGCTACGTCGACGACCTGCTGCCCGCCGCGCGGTTGGTGATGGAGATGACCGGCGGCGTGCCGACCCCGCTGGGCGTCGCGACGCGGCTCGCCAAGACGCGCGGGCGCGGACTCGCGGCGTTGTTGAAGCTGTCGCGCCGCAGCGCCGCCGACGTGCTGCGCGACTACTTCACTTCCGACGCGCTGCTCGGCCCGGTCGCGACGACCGGGCCCGCCGTCTGGGGCCTGCCGCCGCAGGCGCCGGGGACCGGCCTCGGGGCGCTGGGCTACGCGCTGCGCCATCTCATCGCGGTCGGTCGCCCGGTCGGCGGGTCGGGCGCGCTGACCGACGCGCTGGCGAGCGCCGTGCGCGGCGCGGGCGGCACCATCCGGACGGGCGCCCGCGTCAGCGCGATCCTCTGCGACGCCGGCACGGTCGCGGGCGTCCGCCTCGGCGAGGGCACGCGCGTCGACGCGCCGGTCGTCATCTCCGCCGGGGATCCGCGCCGGACGCTCGTCGAGCTCCTCCACGCGCCGCCGGCGCAGGCCCGGGACCTCGTCGCCCGGTGGCGCGACCGGCCGGTGCGCGAGGGCTACGAGAGCAAGGTCGATGCGGTCGTCGACGCCCTCCCCCGGCCCCGAGGCCTCCATCAAGAGCATCTCGACGAGCTGGGGATCGGCGCGGTGCTCAACGCCACCATGGTGGTCGCGCCCGGCCTCGACGCGATCCTCGCCGCCCACCGCGACGCCGAGGCCGGCCGCGTGGCGACCAACCCGTTGTTCCTGTCCAACGTCCCGTCGGTGCTCGACCCCACCGTCGCGCCCGCCGGCGGCGGCCACGTCTTCAGCCTCGAGACGCTGTTCACGCCGTACCGGCTGCATGGCGGCTGGCCGGGGTCGGCCGAGCCCGAACGCTGGCTGGCGGCCTTCGCGCGGTCGATGGAGCCCGGCTTCCTGGACGGCGTCCGCCGCTGGCGCCTGGTCGGACCCGACGACTACGAGCGCGACTTCTCGATGCCCGCCGGGTACGCGCCCTCCTTCGCGGGCGGCCCGCTCGCGGCGCTGCTCGGCCGCGACCGCGAGCTGACCCGCTACACGACGCCCGTGTCCGGCCTCTACCTGACCGGCTCCGGGACGTTCCCGGGCGCGGGCGTGTCGGGCGCGCCGGGGCGCAACACGGCACGGGTGGTCCTGGGCGACCTCGGCGTCACCGCGCGGCGCGCTGCGCCCGCCTATGCCGGCGGCGGGTCCGGCCGACCGCCCCAGAGGAACGTCGGGTAGTAGGCGAACACCGGGCCCGGCCGGTGGGCGAAGCGCACGCCGGCCCGCAGCATGCGTTCGGCCCGATACCAGTCGCCGGGGACCCCCATCGCGGCGGCGACGTGCTCGCGGGCGAAGATGCGCAGGCCGGAGTGGACCAGCGCGGCGGAGAGGGAGAACGCGCCGGGCGCCGGCGGGAAGGCGCCGAGCCGCTCGACGGTGCCGTCGGGCGCGTGCTGCTCGATGTCGCCGTAGGCGACCTCGGCGCGGGTGACGCGGGCGTGCTCGAGCAGGACCGCGACGGCGTCGGGGTGCAGCGCGTCGTCGTCGTCGAAGTCGAGCGTCCAGCGCCCACGGGCGACGCGGTAGCCCTCGTTGCGCGTCTGCGTCGCGGCGGTGAGCCAATGGCGGCCCTCGGGGCCACGGACGCGGGTGGGCAGGTTGATGTAGGTGATCCGCGGGTCCCCGATGCGGGCGACGGCCGCTCCGACCGCCGGCGGCGCGGCGTCGCCCACGACCGTCACCTCCAGGCGCTCGTAGGTCTGGCCGAGCACGGACGGGAGGCTGCGCTCGAGCAGCAGCTCCAGGCGGTCGTGCGTCGCGATCGCGACGCTCACCAGCGGCTCGTCCTCGGTGTAGGCGAGCGCGTAGTCGGGGTCGTCGCGCAGGGCCCACAGCCGGCGGCGGTTGCCGGCCTCGTCGTCGACGACCGCGCGCAGCATCGGGGCGAGCTCGTCGCCGAGGCGGTGCTCGAGCGCGGCGATCCGCTCGCCGAGCGCTCCGAGCTGGTCGTCGAGCGTGGCGGCGCGCGCGGCGAGCTGCGCGGCGCCGGCGCCGGCACGCTCGTCCGCCGCGCCGGCGACGGCCTCCAGCGCGCCGAGCCGCTCGCCCAGGTCCTCGATCGTCACGGCGAGATGCTGCTCGCGCGCGGCGGCGTCGGCGACGACGCGATCGCCCAACGCGTTCAACCGCCGCTCCAGCGCGGCCAGCGCGCGCCGGCGCACGCTCAGGCGCCCGGTCATCAGCGCAGCGTCGCCCCGGCCGCGTACGGCCGGGCGGGAACGCCCTGCACGCGCACGGCGTCGTCGACCGACCGCATGACCATCGCGCCGGCCGCCACCACGGCGCCGGCGCCCACAGTCGTCCCGTTGACCACCGCGGCGCCCATGCCGATCCGCGCGCCGGCGCCGATCCGCGTGTTGCCGCCCACGTTGGCGCCCGGGTTCAGGACGACCCCGTCACCGAGCACGACGTGGTGGCCGACGAGCGCGCCGCGGCCGACGAGCACGTGCGCGCCGATCGTCGTCGCGGCGCCCACGACCGCCGCGGGCCCGACGACCGCGCCGGGCGCGAGCGTCGCGCTCGGGCTGACGTGCGCGGCCGGGTGCACGAGCGGCGGCGCCGGGCGCCAGCCGTGGTTCGTCAGCTCCGCCCACGGCGCGAGCCGGTCGCCGCCGACGCCGAGCACCGCGAGCCCGTCGCCGGCGGGCCGCGCGTCGAACGCGACGACCGGCAGGCCGTGGATCTCGGTGCCGACGCGGGCCGGGTCCAGGAGCTCGACGAGCGCCGGGACGTCGCAGCCGCACGCGCGCGCGTATTCGACGACCTCCAGCGCGAACGAGCCGGTGCCGACGACGTGGACGCGAGCGGGGCTGTCGACGTGGTCGGGCAACGGACGGTCAGGATACGCGTGTGCCCCGCACCGCCGACCACGTCCCGCACCCGCTGCGTCCGTATCCGCCGCTCGTCGTCAACGTGGCGCTGACGGGCATGGTGCCGCGCAGGGCGACGGTCCCGCACGTCCCGGTGACGCCCGAGCAGATCGTCGCCGACGCGGGCGCCGTGTTCGCGGCCGGCGCGACGATCCTGCACCTGCACGCGCGGCGCGCCGACGACGAGGGGCCGGACTGGCGGCGTGACGCCTACGCGGAGTTCGTGCCCGAGATCCGGGCGCGCTGCCCCGGCGTCGTGGTGTGCGTGACGACCAGCGGCCGCGACGCCGCCGGGCTCGACCAGCGCGCCGACGTCCTCGCGCTCGACGGCGACGCGCGCCCCGACATGGCGAGCCTCACGCTCGGCTCGCTGAACTTCCGGACCACGGCCAGCGTCAACGCGCCGGAGACGATCGTCGCGCTCGCGACGCGGATGCGCGAGCGCGGGATCCGGCCGGAGCTCGAGGTCTTCGACACGGGCATGGCCTACCTCGCGCACGAGCTCGTCGCACGCGACGTCCTCGAGCCGCCGCTCTACGCCAACGTGATCCTCGGCAGCCCGAACACGGCGCCCGCGACCGCCGAGGCGCTCGCGCAGCTCACGCGCGCGCTGCCGGCCGGGACGACCTGGGCCGCCGGCGGCCTCGGCGCCTTCCAGCTCCCGATGAACGCCGTGGCGGTCTTCACCGGCGGGCACGTCCGGACCGGGTTGGAGGACAACGCGTGGATGGACGCCGAGCGCACCGTCCCGGCGACCAACGCGCGGCTGGTGGGTCGGGTGGCCGAGCTGGCGCGGATCGCGGGCCGGCCGTTGGCGACGGCCGCGCAGACCCGCGCGCTGCTGGGGCTGCCGGGCGGCTGACGCCGGCGCGGCGTGGCCGGACGACGCTGGCCGCGACACCGCCCGCGTGATCATGCGCGACCTCGGCAGGACCACGCGGACGGCCGCCGCGGCCGCCTAGCCGAGGCTCAGGTCCCCTTCACCTCGATCGCGGCGATCGTGTACTTCTGGCCGGTCGGCGCGCTCAGCCCGACGGTCTTGGCGCCCGCCGTCCCGACGTCGCCGTGGTATCCGCCGTACCCGGTGTAGCCGCCCGAGGAGAAGAAGTAGGACTCCTCCGTCAGCGCCCCGGCGGTCGTCCGCCAGGTGCGCGACGTGCCGCTGACCGCGTTCCAGTCGACCGACGCCACGACGACCGCCGAGTGGTTCTCGGTCGTGGTGAGGCCGAGCGACGGCCCGCCCGTCCCGCGCCCGATCGCCGAGGCGCCGATGCCGGAGCTGTTGCGGAGCTGCAGGACGTCGCCGCCCCACTCGTTGCTGCCCGCGGTGCGCGTGAACGTGACGGAGATCGTCGCGTTGCTGGGCACCACGGCCGTCCACACGTAGTTGGCGCCGTAGCCGGATGTGGTGTCGCTGCGCCGCAGCGTCCAGCTGAGCGAGCCGCCGGAGATCGCCTCGGTGATGCTCGCGTCGGCGGTCATCCCGTAGGCGACCAGGATGTCCCCGGCCTGGACCGAGAACGACGACGTGGACTTGGCCGTGCCGGTGGTCGTCGTCCAGGACGACACCTCGTGCTCGCCGACGAACGTCGGCGCGGTCGAGAACGTCCCGATCGTCCAGGTGACGCTCGCGGGCGTCGCGTCGGTGTTGGACGCCGCGTCGGTGGCGCGCACGTCGAACGTGTGCGAGCCGGCCGCGAGCGAGGTGTAGGACTTGGGCGATGTGCACGTCGACCACGAGCCGCCGTCGAGTCGGCACTCGAACGTGGAGCCGGACTCGGTCGCCGCGAACGTGAAGCTCGCGCTCGTCGACGACACCTTGCCGTTGGTCCCGCCGGTGATCGTCGTGTCGGGCGGCGTTGTGTCGGCCGGCGGCGGGCCGCAGCCGGTGATGCCCATGTCCTCGCTATCGGACGCCGCGAGGTAGCCGGCCGACGAGGACATCAGGCGGTAGGCGCAGCGGCCGGCGGCGACGTTGGCGAACGTCGGCGTCCCGGAGATCGTGTGCGCGCCGACGCCGCCGCCCGGGACCAGGTTGTAGTCCCGCGTCACGTTGCCGCTCGGGGCGGTACCGATGTACACGTCGTCGGTCAGGACGTTGTCGGTGACGGTCACGTCGTCGGGATCGTCGTCGTCGTGGTCGGGCGTGACCGCGATCGTCCAGTCGCCGACGATCGTGTTGTGGCGGATGACGTCGCCGACGCCGCCGCCGTCGACCACTGCCCAGGCGTAGCCGTCGGCGACCATGACGTTGTTGGTCCAGGTGAACGGCGAGCCGGCGCCGTCGGGAGACATAAGGCCGGTCGAGTTGTCGTGGAAGTAGTTGGAGTCGACGGTGACGTCCGAGGACCCGTAGAACTGGATCGGGTCGCTGTGCGCCCCGCAGGACCCCTGCTGGATGCCCTCGAACTCGTTGCCCTGGATCAGGACGTCGTCGGAGCCGCCGCCGAGGAAGATGCCGTCCGAGCAGCCGGCATTGCCGCCGAAGTGGCTGTTCTCGACGGTCACGCCGTGCGCGTCGATGATCGACAGCCGGCCCTCCCAGGTCGCCTCGCCGAGGTCGTCGAGCACGACGTCGTCCAGCGTGATGTCGGTCGCCCCGTTGTAGAGCGCGATCGGGGCGGTGAGCGTCGAGTGCTCGATCGTGATGTGGTCGGAGCCGTTGACCAGCCAGCCGCCGAGGTCCGTGAAGCCGTCGAACGTGATGTGAGACGCCGTGTCGTCGAGGTCCAGCGACAGCGCCGGGGTGTCGCCGGGCTCGGGGCGGACGGTCACGGTGGAGGACTTGGTCGCTCCCGTGAAGCCGGTGTAGTCGCCGTCGGCGAGATAGATCGTGTCGCCGCCGGAGGCCGAGGCGAAGATGGATGCGAACGTCGAGTCGGTCGCGTGATAGGTCGTGGCCGAGGCCACGCCGGGCAGCAGCGCGGCCACGACGAGCGCGCCGAGAAAGGCTTTCAAACCTGTTGGTGTCATAGTGACAACGTCTCACTGACGAGCGCCGTCGCGCAACCTAAAGGGACCTGCCAATCGGCAGGTCTCTGGCCTTCTGGGGAGCGTCGGCGCTGGTTACGCCGGCAGCTGCTCCGCCAGGCGCTCCATCGCCTTCGCGTTGCCGCGCTTGAGGATCCCGCGCACGAGCGGTGCCATCAGGCGGTCGGCGATCGGCGCCTCGCGCCAGGCGTAGGTGAAGGAGACGCGGGTGCCGCCGCTGGGCAGCTCGGCCAGCTCGTAGGTGCCGCTGGCCTGGCGCTTGCCGCCGGCAGAGACGTTGTGCTCGACGATCTTCGAGGGTGCGACCGCGTCGACGACCTCGATGGCGACGGGTTCCTTGCGGCCGCCGACCTTGGAGTTGACGTCGGCCTTGCTGCCGACACCGCGCGGCGGACCCGAGTAGGACCAGTCGACGAGCATGTGGTTGGTGAACGGCTCGTGGTTGGCCATGACGTCGAGGTAGTCGTACACCTTGGTGCGCGGCTGGGGAACCTCGATCGAGACGGTGATGGGCTTGGGGGTCATGTACCACACGGTACACTACGTCCGTGCCCCGCAGCAACCCGCGCGCTCAGCTGCTCGAGAGCGCCATCACCTACATCTCCGAGCGCGGGATCAGCGACCTCTCGCTCCGCGAGCTGGCCAGCGCGATCGGGACGAGCCACCGCATGCTCATCCATCACTTCGGGTCCAAGGCGCAGCTCTGGGTCGCGGTCGTCCGCGCCGTCGAGGAGCGCCAGCGCGCAGGCCTCCCGGACCTCCTGCCCGATCCGGCCGCCGACCCCGCCACCGCGATGCGCGCATGGTGGAAGCACATCTCCGACCCGAGCCTGTGGGCCAACGAGCGGCTGTTCTTCGAGCTCTACGGCCAGGCGCTCCAGGGCCGCCCCGGCACCGAGGCGTTCCTCGACGGCATCGTCGACAGCTGGCTCGACACCATCACTGACATCAACATCGCCACCGGCATGGACCCCGCCACCGCCCGCGCCAACAGCCGCCTCGGCATCGCCGTGACCCGCGGCCTCCTCCTCGACCTCCTCGCCACCAAGGACCATGCCTCGGTCGACGCGGCGATGGAGGTCTGGATCGCGCTGAACGTCGGGCCCGGGGACGCCGGCGGGGATCACTGAGCGGCGGCAGCGCCGGGGTCGACGACGCGCCGGTAGCGACAACGGTCGCGGCCAACGGCGGTCGCGCCGCCGGCCGCCATCGAGGCGCGTCAACCGAGGGCGGCGCGGGCGGACACCCTCAGCGCCCTACCAGCCGCACCGGCAGCGACTTGTAGGTCCGGATCATCAGCGTCGGGTGCAGCGTGCCGCCGTCGCCGTCCACCTCGATCCGACGCCATCGCTCGGCTGCCCGCTCCAGCACCTCGCGGGCCTCGAGCCGGGCGACGTGCGCGCCGAGGCAGGTGTGCACGCCGCCGCCGAAGGCCACGTGGCGGTTCGGCGTCCGCCCCACGTCGAACCGGTCGGGCTCGGGGAAGGCCGCCGGATCGCGGTTGGCGACCAGCACCGCGCACTGCACGACGTCGCCGGCCCGGAGCGATCGGCCGTGCAGTGTGAAGTCCTCCAACACGACCCGCCCCATCGTCAACGCGGGTGATACGAAGCGCAGCGCCTCCTCGACCGCGCTCGTCACCAACGAAGGATCCGCGGCCACGCGGTCCCACTCCCCTGGGAACGCGGCGAACGCCTCGATCATCCCGGACAGCAGCGTCTGCGTCGTCGACGTCCCCGCCGCCAGCGACTCCATCGCCTGCGTCAGGACGTCGTCCCACGACAGCACGCCGTCGCGGTGCGCCCGCAGCAGCCACGAGAGCAGGTCGTCGCCGGTCGCGCCCGCGTCCAGGCGCGCCACCGCCAGCTCCTCCAGGTACGTCACCAGCCCGAGCATCGCCGCCTGCCCCCGCGCCAGGTCCTCCGCCGCGACGATGGCCGGGTCGAGCAGGACGTCGATCGCGACCGTGTCCTGGTGCAGCAGCGCGAGCAACATGTCCATGTCGTCGTGCGGCAGGTCGAACAGCGCCATGAACACGCGTGCCGGCAGCGGCTGCGCGACCGCCGCGACCCAGTCGACCTCCCCGTCGTCGGGCAGCGCCGCCAGCAGCGCCGCGGCCTCGCGCGCCACCAGCTCACCCATCGACGCCTCGACGGCGCCCCGCGTGAACGGCTTCGTGAACGCGCCCCGCACGCGCCGGTGGTCGGCCGCCGGCAGGTTGATCAGCAACCCCTCCTGGAACCGCTCCAGCGCGCTGCCCGCACCGAACGGCCGCGCCTCGTCGTAGCCGCGCACCGCGTGCAGGTCGGTCCCCAGCCGCACGCGGTCCTTCAACAACACGGCGACGTCGTCGTACCGCGTCACGAACCAGAACCCGTCCCGCAGCCGGCACACCGGGTCGTCCTCGCGCAGGCCGGAGAACGCCCCATGCAGGCGCCGGGGCAGCCCGGGGTCGCGGAAGTCGACCCCGGGCCGCGCACCGACACCGGCCATTACAGGCCGATGCCCTGCTTGATGAACGCGTTCGTGAACAGGTCCGCCGGCTTCAGCCCGGCGGCGACCGTGATGTGGTTCTTCGCGTAGATCGGCGACACGATGCTGAGCATCTTCGCGACCTTCGCCTCGTCGATGTCGCCGAGCGTGTCGTCGTCACCGTTGTTGATGATCTTGTTGTCGACCTGCGCCTTGGCGGCGTAGTCGGCGAGCGCCGCCGGGTAGACCCAGCCGTTGTTGTACTCCTCGGCGGCCTTGACGATGATCCCGTTCGCCGTCGCCGGGTCCTTGGCGTAGTCGACCTGCGCTTGCTGGACGATCGGGATCAGCTTCTTCAGGCACGGCGTGTCCTTGGCCAGGTCGCCCTTGCGCACGGCCAGCGTCTCGCCGTAGTTGGGATAGCCGGACTGCTCGATCGAGAGCGTCGACACCGGCTTCATCCACGGCTTGACCTGGTGCTCGTACTGCCACGGCTCCGCCGTGATGAAGCCCTGCTGGACGAGCTTGCCGCCCGAGGACACGAACCGCGCCGGCTTGCCGTCGTAGGACGAGTCGACCTGCGACTTCTTCAGGATCCCCGAGCCCGTCAGGTAGTCCATGTACACGTTGGACTTGAAGTACAGGACCTTGGTGTCGGTCTTGCCGATGTCGGCGATCGTCTTGAAGTCGTGGCTCTTCGGATCGAAGATCAGGACCTGCGCCCAGTGCTCGCGCGGCGCCATGACCGACACCGTCGGGAGCTTCTTGGAGTTTTGGATCGACTCGTCGGTGTTGACGTAGCCCAACATGATGGACTTGTCGACGTACATCTGCTGCGTCGGGCTCTGGAACCCGGTCGCCGGCCCGCCGGCGCGGATCTCGACCTTGACGCCGGTGTCCTTGCCCTGGGCCATGAGCGGCGCGGTGTAGCGCTTCTTGCCCTTGTCGTACGTGCCGCCGGGTGCCGCGATGGCGTAGGCCTCGGAGTGGTCGGACTCCGGGTTCCAGTCGGTCTGGATGACGACCGTGGACGGGCAGACGTCCTTGAGGCTCGTCGCGCCGTCGGTCGACGCGGCGGGCGCCGCGGCGGCCGTCGTCGTCGCCGACGAGGACGAGTTGCTGTCGTCGTCGCTGCCGCATCCTGCGGCGACCAGCGCCGTGGCGCCGAGCGCGATCAACAGCGCGGGGATTCGAGAGGACCTGATCATGGGCTCCATTCCATGGTGTGTGTGCGTGTCAACGGGGTGCGCGTGTTGCCGTGTGCCAGCGGCCGACGACGCGGCGCTCCAGCCACGTGACGGCCAGGAACACGACGATCCCCAGCAAGGACGACAAGATGACCGCCGCGTACAGGCGCTCGGACTCGAGCTCCGACGCGTAGGTGTTCATCAACACGCCGATGCCCGGCGTGCCCTGCTGGAAGAAGAAGTCGCCGACGACGGCGCCGATGACCGAGGCGCCCGCGGCGATCCGCAGCCCGGTGAAGATCGCGGGCATCGCGGCCGGCAGCTGCAGCTTGACCAGGCGCGTGATCCGCCCACCCTTGTGCAGGCTGAACAGGTCATGGTGGCCCTGGTCGACCGAGAGCAGGCCGAACAGGGTGTTGGTGATGACCGGGAACAGCGCGATCAGCACGACGACCAGCACGCGGCTGGAGAAGTCATAGCCCAACGTGAAGCCGATAAGCGGCACGATCGCCAGGACCGGGATCGTCTGGAGCACGACCGCGTACGGGTAGAGCGAGCGCTCCACCCACTTGGCCTGCGACATCGCGATCGCCGTGCTCATGCCGATGACGATCGACAGCGCGAGCCCCACCATCGCCGCCTTCGCGGTCAGCCACAGGCCGGTGAACAGCTCGGCGCGGTTGTGGGCGTCCAGGAACGCGACGTCCACCACGGCCCACGGCGCCGGCAGCAGGAACTGCTTGTCCTCGGCCAGGATGACCTGGCTGACGAGGATCCAGGCGCCCAGCACCACCAGGAACACCAGCAGCGGCGGGATCACGACGGCGAGCATCGACGTCCCGCGCTCGCGCAGCGCCAGGCGCCCGCCGGCGCCGCCCATCGCGGTCGGCGCGGCCTCGGCCTCGGCGGCCGCGTCGGCGCCCGGAGAGCCCTGGACCGGCATGGCGCTCATGCGTAGGCCCCCCGCAGCGCGGCCGAGACCCTGCCCGACAGCTCCGCGAACGCCGGGTCGAAGCGCAGCTCCGGGCGCCGCGGGTAGGCGAACGGGATGGCGAAGTCCCCGACGATCCGGCCCGGCCGCGCGCTCATCACCAGCACCCGGGTGGACAGGAACACGGCCTCGGCGATCGAGTGCGTGATGAACAGGCCCGCGAAGCGCTCGCGCTCGAACAGCGCCAGCAGCTCGTCGTTGAGCCGCTCGCGCGTGATCTCGTCCAGCGCGCCGAACGGCTCGTCGAACAGGAACGTCGAGGGCTGGAGCGTCAGCGCCCGCGCCAGCGACGCGCGCATCTTCATCCCGCCCGACAGCGACTTGGGGTACTTGTCCTCGAAGCCGGTCAGCCCCACCAGCTCGATCGCCCGGGCCGCGGCGGCCCGCCGCTCGGCGCGCGACATCCCCTCCAGCTCGCCCAGCAGCTCGACGTTGCCGCGGACGGTGCGCCACGGCAGCAGCGTCGCGTCCTGGAAGACGTAGCCGAGGTTGCCGGGCCCGAGCGCGACCGACCCGCCGGTCGCGTCCAGCAGGCCGGCGGTGATCTTCAACAGCGTGGACTTGCCACAGCCCGACGGCCCGACGATCGAGACGAACTCGCCGGGGGCGACGGAGAACGACGCCTCCTGGACCGCCTGGGTGCCGTCGGCGAACCGCATCGCGACGGCGTCGAAGGTGAGGCCGGGCGCGGTCGCGGAGCCGGGTGGCGCGGTGATGGTCTGCGTGCTCATGAGGTGAGTGCTGGGACGGTGGACGAGGGCTCCAGCACGGTGCGCACCTCGGTGCGGGCGACGCAGCGGCCGGCGTGGATGACGAAGCGGTGCTCGGAGCCGCGCGCGATCGCGTCGGCCAGCGACGCGCCGTGCACGGCGAGGATCTCGGCGGGCGCGCCGGGCACGAGCGCGACGGCCGGCAGGCCCATCGCGGCGCGCGCGTCCGTGCTGACGCGCGCCCACGCCTCCTCGGGCGTGAGGTGCGCGGCCATGACCATCAGCGCGGCGGTCTCCAGCGGGTCGGAGCGCCCGACGCAGTTGAAGGGGTCGCGCACGTTGTCGGCGCCGGCGGCGACGGTGACGCCGGCGTCCAGCAGCGCGCGCACGGCGGTCAGCCCGCGCGGCGGCGCCGCGGCGACCTCGCGCGCCTGCAAGTACAGGTTGGTCTGCGGGAGCGCGACGACCGCGACGCCCGCGTCGGCCAGCTCGCGCGCGACGAGCGCCTGGACCTCCGGCGTCTGGACGCCGAGCGAGACGCAGTGCGACGCGACCGCGCCGGCGACGAACCCGCGCTCGACGACCATGCGCGCGAGGTCGCGCACCGCGAGGGCGCGCGGGTCGAGCGTCTCGTCGGAGTGCAGGTCGATCGGCGTGCCGGCCAGCTCGGCGGCGTCCAGCGCCGCGGCGGTCGCGCCGACCGGGTCGGGGTCCAGGTGCGGGCAGCCGCCGGCGACGTCGGCGCCCGCGTCCAGGGCCGCGGCCAGCAGCTCGCGGTTCTCGGCGCCCTCGGGCCCGGTCAGCGGCGGCGAGATCAGCGCGACGATCTGCAGCTGCGCGAGCTGCTGCTCGGCCAATTCCTCGCGCAGCGCGACGAGCGCGTGCAGGCCCCGCAGCCCGATGCCCGGCCCGACGTCGACGTGCGTCCGGATCGCGGTCGTGCCGTGGACGACCAGCTCGTGCGCGGCGGCGCGGGCGCGCCCGAGGATCTCGGCCTCGTCCAGCGTCGGCCGGTAGGCGTGCCAGGCGGCGATCGCGCCGACGAGGTCGCCGGCTGGGTTCGGCGCGGCGGCGGCGCTCAACGCCTTGTCCAGGTGCGCGTGCGGCTCGGCCGGCGCCGGCAGGAGCACCATGTCGAAGCACGCGACCACGGTGTCGGCGGGCGACGGCGTGACGTCGGCCTCCGCGTGCACGATCGCGCCGGTCGCCGCGTCGACCCGCACGTCCAGGCGCGCGCCGGCCGCGTCGACGCCCCCGCGCAGCAGCAACGTCGCGTTCACGTGCCCTCCCCTCCGCCCAAGGCGTCGGCCGCCAGCGCCAGCGCGCCGGCGACCCGCAGCTCCTCGCCCGGCCCGGCGGCGGCGGTGAGGTCGATGCCGTCGACGCCCTCGACGGCCAGCAGGCCCTCGGCCGTCGCGATCGCGCTGCGCACCGCGCCGCCGACCGGATCGTCGCCGCCGGCCGCCGCGATCGTCGCGACCGGGACCACGGCGCCGGGCACGAACGCAGCCAGGCGCTCCAGCCCGGCCTCGCTGACCACCAGCGGCACGCACACGATGCAGCGCACGCGCGGCGCCAGCGCGCGGACCGCGCCGACGAGGTCCTCCACCTCGCCGGGCTCCGCGGCGTGGTTGACGAAGCAGACGTGCGCCCCCGCCGCCGCCTTGGCCGCCATCCGCGCCGGGCGCCGCTCGCGCGGCGGCGCGCTGGGCGACTCGGCGACGCTGACGAGCATCCCGCTCCCCGCCGCCAGCGCCGCGAGCCTCGTCGAGTCCAGGTCGAAGACCGGCGCGGCCTCCGGCCGCTGGCCGAGCACCGGATGGTCGCCGGTGACGCAGTGCACGGCCGGGACGCCGATCGCCGCCAGGCCCGCCGGCTCGCCCTCGAGCGCGACGCGGTTGCGGTCGCGGCAGGTCAGCGACGCCCACGGACGCACGCCCTCGGCGGCGACGACCTGCGCGCGCAGGACCGGCGGCAGCTGCACGCGCGCCCACGGCGCGTCGCCGAGCAGCGCGGCGTCGGCGTGCCCGGCGACCGCGGCCGCCGCGGCGCGCGTCGCGTCGACGCCCAGCGGATCGGCGTGCACGCCGCCGCACGGGCCGTGCACCATGGTCTTGGGACAGGCGCTCATCGCGTCGCGGTCGCGCCCAGCTCGACGCCCAACCGCGGCATGACCTCCTCGGCCAGCAGCACGAGCTGCTCGTCGATCTCCTCCCGCGTCAGGCCCGGGAACTCCGGGAACAGCAGGACGTGCCGGAGATCCAACTTGTCGCGGAACTCGCCGAGCACCTCGACGACGTCCTCGACCGACCCGACGGCCATCGCCCGCGCCGCGCGCGTCTCCTCCAGCGTCGGCGCGTAGTCGAACGGCAGGTCCTCGCCGTCGTACTGGCCGAAGCGCCCGTACGGCGAGAGGAACTTCACGTACTCGTCGTGGCCGGGGCGCACGCGCGCCATCGCGGCCTCGGTGGTCGCGCCGACGTGGACCATCAGCTGCATCGCGCGGGCCTCGCCGGGCGCCAGGTCGCGGCCGACCTTCGCGGCCTCCTCGGCGAACAGGTCCCACGAGCGCTTCATCCGGTCCGGGCTGGCGAGCGCGAAGACGCCGTGGAACCCCTGCTGCGCGACGTAGCTCAGCGTCCGCGGCGAGCTGACCGGCTGGAAGATCTCGATCGGCCGCGTCGGGCGCGGGACGAGCGTGAGCTCGGTGACGGTCGCGCCGCGGTCCGGGATCCCGGGCGGCGGGTAGACGTGGTGCGTGCCGTTGTAGGAGAACCGCTCCTGCGTCCAGGCGAGCTGGATGACCTCCATCGCCTCCTCGAAGCGCTCGCGGTTGATCGCGTCGAGCTGCTTGGACATGGCGTTGTCGCCGGACGCGACGGGCGCGCCCAAGGTCATCGACTCGCGCGGCACGGTGCCGCGGCCGACGCCGAAGACCATCCGCCCGCCGGTCAGGATGTCGGCGGTCGCGAAGTCCTCGGCGAGCCGCAGCGGATGCCACGTCGGCACGACGTTGAAGGCCTGCCCCATCCGCAGCGACTTGGTGATGTTGGCCAGGTGCAGCCCGAACAGCACGAGGTTGGGCGTGACCTCGTAGCCCTCGTGCTGGAAGTGGTGCTCGGTCAGCCAGAGGGTGTCGTAGCCGAGCTCGTCCGCCAGCTTCGCCCACCCCTGCAGGGACGCGTACGTGCCGACCACGTCGTCGTTGGTGACGCGCCGGTCGGTCGGCGCCGGGGCGCCGGGGCCCGCGTCGGGCATCGGGGCGGTGGCGTAGAAGTGCAGGTCGGTACGCAAGCGGACTCCGTCGGGGAGGGGACCGCGCCGACGGTAGATGTGCAGGACCCGTGAGAATTTGGACGGGTGGATGAACCTTTTGCGACAGACGGTCCAGGAACCGCGGCGCCGTGGGGCCAGGTGGTTGAATGGCGACGGTGAGCGGACGCCTGACGACGCATGTGCTGGATGTGGCGAGCGGGCGGCCGGCCGCCGGCGTGGAGGTCTCGCTGTGGCGCGACGGCGCGCTCGTGGCCTCCGCCACCACCAACGCCGACGGGCGGACCGACGCACCGCTGCTCGACGCGCTCGAGGTCGGCGAGTACGAGCTGCGCTTCGCGGTGGGCGCGTACTTCGCCGCCTCCGGGCTCGCGTCCGACCCGCCGTTCCTGGGCGTCGTCCCGGTCCGGTTCGGGATCGCCGACGCCGGCGCCCATCACCACGTGCCGCTCCTCGTCGCGCCGTGGTCGTACTCGACGTACCGCGGTTCTTAGTGTCCTTCGGTGACGTGATCGTCGAGCGCTGCTGCGCGCTGGCCGGGGTGAGCGAGGAGCCGGGCCGCCTGACGCGCCGCTACGCCACGCCGGCGATGACGCGCGCCAACGCGCTGGTCGGCTCGTGGATGCGCGAGGCGGGGATGACCGCGCGGCTGGACGCCGCCGGCAACCTCGTCGGCCGCCGGCCGGGTCTGGACCCGGACGCCGGGACGCTTCTGCTGGGGTCGCACCTCGACACGGTCCGAGACGCGGGCGCGTTCGACGGCCCGCTCGGCGTCGTGTTGTCCATCGCCTTGGTCCAGCGGCTGCGCGAGGAGGGCGTCGCGCTGCCGTTCGCGATCGACGTCCTCGGCTTCGCCGACGAGGAGGGGCTGCGGTTCGGGACCGCGTACCTGGGGTCGCGCGCGGTCGCGGGGACGTTCGACCCGGCGCTGTTCGACGTCGTCGACGACGACGGCGTGTCGGTGCGCCAGGCGCTGCTCGGCTTCGGCGGCGACCCGGCGGGCATCGGGACCGCGTCGCGCCGCGCCGACGCCGTCCTCGGCTACGTCGAGGTCCACATGGAGCAGGGGCCGGTGCTCGAGGACCGCGGCGCGCCGGTCGGCGTCGTGACCGGGATCGCGGGCGCGACGCGCGTCGAGGTGCGGTTCGCCGGCCAGGCGGGCCACGCCGGCACAATCCCGATGACGCTGCGCCGCGACGCCGCGCCGGCCGTCGCCGAGATCGTCCTGGCCTGCGAGGAGCTGGCGCGCGCGACCGAGGGGCTGCTGGCGACCGTGGGCCGGATGGACGTGCGGCCGGGCGCGCCGAACGTCGTGGCCGGGACCGGGATCGCGTTCCTCGACGTCCGCCACGCCGACGACCGCGTGCGCGCCGAGGCGGTGGCGTCGCTGCGCCAGACCGCCGAGCAGATCGCCGCCGCGCGGCGGCTGGAGCTCACGTGGGACGTCCGGCTCGACAACCCGGCCGTGGCGGTCGACGACCGGCTGACGGCGCGGCTGGTCGACGCGGCCGCCGGGCGCGGGCTGGCGGAGGTCCGCCTGGCGTCGGGCGCGGGTCACGATGGCGTGGCCCTCGCGGCCCTGTGCCCGATCGCGATGCTGTTCGTCCGCTGCGCGGACGGGCTGAGCCATCATCCGGCGGAGTCGGTGTCGGCCGAGGACGCGGCGGTCGCCCTGGACGTGTTGTACGACTTCACGCGCGCGTTGGGATCGTCGTCGGCATGACCTATGACCTGCTCGTCCGCGGTGGTCGCGTGGTCGTGGCCGGCGACCAGCGCGTCGCCGACGTCGGGGTGCTCGACGGCGCGGTGGTGGCGATCGAGCGCGACCTCGCCGGCGCGGCGCGCGAGGAGGTCGACGCGACGGGCTGCGTGGTCCTGCCGGGCGCGGTCGACGCGCACGTCCACCTCAACGACCCGGGCCGCAGCGACTGGGAGGGCTTCGCGACCGGGACGGCGGCGCTGTCCGCCGGCGGGACGACGACCGCGATCGACATGCCGCTCAACGCGATCCCGCCGACGCTGGACGGCGCGTCGTTCGCGCTGAAGGTCGCGGCGGCCGAGGGCGTCGCGCGCGTGGACGTCGCGCTGTGGGGCGGCCTGGTGCCCGGCGACCTCGATCGACTCGATGAGCTCGCTGACGCGGGTGTCGTCGGGTTCAAGGCCTTCATGTCGGGCAGCGGCGTCGCGGAGTTCGAGGCGGCCGACGACCTGACGCTGCTGGAGGGCATGGCGCGGGCGGCGCGGCTCGGGCTGCCCGTGGCGGTGCACGCGGAGAGCGACGCGCTCACGTCGCGCCTCGCCGCCCGCGCGGTCGCCGCCGGCCGGACGTCGATGCGCGACTACCTGGCGTCGCGGCCCGTCGTCGCCGAGCTGGAGGCCATCGGCCGCGCGATCGCGTTCGCCGCGGAGACCGGGTGCGCGCTGCACGTCGTGCACGTCAGCAGCGGCCGCGGCGTCGCGCTGGTCGCCGAGGCGCGGGCGCGCGGGATCGACGTGACGTGCGAGACGTGCCCGCACTACCTCGTGCTCGACGAGGACGACGCGCAGCGGCTGGGCGCCGCCGCCAAGTGCGCGCCGCCGCTGCGCCCGGCGGTCGAGGTCGAGGCCCTCTGGGATCGCGTGCTCGCGCGCGACGTCGACCTGATCGCCACCGACCACTCGCCGTCGCCGGCCGCGTTGAAGGACACGCGCGACGACGCGTTCGCCGCCTGGGGCGGGATCCCGGGCGCGCAGACGCTGACCGCGTTGGTGTATGACAAGGGCGTCGTGGCGCGCGGGCTGGCGCTGGAGCGGCTGGGCATGCTCGTCGCCGGGATGCCGGCGCTGCGCTTCGGGCTCGCGCCGGCCAAGGGCGCCATCGCGGTCGGCGCCGACGCCGACCTGACGATCCTCGACCCCGCGCAGAGCTGGACCGTGGAGCGCGACGCGCTGCTGGACCGCCACAAGCTGAGCCCGTTCGTCGGGATGGCGCTGCGCGGCCGCGTGGTCCGGACCGTGCTGCGTGGGGAGACGATCGCGCGCGACGGCCAGGTCGTCGGCGCGCCGCTCGGCCGCGTGCTGCGGCGGCGCTGAGGCTCAGCCCAGCGCGGCGAGCCGCGCCAGCGCCTCCGGCGTGTCGGCGTCCGCGGGCGAGCCGAGGCCGTCGCAGCGCACATACGCGGCGCCGCGCAGCAGCTCCCGCGCGCCCGTGTCGCCGCGCAGCTCCGCGACCGCCGTGAACAGCGCGGACTCGATCACGCTCGGGTGGCCGGGGACGCCACCGTAGGTCGCCCGGACCGCGAGCGCCTCGGCCGGCGCGCGCGCCTGCACCACGGCCGCGACCGCGGCGCCGCGCAGCAGCGGCTGGTCGCCGAGGACGACGACCACCGCCTCGGCGTCGCGCTCGACCGCGGCCTCCACGCCGCAGCGCAGCGACGCGCTCAGGCCCTCCTCCCACGCCGGGCACACCGCGACGGCCGCCCCGCCCAGGTCCGCGCCGGCCGCGACCGCATCGGCGCGCGCGCCGAGCACGACGACGACGTCCTCCACCCCGCCCTCGCGCAGCGCCGCCAGCGGCCACGTCACCAGCGGCCGTCCGCGGAACGGCACCAGCGGCTTGGGCAGGTCGCCGCCGAAGCGCGACCCCGCGCCGGCGGCCAGCACGACGCCCGTCACGCCCATGACGCCAGGAGCTTGGCCAGCGCGCCGTTGAGCGCCTTGACCTCGCGCTCGCTCAAGGCCGACAACAGCCGCGCCTCGTTGGCCACGTGGTCTTCGACCGCCCTGTCCACGGTCTCGAGCCCCCGCGCCGTCAAGGACACCAACACGCCGCGCCGGTCGTCCGGGTCCGGCGTGCGCTCCACCAGCCCCGCCGCCACGAGCTTGTCCAGGCGCTTGGTCATCCCGCCCGTCGACATCACCAGCCCGCGCGCGAGCGTTCCGGCGCTGAGCCGGTGCGGCGCGCCCGCGCGGCGCAGCGTGGCGAGCACGTCGAACCAGCCGGCCTCCAGGTCGTGGCGCGCGAAGACCGCGAGCAACCGCTCGTCCGCGATCCGCGCCGCGCGCCACAGGCGCGTGAACGTCGCCATCGGCGAGGGATCGAGGTCGGGGCGCTGCTCGCGCCACTGCGCGACGACGTCGTCAGAGCGGTCAACGGCCATGCGCCAGAGCTTACTCTTCCCAAGATGTAACTTGCCAGGAAGCTTTCTACGATGTATCTTCCTGGCAAGATGTCTGGCACGAACTCCTCGCTCACGCCCCTCGCCGCGCTCGGTCCCATGACCTGGGGCACGACCTACGTGGTCACGACGCACCTCCTCCCGCCCGACCGGCCGCTGCTGGCCGGGCTGCTCCGCGCGCTGCCCGCCGGCCTGCTCCTGCTCGCGATCGCCCGCGAGCTCCCCAAGGGCATCTGGATCGGCCGCGCCGCCGTCCTCGGCACGCTGAACATCGGGCTGTTCTTCGCGCTCCTGTTCCTCGCCGCCGAGCGCCTCCCCGGCGGCGTCGCCGCGACCGTCGGCGCGATCCAGCCCCTGCTCGTCGCGCTGCTCGCCTGGCCGCTGCTGCACGAGCGCGCGACGCCGATCCGGATCGCCGCCGCGGTCGCGGGCGCCGGCGGCGTCGCGCTCCTGGTCCTCAAGGCCGGCGCGCACCTCGACGGCGTCGGCCTGCTCGCCGCGCTCGGCGCGACGCTGTCGATGACCTTCGGCACGCTGCTGACCAAGCGCTGGGGCCGGCCCGGCGGACTGCTCGCGTTCACCTCGTGGCAGCTGCTCGCCGGCGCGCTCGTCCTCCTCCCCGCCACAGCGCTGATCGAGGGCGCACCGGCGACCATCACCACCAACAACGTGCTGGGCTTCGCGTACCTGACGCTCGTCGGGACGGCGGGCGCGTACGTCCTGTGGTTCTGGGGCCTCAGCCGGATGCCCGCCGCCGCGGCGTCGATGCTGCCGCTGCTCAGCCCGGTCGTCGCGCTCGTCGTCGGCGTCGCGCTCGACGGCGAGGCCATGACGGCGCCGCAGCTCGCCGGCGCCGCGCTGGTGCTCGCCGCCGTGCTGACGAGCGTCAGCCGGACGCCGAAGCGCCGCGCGACCGCGGCGTCAGGGCGTGCAGCGCGACGTCCTCGTCGGGCCGTCGTGACACCACGCTGAACGTCGCGCGCGCGGCGGCGAGGAAGTCGCGCGTGCCGGCGCGCCGCGGATCGGCCAGCCGCAGCACGCCGCCGGGCGCCAGCAGGCGCGGCCAGAGCCGGAGGGCGATCTCGACGTTCGCGCGCGTGTAGAGGACGTCGGCGGCCAGGACGACGTCGAACGGCCCGCGCGCGACGAGCGCCTCGCCCTGCTGCGCCCAGTCGACCACGGCCACGTCGGCGACGACCGCGTTGAGCGCCAGCGCGTGCGCGCAGAAGGCCACCGCGTCCGGCGCGCCGTCGGTGGCCAGGACCGTCGCGCCGGCGCGCGCCGCCACGACGCTCGGCGCGCCGAGCCCGCACCCGAGCTCCAGGACGCGAGCGCGGGGCGCCGGCGGCTCCTCCGCCAGCCACGCCGCCAGCGCCAGCCCGCTCGGCCACGGCCGCGCCCAGTAGGGCACCGGCCGTCCCGCGCCGCCCTCCTCGTGGCGCAGCTGCTCCCAGTCGCGCGGCGCGACCAGGTCCACGTCCTCGCCGCCGACGGCGAAGCGCTGGACCGAGATGTCCAACAACGCCGGCGGCAGCTCCGCGACGTCCACGCCGCGCAGCCCGCTCAGCTGCTCGCCGAGCGATACCTCCAGCACGCCGAGGGCGTCGTCAGCCAAACGCGATCGGCGTCTGGTCGCGCAGCAGGGCGAGCGTCTCGGGGTACATCCCCTCCTTGATCGCGCCCAGCGTCGGACCGTGCTTGGCCGCGAGCGCTGCCGCGCGCTCGACGGCCGCGCCGACGACCTCGTCCTCGGCGACCGCGGCGTCGACGATCCCGGCGGCGGCCGCGTCGGAGCCGCCGTAGCGGCGCCCGGTCGTCATCGCCTCGTGCGCGCTCTTCTTCGACAGGCGCGCCTGGATCAGCGCCGCCATCGACGGCGTGAACGGGATGTGGATGTCGACCTCGGGCAGGCAGAAGAACCCGCGGTCGGCGCGCATCACGCGGAAGTCGTGGGCGACGGCGAACATCGCGCCGGCCGCGAAGCAGTGCCCCTGGATCGCCGCGACGGTCGGGACCGGCAGCGCCAGCATCTGCCCGAGCAGCGCGTGCACGCGCGGCACGAACGCGGGCACCTCGCCCGTGTTCGCGCCCATCCACTCGAGGTCGAGCCCGTTGGACCAGATCTTGCCGCCGGCCGTCGTCACCAGCGCCCGGGGCTCCGGCGCCGCCGCGACCTCGTCGAGCAGCGCCGACACGGCGCCGACCCAGTCGGGGTTGAACCGGTTCTCGTCGTCGCCGAGATGGAGGAGGTAGACGTCGCCTTCGCGATCCAGGGTGGGCATGGCGCGGCAGACTAGCCACGCGGCGACGCTGCGCGCGTCGTGACCATCCGCCGCTCCAGCCGCTCCAACGCGGCGACGCGCTTCGCGATGCTCGGGTGCGTCGTCAGGACCCGCCAGCGCGAGTCCTCGACCGCGACGAGGTGCAGCGCGTCGCGGGCGGCGACGAGGCGCAGGTCCTCGGTGGGCAGCGCCCCGATCGCGCCCGACACCTTCATCAACGCCGAGGCCAGCGCGCTGGGCCGGCCGGTCAGCGCGGCGGCGCCGGCGTCGGCGGTCAGCTCGCGGTGGCGGGACAGCGCCGAGTTGCCGACCTCGGAGATCGTGCCGATGGCGAAGCCCAGCACCCGCCCGGCCACCAGCGGCCCGAAGGCCCAGCTGCCGCGGTGCGCGCCCTCGAGCATCGCGATGCCGGGCAGCCCGACGACGGTCATGACCGTCGCGTCGTGGTGGGCGACGTGGCTGAGCTCGTGCGCGACGACCGCCTCGAGCTCGGCCGGCTCGAGCAGGTCCAGCAGCCCGCGCGTCACGTGCAGCCGCGGGCGCCGGCCCGGCGGGTCCACGATCCACGAGTTCGGCTGGCGCTCCTCGTCGAGCGCGATCTCCGGGCGCGGCAGGTCGGCGGCGACGCAGAGGCGATCCACGATGCCCTGCAACTCGAGCTCCTCCCCCTCCGCGAGCAGCTGCGCGTCGGAGCCGCGCCGCTGGTCGCGCACCGCCATCACCAGGCCGATCAGCGCGGTGGCGCCGAGGGCCAGGACCCCCTTCAGCGGCAGCACGGCGACGCAGACCGCGACGAGCGCGACGACGCTGAGCGGCGTCAGCACGATCGCGACCAGCATCCGCGCCTGGAGCCCACGGTCCGGAGGGAACAGCTCACGACGGCGCATAGCGGTGAGCATACCCGCGTATCGGCGCGGGCACCAGCGACAGCGAACGTCCGCGCAAAGACCTGCGCTGGCGCAATCCTTGCGTTGCCGTTACTATTTGCGCCGATGCAAACGAAGGCGACCATCACGCCCGAGCAGCTGGCCGACGTCATGGCCCGCTTCCTGATGTCCGCGATGAAGACCGCGCAGACCGAGGTCTTCCACGTCGTCGAGGAGCTCGAGCTCTCGATGACCCAGCTCAAGATCCTGCACATCCTGGATGGCAGCGAGCGCGAGCTCACGCCGTCCGAGCTGGCGCAGTTCGTCGGGCTCTCCCCCGCGGCCACCGGCCGCGCGGTCGACGCCCTGACACGGGCCGGCCTCGTCTCGCGGCGCGAGGACGACACCGACCGGCGCGTCAAGCGGCTCACGCTGACGACGACCGGCAACGCCGCGATCACCCACATCTCGGAGGCGCGCGTGAAGGCCCTCACGCGCGTCGTCGAGACGCTCGACGGCGAACAGCGCGACGCCCTCGCCGCCGCGCTCGCCCCTCTCCTCCCCGACCCTCCCTACGACCCCGCGTGCGCGCTGCACTCGCCCACGCAGGAGGACCCCGACGCATGACCTCCCCACCCGCTCCCCAGGCCAAGGTCTTCGACAAGGCCCTCATCAGCATCTCGATCGTCGTGGTGCTCGGCACCTTCATGTCCATCCTGGACACGACGATCGTCAACGTCGCGATCAACACGCTGTCGCGCGACTTCAACACCGACCTCGCGACGATCCAGTGGGTCTCGACGGGCTACATGCTCGCCCTCGCGACGGTCATCCCGCTCACCGGCTGGGCCGCCGACCGCTTCGGCACCAAGCGCTTGTACATGGTCTCGATCGGCCTGTTCCTCGTCGGCTCGGCCCTGTCGGGCATGGCGTGGTCGGCGGGATCGCTGATCGCGTTCCGCGTCGTGCAGGGTCTCGGCGGCGGCATGATCATGCCCGCCGGCATGACGATCCTGTCCCGGGCGGCCGGCCCGCAGCGCATGGGCCGCGTCATGGGCATCGTCGGCGTCCCGATGCTGATGGGCCCGATCATCGGGCCGATCCTCGGCGGCTGGCTCGTCGACGACGTGTCCTGGCGCTGGATCTTCTACGTCAACATCCCGATCGGCGCCCTCGCGCTGACCGCCGCGGCGCGCCTGCTGCCGCGCGACGAGCCGGCCGCGCACGAGCGCCTCGACGTGCTCGGGCTGCTCCTGCTCTCCCCCGGCCTCGCCGCGTTCGTGTACGGGTTGGCCGAGACGTCGTCGAGCGGTGGCCTCGGCGCGACCAAGGCGTGGCTGCCGATGATCGTCGGGGCGACGCTGATCGGCTCGTTCATCGTCCACGCCGCCCGCCACGCGTGGCCGCTGATCGACGTCAAGCTGTTCAAGAACCGGACGATGAGCGCGGCGTCGGCGACGACGTTCTCGTTCGCCGCCGCGATGTTCGGCGCCATGTTCATGCTGCCGCTCTACTACCAGGTGGTCCGCGGGCAATCGGCGCTGGACGCCGGCCTGCTGCTCGCGCCGCAGGGCGTGGGCGCCGCGATCATGATGCCGATCGCCGGCAAGCTCACCGACGAGGTGGGCCCGGGCAAGATCGTGCTCGGCGGACTGTCGCTGCTGTTCGTCGGGATGCTCGGCTTCACCCAGGTGACCGACGACACGTCCTTCTGGCTGCTGGGCGGCGCCCAGTTCGTGCTGGGCCTGGGCATGGGCGCGTCGATGATGCCGGCGATGAGCGCGGCGTACCAGACGCTGCAGCGCCAGCAGCTGGCGCGGGCGACCACGGCGCTGAACATCATCCAGCGCGTCGGCGGCTCGATCGGCACCGCGTTGCTGTCGGTGGTGCTGACCCACCAGCTGTCCAGCCGCCTGCCCAGCGGCAGCGGAGGCGGTCTGAGCGCCGCGCAGTCGGTGCCGGGCGACGCTCGCGCGCAGGTCGCGCCGAAGATCGCCGATGCGTTCGGCCACACGTTCGTGTGGGCCGCGGCGATCATCGCGCTCGCGGTGATCCCGGCGCTGCTGCTGCCGCGCCACAAGCCCGAGCCGGTCGAGCAGACCGCACCCGGCGCGGCGCCCGTCGGCGAGGCCGAGGCGCCGGTCCTGGTCGAGGTCTAGCGGACGTCGAGCACGACCTTCCCCACCGCACCACGGCCGTCGATGACCTTCAGGGCGTCGGCGGCCTGGTCGAGTCCGAAGCGCTGGCCGACGATCGGCTTGACGAACCCGCCGGCGATCAGCGCGTCGATCGCCGCGCCGGTCTGCCGGTTGACGTCGGGCTTGCTCAAGATGTAGGCCCCCCAGCCGGCGCCGATCACCTCGGTGTTGTTCAACAGCAGGCGGTTGACCTTCACCTCGGGGATGGAGCCGCCGGTGAAGCCGACGACGACGACCCGGCCGCCCTCGGCCAGCGACCGCAGGGAGTCGGTGAAGCGATCGCCGCCGACCGGGTCGAGCACGAGGTCGACGCCGCCGCCCGACAGCTCCTTGGCCTCGTCCTTCCACGCGCCGTCGGATCGGACGACGTGGTCGGCGCCCGCCTGCTCGGCGATCGCCGCCTTCTCGTCGGTGGAGACGACCGCGATCGTGGTCGCGCCCAGGCCCTTGGCGACCTGGAGCGCGGCGGTCCCGACGCCACCGGCCGCGCCGTGGACGACGACGCTCTCGCCCTCCGTCAGACGGCCGCGGAGCTTCAGCGCGAAGTAGGCCGTGTGGTAGTTGAGGATCAACGACGCGCCCTGCGCGAAGTCCAGCGCGTCGGGGAGCTTGAAGGTCAGGAAGTCGGGCGCGACCGCGACCTCGGCGAAGCCGCCGAGCATGCAGAACGCCGCGACGCGGTCGCCGGGCGCGAAGCCCGAGCCCTCGCTCGCGGCGCGCACGACGCCGCCGACCTCGCTGCCCGGGACGAACGGCAGCGGCGGCTTGATCTGGTACTCGCCCCGCGTCTGCAGCACCTCGGGGAACGACACGCCGGCCACGTGCACGTCGACCAGCACGCCCGCGCCGGGCGTCACCGGATGCTCCGGAGCGGGCTCCGGGACATCGACGATCTTCAGGGCCGTGTCCGGGCCGGTCAGCTCGGTGATCTGGAGGGCGCGCATGCCGCGCACCTTAACTTGAAACCAAGTTCAAGTGCAGCGCGCGAGCGAGCCCCAGCGAGCTCGCGCAAGGTGGATCGAGCCGCTAGGCGAGGCTCACCCGTCGTCCTGGGAGAACGCCCAACGCGTCTCTTCCACGTCGAGCCCGGCCGACAGGCAGGCCAGCAGCTTCATCCGGATCGCTTGCGGCGACAGGAAGCCGGCCGGGATGATCTTCGTCCCGCGCAGGTCGCGCTCCGATCCGGCGTAGCCGTAGGTCGCGTTGAGCACGACGCCGCGCTCCGGACGGCAGTAGGCGACGATCGGGATGTCGGTCGCGGCCTGCGCCCAGATCTCCAGGACCTCGGGCGCCAGGTGGCCGGCGCCGAGCGTCCCGAGCACGATGCCGTCGGGCGACGTCGCCAGCGCGGCGCGGGCGAGCGAGCCGTCGTCGCCGGACGTGGACGGCACGATGTGCACGCGCTTGTCGAGCACCGGCGGGTCGAGCGGCGGGTTGCGCGGGATGCGCGACCAGATCGTCGGGTGGCCCTCGGTGACGCGGCCCAGCGGGCCGGTCTGCGGTGAGGAGAACGCGACGAGCGACGTCGTGTCGGTCTTGCGCGCGCAGCGGGCGTGGTGGATCTCGCCGCCGAAGACGACCAGCACGCCCATGCCCGCGGCGGGCGCGCTCGCCGCGACGCTCACGGCGTCGACGAGGTTCGCCGGGCCGTCGGCGCCGGCCGCGTTCGACGGCCGGATCGCGCCGGTGAAGACGATCGGCGCGTCCGCGTCGTGCAGGACGTCGCACAGCATCGCGGTCTCCTCGAGCACGTCGGTGCCGTGGGTGACGACGACGCCGATGCCGCGCCGGGACGCGTCGCGCGCGGCGCGGCAGACCTGGAGCTGGTCGGCGAGCGTCAGGTGCGCGGACGGCTTGTTGAGGACCGTGATCGCCTCGAGGTCGGGGAACGCCTGGAGGCCCGGGACGCTCGCGACGAGTGCCGCAGCGTCCAGCTCGGGCCGGGCCCCGTCGCCCTCGCCGATCATGGCGATGGTGCCTCCGGCGGTCAGGATCCGGACGCGCCGGACGGGAGCAGTGCTGCGGTCAGTCGCGGTCAACATCTGCGGACGAGGGTACCTGGCGGCGGCGAGCCCGGCCGTGCCGGCGCGGCGCGTGCCGTCGACCACGAGTTGCGCCGCAGCGCGCGGGTCCTGCGCGGCGATGTAGGCGTCCTCGGCCGGCATCCACTCGCCGGTCCACGTGGTCCGCATCGCCTCGCCGTCGCGTGCGACGCCGCGGGCGAGCCGGACGTCGTAGGGCGCCTCGACCCAGATCCGGAAGTCATAGGCGTCGCGCAGGGCGTGCTCGGTGGAGTAGGTGCCCTCGACGATGACCAGGACGCCGGTCGGGACGTCGTGCCACTCGGCGAGCGCGTCGGTCGGCCAGTCGTAGCGCTGGTAGCGGGCGGCCCGGCCGTCGCGCAGCGGCGCGACGACCTGCGCGAGGACGCGCGGCAGGTCGTAGTTGCCGCCGGCGGTGTGCGGCGGGACGTGGCGCTGCGCGCTCGGCCGGTAGAAGTCGTCCATCTCGACCACGACCCCGCCGCGCTCGGCGGCGAGGCGCCGGGCGAGCGTCGACTTGCCGGACCCGCCCCGGCCGTCGACGGCGACGAGGCGGACGTCCTCCGGAAGCATCGCGGCGGAGCCTAGCGTCGGGACGTCGACAGCAGGCGGGAGGTCGCGGCGCCGCTGACCGCGTAGGCGATGTCCGGCCGCTCGCCGGAGCGTGCGAAGGCGACGCCGAGCAGACGGCCGTCGGCGTCCATCAGCGGCGCGCCGGAGTCGCCGGCGGCGATCGGCGCGGTGAGCTCCAGCCCCGGCCGGACCTGCGGCGCGTCGCCGGGCTGCGGGTGCACGCGGGCCGTGATCGCCCGCCGGATCGTGGCGTCGAGCCGCCGCGCCGTGCCGTCGCGCAGGACCCAGACCGCGGCGCGCTGGCCGGCGCGGCCGTCCGCGCTGCGCGGCGCCGCGCCGCCCCGGAGCCCGGCAACGGCGAGCACCGCGACGTCGAGCCGCGCGCTCCGGGCCAGCACCCGCGCCGGGCGCGCCGCGCCGTCGACGAGCACCCGCACCCGCCGCGCGCCGGCGACCGCATGCGCCACCGTCACCACCCGTCCGTCGCCCGCCACCCACCCGGTCGCCACCTCCCGCGCCGGGCCGTCGCCGGCCACGACGCGCACGAGGGTCGGCGCGGAGGCGGCCTTCTCGGGGGAGCCGCCGCCGCAGCCGGTCGCGGCGAGCGCCACCGCCAGCGCCGCCCCAACCGTCGCGCCGCGAACCCTCCGCGGCTTCGCCGCGAAGCCGGGTACGTCGACCGGGTGATCACCGGTCGACGTACCCGAGGCGCGCATTGCAGCCCTCAGCGCGGCGGCGCGGTCGTCGCGCGGATGACGATGCGCGGCTCGTGCAGGCGCGTTGCGCGCGTCGAGCGGCCCTCGGTGCGCTCGAGCAGCAGCTGCAGCGCCTCGCGGCCCATCTCGTGGCGCGGCTGGTTGACGGTGGTCAACATGATGTGGTTGAGGCCGGCGACGAAGGTGTTGTCGTAGCCGACGACGCTCACGTCGCCCGGGACCTTCACGCCGTCCTGCTCGAGCCGGTCGATCAGCCCGAGCGCCACGAGGTCGTTGGCCGCGAAGACGCCGGTCGGCAGCGTGCCGGCCTTCAGCAGGCGCTCGGCCGCCCGGACGCCGGCGTCCTCGGTGAAGTCGCCCGCGATCACCTGCGCGTGCTTGCCGAGCCCGGCGCGCTCCATCGCGCGCAGGTACCCGGCGCGGCGCGGCGACGCGCCGGCGCCCTGCCCGCCGTCGACGTGCACGATCCGCCGATGGCCGAGGCCGACGAGATGCTCGACCGCGAGGTCGGCGCCGAGCGCCTCGTCGGTCATCACGCAGTCGACCTCGCCGCCGCGCAGCCGCCGCCCGATCACCACGCACGGCAGCGCGCCGACCGCGGCCGCGACCTCCCGGCCGGCCATCCGCGGCGACACCAGGATCAGCCCGTCGGTCCGGTACTCGAGCAAGGCCTCCAACATCGCGTGCTCGCGCTGGCGGCGCCGGCCACCGGTGATGATCAGCAGCCGGTAGCCGATGTCGGACGCGTGCTCCTCGATTCCGTTGGCGATCTCCGCGAAGAACGGGTTGTGCAGGTCGTTGAGCAGCACGCCGACCGTGTTCGTCCGGTGGCTGGCCAGCGACCGGGCAATGGCATTGGGTCGGTAGCCGAGCTTCTGCGCGACGGCCAGGACCTTCTCGCGGCGCTGCGGCCGAACCTTCTCCGACCCGCGCATGACCAGCGACACGAGCGCGCGCGAGACGCCGGCCTCGCGCGCCACGTCGTCCATGGTCACGTAGCCCGATCGACCGCCTACGCGACCGTTGCCCGCCGCTGCACGTGCCTCCGACATGGCGCAGATACTGCCATTGGAGCGCTCCAAAAGAAAGCCTTGCGTTGGAGCGCTCTAATCGTTACGGTCGCTGTTGGAGCGCTCCAACAGCGCTCGCAGGAGCACGAGGAGACCAAGACGCGTGGAGCGACGTACCGACACCGCGGTCACCGACCGGCTGGTGGGCGCCCCCATTTCCTGGGGCGTCTGTGAGGTCCCCGGTTGGGGCCTACAGCTGACGCCCGACCGGGTCCTGGCCGAGATGGCCGCCCTCGGCCTGCGCCATACCGAGCTCGGCGCGCTCGGCTGGCTGCCGCTCGACGGCGCGCAGGTCAAGCGTCAACTCGCTGACCACGGCCTCGACCTCGTCGGCGGCTTCGTCCCCGTCGTCGTCCACGAGGACGACCTCTCCCCCACGATCGCGCACGCGCGCGCCGCCGCCCGGCAGCTCGCCGACGCGGGCGCCTCGCTGTTCGTCGCCGCCCTCGTCACCGACCTCGCGTGGTCGGCGCCGGTCGACCTCGACGACGCCGGCTGGGCCCGCCTCGGCGAGCACCTCGCGACGATCACCGACCTCGTCGCCGACGAGTACGACCTCGAGCTCGTCCTGCATCCGCACGTCGGCACGCTCGTCGAGACGGCCGCGCAGGTCGACGCCGCGCTCGCCCACACCGACGTCTCCTGGTGCTTCGACTCCGGTCACCTGCTGATCGGCGGCACCGACCCCGTCGCCTTCGTCCAGCGCCACGCCGAGCGCATCGCGCACGTCCACCTCAAGGACGTCGACGCGACCCTCGCCGCGCAGGTGCGCGACAACACCATGACCTTGGTCCAGGCCACGCAGCACGGCCTGTTCCGCCCGCTGGGAGCAGGGGACGCGCGCATCGACGACGTCGTCGCGCTGCTCGACGAATCCGGGTACGGCCGCTGGCTCGTGCTCGAACAGGACCTCGCCATCACCGGGTCGGAGCCCCCGGCGGACGCTGGTCCGGCACTCGATGTCCGCAGGAGCATCGAGTTCCTGTCCAACTCGGCTCCGTGGAGAGAGAGGGTGTCACAGTCATGAAGCGCCTCATCGGAAGGTTGCTGATCGCCGTCCTCGCGCTGGGGGCCCTGGTGGCCGCGGGGTGCGGCGGGAGCGACAACGACAACACGACGTCGAGCGGCGCCGCCGCGGCCGGCACGTCGACGAGCAAGGCCGCGCAGGACGTCGACCTCACGCAGGGCAGCGGGCTGACCATCGCGATGGTCACCCACAGCGACGAGGGCTCGTTCTGGTCGGTCGTCAAGAAGGGCGCCGAGCAGGCCGCCAAGGACGAGGGCGTCAAGCTCATCTGGTCGCCGTCCAACAACGACCCGCAGAAGCAGGCGCAGCTGATCGACGCCGCGATCTCGCAGAAGGTCGACGGTCTCGCCGTCTCGGTCCCCAACGCGGACGCGATCAAGGGGTCGCTCGCCAAGGCCAAGGCCGCGGGCATCCCGATCGTCACGCTCAACTCGGGCGCCGAGGACTTCAAGGCGCTCGGCGCGATCACGCACGTCGGCCAGACCGAGGAGATCGCGGGCAAGGCCGCGGGCGCCAAGCTCAAGGAGGCCGGGGCCAAGAAGGTGCTCTGCGTCATCCACGAGCAGAACAACATCGGGCTCCAGCAGCGCTGCCAGGGCGTCAAGGAGGGCTTCGGCGGCGACGTGACCAACCTGCAGGTCAAGGGCACGGCGGACATCGCCACGACCCAGACCGAGATCAAGTCCAAGCTGCAGGCCGACAAGTCCTACGACGCGGTGATGACCCTCAACCCGGACATCGCCAGCGCCGCCAAGACCGCCATCAAGGGCGCGAGCTCGAGCGCGAAGCTCGCCACCTTCGACCTCAGCGGCCAGCTGATCAAGGACATCCAGGCCGGCAGCGTGCTGTTCGCGGTCGACCAGCAGCAGTACCTGCAGGGCTACCTGCCGGTCGTGTTCCTCAAGTTGTACAAGACGAACGCCAACACGGTCGGCGGCGGGCTGCCGGTCCTGACCGGCCCGGGCTTCGTCGACAAGAGCAACGCGGCGACGGTGGCGAAGCTCGCCCAGGACGGGACGCGCTGATGGCAGGTCCGACACCCGTGGGGGCCGCGCCTGGTGGCGCGGCCCCGGCCCCGGTCCCGATCGCCGATGAGCGGCTGACGAAGATCAGCACCACGGCCCGCATCCTGCGCCGCCCGGAGTTGGGCGCGCTGCTCGCGGCACTGGTCGTCGGCATCTTCTTCACCACCCAGAACTCCCTGTTCGCCAAGCTCGACGGCATCGCGAACTGGACCGACGTCGGCTCGACGATCGGGATCCCGGCCGTCGTCGTCGCGCTGCTGATGATCGGCGGCGAGTTCGACCTGTCGTCGGGCGTCATCACCGGCTCGGCCGGCCTGATGATGGGGATCCTGGCCGTCGAGGTCGGGATGAACATCTGGTTGGCCATCGTCCTGACGCTGATCGCGGCGGCCGGCGTGGGGTTCGTCAACGGCTACATGGTCATCAAGACCAAGCTGCCGAGCTTCATCGTCACGCTCGCGACGTTCTTCATCCTGGAGGGCGTCAACCTCGGCGTGACCAAGGCCATCACCAACCAGGTGTCGGTCGACGGCATCGACACCGCCCCCGGCTACAGCTCCGCCAACAAGATCTTCGGCGGCAGCTTCTGGCATCCGCACGACTACCGCGTGACCGTGCTGTGGTGGATCGCGATCACCGCGATCGCGACGTGGGTGCTGACGCGCACGCGCGTCGGCAACTGGATCTACGGGGTCGGCGGCGACGCCAACGCGGCACGCAACGTCGGCGTCCCGGTCGCGCGCGTCAAGATCGGCCTGTTCATGACCACCTCGGTGGTCTGCGCGCTCACCGGGATCATGATCGCGCTGCGCCTGGCCTCGATGCAGGCCGGCCAGGGCGTCGGCGACGAGTTCACCTTCATCATCTCCGCGGTCGTCGGCGGGTGCGTGCTGACCGGCGGCTTCGGGTCGGCGATCGGCGCCTCGCTCGGCGCGCTGATCGTCGGCATGGCCTTCATCGGCATCCAGTTCTCCAACTGGAACACCGACTGGCGGTTCCTCTTCCTCGGGGTGATCCTCCTGGTCGCGGTGCTGGTCAACAACTACATCCGCAAGCGTGCCGAAGGGATCCGGGGATGAGCGGCGACACGTTGTTGGAGGTCCGAGACGTCAGCAAGTACTTCGGGAACGTCAACGCCCTGAAGGACGTCAGCGCGTCGGTGGCCGAAGGCCAGGTCACGTGCGTGCTCGGCGACAACGGCGCGGGCAAGTCCACGTTCATCAAGATCCTGTCGGGCGTGCACCGCCACGACGAGGGCGAGCTGCTCGTCGGCGGCGTCCCGACGTCGTTCAGCTCGCCGCGCGCGGCCAAGGACGCGGGCATCGCGACGGTCTTCCAGGACCTCGCGACAGTGCCGCTGATGTCGATCTGGCGCAACTTCTTCCTGGGGTCGGAGCCGACCGTCGGCAAGGGGCCGTTCCGGCGCATCGACGTCCGCAGGGCGCAGGACACGATGGTCGCCGAGATGAAGAAGATGGGGATCGACGTGCGCGATCCCGACCAGCCCGTCGGCACGCTGTCGGGCGGTGAGCGCCAAGCGGTGGCGATCGCCCGCGCGGTGTACTTCGGCGCGAAGGTGCTGATCCTCGACGAGCCGACGTCCGCGCTGGGCGTCAAGCAGTCGGGCGTGGTGCTGCGCTACATCGCCCAGGCGCGCGACCGCGGCATCGGCGTCATCTTCATCACGCACAACCCGCACCACGCGTTCCCGGTGGCCGACAAGTTCGTAGTGCTCAACCGCGGCCGGCTGATGGGCACGTGGGACCGTGGCGAGATCACGCGCGAGGAGATCATCAAGATGATGTCCGGCGGCGCGGAGCTCGACGCGCTGGAGCACGAGCTGCGGCGCGTGCTCGAGGAGCCGCCGTCCGGCCCCGAGGCGATGGCGTGAGCGCGGACGACCTCGCCCCGGGGGCTCGGCTTCCGGACGGGAGCTCGCCAGAGGCTTCTCCCCGCGGCGGTGGGCGAACCGGGCTCAGCGGGGGTGCGGCGCGCCGGCGCATCGGCATCGGGGTCATCGGCTTCGGCTGGCTGGGTCACGCGCACAGCCGGTCGATGCAGCGCATTCGCACGCTCATGCCCGACCGCGCGTTCGACCCCGTGCTCGTCGCGTGCGCCGACCCGGTCGAGGCCCAGCGGGACGAGGCCCTGGGCTCGTTCGACTTCGCGCGCGCGTCGGCGGACTGGCGCGCGGTGATCGACGACCCCGAGGTCGACGTGGTGTACGTCGCCGCGCCCAACATGTTGCACTTGGAGCTGGTCGAGGCGGCGGCGAGCGCCGGCAAGGCCGTGTTCTGCGAGAAGCCGGTGGGCGGCACGCCCGAGCAGGTCGCGCGCGCCGCCGCGGCCGCGCGGCGCGCCGGCGTCCTCAGCGGCGTGGGCTACAACTACCGCTGGGCGCCGCTGGTCCGCTACGCCCGCGAGCTGATCGCCGGCGGCGAGCTGGGCGACATCACCAACTACCGCGGCCGCTTCTTCTCCATGTACGGCAGCGACCCCATGGGGGTGCTCTCGTGGCGCTTCCTGCAGGACCAGGGCGGCTACGGCGTGACCAGCGACCTGCTCAGCCACGCGGTGGACCTGGCCCACCTCCTCCTCGGGCCGATCACGCGGGTCGTCGGGACGACCGCGACGTTCATCGAGCAGCGGCCTCTCCCGAACCCGTCCCCACCCACCCGGACCTCCCACTACGGCCGCGGCGAGCCCGGCGACCCGACCGGCGCGGTCACCAACGAGGACTACGCGGGCATGCTGTGCGAGTTCGCCTCCGGCGCCCGCGGGACGTTCGAGGCCAGCCGCGCGATCATCGGCCCGGAGAGCCAGATGGCGTTCGACGCCTACGGCACGCAGGGCGCGGTCGGCTGGTCGCTGGAGCAGCTCAACGAGCTGCGGCTCTACCGCGCCACCGACGACCGCGGCTCCGGCTACACGACGGTCCTGGGCGGCGATCGCTTCCCCTACCACGGCGCGTTCGTGCCCGGCGCGGGCAACCCCATTGGGTACGAGGACCTCGTGGTCGTCGAGGACTACGAGTTCCTGAGCGCGTACGTCGAGGAGCGGCCGTTCGCGGTCGGCTTCGAGGAGGCGCTGCAGTGGGCGCGCGTCCAGGCCGCGCTGCTGCGCTCGGCGCGGTCGGACTCGTGGGAGGACGTCGTGGCGCTCCCCGAAGAGCAGCTGGTGGTGGCGTGATGGCGACGGTCGCGGCGGTCACGCCCCTGCGCGTCGGCGTCATCGGCGTCGGCCGGATCGGCCGGATGCACGCCGAGCTCCTGGCCCGCCAGGTGCCGGGCGCGGCGGTCGGCGCGGTCTACGACGCGGCCGGCGCGCTGGCCCGCGACGTCGGCGACGCCCTGGCGGTCCCGGTCGCCGACAGCGTCGACGAGCTGCTCGCCAGCCCGGAGGTCGACGCGGTCGCGATCTGCTCCTCGACCGACACCCACGCCGACCTGCTGGTCGCCGCGGCCGACGCCGGCAAGGCGATCTTCTGCGAGAAGCCCGTGTCGCTGGACCTCGCCGAGGTCGATCGCGCGCTCGCGGCGGTCGACGCGGCGGGCGTCCCGTTCCAGATCGGCTTCAACCGGCGCTTCGACCCGGCCCACCAGGCGGTGGCCGAGGCGGTCGCGACCGGCGCGATCGGCGCCGTGCAGCTCGTGCGCATCACGAGCCGCGACCCCGCCCCGCCGCCGTTGTCCTACATCAAGGTCTCGGGCGGGATCTTCCTGGACATGACGATCCACGACTTCGACATGGCCCGCTACGTGACGGGCAGCGAGGTCGTGGAGGTCTACGCGAGCGGCGCCGTCCGGGTCGACCCCGCGATCGGCGAGGCGGGCGACCTCGACACCGCCGCGATCACGCTGACCCACGCCAACGGCGCGCTGAGCATGATCGACAACTCGCGCCAGGCGGTCTACGGCTACGACCAGCGCGTCGAGGCCTTCGGCGCGGCCGGCATGGCGCGCTCGGACAATCCGTCGGCGCACACGGCGACGATCGCGACGGTCGACGGGACCAGCGGCGCCACGCTGCCGTACTTCTTCCTCGAGCGCTACGTCCCGAGCTACCTGCGCGAGTGGGAGGCGTTCGTCGGCGCGCTGGCCGCCGGCACCGCGCCGCCGGTGACGACCGCCGACGCCCGCGCCCCGCTGGCGATCGGCCTCGCCGCCTGGCGCTCGGTGCGCGAGCGCCGGCCGGTGGCGATCGAGGAGGTCGAGGGCTGACGTGCGCCGCGTCTGGGTCACCGGCGCCAGCGGCTTCGTCGGCTCGAACATCGCCTACGTTCTGGCCGCGCGCCATGGCGTCGAGGTCATCGCGCCGACGCACGCCGACGTCGACCTCACCGACGGCGCGCTCGTCGCCCGCTCGGCGGCCGCGACCCGGCCCGACGCGATCGTGCACGCCGCGATCCTCAACGACTTCCTGGAGCTGACGGCGCGCCGGCGCGACGCGTGGGAGGCGTTCGTGGGCGCCACGCGCAACGTCGTGGACGCCGCCAACGCGGCCGACGTCCCGGTCGTCCTGATCTCCACCGACTGGGTCTTCGACGGAACCAGCCCACCCGCCCCGGCGGCCGAGGACGAGCCGCCCAACCCGATCAACATGTACGGGTTCCTCAAGGCGGCGTCCGAGCTGGTGGTGTCGCAGCGCGCGCGGCGCGGCGTGATCGCGCGCGTGGCCGGCGTGCAGGGCGTGCACCGCGCGCGGGTGGGTGGGGGCCGGGTCGCCCGGGTCCAGGATGCCGGCTTCGGCTACCTCGTGGCCTCGATGGTCGAGGCGCTGCGCGCCGGCCGGCCGTTCACGGTGTGGGACGGGCCCGGGCTGAACGCGCTCGCGACGCCGACGCTGGCGACCGACGCCGGCGAGCTGATCTGGCGCGCGCTGGAGCGCGAGGTCACGGGCGTCCTGCACTGCGTCGGCGGCGAGCACGCCGATCGCGTCGCGCTCGCCCGCCGCGCGGTCAAGGCCTATGACCTCGATCCCGACCTGCTGCTGACCGGCCCGCCGCCGGACGGCGCGATCCCGCCCGGCATCGCCATCCCGCGCGACACCCGGCTGGACGCGACCCGCACCGCCGCGCTGCTGGACGCCGACCTCCCCGACCTCGACATGACGCTCGCGCGCCTCGGCGCCGAGCTCGACACCGCATGGAGCACGACCGCATGACCCCTCCCCGACCGTTCGACCTCATCACCATGGGCCGCGTCAGCGTGGACCTCTACCCCGAGCAGCTGGACACGGCGCTCGAAGACGTGACGACGTTCGCGAAGTCGCTCGGCGGCAGCGCGACGAACGTCGCCGTCGCCGCCGCGCGCCTCGGCGCCCGCGCCGCCGTCATCACGAAGGTCGGCGACGACCCGTTCGGCCCCTACATCCGCCGCGCGCTGGGCGCCTTCGACGTCGACGCGCGCTGGGTCGGGACCGACCCGACGCTGCGCACGCCGATCGTCTTCTGCGAGGTCCATCCGCCCGACGACTTCCCGCTGCTCTTCTACCGCGAGCCGACGGCGCCCGACATGATGGTGTCGGTCGACGAGCTCGACCTCGACGCGATCCGCGCCGCGCGCGTGTTCTGGACGACCGGCACGGGCCTCAGCGCGGAGCCGTCGCGCGCCGCGACGCTGGCGGCCCTCGCGGCCCGCGACGGCGGCGGCATCACCGTCCACGACCTCGACCACCGGCCGATGTTCTGGACCGACGAGCAGGACGCCACCCGCTACGCCGGCGAGGCGCTGCGCCACGCCACGGTCGCGGTCGGCAACCGCGACGAGGTCTTCGTCGCGACCGGCACGCGCGACCCGCGGGCGGCGTCGGCCGCGCTGCTGGAGCTCGGCGTCGAGATCGCGATCGTCAAGCAGGGCCCGGCCGGCGTGCTCGCACGGACCAAGGACAAGGTCGTCGAAGTCCCGCCGGTCACGCACCTCGGCGTCGTCAACGGCCTCGGCGCGGGCGACGCGTTCGGCGGCGCGCTCGTCCACGGCCTGCTCGCCGGCTGGCCGCTGGAGCGCACGCTGCGCCTCGCCAACGCGGCGGGCGCCTACGTCGCCTCCAAGCTCGCGTGCGCCGACGAGATGCCGCGCCTCGCCGACCTCGAGCCGCTGGTCGCGGCAGGAGCTGCCGCATGACTCCCCTAGAGGGCTCGCGCATGATCCGCGCCACCGTCGCCCAGGCGCTGGTGCGCTTCCTCGCCGTCCAGGAGGTCGAGCGCGACGGGCAGCGCACGCCGTTCTTCGCCGGCTGCCTCGGGATCTTCGGCCACGGCAACCTCGCCGGGATCGGGCAAGCCCTTCAACAACACGCCGACCTCCTGTCCTACGTGCCGGCGCGCAACGAGCAGGCGATGGTGCACGTCGCCACCGCCTACGCGCGCCAGCGCAACCGCCTCGGCGCGTGGGCCTGCACGTCCTCCGTCGGGCCCGGGGCCACCAACATGGTCACCGGCGCGGCGCTGGCGACCGTGAACCGGCTGCCGGTCCTGCTGCTGCCCGGCGACACGTTCGCCACGCGCGCGCCGCATCCCGTGCTCCAGCAGCTCGAGGCGCCGCACGACGGCAACCTGTCGGTCAACGACGCGTTCCGGCCGGTCTCGCGCTACTTCGAGCGCATCGAGCGGCCCGAGCAGCTCGTCGGCGCGGCGCTCGCCGCGATGCGCGTTCTGACCGACCCGGCCGAGACCGGCGCGGTGACGCTGGCCCTGCCCGAGGACGTGCAGACCGAGGTCGTCGAGGTGCCCGAGGCGTTCCTGGAGCCGCGGGTGTGGACGCTGTTCCGGCGCCCGCCGGCGCCCGAGGCCCTGGCCCGCGCCGCGGCCCGGATCGTCGCCGCGAAGCGGCCGCTGGTCGTCGCCGGCGGCGGCACGATCTACAGCGAGGCGACCGCCGCGCTGCGCGCGCTGGTCGACGCGACCGGCATCCCGGTCTCCGAGACGCAGGCGGGGCGCGGCGCGCTGATCTCCGACCATCCGCTGTCGCTCGGCGCGGTCGGCGCGACGGGCACGGCGGCCGCCAACCGGCTGGCGCGCGACGCCGACCTCGTCATCGGCGTCGGGACGCGCTGGAGCGACTTCACCACCGCGTCGAAGTCGGCCTTCCAGGACCCCGGCGTGGAGTTCGTCAACATCAACGTGGCGGCGCTGGACGCCGTCAAGCACAGCGGGCTGGCGGTCGAGGCCGACGCGCGCGAGGCGCTCACGGCGCTGACCGCGGCGCTGCAAGGCCACCAGGTCGATCCCGACTGGCGCGCCCGCGCGGCCCGCGAGTCCGCGGCGTGGGCGCAGGAGGTCGCGCGCGTCATCGCCCCCGCGGCCGACGGCGCGCCCACCACGCAGGCCTCGGTCGTCGCCGCGGTCAACGACGCGGCGGGCGAGCGCGGGGTCGTCGTGTGCGCCGCCGGCTCGCTGCCCGGCGACCTGCACAAGCTCTGGCGCGCCCGGGATCCGGACGGCAAGGGCTACCACGTCGAGTACGGCTTCTCGTGCATGGGCTACGAGATCCCGGGCGGCATGGGGATCAAGCTCGCCGCCCCGGACCGCGAGGTGTACGTGATGGTCGGCGACGGCTCCTACCTGATGCTGCCGGGCGACCTCGCGACCGCGGTCGCCGAGCGCATCCCCATCGTCATCGTGTTGGTCGACAACCACGGCTACGCGTCGATCGGCGCGCTGTCGCGGTCGGTCGGCTCGCACGGCTTCGGGACCCACTACCGCGCACGGGCCAACGGCGCGCTCCCCGTCGACAACGACGCCGGCGACGCGCTCGCCGTCGCGGCGCTGCCGGGCACGGACCCCGCCCACCCCGACCTCGCCGCCAACGCCGAGTCGCTGGGCGCCACGGTGATCCGCTGCGCCGGCGTCGCGGAGGTCCGCGCCGCGCTGGCCGCCGCGCGCGACGTCCGCGACGGCCCGGTCGTCGTCCACGTCGAGGTCGACCGCTACGCGGGCGTCCCGAGCTACGAGGGCTGGTGGGACGTCCCGGTCGCCGCGGTGTCCGACAGCGCCGCCGTGCAGTCGGCACGCGCGGAATACGAGACGGCGCGCGAAGCGCAGCGCGCGCACGTGGAGACGGGCCGATGAGCGAGCTGCTCCTCCACCCCGCGGCGCGGCCCGCGGCCGACGGCACCTTTCTCACGGTCACGCCGGCGTCGGCGGGCTGGCGGCACGTCGGCTTCGAGGCCATCACCTTGGTCGAGGGCGTCGAGGCGCGGCGCGACACCGGCGACCGCGAGGTCTGCGTCGTCGTCGTCGAGGGGACGGTCGACGTCGCCTCCTCTCGCGGGGACTTCGCGCGCGTCGGCACGCGCGAGACGCCGTTCGACGGGCGCCCGGACGCGGTCTACCTGCCGGCCGACACGACGTTCACGGTCACCGGCACCGGCGAGGTCGGCCTCTGCTTCGCGCCCGCCAGCGGCCAGAGCGCGGCGCCGGCGCGGCTGCTACCGGGCGGTGCGATCGACGCCGAGACCCGCGGCCACGGTCACCTCGAGCGCACGGTCCACCCGATCCTGATGGACGGCAACCCGGCCGACGCGCTGCTGGTCTGCGAGGTCATCACGCCGCCCGGGCACTGGTCCAGCTACCCGCCGCACAAGCACGACGTCGACGACCCGCCGACCCAGACGTTCCTCGAAGAGACCTACTACCACCGCGTCGCGCCGGCCCGCGGCTTCGGCCTGCAGCGCGTGTACACCGACGACCGGACCCTCGACGAGACGATCGCCTTCGGCGACCGCGACTGCGTCCTGGTCCCGCGCGGTTACCACACGGTCTCCGCCCCGCCCGGCTATGCGGTCTACTACCTGAACGTGATGGCCGGGCCCGTCCGCCGATGGGCGGTCGCCAACGATCCCGACCACGAATGGACGCTGGATCCCACCAGCGCCGCCTGACACGACCCGACACCTGGAGCCCCACGAATCATGTCCGCCACCGCCACCCGCCTGCTCGACAACTACGTCTCCGGCGCCTGGACGCCCGCCGCCGAGCCCTCCGGCGCGCTCGACGTCACCAACCCCGCGACCGGCGAGGTGCTGGCGCGCGTCCCGCTGTCGGGCGCCGCCGACCTCGACGCCGCCGTCGCCGCCGCGCGCGCCGCGCTGCCCGAGTGGCGCGACGTCTCGACGATCGAGCGTGCCCGTCGCCTCTTCACGCTGCGCGAGCGGCTCGTCGAGCGCCACGAGGACCTCGCCCGCTCGGTCACGGCCGAGATGGGCAAGACGATCGCCGACGCCCGCGCCGAGGTCTCGCGCATGATCGAGATGGTCGAGGCCGCGACCGCGATCCCGACGACGATGCAGGGCCGCATCCTGGAGGACGTCTCGCGCGGCATCGACGCTGAGACGATCCGCCAGCCCGTCGGCGTCTGCGCGGCGATCGTCCCCTTCAACTTCCCCGCGATGGTCCCGTTCTGGTTCCTGCCGTTCGCCATCGCGTGTGGCAACACCTTCATCTTGAAGCCGTCCGAGCAGGTGCCGCTGACGCAGCAGATCGCCTTCGAGGTGCTCGACACGCTCGAGCTGCCGCCGGGCGTCGTGAACCTGGTCAACGGCGGGCGCGAGATCGTCGAGGGCATCCTCGACCACGACGGCATCGACGCGGTGTCGTTCGTCGGCTCGGCGCCGGTCGCGAAGATCGTCTACGAGCGCGCCGCCAAGGCCGGCAAGCGCGTGCAGGCGCTCGGCGGGGCCAAGAACCACATGGTGGTCATGCCCGACGCGGTGATCGACAGGACCGTCGGCGGGATCATCGGCAGCGCGTTCGGCGCGGCGGGCCAGCGCTGCATGGCCGGCTCGGTCGTCGTCACCGTCGGCGACGCCCACAAGCGGCTCGTGCCGGCGCTCGTCGAGGCGACCGGCAAGCTCTCGGTCGGCGACGGCAGCGACGAGTCGGTCGAGGTCGGCCCCGTCGTCTCCTGCGAGGCGCGCGACCGCATCAAGGCCTGGATCGACAAGGGCGTCGAGGGCGGCGCGACGATCGTGGTCGACGGCCGCGGCGTCGACGGCGGCAACGCGGAAGGCGCGTTCGTCGGCCCGACGATCCTCGACGACGTCACGCCGGACATGGAGATCGCGCAGGAGGAGGTCTTCGGACCGGTCCTGGCGATCGTGCGGGCGGAGTCGCTGGACGAGGCGACCGCGATCGTCAACGCGTCCCGGTTCGGGAACGGCACCTCGATCTTCACCGAGAACGGTGCGGCGGTACGCCGCTACCGCCATGACGTCGAGGCCGGGATGGTTGGCGTCAACATCGGGGTAGCAGCGCCCGTCGCCTTCTTCCCTTTCTCAGGGTGGAAGGACTCGTTCCTCGGTGACCTGCACGCCCACGGCAGCGACGCCGTGGACTTCTTCACCAAGAAGAAGACCGTGACCAGCCGCTGGTTCTCAGACGGCCAGGGTCACGGGTCGTACTTCGTCGAGAGCTAGCCGGGGAGCACCAGCTGCGGCACGTCCTGCTGCTGCTGGTCGCCCTGGTCCTGGCTCTGGTCGCCGTAGGGGTCGGCCTGGCTGTAGGGGTCGGCCTGGCTGTAGGGGTCGGCCTGGCCGTAGGGGTCGGCCTGCTGGCTCTGGTCGCCGTAGGGATCGGCCTGCTGCTGGGACGGATCCTGCTGCTGGGGGTCGGCCTGCTGCTGGGACGGATCGACCTGCTGCTGCTGCTCGCCCTGGCCCTGGCTCTGGGCCGAGCCCGACGAGGAGGTCGGGTGCGCGATGAAGTCCTTGACGATGTTGACCGGGATCGCGAAGCCGATGCCCACGTTGCCGGCCTCGCCGCCGCTGGAGGCGCCCGCTGAGGCGATCTGGGAGTTGACGCCCACGACCTTGCCGTCGGCGTCGATCAGCGCGCCGCCGGAGTTGCCGGGGTTGAGCGCCGCGTCGGTCTGGATGGCGCCCTTGATCGGCGTGCCATCGGGCGCGTCGATGTCGCGGTTCAGCGCGGAGACGATGCCCGACGTCAGCGTGTGGTCCAACCCGTAGGGGTTGCCGATGGCGTACACGTTGTCGCCGACCTCGATCGACGAGGAGTCGCCGAGCGGGAGCGCCCGCAGGTTGCTGGCGTCGATCTTGAGCAGGGCGAGGTCCTTGGACGCGTCGGCCGCGAGCACCTGCGCGGTCTGGGCCTTGCCGTTGACGCCGAGCTTGACCGTGACGGACTGCGCGCCGTCGACGACGTGCTCGTTGGTGACGATCTTGCCGTCGGAGGAGACGACGAAGCCCGAGCCGGTGGCCGTGCCCTGGCCGGTCTCGGCCTGGATGTAGGCGACCGAGTCCTTGGCCTCGTTGTAGACCTGCTTGGCGGTCGAGTCGTCGTCAGAGACGGGGCGCGTGCTGTTGGAGGACGCGGGCGCGGCGGAGGCCGTGGAGGAGGAGCCGTGGCCGTCGACCGCGACGGCGGCGAGACCGGCGCCGCCGGCGCCGGCGATGAGGGCGCAGGCGCCGATGGCGGCGAGCTTCGAGGAGGGAGTCATCGATGACACTGTCGGACGTCCTGCTTGCGCGAATGTCAAGGGACTCCAAAGGATTCCTAAGGGACGCTTCCCAGTGGGCTCCCAGGGTCCTCTCGCGATCGCGCCAGCCGCGCGGAGCAGCCTGCTGGCCATGACCTCCAAGCCCGCAGCCCTGATCCTCATGTCCGTCGCCGCCCTGGCCGGCGGCGGTGCCGGCGCCGTGGTCGCGACGACCCGTGACGCGGGCGGCGGGACCGCCACCGCGACCGTGACGACGCCCGCCGCGTCGAGCGGCACGGCCGTGCCCGCCGCGTCCACGACCGACTCCACCACCTTGACCGCGGGCGATATCTACAAGAACACGTCGCCGGGCGTCGTCGACCTGAAGATCGACGCGTCGGCCGAGGGCAGCGGGTTCGTGGTGGACGAGAAGGGCGACGTCGTCACCAATGCCCACGTGGTCGACGGCGCCAAGAAGATCAAGGTCACGTTCGCCGACGGCACGATCGGCAGCGGGCGCGTGGTCGGCACCGACAAGGCCACCGACATCGCGGTCGTACGCGTGACCGGGATCAGCGCGACCAAGCTGCATCCCCTGACGTTCGGCGACTCCGGCGACGTGACGATCGGCGACGGCGTCCTGGCGATCGGCTCGCCCTTCGGCCTGTCCGAGACGCTGACGACCGGCATCGTCAGCGCCCTGGACCGGACGATCACCTCACCGTCGGGCGCGACGATCGGCGGCGCGATCCAGACCGACACCTCCATCAACCCGGGCAACTCGGGTGGGCCGCTGATCGACGCCGACGGCGAGGTGGTCGGGGTCAACGCCCAGATCGAGAGCGACTCGGGTGGCAACGACGGCGTCGGGTTCGCGATCCCGGCCGACACGGTCCGGACGGTCGCGACGGCGCTGATCGCCGGGGAGGCGGTCGCCCACCCGCGGCTGGGCGTGCGGATCGAGGACGGGACGAGGGGTGGCGTGAAGCTGGCCGCCGTCACCGCGGGCGGCGCAGCCGCGGCGGCGGGCCTGAAGGCCGGCGACACGATCACCACCATCGACGGAACGACGGTGGGCGACGCCGACACGCTGGCGTCGCTCATCGCGTCCCACCAGCCGGGCGACCGGCTGCGCGTGACCTACCGGCGCGGCGCGGGCGCTAGCGCGACGGTCACCGCGACGCTGGGCACGGCCAAGAGCTAGGACTTGGTCCGCGACGAGCGGGGCAGCGCGGCCAGCTGGTCGCGCAGCCAGCCCTCCATGACCGGGCTGATGCGCAGGCCGAGGTCGACGGCGGGCTCGAACGGCGAGCTGATGCCGCCCTCCTCGATCGCCTGCTTGATCGCCAACAGGACCACGCGCTGCTCGAGGACATAGTCGAGGTCGCGCTGGAGCGCGATCCGCGCGTCCTCCGGCGCCAGCAGGCGCGGCGCCAGGAACGTGCGCAGCGCCGACTCGTTGCGCTGCTGGCGCGACGGCTCGACCTCGACGAGCCAGCGGCGCAGCTCCTCGCGCCCGGCGTCGGTCAGGGCCCAGGTCTTGCTGCGGCGGGCGCCCTCGGACACGACCTCGACCATCCCGGCGTCCTCGAGCTTGGCGAGCTCGGGGTAGATCTGGCTGTGGCTGGCGTGCCAGGCGTTGCTGATCGACTTGTCGAACTTGCGCGTCAGGTCATAGCCCGTGGCGGGCTCGACGGCGAGCAGACCGAGCATCGCGTGGCGCAACGACATGCGCTCAGCGTACTCCGGATTTGACAGGCAAGACCATACATGTAAGAACTTACATGTATGGTCTCCCTCTCCCCCTCCCGTCAGCGGCTCCTCCTCGCCGCGGTCATGTCCGGCCTCATGCTCGCGATGCTCGACCAGACCATCGTCGGCACCGCGCTGCCCCGCGTGGTCGAGGATCTCGACGGCCAGTCGCTGTACCTCTGGGTCGTCACCGCGTACCTGGTCCCCGCCACGGTCACGCTGCCGCTCTACGCCCGGCTGTCGGACCGCTACGGCCGGCGGCGCCTGCTGCTGATCGGCATGGTCCTGTTTCTCGCCGGCTCGGCGCTGGCCGCCGGCGCGCAGTCGATGGGCTGGCTCGTCGGCGCCCGCGCGGTCCAGGGCGCCGGCGCCGGCGCGCTGGAGTCGCTGTCGTTCATCCTCGTCGCCGACCTCTACGGCGGCCGGCGCAACGCCGCGCTGCAGGGCGCGCTGGCCGGGATGATGGGCTTCGCGTTCATCGCCGGGCCGCTGATCGGCGGCTTCCTCACCGACCACGTCGACTGGCGCGCGTGCTTCACCGTCAACCTGCCGATCGGCGTCATGGCGCTGATCGCGATCGCGACCGTCCTGCCCGCCGAGATCGGCCGCTCCGAGCGCCGCGACGTCCCGCTCGACCTCGCGGGCATCGCGCTGCTCACCGGCGCCGTGTCGCTGCTGTTGGTGGGGTTGAACGAGAAGACCCATGCCGATGCCCTTGGGTCGCTCCCGGCCTGGACCGAGCTGCGCACCGGCGGGCTGATCGCGGCCGGGCTGGCGGTCGGCGTGGTGCTGCTCGTGGTCGAGCGCCGGGCGCCCGCGCCGATCATCCCGCTGCGGCTGCTGGCCGAGAACCGGCGCCTCGCCGCGATCTGCGTGGCCGGGACGTTCGCCGCGTTCGGGCTGTTCTGCGGCGTCCTGCTGCTCCCGCGCTACTTCCAGTTCTCCCGCGGCGTGTCGGCGACGCACTCCGGGCTGCTCGTCTACCCGCTGCTGCTCGGCCTGGTGGTCGCGGTCAACGTCGGCGCGCAGGTCATCGTCCAGCGCCTGGAGTTCCGGACGCCGATCGTCGCCGGCATGGGCCTGATGGCGCTCGGCGCGCTGGGCTTCGCGACGTTCGACGCGTCGACCCCGGACGCCCTCAGCCTGCTGTTCATGGGGTTGATCGGCGTGGGCGTCGGCCCGGCGCTGTCGGGCCTGCAGATCGCGCTGCAGCGCACGGTCGCGCCCGCCGAGATCGGCGCCGCGATGGGGACGCTGCTGCTCCTGCGCCAGCTCGGCGGGGCCGGCGCGCTGGCCGCGGCCGAGACGATCTACGCGACGCGGCTGCACGACGCGGTCGCCGCCGGCGACGGCGCGCGCCAGGCCGCGGCGACCGCCACCGGCGGCGCCGTGTTCGCGGTCGCGCTGGCCGGCGCGGCGGTCGCGTCGATCGCGCTGCTGAGCCTCGGCCGCGGCGCCGGACGCCTCGCCCCGCTGCCGGAGCAGGCAGTGCCGGCGGCCGCATAAGGTGTCCAGCATGCCCGCGCCCATCGACGCCCTTCGCGCCCGCCTCGCCGAGCTCAACGACCTGCGCCTCGTCGGTCAGCTGGTCGGATGGGACCAGCGCACGATGATGCCCCCGGCCGGCGGGCCCGAGCGCGCCGAGCAGCTCGCGACGCTGCAGCGCATCGGCCACGAGCGGTTCATCGCCGACGAGGTCGGTGAGTGGCTCGCGGCCGCCGCCGGCGCCGACCTCAACGAGGTCGACCGCGACATCGTGCGCGTCACCCAGCGCGACTACGACCGCGCCCGGCGCGTCCCGACCGAGCTGGCGGCCGAGATGGCGCAGGCGTCGGCCGCCGGACAGGACGCGTGGGAGCTGGCGCGCGCGGAGGACGACTTCGCGAAGTTCGCGCCCGTCCTGGAGCGCAACGTGGAGCTCTCGCGCCGCTACGCGGCGTGCTTCGACGGCTTCGCCAGCCCGTACGACGCGTTGTTGCAGGACTACGACCTCGGGCTGACGACGGCGCGCATCCAGGAGGTCTTCGGCGAGCTGCGCGCCGCGCTGCCCCCGCTGGTCGCCGAGCGCGCCTCGCTGCCGGCGCCGAAGCGGCTGGAGGTCCCGGTCGCCGCGCAGCAGGCCGCGGTCACGGGCGTGCTGGCGCGGTTCGGGGTCGACCCGGCGTCCTGGCGCGTGGACGTGTCGTCGCACCCGTTCTCCACCAACGTGGGGTTGCGCGACAGCCGGATCACGACCCGCTACGAGGACGGCCAGCTCGAGTCGCTGCTGGCCGCGATGCACGAGTTCGGCCACGCGCTCTACGACCGCCAGACCGCGCCGGAGCTGGCGCGCACGACGCTCGCCGACGGCACGTCGATGTCGATCCACGAGTCCCAGAGCAAGCTGTGGGAGAACCACGTCGGCCGCAGCCCGGCGTTCTCCGGCGTCCTGGCCCAGGAGCTGACCAACGCCGGCTTCCCGGTCAGCGCCGGCGACGTCCACACGGCGCTGACCGCCGTCCGGCCGACGCTGATCCGCGTCAGCGCCGACGAGGTCACCTACCCCTTGCACATCGTCATGCGCTTCGAGCTCGAGCGCGCGCTGGTCGACGGCGACCTGAGCGTCGCCGACCTCCCGACCGCCTGGAACGACGCGACCCGCGACCTGCTCGGCCTCGAGGTCCCCTCCGACGCCGACGGCGTCCTGCAGGACGTCCACTGGTCCGGCCTCGCCTTCGGCTACTTCCCGTCCTACGCTCTCGGCTGCCTGATCGCCGCCCAGCTGTGGGAGACGCTCGAGGCCGACCTCGGCGCCCGCGACGAGGCACTCGCCGCCGGCGACGTCGCCGAGATCCGCGAGTGGCTCCGCGACAAGGTCCACCGCCACGGCCGCCGCCTCGACACGGTCCCGATCGTCGAGGCCGCCACCGGCCGCGGCCTCGACGCGGCACCGTTCCTGCGCCACGTCGCGCGCTCGGCCGCCGCCCCGGCGGGCTGAGCGGGTAGCACGGGCGGACATGGCCGCCCGACCCGATGTCCATCTCGTGCGCCGCGGTGCCGGGCCGCCGCTCGTGCTGCTGCATGGGATCGGTGGTGAGGCGTGCGTGTGGGATCCGGTGCTGGACGCGCTGGCCGAGCGACATGATGTGCTTGCGCTCGACCTCCCGGGCTTCGGCCGATCGGCGCCGCTGCCCGACGGCGTGGAGCCGTCGCCGGCCGCGCTGGCCGCGGCGGTGGCGGAGGTGCTCCACGACCTCGGGCTGCGCGACGCCGTCCACGTGGCCGGCAACTCGCTCGGCGGCTGGATCGCGCTGGAGCTCGCCAAGGCCGGCCGCGCGCGATCGGTGACGGCGCTGTGCCCCGCCGGGCTCTGGGGCGGGCCGCTGCTGGGCGACGGCGAGACGCCGGTCCAGGGCCGCGGCCAGCGCCTCGCCGCGCGGCTGCGCCCCCTGATCCCGGTGGCGCTGCGCAGCCGCCGCGTGCGCCACGCCGTCCTCGCGCCGTTCGTCGCGCACCCGGAGCGCGTGCCCTACCGCGACGCGTGGCGGATGGTGTCCTCCTACGCGCGCGCGACCGCGTACGCGGCGACCAACGTCGCGATGCGCCGCGCGACCCTCGGCGACGTCTCCGGGATCGCCGTGCCGGTGACCGTCGCGTTCGGCGAGCGCGACCGCCTGATCCGGCCGAACCCGCTGGCCGTGCCCGGCGCGCGGACGGTCACGCTGCCCGACTGCGGCCACATCCCGATGTTCGACGCGCCGGAGCTCGTGGTCGAGGTCATCGAGACGACGGTGCGAGCGGGCTCCATCGCGATGGCCCGCTGACGGTCGGCACGGTCAGCAGCGGCACGAACACCTGGGCCAGCGGGCCGATCGCGAGCGCGTAGAGCAGCGTCCCGGCGCCGAACGTGCCGCCGAGCAGGATGCCGGTCGCCAGGACGGTGAGCTCGAGGATCGTGCGGACGGCGCGCAGCGAGCAGCCGGTGCGGGCCGCGAGCCCGACCATCAGGCCGTCGCGCGGGCCGGTGCCGAAGCGCGCGCCGATGTACAGGCCGGTCGCGACGCCGTTGAGCAGGATGCCGGAGAGCAGGAGCACGACCCGGGTCGCGACATCATGGGGTTGATCGAAGAGCGACAACATGACCTGGACGACGAGGCCCAGGACGATGACGTTGCTCACCGTGCCCAGGCCGGGCGTCTGGCGCAGCGGGATCCAGGCGATCAGGAGCAGCGCGCCGACGATGTCGACCCAGAGGCCGGTGCCGATCCCGGTCTGGACCTCGAGCCCCTGGTGCAGCACGTCCCACGGGAAGTTGCCCAGCCCCGAGAGCAGGACGAGCGCGCCGCTGAACCCGTACAGGACGAGGCCGGCGTAGAGCTGCGTGAGGCGGCGGGCGAGCATGGATCCATGGTGGCGGCAATGGCCCTGTACTGGTAGATCCACTTCTGCGAGCATGGCCCCATGGCTCCGACGATGACCGCGCCGTCGCTGGCGGCGCTGCTCGGCGACGAGTGGCGGCGCCCGGGCCGCACGGCGCAGGCGCTGGCCGATGCGCTGCGCGGCATGGTGGTCGACGGGCGGCTGCCCGCTCGGACCCGGATCCCCAGCGAGCGCAGCCTCTCCGACGCGCTCGGGCTCAGCCGCGGCTCGGTGTCCCGCGCGTTCGACCGGCTGCGCGACGACGGCTACCTGGTCAGCGCGCGCGGCGCCGGAAGCTGGCTGACGCTCCCGCCCGGTGCGGGGCCGGCGGCGCCGCCCCGGCTCGCTGAGGACGGCGAAGTGGACCTCACCATCGGGGCGCTGCCCGCCCCCGACCCGCTGCTGGCCGACGCGGCGGCCCGCGCGACGGCCGCGCTGGCGCGCCACCTGCCGGGGCTCGGCTACGCGCCGGCGGGCCTCGGCGAGCTGCGCATGGCGGTCGCCGCGCGGCTGACGGCGCGCGGCCTGCCGACGACCGCCGACGAGGTCCTGATCACAGCGGGCGCCCAGCACGCGCTGCGGTTGGTCTTGGACCTGGTCGTCGGCCCGGGCGACCGCGTGCTCGTCGACGCGCCCGCCTACCCGCGGACGCTCATGGCGATCCGCGCCGCGCGGGCGCGCCCGGTCCCGGTCGCGCTGGCCGGCCGCGGTTGGGACCCGGACGGCTGGGCCGCCGCCGCGCGCGTGGCGGCGCCGCGGCTGGCCGTGACCGTCCCGGACTTCCACCACCCCACCGGCCGCGTGATGCGCGCCGCCGAGCGCGAGGCCGTCGCGCTGACCTGCGCGCGCGCCGGCGCCGTCCTCGTCGTCGACGAGACGTGCGCGGAGCTGCGCCTCGACGGCCCGGCGCTGCCGCCGCCGCTCGGGGCGTTCGACCCGGGCGGCACGGTGATCACCGTCGGCTCGATGAGCAAGGCGGCGTGGGCCGGGCTGCGCATCGGCTGGATCCGCGCGACCGCCCGGGCGGTCCGCGAGCTGGCGACCATCCGGACGGCGGTCGACATGGCCGGGCCGGTCCTCGAGCAGCTCGTAGCGGTCGAGTTGTTGGACAGCTGGGACGCCGTCCTGGCCTCGCGCCGCGCGCTGCTGCGCCTGCGCCGGGACGCCCTGCTCGCCGCGCTCGCCGAGCACGCGCCGTCGTGGTCCGTCGACCGCCCGCACGGCGGCATCAGCGCCTGGGCCCGCCTGCCGACCCCCGACGCGACCCACCTCGCCACCGCCGCGGCCGCCGCCGGGATCCTGCTCTCCCCCGGCCCCGCCTTCTCGGTCGACGGCACCTTCGAGCGCCACGTCCGCCTGCCGTTCACGCTGCCGCCGGACACGCTGCGCGACGCCGTCGGCCGCCTCGCGAAGCTGGCCCGCGAGCTCGGCACCGAGACGCGCGCCGCGCCGACGCCAGTCGCGCGCGACGCCGCGCTGAGCGCTGTCTAGCTCGACGCCGCAGGCGTGACGTCGGTCGCCGCGCCTGGGCGCGAGGCCCCGTCGGCCGGAAGCGTCACCGTGAAGCGCGCGCCGCCGCCCGGCGCGTTCTCGGCCCGCACGTCGCCGTGGTGCTGGGCGACGATCCCGGCCACGATCGCCAGGCCGAGGCCGGAGCCCGCCTTGCCCTGCTTGCGCCCGGCCTCCGCACGCCAGAAGCGCTCGAACAGCGCGTCGTCCTCGTCGGTCGGCAGACCCGGGCCGTAGTCGCGGACCTCGAGCACCTTCGCGGCGCCCTCGTCGCGGACGTCGACCTCGATCGGCGTCCCGGGCGGCGTGTGGACGAGCCCGTTGCGCAGCAGGTTGGCCAGCACCTGGCGGAGCTGGTGCGGATCGCCCACGACGTGGCCGTCGCCGGCGTGGCGCAGATCGATCTCGCGGTCCGGCGCGGTCGCCCGCGCGTCGTCGACGGCGTCGCCGGCGAGCGTGGCCAGGTCGACGTCCTCGCGGATCAGGTCCCGCACCTCGTCCAGGCGCGCCAGCGTCAGCAGGTCCTCGACGAGCACGCCCATGCGCGCGGCCTCGGCCTCGATCCGGCTCATCGCCTTCTCGGTGCCCTCCTCGTCGCGCGCCGCGCCGATCCGGAACAGCTCCGCGTAGCCGCGGATCGACGCCAGCGGCGTGCGCAGCTCGTGCGACGCGTCGGCCAGGAACGTGCGCAGCCGGTCCTCGGACGCCTTCTGCTTGGCGAACGCGTCCTCCAGCCGGTCCAGCATGCGGTTCAGCGCGAGGCCGAGGCGGCCGACCTCGGTCCGCGGCTCGGCCGGCTCGACGCGCCGCGCCAGGTCGCCGCCGGCGATCGCGCCGGCGGTCACGCCGATGCGCTCCAGCGGCCGCAACCCGATCCGGACCAACCACCAGGCCAACGCGCCCAAGGCCAACAGGATGCCCGCGATGACCATGCCCTCGATGCGCAGCAGGCGGTGCAGCGTCGTCTCGGTCTCGGCCAGCGGCACCGCGGCGAAGCGCGTGGCGCCGCTGCGCAGCTTGACGCCGACCACGCGATAGGACTTGCCCGTGTTGGTGGCCTGCACCGTCTTGGGGCCGCCGGCCGTCATGCTCGCCGGGAACGCGGGCTGGTCCGCGGTCGAGTAGCAGCTGAAGCAGGTCGTCGTGTCGGTGCCGCTCGTGTCGCGGATCACCGACCACGTGCCGGCCGCCGGGCCGGGCCCGCGGTCGGCGGGCGGGCGGTTGTCGTCGTCGCCGTCGCTGGTCCCCGGCGGCAGCGCGCCCGCGTCGCCCTGGCCGTAGAGGCCACCGAGGCCCATGCCGCCCGCCGGGCCGCCGCGGCCGGTCCAGCGCACCGCCTGCGTGGCCTGGTCGTCGACCCGGCTCATCAGGAAGTGGCGCTGCTCGGCGTAGGTCACGCCGGCCAGAAGGAGCAGGCCGACCGCGGCGAGCGCCAGCAGACCTGCGACGAGCCGGGTGCGCAGCGACATCTACACCTACGCCCGCGGCGCGCGCAGCGCGTAGCCCACGCCGCGCGCGGTGTGGATCAGCGGCGGCCCGTTCTTGTCGATCTTCTTGCGCAGGTACGAGATGTAGGTCTCGAGCACGCGGGCGTCGCCGCCGAAGTCGTAGTCCCACACCTGGTCCAGGATCTGGGCGCGTGTGAGCACGCGGCGCGGGTTGAGCATCAGGTACCGCAGCAGCCGGTACTCGGTCGCGGTCAGCTCGATCAGCTCGCCGCCGCGGATGACCTCGCGCGTGTCCTCGTCGAGCTCGAGGTCCTCGAAGACCAGCCGCGACGTCTCGGGCTGCGTGAGGCCCGCGCGGCGCAGGATCGTCCGGATCCGCGCGACGAGCTCCTCGAGGCTGAACGGCTTGGTGACGTAGTCGTCGCCGCCCATCGTGAGCCCGCGCACCTTGTCCTCGGTGGCGTCGCGAGCGGTGAGGAAGATGATCGGGACCTGGACGCGCTCGGCGCTGAGCCGGCGGGCGATCTCGAAGCCCTCCATGTCGGGGAGCATGACGTCGAGGACGAGCAGGTCCGGCTTGAAGGTCGCCACGGCCTCCAGCGCGGTGCGGCCGTCGCCGGCGGACTCGACGGTGAAGCCCTGGAAGCGCAGGGCCATCGAGATCACGTCGGCGATGTTCGGCTCGTCGTCGACGACGAGCACGCGGTGGCTCTCGGGCGTGGCGGTGGCGGTCATCACGCGCTCCAGTCTCGGCCCACAACCTCAGAGGTTCCTGGGAGAAGCCCCGGAACCTCCTGCGAGGTCGTGGTGGCGACTGCGAGACGCGACGAAGGCTAGCGCCAGTGCCGGCCGGGGCCCGCGGCGTGACCGGCCGGCGGGCCGCCGTCCTGGCCGCCCTTGGGCGGCGTGCGGGCGACGAGGTCGTCGAGGTGGTCGCCGAGGTCCTTCAGGACCTTGTCCCGCTGGGCGCTCGTGAGCTTCTTGTCGGTGACGGCCTGGTCGAGCTCCTTGGTCACGCCGGCGGTGATCGCCTGCTTGACGTCGTCCAGGCTCTTGCCCTGGTCCTTGGCGACGTCGGCGATCGACTTGCCGGCCTTCAGCTTGGTGACGAGGTCGTCGAGCTCGAGGCCGAGCGCGGAGGCCGCGGCGTCCAGCGCGCCGCCCGAGCCGAGCTTGAAGCCGAGGCCGCCGCGCGGGCCCCCGCGGCCGAAGCCGGGGTGCACGCCGCCCGGCCCGACCGCCGGACCGCCGAGCACCGCGCCGCTGTCGGCGCGGCGCTTCTTGATGGCGTCGGCCTGCTCCTGCGTGAGCTTGCCGTCCTTGACCTGCTGGTCGAGCTGGGCGTCCTCGGCCGCGCCGAGCGCGCCGCGCAGCGCGTCGGGCGTGACGTTCAGCCGCTTGGCGGCGTCGTCGATGACGGCCTGCTCGGCCTTCTTGTGGTCGTCGTCGCCGCTCGTGGCCGCGAGCGCGGCGCCGCCGCCGGCGCCGGCGGCCAGGACAGCGGCGGACACCAGGACGTAGCGCTTGATCCGCATGGGCATGCGCACGAACATCCCAGAGGAGGCTTAACGCAGCCTGAGAGTTCGGTTGGGCCGCCGTCTACCCGAACGTGAAGGCGTAGGCCGAGGTGCCGCGGGAGAACGTGAGCGCGATCGTGTGCCGGGCGGTGTGCCCGAAGTCGGCGAGCGTGTAGAGGCGCTGGTGGTCGACCGTCACGCGCTTGGTGCGCCGGCCGTCGACCGCGACGTCCACCGTGCCCGTCCGCCCGCCGGGCGGCGGGCTCAGCACGAGGTAGACGAAGCGCCCCTGGACGGTGGCCCTGAGCGCGGCGTCCGCCCCGGCGGTGGCGGGCTCGTCGCCGATCGTCCACGTGCCGCCGAGCGCGAAGCCGTTGAGCGGCGGCCTGGCGCGCGGCGTGCCGTAGTCGTGCGTGCCCTTGGTCGGCGGCGTGCCGACGAAGCCCTGGGCGCGCGCGGTGCCGACGTAGGTCTCCGGCGTCGCCTCCGTGCCCACGGGCGTGACGTCCTTCGGCTTGGCCCGCGCGGCGGTGACCGCGCTGCCGCGCTCGGCCAGGAGCGCCCGGATCGCGGCCTCGGTCGTTTCGTAGTCGCCCTCGCCGAAGTGCGTCTCGCGCACCTCGCCCTTGGCGTCGATCAGGTACTCGGCGGGCCAGTACTGGTTGCCCCAGGCGTTCCAGGTGGACAAGTTGTTGTCCTGGACGACGGGGTACTTGATGTTGTTGGTCGCGATCGCGCGCTGCACGTTGCCCGCGTCGTGCTCGAAGGCGAACTCGGGCGCGTGGATCCCCACGACGGTGAGGCCCTGTGCGCGGTAGCGCTGGTCCCACGCCTCCAGGTAGGGCAGCGCGCGCAGGCAGTTGATGCAGGTGTAGGTCCAGAAGTCGATCAGGACGACGCGGCCCTTGAGCCGGTCCAGCGACAGCGGCGCGGAGTTGAACCAGCGCTGGGTGTCGACGAAGTCGGGCGCGTGGCCGAGGTCGGGCAGATCGGCCTTGTTGGAGGACTTGGCCGGCGTCGCGAACTTCGGCTTGGTGTGGTGCAGGTCGCCGAGGCGCCCCTGGACCGAGCCGGACTTCTCCAGCCCCGCGGTCAAGGTGATGTCGTCGGTGTGGCGGGCCAGCGCGGTCTCGAAGTCCATGTCGAGGCCGGCGGCGAACGCGACCGCGGTGACCAGCAGGATCGCGCCGAGCGCCCGCTGGACGCGCAGCGGGCCGGCGCGCCGGATCGGCTCCAGGACGCGGCGGCCGCCGAGCGCGATCGCGGCAAGGACCGCGGCGCTGCCTGCGGTGTAGGCCAGCGCGACCGCGAACGTGCGGCCGGTGACCGCCGAGACCGAGGCGACGGCCGCCAGCACCGGGCCGGCGCACGGCGCGTAGACGAAGCCGAGCGCCGCGCCGACGAGCAGGCCCGAGGCGAAGCCATCGCCCTTGGTCCTGGGCGCGAGGCGCGACAGCGCGGCCAGCGGGCGCTCCAGCCGGTCGGCGAGGCTCGGCGCGAGCGCGGCGAGGCCCGCGATCACGAGGACCGCGATGCCCGCGTCGCGCAGCGTGTTGCCGCCGAGGCCGACGTGGCGCAGCAGCTCGCCGCCGCCGACGATCGACAGCAGGAAGGTGACCGAGAGGCCCAGGACGATCGCCAGCGGCCGGCGCCGGCCGCCCGCCGCGCCGGCCGAGAGCAGCGCCGGAAGGACCGGGAGCGCGCACGGGCTGAGCGCGGTGCCGGCGCCGACCAGCGCGCTGATGAGCAGCAGGATCACCATCGTGTCGACGGGATGAAAGCGCGCACGCCGGCCGGTCTGCGCCGATGGCCCACGCGTTACGCGCTGGCGCGCCAGGTTCGCGTGTGGATAGGGTCGGCCGGTCATGGACGTCGCCCTCGCTCCGGCGGGGTCCGTCGTCGCCCCCACGAAGCTGTGCGTCCCCGACGGCGACGGCGCATCCCCACCGCCCCGGCGCGCATACGCGCCGGGACGCCTCCAGGCGGCCTCCACGGCACGCTTGGCGCTGGTCGACGGGCGGGGCGCGCGGGCGCTCGCGGCCGGCGACGGCCGGCCGGTCGCCTGGCTGGCGCTGGACCCCGAGGACGCGGACCCGGTGCGGCTCTGGCGCTGCGCGATCGCCGCGCTGCGCGTGCTGCGGCCCGGATTCGGCGTCGACGCCGAGGCGATGCTCGCGGCCGGCCCGGCGGCGCTGACCGACGCGGTCGTCCCGCTCGTCGCCGCCGAGGCCGCGACGCTCCCGGAGGCGATCATGGTGGTGCTGGACCGCTGCGGCGCGCTGGGCGAGCGCGCCGCCGAGGCGCTGCCGTCGCTGACGACCTGGCTGGCCCGCGCGCCGGAGGGCTCGCTCCTGGTCGTCGCCGACGCGCCACCCGCGGTGGCCGCCGCGCTCCGCGACGCGGCCGGCGAGCACGCCACGCTGGCGCTCGACGGGACGGTCGCCGAGGCCGACGCCGGCGCCACGCCGCGCACCGCGGGCACGCCGTCGGCTCGCTTCGACGGCGCGCTGGCCGCCCGCGAGCCCGCCACCGCGGCGGCGATCGTCGCGGCGGTCTGGCCGGCTACGCTGGCACGCGGTGAGCAGGCGACGGTGCAGGCGTGGCTGCATGAGCTGCCGCCGAAGGTCGCCGCCGCCGAGCCCGACCTGTTCCTCGTCCGCCTCTGGGCCACCCTCGAACGCGGAGCGCTGAGCACGGCTGAGCGCCAGCTCGCCGAGCCGCGGGTCGCGCCCGAGCTGCGGGCGCGCGGCCGGCTCCTGCACGCCAACGACGCGCTCAGGCGCGGCGACCTCCCCGCGCTCGCCGCCCGGATCGAGGCCGCGGCCCAGGACGATCCCGCCGACGGCTACTGGCACACGGCCGACGCGCTGCTGCGCGCGCACGAGGCGCTCTGGCGCGGGCACCCGCGCGTCGCGCACCGCCACTTCGCGCGCGCCGCCGGCCTCGCGCACCGGCACGGCGACCGCTATGCCTTGACCGCCGCGCTCGGCTACCTCGCGCTGCTGGCGGCCGAGGGCGGCGACGACGACGCGGCCCGCCGCCGGCTCGGCCGCCTCGAAGACCTCGCCGACGCCGACCCGGCCGTCGCCGAGCATCCGGTCGCGATCGGCGGCGCGCTCGCCGAAGGCCGGCTCCTGGAGCTGGCTGGCGCGCTGGAGTCCTCCGTCGCGCCGCTGGGCCGCGCCATCGCGCTCGCCCGGCGCGGCGGCTCGCGCTTCGAGCGCGCCGAGCCGCGGCTCAGACTCGGCGCGGTGCACCGCGCGTGCCAGCGCCCGGAGCTCGCCGACGTCCTCGAGGCCGAAGCGCTGGAGATCCTCGCCGGCTGCCCGGCCACGGGCGGCCGCCTCGCCGGTCGGGCCACGGCGGTCGCGCCGGCCACGGCGCGCCGCGACGCGCTGTCGCCGTCCGAGCGCGCCGTCCTGCGGATGCTGCCCTCGGGCCTCTCGCAGCGCGAGATCGGCGCTGGGCTGTTCCTGTCGGTCAACACCGTCAAGACGCACTGCCGCAACATCTACACCAAGCTCGGCGCCCAGTCACGCGACGAGGCCGTGGCACGCGCGCACCAGCAGGGCCTGCTGTAGGCCGTCCGAAACTTGACGCGCGGTACCTCTCGCGTCGATATCCGGACACCCACGGAGCAAAAGGGGGTTAGCCGCACGTTGGAAACCCGCGCCGATGGGCACGCTTGAGGTGTGCCCATGAAGGTCCTCATCGTCGACGATCACCCGAGCTTCCGCTCGGCGGCCCGCCTGCTCCTCGAGCACGAGGGCTTCGAGGTCATCGGCGAGGCCGAGGACGGGGCGAGCGGCCTCGCGGCCGCCTCCGAGCTCTCGCCCGACGTCGTCCTCCTGGACATCAACCTGCCCGACTTCGACGGCTTCGACGTCGCGTCGCGCATCTGCCTCGACCACGCGGCGCCCAAGGTCGTCCTGACCTCGAGCCGCGACTCGCGCGAGTTCGGCCCGCTCGTCGGCCGCAGCGGCGCCAAGGGCTTCGTCCCCAAGGGCGAGCTGTCGGCCGAGCGCATCTGCGCGCTGCTCTAGCGGCGCGCTGCCCCGCGTCGCGTTCGCCGCCCGCCTCAGCGAGCGCCGCCAACGCGCCGGTGGACCTGAACCTGCGCCCACGCGAGCGCCACGAGCGCGTCGGCGGCGGCGCGCCCGGCCACCAGCGGCTGGCCACCGATCACGACCAGCGCCCCCATGCGCCCGTCGACGAACGGCACCGGGACGCCGAGGAACGCCGCGTCGGCCAACGGCCCGGGCGCCTCGCCGAGCACCACGACCGCCAGCTCGGCGTTGATCGCGACGCCGGCGGTGCGCAGCGCGAGCGCGTCTGCCGCCTCGGGCACGGCGCCGCCGTCGCTGCCGGTCAGCCGCAGGCGCGCGTGCGGCGCGACCGACGCGAACACCCAGGCGCGTTGCGCGCCGGTGGCGTCGCGAGCGGCCCGCGCCACTGCCCCACCGACGTAGGACGCGTGTCGTTGCACTTGGTCTTCCCCCCTTGTTGGACCTGCGACTGGAGTGCTACCCAGCGCGGCGCCGATCGACCCAGGCCCAGGCCTCGACGCCCACCAGCACGATCGCGGGGGGCACCGTCGCGGGGAGGGTGTCGACGACGAGGAAGAGCTGGTCCCAGGCCAGCGAGACGGCGACCATGGCCAGCGCCGGGACGAGCTGCGGGCGGCGCTGCGCGGCCAGGATCCCGCCCAGGACGGCCGCCGCGAAGAAGTCGCCGTAGCCCATCGACGCGAAGTGGAAGCCCGCCGACTGCAACTGCGGCAGGCCGGCGCCGGGCTCGGCTGCGACGAGCACGGCGTTGGGCGCCTGGAGCGTGTTGCCGAAGACCAGGATCGCGTCGGAGATCGCCATCGCGATCAGCCCGAGCTCGAGCAGGATCAGCGGCGCGGCGCCGGCGAGCAGGCGCCCGAGCGTCACGCACGACCCCATGATCAGCACGAGCGTCGCGATCTGGCCGGGGCGCGAGCCGTCCTGGTCGGCCCAGGCCAGCGCCAGCAGCGGGATCGCCAGCGACGCCAGCCACCAGCGCGCGCCGCGCATCGCCCAGCCGAGCGCGAGCGCGCAGCCGGGCGGGACGAGCAGCAGCGCGACCCACGTCAGGACGTCCGCGGTGTTCGGGATCTCGTTGATCGCGACGATCACCACGACGATGCACAGCGGCAGCACCAGCGCCCACCAGCCGCCGCGGAAGCGCTGCAGCAGGCGCGGCACGCCCGCGGCGGGCAGCGCCACGCACGCCGCCTGCGCGGTCGTGAGCACCATGTTGTCGGCCTCGAACCACATCCGTGGGGATCGACCGTACTGGCGGTGCCGGGACGGCGCTGGGCCAGATCGTTACCGTCCGCGCTCGGATGCCCGAACCAGCGACCGCCGACCTGCGCACCGTGCGCGCCACGCGCTACGTCACGCCGCTGCGCGAGGGCGGCTCGATGCCCGGCCTCGTGGAGGCCGACGACGACGGGCTGTACGTCGTCAAGTTCCGCGGCGCCGGGCAGGGCCTGAAGGCGCTGATCGCCGAGGTCGTCGTGGGCGAGGTCGCGCGGGCGATCGGCCTGCGCGTGCCGGAGATCGTGGTCGTCGACGTCGATCCGCTGCTCGCCGCGGCCGAGCCGGATCCCGAGATCCAGCAGCTGGTCGCGGCCAGCGGCGGGACCAACGCGGCGCTGGACTTCCTGCCCGGCGCGCTGCCCTTCTCCCCCGCCGCGCCGGTCGGCGTGACGCCGGAGCTCGCGGCCGAGGTGGTGTGGTTGGACGCCCTGTGCGCGAACGTCGACCGCACGCCGCGCAACCCCAACATGTTGATCTGGCACCGGGACCTGTGGCTGATCGACCACGGCGCGGCGCTGTACCGCCACCACGCGCCGACGTGGCCGGACGGCGCGTCGGGCGCCGGCTTCCCGCTCGTCGAGGACCACGTGCTGCTGCCGTTCGCGGGCTCGATCGTGGAGGCCGGCGAGCGCCTGGCGCCGCGGCTGGACCGCGCGACGCTGGAGCGGGTCGTCCGCGACGTCCCCGACGACTGGCTCGGCGACGACGCGCCGCTGGCGCGCGCGATCTACGTGACCTACTTCGAGGAGCGCCTCGCGGCCGCGCAGTTCGCCACCGAGGCCGAGGAGGCGCGCCGTGCCGCCGCGTGAGGACGACGCGTTCCAGTACGCGATCTGGCGCGTCGTGCCGTCGGTCGAGCGCGGCGAGGCGCTCAACGTCGGCGTCGTCGTCTACTGCCGCCGCCGCCAGTTCTTGGCGGCCCGGGTGCTCGTCGACGACGACCGCCTGCGCTCGCTCTCCCCCGACCTGGACGTCGAGGCCGTCCGGACGCACCTCGACGGCATGGTCCGCGTCGCCGACGGCGACCCGGCCGGCGGCGCGCTCGCCGCGCTGCCGCAGTCCGACCGCTTCGGCTGGCTGACCGCGGCCTCCTCGACCATCGTCCAACCCTCACCGATCCACACCGGCCTGTGCGCCGACCCTACGGCGATCCTGGACCGTCTGCTCGCGCGTCTCGTCGCGTGAGGTTGCCGACCAGCAGCGCGACGACGACGACGAGGTAGATCTGGCCGATCAGGACCTCGAGGACGGCGAGGGCGCGGCCGACCTCGTTGCTCGGCGTGAAGTCGCCGAAGCCGGTCGTGGTCAGCGAGACGAAGGAGTAGTAGATGCGCTCGCCCGAGGTGCCGTCGGTGCCCTGGGCGAAGTAGTAGCCGTCGCCGACGGCGGCGACCGCGCCGATCAGGTCCGAGAACGCCATCCCGGCCAGCAGGTACATCGCCAGGCCGCCGGCGACGGCCTGGACCGTCACGCCGGTGGTTCGGACGAGCGCGACGACGCCGATCGCCAACGTGGTGATCATCGCGCCGGCCAGCGCGCAGCTGAGGCCGAGCACGATCCAGGTCGAGAGCGTCGCGCCGGCGGCCGAGATCACGCCGACGAAGGCGGCGGCGACGCCGATCGTCGTGAGGACGCGGCTGCGCGTGTCGCGCGCCGCGACCGTCACCATCACGAGCAGCAGCGCCTGCAGGACGAGCGCGAAGCCGCGGCCGAGGTCGTTGTCGGGCAGCGCGATCATCGCGACGACCACGATGGCGGTCGCCAGCAGCACGCGCCCGTAGCGGTGCGTCGCAGCCTGGTCCAGCGACCGCAGCAGAGGCATGTCCCTGCGGCGTTCGACGCCGGCCGGGACGCTCCTGCGCCGCGCCCCACTCCCAGTGCAGGCGCGACGCAGGAGGTGTCCGCTCCCCGCCCCTAGCGCGACGCCGGCGCGATCGCGTGGTTCGCGTGGATCGTGTCGCGCGAGTCGTACTTCGCCTTGACCGCCCGCAGGGCGGCGAACGCGTCGGCGTCGAACGCCTGGCTGACGTCCGCGGGGCGCTCGGCGAAGTTGAGGTAGATGCGCTCGTCGAGCACGTCGCCCAGCGCGGCCTTGCACATCGCCAGGCGCGGCGGGATCGCGGCGCCCATCTCCGGCGTCATCGGCATGCCGACCGCGAAGAACACGTACGGCGCCGGCATCGTCGAACGGGCGCCGGCGTCGGCCGCGACGCGACCGAGGGCGCCGCCGAGGTGGCGCAGCTCGACGGCCAGCAGCGGGCTGCCGGAGTCGTGACCGGCGACGTCGACCAGCGCGTCGATCGCCTCCGGCGTCAAGTCCTTCAACATCGCGTGGTCGCCCATGCCCGGCACCGGCTGCTCGGGATCCATGTGCAGGTGGCTCAGCGCGGCCGGCGGGGCCATGGCGAACATGTCGATCTCCGGCTCCAGCGCGCGCAGCGGCGCCAGGACCTCGTTGGCGTAGGCGTCGCTGCCGAGCACGGCGCCGTCGACGCACACGAACTTCCGGCCGCGCACGATCTCCGGGATGTCCGGCAGCGGCGGGACCTGGAGGATGCGGATCGACGTCGTGGCCGACTCGGGCGCGTCGAGCGTCCACCGGTGCCACGCGTGGAAGACCTCACGCGCGCGCTCCCAGGGCCACAGCATCGCGCCGGCCACGAGCTCGGGCACGGCGATCAGCCGCAGCTCCATGTGCGTGATGATCGCCGGCGAGCCGGTGCCGCCGCGCAGCGCCCAGAACAGCTCCGGGTGGTGCTCGGCGTCGACGTGCAGCTCCTCCCCGTCGCCGGTGACGACGTCGAAGGACAGGACCGAGTTGCAGCACAACCCGAACGCGCGGGCCAGCCAGCCGATGCCGCCGCCGAGCGTGTAGCCCACGAGGCCGACGTCGGGCGAGGACCCGGCGAGCGCGGCGAGGCCCAGCTCGGACGCGGGGGCGGTGAGGTCGCCGCACAGCGCGCCGGCCTCGACACGGGCGCTGCGGCCCTCGAAGTCGATCTGCACGCCGCGCATCAGGCGCGTGTTGAGCAGGATCGACGCGTCGACGCCGGTGCGGGCCGACGCGTTGTGGCCCGTGCCCTGCGGCGCGACGCGCAGGCCGTGATGGCGGGCGAAGCGGACGAGCGCGGCGACGTCCTGGGCGGTGCGCGGCTCGGCGACGAGCACCGGGCGCTGGTCGACCACGAGGTTCCAGGCGGCACGCGCCTCGTCGTAGCCGGCGTCGCCGGGAGCGTGCAGCTCGCCGGCGAAGGACGGACGGAGGGTGTCCAGCTCGAGGGCGGGGCGGGCAGAGGTGATCACGGTGGGGAGAGCTCCGAGGAGAGGGGACTACGGGTCGACCGCCATCCTGGAGGTCGCGCGCCCGCCGCACATCAGGGAAGTCCCCCAACCTCGGGTGCGGGTGCCACGAGTGCGGTTGTCCGTACCCGGACGCGAGACGTGGGCGTCTACTGCGCCGCGGCGCGGCGCTCCTGCAGCGCCGCGATGCCGCCGCGCAGGAACGCGAAGGCGTCGTCGAGCTGAGCGAGGCCCTCGGCGTCGACGCTCTTCTTGTGCTCGCTCTTGTCCTCGGGCTGCATCGCCATCAACGCGGCGACGGCGGCCGCGGCCACGAGCTTGGGCTGGAGGTCGCCGGGCGCGTCGCCGAGGTCGACGGCCACGCTCTCGGCCACGAGCTGCTCGAAGCGCCCCATGATGTGGCGCTGGTGCGAGGCGACGGCCTCGTTGTCGCAGATCAGCCGATGGCGCACGGCCTCGCGCCCGTCCTGCTCCTGCACGTCGGCGATGAGGTCGCCGATCCAGGCGCGCAGGGCCTCGAAGGTCGTCTCGCCGTCCTCGCGATCGCGCAGCCGCGCCGCGAGCCCGTCGAAGCTCGCGTCGAAGTCGCCGAAGACGACGGCCTCCTTCGACGGGAAGTAGGCGAAGAACGTGCGCGGCGCGATGTCGGCGGCCTCCGCGATGTCGGCGACGGTCGTCGCCGAGTAGCCCCGCTCCTCGAACAGCCGGAACGCCGCGTCCTCGATGGCGCGCCGCGTCTGCTCCTTCTTGCGCTCACGGAGACCCATTGCGTGACAGATGTTACCCGCCACCCGCGCAGACTTGCACTGTGTGACGAGATGCACATCGCGCAATTCTGCATCGATTGCAAATCTGCGCTGACTGTGCTTACCTGGCCCGCGACATGCGACGCCTCGCCTCCTTCTCCCACGACCGCCGCCGCCTCGTCGCGTCCCTCTGGGTCGCGCTCATCCTCGTCGCCGGCGGCCTCGCCTCCGGCCTCGGCAGCGGCTACATCAACAACTTCACGCTCCCCGGCACCGAGTCCCAGAAGGCCCTCGACCTCCTCCGCGACCGCTTCCCCCAGCAGGCCGGCGACACGAGCCAGATCGTGTTCCACGCAAAGAGCGGCTCGCTCGACGACGCCAAGAACAAGGCCGCCGTCGACGCCGTCGTCGCCAAGGTCGCCAAGCTGCCGTCGGTCACCGCGGCCGTCAGCCCCTACGAGAACGCCGCCGCGATCAGCCAGGACGGCAAGACCGCCTACGCGTCGCTGCTGTTCGACCAGCAGGCCGTCGACCTGGACAAGGCCGACACCCAGCACGTGATCGACACCGCCCGCGGTGGCGCGACCTCGACGCTGCAGGTCGAGCTGGGCGGCCAGGCCATCCAGATGGCCCAGCAGTCCGAGGCCGGCGCCGGCGAGCTGATCGGCATCGCGGTCGCGGTCGTCGTCCTGATCCTCGTGCTCGGCTCGTTGACCGCCATGGCGCTGCCGCTGGTGAGCGCGTTCGCCGCGATCGCCGCCGCGATGGGGCTCGTCTACGCGGCGACCGGCGCGTTCTCGATCGCCGACTTCGCCCCCACGCTGGCGGTGATGATCGCGCTCGGGGTCGGGATCGACTACGCCCTGCTGGTCATCAACCGCTTCCGCGGGGAGCGGGCCGCCGGCGCCGACGTGCGCGAGGCGACCCTGACCGCGATGGACACGGCCGGCCGCTCGGTGCTCTTCGCCGGCACGACCGTCGTCATCGCGCTGCTCGGCATGCTGCTGCTGGGCGTCTCGTTCCTCAACGGCCCGGCCGTCGCGTCGGCCGCGGCGGTGGCGCTGACGATGCTGTCCTCGCTGACGCTGCTGCCCGCGCTGCTCGGCTTCCTCGGCCACCGTGTCAAGGCGCCGAAGACCGCCGCGGTCGAGGGCGTGGCCGAGCCGCGCGGCTGGGCGCGCTGGAGCGCGCTGATCCAGCGCCGGCCGGCCGCGTTCGCCGCGGGCGCGCTGATCGTGCTGCTGGTCGTCGCGTCACCGGTCACCGGGATGCGCCTGGGCAGCGGCGACGCGGGCAACGACAGCCCGTCGAAGACCACGCGCCAGGCCTATGACCTGCTCAGCCAGGGCTTCGGCCCCGGCTTCAACGGCCCGCTGCTGGTCGCCGCCGAGGTCGACAAGGCCAGGAGCGGGACCGCCGCGCTCAAGACGCTGCAGGCCAAGCTCGCCGCGACCCCCGGCGTCGCCGCCGTCAGCCCGCCGACCCTCAACGGCAAGGGCGACGCCGCCACGCTCAGCGTCGTCCCGACGAGCAAGCCGCAGGACGCGGCGACCAAGGACCTGCTGTCCAAGCTGCGCGACGACGTGGTGCCGAGCGTGACCCGCGGTGCGCCCGGCCTGCCCGCGGTGTCGATCGGCGGCGCGACCGCGTCGACCGTCGACTTCGGCGACGTGCTGTCCTCCAAGCTGCCGCTGTTCATCGGCGTCGTCATCGGCCTGTCGCTGCTGCTGCTGGCCGTCGTGTTCCGCTCGATCGTGATCCCGGTCAAGGCCGCGGCGCTCAACCTGCTGAGCATCGGCGCCGCCCTGGGCGTCATCACCTTCATCTTCCAGGACGGCCACCTGGCCTCCCTGATCGGGGTGGAGACGACAGGCCCGATCGAGCCGTTCCTCCCCGTGATGCTGTTCGCCATCATCTTCGGGTTGTCCATGGACTACGAGGTCTTCCTCGTGACCCGGATGCACGAGGAGTGGGAGCACACCCAGGACGCCGGCTACGCCGTCCGCCACGGCCTCGCGCTGACCGGCAAGGTCGTCATGGCGGCGGCCATCATCATGATCTCGGTCTTCGGCTCGTTCGTCCTGGGCGACGACCGCACGATCAAGCTCTTCGGCGTCGGCCTCGCCTCCGCCGTCCTGTTCGACGCGTTCGTGATCCGGCTGATCCTCGTGCCGGCCCTCATGCACCTGTTCGGCCGGGCCAGCTGGTGGATGCCGCCGGCGCTGGAACGTCGCCTCCCCCGCCTGTCGATCGAAGGACCGCAGGTGGCGACCCAGGAGAGCTAGACCCCTCTCCGCTCCGCGGGGACGGCTGACACGACGCGAACTTGACGTTCACGTCAAATGCTGGTTCGGGTAGCATCGAACCGGTATGTCAGCCGCCCCCTCCCCGCAGACCGCCCGCAAGCGCCGCATCGGCGTCGACGCCGACCACGAGCACTACAAGTGGTGGGCTCTCAGCTGCACCAGCCTCGGCATGCTGCTGGCCACGATCAACTCCGGCACGCTGGTGATCGCGCTGCCCGACCTGGAGCAGGCGCTCGGCGTCGACCTCCTCACGCTGGTCTGGGTGATCCTCGCGTTCATGATCGCCTCGACGGTGCTGGTCCTGACCTTCGGGCGGCTGTCGGACCTCTTCGGCCGCAAACGGGCGTTCGTGCTCGGCTTCGCGGTGTTCACGGTGGCCTCGCTCGGCGCCGGCTTCGCCAGCGGCGGCACCGACCTGATCCTCTGGCGCATCGTCCAGGGCGTCGGCGGCGCGCTGCTCTTCGCCAACGCGAGCGCGCTGGTCACCGACGCGTTCCCGCGCGAGCAGCTCGGCGTCGCGATGGGCACCAACGTGATGGTCGCCGGCATCGGCCTCGTCCTCGGCCCGGTCCTCGGCGGCGCGCTCGTCGAGATCTCCTGGCACTGGGTGTTCTGGTTCAACGTGCCGTTCGGGATCGCCGGGACGCTGTGGGCCTGGACGATCCTGCAGGAGCTCGTCCGCCCCGAGGTCGACCGCCGCTTCGACTGGTGGGGCACGCTGACGTTCGTCGTCGGGTTGACCGGGTTGACCTACGGGATCTCGCGCGGCGGCATCGTCGCGTGGAACGACGCCAATACGATCGTCGCGCTCGTGCTCGCCGTCGTGCTGCTGCCCGCCTTCGTCCTGATCGAGCTGCGCGTCCCGTCCCCGATGCTCGACATGTCGCTCTTCCGCGACCGCGGCTTCGCGTCGGCGACGGGCGCCGCCTTCCTCAACGGCCTGTCGCGCTTCGCGCTGACGTTCGTGTTCGTCCTGTACTTCCAGGGCGCGCTCGGCGACGACCCGATCCTCGCCGGCGTCAAGCTCGCGCCGCTCGCGCTCGGGATGCTGATCGCCTCGCCGCTGGCCGGCGCCTACGCCGACCGGCACGGCGCGCGCATGCTCGCGGCGCTGGGCATGGTCGTCGTGGCGGTCAGCCTGATCGGGATGACGACGCTCGGGACCGGGACGGCCTACTGGATCCCCGCGTTCTGGCTGTTGTTGAACGGGTTGGGCTCCGGCATGTTCAACTCGCCCAACACGGCGGCGATGATGGGCTCGGTGCCCGTCCACCGGCGCGGCATCGCCGGCGGCACGCGGATGATGCTGCAGAACACGGGCTCGGTCCTGTCGATCGCGTTCGTCCTGGGCATCATCACCGCGGCGGTCCCGACCAAGGTCCTGCTGTCGATCTTCTCCGGCGTGAGCGACGGGCTGGGCGACGACGCGCTCAAGCCGTTCATCCACAACATGCACACCGCGCTGTGGGTGCTGGCCGGCACCGCGGTGCTCGGCGCCGGCGTGTCGCTGCTGCGTCCCAAGACGACCAACGCGCCGGCATGAGCGCCGCCCAGACCGTCCTGCGCATCGGCGAGGTCGCCAAGCGGCTGGGGATCACGACCCGCACGATCCGCTACTACGAGGAGCTCGGCCTGCTCGAAGGCCCGGACCAGGACCGGGCCGCCGGCCAGCACCGGACCTACACCGAGAGCGACGTCGAGCGGCTGCGCAAGGCCGTGCAGCTCAAGGCGCTGCTCGGCGTCTCGCTCGAGGAGCTCAAGGCGCTGATGGAGGCCGAGGACGACCGCGACGCACGCCGCGACGAGTTCCGCGCGCCGGGCACCTCGAAGCGCCGCCGCCGCGAGATCCTCGACCAGTCCGCCCGCAACGTCGGCCGCCAGCTGGAGCTGCTCGCCGCCCGCCGCTCCGAGTTCGACCGTCTCGAAGCCGAGCTGATCGCGCGCCGCGCGCTGATCGACCAGCGCATCGCGGAGCTCGGGTAGCACGACGCTACTGTCGTGAGGCATGAGCCTCACGCAAGCGCCCGGACCGCTCGCCGGCCGCCCCGGCAACACCAACTACGCGATCGACGGGCCGCAGCACAAGCTGCTCGCGACGCCCGTCCCGCGTCGGGTGCGCGGTGAGCTCGACGGCCAGGTCGTCGTCGACACCGACAACGCGTTCCTGCTGCACGAGACGGGCCTGAAGCCGCAGCTCTACGTGCCGCTGGCCGACGTCGCCGGGGACGCGCTCACGCGCACCGACCTCTCGACGCACTGCCCGTTCAAGGGCGACGCGAGCTACCGCACGGTCACGGTCGGCGACCGCGTCGCCGAGAACGCGCTGTGGGTCTACGACGAGCCGCTGGCGCCGGCGTCCTGGCTGGAGGGCTACGCGGGCGTGTACCTGGAGCGCTTCGACCGCTGGCTCGACGAGGACGACGTCGTCACCGCGTTCCCGGACCCCTACCACCGCGTCGACGTCCGGTCGACGAGCGCGACGGTCGAGGTCCGCGCGCGCGGCGAGGTCGTGGCGACCACGAGCCGCGCGCTCGTGCTGTCGGAGACCGCGCTGCCCAACCGCTACTACCTCCCGCGCGAGGACGTGCGCGCCGAGCTGCGCGGCCCGACCGACACCTCCACCTTCTGCCCGTACAAGGGCACCGCGACGTACTGGACGCTCGTCCTGGCCGACGGCGGCGAGCTGCCCGACGCGGTCTGGAGCTACGAGGAGCCGTTCCCCGAGTGCACGCCGGTCGGCGGCTACGTCTCGTTCTGGGGCGACGACGTCGAGGTGCTCGCGACGCGGTGACGCCGTGACCTCCGCGTGACCACGTTCATGCGGCCTTCAGGTGGACCTGAGAGGGTCGGCGTCGTGACCGTCAGGCGACGCGACCTCAGGCCGCTGCGCACCTTGCGCGACCATCGCTGGTTCGCGCTGCTGACGATGACCCGCGTGGTGGGCGCGATGCTCGCGATCGCGCTGCTGCTCGCGCATCGCGTCACGCACCACGACCCGTACCTGGCGGCGATCACGCTGGTCTGGACGCCGATCAGCCTCGCCGTGCTGCGCCAGACCCAGGACTGGCGCTGGGCGCCGGCGATCTGGGCGCTCGACGCCCTGGCCGCGTTCGCGCTCATCCTCGCCGGCGGCGACTGGCGCAGCCCGTTCTACGTGTACGCCTTGACGACGCTCATCCTGCCGGCGACCGCGCTGGCCTGGCGCACCGCGTTCCTCTGGGGCATCGCGTTCTCCGGGCTCTACGGCGGCGTCGCGCTGCTCACCGAGAAGCTGCCGGCCGACACGCTGGAGAACACGATCCGGCTGGAGACGCTGGCCACGCACCTGTTCGTGCCGGTCGTGGTCACCACGACGCTCGCGTACTCGAGCCTGCTGCTGGACCGCCTGCGCACGGCGCGCGGGGAGTCCGAGCGCCTCGCGCTCCAGGCCGAGCGCCAGCGCATCGCGTGGGAGCTCCACGACTCCGCCAAGCAGCGCGTCCACGCCGCGCACCTGATGCTCAGCGCGCTCGACACGCGCGTCGCCGACGCGTCCAGCCGCGAGCTGCTGGACGGCGCGCTGGCCGAGCTGCGCGGCGCGACCGCCGACATGGAGACCAGCGTCGCCGAGCTGCGCGCCCCGCTCGACGGCCGTCCGGTCGACGAGCTGCTGCGTGAGCGCGCGGCGGAGCTGTCGCGCGGCGGCGTCGCGACGATCGACGTCGCCGGCCGCCTGCCCTCGCTGCCGCCGCTCGTCGCCGCCCACACCTACCGGATCGCCGCGGAGGCGCTCACCAACGCGGTGCGCCACGCCGGCAGCTCCGCCATCACCGTCACCCTCGCCAGCGCCCCGGAGGCGGTCACGCTCGTGATCGCCGACGACGGCGTCGGCATGCCGGCCCGGCCGCGCCCCGGCGGCCACGGCCTGCGCTCGATGCACGGACGCGCCGAGACGATCGGTGCCCAACTGGACATCGGTCCCGGACCCGGAGGGCGCGGCACCGCCGTCGCCCTCGCTCTCCCCCACCCCGGAGGTACCCCATGATCCGCCTGCTCATCGTCGACGACCATCCCGCCATGCGCGCCGGGCTGACCGCGGTCCTGCGGGCGGAGCCGGGGATCATCCCGCTGGGCACGGCGTCGTCGGAGGAGGACCTCGGGGCGATGCTGACGCGGACGCGGCCCGACGTCGTGCTGTTGGACTACCACCTGCCCGGCGCCGACGGGCTCAAGCTCTGCCGCCGGCTCAAGCGCGACGTGCCATCGCCGGCGGTCCTGTTGTACTCCGCCTACGCCGACAGCGCGATGGTCGTCCCGGCGATCCTCGCGGGCGCCAACGGGTTGTTGAACAAGTCGGCCCCGGCGCCAGAGCTGTTCGACGCGCTGCGGGCCGTGGCGCGCGGCGACCGCGTCCTGCCACCGGTGCCGCGCGAGCTGATGGAGGCCGCGGGCCACCGCGTCGAGCCGGGAGACCTGCCGATCCTGGCGATGATGGTCGACGGGACGCCGATCGCCGAGGTCGCCGACGCGATGCGCCAGCCGGTGCGCGACGTCGCACGCCGCGTGGACGCGATGATCGAGCGGCTGCGCGTGGAGATCGCAGCGGTCTAGGCACCTCCGACGACTGGGCACTCCAGGCGCAGGACAGCCGGCAGCGGTCTAGGGCGCGCAGCGGTAGACGACGCGCAGGCGGGCGCGCAGCTCGGCCACACGTGCGTCGAGGCGCGTCACGCGCGCCCGGCGGCCGGCGCTCCTGCGGCGCTTGAGGGCCGCGCGCGCCGCCGCGAGCTCCTTGGTCGCGGACGTCAGCGCCGTGCGGTTGGCGGTGCAGACGGTCTGCGTGACGGTGACCGCCGACGGGTCGCCGTACTCGACGCCGAACGCGCACAGGTACGTCGCGCAGTCGCGGTAGGACTGCCACCAGTAGGTCCCGGGCTCGGTCGGCAGCAGGCCGCGCTCGGCGTCGTCGGGCGCGGCGGTGCACAGCCCCGGCTGGCCGTCGACCTCGACGGCGTCGCGCCGGTCGACGCGGTTGGGCCCGAGCAGCAGGCCGTCGAACCCGATGTCCTTGGCCTTGGCGAGGATGACGTGGTAGCCGGTGCCGCGGCTGTCGACGACGTCGTCGTAGGCGGTCGGGTGGTACGGCGGGCAGGTGAAGGCCACCGTGATGCCGGCGGTCGCGTCGGCGACCGTCGCGCCGTCGACCGGCGTGCGCGGCTCGGTCGGTAGGTCGTCGCGCCGCGCGCCCGCGACGGGCGGCAGCAACGCCAGGCAGAGCAGCGCCGCGACCGACGCCTCGGTGACCCTCCGAGCCCACACGCGCCGACCCTACAGCGGCACTGGGCCCCGCGAACGCGATCGGCGCCGGGCACCGGTGAGGAACGCTAGGGTGCCTGACATGGAGCAGGCGAGCACGACCTCGCGCTTCGTCCAGGCGCTGCGCGAGGACGCCGGCGGCGCCGAGCGGGCGCGCCTGATCGCCGCGATGGCCGAGGCGCTCACGACGCGCCCGCTGGCCGCGGTGACGGCCGACGACGTCATCCGCCGCGCCGGCCTGCCGCGCGCGGTGTTCTTCCAGCACTTCGCCGACGTCGAGGACTGCTTCCTGGCGACCTACGAGGCCAGCGCGGCGCTGCTGCGCGCCCAGACGACGGCCGCCGTGCTCGGCGGCGTCGGGCGCCCCTACGAGGAGCGGATCGCGCTCGGGGTCCGCGCCTACCTGGAGACGCTGGCCGCCGAGCCGGGCCTCGCGCGCGCGTTCCTGCGCGACGTCACCGCCGCCGGGCCCGAGGCGCTGCGCCGGCGCCGCGCGGTCAACGAGCGCTTCGCCGCGATGATCCACGTCCTCGCCGAGCAGCACGCCGACGAGCTGCCCGACGGCTACGCCGTGCACCCCGACATGGCGCGCGAGCTGGTCGAGGCGCTCGAGGAGCTGGTCCTGCTCTCGATCGCCGACGACCGCGCGCAGGACCTGCCGCGGCTGACCGACACGGCGACGCGGATGATCCACGCGGCGCTCGTCGTCGGCGAGTGAGCGCGCCCCGCTACGCCGCGGCCGGTGGTCGCGCCGGCGGCATCGGCGCGTCGCCCTCCAGGCGGCGCACCCACAGCTCCCGGACGATGACGATCGTGGCCGAGATGATCGGGACCGCGACGATCAGGCCGACGAAGCCGAGCAGCTGGCCGACCAGCACGACGCCGATGAGCACGACCGCGGGATGCAGCTTGACCGCCCGCGACATGACCATCGGGATGATGATGTTGCCCTCGACCTGCTGGACGACGAGGTAGACGCCGAGCGTGATCAGCGCGGTCGTCGGCCCGCGCTCGGCCAAGGCGTACAACACGGGTGGCACGCCGCCGGCGACCGAGCCGAAGTACGGGACGACGACGCACAGCGCCGACAGCACGCTGAACGCGAAGGCGTAGTCCAATCCGACGAGCGTCAACCCGATGTACAGCAGCAGGCCGGTCACCAGCATGTCGGCGACGACGCCGTACTGCCAGCCGATCCAGGTCGAGCGGATCTCGGCCAGCGCGTCGGTCACCCAGCCGCGGCGGTCGGGCGGGAACAGCCGGACCGCGCCGTCGACCAGCGGCCCCGGGTTGACGGCCATGTAGAACGCGCCGACGACGACCACGATGATCGCGCCCACGGCACCGGCGACCGAGAGGCCGACGGTCGCGATCGGGCCCAGCAGCGACTGCGGCTTGTCGAGGACGTCCTGGAGCGAGCGCTGGAGGCTGTCCCCCGTGCTCGCGCTGTGCTTGGCGCCGAGCTTCTCGCCCAGCTGGTCGATGATCTGCGGCAGCTGGTCGGCGAGGCGCTGGAGCTCGTCGACGAACGGCGGGATCGCCACGACGAGCACTCCGACGACGACCGCGACCATCGCGACGAGCGCGACCAGCGCCCCGAGCGCGCGCGGCACGCCGTGGCGCTGCAGCCGCGAGGCCGCCGCCTCGAGCGGCAGCGACAACACGATCGTGATGATCACCAGCACGAACAGCGACGCGAGCTGGCTGAAGAGCAGGTAGCCGCCGACGAGCGACGCGGCGAGCAGCACGGCGCGCACCGCATCGGAGGAGCGCGTCGCCGACGCCGGGCCGCCGACGCGGTGCGGCGTGCCCTCGGCCGGCGTGGTCGTCGTCCGTCCGGGCGGCATCCGGGGACCGAGTATTGGCGTGTCGGAAGCCACGCCATCCTCCTTCCCGCGGTGACGTGCGGGCATGCGCGACGCCACGGCGGCTACGGTCTGGCGCGATGCGCTCCGTCGTCGCCTTCTACCGCGCACGCCCGCTCGTCGGCGTCGTCGTCTTCACCATCGGCCTCGCGATCGCGGTCGCCACGGCCGCGCTCCACGACGGCGGCGGGCTGATCCTGCCCGTGGCGTTCTGCGCGGTGATGGGGCTGGTCGTGGGGTCGGTGCTGGCCGTGGGCCAGCGGCGGCGGGGTGCGTCGGAGGGTGAGGGCGAGGGCGCCGCCGCGGAGGACGGGACGGACCCGCGGGAGAGCGGGTTTTAGGCGCTGTTGGTCTGCAGTGCGGCGCGTTGGTCGTGTTGCGAGGCGTGGTGCGTCCGTCATCAAGGGCGTGCGAGTGTGGAGGCGGCGCTCCGTGCGGTGGGTGTGGCTCGACCTCGCGGCGGCGCGAGGGGCGAGTTCGGGGGCGAATCGTCGGGTCGGCGGCAGATTGGGGTTCTCTACGAACGCAAAAGCGCCGTTGACCGAGGTCAACGGTGTTCAGGTGTCCTATTCGGCCGCCTAAACACCGTCGACCTCCCGCGAGCCGACCCTTCGACCCCGAATTGCCCGCCCCGAAGCACGACCAGCGACGGCCACACCGCAGCGGTGGCGCCGCCACAGCGCCTTCACGCCCTTGATGAGGACGCACCATGCCACGCAGCCCACGAGCGCCCCGCACTGGGCGCCACCGGCGCCCGCGCCTACCCCGCCGCGCGCCGCCGCAGCGCCGCCAGCTGGCGGCGCACCGTCGCCGCGCCCGGCAGCTTCACGCGCGCGGGCACGCGCCCGCGGCCGACCGACGCCGCCGCCGACGCGCCCCCGCTCCGCGGCGGCGCGTAGCGCACGGGCCGCCCGCCCAGCGTCCCCGTCACCACGCCCTTGGTCGTGATCCGCAGCGTGCCGTCCAGCGTCCCCGGTCCGTCGACCGTCACGCGGCCCGCGTCGCCGTCGGCATCGGCGCGCAGCGTGCCGTCGAGCCGGACGCCCGGCACCAGCGAGTAGCCGTGCAGCCGCAGCCGCGATCCGTCGCCCGAGGCCGCGAAGCGCCCGGCGCGCAGCCCGCCGCCCTGGATCTTCGCGTAGCCGGCGTAGAGCGTCTGCAGCGCCGAGATCTGCGCGTCGACAAGCGTGTCGAGCGTGGCGTACAACAACCGGCCGCGGTCGCCCGTGACGCTGGCCGGCCTGCGGTAGGCCGCGATCGACGGCGCCGGCCGCGCCAGGACCGTGACCGCGTTGTCCTTGCCCGCGCACGGCGTCCCGACCGGCTGACCGTCGGCGAAGCGCTTCAGCGCCCGCGCCGCGCAGCCGGTGATGTCGGAGTCCAGGACGTCGTGACCGGTGCCGGTGACCGTCAGCAGCTGCCCGTGCGGCAGCAGCGGGAGCAGCTCCTTGGCGTTCTCCAGCGGCGTGCGCGTGTCGAGCCGGCCGCTGAGCAGCAGCGCCGGGACGTCGGGCAGCGGCGCGGTCGACGGGCCGGCGGGCGTGTCGCCCTGCGGCCAGCGCAGGCAGTCGTGGGCGACCGACGTGTCGGTGACCGCCAGGCGGCTGAACGGCGCGAACGCGCTGTCGGGCACGCCGTCGACGCCGTGCTGCCACAGGCCCCAGCGGTCGCCGATCGGCGTCTGCAGCGTATAGGGCAGCTTCACGTCGGCGCACGTCGTGGCCACGTTGAGCGTGGAGCTGAACTCGCTCGCCGGCGTGAACGGCCCCTGCGCGTAGCGGCGCAGGCGCAGCAGCGGCGCGGCGTCCCCGTGACCGGCCGCGGCGATCGCGCCCGGGAACGCCGCCTGCAGGAACGGGTTGAGGTCGCCCGACATGATCATCAACAACAGCTCGGACTCGTCGTGCACCGCCGTCATGTGCGCCGCGCCGTGCAGGTCGGGGACCTTCCCGCGCAGCGGGAAGGCCGCCAACCGGCGCGCCAGCGTGCCGAGGTCGGCGACCGGGTCGGCGGTGGCCGCGCGGCAGCGGCCGTCCGCGCACTGCTCGGCGAGCACCCGCGGCAGCCGCTCGAAGGTGTCCAGGAAGTAGCCGTCGATGCCGTCGGGCCCGATGACCGAGTCGAGGATCAGGCCGTCGGTGCTCGCCGGGAACTGCCGCGCGTACTGCACGGCGACGTAGGTGCCGTAGCTGACGCCCATCAGCTCGAGCTTCGGCGCGCCGATCGCCTGCCGGACCGCGTCGACGTCCTGGGCGCTGTCGGTCGTGGAGAAGAACTGGCGCTTGGGTCCCAGCGCGTTGGCGCACGACGCGACGACCCGGGTGTTGACGACGTCCAGTGTCCCCAGGGCCTGCAGCGGCGCGCACGTCAGCGCGCCCGACTGGCCGGTGCCGCGCTGGTCGAGCAGCACCAGGCGGCGGTGCGCGAGCGCTGGCGCCAGCGAGGAGCGGAACGAGTCGGCGAACGCGACCGACGGCTGGCCCGGGCCGCCCGACAGCGCCAGCAGGAAGCCGCTGGCGCCCTTGCGCGGCGCCTCGACCGCGACGGCCAGCCTGACGGTCCCGGGAACCCGCCCGGAGCGGTCGAGCGGCACCGTCACCGACCCGCACCGGAAGTTGGTAGTTCCCGGGCAGCGGTGCGTCTCCAGCGCCGGCGCGGATGGCGCGGCGCCCGCCAGGAGCACGACGGTCGCGATGAGCACGGGAAGAACGCGGCGCAGCATCGAGCGCGCACCGTACTGGCTGCGACCGGTGAGGATCGACGGTCCGCTCCCGGAACCCATCCTCGCGCCCAGGTTCTTGGACGAACGGACGATTCAAGGTACGCCCCCCGTTGGTCGATGCGGACCCTGATGACCGACGACGGCTTCGCGGTGCGTTGCACCAACTGCGCGTTCACCTGGAACACGCCGGCGATGGCCGAGGGCCTCCGCGTCCTCGGCGCCTGCCCGAAGTGCAAGGGCGCGCTCGAGTTCCGCGACGACGCGGTCACGCCCGCGCCGGCCGAGACGCGCGACGCCGACGTCTCCGCCGCCCCGCACATGGTGCTGGGCATCCCGCGGATCTGACGCCGACGGCCCCAACCGCCTTCGCGCCGGGTTGCCCCGCATCACCGCGGATCTGACGCCGACGGCCCCAACCGCCTCCGCGGCGGGTTGCCCCGCATCACCGCGGATCTGACGCCGACGGCCCCAACCGCCTCCGCGGCGGGTTGCCCCGCATCACCGCGCCTCTGACCGGCGCCTAAGCGCTCCCTAAAGGCGACGCGCCCAGGACCGCCCGGTGCTGGACTTCGCCCCCGCCGCCATTACCCTCTCGGCCTATGGAGTTTGAGGGGAGCACCGGGACGGACGTCGCCCCGGCGAACGCCAGCGCCCGCGAAGCGCTCGCAGGCGAGTGGAAGCGGCTGTCCCGCGCCGCGACCGTCGTGGCCGTGTTGACCAGCCCCGGCCTGATGGCCGTGCTCGTCGGCGTCAACGGCTGGCCCTGGGGCTGGGCCCTGCTGACCACCGTGATCGCGGTCGCCGCGTTCCGCGGCCTGATCGACATCCTCGCTCACCGCATGATCCCGCGGCCGACCTTGTACGGCGCCGACCGCGGGGCGCTGATGGACGACGCGATGGCGCGTCGACGCCTCTGGTTCTGGCGCGGCAAGTACCGCCTGCTCATCTGGCTCGCGGTGCTCGTCTTCGGGGTCCTCGGCACGATCGCGCTGCTGGCCGGCAAGTCGATCCCGGACCTCGTCAGCGACATGTGGGACGGCATCACCGACCCGCAGGTGCTGGTGACGGTGGCCTACATGGGGCTGCAGCTGCCGCTCCTGTTCTTCATCAACTTCGCGATCCTCTTCGGGCCGCTGCTGTTCTTCGGCCTCAAGCAGATGAAGGGCTACGAGCCCGGCGACGCCGACTGGGGCGTCGGGCTGGACGACGTCCGCGGGCAGAAGGAGCCCAAGGAGGACGTCACCCGCGTCATCGAGCTCTGGCAGTCCAGCGAGGACTTCCGCAAGGCCGGCGGCAAGCCAGAGCGCGGCCTGCTCTTCATCGGCCAGCCGGGCACCGGCAAGACCATGTTGTCGAAGGCGATCGCGACGTCGTTCAACTCGCCGATCGTCACGATGCCGGGCTCCGGCTTCGCGCAGACGTTCATCGGCATGGACGTCGTCGTGGTGATGTTCCTGATCCGCAAGGCCCGCAAGCTCGCGCGCAAGTGGGGCGGCCAGTGCATCATCTTCATCGACGAGATCGACGCCGTCGGCCTGCGCCGCGCCGCGCTGGGCAACCAGATGCTCGGCCGGATGCAACCGCTGGCCCAGGACCAGAGCCTGCGCGAGTACTACGGACCGTGGGGCTCGGTCTCGGCGGCGGGCGACATGATCCTCGAGACCGCCGAGTGGCGCGACCACCTCTTCGCCTCGCGCGCGCCCGGCGTCGTGCCGGTCCTCCCCCCGGCGCTCGCGCGACTCTACGGGCGGGTCAACGACTTCATCGTGCCCGGCGGCATGGGCGGCGGGGGCGGCGGGATGGCGCTCAACCAGCTGCTCATCCAGATGGACGGCGTCGACGAGCCGAAGTTCTGGGCCAAGTTCTGGACCAACCGCGTCAACAACCTGCTCGACGCCAGCTACCTCGTTCCGCGCGCCCTGCTCGGCCGGTCGCTGCGGCTGCGCTCGCCCAAGCCGCGCCCCGAGCAGATCTACTTCATCGGCGCGACGAACGTCCCGATCGAGCAGCTCGACCCGGCGCTGATCCGCCCGGGCCGCATGGGCCGCCACGTGTGGTTCCGGACGCCGACCAAGGACGACCGGCTCGACATCTTCAACTTGTACCTCGGCAAGGTCGCGCACGAGCCCGACCTCGACTCGCCCAAGCGCCGCGACGAGCTGGCCCGCGTCACCGGCGGCTACTCGCCCGCGATGATCGAGCAGATCTGCTCGATGGCCTTGACCTACGCCCACAGCTCGGGCCGCACGGAGGCCTCGTGGGACGACCTCATCAAGGCCATCACGACGATCGAGTCCGGCACGCTGCAGAAGATCGACTACGTCGCGCACATGAGCCGCGCGGTCGCGATCCACGAGGCCGGGCACGCCGTCGCCGCCCACGTGTACTACCCCATGTTGGTCTCGACCCGGCTGTCGATCCGCAAGCGCGGCAGCTCGCTGGGCCATCACCAGGGCTATTACAACGAGGAGCGCTTCGACATCCTCTGGCGCCACGAGAAGGTGTCGGACATCGTCTGGGGCCTCGGCGCGATGGCGGCCGAGCACGTCTTCTACGGCGAGAACAGCACCGGCGTCGGCGGCGACGTCTCGGGCGTGACCGCCACCGCCGCCGAGATGGTGGGCTTCGCCGGCATGGGCCCGGTCCCGGTCGACCTCTCCCACCTCGACTTCGACAGCGACGAGGCGCGCGAGCACGCCGAGGAACGCTACATGAAGCGCTTCGAGCGGATCGGCGAGCGCATCATCAACCGCTCGCGCGGCATGCGCGAGAGCGGCGACGCGGTCGCGACGATCCTCATGGAGCCGTACAAGCGCCGTGAGGCCGCGTGCATCCTGGGACAGGCCTACATGACGGCTCTCTGCCTGATCCGCCACAACCGCGACAAGGTCGCCTACATCGCCGAGGTGCTGGTGGAGCGCAAGGAGCTGTTCGGCGACGAGGTCCTCACCCTGCTCGAGCAGGCCGAGCTCGAGGCGCCCACGATCGACATCACCGACGAGACCATCTGGCCCAAGTTTTGACCGACGAGCGCGACGACATCGAGCCCGACACGGAGGGCGAGAAGGAGCAGCGGCGCCCGGACCCGCGCCTACGGCCGCCGGACCCCGCCGGCACGCAGCCCCAGTGGGATCCGCAGGAGCTGCTGCCCAAGGAGCAGCCGCTGGCCGCCGCGGGCCGCCTGTGGGCGCCGCCCGACGCGGGCGACGACGAGCGCGAGCCCGAGGCCGAGCGCGTGGTCGCGGCCTCCGCCGTCGCCGACGCGCCCGCCGCACCCGCGGCAGCGCCCGTCGCCGAGGCCCCCGCCGCCCCCGACCACGACGCGCCCAGGTACTCGCGCTACTCCGGCCGGTTCCAGTTCCTGCTCGGCGCGCTGCTGGCGATCGGGGCCGCGGCGATCGTGCTGCTCGTCGCCGCGCTGGCCAGCGACGACCAGAAGTCCAACACCATCACCTTGAGCACCGGTCCCACGTGGTCGGCCTGGCACCCGACCGGCAGCACCGGCTCGGACTCGGCCCAGCAGATCGCCGAGCACGTCGGCCACCAGTACCGGCTGCCCAACGGCCAGCAGCTCGTCGCCGTCACCGGCGGCCCGCTGCAGATCGCCGGGCTGCCGGTCACGATCGCGATCCAGCGGCCGGTCTCCCAGGGCGGCGACATCGACTTCGTCGAAGGCACCGGCGTCCTGTACCGCTTGTGCGGCGTGGGCGCCACCGACTGCCGCATCGCGTACGGCAAGCCGTCGGTCAACCGCGCGCTGCTGCTGCGCCGCGAGGCGCTCGAGCTGGCGCTGTACTCGTTCCGCTACCTCGGCGTGACCGAGACGGTGGTGCTGCTGCCGCCGTCGGTGAAGGTCGCCAAGGACAAGGCCGGCAAGGTCACCACGACCAAGGCCGATCCCACGGCGCTGCTGTTCCGCCGCGAGACGCCCGGCGTCAGCAGCGCGGTGGCGCACCCGCTCAACGCGACGCTGTCGACCAAGACGCCGTCGGTGAACGGGGTCGCGCGCTCGCCCGACGCCGGCACGGTCAGCTCGCTCACGGGCCCCAACATCTTCACCTTCCGCTTCCAGGAGTCCAACCAGGACGCGCGGGCGTTCCTGGTGCTCAACACGCCGACGGGCTGAGCGCGCGTGGCCGGCCGTTCGTCGCAGGAGCGCGCCGCGCTGACGTCCGCCAAGGCGCGGCTCGACCGCCTGGACCTCTACCCGCGGCCGGTGCGGCTGCGACCCACGGTGCGGATCCTCAGCACGCCGTGGCTGTTCCGGCTGCCGTGGTTCTCGCGCTTCGACGGCTACACGATGTGGGACCTCGTCCTGCTGCGCGCGCCGCTGGCGCGGGCGTCGGCGGACCTCGTCTGCCACGAGCTGTGCCACGTCTGGCAGATGCAGCACAAGCCGCTCGCGATGCCGCTGAGCTACCTCTACCGCGGCTACGCCTCCAACCCGTATGAGTTGGAGGCGCGCCGCGCGGTAGAGGTGACTGCGGAAGCCTCGCCCAGCGGCTCGGTTTCCGGGCGCGAGCTCGCCTAGCGGCTCGCTCGCACGCTGGTGGGATCCTTCTCAGCAGCTGGGCTGCCAGGTGGCGGTCACGCCCTGGGCCTGCCAGGCGTCGGCCGCCGCCGTGGCGTCGGCGCCGACGTCGCCGGCCGCCGACACGAACGCCGCGCGGGCGTCGGCGAACGTGGCCTGCGGCGTCAGGTAGCTGGTCTGCGCGCGGTAGCGGACCTGCTCGGCGCCGGAGCGCCCGATCGTGTCCACCAGGTTGGCGTACACCTTGTTCGGGATGCCGCTGTTGGTGTGCACGCCGCCCTCGTCGGAGCTGGTGCACACGTACTGCGACGCCGTCGCCGGCTGCCCGTAGGCGGCCGGGTTGCGCATGTCGCGGATCGCGCCGATCGGCAGGTCCTCGCCCATCGTGCTGTCGCCGGGGTCGACGTCCCAGCCGGCCATGTCGGAGATCGCCTCGTTCAGCGCGCCCGACTGGTCCTGGTACTCGAGGCCGGCGGTGCGCTCGGTCACCGCGTGCGTCAGCTCGTGCGCGGTGACGTCGTCGACCGCGAAGCCGTCGCCGTAGACCATCTCCGCCCCGTCCCAGAACGCGTTCTCGTAGCCGACGCCGTAGTGGACGAAGCTGACCAGCTCCGCCCCGGCGCCGTCGTAGGAGTCGCGGCCGAAGGCCGAGTTGTAGTAGTCGTACGTCGCACCCGTGTTGTTGTAGGCGTTGTCGACGTCCGCGTTGCCCGTCGCGCCCTGGCCCTCGCTGCGGGCCAGCGAGCCGGTGCTCGTGCTGCCGTTGGCGTTGTAGACCGTGCGGTTCTTGGCGTTCTCCAGCCGGTTGAGCGTGTCGACCGTCGCGCCGCTCTTGGCGTCCGTGACGACGAGCTTGCGCAGCGGTTGGGTCGTCGAGCGCACGTCGGTCACGTAGGCCAGCGTCGCCGGCTTGGCGCCGAACGGCACGCCGGTGTACATCACCAGGCGCGGCGCGGCGTTGATCGCGGCGTCCGGGACGCCGGCCGTGGCCAGGCTCTTGGCCTGGTCGGCGGTGATCGCGGCCGTGCCCGCGCTGGTCGGCGCGGTGCTCGACACCGACGACGCGATCGACTTCATGGTGGTGTTGCCCTGCGCGATCCGGACGAGCACGCGCCCGTCGTAGACCGGCACGGCACCGGCGACCTGGTCGTAGACGACCGTCGTGCCGTCCTCGTCGCTCTTGCTCGCGACCTGCTCGAGCTGAGCCCCGCTGCGCAACCCCAACATGGAGGCGTAGCGCTCGACCGCGGCCCGCGCCACGGTCGTGGCCCCAGCGCCGGACTGGGCGCCGAGGGTGCTGGCCTTGACGTCGCCGACCGCCGTCGAGACGGCGCCGTCGGCGTTGCGGACCAGCGTCTGCGTGCCCGCCGCATCGCCGGCGAACCGCGTAGTCGATGTGGTGGCAGCCCCTGCCGAGGCCGCGAGGAGCGCGCTGAGCGCGCAGCCGAGCCCGAGGGCCCGGAGGAATCGGTCTCTCATGGAACGCTTTCATTGCCTCACCGTGGGGGCTGAACCCCGGCGTTGTCCGATGACGCGTCGAACCGCGGGCAGCGCTCGACGGGCATCCGCGGGTACTTCGGCCAAGCGGGATCCCGCAGTCCCAGTTGGCACATCGAGAACACGGAGCCTCGCCCACTCTTGACGAGCTTCTGGTGGGCGCAGCGGTCGCAGAGGCCGAATCGGGTCGTCATGGACGATCGGCAGGATGCCACGGCCCGTACTCGGACCGGGCGCGCGCGGCGCTGAGCGTGTTCGTTTCCTGTGCAACTACACTGAAGCGCCTTGGCCATCTTCCGCAGACTCCTCGGCTTCCTGGCGCCCTACCGGCGCGGCGTCGTGCTGTCCGGGTTGCTGGCCGGTGCGGCGATGATCATGACCGTGCTGATCCCGTGGCTCACGGGCAGCGCGATCGACCACATCCGCAGCGGCGACTCCAGCGACCTCAATCGCATCGGCATCCTGATCGGCCTCGCCGGCCTGGCCCGGCTCCTGCTGACCGTCGGGCGCCGCTTGGTCGCCGGCCGCGTGTCGCTCGGCGTCGAGTACGACCTGCGCCAGCGGCTGTACTCGCACCTGCTCTCGCTCGAGCTCGGCTTCTTCGACCGCCAGCAGACCGGCCAGCTGATGTCGCGCGCGACCGTCGACCTCGCGGCCGTCCGGTTCTTCCTCGGCTACGGCCTCGTCTTCATCATGCAGGCGGGGCTGACGATCGTGCTCGCCGCGATCGCGATGCTGCTCGTCGACCCGCTGCTGGCCGTGATCTCGCTCGCGCCGGTGCCGTTCGTGGTGCTGATCGCCTCGCGCTACGGGCGCCGGGCGCGCCCCGCCCAGCAGGCCGTGCAGCAGCGGATCGCGGAGCTGACCGCCGACGCCGAGGAGTCGATCGGCGGCGTGCGCGTCGTGAAGGCCTTCGCGCGCGAGGACCGCCAGCTCGAGCGCTTCGCCGGCTCCACCGCGCGCGTCTTCGACCAGGAGATGATCGCGACCCGGCTGTCGGCCTACTACCAGCCGCTGATCGGCTTCCTCCCCCAGATCGGCCTCGCCTGCGTGCTGCTGATCGGCGGGCGCCGCGTCATCGCCGGGAACATGACGCTCGGCGACTTCACCGCGTTCTACGCCTACCTGCTGATGCTGCTGATCCCGATGCGCCAGCTCGGGATGACGCTGGGCCTGGCCCAGCGCGCGACCGCCTCGGGCGCGCGGCTGTTCCAGATCCTCGATCGCGAGCCGGCGATCACGGCGCCGCCGGACGCCGAGCCGCTGCCCGCGGGCAACGGCCACGTCGAGCTGCGTGGCGTCTCGTTCGCCTACGAGAGCGCCCAGGGCCCGTCGCTGCGCGACGTCTCGCTCGACGTCCCGGCCGGGACGACCGTCGCGCTGGTCGGCGCGACCGGCTCGGGCAAGACGACGCTCGTCCAGCTGCTGGGCCGCCTGTACGACGTCGACGCGGGCGCGATCCTGATCGATGGCGCGGACGTGCGCGACGTCGACCCGGTGCAGCTGCACCACGCGCTGGCGGTCGTCGACGACGCGCCGTTCCTCTTCTCCACCACCATCGCCGACAACATCGCCTACGCGCGCGGCGGCGCCGACGCCGTGGCGCGCGAGGACATCGAGCTGGCCGCGCGGCGCGCGCAGGCCGACGGCTTCATCAGCGCGCTGCCCGACGGCTACGACACCCGCGTCGGCGAGCGCGGGCTCACGCTCTCCGGCGGCCAGCGCCAGCGCGTCGCGATCGCCCGCGCGCTGCTGGCCGACCCGCGGATCCTGGTCCTCGACGACGCCACCTCGGCGGTCGACGCCTCGACCGAGCAGCAGATCAAGGAGGCGCTGCGCGAGGTGATGGCCGGGCGCACGACGTTCGTCATCGCCCACCGCCTGTCGACGATCGCGCTGGCCGACGTCATCGTCGTCGTCGAGGACGGCGAGATCGTCGCGCAGGGCACGCACGACGAGCTGCTCGAGGTCTCAGCGCTCTACGCCGAGATCGTGGAGAAGGGCCTCCCCGACCAGGTCTTCCTCAACCAGAACGACCCCGAGCGCGAGGTGGCGGGCCTGTGAGCGCGGGAGCCTCGCCCAGAGGGCTCGCTCGCGCGCTCGTGGAGGCATCTTCGTGAGAGCCGAGCAGGCCGAGGGCCTGAGCCGCCGCGACGACCTGCGCCGTCGCCTGCGCGCCACCAGCGGCCGCGGCCGCAAGCTGCGCGGGATCGTCGAGCTGCTGCGCCCCTACCGCTCGCGCACCGCGCTGATGATGGTGGCCTTGGTCGTCGGCACCGCCGCGGCGCTCGCCCCCGCGCCGCTGGCCAAGTCGGCCATCGACCGCGGCATCACCCAGGGCGACACGGCCGCGCTGACGGTCATCGTGATCCTGTTCGTCATCAGCGCGCTGATCGTGTGGGGCACGTCCTACGTGCAGACCTACCTGACCAACTGGGTCGGCCAGCGCGCGCTGCAGGACCTGCGCCTGGACATCTTCCGCCACCTCCAGGAGATGCCGGTCAGCTTCTACGAGCGCCGCCCGGCGGGCGTGCTGATCTCGCGGTTGACCAACGACGTCGAGGCGCTGGAGCAGATGGTCACCGACGCGGTGACGACGCTGTTCCAGGCGACGCTGACGCTCGTCGGGTCGATCGTGATCCTGCTCGTCTTCGACGTCGAGCTCGCGCTGCTCACGTTCATCATCTTCCCGATCATGGCCGTCGGCTCGTTCGCGTTCCGGCTCGCCTCGGCCGACGCGTTCGGCCGCACACGCGAGACCATCGGCGCGCTGACCGCCTACCTGCAGGAGTCGCTGTCGGGCATCCGCGTGTTGAAGTCCTTTGCGCAGGAGCCGCGGCACACCGGGCGCTTCGCGGCGCTCAACGCCGAGAACCGCGCGGCGAACATGACCACGGTCAACCTCAACGCCGCGTACTTCCCGGCGGTCGAGTGGGTGTCCTCGGTCGCGACGGTCGGCATCCTGCTCTACGGCGGCCACCAGGTGCTCGACGGCGACGTGACCGTCGGCGTGCTCGTCGGCTTCATCGCGGCGCTCAACGGGTTCTTCGACCCGATCTCGCAGCTGTCGCAGGTCTACACGACCTACCAGTCCGGCATGGCCGCGCTGGACAAGATCTTCAACCTGCTCGACGAGCAGCCCGACCTCGTCGACAAGCCGGGCGCGGTCGAGCTGCCGCGGCCGCTGCGCGGCGACGTCTCCTTCGAGGACGTCACGTTCGCCTACTCGACCGCGGAGGGCACGAAGACCGCGCTGGAGGACGTCACGCTGCACGTCCCGCCGGGGCAGACCGTCGCGCTGGTCGGCGCGACGGGCGCCGGCAAGTCGACCTTCGCCAAGCTCGCGGCGCGGTTCTACGACCCGACGAGCGGCGCGATCAAGGTCGACGGCCACGACGTGCGCGACGTCACGATGCAGTCGCTGCGCTCGCAGATGGGCATCGTGCCGCAGGAGGGCTTCCTGTTCAGCGGGACGTTGCGCGACAACATCGCGTTCGGCCTCGCCGAGGGCAAGGCGGTGGACGACGCCGACCTGGAGCGCGCGTGCCGCGCGGTCGGCGCCTGGGACTTCATGATGCGGTTGGAGCACGGGCTCGACACGCAGATCGGCGAGCGCGGCGTCCAGCTGTCGGCCGGCCAGCGCCAGCTCGTGGCCTTCGCCCGCGCGCTGGTCGCCGACCCGCGGATCCTCGTGCTCGACGAGGCGACGTCGAACGTCGACCTGCGCACCGAGACGATCATCGAGGACGGTTTGCGCCGCCTGCTGTCCGGCCGCACCGCGATCGTGATCGCGCACCGCCTGTCGACGATCCGCCAGGCCGGGCGCATCGTCGTGCTCGAGGGCGGGCGGATCGTCGAGTCCGGCACCCACGACGAGCTGCTGGCCGCCGAGGGGCGCTACTGGCGGCTGTACCGCGACTGGGCCGAGCAGGCCGCGGCCTAGCGGCGTCCGTCGAAGTAGGACGCCTGCTGGAAGCGCATGCCGGCGACGACCTGATCGACGCGACGGTCCGAGACCGCGCCCAGGTACTCGCCGAGGTCATCCTTCTCGATCGACGACACCTGCGACACGACCACGACGCTCTGCTTGGGCAGATCTCCCTCTCCGGCGTCGAGCAGCACGTTCCCCGGCTCGTTCGCTCGCTTCAGGTTCGACGTCAGCGCGCAGACGATCACGGTGTGCACGCGAGAGCGGTTGAACACGTCGTCCTGGACCACCAGATGCGGATGGGCGACCCCAGGCACCGACCCGGCAGAGGCACTCGCGCCGACCCAGTAGATGCCGCCTCGGACCACCGCTCGAGCCCCACCGGAGGTCCGTGAATCAGCGCCGTTCATGCGCGCCAGCACGCTACAGCAGGCGACCCGGAGCCAACGAGCACCGCGTCCACGTCAGCTCTGAACGCCGTTCTCAGCGGCCGAAGAGCCTGCGCTTGGCCTTGGGCTTCTGGCCCGCGCCGGGATCGAAGCCCGGGGGCGCCTTGGAGACGCGGCCGACCGACGGGCCCTGAGACGGGGACGACGCCGAGGCCGCCGGCGCGCCCATGGTCGCCGACCGCGCCGCGGACGGCGCGCCGCTGCCGATCTGTCGGCGGCCCGACGTGCCGTCGCCCAGCGCGGAACGGCGCGTGTCGATCATGTGCGAGGCGTCCTCGTCGACCTTGGCCAGCAGGTCTTCGCGCTCGCGCCGCGCCTTCTCGGGGTTGAGCAGGCGGCGGTCGGTGGGCCGCAGCTCGGCGTCGGTCGCGGCCGGGAGGTGGCGGACCTTCGCGCGCAACGCGGAGTGGCGGACCGCCAGCGCCGCCCGCATCTGCGCGTCGCCGGCGTCGAACGCCCAGCCGTGGAAGCCGACCCACACGACGCCCGCGCCCTCCTGGCGCAGCGCCGACCGCGGCGCCGCGAAGCGGAAGTGCTGCGCGAACGCGAACGCCTCCCGCTCGTCGTGGAAGCGCAGGCGGAAGCCGACGAAGACGTCGACGAACTGGCGGCCGACCTCGCCACCGCGCTCGCGCATGGCGGGCAGCAACGACGGATCGGCAGAGGGGAGCTCGTGCACGGGCTCCCTTGGAATCGGCAGCCGCACGGACAACCTGAACGCACGTGTCGCCCCTTGCACGACGTGACGATCCGCGTGATCCTCTGCACACCACTCCCGACTCCGCACCGGAGCGAGCCACCATGGCGCAGGTCGACATGATCGTCCTCGCGCTCCTCGTGGCGTTCGCGGCCTTCTCGGTCCGCAACGGAACCTGGTGCGCCTCGGACCGGTGCGACGACCGCTCGCAGTTCCCAGGCCCGTACGCCAACCGCCGCCACTGACCGAGCGCCGTCCGCACCGCCGGGCATCGTTTCCGTGGTGCTCCCGAACGGCTGGCAGACCTGCGACTCCACGGCCGTCGAGGCGTTCCGGTTCGATCGCGAGCGCAGCATCCTGCACCTGCTCTTCGTCGAGGGTCGCGTCGTCTACGACTACCCCTGCACACCGGCGCTGTTCGAGAACTTCCTCCGCGCGCCGTCCAAGGGCCGCTTCGTGAACGAGACGCTGCGCCCCTACGCGCAGCTGCGAGGGTCGTCGCCACGCCCACGACGCCTCACGAGCTGGTCGTGAGGCGGCGGCGGAGGCAGCGGCGGCCGCGCGGCGCCCAGGAACGCGAAAACCCCCGCAGATGCAGGGGTTCTCTCGAAGCTCCGGGACAGGGACTCGAACCCCAAATTCGACATCCAGAGTGTCGCGTGTTGCCAATTACACCATCCCGGAAGGCCCCAGCAGGATAGCAGTGGGCCGGAGCGCGCCGCCCCGCGGCACGGGGGCTAGGCCGCGTCGAGCGTCCCCGGCGCGAACTGCGCCGTGATCGCGTCCTCGAGGCCCGGATCGAGGACGAGGAGCACCTCGTCGCCGGCCTCGATGGTCGTGTCGGCCTTCGGGACGAAGCCGCGGCCGGCGCGCAAGAGGGAGATGATCAGCGCGCCGTCGGGCAGGTGCATGTCCTGCACCGCGCGGCCCGCGGCGGGTGAGCTGTCGGTCACCTCGACCTCGATGATCTCCAGCTGCTCGTCGCGGAGGTCGAGCAGGTGGACGAGGCCGTAGGACGGGACCTCGTGCTCGATCAGGCGCAGGATCAGGTCGGTCGCGCTGACGGCGGGCTGGATCCCGAGCAGCTCGAACCAGGAGCGGTTGCGCGGGTTGTTGACGCGGGCGATGATGCGCTCGCAGAGGTACTTCTCCTTGGCCATCTGGCAGATGAGGAGGTTGTCCTCGTCGTCGCCGGTCACGGCGATGGCCAGGTCGGCGCGCTGGATGCCCGCGCGCTCCAGGACCCACAGCTCGGTCGCGTCGCCGTACTGGACGGCGTGCTCGAGCTCCTGCTCGATGGTCAGGTAGCGCGTGCGCTCGCTTTCGATGAGCGTCACCTCGTTGCCCTTGGCGATGAGCTCGCGGGCGAGGTTCCAGCCCACCTTGCCGCCGCCGGCGATGATCACGTACATGCTGAAGCTCCTCTAGCCGATCGCGCCGAGCGCCGAGGTGAACATCTCGATCGCGTGCTGCGTCGGGCAGATCGTGTGCAGACCCTGCTCGCGGTACCAGGCGGCTCGCGCTGGATCCATGACCCGGACGATCACCTTCTCGACCTCGTAGTGCTTCTGGGCGATCTGCGAGATCGTGAGGTTGGTGTTGTCGCCGTCGGTCGAGGCGATGAAGACGTCGGCCTCGTGGATGCCGGCCTCGGTCAACGCGTCGACCTCCATGCCGTGCCCGACCGTGAAGCGGCCGCCGGCCTCCTCCCACGTGCGGTCCATCCCCACTTCGAGGCGCTCGTGCGAGAGCGGGTCCTCGTCGAGGACGGAGACGGTGTGACCCGCGGCCAACGCGGACCGAGCTACGGAGGAGCCGACGCGTCCCGCGCCGACGATGAGGATGAACATCGCTGCGAACATTACCCAGAGGACTGGCGATCAGACCTCCGACCCTCGGGCAGGCCGCCGCTAGGGCGCCGGCGGGCGCTCGCGCAGCGGCGGCGCGGCGCTGATGCTCTGGTCGGTCGCCGTCGCGGGCGTCGGGTGCTGCTCGGAGTCGATGGCGGCGGCGACGCCGACGTCGCTGGACGGCGGCGCGGTCAGGATGACCTCGCAGCCGGCCTTGGACACCACGTACTTGGTGGCGTCCCCCACGAAGTTGTCCATCGGCCCGCCGCGGCCGCCCAGCAGCGCGCCGCCGCGGATCCGCGACGGCTCCTCGGCCGCCATGACGATCGCCTGGACGCCGCGCCTGCGCGCCTCGTCGACGATCGCCGCGCCGGCCCGTCGCGCGCGCACGGTCGCGGTCGCGACCTCGACGCCCTCGTACTCCTCCCCCACGGCCTTCGCGCGCCGCAGCGCCGCCCGCGCGCGCTCGAGCTGGGTGTCGGGCAGCCGCGCGTCGATCGGCAGCGCCATCGGGACCTCGAAGATCCACAGCGCCTCGATCGTCGAGCCCGCGTGGTCCAGGCCCGGATCGGTCTCCTCGCCGGCGAGGCGGCCCGCGGTCTGGATCATGTCGTCGTCCAGCGGCGTGCCGGTCAGCGGCACGAGGATCGAGCCGTACTGCAGCTCGTCGCGCTCGAGCTTCAGCGCCGCCTCCGGGACCTGCACGCGCTTGAGGATCGACTTGCCCTGCGTCCGCCGGTACGTGACGTAGGTCACCAGGCCGAAGGCCATCCAGCCGAACCCGACGTAGCGGGCGCCCGCGTGGGTGATGACGACGCTGATCCACGCCGCCGCGCTCAGCACCGCGCCGACGACCGCCGGCAGCGGCAGCGAGCCGCCGCGGAAGGGCACCGAGAGCGGGACGCTGTAGAAGCGCTCGCGGTCGGGCTCGCGGTAGCGCAGCGAGATGATCGACAGGTGCGCGATCGTCAGCCCCAGCAGCGCGCCGAACGCGTAGATGCCGACGAGGAAGTCGAGGTCCTCGGGCATGATCAGCGCGCCCGCGATCACCGCGGCGATGATGATCAGGACGAACGGCGTGGACCGCGTCGGGTGCAGCCGCCCCAGCGCGCTGGGGATCTGGCGGTTGCGCGACAGCGAGTAGGCCAGCCGCGACAACCCCAACATCGCCGAGTTGGCGGCGGCGATCAGCGTCGCGGTCGCCGCGATCGCGATCGTGTACTTGAAGAAGTCCGACAGCCATTGCGTGTCGAACGCCTCGGCGATGCCGAGCACCGGCGCCTCGAGGTAGTAGCGCGACAGGCCGGTCGCGTTGCCGGCGACCGGGAACGCCGTCATCGCCACGAGGCCGATGCCGACGTAGACCACGATCACGACCAGCGACGCGCTGCCGATCAGGCGCTTCAACGACGCCCGGCTCGCCGTGACCTCGCCGCTGAGCCCCGCCGCGGACTCCAGCCCGGTGAAGACGACGGTCGCCACGCCGAGGGCGAAGATGACGTCGCTCCACTTCGGGTAGACGCCGAGCTGGATCGGGTTGACCAGGTTGTCCCAGTTGAAGAACGTCGCCAGGCCGACGACGATCAGCAGCAGCTGCAGCCCGATGTCGGCGATGACCAGCGCGCCGATGCGGTTGACGCGCGTCTTGGAGAAGCCGCGGATGTTGCGCGCCGCGACGTAGAGGACGATCCCCAGCGCGAGGATCACCTCGGTCGACCCGTGCCCGAGGTCGCCCCAGAAGGCGGCCATGTAGTTCGTCGCCGAGAACGCGGTGACCGCGATCAGGATGATGTAGTCGAGCAGGATCGCCCAGCCGGCGATGAAGCTCACCAGCTCGTTGAAGCCGTAGCGGGCGAAGACCGTCGACCCGGCGCGCTCCGGGTGCAGCGACGCACCCTCGACGTAGGTCATCGCCGCCAGCGCGAAGAACAGGCCGGCGATGAGGAAGACCAGCGGCGTGAGCCCGAGGGCGTGGTCGGCGACGACGCCGAGCGAGAAGTAGATCGACGACGCGACCGCCGTGTAGATGATCGCGAACAGCGCCGGCTGGCCGAGCCCCTTGCCGAGCACCTAGCGCTCCCCGCGGCGGGCGGCGCCGCGGCGCGCGAGCATCCCGTTGAGGTACAGCCGGCCGAGCCCGGCGGCGATGAACAGCACGCCGAGCAGCAGCCCGATCGCGATCGCGCCGCCGCCGGCCACCAGCGTGCGGACGATCATCGCGACCCCGATCAGCACGAGGATCGCCGACAGGACGACCGTGGTCTGCCGATGCAGATCGCGGGGCTCGGGCATCTGGGGCACAGGCTACGCCGCTAGGCGGCGAGGCCCACCGGACGGCGCGGCGGCTTGTTGGCCGGGTCGGACTGGATGATCACGCGGCACGGGCGCTCGGCGAGCACCGTCTCCAACGTCTTGCCGAAGAGCGTCCCTCCGCTGCGCGGCGGCAGCGGCGCGACGATCGCCTGGGCGCGCAGCTCGCGCGCCTCCAGGACGATCATCCGCCCCGCCTGGCCCGGGCGCACCTTCTCGATGTGGCCGGTCACCCGGCGCCCGCCCTGCAGGCGCGCCTGCTCGATGATGGACTCGGCGGCGGCCTCGGCCTCCGGCATCGACGCGCTGATCGGCGAGGACTGCGGGACCGCGACGTAGACCAGGATGTGGATCCCGCGCCGGCGGCGGGCGGCGAGCTTGGCGGCGGTGGAGATCGTGCCCTTCGAGTAGGGCTGCGTGGCGTCGAGGACGACCAGCACCGACTCGTACTCGGCCTCGTGCTCGACGACCGGGCGCTGGATGGCGACCTTGGTCGTCGTCGTCAGGTCCAGGCCCTGGCGGTGGCGGTAGATCGGGTAGATGCACATGCCGAGCGTGAGCCAGCCGATGCCGGCCAGCGCGACGTCGACGTGCAGCGCGGTGACGACGATGAACGCCAGCAGCGTCCCGAGGCCCCCGAAGACCGCGAACAGCGGCAGCGAGCGCCCGCCGCTCAGCGCGATGTTGCCCGGGCCGCGCCAGGGCCGGCGCGCCTCGGGCTGGCTCAGCCGCAGGCGGATGACCGCGAAGTGCGCGATCGTGAACGACAACATGGCGCCGAAGGCGTACATGTTTCCCAGGAAGTCCGCCTTGCCCGGGATCACGGCGATGCAGGCGATCGCGCCGAAGATGATGATGCCGATGTAGGGCGTGCCGTACTTGGGGTGCAGCTGGCGCAGCCGGTCGGGGACCTGGCGGTGGATGCCCATCGAGTACACCAACCGCGAGACGCCGATGATCCCCGCGTTGGACGCGATCAGCAGGATCGTCGCGGCCAGGATGCCGACGTACAGCTCGGCCGGGCCCTGCAGGAACCCGAGGTCGAAGTGCTTGACGACCCCGAGCACCGGGTCGCCGGAGAAGCCGCCCTCGCTCTCGGGCAGGCCGAGCTGGGTGGTGTACCGGCCGTCGGGGCCCTGGGTGACCGGCAGCGCCGACAGCGCGACCATCGGCAGCAGCGAGTAGATCGCGAACACGGCGATCACCACGCGGTTGATCGCCGCCGGGATCGTCTTCTCCTCGTCCTTGGCCTCCTCGGCCATGTTCGAGATCGTCTCGATGCCGGTGTAGGCGATCATGCCGACCGGGATCGCGATGAAGAAGTCCTTCCACGTCGGCGCGATGCCCCAGTGCACGTTGTCGACCAGGACCTGGGGCTTGAACACCAGGAACAGGCCGACGGCGACCAGCAGCAGCTGCGTCAGGAAGTCGACGACCGCGAGGCCGATGTTGACGCCCGCGGACTCCTTGACGCCGCGCACGTTGACGGCCGACAGCAGGGCGATCAGCCCGATGGCGAAGACGACGTCGCCCGGCCCGTGGCGCAGCTCAGCCCAGAACAGGCCGCCGAGGTAGTGCGGGACGAAGAACGCGCTGATCGCGATCGTGATCGTGTAGTTGAGCATCTGCGCCCAGGCGGCGAAGAAGCTCCACAGCTCGTTGAACGCGTGGCGCGCGAACGACGACGAGCCGCCAGCCTCCGGGTACATCGCCGTGGCCTCGGCGTAGGTGGCGGCCGTCAGGTAGAAGATGAAGCCGGTGATGATGAACACCACCGGCGTGAGCCCGAGCGCGAAGCTCGCGACGAGGCCCAACGCGTAATAGATCGACGAGCCCACGTTGCCGTAGGCGGTCGAGAAGAGCGCGTTGACCCCTAGGACGCGCTGCAGGCCATGAAGTCGGCGTTCGGCCATCGAGCGCAGCGCAGTGTAAGCGCGGGGACGGTCACGAGGCGCCACGCCCGGCCGTGGCGCCGCCCGTCAGCCGCCCAGGCCCGTCGCGGCGCCCTCAGGCGTCGAGGCGGAAGCGGCCGACCAGGCGGTCCAGCTCCGACAGCGAGACGCGTGCGCTCGTAGGCCTCCAGCGACGCGTGCGTGTCGGCGAGCACCTCTTCGAGGGTGCGCGGCGACGTCCTCGGAGCGCAGCTGCCGCAGGGCGGTGACCAGGCCGCCGTGCGGGCGGACCAGCCGGCGCGTGATCAACACGACCGCCGCGCCGAGCAGCGGCAGGGCGACGGGTCGGTGACGACGCGCTGGCCGCTGCGGCCGCGCACGATCGCCCCGAGCTGCTTGGACACGGCCTGTGCCCACGAGCTGCGTGGCCGGCTCCGCCAGGAACGCGCCCTGGGCGCCGACCAGGACGCCGTAGCCGGAGTCGAGCACGTTGATGTGGTGACCTCGGCCTGGGCTCCGATCCCGTCCCGGGGTGCGGCTGCGCCAGCGGCGCGGCCGCACCCCGGCGGGGCTCACGTGATGATCGGGATGATCAGGATCGCCACGATGTTGGCGACCTTGATCATGGGGTTGATCGCGGGGCCAGCGGTGTCCTTGAACGGGTCGCCGACCGTGTCGCCGGTGACCGACGCGGCGTGGGCGTCGGAGCCCTTGCCGCCGAACGCGCCGTCCTCGATCAGCTTCTTGGCGTTGTCCCACGCGCCGCCGCCCGCGGTCATCAGGACCGCGAAGAAGAAGCCGACGACGATGACGCCGATGAGCAGGCCGCCGAGCGCCTGCACGTCGATGACGCCGACGATGAACGTGAGGACGATCGGCAGCAGCGCCGGCAGGATCATCTCGCGCTGCGCGGCCTTGGTCACGAGGTCCACGCACCGGGCGTAGTCCGGCGTGTCGGTGCCCTCCATGATCCCCGGCTTCTCGCGGAACTGCCGGCGAACCTCCTCGACGACCTCGCCGCCGGCGCGGCCGACGGCCTCCATCGACATCGCCGCGAACAGGCAGACCATCATGCCGCCGAGCAGCAGCCCGATGAGCACCGCCGGGTTGCCGACGTCGAAGTTCAGCGTCGCGGCGCCGACCCCAGCGTCGGCCAGCTCGAAGCGGAAGCCGGCGAAGAGCACGACCGCCGCCAGCACCGCCGAGCCGATCGCGTAGCCCTTGGTCACGGCCTTGGTGGTGTTGCCGACCGCGTCGAGCTTGTCGGTGATGTTGCGGACCTCTTCGGGCAGCTCGGCCATCTCGGCGATGCCGCCGGCGTTGTCGGTGATCGGGCCGAAGGCGTCGAGGGCGACGATCAGGCCGGTCAGCGACAGCTGGCCCATGACCGCGACGCCGATGCCGTAGATGCCCACGGTCGCCCCGCCGGCCAGCTTCCACGCGCCGAGGATGCCGAGGCAGATCACGAGCGCCGGCAGCGCCGTGGCCTGGAAGCCCTGCGCGAGGCCGGAGATGATGTTCGTCGCGTGTCCGGTCTGAGACGCGGCGGCCGTCTTCTTGACCGGCCCGAAGCGGGTCGACGTGTAGAAGTCGGTGATCACGAACAGCAGCGCCGTGACGCCGAGGCCGATCAGCGCGCAGAGGTAGAGCTTGCCCACGCTCGGCGTGTCGATGCCGCCCTTGTACTGGACGCCGTCCATCAGCCACTTCGTGACCGGGTAGAACAGGATCGCCGCGATCACGCCCGAGGCGATCAGGCCCTTGTAGAGCGCGCCCTCGACGTTGTCGGTCGAGGTCCGCACGAAGAACGTGCCGATGATCGACGCCACGATCGCCACCGCGCCGAGCACGAGCGGGTAGAGCGCCGCCGCCGTGGCGTCGGCGCCGACGAACGTCAGGACGCCGAGCAGCATCACGGCGACGGCCGTGACGGCGTAGGTCTCGAAGAGGTCCGCCGCCATGCCGGCGCAGTCGCCGACGTTGTCGCCCACGTTGTCGGCGATCGTCGCCGGGTTGCGCGGGTCGTCCTCCGGGATGCCGGCCTCCACCTTGCCGACGAGGTCGGCGCCGACGTCGGCCGCCTTGGTGAAGATGCCGCCGCCCAGACGGGCGAACACCGAGATGAGCGAACCACCGAAGCTGAGGCCGATCAACGCGTCGACGGCCTCCTTCTGGGTGCGGTCCAGGATCGCGGTGAGGATCCCGTAGTAGCCGGCCACGCCGAGCAGCGCGAGGCCGACGACGAGCATGCCGGTGATCGCGCCGCCGCGGAAGGCGACGTCGAGGCCCGGCGAGACGCCGCCGCGCGCCGCCTCGGCGACGCGCGCGTTGGCGCGGACCGAGACGTTCATGCCGATGTAGCCGGTGGCGCCGGACAGCACGCCCCCGATCACGAACCCGACGGCGACGTAGCCGTCCTGGATGAAGATGAGCGCGATCGCCAGCACGATGCCGGCGATCCCGATGGTCACGTATTGGCGGTTGAGGTAGGCCTGGGCCCCCTCTTGCACGGCACCCGAGATGCGCTGCATCTCGGCGTTTCCTGGGGAAAGCGCCAGCAGCTGCCGGGTCGTGACGAGGCCATAGGCCACCGCCAACCCAGCGCAAACCAGCGCCACGAGCACCCCGTGGTCGGTCAGGAAGTCACTCAACGCAGTTTCTCCAAGGTCTGGTTGAAGGGCCTTGGTGCGCGCTACGACGGACGCCGGCCCCTGGACAGCGGCGCCATCCTAAACAGACCGACCGATGGAAGTGTGCGATTCGTCGCTAATCGGGTGGATCGAGGTCCACCGGGCTACTGCCCGGGGACCCAGAGCCGACCGCTGGACTGGGCCGGGCCGGCCCCGCCCTGGTCGGGCTGCTGCGGCGGGTCCTGGCCCGCGCCGCCCTGCGGTGCGCCGCCCTCCGGCGGCGTTCCGCCGGCCAACTGCGCGTAGGCCATCTGCAACTGGGACAAGGCCTCGCGGATCGCGGTGGCGTCCGGACCGAGCTGGTCCTCGATGAGGCCGACCAGGGCGCGGGCGCCCTCGATCGACAGGCGCAGCTGCTCGGGGTCGCGCTCGTCCTCGGTGCCGGGCGCGAGGCCGGCGCGGCGGCCGCCCAGGTTCACCAGGGTGACGATGGTCTGCACGATGACGTCCTCGACGCGCAGCGTGCGGAGCTGCTCCTCGAGCTGCTGCTCATAGGCGGCGCGCAGCTCCTCTTCGGACATCTGCGGCGGCTGCTGCTGGTCGCTCATCTCGTGGGAACCTCCTGGGCGTAGGACTGCCGGGTCTCCTGCACGGAGGTCGCGTAGACCTCCTCCATCGGTGCGCCGGCGGCGATCGCGCGGCGCTGGCGCTGCGCGCCGTTGAGCTGGGGAAGCGCCGGCTCGATCCCGAGCTCGGCACGCATCGGTGCCGTCCAGGAAAGCAGGTCGGCGACGGCGGCCGGCGCGGGCCGCTCCTCGAAGGTCGTGAAGTCGATCAGGTGCCCGTCCATGCCGAAGCGGATCGCCCGCCAGAAGTTCTCCTCGACGATGCGGCGCTCGAGGTCGGCGGCGCCGATCGGGCTCGGCCGGCCCTCGTCCTCGTCGCGCGCCGCCTGGGCCACGCAGGCCACGATCAGGGCCGCCAGGGCGTCGGACTCCTGCGCGGTGACCTGGGCGTCGGCGATCCGCACCTCGACGGTGCCGAAGGAGAAGTGCGGGCGCACCGACCACCAGACCTGCGTGTACTCGACGATCGAGTTGGTGGCGACGAGGAAGTCGATGTACTTGGCGTACGTCGCCCAGTCGCCGTAGTAGTCCGGGATGCCGCAGCGCGGAAAGGACTTGGTGAACGACTGCGAGCGCGCGGAGTGCAGCCCGGCGTCGCGGCCGTCGAGGTAGGGCGAGTTGGCGCTGACGGCCAGCAGCGTCGGCAGCACGGCGCGCAGGCGGTCGCAGACTGCGATCGCGCGGTCGGCGCCCCGGATGCCGACGTGGACGTGGAGCGAGAACGTGTTGTTGCGCCGCGCCACGTACTGCAGCCCGTCGACGACGCGGCGGTAGTGCTCGGTGTCGATGTTGTGCTGCTCGCGATAGTCGGCCCACGGGTGCGTGCCGGTCGCGCCGAGCCGGACGCCGCGCCGGGCCGCGAGGTCGAAGAGGCGGCGGCGGAAGTCGCGCTGGCGCGACTGGGCGTCCTGCAGCGTCTCCCCGCGCCCCGAGCGGATCTCGATCTCGGACGAGATCAGCTCGCCCGCGATCGACCCGGCCAGCGGGGCGTCGCCCGCGGTGGCCGCGTCGCGCAGCTCCTCGAAGCGCGGGACCATGTCCAGCGTGTCGGCGTCGAGGATCGCGAACTCCTCTTCGAGGCCGACCGTCCAGTCGGACGACGCCGCGAAGGCCTCCGCGGCGCGATCGGTGTCCAGGCTCATGGTGGGTGGACCTAGGTGAGGTAGAAGTAGAGCGCGTAGAGGAGGTCGACCGCGGGGCTCGAGGTGTGCACCGTGACCTCCGGAGGGACGCGCAGCAGCGACTCGGAGTAGTTGAAGATGATCTTCACGCCGGCCTTCACGAGCTGCTCGGCGAGGCCCTGCGCCGCGGCGCTGGGAACGGCCAGCACGCCGACGACGATGTCCTCGTCCTCGACGATCTGGGCGAGGTTCTTGACGTCGCGCACCTCGAGGGCGCCGACGTTCATCCCGACCTTCTCGGCGTCGGCGTCGAAGATCGCCACGACGCGGAAGCCGTGGTCGGCGAAGACGTCGGACGAGGCGATGGCGCGGCCGAGGTGCCCCGCGCCGAAGAGGGCGATGTTGTGCTGGCCGGCGGTGCGCAGGATCTTGCGGATCTGCGACACGAGGCCGTCGACGTTGTAGCCGACCCCGCGCTTGCCGAACTTGCCGAAGCCGGAGAGGTCGCGGCGGATCTGCGTCGAGTTGACCTGGGTGAACGCGGAGAGCTCCTGGGAGGAGATCGTCTCCTTGCCCTCCTTCTTGGCCTTGGTCAGCACCTGGAGGTAGCGGGCCAGGCGGGCAGCCACGCCGAGCGACAGCCGCTCGGGCATGCCGGGGTCCGGCGCCGCTCCGTTGGGGCGCTCCGTGCCGCGTCCGTTGGCCAGATCGCCGACGCTCATCCGTCGCCAACTGTACCGAGGCGGCCCCTGAGAACGGCCTCGTCGACGAAGAAGTCGAACAGGTGCTCACCGTCGAGCACGACGACCGGGATGCGCTCCAGGTAGCGGCGGTGCAGCTCGTCGTCGGCCTCGATGTCGATGTCGTTGAGCTCGAAGCCGAGCTCGACCTGCAGCGCGACCAGCCGCGCGCGGGCGTCGTCGCAGAGGTGGCAGCCGTCGCGGCCGTAGAGGTCGACCGTCGGCATGGCCCGCTACAGGGCCCGCTGCCCGGTCGCGGCCACGACCGGGGATCGGCGTGCCGGGTTCACAGAGCCCTCTGACCGGTTGCGTGCACCTCGAGCCCGAGGTAGTCGGGGAAGGCGACGGGCGCGACGTAGCGGGCGGCGCTGGCGATCATCGCGGCGTTGTCGGTGCACAGCGCGCGCGGCGGGATCTTGACGGTCGGCGCCAGCGCGCTCAGGCGCTCGCGGAGCGGGCCGTTGGCGGCGACGCCGCCGCCGATCGCGAGGCGGTCCAGGCCGGTGTCGCGCAGCGCGCGCTGCACGCGCTGGGCGAGCTGCTCGACGATCGCGCGCTGGTAGGCCGCGGCGAGGTCGGCGCGGCGCGCCTGCGCCTCGGCCTCGCCCAGGTCGCGGACCTTGTAGAGCAGCGCGGTCTTCAGGCCGGCGAACGAGAAGTCCAGGCCGGTGAGGTTCTTGGAGGTCGGGAAGGCGTAGGCCTCGGGGTCGCCGTCGCGCGCGAGCTTCTCCAGGTGCGGGCCGCCGGGGAACGGCAGGCCGAGCAGGCGGGCGCCCTTGTCGATGGCCTCGCCGGCCGCGTCGTCGAGCGTCTGACCGAGCACGGTGAAGCCGGCGTGGTCGTCGACGCGGGCCAGGAACGTGTGACCGCCGCTGGCGATCAGGCACAGGAACGGCGGCTCGAGCGGCTCCGCGCCGTCGGTGTGGAGGAAGTTCGCCGCGACGTGGCCCTGCAGGTGGTCGACCGGCGCGAGCGGGATCTGGCGGCTCGCCGCGATGCCCTTGGCGGTCGCGACGCCGACGAGCAGCGCGCCGACCAGGCCGGGGCCCGCGGTGACCGCGACGAGGTCGACGTCGTCGAGCGTCGCGCCGGCCTGGCGCAGCGCGTCGTCGACGACCGGCGTGGCCAGCTCCAGGTGATGGCGCGACGCGACCTCGGGCACGACGCCGCCGTAGCGGTCGTGCACGCCCTGGGAGGAGATGACGTTGGCGCAGATCTCGCCGTCGCCGGTGACGACCGCGGCGCAGGTGTCGTCGCAGGACGTCTCGATCGCGAGGATGACGGAGCCTCGCCCTGCGGGCTCGTCCCGGGGCGGCTGCTCGCCCGGAGGGCTCGCCTCCGCGACCCGGGGCGGGAGAGCGCGATCGCTCATACGACCCGCTTGAGCGGGTCGACCGCGTTGGGGATGTCCTCGAGCGTGCCGCGCAGCGTGGCGGGCGTGCGCCACATGATCACGGCGTCCTCGCCGTTGTCCTGGTAGTAGCGGCGGCGCAGGCCGGCGGCGCGGAAGCCCTGGTGCTGGTAGAGGGCGATGGCGCCGGCGTTGGACGTGCGGACCTCGAGCGTGAAGCGCGGATCGGGCTCCTCGACGCGCTCGAACAGCGCCGCCAGCAGGCCGGTGGCGACGCCCTGGCGCCGGTGGTCGGGCGACGCCGACACGTTCATGATGTGCCAGACGGTGTCGTAGCGCGAGCAGATGCAGTAGCCGACGATCGCGCCCTCGGCGTCGGTCGCCGCGAGGCAGATCCCGGACGGCTTGGACAGCTCCAGCACGAACATCGCCAGCGACCACGGGGTCGGGTAGGAGCGGCGCTCGATCGCGATGACCTGCGGGAGGTCGGCGTAGGTGAGGCGCCGGATGGCGGGCGGTGCGGGCAGGGTCGTCGTCAACGCGGTCGGTCTACCGTCGGGGCACGGCATCCGGGGCGCGGACGTACTCCGGGACGAGGGCGTCGCGCGACACCGGTGGGGCCTCGGCGGCGAGCCGGCACAGGGGTCCGGCGCTCACCCGGTGCAGGTCTGCATCGTCCGGTGCGACCGCGACGCCCACCGCCTCGAGCTCCGCCCTGAAGCGTACCGCCCCGTCGCCCGCGGCCGACCAGGATCCGGCGTGCAGCCGCGGGACGGTCGCCAGGCGCTCCGGGCCCCAGGCGGCGGGCGCCAGGATCTCGGTGCCGCGCGCGTCGTAGGCGGCGACGAACGCCTCGCCGCGGCGGGCGTCGAGGATGGCGAGGACGTTGGGTCGCCCCCGGCCCTGGGCGGCACCGAGGGCGATGGCCTGGAGCGTCGAGATCGCGGCGGTCTCGACGTCGAGGCCCTGCGCCAGCGCGCGGGCGGTCGCGACGCCGATCCGGATGCCCGTGAACGTGCCCGGGCCGACGCCCGCGCCGATGCGCGTGACGTCGCTCCAGGCGACGCCGGCCTCGGTCAGCGCGGCGTGCGCGAGCGGGAGCAGCTGCTGGGTGTGGCCGGGCCGCTCGCCGGGATCCGGGTCGTGGCGCCGCTGGGCCAGGAGCGTGCCATCGGGCCGCGCGACGCCGACGACGGTCGCGGGGGTCGCGGTGTCGAGCGCCAGGATCATGGCGAAGCCTCGCCCTGCGGGCTCGTCTCGCTTGCGGTGCTTGCCTGGGGGCTGGCACGCGCAGGCCTCGTGACCGTGATCGTCCGGGTGTCGCCGCCGGCGTGCGCCAGCGTCACCTTCGCGGCGATGCGCTCCAGCTGCGGCTCGGCGATCTCCGGCCACTCGACGAACGCGATCGCGTCCGGCGTCAGGTAGTCGTCGAGTAGCGCAGGATCCTCGTCGGCGAGGCCGCCGAGGCGGTGCAGGTCGAGGTGGGCGATCGGGGCGCGGCCGGGGTGGGTGGGCTCGTATCGGCGTCCGATCGTGAACGTCGGGCTCGTGACCGGCCCGTCGAAGCCGAGCGCGCGGGCGGCGCCGCGCACGAACGTCGTCTTCCCCGCCCCCATCTCGCCCTCCAGCAGGACGACGTCACCCGGCGCCAGCGTCGCCGCCAGCGCGGCGCCCGCGGCCTCGGTCTCGGCCGCGCTCGCTGTCGTCGCCCGGGTGTCGCTAGAACCGCTCAGGAGCGTTGCGCAACCGCAGGCCGACGCCGACCAGCACGAGCACGACGCCGGCGAGCACGAGGACGCGGGCGTCGAGGCCCGTGTTCGGCAGCGTGCCGGTCGCGGCGGGCGCGGTGGTGGACGTGGACGTGGCGCCCGGCGTGGCCCCGGCGGTGCCCGAGCCGCTGCTCGACGAGCCGGAGCCCGAGGTCTGCGGGGCCTGGGTCAGCGGCGCGGAGTCGCCGGAGCCGGAGTTCGAGTTGCCCGAGCCCGAGTTCGAGTTGCCCGACCCCGAGCTGGAGTCGTCGTTGCCGAACGGGTCCGAGTACTGCTGATCGCCCGCCCCGCCGGACTGCGCGAAGGCGGTCGAGACTTGGAACCCGCCCGCCCCCGCACCGACGCCCAAGAGGGCGACGGCGAGCAGCACGACGATCCGGCGGCAAACGGACGGCACGCGGCCACAGTCTAAGGACATCGCGGACGGGCTCCGTTCTGCCCCATGAACAGGTACCTTTGCGGCCCTCGTGCCCCACGCCGAGAACCCACGCCACATCCTGCTCTTGACGGACCGCGACTGGACGCACCCGCAAGGGGGCGGCACCGGCACGAACCTGTACGGCCAGGTGTCGCGCTGGATCGCCTGGGGCCACCGGGTCACGGTCATCGCCGGCTCCTACCCCGGCGCCGAGCCGATCTCCCGTCCCGCCGAGGGGCTGGAGATCCACCGCATGGGCGGCCGGATGACGGTCTTCCCGCGCGCCGCGCTCGCGTCGCTGCGCGGCGTCGGTCGGGACGCGGACGTCGTCCTGGAGGTCGTCAACGGCATTGCCTTCTTCACGCCGCTGTGGTGGTGGCTGCGCGCGCCGCGCGTGACGCTGGTCCACCATGTCCACCAGGATCACTACGTCGCCGAGATGGGCAAGCGCGGCCGGCTGGCGGCCCTGCTCGCCGAGCGCCTGCCGCTCGCGACGTTCTACCGCCACCACCCGTTCCTGACGATCTCGGACTCCGCGCGCCGCGACATGGTGGCCTTGGGGATCCCGGTCGAGCAGATCCACGTCGCCTACCTCGGCGTCGAGGCCGACTCGTTCGTCGCGACCGCGCGCGACGAGACGCCGACGCTGCTGTACCTGGGCCGGATCAAGCAGTACAAGCGGCTCGAGATCCTGCTCGACGTCCTCGAGGGGATCCCGGACGCGCGGCTGGAGATCGCCGGCGACGGCGACCACCGGCCGGTGTTGGAGGAGGAGATCGACCGCCGCGGCCTGCACGACCGCGTGACGCTGCACGGCTTCGTGACCGAGGAGGAGAAGCGCGACCTCTACGCGCGGGCGTGGGTCAACCTCACCGCGTCCTCGGCCGAGGGCTGGTGCCTGACGGTCATGGAGGCCGCGGGCGCCGGGACGCCGAGCGCGGCGATGGCCGTCGGCGGCCTGCCCGAGTCGATCGTCGACGAGCAGACCGGGCTGCTGGCGCGGGAGCCCGAGGAGCTGGCCGCGAAGGTCGCCGCGCTCGTCGAGGACCCGGTCCGGCGCGACGAGCTGGGCGATGCGGCGCGGGCGCGGGCCCGCGGCTTCACGTGGGACGGGACCGCGGAGGCCAACCTGGCCGTGCTGGACCGCGTCGCCGACGAGCGCCGGTCGCGGCTGCGCGACGCCCTGCGGCGGTCGGAGACCGGCGCGGCCGCCGGCCTGGCGCTGGCCACGTTGATGAACAACGCGATCCAGCTGATCTTCGTCGTGCTGTTCACGCGCCTGCTCGGCGCCGACGACTACGGCGCGCTGGCCGCGATCGTCTCCGGGTTCATCATCCTCATGGTCGGCGGGCAGTCGGTCCAGGTCGCGGCGGCGCGTGAGGCGACGCTGGGGCACCTCGGCGCCGACGGGCGCATGCGCGCGACGCTGGAGCGCTGGACGCGGCAGCTCGTGGTGGCGACCGTCGTGCTGGCGATCTTCGGCGCCGCGATCCGCCAGCCGCTGGCCGACGTGCTCGGCGTGTCCGAGCATCCCTGGGCCGTGGCCGGGCTGCCGGCGACGGGCTCGCTGTGGCTGTTGCTGTCGTTGCAACGCGGCGTGCTGCAGGGGTTGCGGATGTACGGCCAGGTCGGGATCTCGATCATCGGCGAGGCGCTGGGCCGGATCGTCTTCGCGGTCGCCCTCTTCGCGGTCGGGCTGGGCATCACGGGCGCCTACCTGGGCAACCCGGTCGCGTTCATCGCGGTCTCGTTCTGGCTGTCGCGGGTGCTGGCCAAGCGGCTGGGCCCGGCCGAGCAGGCCACCGACGCCGGGGCCGGCGCCGGCGTGGGCGCGTCCCGGCCGCTGCTCGGCCTGGTCGGCGACAACTGGATCCCGATCGTCGGCCTGCTGCTGCTCGCCGCGCTGCAGAACGTGGACGTGATCGTCGGCCGCCACCAGTTCAGCGGCGACTCGTCGGGCTCCTACGCGGCGGCGGCGGTCGCGGCCAAGTCCGTCGTGTGGGTCGCGATCGGCGTCGGCCTGCAACTGCTGCCCGAGGCGACGCGCCGCGCGGCCGCGGGCCTGGATCCGCGCCCGGCGCTGCTGCGCGCGCTCGCGGTGCTGGCGGCGGTGGCGACGCCCGCGCTGATCATCTTCGCGCTCGTCCCCCACTTCCTGATGAAGGTCGCGTTCGGGCCGGACCTGACGCTCGCGTCCGACGCGCTGCCGGTCCTCGGCGTCGCGATGACGCTGCTGGCCGTCGCCTACCTCACCGTGCAGTACATGGTGGCCTTGGGGGAGCTGAAGTTCGTGTGGGTGCTCGGCGTCGTCGCGATCATCGAGCCGTTCCTGCTCACGGCGGGCGACTTCACGCTGCTGTCCTACGCCACGGTCGTCCTCGGCCTGCAGCTCGTCGCGGCCAGCGCCGTGCTGGCGCTCGGGCTGCGCACGCGCAGGCCGGTCACGGCGTAGCGCCGAGCGCTTTCCTGGTGCCGACGACGGGCAGGTGAGCCCGGCGGGCGCTAGACCCGGCGGACGCGGATCACGCAGTTCCAGGCCACCAGCTCGCGCAGGCCCGGGACCTTCATGATGGGCTTGGCCCAGGGCCAGTAGCGCGGCACAACGTCGGTGATCTCGAGGTGCGGGTGGCTCCGCACGAGGCGCAGCGTCGCGCCGATGTGGCAGGCCCAGAGCGTCTCGCCGTAGGCGTGCTTCTCGGGCTTGCCGTGGCGCTTCTCGTAGAGGCGCGGGCCAAGCGTCGGGCCGAGGTAGTGGTAGGGCGCCATCAGGTGCCCGCCCCACGGCGAGTACCAGTTCGTCCACGAGACGTAAGCCCAGCCGCCGGGCTTCAGCACGCGCTCGATCTCGGCGACGATCGGCTCGGCCGACGGCGTGTGCTCGAGCATGTTGGAGCAGAACACGCCGTCGATGGAGCCGTCGTCGAGCGGCAGGTTCCCGGCGTCGCCGAGGACGTAGCCCTCCGGCGGCGCGCCGCCGAGCTCCAGCTCGTCGGTCGAGTTGTCAATTGGGATGACCTGCGCCCCGCGGCCGCGGAACGCGTCGGTGTAGTAGCCGGGGCCGCAGCCGAGGTCGGCGATCGTCTGGCCGGCGAGCGGGCCGTGATGGGCGTCGAGGTCGTCGACGGCGTAGGCCGCGAGCAGGCGGTAGAACGGCTCCGGCTCGGCGCGCTCGTTGCGCCACAGGCGCCACAGGGTCCGGAAGCGCTCGGGGCCCCGGGGCAGGTCGACGGCGGTGGCGGCGCTCACGGCGCAGACGGTAGGGGATCGCGATCGTCGGCCGCGGGCTCGGCGGCGCGGTGCGGCGGCGGTGGCGCCGGCTTCGCGGCGAGCGTCCGCCAGAGGATCACGGCGATCAGCAGCAGGCCGGCGAGCGTCAGCCAGTGGCCGGCGATGCGGTCGAGCGGGTACTTGGTGGAGTTGGCCTTGAGGTGATGGTCGCCCTGGGCCAGGCCGACGGCGACGTAGACCGCCGGGACGCCGACGATCAGCAGCGCCGCGGCGACCTTCGCCAGCAGCGCGTCCGGCAGCCCGCGCCACAGGATCAGGACGAGCGCCGGCCCGGCGACGACGCCGGCGCGCAGCCCGAAGCCGAGCGCGAGGGCGAGCGCGAACGGGATCGCGAGGGCGACGGCGCGGCCGAAGGGCAGCGGCCGCGGCGCGGCCGGAAGCGGCAGCGGCGCGACCACGGCGGGCGCGGCGACAGGGCGCCGCCGCCGGGCGCGGAGCGTGAGCGCGATCAGCAGCGCCAGGAGCGCGAGGCACGCGAGCAGCGAGACGATCAACGACGCGTTGGCGGCCTTCTGCAGCCCATAGGTGAACGCCACGGCGTGGCAGCCGGCGTCGATCGGCCACGCGTTCGCGTAGCCCTGCATAGGCCGGGGCGCGCCGAGGTCGCGGCCGTCGCAGGTCGCCTTCCAGTGCGCGTCGTAGGAGGAGCCGAGGACGAGCCAGGACGGGCCGGTCGCCGCGACCTGGACGCCGTCGCGACCGTCGGCGTGGCCGGTGCCGGCGTCGACGACGCGGCCGCCGCCGGCGGTCGCCACCGGCCGGAGGGCGGCGGAGGCGAGGCGGACGCCGTCGACGCGCAGCCGGCCGTCGGCGCCCCGCAGCGTGGTCTGGCCGGCGGGAAGCGCGAGGGGCGCGCAGCCCGCGAGGCGCAGCGGCCGGCCGGCGTCGAGCGCCGCGCGGTCGACGCGCCCGCCGAAGACGACGGTCTGGCCACCGGCGCGCAGCGTCGCCGTGCCGCACGGCACCGCGACCGCGCCGCGCCGCGCCGGGCTGACCGGCGCCGTGCCCGCGCCGCGGATCTCGCCGATGCCGACCGCGCGCCGGTTGCGGTCCCGCGCGGGCGTGCCGGCCGGGAAGCGCGCGGCGAGGACGTCGAGGCGGAACGTGGTGCCGCGCGCCGGTGCCGCCAGCCCGACGGTGCCGTCGGCGGCGACGCCGGCCGTGACCGGCGGGCCGCCGTCGACCGTCAGCGCGACCTTCGTCGGCCGCCGCACCCGCACGCCGGGCCGGTCGAGCGTCAGCGTCCGGACGGTGACCGGCTTCGCCGTGCGCCAGGAGACCCACGCCGGCCGCCCCGGGATCCACTGCCCGAGCCAGTCGCGCCCGCCGGCGCCGTCGAAGGCGCCCGAGGCGCGGTAGCGGCCGAGGCCCTGGAACCGCGCCGCGGAGTCGGCGCCGCGCAGCCGCACGCCGGCGCCCGCCGCGGCGCCCCCGTACAGCCCGCCGACCAGCGTGTCGATCGTGTGGTCCGGCGTCCGCGGGTCGATGCTGGTCCAGGCGTCGGCCCGGTAGGACCGCGCGACCGGAGGCGCGACGATGCGGCGCAGCGTGCGCTCCGGATCCTGGGTGTCGCGCAGCTGGCCGGCGCCGCGCTCGCCGACGTAGCGGCCCTGCTCGTAGGGCACGTCGGCGGTCGTGCGATCCAGGATGTAGGTCAACGCGTTGTGCGACAGGTCGGTCCCGGCGAGCGCGCTCTCGATGTCGGTCGGCGTTCGCAGCGACTCGGTCGCGGCCACGCCCGGGATCCGGAGCTCGCGGATGCCGCCCGCGCCGGCGTTGCCGCGGTGGGGCCGGGTGACGTCGGCGAGGTGGACGACGAGCGACCGCACGCCCTTCAACCCCACGTCCAACCGGTTCCACCCCGCCTCGACCGCGAAACGCCGGCCGTTGACGTCGACCGACTTCACGCGCCCGCGGCTGTCGCCGTAGGGCATCAGGTCGATCGAGCCCACGTCCCGCGGGCGGTCGAACGTGACGGTCAGCGTCGGGCGCACCGGCACGAGCTGGCGGTCGGCGATCCAGGCGGTCGACGGGTCGCCGTCGAGCGCCGCGAACGGCCGCTGGTCGGGCAGCTGCGTGACCTGCGGCGACGCGGGCGCGCTGACGTCCTTGACGCCGCCGCCCAGCACGGCCACGGTCTCGCGCCCCGCCGCGCCCGGGTCCGACGCGCTGCCGAACGGATCGAGGACCGTCCCGTCCTTCGAGACGTCGTCGCCCGCGGTGAGCGTCGGCCCGACCTGCCCGCGCGAGCGCGCCGCGACGAACGCCCGCCGGCGGTTGCCGTCGCTGACGACGAACGACGCGCCCGCCCGCGCCGCGGCCCGCACGCCCGCCGCGCTCAGGTCCGGCGCGTAGGCCAGTGGCCTGCCGGGATCCAGCGCGCCGAACGACGCCAGGCCCGCGACGCCGCCCGACGCGCCGTCGACGACCGTCAGGGGCCCGCGCGGCAGCACCCGGACGGTGCCGCCCGTCGGCCGCTCGATGCGCCGCAGCTGCGGCACGCGGACGTCCGGCGCCACGCCCGACGCGGCGCTGCGCGCCGTCACCTCCGGCCCGTAGCCCACGCCCTGCCCGAGCCCCGCCAGCGTCCGCGCGGCATCGCCCGCCGGCATCTCGCCGCTGTAGGCCCGCGCCCCGTCGGCGGCGATCACGACGTCGCCGACGCCCATCAGGTCCAGCAGCGGCGCGAGCTGCCCGGGCCGCAGCCGCTCCTGCGTCACCAGCGAGTCGACCCCGAACTGGAGGTCCGACGAGCGCCGGTCGGCGAACGGGATGATCCACCGCTCCGACACGGGGTGCTTGGTCAACGCCGGCAGGACCGGGTCGACCGTCCCGCCCCACTTGTAGAACGCGAACAGCTGGCCCGGGAAGACGGCGGCGCGCGTCGCGTCCGGCCGCGCGTCCAGGTCGGCCGCCAGCGCGCGGTAGGACGACGGCAGCGTGAAGCGCAGCTGCCCCTCGGCGGCGCGCCCCGTCACCAGCGGCCAGCACGACACCACCAGCAACGCCACACCGACGCCGACGACGGCGGCGCGCGCCCGCGCGCCGCCCCAGCGCGCCCAGGCGTACGCGAACGCCGCACCGCCCAGCCCGGCCAGCCCGAGCGCCGTCAGGGCCCCTGCCTTGTAGGTCGTGCGCAGGAACTGCACGAGGTTGACGTGGTAGTAGACGCCGGTGACGACGCGCCGCATCGGCGTGCCCTCCGGCCAGCCGGCGGTCATCACCACCAACCCGACCAAGGCCAACAACAAGAAGAACGGCGCGTACCGCCAGCGCCGCGTCGCGACGAACGCGCTCAGCGACAGCGCCGGCGTGACGAGGCCCGCGACGACCACCGGCAGCACCAGCAGCAGCACCGGTCCGGAGCCCTGGTACGGGCGCAGCGCGCCGCCGAAGCCGGTCCCGACGTAGGTCCCCCAGAACCCCATCAGCCGCACGGACTCCGACAGCGACGTCGTCCCCCAGATCGTGCCGGGCTGCTCGGTGAAGGCCAGGAAGTCGGGCGCGGCGCGCGAGCTCAGCGCCAGCGGCACGACCCACCACAGGTTCGCGACGATCGCCACCGGCGCCAGCCGCAGCACGAACGGCAGCACCGCGCGGCGCGGCACGCCGCCGATCCAGACGTCGTAGATCAACAACAACGCCGGACCGAGCAGGACCCAGCCGGTCAGCCCGGCGTTGACGCCGCCGCCCGCCGACGTCAGCACGAGCGCGAACGCCGCCGGCCACTTCCAGCCGCGCGGCTCCCGCAGCCCGCGGTGCACGCACAGCAGCAGCCACGGCAGCGAGGCATAGGCCAACAGCGCGATCGACTGGCGCGCGAAATAGACGGTCACATAGGGGTTGACCACGAACAGGACCGCGGCCGCGGCGTGCACCGCGCCGCGGGGGCGCTCGTCGCCGAGCAACGCGTCCAACAACCGCACGACGCCCCAGCCGGCCAGCGCCAGCAGCGTCCCGAGCCACAGCCGGTGCACGATCCACGTCGGGACGCCGACCAGGTCGCCCAGCGCGAACCAGGGCGCCATCGGCCACGCGTAGCCCGCGTACTGCCCCGCCCACACGTGCCCGAGGTCCGTCGTCGGGTTCCACAACGACAGGACGTCGCCCAGGAACCGGGTCGGATCCAGGTACAGGTTGACCTTCGTGTCGGCCACCAGCTCGCCCGGACGCTGGAGCAGCGCGACCACGTACGCGAGGACGGTGACCGCGAGGGGGATGGCCCGGCGGCTCCGCATGCGGCGTCGAAGGGTACGCTGCACCGCCGATGCGCCCGCCCCTCCCCTCCGCCCGGCCGGCTGCGGGCCTGGCGCTGGCCGGCCTCGCCGCGCCGACCGTCCTGGCCTTCTTCAAGGGCGGCTACTTCGAGAACGCGCGCGACGCCGCGCTGGTCGGCGTCGGCATCCTGCTGGCGCTCACGGCCCTGGTCGTCCCGCGCGAGCACCTGCTGCCCCGCAACCGCCATGCGCGCCTGGCCCTCGCCGGGTTCGCCGGCCTGGCGCTCTGGACCGCGCTGAGCGCGTCCTGGGCCCCGCTGAACGACGCCGCCTGGGCGACGTTCGAGCGCGACGCGCTCTACCTCGGCGCGCTCGTCGCCGCCACCGCGCTGCTGCGCCGCGACACCGGCGCCGCGCGCCTCGTCGAGCCCGTCCTGATGCTCGGCGCGCTGGTGGTCGTCGGCTACGGCCTGCTCGGCCGGCTGCTCCCGGACATCGTCCACGCGGCCCCGTCGATCTCGGCCGGCGGCCGCCTGGACCAGCCGTTGACCTACTGGAACGCGATGGGCGCGCTCGGCGCCGTCGGGCTCGTGCTCGCGGCGCGGATCGCCGGCGACGCCGCGACGCGCTCGCCCGCGCTGCGCGCCGCCGCCGCCGCGGCCGCCGTCCCGCTGACCGTCGCGATCTACCTCACGTTCTCGCGCGGCGCGCTGGCCGCCACCGCGGCCGGGCTGGTCGTGCTGCTCGCGTTCGTCCCGTCCTACACGCAGCTGCGCGCGATCGCGATCACCGTCGAGGCCGGCATCATCGGCTGCGCGATCGCGGCGGCCTCGCCGGCCGTCCGGACGCTGCACGGCAGCCACCCGGCGCTCCAGGGCGCGTTCGTGCTCGTCGCGCTGCTCGCCGTGATGGCGCTCGCCGCCGGCGTGCAGCGCTGGGCGGCCGTCGTCGAGGGCGAGCGCCGCACCCGCATGGGCCGGATCCCGCTGCCGCGCCACCACGGCTGGGTCGCCGCGTTCCTGGTCGCCGCGATGCTCGTCGTCCCGGTCGCGGTCGCCGCCGGCGGCGACACGCCGTCGAGCACCGACCCGCGCTTCGGCGCCTCCACGAGCCGCCTCGCGTCCGCCGACTCGCCTCGCTACCACTACTGGAAGGTCGCGGTCGACGCGTTCGCCGACGCGCCGGTCAAGGGCATCGGCGCCGGCGGCTTCGCGGTCCGCTGGCTCGAGGACCGGCCGGTGCTCCAGCCCGCGCGCGACGCGCACTCCCTCGAGATCGAGACGCTCGCCGAGCTCGGCGCGGTCGGCGGCCTGCTGCTCGCGCTGCTGGGCGCCGGCGTCGTCCTCTCAGCCCGCGACGTGATCCGCCGCGAGGGCACCGCGCTGATCGCCGGCCCCGCGGCCGCGCTGGCGGCCTACGCCTTCCACGCGTCGATCGACTGGGACTGGGAGATGCCGGCGTTGACGCTGGTCGGCGTCGCGCTCGCGGGCGCGCTGCTCGCGGCGTCCGACGACGCCTGACGCCCCGAGCGCCGCGCCGCGACCCGCGTCCACAGCGCGTCGAGCGCCACGGCGCTCAGCACCACCAGCGCCGGCTCGAAGGCCACGCGGAAGCGCGTGGAGCCGTACACCGCGGCGCCCATGATCAAGATGAGGAAGAACGGCGCGCCGAGGATGAACAGCGGCTGGCGACGCCGGCGCAGGACCAGGGCGCCCGCCAGCCCCAGCGGCAGCATCGCCCAGAACATGTAGACGCCGAGCCACTGCACGCGGTGGTCGCGTCCCTCGCCCGACGCGAGGTACACGCCCTGGCGCGGTCGGTAGACGTCGAACTGGCGGCCCAGCCGCGCGGCCACGACGACCGGGATCCGGCCGGCGTGGTCCTTGGCGTAGTCGACCCCGCGCTTGCGCCAGACTCGTGAGTACTCGGACTCGTCGCCCGGCGCCCGCCGGCCGAAGCACGAGAACGCCCACGACCCGATCAGGTCGCCGTAGTAGGAGCGCTCGCAGTTGGCGCCGACGAACACGTTGTCGCCGTTGGTCGAGATCAGGACCGGGTGCTCGAACGTCGCGAGGTTGCGGATCGTCCACGGCGCCAGGACGACGAGGAACGCGGCGCCGATGACCAGCGCGGCGCGCAGCCGATCCGGCCAGGCGCGGACGGCGTGCAGGATCAGCGGCAGCACGAGCACGAGCAGCAGCCCGAGCGCCTCGCCGCGGGTCAGGGCGGCGAGCGCGACCAGCGCGCCGACCGCCAGCCCCCAGCGCACCGACGGCGCCCGCAGGTAGCGGTAGGACGCCAACAACGCGAGCGTGACGAGCAGGACGTACTCGGTCTCGCTCATGATCGCGCCGTCGATGACCCACAGCAGCGGGTACACGGCGGCCAGCCCCGCGGCGATCAGCCCCGCGCGCGCGCCGGCCACCGTCCGGCCCAGGACGCCGAGCGCGACGACCGTGCCGGTGCCGATCACGCCCATCGCGGCGCGCTGGATCGTCGTGCTGCCGCCGCCCAGCAGGTCCAGGAAGGCCAGGACGACGATGTGCAGCGGCGGATGCTCGGCGGTCGGCTGGTTCTCGAACGGCCGGATGAAGCCCTGGCCGTCGGCCAGGTGCTGGGCGTCCATGTGGAAGGTCAGCGCGTCGCCGACGACCGGGTACTTGCGGTGCGCGACCGCGTAGGCCAGCCGGATGAGCAGCCCCACCAGCGCGATCAGGGCGAGCCGCGTCTCGAACTTCTCGGGCAGGCGCATCCGGGGCCACAGCCTACGGACGACGGCGACAGCGCGTACAGTCCCGGCGGCATGCCGGACCCGCAGGACCCTGCCGTCGAGCCCGCTGTCGCACCGCCGCCGGGCAACCCGCGCTTCGCACCGATCGACGGCCTGCGCGCGGTCGCCGCGTGCGCGGTCGTCCTGACCCACACGGCGTTCCTGTCGGGCTTCAACGGCCACGGCTTCCCGGGCCAGATCACCGCCCGCCTGGACGTCGGCGTCGCGCTGTTCTTCGTGATCTCCGGCTTCCTGCTCTACCGGCCGTTCGTCGCGGCGCGCTACCGCGGCCGGTCGGGGCCGGCGATCCGCCGCTACGCGCGGCGCCGCGTCATCCGCATCGTGCCGGCCTACTGGCTGGCGCTCACGGTCCTGGCGATCTGGCCCGGCCTGCCGCTGGTCTTCAGCGACCACTGGTGGGTCTACTACTTCTTCCTGCAGAACCTGCACGTCGACTGGTCGATCGGCGGCATCGGCGCGGTCTGGTCGCTGTGCGTCGAGGTCCAGTTCTACATCTTGCTCCCGTTCTACGCCCTGCTGCTCAACCGGGCGCTGGGGCGCCTGCCGGTCCGGTCGCAGATGGGCTTCGAGACCACGTTCCTCGCGCTGCTGGCCACCGCGTCGATCCTGATCCGGGCCGCCGCGTTCCAGGACAAGACGCCGGACACGATCTCCCAGACGATCGTCGGCACGTTCTTCTGGTTCACGCTCGGGATGGGCATGGCCGTCGCCAGCGCGCGCTGGCACGACGTGCCGGTGGCGGAGCGCCCGCGCCCGCTGCGCGTCGTCGCCCGGCGCCCGCTGATCCCGTGGGCGATCGCGGCCGCGCTGCTCGTCGCGGTCAGCCAGATCGGGATGCCGACGCTGTCGCTGGCGACCTACACGATGCGCGACTGGATCCTCGGGCACATCCTGTACGGGTTGCTCGCGTTCTTCTTCGCGCTGCCGATCATGCTCGGCGTCGACGGCCGCGGCGGCGTGCCCGAGCGGCTGCTGACCCTGCGCCCGATCGCGTGGCTCGGGCTGATCTCCTATGGGATCTTCCTCTGGCACCACCCGCTGACCGGCAAGTTCCGCGGCGTCCAGGACTGGTCGACGCACGGCAGCGCGCTGATCTACACGCTGTCGGTCTTCGGCGTGGCCGTGGCCGCCGCGACGCTGAGCTACTACCTGCTCGAGCGGCCGTTGTTGAAGTTCAAGGACCCGCGCCCGCGGCGCTCCCAGGACCCCGGCGGCCGCGGCGACGGCTCAGGAGCTGCGGCGGAAGCTGAGCGGGTCGAGCTGGCGCGCGCGGGCTAGCGCCCGCCGGTTGCCGGCCTGGTCGCCGTGCAGGCGCCGCACGGCCGCGACCGCCAGCCAGGAGTCCCGGCGCTCGGGCTCGCGCCGGACCGCCGCGGCGGCCAGCTCCGTGGCGGGCGCCGTGGCCTTGACGCGCACGAAGGCCGAGACCCCGTCGACGATCTGCTCGGCGCCGCGGCAGTGGTCGAGCAGCTCCCGCGCGACCTTCGGCGCATCGGTCACCGGCCGCTTGCGCGCACCGATGGCGAACGCGTCATGCCGGCCGGCGTCGCAGGCGTGGCGCTGATGCGTCCGGCCGAGCCCGAGGGCGATCAGCGCGACCGCGCCGACGAGGAGCACGAGGCGAACGACCATCTGCGGCGGATCCTAGATGGTCGCCGTCTCGTAGCCTGTTGCGCCATGTCCACCGACACGCCCGAGCAGCTCGAAGGCATGAAGGCGGCCGGCAGGGTCGTCGCGCAGACGATCCGGGAGCTGCGCAAGCTCGTCCGGCCCGGCGTCACGACGTTGGAGCTCGACCAGGCCGCGGGCCGGGTGTTCGCCGCGCATGGCGCCCAGTCCGGTCCGCAGTTGGACTACAACTTCCCGGGCGTCATCTGCATCTCGGTCAACGACGAGGCCGTGCACGGCATCCCGAGCGGCCGGCGGCTGCGCGACGGCGACCTCGTCAAGCTCGACGTCACCGCCGAGCTCAACGGCTTCTACGCCGACGCGTGCCGGACGGTCGCGGTCGGCAAGGTCAAGCCGAGCGCGGTCAAGCTGATCGGCGCGGCCGAGTCCGGGCTCAAGCGCGGGCTGGCGGTGGCCACCGCGGGCGCGACCGTCAACGACATCGGCGTCGCGGTGCAGCACGAGATCGAGAAGCGCGGCTTCAGCGTGTGCGCCACGCTGACCGGTCACGGCATCGGCCGGCGCATCCACGAGGAGCCGACGGTCTTCAGCGTCGGCATGCCCGGCCCGTCGCCGACGCTGACCGAGGGCCTGGTCATCACGATCGAGCCGATCATCGCCGCCGGCGAGGGCGACGTCGTCGAGGACGGCGAGTGGATCGTCCGGACCGCCGACGGCTCGCTCTCCGCGCACGCCGAGCACACGATCGTCATCACCGACGGCGCCCCGCTGGTCCTGACCGCGTGAGCGCGGAAGGCCTCGCCCAGGGGCTCGGCTTCCGGGCGGGAACTCGCCAGGGGCTCGTTCCCGCGGCCCTGGCAGCGCCGACGTGACGGCTCAGGCGCTCGCTGTCGCCGGCGTGCGCAAGCGCTACGGGCGCCACGAGGCGCTGCGCGGCGTCGACCTGGAGGTCGGCGAGGGCGAGCTGGTGGGGCTGCTCGGGCCCAACGGCGCGGGCAAGTCGACGCTGACGAAGATCGCGTGCGGCCTGGTGCGGCCCACGTCCGGCGACGTCGCGGTCACGCGTCCGTTCGGCTACCTCGCCGAGCTGTTCCGCTTCCCGGGCTGGTGCACCGCCGACGAGGTGCTGCTCCTGCACCAGCGGCTGACCGCGTCGGACGGCGGCGCGCGCGAGCGCGGCGAGCTGCTGGAGCTCGTCCGGCTCGAGGACGACGCGACCACGCGCGTCGAGGCCATGTCCAAGGGCATGCAGCAGCGCCTCGGGCTGGCGCAGGCGATGGTCGGCGGGCCGCGGCTGCTGCTGCTCGACGAGCCGACCAGCGCGCTGGATCCCGGCGGGCGCCGGACGGTCCGCGACCTGCTGGAGGAGCTGCGCCGCCGCGGCGTCGCGGTCCTGCTCAACACGCACCTGCTGTCCGAGGTCGAGCAGGTCTGCGACCGCGTCGTGATCATCGACAAGGGGTTGGTCGTCGCCGCCGGGTCGCCCGCCGAGCTGGAGCGCGGCAGCGGCGTCGAGGTCGAGCTGGCCGGCGGCGTCCGCCGCTTCGACGGCGCCGCGCGCGAGGACGTGCCGCGGATCGTCGCCGAGCTCGTCGCGGCCGGCGAGGAGATCTACGGCGTCCACGTGCGCAGCTCGACGTTGGAGGACGTCTACCTCGACACGGTGGCCGACGCGCGATGAGCGCCGGCCGGATCTGGATCGTCGCGCGCCACGCGCTCCAGGAGGCGCTGCGCCGCCGCGTGCTGCTGGTGGTGATCGTGCTGACCGCCGTCTTCGGCGCGCTGTACGCCTGGGGCTGCAGCGAGCTGTTCCAGGACGTCGACCAGTTCCGCGACAACGACACCGGCCTGGACCCGACCGCGCTGGCGGGCTCGACGATCGTCGGCCTGGCGATGTTCGGCGGCCTGTTCCTCGGCGTCGTGCTCGCGACGTTCCTGACCGCCGGCGCGGTGCGCGGCGACGCCGAGCGCGGATTGCTGCAGCCCTTGATCGTCCGGCCGCTGACGCGCACCGAGTACCTCGTCGGCCGCTTCCTGGCGGCGGCGAGCGTGAGCGCGCTGTACGTGTTGATCGTGTACTTCGGCGCGGTCGTGGTCACCGGGCTGATCGGCGACTGGTGGCCGGCGCACGTGGTGGCGGTCGGGCTGCGGCTCGCCGGCGGCGCGGTCCTGATCGCCGGGCTGGCGCTGCTGGGCTCCGTGTTCCTGGGCGCGACCGCCAACGGGATCCTGTTGTTGATGACCTACGGGATGGGCCTGCTGGCGGGCCTGCTCGGGGCGATCGGCGACGCGATCCCGTCCCCCACGCTGCAGCACATCGCGTCGACCGCGTCGTGGGTCCTGCCCTTCGAGGCGCTCTACCGCGACGCGCTGCGGCTGCTGGTCCGCGACGTCCCGGGCGTGACCGGCGCGCTGGTCCAGCTCGGCCCGCTGGGCGGCTCGCACGACGCCGGCCCGCTGCTCGTGCCGTGGGCGATCGCGTACCTGCTCGGCGTGCTCGCGCTGGCGACGTTCGCGTTCGCCCGACGCGACGTGTGACGCCGGCCGCCCAGGCGCGTAATGTCGCGCCATGGATCTCCTGTCCCGGTTCCATAGCGGCGTCGCCCACCAGCTCAGCCACCCCGCCGGCCTCGCGGGGCGCGCGATCGGCCGGCGCCTGAACAAGGGCAACCGGCCCGCGGTCGCCCAGGCGGTCGCGGCGCTCGCGCCCTTCGAGGGCGCCACGGTCGCCGACGTCGGCTTTGGCGGCGGCGTCGGCCTGGAGCTGCTGCTGGCCTCCGACGCCGAGACCGTGCACGGCGTCGAGGTCTCGACCGAGATGCTGCGCGCGGCGCGCAAGCGCTTCGCGTTCGACATCGACGCCGAGCGCCTCGGGCTGGACGCCGGCTCGATGTCCGCGCTGCCGCTGCCCGACGCGACCCTCGACGGGCTCATCACGACCAACACCATCTACTTCATCGCCGACCTCGCCCCCGCCTTCGCGGAGCTGGCGCGCGTCCTGCGCCCGGGCGGCGTCGCGGTCCTCGGCCTCGGCGACCCGGAGAAGATGCGCAAGAGCAGCTTCACGCCCTACGGCTTCGTCATCCGCCCGGTCGAGGAGGTGGCCGCGGCGCTCGCGGCCGCCGGCCTGCCCGTGACCGACCACCAGCGCGTCGGCGACGACCCGGCCGCCTACCACCTGCTCGTCGCAACTTCCCCCGCCGCGCCCCGTTGAGGCGTGACGCTTGCGCCGTGACCGCCGCCGCGTAAGGTCCCGGCCGTGCCGCCGCCCACGCTGGCCGTCGTCGAGCAGGTGATCCGCGCGAGCTGGTCGCCCGCGAGCTGCGATCCCGTCGACCTGGCGGACTGGTCGCCCGCGAACCCGGCCCGCGGCCAGTGCGGCGTCACCGCGCTGGTCCTCCAGGACCACCTCGGCGGCGACCTGCTGATGGCCGAGGTCCGTCACGCCGACGGCTCGCGCCAGGGCGTCCACTACTGGAACCGCCTGGACGACGGCGCGGAGCTCGACCTCACGCGCGAGCAGTTCCTCGCCGCCGAGGTCGTCCTCGAGCCGCGCGTGGTGCACCGCCCGCCCGACATCAGCGGCGGCCGCCTCTACGAGCAGTACACGCGGCTCGCGACGCGCGTGCGCGACGGCCTGGCGCGGGACGGCGGCGAGTGACGTTCGCGGGCGACGCTCAGCCGACCGCGCCGCGGGGATCGATCGCGGCTCCGCGCAGGCGCAGCTCGAAGTGCAGGTGCGGGCCGGTGGCGCGTCCCGTCGCGCCGACGCGTCCGACGACCGTGCCGGCCGCGACGCACGCGCCCGGGCGCACGGCCAACGCGGACAGGTGCGCATACCACGAGGTCACGCCGAACCGGTGGGCCAGCACCACGAGGTTGCCGTAGCCGCCGGGGTCCCAGCCCGCGGAGGCGACGCAGCCCGCGCCGGCGGCAGCGACGGGCGCGCCGGTGTCGGCGACGTAGTCCAGCCCACTGTGGAACCGGCTCCCGCGCGGGCCGAAGCGATCGCCGACGGGCGCCGAGACCGGCGTGCGCAGCCGCAGCGGCGAGGTCGGCGGCGCGCGCCGCAGCGCCGCCAGCGTGCCCGGGCCGGCACGCCCGTCGACGGCCAGGCGCGCCCAGGCCTGGAAGCGGCGCAGCGCCGCCGCGCTGCGGGCGCCCAGGACGCCGTCGACCGCGCCCGACGGGAAGCCTGCGCGACCCAGCAGGAACTGCAGCTGCGCGACGTCCCAGCCGCGCGTGTCGGCGCCGAGCGCCCGTGCGCCGAGCAACGGCCGCCCGCGCCAGCCCAGCGCACGCCGCGTCGCGGCGCCGGCCACGCCGTCGACGACCAGTCGCGCGCGTCGCTGCAGGCGCAGGACCCCCGTTCGCGTCGCGGGCCCGGGCAGTCCGTCGACCGTGCCCGCGTAGAGCCCGCGCGCGAGCAGCGCGACCTGCAGGGCCGCCGTGCCGGAGCCGGCGGCCCGCGCCTGGCCGGGAGCGCCGAGCGCACCGAGGACCAGCGCCACAACCGCGAGACGACGCACGCGGGGCATCGGTGGGGCTTCGCCGCCGCGGTCCGGCTCCCCTGCCGTGCCTAGGCACGACGGCGAAGCCTGGCGCCCCGCGACGCCGATGCGGCGCCGCTACACGCCCGGGCGCCGCGCCAGCAGCACGTAGTCGCCGTAGCGGCCGACGCGCGCGTAGTTGGCGTCGATGTAGTCGTCGAGCAGCGTCACGCCCGAGGACTTGGCCGAGTCGTTGGCCTCGGTCGCCGTCGCGACCGGCGCGACCCAGCGGACGACCAGCGGCGTCCGGGTGCGCTCCAGGTCGTCGCGCATCTCGCGCTGGACCTTCGCGGTCGTCACGACGCCGGGCTGGACGACGTCGTAGCGCGTCGGGTTGCTGCGGTTCAGCAACGTGTACAACAACGTGTCGCCGACGCGGACGCGGTCATAGCGCGGCGGCGCGCTGAGCAGGTCGGAGCCCGGCCGCGAGCGCTTGTTGACCGCGGCGGCGAGGTCCTCCAACGCGTGCGCGTCGGTCTGCGCCGTCCGGACGCCGTTGGCGTCGGCCAGGTCGATCCCGGCCATGTTGGTGCCGTCGGTCACCTTGCCGAGCATGCGGTCGGCGCCGTGCAGCGCGATGACCGCCAGGCCCGCGCCGAGCACGACCTTCCAGGCCATCCGCGACTCCCTCGCGGCGCCCGCGGCCAGCGCGATCGCCAGGACCGCGGCGAGCGGCACGAGGTGGAACTCGTCCGTGCGCGCCAGCAGGTAGAGCAGGCCCACGACGAGCAGCGGGACCAGCGCGAGCCCGCGCCGCGCCGGGATCGACGCCACCGCCCAGAGCACGGTGAAGACCACCAACAACGCCGGGAAGTCGCGCTCGAGCACCTTGTTGGGGTCGGTGGTGCGCGGCGCGACCGGGAACGGCAGGCGCTGGAGGTGCTGCTTGGCGGCGAAGCCGAACGTCTGCGACAGGAAGTCGCCGGGCGCCACGACCAGGAAGGGCAGCATCCCCAACAGCGCGCCGCCGCCGAAGACCAGCCACAGCCGGCGCCCGCCGTGCTCGCGGCCGCCGAGCAGGAACGCGCCCAGGGCCGCCGCCACGCCGACCTCGGGCCGGAACAGGAACGCGACCGCCGCCAGCCCGCCGGCCAGGCCCGCATGCCGCCGGCCCGCCAGCAGCGCGCCGAACGCCAGCGCCACCGCCGGCGCCGTCGGCCCCGGCGTCAGCGGCCACGCCATCGCCGCGGCCACGCCCGCCCAGGCGGCCAGCGCCCAGCGGTCGTTGGTCGTCTCGCGCCGGACGAGCAGGTAGGCGAGGACCGCGGCCACGCCGGCGATCACGGCGCGCACGATCCGCCAGACGACGAGCGAGTCGCCGAGCAGCGCCTGCAGCAGCGGCGCGCCCGGCAGGTAGTTGCACCAGAAGTCGCGGTAGGGCCACTCGCCCGACGCGATCCGGTGGCCCCACTGGAGCATCAGGCCCTCGTCGTGCGGGCCGGTCCCGGCGCGCAGGTCGATCGTCGCCCACGCGGTGGCCAGCAGGCCCAGGACGATGATCCGCAGGGGCGTGAGCTCCACGGTGACGCGGAAGAAGCCCTCGCGGGGTGGATGGTGCTCGCGCCGCGCCGCCATCGCCTTCACTCCGCGGCTCCTGGATGGCCGCCCGCCGCGGGCCCGCGCCACGGGCGCCACGGGACCGCGCGCTCCATCGCGGCGCGCTGCGTCCCGCCGACCCCGTGGCGGGCGCGCCACACGTCGGGCAGCCGCGGCACCGCGTCGCGCAGCCCGCGCAGGTGCGAGCGCAGCGCGTTCGGCCCCCGGCGGGCCGCGTCGACCAGCCACGAGGCCTGCCGGTAGGCGACGTACGGCGCCCACTGGACCGGGAACCAGCGGACCGAGAGCAGCAGCGAGTTGCGCGCGACCCAGTAGCCGACCGGCGCGCCGCTGCCCGCGCCCGCGTGGCGCGCGACCGCCGGCTCGTAGCGGCACGTCCAACCGGCGAGCCGCAGGCGCAGCGCCAGGTCGACGTCCTCCAGGTACATGCCGTAGGACTCGTCGAAGCCGCCGACCTGCGCCACCGCGTCGCGCCGGTACAGCGCCGCGCCCGCGCACGCGCCCCAGATGTCGCCCGGGACGTCGAAGCGGCCGTCGTCGAGGCGTCCGCGCCCGCGCTGCTCGCAGACGCCGTCGCGCCGCAGCGTGTCCCCCGCGTCGTCGATCAGGCCGGCGTCGTCCATCCCCACCATCTTGCACGCGACGGACCCCGCGTCGGGTGCGGCCTCCAACACCTCGGTCATGCGCGCCAGCCAGTCCGGGGCCAGCGCCACGTCGGTGTTGACCAGCGCGACCGCGTCGCAGTCGGCCACCGCGTCGAGCCCCGTGTTGACCGCGGCGGCGAACCCGCCGGAGCTCGCGCGCCCCACGACGACGACGTCGCCCTGGGCGCGGAGCCAATCGACCGACTCGTCGCGCGAGCCGTCGTCGACCACGACGATCCGGTCGGCCGGCCGCGTCTGCGCGCGCAGCGCGGCGAGCAGGCCGGGCAGCCAACGCCGCCCGTCCCGGTTGGGGACGACGACCGCGACCCGCAACCGCGCCCCCGGGGCGAGGTTCTCGGCGCTCACGCCAGCTGCCCCAGCGCCGTGCGTGCGAGCGCCACCGAGCACGCGCACGGAACCCGAGCCCTCCGGGCGAGCGGTTCCGCGTTCACGCGGCGCGACGGCCGGCGAGCGCCAGCCCGCGCGCCGGGCGGTTGCGGTCGCCGCGCGGGCTGGGCCCGGCCGCGAGCGCCGCGTCGACGTTCGCCTGGATCTCCTGCGCGAACGCGGTCCTGCTGAAGCGCTGCGCGTTGGCGACGCACGCGGCGGGGTCGACCGACAGCGGGTCGAACGCGGCGACGGCCGCGGCCAGCGCCTCGGGCGTCGCGTCCTCGTAGAAGACGCCGGTCTCGCCCTCGCGCACCGACTCCGTCACGCCGCCCTCGTCCAGCGCGACCACCGGTCGCCCCGCGGCCTGGGCCTCGACGGCCGCGATCCCGAACTCCTCGGTCGCGGTGACGACCAGCGCGCGCGAGGTGGCGAGCAGGCGCGCGACCTCGGCGTCGCTGACGCGGCCCGTGAAGCGCACGTTGGACTCGGCCATCCGCTGCAGGCGCCGCGCGTCCGGCCCGTCGCCGATGACGACGAGCGGGCGCCCGAGCTGGTTGAACGCGCGGACCGCGAGGTCGATGCGCTTGTGCGGCATCAGCTCCGACAGGACGGCGTAGTGGTCGCCGACCGTGCCGGGCGCGAAGCGCTCGATCTCGACCGGCGGGTAGACGACGTCGGCCTCGCGCGTGAAGTACCGGGCGATGCGCCGGCGCGTGGTCTCGGAGTTCGCGACGTAGCGGTCGACGCGCTGCGCGGCGATCCAGTCCCACTGGCGCCAGCGTTGCAGCACCGCGCCGAGCGCCGCGCGGACGACCGGACCGTGGGCCCGGAGGGTCGCCTCGCGCGCGTTCCAGGCGTAGCGGAACGGGTTGTGGCAGTAGCAGACGTGCACCGCGTCCTCGGACGGCAGCACGCCGTGCGCCCAGGCCGACGAGCTGCTGAGCACGAGGTCGTAGCCGGCGAGGTCCAGCGCCTCCATCGCGTACGGGTACAGGGGCAGCAGGCGCCGGAACGACGTGGCGTTGGGATGCAGCCGCTGCAGGAACGACGTGTGGACGTTGCGCTGCTCGAAGCGGCCCTCGGTCCCGACCGGGTCGTACACGGCCGTGAAGATGTCGGCGTCCGGGAACTGCTCGCACAGCGCCAGGAACACCCGCTCGCCACCGCGGAGGTCGAGCAGGAAATCGTGGACCAAGGCAACCCGTGGGGACGACTGCTTCATGCGCGGGCGAGTCTAGATGTTAAGGAGGCGGCGACCCGGTCAGAGCGTCCGACTCAGCGGTCGAGCGCGACCGCGACGGCTGCGCTGAGGGCCGCCGAGATCCCCGCCACGACCGCGGTGGCCACGGGCGCCTCGCCCGGCAGCTCGCGGCGCGCCACCGTCGTGGCGACGATGTCCGACAGGTCGCCCACGATCGACGCCGCGAGGTACGGACGAACCGCCTCGCCGCGCAGCGTCGCGGCGATCGCGCCGGCGTGGATGGCCGTCTCGCGCACGCCGAGCGCCCGCAGCGGGACCTGCGTCGGGCCGGTCGCGGCGCTCGGGCCCAGCCAGCGGCGGGCCAGGCGCTCGGGGGCCGCGACGAGCCCGACGCCGTAGGCGACGCGCAGGCCGAGGACCGCGAGCGCGGCGCCGCGGGCGCGGGTCATGCCGTCACCGCTTCCAGCGCGGCGGGCGCCGGGACCGCAGGCTCCGGCCGCCAGTGCGGCTTGGCCAGCACGGTCTGGATCAGGCCGATCCGGCGCTCGGCGAAGCCGGCCTCGCAGTAGGCGAGGTACAGCCGCCACAGGCGGCGGAAGCGCTCGTCGTAGCCCAAGGCCTCCAACTCGCTCGTCGCGCCGTCGAAGTTGACCCGCCACCGGTGGAGGGTCTCGGCGTAATGCGGCGTGAGGTCTTCGAGGTGGACGGCGTGCAGGTCGGTGTCGCGCGCGACGCAGCGGGCGATCACCTCGCGCGAGGGCAGGCAGCCGTTGGGGAAGATCAACGTGCGGATGAACGACCGGCTCGCGCGTTCCACCTTGTAGGCGCGGTCGTCCATGACGATCGCCTGCAGCAGCATCGCGCCGTCGGGCGCGAGGCGGTCGCTGCACACCGCGAAGAACGTGTCGAAGTCCTTCCAGCCCACGGCCTCGATCATCTCGATCGACACGAGCTTGTCGTACTGGCCGTCGAGGTCGCGGTAGTCGTCGAGCAGGACGGTCACGCGGTCTTCGAGGCCCCGCTCGCGCACGCGGGCCACGGCGTGGTCGTGCTGCTCGCGCGAGATCGTGGTCGTCGTCACGTGGCAGCCGCGGGTCGCCGCGGCGTGGACCGCGAAGCCGCCCCAGCCGGTCCCGATCTCCAGGACCCGGTCGTCGGGGCCGAGGTCGAGCTTGTCGCAGATGCGGTCCAGCTTGGCGACCGACGCCTCCTGCAGCGTCATCTGCGGGTGCGCGAAGACGGCGCTCGAGTACATCATGGTGGGGTCGAGCATCAGCCCGAAGAGCTCGTTGCCGAGGTCGTAGTGGGCTTCGATGTCCTTGCGGGCGCGGCGCGGCGTATTGCGGCGGAAGGCGGCGCGGGCGCGCTGGAACGGCTCGCGGATCGGCGTCGCCCGGCGCCGCACGGCGTCCAGGCCGGTGGCGTTGCGGGCGGCGACGCGGATCACGGCGGCCAGGTCCGGAGAGTCCCACAGGCCGTCGCGGTAGGCCTCGGCCATGCCGCGGCTGCCCAGCAGGAGCTTGGACCACGCGCGCGGGTCGTGGACGCGGACGGTCGCCTCGGGGGCGCCGCGGCCGAACGTCAGGCGCTGGCCGTCCTCGACGACCGTGAGACGGCCGACGTCGATGCGGCGCAGGACGGACAGGGCGATGCGGCGGGCGAGACGGTCGGTCACGGGCGGGCTTCCTCGGGACGTGCGTGGATCGGGACGCGCTTGAGCGCAAGCGCGAAGGCGTGGGCGTAGATGAGGGTCAGCGTGCGCAGCGAGCCGCCGAGCAGGCGCGTCCGGCTGAACGGGGTGCGCCTGAGGCTCAGCGTCGCGTCGAACGCGCGGCCTGCGCCGTCGTCGCGGCTCTCGATGTGGACGCTGAGCCGTTCGTCGGGCTGGGTCGTCGACCAGGAGTAGTGCTGGTCCATGCCCATGAACGGCGAGACGTGCAGCTGCTTGGCCATGTCCTCGGCGCGGTGCACGCGCTCCCCGGCCTGGGCCTGCAGCACATAGGCATGGCGTTGCCCGTAGGGCGTGCTGGTCACCTCGGCGACGACGGCGTGCAGCGTGGCGTCGCGGTCGTAGGCGTAGTAGAAGCTGACCGGGTTGAAGGCCTTGCCGAGGCTGCGCGGCTGGGTGAGCAGGCCGATCGGGCCGTCGCCGCCCGTCAGCGCGCGAACGCGCAGAGGGCTCAGGTAGTCGTCGGGGTCGAAGCGGACGAGCCGGCCGGCGCGCGCGGGCAGGCGCTCCAGGTCGACGTAGGCGAGCGCGAGCTTGTGGCGGAACGCGTGCTCGCGCACCGCGAAGCGCCGGTGGCGGACGGTGCCGACGTAGAGGGCCGGCGCGATCACGCGACGTGCACCCCGACGCCCAGCTCGCGGGCGACGCGCAGGCCGCTGACGACGCCGTCCTCGTGGAAGCCCCAGCCCCAGTAGGCGCCGGCGAAGTGCGTCCGACCGCGTCCGCCGGAGATCTCCGCGACGCGCTTCTGGGCGGCCATCCCCTCGCGGGTGAAGACCGGGTGCGCGTACTGGATCGTCCGCACGATCTTGTTGGGGTCGATCGCGCTGGTGTGGTTGAGCGTGACGCACCACTGCCGGTCGGCGTCCAGCGACTGCAGGCGGTTCATGTGGTAGGTGACGGTCGGCTTGCCGGTCGGCGAGGAGAGCAGGTGGTAGTTCCAGCTCGCCCAGGCCCGGCGGCGGCGCGGGAGCAGCCGCTCGTCGTGGTGCAGGACGGCCTCGTTGGGCGCGTAGGGGAACGCGCCGAGCAGCTCGCGCTCCAAGGCCGTCGCGCCGTCGCCGAGGATCCGCAGGGTCTGGTCGGCGTGGGTGGCGAGCACGACGTGGTCGAAGCGCTCGCCGTCGATCGTCGCGCCGTCGTCGTCGCGGGTCAGCGAGCGGACCGGTGTGGCGAGGCGAATGCTGTCCTTGAACGGCGCGGTGAGCGCCTCGACGTACTGGCGCGATCCGCCCCGGACCGTCCGCCACTGCGGGCGCTCCTTGAGGTCGAGCATCCCGTGGTTGTCGAAGAACTGGACGAGGAAGCGCGCTGGGAACGACCACATCTGGTCGGGGTCGGCGGACCAGACCGCGGCGGCCTGCGGCACGATCAGGCGGTCGACGAACGCCTTGGAGTAGTTGTTGTCCTCGAGCCACTCGGCGAGCGACGGATCCTGGTCGGACGCGATCAGCGCGCGCGCGTCGCGCTGGAAGCGCCGGACGTCGAGCACCATGCGGTGGAAGGTCGGCGACGCGAGATGCGCGCGCTTCGCGAACAGCCCGTTGGCCGACGTCGAGGCGTACTCGAAGTCGCCCTGCTCGTCCCCCACGCCGAAGCTCATGTCCGACGGCTGCGACGCGACGCCGAGCTGGCCGAGCAGCCGCTCGAAGTTGGGGTAGTTGCGGTCGTTGAAGACGATGAAGCCGGTGTCGACGTCCAGCTGGCCGCCGACCGTGATCGTGTTCGTGTGCCCCCCGGCATAGCCGTTGGCCTCGAACACCGCGACCTCGTGCCCGTCCCGATGCAGCGCATGCGCCGCGACGAGACCCGAGACGCCTGCTCCGATGACTCCGATCCTCACGTTGATCATGTTCGAGAGAACGGGCGCATTCGGATCACCGATCTCGGTCCGAGCGGTAGATTCCGGGCCGAATGCTCGTCGGGGTCGATGCCCGGGCGCTGGCGGCGCGCCGCGGCGTCGCGCGGTACACGCGTCGGATGGTCGAGGCGCTGGCTGCGCTCGACGGCGTCGCCGTGCGCGCGCTGGTCCCGGGCCGCGAGGCGGTCGATCCGCTGGCCGGCGTCGCGCTGCGGCGGACGCGGGTGCCGTCGCGCGTCCTGCACATGGCGGGCGCGGTGGCGGGGCGTCCGCGCGTCGACACGCTGCTCGGCGGGAGCGGGGCGGTCGATGTCACCTGGCTGCCCGCGCCGGCGCCGGTCGCGATCGGCGGGCCCTACGTCCTGACGGTGCACGACCTGTCGTGGGAGGACCGGCCTGACGACTTCACGCGCTACGAGCGCCTGTGGCACCGCGTCGCGCGGCCGGCGGCGCTGGCCCGGCGGGCGCGGGTCGTGGTCTGCGACGCGCCGGCGGTCGCCGCCGCGGTGCGGGCGCGCTGGGGCGTCGAGGCGCGCGTCGTGGAGCCGGGCGTGGACCATGTCGCGGGCGTCGTGCCGCGGGCCGGGCGCTACGTCCTGTACGTCGGCGCGCTGGAGCCGCGCAAGGGGCTGGACGTGCTGGGCGCGGCGTGGACGCGCGCGGCGCTCGACGGCGTCGAGCTGCTCGTGGCCGGCGAGGGCCGCGAGGCCGTCCCGGGCGCGACGCACCTCGGCCACGTCAGCGACGCCGAGCTCCACGCGCTGTACGCCGGCGCCGACGCGGTCGTGCTGCCCTCCTACCTGGAGGGCTTCGGCCTGCCGCCGCGCGAGGCCGCCGCGCACGGGACTCCGTCGATCGTGTCCGACCTCCCGACGCTGCGCCTGCCGGGCACGCTGCGCTTCCCGCCTGGCGACGCCGGCGCGCTGGCCGACGCGCTGCGCCGCCTGCCGGCCGAGCGCGCGCGCCTGGTCGCCGAGCTCCCGCCGCCGCGCACCTGGGCCGAGGCGGCTTGCGACCTCCGCGCCGTGCTGGCCGAGGCGGCCGGCCCATGACCTCGGCCCCCGTCGATCGCGTGCCGCGCGGCGCCGCGCGGCGCGACCGCGAGGCGGCCGGGCCATGACGTCCGCCTCGATCGTCTGCGTCCTGCACGACTCCGTCGACGACCTGCGGCGGCTGCTGCGCTCGCTCGAGCCGCTGGCGGCGCGGCCGCAGCTGGTCGTCGTCGACGCCGGCTCCTCCGACGACGGGCCGGCGGTCGCGGCGGCGTGGGGCGCGGAGGTCGTCGAGGCGGGCGACGTCGGCTTCGGCGCGGCCAACAACGCCGGCGTGGCGCGCGTCACGTCGTCGGTCACGCTCCTGCTCAACCCGGACATCGTGGTCCACGAGCCCGCGGTGCTCGACCACCTCGCCCGCCACGCCCGGCGCGAGGACGCCCTGCACGTCCCGCGCCTGCTGAACCCCGACGGCTCGGTCCAGCGCAGCGCCCATCCGGTGCCGGGCCGGCCCGCCGCGCTCCTGCCCGCGCTCGTCCATCCGCGCGTCCTGCCGCCGCCCCTGCGCAACCGCGCCGACCCGTGGCGCGCCGACGCCCCGGAACGGCGGGTCGGCTGGGCGATCGCGGCCGCGGTCGCGGCCCGGACCGACACGCTGCGCCGGCTCGGCCCGTTCGACGCCGAGCAGTTCCTGTTCTTCGAGGACCTGGACCTCTGCCTGCGCGCCCGCGCGGCCGGCGTCCCCACCATGCTGCACGCCGACCTGACGCTCGAGCACCGCGGCGGCCACAGCACCGGCCCCGCCTACGGCGGCGAGCCGCACGCGCTGCTGGCCCGGCGCCGCCGCGACGTCGTGCGCGCCAACCTCGGCGTCCGGGCGCTCGCGCTCGACGACGCCGCCCAGGCGCTCACCTTCGCCACGCGCGCCGCCGCGCGCGCCGTGGCCCGCCGCGACGCCGGCCGCGAGCGCGCCCAGCTCGCCGCACTGCGCGCCGCCCGTCGCGGGTAGCGCGGCGGCATGACCCAGCTCTGGTTCGCTGCCGGCAATCGTTGGAAGGACCGCTGACGTGACGCAGTTCTGGTTTGCCGCTTCTACGGAGGAGTTCCCACCGTCGCAGATGCTCGAGCAGGCGAAGGTCGCGGATGCCGCGGACTTCGACGCCATCGGCTGCTCCGACCACTTCGTCTCCTGGTTCCCGCGCGGCCCCCTGGGCGACGACGAGCCGGCGCTGATCAAAGCCACCAAGAAGTGGAAGACCACGCAGTTCCCGGAGCGCTACCTCGAAGACCACCATGATCTCGACGTCATGGCGCGCGAGGCCGAGGAGCGCATGAGCGACGAGGAATTCGCGCACGAGGGCTTCCTGATCAGCGCCGACGTCGACGGGCACGTCCGCCGCATCCGCGAGCTGCTGGCGATCGACCCGGCCGTCAGCGCCATCTGCCTCCAGAGCATCGGCGACCTCGACCCGGCGACGTCGATCCGGCGCTACGGCGCGGAGGTGCTCCCGGCGCTGCGGCGACGGCGAGGACGCGCCCCAGGGCTGACCGCCATGCTGTGGGGCGATGCTGGAGATCCGCGGCGCCGCCCCCGGCCTGATCGACGACCCGCTGCTGCTCGACGTCAGCGGCGCGCCGCCCGACACGTCCTTGACGTGGCGGGCGCGGATCCGCGACGACGAAGGCTTCGTCTGGCGCGCCGAGGGCACCGCGCCCGACGCGCTGCGCTGGACGCCCGCGAAGGCCAGCGCGGGCGTGACCGCGGCGCTGCGGTCGCTGCGCCCGGTCGAGCTCGACATCCGCGTCGAGGACCCCGACGGCGCGGCCTCCAACCGGACGCTCACCCGCACGTTCGTCGCCGACGGCGTCAAGGTCCGGCGCTGGAGCCAGGGCGCGACCGGCAAGCTCTACCTGCCCGCCGACGGCACCGGCGCGACGCTCGTCGTCGCCGGCGAGGACGACGGCACCGCCCTCGCCGCCGCGCTCCTCGCCTCCCGCGGAGTCCGGGTGCTCGCGGTGGCCAAGGGCGACCCGCAGGAGATCCTCGCCGCGCTGCCGGCGACCAGCGGCGGCGAGCGCCTCGTCGAAACGGTTCCGGTCCCGCCCGGCGTCCCCGCCCGCACGCCCGCCGACCCCGCCGGCTGGGACGCGCTGCTGGCCGACCTCGGCGCACGTCCCCGGCGCGTGGCACGCTAGGGCTCCGCCGTGCCCGAGTCGTTCACCGACACGCCGCTGCTGACCGCCCGCTTCGACGCCGCGCTGCACTACGCGACGCGCCATCACGCCCGGCAGCTGCGCAAGGGCACGCCGATCCCGTACGCGGCGCACATCCTCGCCGTCGCGTCGCTGGTCTTGGAGATGCACGGCGACGAGGACGAGGCGATCGGCGCCCTGCTGCACGACGTCGTCGAGGACGGCGGCGGCCGGCCGGCGCTGGCCGAGATCGAGGCGGCGTTCGGCCCCGTCGTCGCGGCGCTCGTCGCGGCCAACTCCGACACGCTCGACCCCAAGGACGACAACAACGATGGCGGCGCCGGCTGGTACGCCCGCAAGCGCGCCTACCTCGGCGGCTTCACCTCCCGGTCACCCGCCGCGCTGCGCGTCTCGCTCGCCGACAAGGTGCACAACGCGCGCGCGATCCTGCTCGACTACCGCACGCTGGGCGACGAGATCTGGGCGCGTTTCGGCCAAGGCCAGGGCCTGGCGACGCGCGTCTACTACCGCGAGCTCGCCGTCGCCTTCGAGCGCGAGCGCGAGCGGCTCGGGCCCGCCGCCCAGCCCTACGTCGACGAGCTGCGCCGCACGGTCGACGCGATCACCGCGCTGGCCGAGACCCACCAGGGCCGGGACTCGCGGACGCTGTTCGACGCCTAGGACCCGTCGGCGTCGGCCAGCGCGAGCAGCTTCTCGACCGTCCGCCAGTTGCGGCCGGTCAGCGGCGCGACGCCGAGGCGCTTCTCGGTCAGCCCCTTCACCAGCGGCGACGCGTGGATCCCGTCGGGCAGCCACAGGTAGGCCTCGCGGCCGACGATCTCGTAGGCCTCGCCCTTGCCGACCGTCACGCCCTCGGCCTTGGCCGCGTCGATCGCGCCGCCGCCGCTGAAGAGCACGAGGTACCGCGACGCGTTGGTCGCGACCTGCGCCAGCGGGTTGGCCTCGGCGACGGCCGCGAGCTCGTCGCGCGTGCGGATCACGACCGGGACGTCGAAGCCGAACTCGGCGGCGATCGCGGCCTCGATCTTCTTCACGCTCGCCTTGCGACCGCTGAAGACGACGTTGCCGCTGTTGACGTAGGTCTTGACGTCGGTGAAGCCCAGCTCGGCGAAGATCTCGCGCAGCTTGGCCATCGCGACCTTCTTCGCGCCGACGTTGACGCCGCGCAGCAGCGCGATCTGACGAGCCATGACACAGAAGATATGTCCCACGGGCTCCGCCGGTGCGCGATGCTGTGCGCATGCGCGTCCGCGCACCGATCCTCACCGTCGCGCTGGCGCTCCCGCTGGCGTCCTGCGGCAGCGGGAGCGACGACCAGGACATGCTGCCGACGGCGACCGCGAGCGTCATCGCCCACCCCGTCGCCGACACGACCGTCGCCCGCCTGGAGCTGGCGATCGTCAAGAACCCCAACAACGAGGCGCGCGCCGCGCAGTGCCGGCGGGCGACCGCCGCGGACCGCAGGATCGGCGAGGTCTCGTTCGGCGGCCATCCGCGCCGGCTCTACGCCTGCGTCATCGCGCTGCACGCGCTCCCGCCCGCGACCTACGACGTCATGGTGCTCGGCAACGGCTGCTTCGTCGGGCACCGGCGCACCGCGAACGCGGCCGACTACGGGTGCATGCGCTAGCTCGGCTCGCCGGCGAGCGGACCGCGCGCGACCGCCTTGCGCAGCGCCTTCACGAACGCCCGCAGCGCCGGGTCGCGCGGCCGCGAGCGCCACACCGCCCACACGGTGATCGACAGCGGCCGGCCGACCAGCGGCCGCCAGATCAGCGTGCCGTCCTCGCTGTGCATCCGCGTCGAGCCGAGCGTGATCGCGCCGTCGAGCAGCGGCAGCGCGGTTCGGATCGCCTCGACCGCCATCGCGCTGGTGCTGATCTCCGGCCGGCCGCCGAGCCGCTCGATCGTCGCCATGACCTCGTCGAACAGCCGCGGCGCGCGGTGGCGCGGGTACCAGACGAGCTCCTGGCCGGACAGGTCGGCGCACGCCACCTCGGCCTGCTCGGCGAGCGGGTGGCCGGCGGGCACGACGACGCCGAGCTCCTCGTCGACGAGCGCCAGGTGCTCGTAGCCGCCGTCCTCGGGCGTGTCGCGGGTCAGCGCGAGGTCGAGCTCGCCGCGCTCCAGCAGGCCGAGCTGGTAGCTCGTCGAGCCGCCGACGAACGCCGGACGGTGGCCGGGCGCGGCGCGCTCCAGGATCGCGCCCAGCCGCTCGGGCAACCACGGCGGGGCGCCGGTCAGGAGCCCGAGCCGCAGCGCGCCGTCGTCGATGCCCGCGGCGCGGCGGGCCTCGCGCAGCGCGGTGTCGGCCGCCAGCAGCACGGTCCGGGCCTCGACCAGCAACGCCTCGCCGGCGGCCGTCGGCGACGCGCCGCGCGGATGGCGGACGAGCAGCGGCGCGCCGACCTCCTCCTCCAGCGCCCGGACCTGCTCGCTGAGCGTCGGCGTCGAGACGTGCAGCGCCGCGGCGGCGCGGCCGAAGTGCCCGGCCTCGGCGACCGCGACGAAGTAGCGAAGGTGGCGGAGCTCCATGGCTGACCGACCACGTTAGGCCAGACCGAACGGGCGTGCGGCGACGCGTCGTGGATCGGTGTCCGGCGCAGTGATGTCCTTGCGGGATGACCCCACCCGATCCCCGGCGCTGGTGGGCGCTGGCCGTCGTGCTGACTGCCAGCTTCCTCGCGCTCTTCGACCTCTTCGTCGTCAACGTCGGCGCCCCCTCGATCGCCCGCGACCTCGACGCCGGCGACGGCGCGCTCCAGCTCGTGATCGCCGGATACTCCTTCACCTACGCCGTCGGCCTCGTCACCGGCGCGCGCCTCGGCGACCGCTACGGCCGCCGGCCGCTGTTCCTGGCCGGCATGGCGCTGTTCACGTGCTCGTCGACGCTGTGCGGCGCCGCGCCGACCGTGGAGACCCTCGTCGCCGCCCGCCTGCTCCAGGGCGCCGGCGCCGCCACGATGGTCCCGCAGGTCCTCGCGACGATCCAGGACCTGTTCGGCCCAACCGAACGGCCGCGGGCCTTCGCGGCCTTCGGCGCCGTCGCGGGCGCCGGCAGCGTCGCCGGCCAGGTCCTCGGCGGCGTGCTGCTCGCCGCCGACTCCTTCGGCCTCGGCTGGCGCACGGCCTTCCTGATCCAGGTCCCGATCGGCGCGGCGGCGCTCCTCGCCGGTCGCGCGCTGCTGCCGCGCACGCGTGCCGCGAGCGCCGCGCGGCTCGACCCGGCCGGCGTCGCGCTGCTCACCGTCGCGCTCGGCCTCCTGCTCGCGCCGCTCACGCTCGGGCGCGACAGCGGCTGGCCGGCGTGGGCGTTCGTCGCGCTCGCGGCCGCCCCCGCGGCGCTCGCCGCGCTGCTCGCCCACCAGCGCCGCGCGGCGGCGCCGCTGCTCCCGCTCGAGCTCTTCGCCGACCGCGGCTTCGACGCCGGCCTGGCGATCAACGTCTGCTTCTACGCGGAGATCAGCAGCTTCTTCCTCGTGATCACGCTGCTGCTCCAGGACCGGCTCGGCCTCGCGCCGCTGGCCGCCGGGCTGACGTTCGCGCCGCTCGGCGTCGGCTTCGTCACGGCGTCGGTGCGCGGCCGCGGCCTCGCGCCCCGGTTCGGCGCGGCGACGGTGCTGCGCGCCGGCCTCGCGGTCGTCATCGCGACGCTCGCCGCGCTGGTCGCCGTGACCGCGCTGGCCGGCGACGCGCTCACCGGCCTCGCGGTCGCGCCGTTCATGGCGGTGATCGGCGCCGGCAACGGGCTGGTCCTCCCCGCGCTGCTCAACGCGTCGCTGGCCCAGATCGCGCCCGCGCTCGCCGGCTCGGCCGCCGGCGTCCTGGTCACCGCCCAGCAGGTCGGCGCCACGCTCGGCGTCGCGGCGGTCGGGACGCTGTACTTCGCGACGTCGCCGGCCGTCGCCCTCGCGGCGGACCTGGCCCTCGCCGTGACGACGCTCGCCGCCGTGGCGCTGCTGGCGTCGGCTAGAAGAGCCCGAGCTGCGCCGGATGCGGCTCGGGCGGGGGCGGCGGCGTAGCGGCCTCGGCCTCGGCCTCGCGCGTCTCCCGCGCCTCCACATCGCCCGGCGCCTCGTCGCCGACCTCCACCTCGACCAGCGGCTCCTCCTCGACGGCCGGGTCGATCCACGCCGGCGGCTGCTCCGGCGCGCCCAGCGCGAGCAGCCCCGGCAGCGCGCTGAAGTCCCGCCGCAGCACGTCCACGTTGCTCGGCGTGTACAGCGCCGCCGCCGGATGGAAGACCGGGAACAGCCGCACCGCCCGCGGCCCGACGACCCGCACCTCGGCCCGCCCATGCAGCCGCATGATCCCGGTCGTGTCGTGGCGCAGCAGCTTCGTCGCGAAGTTCCCGAGCGTGCAGATCACGACCGGCTGGATCAGCTCGATCTGCTTGAACAGGTACTCCTGACACCGCTCGATCTCGACGGGATGCGGATCGCGGTTGCCGGGCGGGCGGCAGTTGTGGACGACCCCGCCCGCCGTGACGAAGTTGTGGTTCTCCTCGACGTCGAGGCAGAAGAACGTCCGGTCGTCGCCGTGGCGGCCGGTGATCTCCTCGACCTCGACGTCGTCGAACAGCACGTCCGGCTCACCGTCGTCCGCGAGCCGCTCCGCGTCGAACGACACCTCCTCGGCCACCTCAGGATGCAGCTTGTACCGCATGCTCTCGGGCACGAACGGCGCGATCGCGACGCTCAGCGCGCGCGAGGTCGGGACGTCGAAGTACAGGCGGCCGCGGCTCGCCTTCGCCGGCAGGCCCAGACGAAGCAGCCCGGCGCGCAGCACGAGCAGATCAGCCTCGGAGAAGCCGTTGGTCGCGATCTCGGCCAGCGGCTGCCGCCCGCCGCCGCGCACTCGCATGTAGCCGTCGTCCATGAACCAGAACGCGAGCATCCGCGGCGACAGCTCCCGCGCGATCCACGCCGGGACGACCTTGCGGTCCCGATAGAACTCGTTGCGCAGCACGCCCAGCCCACGATGCGCGAGCGTGCGCCCGAGCACCACGTCATGGCCCGCGTCCCCGCCCGACACCGCGGCCACCCGGCGCTCCTCGAGGGTCATGCGCAGTGGGCGGAGGAGGTCGGCCTTGAACCGCGCGTAGCCGGCCTGCTTGGCCGAGTGGCTGAAGGTCAAGGCCGCTTGGCCGCGACGGATCGAACCGTCGCCGAGGAGCGTCCCGCACACGACGTCCTTGATCAGCCGCGTCAAGCCCTGGCCCGTCGCGACGCGATCGCCGGCGGCGAGATCCTCGGCGTTGACGAAGCCGCGCTTGGTCAAGACCGGGTGGTCGCCGGTCATCGTCGTGCTCGCCTTCGTCGCGCCGTTGACCTTGGCCGAGCGGAACGACACCTTGAAGACCCGCCGGTCGGCCAGCGGCGTGGCGTGCCAACCGGTGACCCGGCGCGGGACGAGGCGGCCGTCCGCGTCCACCGACATGACGGTGCCGTCGTAGCGGGAGCGCACCAGCCTCCCGATGGTCTCCCACGATCCATCGCCCAACTGGACGTTGGTGTCGTAGCGCACGCATTTGAGGACGTTGGCGATGAACACCTCGCCGCGCGACAGCCCGATCTCGCCCAGCAGCGTGTCGAGCAGCTGGCCCGCCTGCCCGACGAAGGGCAGGCCCTGCTCGTCCTCGTTGCGGCCCGGGGCCTCGCCGACGAACATGAGGTCGGCGTTCGCGTTGCCCGCGCCGAACACGACGGTGTGGCGGGTCTGGGCGAGTTGGGGGCAGCGCGTGCAGCCGCGCGCCTCGTGGAAGAGGGCCTTCAGGGCCTCGCGCCGTTCGTCCGGGGACGACACGGCTTGGAGACTAGACCGATGGCCGGACCGCGCCGCTGTGCCATCCCGCTAATTCCGGGGTACCATGGGGGGTCACCGAGTTTCGCGACCGGCATCCCCGTTGGCGGGGAGCTGGACCGACACCAGAAATGACCACTGTCATCCCCCGCTGCGCGGTCGTGGGTCAAGGCCGTCTCGGAACAGCGCTCGCCGCAGCGCTGCGAGCTTTCGGCGTGCCCGTCGACGGGCCGCTGCCGCGTGGCGCCGCCGCCCCCGGCGCGCCCGTGGTCGTCCTCGCGGTCCCGGACGCCGAGATCGCCGCCGCGGCGGCGCTCGTCGCGCCCGACGTCCTCGTCGGCCACTGCTCCGGCGCGACCACGCTCGCGCCCCTCACGGCCACGCACGCCAACGCGTTCTCCCTGCACCCGCTCATGACCGTCACCCACGCGGGCGCGGACTTCACCGGCGCGAGCGCGGCGGTCGCGGGCAGCACGCCGGAGGCGCGCCGGCTCGCCCGCGACCTCGCGACCACCCTGGGCATGACCCCGATCGACGTCCCCGACGACGACCGCGCCGCCTACCACGCGGCCGCGTCGATCGCGTCCAACTTCCTCGTCACGCTCGAATGGGCCGCGACGCGCGTCGGCAACCTCGACCGCGCGGCGCTCGCGCCCCTGGTCACCGCGACCGTCAGCAACTGGCTCGCCGACGGCCCCGAGCGCGCGCTGACCGGCCCGATCGCCCGCGGCGACGAGCAGACCGTCGCCCGCCAGCGCGCCGCGGTGCTGGAGCGCACGCCCGACCTCGCCGAGCTCTTCGACGCGCTGACCGAGGCCACCCGGACCCTGGCGGCCGCGGCATGAGAACGATCCGCACGGTCGCCGAGCTGCGCGCCGCGCTGGCCGAGCCGCGCCGCGGCGGCAAGACCATCGGCCTGGTCCCGACGATGGGCTCCCTCCACGACGGCCACCTCGCGCTCATCCGCGCCGCCCGCGACGCCGCCGACCACGTCGTCGTCTCGCTCTTCGTCAACCCCGCGCAGTTCAACGACAGCGCCGACCTCGCCGCCTACCCGCGCGACGAGCACCGCGACGCCGGCCTGGCCCACGAGGCGGGCGCCGACCTGCTCTTCGCGCCCTCGACCGACGAGATCTACCCGCCCGGCTTCACCACGCAGGTCCGCGTGGCCGGTCCGCTGACCGAGACCCTCGAGGGCGCGCACCGCGGTGCCGATCACTTCCATGGCGTGACCACCGTCGTGACCAAGCTCCTCAACATGGTCGGCCCGGACGTGGCGCTGTTCGGCCAGAAGGACGCGCAGCAGGCGCTCGTGATCCAGCGCCTCGCCGCCGATCTCGACCTGCCGGCGCGCATCGAGGTCGTCCCGACGGTCCGCGAGCCGGACGGCCTGGCGCTCTCCAGCCGCAACGTGCGCCTCGACCCCCAGGACCGCCGGCGGGCGCTCGCGCTCTCCGCCGCCCTGCGCGCGGCCGAGAGCGAGCTGCGCGAGCACGGCACCACCGACGCGGAGGCGCTCTCCGCCGCGGCCCGCGCCGCGATGACCCCCTTCGACGTCGAGCCCGAGTACCTCGCGCTCGTCGACCCCGAAGACCTGCGCCCCGTGGGCTCGGTCGACCAGGACACGCTCCTGGCGGTCGCGGCGCACGTGGGGCCGGTGCGACTCATCGACAACACGATCCTCACCCCTAACGGAGGCGCTGAGCGCTGATGCAGCGCGTCATGCTGAAGTCCAAGATCCACCGTGCCACGGTCACGGACAGCGATCTTCATTACGTCGGGTCGATCACCATCGACCCGGAGCTGCTCGAGGCGGCGAACATCCTCGAGCACGAGCAGGTGCACGTCGTCGATGTCGACAACGGCGCCCGCTTCGAGACCTACACCATCGCGGGCGAGCCGGGCTCGGGCGCGATGAAGGTCAACGGCGCCGCGGCCCGCCTCGTGCACCGCGGCGACACGATCATCGTCATCTCCTACGGGCAATACGACGAGGCCGACCTGGAGCTCTACGAGCCCCGGGTCGTCCACGTCGAGCAGGACACCAACAACATCATCGACGTGGATGCGGCGGTGGCGACCCTCCTCCGCTAGAGGGCGTCAACCGATCCGGTTCACAGGAGGTTGGAAGCAGAGCATGTCCACCATGCGCAACATCACCGTCCCGGCCGACGCCTCGCGCCTGCCGGTGACGCTCCCGCGGCTGGCCGAGAAGAAGCGCCTCGGCGAGCCGATCGTCATGGTCACCGCCTACGACTACCCCAGCGCGCTCGCGGTGGACAAGGCGGGCGTCGACGTCGTCCTGGTCGGCGACAGCGGCGCGATGACCGTCCTCGGCTACCCGTCGACGGTCGCGGTGGAGCTCGACGAGCTCCTCGTCCTGGCCAAGGCCGTGCGCCGGGGCCTCAGCACGCCGTTCCTGGTCGCCGACCTGCCGTTCGGCTCCTACGAGGTCTCCGACGAGCAGGCCGTGCAGACCGCGTTCCGCTTCGTCAAGGAGGCGGGCGCCGACGCCGTCAAGCTCGAGGGCGGCGGCGAGACGTCGGTCGCGCGGGCGCGCGCGATCGTCAACGCCGGCATCCCGGTGATGGGCCACGTCGGCCTGACGCCGCAGACGTCGACCGCGCTCGGCGGCTACCGCGCGCAGGGCCGCACGGCGGCGGCGGCGATGCAGGTGGCGCAGCAGGCCGTTGCCCTCCAGGACGCGGGCTGCTTCAGCATCGTCTTCGAGGCGATCCCGAGCGCCGTGGCCGAGGCCGTCATGCCGAAGATCGACTGCCTGGTCATCGGCATCGGCGCGGGTCCGGCGCCGGACGGGCAGGTCCTGGTCTTCCACGACCTGCTGGGCATCCGCGAGGGCCGCGGCGCCCGCTTCGTGCAGCGCTACGCCGACATCCTGGACGAGATGGTGGCCGGCGTCGGCGCCTACGCCGACGACGTGCGCACCCGCCGCTACCCCGGCCCGGACCACGGGTACTCGATCCCGGACGAGGAGCTGGCGGCATTCCGCCAGAGCCTCCGCGACGCCTGATGGTCCCCGCGGCGGAAAGCGCGGCCGCCTTCCAGGCGCAGCTGACCGACTGATCACCCGAGAGCAGGAGCGGGCCGCGCGCGTTCACATCGCTTTCACGCGCTACATTGCCGCGCGTGGCCCGTCTGTCTCAGGTCTTCGCCCCCCGCGATCGCGAGTTCTTCGACCTCTTCGAGGAGGCGGGGAGCAACATCGCGCGCGCCGCCGACCTCCTGGACCAGATGCTCAGCAGCTGGCCTGATCGCAAGGAGCTCGCCCGCGACATCCTCGTGTGCGAGCAGGAGGGCGACCGGATCACGCACGACATCATCCATCGCCTCAACGCGACGTTCGTGACGCCCATCGACCGCGAGGACATCCTCGCGCTCGCCTCCGCCCTCGACGACATCATCGACTACACCGAAGAGGTCGCCGACTACATGGGCCTCTACAGGATCGAGGCGCCGATGGAGCAGGCGGTCCGGATGTCGCACATCCTGGTCCAGGCCACGCGCCAGGTGTCCGAGGCACTGCCGCGCATGCGCGGGTTCAAGGACCTCAGCCACTACACGGTCGAGATCAACCGCCTCGAGAACGACGGCGACCGGGTGGTGCGCGAGGCGATGGCGTCGCTGTTCGACCACGGCATCGACCCCATGGTCGTGATTCGCTGGAAGGACATCTACGAGCGCCTCGAGCAGGCGATCGATGCATGCGAGCACGTGGCGAACGTGCTCGAAGGCATCGTCATCAAGAACTCGTAGTTGTAGGACTTCTCCGTGGACAGCGACATCGTCCTGTACATCGTGGTCGCCACGGCGCTGGCGTTCGACTTCACCAACGGCTTCCACGACACCGCCAACGCGATCGCGACGAGCATCTCGACGCGGGCGCTGTCGCCGCGCGCCGCGGTGCTCATGTCGGCGATCTTCAACTTCGCGGGCGCGTTCGTCTCGCTCGCGGTCGCCGCGACCGTCGCTCAGGGCATCGTCGAGGCCGACGCGGTCACCCCCACGATCGTCTTCGGCGGGCTGATCGGCGCGATCGCCTGGAACCTCGCCACGTGGTGGTTCGGGCTGCCGTCGTCCTCGTCGCACGCGCTGATCGGCGGCATGATCGGCTCGGCGTTCGTCGCCAAGGGCGCCAGCGTCATCGAGGTCGACGGCGTGATCGAGAAGGTCATCATCCCCGCGCTCATCGCGCCGACGCTGGCGTTCGCCGTCGCGGGCGCCTCGATCCTCGTCGCCTACCGCGTCGTCGGCCGGCAGCGGCCCGGCGTGGTCAACCGCGGCTATCGCCTCGGCCAGCTCGTCACCGGCAGCCTCTTCTCGCTGGCGCACGGCACCAACGACGCGCAGAAGACCATGGGCATCATCACGCTCGCGCTGATCGCCCACGGCAACCTCCCGGCCAACGACTTCGAGGTCCCGACGTGGGTCATCGTCTCCTCGGCGACCGCGATCTCGCTCGGGACCTACTTCGGCGGCTGGCGGATCATCCGCACGATGGGCTCGCGGATCATCAAGATGGACCCGGCCCAGGGCTTCTCGGCCCAGGGCGCCGGCTCCGCGGTGGTGCTGACCGCCTCGCACCTCGGCTTCCCGCTCTCGACGACCCACGTGATCTCCGGCGGGATCATGGGCGCCGGCGCCGCCAAGCGCCTGTCCGCGGTCCGCTGGGGCGTCGCCGGCAACATCGCGCTCGCGTGGGTCCTGACGCTGCCGTGCTCGGCCGTGATCGGCGGCGTGGCCTACGGGATGAGCCAGCTGTTCGGCGACGACGCGCTCGGCGTCATCGTCGTGACGCTGCTCGTCGCCGGCCTGATCGCCGCGGCGTTCGGGACGCGCGTCCGGCGCGGCCCCGCGATCACCAGCCCGGCGGGCGTGGAGGCCTAGGCGGATGGGGTTGCTCTCCGCGTCCATCGACTGGGACGCGATCGGCGAGCTGCTGTGGGTCGCGCCGCTGGCCGGCCTGGCCGTGGCGATCACCTACTCCCTGATGCTCGTCGGCTTCGCGCGCGCCATGGAGGCGCGCCGCGACGGCTCGGGCGGCGCCGCGGGCGTGGCCTACAGCCTGCTCGCGATCGTCAGCACCGCCGCGTTCCTCGGCGTCGTGGTCTACGGCGTCGTGATCATCGTCAAGAAGTAGGGCGAAGCTCGCCCAGAGGGCGAGTTCGCCATGCGACGTTCGCCCAGAGGGCGAAGTCGCTCACCCTGCAGAAGGTGCGTCCGGGCGAAGCTCGCCCAGAGAGCGAGCTCGCCATGCGACGTTCGCCCAGAGGGCGAAGTCGCTCACCCTGCAAAAGGTGCGTCCGGGAAGCTCGCCCTGAGGGCGAAGTCGCTCACCCTGCGACCGGTGCGTCCGGCGGCAGGCCGCCGGACGGGTGCTCGGCGTACTCGATCGTGCGCAGCACGCGCGCGGGCGCCCCGGCGGCGATGGAGTAGGGCGGCAGGTCGGTCGTCACGACGCTGTTGGCGCCGATCACGCAGCGGTCGCCGATCGTGACGCCGGAGGTGACGACGACGTGGGCGCCGCACCAGACGTTGTCGCCGATCGTCGTCGGGCCCTTGGTCGTGAAGCCCTGCCACGGCACCGGCGTGAACGGGTCGTCGAAGCGGTGGTTGCCGTCGGTGACGAAGCAGCCGTTGGCGAGCATGCAGTGCTCGCCGATCGCGACCTCCGCGACCGCGGCGACCATCACGCCCATGTTGAGGAACGTGCCGCCGCCGATGCGGATGCGCGCGGGCGCCGGGCCCGTGAGCCAGACGTTGGGCTCGAAGAGGACGTGTGGACCCAACTCGAGGCGCCGCTCGCGCAGCATCTCCAGCACGTTGCCGTGGATCGGCCAGCGCGCGAACGCGTCGCGCTTGGCGAGCTCGTAGTGGATCCGGGCGCGGTTGTGCGGCAGCGCGTTCTGCTCGTACCAGCGCCATTTCTGGAGCCAGAGGCGCAGCTGCGCGCCCGTGAGGCTCACTGCTCCTCCTGCGCTGCTCCTCTGCGCAGGATCCGCGACAGGTGCTCGGCGACCTCGGTGGCCGTGCCCTCCTGGCCGCCGGCGCGCAGGCGCGCCTGGACGCTGTGCAGCGACGTGCGGTCGTTGAGGTCCTTCTGCGCGGCCTGGAGCTGCTGGGTGATCTGGCTGCCGAGCTCGCGCAGGCGGTGCTGGGCGTCGCGGACCGCCTCGCCCAGCGCCTTGGACTCGACGCCGGCGAGATCGGCCTGGGCACGCGCCTCGCGCAGGAGCGCGTCGGCCTGCTCGCGCGCTTCGCGCGTGATCCCCCGCGCCTCGACGCGCGCGTCGGCCTGCTCGCGCTCGACCGCCTGCTTGATCCGGACGGCCTCCTCCTGCGCGGCCTGGATGACGCGGCGCGCCTCGTGCTCGGCGCCGACGCGCTTGCCGTCGACGTCGTTGTCGAGCTCCCGGATGCGGGCGGCGACGGCCTGCTGGATGCGCTGCTCCTCGCCGACCGCGTGCTCGGCGGAGCGCCGGTCGTACTCGGCCTTGGCGGCGGCGAGCTGCTCGTCGGCCTCCGCGCGGGCGGCGGCGACGGCGCGGTCGCGGTCCTCCTGCGCGTTGGCGGCGGCGCGATCGGCCTCCTGCTGGGCGTCGCGGCGCAGCTGCTCGGCGTCGGCGCGGCCCTGGTCGAGGGCCTGCTGGGCCTGGAGGCGCGCCTCGGAGAGCAGCGCCGCGGCCTGCTCCTGGGCCTCGGCGAGCGCGCGCTCGGCGTCGTGGGACGGCTCGGGTGGCGCCGGGGCGACCGGCGCGGGCGCCGGCTCGGGGTCCGGGGCGGGCGCGACCGGCGCAGGCTGGACCGCGACGATCGGCGGGGGCGGCGGCGCGACCGGCTCAGGCGCCGGGGGCGCGGGGGGCGGAGGCGGCTGGACGACGCCGCCCAGCTCCGACGTGAACGGACGGTGGCGCACGGTGAGCTCGTGGCCGCGGCCGCCGCCCGGCAGGACGATCTCGCGCTCGCTGACCAGCTCGATGTGGCCGAAGCGCAGCGTCAGGTCCGTCAGCAGGGCCGCGCGATCCGGGCCGGTGACGGTGACGACGGACGGTTCCAGAGCCATGAGCGCCCCATCGTAGACGTCGTCCTGGCCAGAATCCGCGCCGCTGGCCGGACATCCGGTGTGTGATCTTCGCGCGGCGCCCGTGTCCTGGAGCCATGTCCAAGAGCAAGATCGCCGGCGCCGTCGCCGCGCTGGCCCTCCTCGCGGCCCCGTCAGTGGCCGCCGCGCACGACGGTCGTCATCACCACGGCCACCACCACAAGCACCACGCGAAGGCGCACGAGGTGACCGGCACCGCGACCGCGACCGTCGCGTCGTTCGCCGGCGACCAGCTGACGCTCACGCTGCCGAGCGGGAAGACGTTCGCGGCGACGGTCGGCCCCAAGACCGTGATCCGCTGCGTCACGGCCGCGCCGCAGACGCCGGCGACGACCGCGCGCCACGGCCACGGCGACGACGACGGCGGCGACGACCGCCCCAACCACGACGCCAAGGACGACAACGGCCAGGGCGACGTGAACGGCAACGGCGCGTGCGGCACCGCCGCGCTGGTCGCCGGAGCCAAGGTCTCCTTCGCCAAGCTCTCGCTCGCCGGTGGTGACGCGACCTGGAAGAAGGTCGTGATCCTCAAGTAGCGGGCGACCGCGAGCTGCCTCGCCGCCGCCCGGGAGCGGACCCCCGGGCCGGTGGCGGGGCGGAGAGCTAGCATCGACGCGTCGTCGAAGGCTCAGGGTCAGGCAACGATGAGGTCATCCCCGCTACGCCATCCCGCCCGTGCGGCGGGCTCTTCGCTGCTGCGCCTGCAGAGCGACGAGCGGCTGGCCGAGCTGGCCCGCGGTGGCCACGAGGCCGCGTTCGACGCGATCGTCGTTCGCTACCGAACCGCGTTGACGCGCTATTGCGCGGGGATCGTCGGGCCGAGCCGCGCCGACGACGCCGTCCAGCAGACGCTCATCAACGCCCACGACGCCCTGCCGAAGGTCGACGACGTGCGCCACCTGCGTTCCTGGCTGTACCGCATCGCCCACAACGTGTCGCTCAACGTCCTGCGCGGCGTGCGCGACGACGTGTCCTTGGAGGACGCGACCGCGTCCCCGGCGCTGGCGGCCGACGGCCCCGCCGCGAGCTTCGAGCGCTCCGAGCAGTTCCGGGCGACGGTCGCGGCGCTGCAGGCGCTGCCCGAGCGCCAGCGCGCGGCGCTGGTCCTGCGCGAGCTGGAGGGCCGCTCGCACGAGGAGATCGCCGACGCGCTCGGCGTGTCCAAGGGCTCGGCGCGCCAGCACCTTATGCGGGCGCGCGTCGCGATGCGCGGCGCGGTCACGGCGATCACGCCGTACCCGCTGGTCGTGCGGCTGGCCGACCTGCTGTCGGCCTCCGGCGGCGGCGCCGCGCCGTGGGGCGACGCGGTCGTGGGCGGCGCAGGGGTCGGGCTGGGGGCAGGGTTGATGAAGGCGACGGCCGGGGTCGTCGCCACGGGCGCGCTGGTCGGCGGCGCGGCGGTCGGCACCGACCGCGTCGTCGGGCACGGCGGCGACGCCGGCCCGGCGCGCGCGGCGGAGGTCGTCGCGCAGCCGGCCGCGAACGCCGCGCCCGTCTCGCGCGCGGCGAGGGCGCCCGCCTCGGCGCCGGCGGCGACGGTGCCCACCACCACCGTCGCCACCGCGCGCAAGCGGCCGGCGGCGGGGAGCCGCGGCAAGGACGACAACAAGGGACGCGGGCGGAGCGGGAAGGCGCCGCGTCAGGGGCCGCCGGCCGCGGTAGCGCCGGCCGTGACCGATGACGCCGCCGCCACCTCGGGGCCGTCGGGCGCGACGGTGCCGTCGCACGGCCGGCGTGGCAGGCGCGACGATGAGGGCGGCAAGGACGATGACAAGGGCTCTGGCCGCGGCGACGACGGCCGCGGGCGCTCCCTCGGCCGCAGCGGGAAGCGTGGGAAGGGCGAGCAGCGCGGCACGCGCGACGACGGCGGGTCGGGCCGCGGCGCGAGCGGGTCCGGCAGGTCGAGCGACGGCTCCGGGTCGAGCGGGTCGAGCGGGTCGAGCGGCAGGGGCTCCGGCGACGACGACACGGCCGTCCCCCAGCCCACCACGCCCGTGACCCCGGCCACCGCCACGCCGCCGGCGGTCACCGCGCCCGGCGACTCGTCCGACGCCGGCGACTCCGGCTCCGGCAAATCGGGCTCCGACACCTCCGGCGACGACGAGTGATCACGCCGCGCCGGCGCCCGCGCTCCGGCCACTAAGGTCCCCCGCTCGTGCCTCGCATCGTCCTCGGCCCCACGCTGCGCTACGTCGACCAGCGCCGCGCCACGATCTGGGTCCAGACCGACGTGCCGTGCGAGGTCGAGGTGCTCGGCGCGCGCGAGCGCACGTGGTGCGTCTGCGGCCTGCACTTCGCGCTGCTCACCGTCGAGGGCCTCGCTCCCGGCGCCGACCACCCCTACGAGGTCGCGCTGGACGGCGAGCGCGCCTGGCCCGAGGACGGCTCCTCCTGGCCGGCCAGCACGATCCGGCTGCTGGCGCCCGACCGCGCGCTCGACGTCGTCTTCGGCTCGTGCCGGATCACCCGGCCCCACGAGCCGCCGCACGCCCTGCGCGCCGACGAGCACCCCGACGGCCAGGGCATCGACGCGCTGCGCGCCTACGCGCTGCGCTGCGCCGCGGCCGACGCCACCGCCAAGCCCGACATGCTGCTCATGCTCGGCGACCAGATCTACGCCGACCAGCCCTCGCCCGCGCTGCAAGAGACGCTCGCCGCCCGCGACCGCCCGGCCGACGCGCCGCCCGACGAGCTCGCCGACTTCTGCGACTACGCGCTGGCCTACGGCGAGGCCTGGTCGGATCCCGCGATCCGCTGGCTGCTGTCGACCGTGCCCGTGACGACCGTCTTCGACGACCACGAGATCCACGCCGAGTGGCGGATCTCGCAGGGCTGGTTGGACGAGATGAACGCCGAGCCGTGGTTCGACCGCCACATCCGCGCCGGGCTCGCGGCCTACTGGGTCTTCCAGCACATCGGCAACCTCCCGCCCGAGGAGCTGCGCGCCGGCGGGTTGTACAACCTGGTCTGCGAGGCGCAGGACGCTGGCGACCTGCTCTCGGCGGCGATGGACACCGAGGGTCGCCAGACCGGCCACAGCCGCTGGAGCTTCGTGCGCGAGCTCGGCGACGCGCGCCTGGTCGTCATCGACTCGCGCGCCGGCCGCGACGTCACGCCGGGCGCCCGCGAGCTGATCCGCGACGAGGAGTGGGCGTGGATCCGCGAGCAGGCGACGCGCCCGACGCGCCACCTGCTGCTCGCCAGCTCCGTGCCGTTCCTGCTCGCGCCCGGCCTGCACCACGGCGAGGCCTTCGACGAGGCGTTGGCCGACGGCGCGCGCGGCGGCCGGGTCGGCGCATGGGCCGGCGAGCGCCTGCGGCGCATCGCGGTGATGGACCACTGGGCGTCGTTCCAGCGCACGTTCCACCGGCTCGCCGAGCTGCTCGACGACGTCGCGCACGGCCGCTGCGGCGACGCGCCCGCGTCGGTCGTGATGCTCTCCGGCGACGTCCACCACTGCTACCTCGCCGAGGTCGGCTTCCGCCACGGGTCGGAGGCGCGCAGCCCGGTCTGGCAGGCGGTGTGCTCGGCTTTCCGCAAGGAGCTCGCGCCCCACGAGCGCCGGATCCTCGCCTTCGGGCACACCGCCTTGGCCGAGCGGCTGGCGCGGCGGCTGGCGCGCGGCACCGGCGTCGCGCCGCTGCCGCTGGACTGGCGTGTCGTGGAGCGGCCGGCCTACGGCAACCAGGTCGCGACGCTCACGCTGGACGGCGACCAAGCCCGCGTGCGCGTCGAGGCGGTCGTCGACGGCACGTGGCGCGACCCGCGGCTGGCGCTCGCGTTCGCGCGCGATCTGACCTGAAGTCCGACGTCGGACGTCATGCACATCAGGTTGCAAGGGGACCTAATCGCGCGCGCCGCGTTCGTTCGCGCAGGGCCCGAGGCAAGGTGGTTGCCATGCGCATCCGCCCGTCGGTCCTCCTTGTCGTCCTCGTGGTCATGGCGTCGCCCAGCGCCGCGAGCGCGGCGTCGCATCTGATCGTGGGCGGGGAGACGTTGTCGGGGATCGCGGCGGTCAACGGGCTGTCCCCCGCGCAGCTCGCGGCGGCCAACGGGCTGCCCGCCGACGCGTTCGTCATCGAGGGCCGATCGCTGACGATCCCGGCGCCGGGGACCGCGGCGGGCACCGTCACGTCGGCGCCCGCGCCGTTCGGCGGCTACCGCGTCCGCCTGGGCGACTCGCTCAGCGCGATCGCGGCCGAGCACGGCGTCAGCCTCGGCCAGCTCGCCGCCACCAACGGCGTGAGCCCCGAGGGCACGCTGATCGCCGGGACGTCGCTGCGGCTGCCGAGCGGCGCCGCGCCGAGCACGTCGCCGACGACGACCACCGCGGGCGCGACCACCTCGGCGAGCGGCAGCGCCGCCGGCGGCGGCCACTTCGTCGTCCCGGGCGACACCCTGACCGGGATCGCCGCCGCGAACGGCGTCACGCCCGCCTCGCTGGCCTCCGCCAACGGGATCGCGCCCAACGCCTTCGTCATCGCCGGCACCCGCCTGAAGATCCCGGCCGCCGCGCCCGCCGCGACCGTGCCAGCGACCGCCGCGGCCAACGTCCCCGCCCAGGGCGCCGCGACCGGCGCGCCGGGCCGGCTCGACGCGGGCCAGATCGGCTCGATCGCCGGCGCGAACGGCGCGCCGTCCTCGCTGGCGACCGCGATCGCCTGGCAGGAGTCCGGCTTCAACAACGCGATGGTGAGCGTCGCCAACGCGCGCGGGATCATGCAGGTCATGCCGAGCACGTGGACCTACGTCCAGAACGAGCTCGGCGCCGGCCCGCTGGACCCCGCCTCCCCGTCCGACAACGTCCGCGCCGGCTCGATCCTCCTGTCCCGCCTGCTGCGCGACACCGGCGGCGACCCCGCCACCGCGGTCGCCGCCTACTACCAGGGCCTCGGCTCGGTCCGCAAGATCGGCATGCTGCCGGAGACGCGCCGCTACGTCGCCAACGTGCTGGCGCTGCGCTCGCGCTTCGGCGGCTAGCCGCTGGGCGCGATCATGACCTCGATCGTCGCGCCGTCGGGGTCGTCGAAGTAGAGCGAGTCGTGGTCGGCGTGGTGCTCGAGGCGGTATGCGTGGCCGGCGCGATCGAGGTTCTCGCGCACCTCCGCGAAGCCCGCGGCGTCGGTCGCGAGCGCGATGTGCCGCAGCCCCGGCGCGCGGTCGGCGAACAGCGCGATCTGCGCGCCGTCGGCGCCGAGGAAGACCGGCTCGCCGGGGTCGTCGGTCGGGCCGGTTCCCGCGCGCGCGAGGCCGAGGATCGCGCCGTACCAGCGCAGCGTGCCCTCGCGGTCGGCGGCGTCGAGCGACACGTGGTCGATACGAATCAGGCGCATGGCGTGCAGCATCCTGGATCGGTCGGTGCCGAGCAGCGACGACCGCGGCGCGGGATCGTCGATGGGCGCCCAGCTGAGCGGGTGGTGCGAGCGCCAGCCGTTCCGGCTCAGCTTCATCCCATAGGTCGGCGCGCGCGTACGATGCGGTCCGGATGACCGCGGCCCCCGCCTCGCCCTTCGCGTCCCTCGCCGACGAGGAGCGCGCGCTCCTGCGCGCCGCGCCGGCACCGGCGCACGCCGACACGATGAAGGCCGTCCTGACCGACGCGCGGTTCAACGACGACAACTGGATCTTCGAGCGCAAGCTCGACGGCGTTCGCTGCGTGGCGGTGCGCGACGGCGGCGCCGCGCGGCTGCTGTCGCGCAACGACCTGTCGCTGAACGGGCGCTACCCGGAGATCGCGACGGCCCTGGAAGGCCAGCCGCAGCGGCGGTTCGCGGTCGACGGCGAGGTCGTCGCGTTCGACGGCGCTCAGACGAGCTTCGCGCGGCTGGCCCGGCGCGGCCAGGCGCCCGTGCCGGTCTTCTACTACATCTTCGACGTGGTCTGGCTCGACGGCCAGGACGTGCGCGACCTCCCGCTGCGCACGCGCAAGCGGCTGCTGCGCGACGCGCTGACGTTCGACGACAAGGCCCTGCGCTTCTCGACGCACCGCAACCGCGACGGCGAGCGGTACTTCGAGGAAGCCTGCCGCAAGGGCTGGGAGGGGCTGGTCGCCAAGCGGGCCGACAGCCGGTACACCAACAAGAGATCCAAGGACTGGCTCAAGCTCAAGTGCGAGCAGGGCCAGGAGCTGGTCGTCGGCGGCTACACCGCGCCGAAGGGCTCGCGGACGGACTTCGGCGCGCTGTTGTTGGGGTACTACGATGGCGACGGCGCGCTGCGCTACGCGGGCAAGGTCGGCACCGGCTTCGACGACGCGACGCTCGCCGCGCTCGGCGCACGCCTGCGCGGGCTGCGCACCGACGCGCCCCCATTCGCCGACGCGTCCGCGATCCGGGAGCGCACCGCGACGTGGGTCCGGCCGGTGGTCGTCGCGCAGCTCGGCTTCAGCGAGTGGACCTCCGCGGGCCGGCTGCGCCACCCGAAGTTCCTGGGGCTGCGCGACGACAAGGCCGCCCGCGACGTGGTGCGCGAGCGGCCCTAGGCGCGCCGCGCTCGGCTACGCCTCCAGCTCGCGCGCGAGGTTGACGAACATCTTGGTCCAGCCGCCCTCGTGGTCGCGTACGGCCGCCTCGTCCCACAGGCCGCTGTGGGTGAAGCTGACGGTCGTGACGCCGTCGGTCTCCGCGAAGTCGATCTCGATCAGCGTCCGCCGCGTGTCGCCGTCCCAGATCCAGGTGAACGCGAGGCGGTTGGGCCGTTCGATCTCGGTGTACTTGCCGCCCCCGCCGTACTCCTCGTCCTTCTCGGGGTCGCGCATGACCACGCGGACGTCGCCGCCGACACGCAGGTCGACCGCGGCCTCCGAGGTCTCGTAGCCGCGCTCGGTCTGCCACCAGCGCCGGAGCACCTCCTCGCTGGTCCAGGCGTCGAAGACCTTCTCGGCAGGCGCCGCGTAGGTGCGCTCGATGTGCAGGACGTTGTCGGCCGCGATCACTTCTCGGTCCCCCGGCGGCGGCGCAGGCGCAGCGACACCCAGCCGCGCGCGACCAGCAGGCTCGTGCCCATGCCGGCCAGCGCCGGCACCATCTCCTCCACCGGCACCCCTCCCACGTGCGCGATCATGCGCGCGACCGGGAGCCGCGCTGCGAGGCCGCGGCGTCCGAGAGGGCGGCCTCGAAGACCGTCGCGTCGTCGTACTCGTCGTGGAGGTTCCACCATCCGTAGGGCGGCGTCTGCGGGTAGCCCTCGGGCGAGTCCTCCCACTGCTCCTGGCGGCCGAGCGCGGTCATGTCGAGGTAGCTCCAGGCGCTGCCCAGCGCCTCGTCGCCGCGGCTGTTGATGAAGTACGTGCGGAAGATCGCGTCGTCCTCGCGGAAGAACGCGTTGGTGCCGTGCCACTCGTCCACGCCGAAGTCGGCGTCGAAGTCGTCGGTGATCGTGTACCACGGGATGTTCCAGCCCATCCGCGCCTTCCAGCGCTCGATGTCGGCCTGCGGGGCGCGCGAGACGTACGCGAACGTGGTGTCGCGGGAGTTGAGGTGGGCGAGGTCCGCGACCTGGTCGGCCATGAACGAGCAGCCGCGGCAGCCGCTCTCGGGCCAGCCGGCGACGCCGGGCTCGAAGAAGAAGCGGTAGATGACCAGCTGCCGCCGGCCCTCGAACAGGTCCAGGAGGCTCGCCGGGCCGTTGGGGCCGTCGAAGGCGTAGTCCTTGCCCACGGCCATGCGCGGCATCCGGCGGCGCTCGGCGGCCAGCGCGTCGCGGGCGCGCGTCAGCTCCTTCTCCTTGACCAGCAGCTCGGCGCGCGCGGCCTCCCATTCCTGCGGCGACACGGTCGGTGGGGTGTTCACTGGTTGTCCTCCTTGAGGAAATCGTCGACGACATCGAACATGCGCTCCCAGATGGCGCGCTGTCGATCCATCCAGTCGGCGGCCACGCTGAGCACGTCGGGCTCGAGCGAGAGCCGGTGCGTCCGGCCCTCCACCACGCGCGTGACCACGCCGGTCTCCTCCAGCACCTTCAGGTGCTTGGAGATCGCGGGCTTCGACACCCCGAAGCCGCTGGTGGCCTCGCCGACCGTCGCCGGACCAGCGGCGAGACGCTCGACGATGCCACGGCGGATGGGGTGCGACAGCGCCCTGAACGGATCGTTTACCACCTGGTTAACCATAGCACCGATGCGCGGGCCGTCAAGCGCGGTCGTGCGCGCTCATGCCTCGTCGGGCCAGCTCACGTCGCCGGGCTGGCCGTCGCCGCCCTCGGGCTTCGGCCCGCCGACCGCGATGAGGTCCATCCCCTCCGGCCCGGCCTCGAACGCGCGCTGCACCTCGGGAGCGACCCGTACAACATCGAACAGCCTCAGCTCGACCACCTCGCCGTCGAGCAGCACCCGGCCGCTGCCGGCGACCACCACGTAGGCCTCTTCCTGCACCTCGTGGCGGTGGGCGAACGGCGAGCGGAAGCCGGGGTCGTAGCGCCAGTGGCTCACGCCGAGGTCGCGCGATTCAAGGTGCTTGCGGCCGAACCGGCCCTGAAGCCCCGGCGCCCGATCGCCGATTGAGTCCTCGATCTCAAGCAGGTTCAGATGCGAGTAGGTCGGCATGCGCCGGACCCTAACCGGTGGTCGGCGCCCCCAGCTCACGCAGCTCGTCGGGCAGCAGCGGCAGGTCGAGCAGGCTCAGCTTCAGCCGTTGGCGCTGCTGGTGGGCGGCGGCGTCGAAGCGCACCACGAACCCCGCGTCCGGACGGAAGACGACGTCGACCACGTCTCCCGGCGCGAGGTGGCCGCGGACGTCGCCGTCGACCTCGAGCGCGGGCCGGCCGGCCGCGGCCAGCAGCTCGACCCGCAGCGCCTCGCCGGGGCCGAGCATCAGCGGCCGGCTGATCCCCGACATCGGCGAGGCCGGCGTGACGAGCATGCCCTGCGCCGCGGGTGAGACGACCGGGCCGCCGGCCGCGTAGTTGTAGGCCGTCGAGCCGGTCGGCGTCGCGACGATCAACGCGTCGCAGCGGTAGTAGCCGTAGCGGCGGCCGTCCACGGCCATCGACGCCTGCACCGACCCGGCGCCCGGCACGCGCGAGATCGCCACGTCGTTGAACGCGATCGTCGGCGCCTCCTCGCCGCCGAGGCGCACCTCGAGTCCGCTGTGCGGCTCGATCGTGAAGTTGTCGACGACGAGGCGGTCGAGGGCCTGGGGCAGCTCGTCCGGGCCGATCTCGGCCAGGAACCCCAAGTTCCCCATGTTGACCCCGAGCACCGGCACCGGCGCGTCGGCGACCCGGCGCAGCGCGCCGAGCATCGTGCCGTCGCCGCCGAGGCTGATCAGCCCGTCGACGGTCGTGGTGAACGTGCCGTCGTCCAGGACGGCGACCCCGTCGATCGCCCGCGCCCGGTCGCCCTCGCTGAGCACGACCTCGCCGTCGTGCGTCGCCGCCCACCGCTGGATCGCCTCCACCTGCGCGGACGTGTCGCGCACGGGATGGAGCACGAGGCCGATGCGATGGATCGCCATGGGCCCACGGTAGCTCGCGTGCCGATCCGGCCCGCGGGCCGCGCGGCCGCTACTTGCCGGTCGTGCGGTGCATCGCGGCGCGCCGGTGCCCGGCCCGCGCTTGCCCGGGTCCCGAGCCGGCGCGCGCGGCACCGCGGACGCCGCCGGGCGTGCGGCGGATGAGCATCTGCAGCGCGGTGTCGTCGGGGCCAGCCTCCTCGCGCTCGGTCAAGTCCTTCAACTCGACCGTCCGCATCACCGGCCCGCGGTCGCGGTCGACCACGGCGACGATCGCCTTCGCGCCGCTGGGGACGTCGAAGACGATGCCATCGGTCTCCCGGCGCCCCGTGGCGACCTTGACGAGATCTCCTGCCTCCGTCTTCTCCATGCCACGAGCCTACCGGGCAGACGGCCGCGCTCAGAGATCGAGGACCAGGGCCTCGGCCGGGCGGCTGCAGCAGACCAGGACGCGGTCGCCCTCCGGCTGCTCCAGCGGCGCGGTCGTGTAGGTGACCGAGCCGGCCACCAGGCCGCTCTCGCAGGTGTGGCAGACGCCGGTGCGGCAGCCGAACCCGACGGGGACGTCGCACGCCTCGGCGAGGTCGAGCAGGCTCGGGAACCGGTCGTCCCAGGCGACGGCCAGGCCGCTGCGGCCGAACGTGACGGCCGGGCCGCCTCCCGGAGGACCCGCGGGCGCATGCGGCGGCCGCGCCGCGCCGGCGACGATGCCCGACCGGATGACCGGGACGCTGCCGAACGCCTCGGTCGCGACGCGGTCGGGCAGCACGCCGCGGGCCGTGAGCGCGGCCGACAGGGCGTGCATGAACCCGTCCGGCCCGCAGAGGTAGTAGTCGGCCTCCTTGGGGACCCCCGCGCGCTCGAGCGCGGCGAGGTCGAGCCGTCCGGCGATGTCATAGTCCTTGCCTTCGCCCGCCGCGTCGGTCGGTCGGCTGTAGGCGATCAGGTGCCGGGCCGCGGGCAGCTGCACCAGCAGCGCCTGCGCCTCGCGCGCGAAGGCGTGCGCGCGGGCGTCGCGCGCGCCGTGGATCCACCAGACCTCCCGGCGGCTGCGCTCGCGGACGAGCTGGTGCAGCATGGCCAGCACCGGGGTCGCGCCGACGCCGGCGCTGATCAGGACGACCGGGTCCGCCCCCGCGCGCAGCACGAACGACCCGCGCGGCGCGGCGACGTCGAGCACGGCGCCGACCCCGACGCGCTCGTGCAGGAAGCGGCTGACGACGCCGTCGCGCTTGACGCTGATGCGCAGGCCGCCCTCGTCGGCGAACGTGGAGAGCGAGTAGCTGCGCACCAGCGCGGGCGCGTCCGGGCGCGGGCGCACGCGCACGGTCAGGTACTGGCCCGCCTGGGCGCCGGGCGGCGCGGGGCCGTCGGCCGGGACCAGCAAGAACGACATGATGGCGTCGCTCTCGCGGTCGACCCGCGTCACGCGCATCGGCCGGAAGCCGCTCCAGGCCGGAGCGTGAGCGGCCGCGCCGTCGGCGGCCGCCAGGAGCTGGCCGAAGCTGCCCTTCCAGCCCTCGCTGAGCGCCGGGACCCGCAGGGCCCGCTCGAGCAGCGCGCGCGACCGGTTGGGCAGGTAGAGCAGCCCGTCGACGTCGGCGACCGTGAGCTGCTCGGGCCCGTCGGCGACCTTGACGACCGCGTCGCCCGCCTCGACCTCGCCCTCCTCGAGCACCCGGAGGTAGAAGCCGGGCCGGTGATGGGCGACGAGCAGCGACGGCATGTCGGCCACGTCCAGCCGGATCGCGACGCGGTAGCACGTGACGCGCGGCTGGGTGACCTCGAAGAGCGCGCCGCCGATGCGGTAGCGATCCCCGATGCAGACCTCGTCGTCGGCGAGCCCCTCCACGGTGAAGTTCTCGCCGAACTGCCCGTAGGTGAAGTCGTCGCGCCCCAGCTCGCGCTCCCAGTACCTGTAGGACTCGATCTGGTAGACGAACACCGCGCGGTGCTCGCCGCCGTGCGCCACGCGGTCGGCCTGGTCGTCGCCGTCGATGTTGATGCGGCGGACCGTCCGCGGCCCCTCGACCGGCGCCTTCCAGATCGCCGTCCGCACGGTCTTGCCCTCCCACTCCACCTCACGCGGGCGACCGACGTTGACCGACAGCAGCCGGGCTTCGGGCTGCGCGCTCACCGCCGGAGCACCCTGCGTCCGAACGCACGCCCGATCGTCACCGGGTGGTTGAGCACGATCGCGATCCGGCCGCGCAGCGTCAGCGGGTCGTGCGCGATCCCCAGCTGGCGCAGGATCGCCGCGGAGTCGAAGTAGACGCGCTCGCAGACGATGCGGTCGGTGCCCGGCGCGAAGGCGAAGATCGCCAGCGTCCGGTTGGTGAAGGCGCGGCCGGTGGCCGGCAGCCCGCGGAACGCGCCGAGGTGCGTGCCCATCAGGTCGAACTCGACGATGATCGCGTCGTCGGCCTGGTAGAGCTCGACCAGCGTGTTGCGCTGGTCGGGGAACGCGGTGCGCGTCTCGTCGAAGTAGGCCATCACCTCGTCCGGGCCGTCGAAGACGTCGCCGGTCGGGATGATCTCGTAGCGCGGATGGCCGAAGGTCCCGAGCGTGACGTCGAACTCGTGGCGGTTCTCGGACTCCATGTGCTCGCGCACGACGGCTTCGCGACGCTCGGCCAGCGGGAGGGAAGACGACATCCGCCGACCCTAACGCCGGCCTACCCCGGCGGCGCGGTGGTCGTCTGCGGCACGGTCGTCGTCGTTGGCGTCGTCGTCGTTGGCGTCGTGGTCGTCGTGGTCGTCGACGGCGCCGTCTCGGACGGCGGCGCCGGAGGCGTGCCCGGCGCGTCGAGGATCCGGCCCGACGGCGACAGCCGCAGCGCCCGCGAGCCGAAGTCCAGGCGCGACACCCCCGCGACCAGCCCGACCGCGGCGTGACCGGCGTCGATCACCGGCAGGCCCGGACCGACGAGCTTGAGCGGCACGAGCCGCCCGCCGGTCAGCACGCCGTCAGCGTCGACGTCCACGCGCAGGAGCCCGCTGAGGCTCAGCGCCCCGCCCCTGGCGAAGTTGCGGTAGCCGGCCAGGTTGCCCAGCGAGTAGGCGATCGTGCGCCTGCGGTAGATCTCGACGCCGCGCAGCACGTGCGGCCCGGAGCCGAGCACGAGGTCGGCGCCGGCGTCGACGGCGGTGTGCGCGACGGCGCGCAGGTCGCCGCGCTGCTCGCCGAACGCCTGCTCCTCCCCGAACGGCACCCGGGTCTGGCCGGCGCCCTCGGCGCCGCCGTGCAGGAACACCATCACGACGTTGGCCCGCGCGGCCGCCTGGGCGACGAGGCGGCGCACGGCGACGAGGTCGCGGATCGGCGCCGTCCACGGGTAGGACGAGAACCCCAACGACGCGACCCTGCTGCGGCCGACGGTGAGGGTGCGGATCTCGCCCGGCCGCCCCGTGAACGCGACGTCGACGCGCCGCAGCGCCGTCACGGTCTGCCCCATGCCGACGGCGCCGAAGTCCCAGGCGTGGTTGTTGGCCAGGTTGACGACGTCGACCCCGGCGCCGCGCAACGCGGCCGCGTTGGCCGCCGGCGCCTGGAAGGCGAAGCAGATCGGCGACGGATGCGGGCACTTGGTCGTGCCGCCCGCGCCCAGCGTCCCCTCCAGGTTGACGGCGGTCAGGTCGGCCTTGCGCATCGTCGAGGCCACGCCCGCGAACATGCCCACGGCGTGGCCGGGCGGCATCCCGTAGGACGAGCCGAGCGTCACGTCCCCGCCCCAGATCACCGTCAGCGGCTGTCCGGCGGGCAGCCGGTCGGTGGCGGCGTCGGCGCCGGAGTCCGGACCGCCGCCGGTCACCAGCGCGGCGGTCAGCAGGCCGCCGCAGAGCGCCGCCGCCACGAGCGCCGCCACGCGGCGCCGGGAGGTGAGCCGTCCTGGACGGTGAGCGGCGCTCAAGGACCTGTTGTAGCCGCTGCGACGGACGCGATCAACCAGCCCGGGCGGCCTGTCGTAGGCTCTGCCGCGGGGACTCGCCTGACGCCTTGCGGACCGAGCATCGTCAAGCCTCGCCGGTCGTCCGCGCCTCCGACGCCGACCGCGAAGGGTAGTGGCGGTGATCGCCAGCGGCGAGATCGACCTGCGCGAGGCTCGCTTCCTCGACGGCGAGACGACATCCACGCCACCGCCATCGTCGTCCTGGTGCCCGAGGACGCCGAGGTCCGCGTCGGCGGCACCGGCATCGTCGGCCTGCGCGGCGCGCCGAGCGCTGACCGCCGCTCAGCCCTTGTCGCGTCTGCGCCGGCGCGCGCGGATCTGCAGGCGCAGCGTGTCCCAGCGAGACCGCGTCTGGGTGGTGATCTCCCGCCACTGGCGCCGGACCTCGTCCTCGGCGGGTCGTTCGCCGCGGGCGATGCGGTCGAGCTCGTCGCGTACCTCGCGGCCGGCCGCCGCCGAGCCGACGGCGATGACCATGACGCAGAAGAGCGCCGAGATCATCGCGAACACCGCCCCGATGACGCCGTAGCGGGTGGCGTAGGTGCTGAACAGGTGCGGGACGTACACCGCCGCGCCGATCGAGTAGAGCGCGAGCAGCGCCGCGCCGATCACGCCGAACGGGATCAGCGCGCGGCGCGCGACCCGCTTGGCGCTGAGCACCCAGCCGGTCCAGATCAGGAAGCCGACCGACAGCGGCATGGTCAGCAGCGTGGCCGAGATCTCGAGCCGGCTGTGGCCGAGCACGCCCTGGAGGAGGCCGCCGAGGGCCAGGTACACCACGAGCCCGGCGATCCAGAGCAGCCCGTTGAAGGTGTTGCGCACGCTCAGCGCGTCGAGCTCCCAGGTCTGCTCGAACAGCCGTTGCACCGCACGGGAGAAGCTCAGGACCGCGACCATGAGGAAGAGGAACCCGGTGATGCCCAGGCTCGTGGTCGCGCCGGTGGGCGGCGAGAAGACGTCTCTGACCGCCTCGGCGCCGCCGCCCGTCAGGTCGTAGCGCGCGACGATGCGGTCCGCGGTGCCCTTGCCGCCGAGCTCGGACGACAGGGCGCTCGTCACGATCGTCAGCGGGATGATGGCCGTCAGCGCGCCGGAGGCCAGGGCGATCGAGCGGTCGAAGCCCGCCACCTTCTGGAACCGGCTGACGACGCGGAGCAGGAACTCGGGGCGCAGCCAGAACGTCAGGGTGCGCACGAGGCGCTCGCGGTCCGCGTGCCGCCACCGGCCCTCGTGGGGCTGCTCGTCCTCCATGGCTCAGATCCTCCGTGACATCGCGCTCAGGTCAACTCGGCAACGGGCGACCGCATCGCCGCCACGCTGGCGACGCGCGCCTCAGCCGGCGTCGCGCAACGCCAGGGCGGCCCACGCGACGGCGCTGAGCGCCACGGCCGTCAGGAGCGTCGCGCTCGCCTTCGGCAGGTACCCCGCGCGCCCTCCGGCGACGGCGGCCAGCGCATCGGCGGCATCGCAGCCGGCGCCGATCATCAGCCACTGGCGCTGCGCGTCGCCGCTGCTCGTCAAGAGCCCGACGCCCAGGGCGGCGTCACGGGCGCCGAACAGGCGGGCGAGGTACGGCGCCTGCGGGTTGCCGTCGGCGTCGAGCCCGAAGGCGCGACCGGCCTGGCGCGGCGTCGCGAACGCGGAGCCGCCCACCGCCAGACGCGCGATCGCCAGGGAGGTCACGAGGTTGGTCTGGCCCATCGCGCAACCCTACCCGAGCGTCGCGCGAGCGCCGCGCGGTGAGCGCCGCGCAGCGGGCGCCGTCCACTGCGCGCCGCCCACTGACCGCCGCGTTCAGCGCACGACGCGGTAGTGCATGTGGATCACACCGGCCTCGCCTTCGCGGGTCCGGGTGCGCTCCAGCTCGATGTGCTCGGAGTCGAGGTGGTCGAACAGCCGGCGCCCCTGGCCGAGCAGCACGGGGACGAGATGGATCTCGAGCTCGTCGAGCACGCCGGCCGCGAGCGCGAGCTGCGCGGTTCCGGCGCCATGGACCAGCACGTCCTTGTCGCCGGCCGCTCGCTTGGCCTCCGCCATCGCCATGCCGACGTCGTCCACGTAGGTGACCAGCGGCCACTGCCCCACCTCGCTGCCCGGCTGACGGCGGCTCAGGATGAAGATCGGCACGCCGTCGTGGTGGTCGCCGGCCCAGCCGCCGGCCGGCTCGAAGGTCCCGCGGCCGGCGACGACCGCGCCGGTCGCCAGGAACTCGGCGACCACCTGGCCGTTGACGCCGGCCCGGCCGTCCACGAGCGTCCTGCCGCCGCCGCCGGCCTCCGTCAAGGCCCACTCGTGCAGGCGGTCCCCGCCGTCGCCCAACCCGTTGCCCGGCCCCTCGTTGGGTCCGGCGATGAAGCCGTCGAGCGACATGGACATGTACAGCACGGTTGCGGACACGGCGTCTCCCTTCGTCGTCTGCCTCTCTCCTGAGACCGTGGGAAGCCGCCGAGCTCATCGCGCGGCCCGGCGACCGCTCCCGGCCGGGTCAGGCCGCCGGCTCGGCGAGGACCTCGCCGAGGCGCTCGAGCATCCCCTGCTCGCCCGCGCTGACGCGCTCGGCGTGGAACCCCATGAACCCGCCCTCCTTGGCGGCGTTGGCGGCCGCGGTCGCGGCGGCCAGCAGCCATTGACGCACCGCCGTGGCGTCCTCGGCCGATGCCTTCTCGGTGAGCAGCCGGTTGACCGCGCCGAGCTCGTCGAGGATCTCCACCCCGGCCGTCGCGCCCTTGCTCGGCTTGAACCCCGACAGCGGGCTCTTGTGCGCCCGCGCGTCCGCCTCGACCTCGCTGGCGATCGCGGTCACCAGCTCGCCGTGCTCGCCGCCCGCCGCGCCGCCGAGCACGGTCTTGAGCGTCGCCGCGGTCTCCTTGACGGCCTCGATCGGGCCACCCGGATCGGCCAGCGAGATCGCCATGCCTGCCACGAACGGCGCCCGCTTGAGCCGCGTCCAGTCCTCCTCGGTGAAATCGGCCTTCGACGTCATGCGCGCCTCCTGATGGGTGGCCCGACGCGGACGTCGAGCTCGGGAGATCCATCCTCCCTCATCGCGCCGGCGCGGCAAAGATTCTGCACCTCGGCCAGGACTTCGGGTAGGACGGGACGATTGTCCCACGAACTGGAGGCCGTCATGGCTGAAAGCGTGTATCGCGTTACCGAGGTCATCGGCGTCAGCGACGAGTCCTGGGAGGCCGCCGCCCGGGCGGCGGTCGCGACCGCGGGCAAGACCGTCCGCGATCTCCGCGTCGCCGAGGTCGTCCGCCAGGACCTCACGATCGAGGACGGCGGCGTCGTGAACTTCCGCGTCCGCCTCGGCATCTCGTTCAAGTACGACTCGGGCGACTAGGCCGACTCGGCCGCCCTCGTCGCCGCGGCGGAGCTAGGCCGCCGCCGGGACCTTCTTCGCCCGCGGCGCCCTGGCCTTCCGCGCCGCCGCCGGCGGCTTGGACGCCTTCGGGCTCACGAGGTCCGCGAGGAACGCGCCGGTGTGGGAGCCAGGGGTGCCGGCGACCTCCTCCGGGGTTCCGGTCGCGACCACGATGCCGCCTTCTTCGCCGCCCTCCGGGCCCATGTCGATGAGCTGGTCGGCGGTCTTGATGACATCGAGGTTGTGCTCGATGACGACGATCGAGTTGCCGGCGTCCACCAGGCGCTGCAGGACTTCCAGCAACCGCTGGACGTCGGCGAAGTGCAGGCCGGTGGTCGGCTCGTCCAAGATGTACAACGTGCGACCGGTCGCGATCTTCGACAGCTCCGTCGCGAGCTTGACGCGCTGGGCCTCGCCGCCCGACAGCGTCGTCGCCGGCTGGCCGAGCCGGATGTAGCCGAGCCCGACGTCGCGCAGCGTCTCGAGCCGCCGGTGGATCTTCGGGATGTGCTGGAAGAACTCCACGGCCTCGCTGACCGGCATGTCGAGCACGTCCGCGATCGTCTTGCCCTTGAAGCGCACCTCGAGCGTCTCGCGGTTGTAGCGCTTGCCGTGGCACTGCTCGCATGGCACGTAGACGTCCGGCAGGAAGTGCATCTCGATCTTGATCTGGCCGTCGCCGCGGCAGACCTCGCAGCGCCCGCCCTTGACGTTGAACGAGAACCGCCCGGCCTTGTAGCCGCGCGTCTTGGCCTCCGGCGTCTTGGAGAACAGGTCGCGGATGACGTCGAACAGGCCGGTGTAGGTCGCCGGGTTCGACCGCGGCGTGCGCCCGATCGGCGACTGGTCGATCTGGATGATCTTGTCGACCGCGTCCAGCCCCAGGACCGCGGTGTGCGCGCCCGGCCGCTGCCGCGCGCGGTGCAGCTTGTTGGCGACCGCCTTGAACAGCACCTCGTTGACGAGCGTCGACTTGCCTGACCCCGAGACGCCGGTCACGCACGTCATCACGCCCAGCGGCACGCGGACGTCGACCTTCTTGAGGTTGTGCTGCGACGCGCCCCGGATCTCGATGTGCCCGCTCGGCTTGCGCCGCGTCGCCGGCACCTCGATCGTCCGCGTCCCCGACAGGAACTGGCCCGTCAACGACGACTTGACCCGCATGACCTGCTTGGCCGTGCCCTGCGCGACGACCTTGCCGCCGTGCTCGCCCGCGCCCGGACCGATGTCGATCAGGTGGTCGGCGGCGTGCATCGTCTGCTCGTCGTGCTCGACGACCAGCACCGTGTTGCCCAGGTCGCGCAGGCGCTCCAGCGTCCCGATCAACTTGGTGTTGTCGCGCTGGTGCAGGCCGATCGACGGCTCGTCCAACACGTACAACACGCCGACCAGCGCCGAGCCGATCTGCGTCGCCAGCCGGATCCGCTGCGCCTCGCCGCCCGACAGCGTCGCCGCCGCGCGCTCCATCGACAGGTAGCCGATCCCGACGTTCTCCAGGAACTGCAGGCGCTCCTGGATCTCGCGGAAGATCAGCCGCGCGATGTGGCGCTCGGTCTCCGACAGCTCGACCTCGTCCAGCCACACCAGCGCGCGCCGGACCGAGTAACCGCAGAACTCGTGGATCGGGATCCCGCCGACGAGCACGGCCCGCGACTCCGGCCGCAGGCGCGCGCCCTTGCACACCGGGCACGGCACGAGCGACATGTACTCCTCGATCTTCTCGCGCACGCCCTCGGAGTCCGTCTCCCGATAGCGGCGCTCCAGGTTCGAGATGATGCCCTCGAAGCGCGTCGAGTACGCCCGGCGGCGGCCGTAGCGGTTCCGGTAGGACACCTCGACGCGATCGCCGTTGGTGCCGTGCAGGAAGAGATCCTGGTGCTTGGCCGAGAGCTGGCCCCACGGCTTCTCCATGTCGACGCCGTACTTGTCGGCGATCGCCTCGGTGATCTGCTCGTAGTAGTTGGAGGCCGAGTTCGCCCACGGGGCGATCGCGCCCTCCCCCAGCGACAGCGACGGGTCCGGCACGACCATCATCGGGTCGATCTCCATCTGGGAGCCCAGGCCGGTGCACCGCTCGCACGCGCCGTGCGGCGAGTTGAAGGAGAAGATGCGCGGCTCGAGCTCCGGGATCACCGGGCCGTGGTCCGGGCACGCGAACTTCTCGGAGTACAGCGTGACCGTGGCTTGGTTGGGATCCCCATCCGCGCGCGGGACCGTCTCGATCTCGATCATCCCGTCGGCGAGCGCGACCGCGGTCTCGATCGAGTCCGCCAGCCGCTTGCGCACGCCGTCGCGCATCACCAGTCGGTCGACCACGACCGAGATGTCGTGCTTGAACTTCTTGTCCAGGACGATCTCCTCGTCCAACGACCGCAGCTCGCCGTCGACCTTCGCGCGCTGGAAGCCCTCGGCCAGCAGGTTCTTCAAGGCCTTGCCGTACTCGCCCTTGCGCCCGCGCACGACCGGCGCGAGCACCATGAACCGCTCGCCCTCCGGCAGCTCGAGCACCTGGTCGATGATCTGCTCGGCCGACTGCCCCTGCACCGGCTTGCCGCAGATGTGGCAGTGCGGGTGGCCGATGCGCGACCACAGCAGGCGCAGGTAGTCGTAGATCTCGGTGACGGTGCCGACCGTCGACCGCGGGTTGCGCGACGTCGTCTTCTGGTCGATCGAGATCGCCGGCGACAGACCCTCGATCGAGTCCACGTCGGGCTTGTCCATCTGCCCCAGGAACTGGCGCGCGTAGGCCGAGAGCGACTCGACGTAGCGGCGCTGCCCCTCGGCGTAGATGGTGTCGAAGGCGAGCGAGGACTTGCCCGATCCCGACAGGCCGGTGATGACGGTCAGCGAGTCGCGCGGCAGGGTGACATCGATGCCCTTGAGGTTGTGCTCGCGGGCACCGGAGACGACGATTGCGTTCTTCGGCGGCACTGTCGAACGAGTGTAGCCAGGGGAACAGACGTTCCCATTGAACGCTGACGCCAGGCGCCGATCTGCAGGGAGAACGCGCTAGGCGAAGCCCATCCGCCACACCGAGAGCAGCCGTCGGCGCACCGGCGCCGCCCGCGCCGCGGCGGGCAGCAGGGCGCCGTGGACCGGCCCGCGACCGCGCTGGATCCGGACCGTCTCGAGCGCCGCGACGCCAGGCAGCGCCCGCAGCGCGCGCTCCTCGCCGGCGTCGATCCCCCAGTCCCACGGCGGCGCCTTGTACCCGCCGCCGGAGCGGTCGGACCGGCTCAGCCCGCCGGCCTTCGCGCTGCGCTCCGCGAGCCACGCGGGGATCGCGTCGAAGACCAACCCGCTCCCGCCGAACCGCGCCGCGCACGCGCGCAGCAGCCCGTGCACCTCCGCGCGCGCGAAGTACATCAACAACCCTTGGGCGGTGAGCAGCACGCCGCGCGACGCGTCGACCTCCCCCGCCCACGCGTCGACGTCCAGCGCCGAGGCCGCGACCGAGCGGCGACGGCCGGCGTCGTCGCCGGACGCCGGCAGCGCCTCGTCGCGCACGGCCACCGTCTCCGGGAGGTCCACGCCGATCCACCGCACGCGCCCGTCGTCGACGCGCCAGAACTGCGTCTCCAGCCCCTCGCCCAGCGCGACGACCGTCCCGCCCGGATGCGCGTCCATGAAGCGCCGGACTTCGACGTCGAACGTCCGGGCCCGCAGCGCCTGCCACTGCCCCAGCCCCTCGCCGTCGCCGAAGCGCTCGGCGAACGGGTAGTCGAGGCGGTCGACGAGCGACACCGCCACCGGGTCGGCCAGCACCGCGTCGGGCCGTCGCGCCTCGACCGCGCGGTGATGCAGCGTCCACAGCAGCGTCTCGGGGACGCCGCCGAGCTCCACGCGGACCACGAGCGACCTAGGTGGGGGATCGGGTGGCGTCAGACGCCGTCCGGGCCGTCGAGCGCCCGCATCGGACCGTGGAACAACCCATCTAGCCCTCCGCCGCCTTCGTGACGGCCTTGAAGGCGCCGAGCGCCGGCTTGGCCCGGAACGTCCCGTCGGTCCGGAACTGGTTCAGGCCCGAGTAGTCGAAGGAGTTGGGCGAGCCGTTGTCGACCGTCGCCCACGTGTACCAGAACACGCGCGCCAGCTTGAGCGACCTGCGCTCCTTCAACAGCAGCTTGAAGACGTCGCGCAGCCGCGAGGCCTGACCGGACTCCGTGGTCTCCCAGTTCTGGGTCAGCGGCTTCTTCTTGCCCTTGGCCGAGGACCACGTCAGCTCGGTGAGCCACAGCGGCACGCGCTTGTAGCCGCGCTTGTCCAGCGCCTCGCGGTTGAGCCGCACGATCTTGACCGCGTTGGACGGCCGGCCAGAGAACGGATGCGCGCCCGCGGCGTCGAACTTCAGCTTGGGCCCGGACACGTCGAGCAGCTTCGCCAGGTCGCGCCACGAGTAGTTGGCCATCGAGGCCATCAACACGGTCGCGCCCGGGTCGGCGCCCTTGACCGCCGGGTAGGCGGCGCGCAGCAGCGTCGCATAGGGCTTGGCGAACGGCTGATTGGTGAAGTAGTCCTTCAGGTTGGGCTCGTTCCAGATCTCCCAGGCGCGCACCGGGCGCTTGGCGACCTCGGGGTGCTCGAGCCACAGCGACCCGGACGGGCCGTAGCGCGCGACCAAGGCCTTCAGGTAGCCGGCGTAGTCGGAGGACTTGGTCGGCGGCGTGAACGGCGAGGCGGCGCCGCCGTTGGCCCAGCCGGGCGCGCGCAGCGCGAGGCCCAGGACGTCGATCCCCTGCCTGGCCGCGGCCAGGACCTTGCGATCCGTGCCGGCCCAGGCGAACTGGCCGGGCGCGGGCTCGATCAGGTCCCACGCCATCTCGACCCGCCACGACTGGACGCCCGCGGCCTTCATCTGCGCGGCCTGGGCGTCGAGGTCGACGAGCGGGTCGTCCAGCGGCCCGTTGACCATGACGCCGAAGAAGCCGGGCGGCGTGGCGGCGTGGGCGGAGGACGCGACGGCGGGCGCGAACAGCAGCGCGCCCGCGACGAGCAGGGCCAGGCAGAGACGGAGCATCTAGGCCCCGAACGCGATCGGGGCCGTCGAGTTGCGGGCGGCCCCGCATCTCATCCGTGCGGGGTCCGTCAGGACTCGACCGTCGCGTAGACCTCGTCGAGCAGCCCGGCGCGGTCGGCGAGGTCGAAGTTCTCGGCCAGGTAGCGGTCGGTCTCGTCGCGCGAGGTGCCGTTGAGCGCCATGTTGAGCGCCACGAGGCGCGCACCCTCGGCGTCCGCGTCCGCACCGCCGGCGGCCGCCGGAGCGGCCGGAGCCGTGTCCTCGACCGCGAGATCCTCGCCGGCCTCGGGCTCGTCGTCCTCGAAGAGCGGCTCCTCCTGCGCGGGCTCGGAATCGACGTCGGGCTCGGGCGCGTCGGCGACGACCGCCAGCGGGACCGACTCGACGACGCGCGGCGCCGCGGGGGCCGGCGGCGTGCCGCCCTCGCCCTGCCCAGCGGCGTCGTACAGGTCGCCCATGCCGCCCTCGAGCAGCGAGAGGTCCGCGGTCAGGCGGTTGGCGCCGGTGCGCAGGGACTCGACGAGCCCGTTGAGCTCGGACTCCATCGCGTCGACGCGCTGCAGCATCTGCTTCGTCGCCGAGCCGACCTGGCCGACGTGCTGCTGGGAGCGCTCGACGGCCTCGTCCCGTGTGGTGCGCGCGTCGGACTCGGCGTCGGACCGGATGCGGGACGCCTCGTCCTGCGCGCCCTGCTCGATCGCGGCCGCGCTGGCCTCGGCAGCCTGGACGATCGACATGACCTGCTCGGACGCGGCCTGCGCGATCGAGGCCGGCGAAGACTTCGCGGGAGCGCTCGCGGCGACGCCGCCGGAGCCGGCACGCCGCTTGAGGTCTTCGACCTCCTCGGCGATCCGCGCAAGGTGCGCGTCGACCGCCTCGGGCTCGTATCCGCGACGCCCGATGGGGAAGTCGCGCTTCTCGATGCTCTGCCGGTCCAGGGCCATGGCGCGAACCCTAGTGGATCGACCTGTCGGTTCGGCCCCGCGGCGAGACGGCAGGTCGGTCCACCCGGCTGTCAGGTCGGAAGGGAGAGGACGTCGCCGTCGCGCCGGACGAGGCCGTCCCTGATCAGCGACGCGATCGCCCGCTCCAGGCGCTCCAGCTCGATCCCCTCCGGCAGCTCCGCCCCGGCCGCCAGCGCCGCGATCACGCGACCGCGGACCCAGCGGTTGGAGTCCTCGAAGCGCTCGCGCGCGATGCCGTCGCCGGCACGACCCCGCGGCGCGATGTCGACCGCGCCCGCCGAGGCGCAGGACGCGCTGACCGGGCAGGCGGCGCAGGCCGCTTCACGCGCGCGACACAGCATGGCGCCCAGCTCCATGAGCGCCTGGCCGAGCTCCGGCGGCGTGCGGCGGGGCGTGAAGCCCGTGCGCTCCAGGACGCGACGGACGTTCGTGTCGACCGGCAGCTCGTCGCGCCCGAACGCGAACGCCCCGACCGCGGCCGCGGTGTACGGCCCGATGCCCGGGAGCGTCCCGAGGTCGTCCGGCCAACCGTGCTCGGCGACGTGCGCGCACGCCTCCCGCAGCCGCAGCGCGCGGCGGTTGTAGCCGAGGCCGACCCACTCGGCCAGGACGTCGGCGACCGGCGCCGCCGCCAGCGCCCCGGGCGTCGGCCACCGCTCCAGCCACGCCAGGTACCGCGGGACGACCCGGGCGACCTGCGTCTGCTGGAGCATGACCTCGGAGACGAGGATCGCGTACGGATCCCGCGTCCGCCGCCACGGCAGATCCCGCGCCTCACGGCCGTACCACTCCAACAACGTCTCGGCGAACGACACTCGGGCGGGACGCTACCGCCCAGGGCGCCCTCTCGCTGAGGACCGGACCCGCCCTACGCCGGCGCCTCCATGTCCGTCAGCTGCCGCAGGTCGCGCCGCAGCTCCCGGATCTCGTCGCGCAGGCGCGCCGCGTACTCGAAGCGGAGGTCTTCCGCCGCCTCGAGCATGTCCTTCTCCAGGTCGATGATCGTCTTCTCCAGCTCGCTCGAGGTCAGGGTCTCGGACTTGACCTTCTTGCGGTCGGTGCGGCGGCCGCGCTTCGGCGTCTTGGAGTCGCCCTGCAGGAACTCGGCGATGTCGGAGATGCCCTTGACGATCGAGGCGGCGGTGATGCCGTGGTCCTCGTTGTACTTCAGCTGGATCGCGCGGCGGCGATCGGTCTCCGACAGCGCGGCCTTCATCGCCGCCGTCTCCTTGTCGGCGTACATGATGACCTTGCCATCCACGTTGCGCGCGGCGCGCCCGATCGTCTGGATGAGCGACGTCTCGCCGCGGAGGAAGCCCTCCTTGTCGGCGTCGAGGATCGCCACCAGCGAGACCTCCGGCAGGTCCAGCCCCTCGCGCAGCAGATTCACGCCGACCAGGACGTCGTACTCGCCGAGCCGCAGGTCGCGGATGATCTGGATGCGCTCCAGCGTGTCGACCTCGGAGTGCAGGTAGCGGACCTTGAACCCCATCTCGAGCAGGTAGTCGGTCAGGTCCTCGCTCATCTTCTTGGTGAGCGTGGTGACCAGGACGCGCTCGTTGCGGTCCACGACCTCGCGGACCTCGTTCATGAGGTCGTCGATCTGGTTGCGCGTCGGGCGGACGTCCACCGCCGGGTCGACGATGCCGGTCGGTCGCACGATCTGCTCGACGAGCGCACCCGCGTGCGCCCGCTCGTACTGCCCCGGCGTCGCGGACACGAACAGCATCTGCGGCGCGATCGTCAGGAACTCGTCGAACGTCTGCGGCCGGTTGTCCAGCGCGCTCGGCAGCCGGAACCCGTAGTCGATCAGCGTCTGCTTGCGCGACCGGTCGCCTTCGTACATGCCACCGATCTGCGGCACGGTCTGGTGGGACTCGTCGATCATCAGGACGAAGTCCTCGGGGTAGTAGTCGAGCAGGCAGTACGGCCGGTCCCCGGGCATCCGCCCGTCCAGGATCCGGGAGTAGTTCTCGATGCCGTTGCAGAACCCCATCTCCCGCAGCATCTCCATGTCGTACTGCGTCCGCTGGCGCAGCCGGTGCGACTCCAGGAGCTTGCCCTCGGCCTCCAGCTCGATGCAGCGGGCGTTCAGCTCGCGCCCGATCTCCTCGACCGACCGCTCGACGGTGCCCTCGCGCACGTTGTAGTGCGACGCCGGCCAGATGCCGACGTGCTCGAGGTCGGCGTGGATCAGCTCGCCGGTCAGCGGATCGAACTCCTGCAGCTGCTCGACCTCGTCGCCGAAGAACGTCGCGCGGTAGGCCGCGGACTCGCTGTAGGCCGGGAAGATCTCCAGCGCCTCGCCCCGGACCCGGAACGAGCCGCGCCCCAGCGCCTGGTCGTTGCGCGTGTACTGGATCGTCACCAGCTTGCGCAGCAGCAGGTCGCGGTCGGTCTCCTCGCCCTTCTTGAGGAGCACGAGGTTGTCGTTGTAGGTCTCCGGCGAGCCGAGGCCGAAGATCGCCGACACCGACGCCACGATGATCACGTCGCGCCGCCCGAAGAGCGCGGCCGTCGCCGCGTGGCGCAGCCGGTCGATCTCCTCGTTGATCGCCGAGTCCTTCTCGATGTACAGGTCCTTGCTCGGGACGTAGGCCTCGGGCTGGTAGTAGTCGTAGTAGGAGACGAAGTACTCGACCGCGTTGTCGGGGAAGTAGCTGCGGAACTCGTTGCACAGCTGCGCGGCCAGCGTCTTGTTGTGGGCCATTACGAGCGTCGGGCGCTGCACGCGCTCGATCACCGACGCCATGGTCATCGTCTTGCCCGTCCCGGTCGCGCCGAGCAGCGTCGTCATCGGCACGCCGGCGTCGAGCGCCTTGACGATCCCGTCGATGGCCTTGGGCTGGTCGGCCATCGGGCTGTAGGAAGCGTCGAGGCGGAAGGGCGGCATGGGTTCGAGGGTACTCGGCCGGTCGGTCCGGTTTGGGCCGTCTGGCACCCGGAGACACCTCCCCGCATGGCAACGACGGCGGGGAGGGGCGGCAGCCACCCGAAGAGTGGCCCGGGGACCGACTACGGCGGGATCTTCGCCCGCAAACGCGGCAAGCACCTCAAGCGCGAGGCCGACGACTCGTCCGGCCTGCGGCGCGCCGTCGGCGCCCTGGACCTCATGGCGCTGGGCATCGGCGGCACGATCGGCACCGGCATCTTCGTGATCATCGGCGAGGCGATCGGCCAGTCCGGGCCGGCGATCGTCCTCAGCTTCGCGCTGGCCGGCATCACCTGCATCTTCTCCGCGCTCTCCTACTCCGAGCTGGCGGCGGCGATCCCGATCTCCGGCTCGGCCTACACCTACAGCTACGCCACGCTCGGCGAGCTCGTGGCGTGGATCATCGGCTGGGACCTCATCATCGAGTACGGGTTCTCGGTCTCGACGATCGCCGTCGGTTGGGGCGGCTACCTGAAGGACCTGCTCGACAGCCTCTTCGGCCTCTCGCTGCCCACCTCGATCACCGCTCCGCCGGGCGAGGGCGGCACGGTCAACCTCTTCGCCGCCGGCCTGGTCATCGCCGTGATGTTCCTGCTCATGGCGGGCGTGCGCGAGAGCGCGCGCGCCAACACCATGCTCGTGCTGACGAAGCTCCTGATCCTGGTGTTCTTCGTCGTCGTCGGCTTCACCCACTTCACCGGCAGCCACTTCGACGACTTCGCGCCGCACGGCACGAGCGGCACGGTCGACGCGGCGGCGCTGATCTTCTTCGCCTACATCGGCTTCGACGCGGTCTCGACGACCGGCGAGGAGGCCAAGAAGCCGCAACGCGACCTGCCGATCGGCATCATCGGGTCGCTGGCGATCGTGACGGTCGTCTACATCCTGGTCGCGGTCGCGGCGATCGGCCTCGTGCCGTCCAAGACGCTCGCGGGCGCCGACGCGCCGCTGACCGAGGCGATCCGCCAGGGCGCCGGGCTCGGCAGCTGGGCGGGCGACATCATGTCCTTCGGCGCGCTGGTGGCGATCACGAGCGTCGTCCTGACGATCTTCTTCGGCCAGACGCGGATCTTCTTCTCGATGTGCCGCGACGGGCTCGTCCCGTTCGGCAAGGCGCTCAGCAAGCTCTCGCCGCGCAAGGTGCCCGTCCGGATCATCACGCTCTTCGGGATCCTGATCGCGATCATGGCCGCGCTGATCCCGCTCAGCGAGTTGGCCGAGCTGGTCAACATCGGGACGCTCTTCGCCTTCCTGCTGGTCAACATCGGCGTGATCGTCCTGCGCCGCACCGAGCCGGACATGGAGCGCCCGTTCCGCGTTCCGCTCGTGCCGCTGTTCCCGCTGATCGGCGCGGCGCTGTGCATCTACCTGATGACCAAGCTGCAGGGGACGACCTGGTGGCGCTTCGGGATCTGGCTGGCGCTCGGCCTGCTGATCTACGCGTTCTACGGCCGGTTGCACTCGCGCGTCCAGCGCGACGGCCAGGACGGCGAGAGCGGCACGCCGGTCACGAGCGGCGCCGGGGGCTAGGCGGACAACTCGGTGACGCGGCGCACCGGCGCGTGGCCGGTGACGTGCCACGCCGCGCCCGGGCCGATCACGCGACCGTCGACGAGCAGCGCGCCCTCGTCCAGCGCCCAGCCCTCGACCACCAGACCGGCCTCGACCGCGTGGACGAGCCGGCCGAGCGTGCCCCACTGGGCGGCGTGGACGTCGACCGCGAAGTCGACGAGCCCGAGCCCCGGGACCACCGTCACGGGATCGAGGTCCTCACCGGCCTCGTCCGGGCAGACGGCGCCACCCTGCGCGTCCTGCCAGCCGCCGACGATCGCGCGATCCGCCGCCACCGCGGCGCCCGCCGAGAACCCCGCGTAGACGACGCCCGCCGGCAGCGCCCAGCCGGCCAGCAGCTCGGCGTACAGCGGCGTGAGCCCGGCCACGACGTAGACGCCGGCCACGCCGGCGACGTCGTCGCCGGCGATCGGCCGGTCCGCCGCGAGCACCACCGGCCGGACCTCGGCCGCCCCGTCCAGCGCCGCGGTCCAGCGCTCGACGTCCACGCCGCCGCCCTCGTCGACCATCACGAGCGCGATCGGCCCGCCGCCGCACGCGGCCACGAACGGGCGATGGGTCGGGAGCACCTGCTCGGGCTCCCGACCGCCGCCGATGAGGAACGGGCCGCCGGAGGAAGGCATGGCCCGTGCTTCTACCAGGCCCAGGTCGCCGCCGACGACCACCAGCGCGACGCCGGCGAAGGCGCCGCCACGAAGCCGAGCAGGCGCGACGACGGCCGCTCGCCGGTCATGCGCCAGCGCATCAGGACCGTCAGCGCCGGCAGCGTCGCGGCGATGACCGACGCGTGCTGCGGCGTGGTGTGGCGCAGGCCGACGTAGGACAGCAGGTTGAAGCCGGCGAAGCCGAGCGTGCCGAACAGCCAGGCGCGGCGGAACCGGCCGTCCTAGCGCACGGCGCCGCGCCCTTCGACGGCGGCCAGCAGCGTCAGGAAGATCAGCGTCGCGATGCCGTAGCGGATCGCGGTGATGTGAGCGGCGTCGACGTGGTCCATGGCCACGTCGGCGATCGGGAACATGCCGCCCCAGCAGAGGACGGCGATCAGCGACGGGAAGTGCGGAGGCATTGGGGAGAGGTGCTCCCCGGGGAAAGGGTAGTTCGATGGATGTCGAAACATCGTAGCAAAGGTTCGACGGATATCGAACCACGCGCTACCCTATGTCCCGTGGACCTGCATCAGCCCGACACCTCGGCCCTCGACCTGACCACCGTGCTCCAGGCGCTGGGCGACCCCGTGCGGCTGAAGATCGTGCGCGCGCTGGACGCCGCCGGCGAGCAGGCCTGCGGCTCGATGGAGCTCGGGGTCAGCAAATCCACCCGCTCCCACCACTTCAAGACCCTGCGCGAGGCGGGCGTCACCTTCACCCGCATCGAAGGCACGCACCGCCACGTCTCCCTGCGCCGCGACGACCTCGAGGCGCGCTTCCCCGGCCTGCTCGACGCCGTCCTGCAGACGGCGCCGATCGCGGTCTAGCCGGACCTAGCCGGTCTGGACCGGCGACTGCTCGGACTGGCGGAGGACGCCCCAGAGCGCGGTCGTCGGATCGAGGAAGTTCGGCGGCTCGCGGTAGCGCAGCCGCTTGTCATAGTTGTAGTCCTTCGTGTACCCGTTGCCGCCGCTGGTGCCGACCGCGCCACGCCAGTACTGCGTGATCGCACCCTTCACCGTCAGGTTCCCGAGGCCGCTACCGCAATCCCAGTTGTCGGTGATGAACGAACCCTGCGTGGCGAGGATGGCCGCGTCGATCTCGTTGACCTGCGAGCCCCCGTTGTTGCTGCAGCCGCCCTGGTTCGACGAGCGGTTGGACGGCGTGACCGGGTGGTAGACGCGCACGAACTGGTTGGCCACCAGACCCATCATCGCGCTGGTGTTCGCCCACTTGAGGTCGTCGGTGACGATGACATCGTCCTCGGACCCGATCGTGACGTTCGTCCCGTAGTTGCCCGACACCGCGACGTCGCCGCAGTTGGACGAGTTGCTGTAGTTCTGCAGGTAGTCGTAGGCATCGGGGCAGGTGCCGTTGTTGGCGACCCAGATCACCGTGTTGGCGCCCAGGGTGTACGTGGTCGTGGCCCCCGTGCAGTTGACCGTCCCGCCAACCCCCCAAGTGGTCTGGTTGGGGTAGACGGTGAGCGTGGCGCCGCTGAACTTCAGGCAGGTGTTGCCCTTGAACTTGTAGGTCGCCTGGCTGGCGAGCTGGAGGTTGTTCTTCGGGAGCTCGAGCGACTTGGCCGGCGCGACCAGCGTGCCGGTCGGCGTCACCGAGCCGCTGCAGCCCTGCTTGTACCAGCTGCTCGCGTTCGGGGCCTTGACGATCTCGACCTTGTCCGCCGCCGAGGAGCCGAACTGCGGGTTGCCGCACACGAGCACCGACGAGTCCTCGGTGTGGAACGGGCCCGCGATGACGTCGGTGTCGCGGAACGTGATGTCGGTGCAGCCCGACGGCCGCGTCAGGCGGGTCTGGTCGCAGTTGTCCTGCGCCCACTGGACGTTCGTCGCGTTGCCGTAGCTGGGCGGCGGGGCCGTCTCGCGCTTGGTGTAGTAGATGTAGTCGATGAAGCCCGCGCGGCGGAACTTCGCGACGATCTGGCGGAGCTTGCCATTGAAGCGTCCGGTCGACCGGACGGTGAGGACGCCGTCGGTGAGCAGGTGCGAGCCGGGGTCGGCCTGGCAGGTCGCGTTGTCGGTCGTGTCGCCGACGAGCTCGACCGCGAACGCCTCGTCCGAGCCCGGCACGTTGCGCCAGCCCGTCGTCGCCGTGGTGGCCGGCCGGCCACCCTTGAGGAAGATCCCGTTGGTGGCGTCCGCGCACTTGGTCCAGTAGTTGGTGTCCCGCTGGACCTGGAACTGGTACCACTGCACGCCAGCCTCGGCCGCCTCGTACGCGCGCTTGCTGTCGCTGTCCTTGGTCGTGCCGGGCAGCGCGTTGTTCGCGGCGGCCCAGGCGCTGACGGCGAAGAGGCTGAGCACCATCATCGTGATGGTTACGGCGACCAGGGTGAAGCCTTCCTGGTCGCTGACGAAGCGGCGGCAGCGGTTCATGGGCATGCGGTGGGTGCGGTTGGGTCGGCGTCGAAGGTCGAGAGCGTTCCGCTCCCGCTCACGACCGCGCGGCTGTTGTCATCGACGTGGCTCGTCGACGAGATGGTGGTGAACTCGACGCCGACCTTGACGACGGTCGGCGCGACGGACGTGCTCAGTGGCGTGCCCGCCGGGTTGGTCGAGACACCGCCGACCTGCGCCGGGTCGGTCGCGCTGGCGACGTACGGGTAGTAGGTGAAGACGGGCAGGTCGACGCCGGTATTCGGGTCCTTGGCCGGGATCACGTCGCTGACCAGCGTCGCGGTCGGACCGACCTGGGTCGTCCACCCATCCGCGGTCGAGTTGTAGGCGTAGGTGTCGACCGTGAACCGGCCCGGCGTGCTCCCGGACTTGGGCAAGAAGGTGATCTTGTACTTCTCGGGCGAGCCCGAGGCGCCGTCGAGATCGGCGTAGAACGTGACCGAGTTCTGATCGCTGTTGGCGAAGACCGGCGCCGTGGTGACGTCGGTGGTCTTGACGACCTGGGTGCACACCTGCGCGTCGAGCAGCCGGACGATGCGGTCCAGCGCATAGCGCGCCCGCTCCGTGTTGTCGACGCGGTTCTGGATCTTGGTGGTGGCCTTCGTCCCGTTGATGAAGACGCCCATCAACGCGGTCAGCACGACGCCGCCGATGGCCATCGCCGCGAGCAGCTCGATGAGCGTGAAGCCGTCGTCGCGGCGCAGGCGGTCGATCATCCGCATTGGTTCGCGCTCCCCGAGCCGGCGAGCGAGCCGTTGACCGTCGCCGCGTCGTTCGCCGGCGACGTCGCCTTCAGCGTGATCCCGCTCATGCTGGGCAGCGCGTGGTAGGCGCCGCTCGGCGGCGCCGAGGCGCTGCCGCTGTACTTCCAGTAGCGGTAGCCGCTGGTGCCCGGGGTCGCGGTCGTCTCCGCGCAGACCGAGTACAGGCCGTAGGGCATGTCGAACGCCACGTCGGTGGCGTTGGGGGCCACGCTGGTGATCGTGCCGCCGGGCGGCGTGCCGGGCAGCGACTCACAGGTCGCCGTCATGTACGTGTAGGTCGAGTCGTAGTACGGCGTGATGTACGCGCGCACCGCCTCGCTTCCGGAGGCGATGTTGCTGTCCGTCAGGTGCAGCGTGAGGCGCCGCAGGTAGGCGCGGCCGTCGGGGACCGTGGTGCCCGGCGTCGGGATGATGCTGCTGTTGGTCAGCGCCGTCGACGAGTTGCTCGCGTAGTTCGCCGGGTTGTTGCCCGCGCAGGAGCCCGCGTAGAACGACCAGCCGGCGGCGAACGGGAACAGCTTGGCGGTGGTGAAGCTCGCGACGGGGCTGGCGCTGGTGGCCGGCGGCAGGGTCTTGGTCTGCGTGCTGATCGACACCGAGGTCCACGTCGTGGGCGTCGTCCCGTCCTCGCGGTAGAAGGCGACCGGGCTGAAGATCGACGGCTGGTCGAAGGTCACCGACGCGGTCGAGACGTCGCCGACGACCACGCTCGCCGTCGTGGCGCCCGGCGAGTTGCCGTCGGTGTCCATGAAGTTCCAGGGCGATCCGCCCTTGGTGACCGTCACCGGCCACTGGCCGGCGTTGATCGCCGGGAAGAAGACGCAGCCGGCGGCGCTCGTCACGAGGCTCTGGCCTGCGGCGGTGACGGTCGCGCCGGCGACCGGCGCGGCGCCGCGATCCTGGACCTTGACCATCAGCGAGCCCGCGGTGCGGTTGGCCTCCTTGCCGCGCGGCGCCATGATCGAGTCGGCGACGACCGGCGCGGCGCCGTCCATGTTCGGCCAGCTGACCGAGGAGCGGATCCTCAGGTACTGCGACGTGCCGGCGGTGTCCGGGGTGGCGCAGCTCGTCTCCACGCCGGAGTCGGTGGCCCAGTTCGCGGTCGAGGTGACCGTGTACGGGACCTTGTCGACGCCGGTCTCCGTGCTCACCGACCGGTAGCTGGCGCTCGACGCGAGCGTGAACTTCAGCTGGCGCATCCGGTTGAGGTCCTCGTGCGCGATGTCCGACGCCACCGACTTGGACCGCACCTTCGCGGACGCCGCCGTGGAACGATCGATCACCGACAGCGTTGCCAGCGAGAGCGCGGTGAGCAGGACCATGCTCACCATCACCTCGATCATGCTGAAGCCCGCCTCGCCGGCGAGGCGGGCCCGCAGCCTGGTAGCAGGAAAGCCGCTCATCTCCCCCGAAGCGTCGGCACGCGCCCGGCCCAGGTGTAGGGCAGGCGGACGAACGTCCAACGGTCCGCCACCGGACTCGAACCCTCGTCCAGAAGCCCTGGACAGGCGCGGCGCGGGTCGTCATCGGGGGTCGCGGACGGTTCGTACGCAACATGGGCAAAGCACGCTGCGCTTAATGCGCAGTTCATTCGCTGTCTTGACAAACCTCGATTGCGCGTGAGAGGGTCGCGTCGAGATGGGTCATGAAGGGTCCGGATCGCTCGAGTCCCTGCGCGAGCGGAACCGTCGGCGAGTGCTCAGCGCGCTCCGGGTCGCAGGGATCACCAGCCGCGCCGAGCTTGCTCGGCGCACGGGTCTGTCCCGTACCACCGTGTCTTCCTTGATCGCCGACCTCGTCCGCGACGGCCTCGTCGCCGAGCGCGTGGACCACACCGCCGCCCCGGGCGCGCAGGGTGGTCGACCGCCCGTCCTCGTGTCGCTCGACCGCCGTGCCGGTGCCGCCGTCGGCGTCGACTTCGGCAAGAGCCACGTCACGGTGGCTGTGGCGGACCTCGGTCATACCGTCCTGTCCGAGGTCCGACGGGAGCTGCCCAGCGACCACCGCGCCGAGCAGGGCCTGGACGCCGCGAGCCAGCTCGTGGAGTCCGCGCTGCAGGAGGCGGGCATCGACCGCGGCTACGTCCTCGGCGTCGGGATGGGCCTGCCGGGCCCGGTCCACTCCGACACGGGCACGGTTGGCTCCACGTCGATCCTCCCCGGCTGGGTCGGGATCACGGCCGCGCGCGCGATGAGCGACCGCCTCTCGCTCCCCGTGCGCGTCGACAACGACGCCAACCTCGGCGCGCTCGCCGAGCACGTCTGGGGCGCCGGCGAGGGCGTCGAGGACATGATCTACCTCAAGCTCGCGACCGGCATCGGCGCGGGCCTGGTCCTCAACGGCAGGCTGTACGTCGGCGTCGGCGGCACCGCCGGTGAGATCGGCCACACGATCATCGACGAGCACGGCCCCGTGTGCCGCTGCGCCAACCGCGGCTGCCTCGAGACGCTCGCGTCGGGCGCCGCGACCGTCGACCTGCTCCGCCCCACGCTCGGCGACGACCTCACGCTCAGCCGCGTCGTCGAGCTCACGCTCGAGGGCCACCCGGCCGCCACGCGCGTCGTCGCCGACGCCGGCCGCCACATCGGCCGCGCGGTCGCCAACCTCGTCAACCTGCTCAACCCCAGCCGGATCGTCGTCGGCGGCGAGATGGCCGCGTGCGGCGATGTCCTGCTCGACCCGCTGCGCGCCGAGTGCCAGCGCCACGCGATCTCCAGCGCCGGCGACGACGTCGAGGTCCACCACGGGCCGCTCGGCGATCGCGCCCAGGTCCTCGGCGCCCTGGCCCTGGTGCTGCAGGACGCCGAGACGTTCTCCACGCCCGTCGACCACCTCGCGGAGGCCCAGGCGTGAACACCCCAACTTCCCTCAATCCCTGTCCCCTGCACCTCGAGGAGGAGCGTGCTTTCCATGCGTAGTACGAAGTGGGTCTCGGTCGTCGCGGCCGCAGCCCTCACGTTCGGCGTCGCCGCCTGTGGCAGCGACGACAACGACAACAGCAGCTCGAGCACCGGCTCGAGCGGCGGCGCCAGCACGGCCGCCAAGAGCGGCGGGAGCGCGAAGAAGATCGCGCTGCTGCTGCCGGAGTCCAAGACGGCTCGGTACGAGTCCCAGGACCGTCCGAACTTCGTGAACAAGATGAAGGCGCTCTGCCCCGACTGCCAGATCATCTACTCCAACGCCGACCAGGACGCCGCCAAGCAGCAGCAGCAGGCTGAAGCGGCGCTGACCCAGGGCGCCAACGTCCTGGTGCTCGACCCGGTGGACTCCGCTTCGGCGGCGGCCATCGTGACCCGCGCGTCGCAGTCGAAGGTCCCGGTCATCTCGTATGACCGCCTGATCCTCAACTCGAAGCCGGACTACTACATCTCGTTCGACAACGTGCAGGTCGGCAAGCTGCAGGGCACGAGCCTGGTCGACAAGCTCAAGAAGGACGGCAAGAAGGGCTCGATCGTCATGATCAACGGGGCCCCGACCGACAACAACGCCAAGCTGTTCAAGCAGGGCGCGCACTCGGTCATCGACTCCAGCGGCTTCAAGGTCGCCAAGGAGTACGACACGCCGGACTGGTCGCCCGACAAGGCGCAGTCCGAGATGGAGCAGGCGATCACGGCGCTCGGCAAGAACGGCTTCGTGGGCGTCTACTCGGCCAACGACGGCAACGCCGGCGGCATCATCGCCGCGATGAAGTCCAACGGCGTCGACGCCAAGAAGATCCCGATCACGGGTCAGGACGCCGAGCTGGCCGGCGTGCAGCGCATCGTCGCCGGCACGCAGTACATGACGGTCTACAAGGCCATCAAGGCCGAGGCCGAGGCTGCCGCTCAGCTCGCCTACGACGTGTCGCAGGGCAAGACGCCCGACGCGGCCACGGTCAACGGCAAGACGAACAACGGCCAGGCCGACATCCCGTCGGTGCTGCTCAAGCCGGTCGCCGTCACGGTGGACAACATCAACGACACGATCATCAAGGACGGTTTCTGGAAGGCCTCTGAGATCTGCACGTCGCAGTACGCTGCGGCTTGCAAGTCTGCCGGGATCCAGTAACCACCTGACGTCCTGAAAGGGAGAGTCCGAGATGGCGGAGACCACGCCCCTGCTCGAGTTGCGGGGCATCACCAAGCGGTTCGGCGCGGTTCGCGCGCTGAACGGCGTGGACTTCCGGGTCATGCCCGGCGAGGTCGTTGGCCTCGTCGGTGACAATGGCGCGGGCAAGTCCACGCTCGTCAAGGTCATCTCGGGCATCCACCCGGGGGACGAGGGCGAATACCTGTGGGACGGGCAGAAGGTGTCCGTCAGCACCCCACCGGACGCCACGCACCTCGGGATCGCGACGGTGTACCAGGACCTCGCCTTGTGCGACAACCTGGACGTCGTCGAGAACCTGTTCCTCGGGCAGGAGGCCACCACGAGTGGCCTCCTGGACGAGGTCACCATGGAGAAGAAGGCCAACGACCTGCTCGCCGAGCTGTCGGTCACCACGATCCAGTCCGTGCGCGGCGAGGTCGGGGCGATGTCCGGAGGTCAGCGCCAGTCGGTCGCGATCGCGCGCTCGCTGCTGGGCGAGCCGAAGATGGTCATCCTGGACGAGCCGACCGCGGCGTTGGGCGTCCAGCAGACCGCGCAGGTCCTGGCGCTGATCAAGCGCCTGAAGGGCCGCGGCCTGGGCGTGATCGTCATCTCCCACAACCTTCGTGACGTCTTCGAGGTCGTCGACCGCATCTGGGTCATGCGCCTGGGTGCCAACGGCGGCGAGTTCGACGTCAACAACACCAACGAGCAGGAAGTCGTCGCCGCCATCACCGGGCTCACCGGCAACGGCCAGCGCAAGACGGAAGGAACGGTGACCCAGTGAGCACCACGGCCGAGCCCACCCCGCCGCCCGTCGAGCCGGACCCCACGGCGGCCGCGGCGCAGAAGGAGTCGCTGCCGACCAGCGGTCGCGACTTCCTGAACCGCATCCGCACCGGCGACCTCGGGTCCCTGCGCGTCCTGTTCCTGCTGGCGATCGTCTGGGTCATCTTCCAGTCGCAGGAATCGCGGTTCCTCAGCTCCACGAACATCGTCAACCTGTCGCTGCAGATCACCGCGGTCGCGCTGATCTCGGTCGGCGTCGTCCTGGTCCTGCTGCTGGGCGAGATCGACCTGTCGGTGGGCGCGGTCTCCGGCCTGTGCTCAGCGATCGTCGCGGTGCTGAGCGTCAAGCACGGCTGGGGCCCCGTTCCGGCGATCCTCGCCGGCCTCGCGGCCGGCGGGGCGATCGGCTGCTTCCAGGGCTTCATCTCCACGCGGTTCGGGATTCCGACCTTCGTCGTCACCCTGGCGGGCCTGCTCATCTGGCAGGGCGCCCAGCTCAAGGTGCTGGGCGACACCGGCACCGTGAACCTCAATCCGGGCCTGCTGACCGACCTGGCCGGCAAGTTCCTGTCCGACAGCGTCTCCTGGGTCGTGGCGATCGCCGGCGTCGCGTTCTTCGCGGCCGTCACGCTGTTCGGGTACCGGCGGCGCCTGGCCAGCGGGCTGAGCGCACCGCCCATGGTGCTCATCGTGATCCGGATCGCCGCGGTGGCGATCGCGGGGCTGCTGTTCACGTACGTCGCCAACAAGGACCGCGGCGTGCCGGTAGCAGTGCTGATCCTCCTGGCCTTCGTGGCCTCCTTCGACTTCATGACGCGGCGAACCCGGTTCGGACGCCACATCTACGCCGTCGGCGGCAACGCAGAGGCCGCCCGTCGTGCCGGCATCGCCGTCTTCCGCGTCCGCGTGATCGTGTTCACGCTGGCGTCGACGATGGCGGCGGTCGGCGGCATCATGGCCGCGTCCCGCCTGTTGGCGGTCAACCAGTCCTCCGGCGGCTCGGACCTGCTGCTGAACTCGATCGCGGGTCCGGTCATCGCGGGCACGTCGCTGTTCGGCGGCCGCGGCAACGTGTGGAGCGCTCTGCTCGGCGCGTTGGTGATCGGCTCGATCTCGAACGGGATGGACCTGCTGGCCTACACCTCGGCCACGAAGTTCATGGTCACGGGCGCCGTCCTCCTCGGCGCGGTCATCCTGGACTCGCTGGCCCGCATGGGTCGCGCGCAGTCCGGCCGCGTGTAGACGCACCGCGGTTCTCGTAGGGCCCTCGACGGGGCGGGCGGTCTTCGGACCGGCCGCCCCGTCTTGCGTTTGCGCGCCGTGCCGTTGGTGCGGTAACTTGCGGTCACATGCGTGATTCTGCGGTTTTGCTTCCGGATGCTCGGCGCGAGGCGATCCTCGGCGCCCTGGCCCGTGACGGCCGCGTCGTCGCGACGCAGCTGGCGGCGGCGCTGGGCGTGTCGGACGACACGGTGCGGCGCGATCTGGACGAGCTCGCGGCGTCCGGCCGGGTGCGGCGCGTCCGCGGCGGCGCGCTACCGGCCGCGGCGTCCACCCCGCCGCGCATGGCGGAGCGGATCGAGCACGCGACGCCGGCGAAGGCCGCGGTCGCGGCGCGGGCCGCGGCGCTGCTGGCCGACGAGGACGTCGTGTCGTTCGGCGGCGGGACCACGTGCCTGGCGGTCGCGCGGCTGCTGGCGACCGACGGGCGGTCGCGGCAGGTGCTGACCACGTCGCCCGACGTGGCGCTCGCGCTGGCCGACGCGCCCGGCGAGGTGCTGCTGGCCGGCGGGCGGCTGGAGCCGGACTCGCGGACGACCGTGGGCGCCGAGGCGATCGACGCGGTCCGGCGCGTGCGGCCAGGCGTCGCGGTGCTGGGCGCGTGCTCGCTGCACCCGGCGGTGGGACTGACGACGTACTGCGCCGGCGAGGCCGAGGTGCTGCGCGAGCAGGCGGCGTGCGCGGGACGGCTGATGGTGGCGACCGAGGGCGTGAAGCTCGGCTCGACCGCGGCGCACGTCGTGGCGGCGGCCGACGACGTCGCGCAGCTCGTGACCGACGCGGCGAGCGCGCCGGACGCCGAGCTGACCGCGCTGCGGGCGCTGGGCGTGGAGGTGGTGCTGGCGTGAGCGCCCTCACCCCGTCGCCGCGCGCGGCGGTCACGACGATCTTCCTCCTCAACGGCGCCCTGCTCGGCACGTGGGGCGCGCGCATCCCGGCGATCCAGGACGGGCTCGACACCGGGCCGGGTGGGATCGCGGTCGCGCTGGCGGCGCTGGCCGCGGGCGCCCTGATCGCGATGCCGACCGCAGGGCGGCTGGTGAGTGGGCACGGCAGCGCCACCGTCGTCCGCATCGCGGTGGCCGTTCTGGGCCTCGGGCTCGTGGCGCCGGCCGTCATGCCGTCGGTCGGGCTGCTGGCGGCGTCGACGTTCGTGCTGGGCCTGGCCAACGGGGCGCTCGACGTGTCGATGAACGTGCAGGGCGTCGAGGTCGAGCGCCGGGCCCGCCGGGCGATCTTCTCGTCGATGCACGCCGCGTTCAGCGCGGGCGGCCTGGTCGGCGCGGGGATCGCGGCGCTCGCGGCGGCGACCGACGTCGGCGCGACGGCGAACTTCCTGGTCGTCGGCCTGGCCGCCGCGGCGGTCGGCGAGTGGGTCTCGCGGTCGCTGGTGGCGGACTCGCAGCCCGCGCCGGAGGCCGCGCATGCGTCGCCGGCAGGTACGACGAGCGGGCGCTGGAAGCTGGGCGGGCTGGCGTTCTGCTGCCTCTTCGCCGAGGGCGCGGCGATGGACTGGAGCGCAGTGCACCTGCGCGCGATCGGGGCGGGCGCGGCGGTGGCGGCGCTGGCCTATGCCGCCTACTCGATCGCGATGGCCTCCGGCCGGCTGACCGGCGACCGCCTGAGCGAGCGGCTGGGGCCGGTGACGCTGGCGCGCCGCGGCGGGCTGCTGGCCGGCCTGGCGATGACGACCTCGCTCGTCGTCGGCGACCCGGCCGTGGGTCTGTTGGCCTACATCCTGCTCGGCGCCGGGCTGTCGGTCATCACGCCGATGGTCTTCCGCGCGGCGGCGACCGGCGGCGACGCCGGCCCCGCGCTGGCGGCCGTCACGACCACCGGGTACCTGGGGCTGCTGGCCGGGCCGCCGATCATCGGCGCGGTCGCGTCGGTGACGTCGGTGCCGACGTCGCTGGTGCTGGTGATCGTGGCGGCGGCCTGCGTCGTCGTCGGCGCGGGTGCGCTCGCGCCGCCGTCCGGCCGCGTCGCCGCCGCGCCGTTGTCCACCACGTCGACCCCCGAGGCCGCATGACATCGCTCTCCCCCGTCGCCGTCCTGTCCGATCTCGACGGCGTGCTCGTCGACTCCGGCGACTCCATCGAGGTGACCTGGAGCACCTGGGCGCGCGGGCACGGGATCGACCCGGAGGTGCTGCGCGGGCGGATCCACGGACGGCCGGCGGGTGCGGTGATCCGCGAGGTCGCGCCGCACCTGGACGCCGACGCCGAGGCGGCGGCCGTGTCGCAGATGGACATCGACGGGCCGCCGGCCAAGCTGCTGCCCGGCGCGATGGAGCTGCTGCGCGGCGGCGCCGGCGTGCCGGTCGCGGTCGTGACGTCGTGCCCGGACGCGCTGGCCCACGTCCGGCTGACGGCGGTCGACCTCCCGGTGCCGGAGGTGCTGGTGACGAGCGACCGCGTCTCGGTGGGCAAGCCGGATCCGGAGGGCTACCGGCTGGCGGCGTCGGAGCTGGGCGTCGACGTGGGCGGCTGCGTCGTCTTCGAGGACGCGCCGGCCGGCGTGGCCGCGGGCGTGGCGGCGGGCGCCGTGGTCGTGGGGATCCTGACGACGCACGCGGCCGACGAGCTGGTCGCCGCGGGCGCGATCGAGGTCGCCGCGACGGTGGCCGACGCGCTGGCGCTGTTCACCGCGGCCGATCGGGCCGAGTAGCGCTTTGCCTTGCACGCGGCGGCGCCCGCCGCGAACGTCCACGTGATGGACCAGCCCTTCTTCTCCGCCCTCCTCGCCGGCGACGCCACCGCGCTCGGCGCGCTGCTGACCGACGACTTCATCCTGGTCGACGTGATGGCCGGCGGCGTCATCGACCGGGCGTCGCTCCTCGACGTCGTCGGGAGCGGGCAGATGACGTTCGAGAGCATCGAAACGCCGACGCCCGCGTCGGCGCGCAGCTACGGCGACGCCACGATGGTCACCATCGGCGAGACGCGGATGAGCGGACGCTTCGGCGACGAGGCGTGGTCGGCCCACAGCCGGTACACGCACGTGTTCGTGCGGGCGGACGCCTCCTCGCCCTGGCTCCTCGCCTCGGCGCAGGGGACTCAGATCGCAGAGTGAGGCGCGGGTAGCGGCGCGGGTGGGCCGCCGGCGTCAGTGGCGCCCGGCGCGTTTCGTGTTGCGCGGGGCGTGGTGCGTCCGTCATCAAGGGCGTGTGAGTGTGGAGGCGGCGCTCCGTGTCGTCGGTGTGGTTCGTCCTCGTGGCAGCGCGGGGCGGGCGGTTCGGGGCCGAAGTGAGGGTGCGTCGGAGGTCTGTGTCGTCTGGTGGTCCGCATAGGGCCACCAGACGACACGGACCAGGATTCGGCGGCGATCCGGTGCGACCCTTCGGCCCCGAACCGCCCGCCCCGGAGCACGACCAGCGACGAGCCACGCCGACCCCGGTCGCGCCGCCCAACGCCTTCACGCCCTTGATGACGGACGCACCACGCCCCGCACCACCACCAACGCCCCGCACTGAAGACCAACCACGCCCGCGGCCAACGGCCAACGGCCAACGCCGAGGCACATCGACCGACCCCGGCGGAGACCTCAGCACGGCGGCGCCGCCAGCCCCGACCACGCACCGATGCCCGAGCACCGATGCCCGAGCGCCGGCACCCGCGACGACGCCAACCGCGGCCAGCCGCAAAGGCGACGCCTTCCGCGATCGAGGCGCGTCAACCGGCGGCCAGCGGAGACGCGAGGCGACGGGGCCGCCAGCCCGGACGACGCATCGGCCGCCGAGCGCCGGCACCCGCGCCAAGCCAGCCGCCGCTGCGGCGGCGCCTACAGCCCCAGCTCTGACCGGTAGTTCGTCCGGTACTGCTTCCGCGCGTCCATGACCTTGGTCACGTAGGAGCGGGTCTCGCCGAAGGGGATGGCGTTGATGTCCAAGGACTTGTCCTTGGAGCGGGCGGTGGAGATCCACTGGTCGACGTTGCCTTCGCCCGCGTTGTAGGCGGCGAGCACCAGTGGGACGTCGTCGCCGTAGCGCTGCATCAGGTACTTGAGGTAGTAGGCGCCGTAGGCGATGTTGACCTGCGGCGTGCCGAGGTCGGAGATGTGGAACTGCGTGCCGCCGGACTTGTGCGCGATGTACTGCGCGGTCGCGGGCGTCAGCTGCATCAGGCCCTTGGCGCCGGCGCTCGACGTGCGGCCGTCGATGAAGTGCGACTCCGCGTAGATCACGCCGGCGATCAGGGCGGGATCGAGGCCCTTGTCGTGCGCCTGCTGGCGGATGATGTCCTCGTGGCGCAGCGGGAGCGAGATCTCCGTGACCGTGTGGTGGACCACCGGCCGCAGCGCGACGACGGCGCACGCGGCCAGCACGCCCGCCGTCAGGATCGCCATGATGCGGCGCCGGCGGACCTGCGCGCGGCGCTGCGCGGCGACCCGTGCGGGCGCGCGGCGGCGCGATGCGGTGGCGGTTCGCGTGCTCATCGGGAGGCGGACAGCTTGCCAAGCACGGAGGACAGCGCCGACTCCAGGTCAGCCTCCGTACCGTCGTTCTGCACCACGAACGTCGCTCTTTGCGCCTTCTCGTCCTGCGTGAGCTGGCGTGCGGCGCGCTCGTCGACGGCCTCGTGCCCGCGGGCGGCAGCACGCGCGCGCCGCACATCCTCGTCCGCGACGACGGCGATCGTCGCGTCATACATCTCGTGCATCCCGGCCTCGAACAGCAGCGGCGTCTCCACCACTGCGGCCTTCGGCGCCGGGTCGGCGTCCTCCTGCCCGGTCCGGAACGCCCAGACGCGCGCGCCGACGAGTGGCCACAGCAGCCCCTCGAGCCACTCGCGCTCGCTCGGCTCCCCGAACACGCGCCGCGCGATCGCGCCGCGGTCGACCACGCCGTCGGCGTCGACGACGTCCGTGCCCCAGCGCTCGACGACCGCGTCGATCACCGCGTCGGACTCGTACAGCTCGTGAACGACCGCGTCGGTCGACAGCGTCGCCGCCCCCAGCCGCCCGAGAGCGGCCAGCGCCGTCGACTTCCCGGAGCCCAGCCCGCCGGTCAACCCGACGAAGGGCACACGGAAACGACCGACGGCCGCACCATCCTCGGTGCGGCCGTCGGTGAAATCGTCCTGTGACGAAGGTGCGGCCATGGGCCGCGGTCCCTACGCCTCCGGCTCGGCGTCGGCCGCGGGCTCCTCGCCCTCGGCGTCGGCGACCGGCTCGTCGGTGGCGGCCTCGGCGACCGGCGCCTCGTCGACCTCGGCCTCGGCCTCGGCCTCGGCGGCCTCGGTCTCGGCGACCGACTCGTCGGCGGCGGCCTCGGCGACCGGCGCCTCGTCGGCGTCGGCCTCGGTCGTGTCCGCAGCCTCGACCGGCAGCCCGGCCTCCTCGACGGCGGCCTCGGCCTCGACGTCGGCGACGTCAGCCTCGGCGTCCGCGACATCGGCCTCGATGGCCGTATCCGCCACGGCGGTCGCCGCGTCCGGATCGCCCTCGCCGGCGAAGACGTCCTCGCTCAGCCCCAGGTCGGCCACGTTGTCGAGGTCGCCGGCACCGGCGGCCGCGGCCGCGGCGGCGGCCTCGCCCGGAAGGGGCAGGCCGGCCTCACGTGCGCGGACCTCGCTCGGGAGGATCTGGCCCTCCACGCGCTTGATTGACAGCGACAGGCGGCGACGCTCGGAATCGATCTCGAGGATCTTGACGCGAACCACGTCGCCCGGCTGGACGACCTCACGCGGGTTCTCCACGTGATGCGCGGCCAGCTCGGAGATGTGGACCAGGCCCTCGACGCCGTCGAGGATCTCGACGAACGCGCCGAACGTGACGACCTTGGTGACCGTCCCCTCGAGCTCGTCACCCACGTTGTAGGTGTCGACGACCCGCTGCCACGGATCCTCCTGGGTCTGCTTGAGACCCAGCGAGATGCGCTGGCGGTCGCGATCGATGTCCAACACCTTGACCTGCACGGTGTCGCCGATGTTCAGGATCTCGCTCGGGTGGTTGACGTGCGACCACGAGAGCTCGGAGATGTGGATGAGACCGTCGATGCCGTTCAGATCCACGAACGCGCCGAAGTCGACGATGTTCGAGATGACGCCCTCGACGACGAGGCCGGGCTGCAGGCGGTCCAGGATCTCCTGGCGCTGCTCCTTGCGCTCCTCTTCCAGCACGGCCCGTCGCGACAGGACCACGTTGTTTCGCGACCGGTTGAGCTCTATAACCTTGCACTCGATCGGCTGGCCCATGTACTCGTCCAGGTTCGGAACCCGGCGGATGTCCACGAGCGAGGCGGGCAGGAAGCCGCGGACACCGAGGTCCACGATCAAGCCGCCCTTGACGACCTCGATGACCGTGCCGGTGACGGGCTGACCCGACTCGGCGGCGGCCTCGATGTTGCGCCAGGCCTTCTCGAAGCGCGCGCGCTTCTTGGAGACGATCAGGCGGCCGTCCTGATCCTCCTTGGTGAGGACGAGGGCGTCGACCTCTTCGCCGAGCTCCACCTCGTCATGCGGATCCACGTTCTTGCGGATCGAAAGCTCGTTGGAGGGGATGACCCCCTCGCTCTTGTAGCCGATGTCGACGAGGACCTCGTCGTTGTCGATGCGGACGACTCGGCCAGAGACGACGTCTCCCTCCTCGAAGGGGGAGAACGTTGCGTCGTAGTTCGGGACGATGTGACCGTCGATCTCGAGCAGCAGGCCGTCGCTGCCCTCGACGATCTTCGCCTCGGGAGTTGGTGTAATGGTCTGGGTCATGTGCGACCAGAGAGGGTAGCGCGAAACGGCACTTGGCAGGCCGGCGGGGCGAGCGGGCACGTTCCGTGAACCACGGCTACGATCGGGCATCGCATGCCGGTTCGCGCGACGAAGAGAGGGGCCGAGCGCACCCCGCTCGCCGGAGACTACGACGTGGTGATCTGCGGGGCCTCGTTCGCGGGCCTCGCGGTGGCGCGCGAGCTGGCCGGAAGCGGCGCTTCCGTGCTCGTCGTCGACCGCTACGAGATCGGGGAGCGGCAGACCTCCGCGTGCGCCGCCCCGACCGAGTGGCTCGACAACCTCGGCCTGGGGGCGTCGATCCGCCAGACGTTCCGGGACCTGGTGATCCACCGGCCCGCCAAGACCTACCGCTGGACGCTGCCCTGGACGTTCTCCACGTTCGACTACCGCCAGCTGTGCGAGCTGCTCGCCGCCCAGGGCGACTTCACCTTCGACACGGCCAAGGTCGACGGGATCACCCGCGGCACGGTCCACACGGTCCACACCGACCGCGGCGACCTGCGCGCCCCGCTCGTCGTCGACGCGCTGGGCTGGCGGCGCGTGCTGAGCGAGAAGTCCAACGCGATCCAGCCGCCCGACGCGCGCCTGTCGCGCGGACTCGAGGTCCATCCGCCGGCGACCGGCGACGACCTCGAGCTGTGGCTCGACCCCAAGTACATCGTCCCCGGCTACTCGTGGGCGTTCCCGGCCGGCGACGAGGTGCGGACCGGCGTCGGCTCCTTCGACCCGCACATCAAGGTCAAGGACCCGACCGTGCGGCTGGCCGACGACCTCGGCATCGGGACCGAGGGCGGCTACCAGGGCAACTGGATTCCGCACCGCCTGCGCCCCGCGACCGGCGACGGCGTCTTCTTCGTGGGCGACAGCGCCGGCCACTGCCTGCCGACGACGGCCGAGGGCATCCGCACCGCGCTCTACTTCGGCCTCGCGGCCGGCCGCGAGCTGCGCACCGTGGTCGAAGGGCGCCAGACGCGCGAGCAGGCGCTGTCGCGCTACGCCTCGTTCAGCGCCGACCACAAGTGGGCGTTCGACTGGCTGTGGCGCGTGCAGACGGTCTTCAGCGGCATGAACAAGTACCCCGCGATGGACACGGCGCTGGAGCTGACCAGCGGCCCGCGCGCGGTGAAGTGGATGTTCCGCCACTACCTCAACATCGCGCCGCCGTCGTTCGCCCTGGCGGGCGCGCGGCCGTGGCAGGTCGAGCCCTGGCGCGAGCCGGGGACCGCGCTGCCGGAAGCGGCCTAGCCCGGCGCGGCGCCTAGAAGCCGCGCCGCTCGCGGGCGTGCACCAGCCGCGGGTCCTTGTCGTGCTCCCGTCTGCGGTGGCTGGTCGACCAGGCGCGCAGGCAGAACAGGCCGACCAGGATCGCGACGGCGATCGTCACGCCGAGCACGTCGCCGGGCGAGAACGCGCCGAGGGCGGCGAAGAAGACGTACGCGGCGATGACGCCGATCCCCAGCGCCCAGAACGCGTCGACGGCGGTGCGCGTGGCGCCGGGGTGGTCGCGGAGCGGATGCGGCATGTGCACGGCAGCCATGTGGGACCTCCAGATGACGACGAGGTGCGGGGTGTTCGTGCGGATCGTAACGAGCCCACCCGTGGCCGCGCAACCCGAACGTCGGCGCCGCGCTGCGCGGCGCCGCGCCCTAGCGCCGCACGACCAGCAGCACGCCGAGCGCCAGCAGCACGATCCCGGCCACGCGGACCGCGTCGATCGGCTGCTTGTCGACGCCGAACCAGCCGAACTGGTCGATCAGCACCGCGACGCTGAGCTCGCCGGCGATCGTCGCGGCGATCACGCCGCCGGTCCCGAGCGAGCGGACCGACAGCAGCGCCGCGGTCACGTAGCCCGCGCCGAGAACGCCGCCGGTGAGGTAGACCCACGACGTGACCCCGCCGCCGTCGCCGATCCGCCCGAGGCCGCCGCGCGCGAACACCGCGGCGACGAACAGCACGGCGGTGCCGATCAGGAACGACACGAACGCGCCCTGCAGCGCGCCGACGTGCTTGCCCAGCCCGGAGTTGATCGGCGACTGCAGCGCGATGAACCCGCCGGCGACCACCATCAGGATCGCCGCGAACCCGCGGTCCATGCGCTACTTGGCCTCGAGCCAGGTGATCCCGACGCCGGCGTCGACGGCCAGCGGCGGCGTGCGGTCGCCCCACGGCGCGACCATCTCACGCTCCGCGAGCTCCTTGACCTGCTCGGCCTCCTCCGGCGGGCCCTCGAACAGCAGCTCGTCGTGGATCGTCAGGATCATCCGCGTCGTCAGGCCGGAGGCGACCAGCGCGCGGTGCACGCCGATCATCGCGAGCTTCATCACGTCGGCCGCCGTGCCCTGGATGACCGTGTTGACCGCGAGGCGCTCGCCGAGCGTGCGCACCTGGTAGTTGCGGGCCCGCAGCTCCGGGATCTGGCGGCGGCGGCCGTAGAGCGTGGTGACGTGGCCGCGCTCCTTGGCCTCCTCGATCGTCGTCGCCATGAACGCGGCGACGCGCGCGAAGCGCTCGAGGTAGGTGTCGATGAAGGCCTTGGCCTCCTCGCGCGGGATGTTGAGCCGGTCGGCGAGCCCGTAGTCGCTCAACCCGTACACGATCCCGTAGTTGATCATCTTGGCCTTGGAGCGGTCCATCGGCGTGAGCTCCTCGGCCGGCCGGCCGAAGACCGTCGAGGCGGTCGCGGTGTGCACGTCCTCGCCGCGGACGAAGATCTCCTTCAGCACCGGCTCGTCGGCGATGAACGCCATCACGCGCAGCTCGACCTGCGAGTAGTCGGCGCTGATCAGCACGTTGCCGGGCGCCGCCTCGAAGCAGCCGCGGATCTCGCGGCCCAGCTCGGTGCGGACCGGCACGTTCTGGAGGTTCGGGTTCGTCGACGCCAGCCGTCCGGTCGTCGCCGCGGCCTGCACGAAGGTGGTGTGGATGCGCGACTCCGCGTCGGCCACCTGCGGCAGCACGTCGAGGTAGGTCTTCATCAGCTGGTTGAGCTCGCGCCAGCGCTCGACCTTGGGGATGATCGGGTGCTCGTCGCGGATCGCCTGCAGCACCCGCGCATCGGTCGAGAAGCCGGTCTTGCCGCGGCGCTTGCGCGACAGCCCCAGCTTGTCGAACAGGATGGCGCCGAGCTGCTGCGGCGAGCCGATCGTGAACTGGTCGTCGGCCAGCGCGTAGATGTCGCGCTCCAGGTCGGCGATCTCGTCCTGGACGCGGACCCGGATCTGCGCCAGGCGCTCCTTGTTGAGGCGGACGCCCGCGACCTCCATGTCGCGCAGGACGGCGACGAGCGGCAGCTCGACCTCGTCCATCAGGCCGGTCAGCCCGCGGTCGTCGAGCTGCTCGCGCTGCCAGTGCGCCAGCGCCTGGGCCAGCGCCGCGTCGGCGGCCAGCGGCTCGGTCGTCTCCACCTTCAGGCCCCGCTCCTCGCAGATCTCGGCGAACGGGAAGCCGCGGCGGGCGGGCTCCAGCAGGTAGGCGGCGAGCAGCGTGTCGTGCGTGAGGTTGGTCGGGACGACGCCCCACGCCTTCGCGTCGTGCGCGACGACGGGCCGGTCGCCGAGCTCGCCGATCAGCAGGGCCGGGTCGTCGACGGCGCCGACGACCGCCTCCTCCCCCACGACCGCGCCGAACTTCCAGACCGGCTCCTCAGCCAGCAGCTGGCCCTCGGGCACCTCGGGCGCGACGAAGGCGATCGTGATCTCGGCGTCGGCCGGCCCGAGCGCCCGGACGTCGCCGACGCCGCCCTCGCGCACCCGGACGCGCACGTTCTCGGGCTCGGCGGGCATCGCGGCGGGAACGCCGGCCTGGTCGTCGGCGGCCAGCGCGTCCTCGAGGCGCGCCAGCGGCGCGCGCAGCTCGAACTGGCGGAAGACGTCACGGAGCTTGGAGCGGTCCGGCTCGCGCGCGGCCTCGTGCGCGGGATCGATGTCGACGGGGATGTCGCGCATGATCGTCGCGAGCTGCTTGGACAGGCGCGCGTCGTCGGCGTGGTTGGTCAGGTTCTCCTTGCGCTTGGCGCCGGAGATCTTGTCCACCGAGCCGAGGACCGTCTCCAGGTCGCCGAACTCCTGCAGCAGCGACGCCGCGGTCTTGTCGCCGATGCCGGGGACGCCGGGGATGTTGTCCGACGTGTCGCCCTTGAGGCCGTAGAAGTCCGGGATCGCCTCGGGCGGCAGGCCGTAGCGGTCGATGACCGCCTGGTAGTCATACAACTTGGTGTCGGTGATCCCGCGCCCGGTCGCCATGACGCGCACGCGCGAGTCCGGGTCGATCAGCTGGAAGATGTCGCGGTCGCCGGTGACGATCACGACCGGGACGTCCTGGGCCCGCGCCTTCTCGGCGATCGAGGCGATGACGTCGTCGGCCTCGTAGCCCTCGACCTGCACGTTCTTGTAGCCGAACGCGTCGACCAGCGGGGCGAGGTGCGGCCACTGCTCGCGCAGGAGGTCGGGGCGCGACTGGCGCGTGGCCTTGTAGTCGGTCGAGATCTCCTTGCGTCCGGAGTGCCCCGCGTCCCAGACGACGATCGTCGGCTTCTGCCCGTGCTCGGTCAGCAGCTTGACCAGCATCGAGGCGAACCCGAAGATCGCGTTGGTCGGCACGCCCGTCGACGTCGCGATCGACTCGGGCAGCGCGAAGAACGCCCGGTAGGCCAGCGAGCTTCCGTCGATGAGGTAGAGCTCGTCCTGGCTGCTGGCTGACCCGTTCTCCGACATCGTGAGGACCCTAGCGAGGGCGCGCGGGCCCGGGCCGCCGCACTGCCATACAAGTACGCAGTTACGGCGCTTCGTCGATGCGCGTCGAACCCCTAGAGTCCGGGCGGATGTCCCCTACGCCCAGCGCCCAGTACAGCCTCACGATCCGTGTGGAGATCGCCGACCGGCCCGGGATGCTCGGCCTCGTAGCGAGCGCCATCGGGCAGGCCGGCGCGTCGATCGGGTCGATCGACCTGGTCGAGGTCAAGGAGGACGTCCTGCTGCGCGACATCACGGTCGACGCAACCGGCGCCGAGCACTGGGACCAGATCGTCGAAGCGCTCGCCGCGCTGGACGGCGTGAGCGTCGTCGACACGACCGACCGCACGTTCCTGTTGCACATCGGCGGCAAGATCGAGCAGCACAACAAGTCGCCGCTGAAGACGCGCGCGGACCTGTCGATGGCCTACACGCCGGGCGTCGCGCGCGTGTGCGAGGCGATCCACGCGGATCCCGACAAGGCGTTCCAGTACACGATCAAGCGCAACACGGTGGCCGTCGTCTCCGACGGCACCGCGGTGTTGGGGTTGGGTGACATCGGGCCGCGCGCGGCGATGCCGGTGATGGAGGGCAAGGCCATGCTCTTCAAGGAGTTCGCCAACGTCGACGCGTTCCCGATCTGCCTCGACACCAAGGACCCCGAGGAGATCATCGCCGCGGTCAAGAACATCGCGCCGACGTTCGGCGGGATCAACCTGGAGGACATCTCGGCGCCGCGCTGCTTCGAGATCGAGGACCGGCTGAAGGCCGAGCTCGACATCCCCGTCTTCCACGACGACCAGCACGGCACCGCGATCGTCACGCTCGCCGCGCTGATCAACGCCTGCAAGCTGACCGGCAAGGAGCTCGGCGACCTGCGCGTGCTGATCATCGGCCTCGGCGCCGCCGGCGTCGCGGTCACCAAGATCCTGATGGAGGCCGGCGTCCGCCACATCATCGGCGCCGACTCGCGCGGCGTGCTGTCGACCGACCGCGGCGACTACCAGGACGGCTCGATGCCGCCGATCAAGCGGTGGTACGCGGAGGCCACGAACCCGGACCGCCTGGGCGGCACGCCCGCCAGCGTGATCGACGGCATGGACCTGATGATCGGGCTGAGCGGCGCGCGGGTCTTCCCCGCCGACGCGCTCGCGCGGATGAACCGGGACGCGATGGTCTTCGCGATGGCCAACCCCACGCCCGAGGTCTCCCCCGAGGAGGCCGCGCCCTACGCGCGCATCGTCGCCACCGGTCGCAGCGACTACCCCAACCAGATCAACAACGTCCTCGCGTTCCCCGGGATCTTCCGCGGCGCGCTGGACGTCCGCGCGCCGCAGATCACCGAGGCGATGAAGATGGCGGCCGCGACCGCGATCGCCGAGATCGTCCCGGAGTCCGAGCTGCGCGAGGACTACATCATCCCCTCGGTGTTCAACCGCGACGTCGCACCTGCCGTGGCCGACGCCGTCGCCGCCGAAGCGCGCCGCGCCGGCGACGACAGGGCCGGCGACACGATCGGCTTTGCGGCGTTGGACATCGAGCAGCTGCGGAGCTGAGTCCGCAGTTGATCGCCGCGGCCGGGCTCGGCCGTACCGTAGGGCGATGGCGATGAACATCACGCTCACGGGCGCGACCGGCCTGATCGGGACCAAGCTCGTCCGCGCGCTGCGCGATCGGGGCGACGGCGTGACCGTGCTGTCGCGCTCACCAGAGAAGGCGGGCGCGGCGCTCGGCGTCGAGGCCGTGGCCTGGGATCCGCTCGCGGGACCGGCACCGGCCGCGGCGCTGCAGCACCGCGACGCGGTCGTCCACCTCGCGGGCGAGCCCGTCGCCCAGCGCTGGAACGACGACGTCAAGCGCCGCATCCAGGAGAGCCGCTGCACCGGCACGCGCAACCTCGTCCAGGGGCTGCGCGACGCCGGCGACGTGCGCCCGCGGACGCTGGTCTCGTCATCGGCGGCCGGCTACTACGGCAAGCACGGCGACGAGCCGGTGCCCGAGTCCACGCCGGCCGGCGACGACTTCCTGGCCGGCGTCTGCGTCGCCTGGGAGCAGGAGGCCGACGCCGCGACCGAGGTCGGCGTCCGCGTCGTCAAGATCCGCACCGGCGTCGTGCTCGACAAGTCCGGCGGCGCGCTGAAGACCATGCTGCCGGCGTTCAAGCTCGGCGTGGGCGGCCCCGTCGCCGGCGGCGACCAGTACCTGCCGTGGATCCACGGCGACGACCTCGTCGAGCTCTACCTCCACGCGCTCGACGACGCATCCTGGTCCGGCGCCTACAACGGCTCGGCGCCCGAGCCCGTCACCAACAAGGCGTTCAGCAAGGCGCTGGGCCGCGCGCTGCACCGCCCGGCGCTCGCCCCCGTCCCCGGCCTCGCCATAAAGCTGCTCTACGGCGACATGGCCGAGATCGTCACCGAAGGCCAGCGCGCCGTCCCGGAGCGCGCGCTCGCCGGCGGGTTCACCTACAAGTACGACGACCTCGACGCCGCGCTGGCCGACGCGCTCAAGTAGCGCGCTCCGCGCTCACGGGCGAAGCCTGGATCTGTGTCGTCTGGTGTCCCTATGTGGGACACCACACGACACAGACCTCGGCGCGCGCCGCCGATCGCTCGCTCAAGCAGCCCGCACCATCCGCAGCAGCTCGCCCGCATCGTCGCCATCGAGCGAGAACCCGCACTTCTCGTAGGCGCGCCGCGCGCGCCCGTTGGCGGCGTAGACCGCGAGCACCAGCGTTGCGACGCCGCGCGAGCGCGTCCATGCCGCGCACGCGTCGCAGAGCAGCTCGGCGGCGCCGCCACCCCGGACCGCGGGCGCGACCCACATCGACAGCAGCTCGGCCTCGCCCGGGCGCTCGGGCACGATCCGCGCCATCGCGAGCCCGACCCAGTCGCCGTCCTGACCGGCGGCCGCGTCGACGAGCACGAACGTCCGCTGCTCCTCCCCCACCTCCGACGCACGCGCCCACTCAGCCCAGAACGACGGCGCCCGCGCCAGATCCCGCTCGAGCGTCGAGCCAAACCCCTCCGGATCCCCTGACAGCGCGGACAGCCGCAACGCACGCAGACGCGCGGCATCAACCCCTATGACTTGCTCGACCTGCAGCACAACGGGACCACCGGCCACGTCGGCAGTGTCGCAGGACGGCGCCGGCGGTGACCGGTGAACGGTGGCGACGCCAGGATCGACGACGCGTCGGTACCGACGACGATCGCGCGACCAGAGGCCGCGGCCGCGGCCGAAGGTGGCCGCGCTGCCGAGGCCGTCCGCGGCTGCGAGTGCCGAGAGGCGACGCCCGCCGCTAAGCGTCCGGCGCGTTCGCCGCTTCGCGGCGGCGCTTCTGCACCCACGGCGAGTCGGGCTTCGGCGGCACGATCAACCAGATGATCACGCCGACGACGCTGAGGAGCAGGCCGCAGCCCAGGCCCCACTTCTCGCCGTAGCCCTTGCGGTTGGACAGCTCGCTCGCGGCCCAGGCGGAGGCCAGCCACAGGTACAGCAGCCAGAACGCCTTGGAGCCGATCGCAGCGACGATCATTGCGGTCATCGGAACCTCACGTCCCCAGGTACGCGGCCTTGACGCGCTCGTCCGTGCGCAGTGAGGCCGATTTGTCGGTCAACGCCACCGTGCCGGTCTCGAGCACGTATCCGCGCGCGGAGACGTCGAGGGCATAGTTGGCGTTCTGCTCGACGAGCAGGATGGTGACTCCCTGCTCGTTGATCTCCCGGATGATCTCGTAGATCTTGTCCACGATCACCGGCGCGAGGCCCAGCGAAGGCTCGTCCAGCAGCAGCAGCGTCGGCTGGGCCATGAGCGCGCGGCCCATCGCCAGCATCTGCTGCTCGCCGCCCGACATCGTGCCGGCCTTCTGCTTCGCGCGCTCCTTCAAGCGCGGGAACATCTCGTAGACCCGGTTGATGTCGTCCCGGATCCCCGCGGCGTCGCGCCGCGTGAAGGCGCCCATCTCGAGGTTCTCGAGCACGGTCATGCGCGGGAAGATGCGCCGGCCCTCGGGCGAGTGGGAGATCCCCATGCTGGCGACCTCGTGCCCGGCGACGCCGGTGATGTCGCGGCCCTGGTAGACGATCTTGCCCTTGCGCGGCGGCACGATGCCCGAGATCGAGCGCAGGGTCGTCGTCTTGCCGGCGCCGTTGGAGCCGATCAAGGTCACGATCTCGCCCTCGTAGACGTCGATCGTGATGCCCTTCAGCGCCTCGATCGCACCGTAGAACGTGTGGATGTCCTCGACCTGGAGGACCGGCTTGGCCGAGCCGTGGCCGTCGGCCTGGGGCTTGCCCACAGGGGCTTCCGGAGTCGTGCTCATCACGCCTGGCTCCCGAGGTAGGCCTCGATGACCCGCGGGTTCTGGCGGACCTCCTGCGGCGTGCCCTCGGCGATCTTCTCGCCGTGGTCCAGGACCGTGATGTGGTCCGAGACGTTCATGATCACCTTCATGTCGTGCTCGATCAGCAGGATCGAGACGTCCTGCTCGGTCCGGAGCTTCTCCATCAGCTGGCGCAGCTCCTCGGACTCCTGCGGGTTCATGCCCGCCGTCGGCTCGTCCAGCAGCAGGAGCTTGGGCGCCGAGCCGAGGGCGCGGGCGATCTCCAGCCGGCGCTGATCGCCGTACGGGAGGTTCATCGCGAGCTCGTCCTTGCGCTTGAGGCCCACGAAGTCGAGCAGCTCGCGCGCATGCTCCCTGGCCTCCTTCTCCTCGCGCCGCACGTACGGCGTGCGCAGGATCATCCCGGTCACCCGGGACTTCAGCCGCGGGTGCATGCCGACCTGGACGTTCTCGGTCGCCGTCATGGTCCGGAACAGCTTGATGTTCTGGAACGTGCGCGCGATGCCCGCCTGCGTGACGATGTCCGGCCGCTTGGCCGTGATGTCGTTGCCGTCGAACGTCACGCGCCCGGTCGTCGGCCGGTACAGGCCCGTGAGGCAGTTGAAGAACGTCGTCTTCCCCGCCCCGTTGGGCCCGATCAGCGACACGATGGCCTTGCGCGGCACGACGAAGTTCACGTCGTTGACCGCCACGAGGCCGCCGAACACCTTCGACACGCCGGCGGCGTCGAGCAGGACCTCGCCCTTCGGCGGGTTGGCGATCTGGTCGACCGCGGAGATCTGCTCGCTCACTGGCGCACCTCGTACATCTGAGACATGTCGCCGACCTTGTCGGTGTCGATGGTGTCGCCCTCGATCTCGGCCTCGTGGAGCTCGAGTCGTCGTCGACCCGACGGGATGAGGCCCTCGGGCCGCAGCACCATCATGATCAGCAGGAAGAACCCGAAGATCCCGAACGAGATCGCGGTGACGTCGAACCCGAGCGGCTCCGACAGGTTGTTGAGCTGCGGCAGGCCGTAGCGGTTCATCATCGACAACGCGATGGCGCCCACGATGACGCCCCAGATGTTGCCCATGCCGCCGACGATGACCATCGCGAGGATGAACACCGAGAAGCCGAACTCGAACTGGTCCACGTTGACGGTGTTGTTGTAGGAGCCCAGGAACACGCCGGCGAAGCCGCCGAACGCGGCGCCCATCGCGTAGGCCCACAACTTGGTCCGCACGAGGTTGACGCCCATCGACGCGGCGGCGACCTCGTCCTCGCGGACGGCGATCCACGCGCGGCCCAGCCGCGAGTCGCGCAGGCGGCGGTTCACGAAGATGGTGAACAGCACCATCCCCAAGGCCACCCAGTACGCGGGTTTCAGGTTCGAGTCCGTGTAGAGGATGTCGTGCGACCAGGGCAGGTTGATGGTGTCGATCGGCGTGATGCCCTGCCGGCCGTGCGAGAAGTCGGTCGAGCCGATGCCGAACAGGCCGCTCGTCGAGTTCTCGAAGACGCGCGGCACGATCTCGCCGAAGGCCAGCGTCACGATCGCCAGGTAGTCGCCGCGCAGCCGCAGCGTCGGCGCACCGAGCAGCACACCCCACAACGCCGTGATCGCCATGGCGATGAAGATCACGAAGAAGAAGTTGATGTGGATGCCCGCGATGTCCAGCCGGCCGCCCGAGAGCTTGGGCTGGAACGTCGAGCGGTCCGACACCAGGATGTGGATGCCCTTGCCGCCGTTGACGTCCGGGAACTGCTGGGAGCCGAACCAGCCGATCACGAAGGCGCCGATCGCGTAGAACGCGACGTAGCCCAGGTCGAGCAGGCCGGCGAAGCCGACCACGATGTTCAGGCCCAGGGCCATGATCACGTAGGCCAGCGTCTGGATCGACGCGTCCAGGAAGTCGCCGCCGCCCGTGATGTACGGGAACACGATGGCGATGATCAGGAAGAAGATCCCCCACGCCCAGCGAGGGACCGCGCCGACGAGCGAGTCGCCCGTGTCGCGCAGCGCGGCAATCGGTGAGTTGCTCATCCTTCTCGCGTCTCCTCGCCGAACAGGCCCTGCGGTCGGAAGACCATCACCAGGATCAGGATCCCGAACACCACGGCGGGCGTCCACGCCTCGCCGAGCTGCAGCCCCAGGAAGTTGCCGCCGTCGGAGATCGCCTGGATGACACCGATGATGAGGCCGCCGATGACGGCGCCCTTCAGGTTGCCGATGCCGCCCATGACCGCCGCGGTGAACGCGATCAGGCCGGCCGTGAAGCCCATGTTGAAGCGGACCGTGAGGTTGTACAGCGAGTAGATGAGGCCGGCCGCACCGGCCATCATGCCGCCGAGCAGGAAGGTCAGGCTGATCGTCCGGTCGACGTTGATGCCCATCAGCCGGGCCGCGTCCGGATCCTGCGCGGTGGCGCGCATCGCCTTGCCGTGCTTGGTCGAGCCGACGAACCACAGCAGGCCCATGAGCAGCGGCACGGTGATGATCACCGCGAAGACGTCCGAGTGCAGGACGTCGACCTTGAAGATCGTGAAGTAGACGGCGTGCGAGCCGATCAGGTCCGGGACCTGATCCGGCGTCGGCCGCCAGAGCAGGCCGACGTTCTGAAGGATGAAGCTCATGCCGATCGCCGTGATCAGCGGTGCCAGCTTCGGGGCGTTGCGCAGCGGTCTGTAGGCCGCGCGTTCGATCAGGACGTTCAGCGTGGCGCTCGCGGTCATCGCGCAGGCGAGGAACACGACGATCGACACGATGATGAGCGCGAGGCTCGTCGAGTCGGTCACGCCGAAGGTCTGCCAGAGCGAGAGCGAGACGAACGCGCCGATCATGAAGACCTCGCCGTGGGCGAAGTTGATCAGCTCGACGATGCCGTAGACCAGGGTGTAGCCGAGCGCGATCAGCGCCCAGACCATGCCGTTGGACAGGCCCGTCTTGGTGTTCTCGAGTGTCCCGGTCGGGTCGTAGATGAACTGCGCGACCAGCGCGCCGAAGAGCAGCAGCGGCAACGCGTAGGCGTTGAGGACGTCTCCGACCTTCCGCGCGGGCGGCGGAGCGGAGGCGGTCTCGGTGATGGATGCGGCTTCCATGGTGTGTGGGGTTCCTCCCGAGGCTTTTCCGACGTGCGGCGGGGCGCGCCGGCCGGAGCGCGAGGCTCCGGCCGGCGCACGTCCGCGTGGCCTAGGAGGTGGTCTTGGCCTTGATCACCTTGTCGAAGACGAGCTTGCCGCCCTCGATCTTGTTTCCGCCGTAGTCGGAGAGCGTGGTGTCGCCGTTCTCGTCGATCGAGTAGGTGCCCAGCACGGACTGCCGGTCCTTGATCTTGTAGAAGGCGTCGATGACCGCCTGGCGGTCATTGCCCTTGTCTCCGGCGTTCTGGATCGCCTGCAGCACGACGCTCATCGCCTCGTACCCGTAGATCGCGTACGGCTCGGGATCCGCGCCGTACTTCGCCTTGTACTCCTTGAAGAAGTCCTGCCCGGACTGCGGGTAGAGCTTCGGGTCGAGCGTCGGGTTCGTGATGAACGTCTGCTTCTCGGCCTTGCTGCCGATCTTCGACGAGAACGCCGACTCGGCGACGCCGTCGGGGCCGAACAGCTTGGCGCTCGGGAGCGCGGCGTTGAGGTCCTTCCACAGCTGCACCGCGTTGTTCTGCGTGATGCCGCCGAAGAAGATGCAGTCAGCGCCGGAGCCCTTGATCGTCCCGGCCAGCGCGCGGTAGTTCGCGGCCTTGGGGTCGATGCCCTGGTTGCCGAGGACCGTGATCCCCTGGGCCTTCGCGAGCGGGACCACCTGGTCGGCGATGCCCTTCCCGTAGACCTCCTTGTCGTTCAAGATGAACAACTTGGTGCAGCCATTGTCCTTCTGGTACGTGACCTGCGCCGCCGCCTGGATGTGGTCGGCGGGGACGACGCGCCCGTAGGTGCGCTTGCCGGACGGGTAGTACTTGTCCGGCTCGCCCTTGTCGGCGCCCTGCGAACGGGTCAGGCCGACGGCGGTGTTGGACGGGGACACCTGCAGGATGCCGGCCTCGTTGAGGATCGGCAGCGAGATGGCGGTGGCGCCCGAGTTGAACTCGCCCAGGTAGGCGATGGTGGACTTGTCCTGGGCGGCCTTACGGGCATCGCCCGAGGTCGCGCCCGGATCCCACTTGCCGGCCGCCGCCGTGGCGTCGTCCAGGCTCTTGTAGTTGATGGTGTAGGAGCCGGCCTTGCCGCCGGCCTTCTCGAGGGCGAGCTTCTCGCCGTTGACCACCGAGACCGACTGCGGGCGGGAGTCGCCCTGCAGCGGCAGGCTCGAGTAGATCGTGACGTTGGAGCCGCCCGACGAGCTCGCGCTCGTAGAGCTTCCGGTGCTGCCACCACTGTCGTTGTCGTCGCTACCGCAAGCGGCAACGCCGAACGACAGCGCGGCGAGCAGGCAGCCTGAGGCTGCCACATGACGTACGCGCAACGTGTCCCCTCCTCAAGGGATCGACTACGGAGAGAGCGCGAGTCTAAACAGAGGCACCGACGCTGCGCAATGGTCACCTCGCCACACCACAAGGTGGAAATGTGGGTTGACCACTGTGCGACCCGCACAGAACCGGTCCAACGCGCTCCGACAAGCGCGCCAGGCGATCCGTTAAGCGGGCGTTAGCGCTGCCGCTTCGACGGGATGTACCGGGTCAGCATCTGCACCGTCACCGCGACGATCATCAGCAGCGCGGCCAGCAGGAAGCTGTCCAGGGCCTTGGCTCCGAGCGCCCAGAGGACGATCCAGAGGCAGAGCGACGCGACGATGGAGTAGACGAGTCCCATATCTGGACCGGATCCTACTGCTCCCAGGCCGCCGACGGCGCGTCGCCGGCCCTCAGGCCAGAGCGCTGGAGAACCCCTCGACGAGCGCGCGCACGGCGGCCGCCGGGTCGTCGGCCTCGGCGGCGGCGCGCACCAGGCGGCTGCCGATGATCACGCCGTCGGCGCCGGCCTCCATCGCCTGCGTGGCCTGCTCGGGCGCGCCGATGCCGAAGCCGAGCGCGACGGGCACGTCCGTGCTCGCCTTGGCGCGGGCGATGACCGAGCCGAACGAGTCCGACAGCGCGACGCGCTCACCGGTCGTGCCGGTCACCGACACCGTGTAGACGAAGCCGCGGGCGCGCGCGCCGATGCGCGCGAGGCGGTCGTCGGGCGTCGTCGGCGCGACGAGCGGGACGAGCGCGATCCCGCCCGCGTCGCAGGCCTCCAGCAGCGGCCCGGACTCCTCGTAGGGCAGGTCGGGGACGATCAGGCCGGACGCGCCGGCCTCGACGAGGTCGTCGACGAACTCCGGCACCCCGCGCGAGAGCACGAGGTTGACGTACAACATCATCACGACCGGCACGCGCGGCGACAGCGCGCGGCAGACCGCGAAGACGTCGGCGACGGTCGTGCCCGCGCGCAGCGCCTCGGTGCCCGCCGCGTGGATGACGGGCCCGTCGGCGAGCGGGTCGGAGAACGGGACGCCGAGCTCGATCAGATCGGCGCCGCCGTCGACGTAGGCGTTGCCGATCCGGACCGACTCCTCGACGGTCGGGAAACCGCCCATCAGGTAGGGCATGAGGGCCGCGCGGCCCTTGGCGTTGGCGAAGGCGTCGGCGATGCGCTGGGGTCCGTCCATAGGAGCGTCGAAGCCTACGACCCGGTCGCGTCCTATGCTCGCTGCGGCCCATGACGGACACGCGTGACGACACCGAGACCCGCTCTCGCGTTCGCGAGTCGTTCATCATGCCCGGCCCGAAGGGTCGCAAGGCGCTGGTCTGGTTCGGCTCCACCGCGCTCCTGATCCTCGTCGTCTACCTGCTGATCCCGCACCTGGCGGGCCTCGAGGACACGTGGAACCGGATCAAGGACGGCTCCCCGTACTGGCTGGCGGCGGCGGTCGGCCTGGAGGCGATCTCCTACGTCGGCTACGCGTGGAACATGGCGGCCGTCAGCGCCGTCGACCACGTCGTGCTCGGCGTCAAGCGCGCGACGCTGATCACGCTCGCGGCGACCGCCGCCACCCGCCTGGTCGCGGCCGGCGGCGCGGGCGGCATCGCGGTGACGACGTGGGCGCTGTCGCGCGCCGGCCACGGCAACAAGCAGGCGGCCAAGCAGGTCTCCCAGCACCTCGTCGCGACCTATGGCGTGTTCATGGCCATGGTCATCGTCGTCGGCACCGCGCTGGCGATCGCCGGCCAGGATCCGCTGCTCACCGCCGTCCCGGCCGTGATCGCGGCGCTGTGCGTGGCGATGTTCCTGGTGATCATCCAGGCGCCGGACTGGCTGTCGCGCCGGCTGGACACCGGCCCGCTGTGGCGCCGGCGACTGCTGGCCGCGCCCCAGGTGCTGGCCGACGGCACGTACTTCACGGTCGAGCTGGTCAACCGCCGCGAGCGCGGTCTGTGGGGCACGGTGCTCTGGTGGGTCTTCGACATCGCGACGCTGTGGGCGTGCTTCTGGGCCTTCGGCGGCCACCCGAACGTCCCCGAGCTGGTCATGGCCTACCTGCTGGGAATGCTCGGCAACCTGCTCCCGCTGCCGGGCGGCGTGGGCGGCGTCGAGGGCGGCATGGTCGGCGCCTGCGCGGCCTTCGACATGAACGCGTCGATCGCGCTGGTCGCCGTGCTGGCCTACCGCGCGATCTCGGTCTGGCTGCCGGCGCTGCCCGGCGTCCTGGCGCTGGCGACGCTGCGCCGCGCGGCGGAGGGCGCCGACGTCGTCGACGACGCGCCCGAGGCCGACGCCGACCAAGCGGCGTAGGCCTTCTAGGCGTCGGCCGGGTCGGCGCCGTACTTGTCGATGATCTGGGCGAGGTCCTTGTCGCCGCGGCCCGACAGGCAGATCACGTCGAGCTCGGACTCCGAGGGCTCGTGCAAGGCGTAGTACAACGCGTGGGCGGTCTCGAGCGCCGGGATGATGCCCTCCAGGCGCGTGACCTCCTTGAAGGCCGCGACCGCCTGGTCGTCGGTGACCGCCACGTAGGAGGCGCGGCCCGTGTCGCGCAGCCACGCGTGCTCCGGGCCGACGCCCGGGTAGTCGAGCCCCGCCGAGATCGAGTGCGCCTCGAGGATCTGGCCCTCGCCGTCCTGCATGATCGCGCTGAGCGAGCCGTGCAGCACGCCGGCGCGCGCGTTGGAGGTCAGCGGCGCCCCGTGGCGGCCGTCGAGGCCCTCGCCGCCCGCCTCGACGCCGACGAGCGCGACCGCCTCGTCCGAGATGAACGCGGCGAAGATCCCCATCGCGTTGGAGCCGCCGCCGACGCAGGCCAGCACGCGGTCGGGCAGGCGCCCCTCGCGCTCCAGCAGCTGCGCGCGCGCCTCGTCGCCGATGATGCGCTGCAGCTCGCGGACCATCGCCGGATACGGCGCGGGCCCGGCGACGGTGCCGAGCACGTAGTGCGTGGTGTCGACGTTGGCGACCCAGTCGCGGATCGCCGCGCTCGTCGCCTCCTTCAGCGTGCGCGAGCCCGCGGCCACGGGGACGACCGTCGCGCCGAGCAGCTGCATGCGCTCGACGTTCGGCTTCTGGCGCGCGACGTCGACCTCGCCCATGTAGACGACGCACTCGAGGTCCAGCAGCGCGCATGCGGTGGCGGTCGCGGTGCCGTGCGAGCCCGCGCCGGTCTCGGCGACCACCCGCGGCTTGCCCATGCGCTTGGCCAGCAGCGCCTGCCCCAGCGCGTTGTTGATCTTGTGCGCGCCGGTGTGGTTGAGGTCCTCGCGCTTCAGCCAGATCGCCCGGCCGGCGACCTCGCTGAGCCGCGGCGCCAGGTAGAGCGGCGACGGCCGTCCCACGTAGTCGCGCTGCAGGTGCTCGAGCTCGGTGCGGAAGCTCGCGTCCGACCAGGCGTCGAGCCACGTGCGCTCGAGGTCGCCGAGCGCCGGCATCAGCGTCTCGGGGACGTACTGGCCGCCGTAGGGGCCGAAGCGGATCTCCAGGCCCGTGCTCACAAGCAGTTCCCTTCTCGATCGCGAAGCGACGTCATGCGACAGGCCGCACGGGAGCGCGCCGGCCCGCGGGGGTCGGCGTCGGCGTCGGCGTGGCGGACGGCGGCGGGCCCGAGGGCTCCGGCGCCGGCCCCGTCGCGCGCACGGCCGCGGCGAAGGCCTTCATCTTCTCCGGGTCCTTGACGCCGGGCGACGCCTCGGTCCCGCTGGCGACGTCGACCGCGAACGGGTGCGCCGCGGCGATCGCCTCGCCGACGTTCTCGGGCGTCAGCCCGCCGGACAGGATCAGCGGCAGCCGCGACGTGCGGCGCGAGAGCATCGACCAGTCGAACGTCTCCCCCGTCCCGCCGCGCAATCCGTCGCGGTGGGTGTCGAGCAGGTGGAAGTCGGTGCGGAACGCCTGGACGGCGACGACGTCGGACGCGAGCCGGACCGACTGGGCCTTGATGACCTTGCAGCCGGTGCGGCGCTGGACCTCCTTGGCGTAGGACGGTCCCTCGTCGCCGTGCAGCTGGACGATCGACAGCTGGAGCATGTCGGCCAGCGCGGCGACCTCGTCCAGCGTCTGGTTGACGAACACGCCGACGATCTCGACCTTGCGGCGCAGGGCGTTGGCGATCCGGATGCCCTCGGCGGGGTCGCACGCGCGCTTGGACTGCGGCCACAGGATCAGGCCGATCGCCCACGCGTCGAGCGAGACGGCGAGCTCGGCGTCGGCCAGCGACGTGATGCCACAGAACTTGATGCGGGGTGCGCGGTCGGCCACAGCATGCATCTTAGGTGGCCGCGGGAGCGAGCCCCTGGGCGAGTTCCCGCCGGAACCTCGCCCCCTCGGAGAGCGTTCCGCGCTCAGCCGGTCTGGAGCGCCGGCGGCCGCTTGGTCAGCGTCACCGTCAGGGTCTTGGTCTGCTTCTTGCGGACGATCTCGACCTTGACCTCGTCGCCCGGCTTGTGCGCGGCGACGAGCTGCGCGAGCTGGTCCGACGTCGTGATCGTCTTGCCGTCGAACTTCGTGATGACGTCGCCGCCGAGGACGACCGGGTCGGAGCTGTCCTGGAGCGTGGCCTGCAGGCTGCCGGCCCTCAGGCCGGCCTGGTCGGCGGGGCTGCCGGACTCGACGCTCTGCACGAGCGCGCCGTGGTCGACCGGCAGGTCCAGGGCGTCGAGCTGGCCGTCGACGGTCAGCGACGTCACGCCGAGGTAGGCGCGCTGGACGCTCTCGCCCTTCTTGAGGTTGCTGAGGATCGACTTGGCGGTGTCGATCGGGACGGCGAAGCCGATGCCGACGTTGCCGTTGGAGCCGCTGCCGCCGGTCTCGATCTGCGAGTTGATCCCGATCACGCGCCCGGCCGAGTCGATCAGCGGGCCGCCGGAGTTGCCGGGGTTGATCGCGGCGTCGGTCTGGATGACGTCCTTGATCGCGAAGCCGTTGGGCGCCTGGATCTGGCGCTGCAGGGCGGACACGACGCCGGTGGTCAGCGTGCGGTCCAGGCCGAAGGGGTTGCCGATCGCGATCGTCGGGTCGCCGACGTGCACGTCCTTGGAGGAGCCGAGCGGCAGCGCCTTGAGGTCCAGGCCCTCGGGATCGACCTTCAGCAGCGCGAGGTCGGTCGACGGGTCCTTGCCGACGACCTTGGCCTTCACGGTCTTCTTGTCGGCGAACTGGACGGTGATCGAGTCGGGCGTCGCGCCGTCGATCACATGGTTGTTGGTGAGGATGTCGCCGCTGGCGTCGATGACGAAGCCCGAGCCGGTGGCCTCGCTCTTCTGCGCGCCGCCGAAGCCGAAGGCGAACGGGTTGTTGGTCTGCTCGATGATCTCGGAGCGGACGAACACCACGCCGGGCGCGTAGCGCTGGTAGATGTCGGCGGCGGTCAGGCCCTCGCTGACGTTGGACTTGCCGCCGTCGGCCCCCTGCGACGCGACCGCCGGCTGGCGGATGACGGTCGTCGTGTGGCCGTCGCCGCCGCCGTCGCCGGCGATCACCGTCGTCACCCCGGCGGCGACGCCGCCGCCGAGCAGGGCGGCCACGAGCAGCGGCAGGACGATGGACTGTTTGGGGGCAGGGATCTGGCTCATACGCACTCGAAGGTTCCAGAGGATCGCTGAAGCGACGCTGAAGTCGATCTAAATCTTGCTAAAGCCCCCGTCGTGACTGGACGGACGGCCACTGCCGGCTGGCAGGCCAGCGTCCTAGAGCGCGTCCTCGCCGCTGCCGGCCGCGTGGCCGGTGAGGTCGCGCAGCGCGACCTCCGGCTCGGGAGCGCGCATCAGCGTCTCCCCGATCAGGACGGCATCGATGCCCACGCGCTCGAGCTCCTCGATCTGCGCGCGGGTGTGGAAGCCGGACTCCGAGACCACCGTCTTGCCCGCGGGCACGTCGGACAGCAGCTCGTAGGTGCGCTCGACGTCGACCGTGAAGTCGACGAGGTTGCGGTTGTTGATGCCGATGACGTCGGCGTCGACGACCTCGAGCGCGGTCTCCAGCTCGTCCTCGTCGTGGACCTCGACGAGGATGTCGAGGTCGAGGGCCTGGGCCTCGGCGTAGAGCGCGACGAGCGCCTTGGGCTCCAACGCCGCGACGATCAGCAGGATCGCATCGGCGCCGGCGACCGCGGCCTCGTAGATCTGGTAGCCGTCGACGATGAAGTCCTTGCGCAGGATCGGCAGCTCGGTCGCGCCGCGCGCCTCCTCCAGGTCGGCGAGCGAGCCGCCGAAGTGCGGGCCCTCGGTCAGGATCGACAGGGCGGCGGCGCCGCCGCGCTCGTAGGCCTGCGCGATCTCGGTGACGGTCGCGCCCGCGCGGATCTCGCCGGCCGACGGCGATCGGCGCTTGTGCTCGGCGATGACCGACACGCCGGGACGGACGAGGGCCTCCGCGAACGGGCGCGCCTCGCGGTGGGGGCCGAGCCGCGACTCGAGGTCGCTCTGCGGGACCTCCTTGCGGCGGCGGCGAACCTCGTCACGCGTGACGTCGACGATGCGCTCCAGGACGTTGCTCACTTGTGGTTGCTCTCTCGAGCGCGACGAAGTCGGGCCTTGCTCATGCTGGTGCCGGTGAACGTTCCCGTGTGAGGCGGACGTAGTCTTCGAGGGTGCTCGCCGCAGCGCCCGACGCGATGGTCTCACGCGCCAGCTCAACGCCCGCGGCCAGGTCCTCGACCCGACCCGCAGCGTAGATGGCGGCGCCCGCGTTGAGGAGCACGAGGTCCGTGTCTGGGCCCTGCGCGCCCGCGAACACCGCGCGCGTCACTTCGGCGTTGGCCGCCGGGCCGCCGCCGGTGATCGCGGCGGCAGGCGCCTCGGCGAGCCCGACGTCGGCGGGGCTGACGTCGTAGCGGTGCAGCTCGTCGCCGTTGACCTCCACCACGTGCGTGGGGGCGGACGTGCTCATCTCGTCCAGGCCATCCGCGGAGGAGACTACCAACGCCCGGTCGCAGCCCAGCCGCGCCAGTGCCCCGGCGAGCGCCTCGATGGAATCGGGGTCCGAGACGCCGACGACCTGGCGCCGCGCGCCGGCCGGGTTGGTCAGCGGCCCCAGGAAGTTGAAGATCGTCCGGACCGCCAGCTCCTTGCGCACCGGGATCACGAAGCGCGTGGCCGCGTGGTGGCGGGGCGCGAACATGAAGCCGAAGCCGACCTCGTCGATGCAGGCGCCGACGTCCTCCGGCGTCAGGTCGATCCGGACGCCCAGCGCCTCCAGCACGTCGGCCGAGCCCGACGCGCGCGTGGCCGAGCGGTTGCCGTGCTTGGCGACCGCGCAGCCGGCGCCGGCCGCGACGAGCGCCGCGGTCGTCGAGACGTTGAACGTGTGCCGCCCGCCGCCGGTGCCCGCGGTGTCGAGCAGGTCGTGGCGCCGCGTCGGGACCGGCGTCGCGAGCGCGCGCATCGTCGCGGCGAGGCCGGCGATCTCCTCGACCGTCTCCCCCTTCGTGCGCAGCGCGATCAGGAAGGCGGCGATCTGCGACTCGCTGCCGTTGCCGGCCATGATCTCGGCGAGGACCGCGGCCGCCTGGTCCTGGCTGAGGTCGCGGCGCTCGGCCAGCAGGTCGATCGCCGCCGTGAGGACGTCGTTGGGCATGGAAAGGCGGACAGCCTACGCGTCGGAGAGGAAGTTGCGCAGCATGTCCTTCCCGCGGTCGGTCAGCACCGACTCGGGATGGAACTGCACGCCCTCGACCGGCAGCTCGCGATGGCGGATGCCCATCAGCACGCCGCCGCCGCGGGCGGTGACAGTGAACGCGTCGGGCAGGTCCTCCTCGCGGACCACGAGCGAGTGGTAGCGCCCGACGGTCAGCGCGCCGCGCAGGCCGCGGTAGACGCCCTCGCCGTCGTGCTCGATCGCGGTGGTCTTGCCGTGGATCGGCTCGTGGCGGATCACGGTGCCGCCGAACGCCTCGGCCAGCGACTGGTGCCCGAGGCAGACGCCAAGCGTCGGGATGCCGGCCTCGGGGAAGCGCCGCATCGCCTCGATCGAGATGCCCGCGTCGCTGGGCGTGCACGGGCCGGGCGAGACCACGACGCGGTCCGGCGCGCGCTCCAGCAGCTCGTCGATGGTCGCGACGTCGTTGCGGACGACCTCGATCGTCGCGCCCAGCTCGCCGAGGTACTGAACCAGGTTGTAGGTGAACGAGTCGTAGTTGTCCACCATCAGCAGCTTCATGCCCAGTCCCTCTGCCGCGCGGCCAGCGCGATCGCGCCCTTGACGGCCTTGGCCTTGTTGACCGACTCCTCGAACTCGTACTCCGGCTTGGCGTCGGCCACGGTCCCGCCGCCGGCCTGGATGTGCGCGGTGCCGTCCTTGATCACGACCGTGCGGATGTGGATGCACGTGTCGAGGTCGCCGCTGTAGCTCAGGTAGCCGATCGCGCCGCCGTAGCCGCCGCGCTTGACCGGCTCGAGCTCGTCGATGATCTCCATCGCGCGGACCTTCGGCGCGCCCGAGAGCGTGCCGGCCGGCAGGATCGAGCGCAGCGCGTCCATCGGGCCGATGTCCTCGCGCAGCGTGCCGGAGACCGAGGAGACGATGTGCATGACGTGCGAGTACTGCTCGATCGCCATGAACGTGTCGACCGCGACGGAGCCGTACTCGCACACGCGACCCAGGTCGTTGCGACCCAGGTCGACCAGCATGACGTGCTCCGAGCGCTCCTTCTCGTCGCCGAGCAGCTCGGCCGGGTCGGCGTCGCGCGGGCGCGTGCCGGCGATCGGCCGCGTCGAGGCACGCCGGCCGTTGACCGTCAGCAGCGGCTCGGGCGAGGCGCCGGCGATCTGGAAGTCCAGGAAGTCCAGGAAGTACATGTACGGCGACGGGTTGACGACCCGGAGCCCGCGGTAGACGGAGAACGGGTCGACGCCCGCCAGCTCCGCGCTCCAGCGCTGCGACGGGACGACCTGGAACGCGTCGCCCGCATGCACGTACTCGACGATGCGCGCGACCATGCCCTCGAACTGCTCGCGGGGCATGTTGGAGGTGAACTCCGGAACCGGGCGCTCGCCGGGCTCGACGTCCGGCTTGGGCACCGGTCCGTCGAGCACCGCGCGCGCCTTGGCGATCGTCTGGACCGCCTCGACGTAGGAGGCGTCGACGTCGTCGGCGGCGACGTTGGCGAGGATCGTGACCGTGTGCTTGAGGTGGTCGAAGACCACCAGCAGGTCGGACAGCATCAGCGCCATGTCGGGCAGGCCGAGCACGTCGGGGTTGGGCTCGCCGAGCGTCGTCTCGACGGTCCGGACCAGGTCGTAGCCGAAGAAGCCGACGGCGCCGCCGGTGAACGGGGGCGCGTCCCGGTAGGTGGCCTGGCGCAGCGCGGCGCCCTCCTCGGCCAGCGTGTAGGGGTCGCCGTCGTCGCCGAGCGACCAGCGCACGACGTCGCGCGGCTGGACGCCGATGAACGAGTAGCGCCCGACGCGCTGGCCCTGCTCGGCGGACTCCAGCAGGAAGGCCGGCGTCTGCTTCTCCGCCCCGCGCAGCTTCAGGAACGCCGAGACCGGCGTCTCGCAGTCGTCGATGAACGTGTGGCGCAGCGGGACGAGGTCGTGGGCGGGATCGGCGGCGAGCGCCCGGATATCCTCCAGCGACGGCTCGAGCGTCAACCCCTCCGTGTTGGCGCCTTCAGCGAGCGCGCTCACGCAGGACCTCCGTGGCGTCGGCCAGCGCGCGGTCGCGCGACCGCAGCAGGACGAGCAGGTGGTACAGGACGTCGGCCGCCTCGCTGTCGACGCGGTCGTCGGTCTCCTCGCGCGCGGCGCGGGCGACCTCCTCGGCCTCCTCCTCGACCTTCTCGCCGATGTGGGCGGGATCGTCGAGCAGGGCCACCGTGTAGGAGCCTTCGGGGCGCTGCGCCTGGCGGGCGACGAGCGTGCGCTCCAGCGCCGGCAGCACCTCGAAGGGCGCCGGGTCCATGTCGCCGCGGTAGAAGCAGGTGCGCTCACCGGTGTGGCACGCCGGGCCGGCGGGCTCGACCAGCGCGACGAGCGCGTCGCCGTCGCAGTCGTAGCGCAGGCCCTTGACCGCCTGGGTGTTCCCGGATGTCGCGCCCTTGCGCCACAGCTCCTGGCGGGAGCGCGACCAGAGGTGGAGCTCGCCGGTCTCACGCGTGCGTGCGACCGCTTCGGCGTTGGCGTACGCCAAGGTCAGGACTTCGCCGGAGCGCCAGTCCTGGATGACGACGGGGACGAGGCCCTGGGCGTCGTAGTTGATCGCGTTCGGCTCCATGGACGTCGAATTCTACGAAGCGCCCGCCGCCGAGCGCCGTCCACACCGTCTGACTCACGAAGGGCTGCTCGACGGAGCCCGCGCCAGCAGCGGCTCGATCTCCGCGGCCGGTGCCGGACGGCCCAGCAGGTAGCCCTGCGCGAGCGGGCAGCCGCGCGCCACGAGGAACGCGCGCTGCTGCTCGTTCTCGACGCCCTCGGCGACCGCCTCCATCCCCAACGCCCTTGCCAGCTCGATGATCGCGGTCACGATCGCGGTCGCCTGGACGTCGTCCGGGACGGCTTGCAGGAACGTCTTGTCGATCTTGAGGACTTGAACCGGCATGGTCCGCAGGCGCGACAGCGACGAGTAGCCGGCGCCGAAGTCGTCGACCGCGATCTCGACGCCGGCGGCCACCAGCTCTGTCAGAACGGGGTCGGTGCGCAGCGGGTCGGCCATCGCCGCCGACTCCGTGATCTCCACGGTGAAGCGGCTGGCGACGTCGTCGGGCTGCACGAGGCCGAGCAGGCGCTGGCCGAAGTCCGGGCGGCGCAGCTGGCGCGGCGAGACGTTGACGGTCACGCGCGGCGGCCGGTAGCCCGCGCGCTCCCACGCGAGGATCTGGTCGCGCGCGGCGCCGACGACCCAGTCGCCGACGCGGTCGACGAAGCCCGTCTCCTCGGCGAACGAGATGAAGTCGTCGGGCATCACCAGGCCGCGGAACGGGTCCTGCCAGCGGACCAAGGCCTCCAACTTGCGCAGCGCGCCGTCGCGCGGGTCGACGATCGGCTGCCAGTGCAGGATCAGCTCGCCGCGGTCCAGCGCCTTGCGCAGGCGGCTGGTCATCGACAGCCGCTCCAACGGCTCGTGCGGGTCGCCGTCGTACACCGTGACGCCGTTGCGCCCCGCGGACTTCGCGCCGTACATCGCCGCGTCGGCGTGACGCAGCAGCTCGTCGGCGTCGGCGGCGTCGCGCGGGAAGAGGCTGACGCCGATCGACGCGCCGATGTGGAACTCAGCGCCGGAGATCGAGAACGGCTCAGCCAGGGCGCCGAGCAGGTCGTCGGCCACGCGGCGCGCGTGGGCCTCGGCCTCCTGGCGGTCGAGGTCGGCGAGCAGCAGCAGGAACTCGTCGCCGCCCTGGCGGGCGAGCAGGTCCATGCCGCGGCGGCGCTCGCTGAGGCGCATCGTCACGTGGCAGAGCAGCTCGTCGCCGGCGGGATGGCCGAGCGAGTCGTTGACGAGCTTGAAGCCGTCGAGGTCGAGGTAGAGCAGGCCGACCGCCTGGCCCTGGCGCCGCGCGCGGGCCAGCGCGAGGTCGAGGTGCTCCTGCAGCAGCGCGCGGTTGGGCAGGCCGGTGAGCGAGTCGTGGTAGGCGAGGTAGGCGATCTGCTCCTCGGCGGCGCGACGCTCGGTGAGGTCGACGCCGCTGGACATCATCGCGGTGACGCGGCCGTCGGCGTCGCGGACGACCGTGTCGCGCCAGGCGATCGTGCGCTCCTCCCCCGCCCTGGTCACCACGACCGACTCGTGCACGGCGTCGTCCTCGTCGCCGGCGATCTCGGCGGCGTAGGCGGTCCGGCCGGCCTCGCGCAGCCGCGCCGGGACGACCGCGTCGTACCAGTCGCGGCCGATCAGCGCACCCTCGTCGTAGCCGAGCAGCTCGGCGCCGGCGCGGTTGAGCAGCGTGATCTTCGCGCTCGGGTCGAGGATCACGATGATCGCGCCGGCGATGTCGAGGTAGCGCTGCGCGCGGTGGCGCTCGTCGGCCAGCTCGGACTCGGTCTCGCGCGTCGGCGTGACGTCGACCAGGACGCCCTGGCTGAAGCGCGGCGCGCCGTCGGCGTCGCGGATCACCGTCTCCTTGTCGCGCACCCAGATCTCGTGGCCGTCGCGGTGGCGCATCCGGAACTCGTGGTCGACCCGCGTGCCGGCGGTGTAGGACAGCCGCTCCTCCTCGCGCACGCGGTCGAGGTCGTCCGGGTGGATCGCGCTGTACCAGAGGTCCTGGTCGTCGAGGAACGCCTCGGGCGGCCAGCCCAGCAGCGCCTCGATCTGCGGGCTGATGTAGGTCAGCGTGGAGTGCTCGTCCCACTCGGCGACGTAGGCGACGGCCGGGACGTGCTCGACCAGGTTGCGGTAGCGGGCCTCGGCGAGGGCGAGCGCGTCGAGGGCGTCGAGGCGCTCGGTGACGTCGTCGACGACCGCGATCCAGTCGGTGGTCGTCCCGCCGGCGTCGCGGACCGGCGTGATCCGCAGCTCGGCCCGGAAGGCGGAGCCGTCGCGGCGCCGGAGGGTGAACGTGGCCGCGTGGGCGCGCTCGTCGCGCAGCGCGGCCGCGAGCGCGGCGCGGGCCTCGTCGTCGCTGACGCTCTCCACGACGAGCGCGGTGACGTCGTCGCCGACCAGCTCGCCGGCGGTGCGGCCGAAGAGGCGCTCGAACGCGCCGTTGACGTAGGTGACGACCAGCCGGTCCGCGGTGGTCGCGTCGCAGACGAGGACACCGCTGGTCGCGACGTCGAGCGCGCGGACCAGCGCGGGTGCGCGGTCGGCGTCACCGGGGAAGGGTGGCGTGCTCGATCGGTCTGCCATGGGGTGCGCGCGGGCCGGGCGGACGGGCGGCCAGCGATGGGTGCGCCTGCTGGAGATACCAGCCGAACGCCCGGTCGACCACGAACTGGACGCTCATCGTGCGCAGCAAGACTGACAGGATCGGCGGTGGCAATGCCGGGATGAGCCTCTGCAATCGGGCGGCTCGCGTGAAGGCGGCGCGATGGCGCTCGTGGAAGGCGGTGTAGCGGTCTGCGGCCTGCTCGCGCGTCTGGTCGCCGTCGATGACCGTCCGGAGCTCGCGCCCGCAGGCGATGCCGAAGTAGAAGGCGGTCCGGATGCCCTCGCCCGAGAGCGGGAAGCAGTGGCCGGCGCTGTCGCCCACGCAGAAGGCGGTCCCGGTCGTGGCCTGCTGCAGGGCGTGCGGGAACCAGTTGCCCTGGTAGCGGACGGTCTCGACGTCGAGCTCCTGCGCGAGGCGTCGCGTGGGCTGCTTGACGTGGTCGCGCGGGTCGTAGGACAGCGTCCCGACACGGCGCTCGCCGGCCGCCGGAACCGACCAGCCGTAGCCGCGGCGGATGAGGTCGCGGTCGAGGTAGACGTCGAGGTCGGTGCCCTGCGGGTCGTGCGGGTGCACCTCCAGGCCGCGGCTGAGGGCCGCGTCGGGCGGCTGGACGTGCGGCGTGGTGAGGACGCGGCGCCAGCCCGCGGCGTCGACGAGCAGCGGCGCGGTGAGGTCGCCGCGGTCGGTGTGGACCGTGTCGCCGGTGCGGCCGTGGACGGTGGCGGTCTCGAAGCGGGCGTCGCCGCACTGCTCCCACAGCAGTTGGCAGAGCGTCCTGTAGTCGAACGCCGTCCAGCTCCAGGGCAGCGCGTAGCGGACGCGGCCGCCGCGCGGCGTCGTGAACGACATGCCGGGCAGGACCTGGCGGGCGGCGGCCTCGACGCCCATCGCCGCCATCCACGGGGTCGGGACCGCGCACGCGGAAGTGGCGCGCTCGCCGATCTCGTAGCGGTCGAGGACCAGGACGTCAGCGCCGGCGCCGGCGAGCTCGCGCGCGACGGAGAGGCCGGCGAACGACGCGCCGCAGACGATGACGTCGGCGCGCCGGCCGTCCAGCGACGTGCGCGCCGCCCCGCGCGCGGTCGCGCGTCTGGTCATGCCGCCACCAGGCCGCGGCGCTCGATGCGCGCCAGGTGGACACGCCGGTAGATCGTCGTCGCGATCGCGATCCCGGGGCGCGCGCGGGGCGCGCAGGCGCCGAGCACGGCGCGGGCCGAGTCCCGGAACAGCTGGGCGGCGCGGCGGACCTCGTCGAGCGGCACGGGCGTCGGGCGCCCGGCGGCCAGCGCGTCCTCGTCGAGGTCGGGCAGGTAGACGCGGTCCATGTTGTAGTCCTCGCGGACGTCGCGCAGAAAGTTCGTGAGCTGGAAGGCGACGCCGAGGCGGGCGACGTCCTCCGCCCGCTCGCGCGGCACGCCGATCAGCGGCGCCATGACGCGGCCGACGGCGGCGGCGCTGCCGTTCATGTAGGCGTCGAGCTCGGCGCGCGAGCCGATCCGGACGCGGCCGACGCAGTCGACCCGCATCGAGTCCATGTACACGTTGAGCTCGGTCAGCGGGAGGTCGTGGCGGCGGCCGGCGTCCACGAGCGCGGAGATCAGCGGGTGGTCGCTGCCGCCGTTGGCGATGCCGTCGACCAGGGTGCGCTGCCACGCGTCGAGCGCGGCGCGGCGGCCCTGGGGCGTCGGCGCGCGGTCCGGCCCGTCGACCAGCTCGTCGGCGCCGCGCAGGAACCCGTACAGCGCATGGACCGCCGGACGCACGTCGCGGCCCAGCACCTGGGTGGCCAGGTGGAAGGTCGGGTCGTGCCGGCGCTGAAGCGCGGCGCAGCGGAGGTAGGCGTCCTGGGTGTCCGTGAGCGGCATGTTCTCCTTTGTGGTGGGCTACGTACACCCCTGGACGTGCAGATGAACCCAAACGCATCCGACAAGCGCCTCGTGGTCGTCACGGGCAAGGGTGGCACGGGCCGCACCACGGTCGCGGCCGCGCTCGCGCTGGGCGCGGCGCGCCGCGGGCGCCGGACGGTCCTGGCCGAGGTCGGGGGCGCGTCGCGGCTCGGGCTGGTCGACGGCACGTTCGACACCGTGACGATCGACCCGGAGGCCGCGCTCGAAGAGTGGCTGGGCCATCAGCTGCCGCGGCGGCTGGCGCGCCTGCTGGCGCGGTCGGGGGCGTTCGGCGCGTTCGTCGGCGCCGCGCCGGGGGCCCGGGAGCTCGTGACGATCTACCAGGCGTGGGCGCTGGGCGAGGACTACGACACGGTGGTGTTGGACGCACCCGCGTCCGGGCACGGCGTCGCGCTGCTGCGCACGCCGCGGACGTTCGCCGACATCGCCCGCGTCGGCCCGATCGCCCGGCAGGCGCGCACGGTCGCCGACGCGCTGGCCGATCCGGCCGTGTGCCGCCTCGTCGCGGTCGCGCTCCCGGGCGAGCTGGCCGTGGCCGAGACGCTCGAGCTCGAGGCCCAGGTCGAGGCCACGCTGGGCCGCTCGCTCGACGCGATCGTCGTCAACGGCGTCTGGCCCCGCCGGTTGGGCGCACGCGAAGCCGAAGCCGTCGACGGAGCCGTCAACGGCCACGCCCGCCGCGCCGCCCTCGCCGCAACCGGCCGCGTCCGCACCCAGCAGACCCAGCTCTCACGCCTGCGCCGCGAGGCCTCGACGCCGATCCAGACGCTGCCGTTCGTGTTCACCGAACGCCTGGACGACACGGACGTCGCAGGGTTCGCGACGCGGCTGGAGCGGGGGCGCTAGGGCTCGACCGTGCGGAGGACGAGGAAGTGCCCGCCCTTCTTGACCACGTCGATCCTGTAGCGCGCGCTGAGGGCGTTCAGTGCCTCCGCCTGCAGTGGGGACAGACCGTTCGCGTAGTCCTGGCCGATCAAGATGTCGGTGCCGGCCGGCACGGCGTCGACGGCACGCGCGATGCGGCTGGCGGAGGACGCGATCAGGTCATCCTCGGACGGGTGACCGATCGGGAGCGCGTTGCGGCGACCGGAACGCATCAGCAACTCGGTCGTCAGGTCGGGTCGGGCGAGGATCAGCGCCGGCTGGTGCGGGCGCCAGTAGCGAGCGAGCAGCTGGCCGCCTTCGAGCGCGTCGGCGTCCATCACCGGATTGCCCCACCACAGCCTCAGCGAGCTCGACAGGCTCGACGCCCCGCCACCGTGCGGGATGACCTGAGCCAGGGCGGTGTGCCCCCAGCCGGCCCGGACCTCGCGCCACGCGTTGCCGATGGTCAGCGCCGCCGCAACGACGAGGATCGCGACGACCGCGAGCGCCGGCCGCGCCACGGCGCGCCGCCCCTTGGTCCCGAGCAGCACGCTGACCCAGAGCGCGAGGTACGCGACGACCGGCGGCAAGAGGTGCACGAGGTTGTTGTCCACCGAGCGACCCAAGTAATACGTGTAGCTCGCGATCGCGAACCCGGTGAACCCTGCGAGCGCGACCCGCGTGACCGTCGGGATGGTCACGCGCCGCTCGAGCACGACCCACAAGAGCGCCGCCGCTGACAGGATCGTGAGTGCCCCCATGAGCGGCCCCTGGCCGAAGAACGTGACCGGCAGCTGCCCGAAGCCCCTGGTGTAGAGCTTGATGTAGTCGATGTACGGGCCCCAGTCCGGGTTCCCGGCGAACACCGCCACCGCGAGCGTGAACAGCGCCACGCCGGCGACCGCGGCTCCGACGTACGAAGCAGCCCCGATGACGACGCGTCGTAGCCGGTGCCCGTCGTCGTCGGCCAGCGCCTCGACGACCGTGATCGCCAGGGCGGTGACGATCGTGTAGGTGAAGCTCTCGAAGCTCCAGACCGCCGCGACGGCGACCGCCAGGAGAGTCAACGCGCGGACGGGTCGCGCCCAGCCCGGCCGTCGCGCGCCCAGCACGGCCAGGCCGATCACCAGATAGGGCGCGCCGAAGCGCAGCGGGCCGGTGCTCGGGAACTCGAAGTACGTGCCGTAGGCGGTGTTGAAGACCTGGCGCGAGATCGCGACGAGCGTCGCAGTGGCGGCGAGCAGCGGCCGGCGCGTGGCAGCGCGCAGGATCCCGTAGAAGAGCACGTACTGCGCGCCGGTCAGGAAGGCTTGGAGGAGGATGAAGCCGCCGTAGCCGAGCGGCACGACCCAGAACATGCTCCGCAGCCCGTAGAGCATCCCGAGGCCGTACTGCGACCACGTGTCGACCAGCGCCGGCCGTCCATGGACCACCGCGTTGACGGGTCCGAGGAAGAAGTTCGCGCTGTAGGCGGACTGAACCGAGACCGCCTGCTCGACCGTCGTCGTCCGGAAGACGAGCAGGAACACGGCGACGCCGAAGACGACCTCGATCGCCGTGCGTGCGCCGCGCCACGGGATGGCGATCCGGACGGTACGCAGCGCCGCGAACATGACGACCGCGAGCGGCACCGCGATCCACAGGACGCGCTCGGTCCCGATGGCCGGCGGGAGGAACGGGAGGACCAGGACGGCGAGCGCCATGACCGTCACGGCGTGCCAGCCGCGATGTCGGAGCAGGGTCATCGGCACCCACCGTGCCGCGAGGAACGGCCCCACCACCGCGACCACGCCGGACAGGGCGAGCACCGCGTTGAAGGCGTGGCCGCCGTCGCCGGCCCAGCGCACGACGATGCCGAGCATGAGCGCCGAGGTGCTCAGCGCCACGCCCATCGCCGTCGCCGCGCCGGCGCGCTGCTGACGGCGTGCGAGCAGGAACCCGCCGGGCAGCCCGACGACGACGGCGATCACCCACAGGCGGGTCTCCCAGTCCTCCCCGGGCCCGACGACCGCGATGATCGCGGCGCCGACCGCGATGAAGACGGCGGCGGTCGCGGTGAGGTACGCCAGGATCTCGGAGGCGTCGACGCGTGGCGCGGCGGGCGGCACGGCCTGCGACGCCCGCGTCTGCTGGCGCTGCGCCCTCGTGCGCCGGCGCTGAGCCGTGGTCGCCATCAGCTCAGCTGCACCGGGTAGGTCGGCGCCGGGCGGGCCGACTCCGGCGCCTCGTCCTCGAGGCCGCGGCGGGTGCGAGCGGCGGGGATCTCGGTGCCGATCGGTGCGTTGAGGATGGACTCCACCACGAAGGGCGGGCGGCGTTTGACCTCTTCGTAGACGTGTGCGAGGTAGGAGCCGATGATGCTCAGGCACAGCAGCTGGATGCCGCCGAGGAAGAGGACGACCATCATCACCGTCGTGATGCCGCGCGGCACGAGGCCGGGATCGATCACGCGCACCACGAGCTGGGCGAAGATCGAGAAGAAGGCCAGGGCGACGATCGAGAGCGCGAGGCCGGTGATGAGGTCCAATGGCGCGTAGGAGAACGAGACGATCGCCCGCCGCGCCCAGCCGAGGTTCTTGCGGAAGTTGTTGGTGGTCGTGCCGAACATCCGCTCCGGCCGCACGTACGGCACGCCGATCTGCTTGAAGCCGACCCAGGCGCGCAGGCCGCGCATCAGGCGATGGGTCTCCGGCAGCGCGTTCATCGCGTCGACGACGCGGCGGTCGACGAGGCCGAAGTCGCCGGCGTCGACGGGCACGTCGACGTAGGCCATGCGCTTGAAGACGCGGTAGAACGACTTGTAGAACATCTGCATGTGCTTCGGCGCCTCGCGCTGGACGCGGACGCCGTAGACCACGTCGTAGCCCTCGCGCCACCTGGCGACGAACTCGGGGATCACCTCGGGCGGGTCCTGGAGGTCGCCGTCGAGCAGCACGACCGCGTCGCCGGTCGCGATCCGCATCCCGGAGGTGAACGCGCTCTGGGAGCCGAACGCCCGGGCGTGGTTGATCACCACCACCTTGGGGTCGCGCGCGGCCAGCTCCGCGAGCACGTCGCGCGCGTTGTCGGGCGAGCCGTCGTTGACGAAGATGATCTCGTAGTCGGTGCCGACCGACGCGAACGCCGCGACGAGGCGCTCGTGCATGATCGGAACGGCCTCGGCGTCCCGGTAGCAGGCGATCACCGCCGTGATCTTGGTCTGGACGGGGACGTTCGCGGCCATGGGACCGCGAAGGTACGCGCCGCCGGATCGCCTGCGGGAACGGGCGTTGACAGCTGGCTGGGCCGCCCCCACTAGGACAGACGTCCGTTCGGGCAGGAACGGCCCTCCAGCCGGCGGCACACGGGCCGACGATAGGGAAGCAACACAACAGGCGAATACGACCCACGGACGGGTCGGCCCTGAGCTCGAGCGTCGCTTCTGGAGGGAGCGCGACGCCAGCATCATCGGGACCGCCAAGGATCGAGAGTCGAACCTTCGCCACATATACGCCTCCCACCGGAGGGGACATCCACGGTGCGGACCCGAGCGACGACGGTTGCTCGGGTCCGTTCCCGTTTAACCGTCAAGGACGACGGTGGCTCCGGGGTGTAGCTTCGGGACCGTGTCCCCCTCTCCCCAGGACGCGGCGGCCATCCGGCTGCGCGGTGTCGTCAAGCGCTACGGCGACGTCACCGCCGTCGCCGGGCTGGACCTGACCGTCCCGACCGGGACGTGCGTCGGGCTGCTCGGCCCCAACGGGGCGGGCAAGTCCACCACCATGAGGCTGCTCACCGCGCAGGCGATCGCCGACGAGGGGACGCTGGAGGTCCTCGGGCTGCCGCTGCCCGAGGAGTCCAAGGCGGCGCGGGCGCAGATGGGCGTCGTACCGCAGCTCGACAACCTCGACGTGACGCTGACCGTCGAGCAGAACCTCCTGGTCTTCACGCACCTGTACCGGATCGGCCGCGCGCAGCGGCGCGACGCGATCGAGCGCGCGCTGGACATCGCGAACCTCGGCGACCGGCGCGCGGCCAAGGTCAACGAGCTCAGCGGCGGGATGCGCCGGCGGCTGCTGATCGCGCGGGCGCTGGTGCACCGGCCGCGGCTCGTGCTGCTCGACGAGCCGACCGTCGGGCTGGACCCGCAGGTGCGCCAGGAGCTCTGGGCGCTGATCGACCGGCTGCGCAGCGAGGGCACGTCGATCCTGATGTCCACGCACTACATCGAGGAGGCCGAGCGCCTGGCCGACACGGTGGTCGTGGTCTCGGCGGGCGCCGCGGTGGCGGTCGGCCGGCCGGGCGACCTGGTCGCCGAGCACGCCGGCCGCGAGGCGCTGGAGGTCTACGGGCCGCCGCTGAGGCTGCGCGAGATCGAGCAGGACGCCGGCGCGCGCGGCTGGGCGACGCGCCGGACCGGGACGTCGGTGACGATCCTGCGCGCCGAGGAGCTCAACGGCGACGTGCCCGACGGCGAGCGCCGCACGGCGAACCTGGAAGACGTGTTCGTGTTACTGACCGGTGAGGAGATCGCCTGATGGCTGCCGACGTCGCCGAGCGCCAGCCGCGCCGCCTGGACAAGCCCGCGCTCACGGGCGTGCTCGTGCGCGAGGTCGTCAACTTCGGGTCCTACTGGCGGGCCTCGACGTTCTCCTCGACGATCGAGCCCACGATCTACCTGCTGGCCTTCGGGTTCGGCTTCGGGTCGCTCGTCAGCGAGGTCGACGGCATGGACTACGTCCAGTTCGTCGGGACCGGGACCGTGGCGACCGCCGTGCTGTTCGCGTCCGTGTTCCCCGCGATGTTCGGGACGTTCGTCAAACGCGAGTACCAACGGACCTACGACGCGATCCTGGCCGCGCCGGTGGACACCGAGGAGCTGGTGACCGCCGAGTGCCTGTGGATCGCGGCTCGCGCCGGCATCTACGGCTGCGTGCCCATGTTGGTGGCCATGGTCTTCGGCCTCGACCCGTCGTGGGGCATGTTGCTGGTGCCCTTCATCGCGTTCATCGCGGGCTACGGGTGGGCGTCGTTCGGGACGCTGATCTCGGCGGTCATGACGTCGATCGACAACTTCAGCTACGTGACGTCGACGGTCATCACGCCGCTGTTCCTCGTCGCCGGGACGTTCTTCCCGATCTCCGGCCTGCCGGAGTGGGCGCAGGTGCTGGCGAACGTCAACCCGCTCTACCACTGCGTGCAGCTCGTGCGCGACGCGGTGTTCGGCCTGGTCTGGGATGACCTCTGGCACCTCGGGTTCCTGGTGGCCTTCGGCTTCGCGGCGTGGCGGGTGGCGATCAACCGCATGGAGAAGCGGCTGATCGACTGAGCTAGTGTCCTGATTCATCAATTCGACGGCAGTCTGCGGGCGCCCGCTGGCGCCGGGCAACCGGCGGCGTCCTCGCCGGGACCACCAGCACGACTGCGTCCGCCGCCGGCTGCCTGACGCGACCGTGCATCCCGCACACTGCGGCCGAATCAACGAATCGGGACACTAGTCGCCCGCGGTGAACGCGAGCGCGGCGAGCGCGAGCTCGACCCACTCGGCGTGCGCGACGTTGGACTCCAGCCAGTCCTTCATCGGCCGGCCCTTGCCCGAGGGGTCGAACCGCACCCCGTCCCCCGCCGCCACCCGCGCGTCGACCTCGTCCGCGCCCAGGCGGGCGATCAGCGCCCCGCGCCTCAGCGCGACGAACATCTTCCCGCCGACCTTCACCGCCGGAGCGCCGAACCACAGCGCCTGCTCGACGTCACCGGCCACCACGACCTCGTCCACGACGACCGCGAACGCCGCGAGCGCCTCGGCAGGTTCCTCGTCCCGGCGGGCCATGGCGAGAGTCTACGGTCGGCCGCGAGATGGCAGGCTGTCCTCATGATCGTCTGCGCCGCCCCCAACCCCTCCATCGACAAGCTCTTCATCGTCGACGCCGTCAGCGTCGGCTCCATCCACCGCCCGGACCGCCTGATCTCCCGCGCCGGCGGCAAGGGCCTCAACGTCGCGCGCGCCGCGCACGCGCTCGGAGCCGACGTCGTCGCGGTCGCGCTGCTGGCCGGCCACGCGGGCCGCTGGATCGCCGACGAGCTCGTCGAGGCCGGCGTGAAGACCGAGACCGTGTGGGCCGAGGGCGAGAGCCGCAGCTCGCTGTCGGTCGCCGCCGGCGGCGCGATGACCGAGTTCTACGAGCGCGGCACGCCGCCCGGCCCGGTCAGCTGGGACGCGTTCGTCGCCTCGGTCCGCGCGGTCGCCCGCGACGGCGCGACCTGGCTGTCGATCTCGGGCTCGATGCCACCGCACGTTCCCGCGGAGGAGGCCGTGCGCCTCGTCGCCTCCGGCCGCGAGGTCGGCGCACGCGTGGCCGTCGACCAGCACGACCGGGCGCTCGCCGCCGCGCTGACCGCCGGCCCCGACCTGGTCAAGGTCAACCGCCACGAGGCGGCCGACCTCACCGGGCACGCCGACCCGCAGCGCGCCGCCGCCGCCCTGCGCGAGCAGGCCGTCGCCGGCGGCGCCGACCCGGCCACCGCGCTGACCGTGGTCACGCTCGGCGAGGAGGGCGCGCTGATGCTCCTTCCGGACGGCAGCACCGTGCACGGCGACCTCGACGTCCGGGCGCCCTACCCCACCGGCTCCGGCGACTCGTTCCTGGCCGGCCTGCTCGCCGCCGACGACGCGGGGGCCGCGCCCGCCGACGCGCTCGCCGTCGCCCTCGGCGCCGCCACCGCCAACGCCGAGGCGGAGGGCGCCGGCACGTTCGACGCCGGCCGCGCCCGTGCGCTGGCCGAGCGCGCACGCGGCCGCGTCGTCGTGACCGCCTGAGCCGATGGCCCGGGATGCGGAGCGCTAGGCACGCTTGCCCCGCGTTGCGTCGCGGTGGGAGGATCGACGCGACAGGCCCGGCATCGGGCCGGGCCGCACCGCAAGGAGGCCGCAATGGCCGACCGGGTACTCATCATCAGCTGGGGTCAGCCGGTCAGAGGTCGCGAGCAGCACGGGCTGGAAGTGCTCGGGCAGGCGACCGCGTTCTACGGCGAGCTCGCGGAGGCGGGCCGCATCGAGAGCTTCGACATCATGTTGCTCGAGCCCAACGGGCTCATGAACGGGTGCATGGTCCTGCACGGCACGCACGCCCAACTCGACGACGTCGCCGAGGACATGCGCTTCCGGCGCCTCATGGTCGACGCATCCCTGGTCGTCGACGCGCTCCGCACGACCGACGGCTACACCGCCGAAGGCATCGAGCAGACGCTGCCGCTCTACGCCGACGCCGTCGGCCACGTACCCCAGATGGCATGACGACCTGACCACCTGCGACGCGCTGTGCGGGCAGCGCGCCGCGGCGTAGACGGAGTCGACGTCACCGGTGCCTGAGCGGTGGCGCCCGGCGAAGCAGCCGAACCGCCGGCCCACGGCGCGACGCAGCGCCGCGGAAGTGGAGGCGCGTGCACCGAGGCGGCGCGGCGACGCTCTAGGTGTCGAACCCCAGCCGGTCCAGCAGTGCGTCGTCGCCGCGCCAGCCGCGGCGGACGCGGACGATGAGGTCCAGGTGGACCTTCGTGCCGAGGTCGCGTTCGAGCTCCTTGCGGGCGGCGGTGCCGATCGCGCGGATCATCTTGCCGCCGGCGCCGACGAGGATGCCCTTCTGGGAGTCGGTCTCCACCCAGACGCGGGCGTGGATCACGGTCAGGTCCTCGCGCTCGGTGTCGACCTCTTCGACGATGACCTCGACGGCGTGCGGGACCTCCTGGAAGGTCCGGCGCAGGATCTGCTCGCGGATCAGCTCGGCCAGGTGCACGTAGGGCGAGAGGTCGCTGAGCTCGTCGGCGTCGAACAGGAACGGCGACTCCGGGACCAGGCCGAACAGGTGGTCGGCCAGCGCGCCGACGCCCGAGCCCTTGCGAGCGCTGATCGGGAAGATCGCGTCGCCGACGTCCAGCTCGGCCGCGGCCTCCAGCGCGAGCAGCGTGTGCGGCCGGTCCAGCCGGTCGACCTTGTTGACGGCGATCACGACCGGGCACGGCGCGTTCTTGAGGACGTTGGCGATCCAGCGGTCGCCGGGCCCCACGCCCTGCTCGGCGTTGAGCACCATCAACGCGACGTCGGTCTCGCTCACCTCGCGCTCGACGCGGCGCTGCATCCGCTCGGTCAGGTTGTCCAGCGGCCGCTGCACGCCCGGCAGGTCGGTCAGGACCAGCTGCGCGTCAGCGCGTGTCGCGACGCCGCGGATCGCCCGCCGCGTCGTCTGCGGCTTGTCGGACACGATCGCGACCTTCTGGCCGACGATCGCGTTGACCAGCGTCGACTTCCCGACGTTCGGGCGGCCCGCCAGCGCCACGAGCCCGGCGCGCGTCTTCATCTCGTTCACCACGTCGATTCCCTCCTCGGCTGCGCGAGCGAGCCTTCGGGCGAGCTCGCGCCCGGAACCCGAGCTCCCTGGGCGAGGTGTTTCGCGTTCACCACGACAGGATCTCCCCCTGGACGGCCAGCATCTCACCGTCGTCGACCTCATGGTCCATCCCGACGAGGTGCAGCGCCCCGTGGACGATGGCCTCGCGGATGTTCTCGGTGTGCGGTGGGCAGATGACGACGTCGCCCAGCTCGCGCGGGCCGACGACGTCCAGGTCGGCCTCGTCGATCGGGAACGACAGCACGTCGGTCGGGCCCTCCTTGCCGCGCCACTCCGCGTTGAGCTCGGCGATCCGCTCAGCATCGACGAACGCGATCGCCACGTGGCCGTCGTAGACGCCGGCCGTCGCGACGGCGAGCGCCACGAGCCGGGCGATGTCGGCTTCCTGCGGCACGTCGTCGCGCCCAGCGGCGAGCTCGGCGTCGAGCACCTCGACCTCCAGCGACATGTACGCCTACGCCCGCTTACGCTCGGCGGCGCTGTGCAGCTCGGGCGCGGCCGCCTGGTCGTGCGCGTCGTAGGCCTCGACGATCCGCTGCACGAGGCGGTGGCGCACGACGTCGCCCCCGCCGAAGCGCACGAACTCCACGCCCTCGACCTCTTCCAGGATGTCGCCGATCACGATCAGGCCCGACTTCTCGTTGCGCGGGAGGTCGACCTGCGTGATGTCGCCCGTGATGACCATCTTGGACCCGAAGCCCAAGCGGGTCAGGAACATCTTCATCTGCTCGGGCGTCGTGTTCTGCGCCTCGTCGAGGATCACGAACGAGTCGTTGAGCGTCCGCCCGCGCATGAACGCCAGCGGCGCGACCTCGATCACGCCCTTCTCCAGGAAGCCCGCGACCTTCTCGGGATCCAACATGTCGTTCAACGCGTCGAAGAGCGGGCGCAGGTACGGGTCGATCTTGGCCATCAGGTCGCCGGGCAGGAAGCCCAGGCGCTCGCCGGCCTCGACCGCCGGCCGGGTCAAGATGATGCGGTTGACTTCCTTGCGCGCCAGCGCGGCGGCGGCCATCGCGACGGCGAGGAACGTCTTGCCGGTGCCGGCCGGGCCGATGCCGAACGTCACGGTGTTGGCGCGGATCGAGTCCACGTAGCGCTTCTGGTTGACCGACTTCGGCGCGACCTTCGCGGAGCGGTGGCGCCAGACGACGTCCTCCAGCACCTTTGCCGGCGACTCGTGCTGGTCCAGCGCGCTCGTCACGGCCTCCAGCGTCCCGGGCGTGATCTGGTGGCCGCCCTCGATCAGCTCGGCGAGCTCGCGCACGACCACGGCCGCGTTGGCCACCGCCTCCGCGTCGCCTTCGAGCGTGATCAGGTTGCCGCGCAGGAACAGCTCGCAGTCGACGTGCTCTTCGAGCTGGCGCAGGACCGCGTCGTGCGGACCGCTCAGCGCGGCCGCGACCTCGTTGCTCAGCTCCAGCTGGCGCCGGGCGCTCACTGGTAGTTCCCTTCTCGATCGCGAAGCGACGCGCTCATGCCAGCGCCTCCCGTGCCAGGGCGCTCACCCGCTTGCCGTCGGCACGGCCGCCGGCCTTCTCCATCGCGAGCTTCATCACGCCGCCCATGTCCTTCGGCGACGAGGCGCCCGACTCGGCGATCGCGGCGGCCACGATCTGGCGCAGCTCGTCGTCGCCCAGCTCGGCCGGGAGGTAGGTCTGGATGACGGCGGCCTCGGACTCCTCGCCCTCGGCGAGCTCGACGCGGCCCGCGTCGCGGAACGCCGCGGCGGACTCCAGCCGGCGCTTGCGCTCGCGGCGCAGGATCGCCTGCTCGTCGTCGTTGCCGTCCTTGGCCGCCTTCTGCAGCTCGGACAGCACGAGGCGCAACGCGCCGACGCGCGTCTTCTCACCGGCCTTCATCGCGGTCGTGAGATCCTGCTTGACGCTGTCGGCGATGCTGCTCATGTCCTTCGATTGTAGGCCGCTCCATCGGACGCGTCCGCTCAAGACGGCGGCAGCGGACGCCGATGCGATCGCCGCGATGCCCCTCCGCCGCCCGTTCCTCCTGCTCCTGCTCGCCGCGCTGGCCGTCGCGGCAGGGATCGTCCTCCCCGCGACCAGCGCCCGTGCCGCGGCGCGCGGCTCGTGGAACCTGTCCGAGCAGCGCGCCGTCCGCCTCGCCGGCGTCATGCACGACCTCGACGACCAGGCCTTCCACGGCGAGCGCGCGGTCGCCGGCGCGCAGCTGCCCGACGCGCTCGCGGCGTTCGCCGCGCGCCTGGGCGTCGACCCCGTCAAGGCGCCGTCCAGCGCCGTCTCGGTCACCACGTTCGACCGGCTGCTCGTCGCCCAGCTCGGCGCCTCCGACGTCGCTGCCGCCGTCCAGCACGAGGCGTGGCATGCCGGCCTGAACCCGCCGGCCGCGTTCGGGACCGAGGTCGTCGCCCGCGCGCTCGGCCTGCGCGACAACCACCCGTTCCCGCACGAGGAGCTCGAGCTCTACCCCACCGACGCGATCACCCGCGCCGAGGCGGCGCACTCCTTCGCGGTCGCGCTGAAGTGGCAGGGCACCGCCGCCGACGTGGCCCGTGCGCAGTTCGCGCAGTTCCAGCTGCCGACCTACACCGCCGCCCAGAAGCAGGTGCTGCGCGTCGCGGTCGCCAAGATCGGCATGCCCTACATCTGGGGCGGCGAGACCGACGGCGCCGGGGCGTGGCTCGGCGGCCAGGAGCACGGCGGCTACGACTGCAGCGGCTTCGTCTGGCGGGTGTTCAAGCTGTCGGGCTTCGCGTGGGGCCGGGAGATCCACGGCCGCACGGCGGCGACGCAGGCGGGCGAGATCCCCAAGGCGCGGCGGATCCGCCTCGACGACGTCCAGCCCGCCGACCTCGTGTTCTTCGGCCCCGGCCGCTTCTGGCAGAAGGCGACCGAGCGCCGCATCGTCCACGAGGGCATCGCGCTCAGCCCGGACTGGATGATCCACGCGTCGGCGCAGGGCGTGTACGTGTCGCAGCTGCGCCTGGACCCGTGGCGCGCCGGCCGGTTCAGCTGGGCGCGACGGGTTCTGTAGTCCCGGTCGTCGCGGGCGCGTCCGCGGCCGCGCCGTTGGCCGAGGCCGCCGGCGTCCCGCCGCCGGTCGGGTCGACGCCCAGCCCGGGCGCCCGGCCCAGCCCGCCCAGCTCGGACGCGTCGCGGCCGAAGAGCAGCTGGATGTTCCAGTCGATCAGGAGGCGCAGCTTGCGCTTGTTGCCCGGCAGCGCGGCCAGGTGGTAGCTGCGCGCCAGCCACCACGCCGGGACGCCGCGCCAGCGGATGCCCAGCGTCGTCGCGACGGCCTGGCCCTGGCCCATGTCGACGAACACGCCCTTGGTCTTGAACGTGAACGGCTTGACCTTGCCGGAGCCGATCGCCGCGGCGACGTTGCGGCCCGCCCGCTTGCCCTGGCGCAGCGCGTGCTGCGCGGTCGGCGGCGTGGCGCTCTTGCCCTTCTTGGCCGGGTCCGGGACGGCCGCGGCGTCGCCGAGCGCCCAGACGTTGTCGTGGCCGTTGACGCGCAGCGTGCGGTCGACCTCGATCCGGCCCTGCTCGTCGAGCGGCAGCCCGAGCCGCGCGATCACCGGGTGCGGCTTGACGCCGGCGGTCCAGACCAGCGTCTTGGTCGGGACGACCTCGCCGCCCTCGAGCGTCACGTCGTCGTCGGTGACCTGGTTGAGCGTCGTCCCGGTCCGGATCGCGATGCCGCGCCCGCGCAGCTCGCGCGTGGCGAAGTCGGCCAGCGGCGCCGGGATCTCGGGCATGATGCGGTCGCGCGCCTCGACCAGGATCCAGCGCATGCCCTGCGTGCGGCAGCGCGGGTACAGGTCGATGACGTCGGCCGCGAAGTCCTGCAGCTCGGCCAGGCCCTCGAGGCCGGCGTAGCCGGCGCCGACGAAGACGTAGGTCAACCACATCTTGCGCTCTTCGGGGTCCTCGAGCGTCTCGGCGACCTCGAGCGTCCGCAGGACGTGGTTGCGCAGCTCGATCGCCTCGGGCAGCGACTTGAAGCCGATGCCGTGCTCGGCCAGGCCGGGGATCGGCAGCGTGCGGCTGACGCTGCCCAGCGCGACGATCAGGTGGTCGTAGCTGAGGCTCTCCTCGGTGCCCTTGAGCGTGCGCACCCGGAGCGTGTTGGACTCCGGCTGCGCGCGGAGGACCGTGCCGAGCCGCAGGTGCGTGCGCTTGAGCTCCTCGCGCAGCGGGACCACGACGTGCCGCGGCTCCAGCGTGCCGGCCGCCGCCCCGGGCAGCAGCGGCGTGTAGAGCATGAAGTTGACGTCGTTGACGAGCGTGATCCGCGCCGCCTGGGGCGGCAACGCCTTCTCCAGCGCTCGCGCGGCGTAGAAGCCTCCGAACCCACCACCTGCGATGACGACATGCCAAGCCATGGTCCGAGGCTACCGAGGCTTGGGGGGCGAGTTCTGGGCCCGGGTCGCCTATACGCCCATATGAGGGGAACAGACGACCCGGATCGACGCATCGGCGCCTTGGCGGCCCGCCAGCACGGCGCGCTCGAGCGCTCGCAGCTGCGCGCGCTCGGCCTGAGCGACAAGAACATCGACTACCGCATCGCGATCGGGCGCCTCGTGAGGCTCTACCGGGGCGTGTTCGCGGTCGGGCATCCGCGGCTGACGCGCGAAGGCCGGTGGATGGCCGCCGTCTTGGCCAGCGGGCCGCGCGCGGTCCTGAGCCACGGCGACGCGGCCGCGCATTGGGAGCTCGCGGCCGCGCGCGGCGTGCTCATCCACGCCAGCACGCCGTTGCGCTCCGGACGCCGTCCCGATCCGGGGCGCATCCGGCTCCATCGCGTCGGCACGCTGGCCGCCGACGAGGTCACGCGGCACGACGAGATTCCCGTGACGACGCCGGCTCGGACCCTGCTCGACCTCGCCTCGGTGCTCCGGCCGCGCGCGCTCGAAGACGCCATCGCGCAGGCCGACCGCCTCGACCTGTTCGACCTCAGCGCCGTCCGCCGGGTGCTCGGCGCGCATCGGCGCGCGCATGGGGCGCCGGTGCTGCGAACCGCGCTCGACCGCCTGGGCGGAGCGGAGGTCGCGGACACGCGCAGCCGCCTGGAGGTCGCGCTGCTGCAGCTGTGCGACGACCACGGACTGCCGACGCCGATCGCGAACCCGATGATCGCCGGCGTGTTGGTGGACTTCCACTGGCCGGGTACCGACCTCGTCGTCGAGACCGACGGCTTCACCTATCACCGGATGCCGACCGCCTTCGAGAACGACCGCGATCGCGATCAGGTGCTCCTGCTCGCCGGCTACCGCGTCGCGCGGTTCACGTACAACCAGGTCACGCGCCAACGCCATCGCACCGCGCAACGCCTCCGCGCCCTCCTGCTCGCTTCCAGGTCGCTGGGTCCCCGATAGTTGGGGCATGCGCGACCCGGATCGCGGGCTAGGCGCGAGCGACGGTGAAGCGGCCGACCAGCTCGTCGAGCTCGGCGGCGATCGAGGCCAGGCCCGCGGCGGCGGTGGCGATCTCCTGGCCGGAGGCGGTGGTCTCCTGTGCGGTGGAGGACACCTGCTCGGTCGCCGAGGACGTCCGCTCGGCGATCTCGGCGACCTGGGCGACCTCGGCCTGCGCGCGGGCAGCGCCCGCGGCGACCTCGTCGTTGCGCGCGGAGACGACCCCGATCCGCTCCGCGAGCTCGGCCATCGAGCGGTCGATCGCCGCGAAGGCCTCCTGGGCGTGGACGATGCGGTCGGCGCCGGCGGTCGTGCGCTCGCGGCCGGTGCGCGCCTCGCTGGTCGCGGCCTCGGTGTCGCCCTGGATCTCGCCGACGAGCGTCCCGACCTGGCCGGCGGCGGCCGCGGTCTGCTCGGCCAGGCGGCGGACCTCCTCGGCGACGACGGCGAAGCCGCGGCCCTCGTCGCCGGCGCGGGCCGCCTCGATCGCCGCGTTGAGAGCCAGCAGGTTGGTCTGGGCGGCGATCTCGCCGATCGTCTCGACGATGCCGGTCACGCGGTCGGACTTGACCGCCAGGCGCTCGACGGCGGCGGCGACGCGCGCCGACGCCGCGCCCATCTCGGCCATCGCGCCGGTCGCCTGGGCGACGACGGCGGAGCCCCGGCGCGCGGTCTCCTGCGCGTCCTGGGCGGCCGCCGACGCCGCGCGCGCGCCGGACACGCCGGCGGTCGCGGCCTGGCTCATCGCCTCGGCCGCCTGGCTCGTCGCGGCGACCGCGCGGACCTGGCGCTCGGCGCCGACCGCCACGTCCTCGGTCGCGCGGGCGATCTCGTCCATCGCGCGGCCGGTCTGCTCGGAGCCCTCGGCCAAGCCGCCGGCGCTCGCGCTCAACCGACCCGACGTGGTCGCCAGGCGCTCCACGACCTCGGTCAGCCCCGCGGTCATGTCGCGCAGCGCGAGGCCCAGCGCGTCGCGGTCGGAGGCCGGGACGATGGTCGTCGTCAGGTCGCCGCCGGCGACGCGCTCGGCCACCGCGACCTGCTCGCGCTGGTGGGCGCCCATCGCGACGAACGCGCGGCCGAGCTCGCCGAGCTCGTCGCGGCGGCGCAGGTGCGCGTCCTTGGACAGGTCGCCTTCGGCGGCGGCGCGCGCGACGACCGTCAGCCGGCGCAGCGCGCGGACCAGCGAGCGCCACAGCGCGGCGAAGAGGAGCAGGGCCACCAACAACGCCAGCGCGCCCCCGACGAGGACCGAGCGCTCGGCGGCCTGGAAGCGGTCGACCCGCGCGCCGATCAGGCGATCCAGCGCCGGGGTCGCGGCGTGCTCGAAGGCGGCGACGGCGGAGACCGCGGCCGCCGGGGACACCATGTCGCCCTCGCTGACCTCGGTCGTGCGCGCGGCCCGCGCCAGGTCGACGCCGAGCTGGCGCGCGGCGGCGCCCATCCCGTCGGCGGGCCCGGCCACCCTCGCCTTCAAGGTGGTGTCCTCGGTGGCGTCGTAGCTCGTCTTCAGGCCGACGAGCAGGGCCTCCAGGTTGGTGCTGACCGCGCCGGCGTGCGACGCCAGCTCGATGTGGTCGCTCAGCGTCCCGCCGCCCGGCAGCTCGGAGAGCGCCAGCTGACGGTCGGCGCCCAGGCCGGCGGCGGCCGCGACGGCCGGCGCCTTGGTGACCAGGGCGTCCATCACGTAGTAGGAGTCGAGGTCGGGGTCGAGGATCAGGTTGGAGGCGTTGCCCACCTCGGTCACCCAGCCGACGGCGGCGTCGACGGCCTCGGAGTACGCGTCGAGCGCGTCGGCGGCGGACGTGCCGGCGCCGAAGTCCAGCGTCGCGAGGATCGTCTTGCGCGTGCGGGCCCACGTAGCGCGGGCACCGAGCGCGGCGCCGGCCCGCCGGTCGACCCGCTCGTTGGCCGCGACGGCGGCACGGAGCTGCGCCAGCGCCGGCGCGGGCGGGAGCGTGTGGCGCAGCGCGGCGTCGACCGCGGCGCCGCGAGCGCGCACGGCGGCGACGACGAGGTCGTTGGCCGGGCCGAGGGCCGCGACGCCGACCCGCTCCTGCGCGCTGAAGTCGATCTGCGTCTGCTGCGCGGCGTGGTAGGCGCGGCCCGCGAGCACGGCCGGGACGAGCAGCACGACGCCGAGCAGCGCGAGCTGCCGGGAGACGCGCATGCGGGCGAGCAGCATGCCGAGCGGGTCGAGGACCCTGACCAGCCTCATGTCGCTGGTGTCGACCGCTGAGCGGTGTTCTTGAGCGTTGACGCGCCTAGACGGTGCGCCGCAGGACCAGCGCGGCCCACTCCGCCGACTGGCGCCGGTCGGTCTCGCGCAGGCCGTGGCGCGCGAAGGCATCGGCGATCTCGTCGGCCTCGCGCGCGAGCAGGCCGGACGCGATCAAGAGCTCCGGGGCCGCGCCGTCCTGGAACCCGGCCCGCGCGACGCAGAGCAGCAGCGGGCGCAGCAGGTTGGCCAGGACGAGCGGCGCGGTCGGCGCCGGGCCGCCGCGGATGAGGTCGAAGCGCTCGACGCTGACGTCGACGCCGTTGGCGACCGCGTTGTCCGCCGTCGCCCGGACCGACTCCAGCTCGTGGTCGACGCCGGCGACCGGCCCCCAGCCGAGCTTGGCCGCGGCGATCGCCAGGACGCCGGAGCCGCAGCCGAGGTCCATGACGCCGGCGGGGCTCGGGACGTCCTCCTGCGCCAGCAGCTCCAGGCACAGCCGCGTCGTGTGGTGCGCGCCGGTCCCGAACGCCTGGCCCGGGTCGATGACCAAGTCCATCAGGTCGGTCCGCGCCGGCTCCCACGGCGGCCGCACGTACAGCCGGCCCGCGATCTCGATCGGCTGGTGGAACGCGCGCCAGCGATCGGCCCAGTCGTCGGCGACCTCGGTCGTGACGACCTCGACCAGGGCGCCGCCGACCGCGGCCTCCACGTCGGGCAGGTCCGGCAGCTCGCCGGGCGCGCCGTAGACGGCGTACTCGATGACCTTGCCATCCTCGAGGTCGGTCTCCTCCACCCCGCTCGGCGCCAAGGCCAACAACTCGGCCAGGACCACGTCGGCGTCCTCGCGCCGGACGCGGACCCCGAGCCTAATCATGCCGGCGGCCCACGGCCGCGGAGGCGAGCCGCCGGGCGAGCGTCTGCCGCGAGACGAGCCCGCGGGGCGCGGCTTCGCCGGTCACCGCTGGAACAGGCGGCGCAGCTTGCCGACCATCGAGTCGTCGTCGGCGCGCAGCTGCTCGGGTGTCACGGTCTCGGAGAAGGACTCCAACATGGTTCGCTGCTGCGGCGTCAGCCGACGCGGGATCACGACGTTGGCGACGACGCGCAGGTCGCCGAAGCGACCTTGACGGCGCAGCATCGGCATCCCCTTGGCCTTGATCGTCAGCACGGCGCCCGGCTGCGTGCCGGCCGGGACCTCGACGCTGACGTCGCCGTCGGGATGCTCGATCGTCAGCGTCGTGCCCAGCGCGGCCAGCGGCGCCGGGATGTCGGACACCGTGACGAGGTCGTCGTCGTCGCGCAGCCAGCTGTCGCCGAGCGCGACCTGGACGACGACGTAGAGGTCGCCGGGCGGTCCGCCGTGCTCACCGGCGTGGCCGCGGCCGCTGAGGCGGATGCGCTGCCCGTCGGCGATGCCGGCGGGGACGTCGACCTCGAGGTGGCGGTGGCCGACGACGAGCCCGCGGCCGTCGCAGGTCTCGCACGGCGTCTCCGGGATCTTGCCCTCGCCGCCGCACTTGTCGCAGGCGACCTGGCGGACGACCTGCCCGAACGGCGAGCGCGTCACCGCCTGCAGGATCCCGTTGCCGCCGCACTTGTCGCACGTCGCGATCGGCGTGCCGGGCTCGGCGCCGTTGCCGTGGCAGTGCTCGCAGCGATCGATCGCCTCGAAGTTCACGTCGACCTTGGCGCCGCGGTAAGCCTGGCTCAGGTCGATGTCGACCGCGACGGCGACGTCCTCGCCCTGGCGCGGGCCGGTGCGCGCGCCGCCGCCGAAGGCGCCGCCGAACGACCCGCCGAAGAACGCGTCGAACAGGTCGCTGATCGAGCCGAAGCCGTCGAAGTTCGGCGCCTGGCCGCCGGTGCGCAGGCCCTCGTGGCCGTAGCGGTCATAGGTCGCCCGCCGTTCCGAGTCGTTGAGGATCTCGTAGGCCTCGGCCGCGGCCTTGAACTTCTCCTCGGCGTCGGGGTCGTGGCTGTTGACGTCCGGGTGCAGCTCGCGGGCGAGCTTCCGGAACGCCTTCTTGATGGTGGTGTCGTCGGCGTCGCGGGCGACCCCGAGCAACTCGTAGGGGTCGCTGGGCATGGTGGAGCTCAAGATCCGTAAACGTCCTCGATGTATCGGGAGAGTTCGAAGGCGGCCTCGCGCACGGAGCGGATCGCGCGGGCGTAGTCCATGCGGACGGGGCCGATGACCGACACGGTGCCGAGCTTGCGGGCGGGCAGGCCGTAGCCGGCGCCGACGACCGCGAGCGACTGCAGCGCCGGGGTCTGGTTCTCGGACCCGATGCGCACGAGCACGTCGGGCTCCTGGAGCGCGGCGCGCAGGAGGACGAGCAGCGTGGCGCGGCGCTCCAGCATGGACATCAGGTCGTTGATCTGGGCCAGGTCCTGGACGCGGTGCTCGCCGATCAGGCGCGCGGTGCCGTCGACGTACAACGTGTCCTCGGCGGTCTCGGCCAAGTCGGTGAAGACCGGTGTGAGCTGCTCCAGGAAGGTGCGCTCGGTCGTCGTCAGCGACGAGTCCGACAGGCGCAGGTGCAGCATGCGCGCGCCGAGGCCGACGCCGGTCAGGCGCTCGTCCAGGAACGATCCGGCCCACGTGGCGAGGCCGGAGTCGACCGGCCGGTCGAAGGTGAAGACGCGCTTGGTGACGCCGCCGGTCGAGGTGATCACGACGACCATCAGGACCTGCGGCTGCAGCAGCAGGACCTCGACGTGGCGGATCGTGGCGGTGTCGATCGGCGGCGCGGAGACGATCGCCAGCAGGTTGGTGACCTGCGACAGCGTCTCGGACGTGACGCGCATCGCCTCGTCGACCTCGCGGCGGATGAGCTGGAGCCCGAGCGGCTTGGCGGCGGGGACCAGCGAGGCGCCGCGGCTGAGCTGGTCGACGTACCAGCGGTGGCCGGCGTCGGTCGGGACGCGCCCCGCGCTGGTGTGCGGATGCGCGAGCAGCCCGTGCTCCTCGAGCATCGACAGCTCATTGCGGATCGTCGAGGACCCGGCCTCGATCTCGGGGTCGGCAGCGAGGGTCTTGGAGCCCACGGGCACGCCGGTGGCGGTGTACGCCTCGACGACCTTGCGCATGAGCAGCTCTTGGCGGGGCGAGAGCACGTCCCGCTTGAGTCTAGGGCCGGAGGTCCGCGTCTCCGCGGCGGACGATCGCGTTGCCGGATTGCAGGGCCGCGGAGTCCACGTGGACGGTGCCGTCCTCGTCGACCGTGCTGACCTTGGCGGAGACGACGACCTCCTCCTCCAGGACGCCCATCCCGCGGAAGCCGACGCTGAGGCGCTTGAGGGCGTGCGGGCCGCCGGCGACCTCGGTGTGGGCGCGCGCGACCTGGGCCATCGTCCACAGGCCGTGGAGGATCCGGCCCGGCAGGCCGACCTGCTTGGCGAAGTCCTCGTCGATGTGGATGGGGTTGAAGTCGCCGGAGGCGCCCGCGTAGCGGACCGTCAGGTAGCGGTCCGGCGTGACCTTGAGGTCGGGCAGCTCGGCGCCGGGCTCGAAGTCCATGATCATGCTCCCCGCACGATGTTGGTCCAGGTGCCCACGGAGACCGTGTGCCCGTCCTGGTTGGTCGCGACCGACTCGAAGGTGAAGAAGCCGTTGCCGGCGCGGTGCTCGATCGCCTTGACGCTGACGACCGTCGTGATCTCGTCGCCGGCCACGACCAAGGGCCCCCACTTGAACTCCTGGCCGCCGTGGACGAGACGGGCGAAGTCGATCTCGAGCTCGGGGTCGAAGTACGCCTGACCGATCGCCTGGCTGCAGTAGACGACTGCGAACATCGGCGGAGCGACGACGTCGGCGTAGCCGGCGGCGCGGGCGGCCTCGTGGTCGAGGTGCCGCGGGTCGGTCTCCCCCACCGCACGCGCGTACTCCTTGATCTTCTCGCGGCCGACCGCGTAGAGGACGGGCGGGTAGGACTTGCCGACGGGCGCCATTGCGCGGTGATGCTAGGTGACGCGCGTCCGCTGTGTGGCGACGACGGCGGCGAGGACCGCGACGGCCGCGACGGCGGTGCCGGGGCCGATGTGCTCGCCCAGGATCGCGGCCGCCCAGGTGAGCGAGAGCACCGGCTGGGCGAGCTGGACCTGGCCGATCTTCGCGACGCCGCCGCGCGCCAGGCCGGCGTACCAGGCGAAGAACGCCAGGAACATCGAGATCACCGACAGGTAGGCGAAGCCCAGCCAGGCGTTCGCGCCGGCATGCGCGCCGTCCTGGGCGACGGCGACCGCCGCGACGAGCGCCGTGGCCGGCAGGCTGAGGACCAGCGCCCAGCAGATCGTGTTGGCGCCGCCGAGCTCGCGCGACAGGCGGCCGCCCTCGGCGTAGCCCAGCGCGCAGAGGACGACCGCGATCAGCAGCTCGAGGTCCGGCGTCCCGAGGTGTCCACCACCTTGACTGAGGGCGAAGGTCAGGACGGCGACCAGGCCGGCGCTCGAGGCGAGCCAGAACGCGCGCGTGGGGCGTTCGCCGGCGCGCAGGACGGCGGCCACCGCGGTCGTGGCGGGGAGCATCCCGACGACCACGGCGCCGTGCGACGCCGGCACGCGATGCAGCGCGAGCGAGGTGAACAGCGGGAAGCCGACGACGACGCCGAACGCGACGACGACGAGCGACCGCCACTGCGTCGTCGTGGGCCTTGCCGCACGCGTGGCCCGGAGCACGACGACGCTCAGCAGCCCCGCGACGACCGCGCGGCCGAAGGCCACCAGGAACGGGTTCAGATCGGCGACCGCGAGCCGCGTCGCCGGCAGCGAGAACGAGAACCCCAGGACGCCGAGCGCGCCGAGGACGAGGCCGGGCGGCAGGGCGTGCCCGCGTGCTTGCGTTACTCCACCGCGTGTAGTAACGTTACTCTCGATACTCATGATTGACGGTAACACAGAATCGCGTGTTATCGAGGATGTGCGGACGGCTGCCCGTGCCCTCCCCCCGGGCAGCCGCCTGCCATCTGTGCGTGAGCTGATGGCGCGCCACCGCGCGTCCCCCGTCACCGTCCAGCGCGCGCTCTCGCGGCTGGCCGGCGAAGGGCTCGTGGTCCCGCGGCCCGGTCGCGGCACGTTCGTGGCCGAGCGCGCGACGGGAAGCGTTACCCCGAAAGCGCCCGACCTCGGCTGGCAGGAGGTCGCGCTCGCCGACCGTCCGCCGCTCCAGGCCGGCTCGCTCGACCAGCTGCTCGCCGTCCCGCCCACCGGCGCGATCGCGCTGACCGGCGGGTACCTCGGCCCCGACCTCCAGCCGCTCGCCGCCCTCGGCGCCGCCCTCGGCCGCGCCGCGCGCCGGCCCGAGACCTGGGGTCGCCTCGCCGTCGAGGGCCTGGACCCGCTGCGCGAGTGGTTCGCGCGCGAGGCCGGCGGCCACGTTCGCGGCCACGACGTCGTCATCTGCAACGGCGGTCAGCCGGCGCTCGCCACGACCTTCCGCGCGCTCGCCGCGCCCGGCGAGCCCGTGCTCGTCGAGTCCCCCACCTACCTCGGCGCGATCGCCGCGCTGCGCGCCGCCGGGCTGCGGGCGGTCCCGGTCCCGACCGACGAGCACGGCGTGCGCCCCGAGCTGCTGGCCGGGGCCTTCGCGCTGACCGGCGCCCGCGTCTTCTACTGCCAGCCGCTGCACGCCAACCCGAGCGGCACGACGCTCGCGGCCGAGCGCCGCGCCGCGGTGCTCGAGGCCGTGACCGCCGCCGGCGCTTTCCTGATCGAGGACGACTGGGCGCGCGACCTGCGCATCGACGGCGACGCGCCGCCGCCGCTGGCCGCCGGCGACCCGGACGGGCACGTCGTCTACCTGCGCTCGCTGACCAAGTCGGCGGCGCCCGGGCTCCGCGTGGCGGCGGTGAGCGCGCGCGGCGCGGCGGGCGCGCGCCTGAAGGCCGCGCGGATCATCGACGACTTCTTCGTGTCCGGCCCCCTGCAGCACGCGACTCTGGAGCTGGTGAGCACCCCTGCGTGGCGGCGTCATCTCAAGACGCTGCGCACCGAGCTGCGGGCGCGCCGCGACGCGCTCGTCGCCGCGCTGGGCGAGCACCTGCCCGACTGGGAGCTGCAGACCGTCCCGGCCGGCGGCCTGCACGTCTGGGTCCGCCTGCCCGACGGCGTCGACGACGCCGCGCTCACCGCGCGCGCGGTGGCGGCCGGCGTCCTCGTCTCCCCCGGCCGGCCGTGGTTCGCCGCCGAACCGCCCGCCCCGCACCTCCGCCTGACCTTCGCCGGCGCACCGGCTCCCGACCTCGCGGAGGGCGTGCGCCGCCTCGCGAAGGTGATGCAGAAGTGACGCACATCGGCCTCGGCCTGCCCATCGTCGACCCCGCCACGCTGATCGACTGGGGCCGGCGCGCCGAGGCCGCCGGCTTCGCCACGGTCGCGATGCTCGACCGCTGGGTGTGGGACAACGCGGAGCCGCTCGTCGCGCTTGCCGCGCTGGCCGCCGCCACCGAGCGCATCGGGCTGCAGACCGAGGTGCTGCTCGCTCCGCTGCGCGATCCCGTGCTGCTGGCCAAGCAGGCCGCGACGCTCGACCGGATCTCGCGCGGGCGGCTGACGCTCGGCCTCGGCGTCGGCGGCCGGACCGACGACTTCGCGGCCGCGAACGTCCCGATGCGCGAGCGCGGCAGGCGCATGGACGCGGCACTGCCGACGATGCGCCGCATCTGGCGCGGCGAGGGCACGATCGGCCCGGCGCCGCACCGCCCGTGCGGACCCGAGGTCCTGATCGGCGCCGGCGCTCCCGTCGCGCTGCGGCGCGCGGCCGTGCACGGCGACGGCGTGATCGCGTCCGACGGGCTCAAGGAGACCGAGGCGCTCTTCGCGCGGGCACGCGCGGACTGGGCGGCCGAGGGCCGGGCGGGCGTGCCGCGGCTGTGCGCGCAGCTCGACGTCGTGCTCGGCCCCGAGGACGTCGTCGCCGACGCCCGCGGGCGGATGAGCAAGTTCTACGCCTACCTGCCTTGCGACGCGACCACGCGGCTGCACGCCGGCGAGGCCGCGATCGCGGGCGCGATCGACGCCTACACCAAGCTCGGCGCGGGCGAGATCACGCTGTTCTGCTGGGCGGTCGACCCCGACCAGATCGAGCGGCTGGCCGCGGTCGTGGCACCATCGCCGGCGTGACCACGATCGTCGCCGTCGCCCCCACGCTCTCCGACGCCGTCCAGTCGGCCGGCGCGACGCTGCACCGCCACGCCGCCGAGGGCCATCCGGTCGTCGTCGTCAGCGTCTTCTCGACCGACGGCGACGCCGACGCGGCGGCCGCCGCCGAAGCGCTCGGGCTCGCCGGCGTGGTCCACCTCGCGGTCGACCCGGCCGCCGCGCGCGGCTACGACGAGCACAGCGCGCACGACGGCCTGAAGGCCGGCGACGACGCGCCGAAGGTCGCCGCGTCGGTCCTGGCGATCGCACTCGGCCGGCTGGAGCCCGACCTCATCCTGGCGCCGCTCGGTCTGACCGGCCACGTCGACCACCTCGTCGTCGAGCGCGCGCTCGACGAGCTCGAGCTGCCGCGCCTGCGGTGGCTCGACCTCCCCTACGCGCTGCGCCGAACCCCGGGCGCGCCGCTGGGCGCGGGCGAGCTCGTCGCGGTCCCGGCCGGCACCGACCACCTGGCCGCCAAGCTCGCCGCCGCCGCCCTCCTCGGGGCCGAGACCGAGCGCCTGGCGGCACATGCCGTGGCCGAGGGCGAGCGCCTCGGCGCGGGCGGGCCGGTCGAGCTGCTGATCCGGCGCGACGGCGCGTCGAGCTAGATCATGATGTTGACGGCGCCGCCGTCGACGCCCCACGCCGCGCCGACGACGTTCGCCGCCCGCTCGCCGCACAGGAAGACGATGACGTCGGCGACCTCCTGCGGGTCGCCGAGCCGGCCGCGCGGGAGCTTCGCGGCGGCCTGCGCGAGCGCCTCGTCGCGCGAGATTCCCTTGGCCGCCGCGGCCTGATCGGCCAGGCCGCCGTCGCCGAGCCACAGCTCCGTGCCGGTCGCGCCCGGCGCGACCGCGTTGATGGCGACGCCGCGCGCGGCGTACACGTCGGCGAACGCGCGCGAGAGCGACAGCTGGCCCGCCTTGGCGACCGAGTAGGCCATGTTCGACGCCGAGGGGCGCTTGCCCGACGAGGACGTCACGTTGACGATCCGGCCCCAGCCGCGCTCGGCCATCCGCGGCGCGGCGAGGCGCATCAGCCGCATCGGCGCCATCACGTGCAGCTCGTGCTGGTCGCGCCAGTCCGCGTCGCTCAGCTCGTCCAGGCCGGCGTTGCGCGACGTGCCCGCGTTGTTGACGAGGACGTCGATCGCGCCGAGCTGCTCGGTCGCGGTCGCGACGATCCGCTCGTCGCACCCCGGATCGGTCACGTCGGCGGCCAGCCACTCGGCGCCGAGGTCGTCGGCGGCCGCGCTGAGGCGCTCGGCGTCGCGCGCGACCATCAGCACCCGCGCGCCCTCGGCGACCAGGCGGCTGCTGACCGCGAGGCCGATCCCGCGGCTCGCGCCCGTCACGACGCACACGCGCCCGTCGAGTCCCAGGTCCATCCCGCGACTCTACGGCGTCCGCGCCCACGCCTCCGGCTCGATCGCGAACGCGCCGCAGAGGAACGAGACGAGGTGGTAGAAGCCGGCCAGGCAGACGAGCTCGACCAGCTCGTCGTCGGCGTAGCGGGCGCGCAGGGCGCTCCAGGTCGCGTCGGTGAGCGTGCCGTCGTCGTGCAGCTCGTCGCACATGACCACCAACAACGCGTCGCGCTCGCCGAACGCGGGATCGTCGGCCGCGCCGGACCACGTCGCGGTCAGCCACGCGTCGTCGCGGCCGAGGGCCGGCGCGAAGAGCGCCGCGTGCACGCCCCACTCGTAGGCGGCGCCGCAGCGCGCGGTCGTGCGGTGGATGACGGTCTCGCGCTCGGCCGAACCGAGGTGGCCGAACGACAGCAGCGTCGAGCCGACCTGGCGGAAGCGGTCCAGCAGCGCGCCGTGGTGGGCGAGCGTCCGGAACAGCGCGAGCGGCTCGTGGTCGGCGCCCGCGCCGCCCATCAGGCGGGCGAGGGCGTCGGCGGTCGGGTCGTCGTAGGGCGGCGCCAGTGGCGCGAGGCGGGCGGACATGCGATGCTCCTTGAGGTTCGATTTCCGAAGCGTACGCCAACCGTAGCGGTTCGATTTCCGAAGCACAACGCCGATGCCCTCCCAGCACGCGATCAACGACCTCCTCGCGCTCCTCGGCCGCCGCTGGGTCCTGCGCGTCCTCTGGGAGCTGCGCGGCGACCCGCTCCCCTTCCGCCGCCTGCGCGCCGCGTGCGACGAGGTCTCCACCAGCGTCCTCAGCCAGCGCCTGCGCGAGCTGCGCGACGAGGGCCTCGTCACCCAGACCGACGACGACGCCTACACCTTGACCGCCGACGGTCGCGCGCTCGGCGACCAGCTCGTGGCGCTGAGCGCCTGGGCGACGGCGCGGTCGGCGCGGCGCCGCTGAGGGGCAACCCCGAAGGGGAGACGCCCCTGAAGGCGCCTCCCCGACGGTGCTGAGCTATCCGTAGGACTCGTCGTCCGAGTCGAACGACTTGCCCGGCCGGTTAGCTCGTGCCGGAACTACCGGTCGTTCGCCTCGTCGTCGAGGGCGGTCTCCACGTCCGCCGGAGAAGCTCCCGTGAGATCGGCGAGCTGCTCGGTGGTGGGAGCCGGTGCGTCGGCCGGCTGGTTTTGCTGGATCACGGCGATCGTCGCCTGGAGATCCCGCTGTTCGTTGCTTCTCGTCATGGTCGTCCTTCCTGACACGCTGCTGCGGCCATCGGTGGCCTTGTCGGTGTGGTGGTCGCTTCGCTGAGCGCGTACCACTGGTTCCCCCAGGCACGTGTGCCTGGGGTGGGTGAGCCCAGGTTGGCGTGGGCCCCGGATGCGGTCCCTGCTGTGCGCATCCCCACAAGGGGCCGGGGTGGTGCTGTTGTGCAATAGGGAGGGAACGCCCTGGACACTAGGCGAAGCGCCCGGCGCCGCCAATGCCGATCCCCAATCGCCGCGTTCAGCGCGCGGCGCGCGCTACTTCTGCGGGCGGTCGTCGCCGAGCTCGAGCACCGCGAGGAAGGCCTCCTGCGGGACCTCGATGCGGCCGACCTGCTTCATGCGCTTCTTGCCTTCCTTCTGGCGCTCCAGCAGCTTGCGCTTGCGGGAGATGTCGCCGCCGTAGCACTTCGCGGTGACGTCCTTGCGGTAGGCCTTCACGGTCTCGCGGGCCACGATCGCGGAGCCGATCGCGGCCTGGATCGGCACGTCGAACTGCTGGCGCGGGATCTTCGCGCGCAGCTTCTCGGTGAGGTTGCGGCCGATCTCATAGGCCTTGTCCTTGTGCACCACCATGGACAGGGCGTCGACCGGGTCGCCGGCCAGCAGGACGTCGAGCTTGGCCAGGTTCGACGGCCGCAGCCCGAGCACGTCGTAGTCCAGCGACGCGTAGCCGCGGGTGCGCGACTTCAGCTGGCGGCAGATAGGCGCGCAGCTGTGGAGGCGACCCCGAGGGGGAGGCGCCGAAGCGCCTCCCCGACGGTGCTGTCGTCCCGCAGGAGCGATCAGCGATCTTGTTGGTGTTCTTGATCAATCTGATGGGCGGTGGGCATCCTCCTCTGCGATCACGCTGCACCGGGAGTGGGCACCGCGACCCAGGGCCACGAGAACCGCGGCGCGCGCCGTGTGCGACGCCCGCGTGGTCCCTCACCCTGTTCGATGATGCGGAACTTCGAAAATCGGTCGCCTTCTCGGTACCGCTTCTCGATGAGCCCTCGATCCTCCAGCCCCCAGAGAGACACCCAGAACGATGAGCCGAGGTTCAAGCGGTCCACCCCCGCGCCCTCTCCGCAGAAGTTGCGGGCGGCGGCGGTCCAGATGTCCAGAACGGTCATCCAACCGTCGCCTTCGCGCTTCGCTTCCGTGAGAACGTCGAGGATCGCCGCGTCCCACTCTCGTCTGCGCAGGCGGATCCTGCGGATCTTGCGCATCTGCCGTCCTTCCATGGATTATGCCGGCGGCCTTCGATGGCCTTGTTGGTGTGGTCGATCGCCCCACTGAGCGCGTGCCCGTTGTCTCCCAAGGCACGCGTGCCTGAGGCAGGCGAGCTCAGGTCAGGCGAGGGCCCCGGATGCGGTCCCTGCTTCGCGCATCCCCACGGGGGCCGTGCGCACACGAACGAGCCGTGCGCGTGTGGGTTGGTGTCGTGAGTCGACATACGGAGGGAAGCTCCGGACGCTATTCACGAGCTCGCCCGGCGCCAATGCCGATGGCCAATCGCTGCGATCAGCGATCGGCGCGTTCCTTCTGCGGGCGGTCGTCGCCGCGACGACCGACGACGCCGTCGGTCATCCTCACTTCTGCGGGCGGTCGTCGCCGAGTTCCAGCACCGCGAGGAAGGCCTCCTGCGGGACCTCGATGCGGCCGACCTGCTTCATGCGCTTCTTGCCTTCCTTCTGGCGCTCCAGCAGCTTGCGCTTGCGGGAGATGTCGCCGCCGTAGCACTTCGCGGTGACGTCCTTGCGGTAGGCCTTCACGGTCTCGCGGGCCACGATCGCGGAGCCGATCGCGGCCTGGATCGGCACGTCGAACTGCTGGCGCGGGATCTTCGCGCGCAGCTTCTCGGTGAGGTTGCGGCCGATCTCATAGGCCTTGTCCTTGTGCACCACCATGGACAGGGCGTCGACCGGGTCGCCGGCCAGCAGGACGTCGAGCTTGGCCAGGTTCGACGGCCGCAGCCCGAGCACGTCGTAGTCCAGCGACGCGTAGCCGCGGGTGCGCGACTTCAGCTGGTCGAAGAAGTCCAGGACGACCTCGTTCAGCGGCAGGTCGTAGTGCAGCTGCACGCGGTCCGCGCTGAGGTAGTGCATGCCGGCGTGCTCGCCGCGGCGCTCCTGGCACAGCTCCATCGTCACGCCCACGTACTCCTTGGGCAGCAGGATGGAGGCCTTGATGTAGGGCTCGCGAATCTCCTGGATCCGTGCGGGATCCGGCATGTCGGAGGGGTTGTGGACCTCGACGACGTCGCCGTTGGTCAGCGTCACCTCGAAGCTCACCGACGGCATCGTCGCCATCAGCTCGAGGTCGTACTCGCGCTCCAGCCGCTCGCGCACGATGTCCATGTGGAGCAGGCCCAGGAAGCCGCAGCGAAAGCCGAAGCCGAGCGCATCGGAGGTCTCGGGCTCCCACGCCAGCGCGGCGTCGTTGAGCGACAGCTTCTCCAAGGCATCGCGGAAGTCGGCGTAGTCGTCGTTCTCGATCGGGAAGAGCCCGCAGAAGACCATCGGCTTGACCTCGCGGTAGCCGGGCAGCGCCTCGGTCGCGCCGTTGCGCTTGGTCGTCAGCGTGTCGCCGACCCGCAGCTTGGTGACGTCCTTGATGCCGGTGATGAGGTAGCCGACCTCGCCGGCGGCCAGCTCCGCGACGGGCGTCATCGCCGGGGTGAAGAAGCCGATGTCGTCGATGTCGGCCTCGGTCGACGTGGCGATCGCGCGGATCGCCTCGCCCTTGCGGAAGACGCCGTCGACGACGCGGATGTAGGCCACCACGCCGCGGTACTGGTCGAACTGCGAGTCGAAGATCAGCGCGCGCGCCGGGGCGTCGCGGTCGCCGTCGGGCGGCGGGACGCGCTGGACGAGCTGTTCCAGTACCTCGGTCACGCCCTCCCCGGTCTTGCCGGAGATGATCAGGATCGACTCGGGCTCCTCGCCGATCAGCTCGGCGACCTCGCCGGCGACGCGCTCTGGCTCGGCGCCCGGCAGGTCGATCTTGTTCAGGCACGGGATCAGCTCGAGCCCGGCCTCGACGGCGAGGTAGGTGTTGGCCACCGTCTGGGCCTCGACGCCCTGGGAGGCGTCGACGACGAGCAGCGCGCCTTCGCACGCGTTGAGCGACCGCGAGACCTCGTAGGTGAAGTCGACGTGGCCGGGCGTGTCGATGAGATGGAGCTGGTAGGTGTTGCCGTCGCGCGACGTGAAGTACACGCGGACGGCCTGGGACTTGATCGTGATCCCGCGCTCGCGCTCCAGGTCCATCGAGTCGAGCAGCTGCTCGCGCATGTCGCGGGAGGCGACCGTCTGGGTCATCTCCAGGATGCGGTCGGCCAGGGTCGACTTCCCGTGATCGATGTGGGCGATGATCGAGAAGTTGCGGATGCGGCTCTGGTCGGACAAACGGCCGCCCAGGATAGAGGCCGCGGTCAGCCGGCCGCCAGGCGGCCCCGCACGAGGCGGCGCAGCTGCTCGGCCTCCGGGATCCGCATCGCGAGCACCACGTAGGTGTAGGCGACGGCGCCGAGCGCCAGCCCGCCGCCGACCGAGATGATCTGGCCGAGCAGGCCGCGGCCGAAGACCCAGTCCAGGCAGCCCCAGGACACCCACGCGACGATCCCGAACCAGGCCGCCGAGATCAGCATCCCGAAGACCATCTCGGCCGTCTCGCGGAAGTGGAGGCTGCCGTGGACCTCGCCGCGCAGCACGTAGAACTGCGCGCCGGCCATCGCGATGTCGGCGATCGCCGTCCCGGCCACGATCCCGCCGACGCCGAACCCGAGCAGCACGAAGACGATGGAGACGCCGACGTTGACGACGAGGTTGGCGACGCTCAGGTAGGTGACCAGCCACGGGCGCTGGAGGCTGAAGAACGTGCGGGTCAGCAGCAGGTTCACGCCGCTGAACGGGAGGCTGAAGGAGAACCAGAACAGCGCCGTCGCGACGAGCTGGGTGTCGCTGGGCGTGAACGCGCCGCGCTGGAAGACCAGGCGCGTGATCGGCACGGAGAGCACGAGGGTCGCCGCCGTCGCGGGGAGCAGCATGAGGAAGATGAGCCGCAGGCCGCTGTCGACCGAGCCGCGCAGGCCCGCGAAGTCGCGCCGCGCGGCGAGCCGGCTGAGCTGCGGGAACAGGACCGTCGCGATCGCGACCGAGAACATTCCCTGTGGGAGCATGTACACGCGGAACGCGTTGTCGATGGCGCGCGGCGCGTCGGTCGAGACGTAGGACCCGAGCACGGCGTTGGCGAACACGTTGAAGTTGATGAGGCCGAGGCCGAGCGTGACGGGGAGCATCAGCAGGAAGACCTGCTTGACGCGTGGATCGCGGTAGTCGAAGGACCACTCGAAGTGGAAGCCGACGGTCCTCAGCACCGGCAGGGCCATGAAGAACTGCACGACGGTCGCGACCAGGATCCCGAGCGCGTAGGCGTACATCTGCGCGTCGCCGTGGAACAGCGGGCGCGAGAACACCAGGAAGATCATGATCACGACGTTCCAGATCAGCGGCGAGAGCGCCGGGATCGTGAAGTGGTCGTAGGCCTGCAGGATCCCGACGGTCAGCCCGTTGAGGCCGAGGATCAGGACGATCGGGAACATCACGCGGCTCAGCCCGACGGCCAGCGAGTCCAGATGCGCGTCGAACTTGTCGCCCGTGAAGATCGGGACGATGAAGCCCGCGCCGAGGATGAACAGGGCGACGATCGCGCCGAGCCCCGCGAGCATGACCATGAACAACGTGGAGGCCAGCCGGAACGCCTCGCGCTTGCGGTCCTCCTCGAGCAGCTCGGTGAAGACGGGGACGAACGCGGCGCTGAGCGCCGAGTCGGCGAAGAGGCTGCGGACCACGTTCGGGATGTAGAACGCGATCGTGAAGGCGTTGATCGGGCCGCCGAGGCCGAAGTACTTGGCGGCGAGGACCTCCCGCATCAGGCCGGCGATCCGGGAGAGGCCCGTGAGGATCGAGAAGATCGCCGTGTTGCGGGCGAACGAGCGGCGGGGCGCTTCGGTCGGAGCCGGGCCGGCGCCGCCGCGCCCGCGCATGCGTGGGGAGCCGGGGCCGTCCACCGGTGGTGCCTCGCTCGTCACTGGGCGGGCATGCTAGGAGGTGGGCCGGGCGAAGGCGCCTGAGGCGGCGCCGGCGGCGGCGCCCCGAGGCGGGACGAGCGGAGGCGTCTGGGGCGGGCCGCGTCGCCGGCGCGAGCCCGCTAGAATGCTCGGTCGCTCATGGCGAACATTCACTCGCAGAAGAAGCGCATCCTCCGGGCCGAGCGTGAGCGCCTGGAGAACCGCCGCTACACGTCGACCATCAAGACCTACTTCCGCCGCCTCGAGGTTGCGGTTGGCGAGGGCGAGGACGCGACGGCTGACGTCGAGCATCGCGCCTTGATCCAGACGATCGACAAGGCCGTCAAGCGCGGCGCCCTGCACCGCAACACGGGCGCCCGCAAGAAGTCCCGCGCCGCCCGCGTGCGCGCCGGGCAGCCGTCGGCCTAAGCGCTTCACCCACATCTCGCGCCGTGCTTCTGCGGCCCCCGGAGTGTTCTGGGGGCCGTTTTCGCGTTGGTCGCCGGGCGCGCGGCGGAATCGAACCTCAGTGCGCGGCGGCCATCCGACCCAGGGCGCGGATGGTGGCGGTGTCGGGATCGAGGTCGCCCATGCCGCGGGTCTGGAGCTCGAGGTCGGCCAGCGTCTCCAACGCCCGCCGGAGCATCTCCGGGTCGGTGCCGCGAGCCTCCTTGATGCGGCGGTCCAGCGCCCACGGGCTGCCCTTGGTCGACGACTTCACCTGCGCGGGTGACTCGCCCGCCTCCAGCCGGTCGGCGATCGTGAGCACCTCGCGCAGCCGGCGCGCCATCAGCGGGATCAGCCGGCCGATCGCCTCGCCCTGCTCGCGCAGCTCGAGGAACGAGCGGAAGACCGTGCGGCGGTCGCGGGCGACGAGCGCGTCGACCAGGCCCCAGACCTGGATCTCGGCCGAGTCGGCCGCCGCGTCGGTCACGTCGTCGGCAGTGAGCCGGGCGCCTGGGCCGTGCTCGAGCGTGAGCTTCTCCAGCTCGCGCAGCAGCCGCTGCTGACGGTCGCCGACCTGGGCGACGAGCACCTGCGCGGCCCCGGGCTCGAGCTCGAGCCCGAGCCGCTTGGCCTCGGCCTGCACCCACTTCGGCAGCTCGCGCGACTTGACCGTCGCCTGCTCGATGACGTCGCCGCCGGCCTTGGCCACCGCCTTCGGCAGCGCCGCGGGCACCTTCGCCCGGCCGTCCTCGCGCGCGAAGAACGCGACGGTGGTGTCGGGCGCGAGGTTGGCGAGCGCCGGCACGACGTGCGCGTCGACGTCGGCCTGCTTCCAGCGCTCGGCGCCGTCGACGACCACGAAGCGACGCCCGATCGCGAACGTCATCGCGCTCAGCGCGAGCCCGACGTTCTCCGGCGTCGACGCGTCGCCGTCGATGACCTCGAGACCGCCGGCGCCGCTCTCGGCCTCCGCGCGCCCGCGCAGGGCCGCCCGTCGTTCGGCGATCCGGCCGTGGTCGTCGCCGTGGATGAGGTACGCGGGCTTCCAGGTCGCCATCGAGGAGGCAGTCTAGTGTCGGTGAGTCGGAAATTCGGGCGCAGCAGCTGGGATGCTCGGCCCCGTCTGACGGTCGTCGATGACCGCAGGTGAACCCCTGTTCATCGAGGATCAGCGGCGAGCGTCAGGCGGCGGCGAGCGCCGAGATGCTGCCCACGGAGTTGATACTCAGGGACACTCTGGTGAGGAAGCGACCGGTCAGCCCTCCGCGGCGACGCTCGCACCACCGCCTCGGAGGTCGACCCGGAGCGTGCCGTCCTGGTCGGTTCGGCGGACGACCGGGACCGCGGCGCGGAGTGCCTGGAGGGTCGCCGGCGTCGGGTGCCCGTAGGTGTTGCGCGCGCCGACCTCGATCAGCGCGACGCGCGGCCGCAGCCGGTCGAGCAGCGCGGGCAGCCCGTCGTCGGCGCTGCCGTGGTGGCTGACCTTGAGGACGTCGACCGGCGGGAGGTCGAGGGGCCCGAGGACGTTGGACTCGGCGTCGGCGGTGAGCAGCGCGGTCGCGCCGAAGGCGTCGGCGAGCGCGACGATCGCGCGGTCGTTGGGGTCGGTGCCGGGCGCGGCGGGATCGGCAGGCGGCCACAGGACGCGGAGCCGGAGCGCGCCCGCGCGCAGGACCTGGCCGGCCTGGGCCGCGACCACATGGGTGGAGCGGCGCCCGGCGGGCCCGTCGATGGCGGTCGACGTCGGCGACCGGTCGCCGCCGCGCCCGTCGAGGAGCACGTCGGTCGGCAGCGCGGACAGCACGGCCGGCGCGCCGCCGTCGTGGTCGGCCTGCGGGTGCGTGACGACGAGCGCGTCGAGGCGCCGCACGCCGGCGCGGCGCAGCTCGGTCACGATCGCGGTCCCCGGCGGGCCGGCGTCGACGAGCACGGCGTGGTCGCCGGCCTGGAGGAGCGTCGCGTCGCCCTGGCCCACGTCGAGCGCCGTGACCCGGAGGTCGCCCTCGGGCGGCGGCGCGAGCGCCCGCGGCGGGACGAGCGCCGGCGCCACGGCGGCGAGCACCGCCACGGCGACGGCGGCCGCGAGCAGCGCGCGCCGGTTGGGCGAGCCGGCCCGCCACCGGCGCCGGCGCGGCTCGGCGCCGTCGGGCAGCATCAGCCCGGCGCCGGGCGGGCCGCCACGCTCGGGCGCGCTCCCGCCGAGGGCCGCGCGCTTCCACGTCAGAGGCTCCGCCGCCGGTTCGTCGTCGCCCGGCGTGCGACGCGGCGCGGCGATCAGCGCCGCGGCCAGCGCGCACAGGATCGTCAGCCCGGCCAACGGGACGGCGACCTGGGCGCCCGGCGCGGCGGCCGCCAGCCGCGCCAGGCCCACCATGTATCCGAGCAGCGGCCCGGTGACGAGGACGAGCGGGGCGCCCAGCGCCGGTGCCACCTGGGCGAGCGCCGCGGCCGTCATCCCCAGCCACATGATCGGCGCGACGGCCGGCGCCGCCAGCACGTTGGCCGGCAGCCCCACGAGCGAGGACCGGCCGAAGTGGATCGCGATCAACGGCGCGGTCGCCAGCGTCGCGGCGACGGTGACCGCGACGGCTTCGGCCGCCGCGCCCGGCAGCCCACGCGCGCGGAGGCGGTCCCGGGCCGGCGCGGCCAACGCCGCGATCCCGACCACCGCCGCGAAGCTCAGCTGCCATCCGGGATCGGCGGCGGTTCGCGGATCGAGCGCGAGCGTCACCGCCGCGGCCGCCAGCAGCGCGTACCAGCGGCTCGCCGGTCGACCGGCGAGCGCGGCCACGATCGTCGCGGCGCCCATGACGCCTGCCCGCTGGATCGACGGTCCGCCGCCCGCCAACGGCACGTACATGATGATCAACGCCAGCACGATCGCCCAGCGCGCACGGATGCCGAGGCCTGCGAGCGTGCACAGCCCGAGCGCCAACGCGGCGAGCAGCGCGACGTTCTGCCCGCTGGCGGCCGTCAGGTGGCTGAGGCTCGCCGCGGTGAACGCGTCGTGGAGATCGCTCGGCATCGCGGCGTCGTCGCCGAGCACCATCCCCCGCAGCAGCGCCGCTTCGCCGACCGGGAGCTGTCCACCAAGAACGCGCTCGGCGCGCCGCCGCACCCCGTCGACCACGCCCAGCGGGCCGCCACGGCGTCGGCCCGTCGGCGCCAGCTCGCTCACGCGCAGCGTCGCGTGGGCCCGGACCGCCGCGGCGGCGAGATCCGGCACGCGCAGCTTCCCGCGCACGCGCACCATGTCCCCCACCGTGGGCAGCGCCGCCCGCTCGCCCGCCAGCCACCAGCTCGGCACCCGCAGCAGCACGGGCTCGCCGCGCCAGCGCACCAGCGCCTTCGCCCCGCCGTAGGCGTCGGGCCGCGGCGGCGCCAGGACGGTCGCCTCCCCGGCCACCGCGCGACCGAAGTCCGCGCCGAGCGCCGTGCGCTCCAGGCTCGCCGTCCGCGCCTGTCCTGCCCACGCGCCGCCGATCAAGATGATGGCGAACGCGAGCGCCGCCGCCGGCCGGCGCACGATCGGCACGGCCAACGCGCCGAAGGCGACGGCCAGCGCCCCGACCGCGATCACCGATGCCGGCGCTCGCGGCCCGAGCAGCAGCCCGACGACGACCAGCGCCAACGCGACGTGGCGCGGATGCCGGCCGCCTGCATCGGCGACCAGCGGGCGCCACCGACGCACGATCGCCACGCCGCTCACGCCGTCACCTGCGCCCGCAGCGACTCCAGCTTCTTCGGTCCGATGCCCGCGATCTGCGCGAGGTCGTCGACCGACGAGAACCCACCGTGCTGCTGGCGGAACTCGAGGATCTTCTGCGCGGTCGCCGGCCCGACGCCGTCCAGGGTGTCGAGCTGCTCGGCGGTCGCCGAGTTGAGGTTGACGGGCCCGGACGACGGAGCCGCACCGCCACCGCCCTCCGTCGCGGCCCCAGCCGCCGGCGCGGCGACGCCGGCCCTCCCCTTCCGCGGGACCACGACCTGCTGCCCGTCGGTGACCTTCGCCGCCAGGTTGATGGCCTGGAGATCCGCGTGCGCGGTCGCGCCCCCGGCCCGGGCGATCGCGTCCTGCACGCGCTGTCCCGCGCGCAGCCGATAGACGCCCGCGCGCCGCACCGCGCCGACGACGTGGACCGTCGCGCTCGTTTCACGCGCGGGCGCCGCGGAGACCGACGCGCCGCCGCTCGCCGTCGTCGTCCGCGCCGCGGCCGGCGCGACCGCCTGCGCCGCCCCACCGTCGGAGCGCAGCACACGCCACCCGAGCAACACCACCAACACGCAGCACGCCGCGTAGGCGGCGGCCTCGGTGCGGGTGAGATCGAACGGCACCCGGCCACCGTAGACCGAGAACTACAACAAGAGACACGCGGTTCGTCACGACATCCCGCAGACTTCGTGCCAAGACTCCCCGACCGGCGGTCTCGCGTCAGAGGACGCGCTTACATCAAGCGCTGTCCTGCGTCTGCGACCGACGCTGGGCCGCGAACGCTCCCCAGATGGTCGTGTAGAGGAGGTGTGCTGCGATGAAGTCCTCGAGCGCTGCGAGGTCCGGTCCGCCGTGGGCACGGAGCAGGTCAGCCACGAACGCCTCGCCCGCACCGCGGGCGCGCGCATCGACGACGAGCCCCGCGACGTCCCAGTGGACGGGACCGACGCAGACGTCTTCGAGGTCGTTCCAGAGGAGCCCGCCGCCGGTGCGGAGCAGGTTCGACATCGACGCGTCGCCGTGGATCGCCTGCGCGGGGAGCGCGCTCTCGAACACCGTGGGGCTCAGCGCTTCGAGGCGGGAGCGCAGCGCATCTCTGTCCTGCGCGGAGAGCCGCGGCGACGGCCGCAACGCGGCGGCCAGGCGGTCGAGCCAGTCGCGCACGTCGGTGAGCGGCCCGAGCTCGCCTGGGAAGTCGGCGAGCGCGGCGTGCAGCTCGCGCAGCGCGCCGCCGAGCTCATCCGCGCGCGGCAGCACCCCGGAAGCGTCGTGCTCGACGAAGTCCCAGAACGTCATCCAGAGCCCGTCATGCTCATGAGGCCCCGGTGCGAGCACATCGGTGGGGGCCACGGCCAGGGCCCGCTCTCCGAGGAACGCCCCGACGGCGACCTCGCCGGCCAGCCATCGCTCGAGGTCGCCGTGCAGCACCGCCGTGCCGGTCATCACCCGTGCGATGACCGGAGCGGGCTTGAGATGGACCATCACGTTGCTGCCGTCACCCACCACGACCGCGTCGTCGCAGGCGACCGCATGGGCGAGCGCGACCGCCCGGGCCGCCGCCAAGGCGCGCGCGGTACCGGGCTTCGCCGCCATGGCGCTCAGCCTCGGACCACCACGTTCACCAACTTGCCCGGAACCACGATCTCCTTGACCACGTCCTTGCCATCCACGTGGGCCACCACGTTGGGCAGCCCGCGCGCCAGCGTCAGCAGGTCGTCCTTCGACGCGCTCGTCGGCGCCTCGACCCGATCGCGCACCTTGCCGTTGACCTGGACGACCAGCTCGAACGTGTCCGCCTCCAGGTACCCGGAGTCCGCGGCGGGCCACGGCTCCTCCCAGACGCGACGCCCGGTGAGCAACATGTACGCGTCGGCCGTCACGTGCGGCGCGAACGGGAACATCAGCGACGAGGCCGTCGCCAGCGCGAAGCGGACCGTGCCCGCATCGGCCTCGCCGCGCTTCTCGGCGGTGACCTCGTTGAACATCTCGCGCACCGCGGCGATCGCCGTGTTGAACGAGAAGCGCTGGTCCATGTCGTTGGTGACCTTGTCGATCGCCCAGTTGACCTTGCGCAGGATGCGCACCGCGTCGGCGTTGGGCTCGTCGGGCAGCGGGTCGTCGGGCAGCTGCTCGGCGGCCTCGGCCGACACGCGCCACAGCCGCGACAAGAACCGGTGCATGCCCTCGACGCCGCTGTCGCTCCAGTCGGCGTCCTGGTCGGGCGGGCCGATGAACAGGATGTACGCGCGCGCGGTGTCGCTGCCGAAGCGCTCGACGATCGGCGCGGGCGCGACCACGTTCCCCTTGGACTTGGACATCTTCGCCCCGTCCTTGGTGATCATGCCCTGCGTGAAGAGCCGCGCGAACGGCTCGTCCGCGTTCAAGTGCCCCATGTCGCGCAGCGCCTTGATGAAGAACCGCGCGTACAGCAGATGGAGGATCGCGTGCTCGACGCCGCCGATGTACTGATCGACGGGCATCCAGTGGTTGAGGACCGCCGGATCCCAGGCGGCCGCGTCGTTCTTGGAATCCGTGTAGCGCAGGAAGTACCAGGACGAGTCGACGAACGTGTCCATCGTGTCGGTCTCGCGCCGGGCCGGGGCGCCACACGAGGGGCAGGCGACGTTGACCCAGTCCTCGGCGGCCGCGAGCGGCGACTTGCCCTTGGGCTTGTAGTCGCTGATGTCCGGCAGGACGACGGGCAGCTGGGCGTCGGGGACCGGGACCATCCCGCACTTGTCACAGTGGATGATCGGGATCGGGCAGCCCCAGTAGCGCTGGCGGGAGAGCAGCCAGTCGCGCAGGCGGTAGTTGACCGAGCGGTGGCCCTTGCCCTCGCGGTCCAGCCAGTCGACGATCCGCTCCAGCGCCTCCTCCTTGTAGAGGCCGTCGAACTCGGGATGCGAGTTGACCAGCGGGCCGCGCCCGGTGAACGGCAGCGCGTCGCCGCCTTCCGGATCGGCGACGACGCGCTTGATCGGCAGGTCATAGGCCTTGGCGAACGCGTGGTCGCGCTCGTCGTGGCCCGGCACCGCCATGATCGCGCCGGTGCCGTACTCCATCAGGACGTAGTCGGCGACGTACATCGGCAGCAGCTCGCCGTTGACGGGGTTGACGACGTGACGGCCCAGGAACACGCCGGTCTTGGGCTTCTCGACGTCGCCGCGCTCCTCGATCGACTCGCCGACCGCGTGGTTGACGTAGGCGCGGACCTCGTCCTCGCGGCCGGTGCCGGCGATCAGGCGCTCGATGTCGGGGTGCTCGGGCGCCATGACGAAGAACGTCGCGCCGAACAGCGTGTCCGGGCGGGTGGTGAAGACGGGGTAGTCGATCGGGTGGGCGGGGTCGACGTCGTCGCAGCGGAACGTGACCTCGGCGCCCTCGGAGCGCCCGATCCAGTTGCGCTGCATCGTCTTGACGTGCTCGGGCCAGCTGATCGTGTCGAGGTCGTCGACCAGCTGGTCGGCGTAGTCGGTGATCCGGAAGAACCACTGCTCGAGCTGGCGCACTTCGACCTCGTGGCCGCAGCGCTCGCAGCGCCCGTCGATGACCTGCTCGTTGGCCAGGACCGTCGCGTCGTTCGGACACCACTTGACCGCGGCCTCCTTGCGGTAGGCCAGGCCGCGCTCGAACAGCTGCAGGAAGATCCACTGCGTCCACCGGTAGTAGGTGGGCTCGTGGGTCGCCAGCTCCCGCGACCAGTCGATCGAGATGCCCCACTCGCGGAACTGCTTCTGGAAGGAGCGGATCGCGGCGTCGGTGGACTCGCGCGGGTGCTGGCCCGTGCGGATCGCGTGGTTCTCGGCGGGCAGGCCGAACGCGTCGTAGCCCATCGGATGCAACACGCGCTTGCCCGTGCGGCGGTGGAAGTGCGCGACCGCGTCGCCGACCGAGTACACCTTGAGGTGGCCGATATGCGGCTCCCCGCTCGGGTAGGGCAGCATCTCCAGGACATAGGACTTCTCGGCGCCGTCGCGGGCCGCGTCGTTCGAGACCTCCCACGTGCGCTCGTCGGCCCAGACCCGCTGCCAGCGGGGCTCGATCTCATGCGGGTCGTAGCGGTGTTCGGCCACGACCCGCAGGCTACAGCGACGACCCGGATTGCCGATCTACGGGGAGAGCCGCCATGCCCAAGCCCCTTCGCCGCCTCCTCCGCTCCCGCCGTGCCCGTCGCGGTTCGAGCGTGCGCCTCATGGCCGCGGTCCCGCTTCCCGCCTAGTCCGGGCGGCGCGTACGATGGCGGCCGCCCATGGCCGCCGCCGAGAACGTCACCGTCGATGCGCTGCTGCGCGACCCCACGCCCGCCGAGGTCAGCGAGGGCCTGGAGCGCAACCCCGGCTCGGGCCGGCTGGCCGAGCGCGGCTGGCAGCCGCTGTGGTTCGAGGTGCGCGTCGCCGTCGGCGACGACCACGACCACGAGTTCATCCACTCCTTGGTCTGGCGCGAGCCCGGACGCGCAGCCTCCGAGGTCGCCGAGGAAGAGCTCAGCCACGCGCTGGACGAGGCGCTGCGCAACCTGCGCGACCTGGAGGGCTACGACGTCTGGCCCGAGGACGTCGGCGCGCCGGCGGTGCGGATCGAGGTTGCCGGCGGCTGACGCCGTTCTTGCGGGCGCGACGCCGTGTCGTGCCTACCATTTCGCCGATGGCGGATCGTCCCGAGGACCCTGAGTACGGCGCGGAGCTCGACGAGCTGTTGTCGTCGCTGGGCTCGTCGCGGCCGATGAGCGAGATCTCGGTCGCCTCCGCGAAGGTCGCGGCGATCGTCGAGGCCGCTGAGCGCGCCGCCGAGGACCTGCGGCTCAAGACCGAGGAGCGCGTGCGCCAGCGGATCGCCGAAGCCGACCGCGCCGCCGACCTGCGCGTCGAGGCCGCCGAGGCCGAGGCGCGGGAGATCGTTGAGCAGGCGCGCCGCGACGCCGAGGCGCTGATCAGCCAGGCGCGCCACGACGTGCAGGGCGTTCACGACGAGGCGGCGCGAGCGCGCAACGACGCCGAGGCCGAGGCCGCGCGCGTGCACGTCGAGGTCGAGACCTACGCCAAGGACGCCAAGCAGGCCGCCCGCGACGACGCCCGTTCGATCGTCGGCGAGGCCCACTCCGCCGCCCGCGGCGTGCTGACCGACGGCACCGAGCTGTCCGGCCACCTGCAGGAGCTCAGCGACTCGCTGCGCCGCAACGCCGAGCGGCTGCTCAACGACGTCAAGCTCGCGCACGCGCGTCTGACCGCGGATCTCGACCAGGCCGCGCCCGGCGGCGTGGACACCGCACCGCGCGCGTCGCGGGGACCGGACGCGGCCACCGGCGCCCCGGCGTCTCCCGGCTTCGCCTCACGCCCCTCGGCCCCCACGCCATCCCGCCGCGGCGCCGGCGCCGGCTCCGGCTCCGACGACGACTTCGAGATCCCCGAGTTCCTGCCCGGCCGCCGATGACCCCTCCCGGGTGTTAAGATGACCGTCGACCTGGGGCCATAGCTCAGCTGGGAGAGCGCCTGCATGGCATGCAGGAGGTCGGGGGTTCGAGCCCCCCTGGCTCCACTACACGAAACCCCTGCTGATGCGGGGGTTTCGTCGTTCCAGAGCGACCGGTTTGGGCCGGATTCGGGCTTGATTTTCAGGCACTAGCAGGCACAACGTCTGGTGGACACGCGGTTGAGGCACGCCCGCGAAGTCCCTCATCGGCACCCCGTGTCGCGAAGTGCGTCGTCACGACAGCTCGTCCAAGAGCTCCGCATCGAGAGGTCGGCCTTGACCAGCAACGCGGGGAGCGCCTTCGGCTGCGACGGCGGATGACTGCCCCAACGAGGACACGAGCATGTCGATCGCGCTCTGGTGGAAGAAGTCGATGGCGTCAAGGTCGTCGCCGCGCTCGCCTCAGACACCGATCTTCAGCTCGTGCTGCGACGACCTGGCGGCCGACCCGGCGTTCGGAAACCGCTGGGCGATGGCGCTCGGAGCCATCCGCGGCATCGCGGTGCCGCGGCTCCGCGGACACCCGACCGACGCGGTCTGGCGACAGTGGGCGTTCGCGCGTTGGGAGCTCGTCCGCTTCCCGCCGGCGAGTAGGACGGGCGACCGCTCAGGTCACCGTGCGCTGGGCGTTCTCCAGGACCTTCACCATCACGCGCTCACCGTCATCGCGGGTGGCGTGGCGAGCTCACGGTCGAGGCTCTCCTCGTCGACCGTTCCGACCCGTCGCACCGATTCCGGTCGGCCGAAGCGCAGGGCCAGGAAGACCAACCCGCCCACCACCATCAGGCCGAGGAAGACGTAGGGGAGGATGTTGAACGGATAGGGCGGGACGGGGGTCAGGTTCGCCACATAGGTGGCGATCATCGCCGCCACACCCACCGTCGCCGCGGTCAGCACGCCGAGACGGATTCGCCGGCGCTCGCGGTACAGGAGGACGACGGCGCCGACCGCGACGAGGACGTAGGCGAAGATGAACCCGAACGTCGCCGGCGTCGCGATGTAGGAGAAGACCTCGACCGGGCTCGCGTTCGCGACGTACTTCATGATCAGCGAGACGACGAACAGGAACGGCGCGATCGTCAGGATCCCGACGTGCGGCGTGCGGCGCACCGGGTGAGTTCGGCCGAACGCCGCCGGCGCCACACCCTCGCGCGCCATCGTGTACAGCATCCGCGAGAGGGCGTTCACCGAGGCGAGCATGACCGCGAAGAAGCTGAACCCGAGTCCGAGCGCGATCGGGTACTTCAGGAAGCCGAGCCCGACCCAGTCGCCCAAGACGGCGGTCGGCGCGTCGGCCGTCGCGATGTTCTCGTTCAGGTGGTGGTAGCCGAGCGTCTCGACGTAGAAGGAGAGCATGTAGATCACGCCCGCCAAGCCGATGGTCAGGAGGATCACCCGGGGGATCGCACGGTGAGGGTCGCGAGCCTCCGCACCGAGCGACGCACCCGACTCGAAGCCGACGAACGCCGTGACCGAGAGGGTGATCCCGAGGAAGAGGTCGTGCACCGAGACGCCCTTGAGGTGCAGCTGGGCCGAGTCGATCACGGTTCCCGCCTTCACCACCGTCGCCACCAGGACCACGCCGAGCAGGGCGATCGAGAACGCCTCCAGCAGGAGCGCGGCCCGCGTCGACACCCGCGCCCCGAAGTAGGCCATCCCGGTGGCCACGGCCGCGAACACGAACCAGAGGACGATCTGCACGGCGGTTCCTTCGCCGATGACCTCGCCGACGAACTGGGCGCCGATCATCGGCATCGCCACCGCCAGGCCGACGTAGGCGATCAGCAGGGCCCACCCGGTCAGGAAGGCCGGTGCCCTGCCCAGCGATCTGGCCGCGTACGTGTAGAGCGACCCCGAGGTCGCGACCCGCCGACCGAACAGCGCGACGCAGTAACCGACCCCGAGCACCCCGACGAGGGCGATCAGCATCGAGAGCCAGGATCCGTTGCCGGCCGACTCCGCGACCAGCACCGGGGCGATCGCCACCACCGTCGCCATCCCGGTGTTGCCGACTGACTGTCCGAAGATCTCCAATGGTCCGAGTACCTGATTGTCAAGGCCATTCGACTTACCAGCTTCGTCTTGCATTCGTTCCTCTCCATTCCCCAAGAACAGCGTTCCCTGAACGACTCTTGCTGAACGACTCTTACTCGTAAACGGCCCACACCTTGCGGTACGGCGTCAGGCTCCTCCACACTCCGGAGGTGCCTCTCGGCGTCACCACGACGTTCCCGGGCGAAGCCCTCACCACCGAACCGTCGGATGCGGTGATCTCGACCTCGCCCTCGAGGATCAGCGCGACCTCGTGATGCGCCCACACGATCTCGCGGTGCAACGACTGCCGGCGGGTGAGGCCGAAGGTGAAGCGACCGTCGGGGGAGGCGAAGGCCGTCAGCTCCTCGCCCGGCGGATCGCCCTTGCCCGGCGCCGGCGTCGCGACGCTCCACGGGACTTGCAACGGGTCCACCACGTGGATGGAGTCGCGCGAGCGCACCTCGCTCGTTTCGCTGCCGTCACGCCCCGTCATCGGGATCCGCTCCGCTCGGGACGACGCGCCCGGACGAGCGCCAGCGCGGCCGCCGAGACGGCGATCCCGTCCCTGAGCGCCGGGTCCGGCAGGGGCTCCCCCAGCTCGGTCGAGATTGGGATCTGCCCGGCCCAGACGTCGAGCTCGCCGTCCTCGCCGTCGCCGTCGTCCGGCCCGCCGGATCGGACCTTGGCCGAGGCTTCGTCGATCGGCATCACGACGATGCTGGTCGCCTTCAGCTCCTTGCGGCTCGGCTGGCGGACCTCGGCCCAGCGGCCCGGGATCAGCCGCTCCATGAAGGCCTCGAGCGCCAGCCGCTTCTCGGCCTCCTCGCCGACGGCGGACATCTCGCCGAGCAGGATCGCGCTGCGGTAGTTGATGTCGTGTTCGAAGGCCGAGCGCGAGAGGACGATGCCGTCGAGATGGGTCACCGTGAGGCAGGCAGGGAGGCCGCCGTCGACGGCCCGCAGCGCTCGGCTCGCCGAGGAGCCGTGGACGTAGACGAGGTCGCCGACTCTCGCGTGGAGGGTCGGGATCGCGAACGGCTGGCCGCGGTCGACGAACCCGAGGTGGGCGACCAGGCCGGCGTCGAGGATCGAATCGATGGTCCCGCGGTCGTAGCGGGCGCGCTTGTGTTCGCGTACGAGGCGAACGCGGTTGCTTGGTGCGGCTCCGGTCATCGGGCGATCCTAGTAGCGTCTGGTCCTATGAACCAGGGCCAGATTGAGGGCTGTCGATGAGGCCAGATTTTCGACCGCCGGGAGCGGGCGCAGACGGCGAGGTCGGCCTCGTGCGCGAGCTGACGCTCCGCCTCGACCGGACCGACCGCGAACCCTTGAGACGCCAGCTGGAGACCGTCTTGCGCGAGGCGATGCGGGCAGGAAGCCTGGCGGCGGGAGCGAGGCTGCCGTCCTCGCGCGACCTGGCGCGCCAGCTCGGCGTGTCCCGGGGAGTGGTCGTGGACGCCTATGGGGCGCTCGGGGCGCAGGGCTTCCTGCGCCTGCGGGAGCGGGCGGCGCCGACCGTCGCCAGCCGACCGGATTCCCCCGCTGGCCAGCACGCCGACGAGCAGCCCCCGATCGCGCCTCCACCGCGGTTCGACTTCGCCGCCACCACGCCCGACGTCTCCCTGCTGGACCGCAGAGCGTGGATCCGAGCGCTCGAGCGCTCGCTCCGCGACGCGCCCGACGCGGCCCTGGACTACGGAGATCCCCGCGGCGACCTAGGCCTCCGGCGCTGCCTGGTCGACTACCTCGGACGGGTCCGCGGCGTGGTCGCCACGCCCTCGCAGGTCGTCGTCGTCCAAGGGTTCAGCCAGGCGATCGACCTCGCCTTCCGGGTGCTGGCCGCCGCCGGCGCGCGCCGGGTCGCGTTCGAGGACCCCTCCCACGACGAGCAGTGGGTTGCAGCGCGGCGAGCGGGGCTCGAACCGGTGCCGGTCCCGGTGGACGGTGACGGCATCCGCATCGAGCCGCTGGCCGCTCTCGCTCCGGACGCGGTGGTCGTCACCCCAGCGCACCAGTTCCCGACCGGCGCCGTCCTCGAGTCCTCGCGCCGGCGGGCGCTGCTCGCCTGGGCCGCCCGCAGCGACGCCCTGGTGATCGAGGACGACTACGACTCCGAGTTCCGCTACGACCGCGCCCCGGTCGGCACGCTGCAGGGGCTCGATCCGAGCCACGTGCTCTACGTCGGCACGGTCTCCAAGACCCTCGCACCCGCCCTGCGCCTCGGCTGGTCGGTCGTCCCGGCCAAGCTCCTGGACCGCTTCGTCGAGGCGAAGCGCTACGCGGACTCGGGCTCCCCTGCCCTCGAGCAGTTGGCGCTCGCGCACCTGATCGACTCGGGCGCCTACGAGCGGGCCGTCCAGCGGGCGAGGATCGCCTACCGTCGCCGGCGCGACGCGCTGCTCGCGGCGCTCGAGGAATCGCTTCCGGACTGCGAAGTCGAGGGGATAGCCGCCGGCCTCCACGTGCTGCTCCGCCTTCCGGCCGGCGTCGGCGCGCCCGAGATCGCCGCCGCGGCCGAGGCGCGCCGCCTGCACGTCCGCCAAGTTGCCGATTTCAGCCTGACCGAGCAAACGGCCTCGCAATCCGCGCTCGTGCTCGGCTACGGGCGCCTGCCCGAGCCCGCGATCGCACCGGCGGTGCGCGAGCTCGCTGCGGCCGTCGCCGACCTCAGCTGACGCTGCCCCCCCCCAGTGGGGGCTGGCGCGGCGTGCGGCGACGTGTGCGCCGTGCATGGCTCCATCACACGGAACCCCCGCTTTTGCGGGGGTTCCGTCGTTGCGGGGGCGCTTGTTTGCGCCGGAGTTGGCTCGGAATTTCAGGCGCTGGTGCCTGGAACCCGAGTACACCCCTGCTATCGGTGACCGCGCGCTGCCGTTCCCGTCGCCGGCCACATCACCCTCGGCGGAGGAGCACTGCATGAGCGGTCGTGGGACTGAGATGACCGGGCTGCGGTGCTCAGCGGCGCCGCAGCTCCGGCGCGAGGACCTGCTCGCCGTAGCTGTTGTCGGCCGGGTTGAGGGTCACGCCTGGGGCGACGATCGCGTCGATGCGGTCCAGGACCTCGGGCGTGAGGACGGCATCGGCCGCGGGCAGCTGGCTCTCGAGCTGCTCCATCGTGCGGGGGCCGATGATCGCCGACGTGACGCCGGGGTGGTTGACGACGAAGGCGATCGCCATCTCGATCATCGACAGGCCAGCGTCGTCAGCGACCTGTGAGAGCTGCTGCACGGCTTCGAGCTTGCGCTGGTTGTCGGGCAACGACATGTCGAAGCGCTTGGCCAGCCGCTGGCGCGCCGGTGACGTCGGCGAGCTGTCGGCGCTCCACGAACCCGACAGCCAGCCGCCCGACAACGGGCTGTAGCTGAGGATGCCCATGCCGTGACGCTGGGCGGTCGGCAGGACGTCGAGCTCGATGCCGCGCACAAGCAGCGAGTACGGCGGCTGCTCGGTGCGGAAGCGTTGCAGCCCGCGGTCGCGCGCGACCCACTGCGCCTCGACGATCTCGCTGCCGGCGTAGGACGAGGAGCCGATCGCGCGGACCTTGCCCTGCGCGACGAGATCGGTCAGCGCGCCGAGCGTCTCCTCGACGTCGACGGCCGGATCGGGACGGTGCACCTGGTAGAGGTCGATGTGGTCGGTGCCCAGGCGCCGCAGCGAGTTCTCGACCTCGCGCACGATCCAGCGGCGCGAGCCGCCGCGCATGTTAGGGTCCTCGCCCATCGGCATGAAGAACTTGGTCGCGAGGACCACGTCGTCGCGGCGGCCCTTGACCGCCTTGCCGACGATCTCCTCCGACTCGCCGGCGCTGTAGACGTCGGCCGTGTCGACGAAGTTGATGCCCTCGTCGAGCGCCTTGTGGATGATCCGGATCGAGTCGTCGTGGTCGGTGTTGCCCCAGGCGCCGAACATCATCGTGCCGAGGCAGAGCCGCGAGACCTGGATGCCGGTGCGGCCGAGCGGCCGGTAGTCCATCGTGTTGCTCCTCTAGTTGAAGTACGTGGGCTGGCGCGGTGTGTAGTGCTCTTCGAGCGCCGCGACCTCGTCGTCGGTGAGCTCGATGTCGAGCGCGGCGACGGCGTCGGCCCGGTGGTGTGGCTTGGTGGCGCCGATGATCGGCGCGTCCACCACCGGGTTGTGTAGCACCCAGGCCATGGCGACGGACGCCATCGAGACCTCCCGCTCCTCTGCGATGCGCTGGACTGCAGCCCAGCGCGATGCGGCTGACCTTCAAGCCGGAGCTGCCGAGTTGTGTGTAGTCCATGGTGTTGGTCCTCTCGTGGTTCACGTGTTCGCGGGCCGGGGTTCGGGCCTCCGTGCGACGGGGGATGCGCGGCCGGACGGCCAGGCCGAGCGAGCCGCCGATCCGGTGGGCGACGTTGGTCACGCCACCGGCAGCGCCCGCGTCGTGGGGTTCGACGCCGGCGAGGCGAAGTCCAGCTAAGCGCCGATCCGTAGGATCTGGGACGCCCTGGCAGAGGGTCACTGGCAGGGCACCCTTGCCGGGCGGCTGCGCGGGTACCGTCTTCGTCGTGGACCCCGCCAACGACATCGCCGAGTTCCTGACCTCGCGCCGGGCGAAGGTCACGCCCGAGCAGGTCGGTCTGCCGACCTTCGGTCCGCGCCGCGTAAAGGGGCTGCGCCGCGAGGAGGTGGCCTCGCTCGCCGGCGTCAGCGTCGAGTACGACAAGCGCTCGGAGCGCGGCAACGTGGCCGGCGCGTCCGACGCCATGCTGGAGGCGCTCGCCGGCGCCCTGCGCCTGGACGACGCCGAGCGCACCCACCTCTTCGACCTCGCCCGCGCCGCCAACCCGGTCGCCCCCCGGACCTCGTCGGCGAGCTGTCGACCCGCAGCCACGAGTTCCGGACCTGGTGGGCCGCGCACAACGTGCGCTACCACCAGACCGGGGTCAAGCGGCTGCACCACCCTGTCGTCGGTGCGCTCGAGCTCTCCTACGAGGTGCTCGACATCGCCGCCGACGACGGCCTGACGATCGCCACCTACAGCGCCGAGCCCGGCAGCCGCTCGGCCGAGGCGCTCGACCTGCTGGCCAGCTGGGCCGCCACGCCCGCCGAGCAACCCACGTCGACCGAGAACTAGGACTACGACATGCAGATCACCCGCAGCAGCATCGACACCATGAAGGGCCCGGCCGACTGGTTCACCGGCGACGTCTACGTCGACGCCGTCGCCACCCCCTCCGGAACCTCGACCTTCGCCGCGGCCGCCGTGCACTTCACGCCCGGCGCCCGCACCGCCTGGCACACCCACCCCCACGGCCAGACCATCTTCGTCACCGAGGGCGTCGGCTTGTGCCAGCGCGAGGGCGGCCCCGTCGAGGTCATCCGTCCCGGCGACCGCGTCTTCTTCGAGCCCGGCGAGAACCACTGGCACGGCGCCGCCCCCAACCGCTTCATGGTCCACATCGCCATGCAGCAGAACGACGACTCCGGCTCCCCCGTGACCTGGGGCGAGCACGTCACCGACCAGCAGTACGACGCCGCGCCGACCGACACCTAGAACAAGGCTCTTCAAGCTCGGGGTAGCCGTCGCTCCGACCTCGGTCCCCCGCTGGCCCGCAACGCGGCGAGCCAAGCGGCGCCCTGCCCGTACGGCCGCTACGGCCCGCAGCGCTGGTCGGACGGCGTCACGGTGTTGAGCCACCGCTGGACGTCGGCCGCCGCGTCGTCGCCGTTCGACGTCCGCGTGTCCGTCACCGTGGCCCAGTTCGAGCAGCCGGCGAAGTCTCCCAGCCTCGCCCGAGCGCCCGCTCGAAGCGCCCGGCGAATCCGCCGGTCGCCTCGTCTCGGTCCTTCGCGACGCCGACCGCGACCCGCGTCGTCCCGGCCCCGGTCGGCACCGCGACGATGAACGTACCCCCGCCGTCGGGTGATGTTCGCGGCCGTGTGGACAGGAGCGACGACCGCGACCATCGCGCCGAGCGAGTCGCCGAGGCGCAGGTCGTCACGGTAGGTCTTCGTGTGAGCGGAGACGCCCGCGCCCTGCGGCCACGGGATGCTCCGGCGGTCGGTCGAGTGCTGGGAGATCGTCGGCATGCCGCTCGCGGTGACCCCGTCGACGACGGCGACGTGGGCGATGTCCCGATCCGTCGAAGAACGGCACGTCGCCTGGACGCCATCTCGAGGGATCGAGCTGGTCGTCGCTCGCGCATCTTCTGTATGCCGCTGGCGAAGTTCGTGCAGTCACACACGTCTGAGCCGTCGCTGGTGCATGACGCGACGTCGGGGACGCGCAGCGTGATGACGTCGCCGAGCTCACGGCGCTCCGCGATGTCCTCGAACGACTGCCACATGATCGTGCCCGAGCGGCTCTTGGAGAACACTCACGGCCACCGCAGCGAGGTGGGCGCGCATGGCGCGCTCGGCCCCGGCCTCATCGCCCTCGCGGATCCGCGCAGCGAGTTCCGTCAGCTCGCGCAGCGTGTCGGCGCGGAGGGTCTCGCTCCCCGAGGTCCGGCCGCGCGACAGGCGCAGGAGCACCTCCAGCTCTCCGAGCATCCGCTGGAGGACCGCGTTGCCCGATGCCCGCGCCACCAACTCGTGTATTGCCTGATCGGCTTCGGCAAACGCCTCGACATCGGGCAGAAGGGCCTCGAGCCGGCCCACCTCGGCCTCCAGCGCCGCGAGGACGTCGGCGTCCCGGCGCTGTGCCGCAAGGCGCGCGGCCAGCGGTTCGAGGCTGAGCCGCACCTCGTTGAGGTGCTCGAAGTCCAGCACGGAGACGAACGTCCCCTCGCCGCGACGCGCCTCGATGACGCCGAGATCGACCAGTCGCCGCATGCCCTCGCGGAGGGCCGGGCGGGACACGCCAAGCTCGGCGGCGAGCGCGCGTTCAGAGGGCAGTCGCTGTCCCGGCGCCAGCCGCCGGGACGTGACGAGCTTGCCGACCTCGAGGGCGATGTCGCGCTCCATCGGGCAACCCTATATCGTGGTCAGACCAAAATTGGTCTGACCACAACGCGAGAGGCTCATGCGCTTCGTCACCCTTCTGCACCAAGGCACCCCGGTCACCGCCATCGAGGACGATGCCGGTCTTCGGGTGCTCGAGACCACCCGCGGCCGCGACGTCGGAGCCGTCCTGCGCGACGGCGACGTCGCCGCGCTCAGCGCGTCCCCGGGGCCGCTCCTCGACCCGGTCGAAGTCGACGTCCTGGCGCCGGTGACCGGCGGCAAGGTCGTCGCGATCGGGCTCAACTACCTCGACCACGTGCGCGAGTCCGGGATGGAGCCGCCTGCCGCTCCCCTGGTCTTCGCCAAGTTCCCGAGCAGCATCGTCGGCCCCGGCACCGCGATCCGCATCGACCGCGCGATCACCCAGCGGGTCGACTGGGAGGTCGAGCTGGCCGTCGTCATCGGCCGCACGGCGACGCGCGTGTCCGTCGAGCAGGCGCTCGACCACGTCTTCGGCTACACGGTCGCCAACGACGTGTCGGCACGCGACGTCCAGTTCGGCGACGGTCAGTGGGTGCGTGGCAAGAGCCTCGACACCTTCTGCCCGGTCGGGCCCGCCGTCGTCACGCCCGACGAGCTCGGCGACCCCCAGAGGCTCGCGCTGCGCACCCGCGTCAACGGGCACACGATGCAGGACTCCAACACCAGCGAGATGGTCTTCGGCGTCGCCGAGCTGATCGCCCGCTGCTCCCACAGCTTCACGCTGGAGCCCGGCGACCTGCTGCTCACCGGCACCCCGTGGGGCTGCGGCGAGTTCATGGACCCGCCGCAGCACCTCCGGGACGGCGACGTCGTCGAGGTCGAGGTCGAGGGCATCGGATGCCTCACCAACCCCGTCGAGGAGATCACCGCCTGAGGCGGCGCGCGTCGTGCCGGCCCGGTTGGCCGGCACGACGCGCCGCTGGACGCCTCCTAGAAGCGCACGCGGACGGTGGCCGTCCCGCTGCCCGCCAACGGCACGCTGACCGCGCCGTCCGTGACCGTCAGCGGGTCGCCATCCTCCTCGAGCGGGGAGGCGACGTTGGCCGAGGTGGGCACCGCGGCGAGGAACCGGAGCGGCACGGTCACCGCGGCGGGCGTCACGTTGCGCAGACGCAGGATCGCGCCGTCGCCGTCCTCGGCCGGCTTGATGCCGACCTCGACGCCGAGGTCGCCCTCCACCTGCAAGAGCGCCCCGGTCGGGTCACCCGTGCGCAGGTAGTCGCGCAGGATCACGGGCGGCGTGGCGGCCCCGGCGGCGAACCGCCCGGCCACCGCGGCGTCGCAGGCCCCGGCATGCGTGGTCAGCCGGTAGCGCTGCGGGATCTGCCCGCCCTGGCTGGGCTGGAAGTTGACCATCCAGTGGTTGTTGAGCGCCCACGAGACGATCGCCGGCCCCTCAGGCTCGAGGTCGGCCGCGGCCTTGCCGGTGGTGATGCCGCCCAGCTGCACCAGCGGCGCGTCGAGCGGCACGACCGTGACACCGCGCTCGCCGTCGCTGACGTCGGCCCAGCGACGGATCGGGAACCAGTCACGCGCCGTGCCGGGGAGCTGGTCGTCGTTCGGCGTGCAGGGCACGCCGTTGAGATCGACCCGGAACTCCGCGCCGTCCAAGTTGAACGGGAACGCGATGTACACCGACTCGGGATCGGCGTGGTGGACCTTGTCGAGCAGCCAGTCCACGGCGAGCTCCTTGGTGTGCGCGTCGAGGCTGAACGTGCACGTCGCGCCGCTCACGCCCGGCGCCTGCACCTTGACCTCGATCGACGCGCGCCCGGACTGGATGCGGGCCGGCCCGACCTCCACCTGGGTGGCGGTCTCGCGCTGGAACGGCGGATCCTCGGGCCACGTGCCGAAATCGTCGTGGGCGAAGTCCATGACGAACAGCGCGCTGCGGTCGGCGCCCCCGGTCAGCGTCTCGTAGACGTACTCGCCGATCCGCCAGCCATGCTGCTCGCCGGCGAAGTCGTGGCCGAGCGCCTTGTCCAGCCACGACGACACCGTGCCGGTGGCCGGGTCGAGCTCGACCCGGTAGTGCTCGTTCTCGATGACATGGCCCTCGGCCCGCAGATCGCCGGCGTCGAGCTCGTCGTCGAGCCCCACGAAGGCGTAGCCGAACGCCGGCACCTTCGCACGCACCCGCTGGAACTCGGTCTCGGGCGGGAAGCCCCATGGCACCCCGCGGGGGAAGAACGTCTCGAGCATCCCGACGGGCGCGCCGCCCGCACGGCGCTCGGGCACCTCGACGAGCACGTCGCGCTCCCACGGCAGCGTGTTGACGACCATCAGCTCGCGCGACTCGGGCTCCGGGTAGGCCCGCTCCGTCTCGAGGTCGCCGAGGTTGAACATGCCCTCGGGGCCGGGCGTGGCGCGCGTCTCGGCCAGACCGCGGGCCACGCGGGCGAGCACGTCGTGGGTCTCCATCGCCGCGTCGTAGGCGTAGTGCGACTTGTGGCTCCACTGCGAGCGACTCCACAGCGCCGCCGGCGCCTCGACACTGGAGAACGCGCCCCAGGTGTGCTCGTCGTACAGCGTCATGTGCTCGTAGATCTGCCGCGCCCGGTCGGTGTCCCACCCGTCGACGCCCTCGGCGCGGAGCCACGCGCCGAGCATCTCCGCGGAGGCCGCCAGCTCGTGGGTCCCGCGGTTGACGCCGGTCTCATAGCTGCTGGAGCCGACGCCGTCCGACCACCAGTCGGTCCAGTCACCGCGCCAGGTCGGAAGCGAGTCGCCCCACTGGTCGCGGAAGGCGCGCCCGAACAGGCGCGGGGTGGTGAACGCCATCTTGGGTCCGCGCCCCTCCTCGTTCCAGCGGTGGACGAAGTCGGCCATGCGGGGATCCGGCGGCCCGTTGTCGACCCGCACCGGGTGGGTCGACTCGCAGTACAGGAAGTCGTAGGGCCAGTCCTCGCGAGCCTCGAGGTCCTGCACGTACCGCGGCAGGTTCTCGTCGACGAAGCGCCAGTCGCCGAGCTTGGCCTGACTGCGACCGAACAGGTAGTGGAAGCCGTTCCAGGCCAGAAGGCGGCCGCCGGCCGGACCCTCCCACCAGAAGGCGCCGGGGAAGGGCTTGGGCGCGCGGCCGCGGACCTGGTTGACGGCGAGCGTGAGGAAGTCCACGCCGATGGCCGGCAGCAGGTCGGCGAACAGCCAGCTCATGCCGTTCACGTCGTCCTGCATCGCCGTCTCGACGGTGAGGCCGAACTCCTCGCGCAGCACCCGGACCGGGTAGAGGCTGCGGTGCATCTGCTCGGGGGTGAGGCCGGGCGTCAGGTTGTACTGCATCGCCGCGATGTCGATCGCACCTTCCCGCTGCCAGTGCCGGAAGCGGTCGACCTCCTCGTTGCCGGCGCCGCGGAGGTAGCGGATCATCGGGCCGGTCACCTCGACGGTCCAGCGATACCGGCTCTCGTCCGGGCGGTCCGCCGTGGCCTCGATGAGGTCGAGCGCCTGCCCGACGTACTCCGCGTGCTGGCGGAAGCAGACGGACTGGTAGTCGGTGTAGCCGATGTCGGTGTGCGAGTGGTTGGCGATGTAGATCGTCGAGATCTCAGACAACGGGGTCCCCCTCTTGGTTGGTCAGGTCCAGCGCGGTGATGTGCCACCGGCCGAGGTTGGCCGCGTAGAGCGTGCCGTCGGCCAGCGCGACGTTCGTCGGGTGGCACAACGTGTGGGCGGTCGGATCGACGACGAGGAGGCGAACGGCCCCGCCGGGGTCGATCCGCAGGATCTCGCTCGGCTCGTAGCAGGCCACGTAGATGCGCCCGTCGGCGTCGAGGGCCAGCCCGTCGGGCAACGCGTCGACGACGGCGACCGTGTCCCGCGGCCCGGGGCGGCCGTGGGCGTCGATCGGGATGCGCGACACGCGCTTCGCGAAGGTCTCGGCCACGTAGAGCGCGTCGCCACCGGGGGCCAGGGCCATGCCGTTGGCGAACGTCAGCGGCTCGGAGAACCACAGCTCGCCCTCGCCGTCGAGCCCGAAGCGGTAGATGCCCGGGCCCGGCTCGTCGGGCGCGTGGCTGTCGGAGACGTAGAGCCGCCCCTGCGCGTCGAAGACCGGGTAGTTCGGGATGCGGATCCGCCGCTCCGGCGTACCGGTGGTGAACGTCTCCACCGTGCCCGTCGCCGTGTCGACGCGCATGACCGCGGCGTGGGCCAGGTCGCACACGTACAACATGCCGTCGGGACCGAAGGCCATGCCCAGGCAGAAGCCGCCGGTCGTGGCGACCTCCGCCATCGCGCTGCCGTCGCGCTCGATCCGGTAGATCTGGCCACGCTCGCCGCCACACCACAGCGCGCCGTCGGGGCCGACCACCACGCACTCGGGATGGTCGAGCCGCGGCTCGGTCACCGTGCCGTCGATGACGATCCGGCAGTCCTCGATGCCACGGAGCGGCGCTCCGTGCGCGCCGACGACGGTCATCGGACCGCTCCGTTGCGGGCGTGGGGCTCGCCGGGGTCGGCCCAGACCTGGTTGGGGCTGTGGGCGAACCATCCGGGGCGCCCGGGATCGCGGTCGTACTGGTAGCCGCCGAGCCGCTGGTACAGCTCGGCGTACTCCGCCAGGCGGTCACGGTCGAGCTCGACGCCGAGCCCGGGCCCGGTGGGCACGGCGATGCGGCCGTCGCGGTACTCGAGCTTGCCGCCGACGATGATGTCGTCGACGAGGTGGTGGTAGTGGGCGTCGGCGGCGAGCGCGAGGTTCGGGAGCACCGCGCCGAGGTGCAGCATCGTCGCGAGCTGCACGCCGAGCTCCCCCGAGGAGTGCACGGCGATGCCCAGCTGGAACGCCTCGCAGATGGCGGCGGCCTTGAGGCACGGCCGGATGCCACCCCAGAACGTGGTGTCGAGCAGGATGATCTCGACGGCGGGGTCGCGGACGTTGGCGGCGAGCTGCTCGACGTTCACGACCATGGTGTTGGTCGCCAGCGGGATCGGCACGGCGGCGCGCACGCGGCGCATGCCGTTCATCCCCCACGTCGGGTCCTCCAGGTAGTCGTTGTCGAGGTCGACGATCGCACGGCCGAACCGGATCGCCTCCTCGACGCTGAGCGCGGCGTTCGGGTCGTAGCGCACACGGTCGCCGGGCTCGGACTCCGCCAGCGCACGGAAGGCCTCGAGCTCGTGATCCGGCGGGTACACGCCGCCCTTGAGCTTGTGCACGCGGAAGCCGTGGCGGTCCTTGAGGTCGCGCGCATGCTCGATCAGCTGCTCGGTCGTGCGCACCTCACCCGCCCCCGTGACCTCGTCCGGCCGGCGGAAGAAGAGGTAGGAGGCGAACTCCACCTCGTCGCGCACGCGGCCGCCGAGGAGGTCGCTGACCGGGACCCCCAGCGCCTTGCCGACGATGTCCAGGCACGCGAACTCGATCGCCGCGTGCAGCTGGGTCCGGTTGTTGTACAACGCGGACGTCGGGTTGCAGATCTTGAAGTGCAGCAGCTCGAACGCGAACGGATCGTGGCCGACGAGGTACTGCTTGAGGCCGGCGATCGCGGCGGCCGCGCTCTCGCCGCCGCCGCCGAGCTCGCCGAGGCCGATGAGGCCGCCCTCGGTCTCGACCTCGACGATGGTCCGGACGAAGCGGCCCCAGTGCGCGCCGTTGCTGTGCAGGAGTGGAGCCTCGAGCGGGACCGTCACCGTGGTCGCCCGGATGTCGGCGATCCTCAGGTCGGCACGCGCCGAGGCGGTGATCGCTTCGAGCATGGTCATCCTTCTTCGGGCAACAAGACGGGGAGGGTCGACAGCAGACCGCCGTCGACGCGGAGCTCGGTGCCGGTGACGAACGACGCCGCGGAGCTGGCCAGCCAGACGATCGCCGCGGCGACCTCCTCGGGCCGCGCGACCCGGCCGAGGGGGTGCATGCGACCCCAGTCGGAGATCACGTCCTCGGCGTCCCGCTCGCCGCGGAACTCGTCGGCGGCGAAGCGCAGCATCGGCGTGTCGACGGAGCCCGGGAGCACGGCGTTGACGCGGATCGCGTCGGCCGCGTGGTCGACGGCCATCGCGCGGGTCAGGGCCGTGATCGCGCCCTTGCTCGCGCTGTAGGCCGCTACGCCCCGCTGCGCGGCGACGGCCTGGACCGACGCCACGTTGACGATCGCTCCACCGCCGCGCGCGCGCAGCGCCGGGACGGCGTGGTGGGCGGCGCGGTAGATCCCGCCGACGTTGATCGCCATCACCTCGTCCCAGACCGCCTCGTCGGTCGTCTCGACCGTGCCGTAGCGCTGGACGCCGGCGCTGTTGACGAGGATGTCGAGCCCGCCGAAGCCGGTGACCGCCGCGGCGACGGCGTCGCGCATGTCGGCACCTGAGCGCACGTCGGCCACGACGCCGACGGCGCGGATGCCGTCGGCGGCGAGGACCGCGGCGGCCTGCTCCACGTCGGGGACGTCGGCGCAGAGCACCACGGCGGCGCCCCGCCGGCCCAGCGCGCGAGCGGCGGCCAGTCCGATGCCGGCCGACGCCCCGGTGACCAGGGCCACCGCCTCGGCCAAGTTGTCGTTCATCTCGGTCTCCATCAGCGTGCGGTCAGTCCGCCGTCCATGACGACGTTGCTGCCGGTCATGAAGCCGGCCTCGTCGCTGACCAGGTAGGCCACGAGCCCGGCGATCTCCTCGGGCGAGCCCAGCCGACCCATCGGCTGGCGCGCCTCCATCTGGGCCCGCTGGGCGGCGGGATCGTCGGCGGTCGCCGTGATGCTCGCGATCCACGGCGAGTCGACGGTCCCGGGCGAGACCGCGTTGACGCGGATGCCGCGGTCGGCGTAGTCGACGGCGACGGCCTTGGTCAGGCCCACGATCGCGGCCTTCGAAGCGCAGTAGCCCGCACGGTTGAGCAGCCCGACCATGCCTCCGACCGAGGCGATGTTGATGATCGTCCCGCCCCCCGCCGGCAGCATGGTGCGCACGGCGTGCTTGCACCCCAGGAACGCGCCGCGGGCGTTGATGGCCATCATGCGGTCCCACTCCTCCTCGGTCTGCTCGAGCACGTCGCCGGCCACGCCCACCCCGGCGTTGTTGACCGCGATGTCCACCGCGCCGCCCGCGGCCGCGTGGTCGAACAGCGCGGCCATGGCCGCTCCGTCGGACACGTCGACCGCGTAGGCGTCGGCGCTGCCCCCCGCGGCCCGCGCCGCGTCGGCCGTCGCAGCGGCGGCGGCCTCGTGCACGTCGGCACACACCACGTGCGCGCCCTCGGCCGACAGGCGCAGGGCGATGGCCTGCCCGATCCCCGATCCGGCACCGGTCACCACGGCCCGTCGCCCTCGTAGCCGGTCGGCGGCCGTCGTCGCGATCGTCGTCATCGCTGCTCCTCTCCTCCGACGACCTCGACCGACCAGGTGAGATCGACGGACTCGTGCGGCCCGATCCGCAGCGCGCTGTCGTTGCGCACCGCGTCGGCCAGGCCGGTCGTCGGATAGCTGGAGAAGGGCTCCAGACCCATGAGGTAGGTGCGGCCGAACCACGGGTAGTCGGTGGTCGCGCCCAGCTCCTGCCACAGCCACAGGTACGGCAGGCGGTCGGCGTCCCACTCCACGCGGACGCCGAAGCCGTCGGCGTCCACGAGCGCGTAGCGGCCCCGGTCGAAGCCGGTCAGGTACAGCAGCTCGCTCGGCGTGCCGCGCTCGGGCACGCGGTCGAGCTCGACCGTCGCGCCGTCCGGCGCGGTCGCCCGCGGCCAGGCGTGCTCGCGCCCGCCGTCGACCCTGCGGCCCGAGGGCCCGATCGCCTCGCCGTGCGGGATCACCCTGACGCCGTCCTCGAGCAGGATGCGGCAGTCGGAGCTCAGGAACGGCGAGCCGAACGCGAGGTGCTGGCCCCACATCGCCCGCTGCCCGACGGGGCTGTGGTTCGTCAGCCGTTCGACGACCTCGATCCGCGGGCTGGCCGCGTCGAGCGTGAGCGTCTTCTCGACGCGCAGGGGCGTCCGCGGGATCAGCGCCTCGAAGCGGACCGCGACGCGCTGCTCGGCGTCCTCGACGATCTCGTGGTCCCAGGGGATCAGGCAGGCCTCGCCGTGCTGGCCGTGCGACGCCCCGGCGTGCTGCGACGGGCCGCCGCCGTTGGGCACGACCTCCTGCCATCCGCCGCGGTAGACGTCGAGGAAGCTGCCGGTCGCGTCCGGGGCGCTCGGCCCCGCGGTGCCCGGCGGGCGCAGTCCCTCCTGCGACAGCGACACGAAGTCCATGTCGCGCGGCTTGTAGTTGCACTCGATCACGTCCGTGCCACGGCCGGCGAGGACCTGCAGCCGCAGCACGGCGTTCTCGAGCACGACGGCGTCCAGGCCATGGCGCTGGACGACGTGAGCGCGCGCTCCCCAGTTTCGCCAGCTGCGGTAGCGCCCGCCGCTCACGCGGCCCTCCGGGCGCGGACCCTCGTGTCGAGCAGCACGGCCGCGACGAGCACCGCGCCCTTGACCACCTGCTGCCAGTTGGAGTCCGTGCCCAGCAGCGTCAGGCCGTTGCTGAGGACGCCGATGATCAGGCCGCCGATCACCGTGCCCACGATCGTGCCCTTGCCGCCGAACAGGCTCGTGCCGCCGATCAGCACGGCGATGATCACGTCGAACTCGAAGCCGTCGCCGGCGCTCGGCTGGCCCGAGGCCAGGCGCGAGGCGAGGATCACGCCGCTGAAGCCGGCCAGCAGGCCGGTGATCGTGTAGATCGTGAACAGGACCCGTCCGACGCCGACGCCGGACAGGCGCGCGGCCTCGCCGTTGCCGCCGACCGCGCGGGTGTGCTTGCCCAGCAGCGTCCGGTTGAAGAGGAACCAGAAGACGCCGACCGCGACCACCGCGATGATCACCGGCACCGGCACGCCGAGCACGTAGTTCGAGCCCAGGGCCGTGAACGAGTCCGGGAGGCCGAGCGAGATCGAGGTCCCGCCCGAGACCGAGCTCGTGTACAGGTATGCGATCCCGCGCACCGCGAACATCGTCCCCAGCGTGACGATGATCGGGCTCATCCCGCCGCGCACGATCAGCAGGCCGTGCAGCGCCCCGATCAGGCCGCCCACGAGCGTCGCGGCCAGGAACGCCAGCAGCATCGGCCAGCCCGCCACGCACAGGCCCGCCGCGAGCGTCCCCGAGAACGCGACGACCGCGCCGACCGAGATGTCCATGCCCCCGCTCGTGAGCAGGAACGTCATGCCCATGCCGACGATGACGATCAGCGAGACCTGACGCGCGACGTTGAGCAGGTTGGTCTCGGTGAGGAACTCCGAGGTCGTGAAGGTCAGGACGGCTCCCATGACGAGGAGCACGCCGAGGATGGCGAGGATCTGCGGTGGCCCGGACCCCCGCCTGGTCTTCGCCACCGACGGAGCCGCGAGGCCCGTCGTCGTGGGGTCCGATGCCGGCATGACGCTCATGTGGTCTCCTCCTGACCGAATGCGGCGCGAAGGACGCGCTCGGCGTCCGCGTCCGCTCGCGAGAGCAGCGCCACCGGCGCTCCCTGGCGCATGACAAGGATCTGATCGGAGAGCCCGAGGATCTCGGGCATCTCCGAGGACACGACGAGCACGATGCGGCCCTCGGCCGCCAGCCCGGCGATCTCGCGGTAGATCTCGCCGCGGGCTCCTACGTCGACGCCCTTGGTGGGCTCGTCGAAGATGAACACCGTGGAGCGCCGCGCCATCCACTTGGCGATGACGACCTTCTGCTGGTTGCCACCGCTCAAGGTCTCGACAGGCTGGTCCGGACCGTAGGTCTTGATGGCCAGCCGCTTGCAGAAGTCCTCGGTCAACGCGCGCGACTCGCCGCCGCGCACGACGCCGAGACGGCTGACGCGGCCCGGGACCGACATCGTGAGGTTCTCCTCGACGCTCATCATCCCGACGAACCCCTGATGGCGGCGGTCCTCGGGGACGAGCGCGAAGCCGGCGGCCGCGCCCGCTCGCGGGGAGCCGGGCGTGATCGGCCGGCCGTCGAGCTCGACGACCATGCCCGCCACGGGGGCCGCGCCGAACAGCGCCTCGACCAGCTCGGTGCGACCGGAGCCGACCAGGCCGGCCACGCCGAGCACCTCGCCGCCCTCGATCGTCACGTCGGGATCCTCGGGCCGCACGTCGGCCAGCAACCCGCGGATCACGAGGCGGTGGCCGCCTTCGCGCGGCGTCGCCGGCGGGCGCTCGGGGAACGCCTCGCCGAGGTCCTTGCCGATCATCATCCGGATCAGCTCGTCCTCGCTGGTGGAGCCGTCGCGGATCCCGACGGTGCCGATTCGCTCGCCGTTGCGCAGCACCGTCGCGCAGTCGGCGATCCGGAACACCTCCTCGAGACGATGCGAGATGTAGATGACGCTGCGGCCGTCGGCGACCTCCTCGGCGATGATCCGGAACAGCCGATCGGATTCGGTGAGCGTCATCGACGTGGTCGGCTCGTCCATGATCAGCAGCCGCGGGCGCTCGAACAGGACCTTGGCGATCGACAGCAGCTGGCGCTCGGCGAGCGTCAGCTGCTCGGCCGCGAGGTCCGGCGACACGTCCAGGCCGACGCGCTGAAGGCAGGCGATCGCCTCGGAGTGCCGGTCACGCGACTCCACGAGCCGCAGCCGACGGCGTTCGAGACCCAGCGTCATGTTCTCCAGGACGGTCAGGTCCGTGAGGACCGCCGGCTCCTGGCGGACGAAGCCGATCCCGGCCCGGCGGGCGCCGCCGGCGTCGAGGTGCTCGTACACCTCTCCGCCGACGGCGATCTCGCCCGCGTCGGGACGCAGCACCCCGGCCAGCACGTTCATGAGCGTGGACTTGCCCGCGCCGTTCTCGCCGAGCAGCGCGTGCACCTCGCGGTGGCCGACCGTGAGGTCGACCCCGTCGAGGGCCCGCACGCCCGGGAACGCCTTGCTGATGCCCCGGGCGACGAGCAGCGACGCGTCGGTCATCGGCTCGGCCACCGCGGACACCGTGCCGGGGTGAACGCTCACGACGCCGGCAGCACGGCGCCGTACTGCTGCTCGTAGAACTTCTTGAGCTTGGCCGCGCCCATCGCGGGCGTCAGGAGCGTCACCGGCGGCACGCTGCGCGCGGCCGGCTTCTTGCCGTCGTGGAGCGCGACCATCGCGTCCCAGGCCATCTTGGCGTACGTGTACGGCTGGTTGCCGATGTCGACCTTCATGGCGCTCTGCGGGTTGAGGATCTCGGTGATCCCCTTGGCCGAGCCGTCGAAGCCCACGACGAGGTCCTTCTTGGCGACCGTGCCGCGGCCGGCACCCTTGAGGGCGTTGAGCGCGCCCAGCGCGGAGTCGTCGTTGATCCCGAACCAGAGGTTGGCCTCAGGGTGGGCCTGCAGCATGTTCTCGGCGGCCGTCGTCGCCTTGTCCAGCACGGCGCTGCCGTCTTGGCTGACGACCACGCGCGCCTTGGGATCGACGCTCTGGACGCCCGCGACGAAGCCCTTGGCGCGGTCGACGGTCTGCTGGAGCTGCGGGAACGAGACGACCGCGATCCGGATCGGCGTGTTCGGGTAGTTCTTCTGGAACCACTGCGCGGCGGCCTTGCCGCCCTCGCGGCCGGCGGCGACGGAGTCCTCGACCACGACGGGGACGCCCGGCGTCGGCACCGTGACCGTGACCACCGGGACCTTCTGGCCCTCGGCCTGCTTGATCAGCGGCTGCGCGGAGGCGGCGTCCACGGGCGAGATGCCGATCGCGTCGACGCCCTTGGTCAGCAGGTCCTCCACGTTCTGCTGCTGCTTCTCGACCTTGGCGTCGGAGTCGAGCACGGTGACGTCCGTGCCGGCCGACGCGGCGATCTTCTGCATCGCGCGCTGGTAGCCGACGTAGAACTCGCCCTGCTTGGTCAGCACGACCACGCCGTACTTGCCGTTGCCGCCCGACCCGCTACCCCCCGAGCCGCAGGCGGAGACCGCCAACGCGAGCGCACAGGCGACCGCGGCGACGACCGCGACGCGCCAGGTGCGCCCAGCACGATTCCTTGTCCTGATCAAACGACCCATCTCTCTCCTCCAGGTTGTTCCGTTACCGGGCCGCCGCGCAGCCCGTCAGACCGCTACGGCGCCGACTCGAAGAAGTCGGGGTGCATCTCGGCAAGCACCGGGAGGACCCGGCTCACCTCACCGAGATGTCGCCGCATCTCCTTCCGGGCTCGGCTCGCGTCGCGTGCGCGAAGCGCCTCGACGATGCCCGCGTGCTGGTCGACCAAGCGCATCAGGTCGCTCGCCGCCGGAAGGCTCAGACGACGCAGGCGCCCTACGTGGACGCGGATCTCGCGAGAGATCTCCCAGATCAGCGGATGGCCGCTGATCGCGATGAGCGTCCGGTGGAACTCCTCGTCGAACTCGAAGAAGTCGCGCAGCAGCGAGTCGCCCTGGGCGCCACGCTGCGCGGTCAGCAGGCGATCGAGCTCGTCCAGGTCGGCGTCGGTCACCTTGCGGGCGGCGTCCTCGATGGCGGCGCACTCGAGCGCCTCGCGCACGAACCGCCCCTCTTCGACCTGGGCGATGTCGATCTTCGACACGAAGGTGCCTGTCTGGGCCCAGACCCGGACGAGGCCTTCCCGTGCCAAGCGGATGAACGCCTCGCGCACCGGAGTGCGGCTGACGCCAACCAACAGCGAGATCTCCTTCTCTGACAGCGACTGCCCGGGCTCCAACGTCAGGTCCAGGATCCCGTCGCGGATCGCCTCGTAGACCTGCGGACCGACCGGCGCGCTGCGGTCGATGACGCGCGTGAACACCAAGGGCTTCGCTGCCATACTGCCATGGTAGTCCATCAGCGCGGGATCGGTCAAGCCACCAGCACGGCCGCTCGTTGGCGAAGGACTGCGTGACCGTGGCCGCCGTCGCTTCCACGAGGCGCGAGGCACGACCGTCGCGACCGACGCCGCGCCGCTCGGCACCGTCGACCGCATCCGCGCTGGGTTCGTCGCCCAGCGTCGTCCCTGGCACCTGAGCGAAGTGGCGTTGGAGGCCACGAACGACGACGTGACTGCTTGCTCCGGAGCCGTGGACCGCTGAGTTTCGCGTTCACGGCGAAGTGCTCGAACGCGACGTGTCCGTGTTGCCAGTGTGTTCGCCTCCGCATGGACAGCGGTCATCGACGGCGTGGCCGCGCAGCGGCTCGTGAAGACGCGACACTCCGCGTGTCGCGCCCAGACCGAGTCGTACGCTGACGGCCATGCCATTTCTGCGTTCGGTCCAGCTGCTCGCTGACCGGGTCGAGGATCGTCGACGTGGCCGTTCACGCTGCCGGCGGTCCGAGCGCTGCGCGATCCGCTGGAGCTGAACCCGCGCGGGACGCTGCTGGTCGGAGAGAACGGCGCCGGCAAGTCCACGCTCGTCGAGGGCCTGGCCGTCGCGGTCGGGATGAACGCCGAGGGCGGCTCGCAGAACGTGGCGTTCGCGACGACGCGCTGGCCGGCCACAGCGGGCGGTCGCTGCACGAGCAGTCCCACGGCGAGTCGTTCCTCAGCCTCATCGACCATCTACCTCCGACACCTGCTCGCGTGACGATCGCGACGGCCGAGCACGTAGGCCCACCGCGATCAAGGCTCGCGTGTGGCGCTCGCAGCGAATCGCCGACTAGAACACATCTGGGCAGACGACGCTGAGGATGCAGGTGGTCACGGCGACGACTCCAAATGCCCCGAATCCGAACATCCACGCCTCGTAGCCCTTTACGTTGAACAGGCGAGGTATCGGCGACGCGTTCCGCTCAGTCGAGTACGTACGCCCATGGATGACGGTGCTGAAATCGTCCTTCTCATACTGCTCGAGCCAGTGAGCGTCCTTGTGCTCGGCTTGGCGGTGTCGAGTCATGAGCTGCATCGATACGTACGCGGCCACCGCCCCCAGCAGCGACGACGAGACGCGCGCGAGTTGCCCGTTCCCGGCTGACAGCGCGATCGTCAGGAGAAAAGCTTGCCCGCGTGCACGGTCAAGCCGCATCGAAGCAGGCAGGCCGAGAAGCCAAGGAGGGCCTGATCGAGCGTTGACGCAGCGTGGGGCTCAGCCAAGCCGATAAGTGAGCAGCACCACGCCCGATTCGAAGCGCCGCGTGTCGTCGAGCGTCATCCGGATCGTGCCGCGGTCGCCGAGGACGTGGAGGTTGCCGCGGCCCCACACGAGCGGGTTGACGTACACCTCGAAGACGTCGATGAGGCCGCGCTCGGCCAACGCATAGGCGAACGCGCCGCTGCCATGCAGGAAGAGGTCGCCGTCGACGTCCGTCTTGAGCTGGGCGAGCGACCGCTCGAGGTCGCCGCCGAGCAGCGTCGCGTTCCACGAAAGCTCGCCGGTCAGGGTGCGGGAGCCGACCCACTTGTGCATGGTGTTGACCATGTCGGCCCACGGGCCCGTCTGCTCGGGCCAGAACCCGGCGAGGCCCTCGTACGTCTTGCGGCCGAGCACCAGGCCGGCCGACCGAGCCTGCCGCTCGAAGGAGTGCTGGCCGTGGTCGCCGTCGGGGTCGACCCAGTCGGCGACCGGATCGATGACCCCGTCGAGGGTGGCCTGGGTGGTCGCGATGAGCTGTGCCATACCGATGAGACGGCTGCGCGGGCCCGGACTCATCGGGTCGGTGTCCGGGAACACCCGCCGTCATGGCGACCTGATCGCCGTGGTCACCTGTTCCATCGGTCAGGACGATCCAGCATCGGATCGACGAGACTGCCGGGTCCTATGCACCTTCCTCGTCATCCGCTGGCGCTCGGCGCCACGCTGCTCGCCGTTGGGGCCCTCGGAACCGGCGTCGCCCTCGCCGCCGCCGGCGATCAGGACGCCGGCTTCAACGGCGGCGCGCCGGTGCGGATCGCCTTCGGCGACGACGCGTCGCTGCTGGCGATGACGATCGCCCCGGACGGCTCGATCTTCACGGCCGCGGGAAGCTTCGGGGAGGGCAGCGCGGTCGTGCTCTCGCACCTGAACGCCAACGGGACGCCGGTCGCGGGCTTCGGTCCCGGCGGGGACGGCATCGCGACCGACGCCGTCGCCGGCCTGTCCGCAGCTCCCGGGGCGCTGGCCGTCGCGTCCGACGGCGACCTGCTCGTCGGCGTCTCGGCGAACGCGGTCCTGCCACAGGAGGGTCGCGCGGCGGGCGGCGCCGCCCCCAAGGTCGCCCCGGGCGCGTGGGGCACGAACGACGAGTCCGTCATCGGCGACTTCACGGTCGAGCGCTACGACGCGTCGGGCACGCGCGTCGGCGAGACCCGTGTCAACGTCGACCCGGCCAACGACGGCAGCGGCTATCGCTTCGGGCGCATCGTCGCGCTCGTCCCGCAGGCCGACGGCTCGCTGCTCGTGCTCGGCTCGGCGTGGGTCGGCGGCGACGGCGAGCACTTCGTGCGCGTCCTGCTCGACGCCGACGGCCAGCCGGTGTCGACCTTCGGCGACGACGGCGTGGCGGTCGACCCCGACGCTCCTCGGTACGCCGAGGTCGGTGGCCACCAGGCCGCCGGCGGTCCCGCCGGCAGCGCGGTGATCGCGGGCACGGACGCCACCGACAACTACATCCTGCGCCGCTACCTGGCCGACGGCAGCGTCGACCCGACCTACGGCGGCACGCACCCGCACGCGAACATCCACTCCATGTCGATCACGTCCTCCGCGCTGGCGCCGGACGGCTCGGTCTACATCTACAACACCGCCGTCGGCGCGATCGCGCGCTTCACCCCCGACGGCAAGCCGGACACCGGCTACGCGCCGGCGTTCGACGACTCGAACACCATCGTCTACGCGATGGCCGTCCAGGCCGACGGCAAGCTGCTGCTCGCCGGGCGCACCGCCGACGGCGGCAACGGGGCGACGGTCACGCGCCTGAACGTGAGCGGCAGCGTCGACACGACCTACGGCGACGGCGGGACGAGGACGATCCCGCTGGCCGACGACCTCACCGGGATGACGCCGAGCGTCCTCGCAGTGCAGACCGACGGCAAGACGGTCCTCGCCGGCAACGCCTACAACTACCCGCCGCTAGAGCTGCGGGCGCGCGCCGCGGCCTTGGAGCCCGGCCAGTCGGTCGGCTTCGTGACGCGCCTCGCGGCCGACCCGCCGGCGACGACGACCGAGACGACGACCACGACGCAGACCACCGTGACCACGCCGCCCGCGCCCGCGCCGCCCGCCGCCGCCAAGCCGGTCGTCGCCGCGAGCACCAACCCGCTGCCGAAGGCGACCTCCTGCGCGAGCCGCCGCTCGTTCCGGATCCGCCTGCGGATCCCGCGCGGCGACGTCGCGACGAGCGCGACCGTCAAGGTCAACGGCAAGCGGGTCAAGGTCGTCAAGGGCTCCCGCCTGCGCGCGCCGATCGACCTGCGCGGCCTGCCAAAGGGCAAGGCCACCATCTCGATCGTGGTCAAGCTCGCGGGCGGCAAGAAGCCGCTGACCGGTACCCGCGTCTACCACACCTGCACGGCCAAGCGCACCGGCTCGATCCCGCGCCTCTAGACCGCCATGGAGTGATCAGCCGCGCCTGCGCGCGCGTCGCCGCGCGCGCCGGTTCTCGCGTCGAACCTCAGGGTCATGTGTCGCGCAGCAGCGCCGTGCACTTGACCTCCACGAACAGCCCCGGCATGGCCAACGCAGTGACCCCGAGCGCTGTCCACGCCGGCAGCCGGTCGCGATCCGTCACGTAACGGCCCTTGACCTCCATCACCAGCGGTAGGTCGCTCAGGTCGGTGTGGTAGGTGACGATCTCGACGACATCGTCGAAGGTCAGGCCCGCCGCGGCCAACACCGTCTTGACGTTCTCGAACGCCTGGACGACCTGAGCCTGCTTGTCCTCGATGACGTTCAGATCGTCATCTCGCCCGAGCTGTCCCGCCATGAGCAGGAAGGGCCCCGCCTTCACCGCCGGCGCGTAGCCGAACCGCTCGCTGACGATGCGCATCGTGTCTGGTACCACGCTCTCGTGGTTGGTCATCCTCGGTCCTTTCGTGTGGGTTTGACGTCGGCTCCGTCAGGAGCCCTTGGTCCCCGGCGCAGCGCACTTCGCCGCCAACGCCTTCCGGATGTTCGCGTCGGTCACCTCCCAGGGCGCCGACGCCTGCGGGTTGTCGGGCGTGTCGATGGCAAACGGGGTCAAGCACAGCTTCGGCGACGGCTCCCGGCCGCCCAACGCCTCGGCCAGCAGACGGGTCGCCATCGCGCCTTCGGCCGACGGCGACCAGCCCACCGTCGCCTTGATCCGGCCTGCGGTCACAGCCTTGATGCCCTCGGGCGAACCGTTCTGGGTGACGATCGTCACGCCGCTGGCCTTCGAACCCAACGCGTTGATCACCCCCAGCGACATGTCCTCGTTGTGGACGAACAGACCCTTGAGCTGCGGGTACTTCGTGATCAGGTCCCGAGCGACGTCCGACGCCTTCTGGCGGTCGTAGTTGCCGTCGACCACGCTGACGACGCGACCGGCCTCGCCCAGACAGCGCTTGAAGCCATCAGTGAACCCCTCGGCGTCGCCGCGCCCGGCCGTCCCTGTGATCACCGCGACCTGCCCCTCGGGCAACAGCTTGCGCATCTGCTCGCCCGCCGCGCAGCCCGTGTCGTCGTAGCGCGTCTGTTGGAAGCCCGCAGCCTGGTCCTCGACATCCGGCGTGTAGCCGTACAGCAGCACCGTTGGGATCCCGGCCTGCTTGGCCAGCCGCAATTCGCCCTTCGCGGTACCGGCGGCGATCGGCTCGAGGATGATCCCGTCGACGCCCTCGGTGATCGCCGTTCGGAAGTTCGCCAGCTCGGTCTCGGTCGACAAGGCCGAATTATAGGACTTGGTCTCGGTGGCCCCCAACAGCTGCGCCGCCTTCTCGATGCCCTTCTTGGTGTACTCGTAGTACGGGATCGGCGCGGTCTGGATGTAGGCGATCGTCTTGCCCTTCAGCGACGGCGTCGACCCGGCGGACGTGCTGGTCGCCGCGGCAGCGCCGGCCGACGACCCGCCCTCCGACGACGTCTGGTTGTCCCCGCAGGCCGTCAGGGCCAGCGAGAGCGCCCCGATGATGGCGACGCAGGCCGGCGCGGCACGGCGACGCACCCGCGACCCAGCGGCCAGCGGTGGTCCTGCATGCTGCCAATGCATACGACTTCCTCCTTGTTGAAACAGAACCGTCAGTCGCGTTGCGCCATGACGGCGATCACGATCACTGCGCCCTGAAGCACGTACTGCCAATCACTGGAGATCGACATCAGGTTGAGCGCGTTGGCGATCAACCCGATCAACAAGACCCCGAGCAGCGTCCCGCCCACGCTGCCGCGCCCACCCGCCAGCGGCGTGCCTCCGATCGCCACGGCGGCGATCGCCGTGAGCTCGAGGCCCGATCCCATCCGGGCCTGGGCCGAGGTGAGCTGCAGCAACAGCAGCGCGGCGGCAACGCCGACGAGCGCCCCGTTCAACGCATACACGATGAACTTCAGCGGCCGGACCGGGACGCCGGCCAGGCGAGCCGCGGACTCCGAGCCGCCGACGGCGTAGATCCAGCGCCCGAGCTTGCTCATGGCCAAGACCACGTTCATCAACAACGCGATCACCCCGAAGCAGACCACCACGAGCGGCAACCCCAGCGGCCGGCTGTCGCCGAAGTCCAACAGGCGATCGGACTCCACCGGGATCGGCACCTTCGAGACCAGCAGCGCCGCACCCTGCAGCAACGTCAGCATGCCGAGGGTCAGGATGAACGGGTGGGTCTTGGCATAGGCCGCGAGCGTGCCGTTGACCAGGCCGACGGCGGTCGCCACCGCGACGCCCGCAGCGATGGCAGGGCCGGCCGCCGTGCCGTGGGCCATCAACGTGCCCATCACCATCGCCGAGAAGGACAGGTTGGACCCGATCGACAGGTCGATGCCACCGCTGATCATCACCATCGTCGCGCCGACGGCGAGGATGCCCACGACCGAGGCCTGGATCAGGACGTTCTCGAAGTTGTCCCAGGTCAGGAAGACCGAGCTCCGAATCGCGGTCACCGCCATCAACACGACGATCACCCCGACCAGGGCCAGCCGACCGCGATGGCGCTGGGCGAGCTCCCCGACGGTGTCTCGCCAACGCAGCGATGCCGGACGCCGGGGCTCGGCGCTCAACGTGCTCATGTCCATGCTCCTTGCGCAACGTGATGGGCGCTGGCGCCCATCGCCAGCTCGATCACCCGGTGCTCGTTGATCTCCGTCGCGGCCAGCTCACCTGCGATCTGGCCGCGACGCATGACCAGGACGCGATCGGCGATCTGCTGCAGCTCCTCGACCTCCTGGGAGATGACGATCACCCCGCAGCCGGTCGCCACCAGATCGGCGATCACCGCGAAGATCTGCTCGCGCGCGGCGATGTCGACGCCCTGACTGGGCTCGTCGAGGATCAGCACTCGGGCGCCGGCATGGATCCAGCGGGCGATCGACACCTTCTGCTGGTTGCCGCCCGACATCGAGGCCGGCAGCGCCCCGGGCACCGACGGCTTGACCCGTAGGCGCCGCATGAGCTCGCCGGCCAACGTGCGTTCGCGGCCCAGCCGCACCAGTCCGCCGCGACCGACGGGCATCTTGGCCAACGTGATGTTCTTGGCCGACGTCTGCTCCATCAGCAGCGCGTCGCGCTTGCGGTCCTCGGGCGCCAGCCCCACCCCGCGTGCGATCGCGTCGCGCGGAGACGCAGGTCGGTACGGACGGCCCAAGAGCGTCATCTCGCCGCCGTCGACGCTCTCGCAGCCGAACACCACGCGGGCCAGGCGCGACCGGCCCGAGCCGACCAGCCCGGTGATCCCCAGCACCTCTCCGGCGTGCAGCGTGAAGGACACGTCGCGCAACCGCCTGCCCTGGGCCACCCCACGCAGCTGCAGCACCGGCTCCCCCGCGACCCGGCTCTGGTGGGCCGCGCGCTCGAGGTCGTGGCCGATCATCGCCCGCACCAACGCGCCCTCGTCGAGACTGCCGGCCGCGAACGTCGCCACGTCACGGCCATCGCGCATCACCGTCACGCGGTCGCAGATCGCCACGACGTCGTCGAGACGGTGGCTGATGAACACCACCGCCACCCCTCGGCCGCGCAGGTCGCGCACGACGGCGAAGAGCCGCTCGCTCTCCTGGGCGCCAAGGGCCGCGGTCGGCTCGTCCATGATGATCACCCGCGCCTCCCGGTGCAGCGCCTTGGCGATCTCCAGCAGTTGTTGCTGTGCCGAGGTCAGCGACCCCGCCAGTACCCCGGCGTCCGTCGGGAGGCCGACCATCTCCAGCACCGCTGTGCACGCTGCCCGGTCGCGCCGCGGGTGCAGGAACATCCCGGCGCCGCTCTCCCGCCCGAGCATCACGTTCTCCACCAGACCCAGCGAACCCACCAGGCTGGCGTCCTGGTAGATCGTCGCCAGGCCCAGCTCGTGAGCCTGCCGAGGGTTCAGTCGTCTTCCGCGCCAGTCCCCAAGCGAGAGCTCACCGCTGTCGGGGTCCACGGCGCCCGACAGCGCCTTGACCAGCGTGGACTTGCCCGCGCCGTTGGCACCCACGAGCCCGTGGATCTCTCCCGGGAGCACCGTGAGATCGGCACCGTCCAGGGCGGCCGTCGCGCCGTAGCGCTTGTGCACCTGCGACGCGGCCAACGCAGGCTCCGGGTGCTGCCGACTGGTCATTGCGCCGTCCAGCCCCCGTCGACCAGCAGGTGATGGCCGGTCACGAGATCAGCCGGCGCAGACGCGAGGTAGATGACCGCGGCCGCCACCTCTTCAGGACGACCCAGACGATCGATCGGGATCCGTCGCATGACCTCGTCGGCGATCTCCTTGTCCTTGAGCACCTCGCGGGCCAGCGGGCTGTCGATGAACGTCGGCCCAACCGCGTTGACGCGGATCCCGTAGGCGGCCCACTCCACGGCCAAGGCCTTGGTCAACTGGACCACGCCGCCCTTGCTGGCGCAGTACGCCGCTCGCTTGAAGAAGCCGACCGCGCCCATCTGCGACGCGATGTTGATGATCCGACCGCCGCGCGCCGCGGCGATCATCGCCCGGGCGACGCTCTGCGAGACGAAGAAGGTCGCCTTCAGATTGACGTCGTTGACGGTGTCCCACGCCGCCTCGGTCACCTCGAGCGCGTTCTGCTGGATGTTGGTCCCGGCGTTGTTGACCAGGATGTCGATGGCCCCGAACCGCGCCACGGCGCGCTCCACCATCCGCCCGACCGCCGCGACGTCGGTGACATCGACGCCGAGCGTCATGGCCTGCACTCCCAGCGCCTGCGCCGCGGCCGCCGTGGTGTCCATCTGCGCCGTGTCACGGCCGACGACGATCACGTCCGCGCCGGCACCGGCGAGCGCCAACACGATGTGCTCGCCGAGCCCGTGACCGCCGCCGGTCACCAGCGCGACCTTGCCGTCCAGGCGGAAGCTCGGAGTCGCGCTCACCGCTGCTCTCCCAACGGGAGCAGCTTGCCCGGGTTGAGGATGCCAGCTGGGTCCAACGCGCCCTTGATCGCCTGAAGCACCCGCAGTCCCGCGCCGTGCTCCTGCGCCATCCACCGCGCACGGGCCACACCGACGCCGTGATGGTGCGACAGCGACGCTCCGGCCGCCATCGCGGCGGTGGTGACGTCTTCCCAGACCCGCAGGTAGGCCTGCTCGGCCGCCGCGTCGCTCTCGGCCTCGACGGTGAAGATCACGTAGAGCGAAGTGCCGGACGGATAGACATGTGAGAAGTGCGCCAGCACCCTGCTGGCGTGCCGATCCGCCGCCGTGGTCGCCGCCTGGTAGACCTGTTCGGCGTCGCGCCAGCGCATCGAGATCTCGATCGTGTCGGCCAGGCCGTTGCGTCGTTCGATCGCGGCGATCAGCGGCGCGACGTCGAAGCGGCTCTCGAACCAGGCCTCGCCCACGGCCGAGCCGAGCCCGGCACCCCCGTGACGGGCGCAGATCGCGCCAGCCTGCGTCTCCTGCCCGCTCACCGTCTCCTCGTCGCCGTCCCAACCGAGGACGAGCAGCGGCGTCCCGGCAGCCTCCCCCACCGCCTCGAGCAGCCGCTGCGCCTCCTCCGCGTCGTAAAGGCGCACGAGCGCGGGCGCGCGGTCGAGCTGGGCCAGCTCTCGGATCGTCGCGATCGCCGCCCCGAGCTCTGCGAAGCGAAAGCCCGCGAACCGGCGAACGGCAGGAACGGGACGGACGCGGACGTCGACCTCCGTGACGATGCCCAGCGTCCCCTCCGAGCCGATGAACACGTCGGTCAGCTCGGGACCCGCGGAGCGACGCGGGCACGGGGCGATGTCGATGAGCTCGCCATCGGGCAGCACGACCCGCAGGCCGTCGACGATGTCCTCGATGTTGCCGTACCGCGAGGAGAACGTACCCGAGGCGCGCGTCGCCACCCAGCCGCCCAAGGTCGACAGATGCAGCGACTGCGGAAAATGCCCGAGCGTGTAGCCGCGCTCGTTCAACCACCGCTCCAGCACGTCGCCCTTGATCCCGGCCTCGGCGGTGACCAACAGCGAGACCTCGTCGAACTCGAGCACGCGGTCCATCCGACGCAGGTCGATGAGGATCCCGCCGTCGGCCGGGATCGCACCGCCCACCACGCTCGACCCCGCACCGTATGGCGTCACCGCGACGCCGCACGCCTGCGCCCGGCGCAGCACCTTGGCGATCTCCTCGGCGTTCGAGGGCCGCACGACCAGCGCCGGATGCGGCACCCGCTCACCGAGCAGCTCGCGCTTGCTCGCGATCGGCCACCGATCCGCCCCGTACCGCGCGCACACCTCGGGATCGGTCGTGTAGGCCTCCGTCGGCAACCCGGCGACCAACTCGTCGACCGCCGGCAACGGCCGCGAGGCCGGCACCAACTGCTCAAGCGTTACAGCGTTCAGTCCCACGACCAGGCTCCTTGTCGTCGTCGATGCTCGTGTGCGCCCGTGTGCTCGCCCCATTGGCCGCCGTCGCCTGCAGCCAGCCGCTGATCCGCGCGAAGGCATCCTCAGGCCCGTAACTGCCCGGCTTGGCGGCCAGCCGTAGACCGGTGAACGGACCATCGACCACCGTGGCCAGCGGCACGCCGGCGATCACCTCCTGGGCGATCGCCAACGTCGGGCTGCCCAACGCCCGCAAGAACGCCTCGGCGACATCACCGCCCGTGGCGATCACGCCGGCCACCGGCATGGAGCGGACCACCGCGTGGCCGAAGCTGGCCAAAAGCTCAACGACCTGATGGGCATCCGCGGCGTCGAACCCCGCCGCCGGGACATCCCCTGTCACCGCGAGCAGGACGTTGCGCCCGCTGCGCAGCGTCATCAGCGTCTGCTCCAGCAGATCGTCGTTCTCCTCGCGTGGGTGCTCGAGCGAGATCACGGTGGCGATGCCATGACCCACCGCATGGTCGACCTGCCCGCGCCCGACCGCACTGGCCGTCGCCGACAGCACGAGCACCGGACCGACGGGCTCCAGCGCGCCGACCTCGATCAGGGCGTCCGCGACCGCCGCACCCATGCCGCTCGTGCCGGCGAAGAGGTGGATGCCCGCACCGACTGCTGCCGCGGCGACGGTGCGCAGATCGTCCAAGGTCGCCGCGTCGCAGACGATCGCCTTCGTGTCTTCCAACTCCGTCAGGCGCTCGATCTCCTCCCGCAGCGCGTCGCGCCCAGCGGCGACCAGATGCAGCGGGACATGTCGAACTCCGGAGACATCGGCGCCGAGCAGCTCACAGACGTCCGCGCTACCGGCCGCCGACAGCAGATGCGAACCCGGATCCAGCGCGGCGGCCAGCGGCCGGCCGTCGACGTGTTGCGTCCCGCCCACGGTCGTCCGGCCATGCAGCGGGGCGGCGAAGGTGCAGACCGCCGGGCCCGCGCCGAAGCCGCCCAGCGTCGCCTGGAGCTCAGGGCCGATGTTGCCGCGCAGCAGCGAGTCCACCTTCTTCAGGCAATAGCGCGCGCCGGCATCGCGAACCGCCCGGATCGCTTCGGCGGCGCGATCCGCTGCCACCGGGGCTTCGAGGTTGCGGCTATCGGTCGAGATCGCGGCGCACGTGCTCAGCAGCGCGTCGGCGTCGCCCACCGGCAGCACGGTTGTGGCGATCCCGCGAGCCGCGACCTCGCCGGCCACCGAGACGACGCCGGTCAGGTCGTCCCCCACGATGGCCAACACCACCGTCATCGATCGACCATCGTCGTCGCACCCCGACGCGCGCGAACGCGCCAAAGATCAGACGCGAGCATGATCGCGTTGACCATCGGCGTGGCGTCGGCCTTGCCCTGCCCGGCGATGTTGTAGGCCGACCCATGCCCGACCGTGGTCCGCAGCACCGGCAGGCCGTAAGCGAACGTCGCGTAGCCGTGGCGCTTGAGCGGGACGACACCCTGATCGTGATACAGCGCCAGGATCCCGTCGTAGGCCCCGCGGTCCGCCTGCAGGAACAGCGCATCGGCCGGCACCGGGCCGACGACATCGAGCCCCAGGGCTTGCAGATCCTGCACGGCCGGCTCGATCAGCTCGCCCTCCTCGACCCCCATGAGACCGTCGTCGCTGGCATGGGGATTCAGCGCCGCGACCGCGATCCGCGGCCGACTGATGCCGAAGGCCTCGTCGAGCGCGCGAGCCAGCCGCTGAACGGCCAGCAAGACACTCTCGCGGGTAACCAGGTTGATGGCCTGCGTGAGCGAGACGTGGGAGGAGAGCAGCGCCACCCGCATCGGACCGCCGACCAAGATCGTCATGGCCGACGGGCTGCCGGTGAGCGCCTCGAGATACCCGGTCTGCCCCGGGTATGCCGCGCCACCGAGCTCGAGCGCCCGCTTGTTGACCGGGGCGGACACGATCGCGTCGATCGTCCCGTCGGTCGCCAGCGCCACCGCGCGCGCCGTCTCCCGGGCGGCCGCCCGACCGGCGGCCTGCGACAGAACGCCGGGCGTCCACTCGCCATCGTGCAGGTCGTCGGTGTCCAGCACCTGGATCCCGTCGACCTCTTCGAGCAGCTCTTCAGGCGCCGACGCCACGTGGACCGACTTCGGCGGCACGCCGGCGACCCGGGCGCCGGCGGCCGCCACGTCAGCGGAGCCGATCAGCAGCGGCCGGCACGCGGCGGCGACACGACGATCCCGAGCAGCCACCACAGCCACCTCGGGGCCGACGCCCGCCGCTTCGCCCAGCGTGATGCCGATCGTGGGCCTCACCGTCACACCGCCCGGCCCGTCGGCACCAGAGCGATGGGGAACTGCCCGGACAACACGTCGACACCGTCCTCCGTGACGACGACGTTGTGCTCGTTGCGCACACCGCCGACGCCCGGCACGTAGGCCGCGGGCTCCAGTGCGAAGTACATCCCGGGCGCGAGCACATGCGTCGAGTTCGGGGTGACCGTCGGGATCGGCTCGTGGTACTTCCAACCGAGGCCGTGACCGACGTGATGGAGCATGTACTTGCGGTAGTCGCCCATCGCCTCCCGCGCCGCTCGGTCGACATCGGCCGCCGGGACGCCCGGCCCCGCCGCCGCGATCGCGGCGGCCATGCCCGCATCGCAGGCCTCGGCCAGCTGAACCTGCGCCTCGGTCGGCGTGCCCACCACGATCGTGCGTGTTGAGTCGACGTAGTAGCCGTCGACCGAGCACGCGAGCTCGATGATCACGAGATCGCCGTCCTCGATCCGCCGATCCGTCGTGGGCTTGTACACCCACGTCTCGGTCGCTGAGCCGCTGAAGGTCTGCGGCCAGCCCATGGCAAACCGAGCACCTTGGTAGCCGATCCCGCGCTCAGTGATCGCCGCCTGGTAGGCGCCGGCCGCCTCGGCCTCGGTGCCTTGGCGCAGGCACACGTCGCGCCAGGCTTCCAACCCGAAGGCGTTGACCTCGTTGGCGCGTCGCAGCCGCTCGATGTCGCGTGGCGTCTTGAACGCCCGGATCGCGTTGATCACATCCGTCGCGTCGACCAGCTCGGCGGTCGGGAACGCCGCCGCCAGCGCCGCCTTCGACGGCTCGGCCGGGACCACCGGCTCCGGCACGATCACCGGCGGCGCGATGAACTCGAAGCTGCCCTCGTAGCCCACCCGCCGCGCCGGGAACCGCTTCTCGGCCGCGATCGCCGCCAGATGGCGGTTGATGTGGTCGCCTGAGCTGAAGTGCGTGGCCTGCGGGGTCTCGACCTCACGCGGATCCCACATCGGGAAGGTGCGGACATCCGTCACCCACCCGTCGGAGAACCACTCTTCCTCCCGGCTGGAAGCGATGAGGATCGGATCGCCCTCGCGCGGGAACACCACCGCCGCGTAGCCCAGGACACACAGGAAGCCGCTGAGCACGAGAACGTTCTCAGCCAACCGGCAGACGAGGACGTCGAGGTCGGCCCGCTCCATCTCCTCGCGCACCCGCGCGAAGCGCAACGCGTCAGGCTCGATCATCGTCCGAGCTCCTTCCCACCGCCGGCCGACGCCGACGGTCCGTGTTCGATGACAGTGTGATCATCAGGTTTCCCCTCCTGCGAAATTGGTTACGTATTCAACGGCGAGCGATCGCGACATCCGGCGATCTGGCCGGCCGGCAGGGTCGGTCAGGCCGCCGAGCCCGTGCGTGACCACAGCCGCTCCGAGGCGATCGCCGCTCCTTGGGCCAGCGCGTCGAGCTTCATCCACACGACGTTCTCGAACACCGCGCCGAAGCCGACGAACGTTCCGAAGCCGCAGTCCGATCCGGCGATGACGCGCTCGCGACCGATCGCACGCGCGAAGCGCTCGATCCGCTGAGCCACCAGGCGCGGATGCTCGACGTAGTTGGTCGTCGTGTCGATCACCCCAGGGATCATCACCTTCTCGTCCGGAACCTTCAGGTCCTCGAAGATCTCCCACTCGTGCTCGTGGCGGGGATTGGCCGCCTCGAACAGGATCCCGTTGGGCAGCGCCTTCTTGAGCACCGGCTCCAGGACGTCACTCAGCGGGATGTCGAACTGGTGTGGCGCCTCGTAGTTGGCCCAGCAGAGATGCATCCGGATCTGATCGGCCGGCAGCCCGCGCACCCCATGGTTGAGCGCCTCGATGTGGAGCTCGACGAACTTGCGCAGGCCGAGCTTCTCGACGATCGGCGTCATCCAGCCCACGGTGTGCGCGACGCAGCCGATGTCCGGACAGTCCAGCTGCAGCAGGAGCCCAGCGTCGGTGATCGCTTTGTACTCCTCGCGCATCGCCTCCGCCGCCGCGAACAGGTACTCCTCGTAGCTGGGGTAGTGCCGGTTGGTCATGTGGTAGGCGATGATCCCCGGCGAAGCAGCCGGGATGAACGCCTCGGCGACTCCGTGGCGCTCCATCGCCGCCTTCAGGTTGGCGATGTCGCGCTGGACGTACTCGTGCCCGCGATAGCGCAGCTCGCCCTCGCAAGCCGGCATGTGGATGTGGCCGGCCGCCTCGTCCTCGAAGTAGAACGCCTGCAGCTCCGGAACGGTGGCCAGGTCCGTGAAGACCCACGGATCGGTCTCGCCGCCAAGGCCATCGAGCCGGTAGCGCAGGTAGTTGCTGAAGCCCGGCTTGCCCATCTCGCCGTCGCTTGGGATGGCGACGCCCGCCGCGACCTGGCGCTCGACGATGGCATCGACGTCCTTCTGGACCGTGCCCCAGAGCGTGTCGTCGTCACCGTGACCTTCCTGGTGCTCGAACATGAGTTGCGTCAACTCGGAACTACGCGGCAGGCTGCCCACATGCGTGGTCAGGATGCGCTCTTCGCTGCGCTGCATGACGTGCTGCTCTCCTCCTGAATCGTGGAACCAAAATGACCCGCGTCCAGCTTTGGTTCCGTATTCATAGTCGAGATCTGGCATGATGTCTAGTGTGTCCGCAGAACAAAATCAGCCCAAGCGAAAGACCAATGTCGAATTTGCAGGGCTTTCTAACTCTGAACGCGTAACCAGTCGACACATCGCGAAGGCCGCCGGGGTGTCGCAGACCACCGTGTCCCGCGTCCTGAGCGGCAGCAACCTCGTCACGCCGGACACCCGTGCTCGCGTCATGCAGGTCCTGGAGGAGTACGGCTACCAGCCCAACGCCATCGCCCAGGCGATGGTCACCGGGCGCACCTCGACGATCGGGGTCGTCGTCGACGGCATCACCAATCCGTTCTATCCGGAGCTGCTCGAGGCGATCGCCAACGCGATGGAGGGCTCCGGCTACCGGATGACCCTGTGGTCCTCCGGCGCGGCGTCGGAGCCGGCGGCCATCGAGGCGATCTCCCAGCGCCTGGTCGACGGCATCATCTTCACCGGCGCCGTCGCGGACTCCCCCGCGCTCCAGGAGGCGACCAAGGGCGAAGCGCCCCTGGTGCTGCTCAACCGCTACGTCGATGGCGTCCGCTGCGACACGGTCACCACCGACAACGTCAGCGGCGGCCGCGCCGCGGCCGAGCACCTGCTCAGCCTGGGGCATCGCTCGCTCGGCGTCATCGGTGCCGCCCCCGACCTCAGCACGGCCCGCGAGCGCGAGCAGGGCTTCCGCGAGGCGCTCGCAGCACATGGCCTCGAACCCTGGATCGACCGCGGCCAGCCCTCGTTCCACCTCGGCTGGGAGGCACTTCAGGAGCTCGCCACGATGCCCGAGCGTCCGACCGCCGTCTTCTGCATGAACGACATCACCGCCTTCGGCGTGCTCTCCGCCGCCCAGCGATTCGGACTCAGTGTCCCGGGTGACCTGTCGGTCCTGGGCTTCGACGACATCGACATGGCCCAGTGGGAGACGTTCAACCTGACCACCGTGCGCCAGCCGATCGTCGAGATGGCGCAGAACGCCGTACGACTCCTGCAGGAGCGTATCGAGGACCCGACGCGCAAACCGCGGCACCGCTGTCTCGAAGCGCGCGTCATCCTGCGCGACACCACCGGCGCGCCCGGCGCGCGGAGCGGAAGGTCGTAGCCGCAACCATGCGGCGGCTCGCGGCATACGGTCTGGGCGCGGCGACGGGGTGGAACGTCGGGAACGTCGGCGGGGTCACCGCGGATCTGGCCTCGACCTACGGCGTCGGCCTCGGCGCGATCGGCCTGTTGACCACGCTGCTGCTGATCAGCCACTCGCTGGTCCAGGTACCCGGCGGGAGGCTGATCGACCGCTTCGGCGCGCGGCGCGCCGGGCTCGCGTCGGCGGCCGCGCTGGGGCTCGGCAACCTCGTGGCCATGGCCGGCGCGTCGTTCAGCATCGCCGCCGCCGGTCGTGTGGTTGCGGGGATCGGTACTGGGCTGGCGTTTCTCGCCGGCAACGCGCTGTCGCGATCGGGGCGTCGCTCGAACGCCTCACAGGGCCTGTTCGGCGGCCTGGCCGTCGGCGCGGGCGGGCTGGCCATCGCCACCGTCCCGCTGGCCTGGACGCAGGTCGGGTGGCGCGCCCCGTTCTTGACCGCCGTGCTGTTCGCCGCGCTCGTCGCCGGTCTGCTCGCCCTGTTGCCGCACGCCGCCGACCAGCGGCCGAGCACGCCGTCAGACGACTCCCAGAGCGTGCTGGCCGACCGCCGAGTCCACGCGCTGGCCATCGTCTACTCGGCCTCGTTCGGGTTCAGCGTCGTCGCCGGAACGTGGGCGGCGGAGGTGTTGGTGCGTCACGGGGTGCTCACGAAGGGACCCGCCGCGACCGTCGCGTCGCTGACCCTCCTCGTCGGCGTCGTCGCCCGCCCCTTCGGTGGGTGGATCGCCGGCAGGGGCGCACGAACAGCGCAGCGCGCGGTCGCGGCGAGCCTCGCGGCCGGCGCCATCGGAACGATCACGATCGTCGTCGCCCACTCGGCGACGCTGGCGGTCGCGGGCACATCGTTGGTCGGATTCGCGGCCGGCGTGCCGTTCGTGCCGGCGTTCGCGGGGGCCGCCGCGCTGTGGCCCGACACACCGGCGACCGCCGCCGGCGTCGTCAACACCGCGGCCAATGCCACCGCACTCATCGGCACCCCTCTGGTGGGCGTAGCGTTCGGACTGTCGGCGTCGGGCGCAATCGGCTTGATCGCGATCGCCACGCTGTGGCTCGCTGCGCTCGCCGCCGTCCCAGCGATCGGCGAGGCGCTTCGTGCGTTGGCGCCGAGGAGACCGCCACCATGACCGTCGACGCTGTGGGTGGGTACCGGCAGATCGACGACGCGCTGACCGCGGGCCGCTGCGTGCTGCTCGATGGCGGCGTCGGAACGGAGCTCCTTCAAGAACAAGGACAGGACGACGAACGGCTCTGGGGCTTCGAGTCGTTGGCCTCGGCACCCGACGACGTCCTCGACGTCCATCGCCGCTACGTCGACGCCGGGGTCGACGTCATCACCACCAACACATGGGCGTTGCCCACCGCGTTGCAGAACGGCGGCAGCGTCCGCCGCGCCAACGGCCGACCCATCCACTGGATGGAGATCGCTCGGCGCGGCGTTCGCGTCGCACGGCAGGCCATCGCCGACGGCGGTCGCGACGGCCGGTGCGCGGTCGCCCTCGCCGTCAACGGCGACCTCGACACCCCGGAAGGCATCGACGTCGTGTCGGTCCTTGCGCGTGCCCTGATCGACGACCCGCCCGACATCATCCTGTTCGAGACGCTCTCGGTGCTCCGACCGTCGTTGTTCGCCGTCGTCGAGGCCTTGCAGGCCACAGGCATCCCGACCTGGGTTTCGTTTCGCCGCTGCCCGCACGGTCTGTGCGGCGTCTACGGCCAGCACTGGGGCGGGCCCGAGGCCGATGCCTTCGGTCACGCCGCGCGCCGCTTCGAGGGGATGGGCGTCGGAGCGCTGCTCGTCAACTGCATCCCGCCCGACCACGTCGACGGCATCGTGTCCTACCTGCGCGACTTCACCGACATGCCGCTCGGCGTCTACCCCAACCTGGGGTACTACACCAGCGCCGGGTGGCGCTTCGAGTCTGAGATCGGCGGACCGCAATACGCCGCCATGGCCCTGCGCTGGCGCGCCGAAGGAGCGCAGATCATCGGCGGCTGCTGCGGCACCCGCGCCGAGCACATCGCCGCCGCCGGCAAGGCGCTCGACGGCATTCCCGCAGGTCGTGAGCGACGCTTCGAACGCGAGGGCGGTGAGCAGCACACGACGCCATCGCCGGCCCGCCAACCCGACTGGACCGACAAACGCGGTCGCACCCTGTACCCGCTGACCCTTCCGGAGATCGATCGCCACACCGGCGTCGCCCGGCCGATCCCAGGCAGCCACCTTCTGTGGCGACACCTGTTCCTCGAAGGTGTCGGCGCACATCAGCGCTGCCTCGACATCGCCTGCGGCGCCGGCCTTCAGACCATCCAGCTCGCCCTCAACGGCGCCGCGCATGTCCACGCACTCGACGTCGACACGCTCGCTGTCGGCAACACGCTGGCCAACGCGTTTCGCAACGGGGTCGCCGACCGCGTCAGCGGAGAAGCCGCCGACCTCTTCCCGTGGCTGCCGGAGGAGCACTACGAGGTCATCGTCGCCAGCCTTCCCCAGACCCCGGTTGGTCCCGCAGCTGGGCTGGCCTCGCACCGACCCACCGACTACTGGGGCCGCGGCCTCGTCGACCAGGTCATCGCCAAGCTCCCCCATGCTCTGGCCAAGGAGGGCATCGCGCTCCTCACCCACACGTCGCTGCTCTCACGGGAGCGGACGATGCAGCTTCTCGCCGAACGAGGGCTCTACGCCGAAGTGGTGGCCTGGCAGCTCGAGCCACTGCCCACCGAGTACCTCGACCAGGGTGAGCACCTTGCCCAGCTCGAGCAGCACGGCGAGGGGTACCTCGTTCACACCGGCGAGAGTCGATCTCTCGTCGTCTACGTCCTCGAGATCCGCCACGGCCGAACAGGCGCAAACGGCAGCCCGCCGTGGGCTTCGCGATGATCGCCGACGTCCGCATCCCCGGCGACGCGACGGTCGTGCTCAGTCGCCTGACCGAGCTCGGGCCCGCCAGCGAGATCCGTGCCCATGCGCCGGCGCTGGCCGCACAGGCGCTGCGTCTCGATCGTGTGGTGCTGACCAGCATCGTGGACGGTGCGCTGCTCGCCGAAGCCATCTTCGCCGGCTCCGAACGCACCGCCGCCGACCTGCTGGCGCGCCTGCGGGAACAGCCCGTCGCCCTCGAGTACCCGCTGCTGGAAGGCGAGATGTTGCGTCGGCGCCGGGCGCAAGTCGTCCACACGCCGCAGCATGACCGCACAACCCGGACGCTCTTCGCCGACGCTCTCGAGTGGACGCAGTACATCGCCGCGCCGATCGTGCTCGACGGCCGCGTCGTCGGCTTCTTCCACGGCGACCGTCGCCAGAACGACCCCGAGCTCGACGAGCATGACGCGGCCGACCTGGCGTTCTTCGCCGCCTGCTTCGCGCTCGTCTACGAACGCGCCGTCCTGCGCCATCGCCTCCGCACCCAGCGTGAGGAGATGCACCAGATCGCCAGCTGGGCCGATGCCCGCACCGGCGAGCTCGGCGATCGCTCCGTCACCATCGCCCACGACGCGTCCGACACCGACAGCACGCCGCTCTGCCAGACCTCAGGACGCGGCGAGAACGCTCTCCGTGATCTGCTCACCCGTCGCGAGCTCGAGGTTCTGCGGCTCATGGTCCAGGGCGAGACCAACGCCGGCATCGCGCGAGAGCTCGTCGTCTCCGAGGGCACGGTCAAGTTCCACGTCAAGAACATCCTGCGCAAGATGCACGCGGCCAACCGGGCCGAGGCGACCTCGCGCTACCTGCGCATGACGCTCAGGCAGACCGTCGACTGACACCGTCTGCGCCCGCGGCGAGCAGCGTGTTGCGCAGCAGGCAGGCGATCGTCATCGGGCCGACGCCACCGGGCACCGGCGTGATCGCCCCGGCGACGTGCTTGACGCGGTCGAAGTCGACGTCGCCCACCAATCCTCCGCCGGTGCGGTTGATCCCCACGTCGACGACCGTCGCGCCCGGCTTGACCCAGTCGGCTGTGACCATCCCAGGCCGACCGACGGCGGCGATCAGGACGTCGGCCTGGAGGCACACCGACGGCAGATCGACGGTGCGGCTGTGGGAAGCGATCACCGTGGCATCGGCGGCCAACAGCATCTGCCCCATCGGCTTGCCGAACAGGTTCGAGCGACCGAGCACGACGGCCACCGCGCCGCGCAGCTCGACCCCGGCCTCGGCCAACAACACCATGACGCCCGCCGGCGTGCACGGCCGCAGCCCTGGCAGGCCGAGCGCGAGCCGCCCCGCGCTGACCGTGGTGAGGCCGTCGACGTCCTTGTCCGGGGCGATCCGGTTGGTGATCTCGGCGCCGTCGAGATGCGCGGGCACCGGCAGCTGGCAGAGGATGCCGCTGACGTCGGCGTCGGCGTTGAGCCGGTCGACGAGCGCGAGCACCTCCGCGCGGGTGACGTCCCCGGGCAGCGCGTGGTGGAAGCTCTGGATGCCGACCTCGGCACAGGCGCGTCGCTTGGCCGCGACGTAGACGGCCGACGCGGGGTCGTCGCCGATGAGGATCGTGGCCAGGCCGGGCGTGCGCCACGACGCCGACGCGAGCCCGCGGACCTGCGCGGCGACGTCCGCGCGGACCCGCGCGGCCACGGCCTTGCCGTCGATGACGATGGCGGTGTCGAGCGCCACGACTCAGAACACCACGGTCGTGTTGCCGTGGCGCAACACGCGGTCCTGGCAATGCCATTGCACCGCTCGGCCGAGCACGCCGCGCTCCACCTCGGCGCCCTGGCGCACGAGCGACGCCACGTCATCGGCGTGGCTGACGCGCACGACGTCCTGCTCGATGATCGGCCCGGCGTCGAGCTCCTCGGTGACGTAGTGCGCGGTGGCGCCCACGAGCTTGACGCCGCGCTCCTTGGCCCGCTCGTACGGGCCCGCCCCGGCGAACGCCGGCAGGAACGAGTGATGGATGTTGATGACCGGCACGCCGACGCGGTCGAGGAAGTCGCCCGAGAGGATCTGCATGTAGCGGGCCAGGACGACGAGGTCGCAGCGGCCGTCGAGCAGCTCGAGCAGCTGTGCCTCGGCCTCGGGCTTGTCGCCCTTGGTGACCGGGACGTGGTGAAACGGGAGGCCGGTGGCCTCGACGAGCCCGCGGAAGTCCTCGTGGTTGGAGGCGACGAGCACGAGCTCGGCGTCGAGCTCCCCGCGTTGCCAGCGGTACAACAAGTCGACGAGGCAGTGGTCGTAGCGCGAGACCAGCACCGCGATCCGCTTGCGCTGGGAGGCCTCCCACAGGCGCCAGGTCATGTCGAAGCGGTCGGCGACCCCGAGGCCGAAGCGCTCGGCGAAGCCCTCGCGGCGCTCGGGCGCCAGCTGGAACTCCATGCGCAGGAAGAACGTCCCGTCCACCGGGTCCGTCGAGTACTGGTCCGAGCGCACGATGTTGGCGCCGGAGTCGAACAGGAACCGCGAGACCGCCGCCACGATCCCGGGACGGTCGGGGCACGAGACCAGCAGGCGCATCGTGACCGCGGTGGCGGGCATCGTGAGCACGGGCTCGGAGATCGTCGCTGTGTCGGTCATCGGATGGCGGCCTCCTCGACCGCAGGCGAGGGGGACGACGCGCCGGTGAGCGCGTCGCAGAACTCGGCATGGGCCTGCGCCGTGGCGCGCGCCCCGGCGAGCAGGGCGAAGGGATCCGCGCGGTCCAACTGGCCCTCGATCGCCGCTTCGAGGGTGGCGAGCGCGCCGCCGGCGACATGGCGGTCGAACCAGACCGCGCCGCCGGGATCGATCCCGTAGCGGGCGAAGAGCCGCGCGGCCTGCGGCGGGACGAAGGCGGCCGTGGCGCGCTCGACGACCCAGAGCGCGACGAGCGTCGCGGCGAGCGGGCGCACCGCCGACCCGATCACGGCGCGCGCACACGCCGCCGTCGCGTCGCGCACGATCGACGGCTCGCCGGTCGGTGCGCCCACCGCACGACCGAACGCCAGCCACCGCGCGACGTCGGCCTTCGCGCGCAGGGCGGCGATCGCCAGCTGCTCGCCCAACAGGGCGTCGGCCGTCCCCGCCGCGTGATACGCGGCGGCCGCAACGGCGCGCACGACCAGCTCGTGCTCGACCGCGAACGCCCGCAGCTCCTCACGGGTCAGCGCGCCGCCACGCCAGCGGGTGACGAAGGCCTCGTCGCGCACGTCCTGCCGCGGCAGGCACAGCTCGAGCTCGGCCCAGAACCACTCGGTCCGCGCCGGCCGCCGTCGGTGCTCGACCGCGGCCATCGCTTCGCACGCGAAGCACATCGTCGCGGGCTAATACCGGTAGTGGTCGGGCTTGTAGGGGCCCTCGACCGGGACGCCGATGTAGGCGGCCTGGTCGGGACGCAGCTCGGTGAGCCTGACGCCGACGGCACCGAGGTGCAGGCGCGCGACCTTCTCGTCGAGGTGCTTGGGCAGGACGTAGACCTGCTTGTCGTAGTCGTCGTTCTTGGTGAACAGCTCGATCTGGGCGATCGTCTGGTTCGTGAACGAGTTGGACATCACGAACGACGGGTGGCCGGTCGCGTTGCCGAGGTTCAGCAAGCGGCCCTCGGAGAGCAGGATGATCGAGTGACCGTCGGGGAAGACCCACTCGTCGACCTGCGGCTTGATGTTGATGCGCTTGATGCCGTCGTAGTTCTCCAGGCCGGCGACGTCGATCTCGTTGTCGAAGTGGCCGATGTTGCCCACGATCGCCTGGTGCTTCATCTTGGCCATGTCGGCGGCCATGATGATGTCCTTGTTGCCGGTCGTCGTGACGAACACGTCGGCGGTCGCGATGACGTCCTCGAGGCGGGCGACCTGGTAGCCCTGCATCGACGCCTGCAGTGCGCAGATCGGATCGATCTCGGTGACGATGACCCGAGCGCCCTGGACGCGCAGCGACTCCGCGCTGCCCTTGCCGACGTCGCCGAAGCCGCAGACCACCGCGGTCTTGCCCGCCAGCATCACGTCCGTCGCGCGGTTGATGCCGTCGACCAGCGAGTGCCGGCAACCGTAGAGGTTGTCGAACTTCGACTTGGTCACCGAGTCGTTGACGTTGATCGCCGGGAACAGCAACTCGCCGCGCTGGGCCAGCTCGTACAGGCGATGCACGCCCGTCGTCGTCTCCTCGGAGACCCCGATGATGGACTGCCCGATCCGCGTCCACTTCTGCGGGTCCTTGGCCACCGACTGCTGCAGCAGCGTCAAGAACACCTGGAACTCCTCGGACTCCGCGCCCGCGGGATCCGGCACCGCCCCCGCGGCCTCGTATTCGGTGCCCTTGTGCACCAACATCGTGGCGTCGCCGCCGTCGTCGAGGATCAGGTTCGGGCCCAGCTCCGGGTCACCGGAGAAGCCGGTGAGCGCCCGCTCGGTGCACCACCAGTACTCCTCCAGCGTCTCGCCCTTCCAGGCGAAGACCGGGACACCCTGCGGATCCTCGACGGTGCCGTTCGGCCCGACGGCCACCGCGGCGGCCGCATGGTCCTGGGTCGAGAAGATGTTGCACGACACCCAGCGGACCTCGGCGCCGAGCGCGGTCAGCGTCTCGATCAGGACCGCGGTCTGGATCGTCATGTGCAGGGAGCCCATGATGCGCGCGCCCTTCAGCGGCTGCGCGGCGGCGAACTCCTCGCGCGTCTTCATCAGGCCGGGCATCTCATGCTCGGCGAGGCGGATCTCCTTGCGGCCGAACTCGGCCAGCGCCAGGTCGGCGACCTTGAAATCCAGGGCGGTCTGCTCAGTCGTGCTCATGATCGGTCTCCGGTCAGGACAGGGGTCTGGAGGGTGAAGCGGCCGAAGCCGTGCAGGGCGCTCACGCGCTCGTGGATCTCGTCGGCCGTCAGGCGCGTCACGCGCTCGGTGCCGAACTCCTCGACGTTGAACGAGGCCAGGGCGGTGCCGTAGGCCATCGCGCGGCACAGCACCTCGTCGGTCACGCCGCCTGCGAGATGCTGGGCGACGGACCCGACGAAGCCGCCGGCGAACGTGTCGCCGGCCCCGGTCGGGTCGACGACGGTCTCCAGCGGGAAGGCCGGCAGCGCGAAGAAGCTGGCCGCGGTGATCAGCGCCGCGCCGTACTCGCCCTGCTTGGCCACCACGGCGGTCGGTCCCCACCCGAGGATCTCGCGCGCGGCGGCCACGAGGTTGGGCTTGCCGGTCAGCTGGCGCAGCTCGGCGTCGTTGAGGATCAGGCAGTCGACGCGCTCGATGACCCCGACCAGCGCGTCCCGGGCGATGTCGATCCACAGGTTCATGGAGTCCAGCGCGGTGAACGCCGGACCGTCGACGGCGTCCAGGATCTGGGCCTGCAGCTCGGGCTGGATGTTGGCCAAGAACAGCACGTCGCAGGCCTGCGCGGCCGGCGACAGCTTCGGGACGAAGGTCTCGAACACGTTGAGCTGCGTGTCCAGCGTCTCACGCGAGTTGAGGTCCCAGCCGTACTCGCCGGCCCAGAAGAACGTCTTGCCGTCCGCGATGACCTCGACGTCATCGGTCACCGTCCCGCGCGTGCGCAGGACCTCCAGGTCGGCGTCGGCGAAGTCGCCGCCGACCGGCCCGACCGGCCGCACCGTGTCGAAGAACGACGCGGCCAACGCGAAGTGCGTGGCCGCGCCGCCGAGCATCCGCTCGCGCTGCCCGAACGGCGTCTTGACCGCGTCGTACGCCAGCGAGCCCACAACCGTGATGCTCATGCCACCACCGCGGGCTCGGCCAGCCCGGCCGCCTCGGCCAGCGCCGCGGCCTTGTCGGTGCGCTCCCAGGTGAACGCCTCGCCCTCGCGGCCGAAGTGGCCGTAGGCGGCCGTCGGCTGGTAGATCGGGCGGTGCAGCTGCAGCTCCTCGCGAAACGCGCCGGGGCGCAGGTCGAAGTGCTCGTCGACGAGCTGGGCGATGACGCCGCGGCCGACCTTCTCGGTGCCGAACGTCTCGACCATCACGCTGACCGGATGCGCCACGCCGATCGCGTAGGCCACCTGGACCTCGGCGCGGTCGGCCAGCCCGGCCGCCACGATGTTCTTGGCCACCCAGCGCGCCGCGTACGCCGCGGAGCGATCGACCTTGGACGGGTCCTTGCCGCTGAACGCGCCGCCGCCGTGGCGCGCGAAGCCGCCGTAGGTGTCGACGATGATCTTGCGGCCCGTGAGGCCGCAGTCGCCGACCGGGCCGCCGATCACGAACCGGCCCGTCGGGTTGACCAGGAACTCGGCCCGCAGCTGCTTGGCGTCATACAGGTCGGCCGGCAGGACCGGAACGACCACGTGCTCCCACAGGTCGGCCTCGATCAGCTCGCGCGACGCCGAATCGGCGTGCTGCGTGGAGATCAGCAGCTTCTCGATGCCCACCGGCTTGCCGTCCCGGTAGCGGACCGACACCTGGGTCTTGCCGTCAGGGCGCAGGTACTCCAGCGTGCCGTCCTTGCGCACCGCCGCCAGCCGCTCGGCCAGCTGATGGGCGAAGCTGATCGGCGCGGGCATGAGGTTGGCCGTCTCGTTGGAGGCGTAGCCGAACATCATGCCCTGGTCACCGGCCCCGGCGATGTCCAGCGCGTCCTGCGAACCGGCCGTGCGCGTCTCGTCGGCCTGGTCGACGCCCTGGGCGATGTCGGCCGACTGCTTGTCGATGGCGTTGAGCACCGCGCACGAATCCGCGGAGAAGCCCAGGTCGGCGTCGACGTAGCCGATCTTGCGGATCGTCTCGCGCACGACCTCCTGGATGTCGACGTACGTGTTGGTCGTGATCTCCCCCGAGACCACCACCAAGCCGGTGTTGACCAGCGTCTCGCACGCCACGCGCGAGCCGGGATCCTCCGCCAGGCAGGCGTCCAACACCCCGTCGGAGATCTGGTCGGCAACCTTGTCCGGGTGACCTTCGGTCACGGACTCGGACGTGAACAAGTACTCGTTGTCGGCGTAGCTCATGACGGTAGGGCTCCAATCGAGGTGGGGTTTGTCGGGGGGTGGCCGGCCATCGCGGCGGGCCGGGATCGCGCGGCGTAGTACAGCTCGGTGACGCGGGACTCGACCGCGACCGCTCCGTCCACGCGCCCGGCCACGAGCAGCACGTGGCAGGCGTCGTCGACGCGGTCGCGGGGCAGGACGAGCAGCCAGAAGTCGTCGCCGTCGGGGACCGCGATCGTCGGCGCGGCCAGCCGCGCGGCGGGCGACGTCGCCAGCCGGCCGGCCAGCGGGCCCGCGAGGACGAGGCCGGCGTAGGCCTCCGACACGTCGGCGCAGGCGAGATCGAGCCGCCGGGCGACGAGCTCGGCCAGGTCGGCCGCCAGCGCCTCGCGCTCGCCGATGCCGGCGAGCACGAGCGCACGGTCCGGCGCCACCGACCGCCACCAGCCGTGGCGGATCCGCACGCACGTGCCGACCGCGGGCGACCGGCCGACGAGGTGCCTGGCGATCTCGTGCAGCTCGCTCGCCGAGCCGCGCAGCTCGATGACGCCGAGGCCCGGCAGCGGCGCCACCCCGACCGCGCAGCGGCAGGCGGCCAGGTGGGCCATCAGATGGACGGAGCCGCCCGTGCGTGGTTCAGGCATCGTTGGCCTCCCGGTGGCGCGCGGGCATCACGGCACCGCGCTCGTCCTCCCAGGCCAGCGTCGCCAGCAGCCGGTTGAACGTGTAGAAGTGCAAGCTCTCGATCCCCAGCGCGGGGTCGCCGACGAGCGGCGCGAAGGCGGTGTACAGGCGGTCGGCCGCGTGGTCGGGGCGGCCGAGCAGGTGGCGCAGCCCGCGCTGCTTGCGGACGAAGCTGATCGACGCGCCGACGCCCACGCGCATCGAGACCTCGAGCAGGTGCCGCCGATCGACCGCGCCGGGCAGGCCCACGTGCAGCGGCAACGTGATGCCGGCCGCGCGGGTCGCCTCGATCCACCGCAGCAGGGCCTTGGTGTCGAAGCAGATCTGGGTCGTCATGTAGTCCGCGACCTGCGCCTTGCGACGCAGAGCGGCGTCGAGCGCCGCGTCGTCGATGAGCGGGTGGCCCTCGGGGTAGGCGCCGATGCCGATCCGGCGCGGCCGTCGCGGGTGCGCGTCGAGCTCGGGCAGCAGGTCGAGCGCGGACCCGTACTCCCCGAGCGGCTCGGGGCCGTCGCCGGCGATGACGAAGACCTCGTCGATGCCGGCGCGGGCCAGGCGCGCGAGGGTCGCGTCGAGGTGGGCGGCGTCGCGGACCGTGCGCGCCGCGACGTGCAGGACGATCGTGTGCCCGAGCGCGGCCAAGCGCTCCGCGGTCGCGACGCTGTGGTCGAGCCCGTGGCGCGGCGAGCAGGTCACCGTCACCGTCAGCGAACGCGGCGCGGCCTGCGCCTCGGCCTCGGCCGCCCCGAAGGGCAGCAACTCGTAGCGAGTGGACACGGCGGCGGTCCCTAGGCGGCGACGGCGGCGGGCACCGCGGCGGTCGTGCCGAGGCCGCGATAGGCATCGCGGTGGCGGGCGGTGAGGACGACGGTGTTCGAGCCCTCGCGATAGGCGAACGGCGCGACCTCTACGCCGAAGCCGGCGCGCTCGCCGACGAGCTGGAACACGGGCCCGTTGAGCCAGTTGACGATCGACCCCTCCAACTTGCCCGGCCCGCGGTAGGCCGCGTACTGGCCGGTCTCGCGCACGAACAGGTCCTGGGCGACGAGCACGCCCTCGTGGTGCAGCAGCGCGAGCGTCTGGGCGAAGCTCTCGACGGCCACCGTCGACGCGTGCACGCGCGTCCACTCCGGCAGCTCGTCGAGCAGCTCGTCGAGGTGGAGGTCGCCGCTCGGGGCTACGCGGATCGCCGCGGGCGCCGCGATCTCCTCGTAGACCTCCTCGAGGTGGACCGCGTCCCACACGTCCGACCAGAAGCGCACGCCGCGCTCGAGGTCGCCCCAGGCCGCCGGCCCGTGGCGCAGCACCTCCTGGACCTTGGGCACGAGCTCGTCCTCGCCCATCCCGTAGCGGGCGGCGATCTCGGTCGCCTCGCTCGGGGTGATGCTCGCGCGCACGAGCGGCTCGTAGGCGCGGTCGCCAACGCGCATGAGCTCGTCGGTCGGGAGGTTGTCGTACAGGTTGCACGTGTGCGCGAAGAGCACCTTGCCGCGCAGGTGCGACAGCCCGTGGATCGGGTTGCGGAAGTCGAGCTCGAGGCCCTCGACCTGGTCGCCGTACTCGGCCACGCGGGCCCGGGCGATCTCCAGCACGTGCGGCGAGTAGTCGGCCATCAGGTAGCGCACGCGGCCGAGGTAGTCGCGGCCGAGCTCGGCACAGGCCGCCGCGAAGCGGTCGAGCCAGACCTTGGCCTGCTGGCCATCGCCGACGCCGAACTCGACCACGTGGATCTCGTCGGGCAGCTCGGACCACTCGTCGAGGCGGTCCAGCGTGCGCAGGAAGTCGCTGATCTGCTCGTCCCAGAAATCCGGGTTCGTCCCGTCCGAGGCTCCACCCGGCAGCGCCGAGGCGTAGTCCTTCTGGAACGTCTCGTCCCACGCGGCGAGATGGCGCCAGTAGCTGCGGTTGAACGACCACATGACGCTCTTGCTCGGCCGCACCCAGTCCTCGAGGTGGATGCACTCGTGGACGTCGGGGATGATCCCCAGCGCCTTGGAGAGGCGGTCGACGATCTGGGACACCAGCTCGCCGTACTCCATGTCCTTCGCCCGGCGCACGTCGATGGCGATCTCGGCCAGCGGCGCCTGCTGACGCGGGTCGACCGTGTCGAGGCCGAACGGCCGCACCATCACGGCGGCGCGGAAGTTCCGCTTGTACTGCACCCAATCGAGCACCGCGGCCAGCCGCGAGTGGTCGAGATCCACCGCGGCCGCCGCCTCGGCGATCGCCGGCAGGATGCTTTGCAGGTCCTCAGGCTTGGCCCGTCCGATGCAACTGAGTTGAATCACCACGACCGTCTCCTCCGTCAGCGGGGCGCGACGTCGGCATGGTCCGCCGCGCGGCCCCGCCTCGACCACGCCCGAACGAGATGGATCGCCCTGCCCTACGAGCAGGTCAGGCCCGAAACGGACCTCCGATTCGGTCACCGCGAGCTCTGCCCGGCGCGTCCGCGCCGCGGGCCGTGCACAAGCCCACGGCGGCAGCCCCGAGGCCGCAGAGCGTCGCCGAGGCCACCACGGCATGCCGCCAGCCCGCCCCCGCGGTCGGTCCGGTGGCCAGCAACGCGAGGCTCAACGCGACCCCTCCGCCGGCGCCGAGGTAGCGCGCCGCGTTGGTCGCGCCGCTGCCCAGCGCCGAGCCGTCGGGCGGGACCGCGGTCACAGCCAGCGCCCCGAGGGCCGCGTTGCCGATGCCCGTGCCCACCCCGGCGACCACGAGGCCCGGCAACCGCTCCCACCGGGCGCAGCCGCCGTCCCAGCCGAGCACGCCGACGCCGCTGAGGGCGAGCGCGGCCACGAGCCGCAGCGAGGGCTCGACGCGGGTGCCGATCGAGCGCGCCAGCAGCGACGCGACCATCGCCGTCGCCGACCACGCGGCCAGGACAGCACACGCCGCGACGACGGTGACGTGCGAGCCGCGCTGCACGTCCGACGGGACCACGGACATCAGCTGCATGGCATGCAGGAGGTCGGGGTTCGAGCCCCCCCTGGCTCCATACGTAAGATCCGCATTTGCGGGCCGTTCGTCTGTTCTGGGCTCCGCTGTTGGAAGCGAGGGCTGACCGTCCGATGCACGTGGGTACCGCGCGTGGGTACCACCTCCCCCGAGCTGCTCGCCACGCTCAAGCGCATGCGCTGACGCGGCGCGCTGCGCCTCTCCAGGCCGCCGCTTCATCACGCGGCGTCCACCTCGAGCGTCGTGCCCTCGTCGGCGTGTCTACGTGGGGCAGGGGACGCCCGGTCCAGGAGCAGGGAGATGTCGGGGCAACGCACGCCTCGCCGTGTTGCGCCCGTGTGACGACGCGCGCTCAGTCGCGCGTCGTCAGCGAGTCGATCGCGACGGTGATCGCGAGGATCAGCGGCGTGTCCTCGCCGGCAGCCACGTCGACGCCGTAGGCGTCGCGGACGCGGAACCACTTCTTGGAGACCGTGGCCACCGTGTCGCCGTCGCGCTCGATCTCGTACTCGTGATCGACGACGTTCCCGCTCGCCTTCATGTCGGCGCCGTCCCCCACGTCGATGGCGAAGCGATCGCGGATCCCGACCAGCGCCTTGTGGACCGTCACCGTCGAATGGCCGTCGCGCTCGATCGCGATCTTGTCGCGGATGCTCAGCTTGCGCTCCTGTATCCGTGCCACCTCGTCGCCCGAGGCGTTCTCCAACACGAAGGTCTGCCGGACGCGCAGCGCCTTGCCGTCGACCTTGAAAGCCCGCTCTCCCGCGGCGTTCTCGATCCAGAAGTCGTCGCCGATGGCGAGCAGCCGCTCACGCATCAGGAACCGCTCGCCGTCGGGCGCGCCGCGATCTCGCAGGAAGCCCATGGCGCGAGCGTAGAGCGCCCACTCAGCCGGACCGTCACCCGAACGGGATGAAGCAGGCAGCGACGCCGAGGATTCGCACACGGCGGTGGCGTGATGTGACCGCATCGGACTCACACCGGGACGCGCCGTTGCTGGGCGCCTCCGACTCCCGCGACGCTTCTGTGCCCACCAGGCCGACCCGCCAGGCGGCACGACCCAGCCAGGCCGCCTTGATGATGTTCGACGCCATCGTCCCCTAGCGACCGCGCTGAGACCGTCGTCGACTGCTCATGCCATCCAGCCTGGACCCTCGGCCGCGACGGTCACGTCATCCGCAATGGATGATGCTCCCGCCGCGGTCCGTGCCGATGCTGGTGTCCACCGCCCGTCGCGACTCGAGAGGACCGCCCCATGGCCAGCACCAACGGACGTTCGACGCAGCGCGAGGTCCTGCCCGTGCCCGACATCGCTCGTTCCGGGCTCGTGACCTTCGACGCCAAGGACCCGGACACGTCGTTCGCTCCGATCGAGGAGGTGCGGCCGCCGGCCGGCGCGCCGAACGTCCTCGTGGTCCTGCTCGACGACGTCGGCTTCGGGGCCTCGAGCGCCTTCGGCGGGCCGTGCGCCACGCCCAACGCCGAGCGGCTCGCGACCGGCGGGCTGAAGTTCAACCGCTTCCACACGACCGCCCTGTGCTCGCCTACGCGTGCGGCATTGCTGAGCGGTCGCAACCACCACACGGTCGGCATGGGCGGCATAACGGAGATCGCGACCTCGGCGCCGGGCTACAACTCGATGCGGCCGAACACGTGCGCGCCGCTCGCCGAGATCCTGCGGCTCAACGGCTACTCGACCGGCCAGTTCGGGAAGTGCCATGAGGTGCCGGTCTGGCAGACCAGCCCGATGGGGCCGTTCGACAACTGGCCCACCGGAAGCGGCTTCGAGTACTTCTACGGGTTCATCGGCGGCGAGGCCCATCAGTACTACCCCGCCTTGTACGAGGGCACGACGCCGGTCGAGCCCGACCGCACGCCCGAAGAGGGCTACCACCTGATGGGCGACATGACCGACAAGGCGATCAAGTGGATCCGCCAGCAGAAGTCGCTCATGGCCGACAAGCCCTTCTTCGCGTACTTCGCGCCGGGCGCCACGCACGCACCCCATCACGTCCCGAAGGAGTGGGCAGACAAGTACGCCGGTCAGTTCGACGACGGGTGGGACGCGCTGCGCGAGCAGACCTTCGCACGCCAGAAGGAGCTCGGCGTGATCCCGCAGGACGCCGAGTTGACGCCACGCCACGACCAGATCCCGGCGTGGAGCGACATGCCCGAGGACCTCAAGCCGGTGCTGCGTCGCCAGATGGAGATCTACGCCGGCTTCCTGGAGTTCTCCGACCACCACGTCGGCCGGCTCGTCGACGCGCTCGAAGACCTCGAGATCCTCGAGGACACGCTCATCTACTACATCGTCGGCGACAACGGGGCGTCGGCCGAGGGCACGCTGAACGGCACGTTCAACGAGATGATCAACTTCAACGGCGCGGCCGCGCTGGAGACCCCCGAGTTCCTGCTCGAGCGCCTCGACGACTTCGGCGGCCCCGACTCCTACAACCACTACGCGGTCGGCTGGGCGCATGCGATGGACACGCCGTACCAGTGGACCAAGCAGGTCGCCTCGCACTTCGGCGGCACGCGCAACGGCACGATCGTCCACTGGCCCGACGGCTTCGACGCGAGCGACGAGCTCCGGACCCAGTTCGCCCACGTGATCGACGTGGCACCGACCGTGCTCGACGTCGCGGGCATCCCGGAGCCGAAGTTCGTGCACGGCGTCCAGCAGACCCCGATGCAGGGCGTCTCGATGGCCTATTCCTTCAGCGACGCCGCCGCGCCGGAGCGTCACGAGACCCAGTACTTCGAGATGTTCGGCAACCGCGGGATCTACCACAAGGGCTGGACCGCGGTGACGCGGCACAAGACCCCGTGGGTCCTCGTCGGGGAGAAGGCGCCCGCGTTCGACGACGACGTCTGGGAGCTGTACGACACGAGCGTGGACTGGACGCAGTTCGAGGACGTCGCGGCCCAGCATCCCGGACGGCTCCACGAGCTGCAGCGGCTGTTCATCATCGAGGCGACCCGCAACAACGTCCTGCCGCTCGACGACCGGGTGGCGGAGCGGCTGATGCCGGAGGTGGCGGGCCGCCCGAAGCTCGCCAGGGGCAACCGGCAGCGGCTCTTCGGCGGCATGGGCCGACTGACGGAGAGCTCGATCGTCAGCATCAAGAACAAGTCCCACGCGGTGACGGCCGAGATCCTCGTGCCAGAGGACGGTGCGCAGGGCGTGATCATCGCCCAGGGCGGCAGCATCGGCGGCTGGAGCCTGTACGCCAAGGACGGCCGGCTGCGCTACTGCTACAACCTGCTCGGCCTTCAGCGCTTCTACGTCGGGAGCGAGAGCGCGATCTCGCCCGGCGCCCACCAGGTCCGGATGGAGTTCGACTACGACGGCCCCGGCCTCGGCAAGGGCGGCTCCGTGAAGCTCTTCCTCGATGGGGACGAGATCGGCAACGGCACTGTCGGCGCGACCGCCGCGATGATCTTCTCCGCCGACGACACCTGCGACATCGGCCGTGAGGACGGCGCCCTGGTCGCCGACGACTACCCCGCCCCCAACGTCTTCTCCGGCGAGATCGACTGGGTCGAGATCGACGTCGGCGAGGCGTCGGTCGACGACGACCACACCCTCGCGCCGGACGAGCTCATGCGCGTGGCGATGGCCCGGCAATAGAGGCCGGTCGAGCGCAAGATCACCAGACACCGAGGCGGGCGGCCGGACGGTGCGCGCGTCGCGCAGTGCCTGGTGACGTCCCGGACGTCCGGTGGCACCGCGGTGCACAAGCCCGACGCGCTGACGAAGGCATGACCGAGGACGCCGACCAGGTTCGCGCCAACTTCGCGTCACTCGGCAGTGAGCACCGCTGGCCGTTCGGAGCCTTGGCGCTCCCGTGCGGCCTCGAGCGTGTTGCGCATGAGCATCGCGATGGTCAACGGCCCGACCCCACCCGGTACGGGCGTGATCGCACCGGCGATGGCCGCGGCGGCCGCGAAGTCGACGTCGCCGCAGAGTCCGTCCGAGGTCCGGTTGATGCCGACGTCGAGCACCGTCGCACCCGGCTTGACCCAGCTGCCCTGCACCAGCCCCGGCCGACCGACCGCCACGATCAGGACGTCGGCCCGGCGACACAGCAGCGGCAGGTCCTTGGACCGCCGGTGCGCGATCGTGACAGTGGCGTCGGCGGCGAGCAGGAGCTGCCCCATCGGCTTGCCGAAGAGGTTCGAGCGGCCGACCACGAGGGCGTTCGTGCCGCAGAGCTCCACACCGACCTCCTCGAGCAGCCGCATCACGCCGGCCGGCGTGCACGGGCGCAGGCCGGCCCGGCCGAGCGCGAGGGCGCCGGCACTGGCCACGGTCAGGCCGTCGACGTCCTTGCCGGCCGCGATCCGACCGGTCAACGCAACCCCGTCCAGATGCGGCGGCACGGGGAGTTGGCAGAGGATGCCGCTGACGGCCGGATCGGCGTTGAGCCGGTCGATCAGCGCCTCGACCTCGCCGCTCGGCGCGTCGGCGCCCAGACGATGCGCGAAGGACCTGATGCCGACCTCCTCGCACGCGCGGTGCTTGGCGGCGACGTACACCGCGCTGGCCGGGTCGTCGCCCACGAGCACGGTGGCCAGCCCCGGGGGCCGCCCACCGGCGGCGGTGAACGTCGCGACCTCGCGCCCCACCTCCTGGCGCAAGCGCGCGGCGATCGCCTTGCCGTCGATGATCGTCGCCGGGCCCGCGCGGCGCTGCCAGTCCGGCACGCCGCGGAGGTTGCTCAGGCCCATCAGAAGACGACCGTCGTGTTGCCGTGCACGAGGACACGGTCTTCGCAATGCCACTGGACCGCCCGGGCGAAGACGACGCGCTCGATGTCCGCTCCGAGCCGCTCGAGCGTCGGCGCGTCGTTCTCGTGGCTGACGCGCACGACGTCCTGCTCGATGATCGGCCCGGCGTCCAGGTCCTCGGTGACGTAGTGCGCCGTGGCGCCGACCAGCTTGACGCCGCGGTCCTTCGCGCGCTGGTACGGCCCCGCGCCGGCGAACGCCGGCAGGAACGAGTGATGGATGTTGATCACCGGTGTGCCGACCCGCTCGAGGAACTCACCGCTGAGGACCTGCATGTACCGGGCGAGGACGACCACCTCGACGGGCCCGTATTCCTGGAGGACCTCGAGCTGCCGGGCCTCGGCCTCGGCCTTGCGGCCCTTCTCGACGGGCACGTGGACGAACGGCAGGCCGAACGCCTCGACGTCCTCGCGCAAGTCCTCGTGGTTGGAGATGACGACGGCGATGTTCGCGTGCAGCTCACCGCGGCGCCAGCGCCAGAGCACGTCGAGCAGGCAGTGGTCGTAGCGCGAGACGAGCACGGCCATGCGCTTGGGGTGGGCGGCGTCGGCGAGCGTCCAGGTCATGCCGAACCGATCGGCCACTTCGGTGTCGAACGCCCGCTTGAACGCGGCGAAGTCCTCAGCGCTCGCGTCCAGCTCGAACTGCACCCGCAGGAAGAAGACGCCGTCGTGGGGGTCCGTCGAGTACTGGGCCGAGTGCGTGATGTTCGCGCCGGCCTCGCGCAGGAAGCTGGCGACGGCGGCCACGATCCCGGGGCGGTCGGGGCAGGACACGAGCAGGCGTGGACGTCGGCCCGGCGAGGCCGGCTCGGGCGGCGCGGCGGGTGTGCTGAACGTGGCGGTTGCGCTGGTCATGGCCTCAGGGTGGGGTCAGTGGCTCACGGCGGCGGCGGCGAGCTCGGACACGAGCTCGTCGGTGTAGAAGCGCTCCAGCTCGAACGGAGCGATCAGGTCGGGGACGCGGTTGGTGGCGACCAGCTCGGCCATCGTCTGGCCGACGATCGGAGCGGCCTTGAAGCCGTAGGTCCCCCACCCCGCGCTGACGTGGAAGTTCTCCACCTCGGTCCGGCCGAGGATGGGGCTGTAGTCCGGCGACAGGTCGCACAGCCCTGCCCAGGCGCGCAGCAGCCGCGCGTGTTCGAGCTGCGGGAAGAGCTCGAGCGTGTGGCGGGTCAGGTCCTGGAGGAAGTTCAACGTGTTGCGCGTCCGGTAGGTCGTCCACGGCTCGATCTCCGAGCCCATGACGAACTCGCCCCGGTCGGACTGCGAGAGGTAGACGTGCATCTGCGACGAGACGACCACGACGTCGAGGAACGGCTTGACCGGCTCGGTCACGCACGCCTGGAGGATGTGGGTCGTGATCGGGAGCTGGACGCCGGCCATGTCGCAGAGCAGCGTCGACCAGCCGGCGGTGCAGTTCAGGACGACCCCGGCGCCCACCCGCCCGCGGTCGGTCTGCACCGCGGTGATCCGGTCGCCCGTCCGCTCCAGCCCCGTCACCTCGGTGTGCTGGTGGATCTCCGCCCCACCCTCGTCGGCGCCGCGTGCGAAGCCCCAGACCACCGCGTCGTGGCGGATGATCCCGCCCGGCGGGTGGTAGAGGGCGCCCAGGATCGGGTGCGTCGTGTCGGGCCCGACGTACATCGCGGGCGCGAGCGCCTTGACCTCGTCGGGCCCGACGAGCTGCGAGTCGATGCCGTAGAGGCGGTTGACCTCGGCGCGGTTGGCCATGACGAAGAGCGCGCGGTCGGTGTGCGCGAGCGTCAGGTGGCCGCACTGGCTGAAGAGCAGGTTGAAGTTCAAGTCCTGCCCGAGCTTCTCGTACAGCTTGACGCTGGCGTCGTAGAACCGGGCGCCCTCGGGCGTCTTGTAGTTGGAGCGGATGATGGTGGTGTTGCGGCCGGCCGCTCCCGACCCGATGTAGCCCTTCTCGAGGATCGCGACGTCGGTGATGCCGTGCTGGCGCAGGTAGTACGCGGTGGCCAGGCCGTGGGAGCCACCGCCGATGATCACCACGTCGTAGCGCGACTTGAGCTCCGGGCGGCTCCGCCACATCCGGCGCTTGCGGAAGAGGTCACGCACCGGTGATCGCCTCCTCCAACACGAGCGGTCCGCCGCCCAGCGTGTCGACGCCGACCGGGCGTCCGCCGAGGCCGTTCGCCGCGTCGGACACGACCGTCCAGAGGTGCTCGGCGAGCGCGGCCCCGACGAGCACCAGCAGGCGGTTCGGACCCTCGACCAGGACGAGCCCGGGGGTCCGGGCGACCGAGCCGGGCCGCAGGGCCGTCGGCGGCGCGGCCACCGGCCGCAGGTCGAGCGCGCAGAATCGCGCCATGAGCTGCTGCGTGAGCGGCCCTTCGATGCGCAGCCCGCAGTACTGGCTCGTGACGTCGACCGCGTGCGCTCCCTCGATCGCCGTCGGGTCCGGCTCCGGACCGAGCACGAGCGCCCGGGTCGGCGTGATCGGGCACCACCACGCGCCGTCGTGGGCGGTGGCGGTTCCGAGCGTGAGCCCGCCGGCGAGCGTGGCGAGCATCGCGGCCGGCGCCCGCAGCTCGACCTTGGCCAGCGCCGACGCGTCGGCGAACGCGACCGTCTCCGCGGCGGCACGCCGCTCCTCGACCGCCTCCGCGAAGGCCACCGGGACGCGCCAGCCGTCGCGTACCTCCAGGCGCGCGCCGCTGCGCTGCGCAACGGCCGCGATCGGGCTCTCGGCGGGCGGCGCGCCGTCGGCCACGGCGGCTCTCAGGAACTCGTAGGTCATGCGCGCAGCACCTCGCCGTCGGGGTCGTAGAAGGGCTTCGCGGTGACCACGCCCGCGTAGGTCCGGCCCTCGTAGGAGATCGAGATCCGCGCGCCGTCCGCCGCGAGCTCGGCGGGCACCGTCGCCATGCCGATCGACGCCCCGAGGTGCGGCGACCAGCGCGCGCTGGTCACCTGGCCGGAGGGCGCTCCGTCACGCAGGACGACGGCGCCCTCGGCCATCACCTCGCCGCTGGGGACCGTGAAGCCCACCAGCTCGACGTCGACCGGCCGGTCGGCCTTCTGCTCGAGCGCCCAGCGCCCGATGAAGTCCTGCTCCTTGTCGAACTTGACGGCCCAGCCCATCGCCGTGTTGAACGGCGTGGACTCCGAGTCGGTGTCCTGGCCGACGATGACGTGCAGCTTCTGCAGGCGCAGGACGCGCTGGGGCTCGAGGCCGAAGGGCGTGACGGTGACGCCCTCGGCGTCCAGGAGCGCGTCCCACAGGTGCGCGGCCTGCGGCGCCGGGCAGTGGATCTCGTAGCCCAGCTCGCCGACGAAGCCGATACGCAGGATCAGCGCTGGGACACCGGCGACGGTCGCCCGCCTGGCGTCGAGGTAGCGGAGGCCGTCCTTCGAGCAGTCCGCGTCCGTCAGCTGCGTGAGGATCGTCCGGGCCTCGGGGCCGGCGAGGTTCATCGCCGCGACCCCCTGCGTGACGTCGGTGACGCGCACGTCGAGGTCCCACGCCGTCAGCCACCACGCCATCTGCTGCTCGACCGCGGCGACGCCCGCGCTGGTCGTCGTGACGTAGAACGCGTCGTCGTCGAGGCGGCCAACCGTGCCGTCGTCGGTGATGCGCCCGGCCTCGGAGACCATGACTCCGTAGCGGATGCGCCCCGGCGCGAGGTTGGACATGCGGTTGGTGTAGAGGCGGTCGAGCAGCTCGCCCGCGTCGGGCCCCTGGACCAGCAGCTTGCCCAGGGTCGAGACGTCGATGAGCCCGGCGGCGCGCTGGACGGCGAGCGTCTCCGCCGCCGGATCGCCGTAGTGGTAGGCGCGCCGCCAGTCGCCGGCCCATCGCACGTCGGCCCCCAACGCGTGGTGGCGGCCGTGCAGCGCGGAGCGCTTGGCGGGCTCGAACGGCCGACCGGCAAGCGCCCCCAGCGGAACTGTCAGCCACGGAGGCCGCGCCGTGGTGAGGCCGACCGTGCCCAGGTCGAGGCCCGTGACGTCCGCGACCGCGCGCGCGGCCGGCACCTGCGAGAAACGGCCCTGCGACGGCCCCATGGTGACGGTCGTGTAGCGCTTGGACAGCTCCAGCGAGTCGTAGCCCTCGGCCACGGCCTGGGCCACGTCCTTGAACGTGACGTCCTCGTCGAGGTCGACGAAGCACTTGCCGCCGCGCCGCCCGTCGGTGGCGCACGCGGGCGGGACCGCGACGACGACGGGCCGGCCGGCCGCGTCCAGCCGGGCGCGCGCGTGGTCGGCCACCGCGGCCGTCGCGGCGCCGCAAGCGGCCGCGGCGGCGAGCCCTGCGGTCTGTCCGGAGAGCTCGGCGATCGCCTCGTCGGCGTGGCCGGCCAGGGCACCAGCGGCCCAGAGGCCCGGCGGCACCTCGGCGACGCGGAAGCCGGCGCGCACGTCGTCGTACTCGGCACGACCGCCCGCCTGGAGCAGCAGCGACAGCGCCGGCTGAGCACCGCCGGAGACCGCCAGCAGGTCACACGGGACCTTCTCGTGCGTGCCGCTCAGCGCGTGACCCCGCGCGTCGACCCTGGCGATCGTCGCGGCCCGGACGCGATCGCGACCGTGACCGCGCACGACGGTCGCCGACGACACGACCGCGATCCCGGCCGCCCGCAGCGCCGCGAGCCGGTCGCCGGCCTGCGGCGCGGCGCGCAGGTCGGCCACCGCGCGGACGTCCACGCCGAGCGCGTGCAGGGCGAGGGCGTCGTCGAGCCCACGGTCGTCCACGCTGGCGACGACGGCGCGCTCGCCGGGCTTGACGGCGTAGAGCGCCGCGAGGCGGCGCGCGCCGCCCGACAGCATGACGCCCGGAAGGTCGTTGTCGTCGAACACCAGGGGCTGCTGGATCTCGCCGGTGGCGATGACGTGCTGCGCGGCCCGGATCTGGTGCAGCGTGTCGCCCTGCCAGACCGCCACCAAGCCGTCGAAGAAGCCGAGCGCGGGCGCGCGAGTCAGCACCTCTACCCCAGCGCTCCGCGCCCGCTCGGTCAGCTCGGTCGCGCGATCGCCGCGACCCTCGGCCAGCAGCAGCCCTCCCGGGGTGATGTCCTCGTCGCACAGGACGACGTCAAGGCCGGACTCGGCGGCGTGGACGGCGGCGCTCAACCCCGCGACGCCGCCGCCCACGACCAGCACGTCACAGTGCCGGCGCCGGTACTCGGTCTGCCACTCGCGCTCGTCCTGATGCGCGGGCAGGCGCCCGAGGCCGGCCGCCTTGCGCAGGACCTTCTCGTACAACGGCCAGAGCCGCCGGGGCCGGATGAACGTCTTGTAGTAGAAGCCGACGGGCGTGAACGGGCCGCCGACCTTGTCGGTGATCCGCATGACGTCGAAGCCCAGCGAGGGCCAGGCGTTCTGGTGGCGGACCCGCATCCCGTCGGCGACCGGCTCCGCGCAGGCGCGGACGCCCGGGCGGCCGTCCGCGTCGACCAGCGAGTTCGCGCACTGGCCGCAACCGCACAGCTCGCCGCGCGGACGGTGGTACTTGAACGAGCGCGAGAACGTCCGTCGCCCCTCCGCGTACAGGGCGCTGACGATGGTGTCGCCGGCGTAGGCCTTCACCGGTCGGCCGTCGAAGGTGAAGGTCACGGGCCGAGAGCGGTCGATCCGCTCGCCGGGCTGCTGCGCCAACCGGCTCATGCGAGGCTCGCCGCGTCGATCGGGGCGTCGGCGGGGAGCGCGGTCCAGGCCACGTCGTTGGTGCGCGTGTCGCGCTCGGCCAGGAACCACGCGCGGCAGCCGGCGCGGTGATGCCACCACTCGACCTGCGGCCCGGCCGGGTTGCGGCGGAAGTAGAGGTACGCGTTGAGCTCGCGCGGAGCGGGCTTGGACGCGGGCCGTGGGTGGACCTCGCCCCCGAAGCCGAAGTCGGTGACCTCGCGCGGGCCGCAGTTGGGACAGGCAAGCTGGAACGACATGGCGCTGCTACGTCCTCCGGAGGTAGGTGTCGAGCTCCCACGAGGTGATGACCTCCATGTAGCCGCTCCACTCGAGGCGCTTGACGGCGACGAGCTCCGCCACCGCCTCTCGGCCGAGCGCGTCGCGCAGCACGGTGTCGCCCTCGAGCTCGTCGAGCGCCTCGGCGAGCGTGCGCGGCAGCACGGCGGCGCCGAGGCTGCTGGCCGCACCCTTCACGGGGGCGCCCGGATCGAGGCCGCGCTCGACCCCGTCCAGGCCCGCGGCGATCGTGCCGGCCAGCGCGAGGTAGGGGTTGCACGAGCCGTCGATCGCGCGGTTCTCGAACCGTCCCGGGCCTGGGATGCGCAGCATCGTGGTGCGGTTGTTGGCGCCGTAGACGATGGCGTTGGGCGACCAGGTGGCGCCCGAGCTGCCGCCAGAGCTGTGGATGCGCCGGTACGAGTTGACCGTCGGCATCGTCAGCGCGCTCAGCGCGCGGCCGTGCTCGAGGATGCCGCCGATGAACGCGTACGCGGTCCTGGAAAGCCCGAGCCCGCGCGGATCTCCTTCGTCCTCGAAGCGGTTCTCGCCGTCCTCGTCGACGACGGACATGTGGAGGTGGGCCCCGGAGCCGGTCCGGCCGGACAGCGGCTTGGGCATGAAGCTGGCGATCGCGCCGTGGCGGCCGGCGATGTCGGCGATCAGTGTGCGCAGCAATGTAAAGCGATCTGCTGTCGTCAGCGCTTCCGCGTAGCCGAAGTTGACCTCGTACTGACCGTTGGCGTCCTCGTGGTCGAGCGCGCTGACGCCCCACCCCAGCGCCTCCATCGCCGCGACGACCTCCTTGAGCACCGGCGCTGTGCGCAGCAGCGCCTTGAGGTCGTAGCAGGGCTTGTCGAGGACGTCGAGCCCGTCGTATGGGAGGTAGCCGCCCTGACCGTCTTCGCGCAGCAGGAAGAACTCCGGCTCGATCCCGACCAACGGCAGGAGCCCACGCTCGGCCGCCTGGCGCTGTACGCGCGCGAGGATCGAGCGTGCGTCGCACGTCGCAACCTGATCGCCGTCCATGACCGTCGAGAAGGCCACCGCGATGTCGGGCTGGTGGGGTAGGACGGTGATGGTCGCCGGATCCGGGATCGCGACGAGCTCGGGATGCTCCGGCCCGCGCGCGAAGCCATGGTTGGCGAACGCCGCGAACGCCGCGCCGCCCTGCTGCTCGCAGGTGGGCGTCCACGCGCCGCGCGGGACGAGCTTGGCCTTGCTGGCGCCGTGGACGTCGACCCACTGGACGGCGACGAACTCCACGCCCGCCGGGAGCGTCTCGCTGGTCGACGGCAGCTGCGTCGGGGTCTCTGCGCTCACGACGTCCTCCTTGCTGGATCGACGCTGGCGCCGGGGACCCACGACGTCCCCACCAGCGGCACCCGCGCCATCGCCGAGGACTCGACGGTCAGCGCGACGAGGTCCTCCGGCTCCAGGTTGTGGACATGGGACTTGCCGCAGGCGCGAGCGATGGTCTGCGCCTCCAACGTGACGACGCGCAGGTAGTTGGCGACCCGCTGCGCCGCGGCCTCCGGGTCGAGTCGTGCGGCGAGCTCGGGGTCCTGCGTCGAGATCCCGGCGGGATCGCGACCCTCGTGCCAGGCGTCGTAGGCCCCGGGTGCCGTGCCCATCGCCGCGTAGTCCTCCGCGAGCTCCGGGCTGTTGTCGCCCAGCGCGATGAGCGCGGCGACGCCGACCGACACCGCGTCGGCGCCCAGCGCGATGGCCTTGGCGACATCGGCGCCGGTGCGGATGCCGCCGGAGACGACGAGCTGCACGCCCGAGCGGTGCATGCCCAGCTCCTGCAGCGCCTCGACGGCCGGCGGGATCGCGGCGAGCGTCGGGATGCCGACGTGCTCGATGAAGACTTCCTGCGTGGCGGCCGTGCCGCCCTGCATGCCGTCGAGGACGACGACGTCCGCGCCGGCCTTCACCGCCAGCGCGGTGTCGTAGTACGGCCGCGAGGCGCCGACCTTCACGTAGATCGGGATCTGCCAGTCGGTGATCTCGCGCAGCTCCTGGATCTTGATCTCCAGGTCGTCCGGTCCGGTCCAGTCGGGGTGCCGGCAGGCGCTGCGCTGGTCGATGCCCGCGGGCAGGTCCCGCATCGCGGCGACGCGCTCGGAGATCTTCTGGCCGAGGAGCATGCCGCCGCCGCCCGGCTTCGCACCCTGGCCGACGACGATCTCGATCGCGTCGGCGCGCCGGAGGTCGTCGGGGTTCATGCCGTACCGCGACGGCAGGTACTGGTAGACGAGCTTGTCGGACGCCAGCCGCTCTTCGGGCGTCATGCCGCCGTCGCCGGTGGTCGTGCTCGTGCCGACCTTCGACGCCCCTTCGCCGAGCGCCTGCTTGGCGTTGGCCGAGAGAGCGCCGAAGCTCATCCCGGCGATCGTCACGGGGATGTCGAGCCGCAGCGGGCGCGCCGCGTGGCGCGTGCCGAGCGCGACGTCGGTCCCGCACGCCTCGCGATAGCCCTCGAGCGGGTAGCGCGAGATGCTGGCGCCGAGGAACAGCAGGTCGTCGAAGTGCGGGACGCGCCGCTTGGCGCCGAAGCCGCGGATCGCGTACATCCCCTCGCGCGCGGCGCGCTGGATCTCGGCGATCGCCGGAGTGTCGAACGTGGCGGACGGCCGCATCGTCATCGGTCCTCCGCCCCGTCGGGGTGCTGCCAGTGGTAGAGCTGTCGCGCCGAGCCGTAGCGCCGGAAGTCGCTCGCACTGACGTCGGTGACGCCGGCGTCGGCCAGCAACGCCGCCAGCTCGTCGAGGTGCTCGTCGCGCATCGGCTTCTCGACGCAGTCCGCGCCGAGCTCGCCGACCGTGCCGCGGACGTACACACGGGTCTCGTAGATCGAGTCGCCGAGGCCCGGGCCGGCGTCGCCGAGGACGACGAGCCGTCCCGTCTGCGCCATGAACGCGCTTGCGTGGCCGACGGAGCCGCGGACCACGACGTGCGCGCCCTTCAGCGAGATCGCGCAGCGTGCCGCCGCATCGCCATGGATCACCAAGAGCCCTCCGCGCGCCGTCGCACCCGCCGCCTGCCCGGCGCTCCCGAGCACGTCGACCCGTCCGGACATCATGTTCTCGGCGAGGCCGACGCCGGCGTTGCCGTGCACGCGGACCGTCGCCCGCTGGTTCATCCCGGCGCAGTAGTAGCCCGCGTGACCGAGCACGTCGACGGCCACCTCGGCGCGCAGCCCGGCGGCGATCGCGTGCAGGCCGTTCGGGTTGGCCAGGGAGAAGCCCTCCCCCGCGGCGGCCTGCTGCAGCGTCCGGTTGACCCCGCGCAGGCCGAGGTCGTCGAGGTTGAGCGTCCCGGCGGTCGTCTCGATCGTGCTCACGCCGCCACCTCCGCACGGGACCAGGAGTACACCTTCGCCGGCTCGGGCTCCCACATCACCGCGTCCGCCGCACCGGGCAGCGTGGCGATGGCCCGGTACTCGGTCGCCATGGCCACCCAGTCGTCGGTCTCCGCCATCACCGCGGGCTTGCACGCGATCGGGTCGCGCAGGACGGCGAAGCCGTCGCGCGTGCCGACGGCGAAGGTGAAGAACCCGTCGAGGTCCTCGAGCGCCGCTTCGAGCGCCGCGTTCAGCGGGTCGCCCTCCCGGAGCCGCCACATCAGGTAGCCGGCCGCCACCTCCGAGTCGTTCTCGGTGGCGAACGTCACGCCCTGGCGGCGCAGCTCGCGGCGCAGGCGGTTGTGGTTCGACAGCGACCCGTTGTGCACCAGGCACAGATCCTCACCAGTGGAGAACGGATGCGAACCGGCGGTCGTCACGCGGCTCTCGGTCGCCATGCGGGTGTGGCCGAGCCCGTGGGTCGCGTCGAGCGCGCGGATGCCGCAGCGGTCCAGGAGGCTCGTCGGCAGCCCCGCGCGCTTGTGGAGCTCGATGGCCTGGCCGGAGGCGATGACGGCGACGTCGGCGACGTGCTCGGCGAGCCAGGCGCGCGCCGCATCGGCGTCGGCCTCGACGCGCAGGACGGCGTGATCGCCGTGCTCGGCCACGACCGAGGAGGCGCCGACTGGGTCGCCCATCGCCTCGGCGAGGCCCACCCAGTCGACGCCATCACCCGAGGACAGCAGCGAGAGCTTGGTCCCGGTCGCGACGGGGTCGCGGTAGAGCGCGACTCCGGCGCTGTCGGGGCCGCGCTCCACGAGCTGGTGGAGCATCCCCGCGAGCAGGCCGCCCAGCTCGCGTTCGATCGACGAGGACTTGGCGAAGAGAGCGGAGATGCCACACACAGGGCGCATGGTGCCGTGCCTCCGCCACACCGAACATGGCCCAAAATCCACTCTTGTTCCGTTACTATGTAGCAGCACTCCATACTTTCTAGGATCGACGTGATGACCGAGCCCGATTCCGCCCAGCCGATGCGCGCCGAGTCGCTCTACGCCGTCATCGGCGCGATCGCCCACGGGCCCGACCTCGACGGAGTCCTGCGGGCGATCGTCGACCTGCTGGTCGACGCCACCGCCTGCCACGCGTGCTTCGTCTACCTGCGCGAGGGCGACCTGCTGCGCGTCCGCGCCGCCTCCCCGGTCTTCGAGCACGTCGTCGGGAAGGTCACCGTCGGCATGGACGAGGGCCTCGCCGGCTGGGTCGCGCGCAACCGCACGCCGGCCTTCATCCGCGAGGCGGCGCTCGACGACCCGCGCATGAAGTACGTCCCCGAGCTGGACGAGGAGCACTTCCAGTCGATGGTCGCCGTCCCGCTGGTCGACCGCCGCGGCGACGTCATCGGCGTCGTGGTGCTGCACACCGAGGCGCCGCGCGAGTTCGGCCAGGACGTGCTCGACCTGCTCGTCCACGTGGCGTCGCTGGTCGTCGGCGCCATCGACAACGCGCGGCTGTACGAGCAGACGCAGCGCCAGGTCGCCGCGCTCTCGGCGCTGAGCGACGTCAGCCAGAAGCTCGCCTCGCTGACCAGCCGCGAGGACCTCTACCCGGCCGGGTGCGAAGGGATCGGCCGCCTGCTCGGCGCCGACCGCTGCCGGCTGGAGCTGCTCGACGCGCACGGCGCGGCCGTCGAGGTCGCGACCTTCCCCGCCGAGGACCGAGAGGACGGCGGTGCGCTCGTGCACGCGCCGTCCGGAGGCCGGCTGACGACCCAGCTGCTCATGGGCGGACGGGCCTTCGGCCTCGTCCACGTCGCCCGCAAGACCATGTTCGACGCGGACGACGCCCAGCTGCTCGAGACCGTCACCAATCAGCTTGCGCTCGCGCTCCGGACCGCCGAGCTCATCGAGCACCTGGCCGCCGAGAACCTCGTGCGCCAGGTCTTCGACGCCCTCGAGCGCGCCAGCCCGAACGCGGCCGCCGCCCGAGCCCGCGCGGCCGGATGGAACCCCCACCGCACGCACGTCGCCGTCGTCGCCACGGCCCCGCCGGACCGAGCCGCGACGTGGGAGGAGGACCTCGGGCCGGAGGTCGAGCGCCGCCTCAAGCTCGCGGCGGGCGCCGCGCTCACCGATGTCACCGCGGATCGGCTCAGATCGCTGGTCCCGCTCGTCGGCTCGCTGGACCAGCTCCACGACCGCCTGGTCGCGCTCGGCGCGGAGGTCGGCGTGGCGTTCGGCATCAGCCGGACGCGCGGCACGCTCGGCGAGGATCGCGCGATCCTCGTGGAGGCGACCGACGCGGCCTGCGTCTCCGCCGCGCTCGACCGTCGCGGCGGCGCGCGCCGCTACGACGACCTCGGGGCCTACCGCTTCCTCGTCAGGCTCATCGGGTCGACGCCGCCCGACGGCGGCTACGCCCGGGCTCTGGACGCCCTGGTCGCCTACGACGAGCGGCGGCGCTCCGCGCTCTTCGCGACGCTCGAGGCCTACCTCGAGGCGCGCGGTGCGGTGCGGGCGACGGCCGAGGCGCTGCTCATCCACCCCAACACGCTCCGGCAGCGGCTCGATCGGATCCGCGAGCTCACGGGCTTGGAGCTGGAGCAGGAGGACCTCCTCTCGCTCGAGCTGAGCGTCAAGCTGCACCGCCTCGGGAGCACATAGCGCAGGGCTCATAGGCACGTTCCCGCGAGAGCGTCCTCAGACCTTCCAGGTGTGCGGCCAGCGGGCCGGGAAGCTCGGCTCCCCGTCGAACCAGCCCTGACGTTCCAGTCGCTCCCACATCCGCTCGACGACCGCGCCGGCGCGTTCGAGGACGCGCTCCTCGTCGTCGATCAGGAGCCGGCCGTGGAACACCTGGAACGTCCCGTCGGTGATCACGTGCCGCACCGACAGACCGTTGGCGTACAACAAGTGGTTGAGCGGTTCCCGCGGCGTCGTCCCGACCCCGACGAGCAGCCCGGTGACGTCGACGCTGCACAGGTCCGCCTTGGCCCCGACCTGGATGCGCCCGATGTCGTCACGGCCCAGGCCGTTGGCCGTGTTGATCGTCGCGGCGTTCATCGCGTCGATCGGGTTGGGCATGCGCATCGGGACGCTGGAGCGCTCGTTGAGCAGGTAGTAGCGCGCCCGGCCGTCGAGGACCGCGAGCTTCAGGTTCTCGACGAGGTCGTTGGAGTGCGTGTCGTGGCCGAGCGCCACGTTCGCGCCGCACGCGAGCATCTCGGGGAGCGGCTGCGTCGCGTTGCTGGCTCCCGCGCCGAGCGACGAGGGGCAGTGCGCGTAGGTGAACGTGTCCCTGAGCAGGATGTCCCGGTCGGCCTCCACGTCGGCGTACCAGAGGTGCGCCGCGAGCACGCGCTCGGAGAACAGGCCCAAGCTGTCGAGCCAGCGCAGCGGCGTCATGCCCCAGAGCCGCTGGACCGACGCGACCTCGCTCTCGGACTGCGCGACGTGGATGTGGATGCCGTTGCCGAGGCTCCGTGCCGCGTCCATCGTCGCCGCGAGCGTCTCCGGCGTGTGCGTGTCGGGCGCGTGCGGCATCATCATCGGCCGGATCCGGCCGTCCTCCGCCCCGTTGAGCCCGCTCGCCACCGCGACGTACTGCTCGATCTCGGCGACGGTCGCGGCCGTGGAGTCGAGGAGCTCCCGGTCGTCGGTCCGGTGCCAGATCGGGCCGAGGCGTGGCCAGCCGGGGATCATCGCGCCGGCGTAGCTGCGGACGCCGTAGCGCCGGGCGACCCGCACGTGGGCCTCGAACTGCCGGAGGCTGAGGCTCATCTCGACGTGCGTCGTGCAGCCCGAGCGGACCAGCTCGGCGACGTTGAGCGCGGTCAGCGCCTCCAGCTCCTCGTCCTCGAGCTGCTCGATCGAGTCCAGCGCCGCGAACGCCGAGCGGCCCGTCTCGACCGTGCCGCGCGTGGCGGTGCCCGCGGCGGTGTGCACGTGCGCGGTCATGAGCCCCGGCAGGAGGATCTGCCCCTTCAGGGCCACGCGGGGCACGTTGCCGACCAGGCGCCGGTCCGAGACCTCCACGATCCGGTCGTCACGCACCCGCACCGACCCGTGCCGCAGCAGCCGCGGCGTGTCGTCGTCGTGGCTGAGCACCCAGTCCGCGTCGAGGATGAACTCCCTCGCGGGTGGCGGTCCGTCCTCTGCGCTCATCGTCGCCTCCGTTCCGATCTCACACCGCGCGCCGGCCGAACCGGGCCCCGAGGTTCTCGAAGCCGACCTGGAAGAGCTGCTGCTCGAAGTGCTGTTCCCAGTGCTCGACCTCGTCGAGTGCGCAGTCGAAGGTCGCCCACCACTCGACGAACGCCTGGTCCCCGACGGTCACCGGCGTCACCCGTAGGGTGGCCCGGTAGTGCTCGATCGCCAGCGGCGAGTCGGGCACGCTGTAGGTGCAGGAGCGCTCCACGTCCGAATGACTCAGCAGGTGCTCCTGGACCCGGACGCCGTCGGCGAGCACGCAGGTCCGGACCGCGCCGACCTGGTCCCCAGCCTTGCCGTCGTCGATCGCGCTGCTGACGACGAGCGGGGCGAACCACGACGCCAGGTCCCCGAAGTCGCGTACGCCGCCCCAGACCGCGTCGGCGGTCGCGTCGATGACGGCGCTGGCATAGGCCCGGGCCACGGCGCTCAGCCGCCCGTCGCGAGGTCCGGCGCGCTCGCGGGCGGCCGGCGATGCCGCGTCGCCTGCTCGAACGCGTAGCCGAGCTTGAGCAGCGTCGGCTCGTCGTAGGGCATGCCGACGACCTCCAGGCCGACCGGCAGCCCCTCCGTCGTGAAGCCGGCGGGGACGGTGATGGCCGGGATCCCGGCGTGCGCGGCGATGAGCGTGTTGGTCGGGAACGCCAGCTCCGGCCACTTGCCCGCGTCGAGCTCGGCGAACGTCGGCGGGCCGACCTGGACGGTCGGGTAGCACAGCGCCGCGAGGTCCTCCGAGGCCATGATGTTGAGGATCAGCCGCTGCAGCTCCTCACGGGCGACGCGCTTCTCGAAGTAGCCGGGGTGGTCACCCGGCTCCTCCGGTCCGGCCGCCATGAGCTCGAGCATCTCGAGCTGCGGGTGGTACTGCTTGGCGGCGACGATCTCCTCGACCGAGCGCATGGGCAGCTCCGGGCGAGCCGCGAGGAACGCGTTGAGGTCGTGCCGCCCGTGCGCGCCGATCAACAGCGTCGACATGATCCACTCGTCCAGGTCGGGGATCGTGACCTCGACGAGCGTCGCGCCGGCGTCCCGCAAGGCGTCGAGCGCCTGCTCGACAACCCGGTTCACCGGCGCCGCGTCGGGATCGTCGTCGGCGCCGAGCAGGTGCCGGACGAACCCGAGCCGCGCACCCTGCAGACCCTGCGCGTCCAGGTGGTCCACGTACCGGCCGGCGAGGCGGGCCACGCGGTGCGTCGTCGTGTAGGGGTCGGCCGGGTCGTAGCCCGCCAGCACGTCCATCATGATCGCGCAGTCGGCGACGGTCCGGGCCATCGGCCCGGGCGCGTCCTGCAGGATCACGATCGGCGACGAGCCGGTGCGGCTGATGAGCCCTGGCGTCACCTTCAGCCCGACGAGGTTGTTGAAACTGGAGGGCAGCCGGATCGATCCGCCGGTGTCCTCCCCGAGCCCCACGGCGGCCAGGTTCGCGGCGACGGCCACGCCGTTGCCGGCGCTCGACGCGCCGGGGTCGCGGTCCAACGCATAGGGGTTCTTCGTCGGGCCGCTCATCGACGAGAGGGTGAACCAGGACGTCGCGAAGTCCGGCAGCGTCGTCTTGGCCAGGATGAGTGCGCCGGCCGCCCGCAGCCGGGCCACCGCGGTGGCGTCGGCCTTCGGGACGTAGCCCTCGAACGCGATCGACCCGAAGGTCGTGACGATGCCCTCGGTCTCGATCTGGTCCTTGACGACCACCGGGATCCCGTGCAGCGAGCCGGTGAGCTCACCGGTGTTGGCGAGCTCCTCGTCGAGCCGCGCCGCCTCGGCCAGCGCCTGGGGGTTGACCGTGACGATGGCGTTCAGCTCCGGTCCCGACCGGTCGTAGGCCTCGATCCGGGCGAGGTAGGCCGCCACGAGGTCGTGGCAGGTGAGGCTCCCACCGCGGTACGCCGCGTGGATGTCCTCGATCGTCGCCTCGATCAGGTCGAAGCCTGAGCTCATCGGTGTCCTCCTGGTCTGGCCTGCATCGGTTGGACGTCGAGCACGGACGCGATCGTCGCAGCCGCGGCGAACGCCAGCTCGCACTCCTCGGGGGTCCAGTCCCGGCACGCGGCGTCGTGGACGGACAGCAGGCCGAGAAGGCGGCCACCGGTCGACGCGCGCACGGCGCTGACGACCTGCGCGCGCACGCCGTAGCGCCGCATCAACGCCAGGAACGCGGGGTCGTCGGAGATCGCGCGCACGTCGGGCTGCACGACCTGCGCCGCGCCGCCGGACAGGGCGACGACGACCGGCTGACCGCGCAGGTCGGAGCGGTCGTCGCGCAGGCTCGCCACGCCGGCGCCGAGGCTCTCGCCGACCACGGGGAAGCCGCCGGCGCCGTCGGCCTCCCGCAGGGTGCAGCGCGAGGCGCCCAAGCGCTCCCGCAGCCCGGCGAGCAGCGCGTCGAGGTCGGGGCGACCGTGCTCGCTATCCGCCGGCACGCGCCTCAACGACCTCGTCGTCGACGCCGGGAACCGGCCCGCCGTCCGGCGGGTGCGCCGGTCTGCGATGGTGGCTGAACGAGCGCGAGATCGCCGCCCGCATCGCCTGCCAGCGGCCGCCGCGCGTCAGCTGGTCGAGCGCGACCGCGATCAGGATGATGAAGCCCTTGGTGATCATCACCCACGAGTCGTTGATGCTCTGCGTGTTGAAGTAGTTCTGCAGGACGGCGAGCAGCGCGACGCCCGCGACCGCACGCCAGACCGCCCCCTCCCCTCCGGAGATGGAGATCCCGCCGATCAGGCACGCCGCGATGACGTCGAACTCGATGAGCTCGCCGACGCTCGCCTGCGCCGAGCCGACGCGGCCGACGTACATCGCGCCGGCCAGGCCGGCCGCCGTCCCGGAGATGACGTAGGTGATGGTCCGCGCGCGGTCGGTCCGGATGCCGGACAGGAAGCTGGCCTCGTCGTTGCCCCCGATCGCGTAGATCCGCCGGCCGAAGACCGAGAAGGCGAGGGCGACCCCGCCGAAGACCGCGGCGGCGGTCGCGACGATCAGCGGGATCGGGACGTCGCCGAGCCGCCCGGACCCGAGGTTCTCGAGGAACGGGTCGTTCGGGGTGACGCTGCTGTTGTGGCTGTAGAGGTACGCGAAGCCACGGACGACCTGGGCGGTGGCGAGGGTCGTGATGAACGGGTTGATCTTGAGCTTGGTGACCGCGAGCCCGTTGATCAGCCCGACGCCCGCCCCGAGGCCGATCGCCGCCAGCATCCCGACCGATCCGGCGTGGTGCGCGCCGATCGTTCCCGACAGCACCGCCGAGAAGGCGTAGATCGCGCCCACCGACAGGTCGAACCCGCCCGCGATGAGCACGAAGGTCATCCCGACGGCGAGCACGATGATGTCGGAGTACTGCGCGCCGATGTTGAACAGGTTCGCCTCGGTGAGGAACCCGCTGTTCTGCGACTGGACGAAGATGACCAGCGCCACGAGGCCCAGGACGAACCCGTAGCGTCGGACGAGCTCCGGGCCGAACGCCTCCGGGCGCCGGCTCGACTTGGTTGGAGTGGCAGCGTGCTCGGTCATGATGGTGGGAACATTTGCCTGAGGATGAGTTCGCGTCCTACGCCGGCGGGGTGGACGCCTCGGATGGAGCCGCCCGACAGGACGGCGATGCGCTCGGCGAGCGCCTCGAGCTCTTCGATCTCCTCGCACGCGACGATGACGGCGAGGCCGTCCGCGGTGAGCAGGGAGATCAGCTCGAGCAGCTGTGCCTTCGCCCCGACGTCGATCCCGCGGAACGGCTCGTCGAGCAGGACGATCTTCGGCCGCGTGTCGAGGACCTTCGCGAGCACGACCTTCTGCTGGTTGCCGCCGGACAGCGTCCGCGCCGGCGCCGCGAGCTTCGCGCGGGCCAGGGACGCGCGGTCCGCCGGCCCTTCGGCGGCCCGCACCAACCGACGGCGCGTGATCAGGGCGCTGGGCGCGCGCAGGGAGCGCCCGAGCTTCGGCAGCGCGATGTTCTCGGCGCACGAGAACTCGGGGACCAGCCCTTCGGAGCGCCGGTCCTCGGGGGCGAGGAGGATGCCGCGGCGCAGCGCGTGACTCGGCCCCTTGGGCCACCGGACGGCCTTGCCGTCCACCCACATCTCGCCCGCGGCGGGATGGATCGCGCCGACCAGCGTCTTGAGCAGCGTGGAGCGACCCGAGCCCACGAGCCCCGCCAGGCCGAGCACCTCGCCGTCGCGAAGGGTGAGGTCGACGCCCTCGAGCTTGCCGGGCACCGTGAGACCGCGGACCTCCAACGCGGGTGCTCCCCGCGCGCGCCGCGGGGCGCCCTCGGTCTCCTTGCGCACCCGCGCCTGGGCCTTCTCGAGCTCGTGTCCGAGCATGGCGTTGATGAGCGTGCCGGTGTCGGCGCCCGCCGTCGACCGGGTGAGCACGTGGCGGCCGTCGCGGAACACGCTGACGGTGTCGCAGACCTCGATCACCTCGTCGAGGTTGTGCGAGATGAGGACCACGGACACGCCGCGCTCCTTGAGGCGGCGGATCACGCGGTAGACGCCCTCGCGCTCCGGCCCCGTGAGCGACCCGGTGACCTCGTCCATGATCACCACCTTGGCTTGGCGCAGCTGCGCGCGGAGCACCTCGAGCGTGCGCTGCTTGCCGCGCGGCAGCGCGCTGGTCTGCGCCCGTGGCGAGATCGTGACCCCGAGGTCGTCGCACAGCTGCGCGTACCGGTCGCGCATCGCCGACGACGACAGCTTCGACAGCCGTGAGGTCTCCTGCCCGAGGAAGACGTTGGCGACCGGCGAGAGCGTGCCGACGATCGCCGGCTCCTGGTAGATCATCGCCACCCCGGCCTCGAGCGCCGCCTTCGGATCGCCGGGGTCGATCGGCTCTCCGTCGATGCGGATGTCGCCCGCGTCGGGGCGCACCGCGCCGGCGATGATCTTCGCCAGCGTCGACTTCCCCGCGCCGTTCTCGCCGACGAACGCGTGGACGGACCCGGCGCCGATCTCCAGGTCGACGTCGCGGACCGCCCGGACGTTGCCGGGGTAGGTCTTCGCGGCCTGGCGCACCGAGATGGCCGGTGGCCTGGGCGGCGTCGCCACCGCGCCGGCGGGGCTCGTGGGCCGGTGACCTTCGCCACCGGCCCGCTGGGTCTCACGAGTCATGCCGAGCCCTGATCCCGGGAGCTAGAAGCTCCACTGGGGCTTGTACTTGGTCACGTCCGCCTTGAAGATGAGCGGCCCGCGACCTCCGAACATCGGATCGTCGAACATGTTGTACGCCTTCGTCTTGGGGTTGTACCCAGGAACGGCGGTCAGGGGCTTGCCCTCCAGGTGCAGGATCGCCAGCTTCGCGCCGTTGGCGGCCTCGGTCTCCCCGAGCAGCATGACCGTCGAGGACATCTCACCGGTCTTGATGAGGTCGAACGCCTGCTGCGTGCCACCCATCCCCGCGACGACCGTCTTGCCCAGGGCACCGGCCTCCGCGAGGGCCTTGGTTCCAGCCCCGGCGCTCATGGCGTCCTCGGTGTACATGACGCCGCGGATCTCGGGATGCGACTGGATCAGGTCCTGCGTCGCGGTGTAGGCCTTGGCCGGGTCCCACTGGCCGTTGACCGTCGCGACCAGGTCGAGGTTCGGGAACTTCTTCAGCTCGTCCTTGACCGTCTTGTCGAAGACGCGCGAGATCGCCACGGCCTGCGGCCCGGTGACGTAGCCCACCGGCACCTTGCCCGTCAGCCCCTTCTCCTTGATGCCCTGCGCGAGACCCTGGACGAGATAGCGCCCGGCGGCCACGGTGTCGTAGCCGGAGAATGCAACCATGCCGTCCGTATACAGCTTGGCGTAGTCACCGCAGATGGGTACGTCGAAGACGATGACCGGCATACCGGTCTTCGCGGCGTCCTTGAGCGCCTTGCACACGACGTCGCCGTCGACGGCCTCGACGACGAGGGCATCGTACTTGTGGCTCGAGACGGCGTCCTGGACCTGCGTCAGCTGGGTGCCGGGGTTCCAGTCCGCGCTGAGCACGTCCATCTTGACGCCCTCCTCCGCGGCGACCTTCTTGGCCGCGTTCGTGGCGTTCAGGACGTACTTGTTGTCCAAGGCATCGGTGAAGAACGCCAGGCGGATGTCCTTGGCGGCCATGCCCTTGTGGTCGCCGGATCCCGATGAGCCCGAATCCGCGGAGCTCGAGTCGCCGCATGCCGCGGCGGACGTCATCAACAGCAAGCCGGCTCCGACGAGCGCGAGGCGGTGACCAGCTCGCCTCGTGGATCGCCAGATGGTGTTCCTCTCTGGGGTCGTCACTGTCCACTCTCCTCCTGAGTCGATCGACGAGCTTGCTACATTGTATGCGATGTATACGATCCCTGTCAACCAGGATCGGCGGATCTGAGAAGCGCCTCGAGGCGAGACGCTTCCCAGACGACGGCGGCCGCCGGCTACGCCGCGGCGCGGACGCCGGCGCGACTCTCGAACGGTGCGATCTGCTCCAGGTACTCGACGACGCGGTCGACCGACTCGACGTCGCCGAACTTCGCGTCGAGGTCGAAGAGGTTCCATTGCACGACGCCGGGCACGCGATCGCCGACCGCCTCGCGGACGACGATCGGGCGGAAGCCCTCAGCGATCGCGTCCTCGACGGAGTGGCGCACGCAGCCGGCCATGGTCACCCCCGTGACGATCACTGTGTCGACACCCTGCGCGTTGAGGAAGCTGGAGAGGTTCGTTCCATGGAACCCGCTCGCGCGCTTCTTGACGATCACCTGCTCGCCGGGCTCCGGCGCGATGCGGTCGTCGATCGCGACCGCCTCACTGCCGATCGCCAGCGTCTCGAGCGGGATCTTCTGCGCCCACAGGCCCATGTCGCTGACCGAACCGTCGACGACGTCGTACGCGGTGGTCGTGTACACGATCGGGCAGCCCTTGGCCCGCGCCGCGACGTTCAACCGCTGGACCGCGGGGATGATCACGTCCATGTGATCGCAGCTGAACGCGTGACCCGGGCGGGTCCAGGCGTTCGCCAGGTCGATGTGGACGAGCGCCGGACGCTCGCCGAAGCCGACGCGCCGCTGGAACCCGCGCTCCTGGTAGATGGTCGAGTCAGCCGCGAAGACGTGCTCGAGCGCATCGGCGACCTGCCGATCCTCCTGCATGGTGTTCTCCTTGTTGTGTGGTTGTGCGGTTAGCCGGAGACAGCCCGGCCGACCCGCTCCTCGCGCGTCCGGCGCGTGCCGTCTGCGTCGAGCTCGAGTGAGTTGGGGTTGATCACGACGCCGTAGTGCAGCTCGGCGCTCGCGATCGTCGTGAAGCCGTCGAGCACGTCGGCGAGCACAAGCTCGGGGTCGCGGTCGAGCGGCTCGCCGTAGCCGCCGGAGCTCGGCGTCACGATCTGCAGCGCGTCGCCGGCGGACAGCCGCATCGCCGTGACCTTGGACGGCCACGCCTCCTCGTCGGGGGCGCCGGGGTTCTTGACGAGCGAGGCGTTGAGCCCGTCGTCGCCGCCGAAGGCGCCCCACGGCGCGTCGCTCTCGTGGCGCTCGCCCTCGCAGGTGACGATCGTGTCCTCGAGGAAGCGGTTGACGCGGACGACGCCGATGCCGCCGCGCCACTCCCCGGGCGCGCAGGGCTCCTCGCGCAGCTCGTAGCGCTCGGTGCGCATCGGGAAGCGCCACTCGAGCTCTTCGATCGGGTTGTTGCGCGTGTTCGCGATCAGGCAGTCGACGGAGTCCATGCCGTCGCTTCCGGGCCGTCCGCCGTAGGAGCCCTCGTCGACCTCCAGGTACACCCAGTACTCGCCCTCCTGCTCGTCGAAGCCGGAGTAGCTGATGAAGTGCAGGTGCGCCGAGTTGCCGGCGGTGACGCGATCCGGCACCACGGGCGCCAGCGCGCGCAGCGCCAGGTCGACGGCGCGCTGGACCTGGCAGAAGCGGGCGAAGCACGCGCGCGGGAACCGGGGGTTGAAGATCGAGCCCTCGGGCGCCACGACGTGGACGGGCTTCAGCATGCCCTCGTTCTGGGGCACGAACACCGGATGGGTGGCCTCGTCGAGGAAGATCATCCGGGCGATGAACGTGAACGCGGAGACCGTCGTCCCCTCGAACGGGCAGTTGTACCCGGTCGGGACCTCGTCGCTGGACCCCGTGAGGTCGAAGGTGATCTCGTCACCGGAGACGACGACCTTGACCTTGACCGGGAGCTTGACCCCGCGGTTGCGGCCGTCGTCGTCGAGCCAGCCGACCTCGGTCTCGTAGGTGCCGTCGGGGACCTTCGCGATCTCCTGGCGCAGCATGCGCTCGGAGTAGGAGATCCAGTACGCGCCCGCCTCGGCCACCGCCTCGGCGCCGTAGGCGTCGAGCAGCCCGACGTAGCGTCGCCGCGCCAGGTCGCACGCCGCGATCATCGCCTCGATGTCGCCCTTGTTGTGCGTCGGCGTGCGCGTGTTCTCGAGGATGTAGCGCCACAGCGCGTCCTGCCGCACGCCGCGGTCCTGCAGCTTGACCGCGCGGTAGATGCTGCCCTCGCTCCAGTGGTCGACGAGGTCGACCGCGAGCCCGGGATAGGCCCCGCCGATGTCCGTCAGATGCGCCGACGCTCCGGAGAAGCCGACGAGCTCGCCCTCGTGGAAGATCGGGACGACGATCGCCGCGTCGGGCGAGTGCGTCGCGCCGAGGTACGGATCGTTGTGGAGGATCACGTCCCCCTCGTGGATGTCGTCCCCGAGGAGCGACATCACGCCGCGCACGATCTTCGGCATGGCGCCCATGAACATCGGCGTCGAGTCCGACTCGGCGAGCACGTTGCCGTCACGGTCGAAGATGCCGGCGCCGAGGTCCTCGGACTCCCGGATGATCGACGAGTAGGACATGCGGAACAGCACGCCCGCCATCTCCTTCGCGATCGCCGAGAACGCGCCGCCGATCACGCGCATCAGGATCGGCGTCGAGAGGCCCGCCTCGCGGTCCGCCGTCTCCGGGACGCGCACGGTGCAGTCCACGACGATGTTGCCGTAGCGGTCGACGTCCGCGACGAGGCCGGGCGGGATCACGGTCGTCGTGTCGTACTGCTCGACGATCGCGGGCCCGACGATGCGGTGCCCGGCGCGCAGCTGCTCGCGGTCGTAGACCTGCGTCGCGCAGCGGCTCGGCCGCCCGCCGACGTCGAAGACGGCCTCGCTCTCGACGATCGGGACGGGCTCGCCGTCGGCCGGCTCGAGCTCCGGCCAGGCCAGCTCGTCGATCCGTCCGACGCCGACGGCCCGGATGTTGATGATCTCGATGTCGGCCTCGAAGCGATGGCCGTACTCGACCTCGTGCGCCTTGTGGAAGGCCTCGGCGACCTGCGCGACCCACTCCTCGTCGATGTCGCCCGCGGGGACGTCGAAGCGGACCTCGTAGCCCTGGCCGGCGTAGCGGCAGTCGGCCAGGCGCCGGACCAGCCGGCGATCCTCGGGGACCCCGTCCTCGGAGAGCTGCCCGACCGCCTGCTGGCACAGGACGTCGTAGGCCGCCTGCAGGCGGGCGCCGTCGAGCGACTTCAGCGCGTGGCGCTCCGTCGCGACGTACTCGTGCTGCAGGTCGGTCGCGAGCAGGCCGGTCGCGGCGATGATGCCCGGGTGCGGCGGGATCAGCACCCGCGGGATCTCGAGCTCCTGCGCGATCTCGCACGCGAAGAGCGGGCCGGCGCCACCGGCGGCCACGAGCGTGAAGTCGCGCGGGTCGTAGCCGCGACGCACCGAGTTGAGCTCGATCGCCTGCGTCATGCCGAACCGCTGGATCTGCAGCGCGCCGAGCGCCGCCTCCTCGGCGGACATGCCGAGCTTCTCGGCCAGCGGCACGATCGCCGCGCGGGCCAGCTTGGGATCGAGGGTCATCTGACCGCCGATCAGGCCCCGGTCCGGCCGCAGCCGGCCGAGCACGAGCTGGGCGTCGGTCGACGTCGGCTCCGCGCCGCCGCGGCCGTAGCAGGCGGGGCCCGGGTCGGCGCCCGCCGAGGCCGGCCCGACGCGGAAGACGTCGCCCTCGTCCACGTAGGCGATCGAGCCGCCGCCGGCGCCGATGGTGTCGATGTCGACCATCGGCACCATCGCCTGGTAGTCGCCCACCTTCGTGTCGAGCAGGTGGCGCATGCGCAGCTCACCGCCGGCGGCGACGCCGATGTCGGCGGACGTCCCGCCGATGTCGAGCGTCACGACGTCGTCGAAGCCGGACATCCGCCCCGCCCAGATGCCGCCGATGAGCCCGGCGACGGGGCCCGACATCAGCAGGTTGACCGGGCGCTGCGTGGCGGCGCCGATCGTCGTCATGCCGCCGGAGGACTGCATGAGCTGGACGCCGTGCGTGAAGCCGGCGTCCTGCATCGCCTCGTCCAGGCGGACCAGGTACTTGGAGACCTTCGGGCCCACATAGGCGTTGAGGCTCACGGTCGAGAAGCGCTCGTACTCGCGGTAGAGCGGCAGCACGTCATGCGAGACCGACAGGTAGCAACCCGGGAACTCCTCGAGCACGAGCTCCGCGATGCGCTGCTCGTGCGCCGGGTTGAGGTAGGAGTGCAGCAGGCACACGGAGATCGCCTCGACGCCCGCGTCCCGGAGCTCGCGGATCCGGTCCCGGACCTCGTCCTCGTCGAGCGGTGTGAGGACGTCGCCGGCGGGCGCGGTGACCCGCTCGCCGACCGTCAGCCGGTGGCGCCGCTTCACGAGCGGACGCGACTGCCACGGCAGGTCCTGCTGCAGGGAGAAGTTCAGGGGCTTCTTGTGCCGGGCGATGTGCAGGATGTCGCGGAAGCCCTCCGTGGTGAGCATCCCCACCTCGGCACCGGTGTGCGTCAGCACGATGTTGGTCGCCACGGTGGTCCCATGCAGGAGGTGCTCGACCTGGTCGAGGGTGATCTCGCCCTTCGCGCACAGCTGGTGCACGCCGTCGATCACCGCACGCGCCGGATCGTCCGGCGTCGAGGACAGCTTGTCGACCGTGATCCGCCCTGATTCCTCATCCACGAGGATCAGGTCGGTGAACGTCCCTCCAACGTCAACACCAATGCGCTTCATGTCTCTCCTCTTGAGCCGACCGGGCGACGACACGTTCGCCAGACCGAGAAGAATACAGTGTATACATCGGATGTCAAGAGATCTTTCGCGCGCGCCGACACGAAGCCGTCACGCGCCGCGTGACAGCCAGGGCACGCGAACGCGCCGCGTCGTCGAGAGCGGATCGGCGCGTCACGCCGCGCGACGGCCGGGGCCGTCGCGGCGCCGACGCGCCGCGAGCGCTACAGGTTCGCCGCGCCGACGCGCCGCGAGCGTGTACAGGTTCGCCGCGCCGACGCGCCGCGCCGCGCCGGCGTGAGCGGGCGGCGCGGTGCCGCGCGGGCGTTCAGCTCACGCCGTCGGGGAACAGCCGGTTCACGAACGCTCGCGCGGCCTGGGAGGCCGGCGTGGCCGCGGGCGGTGGCGTCGCCGACCGACCCTCGGCCCAGTCGACCATCAGCGCGCGCACGCGGATGCTGCTGCGTTCGAGGACGTCGCGGAGCGTCTGGGCGTCCCGGTTCTCCAGGGCCGCGATCATCTCGCGGTGCTCGGACTGCGCGGCGTCCTTGCCCTGGAGGCGCTTCACGGCCACCCGGGAGTACGGCTCGATGAGCGTCAGGACGCGCCTCGCGACGCTTGCGAACTGCGCCAGACGCGCCATCCGGTACATCGCCATGTGGAACTGGTAGTTGAGGTCCGACCACTCGTCGCCGTCCTTGGCGTGGTCCATCGCGTCGACCAGGCCGCGGAGCTCGTCGAGCTCCGAAGGACCGATGTTCTTGGCGGTCGCCTCGGCCATCGAGGCCTCGATCACCGCCCGCAGCGTCCACAGCTCGTAGATCTCCGCGGTGGACAGCAGCGTCACCCGCGCGCCGTCGTCGCCGAACGTGACCAGGCCCTCCGAGGCGAGGTACTGCAGCGCCTCGCGCACCGGAATCCGACTCACGCCGAACGCCTCGGCGATCGCCGACTGCACGAGCGGCGCCCCGGGGGTGAGGAGGCGCTGCCGGATCGCGTCCCGGATCACTTCCGTGATCGGTGGTTCGCCAGTCTGCCTCGGTCGGGTGGGTGCATCCATCGCAGCCTCAGTATACGCAAACGAACCGCGCCCTGGCGAACACCCGTTTCCGCCGTACAGCGTTAGCGCTGCGCCGATCTTGAGCGCTCACCGCCCGCCGGGCTCAGGAGAAGGGCAGCTGAGCGTGCACCCGCGTCCGCACGGCGCGCCCGAGGGTGACCTCGGGCAGCGACGCGAGGCGCGCCGCCAGGTACCCGCTCGCCTGCGCGACGTCCTCGACGCGCCGCAGATCCACGTAGCGCATGACGTCGCCGGCCGTGTGGTAATAGGGGTGCTGCGGCGGATAGCGCCAGTACCAGACGGCCGGGACCCCGGCGTCGAGGAACGGGTTGTGATCGGACCAGGCGTTGACGCTCGCGTCGATGCCGCCCTCCGGCACCCAGCCGACGCGCGTCGCGCTCTCCACCGCGAAGTCGGCGATCGACCCGTCGGCGACGACCAGGCGGGTCCCCGGGCTGGGCAGCCCGAGCGCGTCCAGGTTGATCATGCCGACCGTCTTCGCGTGCTCGGCCATGTGCGACCGGACATAGGCGTAGGAGCCCCAGATGCCGAGCTCCTCGACACCCCAGGCTGCGAAGACCACCGTCCGCCGGGGACGGAGCGTCCGGATGCTCGCCACGAGCTCCAGCAGCGCCGCCAAACCGGTCCCGTTGTCCGCGGCGCCCGGCCCCTCCGCCTGGGTGTCGTAGTGCGCGCCGATCACGACGCGCTCCTCCGGGAGCGACGTCCCCGCCACCTCGCCCACGACGTTGCCCGACTCGCGCTCGACGTGACGGGCGCGATGGTCCACGCGCAACCGCACGCGGCTGGCGCTCATGAGGCTCAGGAGCCGGCGACCGGCCTCAGCCTCGAGCGTCACGCCGGGGATGTCGAGGACGACCCCGGGCCACGGCCGCTCGTGAGGGAGCGGGTAGTACGACGCCGGGAAGTGGCCGATGAGCCCGTCCGGCGCCTCCGAGACGTTGACGACCGCGCAGGCGCCGCGCGCCGCCAACCGCGGCATGACCAGCCACGGGTGGACGGCATGGGCCATCACGACCTTGTCGCGCAGCTCCACCCCGCGGGCCTCGAGGGCGGCGATCTCGTCCTCGGTGCCCTTCCCGACGTAGACCACCTCACCCTCGACCGCTGCGCTCGCCGTGTACTGCAGGCCACAGCACGGCATCGACACGCCGGTCGGCAGCAACTCGCAGCGCGCCCGCTGCGGCTCGTAGGCCAGGAAGGTGAACGGCTCGACCCTGACGCGCTCCAGGCCACGGCGCTGGAACGCGTCGGCCAGGTACTCGCGCGCGCGACGCTCGCCGACCGTCCCGGCGAAGCGGTTGCCGAGCCCGACGATCCCCTCCAGCGTCGCGCCGAGGGCGGACGCCGTCGGCAAGACGATCTCGCCGGGCGCTAGATCTTCAGCGGCCATGTGTTACAGTATACACCGCATACGCTGGTCACGCGACGGGGAGAGGTCAAGTGGGCATCACGCTGAGCAACGAGTTCTGGATCAGTGCCGGACCCGAGGAGGCGTTCGACCTCCTGATCGATGTCGAGCGGATCGCCCCGGCGATCCCCGGCGCGCAGCTCGTCGGACCGCGGGACGGCGACGCCGGCGGCTACGACGCGCGCATGGACATGCGGTTAGGCATGGTGACGATGAGCTACGCCGGCGCGATCGAGATCGCCGACGTCGACCGCGCCCAGCGCACCGCGGTGATGCGGGCCAAGGGGCGCGACCGGCGCGGCCAGGGCACCGCCAACGCGACGATGACGCTCGCGGTGACGCCCACCGGAGACGGCAGCAACGTCTCGATCCAGTCCGAGATCGACGTCACCGGTCGCGTCGCGCAGATGGGCCGGGGCATCATGGCCGACGTCGCCGAGCGCATGATCGAGGACATGGCGAAGTCGCTCGAGGCGACGTTCGCGACGAGCCGGCCGCCGGACCCGGCGGTGCCGTCGCCGCCCGCCGACAAGGCGCCGGTCGCGCCGGCCAAGGCGCCAAACGGCCTGGCGATCATGGCCTCCGTGATCTGGAAGCGGCTGCGCCGGCGGCTCCGTCTCGGCCCGGCTCGGAGCGAGCACTAGGTCGGGGTCACCCTTGACCTAGTTCACATACGACGTATATGGTGTATTCGTGAAGCCTGCGCCCTTTCAGTACTCCCGGGCCGACAGCGTCGAGAGCATCCTCGCCCGGCTCAGCGAGCTCGGGTACGAGGCCAAGCTCCTCGCGGGTGGCCAGAGCCTCGTGCCGGCCATGAACCTCCGCCTCGCGCGGCCGTCGTTCCTGATCGACATCACCCACGTCGACGCCCTCCGGGGGATCGACGCCGGGACGGCGATCACGATCGGCGCCACGACCCGGCAGGCCGAGGTGTACCGCTCGGCCGAGGTGCGGTCGGCCGTGCCGATGCTGGCGAAGGCGCTCCGCTTCGTCGGCCATCCGGCGACCCGCAGCCAAGGGACGGTCGGCGGCAGCGTCGCCCATGCCGACCCGGCGGCGGAGCTGCCCACGGTGCTCCTCGCGCTCGGCGCGACCTGCGACATCGCGGGGCCTCGCGGGGCGCGGAGCGTGACCGCCGACGAGTTCTTCCGGACCTACTTCACGACCGACGTCGGCGACGACGAGCTGCTCACCGGCGTCAGGATCCCGCGCTCGGGCCCGAACACGCGCCAGACCTTCCGCGAGGCGGCGCGGCGCCACGGGGACTTCGCGCTGATCGGGGTCGCCGCGTCCATCGACTTCGACGACGCGGACGTCGTCCGCTCGGCGCGCATCGCGCTCTGCGGCGTCGCGGACCGCCCGGTCCGCGCGACGGAGGCCGAGCGGTCGCTCGAAGGCGCCGCGCTCACCGAGGACGCGATCCGCGAGGCGGCGGCGCTCGCCACTACGGACCTGTCCCCCCCATCCGACGTCCACGCGTCGGGCGCGTACCGCCGGCGCATCGCCGAGCAGTACGTGCGCCGCGCGCTGGGCGACTGCCACGCACGAGGAGCGCAGCATGCCTGAGGAGATCCCCGGAGACGAGCCGCGCCTCGTCCGGCTCACGGTCAACGGCACCCCGCGTTCGGGGATCGCGACCGACCGGACGCTGCTCTCGGACTTCCTCCGGCACGAGCTCGGCCTGACCGGCACCCACATCGGGTGCGAGCACGGGGTCTGCGGTGCCTGCACCGTGGCGATCGACGGCGCGCCCGCCCGCTCCTGCCTCGCCTTCGCCGTGCAGGCGGAGGGCCGCCAGGTCATCACGGTCGAGGGCCTGGCCGACGGCGAGCGGCTCAGCCCGCTGCAGCGCGCCTTCCAGGACAACCACGCGCTGCAGTGCGGCTACTGCACGTCGGGCTTCCTCATCACGGCCGGCGCGCTGCTGGACGAGAACCCCGATCCGTCGGACGACGAGATCCGCGAGTACCTCTCCGGCAACATCTGCCGCTGCACGGGCTACGTCGGCATCGTCGGGGCCGTCAAGCAGGTGGCCGCCGAACGGGCCGCGGCGTCGAACGGGAGCGCCCGCGATGCGTGACCTCTCGTCCGGTCGCCCGCCGCAGTACGTCGGCGCTCGCATCGCCCGGGTCGAGGACCCGAAGTTCCTCACCGGCCGCGCGAAGTACGTCGACGACGTCAGCTTCCCGGGCCTCCTGCACGCGGCCTTCCTGCGCAGCCCGTACGCGCACGCCCGCATCACGTCGATCGACACCAGCGAGGCCTTGGCGCTCGACGGCGTCGTGGCCGTCTTCACCGGTCGCGACCTGGAGTCGGTCGTCCCTCCGATGGTCGCGTCGTCGGTCCGGCCCGACGTGCTGGACGCCACGCGGCGGGTCCTGCCCGTGGACAAGGTGCGCTTCGTCGGTGAGGCGATCGTGATGGTGATCGCCACGTCGCGGTACCTCGCCGAGGACGCCTGCGACCTGATCGACGTCGACTACGACCCGCTGCCGGTCGTCATCGACGGTCACGCGGCGCTCGCGCCCGACGCCCCGATCCTCGACGAGTCGCTGGGCACGAACACCATCGTGCACGGGATGAAGGAGGGCGGCGACGTCCCCGGCGCCTTCGCGCGGGCCGAGCACGTCTTCGAGAAGAAGTTCCACTTCGGCCGCTCGCACGCGGCGCCGCTGGAGGGCCGCGCGGTCATGGCAGACTGGGACACGTCCACGGGCGCGGTGACGATCTGGATCTCGACCCAGATCCCCCATCTGATGCGGACGTGGATCGCGGAGCTGCTGGAGATCCAAGAGGCCCGCGTTCGCGTGATCACGCCAGCGGTGGGCGGCGGCTTCGGCCTGAAGTGCCACCTGTTCCCGGAGGAGGTTCTCATGCCGGTGGCCTCGAGGCTCCTCGGCCGGCCGGTGAAGTGGATCGAGGATCGCTACGAGGCGCTCGCGGCGAGCAGCCACTCCCGTGAGATCTCGATCGACCTGCGCCTGGCGACCGATGCCGAGGGACACTTCCTCGCGATGGAGGATCACGTCGTCGGCAACGCCGGCGCCTACTCGGCCAACCCGTTCACGCCGCTCATCGACGTGCTCGAATCCGGGGCGTGCCTCACCGGCGTCTACGACGTCGTCAACGCCCGGTACTGGCTCGACTCGCCGCTCACCAACAAGTGCCCGAGCGGCGCGTACCGCGCCGTCGGCATGCCGCCGATCCAGTGCGCCCGCGAGCTGCTGATCGACGAGGCCGCGCGGCAGCTGGGCCGCGATCCGATCGACCTGCGCCTGCAGAACATGATCGCCGACGGCGGCGAGGTGCATACCAACGTCTTCGGCCACCACTACGACGGCGGCAGCTACCAGGAGGCGGTCTCGCTGGCGCGCGACGAGCTCGACTACTCGAGCTTCCGGACTCGTCAGGAGGAGCTCCGCACGCAGGGCCGCTACCTGGGCTTCGGCCTCACCCCGTTCGTCGAGCCGGCCGCGTTCGGCGCGGCCGCCTCGCGGGAGCAGGGCTACGAGGGCACGTCGTACTTCGACAGCGCGCGCGTCACCGTCGAGCCCGACGGGACCGTCACGATCACCACCGGGCTGCACTCCCACGGCCAGGGCCTGGAGACGACGCTCGCGCAGGTCACCGCGGACGCCCTGGGCGCCCGGCTGGAGGACGTGCACGTCGTGTTCGGCGACACGGCCAACGCCGTCTACGCGATCGGCACGTTCGCGAGTCGCAGCGCGGTGATCGGCAACGGGATGATCACGCGCGCCGCCGCCGAGGTGCGCGAGCGGATGCTGCGGCTCGCCGCGCACATGCTGGAGGCGAACCCCGGCGACCTGGAGGCCTACGACGGCGTCGTCAGCGTCAAGGGCGACCCGGCGAAGGCGGTCTCGTTCCGCGAGCTCGCCAACCACGCCTACTTCGGCTTCGACGAGCGCGACCCCGACATGGAGGAGTACGCGCTGACCTCGACGCGGTCCTACGACCCGCCGCCGAGCTATCCGAACGGCGTGGTCGGGGTGATCGCCGAGGTCGACCCCGAGACCGGCGAGGTCACGCTCGAGCGCATCGTCGCCGTGGAGGACTGCGGCGTGATGCTGAACCCGACCGTGGTCGACGGGCAGCTCTACGGGGCGATCGTCCAGGGCATCGGGGACGCGCTCTACGAGGACCTCGTGTACGACGAGGACGGGCAGTTCCTGTCCGGCTCGCTCGTCGAGTTCCTCTACCCCACGGCGACCGAGGTGCCGCCGATCGAGCTGCACCACCTGTGCACGCCGTCGCCGGTCACCGAGGGCGGCGTCAAGGGCATGGCCGAGGGCGCGCTGATCGCCACGCCCGCGGCCATCGCGTGCGCGGTCGCCGACGCGCTGAGCCCGTTCGGCGCCAAGGTCGACGCGACGCCGCTGCACCCCGAGCGCGTGCTCGACCTCATCCACTCCGCGACCGACGTCCCGGCATGACCCGCGTCGGTTCCGAGACCACACCCCGCACGACGACCAGGCCGGTTACGGCACACTCGCATTGGAGGGCTGGCGCACATGGCAACGACTGAACGCTCTACCCCGACCGACGACACGGTCGTCGCGCCTCGCGTCAACGGGGCCCATGACGTCGGAGGCGCGCTGGACGTCGGCCCGCTCGCCATCGAGGTCGACGAACCCGTCTTCCACGAGCCGTGGGAGGGCCTCGTGCAGGCGCTCAGCATGGGCGGCATCGTCGCCGGCGCCTACACCGTGGACGACTTCCGCTGCCACGCCGAGGGGATGCACCCCGCGTCGTACATGGCCAGCAGCTACTACGAGCAGTGGCTGTACGCGCTCGAGAAGTGCCTGCTCCAGTCCGGCGCCGTCACGGCCGCCGAGATCGAGGAGCGCGCGGAGGCCGTCGCCGCCGACCCCGACGCGCCGCGGCCGCGCGGCGAGAACGCGGAGCTCCGCGCGCAGATGAAGGAGCTGCTCGCCCTCGGCGTGCCGGAGCTGGCGCCGGAGGGCGAGCCGCGCTTCGCCGTCGGCGACGAGGTGCAGACGAGGGTCATCCGCGTCGCGCCCGGTCACCAGCACGTGCGCCTGCCCGGGTACACGCAGGGCAAGCGGGGCGTCGTCGAGGTCGTCCACATGCCGCAGGCGCTGGCCGACGCGGTGGTCGCCGGCAAGGGCATCCAGCCCGAGTACGTGTACACGGTGCGCTTCCGCTCCAGCGACCTGTGGCCGGGCGCCCGCGCCACGGACAGCGTCACCGCCGAGCTGTGGGAGAGCTACCTGGAGCCGGCGCCGAGCACCGGCTCCGACCGCTGAACCGAGGAGGAGGAGGAGGACGAGTCATGAGCACCACACGGAGCCAAAGCGAGTTCCTGGCCCTGCGGACGAAGGCGATCGAGTCTTTGATGGTGGAGAAGGGGCTGGTCACCGCGGACGTCATCGACGACGTCGTCCGGGTCTACGAGCAGGAGATCGGGCCGCTGCGCGGCGCGAGCATCGTCGCCCGCACCTGGGCCGACCCGGAGTACAAGCGGCGCCTGCTGGAGGACGGCACGGCCGCGATGAAGGAGCTCGGCATCCAGGGCTTCGCGGCGTCGATCATGGTCGTCCTCGAGAACACGCCCAAGGTGCACAACCTGGTGGTCTGCACGCTCTGCTCGTGCTACCCGTGGGCGGTCCTCGGCCTGCCGCCGCGGTGGTACAAGTCGCCGGCGTACCGGGGCCGGGTCGTGCGCGATCCGCGCGGTGTGCTGCGCGAGTTCGGGATCGAGCTGGCCGACGACGTCGAGGTCCGCGTGTGGGACTCGAGCTCGGAGGTGCGCTACCTGGTCCTGCCGGAGCGGCCCGAGGGCACCGAGGACCTGTCCGAGGAGCAGCTGGCCGCCCTCGTGTCGCGCAACGCGATGATCGGCACGGCCTTCGCCGACCGACCTGCGTCATGACCACGCCGCGATCCGCTCAGGTCGACCGGTTCGTCGCGGACGCCGATGCCTCCGGAGCCGACGCCCTGCCCCGGCGCAACGGCGAGCTCGTCTTCGACACGCCATGGGAGAGCCGCTCGTTCGGCCTGGCGATCAGCCTGGCGCAGAAGGGGCTCATCGAGTGGGAGGAATTCCGCGGGCAGCTGATCGAGGAGATCGGCGCCTGGGAGGCGGGGCACGCCGCCGACTCGGACGAGTGGAGCTACTACGAGCACTGGCTGGCGTCGCTCGAGCACGTCCTGCTGGACGGTGAGCTGCTGACCCTCGAGGAGCTCGAGACGCGGACGGCGGAGGTCGCCGAGGCACAGGCGCACGAGCACGACCACGAGCACGGCCACGGCCACGACCACGGCCACGGCCACGGCGCCGACGGCGCCGGGCACCCCCAGACGACCCTCCCGGAGGTTCAGTGATGAGCAACGCCATCGCGGTGACACCGCAGCCCTCGGAGCTGGCGCCTCCCGAGGCGATCCACCCGCCCGCCATCTCCGTCCGCGAGATCTGGCCGTGGGCGATCCTCGCCGTCGCGCTGATCGCGCTGTGGTACATGGTCGGCGCGGAGCAGGGTGCGACGTCGCTCACGTCGGGCAACCTCGTCCACGAGTGGGTGCACGACGGCCGTCATCTGCTCGGGTTCCCGTGCCACTGATCCGCCATGCTGCGCACGCTGCTGATCTGCGGCCTCGTCGCCGGCCTCCTCGGGGGGCTCCTCGCCACCGGGTTCGTCTCGCTGGCCGGTGAGCCGGCGGTCGACCAGGCGATCGCCTTCGACGAGGCGTCCTCGGCCGCCGACCACGTCCATGCCGGCCACCGCCACGCGGCCGAGGCTCCGGCGCCGGTCTCGCGCGGGCTGCAGAAGTCCGCGGGGCTGCTGACCGCCGCGCTCGTCTACGGGCTGGCGCTCGGCGGCCTGTTCGCGCTGGCCTTCGCGTTCGCCTACGGGCGCGTCGGCCGGGCCAGCCCGCAGCTCACCGCGTACTGGCTTGCCGCGGGGACGTTCGTCGTGGTCTACCTCGTGCCGTTCGCGAAGTACCCGGCCAACCCGCCCTCCGTCGGCGACCCGGCGACCATCGGGCGCCGCACCCTGCTCTACGGGACGATGGTCGCGATCTCGCTGCTCGCGGCGCTGGCGGCAGCGCGGCTGCGGCCGCGGCTCGCGCAGCGGACCAGCGCCGCGACGCTGCTTACGCTGCTCGCGTACGTGGTCATCGTGGTCGCTGCCGCCCTGGCGCTGCCGGGGATCCACGAGGTCCCCGCGCGTTTCCCCGCCACCACGCTGTGGCGCTTCCGCGAGGCATCGATCGGCATGCAGGCGACGCTGTGGGCGACGATCGCCGTCGCGTTCGGCTACGCGGCCCAGCGGGTCATGACGGGGCAGCCCGTGCTGCCCCGTCGCGACGCGGCGCCGGCTTCGCGAGGGGACCTCAGCACTCGACCACGTTGACCGCGAGGCCGCCGCGGGCGGTCTCCTTGTACTTGTCGCTCATGTCGGCCCCGGTGTCGCGCATGGTCTTGATGACCTCGTCCAGCGACACCCGGTGAGCGCCGTCGCCGCGCAGCGCGAGCCGCGCGCTGGCGATCGCCTTGACCGACGCGATGGCGTTGCGCTCGATGCAGGGGATCTGCACGAGCCCGCCGACGGGGTCGCAGGTCAGCCCGAGGCTGTGCTCCATCGCGATCTCGGCAGCGTTCTCGACCTGCTCGGGCGTGCCGCCCAGCACCTCCGCGAGGCCGGCCGCGGCCATCGCGCTCGCTGAGCCGACCTCCCCCTGGCAGCCGACCTCGGCGCCGGAGATCGACGCGTTGCGCTTGCACAGCGAGCCGATCGCGGCGGCGGTCAGCAGGAAGCGCACGACGCCGTCGTCGTCCGCGCCCGGGACGAAGCGCGCGTAGTAGTGCAGGACGGCCGGAACGATCCCGGCCGCGCCGTTGGTCGGCGCGGTCACGACCCGCCCGCCGGCCGCGTTCTCCTCGTTGACGGCCAGGGCGAACAGCGTGACCCACTCCATGGCCCGCAGCGGGTCGGTCGCGTCGCCGTGCTGCTCCAGCGACCGCCGCAGGCCAGGCGCGCGCCGGCGCACGCCGAGCCCGCCGGGCAGGACGCCGTCGGTGCCGCAGCCGCGCCTGACGCACCGCTGCATGACCTCCCAGATGAACAGCAGCCGCTCGCGCACCGCGTCCTCCGGGCAGCGGGCCATCTCGTTCTCCATCACGAGGCCGCTGATCGAGCCTCGGTTCGCGCGGGCCTGCGCCAGCAGCTCGGCGCTGGTGGCGAACGGGCGCGGCAGGACCCGGTCGTCGTCGCGCAGGCCCTCCTCGCCCTCGGCGACGACGAACCCGCCGCCGACGGAGTAGTACACCGCGCGGTGGAGCAGGTCACCGGCGGCGTCGCGCGCGGTGAAGCGCATCCCGTTGACGTGGCCCGGCAGGCGGTCCTTGCGGTGGGCGACGAGGTCCCAGTCCTCGTCGAAGGCGATCTCGCGTCCGCCCGGCAGAGCGAGCCTCCCCCGCTCGCGGATCCCGGCGAGCATCGCGGGAACGGCGTCGGGATCGACGAGCTCGGGGCGTTCGCCGGCGAGCCCGAGCAGCACGGCGACCGGGGTCCCGTGGCCCGCGCCGGTCGCGGCCAGCGAGCCATAGAGCTCGACGACGACGCGCTCGGTCGCGGCCAGGGCCCCGGTGTCGTTCAGCGCCTCGCAGAACATCCCTGCGGCGCGCATCGGCCCGACGGTGTGCGAGCTCGACGGGCCGATGCCGACCTTGAAGAGGTCGAAGACGCTGATGCTCGAGGCCGGCGCGGCGGGCCGGGTCACCCCGCCGGCCCGCCCAACGGGAGGCCGCGGTACTCGGCGCTGGCGTCGAGCAGCCACGCGGCCAGGTACTCCGCGAACGAGGACCGCACGAACAGCCAGTACGTCGGCTCGTCGCTGCGCTGCAGCACGATCACGCCGGTGCGGGCCAGCAGCGTCTGCGCGCAGCGCCCGGTGGCGAACGAGCGCGGGTGCAGATCCAACGGGCAGCCCTTGGACAGCACGGCACGCGCGGCGGTGCCGCCGACCTCGATCACCGTGTGCTGCGCCGAGCCGTCGACGACGGTCGCGTGCGCGCCCGCGACCGCAGCCACGATCCGCGCCTCCACGGCGGCCTGCTCGCCGCTCGGGCCGACGACGAGCCACTCGTCGAGGCCGAGCCAGAGCAGGTCGAGCCCCTCAGCCCGCGCGCTGGCGTTCGGGCGCGGGAGCGCGGTCCCGAGCGCGGCCTCGACGGCGCGGGCGGCGAGGCCGTCGGGTGCGACGCGCAACGTCAGCTGCGCCAGGAACGGGACCTCGGCGAGATGGACCGCGGTCGGCGCCTCCATGGCCTCGGCGAAGCGGTCGGCGTAGCCGTGCAGCGGGCTCAGGCCGGTGTGGGTGTCAACCATCGCGGCGGCTCCCCTCCTTGTCGTAGAGGACGGCGTCGGTGACCGTGACCGGCGTGGTCTGCCCACCGAACGAGGCGTGGATCGTCTGCCCGAGGAGGTCGCGACCGCTCGCGACGAGCGCCAGCGCGAACGTCCGCCCCAGCGCGGCGCTGCGGTAGCTCGAGGTCACGTGGCCGAGCATCGCCATCGGGATCTCCAGCCGCTCGGTGGCCACGAGCTGCGCGCCCTCGGGCAGCAGCCGGTCCGGGTCCTGCGGCAGCAGGCCGACGAGCTGCTTGCGATCGGACCGGCGGGTGTCCGGACGCGCGAAGGAGCGCATCCCGATGAAGTCGTCCTTCTTCTTCGAGACCACCCAGTCCATGCCGAGGTCCTGTGGCGTGACGGTCCCGTCGGTGTCCTGGCCGATGATCGGATAGCCCTTCTCGGCCCGCAGCACGTGCATCGTCTCGGTGCCGTAGGGCGTGATCCCCTCGTCGTCGCCGGCGGCCAGCAGCGCCTCCCAGACGGCGACCGCGTGCCAGGCGCGCACGTTGACCTCGTAGGCCAGCTCGCCGGAGAAGCTGATCCGGCAGACCCGGGCCGGCAGGCCGGCGACCTCCGTGTCGCGCCAGGCCATGAACGGGAAGTGCTCCTGAGCGATCTGGAGCCCCGGCGCGAGCTGCCCCAGGACCGCGCGGGAGCGCGGCCCGACGACCGCGATCGTCGCCCACTCGTCGGTGACCGACGTGCAGTGGACACGCAGCTCCGGCCACTCGGTCTGCAGCCACTCCTCGAACCAGTCGAGCACGGTGGCGGCGTTGCCGGTGGTCGTCGTGACGAGGTAGCGGTCCTCGGCCAGGCGGATCGCCGTGCCGTCGTCGAAGACCATCCCGTCCGGACGGCACATCACGCCGTAGCGGATCATGCCGACCTTCAACGAGCTCATGAGGTTGGTGTAGACGCGGTCGAGGAACGCGGCCGCGTCGGGGCCGTGGACGTCGATCTTGCCGAGCGTCGACGCGTCCATCAGCGCGACGCCCTCACGCGCCGCACGGCACTCGCGCAGCACGGCCGCGTCCATGTCCTCCCCGGCGCGCGGGAAGTGGCGCGGGCGCTTCCACTGGCCGACGTCCTCGAAGACGGCACCCTGGGCGACGTGCCAGGCGTGCAGCGCTGTCACGCGGATCGGGTCGTGCAGTCGGCCGCGGTCGCGCCCGGCCAGCGCCGCGAACGACACCGGCATGTACGGCGGGCGGTAGGTGGTGGTCCCGATCTCGCCCAGCGGCACGCCGAGCTCCTGCGCGATGACCGCGGTCGCCAGGACCCCGGAGGTCTTGCCCTGCTCGTGGCCCGTCCCGGCCGTCGTGTAGCGCTTGACGTGCTCGACCGAGCGCATCCCGGCGCCGACGGCGCGCCGGACGTCGGCGACGGTCGCGTCGCGGGCCAGGTCGACGAAGTGCGCCGCCCACGGCTCGCCCGGCCCCGGGTCGGCGACGACCCACAGCGCGCTTGGCGGCGCCGGCCGCGGCGCGGGCTCGGCGGCGGGCAGCGCCGTCGCGGCGGCGTCGAACCCCGCCGCACGCGCGGCTCGCGCGCCGGCGTCGGCGCCGTCGCGCAGGCAGGCGCCCAGGTCGTCGAGCCCGCGCACGGCACCCGCCACCTCGACGCCGCGCACCGGCGCGCCGGGCACGAAGGCGGCGAGCGCGTCGTCGTAGCGCAGCTGGCCCTGCGCCTGGCTGAAGAGGTGCACGACGGGGTTCCAGCCGCCGGAGACCGCGAGCAGGTCGCACGCGATCGTGTCGGCCCGGCGCTTCCCGGTGAGCGTCGCGAGGCTGACCCCCTCCAGCGCGCGGTCGCCGGACGCCGCGGCGACCACGTGACCGCCGAGCACCTCGATGCCGGCGGCGCGGCAGCGCTCGACCCAGCCCGTGGACGCGTCGCGGCGCGCGTCGACGACCGCCGCGACCTCGACGCCGGCGCCGGCGAGGTCCAGCGCGGCGGCGTAGGCGCTGTCGTTGGTGGTGAAGAGGACCGCGCGCCGGCCCGGCGCGACCGCGTAGCGGTTCACATAGGTGCGCGCGGCGCCCGCCAGCATGATGCCGGGGCGGTCGTTGTCGGCGAAGGCGATCGGCCGCTCGTGAGCGCCGGTGGCGAGGACGACCTGGCGGGCGCGCAGGTGCCAGACGCGCTCGTGGGTGAGGTGCGCGTCCACATCGGCGTCGCGGTGCTCGGAGCGCCGTTCCAGCGCGACGAGGTAGTTGGCGTCGTAGCGCCCAAGGACGGTGGTGCGCTCCAGGAGCTCGACGTCGGGATGCTGCGCCAGCCGCGCGGTCACCGTCCGGACCCACGCCGCCGCCGGTTCGCCGTCGAGCGTCTCGCGCGTCCCGAGAAGGGAGCCGCCGAGCTCGCTCCCTTCGTCCGCGAGGCACACGCGGGCGCCGCTCTCCGCGGCGGCCAGCGCGGCCGCCAGCCCGGCCGGCCCCGCCCCGACGACGAGGACGTCGCAGTGGCGGTGCATCTTGTCGTGGTACGTGCCCTCTTCGCCGTGGCGCGGCAGCCGCCCGCGCCCGGCCAGCCCCCGCGCCAGAAGGCCGTCGCGCAACTCGACGACGGGCGCGGTCGTGATCGGCTCAGCACCAGCCCCGTCGACCGCGACAAGCGCGCTCGGCTCCTCGACCCCGGCCGTGACGATGCCGCGCGGGCGTCCGAAGCGGATGCTCGTGCTGACCTCGCGCACGCCGTTGGCCAGCAGCGCCGAGGCGAGCGTGTCGCCCCGCAGCCCGGCATACGGGCGCCCGTCGAAGGTGAAGGTCAACGGCGCGCCGCGGTCCACGCGCCCGCCGTCGGGCAGTCGGAACGGAGCGCTCATCGGTCGCTCCGCGTGGCCGGGTCGACGTGGCGTCGCGCGCTCATGCGCGGTCCCTCGCCATCTCGGCGAGCGTCTCGCGTCCGGTCCGCTGCAGCGCCTGGAGGTAGTCGAGGTGGGCCGCCCACCGGGGCTCCCCCCACAGCTCGGCGGCCAGCTCCGCCGTGTCGGCGTGAGCATCGAGCAGCTCGTACACGAGCGCCTCCGTGTGCCGCGCCGGTCGAGGGGCGGCGGTCGCGTCGGGAGCGGCGACCGCGGGCGCGCGCCCGACCAGCGCCTTGACGATCGCCGCGACGGCGCCGATCGTGACCTGGACCGCCGCGGACAGCGTCGGACCGCGTGGGTCGCCGCCCGGGATCGGCACCGGACGCGTCATGCCGGAACCGCCGTCCCGTCGAGCAGCTTCACCGACAGGATCGCGTGCGTGGCGGTGTCGCGCACGACGTTGAACCAGCGCCGGCAGCCGGCCGCGTGGCACCAGCGCTCGGCGAACGGTCCCTTGGGGTTGTCGCGCACGAAGACGTACGCGGCCCACTCGTCGTCGCCGAGCACATGCGGATCGGCGGGATAGGCGACGTCGGCCTGGCCGCCGCAGTGGAACTCGATCTCGTCGCGCGGTCCGCACCAGGGGCAAGGGATGAGCAGCATCGGATCTCCTGAGCGTCAGTGGGCGACGGCGGCGGCGCCGTGCTCGTCGATGAGCGCACCGGTCGCGAAGCGGTCGAGGGTGTACGGAGCGTTGAGCGGGTGCGGCTCGCCCGTGGCCACCGTGTGCGCGAAGACCCACCCGGCACCCGGCGTCGCCTTGAAGCCACCGGTGCCCCAGCCGCAGTTGATGTAGAGGTCGTCCACCGGCGTCAGGCCGATGATGGGCGAGGCGTCGGGGCAGACGTCGACGACCCCCGCCCACGTCCGGAGCACGCGCGCCCGCGCGAAGATCGGGAACAGCTCCAGCGCCGCGGCCATCTGGTGCTCGATCACGTGGAACGAGCCGCGCTGCGCGTAGGAGTTGTAGGGGTCGATCCCGGCCCCGAGCACGAGCTCGCCCTTGTGCGCCTGGCTGACGTAGACGTGGACGGCGTTGGACATGACGACGGTCGGATGCACGGGCTCGAGCAGCTCGGACACCAACGCCTGCAGCGGGTGGCTCTGCAGGGGAAGCCGGATCGAGGCCATCTCCGCCAGCAGCGAGGAGTGACCGGCGGCGCACAGCGCGACGCGGCCGGCGGCAATCGGCCCGCGCGAGGTCTGCACGCCGATCACGCGGTCGCCGTCCACCTCGATGCCGGTCACCTCGCAGTCCTGGATCAGGCTGACGCCGAGCGCGTCGGCCGCGCGCGCGTAGGCCCACGCGACCCAGTCGTGCTTGGCGATCCCGCCGCGGGGTTGGAACGTCGCACCGAGGACCGGGTAGCGGACGTCGGGCGAGACGTCGACGATCGGGCAGACCTCCTTGACCTGCTCGGGCGACAGCCACTCGGCGTCGACGCCGTTGAGGCGGTTGGCCTCGACGCGACGCACCGAGTCGCGGACGTCCTGCAGCGAGTGCGCCAGGTTCAGCACGCCGCGCTGGCTGAAGAACACGTCGTACTCGAGCTCGTCCGCGAGCCCCTCCCAGAGCCCGAGCGCGTGCTCGTAGAGCGCGGCGCTCTCGTCCCAGAGGTAGTTCGAGCGGATGATCGTCGTGTTGCGGGCCATGTTGCCGCCGGCGAGCCAGCCGCGCTCGAGCACCGCGACGTCGGTGATGCCGTGGTTGCGGGCCAGGTAGTACGCGGTCGCGAGGCCGTGACCGCCGGCGCCGACGATCACCACGTCGTACGAGCGCTTCGGCTCCGGCGTCCGCCACAGCCACGGCGGGTGCTCATAGGCGTCCGCGTCGCCGTGCTCGGTCGTCACCGGTGCGCTCCGTCCAAGTGCTCGTAGAGCGGGTGGCGGGTGGCGAGCGCCGCGACGCGCGCGGCGAGCGCGGCGAGCGCCGGCCCGCCGGCCTCGGGTCGCAGGGCGTCGGCGATGACGTCGGCGACCTCGGCGAAGTCGTCGGCGCCGAAGCCGCGCGTCGCGAGCGCCGGGGTGCCGATTCGCAGCCCGGAGGTGACCATCGGCGGGCGCGGGTCGAACGGCACCGCGTTGCGGTTGACCGTGATCCCGATCTCGTGCAGACGGTCCTCGGCCTGCTGGCCGTCGAGCGTGGAGTCGCGCAGGTCCACGAGCACGAGGTGCACGTCGGTGCCGCCGGTGACGACCTTGACGCCGGCCGCCGCGGCGTCGGGGCGCAGCAGCCGCTCGGCGACGATCCGCGCGCCCTCCAGGGTGCGGCGCTGGCGCCCGGCGAACTCCGCGGTGCCGGCGAGCCGGAAGGCGACGGCCTTGGCGGCGATGACGTGCTCGAGCGGGCCGCCCTGCTGGCCCGGGAAGACGGCCGTGTTGAGCCGGCGGCCGAGCTCCTCGACGGCGAGGATCGTGCCGCCGCGCGGTCCGCCGAGCGTCTTGTGGGTCGTCGTGGTGACGACGTGCGCGTGCTCGACCGGGTTGGGGTACAGGCCCGCGGCGACCAGGCCGGCGAAGTGCGCCATGTCGACCATCAGGATCGCGCCGACCTCGTCGGCGATCCTGCGGAAGGCGCGGAAGTCGAGCCGCCGGGAGTACGCCGACCAGCCGGCGACGATCAGCTTGGGACGGTGCTCGCGCGCCAGCGCCGCGACCTCGTCCATGTCGACCAGGAGGTCCGACGCCCGCACGTGATACGCGACGGCCTCGTAGAGGCGGCCCGAGAAGTTCAGCCGCATGCCGTGGGTGAGATGGCCGCCGTGCGCCAGGTCGAGACCGAGGATCGTGTCGCCCGGCTCGAGCAGCGCGGCCATGACCGCCGCGTTCGCCTGGGCACCGGAGTGGGGTTGGACGTTGGCGTACTCGGCGCCGAACAGGCGCTTGACGCGGTCGATCGCCAGCTGCTCCGAGACGTCGACGTGCTCGCAGCCCCCGTAGTAGCGCTTGCCCGGATACCCCTCGGCGTACTTGTTGGTCAGGACGGAGCCCTGGGCCTCCAGCACCGCCTCGGGCGCGAAGTTCTCGGAGGCGATCATCTCGAGCGTCGACTGCTGGCGGTGCAGCTCGCGGCGCAGCACCTCGGCGATCTCGGGATCCACCTCGCGGAGCGGGCGGGCCAGCAGGTTGGCGTGTGGTTCGGTGGGAGTGGACATCGCGGTGACCCTTCGTGTGCTCGATCACCACGGTGCCTGCCCCGATCGCGCAGCGACAGCGACGCTCCGTCACTCGATGGCGGCACGTGGTTGACACCATGCCACCCGCATGCCGGCTGGGCCTGCGATCATCCGGGGTCGTGACGCACGACCCGGGAGAGGTCCCGCTGCACGACGCGGTGTTCACGATCGCCGACGTGCTGGCCCTGCCATTGGTGCGGGAAGGCGTCCCGGAGGTGCTCGCCGGCGAGGCGCACCTCACGCGTGCGATTCGCTGGGTGCACTCGGGCGAGTTCCCCGACATGCCCGCGGTGCTCAAGGGCGGCGAGCTGCTCCTGACGCACGGCCTGACGCTCAGCACGCGGTCGGACCGCCAGCGCCGGTACGTCGCCGACCTGGCGCGCGCCGGGCTCGCCGGGCTCGTCATCGAGCTCGGCCCGGGCATGAAGCGCGTGCCGTCCGCGCTCGTCGAAGAGGCGTGTGCCCAGGAGCTGCCGCTGGTCGTCCTGCAGCAGCCGATCCCCTGGGTCGAGGTCACCGAGGCCGTCCACCGCACCATCGTCAGCCGCCAGGGCGACGTGCTCGAACGTGGGCAGCGGCTGCACGACCGCTTCGCCGCGCTCGTCGCCTCGGGCGCCGACGTCGCCGACGTGCTGCACGCGCTGGCGACGTCCGTCGGCAACCCGGTCGTGCTCACCCGTGACGGCGAGATCATCTACTCGGCGTCGGCCGAGCACGACCACGCCCACCAGGTGGCCTCGACGTGGGAGGCGGTCGTGCGGGACCTGCCCCACGCGCCGGACGTCGCCAGCGTGCCGGTCGCCGTCGCCGGCGACCCGCACTGGGGTCTGGTGTCCCTGCTGGCGCTCGACCGGCCGCTGCGCCCGTTCGATCGCGTCGCCCTGGAGCGCGCCGTCCCGATCCTCGCGCTGGCCTTCCGGCACACGCACGAGGAGCTGACGCTCACGGCCCGCGACCACGGCGAGTTCCTCGACGCGTTGATGGACGACGCCGAGCTGGACGAGCCACACGCGTACCTGCGCGCGGCCAAGATCGGCTTCGCGGCGCGGACGTCCTGGCTCGTGCCCTTCGCGGCGAACCTCGCGCCCGGAGCGGGGCAGCTCGACGAGCGCCACTGGGCGGTCGTCGAGCGCGACCTGCGCCGAGAGCTCGCCTCCCGGCAGGCGCCTGCCGTGGTCGGGACCGTCGGGCACCAGCAGCGGCACGTCGCGGTCGTGGCCGGGCTCGACGCGGCCGAGCAGCGGGCGGCGACGGCGGAGGCGATCGCCGAGGCCGTGCGCCAAGCCGTGCGGCGGACGCGCTCCAGTGCCGAGGTCGTCGTCTGCGTCGGGCCTGCGGCCGCGTCGTGGAGCCAGGCGGGCCGGGGGCTGCGCGAGACCATCGACGCGCTGCCCGCGATGCGCCAGGCGCCGGCGCGGCCCTGGCACGACGTCAGCGGGCCGGACCTCCGCCGGCTGCTGTGGGCGCTGCGCGGCGAGCGCGCGCTGGCCGAGTTCGTCGAGCGACGCCTTGCCCCGCTCCAGGCGCACGACGCGCGCGGCCGCGGCGAGCTGCTGCGGACGCTCGAGGTCTACTGCGCCCACGGCGGCCGCAAGGCCGAGGCCGCGCGGGCGCTGCATCTCGAGCGCCAGTCGCTCTACAAGCGCCTCGCTCGGATCGCGACGCTGCTGGACGCCGACCTCGACGACGAGGACACCCTGTTGGGGCTGCACCTGGCGCTGCGCGCCCAGCGACTGCTGGGCGGCAGGACGTGAGGCGCCTGCTCCTCGTGCGGCACGCGCCGACGGCCGCGACCCGAGCGGCGGCGTTCGCGACCGACGAGCCGCTGGACGAGCGTGCGCGCGCCGCGGCCGGCAAGGCCCTTCCGAGCGCGACCGGCAGCCGCGCGGCGGCGCTGTCCAGCCCGTCGCTGTGCTGCCGGCAGACCGCCGAGGCCGGCGGTCTGGCGCCGCTGATCGTCGCGGCCATCGCCGAGTGCGACTTCGGCCGCTGGGCGGGCCGGACGCTCACCGAGCTGGCCGCGCAGGACCCGGCCGCGGTCGAGCGCTGGCTGACCGACCCGGACGCCACGCCGCACGGCGGCGAGAGCGTGCGCGGGTTCGGCGCGCGCGTCGCGGGATGGCTGGACGAGCAGGCGTCCGAGGAGGGCACGGCAGTGGCCGTCACCCACGCCGGCGTCGTCAAGGCCGCGGTCGTGCACGCGCTCGACGCACCCCTGTCCGCGTTCTGGCGCATCGACGCCGCGCCCCTGTCGGTCACGGAGCTGCACCTTCGTCGCGGGTGTTGGAGCGTAGCGCGGCTCAACCACGCCCTGACCGGGCGGGTGTGATCGCCCACTCAGGCGGCCGAAGCGGTGTCCGCGTTGACGGAGGGCTCTCGCGGCGTACTATGTATCCTATGTATGCGACCAATACGGTCGGTACCGCCGTCGCACCGGAGGCCGTCCATGGCGGTTAGGCCCGGCACCGGCGACACCACGATCCAGCGGCGTATCCAGGCCACGGCGTCCAAGTGGCTCGCCGCCGGCGTCCGGACGGTCGCCTCGACGCTCATCGACGCGGACGGCTCCGCGCCGTTCGAGGTCGGCGCCACCATGCTGGTCGACGAGGCGGGTCGCATCGAAGGCTCCGTCACCGGCGGATGCGTCGAAGGCGCGCTGTTCGAAGAGGCGCAGAGCGTGCTCGCCGGCGGCGGTCCGCGCGTGCGGACCTACGGCGTGAGCGACGACCAGGCCGTCAGCGTCGGCCTGACGTGCGGTGGCACGGTTCACGTCTTCGTCCGGGAGCTGCCGCCGCCGTCCGCGGAGGTCCTCCAGCGTGCCGCCACCGCCATCGGCCACGGCCGCGACGTCGCCGTCATGAGCGTCGTCGAAGGCGCTCAGGTCGGCGCCACGGCCGCTCTCGTCGACGGCGAGCTGCTCGGCACCCTCGGTCAGGGCGAGCGACTCGACGAGACCGTTGCCCGGGACGCGCGCGGAGCGGTCGACCACGCCAGCTCGATGCTGCGCCGGTACGGAAGCTCCGGGGACATCATGGGTCGCGAGACCGCCGTGTTCATCGAGCCCTTCTCGACGCCGCCCAAGCTCATCATCTTCGGCGCGATCGACTACGCGATCGCCGTCGCGGCGCTGGGCAAGCAGCTCGGCTACCACGTCACCATCTGCGACGCCCGTCAGGCGTTCGCCGCCTCCGAACGACTCGGCGTCGCCGACGAGGTCGCGGTGAGCTGGCCGGACGAGCACCTCCGCGACCAGCGGCTGACCCGCCGCGACGTCGTGCTCGTCTTCACCCACGACCCCAAGTTCGACGAGCCGGCGCTGCGGAGCGCGCTGGCGACCGACGCCGGGTACATCGGCGCCCTCGGCAGCCGTCGCACGCATCGCGACCGGGTCGAGCGGCTCCTCGCTGCCGGCGTCCCCCAGGCCGCCATCGACCGGATCGCCGCGCCCTGCGGCCTGGACATCGGCGCGCGGACGCCCGAGGAGACGGCCGTCTCGATCCTGGCCGAGGTGATCGCCAGCGGCAGTGGCCGCCAGGGCCCGTCCCTCTCCACCACGACCGGCTCGATACGCCCACCGCGCGTGCCGTCCCCCACCACGGTGCCCGGTCGGCCCGAGACCGTCGCCGACATGGAGGCCATGCTCGCCGCCGGGGGCTACCTCGCCGATCGGGGCGTGGCGTCGTCGCTCTTGCTCGCGCAGAAGCTCAGCCGCCCATTGCTGTTGGAGGGCGAGCCGGGGGTCGGGAAGACCGAGCTGGCGAAGGCGTACGCCGCGGCGACCGGTGCGCGGCTGATCCGGCTGCAATGCTACGAGGGCATCGACGTCCACCAGGCGCTGTACGACTGGAACTTCGCGCGGCAGATGCTCTTCATCCGGGCCCTCGACGCCGATCCGAGCGCGCGCGAGGACGCGGTGCGCCACGTCTTCGGCGAGGAGTTCCTGCTCCGCCGGCCCCTCCTGGAGGCGCTGCAGTCCGACGAGGACGTCGTCCTGCTCATCGATGAGATCGACCGTGCGGACGACGAGTTCGAGGCATTCCTCCTCGAGCTGCTGTCCGACTACCAGGTCAGCATCCCGGAGATCGGGACCGTCCGAGCGACACGAACCCCGCTGGTCGTCCTGACCTCGAACCGGACCCGCGAGCTGCACGACGCGCTGCGGCGGCGCTGCCTCTACCACTGGGTCGCCGCGCCGGACCGCGAGCGCGAGCTGCGCATCCTCGGCCTCAAGGCCCGCGAGGCGAGCGAGCAACTGGCGGAGCAGGTGTGCACGGCGGTGCAGGCGATCCGCGCGCTCGGCCCGCAGAAGCCGCCGGGCATCGGAGAGACCATCGACTGGGCGACCGCCCTGGCCATGCTCGGCGTCCAGCGGCTCGACGACGAGGCGATCGAGGCCACGCTCGGAACGCTCGTCAAGCACCGCGCGGATCAGGAACTGGTGCTCGCGGAGCTCCTGCCACTGGAACCGCCCGCCGATCCGCTGCCGTCGCCCTCGCCGTCGAGCGGGGCATGATCGCCGACCGGCTCGCGAGCTTCGCCGCGGCCCTGCGCTCCGCGGGGATCCGCGTCGCGCCGAGCGACGTGCACACCGCGCTCGACGCGCTCGCCGCCATCGGCCTGACCGACGAGCGGGACCTGTACTGGGCGCTGCGCACGAGCCTCGTCAAGCACGGCGACGACATCCCTGCCTTCGACCGCACGTTTCACTGGTTCTGGCGGAGCGAGGCGATGCCGCCGATCCCGTCGGCGAGCGAGCCCGACTCGCCGTCGAGGGCAGACGACGCCACCGCGGCCGAGCCGGTGCTGGAGGCGCCGGGCCGGGCGTCGCCGGCCGGTGTCCGGCGTCGGCTCACGGAAGCCGAGCCGTCGGAGTCCGAGCCGGAGCGCGGCCGCGACCACGATCACGCGGCGACCTACAGCTCGGTCGACGCGCTCGGCGAGAAGCCCTTCGACGAGTACGGCGCCGACGACTACGAGCGGCTGTCGGCCCGGCTGCTCGGCCTGAGCCGCGTGGGTCCGTGGCGCAGGCGCCGACGCCGTCAACCGAGCCCGCGCGGCGCCGTCGACGTCCGCCGCACGCTGCGCGCGGGCCTGCGGCGCGACGGCTTTCCCATGAGCCGCCACCATCACCGGCCGTCGATCCAGCAGCGCAAGCTCGTCGTCGTCTGCGACGTTTCCGGCTCGATGGAGCCGTTCGCGCGCGCGCTGCTCGTGTTCGCCCACGCCGCGCTGGCAGGCCGGCGCAGCGTCGAGACCTTCACGTTCGCGACGCGGCTGACCCGGGTGACGAAGGAGCTTCGCCATCAGCCTGCGCGCGCGCTGCCGGCGGCCGGCGAGGCGATCGCGGACTGGGCCGGCGGCACGCGCGTCGGCGAGTCGCTCGCGCGCCTGGACCGCTGGCACGCCGGCGCCCTCCAGGGCGCGGTGGTGATCATCGCGAGCGACGGCTGGGACCTGGGCGACCCGACGCCGCTGCGGACGGCGATGGCTCGCATCCAGCTGCGCGCGCACAGCGTCATCTGGTTGAACCCGCAGCTGCGCGATCCCGCGTTCGAGCCCCTGACGCTGGGGATGAGCACCGCGCTGCCGTTCGTCGACCACTTCCGCCCGTGCCACGATGCCGCCAGCCTGGTGGCCCTGGTCCGGCTCCTCGATGAGATCTGACCCTGCGTCGACCCGGCAGGACGATGAACGGCACGATGCCGACGACGACGCTCACACCGCGCTGACCGGCCGCAGCGGGCGCAGGCCGCCGCCGGCGCCCGACATGTTCCGGGATCGACCCGAAGTTCCCGACGTACGCACGGCCCGACGGATCCACGTACAGGTCGTTGCACGGCCCGGCCGCCTGTGCGCGCAGGTCGGCGACGACGTGCAGCTCACCGTCATCCGCGCCCAGCCGCAGCAGCCGCCGGTCCAGCATCGACGACACCAACAGCTCGCCGTCGGGCGTGAACCCGAGCCCGGACGGCTGGCCCGGCACGTCGCACACCTTCCGTCGCGACCCGTCCAACCCGTACGTGAACACCGACTTGTCGTAGAAGTCGGAGACCCACAGCCTGCCGTCACGCCAGCGCAGGCCCTCCGGGAAGTACAGGCCGTCGGCGAGCAGCTCCGCCGACCGCGCGGTCGACCCGCTCACGCGCTCGCCCCCGAGAGCTGCGCGCGCGCTCGCGCGCCGCCGTCGTCGCGCTCGCCCTCGCCGCCGAGCGGCCCGCCGATCGCCACCCCGCTCTCCAGGTCGAAGAAGTGCAGCCGCGCCGGGTCGACGGCGAGTCGCACGCGCTCGCCCTCGGCCGCGCGCTCCTCCGAGCCGACGTAATCAAGCTGCGCCGCGATTACCAGCGGTCGACGGCGGTGACCCACCGGGTGCGTGGACGGCTGCTAGGCCTCCCCGAGCCGTGTCGCCCGCGAACGCGGCCAGCTCGCGGTCGAATCGCGCCGGGTCTTCCAGGAACGGCGCGTGGCCGACGCCCTCGTACCACGACGCCCGCGCCGTCGGGCACACGGCGAGCACGTGCTCGGCCATCGACGGAAGCACGATCGCGTCTTCGCGTCCCTGCGTGACCAGCACCGGCACGGTCAGCGCCGACAGCACGTCGTCGGCGTCGATCTCACGGGCGAGCAGCGCCTGGCGAACCGCCGGCGGCACGACCATGTTCCAGCACAACGCGGTGCTCCAGTCGTCGTCGCCGAGCGGCCGCGCCGTACACGCGCGCAGGAAGCGCCGCACGGCCGCGATGCTCGTCTCCAGGTCGGGCGCGCAGGCGTCGCCCGCGTTCTCGAGCAGGCCCGGGCCGATGTGGTCGAAGCCGGCCGTCCGCAGCACCGCGCTGCCGACGAGGTCGATCCCAGCGATCCCGTCCTCACCGTAGGAGCGCAGGTAGTCGGTCACGACGAACCCGCCGTAGGACCACGCCACCACCACGGGCCGCTCCAGCTCCGCCTGCTCGATGACCGCATGCAGGTCATCGGCCCACAGCGACGCGTCGAGGTAGTGCTCGGCGCCGACCGGCTGGGCGGACATCCCGTGCCCGCGGAGGTCGAAGGTGACCAGCCGGAAGTCCTCGGCCAACGGGCCGGCGACCTGCCGCGACCAGCACAGCTGGCTCTGCGACCACCCGTGGACGAACACGATCGGCGGGCCCTGCGGGTCGCCCCACTCCCGCACGTCCAGCTCCAGCCCGCCGCCCCCACGCACCATGCGCTCCATGTCGCCACCCCTTCATGTCGTCCTTCGCTGTCCCGGACGACGCTACGGGCGCGCGCCCCTGCCGCCATCGGGGCCACCACCCATCTCGCCCGCGGCCGGCCGACGGCCTGCACGCAGCGTCTGGGAGAACCGTGCGGCGGCGGCCGCCCGGCCCGCCTTGCCGGAGACGCGGAGCTTCACGTACACGTTGGAGAGATGCCGCTCGACGGTGCGGACGCTCAGGCAGAGGCGCGCCGCGATCGCCTCGTTCGTCAGCCCCGCCGCGACCAGCTCGAGCACCTCCAGCTCGCGCGGGCTGAGGGTCGTCACCGCCGCGTCGGTGGCGACGGCGCCCGTCGGCTCCGTCCCGAGGAAGCCGTGCAGCTCGGCGACGAACACGTCCCAGGCGGGCTCGTCGGCCAGCAGGATGTGGTTCGCCGACTCCAGCAGGACGAACCGCGCACCGGGGACGCCGGCCGCGAGCCGCCGGCCCTCCTCGACCGGCACGACCCGGTCCCCGCGCGCGTGGAGCACCAGCGTCGGCACGGTCACCCGCGGCGCGACGTCGAGCACGTCGATGGCGTTGCGCGCCTCGTACAGGCGCGTCGCGTTCGCGGTCGAGGTCGAGCGCCGCTGCTGCTCGTCGTACCAGGCCATCTGCTCGGCGGTCCCGTGTGGGAGGAACAACATGCTGAACAGATGGCGGAACGTCGGGGTCGCCTCCGTCCAGCCGGCACGGATCGCCGCGATCATCGCGTCCGCGTGCCGCTGCTCCTCCGGACCGCGCCATCGCCGGCCGCGCCCGTAGGCGCCGTAGAGGATGAGGTGCGTCAGCCGCTCGGGATGGCGCGCGGCGTAGACGAGCGCGACCGCCGCGCCCTGCGAGACGCCGAGCAGCGCGAAGCGGTCGAGGCCCGCCGCGCTCACGACGGTCTCGAGGTCGGCCACCCACGCCTCGACGGAGAGCTCGCCGAGCTCGCGGTCCGAGAGCCCGCTCCCCCGCTCGTCGTAGCGGACGAGCGTGTGGCCGGCGCCCAACTCGACCAACCAGTGGCGCCAGACCGGGCTCTCCCAGTCGAAGTCCAGGTGCGTCAGCCACGTGGCCGCCCGCACGATCGGCGGCCCACGGCCATGGACGGCGTAGGCCAGGCGCACGCCGTCAGCGGTGGTGCAGAAGCGGATCTGCTGCTCCACCAGCGCTCGTCCTAGACGGCCGCGGCTGCGTTGGTGCTCATCGGTCAATGTAAGCACCTGGGACGTCCCTCGCGACCGTCACGCCGCCGAGCCTCAGATCCCGAGGTCGAGCTCCTCTTCGGACTTGAAGCGTCGTGGAAGCCACAGGCTGCCCACCGCGAGCACGGCCAGCAGCCCAACCTCGACGAACGCCGTCACGGCGAACGCATGCGACAGGCCGCCCCGGGCGTCCTGCGCGAAGAACACCGCGCCGAGCACCGCCACGCCGAGAACGGCTCCGAGCTGCTCGGTGGCCTTCAACGTGCCCGAGGCGGCGCCTGCGTCCTCATGGTCGACGTTCTGGAGCGTGATGGCGAAGAGCGGTCCCATCAGGAGGCCGAGACCGATGCCGGCGACCATGAGCGACGGAACCAGCGGCCAGCTCCAGGTGCCGGGGGACGCGGCGCGCAGCGCCCATGCGACGAGCACCACACCGGCCGCGAGCACCGTCGCGGCGACGGTGACGGTGTAGCGACCGATGCGTGGGGTCAACAGCTCACCCAGCACGGCGACGCCGATGACCATCCCGACGACCAGTGGAAGCGTGGTGAGGCCGGTCGTGATCGCGCTGTAGTGCTGACCATCCTGCAAGGTCAGGGTCAGCGTCAACATGACGCCGGCGAACGTCGCCTCGGTCACGACGGTGAGCAGCAGCCCGCTGACGAACGCGCGGTCGCGGAAGAGCGACGTGACGAGCAGCGCGGGGCGGCGCCTGCGGTTGCGGCGCACCTGCGCCGCCGCGAACAACACCAGCAACCCGAGTCCCGTCCCGCTCGCGGCGACCGTCCACACCGGCCAATGGCGCGAGGCGCCAAAGGTCACACCCAACACGATGGCACCGAGAGCGGCGGCCGCGAGCGCGGCACCGAGGACGTCCAGTCGCGGAGCTCGCTCCGAGCCGCCGGCCGGCAGCACTCGACGACCGGCCACGATGGCCCCGACCGCGACGGGGAGGTTGACGAGGAAGATCAAACGCCACTCGTCGCCGTTCAGGTCGACGCGCAGCAGCAGGCCGCAGAGCAGTGGCCCTGTGGCCGCCGCGAGACCCGCCATCCCGCCGAGCAGCCCCATGACCTTGGAACGCTCGGCCGGTGAGTACATGCGCTGCACCAGCGAGGTCGTCTGGGGCACCATGATCCCCGCCGCGGCGCCCTGCATCACTCGGGCGATCACCAGCGTCAGCGGGCCGGGCGCCAGCGCAGCGCCGAGCGACGCGACGGCAAACGCCGCCGTACCGATCAGGAACGCCCTGCGGTAGCCGATCACGTCGCCGAGGCGACCCCCGAGCATGAGGGCGGACGCGAAGGCCAGCGCGTAGCCGGCGACCAACCACTGCAGAGCCATTGCGCCCGCCCCGAGGTCGCGCTGGACCGAGGGCAGGGCGACGTTGACGATCGACGTGTCGATGAGGTCCATGACCACGCCGACCATCACGGTGGTCAACGCGATCGTTCGCGCCCGTGGCGACATGGTCGTGGGCGGCGAGGAGTTGCGGAGAGCGGTCGCTGACATCGGGCGTGGTTCCTTGACTAGACGGTGCAGTCTTGTTTCAGCCAAGCTACAAGACTAGACTGTCCAGTTCAATCTGGCTATCGTGGTGGCCGTGGCTCCGGACAAGGACATGCGGGACCGACGCTCTCCGGTCAAGCGCGAAGCCATCCTGCAGGCGGCGACGAACAGCTTCTTGGCGGATGGGTTCACCCGGACGAGCGTCGATGCCGTGGCCGCCGCGGCGGGCGTCGGCAAGCAGACCGTGTACTCGCACTTCGGCGACAAGGAGCAGCTGTTCTTGGCGGCGATCGCCGCTGCGCGCGAGGCCCGCCCGACGCCGCAGAGCGCCACTGGCCTCGACGTCGACGACCCGCGATGGAGCCTCGAGCGGATGGCCGCCAACGTCATCGACGCTGTGCTGGATCCCACCCTCGCGGCGTTGCGCCGGCTCACGATCGCTGAGCTGCCACATCACGCCGAGCTTCAAGAGCTGTGGCGCCGCGGCGTGACCCCGGATGCCACGTATCGCGACATCGCGGCGTTCTTCGCGGCGTGCCACGAGCACCGCACGCTGCTGGCCGAACAGCCCGAGCGCTCAGCGCGTCAGTTCGCCTACCTCCTTGCGACCGAAGCCCGTACCTCGACAGCACAAGGCTTCCGATCGCTTCGGCGACAGGAGCGTCAACGCATCGTGACCGAGACCGTCGACCTGTTCCTTCGGGCACATGCCCCGCCGGGGAGCGCCACGCCGGCCCGCTGACGCCCGACCCGCACCGTGCCCCCGGCCGTCGGTGCAGCTGTCGGCTGCGGTGCACGACACGCCAGTCAGGATCGCCGTGGTGGCGCCGACTGGGAGCGGCGGGATCTCCGCGGTCCAGGCGTTCCCGTCCCACCGGGCTGCGAGAGCCGTCGTTCGGGATGCGGCCACCACCCCCTGCCGGCGCACCCCGGCTAGCGCACGCGCTCGGTGCGGCCGCGGAGCTGGCTGACGATGACGTCATCGCAACCGCCGGCGTGGCGGAGGGCGCGGCGCAACTGGGTGGCGCTGTAGCGGTGGCGCAGGGTGCCGTGGGTGTGGCAGTCGTGCAGGAGTGCTGTGGTCGTTCGGCCGCCGCGGGTCCCGACGTAGAGGGCGCGCTGGGCGGAGATCGCCGCGTGGCAGTTGGTGTACTGGTCGATGTCGGCGGGGATGGTGCGCACCGCGGCGGCCAGCGCCTTCGCGCGGTAGTGATGGTTCAACCGGCCGTCGTGCGCGCAGTCCTTGAAGATGGCGGCGGTGGCGCGCTGCGTGGTCGTGCGGGCCTGGGCGGCGGTGGCGCTCGTGATCGAGGCAGCGACCAGCGCGAGGATGAGGAGCGAGAGGGAAGCGGTGCGAGTTAGAGTCATGATGGTCAGACCGGCGTGGTCCTGCGAAGTTGCGCCCAGGCCCTCGGACCTGGCGAGATGGTCCCGCAATCGTCATCTCCGAGCGCGCAGCCTTCTCCACGGAATGCACGAGGTCGCCGCTCAGCGCGGCTGGCGATGCGTGTACAGGTGGGTCGCCCAGATGTAGGACAACGCGGCCAGGCCGACGCTCCAGGCGATCGCGGCGATCGCGTCGTGTCGGTCGGGACGAAGCCCTGCCGAGGAACGGGCGCAGGGTTGAGGAACATGGGGGCGTTGCTGGCCGTCTCGACGCTCTTGGCGGCACCAGGGCGGCGGCCGGTACGCTGCGCGCCATGGCGGAGACCGCGACCGGGCCGGATCCCGAGCTGCTCCGGGCGCTGCGCGCGCTGGCGAACCCCACCCGCCTGCAGGTCCTCTCGTGGCTGCGCGAGCCCGCGCGGCACTTCGACCCGGCGGTGACGATCGCCGACCCGGTCGAGGTCGGCGTCTGCGTGAGCCACATCCAGGCCAAGGCGGGCCTGGCCCAGTCGACGATGTCGGCCTACATGGCCGAGCTCGAGCGCGCGGGGCTGGTCCAGGCGACGCGCGTCGGGCGGTGGACCCACTACAAGCGCGACGAGGCCCGGATCGGGCGGCTCGTCGCGCTCCTCGGGCAGACGCTCTAGGGCCGTGGGGCGCTGCTATAGCAGCGCCTCGGCGAGCCGCCGCCAGTGCGGCATCGCCGGCTGGCCCGGCGCGACGCCGATGACCTGCACGGCCACGTGGTCGGCACCGGCCTCGACGTGGGCCCGCAGCTTCGCCACGATCGTGTCCGCGTCGCCCCAGAACACCAGGTCGTCGACGATCCGATCGCTTCCCCCATCGCTGAGCTCCGCTTCGCCGTAGCCCAGCCGCCGGAACTTCGCGATGTTGTACTTCGTGGCGAGGTAGACCTGGAGGTGCTCGCGCGCGAGGGCGCGGGCCTTCGCCGGGTCGGTCTCGAACAGCACGGCGTGCTCGACGCCGAGGAAGGCGCCTGCGCCGAGGATCTCGCGCGCCTGCGCCGTGTGCTCGACGTTGACGTGGTAGGTCAGCGCCCCGCCCGCGCGGTCGCGCGCCAGCGCCAGCATCTTCGGGCCATAGGCCGCCAGGAACCGCCGCATCGGCCCGGCCGGCGCCGGCGCGATCGGCTCCTGCGCGTCGAGCTCGTCCAGGTACGCCGCCATCGCCGCCATCGGGGTCGTCCCCGGCTGGCCGGCACCGAATCCGAGGCCGAGCGCGTGCCGGTCGGGGAAGGCGTCGGCCAGCAGCAGGCCGGCCGCATGGGTCCACCGCGCCGGGCGCGACCAGATCACGGCGACGGCGTTCATCACGCGGATCCGCTCGGTGCAGGAGAGCAGGAAGCCGGCGTGCGTCAGCGCCTCCCGGCCGAGCAGCTCGGGGAACCAGAAGGCGGGCCACCCCAGCTCCTCCAGCTCCTGGATCGCCTCGCGCATCTGCCCCGCGGACAGGTGCTCGAAGTCGAAGGTGTACACGCCGAAGGTGCCGACGTCCAGGCCGTTCAGGGTTCCCATCGCGATGCTCCCGTCAGCCGGCGGCCGGCGCGCCGGTGCCCGTCGCGTGCCCGGCGATCGAGCCCTTGTCGGCCTCGCCGCCCGGCAGCGCCTCGTACAACACGATCTCCGGCCCGGCGGCGAAGTAGTCGCCGACGGCCTTCAAGGCATCCTGGATGTGGTCGGTGGCGATGTGCTCCTCGAGCAGCTCGCGCGACGCCCAGCGCTCCACGAACACCATCTTGCGCGGGTCGTCGAGGCCGCGGTGGACGGCGTAGAGCAGGCAGCCGGGGTCCGCGTGGCTCGGCGCGAGCAGCTCGTCGAGGAACCGGGCGGCCGCGTCCTCCTGACCGGGATGGGTGAGGAACGTGGCGATGACGACGACTTCGGACATGGTGTTCTTCTCCTTCGTGTTCACGGCATGACGGGTTCGCGCACCGGCTCGGTCGCCGCGTGGGCGCCCTCGCCGATCCTGGCCAGTTGACGCTCGCGGGCGCGCGCGGCCTTGACGCGCGTCGCGTAGCCCGAGAGGCCGACGGCCACGACGAGCACGGTTCCGTTGAAGACGGGCTGGACCCACGCGGCGGCGCCCAGCTGCTGCAGCCCGGACACGGCGACCGAGAGCGCGTAGGCGGCGAGCACCGTCCCGATCGGGTTGAACCGGCCGGGCTCGATGGCGGTCGCGCCGAGGAACGCCCCGGCGAACGCCGGCAGCAGGTACGTGCCCTCGCCGCCGGGCACGGTCGAGCCGAGCTCGCTGCCGAGGACGACGCCGCCGAGCGCGGCGAGCACGCCCGAGCCGACGAAGGCCGCGATGACGAGGCGATCGGCGCGGATGCCGCTCAACTGCGCCGCGCGCCGGTTCCCGCCGACCGCGTACAGCCGCCGGCCCAGCGGCAGCCGGGCGAGCCCGAACCAGAGCGTCGCGGCGACCAACGCCATGTAGATGACCGGCAGCGGGAGTCCGAGCACGCTGCCGCGCGCCAGGCTCGTGAGCGAGTGCGGCACGCCTTGGTAGATCGGCGAGCCGCCCGTGTACCAGATGACCAGGCCACCCATGATCGTTCCGCTCGCCAGCGTCGCGACGAACGCGTTGATCTGCAACTTGACGATGACCAGCCCGTTGACGAGCCCCAGCAGCGCGCCGGCGAGCACCGCGAGCACGACGGCCAGCCCGGGCGGCAGGCCCTGCAGCGCGCAGAGCCCGGTCACGAGCGCCTGCGCGACGCCCAGGATGCCGGAGACCGAGAGGTCGAACTCGCCCACGATCAGCGGGAGCATCGCACCCAGCGCGAGCAGCACGACGACCGCCTGGTTGTTGAGGATCGACCGGTAGTTGTCCCACGTGGCGAAGCTGCTGGGCTTCACCAGCGAGAAGCCGGCGACCAGCACCACCAGGATCAGCGCGAGGCCGTAGCGCGCGATCCAACTCGTCCCGCGATCGCGCCGACTCAGATCAAGTGCCATAAGATGCTCCCGTGAGTGCGGCGACGGTGATCTCGTCGCCCTCGAGGATCGTCACCAGCCCGCCGCGGCACAGGACCGTCGCGCGGTCGGCGACCTCGGCGACCTCTTCGAAGTCGGAGCTCGCCACCAGGACCGTGAGGCCTGCGGCGCACGCGTCGCGGAGCTTCGCGTAGATGACCGCGCGGGCGCCGACGTCGACGCCGGCGGTCGGCTCGCTGAGCAGCAGGACGCGCGGCCCGGCCGCGAGCGCCCGCGCCACCAGCAGCTTCTGGGCGTTGCCGCCGCTGAACTCCGACACCTGCGCATCGCACGCGCGCGGCCGGATGTCGAAGTCCTCCATCAACACCTGAGCGGTGCGCCGCTCGGTGCGGCGGTCGACCGGGCGCCATCCGCGCTGGGACGGGTTCGGGAACAGGTTCTCCCGCGCCGTGAGCGTCGCGGCCAGGCCGGCGGCGTTGCGATCGCTCGGCACGTGATGCAGGCCGTGGGCGAGCGCCGCCGCGGGATGTGACGGCACGTAGCGCGCGCCGTCGAGCCGCACCTCTCCCCCGTCGTGCGGCCCGGCGCCGAACAGCGCGTCGACCGTCCGCAGATGGCCGGCGTCGGCGAACCCGGTCACCGCGACGACCTCGCCGGCCGCCGCGTCGAGGTCCAGCGGCCCGAACCCCGGTCCGCTGAAGCGCTCGAGCGCCAGCCGCGCGCCGCCGTCGCGGCGTGGGCGGCGCGGACCGCTCGCGGCCAGGGGCGCGTCGCCGACGATCATCTGGATCAACGACGGCGCCGTCAGCTGCGCGACGGGCGCCGTCCCGGCCAGCTCGCCATTGCGCAGGACCGTGACGCGATCGCAGTGCGTGAGCACCTCGTCGAGCCGGTGCGTCACGAGGATGCAGCCCAGGCCGGCGGCGCGGAGGCGCTGCAGGATCGCCAGCAGCCGGCCTGCCTCGCCGGCCGCCAGGCTCGCCGTCGGCTCGTCGAGCACGACCAGCCGCGCGTCGAGCGCCAGCGCCCGCACGATCGCGACCGTCGCCTGCTCGGCGATCGAGAGCTCCGCGACGAGCGCGTCGGGAGGCACGTCGACCTCGAGCCGGTCGAGGGCCGCGCGGGCGAACGCCCGCGTGGCCTCCCAGTCGATCCCGGTCGCGCCCGTCCGATAGCCGGCGTACTGCGCGATGTTCTCGGCCACCGTCATCGAGCCGACGAGCCCGAGGTCCTGGTGGATGAACGCGATGCCGAGGTCGGCCATCGTGCGCGGCGTGCGCCCGCCGGCGACCGGCTCGCCCGCGAAGGCGATCGAGCCCCCGTCCTCCTGGTCGACCGCCGCCAGGATCCTGACGAGCGTCGACTTGCCGGCGCCGTTCTCACCGAGCAGCGCGTGGATCTCCCCCGGCGCGACGGTGAAGTCGACGCCGGCGAGCGCGGCGGTGCCGCCGTAGACCTTGGTCAGCCCGCGGATCTCGAGCAGCGGCGGCGCCGCGGCGCCGAGCCGTGGGGCGTCATGGACCATGATGCTCACGGCTGCCGCCAGAGCTTGCGGTAGACCGAGGCGTAGTCGAACAGCGACTGGAACGCGCCCACGCCCGTGCTCGGCACGGTCGCCTTGGTGTACAGGTGCGCGAGGTAGGGCAACTGCTCGGGCTTGACGTAGGGCGCCTTGTCGAGGCCGCGGATCACCTGGTCGATCGCCTGGTACATCGCCAGCTGCGGATCGACCGAGCTGACCATCGCCAGCGTGCCGGCGTGCAGCGTCTGCTGGTTGACCGCGTCGAGGTCGTCGGCGTAGACCATGATCTTGCGCCCCGAGCTGGCCACGGCCTGGACCGCCGACGGCATCCCGACCGAGTAGGGCATCACCAACGTGTCCATCTTGGGGTTGCCGTTGATGATCCCGGTGATGATGTTGGCCGCCTTGGCCGAGTCCGCGGCGTCGGTCACCTGCCACGTGGCGGTCTTGACCCTGCAGGTCGAGCAGCCTTCGACGACGTGCACGAGGTTGCCGATCTTGCGGATGACGGCGGGGAAGCCCTCGTCCTTGATCGCCACGACGTTGGCCTTGCCGGCGCTGTCGGCGACGATGCCCCAGCCCAGCAGCTCGGTCGACAGGCCGTTGGCGTAGTCGGCGGCCGCGTCGAACTGGCCGCTGCCACCGGTCGGCGTCGGGTCGCAGGTCGACACCGTGACGATCCCGGCCTTGCGCGCCTGCTCGAGCTTGTCGGCGACCTGGGTCGCGGTGATGCACATGCCGACGATCGCGCTCGGGTGCAGGGCGATCGCGCTCGACATCGCCTGGTTGAGGTTCTGGATGTCGGCTTTGCCGTTGATGTTCACCAAGTGCGTCTCGAAGCCCGCGGCCTGCGCGATCTTGGCGCCGGACTGCACGGTCTCGTTGCAGATCACCGCGCCGCACGAGACGAACGCGATGCTCTTGCCCTTGGGCACCGGCGGCGTCTGCGACGGCCCGAGCCAGCTCGTCATGACCTTCAGCTGCGCGGCGGGCGTGAACGCGTCGGTCGGCGAGTACACCAGACCGTGCTGCGCGTCCGCGCTGATCTTCTTGGCCTGCGCGACGTACGTGGCGGACGACGTCTCCGCCCCGCCGCCCGCGGGCGCCGCCGACGCGCTCGAGTCGCTGCTGCTGCTCCCGCAGCCCGCCACCCCCGCGGCGGCGCCGCCGATCGTGGCAGCGACCGCCGCCCAGCCGGCACCGCGCTTGAGGTGCCTGAACCGCTTCTGCGTCTGCATCTGACCCTCTCCCTCCTCGGACACACGACATCACCTACAACAACCCACTGCTCTCCCTCAGCCACCGGGACCGTGGTCGCCGGCGCGCCGAAGCTCGTCTCGGATCCGCGCGATCGCCGCGGGGTCCTCGGCCGCCGAGAGGTCCCCGGCGTCCTCCCCGAGCGCCGCGGCCCGCAGCGCGCGGCGCAGGACCTTGCCCGAGCGCGTCTTGGGGATCGCCGCGACGCGGATCACTCGCGCAGGCGTGAACGGCCGTCCGAGCTGCGCGGCGACCACGCCCGCCAGGCGCGCGGACGCATCGGCGCCGGCTGGATCGACCGGCGCCCAGAAGCACCACAGCGCCTCGCCCTTGAGCGCGTCGGGCACGCCCACCGCGGCCGCCTCGGCGACCGTCGGGTCGGCGACCAGGGCGGACTCCACCTCGGCGGGTCCGAGCCGCTGGCCGGCGATGTTGATGGTCTCGTCGGACCGGCCGAGCAGGAACCACTGCCCGTCCTCGTCGACCCGCGCCCAGTCCCCGTGGTGCCACACGCCGGGGAAGCGCGACCAGTAGGTCGCGAGGTAGCGCTCCGCGTCGCCCCAGATCCCGCGGGTCATGCCGGGCCACGGCCGCGTGCAGACCAGCTCGCCGACGGCGCCGCGTACGGGCCGGGCGTCGTCGTCGAAGACGTCGAGCGCGACGCCGAGGCTCGGGCCGCCGAGCGAGCACGCCTTCAGCGGCTCGATCGGGCACGGCGCGAGCAGGCAGGCGCCGACCTCGGTGCCGCCCGAGATGTTGATGATCGGCCTGCTCCGGTCGGTCATCCGCATCAGCCAGTCGTAGGGCTCGGCGTTCCAAGGCTCCCCGGTCGAGCCGAGGATCCGCAGCGCGTCGAGGTCGTGCCCGCCGGCGTGCTCGTCGCCGGCCGCCTGCAGCGCGCGCACCAGCGTCGGCGAGACGCCGAGGTGCGTGACGCCGTGGCGCGCGGCCACGTCCCACAGCCGCGACGGCGCGGGATGGTCCGGCGCGGCGTCGAGCAGGACGACGGCCGCACCCTGGGCGTGCGCGCCGATCAGGCACCACGGGCCCATGATCCACCCCATGTCGGTGACCCACAGCAGCCGGTCGCCGCGCCCGATGTCCATGCTGTAGGCCGCCTCCGAGGCGACCTTGACGAGGAACCCGCCGTGGACGTGGACCGCGCCCTTGGGCCGCCCGGTCGTGCCCGAGGTGTAGGCCAACAGGAACGGGTGCTCGCTGGAGGTCGGCTCGGGGTCGCGACCGCGACGCGCGTCAGCGCCGCGCACGAACGCGGCCCAGGTGATGTCCCGGCCATCGCGCATGGGCACGTCCTCGCCGAGGTGCTCGACCACGATCGCCGTCGTGACCTCCGGGCATCCGGCCAGCGCCTCGTCGAGGACCGGCTTGAGCCGCTGCGCGCGGCCCTTGCGACGCGTCCCGTCGGCACAGACGACGACGCGGCAGCCGGCGTCCTGCAGCCGCGACGCCACCGCGCCCGCCGCGTAGCCGCTGAAGACCGGGACCCACAGCGCGCCGACCTTGGCAATCGCATAGGCGGCGATCGCCGCCTCGACGATCATCGGCATGAAGACGGCGACCGCGTCGCCGGGCCGGACGCCGAGCGCGCGCAGGCCCGCGGCCGCGCGGTCGACCTCCTCGGCCAGCTCCGCGAAGGTCAGCCGCCGCTCGCTGCCGTCTTCGGACTCGCCGATCAGCGCGGGCGCGCCGGCCGTGCGGGGGTCGGCCGCCCAGCGGTCGACGCACGCCGCGGCGACGTTGATCTGCCCACCGATGAACCAGCGCGTCCACTCCGGACCGGCCGAGGCGTCGAGCACGGTCGTCGGCGGGACGGCGAACGGCAAGCCGAGGTCGTCGATCACGTGCGGCCAGAACCAGGCGGGCTCGGCGGCCGAGCGGACGCGCAGCTCCGCCAGGGAGCCCGCGCCGGTGCGCGCCATCAGCCCGGTCACGCGCGCGACCTCGACCTGCTCGCGCGTCGGGACGTAGGCGTAGCCGGCGGAGGCGGCCGCGCTGGTGGCGAGCGCGCTCATGGCGCCGCCGGCTCCAGGAGCTGCCAGACGATCCCGCCACTCGTCGCGGCGCGCGTGAAGTGCGTGCGGCCGGCGGGCGTGACGAGGGGTCGGTCCTGCGCGGTCGCCACGCCGTGGTCGGCCAGCGCCCGGACCGCCGCGTCGAGATCGCCGACCTGCAGCGCGACGTGGTCGATCGCCGCGGTGCCGCCGCGCAGCCGTTCCCGCGCGACGTCCGGATCGGCGAGCTCGACCAGCTCGACCGTCACCGGGCCGCAGGCCAGGAACGTCGCGCGCATGCCGAGCTCGGCGGACGCGAGGCGGTGCGCGACCGGCAGGCCGAAGGCGGTGGTGAGCAGCGCCTCGGCGGCGTCGAGGTCGGCGACGACGACGCCGACGTGGTGCATGCTGCCGACCGGGGCGCTCATCGGTCCTCCTCGGCGGCGGCGACAACGCCCGTCCCGAACACCGAGGCCTTGTCGTTCCAGCTCGACTGCTCGTTGAGGTCGGCCCAGCGCCGGATGTCCGCGACGACCGCGGCGTCCAGGTCGTGGACGTCGGCGTAGTCGCACTCGACGACGTTGCCGGACGGGTCGCGCAGGTACAGCTGGACCACGCCGCCCGGCGCCTCGTAGAGGTGGTGGTCGACCGCGTCGCGCTCGAAGAGGTCCTCTCGGCCGGCGCGGTGGTAGAGCGCCTCGAAGTGCTCTCGGCGCTCGATCGAGACGGCGAAGTGATAGGCCTTGGTCGCCTGCGCCGGCCGCTGGACGAGGTGGAGCTGGACGTTGCCCAGCACGACCCAGGCGACCGGCACCGGGAACGCCGGCGACGGCACGACCTGCGCCGCGAAGAGGTCCACGTAGAACGCCGTGGCCTCGTCGACGTCGTCGACCGGGACGGCGAGGTGGTTCACCTGCACCGTGCTGTCGCTCTCGCGGGTTCCGTCTCCTCCCATGGGTCCAGCATCGTGCGTGGGCAGTCATGCCGTCCAATCTCCGTTAACTGTCGTTGCCATAGCCTGTCGCTATCGGTACCGTCGGCCCATGACGCTGCGCCAGCTCCTGTACTTCGTGACCGTCGTCGACGAGGGCAACTTCACGCGCGCCGCGCAGTCGCTGCACGTCGCGCAGCCCTCGCTCTCCAAGCAGCTCGCCGCGCTGGAGGCCGAGCTCGGCGCTCCCCTGATCGAGCGCCTGCATCGCGGGCTGCGGCTGACCCCGGCCGGGCGCGCGTTCCTGCCGGAGGCGCGGGCGGCGACGCTGTCGGCCGAGCGTGCGCGCCGGGCGGCGCGGATGGCCCAGGGGCTGGAGGCCGGCGAGGTGGAGGTCGCCACGCTGCGGTCGATCGCGATCGGGCTCCTGCCGCGGTCGATCACCGTGCTGCGCGAGGCGCATCCCGGGATCCTCGTCAGGCTCCACGAGTACCTGCACCGCGCCGCGATGGAGGACGAGGTGCGCAGCGGGGTGTCCGACATCGCCGTCGGCCCGCGGCCCGCGCGCTGGGGCGGGCCCGTCGCGTCGCTGGGCTGGGAGGAGTTCGTGGTGGTGCTGCCCGAGGGCGACCCGGCGCTGGCCTCCGACGCGCCCGTCGACCTCGCCGAGCTCGCGCACCGGCGTTGGGTGCTGCCCGTGCCGTCGGCCGGCATGGCGCCGATCGTCGCGGGCGCCTGCCACGACGCGGGCTTCGTCCCGCAGCCCGCGGTCCACAGCTCCCAGGTCGAGGCGCTCACCCGCCTGGCGGCCGCCGGCCTCGGTCCCACGATGCTGCCGGTCAACGCGATCGCCCCCGACATGCAGCGGTTGACGCGCCGCCTGCGTCGGCCCGTGGTGCGCGAGCTCGCGGCCTACACCCGCAGCGAGTGGTCCCCCGTCGCCCAGGCCTTCCTCGACACGCTCGGCGACGCCGCGCCGGCGAAGCGCCCGCGCAACGCCTACGTGGCCCGCTGAGCGACAGGCGCGCTTCCTTCATATCGCAAAAATGCGATAGTTCGATCTGCGGCGAACCTCCGCCGCGCACCGTCGAGAAACGTTCGGAGATGACGATCGATGAAGGCTGACCTGCCGACCACCATGACCGCCGCGCGCTACCGCCCGGGCGACGGAGCCATCCGCGTCGACGACGTCCCGCGGCCCGAGCCCGCGCCCGGCGAGGTGCTGGTGGCCGTCGCCGTCTCCGCCGTCAACCCCACCGACTGGAAGGCGCGGGCGACGGGCGACGCTGCCGAGTGGATCGTGCCCAACCAGGACGGCGCCGGCGTGGTCGTCGCGGTCGGCGACGGGGTGCCGGATACGCGGGTCGGGGAGCGCGTGTGGGTCTGGCAGGCCCAGTGGCAGCGGTCGTCGGGCACCGCCGCCGAGTACGTCGCCGTCCCCGACGCGCGGGCGGTCCGGCTGCCGGACGGCGTCTCGTTCGACCTCGGCGCGGGCCTGGGCATCCCCGCGATGACCGCGCACCGCTGCCTGTTCGCCGACGGCCCGCTGACCGCCGCCGACCATGTGCTGGTCCATGGTGGCGCGGGCGCGGTCGGCCACGCGGCGATCGAGCTCGCGCGCCGCGCCGGCGCGCAGGTCGTGGCGACGGTCAGCAGCCCGGAGAAGGGCGCGCTCGCGGAGGCGGCCGGGGCGCAGCTGGTGGTCGACTACCTCCGCGAGGACGTCGCCGAGCGCGTCCGGTCCTGGGCGCCGGGCGGCGTGGTCCGGATCGTCGAGGTCGACCTCGCGCGCAACCTCGCCACCGACGCGGCGGTCCTCGCGCCGGGCGGCGCCATCGTCGTCTACTCGCGCACCGAGACCGGCGTCCAGCCGCCACGGGAGCTGATGAGCGGCAACGCGCACATCGACTTCATGTTGGTGTACACGATCCCCGACACGGCCAAGGCCGCCGCGGTCGCCGACATCACCAGGGCGCTCGAGGCCGGCGCGCTGACCGCGCTGCCCGGCCCGCGCTTCGGGCTGGCCGAGACCGCGGCCGCGCACGACGCCGTCGAGCAGGGCGCGACGGGGAAGGTCCTGATCGACGTGGCCGCGCTCGACGAGCGCTGACGGGGGCCGGCCGCCCCGGTCGGCTCAGCCGCGCGCGGTGTTCCGCTCGGGGAGGTGGACGGCGGCGAGGAGGCGATCGACCACGCGTCGGTCGCCCTCGACGCGGACGACCCGGCGCTTGACGCCTTGAGCGGGCGTCATGCGGCGGTCGGCCAAGGCGAAGAACGCATCGCGGTCGGCGATGACGTGGGCGTCCGGATCCGCCGCCGGCGCGCCGTGGCGGAGGATCAGCTCCCCGGCCGCCACCTGAAGGAAGAACCGCTCGTCCTCGACGGTGAACGCGACCGTCGCGTCGAGGCCGGCGAGGTCGTGCTCGACGGCGCCGGCGCGCATGCTCAGCGCAGCCCAGGAGGCGCGGAGCGTCTCGCCGTCTGGTTGCGCCGGCAGCAGCTCGAAGCCCCAGAGCGCGAGCCCCGCGATCATCGGCCGCAAGGCCTCGCCACGCTCGGTCAGCGCGTACACGGGGGTGCCCGCGGGCGAGGGAGCGATCGTCCGCTCGATCACGCCGTCGGCCTCGAGGGACTTCAGGCGCGCGGCGAGCAGGTTGGTGCCGATGCCCGGCAGCGCGGCGAGCAGATCGCGGTAGCGCTTCGGGCCGAGCGCGAGCTCGCGCACGACCAGCAGCGTCCAGCGCTCGCCCAGCACGTCCAGCGCCTTGGCCAGGCCGCAGAACTGCTGGTAGCTGCGTGCGGTCATCCCGGCAGTGTAATCGCTCACTTGAAAAACATATAGTGCGTGCGCTTTACTCCTGCCCATGCTCTCCCGCAACCTCGTCCTCGCCCACCTCGTCCCGGCGGGAGCGTGACGATGTCGGGAATGGACGCGGCCCTGGCCCGCAACCACGCGTTCGCGACGGCCGGCGGGCACCGCGGCGCGACGATCATGCCGGCGCTGCGGATCTACGTGATCACCTGCCTCGACCCGCGGCTCGACCCGGCCGCGATCCTCGGCCTCGAGCTCGGCGACGCCGCCGTCGTCCGCAACGCCGGCGGCCGCGTGACCGACGAGGTCATCGCCGACGTCGCGTTCATCGGCCAGCTCGCCGAGAGCGCCTTCCCCGACGGGCCGCTGTTCGACGTCGCCGTCATCCACCACGACCAGTGCGGCACCGGGGCGCTCGCCGACGACACGTTCCGCGCGGCCTACGCCACCCGGACCTCCGCCGATCCTGCCACCCTGCTCGACCGAGCCGTGCTCGACCCCGAGACGACCGTCCGCACCGACGCGACCCGCCTCCGCGCAGCACCCGCCGTGCCGGCCCGCGTGGCGATCAGCGGCCACGTCTACCGGGTCGAGACCGGGCTCTTGGAGACGATCGTGCCGGCTGCGGGGGTGTGAGGTAGGAGGGCGCCGACGCGGGTCGCGACCTTCACGCGGTCACGCGACCGGGATGCGGAGGACGAGCACGTTCCGGGTGCGCTTCTTGCGCTCGACGTTGCCGGCGATGTCGATGCCGCGGGACCAGATCGTGTAGCGGCCGTGGGGAAGCGATGGGAGCTTCAGGGTCCACGACGATGTCCCCTTGGCGCTGAGGTAGGAGGTCTTGTCGCAGCTGCGGACCTTGGAGAACGTGTGGTCGGCTTGGAGGAACCGGCACCGCTTGCCGATGTGGCGGGCCACCGACACGCGCACGCGGCGGATCGCGCCGGCGTCCCTGGCGGTGCCGTGCAGCGTGATCGGCTGCTTGACCGTGGTGACGCGCCGGATCGCGGTCGTCGGCGGCGTGCGGTCCGGCTTCGCCGGGGCGGGCGGGGCCGCGACGGGCGGGGCTGTGGGCGGTGGTTCGAGGGGCGCGGCGACGGTCACCGTCTGGGTCGTGCTCGCCGATCCCGCGAAGTTGTTCGCGGCGCCGTCGCCGGAGTAGGTCGCGTGGACCGAGTAGTCCCCGCGGTTCGCGTAGGTGACCGTGCACGTCGCCGTGCCGTCCGCGACGCTCTGCGCGGCGCAGTGGGTCGTGGCCGCACCGCCGGGTCCATCGTCGAACGCCACCGTTCCCCCGTCCGCCGCGGGCGTGATCGTCGCCGTGTAGGTCATCGACGCGTTCTGCCGGACCACCGCGGGCGACGTGCTCAACGCGACCTTGGTCGCCTGCAGCAGATAGGCGCCGATGGCGCAGTCGGCCCCCGCCACGGGCACGACGCCGCGCTGGTCGGGCAGCGAGCACGCCTCCGACACGCCGCCGACCGCGACGGGCAGGGCGAAGTCCGCCGGCACCACGTCGAACGCCGGGTTCGCCAAGGTCGTCAAGGGGTTCGGGCGGTTCAGCAGCGCGACCGACTGGGTCGGTCCGCCGTTGTCGGCGAGCCCGTCCGCGAGATAGGCGTCGAGCGCCGCGGCGTAGGTCGACGACTCGTACACGGTGGTTCCGTTGTGGCTGCCGACCGCCGGCGCCGTCGGCGAGATGCACGTCCCGTCGGTGTCGAGGTTGTACCCGCCGTCGACGACCGCCGCGTTGGCCGGACTGCACGCGCCGCCCGAGGACTGCGCCGCGATGATGTCGGCAGCGAGGGTCACGTTCGCGTTGCCGGTGGCGATGGCCGCGCCGTCGCTGGCGGTGTTGTCCGTGATCGTCGAGGTCTGGACGTTCAGCGTCCCGAGGTTCGAGACCCCGCCGCCCAAGCCGCCGGACGTGTTGCCCGCGATCGTCGAGCTCGTGACCGTCACCGTCCCGGCCCCCTGGACGTTGATCCCGCCACCGTTGACCGGCGCGTGGTTGCCGACGATCGCCGAGCGCTCGACCGTGCTCTGCCCGTTGATGACGATCGCGCCGCCGCCCACGCCGGTCGTCGTGTTGTTGGAGAACGTCGAGTCCTGAACGGCGAGCGTGGCGCCGGGCTCGTTCGCGATCGCGCCGCCGCTGCTCGCGGAGTTGTTCGAGAACGTGGAGCGCTTGACGGTGAGCGTGCCGGCGTTCTGGATCGCGCCGCCGAGCCCCGTCGTCGCGCCGGACTGGACCGCGAGCCCGTCGATCGTCACGTTCGACGTCGACCCGACCGCCAGCAACCGCACGGCGCTCGCACCGTCGATGACCGGCGTGTCGTCCTCGTTCTCGGCTTCGAACGTGAGGCTGGGGCCGGCGAACGTGATGCTGAGCGCCGTCGGGCTCGGCGCGGACAGCAGGTAGGTGCCGTCCGCCAGCGCGATCCTGACGCTGTCGGCAACCGACGCCGCGTTGGCGTTCGTCACCGCCGTCGCGATCGAGCAGGCGTTCGCCGGCGAGCTGCAGTCGCCGCTCCCGGTCGCCGAAGGCGCGGCATGCAGGCTGTCCGTCGCCGCCTGAGCTGACGTCGCCAACCCTGCCGTGACGCAGAGACTCGCGAGGGCAGCGACGCCGAGGAGGCGGCGGCCTGAGCTTCGCCCCTGCACGCCGCTCGATGTCCGCCGCGACCCGCGCAGCAGGTACCACGGATCGCTCGTCCGCATCCCGAATCCACCCCTTGTTGAACTCGTCCGTGAAGTATCGACTTGCGTCAGCTCGACCACTGGCCGGCCCCTGTCCTCGACGCGGGCTTGAGACTACTCCCGGCCACCGCCGGATTCCACAGCTTTTTGGAAGGGGCTTAGTAGCGGCGCATCTCGCTTGGTCGCCACTCTTGCGCGCATAGGGCATCGGCAGCGGGAGACCGGCCGACCGCGGCGAGTGGGCGGAGCGTCGCCGCTGGCGAGGAGGACGCGTGTGACGAGCGACGCCGGTGACCGTCGTGGAGAGATCGACGGGTTGTGACGCCGGGATCGACGACGGATCGGCGCGAGACGGCCGGCGGGACGGCGGTGGCCGACCGCGGCCACCGGCGCCGGCTGTGCCGGAGACGAGGAGGGCGCGGTGCCGAGGGCGACGCCGGCCGCCGCCGCGAGGAGCGGCGGCGGCGGAGCTCGGTCAGGCGGCGACCGGCACCTTGGCCAGTGCCTCGAGTGGGTCGATGGCGGTGAGGCCTTGGTCGGCGGCGACCGGTGCGTAGGTGACCTCGCCGGCGGCGACGTTGAGGCCGGCCAGGAAGCCCGGGTCGGACTGCAGCGCGGCGTAGGCGCCCTGCTCGGCGAGCTTGATGACGTAGGGCATCGTCGCGTTGGTCAGCGCGAAGGTCGAGGTGATCGGGACGGCACCCGGCATGTTCGCCACGCAGTAGTGCGTGACCCCGTCGACCTCGTAGGTCGGATCGGTGTGCGTCGTCGGCCGCGAGGTCTCGAAGCACCCGCCCTGATCGATCGACACGTCGACCAACACGGCGTTGTGCTTCATCAACCCCAGCTGCGCGCGCGTGATCACGTGCGGCGCCTTGGCCCCATGCACCAACACCGCGCCGATCACCAGATCGACCTCGGGCAGCATCCGCTCGATGCTCAACGTCGTCGAGAACACCGTCGAGCACCGGTTGTTCAACAAGAAGTCCAACTCACGCAACCGGTCGATCGAACGGTCGAACACGTAGGTCTCGGCACCCATGCCCAAGGCGATCTCCGCCGCCGTCAACCCGACGACGCCGCCGCCGATGACCATCACCTTGCCCGCGGCAACGCCCGGAACGCCGCCCAGCAGCAGACCGCGCCCGCCCAACGGCTTCTCCAACATGAACGCGCCCGCCTGCGTCGCGATCTTGCCCGCGACCTCGCTCATCGGCGCCAGCAACGGCAACCGACCGTTCCTGTCCGTGACCGTCTCATAGGCGATGCACGTCGCGCCGCTGTCGCGCAACCCCTGCGTCAACTCCGCGTCGGGCGCCAGATGCAAGTACGTGAACAACGTATGGCGCGGCTCGAGCATCGCCACCTCGACCGGCTGGGGCTCCTTGACCTTGACGATCATGTCGCTGCCCGCGAACACCGCCGCCGCATCGGGCACCACCGACGCACCCTGCTCGACGTACTCCGCATCCGGGATCGCCGACCCCAGGCCAGCACCGTGCTGGATCAGCACCTCGTGACCACGATCGACCAGCTCGCGCACACCCGCAGGCGTGATCGCCACCCGGTACTCGTCGGTCTTGATCTCCGTCGGAACGCCAATACGCATGCTGGAGATCATCGGCGGTACGCTGTGCGTGCGACAAGGTTCTTCGCCAAATTGTGTGGAATCCACGGTGACTGACGACATCGACTTCCGAATCCTCGACGAACTCATCCGAAACGGAAGGCTCTCGTTCGCCAGCCTGGGCGAGGCCGTGGGCCTGAGCCCGCACGGCGCCGCCGATCGCGTGCGCCGGCTCGAGCGCGCGGGCGTCATCACGGGCTACACCGCGACGGTCGACCTGCCGAAGGTCGGCCGCGGCCTCGACGCGTTCATCGACGTGCGCCTCCTCCCCGCCACCGTGCCGGAGAAGTTCGAGCAGTTCTGCACCGCCTTGCCCGCCGTCCAGGAGCTGGCGTTCGTCACCGGGCGCTTCGACTACCACGTGCGCGTCGCCTGCCGCGACGCCGACGACCTCGACGCGACCGTCCGCGCCATCCGCCGCAAGGGCGGCGCCGCGCAGACCGAGACGCGCATCGTCCTGCGCGCGACCGCCCACGGCCAGACCGTGCGCTGAGCCGTTACGCCGGCAGGCCGAAGACGCGCCGGGCGTTGTCGTAGTACAACGCCCGCAGCTGGTTCTCGTCCAGCCCGAGCCCGCGCAGCACCCACGTCTCCGGCAGGAACGCGAACGGCGCCGCGAGCTCGTCGGTCGTCTCGAAGAACAGCCAGTGGTGCTGGTAGTACGCGGCCGGGTCCTGCTCGGTCCCCCGCGTGTCGGGCAGGTCGTAGACGCCGGTGCGGATCAGGTCGGTGCCGAAGATGATCCGGTCGGGCCAGCGCGCGAAGATCTCCAGCGCCGCGTCGCGGAACCCCTCACGGCCCAGGTCGAACGTCCGCGTGGCGGTGTCCACGCAGTAGTTGGGGTACTGCTCCAGCATCCGCGCCACGCTCTCCAGCGGCATGAAGCAGCCGAAGTGCAGGCCGACGAACGTCGTCGCCGGATGGCGCGCGACGACCCGCTCGAACGCCGCCTGCACCTCGGCCAGCGGCGGGAACCGCGTCCGGTCTCCGAACCAGTACTCGGGCCGTCGGCGCAGCTCGCCGAGACGCTCGTTGTCCTCGTCCAGCGGTGCGAAGAACGCCGGCGGGTCGCCGATGTGGATGGCCACGGGCAGCCCGTGCTCAGCCGCCGCCGCCCACAGCGGGTCCAGGCGGCGATCGTCGACGGTCAGCAGCGCGCCGTCGGCGTCGTGCAGGTGCAGGCCGAGGTTCTTCCACATCTTGACCCCGACGGCGCCGAGCGCACGCGCCTGGGCGATGCCCGCGACCACCGCGTCGGCGAACCCCGGCCGGCCCACGCCGGAGATGTCGGGCATGTGCAGCAGCGACATGCCATCGGCGCGCTGGCGCGCCCACGTCGCCTGCCAGGCATCGAACGCCGGCGGCGGCCACGTGAGGTCCCAGAAGTTGAGGAGCCGGTCGGGCAGGTCGGGCGCGCCGAGCACGCTCTCAGCCTCGCGGACGGTGCCCGCGTCGAAGTGCGCGTGCGCGTCGATGACCGGACCGCGGTAGACCGGGTGCGGTGCGTGCGGCTGGACGTCGTTCATGGTGGACATGATGCTGACGCTCGACGGGGCGCCGCGGCACGCGGCGCCCCGTCGAACATGGCAGCTACGCGCCGGCGGCCGCCGCGACCTTGGCCTTGATCTCGGCGACGTTGTCCTTGGTGATCAGCGTCGGCTCGACGAGCACCTGCTTCCGCACCGCCTTGCCACTCCCGGCCTCCACGGCCGTGCGGATCGCCTCACCGCCCAGCTCCTCGAACGGGAACAGGGTGGTGGCCTTGATCGGCCCGCCGCTGGTGATGACGCCCACGGCGTCGTCCTGGCCGTCACCGCCGACGACGACCAGCGGCTTGCCGAACGCCTTGACCGCCGGGAGGCCGGCGACGGCGGCGATGTCGGTGCCCGCGAGGATGGCCTTCATGTCGGGATGCGCCGTGAGCATGTTCTCAGTCGCGGTGCGCGCCTTGGCGCGGTCGCACTGCGCCTCCAGCTCGGACACGACCTGCAGCTTGCTGCCGGCGATGCCCGCCCGCTGGCCCTTGTTGATCGACGCCGTCAGCGGGTTCTCCTTGAAGCAGTCGATCAGCCCGACCTTCCCGCCCGCGGGCATGGCCTCCTTCAGCCACTGGCCGCGCAGGAGCCCGGCCTTGTAGCCGTCGTAGCCGACGTAGGCGGTCAGGTCGTCCAGGCCCGGCACGTTCTGGTCGAAGGACACCACCTTGGTGCCCTGCGCCAGCGCCTGGCTCAACGCCGGCGCGACCTGGCCGCCGACGGCGCCCGGGTTGATCGCGATCACGTTGTAGCCCTTGGTGACCGCCGACTCGATCTTCGCGATCAGGTTGGTGGCCTCGCCACGGGCCGAGCCCGCGTCGACGGTGACCTCGGCGTTGGGCAGCCGCTGGGCGGCGGTCAGCGCGCCCTTGCGCTCTCGCACGTACGCGTCGGACTCCAGCGACGGCAGCAACATGTAGACCTTCACCTTCTTGGTCGAGCTCGCCCCTCCGCTCGACCCGTCCTTGGACGTGTCGTCACTGCTGCTTCCGCAGCCGACAGCGACCAGCATGCACGCGACCATCGCCGCGAGCCCGGCACGGACCTTCATGGACACTCTCTCCTCCGTCGTTTCTCGGTGACGAGCGCTGATGCGCGCCCGGTCCTACGCGTACTGCGCGCCGACGATCAGCGACACGATCCGCTCGTGGTTCTCCGGGGTCGGTCGCTCCTCGCCGACGTTGCGCCCGCGCCGCAGCACGACCGCGCGATCGGCCACCTCCATCACGTGCTCCAGGTTGTGCGAGATGAGCACGACCGCGATGCCCCGTTCCGGAAGGCGCTTGACGAGATCCAGCACCTGCCGCGACTCGCGGACCCCGAGTGCGGCGGTGGGCTCGTCCAAGATCAGGACCCGGTCGGCGAACGCCGCGGCGCGCGCGACGGCGATCGCCTGGCGCTGGCCTCCGGACATCACGCCCAGCGGCTGCTCCGGGTCGGGGATCACGACGCGCAGGTCCTCGATGTGCTGCTCCCACTCGCGCGTCATGTCGCCCTCGCGCAGGAAGCCCAGGCGCCCCATCCAGCGCGGGCGCGTGCGCTCGCGACCGACGAAGAAGTTGGCCCGCGCGGCGAGGTTGTCGAACACGGCGAGGTCCTGGTACACGGTCTCGATTCCCAGCGCGCGGCTGTCGGCCGGCGAGCGGAACGTGACCGGCTCGCCGTCGACGAGGATCTCGCCCTCGTCGATGCGGTGCACGCCGGTCATCGCCTTGATCAGCGTCGACTTGCCGGCGCCGTTGTCGCCCAGCAGCGCCACGACCTCACCGGCCCGGACCACCAGGTCGGCGCCCGCCAGCGCCTGCACGGCGCCGAAGCTCTTGCGTGCGCCGCGCACCTCCAGCACCGGCGTGCTGCGCTCGTCGACCCGGCTCATCGCGCTGCCTCCTCGCCCGCGGCGCCGGCGCCGCGTCTGGTCACGCTGCCGCGCACCCGCATGCGCTCTTCCAGCGCGCGGCGCAGGACGTCGAGCTCGAGCGCGACCAGGACGATGCAGCCGATCGCGACGTTCTGCCAGAACGGGTTGACGTCCTGGAGGTCGAGGCCGTTGCGGATGATCCCGAGGATGAGCGCCCCAGCCAGGACGTTGCCGACCGACCCGCGGCCGCCGGCGAGGCTGGCGCCGCCGATGACGACGGCGGTGATCGCGTCGAGCTCCATCAGGTTGCCCGCGTTCGGACTGCCCGCGTTGGTGCGGCCGGCGACGATCACCCCGCCGATCGCCGCGGTCAGGCCGCAGATGACGTAGGCCGACATGACGACGCGGTCGGAGGAGACGCCGAGGCGCTTGGCGGCCTCCGGATTGCCGCCGACGGCGTAGAGCCAGCGGCCCCACTGGGTGCGCGACATGAAGATGTAGGCGATGACTGCCAGGAAGCCGACGACCACGACCGACGCGGGGATCGGCCCGACGAAGCCGTTGCCGATGTCGACGACGGCCGGCGGCATCCCGAGCTTGGTCTCGCCGTTGGTGATGACCAACGCCAGGCCGCGCACGATCCCCAGCGTCGCGACCGTGACGATCAGCGGCTGCACGAGCCGCCCCTTGACGATCAGCAGCGCGTTGAGCGTGCCGACCGCGAGGCCGACGAGCAGCATCGTCAGGATCACGACCAGGCCGCTGCTGCCCCAGGCGGTGGCGGCGACGGTCGCGCCCAGGACGCCGCTGAGCGCGACGGTGGAGCCGACCGAGATGTCGATCCCGCGGACGACGATGACCAGCAGCTGACCGATCGCCAGCGCCGCGATGATCGAGCTCTGCGCGCCGAGGTTCTGGAGGTTGCGCTCGGTCAGGAAGAACGGTGACAACAGCGCCATCGCGACCGTGACGGTCAGCAGGATGAACAGCGGTCCCGCGCGGACGGCGCTGAGCGCCAGGCCCAGCGGCGACCGGCCGGCGAGCACGTTCGGCCGGGGTGCGGGCGCGGGCGCCGGCGGGCCGGAGCGCGCGCCGCGCTCCTGGACGACCTGCTCGGACAGCGGCTCCATGATCAGGCCACCGCCGCCGACGTCGGCTGCCAGGCGCGCAGGGCGTCGAGCTGCTCCTCGACCTTGACGAAGGCCGCCGCGAGGCTGGCGATCAGCGGCTCGTCGTCGACCGCGATGTTCCACGGGATCTCGATGGAGTTGGCGACCTTGTTGTCGCAGTTGGGCAGCTCGGTCCGGGTCGGGTCCGCCCCCGCCCGGCGCAGCGTCTCGGTCCACATCACGCGCGGGCCGTCCCAGTCCGGGCTCAGCCGCGGCGAGCGGTGCAGGCCGTTGGCGACGTAGCCGACCGCGCCGACGCCCTCCGCGGCGAGCGCGGCCAGGTACGCGTCGCGCGAGACGCCGGCGACCTCGGGCTGGAAGTTGAGCGTGACCATGTGGAACGCGCAGACGTCCTCGGCGTCGACCTCGGGCCAGGTCACCGACGCCACGCCGTCCAGCTGGTCGAACAGCCGCCGCGCGTTGCGCGCCCGGGCGGCGTTCTCCTCGTCGAGGAACGGCAGGCGGTCCAGCGCCAGGATCGCGGTGACCAGGTTGGGGCGGTACGTGTACACCAAGGAGTCGATCCAGGGGCGCAGGTCGTCGGGGAAGCCCGGCTCGCTCGCGCGCCCGATCAGCTCCCCGCGGCCCGCGTGCTGGCCGCTGATCGTGGCCTTCCAATACACGTCGGGGTCGCGGGCGAGCAGGTAGCCGCCCTCGGTGGTCGCCAGCGGCTTGACGCCGTTGGTGGAGAAGCCGCTCGCCTCCCCGAACGCGCCGACGCGGACGCCGCGGTGGCGCGCGCCGTGGGCCTGGCTGCCGTCCTCGATCACGGCGAGCCCGTGCTGCTGGGCGAACGCCACGATGCGCGTCATGTCCGCCGGCTGCCCGTAGAGGTGGGGCACGAGGATGGCCGTCGTCCGCGGCGTGAGCGCGGCGGCCAGGGCGTCGGGGTCCAGGAGCCCGGTCTCGGGCAGGACGTCGGCGAACACCGGGACCGCGTTGTTGTGGAGGATGCAGGACACCGATGCGCCCCACGAGTACGGCGAGGTGATGACCTCGTCGCCGCCGGTGATCTCCAAGCCGATCAGCGCCGACTGCAGCGCGCCGTGGCCCGAGCTCGTACAGAGCGCCAGGGGCACGCCGTGGTAGGCGGCGAGCGCCTCCTCCGCCTCGGCGATGACCGGGTGGCCCTTGCTGAGGCCCTGGGTCGGGCCGGCCTCCAGCTCGGCGCGGACGCGCGCGAAGGCCTCCGGCGTGAACGTGGGGTACTTGGGGGTGCGGCGGGTGTGCGCCGGCGTTCCGCCGAGGAGCGCCAACCGACCGTCAGTCGAAGCCATAGGGGGACCATAGACGCTTTCGGTCGACCGGTCAACCAATTTGGTTTCGCGACGCCGCTCACGCGTGTGTATGGTGGTGGTCGACCGGTCTGTCTTTCCCGGAACCCCTTGCCTCACGACCTCCCCGACACGCTCAAGCTCCCGCCGCGCGAGACCGCGGTCGCCGAGATCACCCGCCGCCTGCTCGACTTCCTGTTCTCGGGCGCCATCGCCCCGGGCCAGAAGATCCCGCCGGAGCGCCAGCTCGCGGAGGCCCTCGCCGTCGGCCGCTCGTCGGTGCGCGAGGCCATCAAGTCGCTCAGCCTCCTCGGGCTGCTCGACGTCCGCCAGGGCGACGGCACGTACCTCACGCACTCGGGCTCCGACCTGCTCCCGCAGGTCATCGAGTGGGGCCTGCTGCTCGGCGAGCCGCGCATCCTCGACCTCGTCGAGGCGCGCGCGGAGATCGAGGTGCTGGTCGCGGGCTACGCGGCGCAGCGGGCCGACGCCGAGGGCGTCGCGCGCCTGCGCGCGCAGCTCGACCGCCTCGCGCAGGCCGGCGACGACGTGCAGGCCTACGTCGAGGCCGACGTCGCGCTGCATCTGGAGATCGCGCGGCTGAGCGGCAACGAGATCTTCATGACCTTGGTCAACAGCCTGCGGTCCCTGCTGCACGTGTGGGCCGAGCGCGTGCTCGTCCACGCCGGCGAGACGGCGTCGTCGTTCGCGATGCACGCCCCCATCGTCGACGCGATCGAGGCCGGCGACGCGGACGATGCGCGCGCCGCGATGCGCGCGCACATGGAGCGCGCCGGCCGGCGCCTGAAGGCGGCGCTGGCCGACGGCGGCGCGACCGCTCCGGCGCCTGCGCCCGCGCCCGCCGACATCTAGCCGCTACCAGAGCGTCTGGCCGCCCTCGATGACGAGGTTGTGGCCCGTCATGTAGTCCGACGCGCCGCCGGCGAGGTACACGATGCCGGCCTGGAGGTCGTCGACCTCGCCGAGGCGGCCCAGCGGGATCTGCTCCAGCCACTGCGCGACGAGCGGGGCGAGGTCGGGCGACTGCTCGATCAGCGCGGTCCGGATGATCCCGGGCGACATGCAGTTGACGCGCACGCCGCGGTCGGCCCACTCGGCGGCGAGCGTGCGGGTAAGCTGCACGACCGCGGCCTTGGCGGCGTTGTAGGCCGCCTGCTTCTGCGGGTGCGGGACGATCAGCGACGCCATCGACGCCGTGTTGACGATCTTGCCGTAGCCCTGGGCCAGCATCGGCCGGGCCGCGGCCTGGCAGCCGAGGAAGACCGCGCGGGTGTTGAGCGCGAAGACCTCGTCCCACTCCCGCGGCGACGTGTCCTCGGCGGCCGAGTTGCGGTTGACTCCCGCGTTGTGGACCGCGATCTCCAGGCCGCCGAGCGCGCGCAGCACGGAGTCGACGTAGTCGCGCGCGGCGTCGTCGGCGGTCACGTCGGCGGCGAGGGCGAGCGCGGTGACGCCCTTGGCCTCGAGCTCGGCGACGACGGCCGCGGCGCGGTCGCCGTCGCGGTCGATGACCGCGACGCTCGCGCCCGCCTCGCCGAGGGCGTGGGCGAACGCGCGCCCGATGCCCTGGCCGGCGCCCGTGATCAACGCGCGGCGCCCGTCGAGGCGCAGGCGGTCGAGGATCGGCGTGTCGGGCAGCGTCTCGGTCATGGTGCGGTCGTCCTTCGGTGGGTGGCCGGCGCAAGCGCGTCGACGATCGCCGTCAGGCGACCGCCGAGCAGGGCCGGTGCGTTGAGCAGCACGATCCGCGCGCCGCGGTCGCGCTCGGCGCGGGCCTCGTCCTCGTCGCCGACCAGCGTGCACAGCGCGCAGCCGGGACGGGCCAGGACGGCGCGCGCGACGTCGTCGATCGCGCCCGCGACGTCGGGATGGGACGGATCGCCCGGATGGCCGAGCGAGGCCGACAGGTCGCTGGGCCCGATGAAGATCCCCGAGAGGCCGTCGGCGGCGAGGATCTCGTCGACGTGCGCGAGCGCGGGCGCGTCCTCGATCTGCGCGACGAGCGCGATGCGCGACGCGACCTGCAGATGCTCGGCCGTCGTGCGCAGGCCGTAGCGGCCGGCGCGCGTCGAGAGCGCGAGGCTGCGCCGGCCGTGCGGCGGGTAGCGGGTCAGCGCGGCGGCCCGGGCGACGTCGGCGGCCGAGGTCACGTGCGGCACCACGATGCCGTGCGCGCCGGCGTCCAGCGCGCGCAGGATGTCCGGGCTGCCGCCGTCGCTGACGCGGACCCACGCCTGCATCCCAGCACACTCCGCCGCGCGGCAGTGGTGCTCGAGCTCGGTCATGTCGCTCGGCCCGTGCTCGGTGTCGATCACCACCAGGTCGAAGCCCGCGTGCCCGGCCAGCTCGACCGTCGCGGCGGCCGGCATCTTGAGGATCAGGCCGAGCAGCGGCTTGGTCGCGCTGCCGTTGGTGATGATGTCGGTCACGGCGCGACCTCGGCCGGCGCGTGCGCGAACGCGCGGAGCTTGGCGGTGGCGGCCGCACAGGTCGCCTCGACGACCGGCCCGAGCCACCCCTCGACCGCGTCGCCGGGCGGCGGCGCCGCGGCGGTCGCGAGCAGGCTCGCGCGCAGCGCGCGGCGCAGCTCGGTGTTGACGTTGAGCTTGGCGACGCCGAGGCCGATCGCCGCCCGGACCTCGTCCTCGGGCAGGCCCGAGGCGCCGTGCAGGACCAGCGGCACGTCGACGGCGTCGGCGATCCGCGCGAGGCGCCCGAGGTCGAGCGCGACGGGCGCGGCCGGGATCCCGTGGACGTTGCCGATCGCGACCGCGAGCGCGTCGACGCCGGTCTCCGCGACGAAGCGCGCGGCTGCGGCGGGCTCGGTCAGCGCGCCGGCGCCGGCGCCCGTCGACTCGTCCTCGTCGCCGGCGATGCCGGCCAGCTCACCCTCGACCCAGGCGCCGCGCGCATGGGCGGCCGCCACGACGGCGCGCGTCGTGGCGATGTTGTCGTCGAGCGCCAGCGCGGAGCCGTCGTACATGACCGAGCCGTAGCCGAGGTCCAGGCAGGCCCGGATCTCGTCCACGTCGGTGGCGTGGTCGAGGTGGACGCCCACCGGCGCCGACGTCTCGGCCGCGAGCGCGAGCGCCAGCCGCGCGAGCGGCGCGCGGCCCGCGTAGCGGAACGCGCTCGAGCCGGCCTGGAGCAGCACGGGGACGCGCTCGCGCTCGGCGGCGCGCACCACCCCGATGCCCTGCTCCAGGTTGTAGATGTTGAACCCGATGACGGCCCGGCGCTCCGCGCGGGCCCGCCGCAGGGCGTGACCATCGACGTGCGCGGTCATCCCTCCCCTTTCAATCGATCGATGGTGCGCGCGAGCGCGAGGTCGTCCCCGACGTTGCCCGGGAACACGACGTAGCGCAGCCCCGGCCGCAGGCTGTCGGGCCCTGGGTCCCAGACCGAGACCTGGCCGGCGAAGAGCTGGCCGAGCACGCGGGCGCGGCGAACGCCGAGGCCGCGGACGGCGACGTCGTGGGAGGTGATCCCGCCCTTGGCGACCAGCCACGCGAGGTCGACGCGCTCGGCGACGGCGCGGACGACCGCGACGACGGCGTCGGCGACGCGTTCGGTGCTCGCGAGGCTGGCCTCCCCCGCGTGCGCGTGCAGCGGACGGCGGGTCGTCGCCAGGACGGCATCGCCGGCGTCCAGCGCGGCGGCGAGCCGGACGGCGGTGCGATCGATCAGGATCTCTGCGCGATGGCCGCCGGCGTCGGCGAGCAGCGCGGCGACGTCGAGCTCGACGGTCGCCAGCGCGGGCCGGGCCGCGCGCGCGGCGTCGAGCTGGCGCGTGGTCAGCGCGGTGAACGATCCCGCGACGACGAGGCCGGGGCCGTCGACCGCGCCCACCTCGCCGGCGGTCAGCGGCGGCGCGGCGGCCCGCCCGGCGCGGGCCGAGACGAACGCGGGGCCGGTGCGGCACAGCACGCGCAGGCCGTCGTCCTCGACCTCCTGCACCGCGGCGGCGAGCACGGCGAGGTCCTCGTCGCGGGCGGCGTCGACCACGACGTAGCGCACGCTGCTGGCCAGCGCGCGCAGGCGCCGCGCGACGATGCCGGGGTCGGTCGCCCGCAGCTCGTCCAGCCCGATCGCGCCGACCGTCGCCTCGGCGCCGGCGCGCTCCAGGACCCAGTCGGCCAGGCGCGAGGAGCGGAACGCGAACGCCGGGTCGGCGGCGAACTCGGTCTCGGCGATCGGCGTCAGCGCGCCGCCGCCGTCGCGCAGCAGGTGCAGGCCGTTGACCGTCACGCGGCCGGCGGCGGGGTAGGCCGGGCAGACGACGACGAGGTCGACGGGCGCGCCTTCGCGGTTGAGGCCGTCGGCCAGCGCCTGAGGCTCGGCGGGGAAGTGCCCGCGCAGGGTCGAGTCGCCGCGGCTGATGACGCGGACGGGCACGTCGAGCGCGCGTGCCGCCGCGGCCAGCCGCGCGCCGATGACGCGATTGATCTGCGCGGCGCGGCGCTCGCTGAGCGCGCGCGTGTTGGTGAGGATCGCGAACAGCGGGTCGGCCGCGCCCAGCGCCCAGGCGATCTCGGCCGCGTCCCAGGACGTGATGACCGGGATGTCGCGGACGGTCTGCGTGCCCGTCGGATCGTCGTCGATGACGGCGATCCGCGTGCCCTGCTCGCGCAACCGTGCGGCGAGCGCGCCGTCAGCCACCGAGACGGTTCCAACCACGACCGCGATCCCCCACCGCTTCGTTTCCCTGCTCGATGACGAACACCGTGTCTTCCAGCTTGACGAGGCCCAGCTCCGGGTCGGCGACCTGACTCTCGATCGAGAGGACCATGCCGGCCTCCAACGGGCGCTCGCGGTGCGTGGCCGGGTACGGCGGCGAGCCGGAGTCGGTCAGCCGCGGCGCCTCGTGCGTCAGCAGGCCGGTGCCGTGGGCGAGGAAGCTGAGGTGCGCCGCGTCCGGCAGCCCGGCGATCGTGGTCGCCGCGACGTCGAAGAGGTCGCCTCCACGGCGGCCGGGCGCGACCGCCGCGCGCACGGCCTGCTGCACCGCGTCGACCTGGGCGAGCAGGTCGTCGTGGCGGTGCGTCGGCGCGCCCGCGAGGCCCATGCGCGTGAGGTCCGCGGTGTAGCCGTCGCGGTCGGCGCCGGAGTCCAGCGACAGGACGTCGCCCGGCGCGACCACGCGGTCGCGCGTGGGCGCGCGGCCGAGATGAGGCCCGGCGGCGACCAGCGCGTAGTCGTAGACGAGGCCGCGCCGCGTCTGCTCGAGGCGCAGCCGCTCGGCGGCCTGCGCGGTGGTCGCGCCCGGCGCCAGCGCGGCGAACGTCGCGAGCATCGCGTCGACGACCGCCTCCGAGGCGTCGCGCATGACCGCCAGCTCGCCGGGCGTCTTGACGGCGCGCAGCTCGTCGAGCACGCCGGTCGCGTCGACGAGCGCGACGCCGCGGAGGTCGTCGTCCCAGGCCGTGCGCGCGTCGCTCGGGAGGTAGGGCGGCTCGATGCCGACACGCGCCGCCGCGCCGCGCGGAAGCCGTGCCGCGAGCCGTTGACCGGCCGCGCGGCCGGCCGTCTGCGAGGACCACGACACGAGCGCGACGTCGGGCACCCAGAGCGGGTGGGCGTCGGTGCCCCACGCCTCGTTGCCGGCGCCGACGAAGAACGCGCGGTCCGGCCGACCGCGCACGTAGCCGACCACCGGGAGGTAACGCGACGCGCCGATCGCGTCGAGCCGGTCGTAGAGGAAGAAGCGATAGCCGCCGAGCAGGTACCGGGTCGCGTGCGGCGAGGTCGCGAGCAGGGCGTCGAGCCCGGCGGCTTCCATGAGCGCGTCCAGCCGGCCCGCGTCGAAGGGCGGGCTCACCGCGGCGGTCCGGTCGCTGATCACGTCCACTCGGCGACAGTATCAACAATTGGTCGACCGGTCCACCAACTGCCGTCAGAGGCGGAGCCCGCCTGACACTCCCCGCCCAGGTCGTCTCCGACCTCGGCGTCACGCTCCAGCAGAACCCGCTCGGCCGCGCCGACGACGGCCGGCCGCGCACCGGCGCCTACGACATCTCCGACGGCCAGGCATGGGACGTCGGGCCGCCGTGCGGCGGGCAGATCGAGGTCGACGTCGCGCCCCGGGGCGCCGGCGCCCGGGGCCGCAGGCGCGCTTCGCCGCGCTGGCCGCCGACGGCGCCGCGCGCCGCCCTGGCGTTCCTGCGCGGGCTCGAGCGCGCGGCCTCCCGGTCCCTACGCGGTCAGCTCGACCGACAGCGCCCAGAGGCGCGCGGCGATCTCGCGGTCGATCGCGTGAGCGTCGACGCCGCTGCCCACGGCGCGCGCGGGCTCGACCTCGGCCGTGGGCAGCGCGATGTCGCAGTCCTCGCAGTACACGCCGCCGAGGCCCGCGAGCGCCGGCGCGGTGGCCGCCCAGACCGTGGTCGCGGCGCCCTGCTCGGGCGTCTTGAAGCGCTCCGTCCGGGGCGCGCCGTCGGCGCCGTACCAGCCGTAGCGCTGGCCCTCCTCGGCGTCGATGTGCCGCTGCAGCGGCGTCAGGATGCCGCCCGGGTGGACGGCGAAGGCGCGCACGCCGGCGTCGCGGCCACGGTCGTCGAGCGCGACGGCGAACAGGCTGTTGGCGGTCTTGGCCTGCCCGTAGGCCAACCACTTGTCGTACGGGCGGCGCGTGAACATGACGTCGTCGAACGCGATGCCGGCCGGCGGGTCGTCGGTGCTGAGCCGGCCGGCCAGCGCCGCGAGCTTGTGGCCGTTGGAGGTCAGCGCGATCACGCGCGCGCCGTCGGGCGCCTGGGTCAGCGCCGGCCACAGGAGCGCGGTCAGGGCGAAGTGGCCGAGGTGGTTGGTCGCGAACTGCGACTCCCAGCCGTCCGGCCCCACGCGCGTCTCGGGGTTGGCCATGATCGCGGCGTTGTTGATGAGGATGTCCAGCGGACGGCCGGCGGCGAGGAAGCGCTGGGCGAACGCGCCGACGCTGTCGAGGTCGCCAAGGTCGAGGGCGTCGACCTCGGCCGCGATGCCCGCCGCCGCGAGCGCCTGCGTGGCGTGCGCCGGGCGGCGGGCCGGGACGACGACCTCCGCGCCCGCGCCGGTGAGCGCCCGGACCGTCTCCAGGCCGAGGCCGGACGAGCCGCCGGTGACGACCGCGAGCCGGCCGGTCAGGTCGAGGCCGGCGAGCGCGTCGGCGGCCGTGGTGTGCGCGTCGAACCCGGAGCCGATCGGCCGCTGGGGCGTGAACGAGGCAGAGACCATGGCCGCGACCGTAGGACTTCGAGCGCGCGCGAAGTCAAGCGCGTCTCAGCGGTGCTTGGTCTTCTTGGTGGCCTTCTTGACCGTCAGCACGCGGGTGAAGGGCTTGCCGGCGGCGGCGCCGTCGGCCTGCAGGCGCAGCGTCACGGTCAGCCGCCGCTTCTGGCGCAGCGTCTTGCGCAGGGCGGCGGTGAGCGGGATCGCGACCTACTTGGTCTTGCCCGGCGCGATCGAGTAGCGCGTGCGCACCGCCTTGGCGGCGGCCTTCTTCGCGCCGCCGGGGACGAGGATCAGGTAGCCGCCGCAGTGCTGCGACACGTTCGCCGGGCAGGTGAGCTCGATGTACACGCTGTTGGGGTCGCTGCTCGGCGGGATCGTCCCGACCTTCGGCGTCGCGGTGCCGGACGTGGACCCGGTTCCGGGCGTCGCTCCGGACGAGCCCGAGCCCGGCGCCGAGCAGCCGCCCCCGACGGGCACGGGATGTAGACCGGCGGCGGCAGCGGCGGGGCCGGGGGCGGCAGCGGCGGCGCGGGTGCGCAGCCGGCGTCGTGCGTGGCCGGGTCGGCCGGGTTGCAGTCCTGGGTCTCGTCGCCGTAGTTGTCGTGGTCGGCGTCGGGCTCGACCAGGGCGCTGATCTGGAGGGCGGCGCCGCTGTAGGCGGGCACGGCGCGATCGTCGCAGCCGGCCGAACGGCCACGCGCCAGGTCAGGTCATCCGACCGCGAAGACCTGGCCAGGAGGGCAGGCGATGACGCGGTCGGCGAGCTGCTGCTTGAGCGTCGTGAGCCGATGGTCCTGCTCGGCGTCGCGGGTCTCCGCACGGGCGAGGTCGATGAACTCCTCGGTGACGAAGCCGTCGCGCAGGAGCAGGGTCACGGCCTGCGGGCCGAGGCCGATCCGGAACACGAAGCGCTCGAGGACGCGGCCGCGGTCGGGGCGCGCGAGCGTCGGGTCGAGCCGGAAGCGCTCGCCGGTCACCGCGCGGGTGACGAGCTCGAACGCGTCGCGGGCGCCGGGGCCGCCGAAGGCGGTCGCGATGGTGATCGCGCGGCGCTCGGCGGGCCGGTCGGGCGCGAGCCGCGGCAGCGCGCACGCCAGCGCCTGGAAGCCGATCGCCGCGCCGCCGGGCGAGCCGGGGCCGTGGTAGGCCAGGACGTCGTCGAACGAGAACGCGAGGCGCCGTCCCGCGTCGACGAGCTCGATCGTGCCGCCGGCCATGCCGCGCAGGATCGCACCGAGGGCTAGGCTCGGCTCGTGGCCAGCCCCATCCTGCGCGACACCATCAAGAAGCTGAAGGCCCGCCGTGCCCTGCTGCAGAAGCAGGTCAAGGGGCCGCTCGCGGAGCTGGCGCAGATCGAGGAGGACCTGATCGCGCTCGGCGCGGGAGCGTCATCGCGCGGCGCCGGCGGCAGGCCCCGGGCGCGGCCGCCGCGCGGCGCCAACCAGGCCGCGATCCTGCGCGCGATCCGCAACGGCGCGACCGAGCCCGCCGTGATCGCGGAGAAGACCGGCCTGGCGCCCGCGAGCGTCACCGCCTCGGTGACCAGCTACCTCAACCAGCAGAAGCTCGTCACGCGCGGGCCGAACGGGCTCACGCTCACCAAAGGCGGGCGCGAGAAGCTCGCCGCGCTCGAGGCCGCCAAGCGCGGCTGAGTCGCCTCAGCGTCGCGCCACCGAGACGGCGAGGACCACCGCGGCGACGGCGGCCGCGCCGGCGTTGACCACGATCGCCAGCGTCACGCCGCTGAGCACGTGCGCCGGGGTGACGCCGCCCAGCGCGCCGATCCGGCCCGTCGCGATCGCGGACATGATCGGCGTGCCGAGCGTGATCCCGACCTGCTGCGACATCGACGCCAGGCCGGTCGCCACGCCCTGCTCCTCGTCGGCGACCGCGTGCGTCGCGGTCACCATGAAGGCGACGATCGCCACCAGGTTCGCCACGCCGCCCACGAACGTCGCGGCCAGCACGAGCAGCAGCCACGCGTCCCCGGTCCCGAGCCACACGAGCGACAGCGTCGCGAGCGCCTGGACGCCGAACCCGGCCACCAGCGCACGGCGCGTACCGACCCGCGCGATGACCTTCGGCCCCGCCATCCCGCCGAGCACGGTTCCGGCGCCCAGCACCGCGAAGGACAGGCCGGCCATCAGCGGTGAGAGGCCCAGCACCTTCTGCAGGTACAACGTCAACAGGAAGACGAGCGACGTCTCGGTCGCGAACGCCAGCACGCCCGCGAGGTTGCCGACGGCGACCTCGCGTCGGCCCAGGATCCGCAGCGGCACCAGCGGCTCGGTCGCGCGGCGCTCGACCGCGACGAACACCATCAACAACACGACGCCGGCGACCAGCGCGCCCAGCGTCACGCCGTTGCCCCACGACGTCGCCTCCGCGTGGGTCAACCCGTACACGATGGCCAGCAGCGCGCCGGTGACCGACAGCGCGCCCGGCAGATCCAGCCGGGGCCGCACCGCCGGCCGGCTCTCGCGCAGCACGAGCGGCGCGACGACGAGGGCCACGGCGGCCACGACCACGTTGACGAAGAACGCCCAGCGCCAGCTCAGGACGTCGGTCAACACGCCGCCGAGGATCGCGCCGGTCGTGAACCCGGCGGCCATCAGCGCGCCGTTGAGCCCGAGCGCCCGCTCGCGCAGCGGTCCGGGCGCGAACGACGTCGTCAGCAGCGACAGCGCCGCCGGGGTGACGATCGCGGTGGCCAGGCCCTGCGCGGCGCGCGCGGCCAGCAGCACGGCGGGGGCGTCCGCCAGCCCGCCGACGAGCGATGAGCTGCCGAGCAATCCCATCCCCACCAGGAACATCCGGCGGCGGCCGACCACGTCCGCGACGCGGCCGAACAGGAGCGTGAAGCCGGCGGCGCCGAGCGCGAACGCGGTCGGGATCCACTGGAGCGCGTCGAGCGAGAACCCGACGTCGGCGCCGACCGCCGGCAGCGCGACGTTGAGGATCGAGAAGTCCACGGCGAGCGTGAAGCTCGCGGTCAGCAGGACGGCGAGGACGAGGCGGGCGCGGGCGGCGTCGGAGATCCGGGCGGGCGCGGTGACAACGTGTTCGATGGTCGACATGTCCTCCACCCTGCGTGGCGGCGAGCCGGCCAGCCAGACCCCTGCGCTGCCTGGCACCCGCAGGGTCACCCAGCGCGGTCCGGCGTGTCCGATACTGGAGGGCATGCCCGTCACGAAGCCCGCCCTCGGGGAGTTCCTGCGCAGCCGCCGCGCGCGCCTGACGCCCGAGGCCGCGGGCATCGTCTCCTATGGCGCGCGGCGCGTCCCCGGCCTGCGCCGCGAGGAGCTCGCGCAGCTCGCCGGCGTCAGCGCCACCTACTACACGCGTCTCGAGCAGGGCCAGAGCACGAACGCGAGCCGCTCGGTGATCGAGGCGATCGCGCGGGCGCTGCAGCTCGACGACGACGAGCGCACGCACCTGCTCGACCTCGCGGTGCCGGCCCAGGGCGGGGCGGTCGGTCGCCCTCGCCGCCCGCGCCCCGACGCCGCCGGCCCGAGCACGCTGCACCTCGTCGCCGCGATGCGCGACGTCCCGGCCGTCGTGCTCGGCCGCCGCACCGAGGTGCTGGCCTGGAACCCGCTGGCCCACCGGCTGCTCGCCGGCCACTACGACGGCGCCGCGCCGGAGCGTCCGGCCGACCGCCCCAACCTGACGCGCATGCTGTTCCTCGACCCGCACACGCGCGAGCTCTACCGCGACTGGGAGTCCGAGGCCGCGCGGGCGATCGCGTCGCTGCGCCTCGTCGCCGGCCGGTTCCCCGACGACCGGCCACTGGAGGAGCTCGTCGGCGAGCTCAGCGTCAAGAGCCCCGAGTTCTCGGCGTTGTGGAGCAAGCACCCCGTCGCCAACTGCGTGTCCGGGACCAAGCTCCTGCACCACCCCGAGGTCGGCGACCTCGACCTCGAGTTCCAAGCGCTGCAACTTCCCGACGACTCGGGCCAGCGCCTGCTCACCTACGTCGCCGAGCCCGGCGGCGAGAGCGCCGCGGGCCTGGCCCTTCTGGGCCTCACCGCACCGCGCGTGCTGTCGTGATGAGGAAGATGGGCCGCAGCATCCGGGATGCTCGGCCCCGTCTGACGGTCGTCGACGACCCCAGGCGAACCCCTGGTTCATCGAGGATCGGCGGCGGACGTCAGGCGGCGGCGCGCGCCCGGAGACGGCCGTCGAACTTCCGCATCACGACACTAGAACGGCCGGCGGCGCCGGCCGCCCTTGGCCTGGAACGCACCGGAGAGCTGTGCCTGGGAGAAGGCGCCGGGCGCGTCGCCCTGGGTGGCGAAGCGGTCGAGCGCGACGCGGAAGACGGCCGACAGCGTGGCCTGCAGCAACGCCGCGATCACGACGACGACCACGCCGACCGCGATCAGGACGGCGCCCAGCGCGGCCGTGCTGCCGGTGAGCGCGATGCCGCCCGCGACGAGCGCGGCGCCCGGCAGGATCCCGATCAGGAAGACGGCGCCGCCGATCGTCGCGGAGCCGACGAGGCCCTCGCACCAGCGCTCCCGCACGACGCCGGCGGAGCGCTTGATCGCGTCGACCGGGCCGAGCCCGTCGAGCGCGATGATCGGGATCACGAAGAACGTCGCGACCGACCACGTGGCGTTGGCGAGCCCACCGATGATGTTGCCGTTCCCGCGTGCGCCATCGACGCCAAGACCTGGAGGATCACCGCCGCCACCGGTGCGGCGGCGCCGCCGCACCTCGGGCCGTTGTTCGTGTAGTCGCTCAGCGCGGCAGCGACGCGCCTGCCACCGTGCAGGCGCGTGCCGCGACCGCGCAGGCTTCCTGCGTGGCGGCGAGGAGCGCGGCGGCGTCGGTGAGGTCGGTGCGGTCAAGGCGTCGGGCCTGCCACCAGGACAGGAAGCCGCCGAGGAAGGCGTCGCCGGCGCCGATCGTGTCGACGACGTCGACGCGTGGTGCGGCGACCGGCACCGAGGGTCGTGACGCGTCGCAGGACACCACCAGCGCGCCTTCGCCGCCGAGCGTCACGAGCGCGACGCCCTGACCGGCCAGCAGGTCGCGCGCGGCGGCCTCGACGTCGAGCCCCGCGCGCAGGAACGCCAAGTCCTCCTCGCTGGCCTTCATCAGGTCCGTGCGGGCCAGGACGCGTTCGAGGCGTGCGCGGTAGGTCGCGGCGTCCGCGCCGATCGCGGCGGGCCGGCAGTTCGGGTCGCACGCGACGAGCTGCCCGGACGGCGCCGCCGCGACCAAGGCCTCCAACGTGCTCGCCACCGGCTCGAAGACCAGCCCGAGCGAGCCGACGCAGAGCACGGAGGCACCCGCGACCGCGCCCGCGGCGACGTCGACGCCCATCAGCCCGGGGACCGACGTCCCGGCCGCGTAGAACACGTACCGCGCGACACCGGCGGCGTCGACCTCGGCGATCGCCAGCGTCGTCGGGTCCTCGGTCGCGACCGCCAGCCGCAGATCGACCCCGTCGTCCTGCAGCGCGGCGCGCAGGGCCCGGCCGAAGCGATCCTCCGACAGACGCCCCAGGAACCCGACCTCGCCGCCCAGCCGCGCCACCGCCCGCGCGACGTTGAACGGCCCGCCGCCCAGGTGGGCGGCCAGCACGTCGCCGCCGCCGGGTACGAGGTCGACCAGCGCCTCTCCGACGACGACGATCATGCCGTCCATCATCCCAGGGTCAGCAGCTTGCCTCGTAGAGCGCGGCCTGCGACTCGGGGCTGTCGATGTTGTCCTTGGTGACGGTCACGAAGCCGATCGCGATCTGCTTCGTGTTCGGCTGGCCCTTGAGGGCGGCGACCGCCTGGTCGATGCCCGCCGTGATGATCACGTAGGTCATGCGTCGCGCACGCGCCGGATCAGGTCCAGGACCGCGCGCGTCTGCATGACGCCGAGCGTCGCGGTCGGCTCGTCCATGAACACCACCTTGCTCGCCCACGTGACGGCGCGGGCGACGGCGACGCCCTGGCCTTGGCCGCCGGACATGGTCGCGACGTCCTGGATCGCGACGCCGAGGATGTCGAACGCCTCGCCGCTGCGGCGCTTCATCGCGCCCTTGTCAGGAACCCCAACGTGCCGAAGACGCCCGGGCGCATGATCTCACGCCCCAGGTAGAGGTTGGACGCCCGAGAGCGTCTTGACCGGCCGAACAGGGCATGACAACGTCGTCACCGCGGGCGACGGAAAGCGCCGCGCCGTCGGCCGTCTCGAGCCTCGCGGACCCGTCGAGGGCGACGAGGATCGAGAAGCCCGCCGCGTCGAGCGGCGCCGGCGCGCCGGCGCGCGCCGTCAGCCACCGGGCGGTGAAGAACGGGTCGGCCACGCCGGGCAGCGCGCGGCCGTCGCGCGCGGCGCCGCGGCGCGGGCCGACCAGCGGCGTGGGGTCGAGCCGACCCAGTCCTCGGGGACGTGGTCGCCCGGCGGCGGCGCGGGGCGCCGCGCAGCGCGGCGCTCGCCGGGCCGCCGCGGTAGAACCGCGGGACGCCGTTGGGTGGCAGCAGGACTGGACTCGTCATCTCGGAGGCCGCTCCCCGGATCCGCGGACCACGAGCTCGCACGGGACGACCTGGCGCCGCGGGACCCCCGCGTCGCCGGCCAGGCGGGCGTAGGCCGCCTCGGCGGCGAGCAGGCCCATCTCGGCGGGCGACTGGCGGACGCGGTCACGGGCGTGGCGAGCATGTCGGCCAGCTCGAAGTCGTCGAAGCCGACCAGCGCGGGCGCGTCGGCGTCGGCGAGGCCGCGCAGCGCGCGCACGGCGCCGACGGTGATCCGGTTGTTGGCGGCGAAGAGGGCGGTGGGCCGGCGCGCGGCGGGCAGCGCCAGGACGTCGCGCACGATGGCCTCGGCGCGGTCGGCGTCGTGGGCGCCGGGCAGATGAGGTCAGTGTCGATCGGCAGCCCGGCGGCGCGCAGCGCCTCGGTGGCGCCGGCGACGCGCTCGCGCGCGGTCCAGACGCGGTCGTCGTCGGTGACGACCGCGATCCGGCGGTGGCGCTGGGCGGCGAGGTGGGCACATGGGGCGTCCGACGGATGTCAAGGCGGCCGCCGACTGGCACGGCGTCCGTGCACGGACAGCCGATGGTTCACGAGGCTTCGGACCGACTCGACGGGGCAGACCACGGGCCAGCCCACCGCGTGCGTCATCAGGCGAACGCGCGGGAGGCGCTCCTCCCCTCCCCGGGGGATGAGCGGTGGGTTTCCGGAGCGGGATCGACGGCAATTTCCCCATGTCGGGGGATGGCCAGGGATCGTCCGGTGCCCGACAACAGAAGTGAGTAACCCAATGTCCCAGGCAGGGGCGGGTCTCACAGAGCTCGGTCCAGCGAGTCACGGGTGCGTGGCGTCTCAATCGACGCTGCGCGCTGGCACATCCCTTCAGACCACTCCGTCCATCGGAAGGACCACCCTTGTCTTGTTCCAGCCCGCTCCGCGCGGCGCTGTTGGCGTGCGCGCTGCTGCTCGTCCCGGCCGCGGCCGCGAGCGCCAACACCCTCTACCTGTCCCCGTCTGGCTCGGACTCCGCCGCGTGCACCAGCGCGGCGCCGTGCAAGTCCTTCGGCCGCGCCTACACCGCGGCCGCGCAGGGCGACACCGTCCAGGTCGCCGGCGGCACCTACGGCGACCAGATCCTGTCCTACGACGCCTCCAAGACCTCGGACGCCGACGTGACCTTCAAGCCCGCCGCGGGCGCGGTGCCGAAGGTCGGCTTCATCGACTTCGGCGAGTACTACGCCGATCTCGGCGGTCGGCACATCACGATCCAGGACATGGGCATCGGCGGCTTCACGGCCAACCGGGCCCAGGACCTCACGTTCCGCAACGTGAACATGAGCGGCAACTTCTGGACCAACGGCGCCGACGGCATCTCGATCATCGGCGGCTCGGTCGGCGGCACCAACAACGGCACGCACCCCGACATCCAGGTCTGGAAGTCCGGCTCGACGACCGTGCCCTCCAGCAACATCCTGATCGACGGCGTGCACCTGCACGACGTCCTGGTCGCCACGGCCCAGGACCACGTCGAGTGCCTGCAGGTCTCCGACGTCGACGGCCTGACGATCCGCAACTCGCACTTCGGCCCCAACTGCGACACCTTCGGCCTGCACATCCAGAACACGGAGTGGGGCGTCAAGAACATCACCATCGAGAACTCCACCTTCGACGAGCCGACCAACTCGTGCGGCTGCCTGACGGCCTACCACGGCCTCTCGATCCGCAACGGCGTCAACGTCACGATCCGCAACAACAGCTCGCCCGCCGGCTGGTACATGCCCGACGACGGCGCCGGCGCCAGCAACTTCAAGGTCATCGGCAACGTCCTGGACAAGGACTTCTGCCACTCCTACGCGACCTACTCCCACAACGTCTGGATCGCGGTCGCCTGGCGCGACGCCGGCCCCTGCGGCTCCACCGACCAGTACGTCGGCGACCCCGGCTTCGCCAGCGCCACCGACTACCACCTCAAGAGCTCGTCGCCCGCCGTCAACGGCGGCGACCCGGCCAACTTCCCGGCGCTCGACATGGAGGGCAACGCTCGCCCGGCCGGCGGCGCGCCCGACGCCGGCGCCTACGAGTACGGCGGCACGGCCGGCACGACGCCGACGCCGCCGACGACTCCGCCGGCCACCCCGACCCCTCCCGCCGACACCATCGCGCCGGAGACGACGATCACCGCGCAGCCGGCGTCCTCGACGACGGCCACGACCGCGTCGTTCTCGTTCAGCCCCAGCGAGACGGGCTCGACGTTCCAGTGCAAGCTCGACGGCGCCGCCTGGGCGACCTGCACCTCGCCCAAGGCCTACAGCTCGCTCGCGACCGGCTCGCACACGTTCAGCGTGCGCGCCACCGACGCCGCGGGCAACGTCGACGCGTCGCCGGCCGCCGCGACGTGGACGGTCACCGCCGCCACGACCCCGCCGGCCACGCCGCCCAGCACGCCCACCACGGGCACCGGCCTCGTCGCCGCGTACAACTTCAACGAGGCCTCCGGGACGACGGTGAAGGACGTCAGCGGCCACGGCCTCGACGGCGTCCGCAGCGGCGCGACGTCGACCACCGCCGGCAAGTTCGGCCGCGCGCTGAGCTTCGACGGCGCCGGCGACTGGGTCACGGTCGCCGACGACGACGCGCTGGACCTGACCAACACCATGACGTTGGAGGCCTGGGTCGCCCCGACGACGCTGTCGGGCTGGCGCACGATCATCGCCAAGGACCAGACCAGCGCCGTGAACTACGGCCTGTACGCCGCGACCGCGGCCGGCAAGGCCGACGGCGACCTGTTCATCGGCGAGGAGATCACCTCCGCCTCGACGTCGGCGCTGAAGACCGGCACCTGGTCGCACGTCGCGACCACCTACGACGGCAAGTCGCTGATCCTGTACGTCGACGGCGTCGCCGTGGCCACCAAGGCCGTCACCGGCTCGGTCACCACCAGCAACGGCGCGCTGCACATCGGCGGCAACTCGATCTGGGGTGAGTGGTTCACCGGCAAGATCGACGAGGTCCGCGTCTACAACAAGGCGCTGACCGCCGCGCAGGTCAAGACGGACATGAACGCCGCGCTCTAGGGCGCAGCACGTTCCTGGTGTCCGACCGCGGCCCGTCCCTCCTGGCGAGGGGCGGGCCGCTGTTGCTTTCCCAAGCGTCGGCGGAGAGAGTGCGCCATGGCGATCGACCCGCAGGCGCCGCCCCGCCCCTGGCACGCGCTGCCGACCGATCTCGGCGCGCTCGTCTGCGCCGCGATCCCGGCGATCGCCGACGAGCTGGTCGACGTCCTGGGCCCCGCGATCCCGGTCTACCGCACCCTCGACGGGCCGTTCGGGCGCGACGTCGTGCGCGCCGTGGCCGACGCCCTGCACGACTTCTCCAGCGTCATCGAGCACCGGCCGCCGAGCGTCGGCGCCGACCGCGCGCTGTACGTCGCGGTGGGCGAGCGCTGGTTCCGCTCCGGCCACAGCCTCGACGAGCTCCAGGCCGGCTACCACCTCGGCGCGCGCGTGGTGTGGAGGCGGATCGCGGCGGTCGCGACCGACGCCGAGGCGGAGGCCGCGACGGTCGCCGTCCTGGCCGACGCGCTGTTCGCCTACCTCGACGAGATCGCGGCCGTCACCGTCGAGGGCTTCGTCGCCGCGCAGGCCGCGGCGGCCGGCGAGAAGGAGCGCCGGCGCGCGCGGCTGCTGGCGGCGCTCGTCGCCGACCCCGCGCCGGACCGCGCGACGCTGGACCGCGCCGCGCAGGATGCCGGCTGGCCGCTGCCGCGCGCGCTGGCCGTCGTCGCGCTGGGCCCGGACGCCGGCGCCGGCGTCAGGGGCCTGCGGCTGCCGCCCGACGTCCTGGCCGGCGCGATCGACGGCGCCGCCTGCCTCGTCCTCCCCGACCCCGACGGCCCGGGCCGCCGCCGGCCGCTGGAGCGCGCGCTCGCCACCGTGCCCGCCGCGCTGGGCCCGACCGTCGCGGTCGAGCACGCGGCGCGCAGCTGGTCGCGCGCCCGCAGCCTGCATCGCCTCCTGGACGAGGCGGCGCTCGGCCTGCACGCCGCCGACGACCACCTGCTCGAGCTGCTGCTGGCCGAGGACCCGTCGCTGGTCGACGACCTCGCGCGGCTGCGCCTCGCGCCGCTGGTGGCCCTCCCGCCGCGCTCGCGCGAGCGCTTGGAGCAGACGCTGCTGGCCTACCTGCGCCAACGCGGCAACGGCCCGAGGATGGCCGCCGACCTGCAGATCCATCCCCAGACCGTCCGCTACCGCCTCGCCCGCCTACGCGAGCTGCTCGGCGCGGCGTTGGACGACCCCGAGGTCCGCTTCGAGCTCGAGGTCGTCCTGCGCGCCATGGCCCCGCGAAGATCGCCGCCAGGCGATGCTTCGCCGGCTGAATCGCCCTCTGGGCGGTTTCAGCCGATGACCGACCGGACCAGCGGCTCGTAGCCGGACTTGTGGCCCGTGCGGTTCGGGTGGTAGCTGTCGCCGATCGGGTTGGAGAGGCCGTTGAGCCACTCGGTCGACGAGCACACCGCGTGGCCCGTGAACGCCGGGATCGGATCCTTGAACGTGAACCCGTAGGCCGCCGCCCGCGCCGCGATGACGTTCTTCATCATGTCGGCCGTCGCGTTGAGCTTGGTCATCTCGTCGGTCGAGAAGAACGTGCCCGCGTTGCAGTCCACGCCCATGAAGAGGCGCGGGTAGCCGAGGACGACGACCGTCGCGTTCGGCGCCCGCGTCCTGATCTGCGAGTACACCGCGTTCAGCGCGCCCGGCAGCGAGTTGTTGATGTAGTTCTGCGCGTTGGTGATGTTGCTGTTGCAGCTCACCAGCGGATACGCGCACTGCGTGATGACGCTCGAGAAGCCGGCGTCGTTGCCGCCGATCGTGATCGTCACGATGTTGGTGGACGCGCTGAGCGCCGAGACCTGGTTGTTGATGACGTCGGTCGTCTTCGCGCCGGAGCACGCGACGAAGTTCAGCGTGGTGTTGGGCCGATCGGCCTTGATCAGCGCCGGGTAGGCGTACGGGCCGCGCTGGCAGCCCGAGTTCAGCGAGTAGTCCCGCGTCCCCGTCCCCGACGAGTAGCTGTCGCCGAGGGCGACGTAGTTGTCTGCCAGCGCCGATGCCGTGACCCCACCGCCCAGCGCGCAGACGCACACCACGGCTCCGATGAGCCGTCGAACCTTGGACTGCACCCTCTCCTCCTCCTGTGGACCCCAGTACCGCGGCCGAGCCTAAGCCGCGGCACCGCGCACGGTCTTGGCCCGCGCGGCGCCAATCAGGAGCGAGAAGTTGTCACCGCCGCCACAAGGGCGGCGGCTCAGCGGCTGGGAACGTCCTCCAGCTCGACGTCGAGACGCGGCACGTCGCCCCACAGCTGCTCGAGGCGGTAGAACTCGCGCACCTCGGGGACGAAGACGTGGACGACGATGTCGAAGTAGTCCATGAGGATCCAGCGGGCCTCGCCGGTGCCCTCGACGCGGCGCGGGAGCTGGCCGTGGTCCTTCTTCAGGCCCTCGTGGATCGCGTCGTGGATCGCCTTGGTCTGGCGGTCGGTGTTGCCGGAGCAGACGACGAAGAAGTCCGTGTAGCTCGACACGCCGCGCAGGTCGAGCACGGTGAGGTCGATGGCCTTCTTGTCGGCCGCGTACGAGGCGGCGAGCTGCGCGAGGCGCTCCGGGGTCATCTCTTCTGGGGTCTGCTGGTCGGGGTGCTGCACGGTCTGGCTGGGCAAGACGACGCTTCCTCCGCGGTCATGCTGATGATGATGGGGTACCCACCGGGCTCCGATAGAGCCCGTGCTGTGCGATGTACTCGGCGACCCTGTCGGGCACCAGGTACCGGATCGGGCGTCCTGCGGCCACCCGCCGCCGGACGAGCGAGGACGAGATGTCCATGCGAGGCAGGTCGAAGAAGTCGACCCGTTCGACGGCGCCGGGGATCGTCGCCAGCCGTTCCAGGATATCGGCCCGCCGCGCGCCCTCGCGCTCGGCGACCGCCAGGCGCGCCAGACCCACGACCTCCGCGGGCTCACGCCACGTCGGGAGGCTCGAGGCCATGTCGCCTCCGACGATGAACGTCAGCTCCGCTCCCGGGCACGTCGCATGCAGTGCGCGCAGCGTATCGGCCGTGTAGGACGGCCCGCCGCGGGCGACCTCGAGGTCGGACACGGCGAAGCGCTCGTCGCCCGCGGTCGCCAGCCGGCAGAGCTCCAGCCTGGCCTCCGGGCCCGGATCGCCGTCGACCTGCTTGTGCGGCGGCGTCGCGACCGGCATCAGCAGCACCTGGTCGAGCCCGAGCTGGTCCAGCGCCTCCTGCGCGGCCAGGAGGTGGGCCAGGTGCGGCGGGTTGAACGTGCCGCCCAGGATGCCCACGCGGCCCCAGGACTGGTCGTCTTGCGCAGCGCCGCGGCGGCGGCGGTCCGGCTCAGCGGACGTGCCCGGCTCCTCGCACGACGTACTTGAACGAGCACAGCTCGCGCAGGCCGATCGGCCCGCGGGCATGGAGCTTCTGCGTCGAGTTGCCGATCTCGGCGCCGAAGCCGAACTCGCCGCCGTCGGTGAAGCGCGTGGACGCGTTGACGTACACGCACGCGGCGTCGACGCCGAGCTCGAAGGCGCGGGCGCTCGCGTAGGACGACGTGACGATCGCCTCGGAGTGGCCCGAGCCGTGGCGGTTGACGTGGTCGATCGCCTCGTCGACCGAGTCGACGACGCCGATCGCGAGGACGAGCGCGAGGAACTCGGTGTCCCAGTCGGCATCGGTGGCCTCCAGCACGTCGGCGTCGAGCGCCTGGACGCGCGCGTCGCCGCGCAGCTCGACGCCCGCGTTGCGCAGCGCGCTGAGCGCGTCGGGCAGGAACGCGCCGGCGACGTCGCGGTGGACCAGCAGCGTCTCGGCCGCGTTGCACACGCCCGGGCGCTGGGTCTTGGCGTTGACGATGATGTCGCGCGCGCTGGCGAGGTCGGCGTCCGCGTCGACGTAGACGTGGCAGTTGCCCGACGCCGCGAAGATCATCGGGACGGTCGCGACGGCGGTCAGCGCCTGCTTCAGGCCCTCGCCGCCGCGCGGGATGATGAGGTCGACGTGCTCGTCCTGGGTGGCGAGCTCGGCCAGCTCCTCGCGGCCGCCGCCGGCGACCAGGCCGATCGCGCCCTCGGGCGCATGCTCGGCGGCGATCGCGGCGAGGATCGCGTTGGAGTGCGCGGCGCTCGAGGACCCGCGCAGGACGATCGCGTTGCCCGACTTCAGGCAGAGCGCCGCGGCGTCGATCGTGACGTTCGGCCGCGCCTCGTAGACCACGGCGACGACGCCGAGCGGCGTGCGCGTCTTGGCGACGTCGAGCCCGTTGGGCAGGCGGAAGCCGTCGATGACCTCGCCGACGGGATCGGGCAGCGCGGCGATGTCGCGCACCTGCGCGGCGATCGCGGCGACGCGGCCCGCGTCGAGCAGCAGCCGGTCGAGCAGCGCCGCGCTCAGGCCGGCCTCGCGCCCGGCCTCCAGGTCGCGCGCGTTGGCCTCGACGATGTCCGCGGTTCGGGCGACCAGCGCGTCGGCGATCGCGTGCAGCGCCGCGTCCTTCTCGCTGGTCGACAGCGTGGCCAGCCGTCGCGAGGCGGCGCGCGCGGCGCGGCAGATGTCGGTCACGGACGGGGTCGCGATGGCCATGCCGAAAATGGTACCGGGCGTTCTGCTGACCGCCGGCGGGTTCAGCCGGACGGGCATGGGTACCGCGGCCGCATGTCCAGGTCTGCCCGTCTGCTGTGCGCGTCGCTGCTCGGCGCGCTGTCCGTCGCCACGACCGCGGTCGCCGCGCCCGCGCCCGGAGGGCCGGGAGCCGACGACGGGTTCCAGGGCTCCGACAAGTCCGGGATCGTCACGTCGGACACCACCGACAGCAAGGTCTGGGCGACCGTCCAGGAAGACGGCGGCCTCGGCGAGGTCTTCTTCCCCGACCTCGCGACGCCGTCCTCGCGCGCGCTGCGCCTCGTGGTCGCCGACGCGCAGTCCGGCACGGTGAGCGCCGGGAACCTCACGACCCGGCAGGTCGACCCCAAGAGCCTGACCTTCGCCCAGACCGCGACCGACCCGGACGGGCGCTGGCGGCTGACCGCCACCTACGTGACCGACCCGTCGCGCGCGACCGTCCTGGCCGACGTGCGCTTCAGCGCCAAGGACAAGCGGCGCTACAGCGTCCACGCCCTGTACGAGCCGACGCTGGCCGACACGCGGACCGACGACACGGCGCGTAGCGCCGGGACCGATCTCGTCGCCACCGACGCCAAGAGCGGCGCCAGCGCGCTGACCGCCCAGCCGGCGTTCGCCAAGACCACCAACAACTACCGCGGGACCAGCGACGCCGACGTCGTCGGCAACGCCTATGACTCGGCCGGCCCCGGCGCCGTCGTCCAGGCCGGCCGGCTCGCGTTCAGCCGCGGCGGCCGCGCGACGCTCGCGCTGGCCTTCGCCGACGCCCCCGACGCCGCGCTCGCGACCGCCCGGGCCTCGCTCCAGCGCCCGTTCCTGTTCACGCTCGCGCGCTACGCCGCCGGCTGGCGCGACTACCTGCGCGGCCTCAAGCGCCCGCCGGCCTCGCTGCGCGGCGGCGACGAGCGCGACTTGTACACCACCTCGATCCTGGTCCTCGCGGCCTCCGAGGACAAGACGCACCGCGGCGCCTACGTCGCGTCGCCGTCGATGCCGTGGCGCTGGGGCAAGGAGGCGCCGTCCGGCCCCTACCACCTGGTCTGGTCGCGCGACCTGTACCAGATCGCCACGGGCCTGATCGCGGCCGGCGACAGCGCCGGCGCCAACCGCGCGCTGGACTGGCTGTTCACCACCCAGCAGAAGGCCGACGGCTCGTTCCCGCAGAACTCCAAGCCCGACGGCACGCCCGTCTGGACCGGCCTGCAGATGGACGAGGTCGCGTTCCCCATGGTCCTGGCCCACCAGCTCGGGCGCACCGACCCCGCGACCTGGTCGCACGTCAAGCGCGCCGCGGACTTCCTGTTGTCCTACCAGGACCCGGAGACCGGCAACGTCGCGCCGTGGTCGCCGATGGAGCGCTGGGAGAACCAGTCCGGCTTCTCCCCCGCGACGATCGCGTCGGAGATCGCCGGCCTGGTCTGCGCGGCGGAGATCGCCAAGGCCAACGGCGACGACGCCAGCGCCGCCAAGTACCTCGCGACCGCCGACGAGTGGCAGTCCAAGGTCAAGGCCTGGACGGTGACCACGACCGGCCCGTACTCGCCGCAGCCCTACTTCCTGCGGCTGACCAAGGACGGCGACCCGGACGCACCGACGACCTACTCGACCGGCGACGGCGGCCCGTCGGCCGCCGACCAGCGCACGGTCGTCGACCCGAGCTTCCTGGACCTCGTCCGCCTCGGCGTCCTGCCCGCCGACGACCCCGACATCATCAACTCGGAGAAGGTCGTGGACGAGCAGCTCGGCGTCCAGACCGCGCGCGGCTTCTTCTGGCACCGCGCCGCGTTCGACGGCTACGGCGAGTTCCGCGACGGCCGGCCGTGGGACTTCGGCCAGGAGCCGGACTCGCGCACGACGATCGGCCGCGCGTGGCCGCTGCTCAACGGCGAGCGCGGCGAGGCGCAGATCGCGACCGGCGACACGGCGGGCGCGACGACGCAGCTGCGCGCGATGACCAACGCCGCGGGCCCGGGCGGCATGCTGCCCGAGCAGGTGTGGGACCAGAACCCGCCGAGCGGCCAGCCGGGCTTCGAGCCCGGGACGCCGACGCTCTCGGCCACCCCGCTGGCCTGGACGCACGCGCAGTACCTGCGGCTGGCGTGGGACCTCGCCGACGGCGCGGTCTCCGAGCAGCCCGCGGTGGTCGCGGAGCGCTACGCCAAGACGAAGTAGTCGCGGTGCACGGCTTCCTCGGCGGCGCGGGGAAGGACTTCGCGCGCCGCGGAGGACTGCATGCCTTGGACGCGGCGCAGCTCGCCCGCGCTGAGGTTGGCGATGCCCTTGCCCAGCAGCCGGCCGCCGGCCGTGTCGCCGCGGACCTCGACGGCGTCGCCCGCGGCGAAGGACCCGACGACCTCGACGACGCCGACCGGCAGCAGCGACGTGCCGCCCTCGCGCAGCGCCCGCGCGGCGCCCGCGTCCACGACCACCGTGCCGTGCGCCGGCTTGGCGTAGCGCAGCCACAGCTTGAAGCTGGAGATCCCCAGGGCGCGCGCCGGGAAGTGCGTGCCCTCGTCGGTCGCGCCGCCCAGCACCGCGCCCAGCGCCTCGTGGCGCAGGCCGTTGACGATCGCCGCCGGGATCCCGGCCGCGGTCGCCATCTCGGCCGCCACGACCTTCGAGCGCATCCCGCCGGACCCGAGCGTCGAGGTCGAGTCCCCGATCGCGGCCTGGTCGTCGAGCGTGTCGAAGTCGGTGATCTCGCGCACGATCCGCGCGTCCGGGTCGGTGCGCGGGTCGCCGGTGTAGACGCCGTCGACGCCGGTCAGCAGCACCAGCTTGTCGGCCTCGACCAGGATCGCGACCTGCGCGGCGAGGAAGTCGTTGTCGCCGAAGGTGATCTCGTCGGTCGCGGTCGTGTCGTTCTCGTTGATGATCGGCACGACGCCCCAGTCCAGCAGCCGCCGCAGCGCCTGGCGCGCGTTGAGGTAGTGCGTGCGGTGGCTGAGGTCGAAGAACGTCAGCAGCACCTGCGCGGCGGTGACTTCGCGCGCGGCCAGCAGCTCGTCGTAGAAGCGGAAGAGCCGGCCTTGGCCGATCGCGCTGGCCGCCTGGAGGTCCTCGATCGCGTTCGGCCGCCCGGCGATGCCCATCGTGTCCAGCCCGCGGACGATCGCACCCGACGAGACCACGACGACTTCGTCGCCGGCACGGCGCCGGGCGGCGACCTCGTCGCAGATCGCGGCGAGGACGTCGGCACGCAGCGCGCCGTCGTCGGACGCGGTGATGCCGGAGCCGAGCTTGATGACGTGGCGGGCCATGGGACGGCGCGGAAGACTACGAGGGATCCAGCTCGAACACGACGCCGCCGATTTCGACTCGATATCGGCGCCACCTCACGACGGGTCCAACTCGAACGTCACGCCGCCGATTTCGACATCGTCTCCGGGCTCGAACCCATGGGCCTCCAACGCGCGGATGACGCCCATCCGGTGCAGGCGGCGCTCGACGTGCGCGAGCGCGTCGAGGTTCTCCATGTCGTGGCGGGCGATGAGGCGGTCGACCGAGTCGCCTTCGACGCGCCAGAGCCCCTCTTCGACCTGCTCGACCCTGAAGTCCTTGGCGTTGCGCCGGCCCGCCGCGGGGCGGAACGTGCGGTGCTCCTCGAGGTCGTCGGCGGCGTCGAGGCCCGGCGGCAGCTCGGCCTCCTCGAGCTTGGGCACGCGTCGCAGCAGCTCGGCCTTGAGCTCGTCCAGGCCCAGCCCGGTCGCGCTGGAGGTGATGAGCACCGGCGTGATCTCCGGCGTCGGCTCCCAGTCCTCGCGAGTGGGCAGCGCGGCGGCGAAGCGCTCGCGCCAGACCTCGGCGGTGACCTCGGCCTCCTCGGGCGAGACGAGGTCGGCCTTGGACAGCGCGAGGATGCGCGGCAGCGTCGTCAGGCGCTCGTCGTAGTCGGCCAGCTCGCGCTCGATCGTCGCGTAGTTGTCCTCCGGATCGCTGCCGTCCAGCGGCGCGAGGTCCAGGACGTGGACGAGCAGGCGCGTGCGCTCGACGTGCGCGAGGAAGTCGTGGCCGAGGCCGGCGCCGCCCGCGGCGCCCTCGATCAGGCCCGGGATGTCGGCGAGGACGAGCTGGCGGTCGTCGCCGTCCAGCGTGCCGAGCACCGGCTCCAGCGTCGTGAACGGGTAGTTGGCGACCTTCGGCGCGGCGCGCGTCATCCGGCCCAACATGGAGGACTTGCCGGCGTTGGGCAGGCCGACGAGGCCGACGTCGGCCAGCAGCTTGAGGCGCAGGTCCAGCCAGCCCTCCTGGCCGGCCAGCCCGCGCTCGGCGAAGCGCGGCGCCTGGCGCGTGGCGCCCGCGAACTTCTTGTTGCCCTTGCCGCCCGAGCCGCCCTTGGCGACCACGACGCGCGTGCCCGGGATCACGAGGTCGTGGACCTCGCCGGCCTCGTCGGTGACCTGCGTGCCCGGCGGGACGCGCACGACCAGCTCGTCGCCGTCGGCGCCGTGGCGCAGCGCGCCCTCGCCGTGACGGCCGCGATCGGCCTTGTAGTGGGCCTTCCGCTTGAAGCTCTGGAGGTCGCGGTAGGAGTCGTCGCAGAGCAGCACGACGTGGCCGCCGTGCCCGCCGTCCCCGCCATCGGGGCCGCCCTTGGGCACGTGGGCCTCACGGCGGAAGCTCATGCAGCCGTTCCCGCCGCCGCCCGCCTGGACGAAGATGCGCGCCTTGTCGTACAGCATGTGTGATGGAGAAGGTAGCCGGGAAGCCATCGCTGATGGCCGACGACCCCGTGTTCCTCATCACCGGCGCCAGCTCTGGGATCGGCGCCGCGACCGCCCGCGCGGCCGCCGCGGCCGGCCACCGGCTGGTCCTGGGCGCTCGCAGCGTCGACAGCCTGGCGGCGCTGGCCGCCGAGCTGGGCGGCGACGAGCGCGCGATCGCGGTCCCGACCGACGTCATCGAGTGGGCCGACAACGAGGCGCTCGTGGCCGCCGCGACCGAGCGCTTCGGGCGCCTGGACGTCGTCTTCGCCAACGCCGGCGTCGGCGCCAAGCGCGGTTGGCTGGAGGAGACGCCGGAGCACTGGCGCGGGATGGTCCTGACCAACGTGCTCGGCGCCGCCTACACGGTCCGGGCGGCGCTCCCGGCGTTGAAGGCGGCCCAGGGCCACGTCCTGCTGACCGGCTCGGTCGCGGGCCGGCGCGTCATCCCCGGGTCGCTGTACTCGGCGACGAAATGGGCGGTGACCGCGATGGCCGAGGCGATCCGCGGCGACCTCGACGGCACCGGCGTCCGGACCACGCTGATCTCGCCCGGCCAGGTCGACACGCCGTTCTTCGACGCGCGGTCCGACGGCCGGCTGGAGCCCGAGGACATCGCGCGCGCCGTGCTGTACGCGGTGTCCCAGCCGCCGCACGTCGACGTCAACGAGGTGCTCGTCCGGCCGACGGCCCAGTCGGGATGATCCCGCGCCATCGTGCCGGACGACCTGGCCGCGCGGTTGCGGGCGCTGCTCAGCGCGCCGTCATCGTCCTGAGCGCCGCGCTGAGGTCCTTGGCCGTCGGCGCCTGGGTCGGGTCGATGAGCATCTGGCCCATCAGCCCGATGAGCACGGCCTGGAGGAGCTGGCCGACCTGGACGTGGGCGGGGTCGGTGACCTCGACGTCGTCGGGCGTCCCGAACCACAGCCGCGACATCTCACGGTGCGCCATGCCCTGGACGGTCGCGAAGAACTCGCGGACCGCGTCGGCGTGGTCGACCTGCGAGACGCTCTCGAAGGTCGCGCTCCACAGCGGCCGGTAGGTCGCGTACTGCTCGAGGACGCGCGTGAACACGGCCTCGAAGCGCTCGTAGGGATCCGCCTCGGGCGGCCCGTCGCCCACCGCGGCGCCGACGGCCTCGCCGAAGTCCTCGGTCGCGCTCATCAGCGCGGCGTTGAGCAGGTTCTCCTTGGAGCCGTAGTGGTAGCCGATCGAGGCGAGGTTCGTGCCCGAGGCGGCCACGATGTCGCGCGCGGTCGTGCGGGCGTAGCCCTTCTCGTAGAGGCAGCGCTTCGCGCCGTCCAGCAGGTCCTCGCGGTGTCCCATCGGGGGGAGATCGTAGCCCACGAATCCATTCATACGTCCGTTCTATACAAGCGTATGAATCTTGTGTACGGTCCCCGGCCATGACCTCTCTCCCCCTCCGTTCCAAGTGGATCGGGCTCGGCGTCCTGCTGCTGGCCGTGTTGTTGGTGGCCATGGACGTGACCATCCTGTACTTCGCCGCGCCGTTCATCAGCGCCGACCTCGCGCCGTCGGGCACCCAGCAGCTGTGGATGCTCGACGTGTACGGGTTCGTCCTCGCCGGGCTGCTGATCACGATGGGCTCGCTGGCCGACCTGGTCGGCCGGCGGCGCGTGCTCGTCTGCGGCGCGGGCGCCTTCGGCCTGGCGAGCGCCGCCGCGGCGTTCGCGTCGACCCCGGACCAGCTCATCGCCTGCCGGGCGCTGATGGGCCTCGGCGGCGCGACGCTGATGCCGTCGTCGCTGGCGCTCCTGCGCAACCTGTTCCCCGACGACGCCGAGCGCCGCAAGGCGGTGGCGATCTGGACCGGCGTCGTCAGCGGCGGCTCCGCGCTCGGGCCACTGCTCGGCGGCCTGTTGCTGCAGCACTTCTCCTGGGGATCGGTGTTCCTGATCAACGTCCCCGTGATGGTCGCGCTGGTGGTCGCCGCGCCCCGGCTGCTGCCGGAGTCGCGCGACCCGAGCGGCGCGCGCCTGGACCCGATCAGCGCGCTGCTGTCGTTGGGCACCATGTTGCCGCTGGTCTTCGGGCTGCAGCGCGCGGCGGTCGACGGCCTGGGCCTGATCCCGGTGCTCGCGCTGGTCGTCGGCGTGGTCGGTGGCGTCGCGTTCGTCCGGCGCCAGCGAGCCCTGACCTCCCCCATGATCGAGTTGTCGCTGTTTCGCGACGCGCGCTTCAGCGGCGCGCTCGGGGTCAACCTGATGGCCATGCTCGGGCTCGTCGGGTTCGCGCTGTTCTCGACGCAGTACCTGCAGTCCGTGTTGGGGTTGTCGCCGCTGACGGCCGCGCTGTGGACGCTGCCGGCGCCGCTGTCGGTCGGCGTCGTCGCGCCGCTGGCGATGGTCGCGGCGCAGCGGGTGCGGCCGGCGGCGGTCGTCGCGGCGTGCTTCCTGTTGGCCCTGGTCGGCTTCCTGGTGCTGTTGCGCGTCCCGGCGCGGGACGGCCTGCCGGTGGCGCTGGCCGGCGTGGTGCTCACGACGATGGGCCTGGCGGGCGCGATGACGCTGCTGACCGACCTGATCCTCGGCGCGGCGCCGGCGGAGCGCGCGGGCGCGGCGTCAGCGGTGGCCGAGACCGGGCAGGAGCTGGGCGGCGCGATCGGCGTCGCGGTCCTCGGCAGCATCGGGACCGCCGTCTACCGCCACGACGTCGGGGGCGGCGTCCCCCACGCGGCGCACGAGACGCTGGGCGGCGCGGTCGAGGTGGCCCGCGCGCTGCCGGGCCGGTCGGGCGACGCGCTCCTGGACACCGCGCGCGTGGCGTTCACGCACGGCCTGCACGCGGCGGCGCTGGGCGCGAGCGTCGTCATGGCGTTCGCCGCGGCGGTGGCGTGGTTCACGTTGCGCACCGTGCCGCCGCACGCGACGGCAGACGTCGCCGACCCGGAGCGCGAGCTCGTCGCGGCCTAGAGACCCGCGTCGCGATCCATGTCGGGCAGTGTCCCTCCTGGGGACACTCGCCGCCACGGATCAGCGCTGCGCGGCGGCCGGCGGCTCGGCCGCCGCCAGCAGCGCGCGCATCTGCTCGCAGCAGGCGTCGCGGTCGTCGGGCGCGATCTGCATCCAGCGGAGGCCGCGGACGGCGCCCTCGAGCGCGAGGAAGGAGCTCAGGCAGTCCCGGGAGCCGGCCTCGTACAGGCGCAGCCAGGCGTCGCGCGCGCCGACCTCGCGCAGCGCGTCGCCGTCCTCGACGCCGATCGCACGGAGGTCGTGCGCGAGCGCAGGACCGATGTTGACCACGTCCTCCAGGCGGTCGGCCATGCCGGAAGCGTAGGGCTCCGGCGCCACGTGCGCCAGCGCGGTCGGTCAGGCGCGCTCGGCCTCGGCGGCCGCGAGCGCGGCGTCGCGCCCGCTGCGGGCCAGCACCGTGCCGCTGACGATCGCGCCGACCAGCGCGAAGCCCGCGCCGACGACGAACGCCCGCTGGAAGCCGTCGGTCAGCGCGACCTTCGGGCCCATGGCCCCGATGACGTCGTTGGTGCGCTGCGTCGCGACGGTCGCCAGCAGCGCCAGCCCGATCGAGCCGCCGACCTGGCGCGACGTGTTGACCAGGCCGGATGCCAGGCCCGCCTCCGGGCCCTTGACGCCCTGCGTCGCGGAGATCGTCACCGGGACGAACGAGAAGCCGATGCCGGCGGCCGTGACGACCGACGGGACGAGCACGTCGACCCAGTAGGTGCCGTCGGCCGAGATCTGCGACAGGCCGAGCATCCCGAACGCGATCAGGACCATCCCGAAGGTGAGCACCAGGCCCGGCCCGAACCGCCCGACGCCGCGGCTGGCGAGCTGCGAGCAGGCGACGATCGTGAGCGTCATCGGCAGGAACGACAGGCCGGCCTCGATCGGGTCGAAGCCGAGCACCTGCTGGAGGTACAGCGACAGGAAGTACCACATGGCGAACGCGCTGGCGCCCATGCAGAAGACGACGACGTTGGCGCCGGAGACCGGGCGCGACTTGAAGATCCGCAGCGGGACGAGCGGGTGCTTGGCCAGGCGGCCCTCGATCAGCGTGAAGGTGGCGAGCAGCGCGAGGCCGAGCGCGATGGTGACGAGCGTCCGCGACGAGCCCCAGCCGTGCGTGTCGGTCTCGACGATCCCGTAGGTCAGGACGACGAGGCCCGCGGTGACCGTGAGCGCGCCCATGAGGTCGAACGACTTGCGCGCCTCGGCGTCCCGGCGCCCGCGGGCGACGACGTGCAGCGCGGCGAGAGCCGCGATGATCCCGATCGGGACGTTGATCAGCAGGATCCAGCGCCACGAGAGCGTCTGGGTGAGGATGCCGCCGAGCAGCGCGCCCGTCGCGCCGCCGACACCGCCCATCGCGCCCCACAGGCCCAGCGCGCGGTTGCGCTCGCGGCCCTCGGTGAACGTGGTGGCGAGGATCGAGAGCGTCGCCGGCGCGACGACCGCACCGCCGAGCCCCTGCGCGGCACGAGCCGCGATCAGCGTCCCCGAGGACTGCGCGATGCCGCCCAGCAGCGACGCGAACGCGAACAGCAGCAGCCCACCGGCGAAGACCTCCCGCCGCCCGAGCAGATCCGCCGCACGCCCACCGAGCAGCAGGAAGCCGGCGAACGCCAACGTGTAGGCGTTGACCACCCACTGCAACCCCGTCGCGCTGAACCCGAGGTCCCCACGAATCGACGGCAGCGCGACGTTCACGATCGAGACATCGAGGATGACCATGAACTGCGCAAGGCAGCAGAGCACCAGGATCAGCGTCTTGTTGCGTGCGGCAGCTACGGCATCGGGGGAAGACATCAACCCCAATTGTTGCACACGCAACGGTTCACTAATTCGAGGGTGTCAGGGCACCGGGCGACCTGGCGCGTCGCCGCGCGGGCCGGGTCGGAGGCGCGGCGATCGAGGCGGCTTAACGACGCCGCGCCCCGAAGGGGCGCGGCGAACAAGGCTGATGGAGCGCGAGACGGCTAGGCCGCCGCGTCCTCCTCCGGCAGGATCGAGACGACGCGGCCGCGGCGGCCGGTCTTGAAGTCGACGGTGCCCGCGGCCTTCGCGAACAGCGTGTCGTCCTTGCCCATCCCGACGCCGTCGCCGGCCTTGAAGCGGGAGCCGCGCTGGCGCACGATGATCTCGCCGCCGGTCACGACCTGGCCGGCGAAGATCTTCACGCCCAGGAACTGGGGGTTCGAATCGCGGCCGTTCTTGGAGGAGCCGAGGCCCTTCTTATGTGCCATCTGCTCTCCCCTAACCCTTCGTGATCTTGGTCACCCGGATGCGCGTGAGCTCCTGGCGATGACCGGCGCGGCGGCGGTAGCCGCGCTTCGGCTTGAACTTGTTGACCCGCAGCTTGGGGCCGCGCAGGTGCTCGACGACCTCGGCGGCCACCGTCACCTTGCCCAGCTTGTCGCCGAACAGGGCTTCATCCCCCGCGAAGAGGAGGGGCTCGAGGTCGAGCTTGGCGCCGGCGTCGCCAGGCAGCCGCTCGACGAGGAGGGTCTGGCCCTCTTCGACGCGGTACTGCTTGCCACCGGTCTTGACGATCGCGTACATGGTTTCTGGTTACTCCGACGAAGTCGCTTCGGCCTTGACAGCCGAACGGCGCCGTCCGCCTCTGCGGCCGCGGCGCCGAGGCTTGGATTCTAGCGACTCGTCGCCCGAGGTGCCTTCCGCGGGCTCGTCGTCGCCGTCGAGCAGCGTCGCGACGGCCGCCGTGCGCCCCGCCTCCTCGATCCGGACGAGCTTCTTGGAGCCCACGAACCGGCCGCCGTTGACCACCGAGATGATGTAGCCGTCGATCTTCGCGACGGCGTCGTCGACCTCGTACATGTGGGGCTCGATGATGTTGACCAGCACCTCGTCGCCCTCCTTGAACGGGATCGCGCGCTCCTCGATGTCCTCGTTGGAGCCCTCCTGCGTGATCGCGAAGTGGTCCAGCGGGAGCCCCTCGGAGCCTTCGAAGTGGAAGATCTTCCCGGTCTCCTGCTCCAGCGCGTGCAGCACGCGCGCGCCCTCGCCGGTGAACTTGGCGCTCACCCGCGGGTTGACCTGGACCAGGAAGGCCTCGGTCCCGCGCTTGGCGCGCGCCGCGATCTCGCGCAGCTGGCGCTCGAACTCGATCGCGATCGTGTCCTCGGACTTGATGACGCCTTCGCCGTGGCACGTCGGGCACGGCCGGGACATGATCTCCCGGACGCCCTCGGTCACGTTCTGGCGCGTCATCTCGACCAGGCCGAGCTTGGAGATCTCGGCCGTGAACGTCTTGGTCCGGTCCTCGTCGAGCGCCTTGCGCAGCGTCTTCAGCACCGCCTCGCGGTTCTTGGCCCTCGCCATGTCGATGAAGTCGATGACGATGATCCCGCCGATGTCGCGCAGCCGCAGCTGGCGGACGACCTCGTCGGCCGCCTCCAGGTTCGTGCGCGTGATCGTGTCCTCCAGGCGCGCCTGCTTGCCGCGCCCGACGAACGAGCCGGAGTTGACGTCGATGACCGTCAGCGCCTCGGCGTAGTCGATCAGCAGGTAGCCGCCGGACGGCAGGTCCACCCGCTTGGACATCAGGCCGTCGATGACCTTCTCGACGTCCCACGCCTCGAACAGCGGCTTGGACTCCTGCCACAGCTCGACGCGGTCGACGAGCTCCGGCGCGGTGCGCGAGAAGAACGACACCAGCCGGTGGTGCTGCTGCTCGTCATCGACGATCGCCTTCTCGAAGTCCGCGCTGAAGATGTCGCGCACGACACGGACCGACAGGTCCGCCTCCTGGAAGACCATCGCGGGCGCCGTGGTGTCGGCGACGCGCTTCTCCAGCACCTCGTGCAGCTTGAACAGGTACTGGAGCTCGCGCTCGAAGTCCTGGCGCTTGGCGCCGTGGGCCGCGGTCCGGACGATCGCGCCGCCGCTGTGCAGGTCGAGGCCCTTGGCCTCGCGCCGCAGGCGGTCGCGCTCCTTGTCGTCGAGGCGCTTGGAGACGCCCACGCCCTCGCCGGTCGGCGTGTACACCATGTACCGCCCGGCGATCGTCAGGTCCATCGACAGGCGCGCGCCCTTGGTCTTCAAGGGGTCCTTGACGACCTGGACGACGACCTCCTGGCCCGGCTTGAGCAGCTCGCCGATCGACTTGCCCTTCGACCCGGCGCGGCCGCGGCGCGCAACCTCCACGCCGGGGATGACGATCTCGTCGACGTGCAGGAAGCCGTTCTTGTCGAGGCCGATGTCGACGAACGCGGCCTCCAGCCCGGGCAGGACGTTGTCGACCTTGCCCTTGTAGATGTTGCCGACGATCGAGCGGTTGCCGCGGCGCTCCAGATAGAGCTCCGCCACCCGCCATCCGTCGTTGTTCGGGCTCTTGGCCCGGGAAGAGCGGCTGCGGGTCGTGCCGCTGCTCTTGGCAGCGGCGGCCGGCGCTCCGGTGGCTTCCATCAGCGCCACGCGGGTTTCCCCGCGGTCCACGCTGACGAGCACTTGCTTTCTCACGATGAGTAGGTCCTTACCAAATCAGTGGCTCATGATGCGGCCCTTGGTCGCAGCCGATGAACGTCCTTGGACGTAGATCGCCTGGAGGAGGCCGATGGCCAAGAGGGTTGAGACCACCGACGATCCGCCGTAGCTCATGAGCGGAAGGGGGATGCCGGTGATGGGCATGATCCCGAGGGTCATGCCGACGTTCACGAAGACCTGGAACAGCAGCATCGCGACGATGCCGCCCGCCATGACGGCGCCGAACAGGTCTTTCGCCATGGTCAAGATGCGCAGCCCGCGCCATATCAGCAGCGCGTAGAGCGACAGCACGAGCGCTGCGCCGACGAAGCCCCAGCGTTCACCCACGACCGCGTTGATGAAGTCGGTGTGGTGCTCGGGGAGGAAGTTGTCTTTGGTCTGGGTCGCGTGGTCGCCACGGCCGGTCTTCTGACCGGAGCCGATCGCGATCAGCGATTGGTGCTGCTGATACCCGGCCTTGTTGGTGTCGGCGGACGGGTGCAGGAACGACGTCAGCCGCTCCTTCTGGTACCCGTGCAGGACCTCCACTCCGGCGGCGGGCGCGGCGACCAGCACGATGCTGATCGCCACGGCGCCGAGCGTGATGAGCGCCAGGAAGTGACGGACCGGGGTACCGGCGAAGAACAGGATGGCCAGCGAGATCGCCCCGTAGACGAGCGCCGACCCGAGGTCGGGCTGGACCATCACGAAGGCGGCCGGGATCAAAGCCAACAACATGATCCGGGCCGTGGTGTCCCACTCGTTCAGGCGCCGCGCGCGGTCGGCCGCGAAGCTCGCGAGCACGACGACGATCAGCACCTTGCCGAGCTCGGACGCCTGGAACTGGAACGGGCCGAGCGCGATCGAGCGCTGCGCGCCCTTGGCGACCGACCCCATGACCTTGACCGCGAAGATCGAGACCATCAGGAAGCCGTAGACGTACCAGCGGGCGCGCCGCAGCAGCGCGTAGTCGAAGCGGGTCAGCGCCAGCGACAGGACCCCGCCGACGGCGAAGAACACGAGCTGGCGCTTGAAGTAGTAGGTGGGGTCGCCGGCGATGTCGTCGGCGGTCGACGTCTTGATCGCCAGCAGCGAGCACGCGGCGAGGCCGGCGACCGCCAGCAGCAGGACGACGTCGAACGGCAGCGCCATGCCCTGGACGCTGACGCGGTCGCGCGGCGGCACGTCGTCGATGTCGCGCAGGGGCGTGGAGGCGGCGCTCACTGGTCGGTCGACTCCCCGCGCACGACCTTCGGCGCGACGCCGAACCACTTGGACATGATCAGCCGGACGATCGGCGCCGCGGTCGCGGCGCCGAAGCCGCCGCGCTCGACCGTGCACACCACGAGGATCGGCCTGCTGTTGGGCGTGTGGTCGTAGGAGTAGCCGACGTACCAGGACTGGTCGGCCTGCGGCTGGCGCTCGGCCGTGCCGGTCTTGCCGAAGATGGGGTACTTGCTGCGCGGCCAGCCCTGGTCCCAGACCTGCTTCGAGGTGCCGCCGTCCTTGCTGGCGGCCTCCGACAGCCCCTCCATGATCGCGTCGCGCCAGGCGGGGTTGATCTCCACGTGGCGGCGCGTGGGCTTGTCGATCTTCTGGGTGTAGCCGCGGCTGTTCTGCACCTCGGCGCCGAGGTGCGGCGTCGGGACCAGGCCGCCGTTGATGATCGTCGAGTAGGCGACGGCCATCTGCAGCGGCGTGGCCTGCAGGCCACCCTGGCCCACGGAGAAGTTCGACTCGTCGCCCGGGTTCCAGGAGGTGTCGAGGTAGGCGTAGCCGCAGCTGGACTTGTGCTCTTCCTTGCGGCACTTGCGCTCCGCGTCCTGGAGCTTGCGGATCTGCTGCGGGCTCGGGATCGAGCCGGTCGCCTCGCCGGGGAGGTCGACCCCGGTCTTGCGCGCGACGCCGAGCTTGTGGGCCCAGTTCTGCAGCGGCAGCGACGGCAGGCGCCCGTACATGCGCTTGCCCAGGTCGTAGTAGTAGGTGTCCGACGAGACGCGCAGCGCGTCGACCAGGTTGATGTTGCCGTAGGACGTGCCGCCGGCGTTGCACGCCTTGTCGACGTCGCGCGCGCCGGTCTTGTAGCAGCCCTGGTCGTTGAAGATCCGCGACAGCGTGGTGGTGCCGGAGTCCAGCCCCGCCAGCGAGGTGATCGGCTTGAAGATCGAGCCCGTCGGATAGGCGCTCTCGTCGGCGCGGTTGACCAGCGGGTGGTCGGTGGAGGCATCCAGGAACTTGGCCCGGTAGGCCTCGTCGGTCGAGTAGCGGCCGGGCGCGGCGTCGCGCGGGTTGTAGCTCGGGTTGGAGCCCATCGCGTAGATCGAGCCGTCGCGCGGGTCGAGCGCGACGAACGCGCCGGGGAGCCCGCCGCCGACCTGGCGCAGCGCCTTCTCCCCCGCCTGCTGGAGCTCGAGGTGCAGCGACAGGCGCAGCTCCTCGCCCTGCTTGGGCTTCTGGGAGACCGTCGCGCGGCGGCGCTCGCCGGCCGCGTTGACGTCGATCCGGTACTCGCCGTCGGCGCCGCGCAGGAACTTGTCGTACTGGGCCTCGAGCCCGCTCTGGCCGATGTCGGTGCCGGCCGCGATGCCCTTGAAGCCCTTGCTCTTGATCTGCGTGCCGCTGATCTGGCCGATCGTGCCGAGGATCTGGGCGGCCAGCGTCTTCTGCGGGTACTGGCGCAGGAAGACCGACTCCACGGTCACGCCCGGGAAGTCCTTCTCGCGCTCCTCGATGTAGGTGCGCTGCGGCGGCGGGACGTCGGTGCGGATCCGGACGTTGGCGTAGGGCACCTGCACGACGCCGTCGACCACGCGGTTGTTGATGGTCTTGGGCGACATCTCCAGCACCCGGCTCAGGCGCCGGAAGCGCGTGAGCAGCTCGCCGGAGGCCGCCGGCCGCGCGGGCGCGCTGCCGGCCTGCTTGGTGCCCTTGGTCTTGCCCAGCTGCTTGACGAGCTTGGCCTTGCGCGCGGCCCACTGCCCCGCGTGCTGGCCGTAGGCGGCGACCTCGTCGCGGAACGCGACGGGCAGGCTGGCCGGGTTGAACGCGACGACCGTGGCCTTGCGGTTCTCGACGAGCGGCAGGTTGCTCGCGTCGACGATGTTGCCACGCGGCGCGGCGATCCGCTCGACGCGCACGCGGTTGTCGCGCGCCTGGGCCAGGTACTTGTCGCCGTCCAGGACCTGCAGGTACCAGAGCCGGAAGAAGATGATCCCGAACAGCATGAACGCGACCACGCCGGCACCGGCGACGCGGAGCGCGAGCTGCGGGGTGATCGGCGGGCGCCGGTCGTTGGAGGGATCGAGCGGCATCAGGCGCGGCTCAGCGGGGACAGGCCACCGGTCGTGTAGGCCCGGCGCCGGCGGCGGCGGGGGTCCTCGGGCAGCGCCGGCCCGAGCCAGCGGCGCACGAGCGCGAACACGGGGATCGCGATGATCGCGTTGAAGACGATCGTCGCCACGATCACGCGCAGCAGCAGGAAGCTGACCGGCGCGTCGATGCCCAGCATGAAGTTCAACAGCCCGTAGCCGAACGTCGTGATCGCGGTCGCGACCGCGCCGACGATCATCGGCACGACGACGGACTGCGGGTCGCGCAGCTCGCGCAGGCGCCCGGCGCCGTAGCCGGCCACGATGCAGACGAAGCTCGTCAGGCCCATGGTCTGGACGAGCGCGGCGTCGAAGAGGAAGCCGACGCAGAAGCCGAAGATCGCGCCGCTGATCGACCCGCACATCAGGCCGACGGCCGCGACGACGAGCGGCGTGAGGTCGGCGCTGGTCCCGAAGATGACGACCTGCGAGACCGCGGCCACCTGCAGCACGACGACGCCGACGCAGAGGACGGCGAGGCGCAGCGCGATCTGTGGGCTCAGCCCGGCCATCAGCGGTTGTCGTTCACGCGCCTGGTCAGGACCTGGACGTACTCGATCCGGCGCGGGTCCACGAACGGCTTGAGGTGCGGGACCTGGTCCAGCGACCCCGCGTCCTCGACGCGCGTGATCCGCCCGATGGGCAGGTCCGGCGGGTAGACCGACGGCAGGTCGTTGCGGCGCGAGACCGTGCCGGCGGTGACGACGAAGTCACCGCGCTGGACCACGACCTTCTGCGCCACGCCGTCCATGATCAGGTCGCGGGGGTTGCCCGGGCTGGGCTTGACGGTGCCGGAGACCGAGCCGTCCGCGGTGGTCGCGGCGACCGCGATCGAGGAGTCGGTGATGAGCCGCACGACCGCGGAGCTGCCGACGACCGAGTCGACCTTGCCGATCAGCCCGGCGTCGTCGGAGCCGTCGCCGTCTGCGGCGATCACCGGCTGGCCGACGCGGATGCCGTCGCCCGAGCCCTTGCTGATCGTGATCTTCGCGAACCACAGTGTGGGCGAGCGCGTCACGACGCGGGCCGTGACCGGCCGGTAGGGCGACAGGTCGTTCGGGATCCGGTCCAGGTTCAGGAGCCCGCGGAGCTTCGCGTTCTGGCGGACGGCCGCCTCGGAGGCGATCGCCTCGGAGCGGAACTTGTCGCGCTCGGAGCGCGCGTCCTTGAGATCGCCCTTGGCGGTGACGGTGTCGCCGACCCAGCCGAAGAGGTCGCGCACGGGCTTGAGCGCCTTGCTGGCGCCGTCCTGGATCGGTGAGACGACCGTCAGGATGCCGCGCTGCACGTTGTGCAGCGCGCCGCCGGTGGGCTCGCGGAAGTAGGCCGTGAGGAGGATCAGGGAGCTGACCACGAGCAGCCCAAGGACTGCGCGCCGCCGGCGAACCGTCTTGTCGTACATGTTGTACGCGACTCCAAAGCTTGGTCTCCGGGCGCGGCGCTAACGCGGCCTGCGCCGGTTCCTCGAATTCTTGTTCGTCCGATGGATCACCTCGAACTCCTCGAGCGAGCGGCCGGACCCGACCGCGACGCACGTCAAGGGCGACTCGGCCAGATGGGACGGCATCTGCGTCTCCTCCCGCAGGCGCTCGTCGAGCCCCTGCAGCAGCGAGCCGCCGCCCGCGAGCATGATGCCGCGATCCATGATGTCGGATGCGAGCTCGGGGGGCGTCCGGTCCAGCGTCTCCTTGACCGCGTCGATGATCTGCGACAGGGGCTCTTCGAGCGCCTGCCGGATCTCCTCGCTGGTCAGCACGACGGTCTTGGGCAGGCCCGACACCATGTCGCGCCCGCGGATCTCGGCCTGGACCTCTTCGTCCATGGGGTAGGCCGAGCCGATCTCCAGCTTGACCTCCTCCGCGGTCTGCTGGCCGATGAGCAGCTTGTACTCGCGCTTGGCGTAGTTGATGATCGCCTCGTCGAGCTCGTCGCCGCCGACGCGGATCGACTGCGACACGACGATGCCGCCGAGCGAGATCACCGCGACCTCGGAGGTGCCGCCGCCGATGTCGACGATCATCGAGCCCGTGGGCTCGCCGACCGGCAACCCGGCCCCGATCGCGGCAGCCATCGGCTCCTCGATCAGGTACGCCTGGCGCGCGCCGGCGCTGAGGCACGCCTCTTCGACGGCGCGCTTCTCGACACCGGTCACGCCAGAGGGAACACAGACCACGACGCGGGGATGCGCCCAGCGGTTCTGGTGCACCTTCTGGATGAAGTGGCGGAGCATCTCCTCCGTCACGTCGAAGTCGGCGATGACGCCGTCCTTCAGCGGCCGGATGGCCTGGATCGTGCCGGGCGTGCGGCCGAGCATGCGCTTGGCCTCGATGCCCACGGCATGCACCTCCCCCGTGCGCGAGTCGATCGCGACGACGGACGGCTCGGAGAGCACGATGCCGCGACCACGCACGTAGACGAGCGTGTTCGCGGTGCCAAGGTCGACCGCCATGTCGCGGCCACCGAAGCCGGTGAGGTAGCTGAAGAAGCCCATGCCGGAGGGGACGGATCGTCCGAAGGATGCGCGCGCCCCGCGACTGGCGGGGCGAGTGGACGAGCCGCGAGGCGGAGTCTAGCGGACCGATCGGCGCTCCCGGTTGTCACGAATGCCTCATTGCAGCGCGGAAAACGCTGCAAAACACCGCTGCTGAGCGAAAGGCTCGAGAACCCTCGAGCGTTACTTGACGGTGAGTGCGATGGAGGCTCGCGCCGCGCGGCCGTCGGCGGCGGCCGCGTAGACGTCGAGGCGGTAGGTGCCCTTGGGTGCGGCGGCCTTGCCCAGGCGTCCGTCCCATTTGAGGCTCCCACGGCCTTCGCGGCCCGGATGGCGGACGATCGCGACCGTCCGGCCCGCGCGCTTGACGCGCAGGACGACGCGCGCGGCGCGGCCCAGGGCGAAGCCGACGACGACCGGCGCGCCCGTCGCGACCATGAGCTTCCTGTGGCTCAAGGTGAGGATGAGCCTCGCCGTCTTCTTCTTGGCCTGAGGCTGCAAATTGGGTGTTTTGGCTGCCGTGACCGGCGTGGCGGCGGGCGCCGGGACGGTCGGGGCGGCCGTCGCCGCCGGGGTCGCGGCGGCCGCGGGGGTCGAGCCGTCGTCGAGGGTTGTCGACGGCGTCGTGGTCGCCGTGGCCGGCTCGACCGCGCCGGTGCCGGCGAGCGCGACGTCGGCGGTCGCGGTGGACGACGCGCCGGTCGCGTACCGGATGCGCAGCGTCGCGGCGCGGGCGCCGGCCGCGCTGGGCGCGAAGCGGATCCGGACCGCGCAGGTCACGGTGGCGCCGGAGGCGAGGGCCTGGCCGGTGCAGTCGTCGCCGGTGACGAGGAAGTCGTCCGGCGCCGCGCCGGCGGTGGCGATGCCGGTGACGTGCAGGGCCGCGGCGCCGGCGGTCGTGTTGGCGACCGTGATCGTGCGTGCGGCGCCGGTGCGGCCGACGGTCTCGGTGCCGAACGGCGCGCTGAGCGTTCCCTCCGGCGCGGGAGCGCCGGCGTTGGGCAGGAGGCTGAGCGCGTCGGCCGCCGCGTCCGCGGTCGCGACGTCGGGCCGGCCGTCGCCGGTGAGGTCGGCGACCACGGGGGCGCGCGCGCCGGCGCCCGCCGCGGTCCAGGTCGGGTCGGCGAAGTCGCCGGTGCCGTCGCCGCGCAGCACGCCGACCGTGCCGGCGGCGCCGTCGGTGACCACGAGGTCGGCCGCGCCGTCGCCGTTGAGGTCGCCGGTCGCGAGCCCGGTCCCGGCCGTCAGACCGGTGACGGCGATCCCGGTCGCGCTCAGGGCGCCGGCGCCGTCGTTGCGCAGCAGCGTGACGAGCGCGGCGGAGCCGTCGAGGACGAGGCCGTCGCGGTCGCCGTCGCCGTCCACGTCGGCCAGCGCGACCGCGACGGGGTCGGCGCCGACGTCGACGGGCGTCGTGGGCGTCAGCGTGAGGTTCGCGTCCGTCGCCACCCAGGCGCTGCCCGTGCCGGCGTTGCGCGAGACGACGAGCGCGTCGGGCGTGCCGTCGCCGTCGAGGTCGCCGGCGGCGAGCGCCGTCGCGAGCAGCGTGGAGGCGGCGCCCGTCGCCGAGGCGAGCGCGAGGCCGGAGCCGCCGGCGTTCTCGACCACGCCGAGCTGCTCGACGGCGGTGGCGGTCATGGAGGAGGTCAGCGCGTCGAGGTCGCCGTCGCCGTCGAGGTCGGCCAGCGCGACGCCGGTGAGGTTCTCGCCGGTGACGGCCAGCGGCGCGCCCGCCGCCAGCGCGCCGGTGCCGTCGCCGGCCAGCGGGACGAGCTGGTCGTCGTCGCTCGTGCCGGAGCCGATGGCCGCCAGGACGTCGGGCCGCGCGTCGCCGTTGACGTCGCCCAGCGCGATCGCGCCGACGCCGCCGGCGGTGCCGAGGCCGAACGGGCTGCCCAGCGGGGCGGCGAACGCGCCGCCGCCCGTGCCGCGCAGGACCGACACCGCGCCCGTCCCGCCGCCGGCCGAGCCGGCGACGAGGTCGAGCCGGCCGTCGCCGTCGAGGTCGCCGACCGCGAGGCTGCGCGGATCGGTGGCGCCGCTGCCCAGCGCGAGCGTGCGCCGGGCGTCGAAGGTCGGGTCCGCGCCCATGCCCGCCGCGCGCGCGGCGGAGGCCGTCACGCCGGAGGGGACCGTCGCCGCGAGGGCGGCGAGCACGATCAGGAACAGGGGGCGACGGGCAGGCGCGAACATCCACCCCGGGTAGTCGGCAGCCGGGCCGGCGGCCTTCAGCGACCGGCCCGGGTGTGGGACGTCGAGCCCTAGGTGTGGGGGCGAGCGCCCGGACGACCCGTTCTAGAGGACATGCGCTCCCGAGTCCTGCTTCCGCTCCTGGCCGCCGCGGCCATCCTGATGGCCTTGGTCGGCGTCGCGACCGCCGGAGCGGCCGACACGCACGCGCCGAAGGGCGCGCGGCTGGACTGGCTGCCGACCGACGAGTGGGTCATGTCGGCGTGGTTGCCGTTCGACGAGGACCGCCTCGACGTCGTGGTCGGCACCGACCACGACGAGCTCGCCACGTGGCTGAACGACCACCGCACGCTGCTGCAGCTCGCCCACGCCCATCACGTGCCGGGCAGCACCGCGCAGATCGCGCACGCGCTCGTCGCCCCGCGGCTGGCGCACGTCAAGCGCGCCATGCGGCCGGTGCTCCAGAAGCGCGCCGAGACGCTCCTCACCCAGGCGCACCTCAGCCGCCACGTGCTCTTCCACGTCTTCCACACGCCGGCGATCCCGGACAACGCCCGCAGCGTCTTCGGCCTCTCCCCCGCGCGCTTCCGCACGCTGCGCGACCACGCGATGAGCCCGATCGCGATCGGCGCCCGCGGCGGCAAGAGCGCCGAGCACGTCCGCGGCGCGCTGTGGGCGCTGCTCGTCAAGCGCGCCGACCGCGGCGTCGCCCTCGGCGCGATGAGCCGCACCGAGGCCACGCACCTGCTCGCCGAGCAGAAGGACCAGCTCGCGGTCTACGCCGGGCGGGCGTTCCGGACGCCCGAGCAGCAGATCGCGTTCCTCTGCCGCCCGCACTAGGGGCGGGCGCGGAAGTCCCGTGTCAGGCTCGGCCACAGGTCCAGGAGCGCGCCCACCGGCAGGCCGACGACGTTGAGGTAGTCGCCGACGATGCGCTTGACCAGCACCGCGCCGCGGCCCTGGATCGCGTAGCCGCCGGCGCGGCCCTCCCACTCGCCGGTGCTCACGTACCAGTCGATCGTCGCGTCGTCGAGGTCGCGGAACGTCACCGCGGTGACCTCGGTCGCGGCCCGGACGTCGCCGGCCTGCACGAGGGCCAGGCCGCTGACGACCTGGTGCGTCCGCCCCGACAGATGCTTGAGCGTCTCGCGCGCGGCGTCGGCGTTGGCCGGCTTGCCCCAGATCTCAGACCCGGCGGAGCCGGAGGAGTGATCTGCGATCTCAGACCCGGCGGAGCCGGAGGAGTGATCTGCGATCTCAGACCCGGCGGAGCCGGAGGAGTGATCTGCGATCTCAGACCCGGCGGAGCCGGAGGAGTGATCTGCGATCTCAGACCCGGCGGAGCCGGAGGAGTGATCTGCGATCTCCAGCTCCGTCGCGACGAGCGTGTCGCAGCCGAGGACCACGTCATCCGGCGCGGTCGCCGCCACCGCCAGCGCCTTGCGCAGCGCGTTCTCGGACGCGACGACGCGCGGTGCTCCCTCGTCCTCCTCGGCGACGTCGGACGCCCGGACCTCGAACGCGAGGCCCAGGTCGTCCAGGATCGCCCGACGCTGCGGCGAGCCGCTGGCCAGGACCAAGCGACTCATGCCGGCGCGCGTCCTACAGCTCGGGGAACCAGATCCCGATCTCGCGCGTGGCGGACTCGTCGGAGTCCGAGCCGTGCACGAGGTTCTGGCCGACAGCGATCGCGAAGTCGCCGCGGATCGAGCCGGTGTTGGCCTCGAGCGGGTTCGTCGCGCCGATCAGCTGGCGCGAGGCCTTGACGACGTCGTCGCCCTCGAGCACGGCGGCGACCAGCGGGGCGCTGGTGATGAAGTCGACGAGCTCGCCGAAGAACGGGCGCTCGGCGTGCTCGGCGTAGTGCGTCTCCGCCGTCTCGCGCGACGTCGTGACGAGCTTGAGGGCGGCGATCTTGAGGCCCTTGCGCTCGAAGCGCGCGAGGATCTCGCCGGTGAGGCCGCGCGCGAACGCGTCGGGCTTGACGAGGATGAGGGTCCGGGACACGGGTCGTTCTCCTAGAGGTGATGTTCGAGGTGATGAAGGCCCGCGGGAACGAGCGCCCCGCGCGAGCTTCACGCCAGGGAACGCGAGCCGCCAGGCGAGCGTTCCCCGGACTCTACGAGCCGGGCTCGCTGACCGCCGTCTGCTCGAGGTCGCCGGCCTGACGGCGGCGGCGGCGCCGCGGCTGCGGCGTCACGCCCGGGATCTCGGCCTCGCAGTACGGGCAGATCTTCCATGCCGGGTCCAGCGGCTTCGCGCACGTGCCGCACGGGTCCTTCAGCTTGCGCAGGCAGTGCGGGCAGCGCAGGAAGTCGTCCTTGACCTCGTGGTCGCAGTGCGGGCACAGCAGGTAGCCGGCGCCGTGCATGCGCGCCTCGGCGGCCTGCATCTCGAGCTCGCGCTCGCGGACGTCGTCGAGGTACTCCGGCGGACGCACGATCATGTACACGATCGTCCCGACGAACGGGAACAGCGCGGCCGCGGTCGCGCAGCCGATGAGCATCGGGTCTTCGATGCGCCGCCGCGCGTCCGCGTACGTGTAGTAGATCAACGCGACGTAGATGACGACGAGGAAGAGGACCAGCAGCTTGACGGCCGTGTTGAGGCCGGAGCTGTCGATCCCGAAGACCGCTTCGACGGGCATGTGCTCCCAGATGCTAGAGAAAGAGGCGGCCAAACCCGTACCCCACGCCGAAGAAGATCAAGATCACGAGGGCGACCGAGACAGCCACGACCGCGATCATGACCCCGACGCGCGGGCCGTCTTCTTCGTCGTTCACAGGGTGCTCCGGGCCGCGCCGACGGGGCGCAGCAGGTCGGCGATGAGGTAGATCGAGCCCGTCGCGAGGGCGACGCCGTCAGGGCCGGCGAGCGTCCGCGCGCGGTCCAGCGCGGCGCGCGCCTCCCCCACGATCTCGACCGGGCCGGCGAAGCCGAGCTGGTGGCAGAGCGACGCCAGCGTGGCCGGCGGAAGCGCCCGCGGCGACTGCGCGCGGGTGGTGACGACCGCATGGCACAGCGGCAGCAGCGTCCGCAGCATCTCGGTCGCGTCCTTGTCGTCGAGGACGGCGAGGCAGGCGACGAGGCGGCGGTCGCCGACGAACTCCGGCAGCGCCTCGGCCAGCGCGACCAGGCCGCCCGGGTTGTGGGCGCCGTCGATCACCGTGTCCGGCCCCGTCGCGATGAGCTCGAAGCGCCCCGGGACCAGCGTCGACGCGCCCGCCGCGTGCACCGCGACGTCGTCGAGCGCGCGCCCGCGCGTCGCCAGGTAGGCGCGCGCGGCCTCGATCGCCAGCGCGAAGTTGCGCCGCTGGAAGCTCCCGCGGGCCAGGACCTCCATCCCGGCGCCCGGGTCGGCGGGCGCGACGACCAGCGCGGCGTCCCGCTCGGCCGCCGTCCGCTCGGCCAGCGCCCGCGCGTCCGGATGCAGGTCGGCGCCGAGGACGAGCGTCGTGCCGCGCTCCAGCACGTCGAGCTTCTCGGTGGCGATGTCGGCGACCGTCGGGCCGAGCCAGCGCGTGTGCTCCAGGCCGACGTTGGTCAGCACGGAGACGTCGGAACTCAGGACGTTGGTCGCGTCGAAGCGCCCGCCGAGGCCGGCCTCCACCACCACGACGTCCACGCCGGCGCGCGCGAACAGGTCGAACGCCGCGCCCGTCAGCAGCTCGAACTGCGTGACGCGGTCGTCGGGATCCGAGCGTCGGTCGACCTTCTCGGCCGCGGCCGCCGCGCGCTGGACGGCAGCGGCGAACTCGGCGCCGCTGACGTCGGCGTCGTCGACCCGCACGCGCTCGGCGAACGTCACGAGGTGCGGCGACAGGTACGCGCCGACGCGCAGGCCGTGCCTGCGCAGGATCGCCGCGGACATCCGGACCGTCGACGACTTGCCGTTGGTCCCGACGACGTGCACCGCGCCGAAGCGCTCCTGCGGGGAGCCGAGCGCGGTCAGCAGCCGGCGCATGCGGTCCAGCCCGAACCGCATCCCGAACAGCTCCAGCGACAGCAGCAGCCGCTCGGCGTCCTCCAACCGCATCGTCCGCTCCGTCACTACAGCGCCTCCAGCTCGGCGCGCAGCCGCTCCAGCTTCTCGCGCTCGGCGGCGACCACGGCCTCCGGCGCCTTGGCGACGAAGCCCTCGTTGGCCAGCTTGCCCTCGGCGCGCGTGATCTCGACCCGCAGCGTCTTGCGCGCGGCGTCGAGCTTCGCGGCCGCGTCGGCCGGGTCGACGCCTTCGAGCAGCTCGACCTGCACGCCGGCGACCGGGATCGCGGCGACCGGCGCGCGGGCGTCGTCGGCGCCGACCGGCGTCAGCCGCGCGAGGCGCGCGACCAGCGGGACGAGGCCGTTGTCGCCGAGGCCGTCCACCCGCGCCTCCAGGAAGGCGCCGGGCTTGACGCCGCCGGCGTCGCGCCAGGACCGCACGGCCTGCACGGTCGCGATGACACGCTCGATGTCGTGCTCCGCGTCGCCGTCGCGGACGGCCCCGCCGTCCTCGGGGCCCGTGACGTGCGCGGCGAGGAGGCCGGTGCCGCCGACGTGCTCCCACAGCTCCTCGGTGACGAACGGGATGATCGGGTGCGCCAGCGCGATCGTCTCGCGCAGCACGTACAGCAGATGGGCGCTGAGGGCCTCGTCGTACTCACGGCCCTTGATCAGCTCCAGGTACCAGTCGCACAGCTCCGCGTAGACGAAGTCGTACAACCCGAGCGCGGCCTTGGAGAAGTCGAAGGCCTTGATCCGCTCCTCGAAGTCCGCGCGCGCGGCGACCAGGCGCGACAGGATCCAGCGGTCCTCGACGCTCGTCGGGCGAGGCGCCGGCTCGGTGGGCGGGTGGGACGGGTTCGCGTTGGTCACCACGAACCGCGTGGCGTTGAACAGCTTGTTGGCCAGCGCCTGGCCCTGGGCGACCTTCTCCTCGCTGAAGCGCACGTCCTGCGTCGAGGACATCGCCAGCAGGCCGAAGCGCACGCCGTCGGCGCCGTGGGCGTCGATCAGCTCGACCGGGTCGATCCCGGTCCCCAGCGACTTGGACATCCGGCGGCCGTCGGGCGCCTGGATGACCGAGTGGATGTAGACGTCGGAGAACGGGATGTCATCCGTGAACTCCAGGCCCATCATCACCATGCGCGCCACCCACAGGAACAGGATGTCGCGCGCCGTCGAGAGCACGTCGGTCGGGTAGAACGCCTTCAGCTCGGGCGTCTGCTCGGGCCAGCCGAGCGTCGCGAACGGCCAGAGCGCCGAGCTGAACCACGTGTCGAGGACGTCGGGGTCGCGGGTCCAGCCCTCGCCGTCGGGCGCGGTCGTCCCGACGTGCGTGTCGTGGGTGGGGTGGGACCGATACCAGACGGGGATCTGGTGGCCCCACCACAGCTGGCGCGAGATGCACCACGGGCGGATGTTCTCCAGCCAGTCGACGTACCGGCGCGACTGCGACTCGGGATGGATCCGGACCCGGCCCTCGCGCACGACGGCGATCGCCGGCGCGGCCAGCTCGTCCATCTTCATGAACCACTGCAGCGAGATCAGCGGCTCGATGCGCTGGCCCGAGCGGTGGCTGAACGGCACGGTGTGCGTGTAGGGCTCGCGCGCCCGGAGCGCGCCCGCGGCGTCGAGGTCGGCGACGACCTGGGCCTGCGCCTCGGCGACGGTCAGCCCCGCGTAGGCGGCGACGAGGTCGGTCATCCGCCCGTCCTCGCCGATCGCGCTGAGCTCGGGCAGCCCGTGCCGGCGCCCGATCTCGAAGTCGTTGGGGTCGTGGCCCGGCGTGATCTTCAAACAGCCGGTGCCGAAGTCGGTCTTGACGTACTCGTCGGCGACGATCGGCAGCTCGCGCCCGACCAGCGGCAGCGTCACGGTCTTGCCGACGAGGTCGCGGTAACGCTCGTCGTCCGGATGCACCGCCACGGCGACGTCGGCCAGCATCGTCTCCGGCCGCACGGTCGCGACGACCACCTCGCCGGAGCCGTCGGTCAGCGGGTAGGCGACCTGGAAGAGCGTGTCCTGGACCTCGCGCTCCTCGACCTCCAGGTCGCTGATCGCCGAGCCGGAGCCCGGATCCCAGTTGACCATGTAGTTGTCGCGGTAGATCCAACCCTTGTTGTACAGGTCGACGAAGACCTTCAACACGGCCTGCACGTAGCGCTCGTCGAGCGTGAAGCGCTCCTCCTCGTAGTCGAGGGACGCGCCCAGGCGCTTGAACTGCTCGATGATCGTGCCGCCGAACTCCTCGCGCCACTCCCACGTCTTCGCGATGAACGCCTCGCGGCCGATCGCCTCGCGCGACGTGCCCTCGCCGAGCAGGCGCTTCTCGACCTGCGTCTGCGTGGCGATGCCCGCGTGGTCGGTGCCCAGGATCCACTTCGCGCGGCGCCCGCGCTGGCGGTGGAACCGGATCAGCGTGTCCTGCACCGACCCGTTGAGCGCGTGGCCCATGTGCAGCGCGCCCGTGACGTTCGGGGGCGGGATCGCGATCGAGAAGCTCTCGTCGGCCGTGCCCTCCGGATCGGGGTGGAACAGCCCGGAGTCCAGCCAGCGCTCGACGATGCGCGGCTCCACCTCCGAGGGCTCGAAGCGCTTGCGGTCCTTCAGGCTCGACATGAGAGGATCGCAGTGTATGGACGACGCATCAGGACGGCCCCGCGAGTGGGACGCGGGGAGCTACCACGGCCTCGCGCAGCCGCACCAGCAATGGGGCGCGCAGATCCTCGACCGGCTGCCGCTGCGCGGTGACGAGACCGTCCTCGACCTCGGCTGCGGCACGGGCCGCGTGACCGCGCAACTGCTGGAGCGGCTGGGTCCGGACGGTCGCGCGCTCGGGATCGACGGCTCCGCGCAGATGGTCGAAGAGGCCGCGCGCCGGCTCGGCGACGACCCGCGCGCGTCGTTCGAGCAGCAGGACCTGGTGGAGCTGGCGGTCGCGCCGCCCGCCGACGCCGCGGTGTCGAGCGCGACGTTCCACTGGATCGCCGACCACGACCGGCTGTTCGCCCGCGTACGCGGCGCGCTGGTCGAGGGCGCGCCGTTCGTCGCGCAGTGCGGCGGGCGCGGCAACGTGGCCCACGTCGTCCGGGCGATCGAGGAGGTCAGCGCGCGCGAGCCCTACGCGCCGTCCTTCGCCGGCTGGCCCGGGCCGTGGAACTACGCCGAGCCCGAGGAGACGACCGCGCGCCTGGAGCGCGCCGGGTTCGCCGTCGAGCGCTGCTGGCTGGAGCCGTCGCCGCAGTACCCGGAGCCGCTGCGCGAGTTCCTGCGGACGGTGTCGCTCGGCTCGCACCTCCAGCGCCTGCCCGACGCGCTGCACGACGGCTTCGTCGACGCCGTGGCCGAGGCGATGGAGCCCGACCCGGTCCACGACTACGTGCGGCTGAACATCGTGGCCCGGGCGGTCTAGCACGGCGGGGAGACGCCGATGTGTGCCGACCGGACATGGCTTCGATCCGGAGGATCGGCGAGGATCGCCGCGGGATGTCCGACGTTGCGCAGCTCAAGGAGCGTATGAAGGACTTCTGGGCGCTCGGCGACTACCCAGCGGTCGCCAAGCGCCTGATGCCGGCCGCTGAGACGCTCGTCGCGGCGTGCGGCATCGCCGTCGGCGACCGGGTGCTGGACGTCGCGGCCGGCGACGGCAACGCCGCGGTGGCGGCGGCGGGCACGGGCGCGCGGGTCACCGCCACCGACTTCGCGCCGTCGCTGCTGGCCGCGGGCCGCGCCCGCACCGAGGCGCAGGGGCTCGACATCCGCTGGGAGGCGGCCGACGCCGAGGCGCTGCCCTACGCCGACGGCGCGTTCGACGCGGTCACGTCGGTCTTCGGGCTGATGTTCGCGCCGCGGCCGGAGGTCGCGATCGCCGAGGCGTTCCGCGTCACCGCGCCGGGCGGCGTCGTCGGCCTGACCGCCTGGACGCCGGACGGCTTCACCGGGCAGATCACCACGTTGATGGGCGAGTACCTGCCGGTGCCGCTGGGCACCGACCGGCCGATCGACTGGGGCATCGAGACGACGGTGCGCCGCCGGCTGGCGCCGCACTCCTCCGGCCTGGAGGTCACGCGCGGGCACATCGTCTGGGAGTTCCCGTCGCTGCCCGCGACCCTGGCCTGGCAGGAGGCGAACTTCGGCGCGCTGGTCGCCGCGCGCGGGATGCTCGGCGACCGCTACGCCGAGCTGCGCGAGCGCTTCGCCGGCCTGATCGCGGAGTGGAACCGCGGCGAAGGCGGCGCCGTGCGCCTGCCGGCGTCCTACCTGCTGGTCGTGGCCCACCACGACCGCTAGGCCGATCTAGGCCTGGTGCTGGAGGCCGTCGAGGACGCGGTCCAGGCGGAACGGGAGGTTGCAGTCTCGCACGCCGCAGGCGTGGTGGACGGCGTTGGCGACCGCGGCCGCCGCGCCGACGATCCCGATCTCCCCGATGCCTTCGACCCCATCGGGTTGCGCCGTGTTGGTCACGGCCGCGCCGACGCGCAGGCCGCCGTCGTCGGCCTGCTCGATCGTCGTGCAGGGTCGCCCGCGTGTCGATGGCGAGCCGGTGCTCCTCGCCGTCGACGCTCAGGACGACGTCGCGCCGGTGGACCTCGTCGGCAGCGGCGCTCAGCCGACGCGACCTCCCGCAGGCCACGCCCGCGACGCCTGGGCTAGCGGCGGGAGCGGTGCACGCCGCCGTGGAACGGCAGCAGCTTGCGGCCGGCCGTCACGAGATCCAGCCGCCGCATGATCCGCAGCAGCTCGCTGCGCTCGTTCTTGGTGAGGTTGCGCGGGTTGCCGTGCGACTTCTTGACGATCCGCGACAGCTCACCACGGTCCTGCACGTCGAGCAGCCCCCAGTGCGCGCGCAGCACCATCGCGGCCTCGAGGAGCAGCAACCAGGGAACGGCCTTGCGGCCGGGAAGGTGTGGCATCGCTCAGGGGCTACCCGGCGTCAGCCCTGCTCGACCCAGTGATCGATCAGCAGCCGGGCGATCGCGGTCGGTGGTGGCAGCATCAGGCGGTCGGAGGCCGCGCCGTCGATCCAGAGCATGTCGCCGGGGACGGCGGCCGCGATCTCGGCGCGGGTGAACCAGCTGACGTCCTCGAGCTCCTCGTCGGCGCGGTGGATCTCGCCGCCGGCGTAGGTCGCGTGGAAGCCGAGCATCAGCGAGACCGGGAACGGCCAGGGCTGGGAGGCGATGTAGCGGACGTCGCGCACGGCGAGGCCGGACTCCTCCTCGACCTCACGCGCGACCGCGTCCTCCAGGCGCTCGCCCGGCTCCACGAACCCGGCCAGCGCGCTGTAGCGCCCGGCCGGCCATCCGGCCTGGCGGCCGAGCAGCGCGCGGTCGCCGTCGGTCACGAGCATGATCACGACCGGATCGGTGCGCGGATGGTGCTGGTGGCCGTTGCCGCAGGCCCGGACGTGGCCGCCCTCGCGCGGCTCGGTCGCCAGCCCGCAGGTCCCGCAGAAGCGCGTCGCGCGGGCCCAGTTGGCCATCGCGCTCGCGTAGGCGATCACGCCCAGCTGCTGCGCCGGCAGCGACACGGCCAGCTCGCGCAGGCCCGTCAGCTCGACCGCGTCGCGCTCGATCGCGAAGACCGGCGCGCCCTCGTCGCCGACGCCGAGGAAGATCGCGTCGCGCAGCTCGCCGTCGTCGCCGTCGAGCACGACCGGCTCGACCGCCGCGCCGCCGCGGCCGACGACGATCCCCTGCGCGGCCGGATCGGCCCAGGCGGACGCCAGCCACGCGTCGTCGGTGCGCCGGAGGCCGGCGCGATCCAGCGCGCCGCCGGCGAAGGCGATGGGTTCAGGCGAGGAAGGCGTGGGACCGACCGACGACCGACCGCTACGCCGACTCGGCCTGCGGCGTGTCGTCCTCGACGGCCTCGGTGACGAGCGTCGGCGTGATGCCCTTCTCGATCGTCTCCTTGGTCACGACGCACTTCTTGACGTCGCGACGCGACGGCAGCTCGAACTGCACGTCGAGCAGCGTCTCCTCGATGATCGACCGCAGGCCGCGGGCGCCGGTCTCGCGCTCGAGCGCGAGCGAGGCCACCGAGCCGAGGGCGTCCTCGGAGAACACCAGCTCGATGCCGTCGAACTGGAAGAAGCGCTGGAACTGCTTGACGAGCGCGTTGCGCGGCTCGGTGAGGATCGTGATCAGGTCCTCGCGCGAGAGCTGGTGCACCGCGCTCATGACCGGCAGGCGCCCGATGAACTCGGGGATCAGCCCGTAGTTGACCAGGTCCTCGGGCAGGCACTTCTGGAAGACCTCGCCCTTGTCCTCGTCGGCCTTGCGCGTGATCTCGGCGCCGAAGCCGATGCCCTTGTGGCCGATCCGGCGCTCGATGACCTGGTCGAGGTTGGCGAACGCGCCGCCGCAGATGAACAGGATGTTCGTCGTGTCGATCGACAGGAACTCCTGGTGCGGGTGCTTGCGTCCACCCTGTGGCGGGACCGAGGCGGTCGTGCCCTCGAGGATCTTCAACAGCGCCTGCTGGACGCCCTCGCCGCTCACGTCGCGCGTGATCGACGGGTTGTCGGCCTTGCGGGCGATCTTGTCGACCTCGTCGATGTAGATGATCCCGGTCTCGGCCTTCTTGACGTCGTAGTCCGCCGCCTGGATCAGCTTCAGGAGGATGTTCTCGACGTCCTCGCCGACGTAGCCGGCCTCGGTCAACGCCGTGGCGTCGGCGATCGCGAACGGGACGTTCAGGATCCGCGCCAGCGTCTGGGCCAGCAGCGTCTTGCCGCAGCCCGTCGGCCCGAGCAGCAGGATGTTGGACTTCTGCAGCTCGATGTCGGCGTCGGCCGACTGCATCATCTGCACGCGCTTGTAGTGGTTGTAGACCGCCACCGACAGCGTGCGCTTGGCCTCTTCCTGCCCGACGACGTACTCGTCGAGGACCGAGTAGATCTCCCGCGGCTTCGGGAGGTTCTCGAGGTCGAACGAGGGCGGAGCGGTCAGCTCCTCATCGATGATCTCGTTGCAGAGATCGATGCACTCGTCGCAGATGTAGACGCCGGGTCCGGCGATCAGCTTCTTGACCTGCCGCTGCGACTTCCCGCAGAAGCTGCACAGGAGCTGCTCGTTGGAGTCGGTGGGACGCGCCATCTACATCCGCCTCTTCAGTCTCTATCCGGAAGGACCAGCCGAGTCTAATGCTCGGAGATGACCCGGTCGATGATGCCGTACTTGACCGCTTCTTCGGAGCTCATGAAGTAGTCACGCTCCGTGTCGGTACGGACCTTGTCGTACTCCTGCTTGGTGTGCTGGGCGATGATGTGGTCCAAGCGCTGCCGGATGTCGATGATCTCCTTGGCGTGGATCTCGATGTCCGTCGCCTGGCCCTGGAAGCCGGAGGAGACCTGGTGGATCAGGATCTTCGCGTTGGGCAGCGCCATGCGCTTGCCCTCGGCGCCGCCGGCCAGCAGCAGCGCGCCCATCGACATCGCGATGCCCACGCAGATCGTCTGCACGTCGGGCTTGATGAACTGCATCGTGTCGTAGATCGCCAGACCCGCGTACACGCTCCCGCCAGGGGAGTTGATGTACAGCGAGATGTCCTTGTCGGGATCCTCGGACTCCAGGTGCAGGAGCTGGGCCACGATCAGGTTGGCGATCTGGTCGTCCACCGGCGTGCCCAGGAACACGATGCGCTCGTTGAGCAGGCGGGAGTAGATGTCGAACGCACGCTCACCACGTGAGGTCTGCTCGACGACCATCGGAACCAGTGGACTCATGTGACCTCGTGCTCGTTCTCTCTCAGCGGGGTGTATTCCTGCCACGGTCTGCCGCGCAGGTTCGTGGACGTTAGCACCCGGCCAGGAGCGCTCCCTGGGCTTTCAGGTCGGTTCTGGACGAGCGTCCTTGAGCGTCGCAGACGACCGTCCTAGGTCCGTCCGACCGATCGTTCAGCACCTGGCCAGCGCGGTCCACGCGCCGCGCGCGTCCAGAAGCCGGGCGCCGCGCGTCGCACCGGGTTCGGGGGCGGGCCGGTCGCCGGACGCGAGGCGGTCGGCGAAGGTCAGCGAGCCCGGCTCCGGCGAGAGGATCACGCCGGTCGCGGGCGCCGCGCCGCCGACCCGGATCGCCGCCGGCGATCGGCCGAGCAGGTAGGCGACCTGCGGCACCGGGCGCTGCTGGGCCAGGAGCGGCGGGCCAGGGCAGGCGCGCAGCGCGCCGGCCGTGCGCGGCGCGACGAGGAGGTCCGTGAGGTCGCGCTGCTCGCCGCGGATCGCGCGGGTGGCGGTGGCGTGGCGGTGGGCGGCGCGGAGCGCTGTCGGCGTGGTGGCGAGGAGCACCGCCGCCGCGGCGATCGACGCGGGCGCGAGGACGCGGTGAACCGTGCACGCCGTGGGCGCCCACGCGGCCAGCAGCGCGAGCGCTGCCGCCGGCAGGATGGTGTAGCGGTACAGCAGCGGCAGGTCGGCGAGGCCGAGGACGAGGAAGCCGGCGAGGCCCGCGCCGAGGATCGCCAGCGGGAGCGCGGCGCGGCGCGGTACGAGCCAGACCGCGGCGATCGCGGCCGCGCCGCCGAGCAGCGCGACGCCGTCGCCGAGGACGGCCGTGAGCGCGTCCGGGGCCAGCCGCAGCGCCGCGCCGAAGGACCGCGACCGCCCGAGATCGCCGGCCAGCGCGCGGGTGCCGTGCAGCGAGTGCAGCGGATCGCCGGTGGCGGCGAGGTCGGCCAGCAGCCAGAGGACGGGCGCGGCGAGCGCGAGCGCGACGAGCCGCCGGTCGCGCGCATAGGCGCCGAGGGCGAGCGCGAGCGGCCACGCCTCCGGGCGCAGCAGGCCGGCGACGGCGAGCAGCGCGAGCGCGCGGCCGTGGCGCCGGCGGGCGACCGCCGCGCCGGCGCCGAGCACGAGCGCGAGGAACGGCACGTCGACCGAGCACTCCAGCGCCTCGCCGACCAGCAGCGGCCGCGTGAGCAGGATCGCGGCGGCGAGCGCGCCCGCGACCGGCCCGAACAGCCGCGCGCCGAGCACCGCCGCCGTGACGCCGACGGCCGCGAACGCGACGAGGCCGAGCAGCGCCAGCGCGGCGGGCGCGGCGTCGCCGAGCAGGCTCAGCGGCGACGCGACGGCGATGGCCAGCGGATGCGGCGTCGGCGCGACCGGCGCGGTCAGGTCCGGCACCGCGCCATGCGCGAGCTGCCGCCCCCACGCCAGCGACCACCACGCGTCATAGCCGGGCGCCGGCCGCCCGTAGGCGACGCGGAGCACGAGGGCGAGCACCGCCGTCCACCCGACCACCGGCACCCGCGCGAGGGCACCGGAGGCGCGCCGCGCCGTGGCCGCGGGCGGCGCCGCGGCGACGGCCGCGCTCATCGCACGGTCACCCGCGCGTGCCAGGGCGCGACGCCCGTCTGCGTGAACGCGAGCCGCAACCTCGTCCCGCTGCGCGGCCGCCGGCGCGCGCAGTGCAGCAGGACGGTCGCCCGCCCGCCGGCGCGCACGCGGTAGGCCGCGCGGCGGAGGCCGGACGCCCGCACGTGGCCGACGCAGCGCGGCGCGCCCGCCGGGCACGACAGCAGGAGCCGCAGCCCGAGCCGTCCGCTGCGCCGGACCCGCGGAGAGCGCACGACGAGGCGGCGCGGGCCAGTGACGATCCCGCCCGCGCCGGCCTTCCCGCCCCCGGTCGCCCGGCCGGTGGCCGGGTCGACGCGCCCGCGCTGGTCCCACGGCGGCGTGGCCGACTGCTCCTGGCCGGGCGGGCGCGGCAGCGGCGGGACCTGGTGCGCGCGCTGGTACTGGAGCAGGACGTCGTAGGCGGGGCGCGTGGCCCCGTCGAGGCCGATCAGGCCCGTGTCCATCCGGCCGCCGCCCGTGAAGCTGTAGATGTAGGTGCGCGGGACGAGCGTGCCGTAGGCGTCGGCGACCCCCAGGGCGAAGGCGACCGCGCGCGCCGCGCGCGCCGGGTCGTAGCCCATCGTCTCGACGCCGTCGCGCGTGCGGAACCGCACGATCCCGCCGGTCTCGGTGATCCAGAGCCGCGCGCCGCCGATCGTCGACAGCATGCCGTCGAGGTCGGCGGTCGAGCGGCGATCGGCGTCGCTGTAGTCGTGCAGCCCGTAGAGCGCCGGCGGATGCCGCGCAGCGGTGCGGAACGCCGCGAGCCACTGCGGCAGGCCGGGGTCGCCGCCCAGGACGTCGGCGGCGACGACCTCGCAGGTCGGGCAGGCGTCGACGAGCGTGTCGTAGTAGGCGGCAGCGCGGCCCGGGTCGTGCTGGGTCGGCTGCGTCTCGTGCGACGCCTCGTTCCAGGTCGTGAAGCTCGTCACCCATGGCCAGCGGTCGCGGAACGCGACCAGCGCCGTCCGGTAGTCGGTGACGCTGGGCAGCGTGCAGGGCAGGCTCGGGCACTGGTCCCCCGCGATGTGCTCGAACGCGACGTGCACGTCGACCCCGCTCGCCCGCGCGGCGCGCAGGAACGCGTCGGTGGCCTCCGGATGGTCGACCGCGATGTCCCACGGCACGACGAGCCGCACGTGGCCGACGCCGAGGTCGGTGAAGCGCCAGTCCGACAGCATCGCGACGCGGCTGTCGCTGATGCCGATGTCGGCGCGCGCGAGCGGCGCGCCGCCGAACGCGACCAGCGCCAGGACCGCGAGCGCCGCGGCGAGCCGTCGCGCCCTAGCGCCCACGCTTGCGGCCGATGGCCCGGGCCTTCGCGCGGCACGTCGTGCGCTTCTTGCCCTTCTTCGCGTCGCACGCCGACAGCGCCCGGGCGCGCTTCGCGCACGTCGCGCGCTTGGCGCGCTTCAGGGTCCGGCAGCTCTTCAGCGCCTTGGCGAGCTTCTCCGCCCGCACGCACGCGGCGCGTGCGGTGCCCTTCTTGACCGCGCAGCCCTTGGGCTTGGCGGGGACGACCGGACGCTTGACGACCGCGCCTTGACCGGTGGTCGGCGGCGTCGCGGGCGGTGCCGGGGCCGGGTTCGCGCCGGGGACGGGCGTCGCCGACCCGCCGCCGCCCTGTGTGCCGCCCCCGTCCGGCGTGCCCCCGCCGGGCGCGGCGACCGGCGTCAGCCCGACGTCGCGCGCGTCGTCCGACGACGCGGGCGCCGGCGTGCTGTAGGCGGTGACGTAGCCGCTGAGCGAGACCGCGACGCGCTCCAGCCACGGACCGCCCAGCGCGGTGACCCAGGAGAAGTGGCCGGACGCGTCGGTCTGCTGGGGGTTCGTGTGCGGCGTGACCGCGTTGATGGGCACCACCGTCCAGGGCTCACCGACCCACTGCAAAGTCACGGAGGCGCCCGCCAAGTGCGCCGCCAGCTTCGCGGCCAGCGGGCTCAGGCCCTCGGCGACGCGCCGCTCGTAGACGTCGCGGTCATAGACGATCCCGTAGACGATGCCATTCGGCGGCGAGCAGCCGGGCGTGTAGCCGCAGCCGCCGTATCCATACCCATACCCGTACCCGTACCCGTACCCATACCCATAGCCATAGCCGCCCGGCGTCGCGCGGTGCGGCGTCGGCGGCCCGCTCGCCCCCAGCGCCATCCCCGCCAGCAGCGCGACGAGGAGGACCGTGACGAGCGAGGCGAGAACGAGGGTGAGGCGAGAGCTGGACCGTGGCATCGGCGCGGCAACCTATCAGCGACCGCAGCAGAACCCCAAACCGGTCAAGACGGACTGCCCGATCGGTCAGGCTGTCCGGTGAACGTCGATGCCGGAAAGACGCGAACGTCTCCCCCGCGATCGGCTACTCCTCGGTCGCGGCGGCGGGCTCCGCCTCGGCCTCGGCCGGGGCCGCGCCGCCCGCGCGCTCGGCGAGCAGCTCGACGGCCTGGCGCTGGGCGAGGTCCTCGACGAGGTCGTCGAGGCGGCCCTGCTGCTCGAGCTGCTTGCGCAGCTTCTCGGGCTTGGTGCCCTGCTGCAGGGCGGAGTCCTGGAGCGCGTCGAGGATGTCGCCGTCGGAGGGCTTGATGTCCTCGGCGGCGATCACGGCGGCCAGGACGGCCTCGCGGCGCAGCGCCTGCTCGGCGTCCGGCGTGGCCTCCGCGAGCAGCTCGTCCTCGGTCTTCTGCGCGATGCGCAGGTAGGCGTCCTTGGTGATGCCGCGGTGCGAGAGCGAGTGCAGCATCTGCTCCCACAGCTCGCGGGCGCGGGCCTCGACGAGCGACTCGGGGATCTCGACCGTGGCGCCCTCGACGACCTTGTCGAGCGCGGCCTCGCGGAACTCGGCCTCGATCTTCTGCTCGTCGGCCTCGCGCATGCGCGTGGCGATGTCCTCGCGCAGCTCGTCGACGGAGTCGAAGCCGCCGGCCTCGGTCGCGAAGTCGTCGTCGAGCTCGGGCAGCTGCTTGGCCTTGACCTCGTTGACGGTGACCTCGAACCGGGCGGCCTGGCCGGCCAGGTGCGGGGCGGAGCCGTACTCCTCGGGGAACGTGACCTCGACGACCTTCTCGTCGCCGGCCTTGACGCCGGTCAGCTGCTCCTCGAAGCCCTCGATGAACTGGCCGGAGCCGAGCTCGAGCAGGTGGTCGCGGCCCTCGCCGCCGGCGAAGTAGTCGCGCTCGCCGTCCTCGCCGGCGATCGAGCCCTTGAAGTCGATGACGACGAAGTCGCCGCTCTCGCTGTCCTTCTCGACGGTCTCGAGGCGGCCGAGCTGCTGGCGCAGCTGCTCGACCTGCTCGTCGATCGCCTGCTCGTCGACCTCGGGCTCGCGGCGCTCGACCTCGAGCTTGGAGATGTCGCCGATCGTGGCGGTCGGGCGGACGCCGATCTCGATCGTGAAGGTCAGCGGCTGGCCCTCGTCGGGCAGGTCGCCGAGGTCGACGTCGGGGTCGCCGACGGGCTTGATCCCGGCCTCGTCGATGGCCTCGACGTACCAGCGCGGCAGCGCGGAGCGCACGGCCTCGTCGAGGATCGCCTCGCGGCCGATGCGCTGGACGACGACCGGCGCGGGCACCTTGCCCTTGCGGAAGCCCGGCATGCGCAGGTCGCGGCCCATGCGGCCGGCGGCCTCGGTGATCCGCCGCTGGACCTCCTGCGGGGTGACCTCCGCGGCGACTCGAACCCGGGACTCGGGGAGCTCTTCGACGGTGGTCTTGACGTTCGTTGCAGCGGCCATGAGGCTTCGGAAGATAGCGGGCAAGGACTCGCCCAGGGGGCTCGCCTTGCCTTGCGCGAGCTCGCCTGTCGGCGCACTCGCCAGCCATCGCCGGGCGCGGACGTCTACGGTGCCGGCACATGGCCGCACGCCGCCTCTCCCCTTCCACGCGGGTTCTCGCGTGGCTGTACACCGGTCCACTCGGCCACCTGTACGGCGGCGTCGCGGACTGGGGCGTCCTGCTGTGGCGCCTGTCCCTCGCACGCGCACGCGTGCGAGGGACGTGATGCGCCTGCCCTACCGCTGCCTCAGCAGCTGACCGTGATGTGGAACGGGCGGTCGGTGACGTCGGGCGTGCCCGTGCCGTCGGCGCCGCCGCCGGCGCGCGTGCGCACCGAGACGGTCTTCTTGTCGGCGCCGAGCTGGGCCGAGGCCGCGCCGGCGTTGCTGATCGTCGACTCCGTCACCTGGATGGCGCAGGCCGAGATGTCGCTGGCGAACGCCACGTTGTAGTTGCCGTCCGACGTGCGGGCCGACGACGTCGCGCCGCGCTTGCCGCCGAGCGTGCCATCGGCGCCGACCGCGGCGAACGACGTGCTGCCCTGGACCGCGGCGGCGGCCACGGCGACCGCGTCGTCGTGCGCTGCCTTGGCGATGTCGTCGGCGCCCTTGCCGTCGACCTGGTCGGCGTTCAGGCCCGTCGCCACGCCGGTGGCGTTGGTCGTGAACGGCGCGGCCTTGGTGTTGCCCGACGTGATGCGGCCGACCTCGGTGCCGCCGTTGGCCGAGAACTCGAACGCGCGGCCGTCGGCCAGGTTCGAGGCGCGCACGCACGGCTCGTTGCCCTTCTCGGAGCCGCCGAGCTTGGAACGGCAGCCGTAGATGGCGCCGCCGCCGTTGTCGGACTTGTTGGACTGGCGGGTGCCGTAGGTGCCGTTGTTGGCGATGATCTGCGTCTCGGAGGACAGCGCGGCCGAGGCGTTGGAGCCGGGGTTGCGCTTGCCGAGCAGCAGGTTCTTGCCCTCGCCGGACGCCATGGCGAACGACGAGGCGAGCAGGCCGATGACGACCGCGGAGACAAGGACCAGCGGGCCCTTGGATCGGAACAGCTTGCGGAACATGGGGTGGAAGCCTCCCTGTTGGTTTCCCTTTCCAAGATGAACAGGTTGCGGAGCCCCAAGGTTGCGGTGCGCGGTCGGCAGTTGCCGCGCTGCAATGGATCGTGCCTGCGATCGCTCAGCGTTGCAGCGCGAAGATCGGCCATGGGCCGGGCACGCCGCGCAGCTCGTAGGCGCCGCGCATCTCGCACTCCAGGCCGGAGCCGACGACGGTGCCGTAGGTCGTCCCGGACATCAGGATCTCCTCCGGTTCGGCCATGTCGCACACGCGCGCGGCGATGTGGACGGCCATGCCGCCGACGTCGCCGCCGATCAGCTCGCACTCCCCCGTGTGCAGCCCGGCGCGGATCTGGATCCCCAACCCGCGCACCCCGGCCGTGACCGTGCGCGCGCAGCGCAGCGCGTCGGACGGCGGGCCCTCGAACGCGGCGATGTAGCCGTCGCCGAGCGTCTTGACCTCGCGGCCGCCGTAGCGCTCCACCTCCCGGCGGAGCGCGTTGTCATGGGCCGAGAGCAGGTCGCGCCAGCGCGCGTCGCCCATCCGCGCCGCGTGGCCGGTGGCGTCGACGATGTCGGTGAACAGGATCGTCATCAGCCGCCGCTGCAGGCCGCTGGTCGCGGTGCGCGAGCCGGTCAGGAACTCCTCGATCTCGCCCAGCAGCGCCTCGGTGTCGCCGATCATCGGCAGGCTGTCGGTGCCCGGCAGCTCGACCAGCCGCGCGCCCGGGATCAGCCGCGCCGACAGCCGCGAGTGGCCGACGTCGATCAGCTGGTCGCCGATGCGGTGCAGCACGAGCGTCGGGACGCGCAGGTTCGGCAGGTGCGCCCGGACGTCGACGCCCTGGAGGTTGGCCGCGATCTGGAGGAAGCCCGACGGGGTGGCGGACTGGCGCTCGAGCTTGCCCATCCACGCGCGCATCCGCGGGTCGCCGGCGACGCTCGGCGCCATCCGCTCGATGTTCGCGCCGCTGCCCCAGCGCTCGCGCAGCCGCGCCAGGCGCTCGGCGCGGTCGGTCGGCGTGTCGGCCCACGGAGCCTCGTCGTCGTGCTCGGTCGCGACGATCGCCGCGTAGAGGATGAGCGCCAGCGTCCGGTCCGGCCGGCGCGCCGCGTACTCGATCGCCAGCGGCCCGCCGGCCGCGTAGGCCTGGACGACGACGCGGTCGCAGCCGGCGGCGTCGAGCACCGCGTCGAGGTCGGCGACCTCGTCCTCGAGCGCCACGCGCCCGCTCGGGCGGTCGCTGAGGCCGAGGCCGCGGCGGTCGATGAGGATCACGCGGGCGATCGAGCCCAGCCGCTCCCACCAGCGCCGCAACCCGGGCTCTTCGAGCAGCACCTCGACGTGCGAGGTGATCCCGCTGAGGAAGACGATGTCGACCGGCCCGTCGCCGAGCACGCGGAAGGCGATGTCGAGATCACCGCTCTGCGCCCACTGGACGCGCCCCTCCTCCATGGTGCGAGCCTACGCATCTGCGCGCCGCCTCGCCGCGCCTGGAACCACCGACCGGCGTGACGGGCGGCCGCCGTCCTGCGCTCGCCCGGCGGCCCCCGCCACGACGATCCGGGGCGCGGACGCGCAGGCTCAGGCCGGGGACATCAGGCGCTCGGTCACCGGGTCGACCAGGTGCGCGGGGTCGCCGCGCAGCAGCCAGCCGTCCTCGGTGCGCTCCAGCAGGCGGTCGCGGCCGAGGTCGCCGAGCGCGCTGGTGACCGACGGGCGGCGGGCGCCGACCAGGCGCGCGAGCGCGCTGTGGGTCAGGCCCATCGGGACGAGGATGCCGTCGGGCGTGACGCGGCCCCAGCGCTCGGCCAGCGCCCAGAGCGCCAGCAGCAGCCGGTCTTCGAGCCGGACGAGCTGGTTGACCACGAGCCGGACGGCGAGGCCGCGGTGGCGGCGCGCCGCGCGGGCGAAGAGCGCGTCGACGATCGGCGGGTAGCGGACGGCGAGGTGCAGGAAGCGCTCGTCGAGCACGGCGAGCTTCAGCGGCTCCAGGACGGTCCAGCGCGCGACGAGCGGCAGCTCGGAGGCCGCGCTGTCGGCGTCCCACGGGCGCAGGATGTCGCCGAAGCCGAGCACCTCGGTCGACGCGCGGCGGCCGAGGTCGAGGTCGCGCAGCAGCAGGCCGTCGAGGATCAGCAGGCCGAGCGGCGAGCCGCCGGGCTCCACGACGCCGGCGGCGTCCCAGCGTCCGGTCGGGACGCGCACGACCTCCGCGACCAGCTGGTGGGTCGCCCGCTGGAGCTCCTCGGGCGCCAGCCGATCCCCGAGCTCCGGGTCGGCGTCGAGCAGGCGAACGAGATCGTGGGCGGCCACTGCCCGTCGCAGGCTTCCCCGCGGAAGTCCGCGCTAACCCCTTTGGACGTTGGTTCGACGCCTGACCGGGTAGCGGAGGTTGATGGTCAGCCTCCCGCCGGACCCGGACCCACCCACCCCACCGCCTGCGCCGACGCCCGATCCCGCGCCCACGCCGCCTCCGGGCGCGCCGACGCCCGAGCCGGGACCGCCCGGCCCGCCACCGTCGCCGGGTCCGCAGATCTGAGATCCGGAGCGGTGTGCTACCCGCGGCGCATGAGACGGCCGACGGCGGCCATCAGCTCGTCGGTCTTCTCGACCTTCTCGGCCTCGTCGGGCGCGTTCATCACGCAGTGGTTGGCGTGCTGGTCGAGCAGGCCGAGCGCGACCTTGTCCAGCGCGGCCTGCACGGCGCTGATCTGCGTGAGGACGTCGATGCAGTAGCGCTCGTCCTCGACCATGCCCTCGATGCCGCGCACCTGGCCCTCGACGCGCCGCAGGCGCTTGAGGAGCTGGTCCTTGGTGGCGGAGTACCCGCGGGTCGCTGACGCGTCGGCCATGTCGGCCAGGATACCGCCCCGGGGTACCTGCCATCACACGCTGCGAGCGCCGGGGTAGGGTTCCGCCGCGTGTCGACCCCGCTCCAGCCGATCTTCGACGGCCACCACGACGCGCTGACGCGCAAGGACGCCGACCGGCTCGTCGAGGGCCGCGACGGCGGGCACCTCGACCTTCCCCGCGCCGCGGCCGGCGGCCTCGTCGCGTCCATGTGGGCGATCTTCTGCTCGGGCCCGGGCGTGACGATCGCCTTCGAGCCACAGCCGGGCGGCGGCTACGACATCCCGCTCGAAGCCGAGCTCGCGCACGACGTCGCGTCGGCCGAAGCGGTCGCGGCGGCCGGCCGGCTGCTGGCGCTGGAGCGCGGCGGCCACCTGCGCGTCGCGCGCGGCGTGGACGACCTGGACGCCGCCGCCGCCGGCGGGCTGCCCGCCGCGGTCATGCACCTGGAGGGCGCCGAGTGCATCGACGAGGACCTGGAGGCGCTCGACGCCTGGCACGCCGCCGGCCTGCGCTCGCTGGGCCCGTTGTGGAGCCGGCCCAACCGCTTCGGCCACGGCGTGCCGTTCCGGTTCCCGTCCTCGCCCGACACCGGCGAGGGCCTGACCGCCGCCGGCCGGGCGCTGGTGCGCAAGTGCAACGCCTACAAGATCGCGGTCGACGTCTCGCACCTCAACACGCGCGGGTTCTGGGACGTCGTGGAGATCACCGACGCGCCGGTCATCGCGTCGCACTGCGGGGCGCATGCGGTCGCGCCCGCGTCGCGCAACCTCACCGACGACCAGCTCGCCGTCATCGGGACGTCCGGCGGCATCGTCGGGATCCCCTACATCCTGGACTTCCTGCGCGCCGACGGCGTCGTCGACCACGACACGCCGCTGAGCACGATCGTCGCCCACGTCCGCCACGTCGCCGACCACGTCGGCGTCGAGCACGTCGGCCTCGGCTCGGACTTCGACGGCGGCGACATCCCGGCCGCGCTGAGCGACGTCGCCGGCCTGCCCCGCCTGCTCGACGCGCTGCGCGCCGACGGCTTCACCGCCGACGAGGTCGCCGCGATCGCCTGGGGCAACTGGCGGCGGGTGCTCGCCGCGACGTGGGCCTAGGCCGGGACGTCGGCGGCGTGCTCGTGGCGGCGACCGTCGAGCGGCTTGCCGCACACCCGGCACGTGAAGTGCGAGACCGGGTCGGCGAGGTGGTCGCCGTGCGGGAAGCGCGCCCGGCCCTCGCCGTCGAGCTCCTCGTAGGCCCACTCCTGGATCGCCATCAGCACGGGTGACAGCCCCCGGCCGCGCGCGGTCAGGTGGTACTCGTCGCGCGGCGGTCGCTCGGTGTAGCGGCGCTTCTCCAGGATCCCGGCGTCGACCAGGCTCCTCAGCCGCGCGCTGAGGACGTCCCGCGGCGCGCCCGTGGCGCGCTGGATGCCCGAGAAGCGGTGGTTGCCCCAGAACTGCTCGCGGACGATCAGCAGCGCCCAGCGCTCGCCGATCAGCTCGAGCGCGTCGGCGATGGCGCACGGCCGGGGCAGCGTCGTCGGTTCGGGATCCAAACTCACGTGCGCTAGGCTACCGCCATCTGAGTCGGTTGGAGTATCAAATCATGGGAGAACGAACAGAGCCATGCGCGAAGCCGTGATCGTCGACGCCGTCCGCACCCCGATCGGCCGGGGCAAGGCCGGCAAGGGCGCGTTGCACCCCATCCACCCCGTGGACCTGCTCGCGCACTCGCTGCGCGCGCTGGTCGAGCGCACCGGCATCGACCCGGAGCGCATCGACGACGTGATCGGCGGCTGCGTCGACCAGGTCGGAGAGCAGGCCATGAACACCACGCGCTACGCGGTCCTCGCCGCGGGCCTGCCGGAGAGCGTGCCGGCCACGACCGTCGACCGCCAGTGCGGCAGCTCACAGCAGGCCGTGCACTTCGGCGCCCAGGGCGTGATCGCCGGCGCCTACGACGTCGTCATCGCCTGCGGCGTCGAGTCGATGAGCCGCGTCCCGATGTGGTCCAACGTGCCGCCCGGCGCCGACCCCTTCGGCCCCGGCGTGGCCGCGCGCTACCCCGACGGGCTGGTCCCGCAGGGCGTCAGCGCCGAGCTGATCGCGGCGAAGTGGGAGCTGCCGCGCTCCGACCTGGACCGTTTCGCGCTGGAGTCCCACCGCCGCGCCGCCGTCGCCACCGACGAGGGGCGCTTCGCCGACGAGCTCGTCCCGATCGACGGCGTCGCGACCGACGAGTCGATCCGGCCGGGCACGACGCTCGAGGCGCTCGCCGGCCTCAAGCCCGCCTTCGAGGACCCCGCGATGGGCCAGCGCTTCCCGCAGATCGACTGGCGCGTGACGGCCGGCAACTCGTCGCCGACCAACGACGGGAGCGCGGCCGTGATGATCACGACGCCGGAGATCGCGCGCGCGCTCGGGCTGACCCCCAAGGCCAAGTTGAAGTCCTTCGCCGTCGTGGGCGACGACCCGCTGTACATGTTGACCGGCGTGATCCCGGCGACCGCCAAGGTGCTCCAGAAGGCCGAGCTGTCGCTCGCCGACATCGACCTGTTCGAGGTCAACGAGGCCTTCAGCTCGGTCGTCCTCGCCTGGCAGCGCGAGACGGGCGCCGACCTCGACAAGGTCAACGTCAACGGCGGGGCGATCGCGCTCGGCCACCCGCTCGGCGCCAGCGGCGCCCGCATCACCGCGACGCTCGTCAACGCCATGGCCCAGAACGGCGCGCGCTACGGGCTGCAGACCATGTGCGAGGCCGGCGGCCTGGCCAACGCCATGGTGTTGGAGGCCGTGTAGGCGGCCGCGGTCGCGCGCCTAGGCGGCGGCGCGGGTCGGGACGACGCCCACGCTGACGCCGCCGCCGAGGCGCGCGTCGACCTCGGCCACCGTGGCCGGGATGTCCTCGGGCCGCGTCGGGCGCGCGTAGAGGAAGCCCTGGCCGAAGTCGCAGCCGAGGGCCTCGACGACCTGCCACTGCGCCTCGGTCTCGACGCCCTCGGCGACGACGCCGAAGTGCAGCGTCCGGGCCATGTCGCACACCGCGCGCACGATCGCCGCGGCCTCGCGCGACGACGCCAGCGAGGTGATGAACTGGCGGTCGAGCTTGAGCGCGTCGAGCGGCAGGTCGCGCAGGCAGGCCAGCGAGGACTGCCCGACGCCGAAGTCGTCCAGCGCGATCCGCACCCCGCGCTCGGCGAGCGCGTCGAGCGTGGCGGTCGCGACGTCGGGGTCCTCCATGACGGCGGACTCGGTCACCTCGACCACGAGCCGGTCGGCCGCGAGCGCGAGCTCGTCGAGCAACGCGAAGATGTCGTCGGCCAGGCCGGGGCGCGACAGCTGGACGCGCGACACGTTGACCGACATCCCCATGTCGAGCGCGAAGCCGGCGTCCTGCCAGCGGCGCAGCTGCGTCAGCGCCTCGCGCATGACCCACTGGCCCAGCGGCTCGATCAGCCCGTGCTGCTCGGCGAGCGGGATGAAGCGCCCGGGTGGGATCTCCCCGCGCTCGGGATGGGTCCAGCGGATCAGGGCCTCGAAGCCGGACGCCTGACGGCGACCGAGGTGCACGAGCGGCTGGTAGACCAGGCGCAGGTCGCCGTCCTCGACCGCCTGGCGCAGGTCGTTGGTGAGCGCCAGGCGCTCGACGGTCTCGGCGCGCATGGCGTCGTCGAACAGCTCGGCGCGGCCGCGGCCGGCACGCTTGGCGCGGTACATCGCGACGCCCGCGTCGCGCACGAGGTCCTCGCCCTCCATCGGGGCGTCGGGCGCGGCGAGCGCGATCCCGATCGACGCGGTCGAGCGCAGCGACACGCCGGCGACGTCGACGGGCGCGCCGATCACGCTGAGCAGGCGCTCGGCGACGCGCACGCTCTCGGCCGGGTCGTCCAACCCCTCCAGCAGGATCGCGAACTCGTCGCCGCCCAGGCGCGCGAGCGTGTCGGACGGCCGCAGCACCTCGCTGAGCCGCGGCGCCAGCGCGCGCAGCAGCGCGTCGCCCGCCGCGTGGCCGAGCGAGTCGTTGATGCCCTTGAAGTCGTCGACGTCGAGGTACAGGACCGCGACGTACCGCCCTTCGCGCCGGCGCCGCGCCAGCGACAGCCGCAGCCGGTCGAGCAAGAGCATGCGGTTGGGCAGCTGCGTGAGCGGGTCGTGCAGCGCCTGGTGGCGCAGCCCGCGCTCGGCCGACAGGCGGCGCAGCGCGCCGGTCAGGACGTTGGCGACGGACTGCAGGAACGCGAGGTCGTCGTCGTCGAACGCGCGCGGCGACGTCGCGTACATGCCCAGGACGCCGAACGGCGCGTCGCCCTCGCCCGCGACCGCGACGGTCATGCCCGAGGCCAGGCCGCGGCCGCGCAGGTCGGAGACGTCGAAGCGCTCCTCGGTCGCGGCGTCGCGCACGACGACGGGGTTGCGGAGCGCCAGCGTGTAGCGGGCGTGCTGCTCGTCGAGGCGCGCGGCGACGCTCTCGCCCGGGTCGTCGGAGTGCGAGCCGCTGAGGTGGCGCAGCGGCGCGTGGTCGCCGTCGTCGGCGGCCAGGCCGGCGAGCGAGACGTCGAGGCTCGCGGTGATCGACCGGACGGTCGCGTGCGCGAGGGCGGAGAAGTCCTGCTCGGTGAGCGCCAGCTGCGACAGACGGGCGAGCGCGGTCTGCTGCTTGGCGCGCCGGTCGGCGCGATCCTCGGCCTGCTTGCGCGCGGTGATGTCCTGGAGCTGGCCGATGGCGTACAGCGGCTGGCCGTCGTCGCCGCGGACCAGCGCCATCGTGGTGTTGCCCCAGATCATGTCCCCGTTGGCGTGCCGGTAGGGACGGTCGAACTGGTAGCGCTCGATCTCGCCGATCGTCAGCCTCCGCCAGTTGTCCGAGGTCGGGCCGCCGTCGGCGTGGTGGACGAGCGCCATCCCTCCGGCCAGCAGCGCCTCGACCGGGTGGCCGAGCAGCTCGCTCAGCGCGCGGTTGACGCGCAGGAACGACCCGTCGAGCCCCACGATGGCCATGCTCACGCCCGCCTCCTCGAAGGCGATGCGGAAGCGGGCCTCAGCCTCGTGCAGCGTGCCGGGGTCGTGCTCCGGTGTGCGGACGGGATCCACCACCTGAGGTAGTCGGCCACCGCACGGCCGACCTGAAGGCGCCGCGCGGCGGCGCGTCAGCCCAGCTTGATCATCGCGTGCTTGACGCGGGTGTAGTCCTCGAGGCCGTAGATCGAGAGGTCCTTGCCGTAGCCCGACTCCTTGAAGCCGCCGTGCGGCATCTCGGACAGGAACGGCAGGTGGTCGTTGACCCAGACGCAGCCGAAGTCGAGCTGGCGGACGGCCTCCATCGCGATGCCGACGTCGCGGGTCCAGACGCTGGCCGCCAGGCCGTAGGGGACGTCGTTGGCGAGCGCGAAGGCGCGGTCGGCGTCGACGCGCTGGACGGTGACGACCGGGCCGAAGACCTCGGACTGGACGATCTCGGCCTGCTGGTCGACGCTCGCGACGATCGTCGGCTGGACGAAGAAGCCGGCGTCGCGGCCGGCGCTCCCGCCGGTCAGGACCTCGGCGCCCGCGGAGGTCGCGCGGTCCAGGAAGCCCAGGACGCGCTCCTGCTGGCGGGCGGAGATGACGGGGCCCATCTCGACGGACTCGCCCTCGGCGGGATCGCCGACGACGAGCGAGGCGGTCGCCGGGACCAGCTCCTCCAGCAGCGCCTCGTAGATCCCCGGGCCGGCGAGCACGCGCGCCGCGGCGGTGCAGTCCTGGCCCGAGTTCACGAACGACGCGACGCGCAGGCCTTCGGCGACGGCCTTGGGGTCGGCGTCGTCGAAGACGACGACCGGCGCCTTGCCGCCCAGCTCCAGGTGCACGCGCTTGAGCGTGTCGGCCGCGGCGCGCGCGATCCCCTTGCCGGTCGCCACGCTGCCGGTCAGCGACACCATCGCGATCTCGGGATGGCGGACGATCGCCTCGCCCACGTTCGGCCCGTCGCCGGTGACGACGTTCAGGACGCCGGCCGGCAGGACGTCGGCCAGCAGCTCGGCGAAGCGCAGCGTCGAGATCGGCGTCAGCTCCGACGGCTTCAAGACCACCACGTTGCCCGCGGCCAGCGCCGGCGCGATCTTCCAGATCGCCATCATCAACGGGTAGTTCCAGGGCGCGATCTGCCCGACGATGCCCAGCGGCTCGCGCCGGACGAACGACGTGTAGCCCTTGCCGTACTCGCCGGCGGACGAGCCGGTCAGCGTGCGGGCGGCGCCGGCGAAGAAGCGCAGCTCGTCAGCGCAGATCGGCAGCTCCTCGGCGGCCAGCGACCGCGGCTTGCCGACGTTCAGCGACTCCAGCGCGGCCAGCTCCTCGCTGTGGCGGTCGATGACGTCGGCCATCGCCAGCAGGCGCTCCTGGCGCTCGCCCGGCGTCGTGTCGCGCCACCCGATCCGGGCGGCGCGGGCAGCGGCGACCGCACGCTCGACGTCGGCCGCCGTGCCCTCGGGCACGCGCGCGACGACCTCGCCCGTCGCCGGGTTGAGGATCTCGCGCGTGGCGCCATCCACGCCGTCGACGAGCTCGCCGCCGACGAGGTTCTTGTAGTCCTTCAGCGCGGTGGCGCTCATGCCACTCCGGCGGTCGTGCCCAGCCCCATGTGGGCGCTGGCGTCGGTCAGCACGTCGCTCAGCCGCGCCACGATGTCGTCGAGCACCGCCTTGTCGCTGATCAGCGGCGGGGCGATCTGCAGGACCGCGTCGCCGCGGTCGTCGGCGCGGGCGATGATGCCCGCCTCACGCAGGCGTCCCGGAAGGAAGCCGCGGAGGAGGTCGTCGCGCTCGGCCTGGTCGAAGCGCGTGTTGTCATCGTCCTTGACGAACTCCACCGCCCAGAAGAAGCCATCGCCGCGCGCGTCGCCCACGATCGGGACGTCGAGCAGCGTCGCCATCCGCTCGGCGAGGTACGGCGTCAGGTCCTTCACGTTGGCCAGGATGCCGTCGCGCTCGAAGATCTCCATGTTCTTCAGCGCGATCGCGGCGGCGAGCGGGTGGCCGCCGAACGTGATGCCGTGGCGGAACACCGCGCCGGACTCGACGATCGGGGCGATGACGCTCTCGGCGGCGACGACCGCGCCCATCGGCGCGTAGGCCGACGTCAGGCCCTTGGCCAAGGACACCAGGTCGGGCGTGATGCCCTCGCGGCCGGTGGCGATCCACTCGCCGAGGCGTCCGCAGCCGGCGATGACCTCGTCGGCCATCAGCAGGATCCCGTACTTGTCAGCCAGCGCGCGCAGGCCCTTCCAGTAGCCGGCCGGCGCGACGAGGCAGCCGCCGGCGTTCTGGACCGGCTCGGCGATGATGAGCGCGACCTCTTCGGGGTTGGCGGCGACGATCGCCGCCTCGACCTCGTCGAGCAGCTGCCGGCAGAACGCGTCCTGGTCGGTGACCGGCCCGCCGTCGGGCCCGCCGCGGAACATGTTGGTGTTGCTGACGTGCGTGACGTCGATCGCGGGCTGGCCGAACGGGACCTTGAAGCGCTCGACGCCGGTGAACGACAGCGCGCCCAGCGTGACGCCGTGGTAGGCGATGTGGCGGGCGATGGCCTTGGTGCGCTGCGGCTGGCCGATCGCGTGGTAGTGCTCGCGGGCGAGCTTCCACGCGGCCTCGACCGACTCCGAGCCGCCGCTGGTGAAGAAGACGCGCTCCATCCCGGGCGGGGCGACCGCGGCCAGCTTGGCGGCCAGCTCGATCGACGCGGGATGCGCCGTGCCCCAGTTGGTGTTGAACGCCAGCGTCGTCAGCTGCGCCGCCGCGGCGGCCGCCATCTCCTCGCCGTAGGAGTAGCCGATCTGCGAGCAGAACAGCGACGACAAGGCGTCGATGTACTGCTTGCCCTTGGTGTCGAAGACATACGGCCCCTCCCCGCGCTCGAGCACGAGGAGGTCGTCGATGCCCTGCTTGGAGAAGTGCAGCAGCAGGTGCTCGCTGGCCGCCTGCTGGAGCTCGTCGTGCGTCATGCCGCCCATCGGGAAGTGACCACCTTCTTGCGCGTGTAGAACTCGACCGCGTCGCGGCCGTTGGCGTGGAGGTCTCCGTCGATGGAGTCCTTCCACCCCGAGAACGGGAACCAGGCGATCGGCGCCGCGACCCCGACGTTGACGCCGACCATGCCAGCTTCGACGCCGTAGCGGTAGGCGCGGGCCGCGCCGCCGGACTCCGTGAAGATCACCGAGGCGTTGCCGTAGCGCGACGCGTTGACCTTGGCGATCGCCTCGTCGAGGTCGGCGGCGCGCACGAGCGTCAGCACCGGGCCGAACAGCTCCTCGGTCAGGACGTGGTGGCCTTCCGGCACGTCGTCGAGGATCGTCGGCGCCAGCGTGCAGCCGCCGGGGCCGGCGTCGCCGCGGCCGTCGAGGACCACCGTCGCGCCGTCGGCCTCGGCGCGGTCGACGTCGGCGACGATGCGGTCGCGCTGCTGGGGCGAGACGACCGGGCAGACGTCGGTGGCCGGGTCGAGGCCGGCGCCCGTCGTCAGGCGGGCGGCGGCCGCGACGATGCGGTCGCGGGCGGCCTCCTGCTCGCCCTTGGTGCCCACGAGCACCGCGGTCGAGCCGGCGAGGCAGCGCTGGCCGGCCGCGCCGAAGGCCGAGCCCATGACGCCGCCGGTCATCAGGTCCGGGTCGGCGTCGGGCATGACGACCATCGAGTTCTTCGCCCCGCCGAGAGCCTGCACGCGCTTGCCGTTGGCGGTGGCGCGCTGCGCGACGTGGCGGGCGGTCTTGGCCGAGCCGACGAAGGAGATCGCGTCGACGCCCGGGTGGTCGAGCAGGCCGTTGACGACGTCGTGCGCGCCGTGGACCAGGTTGATCAGCCCGGCCGGGAAGACGTCGAGGCCGTTGGCCAGCTCGACGATGCGCGCGCCGGTGAGCGGGTCCTGCTCGGACGGCTTGAGGATGAAGGCGTTGCCCGCGGCCAGGGCGTAGGGCATGAACCACAGCGGGATCATCGCCGGGAAGTTGAAGGGGGTGATCGCGGCGACGACGCCGACGGGCTGGCGGACGAGCTCGACGTCGACGCCGGTCGCGACGCCCTCGAGGTTCTCGCCCTTGAGCAGGTGCGGCATCGCGATCGCGGCCTCGCACGACTCGATGCCGCGCCCGACCTCGGCCGTCGCGTCGCCGAGCGTCTTGCCCATGTCGCGTGTGACGAGCTCGGCGAGCTCGTCGCGGTGGGCGTCGAGGACGCCGCGCAGCGCCATCACGGCGCGGGCGCGCTGCAGCGGCGAGACCGCGCGCCAGCGCGTCGCGGCGGCGCGGGCGGCGACGACCGCGGCGTCGACGTCGGCTGCCGTGGAGAGCGGGACGCGGGCGAGCAGCTCGCCCGTCGCGGGGTCGCGGTCGTCGAGCGTGTCGGCGGCGGTCGACGCGGCCCAGGCGCCGCCGACGTGGTTGGACAGGGTGCGGACGGCGGTGGAGGTGGGGACGGCGGTCGGGGTCACCGAGGGGAGGCTCCCGCGTCCGGCCGTCCGTCCACAACAGGCGACTCGTCCCAAGATGGGCCGAGAGCCTGGACACCTTGTCTAGTCGGTCAGTCGCGCACGTGGCGCCGCGCCTGGAGCGCGAGGTGGAGCGCGAGCAGCGTCCGGGTGTCGGAGAGGTCGCTCTGCAGCACCGCTTCGAGCCGGGCGATGCGGTCGTACAGCGCCTGGCGGTTCAGGTGCAGGGCGCGCGCGGTCTCGGCCTTGCGCCCGCCGCAGGCGCACAGCGCCTCCAGCGTCGGCATCAGCTGGTGCTTGCGCCGGGCGTCATGGGCGACGACGGCGCCGAGGACCCGCTCGACGTACACGGCCAGCTCGTCGCGGTCGCGCCAGCGCCACAGCAGGCGGTCGAGGTCCATCCTGGTGGCGTCGTGCCAGCTCGTCGGCGGCAGGCCCTGCGCAGCGGCGCTGGACTCCGCGGCGTCCTTGAGCTGGCGCGCGACCAGCGGCCAGCCGGCGGTGCCGCCGACGGCGATGACGGCGTCGGGCGCGGCGGCGTGCAGGACGTCGGCCGCGCGGGTGGCCGCATCGGCGCGCGCGCTCGCGTCGCGCAGAGCCAAGACCACCAACAACGAGCCGTCGGCGGGATCGACGCCGACGAGGGCCGGCGCGCCCAGCGCGGCGAGGTCGCGCTCGACGTCGCGGAGGGACGGCAGCCAGGAGGCCGCGGCGCCCACGCGCGCGCCGTCGCCGGCGTGCGACGCGCCGCCCAGGCGCGCCACGAGCGGCAGCAGGGCGCTCGCGCCGCGGTCGGCGAAGCCCATCGCGGTGGCGCGGGCGGCGGCGCGGTCGGGCGCGACGCGGCCGGCGGCCAACTCGGCGAGGAGGTCGCCCCGGCCGCGGGCCAGCAGCTCGTCCTCCTGGCGGGTGCGCAGCAGCGCGAGGGCGACGATGCCGGCGGCGCGGTCGATCGCCAGCGCGGCAAAGGCGTCGAGCGGCGCGTCGACCGGAAGCACGAGCAGGCGGCCGGCGGCGTCGGCGTCGCCGGTCGGCACGGGCGCGGCGACCCCGAGCGCGTCCGCGCCCCGCGCCGCCTGCGACCAGGCGCCGACGGGATCGTCCTCGGCCGCCGAGCTCGGCGGCGCGGCGTGGTAGAGCAGGCGGCCGTCGGCGGCTTCCAGGAACACCGGGTTGGCGAGCGCCTCGGCGAGCAGCGCGAGCACGCCGGGGATCCCACCGCCCTGGAGCATCAGCCCGGTGAAGCGCTCCTGGAGGCCTTCGGCGCGGCGCAGGAGGTCGTAGTGGTGGTTGACGATCTCGGTGTGGATCGCCTCGGTGACCGCGACGAACGGCACGGCGGCGTGCAGCTCGACGAGCGGGAGGTCGTGGCGCTCGGCGGCGACGACGAGCGCCGGCGGCAGGTGGTCGTTGTAGGTGTGTCCCAGCTCGATGACGAGCGCCGCGACCTGCCGCGCCGCGAGCTCGGCGACGAACCGGCGCTGGTCGGCCGCCTTCGCGCCGACGCCCATGCCCGTCGTGAGCAGCAGCTCCCCGCCGCGCAGCAGCGACGCGATGTTCGGGACCTCGCCGGCGTGCACCCACCGGATCGGCCGCTCCAGATGCCCCGCGCCGGCGACGACCTCCGGCAGCCCGCGGCGCAGCGCCGGCAGCTCGAGCGCGGCGGCGACGGTGATGCGGGGCGAGGCGGAGTCGTCCATCGGGCGCGACCAGGGTAGACACAACGTCTGGTGCTCGCGGCGGGGCGACCCGCGGCGCCCGCGCGCGCTGGCGCTAGATGTTGTCGCCGCCGAACGCCTCGGCGACCGAGTCGTCGGTGAAGATCCGGTGGATCGTGTCGGCCAGCAGCCCGGCGCAGCTCACGACGCGCAGCGCGCTGGGCGCCTGGTCGGGCACCGGCACGGTGTCGGTCACCAGCAGCTCCTCCAGCCCCAACGCGTCGACCCGCTCCACCGTCCCGGGGCTCAGGATCGGATGCATCGCGACCGCGTTGACAGCCGTCACCTCGGCGTCGCGCAGCGCGCCGACGGCCTTCGCCAGCGTGGCGCCGGTGTCCAGGATGTCGTCGACCACGACGACGGTCCGCCCCGCCACGTCGCCGATCACGCGATGGGTCGGGTTGTCGGCCTCGGGATCCAGGATCGCCAGCTCGGCTCCCAGGTGCGTGGAGAACTTCTTGGCCAGCTTGACGCGCCCGGCGTCGGGCGCGACGACGACCGCGTCCTCCGGCAGCCGGCCGCGCAGGTCGTCGGTCAGCATGTGCAGCGAGGTCATGTGGTCGACCGGCACACGGAAGAAGCCCTGCGCCTGGCCGGTGTGGAGGTCGACCGTCAGCACGCGGTTGACCCGCACGCTCTCCAGCATCCTCGCCACCGCCCGCGCGCTGATCGGCTCGCGCAGCCGCGACTTCATGTCCTGCCGCGAGTACCCGAACCACGGGATCACGGCGATCACGCGATGGGCGCTCGCCCCGACGGCCGCGTCGACCATGAGCACCAGCTCCATCAACGCGTCGTTGAGCGTCAGCGACCCGTCGCGCGTGCCCGCCAGCGACTGCACGACGAACACGTCGGCGCCGCGCACGGACTCCTCGTAGCGGCAGTACATCTCGCCGCTCGCGTAGGTCTGGAGGTCGACCGGTCCTGGCTCGACGTGCAGGCGCGTGGCGATCTCGTCGGCCAGCGCCGTCGAGCTGCGCCCCGCGAAGAGCATGAGCCGCTTGTCGTAGTCGAGAGGGAGATGCGTGGGCACGTGACCGACGATTCTCCCGACGCGGCGCGCGGCGTGCGGCGCGGCCCCTCCACGGACGTGGGACGCAACACACCATCTTTGTGCAGGTTTCGCGCAAGAACGTGGTGCGAAAGGGTGTGCGGCCGTTTGAACCCGCGGTCACGCGGAACGCTCAGCTCTCACATGGCACGCCTGCTCCCGCGCACGACGCACGCCGACCACCCGCTCCTGGCGCAGGTCGCGCAGCAGGCGTGCCGGTCGACGCACGCCACCGTCGTGGCGATCACCCGGGCCGAGAGCGCCGGCGACGGCGAGCACGCGCTGATCGCCTGCGCGGGCGACGCGAGCGCGCTGGACGACCTCGACGCGCTCCACCCCGACGACTTCCCCGACGGCGAGCACGTCGTCGTCGACCGCCACGCCGCCACCGGCCTGCTGCCGATCAGCGCGACCGCCTACGGCACGCTCGTCGTCGTCCGCCCGCGCCTGCGCCGCGGCCGCGCGCTGCGCGACGCGCTCGACGGCCTCGTCCTGCTCGCCGCCGAGGCCCTGCGCGCGGCCGAGGCCGAGCGCGACCTCGCGCTGACCCTCGACGCCAGCGTGCAGTCGCTCGCCCAGCTGCTGGACCTGCGCGACGGCTACACCGGGCAGCACAGCTCGACGGTCGTCGAGCTGTGCGAGGAGGTCGGGCGCCGCGTCGGCGTCGCGGGCGCCGAGCTCGATCACCTCCGGATCGCCGCGCACCTGCACGACCTCGGCAAGATCGGCGTCCCCGACCAGATCCTGCACAAGGCCGGACCACTGGACGAGGCGGAGTGGTCGATCATGCGCGAGCATCCGGTCTGGGGCGCCCGCGCGCTGGCGCAGATCCCCGGCTTCCGCGCGGCCTCCCACGCCGTGCGACACCATCATGAACGCTGGGACGGCACCGGGTACCCGGACGGCCTGGCCGGCGAGCAGATCCCGATCGGCGCGCGCGTCATCGCGGTGTGCGACGCGTACGAGGCGATGACGGCCACGCGCCCCTATCGCCCCGCGCTGGCCGCGCCGTTGGCGCGCGAGCGCATCGTCGCCGGCACCGGCACGCACTTCGACCCGGCCGCGACCTGGGGACTGCTCGAGGCGCTCGCCACGTAGGGTGACCTAAGAGGTCGCGCCGTCTTTGTTAGGGTCACCTAACGAGATGGCGCCGTCGTCCACCACCTCCGCCGCCGGAACCCCCGCGTCCGCACGTCCGTTCCCGCTGCGCACCGGCGCCGCGCCGGTCCTGCCGCTCGACGGCTGGCGCTTCCCGCCCGGCGCGCCCGAGCAGCACGCCCGCAACGACACGATCCGGGCCTACGACCCCGACGCGGCGGAGCGCCAGCCGCTGACGCCGGCGAGCGTCGAGGCCGAGGTCGTCTGGGTGCAGCGCGCCGGCGCGCCGGCGGGCCGCGGCGCGCGCCTGCTGGACGCGATCAAGGCCACCACCTTGCCGGAGCGCGACCGCGACGGGCCGCCGCCCGAGCTCTGGTTCGCCGGCGAGGCCCTCGCCGTGCGCGGGCTGCGCGAGCACCTGCGCGGCGAGCGCGGCCTGCCGATCGGGCCCATGCAGGCGATCGGCTACTGGCAGCACCGCGACACGCCCGACGACGTCGAAGACGACGAGTCCTAGCCCCCGCGCTGCGCCGGCGACCGCATGGCCCTCCGCCGTACCACCTCGACTCGCGCCCTCGGGCTGCTCGCCGCGCTCGCGATCCTCGTCTTCACGCTGCTGCTGTCGATCAGCGTCGGCGCCAAGCCCATCGCGCTGCACCGCGTGTGGGAGCTCCTGCTGCACCCCGACGGCTCCGACGACGCGATCGTCATCCGCGACCTGCGCATCCCCCGGACCATGTTGGGGCTGTTGGTCGGCGCGGCGCTCGGCGTGGCCGGGGCGCTGATGCAGGCGCTCACCCGCAACCCGCTGGCCGACCCCGGCCTGCTCGGCATCAACGCCGGCGCGGCGACCGCGATCGTCGTCGGCGTCGCGCTGCTCGGCGTGTCCGCCCCCAAGACCTACATCTGGCTCGGTTTCGCCGGCGCGGCGGCCGCGGCGATCGTCGTCTACGGCGTCGGCGCCCAGGGCCGCAGCGGCGCGACGCCCGTCCGGCTCGCGCTCGCGGGAACCGCCGTGACGTTCGCGCTGACCGCGGTCGTCAACGGGATCACGGTCGCCGATCAGGAGACGCTGGAGCGCTACCGCTTCTGGCTCGTCGGCGCGCTCGGCGGCCACGACGCCGACACGACCTGGCAGATCGCGCCGTTCCTCGGCGTCGGGTTGGTGGTCGCCCTGGCGCTGGCGCGGCCGCTCAACGCGCTCGCGCTCGGCGAGGACGCGGGCCGGGCGCTCGGCGCGCACGTCGGCCGGACGCGCGCCGCGGGCGCCGTCGCGGTCACGCTGCTGTGCGGCGCCGCGACGGCCGCGGCCGGGCCGATCGTCTTCCTGGGGCTGACGGTCCCGCACGTCGCCCGCGCGATCTGCGGGCCCGACCAGCGCTGGGTCCTCCCCTACAGCGCCGTGCTCGCGCCAACGCTCCTGCTCGCCGCCGACGTCATCGGCCGCGTCGTCGAGCGCCCGGGCGAGATCGAGGTCGGCATCGTGACCGCCTTCCTGGGCGGCCCGGTCTTCGTCGCGCTGATCCGCCGCCAGCGGATCGCCCAGCTGTGACGACCGGCGGCCTGATGCTGCGGATCGGCCTGCTGCATCGCGCGGGCGTGTTCCGCACCACGCCGCCGCGAGTGGTCGTCGTCGGCGCGGTGCTGACCGTCGCCTGCGCGGCGCTGCTCGTCGTCGCGGTCGGAACCGGCGACTACCCGATCGCCCCGCTCGACGTCGTCGACGCCCTGCTCGGCCGCGGCGACACCGCGACCTCGTTCGTCGTCGAGACGCTGCGGCTGCCGCGCGCGCTGACCGCACTGCTGGTCGGCGCGGCGCTCGGCGCGGCCGGCGCGGTGTTCCAGTCGATCGCGCGCAACCCGCTCGGCAGCCCGGACATCATCGGCTTCACCGCGGGCAGCAGCGCCGCCGCCGTCTTCGAGATCGCGGTCATCGGCGGCGGGACGGCGGCGATCGCGGCCGGCTCGATCGTCGGCGGCCTGCTCACCGCGTTCCTGGTGTACACGCTCGCGTGGCGCCGCGGCGGCGTCCAGGGCTACCGGCTGGTGCTGATCGGGATCGGCGTGAGCGCGACGCTCGAGGCGCTGACGAACTACCTGCTGACGCGCGCCCGGATCGAAGACATCCAACGTGCCTCGGTCTGGTTGGCAGGGTCCTTGAACGGCCGCGGGTGGGAGCACGTGTGGCCGACCCTGGCCGGGGTCGTGCTGCTGCTGCCGGTCGCCGTCGCCGTGCAGCGCCCGCTGCGGATGATCGAGATGGGCGACGACGCGGCACGGGCGCTGGGCGTGAGCGTCGAGCGCGCGCGCCTCGGCGCGCTGCTGGCCGGGACGCTGCTGACCGCGGTCGCCACGGCGGCGGCGGGCCCGGTCACGTTCGTCGCGCTGGCCGCGCCGCAGATCGGCCGCCGGCTGACCGGCGCGACCGGCCCGGGCGTCATGACCGCCGCGCTGACCGGCTCGGTCCTGCTCCTGGCCAGCGACGTCCTGGCCCAACGGCTGTTCCCGTCCACCCCGCTGCCCGTGGGCGTCATGACCGGCGGGCTCGGCGGCCTGTACCTCGTGTGGCTCCTGGCCCAGGAAGCCCGGAAGGGACGCGCATGACGCGCCTGCTCGGCGAGCGGCTGACCCTCGGCTACGACGACCGGACCGTCGTCGACGGACTCGACGTGACGATCCCGGACGGCTCGTTCACGGTCGTCGTCGGGCCCAACGCCTGCGGCAAGTCCACCATGTTGCGCGCGCTGGCGCGGATGATCAAGCCGTCGGAGGGTCGCGTGGTGCTGGACGGCGAGGCCATCACCTCGCTGCCGTCCAAGGAGGTCGCGCGGCGGCTCGGGCTGCTGCCGCAGTCCTCGATCGCGCCCGACGCGATCACGGTCGCCGACCTCGTCGCCCGCGGTCGCTACCCGCACCAGGGGCTGCTGCGGCAGTGGTCGCGCGACGACGAGACCGCCGTGGCCGCGGCGATGGCCGCGACGCGCGTCGACGACCTCGCCGGCCGGCCGGTCGACGAGCTGTCCGGCGGCCAGCGCCAGCGGGTGTGGCTGGCGATGGCGCTGGCGCAGGAGACGCCGCTGCTGCTGCTCGACGAGCCGACGACGTTCCTGGACATCACGCACCAGATCGAGGTCCTGGACCTGTGCGCCGAGCTGCACGAGGAGCAGGGCCGGACGCTCGTCGCGGTGCTGCACGACCTCAACCACGCCTGCCGCTACGCGACGCACCTGATCGCGATGGCCGGCGGCGCGATCGTCGCCGAGGGCGACCCGTGCGCGATCGTCGACGCCGAGCTGGTGGAGCGCGTCTTCGGGCTGCGCTGCCGCGTCGTCGACGACCCGGAGACCGGCACGCCGCTGGTGGTGCCGGCGGCGCGCCGGCGGGCCGTGAAGCCGCGCCCGGTCGAGACGGCGGGTCGGTAGGTGTCGGATGATCCGCCGCGAGACGATCTCGCGGCGGATCGACCGCGCGGTATCGTGGGGCCATGGCCGCCCCGACCGACACGCCCGTGCCCGCGACCGCACCGGGGCCGCTGACCGACAACCTGTGCTGGCTGCTGTCCCGGGCGAGCCACGTCCTGACCACCGAGTTGACGGCCGCGCTGCACGACCTCGGCCTGGCGCCGCGCGGCCACATGGTGCTGATCGCCGCCGAGACCGGCGCCTGGTCCCAGACGGAGATCGCCAAGATGGTGGGGTTGGACAAGACCACCATGGTGGTGACGATGGACGAGCTCGAGCGCGCCGGCCTCGCCGAGCGCCGCCCGTCTCCCACCGACCGCCGGGCCCGCGTGATCGTCGTGACGAAGGCGGGCACGCGGCTGCTGCGCAAGGCCGACGCGATCTTCGACCGGATCCGCGGCGATGTGCTGTCGACCCTGCCCGGCGACCAGGGCACGGTCCTGGTCGACGCGCTGCGGACGCTCGTCGGCGACCGGCTGTCCGAGCCGGTGGCGACGGCGCAGCCGGTGCGTCGCCGCGCGCCGCGTTAGTAGGGCCACACAAGATAGTCCCGTACAAGACGATCTGTTATGGTCGCTCTCATGAGCGTCCTCGCCGTCGAACACCAAGAGCAGCCGAGCCAGACCGGGAGCCCGCTGGAGGCCGCGCGTGACCGGACGGTCGCGCTCGTCATCCTCTGCGCCGGGTTCTTCATGACGATCCTCGACACGACGATCGTCAACGTCGCGCTCCCGTCGATCCAACGGGACCTCGGGTTCTCGCAGGCGCATCTGGCCTGGGTGCTCAACGCGTACCTGATCGCCTTCGGCGGGCTGCTCCTGCTCGCCGGGCGCCTCGGCGACCTCGTCGGGCGGCGCGCCGTCTTCCTCACCGGGCTGTGGGTGTTCATCGGCGCCTCCGCGCTGTGCGGGCTCGCCCAGTCGCAGACGATGCTGATCGCCGCGCGGTTCGTGCAGGGCGCGGGCGGCGCGCTGACCAGCGCCGTGATCCTGGGCATGGTCGTCACACTGTTCCCGGAGCCGCGCGAGCAGGCCAAGGCGATCGGCGCCTACGCCGCGGTCGGCGCGGTGGGCGCGAGCGCCGGGCTCGTCACCGGCGGCATCCTCACGCAGGCCATCAGCTGGCACTGGATCTTCTTCGTCAACGTCCCGGTCGGGATCGCCACCGCGGTCGCCGCCCTGCGCCGCCTCCCGCGCGACGCCGGCCTCGGGCTCCGCGCCGGCGCCGACCTGCCGGGCGCGCTGCTCGCGGTCGCCGCGCTGATGCTCGGCGTCGACGCGATCGTCGAGGCCGCCGACCGCGGCTGGACCTCCGGCCGCACGCTCGGCGTCGGCGCGCTCGCGGTCGCCCTGGCCGCCGCGTTCGTCCTGCGCGAGCGCACGGCCCGCGCGCCGCTGGCGCCGCTGCGGATCTTCCGGATCCGGTCGGTCGCGGTCGCCAACACCACCCAGATCCTGCTCATCGCCGGCGCGTTCGGCCAGCAGTTCCTCGTCGCGCTCTACCTCAAGGGCGTCAAGGGCTTCGGCCCGATCGAGATCGGCTTCGCCACGCTGCCGATCGCGCTCGTCATCGGCACCGTCGCCCTCCAGCTGTCCGGCCGCGTCATGCAGCGGATCGGCGTGCGCCCGACGCTCCTCGTCGGCCTCGCCCTCTCCGCGCTCTCCTTCGCCCTGCTCGCCCGCCTGCCCGCCGCCTCGACCTACGCCGTCGACCTGCTGCCGTCGTTCGTGCTCATGGGCCTCGGCTTCGGCCTCGCCTCCCCCGCGCTCACCACCCTCGCGATGCGTGACGTCGCACCACAGGACGCGGGCCTCGCCTCCGGCCTCGTTAACACCACCCAGCAGATCGGCGCCGCCCTCGGCCTCGCGATCCTCGCCACCCTCTCCACCTCCCGAACCGAGCACCTGACGGCCGCCGGCCAGGCGACCACCGACGCCCTCACCGGCGGCTACCGCCTGGCCTTCGCGGTCGCGGCCGGCCTCGTGCTCGTCGCGATCGGGGTCGCGGCGCTGCCGCTGGGCGGGAAGGATCCGGCGGCGCCGCGGAGCTGAGCCGCGGCGGAGACGGTGGGCGGCGGGCGGCGGGCGCGATCCCATCGCCGCGGGCAAGAGGCTGCGCCGCCACGGGTGTGCCATCCGCGTGAGCCGATGGCGCCGGTGGCACGGCGCCGCGAGCGAGATTCGCCCGCGGCGCCATGGCAACTCCTAGTTGAACGCGTACTTCTGGTACTTGTCCACGTTGTCCTGCGTCACCACCGCCGCCGGCACGACGACCTGGCGGGGGACTTCCGGCGGGACGAGCTCGGGCAGGCCCTGGCCGAGGGCGATCAGGCGGGCCATGTTGACGGCGGAGGCCGCCATGTTGGGGTTGTAGAGGAAGGTCGCGCGGTAGAGGCCGCCGGCCTTGATCTGCTTCATCGCGTCCGACGAGCCGCCGACGCCGGTCAGGAACATCTCCTTGTCGCGGCCCGCGTTGCGGATCGCCTGGACGACGCCCTGGGCCATGTCGTCGTCGTGCGTGTACACGGCGTCGATCTTCTTGTTGGCGTTGAGGATGTTCTCCATCACCTTGAGCCCGGTGTCCGGGTTGAAGTCGCCCGGCTGGCTGGCCACGATCTTGATGCCGCCGTTCGGGCACTTCTTCTTCAGCTCGTCGGTGAAGCCCTTCGAGCGGTCGGTGGTGACCGAGATGCCGGCCAGGCCCTGGATCTCCACCACGTTGCCGCTGCACTTCAGCTGGTCGCCGATGTAGTCGGCCGCCAGCGTGCCGATCTGGTAGTTGTCGCCCAGGATCGTGGCCGTGGCCGCGTCCTGCTTGCTGAACAGGCGGTCGATGTTGACGACCGGGATCCCGGCGCGCTCGGCCTTCTGCGCGACGGGCGTCAGGGCCTCGCCGTCCTGCGGCAGGACGACCAGCGCATCGGGCTTCTGCGCGATCGCCTGCTCGATCTGCTGGGCCTGCGAGTCGGCGTCGGCGGCCTGGAGCAGCTCGAAGTCGACGTCCTTGTGGAGCGCCGCGGCGGCCTTGGCGTTCTTGGAGATCGCGCCGAGCCAGCCGTGGTCGGTCGGCGGGACGCTGGCGATGATCTTCACCTTCTTGCCCGTGGTCCCGCTCTCGCTGTCGGCGGTCTGCGCCGCCGGCGCCTGCACCGTCACCGTCTTGGTGCTGCTACTGCTGCCACACGCGGCGAGTCCGAGCGCTGAGAGCGCCACGACCGCCGTGGTGATGGGAAGCCGCATGCGCGACATCTCGTGTCTCCTCCTCATGATGATGGACAACGCGTACATCTAGTACCGGGCCTCCGGGCGCTGGAGCAGGACCGCACCCAGCACGATCGCGCCCTTGGTGACCTGTTGGACCTCGGTGGACAGGTTCAGCTGCGTCATCAGGCTGAAGATCAGGGCGAAGGTCAGCACCCCGAGGAACGTCCCGACGATCGTCGCCCGGCCCCCGGCCAGGCTCGTCCCGCCGATCACGACGGCGCCGATCGCGTCCAACTCATACAAGTTGCCGCTGACCGGCGACGCGCTGCCCAGGCGCGCGCACAGCAGGACCGTCGCGACACCCGCGAGCAGCCCGGACAGGACGTAGACGCTGAAGATGATCCGCCGAACCGGGACGCCGGCGATCCGCGCCGCCTCCCGGTTGCCGCCGACCGCGACCACGTAGCGCCCGTACCGCGTGCGGTTCAGCAGCACCCAGCCGCCGACGCAGACCGCCAGGAAGATGTAGACCGAGACCGGGATCCCGGCGATCCGACCCGAGCCGAACCAGAGCAAGGACAATGCCTTGGGCTCGCCGAACGACCCGCCGTTCAGGTCGAGCAGCCCCACCGGCAGCTTGTCGTTCAACAGCAGCGCGATGCCGCGCCCGATCGAAAACATGGCCAACGTCGCGATGAACGGCACCACCCGCCCGTAGGCGACCGCGATCGCGTTGACGCTGCCCAGCGCGGTCGCGAAGCCGATCGCTCCGATGATGAACAACAAGGTCCCGCCCGACCCGTCCTTGACCAGGATCCCGCCGAACAGACCGGCTGCCGCGACGATCGAGCCGACCGACAGGTCGATGCCCGCCGTCGCGATCACGAACGTCATGCCGATCGCCAGGACGCCGACCACCGACGCCTGCGTGAGCATGTTGCGGATGTTGTCCCACGTCGGGAACGTGTCCGGCTTGGCGATCGCGCCCGCGACGAACAGCGCGACGACGACGAAGGCCAGCGCGTACTCCTGCAGCTCGAGCCCGCGGACGCGCGTCAGCATGCTCGGGCCGCTCGGCGTCTTCGGGACGGTGGGTTCCGTGGCGTTGGTGGTGCTCATGGCTCAGGCAACCTCTTCGGCGAGATCGGGGGAGTCGGTGGGCGCCACGGCGTGGCGCAGCAGGTCGCGCAGGCTGGCGGTCGCGCCGTCGACCTCGGCGACCACCTCGCCCTCGCGCATGACGAGGATCCGCGAGCAGATCCCGACGAGCTCCTCCAGCTCGGAGGACACCATCAGGACGCCGAGGCCCTCGGACGCGGCGAGGTCGCAGATCAACCGGTACAACTCGGCCTTGGTCGCGACGTCGACGCCGCGCGTGGGCTCGTCCAGCAGCAGGACGCGGCAGCGCCGCAGCAGCCAGCGTGCCAGGACGACCTTCTGCTGGTTGCCGCCCGACAGCAGGCGCGCGATGCGGTCGACGTCGTCGGGGACGGTGTTCAGCCGGCGCAGCTCCTGGCGCGCGACGTCGCGCTCCTCGCCGACGTCCAGCAGCGCGCGGCCGAACCGCGGCAGCACGGACAGGCTCACGTTCTTGGCCAGCGACCAGTCGAGGACCAGCCCCTCCGACTTGCGGTCCTCGGGCGCGAGGCCGAGGCCGGCGTCGATCGCGCGGCGCGGCGAGCCGGGCTTCAAGGCCTTGCCATCGACGTCGACGGCGCCCTCCTCCGGGACGTCGAGCCCGTAGATCAACCGCAACAACTCAGTCCGGCCGGAGCCGACCAGGCCGCCGAGCCCGACGACCTCTCCCGCGCGAACCTGCAGCGACACCCCGCGCACCATGGGGAGCCGCCGCAGGCCGCGGACGTCGAGGAGGACGGGGGCGTCCGGACGCGCGGCCGGGCGCTCCGGGTAGAGCTGCTCGACGCGCCGGCCGACCATCAGGGCCACCAGCTCGTCGGTCGGCGTCGTCGCGGGCAGGCCGGTCGCGGCCGTCGCGCCGTCGGCCAGCACCGTGACGCGATCGCCGATGCGGCGGATCTCGTCCAGGCGATGCGAGATGTAGATGACGCCGACGCCCTCGCCCGTGAGGCGCCGGACGACCGCGAAGAGCGTCTCGATCTCGCCCTCGTCGAGGATCGCGGACGGCTCGTCCATGATCAGCAGCCGGACGTCGCCCGACAGCGCGCGGGCGATCGAGACGATCTGCCGCGCCGCGGGCCGCAGCGCGCGGACCTTCACGCTCGGCGAGATCTGGTCGTGGCCGAGCCGCGCGAGCAGCGCGGCGGCCTCGCGGCGCATGGCCTCGCGGTCGAGCAGCCCGACGCGGCGCGGCTCGTGCCCGAGGAAGATCGACTCGGCGACGGACAGGTCCTCGACCAGGTCGAGCTCCTGGTAGATGGTGGCCACGCCGCGCTTGAGCGAGCCCGCGGGGTCGCCGGCGGGCAGCGGCTCGCCGGCGAAGAGGATCTCGCCGGCGGTCGGCTCGACCGCGCCCGCGACGCACTTGATCAGCGTCGACTTGCCCGCGCCGTTGGGGCCGAGCAGGCAGTGGACCTCGGCGGCGCGGACGTCGAGGTCGACGCCGCGCAGCGCCCGGACGCCCGGATACTCCTTGGTGAGGCCGCGGACCTCGAGGATGGGCCGCGCGTCGTCGGTCATGCCGAGCCCTCCAGCGGCAAGAACCCCAACATCATCGCGGGACCTCCACGGGCGTGGGCACGTCGACCCAGGCGTGCTGCGCCGCGCTGGCCATGACGGCGTCGGTGAGCCGCGCGGCGCGCACGCCGTCGGCGAAGCGCGGCAGCCCGTCGGGGTCGACGCCGTCGCGGATCGCGGCGTAGACGTCGGCGACGAACAGGTCGAAGCAGTCGGCGTAGCCCTGCGGATGGCCGGCCGGCAGGACCGCGAGGCGCGCGGCCGGGGGCGACAGCGTCCCGGGGTCGCGGCGCAGCAGCGTCGCGGCCTCGCGCCGGCCCCACCACAGCGTCTCCGGGTCCTCCTGGTCGAACGCGAGGGCGCCGCCGGCCGCGTCGACCTCCAGCCGCAGCGCGTTCTTGCGGCCGGCCGAGACCTGGCTGACGACCAGCGAGCCCATCGCGCCGCCGTCGGTCTCGAACTGGACGAGCGCCACGTCCTCGGTCGCGACCGCGTGCAGCGCGCCGCCGTTGCCGTCGGCGACCGCGAACGCCGCGCGCGCCGGCCCGTCGCGCCGCTCGGGCACCGCCGTGTGCGTCCGCGCCGACAGCCGCGCGATCCGCTGGCCGGTCACGAACTCGGCGAGGTCGCACCAGTGCGAGCCGATGTCGGCGAACGCGCGCGACGCGCCGCCGAGCGCCGGGTCGACGCGCCAGTTGTGGTCCTCGGAGGACAGCAGCCAGTCCTGCAGGTAGGTGCCGTGGACGAGGTGGACCGCGCCGAGCCCGCCGTCGGCGACGCGCGCCCGCGCCTCGCGCACGGTCGGGTAGTAGCGGTAGACGAAGGGGACGGCGGCGACGCGGTCCGCGGCGCGCGCGGCGTCGGCGAGCGCCTCGGCGTCCTGCGTCGCGGTGGCCAGCGGCTTCTCGCACACGACGTGCTTGCCGCCGGCCAGCGCGGCGAGGGCGAGCGGGCCGTGGAGGTGGTTGGGCGTGCAGATGTGGACGACGTCGAGCTCGGGGTCGGCGACCAGCTCGTCGGCCGACATGTAGGCCTTGGGCACGTCGAGGCGATCGGCCGCGCGACGCGCGCTCTCGGGCGACGACGCGGCGACGCCGACGAGGCGGCCGCCTGCCAGCCGGGCGGACCGCGCGTGCACGGCGCCGATGAACCCGGCTCCGGCGATTCCGACGCGCAGCTCCTTCCTCGTCCTCATAGGGCGACCGTAATGCGGACTTTGTTCGAAAGTCAAGCATAAGTCTGTCGATTTCTGCCAGACGACACGAACTTCCGCGTGTTCTGCGTACTTTCTTCGGAAGATCCCTGCGAAAGCGTGCGATACTTGCCGCCATGGCAGCGGGAGCCGCGGGGCGCAACGGACCTCTTCTTGGAGCCGGCTCCGTGCTGCGCCTGATCCGCGACGGCGAGGCCACGACCCGCGCGGCGCTCGCGCGCCGGACCGGGCTCGCGCGCTCGACCGTGGCCCAGCGCGTCGACGCGCTGCTCGCCCACGAGCTGGTCTACGAGGCCGGCGGCGAGGCCTCGACCGGCGGGCGCCCCGCGACCGTCCTGGCCTTCAACCACCGGGCCGGCGTCGTGCTCGTCGCCGATCTCGGCGCGACGCACTCGCGCCTGGCGATCAGCGACCTCGCCGGCACACCGCTGGCCGAGGTCGCGTTCGACATGGACATCGCCGACGGTCCCGAGCCGGTGCTCGCCAACATCGGCGAGCGCTTCGAGGCGCTGCTGGAGGAGGCGGGCCGGAGCGCCAGCGAGGTGCGCGGGATCGGCGTCGGCGTCCCGGGCCCCGTCGACTTCCCGGCCGGCCGGCCGGTCAACCCGCCGATCATGCCCGGTTGGGACGGCTTCTCGATCCCACAGTGGTTCGGCCGAACCTACGACGCGCCCGTGTTGGTGGACAACGACGTCAACATCATGGCCTTGGGCGAGCACTGGGCGCACTGGCGTGAGCTCGACCACCTCCTGTACGTCAAGGTCGGGACCGGCATCGGCTCCGGGATCGTCTCCGGGCGCGGCATCCACCGCGGCGCCCACGGCGCGGCCGGCGACATCGGGCACATCCGCGTCAGCGACCACGACGACGCGATCTGCCGCTGCGGCAACCTCGGATGCCTGGAGGCGGTGGCGGGCGGCCGCGCGCTCGCGCTCCGGCTCAGCGCCGCGGGCATCGAGGCCGCCGGCAGCCGCGAGGTCGTCGAGCTCGTCCGCGCCGGGCGGCCCGAGGCGATCCTGATGGTCCGCGAGGCCGGCCGCGTGCTCGGCGACGTCCTGGCCGGCTGCGTCAACTTCTTCAACCCGGCGGCGATCGTCGTCGGCGGCGACATCGCCGAGGCCCAGGACCACCTGCTCGCCGGCGTCCGCGAGGCCGTCTTCCAGCGGTCGCTGCCGCTGGCGACCCGCGACCTGACCATCGCCAACTCCCGCCTCGGCGACCGCGCCGGCGTCGTCGGCGCGGCCATCATGGTCATCGACCACGTCCTCTCCCCCGAGGCCGTGGACCGCGCGGTGCAGGGCGACGCGACGGCGGCCTGAGCCGCTCGATAGCGTCCGCGCCGATGCCCGAGCTCGAGCTGACGCGCACACCGGAGGATCGCAACGTGTACGCCTTGGACGGCGTCGGCCGGTTGTGGCTCAAGGGATGGCTGTCCAAGGGCGCGACCGTCGAGGCGCGCGACCGGTCCTACGAGATCAGCCGACGCGGGCTGTTCGCGCCGGTGACCGAGGCGACGGACGCCGCGGGCACGACGATCGGCACGTTCCGCGGCCGCACGATCAAGCGCGGCGGGACGCTCACGTGGGCGGGCAAGGAGTACACCTTGCGTCCGGCGAGCCTGTTCAAGGAGCGCTACGCGCTGACCTCGGGCGACCAGGAGCTGGCGACGATCGACGGCAAGGGCTGGGGCAAGCGGCCGGTCGCGATCGCCGTCGACGACGCGACGCCGATCGATCCCGGGCTGTTGCTGTTCGCCGCGTTCGTCGTGCGCGGCCTGGCCGAGGACGCGTCCTCGGCGGCGGGCGGCGCGAGCGCCGCGGCGACGGGCTAGGCGCTGCACCGCGGGGAGCGCGGCCTCAGTCGCGGCGCTCGATCAACCGCGACATGATGATCTGCGAGCGCGTGCGGACCACCGACGCCTCGCGCTGGAGCTCCATGATGATCCGCTCGAGGTCCTGGGGATCGCGGGCCCGGACGCGGACGATGCAGTCGGCGTCGCCGGTGACGCTCCAGGCCTCGGCGACCTCCGGGATCGGCCGCAGCGACTCGCGCACGCGGTCCAGCCCGATGCCGGGCGCGTAGAAGAGCTCGATCAGCGCCTCGGTCGTGGCGCCCAGCGCGGCCGGGTCGACCAGCGCGGTGAACCCGCGCAGGACGCCGCGCTCGCGCATCCGGTCCACGCGCCGCTTGACCGCCGGCGCGCTCAACGCGACGCGCCGGCCGACGTCGTCGTAGGTCGACCGGCCGTCATCGACGAGGCACGCAAGAATCTTGTGATCAACCTCGTCTACACGCAGGTTTTCGGGCATCAGGCGCACGATAACGGTCTTGAGCGCATCCCGGAAGGCGCGTAGCCTCAACCCATGGCTCCCCTGCGTCCCGTGATCCGTGTGCTCTTCGACGAGGCCCATCAGGAGGCCTGGACCGTCCGGCCGGAGGTCGCGGCGCGCATGCAGCCCTCGCATCCCGCCGACGTGTCCTACGCGCGCGCGGCCCACCTCCTCCGCGCCCGGCGCGTCGAGGTCGACGCCCACGCCAAGGGCCCGCTCGGCGCGCAGGCGCTGAAGCAGGCCGACGTCGTCGTCCTCGCCCACCCCTCCGAGCCCAAGTGGGAGGCCACGACCGGCGCCGGCGCCCCCGTCCTGGCCGACGCCGAGCTCGACGCGCTCGAGGCGTACGTGAACGCCGGCGGCGGCCTCGTCGTGCTCGGCGAGAGCGAGCAGGACAAGTACGGCAACAACCTCAACGCGCTGCTCGCACGCTTCGGGATCCAGATCGACCACGCGACGGTCCAGGACTACGAGCGCAACCTCAACAGCACGCCGTCCTGGGTCCGCGCTGACCTCGGCACCGGCGAGCGCGGCGCGGGCGGCGACCTGCTGGCCGGGGTCAACGGCGCGTGCTTCTACCGCGCCGGCACGTTGACCGTCACCGACGCGGGCGCCGACTTCCAGGTGCTCGCGAGGACGACCGCCTCCGCGAGCGCGCCCAACGCGCCGCTGGCGATCGCGCTGCGCCACGGCGCGGGGCGCGTGGTCGCGCTCGCCGACTCCGACCTGTTCGGCGACGACTGCCTCGGCGACCTCGGCCACGAGGCGCTGTGGACCAACATCATGGCCTGGGTCGCCCAGCACGCCTATGCGACGCCGGCCGCGCCCGCGGTCTCCGCCGCCGCCGCCGACCCCGCGTGGGCCGCGCTGCGCGACGCGACCGACGCGCTGCGCGTCCTCCAGGAGGCCGACGGCTCGCTGGACGCGACCAAGCACGACGCGAACGCGGCGCGTGCGCTGGTCGACACGATGGCGACGAGCGTCGAGGCCCTCGCCCCGCGCTTCCCGCACCAGCGCGAGCACCTCGCGGCGACCGTCGCCGACCTCCGCGCGTGGGACTTCGGCAAGCCGGACTTCACCGCCGCGCTGGAGCGGTTCCGCCCCGACCGCGATCGCGCCGACGGCATCGAGCACCTCGTGCTCTTCCCCATGTACACGCAGAACGGCTCGCGCGACACGCGGTACGAGGCGCTGCTGATCCGCACGCCGTGGCCGGCGTGGCTCGCCGAGCTCGAGCGCGACCGCTATGACAACGCGAAGTTCGTGCCGGTCACGCTGACCGACAACACCGCGGGCTACGACTCCGAGTGCGCCGTGCTGTTCCCGGAGACCGTGTCCGTCGCCGGCAAGCCCGCCAACCACTTCGGCGGCATCTTCTGCGACCGCGAGGCCGAGCGCTTCCGCCGCGTCGTCCGCGCCGCGGCCGACACCGTCGGCCTCAACCTCCCGCCCGACGCCGGCGCGCTGCTGCGCTCCGAGCGCCTGTCGCTCGACACCTACGTGCTGTGGGACCTCGTCCACGACCGCGCCCACAGCCGCGGCGATCTGCCGTTCGACCCCTTCATGATCCGCCAGCGCATGCCGTTCTGGATGTACTCGCTGGAGGAGCTGCGCTGCGACCTGACCGCGTTCTCGGAGGCGGTGAAGCTCGAAGGCGAGGGCATGGCCTTCGCGCGCAACGTGCAGTACGCGATCCTGTTCGACCGCATCTTCCGCTTCCCGGTGACGGGCACGCGCGTGCGCAACTACGATGGGCTCGGCGGGCAGCTGCTCTTCGCCTACCTGCACCGCCACGGCTTCGTGCACTGGACCGACAACCGCCTGACCGTCGAATGGGACCGCCTCGCCGAGGGCGTCGCGGGCCTGCGCGCCGACGTCGAGACGCTCTACCGCGAGGGCATCGACCGCTCCAAGCTCGCGCAGTGGGGCGCCGCGCACGACCTCGTCGCGCGCTACGTGCCGGCCGCGTCGGGCTCGGCCTGGGTCGCCGGGACGCGCGCCTACGCCGACGTCGAGGACCCGCGGCCCTACATCGACGACGTCAAGCCCGACGAGTTCCCGCTGAGCATGTTCTACACCTCGCTGAAGGCCAAGCTGGCGCCGACGCTGGTCCGCCCGGACGCGCCGCGGCGTGAGGCGGTGCCGGCGTGAGCCGCCCGCTCGACGGCCGCCGCGTGGCGGTGGCCGGCGCGGGCGGGGGCCTCGGCCCGACGGTCGTGCGCGCGCTCGCCGACGCCGGGGCCTGGGTCGCCGCCGCCGACCGCACGGTGGACCACTGCTCGCCGGTCGCCGAGATCGCCGACGTCGTCCACGGCGTCGACCTGCTGACCGCCGCGGGCGCCCAGCAGTGGGCCGACGCGGTCGGCCCGGTCGACGCGGTCCTGCACCTCGTCGGCGGCTGGCGCGGCGGCAAGAGCGTCGAGGACATGGACCTGGCCGACCTCGACCTGCTCGAGGACCTGCTGTTCCACACGGTCGTGCACACGACGCGCGCCTTCGCGCCGCTGCTGAAGGCCGCGGGCGCCCGCGGGCGCTTCGCGCTGGTCTCCTCGTCGGTCGTCGGCCACCCGACCGCCGGCAACGCCGCCTACGCGGCGACCAAGGCGGCCGCCGAGGCCTGGACGCTCACGCTCGCCTCCGAGCTGGCCGAGACCGGAGGGACGGCCAACGTCGCCGTCGTCACGGCGATCGCCACGCCGCAGATGCGCGAGGAGAACCCGGACAAGGCCTACAAGTCGTTCACCGACGTCGGCGAGATCGCCGACGCCCTCGTCTTCCTGTGCTCGGACGCCGCCCGCAAGATGAACGGGCAGCGGCTGCACCTGCACGGCTAGCCTGCAGGCCCATGCGCGCGTTCGCCTCCGACAACTACGCCGGTGCCCACCCCGAGGTCCTCGCGGCCATCGCGGAGGCCAACGTCGACCATGCCGTGTCCTACGGCGCCGATCCGTGGACGGCGCGGGCCAACGAGCTGATCCGCGCGCAGTTCGGCGCGCAGGCGCAGCCGTGGCTGGTCTTCAACGGCACGGCGGCCAACGTCCTGTCGCTCGGCGCGCTGACGCGCACGTGGGAGTGCGTGGTCACGCCCGAGACGTCGCACCTGCACGTCGACGAGGCCGCCGCGCCCGAGCGCCTGGCCGGCGTCAAGCTGCTCACGCTGCCGACCGAGGAGGGCAAGCTCAGCCCGGCGCAGATCGAGCCGCTGCTCGCGCGCCAGGGCGACGAGCACGCGCCGCAGGTGCGCGTCGTCTCGGTCGCCAACACGACCGAGCTGGGCACCGTCTACAGCGTGGCGGAGATCCGCGCGCTGGCCGACGTCGCCCATGCCAACGGGCTCCTGCTCCACGTGGACGGCTCGCGGCTGGCCAACGCCGCGGTCGCGACCGGCGCCTCGCTGGCCGAGCTGACCACCAAGGCCGGCGCCGACGCCGTCTCGTTCGGCCTGACCAAGAACGGCGCCCTGGGCGTCGAGGTCGTCGTCTTCCTGCGCGATCCCGGCCCCGAGGGCTTCGCCTGGCTGCGCAAGCAGCACGCGCAGCTCTCGTCGAAGATGCGCTTCCAGGCGGCGCAGGTCGTCGCGCTGCTGGAGGACGACCTCTGGCGCCGCTCGGCCGCGCACGCCAACGCGATGGCCGCCGCGCTGGCCCAGCGCGTCGCCGCGATCCCCAGCATCCAGCTGACCCGCCCGGTCCAGGCCAACGCGGTGTTCGCGCTCCTGCCGCGCGAGCTGGCCGACGCCGTCCGCCCCGACTTCCCGTTCTACACCTGGGACGAGTCCACCGGCGAGGTCCGCTGGATGTGCTCCTGGGACACGACCGAGGACGACGTCGCGGGCTTCGCGGCGGCGCTCGAGCGCGCGGCGGCCGCCACGGCATAGGGTTGTGCGGTGAGCGACGCCGCGCAGCTGCTCGAACGTCACCAGCCCTACCTGAAGTACGACAGCCAGGAGGCGTTCTTCGCCGACGCCGCCGAGATCTTCGTCGAGAGCCCCGGGATGCGGCTGCGGCGCAAGGGCAGCAGCGCCGACGTCGCGGTCGCGGGCGACGCGCTCTCGCTCGCGTTCCTGGCGACCGACCCCGACCCGTATCCGGGGACGGCGCTCAAGCCCGCCGCGACCGACACGGTCGGCGTGCCCGACAAGGACTACCGTGCCCGCGCCGCCGCGCTGCATGTGCAGCCCGAGCTGCGCAACGTCTGCTACGGCCACGTCATCGCCGATCGCGACGGCGCGCGCTGGTTGCAGTACTGGTACTTCTATTTCTACAACGACTACAACCTGATCGGCCGCGTCATCAAGGCGGGCCTGCATGAGGGCGACTGGGAGACCGTGCAGGTGCGGCTGAACGCCGCCGACGAGCCCGACTACGCCGTCTACGCCCAGCACTCGCACGCGGCCGGGCGGCCGTGGGACCAGGTCGAGCGGGTGCCGGCGACGCAGCGGCCGGTCGTCTACGTCGCGCGCGGATCGCACGCCGCCTACTTCGAGCCCGGGACCAAGTGGACCGGCGTGTGGTTCGACTACGCCGACGGCAAGCGCCAGAGCCCGGAGCGCCAGCGGCTCGTCGAGATCGTCAAGGGCGACGCCGCCGTGCGGTGGGTCCGCTGGCCGGGCCGTTGGGGCGACACGCCGAAGGGGCCGCTGCCGCAGGACGCCGACAGCCCGCGCTCGCCCGGCTCGCACACGCAGTGGCTCGACCCGCTGGCGCTGCTCGACGTCGCCGCGACGGCCGCGCCGGCGCTCGTCCCCGCCGACCGCCCCGCCCCGCCCGCGGCGCCCGGCGTGACGCTCACGCGGCTGGCCGGCGGCGACGCGCGCCTGGACTGGACGGTCGTGCCCGGCGCCGACGGGACGCTGCCGACGGCGCTGACCATCACCATCAACTCGAAGGACGAGCCGGCCCCGCCGCGGACGTTCAACAAGGCGATCGACGGCACCGGCGGGTCGGTCGCCCTGGAGGGCCTGGACCCGGCCAACCGCTATGACGTGTTCGTCAGCGACGTGTCGACCGACGGCATCGCGTCCGAGTCCGTCCGGCGCGACCTGGCTTAGGCGTCGAAGGTCGCCACGGCCGCGTCGAGCCCGACGTGGCGCAGCTCCGGCGCGCCGGCCAGCGCGGCCGGCAGCGGCGCCTGGTGGACGATCGCCAGCGCGCGGGTCGAGCGGGTCAAGGCGGTGTACAACCCCCCGCCGCCGCCGTCGGGGCGCTCGGCCAGGATCGCGGCGGGCTCGACCACGACCACCGCGTCGAACTCCAGCCCCTTGACGGCTTGAAGGCCGAGCAGGTCGACGCCGCCCGTGAGGTGGTCGGTCGTCTCCGACAGCCCGGCGGCCGCCACGAGCGGCGCGTGATGGTCGGCGGCCGCGACGACGCCGACGCTGCCGACCCGATCGCGCAGCGCGGCGGCGATCGCCTGCACCGACCGGGCGAGGTCCGCGCCGTCGGCCGCCGCGATCGCCAGCGCCGCCCACGGCGCCTCGCGCACGCCGCGCGGCTGGGTCTCGATCCCGGCGGGCGCGACGGTCGCGGCGAGGCGCAGGAAGTCGTCGGGCACGCGGTAGCTGACCTCGAGCTGCGCGACGTCGAAGCGCCGGACGCCGGCCGCGCCGACGACCGCCGACCACGACTCGAGCTCCGCGTCGGCCGTGCGCTGGGCGATGTCGCCGAGGATCGTCATCGCGTGCCCGCGGGCGCGGCGCGCCGCCATCCGCAGCTCCATCGGCGTGAGGTTCTGCGCCTCGTCGACGACGACGTGGCCGTAGGTGCGCAGGTCCGGGTCGACGAGCCAGCGCGCCTCGTCGAGCAGCGGCACGTCGCTGTGGCGCAGCGCGCCCTTGGGCTTCGGCGGGCCTGAGCTCAGCAGCAGGTCGACCTCGTCGTCGTCCAGCAGCCCGCGCGCCGCGTCGGCGAGGCGTGGCCGCCCCTTCAAGGCCATCAGGAACAGCTGGTCGGCGGTCACGCGCGGCCAGACGGCGGTGACGAGCTTCTGGAACTCCTTGGTGCGCCGGATCGCCGTCCCGTCGTGGGCGCGCGTCATGACCCAGTCGGCCATCCGCGCCCGGAAGCGCTCGCGGCCGGCCTCATAGGAGCGCGTCTGCTCGCGCGTGGCGGCGACCAGCGGGGCGACGTCGGCCGGCGCGATGACGACGAGGTCGCGCCCGTTGCGGATCCGGACGGTCTCCGCCACCGGCGCGACGCGCGCCCAGAGCAGCCGCTCCAGCAGGGGCGCCATCCGGCCGCTGCCCTTCAGCGTGGCGACGTCGGTCGGCTCGGCGGCGCGGGCGCCGCGCGCCGGCGCCAGCGCGTCGACGGGCTTCTGCTCGACGGTCGTCTCGCCCAGCGACGGCAGCACCTGCGAGATGTAGGCGATGAAGACCTCGTTGGGCCCGACGACCAGCACGCCGGCGCGCGCGAGCGCCGGATCGGCGTACAGCAGCCACGCGGCGCGGTGCAGCCCGACCGCCGTCTTCCCGGTCCCAGGCCCGCCCTGGATCACCAGCGCGCCCTCGACGTCGCGCGCGATCAGCTCGTACTGGTCGGGCGTGATCGTGGAGACGATCTGGCGCATCTCCCCCACGCGCCGGCGCGTGATGTCCTCGACGATCGCGGCGTCCAGGACGCGGGAGCCGTCGGCCGCCGCCAGCGTCTCGTCCACGAAGCCGAGCACGCGACGGTCGTCGACGTCGAGGCGGCGCCGGCCGAGCAGCCCGCGGTGGTCCGCGGTCGTCGCGGCGTAGAACGGCTCGGCCGCCGGCGCGCGCCAGTTGACCACCAACAACTCGTTGTCCTCGTCGGCGATCGCGTGACGGCCGATGTAGCGCCGCTCGCCGGCCGCCTCGTCGATCCGGCCGAAGAACAGCGGCCCGCTGCTGGCGGTGTAGAGCCGCAGCCGCTCGCGGCGCATGCGCTCCAGCGCCTCGTTGGCGAACTCGTCGATGCCCGCGCCGCGCTCCCCGCTGAGCGCGCGCAGGACGTGGTCGTAGGCCGACCACGTCCGGTCCAGGTGCGCCTGCTCGGCCGCCAGCTCCCGATCGGTCGTCGCTTCGGCGCTCACCGATCCACCGTAGCGACCGCGGCGTCGGCCGGTAGGCTCCGCCCCCGTGAGCCGGCCACGCCGCGACCTCCTCGCGCTCGGGCTGTCGTCGCTGGCGGCGCTGGCCGCCGTGCTCGCGATCGTCACGCTGTACCTGCGCCAGGAGGTCGCCGACCGCGACGCCTTCGCCGATCGCGCGGTCGCGGCGCTGCAGGAGCCCACGGTGCGGGACGTCGTCGCGCGCGAGATCGTCGTCGGCCTGCTCGAGCGCGGGTCGCCCGACCTCGTCACCGCGCGTCCGCTGCTGGAGAGCGCGGTCGGCGCGGTCGTCGGGACCGATCCGTTCCGGGCGCTGGTGCGCGGCGCGGCGCTGCAGGCCCACAGCCTGCTCTTCGACCGCGGCAACGCGTTCGTGCTCGACCTCGCCGACACCGGGACGGTCGTGATCTCGGCCGTGCGCAGCCTCGCGCCCGACGTCGCCGCGCGGCTGCCCGCGCACGCCGACGCGACGCTGATCGACCTGCGCGATCGGCCGTTCGCCGACGACACGCTGCGCGCCGCGGACAAGATCCGGACGTGGGCGCTCGTCCTGCCGTTCCTCGCGCTCGGGCTGCTGGCGGCGGCGGTGGCCGTGGCCCCCGACCGCGGCCGCGCGCTGACGGCCTTCGGGCTCGCGGTCGGCGTCGTCGCCATCGTCGCCGAGATCGCGCTGGCGACGGCCCGCACGCTCGTGCTGCGCGACCTGCACGGCACCGACGCGGTCCCGACGGCGGACCTGCGCACGGCGGTCGGCAGCGTGTGGGACGCGTTCCTCGGCGACCTCGGCGGGCTGCTGCTGATCGCCGGGGTGGTCGGCTTCGTCCTGGCCGCCGGCGTCCTGTCGGCGATCGACCCGGACGCCGTGCGCCGCCAGGTCGCGCGGGTCACGCGGCGCCCGACGGCGCCGGCGGCGCTCGGCGCCCGCGGCGTGACGATCGCGGTCGCGGGCCTCCTGGTGCTGCTGGAACCCGACCTCGCGCTGCGCATCCTGGCCTACGTCCTGGGGGCCGGCCTGGTGTACGTCGGGAGCACGGAGCTGCTGACCGCGCTCGGGCGCGCGGGGCTGCGGCACTCCGGGCCGGCGCCGGCGCCCGAGCCGGCGCCGGGCGGTGCGCGGCGACGCCTGACGATCGCCGGCGCCACCGCGGTGCTCACGCTCGTCGTCGCCTCCGGCGCGGCGGCGCTGGTGCTGCGCGAGGAGCGGCCGGAGAACGACGCCGCCGCCACGCCCGCCGCCGGCTGCAACGGCTCGACGGCGCTGTGCTCGCGGCGGCTGAACGAGGTCCTGTTCCCGGGCACGCACAACTCGATGGGCGCCGCGGACGTCGCCGGCTGGTCGCTGCCCGACCAGCGGCGCTCGATCCCGCGCCAGCTCAAGGACGGCATCCGCCTGTTCCTGTTGGACCCGCACTACGGACGGACGCTCAACGGCGGCCGCGTGCAGACCGACTTCGCCGGCGAGGGACGCGACGCCAACAAGGTCGCCAAGGAGCTCGACGACGGTGCGCTCGTGGCGCTGGACCGCCTCGGCGTGAACATCACGCGCACGCAGAGCGGCGCGCGCGGGCCGCGCGAGGTCTGGCTCTGCCACACGGTGTGCGAGCTCGGCGCGACGCGGCTGACCGACGTCCTGACCTCGATGCGCCGGTACCTGGTGGCCAACCCGGGCGTGGTCGTGGAGCTCGTGCTGGAGTCCTACGTCACCGACGCGAGCCTGCGCGAGGCCTTCGAGGACACCGACACCGTGAAGTACGCGGCGACGCTGGACCACAGCGCGCCGCTGCCGACGCTCGGCGAGCTGGTGGCCGACGGCACGCGGATGGTGGTCTTCACCGAGCACACACCCAGCGGCACGGTCCCGTGGCTCAACGACGGGTTCTCGTGGATCCAGGACACGCCGCTGGGCAACCGCGCGCCAGGCGACTTCGCCTGCCAGCGCTTCCGCGGCACGAGGACGAGCCCGATGTTGATGCTCAACCACTGGATCGAGCGCTTCCCGCCGTCGCCCACCGCGCAGCGGCCGATCCTCACCCAGGCGTTCCTCGAGCGGCGGATCGCGCAGTGCGAGAAGGAGCGCGGGATGCCGGTGTCCGGGATCGCGGTGGACTACTACGACGAGGGCGACGTCGTGCGCGTCGCCGCCGAGCACAACGCCAAGCCCGTGGAGGCGCCGTGACCATCACCTATGACCTGAGCCGCCGGCGCCTGGACGACGACACGTTCACCACCATCTACGCGACGCGCCATCCGCGCGCCGGCACGCGGGTCCGGGCCGAGCACTTCCCCGAGCCCGCGCGGCTGGACGTCTGGTGCGCGACGCAGGGCGTGCCCGAGGCCATCATCGGCGGCTTCTTCCTGCGCGACCCGTTCCGGCCGCTGGGCGAGCTGTGGCTGGACGGCGCGGCGGTCGGGCACGAGACGGTCGCCAACGGCTTCGCGGCGACGCGGGCGGTCGTGCACGTCGACGGCGACGGCCTCGCCTTCGGCCCGCGCTCGGCGTTCCCGGACGCGCCGGCGGGCGACCTCCTCCAGGCCGGCCCACTGCTGGTCGCCGGCGGGGAGGTCGTCTTCGACGGCAGCGACCCGGAGGGCTTCTCGGCGACCGCGACGCAGTTCGACTCCGACATCACCGTCGGGCGCCATCCGCGCGCCGCGCTGGGCCTGACGGAGACCGAGATCGTCGCGGTGGCGTGCGACGGGCGGCGGTCGGGCGTCGACGCCGGGCTGACGATGGCCGAGCTCGCGCAGGTGCTGCGCGACCTCGGCGCGACCGACGCCATCAACCTGGACGGCGGCGGCTCGACGACGCTCGTGCACCGCGGCCACCTGCTCAACCGGCCCTACTCCGAGCAGGACCAGCCGGCGCCGGAGTCGCGCCCGATCGTCAGCGCGCTGCTGCTCGAAGCGCGATGATGGCGGGTGCCATGACCGACCTCCCCACGCCCGTGGCGACGCTCCTGGCCGCCGCCAACGCCAACGACGTCGACGGGTTCCTGGCGGCGTTCACCGCCGCCGGCGTCGTCGACGACTGGGGCCGGGAGTTCCGCGGCGCCGACGCGATCCGCGACTGGAGCGACGCGGAGTTCATCGGCGTGCAGGTCGCGCTCGACGTCACCGAGGTGCAGCAGCGCGGCGACGAGACGATCGTCACCGCGCAGGTCGGCGGCGATGGCTTCAACGGCCCCAGCCACTTCGCGTTCACGGTCGACGGCGACCGCGTCGCCCGCATGGCGATCCGCGCCTGAGCGGCGCGGATCGCCGGGGGCGGACCTACTCGGGGGCGACCAGCGAGAACCGGCCGACGAGGGTGCGCAGCTCGGAGGCCGTGGCGGCCAGGGTCTGCGCGGAGGCCGCGATCTGCTCGGTCGAGGCCGACGTCTCCTCGGTCGAGGCCGAGACCTGCTGCGTGGCGGCGCTCGTCTGCTCGGCGACCGCGGCCACCGAGGCGACCTCGTGGCCGACCTGCGACGACGTCGCCGACAGCTGCTGGGCGGCGGCGGCGATCTGCGACACGCGGCCGCTCATCTCCTGGACGTGGTCGTTGATGACGTCGAAGGCCTCGCGGGCCTGCTCGACGACGCCCGCGCCCTCGTCCGTGCGCTGGCCGCCGAGCTCGACGACCTCGACCGCGCGCTTGGTCTCGTTCTGGATCTCGCCGATGAGGGTCGAGATCGAGGCGGCCGCCTGCTGGGACTCCTCGGCCAGCTTGCGGACCTCCTCGGCCACGACGGCGAATCCGCGGCCCTGCTCGCCCGCGCGCGCCGCCTCGATGGCGGCGTTCAACGCCAGCAGGTTGGTCTGCTCGGCGATCGTCGTGATGGTGTCGACGATGCCGCCGATCTGCTCGGACTTCGAGCCGAGGTCGCGGATCGCCTCGGTCGCCTCGGTCGAGGCGGAGCGCACGGCGGCCATCGCCTCGGTGGCCTGCGCGACCGACGCGGCGCCGGCCGTCGCGACCTCGCGGGCGGCCTCGGCGGCGCGCGCGGTCTCGGCGGCCGACTCGGCGGAGCTGCGGGTCGCGTCGGCCATCTCGTCGGTCAGGCGCCGTGCGCCCTCGACGGTGTTGACCTGGCGCTCGGCGCCCGCCGCGACCTCGCCGATGGCGTGCGCGATCTCGCCGACGGCGCGACCGGCCTCCTCGGAGGTCGACGCCATCTGCTCCGACGCCGAGGACAGCACGATCGCGCTCTCGCCGACGCGGCCGATCATGCCGGCCAGCGAGTCCAGCGACGCGTTGTAGCCGTCGATCGACTTCGCGGTGTCGACCGTGATCTCGTCGACCATCTCGGCGATGTCGCCGATCTCGTCGCTGGACACGCGGCCGCGCGGCCGGGTGGCGACGGCGGCCTTGCGGGTCAGGTCGCCCTCGGAGATCGCGACGAGGCCGTCGCGCAGGGAGGCGGTGTCGTTCTCGCGCAGCGACGTGAGCTGCTTGCGAATGCGGGTCACGCCGCGCTTGACCTGGCCGGAGATCAGCAGCGCGGCGGCGAGGCCGAGGATCGCGGCGAGGGCGAGCGCGCCGAGGATCAGCGTGCGGCCCGTGGTGAAGGCGTCGCCGATCTTGGCGTTCGCGGCCTTCGCGCTCTTGTCGCTCGCGGTCGCCATGGCCAGCGAGTTCGCGTCGATGGTCGCGACGTCCTTGCCGATCGCCACGCTGAGCGTGGCGTTGCGCGGATCGTCGGGCTTGAGCTTGAGCAGCGTGGCCAGGTCGGCCTTGTAGGCCTTGCTGCCGGTGAGGATCTTCGCGACGTACGGCTTGAGCGCGGTCGGCGCCTGGTTCAGCGACGCGGCGATGGCGGCGAGCGCCTTCTCGTCCTTGGCGATGGCGGGCAGGAGCGGCTTCGCGCGCGGGTCCTTGCCCGCGGCGGCGACGTCCCCGCCGTGCTCGGCCACGATCTGGCTGTACGTCGCGCCCTGCAGCGCGAGGTCCTTGGACAGCGCGTTGGTACGGAGCGCGGCCGTCGTCGGCGTGTAGGTCTCGTTGTAGAGGTTGGAGCCCTGGTCCTTGACGTCAGCGAGGCGCGTGATGGCGAGGAGCGCGATGACCGCGGTCAGGACGATGAGCAGCAGGGTGCTGGCGAGGAGCTTCGTGCGAATGGACAGACGCAATGCGCCCATGGGGATACGACCTTTTCGGAGGAGGTGCGACGGCTCCCGAGTCGTCGGCGCCTAGGCACGCGGTTCGAGCGGGCTCGACGGATGGCCGAGCCGCCGATGTCAGCGCGCCGACCTTCAGCGCCCGACGCTGAACTGCTCCACGCCGATGACCGGCTTGAGCGCGTGCTCCTCCGCACGGCCCGCGAAGGCGTCGCGCAGCACGTCGCCGCCCAGCGCGTTGCCCAGCGCCGCCATGATCATCCCCTGGTCGAGCGAGAGGTAGGAGCCCGACGGCGTGCGGGTCTGGACGTTGACGCTGTCGCGGAAGCCCCACTTCCCGTACATGTCGGGGTACTGCTGGAGCTTGGCGAGGTCGGCCAGCGCCGCGCGCGGCGCGTAGCGCAGGCCCAGGAACGCGGCGTGCGGCGTCACGACGCCGTTGGTGTAGGCCGACGGCGGCGGGTCGGGCTGGGCCGGGCGGCCGCCCGCGCCGTCGCAGCCGGCGAAGCCGTGGTCGACGAGCGTGCGGTCCTCGTTGGACGGGTTGCCGTTGGGGTCCATGCCGACCGCGTCGACGCCGTAGGCGCCGTAGCCGCCCTCCGGCGTGTTGGACGGGCTGAACCCCCAGACGCCGTAGCCCGCGTCGACGAGGCCGTGGTGGATCTGCGCGGCGACCGTCCGCGGGTGGTTCAGGCCCCAGCTGCCGGGCGCCCAGCGCTCCTCGGGGACGAACAGGTCGGGCATCAACGCCTCGAACATGCTGCCGCCCCACGAGGGCACCAACTTGGTGTTGTTGTAGGAGTAAGCGCCCTCGTAGACCGGGACGCCGAAGTAGGTCCGGGTCTCCCCCGTCGGCTTCTGCTCCTGGAACGCCCGGTCGCACGTGTCGGGGAACGTGCGCCAGCGGCCGTAGTACTCCTTGGCCGGCAGCTGACCCTTGCTGATCCCGAGGTAGTCGACGATCCGGCTCTCGGAGACCACGGTGTCGTAGCAGCACGGCGACGCGGCGGGGTCGTCGGGCCGGTAATGGAAGAGCACGCGGTTGACGTCGGGCCGGTAGTAGAAGCCGAAGTTCATCGCGTCGTACAACGCGCCGGCGCGCGCGGAGAGCCGCGGCACGCTGCGCTGGACGATCCGCAGGCCGACGGCCAGCCAGCCGTTGTCGACCGAGCTCAAGATGGGGTGGAACTCGTCGGTCGGGCTCGGCGGCCAGGCCGTGAGCTTCGCGCCCGTCCGGTGGTCGTACCAGTTGTAGTACTGGCCGGTGTCGCCGAAGCGTTCCATGTGCTCGAGCGTCGTGATGGTCTTGGTCAGGCGCTCGGTCAGCTCCTGGTCGCGGATGATCCCGAGCCGGCGCGCGGCGACCGCGGACCACATGTAGGCGCCGATGTTGGTCGTCGACGTCTGGACGCTCGTGGTGCCGTCGGCGTTGAGGATGTCGGCGGGCAGGCCCGAGCCCGGGTCGGTCATCGCCGCCATCGACGCCCACGTGCGCGCCGCGTAGTCGCGCAGCGGCCCGTCGCCTCCCCCGTGCGCCGACGCCACCGGTGCGCAGACCGCCATCAGCAGCGCGACGAGCGCGACCGCTCTCCCGACCCTGGTCAGCATGCGCGCCGGTTACCCGCCGGCACCGGCGCGCGAACCTAATGATGTCGCTTGGCTGCCCGCACGGTGAGCGTCTTGCGCGACACGACGCGGGTCTTGCCGTTGGCCAGCTTCTCGGTGGCGATGAAGTCGACCTTCACCTTGCCGTTCTTCTTGAGGATGCGCTGGCCGAGCTTGTTGAGCTTGATGGTGACCTTGGCCGACTGGCCGCCGCGCAGGGTCACGGCCTTGGTCGCCAGCGTACGCGGCTTGTGCTTCTTCTTCGCGGCGAGCGACGACGGGAAGCCCACGACGTACTCGTGCTCGTTGACGAGGTAGACGAGCGCGCAGCGCGCCTCCGGCGGCCCAACGCAGATCTGGTTGGTGTTGATCGCGCCGTTGCCGGTCTGCGGCGGGTCGAGCTTGGCCTGGCCGACGGTGGCCGGCCTGAGGACGACGGGCGGCGCGTTCGAGGCCGGGGTGGTGGCGGCCGGCGTGGCGGTGCCGCCGCCGGCCGTGCCGCCCGGGCTGCCGGAGCCGGAGCCGCCACCGTCGCTCGGGGGCGGCGTCACGGACCCGCCGACCACGCCGGCGAGGCGGTTGAGCTTGTTGTCGGTCGTGGTGAACCAGATGTCGGCGGCGCTGGCGCCCACCGCCAGCGGCGCGGAGTCCGACCCCGTCTTGGTGAACGTCGCGGTCGGCGGCGCCGACGCGGTCCCGGGCACGATCCGGACGAGCGCGTTGGACGCGCTGAACAGCTTGTAGACCGTCATCCACAGCGTGCCGTCCGGCGCGGCGACGATCTGGCGCGGGTTGCCGGCGGCCAGCGACGGGTCGACCGACGACAGCAGGTACTGCGTCATCGTGTGCGTGCCCGGGTCGAAGCGCCCGAACTTGCGGTTGTCGACGTTCGTGAACCAGATCGCACCGTCGGCCGCGACCGCGACGTCGCTCAGCCCCGTGCCGGTGTACGACCCCGAGCACGGGTTGTTGGCCGGGTTCTCGCACGGAGAGACCTGGTACTCGTCGTAGTGGTCGCCCGCGCCCGCGTAGGTGCCGATGCGGTAGCCGGGGTTGCCCGGGTTCTCCTCGGCGAACCACGGGCGGCCGGTGGGGTCGACCGCGATGCCCGACGGCTGGGCGGGGTAGCGCAGCCCGTTGAGCGAGGTGTTGCCGTTCTGGATGGCGATGTTGGGGCCCTCGAACAGCCCGCCGTCCCAGCGGGCGATGCGGTTGCCGTAGTAGGTCGGCGCGACGTTGCTGTCCCCCTTCTCGGTGAACCACATGCCGCCGCCCTTGGCGGGCGCGACGTCTCCGAGGTCGGTGTAGCCGGGCAGGCCGTAGGTCACGATGCCGGTGCTCGTGCCGGGCGAGAGCGCGGAGGGGTTCGCGACCCCGTAGCCGCCCGTGCTGTGCACGAAGTACAGCTTGCCGTCGTCCTTGTTGTAGGTGACGGACCGCAGCTGGTCGCTGCAGCAGCCGGCGTTCGGCCGGTCGGGCGTCGGGAAGAACGTGAGGCCGCCGCTCGTGCCGGCGGTGGCCTCCGCGGGCTTCATCCGCCCGAGCGTCGGCGTGTCCTGGGTGCCCGCGGGGCTGGTGTGCTGCGGGCCGGCGACGCCGAACCAGACGTTGCCGTCGCCGTCGGTCGTCACCCCGAAGTTGGAGACCGTGTAGCCCGCCGGAAGCGGGAAGGAGTCGAGCGCCGCCGCGCCCGTCGCAGACACCATCAGGAGCGTCGCCGAGAGAGCCACGAGGGCCGCGATCCGTCGCATGGCCAAGAACTACCAGTTCCTGGTGTGGTTGCGTTGGGCAGGTCCGTGCCACATACGTAAGAACACGTAGTTCTTGCCTGGTCGTCCGGGTAGGCCGCGATCCCGCCGCGCTCGCTAGGTTGCCGCGACATGCCGGAAGGCGGACTGCCGGAACGCGAGCTCCAGGGCCTCCTGGAGATCCTCGGGGAGGTTCATCACGCCGAGGACCTGCCGTCCTTCCGCGCGGCGCTGCTCGACGTGCTGCCGCGCGTCATCCCCAACGCCTACACGTCCTACAACGAGATCGCGGCCGACGGCACGCCGCTCGTGACGATCGTCAACCCGGAGCCCGGCGGCGTCTTCCTGGAGAAGTGGGGCCGCTACGGCCACCAGAACCCGCTGGTCAACCGCTACCTCGAGACGCGCGACCCGCGTGCCCAGCGGCTGTCGGACGTCATCGCGCTGGACGAGCTCCGCCGGCTCGAGCTGTTCCAGGAGGTCTTCGCGCCGCTCGGCGTCAACCACCAGCTGGCCGTGACCCTGCCGGCGCCGCCGCGCCTGCTGATCGGCCTCGCGCTGGTCGACGAGCGCGACTTCACCGACCCCGAGAAGCGCATGCTCGACCTCGCGCGCCCGCACCTGATCCAGGCCCACGCCAACGCGGCGCTGCGCGAACGGCTGCACGATGTCCTGGCCGCGGTCGAGGCGGGGCTCGACGACTCCGGCGAGGCGCTGGTCGTCGCCGACGCGCAGGGCCGTGTCGAGTTCGCCACGCGCGCGGGCCGCGCGGCGCTCGGCCTGCTGGCCGACCGCGACCACCCGCGCGGCACGCGCCTGCCCGACGCGTTGCGCGACGTGACGAGCCGCGACTGGCCGGCCACCGCGGTGTTCGAGGTCGGCGGCACGCCGCTCGTGGTCCGGCGCATGGCCGCGGGATCGCGCGGGGGCGCGACGGTCCTGGTCTTCGAGCGCGGGGCGCGTGGCGCGTCGCGCGAGCTGTTGGTGTCGCTGGGCCTCTCGGCCCGCGAGGCCGAGGTGCTCCAGGCGATGATGCGCGGCCGCGCGACCGCGGCGATCGCCACCGAGCTCGGCGTGAGCCCCCGCACCGTCTACAAGCACGCCGAGCGCATCTACTCCAAGCTCGGCGTGCACGACCGCATCGCGGCGGTCAGCGCGGCGTGGGCGGCTCTGGACGCGGGCCGCGGCGCCGTCGCCGGCTGACCGTCAGCGCGATCGCGCCGCCGATCAGCCCCAGGAACGCGAGCAGGCTCAGCAGCGCACCGGCCTTCAGGCCGGGCATCGCGTAGCTCCAGACGATCTCGTGCCGGCCGGGCCCGGCGACCACGCCGCGCATCACGCTGTTGACGCGGACCGGGGCGGCCTTCCTGCCGTCGACCGTCACCGACCAGCCGTCGGTGTAGCTGTCGTTGAGGACGACGAGGCCGCGGCGGTCGAGCGTGGCGTCGAGCGTGACGCGCGCGTTCTCCTCCTTGGCGATCGCGACGCGGCCCTTGGCGACGGGCGCGTGGGCGAGCGCCCTGGCGGCGGGGTCCTTGCTCTCGATCACGACCGAGTTGTTGGGGAGGAACGCCGGGCGGGTGATCAGCGTCTCGGTCTCGCCCTGGTCGTCGGCGACCTCGACGCTGCTCGGGAGCTCGACGCGCGGCGCGGCGCGCGCGTTGCGCAGGATCGTCGCGTCCTCACCCGAGTACACGATCCTGAGGCTGTTGAGCACGGGGTTCAGGCGCACCTCGGGTCCGGGCTTGATCCCCGGGTCGCCGACGACGTAGCGCGCGCCGAGCACGCTCTCCACCTGGACGGTGTTCTCGTCCTGGGCGGGCATGATGAACGGCGTCCAGTCGGCCTGGTCCGGGTTGGCCATGCGCCACAGGCTGAACAGGCGCCGCGTCGGGTTCGGCGGGTCGTAGCCGCGGATGTCGGAGAGGCCATACGTCGTCGACCAGTCTTGGAGCAACGCGTTGCCCATCCCGACGATCCGGCCCTCGCTCTTGTGCTGCTGCAGGTAGCTGATGGCCTGGGTCTTGGGCGGGATCACGTCGTCGGCGGGACCCATCGGCTGGTAGCCGTTGGCGAAGTGCAACCCGTCGGCGGCGGCGAGCAGGACCACGGCGACGGCGATCCCGTAGCGCCAGCGCGGGCGGCGCAACGCGAGCAGGAGCGCCGCGCCGACGCCGAGGGCGAAGAACACGAACCACGCCGTGCTCGTGAGCTCGATCACCTTCCGGATCGGGAACGAGGTGCCCGCGGTGAAGTGCTTGAACGTGTGGCTGAGGTCGGAGCCGCCCGCGCCGATGCTGACGAGCACGATGAAACCCAGGCACAGCGCGACTGCTGGGACCGCCAGCCGCCGGCGCTGCTCCGCCGGGCGGTCGATCAGGTCGCGCAGGCCGAACGCGGCGAGGATCGCGGTGCCGAAGGCGTACACGAAGTGCATGCGCTGGTTCTGCACCACGTCGAAGGGCGGGACGTGGGTGACGAAGTCCCACAGCACCGGGATGTGCACCGGCACCGTGATCCCGACGAAGGCGAGCACCGCGAACGGCGCCTTGCGGCGCCACCCGCCGCGCGAGATCAGCGCGACGAGCGCGAACAGCAGCGACACGACGCCGGCGTAGAACGTGCGCTCGTTGTAGTTGACGCTCCCGCCGGCGCTGTTCGGCCCGGCGCCCATCTCGATCGAGCTGGGCCGGCCCCACCAGTCCGGGAACAACGTGGTCTTGATCGCGTCGAACGGCATCACCGTGCCGGGCAGCGTCCCCCTGCCGTTCGCGCGCGCCTGCGTGCCGATGGTGCCGTGGCTCGACAGCGCCTCGGGGATCAGCATCACGGCCATGAGCAGGACGCCGAGCACCAGGCCGCCGCAGGCGAGCCCGAGCCGGCGCAGGCGCTCGCCGCGCTCGAGGTCGGGCACGAGCCACACGCGCACGAGCGTGTAGAGGCCGGCCATCGCCATCAGGTGGACCTGCATCCCCGGATGGCCGCCGCCCAGCCCGATCGCGGTCGCGACGCCGAGCCAGAGCATCGTGGTGATCCGCGCGCGCTCGAAGAGCCGCTCGATGAGCCACACCATCCACGGCAGCAGCACGGCGACGGCCGGCAGCGTCTCGTGCGTCAGCCACGTGATGTTCAGCGCGCTGAACGCGAACGCCACGCCGGCGAGCAGCCCCGGCAGGAAGCCGAGCCGCAGCTGGCGCGCGACGAGGTAGGTCCCGAAGCCGCCGGCCCAGAGCTTCAGCGCCGCCGACAGTCCGAGCGCGTAGTTGAGCGGCAGCGTCCACAGCGGCAGGTTGAACGGCGTGAACAGCCCGTTCTGCGGGTTGGAGAGGAACGGGATCCCGCCGAACACGTGCGGGTTCCACAGCGGCAGCGTGCCGCTGCGGATCGACTCGCGCGCGAAGGACCGCCACGGGTAGTCCGCCGTCGCGATGTCGCTGAGCAGCGGGTTGTAGTAGCTGTGGATGTCCGCCGGCGCGTAGGCCTGCCACGGCGTGAAGCCGTAGAGCACCGAGATCGGCGACAGGATCTTGGCGCCGATCAGCACCGGCCAGAGGTACGCGAAGATCAGCCCCGCGATCAGCAGCGCCGCGGTGAGGTCCGGATGCGCCCTGAAGAACCGCACCGGCGCCGAGTCGGCGACGGCGCGAGCCCGGGTGCCCCAGGCGGCGCTGCGCGGGATGGGCGCGGCTGCGGGCGCAGCGCGCTTGACCTTGCCGGTCGTGGCCATTCGCGCGATCGTGCCACAAGCACACGCCGTCGTTTCCGGTTTCCCCTGCCAGTTGGATCAGGCGGCCTGCGACGGCGACCCGGCGGTGTCCACCGTCCGCTCAGCGCGCGCCCCGACGAGCAGCGCACGGGAATCCAGCCTGCCGCCCGGGCAGGTGGACACGGTTGTTTTCCACAACGGTCACCGGTAGTCATTGGTGTGCCTCCCAACCACGAGCGGAAGGAGCGTGACATGCGGTTACGCGCACGGACCATGCTGGCCACGATCGTCGCGACGGGGTGCGTCGTGCTGGCGCTCTCGGGCGCGGCGCTGGCCGGGTTCTTCGACTACACCTTGAGCAGCGCGCCGAACGACACGTTCCAGACCCGGGGCGTCGGCCACGACTACACGTATCTGCACTCCTCGATCAACAGCAGCTCCACGACGTGCGTGGCGCGCGGCGGTGGCTCGAGCTTCTGCGCCTCGGGCACCGCGTCGCACAGCTACGTCGACACCTGCGGCTCCTGCCTGAGCTACTACAAGCAGAAGACCGGCGGGACCTTCGACATCTCCGCCCACGACGAATGGTGAGCTCCACGATGCGCCGACTCCAGCTGTTCTGCACCGTCTTCGTCGCCGCCATCGCGGTCGCCGCGATCGCCTTCGCGCTGCCCGCCGTCAGCGACGACGACCCCGACACGTGCTTCACCTACGACGGCACGACGACGTGCCAGCCCGCCGACGACGTCGCCGAGCACGGGATCTACATCGCGATCGTCTCCTGCGACCCCGACACCGCGACGGTCCACGGCATCGTCCCCGACGACGCCACGACCATCACGGCGATCGACTCCGACGAGCCCGCGTCGGCCACCGCCGGGCCCGACGGGGCCGTCACCCTGACGATCCCGGGCGCCAACCTGCACGGCCTCGCGCTCGACAACGGGCACTCCGCGCCGCTCGACCTCTCCCCCGATTGCGACCGTCCATAGGCCCGACGCCCGTCCTCTCCCGACCGGTCGACGTCACAAGCGCCACCGCTCGGTGCTCCTTAGGAGCAGTGGGCAGGCCAACGGCACTCGCGCGCTCCGTCAAGGAGCCGACGGCGTTCGACGCGTTCTATCGCGCGCACGCCAACGCGCTGCTGCGCTACTTCGCCCGCCGGACGCTCGATCCGGAGGCCGCGGCCGACCTGACCGCGGAGACGTTCGCGCGCGCCTACCAGCACCGCGGGCAGTTCCGCGGGACGACCGACCAGGAGGCCGGCGGGTGGCTCTACACGATCGCCCAGCGCCAGCTCCTGGCCTACCAGAAGCGCGGCGCCGTGGAGAAGAAGGCCATGAGGCGCCTGGGGATCCGCGAGCCTGAGCTGACCGACGACGAGTACGAGCGGATCGAGGAGATGGCGGAGCTGGAGTCCCTGCGCGGCAAGATCGCGTCGGCGCTCAAGCAGCTGCCGCCGAGCACGCGCCTCGCGCTGACGCTGCGCGTCGTCGAGGACCTGGACTACGCCGAGATCGCGCAGCGGCTGGACATCAAGGAGCCGGCGGCGCGGGCGCGGGTGTCGCGCGCGCTGCGCGGGCTGTACGAAGTGACGAAGGACGGGGTGACGTCATGACCGACGAGTCGACCCAGCTGCCGTTCCTCATCACCCTCGGCGAGCAGCTCGCCGAGCGCGCCGAGCGCGACGAGGCCGAGCAGGAGCGCGGCGGCCGCTTCCGGCGCTGGAGCGGCGGTCGAGCGCGCCGCAGCGAGATGCGCGGCGGACGGACGCTCGCGCTCGGCGGGACCGTCGCGGCGGCGGTCGCCGTCACCGCCGTCCTGGCGCTGACGGTGGACTTCGGTGGCGGCGACGGCCGCGGCGGGCGCGTGGTCGCGCCGACGCCGGCGACCGCCCACGCGGTCCTGCTCGACGCCGCGCGCACCGCGCAGGCGCAGCCCGACGCCATGCCCGGCCCGGATCAGCTGTTCTTCGTCCACAGCCTCACGACGCGGCTGCAGAGCGGCCGGCCGCCGACGGCCGCGAACACCGACGCCATCACCTTCGACCGTCGCGTCTGGACGAGCCCGACCCAGCCCGGCCGGCTGTTCGAGACCGCGGTGACGCGCACGCCGCTGGCCGGCGGCCGGGCCGAGCAGCTCGGCAACCCCGACGTGCCCCAGGGCGTAGAGGCGACCGGCGGCTACCAGCTCGGCGCGCTGAGGCTCACCCGCGGCGAGCTGCTGCGCTTCCCGACCGATCCCGCGGCGATCGTGGCCAGGATGCGCGAGGCGCAGCCGGGCGCGACGACCGCCGACCTCTTCGCCGGCCTCGGCGACGCGCTGCGCGAGGCCCCGGCACCGCCCGCCCTGCGCGCGGGCCTGTACCAGGCGCTCGCGCAGCTGCCCGGCGTGCACCTCGTCGACGCAACCACGGACCCCCGCGGCCGTCCGGCCGCCACCGTCGGCTTCGACAACCGCGACGGCACCCGCTCCGAGCTCTTCCTCGACCCCGACACGGCCGAGATGCTCGCCGAGCGCGAGACGCTGACCGACCCGTCCCTCCAGCACCTCTCGCTGCCGGCCGGGACCACGGTCAGCTCGACCGTCTACCTCCGCCGCGCGGCGGTCGACTCGGTGTCGGACCAGTGATCGGGCCCGGCGCCGCCTAGGCCGATCGCAGCGCGTCGGTCGGCGACAGGCGGGCCGCGCGGGTCGCTGGGTAGAGGCCCGCGGCGGCGCCGATGATGAGGGCTGCTCCGAGGCCGCCGGCGAGGGCTTCGGGTGGGATCACCGTGGTCCAGTCGCGGGTGCGGGCGTAGCCGCCGGTCACCAGCGCGCCGATGAAGACGCCGGCGATGCCGCCCGCGGCCGCCAGCAGGAGCGACTCGACGACGAACTGGGCCCGGACGTGGCCGCGGGTCGCGCCGAGCGCGCGGCGCAGCCCGATCTCCGAGCGGCGCTCCAGGACGCTGATGACCATGGTGTTGGCGATCCCGATCCCGCCGACCAGCAGCGCGACCGCGCCCAAGCCCAGGAACAGGCCGGTCAGCGCGGAGTCCGCGGCGGCGCGGGCGGCCAGCGCGTCAGACGGCCGGCTGACCTGGACCTCCTCCGGGTTGGTCGGGTTCACCGCGGACGGCACCAGCTCGCGCGTCGGCTCGACGCGGTCGGGGTCGGACCGCAGGTACACGGTCGAGGCCGACCGGTCGGCGCCCAGCTCGCGCTCGGCCGCGCGGTAGCCGATCAACGCGGCGCGATCGATCTCCGGCGCCAGCTCCAGCGCGCGCAGGATCCCGATCACGGTCCACCAGCGCCCGGCGATGTACACCAACCGGCCCGGCCGGTCGACGCCCAGGCGCTGCGCGGCGACCGCGCCGAGCACCACCGAGCGGGTCCGGGTGGTCGCCTCGTTGAGGAACCGGCCCCGCGACAGCGTGCCGCCGAGCGTGTCCATCAACGTGGCGTCGGCTGCCTCGACGGTGATCCCACCGGTCTCCTCCGCGTCGATGCGGTCGGTGCGCCGCACGCTGGCGTCCAGCGCCCGCACCGACGCGACCTGCTCGACGCCGCCCAAGCGCGACAGCACCTTGCGCGTGCGGCGCGGCAGCGTCGCGTCGTCGCCGCCGATCGTCTGCCCGGGCGCGGCGGTCAGCAGGTTGGTGCCCAAGGAGTCCAACTGGTTCAACAACCCCGCGCGCGAGGACGCCGACAGCCCCAGCACCGCGACCATGCTCGCGATCCCGATCGCGATGCCCAGCGCGCTCAGCGCGGCGCGCAGCCGCCGGGTCCGGAGCCCGACCGCGCCGACACGCAGCAGGTCGGCGGGCAGCAGCCGCGAGGAGGACGAGTCCGCCGCGCTCATCGGTCCTCCTCCACGCGCCCGTCGCGCAGCCGCACCCGCCGCGGCAGCCCCGCCGCCAGGTCCAGGTCGTGGGTGATCACGACGATCGTCGTCCCCTCGCCGTGCAGCTCCCGGAGCAACGACATGATCTCGCTGCCCGACCGCGAGTCGAGGTTCCCGGTCGGCTCGTCGGCGAAGACGACCGCCGGCCGCGCCACCACGGCCCGCGCGATCGCCACGCGCTGGCGCTCGCCGCCCGACAGCTGATCGGGGCGGTGCTCCAGCCGGTGCGCCAGCCCGACGCGCTCCAGCGCCTCGCGCGCCCACGAGAACCGCACGTCGATCGGCGTCCCGCTGTAGAGCATGCCCTGCGCCACGTTCTCCAGCGCGCTCATGCCGTCGAGCAGGAAGAACTGCTGGAAGACGAACCCGATGCGCCGCGCGCGCAGCCCGGCGAGCTCGCGATCGTCCAGGCCGGCGACGTCGGCGCCCGCCACCGCCACACGGCCGGCCGTCGGCCGCTCGAGCGTCCCCATGATGTGCAACATGGTGGACTTGCCCGAGCCGGACGGGCCGACGATGCCGACGAGCTCGCCGTCGCCGATGGCGAGCGAGACCTCGTCGAGCGCCCGCACCCCGCCCGGGTAGTCCTTGGTGACCGCCTCCATCACGAGGCTCATCGAGCGTGCCTCACGCCATGACGAGCCGCTGGCGACGGCAGCGTTCGACCTCATCGCGGGACCACCACGCGCGTGCCCGGCGTCAGGCCGCCGCCGCTGACCTCGGCCCAGCCGTCGGCGGTCGCCCCGAGGGTGACCGGGACGACGCGGCCCGTGCCGGCCAGCTCGACGCCGTAGACGCCCGGCGCCGTGGCGACGAGCGCGGTCACCGGCACCGACAGCGCGTCCTTGGTCCGGTCGGTCTCCAGCGACACGGTGACCGGCGCGCCGTCCAGCGCGCCACGCCTGCGGGTCGTCAACCGGACCTTCAGCGCGACCGTCGCGTCCGCGCCGTCCTGCCCGGCCTGCGCCACGCGCCCGACCGCGGTCACGCGCCCGTTGACCGTGCGGCCGTCGGGCAGGGTGACGACGACCTCGTCGCCGTCGTGCACGTTCCCGGCCTGCCCGGCGTCGACCCGCGCGCTCACCGCCGGGGTCGTCGCGGTCAGCGCGGTCACCGGCCCGCCCGGCCGCACCGCGTCCCCCACGCCGGCCTTGTGCTCGCCGACGCGCGCGGGCCCGTCGCTGACGACGACGTCCGCGGCCTTCAGGGTCCCGGTCTCGTCGAGGTCGCGGTCGTCCTGGAAGTCCTCGACCGCCGCGGTCGTCGCCGACGTCCAGTCGGCGTCGACCGTGCCCGGGTCGTAGCCCAAGGCCTTCAGGTTGCGCTCGAGCTGGCGGACGTCGCGGCCGTCGGCGACGCCCGGCCCGAGGTCGCGGTACATCGGCCGCCGGCCGTAGAGCACCCACGCGGTGGCCTGCGCGTCGATCGACATCAGCGACTGCCCGCGCCGGACGGTCGTGCCCTCGCCGCGCAGCCGGGTCAGCGTGCCCGACGCGGGCGCCGCGACCGCCGTCGCGTCGCCGTAGCCGAGCGTTCCGTTGACGTCCTCGCGCTCGACGAGGTCGCGCTGCTGCACGACGGCCGTGCCGAGCGGGACGTGGTCGTTGGCGACCGGCGACGTGCCGTCGTCGTGGGCCGTCAGCAGCCACGTCGCGCCCGCCGCCACCGCGGCCACGACGACCACGCCCGCGGTCGTGCGCCCGACCCGGCCGGCCGCGCGCCGGCGCCCGCCGCGACGCCGCTCGCGCTCCCGCTCCCGCGTCGCCTCCTGGGCTTCCTGCGCCTGGGCCTCCGTGGCGGCGCTCATTGCGCCGGCCCCGTGCCGCCGACCGGTCCGTTGGCCTGCTGCGCGCCCTTGGGCTCGACCGCCGCCATCAGCGGATGGCAGGCCTTGTCGGCCGCCTTGAACTTCGGCGAGTCCGGCCGCACGCCGCGGCCCAGCATCATCTTCACGCCGTTGCCGCTGATCTGCGGATCCGGGAAGTCGATGCCCTTGCTGCGCATGCAGCGGGCGTAGCCGATGAACGCGTCGTTGCGCTTGGCCTGCTCGGCCGGGCTCGGCGCCTTGCCGCCGCCGGCCACCATGTACTTCTGGCAGCTCTGGCTGGCCACCTTGAACTTGGGGTCGTCGGGGCCGAACGTGTTGCTCTTGGGGGCGGGGCCCTTGCCCGGCCCACCGGCCTTCATGGTGATGCGGCCGTCGGAGCCGCGCTCGGGATCGGGCACGTCGACGCCGTGCTCGCGCATGCACTTGGCGAACTTCAGCGCGCCGTCGTAGGCCTTATCGTCGCCGTTCTTGCCCGAGCCGTCGCCGTTCTCGTCCGACGAGCCGCACGCCGCGAGCGCGAGGGTCGCGCACGCGGCGAGGATGAGGAGCAGCGGGGTTCTGATCATGTCCACCATCAAGCCCGGCGAACATGAGAGGGATCTGAACGGTGGCGAGGAGCGCGCTAAGAGGTCAGGCCGGCAGCGTCAGCCGCAGCACCGTGCCGCCACCGGGCGCGCGCTCGGCCCGGACCGTCCCGCGGTGCGCGTCGGCGACGTGCTTGACGATCGCCAGGCCGAGGCCCGAGCCCGGCAGCCCTCGGGCCGACGGCGCGCGGTAGAAGCGGTCGAAGACATGCGGGAGGTCGACCTCGGCGATCCCCGGCCCATGATCGCGCACGGTCACCTCGCCGGGCCGGACGACCACCTCGACCGCGCCGTCGGGCGGGCTCCACTTCACGGCGTTGTCCAACAGGTTGCCCACCGCCCGCGCCAGCCGCGCGCGCGTCGCGTGCACGACCGTCGGCTCGGCGGCGACCGTGAACGTCGTGCCCGGCGGCGCGTGCCGGCGCGCGCGCTCCACCGCCGCGTTGACGAGCTCGTCGAGGCGCAGGTCCTCCGGCGGATCGGCGCCGCCCGCGTTGTCCCCCGGCCGGGCCAGGTCCACCAGGTCGCCCACCAGGACCGTCAGGTCCTCCAGCTGCGAGCGGGCGGACGCGAGCATCGCGTCGCGGTCGGCCCGCGGCAGGTCCGGCGCGTGGCCGAGCAGCTCGACGTTCGCCCGGATCGCGGTCAGCGGCGTGCGCAGCTCGTGCGACGCGTCGGCCACCAGCTGGCGCTGCGCGTCGCGCGAGCCCGCCAGCGCCGCGAGCATCCCGTTGAACGCCGTGGCCAGCCGGTTGGGCTCGTCGTCGACGTCGCGCTCCTGCGGGATGCGGTGGCGCAGGTCGCCGGTCGCGGTGACCCGCTCGGCCGTGGCGGTCAGCCGCGCGAGCGGCCGCGTCGCCGCGCGCGAGACCGCGAAGCCCAGGCCGGCCGCCAGCGCGACGCCGCCGAGCATCACGGCGGCCAGCAGCCAGCGCAGCCGGCCGAGCGTCGCGTCGGCGTCGGTCAGCGGCCGCGCGATCTGCAGCGCCTCGCCGTTCGGACCCTGCCGGGTGAGCACGCGCAGGTGGACGCCGCCGACGTCCTCGTCGCGCAGGAACGCGGCGCGCCGCCCCGCCGCGACGTCGCGCACCGCCGCGGTGACGGGCAGGACCGCGGGCGTGTCGGGCAGGATCGTCTGACCGGTGATCAGCGTCGCCTGCGCGATCCCCTTCGCGGCCCCGAAGGCCTGGTTGGGGACCTGGACGCGCGTGTTGTCGAGCGGCCCCGCGCCCGCGGGGGCCGCGTGCTTCCCGCTCTGCCCCGGGACCGGCGCGGACATGCCCTGGGCTTTGACCTTGCCCTGCGTGGTGATCATCTTGAACTGCGGGTTGGTCTCGCGCAGCGCGCCGTCGACGCTCGCCCGCAGGTCGTGGCGGACGATCGTGTAGGTGATGGTCACCGCCCCGGCGATCGCGACGGCGACCGCGGCGGCGGCGAGCAGGACGATGCGGCGGCGGAAGGTCACGTCCGCGGCGCCTTCAGGACGTAGCCGAAGCCGCGCACGGTGTGCAGGAGGCGCGGCTCGCCGCCGGCCTCGGTCTTGCGCCGCAGGTATCCGACGTAGACCTCCAGCGAGTTCGACGCCGGGCCGAAGTCATAGCCCCACACGCGCTCGAAGATCTGCTCGCGCGTCAGCACCTGGCGCGGGTGGTGCAGGAACAGCTCCAACAACAGGAACTCGGTCCGGGTCAGGTCGATGAGGCGGTCGCCGCGCGCGACCTCGTGGCTGATCGGGTCCAGCTCGAGATCGGCGAAGCGCAGCCGCTGGCGGTCGGCGTCCCAGCCCGAGCGGCGCAGCAGCGCGCGCAGCCGGGCGAGCAGCTCCTCCAGCGCAAACGGCTTGGGCAGGTAGTCGTCGGCGCCCGCCTCCAGACCCGCGACGCGGTCGCCGACGCCCTCGCGCGCGGTGAGCATGAGGACCGGCGTGCGGTCGCCGACGTCGCGCATCCGGCGGCAGACCTCCAGCCCGTCGAGGCCGGGCATGAGGACGTCGAGCAGGACGGCGTCGGCCGGCGTGGAGGCCTGCGCCTGCACGGCCTCGCGCCCGTCGGCGGCCACCGCGACGTCGAAGCCCTCGACCTTCAGGATCCGCTCGAGGACCTCGCGGACGGAGGGCTCGTCGTCGACGACCAGGACGCGCATGGGCGCGATGGTCGCCGATGAACCTGAAGAGCAGGTGAGGAGGCGCTACCGGGTCGTGTACACGCCGGTCGGGGCCGCGTGGTAGCCCTTGGCGCCGACCGCGACGGCCAGCGCGCTGCGCGCCTCCTCGCCGGCGGCGAGGCGGTCCAAGGCGTAGGCGAAGTCCCAGCGCGGGGTCCAGCCGAGCACCTCGCGCGCGCGGGCGTTGTCGTAGACGCGCTCGATCGTCGGGAACATCGTCCAGCCGCGCTGCGCGTAGAGCTCGGCGTAGTGCGGGAACTTGGCAGCGACCACGGCGGGCGCGTCCTGCTGGAGCGCGGGCGCGTCGGCGCGCGTGAACGGCGTGGTCGCCGAGACGATCGCGCGGTCGAAGCCGAGGGCGGGGGCCCGGTCGAGCGCGAGCAGGTGCGCGGCGACGGCGTCCTCGAGGTCGACGCGGCGGTACAGGAGCTCGTTGGCCTTCAGGTTGGCGTCGGGGTAGGCCGTGCGGATCTCGTCGCGGTCGTCGGCCTCGGGGAAGAAGCGCGACGTGCGCAGGATCACGACCGGCAGGCCGCTGTCGCGGTGGACCAGCTCGCACAGGCCCTCGGCCGACGTCTTGGTCACGCCGTAGACGTTGCGCGGGATCGGGACGACGTCCTCGGTGATCCACGCCGCGGGCTGGCGGTCGCCGGGCGTGAGCGCGCGGCCGAACGCGCTGGTCGTGCTCGTGAAGACGAAGCGGTCGACGCCGGCGGCGACCGCCTCCTCGAGCAGGTTCAGCGTGCCTGTCACGTTGGTGTCCACGAACGCCTGGCGGCCGTGCGAGCCGACGTGCGGCTTGTGCAGCGTCGCGGCGTGGACGATCGCGGTGATGTGATGGTTCCTGATCGCGTCCCGCACCGCCGCGCGGTCGGCCAGGTCGGCCACGATCGAGGTGCAGGCGCCGGGCAGGAGGTCGAGGCCGATCGCCTCGCCGGCGCCGGTGTCCAGCACGCGCATGAGGCCCTCGCCGAGATGGCCCGAGCTGCCGGTCACGAGGATCTTCATGGTCTTGACAGATAGCAGGCGCGGCGGTTCGCTCGCGCGCGCGGCAACTGGACCTGTCGTGCGCGCCCGCACGCGGTTAGGGTCCGGCGAGGATGCCCGATCTCCGCCCGATGGACGCCACCCTGCACGGCTACGCCTGGCTGCCGCGCATGATCGACAAGAACCGGCACCTGCGCGCCGGGACGCTCGGCTCGTTCGTCCATCCGTGCCCGGTGGACAAGAACTGCCTGTCGCTGCTGGGCCTCGAGCTCGCGGCGTTCGACGCGGTCGTCGCGGACGCGGCGGACGACGACGCGGTGCTCGACGGCCTGCGCGCCTTGGGGATCCCGTCCGCGCAGGACGCGTGGTTCGACGCGCCCGCGTTCGAGGCCGAGCTGATCGCGCGCCACCGCGCCGCGTAGGCGCGCGCACCCGCGCCGCGTGGCGGCCGGCCCAGCCGCCAGACTGCGGCCTCCATGCCCCAGCACGTCTCCCGCCGCCGCTGCCTGTCGCTGCTCGGCGCCGCCGCGCTCGGCGTCGTGGTCGGCTCGTCGGTCGGGCGCGCGGTGGTCGCGCCGGCGGAGGGCGCCGCGTGATGGCGCGCGTCGACCGGCGCGAGCTGGCGGCGGTCTTCGCGGGCGGGTTCCTGGGCGCGATCGCGCGCGCCGAGGTGGCCGAGGCGCTGCCGGTGCACCGCGGGCAGTGGCCGTGGGCGACGTTCCTGGTGAACGTCGCCGGCGCTTTGTTGTTGGGGTACTTCACGACGCGGCTGACCGAGCGGCTCCCGCCGTCGGCCTACCGGCGGCCGTTCCTGGGGACCGGGATCTGCGGCGGGCTGACGACGTTCTCCACGTTGCAGCTCGAGCTGCTGCACCTGCTCGACGACGGCGACGTGCTGCTCGCGGGGTCCTACGCCGTGGCGAGCGTCGTCGCCGGCTTCGCCGCCGTCGCGTTGGCCACGAACCTGGTGCGGCAGTCGTGAGCGTCGCGGTCGTCCTCGGGGTCGGCGTGCTCGGCGGGCTGGGCGCGGTCGCGCGGTTCCTGCTCGACGGCACGGTGTCGCGCGCGCTGCCGGGCCGCGCCTTCCCGTTCGGGACGCTGGCGGTGAACCTGAGCGGCGCGCTGGTCCTGGGCGTCTTCTCCGGGGCCGCGCTGCGGGGCGACGCCTATGAGATCTGGGGCGTCGGCCTGGTCGGCGGCTACACCACGTTCAGCACGTGGATGCTCGAGAGCCACCGACTCTCGGAGGAGCGTCGCGACGGGCTGGCGGCGCTCAACCTGGTGGGCTCGGTCGTCCTGGGCGTCCTCGCGGTGTGGCTCGGAAGGCAGCTCGGATGAGCGAGGCCACCAAGCTGACCGTGTACTTCGGCGAGCGCGCGCGGGCCGACGGCGGCTACGTCGCGGACGGCCTGGTCGGGATCTTCGCGCGGCACCGGCTGGCGACCAGCCTGGTCCTGCGCGGCGTCGAGGGCTTCGGCGCCAAGCACCAGCTGCGCACCGACCGGTTGTTGTCGCTGTCGGAGGACCTGCCGATGGTGGCGGTCGCGGTCGACGCGCCCGAGCGGGTCGCGGCGGCGCTCGAGGACGTCCGCGCGCTGCCGCGCTTCAGCGGGCTGGTGACGCTGGAACGGGCGCAGCGGGTGATGGACGGCAGGCCGCCGGCAGTCGACGTCGCGGGGACCGCGAAGCTCACGGTCTACGTCGGGCGCCGCGAGTGTGCGGGCGGCCGCGCGGCGCACCTCGCGGTCGTCGACCTGCTGCACCGGCGTGGGATCGCGGGCGCCACCGTCCTGCTCGGCGTCGACGGGACGCGCCACGGCGAGCGGGAGCGCGCGCGGTTCTTCGGCCGCAACGCGCAGGTGCCGCTGATGGTGGTCGCGGTCGGCGACGGCGCGCGGATCGCGGGCGTCCTCGACGAGCTCGGCGCGCTGCTCGCGACGCCGCTGATGACGGTCGAGCGCGTCCGGATCGGCGCGCTGGCGACCGAGCGGGCCGGCGCCGAGGACTGGCTGAAGGTGATGGTGTACTCCTCGGCGCGCGACCGCCACCGCGCGCTCGTCGCCGAGCTGCAGCGCGCCGGCGCGGCCGGGGCGACGACCGTCGGCGGGATCTGGGGCTACCAGGGAGCGCACGCGCCGCACGGCGACCGGCTGGCCCAGCTGCACCGCCGCGTCCCGCTGCTCACGACGGTCCTCGACCGGCCCGAGGCGATGGCGCGGTCGTTCGCGGTGGTCGAGCGCGTGATGCGCGACACGGCGCTCGTGACGTGCGAGATCGTCCCGGTCCGCGACGGGCGGAGCTAGTGGCGTGCCGCGGACGTTCGGCCGCAGGATCCGGGATGCTCGGCCCCGTCTGACGGTCGTCGACGACCGCAGGTTCCGGGTGGACCAGGCGGCGGGGAGCGCGACGGTGGCGGCGAGCTACTTGGGCGTCGAGCGCACCGCGTAGGCGTCGCGGCGCTTGATCAGCAGCCACTGCGGGCCGCGGGTGCGCTGGAGGGCGAAGCCGCCTTGGAGCCTGGCGCCGTGGAGGACGAAGACGGCGTGGCCGCGGTCGATGGCCTCGGGCCAGGCGACGCGGCCGCCCTGCTCGTAGGTGCCGTGGTCCCAGGTCGGCGTGTCGTCGCCGGCGTCGACCGGCTCGGCGCCGGTGGCGCCGCGCTTGTCGGCCGGGTCCATCGAGGGGGCCTTGCGCAGGCGCCAGGCGCGGGGTGAGCCGTCGACGTCGAGGCGGAGCTCGTAGGCGCCGTCGCCGAGCTCGAGGACCGCGAACGGCCCGGCGCTCACGCCACGGATCGCGAGCTGCTCGTGGCCCTCGACCTTCGCGATCGCAACTTCAACGTCGCCGCCGAGTCCCGACACCAGCGTGTCGACCGCCTCCGCCTCGCCCTCCACGTGCATCGCCGTCGCGCCCGGGTCGTCCTCGGCCACGCGGACCCAGCCCAGGACGCCGAGCGCTCCCGCTCGCGCGAACGTCGCCTGCACGACGTCGCCGCCCACCGTCGCCCGGATCGCCTTGCTCGCCATGCCCGACGACGGTACACCTAGGAGCCGGTCGATCTTTCGACCGTCGTGCGAGCGGACGTGGCCGTGGATCCCGGGGACGGCCGGCTGGCCCGATCAATGCTGGTGGCCTTGATGGGCCGGCCGGTCGTCATCCGGCGCCGCGGACGCGTTCGCTCGCGCGGCGCCCCCGCGTGGCGCTCGACGACTGAGCGTAGGCTCGACGGATGGCGATCGGCGCACTCGCGACGGCGGCCCTCTGCGCGCTCGCGCTCGCGGGCTGCGGCGACGCCGGCGCGGCGCCGCGGCCGAAGGTCCCGATCCTCGTCTACCACCACGTCGGCGACCCGCCGCGCGGGGAGCGCAACCCCTCGCTGTACGTCACGCCCCAGCGCTTCCGGGCACAGATCCGCGCGCTGCGCGCCGCCGGCTTCCACGCGGTCACGCTCGCGCGCGTCTGGGCCGCGTGGCATCACGGCGCGACGCTCCCGACCCGTCCGGTCGTCCTGTCCTTCGACGACGGCTTCGCCGAGCAGGACACGATCGCCCGCCCCACGCTGTCGGCCCTGCGCTGGCCCGGCACGCTGAACCTCCAGCTCGACCGCCTCGACGCCCGCGGCGGCCTGTCGCGCGCGGCGATCGCGCGGATGCGCCGCGACGGCTGGGAGATCGACGACCACACCACGACGCACCCGGACCTCACGAGGGTCTCCGCCCGCCGGCTGCGCGCCGAGGTCGCCGGCTCACGTGCCGCGATCCGGCGCGCGCTGGGCGTCGACCCGCGCTTCTTCTGCTACCCGTACGGCCGCACGAACGCCGCGGTCCGCCGTGCCGTCGCGGCCGCCGGCTTCAAGGCCGCGACGACCATCCGGCCCGGCCTCGCGACCGCCCGCCAGGACCGGTTGGCCCTCCCCCGCATCGTCGTCCGGCGCACCATGCGCCCCGCCGAAGTGGCGCGTCTGGCGTCCGGCTGACGTTCGCAGCGGCCATCGCCGCTCGACCGCGGCGCCGAAGTCGCGTAGCGTCCGCACCCTCCCCAACCCCAGGAGCCTCCCCGATGCACCCATCGCTCCCGCTGAGCCTGTCCGTCGGTCCCCGCGACGGCGAGACGATCACCGACCGCCCCAACCGCGCGGTGCGGATCCTCGTCTCCGCCGACGCGCACCTCACGATCACCTGGTCGCGCTACGGCGAGGGCGAGCGCGGCCCGGACCTCCACGTCCACCGCGAGCACTCCGACGCGTTCTACGTGCTCGACGGGACGCTGACCTTCGCCCTCGGGTCCGAGGGCGAGCGGACCGTGCGCGCGCCCGCCGGGACCGTGGTCGTCGTCCCGCCCGACGTCGCGCACGCGTTCCGCAACGACGACACGCCCGACGCGGTCTTCCTCAACGTCCACACGCCCGACCGGGGCTTCGCGACCTACATGCGCGCGCTGCGCGACGGCCGGCCCGCGTCGTTCGACTCCTATGACCTGCCCGTCGACGGCACCCTCCCGGGCGACGCCGCCATCGTGGTCCCGGCCGGCGACGGCGAGCCCGGCCCGGGGCCGGACACGACCGTCCGCTACGTCGGCGAGGACCTGGTCCTGACCGAGGAGCCCGGCCGCATCACGGTCGCGATCCCGGCCTCGGCCGGCCCGGACGTCGTGTTCGTCGCCGGCTAGCCTGGCGTTACGCCGCGATCGCCGGCTCAGGCTCCGGCGCCGCCACGCCGGCGCGGCGGGCGAACAGCAGCTCGGGGTCGTTGACCGGTCCGTCGCGCAGCGTCTTGACGTCGGCCGCGTAGCTCATCGGCATCTTCCACGGCGCGCGGTCGCCCTGGCGCGGGAAGTCCTGGACGGCGCGCTGCACGTAGCCGGCGGCGAAGTCCAGCAGCGGGCGCGTCTCCATCCCCGGCTGCGCGGGGTGCGGCATGCACGTGTCGGCGCCGGTCCGGTCCATGAACGCCAGCACGCGGCCGAACGCCTCGCAGACGAGGTCGACCTTCAGCGTCCACGACGCGTTCGTGTAGCCGATCGCGAACGCGAAGTTGGGGACGTCGCTCAACATCATGCCCTTGAAGACGAGCGTCTCGGCGAGGTCCACCGCGCGGCCGTCGACGCGCAGCCCGATGCCGCCGAAGGCCAGCAGGTTGAGGCCGGTGGCCGAGATGACGATGTCGGCCTCGAGCGTCGCGCCGGACTCCAGCGCGATCCCGCCGGGCGTGAAGCGCGCGATGCGGTCGGTGACGATCGACGCGCTGCCGTCGCTGAGCACGCCGAACAGGTCGCCGTCCGGGACCGCGCACATCCGCTGATCCCAAGGGCCGTACTTTGGGTTGAAGTGCGTGTCGACGTCGTAGCCCTCCGGCAGCGCCTTCTTGACCCCGGAGCGCAGCAGCCGGCGGACGAGCTTCGGCCGCTTCTGGCTGAGCCCGTAGATCGTCTTCTGCAGCCAGATGTTCTTGCGGCGCGTGAGCGCGTAGGCGCGGTCGGCCGGCAGCCGCCGGTTGAGCCAGTTGGCGATCGGGTCCTTCTCGGGCACCGAGATCACATAGGTGGGCGACCGCTGCAACATGGTCACGTGCCCGGCCTCGCGCGCCATCGCCGGGACGATCGTCATCGCGGTCGCGCCGCTGCCGATGACCACGACGCGCTTGCCCGCGTAGTCGAGGTCCTCGGGCCACTGCTGCGGGTGGATGACCTCGCCGGCGAAGTCCTCCAGGCCCGGGAAGTCGGGCAGGAAGCCGCCGTCGTAGCGGTAGTAGCCGCCGGCGGAGAACAGCCACGCGCACGTCACGGTCAGCGCCGTCCCGTCGGCGCGCTCCACGGCGACCGTCCAGCGCGCGTCGGCCGACGACCACTCCGCGCCCGCGACGCGATGCCCCGTGCGGATGTGCCGGTCGATCCCGTTCTCGGTCGCGGTCTCGCGGATGTAGTCCAGGATCGCCGGCCCGTCGGCGATCGCCTTCTCGTCGCGCCACGGCTTGAAGGCGTAGCCGAACGTGTGCAGGTCGGAGTCCGAGCGGATCCCGGGGTACTTGAAGAGGTCCCACGTCCCGCCCGTCGCCTCGCGGGCCTCGAGGATCATGTAGGACTTGGTCGGCTGCTCGGCCTGGAGGTGGTAGGCGCAGCCGATGCCGGACACGCCGGCTCCGACGATGAGGACGTCGACGTGCTCTGGGCTCATGGTGTGAAGGGTCGCCAACTGACCGCCCGTTCACCAGGGCACACCGCACAGTCTTGGCGGCGTAGGCTGTGCGACATGCCCAGGTGGGAACCGCCGTCCGACCGCGTCGCGGAGCTGATCCGCGCCGGCGCCGCCGCGCTGCTGGACGAGACCTCCGCGCTCTTCGAGCAGGTCGACGCGGCCGTGCTGGAGGCGACGCCGCCGCGCCTGTCCGCCGACCCCGCGATCACCGCCGCGACCGTCGCGACCAACCACGCCAACATCCTGCACTGGGCCGGCGCCAACACGCGCCGGCCGGGCGCGCACGTCCCGGCCAACCTCAGCCCCGCGGTGCTCGACCTCGCGCGCGACATCGTCCGGCGCGGCCTGGACGACAGCACCACGCTCAACACCTACCGCGTCGGCCAGAACATCGCCTGGCGCGCGTGGATGACGCTCGCGTTCACGCTCACCGACGACCCCGACGAGCTGCGTGAGCTGCTCGACGTCACCGCCCGCTCGATCTTCGCGTTCGTGGGAGAGACCGTCGACGGCATCCAGGAGCTGATCGACCGCGAGCGCGAGGAGCTCGCGGGCGGCACCCACGCCGAGCGGCTGGAGACCGTCAACCTGATCCTGGAGGGCGCGCCGATCACCAGCGCGCGGGCCAGCGAGCGCCTGCGCTACGAGCTGGCCGGGCGCCACACCGCGGCCGTCGCCTGGACCGACGAGGACGGCGCCGGGCCGGGCGCGCTGGAGCAGGCGGCCGACGCGCTGGCCCGCGCGGCCGGCGCACGGCGCGCGTTCACGGTCGTCGCGAGCACGCGCGCGCTGTGGGCGTGGTTCGCGGCCGCCGACGCCGGGGCGCCGGTCGACTTCGCCGCGCCGCCCGGCGTCCGGATCGCGCTCGGCACGACGGCCGCCGGCATGGAGGGCTTCCGGCGCAGCCACCTCGACGCGCTCGCCACGCAGCGCCTGATGCACCGCATGCCCGGCGACCTGCGGATCGCCTCCTACCAGGACGTGCAGCTCGTGGCGCTCAGCGCGCAGGACGAGGAGGGCACCGCGGAGTTCGTCGCGCGCACGCTCGGCCGGCTGGCCACCGCGGACCCGGAGCTGCGCGAGACGCTGCGCGTCTACATCCGCGAGGAGTTCAGCGCCTCGCGCGCGGCACGGGCCCTGTTCGCCCACCGCAACACGGTGCTCAACCGCCTCGCGCGCGCCCGCGAGCTGCTGCCCGCGCCGCTGGAAGGGCGCGGCCTGCAGGTCGGCCTGGCGCTGGAGATCGTGCACTGGCTCGGCGCGCGCGCGTGAACGCGGGCCCTCGCCGCGCGTTCCCCAGGTACACGGACAGGATGTTCGCCCCGAAGACCAAGGACGCTCGATGTTCAGGACCTGGTGCGTCGCCATCATCAGCTGCGTCGCCGCGAGCGCGACCCTCGCCGGCCCGGCGGGGGCCACGCCCGCCACGCCGACGATCGCGACCGAGCAGCAGGCGCCCCTGAAGCTGCGGCTGACCAGCAGCACCGGCACGCACTGGGCGTGGACGGTCGTCGACGGCGCCGGCGCGACCGTGGCGACCGCCACCGGCAACCCCGCGACCGTCGACTTCGCGACACCGGGTGACTACACCGCGCGGCTGGACGCGACCGACGACGACCCGCTGGCCACCGGCCCCGCCCACGCGGAGGCGGCGTTCCACGTCTACGCCAAGCCGGCCGCGGCCTTCACCTCGGTCCAGCTCGCCGACGGCACCGTCCAGTTCACCGACACCTCGACGAGCGAGCCGACCACCTGGGTCTGGACGTTCCCCGGCGCCGTCAAGACGTTCAAGGGGCGCGTCCCGCCGCCGCAGGCGCTCCCGGTCGGCGTCTCCACCGTGACGCTCAAGGTGACCAACCCGGCCGGCAACAACACCACCTCGGCGCCGGTGCTCGTCAACGGGCCGCCCCAGGCGGTGCTCTCGGTCCTGTCGAGCCCGGCGGCGATGGGCGCGCCGGTGCTGCTGGACGCCAGCCGCTCGACCGATCCCAACCAGGACGCGCTGAGCTTCGCGTGGGACCTCGACGGCGACGGCGCGTTCGGCGACGCCACCGGCGCGCTGCAGACCGTGAGCTACACGGCCCCGGGCCGCTACCGCGTCGCGGTCCAGGTCAGCGACGGCCACGGCGCGACCAGCACCGCGGAGGCCGCGATCACCGTGCTCGTCGACCTGGCGCCGGTCGTCGCCTTCAGCAACGACCCCGCCCAGCCGCTCGTCGGCGCCAACGTCGGCTTCGCCGCGACGGCCTCGGACCCCGACGGCAGCGTGACGCGGATCGAGTGGGACCTCGACGACGACGGCCAGTTCGACGACGCGGCCGGCCCGACCGCGACGTGGAGCTTCGGCACCGCCGGCGCGCACCGCGTCGCCGTCCGCGCGGTCGACGACCGGGGCGTCGCGACCGTGGCCTTCCGCACGATCGACGTGGTGAGCCCGAGCCTCCCCCGTCCGACGGACCAGCTGCAGGCGGCATCCACAGGTCCGCTGCCGCAGAGCTCGGCGCCGGGTCCGACCATCCCCAGAGGCCCGGCGCCGACGACTGCCCGCGCGAAGCTGCTCACGCCGTTCCCGGTGGTGCGGATCCGCGGGCTGACCTACCACGGCCAGGTGCGCATCAGCCTGCTGAAGGTCCAGGCGCCGGCCGGCGCGACGATCCGCGTCCGCTGTCGTGAGGGCAGCTGCGCGGCCAAGCGCGCCGACGTCCGCGTCAAGGCGGCGCGCACGGCGGTCCGGGTGAAGTCCCTCGAGCAGCGCCTGCTCCGCGTGGGCACCATCGTCGAGGTGTTCGTGACCGCTCCCCACCGGATCGGCAAGTACACGCGGTTCACGATCCGGCGCGACGCGACGCCGGCGCGGACCGACCTGTGCCTGTCGCCGGGCCGCACGAGGCCGACCGCGTGCCCCACGACGTGACCGGAGCCCGAGCGGCCGTCCGGCTGCTGTGCGTGCTGGCCGCCGCGGGCGCGCTGGCCGGCGGGCTGGTCGGCGGGCTGGCCGCCGGCCGGATGTCGTCGGGCGAGGCGGCGATCGCCCGCGACGCGCCGGCGCCCGCCAAGGCGGCGGTGAGGCCGCGGGCCGCCAAGGCCGCGAGGCCGGCGCCCGCCGCGAGCGCGCGCACCGCGCACCACGCCCACCGCCGCGCGCACCGGCGCCGGCACGTCAAGCGCAGCGCGCCCGCGACGCCTGCGCCCCGGGTAACGCCCGCGCCGAGCCCGGCGCCCGTGCCGGCGGCGGCGACGACGGCGACCGACACCGCCACGGCCGGGCCGCCCGCGCCGGTGAACGACACGCCGGCGGCGGTCGCGCCGCCGCCCTCCGCCCCCAGGCCGAGCCCGAGCCCGGCGCCCACGCCGGCCCCGGCGCCCGCCGCTCGCAAGCCCGAGCCGGCGCCGGCCGGGCCCAAGCCGGAGCCCGCCGCCGCCCAGCGGCAGCCGACCGGCACGTTCGACGACTCGGGATGACCGCGCGACGCGGCCCGCAGGTCGCGGCGCTCGTCCTCGTGGTCGCGATCCTCGCGGCCGGGGCGCTCGTCGTCGCGCGGGCCGACAGCGAGCGCGACACCGTCCTGCAGGCCGAGCGCCTGCGCGTCGCCGCCGGCAGCGGCCATGTCGTGCGCGACGCGTCGGCCGGCGGGCGGCGCGCGCTCCTGCTCACCGGCGGCGCCACCGCTCGCGGGCGCGTGCGGCTGCCCGGCGCCGCGCGGTTGACCGTGGTCGCCCGCGGCACACCGTGCGCCGGCGCCCCGCGGATCCTGGTCGCGGTCGACGGCGCGCGCGTCCTCGCGACCGCCGTGCGCGGCAGCCGGCGCTGGTCGACCCTGGCCGCCGCGCCGACGCTGCGCGCCGGCACGCACACGGTCACCCTGCGCCTGCGCAACCCGCGCCGCACCAACCGGTGCCGGCGCAGCCTGCGCGTCGATCGCCTCGTGCTCGCCGCGGCGCCGCCCGCCGCAGTCGGCCCGGCCTGGAGCCCCGCGCCCGGCATCAGCTGGCAGTGGCAGCTCACCGGGACGATCGACCTCTCCGTCGACGCCGCGCTCTACGACGTCGACCTCGTCGACACCCCGGCCGCGACGGTCGCCGCGCTGCACGACCGCGGACGCCACGTCGTCTGCTACCTCGACGCCGGGACCTACGAGCCGGGCCGGCCGGACGCCGCCGCATTCCCCGACGCGGTCCTCGGGGCAGACGTGGAGGGCTGGCCCGGCGAGCGCTGGCTCGACATCCGCCGCCTGGACGTGCTCGGACCGATCCTCGAACGGCGGCTGGACCTCTGCCGCGCCAAGGGCTTCGACGGCGTCGAGCCCGACAACGTCGACGCCTATGCCAACGCGAGCGGCTTCCCGCTCACCGGCGCCGACCAGCTGGCGTTCAACCGCTTCGTCGCCGCCGCCGCCCACGCGCGCGGCCTGTCGGTCGGCCTCAAGAACGACCTCGACCAGGCCGCCGCGCTGGAGCCCGCCTTCGACTGGGCCCTGGACGAGCAGTGCTTCCAGTACCACGAGTGCGACGCGCTGCAGCCGTTCGCACGGGCGGGCAAGGCGGTGCTGATCGCCGAGTACGAGGGCGATCCGTCGGCGTTCTGCCCGCCGGCCCGCGCGGCCGGCTTCTCAGCGATCCGCAAGCGCCTGCCGCTCGACGCGTGGCGGCAGGCCTGCTGACGGCGCGTCAGTAGGCGCAGTACAGCGTCCCTCCCCCGGACGCCGCCGCGCCCGCCGTCCCGGCGTTGACGTACTGCCACTGGTGGTCGGGCCGGCCGCCGACCCAGTAGACGATCTCGTAGACGCCGACCGCGACGATCCCCTGACCGGTCGGGATCGCGATCGGACCCTGGGTCCAGGGCACGGGCGTCGGCGTCCCGTCGGGGTGGAACTGGGCGATGCCCGCGACGGTCGCGGTCCACGTCGCCCAGCGTCCGGCGCCCTCCCCGCCGGTCCCGTACCAGTGCCAGCCACCCGCCGGCGTGTACCAGGCGATCCAGCCGCGGGTCGAGACCGGCGTCGGCGTCGCGGTCGTGAAGTCCGGCTCGACGAGGTAGGCCTGCGGCGCGCCCGCGCTGTCAGTGCACTGCAGGTGGCCGTCGGTCCAGAAGCCCTTGGCCGCCGGCGCGGCGCCCTGGCCCGCGCGCAGCTGGAAGTACAGCTTGGACGAGCGGCCGGCCTGGGTGACCGAGAGGGTGGCGGCGACCGCCTTGTGGCGCACGAGCCGCTTGGCGACCTTGGACGACACGGTCAGCCGCGCGGTCGCGCGGTTGGCCGCGCAGCGGTACCCGCTGCGTGCGAATGGCGCCTTGGACACCACCTTGGCGCTCACCCGCACCGAGCCGTTCTGCTGGCACGCCAGCGGGACCGAGAAGGTGCGCCGCGCGCGGTTGAGGCTCACCGGCGCGTTGCCCAGCAGGCCAGGGCCGGTCGTCCCGCCGGGGATCGCGCCCGGCGCGCCGGGCGGGACGACCGCCGGCGCGGTGCCCGGAGGCGCCGGCAGGTCGCCGCCGTTGCCCGGCGGCGGGCCGGGCGGCGCCTGGGGCGCCTGGGCCGCGGCGCCGGCCGGGAGGCCGGTAGCAAGCGCGAGCGCCGCCAGCAGCGCGGGCGCCAGTCGGTGAGGACCGCAGAGCGGGAACGACATCATCATGGTGCTCCTTTCAACGGACATGCACGTGCGGTCATTCGCCCGGCGGCTCGGGCCGGTCGCGCAGCTGGCCGCCGATCGCGGCGCGCAGCGTCTCGACCCGCTCGAGCTGCGCGGCGTAGGCGGCGTCGTAGACGGACTGGTGGCGGGCGTGCGCGAGGATCCCGAGCGGCTTGGGCGGCGGGGCGGCGGGTCGCTCCTCCGCCACCGCGAGCGCGACCGGGGCGGGCACGGGCGCGCGCTCGACCGCACGCTCCGGGCGCGACAGCCGCGCGGGCTCGACGAGCACGCCCGCGGCGCGCCGCCGGCCGAGCTGCGGTGGCGGCACGTAGCCGAGCAGCATCCCCACCAGCAGCGCCGGGACGAGCCCGACGATCACGCCGACGACCGCGCCGAGGCCGACCAGCAGCACGGTGATGGGCGCGGAGCGGTCCGGCGCCTGGACGACGGTCGTCGTGTCGGCCGCGGCGGCCTCGACGCCGCCGCCGACGATCGCGGCGATCAGCAGCACGAGCAGCACCGCACGCCAGCCGCTCATCCGCATGTCGCCAGCGCCTCGACTTCCTCGTCCAGGTAGTCCGGGAGCGTGCGCCACGGGTTGGGCAGCGCCCCGGACGTCGCGTAGACGTAGCCGGCCGCCGAGCCCGACAGGGCGTCGAGCGCGTCGGCGCGGCTCGCGCCGTAGACCAGGTGCGCGACGCGGTCGCGGTCCTCGCGGCGCAGCCATCCGGGCGTCGCGCGCAGCGCGTCGGCGTACGCCGCGGCGGTCCCCTCGAAGGTCACCACGACGTCGGCCAGGTCGAAGTAGCCGGGGGCGGGCGGCACGCCCGGGTTGAGCACCACCAGCCGTCCGGGGTCGCCCCGCGCCGCGCGCGCCAGGGCACGGTAGTGGGCGAGCTGGGCCTCGTCGGACGCGGCCTCGTCGAAGAAGATCCCGTCGACGCCGTACCAGGAGACGAAGCGGTCGACGTCGGCCAGCCCCGCGTGCAGCGGCCGCCACCCGTAGCCGGTCGGGACGTAGCCGAGCACCCTGACGCCCGCGGCCTGAAGGGCGTGGACCGCCGCCGCGTAGGCCGGGCTGCGGCGCGCGCCGGGACCGCTGTCGGGGTTGACGATCACCATGCGCGGCCGCCGCGCGGCGCCGACCAGCGCGGTCAGCTCGTGCGGCGGCAGGTAGGCCGGGATGAGCGCCTCGCGGCACGTCGCGCCGCGCTCGGCGCCGCGGTGCAGCAGCGCGATCACCACCGCGACCGCCACGCCGGCGACCGCGACGACCACCGCGACGCCCGGTTGCGACACGAAGGCCCTCATGGGATCCACAGCGACGTCGCGAGGGTGGTCGCGGGACGGCGCAGCCGCGCCACGACGACGGGCAGCACGAGCAGCGCCACGACGAGGCCGCCGACGACCAGGCCGGCGCCCGGGAAGGGATCGACGTCGCCGAGCCACACCGCCGCCTCGGCGGCGGCGCCGCACACGACGGCGACCAGCGCCCAGCGCCCGCGGCCCAGCGACTCGAGCAGGCCGACGAGCATGCTCGCCAGCGCCACGAGCGCGAAGCCCGTCAGGACGCCGGCGCCGCGTGCGCTCCCGCCCAGCCACGGAGACAGCCACAGCAGCGGCGCCGACAGCGCGGCGCTGAGCGCCAGCAGGCGCCCGAGCGCGCCGAGCAGGACCCGCGTCGGACAGCGCCCGAGGCGGCGCGTGCCGGTCCCGTCGACGGCGACGCCGGACAGCGCCTTGGGGATCGCGAGCTCGAGGTGGCGCAGGTGGTGGCCCGCCAGCAGGGCGGCGAGCGTGGACGGGATCAGCGCCAGCGCCGGCACCGCGCCGTCGGTCCAGCTCACCGTCCGGTCCAGCACGAGCATCACGCCCAGCCCGACGCCGATCGCGCCGGCCACCGCCACGGGCTCGCCGGCCCCGAGCGAGCGGCGCGCGACCGCGGGCGACGGGCGCAGCGCCACGGCGGCGGCCAGCAGCGTGGCGGCCGCCGCCGCGGCGACGACCTCCAGCGCCGGCGCGCCCGACAGCATCGCGGCCGTCGCCAGCAGGATGATCAGCACGTAGACCGCCGGCCAGCGCCGCCGGATCAGCACGGTCCCGCCGGTCCAGGTGACGGTCAGCAGGCCGGCCAGCAGCCCGCCCGTCCCCAGCGCGAGCGCCGGCAGCGCCACGACCGCGACCGCCCCGGCCAGCAGGAGGAGGCGGTGTCGCGCCAGCTGCGCGATGCCCTGGGGCCGGTCCAGGAACCGGCTGCCGAGCGCGCGCTGCAGCGCGAGCGTGAGCGGCAGGGCGAGCACGAGCGCGCGTTCGACGGCCTGCAGCCCGACGCTGGTCGTCAGCGGCGCGGCCCAGCACGCGATCGCGACGACGGTGAGCAGGAACGCCGCGCCGTCGGCGAGGACGCCGTCGCGCTCGCCACCGCGCGGGAGCCGGCCGACGCTGGGCTGCGCGGCGGCCAGCGCCGCGGGCATCGTGGCGCTGGCCGCGGCGAGCGCCGCCTGCGCCGGCATGCCGGCCCAGGCCTCGAGGACGACCGCGGCCTCGAGCAAGTCCTGGGGCTCGCGCCCCAGGCGCGCCTCGACGAGCAGCCGCGCGTCGCCCAGCTCCGTCGACGTCGCGGTCACGCGCGCGCTCCCACCGCGGCGACGAGCAGGTCGACGTCGTCGTCGTCGCCCGAGAGCGCGCCCAGCAGCTCGCGGTAGCCGTCGACGCAGGCGCGCTCGTTGAACAGGCGGCCGAGACGGCTGTGCCCGCGCTGCCCGAGGCGCCAGGCCAGATCGGGGTTGCGCAACAACATGACCACCGCCGTCGTCAGCGCGTGATCGTCGCCGGGCGCGCACACCAGGCCGCAGCCGCGCACGACCTCGGGCACGCCGCCGACGCCGGTCGAGACCACCGGCCGGGCCTGGCCCATGGCCTCGAGGATCGCCATCGGCAGCCCCTCGGAGATGCTCGTCATCAGGACCACGTCGCTGGCGCGCACCACGCCGGTCGGGTCGGCCGTCGCGCCCATGAACCGGAAGCGCTCGCCCAAGCCCAGCCGCGCGTGCAGCGCCAGGCACGACTGCCCGTAGATCTCCTCGCCGCGGGGCACCGGGCCGTAGTGCAGAAAGCGGGCGTCGGGCAGGTGCGTCGTCGCCTGGGCCGCCACCCGCAGCATCGTGTGGGCGTCCTTGAGCGGGTCGAGGCGGCCGACCGAGACCACGGTGCGCGTGCAGGGCGGCGGCGTCGGCGCCGACGGCGGCTCCAGCCCGTTGTAGAGGACCAAGATCTTGTTGGGGTCGATGCCCAGGCCCATCTCCCAGTAGGCATTGGCGTCGGTGACGGGCGAGACGACGTCGGCCGCGGCGTACGCGGTGCGGGCCAGGCCGCGCGCGAGCCGGGTCGCGGCGAAGCGGCTGCCGGGCGAGTCGCCGTTGCGCGCCGCGGCGAGGTAGGCCTCGCGCACGTAGACGCCGTGCTCAGTGAGCACCATCGGCGTCTCGTGCAGCGCCTTGTGCACGACGGCGGGGATCGCCGCCCAGCCGGCCGCGGTGACGTGCAGCGCGTCGGTCGGCGGCGTCGGCACCGCCGCGGTGCGCGCGACCCAGTAGAGCGTCTGGTACAGCGTGGCCGCCTCGACGAGGTCGAGCGCCGGCGGCGTGCCGGCCTCCGGGATGCGCTCGGCCAGGACCGCGCGCAGGCCCTCCAGGAACGCCGCCCACCCCTGCGCGGACCGGAAGGCCCGCCGCACGCCGCCGGGATGGCGGCGGCACCAGACCCACGCGGCGACCACCGCGTCGGTGCTGCCCTCCCAGCCCAGCAGGTTGCGGACGAGCATCGAGGGCAGCTCCACGCCCGACCGGCGGTCGCCGCGACCGCCGCGCGCGAGCTTCGGCAGCTCCTCCGACCACACCTCGACGGGCCCGATCTCGGTCGCGTGGCGCGGGAGGGCGAACGTCGGCGGCCGGCCGTGCGGGGCGACGATCGGCATGACCTGCCAGTCGAACTCCGTGAGGCTGTTGACCATCAGGTCGCACCACGAGCTGACGCCGCCCATGATGTAGGGGTAGGTGCCCTCCGTCGTCAGCAGGATCCTGCGACGCGCGGGCTGAGGCGCGATCCTCCCGCTGCCCCACGCCCGCGCGCTCGCAACGCGCAGCCCCGAGACAGGTGCGGGGTCGCGCAGCTCAGACGACACGGGAGCCGTAGCCATCGCCCTGCTCGATGTCCGTGTCGGCGTGCGTCGCCGGCGGGCGCGAGCGCGCCGCGCCGAGCGCCGCCAAGGCGTTCAACTTGCCTTCGAAGGCCACCATCGCCCGCTCGACCTCCTGGCAGATCTCCAGGAGCGACTCGCGGATGAGCAGGCCCTCGACCAGCAGCTGCTCGACGTCGTCGCTGACGCTGTCGCGGTCCAGCTCCGCCGCCGCGAGCGACCGCGCGCGGCCGATGAGCCGGCTGACGTCCGCGCGCTGGTGCTGGGACGCCTTCAGCCGGGCGTTCTCCTCGCGCAGCAGCAGCAGCTCGGCGTGGACGGCGGCGATGCTCTCCGGATCGCCGATCGTCTCCGCCATCCGGTCGGTCCGGCGACGGAAGCGCCGCCGGGGCTCGTCCGGGGCATCGTCGGGCGGGCGCCCCACGACCTCGCCGCTCATCGGCCACGCACCACGTGGAAGGTGACGTGCCGGGGCCCGGCCTTCTGCCGTCCGGCCGTCGCGGTGACGGTCAGCCGGTAGGTGCGCGGCGCCAGCGGCCTGGCCTTGAACCGCCCGGTGAAGCGCAGCACGTTCGTGCCCTTGGGTGCCGAGCGCCGCAGCGTGCCGACGGTGACCCACCGGCGATGGTGCTTGGACCCGACGCGCCGCTGGACGACGAGGCGCACCTCCGCGGCCTTGCTCAGGCGCCAGGTGATCCGCGAGCCGTCCAGGCGCGTGCCGCGCTGGCGCAGGCGGTGGGCGACGGCGAAGCGCTTGGGACTCATCTTGACGTTGGTCAGCGCCAGCTTGGCGGAGGCCTTGTCGTCCTTCTTCCTGCCCTGCCCGGAGACGCCGACCGAGCCGGGTCGCCCGCTCGTGCCCGCGGCCTTGGGCGGGTCCGGTGCCTTGGCCACCGTGTCGGTCGCGGCCGAGGTCGCCTGGCTGACCGACGCGATCCAGTTGCCGGCCGAGACCACGACGCGCAGCGTCGCGCCGACGTCGTCGGCCCCGGCGACGTAGTCGCCCGCCCTCGCGCCGGCGATGCTCTTGCAGCCCTGCCCCTTCGTGTCGCAGCGCTGCCACTGGTAGCCGTAGTCGATCGTCGGCGTCCCGGTCCAGGTGCCGGTGCGGGCGCTGAGCCTGTCCCCCGCGCGCGGCGTGCCCGCGATGGTCGGGACCGCCGTGTTGGTCGGCTCGTCGGGCGCGAGGACCTGCTCTGCGCCGGGCGCGATCGTCTTCCACCCCGAGCGCTGGCCGCCGTAGAGGTCGCCGACGGTGGTGCCGGTGATCGGGACGTCGACGGGCGCGGTGCTCGCGTTCTTGACGTGCAGGCGCCCGTCCTGCAGCCACGCGCTGACGTCGCCCGCGGCGAGGTGCGCCGCCCAGGCGCTCTGCTGCGCGAGCGCCGCACCGATCTGCGCGCTGGTCAGCTGCACCAGCGGCGCCTTGGCCCGGTCGATCGCGGCGTCGTAGCGCGCGAGCAGCCCGTCGACGACCGGGTACAGGATCCCGCCCTGGCCCGGGTCGGTCTCCGGCAACGCCGGGTTGTAGTCGGCCAGGTTGCTCTGGTGCATGAAGTGCGGCCGCGGGTCGTTGCCCATCAGATGGCGGAACATGATGGTGTTCTCGCTGGTGAGGTACTCGGCCCACGTCGCCGGCGTCGTGCGGCACGTCGTCACGCCGGCGATCGGCACGCAGCCGCCGCCGTTGGCGGGCGCCACGTAGATCCAGTTGTACTCGTCGAGCTGCTGGCCCTGGCGCGAGACGTTGTAGTACACGTTGCTCGGATAGCGCGGGATGGCCTGGAAGCTCGCCGGCGGCGTGCCCTCGCTGAACGTGGCGCCCAGGCCCCACTGCGGCCCGGCCACGTCAGCCGGCGTCTGCGGGTAGGTCTTGGACGCGTCGGTCGCGACGACGCGGATGCCCGCGGTCAGCAGGCCGGCGAGGGAGTTGGGGTTCTGCCCGTACGGAGCGATCGTCGCGGCGTTGGCGGCCGGCGGCGCGCCGGCGGTGCCCGCGGCCTTGTCGTCGAGCACCGTCAGCGTCACCGGGGCGGTGCCGTCGTCGGTGGGCGCGGTGGCCGACCGCGCGACCGTGCCGACGAGCTCCCAGGCACCGGCGCCCCCGGCGCTCCGGTACAGCTGGTAGCTCACCGCGTGGCACACGGCGTTGAACGACACGTCGACGCTGTTGCCGGTGGTCCCGGCCGCGCCCACCACGACGCCGGACACGATCGATGCCGTCGACTCTCCGGCGGCTGAGCGGGCCGACACGGCGTAGTCGTAGGTGCCCGACGGCACGCCAGTGGTGCTCGCGGGGGTCGTCGTGGTCGGCGGCGTCGTGGTGCTGGGCGGCGCCGTGCCCGTGTGGGGGACGATGTCGTCGATCGAGGGCGGGTCGATCGTGCCCGGGTTGCCCGGGCGGGAGTTGGCCAGGCCGGAGTGCTCGCCGGTCACGACCTCGCGCGGGTCGATCGCGATGCCGCGCGCGGCGGCCCAGGCGACGTTGTCGTTGACCTCCTTGCTGATGAACGAGGCCGACGAGCAGTCCAGGTTCGGGTGGTCGAACGTGTGGTTGACGAAGCCGAACGACGCCTTGTTGGCCTGGATCGCCGCGACGAGCGGATCGGTGGCCGTGTCGTTCGCCGCGTTCTCGTCGTTGTTGACCTGGTCCAGCCACAGCGCGCTGCCGCCGCCGTTGTAGGCGAAGTCGATCCGGAGGTTGCGCGCCTTGGACCACTGCACCGCCTGGGCGACGTCGCCCGCGCTCATGCGGCTCGCGGCGGCCGGGTCGTAGTTGGTGGTGTGCGTGGCCGGGTCCCAGGCGTCGTCGCCGAGGAAGAGGTCGTCGACCTGAAGCTCGAGGTAGTTGCGCTGGATGCCGAGGAAGACGCCGCGCGTGACCCAGTTGAGCATCCCGTGGCGCAGCAGCTGGACGTGGCTCTGGTTCTCGTTGCCGGCCACCGTCATGACCATCTCCTCGCGCCCGTCGTCGGGGTGCGTGTAGATGCCCAGGTACGCGCCCCCGCCCGGCGCGCTGACGAGCGTCTGCCAGTTGGCGGCGTCAACCGGCGTCCCGGCGTAGCCGAAGGCCTCGCTGGACGCCGGGTTGGGGTCGTCGTCGGGGATCGGGAGCGGCCCCTTGAGGTAGGGGAAGGCGTCCTTGCCGGTCGCGGTCAACGTGCCGACCTTGCCGTCCTGGCGGACGCCGCCCACCGTCACGAGCCCGTGGGCGGGGCTCGGCGCGGTGTAGTCGCTGAGCTGGCGGACGCCGAACGTCCGCTCGAACTTCGCCAACGCCGACCATTCGGCGTCGGTGAGCGCGGAGAGGTAGGACGTCGTCGCGTCGGCGTTGGTCACCTGGTGGCCGAGGTCGCCCGAGGCGAGGATGACCGCGTCGTACTTCGCGTGCTGGTCGCCGTAGTCGGCGAGCTGCGCGTCGGTCAGCGTGCTCGTCTTGGCGGCTCCGGTGTAGGCGACGACCGCGTCGAACGGGACGCCCTCGCGGGCGAGCTCGTACTTCCAGGCGGCGAAGCCCGGCTCGGTGCCGTCGGCGGAGAGCAGGAGGACCTTCGCGTCCAGCCGCTGACCGGGCCCGATGCGGTTGGGCCCGGCGGCGAGCACGACCGGGACGGCGACGGCGACCAGCGCGAGCGCCACGAGCAGGACCACGCGCCATCTCATGCCGACACCTCCAACAACTCGCGGTCGGGTCGTGCCGTCCGCGGCAGGCGCGCGACGGCCGGGGCCGAGCCCAGGTCGGTCAGCGTCGCCCGCACGGCGGCGCGCCCGCGGTAGTGCAGCCCGTGGACGGCGCGCACGCTGCACCCGAGCACCGCGGCGATCTCGTGCGGCGACAGGCCGACGAGGTGCGTGAGCAGCAGCACGTCGCGCTGACCCTGCGGCAGCAGGGCCAGCGCCGCCCGCAGCGCTGATCGCACCTCGCCGGCGCCCTGGTCGTCGCGCGCGCGGGTCTGGTCGACGTCGTCGACCGGCACGGCGCGCGCACGGCGGACGTGGTCGATCGCGGTGTTGCGCGCTACGCGCAGCACCCAGACGATGAACGGCGCCTCGCCGGGGCGGTAGCGGTCCAGGCCCGTCAGCAGCTTCGCGAAGACCTGCTGCGTGACGTCGTCGGCGTCGTCGAGGTCCTTGAGGACGCGCAGCACGTGCGCGTGGACGGCAGGGGCATGCAACACGTACAGCTCGGCCATCGCGTCACGATCGCCGGCGCGCGCGGCGCCCACGACGCGGCGCGTGCGCAGCTCGTCGACGGGGCTCACCGTCGGAGCCGCATCCGCGCGGCGTTCAGCGGCAGCACGCGATGGCCGCGTGCGGCAAGACGTCCACATGCCATCCCCCGAGTCCGTTCGGTCCACTAGGACCTCTGTGCTGCCGGGCTTGCGGCCGGCACCAACTGACTTCGACGCGACCTTAGGGACCGCGTGCCCGATCAAGCCCTGGATCCCGGTTAAGAAGTTGTTGGCACACCCCCCGAAAGAGGAGGGTTTGTCGAACGTCGCCGTTCACGTGGAAGATCGGTAAGTGACGACGTCTCTGCACGGGTACCACGCAGCAAGCGGTACAAGGACGGGAGGTGGAGTGTCTAGGCAGGGACAAGACGCGTCCGACGGTCAGGCGTTCACCGACGCCGAGCTCGCGCTCCAGGTCGTCGATCGCTCGCCCGCGGCCGTGATCGTCCAGGACGCCCGCGGACGCGTCGTCGCGGTCAACCGCGCGGCGGTGCAGATGCTCGGCGGGGCCGTGAGGCTCGAGCCCGGCGCGCGCGTCGGCTGCGGCGTCCTCGGGTGCCGCTCGCCGGGCACGCGGCTCGACGGCGTCTGCGTGCACGAGCTGGCCCTCGCCCGCGGCGAGCCCCTGCCGCCGCTGCGCGTCGAGCTGCCCGCCGGGGCGGAGTTCGACGTCGCGTCCGCGACGATCGTGGCGCTGCCGCTCGGCGACGGCCTGGTCGTCACCGAGCTGCGCCGCGACTTCGGGCACGCGGCGCGGGAGCGCGGGGGCTCGCCGACGTGGTCGGCCGAGCCGCAGCTGCGGGTCTTCGTGCTCGGGCGCACGTGCGTCATGAACGGCGACGAGGTCCTCGACGGCCGCTGGATCAACAACCGCGCCGGCCACATCCTCAAGCTCCTGGTCGCCGAGCGCCATCGCAGCGTCTACTCCGACGAGATCATCAGCGTGCTCTGGCCGCCCGACTCGTCGCCCGACACGCGCGGCGTGCGCTACTTCGTCCACGAGCTGCGCGACCAGCTCGAGCCCGGCGGCGCGGCGGACCCGCCGTCGTCGTTCGTCGTCGCGACCCGGGGCGGCTACGCGCTGGACCGCCAGCGAGTGTGGGTCGACGCCGACGCCTTCGAGCGCCTCGTGACCGAGGGCTGCGCGGTGGCCGGCGCCGACGACGAGCGCGCCCGGGCGCTGATCCGCGACGGCGTCGCGATGTACCGCGGCGACTTCCTGGCCGACGAGCCCTACGCCGAGTGGGCGCTGCCCGAGCGCGACCGGCTGCGCGACCTCGCCGCCGGGGCCCTGCGGATCCTGGCCGAGATCGAGACGCGCGGCGGCGACCTCGCCGGCGCGACCGCGACGCTCACCCGGCTGACCGAGCTCGAGCCGTTCGACATCGACGTGCACCGCGAGCTGTTCGCGCTGCTGCTGCGGCGCGGGCGGCGCAGCGAGACCCTGCGCCGCTACGAGACGCTGCGCCGGCGGATGCTCAGCACGTTCGACGAGCGGCTGGACTTCTCGCTGTCGCAGCTGAGCTAGGCCGGCCGGCCGGCCCGGCCGGCCCGGCGTCACTCGCAGCGGCGCGCGCCGCCGCCCTGCGTGGCGGTGAAGACGACCTTGGCCACCGTGTTGCTGCGGTAGCGGACGACCTCCGCCTTGCGGGCGCTGATCATGGTCCCGTAGGTACCGGTGAGCTGTCCTCCGCGACGGCAGTCCATGACGACGCGGCCGTCCCGGCGGGCGACGCGGCAGCCCAGGGACGCGCCCTCGACGGTGACGCGGTCGCCGACCTTCAGGACGACCGGCTGCTGCGGGTCGGCCGCGCTCGCGCCGTCACGCGGCGCGAGGGCCAGCATGGCCGCCGCGCCGGCGAGGACCGCGGCGCCGGTCGCGAGCGCGCGGCTCATGCCTCGGAGTCCCGGCGCACGGCGACCGCATAGAGCCACAGCGTGAGGATCGCGGCGTAGAGCAGCCCGATCACGACGCCGACGCCGACGAACATCAGGTCGGTGGAGTTCGACGACGAGCCGCGCGGCAGGCCGCCGGTGGCGCTTCCGAAGCCGTCGCGGAACGGCGCGACGACGCGATCGGCCAGCCCTTGGCGTGCGTTGTCCGCGACCTTCGACGCACGCTCGTCGAGGACCTCGATGACGCCGCGTCCGGCCGCCGGCACCGAGCCGACGGTCGAGCGCACGCCGGTGCCGAGGGCGGCGATGGCGGAGCCGCCGGAGCTGACGCCGCTGCGGACCAGGCAGGGGATGAGCCGGACGTTGTTGAGGATGACGCCCGGGTCGCCGCCGGCGACGCAGCCCGCGCTGCGCGCCGCGACGTACGCGGTGCCGGCGAGGGCGGTGATGCCGGTGGCGGCGAGCAGGCGCGGATCGGTGGCGATCTGGGCGAGCGAGTCGGCGACCGCGCCGTGCCCGGCGTCGACCGGCGCCGTCGTCGCCGCGGCCGCCGGCGCGCTGTGCGTCAGGGCGGCGGTGGCCGGGTCCGTCGCCGGCGCGATGGCCGCGAGGCCGGAGGGTGCGGGCGGAGGCGCGAGCCCGGACCCGAGGGCGTCGGCCACGCCGCTGCCGGCGTTGCCGCCGAGCGCGTGCTGGGTCGCGGTCGAACCCGCAAGCGTTGGGCTGGCCGCGTCGGCGACCGCGCGGAGCGGACCGCCGCCCGCGGTCGAGGTGACGACCGGCGCCACCGCGTGCGTCGCCGCGTCGACCGCGCCGGAGGGGGAAGTGGTGACCGGTGCCGCAACCTGCCCGGCGGCGTTGACCGCACCGCCGGCGGTGGTGACGACCGGCGCCGCGGCCTGCGTCGCCGCGTCGACCGCACCCGCCTTCGGACCGACCACCGCCTGCGTAGCGGCGTCCACCGTGCGCGCCGTGGGGCCGACGACCGGCGCCACGGCCTGCGTCGCCGAGTCGACGGCACCCGCCGTGGGACCGACGACCGGCGCCACGGCCTGCGTGGCGGAATCGACCGCACCCGCGGTGGGGCCGACGACGGGGGCCACGGCCTGCGTCGCGGAATCGACCGCACCCGCGGTAGGGCCGACGACGGGGGCCACGGCCTGCGTCGCCGAGTCGACGGCACCCGCCGTGGGACCGACGACCGGCGCCACCGCCTGCGTCGCCGCGTCCACCGTGCGCGCCGTCGGACCGACGACCGGCGCCACCGCCTGCGTCGCCGAATCCACCGCACCCGCCGTGGGACCGACGACCGGCGCCACCGCCTGCGTTGCCGCGTCCAGGGTGCGCGCCGTCGGACCGACGACCGGCGAGGCGAGCGGCGCCACCGTGCTGTTGACGATCGGCTCGGCCAACGGCGCCACCGTGTTGTTCACCACCGGCTCCACCAACGGCGCCACCGTGTTGTCCACCACCGGCGCGGCGAGCGGCGCGACCGTGGTGTTCACGACGGGCTCCACCAGCGGCGCCACGGCGTTGTTCACGACCGGCGCGGCAAGCGGCGCCACGGCGTTGTCGACCACCGGCGCGGCGAGCGGCGCGACGGTGCTGTGCACCACCGGCTCCACCACGGGCGCCGCGACGTTCGCGACGGGGTCGACCACGGGTGAGAGGCTGCCGCCCGTTGCCTTGGTCAGGGGCTCCGCTGCGCCACCGAGGAGCGCGTCGGTGGACTGCGCCGCGCCGCCGGTGGGCGGTGGGGTCGCCGCCGGCTCCGCGGGCAGGGCGACGGTCGCCGTCACCTGATCGGCGACCGGCTTGACGACTGGCGCCGCCGCGACCTGATCCACCACGGCCTTCGGGGCCGCCGCCGGCGGAACCGGGACGGCCTTGTCCACCGTGTCGACGACCTGGTCGATCTTCGGGGCAGGCGCCGCGGCCACCGCATCGGCAACGGGCTTCGGCGCAGCGGCAGGCGCAGCCGCCGCCTCAGCCACCGGCTTCGGCGCCGCCGCCACCGCGTCGGCGACGGGCTTGGGCGCGGCCGCCGGAGCTGCCTCGGCCACCGGCTTCGGCGCCGGCGCAGGCTCGGGAGCGGGTGCCGGTGGTGCCTCGGCCACCGGCTTGGGCGCCGGCGCAGGCGTCGGAGGCGCAGGCGCCGGCGTCGCCGCCGGCAGTGCGCTTTGCGTCGTGTCGACCACCGCTGCCGGTGCGCTCCCCGCGGCAGCGGCGGCAGCGTCCACGGTGGGCGCTGCCTGCTGAACGGTGGTGGGGATGTCGGGCATTGCGGGCCTCGCCTCAGCTCGTTGGTGGTCGTTCTCCGTCTCAGTCAGCGTCTCCAATGGAGATTTCGCACAACCTCGGCGGCACGACCGACCTTTTCTGGGTACACCTAGGTCGTCACTGAGGACGAGGAGGGATCGAGATCGCTGACGCGGTGCTCATCGCAGACCCGGACGTCGAGGCACGAACGTGCCTAGCAGGCGTGCTGCGCGACGCCGGTTTCCACGTCGTCGAGGCGTCCGACGGCTCCGAAGCCGTCGCCAAGGCCCGCGAGTGCTGGCCCGTCGCCGCGATCCTCGAGATCCCCCTCGGCACCATCTGCGGCTACGAGGTCTGCCGCACGCTGCGCGCCGAGCTCGGTCCTGAGTTGGCCATCATCTTCCTCTCCGGCGCCCGCACCGAGTCCTTCGATCGCGTCGCCGGCCTGCTCATCGGCGCCGACGACTACGTCACCAAGGCCTCCGCCCCCGGCGAGGTGCTCGCGCGCCTGCGGGCCGTGACGCACCGGACGCGGCCCACCGCCGTCGCCAGCACCGGCCGCCTGACCCGTCGCGAGCACGAGGTGCTGACGCTGCTGAGCGAGGGCCTGCGCTGGGGCGAGATCGCCGAGCGGCTCGTCATCAGCCCCAAGACGGTCGCCACCCACACCGAGCACATCCGCCGCAAGCTCGGCGTCACCAGCCGCGCCGAGGCGCTCGCCGTCGCCTACCGCGAGCAGCTGCTGCCACCGCGGCCGCCGGACCCCCACGCCCCCGAGCTCGCCCACCGCCGCGGCTAGCGGACCCACACCGCGTCGAGCAGTGGACCGGTCAGCGGCTGGAACTGGACGTTGCCGACCCGCGTCGCGGTCAGGATCGGATAGCGCCCGTTGAAGAGCGGGACGACCGGCGCCCGCGCGGCGATGCGCCGCTCGATCCGCAGCCAGGCGTCCCCCGCCCCCGGCCCGGCCGCCTGCGCGCGCTCGATCGCGCCGTCGACGCCGCGGTCGCAGTAGTGCCCGACGTTGAGCCCGCGCGGATCGCGGCCGGTGTCGGCCGCGCACGCGACCAAGGACTTCAGGAACCCGGCGGGCTCCGGGTAGTCGGCGATCCAGCCGCCGAACCCGATCTGCGGGTGCCGGCGCGGATCGTGGCCGGCCACCGTGATCTCGTTGAGCCCGGCGAAGAGCCGCAGCCGCGCGCGGAACCCGAGCGCGTGCAGCGTCCGGACCAGCTCGCGGCCCATGCCGGCCCACAGGTCCGGGGCCCAGACGACGACCCGCGTCCCCCGCCGGCCCGACGCGGCGACCAGGGCCTGGGCCTTGGTGAGATCCGGCGCGACCCACGCGGCGGCGGGCGACGGCGCGGCGGTGAACGGGCAGGTCGGCCGGTAGCCGGCGAAGCCGGCCGGCAGCAGCTGGCAGGTCGGCGAGCCGGTGACGGGACCGCCGACCGTGTCGACGATCGCCCGGCGATCCACGGCGAGGTTCAGCGCCCGCCGGACGCGCACGTCGTCGAACGGCGGCGCGCGCAGGTTCATCCACGCGTACACGGTCTTGGCGAACGCGCCCGAGCGCAGCCGCGTCCCGTAGTGCGCGCGCAGGCCGGCGAGCGGCTTGGCCTCCAGGTCGAAGACGCCGGTCATGTCGAGTTCGCCGCGGGCGAACGCGCGCAGCTGGACGGCCTCGTCCTTGTTCATCTCCACGTCGACGCGTTCGACGAAGCCGGCCGCGCGCCCGCCCGCGGTCGCGGGCCGGAACCATCGGTTGCGCGCGAGCAGGATCGCGTGCCCGGGTCGGGAGCGCACGACGCGATACGGGCCGGTGCCCGGCACGGACCGGCGCGAGGTCCGGCGCGGCGTGCGCGCCGGGACCAGCGCCGCCAGCGGCAGCGTCAGCTTCTGGAGCAGGTCCGGGTCGGGCCGGAGCAGGTTGATGGTGATGGTGCCGCCGCGCGCGTCGGCGACGACGCCGCGCGACAGGTCGCACCGTCCCTTGCGCCGCCCGCAGCCGGCCGCGCCGACGATCGCGTCGTAGAGCGGCGGCAGCTCGGGGCCCTGGATCCGCAGCATGCGCTCCAGCGCCGTCCGCAGGTCGCCGGCCCGGACCGGGGTGCCGTCGGCATAACGGCCGCCGCGGCGCAGTCGGAACACGTAGCGCCGGCCGCCGGCGGTCGGCTCCGGCACGCCGACCGCCAGCGCGGGGACCAGCTGCGCGCTCGCCGCGCCGGGCGCGCGCCGGTAGCGGACGAGGCCGTCGTAGGCCAACTCGAGCACCGGGATGCCGTTCGGGTCGTAGCCGCCGCGCGCCGGGTCGGGGTCGAAGACCTGGCGCCCGATCCGCAGCGTCCCTCCGCGGTGCGCCGCGCCCGGGGCGGCGCCCGTCGTCCAGACGTCGCCGTCGATCGTCGCCAGGCCCGCGGGCGCGGCGCCGGTCGTCACCCAGCCGGCGATCGTGTCGCGGCCGGGGTCCAGGCGTCCGACGGCGCCGCCGTCGGCGTCGGCGACCCAGACCGAGCCGCCGGCGACCGCCAGCGCCGACGGCGCGCGACCCGCCGGGATCTTCAAGCGCTCGCGGCCGGTCGCCGGGTCGATCCGCGAGACCGTGCCGTCCCGGCGGTTGGCGACCCACACCGCGCCCTCGCCCACCGCCACCGCGCTCGGCCCGTTGCCGACGGTGACGCCCTCGGTGATCGCGCCCGTGCGCGGGTCGAGCCGCACGAGGCGCCCGGAGTCCTCGGCGACGGCCCACACCGCGTCGCGCCCGACGGCCACGGCGACCGGCAGGCCGCCGGCGGCGACGTGACGCATGGCACCCGAGCGCAGGTCGATCCGGACGACCTCGCCGTCGAGCGCCGCCGCGACCCACAGCGCGCCGTGGCCGACCGCCAGCGCGCGCACGCCGTTGCCGACGCGCAGCGTCTGGACCGGGTGGTTCGTCGCCGGATCGACCTGGATCACGGTGCCGGCGTCCTCGTCGGCGACCCACAGCGCTCCGCCGCCGAAGGCCAAGGCGCTGGGCGAGCCGCCGACGGCGATCGTGGTGACGCGCCGGCGGTCGGCCGAGATGCGGGAGACCGTCCCGGCGCCGGGGTCGGCGACCCAGACCGAGCGGTCGCCGCCGGCGACCGCCTGCGGCGCTGCCGTGACCGGGTACTGCGCGGTGATCGCACGCGCGTCCGGGTCGATCACCCCGACCCAGCCCTCGTCGATGCCGGCCAGGGTGTCGGGGCCTCCGAGCGACTGGACCGCGACGACCGCGACGACCGCCAGGACGACGACCACGGCGACGCCGAGCAGGACGCGCCGCCGCGGCCGGCCAGGACCGCGATCAGCCTCCTTGAGCGCTGGCGCCCCCGGAGCGTCCGGGTGCGGCCGCGGCTGAGCCGCGGCTGCGAGCAGCAGGTTCGGGTCCTGCCGCAGGATGCGCTCCTGGAGGTCGCGCAGCTCCGCCCGCGGCTCGACGCCCGCCGCGTCCACGAGCCGCTCCCGCGCGGCGACGTAGGCCTCCAGCGCCTCGGCCTGGCGCCCGGCGCGGTACAGCGCGAGCATCCGCCGCGCGTGCAGCCGCTCGCGCAGCGGGTGGTCGACGATCAGCCGGTCGAGCTCGGCCAGCGCGGCGTCGTCGCGCCCGGCCGCGAGGTCGGCGTCGACCGCGCGCTCGGCCGCCCGCACGCGCAGCTCCTCCAGCCGCCGGATCTCGGGCGGCGCGAACGGCTCCTGGGCGACGTCGGCCAGCGGCGGCCCGCGCCACAGGCCGAGCGCCGCGCGCGGCTCGCCGTCGTCGACCAGCGCGATGAAGCGCCCGACGTCGATCGCGTCGGCCGGCATGCGCAGCTCGTAGCCGCGACCGTGCGTCACGATGCACGCGTCGTCGCCGGCGAGCAGCCGGCGCAGTTGCGAGACGTACAGCTGCACCATCTTCCGCGCGGTCGCGGGCGGGTCGTCGCCCCACAGCCCGTCGACCAGGCGCTCGACCGGGACGGCCGCGTTGGGCTCCAGCGCGAGCATCGCCAGCAGCGCTCGCTGCTTGGTCGCTCCGAGCGCGACGGGTCGGCCCGCGAGCGTCGCCTCGATCGGACCGAGGAGCTGTAGGTGGATGCCGATGGCGACACCGACCGTACTCCGGTCGGCGACGGGCGAACAACCCGTGCTCTACCGGCGCTCTACCGCCGCCGGGCACGGTCGGCGGCGTTCATCCACCCCCTCCCGAAGGACCGTCTCATGCGCCTTGCCCACACCGCCGCCGGCGCCCTCGCCATCGCGGCCATCCTCGCCCCCAACGCCGCGGCCCGCCTCCCCAGCGACGAGCCGGCCTCGACGACCGCCTACCCGGCCATCGCCGCCCCCGCGTCGCCGCCGGTGACCGCCGACGCCACCCCGGCGGCCGCCCCGAGCGTCACGCGCTCGATCGACGACGAGGACTTCGACTGGGGCTCCGCCGCGATCGGCGCGGGCGGCGCGGGCGCCGCCCTGCTGCTCGCCGCGGCCGGGGTGTCGGCGGCCGGCCACCGCCGCCACCAGCGCGTCGTGCACTAGTAGAAGACCGTCCGGCACAGGTGCGCCGGACGGGCCGCGTAGTCGCCCTCGAGCGCGCGGTTCCACAGCCAGTTGTCGAGCGTGCGCGGCGGGATGCCGGCGCGGGCGGCAAGCAGCTCGCAGGCGTGGATCGTGCAGGCGCGCAGCTCGCGCTCGGGGGCGCTGCCGGGCGCCAGGAGCGCGCCGCGGTCGATGCGACGCGCGAGGTCGTCGTCGTAGACGAGCACGCCGTCGAGGCGCAGGACGTGCGGCAGGAAGTTGTCCGCGAACACGGTGAGCGCGTCGACGTCGGCGAACGTCGTCGCGCCGGCCAGGACGAGGTCGTTGGCGGCGATCTGCGCGCGCTTGTAGAAGCCGGCGTCGGCGAAGAACCCCAGGTTGGTCGCCAGCAGCCGCGCGAAGCGCGCGGCCGAGCCCTCGGCGAGGGCGATCAGCGCGAGCGCGTCGCGGTCGTCCGCCCACGCCCCGAGCTGGCGCAGGCCCTGCGCGTAGAGCCCCATCAGCGCGTGATCGGGGTCCTCGTCGAGCACGGCCGCGACGTCGCCCGCGGTCAGCGTCCGCAGCTCGGCGCCCCACCACGGCCCGGCGGCACGGCCGCGCGCGAAGGCCGCGAGGCGGTCGGTCATCGCCTCGGTGGCGCCGTGGCGCAGCGTCGGGAACCAGCCCGAGCCGAAGTTGATGGTGTCGATGACCAGGACGTAGCGCGCCACCCACTCCGGCGTGCCTTCGAGGTAGTGGCGCGTGGGGTCGAAGCCGACGACGCCGCTGGTCGCGGTCGCCGCGTCCGTGTCGATCGTCACCCACCGCGCGGTCGCGGCGATCTCGGCGCAGGCGCCGCGGACCGTCTCGGGCAAGGACATGGCCATGGCGACACCGTACGCGGCGATGCGCCAGACTGGGGTGCGATGCCCCGCCGCCGTCGCGCGCTGCTGGCCGCCAGCCTCGCGCTCGTCGTCGTCGCCGCCGGGTGCGGCGCCGACGACGACACCACCAACAACCGCCGCCAGACCGTCCAGCTGGCGCTCGACTTCACGCCCAACGCCGTTCACGCGCCGCTCTACGCCGCGGTGCGCACGGGCGCCGACGCCCGCCACGGCGTCAAGCTCGTGATCCGCCAGCCGGGGTCCGGACCCGACGCGCTCAAGCTCGTCGCCGCGGGCAAGCTGGACCTCGGCGTCCTCGACATCCACGACCTCGCGATCGCCCAGCAGCAGGGGATCGACGTCGTCGGCGTCGGCGAGCTGGTCCGCAAGCCGCTCGCCGCGCTGGTGACGCGACCGGACATCGCGCGCCCGCGCGACCTCGAGGGCCACGCCGTCGGCGTGTCGGGGCTGCCGAGCGACCCCGCGTTCCTGAACGCGATGATCGCCCACGACGGCGGCGACCTCGGGCGCGTCCACCAGATCACGATCGGCTTCAACGCGGTCACCGCGATCCTCGCCAAGAAGGTCGAGGGCGCGCCCGTCTTCTGGAACGCCGAGGGCGTCGCGCTGAAGGAGCGCGGCGTGGACGTCCACGAGTTCCGCGTCGAGGACTACGGCGCGCCCGCCTATCCCGAGGTCGTCCTGGTCACCGCGCGCAGGACGCTCCAGAAGGACCCCGACAAGATCAGGGACGCGCTGCTCGCGATCCGCGACGGCGTGGCCGCCGTCGAGCGCGATCCCGCCGCGGCGACCGCGCAGATCGCCAAGGCCGCGCAGACCGACGACACGCGGTTGATCGGCGCGCAGCTCGCGGCGGTGGCGCCGATCTTCTCCCGGACGCTGAGGCTCGACCGTCCGACGCTCGACGCGTGGGCCGCCTTCGACGCGCGGCTGGGCATCGTCAAGCGGCGGCCCGACGTGCGCCGGACGTTCGCGTTCGACGTCCTGGGCTAGCAGCGTGCGCTGGCCGCGCAGCGCGTCGACCCCGACGCGTGGCGGCGTCGAAGTCGTCGGGCGCGACCGCCCAGCCGACCAAGGTCATGTTCCTTGCCGGCCGCCGCGGCGACCAGCCCGCCGAACGCGGTGCCGCGCGCCGCGCCGGGATCGGCGACCGCCACCAGCTCCAGGTAGGCCCCGCCCAGCGGCACGATCATGTTCGCGGTCCCCCACGCCGGATGCGCCCCTGCGGGCGCACGGCGAGCCCCGTCCGCTCGGTCAGCTCCGCGGCGGCCGCGGCCAGGTCGCCGACGGCGAGGATCGCGTGGTCGATGCGCACGCGCCGGACGGCACCGGCGGCGCCCGGTAGGCTCGGCCGCGCCACGCCATGCCAGCGGCGACCGCGATCTTCGACGTCGACCCCTTCGGCGCGCGTGCCGCGCCCGGCACCGGCACGGCGTTCCTCGTCGTGGCCGCGTTCGTCGTCTCGTTCCTGGCGATCCGCACCAGCGCGCGCCTGACGCGCAGCGTGTCGTGGTGGCCGGGCGGCGTGGAGACCGAGGGCGGCGTCCACCTCCACCACCTCGTGTGGGGCATCTGCATGATGATGCTCGCCGGCTTCCTGGGCTTCGCCGCGCCGCTGGAGGCGCCGTGGTGGCACGTCACCGCCGTGGTCTTCGGCGTGGGCGCCGGCTTCACGCTCGACGAGTTCGCGCTGTGGGTGAACCTGCGCGACGTCTACTGGGCCGAGCAGGGCCGCCAGTCGTTCGACGCGGTCGTCGTCGCGCTCGCGTTCGCCGCGCTCGTCGTCCTGGGCACCACGCCGTTCGGCCTCGACGACCCGGCGTCGATCGCGGGCACCGCGATCGCGGTCGTCGTCGTGCTGGGCCTGTCGATCGTCTGCGTGCTGAAGGGCCGGATCCTGCTCGGCGTCGTCGGGCTGTTCGTCCCGGTGTTCGGCGTGTTCGGCGCGGTCCGGCTCGGGCATCCGGGCTCGCTCTGGGCGCGGCGGCGCTACGCGGCCGACCAGCTCGCGCGGGCCGGCCCGCGCTACGCCGACGACGCGCCGGCGATCCGCTGGCAGCGGCGGATCGCGGATCTGGTCGCCGGCGCGCCGAGCCAGGACTAGCTAGCTAGCGCTCCAGGCGCGACGCGGCCTCGACCAGCCAGGACGGCGGCCGCCAGCGCGACCGCGCCGCGGACGCTGTTGCGCCACCACACCGAGCGCATCGAGGCGTGGGCCGCGAGCTCCTGGCGCGTCCCGGTCAGACGAGGAACGCGACCGTCCCGAAGGCCACGACGATCGACGCCTGGCGGTCGTCCCACCACAGGCTCGCGATGGCGAACACGGCCGGCAGGACGAGCGCCGTCCGCAACCCGCCGCGCAGTGCGACATGCGCCGGGGTCGTGGACGCGCAAGGCCATCAGGTCGATGTTCGCAGGACGGCGCCTACATGCGGAAGACGCCGTAGCCGACCGGCTCCAGCGGCGCGTTGGCGCACGCGGCCAGCGCGCGCGACAGGACCGTGCGCGTGTCGCGCGGGTCGATCACCCCGTCGTCCCACAGGCGGGCGGTCGAGTACCACGGCAGCCCCTGCTGGTCGTACTGCTCCTTGAGCTGGGCGCCGACCTCCGCCTGGCCGACCTCGGTCATGACCGTCGCCGCCTGCTCGCCGCCCATGACGCTGATCCGCGCGTTGGGCCACATGAACAGGAACCGCGGCGAGTAGGCGCGGCCGCACATCCCGTAGTTGCCGGCGCCGAACGAGCCGCCGACGATGACGGTGATCTTGGGCACGCGCGCGGTCGCGACGGCGGTGACGAGCTTCGCGCCGTCCTTGGCGATGCCGCCCGCCTCGTAGTCCTTGCCCACCATGAACCCGGAGATGTTCTGGAAGAACAGGATCGGGATCTCGCGGCGGTCGCAGAGCTCGATGAAGTGCGCGGCCTTCAGCGACGACTCGCTGAACAGGATCCCGTTGTTGGCGATGATCCCGACCGGGTGGCCGTCGAGGTGCGCGAAGGCGGTGACGACCGTCGTGCCGTACAGCTCCTTGAACTCGTGCAGCTCGCCGCCGTCGACGACGCGGCGCAGGAGGTCGCGGGCGTCGTAGGGCGTGCGCGCGTCGGTCGGGACGACGTCGAGGAGCGTGTCGGCGTCCTCGAGCGGCGGGCGCGGCGCGGCGCGCTGCCACGGCGGCGTCGCGTCGGGCGGGAGCGTCGCGACGATCGAGCGCACGATCTCCAGCGCGTGGTCGTCGTCCTCGGCGAGGTGGTCGACGACGCCGGAGGTGCGCGCGTGGACGTCGCCGCCGCCCAGCTCCTCGGCGGTGACGACCTCGCCGGTCGCGGCCTTCACCAGCGGCGGGCCGCCGAGGAAGATCGTGCCCTGGTTGCGGACGATGACGGTCTCGTCGCTCATCGCCGGCACGTACGCGCCACCCGCCGTGCACGACCCCATGACGCACGCGATCTGCGGGATGCCCAGCTTGGACAGGTTGGCCTGGTTGTAGAAGATGCGGCCGAAGTGCTCGCGGTCGGGGAAGACCTCGTCCTGCATCGGCAGGAACGCGCCGCCGGAGTCCACGAGGTAGACGCAGGGCAGGCGGTTGTGCAGCGCGATCTCCTGCGCGCGCAGGTGCTTCTTGACCGTCATGGGGTAGTAGGTACCGCCCTTGACGGTGGCGTCGTTGGCAATCACGATGACTTGCCGGCCCTCGACCACGCCGATGCCGGCGACCACGCCCGCGCCGGGCGCGTCGCCGTCGTACAGCTCCTCGGCGGCGAGCGCGCTGAGCTCCAGGAACGGCGCGCCCGGATCGCAGAGGCGCTCGACGCGCTCGCGCGGCAGCAGCTTGCCGCGGTCGACGTGGCGCTGCCGCGCGCGCTCGCCGCCCCCGGCGCGGACGCGCGCGAGGCGCTCGTCCAGGTCCTCGATGAGCGCGAGATGCGCGTCGCGGCTCATGCCGCCTACCGCTTGCGGGCGCTCTGCGCGAGTCATGCGGCCTACCGTTTGCGAGCGCTCTGCGCGAGTCATGCGGCCTCCTCGGTGTCGGCGACGACCGCGACGAGCGGCTGCTTGAGAGCGACGCGGTCGCCCGCGCTCAGCTCCAGCCCGGCGACGACGCCGTCGCACGGCGCCGCGATCGACAGCTCCATCTTCATCGACTCCAACACGATCAGCACGTCGCCCTCCGCGACCCGGTCGCCGTTGGCGACGTTCACCGCCCAGACCGTCCCGGGCATCGGCGCCGCGAGCGAGCCGGCGAGCGCCGCCGCGCCGCTGCGCGCCTGGCGCTCGGTCCGGACCTCGAGGTGGTGGCCGTCGCGGAAGACGCTGACCGCCGCGTCGCCGGCGGCGATCGCGTAGCGGCGCGTGACCCCGTCGAGCGTGACGAGCCAGTGGCCGTCCGCGCCGGCGGGGCGCAGCGCGGCGCCCTCCCACCGGCGATCGCCGATCGTCACCGTGCCGTCGCCCACGCGGGCCTCGCCGAGGTCGTCCAGCGGGCGGCGCCACGGCCCGGCGGGCCTTGGCGTTCCGGCGGCGACGAGCATCGCGGCGGCGGCGAGGTCGTCCGGCGGCGCGACGGCGAGCTCCTCCAGCACCCGCTCCAGCAGGCCCGTGTCCTGCTCGCCGGCGCGGACGTCGGCGCGCGCGAGCAGCGCGCGGCTGAAGGCGGCGTTGGTCGTCACGCCCGCGATCGCGTAGGTCGCCAGCGCACGGTCCAGGCGATCCAGGGCGGTCGCGCGGTCCGGGCCGTGGGCGATGACCTTGGCCAGCATCGGGTCGTAGGACGTGCCGACCTCGCTGCCCTCCCGGATGCCGGAGTCGACCCGTACGCCTTCGCCCCGCGGCTCCGCGTAGACCCGGACGGTCCCCGTCGCGGGGAGGAACCCCGCCGCTGGGTCCTCGGCGTACAGCCGCGCCTCGACCGCGTGGCCGCGCGGGACGAGCGCGTCCTGGTCGAGCGCCAGCGGCTCGCCGGCCGCGACGCGCAGCTGCTGCTCGACCAGGTCCAACCCGTACACCAACTCGGTCACCGGATGCTCGACCTGCAACCGCGTGTTCATCTCCAAGAAGTAGTACTTGGACGCGTCGCCGGTGGCGATGAACTCGACGGTGCCGACGCCCTCGTACTCGCAGGCGCGCGCGAGCGCGACCGCGGCCTCGCCCATGCGCGCCCGCAGCTCAGGGCCGACGGCCGGCGAGGGCGCCTCCTCGACGACCTTCTGGTGGCGCCGCTGCAGCGAGCACTCGCGCTCGCCGAGGTGCACGACCGTGCCGTGGGCGTCGGCCAGCACCTGGATCTCGAGGTGGCGCGGGCGCTCCAGGTAGCGCTCGACGATCACGCGGTCGTCGCCGAAGGCGGCCAGCGCCTCGCGCTGGGCGGCGGCCGTCGCCGCCTCCAGCTCCCCGGCGGCGCGTACCACGCGCATGCCCTTGCCGCCCCCGCCCGCCACGGCCTTGACGATGAGAGGGAACCCGCCCGCCCAGCCGCCGCCGTCGCCGTCGCCGGCCGGCACGACCGGGACGCCGGCGGCCGCCGCCGCGTCCTTGGCCGCGCCCTTGTCGCCCATCAGCTCGATCGCGGCCGGCGGCGGCCCGATCCACACCAGCCCCGCGTCGGCGACCGCGCGCGCGAACGCCGCGTTCTCGCTCAGGAACCCGTAGCCGGGATGGACCGACCGCGCGCCCGCCGCCCGCGCCGCGCGCAGCAGCTCGTCGGCGTCGAGGTAGGACTCGATCGCCACCACCACGTCGGTCGCGTCGGCGTGCGCCGCGACGGCGTCGGCGTCCGTCACGACCCCCACGGTTGCCAGCCCCAGGTCGCGCGCCGTCCGCGCGACGCGGATCGCGATCTCGCCGCGGTTGGCGATCAGGACCGGGCTCAGCGCGCGCAGGCCGCTCACCGCGCGTCCCGCCAGTCCACGGGCCCCGCGACCAGCGTGTGGCTGCCCAGCGGCCGGCCGAGGACGTCGCGGGCCGCGCGCGCGGCGACGAGCAGCGCCTCCAGGTCGATCCCGGTCGCGATCCCCATCTCGTGCAGCATCGACACCAGGTCCTCGGTCGCGATGTTCCCGGTCGCGCCCGCCGGGACCGGGCAGCCGCCGAGCTCGCCGAACGAGGACTCGAACGACGCGCACCCCGCCTCCAGCGCCGCGTAGACGTTCGCCAGCCCCTGCCCGCGCGTGTTGTGGAAGTGCGCGGTCAGCTCGACGTCGTCACCGAGCGCGCTGCGCGCCTGCCCAAAGAACTCGCGCACCTGCACGGGGTTGGCCATGCCGGTGGTGTCGCCGAAGCCGATCTCGCTCGCGCCCGCCGCGACCAGGCGCTGCGCGATCGCGAACACGCGCTCCGGCGGCACGTGGCCCTCGTATGGGCAGCCGAACGCCACGCTGACCACCGCCTCGGCGCGCAGGCCCTCGCCGACCGCGCGGCCGATCACGCGCTCCAGCCCGACGAGCGACTCCTCGATCGTGCGGTTGACGTTGGCCTTGTTGTGGGACTCGCTGGCTGACAGGAAGCAGTTGATCTCCCCGAACCGCTCCCGGTGGGCCAGCGCGTTGTCGAACCCGCGCTCGTTGGGGATCAGCACGGTGACGTCGACGGCGTCGGGGACCCGCATCCGCTCCAGCACCGCGGCGCCGTCGGCCAGCTGCGGGATGACGTCGGCGCGGACGAACGACGTCACCTCCAGGCGCTGGACGCCGGTGGCGCCGAGCAGGTCCACCAACCGGACCTTGTCGTCGGTGGCGATGACCTCGGGCTCGTTCTGGAACCCGTCCCGGGGGCCGACCTCGCGGATCCGTGCGGACGACGGCAGCGACATGGTGTCCTACGCCCCCAGCGCGCGGGCGATGACCATCTGCTGGACCTCGTCGGTGCCCTCGCCGATCGTGAGGATCTTGGCGTCGCGGTAGAAGCGGCAGACCGGGTACTCCTCGATGAAGCCGTAGCCGCCGTGGATCTGCACGGCCTCCTCGGTGCAGCGCACCGCCAGCCGGCCCGTCTTCAGCTTCGCCTGCGCGGCGGTCAGCGTGAAGTTGCGGCCCTGGTCCTTCAGCCACGCGGCCTTGTAGGTCAGCAGGCGCGCGGCCTCGATCTCGGTCGCCATGTCCGACAGCTTGGCTTGGATGGACTGGAACTTGGAGATCGACTGGCCGAACGCCTTGCGCTCCTTGGCGTACTTCAGCGCCTCGTCCAGCGCGCCCTGCGCCAGGCCGACGCCCATCGCGGCGACGCCGATCCGGCCGATGTCCAGGATGTGGAGGAACTGCTTGAAGCCGCTCCCGCGCGGCCCGAGCAGGTTGTCCTCCGGGACGCGGCAGCCGTCGAAGGTCAGCGGCCGCGTGTCCGACGCGTTCCACCCCATCTTGCGATACGGCGTGCCCTGCTCGTAGCCGGGCGTCCCGTTCTCGACGATGATGTTGGAGATCTGGTTCTCGCCGGTCCGGGCGGTGATCGCGACGTGGCCGGAGATCGTCGTGCCCGCGTTGGTGATGAACTGCTTCGCGCCGTCGACGACCCAGGTGTCGCCGTCCAGCGCGGCGCGCGTCTTGACGTTGCCCGCGTCGGACCCCGCCTCGGGCTCGGTCAGGCCGAAGGCCCCGAGCTTGCGCCCGGCGCAGAGGTCCGGGAGCAGGCGCTCCTTCTGGTCGTCGCTGCCGAAGAGGTAGATCGGCTGCGTGCCGAGCGACGTGTGCGCGCACATCGTGATCGCGACCGACGAGTCGATCCGCGTCAGCTCCTCGACGGCGATCGCGTACTGCAGCGAGCTCCCGCCGGCGCCGCCGACCTCCTCGGGGAACGGGATGCCCATCCACCCCAGCTCGCCCATCTTGGCGACCAGCTCGTACGGGAACGCCTTCGTGCGGTCCAGCTCCTCGGCCACCGGGGCGACCTCGCCGGTCGCGAAGTCGCGCACGGTGCGCTGCAGCAGCTGGGTGTCGTCGTCGAGGTCGAAGAGCATGGGCGCGATGCTACTGAATGATCGTTCGAAGTTCGAATGACCATTCGATAGAGTCCGCGGCGATGCCGACGCGGCCCGACCGCCCCGCGCTCCGCGCGCGCTACGACCGCCGCCGGGCCGAGGTCGTCGTGGGCGCCGCGCGCGTCTTCGCCGAGCGCGGCTACGACCAGACCAGCGTCCCGCAGCTCGCCGAGGAGCTCGGGATCGCCGCGGGCAGCCTGTACCACTACTTCGGCGGCAAGGAGCAGCTGCTGATCGCGATCTGCGACCAGCTGATGGACCCGCTGCTCGGCGAGGCGCGCGCGGTGCTGGCCGACGAGGACGCCGACGCCGGCGACCAGCTGCGCGCGCTCGTCCGGCTGTGGGTCGGCCACGTGATCGCCCACCGCGACCACATGCTGGTGTTCCTGCAGGAGCGCCACGTCATCGACCACGGCGACCAGTGGGCCGAGGTCCGGCGCGGCCGCAAGCAGTTCGAGCAGCTCGTCGAAGGGCTGCTGGCGCGGATCGACGCCGAGGGCCGCGCCCGCCTGGGCGACGCGCGGCTGACGCTCTCGGCGCTGCTCGGCATGGTCAACCACACCGCGCAGTGGTACCGGCCGCGCGGCCGCCTGGACGCCGACGCGATCGCCGACGGCTACGTCGACCTCGTGCTCGCGGGGTAGTCAGCGCAGAGCGGGCTCGCGCTCAGCGGGGCGCGCTCGTGGCGGGCGGTTCGGCCCGAATCGCGATGTGTGTCGAGTGGTGGTCCTCTATGGACCACCAGTCGACACGCATCCCCGAACACCGGCCGCGGCGGCGCCGTCGAGCTCGATGTTGTCGGCCTTGGTCCGGCCGATGATGGCCTCCTGGGTCGCGGCGTCCAGCGCGCCCCACGCCGCCAGGTCGTGGACGTACTTCTGCACGACGACGTAGCTGCCGCCGGCGAAGTCCGGATCGTCGCCCTCGGCGATGAACGACGCCCCGGGCAGCTCGGCGCCCGTCGGGTTCGCGGTGCCGTGGACGAACCCGAGCAGGTCGCGCGAGTCGAAGTAGCGAAACCCGCTGACCTCGTCGACGACCGCCACGGCCTTCGAGACCGGTGACATCGTCGTGTACGAGGAGGGGCCGTGCTCGACCTGGCCGGGCGGGTCCCCCGTCTCGTCGATGAGCGGGTCGATGCCGGCGGCGGCCGCCACCGCGGGTGCGACGAGGCACAGCGCGGCGGTGGCGGCGATGGCCGCGGTCCGGTGTCCGACGATGCTCAGGCACTGTCAGACCGCCGGGACCGCGGCCGGTGACGCAGTTGCTGCGCTCAGCAGTAGCTGAGCGTCTTGTCCACCGTCTGGCTCTGGCCGTCCTCGGTCGTGAACGTGACCGAGAAGTCGCGCTTGCCGTCCTTGCAGCCGGTCGACTCCAGGAAGCCGACGGACTTGCCCTTCCGCTTCTTGACGATCTTGCCGATGTCGGCCGAGGCGTCGATGACCGGGAGGTCGAGGCCGACCTGGTGGCGCAGCAGGTCCGGGACCGTGAACGTCAGGCCCGCGGTCGTGCCGCTCTTGGTCCAGGTGGCCGGGACCGCCTGGGCGACCGGGACGGCGCACGCCGGCGGCTTGGCCTCGATCCACAGCGCGGCCTTGCCGCCGCCCGAGTTGTACAGCCCGAACGGCAGCGAGCAAGACAGCGCGTCCGCCTTCGCCGTGCCGCTCTTGCCGATCAGCGCGGTCAGCTTGCCGCTGCCGACCTTCGAGCCCTTCGGGCACTTGTCGTCGGTGCCCGCGTTGTCCATCGCCGACGCCTTGCAGCCGGGGATCAGCGAGGTGTTGACCTTGCCCCCCTCGACCTTGATGGCATAGGTCTTGACGACCTGCGGGACGTTGCCGGCGGGGTCGGACAGCGTGAACTTGAAGTTCAGGTCCGCCGCCTTGGGCTTGGCGACCGTGCCGCCGCGCGTCTTGGTCCCGCCGCTGACGCTGTACTGATTGCCCGCGGTCTGGGCGTAGGCCGCCGACGCCAAGGCGACCGTGGCCAGGCCGGCCGCGGCCAGCACCTTCTTGCTCTGCACTCCTGCCTTCTTTCCTGGGTTCATGGGGCACCCAAAACCCTCGCCAGGCCCCCGCCCGGCGATCTGGGAACACGGGAGTACATCATGCCTGGCGGCGGGACGGCGCGAGCCGCCAGGCCGACGGCAGCACGGCCGCGCCGACCGCGGCCTTGATGAGGCCGCCGACGATGAAGATGCTGAAGCCGTTGTGGATCGTCCAGCCCCAGTCCTGGCCGACGGCGAGCTTGAGCCCGACGAGGCCGAAGGCGAAGACGATGACCTGGGCGACGACGAACGCGGCGAACGCGGTCAGGACGCGGCGGTCGGTGCCGCGCTCGGCCATCCGGCCGATGACGAACGCGGCGACGACGAAGCCGACGAGATAGCCGCCGCTCGGCCCCCAGACGACGTCCCAGCCGGAGTTGCCGTCGGCGTAGACCGGCAGGGCGAGCCCGGCCAGGAAGTACAGCATCAACGCCGCCGCGCCACGGCGCGCGCCGAGCGTGGCGCCGACGATGCCGACGGCCAGCGTCTGCCCGGTGACCGGCACCGGCGACGGCGGCACGTGCACGGCGACCTGCGCGAGCAGCGCGGTGAGGGCGGCGCCGGCGACGACGAGCGCGACGTCGCGGACCTTCGCGCCCGGGAGGACGTCCCCGATGACGAGCCGGCCCGGGCTCGGCCGGGCCACTGCGTAGTTCATGTTCCTGCTCCCTGTCTGGTTCCAACCGGCGCCCGCGCGCCGGATCGTGCGGAGGCGGAACGCTATCCGTCGCGCGGGCCCGACGCTCAGCCCGCGCGGCCCACGGCGGCGACCGCCGCCTGGCCGAAGGCGATGCCGCCGTCGTTGCACGGCAGGCGCTCGGGATGCAGGACGCGCAGGCCGCGCCGGGTGAGGTCGGCGTGGCAGCCCTCCAGCAGCAGGCGGTTCTGGAACACGCCGCCGGACAAGACCACCATGTCGGTCCCCGCGCGGCCGGCGGCGCGCGCGCACGCCTCCGCCGTGGCCACGGCCAGCGCGTTGTGCGTCCGCGCGGAGACGACCGGCACCGCCGCGCCGGCGGCGAGGTCGTCGCGCACTGCGCGGATCGTCGGGCGCGCGTCGAGGACGAGGTCGTCGCCGACCTCCAGCGGATAGGCGCGCCGCTGGGCGCGATCGGCGACCGCCTCCAGCTCGATCGCGGCCTGGCCCTCGTAGCTCACCGTCGCCCGCACGCCGCAGAGCGCGGCGACCGCGTCGAGCAGGCGCCCGGCGCTGGTCGTCGGCGGCGCCGCGAGCCCGCTGCGCGCCAGCCGCGCGACGTCGGCCCAGCGGCGCGGCGTCACGTGGCGCGCCAGCGCGGCCGGGAGCGCCGGGACCTCCACGTCGTCCTCGACCGCCGCCAGCCAGGCGCACGCCATCCGCCACGGCTCGGCCACGGCGCGGTCGCCGCCCGGCAGCGGCACCGCGAGCAGATGTCCCGCGCGCGTGAAGTCGCGCGCGTCGCCGACGAGCAGCTCGCCGCCCCACACCGTCGCGTCGGCGCCGTAGCCGCTGCCGTCGTAGATCGCGCCGACGGCCGGCCCGTCGAGCCCGTGCTCGGCCAGACACGCGGCCAGGTGGGCGTGATGGTGTTGGACGCCGAGCGTCGCGACGCCCTCGCGCTCCAGCGCGTAGGCCGTGGACGCGTAGCCGGGATGGAGGTCGTGGACGACCAGCTCCGGCGCCACGGCGAACAGGCGCTCGAAGTGCGCGACGCCGTCGACGAACGACGCCCGCGTCGCCGCGTCCTGGAGGTCGCCGAGGTGGTGGCTGACCCACGCGCGGCCGTCGCGGGCGACGCAGAACGTGCTCTTCAGCTCGGCGCCGCAGGCCAGCAGCGGCGGCGCCTCGTCCCCGCCCGGCAGCGGCAGGTGCGAAGGGACGTGGCCACGCGAGCGGCGCAGCACGCGCGGCCGGCCCACCGCCACCCGCACGACGCCGTCGTCGGTGCGCATGTGGATCGGGCGGTCGTGGGCCAGGAACGCGTCGGCGATCGGGGCGAGCCGCTCGCGCGCGTCGGCGTCGCGGTAGGCGATCGGCTCGTCGGAGACGTTGCCGCTGGTCAGCACGAGCGGGCCGCCGGCGTCGGCGAGCAGCAGGTGGTGCAGCGGCGCGTAGGGCAGCATCACGCCGAGCTCGCGGCGATGCGGCGCGACGGCCGGGGCCGCCGGCGCGCCGGCGCGACGCGCGGCCAGGACGATCGGCCGCGCGGGCCCGCGCAGCAGGCGCTCCTCGTCCTCGTCCAGCACGACCAGCGCCCGGGCGCCGGCGACGTCGGCGGCCATCAGCGCGAACGGCTTGTCCTCGCGGTGCTTGCGGGCCCGCAGCGCGGCGACCGCGCGCTCGTCGTCGGCGCGGCACGCGAGGTGGTAGCCGCCGATGCCCTTGACCGCGACGATCGCGCCGGCCCGCAGCAGCGCCGCCGCGGCCGCCGCCGCGTCGACCGCGTCGCCGACGTCGGCCCCGAGCAGCGCCAGCCGCGGCCCGCAGTCCGGGCACGCGATCGGCTGCGCGTGGAAGCGCCGGTCGGCCGGATCCTCGTACTCGGCCCGGCACGCCGCGCACATCGGGAAGCCGGCCATCGTCGTCAGCGGCCGGTCGTAGGGCACGCCGCGCACGATCGTGAAGCGCGGGCCGCAGTGCGTGCAGGAGATGAACGCGTGGCGGTGGCGGCGGTCGGCCGGGTCGCGCAGCTCGGCCAGGCATGCGTCGCAGGTCGCGGCGTCGGGGACGACGAGCGCGTCGGGCGCGCCGCCCCGCGCGCTCTCCACGATCGCGAAGGAATCCTGATCGATAGGCGCCACGTCGTGGACGCGAACGCCGTCGACGTGGGCCAGCGGCGGCGCCTCGACCGGCAGCCGGCGCAGGAACGCGGCGACCGCGCGGCCCTCGCCCTCGACCTCCAGCACGACGCCGTGCGCGTCGTTGCCGACGGTCCCGGTCAGCCCGAGCTCGCGCGCCAGCCGGTGCACGTAGGGCCGGAAGCCGACGCCCTGGACGGTGCCCTCGACGTGGCCGCGCACGCGCCGGCGCCCGGTGCTCGCGGGCGCCGCGCTCATCGCCGCGGACGCTCCCGCAGCTCGGACAGGACGAGGCCGTAGAGCAGGTGGTCGGCGACCAGCACCAGGCGCGCGGGCACGCCGTTGACCCGATGGTGCGGCAGGCCGAGCGCCGGCGCGACGACGGCCTCGAAGCTCAGCAGGATCGCCATCCCGTGGGCCGGCCCCGACCACGGCGCGCGGCGCAGCGTCTCGGGCAGCAACGCGAACCCCACGCCGCCCATGGCGCCGACGGTCCAGTGCACGAGGTCCTCGAGCGCCGGCCGGCGCTCCTCCGCAACCTTGCCCAGCAGCTTGGGCGCCGCCGCGTAGGTCAGCTGCTCCGGTGGCGCGGGACCGATCAGCCCGAGCTCCGCGGCGAAGCGCCGCACCCCGGTCATCGCCAGCGCGCCGACGACGCCGCGAAACGCGCTGTGCGTCAGCTCGTCGGCGTCGATCACGGGCGCGCCTCCTCGATCAGCTCCCGCAGGACGTGCCACGCCGTGGCCTGGGCCTCCTGGATGCGCGGGATGTGCTCGGAGCGCGTGACGACGACGTGGTCGGCCAGCCCGTCGGCGGCGATCCGCCCGCCGTCGTAGCCCACGAACGCGATCGTCGCCAGCCCGCGCCGGCGGGCTTCGGCCAGCGCGGCGATCACGTTGGCGGAGCCGCCGCTGGTCGAGAGCGCCAGGAGCGCGTCGCCCGGGCCGCCGTAGGCGATGACCTGGCGGGCGAAGATCGCCTCGGTCCCGACGTCGTTGGCGATCGCGGTGAGGATCGCGCTGTCGGCGGTGAGGTCGAGCGCGCGCCGCGCAGGCCAGCGGCGGGCGGGCGGCGGCGCGCGCAGGTCGGCCACGGCGTCCATCGCGTCGGTCGCCGAGCCGCCGTTGCCCAGCGCGAGGACCGCGCCGCCGGCGTCCAGGCGCATGCGCAGCGCGGCGGCGGCCGCGGTCAGCGCCGCGCGGCCGTCGCCCACGGTCTGCGCGCGCAGCGCCGCGGTCTCGTCGGCCTTGGCGGCGATCGAGGCGCGCACGTCGGCGAGCACCGCGTCGAGGTCGGTCTCCTGCTCGGCGAGGAAGGGGTACAGGAAGCTCGAGGCGCCGGCGTCGTGGGTGCCGCGCGCGTCGCGGCCGGCGAGCAGGCCGCGGTGCTCGAAGAACACGTGGACGAGCTCCCACAGCACGTGGTAGCTGGTCTCGACCAGCTCCTGGGCGACGAACGCGTCGTCGGTCGGCGGCCGCAGCTCCCAGTCGGCGCCGACCGGCGCGAAGGCCAGCGTCAAGCAGCCGCGCGCCCGCGCCGCGGCCACCGCGCCCTCGACCGCCGCGCCCGCGCCGAAGGCGATCGCGATGTCGTCGGGCGCCACCAGGAGCGCGACCTCGCCGGGCTCGATGCCCAGCGCGGGCAGCGCGCGCTTGCCGACGATCACCGGATGGACGAACTCGACCGCGACGTGGCGGACGTCGGAGCGGTCGGCAGCGTCGGCGCCGAACGCGACCAGCCGCCCGCCGCGCGCGAAGCGCTCGGCCATCCGGTGGCAGAGCCGCGCCAGCCGGTCGGCCTCCGCGCCGAAGAAGCGCCCGCCGGCGTCCGTGCGCGCCGCCACCAGCGTGCCGAGGCGATCGGCCGGCGCGGCGGCGCGTGCGCTCACGCCGGCGCGCCCACGCGGTCGGGGAGCCGCGCGAGCCAGGCGCGCAGCGCGTCGATGCCCTGGCCCGTGCGGGCGCTGACCTCCAGGTGCGGGACGCCTGGATGCACGGCCTGGAGGTGGTAGAAGAACCGGTCGAGGTCGAAGTCGACGTGCTCGAGCAGGTCCACCTTGTTGACGACGACCAGCTCGCAGGTCCGGAACATCAAGGGGTACTTGAGCGGCTTGTCGTCGCCCTCGGCGACCGAGGACACCATGATGCGCGCGTCCTCGCCGATCCGGAACTCGGCCGGGCAGACGAGGTTGCCGACGTTCTCGACGATCAGCAGGTCGAGGTCGTCGAGCGGCAGCAGCGGCAGGGCCGACCGCACCATGTTGGCGTCCAGGTGGCACTCGCCGCCGAAGCCGCTGCCGGTGTCGAGCTGGACGACCGGCACGTGGAGGTGCGCGAGGCGGTCGGCGTCCAGGCTGCCCTGCACGTCGCCTTCGAGGACCCCGACGCGCACGCCGTCGCCGATCGTCGGGCCGTCGCCCAGGATCCGCTCCAACACGGTGGTCTTGCCCGCGCCGGGCGCGCTCATGAGGTTGACGACGGCCACGCCGGCGCGGTCGAAGTCCGCCCGGTTGGCGGCGGCGATCGTCGCGTTGGCGTCCAGCGCGTCCTCGGCGACGCGGACCTTCACGCGGTGCATGCCGCTTCCTCCTCCACCTCGATGGACTCGACCTCCAGCTCCTCGCCGGCGACGACCGCGACGCCGCCGTCGCCGCAGCGCGGGCAGCGCAGCGGCAGGCGCTCCAGCGTCGACGTCCGGTCGCACGGCGCGCAGCGCACGCGCACCGGCACGCTCTCCCACGTCAGGCGGGCGCCGTCGCAGACCGTCTCGCGCGACACGATCGCGAACGCGAAGGCCAGCGCGTCGGGCACGACCTGGCGCAGCGCGCCGAGCCGCAGGGAGACGACGGTCACGCGCCGGCCGCCGGCGTGCTTGGCGGCGGTCGCCACCACCGCCGAGGCGATGGAGAACTCGTGCATCAGCCCGCCGCCGGATAGGCCGCGTCGCGGCGCAGCTCGTCGAGGGTCTCGGACACCAGCGCGAGCGCGCGGTCCACGGCGCCCTCCACCGCGGGCGTCAGGCCGAGGCCGACGTCGTCGACCTCGCCGGGCTCGCAGCCGATGACGACGACGCGGCCGGAGAACCCGCCGATGGCGCCGACGAAGCGCAGCATCGTCTGCGGGTCCATGCCGTGCGGGTTGATGACGTCGCCGTCCTCGATCGGCTTGCCCAGCTCCTCCATGTCGGGCTCCAACACGTACAACGTGCCAGGCGCGCCGCCCTGGCGGCTGGCGTCGAGGAGCACGAGCGCGTCGTAGCCGCGCATGATCTCGTAGGCGAGGTCCAACCCGCCGGTGCCGAAGTCCATGACGGTCACGCCGTCCGGGACGCCGCGCGCCTCGAACCGCCGGGCGCACTCGCCGCCGAACGCGTCGTCCTGCAGCCAGGCGTTGCCGACGCCCGCGACGAGGATCTGCTTCTCGGGCACGCGCATCTCAGGGGGCCTCCACCTCGTCGGGCTTGAAGTACAGGTACCGGCCGATGTCGCGCATGAGCTGCTGGCCGGGGTCGTCGTCGACGGTCACGCAGAGGTGGACGTCGCCGTCGTAGTCGATGTAGATCCGCTCGATGGTCGCGCTGCGGCCGGCGAGCAGGTGGTCGGTGGCGCCGACCCGCCCCACCCCGGGGCGCAGGACGACGTGTCCGCCGCGGGCGAAGCGCCGGTCGCCGACGACGACCGCCTCCTCCCCACGAACCTCCTGCTCCACCGGCGCCGGATCGCTCAGCGTCACGCGCCCGTGCAAGGCCATGATGTCGCTCGGCGTCGCCGCGGCGGCCCGCGCGAGCATCGCGCGCACCGCGGGATCGGCGTCCTCCAGCTCGGCCCGCTCGCCGTCGCTCAGCGCGAGGACGTGCAGGAGCAGCGCCTCCTCGATCTCGGTCCCGTCGAACAGCGAGCCGCGGCTCTCGGGCGCGATCTGCGGGTGGTCGGGCAGGAAGATCGCGGCGCCGAGGATCGCGTCGTCGGCCTCGGTCGCGAGCACCGGATGGGTGTTGACCGACACGCACGCCATCACCGCGGCGGCGGCCTCGGGCGGCGGCGCAACCGGGGAGAAGAAGCGCCCGGGCGCAGCGCAGCGCACGACGAGGTGCGTGGAGAGCAGCGCGCCCTCCAGCGCGTCGGCGCGGCTCGCGCCGTCGGCCAAGTCGGTGGTGTTGGCCACCTCGACGGTCACGCGCCGCAGCGGCCCGAAGGCCTCGACGTCCATCGCGACGGTCCCGCCGACGGAGCCGAGTGCGAACGCGACGCCGGCGCCCGGCGTCACGTCGACCGTGTGGGCGGCGCCGGCCACGAGGCAGTGCACGGTCGCGGAGAACGCCGCCGCGTCGGTGGCGATCGCCTGCACCTTGAGGCGCGCGAAGCGGTGCGGGTCGCCCGCCGCGTAGGACGGCGGGTAGACGATGCCGAACGGCGTCGGCGTCAGGTTCTTGGTCGCGCTCGGCGTGTAGGGGTAGAGCTGGTGGCCCTCCCACAGCAGCGTCTCGACGAGCGTGTCGAGCGCGGTCATCCCAGCAGCCCCCGGACGGTGTCGTCGAAGCTGTGGTCGCCGCGCAGCGCCTTGCGCGCCGCGAGCGCGTCGAGCGTGTCGGTCGTCAGCCGCACCCAGCCGCCGCCGGGATGGTGGGCGGCGAGCGCGTCGCGGAAGGCGGCCAGCGGCATCCGCCAGCGTGCCATCGCGCTCCACGGGACCTGGGCGACCTGGAGGCGATCGTGCTCGCCCGCGTAGAGCACCAGGCCGGTGAACAGGAACGTGAGCGGCACGACGCCGTCGGGCAGCGAGTACAGGTACTTGGTCGCCGCGACCTCCAGGTCGTAGCCGTAGGGCACCTCGACCGCGAACGAGGTGGCGCCGGTGAAGCCCTTGACGAGCACGTCGACCGACGCCCAGTGCAGCGCCTGCGTCGTCGCCGCCCAGCGCTCGGGCGCGCCGAACAGCTCGACGAGCCGCGCCCGCGTCGCGTCGTCGTAGGCGCGCCGCGCCGGGTCGATCCGGATCGCGGTCGTCAGCGCCAGCACGTGGATCGGCCGGCCCAGCGGGTCGCTGACGTGCAGGTCGAAGCGCAGCGCGGGCGTGAGCGTGTTGGCCACCGGCGCGACGCCGAGGACCGAGAACACCGGGTCGGTCGCCGCCGTGTCGGGCACCGGCTGCGCGGCGCCGACGGTCACGCCACCACCGCCTGCGCGCGCAGGTCGGCGAAGAACGCGTCGACCGCCGCGGTGACGCCCGGGCCGCCGGAGATCCCCGACCACCCCGCCTTGACGCGGCCGACCAGCTCGTAGCAGCGGTCGACGCCGACGATCGCGTAGCGCGGCGCCGCGCCCGTGCGGTCGACGATCAGCGCCTCGGCGTCGGGCTCGAGCCGGTCGAGCACCGGGTTGCGCGCGCACAGCGCGTCCCAGGCCACCAGCTCCAGCTCGCTCTCGGTCGCGCCCGCGGGGCTCGGGTACAGCGCGACGACGCCGCCGCTGACGCTGCTGCGCAGCAGGAACGCGAGCCCGATCGGGATCTGGAACGCCGCCCAGATCTCGTCGGGCAGGGCGAAGTCCTCGAGCCACAGCGTGCGCGTGCCCGGCGGGCGGAACTCCGGGTCGCCGGAGCGCAGCGACCAGCACGTCTCGCAGACGCAGACGATCCGGCGCTCGGTCAGGTGCAGGAGGTGGCGGTGGCGCTCGCCGATCCCGATCGGGCACAGCTCGCAGTGGGCGGTGCTGGGCGCCGGCCGATCCGTCGCGAGCGCGGGCGGCGGCGCCGCCGCCCACGCGGCCATGCGCCGCAGCCCCTGGGCGCCGCCGGCGCTCATCGCACCAGCGCCACCCGGACAGGGCCGCCGTTGCGCAGCAGGGGCACCGGCCGCAGCTGGAGCTCGCCGTCCGCGACACAGCGCCCCGCGCGCGGCAGGTCGAACGTCGCGCCGCAGGTCGCGCAGGTCAGGCGCCCGCCGAGCAGGACGCCGTCGGTCAGCGGCGCGGCGCAGGCCGCGCACGCGTCGTGGTAGGCCAGCAGCGTGCCGGCGACGTTGGCCACCAACAACCCGGCGGCGGCCGCGATCGCGCCGCGGGCCAGGTCCGCCGCGCCGTCGAGCGCGACCCACTCGACGTCGCCGCCGAGGTCCTCCTCGCGCCGGGGCGGCGCGGGCGCGACGCCCTCGACGTCGAGGCCGCGCAGGTCCGGCGCCGCCTCCTCCAGCGCGCGCTCGATCGCCAGCTCCAGCGTGGTCCGCGACGCGCCGCAGCCCTTGCACGAGCCCTGCAGGCGCAGCGACGCGATCCCGTCGACCAGGCCCAGCAGCTCGACGTCGCCGTCGTGAGACGCCAGGTACGGGCGCACGCCGTCCAGCGCCGCCTGCACCCGCGTCTCCAGCGGCACCGGATGCAGGCCGTGGATCAGCAGGAGGTTGGCGACGAGCTCGTCGCCGGCCAGCGCGGCGACGCCGCCGGCGTCCAGCGCCGCGACGATCCGCTCCAGGCCCTCGCCGTAGAGCTGGACGATCGCGGCGGCCAGCTCGTCGGCGAGCTGGCGCGCGTGCGGGTCGGGCAGCGCCTCGGCCTGCTCGGTCAGCTCCGTGACGCGCGCGACGAGCGCCGCCTCGGTGGGTTCGGCGACCGTCGCCACCTCAGCACATCCCGGTCGGCGTGTGGACCACCTTGCGGACCGTGCCGTTGCCCTTCCCGTACATGTGGACCCCGCAGGGCAGGCACGGGTCGAAGCTGTGGACCGCCCGCATGATGTCGACGCCCTTGAAGTTGTCGGGCCCGTTCTCCTCGAAGATCGGCGTGTTCTGCACCGCGTCCTCGTAGGGGCCCGGCGTCCCGTAGGTGTCGCGCGGGTTGCCGTTCCACGGCGTCGGCGGATAGGGCTGGTAGTTGGCGATCTTGCCCTCGCGGATGACCATGTGATGGGACAGCACGCCGCGCGCGGCCTCGTGGAAGCCCACGCTGATCGTCTCGTCGGGCACGGTGAAGTCCGACCAGCTCTTGGTCCGCCCCGCCCGGATCTCGGCCTGCGCCTTCTCCAGGCAGTGCAGGCCCACGAGCGCCGAGTAGGCCTGGTGGTAGCTGCGCGCCCGCTGGCGCTCGATCGCGTTGGACCACGGCGGGATCTTCCACTCGAGCTCCATCTCGGGCATGAACCCCGTCTTGGGCAGGACCATCTTGATGGACTCGCCCGTGGCCTTCAGGAAGCCGAGGTCGACGAGGCCCGCCTTGGCGGTGACCCACTGGCGGGCGAACGGCCCGCCGCCGGTGTCGCTGGCGACGTAGGTCTCGTTGCGCGCGTCGTACATGCGCGGCGACGCCACCCACGAGTACTTGTCGGCCCAGTCGCGCGCCTGCGGCTTGGGCAGCGTGACCTTGTTCCACGGGTGGCGCTTGTCCACCGGGTTGCCGAGGGGATCCTTCGTCACGAACGTCTCCTCCGCGCCCCAGTCGTCGAAGTACGACGAGCCGAGCAGGATCCGGATCGCGAGGTTGATCTCCACCAGGTCGGTCGTGATCAGCTCGCCCTTGAAGACCAGGCCGGGCGTGACGAACCGCCGCCGGCCCCACTCGGTCATCGTCTTGTAGTCGTAGTCGACGTAGTCGGGGTCGTCGAAGCAGCCCCAGCAGATGATGTCCGTGTCGCGGTAGCCGACGCGCTCGTAGCCCGGCAGCGCCTCGTAGAAGAAGTCGTACAGGTCGTCGTGCATCGGGATGCTGCGCTTGCAGTAGTCCATGTAGCGCATCAACCGCACGTAGTACTCCGTGCACGTCTGCTGGGTGATGTTCGCGCTGCAGCCGCCAGGCAGGATCGTCGACGGGTGCGTGTGCCGGCCGCCGAACAGGCAGTACATCTCACGCGTGTAGCGGGCGACCTGGAGCGTCTCCAGGTAGAAGTCCCCCGTGAACGCGTTGAGCGCGCGCATGATGTCGGCGATCGTCTTGTAGCCGTGGACGTCGGCGTGCGGCGCCGCCGTCGTCTCCGCCTTGGCCAGGACCGCCGGGTTGGTCTCCTTGACCATCTGCTCGGAGTAGTCCACGTTGGCCATGCAGTCGTTGTAGATCGCGTGGTCGAACATGAAGTCCGCCGACTCCGCCAGGTTGAAGGCGTAGTCGCCGAGCTTCGGCGGCTTGACCGAGTAGGCCATGTTCTGGTTCAGGCACGAGCAGGTGCAGTGGTTGTCACCGCAGATGCCGCAGATCCGGCTCGTGATGAAGTGCGCGTCGCGCGGGTCGATGCCCTTCATGAAGATGTCGAAGCCGCGGAACAGCATCGACGTCGAGTAGCACTTCAGCACCTGCTGGTTGGTGAAGTCGATCTCGGTGTGGATGCCGAGCGACCCGACGATGCGGGTCACCGGATCCCAGGCCATCTCCTTGACGGTGACCTTCTGATCGGTGGGTGATTCGACGGTGGCCATGTTCGGTCCTCACCAGCGCTTCGCGTAGCCGGAGGTGAGCTCGGGGCGGCTGTGACGCCACTCCGGCTCCTTGTCGTACTTGCGCTTGACGTTGAAGTGCCGGCCCCAGCGCAGGAGCGGGCCCCACGTGAACTTCGCGATGTCCGACGACACGCGGCCCATCGGGTCCTCGTCCATGAAGGGCATGTACTTGTCCGGGAACCCCGGCATCGTGCACGCCATGCAGATCCCACCCACGTTGGGGCAACCGCCCATGTGGTTGACCCAGCCGCGCAGCGGCACGTTGCACTTGACCACCGGGCCCTTGCACCCCAACTTGACCAGGCAGCGGTGGTCGTCGCCGTACTCGGTGGCGAAGTCGCCCTCCTCGTAGAACGCGGCGCGGTTGCAGCTCTCGTGCGTCGTCCGGCCGAAGAGCGACACCGGCCGGCCGGCGTCGTCGAGCTCGGGCACCGGCCCCATCCCCGCCAGCGCGAAGACGAGGTGGACCAGCATCTCGGTCATGTTGTCGGGCTGGGCCGGGCACCCGGGGATGTTGACGATCGGGATGCCGGCCTTGGACTTCCAGTTCCACCCCAGGTAGTCGCGGACGCCCATCGCGCCGGTCGGGTTGTTGGCCATCGCCGGGATGCCGCCGTAGGTGGCGCACGTCCCGACGGCGACGATCGCGGCGGCCTTGGGCGCCAGGCGGTCCAGCCACTCGTTGACCGTGATCGGCTGGCCGTTGGCGGGGTTGACGCCGAAGCCGGTCCAGTGCCCCTCGCCGTTGATCTTCTCGTTGCCGAGCGAGCCCTCGACGACCAGCACGAACGGGTCGAGCTTGCCGTCCTGGGCGTCGAACCACGCCTGGACGTACTCCTGGCCGACCTCGTAGGCGAGCACCTGGTTGTGCACCACCACCTTGGGCATCCCGGGGATCGCCCCCGTGATGATGTCCTCCAGGCTGGGGTTGGTCGCCGCGGTCATGGCGACCGAGTCGCCCTCGCACGACAGCCCGACGGTGATCCACAGGACGTGGGCGGTCACCGCCTCCGTCTGGGCCTGGTTTGCAACGAACTCGACCGATGCCATCTCCTACCCCTCTCGTCTCAGCAGATCCGTGGCAGCGGGTCGCCGACGAGCTGATCCAGCACCCGTCGCCCGCCGAAGCCCGTCTCGACCAGCACCATTCCGGTGGGGCTCGTGCGCACCTCGCCGATGTCGGCGGCGCGCGCGAAGGACCCTTCCTGTACGTCTTGCAGCGCCGCCAGCGCGGCGCCGGCCCACTCGGGCGCGACGGCGGCGACCAGAACGCCTTCGTTGGCCACGTGCAGCGGGTCGATCCCCAGCAGCTCGGCGGCCCCGGCGACCGCCGGGTCGACCGGCACGGCCGCCTCCTGGACGAGCATCGCGACGCCCGAGGAGCGCGCGAGCTCGTTGAGGACCGACGCGACGCCACCCCGCGTGGCATCGCGCAAGCAGCGCAGGCCCGGCCCTGCGTGCTCGAGCAGCGCGTCGGCCGCGGGCCACAGCGAGCGCGTGTCCGAGACGATCGTGGCGTCCAGCTCGAACTCGCCGCGCGCCAGCATGATCGCCGTGCCGTGGGCGCCGACGGGGCCGGAGACCAGGAGGCGGTCGCCGGGCGCCAGCGCGCCGGGCGACAGCGCGGCCCGCGGGTCGACGTGGCCGAGGCCCGTCGTGCAGATGTACATCATGTCGGCGTGGCCGCGCTCGACGACCTTGGTGTCGCCGGCGACGATCGCGACGCCGGCGGTGTCCGCGGCGTGCGCGATCGCCTCCACCTCGGCGCGCAGCGCCGGCGCCTCGAGCCCCTCCTCCAGGATCAGCGAGAGCGTCAGCGCCACGGGCCTTGCACCGGACATCGCAAGGTCGTTGACCGTGCCGTTGACCGCCAGGTCGCCGATCGAGCCGCCCGGGAAGCGGATCGGCGTGACGACGAAGCTGTCGGTCGTCAGCGCCAGCGTCGCGCCCCCGACGTCGAGCACGCCGGCGTCCCCGAGCACGTCGAGCGCCGGCGAGCCGAAGGCCGGGAGCAGCAGGCCCTCGATCAGCGCGCCCGTCGCCTTGCCGCCAGCGCCGTGGGCCATCGTGATGCGCTCGTCGCGGAACTTGGGGCGCTTGCCCCGCTGCGTCTCGATGATCCCCAGGACCCGCGCCTCGCGGGCGGCCGTGCCGCTCATACGACGACCCGCTCACGGGCGAAGCGCCCGTAGTTGTAGTACGCGGCGCACGCGCCCTCGCTGGAGACCATGCACGTCCCGATCGGCCGCTCCGGCGTGCACGCGCTCCCGAAGACCTTGCACTCGTAGGGCTTGATGACGCCCTTGAGCACCTCGCCGCACTGGCACGCCTTCGGGTCGGCGACGCGCACGCCCGGGACGTCGAAGCGCCGCTCGGCGTCGAGGTCGGCGTAGGCGTCGGACAGCTTCAGCCCGCTGTGGGAGATGAAGCCCAGGCCGCGCCACTCGAAGTGCGGGCGCAGCGCGAAGACCTCGGCCATGATCTCCAGCGCGCGCCCGTTGCCCTCGTAGGGCACGACGCGCTTGTACTGGTTCTCGACCTCGCTGCGGCCCTCGCGCAGCTGGTGCAGGATCATCTGGACCGACTGCAGGATGTCGACGGGCTCGAAGCCCGAGACGACGACCGGCTTGGCGTAGTCGGCGCAGATGAACTCCAGCGGGCGCGCGCCGACGACGGTGCAGACGTGGCCCGGGCCGATGAAGCCGTCCAGGCGCAGGTCGGGCGAGTCGAGCAGCGCGCGCAGCGGCGGCACGATCGTGACGTGGTTGCAGAAGCAGGAGAAGTTGGCGACGTCCTCGGCGCGGGCGCGCTTGAGCGTCAACGCGGTCGACGGCGCCGTCGTCTCGAAGCCGATGGCGAAGAACACCACCTCGCGATCCGGGTTGGCCTTGGCGATCCGCAGCGCGTCGAGCGGCGAGTAGACCATGCGCACGTCGGCGCCCGCGGCCTTGGCCTCCAGCAGCGTGCCGGTCGAGCCGGGGACGCGCATCATGTCGCCGAAGCAGGTGAGGATCACGCCCTCGTGGCGGGCGATCGCGATCCCGTCGTCGACGCGGCCCATCGGGATGACGCACACCGGGCAGCCGGGGCCGTGGACCAGCTCGACGTTCTCGGGCAGGAGGTCGTCGACGCCGTACTTGTAGATCGAGTGCGTGTGCCCTCCGCAGACCTCCATGATCTTCACGTGGCGGCCGGGCTCAACGGCCGCGATGATCTCCCCAGCGAGCACGCGCCCCAGCGCCGCGTCGCGGAACTCGTCGACGTACTTCATGCCGGGCCGTCGTCGAGTCGGGTGAGCGCGGTGCCCGCGTGCACGAGGACGGAGTCGCCGACCGACAGCGGTGCGACGAGCGCGATCTCGACGCTCTCGTGGCCGCCGTCGTCGCGCTCGCACAGCGCCAGGCCGCGGGCCTCGTCGACCGCGAGGACGCGCTCGGGCACGCCGTCGTCGCCGCAGGTGATGCAGTGATGCGCGTCGTGGCAGGTCATTCGATCACGCTGTGGCGGAGCTCCTCGAGCTCCAGCTCGTAGTCGGCGCCCATGCCCTCCAGGAGCGCGATGGTCGCGGCGGCCTCCTCCTCGTCGACGCGCGAGATCGCGAAACCGACGTGGATCAGGACCCAGTCGTCGATCCGGGCGTCGTCGAGCAGGCCGACGTTCACCGTCCGGCGCACGCCGGCGACATCCACGCGCGCTAACCGGTTTGCCTCGTCGACCATCTCGATGATCCGACCAGGGATCGCCAAGCACATAGCTTTGTCCTACTCCGGCGAACGGTGCGCTTGCAAGCGAATGGGCCGCGGTGGTCTACTGGCGTCTGACATGCCAGTGCCTCAGCAGCGGGCCGCGGTGGACCGCCAGCTCTTGCGCGACAACGCCTACGCGATGTTGTGTGGCGCGATCGTCGACGGGACGTTGGCGCCCGGAGAGTCGCTGCGCGACGACGAGCTGTGCGCCTGGCTCGGCCTGAGCCGGACGCCGGTGCGCGACGCGCTCGGCCGCCTGGCCGACGACGGGCTGGTCGAGATCGCGCCGCAGCGCTACACGCGGGTGAGCCCCCTGACGACCCGCGAGGCGCACGACACGTTCCCGCTGGTGGCCGCCGTCCACGCGCTGGCCGCCGAGCTCGGGGTGCCGCGGCTGAGGCGCGCCGACCACGCGCGGCTGCGGGAGGCCAACGACGCGTTCATCGTCGCGCTCACCGCCCGCGAGGCGCCCGCCGCCTACGACGCCGACGACGCGTTCCACCAGACGCTCGTCGACGCGTCGGGCAACGACGAGATCCGCCGGACCCTGCGCCACGTCGGCCCCCGGCTGCGGCGGCTGGAGCTCCTGCCCGACACGGCGCTGCCGGGCCGGCGGTCGGTCGCCCAGCACGAGGCGATCATCGCGCGCGCCTCGGCCGGCGACGTCCGCGGGACCGCGTCGGCGACGCGCGAGAACTGGCTGGAGCTGGGCGCGCTGGTGGAGCGCTCGCTCAAGGCATAGGACTAGCTTCCCGTGCGGACCGCCCAGTCCGTGGCGCGGCCCGCGCGGGTGCGCAGCGTGAACGTGACGACGTCGCCGGCGCGGCGGAACCGGGCGCGGCGGCCGCTGACGAAGACCGCCGGGTGGGCCGTCGGCGCCGGGAGCCGGACCTGCATCGCCAGCGTGCCGCCGCGGACCGGCCGCACGTAGCCGCGGGCCTGGCGGGCGCCGTAGGCGACGCCCGCGACCTTCGTGCGCACCGAGAAGCTCGACGCCGGCAGGCGCGGCGACACGCGGTAGCCGGTGGGCGTCGCATCCAACCCGCCCAGCTTGAACAGGTCGAACAGCCCCCACGCGTGGGCGTGCGTGATCTGCGTGTTGTAGGCGGTGGAGAAGCCGAGGCCGCAGCGGCCGGGCGACGGGCTCGACGGACCGGCGCACGTGTCGTCGGTCGTGATGATCCCCGACCACTGGTCCGGGTAGGTCTCGGCGTGGTTGGCCAGCGTGATGCGCCGGAACACGTCCCAGGCGTAGGCGCCGGCGCCCGGGATCGCGTCGGCCTTCTGCGCCAGCCCCCAGACCAGCGGGCCGTTCATGAACCACCACGACTCCGAGCCCGGGAAGTTCGACGTCGACTCCGTGATGTCCGGGTCGCCCTTGGCCGGGACCGCGAGCGGCCCGACCGGCGACGGGCCGCGCAGCTGCGGCGGCGCGCCCTGGTCGTCGAGGTAGCGCCGGACGTTGCCGACGATCGCCGCCGACTGCGCGGCGCTCGGCAGGCCGGCCATCAGCGGCCAGTACTGGGCGTCGGCGTAGATCGCCCCGGTGCCGAACACGCGATCGCCGATGTAGCCGCGGGCGTACCAGCCCCGGGCCTGCCACTGCGCCTGCACCGCACGCGCCAGCCGGGCGCCGTCGGCGCGCAGCGTCGCGGCGAAGGCACGGTCGCCGTGCGCGGTCGCCAGCGCGGCGAGCTGCGGGTACATGTAGGCGAAGTTGCCGGTGGTCGAGGTCGACTCGGTCAGGTGCAGCGCCGGGGTCGTGAGGTCGAAGGTGTCGCCCTCGGTACCGGGGCGGTACAGGCCGTGGGGCCCGTAGCCGATGCGCTTCTCCTGGTTGGCGTACGCCAGGCGCAGGTGCTGCCAGACCGTGCCCGCGCCGCCGCCGGCGTAGCGGACGCGCTCGTCGAGGAACGCGAAGTCGCGCGTCTGCTGCACGTACTGGATGACGCTGAGCTCCAGCCAGAAGCTCAGCTCGTCGGCGGTGCCGAACTTCTCCACGCGGCCGCACAGCGGGCCGGTCCCGTAGGGCAGGTCCCCGGTGTGGGCGCGCTGGTACTGCAGCGCCCAGACGATCGTCTCCTTGGCGAGCTTGGGGTCGAGCAGCGTCATCGGCAGCATGTGCTCCAGCGGGTCGCGCAGGGCCTCGTCGAACCCGATCGCGTACTGGTAGTAGCCGCCCTGCGTGATCGTGTGCACGCCGCAGATCGCGTCGTAGACCGACGCCGCCTTGACCATGTAGGCGTCCCACTGCATCTCGCGCCCCACCCAGGCGTCGCGGCCGCCGAGCGACACCTGCGGCACGAAGCGCCGCCACGCGTCCATGCTCTTGCGCAGCGGCTCGCGCACGCGGCCCAGCCGCCGGACCAGCCCGGTGACCTGCCGCGGCTGCGCCATGCCGTAGGCGTAGCGCAGCGTGACTGAGCGGTGCGGCGCCAGCCGCACGGCGGACTGCAGGACGAACGCGGTGTCGCCCACCTTGCCGTTGGCGACGGGTCGCGCCCCGGCCGCGCCCCGCAGGCGCGTCGCGGCGCCCGTCGGCTGGGCGCGCGTCCCGGCGCCGAAGAACCGCGCGGCGCTCGTGCCGTGGCCGTCGACCGGGGCGCCGAGCGCGGCGGCGAAGATCGACAGCGGATGCTCGTCGCCGGCGAAGGGCCGCTGGGCGACCGACAGCGTGCGGGTCGCCGCGGCGTAGCGCGGCGCGCCCATGCCGCGGTGCACGAGCTGCGGCTGCACCTCCTCCTTGGGGTTGTGCAGCACGACCGGGTTGACGTCCCAGTACTCCGACCACACCGCGTTGATCGGCTTGGTGGTGGTGTTGGTGATCCGGACGTCGTGGCGGACGGCGGGGTCGTCGCCGAACGGCGCGTAGACGGTCTCGTCGATCGCGACCGGCGCGCTGACCGTGCGCCGCGCGAAGGAGCCGACGCCGTAGCGGCGCAGCGTCCGGGCGCCGGCCGGGCGGTCGTCGTAGGCCGTGCTGATCGTCCGGCCGCCGACGCGCAGGAAGCCGTAGCCGCCGCCGTAGTGGCGCCGGTCCGGCTCGTAGCGGTTGCCCCACTGCGCGAGCCGGTCCTGATCCCAGAACTGGATCCAGCCGCCGGTGTGCGCGTCGACCTTGACGCGGCCGTTGCCGACCTGGTTCCACGCGTCGGTGCCGCCGGCGAGCGCCTGCTGGGCGGCGATGGGGTTCGTGTGCTGGTCGATGGTGTAGTCGTAGGCGGGCAGGCCGAAGCGGTCGGTCACCCAGCGGCCGAAGTCGCCGTTGCCGAAGGGCGAGGAGATGGCGGCCCGCCCGGCGTCGCCGCTGAGCGGCGGCGGGCCGGCCGCGAGCGCCGGGCTTCCGGCGGCGGCCGCCGCCGGCAGGAGGCCGAGCGCCGCGGCGAGCAGCAGGGGCAGGCGTCGTCTGGTCATCGTGCCTCGTCGATGTGGATCACGGCGCGGCGCCAGGTGCGCCGGGCCTCGGGGGTGAAGGTCGTCTGCGGGTGGCGGTGGGCGGGGCCGAGGTCGACGCCGAAGCGCAGCCGCCCGTCGGCGTCGGCGACCGCGACGTGGCGCGGCCGCGTCGCCGCACCCACGCGGTAGCGGCGCCCGGGCCGGTAGAGCGGCGGTGACGTGACCGTGACGGTCCCGCTGCCCTGCGCCGTCAGGCCGGCCCGCCGCACGTCGGACAGGTACAGGAGCTCACGGACGCCGCGGCGCACCGCGAAGTCCCAGCCCCAGGCCGCGAACGCCGCCTCGCCGCTGCGCACCGAGAACGCGCGCGGCGCCGGCTGCGGGTGGCCGACGCGCGGGTCCAGCCAGGTCAGGAAGCGCCCCAGCTCCCGCTGCCAGTAGGGCCACGCGTGCGTGCCCGACCCGTAGAAGTCGGTCGTGCGCGCCACGCCGGCGGCGTCGAGCGCGGTGGCGAAGGCCTGGTTCATCGGCCACACGACCCGCTCGACGCCCGCCTGGACGTCGGTGATCGGCCCCGGCGCGTCCAGCGGGCCGGGCACGCCGCTGCCCGACGCCACGAACAGCCCGGTGCCCTTCAGGTTGGGCGCCAGCGCGGTCGCGTCGTTGGCCGCGACGCCGGCGGCGTCGGCGCCGGGCGGGCCGAACGTGCACGTCCCGGGCAGGCCGCCCGGCGGCGTCGCGGCGTTGAGCGCCGGCGCGACGGCCCGGTAGGCGGGCAGCCCGAGGTCGACGGCCCCGGAGAACGAGCCCGCCCACCCGAACAGGCCCGGGTGGCGGGCGGCGTACTTCATCGCGCCCGCGCCGCCCGACGACAGGCCGGCGACGATCCGGCCGCCCCGCGCGGCGACGGTCCGGTAGTGGCGGTCGATCCACGGCAGCAGCTCGGACAGGTGGTAGGACTCCCATGCGGGCACCGGCGCGTGCACGCCCGTGGGCAACCCGTACCAGTCGGTGTAGGCGCCGTTGGCGCTGTCGTCGGGCATGACGACGATCAGCCGGCGGTCGCCGACGATGCGCGCGACGTCGCCCTGCGCCGACCACCCGGCGTAGGACCCGCCGGTGCCGTGCAGCAGGTACAGCACCGGGTAGCGGCGCCGGCCGCCGGCCGGGTAGCCGCGCGGCAGCAGCACGGCGACGCGCTGGCGGCCGCCCATCGCGCGCGACGCCAGCGTGAGCGTGACCAGCCGCCCGTCGGTCGCGCGGCGTACGAGGTCCAGCCCGAGCCGGACCGGCGTGGCGCGCGCCACGCACGGCGCCGGCCCGCCCGCCGCGCGCGCGCCCGGCGCCCCGTGGGCGCCGAGCAGCGTCACGGCGAGCAGCGCGCACGCGCCCGCGACGACGGCGGCCCTCCGGCTCACGGAGCCCAGGGGCAGGTCGCCGCGCCGGCCTTGCGCTGCTGGCGCAGCTTCGTCACGTTGCCCGCGATCGCGCCCCGCGACATGCCGTCCAGACGACGCAGGAGCGACGTGTAGGCCAACACCTGGCGGCGCATCAGGCCGAAGTCGATGCCCTCCAGCCCCCAGCCCGGGTCGTAGAGGGTCTGCGGCGCGGCGATCGTCGCCACCGTCGGCAGCAGGTGGCGGTTGTAAGGCGTGCCCTCGCCGCCGAAGCTGCAGTGCACCGGGACGTGGTCGCCCGGCGCGTCGGCGCCCTTCAGCAGCGCCGTGCGCCGCAGGTCGTAGCGGCGCACCTCGTCCTGGACGGCGGACACGAGCTTGGGCGAGTCCGAGACGCCGACGAGCGCGAGCTCCGGCTTGCCGGTGCGCCGCAGCGTCATCCCGATGCCGTCGGGTCGCGGCTGGACGGCGTACTCCAGCGCGCCGAGGTGCTCGAGCACCACCACCGCGTCGACCGTGCCCTTGTCGTAGTCGCGGTCGAGCTGCTCGGCGACCTGCTCGGAGCCGCCGTCGCGGACGTGGACGTCCGGGCCCTTGACCCGCTGGTAGAAGTGCGCGGTGCTGAACGCGAGCTCGATCGTCTTGGCGCGGCAGCCGCGCGGCAGGCCGGCGAAGTAGCGCGCCATCGTCAACATCGCGATCGGCCCATTGTCCTCGACGGCGTTGGTCCCGTCGGTGTGGCTGTCGATCACCAGCCGCTGCTGGCTGGCGCCCGGGATCGTGGCCAGCAGGGTGCGCGTGGTGACGGGACGCGTCGTCGCCCGGAGGGTGATCGTCGCCTGCGGCTGGCCGCCGCCGGCGAGCGCGTCGCGGATCGCCTTGGACTCGTCGGAGCCCAGCCACAGGCCGGGCGTCTTGTAGGCCAAGCCCTCGTAGGGCTCGTCGTGGCCGACGATCTGGGCCCGGGGCAGGTCCTTCAGGAACACGATGCCGGCCGCGCCCGCGCGGTCGGCGTCCTGCATGTCCTGCAGGCGCTTGTCGTAGTTCATGAAGTCGCCCTGGTAGGTCCCGGCCTGGTCGATCATGTGCGTGGGGTCGTACTCCGCCCAGCTCAGCAGCGGGTTGGCGAAGACGTTCAGCGGGACGCTGCCGCGCGGCGCCTCGCGCACGACGATCTTGCCGGCGGCGGTCGCGGCCGAGATCGGCGCGTCGTCGGCGACGACGACCAGCGGCGCGGTGACGCCGGCGGCGCCGGTGGCGCCCGAGGAGGGCACCGGGCCGGCGACCGGGAGCGCCACGGCGCGGTCGCCGACGCGCAGCTGCAGGGTGCTCGTCTGCGCCGTCCAGCGCCGGATCGTGAACCGCTGCTCGCGCAGCCGCACGCCCGGGATCCGGCGCAGCCGCGCCTCGAGCCAGTCCACGAACTGCTCGTGCGCGACGCTGCCCGTGGGCCGCGCGCCGAACTTCCACTCGGCGGCGTTGAGCGTGCGCAGCGTCGCGGCGCTGGCCAGCGACGACGTCGGCGGACAGGCCGTCGTCGTCGTCGCGTGCGCGGTCGGCGCGGCGGTCAGCGCGAAGGTGGCGAGGAGCGCCGCGCCCGCGGCGCGCGCTCCTGCCTGCCGTGTCCTCCCGATCACGGCAGCTGCTTCTCGGCCTGGTTCTGCCACGCCGTGTTTGTGTTGATCTCGGGACCGGTGCCGGCGAAGGCGCCGCGCGCGTAGGTGTCGCCGCTCAGGCGGTAGCGCAGCCAGGCGGTGATGTAGCCCAGGAAGCCGCCGCCGGTGCCCTGGATCGTGTTGTGGTCGGCGTTCTTGAGCACGGCCTTGGCCGCCGCGCCCGGCACGCTGTCGTAGAAGCCGGCGATCGTGCTCGGCGGGGAGATCAACCAGTCGTTGGCGCCGCCGAGGAAGAGCACCGGGTTGGTCAGCTGCTCGGGGTGGTACTCGTCGCCGGGCGAGACCCAGATGGTGCTCGGCAGGGCGATCGGGATCGTCGAGGTGATGAGCCCCGCGGAGTGGGTGGTCGCGTTGACCGCGCCGCCCGCGCCCTGCGAGTGGCCGACCGCGGCGATCTTCGTGGTGTCGAGCTGCTGGTAGAACGGGCTGCCGGCCGTGGCGTTCTGCGTGACGAGGTACTGCGCGCCGGCGAGCATCTCGGTGCCCTTCCCCGTCTTCGTGCTCGTGGACGCGACGACCACGAAGCCCCACGACGCGAGCTGGTGCAGCAGCCCCGAGTATTGGCTGGGCACCGCGTCGGTTCCGTTGCCCCAGGTGACGATCGGCGCCTTGACGCCGCCGGCGCCGAGATCGGCGGGATAGAGCAGGTTGTAGGTGACGCTCCCGGCCGACGTCACGTCGCTCGTGGCGATCGCCGACGGACCGGCCACCTTGTACTTGGACTCGATCGGGTTGGTGACCGCGGACGCGTTGGCGGACGCGAACGCGGACACGGCCAGCGCGAGGACCCCCGCGCGCATCAGGCGACGACGCAACATGCTCTCCTCCGGACAGACGTTGACCCTGCCGACCAATTAAATACTGTTCAGTCTTTTAAGTCAACCGGGCGACGTCGCGGTCGTCGGAGACCAGCCGGACGACGATCGCCACCAGGTCGTCGGCCAGCTCGGCCAGCTGCGCGGAGCGCCCAGCGCGGACCTCGCTGCTCACGAGCTCGGTGATGGCCATGACCAGCAGCGACGGGACGAGCTCCGGCACCGGCGCCAGCTCCGGGCGCTCGGCCCGGACGCCCGCGGCGACGTCGACGAAGATGGTGCGGAACTCCGCGTAGGCGCGCTCGCGCTGGTCCAGGGCGCGCGCGCCCGCCGCCGGCAACTCGATGAAGTAGGCGAGCGACCAGCGCGCCTGCGCGGCCCACCACTCCAGGTAGGTCGTCATGCCCGCGCGCAGCGCGCTCAGCCAGTCGGCGTGCGGCGCGGCGGCCGCCCGGACCGCGCGCATCAGGTCGACGGCCATCGCGTCGCACGCCGCGACGAAGCAGTCCTCCTTGTCGGTGAACTGCTCGTAGAACACGTTGCGCGACACGCGCGCGAGCCGCACGATGTCGGTCAGCGTGGTCCGCGCGAAGCCGCGGTCCGCGACGGCCTCCAGCACGGCGAACAGCAGCCGCTCGCGCTGCGACGCGCGCACGGACTGCTCCGACAGCTTGTGGCGGCCGCGGGGCAGCGGCTCGGGCTGGCGGGAACGCTGCGGGCCGTCGGGCACGCGGCAACCGTAGCCGAGCGCCGGCCCGGTCAGCGACCACTCGCAGATGGTCCCGCCCGCCGCGGCGCGGCAGGCGGCGCACCGGCTCGCCGCCTCACCGGACGCCCCCGACCGTACGCAACCTGACGGTTGCGCGACCGCGGTGTCACATCTGGCGGGGGTCACCCGTCATCTGCATGACCCCAGCCTGACGAGGAGCGATGACGATGCCCGACGACGACCGACCGATCGCGGTCTACGGAGCGACCGGCTACACCGGCGTGCAGGTGGTCGACGAGCTGCGCCGGCGCGGCGCCGCGCCGGTGCTCGTCGGCCGCGACCGCGAGCGGCTCGCCGATGGCGCCGGCGGCGACGAGGTCCGGATCGCCGCGCTCGACGACGCTCCGGCGCTGGCCGCGGCGTTCGCCGGCTGCTCCGCGGTGCTCAACTGCGTCGGCCCGTTCCAGACCAGCGGCGAGCGCGTGCTCGAGGCGGCGCTGGCCGCGGGCGCGCACTACCTCGACTTCGCCGCCGAGCAGGATCCCGTCCTGGCCATGTTCGACGGCTGGGACGGCCGCGCGCGTGCGGCCGGGCTCGCCGTCGTCCCGGCGCTCGGCTTCTACGGCGGGCTCGGCGACCTGCTCGCGTCGGTCACGGCGCGCGGCATGACCGACGTGCGCGAGCTGACGATCGCCTACGCGGTCGACGGCTGGGTGCTGACGCACGCCTCGCGCGCCGCGAGCGCGCTCATGGCCGGGCGCCGCCGCGCATGGCGCGACGGCCGGCTCAGCCTGGACACCGACAAGCCGCGGTACGGCAGCTTCGCCTACCCCGCGCCGCGCGGGGTGCAGCCCGTCATGGAGGACTACCCGCTGCCCGAGGCGGTGACCGTCCCGCGCCACGTCGCCACCCCGAACGTCCGGCTGGTCATGGCGCTCGCGACGCTGCGCGAGATCCTCGGCCCCGACGCGCCGGCGCCCGACGACGTGACGGCCCAGCAGCGCGCGGACACGCCGTTCTCCGTCGTGGTCGAGGCGACCGACGTGAGCGGCACGCGGCGCTCGGTCGCCACCGGCAGCGACATCTACGGCATCACCGCGCCGATCCTCGTCGACGCCGCGCTGCGCCTCGTCGCGTCCGAGGCGATCGGGGTGCTGGCCCCGAGCCAGGCGTTCGACGCGGCGGACTTCCTCGCGGACCTCGCCCAGCGCTGGCCGGCGCTCGCGCTGACCGGGGCCGTCGCGACCTGACCTGACGTGAACTTCCTAGGCTCGGGATCGCTATCCCAAGCATGAGCCCCAGCCCTTCGACCGACGCCGAGGCGATCGAGCGCTCGCTGCGCGAGCCCGGCGCGTTCGTGACCGTCTTCGAGCGCCACTACGCGGCGGTGCACGGCTACGCCAGCCGCCGCGTCGGCGGCGACCTCGCCGACGAGATCGCGGCCGAGGCGTTCCTGCTGGCCTTCGACCGGCGGTCGACCTACGACCGGGCCTACGCCGACGCGCGGGGGTGGCTGCTGGCGATCGCGTCCAACCAGCTGCGCCATCACTGGCGCGCGGAGCGCCGGCGCTGGGACGCCTGGGTGCGGGCGCAGGCCGGCCGTCCGGCGGCCGACGCGCTCCCCGAGGCGCTCGCCCAGAGCACCGTCGACGCGCTGGCCGCGCTCGCGTCCGACGACCGCGAGGCGCTCCTGCTGTTCGTCTGGGGCGAGCTCACCTACGACGAGGTCGCACGCGCCGTCGGCTGCCCGGTCGGGACGGTCCGCTCGCGGATCGCCCGCGCGCGCCGGCGCCTGCAGGCCGAGCTTCCGAGAACCGAACCCGTCCGCACCCGAGAGGAGATCTGCGATGTCTGACCTGGACCTGCTGCGGCAGTTGGCCGCGCCCGCACCCGCGCCGACCCCCGAGGCGCAGCGCACCGCGCTGCAGGCCCTCGAACGCCACATCGCGCTCGCGCGCGCCGCGGCGGCCCCGGCGCCGGCCGCCGCGCCCCCGCGCCGCCGCGCGCCGCGGCGCCGGCGCTTCGCGCTGCCGGCCATGGCCGCGGCCGCGGTGGCCGCCGCCGTCCTCGTGCTCGTGGGCACCGACGACGGCGCGGCTCCCGCGCCGGCCTCGGCCGCGACGGTCCTGCACCACGCCGCCGCCGCGGCGCGCGAGCAGGCGCCGGCCCAGGCCCTCGGGCCGGGCCAGTACCTCTACACCGAGTCGGTCGGCGCCGTCCTCTACGTGACCCAGGGCGCCCAGGCCATCCGTCGGCTCGTCCCGCTGCGCCGCGAGGCGTGGCGCGACGGCGACGGCGACGGCTGGCTGACGTCGCGCCCCGGCACGCCCACGTGGTTGACGCCGGGCGACCACGACGCCTGGGTCGCCGCCGGCCGGCCGCACCTGGGCACCGGCGCGAGCGACGTGGCGCTGAGCGGCGCCGACCGCGCCGACGTCCCGCCCGGGACCAAGACGGCGCCGCTGCCGTCGACGCCGGCCGCGCTGGCCCAGCGCCTGCGCGCCGACGCGGCCGACGCCAAGGGCGCGCCCGTCGACCAGCAGGTGTTCCTCGAGGTCGGCGACGCCCTGCGCCAGGTCAGCACGACGCCGGCCCAGCGGGCCGCGCTCTACGAGGTCGCGGCGCAGCTCCCCGGCGTCGGTCTCAGCGACGACGCGCGCGACGGGACCGGGCGCGCGGGCGTCGCGGTGGCGATGGACGTGCCCGGCAAGGCCATGCGGTTGGAGCTCGTCTTCGACCGCGACACCTACACCCTGCTCGGCGAGACGACGACCACGCTGGCCGACAACCCCTACAACCTGCCCGAGGGCACACGCATCGGGTGGACCGCCCACGTGCGGACGGCCGTCGTCGACGGCATCCGGCAGCGCCCGTAGCGCGTCGCTCAGCAGGCGACGCGCGCCGGCAGCCAGCCGCGGGTGCCGCCGTCGGTCCGCACCCGCAGCCACTGGCGGCGGGCCGCCAGGACGGCCAGCGGCTGGCCGCTGGTGACGGTGCCCGCGGCGCTGGCGCCGGGAACGGCGCGGAGCGTCGCCCGGCGGCGGCAGGCGTGGACGACCGGCAGCGGGCCGGCGCCGCGCGGCGCGGCGCGCACCGACCCGCCGCGGTCGGGCACGCGGCACAGCACCGCGACGGTGAGCCGGCGCTCGCCGGTCGCCATCCGCGCGGTGTCGAGCAGGACGCTGGCCCGGCGGCTGACGCCGACGACGGTCGCCGGGTCCATGCCGTGGGAGATGTCGTCGCCGGGGAACGGGACGAGCCCCGCGACGCGCATCGTCGCCGGGCAGGTCAGGCTCACGGCCAGCGGCCGGGCCGTGCGCCGGGCGACGGCCTCGCGGGTGACGACGGCCATGTGCGCCGGCACCGTCGCGCCCTTGGCCAGCCGCCCGCCCGGCACGCCGACGCCCTGCAGCGCCACCGGCGTCCGGCTGCCGGGGCCGAAGACGTGCGTGTGCAGCGCGTAGGCACCGCCCGCGGCGAGCGCGCCCGCCGCGACGACCGCCGTCGCCTTGGCCGCCAGCGGCTGGCCCGCGCCGCCGACCAGGCCGCCGAGCTTGCCGGTCGCGCCGAGGCCGCCGCCGAGCAGCAGCAGCGCCGCGGGCGCGGGGACCAGGACGCGCAGCTGGCGGCGGCGCTGCTTGAGCGCGACGCGGAAACGCCGGCAGTCGCGGCACGACGCCACGTGGCGCAGCGCGGTCATCGGCGGGCGCCGGCGCCGGTCGTGGGCGACGAGCAGGTCGTGGCGGATGTCCTCGCAACGCGTCTCGCGCGCCTCGGCGGCGCGCGTCAGGTTCTCCCGGGCGCGATGGACGAGGTTCTTGCTCGCGGCGGCGGAGATCCCGAGCTCGCGCGCGACCTCGTCGTGGGTGAGGCCGTCGAGCTCGCGGCGCACCAGCGCGTGGCGCTGGCTGGCGGGCAGCGCCGAGATCGCGGCGAGCGTGCTCAGCGTGGTCTCGCGCTCGATCGTCAGGTCGTGCGGCGAGGCGCTCGGCGCCGCCGGCTCGTCGCCGGTGGCCTGCAGCAGCTCGAGCGGGACCGCGTCGGTGTGGGCGCGCGCCAGCTCGTCCAGGCAGCAGTTGCGAACCAACCGGAACATGTAGGGCTTGACCTGGATGTGCCGGTCGTCGCGGCGCAGCGCGAGGTGCGAGCGCAGCAGCGCCTCCTGGACGACGTCCTCCACGACGGCGGGCCGCGCGCGGAGGATCCGGCCGGCGTAGCGGGTCAGCGCGGGCGCGTGCCGGCGCGCGAGCGCGTCGAAGGCGGCGCCGTCGCCGGCCCGGAGCATCTCGACGAGCTCGGAGTCGGCGGCGCGGTCGTAGGGACGGGACACGACGGCCGGACGGACGGGCTGGGCGCTCACCGATCCTCCGGGCAGATCGTGGACGTCCGCAGCCAGCCGCGGGTGCGGAAGCGCGTCAGCACGCGCCGCCAGCGGTCGCCGCGGTCGCGCAGCAGCACGCGGACGACGTCGCCGTCGTGGACGACGCCGACGACCGCGCCGCCGGGCGACTCCACCAACTTGACCTCGGCGGCGCAGACTCGGACGCCGTGGGGCGACGTGGCGGCGTGGGCGTCGGTGGCGGCCGCGCCGACGCCGGCGGCGAAGGAGCAGGTCGCGAGCAGCGCGACCGCGCGGCGGGGCAGTGGGGAGCGGGGAGAGCGGGGCACGTGCACGTAAGACCGGGTCCGCGCCCGAAGGTCTCGGACCTTGTGCGGGGCCAGTCTGACACGATGCAAACTCCGGTACCGATCGCGGTCCACGCCGTCATAGAGGGCATGACCATCACCTCCCCGTCCCTCCGCCGCCGCGGCCTCGCGCTGCTCGGCGCCTCGGGCGCCGTCGCCGCGCTCGCCCTCCCCGCCCTCGCCGGCGCCGCGCCGGCCGCGCTCGACCCCGCGCTCACCGACACCGGCATCCCGGCCGGCGTCCTCGAGCACGGCGTCGTCGCGTTCGACCTCACCGGCGTGCCGAAGCCCAGCCACGGCACCACCGAGTACTGGGCGACCTCCAGCAGCTGGCGCTCCGTCTCGCGCGACGCGTCCGGCGCGCTGTCCGCGCAGGGCGTCTCGTCGCCGTCGGGCAGCGTCGTGTTCAACGCCAAGGAGCGGATCTCGTTCCGCAGCGACGGGCCGAGCACCCCGCCGTTCGCCGGCTGGAGCCCGGCCTACAACAAGAAGCTCGTCGCCGGCGGGCTCCTGCAGCCGATCGGACCGCAGACCGTCGCCGGCATCGCGGGCACGAAGTACACGGTGCCCGACGGCAAGAAGTCGAACGACCCGAGCACCGGCGCCGACCACTGGGTGACCGACAACACCGCGGCGCAGACGACGATCGTCCTGGAGGACGGGACCTACGCCCCGCTCGTGCGCGAGTCGACCAGCGACAACGGCTCCTACGGCACGTTCGACCAGCGCGAGACCCTGCAGTCGCGCGAGCACACGCCGCTGACGTCGGCCACGGCGACCGCGGCGCGCGTCAGCAAGCCGGCGCTCGCCAAGCTGCTGACCCGGTGGGAGCGCCAGTCCAAGGCGTCGGCCAAGCGCCAGGCCGCGCACCGCTAGCACCGGCCGTTCGCTCGTCGCCGGCGACAGCCTCCGGGCCGTCGCTTGGCGGCGGGCGACGAACGCCGCCGCCGCCGCGCCCGGCAGGATGGACGCGTGACCGCCGCGCTCGTCTCCCTGAACCCCAACTGGACGCCCCCGGCCGCGCCGCCGGTCGTCGCGGCCGGCGACATCGACCGCTTCCACGCCTCGATCCCCGGCTTCGCGCCCACGCCGCTGGTCACGCTGCCGGAAGTCGCGGCCGCGCTCGGCGTCGAGCGCGTGCTCGTCAAGCACGAGCGCGAGCGCCTCGGGCTGCCGTCCTTCAAGGTCGTCGGCGCCGTCTGGGCGGTCAACGTCGCGCTGGCGCTCCGCGCCGACGCGCCGGTGCCCGCCACGTTCGGCGCGCTGACCGAGCTCGCCGCCGGCCTCGCGCCGGGAACCGTCCTGACCACCGCGACCGACGGCAACCACGGCCGCGCCGTGGCCCACGTCGCCCGCCGGATCGGGCTGCCCGCGCGCATCACCGTCCCTGCCGAGACCGCCGCGGCGCGGATCGCGGCCATCGCCTCGGAGGGCGCCGACGTCCGGGTGCAGGCCGGCTCGTACGACGACGCCGTGCGCTCGGTCGCCGACGCGGCGGCGACCGAGCCGGGCCACGTCGTGGTCTCCGACACGTCGTGGCCGGGGTACGAGGCGATCCCGACCGCGGTCGCCGCGGGGTATGGCACGATCTTCCGCGAGGCCGAGGCCCAGCTCGCGCAGGCCGGCGGCGGCGCCTTCGACGTCGCGCTCGTCCCGGCCGGCGTCGGGGCGTTCGCGTCCTGCGCGGTCGCCCGGCTGGCGGGGCGCGGCTGCGCGGTCGTCACCGTCGAGCCGGTCGCCGCCGACTGCGTGCGCCGCTCGCTCGTGGCCGGCGCGCCGGTCGTCGTCCCGGGGCCGCACGGCTCGATCATGGCGGGGCTGAACTGCGGCGAGGTCTCCCCCGTCGCGTGGCCCGCGCTGCGGACCGGCGTGCGCGCCGCGGTCGCGGTCGGCGACGACGCGACGCGCGACGCCGTGCGCACGCTGGCCGCCGCCGGGGTCCCGTCGGGCGAGAGCGGCGCGGCGGCGCTGGCGGGCGCGCTCGCCCTCGCGGGCGACCCGGCGGGCGCGCCGCTGCTGGGCGCGACCGTGTTGCTCCTGGATACCGAGGGCGTCACCGACGCCGACGCCTACGCCGCGATCCTCAGCGCGCCGCGCTGACCGTCGACATGTGGAAGTCGGGGATCCGCAGCGCCGGCATCGCGGTGCGGCGGAACGCGTCGCCGCGCTCGCGCGGCAGCGTGCGCTCCGTGCGGCCCGCCTCGGTCGCGCGGGCCAGGAGGTCGATCGGCGACTCGTTGAAGCGGAAGTTGTTGACCGCCGCCGTGATCCGGCCGTCCTCGACGAGATAGACGCCGTCGCGCGTCAGGCCGGTGAGCAGCAGCGTCCGCGGCTCGACCTGGCGGACGTACCAGAGGCTCGTCACCAGCAGCCCGCGCTGGGTCGACGCCACCATGTCGGCCAGCGACGCGGTGGCGCCGTCGGCGCTCAGCAGCAGGTTGCCGGCCGGCGGGCGCGGCGCGGCGCCGGTGGCGCGCGCCCATGCGCGCGTGCGCACGAGATCGGTCAGCGTGCCGCGGTCGATCCACGTGGCGGGCGCGACCGGCTGGCCGTTGTCGAAGGCCGAGCCCAGCGCGGACTCGCCGGCCGTCACCACGTCGAAGGGCAGGCACTCCAGGCCCGGCGCGCCCGGATCGGAGGCCAGCGTGAGCGGCAGCGCGGCCAGGCGCTCGCCGATGCGGTCGCCGCCGCCGGGGCGGGCGAAGACCGTCCGCCCGTCGTGCGCGTCGCGGGCGGCGATGCGCTGGTAGGCGAAGACCATCAGGTCGGCGACCGCGGCCGGCGGCAGCAGCGTCTCGTAGCGCCCCGGCGGGAGCGCCACCTCGCGCGCCGCGGTCCGCAGCCCGCGCTCCAGCTCGGCGCCGGCGGCGCCGACGTCCACCGCCGTGGCGTCGGGCACGTGCGCGCCGTACCAGGCCGAGCGCTGCATGTCGGTGGACTTGCCGGTCAGCTCGAAGCGGCCGTCGGCCTGGTCGAAGCGCCGGCGCAGCCCGGTGGACGTGGCCAACAACGTCGTCGTGCGCTGCTGCTCGAGGTAGCCGAAGGCCAGCCAGTCCTCGGCGTGCCAGCGGTCGACGAGCGCGGCCAGGCCCGGCACGACCGGCGCGAGCGCGTCCGGGCCCGTGCGCGGGACCTCGGCGCCCCAGTCGTCGTCGCAGAGGTAGGGCGCGACGAGCGGGCTGACGTCCTCGGTCGGCGCGCTCGCGCGGCTCGCGGCGTCGGCCGCGCGCGCGAGCGCCGCGGCCTCGGCCGCGGTCTGGACCGAGCGCGTCACGAGCCCGATGCCGGTGCCGGCGGCCCGCTCCCGGAACGCGATCGCGGTCATGGTCCGCGCGCTCGTCCAGCCGTTGGTCGTCATCGCGCTGGCCGCCCAGCGGAGGTTCGCGGCGCTGTGCTCCTCGAGCACGACGACGCAGCCGTCGGCGACCGACGCGGCCAGCGCCGCGTCGACGAGCTCCTGCGGCGCGCTCATGCGCCGGCCCGCGTGTTGAGGACGTTGACGCCGCGGAACAGCGCGGACGGCGAGCCGTGCGAGACCGCCGCGGCCTGCCCCGGCTGGCCCTTGCCGCAGGCGATCGTCCCGCACAACATGTAGGTCTCGGGGCCGCCCACGGCCTCCAGCGACGCCCAGAAGTCGGTCGTCGTCGCCTGGTAGGCGACGTCGCGCAGCTGGCCGGCGAGGCGACCATCTTGTATGCGATGAAATTGCTGACCCGTGAACTGGAAGTTCAACCGCTGCATGTCGATCGACCACGACGCGTTGCCGACGACGTAGATCCCGCGCTCGACCCGGCCGATCAGCTCCTCGGTCGACGGGCCGCCGGGCGCCGGTCGCAGCGACACGTTGGGCATCCGCTGCAGCGGCGCGCGCTGCGCGGAGTCCGCGTACGCGCAGCCGTTGGAGCGCCCGAGCGCGCGCGTCTGGGCCATCTGGCGGTCGAGCTGGTAGCCGACGAGCACGCCGTCGCGGACGATGTCGAACGCCTGCGCCGCGACGCCCTCGTCGTCGTAGCCGACCGTCGCCAGGCCGTGGGGCGCCGTCCGGTCGCCGGTCACGTGCATCAGCGGGCTGCCGTAGCGCAGCGTCCCGAGCTGGTCGAACGTGGCGAAGCTCGTCCCGGCGAACGCGGCCTCGTGGCCCAGGACGCGATCGAGCTCGGTCGCGTGCGCGATCGACTCGTGGATCGTCAGCCACAGGTTGCTCGGGTGGATCACGAGGTCGTAGCGGCCGGCCTCGACGCTCGGCGCGGCCGCGTGCTCGCGCAGCAGCGCCGGCAGCGCGTCGATCTCGGCGTCCCAGTCCCAGCCGGTGCCGGTCATGTACTCCCAGCCGCGGCCGGCCGGCGGCGCCAGCGTGCGCATCGAGGCGGGCCCCGCGATCGCGACCAGCTCGGGATGCAGCCGCACCCGCTGCTGCGTCGTCGTCGTGCCGGCCGTGTCGGCGTAGTGCTTGTTCTCGAGGACCTGGACGAGCGAGGCGTCGACGTGGTCGACGCCATCGGCCGCCAGCAGCCGGCGCGACAGCTGCGCCAGGCGCTCGACGCGCTCGGCCAGCGGCACGGCGAACGGGTCGACGTCGTAGTCCGAGACCCAGACCGCGTCGGCGTGGACGGGCTCGGGCGCCAGCACCGCGGGCACCCGGCTGAGCGCGCCGCCCAAGCGCGCGACCCCGACCGCGCGCTCGGCCAGCTCGGCCGCCGCGGCCACCGTGCACGTCGTGCCGCTCGCGAAGCCCCACGCGCCGTCGTGGACGACGCGCACCGCGAGGCCCAGCTCCTCGCCGTCGCGGGCGGACTCCAGCGCGCCGTCGCGCAGCCGCAGCGTCTGCTGGCGCATGCGCTGCAGCCGGACGTCGGCGTGGTCGGCGCCGAGCGCGACGGCGCGCTCCAGCGCGGCGTCGGCGAGCGCCCGCATCGGGAGCGCCAGGAAGGCTGGGTCGACGTCGCGCACGGCTCCGGATCCTGCCGGGCCGACCCGCCCGCGAGGTGGTCGCGTCGGCCGAAGCCGCCCCGCCGCGTTCGTCGCCGCGCACCGGGGCGCGCCCGGAGCGCGTGGGTACGCTCCCGGCCGTGGCCGACCCTGGGCGCATCGACGAGCTGGCCGGCGTGCTGGACGCCGCGATCCCCGACGCGATGGCGAGCGCCGCCGTCCCGGGACTGGCGATCGGCCTGTGCGACGCGAGCGGGCCGCTGTGGTCGGCCGGCTACGGGACGACGCGCCGCGACGGCGACGTGCCGATCGCCACCGACACGCGGTTCAGCGTGCAGTCCACGTCGAAGCTCGCGACGGCCACGGCCGTGCTGCTCGCCGTCGAGGCCGGGCTGCTGCACCTCGACGCGCCGATCGCGACCGCCGTCCCCGACTTCGCCGTCCACAGCGTGTTCGAGGAGGACCCGGGCGCGCGCATCACGCTGCGCCACCTGCTCGGCCACACCGCCGGCTTCACGCACGAGACGGCCAACGGGTCCAACCACGACGTCGGCGACGGCGACTTCGACGCGCACTGCCGGAGCATCTTCGCCACCTGGCTGCGGTTCCCGGTCGGCCACCACTTCGAGTACTCCAACCTGGGCATCGACCTCGCCGGGTACGCGCTGCGCCAGGCGGTGGGCCGGCCCTTCGCCGACGCCGCCCGGGAGCTGCTGCTGGAGCCGCTGGGCATGGCGCGCGCCACGTTCGACGCCGCGGTCGTCGCGGCCGACCCCGGCCGCGCCGTCGGCCACTGGCGCCCGTTCGCCGCCGCGGGGCGCGAGCTGCCCGTCGCGGTGCCGATGGTCGCCTCCGGCGGCCTGTACACGAGCGTCGACGACGCCCTGGCGCTCGTGGCCATGCTCCTGCGCGACGGCGCCCCGCTGCTGGCGGCCGAGCTGGCCGCCGAGCAGCGCCGGATCGTCACGCCGCACCCCGGCCAGCAGCTCGGCTACGGCCTCGGCCTCTACGCCGACGAGTGGGCGCCCGGCGTCCAGGTCTTCCACCACGGCGGCTCGGGCTTCGGCTTCCAGGCCCAGCTGTTCTGGGTGCCCGCGCTGGAGGTCGGCGCCGTGATCCTCACCAACTCGTTCGACCACAACCTGCAGAACGAGCTGGCCCGACGGATCGTCGCCGCGCTCGCGCCCGACCGCGGGCCCGCCGCGCCGCCCTTCCCTGCCGGCGGCCGCGTCGACCGCGACGACGTCGCCGGCGAGTACGTCGGGCGCAACGAGGACCGCGCGGCGGTCACGGTCGTCGCCGGCGGCCTGCGGATCGACGGCGCCCCGGCCGCGGCCGCGCGCTACCGCTTCCTGCCCGGCCGCGCCGGCGCCGGCACCTACATGGTGGACCTGCGCAACGGCGACGTCCGCTACCGCAACGATGCGGCGCGCACCCCGCCGTCGACCCTGGACCCGGCGCGCGCCGGGACCTACACGATGAGCAGCTGGGGCGTGCCGACCGCGGAGTACGAGCTCGCGCAGGACGGCGCGTCGCCGGCGCTGCGCCGCGTCGGCTCCGACGTCGCGCTGCGGCTCGCGCCGATCGGGACCGGCCTGTACCTGTCGAGCACGGGCGAGGTCCTCGACCTGCGCGCGGCCACGCCGACCTACGCGAACGTCGCGCTGGACTGACCGAGGCGCTCGATTTGGTCGCGGCGAACGAGCCGCGGGCCGTGCGGGGCGGCTGTAATCGAGGCCATGCGCACGAACGGCACGAAGCTCGAAGGCGTCGAACTGCGGCGGATCGAGATGCCTCTCGTGTTCCCGTTCCGCACCTCGTTCGGCACCCAGACCACGAAGTCGGCGCTGCTCCTGCGCGTCGTCACCTCCGAGGGCGAGGGCTGGGGCGAGTGCGTGTCGTCGGCGCATCCCCTCTACTCCTCCGAGTACGTCGACGCCTCCGCCGACGTCCTGCGCCGGTTCTTCGTCCCGGCGCTGGCCGCCGGCGGCGACGTGCGGGCCAGCGCGGTCGCGACGACGCTCGCGCCCTTCCACGGCCATCGCATGGCCAAGGCGGCGCTCGAGATGGGCGTCCTCGACGCCGAGCTGCACGCGCGGGGCGTGTCGCTCGGCGACGAGCTCGGCGCGGTGCGCGAGCGCGTGGCCTGCGGCGTCTCGGTCGGGATCATGGACTCGATCGACGTCCTGATCGACCAGGTCGAGCAGTACGTCGCGCAGGGCTACGTGCGCATCAAGCTCAAGATCGAGCCGGGCTGGGACGTCGCGCCGGTCCGCGCCGTCCGCGAGCGCTTCGGCGACGACCTGCTCCTCCAGGTCGACGCCAACGCCGCGTACACGCTGGCCGACGCGCGGCTGCTGGCCCGGCTCGACGACTTCGACCTGCTGCTGCTCGAGCAGCCGCTGCCCGAGGACGACGTCCTCGGCCACGCGGACCTCGCCAAGCTCGTGCGCACGCCGATCTGCCTGGACGAGTCGATCGTCTCGGCCCGCGCGGCGGCCGACGCGATCCGGCTCGGCGCGTGCCGCATCGTCAACATCAAGGCCGGCCGCGTCGGCGGCTACCTCGAGGCCCGCCGGATCCACGACGTGTGCGCCGCCCACGGCGTCCCGGTCTGGTGCGGCGGGATGATCGAGACGGGCCTGGGCCGCGCCGCGAACGTCGCGCTCGCCGGGCTGCCGGGCTTCAGCCTGCCGGGCGACACGTCGGGGTCGGATCGCTTCTTCGCCACCGACATCACCGAGCCGTTCGTGCTCGACGACGGCCACCTGCCGGTCCCGACCGGGCCCGGGCTCGGGGTGACGCCGATCGCCGACCGGCTCGCCGAGGTCACGGCCTCCACGGAGTGGCTCGCAGCTTAGTGTCGTGAGGTCTTCGTCCGTCAGGACGAACGGTCGAGGCGAAGTTGTGCCTTGCGACAGTTGCGCTCGGCGCCACCGTGGGTAGGTTCCACCCGTGCTCGCACCTCTCGCTGAGCAGCGTCGCGCATCCCTCGGGCGGGTTCTCGAGGACCTGGGCGGCACCGTCCTCGAGGTCCTGTCCGGTGACGCCGACCCGCCGGGCGACATCGACGGCATCGTCATCCACGACCCCGCCGACGAGCCGACGCACGCCCGCGGCGCGCTCGTCCTCGGCGTCGGCATCCAGACGCGCGAGCAGACCGTCGCGCTCCTCGACGGCCTCGGACCGCGCGCCTGCATCGGGCTGATCGTGCGCGGCGGCGTCGCGGTCGACCCCGACGTCGAGGCCGCCGTCGCGCGCACCGGCGTCACGCTCATCGGGCTCTCGGAGGGCACGTCCTGGACGCGGCTCGCCGCGCTGCTGCGCGCCGTGCTGGCCCAGGACGGCTTCGGCAAGACCGGCGAGGAGACGCTCGGCGGCATCCCGTCGGGCGACCTCTTCGCCCTGGCCAACGCGATCGCCGCGCTGCTCGACGCGCCCGTGACGATCGAGGACCGTCGCTCCCGCGTGCTCGCGTTCTCCGGGCGCCAGGACGAGGCCGACCCGTCGCGCATCGGGACGATCATCAACCGCGAGGTGTCGGTCGCGCGCACCGACGACCTCGAAGGCCGCGGCGTCTTCCGCGAGCTCTTCAGCACCGACGAGCCGCTGTGGGTCGACCCGCCGGCCAGCGGCCTGGAGGGCTTCACGATGCCGCGCGTCGCGCTCGCCGTCCGCGCCGGCGACGAGATCCTGGGCTCGATCTGGGCGGCGGTGGAGCAGCCGCTGTCCGACGAGCGGATGCGGACCTTCAGGGACATCGGCCCGCTCGTCGCGGTCCATCTGCTCAGCGAGCGCGCCGGCGCCGACGTCGAGCGCCGGCTGCGCGCCGACCTCGTGGCCACCGCGCTGGAGGGCGGGCCGGGCGCCGCCGACGCCGCCAGCCGGCTCGGCGTCGGCCACCAGCCCGCGATCGTCCTGGCCCAGACGCTGGACGACGACGCCGCGCCCGAGGCGCCGCACGCCGACCAGGTCGCGACGCGGCGCCGGATCGCCGACGCGTTCGCCATGCACCTCACCGTCGCCGCGCCCGGCTCGGCCACCGCGCAGGTCGGCGACGTCGCCTACGGGATCGTCCCGGTCGCCGGCGCGCCGGGCGACGCCGAGCGCAGCGCCACGCGCCTGGCCAACGAGTTCCTGCAGCGGATGGACAAGCAGGCCCACGCCGTCATCGGGATCGGGACCGTCGCGGCCAGCGCCGGCGCGCTGGCCCGCTCGCGCGACGGCGCCGACCGCGCGCTGCGCGTCGTGCGCTCCAAGCGCACCAGCCGGCGCGTGGCCGCGATCGCCGACGTCGGCCTCGACGCGCTGCTGATGGAGTTCGGCGACATGATGGCCGCGCGCGGCGACACGCTGACCGGCCCCGTCTCCCGCCTCGCCGAGTACGACGCCAAGCACAGCACGTTCCTGGTCGAGACGCTGCGGGCCTGGCTCGACGCGTTCGGCAACGTCATCGAGGCGGCGCAGACGATGTGGGTCCATCCCAACACGTTCCGCTACCGCCTGCGCCGGCTCGTGGAGGTGGGCGAGATCGACCTCGACGACGCCGACACGCGGCTGTCGGTCATGCTGCAGCTGCGGCTGCTGCCCAAGGACTAGCACTTGGTCGCCGCGGCCAGGCGGGCTCTGACCGGATCGTCGGCGCCGACGAATCCGGGCCGCCGCCGCGGTGCGACGATCAAGACCATGTCGTACCCCGAGGAGCGCCCATGCCCCGCCGCCTGACCGCCGACGACCTCGCCGCGATCGCGGTGCCCGAGAGCCCGGCGCTCTCCCCGGACGGCACGCGCGTCGTCTACGTCCTGCGCCAGGCCGACCTCGACGCCGACCGCGACGTCCGCCGGCTCTGGACGGTCCCGGTCGACGGCGGCGCCGAGCCCGCCGCGCTCACCGACGGCCCGGCCGACACCGCGCCGACCTGGGCGCCCGACGGCCGCCGCCTCGCCCTCCTGCGCCCGGACGCCGGCGGGTCGGCGCAGCTCTGGCTGCTCGACGTCGACGACCCCGGCGCGGCCGTCGCGCTGACCGCGCTGCCGCTCGGCGCCGGCCCGGCCGCGTGGTCGCCGGACGGTAGGACCATCGCCTTCACCGCCTCCGTCGACCGCGCCGCGGTCGCGGGCGAGGACGACGCCGCCCGCGCGCGCCGCGCCTACGCGCCGATCGTCGCCGACCGCCTCAGCTACGTCGTCGAGGGCCCGGGCATCCGGGGCTCGGTCCGCGACCACGTCCACGTCGTCGACGTCGCGACGGGCGCGTGCACGCAGCTCACCGACGGCGACTGGGACGCGGGCGCGCCGGCCTGGTCGCCCGACGGCGCACTGCTGGCGTTCCCGGCCGCGACCGACCCGGACGCCGACCTCAAGCGCACCCGCTCCGCGCACGTCCTCGACCCGTTCGCCCCCGGCGCGCACCCACGCGAGGTGGGCGCGGCCGACGGCTGGGCCGGCCCGCTGGGCTGGACCGAGGACGGCTCCGCCCTGCTCATCGCCGGGACGCCCGCCGCGCCCAACGGCCACTACGGGCTGCTGCGCGTGGCGCTCGCCGGCGGCGCGACGACGAACCTCGCCGCGCCGCTGGACCGCAACGTCATGTTCGGGTCGCCGGGCTACCCCGGCACCACGCCGCGCACCGCCGGCGACGGCGCGACCGTGCTGTTCTGCGCCACCGAGCGCGGCGACGTCGCCCTGCACGCCGTCCCGGCGGACGGCAGCGCCGCGCCGACCGTGCTCGTCGGCGGCACCGCCCGCAACGTCTCCGCCGTCACCGTCGCGGCCGGCCGCGCGGCGTTCACCCTCACCTCCGCCGCGTCCTTCGGCGAGGTCGCCAGCCTGGACCTGGCGACTGGCGTCGAGACCGTCCTCACCGCGCACAGCGCGGCGAGCCTCGCCGGCATCGAGCCGTTCGGGCGCACCGAGCGCGAGTTCACGATCAGCGACGGCACGGTCGTCCACGCGTGGCTGATGCGCGACCCGGCCGCGCCGCCCGGCCCGCAGCCGCTGCTGGTCGACGCGCACGGCGGCCCGCACAACTCGTGGAAGGGCACGCTCGACGAGGTCCACCTCTACCACCAGGAGCTCGTCGCTCAAGGCTGGACGATCCTGCTCGTCAACCCGCGCGGCAGCGACGGCTATGGCGAGGCGTTCTACCGCGGCGCCGCCGGCGGCTGGGGCGTCGAGGACGCCAACGACTTCCTGGAGCCGATCGACGCGCTCGTCGCCGAAGGGGCGGTCGACCCGGACCGGCTCGCGCTGACCGGCTACAGCTACGGCGGGTTCATGACCTGCTACCTGACCAGCCGCGACCCGCGCTTCGCCGCGGCGGTCGCCGGCGGCATCATCAGCGACCTGACGAGCATGGCCGGAACCGCCGACAACCGCCGCGGGCTCAGCGAGTCGCAGTTCGGCGGGCGCTTCTGGGCCGACCGCGCGCGCTACGCCCAGCAGTCGCCGCTGACCCACGTCGAGGACGTCCAGACGCCGACGCTCGTGCTCCAGGGCGGCGCCGACCGGCGCTGCCCGTTCGGCCAGGGCCAGCAGTGGCACACGGCGCTGCGCGAGCTCGGCGTGCCGACGCAGCTGGTGATCTACCCCGACGCCGTGCACAACTTCACCATCAACGGGCGCCCGTCGCACCGCATCGACCTCAACCGCCGCGTCGTCGACTGGGTCACGACCCACGCCGCCTGACCGATGCGCATCGACGACGTCCTCTGCTTCGCCGGCCTCGGCGCGTTCCCCAACGACGACCAGGCGGCGATCCGCGCCGGCGCCGGCCGCGACGGCCACTTCTACACCGGCGTCCCGGTCACCGGCGGCTACCGCCGCGTGCGCCAGGCCAGCCAGGCGCTGTGCGTGGTCCTGGTCCTCGAGGACGGCACGACCGTCGGCGGCGACGGCGTGTCGGTGCAGTACGCCGGCGCCGCCGGCCGCGACCCGGTGCTCGACGCCGAGGCCGCCGCGACCACGTTCGGGCCCGTGCTGCGCGACGCGTTCGCCGGCGGCGACGCGGCGTCGTTCCGGGCCTCCAGCGCGCGGCTCGACGCGCTCGAGCTGCCGCTCGCCGTGCGCTACGGCGCCAGCCAGGCGCTGCTCGCGGCGGCCGCCGCCGCGGGCCGGCGGACGATCGCCGAGACCGTGGCGGCGGAGTACGCGACGGGCGCGCCGCTGCGCGCGGTCCCGCTCTTCGCCCAGTGCGGCGAGAGCCGCCGGGACGGCGTCGACCACATGATCCTGCGCGAGGTCGACGAGCTCCCCCACGGGCTGATCAACCACGCCCCGACGCTCGTCGGGCCCGACGGCCGCGTGCTCGCCGAGTACGTGCGCTGGATCCGCGACCGGATCCTCGACCACCGCGCAAGCTCGGAGTACTCACCGACGCTGCACATCGACACCTACGGGACGATCGGCGAGACGTTCGGGGCCGGCGACGCCTGCGCGGCCTTCCTGGCCGAGCTGGGCCGGCTGGCCGCGCCGTTCACGCTGCGCATCGAGCAGCCCGTGCACGCCGCGTCGCGCGTCGAGCAGATCGCGGTGCTCGCGCAGCTGCGCGGCCGGCTGCGCGCCGCCGGCTCGACCGTGCAGCTCGTCGCCGACGAGTGGTGCAACACGCTCGAGGACGTCGAGGCGTTCATCGCCGGCGACGCCGCCGACATGCTGCAGGTCAAGCTCCCCGACGTCGGCGGCCTGGACGCGTCGATCCGCGCGCTGATCGCCTGCAAGGAGGCGGGCGTGCTCGCCTACTGCGGCGGCTCGTGCACCGAGACCGAGCGCGCCGCGCGGATCGCGGCGGGCGTCGCGATGGGCGTCGGCGCCGACCTCCTGCTCGCCCGCCCCGGCATGGGCATCGACGAGGCCGTCATGGTCACCCGCAACGAGATGCGACGAACGCTCGCCCTCGTCGGGGCGCGGAGCGCGGCCCGATGACCGGCCTCGCCGACGTCCGCGTCGTCGCGATCGAGCAGTTCGGCGCGGGGCCGTTCGGCACGCTGCACCTCGCCGAGCTGGGCGCCGACGTCATCAAGGTCGAGGACGCGCGCACCGGCGGCGACGTCGGCCGCGCCGTCCCGCCGTTCCAGGAGGGCGACGACAGCCTCTTCTACCAGAGCTTCAACCGCAACAAGCGCAGCATCGCGCTGGACCTCGCGACCGAGGGCGGGCGCTCGGTGCTGCACCGCCTCGTCGCCGACGCCGACGCGGTCCTGCACAACCTGCGCGGCGACGTCCCGGCGAACCTCGGCCTGCGCTACGCCGACCTCGCGCCGTTCAACGAGCGGCTCGTCGTCTGCTCGCTGTCGGGCTTCGGCATGACCGGGTCGCGCGCCGCGCAGCCGGCCTACGACTACGTCGTGCAGGGCATGTCCGGCTGGATGGAGCTGACCGGCGAGCCCGACGGGCCGCCGACCAAGAGCGGGTTGTCGCTCGTCGACTACTGCGGCGGGCTGGTCGCGGCGCTGTCGATCATGGCCGGTGTGCACGTGGCGCGACGCGACGGCACCGGCGGCGACTGCGACCTGAGCCTGTATGACACGGCCATGTCGATGCTGTCCTATCCGGCCACCTGGTACCTCAGCCGCGGCCACGAGACGACGCGGCGCCCGCGCTCCGAGCATCCGTCGGTCGTGCCGTTCGGCGCGTTCCCGACCGCCGACGGCTGGCTGATGCTGGCGTGCGTCAAGACCAAGTTCTTCGCTCGGCTGGTCGCGGTGCTCGGCGTGCCCGAGCTGGCTGACGACCCGCGCTTCGCCACGCTCGACGGCCGCCGCGACCACCACGACGCGCTGCTCCCGCTGCTCGACGCCGAGCTGCGCCGCGCGCCGACCGCGCACTGGCTGCCGCTGCTGGAGGCCGCGGGCGTGCCGTCCGGCCCGGTCAACTCGCTGGCCGACGCGCTGGACGACCCGTTCGCCCAGGAGCGCGGGCTGATCGTCGACACGCCCCACGACGCGTTCGGGACGGTCCGCCACGTCCGCACCTCCGGCCGCGGCTGGTGGCCCGCGCCGGAGCCGCGCCGCGCGCCCGAGCTCGGCGAGCACCGCGACGAGATCCTCGGCGACCTGCTCGGCTACGACGCGGACGCGATCGCCGCGCTCGCCGCCGCCGGCGCGTTCGGCCGGGACGACGGGTGACCGCCGTCGAGCGCACGCGCGCGAGCCTGGAGCGCATCGACGCGCTCGACGGCGCGCTGCGCGCCTGCGTCCTCGTCCGCCGCGACGCGGCGCCGGCCGAGGCCGACGCCGTCGACCGCCGCGCCGACCCCGGCCCGCTGGCCGGCCTGACCTTCGCGGTCAAGGACAACACCGACGTCGCCGGCGCGATCACGACCGACGGCCTCGGTCCGCCCCACCCCGCGCCCGCCGCCGCCGACGCCACGGCGGTCCGCCGCCTGCGCGCCGCCGGCGCCGTCCTGGTGGCCAAGGCCAACCTCGAGCAGCTGAGCTTCGGCGCGACCACGCAGAACCCGACCTTCGGCGGCTGCCGCAACCCGTGGGACCGCACCCGGATCCCCGGCGGGTCGAGCGGCGGCTCGGCGGTCGCGGTGGCGGCCGGGCTGGTCGACGTCGCGCTCGGCACCGACACGGGCGGCTCGCTGCGCAACCCGGCCGCGTTCTGCGGCGTCAGCGCCCTGCGCCCGACGCACGGGGTCGTCCCGGTCGCCGGCGTGACGCCGCTGAGCCCGAGCATGGACGTGGTCGGGCCGATCGCGCGGCGGGTGAGCGACCTGGCGAAGGTGATGGACGTCCTGGCGCCGGCGCAGGCCGCGCCGGGCACGGCCGCCGACGCCGAGGGCCTCGCCGTCGGCATCCCCACCACCTACTTCCTCGACGACCTCGACCCCGGCGTCGCCCGCGGGTTCGACGCCCTGCTCGACGCCCTGCGCGCGATCGGCGCGCGGCCGGTGCCGATCGCGCTGCCGGGCGTGGGCGCGGTCCCGGATGCGATGGCCGCCCTGCAGAACGCCGAGGCCGCGCGCAGCCTGCGCGCCTACTGGGACGACACGCGCCTCAGCGACGGCATCCGCGAGCGGATGGACCTCGGGCGCACGCGCACCGACGAGCAGCTCGCCGGCGCCGAGGTCGTGGCCGACGCCTGGCGCGACACGGTCGCCGGCGCCTTCGCGCAGGTCGCAGTCATCGCCACGCCGGCCACGCCCTTCACCGCGCCGCCGATCAACGCCGACAACCTGGTCGCGCTGAGCCGGCGCATCAACCGCTGCACCGGCCCGTGGCCGCTCACCCGCGCCCCGGCGCTCGTGCTGCCGCTGCCGCTCGCGCCGGACGGCCTGCCGGTCGGCGGCCAGCTCGTCGCCGCGCCCGGCGCCGACGCGCGACTGCTCGCGCTCGGCGCGGCGCTGCAGGCCCACACCGACTGGCACGAGCAGACGCCGCCGCTCTAGAGGGCGACGTCGGCCGACGCCGACGGCAGATGCGGCCGGATCGACGGCACCGCGGCCAGCAGCCGCTGCGTGTAGGCGTCGCCCGGGCGGTCGAGGATCTCGGCGGCCGGGCCCGCCTCGACGAGCCGGCCCGCGTTCATCACCGCGATGTCGTCGGCGAGGTAGCGGACGACCGCGAGGTTGTGCGAGATGAACAGGATCCCGACGCCGGTCTCGCGCTGGATGTCGCGCAGCAGGTTGAGCACCGCGCCCTGCACGGAGACGTCGAGCGCTGAGGTGATCTCATCGGCGATCAGGATCTCGGGCCGGGCCGCGAGCGCCCGGGCGATCGCGACGCGCTGGCGCTGGCCGCCCGACATCTGGCGCGGGCGCAGGCGCACGCAGCCCGGATCGAGGCGCACGAGCTCGAGCAGCCGCCGGACCTCCGCGGCGCGCCCCGCGCGCGGGATCTCGCCGTGCGCGGTCACCCCCTCGCCGACCGAGTCGCCGACGCTCATCCGCGGGTCCAGCGACGCGGCGGGATCCTGGAAGACGAACTGCACGCGCCGGCGCAGCACGCGCAGGTCGCGCTTGGCCGCGCGGCCCGTCACGGCCACCGGCACGCCGTCCCACAGCACCTGCCCGGCGGCCGGCGGCACCAGGCCGACGATCGCGCGGGCCAGCGTGGACTTGCCCGAGCCGGACTCCCCCACCAGGCCGAGCACCGACGAGGACGCGACCTCCAGGCTCACGCCGTCGACCGCGGTGAAGGCGGTGGCGCCGGAGCCGAAGCGGACGGTGAGGTCGCGGACGCTCAGGACGCTCATCGCGCCACCTCCATGACGCGCGGATGCCAGCAGGCGACGCGCTGCCCGTCCTGGGCGACGAGCGGCGGGCGCTCCGCCCGGCAGCGCTCGTCGGCGAACGCGCAGCGCGGCGCGAACGAGCAGCCCGCCGGCATCGCGCCGAGGTCCGGCGGCCGGCCCGGGATCGTGGCCAGCGGCTGCTCGCGGTCGGTCCGCATGTCCGGGATGCTCGCGACGAGCGCGCGCGTGTAGGGGTGGGCGGCGTCCTCGAGCGAGGCGACCGGCAGGTCCTCGACGATGCGGCCGCCGTACATGACGAGCACGCGCGTGGCGATCTCGGCGATCACCGCGATGTCGTGGCTGATGAACAGGACGCCGGCGCCGCGCGCGTCGCGCACCTGGCGCAGGAGGACGAGCACGTCGCGCTGGACGGTGACGTCCAGCGCCGTGGTCGGCTCGTCGGCGACGATCAGCACCGGCTCGGCCATCAGCCCCATGCCGATCGCCGCGCGCTGGCGCATGCCGCCCGAGAACTCCATCGGGTACTGCCCGGCGCGCCGCTCGGCGTCGGGGATCTGCACGGCGCGCAGCCGGTCGACCGCGCGGGCGGCCGCGGCCTGCCGGTCGAGGCCCTGGTGGACCTCGGAGACCTCCGAGAGCTGGCGGCCGACGCGCAGCGCCGGGTTCAGCGCCGACATCGGGTCCTGGAAGACCATGGCCAGCGACGTGCCGAGGAAGTGGTCCTGCTCGCCGCGGCGCAGGGCCCGCGGGTCCTGGCCGCCGAGCTCGTGCACGTCGGCGTGCGCGTCGCCGGGATAGGAGGTCAGGAGGCTGATCGCCAGCGCGGTGAGGCTCTTGCCCGAGCCCGACTCGCCGACGACGCCGACGATCTCGCCGGCGCCCACCGTGAACGACACGCCGGCCACCGGGACCAGCGGCTCGCGCGCGCCCGGGAACGTCACGGTCAGGTTCTCGACGCGCAGGACGTCGTCGGGGCGCGCCGCGCCGACCTCGTCGGCCGGGCCGTCGAGGTCGACGTCGTCGGCGTCGACCCGGCGCGGCGGCCGCCGGCCGACCGCCTGGCCGGCGATGACCTGCGTGAGCAGCTCGCCCGCCAGGACGAAGGCGATCCCGGCCAGCATGATCGCGACGCACGGCGCGAGCGCCGCCGCCGGGTTGGTGTAGATGTTGGGCAGCCCGTCGGAGAGCATGCGGCCCCAGTCGTAGTCGGGCGGCTGCACGCCAAACCCGAGGTACGACAGCGCCGAGAGGCTGAGCAGCACGGCGCCGATCTGGCTGGTCGCGTTGACGACGAGCGGCTCGGCGATGTTCGGCAGCACGTGCCGGACGAGGATCCGCGGCCGCGACACGCCCAGGAGCTTGGCCGCCGACATGTAGTCCACCTCGGCGATGCTGCTGGCCGTCGTGTGCGTCAGGCGCGCGAAGCCGGGCGCGATGCCGACGGCCAGCGCCAGCACGGCGCCCTTGGCGCCGACCCCGAACACCAGCGCGAGGAAGAGCGCGAGCAGCAGGCCGGGGAACGCGACGAGCAGGTTGAAGCTCGCGACGACGAGCCGGCCCAGCCGGCGACCCAGGACGATCGGCAGCGACCCGACGATCACGCCGACGACCACCCCGATCGCGGTCGCCAGCAGCGCCAGCGAGATCGAGAGCCGCGCGGCGCTGAACGTCCGGGCCATGATGTCGCGGCCCAGCGCGTCGGTCCCGAAGGGATGCGCGCCCGAGACGCCCTGCTGGATCGCGGCGATGTGGTTCTGCCCGGCGCGGTCGCCGAAGAGGATCGGCCCGAAGACCGCGGCGAGCAGGAGCACCGCCAGCAGCGCGACGGTGACCGAGGCCATGGGGCTGCGCAGCCGGTGCATCAGCTCTCCCGGATCGTCGAGCGCGGGTCGATGATCGCGATCGCGACGTCGACCAGCAGGTTGATGATCAACACGGTCGAGCCGAAGAACAGCGCGGTCGCCTGCACGACCGGGAAGTCCGTCGCGAGCACCGACTCCACCAGCTCGTGCCCGATCCCGGGCCAGGCGAAGACCGTCTCGACCAGCACGGTGCCGGCCAGCAGCCCGGCCAGCACGAACCCGCTCACGGTCAGCGTCGCGGTCATGATGTTCGGCAGCGCGTGGCGCACGTAGACCAGCCGCGCCGGCAGCCGCTTGGCGCGCGCGGTGCGCATGTAGTCCTCGGTGAGCACGCGCTGGGTCTCGGCCCGCACGATCCGCGCCAGGTAGGCGATCGAGCCCGCCGACAGCGCGATCACCGGCAGGACGTAGGAGTCGGGGCCGGCGCGGCCGGCCACCTCGAAGATCGGGAACGTCACCGCGAAGAGGAACACGAGGCCCACGCTGAGCACGTAGTCGGGGATCGAGAGCAGGACGCCGGTGCCCGAGGCGAAGCCGAAGTGGGCCTTGCGGCGCTTGCCCTCGCGCGTGGCGATCGCGGTCAGGATCCCCAGCGGGATCGCCACGACGATGACCACGAGGAACGCGATGCCGCCCAGCGCGATCGTCGCCGGCAGCCGCTGGGACATGATGTCGCTCACGGGGGTGTCGGAGATCAGCGAGGTGCCGAGATGGCCCTGGAGCAGCCCGTGGACGTAGTCCCAGTACTGGTGCCACACGGACTGGTCGAGCCCGAGGCGCTGGCGGGTCGCGGCGATCGTCTCCGGCGACGCGCCGATCCCGAGCGCCGAGCGCACCGGGTCGCCCGGCAGCGCGTGGACCATCGCGAAGCACGCGGTGACGAGGACGATCATCGACACCACGAAGCGCGCGAGGCGGCGGATCAGGAAGGCCAGCCACGGATGCCCGCCGAGGGCGGCGGACATCCGTGGCAGCGGGTGGGTCAGGGTCGCCACCGCGAGGCCTCCGAGGTCATCCCGCCAGGACGCGCAGCGAGGTCGGGATCAGGTAGTGCGCCAGCACCTCGAACCGCGCCTTCTTGCCGTAGTACTCCAGCGGCTTGTTGGAGATCGGCGTGATGTCGGCGTCCTTGAAGAGCGCCGACTCCGCCGCGTTCCAGTCCGCGCATCCGGCCGTGCCGTCCTTCCCCTGTGCCGTGCTGACGCTCGCATCGTACTGCTTGTTGTTGAAGTGGCCGAAGTTGTTGCCCTTGGTCGGCGCGGGTCCCGAGAAGAACGGCACCAGCGTCGCCGGGTTGCTGACCCCGAGCCCGATCAGCGTCGCGCCCCACGCGCCCTTGCCGAAGACGACGGCCGAGGTCTGGTCGAAGGACCGCTCGTTGAGCTTGACGTCGGCGCCCAGTTGCTTCCACTGCCCCGCGAGGTACTGCGCGGTGGCGGCGGTCGTCGGCGTCTCGTTGGGGTAGACCAGCTCGACCGCGAGCCGCTTGCCGTCCTTGGCCCGGATCCCGCCGGCGCCGGCGGTCCAGCCGGCCTGGTCCAGCGCGGCTTTCGCGCCGTCGAGGTCGAAGGCGGGCGTGAAGCCCTTCATCGTGTCGCCGCCGCAGATCTTCGGGTCGGCGATCGTGCCGTTGGCGGGCTTGCCGAGGCCGCCCGTGTCGACCTTGGCCAGGTCGGCGAGGTTCAGGCCCTGGATCAGCGCGCGCCGGACCGCGACGTCGGACACGGCCTGGTCGGGCGTCTGGTTGAAGACGACCTCCTGGCCCATGAACATGCCGCCGGCGTGGAACAGGCCCGCCGCCTTCAGGCGGGTGGTCTCCGACCCCTGCACCGCCGCGACGCCGAGCTGGCCGCTGATGAGGAGGTTGGCGGTGGTGGTCGGGCTGGTCACGACCTTGAAGGTGACCTTGGCCGGGATGCCCTCGGAGGCGGTCGTCTGGCCCTTCGGCCCCCACGTGTAGCCCTTGCGCAGGACGTAGTCGTAGTGGTCGCCGGGCACGGCCTTGGCGAGGACGTAGGGCCCGGAGCCGTCGGTGGTGGCCTTCAGCGTGCCGCGGTTCGTCAGGCCCTTGGCGCAGACGAGCGGCAGCTCGGCGATGTTCTGCATGAAGAACGGCGCGTCGACCGGCAGCTTGACCGCCACCGTGCTCGCCGCCGCGTCGGCCGTGGCCGTCGTGCCCACCGGCACGCGGCTGCCGGCCATCGGCGACTCGTTCTTGGCGTCGCCGACGTAGTTGATGTTGTCGGCGACGACCTTGGCGTCCATCGGCGTGCCGTCGGCGCAGGTGACGCCCTTGCGGACCGTCAACGCGTAGGACTTGCTGCCGGGCTTCCACGCCGTGACGACCTCGGGCGTGACCTGGCCGTTGTCGAGCACCTTGACCGGCGTGTCGTAGGCGAAGGTGTTGAGCAGCAGGTTGGACCCGCTGACCGACCGCTGGGGATCCAGGCTCCCGGGATCGGCGTCGACGGCGAGCGTGAGCGTGGCGCCGGACACGACCTTGGCGTCCTTGGCGTCGGTGCCGCCCCCGCTGCTCCCGCAGCCCGCCAGCGCGGACGCGGCGGCAAGGGCCAGCGTCACTGCGGCGACGCCGCAGCTCGTGCGTGAGTGCTTCATTGACACAGCTTCTCCTCCGGTTTCGGTGCCCCGCGGTCAATGCGACCCGTTCATACGCTCGCGCGGCTGATGGCATCGCGATTATCGGGGGCGTCGCCTCCTCAGCGGATCGTCGGCCCGGACGAATTGTTGCCCGCCGTCTGGTCGGCCGAACCAGAGTCGCGCCCCGCGGCCGCGGCGTCCAGCAGGAAGCGCGCGAGCGTCCGCGCGCCGGTGCCGTTGGCCCCTTCGGCCCACGCGCGGTCACCGCGCGGACGCATCACGCTGATCCCGAGGTCCATGTGCGCCCACGGCACGTCGGCGACGAAGTGGCGCAGGTACAGGCCGGCCAGGACGGCGCCCGGCGCGTAGGCGAAGGCGGGGTCGCGGTTGCGCAGGTCGGCGACGCCGGAGCGCAGGTGGTCGAGGTAGCCCTCGTGCAGCGGGAGCTCCCAGCCGGGCTCGCCGGACGCGGCGCCGGCGGCGACGAGCCGCGCCACCGCGGCGCGGTCGGTGCCCAGGCCGGCCCACATGCGCGGCCCGAGGCCGGTCTGCGAGGACAGCGTGGCGAGGTCGACGATCAGCGACGGCGCCGCCTCGGCCGTGTAGGCGAGCACGTCGGCCAGGACGAGGCGGCCCTCGCAGTCGGTGTCGACGACCTCGGTCGTCAGCCCGTTGCGATGGCGCAGCACGTCGCCGACCCGGAAGGCCGAGCCGCTCGGCAGGTTCTCCGCGCACGCGAGGTAGCCGCGCAGGTGGGTGTCCAGGCCCAGCCGGTCGGCCGCGACGAACGCCCCGATGACCGCCGCGGCGCCGGCCATGTCGGCCTTCATCGTCTGCATCTCGAGGTTGGTCTTGATCGACAGGCCGCCCGCGTCGAACGTGATGCCCTTGCCGACGAGCGCGATGTGCGGGTCCTCGGGCCGGCCGCGCTCGAGCTCGATGAGCGCCGGCGGGTTGGCGCTGCCGGCGCCGACGGCCAGCAGGCCGCCGAAGCCGCCCTGGGCCAGCTCGCGGCCCTCGCGCACGCGCACGGTGAACCCGTGGACGGCGCCGAGCTCGCGGCAGCGGTCGGCCAGGGCCAGCGGCGGCAGGTCGCCGGGCGGCGTGTTGACGAGGTCGCGCGTGACGCCGGCGGCCTCGCCGAGCGCCGCGCCGAGGGCGACCGCGTCGGGGTCGCCGCCGACCAGGACGACCTCCTCGGCCCGGGACGCCGTGGCGCGCGAGCGGTAGGCGTCGAAGCGGTAGGCGCCAAGCGCCCAGCCCTCGGCGACGGCCGTCGCGGCGGCCGCGTCGGCCGACGCGTACGCGGCGGCCAGCAGGCTGGCGACCCGGGGCCGGTCGGCGACGCGCCCGGCCGCCATGGCGGCGGTGCGCAGCGCGCCGAGGTCGGCGGCCCCGACGCCGACGAGCAGCACGTCGGGCCCGCCGGCGGCCGGGGCGACCCAGGCGTGCGCGCCGAGCACGTGCGGCGCGAGCCGCGCGGCGAGCGCCGCCGCCGCGGCGCCGGCCGGCCCCAGCGCGCGCAGCGCCGCCTCCGGCACGGTCCCGTCGGCCAGCACCGGCACGGCGAGCGCCGCGAAGCCGTCGGGCTCCAGCGGCCCGTCCGATGACGTGTACCTCATGTTGCTCGCCCCTTCCCGCACGGTGGATCGTCGAGCGCGAACGCTAGGCGCGCGCGAGGCCGCGACGTCTGTCCTGGCGACCCTGATCCAGACGGGAAGTTCGGATGGCCCGACGAACACCCGCGCGCCGACGCGGTGCAGGCTGATCGGCGATGCGAACCAGCGCTCTGGCCCACTCCGACGCCGCCGCCCTGCTCGCGGCGCTTACGGCCGACCTGCCCACGCTCACCGACGACATCCTGTCGCTCGTCCGCTGCGAGTCGCCGTCGTCGGACCTCGCGGCCGTCGCGCGCTCCGCGCGCGCCATCGCGGCGCTCGGCACCGCGCGGCTCGGCGTCGCGCCCGAGCTGCTCGTCGTCGACGGCTGCACGCACGTGCGCTGGACCTTCGGCCCCGGGCCGACCCGCGTGCTGCTGATCGGCCACCACGACACGGTCTGGCCGGTCGGCTCCCTGGCCGCCCACCCGGCCGAGGTGAGCGGCGGCATCCTGCGCGGCCCGGGCTGCCTCGACATGAAGGCCGGCGTCGCCATGGCCATCCACGCGCTGGCCGCGCTGCGCGAGCGCGACGGCGTGGCGCTGCTGGTCACCGGCGACGAGGAGATCGGCTCGCGCTCGTCGCGCGCCCTGATCGCCGCCGCGGCCGAGGGCTGCGAGGCGGTCCTCGTCCTCGAGCCCGCCGCGGACGGCCGCCTGAAGGTCGCGCGCAAGGGGCGGTCGCACTACGAGGTCGCGATCACCGGCCGGGCGGCGCACGCCGGGCTGGAGCCCGAGAAGGGCGTCAACGCCGCGCTCGAGCTCGCCCGTCAGGTCGTCGCCGTCGACGGGCTCGCCGATCCCGCCCACGGCACCACGGTGACGCCCGGCGTGCTGCGCGCCGGGCGCTCGTCGAACACGGTGGCCGACGCCGCGTCCTTCAGCATCGACGTCCGCAGCGCCACGACCGCCGAGCTCGACCGCGTCGACGCGGCGCTGCGCGCGCTGCGCCCGACGCTCGCCGAGGCGCGCGTCAGCGTCGACGGCGGGATCGACCGACCTCCCCTGGAACGCTCCGCGTCGGATGCGCTCTTCGCGCTCGCGGCTGAGCTGGCGCCGGGCGCCGGCATCGACGGGCTCGAAGGCGCCGCCGTCGGCGGCGGCTCGGACGGCAGCCTCACCGCCGCGCAGGGCATCCCGACCCTCGACGGGCTCGGCGCCATCGGCGACGGCCTGCACGCCGAGCACGAGCACGTCGTGCTCGACGCGCTGCCGGGCCGGACGGCGCTGGTCGCGCTGCTGGCCAGCCGGCTCCTGGACGAAGGCGTCCCGGCATGACGGGCGGCGAGTCGCCCGTGCTCAGCTCACCCGACGTGGACGACCTCGTCGCGGACGCCGCCGTCGTCGCCCGCGCGGCGGCCGACCATTCCGGGGTCGAGGTCCGCGAGATCGACGACCTCGGCGAGCTCGACGCCGTCGGCGCCCTGCTGACGGCGATCTGGGATCGCGAGGCCCAGGGCCGGACGATGACGACCAGCCTGCTGCGCGCCCTGTCGATCACCGGCCACTACGTCGCCGGGGCGTTCGCCGGCGACCGCCTCGTCGGCGCGGCGGTGGGCTTCTTCGCCGCGCCACCGGCCGCGGTGCTGCACAGCCACATCGCCGGCGCCGACCCGACGGCCGCCGTGCGCGGGGTCGGCTACGCCCTCAAGCTCCACCAGCGCGCGTGGGCGCTGCGCCGCGGCGTGAGCACGGTCACCTGGACCTTCGACCCGCTGGTGCGCCGCAACGCGCACTTCAACATCACCAAGCTGGGCGCGCGGGCCGTGGCCTACCTGCCCAACTACTACGGCGCGATGAACGACGGGCGCAACGCCGGCGAGGAGAGCGACCGCCTCCTGCTGGAGTGGGACCTGGTCGCGTCCGCGGTCGTCGCGGCCGGCCACGGGCCCGCGGTCGCGGCCGCGCGCGCCGACGCGCCCTGCGTGCTGGCCATCGCGCCCGACGGCAGCCCGGCCCGCGCCGAATGGGACGGCGGCCCCGCCGTCCTGTTCGTGCCCGCCGACATCGAGCAGATGCGCGCCAACGCCCCGGGGCTGGCGCGCGCGTGGCGGCTGGCGGTGCGCGAGGCGCTGGGCGACGCGCTGGCCGCCGGCGGCGCGGTCGTCGGGTTCCGCCAGAGCGAGGGCTACGTCATCGACCGCGCGGGGCCGCGCCGATGAGCGCCGCGTCCGACGTCGTGGAGCTGTGCGCCCAGCTCATCGCGATCGACTCCACCAACTTCGGGCCGGCCGGGGCCAAGGGCGAACGGGAGGTCGCCGACTACTTCGTCCCGCTGCTGCGCGCCGCGGGCTACGACCCGACCGTGCTCGAGTCGGCGCCGACGCGCGCCAACGTCGTGGTCCGCGTCACGGGGACCTCGCGCGAGCTTCCGGCGCTGCTCGTCCACGGGCACCTCGACGTGGTGCCCGCCGCGGCCGAGGACTGGTCGGTGCCGCCGTTCGCGGGGCGGGTCGCCGACGGCTTCGTCTGGGGCCGTGGCGCGACCGACATGAAGGACATGATCGCGTCGATGCTCGCCACGCTGCTCGCGTGGGCGCGCGAGGGCGTGCGCCCCCGTCGCGACCTCGTCTTCGCGTTCGTCGCCGATGAGGAGGACGACGGGCAGCGCGGCGCCGAGTGGCTCGTCGACGAGCACCCCGAGCTGTTCGCCGGCGTCGCGGCCGCGATCGGCGAGGCCGGCGGCGCGCCGGTCGACGTCGCCGCGCCCGACGGGACCACGCACCGCTTCTACCCCGTGGCCGTCGCCGAGCGCGGCTCGCTGCACATGTCGGTCCGCGCGACCGGCACCGCCGGCCACGGCTCGCAGCGCAACGACGACAACGCGGTCGTCCACCTCGTCGCGGGCCTCCAGCGCCTAGCGGCGCACCGCTGGCCGCTGCGGCCGACGCCGGCGACGCAGGCCTTCCTCGAGCAGGCGACGCGCACGCTGGGCCTCGACGTCGACGTCCGCACCGAGGCCGGGATCGAGGCCGCGCTGGACCGCTTCGGCGCGCTGCGCCCGTTCGTCGAGCCGGCGCTGCGGTGCTCGACGACGCTGACCGTGCTCGAGGCCGGCAACAAGATGAACGTGATCCCCAGCGCCGCGCGGGCCGAGATCGACGTCCGCTCGCTGCCCGGCACCGACGACGCGATGCTCGCGATCGTCGACGAGCTCCTCGGCCCGGCGGTGTCGCGCACCATGCTGTCCGACAGCCGGGCGATCGCCGCCCCGCTGGAGTCCCCGTGGTACGACGCGATCGCGCGCTGCGTGGTCGCGGCGGACCCCGAGGCGACGGTCCTGCCGTTCTGCATGGCCGGCGGCACCGACGCCAAGCCCTTCTCGCGCCTGGGCATCCCCTGCTACGGCTTCGCGCCGCGCGGGCCCGACCCCGAGGGCCGCGTGCCGTCCGGCGCCCACGGCGTCGACGAGCGCATCCCGGTGGCGGCGCTCGAAGGCGGCGCCCGGATGCTCCGCGCGCTGCTCGAGACGATCTAGCGTGCCGGCGCGATCGATCCTGGTCGTTCCGGGCCACCGGGCGACGATGCACGCCAAGGCGCTGGCGTCGGCCGCCGACGAGGTCGTCCTCGACCTCGAAGACGCCGTCCTCCCGGCCGACAAGGACGCGGCGCGCGAGCAGGTGCGCGCGACGCTCGCGCAGCCGGAGTGGCGGGCGCGCCGCGTGGCGGTGCGGGTCAACGCGCCGGGGACGGCCGAGCACGCCGCCGACCTGGCGCTGTGCGCATCGCTGCGCAATAAGCAACTCTCAGTTGTCGTGCCGAAGGTCGAGCGGCCGGCCGACCTCGACGCGGCGTGCGCCGCGCTCGGCGCGGCGGTCGGCATCCAGGCGCTGATCGAGACGCCGCGCGGGCTGCTCGGCGCGGTCGCGATCGCCGAGCGCGACGCGGTGCGCGCGCTGATCCTCGGCTACGCCGACCTCGCCAGCGCGCTCGGCCGCCGCGGCGACGACGGATGGCGCGTGCAGCGCGAGCTGCTGCTGACCGCGGCGCGCGCCGCGGGCGTGGCCGCGATCGACGGCCCCTTCTTCGGGCTGCGCGACGCGCGCGGGCTGGCCGCCGCCGCCCGCGACGTGCGCGCGCTCGGCTTCGACGGCAAGTGGGCCATCCACCCCGACCAGATCGCGCCGATCAACCGGGCGTTCACCCCGACCGCCGGCGAGCGGGCGTGGGCGGGGCGCGTCGTCGCGGCGCTGGAGGACGCCGGCGCGACGACGGTCGACGGCGCCATGGTCGACGCGGCGATGGCGCGGCGGGCGCGGCGGCTGCTGGCCCTGCCGGTCGCCGAGGCCGGCGAGGAGGCGGACGAGGACGGCACGGCCGTCGCGCCGCCCTACTACGACGACCTCGCGGTCGGCGACGTCTTCCACAGCCCGGGCCTGACGATCACCGGCGGGCACGCCGCGCTGCACCAGGCCGTCGTCGGCGACCGCTTGCGCCTGGCGCTCGACGAGGACCTGCACGAGGCCGTCACCGGGCGGCGCGGGCTGCTCGCCCACCCGATGCTCGTCTGCGACCTGGCGATCGGGCAGTCGACGGCGCCGACGGGGCGCGTGCTGGGCAACCTCTTCTACCGCGGCCTGGGCTGCCGGCCGGTCACCGTCGGCACGACGCTGCGGACGCGGACCGAGGTCGTCGCGCGCCGCGACGCCTCGCGCGGGCGCGGCGTCGCCGCCCTGCGCGTCACGACCGTGGACGCCGCCGGCGCGCCGGTCCTGGACTTCTGGCGCTGCCCGCTGCTGCCGGCCCACGGCGACGGGAGCGCGCCGACGCCCGCCGACGACGACCTCTCCGCCGTCGGCGCGCCGGTCGACGCCGCCGCGCTCGTGCCGGCCGGCTGGACGCTCGCGCCGCTGCGCGAGCAGCCGCTCGGCCCGCTGCTCGCCGACCTCGCAGTGGGCGATCGCTTCACGGTCGAGGCGGGCGAGACCGTCACCTCCGCGCCCGAGCTCGCGCGCCTGTCGCTGAACCTCGCGATGACGCACACCGACGCGCGCACCAGCGTCTACGGCCGGCGGCTGGTCTACGGCGGCCACGTCATCGGCATCGCCGCCGCGCACGTCACGCGCGCCCTGCCCGACCTGGCGACGATCCTCGCGTGGGCGTCCTGCGACCACCTCGGCCCGACGTTCGAGGGCGACCTGCTGCGCACGCGTATCGAGGTCACGTCGGTCGAGCCGCGCGCCGACGGCGGCCTGCTCGGCCTCCGCGTGCAGACGTCCGCCCAGAGCGCCGGCGACGGCGACGACGCGGCGACCGCCGTCCTGGACTGGCGGCTGGTCGCGCTGATGCCCTGAGCCCGGACTAGACCGTGTCGGCGATGACGACCTTGCCAACGTGGCGCCGCGCCTCGAGGTGGGCGTAGGCCGCTCGCGCGTCCTCCAGCGCGAACGTGCGGTCGAGCACGGGACGCAGCGCGTGGCGGGCGATCGCCGCGTTCATCGCCTCGAAGTGCGCGCGGCTGCCGACGTAGTGGCGGCGCAGCGTGACCGGGGCGCTGAGCAGGCGGGCGTCGAGCTGCACGTCGCCCAGCGCGGCGAGCAGCGCGACGTCGCCCTCGGGCCGGCAGCAGGCCAGCGAGCGCGGGAGCGAGTCCGGGCCGCCGGTCTCCACCACGTGGTCGACGCCCACGCCGCCGGTCTCCGCGAGCACGGCCTGGTCCCACGCCGGGTGCTCGGACGACGCGATCGCGACGTCGGCGCCGAGCTCGCGCAGCAGCTGCGCCTTCGCGGCGGTCGACGTGACCGCGACGACCCGCGCGCCGGCCAGCTTGGCGAACTGCAACGCGAACAGCGCGACGCCGCCGGTGCCGATCGTGAGGACCGTGTCGAACGCCGCAACCGTCCGCGGCCCGTTCACCGCCGCCCAGGCGGTCACGCCCGCGCACGGCAGCGCCGCCGCCTCGGCGTAGGACAGGTGCGCCGGCAGCTTGACGAGCGCCTGCTCGTCGGCGACGACGGCCTCGGCCAGCATCCCGTCGCGCGTGCACCCGAACTGCTCGGCGGCGAGCGCGACCGCGAAGCGGCCGTCGCGCCAGCGCGGGAAGTACGTGGCGGCCACGCGATCGCCGACCGCGACGCGCGTGACGTCGGCGCCGACGGCGACGACGTCGCCGGCGCCGTCGCTGACCGGGACGACGCCCGCGACCGGCGGCACGAGGTAGCGCTGCTGGAGGATCAGCAGGTCCCGGTAGTTCAACGAGCGCGCGCGCACGCGGACGACGACGTCGGTCGGTCCGGTCGCCGCGGGCTCCGGTCGCTCACCGAGCACGAGCCCGTCGAGGCTGCCCAGCTGCTGGAGGGTGAAGGCCTTCATGGCCCGGATGCTCGCGCCGCGAGCGCCGGGCGGCGATTCCCTGCGCGGTATGCGCCGTCAGCTGCGGCGCTCGTCGGTCGCGGCCGGCGCCTGCGCGACGGCGAGGCCGAGCGCGGAGACCTCGGCCGCGGTCGCGCGGTGGCGGTGCAGCTGGTAGGTCCGCCCGGTGAGCGCCTCGACGAGCGCGTCGACCTCGACCTGCGGCGCGTAGGCCACGAGCGCCGAGCTGCCCTGCGGCACGTCGGCGCGGAGCTCGGCCAGCAGCGGGGTCTCGCCCTCGGCGGCCGCCAGGTCGTGCTCGTCGACGTAGCGTCCGCCGACGGTCCCGCGGACCACGACGCGCCCATGGCGATGGCACTCGGCGAACGCCAGGTCGCGCGTCCAGGCCGCCCCGTCGGCCGGCCCGCGCACGCCGGCATACGCGCGCTCGGCGCCGTTGCACCCGTCGAAGGTGAGGACCGCGAGCTCCCAGCCCTCCTGCGGCTCGACGTGCTCGACGCGCCGCGGAGCCGGCGTGCCCGGCGGGTCGTGCGGCGGCGCGGTGGCCAACGCCGCCGGCCGCCGGCCGCGGGCGCCGAGGACCAGCACGCCGACCAGGACGGCGACGGCCAGGAGCACCACGACGATCCAGAACGCGAAGCCGCCGACGTCCCAGGTCGACGCCGACTCGCCGGCGTCCTTGCCTCCCGTCCCGCTGGCGCCGTCGGCGGCCAGCAGCAACACGGACAGCAGCATGCCGATCGCCCCTGCCGCGCTAGGCCGGAGCCGGCTCGGCGAGGGCATCGCGCAGATGGCGCTCGGCGTCGGTGCTCAGCGATGTCTGGATCACGTCGCCGCCGAACTGCTTCACGCGGTCGATGACCTTGTCGCGCGCATCGGTGCTGCCGAGGACGATCAGCGCCGCGGTGCCCGGCTGCAGCTTCGCGCCGAGGTCCTTCATGAACGTGTCGTCGACGCCGACGTCGGCCATCTTGCCGCCGAGGGCGCCCGCCGCGGCGCCGACCGCCATGCCGACCACGGGCGCGAGGAAGAGCAGGCCGATGAGCCCGCCCCAGAGCACGCCGCCGGCGGCGCCGGCCGCCGCGGGGCTCATCGCCTGGCGCAGCTTGATCTTGCCGCCCGGCTCGTGCTCGACCACGACGGCGTCCTCGAGCTGGACGAGGCGCTCCTTGGTGGCCTGGACCAGCTCGGAGCGGACGCGCTCGGCCGTTGCAGCATCGGGGTAGGCGATGGCGACGAGGGTGCTCATGGGCTTCGGGACTCCTGGCTCGTGGGTCGGCCTCGAGTCTCGACCGGCACGCTCGCGGCGACAATGAGGCGTGCCGGTGGACGGCCGGGAGGCACGCACCCCGCCGCGCTCATGCGACCGGGAGGCTCGCGACGAACACCAGCCCGCCGATCAGCAGCACGCTCGCCATCCCGAGCACGAAGCCGCGCAGCGGGCGCCATTCCAGGCGCAGCGAGATCCCCGCGAAGAACAGCACCGCCGCGAAGAAGACCGTCGACAGGATGTACCGGTCGTCGTTGGTCTTGGCCGCCGTGCCCTCGTCGTAGAGGGCGTCGGCCTGGGCGTCCAGGCGCTTGGAGATCGCGAGCTCGGGCGGCCGGTACTCCGGCATGGAGAGCGGGCCCGGGACGGCGTTCGGGTTCGTGAACGGCTTCTGGGCGATCCACGCGCGGAAGGCCGGCACGAACTGCGGCCGGAACCGCCGCTCGTAGATCTTCGCGAGCGGCGCGTCGCCGGCCTCGCGGGCGTCGAGCCAGCCGTTGAAGTACAGGAGGTCGTCGACGCGCAGCTGGCCGGCCGCCGTGGCCTGCTGCTGGGCCTTGATGCGGATCGTCGACGCGCGCGCGTAGTGCTGGGACTGCTCGCCCGACCAGCGCGCCGCCTGGTAGCCGCTCCACGCGGTCGCCAGCGTCGTGAGCGAGAGCAGCAGGACCGCGCCGAGCTCGAAGCGGCGCTCGACGCGCGAGACCGTGCCCGACGGCTCTTCCTTCTCGATCAGCTCGTGCGGGACGTGCACGTGGGCGTGCGCCATGACCCCGACCGTCGCACCGTGGGCGGCCTCGGGACATCACCCGGTTCAGACGATGCGACGCGGGGCCGGGGCTGCGAGCGTCCAACGGATTCTGCCCCCGCCCCGCGTCCGCTCGGAGGACCCGTGCAGCGCAGCGAAGACCTGCTCCGGCGCCTCGCCCTCAACGACGAGAACGCTGTGCGCATCGTGCTGCAGGACGCCCCCGGCGCCGGCGCGAATCCGAATGGCGGCGGCCTCGACCTCAAGACGCACTCGCTCGTGCGCCTCGGCGCGCTGCTGTCGGTCGACGCGGCCACCGACTCGTGCCGCCTCGCCGTCGACCTCGCCCGGGCGGCGGGCGCCGACGACGACGAGATCGTCGGCGCGCTGGTGGCCGTCGGGCCGGCGATCGGGTTCGCGCGCCTGGTCGCCGTCGCGCCGCGGCTGGCGCTCGCGATCGGCTACGACGTCGACGACGGCTGACCGGGCTCCACGAGGACGACCGCCTCCTGGAACTGCCCGTCGACCTGCCGGACGACGGTGGTCGTGACGGCGACGAGCGCGCCGGCGCAACGGGCGTCGTGGCGGTGGCGCGCGATGTCGCCGCGACGCCCGGACTCCGCCAGCGCGCGCGCCACGTCCAGGTCGACGGGCGGCAGCACCGCCTCCAGGGCGCGGCCCAGGAGCGCCTCGCGACTCGCGCGCGCCAGCGCGACCAGCGCGTCGTTGACCGCGAGCACGCACCCGTCCTCGTCGCAGATCGCCGCCGCCGCCGGCAGCGCGTCGAACGCGGCATGGAACCGGCGCTCGCCTTCGCCCAGCTCGGTCATCGCCGCACGGCGCGCGGTCGCGTCGCGGCCGACGATGATCCACGCCGGCCGGCCGTCCTCGTCCTCGTAGCGCGACACGGTCTGCTCCCACCAGACCACCGCGCCGTCGCGGCGCCGCAGCTCCACCTCACCGCGCCAGACCTCTCCGCGATCGAGGACCTCCAGCATCTCGCCGGCGATCTCCTGCGGCACGCGCCCGCTCGGCGCGTTGACCGACGAGACGTGGCGCCCGGCCAGGTCGCCGGGCGCGTAGCCCAGGGCGTTGGTCCACGCGTCGTTGGTGTACACGAACGTGCCGGTCGCCGCGCAGATGACCGCGATCCCGTCAGCCGCGTGGCGCAGCAGCTCGGGGTGCAGCGCGGGGTCGGTCGCGTCGGCGGGCGGCGGCGCGCTGCGCAGGACGCAGAGCGCGCCGACCACATGGCGGCCGCGTCGGACCGGCCGGCCGCTGGCCGTGAAGCGGTCGCGCCCCGCGTCGGCCGTGTCGACCTCCACGTCGATCGACGCGTCCTCCTCGTCGCGCAGCGCGCGGATGAGCGGGAGCTCGTCGAGCGCGAGCGCGCGGCCAGACCCCGGCGCGAACACGCGGTGGCGCGCGGCCCAGTCCTCCTGGGTCAGCGGCTGGCGCGGGAGCCCGTGCAGCGCCCGCGCCGCGCGGTTGGAGCGGACGAGCCCGTCGGGCCCGACGATCGTCGCCGGCTCGGCGAGCTCCTCGAGCGCCTCTTCCAGGAACCCCGGCCCGCCGGCCCCCGCGCCGTCCACTCCCGCGCTCCGCCGTCGCACGCCGAACCCGTTCACGCCGACCGCTCCCGCACCGGCAGCACGCCGGTCACGACCGTGCCGACCTGCGGCGTGGACCGGACGCGCAGCGAGCCGCCCATCGCCGCCACGCGGTCGCGCACGTTGAGCAGCCCGCTGCCCGCGGGAACGGCCGCCTGGTCGAACCCGCGCCCGTCGTCGCAGACCTCGAACGCGAGCCCGTCGCCCATGGAGAGCACCACCGAGACCTCGGTCGCCCCGTCGGCGTGCTTGACGGCGTTCTGCATCGCCTCCATGCACGCGAAGTACACGGTGCTCTCGACCTCGCGGTGGAAGCGCCCGACGCCGTCGGCGCTGACCGAGGTCCACAGCGGCGACCGCCGCGCCGCCGAGCGCAGCGCCTCGGGCAGCCCCTGCTCGGCCAGCAGCGACGGGTAGATCCCGAGCGCCAGCTCGCGGATGTTGTCGATCGCCTCCTCGACCTCGACGCCGAGCTGCCGGAGCTCGGCGGCCTCGGCCGGCGCCGTGGCATCCAGACGATCGCTCTGCACCGACAGCTTGAGCCGCAGCCCGACGAGCCGCTGCTGCGCGCCGTCGTGCAGGTCGCGCTCGATGGCGCGGCGTGACGAGTCCGCGACGGCCACGATGCGCCCGCGCGACGCCGACAGGTCGTTCAGCGACGCCCGCAGCCGATCGATCAGGAGCAGGTTCTCGAGCACGACGACCGCGAAGGACGCGACCGCGTCGACCAGCGCCGGGTCCGGGCCCGCGCCGGCGTCGTAGAGCAGGGCGCCGAGCACGCGGTCCTGGGAGCGCAGCACGACCATGCCGACGTCGCCGGCGGCGACGGGCGCGGCGATCGGCCAACCGGTGTCGTCGGCCCAGTGGTCGTCGTCGCCGGCCACGCGGTAGACGAGCCGGACGGTCGGGTCCTCCAGCGCGTCGGCGAGCGCCTCCTTCAGCTCGGTCGTCGAGGGGTGCGAGGTCAACCGCGTCCCGAGGCGCCGCAGCGCGGCGGCGACCTGGAAGCGGCGCAGCGCGATCCCGGCGGCGAAGCCGACCGCGACCAGCGGCAGCGTGGCGACGTACACCCAGCCGACGGCGTCGATCGCCCCTCCGGAGACGTCGGCGCGCCGGGCGAGGAAGTAGACGACGAGGGCCATCGTCCGGAACGCGGCCATGGCCAGCGCCGGCCCGAGGGCCAGCGACAGCAGCGGGCCGGCTTCCCGGCTGCGCCGAACCAGGAGGGCGAGCGCGGCCCCGTAGAGGAGCACGGTGAGCACCTCGCGGACCGGCCGGACGACGGCGTCGAGGCCGTCCCACGAGACGATGTTGAAGGCGTTGTCCGGACAGCCGGCGTGGCACGAGCTGTAGGGCGACGGCAGCGGGTAGCCGGTCGCGAACAGCGCCGTCGCGAGGTACCCGGCGACGACGAGCACGACCACGGCCCCGGCGAGCTGCCGCTCCCGCACGGTGCGCAGCCGCCCCGCCGGGAACGCCAGCAGGAGCAGCACCACCGCCGCGTCCGAGACCCAGGCGAACAGGCGCCCCAGGCTGTAGAGGACCGCGTCGCCCGACTCGGCCAGCGCCGTCGTGGACCAGAGCAGGCCGGCGAGCACCACGAGGAGCGCGAACCGGTCCGCGGGGCGGCGCAGGAGCGCGGCGCAGCCCAGCGCGACCGGGATCGCCACGACCGCGCCGTGCAGGAGCGCCGCCGTCGCCACGCGGTCGGGCGCGGCGGCATCGAGCGTGAACGCCACCGCGGCGGCCGAGGCCGCCACGCCGGCAGCCAGCAGCGTCGCCAGCGCCATGGGCGAGACCGGAGGCCAGGGCCCCCGCACGGACCAGCCCCTGCTGAGGGACCTGGGGCGCATGGGCCGACCATAACGTCATGTGCGCTGCCTGTCCGCCTTCTGACTCCTGTCTCGCTCCGGTTTCAGGACCGTAGATATAGGCCAGATGATGTACCTCAGCGCGCCGGCCCAGGCCCGTAGTGGGCGATCAGCGCGTGGATCACGATGATGTCGACGGCGAAGAGCGCCAGCGCCAGGAGCGGGTAGGCGGGCAGGAACAGCAGCTGCGCGATGGCGTTGAGCCCCGCGGCGATGACGCCGACCCAGCGGCCCCACGAGGTGCCGCCGAAGATCGAGAACGCGGCGCCGAACTGGAGCGCGCCGATGAGGAGCAGCACCCAGCCCCACGTGCTCAGGCTGCTGATCGCGTACCGCGCGTCGTCGACGTAGAAGTTGGCGTTGTCGATCGCCGCGATGCCGTAGATGATGTTCAACGCGCCGACGATCGACAGCATGACGCCGGCGAACGTCACCCAGCCCGAGCGGGCTCCTCCATACTCGCCGCCCGTGCCGACGTCACCGGCGGGCATGGTGCTCTGACTCATGCGGGTCCTCCTGGGTCGTTCAATGGGTCACTCACTGGTCAAGAATTCCTACCGCTCGCGCCCGCTCGACGGCCATCGAGCGCGACGAGGCGTCGAGCTTGCGATACACGGCGTGCGCCTGCGTCTTGACGGTGTTGGAGGACACCTGCAGGCGCTCGGCGATCTCGCGGAAGGACAGGTGGCTCGGCAGGAACCGCAGCACCCGCAGCTCGGCCGTGGTCAGCGAGCCGGGGCCCGCAAGGGCCTGGACGGCGAACGTGTCGGCCCGCCCCCACGCGTCGTCGATCCACGCGCGCAGCCGCGCCGCGTCGGGGATCCGGGAGGCGCCGCGTGCCGCCTCGGCCGTGAGCGCCCGCGCGGCCGCGACGTCGCTGAGGCGCAGCTGGGCGCGCGCGAGGGCCAGGCGCCCCTGCGCGTCGTACCAGGGCATGAGCGCGTCGCGCGCGCCGAGGATGCTCCGCGCCTCGGTCACGTCGCCGCGCGCCTCCTCCACGCGCCCGCGGTGGGCGCGGGCGAACGCCGACACCGCGCAGACGAACCCGCGCGTCATGGGCTCGTCGAGCCCGCGCGCGTCGATGCGCGTCCGTGCCCGCTCGGCCAGCACGGCGCCCTCGTCGGCGTCGCCTTCGAGCAGCGCGTGGAGGGCGAGCTGGGCCAGGCACAGCGCCTCGATCGCCGGCATCACGACCGCGCCGCGGCGGACGCCTTCCTCGAGATCCTCCTGCGCCGCGGCGCGATCGCCGAGCAGGCCGTGGGCGATGCCGCGCAGCAGGCAGCAGACGGCACGCCAGGGGCTGCCCTCCGGCAGCGCCGCGAGCGCCTCGTCGGCACGGTCGCGCAGCGCCGCGGCGTCGCCGGGCGCGACGGCCGCGCGCAGCAGCGGTGCGGCGGCGTCCATCGGCGAGCCGCCGCCGCTGGCGACCGGGCCCGCGGCGCGCCGCGCCGCCGCCACCCAGCGCTCGACCTGATCGCGGTCGCCGTCGGCCAGCGCGGTGAGCGCGGCGGTCAGCGCCAGCGCGGGGCGGCGGCCGACCTGCGTGTCGCCGATCCGGGCCAGCCACGCCTGCAGCTCGTGGGCGCGGCCGTCGAACAGCGCGCTGGGGGCGATGCCCCACAGCAGCTCCGCCGCCCGGTCGAAGTCCCCGCCGGCGATCGCGTGGTCGATCGCGGTCGCGATCTGGCCGGCCTCCTCGTAGTAGGTCGCGGCGCGGGCGTGCAGCGCGCGCTCGCCCTCGGGGTCGGCGCGGTGCAGCTCGGCGCGGAGCATGTCGATCACGAGCGGATGCAGGCGGAAGTGCTCCTCGCTGCGATCGGTGGACCGCAGCGGCACGGGCGAGCGCCCGAGGTCGAAGAGGATGCGTCCAGAGTCGTGGCGCTCCAGCACGGCGTCGCAGACGGGACCGGAGAGCGCGCCGAGCACCGCCGTGTTGGTGAGGAACGCCAGCCGGTCGGCCGGCAGGTCGGCCAGGATCTCGCCGCGCAGGTAGTCGGCGACCACGCGGTCGTCGCCGCCGAAGCCCGCGACGGCGGCGTCGAGGTCGCCCTGGGCGCCCAGCGCCACGATCGCGAGCCGCAGGCCGGACGGCCAGCCCTCGGTCCGCGCCATCAGCGTCGCGACGGCGCGGCCGTCGAGCTCGAGGCCGGCAGCCGCGATCAGCGCCGCGGCCTCGTTGTGGGTCATCGCCAGGTCGTCGGCGCCCAGCTCGAGCACCGGCCAGGCCGACCGCAGCCGCCCGAACGCCTCCGGCGGAGCCCCGCGGCCGGAGAGCACGAGCGTGACGCACGCCGGCAGCTCGCGCTCGGCCGCGGCGAGGGCCCGGGCGGCGAAGACGCCGTCGCCCACGTCGGCGTCGTCGACGACGAGCACCGCGGGCATGGCCGCGGCACGCAGGTCCTCGACGGCCGCCTCGAGCTCCGCGGCGGCGCCGTCCACGGCGTCGGCCGTGCGGCCGAGGCCGACGACGACCACGGGACGCGCCTCCACGGCCGCCCACGCCTCGAGCAGCGCGGTCTTGCCGTAGCCGGCCGGGGCGCTCAGCACGACCGCGCGCGTCTCGGCGGTGGCGAGCAGACGCCGCAGCAGCCGCACGCGCGGCTCGACGCGCTTGGGGACCGACGGTGGCGCGGCCCGCAGGAAGCTGATGGCCCGGGAAGGCTCGACGCCGGCGGGGACCAGCAGGGCGGAAGACGGTCCAGGCACGAGCACCTCAAGTCCGTGGCGGAAGGGGCACGCTCCACTCTCTTCGTCCCCCTCCGGCCCGGCAAGGGCGCCGGCCAGCGCGCCCCGGGGAGGCGGACACCACCATGGGCGCGGGCCCGCAGGCCTCATCCCGATCGGGTGATGCCCGGCGCCCGGCCCGGAGGCAGCATCCGCCGGGCCATGACGACGAACCCGATGACGCCGCTGACCGCCAACGTCCCGCGCTCGCATTCCGACGCGCTCGTGACCCATTGGTACGGCTGGTTCTTCTTCGTCAGCTCGCTGTTCTGGCCCCGGCTGTGCATCGTGGTCTTCTGGATCTTCGGCCAGTTCATGCTCGACGCGTTCCACCACAACTGGCTGATCCAGGTCGTCGGCTTCCTCGTGCTGCCGTGGACGACCATGGCCTACGCCCTGATGTGGGCGCTGACGTCGCACGGCGTCTTCGGCTGGGAGTGGCTGTGCGTCGCGGCGGCCCTCTTCTTCGACCTGTTGACCTACGGCGAAGGCCGCTTCCTCATCGGCGGGCTGTTCCGGAAGTAGCCTCCGGCGCGGTCAGCCGGAGACGCGCTCCTCGGCCGCGTCGAGCGCCGCGACGATGGCCTGGACGGGGATCCGGCCGCTGGCGACCAGCTGGCCGCCGGACCGGCGCAGCGCCGTGGCGACGGGCGCCGCCCACAGGTTCTCCCAGACCAGGATCGCGGCCGCGGTCCCGGGCTCCAGGGCGGACGCCGCGTCGGCCAGGTCGTCGTCGTCGATCAGCCCGGAGGTCGCGCCGTCGAACGCGGAGAAGGCCGCGGCGGAGGGTCCCAGGTCGCCGACCTCGACGGCGGTCATCGCGCCGTCGGCGTCCTTGGTCACGAACGTGATGTCGAGGATCTTGATGGTGCCGCGGTCGACGAGGTCGAGCAGCAGCGGCACGACCTCGTCGCCGGAAGGCTCCGCCGGCCATTCCAGGATGATGTAGTCGATCGGACCCATCTCGCGGATCTCTGCCTCGCTCACGGCCTGCTCCTGTCGGTCGCGTGCCGGGATCGGCACCGCCCCATGTTCGAAGCGGCCGCCGTCGGCGACATCATCCGCTCCGGGTGATGAACGCCGCAGCCGGACCACCCACCCTGGGCGGCATGGAATGGGTTGCCCTGATGGTCTGGATCGTGATCGTGTCGCTGGCCCTGCCGGTGGCCTTCGGCGCCCTGTCGGGCGCGCCGGGCCTCGCGCTGCAGGCCGTGGCCGCGATCGGCGGCCTCGCGGCGGTCGCGCTGTTCATCATCCTCGACGGCCCGGTGTGGACCGGGTGGGTGGCCGTGGGCCTGGCGGTCGCCGGGATCGTCGCCGACCTCATGGGCGCCGAGCGCCTGCTCTCGGCGGAGCGCTCCGTCAGCGCCGACCTGCAGGGGATCGAGGAGCTCGAGGCCGGGCTCCTCGGCGTGCAGCTACCGCTGTTCGGGGTGGCGCTGCTGTGCAGCCTGTGCCTCGGCGTCGACCTCGTGACGCTCGCCTAGCGCGTCGCCAGCAGGCCGGCGATCTGGTCCGCGCGCGGCGAGCCGAGCCCGGAGGCCATGTCGTAGCCACTGCCCGCGGTGCAGCACGAGCCGCCGAAGAGCGCGTTGGTGCCCTGGGTGATGTCCAGGAACGCGCCCGGCGAGCGCTGCGCCAGCAGGTAGAGCAGCGGCGCGACGAAGCCCGGCCGCGGCAGGCCCTGGGCGCGGGCCTGCTGGTTCCACAGGGCGACCATGCCCGCCACCAGCGGCGTCGCGGCGCTCGTGCCGCCGACGAACGCCACGCTCTGGGTGCCCGGCCCGCACTTCTGGACGCCCGACGAGCAGATGATCGGGTAGCCGGGCGCGGGATCGCCGAAGGCGGCGACATCCGGGACGCGGCGCTTGCTCGCCGTTCCCGTCTGCCACCACGGCCGGGCGTTGAGCGTGCTCTGCCCGCCGCCGCCGGCGGCGGTGGCGTTGGTGTAGGGCGCCGGGTAGAGCGCGTCGTTCCAGGTCCCGCTCGACGTGATCGCGTTGCTGGCGTTCAGCGTGAGGTTCGTGCCGCCGACGGCCAGGACCCACGGCGAGGTCGCCGGCCACGAGGCCTGGACCTGCTTCTCGGCGCTGGTCAGCTGGTTGGCGGGGACGCCGCGCGCGCAGGCCGACGAGCCGGTGTCGCCCGCGGCGACGGCCACGGTGATGCCCAGGGCGGCCATCGCGCTGAGCTCGCGCTCGACGATCGTGCGAGACGCGGTGTACGGCGCGACCGTCGACTCGCACTCGCCGTAGGAGACCGACACGACGTCGGGCAGCGCGTGCCCGCTCGTCGTCGCCTGCAGCGGCGCGGCGAGCATGTTCAGGAAGCCGAGCACGTCGCCGTCGTCGGAGCTCTCGTCCAGCGGCGTGACCCAGAGGTCGAAGTTCGCGAGCTGCGGCGCGACGGCGGAGGCGACCATCGCGTCCAGCGAGCTCTCGAGGATCGGCTGGATCGAGCCGGCGCCGTGGATCGCCAGCGGCGTCCCGTCCGCGCCGAAGCACGACCGGTAGCTGTTGACGTCGGAGGCCGGCGTCGGCGCCTCGCCGACGATGGCCAGCCGCGCGCCCTGGCCCAGGAGGCCGCTGGCCTGCAGCGGCGCGATCCCGTAGGCGGCCAGGATCTGGTTGGGCATCAGCCCGGCCGTGCCGGCGGCCTGCAGCGGGTACTGGCCGGCCAGGCAGCCGGTCGCGGGCGTGCCGGTCCGCGTCGGCGTCCCGCCCAGCACGGGAGCCTGGGCCTGGTGGGCGACCGGCCGCGTTGGTGCGACGACGGGGCCGTGCGCGGAGGACGAGCTCGCCGACTGCGAGACGGTCAGGCGCAGGCCCGCGATCGTGTCTACGTTGCCGGCGATCCCGCTCGGGAGCTTGGGCGTGTGCGTGGGCAGCACGACGAACTGGCCCGCGGTCCCGCTGCGGTACTGCGTCCACGAGGTGCCGAACAGCTTCTGGGCGTTGCCGATCGAGATCGTGGCGCTCATGCGCAGATCGGTCACGTCGGCCTTCGCGGTCACCCCGTAGCGCTTGAACGCGTTGGCCACGGCGCTGCGCTTGGACGACGACGCGCCGTAGGTCGAGGACAGCGTCGACAGCGACGGGTACTTGCCGTAGGACGACGACGCGGGGTTGCTCGCGTTCTTGACCGCCGTCTGCAGCCCGGACTGGTTGGCGATCATCCCGATCTGCACGGTGAGCTTGAGCGCGGTGGACGCCGGCCCGGCGCTGGACAGGCCCTGATGGGAGATCGGGCCGTAGTCGACCGTGGGCGACGCGGCCGAGGCGGCGGCCGGCAGGACGAGCGCGACCAGGGCAACGGCGAGCAGGCGGAGCATCCGGGGATGCGACCACCGTGGGGCCCTGAGGGCATCGTCCCAAACGGGTGATGCCAGCGGCGTGCGGCGGCGCGCACACTCCGGCAGACCCCGCGAAAGGCAGAGACACGATGGCCAGCGCAGTGACCCCGAAGTCCGACGCAGCCCCACAGAGCGCTGCGGCACCTTCACCGTTTCCGCCCATCGCGGAGTACGCGTTCCTGTCGGACTGCCACACGGGCGCGCTGGTCTCGCCGGACGGGGCGATCGACTGGCTGTGCGTGCCGAGCTTCGACGCGCCGAGCGTCTTCGGGATGCTGCTCGATCGCGAGGCGGGCTTCTTCCGGCTCGGGCCGTTCGGCATCAACGTGCCGTCCTCGCGGGAGTACGAGCCCGGGACCAACACGCTGGTCACCACCTGGCACGTGCCGGGCGGCTGGCTCGTCGTCCGCGACGCGCTGACGATGGGCCCGCGGCGCCACGAGGACACGATCACGCCGCACACGCGCCCGCCGACCGACGACGACGCCGAGCACCTGCTCGTGCGCACCGTCGAGTGCATCGAGGGCAGCGCCGAGGTCGAGCTGGTCTGCGAGCCGGCGTTCGACTACGGGCGCGTGCCGGCGGAGTGGACGCTCAGCGGCGAGGATCGCCACCAGGCCGACGCCACCGGCGCGGGCGTGACGCTGCGCCTGCGGACCGACATGGCGCTCGGCATCGAGGGCGACCGCATCCGCGCCCGCCATGTCCTGGCGGCCGGGGAGCGGGTCTTCTGCTCGCTGTCGTGGGCCGCCGAGCTGGAGTCGCCCGTCGACGGCGACGACGCGCACGCGCGCCTGGAGACGACCCAGAACTTCTGGCGCAAGTGGCTGGAGCGCGCGCGGATCCCTGACCACCGCTGGCGCCCCTACCTGCAGCGCTCGGCGCTGGCGATCAAGGGGCTGACCTACATGCCCACCGGCGCGACGGTCGCCGCGAGCACCACCTCGCTGCCCGAGACGCCCGGCGGCGAGCGCAACTGGGACTACCGCTTTACGTGGATCCGCGACTCGACGTTCACGCTGCAGGCGCTGCACTGGCTCAACCTCGACTGGGAGGCCGACGAGTTCATGCAGTTCATCGGCGATCTCGCCTGCAACGAGGACGGCTCGCTGCAGATCATGTACGGGATCGACGGGCGTCGCGACCTGACCGAGACCACGCGCGACGAGCTGTCGGGCTACGCCGGCGCGCGACCGGTGCGCATCGGCAACGGCGCGTTCGACCAGCGCCAGAACGACGTCTTCGGCGCCGCGCTGGACTCGATCCTGCTCCACACCCGGCGCAGCGAGCGCCTCCCGCGCCGGCTGTGGCCGATCGTGGAGGCCCAGGCCGAGGGCGCGACGCGCGTGTGGCGCGAGCCCGACCAGGGGATCTGGGAGGCGCGCGGCGCGCCGCAGCACTACGTGTCGTCCAAGTTGATGTGCTGGGTCGCGATGGACCGTGCGGCCAAGCTCGCCGAGATCCGCGGCGACCCGGACCTGCGGACGCGCTGGCAGGCGACCGCCGACGAGATCAAGGCGGACATCTTGGAGCACGGCGTCACGACCGACGGGGTGCTGCGCCAGCACTACGAGACCGACGCGCTGGACGCCTCCACGCTGCTGGCCGTGCTCTTCGGCTTCCTGCCGGCCGACGACCCGCGCCTGCACGCCAGCGTCATGGCCATCGCGCACGACCTGACCGAGAAGGGCTTCGTGCTGCGCTACCGCACCGGCGAGACCGACGACGGGCTGGCCGGCAAGGAGGGCACGTTCCTGATCTGCTCGTACTGGCTGGTCTCCGCGCTGTCGATGATCGGCGAGGCGCAGCAAGCCCGCGACCTCATGGAGCGCCTGCTGCGCGTGGCCTCGCCGCTGGCCCTCTACGCCGAGGAGTTCGATGCCGACACCGGCCGCCACCTCGGCAACTTCCCGCAGGCCTTCTCGCACCTGGCGCTGGTCCAGGCCGCCGCGCAGATCATCCTCACCGAGCGGATCGCGGAGCTGCGATGAGGTCGAACGCTGTCATCGTCGCCGGTCGACCGGGCTCAGGGCACGTTCGATGAGCTCCTACGACGTGATCGTCATCGGCAGCGGCGCGGGCGGCGGCACGCTCGTCCGCCAGCTCGCGGCCTCCGGCAAGCGCATCCTGCTGCTCGAGCGGGGCGACTGGCTGCCCCGCGAGCCGCAGAACTGGCAGAGCCACGACGTCTTCGTCGACAACCGCTACGTGTCGGAGGACACGTGGTACGACGAGCACGACCGGCCCTTCCAGCCCCAGGTCCACTACTTCGTCGGCGGCGCGACCAAGCTGTACGGCGCCGCGCTGTACCGCCTGCGCGCCGAGGACTTCGGCGAGTTGCGCCACCACGACGGGATCTCCCCCGCCTGGCCGATCTCCTACGACGAGCTGGAGCCGTACTACACGCGCGCCGAAGACCTCTACCACGTGCACGGCGCACGCGGCGAGGACCCGACCGAGGGGCCGGCCAGCGCGCCGTACCCCTACCCCGCCGTCTCGCACGAGCCGCGGATCCAGCAGCTCTCCGACGACCTCGAGGCCGCCGGCCACGTGCCCTTCCACGCGCCGTGCGGCGTGATGCTCGACGAGCGCAACATGCCCTACAGCCCGTGCGTGCGCTGCTCGACCTGCGACGGCTTCCCGTGCCTGGTGCACGCGAAGTCCGACGCCGAGGTGCTCGGGGTGCGCCCGGCGCTCGAGTACGACAACGTGACCCTGCTGACCGGTGCCCGTGCGCTGCGGCTGGAGACCGACGCGCCGGGCACGACCGTCACCGGCGTCGTCGTCGAGCGCGACGGCCGGCGCGAGACCGTGACCGGCGACATCGTCGTCGTGGCCTGCGGCGCGGCCAACAGCGCCAAGCTGCTGCTCGCCTCGGCCAGCGACCGCCATCCCAACGGCCTGGCCAACGGCTCCGACCAGGTCGGGCGCAACTACATGTTCCACAACAGCCAGGCCGTCCTCGCGCTGTCGGTGGAGCCCAACCCGACGGTGTTCCAGAAGACGCTCGGGGTGAACACCTACTACTTCGCGACCAAGGACATCGACTTCCCGCTGGGCAACATCCAGATGGTCGGCAAGTCGTCGGCCGAGATGTACCGCGGCGAGAAGCCGCTGCAGACCAAGCTCGCGCCCGAGTGGACCCTGAACCACGTCGCCGATCACGCCGTCGACTTCTGGCTGTCGACCGAGGACCTGCCCCGGCCCGACAACCGCGTGACGCTGCGCGACGACGGCAGCGTCGCGCTGCGCTACGCGCCGAGCAACGACGTGCCCAAGCAGCGACTGCTGCACGAGCTCAAGTCCATGCTCAAGCACCTCGGGATGCACCACGACCACCTGCTCCCCCGCCACGCCTACCTCAAGAACGAGATCCCGGTGGCCGGGTGCGCCCACCAGGCCGGGACGTGCCGCTTCGGCGCCGATCCCGCGACGTCGGTCCTGAACACCGACTGCCGCGCGCACGAGGTCGACAACCTCTACGTCGTCGACACGAGCTGCTTCCCGAGCATCGGCGCGGTGAACCCGGCGCTGACGGCCATGGCCAACGCCGTGCGCGTCGGCGACCACCTGCTCGAGCGGCTGGGCGCGTCGGTGCCGGCCCCGGAGGGCGTCCATGTCTGACGCCGAGGACCAGCGCCGGCATGTCGTCGTCGTGGGCGGCGGCTTCGCCGGCGTCGGCGCCACCCGCCGGCTGGCGGGCCGCGACGACGTGCGCGTGACGCTGATCGACCGCAACAACTACCACCAGTTCCAGCCGCTGCTCTACCAGGTCGCGACGTCGCAGCTGGCCTCCAGCGACATCGCCTACTCGCTGCGCAAGCTGTTCGCCGAGGACGAGAACGTCGCCGTCAAGCTCGCCGAGGTGGAGACGATCGACGCGGCCGCGCGCAGCGTGACGACGACCGACGGCGACGTGATCGCCGGCGACGCGATCATCGTCGCCGCCGGCTCGCAGCCGAACTTCTTCCGGACGCCGGGCGCCGCGGAGCACGCCTTCCCGCTCTACTCGCTCGACGACGCGCTCGCGCTGCGCTCGCGGATCCTCGGCGTCTTCGAGGCCGCCGACCGCGACGCGTCGCTGATCGATCAGGGCGCGCTCGCGTTCGTCGTCGTGGGCGGCGGCCCGACCGGCGTCGAGCTGGCCGGCGCGCTGGCCGACCTCGTCGCCGAGACGATGGCCGAGGAGTACCACGACCTGGCCGTCAGCTCCGTGCAGATCCACCTCGTCGACCTCGGCCCGACGCTGCTCGGGCCGTTCTCCGAGGACGCCCACGAGTACGTCGCGAAGATCCTCGGCCGCAAGGGCGTCCGCATGCACCTCGGCGTCGCCGTGACCGAGGTCGGCGCCGGGCACGTCACGCTCGCCGACGGGACGGCCATCCGCACCCGCTGCGTCGTCTGGGGCGGCGGCATCAAGGCGCCGCCGGTCGCCGGCGCGCTGCCCGACGCCCAGGGCCGCGGCGGCCGCCTGGCGGTCAGCTCCGACCTGTCAGTCGCCGGCGCGCCCGGCATCTACGCCGCCGGCGACATCGCCAACATCCCGGCGCCCGACGGCAGCGCGCTGCCCCAGCTCGGCTCCGTGGCGCTGCAGAGCGGCGTGCACGCGGCGAACACGGTCATGGCCGACCTGACCGGCGAGCCGCGGTCGCCCTTCCACTACCACGACAAGGGGATCATGGCGATGATCGGGCGCGGCGCCGCGATCGCCGAGGTCGGCCCGCACCGCCACGAGCTGCACGGCGCGATCGCGTTCTCGGCCTGGCTCGGCGTCCACGCGCAGCTGATGACCGGCGTGCGCAACCGCATCGACGCGTTCGTCAGCTGGGGCTCGGACTACTTCTCCAAGCGCCGCGGCCCGCAGATCCTCGACCACACCGACGCGGCGGAGATCGACTGGGACGAGGACCCCGCGCCCCCACTGGCCGCCGCCGGCCACCCGCAGCCCTGAGCCACGCCGATGACCGTCGCCTGGGCGATCCTCATCGTCGTCGTCGCGACGGGCCTCGCCGTCACCGCGATGCTGCTCGTCCGGCGCCGGGCGCCGGAGGGCAGCGTCTTCGAGGACGGCGATCGCGCGTCCGGCGTCTTCGGCGTCCTGGCGACCGGCTTCTCGGTGCTCCTGGGGCTGATCGTCTTCCTGGCCTTCTCCAGCTACGACGAGTCGCGCAGCGGCGCCGAGACGGAGGCGCTCACCGTCGCCCAGCAGTACCAGACCGTGCAGTTCCTGCCGGCGACCGCGCGGGCCGCGCTCGGCGGCGAGCTCGTCTGCTACAGCCGCGCCGTCGTCCACCAGGAGTGGCCGCGGCTGGCGCGGGGCACGGAGGGCGAGGCGTTCAACCCCTGGGCCGTGGCGCTGTTCCGCACGATCAAGACCGTCGACCCCAAGACGCCGGCCGAGCAGACCGCCTACGACAAGTGGATGGACCGCACGAGCGACCGCGAGCAGGCCCGCAGCGACCGGGTCCACGGCGCGGTCGGCGTCATCCCGCGCTCGCTGTGGGTCGCGCTGTTCTTCATCGCCGTCACGATCTTCTGCTACATGTTGTTCTTCGCCGACAGCCACGAGCGCTGGTACGCGCAGGCCATGTTGATGGGGTCGGTCGTCTCCGTGATCGCGACGCTGCTGCTGCTGATCTCCTTCCTGGACAACCCGATCCGCGAGCACGGCGGGCTCAAGCCGGTCGCGATGCAGCGCACGCTGAAGATCCTCGACCAGGAGCGCGCGCTCGTAGGCGATCGCGCGCGGCCGCCGTGCGACGCGGCCGGCGCGCCGAGCTAGACGCTCAGCACGTCGGGGCCGCGCCGGGGCCGGTCTGCGTCAGCACGCGGGCGCCGTCGAGGTAGACGTCGACGCGCACGGCGGTCGGCCGGCAGACGCGGGGCGCGGGCGCCGCGATCCGGCGCGCGCCGCTGCCGTCCGCGTCGAAGAGCAGGGCCAGCGCCCACGGCTGGGTCCACGCGCCACCGCGCAGCGGTCGCTCGTAGGCCACGGCCGTCACCGCCGTGCCGCGCGGCAGGCGAGCCCAGGCCAGCCGCAGGCGCAGCCGGCCCTCCGACCAGCGCAGCCCTTCTACCCGCACGCGCGCGCCCGCCGGCGCGCGGCCGCTGAGACGGCGGCGCAGCGTCGACGCCGTCTCGGCCGCGACGACGCGATCGGCCGCGCGCCGGGCGTCGGCGGCCCGCGCCGGGTGGTGGCGGGCGACCCAGGCCAGCTCGCTCAGCGCCGTGGCGGCCAGGTGGCGCGCGCGCTCCGACGCGCCGCCGGCGGTCGCCAGCGCGAGCCCATGGGCCAGCGCGGCGTCGGCGGCGGCGCGGTCGCCGCGGGCCAGCAGCGCGGCGCCGCGCAGCAGCCAGACGTCGGGCACGTGCGGGTTGATCGCCCGCGCGGCGTCGGTGGCGGCGACCGCCTTGTCCAGGTCGCCCACGTAGAACGCCTGCAGGGCGACGAGCCCCGGCCCGAGCAGGTCCTTGCCCGGGTCCAGCGCCTGCGCGCGCTCCGCGTCGCGGATCGCCGGCCGGGAGGCGCGCCCGCTGCGGTCGGTCCACGCGCCGGTGACCGGGTAGTCGGGGTTGGCCGCCTGCAGCAGCGCGCGCGAGCGGCCCAGGAACGCGGCCGCGTAGTCGCCGTCGGCCGCGATCGCGCGGCTGAACCCGGCCACCGCCGCGCGCGGCCGGCCGTCGGCGCTCAGGACGGTCGCGCGGGCGGCCGCGGCGACCGCGCGGGACGACGTCTCGGGGATCGGCTGGTGGAAGATCCACAGCGCCCATCCGGCGGCGAAGACGGCGGTCCCCACGCCCAAGGCGTAGGAGTACGGGCGCAGCGGCCCTTCGACGACGAGCGCGTAGCCGACGAAGAACAGCGCGGCGGCGAGGACGGCGATCACGGTCGTGTACTGCGTGGAGCGCGTGTTCCAGGTGACGCGCGTCGTCGCGAGCGCCCGCTGGCTCAGCGTCTCGCGCGCGGCGTCGAGCTGCCGGCGCGCGGCGAGGCGCCGCGCCTCGGTCCCGCTCGCCGCCGTGACGCCGACGTTCGCGCGCAGCGCGCGCACCGCGGCGCGCGTTGTCTCGCGCGCGGTGGTCGACTCCTTGGTGCTCGCGTCGCGCTGGGCGATCGCGATGCCGGCGCCCAGGACCGCGAGGAGCGCGAGCGTGATCGCGATGTGGCGCTTGAGCCGGCCGTCGGCGTCGTCGTCGTCGCGCATCCGCCGCCTCACGCCCAGAAGTACGTGGCCAGCCCGGCGATCAGGGCGGTGAGGTAGACGCCGACGCCCGCGGCCGCGGCCGCGACCACCATCCGGCGGCGCGTCGAGAGCTGGGCCAGCGTGTAGAGCGGCACGGCCAGCAGCGCGACGAACGCCCACCGCGTCAGCCCGTTGACGCGCACGCGGATCGCGTCGGCCTCGCGCGCCCAGCGGTCCGGGTCCAGCGCCGCCGGCGCGTCGAGCGCCGTGGACTGCTGAGCGATCAAGGCTCGCTCGCGCTCGTCGAGGTCCAGCGGGCGCGGCCTCCGCGGCGGGCGCAGCAGGTCGCCGGAGACCGCGAAGGCGTCGAAGGCCCCGGCGTCGACCGCGCGCCGGGTGGCCGCCCGTCGCACCGCGTCGCCGCCGGCGCCGCGGAGGGTCGCGGCGCGCGCGAAGTCGGCGCGGTAGCGGTCGTACGCGCGGGCCGCCGCCTGCAGCGCGACCGTGCGCTGGACGGCCGCCTGCTCGACGCGGACGGTCTCCCCGACCGCCTGGCGGTCGTCGAACGCCGCCGTGCTGCCGATCTGCGCGGCACGCCAGCCGAAGCCGGTGGCCGTCACGGTGGCGAGGCCGATCAGGAAGGCGACCGTCCACCTGCGGTTGAGGCCGCGCGGGCGCCGCGCCGGCGAGGCCTGCGACCTCGCCGGCATGGCCACGCTGCCGCTACCGACGCGAGACGCGTCGTGCGGTCCGTCGGCCGGTGCGTCGTGCGACGCGGCGTGCTCCGAACATGGTGGGTCCTTTCGTGGTCAGGAGGGCGAGCCGGCTTCGGCCGTCTCGAGGGCTGCGAGCGCCTCGGCCTCTTCGGCCGCCATCAGGCCGACCCCGACGAGGTCGAGCGGGCTGATGAAGCCGTCGCCGAGCCGGAAGCCGCCGGCGCGCATGACCGCGTCGCGCAGCCCGACGGCCCAGTGGTGCTCGATGAGCACGAGCGCCGCGGCGGAGTCGTTGGGGATGTCACCCAGGATGTCCCACTCGTCGGCTTCGCTGAGGATCGGCGGGGCGTCGCCCGCGGCGCCCGCTTCGGCGCCGGCGACCATCCCCTCCTCGCCCGCGATGCCGAGGCCGATCAGCGCGCCGACGACGGTGCCGAGCTCGACGGCCTCCGCCTCGGTGAGGTTGCTGAGGTGCTCGACCTCGAGCTCGCCCTCGGCGTCCTTGTAGACGGCGAGCGCATCGATGACACGGACCGTGTCGCTCGCGCGCAGGCGCTCGAGCTCCTCGATGATCTCGCCGTGGAAGTTGGGGTGGTTGAACCCCAACACGATCAGCTGCACGGGCCCGATCGCCATGCCTGCTCCCTTCGTCGTCTGAATGGGTCGCCCCGATGGTCGCCGCGCGGGCGTGCGGGCCGCATCATCCGGTCGGGGTGATGTCCCATGACCCGCCGGCGGCTCTACTGCGGCGATGCCCGATCCGCTCGTGCTGCTGCGAAGCAGGAGCTACGTCCAGCTGCTCGTGGTGGCGGCGCTGATCGGCATCCCGATCTCCGCGCTGGCCTATGGCTTCCTCAAGCTCGTCGCGGTGCTGCAGACCGAGCTCTTCGACGACCTCCCGGGCCAGCTCGGCTTCGCCAGCACGCCGGCGTGGTGGCCGCTGCCGATCCTCGTGCTGTGCGGGCTGCTGACGGCGCTGGCGATCACGCGCCTGCCCGGCACCGGCGGGCACTCGCCGGCGGACGGCTTCCACGCCGCCGGCGCGGTCGCGCCGATCGACGTGCCGGGCATCTTCTTCGCGGCGCTCGCGACGCTGGGGTTCGGCGCGGTGCTCGGCCCGGAGGCGCCGCTGATCCTGCTCGGCAGCGGCCTGGGCGTGCTGGCCGTGCGCCTCGCCGCCCGCGACGCGCCCGACCAGGCGGCGACGATCGTCGCGGCCGCCGGCAGCTTCGCCGCGATCAGCTCGCTGCTGGGCTCGCCGCTGGTGGGCGCGTTCCTGCTGCTGGAGGCCGCCGGGCTCGGCGGCCCGATGCTCGGCCTGGTCCTCCTCCCCGGCCTGCTGGCCGCCGGCGTGGGCTCGCTGGTGTTCGTCGGGCTGGACTCGCTCACCGGGTTCGGGACGCTCAGCCTGGCGATCCCGGACGTCCCGCCCGTCGGCCACCCGACCGGGACGTGGCTGGCCTGGGCGGTCGTGTTCGGCCTGGTCGCGCCGCTGCTCGGCCGCGGGATCACGCTGCTCGCCGTGGCCGTCCGGGCGCGCGCGCAGGGACGGCCGCTGGTCACGACGCCGGCCCTCGGCCTGTTGATCGGCGGCCTGGCGGTCGGCTTCGGCCAGATCACCGACAAGCCGGCCACCGAGGTCCTGTTCTCCGGCCAGACCGCGCTCGGCCCGCTGGTCGACGACGCGTCGACCTGGTCGGTCGGCGCGCTGCTGGCGCTCGTCGCGGCCAAGTCCCTGGCCTACAGCCTCTCGCTCAGCAGCTTCCGCGGCGGCCCGGTGTTCCCGGCCATGTTCCTCGGCGCGGCCGCCGGCATCGCGGCCTCCCACCTGCCCGGGCTGCCGCTCATCCCCGCCGTGGCCATGGGGATCGGCGCGATGTGCACCACGATGCTCACGCTGCCGCTGACCTCCACGCTGCTGGCGACGCTGCTGCTCGGGACCGACGGCACGAACGTCATGCCGGTCGTGATCGTGGCGGTCGTCGTCAGCCACGTGGTCACCGCCCGGCTGACGCCCCTGCCGGCACCGGCACCGGCGCCCCGCGCGGACGCGCCCTCCGCCGCTGCGTCATCCGGATGAGGTGATGACCCGGACCGGCGCGGCGCCGAGCATCGCGGAATGGCCTCCGCCGTCACGCCCCAGCGCCGATCGTCCGCACGCCCCGCGGCCGACGTCGGCGACCCGCAGCCCGCCGACGTCCTCGTCGTCTTCGGCATCACCGGCGACCTCGCGAAGGTGATGACCCTGCGGTCGCTGTACCGCCTCGAGCGGCGCGGGCTGCTGACGTGCCCGATCGTCGGCGTGGCCGTCGACGACTGGACCGTCGACGACCTCAAGCAGCGCGCGCGGGAGGCGATCGTCGACGGCGGCGAGACGCTCGACCCCGCCGTGTTCGATCGCTTCGTGGCCCGCATGAGCTACGTCTCCGGCGACTTCGCCGACCCCGCGACCTTCGAGCGCGTCGGCGCCGCGATCAAGGGCAAGGAGCTGCCCGTCTTCTACCTTGAGATCCCGCCGTTCCTGTTCGGCGGCGTGGTCAAGGGCCTGTCCGACGCCGGCCTGACCGCCAACGCGCGCATCGTCGTCGAGAAGCCGTTCGGCCACGACACCGCCTCGGCCCGGGCGCTGGCCGCGGAGATCCACCAGTACATCGACGAGTCCCAGCTGTTCCGCATCGACCACTTCCTCGGGAAGATGGGCCTGGTCGAGATCCTGTACCTGCGCTTCGCCAACACGATGCTCGAGCCGGTCTGGAACCGCAACTACCTGGCGTCGGTCCAGATCACGATGGCCGAGAGCTTCGGCGTCGAGGACCGCGGCCACTTCTACGACCCCGTCGGCGCGCTGCGCGACGTCGTCGTCAACCACATGATGCAGGTGGTCGCCGCGGCGGCGATGGAGGCGCCGACCGGCCGCGACCCGTCGACGATCAAGGACGCGATCGCGTCGCTGTTCAAGGCGATGCCGGAGGCCGATCCCAGCGCCTATGTCCGCGGCCAGTACGACGGCTACCTCGACACGCCAGGCGTGGCGGCAGACTCGACGACCGAGACCTACGCCGCCATGCGCCTGGACATCGAGAGCTGGCGCTGGTCGGGCGTGCCGTTCTTCCTGCGCACCGGCAAGCACCTGCCGGTCACCCAGACCGAGCTGCGGCTCGTCTTCGACCGGCCACCGCGCCTCGGGTTCGAGGCCTACAAGTCGCGCGACCCGGAGCCCAACCAGATCGTCGTCAAGCTCGACCCGACGACGGGCGTCCGGCTGCTGCTGGAGGCCCAGCACGGCGACCCGCCCGACGGCGAGCCGATCCACCTCGACATGGAGTTCGCCGACGAGGGCGGCGAGGGCCCCGCGCCCTACGAGGTCCTGCTCCTGGCCGCGATGGAGGGCCAGACCGCGCGCTTCACCCGTCAGGACGGCGTCGAGGAGGCCTGGCGCATCATGCAGCCGCTGCTCGACGCGCCGCCGCCGGTCCATCCCTACGCCAAGGGCAGCTGGGGCCCGGACGCCTGTGACCGGCTGATGTCCGGCCACGGCCGGTGGCACGCCCCGTGGGTCCCGGCGTGAGCTGGCAGCCCAGCTCACCGAAGCTGCGTCCGCTGCGACTGCTCGTCGGCTGGATCGTCTCCGCCGCCGCGGTCTGGGTGACCGCGTGGATGCTCCCCGGCTTCAACCTCGGCCACAGCGGCGCGGCGCTCACCGCGGCCCTGGCCGTCGCGCTGCTCAACGCGATCCTGCCGCCGGTCCTCGCGGCCCTGCGACTCCCCTACATGTTGGTCGCCGGGTTCCTGTTGGTGTTGATCGCCGACGCGCTCGTCCTGATGGCCGCCGCGGCGCTGCTGCCCGACGCCGACGTCCACGTCGCCGGCTTCGCCGACGCGCTGCTGGCCGCGCTCGTCATCACGGCGGTCAGCATGGTCCTGCAGATCGTGCTCGGCACCAACGACGACGACGAGTACTCGCTGCGCGTCACCCGCCGCATCGCCAAGCGCCAGGGCGCCGGCGCCCCGACCGACGTGCCGGGGATCGTCTACCTGGAGATCGACGGCCTCGGCCTGCCGATCCTGCAGGCCGCGATGCGCGACGGCAGCGCCCCCAACATGGCGCGCTGGATCGCGGAGGAGGGCTACCGCCTGGCGGAGTGGGAGACCGACCTGTCGTCGCAGACCGGCGCCAGCCAGGCCGGGATCCTGTTGGGCTCCAACGACGACATCCCCGCCTTCCGCTGGGTCGAGAAGGAGGCGAGCCGCATGATGGTGTGCTCGTCGCCCGAGGACTGCGCGGAGATCGAGCGCCGCCACGCGACCGGCGTCGGCCTGCTGGTCGACGGCGGCGCCAGCCGCGGCAACCTGCTGTCCGGCGAGGCCGAGGAGACGATCCTCACGGTCAGCCGCGCCGACGCCGAGCGCGGCCCGAACCCGGGCTACCGCGCGTTCCTGGCCAACGGCTTCAACGTCACCCGCACGTTCGTGCTGTTCTGGTTCGAGGTCGGCATCGAGGTGGCCTCGGCGCTGCGCGCGTCGCGGCGCGACGTGCGCCCGCGCGGGCATCGCGGCGGCTCCTACCCGTTCATGCGCGCCGCGCTGTGCGTGTTCGTGCGCGACCTGATCGTCCACGGCGTCCTGACCGACATGATGCGCGGGCGGCCCGCGGTGTACGCCACGTTCTCCAGCTACGACGAAGTTGCTCATCACTCGGGCCTGCAGCGCGTCGACACCATGGAGGCGCTGCGCAAGCTCGACCAGCAGTTCGGCCGGCTGGAGCGCGCGCGGGAGTACGCGCCGCGGCCCTACGAGATCGTCGTCCTCTCCGACCACGGCCAGACGCAGGGCGCCACGTTCAAGCAGCGCAACGGCTACGGCCTCGACGAGCTGGTGCAGCGCTCGCTGGCCGGCAGCGGCAGCGTCGCCGGATACTCCGGCGGCGACGAGCAGAGCGCGATGGTCCACCACGCCGTCGAGGAGGCCAGCGGCAACCAGGGCAAGGACGACAACAAGTCCAAGTCCAAGTCCGACGTCAGCGGTCGCGACGTGGTCGTCCTGGGCTCGGGCAACCTCGGGCTCATCTACCTCATGGAGGGCGCGCCGCGGCGGCTCACGCTCGAGGAGATCCAGGAGCGCCACCCCAAGCTCGTCGACGCGCTGCGCGACCACCCGCACGTCGGCTGGCTGCTGGTGCGCTCAGCGCGCGACGGCGCCGTCGTGCTCGGTCCGAACGGCGGCGCGCGCTACCTCGACGACGATCGCGTCGTGGGCCCGGATCCGCTGGCGCCGTTCTCGCCGACCGCGGCCGACCACCTGCGGCGCACCGACGGCTTCGCGCACGTCGCCGACCTCATGGTCGGCAGCTTCTACGACCCGATGGTCGAGGAGGGCTGCGCGTTCGAGGAGCTCATCTCGTTCCACGGCGGGCTCGGCGGCCCGCAGACGCGCGCGTTCGTCCTCGCGCCGCCCGCGCTCCCGCTGCCCGACGCGCCGCTCGTCGGCGCGGCCTCCGTGCACGGCCTGCTGCGCGGATGGCGTCAGCGGCTGCAGCCTCAGGCGGCGGCCGGCGGCGACGACGCCACGACGCGCCCGGCGTCCAGCGTCACCACCTGATCGACGGCGTCCAGCCCCTCGGGGCGGTGCGTGATGAGCAGCACGGCGCGGTCGCCCGCCGCCGCGAAGACGTCGCGCATCAGGAGCGTCGCCGTCGCCTCGTCGAGGTGCGCGGTCGGCTCGTCGAGCACGAGCACCGGCGCGCGCGAGAGCAGCGCCCGCGCCAGCACGATCCGCTGGCGCTGGCCGCCCGACAGCGCGCGGCCGCGCTCGCCGACCGCGGTGTCCCAGCCCTGCGGCAGGCTGCGCACCCAGTTGCCGATGCGCGCCTGGTCCAGCGCCGCGGTCAGCTCGGCGTCGCTGCACTCGGGGCGCGCCAGGCGGACGTTCTCCCGGATCGACGTGGAGAAGAGGTGCGCGTCCTGGCCGGCGACCGCGATCGCGCGGCGCACGTCCTCCTGGCGGTAGTCGCGCAGGTCGCGACCGGCCAGCGTCACCCGCCCGGCCTCGGGATCGAGGAAGCGCAGCAGCAGGTTGACGACCGTCGTCTTGCCCGCGCCGCTGGGCCCGACGAGCGCGACGCGGCGGCCGGGGCGCAGGTGCAGCGTCACGTCCTCCAGCGCGGCGCGCTCGCCGAAGCCGTAGCGCGCCCGGACGCCTTCCAGCGCCAGGACGGCGTCGCGGGGCGGCGCAGGCGCCGGCGAGGGCGGGTCGGCGATCTTCGGCTCGATGTCGGCCAGCTCGAGCAGGCGGCGCCCGGCGGCCAGCGCGCCGGGCAGCTCGCGCGCGGTCGCCGTGAGCGGCGTGACCGCCTCGAACGCCGCGAGCGCCAGCAGCGCGAGGAGCGCGACGAGGACGCGGTCGAGGCGGCCGTCGGCGACGGCGCCGGCCGCGACGAGCAGGGTCGCCACGACCGTCACGCCGCCGATGGCGACGCCGAGCCCGTCGCCCAGCCCGCCGACGAGCGCGTCGCGGCGCGCGAGGCGCGCCAGCTCGCGGTCGGCGGCCGCCGCGCGCTCCAGGGCCGCGTCGCCGGCGCCGTAGACCACCAGCTCGGGCGCGGCGACCAGCGTGTCGAGCAGCTCGGCCGACAGCGCGCCGCGGGCGGCGACCTGGCGCGCCTGCGCGCGCCGGCCGAGCGCGCCGGCCAGCAGCGGCACGGCGACGCCCGCGAGCAGGAGCCCGGCGGCGAGGATCAGCGCCGCGGCGGGCAGGACGACCGCGGCCGCGCCGACGCACGCGGCGCCGGCGAGCAGCGCCACCAGCGGCGGCCCGACCCCGCGCAGGTGCAGGTCCTGGAGCCGGTCGACGTCGGCGACGACGCGGGCCAGCAGGTCGCCGTCGCGGTAGCCGCGCAGCTGCGCGGGCGCCAGCGGCTCGAGCCGGCGGTAGACGGCGACGCGGGCGTGGGCCAGCGCCCGCAGCGCCACGTCGTGGGAGGCGAGCCGCTCGGCGTACCGGCTCAGCGGTCGCGCCAGCCCGAAGAAGCGCACGGCCACGATCGCCGTGCCGAGCGAGAGGATCGCCGGCCGCTCGGCGGCGCGGACGATCAGGTAGCCGGCGGTGGCCATCAGCCCTGCGCCGCAGATCACGGTCAGCGCGCCCAACACCACGCTGAGCGCGACGCGCCGGCGCGGCACGCGCGCGAGGTCCAGGATCCGGGCGGTCGTGGTGCTCATGCCGTCGGCGCCAGGACCGAGTCGCCGCCCGGCCGCGGGAGGTGGATGACGCGGTCGGCGCAGACGATCAGCTCCGGCCGGTGGGCGATCACCAGGACCGTGCCGCGCGCGCCGAGGCGCGCGACCGCCTCGCCGACGACGTCCACGCTGAGCGGGTCGAGGTCGGCGGTGGGCTCGTCGAGGACCACGAGCGCGGCGTCGCGCAGGAACGCGCGGGCCAGGGCGACGCGCCGCAGCTGCCCGGCCGACAGCGGGCGCCCGCCGTCGCCGACGACCGTGGCGTAGCCGTCGGGCAGCGCCCGCACGAACCGGTCGGCGCCGGCGAGCGTCGCCGCGTCGCGCACGGCCGCGTCGCTCGCGGAGCGGTCGCCGAGGCGGATGTTGTCCGCGACGCTGGCGGGCAGCAGCGCCGGGTGCTGCGGCACCCACGCGAGCTGGCGCAGCCACGCGTCGCGCCGGCACCGCGCGAGGTCGACGCCGCCGACCGTCACGCGCCCCGCGGTCGGGCGCAGCAGGCCGAGCACGAGCGCGGCGACCGTGCTCTTGCCCGCGCCGCTCTCGCCGACCAGCGCCAGCGTCTCGTCGGGCGCCAGCTCCAGGTCGACGCGGTCGAGCACCAGGCCCGGCCGCGTCGGGTAGGCGAACGACACGTCCTGCAGGCGCACCGGCGCCCGGCGCGGGTTGGGCGGGTAGCGCACCCCGGCGGCCGAGCTGTGGCCCGGCGCCTCGAGCAGCGCCAGCATCCGCTGCGCGACGGCGAGCCCGTCGGCGCTGGCGTGGAACTCGGCGCCGAGGCGGCGCAGCGGCAGGTACAGCTCGGGCGCGAGGATCAGGACGGTGAGCCCGGCCTGGAGCCCGAGGCTGCCGTCCACCAGGCGCACACCGGCGATCACGGCCACCAGCGCGACGCCGAGCGTGGCCGCGAGCTCGAGCACCGAGCCCGACAGGAAGCTGACGCGCAGCGTCGCCATGGTCGCGCGCCGGTGGCGGTCGCCCACCGCGGCGATCGCGACCGTCTGCCCGCGCGCGCGGTCGAACGCCCGCAGCGTCGGCAGCCCGCGCAGCACGTCGAGGAAGTGCGATGACAACGCCACCAGCGCCGCCCAGCGCTCCTCCGTGTGGCGCTTCGTGCGCAGCCCGATCAACACCATGAACACCGGGACGAGCGGCAGCGTCAGGACCATGATCAGCGCGGACTCGAGGTCGATCGTCGCCACGTAGACCACGACCGCGACCGGGACCACGCACGCCAGCACGAGCTGGGGCAGGTAGCGCGCGAAGTACGCCCCGAGCGCGTCGACGCCCCCGACCGCCGCGGCCACCACCTCCGCCGCCTCCGTGCCGTCGACCGCCTCCGGGTGCTCGGTCAGCCGGCGCCGCAGCAGCGCGCGCCGCAGCTCGGACAGCACGGCCGACGCGGCGCTGCGCCCGGCCACCTCCGTCCCCCAGCTCACCGCGCCGCGCAGGACGCCGAGCAGCGCCAGCGCGACGAGCGCGCCGGAGCACTCCCGGGCCGAGGCGCCGTCGAAGACCTGCGCGATGACCCACGCCAGCAGCGACGCCTGCGCCAGCACCGCGGCGGTCGTGACGAGGCCGAGCGCGACGTCGACCGCGAGCAGCGTCCGGGCGGCCCGGGCGCGGCGCAGCAGACGCGGGTCGAGCGCGCGCACCGCGGCTCACACCGACGGGGCGCCGCCGACCCGTGCCCGGAAGACGTGGTAGGCCCAGCCCTGGTAGAGCAGCACCACCGGCGTGCACACCGCCGCCACCACCGTGATGACGCTCAACGCGTAGTGCGCGGTCGCCGCGTCGGAGATCGTCAGGCTGTTGGCGAAGTCCGGCGAGGACACGATCACCCGCGGGTACAGGCCGGTGAACAGCGTGGCGACGATCATCCCGGCCGTCAGCGCGGTGGCCGCGAACCCCCACCCCGGCCGGCGCGCCCCGACCAGCAGGCCGGCCGCCACCACGCCGCCCGCGCCCACGGCGGCGGGCACGAGGACCGGCAGCAGGCTGCGGTCGTTGCGGTCGATCGCCACCACGACCGTCCAGGCCAGGACGCCGACGACGACGACCGCGGTGGGCAGCGCGAGCCGCCGCGCGAACGCCGCCGCGCGCTCGCCGAGGCCGCCGGCCAGGCGCAGCGTGAGGAACGTCGCGCCGTGGAAGGCGAACAGCAGCACGGTCGCGGCCCCGACCAGCACGGTGTAGACGCTGAACACGTCGCCGACGTCGCCGCCGTAGGTCTGGTCGGAGTTGAGCGGCAGCCCGTGCAGCAGCGCGGCGAGCCCGACGCCCCAGAAGAACGGCGCGCCGATGCTGCTGGCCGTGCTCGCCCAGCGCCACGACCGGTGCCAGCGCTCGCCGTCCCCGCGGCCGCGCCAGTCGAACGAGACCGCGCGGACGATCAGGCAGACGAGGATCGCCAGCAGCAGCAGGTACAGCCCCGCGAACATCGTCGCGTACCAGGCCGGGAACGCCGCGAAGGTCGCGCCGGCCGCGACGACCAGCCAGACCTCGTTGCCGTCCCAGACCGGGCCGATCGTCTCGATCACCGTGTGGCGCTCGTCGTCGTCGCGCCCCACGACGGCCGCCAGCATGCCGACGCCGAAGTCGAAGCCCTCGAGCACGAAGTAGCCGCCCCAGAGGACCGCGATCAGGCAGAACCAGAAGATCTCGAGGCTCATGACGGCACCAGCTCGGCGACGGGCGGCCCGACCGGGCGGTCCGGCTCCGGCGGGTCGAGCCGGGCGTAGCGGCGCATCAGGATGACGTCGAGGACGCCGAGCGCGGCGTACAGCGCCACGAAGATCGCGAGGCTCGCGCCGAGCATCGCCGTGGAGACGTTCGGCGAGTTGGCGGTGGCGGTCTTCAGCAGCCCCTGGACGATCCACGGTTGACGGCCGACCTCGGTCAGCAGCCAGCCCGCGGTCGCCGCCAGGTAGGGGAACGCGATCGCCACGACCGCGGTCCACAGGAACCAGCGCTTGGTCGCCAGCGTCCCGCGGCGGTACAGGAAGGCGCCGAGCAGGGCGACGAGCGTCATCAGCGCGCCGAGGTAGGCCATGACGCGCATGCCCCAGTACGCGACTCTCACCGGTGGGAGGTAGTTCCCCTTGCCGTACTGCGTCTGGTAGCCCTCGTTGACCTGGTTCATGCCCTCGACCTGGCCCGTGAACGTCCCGGTGGCCAGGAACGACAACAGCTTGGGCACCTGGATCACGAAGCTGGGCTTCTGGTCGGACTGCGTGAAGCCGCCGATCTGGAACAGCGAGAACCCGGCCGGCTGCTCGGTGTTCCACAGCGCCTCGGCCGCGGCGATCTTCATCGGCTGGTAGTCGGTCGTCGCCAGCCCGAAGCGGCTGCCGACCACCATGTTGGCCACCGTGGCCGGCACGGCGACGATCAGCGCCACGGCCGCCGCGCGGCGGAACAGGTCGACGTTGCGCCCGCGCAGCAGGTGCCAGCAGGCGATGCCGAAGACGAAGAGCGACCCCATCGTCAACGCGACCAACATGGTGTGGGTGAACGCGTAGAGCGCGAAGCGGTTGGACAGCAGGGCCCACACGTCGGTCAGGTGCGCCTCCCCGCCGCTGACCTTGGAGCCGACCGGGTGCTGCATCCACGAGTTGGCCACCAGGATGAAGTAGCCCGACAGCCACGTGCCGAGCACCGCGAGCCACAGCGTGGCGAGGTGCAGCCGCGGCGACAGCCGGTCCCAGCCGAAGATCCAGAGCCCCAGGAACGTCGACTCCAGGAAGAACGCCGCCAGCCCCTCGATCGCCAGCGGGGCGCCGAACACGCCGCCGACGTACTTGGAGTACACCGACCAGTTCATCCCGAACTGGAACTCCTGGACCAGCCCCGTGGCCACGCCGATCGCGAAGTTGATCAACAACAGCGTGCCGAAGAACTTCGTCAGCCGCAGCCACGCCTCGTCGCCGGTGCGATGCCACTTCGTCTGCATGATCGCCACGATCGGCCCGAGGCCGAGCGTGAGCGGGACGAAGAGGAAGTGGTAGATCGAGGTCGTCGCGAACTGCAGCCGAGCGAGATCCACCGTGGTGGCCGCAAGCGGGGACACGACCGTCCATGCAACCGCCGGTCCGATCACGGGGCATCACCCGAACCAGATGATCCGACCGGCTGCTCGGCCGGCGCTCGCCGGTCGCGCGGGACGCCGCCGATCCCTTGGCGGTCGGGCAGGCCGGCGTACGCCAGCCGCTCGGGGTCGCCGGACCACAGCGCACGCAGGTCGGCGTCCAGGCGCGTCATCTCGGCCTCCACGACGGGCCGGTGCTCGGGCCGGACCACAGCGCCTCGACGTGGTCGAGCAGCTGGACCGCGGTCGTCGGGTCGTTGACGGCCGGCGACAGCGCGCGGATCGCGATGTCCACGATGATGCGCAGCGCGAACGCCGGATCCTGCTCGATCGTTCGCTCCTGGCCGAGCGCGAACAGGCCCTGGGCGCGCTTCGGCGTCTTGGCCGACGCGGGCCCACCGTCCAGCGACAGCAGCGTCGCGCCCTCCGGGACGTAGTCGCCGACCGTGTAGCGCAGCGTGACCGTGACGTCCTGCCGGCGCGCCAGCCCGACCAACCCCTTCAGGTCGATCGCCTGCAGGACGCCGGGGCGGGGCGTCGCCACCGCGACGCCGGGGCCGTCGCCGGCGGTCCGCCCGGCGGTCGGCCCGCCGGCGGGTCGGCGCAGCGCGTCGACCTCGGTCAGCACCGCGCGCCCGCCACGCGCGACGAACGCCGCGACGGCCACCGGCCGCAGCCGGTGGATGAAGCGATCGAGGTAGAGCAGGAACAGGACCAGGCTGACCGCGACAAAGAGGCCCGCCATCGTGACGCCGAGGCTGGGGACCGAGGTCGGCCCCACGCGCCGCAGGAGGGAATAGGCGAACGCGAACGTGCCGACGAAGCCGGCCAGCACGGCCTTCTGCAGCGGGTCGCGGTACCAGAGCCGCATGTAGCGCGCCGACAGCGTGCCGGTCGCCATCTGGACCACCAGGACGCCGACGGCCACCACGATGCCGGTCAGCCCGATCATCGACGCGACCACGGCGCTGAGCACCGTCGCGGCCGTGCTCTCGGAGTACACCCACGACTGCGGCAGCGTGATGTGCTGCTCGATCGTGAGGTCGAGCTGGGCCAGCAGCGGGCCGCAGAGCGCCCCGACCAGCGGGACCACCCACAGGCTGCCCTTCAGGTACTGCCGGGCGCGGAAGGCGATGCCCCAGGTCATGGGATCGCCCTCCAGCGCTCGCTCGTGGTCTCAGACGCTCGCCGCGACCTGCTCCTGCTGCTCGAGCGCGCGCATCGCCTCGGCCTCGGCCTCCTGGAAGTCCGCGCCGTCGAGGTGCTTGGTGACGTGCTGGATCGAGCCACCGGTCGCCTGCTCGATCTTGGCGACGTCCTCGTCGATCCCGATGACGATCAGCGCGGCCTGCTTGGGCTGGAGCATCTCGGCCATCTCCTTGGCCTCGTGCCGCGACATGCCGTGGGCCAGGTGCCCGAACCACGCGCCCAGGCCCGCGCCGCCGGCCGCGGCGCCCGCGGTCCAGGGCAGCAGGAACGGGAACAGCACCGACGCGCCGGCGCCCGCCGCCAGGCCGACCCAGCCGCCGTGCTTGACCGGCTTCTCGTCCTTGGTGACCTTGACGCTGCCGTCGGCGGCCCGCGACAGGACCGCCGCGTCGTAGGACCCGATGTCGTCGTTGCGGTGCAGCGCCTTGATCGCGTCGTAGTCGGCCTCCGCCTGCGCCACCGTGTCGTAGATCCCCGTGAAGAAGAACATCGGCTTGTTCATGGCACGTCCCTTCGCTCGTCGGTGCGGTCGACCGACCGTAGATCCGGCCCCGAGGGGCGACATCATCCGATTCGGGTGGTGCGCGGGCGCCCGGGTGGTTGCGACGGTGCGCAGGCGACGTCGCTCGACGTCGGCACCGCATCCAGGAGGAGAGACCCATGCCGCGCAACGTCCTCACCACCGATCAGCTGCCCCCGGCGCGCGACCGCTTCGCCGACCCGAGCACCTACTCGGCGGTCGACGAGGGCCCCGGCTGGCTCGCGTTCGCGGGCGCCATGCTCGCGATCGTCGGCGTCCTCAACGTCATCTACGGGATCGCCGCGACGTCGAACGCCAAGTTCTTCGTCCGCGACGTCGAGTACGTGTTCGGGAACCTCAGCACCTGGGGCTGGTTCATGATCGTGCTCGGCGTGACGCAGATCCTCGCGGCGTTCTCGGTCTGGGCCAACCGCCAGTTCGGCCGGTGGTTCGGCGTCGTCGTCGCCGGCGGCAACGCCATCGTCCAGATGATCGCGATCCCCAGCTACCCGTTCCTGGCGCTGTCGCTGTTCGCGATCGACATCATCGTCATCTGGGCCCTGCTGACCTACGGCGGCCGGCGCGCCGAGGTCGCCTGAACGTCACCCAGGAACAGCAGGGTCGCCTTGACGCGCTTGCTCACGTCCTCGGCGCCGGAGAGGTTCAGCTTCAGGAAGATCGAGTTGATGTGCTTCTCGACGGCGCGCTTGGTGAGCACCAGCGTCTCGGCGATCGCCGCGTTGCTGGCGCCCTGGGCGATCTGGGCGAGGACCTCGAGCTCGCGCGCCGTCAGGTCGCCCAGCGGCGAGCGCGGCGCGCGCCCGCGTGAGCGCATCAGCGGCTCCACGATCTTGGGGTCCATGACCGACCCGCCGACGGCGACCGTGTGGATCGCCGACACGAGCTGGGAGCGGTCGTGGACCCGCTCCTTGAGCAGGTAGGACCGGCCCTCGGACCCGGAGTCCAGCAGGGCCAGCGCGTATGCGGGATCGGCGTAATTGCTCAGCACCACGACGCCGATCTCCGGGTGCGTGTCGCGCAGCAGCGCCGCCAGCCGGATCCCCTCGTCGGTGTTGGTCGGCGGCATCCGGATGTCGGTGACGACGACGTCGGGCTGATGCTCGTCGATCGCCTTCAACAGCGAGTCGACGTCCTCGCAGCGCGCGACGACGACCACGTCGTCCTCGTGGTCGGAGATGACCTGGGCGATCCCCTCGCGCACGATGAAGCTGTCCTCAGCGAGCGCCACCCTCACGGTCATGGGCCCACTGTAGACGCGGCGCTCGACGGTTCCTAGGACGCGGGGAGGCGGGCAGGCGTGCGGCCAGGGTGCGTGCCTCCCCGCACAGGCAGGCCCGCGCCGTTGCGGGCCCCCGGCCGGCACTGCGACGGTGGGCGCCAAGGAGACCTTGACGTGACCGACGCTGCCTCGCCACCGCCCGACGCCCCCGCCCCGACGCCCGCCGCCGAGCCCGCGCCGGCCATCCCGCGCGGCCGCAGGATCGCGATCCGCGCGCTGCTGTGCGGGGCCACCGTCCTCGCGGTCCTGGCGATCTTCGCGGTCTGGGCCAACCGCCAGGTGCTCGACGCCGACAACTGGTCGGACACGAGCGCCGCGATGTTGGACAACAGCGAGATCCGCACGCAGGTCTCCGGCTACCTCGTCGACCAGGTGTACGCCAACGCCGACGTCAGCGCGCAGATCGCCAGCGCCCTGCCGCCCCGGCTCAAGCCCCTGGCGGGCCCCGCCACCAGCGGCCTGCGCGACCTCGCGCAGACGACGACCAACCGGGCGCTCGGCCGGCCCCGCGTCCAGGAGGTCTGGAAGCAGGCCAACCGGGTCACCGCGGAGCAGTTCATCAACATCGCTGAGGGCGACTCCAAGCTGGTGACCGCCACCGGCGGCGCGATCGTCCTGAACCTGCGCTCGATGGTGGTCGAGGTCATCGGCCGCCTCGGCCTGCCGCGCTCGCTGTCGGACCGGATCCCGCCCGACGCCGGGAACATCACGATCATGTCCAACACCCAGGTCGACACGCTCAAGAGCGCCGTCTCGTGGGTCAAGGGCCTCTCCGCCGTGCTGCCCGCGCTGGCCATCGCGATGCTCGCGCTCGCCGTGTACCTCGCCCGCGGCCGGCGCCGCGAGACGCTGCTGATCGCCGGCGTCGACCTCATCGCCGCCGGGCTGTTCGTCCTGGTCGCCCGCAGCATCGCGGGCACCTACGTCGTGGGGCAGCTGTCCTCCACCGCCGCCGTCGAGCCGGCGGCGCAGGCCGCGTGGTCGATCGGCACGCACATGCTGCGCGACGTCGCGCAGGCCACGGTCGTCCTCGGCATCCCCGCCGTCGCGGCCGCGTGGCTCGCCGGGCCCTACCGGCCGGCGATCGCGGTCCGCCGCGCCGTCGCCCCCACCCTGCGCGAGCGTCCGGGCGTCGCCTACTCGGCGGTCGCCGTGGCCGTGCTGCTGGTGATCGCGTGGGCGCCGATCCCCGCGACGCGCATGCCGCTTGGGGTCCTGGTCATGATCGTCCTCGCCTTCGCCGCGCTGGCCGCCCTCCGCCGGCAGGTCGCCGCCGAGTTCCCGGAGGCGCGGGCCGGCGCGACGCGCGCCACGCTGCAGGAGCACGCCACGCGGGCGGCGCGGGCCGTGCAGGGAGCACGCCGCGGCCCCGCGCCGCCGATGAGCCAGCCCGTCGAGCAGCTTGAGCGCCTGGCGACGCTGCACGACAGCGGCGCGCTGAGCGACGAGGAGTTCACCGCCCAGAAGACGCTCGTGCTCGCCGGCAGCAACGGCGCGCGCTGAGCGCGCACATGCCTCTGGCCGGTGCGCGCACCCCAATCGCTGGCGGTCGCTCCCGCTGTCTGGGAGGGTCGCCGGATCATGCTGGGCTCCGAGGCGGGTCGCCTCCCCGACGTGCGGTACGCGTTCGGCCTGCTCGTGCTGCCGCTCGCGTACTGGGGCGCCGCGAAGGCCGGGGTCCTGCTCGACTTCGCCGGCCCCGTGGCCGCGATCATGTGGCTGCCGGTCGGCATCGCGATCGCGTTCGTCTACCTCGGCGGCTGGCGCTACTGGCCGGGCGTCCTGGTCGGCGACCTGCTCGCCAACGACTACGGCACGCTGCCGCTCGGGTCGGCGCTCGCCCAGACCTGCGGCAACCTCCTCGAGGTGCTCGTCGCGGTCTGGCTCATGCGCCGCCTCGTTCCCGGCGGCGCGCCGCTGGCGACCGTGCGCAACCTGGGGCGCATGCTCGGCGCGCTCGCGGTCGGGGTGGCGATCAGCGCGACCGTCGGCGCGCTCGCGGCCCGCCTCGGCGGCGTCATCGCGACCGGCCACGTCCCCGCGACCTGGCGCACCTGGTGGCTCGGCGACTTCTGCGGCGCCGTCGTCGTCGTCCCGCTCGCGATCGCCTGGCACCGGCCGCCGCGGCGCGCGTGGTGGCGGCGGGCCACGGCGCTGGAGCTCGGCCTGATGCTCGTCGCGGTCGCGGCGCTGAGCGCGGTCGCCCTGCGCGGCGACGCGCCGACGACGTACACGGTCTTCCCGGCGCTGATCTGGTCCGCGCTGCGCTTCGGACCGCACGGCGCGACGCTCGCGATCGCCGTGGCCGCCGCGTTCACGGCCTGGAACACGTCGCACCTGCTCGGCCCGTTCGTGTTCGACTCGCTCACCCGCAGCGTCCTCAACACCCAGCTCTACATCGCGGTCTCGGCGGTCTCGACGCTCTACCTGGCGGTCGTCGTCACCGAGCGCGAGCAGCTCGCCCGGATGCTGCGGGCCTCCCGCGCGCGGCTCGTCGCGTCCGGCGACGTGGCGCGCCGGCGGATCGAGCGCGACCTGCACGACGGCGCGCAGCAGCGCCTCGTCGTCCTCGCCGCGCACCTCGGGCGCGCGGCGCGCCAGGCGCGGGAGACGCCCGAGCGGGCGCCGGCGCTGTTCGAGGAGGCCGACGCGGTGCTGTGGGACGCGATCGACGAGCTCCGCACGCTCGCCCACGGCATCCACCCGGCGCTGCTCTCCGACCTCGGGCTGGCGCGGGCGATCCGCAGCGCCGTCCGGCAGTCGACGGTCCCGGTGACGCTGGTCGCCCTCCCGACCGCGCGCTTCGACGCGACGACCGAGGCGACCGCGTACTACGTCGTCACCGAGGCGGTGGGGAACGCTCAGCGCTACGCCGGTGCGACGTCGATCTCCGTGCGGGCGGTCGCGGCGCCGCCCGACCTGTGCGTGGAGGTCTACGACGACGGCATCGGCGGCGCGCGCGAGCGCGTGGGATCCGGGCTGCAGGCGCTGCGCGACCGCGTCGAGGCGACCGGCGGGACGCTGCGCATCGAGAGCCCGGCCGACGGCGGGACGCTCGTCGCCGCCGCGATCCCCGGCCTCACCCTGAACGGGTGATGCGACCGCACACGGAGGCGCGGTTCCATGGAGCGGTGACCACGACACCGACCGGCCCGGTCCCTTCGAGCATCGCCTCACCGCTCGTCCGCGACGCCACCGCCGCGGCGCTGCCGCGCCACCGGCTGCCCGACGGCGGCGTCGGCAGCGAGGTCGCGCACGACCTCATCACCAACGAGCTGTTCCTCGACGGCAGCGCCCGCCTGAACCTCGCGACCTTCGTCACGACGTGGATGCCGCCGCACGCGGCCGCCTTGATGGCCGAGACGGCCGACAAGAACATGATCGACAAGGACGAGTACCCGCAGACCGCCGAGATCGAGAAGCGCTGCGTCAACATCCTCGGCGACCTATGGCACGCGCCGACCCCGGAGGGCGGCGACGCGACCGGCACGTCGACCACCGGATCGAGCGAGGCGGCGATGCTCGGCGGCATGGCGCTGAAGTGGCGCTGGCGCGAGCGCCGCCGCGCCGCCGGCCTGCCGACCGACAAGCCGAACCTCGTGATGGGCGTCAACGTCCAGGTCTGCTGGGACAAGTTCTGCCGCTACTGGGACGTCGAGCCGCGGCTCGTGCCCATGGAGGGCGAGCGCTTCCACCTCGACGCCGAGCAGGCGGCCGCCTACTGCGACGAGAACACGATCGGCGTCGTGGCGATCCTCGGCTCGACGTTCGACGGCAGCTACGAGCCGGTCGCCGAGATCGCGGAGGCGCTGGACGCGCTCGCCGCCGGCGGCGGGCCCGACGTGCCGCTGCACGTCGACGCCGCCTCGGGCGGCTTCATCGCGCCGTTCGTGCAGCCCGACCTGGTCTGGGACTTCCAGCTGCCGCGCGTGCAGTCCATCAACGCCTCCGGCCACAAGTACGGCCTCGTCTACCCGGGCGTCGGCTGGGCGCTGTGGCGCGACGCCGCCGCGCTGCCCGAGGACCTGGTGTTCAAGGTCAACTACCTGGGCGGCGAGATGCCGACCTTCGCGCTGAACTTCTCGCGTCCGGGCAGCGAGGTCATCGCCCAGTACTTCATGTTCCTGAGCCTCGGCCGCGAGGGCTTCACGGCCGTGCAGCTGAACTCGAGCTCGGTCGCGCAGCGCATCGCCGCCGAGGTCGCCGCGATGGGCCCGTACCGCACGATCACCGACGGCAGCGAGCTGCCGGTGTTCGCGTTCGCGGTCAAGCCCGAGACGGCGTACACCGTCTTCGACGTGTCGGACCGCCTGCGCGAGCGCGGCTGGCTCGTGCCGGCCTACACGTTCCCGGAGAACCGCCAGGACCTCTCGGTGCTGCGCGTCGTCGTGCGCGCCGGCATGACCCACGACATGGCCGACCTGTTCCTCGACGACCTGCGCCAGCAGACCGCGCGGCTGGAGGGCTCCGGCCCGGCGCCGGGAGCCCCCCAGGTGTCGGCGTTCGCCCACTAGCGCGAGGCGTCCGCCGGCAGCTCCCAGCAGGCGACGAGGCCGTAGACGTAGACGATGGCGATGTCGACGCAGAACTGGACCACGCCGCAGACGAGCAGGATCCACCCCCAGGCGCCTCGGGGCCGTGCACGTCGAGGTCCATCGGGCGCTGGCGCTGCGTGGACATGGGTGCTCCTCACCCGGGGAGGTCGACACGCCCGACGCTACGAACGCGCCCCCGGAGGCGACCTCATCTCATTGAGGTGATAGGCCGGACGCGGGCGGCGGGGCGACCGAGAGCCCGAGCGGGTGACGCGTCTCGGGCAGCGCGTCGAGCTCGCGGCGCAGGCCGGCCAGCGCGCGGCCCTCGTGCGCCGCGTGCAGGCGGGCGGGCACGGATCACACGATGACGATGGTGCCCGGTCGGCGCCCCGTTGACGCCGATCGCGCCCGCCGTGCCTAGCCGTTGGTCAGGTCACGTGGACGCGCGGCGCCCGTGCGCCAGCAGGCCGTAGATGATGAGGATGTCGACCCCGAACAGCGCGAGCGCGAGGAACGGGTAGGCGGAGATCGCCAGCATCTGGATGGTCGCGTTCACCCCGGCGCTGATGATGCCGACCCAGCGGGCGCCCGCCGCCTGGGCCCAGATGCCGACCGCCGAGATGACCTGCACGGCGCCGACGATGACCAAGAACCAACCCCAGACGTTGAGGTTGCTGATGACGAACTGGGCGTCCTTGACGTAGAACTTGCTGTCGCCGATCGCCGCGATGCCGTAGACGAAGTTCAACGTCCCGACGATCGCGAGCATCATCCCGGCGAAGAGCACCCATCCGTAGCCGCGGCCGTCGTCGACGGGTGCGCTCGGCTGGGCCGAGAGGGGCGTTGGGGTGCCCCGGGGTTCGGCGCTGGTGGACATCGAGGTTCCTCCTTCGTGGGTCGCTGCTGCTGCCGACGGTAGGAGCGACGTCACCGGACGGCATCATCCGCTTGGGATGACGGGGGTCAGGGCGCCGTCGTCGTGTCGGTGTCGGGCGCGGCCGGCGTGGGGACCGTCGTGGTCCGGGGCGGCGGCGTCACGGTGACCGTCGGCGTGACGGTCACGGTGGACGGCGGCGGCGTGGGCGCGACGACCGTGGTCGTGACGTTCTTCGTGCTCGTCGTGCGGTGCACGTCGACGCTGATCGGAGGCGCCGTGTTCGCCGTCGCGCCGTCGTCGCCGCGATCGATGACGAGCGCGGTCAGCACGCCGAGCAGCAGCACGAGGCCCACGCCGGCGGCGATCGCCCAGCCGCGGGACGGCTCGTCGGGCGGCGGCGCGCCGTAGGACGGCGGCTCCCCGCCCGGCGGCGGAGGCGTGCCACCCGGCGGCGGAGGCGTGCCACCGGGCGGCGGAGGCGTCCCACCCGGCGGCGGCGGGACGGGATCCTGCGCCTGCGGGTCCTGGTCGGTCATCGCCGCAGCGTCCTGCCTCGCGTGGCGGCCCGCATCACCCTCATCGGGGGATGCGCGCACGTCCCGCCCGCGGCGACGATGGTCCGGCATCGAGCCAGTACGCCAAAACGAGGAGCCATCATGCCCGGACTGCTTCGGGGAGTCGCCCGCGTCGCCGTCATCTCCGGCACCGCCACCGCCGTCAGCAACCGCGTCTCCCGCCGCCAGGCCGGCCGCTGGGCGTCCCAGGACGACGCCGGATACCAGGAGGCGCCGCCCGAGCAGGCGCCGCCGCCGCCGGCGGCCGACGCCGGCCCCGACATGCTCACCCAGCTGCGCGAGCTCGGCGAGCTCAAGGAGCAGGGCGTGCTGACCGAGGAGGAGTTCGCCACCCAGAAGGCGAAGATCCTCGCGGCCCAGTGAGGGTCCCTCATCGATCCGCCAAGGAGGACCCGGAGCCCGATCCGCTCGAGCACGTCGAGCTCTCCGGCATCTTCGCCGCGCCGTCGTGGCTGCGCGACCTCGGCTTCGCCGCCTGGCTGCTGGCCGGCGTCACGGTCGTCGTCGTCGGGGCGATCTGGATCGCGGACCTCACGAGCACGATCTTCGTCCCGGTCGTCGTCGCCGCGGTGCTCGCGGCCGTGCTGTCGCCGATCGTGCGACTCCTCCAGAACCACAAGATCCCGCGGATCGCCGGCGCGGCGATCGTGTTCGTGGGCGTCGCCGTGGCGGGCGCGGCGCTGCTGGTGATGATCGTGAGCGGCATCTCCAGCCAGTCCTCCGACATCACCGACAAGCTGCAGCAGGGCGCGACCAGGCTCGAGTCCGCGCTCAACGACCTCGGGGCGAGCAGCGACAGCGCCAGCCAGGCCAAGAGCAGCGCCAGCTCCGGGCTCAGCGACGCGTTCCACACGCTGCTGACCGGCGTGGGCTCGGGCATCTCGGCGCTCGCGTCCCTCGCGGTCTTCATCTCCTTCACCGCGCTCAGCCTGTTCCTGCTGCTCAAGGACGGGCCGGCGATCCGCACGTGGGCCGAACGCCACCTCGGCATCCCGCGGCCGGCCGCGCGCGTCGTGCTCGGCCGCACGCTGCAGTCGCTGCGCGGCTACTTCGGCGGCGTGACCGCCATCGCGGCGTTCAACGGCGTCGTCATCGGCCTGGGCGCGCTGATCGTCGGCGTGCCGCTGGCCGGGACGATCGCGGTCGTCAACTTCGTCGCGGCCTACATCCCGTTCCTCGGCGCCTGGACGGCCGGCGCGTTCACCGTCCTCATCGCGCTCGGCGCCAACGGCACGCAGGCCGCGCTCGTCATGGCGTTCATCGTGCTGATCGCCAACGGCGCGCTACAGCAGATGATCCAGCCGGTGATCATGGGCGCGGCGCTCGGGATCCACCCGCTCGTCGTCCTCATCGTCACGATCGGGGCCGGTGCCCTGTTCGGCGGCGTCGGGATGGTCCTCGCGGCGCCGCTGACCTCGGCCGCGGTCCGCATCTCGCACGACCTCGCCGCGATGCGCGCCGAGCGCGACGCCGACGCCGCCGAGGACGATCCCGGCGGCGCGGTGCCGACGCCGGCGTAGCGGGCGGCCGGCGTTGATGGCGCGCAGTGCGGGCGTTGGTCGGTGCCGCGGAGCGCGGTGCGTCCGTTCGGGGCCGAAGCGACGCGCGCGTCGAGGTCTGTGTCGTTTGGTGGCCCGCATAGGACCACCAGTCGACACGGATCCAGGATTCGCCGGCGATTCGGTGCGACCCTTCGGCCCCGAACCGCCGCCCCGAAGCACGATCAGCGACGAGCCACACCAGCCAGGGCGGCGCCGCCTCTCCGCTCTCACGCCCTTGATGAGGACGCACCACGCCGCGCAGCACCCACGCAAACGCGCTGGGCGCCACGAGCGCCGGCGCCCACATCACCCCGACCGGATGATGCCGCCCCCGCATGCCTCGACGAGGGTGGATCCCAGCACCCACCGCCGCGCGGGCTGACCAGGAGCGCACCATCATGAGCAAGCCGTTCAAGGGCAAGATCAACGTCGACATCCGCGACTCCGTCCCGGACTGGACGCCGTTCGAACCGCCCGTGGCGCCGGACGGCGCGCCCAGCGTCGTGTACATCGTGCTCGACGACGTCGGCTTCTCCGCGCTGGAGAGCTACGGCGGACCGGTCCCGACGCCGAACATCGACCGGATCTCTGACGAGGGCCTGCGCTACACGCAGTGGCACACGACCGCGCTGTGCTCGCCGACCCGCTCATGCCTGCTGACCGGGCGCAACCACACGCGCAACAGCATGGCCTGCATCACCGAGGCGGCCAGCGGCTTCCCGAACGCCAGCGGCGTCATCCCGCCCGAGAACGGCCAGATCCAGGAGATCCTCGGCGCCCAGGGGTGGAACACCTACATGGTGGGCAAGTGGCACCTGTGCCCGGAGGCCGAGATGAACCTCGCCTCGACGCGGCGCAACTGGCCCGGCGGCCGCGGCTTCGAGCGCTTCTACGGGTTCCTCGGCGCGGAGACCAACCAGTGGTTCCCCGAGCTGGTCTACGACAGCCATCCCGTCGAGCCGCCGAGCACGCCCGAAGAGGGCTACCACCTGACGGTCGACCTCACCGACAAGGCGTTGGAGTTCATCAAGGACGCCAAGGTGCTCGCGCCCGACAAGCCGTTCTTCCTGTACTACGCGCCCGGCGCCTGCCACGCGCCGCACCACGCGCCCAAGGAGTGGGCCGACAAGTTCAAGGGCCAGTTCGACATGGGCTACGAGGCGATGCGCGAGCAGACGCTGGCCCGCCAGAAGGAGCTCGGGATCGTCCCGCCCGAGACCGAGCTGCCGCCGATCAACCCGCTCGGCACGCCGGAGACCCGCAGCGGACCCGACGGCGAGCCCTTCCCGCCGCTGGACGTCACCCGGCCCTGGGACTCCCTGTCGGCCGAGGAGCAGCGGCTGTTCAGCCGCATGGCCGAGGTCTACGCCGGCTTCCTGGCGCACGCCGACGACCAGATCGGCCGGCTGCTCGACTACCTCGAGGAGACCGGGCAGCGCGAGAACACGATGGTCGTCGTCGTCTCCGACAACGGCGCCAGCGGCGAGGGCGGGCCCGACGGCTCGGTCAACGAGAACAAGTTCGCCAACGGCATCCCCGACGACATGGCGGAGAACCTGGCGAAGATCGACGAGCTCGGCAGCCCGGGGACCTACAACCACTACCCCAACGGCTGGGCCATGGCGTTCAACACACCGTTCAAGATGTGGAAGCGCTACGAGTACGCCGGCGGCACGTCGGACCCGTGCATCATCTCCTGGCCCAAGGGCATCGCGGCGCGCGGGGAGCTCCGCGAGCAATACCACCACGCCGTCGACCTGGTGCCGACGATGCTCGACGCGCTCGGCGTCGAGGCGCCCGAGACGCTCGGCGGCCACGTCCAGAGCCACTTCGACGGCGTCAGCATGCGCTACAGCTTCGACGCCGCGACGCTGCCCAGCGCCCGCCAGACGCAGTTCTACTCGATGCTCGGCTCCCGCAGCATCTGGCACGACGGCTGGACGGCGGTCACGACCCACCCGACGCTCAGCGGCTGGGGCCACTTCGGCAAGGACGAGTGGGAGCTGTACCACACCGACGTCGACCGCTCCGAGCTGCACGACCTGTCGCTCCAGGAGCCCGAGCGCCTGCAAGAGCTGATCAACCTCTGGTACGCCGAGGCCGGCGCCAACGGGGCGTTCCCGCTCGACGACCGCTCGGCGCTGGAGATCATCCTCACGCCGCGGCCGCTGCTCTCGCCCGCCCGCAACCGCTACATCTACTACCCGGGCATCGCCGACGTCCCGGAGTCCCAGGCGGTCAACGTCCGCAACCGCTCCTACGCGATCGCGGCGCTGGTCGACCTCCCGGAGGCCGGCGCCGAGGGCGTCCTGTTCTCGCACGGGGCGCGCTTCGGGGGCCACGCGCTCTACATCAAGGACAACAAGCTGCACTACGTCTACAGCTTCGTCGGCAGCGTCGAGCAGACGGTCGTCGCCGACCAGGAGCTGCCGACCGGCGAGGGGCTGATCCTGTCGGCGGCGTTCGCGAAGGAGGGCGAGGACCCGCCCGGCCTGTCGTTCGGCACGCTGTCGCTGTTCCACGGCGACGTCAAGGTCGGCGAGGGCAAGATCAAGACGCAGCCGGGCAAGTTCTCGATCTCCGGCGACGGCCTGTGCGTCGGGCGCGATGGCGGCGACCCGGTCGCCGCCGACTACCCGGGCACGGCGCCGCACCCGTTCACCGGCGGCACGATCACCCGCGTGGCGGTCGACGTCAGCGGCGAGCCCTACGTCGACCTCGAGCGCGAGGCCGTCGCGATGATGGCGCGCGAGTAGGCACGTCGGATGGCCGAGCTGGGCTCCTGGGCCGACGGACCGGCGCGCCAGGCCATCGTCGACTTCGTCGCGCGCACGCGCGACGAGGTCCCGGTCGCCGAGCGCGTGGCGGTCTTCGACAACGACGGCACGCTGTGGTGCGAGCAGCCGCTGCCGATCCAGGCCGACTTCATCCTGCGCCGGCTGGGCGAGATGGCCGCGGCCGACCCCGACCTCCAGGCGCGCCAGCCGTGGCAGGCGGCGCACGAGGGCGACGCCGCGTGGCTGAGCGCGGTCATGACCGAGCACTACGCCGGCGACGACACCAAGGTCAAGGTGCTACTGGGCGGGATCCTCGCGGCCTACGACGGCATGAGCGTCGAGGAGTTCGAGGAGCGCTCCGACGCGTTCCTGCGCTCCACCCAGCACCCGACGCTCGGCCGCCCCTACCTCGAGTGCGCCTACACGCCGATGGTCGAGCTGCTCGCGTATCTGGAGGACAACGGGTTCACCAACTACATCGTCTCGGGCGGCGGGCGCGACTTCATGCGCCCGGTGACCGACGAGCTCTACGGCGTCCCGCGCGAGCGCGTGATCGGCAGCACCGCGGCGTTGGCCTACGCCAACGACGAGCACGGCGGCACGATCACCCACACGCCGCGCCCCGAGTACCTCGACGACGGGCCGGAGAAGCCGCTGCGGATCTGGAGCCGCACGGGCCGCCGGCCGCTGCTGGCCGCGGGCAACACCAACGGCGACGTCCCGATGCTCGACTTCGCCCAGCACGCCGACAAGCCGTTCCTGCGACTGCTCGTCGACCACGACGACGCCGAGCGCGAGTTCGCCTACACCGCCGGCGCCGAGCAGGCGCTCGCACGCGCCGGCGCCGAGGGCTGGACGGTCGTCAGCGTCAAGGACGACTGGGCCACCGTGTTCTAGGCCTTGGCCACGCCACGCGCGACCAGGTAGACGCCGAGCACGGCGCTCAGCACGATCGCGATCCGGCGCCCGTTCTCCGAGAACCACCGGTTCGCGCGCACGACGAGGGCCACCGTGCGCTCGGGCGCGACCGCCAACCCGACGAGCGGGACCTCAGCCAGCGTGAACATCACGAGGTTGAACGCGACGACGAGCGCGATGACGCCGCCGGTGCCGTGGTCGCCGACCGCGATGTCCTTGAGGCCGACGAGGTACGCCGCCCCGGGCAGGTTGATCGCCAGCGACGCGAGGAAGACGACCGGCACCGAGCCCCGGGACAGGATCCGCTGCGACAGCGGCTCGCGCGTCGCGTGGGTCGCGCCGGCCGGGTCGCTGCCGCCGGCCGGGCGCCGGCGCTGCTTGAGCCGGACGTCCACCCGCGTGGCGAGGGCGACGGCCAGCAGCAGCGCCAGCCCGCCGACCGACACGTCGGTGATCCAACTCGCCCCCGAGCGATCGGAGCGCACGGCGCCCGAGCCCTGCAGCAGCGCCACGATGCCGAGCCCCACCGCGATGCTGACCGTGAGCCCGCCGGCCAGGTAGGCGGCCAGGAGCGGGCGGCGCCGCTCCTGCGAGAGCAGGAGGGCGACCGCCGCCAGGAGGGTCGGGTAGAGCGCGGCGTCGAGCGCCAGCGCGAGCAGTTGCAGGGGCATCCGTCGTCGCACCCCACCGCACGTCGCGCGCGGCGCCGTCACCCCGAACGGATGATGTCCGCGCGGCGCCGCCGAGGTTCCATGGGTGGGTGAGCACCATCGTGGAAGCCGGGCCCCCGAGCGCCGCCGCGCGCAACGGGCGCGCCAAGCCGCATCCGACCACGGCCGAGCGCGTCGAGCGGGGCCGGGCGATCCGGGCCACCGTGCCGCGGTCGAGCATGGCCGAGTGGGAGCCGGCGCCGGATCGCCGCGATCCCGTCGAGCTGCTGGAGGAGCAGGCCCGGACCCGCGTCCAGGAGCTCGTGCCGATCCGTCACGGGCGCATGCTCGTCTCGCCGTTCACCTTCTACCGCGGCGGCGCCTTCCTGATGGCCGCCGATCTCGACGCCTCCCCGCGCACCGGCCTGACCGTCCAGCTGTGCGGCGACGCGCACCTCTCGAACTTCGGCGCCTACGCCGCGCCCGACCGCCGGCTGGTCTTCAGCGTCAACGACTTCGACGAGACGCTGCCCGGCCCGTTCGAGTGGGACGTCAAGCGGCTGGTGGCGAGCTTCGCGGTCGCCGGGCGCGACCGCGGCTTCGACGCCCGGACCCGCAAGGCGATCAACCGGACGGTCGGCCGGGCCTACCGGGAGTCGATGCGCGACTTCTCCGCCCTCGGCAAGCTCGACCTCTGGTACGCCCGCATCGACGTGGACGAGATCGCCGCCCGCTTCGCCGCCCAGGCGAGCCCGAAGGAGGTCAAGCGCTTCGACCGCAACGTCGCCAAGACGCGCAGCAAGGACAGCCTCAAGGCCTTCGGCAAGCTCACCGAGATGGTCGACGGGCAGCCGCGGATCGTCGGCGATCCGCCGCTGATCGTCACGATCGAGGACGTCGCGAGCGACGCCGAGCGCCCGCAGATCGAGGCGTTCTTCCGCGGCATCATCCGCGACTACCGGCGCTCGCTGCCCAGCGACCGCCGCCACCTGATCGAGCAGTTCCAATACGCGCACGCGGCCCGCAAGGTCGTGGGCGTCGGCAGCGTCGGCACCCGCGCGTGGATCCTGCTGATGCAGGGTCGCGACGCCTACGACCCGCTCTTCCTGCAGGCCAAGGAGGCCGAGGCGTCGGTCCTGGAGCCGTTCCTCGGCAAGACCGCCTACGCCAACCACGGCAAGCGCGTCGTCGAGGGCCAGCGCCTGATGCAGGCCGCCAGCGACCTCATGCTCGGCTGGGTCCGCGTCGACGGCCTCGACGGCGTCAGCCGCGACTTCTACGTCCGCCAGCTCTGGGACCAGAAGGGCTCGGCGGTCGTGGAGACGATGCGCCCGGACACGATGACGACCTACGCGCAGGTCTGCGGCTGGACGCTGGCCAAGGCCCACGCCCGCTCGGGCGACCCCGTGGCGATCGCGAGCTACCTCGGCTCCAGCACGACCTTCGACCGGTCGCTCGCGACGTTCGCCGAGACCTACGCCGACCAGAACGAGCGCGACTTCGCAGCCTTCCGCGACGCGGTCGACGCCGGCCGGCTCAGCGCAACGACGGGACTCTGATCGGCGGCGGCGCGGCGACGGCCTCCTCGACCGTCGCGAAGACCGCGTCCTCGCCCACCGCGTCGATCAGCCCCGCGCGGCGCCAGAGCGCGAGGACCGGCGGGTGGACCGCGGCGAGCTCCAGCGTCGAGCCCTCGGACGCCAGCTCGCCGGCCACCTGCGCGAGGATGTCGGCCCCGTCGGTGTCGGTGAGCAGGACGGCCTCCGCGTCGACGATCACGCGACCCGGCGTGCCCGCGTCGGCGGAGATCTCGCGGATCCGGGTCCGGAACGCGTCGGCGTCGGCGAAGAACAGCGGGCCGTCGACGCGCGCGATCCGCACGCCGGGCGTGAGCTCCAGGCCCTCGTGCCGCGAGAGCACGTGGAAGCGGCCCGTCCGCGGGTCGCGCCCGAGCTCCCGCACCGACGTGCGCGACGACCGCGCGATCAGCAGCAGCAGGGAGAGGACCACACCGATGAGGATGCCTTGGGTGATGCCGATGAACAGGATGCCGACGCCCGCGCCCATGAAGAACACCCAGTCGGCGCGGTTGACGCGGTAGTAGCGGCGCCAGTCGACGAACGTGACCAGGCCGACCATCGCGTCGATGACCACGGCGCCGAGCGTCGCCGAGGGCAGGTCCTCGAACAGGCCGGCGAGCAGCAGCATCGTCAGCAGCACCAGCACGGCGTTGACCAGCGACGCCATCTGGGTCTGCTGCCCCGCCGCCTCGGCCACCGACGTCTTCGACAGGCTGCCGTCGCTCGCGAAGCCGCCGACGAACCCCGCCGCGCCGCACGCGAAGCCCTGGGCGATCAGCTCCTGATCGGTGTCGATCTCGTAGTGATGGCGGCTGGCCATCGCGCGCGCCGACGCCAGCGACTCCGAGTAGCCCACGAACACGATCGACAGCGCGCCGACCAGCAGCGCCGACGTCTCGCTCCAGCCGACGCCGGGGAGGCCGACCGAGGGCAGGCCCGTCGGCACGTGGCCGGTGACCGCGACGCCGTGCGACGACAGGTCGAGCGCGGCGGAGAGCGCGATCGCGGCGGCGACCACCATGAGCATGCGCGGCCAGCGCGGCAGGAACCGGCGCATCGCCAGCAGCACGGCGAGCGAGCCCAGCCCGACGGCCAGCGTCGTCGTGCTCGTGTCGGGCAGCGCCTTGACCATCTCCCACAGCTCCTGGGCGTAGGAGCCGTCGCCGGCGTCGACGCCGAGCAGCTTCTGGGACTGGTCGATGATGATCCCGATCGAGAAGCCGAGCACGAAGCCGGCCATGACCGCCTTGGACAGGAACGTCGAGACCCAACCCATCCGCAGGACGCCGAGCGCGAGGTAGACCAGGCCGGTGGCGATCGCCAGCGCCGCGGTCCAGCCGATCGCCGTCTCGCTGCCCAGCGCGGAGCTGCCGATGATCGGCGTGATCGCCGCGGCCGACACCGCGCAGACCGCAGCGCTCGGGCCCTGGGCCAGGTGGCGCGACGTCCCGAAGATCGCGTAGGCGACGAGCGCGACGAACGACGTGTAGAGGCCGTACTGCGCCGGCACGCCCGCCAGCGACGCGTACGCGAGCGCCTGCGGCACGAGCAGCGCCCAGACCGAGAGGCCGGCCACCGCGTCCCCGGTCAGCAGGCGCCGGTCGTAGGACGGCAGCCAGCCGACGATCGGCACGTACCGGCGCAGCAGCGCGCTCATCGCGCGCGCGTGGCGACCGACGCGTGGGCGACGCCGACGTCGCGCGCGCGGGCCACGGCGACGCGCCGGCGCGCCCACGCGTAGGGCGGGGCGTCGGCCGGGATCGCCGTGTGGGCGAGGTGGTCGTCGAGGTCGGCGAGCTTGACGGTCCGCGCGAGCCGGCCCGTCGCGCCCCGGGCGCGGGCGATGCGCAGGACGTAGAGCTCGTAGGACTCGGCGTCGACGTGGGTGAGCAGCCCGAGCGCCTCGAGCTCGACGAGCGTCAGCCCGTACACCTGCAGCTCGAAGCTCGACACGCTGGAGCCTTCGCGCACGTCGTGCAGCCAGGCCACGGCCTGGGCGGACACGGGCACCGCGGCCGCGACACGCGCCAGGTGGTCGACGACGAGGTCGCCGAAGCGCGTGCGCTGGGCGCCGTGCAGCCGCTGCGCGACGTCGCGGGCGACGGCGGGATCCATCAGCCGCCCATCGACCCGACGAGATGACGGCGCGCCCAGGCGTAGGGCGGCAGGTCCCAGCGCAGCGGGTCGTCCGCCGACCGCACGAGGTGGTCGTCGAGGTCGGCGACCTTGATCGCGCGCGCGAGGTCGCCGGCGGCCCCGGGCGCATGGGCGATGCGCAGCATGTGCAACTCGAAGGGCTCGCCGTCGGCGCGCGTGAGCAGCGCCAGCGCCTCGGCCTCGAGGTCGGTCATCCCCTTGTCGCGCAGGGCTGCGGGACGCGTGTCGCTGTGCTCGACGACGTCGTGGAGCCACGCGGTCGCGCGCGCGGGCGCGGGCACCGCGGCCGCCACGCGGGCGACGTGCTCGATCCACAGCTCCCCGAGCCGATCGCGCCGGCCGTGGTGGCTGTAGTAGGCGATGCTCCGGGCGATCTCCGCGTCCACGCGAGCAGTCTGCCGCCGCCGCCGCGGGCTGCCATCACCCCGTTCGGGGGATGCGAGCAGGGCTTTTGCTTCCTACGGTCGGCGCATGCTCCCTTCCGCCGATCGCACGGCCCGGACCGCCCACCGCCGCGCCCGCCACACCGTGCCGCGCGTGGTTCGGGGCACCGCGTTCTCCTGCGGCCTGGTCGCCGCGGCGGCCATGGGCACCGGGATCGCCGTCGTCCGCCATCGGCTCGGCCTGCACGACGTCTCCGGCGCGGTCACCGCCCCGCCTGCCCCGTAGGCGCGCCGAGCGCCATGAGCCGCGAGCGCTGGATGGCCGGGCTCTTCGCGCTCGGATCGCTGTGCTTCGTCGTCGGCCCGTTCCCGGGCTACGCGCAGCTCGTCGGCGCGCAGGCCGACGCGATCACGTTCTTCGTCGGGTCGATCTTCTTCACGGGCGGCGGGGCCCTGCAGTCCGGGATCGCGTTCGCCACGCGGCGCGGGTCGCACACCGGCCGCGCCGCGTGGCGCGCCGCCGCGGTCCAATCCGCCGGGACGGTGTTCTTCAACGTGACGACCTACCTGGCCTTGCACACGTCGCTCAGCAACGCCGACTACGACCGCGTCGTCTGGCGACCGGACGCGTTCGGCTCGATCTGCTTCCTGGTCTCGGGCCTGATCGCCTACCGCGCCTCGGCCCGCCACGGCTGGCGCCCGGCGCACGGCAGCCCGGGCTGGTGGGAGCCGGCGGTCAACCTGCTCGGATGCGTGCTCTTCGGCGTCGCGGCCGTCGCCGGCTACGTGGTCCCGGCCAGCGGCTCGCCGCTGGACCTGGCGGCCGCCAACGTCAACACCGCGCTGGGCGCCGCGTGCTTCCTGACCTGCGCGGTGGCGACGCTGCGCACGGGGCGCACGCTCAAGTCGCCGCGCCTGCGCCGCCTGCGGGCGCTGCGCCACCTACGCGGCGCGCGCGTCGCGCGCGACGGCGGCTGAGCGGCCCTGCACGTCGGCGGCCTCAGCACTTGTCCTTGGTCGCGTCCTGGAAGCCCTGCGCGGCGGTGACGACGCTCGCCACGTTCTGCCCGACCTGCACGGCGCCCGCGGCCGAGGGCGCGGAGGCCAACGTCTTGACCGACGTGTCGAGCGCCGAGACCGACGTTCTGAGCGCGGAGGTCTGCTGCGGGAAGTCGTCCTTGGCGGAGGCCACCAGCGCCTTCGCGCTGTCGTTGACCTTGGTCAGCTGCGTCTGGATCGCGCTGACGCTGGTGAGGTTGACGCTCTTGAGGTCGCTGACCGACTGCTGCAGGTCGCTGCGGTCGCCGCAGTAGCCGGGCTTGTCGCTGCTCGAGTTGCCGCAGGCGGCGAGCAGGGCGGCCGCCGCGACGGCGAGGGTCGCGGAGCCGATGAGGCGTGGCGTCGGGGAGCGCATCGTCGGGCGACCGTACGGCCCTCGACCGCGGCGCACATCATCCGCAACGGATGAGGCCGGCCGACACGACGCCGCCGTCGCCACCCCGACGAACGGGTAGTCGGCGGCGCCCGGACGATTGCGGTCGCCGCCGTGCGGGTCGAAGATCGCGGGCGACCGACACGATCGGGACATCGTGTCGGCCCTGTCGCGAGACGCTCCTAGGACCCTGCGCATGGGAGCGCGGCTCGCCTCCTGGAACGTCGAGGGGCTCGCTGCGATGCGAGCCCCTCGACGCGCCGCGACGGCTCAGAGCCGGCCGGAGCGGGTACAACCGTCGGCTCATGCGCTCTGCCCGTTCCCTGCGACGTGCTCGATGAGCGCACGGCGCAGGCTGCGCGCGGCGCCGGTCGTCCTGCTGCGCACGGGGCGGGCGTTCTACGACGACCAGATGACCCATCACGCGGCGGCGCTGACCTACTACGCGTTGATGTCGCTCTTCCCGGCGCTGCTGCTCGCCGTGTCGATCCTCGGCCTGGTCGGCCAGTACCCGGCGACCTACGACGCGATCCTCGGGTACCTGCGCGACGTCGTGCCGCCGTCGGCGCTCGTCCCGCTCGACAGCTCGCTGCGCACCGCGCTGCAGCAGAAGGGCACCGCGACGACGACGCTGGCCATCAGCGTCGTCGTCACGCTCTACGGCACGACGGGCGCGCTGGAGGCCGCGCGCCGCGCGCTGAACGTCGTCTTCGACGCCGACGGCGGCCGGCGGTTCGTCGTGCGCAAGGCGATCGACGTCGTCAGCACGGTCGTGTTGATGGCGCTGGTGCTGGTCAGCCTGGTCCTCGTCTTCGTCGGCGGCCACCTCGCGGAGGACCTGCTGGGCTTCCTCGGGCTGGGCGAGACCGTCGTGCGGATCTGGGACCTCGCCCGGTGGCCGGCGGCGGTGGCCGTCGCCATGCTGGTGTTCTCCTACATCTACTGGGTGACGCCCGACGTGCGCCAGCGCTCGTTCCGCTGGGTGACGCCGGGCGCGGTCGCCGGCGTGACGGTGTGGCTGCTCGGCTCGGCGGGGTTCTCGATCTACGTGAGCCGGGTCGCCGACGTCGGCGCGGTGTACGGCGCGTTCGCGGGCGCGATCATCCTCGTGGCCTGGCTGTGGCTGACCAACGTCGCGCTGCTGTTCGGCGCCGAGCTCAACGCGGAGATCGAGCGCGAGCAGCAACTCGGCGAGGGCGTGCCCGAGCACGCGACGCTGGATCTCCCGAACCGCTGAGCGACGTCGTGGCGACGAACGCGTCGCGCAGCGCCAGCGCGGCCGGCAGGGTGCTGCCGTCCGCGGCCACGGCGACGGCGACCGCGCGGCCGGGCGCCGGGTCCAGCGCCCGGATGACCGCGCCGTCGCCGTCGCGCTGGCCCATGAGCCGGGGCAGGACGGCGACGCCCATGCCGGCGGCCGCGAGGCTGCGGGCCGCGGCGTGGTCGTCGGTGGTCAGGGCGACGTCGGGCGTGAACCCGACCTCCACGCAGCGGCGGCGCACGAGCGCCGCACAGGCCGCGCCGCTGGCGAGGATCCAGCGCTCGCCGGCGAGCGCGCTGAGCGCCACGGGGTCGGCGCCCGCCTGCGGATGCGCCTCCGGCAGCGCGACGTCCATCGGGTCGGTGCCCAGCGGCGCGAGGTCCAGGCCGGTGCGGTCGAGCGTCGGATGGGCCGGGTCGTCGAAGACGATGGCGAGGTCGAGCGCGCCCCGCCGGACGAGGTCGGCGCCCACGTCGACCTCGCGCTCGTCGACCATCACCGACACGCTCGGGTGGGCGGCGCCGAAGTGGCGCAGCGCCGCCGGCAGGGCGCCGACCGTCGCGCTGGCGAAGATGCCGAGCCGCACGGTCCCGCCGGCCGAGCGCAGCAGGTCGGTCAGCTCGCGCTCGGCGTCGCGCAGCCGGCCCGACAGCTCGGCGGCGTGACGGGCCAGCAGCGCGCCCGCGGCCGTGGGGCGCACGCCGCGGGCGTGGCGGACCAGCAGCGGCGCGCCGACCTGGCGCTCGAGGGCGGAGACGTGCTGGCTGACCGCGGCCGGCGAGAACCGCAGCTCCCGCGCGGCATCGGTCATCGAGCCGCCCTCGACGACGGCCAGGAACACTTCGAGACGGCGGGGGTCGAGCTTCAAGCTGTGCTTAACGTACACCGCGGACATCCTCGTTGTGCTTGATCCGCCACGGGCGCACGATGTGGGGCGTGCCTGCTCTCCCCTTCGCCCTCGTCGACGTGTTCGCGACCACCCCGCTCGCCGGCAACCCGCTCGCGGTGGTCCTCGACGCCGACGCCCTCCCCGACGCGACGCTCCAGCAGATCGCCCGGGAGCTCAACCAGTCCGAGACGACGTTCGTCCTGCCCCCGCGCGACCCGAGCGTGACGCTGCGGCTGCGGTCGTTCACCGCCGACGGCTCCGAGGTCACCGGCGCCGGCCACAACGCGCTCGGCGCCTGGTGGTGGCTGGCGGAGACCGGGCGCGTCGAGGTCGGCGGGCTGCGCCAGGAGCTCGGCGACGCGGTGCTCGACCTCGAGATCAGCCGCGCAGGCGAGCGGCTCGAGGTCGCGATGCGCCAGGCGGCGCCGACCGTCGGCGCCGCCGCCCCGGTCGCGGCGCTCGCGGCCCCGCTCGGGCTCGCGGTCGACCAGCTCCGCGACGGCGGGGCGCAAGTCGTCTCCACCGGCGCCGCGCACCTGCTCGTCGAGGCCCGCGACGAGCAGGCCGTCGACGCCGCCCGCCCCGACGCCCCGGCCCTGGCCGCGGCGCTCGCCGACGCCGGCGCGCAGGGCTGCTACCTGTTCGCGCGCCGCGCCCCGGGCGCCGACGCCGCCGCCTACGCGCGCTTCTTCAACCCGACCGTCGGCCTCTGGGAGGACCCGGCCACCGGCAGCGCCGCCGGCCCGTTGGCCTGGTGGATCGCCGGCTCGGCCGGCCCGGCGCGGATCGGCATCGACCAAGGCCATGCCCTTGGTCGGCCCAGCCGGATCGCGGTCGCGGTCGACGGCGACGCGGTGACGCTGCGCGGGTCGGCCGTGCTGACCGGCGACGGCAACCTGCACATCCCCGAGCACGAGGACCACGCATGACGCCCGCCGACCCGCTCGCGATCGAGGCCGTCCCGGTGGCGCCCGACCGCTTCAGCGCCTACGCCTACTCGGCCGCGATCGCGGTCGGGAACCTGCTCTTCGTCTCCGGCCAGTCGTCGGTCGACGACGACGGCGCCACCGTCGGCGCCGGCGACTTCGAGGCCCAGGGCCACCAGACGTTCCGCAACCTGCGGCGCGCGCTGGAAGCCGGCGGGTCCAGCCTGGCCGACGTCGCGAAGGTCACGATCTTCCTGACCGACATGGCGCACATCGGCGCGGTCGTCGCGCTGCGCAAGCGGTACTTCACGGCGCCCTACCCCGCCGACAGCCTCGTCGAGGTCCGCGCGCTCTCGCGCCCCGAACTCGAGATCGAGATCGAGGCGATCGCCGTCCGGCGGCCGCCGGCGGGCTAGCCGGGCTCCTCGGCCGGCCGGCCGTCGCGTCGGCGCCGTCGCGTCCGTGGTCCGCGTGACGCCGCCGCAGGGCGGCTGACCGCGCGCGGCCGCTAGCCCTCCGCCAAGCGCGCGGTGACGGGCACGGGGTTGGCCACCGTGCTCGGGATCGGCGCGCGGCGGAGGGCGTGGTCGACCAGCGCGTCGAGCTCGAGGCGGTCGGCGTCGGCCTCCAGGTGCACGGTGATCCGGATCGCCTGGAAGCCCGGGTGGCCGTCGGCCAGGCCGTAGGCGGCGGGCAGGTTGACGTCGCCCTCGACGTCGACGCTCAGCCGCTCGATCCTGACGCCGCGCGTCGTCGCCGCGCCGGCCAGGCCGACGATCAGACACTGCCCCACCGCGCCGAGCAGGAGGTCTTCAGGGCTGGGCCCGGTGCCGGTCCCGGCCAGCTCGGCGGGCTCGTCGCCGGCCAGCGCGGGCTCCGGGCCCACGTGCGCCTCGGTGCGGTAGCCGCCGAGCCAGCGGACGCCGGCGGCGAAGCGCACCGGTTCGTCGCGCCGCGCGCGCAGCCGGTCGGCGGCCGCGCGCACCGCGGCCGGATCGACGCCGTTGATGCTCGTCGTAGCGGTCATGACGCAGAGGCTACGCCATTTCGTGGCTTTTCCGATTGCCTTTGTGTAGATTGCCGCCCGCACGCACATGCACGAGCTCTTGGAGGTGCTCGACGATGACCGATCCTCACGCGTCGCTTTCCCGACGCCAGCTGCTTCGCCGGACCGCCGTCGGCGCCGGCGTCCTGACCGTCGGCGGCGGCCTGCTCGCCGCCTGCGGCAGCGATGACGACAACAACGCCGCGACCGCCAGCAGCGCCGGCAAGGCCGCGCCGGTGTCCAACAAGCCGATCGTCCTCGCTTGGGGCGGGGCGGCCTGCGAGGCGCCGCTGTACGCCGCCCACCACCTCGGCTACTTCAAGGACGAGGGGTTGAACATCAGCCTTCAGCAGGTCGGCGGCGACGCCCTGCACGACGCGGTGTCCACCGGCAAGGTCGCCGGCGGCCCGGGCATCCTGTTCCAGTGGCTCAAGCCGATCGAGCAGGGCCTCAACGTCAAGCTCACCTCGGGCCTGCACGAGGGCTGCCTGCGGTTCGTCACGCCCAAGGACTCCGGGATCAAGACGCTCTCCGACGTCAAGGGCAAGACGATCGTCACCGACGAGATCAACGGCTCGGCGATGGCGTTCTTCTCGGTCGACCTCGCCAAGGCGGGGATCAACCCGGAGAAGGACGTCACCTGGAAGCAGGTGCCCTTCGACCAGGTCGCCAAGACGCTGTCCAAGGGCGTCGGCCAGGTCGCGGCGGCGCCGGACCCGGCCGCGTACTTCCCGCTGGACGACGGCTCGGCGATCCAGCTCGACACCAACCTCAACGCCCAGCACGTCAACGAGTACTGCTGCGTCACGGCGCTCAACGGCGACCTGGTCAAGAAGGACCCGGCCACCGCCGCGGCGATCGTCCGGGCGTGGGGACGCGGCTCGACCTGGGTCGGCAAGAACCTCCCGGCCGCCGCCCAGCTCGAGATCGACAACAAGTACGTCGCGGCGCCCAAGGAGCTGCTGGTCAAGCTGCTCGGGCAGTACGTGTGGGACCCGGGGTCCAAGGACCTGCAGGCGCAGCTCGAGAAGGGCGCGGTCGCGTTCAAGGGCACGGGCTACCTGGACTCCGGGACCGATCCGAAGCAGCTCGCGCAGCTGGCGTTCGCGCCGCTGCCGAACGTCGCCTAGCGCGATGGCGACGACGGTCTCCCCCGCCGCGGTCGCCGACGCGGGCGTGCGCCAGGCCGGCGCGCGCTCGCGGTCGGCGGTGCGCGGCGGCGCCTGGGGCGCGGCGGCGGCGCTGGTCTGGGCGGGCGCGGCGGGCCTCACGCAGTGGTGGCCCAACCACAACATCCTGCTCGCCTACACCGGCACGATCGTCGCGATCACCGCGGGCGTGGCGGTCGCGGTCGCCCTGGCCACCGTCGCCGGCACGCGGCTGCGGCCGGTCGGCGACTGGGTCCGCTGGGCCGGCCCGTGGCTGGTCGTCAGCGGGATCTGGGTCGCGGGCTGGCAGGTGCTGACGGCCAAGACTGGGGAGCTCGCTCCGCCCTACTGGGCGGCGCCGCAGGCGTTCGTCAACACGTTCCACGAGGACGGTTCGCTGCTGCTGGACAGCACGTGGCACTCGCTGCGGCTGCTGTTCACGGGCTACGCGATCGGCGCGTCGATCGGCTTCCTCATGGGCGTGGCGATGGGCTGGTCGCAGCGCGTGAACTACTGGCTGCACCCGATCCTGCGCACGCTGGGCCCGATCCCGCCCGCCGCGCTGGTGCCGATCTTCTTCGTGATCCTCCCGTCGATCACGAGCGCGTCGATCCTGCTGGTGGCGATGGCCGCGTGGTTCCCGGTCACGATGCTCACCTACTCGGGCGTGTCGGTCGTCTCGCGCTCCTACTACGACGTGGCGCTGACGCTCGGCGCGCGGCCGCGCTTCCTCGTCTGGCGCGTGGCGGTGCCCGCCGCGCTGCCGTCGGTCTTCGTCGGCTTGTTCATGGGGTTGGGGATGACGTTCATCACCTTGGTCATCGCCGAGATGCTGGGCGCCAAGAACGGCCTGGGCTGGTACATCCAGTGGCAGCAGCGCTGGAGCGCCTACCCCAAGATGTACACCGCGATCCTGGTGATGGTCATCCTGTTCTCGGGGTTGATCACGCTGCTGTTCCGGACCCGCGGGCGGGTGCTGTCGTGGCAGAAGGAGCTGGTGCGCTGGTGAGCGCGCTCGACCTCGACCGCGTCTCGCACGCCTACGGCGACCTCGCGGTCCTCGACGACGTCTCGCTGGCCGCCGAGGCCGGCGAGCTCGTGGCGATCCTCGGCCCGTCGGGCTGCGGGAAGTCGACGTTGCTGCGCCTGCTGGCCGGGCTGGAGGCGCCGACCGCGGGCACGGTGGTCGTCGACGGCGCGGCGGTGTCCGGGCCGTCGCCGGAGCGCGCGCTGGTCTTCCAGGACCCAACGCTCTTCCCGTGGCGGACGGTCTGGCAGAACGTGGCGATCGGACCGCAGGCGCGCGGCCGGCTGGCCCAGGAGCGCGAGCGCGTAGATGAAGCCATTGCCTTGGTGGGCCTGGACGGCTTCGCCCATGTCCGCCCGCAGCAGCTCTCGGGCGGCATGGCGCAGCGCGCGGCGCTGGCGCGGGCGCTCGTCAACAGGCCGTCCCTGCTGCTGCTCGACGAGCCGCTCGGCCGGCTCGACGCGCTCACCCGGCTGACGATGCAGCGCGAGCTGCTGCGGCTTTGGGAGGGCGGCGGCTTCACCGCGCTGCTCGTCACCCACGACGTCGACGAGGCGCTGGTGCTCGCCGACCGCGTGATCGTGATGAGCCCGCGGCCGGCGCGGATCCTCGCCGACGTGCACGTGGACCTGCCACGCCCGCGCGCCCACGACGACCCGCGGCTGATCGACCTGCGCCGCGAGGTCCTGGGCCTGCTGGGCTTCGACGAGGTCCCGGCGGCGCGGTGAGCGCGGACGGATGCCGCGCGCGCTCGTCATCGTGGTGTTGGTGCTGTTGGCGCTGCCCGCCGGCGCGGCCGCGCACGCGTCGCTGATCGGCGGCGACCCGGAGCCGGGCGGCGTCGCGCCGGCGGCGCCGCGGGCGGTGACGATCCGCTTCGACGAGGCGGTCGACCCGTCGCTGGCCGTCGTCCGCGTCGAGGACGCGCGCGGCCGGCGCTGGGACGTGGGCGGCGTCACAGCCGCGTCGGGCCACGCGGTCCGCGTCGCGCTGCGCCGCGGCGCGCCGGACGGCCCCTACGTCGTGCTCTACCGCGTGGTCTCCGACGACGGCCACACGATCCCGGGCGGGTTCGGCTTCGCGGTCGGTCGCGACGCGGTGCCGCCGCCGACCCGGCTGGACCCCGGCGCGGGCGGCGCAGCGGCGCTCGGCGCCCCCGCCGGGCTGGGCACGGCAAGCGCGGCCGCGCGAGCGATCCGCGACGGCGGGCTGGCGATCGCCGCCGGCGCGCTGCTGTTCCTGGTGCTCGTCTGGCCCGCCGCGCTGCGGGAGGCCGCAGGCGCCGATCCGCGCTGGCGGCGCGCCGCGGACGCGTTCACGCGGGCGCTGCGGCGGCTCGTCGCGGCGGCGGCCGCGGTCGGCGCCGCGGCCTCCGTCGCACTCGTCCTGCTCGCCGCCGCGCCGAGCGACGTTTCCGAGCGGACGGTGTCGGCCGTGCTGCGCACGCACTTCGGCCTCGCCACCGCGATCGGCGCGGGGCTGCTGCTGGCGGTGGCGCTCGCCGCGACGCTGCTCGGCGGCCCTCGCGCGACCGCCGCTGCCGCGCCCGCCGAGCCGCCCCGTGCGCCGACCGCAGGCGCATCGAGCCCGCGCGGCGCCGAGGCGGGCCCGACCGGCCGCGGGGCGGGGGCGATGGTCCCGAGCCTGCGCGTCGCGGAGCTGGGCGCGACCGGGCACGCCGTGGCGGCCGTCCCGCGCCGCGCGGTGATCGGCGCGGGTGCGGTCGCCCTCACGCTGGCCGCCGTGCCGGTCCTCGCCGGCCACGCGACGACGCGCGCCGATCCGGCGCTGCTGGTCGCCTCCGGCACCGCGCACGTCCTGGCGGCGTCGGCGTGGATCGGCGGCATCGCCGTCCTGCTGACCGCCGTGGCCGCCGCGACGCGCGCGCTGGAGCCGGCCGACCGGACCGTCCTGCTGCGCGCCGCGCTGCGCCGCTTCTCGACGGTCGCGGCCGCCGCCGTCGGCGTGCTGGCGCTGACCGGCGCCGTGCAGGCGATCGTCGAGGTCGGCGCGCTGCACGCGCTGACCGGCGCCGCGTTCGGCCGCGCGGTCCTGATCAAGGTGGGGTTGTTGCTCGTCGTCGCCGGGATCGCGGCCGCCCACCGCCTCGAGCACCTGCCCGGCCTGGCCGGCCGCGCCGCGGACGGGGCGTCGCCCGGTCCGGTCGGCCATGCCGTCCGGCGCACGCTGCGCGCCGAGGCGCTCGGCCTGGTGGCGATCCTCGCGGCGACCGGCGCGCTCGCCGGCTCCGCCCCGCCCGGCGGCGCACCGCCCGGCCCGGCCGACGTCGCGCTGCGCTTCGAGCAGGCGTCGGCGCGCGGCCAGCTCACCCCCGCCCGCGCCGGAGCCAACACCTTGTCCTTCACGCTCGCCCGCCGCGGCGACGCCCGCGCGTTCGCCGACCTCGAGCACGTCGCCGTCCTCGCCACCGGGCCGGGCGGCCGCACCGTCCGGGCCGCGACGCCCGGGCGCCGCGACGGCGCCTACCGCCTTCCTTTGACTCTCCCGGCGAACGGGACGTGGCGCCTGGCGCTGACGCTCCGCGTCGACGCCTTCAACACCGCCACCCGCACAACCCGAGTGACCATCCACTGATGCCCCGCCGCGCCACGCTGCTCGCCACCGCCGCCGCCGCCGCGGTCCTCGCCGCCGCCCCGCCGGCCTCCGCCCACCTCGGCCGCGCCGGCTTCACGGCCACCGTGCGCGCGGTCGAGCCGGCCACGCCCGGGCTGCACGTCGCGGTCCTCGGCGGCGACGACCAGCTCTCGGTGACCAACATCACCAACAAGACGGTCACCGTCCTCGGCGGCGCCGGCGAGCCGTACGTGCGGTTCGCGCCTGGCGGCGCGGTCGCCGTCAACCTCAACGCGCCGAGCCTGTACCGCGACGGGGGCGGCCTCGAGGCCGCCGCGGCGCCCGCCTCGGCGTCGCCCGCCGCGGCGCCCCGCTGGCAGGTCGTCGCGCGCAGCGGGACCTACGCGTGGCACGACCGGCGGATCCGCGGCGCCGCCGGGGCCTGGACCGTCCCGCTGCGCGTCGGCACGCACGCCGCGACCGTCAGGGGCGCGCTCGCGCGCGCCAAGCCCGGCGGCGGCGGGACCAACCCCTTCATCTTCTTCGGCCCCGTGGCCCTCGTGCTCGCGGCCGTCCTGTTCCTCGGCCGGCGCGAGCGCCGGTCCTCTCCCACCACCGCGGAGGCCTGGTAGCCGTGCCGTCACGCTTCGCCTACGTCGCCCACTGCCTGCTCAACCAGAACAGCAAGGTCGACGAGCTGGCCGTCTGCGCCGGCGCCTACACGCCGCTGGTCGACACGCTGCGCGAGCGCGGCTACACGCTGCGCCAGCTTCCGTGCCCGGAGCTGGCCTTCGGCGGCTTCACCCGCTTCTGGAACGTCCGCGAGCAGTACGACACCACCGGCTTCCGCCGCCACGCCAAGCGCCTCGCCGACCCGGTCGTCGCGGCGATCGCGCACGACCTGCGCGACGGCGGCGAGGTGCTGATCGTCGGCGTCGACGGCTCGCCGACGATGGGCGTGGCGCTCTCGCCGTCGGGCACCGACTGGGGCGGGCGCCCGGACAAGCCCGGCGACTACGACTGCGAGCTGGTCCAGGGCCCCGGCGTCTTCGTCGCGGTGCTGCTGGAAGAGCTCGCGGCGCGCGGGCTCACCGGCATCCAGGCGCGCGGCTTCGGGACCGACCTGCCGGACTTCGACGCCGACGCCGCCCTCGACGCGCTGCTGGCCGGCGTCGGGAGCGCGTCGTGAAGGGCCGGGACGGGCGCTCGCTGCGCGTCGCGCTGGTCAGCGACGCGATCCTCAACGCCGCGCCCGGCACCGACGCCGACCGCCTCCGCGCCGGCGTGACCGACCAGGGCTGGGGCTTCGTCGCGCTGCCGCCGAGCGACCTGCCGGAGGCCGCCGCCGCCGCGTGGCTGGCCAACATCGCCGACCTGACCGCCGAGTTCACGCGCCACGGGCTCGCCGTCGTCGTCCTCTTCGCGACCTCCGAGCGGCGCGAGCGCCGCCGCCTCGTCCTCGACGCGCTGGCGGCCGCGACCGCGACCACGACCCCCACCGCCCACGGCGACGCCGACGCCCCCGCGCTGGTCGACCCGATCCTCGCCGACCTCTCCCGCCGCTCCGCCGCGCACACCGTGCAGCCGCCGAGCTGGGTCGCCTCCTGAGCGCCGAGGCTGCAGGCGCCGCCGGCCGTTCGCGACCGGCGGCGTCCCGCGCCTCTACGCCGACGCGGAGGCGGCGAAGGCCTGCTCGAGGTCGGCCAAGATGTCGTCGATGCCCTCGATCCCGACCGAGAGCCGGACGAGGTCGGGGGTGATGCCCGACAGCGCCTGCTCCTCGGGCTTGAGCTGGTGGTGGGTCGTGGAGGCCGGGTGGATGGCCAGCGAGCGGACGTCGCCGACGTTGGCGAGGTGGCTGTGAAGCTCGAGCGCGTCGATGAACGCGCGGGCGCGCTCGGCGCCGCCCGCGATCCCGAAGGCGAGGACCGCGCCGGAGCCGCGCGGCAGCAGCCGCTCGGCGCGCGCGTGCCACGGCGAGGACGCCAACCCCGGGTAGGTGACCCAGGCGACGTCGTCGCGCGCCTTCAGCCACTCGGCGACCGCGCCCGCGTTCTCGACGTGGCGCTCCATCCGCAGGCTCAGCGTCTCGAGCCCCTGCAGGAAGTTGAAGGCGTTCTGTGGCGCGATCGCCGAGCCGAAGCTGCGCAGCAGCGTCAGCCGCGCTCGCGAGATGTAGGCCGCGTCCTCGAAGGCCTCCACGAAGTCCAGGCCGTGGTAGGACTCGTCGGGATGGTTGAAGTGTGGGAAGCGCGGGTTGCCCCGCCACGGGAACGTGCCGCCGTCGACGATGACGCCGCCGATCGACGTGCCGTGGCCGCCGATGAACTTGGTCGCCGAGTGCACGACGACGTCGGCGCCCCACTCCAGCGGGCGCAGCAGGTACGGCGTCGCCAGCGTGTTGTCCACCACCAACGGGATCCCCGCGTCGTGCGCGATCGGCGCCAGCCCTTCGAGGTCGAGCACGTCGCCACGCGGGTTGCCGATCGTCTCGCCGTAGAACGCCTTGGTCTCGGGCCGGATCGCGGCGCGCCAGGCGTCGAGGTCGTCGGGATCCTCGACGAACGTGACCTCGATGCCGAGCCGCTTGAGCGCGTAACGCAGCAGGGTGTAGGTCCCGCCGTAGAGCGAGGCGCTGGCGACGATGTGGTCGCCGGCGTCGGCGAGGTTGAGCAGCGCGAAGGTCTCCGCCGCCTGGCCGGATGCGACGGCGAGCGCGCCCACGCCGCCCTCCAGCGACGCGATCCGCTGCTCGAACGCGTCCTGCGTCGGGTTGACGACGCGGGTGTAGGTGAACCCCTCCTCCTCCAGGTCGAACAGCGCCTTGGCGTGCTCGGTGTCGCGGAAGACGAACGAGGTGGTCTGGTAGATCGGCACGGCGCGCGCGCCCGTGGCGGGATCGGGCTGGGTGCCCGCGTGGATCTGTCGCGTCTCGAAGCTGAGGGTGCGCTCCGCGGCTTGCAAGTCGGTCATCGACACGCGACACTAAGATCGCTTTCCTACTTTGTCAATGGGAATTAGGATGTTTACGGCCATGAGCGATACCACGAGCCCCCTCCCCGTCCTCGACATCAGCGGCTTCCGCGCCGACCCCGAGAGCCCCGACGGCCGGGCCTTCGTCGCGCAGCTGCGCACGACGTTCCACGAGATCGGCGCCGCCTACCTCGTCGGCCACGCCGTCGCCGACGGCCTCGACGCCCGCGTCTTCGACGTCGCGAACGCGTTCTTCGCGCTGCCCGAGGACCAGCGGTTGGAGATCGAGAACGTCAAGTCCTCGCAGTTCCGCGGCTACACCCGGCTCGGCGGCGAGCGCACCAACGGCCGCCAGGACCTGCGCGAGCAGATCGACATCAGCCGTGAACTGCCGGTGCCGGAGATCGGGCCGGACGACCCGGCGTGGCTGCGGCTGCGCGGCCCGAACCTCTGGCCGGAGCAGCTGCCGGAGTTCCGGACGGTCGTGACGCAGTGGCTCGAGGAGCTGGAGGCGATCGGCAAGGCGCTCATCCGCGCGGTCGCGCTCGCGCTCGGCCAGCCGATCGACCACTTCGACGACGCCGTCACGCCGCCCGAGATCCTCTCGAAGATCATCCGCTACCCGCCACCGTCCGAGGAGTTCCCCACCGATCAGGGTGTCGGCGCGCATACCGACGGCGGCTTCCTGACCTTCGTCCACCAGGACGCGGTCGGCGGCCTGGAGGCCGAGGTACACGGCGAGTGGGTCCGGCTGCCGGCCCGCCCCGGGGCGTTCGTCATCAACATCGGCGAGATGCTCCAGCTCGTCAGCCAGGGCTACTTCCGCGCGACGCCGCACCGCGTCGTGTCGCCCCCGAAGGGCGTGCCGCGCGTGTCCATCGCCTACTTCTTCAACCCCAAGTTCGAGGCCAAAGTCGAGCCGGTCACGCTCCCGCCGGAGCTGGCGGCCGAGGCGCCCGGCGGCGAGAGCGCCGACCCCGACAACCCCATCCTGGCCAACTACGGTGACAACTCGCTGAAGGTCCGCCTGCGCGCGCACCCCGACGTCGCCGAGCGCCACCACGCCGACCTGCTCGCGGCCAGCCCGCGCACCTGACCGGCATCGTTCTCTATTGAATTAGTCGAGATACGGTTGGGCCACCCGGCCCAGCACCGGCTCCAACCCGTAGGTCGCGAACGCGCCGAAGCGGGCGAAGCGCGGATGCTCCGGCCCGTGGAAGTCGGCCGAGCCGGTCGCCAGCAGGCCGAGCCGCAGCGCATGCTCGTGCAGCAGCCGCACCTGCGCCTCGGTGTGCGTGACGTAGAAGGCCTCGACGCCGTCGAGCCCGGCGGCGGCGAAGCGCTCGAGGCTGGCGACGACCGCGGCGGGATCCTCGACGTCCCAGAACGGGTGCGCCCAGACGGCGAGCCCGCCCGCGGCGTGGATCGTCGCGATCGCCTCCGCGACCGTCGGCCGCTCGCGGCCGCGGTAGGCCGGGGCGCCCGGGGTCAGGTAGGCGACGAGGAGGTCGCTGAACGTCTCCAGCCCCTCGGCCGCGACGCGCTGCGCGTTGGCCGGATGCGCGAAGGCCGCCTCGGCGAGGTGCGGGCGGCCGATCGGCAGGTCGCCGGCCCGGCGCGCCGCCAGCGGCGCCGCGTCGAGCGCCCACCCCAGCTCGCGCAGCGCGGCGGCCATGCGGTCGGCCCGCGCCGCCCGCTCGCCGCGGTAGCCGGCGAGGGCCGCGAGCAGGTCCGGGTCGCGATGGTCGATCGCGTAGCCCAGGACGTGGAGGTCCTCGTGGGGCGGGTCGACCGCGGAGACCTCGACCGCCGTCACGACCGCGATCCCGGCCTCGCGCCCGGCCGCCAGCGCCTCGGCGACGCCGTCGACCGTGTCGTGGTCGCTGAGCGCCAGGAGCTCGATGCCCGCCTGCGCGGCGCGACCGACGACGTCGGCCGGCGCGAGCGCGCCGTCGGAGAACGTCGAGTGCGACTGCAGGTCGAAGCGCGGGACCGCCATCGCGTCAGTCGATCTCGTGCTCGTGCGCGCCGACCGGCGGCAGCGTGGGCTCGTCCGGCGACAGGCCCGCGGGGTCGTTGACGACGCCGCCCGCCGGCACCGGCACCGGGCCGTCGAGCAGCGGGTCGGCCGTCTCGGCCATCCACCGCGCCAGGCGCTCGTCGAGCGCCGCCCGGATCTCGCCGGCCGCGGGATCGCCCGCGAGGTCGCGCATCTCGCCCGGGTCCATGACCAGGTCGTACAACTGCTCGCGCGGGCGGCGCCGCTCGCGCCAGCCGGCGGCGACGAGCAGGTCCTTGGACGGCGAGTCGTCGACGTTGGGCAGGACGGGCTCCAGGCGGTCGCCGAACTGGCGAATGTACTTGTAGCGCTTGGTCCGGATCGCCCGCTGCGGGTCGTAGGCCACGTGGTAGGTCAGCTCCGCGAACAGCTCGTCGCGGATCTCGTCGCGCTCGCCCCGCGCCAGCGGCAGCAGCGAGTGGCCGGCCAGCGCGTCGGGCAATGGCGCGCCCGCCAGCTCGCACAGCGTCGGGTAGATGTCGACGTGGGAGACCAGCGCGTCGGTCACGTGGCCCCCGAGGAAGCCGCTCGGCCCGCGGATGATCAGCAGGACGCCGAGGCCGCGGTCGGTCAGCGTCGCCTTGGCGCCGGGGAACGGCAGGCCGTGGTCGGTCGTCAGGACCAAGATGGTGTTGTCGACCAGGCCCAGCTCGTCCAGCCCGTGCAGGATCGCGCCGACGCCCTGGTCCAGGGACCGCGCGCTGGCCTTGAACGACGCCATGTCCGAGCGCGTCTCGGGCGTGTCGGGCAGGTGCGCGGGCGGCGCGCCGTACAGCGCGTCGCGCACCGAGGAGGGCTCGAAGAACTCGCGGTGGGTCTCGAAGAAGCCGATCGACAGGAAGAACGGCTGCGGCGGGCGGCTGCGCAGCAGCTGCAGCGCGGCGGGCGCGATCGAGTGCACGCGGGTCGAGCCGATGTCGACCACGTGGTCGTAGCCGAGGACGTTGGGATCCTCGGAGAGGTGCTGCTCGCCGATCAGCGCCGACCAGTACCCGGCCTCGCGCAGCGGGTGGACGATGTGGCGCCCGTAGTCGTTGAGCTTCCAGCCGCGATGCGCCAGCCCCGTCATGCCGTTGACGTGCGCCCATTGGCCGGTGAGCAGGCAGGCGCGCGAGCCCGAGCAGGACGGCGCGGCGCAGAACGCCTGCCGGAACAGCAGGCCCTGGTCGGCCAGCCGCTGGATGTTCGGGGTCGGGATCTGGTGCCCGTAGGGCTGCACGTAGCGGCCCGTGTCGTGGCTGTGGAGGTAGATGATGTTCGGGCGGTCCATGACGATCTGGCCTGAGGTTCCTCGAATACCTTTATTCCAACTGGTTACATAGAGAATGCATGCCCGACTCCGCCTATCTCGTCGTCGCCACCCCGCGCAGCGGCAGCACCCTGCTGTGCGAGACCCTACGGGCCACCGGCGTCGCGGGGATCCCGCTGGAGCACTTCGAGGTCCTCCGGCACTCCAGCCAGCCGCGGCAGCCGCGCGAGCACTTCGACGGCGTCGACGACCCGGAGGTCCTGGACCTGCTGTCGCCGCTCGACCCGCCGCGCCCCGACCCCGAGCCGGCGGCCGCCTGGTGGGCCAGGATCGTCGCGGCGGGCACCACGCCGAACGGCGTCTGGGGCGGCAAGCTGATGTGGGGCCACGTCGGCGACCTGCTCGCCCGCGCCCACGAGCTGGACGAGGTCCCGCCGTCGCCGGATCTCGGCGCCACGCTCACGGCCCTGCTCGGCCCGGAGCTGCGGCTCGTGTTCGTCACGCGTCCGGACAAGGTCGCCCAGGCGGTGTCGCTCTGGCGCGCCGTCCAGACGCAGACCTGGCGCGCCGGGCGCGGCACGCCGGCCGACCAAGCGCGGTACTCCTTCGCCGGCATCGACCACCTCGTCGCCCAGCTCGAGGACCACGACGCCGCGTGGCGCACGTGGTTCGCGGCGAGCGGCCGCACGCCGCACGAGGTGTCCTACGACGACCTCGCCGCCGACCCGGCCGGCGTCGTCGGCGGCGTGCTGCGGTTCCTCGGGCTGCCCGACGACGACGTGCCCGCGCCGGCCACCGAGCGCCAGGGCAACGCGCGCTCGGCCGCGTGGGCCGACCGCTACCGGGGCGAGCGCGAGGCGGTCGCGTGACGGGCCGCGCCGCCCCCGTCTCGCAGCTGCGCGCGCTGGAGGCCGAGGCGGTCCACACGGTCCGCGAGGTCGTCGCCGAGCTCGAGCACATCCGCCACGGGCTCAACGACGACCTCAGCTTCCGGCCCGGCGACCGCGCCGAGAACATCCGCCGCGTCGGCCACGTCGCGCGCCTGCTCGCCGACGCCGGCGTCGTGGCGGTCGTCTCGCTGGTCTCCCCGCTGGCCGCCGACCGCGCCGTGCCGCGCACGCTGCACCGCGTCGCGGAGCTGCCGTTCTTCGAGGTCTTCGTCGACACCCACGCCGACGAGTGCGCGCGCCGCGACCCGAAGGGCCTCTACGAGAAGGCGCGCGCCGGGCAGATCCAGGGCTTCACCGGGGTCGACGCGCCCTACGAGGCGCCGGAGCGGCCGGAGGTGCGCATCCCCACGGCCCACCTCGACGTCGACGCCGCCGTCGAGCGCATCCTCGAAGCGTTGCGCGCCTGAGCGCTCAGACGATCGGGGTCAGGCGCGGATCGCACAGCGGATCGTCGGCGGCGACGGGCGCCGACGCCGACGCCACGGCGCAGTACGCGGCGGCCGCGCGGCCCAGCCGCCGGGCCTCGAGCCGGATCTCGCGCAGGTTGCCGGTCAGGGGGTTGGCGAAGCCGACGAGGAACAGGCCCGGCGCGGCCGGAACCGGTAGGCCGCCGCCGACCACGGGGCGCCCGCCGGCGTCCAGCGCCGGCGATCCGGCGCCGAGCAACGCGGCGAGGTCGGCGCGGTAGCCGGTCGCGGCGATCACGGCGTCGGGCACGATCCACGCGTCCCCCACCGCGACCCGCGGGCCGGCGAAGCGCCGCAGCGGCCCGACGACCTCGATCCGTCCACTCCGCACCGCGTCGGCGAAGCCGGGCACGGAGATCGGCACGACGCCGCTGGCCGCGTAGCTCGCCGAGATGGATTCGGCCGGCAGCGGCAGCCCGTAGGACGACAGGTCGCCGACCGCCCGGCGCTGCAGCCCGCGCATGATCCGGTCGCCGACGCCGGCGGGCAGCCGGCGCGTGCCGATCGCGACGAGGACGGTCGGGACGCCGAGGACCGTCCGCGGCACGATCTGCGGCGGCGTGCGGACCGCCAGCCGCACGCGCGCCGCCCCGCCCTCCGCGAGGTCCAGCGCGATCTCCGCGCCCGAGTTGCCGGCGCCGGCGACCAGCACGTCGCGGCCCCGATACGGCGCGGCGTCGCGGTAGCCCGCGGCATGCGCCACTTCGCCCGCGAACCCCGAGCGCCCCGGCCAGTCCGGGGTGTGCGGCACGCTGCACGTGCCGGTGGCGACCACCGCGATCGGGGCGGCGAGCGGCCCGGCCGACGTCTCGACAATCCAGCCGCCGTCCCGTCCCGGCGCGATCGTCCGCACGGTCACGCCCGACCGCACCGTCAGGCGCCGCCGCCCCGCGTAGTCGCGGAGGTAGGCGGCGACGTCGTCGCGCGAAGGCCAGCGACCGGTGCGTCGCGGCAGCCGGCGCCCGGGCAGGCCGGCGGTCGACCGGACGGTGTTGAGCCGCAGGCGGTCGTAGTGGTGCGCCCACGCCGCGCCCGGCCCGTCGCCGCGCTCGAGCACGAGCGCGGTCAGCCCGCGGCGCTGCAGCTCGGCCGCCGTGGCCAGGCCCGCGGGCCCGGCGCCGACGACGATCGCGTCGTGCCCGTTCGTCGCGGCGGAGTCCAGCGCGGCCATGGGACGACATTGTGCACCGATTCAGTGGGATTTGCTAGCCGGCTCGTCCGGCCGCGCCTCGATCCGCGCCAGGCAGGCCGGTCGCGCGGCGGGGCCGAAGTCGATCGACCAGCCGGCCGGGACGTCGGCCCAGGCCGGCCAGAGGCATCGCGCGCCGGCGGCGTTGGCCAGGACCACGTACTCCCCATTGGGGTCGTCGAACGGCGAAAGGCTCACGCGAGAACCTCCGCGCGCGCGCCGCCCAGCGCCGCGCCGAGGGTGTCCGCGACCACCTCCACGGCGCCGGGGCGCACCAGCTCGGGGTGCGTGCAGTCCAAGGTGGTGGTGATGACCGCGCCCGTGACGTGCGGCTCCCAGGCCCGGGGCGTCAGCCAGGACTCGGCGCGCGGCGCGCCCGCGACGAACATGTAGGCGTCGCCCCGGAACGGGCGGTGCTCGGCGCGGCGCATCAGCCCGGCGGTGTGCGCGACGGTCCGGACGACGGACGCCAGGGCCGGCGCCGGCAGCGACGCCAGCGCGCTGCCGTGCTCGGCCAGAAGCGCCCGCGTGGCCTCGACGTCGGCGGGCGCGAGCTCCGGGTCCAGGCCGCCCATCAGCAGCAGCGCCCGCAGCGCCTCCTGCTCGGTCGGCGGCGCGAGGTGGCGCCACTGGTCGCCGGGGTAGGCGTCGAGCAAGGCAAGGACCCCGACCTGCTCCCCGGCGTCCTGGATCTGCACGGCGATCGCGTGCGCGATCACGCCGCCGACCGACCAGCCGACGAGGTCGACCGGGCCGTCGGGCTGCCGTTCGCGGACGCGCGCGACGTAGCGGGCGGCGAGGTCGTCCAGCGTCGCGTCGCCCGCTGATCCGTCGGCCTGCAGCGCGATCACCGGCCGCCCCGCCGGCAGCCGGGCCGCCAGACCGCCGTAGCACCAGCCCAGCCCGCCGGCCGGATGGACGCAGAAGATCGGCCGCGCGCCGGGCGCGCCGGCGCGCAGCTCCAGGAGCGGCTCGAGCGCGTCGGCGCGGCCGCCGTCGTCGAGGCGCGCGGCCAGGGCCGCCGGGGTCGGCGCCGCGAAGAGGCTGCCGATCGTGAGGTCGGCGCCGAGCGCCGCCCGGATCCGGCCCGCCAGCCGCGCGGCGAGGAGCGAGTGGCCGCCGAGGTCGAAGAGGTTGTCGTCGGGCCCGACGCGCGGAAGCGCGAGCGCGTCGGCGAACAGCGCGCACAGCGCCTCCTCACGCGGCGTCGCCGGCGCGCGCCCCTCGCCCGCGGCGACCGCGGCCGGGGCCGGCAGCGCGGCGCGGTCCAGCTTGCCCGCCGGCCCGACCGGCAGCGCGTCGAGCAGCAGCACGGCGGCCGGGACCATCGCGTCGGGCAGCACGGCCGCCGCATGGCGCCGCAGCGCCGCCGGCTCGGCCGGCGCGCGCTCGTCGAGCACCACGTAGGCGACCAGCCGCGGGTCCCCCGGCCGGTCCTCGCGCACGACGACCGCCGCCTGCTCGACGGACGGATGACGCAGGAGGGCGGCCTCGACCTCGCCCGGCTCGATGCGGACGCCGCGGACCTTGACCTGCAGGTCGGTGCGCCCGAGGTAGGCGATCGCGCCGTCGGGGCGCCGGCACGCGCGGTCGCCCGTCCGGTACATCCGCGCGCCCGGCGCTCCGTGCGGATCGGCGACGAAGCGCTCGGCGGTCAGCCCCGGCCGGCCGCGGTAGCCCTCGGCCAGCTGCACGCCGGCCAGGTACAGCTCGCCGGGCACGCCGGCCGGGCACGGCTGCAGCGCCGCGTCCAAGATGTAGGCGTCGGTGTTCCAGATCGGGCGGCCGATCGGGATCGTCGCCTCGCCGCGCGGGTCGCAGGCGTGGTGGGTGACGTCGACCGCCGCCTCGGTCGGCCCGTACAGGTTGTGCAGCTCGGTGGCGGGCAGCGTCGCGAAGAGCCGGCGCGCGAGGTCCGGGCCGAGCGCCTCGCCGGACGTGACGACGCGCCGCAGCGAGGTGCAGGTCGCCGCCGCGGGCTCGCCGAGGAACGCGGCGAGCATCGACGGGACGAAGTGCGTGGTGGTGACGTCGTGCGCCGTGATCGCGTCGGCCAGCGCGGGCGGATCGCGGTGCGCGCCCGGCGCCGCGACCACCTGCGTGGCCCCGACCGTCAACGGCCAGAACAGCTCCCAGACCGAGACGTCGAAGCCCAGCGGCGTCTTGAGCAGCACGCGGTCGTCGGCGCCGATCGCGAAGGCGCCCTGCATCCACGCCAGCCGGTTGACGATCGCCCGGTGCGCGATCGCCACGCCCTTCGGCCGCCCGGTCGAGCCCGAGGTGTACAGGACGTAGGCGAGGTCGTCCGGCCGCGGGCCGTCGCCCAGCGCCACGCTCGCGCCGCCGCCCTCGATCCCCCGCGCCGACACGACGCAGACCGGCGCGGCGTCGGCGCGCATCATCGCCGTGCGCTCGGCCGGGGCGTCGGGCTCCAGCGGCACGTACGCCGCGCCCGTCCGCAGGATCGCGAGCAAGGTCACCATCAACGCGGCGCAGCGGTCGAGCGCGACGCCGACGACCGCGCCCGGGCGCGCGCCGCGTGCCGCGAGCTGGCCGGCGAGCACCGCCGCCGCGCGGTGCAGCTCCGCGTAGGTCAGCGTCGCGTCCGCGGCCACGACGGCGCGCGCGTCCGGCGTCCGCGCCGCCTGCTCGGCCAGCCGCGACCACAGCGTGCCGCCGCCGGCGGCGACCCGCGCGCCCCGCGCCGCGCCCAGCTCGGCCTCGCGCTCGGCCGGCCGCGCGACCGCGACGCGGCCGGACGGCCCGTCCTCGTCGCGGGCCAGCAGCGCGGCCAGCCGCTCCGCGTGGGCCGCCACGTCGCCGACGCCATGGCGGGCCGGGTCGGCCTCGACCATCAGGCGGTCGCCGCTCAGCGTGAGCGTCAGGTCGTCGACCGGCCCGGCGGCCAGGTTGCGCACGGTCGCCGGCCGGCCCGCGAACGCGATCTCGCGCAGGAACGGCTTGACGTTGACCAGCGGCCCGACGAGCCGCCGCTCCTCGCCGAGCAGCCCGAGGTCGCGCCGCAGGTCCTCGTAGCGGTAGCGACCGTGACGCCGGATCTCGGCCAGCCCGCGCGCCGCGTCCTCGGTCAGGGCCGCGACCGTGCGCGCCGGCGTGACGGCCAGCCGCAGGGGCAGGACGTTGATCCAGCACGCCGGCACGCGCGCCGCCGGCGAGCCGAGCCGGCCCATCCACGGGACGCCGAGCACGACGTCGTCGGCGCCGGTCATCCGGTGCAGCCAGACGGCGATCAGCGCCAGCGCGCGCGGCGCGTCGAGCGCGCGCGCCAGCGGGACGGCGACGCGGTGCGGCGCGCCGGGGGCGTCGCCCGCCCCGCCGGCGACGGCCGGCGCCGCCTCCAGGCCCGCCAGCCGCGTCCGCCAGAAGTCGCGGTCGCCCGCGCGCCGCTCCGACGCGGCGTAGGCGGTGTCGAGGTCGTCGAGCGCGGCGAGCGTGCCGAACGCCTGCCCGTCCTCGCCCGCGTAGCGCTGCGCGGCGCGGCGCAGCAGCAGCGACGTCCCGTAGGCGTCGGTCGCCAGGTGGTGGATCGCCTGGTACCACCACACCCGCCCGTCCCCGAGCCGCAGCACCGCCTGACGGCACAGCGCGCCCGCGCCGAGGGCGAACGGCCGCGCGCGATCGGCGGCCATCCACGCGTCGGCCTCCGCCGCGCCGGGCACGTCGAGCAGCGGGACCGACGGCGCCGCGGCGCCCAGCTCCTGGAACGGCTCGCCGTCCGCGCCGGCGCCCAGCCGCGCCCACAGCCCCTCGGCCGCGCCGAGCGCCTCGCCCACCGCGCGCGCCAGCCGCGGAACGTCCGCCCCGGCGCCCAGCTCGACGCAGTCGGCCGTGACGAACGCCGGGCTCGCGGCGTCGAGCTGCTGCGCGAACCAGATCCCGCGCTGCGCGGAGGTCAGCCGGCGCCGCGTCACGCCGCGACCGACGGCGCGCGCCGCCGCTGCGCGGCCGCGACGACCGCCCACCACGCGTCCAGCGTCGGCTCGATCTCGGCCAGGTCCTCGAACGACACGTCGGCGCCGCGCTCGCGCCACCGCGTCAGCAGGCTCATGACCATGATCGAGTCCAGGCCCAAGTCCATCAGGTCGGTCGCGCCGTCCAGGACCGCCGGCGGATCCTCGACCGCGCCGAGCAGGTCGGCTGCGACGTCGGCGCGCGTCAGCCCGGCGCCCGCCGCGGCGACCGCGTCGAGCACCGCACCGGTCGTCGTCACGACCGCGCACCGCTGCGCGCCCCACGCCAGCGCCATCCGGTGGTCGTCCTGCGAGAAGTCCGCGATCGCGTCGGCGACCAGGAACGGCTCGACCTCCTGCATGAACGCGTGGCACGCGGTCATCAGGCAGCCGATGTGGCCGTAGATCCCGACCACCAGCAGCTGATCGCGGCCCTGCTCGCGCAGCACCGCGTCCAGCTCGGTGCGCACGAACGCGCTGTAGCGCCACTTCGTCAGCCGGACGTCGCCCGGGCGCGGCGCGAGCTCGTCGACGATCGCCTGCCCGGCGGGCCCCGCGGCGATCCCGTCGCCCCAGAAGTCCTGCAGCAGCCCCCGCTGCTCGAGCGTCTGGCCGCCCGGTTGGGCGGAGTAGATCACCGGGATGCCCAGCTGCGCGCAGCGGTCGCGCAGCGCCGCGATGTTGGACAACAACTCCGGGATCGGCTCGGCGCCGCGGTCGAACGCCGCCAGGAAGTGATGCTGCATGTCGTGGATCAGCAGCGCGCAGCGGTCGGCGGCCGGGCGCCAGTCGACGCGGTTGGCCGGCAGCTCGGTCGCGGTCGGCATCGGGTACGGGGTGATGCGCGGGAGGGTCATACGGGCTCCTCGATGAGGGACGCGGCAACCGCCGCTCGGAGATCGCGCCGGCTCACCTTGCCGACGCCGGTCAGGGGGAACTCGGCGACGACCGCGACGCGGTCGGGCACCTTGTAGGCCGCGACGCCGCGCTCGCGCAGGAAGCGGCGGACGTCGCCGGCGGTCGGCGGGGCGGGTGCCTCGGCGCGCGCGACGATGACCGCGCACGATCGCTCACCAAGCCGGTCGTCGGGCACCGCGACGACCGCGACGTCGTGCACGGCCGGATGGTTCAGCAGGTGGCCCTCGACCTCGTCGGGCGCGATCTTCTCGCCGCCGCGGTTGATCTGGTCCTTGGCGCGGCCCTCGACCACGAGGTGGCCGGAGGGCAGGCGCCGCACGACGTCGCCGGTCCGGTAGAAGCCGTCGGGCGTGAACGCGCCCGGGTCGGCGTCGTCGTAGTAGCCGCGGATCGTGTACGGGCCGCGGGTGAGCAGGTGCCCCAACTCGCCGTCGCCGACGTCGGCGTCCGCGTCGTCGACGACGCGGACCTCGTCGAACGCGTCGCTGATCGGGCGGCCCTGCGTGCCGGCGACGAGGTCGTCGTCGTCGTCGGAGCGCGTGTAGTTGACCAGCCCCTCCGCCATGCCGAAGACCTGCTGCAGCCGGCACCCGAACGCGGGCGCGACGCGCCGCGCGGCCTCGGGCGCGAGCTTGGCCCCGCCGACCTGCAGCAGCTCCAGCGAGGACAGGTCGTCGGAGGCGTCCGACGACCGCGCCTCGAGCCACGCGAGCAGCAGCGGCGGGACGAGCGCGGTGATCGTGACGCGCTCGCGCGCGATCAGCGCGAACGCGGCGCGCGGCTCCGGCGACGGCGCGAGCACGACGGTCCCGCCGGCGTGCAGCACGCCGAGGATCCCGGGCGAGCTCATCGGGAAGTTGTGGGCGGCGGGCAGCGCGCACAGGTAGACGCTCGCCGGCGTCAGGTCGCAGATCGCCGCGCTCTCGCGCACCGAGTACAGGTAGTCGTCGTGCGTGCGCGGGATCAGCTTCGGCGTGCCGGTCGTCCCACCCGAGAGCTGCAGGAACGCGACGGCGTCCGGCCGCGCCTGCGGCAGCGCGCCCTCGGCCGGCGCCCGCAGCGCGTCGAGCTCGGAGGCCAGGACGACGTGCCGCAGCGACGGCACCGTCGCGGTGACGTCGCGCGCGAGCGCGCCGTGGTCGAAGCCGGCGTGCCGGTCGACCGTGACGATCGCGGTCGCCTCGGCCGTCGCGGCGAAGGCCACCATCTCGGTCCGGCGGTGCGCGGGAAGCGCGAAGACCGGCAGCGCGCCGGCGCGCCACAGGCCGAAGAGCACCTCGACGTAGGCGGGGATGTTGGGCAGCTGCACCACGACGCGGTCGCCGGCCGCGATGCCGAGGTCGGCGAAGCCCTGGGCCAGCGCGGTGGCGCGGGCGTCCAGCTCCGCGTAGGTCCAGCGCTCGTCGCCTCCGACGACCGCGGTGCGCGGCCCGAACCGCGCGGCGCGGTCGGCGAGCAGCGCGCCGAACGTCTCCCCCGTCCACAGGCCGGCGGCACGGTAGCGGGCGGCGTCGGCCGCCGGCCACGTCGGGCTGCGCCGCAGCGGGTGGGCGGTCATGCGACGCGCTCCTCGTCGCGCGTCCGCGCGGGAGCGGCTTCGCCGGCCAGGCCCAAGGCCTCCAACATGGTCCGGCACTTCGCGGTGGTCTCGTCCAGCTCGGCGCGCGGGTCGGAGTCGGCGACGATCCCCGCGCCCGCCCACAGCCGGACGCTGGCGCCGCGCACCTCGCCGCAGCGGATCGTCACCGTCCACTCGCCGTCGCCGGACGCGTCCTGCCAGCCGAGCGCGCCGGAGTAGAAGCCGCGCGGGAGCGCCTCGAGCTGCGCGATCACGTCGCGCGCCGTGTCGCGCGGCGTGCCGCACACCGCGGGCGTCGGGTGCAGCGCCGCGACCAGCGCGAGCGAGCTCGTCGACTCGTCGACCAGCCGGCCGCGCACGCGCGTGGCGAGGTGCCACATCGTCGCGGTGCGGTGCAGCTCGGGCCCCGCCGGGACGTCGAGCGCCGAGCACAGCGGCGTCAGCGCGGCGCGCACCGCGTCGACGACGACCGCGTGCTCGTCGCGGTCCTTGGGCGAGCGCAGCAGCTCGGCGGCGCGGCGCGCGTCCTCGACCGGGTCGGGATGGCGCGGCACCGAGCCGGCCATCGGATGCGCGACGACCTCCAGGCCGGAGCGCCGGATCAGCAGCTCGGGGCTCGCGCCGACGAGCGTGCGCGGCGCGCCGGCGGCACCGTCGTCGTCGCGCGGCAGGTCGACCGCGAACGTGAACGCCCGCGGGTCGGCGGCCGCCAGGTTGCGCACGACGCCGCGGACGTCGACCGGCGCTTGGGCCTCGACGTCCAGGCCGCGCGCCAGGACGATCTTGCGCAGCGACCCCTCGCGCAGCCGGCCCAGCGCCGCGCCGACCGCGTAGGCGTAGGCCTCGGGCGCGGGCACCGCCCGCACCGTCGCGCGCTGGTCGTCCAGGACCACCACCGCGTCGTGCGGCCAGAGCAGCAGCGGCCCGGCCACCGCCAGCTCCTCGGGGACGACGAGCCGGGCGCGCTCGCGGCGGTCGAACGGCACGGCGCCGACGACGACCGCGGCGGGATGGCCGCCGGCCACCACCTCGTCGAGCAGCCGGCCGGCGCGCTCGGCGATGGTCGCGAGCTGGTCGCGGCGCGCGGTGATCGGGACCACGGCGTGGGCGCCGCGGGCCAGCAGCGTGCGCGTGCCGCCCGCCAGCAGGCTGCCCTCGCCGGGCGCGTAGGCGGCGAGGAGGTCTCGGGGATGGGCGTCGGCAGGAAGGAGGGTCATCATGTTCTAGGCCTTGAGGGTCGCCCCGCCGTCGACGAGGAGGTCGTGCATCGTGATGTGCCGGGCGCGGTCGGACGCGAGGAACGCGACGGCCTCGGCGACGTCGTCGGGCGCCGCGATCCGGCCGAGCGGGATCCCGACGCGGAAGTGCTCGGGCGAGCCGTCGACCGCGCGGCGGGCGGCGCTGCCGTCGGGCCACAGCGCGTCCTGCATCGCGGTGTCGGTCGAGCCCGGAGAGACGACGTTGCAGCGGACGCCGGCGGCCGCCAGCTCCAGCCCGGCGCAGCGCGCGAGCATCGTGGCCGCGGCCTTGGACGCGGCGTAGGCCGCCATCCCGGCGCGCGGGACCGACGCGGCGTTGGAGCCGACGACGACGATCGCGCCGCGGCCGCGCGGCGCCATGGCGCGGCCGGCCGCGCGCAGCAGGTGGAACGGGCCGGTGGCGTTGACCGCGAACGTCGCGGCCCAGTCGGCGTCGGTCGTGTCCACGACCGGCGCGGCGTGCAGCACGCCGGCCACCGACACCGCGACGGTCAGCGGGCCGAGCGCCGCCTCGGTCCGCGCGACCATGCGCTGCACCCCCGCCGCGTCCGTCACGTCCACGCGCGCGCCGAACGCGGTGCCGCCGTCGGCGACGACCGCCTCGGCCAGCGCGGTCGCGGCGTCGCCGTCGCGGTCGGCCGCGGCCACCGCGGCGCCGCGGACCGCGAGCGTCCGCACGACCGCCGCCCCGATGCCGCCGGCGGCGCCGGTGACCAGCGCGACCGCGCCGTCGAGCTCGCCGCTCACGCGCCGTCCTCCGGCGGGTCGTGGTGGTCGGCGGCACCGAGGCGCCAGTAGCCGGTGACCTTGGTGTAGGCCTTGGGCAGGCCGCGCTCGTCGCGCAGGTGCGTGCGCAGGCGGCGCGCGGCGTCGGCCTCGCCGGCGACCCAGGCGAAGCCCTCGCCGACGGGCAGCGCGAGGTCGCGCACGGCGTCCTCGAGCAGCGTCGTCGTCCCGGGCTCCGCGCCGTCGCGGTGCAGCCACGCGAGGCGGACGTCGGCGTCGGTCCGAAGCGCCAGCTCGTCCGCCGGGCCGTCGACCTCGACCAGGACGATCGCGCGGGCGGCGGGCGGCAGCTCCTCCAGCCGCCGCGCGAGCGCCGGCAGCCCGGTCTCGTCGGCAGCCAGCAGCCACCAGTCGAAGTCGTCGGACGCGACGCGCGAGCCGCGCGGGCCGACCTGGCCGACGCGCGACCCCGGGCGCGCGGCCGCCGCCCACGTCGCCGCCGGGCCGTCGCCGTGGACGACCATGTCCACCGTCAACGTCCCGGCCGCGACGTCGAACGCGCGCGGCGTGTAGTCGCGCGCCGGCGGCGCGTCGGGTCCGCGGCTCAGGCCGTTGGGCCCGAGCTCCGGCAGGACCGGCCGCTGCTCGCCGGGGCGCGGGAACAGGAGCTTGACGTGGTCGTCGGGGGCGGCGGACGCGAACCCGTCGAGGTCGCCCCGCAGGACGACGCGCCGCAGCCGCGGCGTCAGGTCCGCGACGGAGGCGACCTCCAGCAGCCGGACGCGCAGCGCGTGGCGGACGCGGTCGACGGTGGGCATCAGGCGACCTTCAGCGTCAACGACTTCACGATGGCCTTGCCGCCGTCCCACGGCGTCCAGCGCACGGTCGCCGCCAGCCGGCGGTGCCGCCGCAGCTGCGCCTGGCCGGCCGCGGTGAGCGTGAAGCGGATCGTCCGCGCGCTCTTGGCGCCGAGCGTGACGCGCACCGCGCGCGCCAGCACGACGCCGGACTTCGCACGCAGCGACGCGGTGCCGGTCGCGCGCGCCGAGCCGCCGCGCAGGGCGACGGCGACGCGCCCGTCCACGGCCCGCAGCGCCGTCGAGGCGATGCGTGGCGCGGTGACGGCGGGCGTCGCCGGTGGCACCGGCGCGGTCGGCCCCGGCGCCGTCGTGCCGCCACCGGTCCCGCCGCCGCCGTCGGGTGCCGGCTGCACGCCGTAGTCCACGTGGATGGAGCGCGCACCGGCGCCGGCCGCCGACAGCAGGCGCACGTTGTGGGTGCCGCTCGTCAGCGCCGCCGCGTCGGCGGCGCCGACCTGCGCCAGGTCGACCGTCGCGGTGAACGTGCCGTCGGCGCCCGCGTCGGCCGTCGCGAAGACGTCGCCGCCGTCGCCGGTCTTGACCTTGCCGTCGTCGACCTTGATCGAGACGTGCTCGCCCGCGTCGTAGCCCGTCGCGCTGAACGTGACCGTCCCGCCGGCCGTGACCGTGGCGCTGGTCAGCGTCACCGTCGCGCCGAGCGGGTTCTCGACCGGGCCGCCGGGCGGCACGGCGACCGCCGGCGCGACCGACACCATCATGATGGCCACCACGGCGGCGAGGACGACGCGCATCACCGCGCTCCCTTCACGTTCACGTTGGCCACCAGGGCGCTCCGGCCCCGCGGCGTCAGGGTCAGCCGGGCGCTCAGCGTCGCGCCGCCCGCGGCCAGGCGGCGCCGGCCGCTCGCCGTCAGCGCCAGGCGCACGGTGTGCGGCGCGTCGTCGGCGAGCGCGAACGCGCCGCGCGCCAGCGTGACGCCGGCCGCGCGCAGGTCCGCCGTCCCGCGGACGCCGGCGGCGTCTGCGGCCCGCAGCCTGACCGCCACGCGGCCGGAGCCGGTCCGCAGCGCGGCGGTGCCGACCACCCGCACCGCGGGCGCGACGACGCGGAACGCCGCCTTCAGGCTGCGCGGCGGCCCGTTGTTGGGGTACTTGCCGCTCGGGCCGGCCAGGAACCGCAGCCAGTGGTCCTTCGACGGGTCCGCCACGTCGGCGGGCGCCTCGGCGTCGTCGAGCGCCACGGTGCCCTTCAGCGTCCCGTCGGCGGCCGCGGTGAACGGGCCGATCCCGGCGTCGCCGTGGTCGTCGATCTTCACGTACACCTTCTGCGGCGCGCCGCCCGCGGTGAGGAAGCCGGCCCCGATGAAGCGCACCGCGCCGCCCGCGGCGGGCACCTGCGGCGTGGCGATCGTCACGGCCGCCGGCGGGCTCCCCGGGTTCTCGGCCGGACCCGTCGGCGGGATCGCGAGCACGCCGGCGGGCACGGCGGCGCCCAGCAGCGCGCCCGCCACGCAGGCCGTCGTCGCCAGCGAGCGCCGGCTCATCGCGACACCTTGAACGTCGCGCTCTTGACGCTCGTCGCGGGGTCGGAGGCCAGGAACCGCAGCCAGTGCCGGCCGGCCTTGACCTGCTTGGGCACGCGCACCCAGCCGAAGAAGCGCTTGCCCTTGATCGGGAGGAGCGCGAGGACGTCGCGGTCGTCGATCTTGACGGTCACCGTCGCGCCCTCGACGGTCCGCGAGGACGTGGACTTCCAGTTCGTGCCGACGACCTTGATGCGGCCGCCGGCCTTGACGGCGGTGCGGTCGAGGCGGACCTTCGCGCCGTTGTGGGTCGGGGCGGGGCCGCCCGGCGGGATCGCGCTCGCGGCGGGCGCGAGCGTGACCGCGGCCGCGAGGGCCGCGGCGGCGAGGGCGGTACGGGTTCGGAGTGCGAGAGCAGGCATTGGTCGGTCCTCTCCGTCGGGTGGCAGGGCACCCTTACGGGAGTAGTTAGGGTAATCTGATGTAGGGCACCCTAACAAGGATCTCCAGCGATGCCCTCCTCCCCCATCTCCGGCCCGCGCCCCGCCCTCTTGGCGCTCGTCGCCGCCCTCGCGGCCGTCGTGTCGGCGTGCGGATCGAGCGACCTGCCGAGCGCCGGCGAGACGCGCACGATCCGCGACGCGCGCGGCACGCAGGTCGCCGTCCCGACCCGGCCCAAGCGCGTGATCACGCTCAGCGAGCCCACGCTCGACGCCGCGCTGGCGCTCGGCGTCCACCCCATCGCCACGACCAGCGGCCGCGGGCAGGGCGGCGTCTCCTCCTACCTCGCTCGGCGGGCGCACGGCATCCCGATCCTCGGCGCCCTCGGCCAGCCCAACATCGAGCGCGTCGCCGCGCTGCGCCCCGACCTCATCCTGGTCGACGGCACCTCCGTCCAGGACGCCTCGATCGTCGACAAGCTGCGGCGCATCGCGCCCACCGCGTACGTCAGCAGGACGGCTGAGGACTGGCGCTCGGCGTTCACCGCCACCGCGCGCGTGCTCGACCGCCAGCCCGCCGGCGCCCGCGTGCTCGCGGACTTCGACGCCCGTGTCGCGCGAGTCCGCGCCGCGCTCGGCGCGAACGCCGCGGCGCGGGTCAGCATCGTGCGCTGGGGCGGCATCGGCCTGCCGTCGGTGCTGATGAAGGAGCTCGCGGCGGGCCGCGTGCTCGCCGACCTCGGGCTGCGCCGACCGGCCTCCCAGGACCGGCGCGGCCCCGGCCACTCGGTGCCCGTCAGCCTCGAGAACCTGCGCGCCATCGACGGCGACTGGATGTTCTTCGGCGCGCTGGGCACCGGCGCGACCGGCGGCGTGTCCGAGACGCCCGCCGACCTGACCGCGGCGCGCAAGGCGCTGACGCTGGCGCGCGACACGCCGGGCTTCACCCGCCTGGACGCGGTGCGCGCCGACCGCGTCGTCGCGGTCGACGGCTCGGCGTGGACCAGCGCCGGCGGCCCGCTCGCCGAGCGGGTCGTGCTCGACGACGTCGCCCACGCGCTGGCGCCCGCGCGATGAGGCCGCCGAAGATCCCCAAGCACCCCGCGCCCGAGGTGGTGGCCAGCGACCGGCTCGCACACCTGCGGGCCGACCTCGACGCGGCCGGCACGGCCGGGCGCGCCGCCGTCCTGGACCGCTTCTGGGCCGCGGTCGCCGCGGCCGGCACGCCGCTGGTCGAGCCGCGCGACGGCGAGCCGCGCCACCGCACGGTGACGTTCCTGTGGCGCGACCGCCGCGGCAACGGCCCTGGCACCCGCGAGGTCGTCCTGCTGGCCAACAAGCTGACCGACCCGAGCGTGTGGGACGCGAGCACGCTCGAGCGCCTGCCCGGGACCGACGTCTGGCACCGCAGCTTCCGGTTGCGCGCGGACTGGCGCGCGACCTACCAGCTCGCGCCCGCCGATCGCGACGACGTCCAGGACGGCCCGGCGATCACGGGCCCGCCGTCGCGCTGGGGCGCCGCCGCGGCGCGCGCGACTTCCGACCCCTACAACATCGTCGCGCCGTTCCCGTCGCGCTACGGCGTCGCCCCGCACTCGGTCGTCGAGCTGCCCGACGCGCCGCCGCAGCCGTGGGTGGCCGCGCGCGACGGCGTCCCGCGCGGCACCGTCGCCGCCCACCGCGTCGCCAGCGCGATCCTCGGCAACGAGCGCGACGTCTGGCTCTACACGCCCGCGCCGGAGCTCGGCGCGGCGGACGCGGCCAACGCGGCCGACGCGCTGATCCTCCTCGACGGCGAGGACTGGGCGACGCGGCTGCCGGCCGCGACCATCCTGGACAACCTGATCGCGGCCGGCGCGATCCCGCCGACCGTGGCGATCATGCCCTCGACGGTCGACAACGCGACGCGCTGGCGCGAGCTGGCGTGCTCGGCCGACTTCGTCGGGTTCCTGGCCGGCGAGCTGCTGCCGTGGGCGGCCAGCCACCGCCCGCTCGCCGCCGACCCCGCGCGCACGACGCTGGCCGGCCGCAGCCTCGGCGGCCTGACCGCGCTGTTCGCGGCGCTGCGCGCGCCCGAGCGCTTCGGCCGCGTGCTGTCGCAGTCGGCGTCGCTGTGGTGGCCGTCGGCCACGGACTTCGACGCGGGCGCCGGCGCGATCGTCGACGCCTACGTCGCCGCCGCGCCGGTCCCGGTCCGCTTCCACCTGGAGGTCGGCCTGCAGGAGTGGGCGCTGCTGGCCCGCCATCGCCACCTGCGCGACGTGCTCGCGCTCAAGGGCCACGACCTGTCCTACGTCGAGTACCACGGCGGGCACGACGCGCTGTGCTGGCAGGGCGGCCTGGCCGACGGCCTCGTCGCGCTGACCGCCGACCGCCGCGCCGCTCCGGCCCTTTGAACACCCCATCAGCGCACGACGACCTTCCCCTTCATCTTGGGGTGGATGCTGCACACGTAGCGGAACGTGCCGGCCCGGGCCAAGCGGTGCTTGAACGTGCCCTTGGCGACGATCTTGGACCGGAAGCCGGGGCCGACCACGTCGTGCGGCGTGCCGCCGTCGCGCCACGTCCACGTCACGGTCCCGCCCTTGCGGACGGTGACCGTGGCGGGGGTGAACCTGATGTTCTTCAGGCTGACCGCGGCCTTCGCGGGGGCGGCCGCGGCGGCCCTGGCCTGTGCAGCGGCGCGCGCGGCGAGGACGACCGCGAAGGACTCGGTCGCGGCGCCCACGACCGGGAGCGTGACCGTCACGCGCACGGTCACCGCGAGCCGGTGCGCACGCTGGAGCGCCGCGCGGGCGCGGGCGTCGAGGCGGATCGCCATGGCCAGGCGGCCGCCGGCCGACGTGCGTCGCGTGGCCTTGCCGACGCTCACCAGCGCGGTCCGGCGGCCGGGGGCCTTGACCGTGCCGCGCTGGGCGCGCACGTCCACGGCGACCCTCGTGCGCGCGCCCGCGTGCGTGACCGTGCCGCGTACGACCGTTCCCTTCTGGCGCTGGGCGACCGCGATCCTCGGTGCCGGCGGGGTCGTGGTCGATCCCGCGGCCGGCGCGGTGCCGCCGCCCGGGGCGGTGCCGCCGCCGTTACCGCCGCCGCCCGACGTCGTCGGGGTGGTCGTCGGCGTGGTCGGCGTCCCGGTGCCGGTGGGCGGCGCGGTCGTGGTCGTCAGGTCGGCCTCGACCACGACCGACCCCTTCATGTCGTGCTCGGGGACGTCGCAGAAGAACTGGTAGGTGCCCGCCTGGGCGAACGTGCAGGTGCCGGCCCAGCCCTCCTCCTCGGGCGCGGGCGGGACGACCTTGCTGTTGGTGGCGTTGCCGACGCCGTCGGTCTGCGTGCAGGCGACGCCGTCGCGGACGAACCGGACGTCGTGCTCGTCGGCGCCGTCGGGGTAGGCGAAGTCGACCTTGCCGCCCTGGGCGATCGTCACCGACGTGCCGGACCCACCGGCCGCCTGGAACGCGTTGTCGACGACGACGAACGACGCGGTCGTCGGCGCGGCGCCGATCGCGCCGCCCGCGGCCAGGCCGCAGCCCAGCGCGCCGGCGGCGACGACGACGACCGCCGCGACCTTCCGGCGGCGCCTCATGCCGCGCTCCGGAGCGTCACGGTCCGGGTGACCGCCGCGCCGCCGCCGACGGGCGCGACGCGGACGGTGACCTTCAGCCGGCCGGCGAGCCGCAGCGCCTGACGGCCCGCGACGGTCACCGTCAGCGTCACGGTCGCCTTGGCGCCGGCCTTCGGCGCGACCGTCCGCGCCGTGGCCAGCGTGATGACCTTCGCCTTGCCGCCGCGCCTGGTGCGGACCTTGCCGGTCGTCCTGACCGAGACCGTGACGCGCTGGGCCGTGCCGGCGCCGAGCGCGACCCGCAGCGAGCGGCCGCCGCGCAGCAGCGTGAGCGCCGTCGGGCGCGGCACGACGACCTTGGCCGGCGAGACCGGCGGGACGACGGCCGGCGGCGGCGTCGCGGCAGGCGGATTGGGCGTCGCGGCCGGCGGGGCGTCGGGCGTCGGGTCCGGCGCCACCACCGTGAACGGCAGCTGGACGACGCGCGCGGGCAGGTCGTTCTGCTCGCCACCGGACACGCACGACGCGCCGCCCAGCAGCCGGATCGGGCTCGCCTTGGCGGTCGTCGCGTCGGCCGGCAGGTCGACCGTGCCCGACAGCGCGCCGCCGGCGTCGGCGGTCAGGCAGGCCTTGACGCCCTGCGTGCCGAGCATCACGCCGACCTTCTGGCCGGCCCCGGCGATCCCGCGGAAGCCGGTCGCGGTGAACGCGACGCGCTGGCCGGCGGTGACCGCCGTCTGGGCCAGCGCGCCCGCGGCCGCCGGGGCGACCGTGAAGTGCTGGATCAAGGTGGCCGCGCCGGTGGTGAGCGTGAAGGCGTGGACGCCCGCGGCCATGCCGGCCGGGATCGTCAGGCGCGCGGTCGGTGCGATCGCGCCGGTCGCGCCAGTCGCGATCGTGGTGGCCGAGTACGGCGCGCCGTCGAGCTGGATGGCCACCGGGGCGCTGGCGGCGAACGCCCCGCCGCGCACGCCGATCGACGCCGCCGCCGGGAAGACGCGGCCGTCGTAGAAGGTCGAGCTGGCGCTGACCATCCCGTAGCTGAAGTCGACCGACGAGAAGTACGCGCCGAGGTTGATCGGCGGCGTCGGGCTCGCGCCGTCGGTGCTCAGGAGGCCGGAGAGCAGGCGCAGGACGTGCTCGCCGGCGTGCGCGCCGGCGCCGGGGCCGGTCAGCGCGAGGTCGTCGGGCAGGTCGATCCAGCCGCTGAACGTACCGTCGACCTTGGCGGCGAACGTCAGGACCCACTCGCCGCCGCCGACGTCGACCGGGGCGCCGGCGTCGGGCCCGCCGGTCTTCCAGCGGGCGACCTGCGCCTGGTCGTCCTCCTCGTCGGGCTTGAGGGCGATGATCGGCTGGCCGGTGCCCTGGCTGCGGACGAAGCCCGTGCCCGAGATCTCGATGCGCCCGCTCTTGGCGTACGTGTCGTTGTTCAGCGTCACCGCCGCGCCGGTGCCCGGGTCGGCGTAGGTCAGCGGCGCGGCCTGCGCCGCGGCCGGGAGGACCGCCGCGAGCGCGAGCGCGGCGACGGTCGACAGCAGGGGGATTCGGGGCATCGGGTCCTTCGTGACGGATGGGCGTGCGGCGTCTTCACGCAACAGAGTAAGGGTACCCTTACAGATTCTGTAGGGTGACCGCCGACACGTACCGCTCGCCCCTCGCGAGCGCCATCCAAGGAGCACGCACTTGTCCATCAAGAACCTGCGCCGAACGGGGCTGCGCCTGCCGGCGCTGCTGTCCGCCATCGGCGTCCTCGGGGTCCTGCCGGCCACGGCCGGTGCCGACCTGACTTCCACCTCGATCACCCAGGCCTCGACCGGCAAGGTCGTCGCGTTCGACACCACCACCAACGCGTTCCTGAAGAACTACTCCTTCACGAACCTGCTCGGCAGCGACGGCGTCGTCGGCGGCGGCTACGCCTTCGGCAACGCCAACGCCTCCGGCATCGCGTCGGCGACCAACCGCGGGACCGCGAACAACCCGTACGGGATCGCGCTCGCGCCCGACCCGGCGGCGCCCGCCGACCCGTGGCTCGTCACGGCCCAGACGCGCACCGGGTCGGTGGCGGTCTTCAAGTCGTCGGCTACCGCGCCGGCCAACGCCGACGTCATCACCAAGAACCCGGACGGCACGACGGCCGCGTTCTCCCGCGTCCGCACGCCGCGCGTCTACCCGGACACCGACCTGCCGGCCTCCAACGGCTCGCCGCTGGCCTTCGTGGCCAACTACAACGCGACGACCGGCTACGTCGCGGTCGTCGACGTCAAGCAGAAGAAGGTCGTCGCGCGCCTCAACGCGCCCGGCGTCGCCGACCTCGCGATCGACGTCGCCCACCAGCGCCTCTACGCCGGCACGTTCGCTGCGCCGAACCTCGGCGACGTGCTCGTGTTCGACCTGACGACGATCGACACCGGCAACCCCAACGTCGCGTCGCAGGCCGGCAACCAGCCGATCGACACCATCGACACCCAGAGCGGCGGCGTCGACCAGGACAACTCGCGCCCGGCCTACGACCCGGTCCGCGACCGCATCTACACGGCCAACTCCTCGGCCAACAGCGTCTCGGTGATCGACGCGTCGACCGGCCTGCTGGTCAAGACGATCCCCGTGGCCGGCACGCCGAACGCCGCGACCGTCGACAGCACGCGCGGCCTCGTCTACGTCGCGAGCCTCAGCGGCCAGGTCGTGACCGTCATCGAGGAGGACGCCGACCCGGCCAACGACGCGCCGGTGCTGACGATCCCGACCTACGGCCGCGTCATCGCGACCGCGGTCGACGAGGCCTCCGGCACGGCCTACATCTCGGAGATGAGCTCCGGCACGATCCGGGCCGCCAAGGTCACCGAGAGCGGCGGCACCTACTCGGCGTCGATCGTCGAGCTGAAGTCCGGCATCGTCCTCGGCTACGAGGCGGTCGTCGACCAAGTCAACCACAAGCTCTACGCGGCAGACGCCCAGCCGCTGACGGCGACGCGGACCAAGGTCGTCGACGAGAACGGCAGCGCGCAGGGCCCGGTCGGGCCGACCGGCGCGGCGGGCGCCAACGGCGCGGCCGGCGTGAACGGCGCCACGGGTCCCACCGGCGCCGCCGGCCCGGCGGGCGCGATCGGCCCGGCCGGACCCGTCGGCAACCTGTCGCTGGAGCTGACGCTCGGGTCGATCAAGGTCGTCGGCCGCTCGGCCTCGGTCAAGGTCCCGGCGGCCGGCGTCGCCAAGGCCACCGTCAAGTCCGGCGCCACCACGATCGCGACCGGCACCGCCACCGCGACGAAGGCCGGCACGCTGAAGATCGCGCTGAAGAAGACCGCCAAGGGCGCGGCGTTGTTGAAGAGGAAGGCCGTCGCGGCGACGCTGACGGTCACGTTCACGCCCAAGGGCGCGAAGGCGGCCGCGGCCCTGCGCTCGACCAAGGTGCGGCTCGCCCGCACCGCGGTCGAGCACCGCCGCTAGCCGGTGGGCGTCAGCCGCGCGCCGTCACGTAGACCTGGCGCGCGGCGCGCTCGCCGACCACGACCTTGGCGCTGCGCCCGACGCCGACCGTGAGCCGGCCGGCGGCCGGGTGGACGTCCTGGACGCGCAGGCCGGCGCCGGGGACCAACCCCTCGTCGAACAGCCAGCCGATGAGCTCGGGGTCGTCCTCGACGATCCCGACGATCCGGCAGCGCGCGCCCTCCTCGAGCTCGATGAGCCGCCGCAGGTCGCCCGCCTCCTGACGCTCGTCGCCCGCGCCGACCGGCCAGCCGTGCGGGCAGCGCGCCGGCGACCCGAGCCGCTCGTGGAGGCGGTCGATCATGTCCGGGCGGAACGCGTCGCGCATCCGGGTCGCGTCGGCGTGGACCTGCGCGGGCGCGTAGCCCATGAAGGACACCAGGAACGTCTCGATCACGCGCGTCGCGCGGATCGCCTGCTCGGCCAGCTCGATGCCCGTCGCCGTCAGCGCCAGCGAGCGGCCGGGGCCGCGCTCGATCAGGCCCTGGTCCGCCAGCCGCCGGAGCATCTCGCCGGCCGACGCGCGTGACACGCCGAGCCGATCGGCGACGCGCGAGGCGATCGGCGCGGCCGCCTCGTTGGGGCGGTACTCGCCCACCGGGAAGAGCAGCTCGTACAAGATCTCCACGTAGTCGGCCGCACGCTGGCTGGTGGCTCCTCCGGGCACGGCGCCGAGTCTATGCGGCACCCACCGCGTCCTGTCGCCGACCCCGCGATTCCCGACCGCACCGCTATGTATTAGGGTGCCCTACGATGACGCGCACGATCGACCGCTGCGGCGCCCCGCAAGGCTGCGTCCGCCACGCGCTGCTGGCCCTCTCCGCCACGCCCGACGCGGACGCGGCGGCCGCCCGTCGCGGCCTCGCCGAGCTGGCCGGGCGGCTCGAGGCCGCCCGCTCCGGCGCGCCCCGTCAGGAGCTGGCGGCCTGCGGCGAGCTGCTGGCCGCCGCGTTCACGGCGGACCGCTCGGGCGCGCCCGACAGCTTCCGCCTCGACGTCGCGCTGGCCCGCGGCAGCGGTGCGCCGCTCATCCTCGGCGCCGTCGCGGTGAATGCCGCCCGTGACGCCGGCATCGCGCTGGGCCTGCTCGCCGGTCCGGCGGGCCGGCTGGTCGTCGCGCACGCGATGCTGTCCCGGCCGCTCGTGCTCGACCTGGCCGACGACTTCGCGCCGCGCGACATCGGCGGCGAGGAGGCGCTGCACCGGTGGCTGTGCGCCCACGAGACCGCCCGGCGCGTCGGCGCCCAGGTCCGCTCCGCCGACGCGGACGCCGCGCCGCTTCGGTGCGCCGCGGCCGCCGCCGTCTAGTGTCGTGAAACTAGAGCAGCGCGGCGCCGTCGACGTGCTCGACGGCGATCGGCCCGCCGGCCAGGAGGGCGACCGCGCCGACGTGCTCGGCATCGGGCGCGACGTCGGCGATCGAGCAGGTCGCCGGGAGGGCCGGCCGCCCGGCGAAGGCCAGCAGCCGCGGCGGCTCGTCCGGCGCCGAGACCGCGACGTCGCGTGGCTCGACCGCCAGCCCGTCGCCCGTGGCCTTCAGGACCGCCTCCTTCCGCGTCCACCACGTCAGCAGCGCCCAGCGCCGCGCCGCCTCGTCGCGGCCGGCACAGCAGCGCGCGAAGGCGTCGCGCTCGGCCCGCGCGAGGATCCCGGCGGCCAGCTCTCCGGCATCGGGCGCGCCGGCGAGCGCCTCGACGTCGACGCCGACCGGCGCGATCCGCGTCACGGCCACCGCCACCAACGCGCCCGCGTGCGCGACCGACACGTACAACTCGGCGCCCTCGACGACCGGCGCCCGACCGCGCGCCCGCCGCACGCGGGCGTCCGGGCCGCCGTGCTCACGGACGAGCGCGTCGGTCAGCAGGACGCCGGTCGCGTGCCGAGCGCGATCGTCCGGGTGGCGCAGCCGGGCGAGCCGTGCACGGACCTCGTCGTCGAGCCGCGACGGATCCGGGCGCGACGGCCGCGCCCAGGCCACCTGACAGCCGCGCGGGCCCAGCACCTCAAGGACGGGCGAGGTCGGCGTGCGCCGGCAGGTCGAGCACCCCGGCGGCGAGCACGCGCTCGACGTCGGCGGCGCTGTCGGCCAGGGCGCGCGGGTCGTAGTCCTGGGCGATGACGAGATCGGCGCCCAGCGCCAGCCACCCGTCGAGGTCGACGGGCATGTTCATCATGTCGTCAGGACTCGCCAACGGCAGGCACGTTAGCGCTCTCCGCGCGCCGCTCGCGACCGGCGCGCCGCGGGGCCGGGAAGCCGTGCTCGCGCGCCGCCGCGACCACCGCCAGCACCGGGACGAGCAGCACGAGCGCGCCCCAGGGCAGCGCGTCGGCGCCCGCCGCGTCCAGGAGCACCCCGCCGGCGACGCCGCCGGCGGCCATCGCGACGTTCCACAGCGTGACGAGCATGGCCTGCGCCCCGTCGGCGGCGCCGCCGCCGGCGCGCGCGCCCGCGGTCTGGAGCAGGGTCGGGACGCCGCCCCAGCCCAGCCCCCACGCCGCGGCGGCGAGGTAGACGACCGGTGCGGCGCCGCCGGCCGCGAGGAGCCCCGCGGCCACGGCGACGAGCGTCGCGCTCGTCAGCGTGAGCGCGCGCAGCCGCCGGTCGACCTGGGCGCCGACGATCCAGATCGACGCCAGCGACGCCACGCCGAAGACCAACAGCACCGTGTCGGTCGATCCGTCCAGGCCGACGTCGTCGAGATAGGTCGCGATGTAGGCGTACACGATGGTGTGGGCCAGGACGTAGGTCAGCGTGACGAGCAGGACCGGGACGACGCCCGGCACCCGCAGCGCGCCGAGCACCGGCGCGCGCTCGGCGGCCGACTGCCCCGGCTGCTCGGGCACCGTCGCCGCGATCCAGCCGACGAGCCCGACCGCCAGCACGCTCATCGCGCCGAAGGCGACGCGCCAGCCGAGCGCGTCGCCCACGAACGTGCCGAGCGGCACGCCCAGCGAGAGGGCGACCGGGACTCCGGCCATGGCCACCGCGATCGCCCTGCCCTGCAGCGACGGCGGGACTATGCGGCGGGCGATGCCGGCGAGCACGGCCCACGCGAGGCCCGCCGCGACGCCGGCGACGAAGCGCCCCGCGAGCGTGAACGCGAACGTCCCCGACAGCGCGGTGGCCGTGTTGCCGACCACGAAGCCGGCCATCGCCGCCAGCAGCAGCCGCTTGCGGTCCCATCCCGCGGTGACGGCCACGAGCGGGATCGCGGTCAGCGCCGTGGCCAGCGCGTACACGGTCACGCTCTGGCCCATCGCCGCCTCGCTGACGTGGAGGTCGCCGGCCATGTCCGGCAGGACGCCGGCGGGCAGCGTCTCGGTCAGGCTGGTGATGAACACCGCGGTGGTGAGGGCCAGGAGGGCCGGCAGGTACTTGCGCATGCCCGATAGCCTTCAACCCTCACATCAGTGTGAAGGTCAAGCCCCGACACGTGAGGTACATCACACATGCGGATCGGCGAGCTCTCGGAGCGCACCGCGACACCCCGGCGCCTGCTGCGCTACTACGAGGAGCAGGGCCTCATCATCGCGCACCGCACGGCGAACGGCTACCGCCGGTACGACGACAACTGCGTCGATCGCGTGATCCAGGTGCGCGGCCTGCTCGACGCCGGCCTGCCGACCCGGATCATCAAGCAGATCCTGCCCTGCCTCGACAAGCCGCGCACGATCTACTTCCCCGACGCCACGCCCGAGATGCTCGCGACCCTGACCCAGGAGCGCGACCGGATGACGCAGCGCATCGACTGCCTCGCCCGCAACCGCGACGCGATCGGCGAGTACCTCGACGCCGTGCTCGCGCTGCGGGCCACGCCGGCCGCCCGCGCCGTCAGCCCAGCACCGCCGGCTTGAGCACGGCCTCGCACCATTGCCGGAAGGTCGTCGACGTCGTCGACTGCGCCGTGCGCGGCGCGTCGTCGTAGATGCCCCGGTCGACGGCGGCCGCCATGGCGACGAGCCCCTGCGCCCACGCCTCGGTCATGCCGCCCTGCAGCAGCACCGACTTGTAGGCGTCGCTCGTGAGCGGATGGAAGCGGATCGGCCGCTCGAGCACCTCGGTCATGATCTGCGCGATCTCGGCGTAGGAGAGGTCCTCGGGCCCGAGCACCGGGACGTCCTCCTGGCCGCTCCAGGTCTCGTCGAGCAGCAGCCGCGCCGCGGTCGCGGCGACGTCGCGCGCGGCGCAGATCGGCACCCGTCGATCCGCGGCCAGCGGCAGGAAGAGCGTGCCCCGGGTACGGATCGAGCCGGCCTGCCAGAGCATGTTGTCCATGAAGCCCGGCGGGCACAGCGAGCGGTAGGCCACGCCGGTGCTCTCGATCAGGTCGTCCATCGCGAAGATGGCCGACACCTGGCCGGCGTCCTTGGCGATGCCGCGGCCCAGGCTCGAGACCGCGACCACGCGCTGGACGCCCAGGTGGTTGATCGCGGCGCAGAGCGGGCGGACGAAGCCGAGGACGTGCTCCTGGAGGCTGTGGGCATGCGGGTCGGGCGGCACCAGCCAGAACACGGAGTCGGCGCCGTCGAGCGCCGCGGTGACGACGTCGAGGTCGCCGTGGGACCCCTGCACGACCTCCGCGCGCTCGCGGACGTCAGCGGGGAGCCGTGCGGGATCGCGCGCGATCACCCGGACCGGCTCGTCGCTCGCGAGGGCCGCGTCGAGGACCTCCCGGCCGATCTGGCCGGTGGGGGTGGTGATGACGATCATCCTGTCAGCGTAGGTGATCGTCAGCAATGCTGACCATCGGCGATGTATCGTTCCGCCGTGCCCCCGACCGCCGACGACCCGGCAGCGGGTCGAGCGCACGATCGACGCACCGAGCGCGAGTTCCTCGCCGCGCTCAGCGCGCCCGACGCCGAGCGCCTGAAGGACGCCCCTGCGGACCGTGATCGCCGCCGAGTCCTAGGCGACGGGCTCGCGCGCGGTCGCCAGCCGTGCCCGCCCCTCCGCGAACGCCGCGCCCGGCCGGAAGCCCTCGGTCGTCCACGTCGTCGCCCGCACGCTGACGCGCGTGCGATAGCGGCGCATGATCGCCACGTGCCGAGGCAGCGCGACGAAGCGGCGGAGGTCCTCGGCGCTGGACCAGGCCGACATCGACCCGCCCCGGCGTGCCCGGACGTCGACGTAGAGCACGACGCCGAGCGCGCCCGGCATCGCCCACCAGCCACGCCGCAGCCCGAAGCCCGCCCACGCGATCCCCGGCAGCTGCCAGAGGCGGCGCGCCGTGAACTCCGTGTAGCTGACGACGACCGGCCCGTCGGTCGGCGGCGCCGAACCAGGGTGGAACCGCGTCCTCATTCCGCGCTCGTCATCATATGCCTATCGTCTACTAGAGCGTACGATCTGTCAAGCGCGTTCAGGTCGCGATCGGGTCGAGCAGGCGGCGCGGCGGGCGCAGCGCGGTCGTCACCGGATCGTCGCGGCGCCGGCGGCGCCCGGCGACGGGCGCCGACAGGATGTCCTCGGGGCCGGGCGTCGCGCCGCAGTCCGGGCACGTCCCGCGGTCGTCGAGCGGCGTCGGGCACGTGACGTGCAGGAAGACGCGGCTGTTGCCGCCGTGGTGCCGTCCGCCCCAGGCCAGCAGCGCGTGCAGGGGCGGCCACAGCTCGCGACCGGTCGCGGTGAGGACGTACACGGGCCGGCGGGGATGGGCCGGATCGGGCCGCCGCTCCAGCACGCCGTCCTCGGTCAGGCCCTTCAGCCGGTCGGCGAGCACGCCCTTGGGGATGTCGAGGTGGACCTGGAAGTCGGTGAACCGCTGGACGCCGTAGAAGGCATCGCGAACGATCAGCAGCGTCCAGCGTTCACCGAGGATCTCGAGCGAGCGGGCCAGCGCGCAGTCCTGCCCGGCGTAGTCGTTTCCGAGCACGTCGGACAGCTTACCGCCTCCAGGTTCGATCATCAGACCAAGTCGTGCTAGGTTCGGCCCGGTCTTATGATCGAACCAAGCGCAGGTCCACGTCGATGGGTCCCGGTGGCCGCCGTCGTCCTCGGCACCGGGTGGGGCACCAACCAGTTCGTGCCGCTGCTGCCGGTCTACCGCCGCGCCCTCGACCTCGGGGCGGGCACGCTCGCGGCGCTCTTCGGCCTCTACGCGCTCGGCCTGATCCCCGGGCTGCTGCTCGGCGGCCCGCTGTCGGACGCGCGCGGCCGGCGCCCGGTCGTCATCCCGGCGGCCGCGCTGTCGCTGCTGGCCAGCGTCGTGCTGATGGCCGGCGCCGGGACCGTCGCCGTGCTGTTCGTCGGCCGGTTCCTGACCGGCATCAGCAGCGGCGTGGTCTTCGGCGCCGGGACGGCGTGGCTGCGCGAGTCCTCGGCGGGCGAGCCCAACCAGGTGCTGGCGCGCCGCGCCGCCGTCGCGATGACCACGGGCTTCGCGGTCGGGCCGCTGGTCTCCGGGCTGCTCGCGCAGTGGGCGCCGGCGCCGCGCGTCGTGCCCTACCTCCCCCACGTCGCGATCATGCTCGGCGTGCTGGTGCTGTTGCGCGGCGCCCGCGAGACGGTCGCAGGCGACCGCGCGCGGCCGGTGCGCCTCGGCGTGCCGGGCGTCGCGTCGCCGCGCTTCCGGCGCGTCGTGGTCCCGATGGCCCCCTGGGTCTTCGCGTCGCCGGCGATCGCGTTCGCGATGCTGCCGACGGTGGTCCACGCCGGCGACGCGACCGACGGGATCGCGCTGGTGGCGGCGGTCACCTCGTCGACGGCCGCCGCCGGCGTCGCCGTCCAGCCTCTGGGGCGGCGCCTGGCCGCGCGCAGCACCACGTACAACCTGGCCGCGGTCGCCGGCCTGCTGGTCATCGCGTGCGCGCTGGTGCTCGGGGCCGTGACCGTCGCGCACAGCGCCCTCTGGATGCTCTTCCCCTGCGCGCTGGCGTTCGGCGCCGGCTTCGGGCTGTGCATGGTCGCCGGCCTGGTGGAGGTCGGCCACCTCGCCCACGACGACGGCCTCGCCGGCCTGACCGCCGCCTACTACGCCATCTGCTATCTCGGGTTCGCCGCGCCCTACGTCTTCACCCTCGCCTCGCACGTCGCCGGCTACGCCACGCTGCTGGTCCTCACCGCCGGGCTGGCGCTCCTCACCGCGGCGCGCGTGAGCGTCGTCTCGGCGAGCCGCGTCCGGAGCGCGGCGTGACGCGCAGCGGGGCGTTGGACGCCCAGTCCGTCGCCGACGGCGCGCTGGAGCGCGCCCGTCGGGCCCAGGCGCTGGGAGCGTTCCTCGCGCTCCCCGACGCCGTCTCCGCGCCGCTCGCGCCGGCGCCCGGCGAGCAGGCGCTCCACGGCCGCCCGATCGCGGTCAAGGACATCATCGACGCGGACGCCCTGCGGGAGCTCACCTGTCGCGTCGATCGCCGCCGCGCGCGAAGCGAGCGCGCCGCGCACCAGCTCGCGCGCGAGCGTCGGCTCGGAGGGCACCGCCTCGACGCCGATCACGCCGCCCACAGCCCGAGGCGCCGGTAGCGGGGCTCGAACACCAGCTGGTTGACGATCCTGAGCGGCCCCGGCAAGGCCGAGAAGAACCGCGCCCGCGTCTCGGCGCTGGCGCCGTCGACGATCCACGGGACGTACATCGCCGCGCCCTTCAGGCCCTGCTTGCGGCGCATCGCCGCACCGAACCCGCGCCAGTCCGCGGGCTCGAGGACCTCCTGGATCAGCGGCAGCGCGCTGCTCTCCTCGTGCTTCAGATGGCCGTCGAGGACCCCGGCCAGCTCGTCGACGCGACGGGCGAGCACGGCGTCGTCGCCACCGGCGAGCGCCGCGTCGAGCGCCTCGAGCAGGGGGTCGAGCACCGCGTGCTCGTCCTCCATCTCCTGCAGCATCGCCAGGCGCCCCGGATCGTCGCCGATCGCCCGGTAGAGCCGCGGCCACAGGTCGTCGTCCTCGACGGTGTGATGGACGTGCAGCTGCGCCTTGAAGTTCGCCCACCCGGCCTGGACCGACGACGAGCCGGCTCGGCCCGTGGCGATCGCCGCCGCCAGGCGCTGCACGTCACGCCGCAGCGCGTCGTGCGTGACGTACATCATGGTGAAGTCGATCTGCTGTGTTTCGCTCATAGCTCAGAGACAACGCGCAAGGGGGCATTGTGACACGACGACGAGACGCCGAGCTCGGCCAGGATCTGGATCGCGACGCCGGCGTCCCGGACGTCGGGCGCCTCGCGCGGGTGGTGGCCGCCGAACCCGTGCTGGCCGAGGTAGAGCAGCACCCCGGCGCCCTCGGCCTCGATCAGCGTCAGGGCGGACTCCAGCCGCGCGGCGCAGTCGCAGCCCAGCGAGCGCAGGACGTCACCGGCCAGGCACCCGGCGTGCACGCGGACGAGCACGCCGGCGACCCCGGCGACGTCGCCCTTGACCAGCGCGACGTGCTGGCGATCGTCGACCAGCGAGCGGTAGCCGTGCACGGCGAAGCGCCCGAACGCGGTCGCCAGCGCCGTCGTCCCGACGCGCTCGACGAGCCGCTCGTGACGGCGCCGATGCGCGATGAGGTCGGCGATCGTCACCGCCGGCAGGCCATGCCGGCGCACGAAGCCGTCGAGCTCGCCGAGGCCCGCCACCGACCCGTCCTCGTTGCGCACGGGGCAGATCACGCCGGCCGGGGCGAGGCCCGCCAGGCGGGCGAGGTCCACGGACGCCTCGATGTGCCCGGCCCGCTCCAGGACGCCGCCCGCGCGCGCCTTCAGCGGCCGGACGTGGCCCGGCACGACGATGTCGGCGCGGCCCTTGGCGGGGTCGGCGGCGGTCCGGATCGTGTGCGCCTGGTCGGCCGTCGAGATCCCGGTCGTCACGCCGTCGCGCGCCTCGATCGTCACCGTGAACGGGGTGTCGCGCACGGCCTCGGGCCGCAGGGACATCACCCGCAGGCCCAGCTCGTCGCACCGCTCGGGCGCGAGCGCCAGGCCGATCCAGCCACCGGCGCGCCGCGTGAGGAACGTGATGGCCTCGGCGGTCGCGCGCTGGGCGCCGAGCACGACGTGACCGGGCGTCTGGGCGTCCGCCTCGTCGACGACCACGACCATGCCGCCCGCGCCGATCGCGTCCGCAGCCTGCTCGACGCTGGTCATGCGCCGCCGTCCGCCAGTTGCGCGGCGACGTCGATGATCATGTCCTCCTGGCCGCCGACGACGCGACGGCGGCCGAGCTCGAGCAGGATGTCGCGCGGATCGACGCCGTACTTCTCCCCCGCGCGGCGCGCGTGCAGGAGGAACGACGAGTACACGCCGGCGTAGCCGATCGTCAACCCGTCGCGGTCGATCGCCGGCGGGCGGTCCATGAGCGGCCGGACGACCTCCTCGGCGACGTCCATCAACGTGAAGGGGTCGGCGCCGATCGCCATCTCGGCGCGCTCGAGCGCGACCGCGAGCACCTCGGTGGCCGCGTTGCCGGCCCCGGCCCCCAGCCCGCAGAGCGAGCCGTCGACCCAGGTCGCGCCGGACGCCACGCCGGCGATGACGTTCGCCACCGCGCAGCCGAGGTTGTTGTGCGTGTGGATCCCGACGTCGCACCCGATCGTGTCGCCCAGGGCCGCGACACGCTCACGGATGCCACGCGGCAGCAGCGCTCCGGCGGAGTCGACGACGTACACGCAGGCGGCCCCGCAGCGCTCCATCAGCCGCGCCTGCTCGGCCAGCGCCGCAGGCTCGAGCATGTGGCTCATCATCAGGAAGCCGACGGGCGTCATCCCGTTCTCGGCCGCCCACGACAGGTGCTGGGCGGCGATGTCGGCCTCGGTGCAGTGCGTCGCCACCCGCGCGACCCGTGCCCCGAGCTGCTGGGCGCGCCGCAGGTCGGCCAGCGTGCCGATCCCCGGCAGCAGCAGCACCGCGACGTCGGTGGACGGCGCGGCGGCGACGACGGCCTCGACGAGCGCCGCGTCGGCCGTGGCCGCGTGCCCGTACTGGATCGACGAGCCGCCGAGGCCGTCGCCGTGGCCCACCTCGATGACGTCGACGGCGGCCGCGTCGAGCCCGCGCGCGACGGCCGCGGCCTCGTCGACCGTGAAGCGGTGCCCGACCGAGTGCATCCCGTCGCGCAGGCTCGAGTCGCAGAGCCGCGGGCTCATCGCGTACCTCCTTCGACGACCATCCGCTGGGCGATCCGCTCGCCGACGCGCGCGGCGGCCGCGGTCATGATGTCCAGGTTGCCGGAGTAGTGCGGGAGGAAGTCGCCGGCGCCCTCGACCTCGACCATCACGGTCACGCGGTCGCCGTCGGTGTCGCAGAGCACCAGCCGGTAGCCGGGGACGTACTGGCGGACCGACACCACCATGTCGGCCACCGAGCGCTCGATCGTCGCCGCGTCGGGCTCCTCCACCGTGGCGAAGATCGTCGCGCGCATCAGGATCGGCGGGTCGGCCGGGTTGAGGATGATGATGGCCTTGCCACGGGTCGCGCCGCCGACGCGCTCGATGCCCTCCGCGGTGGTCTCGGTGAACTCGTCGATGTTCTGCCGCGTCCCCGGACCGGCGCTCGCGCTGGCGATCGTCGCGACGATCTCGCCGTACCGCGCGCCGGCGACGCGGTCGATGGCGTGGACCATCGGGATCGTCGCCTGCCCGCCGCAGGTGACCATGTTCACGTTGGGCGCGTCGAGGTGGGCTTCGAGGTTGACGGTCGGCACGACGTAGGGCCCGATCGCCGCCGGCGTGAGGTCGACGACGGTCTTGCCCGCCGCCTCCAGCACCGGCCAGTTCGCGCGGTGCGCGCCGGCGCCGGTGGCCTCGAACACCAAGGGGATGTCGTCGCGCGCGACGACCGCGCCGGCGCCGTCGGCCGACGTCTCGACGCCCATCTGCGCGGCGCGGACCAGACCGGGCGAGTCGGGGACGATCCCGACCATCAGCGCGACCTCGACCACGGCGCTGCGCTGCAGCTTGACCAGCAGGTCGGTGCCGATGTTGCCCGGCCCGATGATCGCGGCCTTCACCTTGGCGGTCATCGGCCGAACCTCACGGCGACCTCGCCGAGCGGCCCGAGCTTCGCGCGGAAGCGGTCGCCCGCGTAGGCGTCGACCATCCGCGTGCAGGCGCCGGAGAGCACGACGTCACCGGCCTGCAGGGACACACCGTGCCGATGCAGCGCGTTGGCCAGCCACGCGACCGCGCGCCGCGGGTCGCCCAGGACCGCGGACGAGTGCCCGTCGGCCACGCGCGAGCGCCCGCGCACCAGGTCGACGGCGATGTCGGCGACGTCGACCTCGTCGAGGTGCGTGATCCGATCGCCGAGCACGAAGGCGGCCGACGAGGCGTTGTCGGCGATCGTGTCGAACAGCGCGACCCGCCAGTCGGCGATGCGGCTGTCGACGATCTCGATCGCCGCGCGCACGTGCGCGGTCGCGGCCGTGACATCGCCGACGTCCACGTCCGGGCCGGCCAGGGGCGCGGAGAGGACGAACGCGACCTCGACCTCGACGCGCGGCGCGATCAGCGCCGACCGCGACAGCTCGTGGCCGTCGGGCTTGTGCATGTCGTCGAGCAGCGCGCCGTAGTCGGGCTCGCCGACGCCGAGCTGCGCCTGGACCGCCGCGGAGGTCAGGCCGATCTTGTGGCCGACCAGCCGCGCGCCGCGCAGCGTCCGCGCAGCGATGCCGGCCCGCTGGATGGCGTAGGCGTCGGCGACCGTCGGGACGGCGAGCACCTCGGCCAGCGGCGCGATCGGCGCCGCGTCGGACCGCGCGCGCTCCAGGCGCTCGGCGAGCAGGTCGTGCGTGGCGGGTTCGAGCGACTCGGCGACCATCAGGCCAGCTCGATCCCGCCGGTGACGTTCAGCGACTGGCCGACGACGTAGTCGAACGCCGGCGTGCACAGCAGCGCGACGAGTCGCGCGACCGCGGCCTCGTCGGGGAAGCCGCCCGCGGGCGCGCGGTCGGCGAGCTGCTGGGCGACGACGGCGGGCGTGGTGTCCAGCTGCTTGGCCCGGCGCGCGAAGACGCGGTCCAGGCGTTCGCCCTCGACCGGCCCGGGCGTCACGGCGTTGACGTGCACGCCCCGCGGACGCAGCTCGGTGGCCGTCGTGCGCATGAGCGCGAGGACCGCCGCCTTGGACACCGCGTAAGGCAGCCGGAGCGGATAGGCGCGCAGCCCGCCGCCGAGCGCCGAGAGGAAGACGATGTGGCCGGAGCCGCGGGCGGTCATGTGCGCCGCGGCGTGACGGGTGGCGAGGAAGGCGCCGCGGACGTTGACCGCGATGACGTGGTCCCAGTCGCTGGTCGCGATCGTCTCCAGCGGCGTCGTCGGCCCCTCGATCGCGGCGTTGTTGACGAGGATGTCGAGGCGCCCGTGCGTCGCCAGCACGTCGGCGAAGAGCTGCTGCACGTCGCCCTCGTGGGCGACGTCGCACCCGTGCGCGGTCGCCGTGCCGCCGGCTGAGCGGATCCTGGCGACGGCGTCGTCCAGCGCCTCCCGGCCGCGACCGGCGATCGCCACGTGGACGCCGTCGGCGGCGAGCGTCTGGGCGACCGCGCGCCCGATGCCGCGACCGCCGCCGGTCACGAGCGCGACGCGCGGGCGGTCCGCGTCGGCGGTCACGCGCTCGCCCTGGCCGGCGGCCGCGACCAGTCCGCGACCGGCTGCCCCTCGTACATCGAGGCCGGCGGCCGCGCGCCCCACGCCAGCCGCCCGGTCGCCTCGAACTCCTCGGCGGTCCACGCCACCGGCTCGAAGTCGGGGTCCGGGATCAGGTAGTCGCCCGAGTAGATCTCGATGCGGTTGTCGTCCGGGTCGCGGATGTAGGAGAAGAACGCGTTGGTGATGCCGTGCCGGCCGGGCCCGAACTCGATCTGCGCCTGCATGCCGCGCGCGGCCATGCGATCGGCGACGTGCAGGACGTCGTGGCTCTCGGGCACGTAGAGCCCGACGTGGTGGATGAGCGTCCCGGGGCCCTGGACGAGCGCGACGTCATGGGTGGTCTGCTTGCGGTGCAGCCACGCCGCGAACGTCGTCCCGTCCGGGTGCAGCGCGTACTCGGAGATCAGGAACCCGAGGCGCTCGCGGTAGTAGGCGACGCCCGCGTCGACCGGCCCGGGAAGCCGCAGGTTGAGGTGGTCGAGCCGGCTCGGCCCGCGGTTGCCGTGGGTGCGCAGCGTCCGCGCGACGGGCTCGACGCGGTGGTAGAACTCGACCGGGAAGCCGAGCGGGTCGCGCAGCCGGATCGCCGGTCCTTGGGCGCGCTCCTCCTCGGCGTCGACCTCGACGACGTCGATGCCGTCGGCGCGGTAGGCGGCCGCCAGCGCGTCGAGGTCGGCGGGGTCGTCGACCCGGAAGCCGATGTGGCCGAGCCCGTTGCCCGCCGCGCGCGTGAGGATCAGCGTGTGGTGCTCGCGGTCCTCCAGGCAGCGCAGGTAGACGTGGTCGTCGTCGCGCTCGGTCTCGATCAGGCCGAGGACGTCGACGTAGAAGTCGGCGCTGCGGTCGAGGTCGGCGCTGAACAGCTCGACGTGGCCGACGCGGGTCACTGCCATGGGGATCGCTTTCGCTCGGTGATGGAGGTCGTCACGCCCGCGCCCGCTCGGAGTCGAGGAACGCGAGGCTGATGTCGTTGAAGGTGTCGGGCTGCTCGAACTGCGGCCAGTGGCCGCAGTCGCGCATGACGACGAGGCGCGCGTCGGGGATGGCCTCGGCGAACCACTCGCCGACGGGCACGTCGGCCATCGGGTCGTGCGTCGTCCAGAGCACCAGCGTCGGCGCCCCGATCCGCGCCAGGCGCTCCCCGGTCAGGAGGTTGCGCCGGCGCGTATCGAGCTCGAGCAGGACGAGGCGGTCGTCGATCGCGTCCTGGAAGACGGGGCGGTCGTAGATCGCCTGCCGGATCGCCACGAGCTCGGGCGTCACGGTCTCGGGGTGGGCCATCAGCCACTCCAGCCGGCGGCGCACGGTCTCGGCGGTCGGCGTCAGCATCGCCTCGCGCGTCAGCCCGCGCAGCCGGTCCAGCACCGCCTCGTCCGCGGTCGCGCCGCCGGGCGTGTTGAGCAGCAGCCGCCCGACGCGCTCGGGGTGCTCGCTGGCGAACCACGCGGCGACCCAGCCGCCCAGGGACTCACCGGAGAGGTGGGCCCACTCGAGGTCGAGGGCGTCGAGCACCGCGCCGAGGTGGGCGACGTAGTCGGGGATCTCGCACGGCCGGCCGGGCGCGTCGGTGTACCCGTGGGCGAGCAGGTCGACGGCGACGACGTGGAAGCGCTCGGCGTGGGCGGCGAGGTTGCGCGAGTACGCCTCGGCGTGCCCGCCGGTGCCGTGCAGCAGGATCAGCGGCTCGCCTTCGCCGGCCTCGACCACCCGCGTCCGGATGCCACCGGCATCGATCCAGCGCTGGGCGAACGGCAGGCCGGCGAGGTCGAGCCAGGCGGTGCGCTGCGCGGTGGTGGCTGAGACAGTCATTCTGTAGAGCAGAATTGCTATCCTCAACGCAGATGGCAAGCGTCGGTCCCACCCAGCGGAACGCGCCCTCGGTCCTCGGCCGCGCGTTCGCCGTGCTCGACGCCTTCGGCGCCGCCGACGGCCGCTCGCTGAGCCTCAGCGCGATCGCCCGCCGGGCGGGCCTCCCGAAGTCCACCGCCCACCGGATCGTCGCCCAGCTGCTGGACTGGGGCGCGCTCTCGCGCGACGGCGACCTCCTGCGCCTCGGCCCACGGCTGTTCGAGCTCGGCACGCTCGGGGCCCAGACGCGGGACCTGCGCGAGGCCGCGATGCCCGCCATGCAGGTCCTCTACGCCGCGACGCGCGAGACCGTGCATCTGGGCGCGCGCGAGGACACCGACGTGCTGTACGTCGAGAAGCTGCACGGCCACCGGCCGTCCGGCGCCTCGACGCGCCTCGGCGGCCGGATGCCGCTGCGCAGCACGGGGCTCGGCAAGGCGATCCTCGCGTTCTCCCCCGTGGCGGTCGTCGACGCCGCGCTCGCGACGCCGGTCGTCACGCCGACCGTCCACACCGTCACCGACCCCGTCGCCCTGCGGGCCGAGCTGGACGAGATCCGGCGCACCGGCGTCGCGTTCGACCGCGGCGAGACGCTCACGCAGGTGGCCTGCGCCGCCGCGCCCATCGTCGCGCCCGGCGGCCTGGCGGTCGGCGCGCTGTCGATCACCGCGCCGGTCGCCCGCTTCGACGCCCACCGCTTCGCGACCGCCGTGCGCTCCGGCGCGGTCGCCGTCTCGCGCGCGCTCTAGCGCTCGTCGTCGACGATCGCCACCACGCGCGACCAGGACGCGCTGGCGTCGGCGATCAGCACCGGGAGCGCGAGCACGAGGAACCCGGTCGGGGCGGGCAGCCGGTCCAGGTGGCAGAGCTGCTCGATCTGCGCGTACTCCTGCTCGGTGCCGAAGTAGTGCGACTCCCAGAACTGCTCGCGATCACCGGAGCGCGCCTCGGCCACCATCACGTCGAACGGCCGGTCCAGCCCCCAGGCGTCGATGCCGATCAGCCGGACGCCGGCCTCGACCAGCAGCTGCGTCGCCGAGCGACGCAGTCCCGGCTGGCGGTTGGGATAGCCGGGCTCGGCGAAGCCCACAGAGGCGCCCGTGTGGAGCAACACGATGTCGTAGGGCGACAGGACGTGGCCGATGCGCGCGAGCTCGGCGCGGACGTCGTCGGCATCGATCCCGGCCCCGACCGGCTTGGCCGTGAAGTCCAGCAGGACGCCGGGGCCCATGAACCAGCGCAGCGGCAGCTGGTCGACGCGGCGCGCCGGCGCGCCACCGGAGAGCGGTCCGTAGTGATACGGGGCGTCGACGTGCGTTCCCGAGTGCGTCGTGAGCTCGACGGTCTCCGCCGCCCCGCCGAGGCCGTCGCGCCAGAGGTCCTCGGACCCCAGCCGCGCGCCGATCTGACGCACCGACTCGGCGTGGTCGACGTAGGTGATGCTGTGCGGGTTGGGCTCGAAGCCGGCGGTCGCGTTGCTCAGCCGCCGGCTGAGGTCGATGACGCGGACGTCGCGACCGCCGAACGCGAAGCGCTCGCCGCTCACGCGAACCTCGGCAGCACCTGGTTGGCGAACAGGTCCATCTGGCGCTGCTGCTCCTCGACCGGGTAGGTGCCGGTGGTCAGGAACTCCCAGGCCAGGTACTCCAACTTGCCGTCGGCGTGGCAGCGCTGCAGGTCCGCGAGCTGGTCGGCGACCTCGTCGGGCGTGCCGGCCAGCAGCTGCTTGGTCTCGAACATCCGCTCCGCGCACTCGCGGTCGCTGGAGAAGCGCACCATCTGCTTGGGGTCGTCGCGGTCCGTGCGGTTGGCCTCGGCGAAGCCGAAGCGGCTGAAGTAGCGGTGGAACCAGAAGCCGGCCGTGTTGGTGGCGATGTCCATCGCCTCCTCGAAGCTGTCGCCGAGGAAGATCTTGCGCACGGCCACCACGCCCTCGCCGAGCGCGAGGTCGCGACCGTGCTCGCGCGCCTGGTCGCGGTAGCGCTCGCACGCGGGCGTGAAGCGCTGCGGCCGCCCGTCGTAGATGAAGACGCCGAAACCGCGCCGGGCGGCGTCGTCGAGCGTCTGCTCCGACAAGGTGTAGGGGACGAACACCGGCGGGTGCGGCTCGCTGCGCGGCGGCGGGACGACGCCGACGCGCCGGATCAGACCCGCCTCGTCGACCTCTCCGTCGCCACCGAACTCGCGGGTCCAGTCCAGCGCCTGCCAGCCGGCGATCCCGCTCGCCGGGAACGGCACCTGGTAGTGCTTGCCCTCGTAGCGGAACCCATCCTCGGTCCACGCCTTCAGCATGACCTCGAGGTGCTCGTCGAAGATCTCGCGGTTGATCGCGTCGGCGTGGGGGTCGCGCGGCCCGGAGACGATCGCGTCGCTCTGGGTCAGCGTCTGCATCCAGCGCGTCTGGTAGCCGCGGGCGAAGCACGCGGCGATGCGCCCCGGGTACATCTGGTCGAAGAGCGCGAGGTCCTCGGCCGTCCGGATCGGGTCGCGCGCCGGGAGCACGAGCGACAGCGGGATGAAGCGCAGCTGCCGGGTGCGCGCCGCGAGCTTGGCGTAGAAGAGCAGGGCGTTGGGCAGCGACTCCCCGCCTTCGGTGTGCAGGTGGTGTTCGGTGGTCCCGAAGCCGTGCAGGCCGGCGTCGTCGGCCATCACCGCCAGCTGCTCGAGCTCGGCGAGCATGGCGCCGTAGCGCTCCCGGTTACGACCGATCGGCCGCAACCGGGAGCGCTCTTCGGCGGTCGCCCGGATCATCGTCCCGGGCCACACGATGACCTTCATGTCGCTCAGGCCGCCGCGCCTGCGGCCGCGCCCGCGGCCGCCGTCCGGAACCGCGGCATCACCTGCTCGGCGAACAGGTCGGTGCTGCGCTTGACGTCCTCGGCCGCCATGTCGCCGACCGAGAACAGCCCGGAGAACGCGCCGAAGCCGAGGTCCTGGCGCAGCGCCTCGATCTTGTCGCCGACGGTCGCCGGGCTGCCGACGATCGCGTAGCCCAGGTCGAGGAGCTCGTCGTAGGTGATCTCCTGGAAGTACTTGACGCCCGAGCGCAGCAGGCCCTCGAACGACTTGGGCGTCACGTAGCCGGGCGGGTTGAGGATCGCCGGGATCTCCAGCCGCAGGCCCTTGTGGAACAGCCACTCGACGTGCTGCTTGCCCAGCTTGTAGGCCTCTTCGTCGGTGTCGGCGACGATGACCGGAACCGTGAAGCCGATGTCCTCCGGATCGGCCTTGTAGCCCTCCTCCTCGCACGCGTCGCGGTAGGTGTCGAACCACTTCCCGACCACCTTGGCCGGCGCGAAGACGGCCGAGTATGGGTAGTGGTTGCGCGCGCAGAAGCGCATCGTGTCCGCGCTGCCGGTGCCGGGGACGTAGATCGGCGGGTGCGGGCTCTGCAGCGGCTTGGGCCAGATGTTCACGTAGCGGAACTCGTAGTGCTCGCCGTACCAGTCGAAGATCTCGTCGGACGTCCACGCCTTGACGATCAGGTCGTGCGCCTCGTTGAACCGCCCGCGCGACTGGTTGGGGTCCACGTTCTGGTTGAAGTACTCCCAGCCGATGCCGCGCACGAAGCCCGAGATCAGGCGCCCGTCGCTGAGGTGGTCGAGCATCGCCAGCTCCTCGGCGACGCGGATCGGGTTGCGGCGCAGCGCGATCTGGTTGCCCAGCACCAGGATCTTGGCGTTGCTCGTGCGCCGCGACAGCGCGCCGACGATGATGTTCGGGCTGGGCATCAACCCGTACATGGTCTGGTGGTGCTCGTTGACGACGATGCCGTCGAAGCCGACCTGGTCGGCGTGCTCCAGCTCGTCGAGGTAGCGGTGGTACAGGTCGCGCCCGAGCTTGGGGTCGAAGTGCTTGTTGGGCCAGATCAGCGCGCTGGCGGGGAAGTCGTCGTACTCGTCCGGGAGGTACGGGTACGGCATCAGGTGAAAGAAGTTGAACTTCATGTCGGGGCCTCTCTGGGGACGGGGTCAGGCGGTGAAGGCGAGGACCGCCGCGGCGGCGGCCTCCGGGCGCTCGGCGGTCACGGCGTGGCCGCAGTCCTCGATGACCTGCAGCCGGGCGTCGGGGATGCCGGCCGCGTAGCGCTCGCCGTGCGTGCGGCCGACGATGCGGTCGTCGTCGGCCCACAGCAGCAGCGTGGGCGCGGTGATCCGGCCCAGGCGACGCTCCAGCTTGGGGTTGTTGAGGAACGGCGAGAACCCGTAGCGGGCGAAGGCCGACGCCTCGGCGTAGGCGCCGACGATCATCTCGATCGTGGGCTCGCCGCCGAACATCTGCGCGGCGATCGCCGGGTCGTGGAACAGCGCGGCGCCGAGCTCCTGCGGCGTCGCCAGGAACACGTCGAACGGCGGCGCCTCCGGGACGCGCAGGCCGGGCGCCCCGATGAGCACCAGGCGCTCGACGCGATGCGGGGAGTGCGCGGCGATCTCGGCCGCCAGCCAGCCGCCGAGCGACTCGCCGACGAGGACCACCCGCTCCAGCTCGAGCCGGTCGAGCAGGTCGAGGTAGAAGTACACGAGGTCGTCCATGTCCTTGAGCTCCTCGAGCAGCGAGGAGCGGCCGAAGCCCGGATGCTCGGTCGCGATCACCTCGAAGCGCTCGGCCAGCGCGACGTGCGCGGCCGACCACTGGCCGGCCGCGCCGGCGCCGTGCAGGAACAACAGCGGCGGGCCGTCACCCCCACGCTGGAGGTGGATCGTTCGGCCCTCGCCGGCGTCGAGCGTCTCGCTGCGCACGCCCGCCGGCTGGGCGATGGTGTTCTCGGCCACGTCGGGTCCTTTCTCTTGGTCCATCAGGCCTGGCTGGCCTGGAAGGTGGTGCTGGGCACGGTGGCGCGCAGGTGCGCGAACTCGGCGACCTGCTGGCCGACGATCGCCAGCTGGCGCGCCACGCCCTCGTCGCTCGGCGCGCCGTCGGGTCCGAAGACCGGCAGCGCCGAGTTGATGGCGACGCCCAAAGGGGTGGGCCAACCGCGCAGCGCGTGGACGATCGAGCGCAGCGTCGTCAGCGTCGTCGTGCCCGATTGCCAGCCGGCGGCGCAGACGACGCAGCCGACCGGCAGACCGTCGAAGTACGGGCGCTCGTGGTCGCGCAGCTCTTCTGTGTAGTCGAGCGCGTTCTTCAACAGCCCGGAGATGCTGCCGTGGTAGCCCGGCGAGGCGATGACCAGGCCGTCGGCGCGGACGAGCGCGTCGAGGAACGCGCGGGCGTCGGCCGACACCTCGCCGCGCTCGGGGGCGTACATCGGCAGCTCGAGCTGCTGGGCGGTGAACGTCGCGACCTCCGCCCCGTGCGCGGCCGCGGCGTCGAGCGCGACGGCCAGCGCGCGCTCGGAGGTCGACGACGGCCGGGTCGTGCCGCCGATGCCGACGACGAACGGCGCGCTCATTCGCCGACCGCCGCGACGTCCTGCGCGGGGACCGGCACGTCGGGCGTCCCGTACTGGTTGAGCGTCTCGTCGAAGTGCCCCAGCCAGTAGGAGTCGCCGCGCTGCGAGGCCTTCCAGCGGATCGGGCCCCAGTCGGGCGCGAAGACCTGGTAGCCGCCCGAGAAGAGCTCGATGCGGTTGCCGCCCGGCTCGCGGACGTAGAGGAAGAACGCCTCGCCGATGCCGTGGCGGCCTGGGCCGTTCTCGATGAACGCGCCCGCGTCGCGCATCACGTCGGCCGCGCGCAGGACGTCCTCGCGCGTGTCGAGCCAGAAGGCGAAGTGGTTGAGGCGCCCGCGCCCGCCGCTGCGGTCGCCGATCAGCCCGATGTCGTGGGCCATCGGCCCGGTGGAGGCGAACGCCGCGACCTCGCGGTCGTCGGCGTCGAGGTGCGTGCTCTCCATGTGCTTCCAGCCCAGGTCGCAGTAGAACTCGCGGTTGGCGGCGACGTCGTTGCAGAACACCGTGACGTGGTCGATGCGCCGCACGGCGGCCCCGCGCGGCTGGAACTTCTGCGGGCGGTTGGGCAGCGGCGACCGCTGCGCGGCGTCGGCCTCGAACCACTCGACGTCCCAGAAGACCTCGTTGACGTGGCCTTCGGGGTTGCGGAAGCGGTAGGCCGGGCCGTGGCCGGTGTCGCCCTCGGTCCAGCCCTCGCCGTGGCCGCCGTCGGCGAGCAGCTGAGCCGCGATCCTGAGCTCCTCGGCGCCGCCCGCCCGCCAGCCGATGTGGCCGAGGCCGGCGTTCGGCGCCTCGGTGACCTTGAGGCTGTGGTGGAAGAGATCGCCCCAGCCGCGCAGGAACGCCGACTGGCCCGCCTGCCCGTTGGCCTCCAGCCCGAGCACGTCGTGGAGGAACGCGACGGTCTCGGCGGGCTTGGGCGACAGCACCTCCACGTGGGCGAGCTGCGAGATCAGATGACGACGGGACATGGTGCGGGCGGGACTCCTTGTCGGACGAACGTGATTCCACGCTAGACGTCACAGATTCTGCTGTCAAGAACATTTGACGAACGGCATTTTTGTTCGCCATTTCAGGATTTGATTCTTGACAGAAGAATCAGTGGTGTTCTACGTTCCTCGCCGCCGCCTGTCCCGGCGGCCCGTCGAATCGAAGGAGGAGCAGTGCTTCAGTCGTTCCGCAAGGCGACGCTGGCCTCGGCCGCCGTCGCGATCTCGGCCTGCGCGCTGATAGCGCCGGCGTCCGGCGTGGCGAGCAAGGCGCTCGTCGTCAAGTCCACCGGCACCCAGAAGGGCACCGCGATCTCGGGGAAGATCGTGGGCGGCAGCATCGGCAAGGGCACTTACGCCGGCAAGGTCACCAACGGTGGCAGCGGGTCCGTCATCACCTGGAAGGTCAAGGGCGGCACGCTGCGCGTCACGACCGCCGCCGGCATCGTCGGTCGCGCCGTCAAGGGGACGTTCACCGTCACCGGGGGCACCGGCAAGTACAAGGGCGCCAAGGGCAAGGGCAAGCTCAACGGCAACCTCAACAGCGGCCTCTTCACGTTCACCGGCTCGCTGTCCTGATCGGCCGCTCCGTCATGCGCATGCGCTCTCCCCGCACGCGCGCCGGCGGCCTGGTCGCCGTCGCCGCCCTCGCCCTGGCCTGTGCCGGATGCGGGGGCGGCGGCGACGCGGCCGGCACCGGCGCCGCCGCCACGCCGTCCCAGACCGACGCGAAGGCCAGCGCCTGCGTCCCGAGCGGGCACGGGCCCGCCACCGGCAAGCCGATCCCGGTCGGCGCCATCGTCGAGAAGACCGGCGGCCCGGGCGTCCCCCAGGCCACCGCGGCCGCCGCGGCCTACTACGACTGCGTCAACGCCAACGGCGGCATCCACGGCCGGCCGATCAAGTTCCTGCAGTTCGACTCGGCCTACAACCCGCAGAAGGCGGGCCAGGGCGCCGACCACCTCATCGACGACGAGGGCGTCGTCGCGTTCGCCGGCACCTCCAGCTTCCTCGACTGCCTCGTCAACGGCAGCACGTACCGCAGCAAGGGCATCTACTCGCTGGCGGGCGTCGCCGGGCCGCCCGAGTGCAACAACAACACCAACATCGCCGCGGTCGACAACGGCCTGGCCGACTGGGTCGGCGCCGTGCAGTACGCGGTCGAGGCCCAGGGCGCCAAGCGCATCGCGCTCGTGGTGGCCAAGGCCGGGACCATCGGCGACGCGATCGTCGCCGCCGACACCGCCTACGCCAAGGCGCACGGCGCGGAGATCGTGAAGGTCGACAAGATCGACAACGGCCTCAAGGACGCGACCTCGGTCGTGCTCGACGTCGCCTCCGCCCACCCCGACGCCGTGGTCGTCAACACGCTCCAGCAGGACGCGATCGCGATCCTCAAGGCCGCGCAGTCCCAGGGCCTGACGCAGTCTCCGAAGTGGGTGTGCCTCTCGCTCTGCTACAGCGACAACCTGCCCAAGGTGCTGGGCAGCGGGTGGAAGGGCCTGCCGATCCAGACGCCGTTCCAGCCGGTCGACGCCCAGACGCCCGACAACCTGCTCTACCGGCAGGTCATGGCCAAGTACGCGCCGTCGGCGCCGCTCGACCCGTTCTCGCAGGGCGGGTTCCTCGCCGCGCGGATCTTCACGCAGGCGCTGCTGGGGATCGACGGGCCGATCACGCGGGCCTCGGCCGGCAAGGCGCTGAAGGACGTCAGCGGCTTCCGCAGCGACGAGCTGTGCGGGCCGTGGCACTTCGGCGCCGGCGCGATCACCTCGCAGCGCGTGGTCAAGATGACCGAGGACGGCTTCGAGCTGGCCTCGGACTGCAAGCCCGTGCCGGGAGCGTCGTGATGCCGGACTTCAAGCCGTTCATCGTGTCGGGGCTGGCGCTGGGAGCGATCTACTCGCTCTCCGGCGTCGGCATCGTCCTGCTGCTGCGGACCTCCGGCGTGCTCAACCTGGCCCACGGCGCCCTCGGCGCGGCGTCCGCGCTGACCTGCTGGCAGCTGCTCGACGACGGCAACGGCGAGCCGCTGGCGATCGCGGCCGGCGTCGTGGTCGCCGCGGCGCTGGCCGCCGGCTACGGGCTGTTGATCAGCCCGCGGCTGGCAGGCCGCGAGCCGGTCGTGCAGGCGGCGTCGTCGCTGGGCTTCGCGCTCGCGGTGCTCGGCGGCTGCCTGCTGATCTGGGGCGAGGAGCCGCGCACGCTGGACCTGAGCACGTCGCTGCGCGGGTTCTTCCTCGGCGAGGTCCACGTCAACACCACGCAGGTGATCGCGCTCTGTCTTGGCCTGGCGACGACGCTCGTGGCGTCGATCGTCCTGCGCGCGACGCGCGTCGGCGTCGCGATGCGCTCCCTCGCCTGCGATCGCGAGCTCAGCGCGCTGCTCGGGGTGCGCGTGCGCCGGACCGAGGCCTTGGCCTGGACGGCCAGCGGCGCGCTCGCCGGCCTCGCCGGGATCCTGCTCGCCAGCCTCGTCCGCCTCGAGCCCTACACCTTGACCTTCCTCGTGATCGCCTCGCTCGCGGCCGCCGTCCTCGGCGGGCTGCGGTCGTTGTACGGGGTGTTCGCCGGCGGCCTGCTGATCGGCGTCCTCCAGGCCTGCGCCACCCCGGTCGGCGCGATCTCCACCTACCGGGACGCGACGCCGTTCGTGGTCGCGATCGTGGCGATGCTGGCGCTCTACGCACGTGGGCAGGGCGCGGCGACCGGAGGGCGTCAGGCATGACCCTCCTCCGCGGCGTCACCGGCGCCCTCGCCCTGCTCGCGGTGGGCCTCGCGCTCCCGGGCGCGCTCGACGCGTTCTGGCTCAGCGCGGCCACCGCCACCGTCATCTACGCGGTCGTGGCCGCCGGCACCGGCGTGCTCTACGGCCGCCTCGGGTTCGTGTCGCTCTACCAGGTGGCGCTGCTCGGCGTGGGTGGCTGGGTGACCCTGCGCCTCGGCCACGGGACGTCGCTGCCGTTCCTGGTGGTGTTGCTCGTCGCGGGCGCCGTCACCGCGCTGATCGGCGCGCTCGTCGGCCTCCCCGCGCTGCGCTTCGGCGGCCTGCACCTCGCGCTCATCACGCTCATGACCGCCGGCGCCGCCGAGGTCGTCTTCACCACGATCGGCTTCCCCAACGGCGGCGACGGCTTCAAGGGCGTGGTCACCGCGACCCAGAGCCCGAGCCCGCTGCGGCGACCCGCGCTCGGCTCCGGGGACGTCGCGTTCTTCCGCTACGCCTTGGTCGTCGCGGCGCTCGTCTTCGTCGTCTACTGGCTGCACCTGCGCGCCCGCCCGGGCCGCGCCTGGGCGACGATCCGCGCGGGCGAGGCGCCCGCGCGCGCGAGCGGGATCGACGTCCTGCGCCACAAGCTCTGGGCGCTGACGCTCACCGGCTTCGGCACCGGCGTCGCCGGAGCGCTGCTGGCCGCGAGCATCGGCTCGCTGCAGGCGACGTCGTTCACCGCGGCGCAGAGCGTGATCCTGTTCGCGGTGGTCCTGGTCGGCGGCGCGTACTCGCTGACGGGCGCGGCGATCGCGGGCGTGTTCGCCCAGCTGCTGCCGTCGCTGCTCGACCGGCTCTCGGTCAACGGCGACCTGCTCGTGCTGCTGTTCGGCATCGGCCTGGTCGCGACGCTCACGGTCGCGCCGCACGGCGTCGCCGGCCAGCTCTCGGGCCTCACGCGCCGGGTGGTGCGCGCCTCGTGATCGCGCTCACCGACGTCAACGTCCAGTTCGGCGGCGTGCACGCGCTCGACGCCGTGACCCTCGAGATCGGCCCCGGCGTCACGGGGCTGATCGGCCCCAACGGCGCCGGCAAGACGACGCTCCTCAACGTCCTCAGCGGCTTCGTCCGGCCCCGCTCGGGCACGGTCCGCACGGCCGACGGCGAGGACTTCCTGACGCTCGCGCCGCACCGCCGGGCGCGGTGGGGGCTGCGCCGCGGCTTCCAGCACGACCGCATCGTGGACGGGCTGAGCGTCCGCGAGCACGTGCTGGTCGCCGCGGAGCACACCGGCGGCCACGGCGCGGGCGCAGCAGCCGACGAGGCGCTCGCCCTCGTCGGCCTGGACGACGTCGCCGGCCGCCAGGCCACCGAGCTCGACCAGCGGCGCCGCCGCCTGCTGGAGATCGGCCGCGCGGTCGTCGGCGCGCCCCGCGTGATCCTGCTCGACGAGCCGGCCGCCGGGCTCGACGAGCGCGAGACCGCGGACCTCGCGGACCTCATCGGCCGCCTGCCCGAGCTGCGCGACGCCGCCGTCGTGCTCGTCGACCACGACATGGCGCTGGTGCGGCGCACGTGCGCGCGCCTGGCCGTCCTGGACTTCGGCCGGCTGCTGGCGACCGGCGAGACCGAGGCCGTGCTGGCCGACCGCGCCGTGCAGGACGCCTACCTCGGCGCCACCCCCACCCTCGACCCCGAGATGACGCGATGACCCCTGGCCTGACCATCGCGGACGCGCGCGTGCGCCGCGGCCGCCGTGAGGTGCTGCACGGCGTCTCGCTGACGATCGAACCGGGCGCGGTCACCGCGCTCCTGGGTCCCAACGGCGCCGGCAAGAGCTCGTTGGTCGCGCTCCTGGGCGGCCTGCTGTCGTCCTCGACGGGCGACGTCGCCCTCGACGGGCGGTCGCTGCGCGGGCTCACGCCCGACCGCATCCGCGCCGCCGGGCTGGCGATCGTCCCAGAAGGCCACCGCGTGCTCGCCGAGCTGACGGTGGAGGACAACCTGCGCGCCGGCCTGGCCGCCGTCCGCCGGCGCGACCAGCGCGAGCGCATCGACGCGGTGCTGGAGCGCCTGCCCGAGCTGGGCGAGCGCCTGGGCCAGCGCGCGGGGTCGCTGTCGGGCGGCCAGCAGCAGATGCTCGCGGTCGCCCAGGCGCTCGCGGCGCGGCCGCGGTACCTCGTCGTCGACGAGCTGTCGCTCGGGCTGGCGCCGGCGGTGGTGCGCCGCCTGGCGCAGGTCCTGGTCGACCTTGCCGGGACCGGCGTCGGCGTCCTGCTCATCGAGCAGTTCACGAGCCTCGCCCTGGAGGTCAGCACCAACGCCTACGTGTTGCAGGGCGGCCGCGTCACGCTGGCGGGCACGGCCGCCGCGCTGCGGGAGGACCGGGCGGCGCTGGCGGACGCGTACCTGGCCGCGCCCGCCGAGGTGGGTGGGTCCGCGTCCGCGCCCGCGCCCGCTCAGTAGAGCGGGTCCTTCGGGTTACGCCCCAGCGCGAGCTCGAGCCGGCCATGCGCCTCGTACACGCTGTTGGGGTTCAACCCGGTGTGACAGGCGATCGCGTGCACGTCGCGCCACGCGCGCTGGACCGAGTTGGTGTCGAACAGGCCGCGCGCGCCGCTGAGCTGGAGCAGCTCGTCCATCGTGCGCGTGAGCAGCTGGGCCGCGTAGGCGCAGTTGCGGCGGTTGGTCGTGCGCTCGACCTCGGTGATCGCCTCGGGGTCGGCGAGCCGGCGCAGGTTGTCGCGCAGCAGCAGCTCCGCGGCATCGACGTGCGCGGTCGCCTGGCCGAGGCTGATCTGCATCGGCGTCTGCTGCGCGACCTGCTCGAAGGTGTACGTCGAAGTGCGCTCCTTGGTCCAGTCGCGCCACTCCTCCAGCGCCCCGCGCGCCACGCCGAGCGCCGGCCCGAGGAGCCCGAGGCCGAACGCAGCCATCATCGGTGTGCGGAACGGCGCGGACGCGTTGACCTGCCCACCGGGGGCGGTCCCCTCGCGCAGCGCGAACAGCTCGACGGTGCGGTGCGCCGGGACGAACGTCTCCTCGGCGATCACCACGTTGTTGCTGCCCGAGCCGCGCAGTCCGACGTTGAACCAGGTGTCCTCGATCGTGAAGTCGGTCTCGGGGAGCAGGAAGAGCCGCGGGCTCGGCGGTCCGGGCTGCGCGGGGTCGACGGCGGCGACGATCGTCCAGTTGCAGTGGTCGATGCCGCTGGCCCACGGCCAGTTGCCCTGGAGCACCCAGCCGCCGTCGACCGGGCGGGCGCGGCCGCCGGGCGCGAACGCGCTGGCCACACGCGCGTCGCGGTCGTCGGCCCAGACGTCGGCCTGCGCCTGCTCTTCGAACTGGCCGAGGAGCCAGTCGTGGTGGTTGAGGAACGAGACCGACCAGGCCGTCGAGCCGCAGGCGCGGCCGATCTCGGCGGCGACGTCGAACGCGGCCTCGAAGCCCAGCTCGTAGCCACCCCAGCGGGCTGGGCGCTGCACGCGCCCGATGCCGCTGGCCAGGATCTCCTCGACCGACGCCCACGGCAGGCGACGCAGCGTCTCGGTCTCGTGCGTGCGCGCCCGGATCGCGGGGGCCAGCGCGCGTGCGCGGTCCCGGATGTCGTGCGCCGTGACGGGGTTCTGGTCCGTCTCGAATGCCATGTCGGTCCTCCTTCGCAGTCAGCGTAATTCTGCTAGAAGGTATCATATTCTTTCATTCAGAATCCAACGCTAGGAGGGTGATCGCATGCGCACACCGTCGCTCGAACCGCTGAGCCCGTTGCGCTTCCTCGACCGCTCGGCCGCGGTCTTCCCCGACAAGACCGCGGTCGTCTGCGGCGACCGGCGCCTGAGCTACCGCGAGCTCGCCCAGGAGGCGACCCGCGTGGCCCGCGGCCTGCTCGCGGGCGGGCTGGAACCGGGGGACCGCGTCGCGTACCTGTGCCCCAACGTCGCCGAGCTGCTCGTCGCCCACTTCGCCGTCCCGCTCGCCGGCGGCGTGCTCGTCGCGATCAACACCCGGCTGTCGGCGCCGGAGATCGCCTACATCTGCGAGCACGCGGGCGCCCGGACGCTCGTGGTCGACGCCGAGCTCGCGCCGCAGACGGCCGAGAGCGTCGTGGACGAGGTCGTCGTGATCGGCGGCGCGCCGTCCGGCGACGGCCGCATCGCCTACGACGAGCTGCGCACGCGCGGCGGCGACGCGCCGCTGCCGTGGAGCGTCGACGACGAGCTCGCGACCATCTCCATCAACTACACGTCCGGGACGACCGGCCGACCCAAGGGCGTCATGTACACGCACCGCGGCGCGTACCTCAACGCGCTCGGCGAGGTGCTCCACTCCGGGCACACACCGGACTCCGTGTACCTGTGGACGCTGCCGATGTTCCACTGCAACGGGTGGTGCACCGCCTGGGGCGTCACCGCGATCGGCGGAACGCACGTGTGCCTGCGCGCGGTGCGCGGCGACGCGATCTGGGAGCTGCTCGCCCGCGAGCGGATCACCCACCTCAACGGCGCGCCGGCCGTGCTCACCACGATCGCCCGCGCGCCGGAGGCCCACCTGCTCGACGGTCCGCTGACCGTCACGGTCGCGGGCGCCGCGCCGAGCCCGACGACCATCGCCGAGATGGAGGCGCTCGGTGCCCACGTCGTCCACGTGTACGGCCTGACCGAGGTCTACGGGCCCTACTCGGTCTGCGAGTGGCAGCCGGACTGGCCGGCGCTCGAGCCCACCGAGCGCGCCCGGCGCCTCGCGCGCCAGGGCGTGGGGATGATCACGGCCGAGCGCCTGCGCGTCCTCGACGCCGAGGGCGCAGACGTTCCGGCCGACGGCACCACCATGGGCGAGATCGCCATGCGGGGCAACAACGTCATGAAGGGCTACTTCCGCGATCCCCAGACGACGGCGCAGGCGTTCGCGGGCGGGTGGTTCCGGTCGGGCGACCTCGGCGTCGTGCACCCCGACGGCTACGTCGAGCTGCTGGACCGGGCCAAGGACATCGTGATCTCCGGCGGCGAGAACATCTCGACGGTCGAGGTCGAGCAGGCGCTGCTCAGCCACCCGGCGGTCCTGTCGGCCGCGGTCGTCGGCGTGCCCGACGATCGCTGGGGTGAGCGTCCGCACGCCTACGTCGTGCTCAACCCGGGCGCGGACGCCGCACCGGCCGCGCTGGTCGACCACGTCCGGGGCCGGCTGGCGCGGTTCAAGGCGCCCGACGTCGTCGAGGTGCTCGACGCGCTGCCGACGACCTCGACCGGCAAGATCCAGAAGTACGAGCTGCGCGCACGCGCGCGGGCGGCGGTCGCGCGCGAGTAACTAGGACGGCCGCGCCGCGAGCGCGGCCGGCGCCTCGGCCCGCACCGCGGTGCGCTGCGCGCCGAGGCCGTCGCCGCCGGCTTCGACGACGTCACCCGGCTGGAGGTAGCGACCGTCGCGGAACCCCGAGCCGGCCGGCGTGCCGGTGGCGATGACATCGCCCGGCCGGAGCGGGACCTGACGCGAGGCGAAGGCGATCTGCTCTTCGATGCCGAAGGTCATCTCCCCCGCGCGGTCGTTCTGGCGCAGCTCGCCGTTGACCCACAGCCGCAGGCGCAGCGCGCGCCAGTCCGGGACGGCGGCGGCCGGCAGCAGGAACGGGCCGAGCGGCGCGGCCGTCTCGAAGTTCTTGCCGCTGAACCAGTCGGTCTTCAGGAACGGCCAGTCGGCGCGCATCGTGCGGCTGCGACTGGAGACGTCGTTGCACAGCAGGTAGCCGGCGACGTGGTCGAGCGCGTCCTCGGGCTCGACGTGCCGGCCGCCGCGGCCGATCACGACCGCGAGCTCGACCTCGTAGTCGAGCTGATCGTGCCCGAGCGGCCGGACGATCGGCGCGTACGGACCGCTCACGCACAGCGGCAGCTTGATGAACATGTAGGGCTCGGCGGCCTCGGCGGCCGCGGCGCCCGCGGTGTCGGGATCGAAGCGGGCCGCGTCCTCGAGGACGTGGCGCTGGTAGTTGGCGCCGGCGAACAGCAGCTTCTCGGGCCGCGGCACCGGCGCCACCACGCGCTCGTCGCCCGCCGCGAAGGCGCCAAGGTCCCAGGGCGCCTGCGCCTCGCCGGCGATGAGCTGGGCCTGCAGCGCCGCGAGCGCCGGCCGGTTCGCGTCCCACGCGCCGAGCAGCGCGTGCAGCCCCGGCGCTTGGTCGTCCACCGTCACCGCGATGCCGAGCGCGGCCGCCGCGCGCGCGACGTCGACCATGCGGTCGCCGGCCAGCAGCGCGGCGACGATCCGGCCGTCGGGCGCGCGCACGCTGAGCAGCGGGGCGGTCAGGGCGTCGTCGGCCACCGGCCGACCGTAGTCGGGCGCCGGCGCCGGCGGAAGCCCCCGTCCCGGCGAGCGGAACCGCGCTCAGCCCAGCAGCGCCGCGGCGGCCGCGGCCTTCTCGGTCAGGACGGCCGCGAGGTCGGACGCGTTGCGCCGGTTGAGCCGCGTCGCCGGCGCCGACACCGCGAGCGCCGAGGTGACGACGCCCGCCCCGTTGCGCTGCGCGACGGCGACCGACGCGATGTCGGCCTCGTCCTCGCCGAAGCTCGTGGCGTAGCCGTTGCGACGGACGCGCTCCAGCTCGGGCGCGAGCTCCGCGAGGCTGCCCGCCGCCTTCTCGGTCGGCCGCTCCCACGGACCCTCGCCCAGCAGCGCGCGCAGGCGGTCCTCGGTCAGCTCGGCGAGCAGCGCCTTGCCCGCGGCGCTCGCGTGCGGCAGCCAGGTCTCCCCGATCCGCGCCGACGTCTTCACGGCCTGCGGGCTCTCCACGCCGTCCACGCACCGGACGACGCGACCCTGCAGGAGCACGAGGTGCGCCGTCTCCCGGGTCTGGGCCGCAAGCTCCTCGAGCACCGGGCGCAGCTGGCCGACGAGGTCGAGGTTGCGCACGACCGACAGCCCGATGTCCCACAGCGCCGGGCCGGCGAGGTAGGCCTTGGTCGCCGGGTCTTGGCGCACGAGCTCGTGGTACTGCAGCATCGCCAGCAGGCGGTGCGCGGTCGACCGCACCACGCCGAGCTCGTCGCTGGCCTCCGCCACGCGGATCGACTGCCGCTCCCGGAACAGGAGCAGCAGTCGCAGCGCGTTGTCGACGGACGTGATCGGGTAAGCGGGCTTCGCCGTCGCAGACGCGGATTCCATGCGCCAGACTCTACCGGCGTCGGGGACCGCTCAGGCGGCGAGCAGCGGTCGTTGCACGACCGCTGCGAGCGCGAGCTCCTCGAGCAGATCCCAGTAGGCGCTGAGCGCCGCCTCGGCGTGGCTCACCGCGACCGCGCCCCGCAGTGGCGCAGCGCCCTCGACCAGCGCGCGCACCGCCTCCTGCTGGCGGCAGGCGATCGCCGCCTCGTCGAGCAGCAGGCGGCGCGCGTCGAGCGCGCGCTCGGGCCGGTCGGCCAGCGCCCCGAGCACGCAGGTCGCGATCGCGATCCGCAGCGTGGCGACGCCGTGCAGGATCAGCAGGCGCTCGACGCGCCCCGCGCCGGCCTCCGCGCCAGCCCACACGTCGGCACACTCGCGCGTCGCGTGCCAGGCCGGATCGGCCATCGCGCCGGCGCTCCCGGCGAGGTCGCGCCAACGCCGCGCCAGCGCGCGGTCCTCGCCGGCGGTGCGCGCGAGCGCGTCGGACCGGTAGGCCGACGTCAGCCACGCGCCGCCGTCGGCCAGGCCATCGAGCAGCTCGGCGTGCGCGACGGCGTAGCGCGCCGCCGCGTCGTCGGGGACGTCCTCCTCCATCCATCGGCGCCAGTGCCGATGCGCCGTCGGCTCCCAGCGTTCGTGTGCCTGCTGCATCTCGACCCAGATACTCATGCGCCCACGGTCGAGCATGCACCCGAAATCGAGGCGAAACGGCAGCGAATGCCTCGAGCCCGTCGACCATAGGCGTAACGTGTCGCCCGGCAGGTCGCCCCACCCCTGGACTGCGCCGGTGATCATCCGCACCAAGCTCAAGCCGCCCGGCGGCCCCACGCGGTTCGTCCCGCGACCACGTGTCGACGAGCTGCTGCGCGGGCTGATCGACCGCCACCAGATCGTCTGGATCGCCGCGACCGCGGGATCCGGCAAGACGACCGCGGTCGTCGAGGCGGCGCGCGGCGCCGGCCGGCCGCTGGCCTGGCTGACGCTCGACCAGACCGAGCGCGCGCCCGGCCGGCTGCTCGCCTACCTCGCCGCCGCGCTGGCGCCGCACGTCCCCGACGCCGAGGAGCTGGTCCAGAGCACGCTCCAGCTCGGGACGCCGCACCAGGAGGTCGCCGGGCTGCTCGCCGACGCGCTGCCCGAGGAGCCGCTGCTCGTGGTCGTCGACCAGGTCGAGCACCTGGCCGACGCCGCCGGTGGACGCCGCGTGCTCAGCGCGCTGATCCGCTACGCGCCGAGCGCGGCGCGGTTCGTGCTCGTCAGCCGCGCGGAGGTGGAGCTCGACCTCGGGTCGGCGTCGTGGACGGGTGGCGTGGCGGCGGTCGGCGAGCGCGACCTGGCCTTCGACGCCGACGAGGCCGCCGAGGCGCTGCGCGCCGTCGGCGGGGCCGCGATCGACCCCGAGACGGCGGTCCGCGTAACCGGCGGCTGGGTCACCGGCGTGCTGTTCGAGTCCTGGCGCGCGGCCGACCACGTATACGGATCGGGCGGCGAGGCCGACCCGCTGCACGGCTACCTGGCGCAGCACATCATGTCGACTCTGGCGCCCGCCGAGCACGAGCTGCTCGTCCGGGCGGCCGTGCTGCGGGCCGTCGACGCCGACGCCGCCGAGGCCCTGGGCGTCGCGCACGCCGGCGCGCTGCTCGCGAGCCTGCGCGGCAAGCACCTGCCGGTCATCTGGGAGGGCGGCGGCGCGGTGCTCCAGCCCCACCCGCGCTTCCGCGAGTACCTGCTGACGCTGCTGGGCCGGCGCTCGCGCGAGGAGCAGCTCGCCATCCACCGCGCGCACGCCGAGCTGCTCCTGGCGCGCGGCGAGCGCGAGGAGGCGACCGAGGCGCTGCTGCGCGCGCACATGCCCGACCGCGCGGCGAGCGCCGCCGAGGACGTCATCCACGCGGTCGTCGAGCGCCACGACCTCGAGCAGGCGACGCGCTGGCTCGACGCGTTCGGCGGCGACCGCGTGCGCCGCTCCGAGCGGCTCATGGCCGCCGAGCTGCTCGTCGCCGTCGGCACGGAGCGCTACGGCGACGGCGCCGCGATCGCCGACCGGCTGCGGGCCCGGCGCCGGTCCGGCGATCCTCCGTTGGAGGCGCGCCTGGCCTGCTTCATCGCCTGGTGCTACATGATGGTCGTCCGCTTCGACGACGGGCTGGCCGTGCTCGACGACGCCGTGCCGGGGCCGGAGGTCGACATCGCCCGCTCGGTCCTGCTGACCGAGCTGCCGGGCGGGCACTACGCGCAGCTCGCGCCGCCCTCGGGCGGGCCGGTCGACGCGCTGCTGCAGCGCTCGTACTGGGCCTACGGGCGGCTGACCCGCCTGCTCGCCGAGCCGCCGTCGCCGTGGGCGGCGGCCGTCAACAAGCCGTGGCGGGTGGCGGCGCTGCGCGCGCTGGGCCGCCTGCCCGAGGCGCTGGCGCTCTACGAGGAGTCGATGGCCTCGGGCTGGGGGTCGACCTGGCTGACGGCGTCGGTCCACATGGAGGTGATGGCCGAGCTCGGCCGGGCCGACGAGGCGTGGCAGGTCTACGCCGAGCGGCGGCCGTCGCTGGAGGCGACGGGCTCGCACCGGCTCGTGCTGTTCGCCGACACGCTGGAGGCCAAGCTCGCGCTGCGCGTGGACCGCGACCTCGAGCGCGCCCGCGCGGCGCTCGACCGCATGGCCGCCGACCCGGCGACCCAGCAGATCGTCATCGTCCGCGAGCAGATGCTGCTGTGGCAGGGCCTCAGGCTGCTGCTCAGCGGTGAGGACGACGCAGCGGCGTTGGCCTCGCTCACGACCGCCGTGGCGCTCATGGCCGGCGCCGACCGCATCCTCGAGCTGCCGAGCGCGGCGGTCTACCTGAGCGAGGCCCAGTGGCGTACGGGCGACCCCGAGGCCGCCGACCGCGCCGCCGACCTGGCCCTCGACGCGGCGCGGCGCCAGGGCTCGCACCACTCCATGCTCAAGGCCCTCGCGGACTTCCCGGCGGTCGCGTCGCGGCGGCTGGACAGCGGGCCGAGCGACGACGCCGCTTGGCGTGACCTCGGCCGCGCGCTGCTGCAGGGGCCGGCCGCGAGCGGCGCGGGACGGCCGTCGGCTCCGCGGCGACGCGGCGTCGTGATCGGCGACCTCGGCCGGCGCGTGCTGCTGGTCGACGGGCGCGAGACGCGACCGCGCATCGCCAAGAGCATCGACCTGCTGGCCTTCCTCGCAACGCGGTCCGACCAGAGCGCCGGCCGCGCGCAGCTGCTCGACGTGCTCTTCGACGGCCGCGCCGACGACTCGTCGCGCGCGTACCTGCGCCAGGCGCTGAGCCGCGCGCGCGAGGTGCTCCCTCCGCCCTACGCGCTGAGCTCGGAGAACGGGACGGTCGCGGTGACCGGCGGCGCGCTGGTCAGCGACTCCACCGAGCTGCTCACGGCGCTCGACACGGCGGCGAGCCTGGAGGGCCCCGCGGCGCTGGCGGGGCTGCGGGTGGCGCTGGCCGACCACGGCGAGCGCGAGCTGCTGCCTGGCGGCGAGACCGAGTGGATCGCGGAGCGCCGGCGGCGGCTGGCGGCGGCCGTCGTCGACGCGCGGCTGCGGGCCGGCACGATCGCGCACGACCTCGGCGAGTACGCCGACGCCGAGTCCTACGCCAAGGCGGTCCTGCGCGACGACCCCTACCGCGAGCAGGCGTGGCGGCTGCTGATGCGCGCCCGCTCCGCGATGGGCGACGACGACGGGATGCTGCGCGCCTACCAGGGCTGCCGCGAGGCGCTGGGCGCGCTCGACGCGGAGCCGGCCCGGTCCACGCAGCAGCTGCTCGAGCAGCTGCGGCGCTGAGGTGCCTCCGATCGTGGACTTGATTCTGCATAGAAGAATCGCGTACGGTCTCGCGGAACATGCTGTTGACCGTCGCGATCTTCCCAGGCGCCCACTCCGTCCCCGTCTACCAGGCGTTGGAGGCCGGCCACTTCGCCACCGCGGGCCTCGACGTCACGGTCCGCGAGGTCACGTCCTCCAGCGAGCAGCTCGCCCGGTGGGACCGCGGCGCCCTGCACGCGGTCCACACCTCGGCCGACCACTTCGTCCGCGGCCCGCGGCCGGTCGCCGCACGCCTGCTGCGCGTCGAGCCGGTCGGCGAGCTCGTCGTGCACACCCGGCCCGGCGTCGCACCGGGCGAGGACGCGACCTCGCTGCGCTGGGGCGTCGACGACCCCGACAGCGGCTTCGCGTTCGTGCTGCGCGCGATCGTGGAGGCGCGCCTCGGCACCGCGCCGGCGGCGGCGTCGCTCGTCACGACCGGCGGCACGCTCCAGCGCCTCGAGGCGCTGCGCGAGGGTCGCGTGGACGGCGCGACGCTGCACAGCCCGTTCGACGTGATCGCCGCGCGCGCCGGGCTCCCGCGCCTCGGCGGCCACCTCGAGGTCGCGCCCGACCTCGTGACCAACGCCTGCTTCGTCCGCGCCGACCTCGGCGTCGCCGACGCCTACGACGCCGCCCTGGAGGCCGGCCGCCAGGACGTGCTCCGCGGGGGCCCGGACCGGGCGGCGGCGCTCCTGGCCGGCCGCGGCCTGGCCGCCGACCGCGCGACCGCCGCCGCCCGAGGCATCTTCACCGACCTCGGGCTGCCGGCCGACCCGCGCCCGACCCGCGCGGGCCTGGACGCCGTGGCACGCCTGCGCCGGCGCTTCGATCCCGGCTTCGAGCCGGATCCGGTGCTGCTCGATGCGCTCCTCGCTCGTTGACGCGCCGAGCCGCGTGCGGCTCGCCGACGTCGTCGCGGTCGTCACCTACGACACCTACATGTCGGTCCTCCCCTACGCGCTGGCGTGCGGCGGCGACCGACCGCTGCGGCTGACGGTCTTCTCCTACGTGCCGCAGATCATGACGCGGTCGTTCGCGTCGATGGCGGGCTACCTGTTCACGATCGAGCGGCTCAGCGCCGAGGTGCGCGAGGTCGAGCTGGCCGCCAACGCGATGCTGCCCGCCGGCTGCTCGGTGCGCTTCGTCGGCGGCGGCTTCAGCCCGCGGCGCCAGCTCCACGCGCTGGTGGTCGCCGCGGCGCCGGACGTCGTCGTCACGAGCGACCGGCACCCTCTGATGCTGCGCTGCGTCCGCGCCGCGGCGCGGCGCCGCAGCGCGGTCTTCGTCGCCGGGCCGCAGCGCACGACCGACGGCGGCCGCACGGGACCCGTGGAACGACCCATCTAGGCCGCTTTGGCCGCCATCCCGGCATCGACGGGCAGCACCGCGCCCGTGACCCAGCGCGCCGCGTCGGACGTCAGCCACACCACCGCCGCGGACACGTCGGCGGGCGCGACGAAGCCTGGGCGCAGGAGGACCTGCCCGGCGAGGGCGGCCTCCAGCGTGGCGCGCGTGCCCTCGCCGGCGGCCGCGCCGCTGAAGAGGTCGAGCGTCGCCTGGTTGGTCACCATCGGCGTGTCGACCGCGCCGGGGCAGACGGCGTTGACCCGCACGCCGGCGGCGCCGACCTCGTTGGCGATCGTGCGCGTCAGCCCGATCGCGCCGTGCTTGGCCGCCACGTAGGCCGCCATCCCCGGCTGGCCCTTCAGCCCGCCGATCGAGGAGATGACGACGATCGAGCCGCCGCCGGCGGCCAGCAGCGCGGGCAGCGCGACCTTGCAGGTCAGCCACACGCCCTTGAGGTTGACCGCGAGCACGCGATCCCAGTCCTCCTCGCTCAGCTCCCAGCTCGGACCCGGCCGCCCGACGATGCCGGCGTTGGCCACGACCGCGTCGAGCCGGCCGAGCTCCGCCACCGCCCGCTCGACGAGCGCCCGCAGCGCCGCCTCGTCGGTGACGTCCGCCACGCCGGCGACGCAGCGGCGGCCGAGCGCTCGGACGGCGCCGGCGGTCTCCTCCAGGTCGGCGGACGTGCTCAGCGCGTACGGCGCCGAGGGGTCCGCGCCGTCGGCCAGGTCGCAGATCACGAGATCGGCGCCGGCCTCGGCGAGCGCGAGCGCGTGCGCGCGGCCCTGGCCGCGCGCCGCGCCGGTGACGAAGGCCACGCGGCCCATCAGTTCGGTCATGGGCGCGAGCATAGGATTCTGCTGTGGAGAATGCAATTGCGGATATCCGCCAGACGCCTGGAGCGCGAGCGCCGGAGAACCCGCGCCAACCGCCCGGCGCGACGATTCGGCTCGGGGCGAAACATCGGCGCCATAGCGTCGGGGCATGGAAGATCGGACGCAGCGACATGACTCCGGACGACGAGATGGCGGAGGCCTTGCAGGACGTTGGCCGCAGCTGCTGGCGACGAGCCTCGGGTTCGCCGTCGTGCAGCTCGACGTCAGCGTCGTCAACGTCGCGATCAAGCCGATCGGCGCCTCGTTGGGTGGTGGGACCAGCGCGCTGCAGTGGGTGATCAACGCCTACACCGTGGTCTTCGCGGCGCTGATCCTGACCGCCGGCGCGCTGGGGGACCGGATCGGCGCCCGGCGGGTGTTCGTCGCCGGCTTCGCGGTCTTCACCGCCGCGTCGGCGGCCTGCGGGCTCGCGCCCAGCCTCGGCGCCCTCGTCGCCGCCCGCGCCGTTCAGGGCGCCGGGGCCGCCGCGCTCGTGCCGTGCTCGCTGGCGCTGCTCAACCACAGCTTCCCGGCCGCGCAGGACCGCGCCAAGGCCGTCGGCCTGTGGGCGGCCGGCGCCAGCGTCGCGCTGTCGGGCGGACCGCTGGTCGGCGGCGTCCTCACGCAGACGCTGGGCTGGCGGGCGATCTTCTTCATCAACGTCCCGATCGGCCTCGCCGCGATCGGGCTCACCGTCCGGCGCGTCGCCGAGACGCCGCGCGGCGCCGACCGCGTGGTCGACCTCGTCGGCCAGCTCGCGGCGATCACGACGCTCGCGGTGCTCGCCGCCGCGATGATCGAAGGCGGTGTGCGCGGGTTCGCCGACCCGGCCGTCCTGGCGGGGTTCGTCGTGGCGTTCGCCGCGGGCGCGGCGTTCGTGACCGTCGAGCGCGTGCGCGCCCGACCGATGCTCCCGCTGGCGCTGTTTCGCTCCGCGACGTTCAGCGCGACCTCGGCGATCGGGTTCATCATCAACATTGCGTTCTACGGGTTGATCTTCGTGCTCAGCCTCTGGTTCCAGGACCAGCGCGGCTTCACCGCGCTGCAGACCGGTCTGGCGTTCGCCCCCAGCACGATCGCGGTCCTGGCCGGGAACCTGCTCGCCGGGCGGACCGCGGCGAGGGTCGGCCCGGCCAGGGTGATCGTCGCGGGCAGCCTCCTGGTCAGCGCCGGCCTGGCCGCGCTGCTGGTGATCGGGCCCGACACGCCGTATCCGGCGATCGTCGGCCAGCTCGTCGCGATCGGCCTGGGGCTGGGGTTCGTCGTGCCGGTCATGACCGCGTCGCTGCTCGGCAGCGTCGACCCGTCGCTCTCCGGGGTCGCCTCGGGCACCCTGAACACCGCGCGCCAGACCGGCAGCGTGATCGGCGTCGCGCTCTTCGGCGCCCTGGCCTCCTCCGACCGCGTCGGAGGCCTGCACGTCGCGCTGGTCATCTCGATCGTCCTCGCGCTGACCGCCGCGGTGGTCGCCCGCCGCGTCGAGCCGGCCCGCGTGCCGCAGAAGGCGTGACGCGTGCCGGCCTGATCGCGGATCGTGACCCGCGCGTTCACGCGCTCGCGTTGGGCGTGGGCCGGCCCGCCTCTAGGGTCGAGCCATGGACCTCTTTCGAGCGCTCGAGCGCCCAACCTCCATCCGCGCCGGCGCCCGTGCCCGCGGCGTCATGACCGCGCGCTTCCTGCCGCTGCTGGCCCTGGTGACGGCGTCGGTCCTGGCCCTCGGCGGTGGCGTCGCCTCTGCCGCACCGGGCAGCTGCCGAGACGTCGTCGTCCCCGTCTCGGCGCCCGCGCCCGGCGCGTCGCTGCACGGCCGCCTCTGCCAGCCGGCGGGACGCCCGGCGCGCACCGTCCAGCTGCTCGTCTCGGGCGCGACCTACAACAACGGCTACTGGGACACGCCGGCCGAGGACGGCCGCCTCTCCTACGTCACGCGCGCGGTGAGCGCCGGCTACGCGACGTTCGCCGTCGACCGACTCGGCACCGGCGCCAGCAGCCGTCCAGACAGCAGCGCCGTGTCGCTCGCCAACGGCGCCGCCGACCTGCACGACGTGATCGCCAAGCTGCGCGACGGCTCGCTCGCCGGCCAGCGCTTCGCCCGTGTCGTCTGGGTCGGTCACTCGCTCGGCTCGATCTACGCGTGGGCGGAGGCCTCGAGCTGGCAGGACGTCGACGGCTTCGTGCTGACCGGCCTGTTGCACGCGAGCAAGCCGTCGGGCGCGGCGCAGCTCGCCGGCAGCCTCGTGCCCGCCGCCACCGACCCGCGCTTCGCGGGCCTCGACCCGGGCTACGTCACGACCGCGCCCGGCACGCGCGCCGCGGACTTCTACTACGCGCCGACGGCCAGCCCCGAAGCCATCGCGATCGACGAGGCGACCAAGGACACCATGTCGCTGACGGAGCTGTCGGACGCGGCGAGCCAGCAGGCGGCCGATCCCGCGCTGGCCCCGTCCCACGCGCTCCGGGCGCCGACGCTGCTGGTGCTCGGCGATCACGACGGCCTGTTCTGCGGCCCGCCGGACGGGGCGGACTGCACGCGCGACAGCGTGCTCGCTGCCGAGCGGCCCTACTACGCGCCGGCGGCACACCTCCAGGCGCTGATCGTGCCGGCCACCGGCCATGACGTCCAGCTGCACGAGACGGCGCCGGTCGCCGACGCCGGGACGCTCGCCTGGCTCGTCGGCGCGGGCCTCGCTCCCTGACGCCGACATCGGTCTCCCAGCGCCAGCTCAGCCGCCGGCTGGCGCGGCCTCAGGCGGCCAGCCGCACTGCGAGGAGCGCAATCGCTCGGCCAGCGCCGCGCCCTCGGCGACGTCAGCACCGGGCGTCCTGCACAGCAGGAGGATCGACCCGGGTGCGCCCGGTCTGAGCGCGCTGTCCGCCGGTCGCTGCGCTCGGACGCGCCGAGGCGCGACCTCGTCACCCCGGCCGACGGGCGGTGAGCAGGACCGCGCTCGCCGGCAGCTCGAAGCCGGGGCCGTCCCGATACGGCTCGACGAGGCGGCGCACCTCGGCCTCCAGCGCACCGGCGCGCGCGGGTGGCACCGCCTCGATCAGCGCGGCGTTGTCCCAGGTCGTCGTCCGCGTGCCTTCGAGCAGGTGCGCGGCCGACCACACCCGTGTCGTGGCGGCCAGCAGCTCGGCCTGTGCGTCGGCGAAGCCGGCCGCCGCGATCGCCGCCAGCATCCGCGGCCCTGCCCCCGCGTCCGACGGCGGGCGAGCGGACACCGCCTCCGGATGCACGGCGGCGACGGCCTCGACGATCACGCTGTTGTGCCGGGCCGCCAGGCGATCGGCCCACACGGTCGCCGCCAGCCGGCCGCCGGGCTTCAAGACGCGCCGGATCTCGGCCAACCCGGCCGCCGGGTCGTCGAGGTGGTTGAGGAAGAAGCCCGCGACGACCGCGTCGATCGACCGGTCGGCGAACGGCAGCGCCTCGCCCGCGGCGCACACCGCCCGCAGCTCGGGATGGCGGGCGCGGGCGGCCTCGAGCATGTCCGGTGACTGCTCGACGAGGATCGCCGTCGCCCCCGCCAGATGCGCGGCCCACCCGAGGCGCCCGAGGCCGGCGCCCAGGTCGACGACGACCTCGCCGGGCGCGACCGACGCGGCGGCGACCACCGCCCCGACGAACCGGCGCGTGATCGCTCCGAGGAACTCGTCGTACCGCACCGCCCGCGCGCGGTCGTCGGTCACGGGCAGAGAACGAGGCTCTCCGGCAGCCCTGCGAGCCACTCGGGGACGCGCTCGGACAGCTCGTCGACCGACCAGCCGGGCCCGGCGTCGGGGCCGAGGTAGGTCACCTCTTCACGGGCGACGACCAACCCGATGCGGTCGCCGTTCATCGCGAAGGCGCGGCCCGTGATCGACCGCCCGGCGTCCGTGCACAGGAACACGCCCAAGGGCGGCACCGACGCCGCCTCCGACGGGCCGCCCTGCGGCGCTTCGCCCTTGACCCCGTAGTGCGCGCGCACGTTGGTCAGGAAGCGCGTGCGGCGCTCGTCGTCCAGGCTCGCCGCGTAGGTGCGCGCCATCGCCGTCGCCGTGTTGCCGGGCATGATGACGTTGACGTTGATGTTGTCGCCGCGCAGCTCGTCGGCGGCGTAGAGCGACAGGACGACGTTGGCCGCCTTCGCGGCGCGATGGGTGCCGATGAGCGGGTAGTGCAGCGCAGTCGAGATGTCACCGACCGTAACGATGCTCCCGCCACCCCGCGCCGCCATCAGCGGCGCCGCGTGCCGCAGGCAGTTGAACGTGCCGCTGAGGTTGACGCCGACCACCGAGTCCCAGTCGGGCTCGTCGGTCTCGTGGACCAGCGCCGGCCGCACCGTGCCGGCGTTCGCGATCACGACGTCGAGGCCGCCGAGTCGCTCGACGGCGGCCGCCATCGTCGCGGCCACGCCGTCGTAGTCGGCGACGCTGTGCCCGTCGGCGATCGCCGTTCCGCCGCGCGCCACGATGTCGGCCGCGACGGCGTCCGCGCCGGCGACGTCGTTGACCACGATACTCGCGCCCTCGCCCGCGAGCGCCTCGGCGTAGGCGCGGCCGATCCCGGCGCCGGCGCCGGTGACGACGGCGACCTTCCCCTCCAACTTGCCCGTCATGACGCGATCAGCCGATCAGGAGGACGAGCTTGCCGCGGACGTGGCCCGCGGCGCTCACCGCGTGCGCCTCGGCGACGTCGTCGAGCGGGAACGTGGTCGTGACGAGCTTCAGCCCGCCGCCGGCCCAGCGCTCGGCGAGCTCCGCCAGCGCGGCGGCGTCGCGGTCGTCGGGCCGCCCCATCAGGAAGCGGACGCCGATCTCGCGCGCGCGCCCGTCGGCGATCGTGACGACCCGATCGGTCCCGCCGGTCAGCGCGATCGACGCGTCGAGCGCGTCGCGGCCCGCCACGTCGACGGCGGCGTCCACGCCGTCGGGCGCGACGGCCCGGACACGGTCGACGAGCCCGTCGCCGTAGATGACCGGCTCCGCCCCGAGCGAGCGCAGGTAGTCGTGATTGGCCTCGCCGGCGGTCGCGATGACCCTCGCGCCGAGCTCGCGCGCCAGCTGGACGAGCACGGTGCCGACGCCGCCGGCGCCGCCGTGCACCAGCACGGTCTCCCCCTTCTGGAGGTCGATGGCGTCGAGGATCCGCCGCGAGGTCTCGCCCGCGACGGGGAGCGCCGCGGCCTGGTCCCAGGGCATCGTCGCCGGCTTGCCCGCGAACACGCCGAGCAGGGCGTGCTCGGCGCAGGCGCCCGTCGCGCTCCAGCCCAGGACCTCGTCGCCGACGGCGACGCCGCTGACGCCGTCGCCCACCTGGTCGACGACGCCCGCGACCTCCGAGCCCGGCGTGCTGGGCAGCGGCGTCGGGAACAGGCGCTCCATCCCGCCGCTGCGGATCTTGATGTCCATCGGGTTGACGCCCACGGCCCGGACCGCGACGCGCACCTGGCCGTCGCCGGCCTCGGGCGCCGGCACCTCGCCCAGCTCGAGGACGTCGGGACCGCCGAAGGCGGCGAAGCTCACAGCTCGCATCGTTGACACGCTCTCCTGTCGGGGACGGCGGGGCGCAAGGCGACCCGGACCGCCGGCGAACCTATTCGGCCGGGGTGCCATCCTCCAACAGCTCTTGCGCCACCGACCCATACGTGGTGCGCTATGCGGCCAGGCCCAGGACGAGCGTCGCGACGGCCAGCGTCAGGAACATGAGCGCGTCGCGGATCCCGCGGTCGCCGACGCGGACATGGGCGCTCAGCGCGCAGACGAAGTACAGGACGAGGCCGATCGCGGCCGCCGTCCCGAGCGCGGGGACGGCGAACCCGACGACCAGGCCGGTCGCACCGGCGGCGAGCAGGATGCCGAACGGCACCATCATCCTGGTCGACACGCGCACGCGCTCGGCGACCGCGACGACCGAGGCGTCATGGGTGAAGTCCAGGTAGGCGGCGTAGTAGTTGAACAGGGCGGTGATCGACGCGACGATGACGTAGGCGATTGACATGCTTCGCAGACGAACGGCGGCCGGCGATGGGGACGACCGGCGTCACAGCTCCGCCAACCGCCGCACCAGGAACCGCCGCTCGGGCTCGGTGAGCGCGCGCTCGATCGCCCGCGTGTAGGCCACGGCGGCCGCGTCGACGTCCCCGACCCGGCGCAGGAGCTCGGCGCGCGTCGAGTCGACGTAGCGGTAGTCGCCGAGCTCCAACGCGTCCACGGCGGCCAGCGCGCCCGCGGGATCGCCGGCCTCCGCGACCGCGACCGCGCGGCTCAGCTCGACCACCGGCGAACCCGACAGCGTGGCGAGCTCGCAGTAGAGCGCCGCGACCTGCGGCCAGTCGACCGGCCGCTCGGCCTGGAGCGACGCGATGGCCGCCTGGAGGACATAGGGCCCGCGGCCCTGCAGGCCGATCGCGCGGTCCAGCGCCGCGCGGCCCTCCGCGCTCACGCTGCGCGCCCTCGGCGGCCTGTCCAGGGCCGTCGTACCGGCCGGGCCGCTCGTGGATCAGGATCGCGTAGCGCACTGCTGGCTCCTTCGTCGTCGTCAACACGCCTCGATCACATGACGGACGCGGGCGGCAGAGTGCGACACCGGGGCGGACGGCATCGTCGGGCGGCTATGCGTCGGGCGACCAATACGTATTGGTCGCCGCCCCACGGGCCGGCATACGGTCGGCGCACTGTCTCCGAGGAGGAAGCGCGATGACCACCGACACGCCCATCAGGCCTCCGGCCCCCGCCGGGTTCGACCCGTTCTCCCAGGACTTCCTCGCCGACCCGCACACGTTCTGGCAGGGCGCGCGCCAGCACTCCGTCTTCTTCTACGAGCCGCTGCGGTGCTGGGTGCTCACCGACCACGCCGACGTGACCGCCGCCTTCAAGAACTGGCAGACGTTCTCCTCGCGCGTGCTGCGCGTGGCGCCGCTGCCCGAGGACACGCGCGTTCCCGCGCAGACGCGCGAGATCCTGTCCAACCTGATGGCCCACGCCATCATCAACATGGACCCGCCCGAGCACACCGTCCATCGCAAGAGCACCCAGAAGGCGTTCACGCGGCCGCTGGTGGCCCAGTCCGAGCCGATGATCCGGCAGCTGGCCAACGAGCTGATCGACGACTTCGCCGACCGCGGCGAATGCGATCTCGTCGGCGACTACTTCCACAAGCTGACGACCGGCGTCATCGTCCGGATGGCGGCGATGCCGGCCGAGATCCTGCCGCGCTTCCGCGGGTGGATCGACGACCTGCAGGGCCTGATGACACTCCAGCAGTTCGGCGCCGACGACGAGCCCACCCAGCTCCCCGCGCCGGTCGAGGTCCTCGAGGAGCGCTACCTGCGCGTGGCCGAGGCCTACCCCGCGTTCAAGGCCTACCTCGACGACCGTCGCGCGAACCCGCGCGACGACCTCGCGTCGGCGATGCTCCAGGCGACCAACGACGACGGCACGCCCGCGATGTCCTACGACCACATCCTCGGGCACATCGTCGGCCTCGCCGTCGCCGGCAGCGAGACGACGACCGGGCTCATGAGCCAGCTGGTGCGCCTCTTCGGCGACCGGCCCGAGCTGCTCGACGAGATCGGCGCCGACCCCGACCTCTGGGACAACGCGGTCGAGGAGGGCCTGCGCCGCCTGGCGGTCGTCAACAACCTGCTGCGCGTCACCACCGCGGAGGTCGAGGTCGCCGGCGTCACGATCCCGGCGCGCTCCCCCGTCCTGCTCAACGTCGCCGGCGCCAACAGCGACGCCGCGGTGTTCGACGACCCGCTGGCCTTCGACCTGCACCGCGCCAACCGCGACGACCACCTCGGCTTCGGGCTGGGCCGGCACTTCTGCTCCGGCGCGCCGCTGGCGCGGCTCGAGGCGCGCTGCGCGCTGCAGGAGCTCTACCGCCGCCTGCCCGACCTGCGCGTCGTCGCCGACCAGCCGTTGGAGTACAAGCCGGCGGTGACGGTGCGCGGGCTCAAGCGCCTGCGCGTCCGTTGGGCTGCGTGAGCTCGGCGGTGGCCGTCTGCCCCGCCGTCGCGGCGCGCGCCAGGAAGCCGGCCACGAGCTCCAGCTCGGCGGCCGTGTAGGACGCGCAGATCTCGTCGACCGCGGTGTTCATGCCCCCGTACAGCCGGACGAGGTCGCCGTTGCGCCGGCCCAGCCCGCGGACGACGACCGCCCGCCCGTCCTGCGCGCTGCGCTCCCGCACCACCCAACCGCCGCGCTCGAGGCGGTCCAGGATGCCCGTGATCGTCGCCGCGTGCAGTCCCGCGCGGCGCGCGAGCGCGGTCGGGCTGAGGGGCCCCTCGCGCACGATCAGGTCCAGGCAGTTGAGGTCGACCTGGCGGAGGTCGACCCGGGCACCGACCTGGTGGTTGAGCAGCGACAGCTGGATGCTCAGCGCACGCATCGTGCTCTTGATCGTGGCCGTCGAGACGGCTTTTTCTTTGGAAGTCATATGATACGGTCTTCGTATTATCTGATTTGCGTAATAGATCCTAGCGATCCACCCCACCGAGGAACAGACACGGCATGAGCGCCACCGACAAGGACCCGATCGACTTCACGATGATGTACGTCACGCACGACGCGCTGCGGCGCGACGTGCGCCGGCTGGCGTCCGCCGCGTCCACGCGACGCGCCGACACGCCCGCGGTCCGCAAGGGCTGGGAGAACTTCAAGGCCCAGCTGCACCTGCACCACACGGTGGAGGACGACGACCTCTGGCCGCGGCTCTACCAGGCCATCGGCGACCGTCCGGACCGCCGCAAGCTGCTGGAGGACATGGAGGCCGAGCACGCCGTCCTCGACCCGCTGCTGACCGCCACCGACGACGCGTTCACCACCATGTCGGGCGACGCGCTCAACGATCGCCTCGTCGAGCTCACCGCCGCGCTGGACACCCACTTCGAGCACGAGGAGCAGAGCGCGCTCCCGCTCATCCAGGAGGTCCTGACCGAGAAGGACTGGAAGAGCTTCGGCAAGTCGATGGCCAAGGCCCAGGGCTTGAGCGGCGCGGCCGTCTACGTGCCGTGGATCGTCGACGGCGCGACGGCGGAGAAGCGCCGCCAGTTCTTCTCGGTCCTCCCCGCGCCCGTCAAGGTGCTCAACCGGCTGGTGTGGGAGCCGCGCTACCGCCGCAGCGGACCGTGGGCGGCCGGCGCCTGAGCGGCGCCGGTCAGTCCGCGGCCGCGAACGGCGACTCGACCGGCAGCTGCAGACGCCACACGTTGGCGACCGTGGCGTGGGCCACGTAGCGGCCCGCGAGCAGCAGGCACGCGACCGCGACCTCGTCGCCCACGACGCGCTTGAGGCGCAGGAACGCGGGCTCGCAGCCGCTGCCGAACCGGCGCGTGACGCACGTCGCCAGCGCGTGCGCCGCGCGCTCGGCCGGTGAGAACGACGGGAACGCGTGCAGCGTCCCGTGCGAGAGCGAGCGGACCTCGTCGGCGTCCATCCCGATCTTCAGCGCCAGCCGCTCGTGCTGGATGCGCTCGTAGGCGTTGCCGGTGTCGCCGGCGATCGTCAGCGCGATGATCTCGACGACGCGCTCGGGCAGCACGGCCTTGAGCGCTTCGGTGAACTCGTAGAAGTGCAGCAGGGCGTCGGGCTGGTGACCGGCGTGCGTGAAGAACGCCCCGAGGTAGCCGAGCCGGTCGACCCGCGGCGCGAGACGCTCCCTGAGCGGTGAGGGAAGGTCGGCGAGATCGAGCGGCTGGACCGCGTCACTGCGCATGCCGCGGACGTTACGTCGGCGCCTGTGGGCCGACAAATACCCATCTGACGCGGTTGACGTCGCGAAATGCCTATGGACGCGGCCAGAGCCATTGGCCTATGGTCGGCACCAGTCGTGTCGCGAACCTTCGACAACCGGATCACCTTCCAGAAGCTCGAGATCCTGTGCCTCGTCGTCGACCTCGGCGGGGTCACGCGGGCGGCCGAGCACCTCTGGGTCGCGCAGCCGGTCGTCACCGCCCACATCCGCTCGCTGCAGGAGCGGCTGGGCGTGACGCTCTTCCACCGCGAGGGCCGGCGGACGATCCTCACCGACGCCGGCCAGCAGGTGTACCAGTGGGCCCAGGACGTCCTGTCGCGCACCGAGCAGATGCAGCGCGAGATCGACGGGCTCGCCGACGGCTCGGGCGGCCCGGTGGCGATCGCGGCGAGCATGTCGCTGGGCAGCTACCTGCTGCCGCCGATCCTCTCGGACTTCCGCGAGCGCTACCCGGGCGTCGAGATCACGCTGATCGTCGAGGACCCCGAGGGCGCCGTCACGTCGGTCGAGCGCGGCGAGAGCGACCTGGCGTTCATCGTCGCGCCGTCGCCGCCGCAGAACCCCGCGCTGGAGTGCCGGCAGGTCGGCGACGACGACCTCGTCCTGGTCGCCGCGCCGGACTTCCGCCCGGGCCTCGAGGAGATGTCGGTGAGCGAGCTCGCCGACATGCCGCTGGTCTCGACGCCGCGCAGCCACCTGCGCCGCGAGATGGTCGACCGCCAGCTCTCGGCTCATGGCGTGCGGACCAGCAACATCATCATCGAGCTCGGCCATCCCGAGGCGATGAAGCACGCCACCCAGGCCGGGCTCGGCGCGTGCCTGCTGTTCCGCGCGGCGGTCGAGCAGGAGCTGCGCGACCGCCGGCTCGTGGAGATCGCGCTGACCGACGCGTCGATGACCGTGCCGGTGTACCTGGTGTCGCGTCTGACCAAGGCGCTCACCCCGGCGCAGACCGCGATCGTCGAGGCGGTCTGCCAGCACTTCGCGCTGGCCGCCCCGGCGCCCCCACCCGCGCCCCCACCCGCACCCGCACCCGCACCCGCACCCGCAGGCGACTAGCCGGGCTCGCCGACGAACGCCCGCCACGTCGGCCAGGCGTAGGGCAGCGTGCCGCGGCCGACGATCCCACGCGGCCAGTCGGCCGGCGGCTGGGCCAGCGGCCGCTCGTCGAGCTCGAGCCCGTAGAAGAGCTGATGGTCGCGACGCGCGAAGAGCCAGCGCCCGGCGTGGCGCTCGTACTCGTCCTGGTAGACGATGGCCTGCCGCACCCAGCGCTCGTCGTCGCCGAGCTCCGCGAGGCAGTGCACGGAGCCGCGCGCGTGGTCGGCGTCGACCAGGTCGATCACGTGCCCGCCGACGAGCGTGAAGCCGACGCGACCGCCGGTGCCCGTCCGGAACGCGGTCGTGAACTCGGCCTCCAGCGCCGCGCGCCCGGTGGCGCCGCCCAGCGTGGCGCAGTCCTCGGTGAACAGCGTGGCGAGCGCCGCGAAGTCGCGCATGTCCATGGCCAGCGCGTAGCGGGCGGCGAGCTGGCGGATCTGCTCGCAGGCGTCGGCCGGCGTCACGGCGAGGGCTCGGCAAACGCGTCGGCGCGGGCGCCGGCGGTCCACACCGCCGTCAGCACGACGCGGCTCAACCGCCAGCCGGCGGCCGTGCGCCGCGCCGAGAAGCGGTACCAGCCGCCGACGTCGAAGTGCACGTCGGGCGCGTGCGCGTGCTGGACGTGGACGGCGACGAGGTTCGCGCGGATCGAAGCCTCGTCGCCGTCGACCGCGACCAGCAGGTTGGTGATGACGTGCTGGGTGGCCGCGAACGCGCCGAGCGCCGAGCGCCCCGCCTCCGCCACGGCGTCGCGGCCGTCGTGGCGGCCGAAGGGGTACTCGGCGACGACGTCCTCGGTGAGCACGCGGTCGGCCGCGTCGAAGGTCCGCTCGTCGGCCATCGCGCCGTAGCGGCTGACGAGCTCCTCCAGCTCCGTGCGGTCGGTCATGCGGCGACCCCGAGGTACTGCTTGAACACGCCGGACTCCTGCAGTTGCGCAGGCGGGCCGGCGTAGGAGATCGCGCCGCGGCGCAGCACGTAGGCGACATCGGCCATCGCCAGGGCGCGCGTCGCGAACTGGTCGACGACCAGCAGCGCGATGCCCTGTGCCGGCAGCCCCTCCAAGAACGCGAAGATCTCGTCGAGGACCAACGGCGCGAGCCCGAGCGAGACCTCGTCGACCACGACCAGCGTCGGCGACCGCGTGTACGCGGCGGCCACGGCGAGCATCTGCTGCTCGCCGCCGCTCATCGTCCCGGCCGCCTGGCCCAGCCGGCGCCCGAGGATCGGGAACGCCGCGACGGCGCGCTCCAGCGCGGCGTCGGCGGTGCCCTTGGGCGCCTGCATCGCGAGGTTCTCGCGGACCGTCAGCCCGCGGAACACGCCGCGGCCCTCCGGCACGTGGCAGAGCCCGGCCGCGAAGCGGCGATGGGCCTTCACCGCCGTGACGTCGACGCCGTCGAGCCACACGCTGCCGGCGGTCGCGGGGAGCAGCCCGGACACCGTCCGCAGCAGCGTGGTCTTGCCCGCTCCGTTGGACCCCAACAACGCTGCGACGCCGCCCGCGGGCACCGCCAGCGAGACGTCGCGCAGCACGGTCGTGCGGCCGTAGCCGCTCGACAGGCCCTCGACGCGCAGCACGGCCGCGTTCTCGGTCGCGCCGGTCATGCCTTCACCTTCTCCTCGGTCGTGGTCCCGACCGCGGCCATGACCTCGTCGTCGCCGAGGTAGGCGGCGCGGACGATCGGGCTGGCCGCCACCTCCGCCGGCCGGCCGTCGAAGATCAGCCGCCCGAAGTCCAGCACGTAGATGTAGTCGCAGACGCGCATGACCATCTCGACGTCGTGCTCGACGAGCAGGATGCCCACCCCACGCTGCGCGACGACCTCCTGCAGGAGCGCGCTGAACCGCGCCGTCTCCTGCTCGTCCAGGCCCGACGACGGCTCGTCGAGCAGCAGCACGTCGAACGGCCCGGCCAGCAGGCGCGCGAGCTCGACGAGCCGTGCCTGCCCGGTCGACAGCGTGCCCGCCGACCGGCCGGCGAGCTCCTCGATCCCACACGCCTCGAGCGCGGACCACGCGGCGGCCTCGGCCGCCTGGCGGCGCCCGGGCGCGGCGGCGAGGTGCGCGGCGACGCTCGAGCCGACCGCGCCGGCCTCGACGCCGAGCATCACGTTCTGGAGGACGCTCAACGTGTCGCACAACTCGACGCGCTGGAACGTCCGCCCCAGCCCGAGGCGCCCGCGCGCCGACGGCGACTGCCCCGTGACCTCGGTGCCGTGCAGCCGGACCTCGCCCGCGGTCGGGCGCGTGAACCCGCTGGCGGCGTCGAAGGTGGTGGTCTTGCCTGCGCCGTTGGGTCCGATCAGGCCGGTGATCCGCCCCAGCGGCGCGTCGAAGCCGAGCCCGTCGACGGCCACGAGGCCGCCGAAGCGCACGGTCAGGTCGCTGATCCGCAGACCCGCGCCTTCACGTTGACCGTCACTCGCGCGCGCGGGCGCGAGCTCCGCCGGCGGCCGCGGCGCGCGGCGCCGGCCGCCCAGGCGGTCGAGCACGTGCCGCAGCGTGTCCGGCATCGCCGGCGAGCCGCCCTGCATCGACACGACGACCGCCGCGACGCCGAACAGCACGTTCAGCCACGTGGCCGTGTCCTCGCCGGTCAGGTAGGCCGGGATGACGCCGGCCAGGGCGACCACGGCGTACCAGGGCTCGGCGAAGGGCGCGATCGCGAGCATCGCCAGCAGCACGAGCGAGTTGAAGGACATGTAGAACGGGTCGGCCGCGACCGCGAACCCGCGCGCGCAGCCCAGCAGCACGCCGGCGATCCCCGCCACGAAGGCCGACAGGCAGAAGACCACCACCTTGGTCACGTTCACGTTCAGCCCCATCGCCGCGACCGCGGTCGGCGACCCCGACATCCCCTGGAGCACGCGCCCAAGGCGACTGCGCTGAACGGCGACGACCAGCCCGGCCGCGAGCACGACCACCGCGAGCACCACGTAGAAGAACTGCTTCTGGTCGTCCACGAAGCCGGGCAGCGGCATCGCGCGGCCCGAGCTGAACGTCGTGAACATCCACGACTGGCTGTAGAGCAGGCGCTCGACGAGGATGCCGAAGCCGAGCGTCGCCAGGGCCAGGAACAGCCCGGACAGGCGGATCGCCGGAATGGCCACCAGCGCACCGATCGCCATCGTGACCACGCCCGCCCCCAGCAGCGCGACGACCCACGGCACGCCGTGGTCGACGTGCAGCTGGGAGAACGTGACGGCGCCGACGGCCGCGAACGTCGCGTGGCACAGCGACACCTGGCCGGAGGTCCGCACGAGCAGCCCCAGCGAGAGCAGCATCACGGCCGTCACGAGCGACTCGGTGAAGTACGGCAGCCGGCCACCGACGAGCTGCGGCACGAGCGCGAGCGCGACGACCGCGAGCGCGCCGGCCCCCAGGCGCACGCGCCCCGGGGCGCGGTACGGCGTCGGCGGTCGCGTCACTGCGCGCGTGACGCCGGACACCAGCTTGCGCCGTGGGATGACCAGCAGCGCGACGAAGAGCACGACGAACGGCAGCGACGACGGCAGCCCGGCCAGCCACGGCACGTCGACGACGTACTTGGTGGAGATCGCCGAGCCGACGCCGATCAGCAGGCCGCCCAGGAAGGTGAGCGGGATGTTGGAGAACCAGCCGATCGCCGCCGCGCCGAAGGCCTGGACGACGAGGTAGGTCAGCAGGATCGAGTCCAGCCCGGAGAGCGGCGCGATCAGCACGCCCGAGAGCGCGGCGAACATCGAGCCGATCACCCAGGACAGCCGGCGCACCGCGGCCGGGTCGGTCGCCTGCATCGCCAGCAGGTCGGGGTCGTCGACCACGGCGCGCATCGCGACGCCGGTGCGCGTGAAGCGGAAGAGGCAGTAGAACGCGACGACCGCCGCCACCGCCACGCCGGCGACGATCACCTGGTCCCAGGTGACGACCGCGCCGGCGATGGCGAACGACGACGTCGAGCCCGGCAGGAACTGGGGCAGCGTGATCGTCTCCGGCCCCCAGGCGATCGACGCCAGGCCCTGGACGGCGAGCACGATCCCGACCGTCGCCACGATCTTCAGGCTCATCGGGCGGGGCGCGAGGCGCTCGGCGATCCGCTCGAAGACGAGGCCGACCAGCAGCCCCAGCACCACCACGCTGAGCAGCAGGGCGGGCACCCAGCCCATCCCGTGCTGCTCGTGCAGGAAGTAGAAGCAGTAGGCCGCCGCCGCGGCGATCGCGCCGTAGCCGAAGTTGAAGATGCCCGACGTCTTGTACGTCAGGACCAGACCGGTGCCCGCCAACCCGTAGAGGGCACCGGTCGCGATCCCGAGGACGACGAACGGCAGGAAGTCCGTCATGGTCCGGGGCTCGAGCTAGCCGACGCCGAGGCGCGGGTCAGGGCAGGTCGGCTCGGCCGTGCCCGTGAACTTGCCGTCCTGGTAGCCGTACAACCAGGCGCAGCTCGGGGCGGGCGCGGGCTTGCCCTTCGTGTAGGTCACCGGACCGGGCAGCAGCCCGTCGAGCGTCTCGCCCTTGATCGTCCCGTAGGCGGCGACGACGTCGGCGCGGTTGACGGTCGGGCTGAGCGTGGCGGCGTTGGCGTCCAGCGCCTTCTTGAACAGCTCCATCGTGGCCCAGGCGGCCGTCGAGTCGCCGCGGGCCCACTTGTCCTCGGAGACCTTGTTGTCGTCCATGACCTGCCGGTAGTTCTTGACCGGCGGGGTGTCGGCGTACCACGGGAACCCGGTCAGGCCGCCCATCAGCTTGTTGCCGGAAAGCGACTTGTAGAACAACGGCGTGACGAGGGCGGCGCCGGCGCCGAAGGCACCCTTGTACCCCTGCCGCGCGCAGTCGGCCGCCAGGCGCTTGGCCGTGGCGTCGGGCATCGTCAGCGCGGCGTACTGCACCTTCTTCTGCACGAGCTGCAGGCACTGCGCCGTGAAGTTCGGCGCGGTCGCGTCGATCGTGATGCCGGCGACGAAGTCCAACCCCTCCGCCTTGCCCATCCCGGCGATGAGCTGGGTGGCCTGCTTGCTGCTCGGGTTCTGCGCCTCGTCGAGCGCGGCGATCGTCTTGTAGCCCGCCTGCTTGGCGACCGTGACGAACGGCGCGGCGTTGGCCGGGAAGGCCGCCGTGACGCCGTAGACGTTGGGCAGCTGCGGGATCTTGGCGAGCTTGTTGCCCGGCGCGGCGCCCCAGACCGCGGGGTTGAAGCCGTTGCCGCCGATCACGGGCAGGCCCGCGGCCGACAGCGGCTTGGCCGCCGGCGCGTCGGCGGCGGCGTCGTTGAGGACGACCGCGGCGACCGACTTGTCGGCGACGAGGCCCTGGGCCGCGGTCGCGGCCTTCGACGGGCTGCCGGCCGTATCCTTGACCTCGATCGCGACGGGATGCTTCGCGATGCCGCCCGCGGCGTTGGTGGCCTTGGCCCATGCCTCGAGCACGTCGGCCGCGCCGCCCTGCCCGCCGTTCTGCGGGCCGCTGGCGTCGACCAGCAGGCCGACCTTGATCGGCGTGCCCTTGGGCCCGGCCGCCGCTGTCGCCGTCGTGCTCGCACCGGCGCTGTCAGAGCTCGAGTCCGAGCTCGACCCGCAGGCGCCGAGCACCACCGACGCCGCAACCACACCTGCCACCGTCCATGACCTGACCACGTGACCCTCCTCCGCTCCTGCCGGACCGTCATTGGCCCGACCTGCCGAACATCTCAGCCCGCTTCGGTGTAGCTCAAATATCATTCAAGGACCCGGTTCATACACGCCTCGGTATGGATCAGGGTCCTTGCGGGACGAGGCTCAGGTGAACGTCGACCCGCCGTCGAACTGCAGCGTCTGGCCGGTGATGAAGCCCGACGCCTCCTCGGTGAGGAACAAGATCCCGTGCGCCAGGTCCTCGGGCAGGCCGCGACGCTTGATCGACTGGTGCTCGAGCGTGCGCGCGAAGAACCCGTCGACGGTCGCCCGCGCCTCGGCCGTGTCGCCCACCATCGTGAGGACGTGCTCGGTCGCGATCAGCCCCGGCATGATGATGTTGATCGTGATCCCGTCCGGCCCCAGCTCCTTGGCCAGGACGCGCGTCATCCCGATCGTGCCGCCCTTGGCCGCGACGTAGGCCGACAGCCCGGGCTGCGGGTTGTGGAACGTCCCGGACGCCGTGGTGACGATCCGCCCGTAGCCACGGCCGCGCATGTGCGGCACGACCTTCTGGCAGCACAGGAACGCGGACTCGAGGTTCGTCGCCAGCGCGTGGCGCAGGCCGGCGAGCGTCTGCTCCTCGAGCATCGGCCGCTGGCCGTACACGCCCGCGAGGTTCACCAGGACGTCGACCGCCCCGAACCGCGCGACGACCTGGTCCACCATGTCGGCGACCGCCGCCTCGTCGGTGAGGTCGGCGACGACCCCGAAGACGTCGAGCGCCTGCGCGGCCTCGCGCACGGCGGCGGCGTTGATGTCGACGATCGCCACGTCGGCGCCCTCGGCGACGTAGGCCTTCGCCGTCGCCAGGCCGATGCCGGCCGCGCCCCCGGTCACGATCACGACGCGCCGTGCGAACCGCCCCGACATCTAGCGGACCTCCTGCGAGCTGCTGACCCACGGCTCGGTGCGCAGCCCGTGCCGGTCGGCCCAGGCCGCGACGGCCGCGCCGATCGCCTCCGGCTGGTCCTCCGGGGCGTGGTGCAGCGCCGGGCCGCAGTGCGCGACCTCCAGGCCGGCGATGTGCTCCTCGCACCAGCCGATCAGCGCGTCGTCCGACCACGGCGCGCCCTCGAAGGCGAGCAGGAGCTTGGGCACCTCGGGCGTGTCGGCCATCCAGCGCCCGTAGGCCTCGACGCGGTCGACCACGTCGGCGGGCTCGCCGTCGATCGGGATCTCGCGCGGGAAGCGCAGCAGCGGCCGGCGCGACTCCGGCGTCGGGAACGGCTTGCGGTACGCGTCCATCTCGGCCCCCGACAGCGTCCGGCGCACCGACATCGGCAGCGCCTTCTCGATCAGCACGTTCTGCTCGAGCACCATCTGCTCGCCCACGCCCTCGGTGCGGAACCCGCGGAACAGCTGCTGGCCCGAGGGCGGGAACTCGTCCCACGCCAGCGGGCGCACGATCGTCTCCAGGAACGCGACGCCGCGCGTGCGGCCGGGGTGCCGGGCGGCCCAGTCCAGGGCCAGCACGCCGCCCCAGTCGTGGCCGACGAAGACGATGTCGTCGAGCATCAGCGCGTCGATCCACGCCTCGAGGTACCGCACATGGTCGGCGATGCGGTAGTCGATGTCCGGCTTGCCGGAGGCGCCGGTGCCGATCAGGTCGGGCGCCAGGCACCGGCCCGGCGACCCGATCGCGGGGATCACGTTGCGCCAGAGGTACGACGACATCGGGTTGCCGTGCAGCAGCACGATCGGCGGCCCCTCGCCGACGTCGACGTAGGCGATCGTCGAGTCCAGGATCTCGATGGTGTCCATGGTGGTGCTCCTTGCTCTCAGTCGGCGAACAGCCGCGCGTTGGCGGCCGCCCAGTCGGCGAACGGCAGCGCCGGGCGGCCGAGCAGCTGCGCGACGTCGTCGGTGGTCGGGCCCGGCTGGGCCGCGTAGTCGGCCAGCGAGCCGAGCAGGCGGTCGGCGATCTCGGACGGGACGCCGTTGGCGACCATCCCGGCCTTGGCCTGGGCCGGCGTCAGCTCCACCAGCTCCAGCGACCGCCCGATCGTCTCGGCGATGGCCGCGAGCTTCTCGCGCTGGTCCAGCGCCCGCGGCCCGGTCAGCACATAGGCCTTGCCTTCATGCCCTGGATCGACCAGGACCCGGGCGGCGACCGCGGAGAGGTCGCGCTCGACCAGCGGTGCGGTGGCCGCGCCCGGGTAGGCGGCGCGGACCACGCCGCCGTTGCGGATCTGCGGCGCCCAGAGCCGCACGTTGCCGGCGAAGTCGCCGGCGCGCAGCAGCGTCCAGCTCAGCCCCGACGCGCGGACGAGGTCCTCGAGCACGCGGAAGCGATCGGCGAAGCGCGGCTCGCCCGCCGGGAACGCCACGGTCATCGCCGACAGCAGCACCGCGTGCTGCACGCCGTGCGCGGCCGCGAGCGCCAGGAGCTGCTCGGCGCCGCCCTCGACGGCGGCCGGGTTGAGGAAGATCGCGCGCACGCCGTCGAGGTGCGGCGCGAGCGCGGCCGGGTCGGCGAGGTCGGCCGCGACGGGCACGACGCCGTCCGGGAGCGCGGCGGCCTCCGGGTGCCGGGCGACGGCGACCACGCGCTCGCCACCCTGCGCCAGCAGGGTGACGAGCTCGCGGCCGACCGTTCCCGTCGCTCCCGTGACCAGGATCATGGGCGCGTGCTCACGTCGTCGGGAGCCCGAGAGCCGCGCGGTACTCGTCCGCCGTCGCGACCTCGCGTCCGAGCAGCTGCGCGATGGTCTTCGCCGTCGTGAACATCTCGAGGTTGTTCTCGACGACGTCGTCGCTGCGCGGGCTGCGCCAGTAGGTGTCCTCGGTGCCGACGCGGATGTGCAGGCCCATCATCGTGGCCAGCGTCGTCATGTACATGGTCGCCCGGCCCGCGGCGCAGACCGTGATCTGCGCGCCCTCGTCCAGCGCCTTGAGCTGGTTGACCATCAGGAACAGCTGCTGGGCCATGTCCTGGGTGTTGGGCGCCCAGGTCCCGGACAGCAGCGTCCGCCCCGAGTCGAACGGCAACCCGTACAGGATGATGAACGTGTAGGGCTTCTCGAGGATCCCCGTGTCGATGAAGCGGCGCTTGGCCAGCTCGACCTCGCCCGGGCTGTGGATCACGATCTCCGGCTTGACGCCCGCCTCCTGCAGCGCCTGCACGGCCGGGACCGCGAACCGCGGCGGATGGCCCGACGCGCACGGCCCGACCTCGCACAGCCCGGCGCGCACCGGCTCCATGCACTCGTCGAAGGACTCGCCGTTGAGCACGTTGAGGTTCGACACGAAGCTCCGGCCGAAGCGCTCGCGCAGCGGCTCGACGACCACCTTGTAGCTCTCGACCGGCGAGAAGTCGCGGTCCAGCCGCCGGCCCTCCGCGTCGATCAGGAACCCGTAGTCGATGTGCACGCCGGTCGCGCCGGCCGCGATGACGTCGCCGGCCTCCGCGAGGAAGCCGTCGAGCGTCGTCGGGTGCTGGGTCTCCTGCTCCTTGGAGAACCGGCCCGCCAGCGCGACGTGCACCCCGAGCTTGGCCGGGATGTCCCACGCCGGCTGCACGCGCAGGTCGCCAGCGAACTTGTACTCCTTGAGCTCGCGCTCCGCCGCGTCCCAGAGGGCGAGCGGCTCGTCGACGGCGCTCACAGGCTCCACCCTTCTCCGTCGACGCGGGCGTAGTCGGCCGCGGGGACCACGACGCTCGCGCGCAGCTCGGCCAGCAGCTGGGCCAGCCAGCCGCGCACGGTCTCGTCGGCGAACGCGCCGTCGGCGTCGAAGCACTGGTAGACCGACGGGATCGCGAGCTCCTTGGTGCCGACCGTGACGGCGCCGGCGGCGTGCACGATCTGGCGCAGGTGGTGCAGCGCGAGCAGCCCGCCGGAGGGGCCGGGCGACGCGGCGACGATCGTGACCGGCTTGCCCAGGAGGCTGCCGGTCCCGTGCGGCCGCGAGCACCAGTCCAGCGCGTTCTTGATCGTGGCCGGGACCGAGCGGTTGTACTCGGGCGTGACGATCAGGAGCGCGTCGGCCTCGCGCAGCTCGTTGCGCAGCTGCCGCACGGACGCGGGTGCCGCGTCCTCGGCCTCGTCGTCCTGGTTGAAGTAGGGCAGCTGCTCGAGGCCGGCGTGGACCTCGACCGCCAGCGCGGGCGCGGCGATGTCGACCATCGCCTCCAGCAGCCGCGTGCTGAACGCGCCCGCGCGCAGGCTGCCGCCCAGCGCGAGGACCCGGATCGGCCGGGCCTCCGTGACCGAGGCGGCCATCAGCCGTTGTCCGGCCAGTTGTGGAACAGCTCGCCGGTGCCCCACTTGGGGTGGCCGACGCCGGGCGCGCCGAAGACGCCGATCGTCTTGTCCGTGGGGAAGTCCTCGTAGGTGACGATCTCCAGCTTGTGGCCCTCGGGGCTCGCGAAGTACGCCGAGTAGCTGTCGCCGCCAACGTGCTCGGCGGGCCCGAAGACCGGGATGCCGAGCGACCGCAGCCGCTCGCAGTTGCGCTCCAGCCCCTCGGCGGTCGTGGTGAACGCCCAGTGCGGCCACGGGTTCGGGTCGTCCTTGCCGACCTTCTGGACGCCGTCGATCGGCGGCGAGCACTGGAACAGCACGTTGCCCACGCGCAGGAACGCCTGCTTGGGGCGGCCGCCGCCCGGCGCCTGGTCGAAGCCCACGACGTAGTAGGGCTCGCCGCCGAGCACCTCGATGACGAAGCGCGCCATCAGCTCGACGTCGGCGCACGGGATCGCGCAGTGGTCCATGCCGAGAAGATCGAACGCGTTGTCGTCGCGCAGGAACCGGTCCTCTCGCGCGGTGTTGCAGTCCTTCAACTCACGTACTTCGGTCATCGTGCCTCCTGTCGCGACGGTTTGCGCTGAACCTATGATCTGGCAGTGATGTCGCGCAAATACGGATATTGAGCGCTCTGCATAGCCCAATAGGTATTTGCTGGCGTGCGTCGGGCGACCTACGGTCCGCCCCATGGGCAAGATGATCAGCTTCGCCACCGCCGACGGCAGCGCCGACGGCCACCTCGCCGAGGCCGCGCCGGGGTCGCCCGCGGTCGTGGTGCTCCAGGAGTGGTGGGGCCTGACGCCGCACATCAAGGAGGTGGCCGACCGCTTCGCGGCCGCCGGCTTCACGGCACTGGCGCCGGACCTCTACCACGGCGAGACGGTCGGCCACCCCGACGACGCGAAGCGCATGATGATGGCGTTGAGCATGGACCGGGCCGCGGTGGAGCTGCGCGGCGCCGTCGACCTGCTGCTCGACCTGCCGACCGTCAGCGGCGACCACGTCGGCGCCGTCGGCTTCTGCCTCGGCGGCGGGCTCGCGCTCTTCCTCGCGTCGATCGAGCCGCGGGTCCGGGCGACCGTCGACTTCTACGGGGTCCTGCCGGTGCCCGGCGCCAGGCCCGACCTCACGACGGTCCGCGGCGCGGTCCAGGGCCACTTCGGCGCCGACGACGCCTACATCGACGCCGACGCGCGCGCCGGGCTGACCGCGACGCTCGAGGACGCCGGCGTCGCCACCGAGCTCCACGTGTACGCCGCCGGGCACGCGTTCTTCAACGACGACCGCCCGGAGGCGTACGAGCCGACGGCGGCTGAGACCGCGTGGGACCGGACGGAGGAGTTCCTGCGGACGCGGCTCGCCGCGTCCTGACGCTGCGGACATCGCCGCGTCCCTTCACCTAGTTGGTTGATCCGTTCAACCATACAGATGACGCGTTCACCCGTGGGGATATATGCTCCGGCTCAATGCCGAAGTCCCCGCGCCGCGCGCCTGCACGCGAAGAACGCCGACTGGATCCCGAGCGCTCGCGCGCCGCGTTGCTCGAGGCCGCCCGCACCGAGTTCTCCGCCAAGGGCTACGCAGGCGCCCGCGTCGCCGAGATCGCCGAGAGGGCCGGGCTCAACAGCCAGCTGATCACCTACTACTTCGGCGGCAAGGCCGGGCTCTACCAGGAGCTGCAGCGCCAATGGCTCGTGGCCGAGTCGCGGTTCGCCGACACCTCGCTCTCGCTCGCCGAGCTCACGGTCCGCTACCTCCAGGAGGAGCTGCGCGACCCGAGCTGGTCCCGCCTGGCGCTGTGGAGCGGTCTCGCCGAGGACGCGTCGCCACCGTCGACGCTCGACCGCGAGGATCTCAGCGACCTCGAGCGCCGCCAGGCCGAGGGCGAGATCGCGGCCGATCTCGACCCGGCCGCGGTGCTGCTGATGCTGATCGGCGCGGTCGCGGCCCCGATCGCCCTGCCCGACCAGGCCAGGCGCATCACGGGGATGGACCCCGAGTCGCCGGAGTTCGCCGAGCACTACGCCGAGCAGCTGCGCAGGGTGATCCTGCGCCTCGGCGCCGACGGCTAGGCGAGCACGCCGGTCGAGCCCCAGAACCGGACCTTCAACAACCCGTTCTTGGGGTCGATCCGGAAGAGCTCGTAGGACCGCGCGCCTTCGCTGATGAAGGGGTCGCTCTCGGCGAACGCTCGGGCCGCGGCGAAGTCGTCGGCGCGCGCGATGATGAAGCCGGCGTCGGGCCCGGGCGCCGGCTCGGTCTGCCCGGTGCCGGTCAGCACCAGGCGCTCGGCGTCGAGCTGCTCCTCCAGCCACGCCATGTGCCGGTCCATGAGCGGCATGACGCCGCGGGGATCACCGATCGCCCGCTGCATGATGAGGAAGTAGGACGGCTGCTGCGGGACGTCGGACATGGCGCGAACCTACTCCGCCGAGTCGCGCGCGACCAAGAGCTATGTGATGACGCGGGGATAGCCGGGCGGCGATGGCTCGGCGGCGCAGGTCGTATTTGCGCCGGCGCGTGAGCCGCGAGTACGTTCGGCCCATGGGTCGACTGGCGGGCAAGGTGGCGCTCATCACGGGCACGGGCAGCGGGCACGGCCGCGCGGGCGCGCTGCGCTTCGCCGCCGAGGGCGCGCGCGTCGTCGGCTGCGACCTCGACGTCGAGGCGGCCGAGGAGACCGTGCGGCTGGTCCGCGCCGCGGGCGGCGAGATGGCGTCGGTGGCGCCGCTGGACCTCGCGACCCCCGACGGGCCCCCACGTTTCGTCGACGCGGCGATCGCCGCGTTCGGCGACGTCGACGTCCTGTGGAACAACGCCGCCTCGCAGCGCCTGGGCACGATCGCCCAGCAGTCGATCGACGACTTCAACTACACCCTGACGCATGAGCTGACGCTCGTCTTCGCCACCATCCAGGCGGCGCTGCCGTCGTTCGAGCGCCGCGGCGGCGGGGCGATCGTCAACACGGGCTCGGCCGCGGCGACCGTCGGCTCGGGCTGGGTCGGCAACCTCCCGGGCATGTTGTCGCACAGCATCGGCAAGGCCGGCGTCGTGCGCATGTCGCAGGTGCTGGCGGTCGAGCTGGCGCCCTCCGAGATCCGCGTCAACAGCGTCTCCCCCGGGATCATCGAGACCGGCGCCAGCCGTCGGATCATCGGGACCGAGGACGCGCCCGGCCCGCTGCGCGAGCCGTTCGTCGACCAGCTGCTCGTGCGGCGCATCGGCCGGCCGGAGGACGTCGCCGACGCGGCGCTGTACCTCGCCTCCGACGAGGCGTCCTACGTCACCGGCATCGACCTCGTGGTCGACGGCGGCTGGACCGCCTCGGGTGGCGTGGGCCGCACGCGGGCCGACGCGCGCGTGCGCCTCGAGCAGGTCCGGCGGACGCTCAGCGCGGCGGCAGCGCCAGCGTCGGCACCCGCCGCCGGCGCGCCAGGCGCGTGAGCCGCGTGGCGACGGTCGCGCGCCGCAGCGGGACGCCCCGCCGGCGCGCGCGGGCGATGCAGAGGTCGTAGATCCCGCAGTGCAACGCGAAGGCGAGCACGGCGACGCTCCCCGGCGGCAGGACCATCACGGACATGTCGAGGGCGACGGGCGCCGTGGCCAGCGCCTCGCTGGCCCACTCCTCGGCCTCCTCGCGCAGCTCTTCGCGCAGCGCGGTGAGGTCGTACGGCGCGAGGTGCGCCAGGCCGGGCGGCTCGTAGATCGGCACCGCGAGCGTCAGCGCGGCGCCGGCCGAGGCGGCGATCGCCATCGCGTCGGCGAGGCCGATCGTGTCGCGCTCGTCGGAGACGAACAGCACGTGGCGGTAGCGGAGCATCGTCAGATCCGGAAGCGCTGCAGCGCCTCGGGGACGAAGAGCTCCTCGGGCTCCAGCAGCCGGGCGCACGCGCCCTGCTCGTAGGCGTAGCGCAGGAACGTCGAGAGCGTGGCGCGGTTGGCGTCCAGCCCGTAGGGCCACGGATCGTCGCCGACGAGGGCCTGCGCGCGCTCGGCGTTGGCGAACGCCCACGGGATCGGGAACGCGGGGGCGTTGGCGTCGAAGGCGCGGGCCAGCGCGCGGCGCTTGGCCTCCTCGAACGCGCGCACGAGGTTCATCGCCACCCAGCGGTGCTCGTCGTAGATCGCGCGCTTGAGGACGAGCACGTGCATGATCGGGAAGACGCCGGTGCTGGCGAGGTAGTCCTCCTCGACCGCGCGGTAGTCGGTGAACAGCCGGACGAGGCGGCCGCTGCCGTCGGTCGCCGCCGCCGGCGGGTGCGCCGCGATCACCGCGTCGAGGTCGCCCTCGACCAACATGTCGTTCAACGACCGGTCGGCCGCGACGCGCAGCGCGATGCCCTCCGGAAGCGTGAGCGCCACCGGCTCGACGCGCCCCGGCTCGTTGGTCCCGCCCTGCACCCAGTCCACGCCGCGCAGGTCGATCCCGTGGACCTCCGCGAGCGCGCCGCGCGCGTAGACGGTCGCCGTCTGGGTCCACTCCGGGACGCCGATGCGTGCGCCAGCCAGCGCGCCCGGGTCGTCGACCGGCCCGTCGGCGCGGATCCAGATCGCCGACTGGCGGAAGCTGCGCGACGGGAACACCGGCACGGCGACGAGCGAGTCGTCGCCCGCGGCGCGCAGGTTGGTGTACTTGGCCAGCGACAGCTCCGACACGTCCCACTCGCGGAAGACCGTGAAGCGGAAGAAGATCTCCTCCACCGGCAGCCGCAGGCAGACGAGGTCCACCCCCTCCACCACGACGTCGCCGGCGACGAGGTCGCGGACGTGGTCGTACTCGCTGATCGCCAGCGTCAGCCTCGGCTTCACCCCGTCGGCCATCGGATCACTTCTTGACGTAGCCCGTGGCGGCCTCCGGCACGATCCCGATGTGCGCGCCGTAGAAGCTGCTGTACAGGGCGACCTGCGGGTCGGGCATGAACGCGGCCTTGCCCGCGTCGGTCCAGTGCAGGCGCTCCTTCGTGTCGAAGTTGAGCTTGAGCTCGTCGATCTGGCGCACCGGGTTGTCGGGGTACTCGGGCGGGCGCTTGAGGCCCGGGTGCGGGAGCGTCCGCGGCAGCAGCCACATGTGCGCGTCGGTGTCGGCCGCGAACTCCGACGCGTGGTTGAACCAGACCTCGTCGTAGTCGTTGAGGTGACACGGCGCGCCGTAGCTGCCGCGCGGCGGCGGCGTCGTCGGGAACGGCCGCGGCCCGAGCACGTTGAAGAAGAACTCCTTGCCCTCGCCGAAGAGCACGGCGTTGGCCGGCGGCGTCAGGAAGCCGCTCGTCGTCCCGATGCCCGGGATCGCCGAGGCGGCCATCTTGTAGATGATGGGGTCGCCGAGCCAGCCGACCACGTCGTGGCACGGGTCGAAGTCGAACTCCATCCAGTGCCAGCGGCCTTCGTCGCGCAGGCGCACGCGGGTCGGCTGCTCGTCGCCGGCGTCCGACGGCGCGGGCTCGGGCAGCTCCATCTCGGAGTAGTCGACGAAGCCGCCGGCGAAGCCCACGCTGTCCCACAGCTTCTCGGCCAGCACGACCGGCGCCTCGACCTCGAAGATGACGACGAGGTTGTCGTCGGTGAGCGGCCGCTCGCGGTAGATCATGTTGGCCGGGATGACCGCGAAGTCGCCCGGCTCGACGGTGAGCGGCCCGAGCTCGGTCTCCAGCAGGAAGCGGCCGCGATGGTAGAAGCGGATCTGGTGGCGGTCGACGAGCTTCTCGGCGAAGGGCGCGACCGCCGCGCGGCGGGAGATCGCCACCGTGGTCGACGCCCCGGTCAGCAGCTCGAGCGGCAGGCCCTCCGGGTCGGTGAGGTCGGTGGGCGTCAGCGCCGCGCCGTCCAACCCCTGGTACATGATCGAGTCGTCCGACCACGTCGTCGGATGCGCGAGGTTGTGGCGCCGGAAGACGTTGGCCCACGGCCCGAAGAAGCCCTGGACGGTGAACGCCTCGTCGACGTACTCCCCGACTCCGGTCCCGGGGTACGGGATGTTGCCCTTGCGCAAGATGGACGCCACGACGGTGCTCTCCAGTGGTTGGACGGGTGGGACAGGCGCGGCAAGTAGACCGGCTCACCAAAGTGGAGGCAAATACATATGGATGGCCTCCTCCATAGCCGCGCGGCTATGCCGCAGAGGCCGTCGCGCCGGCGCGCGCGTAGTACGCGGCGGCGCCCGGATGCAGCGCGATCGGCGTGTCGACCAGGCCGTCGACGGTGATCGGATGGGCGATCGGACTGCGATCCGACGGGATGTGGGCGTAGTTCATGCCGACGAAGCGATCGGCGGTCTCGACGATGATCGCGGTCAGCAGCTCCGCCACGTCGTCGGCCAGCTCGGCGCGGACCACGATCAGGTACCCGCGGAACTCGATGGTGTCGACGGGCGCGTCCATCCCGTGCAGCGAGCCGGCCGGCATCGTGATCGGCGGGCAGGCCAGCTCCTCGGCCACGGCGGCCAGGACCTCCGGCGCGAACGACAGGAACGACAGCTCGTGGCGCTCGGCGGCCGACCGCCACCACGGCGTCATCACCGCCTCGTGGAACACGGCGTCGGCGCCGGCGTCGAGCTCGGCCACGCACTCGAAGGGCAGGTCGCGCGGCACGATCTCCCCGCCCCACTCCTCCAGCGCCGCGGGCGGAAGGCCCGCGAGGGTGAGCACCCGCTGGGCCGCGTAGCCGGCGAACGACCCGCCCGGCCCGTCGAGCGCGGTGGCCAGCCGCAGCGCCGGGCGCTTCTGGACGAGGTCGGCGATCGACGTCAGCCCCAGCTCGGCGCGGGCGGCGAAGAGCAGGCGATCGGGATGCGGCAGCTCCCCCAGCGCGCGCAGGAACGGGTAGCCCGCGCCGGCGAACGGCCCGGTCCCGCGCACCGCGAGCGTCGCGGCCGCCGACGGCGTGACGACCGCGACGTCGACCTCGCCGCGCCCCAGCGCGTGCAGGTTGCCGACGCCGGCGTCGCCCGTGCGCAGCACGCTGTAGGTGTCGCCCGGCGTCCGCTCGTGCAGCTCGTGGGCCAGCCACCCGCACACGCGCGTGAGGTTCGCACCGCCCCAGTCGCCGATGAACCGGAGCCCGACGGGGCGCTCGAAGATGCCGTGATCAGCCATGGCGGCACCCAAGCGCACCTGGGCGGCCAGCGCAAATACACGTCGGCCTATGCCAAGGGCTCCAGCAACATATTGGTCATGCTCGCCCACGCGCCGTACGGTGGCGCTCAGTGATCACGCCCGGTACATCGATGGCCCAGCATGCCTGACGGTCCGCTCTGGATCGGCGAGCAGGAGGCCGCGGACCTGCTGTCGCTCGAGGACGCGATCGACGTCCTGGCCGGCGCCTACCGCCTCCAGGCCGGCGGCGCGGCGGCCACGATGCGCCGCGCGCACCTGCGCGAGGGCGACGCGATCCTGCACGCCGTCGGCGGCACGCTGGCCGGCCAGGGCATCGCCGGGACCAAGACCTGGACGTACACGCCGGGCGGCGCCGAGCCGCTGATCGTGCTCTTCTCGCTCGACGACGGGCGCGTGCTCGGGCTCGTCGAGGCCTTCGCCCTCGGTCAGATGCGGACGGCCGCGACGTCGGGGCTCGGCACGCGCGTCCTCGCCCGCGACGACGCGCGCACGCTCGCGCTGCTCGGGACCGGCAAGCAGGCGTTCGCCCAGGCCCAGGCGATGACGTGCGTGCGCCCGCTGGAGCGGATCCGCCTGTTCGGCCGCGACCCGGAGCGCCGAGCGGCGCTCGCCGAGCGGCTGCGCGCGACGCTCGCGGTCGACGTCAGCGAGCACGCGACCGTGGCCGACGCGGTCGCCGGCGCCGACGTGATCACCGCGATCACGCGCTCGGCCGAGCCGATCCTCGGCGGCGACCTCCTCGAGCCCGGCGTGCACGTCAACGCGGTCGGCGCGATCGTGCCGGCACGGCGCGAGCTCGACGCGCAGGCCGTCGGCCGCGCCGACGTCATCGTGGTCGACTCCGTGGACCAGGCGCGCGACGACGCGGGCGAGCTGCGCGCCGCGGCCGAGGCGGGCGTCCTGGACTGGGCGACGGTCCGCGGGCTCGACGCGGTCGTCGACGACACGCCGGACCGCGCGCGCTTCCCGACCGACATCACGCTCTTCAAGGCGCTCGGCGTCGGGCTCTCCGACGTCGCGCTCGGCGGCGAGGTCCTGCGACGCGCGCTCGCGGCCGGCGCCGGCCAGCTGCTGCCGACCATCCCCGTCGCGCATCAGTGACAACCACCCCCGAGAGGAGGCCTCCATGGCCATCGGCAACCAGGACGAACCGGTCAACGCGATCTTCGTGGACCAGTCGGGGCGCCGCCCCAACGACTACCGGCCGCTCAAGCCGCTGCTCATCCCCAAGGCGCGCATCGACGCCGAGATCGAGCGCCTCGCGGCCGGGCCCTTCCGCGGCTCGCGCCGGGCGGAGATCGTCAACCCGGCGCTGATGGGCAGCGGGAGCCTCTACCCGGCCGTCACCGTCTCGATCAACGTGCTGCTCCCCGGCGAGCGCACGACGCCGCACCGGCACAACTCGTCGGTCGTCAACTTCGGCATCCAGGGCTCCGGCGCGTCGGTCATCGGCGGGCGCACGATCGCCTGGAGCAAGTACGACACCTGGAGCACGCCACCGTGGATGGTGCACCAGCACGTCAACGACACCGACGAGATCCAGGTCCGGCTGAGCTACTCCAACAGCGGCCTGCTCGACCTGCTGGGCGTGCACGTGTTCGAGGACGCCAGCGACCTCGACCCCAACCAGCCGTTGGGCGACCCGCAGGCCGAGCGCGAGCTGAGCGCGCGCGGCGAGACGATCGGCGAGGACGGCGCGGCGCTGCTGACCTACGAGCAGCTGATCTCGCCCGAGCCGCCGTACCAGCCCGCGCTGCACTGGCCCTACCCCGAGATCCACCAGCGCCTGCAGCACCTGCGCTCGCTGGGCCAGGAGTACAAGGGCCGCCGCCTGTTCCTGATGTACGACCGCACGACCGGGCGCTCGCAGGGCACCACCTCGACGTTCTTCGCGACGATCACGATGCGGCCCGCGGGGATCGTCGACGAGCCGCACCGACACACGTCCGCCGCGATCAACTACATCTTCACCGGCAAGGGCTGGAGCATCGTCGGCGGGCAGCGCTACGAGTGGGGCGCCGGCGACCTGATGCTCACCGCGCCCGGCTGGATGAACCACGGGCACGCGACCTACGAGGGCGACGACGTCTACGAGCTGACGATCCAGGACTCGCCGCTGCAGATCGCGGTCGGCAGCCTGCTCTGGGTCGAGAACCTCAAGAACGAGCGCACCGAGGCGCTCGGCGTCACGCCGGGCTACGAGACCAACCGCGAGACGCTCGTCGGCTCGTGAGCGGCGCACCCGACAGCCTGCGCGGGTCCATCGTCCCGCTCGTCACCCCGTTCGCCGAGGGCGCCGTCGACACGGCGGCGTTCGAGGCGGCGGTGCAGCGGCAGGTCGTCGAGGGCAGCCACGGCGTGGTCGTGACCGGGACGACGGGCGAGCCGACGAGCCTCACCGTCGGCGAGCGCGCCGACCTCTACCGCCGCGCCGTCGCGGTCGCGGGCGGCCGGATCGCGGTCGTCGCCGCGACCGGGACGCCCAACCAGGACGAGACGGTCGCCCTCACGCGCGCCGCTCAGAACGCCGGCGTCGACGCCGCGCTCGTCGTCTGCCCCGCGTTCGTCCGGCCCTCGCAGGCCGGGCTCGTCGCGCACTTCACCACCGTCGCCGCCGCCACCGACCTCCCGGTGTTGATCTACAACATCCCCGGACGCTCGGGAGTGGGAGTCACGGCGGAGACCGTGGAGCGCGTCGTGGCGGCGGCGCCGAGCGTCGTCGGCGTCAAGCACGCGTCCAACGACCTCGACCTCGTGACCGACCTGTTGCTGCGGCTCGGCGAGGACTTCCGGCTGTTCTGCGGGCTGGAGAGCTACTCCTACCCGTTCCTCGCCGTCGGCGGCGCGGGCCTGATGAGCGCGGTGGGCAACCTCTTCCCCACCGCGGTGGCCGACCTCTGCGAGCACGTCTTCGCCGACGAGCACGCCGCCGCGCTCGCGCTGCATCGCCGGCTGTTCCGGATCAACGAGGCCGTGTTCTTCGACACCAACCCCGGGCCGCTCAAGGCGATGCTGGCCGCCGCCGGCGCCGGCAGCGCCGAGGTCCGCCCGCCGCTCGTCCCGCTGTCGGACGACACGCGCGAGCGCGTGCTCGCGGCCCTCGCCGCGTCCGAGGCGGCGCTGGCCGGTGCGTGACCATCGCTACCGATCGATCCTGCTGACCTATGCGGATCTCGCGGACGAACCGGCGCTCGAGCTGGCCGCAGGGCTCGCCCAGGAGGCGCGCGGCTACCTCGACGTCGTCGTGCCGATCCCGCCGCCGTCGCGCTTCGCCTACCTCACCTACGCGTCAGCGTCCCACCTGCGCCACAGCATCGAGCAGCAGGCGACGCGCACCGCGCGCTGCCTCGCGGCCCGCATACCGGACGGCGTCGCGCTGACCACGCGGTGCCTGCCGGTGCGCGGCGTGCCCGAGCTGATGCGCGCGATCGACGCCGGGGCCTACGACCTGTGCGTCGCCCGCGGCTCGCGCTGGCCGGGCTTCTACGCGACCCGCGTCGGGCTGGCGACCGTCCGCCGCGCGCGCCGGGCCGGGCTGCCGACGTTCGTCGTCCGCGACGGCGGACGCGCGCCGCTCGCCACGGTCGGCAGCACGAGCGCGCCGGACGCGCGGCCGGCTGCCTACTTGACCGAGTGAAGTCTTCATCTGTACGGTTGAACTGTTCACCCAACTCGATGAGAGGCAGTCCATGATCCTGGTCACCGGAGCCACGGGCAACGTAGGCAAGGCGCTCGTTGACGTGCTCGTCGGCGACGGCGTCGACGTCATCGCCGTCACGCGCAACCCCGACACCGCGAAGCTCCCCGCGGCGGCGCAGGTCGTCGCCGGCGATCCGTCCAAACCGGCCACCCTGTCCGACGCGCTGCACGACGTCGAGGCCCTGTTCATCAACCCGGCCGCCACCGGCGACGCGCTGCCCGAGCTGCTGGCCCTGGCCAAGGAGCGCGGCGTGCAGCGCGTCGTCCTGCTCTCGGGCTCGGCCGTCGAGCACGGCGATCCCGACGACTTCCTCGTGCAGATGTTCCGGCGCGTGGAGTCGGTCGTGGAGGCGTCGGGCCTGCCGCACACGTTCCTGCGCCCCGGCGACTTCGCCTCCAACGCGCTCGGCTGGGCGGGGCAGATCGGCGCCCTGGGCATCGTGCACGGCGCCTACGCCGAGTCCTCCTCGGCACCCGTCCACGAGCACGACATCGCGGCGGTCGCGGCGCTGGCGCTCACCGACCCGAGCCACACGGGCAAGTCCTACGTCTTGACCGGCCCGACTGCGCTCACCCAGCGCGAGCGCGTCGCGATCATCGGCCAGGCGCTCGGCCGCGAGACGCACTTCCAGGAGATCCCGGTCGAGGCGGCGCACGCGGCGATGGTCAGCCACGGCTTCCCGCCGCCGGTCGTCGACAGCATGCTGAAGTACCAGGCCGCCGCGGTGGCCGAGCCGGCGCCGACCACGTCGACCGTGGAGGAGCTCCTCGGCCGGCCGGCGTTGACCTTCGCCGAGTGGGCGGTCGACAACACGGCCGCGTTCGCGCCGCCGCCCGTCTCCGACGAAGAGGCCGCGTTCCCGGGGATCTTCGCGCTGGACGTGACGTTCAACGAAGGGCCGAAGAAGGGCGACGTCGAGCGCCACATGCTCAACTTCCTGCCCGGCGGGCGGCTCATGCTCCTGGTGCCGCCGTTCCCCGGAGCGGGCCGCTGGTCGATCGAGGGCGACGTCCTCACCTTCGGCTTCCACGAGGTCGTGCTCACCGACGGCAAGCCCAACGTGATCGTCAACATCGAGGCCGAGGCCTCCGAGCTGAGCGCGGACCGCAACACGTTCTCGGGCCACGCCGTGGGCAACATCTACGGCGGCCAGGCGGACGGGACGATCGCGCTGATCGCCCAGCAGCAGGTCGAGCAGCGCGCGCACCGGTGGGGCACCGCCGACCCCGTGCCGCTGAGCGCCGATGCCGCCGGGGCCAAGTCCTAGGACTCGACCCCGGCGACACGCCTCACACGCCGGCGGCCACCGTGTCGCCGGCGTGCGCGGCGCCCTCGTGGTCGATGTCGCTCTCGCGGACGAGCACCAACGCGACGACCGCGCCGGCGAAGGCCAGCAGCGGCGCCGCCGAGCAGCACGCTGTTGAGGCCGGCCAGGAACCCCTCGCGAGCGCGGGCGCTCGCCACTCGCCGTCGTCGTCCCAGCGCTCAGGTCGCGCACCTTGTCGGCGCCGCGACTGACGAACAGCGCGCCCCACACCGCGATGCCGACCGACGTGCCGACCTGTCGGAACGCCCAGCATGACCCGGGCCTGGACCTTGCCCAGCAGCAGGCCGGCCAAGGACGAGGGCCGCGAGCGTCATGACCGCGGGGTTCCCTGGCCGACCGCCTCGGGCGCCGGCGGGTCTTCGCCGTCGGCATGGGACGGCCGTCACATCGCCGCCGTCGCGCACGTCTTCAGAGGGTGAGGGACGAGGAGCAGCTGACCCGTGCGGCCGCTGCGCGCGCCCGCGATCAGGACCTGGCCGACGCCGTCGGCGCGCGGCTGCTGGACGCCCTCGCGGCGCTGAGCGCGGACGAGCGCGTCGCGCTCGTGCTGCACGACACGCTGGGCGTTGCGCTCGACGAGGTGGCGGCGATCGTCGGCCTCCCGGTCGAGGCGACCCGCGCGGTCGTCGACGGCGCGCGCCGTCGCGTCCGCGAGCGGTGAGCGGTGGCCGGCCTAGGCGGCCGTGACGACCGCGTCGATCTCGGCGGGGTCGCAGGCCGGGACGTCGTCGGTGACCACGGCCGCGACGACGCGGCGGCCGGTCCTGCGGTCGACGAGCGCGACCGCCGGCCGGTCACCGTCGCGCAGGTGGCGGTCGCCCCATTGCATGAGCCCGACCACGACGGGATACAGGTCCCACGCCTTCGCGGTCGCCCGGTAGGCGTGGCGCGGCCGCCGGCCCTCTTCGCGGTACTCCTCCCGCTCCAGCAGCCCGGCGTCGACCATCTCGGCGAGGCGCCGGCTGAGCACCGACGGCGAGATCCCGAGGTGGCGCTGGAGGTCCTCGAAGCGACCCACGTCGTTGTAGACCTCGCGCAGCACGACGAGCGTCCAGCGCTGCCCGACGACGTCCAGCGCCCGGATCACGGGGCAGTCGGCGAGGTCCACTGAGGTCCATTCCATGTCTTCGATCCTACCCCTTGACTACGGCATGAGAAGCCAGCTAGGTTGGCAGCGCACTCGCTGACTACTACTTCCGAAGCCAGGATTGACGCGAACATGAACGACAACTACGCGACCCTGTCGGTCGCACTCGACGCCGGGGTGGCGACGGTCACCGTCGACCACCCGCCGGTCAACCTGCTGGACGCGGCGCTCACGGGCGACCTCGACGCGTTCGTGACCGCCGTCGCCGAGGACCCCGCGGTGCGCGTCGTCGTCCTGCGCAGCGCCGACCCGGAGTTCTTCCTCGCCCACGGCGAGATGGGCATGGTCGCCGACGAGGAGGTGCTGGCGATGCTGGCGGACCTCCCGAGCGGCTCGCTGAACCCGCTGCAGCTCCTCGGCCAGCGCTTCCGCGCGCTGCCCCAGGTGACCATCGCCGAGATCGCGGGCCGCGCGCGCGGCGGCGGCGCCGAGCTGGCGATGGCCTTCGACATGGCCTTCGCCGCGCTGGACGACACCCGGCTGGCCCTGCCCGAGGTCAGCCTCGGCATGATCCCCGGCGGCGGCGGCACGCAGCGTCTCCCCCGCCTGACCGGCCGCGCCCGAGCGCTGGAGGCCATCCTCGGCGGCGACGCGTTCGACGCCGCGACCGCCGAGCGCTACGGCTGGATCAACCGCGCGCTGCCGGCCGACGAGCTGCGCCCGTTCGTCGACCGCTTCGCCCGCCGGATCGCGTCCTATCCCGCCGCCGCGATCGCCGCCGCGACGGACGCCGTCGACGCCTCCGCCCTCCCGCTCGAAACCGGCCTCGCGACCGAGAACGAGCTCGTCTGCGGCGTCTTCGGCCTGCCCGAGACCGCACGCCGCACGCTGGCCGTCCTCGCGGCCGGCGCGCAGACCCGCGACGGCGAGCGCGACCTCGAGGCGCTCGTCGCCGCGGCGCCGTGGGCCGGGGACTGACGATCAGGCGCCGCGCGGGCGGCGACCGAGGCCACGCATGATGTTGGCCCGGACCAGCCGCCCGACGCGGGCGGCGGCGCCGGCCTCCGCGGCGGCGATGATCGCGTCGTGCTCCTCGGCGGAGCCCTCCGCCGGCGCGAGGTCGGCGAAGTACACCATCTCCATCCGGCGGAACTGGACGTCCAAGACCTCCAGCGCGCTCAGCAGGTACGGGTTGCGCGCGGCGTCGAGCAGGACCTGGTGGAAGGCCGCGTCGGCCTCCCGCGCCGCGACGGCGTCGCGTGCCTTCGCGGCGGCGCGCAGGCGCGCGTTGGCGCCGTTCAGGGCGCTGAAGTCGTCCGGGCCGAGCCGCGCGGCGGCCGCCTCGGCCGCGACGCCGTGCAGCGCCCCGAGCGGTGGGTACAGCAGCTCGATGTCCTCCGCGACGGCCGGCGCCACGCGGGTGAGGCGGTTCGGCTCGGTCTCGACCATCCCGTAGTGCTGCAGACGCTGGAGCGCCTCGCGCACGGGCGTTCGGCTGACGCCGAGCCGGCTGGCGATCGCGTCGTCGCGGATGACCTCGCCCGGAGCGAGCGACCCGCTCACGATCGCCTCGAGCATGGTGTCGAAGACCTGGTCGCGCGCGGTCTTGCGCGCGACGCGATCGACGTCTGCGGGCAGCGGCACGGTCAGCTGCCCTTGCTGGGCCACGGCGCGTCGGCCCAGCCGCCGTAGGAGGGCGCGGCGTACGCGCCGCCCTGCAGCGCAGCCGGCGGACCGTCCGCGCCGGCCAGGTCGGCGGCGAACGCCTCGGCATCGTCCTGCGGGACGTAGCCGATGCGCCGCGCGCCCGGACCGGGCGGCCACCAGCTCCGGGTGTTGGCCGAGACGCCGTACACGATGACGTGACCGAAGCCGGCCGGTGCGTCGAGCGCGGCCGCGAAGAGCGCCACCGCGTCGCGGTGGCTGAGCCACGTGCTCAGGTGTCGCGGCTCGGACGGCCGCGCCTCGAACGAGCCGATCCGGATCGAGACGACGTCCATCCCGAAGCGGCCGGCGTACATCGCCGCCAGCGCCTCGCCGAACGCCTTCGTGGCGCCGTAGAGGCCGTCCGGTGCCACCGGCTCGGCGCCGGTCAGCGGCTCGCTCGTGCCACGCAGGCCGGTGATCCGGTTCGAGCTGGCGTACACCACCCGGCCCACGCCGGCGCGGCGCGCGGCCTCGAAGACGTGGAACGCGCCGTGCAGGTTCGGGCCGGCGAGAACGTCGAACGCCGCCTCGTCCGCGACGCCGCCGAGGTGGATCACCGCCTCGGCGCCCTCCATCAGCGCGATCACCGCCACCGCGTCGGTCAAGTCCACCACCTTGAACTCCTCTCCGGCGGCGAGCGCCGCGGAGGCGATCGGCCGGACGTCGCTGGAGCGCAGCGCGGTGCCGCGCGCCGAGAGCCCCGCGCGCAGGACCGTGCCGACGTCGCCCGCCGCGCCGGTGAGGACGACCGTCATCGCCGGCGCGCCCGCGCTGAAGCTCGTGACATATGAAAGCCAATATATTGGATGCTGAGCACTACGGCCGGCGATGGCGCTGCGCGCGTGGCCGTCGCGCGTCGTCGCCCGCGTCAGGCGCGGCGGCTGACGACGACCTCGAGCCGGCGCGGCCCGTGGACGCCCTCGACGCGGACGAAGCCGATGTCCGACGTCGCCGACGGGCCGCTCACCAGCGTCAGCGGCCGCGGCGTGCCGGCCAGCCGGGCGATCGCCTCCGGCACCGTGCCGACGATCTGGTCGGCACCGACGACGCACACGTGGACGTCGGGCAGGAGCGTGATCGCCCGGCGGCCCTGCCCGACGCCGCCGTCGAGGATCAGCGTGCCGGTCTCGGCGATCGCCAGCGCGCAGGCGGTCACGACCGCGCCGACCTGCGCCAGCCGCGCGTGCGGCAGCGGCGGGTCGTCGGCGAGCGCCGCGATCCCGGTGGGCACCCAGCCCGCGGGCAGGTCGGCCGGGACCACGGCATCGGCGGCGGCGTGCCGGGTCAGCGCCGCGGCGACGGCCGCGCCGACCTCGCTCGCGTCCTCGACGACCGTCACGCCGGCGCGGTAGTCGCCGACGCGCTGGGTGAACCGCGCCACCGGATCGGCCACGCGCGGCGCCGCGGCCGCGGCCGCCGGCGCAGGCGGCGGAGCCGGCGCACGTTCGTCGCCGAGCGCGTCGCGGATCCGCCGCAGGACCTCCGCCCGCGCGGCGCTCATCGCGAACGCCACCACTCACGGAACGTCTGCTCCGGCGGCGCCGGCAGATCGCGGAACGTCGTCCACGGCTTGAGCGGGCCCGGCAGCCGGCGCTCGAGGCGCCCGTCGCGCGACAGCGGCCGGCCCGCCGTCCGCAGCGCCCGCTGGGCCAGCTCGTACTTCCGCCGCGTGCCGAGCACCCGCGCCATCGCGCGCATCGCGGCCCGCTCGCTCGGCGGCGCGCCGTGCTCGCGCGCGACGCGCCCACGGAGGTGGATGAGCACCGACGGGATGTCGATCTTGACCGGGCAGACCTCGTAGCACGCGCCGCACAGCGTGCTGGCCGACGGCAGCGTCGCGTGGCGCTCGAAGCCGTCGATCAGCGGGCTGAGGATCGCGCCGATCGGCCCGGCGTAGGTCGCGTCGTAGGCGTGCCCGCCGGCGCGCTCGTAGACCGGGCAGACGTTGAGGCACGCCGAGCAGCGGATGCAGCGCAGCGCCTGGCGCCCGATCGCGTCGGCCAGCGCGGTGGTGCGCCCGTTGTCGAGCAGCACGAGGTGGAAGGCCTGCGGCCCGTCGCCGGGCGTCACGCCCGTCCAGAGCGAGGTGTATGGGTTCATCCGCTCACCGGTCGACGAGCGCGGCAGCAGCTGGAGCATCGCGCCGAGGTCCTCCCAGCGCGGCACGACCTTCTCGATGCCCATCACCGTGATCAGCGTGTCGGGCAGCGTGGTGCACATCCGCCCGTTGCCCTCGGACTCCACGACACAGATCGCGCCGGTCTCGGCGACGGCGAAGTTCGCGCCCGACACGCCGACGCGGACGCGCAGGAACCGCTCGCGCAGATGCCGCCGCGCGACGCCGGCGAGCTCCGCCGGGTCGGTGCTGAGCCCGGTCTCCCCCAGCTCGCGCTCGAACAGCGCGCGGATGTCCTCGCGGCTGCGGTGGATGGCCGGGACGAGGATGTGCGACGGGCGGTCGTCGCCGAGCTGGACGATCAGCTCGGCCAGATCGGTCTCGTAGGCCGCGATCCCGGCCGCGGCGAGCGCGGCGTTGAGGCCGATCTCCTCGGTGGCCATCGACTTGACCTTGACGACCTCGTCGGCGCCGGTGGCGCGCACGAGCGCGGTCACGATCGCGTTCGCCTCGCCGGCATCGCGCGCCCAGTGGACCTGCCCACCGGCGGCGACGACGTTGGCCTCGAGGCGCTCCAGGTGCGCGTCGAGCGCCAGCAGGGCCGCGTCCTTGATGGCCGCGCCCGCGGTGCGCAGCCCCTCCCAGTCGTCGACCTCGGCCACGGCGGCGTCGCGCTTGGCGCGGATCGTCGTCGTGGCCTGACGGAGGTTGCGCCGCAGCTGCGGATCGTCGAGCCCGGCGCGCGCGGCGCTGGCGAACCCGCTCACGTCGCCCCCAGGATCTCGGCGAGGTGGAGCGTCCGCACCCCGGCGCGCCCGCGCCGCAATCCGCCGTCGATGTGCAGCAGGCAGGACGCGTCCCCCGCGCAGCAGACGTCGGCGCCGGTCCGCAGGATCCCGGCGACCTTGTCGGTCAGCATCGCCGCGGACGTGTCGGCGTTCTTGATCGAGAAGGTGCCGCCGAAGCCGCAGCACGTCGTCGCGTCTGGCAGCTCGACGAGCTCGAGCTCGCGCACCGCGCGCAGGAGCCGCAGCGGCCGGTCGCCGAGCCCGAGGCCGCGCAGCCCGTGGCAGGTCGGGTGGTAGGTCACGCGGTGCGGGAACACCGCGCCGACGTCCTCCAGGCCGAGGACGTCGACGAGGAGCTCGGACAGGTCGTGCACCCTGGGCGCGAGCGCCGCGGCGTCGGCGGCCAGCTGCTCGTCCTCGGCCGCGCGGGCCAGCGCGGCGAACTGCTCGCGCACCATGCCGACGCACGACGGGGAGGGCGAGACGATCGCGTCGTGGTCGTCGGCGCCGAAGACGCGGACGAACCGGCGGGCCAGCGCCGTGGCCTCGGCCGGGTAGCCGGTGTTGGCGTGCATCTGGCCGCAGCAGGTCTGCTCCTCGGGGAACACGACCTCGTGCCCCAGCCGCTCGAGCAGCTCGACCGTGGCCCGCCCCACCGCGGGCGAGAGCGTGTCGGCCAGGCACGTGACGAAGAGCGCGACGCGCATTTTCGATCAGCCTTGCTCACCGGTGATCCGGCCCACGCTGAGGCGGACCGCGTCGGGCGCGAACGCCTCACGCCAACCCGGCTGGATCAGGTCCTCCATCGCGTCGCGCACCGCCTGCTTGGCCCCGTCGGAGAGCTCCCAGTCGAGCTCGCCGAACAGCAGCGCGCAGGAGATCTGCACGTGGCCGAGCAGGAAGTCGCGGGCGGCGAGCGGGTCGACGCCGCGCGCGACCACCTCGTCCAGCGCGTCGCGGATGAGCTGGATGCAGGTCAGCGTGATCGTCTCCGACATCGCCGGCTCGAGCAGCGCCATGTCGGCCAGCGACACGCGGAAGCTGCGCAGGACCGGCCGGAAGACGCGCTCGGCCAGCGCGACGCCGCGCGCGTAGTCGGACTCCGGCCCCCAGACGAGCGCGTGCACGAGCGACTGGCGCGCGAGACCGCCGCCCCAGTAGTCGCGGCGCGCCTCGATCGTCGGCTCGGCGAGCAGGTCGAACAGCGGCGGGTGGGTCGGGTGGGTGACGAAGCAGCCGACGTCGTCGCGCCGGGGGATCTTGTCGGCGTGCGCGCCGGCCGGGTCGAGGCAGACGACCAGCGCGCCGGGATCGAGCCGCGGCACGACATCGGCGGCGACGTCGCCGACGATCCGATCGGGGACGGCGAACACGACCAGCTCGGCGCCGCGGTACGCCGCGTCGGGCGGCGTCGTCGCCCATCCCTCGGCGGCGAGGCGCGCGACGCCGGCCGGGTCGTTCTCCACGAGCGTCAGGCGATAGGTCGCGTCGTCGCGCAGCGACCGCCGGACGCGTCCCCCCATGCGGCCGGCCGCGCCGACCAGCGTGACGTCGATCATGCTTGCACCTCGATGGGCTCGTGGATGGTGGGCCGGCCCAGGCGGACCTCTTCGAAGAAGCTCGGGCTGCCGGTCTGCCCGCCCTTGCAGATCACCTCGACGCCGTCCGGCGCGGCGGGGCCGTGCAGCCGGCAGAACGGCATGGCGGGCGCGAAGGCGCCGGCGATCTCCAGCGCCTCGGCGCCCAGCTCGCGCAGCACGTCGCCCGAGGAGTCGCCACCGGCGATCGCGAGCCGGCGGACGGGCGTCCGGGCGAGGACGTGGCGCGCGACGGCGCCCAGCGTCGTGCCCAGCCGGCGGCGCTCCGATCCCGACAGCTGGGGCAGCCTGATCGCCTCGTCCCCGTCCCCCAGCGCGCGGCCGGCGGTGTGGACGACCACGCTGGTGCCGGCTTCCAGAGCGGCCCGCGCCTCCTGCGCCGCGACCTCCACCGCCCGCGCGCCCGCCTCCGGGCGCGTCGCGCTGGTGAGGTCGAGCGCCACCTCCACCCAGCCGTCGCGGGCCGCGCGGGCGATCTGGCGGTCGGTCACCGGCGACCGGCTCCCGCACACCGCGAGGACCACGTCCTCGACCTGGCGCTCAGGCGCGCCCAACGGTTGCTGGCCGAGCGCGTCGGCCAGCCCGTGCTCGAGCCCCGAGGAGCCGACGACCAGCAGCGGCGCCTCCGCGGCCCGCGCGCACAGGACGCTCGCGAGCAGGCGCAGGTGCCCGTCGGAGGTCGTGTCGCACACGAACGTGTCGATGCCCAGGTCGGCGAGGGCGTCGATGCGCGCCTCGACGGCCGGGCGACCGGCGTTCAGCGTGACGAGGTCGAGGTCGCCGATCGGGCGGGCCGACTGCGCGGCCAGCACGCGCCGGACGTCGCTCTCGGCCATCGGCGTGACCGGGTGCGCGCGCATCGTCGGGTGGCGGTCCAGCCGGAAGACGGCGCTGTCGCCGCCCGAGCGCGCGAAGAGGTTGGAGAACGCGCACCACCGCCCCAGGCGCGGGGCGGCCGGCATGACCGCCACGAACGGCGAGCACACCACGTCCTGGGCGGCGTCGATCGCCGCGCCGATGGAGCCGACCAACGACGAGGAGTCGAACGTGGAGCAGATCTTGTAGTGGATCAGGCGGGCGCCCGACGCGAGCATGACCTCGGCGGCCGCCGAGACGGCGTTGCGCACCTCGGCCGGGGCGAGGGTCCGGGTGCTCCCGGCCCAGCCGACGGCCTGCGCCCAGGGATAGCGCTCCAGCTGCGCGCGGTCGGGCGGCGCGACGTTGAGCACCGCGCGCAGCCCGGCCTGCGCGAGACCTTCGAGCACGTCGATCGACCCGGTCATGTCGTCGCCGTACCAGGCGACGAGCGGGCGCTCAGGCGACATGCTGCGGGCCGAAGCGCTCGAGGGACTGCGCCAGCGCCGGGACGTCGGCCGCCATCGCGGCGAGCGGCACACCGGCGATCGCCGCGTCCCACGCGGCGCGCACCGCGCGGACGCCCGCCGCCGGGCCGTCGGGATGGCCCTGGATGCCGCCGCCGCACATGTACATGAAGTCCTGGGTCGGCACCGTCGCGTACTGGTCGACCGCCTGCCCGCCCCACTGGCCCGACGAGACCACCGGAAGCGCCGGCGCGACGCCGCCGAGGTCGGCGACGCAGGCGCGCATGGAGGCGGCGACCGAGGCGTCGGGCTCCCAGAACTTGTTGGCGAAGCCGTTGACGTGGAGGTGGTCGACCCCGGCCATGCGCCACAGCGCCTGGTAGGCGCCGAAGGTCATCCCCCACCGCCGCGACCGGGCCAGGAGGCCCCAGCCGTTGCGGTGGCCGTGCAGCGCCAGCGTCGTGTGGCGGCGCAGGGCGAGCACGCCGGCCAGGCCGACCTGGTTGAGGCTGACCATCACGCAGCGGCCGCCGGTCTCGGCGACGCGGTCGGCGCCCGCGACGACGGCGTCCAGGTCGTCGCCGCTGACGTTGAACGCGAAGATCGGCCGCCGGCCCGTCTCCAGCGCCACGTCCTCCAGGACGCGCGCGACCGCCTCGGCGCGCCGCTCGAGCGGCGCGTGCGGCTGGTCGGCGAGGAGCTCGTCGTCCTTGAGGAAGTCCAGGCCGGCCGCGGCCAGCAGCCGGGCGCGCTCGGCGGTCTCGGCGACCGACAGCCCGACGCTCGGCTTGATGATGGACCCCAACATGGGTCCGTCCGGGACGTCCGCCAGCGCGCGGGTGCCGGCGATGCCGTGCAGGGGCCCGGGCACCGCGGCGGCGAGCGCCGCGCCCGGAAGGACGGCGGTCAGACGCAACCCGGACAGCTGCGGGAGGTCGAACGGCGCCTCGATCAGCGCGCCGGTCAGCGCGACGAGGTCCGCGCCGATCGTCGCGTCGTCCAGGCCCAGCGTGACGCGCGCCTGGGCGCCGCCGGCGTGACCGCTCGCGGCGCCGACCTCGACGACGTCGACGGGTCCGTCGTCGCCGCCCACCGCCGCGGCCAGCGCGGCGACCGCGACGTCGACCGACCCCGCGGTCTCCAGGGCGTAGGAGACCTGGGTGCGCGTCAGCGTGGTCATGTGGTGGCTTCCTCCTCGATCAGGATGTCGTCGTGCTCGGCGCGATGCGCCGTGCCGGCGGCGACCGCGCCCAGGGCGCGGTCCCGCCCGTGCAGGAGCGGCGTGAGCCGCGCGCGGACGCCGGCGGCCGGATCCGGGTGCGCCGCACCGACCGGCAGGTGGTCGACGCCGGCCAGCCGCCAGATCGCCTGCAGCGCCTCGTCGGCGATGCCGAACCGCGCCGAGCGGGTCAGCGCGACGCCGGGCGCGGACCGCGCGGCGATCAGGACGCCGGTGCGCCGCTGCAGGTGCGCGACGGCGGTGAGGCCGACGCCCGCCACGCGCACGCCGACCGCGTGGCCGCCGCCGGCGACCACCAGGTGGGCATGGACGACCATCGCGGCCGGCTCGTCGTCGATGGTGTAGGTGAACAGGGCGCGCCGGCCGTGGCGCTCGCGGTGCTCGGCGAGCACGCGCTCGACGGCGGCGACGCGGTCGCGCAGCCGACACCACGCCGGATCGGCGACCGGGACGGGATCCCGGATCACGTCGACGCCGCGCGCGAGCGCGGACCGGACGCCGGCGGCGACCGCGTCCGGGGTGGGCCGCCGCGTCGCCCCCACCCCGCCGGCGACGAGCGGCCCCTCGCGCCGGGCGAGCAGCCGCCGGGTCCCGTCGACGCCGAAGCGCGGGCGCGGGCACCCGCGGAGGAAGCCGTCGGACAGCCTGAGGTCGACGAGTCGGAGCGCGGAGACCTGCGCGACCTCGCTGACGTTGCCGGCGACGGACGCCAGCAGCGTCGTGAGGTCGCCGCCCGCCAGGTCCTCGGGCAGCGCGAGCGCCAGCCGCGCCGGCGTGCGCCCCGCGCCGTCCGGGCTGCCGGTGGCCTGCAGGTCGGCGACGGCGATCGCGAAGCGCTCGACGCCCGCGGCGTCGTCGCCCGCGACGCGGACGAAGGTCCCGGTCGACCCCTCGCCGGCGAGGACCGCGGCCGCATGCTCGGGATCGCCGGCGACGATGTCGTAGTTGGCGATGATGGTTGACCCTGACACTGAGATCTCAGTCTACACTGAGATCTCAGTAGAATGCAACTGTGCCCTCTCCGACTCGCGCCCGTGACCGTGCTGCGCAACCCGCGGCAGCCCTCAAGGACCAGGCCTTCGCGACCCTGCGCGCGCTGATCCTCAACGGTGACCTGGCGGCCGGATCGTTCATCTCCGAGCGCCAGATGGTCGAGCGGCTGGGCATGAGCAAGACGCCGATCCGCGTGGCGTTCGAGCGGCTCGCCCAGGACGGCTTCGTCGAGATCCTCCCCCAGCGCGGCGTCCGCGTCCGCGGGCTCAGCGGCGCCGAGGTCGCCGACCACTACGACCTGCGCATCGCGCTGGAGACGTGGGTCGCCCGCCGCGCGGCGGAGCGCCAGACGCCCGCAGCGATCACGGCCCTCGAGGAGCGCATCGCCGCCCAGGAGCGCCTGCGCCGCAAGGTCGGGCGCGCGGCCAAGCGCACCGACGCCGGCGACGTCACGACCTACATCGACGAGGACGCCCAGTTCCACGCCACGCTGGCGTCGCTGGCCGGCAACGCGGAGATCGAGCGGGTGCTGGCCAACCAGCGCGAACGCCTGGCCCGGATCGTCGCCCAGCACATCCGCGACGATCCGCCGCTGCTCGTCGCGAGCATCGCCGAGCACCGCGAGATCCTGGACCGCGTCGCGGCCGGCGACGGCCAGCGCGCCGCGCAGGCGATGGAGCGGCACCTCGAGCGCGGCCGCGACGCGCTGCTCGCGGCCTGAGCGAGCACGCGCCGGTGGGCCGCTGAGGGTCAGGCCACCAGCGGCGCCAGGATGCCGTCGGGACTCGGCGCGCGCACCGTGCCCTGGAGGCTGTGCAGGAGCCCGCTGCGACGGGCGGCGTAGATCGCGGCCGTGGTCGAGTGCACGTCGAGCTTGGCGAACAGGTTGCGCTGGTAGCCCTTGACCGTCGCGTCCGAGATCCCGAGGTGCCTGGCGATCTGCTTGACCTGCAGGCCGCGCTCGAGCAGCACGAGGATCTGCCCTTCGCGCGCCGTGACCTGCTCGCCCTGGTGCTCGCTCGCGTCGATCGGCACGGCCGGCAGGCGCTCGCCGCTGCCCACGCGCAGGATCGCGTCGCCGATGTCGGGGACCGGCGCGTCGCGGGCGACGTAGCCCAGGGCGCCGGCGCGCAGCGACGCTGCGCGGTTGCTCTCGACGTCGAACGAGGAGACGACCATCACGCGCGCCTTCACGCCGTGACGGCGCAGGACATCGGCCTGCTCGTCGACGCGCCGCCCCTGCACGTAGGAGTCGAGGAGGATCAGGTCGGTCTCCGCGCGCACGCGCCCCGCGATCTCCTCGACCGAGGCGCAGGCGACGATCTCGGCGCCGAGCTCGCGCTCGGCGATCCGCGCCAGGCCCTCGGCGGCCAGCAGGTCGTCGACGCAGATCAGGACGCGCCGCGACGCGTGGGCGTCGCGCTCGTGGCCGAGCAGCGCGAGGACCAGCTGGTCGCTCACGCTCATGACCGAGTCGATGGTCGGCGCGAACGCGACGCCCGACTCGCGCGAGCTGAACGACACCGCGCCGAGCGGGCGCGACCCGAGGGTCAGCGGGATCGTGCACGTCGAGCGCATGCCGCCGGCGACCGTGACCACGTCCCAGCCGCGGTCGTAGCGCACCGCCTCGCGCAGGTCGGCCGACGCGAAGACGTCGCCGCCGGCGGCGACGGTGAAGTTCGTCGAGCACTCGATCGGGAGCAGGCCGCCGCGGGCGATGAGCGTCGTGCCCGCCGTGACCTCCACGAAGCAGTTGGCCGCGTCCGCGTCGAAGCGCGACAGCGACGCGCACTGCGCGTCGGAGCCGGCCAACAGCTCCTCCAGCGATCGTTGCAGGGCGGCGCGATCAGGACGTGCGGCGGGCCGGTCCGCGGCCGGCCTCGACTCCGCGGGCACCACGTTCAGGTCCAGCATGCACCGACAGTAACTCCCGCGCGCATGCGCGCGCACGCGTTGACCCGAACGGGTCAGTGGCCGGCGAGCGCGACGTGGTGACCGGCCACCCGCGTACGCAGCCGGTAGACGCTCCCGGTGGCGCACACGAACAGCTCGTCCCACGCGCGCCCGCCCCAGGTGAGGTTGCCGACGTTGGGCTCGTCGAACGCGAGCACGCCCAGTCGCGCGCCGCGCCGGTCGAAGACCCAGATCCCGCCCGGCCCCGTCGTCCACAGGTTGCCGTGCACGTCGCACGCCATCCCGTCGACGATCCCGTGCTCGAAGCGCCCGTCGCCGACGTCCGGCGCGAAGACGCGCGGCGTGGCGAGGCGGCCGTCCGGGCGCCGGGGGAAGGCCAGCACCTGGGCGCGCGGCGTGTCGTTGACGTACAACAGCCGCTCGTCGGGCGACAGGCACAGGCCGTTGGGCTGGTCGAAGCCGTCGTGCTCGCACGTCAGCGCGCCCGTCGCGGGATCCACCCGGTAGAGCCCGCGCACGTCGAGCTCGGGCGGGCGATCGACGCCGTGGCCGTGCGCGGCGCTGCGCCCGTAGGTCGGATCCGTGAAGTAGACGGTCCCGTCGCTGGCCACGCACACGTCGTTGGGGCTGTTGAGCTGGCGGCCCTGGTGCGCCGACGCCAGGATCCGCACCGCGCCGTCGGGCGCCCAGGCCACGACGCGGCTCGTCGCGTGCTCGCACACCACGAGCGACAGGTCGGGGGCGAACGCCGACCCGTTGGACATCTGCGCGGGGCGCGCGACCAGCTCGAGCCCGTCCTGCTCGCCCCAGCGCCAGCGCGCGTCGCCGGGGACGTCGCTGAAGTACAGCCGGCGCTCACCGGGATGCCAGGCCGGGCCCTCGGTGAACCCGAGGCCCTCGACCAGGCGCTCCGGCGCCGCGTCCGGTCCGAGGAGGTCGTCGAGCATGTGAGCGCACATGCTGACGGCCTCCCCGGCCCGAGGCGACGCGCGCCCTCAGGCGGCGAACGGCAGCTGGTCGGCCGTGCCGCGCCAGGCCAGCGTGCCGCCGTCGGCGACGAACGACTGACCGGTGATGTACGACGCCTGCGGGCTGCCCAGGAAGCAGATCAGCTGCGCGATGTCGTCGGGCTCGCCGAAGCGCCGGACCAGGTGCGTGGACAGCAGCTCCTCGGTCCACGCGTCCTTGTCCTCGGCGCTCTCGAAGACCGTCTCCATCATCGGCGTGCGCACGTTGCCCGGGCAGTAGCAGTTGACGCGCACGCCGGCGGGCGCGAGCTCGGCGGCCAGCGAGCGGGTCAGCAGCAGCACGCCGCCCTTCGCCGCGCAGTACGCGTTGATGCCCGCCCAGCCGACGAACGACGCCATCGACCCGGCATTGAGGATGCAGGCGTGCTGGCTGGCGCGCAGGTGCGGCAGCGCGTGCTTCGCGCACAGCCACGCGCCCGTCACGCCGACCTCCAGGACGCGCGCGAAGTGGTCGCGGCCGAAGCCCTCGAGCGACGTGTCGTCCGCCAGCGCCCAGTCGATCACGCCCGCGTTGTTGACCAGCACGTCGATGCCGCCGAAGCGCTCCGCCGCGCCGGCCATGAGCGCGGCCACCTGCGCCTCGTCGGTGACGTCGCAGCCCACGAACGCCGCGCGCCCGCCGTCGGCCGCGATCGTCGCCACGGTCTCCTCGCCCGCCTCGGCGTTCGTGTCGGACACGACCACCGCGGCGCCGCGCCGGGCGGCGAGGCGCGCCGCCGACTCGCCGAGCCCGCGCCCACCGCCGGTGATCACGAACACGAGGCCTTCGAGGGTGCGCGGCTCGGGGGAAGCGGTCATCAGGGGCTCCTGCTCCTTCGACATGGTTGACATCAACTGAGATCTCAGTCTAGAGTGACGGAGCGTCGGGCGCCCCGCCAGTGCGGCGAGGGCGATTCACCCGAACGGGTCATGCATCGGAGGAGTCCCATGAGCGATGACGCGACCGCGCCGCGTGCCACGCGCGTCCTGGTCATGCACAACAGCGAGCTGGTCCGCGTCGGTTGCCGCGCCCTGCTGGCGCGCCAGCCGTGGGCCGAGCGCGTCGTGGTCGCGGCCGGCATCGAGGAGGCCGTCGCCCACGCGGCGCGCTACAAGCCCGATGTCGCGCTGATCCGCGTGGACCAGTTCACGGCGACGGGATCGGTGAACGCCCGCCTGCGCGCGGCGCGACCGCTGCTGCCGATCGTCCTGATGGTCGAGCAGCGCCGCGTCACCCACCGCGACGCCCTCGCCGTCGGCGCCGTCGGCGCGATCGACAGCACCGCGCCGGCGAGCGAGCTCATCGACGCGCTGCAGCGGGCCGCGGCCGGCGAGGAGGTGGGCCTTGCCCAGGACCCCCGGACGACCGCCGGCCTGTCGGAGCGCGAGCTGCAGGTCATCGCGCATCTCTCCACCGGCGCGCGCAACAGCGAGATCGGCAGCGCGCTGCTGCTGTCGCCCCAGACGATCAAGCACCACGTGCGCAGCGCCTACCGCAAGCTCGGCGTCCACACCCGGCTCGAGGCGGTCATGCGCGCCCAGCAGCTCGGCCTGCTCGGCTGAGCCGCTTCAGAAGTCGGTCGACAGCGTGAGGTGCGACCAGCGCTCGAGCTCGGCCAACTGCCCTTCGAGCTCCTGCTGGAAGCGCTCGTAGCAGTCGGTCCCGAGCGCCAGGTGCAGCGGCGGCTCCTCGGCGTCGACGACGGCGAGGATCGCCTGCGCGGCCCGCGCCGGGTCGCCCGGCTGGTGGCCGTCGAGCTGCCCGATCCCCTCTCGCGCGCGCCCGACCGTGTCGCCGTACTCGGGCATCGCCGCGCTGACGGCCATCCGTCCCGGGGCCAGCACCGGCGTCCGGAAGTCGCCGGGCTCGACGAGCGTCACGCGGACGCCGAACGGCGCCACCTCCTGGGCCAGCGCGACCGACGCGCCCTCCAGCCCCCACTTGCTCGCGTGGTAGGCGCCGAGTCCGGCGAACGCGCAGCGGCCGCCCATCGAGCTCATCTGCAGGATGTGGCCGTCGCCCTGGCGGCGCATGGCGGGCAGCACCGCGCGGGTGAGCGCCAGGGGACCGAAGAGGTTGACCTCGAGCTGCTGTCGCAGCAGGTCGTCGCCGACCTCCTCGATGGCGCCGAGCGTGGCGATGCCGGCGTTGTTGAAGAGCACGTCGAGCCGGCCGAAGCGCGCGAGCGCGGCCTCGGCGGCCGCGGCGATCGACCGCTGGTCGACCAGGTCCAGCCGGAGCCGCAGCAGGCGATCGGCGTCGGGATGCTCGAGGTCGTCGAGCGCGGCGACGTCGCGGGCGGTCGCGACCACCGTGTCGCCGCGGGCGATCGCGGCGTCGGCGACCGCGCGCCCGAACCCCGACGAGCAGCCGGTGATCAGCCATACCGGCGGCCCGTCGCCGAAGCGCCGCGCCGGCTGCTCGCCGATCGCCGCGGCCGGTGCGGCCCCGTTCTCGTGCGCGTCGTCTCGCCAGTCGTTCATGGTGCTCCGATCATGCCGCAGGGGCGGCGCCCGCGGAATAGCAGGCGTCGGTGATGGCGCGCTCCGTCACGTCGGAGCCTTCGAGCGTCGCCGCGATGGCGCCCTCGCGCAGGACGATCACCCGACGGCACACGCCGACGAGCTCGGAGAACTCGGAGGAGATCAGCAGCACCGACGCGCCGCCGTCCGCGAAGCGCTCCATCAGGGTGTAGACCTCCTCCTTGGCCTCGACGTCGATGCCCTGCGTGGGCTCGTCGAACATCAGCAGCTTGCCCTCGCGCAGCATCCACTTGGCGATGACGACCTTCTGCTGGTTGCCGCCGGACAGCGACGCGACGCCCTGCTCCGGGCCGCGCGCGCGGATCTTCAGCCCGTCGATCAGCTCGGCCGTCGCGCGGCCTTCGCGGCGGCGCGACGGCATCGGCAGCCCGTGGCGGCGAAAGCGGCTCAACGTCGCGAGCGTCGTGTTCTCCCGGATCCCGAAGCTGTCCACGAGCCCCTGATGGCGCCGATCCTCGGGCAGCAGGACGATGCCCTCGCGCACGGCGTCGCGCGGCCGGCGAATCCGCACCGGCTCGCCGTCGACCGCGATCGTGCCCGCGTCGATCGGGTCCGCGCCGAACAGCGCGCGGACGAGCTCGGTCCGCCCGGCGCCGACGAGCCCGCCGATCCCGAGGATCTCACCGGCGCGGACCTCGAAGCTGATGTCCTCGAGCACGCCCGGGACCGTCAGCCCGGACACCGCGACGCGGACGGGGCCGACCGGGCGGGCCTCCACCCCGCGCTGCGTCCGGCGCTCGTCGGCGGTCGTGCCCGCCACGTTGCCGCTGATCGTCGCGACCAGCTCGCGCATCGTCAGCTCGCCGGTGGCGCGCGACGCGACGACGGCGCCATCGCGCATGACCACGACGCGGTCGGTGATGGCGCGGACCTCGTCGAGCCGGTGCGACACGTAGACCACCGCGTGGCCGGCCGCGGCCAGCCGGCGGACCAGCGCGTGCAGCGCCTCGATCTCGCGCGTCGTCAGCGACGTCGTCGGCTCGTCGAGGATCAGCAGGCGCGCGCCCTGGTGCACGGCCCGCGCGATCATCACGGCGCGCTGCTGGGCCGGCGGCAGCGCGTCGATGCCGGCCCGCGCGTCGATGCTCGGATCGACCGTCGCCAGGACGGCGGCCGCGGTCTCGCGCATGGCGCGGAAGTCGACGAGGCCGCGACGGCGCGGCGGCCGCGAGGTGAGCACGATGTTCTCGGCCACCGACATCCCGGGGAACAGCTCGAGCTCCTGGAACATGACCGCCAGGCCGAGCGCGCGGGCCTGCGCGACGCCGAGCCGGTCGAGGTCGACGCGCTCGCCGCCGAGCTCGAGCGTCCCGGCGTCCGCCCGCTGCACGCCGGCCAGGATCTTGATCAACGTGCTCTTGCCCGCGCCGTTCTTGCCCAGCAGGCCGACGACCTCGCCGGCCCGGATCTCCAGGTCGGCGTCGTCGACCGCGCGCAGGCCCGGGTAGTCCTTGCGGATGCCGCGGGCACGGCACAGCACGTCAGCCCCGGGCATCGTTTCGTCCCAGGCGCGCGAGCAGGACGGAGCCGGCGAGGATGCCGCCCTGGACGATGTTGATGTAGGCGGGCTTGAGCTCGAGCAGGATCAGCCCGGTCGAGATGACCTGCAGGAAGATCGCGCCGACGAGCGTCCCCAGGACGTTGAACTTGCCGACCCGCACCGCGGTCGACCCCAGGAAGACGGCGGCGAACACCGGCAGCAGGTAGGGCACGCCCAGGTCCGGCGTGGACTGGCCCGCCTGCGACGTGAGCAGCATCCCCGCCACCGCCGAGCAGACCGCGCCGATGACGAACCCCAGCACGCGCAGCTCGCGCACCCGCAGGCCCGAGAGCCGTGCCGCCTCGATGTTGCCGCCGATCGCGTACATGTAGCGCCCGATCTCGGACCGCTCGAGCAGGACGAACAGCACCACGAACACCGCCAGCGCCACGTAGACCTGGCTCGACAGCCCGAACAGCTCGGCGTTGGCGAGCGACTTGTAGCTGTCGGGGACGCCCTGGAAGACGGACTGCTGGCCGGAGATCTGGTACTCGACGCCCTGGAGCACGGTGCCCATCGCCAGGGTGATGACGAACGACGAGGCGCCGGCGTAGGCGACGGCGATGCCATTGGTCAGCCCGACCGCGACACCGAGGCCGAGCGTCAGCGCGATCGCCAGGACGTAGTTGACGTCCGACTTGGACAGCAGCACGACCGCCGCCGTCCCGCCCAGGCCGATCATCGCGCCCAGCGACAGGTCGAAGTCGTTCATGACCAGCACCACGGTCATGCCGAACGCGGCGATCGCCAGCGGCGACAGGTCGCGCAGCATCGTCTCGACGTTGTCGACGGTCGGGAAGATGTGCGGCCGCAGCGCCGAGAACAGCGCGATGGTGGCGGCCAGCGCCAGCAGCACGCCGTGCCGGCGCGCGCCGCCGAGCACCGTGGCGGCCCGCGCGCCGCGACCCGGCGACGCCCGCAGGGGCGCCGCCGTGGCCGCGGTGGTCGGGGAGGAGGTCTGGCTCATGGCAACTGCCCGGCTCCGAACTGCGCCGCGCTGTTCGGCGAGGACGTCTGGCTCATGACGACTCCCCCGCTCCGAACTGCGCCTTCCATTTGGCCCTGAAGTAGCTCGCGTAGTCGAAGACGGGGTCCTGGAGCTTGTTGGGGTCCTTCTGGACGTTGTCCTTGGTGATGATCTGGCCGCCGTACAGCGCCGCCGGGTACTGCGTCGGCTCGCCGTACGCCGTGAACGGCGTCTTGTGGACGGTGTTCTGCACGGCCTCGTCGACGGCGATCCAGCCGTAGGCTTCCCACGGCAGGTCGACCGCGACCGAGATGTCGCCGTCGCGGATGGACTGCAGCATGCCCTGGTCCGGGAACGGCGCGACGACGACCGGCGCCTTGTCGCCGGTCAGGCCGACGCGGTGGATGCCCTGCACGATCGGCGGCGTGAGGATGTCGCAGCACGACCAGATCGCGTTGATGTCCGGGTGCTGGCGCAGCATCGCCACGATGCCGGGCGAGACCGCCGCCGGGTTGCTCGGCGTGCCCTCCAGGCTGGCGACGACCTTCGCGCCGGGGTGCTTGCCGAGGTCGGCCGTGAGCGCCTCGAAGCGCGCGCGGGCCGTGTCGTCGACGGTGAGCTTGAGCGCGCCGATGCGCGCGGGCTGGTCACCGAGCTGCTTGAACATCGCGTCGTGCAGCGCCCCGTACAACTTGACTTCGGGCAGGAAGAACGCCGCCGCGTAGAGGTCGCTGCGCGGAGCCTGGCCGCCCGTGTTCAACCAGGGGATGCCCTTCTGCTTGGCGAGCTTGAGCTGGGGCGTGTCGAGCGCGACGGGGATCGCGGTGGACGAGATGACGTCGTCGCCGCGCTGGATGAACGACGACGCGCACGTCGCCACCTTGGGCGGGCTGCCCTGCGCGTCGCAGGTGTCGAACTTCCACCCGAGCGCCTCCGCGGCGGCCTTCTCGCCGGTGGCGACGCGCCGCAGCGCGACCGCCTGCGAGGTGTAGTTCAGGAAGGCGATGGTCTTGACCGGCGCGGCGGTCGCGCGCTTGCCGCCGCTCGCCTGCTTGCCCGCCTTGGTGCCCAGGGCGGCCGCCTGCGCGGCACGCTGCTCGGCCGCCGAGGCCGCCTTGGCCGCGGTGGCGGTCGACGGCTTGGCCGACGACGAGCTGTCGTCCGAGCTGCTGCCGCAGCCGGTCAGCGCCAGCGCGGCGATCGCCGTCACGGCTCCGACAGAGCCGGCGGTGCGTCGCAATACGTACATCTTGCTCTCCTCCACGAGACAGGGACCGCTCAACCTCACCGTCACGGACGTCTCCGCGCCACGCTCCATTCGGACGGGGGGCGCGCCCCCGTATGTGCGGGGAAGGGAGCGGTCCGCGGTTGGTAGACCGCGACGATGGACTCCACCGCCACGACCTCACCCGCTCCGTCCGCCCTCCGGCCACCCACCGACGACGAGCTCCCGCCCGCGCTGCTCGCGCTCATGGAGGACGTCCGCGGCGAGCTGGGCTTCGTCCCGAACTTCCTGAAGGCCTACGCCTTGAACGCCGAGCACCTGCTCGCGTTCTTTCCGTTCTTCACCGGGCTGCTCGATCCCGACGCCGGCCGCCTGCCCGCGCGCGACCGGGAGCTGCTCGCCGTCGTCGTCTCCGCCGAGAACCGCTGCAACTACTGCATCGCGACCCACGCCGCGATCCTCCGGGACCTGACCGGCGACCCCGCGTTCGTCGATCGCCTCACGATCAACCATCGGCACGCGCGTCTCTCGGCGCGCGACCGCGCGCTGGCCGAGCTCGCGGTGACCGCGACGCGCGACGCGGCGGGCGTGACGCCGGAGGCGCTCGAGCCGCTGCGGGCGCTGGGCCTCGACGACCGGCAGCTGCTCGAGGCCGTCGAGGTGATCGCCGCCTTCAACTTCACCAACCGCCTGGCCAACGCGATCGGGCTCGAGCCCGATCCCGAGTTCCTGGCGATGCGCCGCGACTACGACGCCGCCGCGCCGGACCGGAACGTCCGGCGATAGGCCGACGGGGAGACGCCGAGCGCCGCGTGCAGATGCTGGCGCAGCGAGGCCGCGCTGCCGAACCCGGCCCGATCGGCCACGTGCTCGACCGGCAGGTCGGTGGACTCGAGCAGGTGGCGCACCGCGTCGATGCGCTGCTGCACGATCCACTGCTGCGGGCTGAGGCCCACCTCCTCCCGGAAGCGGCGGGTGAACGTCCGCACGCTCATGTGCGCGCGATCGGCGAGCGCCGCGAGCGTCAACGGCCGCTCGAGGCGCTCGAGCGCCCAGGCCCGGGCCGCGGCGGTGCTCTGCCGGTCCGCGGCCGGGACGCTGCGCTGCACGTACTGCGACTGGCCGCCGTCACGCCACGGCGGCACGATGCACTGCCGCGCCACGCGGTGGGCGACGTCGCTGCCGTGATCGCGTCGCACGACGTGCAGGCAGAGGTCGATCCCCGCCGCTACGCCGGCGGACGTGAGCACGTCGCCGTCGTCGACGAACAGCACGTCGGGATCGAGCTGCACGCGCGGGAAGAGGCGCTGGAACGCGTCGGCGCGCTGCCAGTGCGTCGTCGCCCGGCGGCCGTCGAGCAGGCCGGCGGCCGCCAGCACGTAGGTCGCGATGCAGATCGACACGACGCGCGTGCCGCGGCGGCGGCCGGCCAGCGCGTCCGCCACGTCGTCGTCGAGGATGCCCGCCTCGAACAGCGGGCCGCGCCCGGCCGGCGACGGGATGACGAGCGTGTCGGCGCGGCGGATGATCCGCGCGTCGTGGTCGGGGACGACCGCGAAGTCCGCGTCGGTCCGGACGGGCGCGCCGTCGACCGTGCAGGTCTGCACGCGGTAGAGCGGGGTGCCGTCGTCGCGCTGCGCGGACCCCAGGATCCGCGACGCGATCCCGAGCTCGAACGGGAACACCCCGTCGAGCGCGAGGACGGCGACGCGGTGGGCGGCGACGGCGGCCATGGCCTGATCCTTGCACATGTTGTCCTGCCGGCCACTTGCCGGCGGTCGGCGGCGCGCGCAGACTCACCCCATGAGCACGATGACCGCTGAGATGATGCGCGCGATCAGCCCCACCGCCTGGGGCGGAGCCGAGCTGCTGGCCGAGATCGCGACGCCCAAGCCCGTCCCCGGAGCGACCGAGGTCCTCGTCCGCGTGCGCGCCGCCGGCGTCAACCCGACGGACTTCAAGCAGCGGGTGTCCGGCGGCCTCGGGCTCTGGGGCGACCCGCCGATCCTCGGCTACGACGTCTCCGGGGTCGTGGAGGCGGTCGGCCTCGGCGTCACGCTGCACGCGCCGGGCGACGAGGTCTTCGGCATGCCGCACTTCCCGCGGCAGGCGGGCGCGTACGCGGAGTACGTGGTGGCCCCGGCCCGTCAATTCGCGCCCAAGCCCGCGACGCTCGACCACGTCCAGGCGGCCGCCCTGCCGCTGACGGCGCTCACGGCCTGGCAGGTGCTGGTCGACACGGCCGACGTCCAGCCCGGCCAGCGGGTGCTGATCCACGCCGCCGCCGGCGGCCTCGGGCACGTCGCCGTGCAGATCGCCAAGGCGCGCGGGGCGCACGTCATCGGCACCGCGAGCGCGCCCAAGCACGAGCTGCTGCGCGCGCTCGGCGCGGACGAGCTCGTGGACTACACCGCCACGCCCTTCGAGTCGGTCGTCGCGGACGTCGACGTCGTCCTCGACACGATCGGCGGGGACTACGGCGCCCGCTCGCTCGAGACCCTGCGCGCCGGCGGCATCCTCGTCTGCCTGGCGTCGCCGTTCGACCCGGGCGACGAGGTCGCCGCGCAGGCCGCCGCCCGCGGGGTCCGCGTCGCCGCGCCGCTGGTGGAGCCCGACCGGCTGGCGCTGACGGAGATCGCCGCGCTGGTCGAGGCCGGGGCGCTGCGGCCGGTCATCGACACGGTCCTCCCGCTCGCCGAGGCCCGCCGTGCCCACGAGCTCGGCGAGTCCGGGCGCACCACGGGCAAGATCGTGCTGACGGTCGACTGACGGACGCGACCTGGGCCTCAGGCGACCGCGACCGGCCGGCGGACCCACGCCGGCCCGAGGTCGTGCACCGACGGGCAGCCCGCGAGCATCAGCGTGAGGCGGAGCTCGTCGGCGAGGATCGCCAGCGCGCGCTCGGCGCCGGCCTGGCCCGCGACGCCGAGGCCGTAGCCGAGCGCGCGCCCGGCCATGCAGCCCTTGGCGCCCAGCGCCAGCGCCTTGGCGACGTCGCCTCCGCGGCGGACGCCCCCGTCGACGTAGACCTCGGCGCGTCCGTCGACGGCGTCGACGACCGCCGGGAGCGCGCCGATGCCGGACGGCGCGTGGTCGAGCTGGCGTCCGCCGTGGTTGGAGACCACGATCGCGTCGGCGCCGAGCAGCGCGCACCGGGCGGCGTCCGCGGGGTCGAGCACGCCCTTGACGATCAAGGGCTTGTCCCAGCGCTCCCGGAGGCGCTCGAGGTCGTCCCACGACGCCGACGGGTCGAACTGGCTGGTGAGGAAGCTCGCGAGCGCGGCCGGACCGTCGTCGACGCCGAGTCGCTCACCGGTAAAGTTGCCGAAGCGCAGGCGCCCGCGCGCGGCGAAGGCCGCCGACCAGCGCGGGTGGCGCAGGCCATCCAGCAGCGAGCGCGCGGTCGCCCGCGGCGGCACGCCAAAGCGGTTGCGGCGGTCGCGGTCGCGGTTGGCCCCGCGCGGCACGTCGACGGTGACGACGAGCGCCGCGTAGCCGGCCGCGTCGGCGCGGCGGACGAGCTCGTCCAGCAGCCCGCGGTCCCGCCACATGTAGGTCTGGAACCACAGCGGGCCGCCGCGGCCGGCGGCGGCGATCTCCTCCAGCGCGTAGGACGACATGCAGCTCACCGCGGACACGGCGCCCGCCGCACGCGCCGCGCGCGCCAACGCCAGCTCGCCGTCGGCGTGGACGAGGCCGAGCGCGCCCATCGGCGCCGCGACGACGGGCAGCGCCGACGCGCTCCCGGCCAGCGTGGTCCGCAGCTCGACGTCGGCGACGTCGACCAGCGTGCGGGGCAGCAGCTCGAGCGCCGCGAAGACCTCCATGTTGCGCGCGAGCGTGACCTCGTCGCCCGCGCCGCCTTCGAGGTAGTCGAAGACGACGCGCGGCAGCGCGCGCCGCGCCGCGCCGCGCAGCTCGCCGATCGTGCCGCGGCGCCCGGCGCGCCGGCCGCCGCGCCCGCCCTCGCGCGCGGCCAGGAGGGCCGGCCCGAGTCGGCGGACGTCGTCGGCGACCTGGCGCCGCAGCAGATCGGTGAAGTCGCTCACGGCGAGACGATCGGCTCCCGCTCGCCGAGCAGGTGCTCGGCGAACCAGTCGGCGGCGAGCTGCTCGCAGTACTCCTTGTACTCGACGTAGACCCCGAAGTGCCCGGTCGGCAGCGTCACGAGGCGCTTGGGCTCGCGGGCCCGGTCGTAGGCGGCGAACGCCTCCTCCGAGACGGTGAGCGCGTCCTCGGCGCCGATGACCATCAACATGGGCGTCGGGCTCATGCGCTCGATGTAGGCGCCCGGCTCGTACTCCCACCACATCTCGATCGACCGGAGCGTCACCTCGTTGCGCCAGTTCTCCAGGCGCCACGGCTCGATCGTCTGGTACCAGTCGTAGACCTCGACGTTGGGCAGCGCCGCGTCGGCCGCGGGATCGCGTGCGATCATCGGGACGGTCTCAGGCGCCTCGCCGGCGAAGCGCGCGCGGCGATCGGCGTCGAACCGCGCCCGCAGGTCGGCCACCATGTCGGACCGCACGAAGCGCACGCCGTTGCGGTAGCCGCTGATGATCGGGACCTGCACGAACACGCACTTGACGCGCCGGTCCAGCGCGGTGACGACGATCGCATGACCGCCCGCGTAGCTGCTGCCGAACACCCCGATGCGATCGGCGTCGACCTCGGGCAGCGACTCCAGGTAGGTGATCGCGGTGCGGTAGTCGCGGATCTGCGCCCACGGATCCGCCTCCTGCCGCGGCTCGCCGTCGCTGGTGCCGAAGTTGCGGTGGTCGTACAGGAGCACGGCGAGGCCGCTGCCCGCGATGGTCTCCGCCACGTCGTCGACGTACTGCTCCTTGACGCCGCCGAAGCCCTGCGTGACCACGACCGCGGGCAGCGCCGTCGTCGCCTGCGCCGGGACGTAGAGCCAGCCGCGCAGCGTCAGCCCGTCGTCGGTCTGGAACTCGACGTCGCGCCGGCGGATCGTGCCGTCCCGCCGCAGGACCTCAGTCTCGGACCCAATTGCCATGGTGACCTTCCATCCTTCTGGTTCGTGTTGGTGGTTCAGACGATCGCGACGGGCCGGACCCAGCTGCCGGTCGACCCGGTCATGCGCAGGGGCAGGCACACGAACGCGAACGCGTAGATGCGGTCGCGCGCGAGCTCGTCGAGCGCGAGGTTCTCGATCAGGTGCACGCCACGCTCGACGAGCATCGCCTTGTGCGTGGTGTCGCGCGGATCGGGATGCGGCGCCGGCTCGGTGGCGGGCGTGTCCGTGCCGAGCACCGACATGCCCTGCTCGTAGAGCCAGATCGCGCCCTCGGGTCCGACGCCGCCCTGCGCCTTCATGAAGACTTCCTGATCGGTGAAGAATTGCGCGATCTTCCCGGTGCGGACGAGCACCACGTCGCCGTCGCGCAGCTCGGTGCGCTGGAGCTCCAGGGTCGCGGCGAGGTGGTCGGCCGTGATCTCGAACCCGTCGGCGATCATCGGCACGCCGAACAGGAGCGGCACGTCGACCAGGACGCCGCGGCCGATGATCGGCGGCACCGTCTCCATCGCGTGCTCGGTGAAGCCGAAGTCGGTGTGGACGTCGGCGACGCTGGCGCCGCCGAAGATGCGCCCGTCGAACGCGTAGTGGCAGAGCGCGTCGATGTGCGTCGACACGTGGGGCGTGCCGATGACGATCTCGCTGCTGAACTCCAAGCCGTACGCGGCGCCGGTCTCGGTGCTCGACCGGTAGCGGCTCAGGCGGAAGCCGGCCATGTGCTCCGGGCTGCCCTGCGGGATCGCGCTGCCGAGCTCGAGCCCGAGGTCGTACGTGCGCCCCTCGCGTACCGAGGTCAGCGCGCGCAGCGTCTCCGCGGCGCCGATCCGGCCCAACGCCGTCGCGGCCCGATCGGCCCGCGCGCGCTCTTCGATGCTCATGACCCCTCCTCGACGTGACGACCGCACGATCGTCGCGCGTGGCGGACGCCGCGACCACCGCACGTTCGGACGGGTCGCAGCCCGCGAACCGCGGAGCCTTCGACCCGACGACGGCACCCGTCTCGACCGAGACGGATGTCAACCCTGGCCGACCGAGGAGCCGCCTGCGCTCGATAAGGGCCCTAGACGTCCAGCGCCTGTTCGATCGGGGTCTCGCCGCCGACCACCACGTAGATGCGGCCGGCGGTGTCGGGGCGGTCGAGAAGCGCCGCGAGCACGGCGGCAACGTCGTCGCGGGCGACCTGGTCGAACCGAGGGACCTTGGGTCCAACCACGTTCCCGGCAGTCAGCTCGACGGTGCCGTCGCCGCGGTCGTCGGTGAGCACACCGGGCCGCAGCACCGTCCAGTCGAGCCCGTCACAGGCGAAGATGTGCTGTTCGGCGGCGTGCTTGGCCCGCAGGTAGACGGCGTACCCTGCGCCGATGCTGCGGTCGTCGGCGCAGCCCACGTTGATGGAGCTGACGTGCAGGAACCGGCGCACACCGGCCCGTTCCGCGGCGTCCATGACCAGCACGACGGCGGCACGGTCCATCTTGTCCCGGCGCGCGCCGGGAGCGCCGTTGCCCGAGCCGGCGGAGAAGACGACAGCGTCGGCACCGACGAGGGTCGCGGCCACGTCGTCGGCGGTGGCGTGCTCGAGATCGATCACGACGGCGTCACCGCCGGCTCGTCTGATGTCTTCGACGTGGCCGGGGTTGCGCACGATGCCCACGACGGCGTCGCCGCGCTCGGCGAGGAGCCGAGTCAACCGGAGGGCGATCTTGCCGTGGCCGCCAGCGATGACGATCTTCATTCACTGCCCTTTCATGGTGGCGAGCGGGCGCTGCCGTGGCTCAGTGCGCCGACGGCGGTCCGGGCCATCCGCGAGGCGCTCGAGCGGCTGCCACGCGCCTCCTAGGCGTGCCAGCTCAGATGCCGCTTCCACCCTCAATCGGGCAGCAACGCCGTGCACTTGATCTCGACGAACAGCCCCGGCATCGCCAAGGCGGTCACGCCGAGCGCCGTCCACGCCGGGAGGCGATCCGGGTTGGTGAAGTACCGGTCCTTGACGTTCATGATCAGCTGCATCTCGCTGAAATCGGTGTGGTAGGTCATCATCTCGACGACATCGTCGAACGTCAGCCCCGCCGCGGTCAGCACCGTCTTGACGTTCTCGAACGCCTGAACGACTTGTGCCTCCTTGCCTTCGACGACGTTCAAGTTCTCGTCGCGGCCGAGCTGACCGGCCATGTAGAGAAAAGGTCCAGCCTTGACGGCCGGCGCATAGCCAAACCGCTCGTGGATGATCTCCATCCCCTTCGGGACCACGCTCTCTCGCCTCGGCATGTTCAGCCATCCTCTCGTCAGCACGACGTTGATGTCAAATACTGTGTTAATCTGCTCATTACATGGATATCGATCACTATGTTTGATATCCGTCCTGCGACCCGCGACAGCAGCCTAGCGGACCCACACCCAACCCTCAGGCGCAGTTGCGCGCACGTAGATGAGCTGCCCGCCAAGCTGCCGGAGTGGACGCGCGTCCACACGTCGACGGTCGTGTCGAGAGTTCGCTCAAACGCCTGCGCTTCTCCATCACGAAGGAGCGATCGTTGTGCAGGACGCCTCGTCGCCGAGCCCGCGCAGAAGCGGCACGTACGGCGCCGGACAGCGGAAGCTCTACGGTGAAGTACTCGTAGGCCGCGTTCGACGCCGCCGTGGTCGCAGCGGCTGAGCGACAGGCGACCACGCGGCCAGCGGTCACGCCGGGCGCCGCTGGCGACAGGTCGGTTCGATCAGCTCCGCGGCCGCCCAGTGGGCCACTTCGCCGGGGTAGGGCGAGCGCAGTCCGAGGACGAGGTGGTGGAAGCCGGCGTCGATCAGCTCGGCGAGGAGCCCGCGGGTCGCCGCGGGGTCGTCGTAGGAGACCGTCACCTGGGTCGAGCGCGTGATGCTCGACGGGTCACGGCCGATCGCCGCGCAGTGCTCGTCCAAGACGGCGGCGCGCTCGCGCAGGAAGGCGACCGTGTTGTGCGGCGGACCCGGAACGTTCCAGATGTCGGCGTGGCGGGCCACGACCGCCAGCGTTCTGCGGCCCCAGGCGCCGATCACGATCGGCGGGTAAGGCCGCTGCACGGGCTTGGGTTCGCAGCGCGCTCCGACCAACATGTAGGACTCACCAGCGAAGTCGAACGGGTCGGGTTCGGTCCAGAGCCGCCGGGCGATCGTGCAAGCCTCGTCGAGGGCGGCGATCCCGCGGGTGGGTGAGACGAGCTCGAGGCCGTAGGCACCGAACTCCCGGTCGGCCAGCTCCTGGCCGGCAGCGGTGCTGGGCCCGCCCGTCGCGCCGACGCCGATGCCGAAGGCGAGCCGTCCGCCCGTGATGACGTCAAGCGTTGCGGCCATCTTGGCGTGGACCGCCGGCGGCCGGATGCGGTTGCTCGCCACCATCAGCCCGACCTGGAGCCGGCGGGTCTGCGCGGCGAGCACGGCAAGCAGGGTCCAGCCCTCGAACGCCGGGGCGCCCGGATCGCCGAACAGCGGCAGGAGGTGATCCCAGAGCCACGCGTGCTCGACAGCGGGGATCGCGTCGGCCTCGCGCCACACCCGGAGCAGATCCTCGTAGCCGACGCCGACGGGGACGGTCTTGATGCCGAAGCTGAGCGGAGCGTCCAGGGGCGAAGACATGGGCGCACCATAGCGTCTGCCAGGCTGATCGTCAGCCTCACTGACGATCAGTCGGAGTACGCTTACGTCGATGTCGACGACGCCTCAACCGCCGCCCCGCCTCGGCTATCTGCTCAAGCACAGCTACCTCCGCCACGCCGAGCAGCTGTCCGAGGCCTTGAGCCCGCTCGGCGTCGACGGGCGCGAGCTCGCCGTACTCCGGGTCCTCGACACCGACGAGCCCAGCTCGCAGGCCGAGGCAGCCAAGCGTCTCGGGTTGGATCGCACGACCATGGTCGGGTTGGTCGACACGCTGGAGGCCCGGAGCCTGGTCGCGCGCAAGCCACATGCCGCCGACCGGCGCCGCAACGTGGTGGCGCTCACCCGTCGCGGGCAGCGGGTCCTCGCCGAGGGGACCCGGATCGGCGATGCCGTGGAAGACCGCTTCCTGAGCGGTCTCAGCGCGACCGACGCGCGTCGGCTGAGATCGATCCTCGGCGCACTGCTCGGCGACCAACCGGCCTGACAACACGCCCGCATGCCGCCCATCGAGATCGGTCTCAGACGTGACGCCGCGCTGGATGAGCCGGTCATCGTCGCTCTCCAGACGATCCTCGAGGACCTGCCGGGACGCGACGTCGACGGCGCCTGCACACCGACGACAGCGGCCCGGATACGCTGACGTCGTCGGAGGCGACGCCCTGGAGGCACCGGGATTCCGCGAGTGCCTGGAACGCCCCGAATCGTCGGTAATCGCCGGCAATCCGCGCCATGAGGGCAGCCGTCGAGCGGTATCGAAGACCCTGGTGCCTGAACCAGCGTCCGCCTCGCGTCGATGCTCACGAGACCCGACAACGAAGAAACCCGCCATGTGCGGGGCTTCGCCTGAAGGGTGAGCGAGGGGACTTCGAACCCCCGACCGCCTGGACCACAAGCATCCGCTCCGCGCGCCGCAATGATGCTGATTTACAGGCACTTCATCGAGCAACCGGCCGGGCTAGCCGGACCGAGATCGCCGCGGACTTTCGACGATCCTCAGCAGTCCAGGCACTCCCGGACTGCGAGTGCCTGAGGGTAGTCGGCGACCGGCTAGGGCGCGACTCTCCGGCTGTGCGCCGCGACGCCTCGAACACCGCAGTTCCAGGTCTCCGGTCGGGCCAGCCAGCCAGCGGCGCGCCCGTCGGCGGCCTGCGCCGCGTCGAACCTGGTCGGGCTCCGGTGCGGCTCGAAGGGGACGCTCGGGATCGTGACGGAGGCGACGCTGCGGCTGGTCCGGCGCCGCCTGGTCGCGGCGATCGGCCTCGAGCACGTCGGAGTCGGTCGTCAGGCCGACGGTCTCGGCGAGGGTGACGAGCCCGCGCGTTGCTACAGACACGGCGTCCAGGGCAGGTCGTACAACATCTCGTCGGTGTCCTTCTTGGCCGCGTTGAACCCGTACAACAAGACGGCCTTGGGGCAGAAGGCCAGCGGAGCGACGTCGTACTCGATCTCGAAGACGGGCTTGCCCGCCCGCGCGAACGGCCGCAGCGCGTCGCACTCGTCGTACTGGAAGCACTGCTCGTTGACGGCCATGTCGACGTCACCAACGAGCTCCCGCGTCTGGCCGAGGTCGGCCTTCAGGGTCACGGCCATCCCGAGCTGGTGCGCCGTGCGGGCCAGCGCGCGGTTGAACACCAGCTGCGTCCCGGCCGAGATCTCCCAGCCCGTCTCCGCCGCGCCCGCAGCGTAGGCATCGACCACATCGGGGTCGACCGCGTCGAAGCCGGCCCGGGCGCACTTGCGCATGCGCTGCTCCTGCATCGCCAGCAGGAAGTCGCGCTGACCGCGGTCGTTGTTCACGTTGGCGTAGAACTCCTCCGGGAACAGCTCGCTGTAGGGCTTGCCGATGAGGCTGTGGCCGTGCGTGTCGTCCCACGCCTTGAACTCGGCCCAGTCGGGCCGGTAGTTCTCGATCGACCCCGCGTCGATGTAGCAGAGCGCGTACCCGCCGCGGGCGTGAATGGCCTGGACGGCGCGGCGGTTGGGGGTGACGCCGTCGGCCTCGTAGAGGTCGATGCCCCACACCTGCGGCCGCACGCATGGGCCGCCGAGCGCCGCCGGCGCGCAGATGTCGATGTTGTAGCCCCCGGTCGCGTCGTGCCCCGCGACGGGCTGCAGCTGGTACTGGAAGCGGGCGTGCAGCGGCGGGCGCTTGTAGTTGGTGGTGTCGGCCGTCGCCGCGGCCGCGGCGACGCAGAACAGGGCCGCGGCCAACGTCAGCGCGGCGAGGACGGAGCGGATCCGGGAGGTCATGGCGGCGAGCATCCGCCGCCCCGCGCGCCGCGCCAAGCGGCTCACGCGGTCGATCCGCTCAATGGGGGATGGCCAGGCGTCGCGCGGCCTCGGCGACCGTCTCGGCCAGCGCACGACGCGCCGACGCGCCGATCGCCTTCGTCCAGCGCGGCGTCGGAATCGACACCGACATCGCGGCGACGACCTCGCCGTCGGCGTCGCGGATCGGCATCGCGACGCAGCGCAGGCCGATCGCGAACTCCTCATCGTCGGTGCCGAAGCCGCGCGCGCGGATGACGTCGAGGTCCTCCATCAGCGTGTCGAGCTCGACGACGGTGCGCGGCGTGAGCGGCCGGCGCTCGACGACGGCCAGGCGCGCACGCGCGTCGTCGGGGTCCAGCCCGGCGAGTAGCGTCTTGCCCAGCCCACTGGCGTAGGCTGGGAGCCGCGAGCCCACGCGCGACGACAGCTTCATCGGGTGCGGTGACTCGCAGACGTTCAGGTACACCGCGTCGACGCCGTCGAGCTGCGCGGCCTGCACCGTCTCCTCCGTACGCGTCCGCAGCGCCGCCATCAGCGGCTGCAGGACCGCGCGCAGATCGGCGATCCCGTCGGCCGACTGAGCGATCTCCCATACGCGCAGGCCGAGCGCGAAGCGCCCCTCGCGGTCGCGCCGCAGGTACCCACGGGCGGACATCGTGGCCACCAACCCGTGCGTCGAGGACTTCGGCAGGCCGAGCGCCGCGCACAGCTCGGCAAACCGCAGCGGGCCCGCCTCGGCGAGCAGGTCGAGCACCGCGAGGACGCGGTCGGCGGACTTGACGGGGGCGGACGACGTGGCGGCCATGGCTCTCCAGGTGGGTTGCCACGGACCGCTGGCCCGTGTACGGTCAATCTAACAGGCTGAACTTATGGTTCACATGTTTGAACTGACCCCACAGGAGAGGCTCCCCACCCACATGGCCAAGATCGCGCTCATCGGCGCGGGCAGCGCGACGTTCACGCGCATGCTCCTCGGCGACATCCTCAGCTTCGACGAGCTCGCCGGATCGACCATCGCGCTGCACGACATCGACTCCGAGCGGCTCGACACCGCGATCGCCGTGGCCCACGCCACGGCGCGCGAGACGGGCGCCCATCCGGTCGTCGAGGCGAGCCTCGACCGGCGCGCCGCGCTGGACGGAGCCGACTACGTCATCAACATCATCGCGGTTGGCGGCCATGCCGCCACGGTCGTCGACTACGAGGTCCCGCTGCGCCACGGCGTCCGCCAGACGATCGGCGACACGCTGGGCATCGGCGGCATCTTCCGCGCGCTACGCACGATCCCCGTGCTCGAGGGCATCGCCGCCGACATGGCCGAGGTCTGTCCCAACGCGTGGCTGCTCAACTACACCAACCCGATGGCGATGCTCTGCTGGGCGATCGCCGAGGGCACCCCGCAGAAGAAGGTCGTGGGCCTCTGCCACTCGGTGCAGAACACGACGCGCCAGCTCGCCGAGTACGTCGGCGTGCCGTTCGAGGAGGTCACGTTCCTCGGCGCGGGCGTCAACCACCAGGCCTGGATCCTGCGCTTCGAGCGCGCCGGTGAGAGCCTCTACCCGTTGCTCGACGAGGCCATCGCCCGCGACCCCGACGGCCTCCAACGCCACGTGCGCGTCGAGATGTACCGGCGGCTCGGCTTTTTCCCGACGGAGTCCAGCGAGCACTCCTCGGAGTACCTGCCGTGGTTCATGCGCCACGACGACATGCTCGAGCGCTTCCGCCTGCAACCCGGCTGCTATGTGCAGGAGAGCCTGGAGAACCTGGACGAGCACGCGCGCGTCCGCGCCGCGATCGCCGCCGGTGAGCCGCTGCCGGTCGAGCCCAGCATCGAGTACGCGCCGCAGATCATCCACTCGATGGAGACGGGCCGCGTCCGCACCGTCTATGGCAACGTCCGCAACGAGGGGTTGATCGACAACCTGCCCCACGGCGCGTGCGTCGAGGTCCCCTGCTTGGTGGACGACGCCGGGCTGCAGCCGACGAAGGTCGGCGCTCTGCCCGCGCAGTGCGCGGCGCTCAACCGCACGTTCCTCAACGTCGGCGAGCTGACGATCAAGGCCGCGCTGGAGGGCCGGCGTGAGCACGTCCTCCACGCCGCGATGCTCGACCCCAACACCTCGGCGACGCTGACGCTCGAGGGCATCGCCGCCCTGGTCGACGACATGATCGAGGCGCACGGGGACGCGCTGCCCGAGGGCATCCGCCGGACGACGGCGGTGGCGCGATGAGCACGACCGTCGTCGTCGGCGCGGCGCGCGGGATCGGCGCCACGACCGCCCGGCGCCTCGCGGAGGCGTCCTACACCGACCGGCTGATCCTCGCCGATCTGGACGGCGCCGGCGTCGGCCGGGTCGCCGAGGAGCTGCGCGAGCGCGGCCATGACGTGACGGGCCACGCGCTCGACCTCACCGACCACGCCGCGTTGGACGCCTTCGCCTCCACGACCGCCGACGCCGAGCGCGTCGCGCTGGTCGCCGGGGCGTTCGTCGCGGCGCCCGCGCTGGAAATCACCCCCGAGCAGTTCCAGCGCATCCTCGGCGTCAACCTCACCGGCACCTACTTCGCCGCCCAGGCCTACGCCCAGCGCATGGCCGCCAACGGCGGTGGGTCGATCTGCGCGGTGGCGTCGATCGCGGCGCGGATGCCACGCATGCGGCAAGTCGGCTACTGCGCCTCGAAGGCCGGCGTGCGACACGCGCTGCGCGTGCTGGGCATGGAAGTCGCGCCGGCAGGGGTGCGGGTCAACACCGTCAGCCCCGGCATCACCGACACGCCGATGATGCGCGAGGTGGCAGCCGACCACATGACGGTGGCCGACCTGGCCCTCGGCAGCCCGGAGGCGATGCGCCCGCGCATCCCGGACGGGCGGGTCGCGACGACCGACGACGTGGCGGAGGCCGTGGCCTTCCTGCTGTCGCCAGCGGCTGACCACGTGACGTTGCAAGACCTCGTCGTCGATGGCGGCGAGTTGCTGGGCATGGCGTAGGAGGAGCGGAGAGATGCTGATGCGAAGGACCCTCGGGATCGCGGCGGTGCTCGCCGCCGCGACGATCGGCGCCGCCGGCTGCGGCGGCTCCAGCAGCGACGACGGCGCCGGCGGCGGACCGGTGACGATCACGCTCTGGCACGGCCAGAACCAATCGGCGGCCAAGGTCATCAACAAGCTGGTCGCCGACTTCAACAAGACGCACCCGGACGTCAAGGTGGACTCGCAGGTCGGGTCGCTCGCCGACTCGCTGCTGCAGAAGACGACAGCCGCGTTGGCCGGCGGCAAGTACCCCGACATCGTCTACACGTTCGGGCCCAACGTCGCGAACCTCGCCCGCAGCCCGAAGGCGCTGGACATGACGGCGACGGTCAAGGGCGCCGGCTGGAACTGGGACGACTTCTTCCCGCCCGCGCGAGAGGCGGTGACGATCGACGGCAGGGTCCGGGCGATCCCGGCGCTCATCGACTCGCTGGCCGTCGTCTACAACAAGAAGCTGTTCGCCCAGGCCGGCCTGCGCACGCCGAAGGCGGGCTGGACGTGGGACGAGTACCGCGCAGACGCCAAGGCGCTGACCGACAAGGCCAAGGGCCGGTTCGGGACCGGATGGCCGGGGGTCGGCGACGAGGACACGACCTGGCGCCTGTGGCCGCTGGTCTGGAGCGCGGGCGGCAACGTCCTCTCGGCCGACGGCAAGTCGGCCGGCTACGGCGGCGCCAGCGGCCAGCAGGCGTTCGCCCAGGTCCAGGCCATGGCGCAGGACGACAAGTCGGTCTACGTCGACAAGACGGTCGGTAGCGACCAGACGTACCGCGTGTTCACGTCGGGCCGCCTCGGGATGATCCCGACAGGGCCATGGGAGCTGCCGGTCATCAGCGCGTCGGCGGTCGACTACGACGTTGCGCCGATGCCGACGTTCGGCGGCGCCCCCGTGACGATCTCCGGCCCCGACACCTGGATGGTGTTCAAGAACAGCGACGCGCGCGCAAAGGCGTCGACCGAGTTCCTGAAGTGGTTGACCGCGCCCGAGCAGGACGCGGTCTGGGACATCGATGCCGGCAGCCTCCCACTGCGCCATTCCAGCGCCGAGCAGCCGGTCTGGAAGGCGCACGTGGCCAAGCTGACCGGCCTGCCGGCGTTCGTCGACGCGCTGGACAGCGCCCGCGTGCGCCCGGTCATCGAGGCATACCCGAAGCTCTCGGAGGCCGTGGGTCAGGCCGTCGCGGGCGTCCTGCTCGGCCAGCAGTCAGCCGGCGACGCGCAGAAGCGCGCGGTCGACGGCGGCAACAAGGCGCTGTCGGGCTCGTGAGCACGGTCTTCGCCCAGGCGCCGCGGCCCACCGAGGCCGCGGCGCGGCCGGCGCCGCGGCGCCGGCCGCTGCAGCGGCTCCTCGGGGAGACGCCGACGGCATGGCTGTACGTCCTGCCGGCGGCGATCATCATCGTCGGGCTGGCGATCGTCCCAGTCGCGTGGTCGGCGCTGCTCAGCGTCCAGGACAAGGACCCGATCGCCGAGACCACCAAGTACGTCGGGCTGCGCAACTACTCCGACCTGTTCGACGACCCTGCGTTCTCGGGCGCGATCAAGCACACGCTGATCTACGCGGCGGCGTTCGTCCCGCTGAGCATCATCGGCGGCCTCGCGCTCGCGCTCGCGCTCAACCGGCGGATCAGGTTCATCGGGATCTACCGCACGCTGGCGTTCGTCCCGGTCGTGGTGAGCGCCACGATCCAGGGCGTCCTGTTCTCCTTCATCTTCGACGACCAGTTCGGCGTCGCCAACGCGCTCCTGCACACGGTCGGGATCGGTCCGCAGCCGTTCTTCGCCGACGGCGGGCAGGCGTTGGCGCTGCTGGTCGTCGCCAGCCTGTGGGCCGGCACGAGCTGTGTGAGCTTCTGCGCGGTCGTGTTCCTCGCGGCGCTGCAGGACGTCCCCAAGGAGCTGTCGGAGGCGGCGTCGATCGACGGCGCGCGCCGCTGGGGCACGTTCCGCCACGTCACGCTGCCGGCGCTGGCGCCCGTCCTCGTGTTCCTCGTGCTCTGGCAGACGGTCAGCGCGATCCAGCTCTTCGACATCGTCTACGGCTCGACGGCCGGCGGCCCCGGCAACTCGACGGTCGTCGTCGTGTACTACATCTACCGCTCGATCCGCGACTCCGCCTACGGCACCGGCGCGGCCGCGTCCTACGTCGTAGCCGGCGGCCTGATGGCGCTGACCGCGCTTGCGTGGCTCGGTCAGCGCCGGCGGGAGCAGACCGCGTGATCCGCCGCCGCCTCCCCTTCGACCCGTGGCACCTGGTGCTCGCGCCGGTGTGCGCGCTGCTGGCGGCGCCGCTGGCGTGGATGGCGCTGAGCTCGTTCATGAACAACGCGCAGCTCAACCGCTTCCCGCCGACGATCATCCCCGGGTCGCTGCACCTCGACGGCTACAACTACCTGTTCGACAACGCCGCGCTGCCGACGTGGTTCCTGAACTCGGCGATCGTCAGCCTCGTCTGCGTCGTGGGCAACCTGGTGTTCTGCTCGACGGCGGGCTATGCGTTCGCCCGCCTGAACTTCCGCGGGTCCAAAGCGTTGTTGGGGCTGATGGTCGCGACGCTGATCGTCCCGTTCCAGCTGACGCTGATCCCGACGTTCATCATCATGGAGCATCTCGGGCTCATCGACACCCTGGGCGCCATCATCGTCCCGTCGCTGGTCATGCCCTTCGGCGTGCTCCTCCTGCGCCAGTTCTTCCTGTCCTTGCCGCGCGAGGTCGAGGAGGCCGCGTGGATCGACGGCTGCTCGCGATGGAAGATCCTGTGGGCGATCGTGCTCCCGCTGGCGCGCCCGGCGCTGGCGACCGTCGCGATCGTCACGTTCCTGCTGACCTGGAACGACGTGTCGTGGCCAGCAATCGCGATCTCCAGCGAGGCCCACGACACGCTCCCGCTCGGGATCGCGAGCTTCAAGAGCCGGGCCCAGACCAACCAGTCGGCGATCATGGCCGCCAACGTCCTCACCACGTTGCCGGTCCTGCTGGCCTTCCTTGCCGCCCAGCGGGCGTTCGTCCGCTCGATCGCCTCGACCGCCGTGAAGGGATGACCATGACCTCCACCCCCGGGATCAGCCTCCGCCAGGTGGCCAAGACCTACGACAACGGCGTCACCGCCGTGCGCGACGTGTCGCTCGACGTCGCCGAGGGCGAGTTCGCCGTCCTCGTCGGCCCGTCGGGCTGCGGCAAGTCGACGCTGCTGCGCATGATCGCCGGTCTCGAGGAGGTCACCGGCGGCGAGATCCACATCGCCGGCCGCGACGTCACCGACGTGGCGCCGCCCGACCGCGACATCGCGATGGTGTTCCAGAACTACGCGTTGTACCCGCACATGACCGTTGGTCAGAACCTGGGCTTCGGCCTCAAGCAGCGCAAGACCGACAAGAACGTCATCGCGCAGCGCGTCGGCGAGGTCGGGACGATGCTCGGCCTCGGCGAGCTGATGCACCGCCGCCCCGCGCAGCTCAGCGGCGGCCAGCGCCAGCGCGTCGCGATCGGCCGCGCGCTGGTGCGCGAGCCCGCGGCGTTCCTGCTCGACGAGCCGCTGTCCAACCTCGACGCCAAGCTGCGCCACGCCATGCGCTCTGAGCTGGCCCGGCTGCATGGGCGGCTCGGCGTGACGACCGTTTACGTGACCCACGACCAGGTCGAGGCGATGACGCTCGGCGACCGCGTCGTCGTGCTGCGCGACGGCGTCGTTCAGCAGTGCGACCACCCGCAGGCGCTCTACGAGCGGCCGTGCAACCTCTTCGTCGCCGCGTTCATCGGCTCCCCCGCGATGAACCTCGTCGACGCCGAGGTCGAGGGCGGCGCTGTCCACTTCGCCGGCCACCGCCTCGCGCTGCCCGAGGGCTCGCCACTGCTCGGCCGGCGCGGCCGTGTCATCCTCGGCATCCGCCCTGCGGCGTTCGTGGCGGACGGCCCGCGCGCGGACCCGGACTGGCCGACCATGCGCGTCGAGCTCGGCCTCGTCGAGCACCTCGGCGACGAGGTGCAGGCGTCGTTCGCGCTGGACGCACCGCGCGTAACGGCCGACGCGGTGCTCGCTGCCGAGGACGCCGACGCGGCCGGCGACGCGCGCCTACTGGCCGACGACGAGCGCACGCGCTTCGTCGCCGCGCTCGACGGACGGCTGCCGGTCCGCACCGGCGATGCGATGACGCTGCGCGTGGACTGCAGCCAGCTGCACGCCTTCGACCCCGCCACTGGCGACGCGCTGGCCGTCCGCGACGCCATGCTGGCGGGCGTGCGCTGAGCGGTGGCGGCGTGCGGGTCCTGATCGTCGAGCGGCGCGAGCTCGTCCGCGCCGGAGCGCGCACGCTGCTGGCCGAGACGCCGTGGATCTCGCGCTGCTTCGTGGCGCGCGACGGCCACGACGCGCTGGCGATCGCCCGCCGCAGCGAGCCGCACGTCGCGCTGATCGCGGTCGACCTCGGCGACGAGGCCGGCCCCGTCGTCGCGCGGCGGTTGCACGCCGTCAGCCCCACGACGCGCGCGCTGCTGCTTGCCGACGGCTCGGCGACAGCGCTGGCGCCCGCGGTCCGCGCCGCGGGCGCCGTGGGCGTCGTCAGCGCGACCGCGTCGGGCCCGGCGATCGTCGAGGCGGTGCGCCGCGCATGGCTGGGCCGGGCGGTCGCCGCGCGGCGACCGCCGGCCGCCGAGCACGTCCTCTCCCAGCGCGAGCGCGAGGTGCTGCGCCACATCGCCGGCGGCGCCACCAATCGCGAGATCGCCGATCGGCTGGAGCTCTCGCCGCACACCGTCAAGCAGCACGCCAGCACCACGTTCCGCAAGCTCGCGGCGCGCAACCGCGCCGACGCGGTGCGTCGAGCGCAGCAGCTCGGGCTGATCGCCTGATCGCCCGATCGGCCCTCAAGAGCCGGCGTCGTGCGCTGAGCCGAGCGCCTCGTCGACCAGCGTGCGCAGCGCGTCGCCGATCGCCCGCTGGTCGGCTGCGGCCATGCGCTGGGCCGGCGCGGCGAGGCTCAGCGCGCAGCTCGGCGTGGCGTGGCCGAGGAAGATCGGCACCGCGACGCAGCGCACGCCGAGCTCGCTCTCCTCGGACTCCAGCGCGTAGCCGCGCCGGCGCACGGTGGCCAGCTCGCGCGCGAGCGCGGCGCCGTCGACGATGGTCCGCGGCGTCCGCGCCGCGAGCTGGCCGGTCCGCTCGAGCCATCCCGCCAGCGCGTCGTCGTCCGCGTAGGCCCAGGCGAGCAGCGCCTTGCCCAGGCCGGTCGCGTGCGCCGGGTTGCGCCCGCCGATCGCGGAGCTGAGCTTCAGCGGCTGGCGCGACTCGACCTTGTCGAGGTAGACGACGTCGGCGCCGTCGAGCACCGCGACGTGCGCGGTCTCGTCCCAGCGATCGCGCGCCCGGACCAGCAGCGGATGGACCAGGCCGCGCAGGTCGAGCTGGTCGTAGAAGCCGAAGGCGACGGCCAGGAGCTCGACGCCGATGGTGTACGGCCCGCCGGGCACCGGCTGAGCCGCGAAGCCGCCGTCCTTGAGCGCGCCGAGCGTTCGGTGCAGCGTGCTCTTCGGGATGCCCGTGACGCCTGACAGCTCGTCGAGCGTGAAGCCGCCGCCGCGGCTGCCCAGTACCCGGAGCACGCGCAGTGCCCGGTCGACGCTCGCGTGTCCCTCTCCGGCGGCCATCGGCGCGATCCTAGCCCGGCGGCCGTACGGCCGCCGGGCAGGGAACGGATGCGTGGATCAGCAGTACTGGTAGGTGTAGCCGGCCGCCCCGAACGGGACGACGTCGCGGTCGCGGTAGATGACGGAGATGGACGCGCCGCGGGCGGTGCAGGCGGTGTTGAAGTTCGCCACGCCGCCGTTGTCGGTGTACTCGATCTCGTAGACTTGGTTGCCGTAGTAGTGGATGAAGTCGTCGCACTCACGACCGTAGTCGCCCGTGTAGCGCTGGCACTCCTCCGCCACGACGAAGTCGAACCCGATCGTGTTCTTGCCCTGGTTGGCGATCTCGGACGTGTTCTTCTGCGCGATCGCCAGGTTCGACGCGTGGGCGCTCTGGGCCAGCAGCGTCGCGAACGCGATGTTGTTGGCCGTGGTGATCAGGCCCTTGGACCGCGACCACGAGTCCAGGTTGTCGGGCTCGATCGCCTGGTAGCCCGCCGTGCCGCATGCGGTCATCCAGCCGGCCTGGATCCCGGCGAGCTCGGTCCGCTTGGCGGCGGTCCGCGTGTCGAACAGGATCTCGTTCCAGTCCGGGTCGATGACGTACTTGCCCGCCGCCGTCTTGAGCAGCAGGTTGTCGTGGTTGGCCTTCCACCACGCCGCGTCGTCCGGCTGCGCCTGGAACGCGTTGATGTAGCAGATGTTGTACTTGCCCGATGCAGGTGCCACGAGGCGATCGCGGTCGACGATCGCGACCGACGCCAGCGGTGTGTAGGCACCACCGATCTGGTAGTCGAACTGCCCGTTGACGGGTGGCAGCGTGACGGTCGCCGAGGCGGCGCTCGCCATGCCGAGGCAGCACAGCACCGAGCCCGCGGCGATCGCCGCGCGCCGGACCAACGTGTGGAACATGATCTCTCCTATGGATTCCTAGTAGTGGAACGTTATCCCGGGTACAGGAATGACCGTAGGCGCCGGGCGGCGCAGGCGTCAAGCGGACCCTGTTCGGACTAGCCCGAACGGCCCCCTGCCAGCAGGCCATGGGCGCACGCCGTCGCCTCGGCCAGCGCCTCGCGCGCCTGCGCCGCGACCTCGCGACTCCAGCGCGGCGTCGGGATCGACACCGACATCGCGGCGACGGTGCGGCCGTCGCCGTCGACGACCGGCATCGCCACGCAGCGCAGGCCGACCGCGAACTCCTCCTGGTCGGTCGCATAGCCACGCTTGCGCACGCGCTCCAGCTCGACCATCAACTGGTCGGGGTCCGTGATCGTGTGCTCGGTCAGCGCCGTCAACGGCACCGCCCGCTCCAACCGCGCGCGGGCGTCGTCGGGGTGCAGCGCGGCGAGCAGCACCTTCCCGACGCCGCTGCCGTGGGCGGACAGGCGCGCGCCCACCGTCGACATCAACTTCATCGGGTGCGCGGCCTCGATGATCGCGAGGTAGACGACCTCCGACCCCTCCAGCCGCGCGAGTTGGACGGTCTCGGTCGTCTCCGCGCCGAGCCGGTCCATGATCGGCTCGAGCAGGACGCGCAGCTCCTCGATGTCGCGGCGAGTGCGGGCCAGCTGCCAGACGCGGATGCCGACCCGATACGTGCGGCGCTCCGGGTCGAGCTCGAGATAGCCACGCTCGGTCATCGTCGCCAGCAGGCTGTGCGCCGAGGACTTCGGCAGCTCCAGCGCGGCGGCGATCTCGCTGAACGTCATCGCGTGGCGCTCGCCGAGCAGGTCGAGGATCGTCATCACGCGGTCGGCGGACTTGACCGCCGCCGGCGCGCCGGTGCGCTCCCGTGGGCTCATGAGGACTGATCTTGCCCGACCCGCATCGCGCCCATCACGTCGAGGTTGGCCTTGAACGCCGTGTAGCCGCTGTCGACGGGCAGGACGGTGCCCGTCATGACGGCCGACTCGTCGGAGGCGAGGTACAGCGCCAGCGGCGCGATCTGCTCCGGCGTGGCGATCGGCAGCAGGTGCAGGCGGTCGATCGTCTCCTGCGACGCCGGGTCCTCCAGCCACTCCTTCTGCGGCTCGGTTGAGACGAAGCTCGGGCAGATCGCGTTGACGCGGACGCCGTCCGGCGCCATGCCGGCCGCGAACGAGCGCGTCAGCGCGACGACGCCGCCCTTGGCCGCGGTGTAGGCGTCCAGGCCGGCGACCCCCACGAGCGCGTCGGTCGTCGCCACCAGGACGATCGAGCCGCCGCCCTGCGCGATCATCTGCCGGCCCGCGAAGCGGCACACGTGGAACGTGCCGTTGAGGAACAAGTCGATGATCTTGAACCACACCTCGGGGTCCAGCTCGGTCAGCCGCGCGTCGTGGTCGTTGACCAGCGGGACGTTGGCGGCGGAGTGGACGAGGACGTCGACGGCGCCGAAGCGCGCGACGGTCGCGACGACGAGGCGCTCGACGGCGTCGGCGTCGGTGACGTCGACCGGCTCGGCCACCGCGACGCCGCCGGCGACGGCGATGTCGGCGGCGATCCGCTCGGCCCGCTCGGGCACCAGCTCGGCGAGCACCACGTTGGCTCCCTCGGCGGCGTAGGCGACCGCGGTCGCGCGTCCGATGCCGGAACCCGCTCCCGTGACGATCGCGGTCCTGCCCTGCAGTCGGCCGGCCACAGCTTCTCCTGTCGGTTCGATCTGGAGAACTATTGGTTCTCCCATGCGAACTGCGAATCGTATCGGACGCGAAGGTGGTGTAGCGTCGGCGACCATGAGAGAACCCGTCAGCGGCGGCGCGCCCGCCGGCCCGTACACCCCCGGGATCATCGCCTCCGGGCGCCAGCTCTTCGTCTCCGGACAGGGTCCGCTGCGCGATGGCGTCGTCGTCGAGGGCACGATCGAGGAGCAGACGCGCCTCACGCTCGAGAACGTCGGCGTCGTCCTGCGCAACGCCGGCGCGTCGTTCGCCGACGTCGCGCGCGTCGGCGTGTTCCTGGAGGATCTCGACGACTTCGCCGCGATGAACGCCGTCTACATGGAGTTCTTCGACGAGCCGCGCCCGGCGCGCACGACGGTCGGCGCGAAGCTGATGGGCATCAAGGTCGAGATCGACTGCGTGGCGTTCCTGCCTTGACCGCCGTCGGCGACCTCGAGACGCCGGCGCTGGTCGTCGACCTCGACCGCGTCGAGCACAACATCGCGCGCGTAGCCGCGTATGCCCGGGAGCACGGGCTCGCGGTGGTGCCGCACGCCAAGACGCACAAGACCGAGGCCATCGCGCGCCGCCAGCTGCACGACGGCGCCGCGGGGCTGACCGTCGCCAAGTCCAGCGAGGCCGAGGCGTTCGCGGCCCGGGGCCTGGGGCCGTTGTTGGTGCACTATCCGAGCGTCGGCGACGCCAAGGCGCGGCGGCTGGCCGAGGTCGCGGGCGCGGTCGGGCTGACGGTCGCCCTCGACTCGTTGGCGGCGGCCACGCCGCTGGCCGCGGCGATGGCCCGCCGCGGCGTGGAGGCCGACGTGCTCGTCGAGGTCGACGTCGGGCTGCACCGCACCGGCGTTCCAGCGGGCGACGCGCTGGCGGTGGCCCGTGCCGTCGACGCGCTGCCGGGCCTGCGGCTGGTCGGCATCTCTGGCTATCCAGGCCACGCGCGCGACGCCGACGGCGGCCCGGCGGCGGCGTTCGCCACGGCCGACGCGCTGCTCGCGCAGGCGCGCGACGCGCTCCTGAGCGCGGGGCTCAACAGTGAGCGCGTCTCGGGCGGCTCGACGTCGACCGCGCTGCACGCCGCTCGCTCGTCGCTGACCGAGGTCCGCCCGGGCAACTACGTCTTCCTGGACCGCGGCGATGGCCGCGGCGACGTCTGGGGGCCGCACGACATCGCCCTGACCGTGGTCGCGACCGTGGTGTCGGTCGCCGTGTCCGGGCGGATGGTGCTCGACGCCGGCAGCAAGACGCTGTCGGAAGCCGCTCCGCCGCGCGGGCTGACCGGCGCCGCCGAGATCGTCGGCGCGCCAGAGGTCGAGGTGGTGTTCGTCAACGAGGAACACGCCGTCTGCGACATCACGTGCAGCGAGCGGGCCTGGGCCGTCGGCGACCGTGTCCGGCTGATCCCCAACCACGCCTGCACCTGTGTCAACCTCCACGATCGGCTGTACGCCGCGCGCGGGGACGAGGTCGTGGAGGAGCTGCCGCTGATCGCTCGCGGCGCGGTGCGCTAGCGGATGTCGCGGTGCGCGCCGAGGCTGCGAGCGAGCTCGACGGCAGCCTCGGGGAAGGGACCCAGGGTGGCGTCGGCGGCGGGCAGGAGCTCGGCGAGCGACAGATGGGGGGCGTCGTGGGTCAACGCGGCGACCGCGGCGACGAAGCGCGCCGTGGCGTCGAGGTGCATCACGGCGGCCGCCGCGTCGAGCGAGGGGAAGTGCGAGGTCTCCAGATGCTCGGCGCCGAGCGACCTGATGGCGTCGATCGTGTTGGTGTAGGCGTCAGCGTCGGTGTAGGGCGTCGGCGCCAGCAGACGGCCGTCGCGCGCGATGAACCCCGCGCCCATCGCCGCGTCCGCGACGATCGCGGTTCGCGAGCGCGGCTCCCACAGCCCGACGTGGCCTGCAGAGTGGCCGGGCAGATGCAGCACCTCCAGGGTCAGCCCGTCGCCGACGTCGATCACCTCGCCGGGGACCAGGTCCCCGTCCAGCGCGGTGTCTGGCCCGGCCGCGTCGCGCAGCCACGCCCACGTCGCGGCGTCGTAGTCGAGCCCGTGAGCGCGGTACCAGCCGTACCGCCCGTCGGCGATCGCGGCGAAGGACTCGATGAGCGGCCGGTCGGCCCCGTGGGCGCGGATCTGGGCGCTGGGCGCCAGCTCCCGGAGCCGCGCGCTGCCGCCGTAGTGGTCGACGTCGGCATGGGTCAGCACGATGTCGGTCAGGTCGCCCGGCGTCAGCCCGAGCTCCGCCAGCGCCGGGACGAGCGCGTCGTCGGGCGTACTCGCGACGCCGGCGTCCACGAGCACGATGCGCTCGGGCCCTCGCACGACCCACTGCGCCATGCTGCGCGCGCCCAGCGGCGAAGTCACGCGGTGGATCCCGCGGGCGACTTCGCGGACCAGCGGTTCATTCATATGAACTTGCGGTTCCATCTTCTGAACCTTATCTGATACAACGCCGGCCGACCCCTCGCTCCCCCGGAAGGCCCACACGCACATGCGCTACCCGACCATCGCCTTCGACGGCGTCCCCGCGGTCGCCGTCCAGGACGGCGACGAGCTGCGCCAGCCCGCAATGGACCGTTGAGATCGTGATTGATCAGTACCACAATCAAAAAAGGGGAGCCGACCGTTCCAGCGGGTGTGGGTTCGCCAACGTGAGACCGTCCCGCCCTCCCACGTGGGGGAGGACGGGATGGTCTCGCGCTGTCGGTCGAGCTTCGGATCGATCAGTGCTTTTGCGCGGCGTTGTCCGAGCAGCGGCGATTGGCTGTTGAAGGGCCGCAGCCTTCCGCTGGGGGTCGAGGGCGCAGCCGACAGACGGGGCCGCGGCAGAGCGCGGGCCCGTCAGGTCAGCTCTGCGAGCCGGGGCGGGACCGAGGTCCCGCGAGCTGCATGACCCGGGCCGTCGACGCGTCGCGGTCCGGGACGCCGGGATCCTGCCGGTTGTGGTCGATGACGTTGACGTACGGCCTCGCCGGGGCCGGCTCGGCCCGCAGCCTCGCCGTCGCCCGGGTCGGGCACCAGGGCGACGTCGCGGGTCGTCTCACCGGCCGCGACGGCCGAGGACAGTGACGCACGGGCGCTGCGCCCATGGCCGTCCTCTTCCCACGATCAGGTGTGTCTATCGATACCGCTCCAATGCCTTGGGTGGGGCGTGGGCGGACGTCGCGGGTCAAGCCCGGGATGTCCGGATCAGAAGTGGTCCCGGTAAGCGGCGGTCGCCGCGGCGGTGACCAGGTCGTGGCACGAGCCGTTGGACACGACGAGCCCGCGCACCTCGCGGTCATAGCGCTGGACGTTGCCGTCGATGCTGGTTGCGCGGCCGGCCGCCTCGGTGACGAGGAGGGCGATGGCCGCTGCGTCCCAGGCGTGGCGGCCGCAGTAGATCGCCGCGTCGAGCTGTCCAGTCGCGACGCGGCAGCCCTTGAACACCGTCGGCACCCCACTGCGACGGCGCATGGCTGGGGGCGATCCCGCGGCGTCGAGCGTGAAGAACGTGTCGCGGACCGATCCGGGCGCGTCGCGGCCGTCGCCTGTGCCCCCAACCTTGATCGGCACGCCGAGGGCCGCAGGCGGCGCGACCCGCACGCGCTTGCCGTTGCACAACGTGCCGCCGCCCAGGACCGCGGCGAAGCGCTCGCCCGACCGGCCGAGCAGCGGGTTGAGCACGGTGGCCACGAGCGGCCACCCGTCCGGCCCGACGAGCGCGAGCGCGAAGTTCCAAACCGGTACGCCGAGGTCGCGCGCGCGGGTCCCGTCCAGCGGGTCGCAGACCCACGTGCGGCCTGAGCGCCCTTCGAATGGGTCGCTCTCCTCGGTCATCACGCCGTCGTAGGGACGCGCCTCGGCGAGGCGGCGCCGGACGAGCGCGTCGATCGCCCGGTCGAGTTCGGTCACGAGGTGCCCGTCAGGCTTGACCTCCGCGGCGGTGAGATCGGCGCGCAGCATGAGGTCTCTCACCTCGTCGGTGATGCTGGACGCGACGGCCAGCTCGTCGCCGAGCCCGTTGCGCGAAACGTTGATGTCCATGGTGCTTACCTCCTCCCGGCGGTGGGACGTTCGCCCCCGCCGGGTCGCGCGGCGCCGATGCGTCGCGCGTTGCGTCGAGCGGCACGATCGTCGCCCGCGGTGACCGTCAGCCCGCGGGGCCTCAGGCGCACTTCGTTGTTCAGAACTAGTTGTTATTGCTGATCATTTGGAGTCTTTTCGACTTCATCTTGGGCGCCAGAGGGCGCCGCTTCCAACGAGCCTTGGGCTCGCGTTCTCCGACGCGACGCGCGTCGCTGACCGGGCTGCTAGGCAGCCAGCTGCAGCAGCTCGGCGATCGCGGCGCCGATCGGCGGGCCGGCCTCGAGCTCGATGAACCCCCATTGGCCGTTGGGGTTGAGCTCGAGGAACCAGAACTTCCCGCCCTGGTCGATCACCAGATCGATCGCGGCGAACTCCAGGGCCCAACGCGCGGGTAAGCGCCAGGCAGCCGCGACGGACGACAGGCGGCAACGCCACGTCGGCGTCGAACGTGGGACCACCGACGACTTCGCGGTGCCGCCAGTCCCGTGCCCCGGGTCGTCAGGCCCTTGGACACGCCGCGCCAGGAAGGGTGGCGGGTCCAGGTTCGCCCACGTCGGTGAGCACATCGTGGATGCCGAACGGCACGACGCCTTCGGTGGCCCCATCGGGCGGTGTCTGAAATGGCAAGGTCATGTCCTTCCAGGTTGAAGTTGGTCTTCTGGCACCCGAAGACCCGGGCGCGGTCGCCGTGCCGGGAGTTGCACCCGGCGTCCTTCCGAGACGTGGCGCCTCAAACGGTTCTCGTCCGGCTCGAAAAGCCGGAACGGCGTGGCGGACAACCGAGGATCAGGGCCCGAACCCGGCCGCGACTGCGACTCCGGACGCGGCGACGCCGCAGCCCGAGCTGGTGCTCGACCAGCGCGGCGGGCTGGGCGACGACGTTGCCGACGAGGCGGCGGCCAGCAGGACGAGGGGTACACCAAGCCAGCGCTGCCGCGGCGAGAGGCTCGCCAGGCGCTTGCCGATCTTGCGGCGAAGCTGCTCGAGCTGCTCGGAGTCGAACAACATCGTTCCTCCTCGCTTGGGCGTTGGAAGGGCCCGAGCGCAAGGCGGTCGTCGGTGACGACCGGCGCGAGCCGAATGGCGGTTGCCGGTTCGGCGGTACTGCAGAGACGGGCGCGAGAGGGCAGAGAAGAAGAAGGGCGCCAAACGGTAATGCCGCGCGCGTGAGGCGCCAAACTCCGCTGCGCTCAAGCTCTTCGCCGGTTCCAGCGAAGCGCCCGACGGCGCCTCACGGATCCAGCGAAGGGCGCGTCAGCGCGTCCACAGCAGACGCGGGTCGACGATGTGGACGCGCCGCGGCCGGCAGGCCTCGGGCTCAATTGATCGCATCCGTTAATCGCGCCCGCCACCAATCGGCGTTACGCCCGGAGCGCCACGTCATAGCCTCGCGGCCATGCCGACCGCAATCTCCAGACGCATCGCCCTCGTCGCCTTGGCGGCGGCGGCGTTGACCTCGGCCACCGCCGGCCCCGCCGCCGCAGCGGGCACTCCGATCATCGACGGGACCCTCGGCACGGGCGGGACGTGGGCGCTCTCCATCCGCCACCAGGACATCGGAGCGGTCAAGGGCGTCTGCATCGAGATCGACACCGCGCCGACCAACGGCACCGCAGGCGGTACCGCCGGCGGCTGCGCGGCCGGCAGCCTGCGCGTGGACCACGGCCTCTTTCCCCTGACCGCGACCAGCCACGAAGGCGACGCCGTGACTTCGGCCGTCGCGGCGGGAATCGTCGACGCGCGGGCCCACGACGTCCGGTTGACCTTCGCCGACGGCAAGCACCTGAAGATCCTGACCAAGCCGGGACCGCGCGCGTGGCGCCACGTCCTCAAGATGGACGTGCGCTACTTCGGTGCCGACCTCCTGACCACCTCCTCCGCAGACATCAGGTACTTCAGCGCATACGACCGCCACGGACACCGCATCACCCGGATCGAGGGCAAAGCCTGATGGCGATGTCCGGCCCCACCTCCCTCCCTGCCGTGGCCGCGGTCGTCGCCGGTCTCCTGGGCGCCGCGTGGGCGACGACCGCGACGTCCGACGCCGACGGCGCCCAGCCTGCGCGCCCGTGCAAGAAGACCCACCCGCTGTCGGCACCGCGCCCGCTCGTCGCGAAGATCGGCGGCAAGCGCACGGTGCTCGGTCACCTGTCTGTGTACGACGAGGGTCGCGAGCTGTGCGCGATCACGAGCTCCAAGGGCACCCGCTGGCACGGCACCGACAAGTACATGGAAACCAAGCTGTCGACGGTCGACGCCGAGCGGACCGGCGACGGCCGCTTCCTGCATCAGACCGGCGGCGTGCGCCTGCGCGACACTCACCACGGCTTCGTCGCCATGGGCATGATCCGCCTGGACTCCGGTGAGCATGCGGGGGCGGTCGTGTCGAGCAGGGCGCGCTGACATCGGCGCGAGCGAGCACATCACCTACAACTTCGCAAGGACCGTCGGATGAAGCGACGCCGATGGATCATGCTTGCGCGCGCGACATCGGGACCGGTTGGAGGCGGCCGCCGTCGCCGGACGACTCCCAGCGCACCGAGCTGATCGACCTCGATCTCGAGGAGGCAGCCCAGGCGCACGGATGGTCCTGTTCGGCATGCCAGCGGACAACCGCTCGATGCGCTTCCTGCGCTGCACGCCGGCAGCGTGTCGATCGGCGGTTTCAGCATCACGCGCGGGTCCGCCGCCGAGCCCACCGCGTCGCGCGGGCCTGGAGCGCGTCCCGGTCCGCTCGATTCAGGTGCGCGCACAGCCCCGTGCGACCGGCGCTCGACGCGTCGCAACGCACCCTGAGTCGGTCACGGGGACGTTGGGGCGTCTAGGCGCGTCCGCAGGCATGTCGCGAACGACGTCGCACGCGTGAGCCCGTGCCGTGCGCGCGCTGCGGAAGCTGAAACCACGGGAGTCGGCGCGCCGCGAGGTGCTCCGACTCCCGGTCGGGGCAGCGTCCACGCACCCAGTCCGGCGCCCGCGGAGGCCCACGGTCGAGATCGACGGCCGGCTCGACGTCGAGGCACGCGAGAAGTGGTGCTTCAGGCCATCGCGGCATCGCCGGTCATGTTCTGCCGGGGCGAGGGCGCGCGCACGGCCTATCGGCTCGGGCTACGCGAAACCGACGGGGCCTACCTCGACGGCAGCAACTCCTACCGGTTGCGGGTTCCGCTGCTGGTGCCCGCCCAGCTGTTCTGGTCGGTGACGATCGACGACGCCGTGACCCGCAGCCAAGATAGCCAGCCCGCCGCCGACCTCCTGCATGCCATGCGAAGCGGCTGGGGGGCGGCGCTGGTCGCCCCAGAGCCCAGTTGTCGCGGCTGCCGACGATTCGGATGCCGGTGACCGCACCGAGCGGCGCGTGGCAGCTAGAGCCAGTGGCCGGAGCGGCGCACGAGCTGCCACGCGGACGGCAGCACGGCCGCGCCGACGAGCGCCTTGATGACGCCGCCCGCCAGGAAGATCGTGAAGCCGTTGTGGATCGTCCACGACCACGACTGGCCGACCGCGAGCTTGAGGCCGACCAGCCCGCAGGCGAACACGATGAGCTGGGCGATGCCGAAGGAAACCAGGGCGGTCAAGACGCGCCGGTCGGCCGCTCGCTCGGCGAGCGCGCCGATCGCGGCGGCCGCGAGCACGAAGCCGACGAGGTAGCCGCCGCTCGCACCCCAGACGACCGACCAGCCGGAGGCGCCGTCGGCGTACACGGGCAAGAGGAGCCCGGCCACCACGTAGAGCATCAGCGCCGCGGCGCCGCGGCGCGCGCCGAGCGTCGCGCCGACCAGGCCGACGGCCAGCGTCTGCCCGGTCACCGGCACCGGCGACGGCGGGACATGCACGCTGACCTGCGCCAGCAGCGCCGTCAGGCCGGCGCCACCGAGGATCAGCAGGAGGTCGCGGACGCGTGCGCCGGGCAGCGCGTCGGCAAGCACGATCGGAGCGGGCGCGAGGGCTGTGGAGGAGGTCAGCATGGCGACGAGCATATACAAACGTACGCTTGTTCGTTATCGTTGGCGACCGTGCCCACCGACTTCCCAGCCACCGTGACGATCAACGAGGAAGGCCCGCGCGAGGGCTTCCAGATCGAGCCCGGCCCGATCTCCACGGCCGACAAGGTCGCCTTCGTCGAGGCCCTCGCCGGCACCGGCGTGCGCAAGATCGACTGCGTCTCGTTCGTCGATCCGCGGCGCGTGCCCGGCATGGCCGACGCCGACGCCGTCGCGACCGGCATCCACCGCGTGCCCGGCATCCGCTACACCGGCCTGTGGCTCAACGAGCGCGGCTTGGACCGCGCCCTCGCGCTGCCGCTCGACACCGTCGGCGCCATCCGCGTCACCGCATCGGAGACGTTCAGCACCAACAACACGGGCAAGGGGATCGTGGCCACCCAGGACGAGCAGCGGCGCTGGCTGGAGCGCTACGTCGCCGCCGGGATCCCGGTCGAGAGCGGCTACGTGATGACCGCGTTCGGCTGCAACTTCGAAGGTGAGGTGCCGGTCGCCACGGTGATCGACATGGTGGCCTTCATCCTCGAGCTCGTCGACGGCGCCGGCCTGCCACGGCCCCGCGTCTTCCTCGCCGACACCGTCGGCCACGCGGCGCCCAGCGCCATCGAGCGCGTCGTCGGCGCCGTGCGCGACCGCTGGCCCGACCTCCCGCTCGGTCTCCATCTCCACGACACCCGCGGCCTCGGCGTCGCCAACGTGCACGCCGCGCTCGCGCTCGGCGTCGACCACTTCGATGCCGCCTGCGCGGGCCTGGGCGGATGCCCGTTCGCCGGGCACGCCGGTGCCGCCGGAAACGTCTGCACCGAGGAGGTCGTCTTCCTCTGCGAGGAGCTCGGCATCGACACGGGCATCGACCTCGAGCGGATGATCGACTGCGCGCGCATGGCCGAGGAGATCGTCGGCCACCGGCTGCCCGGCAAGCTCACCCGCGGCGGCAGCCTCCGCGCCATCCGCGGCGGCCAGGTTGCGGCATGAAGCTCGCGACCGCCCGCCGCCCCGGCGACGACGCCGAGCTCTGGGGCGTCGTCGCCGACGGCGCCCTGCACGCGCTCGCCGGCGACGGCGCGCGCCGCTGGCCCGACCTCGCCGCCTACCTCGCGGACCCGGACCCCGCGGCGCTCGCCCGCGCGGCCGACGGCGGTGCGCCGCCGATCGCGCTCGACGACCTCGAGCTGCTCCCGGTCGTCCCGCGTCCCGCCAAGCTGCTCTGCGTGGGGCTGAACTTCGAGGCACATCGCCTCGAGACCGGCCGCGACGCCGCCCCGCACCCCACGATCTTCACGCGCTTCGCCGACACGCTCGTCGGCCATCGCCGGCCGCTGCTGCTGCCGCGGGCGTCGCAGTGCCTGGACTACGAGGGCGAGATCGCCTTGGTCATCGGGCGCCACGCGCGCGCGGTCGAGACTGCCGACGCGCACGACGCCGTAGCGGGCTACACGCTCTTCCAGGACGCGACGCTGCGCGACTTCCAGAACCATGCTGGCCAGTTCACGCCGGGCAAGAACTTCCCGGCGACGGGCGGCCTGGGGCCGGTGCTCGTCACGGCCGACGAGGTCGGCGACCCGCGCTCGCTCGAGCTGACCACGACGGTCAACGGCGACGAGCGCCAGCGCGGCCGACTCGACGACCTCACCTTCGACATCCCGACGATCGTCGCCTACTGCTCGACCTGGACCGCGCTGGCGCCGGGCGACGTGATCGCGATCGGCACGCCCGGCGGGATCGGCAGCCGCATGGACCCTCCGCGCTGGCTGACGGCGGGCGATGTCGTCGAGGTCGCGGCGCCGGGCCTCGGCGTGCTGACCAACCCCGTTGCCGCCGAGATCGATCAGCTCGCGAGAGCGCCCCGACCCACACCCGGCCGCACGCGTGCGGCGGCCCAGGCGAGCGGCCAGTCGTGGACCGGCGTCGCCCCCGAAAGCGGGGCGACGCCGGCCACGTGATCGGCGTGGCCGCCCTCGACCAGGTGATCGAGAAGCGCCGCTGCGTGCAGCGTCGGGTAGTCGATGTAGCCCTCGTCGCCGCCGCCGTAGAACGTCTCGCGCACGGGCTCGTTGCAAGCCGCTCCGGACGCCAGCCGCGCCGGCAGGTCCGGGTTGGCGAGGAACAGCCGCGCGAAGCCGACCGCGTCGGCATCGCCGCGGCGGAGGATCGCCGCCGCGCGCTCGCGGTCGAGCTCGCCGGTGGCGATCAGCCCGCCGTCCCAGCGCCGCCGGACCCAGCCCGCGTCGATCTGGCCAGTGCGGTCCTCGCCCGTCCCCTGCGCGCCCGAGACACCGGGCTCGACGACGTGGACGTAGGCGAGCTCGCGCCGCGACAGCGCGTCGAGCGCCGCGCCGAACAGCTCCGCCGGGTCGGGGTCGTGCATGTCCTGGAAGCTGCTCGTCGGCGATAGGCGGACGCCGACTCGCCCCGACCCCCACACCGCGCAGACGGCCTCGGCGACCTCGCGCAGGAACCGGGTTCGCGCGACCGGCGTCCCGCCGTAGGCGTCGGTGCGCCGGTTGGAGGAGGCGTGGAGGAACTGGTCGATGAGGTAGCCGTTGGCGCCGTGCAGCTCGACGCCGTCGAAGCCGGCGTCGCGCGCGCGGCGGGCGGCGCTCGCGAACTCCTCGACGACCGCGCCGATCTCGGCGACGCTCAACTCCCGCGGCACGACGTAGGGCACCTGACGGCGCGCGAGGTAGGTGGTGGTGTCGATCGCGACGGCCGACGGCCCAACCGGCGCGGCGCCGTCGGGCAGCAGCTCGGGCAGGCCGGCGCGGCCGAGGTGCCAGAGCTGGGCGACGATCCGCCCGCCGGCGGCATGCACGGCGTCGATGATCTGCCGCCACGCGGCGACCTGCCGCTCGTTCCAGAGGCCGGGCAGGTCCGGGTTGCCCGCGGCCGTCGGCGAGATGCAGACGCCCTCGGAGACGATCAGCCCAGCGCTCGCCCGCTGGGCGTAATAGAGCGCCGCGGCGGCATGCGGCGTGGCGGCGTCGACCGCGCGGCTGCGGGTCATCGGCGCCATCACGACGCGGTTGGCGAGGGCCAGGCGCCCGAGCAGCGCCGGTGCCAGGAACGGATCCGTCACGACCTAGACCGGGTAGACGCCGTTGCGGCGCACGTGGGGCTCGGCGGGGCGACGGCGGTAGAGCGCGAACCGCGTGATCAGCTCGTCGCGCAGCGCGTCGCCCTGGACGACGGCCTCGACCGCGTTCTCGTTGGCGATCTTGAGCACGTCGATGTCGGCGTCGTACTCGGCGCGCAGCTCGGCCTCGACGCGAGCTCGCTCCTCGGGGTCCTCGATCGCCGCGAGCTTGTTGTAGTGAATGGCGTTCACCGCGGCCTCGGGACCCATCAGCGCGGGCTTGGCAGTCGGCAGCGCCAGGACCGCATCAGGGCCCATCGGGCTGCCCGACATCGCGAGGTACCCGCCGCCATAGGCCTTGCGCACCAGCACGGCGATCCGCGGCACCCGGCTCTCGGCGACCGCGAAGAGCATCTTGGCGCCGTGGCGGATGATGCCGTCGCGCTCGACCGCACTGCCGATCATGTACCCGGCGATGTCCACCAGGAACAGCAAGGGGATGTTGAAGGCGTTGCAGATCCAGACGAAGCGGGCGGCCTTGTCGGAGGAGTCCGAGAAGAGCACGCCGCCCTTCTGGGTCGGCTGGTTGGCGATGATGCCGACGCTCTCGCCGCCCAGCCGGGCGAAGCCCGCCGTCAGCTCCCGCGCGAACAGCGGCTTGTAGGCGAAGAAGCTGCCCTCGTCGACCACCGCCTCGATGAGCTCCTCGATGTCGAACGCCTGGGCCTCCCGGACCGGCACGATCTCCTCGACCGGGCGCGCGTCGGCGCGCGGCGGGCGCGCCGTCACGCGCGGCGGCCGCTGATCCCAGCGACTCGGCAGGTAGGAGAGCCAGACGCGCAGCGCCGCGATCGCCTCCTCCTCGGTGTCGACCAGCAGGTCGCCGAGCCCGGACACCGTGCAGTGCATCTCGGCGCCGCCCATCTCCTCCAGCGTCACGCGCTCGCCGGTCACCATCTCGGCCTGGCGTGGCGCACCGAGGTAGGCCGTGGCGTTGCCGCGGACCATCACGGTGTAGTCGCACAGGGCGGGCACGTAGGCCGAGCCCGCGGGCGACGGGCCGAACAGCGCACACACCTGCGGCACGCGCCCGGAGACCTGGATCTGGTTGTAGAAGATGTTGCCCCACGCGCGACGGCCGGCGTAGCTCTCGAACTGCTCGTCGATCCGCGCGCCCGCTGCGTCGACGAGGTAGATCAGCGGCGCGCCGATCTCGTCCGCCAGGTCCTGCATGCGCGTGATCTTCTCGAAGGTGCGCTTGCCCCACGTGCCCGCCTTGACCGTGTAGTCGTTGGCGATGACGCAGACCTCGCGCCCGCCGATCGTGCCGACACAGCACACGACGGCGTCGCCGGGCAGGCCCTCGGCCGATCGCGCGAGGAGCCCGTCCTCGAACGACGGCTCCTCGTCGAGCAGCAGGGCGAGGCGGTCGCGGACCAGCAGCTTGCCCGCGGCCTGGTGGCGTTCGCGCTGCTTGGCCGGGCCACCGAGGAGCGCGGTCGCGACGACGTCGGCGACCCGCTCATGGACGGTCCGAACGTCCTCCTGGTCGACGTCGGCGGGCGGCGGGACGGTCGTGGACATCAGGCGGCCGCCCGGTTCAGGAGCAGGGTGTTGTCGAAGGTCATGACTTCCTCTTCGCGCTGGTTGACGACGGAGTAGTGCAGCCGGCAGACGTCGCGCTCGCCGCGGGCGGCGGGGCGCAGCTCGGCGACGCGGACGCGCGCGCGGATCGTGTCGCCGAACCGGACCGGCGCGCTGGCGCGCACGCCGTCGAGGCCGAGCCAGGCGACGACGTTGCCCGTGAACACCCCGCACTGCGTGACGAGGCCGAGCGCGAGCGCGAGCGTCAGCGGACCGTGCGCCACGCGCTCGCCGAAGGCCGACTGGGCCGCCGCCTCGGCGTCGGTGTGCAGGGCGACCCAGTCGCCGGTGAGCCCCGCCCAGCTGACCACATGGGTCTCGGTGACGGTGAGCGCGGCGCTCTCGAACTCTTGATCAATGACGAATGTCCACGGAGGCACCGAACGGACTTTGACGAACAAGCGTTAGCTTGTCAAGCGAAGAGCTGACGCTCCGCCAGGTCGCGCTTGAGGACCTTGCCGGTCTGGCTGATCGGCATGTCGTCGAGGCCCACCAGGACCATGCGCTTGGGCACCTTGTAGCCGGCCAGCTGGGCGCGGCAGTGCTCGCGCAGCGCGTCGATCGTGACGTCGGCGCCGGGCTTGACGGCGACCACCGCGCAGACCTCCTCGTCCCAGGCGGTGCTGGGCACGCCGAGCACCGCGGCCTCGGCCACGGCGGGATGGGTGTAGAGCACGTGCTCGACCTCCGCGCTGTGCACGTTCTCCCCGCCGGTCTTGATCATGTCCTTGGTTCGGTCGCGGAAGAACAGGTAGCCCTCCGCGTCGCGCGCCGCGACGTCACCGGTGCGCAGCCAGCCGTCGGACAGGACATCGGCCGTGGCGTCGGGGTCCTCGAAGTAGCCGAGCATCACGTTGGGGCCCTTGACGTGGATCTCCCCCGGCTCCCCGGCCGGCGACGGCGTCCCGTCGGGCTCGCGGACCTCGACCGAGCAGAGCAGGAACTCGCGCCCGATCGAGCCGTCGAGCTCGGGCCGGAACATGTCCTCCGGGCGCAGGCGGGTGACGATCGGCCCCGCCTCGGTGAGGCCGTACTGGTAGTAGAGGGAGACGCCGGGCACCGCGGCCGCGACCGCCCGTTTGTCCTCCATCAGGAACGCCGCGCCGCCGACGTAGATCCGCCGCAGGCGCGTGCTCGCGCAGTCCTCGAGCGCCCCGGCGTGCAGCATCCGCCGCACCATGTTGGGCACCAGGAACCCGTTGGTCACGCCGGTGTCGGCGATGGTGCGCGCCACCTCGCGCTCGTCGAAGGACCGCACCAGCACCGCCGAGGCGCCCAGGACCATGTGCGGCATGAACCAGCACAGCAGCGAGGCGGAGTGGAACATCGGCGCGATGCACAGCGTCCGGTCGTCGTCGCGCATGTCGGTGTCGACGATCTCGTTGAACGCATTGGCCATCACGTTGGCGTGCGAGAGCAGCACGCCCTTCGGGAACCCCGTCGTCCCGCCCGTGTAGAGCATCACCGCGGGGGCGCTCGGGTCGACCGCGAGCGCCGGCGGTCCCGCGCCGGCGACCAGCAGCGACGCGTAGTCGCTGCGCTCGTCGACCACCGCGAACGTCGGGCCGACGTCGCCGGTGGCCAGCGCCGCGTCGAGGTCGGCGCGATGGTGGCCGTCGACCAGCACGACCGCCGGCCGCGACTGGTTGAGCGCGAAGACGAGCTCGGGAGTGGCCCAGCGCCAGTTGTACATGACGGCGATCGCGCCGATCGCCGCGGCGGCCATCACGCACTCCGCCCCGAAGGCGCCGTTCTGGGCCAGGACGCCGACCCGGTCGCCCGCCCCGACGCCCTCGCGACGCAGCCCTTCCGCCAGCCCCCAGGCACGGGTGGCGAGCTCGCGGTGCGTGCGGCTGGTCGTCTCATCGATGATCGCCACGCGATCGGCATGGCGCCGAGCGTTGCGTTCCAGCACCTCTCCAAGCGTGAGCACAGCCGCATTCTCCCGGGTTCGTGGTTTCGTGTATCGTAAACGAACAAGCACTCGTTCGTTATGAAGACCATTCTGATCGCCAACCGCGGCGAGATCGCCGTCCGCATCGCCCGCACCTGCCGGGACCTCGGACTGCGCGCCATCGCCCTTCACTCCGACCTCGACGCCGGTGCGCTGCACGTGCGCGTCGCCGACGACGCCGTCCACCTTCCCGGCGCGTCGGCGGCCGAGACCTACCTCGACGTCGAGGCGGTCATCACGGCCGCGCGCGCCGCGGGCGCCGACGCCGTCCACCCCGGCTACGGCTTCCTCGCCGAGCACGCGGGCTTCGCGCGCGCCGTGCAGGACGCCGGGCTGACCTGGATCGGCCCGCCGCCCGAGGCGATCGCCGCGATGGGCGACAAGGTCAGCGCGCGGCGCGCCGCCACGGCCGCCGGCGTCGCGGTCGTCCCGGGGACGACCGCTCCGCTCACCGGCCACGACGAGGTCGTCGCCTTCGGCGACGAGCACGGCTGGCCGGTCGCGGTCAAGGCCTCGGCCGGCGGCGGCGGACGCGGCATGCGCGTGATCGAGCGCGCCGCGGACGCCGCGCGGCTCGTCGCGGCCGCGGCGCGCGAGGCCGCGGCCGCCTTCGGCGACGACCGCCTGTACATCGAACGCTACCTGCTCGCACCGCGCCATCTCGAGGTCCAGCTGCTCGCCGACGCCCACGGCACCTGCGTCGCCGTCGGCGACCGTGACTGCTCGATCCAGCGCCGGCACCAGAAGCTCGTCGAGGAGGCGCCCGCCCCCGGCCTGGCCCCGGACGTGCGAGCTGCGATGGCCGAGGCCGCCGTGGCCGTCGCCCAGGCGGTCGGCTACGTCGGCGCGGGCACCGTCGAGCTCCTCTACGAGGACGGCCGCTTCTACTTCCTGGAGATGAACACCCGGCTGCAGGTCGAGCACACGGTCACCGAGGCCGTGTCCGGCCTGGACCTCGTCGCCGAGCAGCTGCGCGTCGCCACCGGCGAGCCGCTCGCCGCGCACGTGCACGACAGCGCTCCGCGCGGCCACGCGATCGAGCTGCGCCTCAACGCCGAGGAGCCCGCCGGCGGGCGCTTCCTGCCCGCGCCGGGGCCGATCCGCCGGCTCACGCTCCCCCACGGCCCGGGCATCCGCGTCGACACCGGCTACGAGGCTGGCGACGTCGTGAGCGACCGCTACGACAACCTCATCGCCAAGCTCGTCGTCTGGGCTCCGGACCGCGCCTCCGCGCTGCGACGCGCCCGCCGCGCGCTCGACGAGCTGGTCGTCGAGGGCGTGCCGACGACGGCGCCCGCGCTGGCCGCCGTCCTCGCCCATCCGGACTTCGAGGCCGTCGCCCACGCGACGCCGTGGCTGGAGCAGCACGCCGAGATCGTCCCGGCGGCGCCGCCGCGCGTCGCCGAGCCCGAACCCGAGCCCGAGCCCGCGGCGCGCGCGCCGGGCCGCGACGTGGTGACGGTCAACGGTCGCGACTATTGGGTGCCCTCGGCCGAGGCTCCCGCCGCCGACGCCGGCCCGACCGCCGTGACCGCGCCGCCGGCCTTCGCGCCGCGCCGCGCCGCCGGCGCCGCCCCCAGCGACGGCGCCCCCGCCCTCGCCGTCGCGTCCCCCGGCGCCGCCTCGTCCACGGTCACCGCCGGCGCGGTCACGGCGCCGATGCAGGGCCGGATCCTGCTCCTGCACGCGACCGTCGGTGAGACGGTCCGTCGCGGGGATGTGCTGTGCGTCATCGAGGCGATGAAGATGGAACAGGAGATCACGGCCGAGCACGACGGCACCGTCGCGGAGGTGCGCGTCGCCGAGGGCGACGGCGTCGGCCCCGGCGACGTGCTCGTGGTGGTGGCCGCATGAGCGACGGGCTGAGCGTCCTGCACGCCGACGGCGGCGTCGTCGAGCTCGTGCTCGACCGCCCCGACACGCGCAACGCGCTGAGCTACGAGCTCGCCGCGCGCCTCGTCGAGGAGCTGCGCCGCGCCGCGGAGGACCCCGACACGCGCGTCGTCCTCCTGCGCGGCAACGGCAAGTCGTTCTGCTCCGGCGGAGACCTGCAGGAGTTCCGCACCAGCTTGGACGACTCGGCGGCGGTCTACCACGACAGCGGCCGCGTCTGGGCCGAGCTGGTCCGCACGCTCGTCACGCTCCCGCTGCCGACGATCGTCGCCGCCCACGGCCACGCGCTGGCCGGCGGCTGCGCGATCGTCGCCGCCGCCGACGTCGCCCTGCTCGCCGAGGGCACCGCGCTCGGCATGTCGGAGATCCGGATCGGCCTCTTCCCGGCGATCGTCTACGGCACGCTCGCGCGCGCCGTCGGCCACCGCGCCGCGCGCGAGCTCGCGCTGACCGGCCGGCGCGTCGACGCCGGCGAGGCGGTCGCGCTCGGCCTCGCCCACCGCCTCGTCGCCGCCGACGACCTGCTCGCGCAGGCCCGCGCGCTGGCGACCGACCTCGCCGGCCTCGGCCGCGACCCGCTGCGCCTCGGCAAGGAGCTCATGAACGAGGCCGAGCGCCTCGACGTCGACGGCGCGACCCAGCTCGGGCGCGCCATGCGCGGCGCCTTCATGACGTCGGCGGACTTCCGCGCCGGCGTCGCGCAGTTCCTCGAGCGCACCTGATCAGGACGCGGCGGCCGCCGGCGCGCGACGCCGGCGGACCAGCCGCTGCGGCCGCAGGCCCGGGGCGCCGACGGCCACGCCGATCACGGCGGCCTGGACCAGCAGCTGCAGGGCCGTCGGCGCGCCGAGACCGAGGATCAGCTGCGTCAGCTGGCTGAGGAACAGCGCGCCGCCGACACTCCCGATCACGCTCGCCTTCCCGCGCCCGAGCGCGGTGCCCCCGACCACGACCGCCGCGATCGGGGCCAGCAGGTAGGCGTCGCCGCTCGTGATGCTCGGCGACTGCACGTAGCCCGTGAGCAGGATCGCGCCCGCCGCGTAGCAGAGCGCCGCGGCGACGTAGCCGGTCAGCACGAAGCGCCCGACGGGGATCCCCGACGCCAGCGCCGTGCGCGGCGCGGCGCCGCACGCGACGAAGCGCCGACCCGCGATCGTCTGGGCCAGCAGCACGCGGGCGACGAGCGCGAACGCCGCCGCGACGAGCACCGTGTTGGAGATCCCCATGGTCTTGGCCAGCGCGAAGTCGCTGAGCGCGTGCGGCGCCCCGGTCGGGACGCCGCCGGAGTAGGAGCGCACGATGCCCGCCAGCAGCGCGTTGACCGCCAGCGTCGCGACGATCGGCGAGACGCGCAGGCGCGTCACCACCAGCCCGGTGAACAGGCCCGCGAGCGCGGCCGCGGCGAGCGCGAGGGCGATGCCGCCGACCAGCCGGCCGTCGTGACCGGCCGGGAAGCGCGTCACGACCACCGCCGCCATCGACATGACGCCGGGCACCGACAGGTCGATCCCGCCCTGCTGGACGACGAGCGTCTGGCCGATGGCGACGATCGCGAGCACGGCGGCGAACGGGAGCATCGACGAGATCGACGAGCCGCGCAGCGTGCCCGGCGCGAGCACCGCGCTCAGCACGAGCAGGCCGGCGAGGCCCAGCCAGACCCCGGCTCCACGCGGAACGGTCATGCCTGCTCACCCCGCGCCAGCGAGTAGCAGCCGGCGGCGAGCACGGTCAGCCCGCCGAGCAGGTACAGCTGCCAGGCGTCGTCAAGCCGCACGAACACCGCGACGGTGTTGATCTGGACGACGAGCAGCGCGCCGGCCAGCGCCCCGAGGAACGAGCCGCGTCCGCCGAAGATGCTCGCGCCGCCGAGCACGACCGCGGCGATGCTCGCGAAGGTGTAGGACGTGCCGGCGTTCGGGTCGCCCGAGCCGACCTGACCCATCAGCATCAGCGCGCCGCAGAGCGTCAGCAGCGCGCACCCGCCGTAGACCCCGAGCAGGACGCGCCCGGTGCGGATCCCGACGCGTGCGGCCGCGCCGCGGTCCGAGCCGACGGCCCGGACCTGCCAGCCCCAGCGTCGTCGTCGCAGCGCGCGCTCGAGCGCGAGGCCGACCGCCGCGGCGACGATCGCCGCGATCGGGATCGGCCCGACGGTGGCGTCGACGGTGTCGGCGAGCGACGTCGAGATCGTCCCGCCGGGCTCCGGGCGCAGGAGCAGCGACACGCCCTGCAGCGCCATGTAGGACACGAGCGTGGCGATCATCGGGTCGATGCGCGCGACCACGATCAGGGCACAGTTGACGGCGCCGACGAGGACGGCGACGCCGACGAGCACGGCGATGCCGATCCAGAGCCCGAGGCTCGTGCGGTCCTCCGACAGCTCGAACGACGCGACCACGACCAGCAGGCCGGTGAGCGGACCGACCGACAGGTCGATGCCGGCGGTGAGCATCACGAGCTGCTGGCCGAGCGCGACGAACGCGAGCGCCGCGAAGAGCGTCAGCACCGACGTGACGTTCGTGGCCGACAGGTAGCTCGCGTCGACCGAGATCGCCCACAGGGCCAGGGCGAGGATCGCGACGACGAGGACCGCGGCGGGCGCGCGATCGGAGCGCAGCAGCCGCCGCAGGCGGACGGCGGCTCCGGGGCTGCGGTCGCCATGGCCGGCGTCGCGCCGCGCGGCGGTCGAGGTCAGCACCGCGTGCGTGATCGCCGCCTCGCGCACGTCGTCCCCGGCGAGCTCCGCGATCACCCGCCCGCGCGAGACCACGAGCACGCGATCGCACAGGCCCTCGAGCTCCGCGTTGTCGGAGCTCGCCAGAAGGACGCACGCGCCGCCGTCGGCGCTCGCGCGCAGGATGTCGTAGATCTCGGCCCGCGCGCCGACGTCGACGCCCTGGCTGGGCTCGTCGGCGAGCAGGATCGCGGGGTCGGTCGGCAGCGCGCGGGCGAGCACGGTCTTCTGCTGGTTGCCTCCCGACAGCGTGTCGATGCCGGCCTCGAGCCCGGGTGTCTTGATCCCGAAGGCGGCGCGCAGCTGCCCGGCGGCGGCCCGTTCGGCGTCGGCGCGCACGAACCCGGCGCGCGCGACGCTCCGCAGGCCCCGGACCATCAGGTTCTCGCGCACCGACAGCGCCGGGAAGACGCCTTCGGCGTGCCGGTCGGCGGGCACGTAGACGATGCCCGCTCGCTCGGCCGCGGCCGAGGTGCGCAGGCGCGTCGCGCGGCCGTCGACCCGGATCTCGCCGTCGGTCGGCGTGAGCCCGGCGACGGTCCGCAGCAGCTCGCGCTGGCCCTGGCCGACGATCCCCGCCAGGCCGACGATCTCGCCGGCTCCGACGGCGAGCGTGGCGCCGTCGAGGCCCGCGCCGCGCAGCTCGCGCAGCTCCAGGCGCGGGACGCCGAGCACCCCGGCGGCCGCCTTGGGCGGGAAGCGCGACGCGAGCTCGCGGCCCACGATCAGCGCCACGACCTCGTCCTCGGAGACCGCGGCGGCGTCGAGCGTGCTGCGCACCGCGCCATCGCGCAGGACCGTGATGCGATCAGCGATCTCGCGCACCTCCGGGATGCGGTGCGAGATGTAGATGACGGCCCCGCCGGCGGCGGTGAGCGCGCGCACGGCGGCGAAGAGCCGCTCGACGTCCTCGGCGAGCAGGTGCTCGGTCGGCTCGTCGAGCACGAGCACGCGTGGCTGCCCGGCCAGGGCGCGCGCGATCTCGACGATGAAGCGCTCGTCGGGCGCCAGGTCGCGCACGAACGAGCGCGGATCCAGCGCGGTCGGCGCGCGCCACGGCGCGAGCAGCGCGGCCACGCCGGCGACGCCGTCGGCGTCGGCCGCAACGCGCAGCTGCGGCGGCAGCGTCAGCAGCGCGTTCTCGGCCACCGTGAGGTCCCGCACGAGCGCGGGCTCCTGGTAGACGATCGCCAACCCCAGCGCCCGGATCGTCTCGGGGTCGGCGCCTTCGACGCGGATCCCGCCGAGCTCGATCGTCCCCGCGTCGCAGGCCAGCACACCGGCCGCGACGGCCATCAGCGTGGACTTCCCGGCGCCGTTCTCGCCGACGATCGCGTGGACCTCCCCCGCCCGCACGTCGAGCGTGACGCCCTTCAGCGCGTGCACGCCCGGGAAGCGCTTGTCCACGCCGTGGATCGCGAGCGCGCGCTCCCCAGGCGGTGCGGTCGCGGTCGCCGTTGGCTGCTGCTGGTCAGCGTCGATGATCATGTTCACGCAGGGGTCGTCCGGGCCCTCCATGACGGAGGGCCCGGAACGGTGGACGGGACGGCGAGGCGGGGACCTAGATCGCGACCGCGACGGACTTGAGCTCGGTGTAGAGCTCGAGCACCTCGCGGCCGTGCTCACGGCCCCAGCCGGACTGGCGGAAGCCGCCGAACGGGAGCGCGGGATCGGTGACGGTGTAGGAGTTGACGTACACCGAGCCGGCCCGCAGGCGCCTGACCATGCGGTGGGCGGTGGCGAGGTCCTTGGTCCAGACGCCGGCCGCCAGGCCGAACTGCGAGTCGTTGGCCAGCGCGACGACCTCGTCGACGTCGTCGAAGCCCTGCGCCACGAGCACCGGTCCGAAGATCTCCTCGCGCACGACCTTCATGTCGGGGCGGGTGTTGACCAGGATGGTGGGGTCGACGAAGAAGCCGTCGCCGTCCCCCGCCCCGTCGCGCACGCCGCCCGCGACGGCCTCCGCGCCCTCGGCCGCGCCGGACTCCAGGAAGCCGCGGACGCGGTCGAGGTGCCGGCGCGAGGTCAGCGGCCCCATCTCGGTCTCCGGATCGAGACCGGGCCCGACGCGGATCGCCTTCGCGCGGACGGCCAGCCCGTCGATCACCTCGTCGTAGACGTCGTGGTGCACGTAGAGCCGCGAGCCCGCCACGCAGGACTCGCCCGCGTTGTAGAAGATCGCGTCGGCCGAGGTCGGGATCGCCTGCGAGAGGTCGGCGTCGCCGAAGATGATGTTGGGGGACTTGCCACCGAGCTCCAGCGACACCTTCTTGAGGTTGCCGGCCGCGGCGCGCACGATCTCGCGCCCGGTCTCGGTCGAGCCGGTGAACGCGATCTTGTCGACGTCGGGATGGCCGGCGAGCGCCACGCCGACCACGTGCCCGTAGCCCGTGACGACGTTGACGACGCCGTCCGGGACGCCGGCCTCCTGGGCCAGCTGCGCGAGCCGCAGCGCGGTCAGCGACGTGTCCTCGGCCGGCTTGAGCACCACGGCGTTGCCGGTCACCAGGGCCGGCGCCAGCTTCCACGCCGCCATCAGCATCGGGAAGTTCCACGGGATGATCTGGCCGATGACGCCCAGCGGCTCGCGCACGGTGAAGCTGTGCCACTCGCCGGGCGTGGAGATCGCCACCGTCTCGCCGGTGATCTTCGTGGCGAGGCCCGCCATGTAGCGGAAGTAGTCGGCGGTCAGCGGCACGTCGGCCGCCCGCGAGGCCGCGATCGGCTTGCCGACGTCGAGCGTCTCGAGCAGCGCGAGCTCCTCCCCGTGCTCCTCGACGAGCTCGGCGATGCGCCAGACGATGCGCCCGCGCTCGGACGGCGAGAGGCGCGTCCACGGGCCGTTCTCGTACGCGTCGCGAGCCGCCGCGACCGCGAGGTCGACGTCGGCCGCGGTGCCCGCGGCGATCTCCATGATCTCCTCGCCGGTCGACGGGTCGACGACCGGGATCACCCCTCCGCCGGTGGCCTCGACCCAGGCCCCTCCGATGAAGAGCCCGCGCGGCACGGCGGCCAGCGCTGCATCGACGGCGGTGCTCTCTGTTGCTGACATGACGTCCCTTTCCCTTGCTGTCTGTCTCAGGCCGCCGCGGCGCCGAACAGGACCTCGGCGTCGCCCGTCGACCAGGCGTTCTCGATGACCAGATGCGCGATCCGCCAGCCCGGGGTGTCCCGGACGACGTCCACGAAGTAGTGGTTCTGCAGGAGCAGCCGGCGCTCCGGGCGCTCCGGGTCGACGTGCGTGGCGGCGACCAGCGCGTGGACGCGACCGCGATCGCCGTCTTCGGTCGGCGTGAACCGGCCGTTGGTGACCACGTGCGTCGTGACCAGGTGCCGGGTCGCCGGGAACGCGATCTCCATGATCACGTCGCGCCCCTCCATCAGCGGGACCTCGGCGCCGAAGCGCGCGGCCGGGTGGCGGAAGTCGAGGACCGCGTCGGCGGCGAAGGCCGACTCGTAGAGCTCGCGGTCGCCCAGGTCCTGGCCGGCGGCGAACCGCAGGACGGCGTCGAGCGCCGGCTCGAGCTCGGACATCGATCCGCTCACACCCGTGCCGGGCTCGGCACCGACGCCACGCTGGCCGCGCCCGCCAGCGGGTCGTACCCGTCGGCGCGCAGGAAGTCGTGGATCTGGCGGCGGCGCATGCCCATGTTGCCGCCGTCGTAGAGCGGGAACGCCAGCGCGTCCTGCATCAGCCCGGCCAGCGGCAGGTGCGCCGCGTAGCTCTCGACGCCGACGACGCGCATCGCGTCGTACACCACCTGCACCGCGGTCTCCGAGCAGAAGACCTTGGCCATGACCGGCAGCTCCTGCCCGGCGCCACCGGTGACGTCGAAGTAGTGGGCGGCCTTCCAGGTCAGGTACCGCGACGCCTCGATCCGCGTCTTGATGTCGCCGAGCATGTAGCCGACGTTCTGATGGTCGATCAGGGGCGACGCGCCCAGGCGCCGCTCGCTGCGCGTGAACTCCAGCGCGCAGTCGAACGCCGCCCGCATCACGCCGACGCTGCCCGTGCCGACCATCGGCGCCGTCCACGAGAACGTCCGCGACAGGATCTCGATGCCGTCGCCCGGCTGGCCGATGAGGTTGCCGGCGGGGACGCGCACGTTCTCGAAGTGCACGCGCGGCGACAGCGCGGCGCGGTGGCCGATGGTCTCGAGCCAGCCGTCGACGCGGATGCCCGGGCGGCGGCCGTCGACCGCGATGACCGCCAGCGACTCCTGCGGCGGCAGATCGGCGTCGGTGCGGCAGACGACCGTGAAGAGGTCGGCGCCCAGGCCGTCCCAGCCCGTCCCGTTGGTGGTGAACTGCTTGGACCCGTTGATGACCCACTCGTCGCCGTCGAGCGTGGCGATCGTCTGGATGCCCGCCGTGGGATCGGGCGAGTCGAAGTTCGCGGCGCCGCCGACCTCCGTGAACGCGAAGGCCGCCAGCGGTTCGCCGTCGTCGACGAGGAACGGCGCGAGCAGGCGCTCCTGCTGCTCCTGGGTGCCGAACTGGATGATCGGCTGCAGGCCCAGGCCACAGGAGAACAGCGTGCACGGGACGTTGATGTCGACGCAGGCGACCTCCTCGCCGCCGATGGCCTGGTTCAGCAGCCCGCTGTAGGTGCCGCCGACCGACGTGGGGAGCAGCCCCTTGAGGAACCCGGCGCGGACCATCTCGCGGTAGAACGGCCGCAGCGCGTAGAAGCGCTCGTCGGCTTCCGCCAGCCCGGCCGTCGCGGCCTTGACCTCGGTCAACACCGTCTGGGCGAACTCGCGTGCACCGGCGCGGAGCTCCTCCTGCTCGGTACTCGGGGTGAAGTCGATCGGCATGCCTCTCCTCTCCAGGCTGAAAAACGTACGCTTGTTCGTTTGGACACTAGACGGATCCCAAAGGGAAAGTCAAGCGCCTTTTACGAACAAGCGTCCGTTTGCTAATCTCACGCCGTCCATCGACCGAACTGGAGAGGCCATGACCGCCTTGTCGGAAGCGCCAATCGTCCTAACGCGCGGGAGCGACGTCCTGACGCAGACCGCTCAGACCGAGGGCGCGCGGCGGCTGCTCGGCGTCGGGGCCGCGACCGGCGCCAGCCGGATCTGGATGGGCCGCGTCGAGAACGCGCCCGGCGAGTGGTCGGCGCCGCACCACCACGGCGAGGCCGAGACGGGAGGCTTCGTGCTGTCGGGCCGGGCGCGCATCTACTTCGGCGCGGACTACTCCGAGTTCATCGACATGGGGGCGGGCGACTTCTGCTTCGTCCCGCCGTTCGTCCCGCACATCGAGGGCAACATGAGCGACACCGAGCCGCTCGTCTACATCACGGCGCGCACCCCCGACAACATCGTGGTCAACCTGCCCGGCCCTGGCCGCGACGTCCACGCCGACACGCTGCGCGCGGGACGGAGCTGACCATGGCCGGAGCGATCGTCATCGGCGCCGGCCCCGGCATCGGCGCGTCCGTCGCGCGGCGCTTCGCCCGCGAGGGCCTGCCCGTCGCGCTGCTGGCCCGTTCCGCCGCGACGCTCGAGGCGAGCGCGCGCACCGTCGTCGACGCGGGCGGCACGGCGCTCAGCCTCGTCGCCGACAGCACCGACGACGAGGGGCTGCGCGCCGCGCTGGCCCAGGCCGTGGAGCGCCACGGCGTCCCCGAGGTCCTCGTCTACAACGCCGCGCAGATCCGCTCCGACCAGCCCGGCGACCTGACGGTCGACGAACACCGCGACGCCTGGGCGGTCAACGTCGCCGGCGCGGTCACGGCCGTCGCCGCGGTCGCGCCCGCGATGGCGGACGCCGGCGCGGGGACGGTGCTCCTCACCGGCGGGATGCCGGAGCCGCTGTTCGACCTGGTCAGCCTCTCGCTCGGCAAGGCCGGCATCCGCGCGCTCGCGCAGCTGCTCGACGCCCACTACGGCGAGCGCGGCCTGCACGTCGCGACCGTGACGGTCTGCGGCCCCGTCGAGCCCGGCGGCCCGTTCGACCCCGACGAGATCGCCGACGCGTACTGGCGGCTGCATCGCCAGCCGCGGGAGGCGTGGGAGCGCGAGCTGGTCTACCGCGGTCGCGCCTGAGGGGCCTGAGGGCGGCGCCGGCGCGCGCCGGTGCCGCCGTCGCCTCCTAGCCGCCCTCGCTGACCAGCGGCGCGAGCATCTGCCCGAGCTCGACCTGGCGCTGGTCGTTGGTCAGCGACCGCAGCACGAAGTCGGAGTAGACGGTGGCGATCTCCGCGAGCGACATGCGGCCGCCCGGCTGGTACCAGTCGGCGACCTGTGTGCCTATCGCGACGATGCCGTAGGTCGCCAGCCGCACGTCGCTGACGTGGAAGACGCCGGCGTCGACGCCGTCGCTGACGATCTTCCGCAGCAGCTGCTCGTACTCGTCGCGCTGCTCGACCACCGCGGCGCGCTTGACCGGCGGAAGCGCGCGCAGCTCCGAGTTGCCGATGAAGACCTCCTGCGACCGCACGGCGTGGAACGCGACGTGGAGCTCCACCGCGGTGCGCAGGCGGTCGACGGGCTCGGTCTGCGTGGCCAGCGCGGCGTTCACCTCGTCGAGGAGGTCGCGCATGATCCCGCTCATGATCGAGTACAGCAGCTCCTCCTTGGAGCTGATGTGGTTGTACAGGCTGCCGACCTTGATGCCGACGTCCGAGGCGAGGTCGCGCAGCGACGTGGCCTCGTAGCCGTGCTGGCAGAACAGCCGGATCGCGGACCCGCGGATGGCTTCTGCGGTGATGGCTCCGTTGCGCGGCAATGGGTTAGCTCCCTGGGACGAACAAGCGCTCGTTTTCAGCTTAGCAGTAAGCGCGACGGCGCGGAGCGGCCGCCCAGCGGCCGCCCCTCGGCTTCGCGATGCGACCTAGAACAGTTTCTCCAACTGCGCGGACGTCAGGCTCGACGACAGGTCGGCGTCGGGCGGCAGGCCCTTGTCGCACCGCGGGTCCTTGCCGCCGCGCGTGTCCATGAACGGCTGCACCTGGTAGCCGGCGGGCTCGTCGTCGCTGACGCCGTTCTTGATCGCGACCGCCTTGCGCAGCGCGATGCGGGCGAGCGTCGGCGTCTCGTCCATCGACAGCAGCGGGAACCGCTTGGGCTCAGCGGCCCAGACGCAGCCGAGCTCGTTGGCGCTGGCCACGGTCGCGATCGGCACCATCGGCTTGCCGGCGTTGCGATAGGCGCGCACGGCACCCGTCATGGCCGTCCCGTAGGAGGAGAAGTACCCGTCGATCTTGGGGTACTTGCCCAGCGCTCCGGCCACCGCCTGCTGGACCGACGCCGCGTCGAACTTGGTCTCCAGGAACGTCGACTGCAGCAGCTTGAGGCCCGGCGTCGCCGCGAGCTCCTCCTTGAGGACACCGAGCCACTTGGTGTCCTGCGGGTTGCCGGGCGTGCCGCCCACGAAGAGCAGGTTGCCCTTGCCCCCGAGCGCCGATGCCATCCAGGCGACCCACTGCTTGATCAGCGTCTTGTCGTCGACCGAGATGAAGTCCGCGTAGTCCTTGCCGATCGTCCCGCCCGGGTCGGCGTTGTACGGCACGACCGCGACGCCCTTCTTGTAGGCCCTGCGCAGCGCCGACAGCGTCGCGCTGCCGAAGTCGTCGAAGCCGATGATGACGTCGACCCCCTGGGCCACGAGCGCGTCGACCCCCGAGATGTACTTCTGCGGATCACCGTTGGCGTCGACGTACAGCGGCTTCTCGATGTTCGAGCACTTGGCCGCCTCGTCCTCGTACTCGGCGCGGACGATCTTGCGCCACCCGTTGCCGCCAAAGCCGTCGACCAGCGCGACCTTCAGCGGCTTGGTGCCGCAGAACCGGGTGATGTCCGGGCGCCCGTCGGGCCCCGCCGAGGCGGCGATCGCGGCCTCGGACTTCTGCGTCGCGGCCGCCGCGTCGGCGCTCGCGCCGTCGCCCGTCTTGCTCGTCTTGCTCGTCGCGCCGCACGCGGCGATGGAGACCGCGGCAAGCGCGCTCGCTCCCGTCATCGCGGCCAGCCTGACCTGTCGGTGCACCCTCATGACTCCTCCACGCCCTCTCTCCAGGACCCGCGACCGGACCATCCGGACCAAGACGGACCGTAAACAAGCAAGCGTTCGTTTTCAACTCCAAATTCATATTAGGCGATTTTGCAGGTCTTTCCGTGATCCACAGCGCCGTGTCGTTACGTCGAAGTTGACGAACAAGCGTAAGTTTGCCTACGCTGCCCTACGTCAATGCAGCCGAGGCGAACGGTCGCTGCGGCTCACGGAGAGAGGTGGAGAGATGCGCTCGAGTGCAGCTCGGGGGTCTGTCGCGTCGCTGGCAGCGCTGCTGGTCGCAGCCGCGGCGACGGGATGTGGCGGCAGCAGCAACAGCGACGCGTCTGGCGGCGCGACGACGGCGCCCGCGTCGAAGACCGGCGCGGCGGCCGGCGGCGTGTGCGGCACCAAGCCGATCACGGTCGGCTTCGCCAAGGGCGCCGGCGACACGTGGACCAAGATCACGCTGGCCACGCTGAAGGACGAAGCGGCCAAGTGCCCCAACATCAAGAAGGTCCTGTTCACCGACGCCCGCGGCAACCAGACCAAGGGCATCGCCGACCTCAACGGCCTCGTCGCCCAAGGCGTCAACGTCCTCGTCGTCATGCCCGAGTTCGGCCCCGCCCAGCTGCCCGCGCTGCGGGCGGCGACGCGTGCCGGCGTCACCGTCATCACCCAGATCGACGCGCTCGGCGCCAAGGTCCCCCAGGACATCGCCGGCGACGTCAACCCCGACATGGACGCCGTCGGCAAGCAGTGGGCCGACTGGCTGGAGAAGACGACGCCGAACGGCAAGGTCGTGTTCCTCGGCGGGATCCCCGGCGCGCAGTCCTCCAAGACGCTGTTCGACGCGCTGAAGAAGGGCCTGGCCGCGCACCCCGACCTCAAGCTCGTCGTCGACCACGTCGTCGACACCAACTGGAACGCCGGACAGCGCCAGCGCGTGATGGCCGGGCTGCTGGCCAAGTACGGGCGCATCGACGCGGTCGTCTCCGACTACGGGACGATCGACTACGGGACGCTCAACGCCTACAAGCAGGCGCACCTCAAGCTGCCGGCGCTCGCCGCGTTCGCCAGCTCCAACGGGATCAGCTGCTACTGGGCCAAGAACGGCAAGTTCCCGTTCCTGTCGGTCGACGGTCAGACGACGGTCATCCGGCACTCCCTGCGCAAGGGCCTGGCGCTCTTCAACGAGGTCAAGGACCCCGAGCCCGGGACCGTCCAGCTCGTCAACGGCATCGACACGTCGGCCGGCAAGCCGCCGACCTGCGACACGTCGCTGCCCGACGACGCCGCGCTCGGCTCCGACCTCTCGCCGGACCAGCTCCGAGCGATCTTCAACTAGCCAACACACCCCAACCAAGGAGACGCTGACATGAGCGACCTGGAGACGCGCGTGGCCAAGCTCGAGGCGGCTGAGGAGATCAAGCGCCTCAAGTACCGCCACATCCAGCTGACCGACGCCGGCTACCCCACCGACGACCTCACCGCGCTGTGGGCCGAGGACGGGACGTGGGAGGGCATCTTCACCGACGTCGACGAGCGCTGGGAGGGCGCGCCTGGCACCGGCGCCTTCCACGGCCACGAAGGCATCCAGCGCTTCTGGGAGCTCAACGGAGAGCTCTACCAGTGGGTGCTGCACATCATGGTGTCGCCCGACATCACGGTCAACGACGACCTCGAGACCGCGTCGGGCAAGTGGCACTGGCTGATGCCGTGCATCCGCAAGATCGACGGAGCGCCGACGTCCGCGTGGCTCGGCGGCTTCCAGACGGACACGTATCGGAAGGTCGACGGGGTCTGGAAGTTCCAGACCGTCCGCGTCGACCTGAAGGTGATGGCCTCGCACGAGGGCGGCTGGTACCCCGACCGCTATATCAACGAGGCCCCGGTGTCGTGACCCGGTCCGGCTCCTCCTCCGTGTCGACGACTCCCGCTGCGGCGGGGGTCGTCGACCGCCGGGCCGCCGGCACGCGCCTGCTGCTCACCGAGGTCAGCCGGGCGTTCCCCGGCGTCCAGGCGCTCGACCGCGTGAGCCTCGACGTCGCGGCGGGCGAGATCCACGGCCTGGTCGGGGAGAACGGCGCCGGCAAGTCGACGCTGATGGCGATCGCCTCCGGCGCCCTGGCCGCCGACCACGGCCACGTGCGGGTCGACGGCGTCGCCCTCGAGCAGTCCGGCGACCCGTCGCAGGCCCGCCGGCTGGGCGTCGCGATCGTCCGCCAGCACCCGCAGCTGATGCCCGACCTGACCGTGGCCGAGAACCTGGTGGCTGGGCTCGACGAGGTCCACCGGCCGCGCTCCCTGCGTGAGCTCGAGGCATGGGCCGGCGACCGCCTCCGCGACTGGCGCGAGGACTGCGGGCTCGCGCCCGGCGACCGCGTCGACACGCTCGCGCCCGACCAGCGCTTCGTCGTCGAGATCGCGCGGGCGCTCGCGCAGCGCCCCGCGGTGCTGATCCTCGACGAGCCGACCGAGCATCTCCTGCCGACCGACGTCGACGTGCTCTTCGCCCGCGTCCGCGCGCTCGCCGCGCAGGGCACGGCCATCGTCTACATCTCGCATCGCCTGCGGGAGGTCCAGCGCCTCGTCGACCGGCTCACGGTCCTGCGCGACGGCACCTCCTGCGGGACCTACGGCGCCGGCGACCTCACCGAGGACGAGATCGTCGAGCTGATCGCGGGCCGTCCGATCGCCGCGGCGTTCCCGGCGCGCCACTCGGCGGTCGGCACCGAGGCGGTCCTCGAGCTCGAGGGCTTCGGCGGCCCGGGGTTCGCGCCGCTCGACGTCACCGTGCGCCGCGGCGAGATCCTGGGTCTGGCGGGCATCGAGGGCAACGGGCAGCGTGAGCTGCTGCGCGCGCTCGCGGGCCTCGCGCCGGCGACCGGCGAGATCGTGCTCGAGGGCCGTCGGCTCGCCGCCCGCCGGGCGCGACCCGCCGCCCGGCCCGGCATCGCCTACGTGCCCAACGACCGCCATCGCGAGGGGATCCTCGCCGACGCCAGCGTCCGGGAGAACCTGTCGCTGCGGCGGCTGGACATGGTCGCGCGACACGGTCTGCTGCGGCCGCGCGTCGAGCGCCGCCGGGCCGCGGCCGCCGTCGCCGACTTCGACATCAAGACGCCCACCGTCGACACGCCGATCGGCAGCCTCTCGGGTGGCAACCAGCAGAAGGCGGTCCTGGCGGGGGCGCTGGCCACCGAGCCCCGGCTGCTGCTGGCCGACGAGCCCACCCAGGGCGTCGACGTCGGGGCACGCACCGAGATCTACCGCGTGCTGCGCGACTACCTGGAGGACGGCCACGCGATCGTCCTGCTCGCCTCCGACGCGCTCGAGCTCGAAGGGCTCTGCGATCGCGTGCTCGTCTTCTCGCGCGGGCAGGTCACCGCGACGCTCGACGGCGACGCGGTGACCGAGCGCAACATCGCCTCGGCGCTGCTGACCACGACGACGGCCGCACGCGCCGGCGACGCCGCGCAGCGCGGCGGTCGCGGTCACCGGCTGCGGTCGTGGCTGGCCGGAGACGGCGCGCCGCCGCTGATCGTCGCGCTCGCCGTCCTGCTGCTCGGGCTCTACGCGATGTCGGCCAACGACCTGTTCCTGACCGAGCGCAACCTCGTCGGGATCCTCGCGCTGACCGCGACGCTCGCGCTGGCGGCGATAGGCCAGCAGCTGGCGATGCTCGTCGGCGGGATCGACCTGTCGGTCGGGCCGCTGATGGGCCTGCTGGTGGTCATCGAGTCGTTCTTCCTGACCGAGGGCGCGGGCGCCAGACGTGCCGCGGTCGGCTGGGTGCTGCTCGTGGTCGTCGCCGTCGCGGTCGGCGCGCTGAACTGGTCGCTGGTCGACCTCGGCAAGCTGCACCCGATGGTCGCGACGCTCGTGACCTACATGGGGCTGCAGGGCATCTCGCTGCTGCTGCGCCCGACGCCGGACGGCCTGATCTCCAGCGACCTCATCGCCACGATCACGACCGGCTGGGGCATCGTGCCCGCCGCGTTCGTGGTCGCCGTGGTCGTCGCCGTCGGGCTGCAGCTCGCGCTGACGCGCACGCGGGTCGGCATCGAGCTGCGCGCCGTCGGGTCCAACGCGGAGGCCGCGCGCGTCTCGGGGATCAGCCCGCCCGTCCGCCGGCTGATCGCCTACGTCGGCTGCTCGCTGCTGGCGGCGGCCGCCTCCGTCCTGCTGATGGCCCAGGTCGGGTCCGGCGACCCGTCCGCGGGGTTGGACTACACCTTGACCAGCGTCGCGGCCGCCGTGATCGGCGGCGCCAGCATCTTCGGCGGCCGCGGCTCGTTCATCGGGTGCCTGCTCGGCGCCCTCCTCCTCCAGGAGGTGACGTCGGTGACGACGTTCCTGCAGCTCGACGCGGCGTGGCAGTCCTACCTCCAGGGCGGGATGATCCTGCTCGCGGTCGCGGCCTACTCGATCGCGCGCCGGTCGGTGGAGCACGCGCGATGAGCGCGCTCGTCCAGCGCGTGACGCGCTCGGAGTACGTCGGGGTCTGGTACGCCACCGCTGCGCTCTTTCTCGCCAGCGCGATCGTCGCCCCCGCAACCGTGCGCGGAGACGCGATCCGGCTGATGGTGCCGTTCGCCGCGATCCTCTCGATCGCCGCGATCGGCCAGACGCTGGTGATCCGCCAGCGCGGGATCGACCTGTCGGTCGCCGGCGTGATGTCGCTGTCGGGGATCGTGACGAGCAAGGTCGCCGCCGAGCACCACCTCGCGGTCGTCCCCGCGATCGCCGTGACGTTGTTGGTGTGCCTGCTGATCGGCGTCGTGACCGGGCTGATCGTGACGCGCCTGGGGATCACGCCGCTGGTGACCACGCTGGCGGTCAACGCGCTCCTGCTCGGCGCGATCCAGACCTACTCGGGCGGCGTGCCGATCGGGGCGCCCGCGGGGCTGAACCGGTTCGCGCTCGGCGCCGTCCTCGGCATCCCCAACACGGCGCTCGTGGCGATCGCGGTCGTCGCGCTCGTGTCGGCGATCATCGGCGGCACGACGTTCGGGCGGCGCTTCGTCGCCGTCGGCGAGAGCCCCGAGACCGCACGTGTCGCGGCAGTCGCCGTGCTCCGCTACGAGGTGGCGACCTACGCGCTCGCCGCCGTCTGCTTCGGCATCGCCGGGATCCTGCTCGCCGGCTACGTCGCCACGGCGATCCCCAACGCGGGCGACAGCTACCTCCTGCCGGTGATCGCCGCGGTCGTCGTCGGAGGGACGCCGTTCACCGGTGGGCGCGGCAGCGTGATGGCGACCGTCGTGGCGGCCGTCTTCCTCTCCCAGCTGCTCGCGCTCGTGCTCGCCCTCGGCGCCCCGAGCTCCACGCAGTTCCTGGTCCAGAGCGCGGCTATCGCATTCGCGACCGGCTTCCGCCACCTGAAGGTGCCGGCGGCCCTGCGGCGCCGCCGGTCGATCGCGCTGGACGGAGCGCCGTGAGCGGCTCAGGTACGCAAGCAGGACAGGGGTGTCCAGGTACTGCCGCGCCCGGTCGACGGACGACTCGCTGCCGTCGATCGTGGTCGGCCGGCGCTACGCGTCCGGGTCATCGACCTGCCTCCGCGCGCGGGCTAGGGTCGCCCGCCTGAGGGTGAACCGTCGCCATGTGGGCGTGCTGCAGCACGATGGGGCCGAAGAGCGTAGGGCTACGCGGCGTGGAAGAAGGCGCGGTTGGTGAACGTCTGGGAGGGCACGTCGGCGAACCAGTGGTCAGACGTCGCGAAGCCGCGAGCCAGCGCCCACAGGACCGCGCATCTGTCACGTCGATGGCGCGGCCTGCTCGCCGGGAGGCCAGCGCCAGGTCAGCTCCCACCAGGCCTGCGCATGACGGTCAGGCCGACGAGGCGCGAGACGATCATCGCGATGAAGGCCACGCCTGCGAGCTGCTCGATCATCACGATCGCACGGGCGAAAGCCTTGACCGGCACGACGTCGCTCAGGCCGGTGCTCGACAGGGTTGTGAAGCTGAGGAACAGCAGCTCCATCCAGGTCCGGTCCCCGGTCGGGTCGACTGCGGCGATGAAGCTCTGCGGCTCGATCGCCTGGCACACCGTGAAGGTGTAGGCGAACGCCCAGGCCACGAGCGTGAACGTGGCCCCGACCGCGAACAGCTCGTCTCGGGTGACGTCGTGGTCGGCCAGCATGTAGGTGATCAGCGCGCCGGCCGCGTAGAAGTACAGGATCGCCTCCAGCACCGACGAGTACGGCAGCAGCGTGTCGCTGCCGGTGACCGCCTGGATGGCCAGCAGCACCACCGCCGGCAGGCCGAGCAGCAAGGCGATCCACGTCAGCGCCGGGGTGCTGCGCACAGCCAACAGCACGAGGCCGAGGATCAGGATGCCCAGGGCGCTGAACACCGCACGTCCCGCGCCGCTGCCTTCCATGAACGGATACAGGAGCACGGCCGCCAACTGGGTGGCGAGCAGCAGCGCCGAAGGTTCCTGCCTCGCCAGCCTGAGCATCGCGACAGGCTAGCCACGAGCCCGGGCGACCCGCGTCGCCATCGCCTACGAGGCGCTGCGCGGACGCGCGGATGAGCACGTGATGAACACTTGCCTGCGTGCAGCGTCTGCGGTCCTTCGCGTTCTCGATCGGCTGCCGGCTCATGGTCGCCGGCATTCTGCTGACGGTCCTGCACGCGGCGTAGGGAATCGCCCTGACCGTGCTCGGTCTCGTTGTCGGCTCGATGAGCACGGCCCACGGCAAGGCCTCGTCGCGCGACGCGTGACACGATCGGCCGGAGTTGTAGATGCTCCGCCGGGCTCGACGGTCGTGACCTCGTCCAGGAGGTGTTCGTCGCGCGACGGGCCGGCCGGCGCCCATCGTCCAGCGCGCGAGCGTTCCTGCAGCTCGTTGCGTCGGCGCTGCCGCTCAGACGCCCAGCAGCAGATATGAGGCGGTACCGTGCCGTTGCGTGGAAGGGCTTGCCGTGGCTGATCCGACCGATCCCATCCGTCTCGGCATCGTCGGGCTCGGTGCCATGGGTGCGGAGATGCTCGCGGTTGCAACGGCGGCTCCCGGCGTTGAGGTCGTCCACGCCGCAGATCCATCGACCGAGGCCGTTCAGCGCGCCGCTCGAGACCATCCCGCGATCCTGATCGGCACCGATCCCGATGCGGTGGTGCGGAGTGACGCCATCGATGCGATCTACATCGCAGCGCCGCCGCTGCACCACGCCGACTACGCGGTCCGTGCCCTAGACGCCGGGAAGGCGGTCTTCTGCGAGAAGCCGCTGGCGATCGACCTGGACGACGGTCGCGCCATGGTCGCGGCGGCTCAGCGATCGGGTCTCGTGAACGCCGTCAACTTCGCGCTTGCCGATCGACATGCGGCGCTCGAGGTGGAACGCGCCGTGCGTGCTGGCGAAGCCGGCGACGTGCGTGGCGTCGACATCCGACTGACGTTCCCGACCTGGCCGAGAAGCTTCCAGAAAGACGCTCATTGGCTGTCGCAAGCCGAGCAAGGAGGCATGCTTCGGGAAGTGCTGTCTCACTTCATCTACCTCACGGACCGTCTGCTCGGGCCCCTGGAACCGGTGTTGCTCGACGCTCGCCGACCGGATGCGGGAAGCAGCGAGACGAGCGTGTTCGGGCTGCTGACCGCGGGCGACGTGCCCGTGCGCATCCTCGCCCGAGCTGACGCGGCGCTGCCCGAGACCTATGAGTGGGAGCTGCACGGCGCGCGCAGGTCCTACCGCCTCATCGACTGGGGTGAGCTCTCGGTCTCCGAAGGAGCAGCTTGGACGCCGATTGCGCTGGAGGCCGAGCGCGGCACCGAGGCCACGAGGCTGGCGGAGTTCGCACGCGCCGTCCGCCGATCCGAGGCGGCACGGCTCCCTGATTTCGAGACCGCCCTACGGGTGCAGACGATCATCGAAGCGTTCCACGATGGAGCTTGACCTCGACGACCGCGCGTTCATCGTGAGCGGCGGCAGTCGGGGGCTGGGGCGCGCCACCGCGGAGGTTCTCGTCGCCGAGGGCGCTCGGGTGCTGATCAGCGGCCGCGACGGTGATGCGCTCGACGATGCCGTGCGCGCGCTCGGGCCGTCGGCGACCGCCGCGACGGCCGACAACGCCGCGCCGGACGCCGCAGATGCGCTGGTGACCATGGCGCTTGCTTCATACGGACGGCTGGACGGGCCCTCATCTCCGTCGGCGGCCCACCGCGCGGGTCGGCGCTCGAGACCACCGATGAGCAATGGACGCAGTGGTTCGACACGCTCTTCCTCGGCGGCCTTCGCATCGCTCGAGGCGTCGCGGAGGCGGCGCGCGCGCGACGCGAGCCCGCGTCCATCGCGTTCGTGCTCTCCACGTCGGTCAAGCAGCCCATCGCCGACCTCGCGCTGTCGAACGGGCTCCGCCCCGGCTTGGCGATGGTGGCCAAGACCCTGGCAGACGAACTGGGCCCTCACGGGATCCGGGTCAACGGCCTCCTGCCCGGCCGGATCGCGACCGACCGGCTCGCCGCACCGGGCGCCGCCGCACGCGCGTCTGCGGCCCGCCAGGCCATCCCGTTGCGGCGCGACGGCACGCCGGCCGAGTTCGGACGCGTGGCCGCCTTCCTCCTCTCCCCCGCGGCCTCCTACGTGACCGGCGTGATGCTCGCGGTCGACGGAGGCGTCACGCGCTCGATGTGAGGCGCGACACCCGCGCCGCCGGAGGCGACGCGATCCGGCGCCGGCCGGCCGAACGTGATGCGCTCGCCGATGCCGCAGTTCGCGCGTTCTGCCTCACCAACGCGAACTTGCGCGCCAGTGAGCAGTCGCTGTGGTTCGTCGGAAATCTCCAGCGGATCCTGCGACGGGCCGAGACGACGCCCGGCATACATCTACGGCGTCTTGCTGAACAGGTTCTCGGCCTGTTTGAGTGTGTCCGACCCCTGGCAGAGGCTGAGAGGTGCGAGCCACCTCAAACGCCCACCTGGAAGGCCGGACACATGACCGACCGTAGATGCCGCTTCGGACCGGCGGCGAAGATCGAGATGATCCGCCGTCGACAGCGAGTCGTTTCGTTCGATCGCTGGTTCGATGGCCTGCTCACCGACGACGGTCAAGACGGCCTGGGACCGCTGGCAACGGGCCGGCCAAGAGCAGCGCGAGGACTTCTCTTGTCTGCTGCCCCGGCGGCCGATTCCAAGGACGTGTCCTTGGTCGTTGAGCGCCGAGGTTGAACGTTAGATCCTGGCCGCGAGGGCCAAGACCGGTTGGGGCGAGATGCGTCTGTCGGTGCTTTGCGGCGGACGGCATCGCTCGAGCATCGGCAAGGTCTTGCGTTGCCACGGTGTCTCGCGGCTGCCGAGATCTGCGCGGGCCAGCTCTCGGCGTTATGAGTGGGCCCAGGCCGGAGCGCTGCTGCACTTTGACGCGCTGCGACCGCCGAAGTTCGACCGCCCCGGCAACTGGGCGACCCGCCAAGCGCGCCGAGAAGGATCGCACCCGTCAGGCCGGAACGACCTACGTGCTCGGGGTCATCGATGATCACACCCGCCTGACCTACTGCGAGCTGCACAGCGGCGAAAGCGCAGTGGAGTTCCCCCGTTTCAACGGACGGGGTTGAGCTTTCGACGCGGCCACTATCTCAGTGGCCAGAACCAGTCGCAATGCCGGTCCGAGGGCGGATCGTGCAACGACCGCGATCAGAGCGGCCTGCGCCGGTGGGCGAAGAGCCTGAGCATCAGGACCTCGGCCGCCGCTGTGATGCCGTGGGCGGACATCGTTGCGTTCACGATCACGGCGCTCCTCGGCGCGGCGTCGCTCCCCCAAAGCGGTGACCTCGCCGTTGCCGGTGAGCGTCCGGATGCCTATGGTCGCCGCGACCGAGAACGGGAGTCGGCCGGGCTGGCTCCGATGCGGGAGGCAAGGTACCCATGTTGCGTCGCAAGATCATGATCATGGTCGGTTTGGCCAGCCTGTCGTTGGCGGCCGTGACCGCGGCCCAGGCCGCTGAGTGCCCGCCGCCACCGCCGTCGGACTGCCGACCGGCGGACGGCTCGCTCGACTGCCTGACGCCCTACGCCCGCGGGGTGATGTATGGGAACGCGCCAGCGGTGTCGCCGGTGTACTACTGGCGCCTGGGCGAGGACCTCGACTTCGCGCTGGACTGGATGCAGGGCGTCGGCTCCACGCTGGACCTCGGCAGCCAAGTGCAGCGATCCCAGCCGGGCGCGTTGGCGTGCGACGAGGACGGGTCGGTCGCGCTGTCGGGCGCCGTTTCGGACCAGGTGTGGGAGAGCCATCTCGTCGGCGACCCGGATGGCGTGCGCGCCGCCGCGCCGGGCACGGCGCCGTTCGGCCTGGCCATCTGGGTCAAGCCGAACCGGCTCGACGCCAACTCGCGCCGCATCATGGGGCACGAGCTGCCGGCCGGCGGCTACTTCCTCGCGGCGCGCAGCGACCGGCTGAGCTTCACGCGGTACGAGCACGGCGACGGCTCGTCGCACGAGGACACGATCGCCCTGTCGCACGGGCTGCCGAACGACCGCTGGTCGTTCGTCGTCGCGACCTACGACGCCGACCATGTCATGCATCTCTACGTGGATGGCGTCCAGGTGGCCGAGGGCGACTCCAAGCTCGCGCTTCCGGACGATCCGTCGTGGGACTTCGAGCACGGCGAGCCAGCGGGCACCGGCCGGCTGGTCCTCGGCGCGAGCGGTCGGTCCTACGACGCCCGCGTCCCGACGTCGCGGATGTACCTCGAATGGGACGGCGGGCTCGACGAGGCCGCGTTCTACGGCGACCGCATCCCGGAGGCGTCGGATGTCGACCGGCTGTGGCGCATCGGCACGACCGGCTGGTCGAGCGACCTGCCCGGATAGCGCGCGTCGAGCTCCCGGCTCGGTCAGCCGCCGGCCGGTTGCAGGCGGACGACGGTCGCGCCGAGTGCCGCTCGGGTCGCGGTGCTGCTCACACCCTCGCGCCACGCATCGCGCCCCTTGGGATACGACGGTCATAGCCGTCACCGGCGACATGGGCTTCACGGACGAAGACCTCGCCGCCCTCAGAGAACCCTGGCCCATGGGAGCCGTTGGCCCCGGATTCGCCGGGTTTCAGGCACTCGTGCCTGAAACGCCGAAGGCATACAACTCGTCCGCGGATGCAGCTGGAAGTCGCGATTTGCAGGGCATTTCTTGAGCCGGTCCGGCCGGGTGGCGCGAAAAAGCACCCGTGGATTACGGGCGATTCCGGACGGTCTAGGCACTGCTGGCGCTCGAGTGCCTGTAATCAGACCGGTCGCCTATGAGCGCCGTGTGGTCTCGTGAGACCAGCACATGGGCGGCGTTCCCGGCCAATCGCTCCGTCTGAGGGGTCTCATGAGTCTTCGGGCAGCAGGCCCAGCAATGTGCGGCGCTGGGCATTGCGCTCGGCGAGGGTCGCCTTGAGCGCCCAGGTGGCAGCCAGCTCCGAGTCTGCGGCCTCGACCCGCGGCGTACCAGTCGGGTTCGCGAACCGATGACGGATGTGCGATGAAGGCGTCTGAGGCTTCCTGGAGGCGATCTGTGTAGCCGTGAACGATCGCCTCGTGATGCCATGGCAGCAGCGGGCCCTCGATCGCATTGCCGATCGCCCGGACAAGCTGTTGAGCGCGCTGCGAGTCAACATTGACGATGACGGGATCTTCCTGCCGTGCCAGCGCGGCGCGCACGGTCGCAAGGCCCCGGCCGTGTTCACCGCCGCCAAGGCTAGACACCGGGCGCAGCCCCGGGTCATCCCCACGGCAAGCCGCACGCGGACACATCTACCGTCCCAGGCACGACATCCACCCGCTCTCACAGCACGTGGACCGAAACTGAGGTCGCCCACTCAGCGCCCGGCCCGGGTGCACGAGTCACGACACTGCCCGAGGGCCTTTGCTGGACAGTTCGACGCGCAGGTCACCGACGAGAACGCCGCCGGCTGCAGTCCCGGCTCGTCGTCGAGGCCGCGGCGGCCGACCGCCGGCTCGCGGCCCGGGAGGGACCTCCTCGTCGTGCCCGACGTGCTCGCAACGGCAGCGGCGTCACGGCCTGCTACTTCGAGTGGGTGCAGAGCCCACCAGATGTACGCCTGGGACCTCACCGACATCCGGTGCGCGTCCGACACGGATGCATCTGGCGCTGGACAAGCGTCCTCGACGCGGCAGAACGCCACGACGTCGACTGGCGCACGGCGGCGCCGACGTCGCGGTCGACCGCGACGCGCAGGCGGCGCGCTGGCGCGGCTGCGCGCCGTCCACCCCTGGAGCCGGTCGCGCCGATCCGTGTTGCGCGCGGATGTCATCGGCAGGCGCAAGCCGCCAGCCCATTTGGGCCAAGCGCCGCTGCGCCGAATCCCGGGTTTGCAGTCGCAGTCGGCTTCGCCGAATCGTCCGACGAAGGCACATTTGATCACCGACCCCCGCACGCATACCTTGTCGCGCTCACTTCTCCCCCTCTTCTTCGCCCTCGCGCCTAGCGCGCAACATCTCTCCCACAGCACAAGCTGCTGGGCCCGCCTCAGCCAATTCGTGACCGCCGAGACTCCCTCGCGGCTTCACGATCGATCCCCGCTGACTCGAGACCTTCGACGCCCGGCGCCGGATGCCTCGACGCGACCATGAACGCGCGTCCCGTAGCTCGCCAGCGGGTGGACGCTCGGGTACAACGCACCGAGCCCCGCCCGCCTCATCCTTTCCGGTCACGACACGGCTGAGGCTTCTCTACCCACCGAGCAACGTGCGCTCTCTCGTAGGTCGACTCGACCCCGGAACGGCGCATCACGCCCCCCGTCAGCACCCGGCCAGCAGGGCCCGGCGCCGGCAGCACAGAGAAAGGACCCGTGCCGGTCCAATGAAAACAGCGCCACGTCCCGTCTCGGCGCGGGGTCCACCCGCACCGACACGCGCCGTGCCGAGGCTGGCACGTGCCTCGCCTCATACGGCAAAGCAGGACGGACAACACAAACACCAAGGAAGGTCTGACATGACGACTGTGCAACGGCACACGAAAGCCGAGGACGATCAACAGCAGCCGCCCGCCCTCCACGGCGCCGCGCTGGAGTTCGTGTGGCTGGAGCTGACCGGCAAGTGCCAGCTGCAGTGCACGCAGTGCTACGCCGAGAGCGGCCCCTCGGGCACGCACGGAACGATGAGCGACGAGGACTGGATCAGGGTCATCGACCAGGCCGTCGGCCTGGGTGTGGGGATGGTGCAGTTCATCGGTGGTGAGCCGATGCTGCACCCGGCGCTCGGGACGCTGGTCGAGCATGCCCTCGACCAAGGCGTCGCCGTCGAGGTGTACAGCAACCTGGTTCACGTACCCAAGCACCTGTGGACGATCCTGTCGCGCGAGGGGGTACAGCTGGCCACATCGTGGTACACCGACGACCCGGGCGAGCACGCGCAGATCGTGGGGCGCCCGACCCACCGGCAAACGCTGGCCAACATCCAGCTCGCCCAGTCGCTGGGCATCCCGCTGCGCGCCGGAGCGATCCGCCTTGCCAACGACCAACGCATCGAGCACGGCGTCAACCAACTGCACACGCTTGGCGTGTCGCAGGTCGGCGTCGACGACCTGCGCGGCGTCGGTCGCGGTGCAATAGGCGCCGAGCCTGACCTCAGCGCGCTGTGTGGGCAATGCGCCAACGGGCGCGTGGCAATCCTGCCCGACGGCTCGGTCTCGCCGTGCGTGTTCTCCCGCTGGGACCAGATGCACGTCGGCAACGTCCGCCGGCAATCACTGACCGACATCGTCGCCGGCACTCCTCTCACCACCATCCGCCAAGAGCTCCAAAACCACTTCAACACGAGCACCGCACCCGTGGGAGTGTGCGACCCCAACGGCGCCTGCAGGCCGAACACACCCCCGCCGGGGTGTCGCCCCCAAGTCCCGAGCTGCCTGCCCGACAGGCCGCATCCGGTTGCGGACCCGGCGGAGCAGGCGCCCGCCCGGTCCGCATGCGAACCCGGTATCTGCGGCCCTGGCACACGGCATTGCAAGCCCGTAGCGCCGACGTGCCTTCCTGACAAGCCACATCCCGTCAACTGACCGCCGTCGCCAAGCTGCTTCACCTCGGCACGGCTGAGCGTGCCCGCACCGCCCCCATGAGGACATGGGGGCGGTGCGCGACCGGTGCTGCCGAGGGCACTGCACGTGCTCGGTCCGATGCGAGAGCCGCGTGACTCGTGGCGGGGTCTCCCGCGCGATAGAGACGTCGTCGATCCCGCTCATCGGGATCGGCGGCGCCTCGACGCCTCCAAGTCGCGGCCCCGACCGCTCTCTTTTTTTCTTCTTACATCTTAGTAATCATTTATCCTTGTTGATCTGTAACCGCCGGCAAGGAACGCTCGGGACACGATGCGGCGCTGTCGCAGCGGCGTCGCTGATGCCGACGATCCAGGGCGTCGTTCATGAGATGGTCGATGCCGGAGGCGTCGGCGTTTCTGCTTGATCCAGCACGCCACACCGGCTTGCGGGCTGACGGCCGCGTCGCCCCCCAGCGGCGTGTGGCCAGGGGATCTCGCGTCCCCCGGTGATCCCGCTCGGACGCACGATGAGCGCCGCCAAGAGCGCAAGAGCGAGAACGAGATTCGCAGTGCTCGACGGAATGTCCAGCCCGGAGACGCCATTGACCTCGGCACGCTGGCACGCGACAACGATCACGGTCATGAACACGCAGCCGGCAACCGGCCCGGTCACGCTGCGCAACCTCCGACCACCAGCATGGCGATCGACAAGAACGTCAACGGAAAGTAGAAGTCCAGATAGCTAAAAATGAGCACCTTGGGCGCCCCGCCGCTCATGAGACGGGCCGCCCGCGTCAGGCGGGCGAGACACACGCCTCAGCGTTCGACGCAGCGGATGCCCTCGTGCGCGATAACCCGGCCTTCCGGACACCCCGCACCACAATGATCAGCTGTAGGTGAGCACAGCCGCTCGTCGCCGGCCTGGGGACCGGCGAGGGCGGTTGCCCACCGGCGAGCCGCCCGCCTACCTGGAATGCTGGGTACGGCGGGGCGGCGCGCCTTCGCTAGCGTCCCGTCGACACCACCAACTTGCCCGCGACGCGGTCGTGCTCCATGTCGTCGTGGGCCGTTGCAATCTCGTCCATGGTGTAGGTCTTGGCGATCGGCACCGTCGCCTCGCCGGCGGCGATCGCGTCCAGGAAGTCCTGCAGGACGGCCGGCGGGAGGTCGAACGCGTCGCCGGAATAGCCGGTGAGGTGCACGCCGTTGGGCAGGAAGCCGGCTGGGTAGAAGTCCGGCACGGTCCACTCGTTGGAGAGGTAGCCGGTGCTGCAGGCCACGCCGTGCACGCGCGTGGCTTCCAGGCTTCACCGCCCGGCGGCGGTCGCGGGCCTCAAACCTGCTGGCGGACTTATCCCTGATTGTCAGCATTAGTTGAATGATAAGAATATATGATAAAAAGATATGCCGAGCGTTTCATCACTGCGGGCCGCCCGCCCGTCGCGGTGTGCGAGAGGCGGGGCGGCTCGAGCGGGTGCTCGGCGATCAGTCGGCCGGCGCCGAGCGTCGTCGTGTCCTGATGTCCAGCAGGTAGAGGCGCCGCTGCTCGATCTCCTCGGGCGGGCAGGTGAGCGCGTCCGTCCAGTCGCCCCCCAGACCTTCGGCGCGGACGCCGTGCGCGATGTACGCGCCCTCCCAGCCTCGGCCGAGCTCGCGCGACGCGGCGATCCGGGACATGCCCAGCGGGACCCGCTCCCTCGGTCCCGTAGGGAGGGCGCGCGGCTCCTCGCGCGGACCGAAGACGTCGGCCGGCAGCAACTCCCAGTCGAGCGTCTCTTCCGGCAGCTCCGCGACCGGTCGCTCGCCCAGCGGCAGGGCGGTGAGCTGCATCATCGCGCGCATGATCTCGCTGTAGCGCAGCGAGCCGTCGGCGATGTGATCGACGAAGTGGCGCGCCGAGTGGGGTCATCGTGATCGTCACGAAGATCGACTTCGCGTGGCGCATGCGCGCCTCAATGTCCCGGTTCGCGTTGTACGCGTCGCGCGCGATCGCTGCGGCGATCACGAGGCGAACGCGGTTGTCACGTTGCGGGCTCAGCGTGAACGATCACCGGGGAGTCCGCGCTCGTCGCGCCAGTGGGACCGGATCGTGACTTCGCCGTCGTCCCCCCGTCCCCAATCACCGCCACGCTCTTCTGGTCGCCGACGTCGAGCGTCAGGACGCGTGCTGCGGTGACCGGCTGGGGCAGCCCTTTGGCCAGCTCTGGAAATCGCGGACGCAGCTCCTGCGAGAAGTCCGCCAATACTGCCTCCATGTCGCCGCGCAGCACGGCATCAGCATGCTGCTGGATGTGATCGCGCGTCCTTGTCTCGTCCATCGTCGCTCCTTGGTGTCGCTGTGGTTATCGACGGGCCTGCGTCGGGTTGCTAGTCGTGGACGCCTCTAAGCGCGAGCGCGCTTTCGGGCGCCGTTGACGCCACCCTCACCACGACGCGATCGCCGAGACCGCCCGATGGTTTCGCTCCCGCGGCGGGTACGTAAGCCTGCCGAGGCGAGGGCCCGGTGCGGTCCATCACCCACTCCACGCCGGTCGGCGCTTCGGCCGAGCCGTGGCCGGCGACCAAGTCAACGCCGTCGCACGAGCGCGTTCGATGGCGTGCGTGCGGGGCGGGCCGGCCCCGACCGGGAATGCTGCAAATGGATCAGCGATCGATGGTGGTCATCATCGCCGCGGGGTAGCGTTCGCCGATCGCCGCGCCGACCGGCGCCGCCGCGTCGAGGGCTTCCAGGAGCTCGGAGGTGAGCTCGAGCTTCGCGGCGGCCAGGTTGGCCGCGAGTCGTTCGCTGTGCCGGGTACCGGGGATCGGCAGGATGTCGTGGTTCTGGCCCAGCAGCCAGGCGAGCGCCAGCTGGCTCGGGGCCACGTCGCTGGCCGCGGCCAGATCGTGGATGCGCTGGACGAGGGCGAGGTTGGCGTCCACGGTGTCGGCCGCGAAGCGCGGTGCCGTCAGTCGCCAGTCGCCCGGCGCCAGATCCTCCCGCGAGCGGATCGCGCCGGTGAGCATTCCGCGTCCGAGCGGCGCGTAGGCCACCAGGCTGACCCCAAGCGCTTGCGTCGTCGGCAGCACGTCGACCTCGGGCGAGCGCTCCCACAGCGAGTACTCGATCTGAAGGGCGGCGATCGGGTGAACGGCGTGGGCGCGGCGCAGGGTCGAGGCGCTGACCTCGCAGAGGCCGAGGTGCCTGACCTTGCCCTCGGTGACGAGCTCGGCCATCGCGCCGACGGTCTCCTCGATGGGAACCTTCGGATCGAGACGGTGCTGGAAGTACACGTCGATCGTCTCTAGCCCGAGACGGCGGAGGCTGGCTTCGGCGGCCTGGCGAACGTAGGCCGGCGAGCCGTCGATGCGAACCAGCGCGCCGCCGTCGGTGCGAACCTGCCCGAACTTGGTGGCGATCACCGCGGGGGTCGACGCTGCGGCGACTGCGCGGGCGATGAGTCGCTCGTTGGACTGGGGACCGTAGGCATCGGCGGTATCGAGTAGGCAGCCGGCCTCGATGCCGGCCGCCAGCGTCCTTAGCGATTGCGCGTCGTCGGTCTGGCCATAGAACTCGCTCATGCCCATGCACCCGAGGCCGATCGGTCCGGCGCCGAGGGTGTGGGAGAGGGAGAGGGAGAGGGACGAGGTGCTGGAGGTCATGGGCTTCCTTGGTGAAAGGCGTTTCCAACGGAACGGTTGGGTTGGAATCGACGGTACACTCACGGCCATGGCTCGTCAAGCAAGTTCCAACGAACCGGTTGGGTTGTGACTCGTCGTGGCGATGAGACCCGCCGGCGTCTCCTGGAGGCGGCCGCTGCGGAGTTCGCAGCCAACGGCATCGCCGGCACCAAGATGGAGGCGATTGCTCGCTCGGCGCAGGCCAACAAGGAGCGCCTCTACGGCAACTTCGGCAGCAAGGATGCGCTTTTTGCCGAGGTTCTCCGTGGGCGCATGGGCGACCTTGCGGCCGCTGTCGAGCTCGATCCCAACGCGGTGCCGGAGTACCTGGGCCGCATCTTCGATTTCCATGCGGAGCACCCCCAGTTGATCAGACTGCTTCACTGGGAGGGCCTGCAGACAGCGCCGCCTTGGGCAGAGCAGAACCTGCGGACCGCGCACTACGCCGAGAAGGCCCGCGCCGTGGGGGAGGGATCGGGTGACGAGGATCCGGCCGCGTTACTGGTCGGTCTCTTGGCCCTGGCGACGTGGTGGTTCGTCGTGCCGCAGATCGTTGAGATGACGCTCGGAGAGGACCCCGCCACGCCAGAGAGCCGCGCTCGTCAGCGCGCCACGGTCGTTCGACTGGCCGAGCGGATGGTGGCGAGCAGCCGCGCACCTTCCCGCGTTAGTGGAGGGCTTCGCCCCGGCCGGTGACCATGCAGCGCCTCGCGCCTCAGCAGCGCGAGCGGCCAGGTGAGGCGACGTTGTTCCACGTGAACTCGTAGTGCACGAGATCACGGTGCTCGGCACCGCAGCGAAAGCCGGCGCGGCCCGAGCACCGCGCGGCCCGTCCCAGTCCGCGGCCGACCGCCGCGGATACTCGTCGCGATCAAAGCCCGACTTGGTCGCCACGCCCTCCAGGAGCCGCGCGCGGCGCTCGCTCGCACCCTTGCGATTCAGGACCAGGGTGCCCGGCCAGCCCGTGCGCGACGCGCGCAGGAAGTGCTTGCCCATGTTGGGGTACTTGGTATTGGAGAAGGTGATGTTCTGCACCCTCGACGGCCTGGTGCAGCCAGACGGCTGGTCGGGACCGGTGCTACTCGCGGCGTCGTCGGGCGTGATCCGAACCGTCGCACTGGACAGGCGCTTACGGGCGCTGACCTTGATTTTCATCGAGACCGTCGCGCCTCGCGCACGGCCGCCCTCGGGCTCGGAGCCGAGACCTTCACCGCCGGCAGCGGCTGGTGATGCTCGGCCGAGGCCGGGCTCGGCGCTGGCAAGCCCCACCACCAGCGCTCCCAACACGACCATTGGCCGACGCGTACAACTTCCTCTGTTCCGGCGCTTATCCCACGAGCACCGTAGCTGATCACCGGTGCTGAGCAAGTGGCAGGCGCCGATCCCGGGACCCAGGCCCACCCGCCCGCAGCGCTTCGCCAGCCGATCCGGGGTCCGGTCAACCGCGCGTCCGATGCGCGCCATTGAGAGCCGCCCGCGTCGACGCGGCGAGCGCCCTGACCCATCCTCCGGGGCCGCGACGGCTGGTCGCGATTCGGTCGGGCGATCGTCGTGTGGGCTCAACGCACGCGCACCGGCGTTCCGGGCGCAAGGCGCGCGGCGAGCCAGGCGATCAGCTTGTCGTCCATGCGGATGCATCCGTGTGAGCTGGCCGATCCGAGTGGGTCGTTCAGCAGGGGGCCGGCGCGGCCGTGCAGCGCGACGCGGCCGGGGCCGCCGCCGTAGTTCAACAGGGTGTTGGAGTGCGCGGTGAGGTGCAGGGCCCAGGGGCCGAGCTCGGAGCCGGGCGGTTGGCGGACGCGCTCGTAGACGGCGAACAGCCCGGCGGGCGTCGGCGTCTGGTGCGTGCCGACGACGACCGGCCAGCTGCGGATCAGGCGGCCGTCCCGGTAGGCGAACACGCGACGCGTGCGGCGATCAACCTCGACGCGCCAGCGCATGCGCGACACCGCTACGCGCGCGGCAACCACCCAGCCCGCGCGCGCGTTGGGCCGGCTCGGGAGCTCGACCCGCAGCCACCGCCGGCCGGACGCGTCGTGGGCGACGCCGAGGACGAGGAGGTAGACCGAGCCGCCGTTCCACGCCGCGGTGGAGCTGATCGCGCCCCGGACTGGCGCGTCGGGGCGCGGCGCGCCGTGCACGGGTGTGGACGCGACGACCCGCGCGCGCCACGCCATGTGGGCGGTCGGGGCGGCGACGCGAGCGTCATCGGTCGCGATCGCCGGCGCAGATGCAGACGCCATCCCCAGCAGCGCTGCGAGCGCGACGCCCAGGCCGCCCGCAGCCCTAGCCCGTGACACCGCCGCCCCGGGCCGTCTTGACCTGCTGGGCGGCCGCCGTGACGGTCGCCGCGGCTCGCCGGCTGCCGGCGTTGCGCGCGGTCGCGGTCGCGACGTTGCGGACCGGTCCGCCCGTCGCGCTGCTGCTCAGGCGTGCCGTCAGGCGGAAGGCGCGGCCGTGCCCGGCGCGCAGCATCGCGATGGTCCAGCACGGCCGGCCGTCACGGAACTTCGCCCCTGGGGCGGAGATCGCGACCAGCCCCGACGGGAGCGTGTCGCAGACGACCACGCCCGCCGCCGCCTGGCGGCTGACGTTGGTCACGCGCAGGCGGTAGTGGACGCGCTGGCCGACCTGGACGGGCGAGCGCCGCGTCGTGGTCTTCACCAGGCGCAGACGGGCCCGCGGGGCGGTGACCGACGTCCCGGTCGAGGAGACGTTGTCGACCGGACGCGCGTCGGCGGCGGCCGAGAGCACGCTGGCGGTGTTGCGCACCGGCCCCGGCGCGATCGGCCGCGTGGTGACCGTCGCGCGCCGGGTCTCCCCAGCGGGGAGCGTCCCGACGGTGCACCGCACGACGGCGTCGACGGCCTTGCAGGTGCCGCCGGGCAACGATGCCGAGATGTACTCCAGGTTGGCGGGCAGCGTGTCGGTGACGACGACGCCGGTCGCCGTGGAGCCGCCCGCGTTGGTGACGTCGAGCGCGTAGCGCAGGGCGACGCCGAGCTGCGGCGCTTCGTTGCTCAGCACCTTCTTGCGCAGCGTCAGGTCGGCGTCCGAGCGGAGCTCCCGATTCGCCGCCGGCGCCCCGACGGTGGTCGTGGCGCTCGAGCGATCGTTCTCGGCGACCGGGTCGGGCTGGTCGCCGGCGATCGTGGCCGCGTTGGTCAGGACCGCGCCCTGGCGGTCGGCGGCGATCGTGCCCACCACCTGAATCTGCGCCGCGCCGCCGCTGGCCAGCCCGCCCAGCGCGCACGTGACCGTCGATCCGGTGGCCGTGCACGCGCCCTGGGTCGGCGTGGCGGAGACCAGCGTCACCCCGTCGGGCAGCGTGTCGGAGACCGTGACGCCGGTGGCGGCCGACGGGCCATGGTCGGTGGCGACGAGCGTCCACGCGATCTGCCCGCCCGCCGCCGCCACGGCGGGTCCGGTCTTGACGACGCCCAGGTCGGCCGAGGGCCCGACCAGCGTGCTCGCCGATGCCGTGTCGTCGGCCGGATGGTCGTCGCCCTGGTCGGAGACGACGGTCGCGGTGTTGACGAGCGTCTGATCAGCCAGCGCGACCGGCACGGTGGCGGTGATCGTGCGGTCGGCGTGGTCGCCGACGGCGAGCGCGCCGACGTCGCAGGTCACGACGCCCGTCGCCTCAGTGCAGCCGGCGTCGGCCGACGCGAACGCGGTGCCGGCGGGCAGCGGATCGACGATCTTCACGCCGGTCGCTGGATCGGGCCCGGCGTTGACGACCGAGACCGTCCAGGTCACCGAGCCGCCGGCCGCGACGGTCGCCGGCGCGGTCTTGACCAGCCGCAGGTCGGCGACCGGGCCGACGGTGACCGGGGCGCTGGCGCTGTTGGGATCGCCCCCGCCAACCGGCTCGTCCGTGGTCGTCGCGACCGTCGCCGTGTTCGTCCACGGGCCGTTGACGACGCCGGCGGCGACGACGGTGATCAGCGCGTCGGCGCCTACGGCCATGTCGCCCGGCGCGCAGGTGACGGTCGCGCCGGCGACGGCGCAGCCCGTGCCCGTCACCGAGACGACGGTCAGACCCGCGGGCATCGGATCGCTGAGCGTCACCGAGCGTGCGACCGACGGACCGGCGTTGTGCACCACCATGGTGAAGGTGGTCTGGCCGTTCTTGAGGATCGCCGACGGGCTGGCGGCCTTGGTCGCCGACACGTCGGCCAGCGCGGACGGCGACGCGTTAGACGTCGAGGTGTCGTTGCCGCCGACCGGATCGGTCGTTGTGGTGCTCACCGTCGCGGTGTTGGACAGCGGCGAGGCGACGACGCCGGGATCGACGGCGACGGTGATGTCGTAGGTGTGGTCGAAGCCGGCCGCGACCGTCCCCAGCGCGCAGGTCACGGTGCCCGCCGTCGCGGTGCACGGCGCGTCGGCCGAGACGAACGTGGTCCCGATCGGCAGCACGTCGCTGACCGAGGCCGACTGGGCGTCGGACGGGCCGAGGTTGCGGACGCGCAGGTGCCAGACGTAGTCGGTGCCAGCGGTGTAGTCCGCCGCGCCCGACTTGACCATCGACAGGTCGGCACGCGTGCTGACGTCCAGCGACCCGGTGTCGCTGACGGGCGTCGGCACCTCATCGGAGCTCGCCCGGCCGGTGTTGGTCAGCGTGGTCCCGTCGGCGACGTCATGGCCGACCGTGACCGGCACCGTCACGGTGACCGTCGAGCCGGCGGTCAGCGTCGCGACGGTCCAGTGGACGGTCGTCTCCCCAGCGCCCGGCCCGGAGGCGACCGACGCCTCGCTGAAGCCCGCGCCCGGCGACGCCGTGGCGTCGCCCGCGGCGTAGCTGAACCCCGCGGGCAGGACGTCGGCGACGTCGACGTTGCGCGCCGTCCCGTTGCCGTTGTTGGTGACCGCCAGCGAGAACGAAGACGTCGCGCCTGCGTTGACCGCGCCGTGGTCGGGCGTCTTGACGATCGCCAGGTCCGGGAGCTGCAGCGTGGCCGTGGCGGTGTCGGCCGGGCTGCCGTACGCGCCGTCGGCGTTGCCGGCGTTGCCCGCCTCGTCGGTGGCCGACGTCACCCGGGCGCTGTTGACGTTGGCGTTGGCCGCCGTGCCGGGCGTGGTCGCCGCGGCCGGCAGCGGCCGGGCGACGAACGTCACCGTCGCGGTGGCGCCGTGCGCCAGCGTCCCGACGTCCCAGTCCAGCTCGTCGCCGCCCGCGTCGGCGGTGATCGTGGGCTCCTGGGCCCCGCCCGGGGTGATCGTCGCCGAGTTGGCGCGGTAGGCCCAGTTGGGCGGCAGCGTGTCGGTGACGTGGACCGCGCTCGCGGCGGCCGTGCCCGACGTGTTGGTGACCGTCAGGCGCCAGGTGAAGTCCTGGCCGACCTCGGCCGTGCCGGTCTTCGCCCCGCCGGAGGCCCCGACGTTCTTGACGGTGGTGAACGTCGGGAAGTCCAGGACGACCTGGGTGGCGTCGCTGCCCCCGTCGGTGTAGTCCTTGTAGACCGTGCCCGGGTTGGCGGCCCGGGTCGCGCCCGGCACGGCGAAGTAGTGCGGGATCGCGGCGGTGTTGTCGATCGTCTGCGCGTCGTGCAGTCCGGCGGCCGCCACGAGGTCGGCGGTGTAGGTCAGCGTCACGCTCTCGCCCGCCGCGATCGGGCCGGCGATCTGCCACGTGATGTCGGGGTCGCCCGCCGTCCAGCCGTCGCTGACCGTGACGCCCGCGACCGTGGCGACGTTCACGCCGGTCAGCTCGGCGTCGGGCTGGTCGCCCACCGTCACGTCATAGGCCGGGGCGTCGCCCGTGTTCTTGACGACGACCTGGTAGGTCAACCCGCTGTCGGACTGCGCCGTGGCCGGGCCGTCGACGAACGCGCCGCCGCCGACCTTGACCTTCTTGTCGATCGTCAGCTTCGGCTCGATGACGGTCACCGGCGCCGTCGCGACGGTGGAGGTGTCGTCGAAGCCGGTCGGGATGGTGGCCGCGTCGAACGCGCCGACGTTGTTGGTGCGGTTGGTCGCCACCGTGGCCGAGTTGGTCGGCGTCTGGCCGGCGAGGACCGCCGCGCCGCCGGTGCGGTGCGTGGCGCGCACGTGCGCGGTGTAGGTGAGCTCGATGACCTGCGGGGTCGCCAGCGGAGAGGCGAAGTCGCCGAGGTCCCAGGCGATCCGCGTCGTCCCGGAGACGACCGGGGTGTAGTGGTTGACCGGGTTGACCAGCGGGCAGCCGCTGATGCACGTCTCGGTGCCGTAGGCGTCGAAGTCCAGGCTGTCGGGCAGCACGTCGACCGCCGTCACGTCGAACAGCGCCAGGCTCGACGGGATGGTGACGCGCAAGGTGTAGGTGATCGGCGCGCCGATGGTCGCCGTGGTCGGGCTGGCCGCCTTGGTGATCGTCGCGCCGACCAGCGTGATCGTGTCGCTCGTGACCGCCGAGTAGCCGGCGCCGGTCGTGCGCTCGCCGTCGGCGTCGGCGGGCGCGCCGAGGCTCGTGGCGGTGGTAGTGACGGTGTTGACCTTGGTCGCGCCGCCGACGCCGGGGTCGTCGACCTTCACGCGGTAGGTGAAGCTCGTGCTCGCGCCGGGGGCGAGCGTGCCGATCGCCTTGGTGATCGTGCGCGTGGCGGCATGCCACGTCGCGCCGCCGGTGATGGGCAGGACGTTGCCGTCGGCCACCGGGGCGTTGCCCGGCGCGGGGTTGATCGGCGTCAGGCCGGCGGGGACGACGTCGGTGAGAACGAGGTCGTGGGCGGTCGAGACGCGGCCGGGCGCCGTCGGGTTGGTCGTCGTGACCGTGTAGCTGATGATGTCGCCTGGCGCGGCGCGCGCCGGGTTCTTGTCGTCGGTCTTGGTCTGGGCGAGCAGCGGCTCGACGATCTGCGTCGTCAGCGTGGCCGACGTGCGCGACTGCGCGCCGCCGACCGGATCGGTCCAGCCCAACGTCGCCTGGTTGGTGAGGTTGCCGGACGTCCGGGTGTTGGCCGCGACGTCGGCGACCTTCGTGCGGAACGTCAGCACGACCACGTCGTCGCCCGAGCCCGTGGCGTTGGCGTAGTCGGTGGGGAACACGACCCGCGGCGTCGCGCCGCTGGTGTCCAGCGTGAACGTGCCGGGCAGCGCGACGCCGTTGAGCGTCGCGGCGGCCGAGCCGCCGACATAGGGCTGGCGCGTCGCGCTGTCGACCGCGTCGGTCAGCTGCGCGGTGCCGTGCAGCGTCGTTCCCGCCGGGACGGTCGCCGTCAACGTGTAGGTGATCTCTTCGCCGATCGTCGCCTGGGCGTTCGTGTTGCCGCTCTCAGTGATTTCGGTGTCGCGCGCCTTGACGACGCCGGCGTCCGCGGTGTGGACGTCGCTGGTGTCGTCGGCGGCCGGCGCGTTGGGCGTGGCCGGGTTGCTCGGGTCGATGTTGCCGGCGGGCGTGTAGATGTAGGTCCCGCCGAGGTTCGTGGCGCCCTCGTACTGGCGCACGCCCGCGTGGTTGAGCAGCGTGCGGCCGGGGCCGACGTCGGTGGGCACCGTCAACGTGTAGGTCAACGTCGTGGTCGCGCCGGCGGCGAGCGTGGGCAGCGTCCACCGGACCTGGTCGTTGGCGACGCCGCCGTCCACGCACGTGCCACCGTCGCTGATCGGCCCCGGCGCCAGCGGGCACTGGTAGTCGACGGGCAGGATGTCGCGCACCTCGACGCCGGTTGCGTCCTGCGCGCCGGAGTTCGTGATGTCCACCCGGTAGGTGACCTCGTCGCCGCCCTGGACTGCGATGTTGTCGTTGTCGGGTCCCAGCGGGCCGACGACCGTGCTGCCGCCGCGGACGACCGTCGCGACCCCCTTGGTCAGCCCGACCTCGGGCGTGTCGAGGACGTAGTCGGCCTGGTCGCGCAGCGAGGTGGAGACGCCGGGCGTGTCGGTGGAGGAGAACTTCAGCAGGTTGCCGGTGATGTCACCGGTCGCCGGGGTTCCGGGCGGCCGCGCGACCGTCGAGAACACGCGCGAGAAGACCTTGTTGCCCGACGGGACGCTGCTGCCGGTGACCGTCCAGCGCAGGACCTTGTCGGCGGCCGCGGCGCTGTCGTCCAGCGTGGAGGTAACGTTGTGGCCCGGACCTGCCGCCTCGCTACCTGCCTCGTAGTCCGCGCTCGCGGGCAGGAAGTCGGCCAGCGCCTGCGGCGTCGTGTCCACCGCCGAGGGGAACTTGACCTGCACCCACCAGCAGACGCGATCGCCCGGGTGGTAGTGCGGGACCGTGTCGACGTAGGTCGCCACCGAGCAGTCGGTCCCCGCTGCGGCGACCTTCTTGTCGATGACCGGATCGGTGGCGGTCTGCGCCGCGTCGCTGACGTCGTCGATCGCGCTGCCGTCGGGCACGTCGTGATCGATCGCCGGTCCCGGCGTCGAGCAGTCGGCGGTCCCCGGCGAGGTGCAGCGGATGAACTGCGTGGCGTCGGTGCGGACCTTGTTGTCGGCGCTGTCGCGCGTGAGGATCGGGCCGGCCGACAGGAAGTTCGACTGGTAGTGCGCGCGGGTCCGGGTCGGGAAGGTGATGGTGAAGGAGTCGTTGACGCCCGTGTGCGCGAGGTGGGCCAGGACGCTCGCGTCCCAGGTCAGTGTCCAGGTGCCGTCGGCGTTCTCGTCGGCGGTCTTGTAGGGCGCGGAGGGCACGTTGCCGCCGGCGGGGTCGCACTCGCTGTCGGCCCCGTCGTTGCCGGAGGTCCGGTTGGTCGTGTCCAGCGGGCAGAGGCCGTCGGGCAGCGTGTCGGTGACGGTGGCGCCATCGACGTAGCGGTACTCCGAGCTGGCGAACTGCAGCGTCCACGTCGTGATCGCGCCCTGTTCGAGCGCCGCGGACGACGCGGTCTTGTGCACCAGCCAGTCCTCGGCCGTGCGGGTGATCGTCGAGTTGTCGGAGACCGGGACGGGCGTGCCGCCTTGATAGGAGCCGTTGGCACGCGCGAGGTTGGTCAGCGCGGTCTCGTCGGTGATCTCGGCGCCCGAGTTGTTGTCCAGGTTGGCGCCCTGCCCGCCCGACGCCGCCGTAGGGCGCGTCCCGGTGAACGTGGTGGTGTTGGCGCGCAGCGGCACCGCGGCGCGGTAGGGGAAGGACTTCGTCTGGCCGGGCGCGAGCGTGCCGACGTCCCAGACGACGTGGGTGTAGACGCCGGTGGACAGCGGGCCGGAGCCGTCGGGGTCCACGGACTCGGTGTCGACCGAGATCGGATCAACGCAGCCTCCCACCGAGGCGATCGCGATCGACCCAGAGCCCGGGTACTCCTGCGTGCTGCCGGGATTCGTCGGCGCATCGGTCGTGTGGTCGTCGGTGCCCGTGCCGCAGCCCAGGAACTCCAGCCCCGCCGGCAGGTAGTCGTCCAGCGTCGTGCCCGTCGTGGAGTGGACGGTGTTGTTCTCGACGCCGACCGTGTAGACGACCTGGTGGTCGTGCACGCCGCGCAAGATCTCGCCCTCGGCCGACGGCTCGTCCTTGGTCACCTTGATCGCGTTGATCGTCTCGGTGCCCGAGACCGGGCCGGCCGAGCCGGTCGCGCCGCCCGCCGGGGCGCCGGCGGCGTCGAACTTCGGCACGAACCGCGGGTCGGAGTTCACGAACGCCTGCGCGGTGACCGGGAAGGTCGAGCCGACGTCGTAGGACGCCTGCGAGTAGTTGAGGTCGAACGCGAGCGTCCGGCTCGAGTTCGGCGAGAGGTCCGAGACGTTGCTGAACAGCAGCGTGGTCTGCCCAGCGGCCGGCTGGTCGGCGATCACGTCCGGCGCGACCGCGGCGCCGCCCGAGTAGCTCACGCCCACCGGCAGGACGACCCGGTAGCTGAGGTTGTAACCGTAGGTCCCGGGCGGGTTGGTCGCTGTGACCGTCACCGGCACGGCTTCGCCGTACAGCACGCTGCGCGACGACACCGACGCCGAGATGTCGGGCGTGCCCGCGGCCTGGGCGGCGGCGGTAGGAACAGCAAAGAGGGCGAGCGCGAACAGCGCGCGGCCCAGGGCGCGAAGGCGGAAGGACATCAAAGGGGAGTTGTTTGGGGAGGGAGACGTTGGACGTTTCATCTGCGTGCGGGCCGAGTCAGCCACGCAAGACACCGGATTCCGTTCGCCACCTTACGCCCGGGACCTGCGTCCCGCGACGGTCGGTGTCTGATGTTGATCGGTGGAGGACATGCATCCATGCGCCGAACCACTCCAACAAGTGCCCGCCGCGGTCGACCTCGGTCCAGCGATCGACGCGCGCCGTGCGCTCCGCCCGGGGCCGCAACCTCGGCCTGGGGCTGCCGGGGCATCGGGCTGGGCCTGATCACCGGCGGGTTCGCGCTGCGGGCCGTGCTCGTCGATGCCGGCGGCGCTCGTCCAGCGTCCTCGTGCGTGAGGCGTTCTGGGCGGCCGAGGCCGTTCATCGGGCTCGAGGGAGCCGGCGTCACTGGAGCGGGCTCCGGCGCAGGAGCCGGCGTCGGGGTGGGGTTCGGCGTCGGAGAGGGGTTCGGCGCCGGGACGGGAGCGGGCGCCCGCATCGGAGGCGCCGTCGAGCATGGGCAGGGCAGGCTTTCGCAGTGGATCCCGTCGCCGTTGGCATTATCCGCCCAAGTGGCGTGTCCACCGATCTAACGGTCCGGCTGCTGCCGGCGTCGGCGCGAGCGACCCGCGTCCTCTTCATAAGCCACGCCGCCGTGCGCGTGTCCACGCCGGAAGCCGCGCCCAGCACGTCGCCCAGCGGGGTGACGGGCGCGGCTCGGGGACGGCTGCGTTTGCCTCAACTCGATAGCCGAACGTGGCGCGGCCTCGGCGTGATCTGATCTGCTCCTGCGCTCATTGTCCTGTCTCCGCCCGATCGTGAGGTCACGGCCATGTCCACGCCTGAAGGGAAGGCAACCGCCCCCAAGTCAGCTCACCCCCACGCTCTGAGGATCCTCTCGCGCAAGCCCCTGACCACGGGGCGGGCGGCGTGGATCATCGCGTGGGTCACCGTCTTGATGACGATCATCAGCGGGCTGCTGATCCACCTCACCGATAAGAAGAATTACCCTGAGATCGGTGACGGCTTGTGGTGGGCCATACAAACCGTCACGACCGTCGGCTACGGGGACCTCGTGCCCACGAGCACGACGGGACGGTTTATCGCCGCGCTGGTGATGGTTGTCGGGATCGGCTTCCTGACCGTCGTCACTGCCGCGATCACGTCAACGTTCGTCGAGTCCGCCCGGCGCCGCCTGCAGGCCACGAGAACCGACACCGTGTCCGCGAGGCTCGATCAGATCGGCACGCGTCTGGACGCGATCGAAGCGACGCTCAAGAACATCAGCGGGCACCGCGACGACGCTCCGCGATGAACCGCCGACCGGATCCCGGCGATCAGCCGGGCGCGAGTTCGGGCTGTGGGTCGCGCTTTGCTTCGCGTGCGCCCAGAGCGTGGACGACGGCCAGGCCGACGACGAGCAGGCCGACACCGACGAGGATCTCAACGCCGCGTTCCTCGGCCTCGAAGCCGACCTGGCCGGGTGCGGACAGCAGGAGCACGAGCGAGAAGGTGTAGAGGCCATACATCAGCCAGTAGGTCTTCTTGGCCTGCGTGAGCGCGATGATGAAGGCGATGACGCCGATCGTGGTGAGGACGGCTTGAGGCGGCGAGATGATGGCGATCGGGACGGCTGCGGCGATTCCGAGCGCGGTGCCGAGCGCCTTGCCGCGGATGCGGTCGCGTTTGCCCATGATGATGTACAGGACCAGGATGAGCACCGGCTCGGGAACCCAGTAGGGCTCGGTCCAGCCCAGCGCCACGCCGATCGCGGCGGTGGCACCGAGAACGAGTCCGAACATGCCCGCCACCCCGGCGGCGACGCGCGGGGCAAGGTGATCGCCGTCCACGATCCTTGGAGCGCCGAACCGGTGCGCGAGGACGACGCCGTAGAGCGACGCGATCGCGAGGATCACGCCGTAGATCACGGCGTCGGTCACCGTGGAGACGGGCGTGACGAACGTGGCGGCATAGGGGACCATCAGCAGCGCGGCAAACCACCCGAACCTGATCCCGGCGCCGGCAATGACACCCGCGGCGGCCAGCAGAGCCACCCACCACCAGTCATAGGCGGTATACGCCCCGAGCCCTCCCGCTACTCCGAGTGCCGGGGCGACGTACAGCATGCGGTGGGTGCCGCCGAGTTTCGCTCCGACGGCGCCGAGCAGCACCCCGGTGAACATCGCCGAGACCCCGAGTTCCCCGACGAACGCGCCGATCACCAGCGCGGGCAGGACGAGCACCACCACGACAGCGCCAACGATGTGCAGCACTCGCCGCGCGCCGGACGGCTTAGGTTCGGCACCTGCGGCGTCCGCTTCGATCGCCACGGGGCGCGGCGCGCCACTGTGCTTAACCGAGCTCACTCGCGAGCCTCCAGATCTTCGTCCGAGCCAACTCGACCACGCCACCCCCATCGACGGCATCATCCGATCTGGATGAGACGGCCGCCAACCACTTGATCGCAGCGTCGTCGAGCACTGCTGCTATCGCCTGGAGGCGAGCGGCAGGCGGCCTTCGCGACTCAGCTACGCGCAGCTTCTCAGCCTCGGGACCGACGGCTCGGAGCCGTACGTCGCGATGGTTGGCCGGCCCGCTGTCACGGCGTACCAGGCCGGCGGCCACGCGCCGGCGAATCACGCCGGTGGTCCCGCTCGCGCTGATCTGCAGCGCCCGGGCCAGCTCGCCGGGTCGCATCGAGCCGCTGCGTTTGACCAATCCCAACGCGCGCAGGTCGGTGGGCGTGAGGGCGCGCGCACGCCCGAGCGCGGCCATGTGGCGCACCGCGGACTCGACCAAGCGAGCAAGGCCATCGGCGAGGACCCGATCGACGTCCCCGCCCAGGTCGGTCACGCCGACCCGACCGTCAAGTCATCGCTCAACTCCCGGGCGGTGCGTATGACGAGACGCGCGACGTGGTCGTCGACCTCGATGCCGGAGGCCTGCAGGGCAGCCACGGTCTCGCCGCTCTCGACGATCGGCGCCGCCACACTGCAGCCGTCCGCCACCGCCTCGCCGGCGTCGGCCGCGTAGCCGTCGGCGCGGACCATCTCGAGTTCACGGCGCAGGGCAAGCGGGTCGGTGATTGTGCGATCGGTCCGTCGCTCGAGCGGTGCGGAGAGGACGCTGTCGCACCAGCGATCGCGCCAGGCCAGCAGCACCTTCCCACCCGCGCAGCAGTGCACAGGAACGACCTCCTGCACCGCCGGCCCAGCCACCTCGCCCTCGGCGTCGCAGCGCAGGACGCAGACCACCGACTGGTAGCTCGGCATCACCAGCTCGGCGACCACGCCGGTCCGCTCGTGCGCCAGCGCGACATAGGGTCTCGCGCGCCGCACGAGCGTCGAGTTGTTCAGCACCTGCCCGGCCAGCGCCACCATCCGCATCGTCGGCCGGTAGCGCCGCCGGTGATCCTCGCCGCGCACCAGGTACTCCTCCTCGACCAGCTGCTCGAGCACGCGTCGGGCCGTGCGCGGATGCGCGCCAAGCGCCTCGGCCAGCTGGGCGCCGACAGCGACTCGTAGGCCAACAACTCGAGCACCCGCATCGTGCGCGCGACATGCCACGCCTCCACGTCTAACCCACCGACCGCGCGCGCCCGGCGACGCGATCCCGCTCGCCGCGACTAGGTGTGTTGTGCATGGACTTGCGGGATGTAGGTGACGGTGATGCCCAGCGACACGGTGAACTCGTGCCAAAAGGTGTCCTTGGCGACCATCAGAGCGATCTCGTACAACTCGTCCAACGAGCGCCCTTCGAGGTTGGTCTCAAACGTGACGCTGTGCTGGGTGAGCTGGTCGTCGCCGCCCTCCAGATTGGAGAACGTGATGTGGACGCAGACGCGCATCTCGACGTCGTCCTCGTCCTCCTCGCGCCCGGTCACTGCGGGCGCAGCAGCCGGGCGGCGCGCAGGCCTGCGTGGCTGGCAAAGACGAACTCGCCGAGCCGATGCACCAACCCGTCGCCGACCAGGATCTTGACCGCCTTCTCCAACAGGAACCGCTCCTGCCGTGGGTCTTGGTCGGGGCTGGCCAGCAGCCGGTCCAGCTCGTCGATCGAGTAGAGCGCCGGGTGATGCTCGACCAGGAAGTCGAGCAGGTAGCCGGCGGGGCCGCCCTCGGTGGCGTTGTCGCGCTCAGCCATGTCGACGCACCCCCGCGGGCGATGGCCGCGGCCAGTCGGGCGCGCGGCGATCTCGCGTCTCGATACGGTCCGAGATGTCCGTGGAGTTGACGCTCCTTGGGCCATGCCCCCGGCCGTTCGCTCGGCGCGGGGGCGCTATTTCACCGGCACCACCAAGCGGCAGACCCGGCCTCATTTGAGGCCGCCTGTCCGCAACGGTGGTACGCCGCGGGCAGGCGGGCGGGCCACGCTAGCTCTGCCCCCGAGAAAGGGGAAGCGAGCCCGGCGGACGGATTTTTGCCAGGTACTGGCGCCCAGGCACTGGAACGCCGCGAGTGCCTGGAACCCCGACAATCGCCGGTAATCCGCGGCAATCCGCCGCGACTCGACCGGTGACGAGCACCCCGGAAAGCCCTGCAAATAGCGATTTCTGAGCGCGCAGGCTTCTTGCATCGCACCCAGGAGGTCTCGGACCTCCGATAAGCATCGATTTGCAGGAGTTTTTCGCTCCGTATCAGGCGACCTCCTGGACGTCGCCCAAGGAGCTCACGGTGGCATGTCGAGCCCGTCGCAGGGCTGTCCGACGTGGCGTCATCTGCGCCTCGCGCGGACGCGGTGACGCGGGGCCACGGAGGCGGCGGCGGCCGGGTCCCCTTCTGGGGCCTGGCCGCCGCTACAGCAACGCCGAATCCGGGCGGACCCATCCCGATCGACGGCGATATCGCCGAATAAGGCACGAGTGCCTCAACCGCGCGCCGCCGCTAGGCCATTCTGAACGATCTCTGAAACGAAGAAACCCCGCGACGTGCGGGGCTTCTCGACGAGGGTGAGCGAGGGGACTCGAACCCCCGACCGCCTGGACCACAAGCAGGAGCTCGACAGCACGCGAAGCGCCCACTTGCCGAGCATTCGCGTCACCGCATGCCGTTCTCACGGGCCGCGATAGCCACGGATCACGGTCGATTCTGGGCGGTTCAGGCACTCCTGGCGCTCAAGTGCCTGGACGATCGTGGTCCTCACGCAGGCCCAGCGTCGCCATCCGCCGCTCGCCCCACGCAGCCAGGGGGCCGAGCGCGCCGCTGAGCGCCTCACCCGGCTCGGTCAGGGCGTACTCGACGCGGGGCGGGACCTCGTCATGGTCTGTGCGGTCCACGATCCCGTCGCTCTCGAGCTCACGCAGATGCTGACTCAGCATCTTGTCGCTGATGCCCGGGATCGCGCGCCTGAGCTCTCCGAAGCGATGCACGCGCTCGGCGAGCGCCCACAGGATCAGTGCCTTCCACTTGCCCCCGACGACGTCCATGGCGGCGTCGAGGCCGCAGCTGTAGGGCGGGTTTCGCATGCTCCGCCTCCAGGCGTCGGAACCAGTACCAGCACGCACCTTATGCCACAGGCGCCGCGTTGCGCATCAGATCCAAGCAGACGTGAAGGTGGCCGATCAGCCCGTCGCTCAAGCCCTGCGCGCGGGTCGCCTCGATCATGTTCTCCAGAGCGACCGCCTGCATCTGCGGGTTGAACTCCGGCGCCACCTCACCTCGTGCGTTCACGTTCATGGGCACGAAGGGCAACATCTGCTCCATCCACGGGAGCAGCAGGTCGGACATGAACGGGTCGATCTCGCCGTCGCCCGAGGCGACCATCGCGATCGCCTGCTGTGCGCCGGCGAACATCCCGTACATCCCTCCGAGCAGCGCCATGTCGTACAGCGACGCGAGGCCGGCGTCCTCACCGACGTGGATCGACCTGCCGAACGCGGCGAGCGCGGGCTCCACGCGTCGAAAGACGTCCGTCGCGCCGCTGCAGAGGATGAACGCGCCCAGCTGTCCAATGGTCGGCGGCACCGCCATGATCCCACCGTGGACGTAGTCCACGCCACGCGCGCGCATCCACCCTTCCTGCGCGCGGGCATGTGCCGGCAGCCCGTTGGTGACGTTCACGATCGTCGTGCCGCGCAGCTCGCTGCCGAGCGGCTCCAAGACCGCGCGCACGGCAGCGTCGTCGAGGAGGCACACGATCGCGACGTCGCTGTCGGCGATCGCCGCCGACGCCGTCTCGGCCAGCGGCGCACCACGCGCCGTCAGCATCGTGGCCTTGTCGGCACTGCGGTTCCACACCGTCGTCGGATGTCCCGCCGACAGCAGTGCGCCGGCGAGCGCCTGGCCCATCGCGCCGAGGCCGAGGACGGCGACACGTGGCTGGTCACTCTCAAGGGAGGTCAGTTCAGCAGACATGCGCCTACGGTTACCGATCGCATCGACAAGTACAAGAACTGACTTCATGGTCAGTGCTTACCAAAAGGTAAGAGCCTGCTGCACCATGTCGGAACGTGACCTTGGTGATCGGCGACGGGCTCGTGCAAGCCCTGATCATCGACGACGACCCAACCCCGCGCCGCCGCGATCACCTCGCTCCTGCGCTCGGCCCGCGGTGACCGCATCGATGCCGCCACGACGTTGACCGACGCGATCGTACGCGCTTGCCTACCGATCGCCCGGAAGCAGCCGGTAGGGTGAGGCCTCTGCGCCGCACGGGTCGGTGTGGCCGCTGGGGGCGACATGATGTCGGCGTGCCGCTTCTGGCGGTTGATGCCTGCGTGTTTTGCGGCGATGGTTGGAGGTGAAGAGCCAGCCATCACGGCGGCAGTGCGTTGGTTGCTGGTGGTGTAGATCGCGCCGTAGGCCCAGCCGTCGAGCATGGTGCGGATGAAGCGTTCGGCTTTGCCGTTGTCTGGGGCCGGTAGGGGCGGGTGCGCAGGCTCCAGGCCCAGGCGGCCGTATCGGTTCTAGCCGCGCCACCGCAAAGACGCCGTGACCGAGCTTTCGGGAAGAGATGCTCGTGCCTGCTTCCGCAGGCAACCGGACGCAATCTGCGAGGCGTCCGGTTGCCCAAGGACACGCACTCGTGCAAGTTGACCTACATGTCGGCTCTATGCGAGCTCGCCGGCGTCGGCCCCCGCTAGTCGGCGGCCATGCACTACGGTCCTCGAGCAATGACATCGACTACACGTGATGTGGTCGCCTTCGCCCGCGACGTGGAGATCGTCGCGCCGCTGTGGCAGGGCTCCGGCGAGGCGGGGCTCGGCGCGGGATCGCGAGCGCTGGCCGAGTGGATCGTCGCCGAAGCCAGGCGGCTCACGGTGCCGGCGGATGAAGACGGCGACAGCGATGATGACGACGTGCGCGCCCTGTCGGCGGTCGCGGCCCATCTGGACGCCGTGCGCCGCACGCTTGGCCAGCTGGATCCGTCGCGCACGCTGACGCTGGGCGGCGACTGCACCGTGGAGGTCGCGCCCGTCAGCCATCTCGCGGCGCGCCACCCCGAGTTGCGCGTGCTGTGGATCGACGCGCACGCCGACCTCAACGACCCGGCCACGAGCCCCAGCGGCCTGGCCCACGGCATGCCGCTGCGCCTTCTGCTCGGCGACGGTCACCCCGACCTCCTCCCCGCCACCACGCTCTCGCCCGACCGCTGCGCTCTCGTAGGGGTCCGCGACATCGACCCGGCCGAGCGCGAGCTGATCACGCGGCGCGACATCGCGTGGTTCGCTGACCCTGCAAGCCACGAGGTCGCCACATGGCTGCCCGCCGGAGCGCCGGTCTACCTCCACCTCGACCTCGACGTCCTGGACCCAGCGATCTGGCCCGCGGTCGCCCTCCCGACCCCGCGCGGCTCGTCGGTGCAGGAGCTCGCTGCGCTCATCGCCGCCGTGCGCGAACGGGCCACGCTGGTCGGCATCGGCATCACCGAGTACCTCCCGCGCGCGCCGCACGACCTCGCCACCCTCGAACCGGTGTTCGCCGCACTGGGCCTGACGACGACCGGGTGAGCCCGCCGGTTCATGACCTCAGATGTCTCATCGATCTCCGGCCGAGCGCCCGGCAGGAGGCGTCGGTTGCCCCTCCTCGGCGGGGCTTGCGGGCCCATCAGCGCCCGGTCTCGAGGATCCAATCCATCGCAAGCGGACAGGCGTTGAGCACCGAGATGTGGCCGTCGCGCGGGCGCAACCAGAGCTCGGCGAACGGTAGGCCCGCGACGAGCTGATCCGCGTGGGACACGGGAACGACGCGGTCCTCGCCACCGTGCACGACGAGAACCGGCACGTCGATGTCCGCGAGCTCGAAACCCCATGGCTCGACGAAGGCGACATCGTCGTCAACCAGGCCATCGCTCCCAGCGGCGTTGGCAGCTTGGGCGTCCGCGCCGAGCGCGCGCCATCGGCCTCCCAACGGGCCGCGGTGAAGCTCTGCCCGTCGAAGGCGACTTTGCGCGCGAACTCCGCGCGGGCCGCGCGGCCTCCCGTCGCCGAGCGCAGACCGCCTGGCGCGTGCGTGCCTTGTACCACTCGGACATGGCCGGACCTCCTCACTCTTGAGGTCAGCCGGAGCCTTCTCTCCGGCCAGACAAACCCTCGCGAGGAGTGTCCGGCCACCACACATCACCGGTCAACCCCAAGCACTACCGGCCATAGGGTCTAGTCGTGCGAGTACAACCGAGGGTGTCCAGGACCGCGAAGGCATCTCGGAAATCGACGCCGCGGCCAGGAGATCGGACGGTGCGAGGTCGCGAGCCTCGTCGAAGGAACCGTGGTTGAAGTCCAAGTTGGGAAGCGTCTGAGCACGCAGCAGGCCACGCAGCCCCGCCTCGATCATCAGGACGAGCGAGATGTTGTCGTCGTTGCTCGATGCCGCGAGCGAGTCTCGGGACTCGATACGGTCCGAGTTGTCCATGGAGTTGACGCTCCTTGGGCCGACTGCGGTCAGCGGCTCCACGGAGACGAGGCCGACCGGTCCTCCAGAGGCCCCAGCCGCCGTCGCAACGACGCCGAATCCGCACGAATCGGCGCCCATCCGCGGCGATATCGCCGAATAAAGGCACTGGTGCCTGAACCGCGCGCCGCCGCTAGGCCATTCTGAACGATCTCTGAAACGAAGAAACCCCGCGACGTGCAGGGCTTCTCGTCAAGGGTGAGCGACGGGACTCGAACCCGCGACCGCCTGGACCACAAACGCAGACTCTATCCGGGTGGAATGTACCATTAGCAGGGCATTCGCGGATCTCGCTGTGGTCGACGCCGGGCTGGCGTTCCCGCGGATTCGGGCCGGTTCCGCACGGTCCAGGCACTCCTCGGATTTGAGTGCCTGAACGATCCGTGCGTCTCGGCAGCACGACGCGACCGCCACTTTCGGCGAGCGCACACCGGGACGATCGACCAACCGGTACCCAACGCCGCAGGCGTCTCAAAGGGTGAATCGTTGCGCAAACCTACACTTAGGCCATGGAGGAGAAGCAAGCCGACATGACGACGATCGAGGGGCTCAGCACAGCCCTCTCCCAGTTGAGAGAACACACTGCGGGGCGGCTTCTCGGGGGGACGCCGGACGGCACGTTCTGTCCGAGCTGCGGTGATACGCGGCGAATGGGTGTCTATGCGCTCTTCCGCGCAGGGCGCGAAGTGACCCGCGTTACCAGCGGAACGGTCGCGGAGGAGAACGACATGTCCATCCCGGGCAACCTCCCGAGCGTCTTCCGTCTCACGTGTGTCCAGTGCCAGGCGGCCATGATCGTCGTGGCCTACGTCAGTCCTGACGGTCCCCAGGTCGTTGCCCTGCCCTCTACGTACGGGGGTCTCAGCACCCCCAACAGCCCGAAAGGCGTCGGCCACTACCTCGACCAGGCCGAACGTGCTCTCGCTGTCGGCGCGTTCACGGCCGCAATGACGATGTACCGAGCGGCCCTCGAACAGATCCTCCTGGACCAGGGCTACAAGGCTCGGATGCTGGGCCCGAAGATCAAGGAGTTGGAGACGGACCCCAACCCGCCGCGTTGGTTCCGAGACCTTGATCCGGGCTTCCTCGACGTGATCCGGAAGCTCGGCAACTTGGCGACCCACGCCGGCGACGGCAACATCGACGAGCAGAAGAAACTCGACAAGACCTTAATCGCAGAAGTGCGGGCGCTGTTCGTCGAACTGTTGGACGACATCTACGAGGCGCCCGCGCGACGCAGAGCGCGGCTCGCCACGCTCCAGCAGGCGAGTACCGGACCGAAACCCTCGCAACCGTCACACGGCGGCACCGCGACCACAAGCAACGCAACCGGTTCCTAGAACTCGGAAGTCGCGATGAGGATGGGAAGGGTGCCGTAAGCCCGCCATCAGTCGCCGCTGGCGCCTACGAGCCCGGCTCAGCTGCGCTCCGCCAGCGCATCGGCAAGCTGCCAGAAGTCGAGCACAGGCATCGGCAGGTCCTCAAGGAATGGCGCGGTGACTTCCGCATCAACAACGATCGATCCACGCACCGTCCACGCATCTGACCAGTCCTGTCCGAGCCAGGCGACCACATCAGCACGGTGTGCCTCCAACCAAGCAACGCGCTCGACGTGCCGATCGATCGCGGCGGGCTTCGAGCCATCCGACTTGAAGGTGCGCTTGAGCTCGCGGGCGATCTCGATCGGTGTCCGGCTGACGGCGAGGTTCTTGACCTCCACCGCGTGGATCACCCGCTCGTGCGGGTCGAGTGCGAGCACGTCGATGTCGCCAAGCGGCTGGTCGCTCGAGCGCGCGATGTGCTTGCCGGCGACTCGATCGACCTGCTCGCGGACGACGAAGCCAGGAACGCTGGCATACAACTTGGCAACCCGCGAGTTGAATTGCGCATCTTCCTTCTGCCGCAAGGCGCCGATAGCCCGCGTCATCTCCGGGGTGGTCACCTTGAGCCGAGCGTGCGAGATGTCATCCACGAGCATCCGCCCCGCAGCATGGACGGCACGGAATCCGTACACCAACTCCTCGCCATCCGACCCGGGTCGTAGGACGAGCGGCCGGCGTAGCAAGGAGAGGCGACGGCCGAACCGCCACGGGTAGACGTCGGCCCCGCTGAACGGATCTGAGGGTGTCAGCAGCGAGTCTCGTGGACCCAGCGAGAAGTGCCCAATCGCCGCACGGAGCTTGCGCTCTTCCCAATCGAACTCCGCTACGAGCCGGTGGACGACCTCATCGACGCCGATCACCGTCACGGGATCGCGGTCGCTCATGTCGACCAAGTCCTGGAACAACTGAAGGATCTCGGTCAGCGACATACCCCACTCGTGGACCGCGGCCGCATCGAGCTTCGCTACTTCGGCGAGCGCTTCATCGCCTGCGTCGTCTTCGTTCCACATCGACGGAAAGTGTCGATGCGCGCGATCGACCTGAGCTTGTCTGAAGCGGTCCATAAACCGGGCGCGCCCGGCATAAAACCGTCCATCGCGTGCAATGCCGAGCCGGCCCGAGGCGAGCATCGACAGCTGCGTGTCGTCAAGGCCCTCACGGATCGCGTCCGACACCCCGCCTCGACCGACGACCTGGGCGGCGAGCGCGACGAGCCGGTCCTGGACCGCCAACGTCATTGGTCGCAATCCCCGAGGCGGGAACGCCGCCACGCACTCGATGACGAACCGCAGCGCCACGCTCGCGTCGGCGTGACGTGCGTATTCGCGCTGTGTGTGCCCGACGATGTCCGTGGTGTCGCCGTAGCAAGCCAAGCGTGTCGGCAGGATGTAGCGGTCGAACGCCCCTTGGCTCATCAACGACTCGTTCGCGACGATGAGCGCCTCGAGCACACCGTCCGGATGGAGTGTCGAGATCAGCGCGGTCAGCTGACCGAGGTGGAACCGGACGGCCTTCCAGAGCACCACCGTCCGGTCCTCGGTGGCAATCAGTCCCACGGCGCGATTCCAGCTGCGACGGAGATACGCGCCAAGCTCGTCCATCGCTTCGGCGTCGTCGCTCTCGCGCAGCGGCAGTCGCTTGCGTGGCAGCTTCTGGGAGTCGAGAGATAGATCGGCGCGCGGTCCGAACATCAAGACCATCTTCTTGAAGCCGAGCGGTGCCATGCGCTCAACGACTTCATCGACGTCCAAGTCGTCGTCGCTGTCCGCAAGAGCGGAGAGCAGCACGCGCACCAACTGCCGCTCCCCTTCGTTGTCCGGCCGGGCGAAGGCAGGGTTCTCGCGTGGATCGAGCGACAGCTGAAGCCACCCGCGCCCGACCTCCTCCACCGAGATCGTGCCGTCCCCGCCCAGCGCCACCGTGATTGCCAAGCGACCACATGTGAGATCACCTGCCAGCTGCCACACCCAGTAGGCAACTGCATCAACGAGTTGGCCGATCAACCGGTCGAGGTCGTGCGCGAGCACCCAGACATGCATGCCGTCGACGTCGACCGCGATGCCGTCGATGTCGGCGGTGATAGGGCGGTACAGCGGCGCGTCGATCTCGTCGAATCGGTGTGCCACTTCGATCAGGCCCCGCCCCGGAGGGCCCGGCACGCCGTGGCGATCGACACGGCGCAGGACGTCCGCCCGCAGCGCTTCCGCCCTACCCTGCGAGGTGATCAGGGTCGGCGGCCTGTCGTCGCCCAGGTAGAACGAGTGCGACTCGCTGCGCCAAAGCGCGAAGGCCTCGAGCGGGTCGGTCGTCATGATCCGGCACTCCAGGCGATCGGAATCCTGGACGTACCGCCAGAGCGCGAGCGGGTCATTGCGCTCCGCGACACTGACGATCTCCAGATCACCCGCGAACAGGCTCACTCGCCGCAGACCGGTCACCGAATGGTCTGCCTGATCGAACCACGCGGCCGAACGGCCAACGCCTGCTAGGACGACGAGGTGAAGCACGTGATTCGGAGAACGCGGGCCTGCGAGTAGCTGCTGGGCAAGGGCAGCGCCGCGTCTGGCGATACGGTCGACGTGCACGGCCGCATGCCACGGCGTGTCGGGCTCCTGTCCGTCGTAGTCCAACAGATCGTCCGCGAGCGTCGTGACGATCGCCGCCGCGTCGTCATCAAACCGCCAGACCTCGTGCCGTACGTGCGTGAGGTCGTCGTCCGCGACGAGGCCCGCATGCGTCCATTCCAAACGCTCTAGGGAACGTTCGATCGACGTCCCATGCGCCTGCATCACACGATCCGACAGGACGTCGAGCCAGCCGGCGCGTGCGGCAAGCATGAGCAGCTGGTGGCGAAGCGTCACCAACAACTGGTCAGCGCCCACCAACACGTACAAGTCGTCGTACTGATACAGAGGTGTCGCCGCCCAGCTGACCGGCGGAAGAGTCTCGGTCACGAGTGGTTGCAGAGCATCGCCGTGAGGAGCGACCACCGCGTCCAGCTCCTCCGCCGTCATGACCAAGCCCGCGGCGATCTCCTCGAACACACGCGACGCGGCATCTCCCCGCCGATCAAGGCCGACCACCGAGCTCACGTGAGCGGCCAACCGCAATACCACCAGCGCGAGCGTCAACGCCTCGACCCGCAGCGCCTCCGGCGGCGGCTCCTTGAACAGGAAGAACGCCATGAGCAGGTGCCGCACGACATGGACGTCCTCGGCAAGCCCGCCCGTCGGAACGACGTAGTCCCCACCGGGAAACGAGATCGCCGCAGCCGCGGGATTACCGCCGTCCCGCGGAAGAACCGCCCGGATCGCATCTCGGAGCACGTGCTCGACCTCGGCGGGCAAACCGTTTGTCACGTCGTCCATCGTGACGCAGCGCTCCGACGGCTCAGCCACGGTTCAGTCTCGGTTGCTGTTCGACGCCTGTGCGCGACCGAAGGCAGCGCATACACGTCGCCCACAACGGGCCCTAGACCCCAAGAGTATGAGGGAGGGGCAGGAAGTCCTCCACGTCGCATCCGCGCGCCGAGACCTAGATCTGGCGGGCCGGCGTAAGGCGGCCTACGTGTCTCGTCGCAGCTCGTCGGCGGTCACGACGGTGATCTCGCTCAGCGCATCGTTGGTGGCCGCCGCCGCGGCCTCGGCGAGGTCCGGACGCAGCAGCAGTTCGGTGCCGCGGATCATGGGTCGCAACGGCGAGTAGTCATAGCTGTAGGGGCGCATCCGCCAGCAGCGCGTGACGGCGCCGACCTCTCCACGCTCATCGATGAGATCCAGCGGCGCGGGAAGCGGCGCAGGCCGTAGGCCGAGGCGTGCCTTCCAGTCGGGCGTCAACGTGAGCAACGAGTCGAAGAGCACAAGGTGGTGTTCTTCACCGTACGCCGCTACGGGACCGGTCGGCGCGGCGTTCAACACCACCGCCGTCACCGCGTCGTGCCAGCGCCACTCCATCAGGACCGTGTCGAACGGGACCTCATCGGGAGGCGGCTTCTCGCCGACCCACAACCCGCTCGCGACGCGTGTGAGGATCCCTGACGAGCGCATCTCGTCGGAGACCTGGATCTCCTCCTCTACCAGCGCGACCCGTGTCCAGCCCTCGTAGGCACCGTCAACCACGCGAACAGGCGGGCCCATCGCAACGCTCCGGTCTGCCGGCAGCGCGACGCCGCCGGGACGCAACGCGCGGCTACGAGCCCGCGCCGCCGCCGCGCCAACGTCAGGCAAGAGCATCGCGTTGAGCTTGTCGCTCATGCCCGGCGGCCAGCGGCCGGAGGCGCCCATGTGGGTGATCAACTCGGGCACGGAGTCGTGAACGGCGATCTCCAAGAGCTCGGCTTCCCAGCGATGCAGCTCCCACGGCGGCATCCATGGCACGGAGCGTGAGAACTGTGTGTCAGCCTGGCGCTTGATGATGCTGTCCGTTCCAGGGGCGTCGCGCAGGTCGCGGTACCGCCCGGCGACGAGGCGCTCGAACGGCCGCCACATGCGCGCCAGCCGCACGATCCGATGGCGTGAGTCCCACATCTGGGACTTCGCGATGTCGGGCTGCGTCACGACGCGCTCGCTGCCCGGCAGCTGCACGACGCTCGCAGGCGCCTCCTCTCCGAGGCGGTCGAGCAGGGCGCCGGCAGACTCCTGAAGGCCGAAGCCCGGCGCGGCGGCTACTCCCGGTAGCCACTCCGCAACGTCACCAAGCTCCTCGGGCTTGGCAGCCAGCTCGAGGATCCGGATGCCGAGGAGTGTGTCCGTGAACGTCGCGTCGACGGACAGCACGGACGTGACGGCCTCGGCCGCCAGCCCGCGATCGTGGCCCAGTAGCTCTGCGATGCCTGCGATCGCCGCTGCCCGGCGCTCGGGATCCGACGAGTGCACGAGGGACCCGAGCAACCTGGCGTAGGCCCGTTCGGTGTCGCTGTCGCTGAGGTCGTCGCCGGGCTCCGCGATCGTGGGCCGCCCCTCGGGGGCGGTGACGGGCAGACGATGCTCGACCACAGCTGCGGCCTGGTCCCAACACGCGAGGGCGCTGCCCGGGTCTCCCGCGACGACCAGCGCCTCGACGATCCGCCGGGTCATACCCATCGTGCCTTGGACTTGAATGTGCCGGCCGAGCTCCGCGACGAGTCGGCCGAGCGCGTCGTTCGTGCCAAGCGCGAAGCCCCTCTCGAGGAGGTCACGGTGTTCAAGACCTCCGAACGGATGCCAACCGTCACCAGCTCCGATCCAGGCCAGGATGTACAGCTGCGCGGCCACGGCCGCATCGGACTCGAACGCGGCGGCGATCCGGGCGAGGATCGCGCCACGCTGGCTGAGGAAGCGCTGCTCGTGGCAGAACGCAACGACGAGGCGGACCACCGCGGCGGCGTCACCGCCGGTGACGGCTCGAAGACGGGTGACAAGCTCGTTGGCGAAGGCGTCGGTGTCGAGGAACTCGTCGTAGGAACCGAAGCGCCCGCGCAAGCGAACGAGGAGCTCTAGCTCAGTGTCGGCACCCTCGAAGAAAGGGCCGCTCGCACCGTCGCCCTTGTGGTCGCTGCCGCTCTCGTAGTTGTGGCTGTCCGACCGTGACCGTCGGTCGGGGACCGCGCCGATCGGCGGTTCGGGCCAGTAACGGTCCGCCGCGAACGCGCGGACCAGCTCGGCGGACTGGTGATCCGCGTGCTCGGTATCGCCGTCGGCTGCCGCGGCCAGTTCGAGGAAGGCCTCGCGGCCGCGCGCGTCATCGACCTCGGCAAGAGCATCGATGGTTGCCAGCCACCCCTTGACCTCCGCGGGCAGGCAGCCGCGCCAGAGGAGATGGCGCAGGAGCGCCGGGACGCCGTCGGGCGCAGCGCGTGCAACGGCGACGAGGCCGCGCTCGTTGTCTCGGTAGCGCACCGGCAGGTCCTCGAGGACGGTGCGGGCGAGGGCGTCCGCCGCAGCGCCGGGACTGTGGGCGGCGAAGGCGCTGAAGCACGCGTACGTGGCATGGTTGGTCTCCTTGCCGTCGCTGTGCCGGTAGGCCCGCTCGCACAGCGGGAACGTCCGCTGGAACCGTGCAGTCACTTCGGTCCGATGCGCTTCGTCGGTGATGGCGTCAAGTGCCTCGACGAGGCCGAACACCGTCACGTCCTTGTGGAAGCCGTAGGCCGCCAGGTATCGGCCCGCGGTAGCTAGGGCTTCATCTGTACGCCCACTCTGCCCGGCGCGGTGCTCGAACAGCCCGACGCGTAGTGCGTACTCGGCATGGAACTCGTAGAACTCCGTGCGGTGAGTGTGTTCCACCGCCTCGCGGACGGGATCGAGCGGGAAGCGGTCGGCGTAGGGTTGGAGCAGCTCGAGCAACTTCCAGAACGTCAGCGGACCGCTCGGGTGGTTCTGGAGCGAAGTGGAGGTGTTGCCGGAGATCGTCAGCAGGAGCTCCAGCGCCCGGGGCCACTCGTCGTCGTTCACCAGCGCGATGGCCCGCCGGAACGTCTCGGCGGTCAACGACCAGATCGGGTACAGGTCGCACGCGCGCGGCGACCCCGCGAACGGCTCGTCGTACCTGGCCAACTCGCCAAGCGCCGCCACGACGTCCGCGCGTCCGTTGATGGCCTCTGCCAGGTCGCAGCAGAACCGCAGCCACGCCGAGTAGAACCCTTCCCCCGCCAGGGCATCGCGCACATCGGCAAGGTCCTCGCCACGTGCCGCCGCTACGAAGACCCAGGAGAGGAACGACTCGACCCGATCGGCGTCGGGCCCTCTGCCGGACATCAGGCCCGAAGGACTCAGGTCAGGAGCCGGAACAGTCAGCTCGTCGGTGGGCAGACCGACATCCAGGAGCCGGCGCATCACCTTCGCGTTGAGGTCGGCGGCGAGCGCCCGACGACCGGCGGCCATCGCCAGGTCGGTCTCGCCGGCCGACACGTACGTCTCGGCGAGGCCAAGCTCGAGCGCAGCTCGAGCCACCGCTGACGCGCCCGGCGCGGCTGCGAGCGCCTCGACGATGCCAGCTGGACCGAGTGTGCCGGCCAACTCAGCCGCGATGCCGTCCACGTAGGCCCGGTCGATCTCGTTGTAGTTCTCGATCCAGGCCGCAAGACGGCCGATCGCGTCGGCACGCTCGAACGTGCGGAGCATCCCTCGTACCTCGTCCAGCGTCTCACGCTGCACTCGCTCGGTGCTCTTCGAGACGTTGTCTGGCGGGCTGCGCATCTCGAGGTACTCGCGCCACGGCGGCGTGGCGCCGGCACGGTCTACGACCGTGCAAAGACGCAGACCCGTCGCTTTCGGCCACGTCGGGCGGCCGTCGTAGAGCAGCCGCTCGGCGAGGCGTTGCGGACCTTCGAGCTCGGCTACGGCCTCCGCCCAGAAGGTCGGATCGCTGAGCTTCTCGTCGAAGGTCGAGATCGCCGCAGACCGCAGCTCGGCGACGCGCGTGAGCGCCGGGAAGTCTTGCCTCTCGGCCGCAACGTCCGCAGCGAGGCGCAGGTTCGCGTCGATCGCGGCCTGCGGTTGCAGCTCGGCGACGCTGTCGGACACGAACTCGGGCCCGACACGGTCTAGGGTTTCGGCCGCGCGCCCGGCCCGGCGCAGCAGCGGTAGGAGATGCCGGAACGCACGCTGGTCTTTGTACAGGCCGCGAGCGTCGAGCCACGCGATCACGGGATCGAGCAGCGGGCCGAGGTTACGGCCGTCCGCGATCAGGTTCTCGGCGATGAAGCGCCGGAAGCTCTCGTGATGGATCCGTAGTCCACCCTGTGTGCCGACGTCGTCGAGGATCGGCCGAAGCGCCGAGACGACGAGCGAGATCCGAGCCGGACCGAACGCGGGGACGATCTTGTCGAGCTCTGCTTCCGTGACGGCGAAGTCGAGGAGCGCGAGGTGCTCGGCGAGGATGCCGCCGTCCGAGGCGTGTTCGGCGGTCGTCACAAGGTGCCGGTAGTACGCCTCCAAGTCACCGTCCGCCGCATCGATCGCAGCGACCGCTTCGCTCGGAGTCTCCGGCATCCCAGCCTGTAGGCGCTCGACCACCTCCCGACCGAGAAATCCGGCCAACAGAGGGTTGCCGGCGGCCTTCTCGTGCACGGCCTCGATTGCATGCTCGTGGTCGTCGGCAAAGCCATACAACTTGAGCGCCCGCAGCGTGCCCTGCCGAGCCAGGAGCGCGGCGGTGTGCCGCAGCTCCAACCGAGGGACGGTCACCTCATGCGCACCTCGTGCGATGAGCGTGTCGAGATGCACGCCCGGCTGAGAGCCCACGATGAGCGTGACCCGGTCGGGCAGTTCGAGAAGACCGAGCTGCGCGGTGAGGTCCTCGGGACTTGCCGCAACGACGCCGGGCGCGGGCTCGATCCGCGCCGCATGGTCCAGTCCATCGACGAGCAGGACGATGCGGTCGGTCAGGCCGGCCTCGGTCATCGCTTCGTCAGCGCGGACGAGCGCGCGCTCCAGCGTCGAGACCCCGGCACCCAGACCTACATCAACTCCATCGAGCCGATCATCATCGAGAAGCTCGGCCGTTAGGTTCGCGATCAGCGCGTCGACGGCCACACGTTGTGCGACCTCGGGATCGCCGGGCGCGAGGAAGCAGTAGTGGCGTGCCACGACGGCACCCTCGGCACGAAGGTCCTGTGCGAGCGCTTCGAGGGCCCAGGACTTGCCGGCGCCCGGCGGCCCCTTGGCGATGATTCGGCGATGGTCATGCCGAGGATCAAGTGCCTCGACCAGCGCGGCCCGAAGCGGCAAGCTGGGGACGTAGCGGCGGCGATCCAGCGGGAACGCCTGCGCGATGCGCCCACGATCGACGCGGAGCCCACACTCCGCAGCGATCGAGTCGAAGTCGAGACGGCGCTGCTTCCGCGTCCGCAACGAGGAGGCGATCTCCAACAGGCGGCTCGCCACGTCGATGGCCTTGGCGCGGTTCGGGTACTGCTCGACGCCTACAACTTCCCGCAACCGCTCGATCAGCACTCGCTCCAGCTCTCCCGGCTGCGCCAGCATCCCGGACATCGGCAACGCGTCCGCCTCAATGAGGAGGTGCCGGCAGAACGACGCGAGCGCTTCACGCGTGAAGTCCTTCGCGAACGTGAACTGCGGCTGGTCGTCGCCCTCGAGCCAGACAGCATCAACGGATATCCGCCAACGCGTTGAGCCAAGGCCCGGCAGCAAGGACGGCGTCTCCTCGTCGCGGACGAACCCTGCCTCAGCAGCCGCCGATGCATCGAGCGTGGTGACGACGCGTAGTTCGGGGAAGGCACCCGTTGTGCCGTGCGACGACTCCGCGGCGATCAGCTTGTCGAGACGGAGGCCGTTGGCATCGCTCTTGAAGAGCGCGAGGGTCAGCGGCTCCCGACCTTCGCGGTGCTTGACCTGGCTTCGGTAGACCGAGCCACTCGCCGAGACCAGTTCAAGGTCGTCGATCGCGTCCTCGGCGAACCGCTTCTCCTCGACCGCGACGGCGCCAGCGCCCTCGGCCAGCACTCGCGCCATTGTCAGCGCGGCGACCAGATCCTGGTACCGGTACCCCGACGCGGCGCCGCGCTGCCGATAGGGGACCCCGTCGACGGTCACTGCTGCGCCGCCTTGCAGATTCCGCCGGTGATCACGCCGCTCGCCACGCCAACAGGGTACGTCGCCGTTTGTGGATTCGCCCGCCCGCCGCTCTAACGACATGGCAACTGCACGCCCGCCTCTGTTGCTTTGGCGATCGGGCTGGACGTCCAATGTCTCGGTCGTGTCAGCGAGACAGATAGCGGCGGGTCGATCGTCGACGAGTCGGAGCTTCCGGCCTTTGGTGAGGCGTGCCACGCAGTCGCCACTGCGCCACTGCGCCGCTGGAGCGGCCGCGCGCTCGTGCGACGGCGACCGGACCCACGGGCTCGGCGACGGTCTGCGTGGGTCGAGGACCAACGCGCCGAGCGCCCGGGACGCAGGCGGCCGCCTGCCGCGCTTGCGGTGGGCTGGACCTCGGGCAGCGATCAACGGTCAGGTAGACGCTGGCCACCGTCGCGCTCTTGTCCGGGTTGAGCCGCGAGAGCGCAACAATCGGAACCGGAAGCAGCACCCGCGCTGGCGCGACAGCAGCGCGAGTCCCGGTCGACGACGGCCGGCGGGAAGCGTTGCTCCCAAGGCTGGAGCTGACCGATCCCCTGCGCTTACCGGCAGGCCATTCGAGATCAGCGACAGGAGCATCCGCCCAAAGGTTCGGGCCGCCTCGTGGGGTAACGTGAGCCTGTGTCAACACGAGCGAGGAAGCGCGACCCGCGGCCTGTGACACGCTCGCGTCGTCACGTTGAGAGGGCTCGATGGATGAGTCGGTCCCACGGGTGAACGACCCTCGGCTTGCGAGCGATGCAGCGCCCCCGTCCCAGCAGTCGGATCCGCTCGCGCCGGTCGCACTGGTGTCGTACGCCCACGGCGACCACGCTGAACGCCACCGACGGATCATGCGCGTCTTCTACCTCAACAAGACGCGTGACATCGGCTTGCAGCTCAGCCCCTCCCAGGTCGCCGACCGGCTTCGCACCGAGTTCGGGTATCCACTCGACGCTGACAGCCTGGCGTCGGCGCTTGACACGCTGAGCAAGAACGGCGCCTTGCGATCCGACCAGGACATTCGTGACGTGCGCTCAGCGCCGGAGTTCCGCCGCAAGAGCATGCTCTACGACATCACCCCGGCCGGTGAGCTCTTCGAGGAATTCCTCATCGCGCTCAACGGACTACGCGACGAGATCGGCGAGCTTGACGCCAGCCGCCTGCTGAGCATTCGCGATGCGCTCGGCCGGATCTCTGTCGTCCTCGCCAGCGACAACGCAGACGGAGACGTGGCGCTGCACGACCTCCTCGACCAGGCGGCCAAGGCGACCGCCGACCTTCGCCAGGGCGCCACGTCCTACATGAGCCGCCTGAACGAGTTCACCGTGTCGTCCACCCACTCCATTGAGGACTTCCAGGCGGCTCGGGACGGCATCGTCTCCTACCTCCAGGGATTCCACCGCGACCTTCGTCGTTACGATGACGCCATCGCCGGACACTTGGCGTCCATCGCCGACTCCGGCCCACAGCGCCTCGCTCAGCGAATCGTCGCGACCCGGACGCTGCCCGCCCCGATGGGTGGGCTGACCGAGGACGACATGCGCAATCGCGCCGTCGCCGAGCAGCTGGCCCGCTGGACGGCAATCGAGCAATGGTTCGGCGCCGCGGAGGCCGCGGACTCGCCCTGGCGTCGCCTGTCGGTCCGCGTGTTCGACGCTGTCGGCACCGTCATCGACATCGCACGGCGGAAGATCGAGCGCGGACACGATCGCCGCGACCGCGCGCACGCTTGGCAGAGCCTGGCGCTGCTCGTGTCCGAGATCCACGACGAAGACGCCCCGCAACGCGCCTTCGCGCAGGCCGTCGGGATGCGCCCGCCCCGGCACCTATCCGGCCTGTTCGGCGACCATGAAGCGCTTGGCCGACCGCAGAACGTGTCGTGGGCGGGCGCGGGTACCGTCCGCGTCGCCGCTCACCTGCGCGTACCGGGCGCGCGGCGCCCCGGCGCCGGCCGGCCCGCGTCGATCCCGGTCAACCGCGACCTAGCTGCGCGTATGCGCGCTCAGGCCGCACGGCAGGCCGAGTTGCGGGCTCGCCTCCACGCCGCGATCACCAGCGCCAATGGCCCGCTGCAGATCAGCGCCCTGCACCAGCTGGACCCGGTCGAGCTGGCCGATCTGCTCGGGTGGGTCTCCCGCGCGTTCGCGACCGAGCGTACGCGCGACGGATCGCGTCAGGCGACCAGCCCTGACGGGCGATTGACGTTGCGATTGATTCTGCCGCCTGACAACACCCGCACCCGCCTGCACGCCGATCACGGCACCCTGGACCTCCCCGACTACCGGATTGAGGTGGTCCACTGAGCGTCGCCGAGCAGATCGCCGCCGAGGAGCGCCAGACGGCCGCGCGGGCGCTGCTGGCCGGGCATCTTGTCGACGACCGCGAGACCATGGCGCTCATCCGCCGCCACCGCGAATGGCTGCAGCGCACCTTTGCTGAGCAACTCGGCTACGAACTGCGCATGGTCGACTCTTCCTGCGCGCGCTTGATCAAGCGCTTTGACCTCGTCGACGCGCGGCCCTTGGCCCGGGCGGCCCGGTCCAAGACGGAGCAGCAGCGGCCGGTGGACGAACGGTCCCTGCTCAACCAGCGGACCATCGGCCTGCTGTGCCTGTGCTGCGCAGTGCTGGAGACCACCCAGTCTGATCAGCTGCCGCTCGGCGAGCTCGCCGAGCAGATCCAGCGTGAAGCACGCGAGCTCGATCTTCCCGACCTGGACTGGACGCACACTCCGACTCGCGACGCGCTCGCCGACGCGGTCGGCTGGCTCGTCGATCTCGGCGTGCTGGCCCACCGCGCCGGCCAGGCCGGCCGGATGCACACCGATGCCACGGGGGAGGAGGCCTTCTACGACATCGTCCGTGCACGCCTGCCGCTGCTGCTGGCCGACCCATCCACGACTGCCGCGGCCGAGCACTTGCACCTGCTCGTCGCCGAGCCGGTCCACCCGCCCACCGAGGCCGGTCGGCGCGCGGCACTTCGCCACCACATCGTCCGCCGCCTTGTGGAGGACCCCGTCGTCTACCGCCGTGACCAGCATGGTGTCAGCACCCGCTGGCATGTCAGCTCCGAGGAGGATGAGGCGTGGGCCGAGCGCCGCCAGGCGTTCGAGCGGGCGGGGGTGGCCCTGACCGGCCTTGATCGCGAGGCGCGTCTAGAGGGCACCGCGCTTATCGCTTCGGGGCGCGAGCACACCGACCGGCCGTTCCCGACCGACGCGAACATCAAGCAGCTGGCCTTGCTGCTCATCCCCGAGTTGTGTGCCGCGGCGCTCGGCGACGAACCGGTCCGTCGGTCGCTGCCCGCCGGTTCCCCGCAGATCGACCGCGACATCGCTCTGGATGCGGCAGCCCGACTGATGGCCGAGCACCATGGCTTCTGGAAGGCGTGGGAGCCCGACGACTCGGTCAGCGTCACCGAGCAGACCACACGTGCCCTCGGCATCCTCGCGGAAGTCGGCCTGGTCGATGTGCGCGGCGACCAGATCCGCGTGCTGCCCGCCGCTCACCGCTACGCGGCCGCCACCGCCGCCGTCCCGCAGCTGTCGTTGGACATCGCCGACGCATGAACGACGAACGCTTCGCTCCCACCCGTGCCGGCATCATCGGCCTCTACCAGTACGCCGACCAAGTCTTCTGCTTTGAGGAAGGCCGGCTGGCACTGCGCGGGCGCAACACGTCCGGGAAGAGCAAGGTGCTCGAGCTCGTCTTGCCGTTCGTGCTGGACGGCGATATCTCCCCGCGAAAGCTCGACCCGTTCGCCAAGGACTCTCGGGATATGCACTGGAACTTGATCGGCGCCACCGACAAGTTCCCCGATGCTCGCCGCGACCAGCGCTTCGGATACGTCTGGCTGGAATTTCATCACCCGCTGCAGGGCGCCTGGCTGACCGCCATCATCGGCATGAAGGCGAACCGCGCCAATCCGAAGGAAGTCGCCCGCGCCTATTGGGTGACCCACCAGCGCATCGGCATCGAACTTGTCCTGTGCGAGCACGCCGCCGACCGGGCCACTCCGGTCGGGTTGGACACCGCCGCTGAACGCGTCGAAGCTGCCGGTGGCTCGCGGGCACGCAACCAGACCGAGTACAAACAGCTGCTGCGTGAGCGGCTGATCGGCTTCGAGTCGGCCGAGATGTACGAGGAGATGCTCCGCCTCATCCGCCAGCTTCGCCAGCCCAAGCTGTCCAAGGAGCTCAAGGCCGACACGGTCTCGGAGATGCTCAACGGCACCCTGCCCGGGGTCGACGCAGGCCAGGTGCGACGGATGAGCGACAACCTCGAGCGCCTTGAGGAGCTGCGTCGTCGCCGCCAGGGCCTGCAGGCCGCCAAGCGCCTGGCCGCCGGCCTGGACGAACAGGCCTACCGCGCGTACGCCCGCGCCGCGGTCAGCCACCGCGCAGGTCTGCTCCGCGACGCCGAGCAGGCGTTTGAGACTGCGTCGACCGCCCTGACCCGCCACGAGAGCGCCGTGGTGGAAGCCCAAGAGGTCGCTGACGATGCCGAGCACGGACTGCGCGACGCCGAGCAGGCCCACCTTCTGGTGCAGAGCCGCTACGAGAAGTTGATCAGCTCCCCCGAGGTCCGGGCGGCCAGCGAGATCGTCACCTTGCGTGCCAACGTCGGCGATGCCACCAGCCAGCGCGACGACGCCGACCTCGACGCCGAACATGCCGAGCAGGCCCGCAGGCGCGCCGCCGCCGACCTAGCGGACGCCGAACGATCTGCGGCAGCGAGTGCGGAAGCGCTCCGGGTGATCGACGGCAAGCTCACCAACGCCTGCACGGAGGCGGGGTTGCCCTCCGAAGACCTCGCGCTGTTGCGCGGGGCGGTCAACCAGCGTCAGGCCCACGTGGCCCGACAGCACACGCTGCTCGGGACTCTGGAAACGGCGCGGCGCACCCTGGAGGAGCGCCGCGAGGCCGAGGAGGCCGCGACGAGCCGGAACGCCGAGATGGTCGGGGCCACCGAGAAGGCGCAGGCTGAACTGGAGCAGGCGCGGGAAGACCTACGCAACGCGACGGCGGCGTGGCTTGAGAGCTTGCAGGTGCTCCACGCCGACGCCGACGAGGCCGACCTGCTCGTCGCCGAGCCCGACACGCAGCGCACTCTGGTCGACGGTTGGTGGCGGCGTGCCGCCAACGACATCGCCCGTGATCGCGCCCGGCTTGAGGTGCGCCGTAGGGAGATCGCCGACGCCGACCAGGCGGCCATTCAGGAGATCGCGCGGTTGCAGGCCGACGTCGACGCAGAACCCGATGTCCGCCAGGTCGGTCGCGCTGACCGCGTCGGGCGCCCCGGCGCTCCTTTCTGGCGCCTGGTCGACTTCGCCGACGGCCTGCCCGATGACCAGCGCGCCAGCCTGGAAGCGGCACTGGCCGAAGCTGGGCTGTTAGACGCGTGGGTGCACCCGGACGGTCACATCGCCGAGCAGGACCTGACCCTGGTCGCCGCGGCCGCCGTAGACGGCCCGTCTCTGGCCGACCTGCTCGTCGGGGACACCGCCGCGGACGAGGTCGACCCCGAGACGGTCGGCGCGCTGTTGGCCGCCGTCGCTCTCGACGGGCCCTTGTCCGTCGCACCCGGACGGCTGCGCGCCGGGGTCCTGCATGGCCGCGCGACCAAGCCACAGGCCGAGTTCATCGGGGCGGCTGCCCGTCGGGCTCGCCGTGAACGCCGCCTGGCCGAGCTAACCGCAGAACGGGCACGGCTTGCCCTTGAGCGGGTCGCCGTCGACCAAGCCGACGCTGAACAGCAGGCCCGCGCCGACACCGCGGACGCGGAACTTGCGGCGCTGCCGCCGCTGGCGGATCTGACCCGGGCTGACCGGGCCTACACGCGCGCGTCGCAGGCCGCAGATCTCGCTGAGCGCGCCGTGCAGACCGCCGTCGGCCGCCGCAAGGAAGCTGAGGACGCCGCCGACGCCGCCCAACAGCGCAACGACAAGCACGCCGAGGAGTTCGGGCTACCGCCGCGACGCGGCGCACTGCGAGCGGTCGAGGCGGCCTTGGAGAGCATCCGTGAGCTGCTGTCCAAGCGCGAGGCCGAGACGGCCCGGGCCGAGGAGCGCGCCAAGGCAGTCAGCAGCGCGACGGACGCGCTCGCCGACCACGCTGGGTTGGCTTTGCGCGCCAGCGGCCGGGCCAACCAGGCGGCAGCCTCGCTCGCCGAAGCCCAGGGTGCCCTACAGGCCACCGAGATGAGCCTGGGCCGATCTGCCGAGGAGATCCAGGAGCAGGTCGTCGCCGAACGTGAGGAGGTCGTTCGCACCAACCGCGAGACCAAGGCCGCCGGCGAGCAGCACACCGAAGCCCGCGCTGCGCTGCGCGGTCTGACCGCGCAGCGCAGCGAACTGGTGTCTCGCCGCGACGGAGCCGAGCAGACGCGCGCTCGCGCGGTCGACGGGATCAGCGCTCTCGGCACGCTCGGCATGTTCACCGCCGCCAGCGACACCGGCAGCTCGCTCATTGAGGACGAGGGCGAGGCAGGAGCGTGGACGCTCACCCAGACCCTGGATCGCATCCGGTCACTGCCCCCAGCGTTTGCCGCCGCGGTAGACACCAAACGGCTCGAGCGTTTGGCAAACGATGTCTCCTCCCGGGTCGATGACCTGGCCTTGGAACTCAACCGGCATGACATGCAGGCGAGCATCCGCCATCAGCACGGCCTGCTCGTCTGCGAGGTCTCCTGGATGGGCGCGCCCCGCACGCTGCGTTCGCTCATCCTCGGGGTCGACGCCGAGCTGGCACGGCAAACTGAGCTGCTCAACGAGGAGACCAGCCGGGTCCTCGGCGAGAGCGTGCTTTCCGAGCTCGCCGAGCATCTGCGTGGCAAGATCGGCCAGGTTCGCCGGACTCTGGCCGGACGTAATCAGGCGCTTGCGAAGTGCCCGACGGGCGGTGGGAAGACCCTCGAGCTTGAATGGGTCGTCGGCTCGCTGGATGACCGCGACGCCGCCGCAGTCAAGTTGCTGGCCGGCAAGTCGGTCGGAGCGATGCCCGACGCTGACCGTGAGCAGGTCTTTGCCTTCGTCCAGCGTCGGCTGCAACAGGCCTCCGAGACTGCGGAGGACGGCGCCGGCGACGACCGCCACGCCGGCGTCGCCGAGGCCTTGGACTATCGGCGCTGGTTCACCTTTGTGCTGTATGTCCGTGAGCTGGACGACACGCGTGAGCGCCTCACCGGCCGCAAGCACGGCGAGGGCTCCGGCGGTGAGCAGTCCACGTTGATGAACATGGCATTGTTCGCCTCGGCGGCCGCGATGTACGACCTCGTGCCGCAGGCACCGCGGCTGATCGCGCTGGACGAGGCGATGGACGGCATCGACGAAGGCGTGCGCCGCAACGTCCTCGGTGCGCTCGTCGATCTTGAGCTGGACTTCGTCGCCACCTCATTTGACCTCGACCCGTGCGTACAGGAGGTGCCTGCGGTCGGTTTCTACGAACTGCACCGCGAGAACGGGGCCTGGGGAGTGTTCGCTCAGCACTTCGTCTGGCGCGGCGGCGTTAAGGTCGAGATCGTCGACGAGCAGGACTTCGCCGCCCCATGAGCAGTCCGACGGACCCATACCTCATGCAGCCAGGCTTCGCACGCGTCTGGCCAGCCGCCCGCGAGCGAGCCGAGGACAACGGCCGCATCACCGGTCGCCTGACTCTCCCCGGCGTCACCGCGACCGAGCTCGACGCACTCGGCGGCCTGCTCGGCCGGGTACTCAACCGCTCAGACGATGGGAGTCTCCGAGTAGGTCTGGATCAGCTCGACCGAGCCTTGCGCGCTTCACGCCTGCAGATCCGGTTGCAGGAGGTCCTGGAGGGGATGGGCGGGCCGCTCCGCGACAAGCCCGCCGAGCGGGCCGCTGCTCGTACCACCCTCGCGAGCTCATGGCAGATCATCTCCAGACACCGCACGTTGTCGGTGCATCCGGAATTAACGGGCTGGCTTGACCGTGTCCGCTCAACCGGTCTGCACACGCGCGCAGCACGCGGAGGCGATCCGTTCGCGTTGCTCGCCGCTTGTCTGAACGTGCTCGCGGCGCTGCCGACCGAGCCAGCTGAGGGCCTAGCGGCCTTCGCGGCCCGCACCTGCCCCGGCGGGGACACCCATGCGCTCGATCGTGGGCGGCCGATGGACGTGTTGTGCCTGTCCGCCCTCACCCACCTCAGCGACCAGCCGACACCGCGGTCGGCTGGCGCGCGGCGGGAGCAATGGTCGGCCTGGGGCGTCATCTGTGACGAGCTGTCGGTGACCGTGCTCACCGTAGGCCTCAGCGTCGCAGGTGACGGGTACGTGGAGCGGTGCCTGGCCGCAGCCGCTGCTGTTGGCGAACCCCGCCGGCTGACGCTGCGTGAGTTGCGCGGCGTCAGCCAGTTAGATGTCGGGCCTGAGGTGTTCGTCTGCGAGAACCCTGAGGTGGTGGCTGCGGCCGCCACCGCACTCGGGTCGGCCTGCCCTCCGCTGGTCTGTACCGAAGGCCAGCCGTCGGTGGCCTGCTTGCGCCTGCTCAGCGCGGTGACGGCAACTGGCTCGACGCTACGGGTGCGCTGTGACCTCGACCCTGCAGGCCTGGTCATCGCATCGGGCTTGGCGGCCCGTCTCCCCTGTCGCCCTTGGCGTATGGACGCCGCAGCCTACGGGCTGACCGACGACGGCCTGCCCTGGGAAGGGCCCGCGCCGAACGACGCCGCCCTTGCGGCCGCAGTCGCCGCGAGGGGTCACGTACAACTTGAGGAGCAGCCGGAGATCCTTGCGGCTCTGCTGGCCGACCTGCGCCGGTCCGCGGTTCGTCCCTGGCCATCTGCAACTGCGCTGGGACACCTCACTGATGGGCCATAGCCCGCAGTCGAATGATCGGCACGATCGTTCAACGAGCCCCGATATCGGCGAGGTCGATCGTCGAGGAGGCGGAGCTTCCGGCTCTTGGTGAGACGTGCCATGCAGTTGGCTACGGCTCCGGTGGAGCGGCCGAGGGCTCGTGCGACTGCAACGGGGCCTACCGGCTCGGCGACGGTCTGCATGTGGTTGAGGACCAGTGCGTCGAGCTGCCCGGCCGTGTCAGCGGCGCGGGGGGCGCTATTCACCGGCACCACCTCATGGCAGACCCGGCGCGGCGGCGACGCTAGCTCCGGCGCCGAGAAAGGTGAAGCGAACGGCAATCGCACCGAGTGCCCATCTGCGCCGCCGGCAACACCACGAATCCCCGCGAATCGCCGCCCATAGACGGCGATATCGCCGAATAAAGGCACTGGTGCCTGAACCGGCGTTCGCCCGGCGTCGATGCTCACGAGGCCCAGCAACGCAGAAACCCCGCCACGTGCGGGGCTTCTCGACCAGGGTGAGCGACGGGACTCGAACCCGCGACCGCCTGGACCACAACCAGGAGCTCTACCAACTGAGCTACGCCCACCAGGTCAGAGGGCAGTGTAGACGAAGGGGATCGGGGGAACGGCCCTGGGGAACTCGATCGCCACCGAGGAGGAGCCCGTACCGTCATGGCCACTGAGCCGACTGCCCGCGAAGCCAAGCTGATCCAGTACCTCAACGAGGCCTACGGGAAGGAGAAGGAGCTCGAGACGGCGCTGAAGGCGCACATCTCGATGACCTCCCGCGACGCGTACAAGAAGCGGCTGCGCGAGCACCTCAAGGAGACGTCGGCGCAGGCCAAGGGGCTCGAGCGCCGGATCAAGCAGCTCGGCGGCAAGGCGGAGGCGGTCTCGCTCCCCGGTCCGGAGGCGGCGTCGACCGCCGCGGCCAAGGCGACCGCCGTCGCGAAGAAGGGCGTCGCGCTCGCGCAGGGTCCGCTGCACGCGATCCGCGGGACCGGCGAGGCCGAGAAGCTGCTCAAGAACGCCAAGACCGAGCTGTTCAACGAGTTCGAGGAGATCGCCAACTACCTCGCGATCGAAGAGCTCGCCAACGCCCTGTACGACCGGGACACCGCCAAGCTCGCCAAGGAGTTCCGCCGCCAGGAGGAGCGCATGGCCGGCTTCCTCCAGCGGCTGATCCCGCAGCTCGCCAGGCAGGTCGTGCGCGAGGACATCCCCGCCAAGGACCGCAAGCCGGCGCCGGCCGCCCCGGCGCGCACCCGGCCGGCCGCCGCGGCGACCACCGCGACCGCCGCCAAGCCCCGCGCCGCGACGGCGAAGCCGAAGCCGAAGCGCAAGCCCGCCGCCAAGAAGACCACCGCCACGCGCACCCGCAGCACCGCCGCGGCGCGCGCCAAGAAGGCCTAGGCCCCACGCCCGCGCCCGTCCCGCGCGGCTCCCGATCGGAGCCGCGCGGGCCGCGCCGCGCAGCGCCCCGCCGCGCAGCGCCGCGCCTCAGGCCCCGAGCAGCTCCACCAGCTCGCCCGGCTCCCGCGCCAGCGCCACCGCGCCGGCCTCGCGCAGCTCCTGCTCGCCGCCGATCCCCCACAGCACGCCGATGCACGGCAGCTCGTGGGCCCGCGCGCCCAGAACGTCGAACTTGCGGTCCCCCACCATGACCGCCCTCCGCGCGCCCGCCAGCCCGTCCAGCGCCCGCGCGATCGTCAGCGACTTCGCCTCGTCGCGCGCCTGCAGCGACGGGCCGTGCACGGCGCCGAAGTACGACCGCAGCCCGAGCTGCTCCAGCAGCGCCTCGGCCAGGACCTGGGACTTGGACGTCGCGACGACCATCGGGATCGTCCCGGCCAGCTCGTCCAGCGCCTCCGGGATCCCGGCGAAGACGGCGCTCTCGGCCGTCATCGTCGCCCGGTAGCGCGCGCGGTAGCTCATGACCAACGCGTCGACCTGCCCCTCGTCGGCGGCGCCGAGCGTCGCGAACGTCCGATGCAGCGGCGGCCCGAGGTGCGCGTGGAGCTCGTGATCCTCCCGCTCCGGCAGCCCGTGCGCGACCAGCGCGGCGTTGATCGAGCGCGCGAACGCGGTCCGGGAGTCGACGAGCACCCCGTCGAGGTCGAACAGCACGGCGTCGGCGTTGAGCGAGTCCATCAACTACTTCCTCGGGGCGTAGCGGCGCAGCTCGGGAGCGGCGCCTTCGGGGGCGGTGAAGAACGAACGGCCGTCGGCGGCGAGCGCGAGCGCCTCGCCCTGGCCCTCGCGGCCGAGCGCGACCTGGCCGGTGCAGCGGTCGCCGTCGACGATCGTGCGTGCGAGCGAGACGCCTGGGCGCCGCTTCCACACCGACAGCGCGGTGTAGGTCCGGACCGCGACGATGCGCCCGTCGGTGCTGACGTCGCCCGCGGTGGCCAGGCCGCCGAGGCCCAGCTCGATCGTCCCGACGCGGCGCAGCGTCTGCGTCGTCGCGCCGCGCACGCTCGCGGCGTACACGCCGGACCGACCGCTGAACGCCTTGGTGACGATCACGATCTCGCCCGTGCGCGGGTCGGCGATCAGCGTCTCGGCGTTCTGCGCGCCGTCGGGGTAGGTGAGCGTGTAGCGCGTGGCGGGCGCGGTGGCGCTCGGCTTCGCGGCCAGCTTCGGCTCCGGGACGCGGTAGACGCTGACGTCCGCCCGCTCGGCGTCGTTGTCGCCGATGTCGCCCAGGAGCAGGTCGCCGCCGGGCCCGATCGCGATGTCCTCCCAGTCGGTCGCCTCGGCGCCGGGGACGTCGAGCGAAGCGATCAGCGAGCCGTCGGTCCGCAGCGCGAAGACGCGCGCGCGGTCGCCGGAGTCGTTGTGCGCCCACAGGACGCCGGGCTGCGTGGCGCTGCGCGCCAGGCCCGAGAGCTCGGTGGCCTCCGGCGCGTCGACGCGCCCGGCGACGCGGGCGCGCAGCGGACCGCACAGGACCGGCACCGCCGGCGCGGGCTTCGCCGCCGCAGGGCGCGTCGCCGTCGTCGTGGTCGCGGGCGCGTCCCCGCCACCGCAGGCCGCCACCGCGACGGTGGCGCCCACGACCAGCGCGGCGAGCTGCGGAGCGCGGAGGGACGGCATGCGCAGCCGGCACCCTACCCGGCGCGTCCGCGCTCGGCACGGCGCCGCCCCGGCGCTACCTGCCGCGCTTGACCGTGAAGCGCTTCGGGGCCAGCACGCGGGCGTTGCCGGCCTGGTCGGTGACGGTCGTGACGAGCTTGACCTTCACCGCCTTGCGCGCCTTGACGTGGGACCTGCCCTGCCTGGACAGCTTGAGCTTGACCGTGACCTTGCCGGCCTGGCCGACGACCGCGCGGCCGCGGCCCAGGACCGTCGCCTTCGCGGCCTTGGCGCCGTCGTCGAGGTACAGCGTCTGGGTGACGGTCCCCGGCTCGGTGATCGTCACCGCGTCGGAGAACGTGCCGGCCACCAGCGCCCGCCACGCGGTGGCGAGCCGCAGCTTGAGCAGCGCCGCGACCGGCGCCACGAGGTCCTTGGCCGGCGCGGGCGCGGGCACCACCGCGGGCGCGGGCGCGGGCGCGGGAGCGGGAGCCGCGGCGGGCGCCGGCGCCGGGTCGGCCGGCGGGCAGTCCCCCACCGGCCGCGTCACGTCGGAGAACACCGAGAACCCCGTGCCCACCGCGTCGATCGGCCGGGTCTGCGATGCCGTGACCGTCCACGCGCTCGACAGCGCCTTGGCGAACGTCCCGGCGAACGTCGTCCCCGGCCCGCTCAGCTTCACCGCCGCCAGCGCCTCGTTGCGCGGGTCGTGCGCGCCGTAGCTCAGCGCGGCCGTCACGCTGACGGCCGCGGCGTCGTCGCGGACGCCCGAGAACGTCGCCGCCGCGCCGCACACGCCGGCGTCGAAGCCCGGCGCGCCGGTGTAGGTCGCCGAATGGCTCTCGTTCGCGTCGAGGTCGGTGAGGACGAGCTGGTCGCCGGCCTGCATCGTGAACGGCGCGAGCTGGACGTAGCCGACGCCGGTGCCGGTCGCGGCCGTCGCGCCGCCCCGCAGCACGTCGAGCTGGAAGGTGTCGGCCACCGAGCTGACGCCGACGACCGCGTAGCCCTCGACATGCCCCGTCACGGCGCCCGCGGCGTCCACCGCCGTCGACGTCGACACGTACATCTTCGCGGACGCCGGCCCGGCGGCCACGGCGACCAGCCAGCACAGCGACACGACGACCACGGCACACGCGCGCGCGAACATGCCCCAGAGGTCGGCAGCCACCCCGCCGACGTTGAGCCCCACGCGTCAACGGCCTGACCGGCAACCGCCGTTGCACGCCGTCCGCGGCGCCTCGTAGCGTCGTCCGCCGCCATGCTCCGCGAGGCCAACAACGCCGCCTGGGCCCGCCACGGCCGCTGGCCGTTCAGGCGCCACGTCTTCACCGCCGGGCGCCTCGTCGCGGCCCGCGGGCTGCGCGCCGCCGAGCACCGGGCGCTCGAAGACGATCAGCGCAGCCAGGCCGTCGCCGTCCTCCAGGCGCCCAACGGCCGCACCTACTGGTGGTGCATGGACCGCTTCTTCTGGGAGGACGACGGCCTCTCGGCCCACGACGTCCTCGCGCTCGTCCACGAGCGCCACGTGCGCGCGCGCCGCCGCCTGGCCCGGGCGCACGCGACGCTCGCCCACGAGCACGACGCCCGCGACGAGCACCGCCGCGAGCCCATCCCCCGCGACGTCCGCCGCGCCGTCTGGGAGCGCGACGGCGGCGCCTGCGTCGACTGCGGCGAGGCCTTCGAGCTGCAGTTCGACCACGTCATCCCGATCGCTTTGGGCGGGGCCGACACCATCGAGAACCTCCAGGTCCTCTGCGGCCCGTGCAACCGCGCCAAGGGCGCGCACATCGGTTGAGCGGCGACGCCCTACGGCCAGCGTCGCAGCGCCGCGGCCGCCGCCGCGTCGCCCGGCACGCCGTGCACCGCCCCGCCCGGGAACGCGGCCGCGCTGCCCAGGAACAGGCCCTTGATCGGCGTCCGGTAGGGCGAGACCTTCGGCACCGGGCGGAACACCACCTGGCGCAGCGTGTAGCTGCCGCCGCCGACGTCGCCGCCCACGAGGTTCGCGTTGCGCTCCTCCAGCGCCGCGGGCGACAGCACGTGGCGGGCCAGGATCAGGTCGCGGAACCCGGGCGCGTAGCGCTCGACCTGCGCCTCGACGCGCTCGACGTGGCGGTCGACCTCGCCGTCCCAGACCGCCGCGGACGCCGGCCCGTGCGTGTAGGCCCACGCGGTGTGCTTGCCGGCCGGCGCACGGGTGGGGTCGGCGATCGACTGCTGGCCCATGAGCAGGAACGGGTGCTCGGGCAGCCCGTACTCGGCGCGCTGCACCGTCGCCAGCAGCTCGTCCTCGGAGCCGGCGACGTGCACGGTCCCAGCGCCGCGCGCCCCCGGGTCGGTCCACGGGATCGGGCCGTCCAGCGCCCAGTCGAGCTTCAGCGTCGCCGGCCCGTAGACGTAGCGCTTCAACATGCTCGCGTACCAGCCGCTCAGCGCGTCGCCGGCCATCGCCGCCAGCGCCTTGGGCATCACGTCGGCGACGACGATCGGTGCTCGGAGCTCCTCGCCACCGGCGACCCCTGCACCTACGGCGCGGCCGCCGGACACCAGCACGCGCTCGACGCGCGCGCCCGTCCGGACCTCGCCGCCCAAGGACGTCAGGTAGCCGACCAGCGCGTCGGCCAGCCGGCCCGCCCCGCCACGCGGCGACGGCCATCCGACCGCATGGCCGAGCAGGTTGAGGTAGGCCGCCGCGATCGCGCCCCCCGGCTTGTTCGGCGGCGTGTCGCCGTGCATCGCCGAGCCGTAGAGCCACGCGCGCGCGCCGCCGCTCTCGAACGTCCGCCGGCCCAGCCCCACCGACGACTCCGCGAGCAGCCGCGTGAACTTCAGCGTCCCGATCGGCCCGGCCTGCACGAGCAGCTTCGCGGGCCCCTCGATCGGCGGGAAGCCCGACAGCATCGTCGCGCGCAGCGCGTCCCAGGCCTTCAGATACGGCGTGGCGAAGCCCGCCCATGCCGCCCCGTCGCCCGCGTGCACCGCGTCCAGCGACGCCACCGTCTCGTCCATCGACCGGTACAGGACCGGCGCCGGCCCGTCGGGCAGCGGCGTCGCGTAGCAGGACGCCGGATGCACCCACTCCAGGCCGTGCTCGGCCAGCGGCATCCGGCCGAACACCGGCGACGCGGCGCCCGCCGGGTAGACCGACGAGAACGTGTCGTGCCGGAAGCCCGGCAGCGTCAGCTCCTCGGTCCGGACCGCGCCGCCGTAGTGGTCGGCCGCCTCCAGCACCACGACCGACCGGCCGGCCTCGGCCAGGCGGATGGCGGCGGCCAGGCCGTTGGGCCCGGAGCCGATCACGACGGCGTCGGTGCTCACCGCGCGGCCACGGCGAGCGCGAGCTGGTGGAGCATGCTCAGCCGCTCGATCGCGCCCTGGCCCCAGAACGCGTGCTGGGCCTGCGAGCCCGCCAGCCGGTAGGCGCGGTCGATGTGCCACGGCATCGGGTCCCACGTCCCGGCGGCCTGCACGTAGGCCTCGCCGTCCAAGGTGTACAGGATGAGCCGGTTGTGGCCGTTGCCCATGAAGTGGCCCTGGTGCGTGGTGAGGTCGAAGCCGACCGCGGGGACGCCGCCCTCGGGCACCGCGCGCGGCTCGTCGTCGCCGTAGCGCGCCAGCCCGTCCTCGAGCTGCGCGAAGTACGCGGCCAGCGCGTCGGGGTCGTCGGGCGTGACGAGCTGGGTGATCGTCACGTACCCGCGCGTGAACACCGGACGGCCGGAGTCGGTGCCGGCCGCGACCTCGATCTCGAACGTCTGCCCGTCCAGGCCGCCGGCGCGCAGCGGCGTGAAGCGCCCGATCTCGCTCGCGTAGTCCGGCCAGGTCTCGGTCCGCAGCAGCGCCGCGACCACGGCCTCGACCGACGCCACCTTCACGGCCGGGTAGGTGTGCCAGACCTGCTCGGCGGGCGGCGCGCTCTCAGGCGTCAAGGGCCCCAACTTGGCCAGGACGCGGCGGCGCTCCGGGTTGTAGGCCTCGCGGTCGGCGACGGTCGCGAACGCGATGCCCCACCCACGCCGCGCGTCGTCGGCGTAGGCGGCCGGGAACCAGTCGCCGATCAGCTGCGCCGCGCTGTCCTCGAGCTGCTCGCGCGACAGCGTGCCGCGCGCGCTGCGGTCGGTGTGGAAGCGCTCGGCGCCGAAGGCCTTGTGGAACGCCGGCAGGTCGTTGACGTGCAGCCGCCGGTGCGTGTCCTTGTTGTACCAGTAGGTCGTCAGGACCGCGAACGCGAAGCGCAGGTCGTCGACCTCGCGCGCGTCCACCGCCCGGCGGTAATAGGCCGCGTTGAGGAAGTCGGTCACCCACGGCGCGGCATCGCGGCCGGCGATCGACGACCCCGTCATCCGGGCGAAGCGCAGCGGGCCCGTCCGTGGGACGTCCCGCTGCTGCGCCTCGACCTCGGCGGCGTCGTCGACGTGCTCGAGGAGATCGTCGTCGGGCGTCATGCCCCCAGCGTTCCACACATCGCACGGCTCAACCGTGCGATCGGCACACGGACGCTCAGCTCAGCGCCGGCTCCCGCTGCGCTTCGTAATCCGGGGCATCGTCCAGCTCGGCCTCCGGCGCGCCATGGGCCATCGCCGGCGCGGGCTGGATGACCGCGATCGCCACGACGACCGCGGCGAGCGCCAGCCCGAGGCCGACCACGAAGGCGAGCTGGTAGCCGCCGGTCAGCGCCTCGGCCGTCGACTTGCCCTGCTCGCGCAGCTTGTCGCTGTGCGTGGCCGACAGCGTCGCGAGCACCGCGAGGCCCAGTGCGCCGCCGACCTGGGCGGTCGTGTTGACCAGCCCGGAGGCCAGGCCCGCCTGCTCGGGCTCGACGCCCGACATCGCCAGCGTCATCAGCGCCGGGAACGCCGTGCCGGCGCCGACGCCGAAGATCGCCATCGCGGGGAAGATGTCGACCCAGTACGTGCCGTCGGGCGAGATCTGGGTCAGCCACGCCAGGCCGGCGCAGACGCCGACGAGACCCGGGATCAGGACGTTGCGCGCGCCGAAGCGCATGATCAGCTTGTCGGTGTAGCCGATCGACAGCGCGCCCATGGTCACCGTCGCGGGCAGGAACGCGAAGCCGATCTGCAGCGGGTCGTAGTGCAGGACGCGCTGGAGGTAGAGCGTCCCCATGAAGAACATCCCGAACATCCCGGCGACCGCCAGGACCTGCACGAGGTTGGACCCGGTGATGTTGCGCGAGCGGAAGATCCCGAGCGGCACGAGCGGCGTCTTGGCGGTCGCCTCGCGCGCCACGAAGGCGGCGACGAGGACGAGCGCGATCGCGCCGAGCGCGAGCGTCTCGGTCGCGCCCCAGCCCTTGTCGGCGGCCGGCTTGACCATCGTGTAGACGAGCAGCATCAGCGCGCTGGTGATCAGGACCGCGCCCGCGACGTCGGCGCCCGCGGACAGGCCGGCGCCGCGGTCGTGCGGCAGCAGACGGGTCGCGAGCACGGCGGTCACGACGCCGATCGGGACGTTGATGAAGAAGATCCAGTGCCAGTTGATGGTGTCGGTCAGGACGCCACCGGCCAGCAGGCCGATCGAGCCGCCGGCGCTGGCGACGAACGCGAAGACCCCGATCGCCTTGGCCTGCTCGGCCGGCTTGGGGAACATCGTGACGATCATGCCGAGGATGACCGCGGAGGTCATCGCGCCGCCGATGCCCTGGGCGAAGCGCGCGGCGACGAGCATCTCCTGCGACGTCGACGCGCCGCAGAGCACCGAGCAGGCGGTGAAGACGGCGAGGCCGGAAAGGAACATCCCGCGGCGGCTGAGCAGGTCGCCGAGCCGGCCGGCGAGCAGCAGCAGGCCGCCGAAGGCGATCAGGTAGGCGTTGATCACCCAGGCCAGGCCGGAGCTCGTGAAGCCGAGGTCGTTCTGGATCGACGGCAGCGCGACGTTCACGACGGTCGTGTCGAGCACGATCATCAACATGCCGACGCACAGCACCACGAGGGCGATCCAGCGCTCGCGGTCGGTCTCGGTCTCGGTCGTGTCGGTGGTCATGCGCAGGCTCCTGGGATGGGTTCTCGGGGAGAGAAGGGGTTCTGAGGCGAGGACGGGTCGCGACGCTCGGACTCATCGGCGGCCGCCGATAGCGTTTGCGTCATGACCACGGGTCGGAGCCGTCCGCGCGTTCTCGACATGAGACACGCAGAAGCCCGCGAATCGTTTCCTCCCGTAGGGCGAATCGTCGGGCTCCTGCGCTTTCCCGTCAAGTCGATGGCCGCGGAACGGCTCGCCGCGGCCGACGTCGACTGGCACGGGCTGGCCGGCGATCGGCGCTGGGCCTTCGTGCGGCCGGGGCTGGAGCGCAGCAGCTTCCCGTGGCTGACGATCCGCGAGAAGCCCGAGTTGGCGCACTACCGCCCGGCCTTCTCCGAGCCCGAGCGGCCGGAGGCGTCCGCGACGGTCGTGACCACGCCCGACGGCGCGCGGCACGACGTGGGCGACCCCGCGCTCGCCGCGCTCCTCGGCGACGGCGTACGCGTCATCAAGCAGAACCGCGGCGTGTTCGACATCGCGCCGCTGTCGCTGATCACGACGCAGACGATCGCGTCGCTCGGCGGGCTGCTCGGCCGCGCGCTGGAGGAGCTGCGGTTCCGCCCCAACCTGCTCGTGGAGGCGGCGAGCGACGAGCCGTTCCCCGAGGACGCGTGGGTCGGCGCGACGCTGCGCTGCGCGTCGGGCCTGGCGTTCCGGGTCGACCAGCGCGACAAGCGCTGCGTGATGATCAACGTCGACCCGGTGAGCACCGAGCGCGATCCGGCGGTCCTGCGCACGGTCGCCCGCGAACTCGAGGCGTGCCTCGGCGTGTACGGGACGACCGTGTCGCCCGGGCGCGTCGCGGTCGGCGACGCGCTGGTGCTCGCGTCGGACTAGGACTTCAGGAACTCGAGGAGGTCCTGGTTGAGGCGGTCCTTGTGCGTGTCGGTCACGCCGTGCGGGCCGCCCTCGTAGGTGATCAGCCGGGCGCCGTCGATCAGCGCGGCCGACGCCTTGCCGCCGACCTCGTAGGGCACGACCTGGTCGTCGTCGGAGTGGATGACGAGCGTCGGGACGTCGACCTGGGCGAGGTCGGGGCGGAAGTCGGTCGCGCTGAACGCCGCGATGCTCTCGTAGGCGTTGCGGTGGCCGGCCTGCAGCCCCTGGCGCCAGAACGCGTCGACCATGCCGTCGGAGACCTCGAGGCCGTGGTTCTTGCCGAAGAACGGGCCGCCGGCCAGGTCCTTGTACTGCTGAGAGCGGTCGGCGAGCGACGCGGCGCGGAGGCCGTCGAAGATCTCGATCGGCACGCCACCAGGGTTGTCGTCGGTCTTGAGCATGAACGGCGGCACGGCCGAGACCAGGACGAACTTCGCGACCCGCCCGGTGCCGTGGCGGCCGACGTACCGCGCGATCTCGCCGCCGCCGGTCGAGAAGCCGACCAGCGCGATGTCGTTCAGGTCGAGCCCGTCGATGACCGCGGCGAGGTCGTCGGCGTAGGTGTCCATCTCGTTGCCGTCCCAGGACTGGGTCGAGTGGCCGTGGCCGCGGCGGTCGTGGGCGATCGCGCGGAAGCCGTTCTCGGCCAGGAACAGCTGCTGGGCCTCCCAGCTGTCGGAGCTCAGCGGCCAGCCGTGGCTGAGGACGACCACGGGCCCGCTGCCCCAATCCTTGTAGTAGATCTCGGTGCCGTCGGCGGTCGTGATGTAGGGCATGCCCCGACGGTCCCACGGCGCGCCGCCCGCTCGCTTCCGTCGAGCGACTGAGGCCGCGCGGGGTTCAGTCGCCTGACGGAAGGCGCGCCGACGCGCCAGGCGTAGCGTCCGTGGCCGTGACCCGCACCCCGTCCCAGACCGCCGTCGGCCGGCTCCTGCAGGAGCTGCTGGTCGCCACGCTCGACCTCGGGCTGGTGGTCAAGCACGCGCACTGGAACGTCTACGGCGCCGGGTTCCGCGACCTGCACCTGCACCTGGACGACATCGCCGACGGGCTGCGCGAGCGCGCCGACGCGCTGGCCGAGCGGGCCGTCACGGTCGGCGTCTCCCCCGACGGCCGCGCGCAGGCGATCGTCGCGGCCACGCCGCTCGAGGCGCTGGCCGCCGGGCCGGTCATGGTCGAGCAAGCGACGGCAGCGGTCGCCGGCCGGCTGGCGCAGGTGGCGGCGCTGGCCTCGCTGTGCCTCGACGAGCTCGACACGCTGGATCCCGTGAGCCACGACCTCGTGATCGGGCTCGTCGGCCTGCTCGAGCAGCGCCGCTGGATGCTGCTGGCCGAGTTCTCCTCGAGCGCGCCGGCCCGGCCGGCCTAGCTCTCGGCGACGCGCGCGAGCAGCGCGAGCGCCTCGCGGACGGCCTCGCGCTCGCCCGCGTCGAGCTCGCGGTCCAGCGCCTGGGCGAGCCAGTCCTCGCGCGCGGCGCGCGTGGCCTTCAGCATCCGGCGGCCCTCGGCCGTCAGCTCGACGAACGCGCGGCGGCCGTCGTCGGGGTCCGGGCGGCGGGAGACGAGGCCGGAGCTCTCCATCTCGCGCACCGTCTGGGCCATCGACTGCGGGCGCATCTTCTGCACGGCCGCGAGGTCGCTGACGCCGGCCGGGCCCTGGCGGTCGAGCAGCGCGAGGACGGCCATCACGTGCGCCGGCGGGCCGGGCTCGGCGCGCACGCGGCGCACGAGCATCCCGAGCGTCTCGCGCAGGTCGTGCGCGAGGAGCATCGTCGACTTGGCCGGAGCGGACGGCATGGGCGCACATCATGCCGGAACCGTCCGTCCGAACCGAAATACAGGTTACCTGTATACTTCGGGAAGACGTGCGCCCCGCTCACCCCGACCGCTACAAGTGGGTCGCGCTGTCCAACGCGACGCTGGCCGTGCTGCTGGCCACGCTGGACGGCTCGATCACGATCATCGCGATGCCCGACATCTTCCGGGGCATCCACCTCGACCCGCTCATTCCCAGCAACTCGTTCTACCTGCTGTGGATGATCCTGGGGTACCTGGTCGTGACCAGCGTGTTGATCGTCAGCCTCGGCCGGCTCGGCGACATGGTCGGCCGGGTCAAGATCTACAACCTGGGCTTCGTCATCTACACGGTCGCCTCGCTGCTGCTGGCGATCGACTGGATGGACGGGCGCCGCGGCGCGACGTACCTGATCGTCATGCGCATCGTCCAGGGCGTCGGCGGCGCCTGCCTGCTGGCCAACGCCGCGGCGATCATCGCCGACGCGTTCCCCGCCAACCAGCGCGGGATGGCGTTGGGCATCAACAACGTCGTCGGCGTCTCGGGCACGTTCATCGGGCTGGTGCTCGGCGGCATCCTCGCCCCGATCGACTGGCGCCTGGTGTTCCTGATCTCGGTGCCGGTCGGCGTCGCCGGGACGATCTGGGCCTACGCCGCGCTGCGCGAGCTTTCGACGCCCAGGCGCGCCCGCGTCGACTGGGCCGGCAACCTCACGTTCGCGCTCGGCCTGATCCTGCTGATGGTCGCGGTGACCTACGGGATCCGCCCGGCCGGCGGGCACCCGATCGGCTGGGGCAGCCCGCGCGTGCTGACGCTGCTGGCCGGCTCGCTGGCCTCGCTCGTCGCGTTCGTCGTGATCGAGCGGCGGGTCAAGGACCCCATGTTCCGCCTGCCGCTGTTCCGGATCCGCGCGTTCACGTTCGGGACGCTGTCGACGTTCCTGTCGTCGGTCTCGCGCGGCGGGCTGATGTTCATGTTGATCATCTGGCTGCAGGGGATCTGGCTGCCCCAGCACGGCTACTCGTTCACCGAGACGCCGCTGTGGGCCGGGATCTCCATGCTGCCGCTGACGATCGGGCTGCTGGTCGCTGGGCCGACGTCGGGCTACCTGAGCGACCGCTTCGGCGCGCGCCCGTTCGCGACCAGCGGCATGGTGCTCACCGCGATCGGCTTCGGCCTGCTGATGCTGCTGCCGACCGACTTCGACTACCCCGTCTTCGGCGCGATCCTGTTCCTGATCGGCGCGTCGATGGGCCTGTTCGCCTCGCCCAACCGCGCGGCGGTCATGAACGCGCTGCCGCGCGCGGACCGCGGAGCCGGCGGCGCGATGAACCAGACGTTCCAGAACTCCGCGCAGGTGCTGTCGATCGGGATCTTCTTCACGTTGATGATCGTCGGCCTGGCCTCCACCCTGCCGACGACGCTCAGCGCCGGCCTGCAGGCCCACGGGGTCGACCCGGCGACCGCGCACCAGGTCGGCGCCCTGCCGCCCGTCTCGATCCTGTTCGCGGCGTTCCTGGGGTACAACCCGGTGCAGCACCTGCTCGGCGGACACACGCTGAGCACCCTGTCGGCGCACGACCAGTCCGTGCTGACCGGCTCTTCGTTCTTCCCCCATCTCATCTCGGGACCGTTCCAGGACGGGCTGCACGCGGCGTTCTCGTTCGCGATCGTCGCCTGCCTGGTCGCCGCGGGCGCGTCGCTGCTGCGCGGCGGCCGGATGGTCCACGACGACGAGCAAGAGCTACAACAACCCCAAGGAGCATCATGCAGGTCGAGTGGTACGGCCAGTCCGCGTTCCGCCTCAGTGACGGCGAGCGCACCGTCGTCATCGATCCGTTCGACGACGCCGAGCTCGCGCCGATGAAGGCGCGCCGCCGGTGGGACTACCCCGCGATCGACGTCGGCGCCGACGTCCTGCTCGTCACGCACGAGCACCTCGACCACAACGGGATCGGGGCGGTGAGCGGCGACCCGGCGCTCCTGCGCTCGACGGCGGGCACGCATCCGTCGCCGATCGGCGAGGTGATCGGCATCGCGTCCGAGCACGACGAGGCCGCCGGCACGCAGCGCGGGCCCAACACGCTGTTCGTGTTCGCCTTCGGCGGGCTGCGCGTCGCGCACCTCGGCGACCTCGGCCAGGCCCAGCTGCGCCCCGAGCAGGCCGCGGCGCTCGGCACCGTCGACCTGCTGTTCGTCCCGATCGGCGGCGGGCCGACGATCGGCGCCGACCAGGCGACCGACATCGCCGCGACGACCAGCGCGAAGCTCGTCGTCCCGATGCACTACCGGACCGAGCGCATCGACTTCCTGGAGCCGGTCGACGCGTTCGCCGACCAGGCGCGCAAGGCGCTGCGGCTGGACGGCGCGACGTTCGACACCGACGCGGTCGCCGACCCCGACGGGCCGGTGGTCGTGATCCCGGCGGCGCCGTAGGGCGCCGCTAGCGCGCCGCCCAGCTGGGCTCGGGCTCGCCGGGGTCCGCCGCGGCCCCGACTGCCGCGGCGGCGGCCTCGCGCCGCAGCGCCTTGCGCGTCCGCGCCTCCCAGCGGCCGGCGAGCAGGATCAGCAGGCCGAGCACCGCGATGCCCAGGCCGACCGCCGCGGCCTGGTAGCCGGGCCCGGCGCTGTAGTTGTCGGCGTCGTCGCTGTCGATCCAGAACGCGAAGTCCATGTCGACCAGCCAGTAGGTCACGCCGACGCCCACGAGCGCGAGCACGAGGAGCGTGAGCGCGAGGCCGCCGGCCGACCGCGAGACCTTGCGCGAGCGCGGGCCGACGCACAGCGCGACGGCGAGGACCGCGGTCAACGCGCAGACCCCGAGGAGCAGCACGTCGCCGATCCCGAGCCAGTCCCAGCCGGTCCGGGTGGCGACGACGTCGCGGCTCGAGTCCTGCTCGGCCCACGTCTCCGAGAGCGAGGCGACCACGAGCACGCAGCCGGCGAGCGTCACCGCCAGCCCCACGAACCGGAACACTCCCGCCAAGGACGGCACGCGCATGCCGCCAAGCTACCCGCTTCGGGGCCGACCGGTCAGGACTTCCGGCTAGGAGTGGACGATCATCGAAGGGCGGCGGCCACGCGCTCCAGCGCGTCGAACGACTCCTGCATCCCCGCCTCCATGCCCGAGTCGATCTGCATGTCGCGGTGCGCCTTGGCCTGGTGCTGCACGAGCGTGGTCAGCGTCGTGCGACCATCGGCCTCGACCAAGGTCATGGTGTTGACCGAGTGGGCGTCGGGGAAGCCCTCGAAGACCTCGGTCTGGACGATGCGCTCGTGCTCGACGATCTCGTAGAACTCGCCGTGGAAGCCGACCTCCACGTCGCTGCCGGCCGCAGTCATCACGTAGCGCCACTGGCCGCCGACGCGCAGGTCGATCTCGACGAGGTCGACCTGGCCGCGCTCGGCGCCCCACCAGCGCTTGACGAGGTCCGGCTCGGTCACCGCGCGCCACAGCAGGTGCGCGGGCGCGTCGAACTCGCGCGTGATGAGGATCTGCTCGTCGGTCGGGAGCGTCACCGTCGCCGTATGGGTGCTGATCATCGTCCACCATCTCCTTGCTCGTCGCGCTTGAGGTCTTCGAGGACGTCGTCCAGGCGGGCGTACCGCTCGTCCCACAGCCGCGCGTAGTCCGCCACCCAGTCGTGAACGGGTCGCAGCGCGGTGCCGTTGAGCCGGTACAGCCGCTGGCGACCCTGGTCGCGCACGTCGACGACCCCCGCCTCGCGGAGGACGCGCAGGTGCTTGGACACCTGCGGCTGGGTCAGCCCCAGCGCGCTCACCAGGTCGTTAACCGGGCGCTCGCCGCCGACCAGCACGTCCAGGATCTCGCGCCGCCGAGGCTCGGCGATCGCGTTGAACGCGTCGGTCGTCGTTGCCGCCCGTGCCATGGAGGACATCATATTCCGATATAGGAATACGTGTCAAGCGCGGTCGGAGTAGGTTCGTAGCCTGTTCGAGATCTCCCCCGAGGCCTACGACCGGTACATGGGGCGCTACGGCGCCGAGCTGGGTCGCGCGCTGATCGCGGCGGGCGGAGTTGCGCCGGGCGAGCGCGCGGTGGACGTCGGCTGCGGGCCCGGCGCGTTGACGGGCGAGTTGGTGGCCTTGCTGGGCGCGCCCGCCGTCTGGGCCGTCGACCCCTCGGCGCCGTTCGCGGCCGCGTGCGCGGAACGGCTGCCGGGCGTCCACGTGCGCGTCGCGCACGGCGAGGCCCTGCCGTTCGACGACAACATGTTCGACCGAGCGCTCGCGCAGCTGTCCATCAACTTCATGGAGCACCCGGAGGCGGGCGCGCGCGAGCTGGCGCGCGTGACGCGGCCGGGCGGGACCGTGACCGCCGCGGTCTGGGACTACGGCGGCGAGATGCGGCTGCTGCGCGCGTTCTGGACGGCGGCCGCCGCGCTGAACCCCGGCGCGGTGGACCGCGACGAGGCGCGCGCGATGCGGTTCGGGACGCCACCCGAGCTGGCCGCGCTCCTGCATGACGGCGGCGGGCTCGCGGAGGTCGAGGTCGCGCCCGCGGTCGTGTCCGCCGACTACGACGGCATCGACGACCTCTTCGCGCCGCTGGAGTCCGGCGTCGGGCCGGCCGGGACGTACACGCTGTCGCTCGCGCCCGCGGACCGCGCGGCGCTCAAGGCCGAGCTGGCGCGACGACTGGACGTGGGGAGCGACCCCTTCACCTTGACCGCACGCGCGTGGGTGGCGGTGGGGACGGTGGCCTGAGCGCCCGCCGTCACGTCCGCTCGATCCGCCGCACCCCGCCCTCCGGCGTCCAGACCTCCACGATCAGCAGCTTGGCGGCCTCGTCGACCCGGACCGTCGAGGCCTCGGTGACGTCCAGGCGGAACAGGTGCGACCGGCCGTCGGGCGCGGCCTCGCCGTTGAGCTCCTGGAGCAGGTTGGGGTCCTCGATGTCCTCGGCGACGCCGGCGACCTTGGCGTCGCCCTGCCAGGCGGGCGGGTCGACGCTGCCGGAGTGCAGCGCGAAACGCGGGTCGCGCAGCAGGTCGCGGGCCTTGAGCGCCTGCCACATCGACCCGAGGAACAGGTCGTCGCCGTGGAAGCGGCACTCGGTGCCGGAGATGCGGGGCGCGCCGTCGCGGCGCAGCGTCGCGAGCGTGAGGTGGGTCGCGGCGCCCAGTTGCTCGCGCACGCGCGCGGCGAGCTCGGGGGCGGCGGCCTCGAAGGCGGAGAAGGAGGGCATCGGCCGCGACGATCGCAACCGGGGCGCGCGGCGTCGACCAGGACGTCGAACGCGATCAAGCCGCGCGCGCGAAGATGGGCGGACCCACGTGCCGCCTTCGCCCGACCGCCTGCGCTCCCTGCTCGACCTCGTCGTCGGCTCGCTCGACGAGCCCGGCGCGGACGGGCGCGCGCTGGCGCGGCGCGCGCACTTCTCGCGCGACCACCTCGACCGGCTGCTGGCGCGCGCGACGGGCGAGTCCCCGGTCGCGCTGCGGCGCCGGCTGCTGCTCGAGCGCGCCGCGTGGCAGCTCCAGCGCGCGGGCGCGACGCCCACGGAGGCCGCGGCCGCCGCGGGCTACGGCTCGCTGGCCGCGTTCTCGCGGGCGTTCGCGCGCGCCCACGGCGTGGCGCCGAGCGCGTTCGACGGCGACCGCGCGATCGCCCTTGATGCGCCCAACGGCGTGCACTTCCACCCGCCGGGGGCGGTGCTCGTGCCGGGCGCGCGTGCCGCGACCGCGCGCGGCGACGGACTCACCGAGCGCCTGGTCGCCCACCACCTCGACCGCTCGCGCGAGCTGTTGACGCTGGCGGCGACCCTGCCGAGCGACGCGCTCGCGCGCCCGCTGCGGCCCGGCTTCGTCGCCGTCTGGCTCGAGGGCGAGGAGCCCTCCGCCGCGCTGATGGCCGAGCGGCTGGTCGCGACGCTGGAGGTCTGGTGCGCCGCGATCGCCGGCGAGCCGCACGACGGGCCCAGCCCGGGCACGCAGGTGCAGCGGCTCGACCGCGCCGGGACCAGGTTGTCGCGGTTGATCGGCGCGATCGGCGAGCGCGACGCGTGGGACGCCGGCTTCGTCGACGCGCTCTGCGAGCCGCCCGAGTCCTTCACCTACGGCGGCGTCGTCGCGCACATCCTCGAGCACGGCGCGATCCGGCGCGAAGCGCTGGCCGGCGTCCTGGCGCAGCTCGGCGCCGCGCCCTCGCCCGGCGACGCCATCACCTGGGACGCTGCGCGTAGGGTTGGCCCATGAGAGCCGTCGTCTGCCAGCACGCCGACCTGGAGGTCGTCGACCTCCCCGACCCCACGCCCGGCGCGGGCCAGGTCCGGCTGACGGTCGAGCGCTGCGGGATCTGCGGGTCCGACCTCCACGCCCGGCACGGGATCGACGCGTGGGCGGACATGGCCGCCAAGACCGGCTACGAGCGCTTCGGCCGCTCCGACCAGCCGCTGGTCTTCGGCCACGAGTTCTCGGGCCGCGTCGCCGAGTACGGCCCCAAGGCCAAGGGGTCGATCCCGACCGGGACGCCGGTCGTCGCGCTCCCGCTCGTGCGCGGCACCGAGGGCATCGATGCCGTCGGGCTGTCGCTGCACGCGCCCGGCGGCTACGCCGAGCAGGTCATCGCCCAGGAGTCGATGATGCTCGCGGTGCCCAACGGGCTGCCGACCGACGTCGCCGCGCTCACCGAGCCGATGGCCGTCGCGTGGCACGCGGTCCGGCGCGGCGAGGTCGGCAAGCGCGACGTCGCGATCGTCATCGGCTGCGGGCCGGTCGGCCTCGGCGTGATCCTGGCCCTGAAGGCCAAGGGCGTGAAGACCGTCGTGGCGAGCGACTTCTCCCCCGGCCGCCGCGCGCTGGCGACGCGCTGCGGCGCCGACGTCGTGATCGACCCCGCGGAGGGGTCGCCGTTCGCGGGCGGCGAGCAGCGCGGGCACGTGGTCGAGGCCGAGGCCGCGTTCGAGCTGGCCGTCTCCACGCGCGAGAAGCTCGAGCGCCTGCCCGTCGGCTGGTGGCACGTCTGGCGCCTGGGCGAGAAGCTCGGCGCCAAGCCCAAGCACCCCGTGATCTTCGAGTGCGTCGGCGTCCCGGGCGTGATCGAGTCCATCATCGACGAGGCCCCGCTGTTCTCGCGGGTCGTGGTCGTCGGCGTCTGCGTCGGCGAGGACCGCTTCACGCCGGCCATGGCCATCAACAAGGAGATCGACCTCCGCTTCGTCCTCGGCTACACGCCGCTGGAGTTCCGCGACACCTTGATGATGCTCGCCGAGGGTGAGCTCGACCCGCGCCCGCTGATGACCGGGACCGTCGGCCTGGCCGGCGTCGACGCGGCGTTCACCGCGCTCGGCGACCCCGACGCTCAGGCGAAGGTCTTGATCGATCCGCGTTCTGATGCGGTCACGCCCTGATCGCCACGCGCCGCCCGCCGCCGCGCGAGCAGCCGCCCCGCGAGCGCGACCGCGGTGAAGGCGATCGCCGCGTAGGCCCAGCCGACGACGATGTCGGCCACGAAGTGCTCGCCGCCGTAGACGAGCGAGAAGCCCATCGCCAGCGTGTAAAGGCCGAAGCCGATCCGGTAGCGCCAGCCGTCGCGCCAGAAGAACAGGAGCAGCGTGGCCGGGTAGGCGGCGTGCAGCGACGGCATCGCCGCGACGAGGTTGACCAGGCCGTCCCCGGTCTCGAAGAGATCGGCCGCGGTGCGCACGCCGAAGTGGCCCCAGACCGTCGGGACGATCTTGTCGACCGCCCCGATCTCCCCCAGGTCGCCGGCCAGCCACGGCGGCTGCGCCGGGTACAGCCAGTAGGTCAGGAACGCCATCAGCGTGACCGTGACGATCACCGAGACGTAGCGGGCGAAGCGGTCGTGGGCGACCTTCCACAGGATCGCCGCGACGATCCAGATCGTGAAGAAGTGGCTCAGGTACGTCAGCCAGATCCCGACGTCGTACCAGTGGATGTGCCCCGGGTCGTAGAGGTGGTGCTGGAGCCACACGGTCGGGACCTGGCCGCCGCCGAGCCACTTGTCGAAGTCGAGCTGCGGCGTGATGTGCGCGTGGGCGTCGGACACGCTGACCGCCCCGCGCAGGTAGTCGTAGACGATGAGCAGCGCCAGCAGCGGCGTCCACTCCAGCAGCATCCGGCCCCAGCTCCGCCACGCGCGCAGGCTGACCGCGGCGAGCCCGAGCACGATCCAGAAGAACAGCTGCGCGTGCTCGAGCGGCAGGCCGTTGACGAGCGTCGTCGCGACGAGGGCGACGAGGTACCCGGCGATCACCAACCCCGAGACGACGCGCCACGAAACCATCCGCGAGACGATAACCGCGCGGCGCCCCGCTAGCGCCCGCAGGCCGCCGCGCCGCCGAACGACGGCGGCGCCGCCGTCTCCGCCGTCCCCCACGTCTGCGCCGCGCTGGCCGACAGGTCGACGTCGATCCGCGTGCGGCCTCGGCGCAGCGCGCCGTAGGCCAGCCACGTCCGGGTCAGCGGCTTGCCGTTCAGGCGGACGGCGTGCACGTAGGGGCGCGACGGCGCGGCGCGCGGCGCCCGGATCTCGACCGTCCTGCCGCCCGCGAGCTTCAGCGTGACCTTCGGGAACAGCGGGCTGCCGAGCGTGAGGACGCCCGTCCCGGGCACCGACGGCGACAGCCCGAGCGCGCCGAAGACCCACCACGCCGACATCTGGCCGCCGTCGTCGTTGCCCGGAAAGCCGCCGGGCGTCGCGCGGTAGAGCGACAGCATGGCCTTGCGGACGATGCCCGCGCCCGCCGCCGGCCGGCCGAGCCAGTTGTAGAGGGCGGGCGTCAGCAGCGTGGGCTCGTTGCCCAGGAACGCCTTGTCGCTCTCGGCGCCGCTGTTGAGGGTGGTGAAGAAGGTGTCCAGGCGCGCGCGGGCCGCGTCGCGCCCGCCGAGCGCGGCGACCAGGCCGGCGACGTCCTGCGGGACGAACCACGTGTACTGCGCGGCCGTGCCCTCGACGAAGCCGGCGCCGCCGGCGCCGGGCTGCGCGACGAACGCGCCGGTCGCCGCGGCGCGCGGCTGCATCAGGCCGGTCGCCGGGTCGAAGACGTTGCGCCAGTTGCCGGCGCGGGCGGCGAACGCGCCGCAGGTGGCGGCGTCGCCGGCGCCCGCCGCGACGCGGGCGATCCCGAAGTCGGCGAGCGCGTACTCGAGCGTCGTGGACGCCGTGCCCCACACCTTGGCGGGCGCCACGGTCTGGCCGGGCGAGTCGGTGTTCTGCTCGAAGCCGACGTAGCCGAGGCGCTGGTAGTCGTCCAGGCCGGCGCGCTCCACGTAGCCGCCGTTGGCGATCACCTTGGGTTGGGTGGCGCCGGCGACCATCGCCCTGACCGCCGCCTTGGCGTCGAAGTCGCGCGCGCCGAACGCGTAGGCGCCGGCGATCAGCAGGTCGGCGGGATCGCCGACCATGACGTTGGTCTGGCCCGAGAGCACCGGCCACTTCGGCAGGCTGCCGCCGTCGTGCTGGTCGGCGACCATGCTGCGCACGAGGTCGGACGCCGCCCGCGGCGCGACGAGCGCCATCAGCGGCATCTGCGAGCGGTAGGTGTCCCACCCGGAGATGTTGGAGTACTTGTCGAAGCCGGCGGCGCGATGGACGCGGCCGTCCTGGCCCAGGTAGCGGCCGTCGGCGTCGGAGACGACGTTCGGCATGACCTGCGCGTGGTAGAGCGACGTGGAGAAGATCTCGCGGTCGCGGGCGGCGCCGCCGTCGACCTGGATCGCGCCGAGCTGCCGGGCCCAGGCGCGCCGCGCGGCGGCGCGCGCCGCGCCGAACGACCGGCGAGCGAGTGCGTCGGCCGCCAGGTTGTGGCGCGCGCCGGCCACGCTGACCGTCGAGATCGCGACGCGCGCGACGACCGCGCGCTGGGCGTCGCCGGCGGTGTCGAACGTCGCATAGGCGCCGGCCTGCGCGCCCTTGGTCGGGTTGCCGGGCACGGCCTTCGGGCCGCCGCCGAGGCGCTTGTACTGCAACAACAGCGGGCCGGTCCGGTCGGCGACCTCGTCCGACGTGCTGCGGCCGCCGGGCCGCAGCGTCGTCCGCCGCCACGTCCCGGACGTCGCGAACGGTCGGTCGAAGCGGATGACGAAGTGCAAGGTGTAGCGGTCGGCGGCGTAGCAGAAGCCGCCACTGCCGACGGTCCCGCTGATCTCGCGCCGTGCCGGGTCGACGCGCAGGTTCGCGACGGTGTTGCCCATCGCGCTGCCGCCGGCGTTGACGAGGATCGAGCCGTGCGGCCCACGCGGGAACGTGACGCGCAGCGCGCCGGCGCGCTGGGTCGCGGTCAGCTCGGCCTCGATGGCGCGCCTGCCCGGGTTCAGCCGCACGCGGTAGTCGCCCGGCCGGGCGACCTCGCCGCGGTGCGTGAAGGCCGCGACGTACCGCGGGTTCACGTCGTAGGAGCCCTTGACCGAGGGCGCCGCGTCCACCGCGTGCGTCGTCGGCAGCAGCGGCACGTCGGAGAGCGCCGCGCAGCCGGCGCCGGACAGGTGCGTGAGGCTGAAGCCCTTGATCTCGTCGTCGCGGTAGGAGTAGCCGCCGGCCGGGTTGACGATCCCCGGCGCGGTGTCCGGGCTCAGCTGCACCATCCCGAACGGCGCGACCGCGCCCGGGTAGGTGGCGCCCGCACCGCCGCCCGTCCCGAAGTCCGCCGCGCCCTCGTCGGTCCCGATCCGGGTGTCCACGCTGGCCGACGGCGAGCCCGCCCACGCGGGTGCGGCCCCCACGAGCATCGTCGCCGCGACCCCTACGACCCACCCTCTCCCGAGCACGGCCGGGACCCTACGCCACGCGAGATGAGCAAGGGCCGCCACACTCTCCCGCGCCGGCCGTTCTCCTCACAGCTGTCAACTACACCGAGGTTCCGATGCACTTCAACAAGTCAACTCGCAGCACCGTGGTCGCCGCTCTGGCGATGGGGTCGCTGGCCGCGGTCCCGGCCGTCTCGTCCGCCTCGGCGCCGCCGAACAACGGCGTGCGCCACATCGTCGACTCCAGCACGCTGACCGAGAACGGGAGCGTCAAGCGCAAGATGGACGTCGAGACGTGGCTCGATGCGGACAGCGAGTTCTACGTCACGACGGTCGGCGACTTCGTCGCCGAGAACGCGATCAACGCCAACGGCTACTACGGCTACACCGCGCTGAACAACGTGCTGCTCCACAACGCCGAGAGCTCGGGCGTGCAGGACGAGGCCGACCCGGCGACCTACCACGCCGACGCGCTCCCGTCCTCCGGCAGCGACACGATCCGCGGCATCGCGGTCGAGAAGCGCGTTGCGCCGCCCGGCAACGACCCGACGCAGCTCCATGGCGAGTACTACGTCAACCCCGCGACCGGTCGCCTCGTCCGCTACGACTGGGTGACGACGACGGGCACGGTGGTCGATCGGACCGACATCCTGACCGACGAGGTCCTGCCCGACACGCCGGCCAACCACGCCCAGGCCGACCTCCACTCCTACCCGGGTGCGAAGACGGAGGAGTTCGTCAACCCGGCGCCGTCGGCGGCCGGCGCGCGCAAGCGTCGCGCGGCGGCCCACGCCAAGGCCAAGCGCAAGGCCGCCCAGCGCAAGGCCGCCAAGCACCGCAAGGCCACGAGCAAGCACCGCACCACGAGCGGGCGGTGACGCGCGGATCCATGCTGGGGGCTCCGGCCGCTCGCCTGCGGGCGAGCGGCCGGTCTGCGCGTGCCGCCGCCGCGTGCGCGGCGTTCGCGGTCGTGAGCGCGCTGGCCGCGGCACCGGCCGGCGCCCACGCGGCGCCGCGCGTGGAGCGGCTGTGCTCCCCCCACGTCCAGCTCCGCGACCACCCGCGCGGCGTCGTCATCGGTCACCTGTATGCGCCCCAGCGGGTCACCGTGACGTGGACCGACGCGACGACGCACTGGTGGCGGATCCGGACGCGCGCGGACGTGATCGGCTGGATCCCGCCCCAGACCGGGTGCTGACGATGATCGGCCGGACCACGACCGACGATCGCCTCGTCACCGCCTACCGCGGCGGCGACGACGCCGCGTTCGACGAGCTGGCGCGCCGCTACCGCGCGCAGGTGCAGCGGTACGCGGCCTCGATCCTCGGCGACCGCCGCGCACTGGCCGAGGACGTCGCGCAGGAGACGCTGCTCCGGGCCGCGCTGGCGCTGCGCCGCGACGACCGCCCGATCCACGTCCGCGCCTGGCTGCTGACCGTCGCCCGCAACTGCTGCCTGGACGAGCTCGCGCGCACGCGCGCGTCACCGGTCGACGTGACCGTCCTCGCCGACCGGCTGCCCTCCGCGCAGGGGACGCCGGAGCAGCGGCTCGACATCAAGCAGGACCTGGCGGCCGTCGTGTCCGACATCGCGCTGCTGCCGTCGCTGCAGCGCCACGCGCTCGTCCGGCGCGAGGTCGACGGGATCTCCCACGCCGAGCTCGCGCGCGAGCTGGGCACGACCACCCAGGCCACGCGCAGCCTCGTGATGCGCGCGCGGGTGGCGCTGGTGCGCGACCGCGAGGCGCGCGACGCCGCGTGCGACGAGATCCGCGACGACCTCCTGCGCGCCACCGACGAGCGCCGCCGCGCGTCGATGCGCACCTACCGCCATCTCGGCGGCTGCGCCGACTGCCGCCGGTTCAAGAGCCGGATCCGCACGACGCGCCGTGCGCTGGCCGCGCTCGTCCCGGCCCCGCTGCTCGTCGCGCTCGTCGGGGCGAAGGTCGCGGCGGTGAGCACCGCCGGCGGCAAGGCGACGCTGGCCAAGACGGCCGCGGTCGGCTGCGCCGGCGCGTGCCTCACCGCGGGTGCGGTGGAGCTCGCGCCGCACACGTTCGGCGCGGGCACGCCGTCGCCGCAGCGCGTCGACAGCGTCCTGCTCGCCGGCGGCCGCATCGCCCGCCGCCAGCCGCTGCCGCGTGGCGTCGCGCTCGTGCAGCGCGCGGTCCCGGCGGCGAGCGGCGCCTCGTCGCTGGCCGTGACGCTCGCCTGCCCGGACGGCCTGCGCGTCGGCGACCTCCTCGCGCCGATCGGCGGGCGCGCGACGATGTACTACCGCCCGGCGCCGCGGATCGGCGTCGACCGCAGCGCACGGGTCGTCGTCGACCGGCCGGCGACGCTCCGCACGGGCCTGACCGCCCGCATCCTCTGCGTGCGCACGCCAGGCCCGGGCGGCGCGCAGCGGCGCCCGTGACCGCGGCTCAGTGCTCGACGGTGAGGACGATCTTGCCACCCTGCTCGTTGGTCTCCATGTAGCGGTGCGCAGCGGCGACCTCGCCGAGGTCGAAGGTCCGGTCGATCACCGGCGCGAGCGGGCCGGCGCGGACGCCCCGGTTGATGAACGCCTCGGCCCGCCGGAAGCGCTCCGGGTCGGCGAGCAGGTGGTAGACCGCGTAGCCGTACACGTTGATCGGCCACGACATGGGCAACGGCGTCGGCTGGCCGTCGAGCCAGCCGTAGACGATCGCCATGCCGTCAGGGCTCAACGCCAGCACGAGCTCCGAGAGCTGCGGGCCGCCGACCGCGTCGAAGATCAGCCGCGCCCCGCGTCCGGCGGTGAGCGCATGCACCTGCTCGACCACGCCACCGTCGTCGCTGGCGATGACGTGCGCGGCGCCGGCCGCGCGCAGCGCGTCGGCCTTCGTCCCGGTCCGGGTGACCGCGATCGCCGTCGCGCCGAGGTGGTCGGCCAGCTGGATCGCCGCCAGGCCGACGGTGCTGGACGCCGCGGTGACGACCACCGTGTCGCCGGGCTGCAGCTTCCCGACCTCGACCAGGCCTCCGTAGGCCGTCAAGGCCGGCATCCACAACGCCGCGCCGGTCACCGCGTCCATGTCCGCCGGCCGCCGGATGAGGCGGTCGGCCGGCACGACGACCCGATCGCCGTAGACGCCGTAGAGCGACATGCCCGCGTCGGTCGGCTTGGCCAGCATGCTGACGGCGTCGCCGACGGCGAAGCCGGCCACCGCGTCGCCGACCGCCTCGACGACCCCGGCGGCCTCGGTCCCGAGCCGCGACTTGGGCAGGACGGCGTCGTAGTAGTACCCGCCGCTGCGCACCAGGACGTCGCCGCGGTTGACGCCGATCGCGTCGACGCGAACCCGGACCTCACCCGCTCCGGGCTCGGGGATCTCGACCTCCTCGAGGTAGAGCACCTCCGGAGCGCCGAGCTCGTCGAACAGCACCGCCGTGGCCTTCATCACGTCTCTTCCTGTCGCGGGCTCGTTCATGCGCCGTTGCATTTCCGTGCACCGTTCATTTTTAGTTCGCCGCACTATAAGACCGCGCTGTACGATGTCAAGCATGGAAGCGGAGATCGTGGGTCGCCGAGCGCGGCTGCGGGCCCAGACCACCGCGGAGATCAAGGCGATCGCCCTCCAGCTCATGGCCCAGGGCGGACCCGACGCGATCTCGCTGCGCGCGATCGCTCGCGAGATGGGGATGAGCGGAAGCGCCATCTACAGCTACTTCGCGACGCGCGACGACTTGGTCACGACGCTGATCGCCGACCTCTACACCTCGCTGGTGGATCAGGTGGAGGCCGCGCGCGACGCTGTTGGGGCCGAGGACGTCGCGGGCCGGATCATCGCCTGGGGCACGGCGATGCGCGCGTGGTCGCTGGCCAACCCCGAAGGCTTCCGGCTCATCTACGGCGATCCGGTCAGGGGCTACCAGCCGCCGGCCAGCGGGCCCGCGCCGGACGCCGCGAAGCGCGCGTGCGTGGGCCTGGTCGAGATCGTCGCCTCCGCCTGGCCGTTCGCGAAGGACCTCCAACCGAACGACGACCACCAGTGGTCGGACTTCTCACCCGGCCTGGCGACGACGGTCCGCGAGCGCTTCCCCGCCCTGCCCCCGGCAGCGGTCGCTCTCGCGCTGCGTGTCTGGGGCCGCACGCAGGGACTCCTCTCCCTGGAGATCTACGGCCACCTCGGGCTGCATACCAGCAAGCCCGGCGCGGTCTACCACGATGAGATGCTGGACCTGGTCCGGTCGCTGGGCGTCGCGGCGCCGTGACGCGCGGGGCCGGCCGTCAGCGCGCCGCGCCGGCGATCGCCCCGAGCAGCCCGGGGACGACGGCCTCGACGTCGTCGGCGCGCAGCTCGTTGAGCTTCGCCGTGCCGTCGTAGAACTGCCGGATGACGCCGGCCTCGCGCAGCACGTGGAAGTGGTGCGTGAGGGTCGACAGCGCGACGGGCGCGTCGAACGCGCCGCAGCGCATCGGCGCCTCGCTGGCGGCCAGGCGCAGGACGATCTCGCGGCGTAGCGGGTCGGCGAGCGCGTCGAGGACGCCCTGCAGGCTGATGTCCGCCCGCGCGGGATGGGCGAGCGGCGGCCGCGGGGCTCGGCCGCGCGGTCGCGCCGCGCTCGGTGCGGTGTCGGAGGACGCCATGGCGCGACCAGCATAACGTGGCCCTTTCGGCACGTGTCGTATTACGACAACCATCGTAGTTTGACAAACATCAAAGTTGTCAGCTAGGGTCGCCGGCCTCAGATCCGACGACTTCCCTGGAGGACCCCTTGAAGGCCTGGACGCTCACCGACTTCGGCATCGACAACCTCACCCGCTCCGACGTGCCGACGCCCGAGCCCGGTCCCCGCGAGCTGCTCGTCGAGGTCGGCGCCGTGTCGCTGAACTTCCGCGACAAGGCGATCGCCGAGGGGCTGTACGAGCCGGGCCGGATGCCCAAGGGCCTCATCCCCGTCTCCGACGCCGCCGGGCGCATCGTGCAGATCGGCACCGACGTCACGCGCTGGGCGGTCGGCGACCGCGTCGTCTCCCACCTCTACAGCGGGTGGCGCGACGGCGCCGCCGGCCGCGACGAGGGCGCACGCGCGCTCGGCGGCCCGCTCGACGGCGGGCTCGCCGAGTACATGGTGCTCGAAGCGGACAGCGTCGTCGCCGCGCCGGCGGCGATGACCGACGTGCAGGCCGCGACGCTGCCGATCGCCGCGCTCACCGCCTGGTTCGCGCTCGTCGAGTACGGCAACCTGCAGGCCGCCGACACGGTCCTCACGCAGGGCACGGGCGGGCTCTCGCTGTTCGCGATCCAGCTCGCCTCCGCGCTCGGCGCGCGGGTCATCGCCACCTCGAGCAGCGACGACAAGCTCGCCCACGCCGTGGCGCTCGGCGCCGCCGAGACCATCAACTACCGCACGACTCCGGCGTGGGACCAGGAGGCCCGCGCGCTGACCGACGGACGCGGCGTCGACCATGTCCTCGACGTCGTCGGCGGCGACAGCCTCGACCGCTCCATCGCCGCCAGCCGCGTCGGCGGCCGCGTCACCGTCGCCGGCTTCATCGACGGGCAGCGGTCGAGCATCGACCTCATGTCGGTGATCTTCGGCCGCACGCGGCTGCAGGGGATCGCCGTCGGCCACCTGCGCGCGTTCGAGCGGCTCATCGCCTTCCTCGACCGGCACGCGATCGAGCCGGTCATCGACGCGGTCTACGGCTTCGAGGACGCCCGCGAGGCCTTCGCCCACCTCGACCGCGGGCCGTTCGGGAAGGTCGCGATCGCCGTCCAGGGATAGCGCGTGACGCCGGAGGCCGAGCGCTCTAGGAGGAGAGGCCGGCCGCGCCGAACGACTCGGTGCGGATGACCGGCTCGCCGGCGGCGTCGGAGGCGTCGAGGTCGACGGTCGCCACGATCGCGACGTCGCGATGGCCCTCGGGGTCGTCGATGATCTGGCGCACCGCCCATGTCCGCGGACCGCCCGAGCCCGCACCCGCGCCGGCGCGGTCGATCATCAGCAGCTGGGGCGAGCGCGCGTCCGGGCCGGTGCCCATCGACTCGTGCTCCTCCCAGTAGCGGCCGAGCGCCGCGTCCCACGCGTCGGCCCCCATCGCGGGGCGCCCGGGCGGATCGGAGAGCGCGGCCGCGGCGGCCTCCAGCTCGGCCAGGTCGCCGTAGCGATCCCGCGCCGCGAGCTGGACCTTCAAGAACATCGCGTTGCGCACCATCACGGTGAACGTGCGCGCGTTGGCGGTCATCGGCCGCGGCGGCGGCGGGGACGGCGGGCCGGCGCTCTGCGCCATCGCGGCGGCGGCGCGCTCGACGGACTCCGGATCGGTGAGCGCCTCCCACTCGTCCAGCAGGCTCGAGTCGGTCTGCCGGACGGTCTCGCCGAGCCACTCGATGATGTCGTCGAGCTCGTCGGTCTTGGTCTCGTCGGGCACCGTCTGGCGCAGCGCGCGGTACGTGTTGCTCAGATAGCGCAGCAGCAGCCCCTCGGAGCGGGCGAGGCCATAGTGCGCCACGAACTCCGTGAACGTCCGCCCCCACTCGTACATGTCGCGCACGATCGACTTCGGCGACAGGTCGGACTCGCGCACCCACGGATGGGTCTCGCGGTAGACGCGCAGCGCGTCGAGCAGCGGCTCGCCCAGCGGCCGCTGGTAGGTGACCTCCTCGAGCAGCTCCATGCGCTCGTCGTACTCGATGCCCTGGGCCTTCATCTCGGCCACCGCCTCGCCGCGCTCCTTGTTGGCCTGCGCCATCAGGACCGGGAACGGGTCGTCGATGATCGCCTCGACGACCGAGACGACGTCCAAGGCATAGGTCTCGGACTCCGGGTCGATCAGCGCGAACGCGACCAGGGCGAACGAGGCCAGCGGCTGGTTGAGCGCGAAGTCCTCCTGCAGCTCGACGGCGAGCTGCAGCGTGCGGCCGTCGGCGTCGGGCTCGGGCAGCCAGCGCAGGACGCCGGAGTCCACGAGCTCGCTGCCCAGCGCCTGCGCCCGCTCTGACAGGCGCTGGCGGCCGCGCTCGTCCTCGTGGTTGTCCTCCATCAACGCCCGCATCGTCGCGACCGGATCCGCGGGCTGGTTGACGACGTTGAGGATCATCGCGTGGTCGACGCGCATCCGCGACACGAGCGCCTCGGGCTCGGCGTCCTTGAGGCGCTCGAACGTCTCCTCGGTCCAGCTCACCGCGCCCTCGGCGGGCTTCCGGGTCTGGACCTTGCGGCGCTTCTTGGGGTCGTCGCCGGCCTTGGCCAGCGCGCGGGTGCGCTCGATGGTGTGCTCGGGCGCCTGCACGACGACGTACCCGGCGGTGTCGAAGCCCGCCCGCCCGGCGCGGCCGGCGATCTGATGGAACTCGCGCGCCTTCAGCAGCCGGTGGCGGCTGCCGTCGTACTTGGCCAGGCCGGTGAACACGACGGTGCGGATCGGCACGTTGATCCCCACGCCGAGCGTGTCGGTGCCGCAGATCACCTTCAGCAGGCCGGTCTGCGCGAGCTGCTCGACCAGCCGGCGGTAGCGCGGCAGCATGCCGGCGTGGTGCACGCCGATCCCGCTGCGGACGAGCTTGGACAGCGTGCGGCCGAAGCCCGCCGTGAAGCGGAAGCCGCCGATCTCCGCGGCGATCGCCTCCCGCTCCTCGCGCGTGCACAGCTTGGCCGACAGCAGCGACTGCGCCCGCTCCATCGCGGAGGCCTGCGTGAAGTGCACGACGTAGATCGGCGCCTGGTCGACCGCGACGAGCTCCTCGAGCAGCTCGTGCAGCGGCTCGACCGACCAGGAGTAGGTCAGCGGGACCGGGCGCTGCGCGTCGTCGACGAGGACCGTCTCGCGCCCGGTGCGCCGCGTCAGGTCGGTGGTGATCTCGCGGACGTCGCCCAAGGTGGCCGACATCAGCAGGAACTGCGCCTGGGGCAGGCACAGCAGCGGCACCTGCCACGCCCAGCCGCGCTGGCCGTCGGCGTAGTAGTGGAACTCGTCCATAACGACCTGCCCGACGTCGGCGCCCGCGCCCTCCCGCAGCGCGATGTTCGCCAGCACCTCCGCGGTGCAGCACACGATCGGCGCGCCGGCGTTGACCGACGCGTCACCGGTGAGCATCCCGACGTTCTCGGCGCCGAACGTCGCGCACAGCGCGAAGAACTTCTCCGAGACCAGGGCCTTGATCGGCGCCGTGTAGTACGTGGTGCGGCCCTCGGTGAGCGCCGCGAAGTGCGCGGCCACGGCCACCAGCGACTTCCCCGAGCCCGTCGGCGTGGCCAGCACGACGTTGTTGGCGCTGAACAGCTCGATCGCCGCCTCGTCCTGATGCGGGTAGAGGCTCAGCCCCTGCTCCGAGACCCAGGCGGTGAAGGCGGCGTAGATCGCGTCGGCGCCGTGGTCGGTGGGAAGCGCGTCGACGAGGCTCATGCGTCGCCCGTCACGCTAGCGAGCTTCGCGCAGCGCGTCGCCACCGGCTTGACAACCCACGTCCCCGTCCGGGAAGCCCGTCTCCTCCCTACCGTCCGTTTGGTTGGGAGGGTCGTGCACCATGCTGAACGCAGCGTCAGCTCGAACCGCGGCGTCGCGGTGCACGCACGACCCGCGCGGGCACACCGGCGACGAGCGTTCGCGGCGCGACTGACGCAGGCCGCTTCGGGTTTACTCGGAGATCAATGAGGAACTTTGCGAGGCGACGCGCTTCACGGTGTCCCCGCGCACGCCGCAGCACGGACACCGGCCTTCGCGCTCAGGTCCGACGACCGCGTCCGTGCCAGCAGCCCCGCGACGCGCGTCTCGTTGCGCAGCGCTCTGACGTACTCCTGGTAGGCGTCACCGCGTTCTTCGACCGCGGCGGTGCGCCAGAGGAAGAGGGCGAGCTCGGCCGCGATCTCGGCCAGGACCCACTCATCCCACAGCGCGTCGACGCTCACGCGCCAGGCCTGGGAGACGGGGCCCACAGCCGCCTCGCCCATCATGCGGCCGTCACCGCCGCCAGCGCGAGGTCCTCGCGCGCCACGCGCTGCAGCCCGCGGACGTACTCGAGGTGGGCCGCCCAGCTCGGATCCTCGGCGATGCCGGAGTCGGTGGCGAGCTGCGTGACGTCGTGATGCGCGTCGAGCAGCTCGTACACCACGCAGATCAGCACCTCCAACGCGGCGCCGTGTGGGGATTGGTCGGGCTCCATGTCGCATCTCCCAGAGATCGAATCGGTCCGGCAACGATGGCAGCCGAGGGCCCGGCGATCATCGACGCCACCGGCCGACGTGCGGTCACGCTGGCCGGAGGATCGGTCTTGCAGCTGGCTGGTAGACACCCGCTGGTGTCGTGGTTAGGCGACCGCCGGCGGCCGGACCGGGATGCGCGCTCGCAGCGCCGTCCCGCGACCCACGCCGCTCTCGATCTCGAGCGTGCCTCCGAGCGCCTCGACGCGATCGCGCAGGCCGGTGAGGCCCGAGCCGCGACCGGGGTGCGCTCCGCCGATCCCGTCGTCGCGGATGGCGATGGAGATGGCCCCGTCGTCGACGGTGACCGCGACGTACACGACGGAGGCCTGCGCGTGCTTGGCCGCGTTGGCGAGCGCCTCGGAGACGACGTAGTAGGCGCCCGCCTCCACGGACTCCGGGAGCCGGCCGTCGGCGCGCACGTCGAGCTCGACCGGCACCGCCGAGCGGCGCGCGAGCGTCTTGAGCGCCGGCCCGATCCCGCCCTTGGAGAGGATCGCCGGGTGGATCCCGCGCGACATCTCCTGCAGGTCCTCGAGCACGCTGGCCAGGCCGTCCGCGGTCTGCTCGAGCTCGGCCCGCAGCGCCTCCTGGCCGGGCTCGACGGCTGCCTCGGCCGCGCGCAGCGCGAGCGCGAGCGAGACCAGTCGCTGCTGTGCGCCGTCGTGCAGGTCGCGCTCGATCCGCCGCCGGGTGGCGTCCGACGCCGCGACGATCCGTGCGCGCGACGCGGCGAGCTCGGCCCGGCCCTCCGCGTTGGCGATCGCCGTCGCCACCAGCTCGGTGAACTGCCCGATCCGCCCCTCGGCGTCCGCGGGAACGCGATCGTCACCGCGCCATCCGCCGGAGATCACCCCCCACAGGCGACCTTCGACGACGACGGGCGCGCCCACGATCGTGCGCAGGCCCAGCACGCTCAGGCGAGCGGCGAGCGCCGCGTCGGTGCCCGCCTGGGAGCTCCTGCGTCGCAGCGCGCGGCGCTGGCGCCGGACGTCGTCGAGCAGCGTGCCCGGGCCCGCAGCCATCTGCGTTCCGACCTCGACTCCCTGGTCGGCGCCGTGCCACGCGCACACGAGCGTGCCGGTGCCGTCGGGCTCGTAACGCGTGAGCCCCGCCGAGTCGGCGCCCAGCAGCCGACCGACCTCGACGACCATCGCGTCGAAGACCGTGTTCGGCCGCTCGCCGCGCGCGACGAGCGTCGCGACGCGCCGCAGCGCAGCCTGCTCGTCGGCGAGGACGCGCAGCTCGTCACGGCTGGCCTCCACCAGCCGCTGCGCCCGACGCAGCTCGTCCTGCGTCCGCCGGCGCTCGGTCACGTCGCGGCCCGCGGCGTACATCACGCCCTCCGCGGGCATCGGGCGCACGCTCCACTGCAACCAGCAGGCTGAGCCGTCCGCGCGCAGGAAGCGGTTCTCGAACTGCAGGACGGTCTCGCCCTCGAGCACCGCGGTGTAGGTCGCGGCCGTCGCGGCACGGTCGTCGGGATAGACGAAGTCCATGAACGGCCGCCTGACCAGATCCTCCGCCGTGTACCCGAGCGTGCGCTCGAACGCAGGGTTCACGCGCCGGAAGGTGCCGTCGACGCCGACCACGCACAGCAGGTCCAGCGACAGCTCGAAGACCCGGTCGACCTCGCGCTCAGCGCGCCGGCGGCGCAAGAGGCCGCGTCCCAAGACGTACACCAACACAGCGACCGCGACCGGCCAGACCAGGGCGATCCAGGGCAGCGCCTCCCGCAGCGCGCCCTCGCTCACCGGCCCGACGTCGATGCGCCAGCGCCGCGCCAGCGCGTCGAAGCGCTCATGAGCCGCGCTGCGGTCGGCCAGCCGGCCCTCGAGCGGCTGGCCCTCGAGGCTGATCGCGACACGCCGCGGGTCGTCACCGAGCGACACCGTCAGCCAGCCGCTGGGCACGAAGGCCACCAGGAAGCCGCGGCTGCCCGGCCCCCGTCCGAACCGCCCGCTCTGCATCAGGTAGAAGCCGGACCGGCCGCCGAGCGCGGCGCGCCGGCTGGCGGTGACCGCGAAGACCAGCGCGCGGTCGCCCAGCGCCGACCCAAGCTCCGGCAGGGTCGACAGGTCGGCGCCGCGGCGCAGCCGCCGGGCCGCGCTGGGCGTCGCGAACGTCAGCGGCAGGTACGACGCGGCACGCGGCGCGGGCCGCGGACGTGCCGACCCGTCGGCGACCGTGATCGGCGCGCCGATGCGGCGCTCGTAGGCCGCGCGCTGCGCCTGGTTCACGTGCTCGACCCAGAGCCATTCGGTGAGCCCGGCGCCGTCCGCGCCGATCCCCTGCAGCTGCGCGAAGCGCGGCTGGGTCGGCACCGGCTCGCTGGCCAAGGCGCTGCCGAGGCCGACGACGGAGCCGCGCGCGCGATCCAGCACGCCTTGGAGCTGCACGCTTTCGAGCTCCGCGCGCCGCTGCGCGGCGTGATGGCCGTCGCGCCGCACGATCTCCCTGGTCACGAAGTAGCCCGCGACGCTCAACAGGACGATGAGCGCCGGAAGCGCTAGCCGGACCATGCCGGCGGACCGAAGCAAGGGACGTCGCAAGGTTCGCTGCCGATCCTGACGCAGGCGATGACTGCAGACAACCGCACCCGTCAGGCGGGGCTACGATCGTCCCGATGCGCTCTCCCCCCGTCGAGCCGCCACGCATGGCCGCCGTGGCGGGCGCGGTCGCCGCCCTCGCGATCGGCTGCGGCGAGGACGACCGGCGCCGGTCGCAGGACCGCGATCCCCGCCGCGTCGCCGCGGTGATCAAGGACACCGACAACCCGTTCTTCGCGACGCTGCGCGACGGGCTCGTCGCGACCGCTCGGCAGCAGGGCGTGCGGCTGCGGGTGGGAGTGGCCGCCGGACTGCAGGACACGGCGGGCCAGGCGTCGACCCTCGAAGCGCTCGTCGACGACGACGCGGGCTGCTATGTCGTCAACCCGCTCACGCCGACCAACCTGATCGCGCCGCTCGGGCACCTGCCGGCGCGCACGCCCGTCGTCAACGTCGACTCGCCGATCGACCGCCGCGCGGCGCGTGCGGCAGGCGTCGCGATCACGACCTACATCGGCACCGACAACATCGCCGCGGGTCGTCTGGCCGCCGCGACGATGGCGCGCGTCGTGCGCGCCGGCGCGCGCGTGGCGGTCATCACCGGGATCCCGGGCGACGTCGGCAGCGGCGCGCGCACGCGAGGGTTCCAGGCGGGGGCGCAGGGACGGTTCGCGGTCGCCGGCGCCATCGCCGCCGACTTCGACCGCGACCGGGCGCGCGCGGCCGCCGCCGACCTCCTGCGCGCCGACGGGCGGATCCGGGGCATCTTCGCCGTCAACGACGAGATGGCCCTGGGCGTGGTCGACGCGGTCCGGGGCGCGGGACGTCGCGGCGACGTGATGGTGGTCGGCGTCGACGGGATCACCGAGGCGCTGGACGCGGTCCGGCGCGGGGCGCTCGCGGCGACCGTCGCGCAGTACCCGTACACGATCGGGCAGCTCGGCATCGAGGCCTGCGTGGCGGCCGCGCGCGGGCGGCCGCTGCCCGCGCGCATCGACGCGCCCGTGAGCGTCATCACGCGCAAGAACGTCGCGCTGGCCCTGAAGCGCGCGCCGCGCCCGATCGCGCCCTTCCGCGACCCGTTCGCGCGCACGCCGGCCGGCTGACGAGCCGGGGATTCCCGCTAGCTGCAATGCGCGAGCCCGTTCGCGCTGGGATCCTGAGCGGGTGGCCTTGCGGTGCCTCATCGTGGACGACAACGCCCAGTTCCTCGCCGCCGCGCGCGACCTCCTGGAGCGGGAGGGCGTCAGCGTGGTCGGGGTCGCGTCGTCGACCGTTCAGGCGCTGCGGCAGGCTGACGCGCTGCGGCCCGAGGTGGCCCTGATCGACGTCGAGCTCGGCGACGAGAGCGGCTTCGACCTCGCCCGCCGGCTCGCCGACCGGCCCGACCCTGTGCGGGTGGTGCTGATCTCCACCTACTCCGAGGACGACCTCGACGAGCTCGTGCAGACCAGCCCGGCCGTCGGGTTCCTCTCCAAGCGCGATGTCTCCCGCCGGGCGATCGACGCGCTGCTCGCCGGCCGTTGACCGCCTAGCGAGCGTCCAGGTAGGTGACCACCGCGAGCACGCGCCGGTGATCGTCCGGCGTCTCGGCGAGGCGCAGCTTGGCGAGGATGTTGTGCACGTGCTTCTCGACGGTCCCCTCGGTGACCCACAGCCGGCGGGCGATCCCGGAGTTCGACGCTCCTTCGGCCATCAGCGCGAGCACCTCCTGCTCGCGCGCCGTCAGCCGCTCCAGCGGGTCGTCGCGGCGCCGCGCCGCCACCAGCTCGTGCACCAGCGCCGGGTCGACGACCGCGGCGCCGCCCGCGATGCGCCCGACCGTCTCCAGGAAGTCGCCGACGTCGGTCACCCTGCGCTTGAGCAGGTAGCCGGTGCGGTGTCCGCCGGCGAGCAGCTCCATCGCCTCCTCGACCTCGACGTGCGCCGACAGCACGAGGATGCCGATGTCGGGGAGCTCGTCGCGGATGACGCGCGCGGCATCGAGCCCTTCGGTCGCGTAGTCCGGCGGCATCCGTATGTCCACGATGACGAGCTCCGGCCGGAGCTCACGGACGGCGGCGAGGAGCTCCGTGCCGTCGCTGGCCTGGCCGACCACCGCGAATCCCGCGCCTTCGAGCAGGCTCGCCAAGCCTTCGCGCAGCAACACGTCGTCGTCGGCTATGACGACGCGGTAGGCCACGGCCGACCGGTCGCCGCCGCGCTGGGGCGCCTCCCCGGGCATCGGTCCGATTATGGGCCACACGCACAGCCGCGTGCGACCGGCTCGGCCAATTCAGGCGGTCGTCTTGCTTGCGCGCCGCTCCGGGCAGCGAAGCAGCGACGCGATGACGAGCTCTCTTTGGGACGGCGGCCGGCGCGCCCTCTTCGGGCGCACCGGGGCAACCATCCGCTTCTGAGGGGGACGATCAGACATCAGCAGCGGATTCACATGGTCACACCTGGCGCGGCGCCGCACAGCGATGCCACCGCCCATCTGGGGCACGGGCTGGCCTGAGTCGCGGCCTTGCAGGTAGCGGGAACGCGCCTCGCCCGGGTGGAGCGAAACACGGTGGACTGCCGGTTCCCGCGCACAGGGAGAGCGCGTTCGGCTGGGCCGCCTGGCGCGAAACCCGACAATCGTCACCGTCGGCCAGATGTTCGCCGTCAAGGCCGCGGTGCGAGGTGTCAGCGAGTCGACCCGCCGGCGCACCAGCACGCTTCAGGGCGTGACGCCGCCGGTGCCCGATCCAGGCTCGACCGCGAGCTGCGGTGCAGGCCCTGTAGGTCCGGGTCAGCGTCGCCTTGGTGTGGTCGCGGAGCCCGACGACGATCTTCAGCGCGTAGCGGCCCTTCGGCAGGCCGGTCAGCGCGACGCCCGCCTTCAAGCGCTCGGCCGTGGAGGTGCGCGCGCGGCGCTCGCCGACCTTGACGCTCACCGAGACGACCCTTGCCTTCGTGGCTTCGGGTGCGCGACGAGCGCGAGGCGCATGCGGCGCTCGGCGACGCAGCGCGTCGGCGCGGTCAGCGTGGGCGAGCCCGGCTCGATGTAGGAGGCGCACCGGCACCCGCCGGGCTACCCAACGCTGCCTGACGCGACCCTCATCGGGTGAAGGTGAGATGGGTGACGCCGCTCGGCGTCGACACCGCCTCCACGTCGTACTGCTCCTCCAGCGCGTCCAGGCCGTCCCACAGCCGGACGCCGCGGCCGAGCAGGATCGGGACCTGCACGACATGCAGATGGTCGACGAGCCCGGCGGCGAGGAACTCGCGCAGCATCGTCGGGCCCCCGCCGATGCGGACGTCCTGACCGTCTGCCGCCTCCCGAGCAACGGCGAGCGCGTCCACCGGCGCGACATCGAGGAAATGGAACGTCGTACCGCCGTCCATCTCCAGCGGCGGCCGCGGGCGATGGGTCAGCACGTAGGTCGGCGTGTGGAACGGCGGATTCGGTCCCCACCATCCGCGCCACTCCGAGTCGTCCTGCCACCCCGGAGGGCCGAACTTGCCGGCGCCCATGATCTCCGCGCCGATGCCGTGCTCGTGACGCTCGGCGAAGGCGTTGTCGACGCCGGCAGTGCCGGCGGCGTCCCAGGATCGGGTCGCGATCATCCACTCGTGGAGCCGATGCCCGGCGTGGCCGAACGGCGCCTCCAACGACAGGCCGACGCCGGTGCCGAACCCGTCGAGCGAGATCGAGAAGTTGTGAACCCGGACGCGAGACACAGGAGCTCCTTCGGTTGTGATGTGTGCGACCTCAACGTAGTGACCCGTCGCGCGGCGACGTCTCATCGGCGACTGCTCCTGGACCGGCGTTGATCGCCCATTGGGCGGCGAAAGCCCGTTCGTATGCGGGCCGCGCTTCGCCGCGGGCAACATAGGCAGCCAGCTTTGGGAACTCGTCCAGCAGGCCCGAAGGTCTCAGCCGGAGCAGCACCGACACCATCATGAGGTCGCCCGAGCTGAAGTCTCCATCGAGCCAGTCGGCATCGCCCAAGCGGGCAGACAGTTGGACCAGTCGATCGCGAATGCGGTCTTCGACCAGCGGGAGGCGCTCTCCGGCCCATGGCCTGTCGCCCTCCAAGATCTTGGCGGTCACGAGCTCGAGGATCGGCGGCTCGACGGTGTTGAGCGCGGCGAACATCCAGGTGATCGCCCGCGCCCGCGCATCGGCATCGTCCGGGAACAGCCCCGCATGGTGCTCGGCGACGTGGAAGACGATCGCGCCGGTCTCGAACAGGGCAAGATCGCCTTCCTCATAGGTCGGAATCAGGCCGAAAGGATGAAGGCGCAGGTGCGCGGGTTCCTGCTTCGCGCGAAACGAGACAAGGCGAACCGCGTAGGCTGGCCGACCTCTTCAAGCGCCCAGCGAACGCGCGTATCGCGCGCCAGGCCCATGCCGCCGTCGGGCGACCGCTCAAAGGCGGTGATGACGATCGTCATCGGGAGACGCCCCCCACGTTCGCCTGCGTGGCGTCATCCACGTCGGTCGCTGCCTCGCGCATCGGGGGATCTCCTCGTCTCGCGGTCAGGGTCATGTGCACAGGGACTCGGCCCACTTTGGAAACTCATCGCGGGCCCGCCGAGAAGTCGATGTTCGCGAAGCAGTGCCGAACGTCGTCTCGAGGTCAGGTCATCGGTTCTACGGGCGTGCGCCGCTGGAAGCGCGCCTCGCGTTGACGAGCTTCGCGGACCAGCTTGCGCGTCTCGCTCGTCAGGTCGCCGCTCAACGGAGGCGAGCAGGAGCTCGGCGACCGCGCTCCTCGCCGTCCTCGCGTGTGCGCAGGAGGCCTGGCGGGGAGCCCGATGCCATGGAGATCTCGCCGAACGGAGCAAGATGAAGGCCTTGAGGTTCCATGGCAACCACGACGTGCGCGTCGACACGGTTCCCGATCCCGTCATCCAGCAGCCGACCGACGCGATCATCCGCGTCACGACCACCGGCCTGTGCGGCTCCGACCTGCTCTACGAAGTCCTCGGCGCGTACATCGACGAGGGCGACATCCTCGGTCACGAGCCCATGGGCATCGTCGAAGACGTCGGGGCCGAGGTGACCCACATCAAGCCCGGCGACCGGGTCGTGATCCCGTTCAACGTGTCCTGCGGGCACCGCTACATGTGCGGCACCGGCCCGCTGGCGATGCGCGCCACACACGCCTGGTCGCGTCAGCCCGAGCGCCTTGGAACGCTGGCGCGGTAGCGCGTGCGCGGAGCGCGTCGAGCCGGCCAGCGTCCTGGCGGAAGCTGGGCGCGGCGTGGAGGACCGGGTCGAAGCTCTCGAGCGCCGTCGACGTCCTGGTCGTCTTCCTCGACACGGACCTCGTTCGAGCGCCTCGGCCTTCCCGATCGGCTGTCGGCGCCCCGAGCCCCTCACCCGCGGTCGCTCGCCGCGAGCGCGATCGGTCGCAAGCGGAGGTGCTCGCCGTCAGATCGCCCCGAGCACCCGAAAGCGGTCGGCCATGATGCGCTTGCCGACGTCGGCGTCGGGGGCAAAGAACTCGAATGCGATGTGCGGAACGCCCGGGTGCAGGTGCAGCTCGACCGGAACTCCCGCGCGGCTGAGGATCGTCGCGTAGGCGATGCTCTCGTCACGGAAGACATCGAGCTGACCGACTTCGATGTAGGCCGGTGGCAGGCCGACGGCGTCCTGGAGGCGGGCCGGCGCGGCCGTCACGGCGACGTCGGGGCCGCCCGCCGCGGTGCCGAGAAGCGCCCGCCAGCCCGTGGTGTTGTCGTCGTAGGACCACAGCGCGTGCGGCGCGATGTTCGGGTCGGGGGTGTCAGTGCGGTCGTCGAGCATGGGCATGATGAGGATCTGCCGGACGATCTTCGGACCGCCGCGGTCGCGCGCGAGGATCGCCAGCGCGGCCGCCAGACCGCCTCCAGCGCTCTCGCCCATCACGGCGATGCGGTCGACGTCGACGCTCAACTCGGCGGCGCGCTCGTGCAGCCAGGTGAGCGCCGCATAGGCGTCCTCGAGGGGGACGGGATGGGGATGCTCGGGCGCGAGGCGGTAGTCGACCGCCAAGACCGACACGCCCGTGGTCGACGCGTAGGCGGCGACGGCCCCGTCGAACAGCGCAGCGTTTCCGAAGATGTAGCCGCCGCCGTGGAAGTAGATGGCGGCAGGGCCGGCCGCCGCGTCCTTCGCCGCGTACCACCGCAGCTCGATCTGCGCGCCGTCAGCAGACGTTGCGTGATGGGCGCTGACGCTGACGTCGGCCGGCACGGGCGGGGCGGCCTCGCTGAACAGGTGCTCGAGGAAGGCGCGGCGCGTCGCGACGTCACCGACGGGCGGCGGGGCCCACTCGCCGGTCGGGGCGAAGGCCGCAGCGATCTGAGGGTCCAACACGAATGGCATAGTCGTTGCTTCCGGAGGGGGATGGGGAGATTGGAGCTCGGCCAGCGCACAGCTACAACAGCTCGGGCTTGTGCTCGACCGGCGCGGTGCATCACTATGGGTCGGTAACCCTCCACTGGCTAGTAGGTACCTCGAAGTGCGTAACTCACTGAGAGGTAGGAAGGAGCCAACGATGCCGACGATGACCGCGGCCCAGAAGCGGGCCCAGGCCAAGATGAACTACGACGCGTTCCTGGCCGGCTGCCCGAGCCGCCAGCTCCTCGACCGGATCTCGGACAAATGGGTCGCGCTGATCCTCGCGGCACTCGGCGAGGGCTCCCCGCAGCGTCCCGGCGACGCCGGGACGGGGACCGGCGACACGCGGGCGATGCGCTACTCCGAGCTGTCGCGTCGGCTGGCCGGCATCAGCCAGAAGATGCTCACCCAGACGCTGCGCGCCCTCGAGCGCGACGGCCTGCTCAGCCGGACCGTGACGCCGACCGTGCCGGTCACCGTCACCTACGAGTTGACACCGCTCGGGCTCTCGCTCCACCACCTCATGCACGACATCAAGGCCTGGGCCGAGGCGCACATGGACCAGGTGCTGACCCAGCGCGAGCAGTACGACCGCCACGCCGCCTAGACACCGCGCTCACCTCTGGGTGCGTACCGGACTTCCGGGTGCCTACTTCCCAATGGGGAGCACGTGAGGCACGCTGGCGACGTCAAGCAACGAGGGACGTCGAATGCTCGCACTTCTCGCATACTCCACCAGCGCCTCGCCGATCCTCGAGGACGTCGCCCAGCCCGAGCTCGCTCCCGGCGACGTGCGGATCCAAGTTGCCGGCGCGGCGGTCAACCCGGTCGACGTCATGGTGGTGGCCGGGCCGTTGCGCGCCGTGGTCGGGCTGCCGGATCCAGTCGGGGTCGGCTGGGACGTCAGCGGCGTCATCACCGAGATCGGCAGTGCGGTGACCGACCTGAGCCCGGGCGACCGGGTCGCTGGCCTCCTCCTCCTGCTCGGCCTCAAGCCCAGCGTCGGCACCCACGCCGAGGAGACGGTGCTGCCCGCCCACGCCGTCGCCCGCATCCCTGATGGGCTCGACCTCGTCGAGGCCGCCACGTTGCCGCTCAACGCGCTCGCCGCCCGCCAGGCCCTCGACCTCCTTGGCCCTGCCCAGGAACGCACGTTGCTCGTCACCGGCGGCGCCGGGGCCCTCGGGGGCCACGCGATCGCGCTCGCCACCCGCGAGGGCTGGCGCGTCACCGCACTGGCCCGGGCAGCCGACGCAGACTTCGTCGCCCGTTCGGGCGCTGACCTGGTCACCGAACTGCCGGGCCCGACCTTCGACGCCGTCCTCGACGGCGCCGTCCTGCTGCAGTCGGCGCTCAGCGCGGTCCGCGACGGCGGGTCGTTCGTCGGCGTAGCACCGGCTTCGCCCGTCGCCTCCGAACGCGCCATCACCGTCCACACCCTCAGCGTGGTGCCCGACAGCGCGTCGATCGCCGCGCTGCTCGACCTGGCCGCGGCGGGCACGCTCGAGGTGAGAGTCGCTGGCCGCGTCCCGTTGCGTGAAGCGGCGACGGCCTACGACGCGGTCGCCGGCACGGCCCAGCGCGGCCGCTGGCTCCTCATCCCGTGAACGGCTCGTTGGTGCGGAGAAGCCCGACCAACGGTGAGGGGGACTCGGCTTAGTTGAGGGACAGTTCCTCGCATTGCGACGGCGACTGCTCTCGCTTCTCGCGCAAAGCAGCACTCAGCCGGCGGCTCGCTTCTCGTCCTAAGCGGAAGTTGCACCGGGCGGTCAGTCTAGGGGTGCTATCCCGCGCAATTATCGATGCGTACGCTCACCGGTCCGCGGCGCTTCTTGGCGACCTCCGCGGTGGCGCGGATCGCCTCGGTCTTCGTGTCGCCTCGTGCGACGGCACGGCCGTTGCGTTCGCCATCCCCATGCAGCCGAGCCCGATCCACGAGACGGTCAGCCCCTGGCCACCCAGCGGCACTGCCCGCATCAGCGGACCTCCTCAGGCTCGAGGACCAACACCTCGGGCGGCTCGGCAAGCAGCTCGTCGGATCGCTCGAGGAAGGCGGTCACGTGCGGCTCAGCGCGGTGGGCCTCGAACCCGGCCCGGTCGCGATAGCGCTCGAGCACCGCGTAGCGCGGCGGCGTCGCGCTGATGCGTCGGACGGTGTAGCCGCGGTTGGCCGGCTCGGCGCGCGACGGCGCAACGAGGCCTGCGAGCGCGGCGTGCACGACATCGGCCCGGCCGTCGGCGGGCGTGAAGAGGGCGATGACTTCGAAGTCCGTCATGGCGCCGACGGTACGTGGAGCGGGCCTCGAAGAGAAACAGCCGGCGGTTGTGACGTCACAATCGGGTGCCGTGCCCGAGCTACGCCACCTTCGCTATGCGGTCGCCGTCGCCGAGGAGCTCAACTTCACGCGCGCGGCAGCGCGTGAGGGCGTTTCTCAGCAGGTGCTGAGCGCGCAGATCCGGCAGCTCGAGGAAGAGCTAGGCGTGAGGCTCTTCGACCGCAGCACGCGCGAGGTCAGGGTCACCGACGCCGGCGCCGCGGTGGCGGAACGAGGACGAGCGCTGCTGCGCGAGGTCGAGGGGCTTTGGGAAGACGTGCGACGCCACGGCACGGGCCAGGCGGGCGTCCTGCGCCTCGGCTTCTCGCGCTCGGCTGCCTTCGACACCGCCCCTCGCCTGGTAGCGGCCATGGCTGACGCGCATCCCGACGTGCGGATCGAGGTGTCCGAGCTGCCGTCCCCCGACCTGCCGCAGGCTCTGCGCGACGGGCGTATCGACGTCGCGCTCGCGCGCTGGACGGCCGACACCGAAGGCCTGTTCGTGCAGGAGCTAGGCCGCCACGCGTCCGGGATCGTCCTGCGAGCCGACGACCCCCTGGCCGACCGCGCCGAGCTCGAGCTGGGCGAGCTCGCCGGTCGCCCCTTCCTGTTGCATGAGCGAGCCGCCCTGCCCGCCCGCTACGACGCAGTTCTGGCCGCCTGCGCGGCGGCCGGGTTCACGCCGCGCATCGTCACCCCCCGCTTGCCCTTCGACCCCACCTTCGCCGACGTCGCGGAAGGCCGCGGAGTGCTGCCGGCGTCAGCGTCGGTGCGGGCGTCGCTCCCGCTCGGTCTCCACTGGGTCGCGCTGGCGGGCGACGTGCTGCAGCAACGGATCGACGTCATGTGGAGTCCGGCCCACGCGGCCCCCGCCCGCGACGCGTTCTTGGCGGTGGCCCGGGCGCTTCCATGGCCCGTGCTCGCGCCGACGACACGCGCCACGATGCCTGGCGACGGCGGGGCGTCGAACCCGGGTGAGTCAAAGCCCCGCTAGCACCACAGTGCCGCTATCCATGCGAAGCGAGAGCCGGTGATCACTCTCTGCTTCTCGCGCAAAGCAGCAGTCGCCGAGCGGTTCCGCTCCTCGTCCAACGGGCAAGCGGCCTCTGGCAGGATTGGTGGTCATGCCTAACCGTTACGGCGACAGCGCCGTCCTTCGAGGCCTGATCGCACACAGTGTCGCGGGCGATGACACCGCCCTGGCCAAGGACGAGACGGCGTCTGAGGAGTAGGAGCCTTGATGAGCGTTGTTGTCGTCGATGCTGCAGGCCGGCGCCGGCCACCGGCCACGATGCCTGGCTATCACCGCGGCCGCCCGCCTCGCAACAAGGGGCAGCGTTACCCAGCCGACCCGCCGCCAGTGCAGGAAATCGTCGCCGTCATGCGACAGGCCGGCACGACGATCTACGGAGCGCGGACGCGCGCAGGTGATCCTGCTGTGGCGCGCAGGTCTGCGGATCAGCGAGGCGTGGGTCGCGCCCGCGAGCAGCACCTGGCGTGAGGTCGGTTGACCGAGAGAACGCCATTACCATCAGCACGGCGGCGCGACGACCGCAACAGTCCCCGGCGCCGGGCCATCTTGCTGCGGCTCCCGACCGTCCTGGCGACCAAGCGGTCGACAGGATCGCCCGCCGCCCGCTCGTCCCACCGCCCCACGCAGCCGGCCGTGAGCAACCAGCCGGCGGCCCGCTTCTGGAGTGGACCCGGTTTGACGGACATCTGATGGCTTGCGCGGCTTGGCCGCGAAAGGTGTGTCTGTCGATGCCGAGAACCCGCCCTGCCTACCCGCCGGATTTCCGTCGTGAGGCCGTCGAGTTGCTGCGTGCCGGCCGGACGCCGAGAGAGCTCGCGCAGAGCCTCGGGGTGTCGGAGCAGACGCTGCGCAACTGGCGCCGTCAGGACCAGATCGATCGCCATGAGCACGACGACGGCCCGACGAGCGACGAGCGCGACGAGCTGACCCGGCTGCGTCGCGAGAACGAGCGGCTGTGCCAGGAGCGCGATCTGCTCAAGCGAGCCGCGGCCTTCTTCGCAACGGAGAACGGGACCCGGTGATGATGTACCGGTTGATCTCGGCGGAGAAGGCCCGAACCCCGATCTCCGTCGCTTGCAAGCTGCTGGGCGTCTCGAGGTCGGACTACTACGCCTGGACGACCCGCGCGCCGTCTGACCGCACGCTGTCGGACGCGTGGCTGATCGAGAAGATAAAGGGCATCCACAACAACAACCGCCAGGTCTATGGATCGCGGCGGGTGACCGCCGAGCTGCGGCTCGGCCACGGCATCACGGTCTCGCGCAAGCGGATCCAGCGCCTGATGCGCGCCGCCGAAATTTCCGGGCTGGTCGCGCGAAAGCGCGGCCGCACGACGATCCGCGTCCCCGGCGTCAGGGTCGCCGACGACCTCGTCCGCCGCCAGTTCCGCCCCGGCGCCGCCGACGTGCTGTGGGTCGCCGACATCACCTACCTGCGCACCTGGGAGGGCTCGCTCTACCTCGCCGCCGTCCAAGACGCCTACAGCCGCAGGATCGTCGGCTGGAGCATGGCCGATCACATGCGCGCCGAGCTCGTCGTCGACGCGCTCCAGATGGGCCTTCACCGCAGGCGACCCGGCCCGGGCCTGGTTCATCACTCCGACCAGGGCAGCCAGTTCGTCTCGCTGGCCTTCGGCCAGAAAGCCCGCGACGCCGGCATCGCCGTCTCGATGGGTTCCCGAGGCGACTGCTATGACAACGCCGTGGCCGAGAGCTTCTTCGCGACCCTGAAGAAAGAGCTCGTCCACCGTCGCTCCTGGCCCACGCGCCGCGAGCTGAACTCCGAAGTCTTTGAACACGTCGAAGCCTTCTACAACACGACCCAACGACACTCGACCCTGGGCTACCTCTCACCCGCCCAGTTCGAGACAGAGTCAATCACCAACAACCCCAAGATCAACGGCTAGGCCCGCAAGCCCAGGACTGTCCGAAGAACCGGGTCCACTCCAAGCGGCTGACCGCCAGCTGACGGTGCAAGGACGGGGTCGCGTGCGGACTGCTCAAAGAGTGCGGCTCTGAACTGGGCGGCGGCTGCGAGCTTCTCGTCCACGTCGGCCGTGTGGGTCATCGGGCCGTCGCGGCGACCTTCGCAGTTGCGGGCCACCGTGTCTTCCGGGTCATGCCAGACGATGTCGTAGCCGCCGCCGCACTCGACGGTGTCGGCCGCGCCGTCGCCGCTGACGTCGATCGCGTCGTTGCCGGCGCCGCCCGCCACGCCGTCGCGCCCAGGACCGCCGAGCATGGTGTCGTCACCGGGACCGCCCTCTAGCGTCGACACCGAGTCTCCTGGGTGGGCGGTGCCATCGTCGAGGACCGCTATGAGGTCATAGCCATCGCCGCCGGTCAACGTTGCCCGCCCCGAGTGCCGGCCGACATAGGCCGTGACCGTGTCAAAGCCGTCGTTTCCCGAGACGACGCTTTCGGTCTCCCCCTCCGCGACTGCGAGATCGTCGCCATCGCCTCCGGCGAGAGTGATCGCGGAGCCGCGGCCGTAGAGGGAGTCGTTGCCGTCGTTTCCGTAGCCCGACCCGCTGCCGTTGGCACTTAGCCTGAGGCTGTCATCGCCCGGGCCGCCATAAACCACCGTCGTCTGTCCGCCGGCGAGGATCATGTCGTTGCCCTCACCGCCACGGACCAACTGGGAGAAGAACCCCAACACGGACGATCGATCGTCGCCCGGGCCAAGCGCCACATCGACGTCCAGGCCTGGGCAAGCGACCGGCGGGCCAACTCTGCATCCCGTCCCAGCTCTCAGGGGGCTGGCGGTGTCGACGACGGCGTACGCCCACTGCGGCACGACGGTCATGACCAGGTCGCTGCGGTCCGCCCCCGAGCGGAACGTGACCGTCGAGCCGTCGGAGCTGACCGTCGACGCCGCAACCGCCGCCGGGAGCACGCACAGCACGACGACACCCAGCAGCACGAAGCGGATCGGCATCCCGCGAGGTTAGGTCACGCCGGGCCGACAACGAAACTCGACTTTCGATCAGTCTGGAATTCCCTCCGGTGCGACGGACATCCGATGGCTGGTCGACCGACCCCGGCACGCGCGCGGCACGGCGCCTTCCACCGCAGCGCCATACGGGCCTACTTCGACGCACAGCGAGGTCTCGACCTAGACGATCGCGCGAAGTTCCTGCGCCACGGTTGTGAGCGCGCCGCCCTAGGGATATCGACACCTTCCGTCTCTTTGCTCGCATCGCGCTCGGCGCCACCGTCGTCGCGGCGGCAGGCTGCGGTCAGCTGACCAACCCCTACGACAAGCCCGCGCCGGCGTCGACGACCACTACGGCTGCCTCGACGCTGGCCACCCCACGGTCTGACACGCAGCTCCCGCGGCCGGTCGCCAGTCCCGACACGGCGATCCTCCGCTTCGCCTCCGCCTTCATCAACTGGCGCTTCGCTCAGCTGCCCGAGGTCAAAAGCGCGTTGGCCGGCCAAGCCTCCGGTCCGCTGGCCGCGCAGCTGCGCAAGGACGCCGACCAGGCGCTGACCGAGGTCAGCCGCCGCGTCTCCAACCAGTCCAACCAGGGCACCGTCGAGGTCGTCAACGACCCCAAGGGCAACGGGCGCTACTTCGTCGTCACCCACGAGACCGCCAAGCTCGGCGACAGCGCCGCCCAGGCCGGCTACTTCGTCTACCGCGCCACCGCCGCTCGTGTCGGCGACAATTACAAGTTGACGTCCTTCGTCGCTGTCAGCTGAGCTGATGATCGTCGCCGTCTGCGGACTGCACGGCGGAGCCGGCACCACCACTATCGCGGTCCTGCTCGCCCAGGCCGCCGCGCGTCAGCGGCCCCATCGCGTGCTGCTCTGCGACGCCGCACCCGGCGCCGGCGATCTCGCCTACACCTACGGGTCGGCCAGCGCCAGCGACCTCAACGCCCTGGCCATCATCGGCGCCGAGGGCCGCACCCCGTCGGAGACCCCGTGGCTCGACCTCGTCGACGGCGTGCGCCTGCTGGCTCGCGCGGCCGCGCCGCGCCCCGCCGCCAGCGCTGCGGTGATCGCCACCGCACTGCTCGACGCCGGCACCGTGCACGAGCTCGTCGTCATCGACGCCGGATCGCTGACCTCGCCCGCCGCGGCCGCGGCCCTCCCCATCGCCGACCTGGTCATTTGGACGCTGGACGCCGGCGCATTGCTGCAGCGCTGCGCGCACCTGCTCGCTGGCCCGCACAGCACCACGGCGCGCCACGCCCCGTGGCTCCTGGCCATCTCGGCCATCGGACGCCAGGCTCACCCGACCGTCGCCGCCCCGCTGGCCGACATCGTGCCGTCCGCTGCCCGCCAGGTCCTGCTGCCCCACCTCGCCGAGCTCGGCGCCCAAGACCTCGCCCACCAGCTTGCCGGCGAGCAGCTCCTCGGCGCGCTGACCTAGGCAACCCCGCGCCACCTGGATCGGCGTCGCTCTGGGAATATGACCCCACGCCGCCTGAGTCGCGCACCTGCGCGCTCATCCTCGCGTTGGCTCGACGTCCCCCTCTGGCGCTCGAACTCCCCGAGCGCCGGGCCCCTCGCCTGCCCGTCCGGGCCCGCCACCTCACCCCAGCGCCGCGCGCGGGTGCGCGACTCTCGCACGCCGGCCGGGATCGGCCCTCGGTCGGGCACGTGCCGATCATGCCCCTCGACTCGAAACCTGCTTCGGGTCGCCAGGACACGGCGCGGCGTTTGCCCGACAGCCGGCTCACATCCGTTTGGCAACCGATGTTTGTGCAGACGAGAACACCGTGTCCTTTCGATCAATGACAATCGCCACACTTTGTTTCCCACATCGCTTGCGAGTTCTGTGTGTATGATGCCGCCGCGCGCTGTGCCGTGGGGGCCTTCGCGTCTGCTTTCGATACGGAGATCAAGATGAGCATCAAGCTGTTCGGCCGTTGCTGGGCGTTGGCGGTGTCGGCGGTCGTGGTCGGACTGATCGCCGCTGCCTCGTCGGGCGCGTCGTCGGTTTCGGGGTCGCCGTGGGATGTGCCGGCACCGCCGACGCCTGATCCATCGACGTGGGTGCATGATCCGGTGTGGCAGCGAGCCCAGGCGGAGATGGAGGCGCAGCGAGCAGCCCAAGCCCAGGACGTGGTGTCGTCGGCGACCAGCGGTGCTGATGCGCAGTCAGCTTCGGCTTTTGGTGATCTGTCGCGACCGGAGTCCCAGGATCTGGCCCAGCAGTCGTTTCCCGATCTGATGCTGGCGTCGGCGGATGCGTTGGGCTTGCCGGCGGGTGCCCGTGTGACGTCGTTCGTTAGTCCGACCGAGGCGCGCGTCGAAGACGAGCACGGCAAGGGCCTGCTGTTGCAGAGCACCGAGCCGTTTGCGACCAAGGACGACTCGGGCGCGCTGACGAAGGTGGATCTGTCCTTGGCACCCCAAAATGGTGCGCTGGTGCCCGACAACCCGGTCGTTGACGTCACGCTGCCCGATAGCGCGACCGATCCGTTGACGCTGCCCGACACCGGTCTGTCAATCGCGTTGGCCGGTGGATCGAACGTGACGGGTGACGTTGAGCACGATCGTGTCTTCTACGGCGACGTTTCGACCGATACCGATTACATCACCACACCCACGCGTCAGGGCGCGCAGCTGATGTGGCAGTTGCGTTCCGCGCTGGCGACCGAGACACCCAGCCTCGATCTCGACCTGCCGGCGGGTCACCACGCGCGGTTGACGTCGGTGCTGACGGGGGCGCTGTCGGCGCAGGAGAACCCGTCGGTGGAGATCGTCGATGACACCGGCACGGTGGTGAACACCATCCAGGCGCCGGTCGCGATGGACGCCGACCAGCAGCCGGTGCCTGCGCGGTACCGGCTGGACGGTGATCGGCTTTCTGTCGAGGTGCCCCACCGCGAGCAGCAGGTCAAGTACCCCGTGTTGGTCGATCCGGAGGTCCGCAACGTCTGGGGCGGTGCGGACTGGGACAACTTCGGCACCGGCCCCAGCCAGAACCAGGCGGGCATGTGGTCGCTGGACAGGACCGGGGGCAACTTCGGCGTCGGCTACCAGTGGCAGCCTTACAACGCGACCTATGCCGGGCGCGGTCTGTTTATGGAGACGATGCCCGGGTTCACCTACTGGGCGGGCGCGGCGGCCTGGTTCAAGTGGGCCGTGCCGGGCTACGTGAACATCTCAAGCGTCTGGTTCGACGGCCTCTATCACCAAAACGGCGGCGCCGACCATCTGTTTGCCGGCATCACGGGCCCCTATGGCTGGGAGACCGTCTACAACATCTGGGGCGACACCAACTACGACCAGAGCACCCAGAATCCCAATCCGGCCTGGGAGCTGGCCACCGCGGTCATCGGCGTGTGGGTCGACTCGAACGCCTACCACTCCCTACCGGGCTGGTCGGGTGTGCGGGGCGTGAGCATCCTGCTCGGCGACACCCGCCCACCCGAAGCCAACCTCGTCAACTACATCGTCAACGGCCAACCCCAAGGCGGCACGTCGACGGTCCACAACCCTGCTCAGACGCCTGACGGGCGAGCGTGGTACGACTTCCCGTGGCGACGCAGCGACGACTCGGTCACCGCGACCGCCTGGGACAGCGATCCCGGCCTAGGCACGACCAAGCTCGGCATCTTCGACCAGGACAACAACTGGGTCGGCACCCCCTGGCAGTCCTCCTGCATCGGCCACCGCTCATCCCCCTGCCCCGGAGCCGTGCAGAAGGACATCCCCTTCGCCATGGGCACCAACCAGCTACGCGGCATCCACAACCTGCGCACCACGGCCTTCGACGCCGTCGGCAACATCGGCTACGGCGCCACCTTCACCATGCGCGTCGACGCCGACAACCCCTATGTCGAGGTGAGCGGGGACCTTCCCAGCCACTCCACGGACGGCACCCTGGGCTACGAGCCAACCCTGAACGTCTACGCCGAGGACGACGCCATGTCGAGCATCGGCGGCCACTACCACCAAAGCGGCGTCAAGAAGGTCGACGTGTACTACACCGACCCATCCGGCGGTGTGCATCACCCGATGACGCTCTCTGCACCGGGCGGGTGCGCCGACGACTGCGACGTCTCGTTTCCCAACGTCAAGCTGCCGATCACGACCCCCGGCCACTACGGGCTTAACGTCGTCGCGACCGACAACACCAACCACTCGGGAAGTCGCACGCTCGCCTTCGACGTCCGCTACGACACGAGTTGGGCCTACGGTCACGAGAATCACGCCATCGACACCCTCGACGAGATGGACGCCGTCGGACAGGCGCTGGCAACCAGCAGCAACTACCAGACCATCTGGAACGGCCTCGCGACCAGCGACAAGAACGTGATGATGGGCGGAAGCGACGCCTCCTTCGCCTCTTGGGTAGGCCGGATCGACACCACGGCACCCTCGGCGCCGTACGACCTCGACGTGCAGGACTACGACGCATCGACGCACACGGCCTCGATCACTTGGACCGAAGGCGAGGACTCTGATCTGTCTTCGACGTTGAGCGGATCGACGACAGAGGAGGGCAAGGCTTCGTATCGCTTCAAGCGCGCGGGCGGCGACTGGTCCTCATGGCGCTCGACCACCGATGCGAGCTTCGAACTCGGATCGCTGAACCCGACCGACAACCTCAGCGTCCAGGTCACCGACTACGACCGCGCCGGAAACCAATCCGCGAGCCTGTCGGACGCCGTCACAATCCCGACAGGACCGAAGGCCAGCGCCTCGATCGCCTTCGCGATCCCGATTCTTGCCTGCGTCGAATGGTGCCCAGCGATCGTTGCCGGCGTCGGCGCGATCACGGCCAGCACCGTCTGGACGGTCAACCATCAAGACTTCGGCGCCAAGCACTGGCCCTCGAGCCGCGACATCGCCATCACCCGAATGGACGACAACGACCAGTCGTTCGAGGATTGGGAAGCAGAAAAGCTGCAGCACCGTGACCGACTTGGCCGCCAGGGCGAGCTCGACGAAGAGCCTGATGAACGATCCGAGGTGAGTCCGCACCACGTCGTCGCAGTAGGGGCGAAGGCTGCCTCATACGCACGCTACATCATGTGGAAGTGCGGACTCGATCCCAACAATTGGTTCGACAACGGCGTGTGGTTGCCGCGCAACATCCACAAGAAGATGCACACAAAGGCCTACTACCAAGACATCAACGACATGCTGAAGAAGTACCATCCGACGTTCGGCTCGGATCCCTGCGGGCTGAATTCAGGTGGCATCGACCTCTCGTCGAACGGGTTGCGCGCGGCGATGCGAGACATCAAGCGGTATCTCAAGGACAACTACACCCCGCGGTAGGCCTCGACTATGGCTGTATCAACTCCAGATTGGGAGGACCTCGATCGCCGCGTCGATGCCTTGGTCGCCGCGGCGGAAGGGGCGGTCGTGCGCTGGGTGTGGGCGCGTGACCGCGCGGATTGGGAGACGCCGTTCGAGCTGTGGGAGCAGCGCTGTGGACGCAACCCGGTCACAAGCGCATCCAAGGGAACCCCTGACCCTGTGGCGTCGGTCCGTTACGGCTATGACGAGGACGACCGGATCGTTCTCGCTCGGCGCTTCACGCGCGAACGCAAGGACCCGGTGCCGCGCAGCGAGATGGTGTGGATCGCCGAGGCTGACGGTGCTCCGGCGCTGCTCGAGATCGAGCATCGATGGAGACCATATCCTCAGCATTTGGCGTTCGTGCGCCTCGTTATCGTCCCCGAGCCCCCGGACCGTGACAGAGCTCCGGATGCGGTGACGACGTTCTGGCGGCCGGGCCGCGGGATCGTCTGGAAGCGAGAGCGCTATGACCGCGGCGAGGGTGGACGGGTCGAGCGCATCACGAGCACAAGCAGATACGACGAAAGCGATCTGTCGGGTGCGCACGAGCGCGAGCTGGAGTACCTCGTGACCTACGACGAGCTCGGGGCCATGGAGCACATCACGAGCCGGCTTGTGGCCGACACCTCGAGCGACCGAGGCCCGACCCAGGCGTCGGTTCAGTGGGTGCGGTCCACGGCGGCGGCCGTCCGCGACGCGGAGGCGTTCCTGGCTCGCGAGCTTCCGGTCCGGGTCATCGACTGGGTGCGCCGGAACGATCCGAAGCTCCCCGTCTACGCCCTCGCCCTGCTCTACGACGCCGAGGACGTCGCGATCTGGACGCCTTCGCTGGCGCTGGCGACCGTCCAACACCTCCAGCAGATCGACACCCAGAACGACGCTGCGCGCGTCGACCTGGTCTGGAACCCCGCGACGTTCCCCGTCTTCGAGGCCGAGCCGGCGGAGCTCGCCTCACCCGAGTTGCTCGCCGCCTTCCGAATCACCGGACAGGCGTGGGGCGATCGCTCCACGAAGAAGATCACCGCCTTGCTCAAGAAGGTGGCCACGGACATCCGTGAGCCTGTCCGTGAGGTTCTGGTCGAACCGATGGACGGCTTCGCCGTCTACGCGGCCGAGCTCGAGGATGACTTTGAGAAAGTGACCAAGTCGGCCTTCGGCGCCAAGGCACAACGCGCGATCATGAATCGGTGCCGGCGCTCTTAGCCCCGGACTGAAGATCCGCTGATCCCCACCACGTTTCTAGACGAGCCCGCACTTTTTCGTGGGTCCTATCGGTTGTCGCAGCCGGAGTGTCCGCGACGCTGGGCTGTCGCGTTCACGCGAACGCAGAAGTCGCTCCTAGGGCGTCCAGACGGTGAAGCCGGGGATCGGCGTGCTAGAGATGACGGCGACGCTAGCCCGCGCACGGTTGTCGCGACGTACAGCAGGCAGGCTGTCTTCGTTGCGAGCGCGGTCTGCTTGATGAGGAACTTGCTCATCGCGCCGGCCGGCCATAGGAGGACGTGATCGGCCTCCTGGAGTTCCCCGTTGGCGGGCATCTGGATCTACCCTGATTTCTTGGAGTCGGGATTCTGAGGTCAGGCGGCTTTGTTGTTGGTGATGTAGATGTTCTCGTATTCGGTGGGGGTGAGCATCCCTGGCGTGGACTGTTTGCGTAGACAGTTCCTGTTCTCTGTTTTGAGCGCGTGAGTGTTCTGACTCGCGTCCGGTGCAGAGTCCAGGATCGGCCGCTCAACATCAACGGAGCATCGAGTTGAGCGAGACGAGGAAGTACCGGAAGTTCAGCGCCCAGCAGAAGACCGAGATCGTGCTGGCGTCGTTGCGCGGCCCCAAGACGATGGCCGAGCTCTGCCGCGAGCACGACATCGCCGACAGCCTGCTCAGGAAGTGGCGCGAGCAGTTCCTCGCGGCCGGCGCTGAGCGGTTGCAGGGCAAGGCCGAACGGACCGAGGCCGACGAGCTCAGGCGTCAGATCAGCCGCTTTGAGCGGGCGTTGGGGCGCAAGACGATGGAGGTCGAGATCGCGGGGGAACTCTTGCGGGGCTGGGAGTGAGACAGCGCGTCGCCCGGTCTCGCGATCTGGTCGCGCAAGGACGTCCTGCGGCGGTCGTCGCGCGGGTCGCTGGGATCAGTCGCCAGGCGATCTACCGACGCCCTGCCCGGACGCCGGCCGGGCAGCGCCGGCCACTTGATGATGTTGACCTTGCGGTTCTGCAGGTCGCCCGCGAGAACCCGACCGACGGCAGTCGGATGGTCGCCGCGATCGCCGCGATCTGCGGCTGGGCGATCGACGTTCGCTGCCGCGCCAGCGAGGCGTTGGCCGTCGTCGATGCCGCGGTCGCCGAGCGCGGGATCAGTCCAGGCACGCTGACGTTGGGGACCGACAACGACACCGCCTACACCTCCAGGCCGTTCCGGGCGCGGCTCTCAGAGCTTGGGATCGCCCATCGTCGCGCCGGCGAATCCCAGGCCTTCATCGAAGTCCTGGTTTTCCAAGCTCAAGCAGCGCTGCGTCTGGCGCGAAGAGTTCGAGACCCTCGACGAGGCCCGCACCAAGATCAACACCTACATCAACGACTACCACGACCGACCCCACTCAGGCCTCGGCTACAAGACCCCGGCGGCCGTCGCCGCCACCTGGCAGGATCCCATCGACCAGTCAATCCCAGCGGCCTAACCGACAACGCCGACGGGGTCCACGCCACGATGCGCTCCGCGGTGACGCGCCGCAGCCGCGTGCCAGCCTTGAACTCGGGCAGCAGGTGGGTGCGCGCGATGCCGCGGTAGCTGCGCAGCGTCGACGGCGCGAGCTGTTTCTCATCGGCGACGTAGGCCAGCCATGCCTCAACGGCGTCGGCAAACGTCTTCGAGCCGGCAGTCACCTTGACCGGCACGTCAGGCAGTCCTGCCACCACGGCACGCTGCTCGGCCAGCAGCACCTCCAACTCGGCTTGGGCCTCGCGCGGCGTGAGATGACCGTCAGGCTTGGGACCCGCCGGCGTGCGCCAGATGACCGCGCCCCGGGCAGTCTTGCGGCCGCTGTCCTTGGCCCACGCCGAGCCGAGGACCTTGCGGGTCCGGCCCCCGCCGGCCAGCCGGTACTCGGCCACCCAGACGCGGCCGAGGTGGCGAGACTCGACCGAGACGCGGCCAGTGATCGTCGTGCTGAGCTGCGCCATGAGCTTCAGCTCCCAGGGCGGCACGAACGCCGCGATGGCGCAGCTTCCTCGACGCCCTGCGACGCCCGAGCGGGACACACGGCCGGCCCACTGGAACACAGGAATGAAACACAAGAACGAACGATGACGTTCACTTCAACTCCGGATTTGGCTGTGGAAAGCCAAATCCGAAAGCACCCCCGGTTGGATTCGAACCAACGACCTGCGGATTAGAAGTCCGCTGCTCTATCCAGCTGAGCTACGGGGGCGGGTGCTCGAGAGAGCGTGAGGAGATCCTCGCAGGTAGCGTGGCGAAGGATGGAGGATCCGTATCGGATGTACCTCGTCGTGCGGCGGGGTGCGTTCGAGGAGCTGGAGACCGGGTGTGTGCTCGCCGGAGCGGCGGCGGTGGCGGCCGTCCGGCGGTTCGCGGACCACCCGGATTACGCCGAGGCGGTGGCGGCGTGGAAGGAGCGGCCGGGGAAGGTCGCGCTGCGCGCGAGGGGTGGGCAGTGGGATGACGTCCTCGGCGACGAACCGCACGCGCAGGCCGGCGATCTCGACGGCGCCGCCGTGCTGGCGCTCCCGCCGATGCGGCGCTCCGAGCGCAGCGAGCTGATCGCCAGGAAGCTCCAGGCCTTCGCCTCGACGCTCGCCGACCTCCCCGAGGTGGACGAGATCGACGCCGACGACACGCTCCTCACCTACGTCGTCAACCCGTCGATCACGATGTCGACCGGCAAGACCATGGCCCAGGTCGCGCACGCCGCGACCATGTCCTCCTACACGGGCGACGTGGAGCCCTGGATCCAGGCCGGCTGCCCCGCCCGCGCGGTCAAGCCGAAGGCCAAGGCCCTCTTCGACGCGCTGTGCGCCGACACCGACGCGACGCGCCTCTCCGCCAAGGTCGAGGACGCCGGCCTGACCGAGGTCCCGCCCGGCACGATCACGGTCCTGGCGATCCCACCCGCGCGGCCCACGCCGCCCGCGTAGGCTCCGCGCCATGCCTCCCGTCGACCCCACCGGCCACGACCTCAAGCGGTTCCTCGCCGAGGACGACGGCGGCCCCGTCACGATGCTGAACCTCCTCAAGTTCACGCCGGACGGCGGGCGCGACTCCTACAACAAGTACGCCACGGCGATCCTCCCGTTCCTCGAGAAGGTCGGCGGCACCGTCGTCCACTTCGGCGAGACCGCCACGCCGCTCGTCGCGCCGCCCACCGACACGCCGTGGGACGCCGTGCTGCTCGTCCGCTACCCCTCGCGCCAGGCCTTCTCCGCCATGGTCGCCGACCCCGAGTACCAGCACATCACGCACCTGCGCACCGAGGCGCTCGACGCGGCGGTCCTGCAGCCGACGGTCACGCCCGGCTGAACACCCAGCGCCGGCCGATCACGTACGTGACGACCGGCGTCACCGGCAGCAGCACGGCCTGCGCGAGGATCGAGCCGACGCCGAACCCGTCGACCAGGACCGCGAGCAGCGCCAGGTTCAACCCCGTCGCCCCGCCCTGCGCCGCCAGCCACGACAGCCAGCCGCGCACGGTCGGCGACGCGCCCTTGAACGTCCAGTGCTCGTGCAGCCAGTAGCCGATCGACGCGCTCACCAGGAACGCCACGACCGCCGCCACCAGGTACGGCACGCCGAGGAGCACCAGCGCGGTGTAGCCGCCGAAGTACGTGGCGGCGTTGAAGCCACCGACCAGCCCGAAGCGCAAGAGCTCGCGAAAGCGTCCGTCCACGGCCCAAGGTGTATCGGTTCGCGACGCGCGACCGCCCGCTCACTAGATTGTCGGGAGATGGACCCCCTCCAGCCCGACGGCCACGTGGTGCTCGAGCAGGCGGCGCCCGCCGACGCGCTGGCGGACTACCCGGCGCAGCGCGCGGCCGCGCTGGACGGCCTGCTGGCCCGCCGGCCGCACGCCGAGCACGTCGAGCTCGCCACGCAGCTGGCCCCCGACGAGCCCGCCGCCGCGGCCGACCCCTACGCCATCGTCGACGCCGCCCGCGCGCTGCTGCTCTCGCCGCCGCTCGTCGCGCTCCTGACCGCGCGCTTCGACGGCGACCCGCCGCTGCTCTTCGACGCCGCCGAGACCGCGGCCGGCGCGCCCGACGACGGCCCCTACCGCGACGCCACGTTCACCGCCCTCGCCGATCGCCCGGAGACGCTCGTCACGATCGCCGTCGCGCTCGGCCCGGACGACGCGACCTTCACCTTCCACCCCGGCTCGCAGGCGATCGCGACCACCGCGTTCTCCGGCCGCCACCGCGCGTTCAACCCCGAGCGCGACGGCGACGCCGCCCTCCAGCGCCACCGCGACCAGCTCGCCGCCGCTCTCGGCGACGACGCGCCGACCGACACCATCACCTTGCATCCGGGCGACGTCGTCGCCTGGTCGGCCGACCTCGTCCACCTCCCCGTCGCGGGCGCCGCGCTCGTCGCGCACCTCTGCCCCACCACGGTCCAGCCCGCGTGGTTCGCCTACCGCCCGGAGCGCGCCCTCCACGCCGTGATCGCCGACGGCGCCGCCTGGCTGACGTCCCAGCACTACGACCTGGTCGACGCCGTCGCGCCCGAGCCCGACGCCGAGCCCACCGACGTCGAGGACGCCGAGCAGATCGAGCGCGTCGGCGAGGCCCTGCGCGAGCACGACGAGGACCTCGCGATCGAGCCCGGCCCCATCCCGGAGCCGACACCGCCCTCCCCCGCAGCCGCCCGCCGCCCGGGCGGCCTCGTCGACTCCGTTCGCGGCCTGCTCAGCCGCCGCGGTCGCGGCCGCTAGAGCGCCTCGGTCAGGTCCGCCGCCCGCACCGTCCCCGGCCGGGCCTGCAGCTCCCGCGCGCCCGCGGCCAGCCGCACATCCCCTATGACAACGCCGACGACGACCTCGTCGCGACCCTGGTCGACGTGACCGATGCCCTAGCCCGCTCCCGCGCGCACGCGCGCGTCGATGTCGCGACCCGTCAGCGGCTCATGGCAGTGCGAGCACGCGAGGTAGGGATCGGCCGGCGCGCCGCAGGACCGGTGGACGAGCTCGAGGGCGAGCACGTCCTCCTGGTCGGCCCGCAGGTGCTGGTCGGCCCACCGCATCAGGCCGATGATCACCGGATAGAGGTCCAGCGCGCGATCGGTCAGCCGGTACTCGTACCAGTCGGGATCGGTGCGGTAGCGGACGCGCTCGAACATCCCGTCGGCCACGAGCTGGCGCAGGCGGTCGGCCAGGACGTTGCGGGCGATGCCGAGGTTGCGCTGCATCTGTCCGTAGCGGCGGACGCCGAAGAACGCCTCGCGCAGGATCAGGAACGTCCAGCGGTCGCTCAGGACGTCCATGGCGAGCTCGACCGCGTCGCGCGGCGGCTGGGTCGGCGTGTGGTTCCCCTTGGGCAACTGGTTCGTGACCTCGCGTGGATCGTGGGGACAACTGGTTTTCCTGCGCAACCATACGCCGATGGACCCCACCCAGCGACAGAAGCTCCGCTTCCCCAGCGGCGACACGACCTGCGCCGCCTGGCACTACGCCGGCACCAACGGCGCCTGCGTCGTCATGGCGGGCGGCACCGGCGTGACCAAGGAGCCGGGCACCGACCGGTTCGCCCAGCGCTTCCACGAGGCCGGCTTCAGCGTGCTGGCCATCGACTTCCGCCGTCTCGGCGAGAGCGGCGGCACGCCGCGCCAGGTCGTCCGCATCGGCGAGCAGCTCGCCGACCTCCAGGCGGCGATCGCCCACGCCCGGACGCTGCCCGAGGTGGATCCCGCGCGCGTCGCGCTCTGGGGCTTCTCGCTCGCGGGCGGCCACGTGTTCCGCGCCGCGGCCGCGGATCCCGACCTGGCGGCTGCCATCGCCCAGGCGCCGCTGGCCGACGGCCAGGCCGCCGCGCCCAACGCCCTGCGCCACATGACGCCCGGCGCGGCCCTGCGCCTCCACTACCTCGCCGTGCGCGACGTCGTCGGCCGCCGCCTCGGCCGCGCGCCCGTCCTGATCCCGCTCGCCGGCCCGCGCGGGACGGTCGCGTCGCTCACCACGCCCGACGGCGCCAAGGGCGCGGCGGCGCTCAACCCGGACAACCAGTACCCGGCGTGGGAGCAGACCGTCGCGGCCGGCTCGGCACTGCGCATGGCCTTCTACCGGCCGGGCCGCGCCGCGGCGCGCGTCCGCTGCCCACTGCTGGTCCTCGCCTACGAGGACGACCAGAGCGCGCTGCCCGGCCCGGCGGTCCGCGCGGGCGAGCGCGCGCCTCGGGGCGAGGTCCGGCGCCTGCCCGGCGACCACTACGCGCCGTTCATGGAGGGCTACGAGCAGGCCGTCGAGCTGCAACTGGCGTTCCTGCGTCGCCAGCTCGTCGCCGCCGCGCCCGCGCCCCCGATCACGGCGGTGGCGTGACGCGCGGCGCGCCGAGCACCTCGCAGCCCGTCTCGGTGATCGCGACCGTCGCCTCGAGGCGCACGCCACCGACCTCGGGGACGTAGCTGCCGCGCTGTCGGGCAGGAGCGACCGGCGCTTGCTTCCCGGCGGCTGCCTCTGGTCGGCGAACCTCGCCGCGTTCGACAGCCGGACGCGGTCGCCGGGCTGGTGGCCGCGCCCCGTTGTCTCCGCGCTGACGACGTCACGGTTCTCTCACGATTCGCGCCTAGGTTCGCCGTCGTGAGCCATGCACCGACAGCGCACCTGGACGTCGACGAGCTCTGCGAGCTGCGGCCGACCGCGCAGATCCTCGAGCGTCTCGCGCTGCAGGACGGCGCGGACCTCGACGCCGCCGCGATCGACCGCCTGCGGACCGCGAACCGCCGGCTGGGCCAGGCGGCCGGGGACCCGGACGAGGCCGTCATCGCCGACCACCGCGTGCGCTCCCTGCTGACCGAGCGCTGCCCCGACCGCCGGCTGCTGACGCTGCTGGCCGAGGTGCGCGTCGCGCTGCTGCCGTACCGGCGCGCGGGGTTGGCGCCGGCCGCGCGCGTCCTGGCCCGCTGCGCCGAGCACCACGGGATCATCGACGCCGTCGAGCGGGGCGAGCACCGCCGCGCCGGCCGGCTGCTGGCCGAGTCCACGGCCCGCGAGCTGGGCGGGCTGGCCGAGGCGCTCGCCGCCGGGCGCCCGCCGGCCTTCGCGCCGTCGTGAACAATGGAGGCCAGATGCACGGTCCTTCCGTCCTCCTGGTCGACGACGACGCGTCGATCCGCCGCATGCTCGAGCGGACGCTCGTGGCCGACGGGTACGCGGTCGTCGCCGTCGCCGACGGCGGCGCGGCGCTCGCCGCCGTCGAGCGCTCGCTGCCCGACGTCGTCGTGCTCGACGTCGCGATGCCCGGCCTGGACGGGCTCGCCGTCACCCGGCGCCTGCGCGCCAAGGCGCTGACCGTCCCGATCCTCTTGCTGACCGCGCGCGACGCGCTGGAGGATCGCGTCGCGGGGCTGGACGCCGGTGCCGACGACTACCTCGTCAAGCCCTTCGAGGCCGAGGAGCTGACGGCGCGCCTGCGCGCGCTGCTGCGGCGCAACCGGCCGCCGGGCGAGGCCCTGGCCTTCGCCGACCTGCGGCTGGATCCCGAGACGGCCGTCGCGCATCGCGGCACCGGCGAGGTCGCGCTCACCCGCCGCGAGGCCGAGCTCCTGGCGCTGCTCATGCGCAACAGCCGCACGGTCGTCACGCGGCAGACGGCGCTCGAGCACGTGTGGGGCGGAGAGGACGAGGCGACGCCCAACGTCGTCGACCGCTACGTCGCCTACCTGCGCCGCAAGCTCGGGGACCCGCCGCTGATCCACACGGTGCGCGGCCTCGGCTTCCGGCTCGACGTGCCGTGAGGCCGATCGCCCTGCGCGCGCGTGTCGCGGCGGCCGCCGCCGCCGCGATCGTCCTGGCCGTCGCGCTGCTGGGCGTCCTGGTCGTCGCGCGGCTGGACCGGCAGCTCGATCGCGCGATGGACCGCGGGCTGCGGGCGCGCGCGGTCGACGTCGCGCGGCTGTCAGCGTCGACGCCGAAGCTGCTGACGATGCCCGGCGCGCTGGAAGGGCGGCTCTCCGGCAGCACGTTGTACGTGCAGGTCGTCGACCGGCGCGGGCGCCTGGTGTCACGCTCGGGCGCGCTGGGCTCACGGGTCCTGCCGCAGGCGCCCGCGGTCCGGCGGGCGCTCGTCGGGCGGACGGCGAGCTACGGCGACGCGGTCCTGGGCAGCGAGCCGGTCCGCCTGTACGCGGCGCCGCTCGGCGCGACGGGCGGCGGCGCGGCCGCGGGCGGCGTGGTGATCGTCGCGGGGACCACGGCCGAGAACGCGGACACGCTGCGCGGCACGCGGCGGATCGTGCTGCTCGGCGGCGCCGCCGCGGCGCTGCTCGCCGCGGCGCTCGGGACGCTGCTGACCGGCCGCGCGCTGCGACCGCTGCGCCGCCTGTCGGCCGACGCGCGCGACGTGGAGCGGACCGGCGACGTGGCGCGGCGCCTGACGACGCCCGACACCGCCGACGAGGTCGGCGACCTCGCACGCACGCTCAACGCGATGCTCGCGTCGCTGGAACGCGCGCGCGAGGCGGAGCGGCGCTTCGTCGGCGACGCCTCGCACGAGCTGCGCACGCCGATGACCGCGCTGCGCGGCAACGCCGCCTACGTCGCACGCCACGGCCCCGAGCCCGAGGCCATGGCCGACATCGAGCGCGACGTCGCGCGGCTCGGCGCGCTCCTCGACGACCTGCTGGCGCTCGCCCGCGAGGACGCGGCGGCGCCCGCGATCGGCGAGCCCGTCGACCTGCTGGCCGTCGCCCGCGTTGCGGTCGCCGCCGACCCCGAGGGCCGCGCCACCGTGGTGGCCGCCGGCGACGGGCCGGTCCTCGTCGCGGCCGAGGGCCACGCCCTGGAGCGCGCCGCGATCAACCTGGTGCACAACGCCCGCAAGCACGGACCGGCCGGCGGGGCGATCACCGTGGAGGTCGGTGCCGCCAACGGCCACGCGCGCCTGTCGGTCGCCGACGAGGGCCCCGGCCTCGGTCCCGGCGACGCCGACCACGCCTTCGACCGCTTCTGGCGCGGGCCGGGGGCCGGCGGCGACGGCTCCGGTCTGGGGCTGGCGATCGTGCGCGTGATCGCCGAGCGCCACGGAGGCCGCGTGCGGGTCGACGGGCCGCGGTTCACGATCGAGCTGCCGACGTCTCACGGAACCCTCAAGGATCGTCCGTAGAACACCGTCCATGACCCCGCTCTCCCCCCTCCTCCGCGCACGCAAGACCTACGCCGTGATCGGCGCGGTCGGCGTGCTGGCCGTGACCGCCGGCATCGCGCAGGCGACGCGCGACGACGGCGGCCCCAAGCCCCCGGAGCGCCCGCTGGCGCTCGCCGTCGTGGACGCCGCCGCGCACGCGCCGAAGATCAAAGGCGTCAGCGCCCGGATCCACTTCACCAACAACCTGATCCCGCCGGGGTCGCTGCCCGCGGGCGGGAAGTCGCCGCTGGCCGCCGGCGCCGACGGGAAGCTGTGGCTCGCCCACGACGGCCGCTTCAAGGTCGACCTCACCAGCGCCGACGGCGACGCGCAGATCACCTCCGACGGGCACCGGATGACGATCTACGACAGCACGTCCAACACGCGGTACGCGTTCCCGACGCCGGCCGGCATCACCGGCGGCGCGGGTGCGGGCGCAGGGGTCGCGGGGGCCGCGCCCACGGCTGGGATGCTGGCGAAGCTCGGCCCGCTCCTGGAGCAGGTCAACGTCTCGGAGGCCAAGCCGGGCACGACCGCGGGCCGGCCGAGCTACACGGTGCGCGTCTCGCCGAAGGACGACGGCGGCCTGCTCGGGGCCGGCGAGCTGACGTGGGACGCCGAGCAGGGCATGCCGCTGCGGGCGGCGGTCTACGCCCAGGGCAAGGACGACCCGGTGCTCGAGCTCGCCGTGACCGAGGTCGCCTACGGGCCGGTCGACGACGCGCAGCTCGCCGCCACCCCGCACCCGGACGCCAAGGCGGTCGACCTCGACCAGGCGGCCGCCGACGACGGCGCGCAGACCTCCGGCCACGGCCGGCTCGGCGCCGCGGCCGACACCGCCGACGTCCAGTCCCACCTGCGCTTCCCCCTCGCCGCGCCGGCCGAGCTGGCCGGCCTGCCGCGCGCCTCGGTGCGCCTGGCCGACGACGGCGCGCACAGCGGCGCCGTCCTCACCTACGGCAAGGGCCTCGGCGCGATCGTCGTGTTCGAGCAGCCCAAGCCCCAGAACGCGCCGCTGGACGGACTGCCGCTGCCCGAGGTCAACATCGACGGCGCCACGGGCAAGGAGCTGCCCACGGCGCTCGGCACCGTGGTCACCTTCGAGCGCGACGGCGTGTCCTACCTCATCGCCGGCCTCGTCCCACCGGTCGCGGCCGAGAACGCGGCCCGCGAGCTGCGCTGAGCGCGGAAGGGCCTCGATCGGGACGGCCGGATTCGAACCGGCGACCCCCTGCTCCCAAAGCGAGCCGCCGCGCGCGGGAATGGGTCGGATCTTCCGGTGAACACGGGAGATTCGACCCGTTCACGACGCCGCTCGATGTGCCCGGATGACGTTCGATTCCCGTGGATACGGCCACCGATCGGGCACTCGTCGCGTGACCTCAGCCCGAGCGCTAGTCCGTCCTAACGATTATGCGGTGACGACGGGCGTCCCGTCGAAGCGGTGGCCGCAGTAGCGGCACACGCGCGCGGCGCCCTGCACGGTCTCGACGCAGTCCGGGCACCGCTTCGTCGCCTCATCGTCGGCGACGTCCTGATCGGCGATGTCGATCGCCGTGCTCCCGCGGCGCATGATCCACCCGCCGATGAGTGTGAGGATCCCGCCGGCGCCGGCGACGTAGAGCGCGATCGCGGCATCTGCTCTGATCGATGCGGTCGAGTAGTCGGTCGCTCCGGTGGTCGGGTCGACGCTGACGAGCGTGAAGAGGCTGTCGTTCTGGCCATGCACGATCGCCGCAGCGAGGATCAGGCCGCCGAGGACGAAGACGCCCCACCTCGCGCGGTGCGACGAGTGGTAGCGGTACGTCGCGGCGAGCACGCCGATCGCGAGCGCGACGTACACGAACGCGGCGCCGCTGTTGCCCTGCGCGAGCGTGTTGCCCTTCACGCCCGCCGGGAATGCAGAAGTGTCGGCGAGAGGCAGGAAGATCGCGACGATGGCCATCGCGGCGCCGAGGAGCGCGAGACCGATCCCGACGGGGTTGACGGCGACAAGCGCGGGCGCCGAGTCCTTGGCGGTGCGTGACATGGCGCGCATCTTGAACGCGCAACGCTCCGACGTCTAGAGCGATCGTTCAGTCTTGACCGCCTCGGTGTCCGCTGACCGCTGCCCGTGACGGACGCGTGAAGCTGTGGCGCTTTGTGTACGCGGCACATCACGATGTCGTGCCTGTGTTACCGATGGTCACGTCCGCGACAGGTGCCGTCTCCTAACTCTGAGACGGCCCGTTGTTGATGTTATACCCTCGGAAACGCCTGTGGCACAAAGGCTTACGCGTCGATGTACCTTCAGAATTTCCGTCTGAGACCTTGGATGAGTGACACCGAATGTCCGAGATCGCCCGAGACCCCTCACCAGCCGCGAGCGCGCGGCGCGTGACACCGAGATCTTCGCGGCGTGCGCCCGAGGTCGGCCGCGGGCCGAGGTCGCAGCGCAGCACGGCCTGACGGTCCGCCAGGTCCAGCGCATCCTCGCCGGGTGCCGGCGCGATGGTCTCGGCGCCGAGTGGGTGGACCCGGTCGAAGAGGTGCGGGCCGTCCTCGAGCTTCACGCTCAGGCCGTCGCCGACCTCGCGAAGATCGAGGAGAACCCGGACAACAACGCGGCACACATCGGCGCCACGCGCCTCAAGCTCGAGAGCGCCGTGCGTCGCCTCGAGCTGATGCGTGACCTCGGCTTGCTGCCGAACCACCTGCGGACCCTGCGGGCGGGCGATGAGATGTCGATGCTGTTCCAGCACTTCGCCGACGTGCTGATCAGGCACAAGGCCAGCGACGAGATGCTCAAGGAACTCGAGGGCCTCGCGAGCCGGGCCGCCGCCGTCAGCGCACCCATCGCGCTCGTGCGTCGCATGGAGGCGGCGTGATGCGGTCGCGTGAGGGCGATCTCGCCGACGACCTGGCCGACTTGCTGCTGCGGATCTTCCGTGAGCAAGGGCCGGCCTCGGCGGCCTCGACGATGGACGACATCGCCGGCGTGCTCGCCGAGCACGGTGCGTCCTCGGACCTGACCGAGAAGGTCCGCCGACTCGGCGGTCGCGTGGCGGCCGTCGCCGTGCAGGGTGGGGCGTGATGCGGTCAGGCGGCGCCGCGGCGGCGAAGCTCGGCGACCGCGAACCGGTCGCCGGCGGCCGCGCGCTCGCGGAGCTGCTCGGCCGAGTAGGTCTCCGCCGCCCGGGCGCGCAGATCGATGCTGCCGGGTTCGCTGAGGCTGCCCTCGAGCTCGTCGCCCGGGACTCGCTCGAAGCACGCGTCAGCGAAGCGCTCGCGGCGCCACTGCGCCTGCTGCTCCGGGCTGGCGGGCTCCTCGGCGAGGTCGTCGGGCTCGGGCGTACGTCAACGCTACGGCGGCGCGCGGGCGCTGTCCAAGGGAGAAGTGAGCACCGATGAAGCACCGCAGTTTCGACCCCCTCGACCAGTTCCCTTCGAGCTGGCCGAACGCGATCCAGGAGTTCGTGTCCGGTCTCGGCGCCTTCCAGGTCCGGATCAAGCCCGGCGCCCCGGGCACGCTCCAGGTGCCAGCGGGCGCCGGTAACGATCAGGTCGCGATCCCGATCGAGGGCCGCTGGCGATACGTGACCGCCAACGTCGAGCGCGCCGGGAGCGGCGCGGCACGCGATGTCGACGTGTACGTGACGGCGACCGACAACGTGTTCACGGCGGGCTTCCCGGGTGAGGTCGACAGCACGGACTACTCGTTCGTGCTGGCGGTCGTGGACGCGGCGACCGTGCCGTCGGGTGTCGCGATCAAGCGCCGGGTCGCTCAGGCGCAGTGGAACGGGTCGGCGTTCACCGACGTCGCTCCGATCGTCGGGGGCCAGCTCACCGTGCCTGGCTCGTCAGGCGACATGAAGGTCACGGCGCGCGCGACGGCACCGCTTGGGTGGCTGATCGCCAACGGTGCGGCGGTGAGCCGGTCGACGTACTCGTCGCTGTTCGCGGCGATCGGCACTGCCTTCGGCGCCGGTGACGGCGCGACGACGTTCAACCTGCCCGACCTGCGCGGCCGCGTGCCGATGGGTGCCGGGACCGCGGCGGGCGCACACGGTGCGACGGCTCACGCCGTCGGCGTCGTCCTCGGCGAGGAGACGCACAGAATTACGTCCGCGGAGTCCGGTGTGAACGGCAACGGCACCACGGGCGATGACGCGCCTGACCATGTCCACGGGCTCGGCGGCACCGCGCTCCGAGACAGCGGCACGTTCCAGAACTGGCAGCTTCCTGCAGGCGCAGGACGCGAGATCGAGCAGTTCAGCTCGACTGGCGGCGCCTCGGCTCGCCATCGTCATCCGTTTGTCGCGCGCGACGCGGACGCCGACCACAACAACTTGCAGCCGTCCACGGTCGTGACGTGGCTGGTGAAGACGTGAGCTACGTGTGCACAGGAAGAGGTGAGCGCCGATGAGCGACGAGGAGGGACGCGACGACCGCGCCATGCTCGACGACCGCCGCGATCGCCGAACGGCTGGCGTGCGCGAAGCACTCGTGCCCGAGGGCTGGCGGAGCGACTACGTCGAGGTGATCGCGGCCCTGAAGGCCGCCGGCGGCGCCATCCCCTGGTCTCCGCACATAGGAAGTGCTGAGAACCTCGAGCAGCTCGAGATGCGGCTCGGGATCGACCAGCCGCTCGGCGCGCTGCGGTTCTTGTTGGCGTCGCAGCTCGCCGCCCGCGTCGTAGTCGACGGTCAGGAGTTGCTCGCCTTGACCGCCGAACCGTTCACGATCGTGGAGGCCCCCCTGCCACGCAAGGATGAGCAAGACGGTGCGTACGCTGAGCACCTCGCGTCGTTCGCGCGCCCGCGTCGCGCCACGCGTGACTCTGCCCCGGGGCGCGTCGTCGGCGCAGGCCAAGCCACAGCGGAAGATCGAGCGTGAGCGGCGTGTCCCCCACGCCCGCGGTGACCGGCGGCGTGACGCTGCTGCGCTCGCTGAACGGGCGTACGGCCCGCGTGCAGCGCTTGGACGGCACCGCAGGACGCCAGGCGGCGCGAGGCACGTTGTGGGTCTCGGAGGACAGCCATGCGCGCACTCACACCGGCGAGACGAAGTGGACCGTCACCCTGCGCCAGCCGCGGCGCGCGCTGCTCGGAGCGCCGGCGATCTCGTTCGGTGAGTCAGAGCTGATCGGGTGCGGTGCCGTACCAACGGCTGATGGGCTGGTCGTTGGGATCCAGACGTCGACCGGCGGACACCTGCGTGTCGTCGTTGGTGAGGCGATCGCATGACGCTCGGCGCGGGCGTGACGCTTGTCCTCGCGCGGCCGACCCCGACGCTGCCGGCCACTGTGCTGCAGCGCGACGCCGGCGCGTTCGCCGGGTGGCCGCTGTTCGAGCCGGAGACCGAGGCGCGGGCGGCTGCTCGACGGGGCATCCCGCGGCCGCCGAGCGACTTGCGCGGCGCCGTGCTCGAGTCCTGGTGGGACGGGGAGCGTGAGGCGGTGCTCGGCCGCGTCGCGGTGGTCGACGGCCTCGCGTCGCTGCTGGGTCGGCTGAAGACCGCGATCCGGCTGGAGCCGCATCTGTCGGCTGGTTCGCGGCGGGTCCTGAAGGGTGGGCGCAGGTTGGTGGAGTCCATCGCGCCGGATCCGGAGTCGGGCTGGCTGGCGGTCGTGACCGGGACGGGCGGCAGCGGATCGGCGCACCTCGCGCTGGTCGAGTGCTACACGGACAACAACGGAGAGAAGAGCGATATGTCGAAGATGACCTTGGCGGAAGCGTTGAGGCGTCCCGAGGTGGTCGACCATCTACGCGTCGAGCTCGGGCTGGCCGAGCCACGCACGGCGCCGGCTGCGCGGGAGCCGGAGCGCACCACTTCGGCGCGGCTGCTCGAGTCGATGATGCGGCCGGTCGAGGCGCCGCCGACGGAGAGCCCGTTCGTGGCGATGTGCAAGCGCCGCGGCCTGAACCCGGCGCACTTCGGCATGGGGGGTGGTGCTGCGTGAGCGTGCTGAAGCCGCTCGTGGATCGGCTCTACCCGGAGCGCGAGGAGTGGGGTCCGCTCGACGAGGCGCACGGGCGGAAGCTGTCGCCGGAGGAGCACGCCTCGCTGATCGCGGGCCGCGGGCTGCCGAAGCCACGCAGGCAGAGCCTCCGGATCACCGACATGTCGGGCGTCGTCGCCGGCCGAGAGGGCGTCTCCGACGAGGCCGTCGAGCTGTTCGGTCTGGCTCAGCGGCAGGGCGGCATGCTGCGCCTGACCGAGGACATCCGGTTCGCGGGCACGCGGACCCGGATGGACGACCTGCAGCGGCTGGTCGATGAGCTCGTGCACTTCCGACTCGTCGAGCGCGTCGAGGTCGAGCCAGCTGATCCTCGGGCTCTTCCGTCGCGTGACGGGATCCGTGTAGCAGAGTCGGTCGCGAACGTCGTGTTGTGGGCGAACGGCTGGAGCCGTTGGTCGGGTGCGAACGTCGGCGCGGTGCGGCGGCCGTCGAGCCGGTGACCGGAACGTCCGTCACGCCTGAGGGAGCCACGGAGGCCACCCTCCGCAGCCTCGCTGCTCTCCACGCACGACACGAGGCCGACGTCGCCAACCAGATGGTCGAGGGCCTGCGGATCGCCTGCCCCGACGAAGACGAGGACCGCATCAACGAGGCGTGCGACTGGCTGGCCGCGACCGACGTCCGGGCACAGAACTCGGCGGCGCGCCTGCGTCTACGCGAGCCGTTGTTGGAGGCCTTCTCGCAGCCGAACCCGAACCGGCGGCGACGCGACATCAACCGCCTGATCACGGAGGAGCGAGCGCGGCTTGACGCGCGCGCTGGCGTGGTGCTGCTCGAGCCAGCGCTGCAGATCCTCGAGGCCGCGCGGAGAGCTTGACCGATGCCGGCGCATCGCAGACGCCCACCGGTGCCGGAGCAGGTCTTCGCGGGCCTGCGCCGGTGCCGCGGTGAAGGTATGAGCTTCGCGGAGGCGTGGGCGGCCGTCGTCGAGACGGCCACCACGACCGATCGCCATCCGGTGCGTCTCCCCCACGCGACCGAGGAACGGCGCGGCTGGATCGAAGCGTTGAGCGCGACGCGCGCGGAGTGGGAGGCGTGCTGGCACGGCGAGCCAACAGCGGTGAGCCGGATGCTCGACGCGTTCGCCGATCTCGACGACCGCTCGACCCGGGCGATCCCGCGTGCTGACACTCCTGTCCGGCTTCACGTCGTGCTGCCGCCGGCCTCGATCAGCCGGGCGCTCCCGGCGGAGCGCCGCGCGGCGTGACCGGTCGAGCGATGCCCGATCGTCGAGCGGTCGTCCTCTCGGCGACGGCCAAGCGCCGCTACGCCGAGCGCGTCCGGCCGGACCTGTCGTTCGAGGAGGCGGCCGAGGATCTGCGCCGGCGTGCCCGTAGGGGCCGCATGTGGCGTCGCCGCCCAACGTGGCTGAAGTCGTTGGAGCGTCCGGACAACGGGGCCGGGTTCCTCCTGCTGGCCGACGAGCCGCAGGCCGTGTTGCCACTCGTGCGCAACGAGTCCGGCGACGTCGTCGCGACCACGGCGAAGCCGCGCCGGCCGCGGCCGGATCTGAACGGCCTCCGGTGCCCTGAACCTGAGGCGTCAGCGCTCGTGCGCGGCGCCGTGGCGGGGCGCCCCGCGAGTGGCGCGCTCGCAGATGATCGGAGCGGTGACACATGACGACGCTGAACGACACCGAAGCGGTGGCGGCGCTGATGGGGCTGCTGTCGCGGCGGGTGAACGTCAACGTCGGCGGTCCAGGCGACGAGGCGATGGTGCTGGGCTTCACCGGCACGCTCGGCGTGCTGGCGTCCGGGGACGATCAGCTCGTGCTCGGGCTCGACGCCGCTACAGGCGTCGTCGTGGTCCCGACGAGCGCCGCGGCGGTCGTCGGCGACGGCGAGATCGTGTTCGCGTTCAGCGGAGTGCGCGTCCGGATCTCCGAGCGGGAGGACTGAGCGATGCCCGCGACGATCGAGTCGAGCTTCGTCCTCCTCGACAGAGCATCGGGGCCCATCAAGCGCATCCGGCGCGAGCTCGTCGGGATGGAACGTGACGCGCGGAACGCGGGCACTGCGATGGACAACATCGCCGGCCCGAAGGCCGCCCGCGACCTCGAGGCTCTGGCACGCGAGACGCGCGGCGTCGACGGCGCCATCAAGGACCTGCGCCGTGACCTCGGCGTGGCCGGCAAGACGCTGTCGGTGTACGAGGGCCGCGTGAGCGGCGCCCGTCGCGAGACCGACCGGATGCGCGCGTCGACCGATCGGCTCGTGAAGAGCATGCGGACGCTTGGCACGATCGACGCTCGACCGCACGTCGAAGTTGATGGACTTGCTAGGGCCCGTGCAGATCTGGCCGCGTTCCGGCGCGAGCTCAACGCGATGAACCGGCTCGACGTCGGCCCGGGCCCCGGGTTCGGCGGCCGCGGCGGCTTCGGCAGTCGCGCCGGCGTCGGCCTGTCGGGAGGCAGCGGCGGCGCGTCGGCCTACGCGTCGGCGTCCGTGTTCGGTGGTGGCGCGGCGCGCGCGCTGGGCTTGGCGGCGGTCGCGGCGCTGCCGGCGGTGCAGTCCCTCGGCGGCGCGACGACGGCGCTGGGCGCCTCGCTGGCCGGCGCGGGCCTCGGCGCCGGCGCTGGCGCTCTCGCCGGCGGCGGAGCGCTCGCCGCCGGGGTCGGCGCACTCGCCGCGGTGGCGGCACCGGTGAAGAAGAACCTCGAGGCCGCGACGAAGGCCCAGCAGCAGTACACGACTGCGGTGCAGGACTTCGGCCGGAAGTCCAAGCAGGCGATCCGCGCGAAGCGGGACCTTGACCGCGTCATGGCCGGCGCGGCGCCGGGCACCGCGGGCTTCCTTACGCAGCGCTCGGGGTTCGGTCGCGACTGGAATCGGGCGTCGCGCGGTGCGCAGACCGATCTTCTCGGGCTCGGCACCGGGGCGATGCGCCGCGTCCGTCAGCGCGCGCTGCCGGGCCTTGGCGCGGACGCGGGGCTTGTGGCGTCGGCGGCGCGCACGCAGGGGCTCGCGCTGACCGACACGCTGACCGGGCCGGCGAGCCTCGGGATCATCAACTTGCTGTCGAAGTCGTTCGCGGGCAACCTCGACGAGGCCGGGCACACGGTCGAGAACATCGCGTTGACCTTGGGGCGGCTGGCGGTCGACGCTCAGCCGTTCTTCTCCGAGGGCATGGGCTGGGCAGAGGCGACGACCCGCGGGTGGCGCGAGAGCTCCAAGGACATCGGTCATGTCCGGCACGAGATGGCCGGCTACGTCGACGATCTCCGCGCGTGGGGCCACCTGACGGAGTCGGCGTTCGAGCTCGTGCGCGACATTGCCGCGCCCGGCCGACGGCCGGGTACGAGCATGGTCGGCGACCTCACCGAGCAGCTCGACCACTGGGACGACTGGGCGCAGCGCAACCCCGTGAGGATCGAGAGGTTCTTCGACGACTCGGTGAAGTCGACCGAGGACCTCGCCGGCGCGCTGGGCGAGGTCGCGAAGGACCTGCACGAGGTCGCCGACGTGTTGACGCCGGTGCTGTCGCGCTTCGCGGCGCTGGCCCAGATCGGCGGCGGGCTGGGCTTGCTGGCGCCGACGGCGATCCGCGTCGGGCTGGGCCGGCTCGCGGGCGGCGGAGGAGCGGGCGGCGCGGGTGCCGCGGCGTCCCGTGCGGCCGGAGGTGCTGCGGGTAGCGAGCTCGTCGCGGGCGCCGGCGCCGGCTACCTCGCGGCGCGCGGCGCGGGCGCGCTGTCGTGGAACCGAGCGGTCGCCACGCCCGAAGTCTTCGCAGCGCGGTACGGCAGCGTGCCCGGAGCGCGCTACGGGATGCCCGCGTCGTCGCTGGGCGCGCGGTCATCCGCGCTGTCACGGCTGCGAGGCCCCGCGGCGTCGGCGGGCCGGTTCGTCGCTCCGATCGTGGCTATCCAGGCGGCGTTGGGCGCGGCGCAGGATCCGGGCGGCGCGGGTCTTCTAGGCCGGTGGCGGGACATCACGTCGTCGATGTCGCTCGGCCTAGTCCCGAGCCAGGGCAAGCTCAACGACCGGTCCAACCGGCAGAACTTGGGCGCCCTGCAGGGCTACGTCGACGGCCTGCCGGACAACGAGAACACCTACGGCGGCGCCCGCCGCCAGATCGCGTCGCTGCGCGGCCTGCGCGGTCGCGTGCAGGCCGGTGGCGGCTCGGCTGACGTCCGCAACACGGTGACGCGTGCGATCGACGCCGAGATCGAGGCGCGGAAGGAGCTGCTGCCGTCGCTGCGCGCAGAGCGCGACGCACGCAGCCGCGATCGGGGCGCTTCGCAGGGCCAGAGCGTGGCCACGGCGTTCCGGTCTGACCTGCGTCACCTGGGGCCGGATAAGGCGTTCGGTCAGCTGCGGTCGAGCCTCCTGGGCGCCGGTGGGGTCGCCGACCGCAACTTCCCGGGCGGCCGGCAGCTTGCGCAGTCCGGGCTCGAGGCGGCGAGGGCCGCCGCCCAGGGCAACCCGGCGCTGCAGAAGGAGTACGACAAGCTCGCCAAGGGCGTCAGCGACCGCTTCGCCGACATGGGTCACAACGTCGTGCTCGCCAACGGGCACATCCTGTCGGCGACGCAGAAGGACTGGCCGCGGATCCGCGACGCGCTCGCCAAGCCCGCCGAGCAGGCGCGGCAGCGCGTAAGCGACGCGTTCAGCGCGATCCAGCTGCAGGCGATCGGCGCGCTGACCGACATGGGGTACTCGCCGTCGCAGGCTCGAAGCCTCGTGCGCGGCGCTGCGGGCAACGGCACCGCCAGCATCAGCCACGCCGTCTCGAACGCGAAGGCGACGAAGGCCTACAACACGTCGGCGGCATCGCCGGCGGCGCAGGCGTTCGGCCCCTCGCCCGGCAACCCGGCGAAGATCGGCGATGGTGTCGGCAGCGACCGGCCGACGCTGGCGAACACGACGGGCGGCGCCGGCCTGATGGGTGCCAACCCGAACCTCGGCGTCTACGCCGCGCTGGGCGCGAAGTACGGCGACCACGTGACCTCGGGGGCGCGCCCGGGCTCGAAGACGCTGAGCGGCAACGTCTCGTTCCACGACTCCGGTCACGCGATCGACATGGCTGGTGGCGATCTCCGCGGGCTGGCACGCGACCTGTACACCAACCACGGCTCCGGACTCGAGGAGCTCATCAGTCCGTTCCCGGAGTACAACCTCAAGAACGGCAAGCCGTTCAAGTACCCGTCGGCGATCGAGGCGCAGCACAGCGGCTCGAACGCTCATGTCCACGTCGCCGATGTCGACCCGGGCGGCGCCGGCGGGTTGTCGGCGTCGCTGAGCCTGGACACGACCGGGCCTGGGCTGATGACCGTCGCGCTGAAGGGGACGAAGTCCGGGATCGGCGGCGTGGCCGGCGCGCTGGCCGACGCCGCCTCGGGCGCCTACGCCGCGGGGCTGACGCAGAAGCTCAACGGCTCGCTCGGCGGCGGCGGCGGTGGCGCGGCGCTCGGCGGCGATCTGCCGTCGATGATCGCCGCCGCTGGCCTGCCGGCGATCTTCAACGCGATCGTGGGCGCGGAGTCCGGCGGCAACCCGCGCGCGCACAACGCGTCGGGGGCCGACGGCCTGACGCAGCTGCTCGGGCATCAGGATCTCGTCGAGCGTGCCGCGCTGATGCTCGGCCGCCCGGCCGACGTCTACGACCCGCTGGTCAACCTCGCCGCCGCGAAGCTCCTCTACGACCAGAACGGGCTCGCGCCGTGGACCGCCTCGCGGCCGGTGTGGGGCAAGGCGATGGGCGATGGCACGGGCATCGCGCGGCCACGGTTCACCGGCTCGTCGATCCCGGCTGGTCGCTTGCCGTCGGTGCGGCGCAAGGGCCACAACGCCGGCCCGCTGGTCGCGCCGGGCGCGGTCGTCATCCACGCCCACGGCGCCAACGCGGAGGAGATCGCCACGATGGTCGGTGCACACCTCAACGCCTTCGCCGATCTCGTTATGGACGAGATCCAGTTGGGCCACGAGGAAACCGAGGCGACGGCCTAGCGATTCGGAGCCCAGCCGAACGCGACGTCGGCGGTGTGCCCGTCCGGGATGGGCAGCTCGTCGTCGCGCAAGTACAGGCCGTTGCGTGCCGCAAGACACGTCGTGGCGGGATGGACGGCGGCGGTGGTACCCGAGAGCGGGCCGGCAAGGAAGACGACAGTCATAACCGAGAGGTTCACGCTGCCGTCGATCGAGCCGAGCGACCTACTCCCACCACCGGTGACCGAGCTTCGGCTCACGGCCAACGTCAGCGGCGACTTCGTCGAGAAGTCGTTGTCCGCGCCGGAGATCGTCGACGGGCATGCCGGTCTCTCTGGCCAGCCGCTCGTCGGTCCACGGCGCAGGCGGAAACGCGTTGGCCATGTGCCGGATGACCAAGATCCCGAGCACGCCGAGATCGATCGTGTCGCCGCCGTCGCCGAGATTGGCGCGCTGATGCCGGTCCTCAGGCTGCTTGAACCCGCCAGCGGTCAAAGCCTCGTGGAGCCACACGCGGCCGTTGGTCGGCGCTGAGCCCTCCTTCGGCGCCGGCGCCGGGATGCGCTCGGCCAGACTTTCGCTCATCGCAGCGACGAGCTCGTCGTCGGTCATGGTGTCGACGGGGTGCGTGTCGCGAAGGATGGCGCGGACTACTTCGAGGTCTTCCGGCGTCGGGTCGTCGAGGTTGTGCATCTCTCAATTTCTAGTGTTACCACCGGTCGCACAAGCCTGTGGCTTCTCGGGAGCCCTTGCGCCACAAGGCCTTCCGTCGACCAGTGACAGCGCGCTGACCGCGTGGTACCGTCGCCGCGACAACCAAAAAGCGCCCCCGCGACGCGCCAACGTCCGGGGGCATGGCCCAAGGAGTGTCTACCTCCATGAGCACGACGAAGCCTACGCGCGCCCGAAGCGCGACCGGCATCTACGTGAAGCATCGCGACGCCTGCGCGTCGCACCACGGCGGCGCCTGCACCTGCCGCCCGGCCTATCAGGCCGCTGTCTGGTCCGCGCGCGAGCGCCGCCGGATCCGCAGGCACTTCGACTCGTTCGGCGACGCCAAGGCCTGGCGCGCTGAGCAGCTCGTCGGGCTGAGGAAGGGGACCGTGAAGGCCCCGACTCGCACGACGCTGGCCGAGGCGGCGGCCGAGTGGCTGGCCGGCGCCGACGCGGGGACGATCCTCGCCCGCAACCGCCAGCCGTACAAGCCGAGCGCGCTGCGCGGGTACCGGCGTGCGCTCGAGCAGCGCGTCGTGCCCGAGTTGGGGCACTACAAGTTGTCGGCGATCGACCACGTGATGTTGCAGGACTTCGCCGACCGGCTCGCGCGGACGCTCGACGCGTCGACTGTGCGGAACACCCTGAGCCCGGTCCAGGCGATCATGCGCCGCGCGGTGAAGCGCGGCGTGATCGCGATCAACCCGGCGGTCGGGCTCGAGCTCCAGGCGCCGCAGGGCCGCCGCGACCGCGTCGCCTCCCCCGCCGAGGCTGCCGCGCTCCTGTCCGCGCTGGCCGAGGGCGACCGCGCGCTGTGGGCGACGGCGCTGTACGCCGGGCTGCGACGCGGTGAGCTCCGTGCGCTGCGTTGGGACGACGTCGACCTCGAGGCGAACGTCATCCGTGTCGCGCGGTCGTGGGACGACGTCGCCGGCCCGATCGAGCCGAAGTCGCGCGCCGGCGTGCGCACCGTGCCGATCGCGTCGGCGCTGCGCGCGCTGCTTGTCGAGCATCGGCTGCGCCGCGGCGGCCACGGTGAGGATCTCGTCTTCGGCCACGTCGACGAGCGCTCGTTCGAGCCAAGCAGCGTGCGCCGGCGTGCGCTGACCGCATGGAAGCGCGCCAAGCTCCTGTCGATCGGCCTGCACGAGTGCCGCCACACGTTCGCGTCGCTGATGATCGCCGCGGGCGTCAACGCCAAGGCGTTGTCGACCTACATGGGGCACTCGAGCGTGACGATCACGTTCGACCGCTATGGCCACCTCATGCCGGGCAACGAGGAGCAGGCCGCCGGGCTGCTCGACGACTACCTAGCCGCCGCCAGCGGCTGACGGTTCGCGCTGCGTTACCGCCGGTAGCGTAAGCCTATGACTTGACCGGATCCCTTGTGGGATAAGGGCTAGCGCGCGACCGCTCGGGATGCTACGGTCGCGTTGTTCCTCAACAAAAAGCGGCCCCGACGGTGCTGGTAACACCGGCCGGGGCCTGCCAACCAGGAAGGTGATTTCCATGGCCAGCATGTGGAAGCGTACGCGCGAAGACGTCGCGCAGCAGTACGGCCCGCCCCCCATCGGGTTCGACCCGGGCACGGCGGACCTCCCCCAGCGCCACCGAGACTTGACCGTCGAAGGTCTCGAGGCGGCGGCACGCATCGTCGCGGCGATCGCGCTGCAGGCCACGCCCGAGGACGTCGCGCGCGGCGACTTCGAGACCGAGGTTCGAGACCTGTGGATGGACCGCCTGCAGCGCGATGAGGCGATGGCGCACGTGGACCTCCTCGTCGCGGCGCTCGCGCCGCTCGGAGCTGCGGCATGAGCGGGCGCCGCGGCGGCCTTCCGACCGGGGTGCAGCGCAAGCACTCGCGCGCGTGCCCGGCGTTCAACGACAAGGACGCGCGCTGCCGGAGCAAGGGCTGTACCTACCAGGTCCAGGCGGGGCCGCGCGGCGACCGCCGGACGAAGACGTTCCCGACCGTCAGCGCCGCGGTCGCGTGGAAGCGCGACATGGAGTCGGCACGCGCCCGGGGCAAGGTCGCGCCCGGCCGCGCGCCTACTCTTCGCGAGGCGGCGAACGAATGGGTGGCGGACGCGCGCGCCGGCGTCGCCATGGGCCGTGGCCGGACGCCGCTGAAGCCGAGCACGCTGCACAGCTACGTGCGCTCGCTCAGGAACGACTGGATCCCGCGGTACGGCGATGTGCGCCTCGACGACCTCGGCGACCGTCTCAACGAGGCCGTGGCGAACCTCCAGCGCCGCGGTCTGAAGCCGTCGACGGTCCGCAACGCGGTGATGCCCGTCCGGGCGATCTACCGCTACGCCGTGCGGATGGGGTGGGTGGCGCACAACCCGACTGAGCGCCTCGAGCTGCCGGCGGGCTCAGGCCGCCGCGAGCGGACGGTGGCGATCGCCGACATCCCGCGGTATCTGGAGGCGCTGTCCGCGGGCGACCGCGGCCTGTGGGCGACTGCCTTCTACGCGGGCCTTCGTTGCGGCGAACTGCAGGCGCTCCGGCGGAGCCACGTCCACCTCGACGCGGGCTTCATCGAGGTGGTCGCATCGTACGACGCGCGCACCGGTACTTGGAGCGCTCCGAAGTCAGCCGCCGGGCACCGCCGCGTGCCGTTGGGTGCGGTGGCACGATGGCTGGTGATCGACGAGGACCTGCCGCCCGACGCGCTCGTGTTCGCACGGGGACGGCTCGCCGGGACGGCGAGAGGTCCCGGGGATGAGCCGTTCAACGACAGCTCGGTGTGGCAGCGGGCGAACATCGCGTGGCGCCGTGCTGAGCTGACGCAGGTGTCCTTGCACGACGCGCGCCACACCTGCGCCTCGGTGGCCATCGCGGCGATGGCCGCGCGCGGCGTGTTCAACCCCAAGATGCTGCAGGCGATGATGGGCCACGCGTCGATGCAGATGACCTACGACCGGTATGGCCACCTCTTCCCGGGGCAGGAGGCCGAGCTCGGCGACATGCTGCGGGACCTCGTGACCGGAGCGGAAGGATGATGTCGCCGTACGACGCGCGCGTCGATCAGCTGACCGCCGAGATCGCCGACCTCGAGCGCCACTTGGCCTACGTCGATCAGCGGGCGGTCGCGCTGCGGCTCGACCGCGACCACACCGCCGCCCGCCTGCAGGACGCGAAGACGGCCCGCGACCGCGCCTGCAAGGTCCGGGACGCAGCTGGCCGAGTCAGGGAGGGCGTATCGGCCGACGAGCCGCCCCCACGGCGGAGACCGACGCCGATCGCGATCAACGCTAGCGACGCGGCGGCCATGCTGGGTGTCGGCCCAGACTTCTTCCGCGAGCACATCGTGGCCGAGGTCCCGTGTATCCGCCGCGGGCGACTCCGGCTGTTCCGCGTCGCGGACCTGGAGCAGTGGGCGGCGAGCGCCGCGGAGGCGCCGGCCGGGCGCGGACGCGACTTCGGCGTCGGCGAGTTCTCCTCCTAGCGGCGCGAGGCCCGTCCGCCGCGCGGCGGGCCTCCCGTGTCACCGCGCGTTGTCATCGGCGAGCGCGTCGGTCCCGGCCATGTCCGCGTGGCGCGGCGCGCACCGCCAACTGCCACGCGGCTCAGACACCGAGAGCATCGTGCAACCCAACGGTTCAGGAGCGACTTGCGCTGAGTTCCGACCGCGCGTTCTCGTAGCCTCAGCGATGTCGCCTTCTGCTTGCGACATCTTCAAGAGGGCCGCCCCGCAATGGGCGGCCCTCGTCCGTTCCAAGCCTCCATCGCTAAGTTACCTTTGGTCACATAGGCCATCAACTTGGTTCCGTCCGCTCGGCTGTGCAACCTACGTGCTGCGTCGTTCCTAAACGACGCCGGACCCGAAGATGCCGAGCAGGAGCAACACATGCAGGAGTCTGGTCGCCGCCTAGCGCGTCGAGCCTCGCAGCGTCAGCGCGGCGAAGCGTTCGCGGCTTTGTGCGCCGGCGCCGCGCGCCGCACCCTCGCCGCCCGCGGCGAAGACCCCAACCGAGGACTGCGCTTTGAGGATCTCGCGTTGGTCAGCGCACGCCAGCGGCGACGCATCACCGCCAGCTTGACGCACCGACCAGCTCGCGCTGCCGCACCGACCCGGCGCGGCAGCAGCCGACAGCCGCACGCGCGCCGCACCGCCCGTGTGACTAGCCCGCCGGGATCGGGCGACGGCCCACCAGGTGATCCAGACCCGGCGGACGGCCTACGCCTCCGACGCCGCCGGGAAGAGCCCATCGGAGGCGCCGCATGAGCGGCCTTGTGACGTTCCGCCACGACCTGGGGGACGACGTGACGCGCGTGAAGCACGCGCGGTGCGGCGCGGTCTTCACGATCGCCGAGGTCGACGACGACATTTCTCCGGCCCAAGACGGCAGCGGCAAGCTGCTCTGCGAGCGCTGCGAGAGCGAGCGCGCTGGCGCCGGCTACGGCTTCATGCCCGTTCGCCGGCGCTCGGCGCTCGAGCGCGCTGGCGGTAAGCCGTACGGACCGCTCCCGTGGTGGTTCGCGCGCGGTGAAGGCCTACACCTGTCGCCCACGGAGTTCCGGCTGGTGGTGGCGTTGTGGGGCTTCCAGGGCGAGCATGAGGAGGCCCGGCCGACGCTGGCCACGCTGGCGGCGCTCTGCGAGCGCGGCGAACGTCACGTCGGACGCGTGCTGGACAGCCTCGTCGAGCGTGGTCTCATCCTTCGATGGCGGCGGTCGCGTCGCCAGGCCTACCGCTACGACGTCGGGCCGCTCGTCCGGGGCGAAGTCGTCGCTGGCCGTCAGCCGAGTGCGGATACCGATGTACGGACTCGCGACGCGCCGAGTGCGGACACCGACGTACGGTCTGACGAGATCGGCCACGACGCAAGCGAGGTCGAAAACGTCGCGCCGGGCACGCGAGTCCGGACATCTACGTCCAGTCAGACCGGACATCAGCGTCCACACTCAGTACGGACGTCCACGTCCGGTGAAGAAGAACTAGCGGAAGAAGAACTACAAGAAGAAGATCCGACTTCGTCGGGTCGCGCGGGGCGCGACTTCGATGATGAGGACGCAGCCGCGTTCCAGAGCCTTCCGGCGAAGTGGCGGGCTATAGGTGAGCGCTGGGCTGCAGACGGCGACGGCGAGTCGGTGGTCGCATGATCGGCGGCTTCGACGGAAACGCGCATGAACCCGGTCGCCTGCATCCCGATGACCTTGAGGACTTGGCCGACCTCGTCGCGGAACGTCTTGCGGCCCGCCTCGCCAGCACCGTTGCCCCGTCCCTGCTGGCGGGCGAACTGGTTGACGCGGCCGCGGTCGCGTCGCGCCTGGGCGTCGCCCCAGCGTGGGTTCGCGAGCATGCCGACGAGCTGGGCGCGATACGGATGGGAGCTGGTCCACGGCCGCGGTTGAGATTCGACATCGACGCGGCTGCGAGCGCGTATGCAACGCGGTCCAGTGCGCCGAGCCCAGGCCCTGCTGAAGAGCCGCAGCGACCGGCGCGGCGCAGGCGCGCGTCGGGGAGGCGCCCGACTGCCTCATCACGACTCGCCGTTCCGGCGTGGGAGGAGTAGCGTGCGCGGCGACATGGAAGTGGCCGGGCGGCGCGCTAACGCCCCCGGCCGTGGCGCAGCGGGAATGAGCCGCGGCGCGCGTGCATCGTTGCAGGTGACGGTCCACCTCCGGCTCAGCGCCCGCGGCACCTCCCACCCGAGAGGAGCGGTGATGGCAAGGCATAGGTGTTGCTCAGCACGGCCCGAGGCGGCGTGATGCCGCGGCCGGCGACAGGCAGCGTGGTGACGAAGGCCACTGCAGCCGATGACGTGTCGTTCGCGCTGCGGTTCCGGGCGCTCGGGCGGCGGCAGTTCGTGCACCTCGGCTACGCGTCGGAGGGCTGGACGGAGAGCAAGGCGCGGGACGAGCTGACGTTGACGATGGCGGCGGTGCGTCGCGGGGCGTGGCAGCCGGTTGAGTCGGTGGTCATGGGGCCGCCGGCGGAGATCCCTCGAATCGAGGACTTCGCGAACGTGTGGCTTGACGCTGAGCGTGATCGTGGTCTCGGAGCGCGCACGATCGAGGACCTCGAGTGGCGGCTGGGGCACCTGCTGTCGTGGTTCGTGCACAAGGCCGGTGACCCCCGCGTGAGCGAGATCAGCGTGCAGATGGTCGACGAGTACCGCGCGGCGAAGAAGCGTCAGGGGAAGCTCTCCGCCGGGTCGATCAACCGGACGATCGACACGCTCTCTGCGGTCCTGGACTTGGCGGTCGAGTACGAGCACATCGAGAAGAACGTCGCACGCGGCAAGCGCCGCAAGCTCGCGACGAAGAAGAAGCGGCCCGTGTACCTGGACGGCGTCGATCAGATCGCGGCGGTGCTCGACGCCGCGCGTGAGCTCGACGACGCGAGGGAGTCGCGGACCGCGGATCGGTACCCGCTGGTCGCGACGCTGCTGTTCGCCGGGCCACGGGTCGAGGAGGCCGGCGAGGCGCTCGTTCGGGACCTTGACCTAGCGCGCGGGTTCCTCGAGGTCGGGCGGTCCAAGACGGCAGCCGGGATGCGGAAGATCGACCTGCTGCCGGTCCTGCGCGATGTGCTGGCGGCCTACAAAGCCGGCCACCGCGGCGGAGTAGACGACCTCCTGTTCTCGACGCGGGAGGGCACCGCACGCGACCGCCACAACATCGCTCGGCGCGTGCTGGCGCCCGTGGTGGCGCGTGCCCACAAGTTGCTCGAGGAGCGAGGCCAGCAGCCGATGCCGCAGGGTGTGACGCCCCACAAGCTGCGCCACACCTACACGTCGATCCTGTTCGCGATTGGCCGCGATGCGCCCTACGTTATGGGCCAACTCGGCCACACCGATCCCGCGTTCACGCTCCGGGTGTACGCCCACGTCATGCGCTTCTCAGCGGATGAACGTGCTCGGCTGAAGGCCCTCGTGGACGGTGTCGAGTGGGCACCAATGGGCACTCAGGGCGTCGGGACAGCCGCGTCGCCCGTCTCCCCTGACCCCGGCGGACTCCCCGAAACTACGTCCTAGCAGGGGTTTCGGGGAGTCGGGACGGCCGGATTCGAACCGGCGACCCCCTGCTCCCAAAGCAGGTGCGCTACCAGGCTGCGCCACGTCCCGAGGTCGCCGAGTCTATCCAGCGCCTGAAACGGCTCGACGTAGCGCAACCCTTCCCCAACCGCGGGAACCTGGACGCGCTTTCGGGTCTGACCCCCGACGCTGAGTAGAACAGACGTCCAAAATCGGCCCGGAAGGCCGAATGCAGGCCGTGCAGCGGCCGAAGAACGGAGGGAGGCCGCGGCGCTTGTTCCCGCTCTCGCCCGCCTCCCTCCCTCCTTCGACCCTTCGCCTGAGCCGTCTAATGCGCCGACTCCGCTTCCTGCTGCCCGCGATCGCCACCGCCTGCGTCCTGGCGATCGCGCCCGCCGCCGCCAACGCCTCCGCCTCCGCGACGACCGCCGGGGCCCGCGCCTGCCCGGGCGCGAACCTCGCGCCGTCGCTCGCCCACGCCGCCCAGGCGCGCCGCGCGACGCTCTGCCTGCTCAACCGCCAGCGCGTCCGCCACGGCCTGCGCCACCTGCGCCTGCACCGCTCCCTGAGCAACGCCGCGACGCGGTACGCGCGGCTGATGGTGACCAAGCACTTCTTCAACCACGTCTCGCCCGCCGGCTCGACGTTGGCCCAGCGCGTCAAGCGCACCAACTACCTCCGCCACACTCGCGGCTGGGCGCTGGGCGAGAACCTCGCCTGGGGCTCGGGCACGCTCGCGACGCCCACCCGGATCGTCAACGCCTGGATGCACTCGCCCGGCCACCGCCGCAACATCCTCGACGGCTCGTTCCGCGAGATCGGGATCGGCATCGCCCTCGGTGCCCCGTCCGGCGGCTCCGGCGCGACGTACGTGAACGAGTTCGGGGCGCGCGCGTAGGTAGCTTGTCGGCCCTATGGCCGACGTCCAAGCCTTCCGCGCCCTCCACTACGACCTCGGCGTCGTCGGCTCGCTGCAGTCGGTGATCGCCCCGCCGTACGACGTCATCGACCCACAGCAGCGGGCGGCGCTCGCCGCGCGCTCCGCGCACAACGTCGTCAACATCGACCTGCCGGAGGCGCCGCTCGGCGGCGACGCCTACGAGGAGGCCGCGCGCCTGCTCGACCTCTGGAAGCGCCAGGGCGCCGTCGTCCGCGACGACCAGCCCGCGCTGTGGGCGCTCCAGCAGGACTACGTCGGCCCCGACGGGCGCCCGCTGACGCGTCGCGGGATCTTCGCGCGCGTGCGCGTGGAGGAGTACGGGCCCGGCAAGATCCGCCCGCACGAGCGCACGCATCCCGGGCCCAAGGAGGATCGCCTCCGCCTGACGCGCGCCACGCAGGCGAACCTCTCGCCGATCTTCAGCCTCTACGACGACCCGCAGAGCGCCGCCTGGAGCGCGGTCGCGGCGGAGATCGACCCCGACAACCCGTGGGGCCAGGCGACCGACGCCGACGGCACGCTCAACAAGCTCTGGCGCATCTCCGACGGCGCCGCGATCGCGCGCGTGAAGATGACGCTCGGCGACACCGAGCTGCTGATCGCCGACGGCCACCACCGCTACGAGACCGCGCGCGTCTACGCCGAGGAGATCGGCGGCGAGGGCGACCACCGCTACGTCCTGATGTGCCTCGTCGCGCTGCAGGACCCGGGGCTGACGATCTTCCCGACGCACCGGCTCCTGAACAAGGTCAAGGAGCCCGAGGTCCAGCAGAAGCTCGGCCAGTACCTGCGCGAGGCCTTCGCGGTCACGCCGATCGAGAAGGCGCAGCTGCGCCCGCCGGATGACACGCACCCGCCCACCCCGTTGACCATGGGCTACATCGACGCCTTCCACCAGCAGCCCTACCGCCTGGTGCTCAAGGACCAGGCGCTGGCCGACGCGGCGCTGGCCGATTACCCCGAGCCCTACCGCCACCTCGACACCGCCGTCCTCGAGGCACTGGTCTTCAAGGGCGTCCTCGGGATGACCGAGGACGACATCGCCCACCTCGACGGCCTCGGCTACTCGCGCACCGATGACGAGGCGCTCGAGCTCGTCGAGTCCAAGGCGTTCGACTGCGCGTTCTTCCTGCGCGGCAGCCCCGTCCGCCAGGTCCAGGAGATCGCCGCCGCCGGCGTCAACATGCCGCCGAAGTCGACGTTCTTCTACCCGAAGGTGCCAACTGGACTGATGCTCAACCCGCTGTCGTAAGACGGTTTGCCATCATCGAGGCATGAAGGCCACCGCCATCCGATCCGGCAGCCTGCGCCAGGCCATCCGGATCCGCGACTTCAACCTCACGATCGACGAGCCCGCGGACAAGGGCGGCGAGGACTCCGGCCCCAGCCCGCAGGAGATGCTCGCGGCGTCGCTGGCCGCGTGCACGGCGATCACGATGGAGATGTACGCCAAGCGCAAGCACTGGGACGTCGGCGACGTCGAGGTGGCCTGCGACTACACGCCCGCCGAGCGCGGCTGTCCGACGCGCTTCAACCTCGTGATGCGCTTCCCGGACTCGCTGTCCGACGAGCAGGTCGAGCGCCTGCGCGTGATCGCGGCCAAGTGCCCCGTCCACCGCACGCTCGAGGGCGAGGTCATGTTCGACGAGCGTGTCGAGCGCGTCTCCCTCGCGCGCTGATCTGCGCGCATTGCTCGACGGCGTCCTCCTCGACCCGAGCGAGGCGGCCGCCCTCGACGTCCACGGCCGCACCGACGCGGCCGTGCTCGTCCCGTTGTTCCTGGACGACGCCGGCGCGCCGTCGGTCGTCCTGACCCGCCGCCGCGACGACCTGCGCCGCCACCCCGGCGAGATCTCGTTCCCCGGCGGCCGCCAGGACCCCGAGGACGCCGACCTGTGCGCGACCGCGCTGCGCGAGGCCGACGAGGAGATCGGCCTGGACCCCAATGGGGTCGAGCTGATCGGCGCGCTGCAGCCGACGCCGACCATCGCCACCAACTACGCCGTCTACCCCTTCGTCGGCCTGATCGAGCCGGGCAGCGACTGGCGGCCGCAGGAGGCCGAGGTCGCCGCGGTCCTCGAGGTGCGCCTCGCCGACCTGCGCGCCGGCTACGGGCGCCGCCGGCTCATGCGCCGCGGCGTGCCGTTCCGGACCGACACCTACGTCGTCGGCGACGACCTCGTCTGGGGCGCGACGGCGCGGATGCTGGCCGACCTGTTCGAGCGGCTCGACCGGGCCGCCGGCACGTTGTAGTAGAACCCGGGCCGTGCCCACGCCCATCATCCTCGACTGCGATCCCGGCCACGACGACATGGTCGCGATCCTCCTGGCGGCCGCGAACCCGGCGATCGACCTGCGCGCGATCACGACGGTCTCCGGCAACGGCTCGCTCGACGCCGTCACGCGCAACGCGCTGCTGACGTGCACGCACGCGGGGATCCGCGACGTGCCGGTCGCGGCCGGGTGCGGCGGGCCGCTGCTCGGGCTGGCGCGGGTCGCCGACGACGTGCACGGCGCGTCGGCGATGGACGGCGCGGACCTCGGCGAGCCCGACGTCGCGCTGGACCCGCGCCACGCGGTCGCGCTGATGGCCGACGTGCTGCGCGATGCCGCTACGCCGGTGACGCTCGTCCCCACCGGTCCGCTGACGAACGTCGCGCTGCTGCTGCGCCGCCACCCCGAGTTGTATGACAAGATCGCCGCCGTCGTGCTGATGGGCGGCGCGGTCCAGGGCGGCAACCGCCGGCCGCTGGCCGAGTTCAACGTCTGGGCCGATCCCGAGGCCGCCGACATCGTCTTCACCAGCGGCCTGGACGTCACGATGTGCCCGCTGGACGTCACGCACCAGGCGCTGGCGACCGAGGACGTCCTGGCGGAGCTCCGCGCCATCGGGACGCCCCTGGCCACCATGGTGGTGGACCTGCTCGGGTTCTTCGCCGACCGTTACAACCAGCTCTGGGGCTTCCCGGCGGCGCCGGTCCACGACCCGGTCGCGGTCGCCCGCCTGATCGACCCGGCGCTGGTCGGCGTCGTCGAGGCCAACGTCGTGATCGAGCTGGCCGGGACCTACACGCGCGGCGCGACCGTGGTCGACCGCTTCGGCAACACCGGCCGCGCGCCCAACGCCCGGGTCGCGCTGCAGCTCGACCACGCCGGCTTCTGGGCGCTGATCGTCGACGCGGTCCGGACGCTCGGCCGGCGCTGACCCGCGCGGCGCGGCGCGGGCGATCAGCCCTTCTCGATCGGCACGCCGACCAGGTTCCCCCACTCGGTCCACGACCCGTCGTAGTTCTTGACGTCGTCGCGGCCGAGCAGCTCGTGCAGGACGAACCACGTGTGCGCCGAGCGCTCGCCGATGCGGCAGTAGGAGATGATCGACGGGCCGTCCAGGACGCCCTTGCCGCCGTAGAGCTCCCGGAGCTCCTCGGCCGACTTGAACGTGCCGTCCTCCCGAACCGCCTGCGCCCACGGGATCGACTGCGCGCCCGGGATGTGGCCGCCACGCTGCGCGCCCTCCTGCTCGTAGCCGGCCATCGCGATCAGCTCGCCGCTGAACTCCTGCGGCGACCGGACGTCGAGAGCTTGCGCCCGTCGTCCAGCGCGGCCAGCACCTCGTCGCGCTTGGCGCGGATCGCCTCGTCGCCGGGCCGCGCGGTGAACGTCGTGCGCTCGTGCGCGGGGACCGCGGCGGTCGTCGGGCGGTCCTCGGAGATCCACTTCTCCCGCGGGCCGTTGACCAGGAGCGCCTTGTCGTGGCCGTAGTACTTCAAGTACCAGTAGGTGTAGGCCGCGAACCAGTTGTTGCGGTCGCCGTAGAGAACGACCGTGTGGTCGTTGGAGATCCCGCTGGCGCCGAACAGCCGCCCGAAGTCCTCCGGTCTCAGGAAGTCGCGCCGGACCTGGTCCTGGAGGTCCTGCTTTCAGTCGAAGCCGATCGCGCCCGGGATGTGCGCGTCGGCGTACAGCGCGGGGTTCTCGTCGACCTCGACGATGCGGATCGACGGATCGTCGAGGTGCTCCTCGACCCAGCTGGTCTCGACGAAGACGTCCTTCGCGTAGTCGGCCATCACGAGGTGTGTACCCCGCCCGCGCGGGGTCACCCGTGCAGGATCGGCCCGGTGACCACCGCCTCCAGCTGGGAGGCCGGGATGGCCTTGAGCTGGTCGAGGTCGTCGTCGTCCCACGCCGGGTCCGGCGTGCCCGAGATGTACACCTTGCTGCCGCCGGAGTTGTCGGCGACCAGCGCGCCGTAGGTCTGCAGCGCCCGCGCGATCACGCGCGCCTGGCCGTGGAGGTTGTTGGTGTTGTAGCTCGCCTTGAGGCGCAGGCGCAGGCCCATCGGCGGCAGCGACGGGTCGTCGGAGGCCGACGCCGCGTGCGTGGCGGGATGGATGAACGCGTCCTGGGTGTGGGGGACGGTGATGCGCAGCGCGTGGCGGATGGCGCCGCCGGCGACCTCGTCGGCGCGGGCCAGGCCGGGCAGGATCGGCAGGCCGGCGGCGTCGGCGGAGGTGTGCGTGTCGGGGCGCAAGGCGTTGGACTTCAGGTCGAACGTCGCGGCCGAGTAGGCGCTCCAGCCGGCGCCCTGCTTCGTCGCGTCGTAGAGCTCGAAGAGCTTGCAGTCGCCGCGGCGCACGACGAGGACGTGGTGGTCGGCGCCCGGCTCGGCCGCGGCCTCGACGCGCGCGTCGGGCGGGATCGGGTAGGGCCCGGGGTCGCTCTCGTCGGCCACGTCGTCCTCGGTGAACGCGATCGGGACGAGCGGCTCGTCGAAGGGGACCGAGGTGTAGGGGATGCCGTAGTCGCCGTAGCGACCGGAGCCGAAGTCGGGCCAGAGCGTCATCGCGCCGAGCGCGTTGATGTAGGCGTCGGACTGCGCCTTGTCGACCGTCGCGTGCGAGACGTCGGCGTTCCACGGGTTGTCGGCCGGGAAGACGGGGCAGCCGGCGATCGTCGGGCTGCCGGCGAAGGGATCGACGGCGGACGGCGTGCCGTCGATGATCTGCGTCGCGGGCGCTCCGCCGGGAGCGGCGCCGGCGTTGTTGGGGCCCTTGCCGGTCGCCGGCGCTGAGGCCGACGACGGCACGCGCACCTTCAGGCGCGCGGTCGCCGCGCAGCGGTGGCGCCGGCACGGGCGCACGAGGTAGGTGTAGGTCCTGCCGGCGGCGACGGTGCGGTCGGTCGTCGACGTGCTCTGGGCGCGCAGGATCTTGGCGCGGGCGCGGGCGCTGCCGCGGCGGACCTCCCAGCGCGTCTCGCCGCGGGCGCGGTCGCGCCAGCGCAGCGTGACGGCCTTCGGGGTGGCGGTGGCCGCGCGCAGGGATGCGGCCGCGCGCAGGCGCGGCGCGGGCGTCCGCGTCCTGGCCTGCGCGGCCGGACCGGCCGCGACCAGGGCGGTCGCGGCGGCGGCGAGCGTGGCGACGACGACGAGGCGGACCGAGCGCATGCGCGGAGTCAGGAGGCGGCGCCGCGCGGCGCCGCCAGGACGCCGTCGATCGCCTCGAGCACGGCCGCGACCCACGCGGCCTCGTCCTCGCGCGGCGTGGTCAGGACCGCGTGCGGGATCTCGTTGTAGTCGGCCATCCGCGCGACCTCGGCGGCGCCCGCCGCGGTGCCCTCGTAGACCATGCCGCGCACGGTCGTGTCGATCGTGCGCTCCATCATCATCGTCAGGCGCGAGCCGTGGAGGTCGCCGTCGGGCGCCCGGCCGAGCAACCACAACAACACGGTCACGTTGTCCAGGGCGTAGCGCAACGACCCGATGCGGTCGGGGTCGCCGATGTAGGTCTCTCCGCCCGCGGCCTCGATCTCCGGTCCGAACGCCGCGTGGCGCGTGACGAACCGGACGGCGTGGCCGTCGGCGGTCAGCGCGCGCGTGAGCGCCAGCCCGGGCCGCCCGCCGCCGACCAGCAGCGCTCTCACGCGCCGTCTCCGCGCGGCTCGGAGCGGCCCGGCCGCTCGCCCAGGATCTTCGCCCGGTACTCCTCGACGCTGATCTCCGGCAACCCCTTGGCGCGGCGGCGCGCGTTCTTGGCGTCCAGCATCTGGACGACCTCCAGTTCTGCGAGGTGCTCCTCGCGACGCTTGATGGTGTCGGCCAGGTCGGCGCCGACGCTCGCGCGGATCCCCTGCTCGGTCAGCTCGGGCTCGCCCCGCCGGCGGCGGCGCGCGTTGGCGGCCTCCAGCATCTGGTCGAGGTCGTCGATCTCGTTCTGGATCTCGAGCTCGGCCGAGCGGGTCGGCTTCCAGTCGAGGGTGTCGGCGCCGGTCCGCGGGTGGAAGAGGCCGAGCAGGACGAGGCCGACGAGCATCCCGCCGACGATGCCGAGGATGATCACGGCGAAGGGGTCCACGGGCGGCGAGTCTACGCGGGTACGGTCCCCGCCATGGACTTCAGCCTCACCGACGAGCAGGAGCTGATCCGGCGCACCGCGCGGGAGTTCACCGACCGCGAGATCGTGCCGACGGCCCGCGACCGGTCCCGCGACCACGTCTTCGACCTCGAGCTCGTGGCCAAGCTCGCAGCGCAGGGCTACCTCGGCGCGATCGTCCCGCGCGAGTACGGCGGCGCCGGCCTGGACTACCGGACCTACGGGCTGGTCGTCGAGGAGGTCGGGCGCGGCGACTCGTCGATCCGGACCGTGGTCTCGGTGCAGACGTCGCTGGTCTGCTCGGTGATCCTGAAGTTCGGGACCGAGGAGCAGAAGCGCCGGTACCTGCCGCGGCTGTGCAGCGGCGAGCTGCTCGGGTGCTTCGGCCTGACCGAGCCCGACACCGGCTCCGACGCGGCCAACCAGAAGACGCGCGCGACGAAGGTCGACGGCGGCTGGCGGATCAACGGCGCCAAGATGTGGATCTCGCTCGGCAGCCACGCCGGGCTCGCGCTGGTGTTCGCGCAGACCGATCCGTCGCTGGGCCATCGCGGGACGGCGTGCTTCCTGGTCGACACCGACCAGGAGGGCTTCCGGCCGACGCCGCTGGCGCACAAGATGGGGCTGAACGCGGTGGACACCTCGGAGATCGCCTTGGACGACGTGTGGGCCGCGGACGACGCCGTGCTCGGCACGGTCGGCCAGGGGTTCAAGGTCGCGATGACGGCGCTGGACTCCGGGCGCTTCAGCGTCGCCGCGGGGTGCGTGGGCGTGTGTCAGGCGGTGTTGGAGGAGTCGGTCGCCTACGCCAAGGCGCGCGTGCAGTTCGACCGGCCGATCGCGTCGTTCCAGCTGGTCCAGGCGATGATCGCCGAGATGCGGATGCGGACGGATGCCGCGCGCCTGCTGGTCTGGCGTGCCGGCTGGATGAAGGACCAGGGGTTGCCCAACACCACCGAGACGTCGATCGCGAAGTTGTACGCCTCGGAGTCCGCGGTGTGGTGCGCGAACGAGGCGATCCAGGTCCACGGCGGCGCGGGCTACGCCGACGACCACCCGGTCGAGCGCCACTTCCGCGACGTGCGCGTCACGACGCTCTACGAGGGCACGTCGCAGATCCAGAAGCTCATCATCGGGCGGGCCGAGACGGGGATCAACGCGCTGGTGCCGTCGTGATTGAGAAGCTGGGGGCATGAGCGCAGCACCGCAGGTGATCGGCGTCGTCGGCGCCGGGACGATGGGATCGGGGATCGCGCAGCTGGCCGCCCAGAGCGGCGCGCGGACCGTCGTGTACGACCCGGTCGAGGGCGCCGCCGCGGCCGCGGTCGAGCGCGCGCGGGCCGGGATCGTCAAGTTGGTGGACAAAGGCCGGCTGCCGGGCGACGCGGCGGAGCTCGGCGCGCGGCTGGAGGTGGCGTCGGGGCTGGAGGCGCTGAGCCTGTGCGAGCTGGTGATCGAGGCCGCGCCGGAGCGGCTGGAGCTCAAGCACGAGCTGTTCGCGGCGCTGTCGGAGGTCGCGCCGCGCGCGGTGCTGGCGTCCAACACCTCGTCGATCCCGATCACGGCGATCGCGCGCGGCGCGGCGGATCCGTCCAAGGTCGTGGGGCTGCACTTCTTCAACCCCGCGCCGCTGATGCAGCTGGTCGAGGTGATCGCGGGGCTGCAGTCCTCGGAGGCGTCGCTGGGCGTGGCGCGCGCCGCCGGCGAGGCGATGGGCCGGCGCGTGATCGACGCGACCGACGGGCCCGGGTTCCTGGTCAACCGCTGCAACCGGCCGTTCGGGCTGGAGGCGCTGCGGCTGGTGCAGGAGCGGATCGCCGGCGTCGAGGCGATCGACGCGATCGTGCGCGCCGCGGGGTTCCGGATGGGGCCGTTCGAGCTGCAGGACCTGGTCGGGATCGACGTGGGCTTCGAGGTCTCCCAGTCGTTCTACGAGCTGAGCTTCGGCGAGCCGCGCTGGCGGCCGTCGCCGCTGAGCGCGCAGAAGGTGGCCGCCGGGCAGTTGGGGCGCAAGACGGGCCAGGGGTGGTACGCGTACGCGGACGGGACGCCGCACCGCGCGTCCGATCCGGAGGCGCCGGAGCCGGGCGTGCCCGACGGAGTCGACGGGCCGGTCGTGATCAGCGGCTTCCTGCCGGTCGCCGACGAGCTGCGGGCGCTGGCCGACGAGGCCGGCTTCGACGTCCGCGACGAGGCCGACGGCGCGGTGCCGTGGCTGATCGTCGAGTGCGGGCCACCGGACGACGACGCGCCGCCGCTGCAGGGCGCGCCGCGGCTGATCCTGTGCGCCGAGGGCGCGCTGCAGGCGCTGGACCAGGGCGGCGCCGCCGCCGGGTTCCACGCGCTCCCGCCGATCGGGCTGGTGGAGCTGACGCGCACGCCGGCGACGGCCGGCGTGGCCGCCACGCGCGCCGAGGCCTTCTTCGGCGGGCTGGGCCTCCCGACCGCCTGGGTCGCCGACGCGCCCGGCCTCGTGCTCGGTCGCATCGTCGCCCAGGTCGTCAACGAGTGCGCGTTCGCGGTCGGCGAAGGCGTCGGGACCGCCGCCGACGTCGACGCCGGGATGAAGTTGGGGTTGAACTACCCGACCGGCCCGCTCGCCTGGGCCGACGAGATCGGCCTCGACCACATCGTGATGATCCTCGACGGCCTCCGCGAGGAGTACTCCGAAGAGCGCTACCGCACCGCTCCCCTCCTCCGCCGCATCACCGAGTTCCACGAGCACGAGCACTTCGAGCACGACCACGGCGAGCCGTAGGCCGCGCCGTTCGTCGCCGCGGTACGTCGACGTCGTTGCGAGATCGCGGATTCTGCGGCCGAGACGCCGAGAGGAGGCCATGATCCGGATCCTCCGTGGCCGAGCTCGAACGCATCGCCTATGACAACGCGCTCCGCGCGCTCGACAGGCAGGAGCGCCTGCTGGAGGAGCTCCGGGCGCGGACGGGCGTGCTGATCGCCGCCTCGTCGCTCGCGGCAACGCTGCTGGGCGGGCGGAGCGTCGAGAACATCGCCTCGTCACCGCTCCTCGCGCTGGCGCTCGTCGCCTTCGTCGTCTCCCTCGGCGCGAGCCTCCGTGCGCTACGCCCCAGCGACGACCTCGTCTTCGCGTTGCGGCCGGATGTGATCTACCACCGTCTCTTCGCCTTCCGCCACGACGTCGCACAGATCCACGTGCACCTGGCGAACGAGCTTCAGCGCTACTGGGACGCGAACGAGCGGCACGTCGACACCATCCGGCGAGCACTCCAGATCGCGACCTGGAGCCTCGCCGTCGAAGTGCTCGCGCTGATGTCCTGCTCAGCGATACGCTCTCATGACCGTGACCGACGACGAGCAACCGCTGCCTCCGTTGCCGCACATCCCGGGCATCGGCCTTCCGGAGACACGTAGCAAGCCAGGCCCGCTCACGCGGCTCTTCGACCGTCTGCTCGGGAAGAAGCCCATCCCGGACGACGAGCGCTAGGCGCTGACCTCACGCCGCGCCTCCGCGTACCGTTGTACCTGCAGTGATCCCGTTTCAGCGCTTCTTCGACGAGCATCGGGAGCCGGTGTTCCGGTTCCTCGTCGCGTCGGTGGGGAGGGATGCGGCGGATGACTGCTTCCAGGAGACGTTCCTGTCGGCGATGAAGGCGTATCCGAAGCTGCGGGCCAACTCGAACCCGCGGGCGTGGGTGATGACGATCGCCCATCGCAAGGCGCTCGACCATCACCGGGCCCGGGGGCGCAACGCGATCCCGGTCGAGCACGTGCCGGAGGTCGCGACCTACGACGCGGCGCCGCGCGACGACGACACGTGGGCGCGGGTGCACGACCTCCCGCCCAAGCAGCGGGCGGCGGTGCTGCTGCGCTACGCCGGCGACCTCACGCACGCCGAGGTCGCGGTCGCGCTCGACTGCTCCGAGGAGGCCGCGCGACGGTCCGCCCACGAGGGCCTGAAGAAGCTCCGCCAAGAGATGAGCCCGACGTCATGAGCGACCTCACCCCGCCCACGATCGACCACGCCGCGCTGGATGCCGCCACCGCGCGGTTCGCCGCCGCCGCGCAGCCGGACGTGGCCTACACGGTGATCGACTCGCCGATCGGCGCGCTCGTCGCCGCCGCGACGCCGACCGGGCTGGTCCGCCTCGCCTACGAGGACTTCAACGGCGGCCTGGACGCCGTGCTCGACTCGCTCGCCGGTCGCGTGAGCCCGCGCATCCTCGAGCAGCCCGCCAAGCTCGACGCGGTCCGGCGCGAGCTCGACGAGTACTTCGACAACCAGCGCACGACGTTCGACGTCCCGATCGACTGGACGCTCTACTCGGACTTCGGCCGTCGCGTCCTGCAGGCGACCGCGGAGGTCCCGTTCGGCCGCACGGCCACCTACGGCGCGGTCGCCGCGGCCGCCGGCAACGCGAAGGCGTCGCGCGCCGCGGGTCGGGCGCTCGGCGCGAACGCCATCCCGATCATCGTCCCCTGCCACCGGATCATCGGCACCAGCGGCAAGCTCACCGGCTACACCGGCGGGATGCACCGCAAGGAGGCGCTCCTGCGCCTCGAGGGGATCGCGTTCTAGCGCGCGCTGACGGCGCCTACCGCTGCGGCCGCTGCGGCGTCGCCGCGCCGGTCTGCGGACCGGCGGGCGGCTTGGTGCCACCGGCGCCCTGCGGCGCGACGGGGGTGACCTTGGGGTACTGGAAGGTGTGGGAAGCGGGGTGCATGTCTACTCGTCCTCTACGCGTGGGCGACCGCCGAGTTGCGGTCCGCCCGCGTTAAGCCATGTTGTTCGTCGTGGGGCGCAGGATCCCTTGCGCGCCTTGACGATCAGCGGTTCGTGGCCTTGAGCAGGCAGTTGATGCTCGCCGCCGAGGTCCCGCTCGACCCGTCCGCGTAGGTGAACGTCCCGAGGAACGGCCAGCCCGGCTTCGCGCACGACGTCGGCGCCTCGATGAACGGCACGCCCTTCCGGCCGATGCCCCCGACGGTGACCTCGAAGTCGAGGATCGCCGCGTCGTTGTCGCCCACCGTCCGGATCCGCCCGACCGGGAGGTCCAGCTTGTACCCGTACTTGCCCGGCGTCTTGGTGAGCGTGCCCTCCAGCGGGATGACGACCGTGCTCAGCGCCCGCGCGTAGATCAGGAGCTTGTGCCCGTTGCCGACCTGGGGCCCGTTGAAGACGTCGATCGTCGCCGGGAAGTTCTGCTGCAGAGCGTTGGCCGTCGCCTTGCCGCTGCCCAGCCGCGAGCTCTTCGGGCAGCCCGGCGCGCCCTTCTGCTCGAGGATCTGCAGCGTGCAGGTCCCGAACGCCTCCGGATGGACCCGCGCGCCCCTGGTGAACCGGAAGACCATGTGGTTGACCGGCGACGGCACCACGCCGTCGGTCGATCCCAGCGTCGCGCCCAGCGACAGGTTCACGATCCACGGCTTGCCGCCGGCCTGCTGGCGGACGAGCTCGGTGCCGACGTTGAGCTGCTGCGTGTGGTCGGCGAGCGCGGCGGCCGGCACGCCGAGGAGGCTGAGGGCAGCGACGACACCAACAAGCGTGCGGCGGACGTTCATGGGGTGGTTCCTCCTGGGTGAGACAGCGGTCGGATCTGCGGGAAGCTCGCGGTGCCCTGCGGCAGGCGCTGCAGCGCGCACGGTGGCGCGGCGGCGCGGTCGTCATGCAACACGAAGTGCTCGATGCGCCCGAGCATCTCGGTGGAGAAGCCGCCGGCCCGGTCGGTGCTCGCCAGCCGCGGGAACGCGAGCGCCCGCGCGCAGCTGCGGTCGTCGAAGACGCCGAGCGCGCGGGCGCGGCCGAACACCGCCGACGACCCGTCCGGATACGGGTTGACGCGCGACCACGACTGCTTGGCCGGGTACTGCGCGAGGCTGCCGGGGTTGAGCGCCATCCCGACGCGCGCGTAGTGCACGCCCGCGCCCGCCGAGCCGTAGCCGGCGGCGGTCGCGTTGGTCGCCGCGGTCACGTTGGCCACCAGCGTGCTCAGCGTGCCGGCCCGCGTCGAGATGTAGGTCAACACCGGCTGCAGCTGGTCCAGGAACGGCGCGAACTGGGCGACGAACGGCCGGGCGGCGTCGAAGAACCGCCGCGCGGCCGGCAGCCCGCGCCGGGCCGCGCCGTTCAGCGGACCGACCTGCTCGAGCAGCCCGCGCAGCTCCCGCGCGGTCGCCGGCACCGCTGCGGCCGTCTGGCTGAACGCGCGGAACCCGGGCTGCAACGACGTGATCACCGGGTCCGCATCCTGCCGGAACCGCTGCGCCCGATGTAGCAGTCGCCGCGACTGCGCCTCGAAGGTCGGCAGCGCCCGGAACGCGTCGGCCAGCTCGGCGGACCCGCGCGCGAGCGCGTCGGTCGCCCGCGAGCCGTTGACGATCGCGCCATGCAGCGCCGCGCGCCGCTCGCTCAGCGCGTCGAAGACCACGCCGGTGTTGGCGACCGCCGCGCGGACCGCGCCCTGCTGGCGGTTGAGCACCTCCAGCACCTGCGTCAGGTCCTGCTCGAAGCCCGGCAGCGACCCGAGCGCGTCGTTGAGCGACGCGCCCTCGGTGCCCAGCGCCTGCGCCTGGGTCTGGATCCAGGTCGCCAGCGCCCGCCGCGTCGGCGCGTCGAAGGTCCGCAGGACCTCGTCGACCTCCACGCTCGGCGCCACGTTCGCGCTCGCCAGCCGTCCGCCGTCGGGCACCGCCGCGGTGCGCGCGCCGCCGGGCGTCAGCTCGAGGTACTCCTCCCCCGCCAGCGACTTGCGCCGGATCGTCGCCCGCACGTCGCTGCGCAGCGGCGCGTAGCGCGCGTCGATCTCGAGCTCCGCGTCCTTGCGGTCGCCCACCGCGCGGGCGGTCCTGACGACGCGCCCGACGCTCACGCCCGAGATCCGGACGTCGGCCTCCTGGGCCAGCAGGTCGGCCTCGGGCAGCGCGACGACGACGCGATAGCCCTTGGCCTTCATGGGCACGCTCCCGCCGAACGCGTTCCACAGGTACAACATCAACCCGAAGCACGTCAGCGCGAACGCCGCGACCACCAGGATGCGGCCAGTGGTCAGGGACTCGGTCCTCAAGGGCGGCGACTGTAACCACGGATTGCCCTGGATTTCCAGGGCGTTCACGCGGTCCATGGCCAGGATCCTGCGCTTCTGAACCCGATTTCACCCTTTGGGATGACGAAGATCAGCCTTCGGGTGGATGCCCCGGGTGACGGGCCCGCTCTACGGTCGCATCCTCGTGCTGCGGGAGCTCGCGGTCCAAGGAGGAAGCGGGAAGCGGCGCGAGGTCAGCAGGGGAAGGTCAAACCATCAAGGAGGAGGACTGGTGTCCCTCAGAAGTAGCCTTTGGCGCTACCTCGGGCTCCTCGCGGTTGCCGCTCTGGCGGTCGGCGTTCTTGCCGGCCCGGCGTCCGCGAAGAAGATGTCCGCGAAGCAGCGTGCCGCTGTCCGCACGCAGCTCAAGAAGGAGATCAAGAAGAACCCGAAGGCGATCAACCGGAAGTCGTTCGTCAAGCGCGCGTCGCTGGTGAACTTCAAGCTGCCGGTCACGATCGCCCTGCGCGGCGGGTCCACCGCCGCGAACCCCAACAAGGCCACCGTCGACCTGGGCGCTTCGCTCGGTCAGCGCGAGGTCGACCTGGGTGGCTCGCTGTCGGCGGAGCTCACGTTCCACGACTCGTACGACGGTGGCGCGCTGGGCAACGTGGATCTCTCGATCCTCCCGTCCGCGAACCACAGCCTGACCTCGACGTCGATCCCGCTCCTGTGGAACACGCAGGTGTCGGACCCGGCGACGCGGTACGACGCCAACTCGTTGGGCCTGCCGACCGCTCTGTCGGGCTGCGGCAACTTCGTCGGGTCGAGCGCCCTGTCGTTCGGTGGCGCGCTCGCAGCATCCGGCGTCGTCGGCGGCATCCCGCAGCCGGGCGGCCTTCCGGGCTACCCGTTCGTGGATCCGTCGGTGAGCCTCACGACGCCCGCGGGCTTCCTGCCCGTCACGCCTGGTGTCGACTCGATCGACGCCGTCACCGCCGGCAAGGCCGCCGGTGACAACAACCAGGTCGGCGGCAACCCGCAGCCGTTCCCGTACTCGGCGCAGTCCACGCCGGGTGGCTTCACGCAGCCGCCGAGCCCGAAGGACACGGTGCTGCGCACCAACGCGCTGAACCTGGGCATCGCCCCGGCCGGCACCGAGGTCAAGCAGGACAACAACGCCAACGGCGTCACCGGTTCGCAGAACATCGTCGTCGGCAAGTCCGGCGGCCAGGCGAACCTGTTCGGGAACATCCCGGGCAAGGCCTACGGCATCGACGTGACCGTCTCCCTGAAGACCCGGATCAACTCGATCCTCCGTGTGGTCGATCAGGACTCGTTCGGCACGCCGCTGATCACCGGGAACAACTACCCGGCCGGCATCTTCAACTGCCGTCAGATCTGGACCGGCGGGATCGACAACTACATCCCGTCTGTCCGGCTTGCCGGCAACCTGAAGATCGCCCCGGGCATCACCGCCGGTGGCAAGCTCCGCATCGCGAAGGCGACGGTCTCGTCGCTGCCCGGCTCGGAGGCCCGCTTCGCGGTCGCCGCCTGCCTGGCTCCGTATGCGGGTTACGACAAGGAGCAGTTGAGCTCCGACACGGTCGCGCCGACCATCCCCGCGGGCTCCGCGGCGACGGGTCCGGGCGGCACGGTGCCGAACGCCGGCCTGCCGGCCGACACCAGCGCAGCACGCACGCCGATGCCGGCGGCCAACTGCAACGACGCCCCGACGAGCCTGGTCGCTTCGAGCGCCCTCGCCCCGTCGAGCGTCTCGTCGCTCGCCCCGGCAGTCCCGGCCGACGGCTACACGACGACCAGCAGCGGCTCGTCCGTCTCGGTCGGCGCTGACCTGAACGTCTCGAACATCTCGCTCGACATCCTCGTCGGCGACGTGAACTAGGCGCCTCGGTCACACCAGCAGTGGCAGTGCACGGATGGATGGAGCCTCGGCCGCAAGGCCGGGGCTCCGTCCGCCGGCAGGGTAGAACTTCTCCGGGAGAGAGATCCATACCGATGCATCGGCATCACCCCGACATGAAGTCCTCGTACCGCCACGGCTGGCGGTTCTTCTCGCGACTGGCCTGCGTCGTCGCCGTCGCCTTCGCGCTCGTCGCCGCCTGCGTCGGCGTCGCGCCCGCCGCGCTCACGACCAGCGCGCCCAGCGCCACCGCGGCCGCGGACACCTGCCCCGCGCAGATCCTCAAGAGCGGCAAGCTCGTTCCGGTGTACGAGAAGTACTACAAGTACACCTACAAGAAGATCAAGGGCACCAAGAAGTATCGCAAGGTCATCGTCTCGGCCAAGCGCAAGCTCCAGGTCAGCTGCACCCGCGCGTGCGTGCGGACCAAGAGCAAGAAGACCAAGAAGTACAAGTACAAGACGGTGGTCCGCAAGGGCAAGAAGGTGCGCGTCCGCACCGGCAAGCCCAAGACCGTCACCGTGCAGGTCCCGATCTACAAGACGGTCAAGAAGACCGTCAAGGTCAAGAAGGGCAACAGGATCGTCAAGGTCAAGAAGAAGGTGCGCGTCTACACGTTCGAGAAGTGCAAGTCCACCGGGAACAGCAGCGACGCCGGCACGCCGGTGAAGGTCCAGGTGCTGGCGGGCTCGGTCGCGAACCTGGACTTCGGCGCCTTCCAGCGCCAGGCCCCGATCACGGGCGCGCTGACCGGCTTCATCCCCGGCGGCTACAGGCTCAACCAGGACAACCAGATCAACCTGACGCGCGGCAACCTCGCGCTGGGCACGACCAACGTGTTCATCGACGACGACTGCCACGGCGGCCAGGTCTCGGCGGCGATCCGGACGGGCAACCCCACCAACGTCAACCTCGACCCGACCAAGCAGAGCATCAGCACGCTCACCTCGGCGGGCGGGATCACGGCGACGGCGTACACCAAGATCCAGCTGCCACTGGAGCTGCGCAACGACGACGACGGATGCGACCAGCCCTACATCACCACGGGCTACACCGAGTTCACCCAGACGTTCTTCCTGAAGGGGAAGATCCAGAAGGGCCTCGGCCTGGCGAAGGTCACCCTGACCTCGCCGCCGGATCCGCTGGACGTGCAGGCCTGCCTGTCGCCCGGCTCGCCGACGTCGCCGTGCAACAACACGGCGTTGATCATCCCGCTGCCGATCATCGTCAGCACCAACCTGCTGGTGAGCATCAAGGTGGGCTGATCGGCCGGTGCGACGTCCGGTCGCGATCGCGCTGACGGTCGCGACCGTCGGCGCCGGGGTCACCTCCGCGGGCGTGCGGTCCCCGCTCGCGGAGGAGGCCGCCGGCGCCTGGTCGCCGGCGCTGCCGGCCGCGGGCTACTGCGTGCCGGCGCCCGACGACGGGCTGCTCGTGCCGCGCGCCGTGGGCGCGCTGGCGGCGCCGAGCGGGCCGACCAGGCCGATCGCGATCCTCGACACGGGGGTCGATCCCGGCGTCGGCCAGCTCGCGGGACGCGTCCTGCAGGGCTGGGACGCGCTGACCGGCGCGCCCGTCAGCGGGGATGGCGACGGGCACGGGACGGAGGCCGCGGGACTGGCGGCCTCCGCCGGGCCGGGGATGCTGGGCGTCGCGCCGGCGAGCCCGATCCTGCCGATCCGGATCTACGATCCCGCGACCCGGACGGCGTCGCCGGCGGCGATCGCCAAGGGCATCGCGCTCGCGGTGGCCAAGGGCGCGGGCGTGGTCGTCGTCGAAGGCTCCGCGCCGCGCGGCGGCGTGGGCGACGACGACGTGCGGATGCTGTCCTCGGCGGTCGACGCGGCGTTCGTCCGGGGCGTGCTGACCGTCGCGGGCGCGGGCGACGACACGGCCGACGGGACCGCGCCGGCGCTGCCCGCGTCGCTGCCTCACGTGCTGGTCGCGGGGTCGGCGACCCCGTCGGGCGGTGCGCGGTCGGCGCCGACGAACACCGGGCCGTGGCTGGATCTGCTCGTGCCGGGCGAGGGCGTGACGGCGCCGCTGCCGGGCGCGCTGTGCGCGAACGGCTACGGGTTCTCGGGCGGGACGTCCTTCGCGGCGCCGTCGCTGGGCGCGGCGGTCGCGGTGGTCCAGGCGGCGCGGCCCGGGCTCACGACACAGCAGCTGTTCGAGGTCATGCGGCGCGCCGGGACGGATCTGGGGGTCGGCGGGCGCGACGACGACAGCGGGTTCGGGCTGTTGAGCATGGCCTTGGCCTTGAGCGCGGCGCCGCTGGCGAAGGAGACGTCGGCCGAGATCGACGACGATCCCTTCTGGGTCCGCGGGTCGCCGTACGCGAAGGCCCACCCGGCGCTGCTGACCAGGACCAAGCTGCGGTTCAAGGCCAAGGGCACCGTGAGCCCGGCGAAGGACCCGGCCGACGTGTACCGCGTGTCCTTGAGCAAGCGCGAGCGGATGGTCGTGAGCGTCGGCGCCGCGAGCCCGAACGCGCTGCTCGAGCTGTCCGTGTTGGACCCGCGGGTCGGCGACTTCGACGTGACCGACGACGTCTCCGACTACGCCCTGGTCGCCACCGGCGGCTTCTCGAACGACCCCCAGGTCGAGTGGACCGCCACACGGAGCGGGATCTACTCCATCGCCGTCCAGGCGGCAGACCCGGTCGACCCCAACGACCCGGGCGCGTCGGTGCCGGACCTGGAGCCCTACACGCTGAGCGCGTACAAGCAGCGGAGGGATACGCGGGCGAAGCGCTGAGGTGAGCTGCGCAGCGCTGTTGGCGCCCAGCGCGCGGCGCCGGTGGTCCTGCGCGGCGCGGTCGGTCGGGCATCCAGGGCGTGAGACGGTGCGGGCGGCGCCACCTCACTGGCGTGCCTCGTCCTTTCGTGCTCAGAGCGGGAGTCAACCCGGCAGTTCGACCCCAAACGCGGCGCCGGCCACCGCGACGACGTCGGCGGTGTTCCGGTGTCCGTATGAGACACCGCGTCACCGGTGACACCGCCGAGACGACGGGGCACAACCCCACGGCGCCCTCGACCGAGCGCCGCCGCGGCCCTCAGCAGTGGAAACGCCGCGACGTGAAGACGCGTGAACCGAAGGCCGGCGACTACGCCGACGCCGACGCCGGCCGGCGTGCGCCGGTCGCCAGGAAGAGGCTGACCGCCTCGGTCCGGTTCGCTGCCCCGAGCTTGCGGAGGATGTGGCGGACGTGGGACTTGACGGTGGCCTGGGAGATCACGAGCGAGGAGCCGATGGCCGCGTTGGAGGCGCCTTCGGACATGAGGTGGAGGACCTCGAGCTCGCGGGCGGTCAGGGTCGTGAGGCGGCCGGGCGCGCCGGAGAGCTCGCCGTCGAGCTCGCTCGCGCCGATGCGGGTGGCCGTCGGGAGCGGCTCGTCGCCGTCGCCGGCCTCGCGGGCGCGGCGGAGGCCGCGGCCGGCGATGTCGTCCATGGCCCAGCCGATGCCGGTCGCGAACGTCCACAGCAGCTCGCGGTCGAGCTCGTCGAGCTCCCGCCCGGTGCCGAAGTGGTCGGCGTGCAGCAGGCCGACGGTATGGCCGTCCCGCACGATCGGCGCGACGACGTACGCGGAGGTCCGCGCGACGTGGGTCAGCGGCCGGAAGAGCCCGGTCGCGGTCTGCGCGTCGCGCACCAGCACCGGCATCTGGCGGACGACCGCCTCGTGCTCGGGCGCGCAGCGGTCCAGCCGGGGCCGGACGGCGCGGGCCAGGCGGGCGAAGTCCGCCGCCATGATCGGGTCCGCCTCGAAGCTGACGCTCGCGAAGCTGACGCGGTCGCCGCGGATGTGGGACAGCATCGCGCGCTCGAAGCCGACGGCACGGCACGCCTCACGCGGCGCGGCGGAAACGAGCCGTGCGACCGAGTCCAAGCTCGACAGCCGCGTCATCGCGCGTTGGACCCCGCGCAGACGACGAGCAGCTTCAGCGACAGGACCCAGCGGACGGGTGAGCACATCCATGGCTGACAAGTGACCCCCAACTCCTCCCTAAGAAGGAGGCGATCGTACCCCCGGTTTGGGTGGAAGGCAAGACCCCAGATCTCAGAGTGTCGAATGTCTTTTGCCGGACTCATGCTCCGAAATGCCGCTGGACGAACGTCCGGTCCCAACACCGGCGCAAATGTGGCCAAACCGGCACGTCGACACTCAGCCAAAGGGCTGATCGACCCGATCTCACCCCCGTGGGCACGGACGCCCGCGACCCCGCGCCATGGACGGCCGGCGCCGCGCACTGGGGCATGGCGCCGTGCGGCGGCCGCGTCGCGATCACCTGGGCCCACCTCGACGCCGGGATCAACGCGCGGTCCACATGGGCCAACGACGTCGACCCCTACCTCCAGCCCTCCCGCAACACCGAGTGCGCGATCGCCCTGGCGACCGGCGCCGACTGGGACTGGGTCAAGCTCTGCTCGGTCGTCGTCCGCGAGGTCGGCCACCTCACCGGCCACGAGCACCTGGACGACCCGACCGACATCATGTACTACGCGTACGTGCAGCCGGCGCCGGAGTGCGCCGCGACGCCGGAGCCCGCAGAGGCAGGCCCGTCTCCTCCGGCGCGGCCCGCGCCGGCCAAGCGGGCCTCGGCCACCCCCAGGCACGCCCCGCCGGCGCCGAAGCGCAAGGCCGCCAAGCCCAAGCCCCGCAAGGCCTCCGGGGCCCGCGCCCACCGCTGAGCCGGCCCATCCTTCCGACGGGTGGCATCGCGCCCCCCGACCGGGTTAGGATCGCGCCGTCGTTCGGAGAGTCGCCTTGTCCCGAGGCGACCAGGGGAGAACATGGGTCATCACGCAAGGACGCTCACGGCGGTCGTCGCCGTCCTGTCCGCGACGACGCTCGTCGCGGCCTCGACCGCTGCCGCCCAGCCGGCGATCGTGCGCGCCGAGACGCGCGACATGAACGCGATCGCCACGGGCGCGTTCATCAACCGCACGGCGGTCTCGACGGCCGCCGTCACCGTCCAGGACCTGGCCGGCGCCCAGCCGGACCAGACCTGCGCGGACACGAGCCCGGTCGCCGCGCTCGCCGCGGCCGTCGGCGCCACCCAGGTCAAGACCCAGTACGACGCGACGACCCACCACTGGCTGTTGAGCACGCTCAAGGGCCTCGGCCCGCAGGGCGGCCTCGCCCCGCCGACCCAGCCGAAGTGGAGCTGGCGGATCTACGTCGACCAGGCGCCGATCGACGGCGGCGGCGGATGGGAGGCCGGCGACGTCTGCGCGGCGACCGTCCCCACCGGATCCGAGGTGCTCGCCTACCAGTCCTGCGGCAGCCAGACCTTCGGCTGCTACTCCGGCACGCCCTTGTACACGCGCATCCGCGACGGCGGCCCCTACGACATCGCGCCGCAGACCGTCCCCGGCCGCGGCGCGCCGGTCGCCATCAAGATCTTCGGCGACCCGCCGATCGGGACGCCCGCCGCCGCGCTGTTCGGCACCGACGAGCCGGGGTTCACGCCGACGCAGTCGCTGGCCACCGGCCCACTGCAGGGGCAGGCCCAGGTGTCGTTCACCGAGCCCGGGCCGCACCAGATCATCGGCGTGGCGAGCAACGGCACCCGCCCGCCCGCGCGCCTCGCGGTCTGCGTCTCGGAGGGCAACGACGGCTACTGCGGCTCGACGCGGTACCAGCCGCCGCCCGAGGTCCCCTACGTCACGCCGTCGCCGTGCGCGACCAACGGCCACGACGGCTTCTGCGGCACGACCGACACGTCGGGCCCGGTCACGCACGTGACCAACATCCCCAACAAGCGCGTCTTCAAGGCCAACAAGGGCCCGGGCCAGGTCAAGGGCACGATCGACCTCGACCCCAACGGCGTCGGCGCCGTGCAGCTGCGCCTGACCCGCGTGACCACCGCCAAGGTGCTGGTCAAGCCCAAGAAGAGCAAGGCCAAGAAGAAGGCCAAGAAGCGCTACAAGACGGTCAAGCGCTGCACCGCCTGGAGCGACGACAAGGCCCTCCTGGTCACCGCCCAGTGCGGGACCAAGAACGCCAAGTGGTTCAAGGCCGAGCTCAGCGACCTCCGCAACGAGTTCACCTACGGCTTCGCCCTCACCCTGCCCAAGGGCACCTACACGCTCGAGGTCAGCGCGACCGACGAGGACGGCCACAAGGACGCCCCGGCCCACGGCCGCAACGTCATCACGTTCGCCGTGAAGTAGGTCGCTGCGGCCCGCCTGTCGTGCCTGACGTCGCTGGCGCAGCGCCAGCGCGTCAGCGACCGTCAGGCGCGGGCGGGCGGCACGCGGTGGCCTACTTCGCCGGGGCCCATTGGGCCTCGGCGAGGTCGCCCTCGGCCAGCGAGGGCGGCGTCTCGATCTGGGGCGTGTCGCGCAGGTACCACTCGGCGTCCAGCGCGGCCTGACAGCCGGAGCCGGCGGCCGTGATCGCCTGGCGGTAGGTGTGGTCGACCAGGTCGCCCGCGGCGAAGACGCCCGGCACGTTGGTCCGGGTCGAGCGGCCCTCGACCTTGACGTAGCCCTCGGCGTCGGTCTCGATCACGCCATCGACGATCTCGGACTGCGGCTCGTGGCCGATGGCGATGAACGCGCCCCCGATCTCGACGTCCTCGATCTCGTCGCTGCCCGTCTTCTTCAGGCGCGCGATGCGCTTGAACGGGCCGTCGCCGGCGTGGAACTCCTCGACGACGTACGGCGTCTTGAACTCGATGTTGTCCATCGCACGGGCGCGCGACTCCATGATCTTCGACGCGCGGAACTCGTCGCGGCGGTGGACCAGCAGGACCTTGCGGCCGAACTTGGCCAGGAACATCGCCTCTTCCAGCGCGCTGTCGCCGCCGCCGACGACCATGATCACCTGGTCCTTGAAGAAGGCGGCGTCGCAGGTCGCGCAGTAAGAGATGCCGGCGCCGGCCAGCTCGGCCTCGCCCGGCACGCCGAGCTTCTTGTGCTCTGCGCCCATCGAGAGGAGCACCGTGCGCGTCTTGTAGACGTCCTTGCCGACGTGGACCTCGTGGATGCCGCCCGGCTCGGACGCGAGCTTGACGGACGTGGCCTGGTCGGTGAGGAAGCGGGTGCCGAAGTCCTCGGCCTGGTCGCGGAGCTTCTGCATGAGCTCGGGACCGGCGATGCCGCCACCCGGGAAGCCCGGGTAGTTCTCGACCTCGGTGGTCTGCTGGAGCAGCCCGCCCCACATGAAGCCCTCGATGACGAGCGGGTTCAAGTTGGCGCGGGACGTGTACAGCGCGGCCGTGTAGCCCGCTGGGCCACTTCCGATGATGATCACGTTCTCGACGTCGGCCATGCAGTGGGTCCTTCCCGGTTCAGTGCGCTTCACTTTGTATAGTACCGACTGGCGGACGCGCGTTACGCCGGGCCCGTCCCTCGTCCTTCCACCGCGCCACCGTGCGCCGCAGCTGGAAGTACGCCACCGCGCCCGGGATCGTCGGCAGGTAGAACGCGAACAGCCGGTAGGTCAGGACCGCCACGACGATCGTGTCCTTCGACTCGCCGCCGAATGCGACGAACGCGCCGATCATGCCGCCGTCGACCCCGCCGACGCCGCCCGGCAGCGGCAGCAGGTTGGCGAGCATCCCGACGAAGTAGCCCATCACGATCACGGCCCAGGGCGGCGCCTCGCCGAACGCCTTGAACGACGCCCAGAGGATCGCGATGTTGAAGCCCCAGTAGGCGATCGAGCCGACCAGGGCCAGGTCCCCGCTGCGCACGAGCTGCACCGAGATCCGGATCCCGGACGAGATCGCCGCCGGCAGGTTCGCGGCCTTCTGGGCCAGCCGCCCGATGTGCCCGTGTCGCTGCGCGTAGCCGTCCAGCCGCTTCTGCAGGTCGGTCGGGGTCAGCGACGCCAGCAGCGCGATCCCGAACGCGATCAGCCCGATGATCGCCGGCAGCAGCGTGATCGCCCAGTCGTCGGGGCCGTCGAGGATCCCGAAGTACAGGCCGAAGCCGCCCAGGACGACCGCCGCCATGTACACGCCGTAGGTCAGGACCAGGAACGCGAGCGTCTGGTCGGCCACCGCGCGCTTGGGCATCCCGGCCCGCCGCAGCGCCCACGCCGTCAGCGCGATCCCGCCCGCGCCGCCCGCGGCGAACACGCGCGTCGCGGCCAGGCCGGCCATGGTGATCTGGTAGCTCTCGACCGCAGTGAGCTTGAAGCCGTCGCGCACGTAGACGCCCTGGAACAGCAGCACGTAGCCGGCGAACGACAGCGCCGTGAACGCGCCCGCGACGATCAGCCACAGGGGGTCGCCGTCCTTCACCTCCTTCCAGGTGTCGCCGAGGCCGGCGAGCTGGGGCAGCACCGCGGTCAGGAAGACGATGCACAGGACGACGAAGAGGCCACCGAAGAGCAGGGTGCGCTTGGTCACCCGGATCAGCGGCATCTCCTCGTCGTCGTCGACCTCCTCGACCTCGTCGACCGCGCCGACGTCGGTGGTCATGCGTGGGCCCGCCGCTCAAGCGCCTGCAACGCGTGCGCGACGCGGCCGAGCGGCCTGCCGGCGACCGGCGCCACGGCGCGCACGCTCTCGGTCAGCGTCGCGCCGACCAGCAGGTCGACGAGGTAGTGCTCGCCGAGGTAGACGAGCGCGAAGCCGAGCGTCAGCGCGTAGGTCCACCCCACCGCCCCTTCGACCGGTCCGGCCTCGGTGAGGAGGTGTGCGGCCATCAGCGAGGTTGCGAAGTGCAACGAGGGCATGGCGGCGAGAGGGTTTCCTCCCAGGACACTGTAAAGGGGCTCCCAGCTGTCCTTCCAGAACGCCTCGCCGTGCTCGACCATCATGCGGCGGATCGCGACGTCGCCCTGCTCGCCGAGGCGGCCATGCAGCGACGCGTACCAGGGCGGCGCGGTCGGGACGGCCCAGTAGCCGACGAGGCCGAGGTCGAAGACCGCGTAGGTCAACGCCGCCGTCCGCGGGAAGCGATCCGGGTGGCGCCACAGGATGTAGGCCACGGTCCCGTGCGGGAACAGGAACCAGAGCCAGTGCGACCACACCAGCACCTGGTCGCGCTTGCGGATCCGGCCCGGCACCGAGAACCAGCGCTGCAGCCGGACGTTGGGCATCTCGCCCAGGCCCAGGATCCGGTCCACCCGCGCGGGGTAGTCGAGGTGGACCCTGCGCTCCAGGGCCTCCGGATCGTCGTTGGGCATCTGGTAGGTGACGGTGTAGGCGTACATCTGCAGCACGCACAGCACGACGTCACGCTTCTTGGACCGGGGAAGGGCGATGCTGAGGGCGAGGGGCGCCGCGGCGGCGGAGGCGGTGACGACCGGCGGTGGGATCCGCGCACGCCGGCGAACGAGCGGGACCGTCACACCGACCGCGACAACACCCCACGCAGCGACGCGAAGGGCTGAGGACAGGCGCACGAGGCGGGCCAGTCTAGTGACCGCCCCGGACCTTCCGCCGGGAGGAATCGCTACCGTCGCGTGCCGTGAGCGGACTCGACACCGAGCTGCAGCCCGGAGACGAGCTCGCCGGCTACCGCGTGACCGGCATCGCCGGGCGCGGCGGCATGGGCGTGGTGTACCGCGCCGAGCAGCTCGATCTCCAGCGCCCGGTGGCGCTCAAGCTGATCGCGACGCCGCTGGCGCGCGACGAGGCGTTCCGCGAGCGCTTCGTCCGCGAGTCGCGGGCCGCGGCGGCGATCGACCACCCCAACGTGATCCCGGTCTACAGCGCCGGCGAGGACGACGGGCGCCTGTACCTGGCGATGCGGTTCGTCGACGGCGAGGACCTGCGCACCGTCGTCCAGCGCGAGGGCCCGCTGGACCCGACGCGGGCCGCGACGATCATCGCGCAGGTCGCCAACGCGCTCGACGCCGCGCATGCGCGCGGGCTCGTGCACCGCGACATCAAGCCGGCCAACGTCCTGCTGGACCACGACCACGCCTACCTCACCGACTTCGGCCTGACCAAGCGGCTGACCGGCGAGACGACGATGACCGGCTCGGGCCGCTGGGTCGGCACGCTGGGCTACATCGCGCCGGAGCAGATCCGCGGCGCCGGCGTCGACGCGCGTGCCGACGTCTACGCGCTCGGCTGCCTGTTGTTCTACATCCTGACCGGCGTCGCGCCCTACCGCCGCGACTCCGACGAGGCGACGCTCTACGCGCACCTCAACGACCCGGCGCCGGACGCGACCGCGCTGTCGCCCGCCGTCCCGGCCGGCCTGGCCGCCGTGGTCGCGCGCGCCCTCGAGAAGGACCCCGACGACCGCTTCCTGTCCGCCGGCGACCTCGGCCGCGCCGCGCTGGCCGCGGTGGGCGACGGGCCGGTGCCGCCGCCCGAGCGCGTCGTCGCCCGCGGCGCGGCGGCGCCCGGCGGCTTCGCCGACGACGAGACGTTCGTCGCCGGCGGCGGGCCGGACGCCGCCACGCGCACGCCGACGGCGCCGACCGCGCTGGCGCCCGGTGCCGGCCCGGGCGCCACGACGCGCTCGCGCGGGTGGATCGCGCCCGTCCTGTCGCTGGTCGCCGGCGCGGCCGTCGTCCTGATCGCCGTCCTCCTGCTGACCGGCGGCAACGACGACAACAAGGGCTCCGGGACCGCGAGCGGGACCCAGACCTCGACGACGCCGGCGGCCGCCGCCACCGCGCACGTGGTCAACACCTACAAGGTGGACCCGCGGCCCAACGCCATCGCCTACGCGCATGGGCGCATATGGGTCGGCAGCGCGCACACGGGCCACCTGATCGGCATCGCGACCGACGGCAAGACGCCGCGGCGCACGATCCGCCTGCCGTGGAAGGGCGGGACGACGAGCATCGCCGCGGGCTTCGGCTCGCTCTGGGTGACCAACGGCGAGCAGGCCCGGCTGGTCCGGATCGACCCGGCGACCGGCGCGCTGCAGGGCGACCGCGCGCTCGGCACCGGCGAGGCGGTCGTCGTCACCGCGGGCGAGGGCGCGGTCTGGGTCGGGCGCCGCGCGATCAAGACGACCGACCCGCCGTCCTCGATCGTCAAGGTCGACCCGCGCGGCGGCAAGACGCAGGAGATCCTGTTCGGCCAGGAGGGCGTCAGCTGGATCACGACCGGCGGCGGCTACGTCTGGGTCCCGAACCGGCGCCGCGCGCGCGTGAGCCGCATCGACCCGCGCACCGGCGAGCGCAAGAGCCGGGCGATCGGCCTCGGCGCGCACCAGGCCGTCTTCGGCGCCAACCAGATCTGGGTCACCAACTACGACGACGGCACCGTCACCCAGAACAACCGCGCGCTGGACAACCCGGCGCCGGTCGCGCTCGACGTGCGCGGCCCGCTGGGCATCGGCTACTCGGCGCACACGGTGTGGGTCGCCAGCCAGCTCGACAACGCGGTCGTGCGGATCGACCCGGCCAAGGGCGAGGTCGTCGGCGACCCGATCGAGGTGGGCCGCACCCCGTTCGCGATCGCCGCGCACGGCAAGTCGGCCTGGGTGACGAACCTCGCGAGCGCGACCGTCACCCGCATCGACCTCGGCTAGCGCGATTCTGCGGCCCGACCGGTCGTGGCTGACGTCGCCGCTGAAGCGGCAGCGTGCACCCGCACGTGAAGCTCAGCGGCGACCGTCAGGCGCGGGCGGGCGGCCCGCAGAATCGCGCTAGAGGTCGCGTTGCGTGAGGACGCCGCGCTGGAACGCCTCGGCGACCAGCCGCGAGCGCTTCTGGTTCTGCGGCAGCGACTCGATCCCGAAGCGCCGGAACAGCGACCGCAGGTGCGCCTTGACCGCGTCGACCGACAGGTGCAGCTCGGCCGCGATGGCCTGGTTGGTCGCGGGCGTCGGGAACTCGGCCTGCTTGTAGGGCCGCGCGAGCGCGATGAGCACCTGGCGCTGGGTCGCGGGGATGTCGGCCAGCGCGACGACCTCGCCGGCGACGACCGTGTGCTCGGCGCTGTCGTCGCCGTCGGGCCGGCGGTAGCCGAGCGTGGTGCGGCCGATGCGCAGGACGTCGCCGTCGCGCAGCCGCACGCGGCCGGAGATCCGCGTGCCGTTGACGAACGTGCCGTTGCGGCTGAGCCCGTCGTCGACCACGGTCCACTCGCCCGCGATCCGCTCCAGCTCGGCGTGCAGCCGGCTGACCTCGGTGTCCCACGGCAGCCCGACGGCGTTGGACTCGGCGCGGCCGATGCTCAGGCGGTCGCCGTCGAGGCGCAGCAGCCGCTGCCGGCCGTCGCCGTCGCGCAGGACCAGGAACGGCGACCCGGCGCGCTCGGCGCTGAGCCGCTCCTGGATCTCGGCAGGCGAGGCGACGTGGGCTGCGAGCGGGGACTCGTCGGCGGACACGCCTTGCAGGGTAGAGATCGACCCGGCCTCCACACCTAGGGGTAGCACGACCTCACCTGGGGTGTGGAAGGTCTAGACCAGGGGTCCCTGGGAGCGGAGGCGCGCGGGCCCGAACATGTGGGACATGAGCACCCCGGTCCTCCCCTCCGCAGCGCGTCCCACCCGCCCGCGTCTCCCCCGCGCCGGCTCCGCGTCCGACGAGGCGCTGGTGGCCGCCGCCCGCGCCGGCTCCGACGCCGCCTTCACCGCGATCGTGCAGCGCTACGAGCCGCAGCTGACCGCGTACGCCCGCCAGGTCCTCGGCGGCCGCCACCACGACGCCGAGGAGTGCGTCCAGGACGCGTTCGTCCGCGGACTGCGCTCGATGCGCTCGGGCGACGCCGACATCGCGCTGCGCCCGTGGCTGCACGCGATCGTCCGCAACCGCTGCCTCGACCAGCTGCGCAAGCCCAACCGCACGACCGACCTCGACCCGCACGAGGCCGTCCTCGCCGACCACGGGCCCGGCCCGGTCTCGATGATCGCGGGCCGCGAGCGGCTCGACGACGTCGTCCGCGGTCTGGAGTCCCTGCCCGAGCGCCAGCGCCGCGCGCTGGTCATGCACGAGCTCGAGGACCGCTCCCACTCGCACATCGGCCGCGCCCTCGGCGTGTCGGCCGGGGCGAGCAAGGCGCTGGTCTGCCGCGCCCGCCAGGGCGTCGCCAACGCCCTCGGCGGTCGCACCGCGGCCTGAGCCATCCGGCGAGACCGCCCGCCGCGCCCTCTAGAGTCAGAGGGCGAATGAGCTCCGTGCGCGTCGCCGAGCCCAGCGCCGGAGTGCGTGGGAACCCCCGTCCGGCGCCCCGCCGGCGCCGGGACTCGCCATGGACCTGGGTCGCCGCGCTGTACGTCGGGGCGGTCGTCGTCTACGGCGTCCTGGCGCTGCGCACACCGCTGCCCGTCCTGTTCCCGGACGAGTTCCGCTACGCGCACATCGCGCGCGACGGCCTGGGCTGGCGCGGCGAGCCCCTGGGGCAGACGGCCAGGTTGTACGTCTTCTTCATCAAGCCCGCGTGGGCGGTCTTCGACTCGACGGTCGACGCGTGGCGCGCGTCCAAGCTGCTCGGGACGCTGGCGCTGTGCACGCAGGTCGTGCCGGTGTGGTGGCTGGCGCGCGAGATGGTCGGCCCGCGGCTGGCGCTCGCGCCCGCGGCGCTGACGGTGCTCGGGACGTGGATGCTCAGCAGCGCCGAGACCGCGACCGAGGCACTCGCCTTCCCGCTGACGACCGCGGCGCTGTGCCTGCTGGCGATGGGCCTGCGCCGCGCGGGCGGCGCCTCCGGATCGTGGCTGCCGTGGGCGGCGCTGGGCCTGGTCGTCCTGGCGACCGCGGCCCGGATCCAGATGGCGGCGCTGATCCCGGCGGTGCTCGTCGTCCTGCTGCTGGACGTGGTCCGCGACCCGCAGTCGCGCGCCCTGCGCCTGCACGCGCACCGCCGCCCGCTGGGCGTGCTCGGCCTCGCCTTCGCCGTGCTGGTGGTCGTGGCGCTCGCCGACCCCGGGATCGCCGGCGACTACTCGAGCGTGTTCAGCTACCGCCCGAGCCTCGGCACGATCCTGTCCAAGACCGGCCTGCAGCTGCTCGAGCTGGTCGCGACCGCCGGCTTCGCGCCCGTGCTGCTGGCGGCGGCCGCCGCGTGCTCGCCGGCCGCCTGGCGCGACGACGACAGCGGCCCGCTGCTGGCCGTCTTCTGGCCGGTCGCGCTGGTCACCGTCGTGCAGTCGGGCTTCTTCCTGGCCGGCTACGGCGGCGCGCCGTGGGCGATCGGGCGCTACATCACCTACGCGCTGCCGATCGCGTTCGTCCTCGCCACCGTCGTCATCACGCGGCCCGCGCTGCTGACGCGCGCGAGCCTGGTCGCCGGCGCGCTGCCGGCCCTGGCGCTCGTGCTCCGGCCGGCGATCGCGATGATCGGCGAGGAGCGCGGGAGCTGGGCCGTCGCCTACCGCGTCCATCAGGTGCTCGGCCTCGGCGCCGGGCCCGCGCTGTTGTTGGTGGGGTTGATCATGGCCGCGGTCGTGGTCGTCGCGCTGCGCCGCGCGGCGGGCGGCGACCCCATGCGCGCGGCGGCGCTGGCGCTCGGCGCGACCGCGGTCGTGCTGCTCGTCCAGAGCCAGGCCGCGTGGTGGCAGATGGACAAGACCGGCGACTCGTTCCGCTCGGTGATGCCCAGCGACCTGCAATGGGTCGACCACCACGCCAGCGGCCCGCTGGCGCTGCTGGCGATCACCCAGAACGCGCCGCAGTTCGACGACATCGACTACTTCAACAAGCAGGTCACGCAGGCCTACGTGCCCGAGCAGCCGCTGCTCGGCCGCGGCATCCAGGGCAAGCGCTGCACCTTCAAGTTCACGCTGACCGGCGCGCTCTCGGCCCAGCGGGGCTGCGGTCCGCTGCCGCGCCGCTTCCTGATCAACGACCCGTCGGCGCGCGTGCGCTTCCGCGACGAGGTCGCCTCGGCGACCGACCGCTGGACCGGCCGCGTGGTGGAGATCGCGCCCCACGCGCCGGTGCGCGCGCGCTCGCTGGCGATCCTGCCGTGCCCGCGCCGGACCCCGGGCTACTCGGCCGCCAGCCCGGACATCGTCCCGGTCGACTCCCCGATCACCTGCTCGCGCGAGCTGACCGTCGCGCTGTGGCTCGACGCGCCCGGGACGCTGGCGGTGCGCTACCGCGGCGGGCGCACGCCGCAGACCGTGGAGCTCGCCGGCCGGACGTTCGACATCGCGCCGAACACGATCACGACCGTGCGCGTGGCCGTGCCCAAGGGCTACACGCAGCAGCGCGCGCTGCAGAGCTGGACGTCGAGCGTGGCGTCGCCGACGGTCGCGGGGATCACCCTGACCGGCGCGGACACGGGCGGCAAGCCCATGTCCTTGAGCTGGTGACCGCGAGCAGGATGTACGTCTTCGGCTACGCGTCGCTGGTGGCCGCGCCCGGCGCGCGCCCGGCGCGGCTGCGCGGCCACCGGCGCGTCTGGGGCGTGGCGATGGACAACTCCGTCGCCGTGCCCGGCTACAAGGTGTACGAGTTGCCCGACGGGACGCGGCCCGCCGCGGCGGTCGCCTTCCTGGACCTGGAGCGCGCCGACGACGACCACGCGATCGTCGACGGCGCGCTGATGGAGGTCGACGACGCCGACCTGGCCCGCCTCGACGCGCGCGAGCGCCAGTACGAGCGCGTCGACGTGTCCGGGCGGATCGCGGCCGACGGCCTCACCGGCCGCCCCGTCTGGACCTACGTCGGCCGCGCGCCTGGGCGTGCGCGGGTGGCCGCCGGCCGCGCCGGGACCGCGGAGGTCGTCGTGCAGCGCGCCTACGTCGACCTCGTCGAGGCCGCGTTCGCCCGGCTCGGCGACGACGCGCTGGCGCGCTACCGCGCCGGCACCGAGCTGCCGCCGCCGTTCCCGGTGCTCGAGCTCGCGCGTGTCGACCTGGCCGTCGCGTAGTCGCGCGCGTCGTCGACCAGCGAGGCGATCAGCCGGCTGGTCTCGTCGGCCTCCGGGTGCCACTGCACGCCGAGCACGAAGCGGCTGCCCGGCAGCTCGACGGCCTCGGGCAGCTCGTCGAGGGCGGAGTGGCCGGTGACGACGAGGCCCTCGCCGAGGCGGTCGACGCCCTGGTGGTGGTGGCTGAGCGACCGGTGCGTCTCCTCGCCCGCGGCGCGGGCGGCCAGCGAGCCGGCCTCGAGGCGGACCTGGTGGTCGGCGCCCTCGAAGGTCCCCGGGTTGCGGCGGTGGTCGTCGTGGCCGTGGGACTCGGGCAGGTGCTGGAGCAGCGTGCCGCCGCGCGCGACGTTGAGCACCTGCATCCCGCGGCAGATCCCGAGGAACGGCAGGTCGCGCGCGACCGCGGCCTGGGCGAGCGCGATCTCGAACGCGTCGCGCTCCGGGTTGGTGTTGACGGTCGCCGGGTGCGGCTGCGCGCCGTAGGCGGCCGGGTCGATGTCGGAGCCGCCGGCGAGGAGCAGCCCGTCGAGCAGGTCGAGCAGCTCGTCGGGGTGCTCGCCCGCGCGCGGGTCGGGCGGCAGGATCAGCGCGATGCCGCCGGCGCGCTGGACGGCGTCGGCGTACTCGCGGGGAAGCAGGTGCGCCGGCGAGCTCCACACGCCCCAGCTCGCGCGCTCGAGCGCGGCGCACAACCCGATAACCGGTCTGGCGGCCATGCCTTCCACCATAGGATGCCCGCATGACGACCCAGCTGGAGACCGTCCGCATCGAACGGCGCGGCGCCGCGGCGACCATCGTGCTGTCCCGACCGGAGACGATGAACGCCTGGAACAAGCAGTTCGGGATCGACCTGCGCGCGGCGGTCGACGAGCTGGGCGCCGACGACGGCGTGCGCGTCGTGTGCGTCACCGGCGCCGGGCGCGGGTTCTCCAGCGGCGCCGACCTGCGCGACATCTCCGACGAGCAGACGCCGCAGGGCCGCCCCGACGTCTACAAGACGCTGACCGAGCGCTACCACCCGATCATCACCGGCCTGCGGACGATGCCCAAGCCGGTCGTCGCCGCCGTCAACGGCCCGGCCGTCGGCATCGGGCTGAGCCTCGCGCTGTGCGCCGACCTCGTGGTCGCCAAGGAGTCGGCCTACTTCCTGCTGGCCTTCGTGAACATCGGCCTGGCGCCCGACGGCGGGTCCTCGCTCTTCGTCCCCGAGCGCGTCGGGTTCACGCGCGCGATCGAGATGGCGATGCTCGGCGAGCGGATCGGCGCCCAGCAGGCGGCCGCGTGGGGCCTCATCAACCGGGCCGTCCCGGACGCCGACTTCGATGCCGAAGTCGAGGCGCTGGTCGACCGCCTGGCGGACGGCGCGACCGCCGCCTACGCCGGCGTCAAGCGCCAGCTCAACGCCTGGCTGTACGCGCGCATGGACGGCCAGTTGGAGCTGGAAGCCCAGGTTCAGCAGGAGATGGCGCACTCCGACGACTTCGTCGAGGGCGTCACCGCGTTCCTCCAGAAGCGACCCGCGCGGTTCGCCGGTCGCTGACGGTCCGGCAGACGCCCGCGAACACCCGTACGGTCCCGAACGGAGTGCGCCCGCGCCGGGCCTCTCCGGCGAGCGGTCGTCTGACGGCCGTTCATGAATAGAATCCGCGCCGCCTTGGACACCTCTCGCCTTCGCAACCTCATGACTTCGCGCCGCGCCATCAAGACACCTGCTCCGGAGGAGACAGCGTCGGTCTCTCGCAGATCGCGCAATCTCATCCTCGCCCTCCTTGCCGTCGTGACGGGCGCGCTGCTCCTGGCGCCCGTCGCCGGGGCGGATCTGCTGTCTCCGGAGTCGGGCGGTTCGCCGAACGCCGACGACATCGACACGCTCTACTGGATCATCTTCGGCGTCGCCGTCGTGGTGTTCGTCGGGGTCGAGGGCGTGCTCCTCTACTCCGTCTTCAAGTTCAAGGCGCGCAAGGGCGCCGTCCCGGCCCAGATCCGCGGCAACACGCGGCTGGAGATCGGCTGGACCGTCGGCGCCGCCGTCATCCTCGTGATCCTCGCGACCGTGACGTTCATCAAGCTCGACGCGATCCGCAACCCGCCGAACTCGAGCGCGAGCGGCCTGCAGCTCGCCGACACGAGCCGGCGCCTGCCGCCCAGCGGCAAGTCCTTGAACATCTGCGTCAACGGCCAGCAGTACATCTGGCGGTTCACCTACCAGGAGAACTGCGACCCGAAGTCGGCCAAGAACCTCGGCGCGCCGTTCTCCTACGAGGAGATGGTCGTCCCGGTCGGCACGACGGTGACGCTGGACATCAACGCCCAGGACGTCGCGCACTCCTGGTGGATCCCGAAGCTCGGCGGCAAGTTCGACGCCATCCCGGGGTACACGAACCACACCTGGTTCCAGGTCCCGACCAAGTTCGGCGACAAGCCGGGTGGCACCGTCTTCTTCGGCCAGTGCGCCGAGCTCTGCGGCCGCAACCACGCGAACATGACGGCTCGCGTCCGCGCCGTCTCCGTTCCGGAGTACCAGAAGTGGCTCGCGCTGCGGAAGGCCAACATCAAGGCGGCCGAGGTGCAGGGCGCCGCTCAGCGCAAGAAGCTGAACGACTCCAACGCCAACAGCCAGCCCGCCGACTCGGCGGACCCGGGGCAGAACCCGGCGCAAGAAGACCTCTCCACCCCCCAGCCGTAACCCCCTGAGGATCTGACAGACCGCATGGCCGCCACCGTCGAAGCACCCACCACCACCGTCGAGCCGATCCCGCAGGTCGCCGCCCGCAAGGTCGACGCGCCCGCCACCGGCTGGACGTCGTGGGTCACCACGACCGACCACAAGCGCATCGGGATCATGTACCTGGTCCTGACGTTCGCCTTCTTCATCCTGGGCGGCGTCGAGGCGCTGCTCATCCGCCTGCAGCTCGCGGTCCCCAACAACGACCTGCTGACGCCGCAGACGTACAACGAGCTGTTCACGATGCACGGGACGACGATGATCTTCCTGTTCGTCGTGCCGGTCATGGCCGGGTTCGGCAACTACTTCGTGCCGCTGATGATCGGCGCGCGCGACATGGCGTTCCCGAAGCTCAACGCGCTGTCGTTCTGGCTCCTGGCCGCCGGCGGCCTGGTCTTCTACGCGTCGATCTTCTTCAGCCCGCCCGAGTGCGGCTGGACGTGCTACTCGCCGCTGAGCGACACCGACTACCTGCCGTCGGGCGGCGTGGACGCGTGGATCTTCCTCATCCACCTCACGGGCCTCAGCTCGCTGGTGGGCGCCGTCAACTTCTACGCGACGATCGCGAACATGCGCGCGCCCGGCATGGGCTGGGGCCGCCTGCCGCTGTTCGTCTGGGCGATCCTGACCTACGCGGTCCTGCTGATCCTCGCCCTGCCGGTCATCGCCGCGGCCGTGACGCTGCTGCTGACCGACCGCCACTTCGGGACGCACTTCTACGACGCGTCCAACGGGGGCTCGCCGCTGCTGTGGCAGCACCTGTTCTGGTTCTTCGGGCACCCCGAGGTGTACATCATGGTGCTGCCGGGCTTCGGCATCATCTCCGAGGTCCTCCCGGTGTTCTCGCGCAAGCCGATCTTCGGCTACAAGGCGATCGCCGCGGCGACGCTGGTCATCGCGTTCCTCGGCCTCCTCGTCTGGGCGCACCACATGTTCTCGACCCCGAGCCCGTCGCTCGTGCTCGTGTTCTTCATGATGAGCTCGTTCCTCATCGCGGTGCCGACCGGCGTCAAGATCTTCAACTGGATCGCGACGCTGTGGCGCGGCACGATCACCTACACGACGTCGCTGCTGTTCGCCGTCGGCTTCATCGGGACGTTCCTGATCGGCGGCATCACCGGCATCTTCGTCGCGGTGTTCCCGGTCGACTGGCAGCTGACCGACACCTACTTCGTGGTCGCGCACTTCCACTACGTGCTGATGGGCGGCGCGGTCTTCACGATCTTCTCGGGCCTCTACTACTGGTTCCCGAAGATGACGGGCCGGCTGCTCAGCGAGCCGCTCGGCAAGGCCTCCTTCTGGCTCATGCTCATCGGCTTCCACGTCACCTTCCTGGTGCAGCACTCGGCCGGCATGGAGGGCATGCCGCGACGGGTCTACGAGTACTCCGACGTCCAGGACCTGGCGATCCTCAACCTGATCTCGACGATCGGCGCGTTCATCCTCGGCTTCGGCATCCTGCTGACGCTGATCAACGTCCTGATCTCGGTCAAGAAGGGCGCCGTCGCGGGGCCGGACCCGTGGAAGGCCAACACGCTCGAGTGGTTCACGCAGTCGCCGCCGCCGGTCAACAACTTCGACTCGGTCCCGCGCATCCGCTCGGTCGAGCCGATGAAGGACATCCGCCGTCAGGTGATCGCGCAGACCGGCGCGCCGGAGCCGGCGTACATGACCGCCATGGAGGCTGGCCGGCTCGCCGGCGACGGCCACTAGGCCCTCGCGGTAGGCTCGCCACGCCATGGAGGCGTCACGCGCAACCCCTGCGCCCGCAGCGGCCCCGCTGCCGGCGTCCGGGACCCGTCAGCTGGTCAGCGACCTCGTCGCCCTGACCAAGCCCAAGGTCCAGTCGCTGCTCCTGCTGACGACGGTGACGACGATGCTCGTCGCCGGCAGCCCGTCGATCGAGCTGATCGTCGCGACGTGCATCGGCGGGTACATGAGCGCGGGCGGCGCCGGCGCGGTCAACCACTGGTACGACCGCGACATCGACGCGCAGATGGCGCGCACCGCCACGCGGCCGATCCCGGCCGGGCGCATCGCGCCGCGCACCGCGCTGTGGTTCGGGATCGGGCTGGGCGTCGCCGGCTTCTTCTGGCTGTGGCTGACGTCCAACCTGCTCGCGGGCGCGCTGTCGTTCTCCGGCTTCCTGGGCTACACGCTGCTGTACACCGCGTGGCTCAAGCGCCGCACGTGGCAGAACATCGTCTGGGGCGGCGCCGCAGGCGCCGTGCCGCCGCTGGTCGGCTGGGCCGCGGTGACCGGTGGTCTCACGGGCCTGCCGATCTACCTGTTCGCGATCGTCTTCTTCTGGACGCCGCCGCACTTCTGGGCGCTGTCGATCCTGATGAAGGACGAGTACGCGAAGGTCGGCGTGCCGATGCTGCCGGTCGTGCGCGGCGAGGGCGAGACGCGCCGCCAGATCCTGCTCTACAGCGTGCTGCTCTACGCGGTCTCGCAGCTGCCGTTCTGCGGCGGCGGCGGGCTGGGCGCGCTCTACGTCGGCGCCTCGGGCCTCCTGGGCATCGTCTTCATCGCGCTGGCCGTCGGGCTCTATCGCCAGGCCACGCGCAAGGCCGCACTGCGGCTGTACCTGTTCTCGCTCCTCTACCTCGCGCTGCTCTTCGCGTCGATGGTGGCGGACGTCAAGCTGTAGCCCCGTCTGGGAGAATCTCGACCCGTATGGACCGCAACCTCGCCCGCAAGAACGTGCGCACCGGCCTGATCGCCGGCGCGGTGTGCTTCGTCATGTTCGGCCTGACCTTCGTCGCCGCGGCGATCTACGTCTCGTGAGCCACGACCCGGACATCCCGCCCGTCGGTGAGGAGATCCACCTCCCCGGCGGCTCGATCCAGCCGCTGCTGCTGACGATCGGCATCACCGCCGCCCTGGTCGGCGTCACGACGACCTGGTGGCTCACGGGCGCCGGCGGCGTCCTGGCGGTGTGGGTGATCCTGCGCTGGATCGCCGACACGCGCCGCGACATCGCCGAGCTCCCGCTCCACCACGACGCCGAGCACCACTAGCGCGCCGTTGGCATAGGCCTTGACTTGCCGGAGGGCGGGCGCGCGCGTTCGCCCTTCGTCGTTCCTGGGCGCCTTCTAGGCCTCCATGGCGCCGACGGAGGCGGCGGTGTGCTCGGGCACGTCGCAGATCGCGCGCACTATCCAGCCGACTGGCCGACGGACGCCCCGGCGGGCACGTCGCAGATCGCGCCGCGCTATCCAGCCGACTGGCCGACGGACGCCCCGGCGGGCACGTCGCAGATCGCGCCGTCGTCGGTCCAGCAGCGCACCACGTCGCGGACCGACAGGATCCCGCGGATCTCGCCGGCATCGGTCACGATCAGGTGGCGGAAGCCGCCGCGCACCATCGCCGCGGCCGCCTCTTCCAGCGACCACTCCGGCGAGGCGAAGACGACCTCCTGGGTCAGGTGGTCGCCGACCAGCTCGGCGTCGACGTCCTGGCCCTTGCCGATCGCGTCGAGCACGTCGCGCTCGGTCAGGATCCCCGGTCCCATGGCATCCGGGTCCAACACGACCGCCGCGCCGACGTGCCGATCGGACATCGCCTTGGCGGCGGCTCGAAGGGTGTGGCCGGGGCCCACGGTGAGGACCATGCTGCTCATGCCGTCACGCACCTGCATCCTGAGATCGCTCCTTCGTCCTCCGCGCTTGCAACGATTGCCTCAAGGTTGCAATCTAGCAGCGTCGCCCACGACCGCCAACGGGTCCGCCGGGCCGGCGATGATCCGAAGGCGCACGCGCCACGTATCCCCCGCACGTCATGCACCGACCAGCCACCATCCGCCTGCGAACCAGCCTCTTCGAAGACGCGGTCGCGATCGTCGAGAGCGAGTACGCCCAGGACCTGTCGCTCGACGACATCGCCCGCCGCGTCGCGTCCTCCCGACGCCAGCTCCAGCGCGCCTACTCCGAGATCGGCGAGACCACCTTCCGGGAGCACCTGACGGCCGTGCGCATGGACCGTGCGGCCGAGCTGCTGCGGATCCGCGGCCTCACCGTGAGAGATGTCGCCCACCGCGTGGGCTACCGCCAGCCCGCCCAGTTCGCCAAGGCGTTCCGCCGTCATCACGGCATCGCGCCGTCCGATTTCCGCGCCAGTGGGCGGTTCTCGCGCCCTGAGGCCGTCCCCGCGACGGCCGACGACGCCGCCGCCTAGCGCCGCCGACACGCCCACCGAGGTCTGTCGGCACGATCACGCGTTGCGTGTCGTCGGTCCCGGCGCATAGGATCGCCGGGCTATGGGTGAGGAGAGCACTCGAGCGGAGGCCGATCCCCTGGGAGGACGGGGAGGCCGACGCACCATCACGAAGATGGTGATCGTCGGCCTCATCGCGTCAGTTCTGGGCATCGCTCTCGGGCTCGTCATCGATTGGTTCCCCGCACAGGGGTCAGAGCAGGCGAAGAAGATCGACACGTTCTGGGACGTGTTGATCATCTGCTCGGTCCCCGTGTTCGTCCTCGTGACGGGCGTCGTGCTCTACTCGGCCCGGTACTTCCGGATGCGCCCCGGGGAGGAGAACCTCGACGGGCCGCCGATCCACGGCAACACGCGCCTCGAGGTCGTCTGGACCGCGATCCCGGCGATCATGCTGATGGCGCTGTGCACCTACGCCTACCTCGTGCTGCACGACATCGAGAAGGCGCCGGCCGCCGGCAACGAGCGCCAGATCCAGGTCAACGGCCAGCAGTTCACGTGGACCTTCGACTACAACGAGGGCGGCAAGAAGTTCTCGTCGGCGCAGCTCTACGTGCCCGAGGGCGAGTCGGTCAAGTTCAACGTCAAGACCCGCGACGTGCTCCACGACTTCTGGGTCCCGGCGTGGCGGATGAAGATCGACGCCGTGCCGGGCATCACGACGAACTACCGGGTCACGCCGATCAAGCTCGGCACCTACCCCGTCGTCTGCGCCGAGCTCTGCGGCCTCGGGCACGCCTTCATGCGCCAGACCGCGCACGTGCTGCCCAAGGCCCAGTACGCCGCCTGGGTCAAGAAGATGTCGGCGCCCGCGGCGGGCGGCGCGGCGGCCGGTGGCGCGGGCGGCGCGGCTCCGGCCGTCGACGCCAAGGCCCTCTTCCAGCAGGGTGAGACGCAGACCGGCGCGACCGCCTGCGGCGGCTGCCACAAGCTCGCCGACGCGGGGACGGCCGGCGGCGTCGGCCCGGAACTCGACCAGGTGCTCAAGGGCAAGGACGCGGCGTTCATCAAGGAGTCGATCCTGAACCCGAACGCCGAGATCGCCGCGGGGTTCGACAAGGGGATCATGCCCGACACCTACAGCAAGCTCCTGACCGGCCCTGAGGTCGACGCGCTCGTCAAGTACCTGGAGGAGGTGGCGGCCAAGTGACCGCCAAGGTGCGCCAGCCCGGCTGGTACCGGGCCGCCTGGTTCATGTTCATCGCGGCGGCGGGCGCGACCGGCCTCAGCTGGCTCGTGCGCATGCTGTACGGGCACGACCGCTTCGGCCACTTCCTCGAGGCCGAGTCGATCGTCCTCATCGGGATGTTCGTCCTGCCGTTCGCGTTCCTGATCGGCCTGGGCTGCTTCGACTACTGGTTCTACTGGGCCGCCGGCAAGCCGACGCGGGCCGAGGACCACTCGTCGCACGGCGCGACGTCGTGGAAGAGCTACTTCCACCCGAACACCGACCACAAGGTCATCGGGATCCAGTACACCGTCCACTCGTTCTTCTTCCTGTTCGTGGGCGGCCTGATGGCGATGCTGATGCGCGCCGAGCTGGCCCAGCCGGGGCGGCAGTTCGTGGACGCCAACACGTTCAACGGGCTGTTCAGCGTCCACGCGTCGATCCTGATCTTCCTGTTCATCATCCCCGTGTTCGCGGGGCTGGCGAACTTCGTCCTGCCGCTGATGATCGGCGCGCCGGACATGGCCTTCCCGCGGCTGAACGCGCTGTCGTTCTGGCTGCTGCCGTGCGCGGGCGTGCTGATGCTCGCGTCGTTCTTCGCGCCGGGCGGCTCGTTCGCCTCGGGCTGGACGGCCTACGCGCCGCTGTCGACGACCGCGCCACTCGGGCAGATGTTCTTCACCATCGCGGTCCAGTTCGCGGGCGCGTCGTCGATCGCGACCGCGCTCAACTTCCTGGTGACGATCATCACCATGCGCGCGCCCGGCATGTCGTTCTTCCGGATGCCGCTGCTGGCGTGGGCGAACTTCTCGACGTCGCTGCTGGTCGTCATCGCGACGCCGTTCATCGCCGCGTCGCAGTTCTTCGTCCTGCTGGACTACGCGCTCGGCTTCCACTTCTTCGACGCCGACAAGGGCGGCGACGTGCTGATGTACCAGCACGTCTTCTGGTTCTACAGCCACCCGGCCGTCTACATCATGATGTTGCCCGGCTTCGGCATCGTCAGCGAGGTGCTGGCGGTCAAGGCCCGCAAGCCGATCTTCGGCTACCGGATGATGGCCTTCTCGCTGCTGGCGATCGTCGTGCTCGGGTTCACGGTCTGGGCCCACCACATGTTCGTGTCGGGCATGCAGTCGTGGATCCGGATCCCGATGATGGTCACCACGGCGATCATCGCGGTGCCGACCGGCATCAAGATCTTCTCGTGGCTGGCGACCCTCTGGCGCGGGGTCATCCGGCTCGACACGCCGATGCTCTTCGCGCTCGGCTTCCTGACGATGTTCACCTGCGGCGGCATCTCGGGCGTGATGCTCGCGATGATCCCGCTGGACATCCACGTCAGCGACACCTACTTCATCGTCGCCCACATCCACTACGTGCTGTTCGGCGGGTCGCTGTTCACGATCTTCGCCGGCGTCTACTACTGGTTCCCGAAGATGACGGGCCGGATGTACGACGAGAAGCTCGGCAAGCTGCACTTCTGGACGACGTTCGTCTTCTTCAACGCGACGTTCGCGCCGATGCACATCATCGGCGTCAACGGCATGCCGCGCCGCGTCGCCGACTACGCGGACCAGTTCGCCACGTGGAACCTGGTGATCTCGCTCGCCTCGTTCTGCCTGGGGCTGAGCTCGCTGATCTTCGCCTACAACATGGTCGCGTCCTGGCGCGGCGGTGCGCGCGCGGTGGCCAACCCCTGGCGCGCGCTCACGCTGGAGTGGCAGGTCTCCTCGCCGCCGCCGGTGTTCAACTTCGACCAGGTCCCGACGGTCGTCGGCGGCCCGTACGAGTACGGGGTGCCGGGCGCGGTGCACGGGATCTTCGGGCCGGCGGCGCCGGCCGAGGCCAAGGCGACCCCGGCGGGCACCCATGCCCAGCCACCCACCGAGTGATGAGGAGCGGGAACTCATGAGCACCATCTTGGTCGTGGCCAACGAGACGCTGGCGGGCGCGCAGCTGCTCGAGGTCGTCAAGGACCGCGTGGCGGCCGGCGGCGAGGGCACGCGCGTCATCGTGTGCGTGCCGCGCAACAAGCCCAAGCACGGCAACATCATCTACGACGACTTCGTCTTCGACGCCGCGAAGGTGCGGATCGACCTGGCCCGGCGCTTCCTGCGCGACCAGGACATCAACGCCGTCGGCGACATCGGCGACCCGGACCCGTACACCGCGACGATGGACGCGGTGCGCGAGCACCATCCGGACGAGATCATCGTGTCGACCTACCCGGCGACCGTGTCGGGCTGGCTGCGGCGCGACCTGATCGAGCGCATCGAGCAGGCGTCGGGGCTGCCGGTCACGCACGTCGAGCAGGACATCGACGCCGTCGGCATCCCGTTCCACGTGACGCTCGTGGTGGCGGCCAAGACCGCGTCGGGCGACGAGCTGCTGGCGTCGCTGAAGGCCAAGGCCGGCGACGACCCCCGCGGGTCGCTGTTCATCGTCATCGTCCCCCAGGAGGGCGGCGAGGGCCACCACGCGGCCCGGGCGCGCGCCCGCATGGCGCAGGTCGTGGACCGCCTGATCAGCGAGAACCTGATCGCGGCGGGCATGATCGGCGACCCGGACCCTTACACGGCGACGATGAACGCGCTGCAGTTCTTCCGCGTCGACGACATCGTGATCTCCACGCTGCCCGCCACGCGCTCCGGGTGGCTGCGGGCCGACCTCGTCGAGCGCGTGCGCAAGGTCACCAACAAGCCGGTCGAGCACGTCGAGACGGCGGATCGCTCCGCCACCCAAGCCGCGTAGCCACGCAGGAGAACCATGGAAGCCGCATCGATCCCCGCCGCCCACGGGCACGACCACCACGGTCCGCCGCCGGCCAACCGCAGCTCGCGGGTGGAGCCCGCGCTGCTCGGGATGTTGTTGTTCATCATCTCCGAGGTGATGGTCTTCGGGGCCTTCTTCACGGCGTACTTCTTCATCCGCGTCGTGGCCGTCCCCGGCGGCTGGTTCCCGATCGACGACATGGACCTGCCGGTCGCCGTCGCAGGCGTCAACACCGCGATCCTGGTCTCGTCGTCGCTGACGCTGCACTGGGCGCAGACGTCGATCAAGAACGGCAACCGCTTCGGCCTGCAGGCCGGGATGTCGGCGACGTTCCTGCTCGGGCTGACGTTCCTCTTCATCCAGATCAACGAGTACGTCCACATCGGCTTCGCGCCGCAGGACAACGCGCAGGCGACGGTGTTCTTCTCGCTGACGGGCCTGCACGGCGCGCACGTGACGATCGGCCTGATCCTGCTCGGGATGGTCACGATCCGGGCGTTCCGCGGGCACTTCTCGCCGGAGCACCATCAGGGCGTCGAGATCCCCGGGATCTACTGGCACTTCGTCGACGTGATGTGGATCGTCGTCTACACGTCGGTCTACGTGCTCTGATGGCCGGCGACGTGACCGACCACGACGACCCGCCCGGCCGCGACTGGAACGCGCTGCTGCTGCGCGCGCTCGAGCCCTTCCGGTCGGAGGCCGCGGCGTTCCGCGTCCTGCTGGCCACCATCGCGCTCTTCGGGACGATCATCTTGATCGTCCTCCTCGTTCGCGCGATCTTCTGAGCTGAGGCAGCCGCGCACGGATGCGCGAAGCGGCAGGGCGGCGCACTGAGGGCGCCGCCCTTCGCTGCTCTCGGCGTCCGCGGCGACCCCGCCGCGACGTTCGGGCGCCCACCGTCGGCAGACGTTGCCCACGCCGACGGCGCCGCCACCGCACCCGCGCTCCGCAGGTGCGGCCTGGCTACTTGACGGTGAGCTTGCCTTCCATGCCCGCCTCGCGGTGGCCGGGCACCGAGCAGTAGTACGTGTAGCTCTGGCCCGCGTCGAGCGTGGCCTTGAACGAGGAGGTCCCGTTGGCCACGACCTCGCCCTTGCCGAGGCCGTCGATGACGATGTCGTGCTGCGTGCCCGACTTGTTGGGCATCTCGATCGTCACGGGGCCGGCCTGGCCGATCGCCTTGGCGTCGGCGAACGCGAGCTGGCCGCCGGGGTCGGCCGGGATCGAGATGACGCCGGCCTTCTCGGTCGCCGTCCCGCCGCCCGCGGCCTTGACCGCGGTCGCCAGGCGGCCGCTGTCCTTGCCGGTCAGCGATGAGACCGACGCGACGTAGGCCGCCACGTCGTGCGCGTTCTGACCGGAGACGAGCTTGGCCGGCATCTTGATGCCCTGGGAGTTCTTCAGCCGGTTCGGATACAGGATCTGCTTGTAGACGACCCCGCGGACCGCGGACGTGCCGAAGCCCTCCTTGATGGACTGCTGGAACGCCTGGTCCAGGTCCGGGCCGGTCGTGCCCTTGGTCCCGGCACGCGAAAGCGTGTGGCAGGACCCGCATTTCTGCACGAACAGCTGCTTCCCGGCGACGACGTCCGGTTGCGGGTCCTTGACGCCCCCACAGGCGGACAGCGCCGGGACGACGGCGACGATGGCAGCGCAGAGCGCAGCGCGCGGCATGATCCTCTTCCCCATGATCGCGGCTGATCCTAACCGCAACCCAGGAGGGCAAGGCAAGGGAACCGTCAGGGCTCGGGCAATGCGCGGTGCTCGCCGCGGGCCGCGGCGATGACGCCGTGGGCCACGCCGTCCCACGAGAACCGCTCCCGCGCCACCCGCACCAGGCCCTCGCGCGTGGCGTCGCGGACGTCCTCGCGGGCCTCCAGCCAGGCGACGATCCGGTCGGCCAGGTCGCGCACGGCGCGTGGTCCGGGCGCGAACCCCAGCCAGGCGCGGGCGGCCACCGGGACGGCGTCGGCCAGGATCGCCCGGACCTCGCCGAGCCCCGAGTGGTCGGCGACGATCGGCAGCGCGCCGCACGCCGCGGCCTCCACGGCGACCATCCCGAACGCCTCCGGGAACGTGGACGGGACGACCTGGGCGTCGGCGGCGCCCAGCAGCGGCGCGAGCTCGGGATGCTCCAGCCGTCCGGTCAGCACCACGCGCTCGCGGACGTGGCGCGCGGCCACGAGGTAGAGCTCGCGGTCGTCGGCGTGCTCGAGGTCGTCCAGGAACGCCTGCAGCAGCCGCAGCGGCGCGTGCGGGCCGCCCTCGGCCGCCCGGCCCTCCTGCGCGAGCGCGCGGACCGTGGCGAGGTCGCCGTCGGCCAGCGCGCCGAGCATCCGCTCCAGGGCGTCCCGGTAGGCGCCGAAGCCGACGACCACGAGCTTCGCGTCCGGGACGGCGGCGAGCACGAGCGGCCACGCGGCCGCGAGCAGGTCGATCCCCTTGGAGACGATGAGCTTGCCGACGAACGCGACGAGCCGGTCGTCGTCGCCCCCGTTGACGATCCTGCCGAGCGCGCGCGCCGCCTCGGCGGGGTCGCGCGAGAACGACGACCCGGACGGGTCCGGCGGCGCGGCGAGCGCCTGCTCGGCCAGGTGCGCGCCCAGCGTGCGCAGGTCCGCGCTCGCGCCCGCGCGCGACCGCGGCCGGAACCGCTCGACGTCGACGCCGGGCGGGCCCAAGCGCGTCCGGGCCGGCAGCTCCGGGTCCTCCATCGCCGCCCACAGCGACTCGGCGGTGTGGCGGGAGCCGACGAGCACCGTCCGCGCCCCGGCCAGCCCCTCGCGGGCGAAGGGCAGGAACCGCTCGGGCTGCGGCTTGACCGCGTACTCCAGCGCGCTGCCGTGGATCTTGACGGCGTACGGGACGGTGCCCGCCAGGGCGCGCGCCACGATCGCCGGGCCCATCACGAGGTGGTTGGCCAGCGCGAGGTCGGGCTGGGCGAGCGCCGCGACCTCGCGGACCGCCTCGACGTTGCGCGCGACGTAGGTCGCGACCTCCGCGTCGGTCAGCTCCGCGAACGTGCGCGCCTCGACGCCCTCGTAGCGGTCGGCCACGTACACGGGCAGGACGCCGCCGATGTCGGGCCGGTAGGTCGTCACACGGCGCTCTGGGCGGATCTGACGCACGACCAGCGCCCCGGAGTCCCAGTCCCCGGCCGCCCCCACCGCGTCGACCTCCGCGGGGTGCGGCTCCTGACACAGCAGGTGCACGTCGTGCCCGGCGTGCGCCAGCGCCTCCGCCAGCAGCGCGTTGTAGACGTTCGAGCCGGTCCCGTGCAGCAGGTAGCCGTGGAAGATCAGGATCCGCAAGCCACGGATGATGCCCGGTTGCGGGGCCTCTGACGCCGACGGTCGATAGGCTTCAGGTTGTGAGCACCCTGCAGCGCTACCGCATGCGCACCCCCTCGACGGGTCGCGAGATCTTCCTCGAGGCCGAGCCGGGCAAGATCTACCGCGACCGCGACACCGGCGAGACTCTCGAGGTCGTCGGCAAGGTCATCCCGCTCGCGCCGAGCCCGTCGCGGCTGCCGTGGGCGGTCGAGAACCTTCGCTTCTGCAACTGGTGCGACGAGCTGGCGCAGAAGGACCTCAACGACTGCCCGACGTGCGGGCGCCGCATGGCACCCCTCGCGGTGCCGTCCGCCGACTGAGAGATCTTCTTCCCGTGCGGCGTCGCGCCACGGCCATCGCCCTGATGCTCCTCGCCACCGGTGGCCTGTCGGCCTGCGGCGGCAACAGCGCGTCGCACGACACGATCCCGAGCAACGCGCCGGAGCTGGTCGCGCCCGAGAGCACGTCGCTGGGCGCCTCGACCCGCACGACGAGCGACAGCGCGTCCTCTTCGACCCCGAGCGACACCGCCTCGGACACCTCGCCGTCGACCACCTCCGCCCCCTCGTCGACCTCGTCGTCGAGCGGCACCGGCGCCGCCAGCGGCACCAGCGCGCCGCCGTCCTCCGGAACCGGCGCAGCCACCGGCGGAACGGGCGCGACCGGCACCGGCACCGGCACCGGCGCAGCCACGGGCGGCACGGGCGCCGCGACCGGCGGCACGGGCTCGACCGGGACCGGCAACGGCGCCACCGGCGGCAGCGGCGGGACCGGCACGACGAACTCCGGCGGCTTCAGCGACTTCTGCTCCCAGAACCCCGGCGCCTGCCCAGGCTGATCGTCCGGGCCGCCTCGCCGCGCCTGACGGCACCGACCGGCTTGACGGGGAGCCTGCCCGCCGGCGCTCGCCCGGCACCGCCAGCCACGACGCTGCGGGCCGGACGATCAGCCTGGCGCGTGACCGTCGCTACGGAGTGGAGATGATGCGCGCGGAGTACATGATGCGCGCGGTGCGGTACAGGCAGTAGTAGTTGCCGACCTGGTTGACCGCCTGCGCGGTCTGGGTCTGGCTGTCGTCGCAGGAGCCCTTGGGCCGTGAGGCGCGCCAGGATGTGTCGCCGCCGAGGCCGGCGGCCAGCGCCGGCACCCAGGTCGGGACCGTCAACCCGATGACGTAGCCCTTCTTGACCGGGATCGTCTTCTGCAGCGCGAACTCGACCGTCTGGCCGAAGTACGGCGTGAGCTTCTGCGTCTCGCCCATCGCGATCTGGCGCGCGTGGAGGTGCTTGCCCATGCGCAGCACCGCGATCGCCGCCTGCGACTCGCCGCCCAGCGACTTGTTGAAGAAGTCGATCTGCTTGTCGCCGGGCTTGGAGAGCTTGACCGTCCACGAGACGAGCACGCCGTCCTTCTGGACGGTGAACAGGCCGCGGTTGGTCCCGACCTTGGCCTGGTAGCCCGTGGTGCGTCCCAGGGCGTAGCAGGGCTTGTCGGGGCAGCTCGGGGTCGCGTCGCCGGGATCGACCGCCGGGACCTGGTCGAGCGTCGCGGGAGCGACGGCGGGATAGGCGAGGCCGGCGCCGATCAGGGCGACCAGCAAGGTGCGGAGACGAGGCATCACGGCAGATTCAACACGACGGACCGGCGAAGTTGCGGCCGTTCGCTTGCGCGGCGGGTGTCTCAACGGAGACGCAACGTCGCCCAATAGCCTGGTGGACATCCTCGTCTCCCCCGCTCCAGCCTCGTTGGACCGCCGTCTGGTCCTGCTCCTGGCGGCCGCCTGCGGCGCCACCGTCGCCAACCTCTACTACGCCCAGCCCCTGCTGCACGTGATCGCCCAGGACTTCGGCGTGTCGTCCGGCACGGCCGGCCTGCTCGTCACGTGCTCGCAGGTGGGCTACGTGGTCGGACTGGTCCTGCTCGTGCCACTGGGCGACCTCCTGGACCGCCGGCGGATGGTCTCGCGGATGCTGCTGCTCGCCGCGGTCGGGCTGGCGGTGGCCGCGGTGGCGCCGTCGTTCGCGGTCCTCGCCGCGGCGCTCGGGGTGATCGGCGTGACGTCGGTGGTCGCGCAGGTGCTGGTGCCGCTGGCCGGGACGCTCGCCCCCGAGCACGAGCGCGGCAAGGTGGTCGGCGACGTCATGAGCGGCCTGCTGATCGGGGTCCTGCTGGCGCGGACCGTGTCCGGCCTGATCGCCGAGCTCGGCGGCTGGCGCAGCGTATACGTGATCGGCGCGGCGCTGATGGTGCTCCTGGCCGGCGTGCTGGCCCGCGCGCTGCCGCCCACGCCGCCGGTCACCGACCTGCCCTACCGCGAGCTGCTGCGCTCGGTCGGCACGCTTGTCCGCGGCGAGCCGATCCTGCGGCGCCGCATGGTGTACGGGGCGGCCGGCATGGCGAGCTTCAGCATCCTGTGGACGTCGATCGCGTTCCTGCTCTCCGGCGATCCCTACAACTACGGCGAGGGCACGATCGGCCTGTTCGGCCTCGCCGGCCTGATGGGCGCCGGTGCCGCGCAGGGCGCCGGGCGGCTGGCCGACCGCGGGCACGGGCACGCGGCGACCGGCCTGTCGCTCCTGGCGGTCGCGGTCGCGTGGGGCCTGCTCGCGCTCGGCGCCTCGTCGCTGGCGGCGCTGATCGCCGGCATCGTGCTGCTCGACCTCGGGATCCAGGGCCAGCACATCCTCAACCAGAGCACGATCTACACGCTGCGCGGCGACGCGCGCTCGCGCGTGACGACGGCCTACATGGCCAACAACTTCGCGTGGGGCGCGCTGGGCAGCGCCGCCGCGGCGTGGGCGTGGACCGCCGGCGGATGGGGTGCGGTCAGCGCGCTGGGCGCCGCCGCGGCGGTCGTGGCGCTGATCGCCTGGGGCGCCGAGCACGTCGGCCGCGTCCGCGCGGCGCGCCTGCGCCCTCAGCCCGAGACGATCGCGTAGACCTTGCGCAGCGTCTCGTGCACGGTCCACACCGTGCGCTGACCGGCCTGCAGGCGGCACGCGTCGCCCGGCCCGACCTCGAGCACCGGCCCGTCCTCGAACGCGATCGTCGCGCGGCCGCTGAGGACGACGAACAGCTCGTCGGCCTCGACGTCGGTCACGGTGCCGGGCGTGATCTCCCAGACCCCGAGCTCGGCGGCGCCGGTCGCCGACCACAGCGGCGTCGACGCGGTCGCCGGCTCGCCGGCCAGGACGTCGGTCGGGTCCAGCTCGTCGGGCGCCAGGACGGCGTCGCCGACGGCGACGACCCACGGCGGCGCGGCGTCCGCGGCGCTCACTTCGCGGGCTCCTGCAGCTTCAGCGTGAGGGTCTTCGGCGCGTCGGGCGCCAGGTCGATGCAGCTGCCGCGCGGACAGCCGGGACGCGTCGTCTCCGCCGCGGCGTAGAGCGTCGCGGGCTTGCCGATCGCCGTCTGGGAGAAGCGCAGCGTGACGGTGGCGTCCGACGGGCGCGTGACGTCCGCGCTCCCGGTGCGCGCCGGCAGCTTGTTGGCGCGCTCCTGCAGGATCGAGCCGCGCAGCTCGCCGTCCTTGTCGGCGGTCGCGCAGGCCAGGTAGTCCGGCGTCGTGTCGGGCGGCGCGGTCGTCGTCCAGGCCTTCAGGCAGACCGAGCCGGGCGGCCCGGAGTCGGCGAGCAGGTCCTTGGCGTCCCACGGGTCGGTGAGCGTGATCGACGCGCGCAGGCGCCCGTCGGCGCTGCGCGAGAGCGAGACGCGCTTGATGTCCAGCGGCGACCGCACGTCGCCCTTGGCGTCGGTGGCGACCTGGGGCTTGGGCGGCGCGGTGGCGGCCAGCGCGGCCGCGACCCCGAGCACGCCGAGCAGCGCGAGCGTCGCGAGCAGGATCGTGGCACGCCTCATCGCGATCAGCGCCCCTCGTAGGTGGCCTTGCCCGGCCCGTCGGTGAGGAACGACTTCACGGCGTTCTGGAGGTCGGCGGTGTCGAACAGCGGGCCGGAGACGTCGGCGACCAGCGCGTCGGCCGCGCGCGCCCCGTGCTCCTTCTGCTCCCAGACCAGGCGCTTGGTCGCGGCGTGGGCCTTGGTCGGGCCGTTGGCGACCTTCGCGGCGAACGCGCGCGCCGCGGCGTCGAAGGTCTCGGGCGCGTACACGCGGTTGACGACGTTCCAGCGCTCGAGCGTCGCGGCGTCGAACAGCTCGCCGGTGAAGATCAGCTCCTTGGCGCGGTTGGGGCCGGCGCGCTCGGCCAGCCGCTGCGGGCCGCCCATCGACGGCGTCAGGCCCACCACGATCTCGACGAGCCCGAACCTCGCGCGCTCGGACGCGAGCAGGACGTCGCACGCCAGCGCGATCTCGAACGCCGCGGTGAGGCACAGGCCGTGCGCGGCGAAGACCGTCGGCAGCGGCAGCTCCTCCAGCACGTGGATCGTGGCGAGCAGCTCGTCCCACAGCTCGCCGCCGCGCTGCGCGGTCATGCCGTCGAAGACCTGGCCGACGTCCACGCCGCCGGAGACGACCTTGCCCTCGGCGCGGATCAGCAGCCCGCGCGGCGGGTCGGCGGCCACCTGGTCGATCGCCTCGCGGAAGCCCGTGAAGACCGCGTCGTCGAAGAGGTTCAGCGGCGGGCTGTCGAAGGTCAGGACCGCGAGCGGGCCCTCGGTCTCGAGACGGACGACGTCGCTCACGCGTAGTGCTCCTTCAACTCGGCGCCGGTGGCCTGGATCTGCTCCTGGTCGCCGGCCGACGGGACCCACGGCAGCTGCAGCGGGTCGTCGGCGTAGCGCGGGATCACGTGGAGGTGGAAGTGGAAGACGGTCTGCCACGCCTCGGCCCCGCAGCTGTTGATGAGGTTGATCCCGTCGGCCCGCAGCGTCGCCTTGGAGACCTTGGCGAGTCGCTGGCCGGCCCGCGCGACGGCCGCGAGGTCCTCCGGGTCGATCTCCAGCAGGTCGCGCGCGTGGGTGCGCGGGACGACGAGCGCGTGGCCACGCGTCGCCGGGTTGATGTCCATGAACGTGACCGTGCGCTCGTCGGACGCGACGACCGTCGCCGGGATCTCGCCGGCCACGATCTTGCAGAACAGGCAGTCGGGGTCTGTGGTGGACATGGCCGCCACCTTATCCATCGCCGTTCAGGCGACGTTCAGCTGAGTTCGGGCGCGCACCGGTAGCCTGAGGGAGGATGACCGGTGTCGCCAGCACCCCGACCGAGGACGCCCTCTACGCCGACGTCACGGCGCTGTCCGGGCTCGACCGGCTGCCCTGCTCGCCGGGCGAGGCCGAGGCAGCGGAGTGGATCGCTGAGCGGCTGCGCGCGACCGGCGCGACGGTGAGCGTCGACGAGGAGCTCGTGCACGGCACGTACTTCACGCCGCTCGGCGTCCTCAACGGCGTGGCGGCCGCGGGCGGCCTCGCCGTGCTCGCGGGCCGGCGCTCGCTGGGCGGCGTCGTGGCGGCCGCGGCCGCCGCCGGGATCTGGCAGGACCTCACCGGTGGACCGCGCCGCGCATTGCGGCGGATCCTCAAGCGCCAGAAGACCACCAACGTGGTCGCGTCGATCGGGCCGCCGGACGCCGAGCACACGCTGGTCGTCCACGCCCATCACGACGCCGCGCGCACGAGCTTCATCTTCGACGACACGGTCGCCAAGTTCGTGATCGACCACCTGCCGTTCCTGATGAACGGCCGCGACCGCTGGCCGCCGCTGATGGGCCTGGTCTGGGGCGGCCCGTTCGCGATCGCGATCAGCTCGCTCACCGGCGGGCGCAAGACGGCGCTGGCCGGGACCGTGGCCGCCGCCGGCACCGCGGTCGTGATGGCGGACATGATCCGCCAGCCGGTCGTGCCGGGCGCCAACGACAACCTCAGCGGCGTCGCGGTCCTGCTCGAGGTCGCGCGCCGGCTGCGCGACGGCGGCGGGCCGCCCGAAGGCGTGCGCGTGATCCTGCTCAGCGCCGGCGCCGAGGAGGCCAACCAGGAGGGCATGCTCGCGTTCGCGCGCCGGCACTTCCCGTCGCTGTCGGTCGAGCGCACGTCGTTCCTGTGCCTCGACACCGTCGGCTCCCCCGACCTCGTGCTGATCGAGGGCGAGGGCTTCCTGAAGATGTTCGAGTACCCGTCGCACCTGAAGGAGCGCGTCGCGGCCGCCGCCCACGACGCGGGCGTCCGCCTGCGCCGCGGCATGCGCTTCACCTTCGCGACCGACGGCCTGGTGCCGCTGCGCCAGGGCTACGAGGTCGCCTCGATCGGCTCGATGACCGAGCACCTCATCCCCTCGAACTACCACTGGCCGACCGACACGGCCGACAACGTTGACTACTCCACGGTCGCCGACGCGGTCGCGATCGTCATGGCGACGATCGCGCGCAGCGCGAACGGCGAGACGCCCTAGATCAGCGTCCGAGCCAGCGCGACGGCCTCGTCCGCGGTCGTGATCGCGCCGGCGTAGCGGGCCTCGTCGAGCTGGGCGAGGAGGGCTCCGAGGGCGGGGCCGGGCTTCATGGAGAGCGCGCGCGCCAGCTCGTCGCCGCGGATCAGCGGCGGCTGTGCGGCCCAGGCGGCGTAGGCCAGCGCGGCGGGGAGGACCAGGCGCGCGACCGCGAGGTGCTTGGCGATCGCCTCGTCGGCCTTGCGGCCGCGGGTCGCCAGGCGGTCGGCGATCGACAGCAGCGAGACGTCGACCTCGACCGGCGCGGTCCGGACCAGGTACTGGTGGATGGTGCGGGGGTCCAGCGGCGCCTTGTGCACCAGGTAGCCGAGCCCCAGGTGATGGCGCGCCAGCAGCGCGACGTGCGCGCGCAGCTTCTCGGAGGCCTTCAGCCGTGCGAGCGCGGCGCGAGAGCGCTCGGCGCCGAGGTCGGCGTGGCCCGGGAAGCCGAGGACGCTGCCGTCCTCGTGGAAGGCCTGCGTCTCGGGCTTGGCCACATCGTGCAGGATCGCGCCGAAGCGCAGCGCGGTCCCGCGCGTCAGCTCGTCGGAGAACGGCTCGGCCAGGAACGCGAGCAGCGGCGCGTTGAGCGCGTCGTCGCCGATCGTCGCGCCCGGGTCGCGCTCCAGCGCCACGGTCTCGGCCAGCACCTCGAGCGTGTGGTCGTGGACGTCGAGGTGGTGGTAGCGGTTCTGCTCCACCCCGCGCAGCGCGCTCAGCTCGGGCAGGACGTGCTCGGTGAGCCCGAGCGCGTCCATCAGCGCAAGGCCATCAAGAACGCGATCGGCCGCGATCACGCGCTTGAGCTCGGCGAAGACCCGCTCGGCGGCGACGCCCACGATCTGCGGCGCGCGCTCCCTCGCCGCCGTGATGGTCGCGGGATCCGCCTGGAGCCCCAGCTCGCAGGCGAAGCGCGCCAGGCGCAGGACGCGCAGCGGGTCGTCGTCGAAGGACGCCGCGGCGACCATCCGCAGCCGCCCCTCCGCGAGGTCGGCCGCGCCGCCGAACGGGTCGATGACCTCGCCGCCCTCGGCAAGCGGCCGCGCCATCGCGTTGACCGTGAAGTCCCGCCGCGCCAGGTCCTCGTCCAGCGTCGCGCCCTGCAGCGGCGTCAGGTCGACCTGCCAGTCGCGGTCAGGTCCGATCACGCGCCAGGCGCCGAACGCGCCGGACAGCTCGAACACGGGCCCGCCGACCGCACGGGCCAGCGCCTTGGCCGCCGCGCGCGCGTCGCCGCCGGCGACCGCGACGTCCACGTCGGCGACCGGCCGCCCGAGCAGCGCGTCGCGCACGGCCCCGCCCACGATCCAGGCGGACTCCCCGGCCAGCGCCGAGCGGACCGCTTGGAGCGCGACCTCGCTCACGTCCCGGCGTCCGGCGTGCCCGCTCCGTCGCAGTGGTGCTCGCGCGCCACGCGCGCCGTCAGGGCGGTGGTGATCTCGTAGTTGATGGTGTCGATGGCGCGCGCGACGTCCTCGGCGGTGATCTGCTCGGCGCCCTGGGCGCCGATCAGCACGACGTCGTCGCCGAGCTTGGCGCCGAGGCCGGCAGCGCTCACGTCGAACGTGACGTTGTCCATCGACACGGTCCCGACCAGCGGGATCCGGCGGCCGTGCAGCAGCGCCTCGCCGGTGTTGCCCAGCGCCCGGCGCCAGCCGTCGCCGTAGCCGATCGGGACGGTCGCGATCAGCGTCTCGCGCGCCGCGACGAACCGCCGGCCGTAGCCCGCGCTGTCCCCTGCCTCCGCCGTCTTCAGCGCCGCCACGTAGGACGTCAGCTCCAGCGCCGGCTCCAAGTCGCGCTGCGCCGGGTCCTCGCCGAACGGATCGAGGCCGTAGATCGCGACGCCCGGCCGGACGAGGTCGAAGTGCGAGGCCGGGTCGCGCAGCAGCGCCGCGCTGTTGGCCGCGTGCAGCAGGACGCCGGGATGCGCGGCGCGCACCGGCTCGGCCCACGCCTTGAAGCGCGCGAGCTGCTCGCCGAAGAAGTGGTCGCCGCGCTCGTCGGCGGTGGCGAAGTGCGTCCAGGCGCCGGCGAGCTCCAGCGCGTCGGCGCCCGCCACGACCTCCACGACCGCGTCGGCCTCCGTCGCGTCGCGCGTTCCCAGCCGGCCCAGGCCGGAGTCGAGCTTGACGTGCACCCGCGCGGCGCGACCGGACGCCGCCATCGCCTCGGCCCGCGCGACGGTCCACACCGACACGTCGGCCCCCACGTCCAGCGCGACCGGCAGCTCCGCGTCGCTCAGCGCGCCGAAGACCAGGATCCGGACGGCGTCGTCGCCCAGGCCGGCGCGCAGGTCACGCGCCTCGCCCGCGGTCGCGACCGCCAGCCACGTCGCGCCGCCCCTCAGCGCGGCCCGCGCGCTCGGCACCATCCCGTGCCCGTAGCCGTCGGCCTTGACGACCGCGCAGACGGCGCTGCCGTTCGCCTCCCGGGCCAGCCGGGCGACGTTGCGCTCGATCGCGCACAGGTTCACGCGCGCCAGCGCGCGGACCGCCACCTAAGCCCCTTTGAACTGCGCGACGACGTCGGCCATGCCCGGCGGACTCTAGATGGTCGGTGCGGAACCGACCGTGGTCGTGCTCGCCCGACGGGCGGATGCCAGGCGTCGCACGACCCCGCAGGCGAGCCTGGGTGGATCGTCAAGGGTCGGGTGGCGGTCTGGCGCCGGCCGGCGGCCGAGCACGGCCGCGGGAGCTCCGCACCGGCCATCCTCATTCGAGGCGGCCCGCGCTCAGCGTGTGCGGCAGCTCGTCGACGACGTCGGAGGCGATGACGCCGTCGGGGCCGTCGAGGAGGACCGCGGCGCGGCGGCCGGCCTCGGCGTGCGTGAAGACCGCGGCGCAGGCGGCCTCGAAGGGCGCCATCCCGCGGGCCAGGAACGCGCCGAGGATGCCGGACAGGACGTCGCCGGTGCCGGCGGTCGCCAGCGCCGGCGAGCCGCCGCGGGAGATGCCGACGCGGCCCTCGGGCTCGGCCACGAGCGTGTCGTCGCCCTTGAGCACCACGATGCAGCCGGAGCGGCGCGCGGCGTCGCGGACGTGCTCCAGGCGCCGGGCGTTGACGGCGGCCGACTCGACCTTCAGCAGGCGCGCGAGCTCGCCGGCGTGCGGCGTCAGCACGGCGGGCTTGCCGCGACCGGCCAGCACCTCCAGCCGGCCCGCGTGCGCGTTGAGGCCGTCGGCGTCCAGGACGAGCGCGACGTCGGCCTCCCGCGCCACCCGGCGCGCGAAGGCCAGCGCGCCGTCGGACCGCCCGATCCCCGGCCCCAGGACGAGCGCGCCGCCGCGCTGCTGGGCGCGATCGACCACCTCGTCGGCGCCGGCCTCCACGTGCGCGCCCGCCTCGTCGGGCAGCGGCGCGGTCATGACCTCGGTGAGCTTGACCTCGAAGATGTCGTTCAACGACCCCGGGACGCACGCCGTCACGTAGCCCGCGCCGGCGCGCATCGCGGCCATCGACGCCAGCGACGGCGCGCCCGTCAGCCCGCGCGCGCCGCCCGCGACCAGCACGTGGCCGGACGCGAACTTCGTCGACTCCTGCCCGCGCCGCGGATAGGACGAGAGGATGCGCTCGCCGATCAGCCCGCACCACGGCGCGACCGGGTTGCCGTCGTGCGGGATCCCGATGTCGACGACCGCGACCCGCCCCGCCTGCGCCTTGCCCGGCAGGATCCACAGGCCCGGCAGCGCGGCGTGGAACGTCGCGGTCACGTCCGCGTGCACGGCGCCGGCCTCGACCGCGCCCGTCGCGGCATCGACCCCGCTCGGCACGTCGGCGGCCACGACAACGGCGAAATCCAGGGCGTTGATGGCCGCGATCGCTCCCGCGACCGGTTCCCGCGGCGTGCCGCTGAACCCCGTGCCGAGCATCGCGTCGACGACGACCGCGGCGCCGCGCAGCCCGTCCGCCGAGAACGCCGCGGGCGGGTCGCCGTCCAGCCGGTCGCGCATGACCGCCGCGTCCCCGCTGAGCTGCGCCGGATCCGACGTGTGCAGGACGCGCACCGCCCGCCCGGCGCCGCGCAGCAGCCGCGCGGCCGCGTAGCCGTCGCCGCCGTTGTTGCCGCCGCCGCACACGACGACGACGTCGCCGCCGGGCGCCGCCTCGGCCACCAGGCGCGCCAGTCCTTCGGCCGCGCGCTCCATCAGCGCGACGCCCGGGATCGCGAGCTCCTCGATCGCCCAGCGGTCGCTGGCCCGCAGCTGGTCGACGTCGAGCAGCGGCTCCAGGCCCTCCGGGAGGGACGTCATGTGCGCACGACCGCCACCGCGCCCGCCGTTCCCCGCGAGTGCGTCAGCGACACGTCGACGACGATCCCGCGTCCGGCCAGCGCGCCGTGCAGGACCACGCGCGGCGGGCCGCCCTCGGGCGTCGAGACGACCTCGATGTCCTGCCACGACCACGCCTCCAGCGCCAGCGCCTTGGCGACGGCCTCCTTGGCGCAGAACCGCGCGGCCAGGTGCTGCCCGGGCCGCGACCGCGCCGCGGCGTACTCACGCTCGGCCTCGGTGAACAGGCGCTCGGCGAGCGTCGGACGACGCGCCAGCGCCGCCTCCAACCGCTCGATCTCCAGCAAGTCCAGCCCGACTCCGCTCACGACATCGAGACTACTGCCGGCGCGTCTGCGCCCCGGATCGTCGTGGCTGACGCCGCCGGGCGAGCGCCGGCGGGCGCCAGCCCGTCAAGCCGGTCGGTGGCGTCAGGCGCGACGAGGCGGAGCGCAGACGCGCCGGCTATTCGACGGTGACGGTTTTGGCGAGATTGCGCGGCTGGTCCACGTTGAGGCCGCGTAGGCGCGCGATCTTGTAGGCCAGCACCTGCAGCGGGATGACGGCCAGCAGCGGCTGCAGCATCCAGTCCATCGCCGGGATCCGGATGACCTCCTCGGCGTGCTCCCCGATCTCGATGTTGCCCTCCGAGGCCACCGCGATGACGTGGGCGCCGCGGGCGCGAACCTCCTGGACGTTGGACACCACCTTGTCGAGGATCGGCGAGTCGGTCGCGATGCACACGACCGGCGTCGACTCGTCCAGCAGGGCGATCGGGCCGTGCTTCATCTCGCCGGCCGCGTAGGCGTCGGTCGGGATGTAGGAGATCTCCTTGAGCTTCAGCGCGCCCTCCAGGGCGACCGGCAGCCCGACGTGGCGACCCAAGTACAGGAAGAACTCACGCGAGTAGTGGCGCTGGGCGACCTCGTCGAGGTCCAGCCCCGCCAGCAGCGCGTCGATCTCGTGCGGGACGCGCTTGAGCTCGGACACCAGGCGCGTGCGGTCCTCGACGGCGAGCGTTCCGCGCAGCTCACCCAGGCGCAGGCCCAACATGTACATGACGGCGACCTGGCAGACGAAGGTCTTGGTCGCCGCGACGCCGATCTCCAGCCCCGCGCGGGTGAACAGGACGCCGTCGCTGTCGCGCGTGGCCTGCGACCCCATCACGTTGGTGATCGCGACGACGCGCGCGCCGCGGTCGCGGGCCAGGCGCATCGCGGCCAGCGTGTCGGCGGTCTCGCCCGACTGCGTGATGCCGATCACCAGGTCGCCGGGCCCGACCACCGGGTTGCGGTAGCGGTACTCGGAGGCGACGTCCATCTCGACCGGGATCCGCGCCCACTCCTCGATCGCGTAGCGGCCGATCAGGCCCGCGTGGTACGAGGTGCCGCAGGCGACGATGATGATGCGGTTGACGTCCTTGAGCAGCTCCTCGTCGAACGAGGCCTCCTCGGCGAGGTCGACGCCGTCGGCGCGCACCGTGCGGTCGGCGATCGTCTCGGCGATCGCGTCGGCCTGCTCGTGGATCTCCTTCAACATGAAGGTCTCGAAGCCGCCCTTCTCGGCGGTCTCCTCGTCCCAGTCGATCTCCACGACCTCGCGCTCGAGCTCGTCGCCCGCGGGCGTCAGGAACGTCGTGCCGTCCGGCGTGATGACGACCAGCTCGCCGTTCTCGATGTACTGGACCTTGCGCGTGTAGGCCAGGAAGGCCGGGATCGCGGAGGCCAGGAACGTCTCGCCCTCGCCGCGGCCCACGATCAGCGGGCACTCGCGGCGGGCGCCGACCAGGACGTCGGGTTCGTCCAGCGTCATCGCGACGAACGCGAAGTGGCCCTCGAGCTCGGCGTACGCGGCGCGCACGGCGTCGATCAGCGGGGTGGGTGGGGACGAGTTCTGGTGATGGGACACGAGGTGCGCGATGACCTCGGCGTCGGTCTCGCTCGTGAAGCGCGCGCCCATGTCGGCGAGCCTGTGCTTCAGGGCCAGGTAGTTCTCGACGATGCCGTTGACCACCACGTGCACGCGGTTGGTCGTGTCGAAGTGCGGGTGGGCGTTGGACTCGTTGACGCGCCCGTGCGTCGCCCAGCGCGTGTGGCCGATGCCCGTGGTGGGTGGGTGGGCCGTCATCGTCGCGACCGCGACGCCGCCGTCGGCCGCATCGGCCTCCGGTAGCGGGAGCGCGTCGATGGCCGCCTGCAGGTTGGCCAGGTTGCCGACGGCACGGACCGACTCGATAGCGCCCTCGGACGCGATGACGGAGATACCGGCGGAGTCGTAGCCGCGGTACTCGAGCTTCTGGAGGCCGGCGAGGAGGATCTCCTGGGCGGGCCGCTGGCCGACGTAGCCGACGATGCCACACATAGCCCTTCAGGATACCGAGCACTCCATACGCCACCCTGGCCTTCAGGGCAGGCTCCGCCAGCCCGATCAAGCGGTCGCGGAGGTCTCCCGGACGACCTCCACGAGGCGCGCGGCGACTGCGTCACGTCGTCGCCGAAGTGGCGACCACGACCTCCACGAGGCGCGCGGCGACTGCGTCACGTCGTCGCCGAAGTGGCGACCACGACCTCCACGAGGCGCGCGGCGACTGCGTCACGTCGTCGCCGAAGTGGCGACCACGACCTCCACGAGGCGCGCGGCGACTGCGTCACGTCGTCGCCGAAGTGGCGACCACGACCTCCACGAGGCGCGCGGCGACTGCGTCGGTCTCCTCGTGAGACGGCGCCTCGACCATGACGCGCACCAGCTGCTCGGTCCCGGACGGGCGCACGAGCACGCGGCCGCGGCCCTCCAGCGCCTCGCTCTCGCGCTCGATCGCGGCGGCCAGCCGGTCGCTGTGCATCGCCGCGTCGCGGTCGGCGACCGGGACGTTGACGAGCCGCTGCGGGATCTTCTTCATGCCCGCGCGCTGGGCCAGGTCGCCGCCGCGCAGCGCCTCGAGCGTCAGCAGCGCGGACGCGATCCCGTCGCCCGAGGGCACGAACCCCATGTCGATGATGTGGCCGGACTGCTCGCCGCCCAACGACCAGCCGCGCGTGCGCAGCTCCTCGAGGACGTAGCGGTCGCCGACCGACGTGATCGCGACCTCGACGCCCGCCTCGCGCATGCCGACGTGGAAGCCGTAGTTGGACATCACGGTCACCGCGACGCCGCCCTTGAGCCGGCCGCTCTCGCGCAGCGACAAGGCCGCGAGCGCGATCAGCTCGTCGCCGTCGACGACGACGCCGTCGCGGTCGACGGCCAGGACGCGGTCGCCGTCGCCGTCGAACCCGAAGCCGAGGTCGTGGCCGCCGGCGGTGATCGCGGCGATCAGCGCGTCGAGGTGCGTCGAGCCGCACGCGGCGTTGATGTTGCGGCCGTCGGGCTCGTCGGCCATGACCGTCACGCGCGCGCCGAGGCGGCGGAAGATCTCCGGCGCCGCCTGATAGGTCGCGCCGTTGGCGCAGTCCAGCACGACGTCGACGCCGGTCAGGTCCAGGTCGCCGAAACGCGTCTGAAGCTCGCGCAGGTAGTCCTCGAGCGTGCCGTGCAGGACGCGGACGCGGCCGATCGCGGTGCCGCCCGCGCCGTTGGCGGACGCGGCGTCTTCGTCCAGGCGCGCCTCGATCGCGGCCTCGGCCTCGTCGGAGAGCTTGAAGCCGTCCGGGCCGAAGAACTTGATGCCGTTGTCGGCGTACGGGTTGTGCGACGCCGAGATGACCGCGGCGAGGTCGAAGCCGTAGCGGCCGATGAGGAGCGGCGCGGCCGGGGTCGGCAGCACGCCGCCCAGCAGCACGTCGCCGCCGGCGGACGCGATCCCGGCCGCGAGCGCGGACTCCAGCATCTCGCCGGACTCGCGCGTGTCGCGGATGACGAGCACCTGCGGGCGCTCGGCGGGCGACTGGGCCGTGACGGCACGACCCAGCCGCAGGGCGAGGTCCGCGGTGAGGACCTCGCCGGCGACGCCGCGGACGCCGTCGGTTCCGAAGAGCCGGCGGGCCATCGCAGCGCCTAGCGCTTGCTGAACTGCGGCTTCTTACGCGCCTTCTTGAGGCCGGCCTTCTTGCGCTCCTTGGCACGGGCGTCGCGCGTCAGGAAGCCGCGACGCTTGAGCTCGGTGCGCAAGTTCGGGTCGGCCTCCAGCAGCGCGCGGGAGATGCCGTGGCGCAGCGCGCCCGCCTGGGCCGAGACGCCGCCGCCGTGCATGCGGGCGATGACGTCCATGCGGTCCTCGTAGCCCACCGTCTCCAGGGGCTGGCGGATCGTGCGCTGCAGGGTCGCGCGCGGGAAGAACTCGTCCAGCGTGCGGCCGTTGATCAGGTAGTTGCCGGTGCCCGGCTTGAGGATCACGCGGGCGATGGCCGTCTTGCGCTTGCCGGTCGCGCGGTAGCGCGCGTCGTCGGCGAGCTGGATCTGCGCCGTGATCGGCTGCTCCTCAACGACGTCCTCGTCGTCGGACGAAGCCTGGGGCTCCTCCGCGTCGGGATCCTCGTCCTCGGAGTAGCGCGGGCGGTCCTCGCCGTCGAGCACGATGTCGACCTCGAGGTCGGCGCCCGGGATCGCCGGCTTGACGCGCGGCGTCGTGGGCTGCTCCTCGTAGTCCTCGGCCTGCTCGGCGTCGGCGGTCGGGGCGGCGGGCGTGGCCGGCGCGGCGTCGGTAGCCGGGGCGGCGGCGGGCGCCGGAGCGGCGTCGACAGCCGGGGCGTCGGCCTCGGCCTGCGGGGCCTCCGGAGCGGCGGCGGCCTGCGGCGCGGCCGGGGCCTCCTCGGCGTCGGCCTGCGGCGCCTCGGCGGCCGCCGTCTCCTCGGCGGCCGGAGCCTCCGGGGTCGGCGTCTCGTCGGCCTGAGCCTCGGCGCCGGTGTCCGGCGTCGTGGGCTCCTGCTCGTCCTTCGGGTCCTGCGGCGTCTGGTCGGACATGCCTAAGAGTTGAGCTCCAGGGGCTGGGGCTGCTGCGCGGCGTGCGGATGCTCCGGGCCGGCGTAGACCTTCAGCTTCGTGATCTGCTTGCGGGCGAGGCGGTTGCGGGGCAGCATGCCCTTGACCGCGATCCGGATGACCTCTTCGGGGCGCCGCTCGAGCATCTCCTCCAGCGTGCGGGACTTGATCCCACCGGGGTAGCCGGAGTGGCGGTAGTAGCGCTTCTCTGCGCGCTTGTTTCCGCTCACCGAGATCTTCTCCGCGTTGACGACGATGACGAAGTCACCGGTGTCCACATGCGGGGTGTACTCGGGCTTGCGCTTGCCTCGCAGAGCGTCAGCGATCTGCGTCGCGAGCCGGCCAAGAGTCTGGCCGTTGGCATCGACGACGAGCCAGTTGCGCTCGCGGGTGGTGGAGTTGGCGACGTAGGTCTTCACGGCGTAAAGGAAGCCGCGTGACGGGGCACGCGGCGACGGACGATTGTAGGGAACCGGGCTCGATCGCGGCCTCTCCGGGGAGAGGGATCGAACCGCGGCGAGTCGCAGGGCGACCCGATCCAGCCCGCCGAGTCTAGCGACTCCGCGTCCGGGCGGCCGTGCGCCTGCTCTCGTCCGCGTGCCGACCAGGTCGAGTGGAACATCCGTCCAGGTGCTGGACTCGGATATGAGACCAGCCGACGTACCGGACTGTGTCGGTCCCTCCTCCCAGCACCAGCCATACGACGGCTCCTGCCGTCCCGCCGCTCCCCGAGCACGCGGCGGAGTCGGACATCCCCGGCCTGATGCCCCCGCTCTCGCGCGGTCGTTCCACGCGCTTGATCGGTCAGGTCGTGGTCGAGCTGGGCTTCGCCAAGGAGGCCGACGTCGAGCGTGCGGTCATGCACGCCCGCGAGTCGGGCCGCCTCACGGGCCGCGTGCTGATCGAGGACGGCGTCCTGACGCCGCAGCAGCTGGCCCGCGTGCTGGCCGAGCGGTTCGGCATCGAGCGGATCGACCTGACGATCTTCAAGATCGACAACGACCTCGCCCGCCTCGTCGACCCCGCGTTCGTGCGCCGCTACGACGCGATCCCCGTCGGCCAGGACGACGAGGGCCAACTCCTGCTCGCGATGGCCGACCCGGCCAACATGCTCGCGATCGACGACGTCACGATGATCACGGGCATGGCGGTGCGCCCGGTGGTCGCCGCATACGACGACATCCACCGCCTGAGCGTGCGGCTGGGCAACGACCTGCCGGACCTGTCGGCCGACGACGACGGCGACACGTCCTCCGAGGTCGACCTGTCGGTCCCGCAGTCCGAGGTCACCGACCTCGGCGCCGACGACCAGGCGCCGATCATCAAGCTGGTCAACTCGGTCCTCAAGCGCGCGATCCGCCGCGGCGCCTCGGACATCCACTTCGACCCGTCCTCCGAGGACATGCACGTGGTATTTCGCGTGGACGGGATGCTCGACTCCGCCGTCACGATCCCGCGCCGCATGTCGGTCGGCGTCGTGTCCCGGTTGAAGGTCATGTCCAACCTGGACATCGCCGAGCGCCGCACGCCGCAGGACGGCCGCGTGTCGCTGCTCATCGACGGCCACGAGATCGACCTGCGCATCGTCACGCTGCCGACGGTCTACGGCGAGGCGGTCGTCGCCCGCATCCTGGACTCCTCCTCGGCCCCGGTCGGGCTGGAGCAGATCGGGATGCTCGAGGCCGACCGCGTCAACGTCGAGGCCGCGATGGCGCGCCCGTACGGCGGCGTGCTCGTGACCGGCCCGACCGGCTCGGGCAAGTCCACCACCTTGTACTCGTGCCTCGCGCACGTCAACAACGGCACGCGCACGATCGTCACCGTCGAGGACCCGGTCGAGTACCGGATGGACGGCGTCAAGCAGATGGCCATCAACGCCAAGGCGAAGATGACGTTCGCCGGCGGCCTGAAGGCCATCATGCGCGCCGACCCGGACATCATCATGGTCGGCGAGATCCGCGACGGCGAGACCGCGCACATCGCGGTCGAGGCGGCGTTGACGGGCCACCTGGTCCTGAGCACGCTGCACACGCGCGACGCGCCCAACGCCGTGTCCCGGCTGCTGGACATGGGCGTCGAGCCCTTCCTGCTGTCGAGCGCGATCGACTGCGTCGTCGCCCAGCGGCTGGCGCGCAAGCTCTGCGACTCCTGCAAGAAGCCGGTCCGCGTCGAGGTCGACGTCATGCGCCACAACGGGTTCGACGTCGACGGCGACGTCGAGGTCTGCAAGCCCGGCGGCTGCGACCGCTGCAACCAGACCGGCTACCGCGGCCGGCTGGGCATCTTCGAGATCCTGCTGATGGACGAGGAGATCCGCTCGCTCGTCCTGCGCCGCGCGTCGGCCGACGAGATCGCGGCCGCCGCGGTGGCGAAGGGCATGAAGCGCCTGCGCGAGGACGGCCTGGACAAGGTCCGCCTCGGCCAGACCTCGCCCGAAGAAGTGCTGCGCGTCACCGCGTCGGGCTAGCGCTCACGGCTTCAGGAGCTTCTTGAGGTACTTGGTCGCGTCGGCTCCGCCGGCGCCGGCCGTGATGCCCGCGTGGTCGACGCCCGCGACCTTGTTGTAGGTGATCTTCGTGGCACCGTCGTCCTTCAGCTCGGTCGCGAGCTGGTCGGTGAACAGCGGGATGACGGTCTGGTCGGCGGTGCCCTGCTCGATCAGCAGCGGGGTGCGGATCGCGAGGTGCGACGGGTCGTTGGCGTCGAGGAGCCGGCGCAGCTGCGTGAAGTCGACGCCCGGCTTGAACATCGCGGCGGGCGTGAGGCCGAGCTTGGTCGCCGCGGCGCCGAGCTCGGGCAGGCACTGGCTGGCCGCCTCGTTGGTGAGCTGGATGCCGTCGGGCGTCAGCACGGTCGCGGGGTCGAAGGCGGTCAGGCTCATGCCGGCGTCGCCGTACGCGGCGGCCAGCCCCTCGCCGATGATGGCGACCAGCGCAGTCAGCCCCGCGTTGGGCTGCGTGATGCCGGTGGTCAGCGGGATCTGCTCGTCGAGGTGCGAGGCGGGCGCGAAGGCGACCGTGCCGGCGAGGTGCAGCTCGGGCGTGTACTTCGGCGCCTCGGCCGCCGCGAACAGCGCGGCGTGACCGCCCTGGGAGTGGCCCGCGATCGCGATGTCGGTGGAGAGCTGACGGGGCGCCGCCTGACGGGCCGCGCGGACCATGTCCAGGACGCTGTGACCCTCGGTGACGCCGACCAGGTACTCGTGCTCGTACAGCGTGCCGAGGCCCTGGTAGTCGGTGCGGACGACCGCGTAGCCGGCCTTCAGCCAGGTCGTGAGCAGCGGGTAGATGTAGGCGTTGTAGGGGTGCGCCGACGAGCCGGCGACATCCCGCGACGGCGCGCACTGGTCGGCGATCCCGGTCGTGCCGTGCGCCCACGTGATGACCGGCCACCCGGCCTTCGGCCGCTTGCCCTTCGGGATCGAGACGACGCCCGAGACCGGCACGACGTCGCCGTGCACGTCGGTCGAGCGGTAGATGATGACCTTGGTCTGCGCCGCGCCGGGGACGACGGCGGCGCCGGTGAGCCGGCGCTGGCGGATGAGGTCGCCGTGCGCCTTGCCGGGGAGCTTGGCCGGCGGCGGAGCGGTCCGGTAGAACGGGTCGCCGGACGGATCGGCGGCGCTCGCGGCGCCGGGCAGCACGGCGGCGAGGATGGCGATCGTGGCGGCGAGGACAGGCGCGACCCGGCGGGACATCGGCCGACCCTATCCGCTGGTCGGACCCACGCGGCCGAGGCGGCCGGGGTCGGCGCGGGCACGATCTACCGCGGCTTCGGCTCCAAGCGCGACTTGCTGTTGGAGCTGCTCGGCGAGCGCGAGCGCGAGCTCCAGGACGCCGTCATCTCCGGCCCTCCCCCGCTCGGCCCCGGCGCGCCGGCCGCCGAACGCCTCGTCGCGTTCTTATTGGCCTTGCACCAGCTCGTCGGCGAGCACCGCGCGCTGTTCCTCGCGGCCGACGAGTCCTCACCGCTCTCGCGCTTCAGCCTGTCCACCTACGCCGCCTGGCGCCAGCACACCGCGATCCTGCTCCGCCAGCTCCATCCCGACGCCGACGCGCTGACGCTCGCCGACCTGACCCTCGCACCCCTCACCGCAGCCGTCCACGTCCATCTCCTCGACGAACGCGACCTCGACCTCGACCCGAAGCACCTCCAGGCCGAGATCGAGCGCTTCGCACGGCTGCTCAGCGGCTGAGGGCTACTCCCACGCAGTGGGGATGGGCTGCGGCCCGGATCGTCGTGGCTGGGGCCGCACGGCGAGCGCCGGCGGGCGCCAGCCCGTCAAGCCCCGTCGGGTGGCTCCAGGCGCGACGAGGCGGCCCGCAGATCATTCCCACTCGATGGTCCCGGGGGGCTTCGACGTGATGTCCAAGACGACGCGGTTCACTTCGCGCAGCTCGTTGATCATCCGCGAGGCGATCTGCTCGAGGAGGTCGTAGGGCAGGCGGGCCCAGTCGGCGGTCATCGCGTCGTCGGAGGTGACGGCGCGGATGACGACGACGTAGCCGTAGGTGCGCTCGTCGCCCTGGACGCCGACGGTGCGGACGTCGGGCAGGACGCAGAAGGACTGCCACAGCTCGCGGTAGAGCCCGGCGCCGCGGATCTCGTCCTGGAGGATGTAGTCGGCGTCGCGCAGGACGTCGAGGCGCTCCTTGGTGGCCTCGCCGCCAACGACGCGGATCGCCAGGCCCGGGCCCGGGAACGGCTGGCGCCAGACGAGGCGCTCGGGCAGTCCCAGCTCAGCGCCGACCGCGCGGACCTCGTCCTTGAAGAGCGCGCGCAGCGGCTCGACCAGCTCGAACTCGAGGTCGTCCGGCAGGCCGCCGACGTTGTGATGGGACTTGATCGTCGCCGCGCCCGTGCCGCCGCCCGACTCGATCACGTCGGAGTACAGCGTGCCCTGCACGAGGAACTTGGCGTCACCGATCTTCGACGCCTCCTCCTCGAAGACGCGGATGAACTCGGCGCCGATGATCTTGCGCTTGGCCTCCGGCTCGCTCACGCCCGCCAACCGGTTCAGGAACCGGTCCTCGGCGTCGACGGCGACCAGCGGGATCTTGTACAGGTCGCGGAACGCCTTGATGACCTGCTCGCCCTCGTTCTTCCGCATCAACCCGTGGTCGACGAAGATGCACGTGAGCTGGTCGCCGATCGCCTTGTGGACGAGCACGGCGGCCACCGAGGAGTCGACGCCGCCGGACAGCCCGCAGATGACCTTCGCGTCGCCGACCTGGGCGCGGATCCGCGCGATCTGCTCCTCGACGATCGACGCCGCGGACCAGTTGAGCTCCGCACCGCAGACGTCGCCGAGGAACTTCTTCAGCACGTCCTGCCCGTAGGGCGTGTGGACGACCTCGGGGTGGAACTGGATGCCGTAGATCCCGCGCTCGGTCGACTCGAACGCCGCCACCGGCGACGCCGTCGACGACGCGAGCGCCGTGAACTCCGGCGGCGCCTCGAACACCGTGTCGCGGTGCGACATCCAGCACGACTGCTCGGCGGGCAGGCCGTCGAGCAGCGTCCCGTGCTCGCGCACCGTCAGCTGGGACCGGCCGAACTCGCCGACCTCGGCGCCCTCGACCTTGCCGCCCAGCTTCAGCGCCAGCAGCTGCATGCCGTAGCAGATGCCCAGCACCGGGATGCCGAGCTCCAGCAGCTCCGGGTCGAGCTTCGGCGCGCCGTCGGCGTACACCGACGCCGGGCCGCCCGACAGGATCAGGCCCTTGGGCTTGCGCCGCCGGACCTCCTCGGCCCCGACGTGATGCGGCAGCAGCTCGCTGAACACGCCGCACTCGCGGACGCGGCGCGCGATCAGCTGCGAGTACTGCCCGCCGTAGTCGAGGACGACGACCTCGTCGACCGCCGTCGGGCGGTCGAGGGGCGCCGACTCGTCGGCGAGCTCCGTGGCCGCCGTCGAGGCGGTGACGAGGTGATCACTCATCTGACGGGCCCCTCGACGCCGCTCGCGGCGTCATCGCACCGGACAGGTGCTGCCGCACGATGCCCGGCGCTCTTCCTCGCGAGCGACGACGATGGGCGCGTCAGACTTTGCATAGATCGTCCTACGAACCCGCGAGGGCGGGGGTCTTCTCCTCCGCCGGGGTCGAGGACGCCGGGCCGTGGGCCCCGACCGCCGCGCCGCGTGAGCCCATGCCCACGGCCTGCGAGGTCTGGAGCTGCTTGCCCTCGGTCTGCAGCGACGGGGCGATCATCAGCTCGGCCCGGTTGAACTCGGCGATGTCCTGGTAGCCGCAGGTCGCCATCGATGTGCGCAGGCCGCCCATGAGGTTGAACGTGCCGTCGTTCTCGCGGGCGGGGCCCACGAGGATCTCCTCGAGCGTGCCGTTCTGCGTCGTCGCCACCCGCGCGCCGCGCGGGAGCGTCGGGTGGAACGTCGCCATGCCCCAGTGGAAGCCACGGCCGGGCGCCTCGTGGGCGCGGGCCAGCGGCGAGCCGATCATCACGGCGTCGGCGCCGCAGGCGATCGCCTTGGAGACGTCGCCGCCGTTGCGCATGCCGCCGTCGGCGATGACGCGCACGTACTCGCCGGTCTCCAGCATGTGCTGCGAGCGGGCGGCCGCGACGTCGGCGATCGCCGTCGCCTGCGGGACGCCGATGCCCAGCACGCCGCGCGTGGTGCACGCCGCGCCGGGGCCGACGCCGACGAGCACGCCGGCCGCGCCGGTGCGCATCAGGTGCAGGCCCGTGTGGTAAGAGGCACAGCCGCCGACGACCACCGGAACCGGCAGATCGGCGATGAACTCCTTGAGGTTCAGCGCCTCGGAGGTCTGCGACACGTGCTCGGCCGAGACGACCGTGCCCTGGATGACCAGGATGTCGAGGCCTGCGTCGAGGACCTTCTCGTAGTACTTGTTGACGCGCTGGGGCGTGAGCGAGGCGGCGGTGACGACGCCCTGCTCCTTGATCTCCCGGATGCGCTGGACCATCAGGTCCTCGTCGATCGGGGCGCGGTAGATCTCCTGCATCTCGCGCGTCGCGACGTCCTTGGGCAGGGCGGCGATGCGCTCGAGCTGCTCGTCGGCGTCTTCGTAGCGGGCGAAGATGCCTTCGAGGTTCAGGACGGCGAGGCCCCCGAGCTTGCCGATGATCCCCGCGGTGCGGGGCGAGACCACCCCGTCCATCGCGGACGCGAGCAGCGGCAGCTCGAAGCGGTAATCACCCAGCTTCCAGGAGACGTCGACGTCATCAGGGTCACGGGTGCGTCGTGAAGGCACGATCGCGATGTCGTCGAATCCGTAAGCTCGGCGGGCCTTCTTCCCGCGGCCGATCTCGATCTCCATTAGCGAATCCTAGGTCTGGGGCCGGACGAAAAGACCCCGCGCAGACGGGGTCCAGGACGGGCGTTGCGGCGTGATGTGGCGGCAACCAAACACGCGCCAACCACAGTAGCAATGGGTTCGTACGGAACCGAACAGCGGGCGTGGCTTCAGGACACTTCGGCCGGCGCCGACAGCGCTCTGACCTCGACGTCGGAGAGCAGCCGGTCGACCTCGCGCGCCTCGACGAGCCCCGCGCCCAGGTGGTTCGTCGACTCCGCCCCGCAGGCGACGCCGTAGGCCAGGCAGTCGGCCGGCGACTTGCCCGAGTAGCGCGCGGCGACGTAGCCGGCGAGGAACGCGTCGCCGGCGCCGACGCCGGCGACGTCCTCGCGCGTCGGCACCGACACGCGGAAGCGCTGCGCGTGGCCGTCGACGAGCACGCACGCGACGCACCCGTCCTCCAAGGTCATGATCGCCTCGCGCGCCCCCTGCTCGACCATCTCGCCGACGGCGATGATCCGGTCCTCGTCGTCGTTGAACTCATGGCCGACGAGCTCCTCGGCCTCGAGCACGTTGGGCGAGATGACGTCGGGCTCCGCGCGCGCGGCGTGGCGCAGCGGCTCGCCGTCGGTGTCGATCAGCGTCATCACGTCGGACTTGCGCAGCTCGCGGATGAGGTGCGCGTAGATGTCGGAGTCGACGCCGCGGGGCAGCGAGCCGGCCATGACCACCATGTCCGCGCCGCGCGCGAGGTAGAGCAGCTTGTCGCGGAAGAGCTCGAGCTCCTTCTCCGACACCGCGGGCCCGCGCTCGTTGATCTCGGTCTGCTGCCCGTTGGTCGGGTCGTAGACCGCGGTGTTCGTGCGCGACTCCTCCCGGATGCGGACGAAGTCGTTGAGGATCGACTCCTCGGTGAGCTGGTCGACGATCCGCGTGCCGGTCGGCCCGCCCGCGAAGCCCGTGGCGATCACCGGCTGGCCGAGGGTCTTGAGCGCGCGGGCGATGTTGACGCCCTTGCCGCCCGCGGCCGTCCGCTGCTCGACGGTGCGGTGGCGCCGCCCCAGCCGGAAGTTGGGGACGGACAGCGACTTGTCGATCGCAGCGTTGAGGGTGACGGTGATGATCACGCGACGGGTGCCCCCTTGCCGGCGCGACGGCTCTGCTTCCGCCGCACCGCGCGCCGCCGGAGCAGCACGAGGTAGAGGCTACAGACGCCGAAGGCGGCGAGGAGGGCGAGGGTCATCGAGCTGCCGAGCCAGTCCTGCAGGCGGTCGAAGAACGTGGCGGCGTCGACAGCGCCGGCGGTGACGACCGGGACGTGCGCGACGACCTTCCCGCGCTGGGTGATCGTGATCGTCCCGACGCGCGAGCCCTTGGGCAGCGGGCCGTCGATCGTGGCCGGGACGTCGTTGACGGTGACGACGATCTTGTCGCCGCGGCGCGCGGTGCGCCGGATCGTGCGCTCGGCGACGAGGTTGACGTGCGTGTCGCGATGCGCGAGCGCCGACTGCCCGACGAGCTGGCCCGCCTTGATCGCCGTGACGACGTGGTAGCGGGCCAGGCCGTACTTCAGGAGCTCGAGGCTGTCGGAGTCGCGCGCCGCCTCCGACGGGTCGCCGAGGACGACCGAGACCACCGTGATGCCGTCGCGGCTCGCGGAGCCGACGAGGATGTAGCCGGCCGAGTTGGTGTGGCCGGTCTTGACGCCGTTGACCGCCGGGACGCCGCGGACCAGGAGGTTGCGGTTGAGGAACGTGCGCGGGTGGTCGCCGGACTTCAGCGTGACCTTCGGCAGGTTCACCGTCGTGCGCAGGAACGCGTTCTGGCGCAGGATCAGCGTCATCTTCGCCAGGTCGCTGGCCGTGGAGTAGTTCTCCTCGTTGTCCAGGCCGATCGGGTTGGCGAAGTGCGTGTCCTTGAGGCCGAGCTGCCGCGCCTTGGCGTTCATCATCTGGACGAACTTCGCGCGCGAGCCCGCGACGCGCTGGGCGAGCGTGGCCGCGGCGTCGTTGGCGGACGTGACGAGCAGCGCGCGCAGGAGGTCGCGGACCGTCACGCGCTCGCCGCCCTCGAAGCCGGCGAGCGACTCGACGGGGCTGCCGTGGTAGTCGACGGTCGTCATCACGTCGTCGAGCGCCGCGTGCTCGACCGTGATGAGCGCGGTCATGATCTTGGTCGTCGACGCGATGCCGCGACGCTGGTCGGCGTTGCGCTGGTAGACGATGTCGCCGGTCGCGGGCTCGACGAGGATCGCGGCGGGGGCGCGGACCGAGGGCGTGCTGGCGGCGCCCTGGGCGGGCGCGGCGCCGGGGGCGATGAGGGCGATGACGACCAGGACCGCGGCGACCGCGGTGCCCGCCGCCCGCCGGAGTGCGGACGTCGAGCCGGTCATCGAGGCAGCTTCAGCTTCTGACCGGGGTGCAGGGCCGACGCGTCGACCTTCGGGTTGGCTTCCTGGAGCGCGGCGATGTCGATGTCCTCCTTCGACGCGATCACCGAGAACGAGTCGCCGGACTTCACGACGTAGGTCTTGGACTTCTTCGTGCTCTTGCGCTTGGTGGTCGACGTCGTGCCCGTCGCGTTGCCGGTGCTCGACTTCGTCGACGAGGTCGTCTTGGCGCCGCCGTCGTCGGACAGCAGCTCGTGGTCGACGACCGTGTAGATGGCGACCGCGCAGGTCACGAGGGCCAGCGGGGCCAGCCAACGGGCAGGGGAGCGGCGGCGCATCAGGGCCGCAGGATAGGGAGCGCGCCGGTCTGGACGCGGCAACGGGCGTTCAGCCCAGCGCCCACGCGGCGGTGCGGAGGCGTTCGGCCTCGGCGCGGGCGGCGGCGGCCGGCGACGCGGGCGCGCCCGGCTGCTCGTGGGCGCGGACGAGCGACCGCGAGGCGGTCACGAGGCCGGCGGCCCGGCCGGGCGCGAAGGCCGGCGCGAGGTCCTCGACGCGGCCACCCTGCGCGCCCACGCCGGGCAGCAGGAAGATCGCGTGCGGGAGCAGCTCACGGGCGCGCGCGAGGTGCTCGGGCTCGGTGGCGCCGAGGACGGCGCCGACGTCGGCCAGCCCGGACTCGGGCGCCAGGTGCTCGGCGCCGAGCCGCGCGACCAGCTGCGCCACGCGGTGCCAGACGGCGCCGCCGTCTGCCAGGCGCGCGTCCTCGACGTCGGCCGCGCCCGGGTTCGAGGTGCGGACCAGGACGAACAGGCCGGCGCCGTGCTCGCGCCCGACGGCGGCGAACGAGCCCAGCGTGTCGGCGCCCATGTACGGGGCGACGGTCATCGCGTCGGCGCCGAGGCCGGGGATCGTCTCCCCGTCGAGGCCGGGCGTCGCGCCGATCAGGCCCTGGGCGTAGGCGGTCGCGCTGACGTCGATGTCGCCGCGCTTGGCGTCGGCGAGGACGAACAGACCGGCCGCGCGGGCGTGCGCGACGGTCGCGCCGAGCGCGGCCCAGCCGGGCGCGCCGAGGCGCTCGAAGCACGCGACCTGCGGCTTGACCGCGACGATCGCGTCGCCGACCGCGTCGATGACGGCGCGGCAGTGGGCCAGGACGGCCGCCGCGGCGCGGGCCGCGGGCGTCGTGCCGTCGGCGGCGCGCACGGCGTCCGGCCAGAGCCGCGCCGGATCCGGGTCGAGGCCGAGCACGATCTGCGACTCGCGCTCGGCCACGATCGCCGCCAGCCGGTCGGCGACATGGACGTCGCCGGTCGGCCGCGCGGCCCCAGATGGGGACAAAGCGGCCAGTGGGCTAGCCGCCCTTGACGGCCTTCTTGAGGCCGGACCCCGCGGTGAACCGCGGCACCTTCGACGCCGCGATCTGGATGGGCTCGCCCGTGCGGGGGTGGACGCCCTCGCGTGCGCCGCGGTCGGCGACGTGGAACTTGCCGAACCCGGAGAAGGTGATCTCGCCACCGCGGGCCAGCGTCTCCTCGATGACTCCGAGGACGGCGTCGACCGCCGTGGCGGCCTCCTTCTTGTCGAGGTCGCCCTTCTGGGCGACGTGATCGACGAACTCGCTCTTCGTCACTGCGGTCCTCCTATCGAGGGTCGTAGTCGGGGCGACGCTAGCAGCGTGGTCGGCCATGGCCGCCGCTCTCCAACGCGGTTTTCCGCCCTCCGCGGCCGCGAAACCCCGCATGCTGCGGGCCTGTCGCGGACGGTCGGCGGGGCAGTGTGGTGCCCCCGCCGGACGGATCGGGAGGCAGGCGTCGCGGCGACCGTCCAGAATGTGGCTCCGATGACCCTGCAGCGCATCGCCTGGCTGGTGACCGTGGTGGCCCTCCTGATCGGGGCGCTCATCATGTTGGTGTCCAACTACCAGGGCTACGCGGCGCTGTTCACGGCGGTCGCCGCGTCGGCGGCAATCAACCTGCGCTGAGCGGCGGCGGAGTCCGCTCGCGGCGAGCGGGCTTGGGGCTGTTTTGCAGGCCTTTCGCGCCGCGCGAGCGTGGGCGTCCGGGGACGCGGCGCTGCCCGCGCCTCACCCTTCGGGATGCGGGGCGGCCCGACCCGGCGGCGACCTCGCGCCCGGGCGCGGCTAGCCCGGCGACTCCTCCGGCTCGGTATGCACGATCACCTCGTCGATGGTCGGCGCGCGGTCGCGGATGCGCCGTTCGAGCTCGCTGGCGACGTCGTGGGCCTGGTCGAGCGTCTGCGACCCCGCGAGCCGCACGGTCAGCAGCACGACGAGGCCGACGTCGGCCGTCCGGAAGCGCAGGTCCTCCGGCTCCGAGCCGGTCAGATCACGGACCACGGCCCGCACGATCCGCTCCTCCTCGGCGACCTCCGAGCGCTGTGGCTGGGCGCCTTCGGCCTCGGCGGAGAGCGGCTCGATGTGGGTGTGGATGTCCACGACCTCGGGCACCGCCGTGTGGATCGCGGCCTCGACCGCGCACGCGATGTCGTGCGCGGCGCCGAGGCCGAGCGCCGCGGGCAGCTTGAGGTGCAGCGACAGCTCGGGCTCGCCGTCGACGTCGACCACGCGCACGTTGTGGACCTCGCGCACGCCGCGCACGGTCAGCGCGGCCGCGCTCGCGCGCTCGCGCAGGTCGCCCTCGGCGGTCCCGGGCTCGACGTGCACGACGACGTCGCTGCCGGGCAGCTCGCGCCGCACCGCGTCCTCGATCGAGTCGGCGACCGCGTGGCCCTCGCCGAGCGCGGCGTCGGGCGGGACGGCGACCGTGGCCTCCACGAAGTTGCGGCCGGCCGCGGCACGTACGCGCAGGCGGCGCAGCTCGACGTCGGGCTCGGCGTCGCGGATCGCGGCGCGCGCGGCCGCCTCGGCCTCGGCGGGCGTGGCGTCCATCAGCACGTTGACGTTGCGCCGCATCAGCCGCACCGCGGCGACGACCACGAGCACCGCGACGACGAGCGCGGCGATCGCATCCGCCTCGGGCGTGCCGCTGGCGGCGAACACCAGGCCGATGAGCACCGCGACCGTGCCGAACATGTCCGAGGCGAAGTGCACGGCGTTGGAGGCGAGCGCCGGGCTGCTGTGGCGGACCGCGGCGCGGTGGGAGATGAGCAGGCGCGAGACGTCGACGACCAGCACCACGCCGAGCACCGCGAAGGTCCACACGGTGGCGTTGACCTCGTGGCTGCCGCCGCCGGTGAGCCGGACGAGCGCCTGCCCGGCGATGAACGCGCTCGCCAGGACCAGGAAGCCGCCCTCGCCGAGCGCGGCGAGGTGCTCGGCCTTGCCGTGGCCGTAGGGGTGGTCGCGGTCGGCCGGCCGCACCGCGACGCGCAGCGCCAGGAACGTGAGCAGCGCGGCGACGAGGTCGGTCCCGGAGTGCACGGCCTCGGCGACCAGGCCGAGGGAGCCGGACAGCAGGCCGGCGACGAGCTTGAGCGTGACCAGGAACGCGGCGGCGAGGACGGAGCCCAGCGCCGACCGCAGGATGACCTGCGTCGACCCCGCACCGCGCGGGCCGTCGCCGGGATCGGGCGCCCCGCCGGACGGCGTGGCGTCGTCGGTGGCGGCGACCGCGCTCATCCGCCCAGGTGCTCGCGGAGGTGGGCCGCGGCGCGGCCGCGGTGGCTGATCGCGCCCTTCTCGGCCGGCGTGAGCTCGGCCATCGTGCGGCCCGCGGGCGGCGGGATCTCGTCGTCGGGCAGGAACGCCGGGTCGTAGCCGAAGCCGCCGTCGCCCCGCGGCCGCGCCGCCAGCGTCCCGGTGCAGCGGCCCTCGAAGTGCGCTTCGGTTCCGGCCGTCGGGTCGACGAGCGCGATCACGCAGACGTACGCCAGCGCGCTGCCGGCGGGCGCCTCGACGAGCAGCTTGTCGAGGTTCTGCGCGTCGGTCGCGTCCTCCCCGGCGAATCGCGCGGAGTAGACGCCCGGCCGGCCGCCGAGCGCCTCGGACGCGATGCCGGAGTCGTCGGCGATCACCGGCACGCCCAGCGCCTGCGCGGCCGCGCGCGCCTTGCCCAGGGCGTTCTCGGCGAACGTCGTCCCGGTCTCGGGCGGCAGCGCGACGGCGGCCGGCAGCGCGACGACTTCGTGCGGCGCGAGCAGCGCGGAGAACTCCTCCGCCTTGTGGTCGTTGCGCGTCGCGAGGACCAACCTCATGGCCTTGCTCCGGCCGCGATCGCCGCGTCCTGCACGCGGCGCAGCTCGACGATCCCGCTCTCGGCCAGCCGCAGCAGCTCGTCGAGGTGCGCGCGGCTCAGCGGCGTGCGCTCGGCCGTGGCCTGGACCTCCACGAGTCCGCCGTCGCCGGTCATGACGACGTTGGCGTCGACCTCGGCGCTCGAGTCCTCGGGGTAGTCGAGGTCGAGCAGCGGCACGCCGTCGACGATCCCGCACGAGATCGCGGCGATCGAACCGGTCAGCGGCGAGCGCGGGATGGTGCCCGCCGCGACGAGCTTCTCGCACGCGAGCGCGAGCGCGACGTAGGCGCCGGTGATCGACGCGGTCCGCGTCCCGCCGTCGGCCTGCAGCACGTCGCAGTCGAGGTAGATGGAGTTCTCGCCCAGCGCGGAGAAGTCCACGACGCCGCGCAGCGAGCGGCCGATCAACCGCTGGATCTCGACCGTGCGGCCGTCGGCGCGGCCCTTGGTGACGTCGCGCGCCTTGCGCGACCCCGTCGACGCGGGGAGCATCCCGTACTCGGCGGTGACCCAGCCCAGGCCGCTGTTGGCGCGCCAGCGCGGCACGCCGTCCTGCGCCGACGCCGTGCAGATCACGCGCGTCTCCCCCATCGAGATCAGCGCCGAGCCCGACGCGGTCCGGACGAAGCCGGGCTCGATGGTCACCGGCCGCAGCGCGTCGGCGCCACGGTCGTAGGAGCGGGTCACGGTCGCGGCCACGCGGGCACCTCGGCGTTCGGGGAGGGCGCGAGGTCGACGTGCTCGACCTCGGTCAACGGCATCTGCAGGAAGCGGGTGCCGAGCGCGCGGAACGCGCCGGCGTCGCCGGTGCAGAGGAAGGAGTAGGTGCCCTCGCCCGCGCGCCCCGAGGCGAGGTCGCGCGAGCCGAGGACGTGCTCGACCTGGCGGGCCAGCGCGGCGCCGGACGTCACGATCGTCGCGTGGCGGCCGAGCATGCGCTGGATCATCGGGCGCACGAGCGGGTAGTGCGTGCAGCCGAGGATCACGGTGTCCACGCCGGCCTCGACGAGCGGGGCGCAGTAGCCGCGGACGACGTCTTCCAGCTCACGGGTGAACAGGTCGCCGCCCGGCGGGTCCTGGACCAGCGGCGCGAGGTCCGGGCACGCGACCGCGAGCAGGTCGACGTGCGGGTCGACGGCCGCGACCGCCCGCTCGTAGGCGCCCGAGGCGACCGTGGCGCGCGTGGCGAGCAGGCCGATCCGGCCGCTGCGCGTGACCGCGACCGCCTGCGCCGCCTCGGGCCGCACGACCCCGATGACGTCGATGCCGAGCGTCGTCTCCAGCATGCGGCGTTGCAGGGCCGGCAGCGCCGCGGACGTCATCGAGTTGCAGGCGACGACGAGCAGCTTGGCCCGGCGCGCGATCAGCTCGTCGGCGATGTCCATGCCGAAGCGCTCGAGCTCCTCTGGCGTGCGCTCCCCATACGGAAAGCGCGCGCTGTCGCCTAGGTAGACGTAGTCCTCCTGGGGCAGCGAGACGAGGAGCTCGTGCAGCACGGTGAGCCCTCCGACGCCGGAGTCGAAGACGGCGATCGGACGGTCGCGCGGGTCGGCGGCGGGCACGCCGCCCATCGTAGGCGGCGTGCCCGAAGGAGCGCGGGCGGCCACGTCGCTACTTGGACTTCGGCGGATCGCCGACACCGTCGATCGAGTCCTTCAGCTTGCCGATGATCGTCGCGCCGAGGTCGGTGCCCGACTTGGTCTTCAGCGCGACGATCGCGGCCATGATCCCGGCGATGAGCAGGATCAGCCCGATGTACTCGACGGTCCCCTGCCCGTCGTCGCGGGCGATGAGGGCGCGGTGGGCCTTGTGCAACTCGTGATGGGTCGTCGCGTGAGCGAAACCCAGGGCGCGGTACATACGTCTCTCCAAGTGATGCGGGTGAACGAGATGACCGAGATGCTGGGCTGCCGCGCGTGACGGATCTACGCGCGAACGTGACGAAAGCGCGCAGCGCTGGCGACGGAACACGCTGGTATGGTCCGGACCGGCGCCGAAGAGGCGCCTTCTTCCTATGAAGGGTCCCCTCCGCCGCATCAGCCTGCGTCGGCGTCCAGCCGAGGCGAGCCCGCAGGAGTCGCAGCCCACGATGGTCGCGCCTCCGCAGGCGCCGCCGGCCGCTCCGCTTCCCGCCGGCCTCGCCCCCGAGGACGTCGCCCCGTCCCGTCCCAGCTTCCGCGACCGCGGGCGGCTGCGGCGCCGGCTGCGCTACCTGCGTCGCGTCCGCGAGCTGGGCTTCCGCGACCTGGGCGGCCTGGCCTTCGACCTGCACCGCTTCGCCCGGCGCAACGACGAGCTGGTGCTCGGCAAGCTGGCCGCGCTGGACGCCGTGGACCGTGAGCTGCGCGCGATCGAGCGGGTGCTCGACGAGCGCCGCGACATCGTCGAGCTGCGCGAGCCGGGCGTCGCCGCGTGCCCCCGCTGCGGCGCGCTGCACGGCAGCGACGCGCGGTTCTGCCCCCAGTGCGGGACGCAGTTCAGCGGGCCGCTGGCGATGGTCGAGGTCGGCGGCGTCGCGACGCCGGCGCCCGAGGCCGCACCGTCCGCACAGCATCCGCCAGCGGTGAGTCCCGCTGAGCTCGCTTCAACGCCCGTGTCCGGCGCACTGGAGGGCAACCCGCCGGCCGAGACGCCCCCGGTGGAGGAGGCGCCGACGACGGTGACCGAGGGCGACGCGCCCGCCGGTCCGACGCCGGGCCCCGACGCCCCGACCACCCCCGGCGACTCGCCCACCCAGGCGTTCCGGCCGGTCGGCGGCGAGGGCCCGAGCCACCGCGAGTCCAACGGCTCGCCGTCGGTCAGCAGCGGCGACCCGCTCGCCCAGCGCGAGCGCCCCGAGGCGTGAGCGCGCACGAGCCGCCGCACGTGCCCGGGCCCGCCCCGGTGCCGTTGCGGTGCCCGCGCTGCGGGGCGAACGTCGCGCCGGAGCAGGACTGGTGCCTGGAGTGCGGCGCGCCGGCCAGGACGCGGCTCGCGCCGACGCCGAACTGGCGCGCGCCGATCGCGCTCGTCGCCGTCGTGGTCCTGCTCGCCGGCGTCGCGCTGGCCTTCGCCTTCACCGCGCTGACCGACGACGACGGCACGATCTCCGCCGCCACCTCGGCGACGACCGCGCCCGCCCAGCCGAACGAGACGACGCCGCAGACGAGCGTCCCGACCGCGCCCGCCGCGACCGCGACCTCCCCCGCCGCCTCCGCGGCGATCCCGGGCAGCGGGGGGTAGCTGGGCCCCAGGGGGCGATTTCACGCCACGACCAATGGCTACCCCAAAAGCCCCGCGTGCCGCGCGAGGAACCCCTCGCTCAGCGCGTGCACCGGCAGCTCCGGCGCCGCGACGGCGCCTTCCGCCCCGAGCACCTCGAGCGTCGCCACCAGGCCCCTCGACAGCGCGCCGAGGTCGTAGCCGCCCTCCAGGACGACGCCGACGGGAACGTCCAGCGCGTCGGCGACCGCGCGCACCGACGCCGCCATCGTGGCGTAGCCCGCGTCGGTCACGCGGCCGTCGGCCAGCGGGTCGTCGGCGTGCGCGTCGAAGCCCGCCGACACCAGGATCAACCCAGGCCTATAAGAACGGGCGAGCGGCACCACGACGTGCTCGACCAGCGACCCGTACACGTCGTCGCCGCTGCCCGGCGGCACCGGCAGGTTGACCGTGTGCCCGCGGCCCGCGCCGGCGCCCGTCTCCCCCGCCGCGCCCGTCCCCGGGTAGAGCGGCCACTGGTGGATCGACGCGAACAGCACCTCGTCGGTGTCGTAGAACACGTCCTGCGTGCCGTTGCCGTGATGGACGTCCCAGTCGAGGATCAGCACGCGCTCGATCCCGTAGCGCGCGCGCGCCCAGCGGGCGCCGACCGCCACGTTGTTGAACAGGCAGAACCCCATCGAGCGCCGGATCTCGGCGTGATGGCCCGGCGGGCGATGGAGGGAGACCGCGAGCCGCGGCGCGTCGGCGCCGTCACCGCCCAGCAGCGTGTCCACGACCCCGACGGCGCCGCCGGCCGCGTGCAGCGCCGCCTCCCACGATCCCGGCGAGACCACCGTGTCGGCGTCGATCGCGCCGCCGCCCGACACGCACAGCTCGTGCAGGCCGTTGATCAGCCGCGCCGGATGCACCGCCTCGAGCTGGCCGCGCGTCGCCTCCGGGGACTCGGCGCGGGCGAAGCCCAGCCAGTCGCGCGCCTCGAGCGCGCGCTCGATCGCGACGATGCGCGCCGGCTGCTCCGGGTGCGGCCCCGGGTCGTGCAGCAGCGACGAGGGATGTGAGAGCAGGACGGGTCGAGCCATCGCGTGGCTACGCTACCCGCGCGGCGGTGTCTGGGACGCCCGCCACCAGCTGAACGAAGGGCGCCGGCGCTAGGGTCCTGGCGGTGTCTGGGACGCGCGCCGCGAGCTGAACGAAGGGCGCCGGCGCTAGGGTCCTGGCGGTGTCTGGGACGCGCGCCGCGAGCTGAACGAAGGGCGCCGGCGCTAGGGTCCTGCGCGTGTCCGGTCCCCCGCCGTCCCCCACTGTCGACGCCGAGGTCGCGGTCGTCGGCGCCGGCGCCGCCGGCCTGTACGCCGCGCTCACGGCCGCGCGCGCCGGCGCGCGCGTAGCCCTCGTCTCCGCCACGCCGCTCGCCCAGACCGCGTCCTACTGGGCGCAGGGCGGGCTCGCCGCCGCGCTGGACCCGACCGACTCGCCGGACCTGCACCGCCGCGACACCGAGATCGCCGGTCGCGGCATCGTCCGGCGCTCGGCCGCCAGCCTGCTGTGCCGCGAGGCGCCCGGCGCCGTGCGCGAGCTCGAGGAGCACGGCGTCACCTTCGACCGCGACGCCAGCGGCGGCCTCGCCCTCGGCCTCGAGGGCGGTCACTCCAAGCGCCGCGTCGTCCACGCCGGCGGCAGCGCCACCGGCCGCCGCGTCGTCCGCCAGCTCAGCGCCGTCGTCGTCGAGGAGCCCCGGATCGAGGTCCTGGAGCAGGCCCGCGCCGCCGCGCCCTGGACCGTCGACGGCCGCTGCGTCGGCGTCGTGCTCGAAGACGGCCGCGCCGTCCGCGCGCGCGCGACCGTCCTGGCCACCGGCGGCGCCGCCGCGCTCTGGGCCCGCACGACCAACCCGCCAGGCTCCCTGGGCATCGGCATGATGCTCGCCCACGCCGCCGGCGCCGCGCTCGCCGACCTGGAGTTCGTCCAGTTCCACCCGACTGCGGTGACGGGCATCCCGGGCCGTGAGGGCTTCCTGGTCTCCGAGGCGATCCGCGGCGAGGGCGCCACGCTCCTGGACGCCAACCACGAGCGCTTCGTCGAGGAGCTCAAGCCGCGCGACGAGGTCGCGCTCGCCGTCTTCCGCAAGATGGTCGAGCAGGACACCAAGAACGTCTGGCTCGACATGCGCCACGTCGACCCGATGGCCTTCCCGAACATCGTCGGCGCGCTGCGCGAGTCCGGCCTGGACCCGGCGACCGAGCTCGTCCCGGTCAGCCCCGCCAGCCACTTCTGCATGGGCGGCGTGGTCGCCGACCTGGACGGCGCGAGCAGCGTGCCCGGGCTGTACGTCGTCGGCGAGACCGCGTGCACCGGCCTGCACGGCGCCAACCGCCTCGCGTCCAACTCGCTGACCGAGTGCTTCGTCCAGGGCAAGCGCGCCGCGCTCGCCGGCCTGTCGGAGCCGCGCCTGCCCGTCGCGCCCGAGAACCCGCCGCAGACGACGGCGATCGTCGCGCCGACCCAGGCGACCCGCGACGCCCTCTGGCTCCACGCCGGGCTGCGCCGCGACGCCGACGGTCTGCGGCAGCTCAGCGCCGATCCGCACCCACTGGCGCAGATCGTCGCCGCGTGCGGCATGCTCCGCCAGGAGAGCCGCGGCGCGCACTTCCGCAGCGACTTCCCCGAGGTCGATCCAGCCCTCGACGGCCACCACGCCGTCGTGCGCAACGGCGGTTCCCCCGCCTTCGAGTCCTGGACCTGAGCGGCGCTTCGCGCCGGTCGGCTGAACGCCGGCACCCTCTTAACGCGAACTCAACAGACCGTGCGTTGGTGCTTCATGAGGCCGGGGCACGATGGATCCGGTCGGGGAGCCAGCCAAGCCCAGGGTCAAGGGGAGGTCAGCATGTACCAGTTCAGCCGAGGGATGTACCGGGAGCTCGCCAAGGACGTCGACGCGTCCGTCTGCGAGGAGGCGCACCAGCACGTCCTCCACGCATGCGAGCAGAACATCGAGCGACTCGTCGGCGATCGTCATTACTTCGCGCGGCCCGCGCGAACGCTGTTCAACGACATCCGGCGCTACTTCCCGATGACGGCGCAGGCGCGGGTCTGGAGCGTCGTCCAGCGCTACGTCGCGTGCGCCGAGGAGTGGCTCGACCGCCTGCCGCAGAACGGCATCGACGTCAACGGCCAGCCGCTGCAGTGCCGCGCGACCACCCGCCGCGGGACCGCCTGTCAGCGCATGCCGCTGCCGCACAACGGCTACTGCCCGTCGCACCAGCACCTCGCCGAGACCGAGGAGCTCGACGACGTGCGCGAGGCCATCGCCGCGTAGCACCCCGAGAAGCTTGGAGGCAGCACCCCGCGAGGCGCGGACCGGCTCCCCGACCGAGGAGACGCGGCCCGCGCCTCGATAGGTTCCGTCCCGGTGCTGCTCGGGGTCGACGTCGGAGGGACCTTCACCGACGCCGTCCTGGTCGACGGCGGGCGCCTCGTCACGGCCAAGGCGCCGACGACGCCCGAGGACCAGTCGCGCGGCGTGCTCGACGCGGTTCGCGCCGCGCTGCAGGCCGCGGGCGATCGCGCGGCGGGCGACGTCGCGGGCTTCGCGCACGGCATGACGGTCGCGACCAACGCGCTGCTGGAGGGCGTCGGCGCGCGGACCGTGCTGTGCGCCACCGAGGGCTTCGTGGACGTCGTGGAGCTCGGGCGCCAGGCCCGTCCGGAGCTGTACCGGCTGTGCGCCGACCGGCCGGCGCCGCTCGTGCCGCCGCAACGCCGTGTCGCGGTGCCGGAGCGGATGGGCCCGGACGGCGTCCTACGCACGCTGACCGAGGACGCCGCGCGCGCCGTCGCCGACGCGGTCGCGGCGCTGCGCCCGGAGGCGGTGGCCGTCGTGCTGCTGCACGCCTACCGCCATCCGGAGCACGAGCAGCGGCTGGGTCGCGCGCTGCGCGAGCGGCTCGGCGACGACGTCCACGTCTCGCTCTCCCACGAGGTCACCGCGACGTTCCGCGAGTTCGAGCGCGCCGCCACCACCGAGGTCGACGCCGCGTTGTCGCCGCTGTTGCGCGCCTACCTGCGGCGGCTCGTCGCCGGCGCGCGGGACGACGGCCTCCCGGAGCCGGCGATCATGCAGTCCAGCGGCGGGCTGACGGACGCCGCGACCGCGGCGGGCCACGCGGCGCTCACGGTCCTGTCCGGGCCCGCCGGCGGCGCCGCGGCGGCCGCGCTGCTCAGCGCCCGCCTCGACGAGCCCGACCTGCTGTGCTTCGACATGGGCGGGACGTCGTGCGACGTCTGCGTCGTCGAAGGCGGGCGCGTGCGCATCAAAGGGACTCACCCGCCCCGCGAGATCGGCGGCCGCCCGCTGGCGCTGCCGATGGTCGACATCCACACCGTCGGCGCCGGCGGAGGCTCGATCGCCTGGCGCGACGCGGGCGGCGCGCTGCGCGTCGGGCCGCGCTCGGCGGGCGCCGACCCCGGGCCGGCCTGCTACGGCCGCGGCGGCACCGAGCCGACGGTCACCGACGCCAACCTCGTCCTCGGGCATCTCGACGCCGAGCGCCCGCTGGCCGGCGGCGTGCGCCTGAACGCCGACGCGGCGCGGCGCGCGGTCGCCGCGCTGGCCGACGAGCTGGGGCTGCCGGACGCGCGGGCGTGCGCCGAGGGCATCGTCCGCGTCGCCAACACCGAGATGGTGCGGGCGCTGCGCGTCGTCACCGTGGAGCGCGGGATCGACCCGCGGCGCTTCGCGCTGCTGGCCTTCGGCGGCGCCGGCCCGCTCCACGCGGCGGCGATCGCCGAGGAGCTCGGCATCGGGCGGATCGTGGTGCCGCGCGCCGCCGGCGTCCTCAGCGCGCTCGGCCTCGCCGCCGCCGAGCGCCGCCGCGACAGCGCCCGGTCGGTCCTGCTGCGCGGCGCGGCGCTGACCGACGACGCGCTGCGCCAGCTGGCCGGCGACGCCGACGAGGTCACGTGGGACGCGCGCTACGTCGGCCAGTCCCACGAGCTGTCGCTGCGCGACGTGCCGCCGGCCGCCGACGCGCTGCGCGAGGCGTTCGCCGCCGCCCACGACGAGCGCTACGGATACCGCGACGACGGCGCCGAGATCGAGCTGGTGACCGTCCGGACCGCGCGCGTCGAGGCCGGGCCCGAGGTGCGCTGGGAGGCCGAGGACGGCGCCGCGCAAGACGCGGTGGTCGGTCCCACCGTCGTCCACCTGCCCGAGGCGACGCTCGTCGTGCCCGACGGCTGGCGCGGCGCGACCGACGCGACCGACGCGGTGCTCCTGGAGCGCGCGGAAGCGCTCGCCGAGGGAGCTCGCCTTCCGGGCGGGAGCTCGCCGGAGGCTCCCTCCCGCGGCGGTGGAGGGCCACCATGAACCGCCTCGACCCCATCGCCCTGCAGGTCGCCACCGGCGCGCTGCGCGCCGCGTGCGAGGAGATGGGCGCCGTCCTGATCCGCAGCGCGCACTCGGCCAACATCAAGGAGCGCCACGACTGCTCGACCGCGCTGTTCGACGCGCACGGCGAGATGGTGATGCAGGCCGAGCACATCCCGGTCCACCTCGGCGCGATGCCGGCGTCGGTCGAGGCCGTGCTGGCCGAGGACCACGCCGAGGGTCGGTCCTGGGTCCTGAACGACCCCTACCGCGGCGGCACGCACCTGCCCGACATCACGGTCGTCACGCCGATCAAGGACGATGACAACACGTTGTTGGGGTTCTCGGCCTCGCGCGCGCATCATGCCGACGTCGGCGGCCGCGTCCCGGGGTCGATGCCGTTCGACTCGCGCACGCTCGACGAGGAGGGCGTGGTCATCGCGCCGCGCGTCCTGGACGACGCGGCGATCGAGGACCTGGTGGCTCGCATGCGCCAGCCGGCCGAGCGCCGCGCGGACCTGCGCGCGCAGCTGGCGGCCAACCGCCTCGGCGCGCTGCGCGTGCGCGAGCTCGCGGCGCGGCTGGGCGCCGAGGGCCTGCGCGACGCGTTCGCGTCGGTCCTCGACTACGCCGAGCGCCGGACGCGCGCGTGCCTGGCCGAGCTGGAGGACGGCACGCGCGAGGCGGTCGACGTGCTGGAGGGCGTCGACGGCGACCTCGAGCTGCGCGTCGCCGCCACCGTCGCCGGCGACCGGCTGATCCTGGACTTCACCGGCAGCGCCGGGCAGGACCCCGGCAACCTCAACTGCCCGGTCGCGGTGACGCGCAGCGCGTGCCTCTTCGCGGTCCGGGTGCTGACCGACGCCGACATCCCGCCGTCCGCCGGCGCCCACCGGCCCGTCGAGGTGATCACCGAGCCCGGCACGCTGCTCGACGCCCGCGCGCCCGCCGCGGTCGCGGCCGGCAACGTGGAGACCTCGTCGCGCGTCGCCGACCTCGTGTTGAAGGCCTTCGGGCGCGCCTGCGGCCAGGGCACCATGAACAACCTGACCCTGGGCAACGACGACTTCTCCTACTACGAGACGCTCGGCGGCGGCCAGGGCGCGTGCCCGGACGCCGACGGCCCGTCCGCGGTCCACGTCGCGATGTCCAACACCTTGAACACGCCGGTTGAGGCGCTGGAGCTCGAGTTCCCGCTCCGCGTCGTGCAGTACGCGGTCCGCCGCGCCTCCGGCGGCGCCGGCGCCTTCCACGGCGGCGACGGCGTGATCCGCGAGGTCGAGGCGTTGACCGAGATGTCGTTCTCGCTGATCACCGAGCGCCGCCGCCACGCGCCGCCAGGGGCCGCGGGCGGCGCGGACGGCGCGACGGGCCGCAACGTCCTGGACGGCGAGGCGCTGCCGTCCAAGGCCGGCGGGACGCTGCGCGCCGGCCAACGCCTCCGCCTCGACACGCCCGGAGGCGGCGGGCACGGCGCCGCCGCCTCCGACCCGTCCGGCTAGGACGCCGCCGGCGCCTGCAACAGCCCGACGACCACGCCGTCGGGGTCCGCGAACTGGGCGAGCGTCACGCCCTCCATGATCGTCTCCGGCCCGAAGAGCTTCTGGCCCCCGAGCTCCTCGGCCTTGGCGAGCGTCGCGTCGATGTCCGGGACCTCGATGTAGACGACCGTGCGGGGCGGGGAGCCCTCCATCGCCCCGGCGACGCCGCCGGCGATGCCGCGGTCCTGCGAGCCCTCGCCCGGGTCGACGAGGCCGTACTTCATCGGGTTGTCGGCGTTGATGCTCCAGCCGAGCAGGTCGCCGAAGAACTGCCGGGTCTTGTCACCGTCCTTGCCGATGAACTCGAAGTGCACGACGGGGTTGGCCATGGTGGTCTCCTTGATCGAGTGTGCGTGACCGTCTCAAGACGGCGACCGTCACGCAAACTCATCGCGCTCGCGGATCGGCGTGCGCGAGCGCCTTGGCGGCGAGGCGGTGCAGCTCCGCGCGCTCGGCCGCCGACAACGGGGCCAGCAGCTCCTGCTCGGCGGCGACGACGCGGCGCTCCGCGCCGGCCAGCGCGCGCCGGCCCTTGGCGGTGATCGTCACGCGGTGGCGGCGGCGGTCGTCCGGATCGCGGTCGCGGCGGACGAGGCCGCGACCCTCCAGGTCGTCGAGCACCCCCACCAGGTCGCTCGGGTCCTGACGCAGCCGCGTGCCGAGGTCGCGCTGCGACGACGGGCCGAAGTCCTCGAGCGCGGCCAGCGTGGCGACCTGGCCGAGGCGCAGGTCGCCCTGGGCCGTCGCGGCGACCGAGCCGGCGCGGGCCGCGCGACCCAGGAGCGACAGCACGTAGCTGGGCAGCGCGAGCAGCCGCGGAGGCAGGAGCAGATCGTCGTCGGCCATGGGACCACCCTACCCTAGGTGGACCCAATCGTTGGTATCGTCCCACGAATGACCCTCTCCTCCCTCGCCGGCGCCTGGGCCGGCACCGAGACGCTCTCAGACTCCCCCTGGTCGCCCGGCGGCCTCGCCCACGGCCGCCACGCCTTCGCCCTCGGCCTCGACGGGAAGGTCCTGCTCCAGGACTACGTCGAAGAGCGCGACGGCGCCGTCGCGCTCACCGGCCACGGCGTGCTCATGCACGACACCGAGACCGACGACGTCCTCTGGTTCTGGTTCGACTCGATCGGCTTCCCGCCGCTGTCACCGTCGCGCGGGCGCTGGAACGGCGCGACGCTCACGCTGCACAAGGAGACGCCACGCGGCGTGCAGCGCGCGACGTTCTCCCTCGCCGGCGACCGGCTCGAGCACCGCATCGAGGTCCGGCTCGGCGACGCGACGGAGTTCGCGACGCTGGTGACCGCGACCTACGCGCGCGAGACGGACGCGCCGCCCGCGCGCACGACGACCGCCGCCAGCGCGAGGCAGACCGCGCCGGCGCCCGCGAACGCCAGCTCGCTTCCCGCGTCGTAGAGCGCCAGCCAGCACACCGGCGCGAGCGCGTTGCCGGCGAACTTGAAGGCGCCGATCACCGAGACGGCGCCGCCGCGGTTCGCCGGCGCCGCGCCGACCGTCAGGACGTTCAGGCCCGCCCACAGCAGCGCCGAGGCGACGCCGGTCGCCAGCCAGACCAGCCCGAGCCCCAGCGCGCCGCCCGTGAGGCCCAGCAGCGGCAGCAGGACCACGCACGCCAGCGCTCCGCAGACGGCGACGGCGACCGCGCCACGCCGGTCGGTCAGGTCGCCGGCGGGCCGCCCCGCGACGACGCCCGCCGCGCCGAACGCCGCCAGCAGCAGCCCGCGCGCGGTTGGCCCCAGGCCGAAGGCGTCGCCGGCGCGCAGCGCGACCACCACGCCGAGGCCGGTGATCGCGAAGAACGCCAGGAAGGCCGCGCCCGCGGTCCAGCGCGTGCGCGACGTGAGCGCGTCGCGCAGCCGCGGCCGGACCGCGGCGGCGCCGCCCGGCGTCGCGGCGCGCGCCTCGCCCGGCGGCGCCGACTTCCACGCCAGCACCAGCGCCGCGAGCGCTGCGACGACGAACGCCAGCCGGTAGTCCAGCGCCCCCGCCAGCCCGCCGACGAGCGGCGCCCCGACCACGCCCGCCGTCTGCACCGCGGCGAACGTGCCCATCGCACGGCCGAGGTCGCGGTCCTCGGTCGCGTCGGCCAGCGCGGCCAGGACCAGCGGCGTCGTGAACGCGTTCGCCGCGCCCTGGACCGCACGCGCCACGAGGAACACCCCGAACCCGCCCGCCGCCGCCGCCCACAGCGAGGCCAGGGCGTACACGACGAACGCGACCCGGGTCGCGCGCCGGCGCCCGAACCGCTCACCCAGCGTCCCGGACACCAGCTGCAGCACCGCGAACGGCACGAGGTAGGACGTCAGCGCCAGCGACGCCGTCGACGAGGACACGTCGAACGCGTCGCGCAGCTCCGGGATCAGCACCGTGACCATGCCGCCGCCGAACGGCCCGATGAAGCCGCCGGCGTACAGCGCCGCGCGCGTGGCGCGGCTCTCGCCGCTCACGCGACCGCGACCACCACGCCACGGCGCGAGCTCTCGCGCGCGGCCTCCAGCAGCTCCAGCACCCCGGTCGCCTGAGCGGCCGTCACCGGCGGCGGCGCGCCGTCGCGGATCGCCGCGGCCACGCCCGCGTAGAACCCGTCCCAGCGCCCGCGCTCCAGCGCCACCGGCGCGGCGCTTCCCGACCCGTCGTGGAACCACGCGCCGCCGACCGCCGCGACGTCGCGCACGCCGAAGCCCGGATCCGTCGGCCGCACACCGGCCCGCAGTTGCGCCTCCTGCTGGTCCAGGCCCCAGGACACGAACGCGCCGCGCTCGCCCAGGACGCGGAACCGCGGCGGCCCATCGGCCGCGTGCACGCCCGCCCACAGGTGCGAGCGAACACCACCAACATGCTCCAGCGCGACGAAGACGTCGTCCTCGACCACCGCGCCCGGGCGCCGCACGTCGAGCTCGGCGTACACCGTCGTCACCGGCCCGAGCAGCTGGACCGCCTGATCCGCCAGGTGCGACCCCAAGTCCAACAACAACCCGCCGCCGTCGGCCGGGTCGCCCGCCTCGCGCCAGACGCCCTCGCGGATCGCCGGGCGCCAGCGGTCGAAGCGCGACTCGACGCGCAGCACGCGCCCCAGCCGGCCCGCCGCGAGCTCGCGTCCGAGCGTGAGCTGGTCGTCGTCCCAGCGCCGGTTGTGGAAGACGCTCAGCACGACGCCGCGCGCGTCCGCGGCCGCTCCCAGCGCGCGCGCCTCGTCGGCTCGGACCGCCAGCGGCTTGTCGACGACGACGTGCTTGCCGGCGGCGATCGCCTCGCACGCGAGCGGCACGTGGAAGCGGTTGGGCGAGGCGACGACCACGAGGTCGACGTCATCGAGCGCGTCGGCCAGCGCGTCGACCGCGACCGCCTCCGGATGGTCGTCGCGCAGTCGCGCGCGGCGGTCCGCGGAGCGCGTCACGACGGCCCGCAGCGCGAGCCCGTCGGTCGCCGCGATCAGCGGCGCGTGGAACGTCGAGCCCGCGAGTCCGTACCCGGCCAGCGCGACGCGCAGCGGCCCGTTCTGCCCGGAAGATGCCATGAACGGCCACGCTAGCGGGGACCAACTAAGGGGTGCCTGGCGCTTGGAGTCGGGAAGAGGTAAGGGGTCCCCTCAGCGGAGTAAGGGGTCGAGGCGCGCAGGTCGCACCGTCCGCCCGATGTGGCGGACGCGACTCAGCAGCAAGATGCTGTCCATGCTCCTCCTCCTCAACCAGCCTCTCGCCGCGGTCCGCGACGAGGACGCCATGCGCGCTGGCCAGCGGAGTCGACCCCTGCCGCGCATCCCTCAGCGTGCGGCCCTCCTCGGTCGACTCCGCGGCCGGCGCGATGCGCGTCGCTTCCGCGCAGCCCACGTCTAGCCCGGAGCGCTCCCCACGCTCCCTCTCCCCCGCCCTGTCCCCGACCCTTTGGCCCCTCAGACGGTCGACCTGACCGCTCGTCGCCGGTTGCGCGACAATCCCCCGGGCATGCCCGCCCGCGTGACCAGCGACGCCTTCATCGGGCGCCGCGTGGAGCTCGCTCAGCTCGACGCGGCGCTCACGAACGCCACGGCCGGATCGGCCGGCCTCGTCTTCGTCGCCGGCGAGTCCGGGATCGGCAAGAGCCGCCTCACCGATCACTTCAGCGAGCGCGCCAAGGCCGGCGGCGCGCGCGTCCTCTGGGGCGACTGCATCGACCTCGGCGACAGCGAGCTGCCCTATGCGCCGCTGGTCTCCGCCCTCCGCTCGCTCGTCCGCCAGGGCCATCCCGTCTTCGACGCGCTCGGCACGCAGCGCAGCGAGCTCGCCCGGCTACTGCCCGAGCTGGGCACGCCCGGCGACCTGATCGTCGAGCCGTACGCCGGCTCCGCCCAGGGCCGCCTGTTCGAGCTGCTGCTCGTCCTCTTCGAGAAGTTGTCGGAGGAGTCGACGGTCCTGCTGGTCATCGACGACCTGCACTGGGCCGACCGCTCCACGCGCGACTTCCTCGCCTTCCTGGCGCGCAACATCTGCCGCCAGCGGTTGTTGGTGGTGTCGACCTTCCGGATCGACGAGTTGCACCGGCGCCATCCGCTGCGCCCGTTCCTGGCCGAGATCGAGCGCACCGAGCGCGCCTCGCGCGTGCCCGTCGAGCGCTTCACGCCGGACGAGATCGAGGAGCAGGTCGCGGCGATCCTCGGGTCCAAGCCCGACGACGACCTGCTCGACCGCGTTTGGGCGCGGAGCGAGGGCAACCCGCTCTTCGCCGAGGAGATCCTGGCCGCCGAGCGCGAAGGCGACGGCACGCTGCCGGAGTCGCTGCGCGACGCGCTGATGCTGCGCGTCGAGGCGCTGGGCGACGTCACGCAGGAGGCGCTGCGCTGGGTCTCCGCCGCGCAGCGCATCGAGCACGACGTCCTCGAAGAGGCGAGCGGCCTGGATCCGCGCGAGCTGCGCGACGCGCTGCGCGAGGCGGTCGCCCACCACGTGCTCGCCTCGCAGTTCGACGGGCGCATCGCCTTCCGGCACGCGCTGTTGCGCGAGGCGGTCTACGACGACCTGCTGCCCGGCGAGCACGGCGAGCTGCACCTGCGCCTCGCGACCGTCCTCGAGGACCGGCTGAGCGGCACGCCGTCGGTGGGCCTGGACCGAGCCGCCGAGATCGCCCACCACTTCGACGCCGCCGGCGACCGGCCCGCGGCGCTGCGCACCGCGGTCCGCGCCGCGTACACCGCCGAGTGCGTCCACGCCGAGGGCGAGGCCGCGGTCTTCTACGAGCGTGCGCTGGTCCTGTGGGATCGCGTCGAGGCTCCCGAAGCGCTCGCCGGCTACGACCACGTCGAGCTCCTCGCGCGCGCGGCGAGCGCGCACCAATTCGACTACTCGCGCTGCATCCACCTGCTCAAGCACGCCCTGAACGAGCTCGATCAGGAGGCCGAGCCCGGCCGCGCCGCGCTCCTGCTCGAGCGCCTCGGCAAGGCGCGCTGGAACAGCGGCAAGGGCCAGATCGCGCTCGAGGCGTGGGACGCGGCGCTCGCGCTGCTGCCCGCCCAGCCGCCGAGCGAGGAGCGCGCCCAGCTGCTGGCCGCCAAGGCGTCCGGCCTGATGCTGTGGGGCCGCTACTCCGACGCGCTGGCGATGGCCGACGAGGCGCTCGAGGTCGCCGACGCGGTCGGCTCCCGCCGGGTCCGCACGCACGCCCTGAACACCAAGGGCGTGTGCCTGCGCGGCGGCGGCGAGACGTCGCGCGGCTTCGCGACGATCCGCGAGGCGATGGCGATGGCGCGCGCCGACGCCAACGTCGACCAGCTCCTGCGCGCGTACCTCAACCTCTCCGACGCGCTGCACCTCACGGGCGACACGCACGCCGCCCGCAAGCTCCTGATCGAGGGCCGCCGCGAGGTTCGCGAGCTGGGCCGCCACGCCAAGTGGCTGGCGATCCAGCAGGCCGAGATCGCCTACGACCTGGGCTTCTGGGACGAGGCCGACGAGCTCGTCCCGCTCGAGCTCGGGCGCGGGACGCAGGGCACGACCCGCGTCTTCTACGAGCTGACACGCGCGAGCCTGTCGCTCGGCCGCGGCGACAACGCCGACGCGCGCGAGCGCCTGGTGGTCGCGCGCGACCTCGTCGCGCGGTCCTACGAGCCGCAGTGGCACGCGCCGATCACGGCGATGCTCGCGGGCCTGGAGCGGCGCGAGCGCAACATCGGCGCGGCGCGCGCCGCGATCCGCACGGGCCTGGAGCGGCTGACCGACACCGAGGCGCTGGCCGACGGCGCGCGCCTGGCCCGGATCTACTCCTCGGCCGCCGGCGTCGAGGCCGACGCCGCCCAGCAGGCGCGCGACCTCGGCCGGCCCGAGGACGAGGCGGCCGCGATCGCCGCCGCCGCCGACTACGCGGACAAGACGCGCGAGGCCGCGTCGCGCCCGTTCGCGGCGGCGATGCCCGAGGCCGCCGCCATGGTCCTGGTCGCGGACGCCGAGGCGATGGCCGCGACCGGCACGCCCGACCCGGAGCTGTGGGCACGCGCTGCTGACGCGTGGGCCGCGATCGATCGGCCATTCCGGGTTGCGCGCGTGCGCTGGCGCGAGGCGGACGCCGCGCTGATGGCCGGCGACCGCGCGCGGGCCGAGGCCGCGGGCAGCGATGCGCTGGCGCTCGCGCAGCGCCTCGGCGCCGCCTGGGTCGTCGAGGAGCTGACGAGCCTGGCCCGCCGCGGCCGGCTGCGCTTCCAGAAGCCGCCGAAGGTGGTGCCGTCGGTCACCGCCACCGCCACCGCGGCCGCGGCCGCCGCGAGCCACGCCCTGCCCCTCGACCCGGCGGCCGAGCTCGGCCTGACCCGCCGCGAGCGCGACGTCCTCGCGCTCGTCGCCCAGGGCCGCACCAACCGCCAGATCGGCGAGGAGCTGTTCATGGCCGAGAAGACCGCCTCTGTGCACGTCTCGCGCATCCTCGCGAAGCTCGACGTGCGCAGCCGCACCGAGGCAGCCGCGGTCGCTCACCGCCTCGGCATCGAGGGCAGCGACGACGACACGCCGATTGCCGTGGCCTAGGCCGCGTACGCGTACGCGCACGCGCTAGGTTCGCCGCCATGACCACCATCGGCTTCCTCGGACTCGGCATCATGGGCTCGCGCATGGCCGCGAACCTCCAGCGCAACGACCTCGCGGTCTCCGCGTGGACGCACAGCGTCGGCAAGGCCGAGGCGTGGGCGGCGCAGCACGAAGGAGCCACTGCGGCCGCGACGCCCGCGGAGGCGGCGGCCAACGCCGACATCGTCATCTCGATGGTCGTCGACGGCGCCCAGGTCCGGTCGATCCTGCTCGACGGCGACGACGCCGCCGCGTCCGGCGCGCGCCCCGGGACGCTGTTCGTCGACATGTCGACGATCGCCCCCGCCGACGCCCGCGCGATCGGCGCAGAGCTCGCCGCCCGCGGCCACCGCTTCGTCGACGCGCCGGTCACCGGCTCGTCGCCCCGTGCCGAGGACGGCACGCTGACGATCATGGCCGGCGGCGAGGACGACGACATCGCCCGCGCGCAGCCCGCGTTCGCGGCGATGGGCGAGACGATCGTGCACGTCGGCGCGCTCGGCCACGCGCAGACCATCAAGCTCATCAACAACGCGGTCTCCGCCGCCAACGCCGCGACGCTCGCCCAGGCGCTGGTCATGGGCGCCGGCACCGGCGTGGATCTCGAGGCGCTGACCAAGATCCTGGCCGCCGGGTCGGGCAACTCGACGATGGTCGGACTCAAAGCGGCACCGATGCGTCAGCACGCTTACGCGACGTTGTTCAAGACCGATCACATGCTCAAGGACGTGCGCCTCTGCCTGGAGGAGGCGCAAGCCGCCGGCGTGCCCTTTCCCGCTGCAAGCGCCGCGCGCGACGCGCTGGTCGGGGCGGTCGGCCGGGGGTACGGCGACGCCGACTTCGCGGCCATCGTGGAGTGCTTCGAGGGCCTGGCCGGTCTGCGCATCGGGGACGTTTGACCGCACGTAGACGTTCAATTTGAGCGTCTACGCGCCAACTATGTCCCGAAGGAAACGCGGATTTAGCAGGACGATTTTGGGATCTTCACATCCCATGCCACAATCGAGGTCCTTCCCGCGGCGTGCCACCGGGTACCGGTGAACACGCCACGCGCCGGGCCGCCTGTGTCCGGCGCGGCGGGATTTCTGTCGTCACCTACCTCTGAAACCCCCTCTATGCCTATTGCGATCAAGGAATGGGCGGTCACTGTCCGCGCGCTCGCCGAAGGCGAGCAGCTCGTCACCCTCCGCAAGGGCGGCGTCGGCGAGCCGAGCCGGAACTTCAGCCTCGAGCACGACCGCTTCTTCCTGTACCCGACGTTCGACCACCAGCGCTACGACCTGGTGCGTGACTCGCACCAGCCGGAGCTTCGCCGCGCCCTCGAAGAGGGCGTCTGGCCGGATGGTGAGCCGCCGCTCCATGCGCTGACGCGCGATGGCGGCATCGGCCAGCCCGACCGCGTGCGGATCCGCGCGTGGGCGGAGGTCACCGCCAGCTGGACCATCACCGACCCCCGGTCGGTGGGAGAGCTGTCCCCCTACTACGTGTGGACGACCGACTACGCCGAGAAGCGCCTGGCGTGGAAGCGTCGCCACCCGCTGCATGTCGTCCTGCTGCGCACCTACCGCATCCCGCGGCCGGTGACGGTTCGTGTCAAGGACGAGTTCGGTGGCTGTCGCTCGTGGCTCGAGATCACGCGCGACCTGCCCTTCGAGGGCACCCCGGTGCTGTCGGACGACGAGTTCGACCGTGCCCGTGAGCAGATCTCCGAGATCTGCGACGCGCGTGTCCCCGCGCTGGTCTAGAGGTCCTAGATCAACTTGCAGGACCCTGAGGTGACTGGGGAGCGGCGGCGAGCAGAGGAGGAGGTCGCCGCCGCTTCTCGGATTCCCGTGTCTCCGCAGGCCTCCGAGGCCGTGCGGCGGTGCGCCGCCGCTTCTCGGATCCTCGTCGTCGGCATCGGCGGCGGAGGCGACGTCGCGGGCGCCCTGGCGTTCGGCGAGGCCGCCCGTGCGCTCGGCACCGGCTTCGTGGTCGGCGGCCTGACGTGGGAGCGCCGCCCCGTCGACCCGCTGCCCGGCCCGCGCCGCCTCGACGAGGTCGTGGACCTGGCCGGGACGCTGCACGCGGCGGTCGGCCTCGCCGGCCCCGACACCGCCGGCCCCGGCGGCTTCCGCTTCTGCGAGAGCGACATGGCGGCCTTCCTGGGCGAGCCGGTCGTGCTGCTGGACCCCAACCCGGGGCCGGCGGCGATCGCCGCCGGGCTGGACGCCGCCGCGGCCGCGCTCGCGTGCGACCTGGTGGTCCTGCTCGACGTCGGCGGCGACGTGCTCGCCCACGGCGAGGAGTCTGGGCTGGCCTCGCCGCTGGCCGACGCGACCGTCCTCTCCGCCGCACCGGCGATGGCGACGCCGACGCTCGCCGCCGTCTTCGGCATCGGCTGCGACGGCGAGCTGACGCCCGACGAGGTGCTGGAGCGCCTCGCCGAGGTCGACGCTGCCGGCGGCGGCCGCGGCGACCTCCCGCTGCCGGCTGCCGCCCTGGACCGCGTCGAGGCCTCGCTGGAGCACGTCACCACCGAGGCCAGCGCCATGGCCGTCCGCTGCGCCCGCGGCGAGACCGGACGCGCCCCGATCCGCGACGGCCGCCGCACCGTGCCGCTCACCGCCGCCGGCGGCCGCCTGGTCTGCTTCGACGCGGGGATCGCGATCCACTCCGCCGCCCGCCTCGCCCTGGCCGTCGGCGACGCGCCCTCGCTCGAAGCCGCGCAGAGGATCCTTGCCGCCCGCGGCGTCCGCACCGAGCTCGACTACGAGCGCGACGCGGCCGCCGCCGCGGCGGGCTGAGCTACGCGTCCGCTCCGCGGCGCAGCGCGGCCGGCGGACCGGCGCGTCCCGAGTGAGGAACCGCTAGTTTCCCGACGACGGGTGGGTCGGTCCGCCTAGGGAGAAGCTGCATGCGAGGTCCAAGGGTCGCCGCGGTGGTCGCGGCTGCCGTCCTGTCGGTCGCCACCGGCGCGCCGCTGGCGCACGCCGGCGTGCCCGTGCCGCCGTACGGCACCAACGACGACAGCGGCAACGGGTTCCACGACATCCTGCCGCCGGGGACCAACGGCCTGGCGAACCTGGTCCAGCTCGGCTCGTTCCTCACGACGGGCCAGCGACCGCGGCACAACAGCGACCAGCTGAGCATGTACGCGGACCTCGTCCGCGCGACGCCCGGCCTGAAGGCCTCGCAGCTCTCCAACTACTACAAGGACTCCACCTTCGGCGTCCGGCCCAACGACGTCGCCTCGACGGTCTCGCCGCGCGCCGACCTGACGATCGTCCGCGACAAGGGCTTCGGCGTCCCCCACATCTACGGCTCGACGCGCAGCGGCGCGATGTTCGGCGCCGGCTACGCCGCCGCGCAGGACCGCCTGTTCTTCATCGACGTGCTCCGCCACCTCGGCCGCGGCGAGCTGTCGTCGTTCGCCGGCGGCGCGCCCGGCAACCGGGCGATGGACCAGGAGCAGTGGTCGCTGGCGCCCTACACCGAGGATGACCTCCAGCGCCAGATCGACCAGTTCGACGACCTCTACGGAACCGAAGGCAAGCAGCTCCAGGACGACCTGAGCGACTACGTCGCCGGCATCAACCAGTACATCGACGAGGCCAAGATCGACCTCACCAAGATGCCCGGCGAGTACGCGGCGACCAACCACCCGCTCGGCCCGGACGCGTGGAAGGGCACCGACATCATCGCCACCGCGTCGCTGGTCGGCGCGATCTTCGGCAAGGGCGGCGGCCAGGAGCTCGCGATGTCGCAGTTCCTCCAGCGCCTCCAGGACCGCTTCGGCGACGCCGACGGGCGCAAGCTCTGGACCCAGCTCGCCGCCTTCGACGACCCGGACGCGCCGACGACCGTCAAGGGCAAGACCTTCAACTACCAGCAGCCGGTCGCCAAGCCGGCCAAGGGCGCCGAGGTGCTGCCCGACGAGGGCTCGCTGCAGCCCGAGCCGATCGTGAGCGCCGGGACCGACGCCGCCGGCGGCGCGGCCGGCGACGGCGGCGCCTCGACCACCGCTCCCCCGCCCACCGTCCCTGGGCTGCCGAGCCTTCCACTGCCGGGCGGCACCGATCCGACGGGCGCCGTCACCGGCGCGGTGAGCGGGGCGGTCGGCGCCGTCGGCGGCATCATCAACGCGGTCACCGGCCTGCTCCCCACGCCGTCGGGCCTCGGCGGCCTGATCTCGCTGCCCAAGTCCACCTCCAACGCGCTGGTGGTCTCGGCGGCCAAGTCGAAGTCCGGCCATCCGCTGCGGTGTTCGGCCCGCAGGTCGGCTACTTCTCTCCGCAGATCCTGATGGAGGAGGACATCCACGCGCCGACGGTCGACGCGCGCGGCGCCGCGTTCGCCGGCGTCAACCTGTTCGTCCAGCTCGGCCACGGCCGCGACTACGCGTGGTCGGCGACCTCCGCCGGCCAGGACATCATCGACACCTTCGCGGTGCCGACCTGCCAGGACGACATGCACTACGAGTTCCGCGGCCAGTGCCTCCCGGTCGAGGTCCTGGAGCGCACGAACACCTGGCTGCCCAACCTCGCCGACCAGACCGCGCCCGGCACGCAGACGCTGCGCGTCCTGCGCACGAAGCTCGGCATCGTCCGCGCCCGCGGCGCGGTGAAGGGCAAGCCGGTGCTGTTCACCTCGCTGCGCAGCACCTACATGCACGAGGTCGACTCCGCGCGCGGCTTCGCCGACTTCAACAACCCCGACAAGGTCAAGGACGCGAAGTCGTTCGCCAAGGCGGCGGCCAAGATCGGCTACACGTTCAACTGGCTCTACGCCGACGACAAGGACATCTCCTACTACAACAGCGGCAACAACCCGGTCCGCGCGCCCGGCACGACCGGGCAGCTGCCGATGAGCCCGGACAACACGTGGAAGGGCTGGAACCCGGACACGAACGTCGCGGACTACACGCCGCCCGACGAGCACCCGCAGGTCGTCAACCAGGACTACATCACCTCCTGGAACAACAAGCAGGCCAAGGGCTTCGCGGGCGCCGACAGCAACCTGTTCAGCTCGGTGTTCCGCTCGCAGATGCTCGACAAGCAGGTCGACGCGCGCCTGAAGGACGACAACAAGCTCGACCTGCCCGGCCTCGTCGACGCGATGGAGGAGGCCGGGACCACCGACCTGCGCGGCCAGGAGGACCTGCCGCTCGCGCTGAAGGTCATCGGCACCCCGACCGACCCTGACCTCAAGGCCGCCGTCAAGACCCTCAAGGCATGGGTCAAGGCCGGCACGCAGCGCCGTGACAAGAACGACGACGGCGTCTACGACAACGCCGACGCGGTCCGGATCATGGACGCATGGTGGCCGAAGTGGATGAAGGCCGAGTTCCAGCCGACGCTGGGCACGACGCTCTTCTCCACGCTGCCCCACGAGCAGGACAACGCCCCCAACAACCACGGCGACCACCTCGGCTCGGCCTACCAGGAGGGCTGGTACGGATACGCCAAGAAGGACCTCATGGACGTCCTGGGCGAGACGGTCACGGAGCCCTACGCCCGGACGTTCTGCGGCAAGGGCGTCCTGGCCGACTGCCGCCGGGCGCTGCGCCAGAGCCTCAAGGAGGCGCTCGCGGTGCCGGCGTCGCAGCTCTACTCGGGCGACGCGACGTGCGCCAAGGACAAGCACGACGGCGACCAGATGTGCTTCGACAGGGTGTCGTTCCGCGCCCTGGGCGGCATCACGCAGCCGCTGATCCCCTGGATCAACCGGCCGACCTACCAGCAGGCCGTCGAGATCACGGGGCACCGACCGCGGTAGCGGCCTCCGCGGCGGCGCGCTCGGCCACCGCCAGCACGATCAGGCCGGTCGCGGTCATCGCCGCGCCGGCGCAGATCGGCGCGCGGTAGCCGAGGCCGGCCGAGATCGTCAGGCCGCCGAGCCAGGCGCCGAGCGCGTTGTCGACGTTGAACGCCGATGTTGGTCCCCGAGGCCAGCGTCGGCGCGTCCGCGGCCACCGCCCCAGCCGAGGATCGTGATCGCCAGCGACAGCCACACCTGCGGGTGAGCGAACACGCCGACCTCGGCGCGCAGCGACGGGGCGGCCGCGCCGGCGGCGCGGGCGCGCCGGCCCACGCTCGCCGGCACCAGCAGCGCGAGCCCGACCGGCGCGGCGACGCCGATGACGACGTTCGCCCTCGCACCGCTCGTCGTGGCGCTCGGAGCGCTGGCGCCCGCGCCGGCGCGCGCCCCCGCCTAGGCCTTCAGGTGCGCCCAGGCCTCCGGGTGCGCCGCCAGCCACGCGGGGAGGGCGATCGGCGGATGGCCCGCGATGCGCTCCACGGCGTCGCTCACCACGTCCATCTCCCCCGTGCCGACCGCCACGTAGGACGTCACCCAGCCGTCCTTGAGGTAGTCCGGCGCGTCGACGTGGGCGCGCGACTCGTAGGCGCCCTGGACGCTCTGGTTGCGGAACGTGATCGCGCGGCCGGTGAGCTCGGACAGGCGCTCGGCCGCCCAGGCCAGCGTCTGCGCCTCCGGGCCGGTCAAGGTGTAGGTCTCGCCGTCGTGCGATCCGTCCTCGGCGAGCAGGACGGCCGTCGCCACGTCGGCGACGTCGTCGCGCGCGACCCAGGCGACCCGCCCCTCGCCCGCGGGCCCGCGGATGACGCCGTCCTCGCCCACCAGCGCCGGCACGAAGTCGGCGTACTGCGAGTCGCGCAGGAACGTCCAGGCCGCGCCGCTCTCCCTGACGAGCTGCTCGGTCGCGTGGTGATCCTGGGCGAAGGTGAACGTCGCGTCGGGGTCGGCGCCGAGGAACGACGTGTAGACGATGCGCGTCACGCCCGCGTCGATCGCCGCGCGCACGGCGTGCGCGTGCTCGACGACGCGATCGGCGGCCTCGCGCGCCGACACGAGCAGCAACGTCGAGCAGCCCGCCAGCGCCTCGGCCAGCTCCGTCTGGTCGCGGTAGCCGCGCGGCCCCATCGCCACCGCCTCGAAACCGCGGACCGCCTCGACCCGCGCGAGGTCGCGCACGACCAGCCGCGGATGCGCGCCCGCGGCCACCAGCCGCCGGGCGACGCGCGAGCCGACACCGCCCGTCGCGCCCGTCACCGCGATCTTCACACCAACAGCTCCGTCCCGATCCAGGCGATGATCGCCACCAGCACCAAGGCACTCAACAACCCGGCGAGCACGCGCTGGGCGGAGTCGCGCCCGTCGGAGGCGCCCGGGCTCGGCAGCAGCTCGGCCTGCAGGAGCACCTCGCGAGCGACCGCGACGCCCGAGCGCGGCACCAGCACGTCGCGCGGCCCGGCGGCCAGCATGTCCGGCACGTCGAACCCGGCCGAGCGCTTCAGCATCGACGGCACGCCCTCCTCGAGCAGGAGCCCCTGGATCAGCTCGGCCTCGGACTGGTTGCGCCCGGCGGCGACCTTCGTCAGCTCGCCCTCGCTCAGCTGCGGCTTGATCTTGCGGGCACGCGCCTGGCGGGCGGTGACCTCGACGTCGCCGCCGCCGACCACGCCCGCGTAGACGAGCGGCATGCCGCAGTCGCGGCAGAAGCGCTCCTCGAGAGGATGAGGCGTGGCGCAGGCCGGGCAGACGAGCGGATCAGGCCGCTGGGGCTCGATTGGCCGATCCCGAGCCATTATGGGCCACCTAGGCTCGCGGCCATTCGGCGTCGACCCGGACCTCGACCTCGGCCACCGTGCCGTCCGGGTCGATGCGCCAGTTGCGCACCTCCGGCGCGTCGCCCGCGACGCCGACGATGAGCCACTCCACGCCGGGCCAGTTGGCGGCGAAGTTCACGTCGGTCTGCGACGGGCGCGGCGCCGAGCGCGTGTGCGAGTGGTAGATGATCGCCGAGCGACCGTCCTCGTCGCCGACCTCGGCGAGCGTCAGCAGGTCCGCGGGCCCGACCTCGAAGCGGAACGGGCTGTGCGCGATGTTCTCCACCGGCACGATCGCCTCGGCTACGCCGTCGCGCAACCAGACGAAGCCGCAGCACTCGTCGGGCGCATCACGCTGCGCGTGATCGACGATCTGCTGCAGGAGGTCCGGGGCGATCTGCATCGGCACCGCACGATACCGCTGCGGGTTTCGCCCCCTGGGCGAACACCCGCTAGGGAACCTCGCCCCCTGGGCGAGCGTTTCCCCTATTCGCTCTTGATGGCGGGCTTCTCGTCCTGCTCGTCGTGCATGCCGTTGAGCGAGTCCTTGAACTCACGCATGCCCTTGCCCATGGCGCGGCCCGCTTCGGGCAGCTTCTTGGGGCCGAGGACGATCAAGGCGATGACGAGGATGACGATGAGCTCGGGAAATCCGACGCTGGGCATGAGTGCAGTCTCGCAGACCGGTGTTAGCGGATGGTGTTGATCCAGTATCGGCAGCTACCACCACACGGTGGAGTCGAGGTTCGCGACCTCGTCCACCGGCAGCGTGTAGATGCCCGACGAAAGGTACTTCCAGCCGTCGTCGCAGACGATGAACACGACGTTGCCCTCGTCCATCTCGTTGGCGATGCGCACGGCGATCGACGCGATCGCGCCCGAGGAGACGCCGGCGAAGATGCCCTCCTCGTCGAGCAGCTTGCGCGTCCAGATGATCGCGTCGCGGTTCGTGACGAAGATCTTCCGGTCCAGGACCGAGAGGTCGATGATCGGCGGGATGAAGCCATCGTCCAGCGAGCGCAGGCCCTGCACGGGCTCGCCCTGCATGGGCTCGGCGGCGACGATCTTGACGGCGTCGCCGAGCTCCTCCTTGAAGCGCCGGCCGTTGCCCATCAACGTGCCGCCGGTGCCGAGGCCCGCGACGAACGCGGAGATGTCGCCGTCGAGCTCCTGGAGGATCTCCGGCGCCGTGCCCTCGTAATGGGCGCGCGGGTTCGCGGCGTTCCCGTACTGGTAGGGCATGTAGTAGGAGGCGTCCTCCTCGGCCATCTTCAGCGCCATGGCGACGGCCCCGTTGGAGCCCTGGTTGCCCGGCGAGTAGACGATCTCGGCGCCGTACATCTTCAGCAGCTGCGTGCGCTCGGGCGTCACGTTGTCGGGCATGACGACCTTCAGCTTGTAGCCCTTGCGGCTGCAGATCATCGCGAGCGAGATGCCGGTGTTGCCCGACGTCGGCTCGAGGATCGTCATGCCGGGGCCGATCGCGCCCTTCTCCTCAGCGTCCTCGATCAGCGCCCGCGCGACGCGGTCCTTGACCGAGCCCGTCGGGTTGTGGGACTCCATCTTGGCCCAGATGCGCACGCCCGGCTTGGGCGACAGGCGACGCAGCTCGACCAGCGGGGTGTTGCCGATCGCCTGGACGATGTCGCCGTAGCGACCACCGCAGGGCCGGTTCTGAAGAGGCGGGACAGCCATGACTTCACGAAATATAGCGACGGTCCGCGGCGCCGACACGGCCCACGGGCGAACCCGCCACTGCCCCGACGGCAATTACGGAACGGACGCCGCCTGGGCGGTCATTCCGCGGGCTCGAGGAGGAACATCTCCACGAACCGGACGGGCTCGAACAGCACCTGGCTGTGGTAGGTCAGCACGGGGCGCCCGACGATCTCCGCGACCGCGCCGGTGATGCGGTCGCGCATGATCTCCTGGAACTCCAGCCGCACGCCGCGCACGAGGTCGTGCTTGCCCGCCGCGAGGAACGTCTCCTCGTTGCGGGTCAGGCCGCCCTCCATGACGCAGAAGACCCAGTCGTCGTTGAAGTAGGTCTTCGCCGCCGTCGGCCCCTTCCCGTAGAACTCCTTGAAGAGGCCGACGATGGCGTTGGAGATGGCGGCGCGGCGGCCGCCGGGATCCACCGAGGAGGTCGGCTCGCTCACGCCCCGCCGGCCATGGCCGGCAGGATCACGAGGCTGTCACCTTCGCCGACGGGCGTCGTCAGCCCGTCGAGGACCCGCACGTCCTCGTCGTTGAGGTAGACGTTGACGTAGCGGTTGAGCTCGCCCTCGGCGCCGAAGAGCTGCCCGCGGGTGTCGGGGTGCGCGCTGGCGAGGCCCTCGAGGACCTCGCCGACGGTCGCGCCGTCGGCGCTGACCTCACGCTCGCCGCCCACGGACGGGCGCAGCACAGGGGGAATGCGGATCGTTGCCATAGCTGTGTGGGGACCCTAGTCGACTAACCGGCCGCGGCGCAGAACGCCTCGTAGTCCGGGAAGACGCCCAGCTCGTCGTCGCCGATCTCGTCCGGCGCGCGCGAGCAGATCGGGCATTCCGGGTCGCGGCGGACCTTGAGCTCGGTGGTCGTGGCGCCGAGCGCGTCGTAGATCAGCAGGCGGCCGATCAGCGGGTCGCCCTCGCCGATGATGAGCTTGACGACCTCGGTGGCCTGGAGCAGGCCCATCGTGCCGGGCAGCACGCCGAGGACGCCGTTGGCGCCGCAGGACGGCGCGAGCTCGGCCGGCGGCGGCTGGCGGAACAGGCAGCGGTAGCACGGGCCGTCGTAGGGCGCGAACACGCTGAGCTGGCCCTCGAAGCCGAGGATCGCGGCCGACACGACCGGGATCTTCAGCCGCACCGAGGCGTCGTTGAGCAGGTAGCGGGTCGGGAAGTTGTCGACGCCGTCGACCACGATGTCGTAGTCCTTGATGATGTCGACGATGTTCGAGGCGTCCAGGCGCGTCTCGTACTTGCGCACGACGACGTCCGGGTTGAGGTCGTTGATCGCCTGCTCGGCGGAGTCGACCTTCGCGACGCCCACGCGCGACGTCGCGTGGATGACCTGGCGCTGGAGGTTGGAGACGTCGACGACGTCGTCGTCGACGATGCCGAGCGTGCCGACGCCGGCCGCCGCGAGGTACAGCGCGGTCGGCGAGCCGAGGCCGCCGGCGCCCAGCAGCAGGACCTTCGCGTCGAGCAGCTTCTGCTGGCCCTCGACGCCGACCTCCGGGAGCAGGAAGTGGCGCGAGTAGCGCTGGCGCTGCTCGGGCGTGAACGTGCGCGGGACCTCGACGGTGTAGCCGCGGTCCTTCCACAGCGTGTAGCCGCCGGTCATCGACTCCACGCGCTCGTAGCCGAGCTGCTCGCGCAGCGTCTTGGCGGCGAGCGCGGAGCGGTTGCCGGAGGCGCAGTAGAGGATCACGCGCGCGGAGCGGTCGGGGGCGGCGCCCTCGATCCGGGACTCCAGGTGGCCGCGGGTGACGAACTTGGCGCCGGGGATGTGCCCGGCGTCCCACTCGTCGCTCTCGCGGACGTCGACGATGACGACGCCGTCGGCGCCCAGGACCTCGCTCACCGCGGAGGGGTCCACTTCGTCGATCTCGGCCTTGACCTGCTTGATGTACTCGGCGCCTGAGGGGCTCATCGGGGTCCTAATCACCTGAACGTCGGTCGGATTTCGCGCTTCAGAAAGTGTAGCGCGCGATCGCGTCGTAGATGCGCGGCATGTGCCGCTCGAAGAGGGACACGTGCCCTTCCTCCTCGAAGAACGTCAGGCGCGCCCCGGGAACGTGGGCCGCGAGCCACTCGCCGTGGGCCGGCGGGACCATGAGGTCGTGCCGCCCGTGCCAGATCTCGACGGGCACGTCGCCGCGCCGCGGCGCGCGGACGTCGAAGCCCCAGCCGGAGACGAACGCGAGGTCGTCGTCGATCCAGCCGCCGGCGCCGGCCGCCAGGCTGTGGTGCAGGACCCGGACCCAGTCCTCCGCCAGCGCGTCGGTCAGCACCGAGGCGTCGACCGGCGACAGGACGGTCCTCATCGCGGGGACGACGTCCGCGACGCGCGCGTGGGCGAGCGCGTCCGGGCCGTCGCCCAGGTAGGCGACCAGCGGCTCCTCGCCCTCGATGGCCGCGCGGAACTCCGCGATGTTCTCCGAGCCCATCCCGGCCAGCCAGTCCAGGCCCTCGGCGTCGAACGGCGCCACGCAGGAGATGCCCATCGCCGCCACGCAGCGGTCGCCGAGCCGCGCCGCGCAGGCCAGCGCGTGCGGCCCGCCGCCCGACGAGCCCCAGGTCGCGAAGCGCTCGACGCCGAGCGCGTCGAGGATCGTCACGACGTCGTCGGCGACGTCGGCGACGACGCGACCGCGGTGGCGATCGGAGCCGCCGTAGCCGGCGCGGTCGAACGCGATCAGCCGCAGGCCGCGCTCGGCGGCGCGCGCGTGGCTGACGTCGCTGACCAGCCCGCCGCTCGGCGAGCCGTGGTGGACGACGACTGCTCGGCCGGCCGGGTCGCCGGCCTCGTGCACGAGCAGCGTGCGGCCGTCGGGCGTGGCGACGGCGATCGGGGAGGTCTGGATCCCGGCCATTGCAGAACGAGACTAAACCGCTGCGGGGATGCCGTGGCGGTGGAGGTCACCGCCCATCTGGAGCGCCCCCCGGCGCCAGATGGACGGTGCCTCGCCACGATGCCTTGCCGGAGACCACGCTTCGAGGCTCCAACCGGGACTTGCTGCACGAGGAGTATCGGGTTTGGCGCCAGCGGCCGATATGGGGTCTAGACCCCAACATGCGCAAGCCCACGCTCGCCACCCAGATCCTCGCGATCAACGCCCTCCTGATCGTCGCCACGGCCGCGGCCGCGATCGCCGCCGCGCGCCTGTCGCTCGACGACGTCGTCGGGCGCCGGCAGGCGCTCGTGCTCGTCGCCGGCATCCTCGGGATGGTGCTGGTCAACAGCGTCGTGCTGCGGCGCCGCTTCGCGCCGCTGGACAAGCTGATCGACGTCATGGAGCGGATCGACCTCGCCAGCCCGGGCCAGCGCGCCGACGTGCCCGAGGCCGACTCCGAGGACGTCGTGCGCCTCGTGCAGGCGTTCAACCGGATGCTCGGCCGCCTGGAGGACGAGCGGAGCCGGACGGCGGCCGCCGTGCTCCACGGCCAGGAGAGCGAGCGCGCGCGCGTCGCGCGCGACCTGCACGACGAGTGCAACCAGGCGCTGACGGCGGTCCTGCTGCGGCTCGAGGCCCACGTGCACGACGCGCCGGCCGGCCTGCAGGCCGAGCTGCGCGAGACCAAGACGGTCGCGATCGCCGCGATGGACGAGCTGCTCCGGCTGGCGCGGGAGCTGCGCCCCGCCGCGCTCGACGACCACGGCCTCGAGGCCGCGCTGCGGACCCAGATGCAGCGGTTCTCGGACACGACGGGCGTCCCGGCCACGCTGCGCTGCTATGACCCGCTCAACGATCTCGCCGACCATGAGCAGACCGTGGTCTACCGCGTCGTGCAGGAGTCCCTGTCCAACATCACCCGTCACGCCCGCGCCGCCAGCGTCGTGGTCGAGGTCGGCCGCGACCACGGCCGGCCGGTCGTCCGGATCGTCGACGACGGCGTCGGCTTCTCGACGCTGGAGGACTCCGACGGCATCGGCCTGGTCGGCATGCGCGAGCGGGCACGCCTGGCGCGTGGCCGGCTCCAGGTCACCTCGGCGCCGGGCCGCGGCACCGCGGTCGAGCTGCGTCTGGACCGCGACCTGTGGCTCGCGTCGGAGCAGGAGGCGGCGTGAGGCTGCTGATCGCCGACGACCACGGCGTCGTGCGCGGCGGGCTCAAGCTCCTGCTGGAGCGCCAGCCCGACATGGAGGTCGTCGCGGAGGCCGGCGACGGCGCCGAGGCGGTCGAGCGCGCCGTGGTCGAGCGGCCGGACGTCTGCATCCTCGACGTCACGATGCCCAAGCTCACCGGGCTGCAGGCCGCCCGCGAGATCAAGGCCCAGGCGCCGGACACCGCCGTGCTGATCCTGTCGATGCACGACGACGAGCGCTACCTCTTCGAGGCGCTGAAGGCCGGCGCCGGCGGCTACGTCCTCAAGATGGAGGCCGACCAGTTCCTCGTCGACGCCGTCCGGGCGGTCGTCCGCGGCGAGCCGTTCCTGACCAACGCCGCGCAGCGCCAGCTCGTGCGCGAGTGGATCGCCGACGACAGCTCCGGACCCGCCGAGCCGCTGACGCCGCGCGAGCAGGAGGTGCTCAAGCTGATCGCCGAGGCGCACACCAACCGTGAGATCGGCGAGATCCTGCACCTCGCCGAGAAGACCGTCGAGTCGCACCGCGGCAACCTCCTGCGCAAGCTCGGGATGCGCGATCGGGTCGAGCTCGTGCGGTACGCGATCCGCCGCGGGCTGATCGAGCCGTAGCGCGGCGGCGCCACGGCCAACGTCCGCGCAACACGCCGTGACGACACCGGCTTGGCTGATGGGTCATCCTTAAGGGTGGTGAGCGAGCAGCAGGAGCATCCCGAAGGCGCCGTCGCGGCGCAGGAGCCGACCCAGCCGGTCGCTGAGGAGCCGACGACCGAGGCCCCGGCCGCCGCCGAGCAGGCGCCCGCCGTCGACCCGCCGCCGGCCGCCGAGGCCCCCGCGCAGGCGGAGCCCGAGGCGCCGACCGAGCCCGAGGCCGAGGCCCAGCCCGAGACGCCGGCCGAGCCCGAGGCTCAGGCCCAGCCCGAGACGCCGGCCGAGCCCGAGGCTCAGGCCCAGCCTGACCCGCCGGCCGCGTCCGGCGCCGACGAGCCCGTCGGCCCCAAGATCGTCGGCGTCGCCAAGGAGCGGACGCTGCCGGTCGTCAAGAAGCGGCTCCAGGAGAAGCCCAAGCGCGAGCCGCTCCCGTGGCCCGAGCTGCGCGCCGCGGTCGCCGCCACCCGTGACGAGCTCGACGTCAACGAGCTCAAGGAGCTCTTCCGCTCCTTCCCGGAGAAGCTGCGCACCGAGGTCACCGAGAACGTCCGCGGCTTCAAGAAGGGCGCGCGCCGCCCCGTCTCCCAGCACGCCGCCAAGCAGCTGGCCCGCGCCGCGCACACCGCGCGCCGGATGAAGAAGAACTCGCACCCCTCGGGCGAGGTCGCCGAGGCGCTCGGCCAGGCGATGGCCGCCGAGCTGATCGCGTCGCTGGAGCCCGAGAAGGCCGCGCAGGTGATCCTGCCCAAGCGCGACCTGCTCGAGCGCGAGGCGCGCCAGGCCCAGCGCCGCGCCCGCGACGAGGAGGACAAGCGCCGCGACGAGCAGCGCCGCAAGCGCCGCGACGACGCCCGTCAGAGCCGCCAGCAGACCTCGTTCGGCGGCGGCTTCGCCGGCGCCAAGATCCAGGGCCTGGACCAGATCGCCGCGCTGTTCGCCGAGCCGGAGCAGGAGGCCGTCGAGCCCGAGACCCCCGCTGCAGAGCCAGATGCGCCGGTCACCCCGGCGACGACGGCCGAGAACCCTGAGCCTCAGGTCGAGGGTGAGGTTGGCGCCGAGACGGCCGCTGAGACGCCCGAGACCGGCTCCGCCCCGCAGCCCGACGACGCGGCTTAAGGCCGCGTTCTCCGGTCACGGCCGGAGCGCCTGGAACGACCGCCTAGCATGACCGAGATGCCCGTCCGCGCCCGCCTCGCGCTGATGCTGGCCGCCACGTTCGTGCTGCTCGGCGCCTTGGCGGTCGTCCTCTTCGCCGGCGACAAGAAGGACGCCGGCGGCGCCGGCTTCGACGGCGCGCTGCGCCCGCCGGGCATCCCGCCGATCGCGTTCTCGCTCAAGGACCAGGACGGCAAGGCCGCCACGCTGGCCCAATACCGCGGGCAGCCGGTGATCCTCACGTTCATGTACTCGACCTGCCGCGACACGTGCCCCCTCACGGCGCAGCAGATCAAGGGCGCGCTCGACCAGGTCGGCAAGACGATCCCGACGCTCGCGATCTCCGTCGACCCGGCCAACGACACGCCGCTCAACGCGCGCCGCTTCGTCAACCAGCAGGGCCTGACCAAGCGTATGCGGTTCCTGCTCGGCGACCGCGCGCAGCTCGCGCCGATCTGGAAGGCCTACGGCATCCGGCCGCAGGGCAAGGCCTTCGAGCACTCCGCCTACGTCGTGCTCGTCGACGGCAACGGCGTCCAGCGCGTCGGGTGGCCGGTCGACAAGATCACCCCGGAGGGCCTGGCCCATGACCTCCGGCTGCTCGGCGCCTAGCGGCTAGCCCGCCTCGAGCAGCGCGTCGAGCGCCGCGTCGGCCCGGTCGGCCGCCGCGCGATAGCGGAGGTAGCCGTCCAGGCCCGGCTGCTCGCGCCAAGCGGCGTAGGCGTCGTCGGCCTCGTCCTGGGCGGTGCGCCGCACCTCCTTGAGGACGTTCCCGCCGCCACGGCGCTGCTTGACGACCAGCGCACGCGAGTCGTCCAGGCCGCGCAGGAGGTTGTGGAGCTGTCGCACGGTCATGGCTCCACGGTCCTACCCCGCGGGCCGGACGGCCTACGTGGTGATGTCCGGCTCCGGCTCCCCGTCCTCGTCGGGGCCCTCGCGCTTGTCCTTCCAGCTCTGGTAGAGCAGCGCGCCGACGACGATCAGCACCGGCGCCAGGTACAGCAGGCCCGCGAACCAGTGCCCCGCGTGGGCGAGGATCAGCGCGGCGGCCATCACTGCTGCGCCGCCGCCGACAGCAGCCAGAGGCCGAGGCTCGTGAAGCAGACCATGACCGCCAGCATCCAGTACTGGGACCGTGTCGCGTCGCGCGCCTTCTGGAACAGCGCGAGGGCGCGGTCGTGCGCGAGCGTCAACCCGGCGACGTGCCCGAGCACGAGCGCGGCGACCTGGACGTACCAGATGCCGGTCGCGCTGATCCACGTGTAGTTGATGGTCGTCTGCGCGCCGCCGAAGTAGTCGTGGCCCTGGCCGAGCGGGTCGGAGAGCAGCGGCACGATCGCCTGGCCCTGGTAGGCGACCAGCGAGAAGTAGTGGGCCAGCACGTAGGCGAACGCGATCGGGATCAGCGTGTGGGCGAACTGGCGCGACAGCTCGTCGGTCGGCAGCCGCCGGCCGACCGTGTGCATGCCCATGACGCCCAGCCGGTACAGCCCGCCGATCAGGCAGCACATCACGACGATGCCGACGGTCCCGGCCGCCTCCAGCGCGTGCTCGGCGTTGAGGCCGAGGCTGCCGAAGAAGTCCTGCAGGTGCGGCACGATCGAGTTCCACGTCGTGCCCTGCGAGAAGCCGTCGAAGCTCGTCGTCCCGATCATCACGCACAGCAGCGCGACCGTGCCGGCGACCGGCGCGAGCTTCGGGCAGCCGGCGAGCACGGGGCGCGTGGCCAGGCCGCCGTCGCGCCAGTGCAGCGGCGAGATCCGGGCGAACATCCCGAAGTAGACGCCGAACGCGTCGCCGCGCTTGGACCACGCCTCGACGCCGTACAGGCTCATCCCGACCAGCTGCGTCGCCGCGTAGGCCAGCGCCATGATCGCCAGCGTCGACGGATCGTCCTTGTTGGAGTAGACGAGCTCGACCCAGGCGAAGACCAGCACGCCGATCACCGCCGGCCAGCGCCCCAGCCACTTCGGGTAGGGCAGCGGGTCGATGCCGTCGGCCATGCCCGTGCGCTGGGCGAGCCAGCCGGTCGCCTTGCCGACCGCCAGCCACGGGTTGATCGCGCGGAAGACGTCGCCGAAGACGACGCTGACGAACGGGATCACGACCCAGAAGTAGACGTAGATGACCGTCGGCAGGATGTTGGCCGTGGCGGCCTGCGTGCCGGCGAAGCCGGCGTACATGCAGTACACGAAGAACGCGACGCCGAGCGCGCCGGCCAGGATCTCCAGCGCCAGCGGGACGTCGAAGCGCCGGCGCTCGGTCACGTCCTGCAGCCGCGGCGTCGCCCACAGCACCGCAAGGCCGACGAACGACGCGACGAGCACGACCGCCGCCGCCCACGCGAACAGCCAGCGCGGGATCGGCAGGTCCTGCTTGCCGACCAGGCCGTGGGCCGAGGCGCTGGCCGGAAGCGCGAGCGCCAGCGCGGAGGCGCTCGCGAGCAGGCCCGCGCGGCGACGCACCACGATCACGACGGGTCGACCTCGACTTCGGCGATCTGGGTCTTGTGGTCCTCGAGCTCGACCACGAAGCGCCCTTCGATCGTCGCCGGCACGTCGAACGTGACCTGGCCGCCGGCCTTGACGTCCTGGTGGACGTCGTAGCCGTGGAAGTGGATCTCGTCGGTCGTGTCGGACTTGACCGTGAAGTGGATGGTCCCGCCCTTGGCGAACCGCAGCTTCTGCACGCCGCCGACGGGCTTGGCGTCCTTGACGGTGACGGTGTTGGAGGTCGGGGAGCCGCTGTCCTTGGACTTGTCGTCGTCGCCGCCGCTGCTGGCGACGATCAGCGCGACGACGAGGACCACGACGGCTCCGACGACGATCCCGATGCGGGCGCGAGAGGACATGCGCAACAACCTAGGGGACCGGCGCCCGCCCCGTCGCAGCGGGGCGGGCGCCGCGGTTTGTGCAGGCGACCTTCAGACGTGCGCGGGCGCCACGGCGCCGCGCGCCGCCGGCGTCAGCACCGGCCGAGCGTCTTCTGGGCCGGGAACGACGCGCCGGTCTCGTCGGTGAACGTCACGACGAGGTCGCGGTCGGCGTCCTTGCAGCCCGTCGACTCGATGTAGCCGACCTTCTTCTTGCCCTTCTTGACGACGATCCGGTTGAGCGTCGCCTCGGCGTGGACGACCGTGATGTCGAGGCCGACCTGGTGGCGCAGCATCTCGGGCACCGTGAACCGCAGGCCGGCGAACTCGCCCTTGGTCACGTACTGCATGTCGATCGCCTGGCGCAGCGCGACCGGGCACGTGGCCAGCTCGGAGCTGACGAACAGCGTCGCGTGCCCCTTGCCGCCGTTGTAGAGCTCGAGCGTCGCCTGGCACGGCGAGGCCGAGGACGCCGGCTGGCCGGCCGCGCCGATCAGCGCGTCGAGCCGGCCCGCGCCCATCTTCGAGCCCTTCGGGCAGACGTCGGGCGTCGGCGTCGCCGGGGTGTTGATCTTGTCGGCCGAGCAGCCCGGGATCAGGCCGGTGTTCAGCCGCCCGCCCTCGTACATGATCGAGTACGTCTGCACCGGCGGGGACTGGTTGCCGGACGGGTCGGCGACGTCGAACGTGAAGCTCAGGCCGCCGGGCTTGGGCTTGGCCTTCGTGCCGCCGTGGACCGACACGGTGCCGCCGACGGTGAACGTCGTCGTGGACTGCGCGACGGCAAGGGCCGTCAGGCCGAGCACCGCGAGCGCGGTCACGGCCAGCACGCGGATGGTGCGCACGCTGCCTTCTCCTCCTGCTGGGAACTACGGGACGCGCCTACCCTCCTCGGCCGCGGCCCTTGGCGTCCTTAGGACATCCGTCCAGCTCAGGGGTCCCCAGAAACGTCGAGGGGCGGACCTTTCGGTCCGCCCCTCGAGAACTGCGGGACAGCGTGATGCCGTCCGACGTGCGATGCGTCAGATCAGCAGTTGCCAGCCGCAGCGGACGTCTTCGAGGCGGTGCCGCCCTCGTCGGTGAACGTCACTTCGACCTGGCGCTTGCTGCCGGACTTGCAGCCCGTGCCGTCCGAGTAGAACAGCGCCTTCTTGCCCTTGCCGATCTTCTTGATCGTCGAGGTGACCTGCGTGATGCCCGAGTCCAGGCCGGTGACCGGGTGCAGCAGGACGGGCGGGACCGTGAAGGTCAGCGCGCCGCCGGTGCTGTCGGTGGTCAGCTTGGCGTCGATCGCCTGGGAGATCGGGGCGATGCAGTCAGGCGACTGGCCGTGCAGGTAGAGCGCGAGGCTCTTCGCGCTGCCCGCGTAGATGTCGAGCTTCAGGTTGCACTTGTTGCCCGGGTCGATCGCCTGGCCGGCGGCGCCGACGAAGGCCTTGACCTCGCCCGTGCCGACGTGCGTCTTGGACGAGCAGCCGGAGTCCGAGCTGGCCTTGTTGATCGTGGCGGCCGAGCAGTACTTGCCGTTGGCGACGTACTTCGGCGACGACTTCAGACCCTGGAAGTGGATCTTGTACGTCTTGACCGGGTTGGTCAGCGTGCCGTCGTCGGCCTTGATCGTGTAGTTGAACTGGACGCCGACTTCCTTCGGCTTCGACTTCGTGCCGCCGCTGGCGATCTTGCCAGTGACCGAGTACTGGTTGGTACCGGCGAGGGCGACAGCGGTGAGACAGAGCATCGCGGCCAGGGCGGCCACGACGAGAGAGACCTTGCGCAAAGCTTCTCCTCCAAGAGATTCGCGGGACGGGAGCGCAGCTTATCCAGAACCTGGAGTGCGCGAGAGTTGCGGTCCCGTGCAAACAAATCGCGGGCGCTGCTACCGTCGCCGGCGCTTTGCGCGTCCCGACCGACACGATCGCCGCCCCGATGTTCCCGGCGAGCCTCAAGTGGCTCAACGTCGCGACGCTGCGGATGGACAAGCAGCGCGGGCGCCCGGTGCTGCTGGAGTTCTGGGACTTCTGCCGCCCCGCGTCGCTGCGCACGCTGCCCTACCTGAAGGCGTGGCACGAGCGCTACGCCGAGGCCGGCCTACGCGTCATCTCGGTGCATGCGCCGGGCTTCCCGCCCGGGCGCGACCCCGAGGTCGTCGCGGCCGCCGTCGAGCGCCTGGGCATCGAGCATCCGGTCCTGCTCGACACCGACCTGCAGCTCTGGCAGATCTACGAGAACCAGGGCTGGCCGTCGCGCTACCTGTTCAACCAGGACCTGCGGCTGTTCGAGGTCCACTTCGGCGAGGGCGGCTACCACGAGACCGAGGCGGCGATCCAGGAGCTGCTCGGCATCGAGGGCGCCGCGCCGCTGCCCTACGTCCATCCCGAGGACGACCCGGACGCGCGGATCGTCGTGCCGACCGCCGACGTCGAGGGTCCCTACTCCGGGCCCTATGAGGCGGGCGCGGTGTGGGCGGTGCTCGAGGGCGAGGGCGAGATCGTGGTCAACGGCGCCACACACGCGGTCGACGACGCCGGCGCGCAGCTGCTCGTCGCCCACGACCACCACGAGGCCGGCGTGCTCGAGCTCGAGGTCGGCGCCGGCGTCCTCTGCCACGCGGTCTGCTTCACCCCGGGCCTCGCGCCCGCCGACGCGAGCTAGTCGGTCAGCAGGCGCAGCAGCCGCGGCGGGCCGTCGTCCTCGACGAGCACGGCGCCGCCCGGCCAATACGGGCTGTGCATGCCGTCCGCGCCGGTGAACGACGGCTCGTCGACCCAGCTGCCGCTGTTGTGCAGCCAGGCGCCCGACGGCGTGCGCCACTCGGTGACGTCGTCGGCCGGCAGCGGCCCGGTGCGGTGGCTGTGGCCGAAGACGACGTGCTCGGCGCCGACGCCGAGGCGCGCGACGACCTGGCCCATCGCGTCGATCGCGTTGCGGCGCAGCGCGTCGCCGGACAGGTCGCTGCTCACGGGGCCGATGCCCAGCAGGTTGACGCCGCGGATCCCGATCGGGAACGCGGCGGTGAGCAGCCGCACCCGGACCGGGCGGTGGCCGTCGCCGCCCTGGAGCATGGTGTAGGCCTTGCCCGCGCGGCCGGCGCCCGCCCCGACGCGCCCGTCGCCGGCGCGCTGCGCCGAGGCGTGGATCCACGCGTAAAGCGGCGCGACGATGCGCTCGTAGTCCTCGGCGGTCGCGGTCGGCTCGGGCACCGGGTCGACCATCCGGCTCATCACGCCGGCCGCGAGGCGCTCGAACGTGGGCACGGTGCCGTGCGGATCGAGGTAATGGCCATGGGTCGCCCAGACGTCGTCGCGCAGCCAGATGCCGGGATAGGACACGTCGACGACGCGCTCCGGCGCCCCGAGCCACCGCGCGACGTGGCGCGCCAGCGGCGAGGCCGTCTGCGGCTTGACGGTCGCCTCCAGCCCGAGCGGCTTGGCGCGCGCGTCGAGCCACTGCGCGGCCAGCGCGTAGTCGTGGTTGCCGGGGACCAGGACGACGGACGCCTCCGGCGCCAGCGCGGCGCCGACGGCCTCGATCACCGGCTGAGCGGCCGCCAGCGCGTCGCGCGCGGGGCCGTGGCGGAGCTCCAGCGTGTCGCCGAGCAGGACGAGGCGGTCGACGCCGTCCAGCGCCGCGGTCAGCGCCGCGAGCGCGGCCGGGTCGTGGCGCAGCACGTCGACGCCCGTGCGGCCGCCGAGGTGGAGGTCGGAGACGACGAGCGTGCGCATGCGGCCGCGAGGCTACCGGGCGGGCGGGCCGGGTTCGCCTGCCCTCCGGGGAGCGAGGGGTCAGGCCAGGCCGGCCGCCTTGCGGTGCGCGAACGCCTCGCGGCGGTTGGCGATGACGCGGTCGATGAGGCCGTAGCCCGTAGCCTCCTGCGCGGTGAAGTAGCGGTCGCGCTCGATGTCGGCCTTGACCCGCGACTGGTCCTGGCCGGTGTGGTGGGCGTAGATCTCCTCGTAGCGCGTGCGCAGGGCGATCGCCTCGCGCGCGTGGATCTCCATGTCGGTCGTCTGCCCCTGGTAGGAGCCGTGCGGCTGGTGGATGAGGATCCGCGCGTTGGGCAGCGCCATGCGCTTGCCCTCCGCCCCGCCGGCCAGGACGAGCGAACCGCCGGACATCGCGATGCCGCAGCAGATCGTCGCGACGTCGCAGGCCACGAACTGCATCGCGTCGTACATCGCGAGCGCCGCGTAGGCGTCGCCGCCCGGGGAGTTGACGTACACGTTGATGTCCTTGTCGGGGTCGTCGGCCTCCAGGTGCAGCAGCTGGGCGACGACGAGGTTGGCGATCTCAGCGTCGATCACGCTGCCGAGGAACACGACGCGGTCGTTGAGGAGCCGGGAGTAGATGTCGAACGAGCGCTCGCCGCGCGGGGACTGCTCGACGACCATGGGGACGAGGGGCATGGGGTGGGTCTCCTTTCTGCAACCGTTTGGTTGCACGTTGGCGAGCACGATAGCATCCGCAACCATGGAGTTGCACGAAGAGATCGGCGCCGTCCGGCGCGAGACCGTCCTCGACGCACCCCGCGACGCGGTCTGGGCACTCGTCGCCGAGCCCGAGGGCCTAGCGACCTGGCTGGCCGACGACGTCGACCTCGACGCGGTCGAGCCCGGCGCGCGCGGCACCGTGACCGAGAACGGCGAGGAGCGGCTCGTCACGATCGAAGAGGTCGAGGACGGCCGGCGCGTCGCCCTGTCCTGGTGCGCGCCCGGCGGCGACCCGACGCTCGTGGAGCTGACGCTCGACGACGCGGACGGCGACGCCGACGGCGAGGGCCGCCGCACGCGCATGGTCGTCGTCGAGCTGCCGCTCGTGGCGCTGCGCATCGCGGCCGCGCAGTCGATCGGCGCGCTGAGCGCCGCGCGCGGGCCGCAGATGGCCTTCGCGTGATCGACGTGGCCGACCGCGATCCCGGACCCGTCTTCGCCGCCCTCGCCGACCCGACCCGGCGCGAGGTCGTGCGCATGCTGGCCGCCCAGCCGGGGCTGACCGCGTCCGCGCTGGCCGGCGAGCTGCCGGTCAGCCGCCAGGCGATCGCCAAGCACCTGGCGCAGCTGCGCGACGCGGGCCTCGCCTCCGCCGAGCACGCGGGCCGCGAGACGCGCTACCGCCTCACGCCCGAGCCGCTCGCCGGCGCGATGGCCTGGATGGTCGCGGCCGGCGGCCAGTGGGACACGCGCCTGGAGCGCCTCAAGCGCCAGCTCTAGACCGGCTCGCCGCCGACGCCGGGCGGGCACGCCGAAGAGGTCGACGACGGCCACCTCGCGCGCCCAGTCGCCGTAGACGCCGACCACGGACTCGGTCAGGTGGTGGATGATCGCGGGCGCCGTGGCGTCGGGGCGATGAGCCGTCCAGGGCGGCGCGCCACGCGCCGGCGCCGCGGGCGAGCCACGTCTCGATCGCCGGCCGCTGGGCCGCGGCGAGGCTGACGGTCCGCCGGCGGCGGTCGGCCTCGTCCTCGACGCGCTCCAGCACGCCCTTGCGGTGCAGCTCGCCCACCAAGCCGCTGACCGCCGCCGAGCGCCGCCGAGCGCCGCGTGGTCGTCGACACGCTGCGCGCCTACGAGGCCGGCATGGCCGACGACGCGTGACGCGCCGTCAGGCCGCGGCCTTGCGCGCGGTCCAGATCTCCTCGCACGGCCACTGCTGCGACCAGCCGCGCGCGACGTAGAAGCGCACCTCGTCGGGGTCGCCGCCGGGCGGCGTGTACAGCTCGCGCAGGCCGACGTCCTCGAAGCCCGTCTCGCGCAGCAAGGCCATCATGTCGCTGTGGGACAGGTGGAACTCGACGCTCGGGTCGTCGTCGGACTCGACACGGCGCAGGCCGCGCTGGGGGCGCACCAGCTCGGTGCCGATCGGGACGTCGGTCGGCGGCGCGACCAGCAGCGCGAGCACGCTGTTGGTCAAGAACACCAACCTGCCTCCGGGACGCAGCAGCCGGTGCGCCTCCGGGATCCACGCGTACGGGTCGGCCCACAGCGACGCGCCGTACTCGCTGAAGGCGAGGTCGAAGCCCGCGTCGGGCAGTGGGACGCGCTCGGCCGAGGCGTGGATCAGCGGGAAGTCCACGCCGTGCCTGGCCTGCATCGCCCGCGCGGTCGCCAGCTGGTTCTCGGCCAGGTCGACGCCGACCGGGCGCGCGCCGGCGCGGGCCAGCCACGCCGACCAGTAGGCGGTGCCGCAGCCGAGCTCGACGACGTCGGCGCCGTCGAGGTCGACGTCCTGGGGCAGCGCGCGCAGGTCGTGCTCGGGGATGCGCCAGATGCCCCAGTGCGGCTGGGTGCCTGGGTCCCAGTCGCGCTCGGCGCCGGCGACCCAGTCGCCGGCGTTGGCGTTCCAGTCGGCGCGGTTGCGCGCCTCGTGGTCGCGGAGGTTCAGGCCGCGGTCGTCGGGGTCGCCCATGCGGCGACCGTACCGTCCACGCTCGCGGGCGCGTCGGCGTCGGCCAGCAGGAGGGCCGCACGGCGTCGTTCCTTGGTGCGGCGGAGGTCGAGGTCGGCCTTCTCGAGCAGGTCGTCCGGCGTGGCGCCGTCCTGCGGGAAGATCGCGACGCCGATCGACGCGCGGACCGGCGCGTGGTCGGCCGCCTCGATCGTGCCCAGCGCCTCTTCGATGCGCTGGGCGAGCATCGTCGCGCCGTCGACGTCGGCCTCGGGCAGCAGCACGGAGAACTCGTCGCCGCCCTGGCGGGCGACCACGTCGCTGCCGCGGACGTTCTCGACCAAGATCCGGCCGACCTCCTGGAGCAGGCGATCGCCCTCCAGATGGCCGTGCGCCTCGTTGATCTCCTTGAAGCGGTCGACGTCGAGCGTCAGCAGGGCGAAGCGCTGCGGGTCCTGCGCGGTCTGCGCGTGCAGCGTCTCGTGGAGCTTGCGGTAGTTGCCGACGCCCGTCAGCGGATCGTGCTGGGACGCGCGGCGCCACTCGCTCGCCCCGCGCTCGGCGCGGCGGGCGCGCAGCAGCGCGACGGCGGCGGCCGCGGCGAAGCACGCGGTGGCCACCGGCCAGGCCGAGAAGGCCACCGCGGCGACGAGGCCGGCGATGGCGAGGGCGGCGTGGCTGATCACGCCCACGATCGGAGTGCGGAGGGACATTCCACACCGAGTCGTCGGCCGCACGGCGACGCCACTTGAGGCCGGAACGCCCTGCTCAACCGAAGTTTCAGGCGGGCTGCGCGGCGGCCATCGCCTGGCGGATGGCCTTGGGGAGCATGAAGCGGACGTCCTCCTGGACGACCTGGAACTCCTCGACCTGCTCGGTCCCGCGCTCGCGGAAGAAGTCGACGAGGCGCTGGACGAGCTCCTCCGGCGCGCTGGCGCCCGACGAGATGCCGACGACCGTGCGGCCCTCGAGCCACGCCTCGTCGATCTCGGAGACGTCGTCGATCAGGTGCGCATCGGTCCCGAGCTCGCGCGTGACCTGCACGAGGCGGTTGGAGTTCGACGAGTTCTTGGAGCCGATCACCAGCAGCAGGTCGCAGTGCGCGGCCATCTGCTTGACCGCCGCCTGGCGGTTGGTGGTGGCGTAGCAGATGTCATCCGTGCGCGGCCCGGTGATCGCCGGGAACTTCTCGCGCAGGCGGTTGATGATCGCGCGGGTCTCGTCGACGCTCAGCGTGGTCTGCGAGATGTAGGCGATCTTGTCGGGGTCGGCGACGGTGAGCGCGTCGACGTCGTCCTCGGTCTCGACCAGGACGATGTGCTCGGGCGCCTCGCCCATCGTGCCCTCGACCTCCTCGTGGCCGGCGTGGCCGATGAGGACGATCGTGTAGCCCTCGGAGGCGAACTTGACCGCCTCGCGGTGGACCTTGGTCACCAGCGGGCAGGTCGCGTCGATCGTGTTGAGCTGGCGCTCCGCGGCGTCGGCGTGGACGGCCGGCGAGACGCCGTGGGCGGAGAAGACGGTGGTCGCGCCGGCGGGGACGGTGTCGTCCAGCTCGTCGACGAAGATCGCCCCGCGCGCGCGCAGCTGCTCCACGACGTGCTTGTTGTGGACGATCTCCTTGCGGACGTAGACGGGCGCGCCGTAGAGCTCCAGCGCACGCTCGACGGTCTGCACGGCACGGTCGACCCCTGCGCAGTACCCGCGCGGGGCCGCCAGGAGGAGCTTCTCGACGGTGGCGGCCATTCGCGGCCAGTGTAGAGCGCCCCGAAGGCCAGACCGCGGGTTCGCCCCCTGGGCGAACACCCGCTAGGGAGCCTGGCCCTCTGGGCCAGCGTTCCCCGGCCAGTCCTTGATCAGCTGCACGATCGTCTCCCCCACCGCGTCGACGCTGTCGACCGACAGCTTGTCGTAGGTGTCGTCGACGGTGTCCTTGTACTTGTAGGACCAGTCGATGAGGTCGACGGCCGGGATGCTGGCGCGCAGGAACGGCGTGTGGTCGTCGAAGATCGCGGTCTCGGCCTTGTCGGGGAAGATCGCCTGGACCCCGACCTGCCCGGCCGCGTCGCGCACCTGCTGCCACAGCGACTGCGTCGACGAGCCCTCGCGCGGGAGGCGGACGCCCTTGTTGCCCATGTAGTCGAGCAGGACCATCGCCCGGACCTCCTCCGCATGCAGCTGGACGTAGGCCTTGGAGCCGCGCAGCGCGTCGCGGTAGAAGTCGTCGGTCGGGTGCGGCTCCTCCTCGCCGTCGAAGAGGACGAAGCGGATGCCGGGGCTGATCGCGCTGCGCGTGACGCCCTTGAGCGCGGCGGCCAGCTCGACGACCGTGCCCACCGCGGCCGCCGCGTCGTTGGCGCCGACGAAGCCCTTGGGGTGGTACTCGGTGTCGTAGTGGGCCCCGATGACGATCACCGGCCCCGGGCCCGGCAGGTCGCCGACGATGTTGCGCAGAGGGTGGGTGGGACCGGTTCCCTGGATCGGCTCGAAGCGCCCGTTGGGCAGCTGCGCCTTCAGCTTCTCGGCGACGGCGCGCAGCGTCTCCGAGCCCGCGGGGCGCGTGCCGGCGTCGACCTGCATCTTCGCGATCGCCATCGCCTTGTCGGCGTCGAAGCGGTGAGCCGTCGCCCTGGGCACGGTGCCGGGCCGGACGGTCGTCGTGATCGGCTTGTCCGCGTCGGAGTCGCCGCCCCCACCGAGGAACGGGAAGCCGTGGAGGGTCAGCGCGATCAGCCCGCCGAAGAGGATCAGCTGGCCGACGAGCGCGAAGACCAGCAGCTTCACGGAGAGGCGACCGCCGGAGTCGTCGTCGGTGGGTTGCGGCTCTTGCTGGTCGGCCATCTGCGACCCGGCACGGTACCCGCCAGACCGGGTGGGAGAGCCGGCTGAATCCCCTGCACCGCTCGCGATCCCGGAGTAGGGTGGCGATCACGACGTGAATCGGGGGAGCATGGGATGGCACAGCAGCATCTGGATCGACTGACGGCGGTCGACGCCTCCTTCCTGGCGCAGGAGGGACCTGCGTCGCACATGCACATCGGCGGCATCGTCATCTGCGAGGGGCCCGCGCCGGGCTACGAGGAGATGCTCGACCACATCCGGACGCGGCTGCACCTCGTGCCGCGCTACCGCCAGCGGCTCGCGCAGCCGCCGCTGGAGACCGGGCGGCCGCTGTGGGTCGACGACCCCACGTTCAACCTCGAGTACCACGTGCGCCAGACCGCGCTGCCGGCGCCGGGCGCCGAGGACCAGCTCATGCGGCTGACCGCGCGGATCATGTCCCAGCAGTTGGACCGGTCCAAGCCGCTGTGGGAGATGTGGATCGTCGAAGGGCTCGACGACGGCGGGTTCGCCGTGGTCTCCAAGACCCATCACGCGATGGTCGACGGCATCAGCGGCGTCGACCTGGCGACCGTGATGTTCGACCTCTCCCCCGTGCCGGTCGCGCCGCCCCATCCCGACGAGCCGTGGCAGCCGCACGTCGAGCCGACGGGCGCGGAGCTCGTCGCCGGCGGCGCGCTCGGGCTGGCGCGCGTGGTGGCCGGCGGGGTCGCGGGCGCCGTGTCGCTGGCGCGCAACCCGTCGGCGTCGCTGCGCGCGCTGAGCGAGGCCGGCCAGGGGCTCGGCGAGGTCGCGTGGGCGGGGCTGAACCCGGCGCCGCCGACGCCGCTGAACGTCGAGATCGGGCCGCACCGGCGCTACCGCGTGGTGCGCAACCGGCTGACGGACTTCAAGGAGGTCAAGAACGCGTTCGGCGGGACGGTCAACGACGTGGTCCTGACCGTCGTGACCGGCGCGCTGCGCGACTGGCTGCACTCGCGCGGGGTCCGGACCGAGGGCCTGGAGCTGCGGGCGCTGGTCCCGGTGTCGACGCGCAGCAGCGACGAGCGCGGCTCGCTGGGCAACCGCATCACGGTCATGCGCGGGCCGCTGCCGGTCTACATCGCCGACCCGATCGCGCGGCTGCGCGCGGTCAAGGCGGCGATGGACGGGCTGAAGGAGTCCAAGCAGGCAGTCGGCGCCGAGGTCCTGACCGGTGCGCAGTCCTTCGCGCCGCCGACGGTCCTGGCGCAGGCCTCGCGGCTGAACTTCTCGACGCGGCTGTTCAACCTCATCGTCACCAACGTGCCGGGGCCGCAGCTGCCGCTGTACGTGCGCGGCCGCGAGATGCACGACGTCTTCCCGGTCGCGTTCCTGCCCAAGGGCCACGGGCTCGCGGTGGCGATCATGTCCTACAACGGCCAGATGAACTTCGGCCTGCTGGGCGACTACGACGCGCTGCCCGACCTGGACCGGATCGGGGACGGCATCGAGGCGGCGCTGGCCGAGCTCCTCGCCCTGGCGCGCCGCCGGGGCGGCGCGGGGCGCGGCGACGCGAGCGTCAACGGCTCCGCGAACGGGCACGGCGCCGCGGCGCCGGCTCCGACGACCGCCCGGTAGGGACCTCTAGCGGCGGGCGACGCGCACGCTGGCGTCGGCCCTCGCCGGCGGCGGCTCGCGGTTGCCCGCGTGGTCGACGGCGATCGTGTAGAAGCTGTAGCGCCCGCCGTGGCGGCCGCGCAGGCGCATCGAGTGCGCGCGCGTCGTCTTGATCTTGCGGGCGGCGCGGCCGGGGAGCGCGCGCCAGATCTCGAAGTGGTCGATGCCGGAGGCGACGACACCGGCGACCGCGTCGTCGGCCCCGCGCCAGCGCAGCAGGATCGAGCGGCCGGTGACCTTCGGGTGCTGCAGCTGCGAGCTCGGCGCGTGCGCGTCGACCGAGCGGGCGGCGGCCACCGCGGCGCCCGCGTCCAGGATCCCCCAGCCGAGCTCCGGCGTCCACGCGACGTCGGGCGGGCGGCTCGCGGTCTGCTTGAGGATGCGCACCACGTCGGTTGGCGGCAGGTCCGGGTTGAGGTGGCGCATCAGCGCGGCGACGGCCGCGACCTGCGGCGCGCTCATCGACGTGCCGGGCAGGTAGGCATAGCGGTTGTCGCCGTTGAGGGTCGTGCGGCAGCGGCAGGGGTCGATCTTCTTGGCGGCGTCGCCGCGCTCGAGGTTGGTCGTCTGGGCGGGGAAGGCGCCGAGCAGGCCGGTCTGCCCGCCCGGCCCGTAGGTGCCGTAGGCCGCCATCGAGACCTGCGTGCCGCGGCCGGCGAACGTCGCGCGCTTGTCCTGGGCGCTGGCGGCCGTGACCGAGAGGCCGAAGTTCTGGTTGATGTCCGAACCGGAGTTGGTCGGCTGGAGCACGTTGGCGGGGTCGCCCTGCTCCTGGACGGGGTCGTCGGCGGCCGCGGCGACGAGCACCGCGCCCTTGCCGGCGGCGTACTGGAGGGCCTGGACGATCGCGGGCGCGGCGGCGAAGCGACCGTCGGTGCCGAAGCTCATGTTGATGGCCTCGGCGCCGTTGTCGGCGGCCCAGATGAGCGCCTGGGCGACGCTGCCCTCGGAGAGGTCGCTCTTGGCGATCAGGAGGCCGCAGCCCAGGCCGGCGCCCGCGATGCCGGCGCCGTTGTCGTGCTGCGCGCAGGCGAGCGACGCGACGTGCGTGCCGTGGCCGTCCTCGTCGACGGTCGGCGGGCCGTCGCCCAAGGTGTCGTCGAAGTCGGCGGACGCGATGATCTTGCCGGCGAGCTCGGGATGCGCGCCGTCGACGCCGGTGTCGATGACCGCGACCTTCGCGCCGTCGCCGCGGGCGAGGTCCCAGGCGGCGGTCAGGTTCTCGCGGGCCGCCCACCACTCGACGGTCGTGCCGGCCTCGCCGCGCTCGGGAGCGGTGAAGGCCGGGTCGCTGGGGACGTAGCGCAGCGTGAAGCGCCGCTCGGGGCGCACCGAGGCGACGCGGGGGTCGGCGCGGAGCCGCCGCGCGAGGGCGGCCAGCGACGCGCCCTTGGCCGGGGCGAGGGCGGCGAGCCGCAGCTGCGGCACCGTGACCGCGGCAGACCGGGCGCCGGCGCTCGCCGCGATGGCGTGGACGGCCGAGGCCTGCGCCTTGCCCGGCGACGGCGCCTTGACGGTGACCAGGAGGCGACCGGTGGTGTCGCCCGGGGCGCTCGCCGCATGGGCGACCGCGGGCGCCGCCGCCATGAGCGAAGCCCCGATCGCCGCCGCGGCTGCGAGCGCCGATCGCATAAGACCTTGTGAAGAAGCCGGGCTAGTAGCCCAGCGCGAACTTCGCGTCCTCGGACATCCGGTCCGGCGTCCAGGGCGGGCTGAACGTCATCGTGGACTCGACGGACGTCACACCGTCGAGCTCGGTCACGAACTCCTCGATCTGCTCGGAGACCTGGGGCCCGATCGGGCAGCCGGGCGACGTCAGCGAGAACGTGACGTGCACGTCGCCGGTCGAGACTTCGATCCCGTAGATGAGGCCGAGCTCGACGAAGTCGAGACCGAGCTCGGGATCGATCACGTTGGTGAGAGCGGCTTCTACATCCTCGACGGAGGGCATTGCCCTTGAGTCTAGCTCCGCGCCTGGGTAGGTTGGCGACGCCATCGTCTCCTACAGCGAACACCCCCCGGTGATCTGCTGTGTAGGGGACGAGGACCGGTCCACTCAAAGCCTGCGGAGGCCCGCGCTGTCCCGAGCGCTGCACGCCGGTGGAACGGTCCTCGTCGACCTTCACGAGCTGGTCTTCGCCGACCCCTCGTTGATGGTCGACCTGGCCATGGTCGCGCGGCGCCTGCGCCAGGCCGGCGGCCTCCTCCGCATCCGCGGCGCCCAGCCGCAGATCCAGCGTCTCATCGAGGTGGTCGGCCTGCACCGACTGCCGAACGTGATCCTGGAGCTCGCACCGGCGCCGGCCTGAGCCGGCCGCGGGGTTCGCCCCGCCGCGCCCTCGCCGGCCGTGCGCGCGGGCGCGTCCCGTGACCGCGTAGCCTTCGGTCCCGGATGCCCTTCCTGCTGCTGCTCGCCATCTTCGTGGTCGTGCCGATCCTGGAGATCTACGTGATCATCCAGGTCGGGCAGGCCATCGGCGCGTGGTGGACGATCGCCCTGCTGATCGCCGACTCGATCCTCGGCTCGTTGTTGATGAAGTCGCAGGGCCGCGCGGCCTGGCGGCGCTTCCAGATCGCCCTGTCGGAGGGGCGGATGCCGGCGCGCGAGGTCCTCGACGGCGTGCTGGTCATCTTCGGCGGAGCGTTCCTGCTCACGCCCGGGTTCTGCAGCGACATCGTCGGCGCGGTGCTCCTGATCCCGCCGACGCGCGCGATCATCCGGCGCGTGCTGATCCGCCGGTTCACGTTCCGCATCCTCGCCGACGCGCCGAGCCCGCAGTTCCGCCGGCGGCCGTCATCGGGCGGCGGCGGCGACGGCGGCGAGTTCGACGTCGAGGGCACCGCAACCGAGATCGACCCCCGGAGGCTTCCTTGACCGTCACCGTCGACACCGAGGCGCCGCGCGACCTCGCCGCGGGCCACAGCGACGCCGTCACCGTGGCGTTCAGCGACGACGCCGCCGACATCTGCGGCGTCGCGCGGATCGGCCGCGCCCTGGGCGACGACGGGTCGATCGTGACGAGCGGGCTCGCAGTCCTGTTCGCGGGCGGGTCGCCGATCGCGGTCCGCGCCGAGGGTGGTGTCCCGGCCGGCGAGGGCCTCGGCTGGGGTCGCGCCGAGGCCGCCGGCGTCTGGACCGAGGTCGTCGACCCGCTGCGCGCGTGGCGGATGCACTTCGACGACGAGGACGGGCAGCACGCGTTCCTGTTGGACTTGGAGGCCGTGTCCGCGCCGGCCGAGCTGGATGCCGACGCCCCCACCGCGAAGCTCGGCGGGATGCAGGGCTACGACCAGCTCGTGAAGGTCACCGGTCGCGTGACGATCGACGGCGTCGAGCGGACGTTCGCGGGCCGTGGCCAGCGCGGCCATTCCTGGGGCGCGCCGGATTGGGACAAGCTCGGCGTGGCGCGCACGCTCGGCGTCTGGCTGGACGGCGATGCCGGCGTCACGCTCACCGCCGTCCGCCCGGCCAAGGCGTCGTCGCACGCCGACGAGGCGATCCACGCCGTGCTGCTGGGCCGCGACGGCGAGACCGACGAGCCCGTGTCGGTCGTGGTCGCCGACCCCCGGATCTCGACGACCTACGACAGCGAAGGCCGCCAGCGCCACGCCGGCCTCGAGCTGTACGAGACCGACGAGTCCCCTTACGCCCGCCGCATCGCCGGCGAGGTGTCGTGCGGAACGACCCTCGACCTCGGCCGGCTGAGGCTGGACACCGCCTTCTTCACCTGGCGCATGGAGGGCCGCAGCGGCGTGGGCCGCTACGACGTGCTCCGGCGCGTGGAGGCGTAGGCGGGGCGGGGCCGCCTGCACGCGCTCCGGCCTGGCCCACGGCGCGCGTAGCGTGCGGCGGCGCAGGCCCAGGGCGCGGCGCGTGGCGCGGGCCCAGGGCGCGGCGCGTGGCGTTAGTTGTCGCTGCCGAGGCGGTCCCAGAGGTAGAGCTCGACGCATTCCTGCGCGAGCTCCATCGAGCGCTCGCGCGACAGGCGCGGCAGCACGGTCTCGAGGGCCTGCTCCTCGGCGACGCCGGCCTCGAACGCCTCTTCGCCGCGGAAGCCCGCGGCGATCTTCAGGGCCTCGCGGCGGTTCTCGCCGAGGGTCGGGAAGACGTTCATGAGGAAGTCGCGGTTGGCGATCGGCTGGCCGACCTCCAGCGATGCGTGCCACGCGGCGAGCATCGAGAGGTCGTGCTCGTCGAGGTCGGCGACGGCCTTGGCGTAGTGGGTATCCAGCTCGCGCTCGGGGATCTCATCCACCCACGCCCGCACGAGCTCGCCGAGCAGCTGCCGCCGGGCCTCGCGGCCGACGGACTCTGCGATGACGCGAATCGCGTCGTGAGGTTCGATGAAGCAGAGGGCCATGGAAGCTCCGGGCACTCGAGGTACTGGACGGCGCCAAGGTACGACCCCCATCGGACGGCAAAACCCCCTTTGTTCTCGCGCGTTTGGGATCTTCCTGCACGTTGCGATGATTTCCCGGCGGCGAAGTCGTCCGCCGCGTGTGGTTCTTACGCGCGCGTGCGTACTTTGGCCGTGCGGCTCTGAGGTGTCGTGTCGGCGTCGCCCGCGTAGCTGATCGTCACGGTCGCCGCCCGCTGCGCGGCGTAGCCGGGCGTCAGGGTCAGCGTCGTCCTGAACGCGCGACGGCGGATCGCGACGCGCTTGGTCAGCGTGTGCGTCCGGCCGTGGATCCGGGCGCGGTAGCGGATCGTGACCTTGCCGGACGCCTTGCTCGACACGCTGCCGCCGACGCTGATCTTGCGGCCGACGCGGCGCAGCGTCGTGAGCTTCAGCGTGGGGCTGCTCTTCTTGATCGCCGGCGGCGGGGGCGGTGTCATGCCTGGCGGAGGCGTGATCGGTGGCGTCGGGACGCAGGCGCAAGCCGGCGGCGGATCGACGGTGGGCGGCGGCGTGTAGGCGAGCGGGATCGTCGCCGCGGTCGCGGGGTCCGCGTGGCCCAGCGCGTCGCGCAGCCAGACGCGCAGCGTCGCCGCGCCCGCGTGCGGCAGGGTGATGTCGCCGAGCCCGGTGAGCGACGCTGCCACCTGCGTCGCGCCGCAGATCCCGTCCTGGCAGACCTGGTACTGCGCCTGGTCGATCGGCGAGCCGGCGTCCGCGGGCAGCGACCACGTCGCCGAGAAGCTGTTGACGTCGGCCGCAGCGCGCGGAGACGCGAGGCTCACCGGCGGAGCGGGCGCGGCGTTGTCGACCAGCAACGGCGCACCGCGCTGCACGGTCGTGGTGTTGCCCGCGGCATCCTCGACGCTGAGGACGATCGTGTGCGCGCCATCGGCGAGCCCCGCCGTCGGCAGCCCGACCGCTCCCGTCGGCTCATCCGTGCACGGCCGCGGTCGCGTGTAGCTGCAACCGCGCTGCAGCGTCGCGACGAGCGAGCCATCGGCGTAGACCCGCGTGGCGGCGATGCCGGTGAGATCGTTCGACGCGACCGCGAGCGGCAGCGTGCCCTGCGACCAGCCGGCGGTCGTCCACCCGTCACCGGTCGGGGTCCCGATGGACGGCGCGGTCGGGTCGGCGATCGTGAGGAACGCGCTGAAGATCATCACCTCCGCGTAGGTGACCGTGGCGCCGCCGATGCAGACGTTGTCGGGGTTGGGCCGGCAGTAGACGCCGGCGATGACCTTGTTGGTCGAGAGGTTCTGGAGGTCGGTGTAGGCCAGAACGTCGTTCCCGAAATTGCCGTCGTTCGGATACCAATCGGTCCCACCGACACCGCACACGTGGTGACCCGCCGCAAAGTCACACGAGTCGATGATCGCGTTACTCGCGCCCACGGCTGTGTACGGCTGCCAATGGTCTTCGAGTTGCTTGTACACCGATCGCCACCAGCGGACACGCGACACGACCGTGCCGGCAAGCGGCGAGAAAGAAAGCTCAGCACGATCGCCTGGCGCCGCGTCGGTGCCGCCCACGTCGCCCAAGCGATCGCTTATCCAAAGGCCCGCCTGTTGGAACTCGTTCGCCGCCCCGCCAGGGACGAGTCTCGACGGCGGACAATCGACGCCGGACGCCAGCGCCGTCGGGTTGTTGTTGGTGGTCTCGCTCCACCCTTCGGCCGATCCCGTCTCACCGCAGGACTGGATGACGAACCCGCCGCCGGCGACGAGCGGACCGACGTCGCCGGGCACGGGACGGGGTTGGCCGGACGCAGCGCTGACCGCCGCCAGCGACACGGCGGTGATCAACGCAGTCAGATGTCCAAGACGCACCAGCATTCGAGCGGTCGGCGAGGGAAGGCCCTACGTCCTCGGATGGACGATCAACGGCGCCGACGCTTCCCGCACCCCGGTTGGATCACGGTAGATGATCGACACCTGATTTAGCGTTCCCGAGACCCGAGTGCGCAGATGGTCCGCACGAATACGCACCGAGCGAGCGAGCGTCGGGAAGACCCCGCCCCGCTTGCGGGCATACACCTCGACCCGTGCTTCGATCCCCTTCGGCTTGCCCTTGAGCACGAGGGTCAACGTGCCGCGGCGAACGGTCAACGAACGGACGACCGGCCTGCCGAGCCGAGAACGCTGCTGCCCATCGCTCGGGACGATGCGCGCCGGCTCGGGGATGGACGACGGCGGCGCCGCCTCAGGCGCCGGCGCATCGATGACCGTCGTGGGCGCGTGCGCCTCCAGAGACGCCGTGGACGGCGTGGTGACGATCGGCGCCGGCACCGCGTCGTGCCCGGCGGCGAGCTGGGGAGCGAAGCCGGCACCCGTGAAGGCCGCCGCCACGTCGAGATACGGCCCGGCCGCGGTGGACCGCGCGTTGGCCCTCACGACCTGCTCGGCGGCGTCCACCCCCAGGCCCGGATCGAGACCGCGCAACTGCGTGAGGATCCCGGCGACGAACGCCGTCGCCTCGCTGGAGCCGCTGGCCCATGCGGCGTTGCCGGTCGCGTCCGGGCGCGCGACGTCGAGCGGACAGCCGGGCGCCCACAGATCCAGCTCCGGCCCCCACGAGGCGAACCCGCACCGAGCGCCGTCGTTGGCGGCGGCGCCGACGGCGAACGCCGGCGGGTAGCCCGCGGGCCAGTCGACCGTGCCGGTCGCGCCGTTGCCGGCCGCCGCGACGACGTTGAGGCCGTGGAGCCGCGCGTTGTCGATCATGTCCTGGAACGCGTTGCGCTGGGTGGTGTTGGCGGCGATGCCGCCGATGTCGCCGCCCAGGCTCAGCGAGACGACCTTGATGTTGTAGGCCGCGCGCTTGGCCATGCAGGTCTGCACCGCGGCCTGGACGTCGAAGCCCCCGAAGGACGTGCCGTCGCTGGAGGCGCGCACCGACACGACGTCGATCGACGGCGCGGCCCCGACCATCCCGAACCCGTCGTGCGGTGCCGAGGCGATCATCGCCATCAGCGTGCCGTGCTTGCCCGCGTTGAGGTCGGCGCCGGTGCCGCCGTCCGTGGCGAAGCGAGCGACCACGTTGGCGGTGTCGGGCGTGACGTCGTTGCCGGTGTCCACGATGCAGACCGCCGCCCGTCGGGCCGGTGCCGGGATCCAGGTCGAGTCGGTCGCGCGTGCCGCGGCCGCCTGGCCCGTGAAGACCTCCTCGGCATGGGCCGGGAAGGCGACGGCGAGCGCGAGCAGCAGGCCCGAGCCGAGCGCGCGGAAGATCCGGCGGCCGTGGCCCGCCGCCGAGGTCGCGCGAGGATGGGAGCCCGGAGCTTCCGACACGCCGCAACCCACGGCGGCGGGCATCGCCCGCCGCCGCGCGTCGCTGGTGAGCGGGGCGCCGAGGCGGCCCGCGACATCGGTGGCGCTAGCGGCCAACGGTGACCTTGACCGGCTTGGAGCTGACCGACACGTAGGGGTAGTCGACCTGCCCGCTGACGATCTGCACACGCAGGCGATAGACCACCGCGCGGTTGGTCCGCGTGAACCGGTAGCCGTACGAAAAGCGGCCGTTCTTGTCGGTCTTGATCTGGGCGAACGGGCGCCAGCGCTTGCCGTCCTTCCACTGGACCGCCAGCGCGACGCCGCGCTTCGGCACCAGCCCGCCGGCCAGCGCGCCGCGCAGGGTCACGGCCTGGCGGTTGTGCAGGTGCTTGCGGTTGGCCTTCAGCGCGACCTTCCCCTTGACCAGCACCTTCAGCGTGGCGGTGGCCCGCGCGACCGCATCGTCGGAGTACATGCGGTAGCCGACGGTGATCCCGCGCGACGCGCCCTGGGCGAGGCGGATCGTCGCGTGGCCGGCGCCGTCGGTCGTGACGTCCGAGGCCACGGCCGGGCGACCGCCGGTCTTGGTGGCGATCTCGAGCTTGGCGTCGGCGATCGGCTTGCCCGTCGTCGTGCAGGTCAGCTCGAGCTGGCCCATCGACGCCTTGCCGAAGCCGAGGCTCAACCGGCCGCCGCTGACGTGCTGGAACCGCAGCGTCGCCTTCTCGCCCGGGCATGCCACGCCTGCCGCCTCGCCGACGACGTGGCCGATGATCGTGTGCGTGGACGTGCTGCTGTTGTTGGTCGTCGTCGTTGTCGTGGTGGTGGTGGTCGGAAGGGCCGGCACGGTCACGACCGGCGTCGGAGCCGGAGGATCGGTCGACGGCTTGTCGGTGACCTCGGTGGCGCTCTTGGGCACGGTGACCTCGCCCGACTTGGCGGAGTAGACGGTTACGGAGTCGGCGACGTTGGTCGCCGTGCTGGCGAGCTTCAACGTGTGGCCGACGTCGTCGGACGTCGGGGTGTAGCTGAGCGTGCTGGCATCCGGGATCTGCGCGCAGTTGCCACCGTCGCGGTCACAGCGGAGCCAGGCGTACGCCATCGCGAGACTTGGGCCGGTCCACGCTCCGCCAGACAGGAAGGTCATCGCGACTCCAGCGTGCGGCGCCGAGAAAGCGTCAAAGCTCGCGTCTGTTTTGCTGATCACCGGAACCGCCGTGTTCACCGGCGGATGGTTCGCCACCAGCTTCGTCTCCGGCCCCCACACCAGCACCGAATTGCCCGCCGCATCTTCCAGCGTGACCTTCAGCGAGTGGTTGCCGTCCGCCAAGGCCGACGTGTCCAGCGTCGCCGCGGCGGTGGCCGAGAGCAGGCACGGCACGTTGCGGTCGTACTTGCGCGAGTCGAGGTCGCGGCAGTGGCCGCCGTTGCCGTCGACGACGGTGTCGGTCACCTCGGTCGCGCCGTCGAAGATCCGCGCCAGCGACAGCCCGGAGCCTAGGTCCGTCGCCGGGAACGACACGCCCACCGACCCCCTCAGCTTCGCCGCGGACGTCAACGCGCCGCTCACCGAACCGTGCGTCGGCGCGTAGTTGTCGTTGAGGCGCATCGTGACGCCGCTGATCCGGTAGGACGCGTTCTCGTTCGCCACGCACGTGTGCGGACCGCCGCACTGGAGCAGGAACTGCAGCGAGGATCCGCTCACGTCCGCCGAGTAGAAGCCGGCGCCGTTGTGGGCCGGCACGTCGACGAAGTAGTTGCGCGAGGCGTCGCGGCCGATCGTGTTCCAGTCGCCGCCGCCCAAGCCGGCGACCTCGTGGAGCCAGTCGATGTGGTTGAGCGTGGTGTTGGCCGGTGCCGCGAACGAGAACATCGTGTACTCGGGCGCCATGAACACGGTGCGGCCACCGCCGACGTTCCAGGTGCCGACGGCCCCGGCCGTCGACATCGACGCGCCGACGTAGCCGCGGCCCTGGGCGTCGCTCGAGACGCTCCAGCCTTCGGCGTTGGACCATCCGGGCATGAACGACATCACCTGGTAGGTGCCGGCGTTCGACATGGGCGCCATGACGGCCAGGCCGACCGCCGCGAGCAGCGTCGCCGCGCCCGCGCGCAGCAGGGCCATGGGGTTGGGAAGAGGCAAGGTGAGTCCTTTCGAATGCATGTTCATCAACTAAGGCTGGGGTGCGAACTCGCCCGAGGACGAGTCGGCGTCGGGCCCGACCGGCACCGCGACCGGGCCAGGCTTGGGCGAAGGCGAAGACGTGGAGGTCGCGACGACCCGCGGCGCCGTCGCGAGCACGACCACCTCGTGGCCGCGCGGCTTGAGCTCGTGCGCCGAGCGGGCGACCCGCGCGACCTTGTGCTGCGCCTTGGTCGGCGCGGCCGCCGCGTGCCGGACCTTCGTCGCCCGCGCCGCGTAGGCCCGACGCGCCTGCGTGGCCGCCGGGAGCCTGGGAGCCGCCGCGCGAGCCACGACCGCCGGGCGCGCCGCACGCGGCGCGGGTGGGCGCTCGTGCTGGTGCGTGTGGTGGTGCACCGCGGCCGTCCCGCCGCCCACCGCCACCGCACCGGCCGCCAGGACGCCGGCCAGCTTCGCGCCGCCCGCGCTCAGGACGCCCGCGCCGCCAACCGTGTCCGCGCCGCCCGGCACGAGCCGCTCGACCAACCCGGACAACTTCGCCCCCACGCCTGCGAGCCCGACCGGCAGCACCGCCGCCAGCGGCGGCGACGCGTCCTGGAGGCCGCGCAGCGTCGCGCGGCACGCCGCGCAGTTGCGCAGATGCGGTCGCGCGTCGGCCATCTGGGCGGCCGTCGCCTCGCCGTCGACGATCGCCGAGAGCACCGGCTGCCAGCGCTCGCACTCCGCGCCGGTCTCGATCCCCTCGAAGCGCTCGAGGAAGCGCTTGCGGCCTTCGGCCAAGCACCGATTCACTTTTGTCGCCGAGAACCCGGTGATCTCCGCGATCTCGTCGTAGGAATGCCCCAAGGCCTTCAGCCAGACCGCGCGGAGCTCGTGCGGCTTGAGCCGCTGCAGGGCCTCGGCGGCTCGCGTCGCGCGGTCGACGGTCAAGGCGCGCTCCTCGGGCGTCGAGACGTCCGGCGCCTCGTGGCGGTCGTAGTCGACGTCCTCGGTCGACACCACCGCCGACCGTGTCCTGCGCAGCTCCTTCGCCTCGTGCTTGACCACGACGTGCAGCCACTTGTGGACCGAGCGCGGGTCGAGCGTCGGCGCGCGGCGCAGCAGGATCTCCATGCTGCGCTGGTAGGCGTCGTGCGCGTCGTCCGCGCACAGGCTGTGCCGGTAGGCGACGCGCAGCAGCGACTCCGCGTGGGTCGCCACGGTGCGTAGGACCAGCTCTTGCGCTTGTTCGTCGGTGAGCCGGGCGCGTGCCGGCGCGAGGTTCTCCATGTCCCGTCCCTGGGTCTCGTTGTCCGTCCGTGGTGATGAGGGCCAGACGCCTCACTTCTCGCCCCCCGGATGTCCGAATGGCGACAATCGCGCCCAACAGTGAGCGACGCAACGAGGTATCGCGGCGGGGCCGGCACCACCCGATGAGACACCGACGTCTCCTTCCACGATCCACCCCATCCCCCAGTCCGCGTCCGGACAGCCACCATGTGCCGATCGCCACGTCGAAGTCCGCAATTAGCGGCACTACGACGTCCCAGAAGAGCTCATTGAGCATTCGGAGACGTTGTTCACGTGCGGACCACCAACCGTCCAGGCAACGTCCAGACACATCCCCGGTTCTTGGTAGCCCGCTCGCCACCTGCGCCCTCAGGCGCTCGGCGTCAGCAGTTGCCGTGCGCTCGGACCAGCTGCGCTGCCAGCGCGTCTCGGTCCAGGCGTGGCGGGGAGTCGTCGGTCGCTACGCCCTTGGCCCCGATCGAGGCCAGCACCGACTCGGCGCCCTGGTAGGCGCGCCAGGCGTCGTCGGAGGGGGCGAAGCCCAGACGGGAGGTGAAGCGGGCCTTCCAGGCGGCGGGCGCGGCGGCGCCCGGGGTGATCACGATCGCCGTCTGGCGCCCGGCCGGGTAGATGTCGCTGCGCGGTGAGCAGGCCTCGGCCTTCAAGGCGGTGTCGCCGAGCGCGCCGACGCTGATGCCGGCCTCGTTCAACAAGGTGATGGCGGGACGCACCGCAGCCGGGCCGGCATCGGTGATCACCGCGCTGGCCTGCGTGTCCTGCAACGTGGTCCGGGCGTTGCCGAGGGCGTCGGCCTCGGCACGGGCCGCGTCGTCTGAGACCTGGCGTCCCGCGTAGTTGACGCGGAACGCGCCGGCCCGGCCGCCGTGCTCGGCCAGCGCCAGCTTCACGCCCGCCGCGACCTGGCGGTAGTTCTTGGCCGTCCCGCTCACCCACAGCGAGACGGTGGGCGCCGTCGTCGGGTTCGCGGACTTCGACTCGCCGCACCCGACCGCCAGCAGCGCCACGAGCAGCGCCGCGGCCGCGGCGACCACACCAACAAGCCTCAAGGCCTACAACCCCAGCGCCGTAGCGATCCCGTCGCGCTCGGCCTGGTCGACGACCGCGTCCGCGCCGTTGACGTAGCGCTCCTCGTCGACCGGCAGCGACCAGTTGTAGAACGCGAGGTCCAAGGTCTCGACCGGCACGCCGACGCCGTGCGCGAGCTCGCGCTGGCGGCGCTGCAGCAGCACCGGGTCGCCGATGCCGAGGATCCGCTTCGCGGCCAGCGCGACCGGATCCATCGGCGTCGCGGAGCTCAGGTGCATCGTCCACGGATCCAGCTGCACGAGCCCGAGGTGGTGGTCGGCGACCAGCAGCTCGACGCGCGCCGGCCGCCCGAAGCCGGGCAGGCCCAGCCGCTCGAAGCCGCGGTCGAAGCGGTGCTGCAGCGTCCAGGACTCCTCGCCGGCGAGCGCCGCGATCTGCCCGCCGCCGCGCTCGGCCCATGCGCGGTAGGCGATGAACGCGGCGTCGCCGCGCTTGGCGTCGTAGCCGGTGCGCGGGCCGAACTCCGCGCCGTCGAGGGCCGGGTTCTCGCCCGAGGCCCACGTCGTCCGGCGCTCCAAGATCGTCGCCCACGGGTCCTCCCCGCTCAACGGCGAGAAGTACGTGATGAGGAACGCCAGCCACGCGGCCTCTTCGCGATCGGACTCCCGCTGCACGTCGCCGTACAGGCCCGGAGGTGCCTCGCCCAGCTCGCGCACGCGCGCGGCGCTGAACGCCAGCTCGTCGGCCAGCCGCCCGGCGTCGACGCTGGACCGCAGACCGGGGACGATGTCGTGCTCGTAGCCGTCGTCGGGCGCGCGCTGCACGCGCCGCACCGTCATGCCCGAGGAGGCGGACTTCCGCGGCGCGCGCACGGCGCCACTGCCCTCCGGCTTGGACGGGCGACGCGCGACCGAGCGGGTCGGGGCCGAGACCCGCTCCTTCTTGGAGCAGATCGGGCAGTTCTCGACGAGCCGGTTGTGGCGGCAGAAGGTGGGCACGGCAGCCAGTCTACGAGCCTGCCCCGCAACGCACGACGGGCGCCCGTAGGCGCCCGTCGCGGAACAACGAGATCTCAGCCGCGCTGCCTAGGCGTGGCAGGTCGCCGACTGGCGCTTCTGGACCACGGCGTAGCCCTTGCGCGTGGTGTTGTCGATGTTGATCAGCCCGGCGTCGAAGTCGTTGGACGCCGGCGCGCCGTTGAACTGGTACACGTACAGGCGCGTGATCTGCTTGTAGCGCTTCGGCATCGAGAACATGCACTTCAGCGCGGTCGCGGCCTTCGTCTCGGCCGTGGCCTCGGACCCGCCGGCGTACACGCCGCGCAGCCGCAGCTGGCCGCCGGTCTCCGTCAGCCAGACCTGGGCCTTCTTGTCGCCGATCGTCTTGATCAGGCGCGACGTCCGCGAGTAGGACCCGCGGTTGGTGTCGCTGTAGTTGTGCAGGCCCCAGTACTTGGGGTGGCCCTTGACGTACTTCTTGAACTTGCGCAGGTAGCTGACCGAGCCGCCGACGTTCGAGCCGTCGAGGATGTCGATCGCGGTGACCTTGCGGCCCTTGAAGACCTTGAGCGCCGCCGAGTAGTACTGCGCCACGAGCTTGGCGCCCGTCGAGGACTTGCAGATCTTCGACGGCTGGCCCTCCTGCCGGCCCTTGGCCTGGCAGACGTTGACCTCGTTCCACGGCGTGACGTCGAACTTGCTGCCGTACTTCTTCTTGAACGCCTTCAACGCCTTGGTGTAGGTCGCGACGCTCGGGGCCTTGCTGTACTGGCCGGCGTCGCGCGAGTGCTCGAACGAGATCAGGATCGTCTGATGCGCGGCCTTGGCGGCCTTGAGCCAGGCCTCGAAGTTGGCCTTCTCGGTGCCCGCGGTGGCGACGTCGTACGGCGCGATGTAGCGGGCGACCTTCATCTTCAGCGGCGCGAAGAGGGGGTTCGTGAACGTGCTGGCCTGCTGGTCCGAGACACCAACGGTCGCGGAGGCGGAAGCGGTCGCGGGGAGCGCCACGGCCGCGAGGGCGGTGACGAGCAGGGCGGTGCGGAAGAGACGTCGCATCGGAATGCGGTGTGCTCCTTGTCGGCGTCGGGGACGAGGTCGAAGTCAGGAGGCGCGCAAGGAACTCGGCGCATCCACGACCAAGACAACATAGCCGCCACCGAAGTTGCGGTGCCGCGTCCGCGCAACGCACCTTGCGCGGAACGTCAGGACGCGCGGGCGCGCAGTCCGGCGATGAACAGCTCGGAGATGAAGGCCGTCGCCCGCTCGGGGTCTGGCTCCTGACCGTCGAGCATCCGCGCGCCGATCTCGAACGCCGCGCCGACCATCGAGGCGGCCATGTACTCCACGTCGTGGTCGGGGATCAGCCCGGCGGCGATGCCGGCGCGGAGGTCCTCGGCGAGCTCCTCGACGCCGGCGACCAGCGACGGCTCGTCGAACAGGGCCCGGATCGTCCCCGCGTTGCGCGACAGCAGCTCGGACGTGCGGCGGTCCTCGATCAGGAACCGGAAGTAGGCCCGGAAGCCGTCGCGGACGAACGCGTCCAGCGTCGTGCCGCCGCGGCGCGCGGCCCGGACGCGCTCGCGCGCCTCCCCCGCGGTCTCGTCCAGCAGCGCGCCGAGGACCGACTCCTTGTCCGGGAAGTAGTTGTAGAACGTGCCGGTCGCGAGGTCGGTCCGCCGGACGATGTCGCGCACCGACGCGGCGCCGAAGCCGATCTCGGCGAAGACGTCGCGGGCCGCCTCGAGGATCGCGGCGCGGTTGGCCTGCTTGGTGCGCTCGCGCTTGCCGATGTCCGCCCCACCCACCCCCAGGCTCGTCACGCGGCGACCACCTCGGCCGTGCGCGGCGCTTCCTTCGCCCGGTGCGCGATCGGCAGCGCGTAGCCCCGCGCCGCCGCCCGCTCCTCGCCGGCCTTGCGCTCCTTGTCGAGGTCGCGCAGGTAGTCGTCGAAGTCGACCTGGATCGTGTGGCGCTTGGACGCGACGTAGCGCTTGTGCATCGCCTTCTGGTCGGCGCGGATGTCGGCCGTCAGGTCGGCCGGGGCCGGCAGCGCGTAGTGGCCGCGCAGGTAGGCGGCCAGCCACTGGCCCTGGGCCTCGGCCAGCGGCATGATCGCGCCGAGCGGCTGGAGCAGGCCGACGAACGCGAGGTCGGCGTAGCGCGGGTGGAAGACACGGCGGAACAGCTCGATGTGGTTGTCGGGCGCCACGATGAAGTCGTCGGCGAAGAACGGGAACGTGATCTTGTAGCCGGTGCAGTAGACGACCACGTCGACCGGCGCGCGCGTGCCGTCGGTGAACACGACGTCACCGCCGTCGAGCTGGGCGATGTTGGGCTTGGGCGTGACGCGGCCGTGCTGGATGCGGTCGAGGATGCGGCCGGAGATCGTCGGGTGCGCCTCGCCGAACTCGTGGTCGGGCTGCGGGAGCCCGTACTTCGTCACGTCCCCCACGCTGAGGCGGATCAGCCGGTGGATGACCTTCTGGCGGATCTTGAAGGGGATGCGGGGGTCGTTCTTGAGCTGGTCGGTCGGGCGCCCGAACAGGTATTTAGGGATGATCCACGCGCCGCGGCGGGCGGCCAGGTACGTGCTGTTGGCGACGTAGGAGGACTCGACCGCGATGTCCATCGCCGAGTTGCCCATCCCGAGCACGACCACGTCCTTGTCCTCGAAGATGGAGGAGTCGAGGTAGGCGTGCGCGTGGATCTGCGTGCCGCCGAAGGTGTCGCTGCCCGGGAACGCCGGCTCGGGCATGCGCGGGTTCCAGTGGTGGCCGTTGGCGACGAGGACGATGTCGTACTCGCGCGTCACGCCGTCGTCGGTCGTCACGGTGTAGACGCCGGCGTCTCCCCGCACAACCGCCTCGACGCGCGTGTTGAAGATGATGTGGTCGCGGAACCCGAAGTGGTCGACGTAGTCGTCGAAGTACGCCGCGATCTGGGTGTGGTGCGGGTAGTCGGGGTAGTCGGCCGGCATCGGGAAGTCCGAGTAGGCCATGCGGTCGCGCGAGGTGTTGATGTGCAGATCGCGGTACGCGGCCGACATCCCGTTGCGGTTGCCGAAGACCCAGTTGCCGCCGACGCGGTCCGACGCCTCGATGCAGTCGAACGGCACGTCCTGCTCGTGGAGCGCCTTGGCCACCACGATCCCGGACGAGCCGGCGCCGATGAGGCAGACAGAAGGAAGGTCGGGCTGGGGCATGGACGCCAGCGTCCCAGAAGGTGACGGGGGCGTCAAGTTCTCGTTGAGGAGCGTCAGCCCCGGTGCTTCAACGCGGTGCCGACCTCCTTGGCCGCGCGCTCCCCCGCGCGCACCGCGCCGTCCATGTAGCCGAGCCAGTAGTCGGCCGTCTCGGTGCCCGCGAAGTGGATGCGGCCGTGGGCGGCGCGCAGCTGCGGGCCGTGCTTGGCCAGGACGCCGGGCGCGAAGTGGCCGACCGGGCAGCCGCGCGTCCAGGTCTCGTTCGTCCAGTCCTTCTCGATGAACTCGAGCGGGGTGCGGGCGCGCTCGTCGCCGAGGAAGCGCACGAAGTCGTCCAGGACGCGGGCGCGGCGGGTCGGGGCGTCGAGCTGGGACCACTCGCGATGGCGCTTGCCGCCGATGAAGCTGAAGAACACGCCGACGCCGGCGTCGGGCGGCGAGTTGTCCCACGGCACGCGGGCCAGGCCGGTGTCGCTGACGCCCTGCCCGCTGAGCCCGGCGTCGCGCCAGAACGGCTTGTCGTAGACCGCCTCGACCTTGGACAGCGAGCCCGGAACCATGGCCTTCAACAACGTCTCCTTGGCCGCGGGGAGCCCGGGCGCGAACGCGATCCGCGCGGCCAGCACCGGCGGGACGGCGACGATCGCCTGCTGCGCGACGACCGTCGGGCCGTTGCGCGTCGTGATCGTCACCTCGCCGTCGTGCTCCCTGATCTTCTCGACGGGCGCCCTCAGGAGGACGCGCGCGCCGAGCTGCTCGGCGACCTTCTGCGCGACGACGACCGAGCCGCCGACGATCCGCTGCTCCTGCGCTCCGCCGGCCGTCGCGATGAGCCGCAGGAACGCGCCGGCGGTCTTCGCGTTGCCCGCCGCGGCGACGTACTGCAGGACGTACAGGAACGACAGCTCGTCGGCGTCGGCGCCCCAGATCGACTCGAAGATCGCGTCGGCCACCGCGTTGGCCGTCGGCGACAGGTTCTTGGGCGCGAGGTGCTGCGCGAGCGTGATGCCGTCGTACTGCCGAGCCTTGGCGTGCTTCCACGGCGCTGCGACGCCGACCTCCGCGGCCAGCTTGTCGACCTCGAGCAGGACGTCGAGCAGCGCGCCGACCTCCGGATCGCTCGGGATGCCGACCGACGCGGGGTACAGCGTCCGCTCGCCCCGCGCCACGTAGGCGCTCTGGCCCGTGTTGTACACGTCGAACGTCTTGGCCCCGACCGCCTTGGCCAGCGCCAGGATGCGGTCCTGCGTCGGGCCGACGAACTGCCCGCCGACCTCGGCGATGTACCGGCCGCCGTCGATCTTCGCGTTGCGCGTGCGGCCGCCGACGACGTCGCGCGCCTCGAGGACGATGACGCTGTGGCCCGCGTGCGTGAGGGCGCGGGCGGCGGCGAGGCCGGAGAAGCCGGCGCCGACGATCGCGACATCGGCCTTCTTGCGCTTGCGCGCCGCGGCGAACGCCGCGGTGGTGAGCGGCGCCTCGAGCGCGGTGAGCGCGGCGGCAGACGCACCCGCCTGCAGGAGTCGACGACGGGTGACCGGCACGTGGGACATCGCGCGACCCTAACGACGGAAACCGCTCGGGTCGAGGAAGAGCCGAGGGCTCCAGCGGCGCGCTTGCGCCCCGCATCGTCGTGGCTGGGGTGCCGGGCAAGCGCCGGCGGGCGGCCGCCCGTCAAGCCGGTCGATGCCGCCAGGCGCGACGAGGCGGCGCGCAAGCGCGCCGGTGCTACGCCTCTTCCGCGGTCACGCCGCCGTCGGCGTGGGACGGAGGGCCTTCGGGGCCGTCGTCGGCGTCGTGGACGTTGCCGGCCAGAACGGGCTCGCGGTCGGTGGTGGAGAGCTCGTGGAGGAAGCGGTCGGCCATGCGAGCGGCCTGGCGGCCCTCGTTGATCGCCCAGACGATGAGGGACTGGCCGCGGCGGGCGTCGCCGGCGGCGAAGACGCCGCGGACGCTCGTCGCGTAGGTCGCCGCCTTCACGTTGCCGCGCTGGTCGAGGTCGACGCCGAGCTGGTCGACGATGCCCTCGTGCTCGGGATGCAGGAAGCCCATGGCCAGCAGGACGAGATCGGCCTGCATCTCGCCGTCGGTGCCCTCGACGGGCTGGAACGGCGGCGCGTCGCCGGCCTGCGCGTAGCGCAGCATGGTCACGCGGCCGTCCTCGCCGTCGAAGCGCGTCGTGACGATCGAGTAGTCCTGCTCGCCCTTGCCGATCGCCGTCGCCTCTTCCATGGCGTAGGACAGACGGAACTTCTGCGGCCACAGCGGCCACGGGGTCCGGTCGTCGGGACGGTGCGTCGGCGGCTCGGGCAGGAGCTCCAACTGGGTGACGCTCAGCGCGCCCTCGCGGATCGAGTGCCCGACGCAGTCGGCGCCGGTGTCGCCGCCGCCGATGACGACGACGTGCTTGCCCGCGGCGGTGATCGCCTGGTCGACGCCCGCGGCGCGCGCGACGGACGGCTCGGGCCCGAGCTCGTCGGCGATCACGCGGTTGCGCACGTACAGGTAGTCCATCGCCGGGTGGATGCCGTCGAGCTCGCGCCCTGGCACCGGCAGGTCGCGCGGCACGCGCGAGCCGATCGTCAGCACGACCGCGTCGAACTCGGCGCGCAGCTCGTCGGCGGTCACGTCACGCCCGACGTCGACGCCGCAGCGGATCTCGACGCCCTCCTCGCGCAGCTGGTTCAGCCGGCGCTCGACGACCCACTTCTCGATCTTGAAGTCCGGCACGCCGAACCGCACCAGCCCGCCGCCCGCCTCGTCGCGCTCGAACAGCACGACGCGGTGGCCGGCGCGGCGCAGCTGCTGCGCGGCCGCCATCCCGGCCGGGCCGGCGCCGACGACCGCGGCGCTCATGCCCGTCTCGACCGCGGGCGGCTGGGGCACGACCCAGCCCTCGTCCCACGCCCGGTTGATGATGGAGTTCTCGATCTGCTTGATCGTGACCGCGTCGCCTTCGCGGATCTCCAGCACGCACGCGGCCTCGCACGGCGCGGGACACAGGCGACCCGTGAACTCCGGGAAGTTGTTGGTGGCGTGCAGCTGCCGGATCGCGTCCGGCCAGCGGTCGCGGTAGACGAGGTCGTTCCAGTCCGGGATCAGGTTCCCGAGCGGGCAGCCGTTGTGGCAGAACGGCACGCCGCAGTCCATGCAGCGCGCGCCCTGGCCGGCCAGCTCCTCGTCGGGGCGCTGGACGACGAACTCCTGGAAGTCGCCGACGCGCTCGGTCGCATCCCGGTACGGGATGTTCGAGCGGTCGATCTTGAGGAACCCTCCGAGCTCACCCATGGCTAGGCGGCACGCGTGACGTCGATGTGCATGATGGTGGCGAGGCGTGCGGAGGTCATGCGGCGAACGGCTTGCGAGCGCTCTGCGCGAGTCATGCCGCGACTCCTTCGGTCGTCTGAGCCGCGGCCGCGGCCTGCTCGGCCAGCACGCGCTTGTAGTCGGCCGGGAAGACCTTCACGAACTTCCCGCGCGCGGCGTCCCAGTCCTCGAGCAGCCGCGCCGCGATCGTCGAGCCGGTGCGGTCCAGGTGCTCCTGCACCAGGCCGCGCACGTCGTCGGCGTCGCCGTCGCTCAGGTCCTCGAGCTGGTTCAACATGGTGGGGTTGACCCGACCGCGGAAGGCGCCGTCCTCGTCGAGCACGTACGCGAACCCGCCGGACATCCCCGCCGCGAAGTTGCGCCCGGTCTCCCCCAGGACCACGACGCGCCCGCCGGTCATGTACTCGCAGCCGTGGTCGCCCACGCCCTCGATGACGGCCGAGGCGCCCGAGTTGCGGACCGCGAAGCGCTCGCCCGCGAGGCCGCGGAAGAACGCCTTGCCCGACGTCGCGCCGTAGAGCACCGTGTTGCCGACGATCACGTTCTCCTGCGCGTCGAACGTGACCGCGGACGGCGGCGTGACGACGACCGTGCCGCCGCTCAGCCCCTTGCCCGTGTAGTCGTTGGCGTCGCCGCGCAGCGTGAACGTCACGCCCGGCGCGAGCCAGCCGCCGAACGACTGTCCGGCCGAGCCGGTGAAGGCCACGTCGATCGAGCCGGCCGGCAGGCCGTCGCGCCCGTGGAGCTCGGCGATCCGCGACGACAGCATGCCGCCGACGCAGCGGTTGACGTTGCGCACCGGCGTCTCGATGTCGACGTGCGCGTCGCCGCCCTCGACGACGGGCCGCGCGCGCTCGAGCAGGACGTGGTCCAGCGCGTCGTCGAGCACCGGCGGCGGCGGCTGCGTGCGGTGGCGCGGCTTGGACGCGTCGACGTCGCGCGGGAACGTCAGCAGGTGCGTCAGGTCGATCCCGCGCGCCTTCCAGTGGTCGATCGCCTCGTCGGCGGCGAGCAGGTCGACGCGCCCGATCAAGTCCTCCAACTTGGCGATGCCGAGCGACGCCATGATGGCGCGCAGCTCCTCCGCCACGAAGAAGAAGAAGTTGACGACGTGCTCCGGCGTGCCCTTGAAGCGCTTGCGCAGCTCCGGGTCCTGCGTCGCGATGCCGACCGGACACGTGTTCAGGTGGCAGGCGCGCATCATGATGCAGCCCGTCGCGATCAGCGGCGCGGTCGAGAAGCCCATCTCGTCGGCGCCGAGCATCGCGGCGATCGCGACGTCGCGACCGGTCTTCAGCTGGCCGTCGGTCTGGACGACGATGCGCGACCGCAGGTCGTTCTTCAGCAGCGTCTGCTGGGTCTCGGCCAGGCCGATCTCCCACGGCGCGCCGGCGGACACGATCGAGCTCAGCGGCGAAGCGCCCGTGCCCCCGTCGTGGCCGGCGATGACGACGTGGTCGGCGTTGGCCTTCGCGACGCCCGCGGCGACCGTGCCGACGCCGACCTCGGACACGAGCTTCACCGACACCTGGGCGCGCGGGTTCGCGCAGCGCAGGTCGTAGATGAGCTGCTTGAGGTCCTCGATCGAGTAGATGTCGTGGTGCGGCGGCGGCGAGATCAGGCCCACGCCCGGCGTCGTGTGCCGGACCGACCCGATGTACGCGTCGACCTTGTCGCCGGGCAGCTGGCCGCCCTCGCCGGGCTTCGCGCCCTGCGCCATCTTGATCTGCAGCTGGTCGGCGTTGACCAGGTAGTGGATCGTCACGCCGAAGCGGCCCGACGCGACCTGCTTGATCGCCGAGCGGCGCAGGTCGCCGTTCTCGTCGGCGACGAAGCGCCGCGGGTCCTCGCCGCCCTCGCCCGTGTTCGAGCGCCCGCCGAGGCGGTTCATGGCGATCGCGAGGTTCTCGTGCGCCTCGGTGGAGATCGAGCCGAGCGACATCGCGCCGGTGGCGAAGCGCTTGACGATCTCCTGGGCCGGCTCGACCTCGTCGATCGAGATCGGCTCCAGGTCCTCGCGGATCTTCAGCAGGCCGCGCAGCGTCGCCTTGCGCGCCGCGTGCTCGTTGACCATCTTGGAGTACTCGTCGTACTTGTCCTGCGCGGAGCCGTTCGTGTCCCGGACCGCGTGCTGCAGCGCCGCGATCGTCTCCGGGTTCCACATGTGGTGCTCGCCGTCGCGGCGCCAGGCGTAGACGCCGCCGACCGGCAGCAGCTCCTCCGCCGTCCGGCCGTAGCCGCGCTCGTGGCGGTCCAGCGCCTCCTGGGCCAGCGTCTCCAGGCCCACGCCGCCGATGCGCGACGCGGTGCCGCAGAAGTGGCGGTCGATCAGCGGCTTCTCCAGGCCGACGGCCTCGAAGATCTGCGCCCCGCAGTAGGACTGGATCGTCGAGATCCCCATCTTGGAGATGGTCTTGAGCAGGCCCTTGCCGATGGCCTTGACGATGTGCGCCTCGGCCTCGTCGACGTCGTCCAGGCCCGCGACGCGCCCCTCGGCGACGATCGCGTCGACCGTCTCGAACAGCAGGTACGGGTTGACGGCGCTGACGCCGTAGCCGATCAGCGTGGCGAAGTGGTGGACCTCGCGCGGCTCGCCCGACTCCAGCACCAGGCCGGTCTGCAGGCGCGTGCCCTCGCGGACGAGGTGGTGGTGGACGGCGGCGACGGCCAGCAGCGACGGGATCGGCGCGCGGCGCTTGCCGATGCCGCGGTCGCTGAGGATCAGGACGTTGATGCCCTGCGCGATGGCGTCGTGCGCCTCGTCGCAGATCTCGGCCAAGCGCGCGTGCAGGCCGTCCGGCCCGTCCTGCACCGCCCAGGTGATGTCGATCGTGTGCGACTTGAACCACGGGTGCTCGAGCGAGCGCAGCGTCTCGAGCTCGCCGTTGCGCAGGATCGGCTGGCGCATGACCAGCTGGCGCGCGTGCTCGGGCTGGGCCTCCAGGAGGTTGCCCTCGGCGCCCACGCCGGTGCCCAGCGACATGACGATCGACTCGCGGATCGGGTCGATCGGCGGGTTGGTCACCTGCGCGAACAGCTGCTTGAAGTAGGAGAACAGCGGCGGGCGCTGGTCCGACAGCACGGCGAGCGCGTTGTCGTTGCCCATCGAGCCGATCGGCTCCTCGCCGTTCTTGGCCATCGGCGCCATGAGGATCCGGAGGTCCTCCTGCGAGTAGCCGAACGCCAGCTGCAGGTCGCGCAGCGGCTGGGCGAGCGTCAGGCCGTCGCTCGGCGGGAGGTCGTCGAAGCGGACGACGTTCTCCTCGAACCAGCGGCCGTAGGGCTGCGCGGTCGCGACCTGCTCCTTGACCTCGTGGTCGTCCACGATGCGGCCGGCCTCGAGGTCGACGAGGAACAGCTTGCCCGGCGCGAGGCGGCCGAGGCGCACGACCTCCTCGGGCGCGAGCGGCAGCATGCCGGTCTCGGAGCCGAGCATGACGTAGCCGTCCTTGGTCTCCGCCCAGCGGCCCGGGCGCAGCCCGTTGCGGTCCAGCGTCGCGCCGACCACGGTGCCGTCGGTGAAGCAGACCGACGCCGGCCCGTCCCACGGCTCCATCAGACACGAGTGGAAGGCGTAGAAGCCCTTGAGGTGATCGGGGAGGTCGTCGCGGTCCGCGTAGGCCTCCGGGATCATCATCATCGCCGCGTGGGGCAGCGAGCGGCCGGCGAGCATCAGCAGCTCGAGGACGTTGTCGAACGTCGCGGAGTCCGACCCGCCGGGGCGCACGATCGGCAGCACCTTCTGGAGGTCCAGGCCGAACAGGTCGGAGGCGAGCTGCGACTCGCGCGCCCGCATCCAGTTCGCGTTGCCCATCAGCGTGTTGATCTCGCCGTTGTGGGCGATCACGCGGAACGGGTGCGCGAGGTCCCAGCTCGGGAACGTGTTCGTCGAGAAGCGCGAGTGGACCAGCGCCAGCGCGGAGCCGAAGCGCTCGTCCTTGAGGTCGGGGTAGAAGTCCCGCAGCTGATGCGAGATCAGCATCCCCTTGTAGACGCACGTCCGCGACGAGAAGCTCGGGGCGTAGAAGTCGGGGCCGGCCGCCAGCTCGACGATGCGGCGGATGACGTACAGCTTGCGCTCGAAGCGGTCCTGGTCGTCGACGAAGCCCGGCCCGGCGCCGACGAACAGCTGCCGGATGTGCGGGCGCGACTGGTTGGCCGTGTCGCCGACGTGGTCGAGGTCGACCGGCACGTCGCGCCAGCCGAGCAGCTCCTGGCCCTCGATGCGCACGTTGAGCTCGAGCAGCTGCTCGATCTTGCGGCGCTGCGCGGGGTCGCGCGGCAGGAAGCAGACGGCGACGCCGTACTGGCCCTGCGGCGGCAGCTCGAAGTCGACCACCGCGCGGAAGAACGCGTCGGGGATCTGGACGAGGATGCCCGCGCCGTCGCCGGTGCGGATGTCCGCGCCCTCGGCGCCGCGGTGCTCGAGGTTGTCGAGAGCGGTCAACGCGCGGTGGATGACGCCGTGGTCGGGCTGGTTGTCCAGCCTGGCGACCATGGCGACGCCGCAGGCGTCGTGCTCGTAGCGGGGGTCGTACAGGCCGTCGGCCTGGGGCAAAGCGGAGATCGTCATGAGGTGTCCCGTGGCGGCCCGGGGGCACGTGAGAGGAAGCGGCAGAGTAGCAAGCGCACTCCGGATTGGACAGGCGTACGTGATCGCATACAGCCTTCGCGGACCGTGCCGCGCGGCTCTTGCACAGAGGGACGTTCGTCTGCGTGCAAACCGGAATCGGGCGCCTTCGATCGCCGGCGTTTGCGGGCGGAACCCGCGGGCATATGAAGCTCCGCGGGATTGATGCTCCCGCCCCATATCGCGTCACGGACAGCATCGGACCTGCCCCGGTGCGACGCGATGACCTCCCCCACACGCGTCGGGCCGCCCCAGGGCGGCTCGGCGTGCTTCACCGCGCTGAGGCGACATGTGCACCGTCTATGCTCCGGGCCCCTTCGCTCGTGCGGATTGCGAAGTCGCGAATAGGACGACGACCGGGTGGGCATATGCCAGCCGATGAGAACCCCGGGGCTGGGATGCCCCGGCACGACCGCCACCAGGAGCCTGTGACGCCCGACTTCGAGCTGACCCTGCCGGCACGCGCCGAGAACGTGGCCGTCGTCCGGCATGCCTTCGGCGGGATCGGCGACGCCCTCGACGTGCCCGACCACGCGCTGGCCGACGTCAAGCTGGCGGTCACCGAGGCCTGCACCAACGTGGTCGTGCATGCCTACCCCGATGGCGACGGTCCCATGAGCGTGCGCGCGGGCGTGACCGACGGCGCGCTGACCGTGGTCGTGTCCGACGAGGGCCGCGGGATCCTCCCGCGGCCGGACTCGCCGGGCCTGGGCCTGGGCCTGCCGCTCATCGCGACGCTCGCGTCCTCGCTGGAGCTGGGCACCAACGACCGCGACGAGACCGAGGTCCGCATGGTCTTCGAGCTCGAGACCGTGCCGGAGGCGGCCGCATGAGCCCCGAGGCCTCGACCGTCAACGAGGCGACGCTGACCGTCCGTCGGCCTGAGCTGCTCGGCCCGGTCCTCGGCCGCGTCGTCGGGATGCTCGCCGCGCGCGCGCAGTGCCCGATCGACCGCCTCGACGACGCGCTGCTGCTCACCGACGCGGTCGCCGCCCACGCGCCCGCCCACACCACCGACGGCCGCGTCACCGTCCACGTCCACGCCGAGCCCGAGGGCCTGTCGCTGCGCATCGGGCCGCTGCCGGACGCCGGCGGGGACGCGCTCGTGCAGGCCGCGTCGCTGCCGGGCGTGGGCAACGTCTTCGAGCGCGTCGCCTCCGACGTGCGCACCGAAGGCTCCGAGCTGCTCCTGCACCTCGCCTTCCGCGCGTGAGCGACCACCCCCTGCCCCACGCAAATTTCGTCACACTGAGGAACGATGCCACCGGAATTCGCCTTGACCCAGGACGCCGTCGACACCGCGACCCAGGTGGTCGCGGTCCGCGGCGAGATCGACCTGTTCACCGCTCCCGAGCTGAAGACCGCGCTCGGAGAGGCGATCGAGGGCGGCAAGTCGCGGCTCGTGGTGGACCTCGGCGAGACGACGTTCCTGGACTCGACCGCGCTCGGCGTCCTGATCGGCACGGTCAAGCGCCTGCGTGCGCGCGACGGGCGCCTGACGATCGTCAACGTCGACCAGAACATCGCCAAGACGTTCGAGATCACGGGCCTGGACCAGATCTTCACCATCCGCGCCAGCCGCGACGAGGCGCTGGCCGCCCTGGACGAGGAAGAGGCGTCGGCGTAAGCCCGCCCAGGGGGCGGGTTACGCCAGCGGGTGTTCGCCCAGAGGGCGAAACCCGCGCGCGGGGCGAGCCTTCAGCCCGCCCCGCACCGTCGTCTTGGGCTCAGGCGCGCTCGAGCGCCGCGAGCTCGCGCTGGACCGCCGCCTCGTGGGCGACCTCGTCCTCGCGGGCCTGGCGCGGGCTCCAGCGGCCGGTCAGCAGCAGCGTGGCCGGCAGCAGTCAGAGCCGGCCCGCGAAGCAGATCCACCAAGCGTGCGGCGCGCGGTGTCCGGATAGTGCGCCAGCTGGCGGTTGAAGAAGGACCTCCCCGTCCCCCGATCGCCGATGCCGCCCGCGCGTCCTCCTGCGACCGTGCTCATCGCGCCTCTCCCCTCGATCGACCCACGCGCGACCCACCCTGTGCGGGTCGCAACACTTTCTCCAGACGTTGCACACCCAGTGCGCGGCAACCGTCCCATGACGGTCGCGCCGGGGCGCTACGCGGCGCGGGAGAGGTCGGCGGCGATCTCCTCGCCGCCGGGCGGCTGCAGCGCCGGCGCGTCCTCGCCGGTCAGCATCTGCAGCACCGCGGCCTCGACGTCGCCCTGGATCGCGGTGGCGTCCCCGTCGTCGTCGGCCGCGGCAAGATCCGGGATGACGCCCGCGATCGTGATCCCGTCGGCGTAGCGCTCGAACGTGCGTGGGTCGATGTAGGACGCCCGCGCGACCGCCGGCGTGTTGCCGAGGTAGTACGCGACCTCCTTGACCACGCGCGCCATCGCGCGCTTGCGGGCGGTCTTGGTGTCGGGGACGGGCGAGACGGCGAAGCCGACCGAGGCCAGCACGGTCGCGCCCCAGGTCCGGAAGTCCTTGGCGCTGACGTCGGCGCCGGTGGCGTCCTTCAGCCAGGCGTTGATGTCGGGCGACTTGACGTCGACCCACGGCCCGCGCGCCGAGTTCCTGTAGGCCAACAGCTCATCGCCGCCGCCGCGACGCTGCTTGAGCTTGCAGATGTCGCCGCCCAGCGCCGGGTCGACGACCGCCTGCACACGGCGCTTGCTGTGCTTGGCCGGGTAGTCGAAGTAGAGGACGCCGTCGCGCACGCGGACGTGGCGCTTCTTCATGGTGGCCAACCCGTAGGTCTCGTTCGTGACCGCGTAGTCCTCGGAGCCGATGCGGAAGAAGCCGCGATCGAGGAGGCGCACGGCGAGCGCGAGGACGTGGTCCTGCGAGTAGTCGGCGCGCGCCAGGCCCTCCTCTACCCGCGCGCGCAGGCGGGGGAGCGTGCGCGCGAAGGTGACCATGTCGTCGAACTTGATCTGGTCGCGGCGCTCGCGCCAGCGCGGGTGGTAGAGGTACTGCTTGCGGCCGCGCTGGTCGACGCCGGTCGCCTGGATGTGGCCGCCGGGATAGGGGCAGATCCACACGTCCTGCCACGCGGGCGGGATGACGAGCTCCTGGACCCGGGTCAGGACCTCGGCCTCCACCACGCGCTCGCCGTCGGGGTCGACGATCGAGAAGCCGCGGCCGCGCCGGACGCGCCGCAGGCCGGGGCCGGAGCAGTCGACCTTCTTCAGGCGCGGTGCGCGGAGCGTCGTCGTGGCCATGTGGCACGGGGCGTACCCGGGCCGGCAGCCGCATGATGCGCTACTTCTTGGCTGCGGACTTGGCCTTCGAAGCGCCCGACTTCGACGCGGCGGGGCGCTTGCGCTTGGGCTGCTCGTCGGCGCCGTCGCCGTCGTCGTCGGTGGTCTTGCGCACCGCGTCCAGCGACGCCTTCAAGGCGCTCATGAGGTCCGGGACGGGGGCGGCCTCCTCGGCCTCCTCGGCGATCACGATCTCCTCGCCCGCGGCCTTCTTCTCGATCATCTCGAGGACGGCCTCGCGGTAGGTGTCGTGGTACTTCTCGGGCTCGAAGTCGCCGGCCAGGGACTCGACCAGCTGCTTGGCGATCGCCAGCTCGCGGTCGTTGGTCTTGACGTCGTCGGCGCCGGGGATGTCGTCGAGGCGCTCGGGGTCGACGACCTCGTCGGCGAACAGCATCGTGGCCATCTCGAGGACGTCGTGGTCCTGGAGCGCGCGGATCGCGACCAGCGACTCCTTCTGGCGGATGACGACCTTGGCGATCGCGACCTTCTCGGTCTCGCGCATCGCCTCGAGCAGCAGCCGGTAGGGCTTGGCGCCACCGGCCGCCGGCGCCAGGTAGTACGGGTGGTCGTAGAAGATCGGGTCGATCTCGGCGAGGTCGACGAAGTCCTCGATGTCGATGGTCTTCGTCTTCGCCGGCTGGACGGACTCCAGCTCTCCCGGCTCGATCACGACGTAGCGATCGCTCGCGATCTCATAGCCCTTGACGAGATCCTCGAAGTTGACCTCCTCGCCCGTGGACGCATCCACCCGCTTCTGCGCGATCCGCGAGCCCGTCTTGGCGTTGAGCTGGTTGAAGCGGACCGTCTTGCGGTTGACCGCGCTGTACAGCTTGACGGGCACGGTGACGAGCCCGAAGCTGATGGCGCCGGTCCAGATCGAACGGGGCATGGACCCGCAAGTGTGCCCGACGGGAGGCGCTTTGCACACCTCCCGCAGGCATTCTTGCGCCTGCTAGCGGTGGCTAGGCGTGCTGCGCGGCGTGCTTGCCCTCGGCGATCTCCTCGACCATCTTGGCGTTGAACGCCGTCAGGTCGTCGGGCTTGCGCGAGGTCACGAGGCCTCCGTCGACGACGACCTGCTCGTCGACCCAGGTGGCGCCGGCGTTGCGGATGTCGGTCTGCAGCGACGGCCAGGACGTGACCGTCCGGCCATTGAGCACGTCGGCCTCGATCAGCGTCCAGGGCGCGTGGCAGATCGCCGCGACGGGCTTGCCGGCGGCGAAGAACGCGCGGACGAAGGCGACCGCCTCCGGATGCGTGCGCAGGTTGTCGGGGTTCGCGACGCCGCCGGGGAGCATCAGCGCGTCGTAGTCGGCGGCGTCGGCGTCGCCCACGGCCCGATCGACCGGAAACGCGTCGGCCTTGTCGAGGTGGTTGAAGGCCTGCGCCTCGCCGGCTTCGGGAGCGAGCAGCTCCACGGTGGCCCCGGCGTCCTGGAGCGCCTTGCGCGGCTCGGTGAGCTCGACCTGCTCGATGCCCTCGTTGGCGACGAGGATCGCGACCTTCTTGTCTTTGAGGGTGTCGGCCATGGGGTAGTGCTCACCGCATGGCGACAACGCGAAACGCGAGTCAGGGCATCCTGGCCGACGACAAGACCACCGAGCGCGAGAGCATCGTCAAGATGCTCGAGAAGGCCTACTGGATGGAGATCGAGACGGTGATGTCCTACATCTCGAACTCGATCAACCCGGACGGCGTCCGCGCGCAGGAGATCATCGAGTCGCTCAACCAGGACATCCAGGAGGAGCTCGGCCACGCGCAGCAGTTCGCGGCGCGCATCAAGGAGCTCTACGGGGTCGTCCCCGGCTCGATGGGCTTCACGGCGCAGCAGACCTACCTGCAGCCGCCCGAGCCCCAGCCACCACGTACGGGTATCGCTGAGGCCTGGCCCCAGTATCTATGCGGGTTCGCGGTGGGTCAGTTGCTGTGAGTTGCGCTCAATTTGGTCCGCGAATTGTTCCGCGGCCTCTGGGTGGCGCGTGGGCGATCTGAGCGGCTTGGCTCACAACATTTCGCTGGCAGCGCTACCGGGTCGGACCGAACGCGAGATCGACCGCGGCTGCGACTGCCCGGCCCGCTCTCATCGCGCGGACCGCGGTGCCTGACCCCAGTGACCGACGAAAGCCCGGTCGTTGAGGTGCTCGTGCGCCAACCGCCGGCCGACCGCCTTGGGGTCGTTGAACGTCTGGCCGTCCGCGACCGACGTGGCGAATCGCTGAACCGCCTGGCGGAGCTCAGCCAGCTTCTCGAACGTGATGATCCGCGCGCGCGGCGGCGCGACAGCATCGCCCTTCAGCACACGGGAAGGATGGATCAGCACGGGCGTGACGGTCTGGGACCCGATGCCCTCGTACTTCTCACCAAACCAAGCCATCGAGTGGCCCAGCTGCGCAACGTCGCTGCGCGGGATCGCGTCGGTAGTGGCGCCGCTCTTGCACTCGATGACCAGCGAAGCGCCGCCTCCGATCCACAGGTCGTCCGGGCCGTTGCCCGTATCACGTTCGGGCCGATGGGCGGCGAAACCGAGATGAAGGCCGAGATCACACACCGCCTGCTCGAATGCCTTGACACGGTCAGGATCCGGGTCGGGCTCGAGGTCGGCGAGCAACGCGTTCACCGCGACCAGGAGCTGCTTGCCGTCCTTATACCGTTCGCCGAGCAGCGACGCAGCGGCCTCGGCCTGCTCCCCCGGCGAGCGCAGCGGCACGTATGCGATGCCGCCTGGCTTGGGCAGCACGCGATTGTCGCTGACCGCCGAGACCTGCAGCTCCTGGGCACCGGGGCGCATCAGCGAAATGCAAGTAGGTGGCTGCCTCCTGCTTGAGTACCCCGCGCAAGGCGAGGTCGTCCGTGTCGCCGAACACGGCCCGCAGGCGGTTGCGGGCCTCGACGTACTGCTGGCGCTGGGCCAGCTCGAAGGCCTCGCGTTCGGCCAGCGCAATCGGAGAGATCGCTACTTCGGCGGGGTAAGCCAGACCGACGATCGCGTTGCGGCTCGCCGTGACCCAGTCCGCGTCACGCTCGAGGCATAAGTCGATGGCGCCGTCGAGGTCCTCGAACGATCCTTCACGCAGCTGATCGGCGATGTCGTCGCTTAGGTCGAGCTGCGCACCGGTCGCGGGGCTGAACCAGGCCCGCGCCGTCGGCTTGTGCAGCCTGCCGGTGAGCCGACGGCCAAGCAGGATGACCACGCAGTGGTCATCGTTCGAGCGGATCCCGCGGCCCATGCCCTGCTCGATGCGCTGGATCTGCCGGCCAAGAAGCGCATCACTCTGATCGAGCCACTGACCATCCAGCCGGTCGAGCTCACCGCGCGCCTCCGGGAGCCCGTCCAGAACGAGGATCCGGCACGCGTCGCCGGGCAGGTCGATGCCGTCGTACTTGTTGACGAGCACTACGAGCCCGACGAGGTCCTCGCGAAGCTCGGCGAGGCCTGCCTGCAGCGTGTCGGCCCGGTGGATCGCGCTGGCAACGTCTCGCCAGAACTCGGCCCGGCGCTCGGACGGCACGATCACGACAACGTTAACGGTCTTCGCCCGCTCGACGAGGAAGTCGCGGATGGCCTCGTCGCTCGTGCCCGGGAACGTGTCCTGTGGGGTGAGGATCATCCTGTCGCCCAAGTCGTCGGCCTTCTTCGGGGTGATCGGCCGGTGGATGCTCTCCGCGTCGGCGCCGAAGTGGGTGACGAGGATGCTGTCATCGGCCAGCGTCGCCGTGAGGTAGATGCGACGCTTGGCCCGCACGAAGGACGGGATCACATCGACCGGCACGCAGGGCGGCGCGATCTCCAAGGCCCCCGACGAGACCGCGACCCGGCAGTACGGAAGCGTGTCGGCCACGAGCGGCCACACGAACCCGAAGTCTTTCTCGTCGCGGTGCGGATGGAGGATGTCGACAATCTCGGTCTGCTTCGCCGCCCACGACCAGAAGGGGATCGCCATCAGCGCCGACATGTCGCCCTGCCCGAGGTCGGCGTAGGTCGTCGGCGACTGCTCGCGCAAGATCGGCCCGAAGAGCTCAAGCAGCGCCTCGTACGCGGCGTGATCGCTCTTGAGGCGCAGCGTGAACTTCTCATTTACCGTCGCCAGACAGGCGTGCGCGTCGTCGATGAGGATGGCGCCGAGGTCGACCACGTCCCGAGCCCCACCCCGGACGCCGAAGACCGAGCGGCCGTTGAAGAGCTTGTGGATGTTGGTAACGAGGATCGCGCGGCCCCGGAGGAAGTCGCGGTCGCCCGGCTCGGTGGTCGTCGCGATGCCGAGGCGTGCGGCCTCGTCCAGCACCTGCTGTGACAGGTAGATGTCGGGCGTGAGGAACGTCGCCGGCGCAACGCCTTCTGCGAGGCAGGACTGGAGCATGACGAGCCCGACAATGGTCTTCCCGCCGCCGGTGTTCATCTTGACCACTAGGTCGTTCTCGCCCCGTCGGTCGTGCCATGCCTCCCAGACCTCGGACTGCACGTCCCGCGGATAGTTGTAGCCCTTGACCTTGGCCGGAAGCGTCGTGAAGATCCCCCGGGGGTCCATCGTCACGGCGGCACTGGCCGGCTTTCGAATACGGGAGAGGTCGAGGCCGCTCATCGCTACGACGATATCGAGCCTTGGTCGCGCCTCGGCGGGGGTCGCCAGGAGGCTCGTCATGTCCCACCCGTCGGCGCTTGTAGCGCTACACGCCAACGGCGACCCAAGCGGCGCCGGTCGTCGTCGCACGCGGACGCGGTTACCTCGGAGGTCTCCTCACTCCGCTGAACGAGACGTGCCCGTCCGCGCATGATTTCCGTCCATGGTTTGCTCCGTGGACTATCGCGTGACGTACCCACCGATCGTCCATTCGCGCCGAGGGTGCCGGCGAGACGAGCAGCGCCTGACATCCATGAGCGCGCCTCCGCCTCGTTGGCTCCTTGAACAGAACCTCCCCCGTCCCCTTGGCGTCCGTGCCGTACGCCACCCTTCATACATGCCGAGGGTTCCGACGCGTTTCTCATCGCACCATCCGCAACCGGATGGCCGCGCGATGGTGCTGTTCGTCGGCAACAGCGGCGGCGTCGATCTCGGCATCCTCGATCGCCGCGTCACGAACACGATCGCCAAGCCGCTCGTCTTCGCCAAGTCGAGCGAGGACTTCATCGCCGAGGCACATGATTCCGGACTCGGCGTCGTTCTGCCGGGGGAAGCGTGGCGCAACCAGCTTCCGATCGGGCACCCGAAGCGCGCAGGCGCCTTCAAAGACGTGCAGTACGCGTTGAAGGACCAACTGGACATCAGCGCCGCGCCGCTCAGCCCCGACTTCGTCGCCGAGTTCTCCGGGCACTACCTTGAGGAGCAGCTCACGGCGCGTGCCACGTTGACGACCACACCCGGCCATGTTCACGACATCGAGGGCGGGGTCGGTCGCGAAAACGACCTTGCGCTCGCCGAGGCCATGTCGAAGGACTTCCTGAGTCGCCGAGCCCATCATCCCGTGGGCGAAGGGGGCCTCTCCCGGACCCTGTTCGCCTCCATCTTTGTGCACGGTCGACTTCTCATCGACGCCGTCCCATCCCTCATCGACGCGTACGCGAGCATCCGGGTCGGCGGCTATTGGGTCGTTGTCGTCAATTGCAGCGGAACGCGCCAGGAGCTGGCGGCCGTCAGCGACCTCGTGGTCGGCCTCGAAGCGCGGACGGGTCGGCCGTCGGTCGTCTCGGGTGCTGGGCCCGCTCAGCTCACGCTCCCGCCTTACGGCGCCGCGGCCACCTGCACCGGTGTCAATGGCGTCGGCTTCTCCTACCCGCCGCCGGACTGGGCGGAGGTCAAGCGCAAGCGAGCCCAAACCAAGGGCAACAAGAAGGACCCGGGCATCGCCGTCCCCCCATGGCACCGCGAAGCGCTGGCCAACCTGCCGCTGGGCCTCAAGTGGGCCGAGCGCCGAGCCGAGCTCTTCCGCCGCTGGCCGTGTGACTGCGGCGCTCACGAGCGAGATCAACCGCCAGCGCCGAGCGAGGTCCGCACCCACAACCTGATCTGCGGCCAGCGCGACGCCGCCGGCATCTTCCTGCCCGCCGCCGATGCGGGACGCGCGGAGCTCGCGCGGCGCATCAACGAGGCCAGTGCCGTCCGTGCCGCCACAGGGATGACCCGCCTCGGCGCCTCTTGGCGCGGTGCCGCCTTCGCGCACCGGCGGCGCGTGGACGACGAGCGGATCGACCAGCCGGGCTCCTAGACGGGCGGCGCAGCTGGGCGCTGCACCAGCTGCCAGGCCGCCCACTCGCCCATCGACTGTCCACCGGTCACAGCGGCGATCTCCCAGTTCAACGCGACGTCAAGCGACCCGTTAGCCATGCCGCGCCCGACCGCCTCGCTGCCGCGGTTCAGCAGGCGAACTGGGAGCGCGAGAACGCTCGACGAGACGTCTGGCTGCTGGACGAAGCGCACGTCGCGGTCGCGGGCGCGGATAAGCGCGCGCAGGTAGTCAGCCTCGGGACCGCGCGCCACATGGTCGTGCACAGCGACAGCCGCCGCGCCGTCCAGCGAGCGAGCGAGCGACTCGGCATCACAGCGGGAGATCTCGCGGATCTGCTCGAGCACGAGCCCGTGCTCGACGACAAGCGCGGTCGCAAGATCAAGAAGTAGTCCTCGACGCGCGGCCTGCGTCGCGATCTCACGCACGACGGTGACCAGGCTGGGCTGCGCCAAGAATGCGTCCAGCTGCTCACCGGGCCGCCGGACGATCTTGAACTCGAACTCCGGCGACTGCTCCACCGCGAGCTCTCCCTCCACAAGGTGCAGATGCGCAGATCGTTGAGGGGTGCCACTCAGCGTGCCGGGCATGGTAAATAGTTTACCAGTGGGCGACCGCGGACCCAAGCACATTTCCGACCGCGACTGGATCTTCGGATCGCGACCTCGTCGACTCGCGCTCGTCACAATCCTGGCCCCAGGGCCCGCCCGCCAGGAGTGGTCGCGCGCCGCCCTAGCCGACGCCGCAGAAGTCACACTGCGCGGCATCGATGGCCACCTCGACGGCCTTTGCCGTCTTGGGCTCATCGAGCAGACCGACATCGGGTATCGCCGGACGAGCCCAATGCCCCCGCTCGCACGGGACCTGCGCCGAGTGCTAGCGCAACTCGAGGCTGTTGCGGCCGATCAGACTCCGCGGCAATGAAAGGTGCGGCGCTCGTCCCCGACTCGTCAACGAGGTTGGCGAGTTACGCCAACCAACCAAGAATCCCGTGGCTCTCTACGCCGTGCGCCAGCGCATAACGCTGGTCTCTGTTCCGCGAGCGTGCCGCTCGTGCCGGGGCTCACGCCCGCCGACTACGCGACTGGCGGCCGATCGTCGCTTCCTCATGTAGGCTCGCGAGCTGTGGCTGCCAACCGTCACAAACTGGCCCGGCTGGAGGAAGCGCGTAAGCGTCGGTCGCGCGGTCGCGAGTTCGGCGCCGCCTCAACGGGCGATCACCTGAATCAGGCGGCTCCCCCGTCCCAGTTCTTGCCGCAGGTTCCGATCGCCGCTTAGCCGCGATTCGGAGTCTGAATCATCTACGTACCGACGCACCGGTTCTCGTGAGTTCGGCGCCTGCGCAGTCGCACGGCGTAGGGCCGCCTGTGCCGAACTGTGCCCGGTATTCAGAGGCCAGGGTCCATCAACCTGAAGTGCGGCATCGTTCCGCGATCCTCGACGACGATCAGATCGCTCGGTACTCGCGCGTCGTGGTAGGAGGCGAGCCAAGCGTACTTCTGCTCGACTCGAAGGTTGCCGCGACTACGTACTAGTTGTGCGCGGATCTGGTCGCGATGGCGTGCCAAGCCTTCAGCTTCGTCTTGGTCGTCGGGCGTTACGTACGAGATGTAACGGAGGTAGTCGACGAACGGCACACCGTCGTCTCCGGCCGCCAGCCAAGCGTCGCGCTGCTCCCCATCGGCCAGGGCGGTCATGGCGCTCGGGGCGAGGATCACTCGCGGGTAGTTAGCCGCAGTCGACTCCAGTTTGTAGGCATCGTTGAGCGCCGGACCATTGACGTATTCCGCATCGGCGTAAAACAACCCGAATGTGATTGCGCCTCGGCAAAAGAGCCCTTCGTCGGCGAGCACCAACTGGTGCATCGCCGCGTACATCGCAAGTAAGTCGACGGCATCGCCTGGCTTCAGCCCTCCTGTCATGGGCATCCCCATCACCAAGTTGTCCGAGAACCATGTCGCAATGGTGAACTCACTGGCGCCGCGGTTACTGTCCCCGTCCTCTCGGGCACGGGCAAACGCACGGTGGGTGATCTCCAGGTAGGACTGAGCCTCCTGGTCAGTCCGCGGCAGCGCCGTGCCCAAGATGTCTAAGAACAAGACGGCGGAACGAATCAGGGTCGGCACACCCCGGGGTCTGTAAAGCCCATATGTGTCGGCCACCCCGACAGTTTGCAACGAACGCGAAGGCGTGCGCGATCTCGGAAGGCTCGGCACCCTCCTAACCACCCTCGAACCCGAGGTCTCACGCCGCGCTTGAGTTCGATCGTGGCGCGCCGTCCGTCTCTCCCATCGGAGATCTGTCGCGCGTGTGCCCACCCAGGAAGAAATCCGACGCTATCTCGCCATAGGCTGCAGCGTCCATGACCTGGGCCGAATTCGAAGAGAAGGAGTTCGAGGTCGCGGCCGCCGTCGAACTTGCCCACAGTGCGACCGGATACGGACCTGTGTTCTCCTCGGGTCAGGTGCTTGAAAAGCTACTCGGCTACGACGCCACCGCAGCACCTCCCGCTGATCACTTGATCTGGCAGATCCTCGCAGTCCCGCGTCCTCGCGGCGTAACACTCATTAGCGGGTACTGGCAAGCGGGCATGCGACCGCCGGCGTCGAAGCTCCCGACGGCGCCGATCAGTCTCGTTCTCCAATACAAGCGTCCCGAGTACCTTTACGGAGCCCGGGCCAAGCAGTGGCGACTTTGGTACGAGCCGTACCTTCGATTCACAATTGCGGCTCGCCAGCAGTCCGTTCTACTGCGACTCGATCGACAGCTAGGTTCTGAAGCGCTCGTGCGCTACGCCGCGCCAGCGTTCTGGCGACGCGGAGAGTTCGACGCCGCGCTGCTGTCGCGTTCAGTGCTGACGCAGACGGGGTTCGTCTCGCCCGAACGTCTCTCGGGTCACCGCGTCTGGACCTACGTCGCGCCAGGTCAGAACGGGCGTGCCAACCCCGGGGGTAAGCCGACCCGTTTCGAACTGCTCGGCGAACTCCTCGGCTCGCGGGAGCGCGCGAGGCTGCAGTCCACCCGTGGCCACGAGCTGGTCGTCCATGAGGGCCTGGAAGGCCATGTGCGCCGGGTCGCCGGCGCCGCTCGAGAGCGAGAGCCCCGCCTGCGCCGGGCGCTCGATTCGTGGGCCGCCGATCTGCGCGAGCAGGTCCCCGAACTCGAACCACGGCGACAAGCTCGAGTCGTCGACTTGGCGACGATCACCACCGTCGTCGGCGCCTACGGCGCCTCTTGGTACCTCGTCTGAGGCATTCGGCGCCCGCCGCCAGCTCCGCTGCATGCAGTGCGCATGCAGCCGACCAGAGACATCCCACGGGGTGCGCCCACATCCGCTACCGACCATCACGAGTCACGCTCATTCGTTCCGCGGCGCGCAAACTCGCAAGGCCCAGGAGAACGACGACCGTCTGTCACCACAGGCGCGGCGTGACTTCCGCAAGAGCGCCGAGAAGGTTGATGTCCACTCCCTCGCTCATTCTCTCGTCGATGAGCAGTAAGGACCAACCCACGAAGACGACGGGCGACGAGCCGATCTCAGAACCCGGCCAGGATGTTCTCGGACGCGCGGATTTCGCGAGCGAGATCCGGCGAGAGATCGAGCACGCGCCTCGAAAGGACGGGCTCGTCATCGCGGTCACGGGACCATGGGGCAGCGGAAAGACGTCTGTGCTCAACCTTGCCGTGGGCCCACTCCGCGACCCCGCTGGCTACCGCGTCGTGCCCTTCAACCCGTGGTTGTTCTCCGGCACGCCACAACTCGTCGAGCACTTCTTCTCCGAACTGCAACGGCAGCTCGACGGATCGGGCGACGCGGCACTCGACCGAATCGCCGCCGCGCTTGAGGATTACGCCGAGGTCATCGATCCCCTTCGTTTCCTTCCCGGCGTGCAGAAGGCGTCAGCGTGGACGCGATTCGTCGCTCGTGTCTTGAAACGTCCGGAGCAGAGCGCAGAGGAGCAGCGACGGCACCTAGCGGCGCTCCTTGCCGATCGTGACGAGCTCCTGGTGGTGGTCATCGATGACATCGATCGGCTTCGTGACGAAGAAATCGCGGATGTGATGCGACTCGTACGTCTCGTTGCTGGCTTCCCGAACGTCGTCTATCTCCTCGCTTACGACGCTGACCACGTTGCCGACGCTCTGCACGCGTCGGCGGGTCACGAGTACCTGGAGAAGATCGTCCAGGTCACGCACGAGATACCGGCGATCGTCGGCGAGCAGCTGTCGGATCTGGCGTTGGAGCGAATCAACGGCTTGGTCGGACCTGTGCCGGAGGAACGGTTCGACCGTGAGCACTGGTCGAAGCTCTACCTGTCCTTCCGCAAGTACCTTGAACTCCCACGCGACGTCGTTCGCTTCGTAAATCACGCCCGGGCGCCCGTTGCGCAACTGATAGACGAAGTCGACGTCGCTGACATTTTGGCGCTGGAGGCGCTCCGGCTATTCGAGCGAGAGTTCTGGAACGAGCTGCCAGCTCTGCGAGCCACGCTCACGAATACACGCGAGAAGGACGCGTGGCTCTTCATGGACGGGCCCAAGCCCGACGAAGACCGGTTGCAATCTGCGCTGAAACGAGCGAACGACCCCGACACGCTCCGCGACATCGTGGTCGAACTCTTCCCGGCCGCAGCTCGCTACATCAGAAACACGTACTACGGAAGCGACTTCTTGGCCTCATGGGAGCGAGCTCGACGCGTGGCTCATCCGGCGGTCCTAGGTACCTATCTGGCTCGCCAGATCCAACCTACGAGCGTGGCTACGGCCACCGTCCAGCGGGCGCTCGAGGCGCTTGACGACAGGGAGTACCTCGAGCGACTTATCGTGGAACTGTCGGACCAGCAGCTCCCAGATCTCCTCTCGCGCTTGGAGGCGTTCGAAGGCGATTACCCGGACGACGTGGCGCCAGCGATCCCCGTCCTTTACGAGATGACTCCGCGCATCCCGGAAGATCACAGCTTCTTTGGCGTCCGCCCGGCGATGCGCGTCACGCGGGTGATTCTTCGTCTCTTGCGCAACCGCGATTCGGAGACGATCACGTCAACCGTTGAGCGGGTGCTGCCGTCCCTCAATCTGTCGGACCGTCTGAGCCTCATCCATCTCGTCGGTCACCAGCAAGGCGTTGGCCACGAACTCGTCGACGCAACGAACGCTTCCGTCTGGGAGAACCGCCTCACCGCGGAGATTCTCGCCGCAACACCGCAGGCACTTGGCGCCGAGCCCGCGCTCGGTCTCTTAGTGCACCACCTAGAGCAGCAGGACCCCGACGCAGCCGTTGCCAAGGTGCGCGAGGCGACGGAAGCAGACAGTGCCTTCCTGCTCGCGCTCATCCGCGACGTCCGGCGGGAGGTCCGGAACAGTGCTGGCCGGCACGTTTCGCTGCTTTGGGATCGGCTCGTTGATCTAGTCGGCGAGGATGCGCTCATTCGTCTCATCACGGCACTGCCAGAGCTCGATGAGACGGCCGATGCGGATACTGCCGAGTTGGTGTCTCAGGCTCGGATATTCGCGGCAGACCCCGAGGCCGCGAAACGCGTGATGGCTGAGCACAGAGCGCGCTACTCCTGACCCAGGGCAGGTCTTTACGAGTTCGGAGACGGCGGCGCGAGACTTGCCAGCTCTCGCAGCGTCCGACTCTCGTCCGACAATGGAGCGCATCTCCGCCACCGCTGACAAAGACCGCCCGGACATCGCGATCCTGGCCCGCCTCGCCTACGACCACGCGGTGCGTGGTCTCGACTCGCAAATCGCGGTGCTCGGCGAGGCCCGGACGCGCGCCAATCAACTTGTCGTCGCGAGCGTGGCAGTCGCGACCTTGTTCGGCGGGTTCCTTTTTCGTGAGCCCGCGCCACCCCGCGGTGTCGGGATCGCAGCAATCGTCCCGCTAGCTCTGCTGGCTGGGGGAATGGTGCTCGCGATAAGGGCATGGAGACCAACGGGCAAACAGGGAGCCCGAGCCGGAGAACTTCAGCTGGTAGCCAGCGCGCGACTCGTCCTAGACCACGACCTCAGCGACGGCGCGGACCCCGAGAGCGTTGTAGCTGTCGGCCTGGAGGACATGTGGGACAAGAACCAGCTCGTCATCGAGCGCCTGATGGCACTCCTGAGACGCGCATCGACGTGTCTGGCGGGACAGGTAGCGTCGTGGACCGTTCTTCTGATCCTCAAGCAGGTGTTCTGAGTGACCGACAAGACCAATCCTGGTAGCGGTTCAGCTTCGGACGGTTCGCCCCGTCCAGGCCTCGGCAAGCCAGAGAACCGAGGCGGCCAGGGCGGCGCCAGCGGAACGACCCTGCCGCCGCAAACCAAAAAGCCATAGCGAACACCGCGACCGACGCCGATCAGAGCAGGCTCAGTTCGCCCCAGCGCTGAACCAGTTCCGCAGACGCATCGTCACGCTCCTCGCTCAGCGCTACTCGGTCGAGCAGCGCGAGGCTGCGCGTGTTGCGGCGGTCGACTCGCACGAACGTGCGCGGATGGCGGCCGAGCCGACGCATCTGCTGAAAGATCACCAACAACATAAAGTGACCGAGGCTGAGCTGCTCGCCCTCCGGCAGGTCGACGAGAACCCCGCGCGCGTCGCGCGCGACGGCAATGACCTCGGTGTAGCCGACGTCAGGAACCATCGACGGCTCGATGTGGTGGGCGCCGACGACGAGCAGGTCGCCGGCCGGGCCAATGCCGAGCAGCATGCGCCCGTCGAAGTAGGGCGGCGTCTGGAGGTATCGAAGCGGCAACGGGCCGCGGATCTGCTGCTCGACGACGTCCTCCCACGGCTCACCAGTGCTGCACGTGAAGCTACCGAGCACCTCTAGGTCGCCCGGCCGCAGACCGCGGATCTGGAGGTCGCCGGCCTTCACTCCACGTCAGGGACGCCGGCGGGGATGCGCACGGTCGGCGTGCCGGTGACCGTCAGGACCTCGGGATCGACCCCGCTGAGGACCTTCCCCCACGGCGTGCCGTACATGTCGACGAGCGGCTCGCCGAACTCGTTGACGTCGGGCATCTCGATCGCGGGCTCAACCGAGAGCATCGTGCGCCCGCCCGCGAGGATCTCCCAGCAGGCGACGACCGGGCTCCCTACCGCCCCGACTCCCAGGACGCGCACGGTCACCGCCGGCACCGAAACGGGAGCGGGCAAGCCCTGCAACTCGAGCATTGCCGCGACGTCGTTCAACGCCACGATCCGCCCGCTGAACTGCGCGGGCGCGGTCTCGGCATCCAGGCCGCGTCGGGCGCGGGCGAGCTTGCGCTGCAGCCCGGTCACCTCGGCGGCCAACTGCGGCGCAGCAAGCAGCCGGGCCAGCTCGGCGGCGCTGCTAATGCCGCCCGCGCCGGCGATCGTGCTCAGCGCCGCAGCGATCCGCTTGGCCTCCGGCGATGCGTCGAGCCGGGCCGCCGCCTTGGCGAGACGTTCGGCCATCGCGTAGTCCTTGCGCCGCGCCGCGCGGGCGGCGTCACGGTTCAACGCGCTGTAGAGATGGACGCGGCCGCCCAGCCGACCGGCCGTCCCTCGCGTCGTGAAGCCTAGCCCTGGCGACAGGGCGTGCTTGTCCTTCAGCGCGCGGATGCCGTTGTCGATCGTCGCGGTCTCGTCGAGACGGAAGTCGCGAACGATCTCTTGACGCGTGACGAGTGGGAGCGCAGCGGGCATGCCGTAAGTATAGGCTCCCGACACCGCAAATTGCCGTGTCGGTCGGACAAATCTAGTCATCGTTCGCCCGCCGTCGCGTGAACGCCGTGTTGACCATCTCGACCTCGCGCTCCGACGGCTGGTAGTGCGAGTAGATCTGGGTGGTCTTGGCGTCGGCGTGGCCGAGCATCTCCTGGATGAACCGCAGCGGCGTGCCGGCCGCAGCCATCTGGGTGCCGAAGGTGTGGCGCAGATCGTGAAAGCGGATGACGCGGACCTCCGCGTCACGACAGGCCTGCTTGAACTTGCGCGTCACCTTTGCGCCATCCAGCTCCTTGCCCGATTCGGGATGGCAGAAAACGAGATCGTCCGGTGCGCCGTAGGCGCTGCGCGCCTTCCAAACCTTCAGCGCCTCGACCGCCTCGTCGGCGATCGGGACCGACCGGCGCGTCGACTCGTCCGACTTGCCCTCCCCCGAGTGCTCGCCGCGCACGTACGCATTGCGAACGCGGATGCGCTGAGCGACCCAATCAACATGCCGCCACCGCAAACCCAACAACTCGGACTGCCGCAGCCCGGTGATCGCCGCGATCAGCACGATCACACGCAGGACCGGACCCCAGACGTCGGGCGGGACCGGCGGCGCCGGACCCCGGCGGCCACGTCGCGTCGGCGCCGGCGCGGGATGCACAACCTCATTCGGGATCGCCTCGAGAACCCGATCGAGCTCGTCCAAGGTCAGGTACTTGAGGTCAGGGTCAGCGTCGTTCTGACGGCGTCGCTTCGGACGCGTCGCGTGCCGGACCGGGTTCTCGGTCGCCCACTTCTTGTGGATCGCGTGCTCGAAGATCGAGTGCAGGAACGTCATCACGTTGCGCACCGACTTGGGTGCCAAGCCCTTGGCGAGCATGTCCTCGGCGAGCTTCTCGACCTGCGCCGTCGTGACGCGGTCCACGGGCTTCTTGCCGAGCGCCGGCGAGATGTGGACGCGCTGCATCGACTCGCAGTTCTCCTTGTAGGACTTGCGCGCACCCTCGATGACCTGCTTCTGACGCAGTGAGTCGGCCGCATCGTCGATCGTGTGCCGGCCCGAGACGGCGGGCCGCGGCTTACGATCCTCGTCCTCCTGCATCTTGCGGAACTTCTTCTCGGCGTCCGCACGTGTCAGGCCATCGGACTCCCCGCGGTGTCGCACCGGCCCCACCTTGCGGTGCAAGTGACGCCCGGCCGCCGTACGCCAGCGACCGTAGTAGGCGTCGCGCTCGCGATCGATGTACAGATGGCCGGTGCCGTAGTCCCGTTTCTTGCCCATCTCCTACCTAGGGCCGAGCGCGGCCAATCTCGCCCCCCGAGTGTCCGCCGGTTCGAGGCCCGCGCTGAACCTCATCGAGCCACCGCTCGATCGCCGAACGACGAAACCGCACGTAGCGGCCGAGGCGCACATGAGGCAGCGCGTCACGTCGGCTCTCCGCGTACACCCAAGCGGTCGTGACGCGCATGAGCGACGCCACCTCCTCCGCCGTCAAGAGCGGATCGTCCTCACCGAGTTGCTCGACGACAGCCATACCTCTTAGTCGACGAGCCACTCAAACACCCCTCGCCCGCGCAACGTGGCCGTGGCAGTCCGGCACCGTCACTTCAGCGCGGCGCAGCGCTAATGGCCTCCTCCCTGTGCCGGCCGTCTGGGGCGACGCTACAGCCGCCCGAGCAGCCGTCCGCGCACGATCCGCTGCGCAGCGCGACCGCCCAACGCCATCGCACGGCTCGTCCGTGAGCCGCGCGGTCCGGAAGGCACCGGCCGTCGCGTACCTACGAGCTGGCCTTGACGGCCGCGGCCCGGAGTCGTGCCTGCCAGGACTTGGGCAGCTGCTCGCGCAGTCTCGGCAAGGTCGTAGTGCCGCGAACCAACGACTGACGGACCGCGAGATCGACCTGCTCGGTCCAGCCATCACCGCGCACGACATCGGTGATCGTGCGTTCCACGCCGGTGACGGGAACTCCCAAGACGAGACGTCTGTCCCGCCGGCTGATCGGCCGATCGGTGAAGTGCGCGCGAACTCCCTCCGGGATCTTCGTGCCGCGCTTTGACCGTGGCATCGTCACGTGGACCTCGTCGGGGATCACGTCGGCGAGATCGAGCAACTCCAGCGCGCTCACATGCGAGACCACAGCGTCAGCGCGCGACAGACCCAGCCAGACCGGAACGACGTGCTCATTCGGCGAGCCCGGGAAGCGACGCAAGCGATAGACGGCCCGGCCGGCGCGCTGCAGCGTCCCGCCCTCACGGGCGTGATAGGTCAACGTCGATCGCGCAACACCCGCCTCGATCGCCTGCTGTGCCGTGAGATAGCCGCTCTGCGGCTCCGCGACGGAGTACAAGCGATCTATCACGCTCACGTCATCGTTCTCGCCAACAAAGCTGGCCATATACGTGACGTTAGAGGAACCGTCCCCAAGACGCAGCCAATGGCTGATCGCGATGCCACGCGCCGGCTCGCGCCGGTGCTGGGTCTCGAATGGCTCAACGCTGCGTGAGCCGATGGTCGGTGCGGTGATCGAGAGGGCAGCCACGTCTAGCTCTCAGGCGCCCGGGTCTGGGGCTGGCCCTCCCACGCAGTAGCAGCCGCCCGGTCGCGGCGGTCTTCGACGCGAACGCTCTCCGCACTGGGCTGGGGAGCTGAGGGCGGTTGCACAGCTGAGGGCACAGCCCAGACCGCTCTCGAAGGGAGCCACCCGTGACCGCCCAGCAGCTCATCGACACGCTCTGTGTCCCGCTCGGCCAGCGCGCCTCCGCCTGGTCCAGCGAACGCGACGAAGAGAAGCACCGTACGCGCCACGCCGGGTTCGCCGGCTACCCGTTCAGCGACGAGGGCTACGAGTTCATGGCCCGCGCCGTCGGCCCGGACGGCTCGTACCTGACGCCCACGGCAGGCCAGGTCATCCGGTCGGTCCCCGAGGCCGGCGACTGGCCGTACGTGATCTTCATGTGGTCGCCGTCGGAGCGCGCGGTCATCGAGTACTGCGAGGGCGACTTGATGGTCGACGTCTACGACACCGAACAGCTCTGCCGCCAGGCCGTCCGCGACGCCATCGCCCAGCACCCCTGCCCGTAGCGGCGAGCAAGTCGTAGGTCTTCGATCACCGAGGTGGTCCGGTGCGGACGCCGACCCAGCCCACGGTGGCACGCGTCCGTGCGTGCGGTGGAGCCGGGATCGGCTCCGCACCGGGCGGAGCCTCGAGCGAGGAGGACACCGTGCTCACGAGCAGTCACGCGCCGTCACGGCGGAGCGCCGGCGGTTGGCGCCGGTGGCTGGTGCAGCGGTCGAGTACCGCCGTCGAGGCGGCGACCGTCAACGGTGAAGAGCTGGCCCCGGCACTGGCGCCGCTGACGCGCCTCGCGAGCGAGGTGGGGTACTCGGTCGCGTTCGAGCGCCGCTATGGGGCCGAGGACGGCGGCGTCGTCTGGGAGACCCGCACCATCTCCATCAACAACCGCGTTTCCTCCAATCGCCGGGTGCGGGCACTCGTCTCCATCCTGGCGCTGCTGATCGAGATCGAAGAACGGGAAGGCACGGCTCTCGACCTCAGCTACACCGAGGAGGCGCTCGTGGTCGACTCGATCGCGTTCACGGTCTGGCGCACCATCGGCCTCGACACCGAGACGTCGGCGCCGGCGATGAGCTCGTGGCCACAGGCGTCACCGGAAACGATCGAGCGCGCGGCGGACATGGTCGACAAGGTGGCAGCGCGGATCGAGAAGCACCTCATCCCAGCGCGATGAGCAAGCGCATGGGGTTGGTACTGGGCGGCTGATTCGGAGCCTGTCCGTCAGCCAAGCACACCGGCTCAGGACGGTCGCCAGCCCTCGTCCGGACAAGACCATGGCTTCGCATCGCTGACGCGCTGACTTCGCAGAAAGGTACCGAGGACAAGGACCGGCGACCGCCCACGCCAGCGCGCAAAGCGTCGGCCATGCCCGATCACCACCTAGCACCACCACAAGCCGCCTCGGTCGGCGCGCTGGTCGAGTTGTCGCGGTACCGCGTCGCCACCGGCGAACGGGTCCTCCGCGGCCAACGCATCCTCGGCGTCGTCCGCGTCACCGACGCACCAGCGACCGGCGAAGGCCGGACCTACGTCGTCGAACGCGAGCTGACCTCCAAGACCGAGCTCGCGGGCCTCGTCGCCCACTACGTCGACCACGCCCAGCGCTGCGACGACGTCCCACTCCTGCACATGTACCCCGACAACGGCGAGGTCGCGTGATGTCCGCCTACGACGACAACTACTACCCCGACCCCGCCGAGCGCGAGGAGCTCGGCGACGAGGACATGATCCTCACCGATCTGATGGCGGAGTACATGCTGCGCCGCGAGGCAGGCGTGATCGTCATCTACCCCGAGCTGCTCGCCCGGGCGCAGGAGTTCGGCGACCGCGTCGCGGCGAACTTCGAGACCCTGGTCGTCTACTGGGAGCTCAAGCGTCTGGAAGGTGAGGCGTGATGGACGAGCAGCTCTCGCTGCTGGGCGACGCGACCGCCGAGGTGACGGTGCGCGTCGCCCCGAGTCCGAAGGTGCTGGTCTACGGGGCTAACGCCCCTGAGGTTCCGCGCCACCGAGACGCGGGAGCCCTTGGGTCGGCCAGCGCCAAGACGGTCCGGCTGATGCTCGAGTTGAGCGAGGACGCGCTGCGCTACAACCAGGCGCCCGATCCGCGTCTCGTTGTCCCGGAGAAGCGCGGCCGCGGGATCGGGAGCAACGGTCCGATGGGGCGCAACTCGCTGATGGCCGACGGCAAAGGCATCCGCGATTTCAGGACCGACGAGTCGGCGACCTGGCCGCAGCTGCTGCGCGCGCTCGCCGCCCAGCGCCAGGACGAACCGCACGTTGCCCAGGCGCGCGACCTGGCCGAGGCCTACCACTACCTGAGCTACTACTCGCGCGCCTACGGCACACCCGAGGACGCGCCACCGAACTTGCTGGAGAACCTGCGCGTCGCGATCCGCGAGCTCGGCGGTGACCCCGCCGCGGTCCCGATGTGAGCACGACTCGACCTGTCGGTGTGGGTGCTCGGCACGGAAGCCGAGCATGCCCGACGTGCTCGCCCGGTGACGGACGCCGGCGGCGCTTCATCTCTCCCCTGGGTCACCGGACTGCGCGCGCCGGGCGGGCCGGCACCGACCGAGCCCACCACATCGACAGGAGAGAACCGTGGCTCCACAACCCCCGCGCCTCCGGATGCTCCAAGGCGACGAGGCCGAACTGTTTCGCACCTACGAGGTCGCACTCCGCGCGGCCGTCCGGCACCACATCCTCGCCAGCGACGAAGTCATCGAGGACGCGTGCTCCTACGCGTGGCTCGAGCTCTGCTGGCGACGGCCCGACCGCGACAACGTGTTCGCCTGGCTGCTGCTCGTTGCCACCCGGCAGGCGTGGCGCAACCGCGAACGCGACCAGCGCGAGCGCAGCCTCACTGAGGTCCCACCCGACCGCGAACCCCAACGCGCGGACCTCTCCCGAGAGGTCGACGCACACGAGGCCCTGCACGCCCTGTCCAATCTCCCAGCCCGACAGCGCGACTACCTGACGCTCCTCACGACCGGCTACTCGTACCACGAGATCGCCAGCCTCCGAGACGTCTCCTACACCGCCGTCAACCGACACCTCACACGCGCACGACGCAGCCTCCGGCTCGTCCACGACGACCACTGAGCAGCACCCTCACGGTTCTGGTGGCCCCCACCACCAGGACCGGCACACAGTTGCACGTCCGTGCGATCACCCGAGGGTGGTACGGGCGCCCCGTCGACTACGTGACGTGCTCTCCATCGGAAAAGTGGGCGGCGGACAGGGCGACCCGCACTACTACATCGACACCGTCGCCACCGGCAAGGACGACTACTACACCGGCCACGGCGAAGCCCAAGGCCAATGGGCAGGCAGCGGCGCCGAGGACAAGAACCTCGTCGGGACCGTGGAAGACGACGCCTTCCTCAACCTCCTCACCGAGCCGACCGCCAAGCCCAAGAAGGTCCTCGCGTACGACCTGACCTTCTCCGCGCCGAAGTCGGTTTCGGTCATCTACGGCATCGGCGATCGCACCATCTCCCCCGTCGCCCGACAGGCCCACGACGAAGCGGTACGCGAGGCGATTGGCTACCTCGAACGCCACGCGACCTGGACCCGCCGCGGCGACGCCGGCAGGCATCGCATCCGCGGCGAAGGGCTGACCGTCGCCGCCTTTCGCCACCGCACCTCGCGCGCGGGAGACCCCCAGCTCCACACCCACGCAGTTGTCGCCAACAGCACCGTCGCCGAAGGCCGTGCGACCGCCCTCGACGGCCGCGCACTTTATGCCCATGCCCGCACCGCTGGGTTCCTCTACCAAGCGGTGTTGCGCAAGAACCTGACCGAGACGCTGGGCGTCGAGTGGGACCCCGTTCACAACGGCGTCGCCGAGGTGTCCGGCATCGACGAGCAGGTCCTCAAGCACTTCTCCCGGCGAAGCCAGGAGATCGCCGAACAGCTCGCCCGCACGGGCGGTCGTAGTCGCCGCGCCCGCGAGGTCGCTGCCCTCGACACCCGCCGCTCCAAGGACTACAACGTTCCGACCAACCGCCTCCGAGAGGAATGGCAAGCGCGCGCCTCCGAGCTAGGCCTCGACCAGGACACGCTCGATCTCGTCCTCTCTCGCAAGGCTCCGGGCCGACCGATTGGGCCGGATCTTGCCGCGACAGCCGAGGGCATGGCCGCGCCCGGTGGCGTCACCGAGGGCGCGTCAACGTTCGATCGGCGCGACGTGCTCCGCGACTGGGCCGAAGCCCACCGCGAGGGCGCCAGCGTCGAACGCCTCGAAGCGCTCGCCGACCGCTGGCTGTCCTCCCCGCACGCCATCCAGCTCGAGCGCGGCGACAAGCGCGAGCACCTCGGCGGCGCCCGCTATTCGACGCCCGAGATGCTCGCGGTCGAAGACCGGATCATCACCCACGCCGTCGCCCGGAGCGCGAGCGGCGTCGCGCAGATCGAACGTGCTGCCATCGACGAAGTGCTCGCCCGGCACGCCGGGTCCGCTGGCGAGCAGGCGGCGATGGCTCGCTCGCTCACGACGTCGGGAGATGGCGTGCAGGTGGTCCGTGCTGCGGCAGGGACGGGCAAGACGCGGGGGCTCACCGTCGCACGCGATGCGTGGGAAGCCGAAGGTGTTCGTGTCTTCGGGGCCGCGCTGGCGGCACGGGCCGCCGTCGAGATGGAGACGCTCGCCGGGATCGATAGCACGACAATCGCGCGGCTGCTGTTGGACATCGAGCAAGGCAATGGCCTTGCCAACGGGTCCGTGCTCGTCATCGACGAGGCCGGGATGGTCGGCTCGCGCGCGATCGACCAGCTCGCTGAGCACGCCGCCGCCACCGGCTCCAAGCTCATCCTCGTCGGCGACGACCGCCAGCTGCCCGAGATCGACGCAGGCGGAGCCTTCAGACGACTCAGCCGCGAGCTCGGAGCGATCGAGCTACACCAAGTCCACCGACAAGCCGCGGTCTGGGATCGCGACGCGCTCGCCCAGCTCCGACAAGGCAAGGTGCAGTCATGGATGGAGGACTACCGAGATCACGGCCGCCTCGTCGCCCGACCGACATCAGACCAGCTGCGCGAAACGCTCGTCGACGACTGGTGGGAGGCCGCCCGCCGCCCCTACGCAGGCGACGCGATCATGATCGCCCACCGCCGGACAGACGTGGCCGAGCTCAACGCGCTCGCGCGCGAGCGCATGCACCGCGACGGCCGACTCGGCGAAGAGGAACTGATCACCGAGACACGCGCGTTCGCGGTCGGCGACCGAGTGATCGCGCGCCGGAACGATCGCCGCGCCGGCGTCGTCAACGGCACGCGCGGAGAAGTTGTAGGGATCGACACGGAGCGCGGCACGGCATCGCTGCTCCTCGCCGACGACACCACCCGCGACATCGGCGCCTCCTACCTTGACGATGGCTGGCTCGACCATGCCTACGCTCTCACCGCACACGCCGCGCAGGGCGCGACGGTCGACCGGTCATTCGTGCTGGGCTCAGACGAGCTGTACCGCGAATGGGGTTACACCGCCCTCAGCCGCCACCGCGACCAAGCCCGCTTCTACGTGATCTCCCCCGGCTCAGTCGAGCGCGCACTCCCCGGCCTCGAGCCTCACCAAGACGCCATGGCCGAAGACGTCGTGGCAATGCTCTCGCCAAGCAGGCGCAAGGAACTCGCCCTCGACCTCCTCGACCGCGCCGGCCCGACTGCCGCGGAGCGAGCTGTCCGCGAAGCCCACGAAGAGATCGCGCGAGCCGAAGACCGCATCGCCTCGATGCGTGAAGAGCGCGAAGGGACCGGTCGCCTGCAGCGCGCCCGCCGAGCGGCGCTCGACCAAGACATCACCCGCCAAGAAGAGGCGATCGAGCGTTGGCAGCTACAAGCGGAAGCCATCGTCAGCGCTCCCGCAGTCCCGGTCCACAGCGACCCAAGCACGGCACCGTCGGGACCAGAACCGCACGAGGCCAGAGTCGCGCTCGCCCAACCGGACGATGGAATCGTCCGCGCGCTCGGCCAGTGGCCGCCAAGCCTCGGCGCACGCGACGAATGGATCCGCCAAGCGCTCCAGCTCGTCGGACAGGATCCGCCAGCCCTGGCGGTTGAACCGGAGCCAGCGACAATGGACGGCTTCGAGATGGACATCTAAGGGGGCGAGGATTGTGCGACAGACGCCTGATGCAGGCATGGCTATACCCGGAGAGATCGTCCGTGCGACCGGACTCTGCGTCATCTGCGACTTCAAGTTCGTCGACGAGGTCGTCGCGCGCTACCCCGAGCCGAACATGCCCGGTGGCTGGGCGTACGTGGAACTTCGCCATCTCGATCCTGTCGCACTGTCAGCTCTCGAGGCGCCCCAGCCGCCGGGTTGAGTCGGGCTTGCTCTTGTCGCGCAACGCAGAAGCGGGTGCTGACCGTTGAGGAGTTCGCCCGACGATGGACACCTGCGGCCACCGGTTTCCGAGCACGGAGCCGGAGTTGGCGAGCCTCCTGGACCCGAGCTACCACCGCGCCGACGCCACGGCTTCGCCGATGCCTATTGATTGAAGAAGGCGGGGCCGACCGACAGCGGCGACCACGAGACCTGTCGGGCCGGACGTGCCGGGCGTGCTTGGCGCGCTCCGCGGGCAGGTCGTGCGCTCCGCGCTCCTCGTGCCGGACGAGCCGCCCGCGCGGGCCGGGCCGGGCCGCCGCTTGCTCCCTCGGTGAAGTAGACGCACCCGCCGGAGTGGTCACGGATCCAACCATCGATAAACCACCCGATGTGACGGCCGCTGAACGTGTAGACGGACTGGTCAGACAGAATCGCCACCGGCGTGCCGTTCCATAGGAACATGGCGTCGGCGCCGCCGCTCTTGTAGGCGACGACCTCGCCTCTCGAATCGTAGAACGTTACATCGGACATTCCCGAAGGCTATGTCCAGCGCCAGTCGGATCGGTCAGCGGTCCTGCTCACCAGACTTGTCCGGGATCGGCGTCGCGCGCCTCTCGGGGCGCACCTCATCCTGATCGCGCACATGGGCGTCGTCGGCGTCCTTCTGGCCGGCGTCGAAATCTGCGCCGTCGCCGTACGGCCAGAACGATCGCTCGATTCCCGCTGCCTGTCGCGCTGGTCCCGACACCCGGGACGCCGGTGGCGGGACGCCTAGCAACTCTTCCAGCGTCTCGATTGCTGCCCGCACCGATCGCCAGACCTCGCGCGTCTGGTCGCCGGGCTCGACCGGAAAGCCGAGTTGGTGCCCCGCGGTATCGCCGCTCGTGCGTCGTCGGTGGTCGACCGTCCAGTTCAAATTGTTGATCTGGTCGTATGCGGCGGTGATCCTGAACCAGCCCCCCGCGTCCTCGATAGTGGTCGCTACGTCCGTCCGATACTCCGCCCACGTGCCAGTCGGGAGCTGCCGCGGCGCGATCCAGTAGCGCCCGCCCCGAGCGGCGTCCTGGATCAACGAGTAGGACTCGGCAAGCTCCTCATTCAAGAGACGCTGCGCTAGGCGCGCGGCGGCGCTCGCGCGGCGCTTCTCTACTGCCTCTTCTCGCTTCCCGCGCCCTCGCTCGATGAGCAGCTGCCCCGAAGTCGTCAGGACTCCGCCGAAGGCGGCGCCCCCGGCACCAATTAACGCCGCAGCCAGAGGGGTAACCGAACTCACGAGCGCGAGAATCTCACATTGCTCGGCCGCCGGGAAGGACCCGCCCGCAGCCTACCGCGCCGTGAGCTCCAGACGAGGCGGGCAGCGTCCGGGCGCGCCCGGCGCCGCTAGGAGCCGTCACTCTCGGCGGGCTCGGTGGTCTGGACACTGTCATTGCCGTCCGACCTGGCCTGCGGTGGCAGATACTTGTCGTGGGTGCGTCGGAGGTAGGCAAGCGCCTGATCGGTACTCGGCTCGTAGTCGAGATGCTGCTTCGCGAATTTGAGACGATGGAGAGCGTTGTCGAGAACTTCGCCCCACGTGAGAACCCATACTCGAATTCCCTTAGCATTCATGATCTGACCAAAGGGACGGTTGTCGGACTCTCGCTCGATCGCGGGCGAGCCCTTCACGTCCGTCGACACAACAACGAAGTCCCACTGAACGTCGACAGAGCTGAAGCGCGGATCGCCGGCCACTGCCGTCGCGTACTTGCGGATCTGGCTAGCTTCGTCGTCGCCAACGGCAACCGAAGGGCGCTTCAGCTCCACCACGAGATGTTCACGGCGGTTGCGTGCCTGGCCGAGCGAACGGGCGAGCATGAGGTCCACGATGCGTTCGTGTCCTTCGAGGTCCTTCACCGGCGCGTCGTCTTCGTCGAGCTTCGCGCGGCCCAGGAGTTCGATGTGACGCTGCAGGACCGTCGTCAACCCCTCGTCGTTGACCGACAGTGCGTACTCCTCGCCAAAGACCCACGTCTCAGCAGCAAGGATCTTGTGAAGCTGTGACCGCTCTTTGACGTGCTTCTTGATCTCAGGGTTGAGCACAAGCTCTTCCAAGCCCTTCAAGAACTCCAGTCGATCCGCTACCTCTTTCGAGAGTGAGATCAGCGCCGCGAGCGGCGTGCGATCGAGCAACTCGCTCAGTTCGTCTAGCCGATCTTGCGGCAGGTCGAGTACCTCGTGTAGAACCCGGTGAAGGGAGCCGGGGTCCTGTTCGAGTGCCTCACGGAGCAGCCGCAGAGATAGACGCCGCGAGCGGACTTCCGAGGCGTTCACCGCGCTCGATGCCGTAAGGGCCACGACGTCGAATACGTCGCGCACCGTTCGCTCAGTCCGCGTCGTCGGCTCGCCCTTGAATGGATAGGTCTTCTCGGCCTTCCACCTTGTTATCTGCTCGCGAGTCTTCTCCTGAAGCCGAACCTTGAAGTGCTCGCGCAGCTGGTCTTTTGCGGCCTCGATGAGCCGTTTGCGCTCGCCGCTGTCGAGGTTGGCCATCTGAAGGTCCGCCTCATCGGATCCCTCGAAGCCTGTCCATTGGAGGTACGCGGTGAACTCGAAGCCGGGAGCCTGGATCCCCGGCGGTTGCTCGATGAGCGGCGTGCCCTTGGAGTCGCAGAGGTAGAGCCCGCGGTCGATCCGTCGATTCCATTCGACCACCGTGAGAAGAGCATCGTCGCCCTCCGCTTCGAGGGGGTAGTCGGCCCGGTGTACCTGCGCCTTCGATGGGTCGATTTCGGTGCGGTCATACGAGATGTGCGCGTTGAACGTCTGCAACGAAAGGGCGAAGACCGCCGTCAGCCGATCGACTGGTCCTGTTCCTCCGAGTCCAACCGGAGGCTTGGCCCCAAGATCTGGGATGACCACCGTCGTGCCGGTCGGTTGCTCCGTCTCAGCAGCTTCGGAGACGATCACGTGAACCAGGTTCGAGAACTGGAGCTCAATCGAGGTCTGCATGTGCTGCCCCGACGCCTCGGGGTCGGCGGCGACCGTGCGCCAGATGATGCGAGTGCCGATGCCCGCGGCCCGGTAGCGCCCACGACCTTCGCGCCCATGAAGCGGTCGGCCTCCGCGAGATGCCTGTGCGTCTCGCTTCCAAGAGAAGCCAAGCGCCCCAAACAACGACTCGGCTTCGCGCGCGAGGATTCCGTGGCCGTTGTCGCGGACTCGAATCTCCTCCAGGCCGTCCATAACGTTGCGGCCAAACTCGACGCCGATTTCGGTCGCATCCGCGTCAAGTGCGTTCCAGATCAACTCGATGACGCCCGTGAGCGGCTGAGTTCGGGCCAGGCTCTCTAGGTGTTGCTTTGTGAGGGCGACATCGAACTCCACGGGTCGCGCAGTCTCTCACGCGTAGCGGCGGTGAGCACTCCCTCGGCAGACTTGCCACCGGAGCCAAGGACGAGCGACGCTCATGTCCCTCCCCGGGAACGAGAAGGGCCACCTGGCGTTTCAAGGGCGCCCGAACAGGATCCGAACCTCTGACCTCGGGTGGAGCGACGACTCGCACGATCCCGACCGCCTCCTGTTCACGACGCCGCGCGGTTACCCCGTCCGCCACCTCTGCTTTAAGCGCGTCTTCCGCCCGGCGGTCGTCGGGCGTCCTGCGCGGCCGGAGCGCACCGTCCGCAACGGCAACCGGACGCGCGTGATCCCGGCCTCCCCGGCGCTCCCGGCGGCGTTGCCGGCTCGGCTCCACGCGCTTCGGTTCCACGTCACACGGCGGCGGCGCTCAGCCTCGCCGAGAGCCCAAACCTCGCAGCAGTCAAGGAGCGCCTGGGCCACGAGAACATCGCGATGACCGTGGACCTCTACGGCAAGCGCGTGCCGTCCGTGGACGAGGCGCTGGCCGACGCCGTGGGCAACGTCATCGTCGCCAGGTCCAACGTGTTCGCCCTGCGAGAGACCGGAACGGAGTAGTTCCAACATCCGCCGTCGTCGGTACAAGGCTCGCGTGGGACTTATAGACCTACTAGGGAGCCTCGGGCTGCACCGACGGAATGAACGTCGACAGCTTCAGGGAATCGCGCGGCAACTCAGCATTGAGATGTCGGACGCCCGTTCCGCGATCGAGTTCGCTCTTGGAGAGAACAGCTGGGCTTCCCTGGACCGAGACGCACTGCGCCTCGAAGCCTGGCACCGCAACTCAGCGTCGTTCGGCGAGAGCCTGGCCGCCCAGACGTGGACCGCCGTCCAGTACGCCGCCAAGTCCACCTCGCAGATTCTAAGCGTGAGCGACGGGGTGGACCGACGCCTCTATCCGAACGCCGATGGCGGCCCGCACAACGCGGACAGGACCGAGCTTGAGAGCACCGCCGAAGCTCTGGAGACCGCCCTACTATTACTCGAACGGCCGAGCGGCTGGAGCGACCGGGCCGAATACGTGCGTCTCAAGCGCGAGCTTGAACAGAAGTACCCCTGAACGGCAGACCGGAGTAGCGGACCGAGGGTCGAGCTGACGAAGATCCAGCGGCCTGAATCATCTCCACGTTCGGCTCTACGTCGGACCCCGCCGAGCACCCCGCGGCAGGACGTTTCCTAGGAAATCTGCTGCTGAGTTCGTTCGTACATAGACATGCGCGGTATCGGTCGAATACATGCCTGTTTCTGTCCGACTAGGCCAGGAAGATTGAACACCCAGTCCCGATCGCGCGACCACACGGGCGCGACGACACCATCAAAGAAAGGACGGCGTCATGGCCAAGGTGGCCCCCTTCCACTCGAAGTTGCCCGGTACCGAGGTGTACCACAACGACAACACCTGCACGGTGGGCAACAACATCGAGACGTACAACAAGGTCAGCGGCACCGGCGGTCTCCGCCACTGCGCGATCTGCAAGAACGCCTAGAGGCGCTACTTGGGCGTCGTCGCCGGAGTCGAATCGACCGGCTCCCGGCGGCGCCCGCGCGTTCCAATTAGCTGTGCGTCCGGTTGAGAGTCACGAGAACGTCAGTCGTACACTTCCGCGCCGTGTTCGAAGTGTCCGCCCCTCAACTTGGACCGCCCGACTACCTGTACTGGCCTGCCGTTCGCAGCCTGCGCGAGTACGAGGGCAACGAGAGCGTCTGGCGTGTAATCGCAGGCGCGGTCCCCTTTGTCGCGGCGCCGGTCGTCCCGCTCGCCGGTGCGTTCGCGAGCATCTACGTTGGCGCCGACCTTAAGACGTTCCACGTCGCGCTTGGCGTCGTTCTCGCCACCGCGAGTTCGAGCGCCGGAGAGATCCTGCGGCGCCGCCGTGACTGGTGGCGCCTCGTCGCCGATCGCTTGTGGTCGTTTGAGCGGCCGAACCCGGCCACGTCCGTCTCCGTCCAGATCCGCGAAGCCGACCGTCCGCTCGCTCAGGTCGCCCTTCGAGGCGCCCACTTCCACCCGGCGGCGACCCTCCGGACCGGGGCGACCCCGCTCGACGCGCCGGACCTCACGTCACAGGTGCGCGTTGAGGAGCCGGAGGCGTGGGACACGTCCTCGGATGACGCCAACCGAATCGACCGCATCTACGCCGTCCTCACCGCCGCGGGCGTGCGCGCTCGGGTGGGTGGCCGAGACGTATTCCCCGCCCAGACCCCGGACGCCTCGGGCTCCCGGCCCGAACACACCTGACCCTGAAACGCGAAGACCTCGCGATTACCAGGGTTTCGGTGACGCGCCCAAGAGGATTCGCACCTCTGACCTTCGGTTCTGTAGAGCGATCGAACCGTTCGCTATCGCGTGGAAGCGACACTGGACCGGCGAGCGCGGGCACGACTCGGAGCGCTAGTGCCAGTACGGACGAAGCGTTGCGAGCGCTGGCAGCCTGGCTCCAGCCACGAGAAGGGCCCGATCCCCTTGGAGCTGCTGTAGAGCGGCGGAGTTAGGTCGCTCGCGACGGCCGTCGCGGTTGTGGCGCTCCCCGAGGAGCGAGGACACGTGATCCCGCGTGGCCTCGTCGGTGATCGGCCCGAGGTAGAGCTTGGCGGTGGAGTTGGCGATGATGGTGTCGGAGCCGCGGCCGTAGCGTTCGCGCATCTGGGCGAGGGATTGCCAGACGGTGGCGACGCGGATGCCGTGGCCGGCGACTTGGGACATTGTGCGTGGCAGTTCGGAGAGCGGTGCGACGTTGGCGGCCTCGTCGAGGAGCAGCTTGAGGCGGCGGTCGCCTTCGCGGAAGGTGCCGGTCTCGATGGCCTCGTGCAGGACAGCGGCGAGCAAGGCCACCAACAATGGCGCCACGAGTTGTTGGTGGCGGTCTTCGGCGACGAGGAAGAGCGTGTCGGCCGCGGAGGCGACGAACCGGCTCGGCGAGAAGTCATCCCCGGCGAGCTCCTGGACCTCGGGATAGCGGTAGGCGGCGAGGACCGACCCGGCCGACATGTAGGTGGTGCCGCGGTTGCGTGGGTCGAGTTCGGAGATCGCCTTGAGCTGCGCTCGAGCCGGATCTGCGCGTGCGGTGCTGAGGATCGTCAGAACGGCGCGGGTCTCCTGTGCGTCGACCCAGCCGAGGACGGTGGTCATGTCATGGCTGCCGAGCGCTGCGGCGTGGAGGAGCGGGGCGAGGAGCTTGGCGGCCTCGCCGCGCCAGTAGCGGGCGATCTCGGAGTCGCCGTCTGACGAGGCGTCGGCGAGCCACTGGGCTTGGCGCAGCGCGCCGGACCAGGTCTCGCAGCCGGCCAGCGGTGACCAGGCCATCGACTCGGTGCCGAAGGGGTCGAAGATCCAGGTCCGCCCCGCGCGCTCGCGTGCCTCGCGTGCGGCGTCGATGACGTCGCGGTTGGTGCTGGTGACGATCGCCGGTCCGTCGTGCTCCAGCAGCCACGGGATGACGCAGCGCGTTGTCTTCCCGGCGCGCGTCGGAGCAATGACGACAACATGCGCTTCTTCGTCGGCGTACACGGGTCGCCCGTCGACGCGGCCGAGCGAGAAGCCGCGCGCGGTCGCGCGTCCGAGGCGCAGGTCGCGATGGCGGCCCCAGGCACGGGGATGCGATCCACGCCAGTCGAACGAGCGGCGTCCGAGGCGCTCGCGGGCGAGCTGGGGCTCGACGCGACGGAGCGCGAACGTCCCGACCGCGGCCCATGCGCCGAGGACCACCGCCGTCGTCAACCACCACAACAACGGTCCGGGCAGAGAGGCACGTGCGGCTGATGGGTATGCGTTGGCCGGGTCGCCCCAGTGGCCGTCGCCGAGCAGTCGGAGCGCCGAGATGAGCGCACGCGCCGGCCCGACGTGCGGGAGGTGCCCGGCGTTCAGCAGGCCCGCCAGCGCCGGGATCGTCCACGCGACGCCGGCGGCAAGGACGAGGCCTCCCGCCATCCACGCCATGCCAGGCAATGCGTCGTCGAGCTCGGTCTTCTTGTTGTTGTCGTTGCTCATCGTGACCCCGTGAGGACTTGGACCCACGCGGCCGGCGGCCCGCTCGGGGCCGGGGCATGGATCCATGAGAGGTGGAGGTGGTTGCCGCGCCCGTGGCCCGGGTCGCCGTCGTAGCCGACCCACCGGAACGGCGGCCGCGGGTGGTTCTGTTGGGGCTCGGCCCAGTGGGCCAGCGCGTCGACCTCGTCCCAGGTGCCGCCCGGTCCGGGGACGAGGTCGACGGCGAGGCCGAGCGGGTGCTCGCCATGGGGCTCGTGTCCGGTCGGGGCGTAGCCGGCGGTGACGGTGACGTGGAAGCGCGCGCGCAGGAACGCGAGGTCGGAGAGCAGCCGCTCGTCGATCGTCATGCCGGGCTCGCCGGGAGTCGGGACGATCCGTCCACCGCCGAAGACGCGACCGCCGCTGCCGACGTCGAGCGGCGCCGAGCACACAGCGGCGACGTCGGTGGTGCCGGTCGACAGCGCCCGCGCTTGGTCGAGAACCCTGGTGACGTACCACTCGGCGTGGTTGTAGCCCAGCAGCGCCCGGTGCCAGTCGGCCGGTGCTCCGAGAGCTTTCAGGTACCGGGCGGCCGAGGTGATGGCGTCCGCGGCGGCCATGGGGTCGGCCTTGCCGTCGCCGTCTGCGTCAACGCCGTAGCGCCTCCACGTGTCGGGCATGAACTGCGTCCAGCCGATCGCGCCGGCACTTGACGGTCCCATGTTGCGACCGAAGTCCGACTCGACCTTCGTCAGCCCGGCGAGGATCGCCGGTCCTTCGGGGTCCAACCCGTATGCCTTGGAGGCGGCGGCGAACAGCGGTGACAACTCGGCGGGTACGGCGTTGTCGTCGAGGTCGGCAGACGGGCATCCGCTCTGGCCGCTGGCTCCGGAGGCCATGAGCATCCAGCCGGTGAGGGCTGCGGCGCAGAGGGCGAACGTCGCGAGGAGCGCGGCGACCGCTGTACCGGCGGCTTTCATCGCCGACGCCGTCCTTGTCCAGCGCGCCGTTGTCGGCGCTCGGCGCGCAGCTCGGCGAGGCTCTGCGCGCGTCGCTGTTGCAGCTCGTCATCGTCGAGCCAACGCCGCGCTCGCTCGTCTGCCGTGCGGTCGCCCGGTCTGGCCTGGGCCGCGGCGAGCAGGTCACGTTCCTCCGCGGTTCCCTCCGTGTCGGCGCCGCGCAGCTCTTCGGCGCGCCGTGCGCGGTGCACATCGAGATCGGTCCGCGTGACCGAGTCGCCGGTGAGCGCGCGGTTGCGGTCGGCGTGGCGCACGGTCTGCTCGGCCTCGGTCGCGGCAGGGTCGGCCAGCATCCCTCGCAGGTGTTGGCGGTGGGCGATGAGCTGGCGCTGTTCGGGGTTGGGCGCCGGCGGCTTGGACTTGGTCGCGTTGGCGACCGCCGTCGCCTCGTCGTGGCCCGCCAGGCGCCGGTCGGTCGCCCGGAGTTCGCGCTGGAGCACTTCGCGTTGCGCGACGACCCCGCGGGCCTGGTCCTGTCCCGAGACGATCTCCTCGCGATGGCGCTGGTCCAGCCGCTCGGCGGCGAGGGAGCGGGTCGCTGCCGATCGGGCTTCTTGATGTTCTTGGCGTGAGGTTCGGACGGCTTCGGCGCCGGCGCCTGCTGGGGCGGTCGCGCGTGAGGCCATCTGTCGCGCGCCGCGTCCGAGCATCCAGGCGTAGTAGCCGTGGGAGAGCACGTGCCCGATGCCGTCGCCGTGTTGCTGAGGGAGGCCGCCGGAGACGAAGTCGAGGATCTCGTGGCGCTTGATGAAGATGCCCCACCAGAACGCCGCCTCTAACAGCCAGGTGCCGAACCACCCGAGCTCGAGCCCGCCGAACACGCGGCTGGCCACGAGCACGACGGTGAGGAAGATCGCGAAGACGAACTTCGCGACCTCCGCCCCGAGGAGGCGCTTGATCCAGGCGATGAACGTCGCGCGGCCTCCGTCGCCGAGCGCCGGTGCGATCAGCATCGCGGGCGCGATAAACAGCAACACCAGCCCGAGGCCCGCGGCGAGCACGAGCCGGACGCCGAGGTAGGCGTACAACGCGATCGCTCCGGTCAGCCCGACCAAGATGATGACCAACAGGGCCAGGCGTGGGAAGGTGCCGCCGGCTTCTTGGATGCTCGCGCGGTCAGAGTCCTTGTGGACGAGCGACTCGACGTCGTCGGGCAGCTTGCGGTCACCGCCGATGCCCAGGACGTCCTTGGCCGCGGTCAGCGGGTCGGGGAGGCCTCCTCCGCCGTCGTCGCCCTTCATGAGCTTGTGCAGCCGTCCGCGCTGCCAGCCTTGGGCGGGGTAGTTCAGCCAGAGCTCCGCGTTGGTCGCGCGCGACGGGTCGCCTGTGCGGGCGTCGCAATAGTCGAGCGATCCGAACTCCAGCGCGCACCATGGCTTGCGCACGGTCGTGTCGAAGACCTGGCGCAACGAGTTGGCCAGCGCGTCGCGCGGATCGTCGGCACGGCTGCCCGTGCCGGCCGCGAGCACGGCCATGCCTGCGTCGTTGGTCGCCCGTGCCGCCCAGCCGACGGTGTCGTCGGGTCGGCTGATGATCAGCAGCCCGCCGACCATCAACGCGACGGTCGCGGCGAGCCCGGCGATCGTCTCGGTCGTGCGGCGCTGCACGAGGCCTCGGTGGATTCCCCACACGCCGGTCAGCGAGATGCCGAGCAGCAGCCACCAGTCGCCGAAGGCTTGGTCGTGCAGGCGCGCGAGCGTCGTTCGCAGCTGCGGCATCGCCTCGTTGGTCAGGTCAAGCGAGAACGCCCACTCCAACAACAACAGGACGCCCTTGACGATGTAGAGCAAGGCCATCCACAACCCGGCGCCGAGCGTCTGCAGCGCGCCGAGGAACGAACGTCCCGGGTCGGTGATCGAGAAGCCGACGCGAACATCGATCCCATAGCTGCTCAGGGGATGGGGCTCGGCGACCGAGCCGCTGGCCCGGCAGCTACGCCGCGCGGCCGCCGAGAGTCCATAGCGGCAGGACGGTGACGTCGCGCCCAAGGAGCGCGACGGGTCGGAGTACGCGTCGTCAGACGTCTCGGTCGGTGCCGGTACGGCCGTCGATGCCGGGACGCTCGTCGAGGCCGGCGCTGAGCTCGTTGCCGCGGTGCCCGTCGCCGCGTGGGCGGGCGACGCGAGCCCCGCGCACGCGACAACGACTGCCAACCAGCAGCTACAACAACGCCATCTGGTCATCGTCTTCGACGCCGGCTCCTCGCCGGGGTGGGGTCGTCGTGAGCTGCTTGAGCAGGGTGCCGAGGTCGATCTGCACTGCGCCGACGCGGCCCTCGTAGTCACGCACCAGGCACTGCCCGCGGCGGAAGCGCTGCTGCCGAGCGACCAGCGCCGTGTCCTCGACGTCGAGGCCGAGATGGGCGATCACGCGCTTGGCCTCGCGCTCGGTCTTGACGCCGAAGGCGAAGTGCCAGCCGACAAGATCGATGACCGCTTGCAGGCCGTCGAGGAGCTGGTCGATTAGCACCGGGGTGCCGTTCTGACTGCGGCACCACTTGACGATGCGCATCACCAAGGAGAGGCCGACGACGTCGCCGACCAACTGGGAGACCTCCTCGAGGATCAGCAGCTTGTGGCGCGAGCGATCGCTGCCCAGCAGATCCATCGCGTGAACGGCCAGCAGCCGAAGCAGGGCGCGGCCCGTGCGCTCCTCAGGTGTGAGCTCGGCGCGCGGCGTGCCCGACTCAGGGAGGACGAGGTTGACGATGCGCATGCTCGTCACCGGCTTCTGCACCACGGGCGGCGGCGCCGTCGCGCGGTCAGCGAACCCGAGCTGGACCAAGCCCGAGCCGGCATGGATCTCCAGCGCACGTGCTGCCGCCCGCGCGTCGTCGCCGCCCTGTTCGAGGCGGTCGAGGATCAGGCCGCTGCTGCGGGCGCCGCGGTCGACGGCCTCGGCGACGGCGGCGCGGATCTCGGTCTGCCACGTCGGCGGGACCGGCGCGGGCAGCAACTCGGTCAGGAAGGAGTAGGCCAACTCCACGCGCATGTCCAGCGGGGCGATCCGCATCGGATCAAGACGTCCGCGGTCGCGATCGCCAGCGGTGATCTCGACGTGGTCGACGTGCTCCTCACCGATCGCCTCGGCCAGGCGGTGGTCGCCCTTGGGGTCGATGTCGACCACCGCCGAGCCGGTCATGAACGCCCCGGCCGCCAAGAGCTGCGCGGTGGCGGTCTTGCCTCGGCCGGGCGTTCCGGTGCAGAGCACGGCCGGGGTGTCGTCCTCGCGCGACCCCTCGGTCGCATCGAAGAGCACGGGCTGCGGCGAGCCTGACAGCGTGTGGCCGATCAGCAGCCCGGTGCGCGCCCCGACGGCGTGGGTTGCCGTGGGCACCATCGCGCCGAGCTGCTCGGGCAGGAACACGTCGTCGTAGCGCCGGACCCGCGGCAGCTGCGCGGGCAGATGGCCGAGCCACAGCGGCAACTGGATGTCCTTCGGGCGATGCAGCGCGATCGGCGCCAGCTCACGGCGCAGTCGTCGGACGCGCTCTTCGAGCTCCTCGGCCGACCACGCGCCGACGGCGAAGCTCACCTGGCCGCGAAGCAGCGGTGGCCGGTCGGTGGCCGTCAGCTCGTCCTCGAGCTCGCGGACGAGATCGGGACGCACGGCGGTGCGTGCGCTCGGGCCGTGGTCGCCGTGGCTCTCCTCGGCGAAGGCGTGGTCGGCGTCCACGATCCGACGGCGCACCAGCGACAACGCGGCATCGTTAGGAATCCACCGCGCCGAGAAGGTCGCGTCAACCGGAAACCCAACCGCCTCCAGCGGCGCAAAGAGCAGCTCCGCCTGCCGGCCCGGAAAGGTCGTCGTCTCGGGCAGCGCCCCGGCGACAAGAACAGCCTGATGGACCTCCCCCACGATCAGCGTGTCGCGCTCGACGATGATCGGCTCGTCAAGCAGCGCCATCAGCTGCGCTTCCAGCGGGCGGAACCGTCGCCCGCCGTCCTCGTCCTCGGCGTCAAGGACCAGCGCTTGGGGCCGCCAGTGCTCGTCGCTCTCCGGTTCGCCGACCCCGCGCAGCGCCGTGCGGCGCAGCAGCCACTGCAACTCGGCCGTCGATGCACGCTCAACATCGAGGTAGTCGCCGGCCCGGCCATAGGCGACCGCCTCGTGATCGAGAACCTCGTCGAGCCGACGCTGCGAGATGCCACGCGCGTCGCGCAACCCCACGAACCGGCGCACATCACCCAGAACCCCGGCCAACGAGCCGGAGAACCCCGACGGCGCGTCGAGCCGCACGGCGAGAAAGACCTCGGCGGTCGCCGCGCCGTAGCGGTCGATCGCTGTCGCGTGCTCGGTGATCAGCGCCGCCAGCCGCGCGTCCTGACCATGGACCGGGTCAAGCATCTGTCGTGCCGTCCGGGCGTACTGCAACGACGACGCCGCACGGCTCACGCGCAGGATCTGAAAGTCGGCCTCGGCCGCCGCCGCGAAGCTGGCCAGCGCGGCCAGACGCTCGATCTTGGCCGCCGTCGACAACCCGGCGTAAGACGCGGTGTGCACCCGAAACAGCGCCCACGCATCAGCGGCGTCGCGACCGAACAGCACGTTGCGCCACGCGAAGCTCAACGGCGCGCGCACGGCGCGACCTCCAGACGCATGCCCGACGACAGCGCGACCTCCTGGGGCTCCGACAACAACGTGTCGTCGGTCCCAGCCAGGCGTAGCACTCGACCTCGGAGCTCGAGTCGAGCCGGACACCGCAAGAGCACCGTGCCCGGCCCCCGCACCACACCGGCCCGATAGCCGGCCGAGCGCTCATCGGACGCGACCGCGACCACCCCCAGATCGACGTCGCGTACCGGAGCGCGCTCAAGTCCTACAAGTCGCCGAGGCCCGAGCAAGAACATCATGTAGGCGATGATCGCCTCGTGGGCCGGGCGCCCATCCGCGCGCCGATGACACAGCGCGCGGGTGATGACGCCCGGCAACAGGATCAGCCGCACCGGCCACGGCAGCACCCCGAGCAGCGCTCCCGCCAATGGCAACGAGCCCGCGATGACCAACGCCACGGCGACCGCCGCCGCGTAGGCCAGCGCCACCAGCGGAATGCCGTAGGGCACCGGGATGCGGAACCGGTCGATGCGATGCAGCCGCCGCTCCAGCTCGAAGGCCAGCCGGTAGGAGCGCAGCGTGACCTTGTTATCGCTCATGTCCCCTCCAGCGACTTCCAGAGATCCACGATCACGCTCTTGACCATGTCCTGAGCGAAGATGAACCCACCCAGGACGACAACAAGTCCGGCGAGCACGACGCCGCCGTTGACGTCACGGCGGCCGAGGATCGGCAGCGTCACCAAGCCGGCCACCGCGAGGAACAGGCCGGTCGACAGCGACTTGACCTGGTCGCCGAGGTTCTTGCCGAACTGGCCCGGGTCGGCCATCGCGCTCGTCGCGCCGAGCGCGGCCCACATCAGGGCGATGAGGGTGCTCAGCGCGAGCCGGCGGATCCGCCGCAGCGTCGCAGCGCTGCGACTGGGTGCTGGAAGGCGTCGCACCCGGCGACGCGGCGGCCGTGCGGTGCTCGGGACGCGAGATGGAGATGTCATCGTTGTTGCTCCTAGCTGAGGGGGTTGACTTGGATGCCGCGCACCAGCCACCGGCCGCCGACATGGACGACCCGCAGCTCGTAGCGAAGAGACAGCCGCACGCCGCCAGGCCCAGCGGCGGTGATGGCCACCGCGACGCGGGTCGGCCGCGCAGCCCAGGTGGTCGCCTCGACGCCGACCAGACGCGTGCGGGTCGGCGGCAGCGTCACCGCCGCGCCACGCGCAAGATCGGCGGCCAGGTCGACGCGATCGCCGGCGAGGTAGTGGCGGATCACGCGCGCGGCGACCTCCCGAAGCTGGGCGTCGTCGACCTCGAGCTCGGCCGGAACGACCGTGCTCGCGCGCACGGCGGGCGGTCCGACGAGCGAAGGTGCGGAAGGTACGAAGCGCCGGCCCGCTCGATCGACGCCGACCGGAACCGCCAGGTACCAGGAGCGCCGGCCGTCGTCGAGCAGGACGGTCACCATCCGCCCGCCGCCGGCTCGCGGCTGAGACGCGACCGCCGTCGACCAGCGAACACGGATCCCAGCGCTGCTCGCGTCCGCGGCGGACGCGGTCTCCGGCAACCCGTAGGCCTTCATGGCTCGGTCGCGGTCGGCGGGATCTGCCGTCGCGGGTGCGACGAACGCCCGCGCGAATGCCTCAGCGAAACCGTCGAGCGAGTCATCGGACGATGCCGACGACGTTGCCTTGGTCGGCGCGGCGGCGTCCTTGGCCAGCGTCGCGCGCAGTCCGGCGAGGCTCAGGATCGAGCAGCACGTGATGAGCGCGACACGGGGCGCGCGAGCGCGCCAGCGCAGCACCGAGATCGAGACGACCCGAGCGCGCGGCATCTAGAAGAACTCCCGGGAGATGCCATCGCTCGAACGAGCCGGCGCCGGCGCGGGTCGCACCGGAGTCGGAGCCGGACGGGCAGGAAGCTGAGGCGCCGCCGCCTGAGGAGAAGGCGACGGCGCAGAGACGACCGCCGGGGCCGCAGCATGCGACCGGCGCCGCCGATGGTGCTTCGGGTGCTTCGCCGGCACCACCCGCCGCCGCGGCCGAGGCCGCGCCCGGTGAGCAGGCGCTGTCCGCGCTGGACTGACCGTCGCCAACGACGACGTCTCCGGCGCGGACGGCTGGACGACAGCGACCCGATGCCCCGCATGGCCTGACACAACAAGAGCACCAACAACTCCTGTCGCCAGGGCCACCGCCGCAACCCGCGTGTCCCACCACGAGCCGCGGCGCTGAGCCGGAACGACGATCGCTTCCGAGCTCACCGACTCATCGGTGACCTCGAAGATGATGGACTTGGGTCGGAGCGAGGCAACCATCGCTCCTTAGTCGACGAGCGGCCAGATCACCCCTCCCCCCTCTTTCGCGGCCCGCCGGGCGAACTGCAAGCGGAAGTCCACCCGGTCGCTCGTCAGCCGCTCCGGCAGCCGTTGACCCCGTCTCGGCGTCAGCGGGGCGGGATGATGCGGCGGGCGCGCATCTCGTCGAAGATCCGGACGAACATCGCCTCGGTGTCGACGTACTCGTGGAAGCCGTGACGCCGCGCCTTGGAGCCGTCAGCGATCAGGTCGTAGTCCCAGGAGAACACGGCGTCGCCGAAGACCCAGGAGGACACGTCGCGGTACGGCGTCGGCGCAAGGTCGTGAGCGGCGACGATCTGCTCCCAGACCGGCTCCTTGTCGCCCATGACATCAGCCAGGCGCATCGGCAGGGGCGGGGCGACGGGGATGTTGAAGTCCTTCGCGAGGATGGGCCAGAGGTGCTCCCAGCGGAAGAGGTCGCCGTTGTTGATGTTGTAGGCCTGGTTGGCGGCGCGGGGGTCGGTGGCCGCCCAGACCATCGCCTTGGCCAGCAGGCCGGCGTCGGTCATCTCGATCAGCGACCGGTACGCGCCCGGCACGCCGGGGAAGCGCAGCGGGACCTTCAGATGCTTGCTGACCGTGGCGTAGACCGCGAGGACCATCGCCAGGTTCATCGGGATCCCCAGCGCCACTCCGCAGACCACCGACGGGCGCAGCGCCGACCACCTCCAACCCTTGCCCTCCTGGAGGCGCTCGAGGAAAGCCTGCTGCTCGACGTTGAACTCCGGCGGCATGTGCGGCAGATCGTCCTCCCGCGCCGGGCTCTTGAACGGCCCCAGATGCGCGCCATAGACCTTGTAGCCCTGCATCAGCTGGACGTGACGCAACCCGGCGGCGACCGGCTCGATCGCCTCCAGCACGTTGACGAGCATCCGCTGGTTGGGCTCCACCAGCTCGGCGAAGGTCGGCGCATCCTGATAGGCGGCGTAGAAGACGTGGGTGACATCGGACAGGCCGGCCAGCACGGTCCGCGTGGCCGCGGCGTCGTGCAGGTCGACACGCACATGGCGCACCCGCTCGGAGTCCTCGCCCCCGCGCCGCGAGAGCCCGATCACCTTCCAGCCACCCAGCTCTTGCAGGTGGGCGACGAGGTTGCCGCCGATCACCCCACGGGCCCCGACCACCAATGCCACGTTGTCCATCATCTTGCTCCGATCGCCATATCGTGAATTACCGATGTCCCGATCGAACGTAGCAGGCATCGGAAGATCACGATGTCTCGATATCCTCATGGCCATGGCTCCAGCCGCCGCCTCTGACACCGACGAGCTCGTCGACGTCTTCAAGGCCCTGTCCAACCCCAAGCGCCTGCAGATCATGGCCTGGCTGCGCGACCCCGCCGAGCACTTCGCCCCGCAGGCCGACCCGATGGACGAGGTCGGCGTCTGCGTCAAGCAGATCCAGGCCAAGGCCGGCATCTCGCAGTCGACCGCCTCGCAGTTCATGTCCGTGTTGCAACGCGCCGGGCTGGTGGAGAGCACGCGCATCGGGCCGTGGACCTACTACCGCCGCGACGCCCAGCGCATCGCCGCCCTCCCCGACCTCCTCAAAGGCACCCTGTGACCCCGCTCTCCCCCGAGCTCCAGACGCTAATCGTTTCCGGACCGCTCGCACACCTCACCACGATCAACGCCGATGGCAGCCCGCAGGTCACCATGGTCTGGATCGGCCTCGACGGCGAGACGATCGTCAGCGGCCACATGGGCCGCTACCGGAAGTTGAAGAACATCGAACGCGATCCTCGCGTCGTGCTGTCCTTCGCCGCCGACCGCGACCACGACCAGGTCCTCAACCCCTACGCCGTCCTGACCTGCACCGCTACCGTCGAACCCAGCGACGATGCCTGGGATCTTCTGGACCGCCTGACCAAGACCTACATGAGCCCCGACGCCACCTTCCCCGCCCCACCCGGCCCCGGCTACATCGTCCGCTACCGCGTCGAGCGCGTCGGCGGCGTCGGGCCCTGGGCCGACGTTCGCTGAAAGCACGCCAGGCGAGGGGGCCGCATTTCCGCCGTCGCCCTTGCCGTGTAGGGCTGCGTCAGCAGGCGACGATCAGATGAAACGGAAGGTCGGCCGGGTTCCCGGCGGCATCGTAGGTCTGAACGCCTGCAGACCCCGCATGATCGTTGACGGTGACCCGGCCCGCCGGAGCAGACGAAGCATCGGTCGTTCCGAGTGTCGCTGAGTACGCGCAGCCGCTCACAGATTCGGAAAAGCCGACGACATATGTCCCCACAGCCGTGTCGCGACCGCCCGACTTCGCGTCGCCTCGCACGAAGCCTCCGCCGGCGGTGACAGCGGCGAAATGCTTAACCGCTGGTGCGCCAGAGGGGCCTTGGGGTCCAGCTGGCCCGGCCTGACCTCGCAACGAGGTTCTCGCCGAGGTGCTGATGTCCTGGAGGCGGATCGTCCGGTCGCGGATCTCGCCGGTGTGGACGGCGTCGGTCTTGATCTGCGTGGTGCCGACGCTGTTCTTGGGCAGCTTGATCGCGGCGTAGGACGAGCCGCCCAGGGCGATGAACAACGCGAGCGTCGCGACGACGTTGGCGTAGGTGAGGCGATTGACGAGGCGGCGCAGCATCAGCATGTCTCCCTTAGGTCTGAGGCGTTCAGCGTCGGAGTCTCTCCCCTAGACCCCACGCACTCGAACACGGACAACGCCCGATCGGCCCGTCGCAAACGGATATCCCGTCTCGAGCGGAACCTTCGCACGGAAGCGATAGGTCTGGTTGCCGCGCGTTCCGTCGAAGCGATAGTCATAGGCCCACAGTCCGCGGCGGCTCGCGCGGGTGGTCGCGAAGGTCCGCCACTTGCCGCGGATGTACGCCTGGACCTCGACGAGCTTGCCGTGTTCGGGGATGCGGCCGGTCTTGATCCGACCGTGGAAGCGCACCGACTCGCCATTGGCCCGTCGCCGGTGGTTGGGCCGCATCGACGTCTCGGACCGCACGTTCAAGTTGAGGCTCTTGGTCGCGCCGCGGATCTGGCTGGTCCCGCCGTAGCGGATCTTGATCGACCGGCTCGGACCCTTGCGAACCAGGAACGAGAACGCGCCCGTCCGGCTGGTCTTGACGGTCGCGATCAGCCGCGGCGGCGTCACGCCGTCCTTGATTTGCGTCCACGCCTCGACCTCGACGTCCTGCAGCGGGTTGCCCTCAGGGCTCTTCAGCGTGCCGCGGACGCGAACGAGCTGGCCGTAGCGGGCGTAGGCCGAGCGAGCCAGGTGAGCCTTGTCGCCGTGACGGATTACGACGCCGGACTTCAGCCGGGTCTTGAGCCGCAACGGCAGGGTCACCGTCTCAGCGCTGCCGTCGACTCTCGTGGTCGTGGTGCGCTGGTTGCCGGCCAGGTCGGTGGCGGTGGCCTGCAGCTCGAAGACGCCGTCGCCGAGGTGCTCGTCGTCGATGTGCGCGACGAGCTGGCCGTCCTGGAAGGCGGTCGGCAGCGCCAGCCAGTTGCCGCCGCCCTGGCGTCGCATCTCGATCTGGCCCGAGGCCACGCCGGAACCTCGGTCGCTGGTCTGCACCGCGATCAAGGTGGGGTCGTTGGGGTCGGGCGCCAGGAACGCGGCGCTGGGGCTCGCGTCGTCGTAGCGCAGCGTCACGGGCGGGGCGGAAAGCCGCTGGTCTTGGTTGCCGGCGCTGTCGCGCAGCCACAGCTTCAAGGTGTAGGCACCGGGAGCCGGCAGCGCGATGTGCGACACCGAGGCCAGGTCCGCGCCGGTGGCCGACCCGTGCGTGCAGGCACCAGAGGTTGCCGGCACCGGGCAGAGATCCCACTCCGCGCCGGCGACCGGGGCACCGACAGTTGTCGGATCCGACGTCCAGCTCACAGTGAAGTCATTCGACGGCCGCCATCCGTCGCCGCCGACCACAGCCACGTTCTGTGGCGGATCGGGCGGCGAGTTGTCGATGTAGATCGTCCGCGCGACCGACGATGGATTCCCGGCGGCGTCAGTCGCCGTGAGCGTCAACGTGTGTGGCCCGTCTGCGTATCCCTGCGTCGCGATCGTCTTGTCGAACGACTGCTGCGGGCAGGGCGACATGTAGGTGTAGTCGCATCCCGCGGCCTGCGCGATTGGGGTCTGGCTATCGACTTCCGCGGCCGTTTGCTGGACCCCGGCGCCATCGTTCGCGTCGAATCCGACCGGCTGCGTTCCGGAAAGCCACTGGTCGCTGGTCCAGAGCGCGCCGCGTCCGCGCGACAAGCTAGGAGGCGTGTCGTCTCGTACTCGAACATCGACGTTGCGTAGGTGGATCGAGGCGACCCCGTTGCGCGTGCAGGACCCCGCACCGCACCGCGCTTCGATCCGCACCCGCGGCGCTCCGACGCCGTAGCTGTAGCGGCCACCGAGGAACGTGTTCTCGTCGGTCTGAAACTGGCTGTCGCAGTTCTGGCCCGCGGGCAGGCCGAAGAGGACGCTGCCAGCCAGGTCACGGTTGCCGCCAACGAGCTCCACGCCCCAGCTGCAGTCCGGACGGCGCATCCCGACCTCGAAGCTGACCGAGTCGATCGAGTTGCCTTCGGGAGCGTCGGCAATCATGTAGGCGCCCTGCAAGAACGTCGACGCCGAGCCGTCGTAGACGTTGCGCGCAACGATGCCCTGGCCCGCGGGACAGTCGGTGTAGGCGGTCATCCCGCCGTCGGCCGCCGCGCCCCACGAGTGGTTCGCGCCGCCCGCCACCGTTTGGTTGCAGGAGATGACGTCATAGCCGCCGGCGAGAGCCACGCGCGGCACGACGGCAAGAGCGATGAAGATGAACGCAACGCCAAACACATGACGCAAAGGACGACTCATACGGGCCTCCTGAAAGGAACGGGTGCTCCTTAGTCGACTCACGGCGTGAACTCCCCTCCCCCATCTTTCGGTGCGGCCGCCGGCTGCTGAGGCGCCGAACTGCTGCCGAGATTGCCGGGACCGAACTCGGTGCTGCCCTTCGGCGCCGGCGAAGGCGGCGCCGTGTACTTCGTCGAACTGACCGGCACCCGCTTGTGCGGTGCCTTGTGCTGGGCCTTAACCTCGGTCCTCGTCTGCGTGACCGTCTTCTTCGGCAAGCGCACAATTTGGACGTGGTCGCGCGGCGGTTCGACCACGCGCGGGCGAGAGGAACGAGGCTTGCTGGCGGTGCGGGTGGGCGGGTGCTGCCGAAGGTGGTCGACGACGCTGACGCAGATGGCGCCCGTGCCGCCGACCGCGAGGCAGAGCGCGACGACCTTGGCCGTGACCGCCCCGGCACCGATGGTGGCGCCGCCCACCCCGGCCTGCTCGACCAGGCCGCTGTCGGGCAGGCCGCGACCGGTCAGCCGATCTGTGAGATGCCGGCCACCGGCCCAGAATTCGTCGAGACGGTTCGTGATCCGACCGAGACCGCGAAGCCGCTCGTGCTCCTCGACGAGGACCGGCATCGGCAGCACCGCGGCGACATCGCCAAGGTTGGTCCGCATCGCGTGCAACATCGCCCGGCACGCCGGGTCACGCTCGACCATCGCCGCGGCGTGACGGCGCTGACGCGACGAAGCGATCCCCAGCTCGCAGGCCAGCAGCAAGCTGCGTTGACGGCGCGCCCATCGCGTCTGGCCGCCGTCATCGACTGCCAACTGGGCGCCGATCTTCTTGTAGGCCGCCGTGATGATCGCCTCCAGCCGCTTCTCGCTGACGCCCAGATGCTCTTGGACTTCGCGAGCGGAGAGATGCTCATCGAAGCGCAGTTTCAGTGCCGCGGCCTGCCGCTCGTCCAGCGACTCGACGACCAAACGCAGCGCGTCACCATCGAGCCGAAGCTGCGCCTGCTCCTCGGGCGATAGCTCGCCATCGGACGCCGCCGCCAAAACGGCGCTCGAAGGGTCGACGGAGTCGGGGCGACGGCGCTTGGTCACGTCCGCCGCCCGGCGCCACGCGATCTTCTTCAGCAGCGCACGGCGATGCTCCACCGTCTCGCCCCGCGCTTCCAGCGTCAGCAGCTCGGCCCACGCCTCCTGGTAGATCTCCTCGGGATCCTTGAGGCGCGGGAAGTCGGCGCGCACCATCGCCAGCACGCTGGCACGGTGCTGGGCGTAGTCGCGTTCGATCTCGGCGTCGCGCGCCGCAGGAGGATGAACGTTGGAGGGCATGTCGACGATCAGCACACGGCTGCCGCTCTCTCTGTCGACGAGCCCGCCCATCACCCCTCACCCTAATTGGTGGCGCGGGCTCAGCGCAAAGCCCGCCGACAGGGTCGTCGCGCCCCGGACCGATGCTCGAGCTCGAACGCAGTTGCGCGTTCTCAGCGTTGGGACGGCCGGTGCGTTCCTGCCTGCCCGCCGGCGCCCGCTCGCGTGATCCCGCAGCGCCGAGGTCACTTCACCTCGAACGCTGTGTCGCACGCGCGGGCGCCGGCAGGGCGCGATCAGGCCGAGAGACCCTCGCTCTGGACGTACTCGGAACCCATCAGCGTCTCGCTCCAGGCCGAAGCTGCCGAGATCGCATCGCGCAGTTCCTCTGGCGTGGCGTCACCGCGACCGCTGAACCGCTCGAGCACCGCGACGAGCCTGTTCGCGGCCTCGGCCGTCGCGCCGCGGATCGCCGGACCCAGCAGCCACGTCGGCCCCGAGACCAGGACACGACCCTGCTCGTTGGCCTTGGTGCTCGTCAAACGGTCCAAAAGTGCCGTCACGGCCGCCAGCACCTCGGCAGGCGTACGCCCGCTGCTGAACAGCAGCGTTTCGGACGGCCCGGCATGCGCCTCCGCTCCTTCGGCGTCGTCGGCCACGGCAGCCCAGTGGCCCAGTTCGTCCTTCAGTCCAGCGACCTCACGCTCGCGCAGACGCAGCGTCAGTGCTGCGGGGTTGCCCGTTCCGGTGACCTTCATCGTGCTCGCCTCCCCTAGATGACGTTCGTCGGTTCCGGCGGCTGGCCACCGAGACGGTCACGGAGCTCGATCAGCTCCCGTGCGAGATCCAGCTGGCTCAGGTACTGCTCGACGCCCTCCAGGGTGTGGGGCATCTTGACCGGCATTTCCCAGTCGATCGCGCCGGGGATGAGGGCGAGCGCGTCGCCGCGCGTCAAGCTGTCGCGCTCGAACGCGTCGATGAGGTGAACCGCAGCGATGACCTCGTCGCGCATGTCGGCAGCGAACGCGTTGTCGCATCCGTCCTCGAGCATCCGGTCCGCGGTCGCGGAGAGAAGCTCGCGCAGGTGGTCGGGGATGACGACCGCGTCATCGTCGGACTGGATAGCGTCCGGGGTGTCCATGGAGTACAGCTCCTTGGGCCATGCCCCCGGCCGTTACAGCGGCGCGGGGGCGCTTTTTAGTTGTGGTGGAAGATCGCTCCTCCGAGTCCGAAGGTCTTGAGCTTCGGAGACTCGCCCCGGGGAGGTCTTCCATCGGACAGCAAGGGGCCTGTCTCGGAGCGGCAAAACTCAGCCGACGTGCGCGGGTTCACGGGCGTCGCATCGCCCACGGCCGGCCGCCGCGGTTCGCGCAGTCGGCGCCCATCCAAAGGTCACGAATCACTCAGCGGAGGATGGCCGTCCGTATCGGCCGCGTGCAGCGGACATCGGATACCGAAGCCTTTGGTCTTGCGAGTTGCGTCTTCAAGCAGCGGGACGCCCCAGAGCTCGTCAAACGGCAGAAGCCGTCGATCGTACGGGTGCAACACGAACGCCTCCGGCTGACCTGAGCACGTGGCGTTGTGGTGGTCGAGGGCACACCGAAGGCGGTTCACGTTCTTCGCCAGGAAGCCGGTGCTGAGTGACGAGCCAGTCAAGATGCCTCAGGATCCTCGAAGCTGATCACGAGATCGGTGCGTCGATGGCTGGTCTGCAGCGTGGTCCAGCCGGGCTGCGGCGCAACCGCGACGGCAGCGACGATCGCCAACCGCTGGCTCTCGCTGTCCGAACACCATGACGGCGCGGTGAGCCGCACGATCAGGGCACCGGGCATGCCTGCGACGACCAGTTCGCAGCCATCGTCGAGCGCCACTGCACCCGCCCCACCGTCCTCTAGCACCCGGTGATGTAGCAGCGGAGCAGCGACGCGTATGGCATGGATCAGGTCGGCGAGCCGCTGGCGATGACCCAGCCACGGTCCCGCCGCCCCATCAGCGCCCGTCGTCTCCGCCGTCGCGTCGTCGGCCGCATCCACGACGCCGATCCTACGGGCGACACGCGCTGGAAAACAGGGAGCTCTCTGCTAGAGTCCTGTTACAGCGTTACAGCCGTGGGGTACTTAGGCCGATAACCGGCTAGAGCCCCTCCCCGCGCCAGGAGAACCACGATGTCTGCCACCACCACCGTCCGTGTCCCCGTCGCGCTTCAGCGCGAGGTCACGCGTGTCTCGGAGTTCGTCCAGGAGACGCCAGGCGAGCTCCTCACTGCCGCATGGGCGGAGTATGTCGAGCGCCATCGCGACGACATCGCCGCAGACCTGCAGCGTGCGGCGGACCTGGTCCGCAACGGCACGCTCGAGGACCTCGTCGACTTCGTTCAGGATGCACACCACGCGGTGGTGCACGTCGACCTCAACGATGTGATCGCCGCTTGGGAAGACCCCGCCGTCCAGGCGGTACTCGACGCGTCGCGCACCGCGTTGTCGGCCTCGCGCGCATCGGGCCGACGGATCGAGCTCTAGGCAGCCGGTTTGCTCAGCGGCACGTACAGCCGCCTGAGCACCGGCTCGCCATCTCGTGCCTTCAGTTCCGTCTGCGATTCGCGCATCGCGTATCGGCTCTTCCACATCTCTGCGGTCGGCTCGTCGTAGGGATCGAGCGCGAAGACGGTCGCGCTCGCTTGCGCAGCGATCTCGAGGGCAACCCCGATCGCATCCGTCACGAGCAGCCCTCCGTCGATCTTATGCCGCGCGGACTTCGCGATCCACGTCAGCAGCACCGCGCCCTGCGTTGAGAACGTCAAGTCGAGCTTCTTGCGGTGATGGCTCGACAGGATGACCTGCCCGACGGTGAGCGCGTAGAACCCGACAACCTCGTCATCGACGACAGCCAGATACGGCTGTGACTCGCCGCCCAGGCCATCCGCACGAAGCCACCGCGCGGCAGCTTGCGCCGCCGGTAGCGATCCCGGATCGAAGTCAGCGATCGCCTGCTCGAGCCGTGGGCGGGCTTGCAGCGCAGCGGCGTTCCAGCGGACCCACAGGATGGTCTCTTCGGCGATCGGTTCAGACGTTCCAGGCAACACGCGGGAGCGTACGAGAACCGAGCCGAACGAACGCGACCCCGGTTGAAACGGTGCCGGCGCGACGGCGCCTTTTGCAGAAATTGGTCCGCAAATTGGTCCGCAAGCTCCGCGCCACGCCCACCTCAGCCCACGAAAAAGGCCCGCATTTGCGGGCCTTTCGTACGTATCGGGGAGACAGGATTTGAACCTGCGACCGCCCGGCCCCCAGACCGACGTCGTCCACGTCATCAAGGGCGTGATCGAGGCCGAGACCGGCGCGATCGAGCACTACAACGCGGTCATCGAGGCGACCGAGGGCGTGGATCCCGTCACCAACGACATGGTCATCGCGATCCTCCGCGACGAAGAGGGGCACCGGCGGCTGTTCGAGGGCTACCTGCGGGAGTACGAGGCCGAAGGGCTCGCCTAGGCGGCGGCCGGGGTGAGCGCGACGACCGGGATCACGCGGCTGGTCTTGCGCTCGTAGTCGGCGAAGCCGGGGAAGCGCCGGGCCTGCTCGGCGTACCACTCGACGCGCTCGGCCCCAGCTCGGTCGCGTGGACGGCGACCTCGCCGGCGCCGACCTCGATGGTGGTGTCCGGGTGGGCGACGAGGTTGTGGTACCAGGCCGGGTTGGTGTCGGCGCCGGCCTTGGACGCGAACACGAGGTAGCGCTCGCCGTCCTTGAGGTACATCACCGGGTGCACGCGGGGCTCGCCGCTACGCGCTCCGCGGCTGTGGAGCAGCAGCACCGGCGCGCCCTCGAAGTCCCCGCCCAGCTCCCCGGCGTTGGCCCGGAACTCCTCGATGATGGATGCGTTGAGGTCGTTCATGGCACCCAATTGTCCAGTGCGGGGGTGACCTGGAGCTCGTGGGTCATCGCGCGCGGGCTCTGAGAGGCGAGGTAGGCGACGGCGTCGGCGAGGCTCGCGGGGTCGGTGGTGGCGGCGTCGTCGCCGCCGGAGCGGTCGATCGTCGCGTCGACGATCAGCAGCGCGACGTGGATGCCCTGGGGGCGCAGCTCCAGCGCCGCGGCCTGGGTGAGCGCGCGGACGCCGAACGCGCCGGCGGCCCACAGGCCGCGGCCGGGCATCGCGCGGCGCGACGATCCACCGGTCACCTGGATGACCGTCGCGCCGGAGCCACCCTGCTCGGTCAGGAACCGCGCCGACGCGCTGAGGAACGCGAACGCGCCACGCACCGGCATCGCGCTCCAGTCCTCGAAGCCGGACGCCTGCGCCTCCGCCAGCGGACCGCCCCCGAACGGCCCTCCGGAGCGGCCTCCGCCGTAGGGCGACGCCGCGTTGACCACCAGGTCGAGCCGGCCCTTGCCCCGCGCCGCCGCCGCGCGCAGCGCGTCCGTGACCGACGCCGGGTCGGTCACGTCGACCTCCAGCGCCTGCGCGCCCGCCGCGCGGACGCCGCGCGGACGCGGTCCAGCGTCTCGGCTGCGCGGGCGCCACCGGTCACCGTCCACCCGTCGGCGAGCAGGCGCTCGATGACGGAGAAGCCGAGGTTGCGGGCGCCGATGACGAGGGCTGAGGGCATGACGCCAACCTTTGCAGAACTTTGGCGTCCGACCTTGGCGCCGCGACGCCGCAAGGCTTGCGCGGCGTCGCTCACATCGGGTAGGACTGCCGCAAGTCGCAGGGGTCCCGCCAAGGGGGCTTCTGCCATCCAGATGGGGGAGTAATGAGCAGAGGGAACCTCGCTGCCGGCGTAGCCGCCGGCATCGCCGCCGCATGCCTCGGGGTCCTGCCCCTGGCGTCGGCATCGGCCGCGGTCACCGCCAAGGCCGCGTCATCGGCATCGTCGCTCGGCGTGCGGGAGCTTCCGCCGGGCCAGCGGTACTCGACCAGCCAGCTTGGCGTCACCAGCGCCCAGCGCAACGCCCAGAAGGTCGCGCCCGCCGCGGCCGGCACGCCCGCCGTCGGGACGGTCCGCTCCTGGATCGCGCTCGACGACTACAACGGCATCCTCTATCGCAAGGACTACACCTTGCGCGGCGTGGGCGACCACATCGAGGTGTGGGTCGCCAACGACCTGTCGTTCCCGGCCGGCGACTGCCGCAGCCAGGTCGCGTCGACCACCCAGATCACCGACGCCCAGGTCGAGCACCTGGTCACCGAGTTCGACGGCAACATGTACCCCAAGGAGACGAGCACGTTCAGCACGCCTCCCGACCGTGACGGCACCAACGCCCAGATCACCGGCGACTACACCGGCGACGGCGACAAGACGGTCACGCTCGTCGACAACGTCCGCGACGACAACTACTACACCTTCCCCGCGGCGCCCACCTACATCGCGGGCTTCTTCTCGTCGCAGTTCAACGAGCTGGTCGACCGCAACGTGATGACGATCGACGCGTTCGACTGGCTGCACCGCACGACGGCCGACCCGCCCGACGAGCCGACCGACGACCTCTGCACCAGCCGCCCGGCGCGCCCGAACCTCTACGAGGGGACCTTCGCGCACGAGTGGCAGCACCTGCTGCAGAACTACACCGACCCGTTCGAGACGACGTGGCTCAACGAGGGCCTGTCGGACTTCGCCCAGACGCTGACGGGCTACGTCGACGCCAGCGCCACGGTGTACGACAAGGGGGCCGACAGCCACATCTTCTGCTTCGAGGGCTTCGGCACGGTGCAGACGGCGTTCAACCCCAACCCGCGTGACTGCGGCGGGCCGGAGAACTCGCTGAACCTGTGGGGCGAGGACCAGGGCAACGCCAACGCGGTGCTCGCCGACTACGGCAACGCGTACTCGTTCCTGCTCTACCTGTATGACCACTACGGGGTCGACATCATCTCCAAGCTCCACAACGACGGAGCGCTTCAGGGGCTGGCGAGCACCGAGGCCGCGCTGAAGGCCGAGGGCGCGTCGAGCCTGTACCGGGTGCTGCACGACTACCAGTCCATGACCCTGCTGGACAAGACCGTCGGCGACGCCAAGCACGCGATCGTGCTCGGCACGTCGGCCAGCCGGGTGACGACCAAGAGCCTGCGCTCGTCGGTCAACCTGGCCAACCCGGACGCCAACGACGATCCCGGGGCGGCGCCCAACGGCGCGGACTACGTGGCGCTCCAGGGTGCCGGCGGCAAGGCGCTGCGCGGACGCGACCTGCGGTCGCTGACGTTCAACGGCGCCAAGACGCTGCCGACGACCCCGCTCGCGTGGACGGTCGTCAGCGACGACCCCGACCGGCCGGGCAACCCCGTCCTGTTCTCGGGCAACGACAACAACACCGACGCCTCGGCGGTCTTCTCCGCCTCGGTGCCGGCGGCCGATCCGACGCTGACGTTCCTCGCCAAGTACGGCGCGGAGGCAGGCTACGACTACGGCTACGTGCAGGTGTCGACCGACGGCGGCGCCACCTACACGGCGCTCCCCGGCAACCACACGGTCGACGCGCCGCTGGGCCCGGGGCTGAACGGCACGACCACCGGGTTCGAGGGCGAGTCCTATGACCTGTCGGCCTACGCCGGCACGGACGTCCTCATCGCCATCCACTACATCAGCGACGGCGGCGTCAACGAGGGCGGCCTGAAGGTCGACGACATCAGCGTCGGCGGCACGGTGATCAGCGACGGGTCGTCGCTGGCCCCGTTCAAGTCCCCGACCGAGATCAAGCCGGTCGACGTCCACAACTGGAACGTCAAGCTGGTCGGGATCCGTCCCGGCAAGCTGCCGGTGGTCGCCCAGGCCGAGTTCGACGGCAAGAGCACGATCAAGCTGAACCGGGCGCAGCTCGCGCTGCTCACCCCGTTCGACCAGGTCGTGGCGATCGTCGCCTACGACGAGCCGACCGAGCAGGTGCAGCAGTACGCGCCGTACACGCTCACCGTCAACGGCACGGTCCAGCCGGGCGGCGCCTCCGGCTAGCGACGCGGGACGTGGCTCCATCCGGATCCGGCGGGCAGCGCGCCCGTCGGGTCCGGACGCCACGCGGGCTCGTGGCTACCGCACGATCGCGACGGCCGCCTCGGGCGACGCGACGCGGAACGAGAACGACTCCTCCAGGTAGAGGGTCACGCGCTCGGCGTCGTGGGACTCGTAGCCGACCGCGAGGTCCTGGCCGCTGTCGTACAGGAAGTCCCCGCCCCGCTGCGACAGCACCACGCCGCCGTCCACGCCCGGGGCCCACACGATCGGGCCGCCCAGGATCTGGCGCAGGTGGTCGAACAGCAGGACGCCGCCGCGCTCGGCGGACTCGATGACGCGCGTGTACTCCTCGCGCCCCAGCGCCAGCGCGTACGGCCCGCCGACACCCGCCCGCAGGAGCTGCTCGACCGCGCGCGCCACGAACGACGGGTAGCGCTCGGTCTCGTCGCCGCACGGGATCGCGTCGTGCGGCGAGACGCGCGCGACGCCGTCGATCCCCGCGTCGCTCCAGCCGTGGAAGACCGCCGCGTTCTCGGCGACGACCACGCGCTGCGCGGCGGCGTCGAGGTCGTCGAAGTCGACGTCCTCGGCCCCACGATCGCCCGCGGCCAGCTCGGCCCGCGACACGACGAACCGCGCGCGCAGCTCGACCAGCGGCAGGACGCGTCGGACCCGCCCTTCGACGCGGTCCAGCGGCGAGATCTCCTCGTCGCCGACGCGCCCCAGCGGCGTCGCGCTGTGCTCCCAGCCCTTCGGGCCGTCGAAGTCCACCAGCCGTCGCGCGGCCAGGCCCGGCGTCAGCCGCGCCTTGGCCTCCTCGTCGATCCGCTTCCAGCCCGCCTCCGAGATCGGCGCGTGGCTGCGCAGCAGATGGCCGCTCACAGCGAGGCTCCCTTCAGCGAGCCGATGCCGAGCGACCCGTCGTAGCCGGCGTCGTCGTCGCCCTCACCCGCGGCGGCCTCGGCCGCCTCGCCGTGCGCGACGATGTCGCCCTCCTGGAACAGGACGCCCTGGGCGATCTCCCGCCACTTCGGCTTGCGGCGCAGGAGGAACTCCAGGTCCATCGCGAAGTGCTTGTACTCCTCGCCGACGGCGTCGCTCATCACGGCGTGCGCCTGCGGGTCCTTCTCGAGGGCGAGCCGCTGCTCGTACCAGCCGATCGCCTCGGCCTCCTCGGTCAGCGACGCGCACAGGCGCGCGAAGGTGCGGGTCTCCTCCGGCAGCTCCTCCGGAGGCTCGTGGTACTGGTCGAAGCCCATGGTCGTCCGAATCTACCCGGCGAGCGCTACGCGCCGGGTCCCTCCGCGGGCGCGGGCGGCTCGATCGGATCCTCGCGCGGCGTGTCGGGCTCGGGGACGTCGGGCCCGACCGGGCCGCCGGGCGTTCCGGGCTCGACGGGCGGCTCGGGGTCGGCGGGGACCGGCGACGGCTCCGGCACGATCGGCGTCGCGGGCTCGGTCGGCTGCGGGACTTCCAAGACGGTCATGCCCTCGCCGTACCCGAGGGGCGTGTCGTCCAGGCGCGTTCGCAGGTCGCCGATCATGATGCCGTTCTTGCCGTCGTCGCCCAGCTGGTCCATCGCGGCGAGGACGAGATCCGGGTCGGGCTTGGTCGCCTGGACGTCGGCCGACGTCGTCCACCCGTCGGCCAGCGAGCGCGCGTCGAGCAGGTCGAGGTGGTGGTCGACCTCGTCGGCCTTCGCGCTGGAGGCGAGCACGACCTTGCGGCCGCGGACGTGCAGGTCCTGCAGCAGCGCTCGCGCGCCGCGCAGCGGCTCGACCTCGGCGATGAAGGTGAAGCACAACGCCGTGTCACCACTCCTTCTTGCCCGATGCCTTGCGCCGCCACGCCAGACCGAACCACAGCCAGAAGAACAGCGCGCTCATCGCCGACACGACGATCGCGACGGTCAGGGCTCCGAACAGCAGATCGGTCAGCAGCAGCAGGACGCCGTTCATCGCGAACGCCAGCAGCACGATCCCGGCGATCGTCTGGCGCGTCCCCAGGGCCACCAGGTAGGGCTTCTGCCCCTCGCGGAACGTCAGCCGGTGGAAGGCCGACGGGCCCATCAGGAACGCCGCGCTCGCGGCGGTCAGCAGCAGCGTGATGAAGTAGACGATCCGCTGGAAGTCGTCGACGTCGGCGAAGCGCTGCTGGAACGGGACCGTCAGCAGGAACCCGAACAGCACCTGCACGCCGGGCATGACGACGCGCAGCTCGTTGAGCAGCTCGATCAGCTCGCGGTCGAGCCGCTCGGCCTCCTCCTCGTCGGCACGGGCCTCGTGCTTGGTCGTGTCCCCGGGCGCCATGGCGTGCGCCCGAGGTCTTCACCGCAAACGCGCCGTCCTAAGCGGCGGCGGGCATCGCGATCCTGTCGCGCAGCTGCTGCACGGTGCGCCGGATGAGACGCGAGACGTGCATCTGCGAGATGCCGATGTGCTCGGCGATCTCCCGCTGCGTCAGGCCCTCGAAGTAGCGCAGGCGGACGATCTCGCGCTCGCGCGGGGCCAGCTCGTGCAGGCCGTCGGCGAGCATCGCGCGCGCCTCGGCGCGCTCGAAGCCGAGGTCGTCGTCGCCGATCGCCTCCAGCGGCCCGGTGCCGTCCTGGAACGGCTGGTCGAGCGAGAGCGTGCGGTAGGCCTCCGCCGCCGCCAGCGCCTCCATGACGCGGTCGTCGTCGGTGCCGGTCGCCCGCGCCAGCTCGGCCACGGTCGGCGAGCGCGCGAGGTCGTGGACCAGCCGCTCGCGCACGATGCCGATCTTGCCGCTGAGCTCCTGGACCTCGCGCGGCACGCGCATCATCCAGCCGCGGTCGCGGAAGTGCCGCTTGAGCTCGCCCGCGATCGTCGGCACCGCGTAGGTCGCGAACCGCACGTCGCGGCTCAGGTCGAAGCGGTCGATGGCCTTGATCAGACCGACGCACGCGACCTGCTCGAGGTCGTCGAGCGGCTCGCCCTTGTTGGCGTAGCGGCGCGCGAGGCTGCGCGCGAGCGGCAGCATGCGGGCCGCCACCTCGTCACGGGCCGCGCGGTCGCCGTCGAAGTGCCATCGATGCAGCAGCGCGCGCACGTCGTCGCCGCCGCGGGCCGTGGCCGTCGTCGGGTACATGTTCCCCTCCCAGTGATGTCCCTGCCCTGCCACCCCCAGAAGTGGGGATGGCCGTATCCTCACTTTTGGGGATGGGGACGCAAGGTGGACATGATTGGTCATCCGTCTGGTGGGCAACAATTGACACTGTGCGCGAGGTGGACAAAGGTGGGCAGACGATTAGCGCGACGCGCTTCGCCGAGCTGACGGGCGTCTCACGCGACCGCCTGCGCACCTGGGAGCGCCGCTTCGGGTTCCCAGATCCGGTGCGCGTCGGGTCCGGACCGCGCCGCTACGCGCTCGCCGACGCGGCGCGCGTCGTGTCGATCCGCGAGGCGGCCGGTCGCGGCACGCCGTTGAGCGCCGCGATCGCGCTGGCGCGCGACGTCGTCCCGCTGGAGGCGCCGCCGGCCGACACGTTCCGCCATGCGGTCGAGCGCGCGCCGGTGCCGGTCGCGCTGATCTCCGGCCCCGAGCCGCTGCGGCTGGCGTGGGGCAACGCGGCGCTGCGCGCCGTCGAGGGCTCCCCCGCGCCCGGCGAGCTGCTGTCGGGCGTCGCCGCGCACCAGACCGGCGCGGTCCTGCGCAAGCACTTCGTGCGCGACCTGCGGCCGGTCGAAGTCGAGCATCCGCCGTGGGGCGGCAGCGTCGTCGGCGCGGGCTCGCGGCCGATGCGGGCGCGGTCGATGGTCTACCGGCTGCCGGTCGAGCCGGGCCAGCGGCCGCTCGTGGCGATCGTCGGCGTCGAGACGCGCGGCGAGCACGAGGCGCGCGTCGCGCTCGCGGCCGCCGAGGACGAGCTGGCGCGGCTGCGCCACCGCGAGGAGCGCCACGACCGCTGGCTCGACGCGCTCGGCGGCCTGGCCGCCGAGTTCCAGCACGAGCCGGGCCCGGACGTCATCGCCAGCGCGCTGGACATCCTCATCCGCCAGACGCAGGCCGTCGACGTCGGCCTGGCCTCCTACGTCAGCGGGCGGCTGGCGCTGCACGGGACGCGCCGCGGCGCGCTCGGCGCGACCGCCCTGACCGTCGCAGCGCATCCGCAGGTCGGCCGTGCCCTGCGCGACGTCGACGGCGCATGGCTGGAGGAGACGACGGCGCGGGCGCTGGGCGTCCCCGACGGCCTGCATGCGGTCGGCGTGCCGGTCGCGGTCGCCGGCGAGGTGCTCGGCCTGCTGGTGATGGTCTTCGACGAGATCGAGCCGCTGGACGGCGACAACCGGCGGCTGCTGGCGGCGATCTCGGCGTCGGTCGGCTTCGCGCTGCTGCGCGACCGCTTGGTGCGCGAGCTGCAGGCGGCCAGCGTCAGCGATCCCGATCGCCCGGCAGGCCGGCCACCGGCCCAGCGGTTCGCGCGGTCAGACGAAGCCGGGACACCGCCTGGCGGATGAGCCGCGAGACCTGCATCTGCGAGACGCCGATGATCTCGCCGATCTCGGCCTGCGTGAGGTCCTCCTCGAAGCGCAGCCGCAGCACCTCGCGCTCGCGCGGCGTGATCGAGCGCATGAGCCGGTCGATCGTCGCGCGGTCCTCGGCGCGGTCGTAGCCGTTCTCGTCGCCGCCGAGCGTGTCGGCCAGCGTGTCGCCCGGGTCGGCCTCGGTGCCGCGCGGGGTGTCCAGCGACGTGGCGTGGTAGGCGCCGGCGGCCTGCAGCGCCTCCAGCGCGGCCTCCTCGCCGATCCCGAGGTGCTTGGCCAGCTCGGCCACCGACGGCTGGCGGTGCAGCTCGCGCGTGAGGTCGCCGACCGCGCGCTCGACCTTCAGCGCCATCTCCTGGAGGTCGCGCGGGACCCTGACCGACCACGTGCGGTCGCGGAAGTGGCGCTTGATCTCGCCGAGGATCGTCGGGACCGCGTACGAGGAGAACGCCACTTCGCGCGAGGCGTCGAAGCGATCGACGGCCTTGACCAACCCGAGCGACGCAACCTGCATGAGGTCGTCGAGCGGCTCCTCCGGGCGCTGGTAGCGCCGGGCGAGCTGCCGGGCCAGCGGGAGGTAGCGCTGGACGAGGGCGTCGCGCAGCGCAGGATCCCGACCTTCCGAGAGGCGGGTGAAGAGGAGTCGTTCCTCGCGTGAGCGTTCGGCGTCGTGCTGCAAGAGCGGAAAGGGCTGGTGCAGCGCCGGGGCGATGGGGCGCGGAAGGACGGACACAGAGCGGGGCGGTCGGCCCTGTGTCCGCGACCTATTATACGCGGGTGGACGCACCTGCGGACGGCCTGCGGATCCTTGCCGCCGATGAGGACCAAGAGGCGCTCGCACGTACCGCTTCGGTCCTCGGTCGGCTCGGTCACGACGTGACCGCCACGGCCGTCGACCTCGCCCAGGTCACCGAGGCGATCGCGCGCGAGGAGCCCGAGCTGAGCGTGGTCGTCGTGCACCGCGACGACGAGCACGCGCTCGACCTCGTCGAGGAGATCGAGGCGTTCGCCAGCGGGCCGGTCATCGCGCTGCTGTCGGTCGAGGACGCCGAGTTCGTGCGCCGCGCCGCCGAGCGCGGGATCTACGCCGCGGTGCGCGACGGCGACCCCGAGGCGATCCAGAGCGCGATCGAGATCGCGACGCGCCGCCACGCCGAGACCACGCGGCTGGCCGAGCAGGTCGACCGGCTGGAGACGGCGCTGGAGCGCCGGGCCGTGATCGAGCGCGCCAAGGGGATCGTGATGGAGCGCCACGGGCTGACCGACCGCGAGGCCTTCGACCGGCTCCGCGCGCACGCACGCTCCAACAACCGGACCGTCGTCGACGTCGCACGGGCGGTGAACGACGGGCACGCGCTGCTCGGCGGCGGCGGGACCTGAGCGCGACGCTGAGCGTTCGGCGCATGGTGAATGACGATCGCGTCGTCGGGGGAACCTGTAGGTCATGATCGGAATCCTCATCGCCGTCCTGGTGGCCGCGCTCATCTACTGGCTGTGCCTCGCCCTCGGGCTGCCGGCCATCGTGGGCATCGTCGCCGCGATCCTCGTGCTGATCGGGGGCGTCGGCACCGGCGGCTACGGCATGCGCACGGGTGGCCGCAATCGCCTCTAGCGCCGCTTCGCGGCTCGACTTGGGCCAGGCGTCGTTCGTCGGCGCCGCCCAGCGCGCCTTCTCGCAGTTCCGCCGCCACGAGCTGACCGACGTGGCGGCGGCGCTCACCTACTACGCCATGATGTCGCTGTTCCCGGCGATCGTCCTGGCCACGTCGTTGTTCTCGCTCATCGGCGACGAGCAGACGGTGAGCAACGCGGTCGACTACCTCGCCCGCCAGGGCGCCGACCAGGCCACGCAGGACGCGGTCAAGGCGGTCATGGAGAAGATCGTCAGCGCGTCGGGCGGCGCGGTGTCGGTCGCCCTCGCGATCTCGATCCTGATCGCGCTCAACGGCGCGTCGGGCGCGTTCGGCGCCGCGGGCCGGGCCCTCAACCGCGTCTACGCGGTCGACGAGGACCGCGGGTTCGTCGGGCGCAAGCTCAACGACCTCGGCATCACGCTCGCGATCGTCGTGGTCCTGCTGGTCGTGATGGCCGCGCTGTTCCTGGGCGGCGCCTTCGCGCAGGACCTTCTGGGCGCGATCGGCCTGGGGTCCACCGCCTCGACCGTGTGGTCGATCGTCCGCTGGCCGATCGCGCTGGGCGGCATGTTGATGGCCTACGCGTTGATCTACGCCTACGCGCCGGACCGCGAGCCGCGGAGCCTGCGCTGGATCACCCCGGGCGCGGTGACCGGCGTCGTGATCTGGATCGTCGCGTCGATCGGGTTCGGCATCTACATCAAGAACTTCTCGAGCTACGGCGCGGCATACGGCGCGGCCGGCGCGGTGATCGTGCTGCTGCTGTGGCTGTGGCTGTCGTCGTGCGCGCTCCTGTTCGGCGCGGAGCTCAACGCCGAGCTGGAACGGGCCGAGAGCGCCGGGCGCGGCGGCCCGCCGTCGCTGTCGCCGCCGCCTAGCTGACCGGGGTCGGGTCCTCGCGGAGCGTCAGCTCCTCAGGGTGGTGGCAGAGGGCGCGGCGGCCGGGACAGGTCAGGCAGAGGCCGCGGTGCGGGCGGGCGGTCGGCGTGAAGTCCTCGGCGGCGATGCCCGCGACGAGCTGGTCGAGCTCCTCGCGCAGGCGCGGGATGTCGGCGCGGTCGTAGATCGCGGTCGCCGGCTCCGCCGGACGGTGGAGGAACAGGTGGGAGACCTCGACGTCGGCCGCGCCGGCGCCCAGGGCCGCGAGCGCGTAGATGCGCCGCTGGGCCTTGTAGTCGCCCTCGACGTAGGCCTCCAGGTCGGTGTCGGGCCCGACGACGTCGGACTTGTAGTCGACGACCAGCGCGCCGCCGGAGTCCTCGAAGGCGATGACGTCGACGACGCCGTTGAGCAGCGGCGCCCGCTCATCGCCGAGGCCGACGACGAACCCGTGCTCGCGCCGGACGTCCTGGGCCTGGGCCAGGCGGGTGGCGAGCGTGGACTGCGCGAAGGCCGCGACGAGGTGCTGGAGGTCGACGACGTCGGCGGGCGTCAGCTCGGCCTCCATGAGGGCGGCCGCGGCGCGGACGGCCTCCTCGGTCGGCGACGCGGGCCGGGCGAAGTCGAGGTCCTCGAGCAGGGCGTGGGCGAGCGACCCGCGGGTGAGCGCGTCGAGGCCGTCGGGCACCGGCCCGGCCGGCCGCTCGGCGCGGGCAAGCGCGGGACCGGGATCCTCCCGCGGCAGGCGCAGGACGCGCTCGAGGTACCACCGGTAGGCGCAGCGGTCGTAGGCGGCGAGCGAGCTGTAGGACAACGTCGCGGGCAGCGGCCGCGCGGGCGCCGCCGGGAGCGCCCGCGGCGGAGTGGCGGGTGTGGCGGGCGGCTGCTCCGGCGCGGCCGGCGCGGCGAACACGCGCCGCGGCGCGGCCGGCGGCGCGTCGAAGAGGTCGAAGGCCAGCTGGCCGCCGGAGGCCTCGGCGACGGCCGGCTCGGGCACGCCCGGCCCGGCGGCCTCGGCGGCGATCGGCGCGGGCGTCTGGAGCGTCTCGGGCGGCGGCGCGCGGAAGGTGCGGACCGCGATGCGGGGGCGCGCCGCCTCCGGCCGTGGGTCGGCGAGGACCGGCGCGGCCTCCACCGCGTGCTCGACCAGGCCGGCGAGGCCGGAGACGAAGCGCGGCGCGAGCCAGCGCAGCGGCGCGACGGCGGGCGCGGGCGTCCCGAGCCACCGGTCGGCCTCGAAGGTCCCCGACAGGATCAGCCGCTCCTCGGCACGGGTCATCGCGACGTGGAGGATCCGGCGCTCCTCCTCCATGTCGGCGGTCTGCTGCGCCTCGCGCAGCTCGTCGAAGGCCAGGGCCTTGGCCGAGCCGCCGTCGACCGTCCGCAGCCGCAGGCCGACGCGGTCGCCGCGGACCAGCAGGTCGTCGCTGCTGTTGTTGCCCGGCCGGCCGAGGTCGGCGACGACGACCACCGGGAACTCCAGGCCCTTGGCGGCGTGCATCGTCATCAGGCGGATCGCGGTCGCGTCGCCCAGCTCGACGGGCGCGTCGGTCTCGCGCGCCTCGGCCTCCAGCTCGGCGGTCGCCAGGTCGATGAGCCCGCGGACGTCGCGCCCGCGTCGCGCCTCGAAGCCCGCGGCCAGCCGCTGCAGCTTCAACACGTTCGCCCAGCGGCGCCGACCGCCGGGTAGGCCGAGGACATGCAGGTCGTAGCCGGTGCGGTCGACCACGCGCTGCAGCAGCTCGTCGAGCCCGCGCCGCGGGGCGTGCTCGCGCTCGCCGACGAACCACGGGCAGAAGTTCGCCACCGCGCTGCGGTCGGCGTCGGGGAGCAGGTCGTGCAGCGCGACGCCCTCGGCGGTCAGCGCCTCCCAGCGCCCGCCCTGCCTCGCGCGGCGCGCCAGGATCGCGAGGCCGTCGGCGCTCACGCCCACCAGCGGCGAGGCCAACAACCCGAACAACGCCAGCTCGTCGCGCGGGTTGGCCAGCGCGCCGAGGTACGCGCACAGGTCGAGCACCTGCTGGCGGCCCCAGTAGCCGCGGCCGCCGGCGGCGAGCGTCGACAGCTCCTGCTCCTCGATCGCGCGCTCGAAGACCGCCATGTCGGTCGCCGCGCGCAGCAGCACCACGACGTCGGACGCCGGGACGCCCTCGACGCGCACCAGCTCCGCCACGCGCTGGGCGACCACGCGCGCCTCGGCCCGGCGCTTGGCGCTCGCGGCCGGCAGCGACGCGAGCAGCTCCGCCGGCCACGCCTCCACCGCGTCGCCGTCGGTCAGCAGCAGCTCGACGACCGGGCCGTCGGGCTGGCCGTCCGGCGACCGGCCCGCGACGAACGGGACGTGCGCGGCGCCGTGCAGCTCCCCCATCGCGTCGTCGAGCACCGCGAGGATGTCGGGTCGGCTGCGGAAGTTCGCGGCCAGCTCGGCGGCGGCGCCCACCTGCCGGAGCGCGGCGCGCTGCGCGCGGAAGATCCCGACGTCGGCGTGGCGGAACCCGTAGATCGACTGCAGCTCGTCGCCGACGACGAAGCGGTCCTCGCCCAACAACCCCAACAAGTCCAGCTGCGTGGCGTTGGTGTCCTGGAACTCGTCGACCATCACCCGGCTGAAGCGCTCGGCGTAGGACGCGCGGATCGCGGGCGCGGCCCGCAGCAGGTCGCGGGTGAGCAGCTCGAGGTCGTCGAAGTCCAGCGCCGCACGGGCGCGCTTGGCCGCGGCGTAGGTGTCGGCGTAGCGGCCCAGCAGCTCGTCCAGCAGCGCCACCGCGCGAGCGGCGAGCGTGTCGCGCCATGCGGTGGCGAACGCGTCGAGCGCCGCCAGGTACGCCGCGCAGCCGTCGCCCTTCAAGGCCTTGGTGTTGCCTGGCTTGAACGCGGCGGCGTCGAGGTCGGCGAGCGCGGGCGCCGCGTCCGGACCGGTGCCGTCCAGCGCGGCGAGCAGCCGCCGGCAGCGGGCCAGGGCGCCGCGCGCCGCGACGATGCTGCGCTTCTGCTCCGCCGGCTCCAGCTCGCCCTCGGCGCCCGCCAGCGCGCGGGCCAGCGGCGCCGGGTCCGGCAGGCTCGCGCCGACGGCCGGCAGCGACGGCCGCGTCATCCCCGAGCTGCGCAGCTGGTCGTGGACGATGCCGATCAGCGCCTGGAGCGCGTCGACGCCGTAGGCGGCGACCAGGTCCAGGGCGTCGGAACGGCCGTCGGCGAGGAACGTCGCGAGCGCCTGCTCGAACGCGGTGGCGCGCACGTCGCGCGCGTCGGCGTCCTCCATCACCGCGAACGCCGGGTCCAGCCCGGCCCGGACCGCGTGCGCCCGGAGGATGCGCGCGCACAGCCCGTGGAAGGTGGAGATCCAGGCGGCGTCGAGGTCGCGCGCGCGGTCGCGCCGCCCGAGCTCGACGAACCGCGCGCGCACGCGCGTCCGCAGCTCCCCCGCCGCCTTGTCGGTGAACGTGATCGCCAGGATCCGCCCCGGCTCGACGCCGTCCTCCAGCACCGAGCGGACGAAGCGCTCACTCAACACGGAGGTCTTGCCCGACCCGGCGTTGGCCGACAGCAGCAGCGAGCCCTCGCGGCGCGCGATCGCGCCGGCCTGCTCGGGCGTGAAGGGCAGCCCGGCCCGGCCGATCATCGCGCCGGCGTCGTCGTACAGCGACGCGGCGGTCACGACGTCACGCACCGGCAGATCGTCGGGTGCGCGCAGCCGCCGGTGTAGGCGCACGCGTCCGGCGCCGGGTCCAGCGCGCCCGCGCGGATCTGCTCGACCGCGGTCCGCGCCGCCTCGGCGCACGCGCGCAGCAGCGCGTCGAGGTGCTCCTCGTCCAGGCGGTCGTTGCCGAACGCGGCGAGCCCGGGATCGGCGTCGCGCAGGATCGCGCCGCGCGGCCGCGACTCCGCCCCGCCCAGCGGCTGGTAGAAGCCGCCGACCGGCTCCAGCCCCAACACGTGGCGCAGGGCCAACATGTACAACCCGATCTGGAGCTTGCCCTTCTCGAGCCACTTGGCCTGCTCGGTCGCGGTCTTGCCCTTGTAGTCGTACACGATGGCCTCGTGACCGGAGGCATCGAGATCGACGCGGTCGATCCGGCCCGCGAGGCGCAGCGCGCCGCCGTCGAGCTCCAGCGGCGGGTGCGGGTCCTCGGCGTTGCCGAACTGGACCTCGAACCGGGACGGCGCGAACGTGCTGCCGGCGTGGGCGGCGAACTCGAGGTAGCGCACGAGGTCGACCTCGAGGCGCCGCAGCGCGCTGCGCAGCCGCTCCGGGTTCGGGGAGATCTTGTAGTCCTCGGCGTGCTCGGCCAGCGCGCCGGCGACCAGCGCGCGTGCCTCGGGCAGCCGCTCCGGCGCCAGGCCGCCCTCGGCGGCCAGCGACGACAGCGCGATCTCCAGCACGCGGTGCGCCAGCTCGCCGCGGATCATCGGCTCCGGGTCCGGGACGAGCACCGCCGGGCGCAGGTGACGCTCGACGAACCACTTGACCGGGCAGGACGCCCAGACCTCCAGCTGCGACGCCGACCACGTGTGGCGCTCGCGCAGCGGCCCGAGCGCGGCGGGCGCGCGGAGGTGGCCGATGACCGGCGGCGTCGCGGGCGGCGCGGCGGCGGCGGAGAAGCGCGCGGCCTCGCGCTCGGTCGGCGCCTGGTCCGCCGGCCAGCCGGCGGCGCCGAGCTCGCGCCGGCGCGGGCGCGCGGCCCAGCCTTCGGTTACGAGGTCGGCGACGTCGTCGACCAGCAGCGACCGCACCGCCGGCGCGCCCTCGTCGTCGGCCGCGTGCCAGCTCAAGGCCAACAGATCGGTCGGCCGCGACACCGCGGCGTAGAAGAACAGCCGCTCGACGTTCAGCGCGTCCTCGTGCAGGCGCAGCCGCAGGCCGGACGCGGCGTTGATCGCGCGGCGGTCGTCGTCGCCCAGGAACGGCTCGGCCCGGGCGGGCGCCGGGAAGATCCCCTCGTTGCAGCCGAGGACGAAGAGCGCCCGGACGCGCCGCGCGCGCAGCGACTGCGGCCGGGTGACGATGACGCGGCCGGCGCCGGCCTGCGACCCGACGTAGACCTCGAGGTTGTTGATGGTGTTGACCAGCGCGGCCGGATCGGGTTGGAGCTCGGCAGGCAGTTGGGCCAGCTCGCGCAGCGCCCGGCGAACCTGGGCGGCGACGCGCGCGTCCAGCTCGCCCTCGGCGTCGAAGACGTGCGCCGCGCGGCGGTAGGGCGCGGCGAGCAGGAGCGCGACCTCGCTCGCGACGCGATCGGCCAGCCCGCGGACGCCGTGGTTCTTGTAGGCCTCGGCGAGGTGGTCGAGGGTCTCTAGCGACCAGCGCTCCTGCTCCCAGAGCCGGCGCGCCTCGCGTGCGGTGCGGGCGCCCTCGCGCCGGGCGCGCGCCTCCAGCCGGTCGGCGAACGCCGGCTCGCGCAGGACGCCGGGCGTGCGCAGCCAGGCCAGCAGCTCGTCGGCCGAGGCGTCGAGCAGCGCGCAACGGACCATCGCGACCAGGCCGCGCCCGAGCGCGGTGTGCCCGACCTTGATCGTCCGCCGGACCGCGGACGGGATGTCGTAGGTGCGGAAGACGAGGTCGATCAGCGGCGCGACCGCGTCGAGCCCGCGGTGGACGACCGCGATCTCGTCGGCGGCGTAGCCCTCCTCGCGGATCAGGCGCGCGACCTCGGCGGCGACGAGCTCGACCTCGGCGCGCTCGCCCCCGCCCTCGAGCGCGACGAGCGCGCCGGTCGGGTCGACGCGCGTCGTGTCAGGCTCGTAGAGCGAGCGCTCGACGTGGTGCAGCGCGGCGCGCGCGGTCGGCGCGTAGTAGTCGGCGACGGCGTCGAGCCGCTCTTCGCTCGCGCCGAGCGCCAGGAGGTCCTGATGCAGCGTGGCGCGTGCAGCGAACGCGGTCCGGCCGGGCTCGAAGGTCAGCGACAGCAGCACCTCGGCCCCGACGGCGTTGGCGAGCGTGTCGACGACGTCGCGCTGCAGCGGCGAGAGGTCGTCGAAGCCGTACAGGAAGACCGGCGTCCCGCCCCACCGCGCGGGGTCCGCGCGCAGGGCGTCCAGCGCGGCGGTGACGTGGCCTGGACGGTCGCGGCGGCCGGTGCGGTCCTGCTCGCGGCGGTAGGCGAGGATCAGCGCGCCGAGCTCCTCGGCGAACGGCGCGCGCGCGGCGTCGCCGGCGGCCCAGGCGCGCAGCGCGACGACGAAGCGCGGCGGCTCGACGCGCGCCTCGCCGAGCTCCTCGGCGAAGGCGACGAGCGCCGACGCGAAGCCGGGCGTCGCCGCCGCGGCCCCTAGGCGCTCCAGCGGCGTGGCGGCGATCGCCGCCGCGGCGACGCGCTCGCGCTGCAGCTCGGTCAGCGTCCGGCCCGGAACGCCGGCGCGGCGGCCCAGGTCGCGCAGCAGGCCGTCGAAGCGCTCGACCCGGACGCCCAGGACGGCGCCGTCGGCGGCCAGCTCGCGCCGGTAGATCTCGACGTCGGCGGTGGTCGGCACGACGAGCAGCGGCGACGCGGCCGAGCGCGCGCGGGCGGCGTCCAGGAGGACGCGCGCCTTCGCCGCGTTGGCGGGGCCGGTGACGAGGTGCAGGGGCATGACGGGGGCCGCGCGCTCGATGGGCGCGGGCCCGACAGGGTAGGAGCGCGACCCGACGTTGCGACGGCTCGCGGCGGCCGCGGTCCTGACGGCCGGGCGGGCGCGTGGCCGCTCGCCCGCGGTTTGCCGATGTCCCCGGCGCGGTAGCCGGTGAGGCGAGCCGTCCATCGGCCGGACCGCCGGCAGCACGCTCACATCCCCAGCGTGCACGCGAGCCGGCCGAGAGGCCGGCTCGCGGCCTGGGTCGCAGGCGCCGACGCGCCGGGCCTGGCGTGCGTCCGCCACGCCGCGGGTAGCGCGACGAGGCATGCGCCTCGGGTTCGCGGTCAAGGTCCTGGGCGGCGGCGGGTTGCCGTCGCACGACACACGGCGGTGGCAGTCGGAGCCGTCGCTCGGCGTCTCGCTCGACCGGCTGGCGGCGATCCTCCGCTACGCGGCCGAGAACGCGATCGACATGTACCGGATGCCGACCGGCCTGGCGCCCTACGCGTCGCACCCGGACCTGCCGCGGTTCCGCGACCAGCCGGCGCGGTTCGCGGAGCGGCTGGCGGAGGTCGGCGCGCTCGCGCGCGAGCTGGACGTCCGGCTCTCGTCGCACCCTGGGCAGTACACCGTCCTGAACTCCGAGGACGCGCACGTCCAGGCACTCGCCGTGGAGGAGCTCGAGGTCCAGGCCGAGCTGCTGGACTTCATGGGGTTGGGCGACGAGGCGGTCGTCGTCCTGCACGTCGGCGGCGGCGCCGGCGGCCACGCGGCGGCGCTGGACCGCTTCTGCGCCGGCTTCGAGCGGCTGAGCGAGGCCGCGCGCGCCCGGCTCGTGATCGAGAACGACGACCGCACGTTCGGGCTGCGCGACGTCCTCGCGCTGAGCGAGCGCGTCGGCCGGCCGGTCGTCTGGGACGTCCTGCACCACCACTGCCACGACCCCGACCGGATCCCGGACCGCGAGGCGCTGCAACTCGCGCTGGCGACCTGGCCGGCGGGCGTAACGCCCAAGATGCACCACTCGACGCCGAAGACCGCGCTGGAGGAGCAGGCGAGGAAGGTTGGGCGCCGCGTCGAGCGGCGGCTCGTCCTGCCCCAGCTCCGCGCGCACGCCGACATGGTCGACCCGATCGGCTTCGAGCACTTCGTCTGCGCGACCGCCGCCGGCCTCGACGTCGACGTCATGCTGGAGGCCAAGGGCAAGGACTTGGCGTTGCTCGGGCTGCGCGACCCCCTCGCGGCGCGCGGCGTGGTGCTGCCGGGCGCGGTGGACATCGAGTCCTAGCGGTAGTGCCAGGCCTTCAGGCGCTTGAGCAGCAGCGGGCCGAAGGATTTGCTGACGCGGCCGGCGCGGAGTTGGTGGGCGATCTCGGCGTGGGCGGTCGCGACGCGGCCCAAGGTGTACTGGTCGGCGACGTAGGCGGCGAGGACGCCGCGGATGTCGTCGCCGCGGCGCGCCTTGCGCAAGGCCTTCAACAACTTGCCGGCGTCGGCGCGGACGAGCTTGGGGAACTTCCCCGTGGCGTCGACGACCTTGCCGTGGTCGACCTGGAGCACCTGCACCGGGAAGGCCGAGTCCGCGAAGGCGGTGAAGGCGTAGGAGAAGACCGGGTCCTGGCCGACGAGCTCGGGCCGGCCGTCGCCGTTGGCGTCCTCGAGCGCGTAGCCGACGTCGCCGTAGGCGACGTCGGTGGGCTGGTAGCCGGTGCCGTCCCAGGTCAGGACGCGCGCCGTGAGGCAGCAGTGCGCGCCGCCGGAGTACGTGTCGACGAGCACCTCGGGCTCGCCGTCGCCGTCGAGGTCGGCGACCTTGACGATCGAGGACGACGCCGCGGCGCCCGGATCGTCGGGCACGAGGATGCAGCCCTCGCCGCAGATGTCGGCGATCGCCAGGTCGTAACGGGTGCCGTCGCGAACGACGGACAGGCGCGGGTCGGCGACGCCGGCGCCGTCGGCCGCGGCCCACTCCAGCGTCGCGCTGACCGCGCCCGCGGCGTGGGTGACCGAGCCGGCGTCGTTGGCCAGCGCCGCGGGCGCGAAGCCCCCGGCGGCCCCACCGGCGCCCGCCGTCAGCGCCGCGGCCGCCGCGGCGACCGCGAGGCGCCGTCTACGCGGCCGCGCTCGCACCGCTGGCTGCGGTCTCGGTGCCCTTCGCCGCGGCGGTGGCCTCCATCTCGTCGGCCTGGGCCTCCTTGAAGCCCTCCTTCGCCCACGGCTCGTCGAACTCGACGCGCATCCGCCCCTCCTCGTTCTGCACGAGGGCGAGGCGCGCGCGGAAGGAGCGGCCGGAGCGGCCCTTGAAGCCCGTGACGGCCTTCTCGGTCTTGCCGCGCGCGATCAGCTCCTTGGCGACGGCCGGCGGGAGGTTCTTGCCCGCCTTGGACTTCCAGATGACGAACCCGCAGCCCGGATCCTCGCGGCCCCAGCAGGAGTAGCCCTTGCGGTTCTCGACGATGTCGCGGCCGCAGATCGGGCACGGCCCGAGGTTCGCGCGCGGGATCCGCACGTCCTTGAGCTTGGCGTCCAGGTCGCCCACCGTGAACTCCGCGAAGCTCGCGATGTCGGCCATGAACTTCTTGCGGTCGACGCCGCCGGCCTCGATCTCGGCCAGCCGCTTCTCCCAGTCGCCGGTCAGCGACGGCGAGGTCAGCGGATGGTCCCCGAGCAGGCGGATGACGTTCATCCCCTTCTCGGTCGGGACCAGCGAGCGGCCGTCGCGTTCGACGTAGCCGACGTCGATCAGGCGCTCGATGATCGCGGCGCGCGTCGCCGGCGTGCCGATCCCCGACTCCTTCATGACCTCGCGCAGCTCGTCGTCGTCGACGAGCTTGCCCGCGGTCTCCATCGCGCCCAGCAGCGACGCGTCGGAGTAGCGCCGCGGCGGCTTGGTCTCCTTGGCCAGGACCTCGACGGCGAGCGTGTCGACGCCCTCGCCCTTCTCGAGCTTGGGCAGCGACTGGTCGCGGCCCTCGTCCTCCTCGTCGCGAGCGGCGCCGTCGTCGGCCAGCTCGCCGTAGACGCCGCGCCAGCCCGGCACGACCAGGACCTTGCCGCGCGTGCGGAAGATGTGCTCGGCGACCGTCGTCTCGACGCGCGTGTTCTCGAACACGGCTTCGGGATGGAACGCCGCAAGGAAGCGCCGGGCGACCATGTCGTAGATGCGACGGTCGTCGTCGCTCATCTTGTCCAGCTTGTGCGACGTGTTGGTCGGGATGATCGCGTGGTGGTCGCCGACCTTGGCGTCGTCGACGACGCGACCCAGCGGCAGCAGGTCCAGGCCCGTGACGTACTGCGCGGCCTTGCTGTACTCCGGCCGCTCCCCGACGTGGCCCGCGACCTCCTTGAGCTCGGGCACCATGTCCGAGGTCAGGTAGCGCGACGACGTACGCGGATAGGTGAGCGCCTTGTGCTCCTCGTAGCAGCGCTGCGCGGCGGCGAGCGTCCGGCGAGCGCTGAAGCCGAAGCGGGTGTTGGCCTCGCGCTGGAGCGAGGTCAGGTCGTACAGGAGCGGCGCCTTCTCCCGGCGCGTCGTCTTCTCGAGCTTGGTGATCTCGCCGCGCCCGCCGCGCACCGCGCCGGCGACCGCCTCAGCCTCTTCGGCGGTCGCGATCCGCGGCTGCGCGCCGGCGTGGAAGCGCCCCTCGTACTGGCGGTTGCCCTCCGCGCCGAACTGCGCGTCCACGAGCCAGTAGGGCTCCGGCACGAAGGCCCGGATCTCCTCCTCGCGGCGGGTGAGGATCGCGAGCGTGGGCGTCTGCACGCGGCCCAGGGACACGGCCCCGTCGAACGACGAGCGCAGGCGGATCGTCGCCGCACGCGTGGCGTTCATGCCGACGATCCAGTCGGCCTCCGACCGCGAGCGCGCGGCGTCCTCGAGCTTGGACTGCTCGGCGCCGTCGCGTAGGTGCGCGAAGCCCTCGCGCATCGCGTCGTTGGTCATGGAGTTGAGCCACAGCCGCTGCACGGGCTTCTTGGCGCCGGCCTTCTCGAACAGGTAAGCGAAGATCAGCTCGCCTTCGCGGCCGGCGTCGCAGGCGTTGATGACGAGGTCGACGTCGTCGCGCTTGAGCAGCGTCTTGACGACCGACATCTGCTTCTGGGACCGCTCGTCGCGCACCACGAGCTTGAACTTCGGCGGCACGATCGGCAGATCGGCCATGCGCCACTTCTTGTACTTCTCGTCGTACTCGTCGGGCTCGGCGAGCTGGACGAGGTGGCCGACGGCCCAGCTGATGATGTGCTCCGGGCCTTCGAGCCAGCGCTCCGTCTTCTCCCCCGCCCCCGACTTCTTCTCGAAGGGGCCGGGCAGGATGCGCGCCAGGTCTCGCCCGACGGACGGCTTCTCGGCGATGACGAGCGTCTTTCCCATGTGACGCCGGAGCGTAGCGGCAGAACCCCGAAGTCGCCGTGACTGCCACCAAGTTGTGACGAAATCGCCGCGGTCGCGTCACTCGGCGCACGCGCCCGTCGACACCTCGCCACCCGCGGTGGCGGCGGCGTCGAGCGCGTGGCGCACGATCGCGTTGGGGACGCCGTAGCCGCCGTGGCGCTGGGCCTGGGTGGACTTCGCGAAGACCGTGGCGAGGACGCGGCCGGCGTTGTCGAGGACCGGACCGCCGGAGTTGCCGGGGCGGACGACGCCGCGGAACGTCGTCATCGACCGCGTGACCGGTCCGCGGCCGTACGCGTCCTCGGAGACGACTACGCGCGTCTGACCCAGTCTCGCCGCCCGGACGCTGAACGGGCCGTTCTCCGGGAAGCCGAGGATCGCCGCGCTCGCGCCGACCGGCGGCGCGCCGACGAGCGCCAGCGGCCGCGCGTCGGACGACAGGCCGGAGACCCGCAGGACCGCGACGTCGTTCTTGGCGTCGAAGGCGACGGGCGTCGCGTCGAGCTTGGGGCCGACCCCGCGCTCCTGCACGACCGTGTCGTCCTCGCCGGCCACGACGTGCGCGTTGGTGACGACCAGGCCGTCGGCGCCGACCCAGCCGGAGCCCTCGATGCCCAGGCCGCACGCGGTGCCGAGGACCCGGACGACGCTCGCGCTCGCCGCGCGCACCTCCGGGTCGCGGGCGACGGCGGCGCTCGGCGCCGGGACCTCGGCCTCGGGCCCGTCGATGTGCGGGAACGGGTCGAAGCGGGCGAGCGCGTTGAGGATCGACCCCGACGGCGGCAGCACCGTGTTCAGGCGCTGCAGGATCTCCGAGCGCTGGATGTCGCGTCGCAGCTGGCGCACGCCCGGCGTCTGGAGCAGCACGGCGCCGACGATCCAGGCCAGGCCGAGCGCGATCGCGGCCGACAGGACCGCGCCGAGCAGCCCGTCGAGCGTGCGGACCCCCGGCACCGGAACCGCACGCCGGATGAGGTAGCCGACCGACTCGAACAGCCCGGCGAAGATCGACCCGCCGGTGACCGCGGCGATCAGCGAGACCAGCGGCGCGTACGGGGACGACGAGCCGTCGGGCAGCAGCGCCGGCCCGATCCGCGAGCCCAGGAACGCGCCGCCCACGAAGCCCACCAGCGCGAAGGCGCCGGCGACGAACCCCTGCCGCCACCCGATGGTGGCCATCACGACCGTGAAGGCGACGATCAGCCAGTCGATGCGCGTCAACCGCGCCCAGACTAGGACATTGCGTGCCAACACCAGGCAATTGCCCTCACCGGCGCCGCAACTCCGACCGGTCGCGAGGTACTTTGATGGCGATGCCACCGTCGCCACGCCCTTCGCGCGCCCGGACTCACGTGCGCCGTGCCGTGGCGATCGGGGTCGTCGTGGTCGTCGCCGGCGGCGCGTTCCTCGTCATCAGCGGCGGCGCGCCGAGCGAGCAGGACACGGTCGTGAAGTTCGCCCGCGCCTGGAACGCCGGCGACTACGCGACGATGCGCGCGCAGACCACGGGCGACGACCAGGACCGCTACAGCGCCCGGGCGTTCGCCGGGCGCTACACCGACGCCGCCGGCACGGCGACCGCGACGAAGGTCGTCGCGGGCCAGCCGCGCGACGACGGCGACGGCCACTGGGAGCTGCCGGTGACCGTCCAGACGCGGTCGTTCGGCCCGGTGACCGGCCGGCTGCGCTTCGACGTCGTCAAGGACGGCGACGACGAGCGCATCGACTGGAAGCCGAGCCTCGTCTTCCCCGGCCTGACCGCCGGCGAGCGCCTGCGCCGCACGACGACGATGCCCGCCCGCGCCGACCTGCTCGCGCGCGACGGGACGCCGCTGGCCCAGGGCGCGGAGCGCTCGTCGCCGCTCGGCGCGACCGCGCAGGCCATCGTCGGCGCGCTCGGCCCGATCCCGGAGACCTACAAGGACAAGGCGCAGGAGCTCGGCTACCCGAGCGACGCGCAGGTCGGCATCAGCGGCCTGGAGCGCACGTTCGATGAGCGCCTGGCCGGCACGCCCGGCGGCCAGCTGCGCGCCGGCGTCCGCCTGCTCGCCGAGCGCGACCCGCGCAAGGCCGCCCCGGTACGGACGACGATCGCGCCCAAGGTCCAGGAGGCCGCGGTCACCGCGCTGGCCGGCCGGCTGGGCGGCGTCGTCGCGCTGCGGCCCAAGACCGGCGAGATCCTGGCCGCCGCCGGCATCGGCTTCAGCGGCCTGCAGCCGCCCGGCTCCACGTTCAAGATCATCACCGCGACCGGCGTCCTGGCCAACGGCGTCGCCAAGCCGAGCGACGCGTTCCCGGTCCAGACCGCGGCGACGCTCGAGGGCGTCGAGCTGCAGAACGCCAACGGCGAGTCGTGCGGCGGGACGCTCGCGGAGTCGTTCGCGCTGTCGTGCAACAGCGTCTTCGCGCCGCTCGGCGCCAAGCTCGGCGCGCAGAAGCTCGTCGCGACCGCCGAGGCCTTCGGCTTCAACCAGCCGACCGGGATCACCGGCGCGGCGACCGCGTCGATCCCGCCGGCCAACGAGATCGGCGACGACCTCGCGGTCGGCTCGAGCGCGATCGGCCAGGGCCGCGTGCAGGCGACCGCGCTGCAGATGGCGATCGTCGCGGCGACGATCGGCCTGCGCGGCCGGCGGCCCGACGTGACGCTCGACCCGGACCGGTGGAAGGGCGCCGCGCCGACGCACGAGGCGACGAGCAGCAAGGTCGCGCGTCAGGTCGAGAAGCTGATGCTCGGCGTCGTCCGCTACGGCACGGGCAAGGTCGCGGCGATCCCGGACGTCAAGGTCGCGGGCAAGACCGGCACGGCCGAGCTGAAGTCGACGCAGGCCTGCAAGCCCGAGGACGCCGAGACCGATCCGGAGCGCTGCGGCCCCGACCAGCAGTCCGACACGACCGACACCGACGCCTGGTTCTCGTCCTACGCACCCGCCGGCAACGGCACGCCCCGCATCGCGGTCGGCGTCCTGCTCGTCGGCGCGGGCGCCGGCGGCGACACCGCCGCACCCGCGGCCCGCCAGGTGCTGCTCACCGGGCTGAAGAACGACTAGCCGCAGCCCGGTTCTGCGGCCCGGATCGTCGTGGCTGACGTCGCCGGCCCAGCGGCAGCGTGCACCAGCACGTGAAGCGGGTCGGCGACCCTCAGGCGCGCGAGACGGCCCGCAGAACCGCGCTGCTAGACGTCCAGGTCGACGGTGGCGGACTTGCCGCCGTCGGGCGGCGTGATGTCCAGCTCGAGCGGGCGGCTCGCGTAGGAGGAGTTCTCGACCTTGAAGAGGATCAGGCCGCCCTGCGTCAGGTTCTCGCGGGCCAGCGAGCCCGGGACCGGGATCTGGTCGCCGCCGTCGACGACGTTCGCGTGGTAGGCGACGCGGTTGATGTTGGTGTTGAGCGCGACCGGCTGGTACTCCTTGCCGGTGGTGTCGCGGATCACGAACTGCGACGCCGCCTCGTGCGGCGCCTTGGTCCGGTTGAAGACGCGGACGAAGACCGCGAACCACTCCTGGTTGGGCGCGAGGCGCGCGCCGACGGGCAGGCCCGTGAGGTAGTCGCGATCTTCGAAGTCCTTCTCGTTGAGCTGGCGCGAGATCTGGACCTGGTAGGCGAGATCGCCCGTGTTGACGTACACGCCCTCGGTCTTGCCGGCGGTGGGCTCCGAGTCGGAGCCGCAGGCGGCGAGGGACGTCGTGGCGGCGAGCGCGACGGTGGCGAGGGCGACGAGACGGCGGAGCTTCATGACGGCGGCGGACTCTAGCGATTGACGTCGGTCTGGAACCGGAAGGCCGAAGTCGGCTTCCGCGGGCCGCCCGCGACGGTGGCGCGCGTGCCGCGGTCGCGGCCCTCCTCGAAGATCGCGCGAAGGCGGTTCAGCGACTTCTTGCTCTGGCGCTTCATCCACAGGCGGCCGACCGGGCCGCCCTCCAGGATCGCGTCGGTCGGGAGCTTGCGCTTGGTCTCCAGCGTGAACCGCACCCGCGTCGTCCCGGCGCCCGCGTCCTCGAGCTCGTAGACGCCGCGCGTGAGGATGCGGTTGTACTTGCCGGCGCGGCCGCGCTCGAGGATCGTGCGCGGGGCGACGACCTCGGTGAACGTCGAGTCCGCCCAGGCGTAGCGGCTGCGGACCGGGAGCTTGATCCGGTAGCGGGCGCCGGCGCCCGTTCCGTAGGAGTCCTCCCGGGTCAGGTGCCACTTCACGAGGTAGTGGTCGCAGAACTCCGGGTGGTTCGCGATGTCCGCGAGGTACTCGAAGACCTCCTCACGGGGGCGCGCGATGACGACTTCGACGGTGAAGGGGTCCACGCGCCGAGATTCTACCCGCGAGCGGGCCGCTAGGCGGCGTGGCGCGCGACGCGCTTGACCGTGTGTCCGCGCTCGAAGTGGCGGACGAGCTCGACCGCGTCGGGCTCGGCGCGGCGCAGCGGCGTGCACAGGGCGCAGACCGCGGAGTGGCGGCCATAGCGGTACATGCGCTCCCCCACCAGCGGCGTGCGGCCGCAGTCGGCGCAGGTCGAGCGGCCGGCGGTCAGCGAGCCCACGGACTTGCGCAGCAGCGCCGCCTCGAGGTCCGTCTCGTGCAGGGTGCGGAGCGTACGTGCCATGTCGGGTGACTTCGTCGCGACCTGGCGCGGTCCTGCACCGCAAAGCGGTTTGCCGCCGCGTGCAGGCGGATATGCCGATGGCTGCTGATGACGCGCTGCGAACGGCCGGTCAAAGGATTGACGCCCGGGGTTTTCGTGCTGCCGGTCTGGCAGTACAGTCGTCGCGAGCGGGTCGCCAACCGGTCAACGAGGGAGTGGTCGATATGGAGTCCTTGACGTCTGGGACCCTCGCAGGAACGGGGTCCTTCCGGTGCGAGCAGTGCGGCTATGTGGTGACGTTGGCCGCCGCGGATGAGCTTCCGGCCTGCCCGGGCTGCCATGGGGCGAGCTTCGTGCGCGCGTCGCTGTTCGCCGCCGGTCGGTTCCATCGCTCGGGCGAGGCGTCCAGCGAGGAGAGCCGGGCCGCGGTCGTCGCGACGGCCCGCGCCGAGGTCACCGAGCCGGGCGAGTACCTCGCCTTCGAGGACGGCGGCCGCGTGCGCGTCGTCTCGCTGAGCAAGGAGTGGACGCGGGTCGGCCGGTCGCTGGCCGCCGACGTGCGCTTCGACGATCCGACCGTGTCGCGCCGGCACGCGCTGATCGTGCGCCAGCCCGACGGCGTGCGCGTCCTCGACGACCGGTCGCTCAACGGCGTGTTCGTCAACGGCGAGCGCGTGGAATGGCGTGCGCTGGCCGACGGCGACGAGATCGTCGTCGGGCGCTACCGCCTGCAGTACCTGCACCTGACCGCCGAGGCGCTGGCGCAGCCGGCCGACCTCGACCTCGAGATCAGCGGCTGAGCGGCGAGCGAGCCGCGCGGGGTGTCTTAGACTCCGCGCGGCCTATGGCCATCAAGCTCGCGGTCCTCAGCCAGAAGGGCGGCACGGGCAAGACCACCGCCGTCCGCCACCTCGCCGACATGTTCCGGCGGGCGGGGCTGCGTGTCGCGGCGGTGGACCTCGATCCGCAGGGCAACCTCAGCGACTACTTCGACGTCGATCCCGCGGCCGATCCCACGATCCGCGACGTCCTCACCGGCTCGGCGAAGGCCAAGGCCGCGCTGCACGTCGCGCCCGACGGCGTCAGCGTCATCCCGTCCAACCTCCAGCTGGCCGAGGCGGAGGTCGCGCTGGCCGGCAAGATGGGCCGCGAGCTGACGCTGCGCCGCGCGCTCAAGCCGATCGACGGCGACTTCGACGTCATCTTCCTGGACTGCCCGCCCAACCTGGGGCTGTTGACGGTCAACGCGCTCGTGGCCGCCGACCAGGCGCTGCTGAGCGCCGAGGCGCAGTACTTCGCGCTGCAGGGCGTCGAGCAGGCGCTCGAGGTCATCGAGCTGGCGCGCGACGGCCTCAACCCGGACCTCCAGTGGCTCGGCGTCGTCTTCACGATCGCCGACATGCGGACGGTTCACTCGCGCGAGGCGCAGGCGTCGCTGAAGGCGCACGTCGGCGACAAGCTGCTCGACACCGTCGTGCGCCAGTCGATCGCCTACGCCGAGTCGGCCGAGCGCGCGGTGTCGATCATCGACCACCGCCCGGACCTGGGCGCCGACTACCTCGCGCTGGCCGACGAGCTGCTGCGCCGGCTCGAGCTGACCGCGGCGCGCGCCCAGCTCAAGCCGCTGCTGGACGCCTCGCAGGACGGCGCGCCGGCGCGATGAGCCACCGTCGCCGGGTCGTGACGGGCGCCGCCGCCGCGGCGGCGCTGATGGCGGCCGGCTGCGGCGCGGACGCGACGCCGGAGGCCGGCACGCAGACGCAGGGGCCCGCCAAGACGCAGACCGCGCCGGCGCCCGCGCCGGCCTCGACGACGCCGAAGCCCGCGGCCGCCGGGCCGGTGCTCAAGCCGCCGCTGGCCTTCAGCGTGCGCCGCCGCGCCCAGCTGCGCACCTCGCCCAACGGCAGGGTCGTCGCGACGATCAAGACCAAGACGGAGTTCAAGTCCCCCACGATCCTCGCCGTCGCCGGCCGCAAGCCGGGCTGGGTGCTGGTCCGCACCGAGGTCGAGAAGCACCACGTCGGCTGGCTGCCGCTGAGCGCGGGCCACCTGTTCAGCGAGCCGCGGACGATCGTGATCGACCTGTCGGCGCGCAAGTTGTCCGTCTTCCACCGCGGCCGGCTGACCGACACCTACAAGGTGGCGATCGGGACCGACGCGACGCCGACGCCGCGCGGCAGGTTCGCCGTCACCGACCGGCTGACGACCGGCGACGCCAACGGCGACTACGGCTGCTGCATCCTGGCCCTGACCGCCCACCAGCCGAAGATCGCGCAGGGCTGGGGCGGCGGCGACCGCGTCGCGATCCACGCGACGCCGCACACCTGGACGCTCGGCAAGCAGGTCAGCCACGGCTGCGTCCGCGCCACGAACAAGGCGCTGCGCCAGCTCATGCGCCACGCCCGTCTGGGCATGCCCGTCACGATCCACGCGTAGGGCGGCTCTCCGGGCCGCCTCGTCGCGCCTGACAGTCGCCAACCCGCTTCACGTGCGGGAGCACGCTGGCCGCTGGGCCGGCGACGTCGGCCACGACGATCCGGGCCGGCGAACCGCCCTACAGCTCGCGTACGTCCGCCCCATGCGGCTCGAACGGGGCCCGGTGCACGGTGGCCCAGCCGGCGGTCTCGCGCCGCAGCGCGTCGAGGACCGCGCCGGTCTGCTCGTAGTGGCACCAGACCAGGACGGTCGGGCCGGCGCCGGAGATCGTGGCGCCGAGGGCGCCGAGGTCGCGGGCGCGCGCCACGAGGTCGGCGGAGCGCGGGAACAGGTGCGCGCGGTGGGGCTGGTGGAGGCGGTCGGCGAGGCCGCGGCTGACGAGGTCCCAGTCGCCGCGCGCGAGGCCCAGCACGAGCAGCGACGCGTGGGCGATGTTGGCCACCGCGTCGGCCATCGGGACCGCGGCGGGCAGCGCGGCGCGCGCCTCCTTGGTCCGGACCGGCTCGTCCGGGACGACGATGATCGCCTCCAGCCCCGTCGGCGCGTCGAACCGGGTGGCCTGGGTCGGCGGGCCCGGCTCGCAGATCACGAAGCCGCCGAGCAGCGCGGCGGCGACGTTGTCGGGATGGCCCTCGAGCTCGGTCGCGAGCGCCAGGATGTCGGCGTCGAGCTCGAAGAGGTGGTCGGCGGCGAGCAGGCCGCCGACGTAGGCCGCGGCGCTCGTCCCCAGCCCGCCGCTGAGCGGGATGTCGGAGCGGATCCGGAACTCGAACGCGTCCGGCGGATGCAGCCGCTCGAAGCCGCGCACCGCGAGGTTGCGCCGGTCCTTGGCGATCGCGAGGTCGGTGACGACGGCGAAGCGCCCGGTCTCGACGACCTCGATCTCGGTGTGCAGCGCGAGCGCGGCGGCGAACGCGTCGAAGCCCGGCCCGAGGTTGGCCGAGGACGCGGGCACGCGGACGAGGCGGCGACGCTCCATACGGCGCGGGACCCTACCCGGCCCAGGGTGGCGGCGTCAGTGGCGGTAGTCGACGAGCTGCCGCGGCGACAGGCCCGCGAGCCTGCGGGCCTCGCGGCTGAGGTGGGACTGGTCGGCGTAGCCGGCGAGCGCGGCGGCGCCGGCCAGCTCGACGCGCAGGCCCCGGGGCGCGCCGGGCTCGCCGTGGAGCACGTGCGGGAGCTGGAGCAGGCTCATGAACCGCTGGAAGCGCAGGACGCGCTGCAGCGTCTTGGGCGCGTAGCCGACGTCGCGCACGAAGCGGCGCTGGAGCTCGCGCTCGCTGACGTGCGCCGCGGCGGCCGCCCCGGTGACCGTCGCGGCGGGCGCGTCGAGGGCCGCGATCGCGGCCTGGACGGTCGCGTCGGGCCACTCGGCCTCGGTCAGGTGCCGAGCCAGCTCGCCGGCGAGCGCGCGAAGCGCCGCCTGCGGCGTGGCGGCGGCGCGCAGGCGCTCGTCGATCCGCCGCGCCAGGCGCGGCTGCACGTCGGCGAGGTGGACGTGCATGTCGACCAGGTCGGACGCGTCGGTTCGCAGCAGGTACGGCGCGGCGCCCGGCCGGAACCGGACGCCGAAGGCGAGCATCCGCGGCAGCGGCGGCGGCTTCAGGTACCGCTGCGCCGGGCCGGCGACGCGGACGCCGACGTCGGCGATCCACACCATGTTGACCCGACCGTCGGGCAGCAGGCGCCGGCCCTCCGGCGGGGGCGGGCCGCCGATCCGGTGCACCCAGAGGCATTCGACGTGGCGGGCCAGCGCCGGCGGCGGCGCGAGCTCCACGTACGCGTCGGCCGATTGGGGCATGGCGGCGAGGCTACCCGGCGCAGGCGCCGGGATCGCGCTGCTCGTCATGTCCGGTGCGCCGCGAGGATCAGGCCGTCGGGGTCGTAGGCGGCGTGGATCCGCGCCAGCCGCGCCCACGTCTCGGGCGCGAACGCACGCGCCGGGTCGACACCGGCCGCGGTGGAGTTCAGCAGCACCTGCTCGGCGGCGTACGGCGCCAGGCCCTCGCGGATGCCGGCGGCCGCGGCGACGATCGCGTCCGCCGCAGCCGCGTCGGGCGCCGAGCCGCCGGCGAAGACCGCCCAGCCCGCGTCTACGCGGTCCAGCGCGCCGTGGCCGGCAGGCGCCGGGCGTCCCAGCGCGCCGCCGAGCTGGCGGAGCTCCAGGATCGTCAGCGCGTCGAACGCCGCACCGCCGACGAGCGCCTCGACCGCCGCGACCGCGTCCGGCGTCAGGTCCTTCAGCAGCAGGCCGTCGCCGCGCGCCGGCCCCGGGGCCTCGGGGTCGCCGGCGACCGTGACGAGGTCGGCGATCGCGATCGGGCCGAAGGTGTCGACGAGCGTCCCGCCACCGCCGCGCAGCGGGGCGATCAGCCGCTCGGCGTCGTGGTGCGGGCCGAGGTAGGCGGCGACGACCGCGACGATGCGCCGGCCGCGGATCGGCGCCGGGATCGCCTCGATCGGCGGCAGCGACAGGACGCGCACGACCGCGCTCAGCGCCTCGGGCGCGTCGCGCGTCCAGCGGCGCACCTGCTCGAGCACCTCGCCGGTCGCCTCGGCCGGCCACGCCAGCATGCCCGCCGAGACCGCGTCGACCGGATGCAGCGCCAGCTCCAGGCCGGTGACGATCGCGAAGCGCCCGCCGCCGCCGCGCAGCGCGAAGAACAGGTCGGGGTCGCGGTCGGCGTCGACGGTCCGGGCCGCGCCGTCGGCCGTGACGACGTCGATCGACCTGATGGCGTTGGACGCCAGGCCGTGCACCCGGCTCAGCCAGCCGATGCCGCCGCCGAGCGCCAGGCCGGCGACGCCGACCGACGGCGCGAGGCCGAGCGTCGCGGCCAGGCCGTGCTCGGCGGCGGCGCGGGCGAGCGCGCCGCCGGTGACGCCCGCGCCGATGCGCGCGGTCCGCGCCTCGGCGTCGACGGCGATCGCGTTGAGCCGCGACGTGCGCAGCAGGATCGCGCCGCGCAGGTCGACGGCCAGGGCCTCGGCGCCGTGGCCGGTGGACTGGGGAGCGACGTGCAGGCCGTTGGCGCGCGCGTGGCGCACCACGGCCTGCACGTCGGCGACGGACGCCGCTTCGACGACCGCGGCCGGCCGCTGGTCGATCGCGGTGTTCCAGGGGCGGCGGGCGTCGTCGTAGCCGTCGTCGCTGGGGAGCACGTGACGGCCGTCGAGATCGGGGAGGAGATCGGTGGTCATGGGTCGGATCCTGCCAGCCGGCGGCCTCGGGCTCTTGAACGAATCGGACGGAATCGGAGGCTGATCGCCGACCGCGGTCACATCCTCGCGCCGGCGGTCGTCAACGGGATGACGACACAGCACCCACCCCATGTGACACCGGAAGGCCTCACGACCCCTATGACATCTCCCCCATCACCCAACGGCAACGGCGCGGACCCCGCCGCGCTCTCGACCCAGCGCGGCAAGCTCACGCTCGCGCTGCTCTGCACGATCGCGTTCCTCGACTTCGTCGACGCGTCGATCGTCAACGTGGCCCTGCCGTCGATCCGCGACGACCTTGACTTCTCAGTGCAGTCGCTGCAATGGGTCCTCAGCGGCTACCTGCTGACCTACGGCGGGTTCATGCTGCTCGGCGGCCGCGCCGCGGACCTGTTCGGCCGGCGCCGCGTGCTCGTCGCCGGGACCACCCTCTTCGCGCTCGCGTCGCTGACCGGCGGCCTGGCGCAGAGCAGCGGCATGCTGGTCGCCGCCCGGCTGGCGCAGGGCATCGGCGCGGCCATGATGCTGCCCGCCGCGCTGTCGCTGCTGACGACGACGTTCACCGGCACCGACCGGCACAAGGCGCTCGGCGTCTGGGGCGGCGTGGCCGGCCTGGCCTCCGCGGTCGGCGTGCTGCTCGGCGGCGTGCTGTCGGAGGGCCCGGGCTGGCGCTGGGTCCTGCTCGTCAACGAGCCGGTCTGCATCGTCGCCGTCGTGTGCGTGTACCTGCTCTTCGCCGACGACCGGCGCACCCCGGACCTGCGCAAGCTCGACCTGCGCGGCGCGCTGCTGAGCACCACCGGCATGTTGTTGTTGGTCTACACGCTGATCAAGGCACCCGACGTCGGCTGGGGCGAGACGCGCACGATCGCCGGGCTGGCGGGCGCGGTCGCGCTGCTGGCGGTCTTCGTGCTCAACGAGGCGCGCAGCGCCAACCCGCTGCTGCCGCTCTCGATCTTCCGGATCAAGGGCCTGGCCGCCGCCGACGTCACGCAGCTCATCGGCATCGCCGGGATCATCGCGATGTTCTTCTTCCTGACGTTGTACATGCAGAACGTCCTCGGCTACTCGCAGATCAAGACCGGGCTGTCCTACCTGCCGCTGTGCTTCGGCGTCGGGATCGCGGCGGGCGTCGCGTCCGGCCTGCTGGCCAAGGTGGGCACCAAGCCGGTGATGGTCGTCGGCGCACTGCTGGCCTCCGGCGGCGTGTTCTGGCTCTCGAGGGTGCCGGTCGACGGCTCGTTCCTGGCCGACCTCCTGCCCGGGATGATGCTCGCGGCGTTCGGCCTCGGCGCGGTCTTCGTGTCCGTGACGACCGCGGCCAACGAGGGCGTGCCGGCCCATCAGGCCGGGCTGGCCGCCTCGCTGCTCAACGCCTCCCAGCAGGTCGGCGGCGCGCTGGGCCTGGCGGTGTTCTCCGCCCTGGCGACCTCACGCACGCAGGACCAGCTCGCCGCCCGCGTCCCGCCGCCCGAGGCCTTGACGGCCGGCTTCCAGCGCGCGCTGCTGGCCTGCTCGATCTGCCTCGCCGCCGCGGCGCTCGTCGCGCTGCGGACCGCCAACACGCGCGGCGAGGCCGCCGAGGTCGAGGAGGCCGAGGCGCGCCGGTCGCTCGCCGTGCCCGACCCCGTCTAGTGTGGCCTGAGTCGGAAGCTCGGGCGCACCAGCCGTGATGCTCAGCCCCGGACTTCAGACGGCGGCGAGCGCGCGGAAGCGGCCCGCGAACATCTGACCCAGGCCACTAGTCCAGGACGGCGTGCTCGACGGCGTCGAGCTCGGGCTCGCACGGGACCACGGAGCCGGCGCGCATCAGCGCCGTCTGCGGGTCCTTGAGCCCGTGGCCGGTGAGCACGCACACGATCCGCGAGACGCCCTCGGGCGCGCCGTACTTCAGCAGGCCGGCGACGCCCGAGGCGCTCGCCGGCTCGCAGAAGACGCCCTCGACCGACGCGAGGAACTTGTAGGCGTCGAGGATCTCCTCGTCGGTCACGGCGCGCACCATGCCGTGCGACGAGGTCATCGCCGCCATCGCCTCCTCCCAGCGCGCCGGGTTCCCGATCCGGATCGCGCTGGCGATCGTCTCCGGGTTCTCGATCACGCGGCCCTCGACCAGCGGCGCGGCGCCCGCGGCCTGGAAGCCGAGCATGCGGGGCGCCCACCCCATCTCCTGGAAGCCCTTCCAGTAGGCGGTGATGTTGCCGGCGTTGCCGACCGGGATGCACAGGGCGTCGATCGGGTGGGTGGGGCCGAATTCGTCGACGATCTCGAACGACGCGGTCTTCTGGCCCTCGACGCGGAACGGGTTGACGGAGTTGACCAGCGCGATCGGCTGGCGGTCGCAGACCTCGCGCACGAGCTTGAGCGCGACGTCGAAGTTGCCGCGCAGCGCGATGACGCGCGCGCCGTGCATGAGCGCCTGGGCGAGCTTGCCGGTCGCGATCTTGCCCTCCGGCACGATCACCGCGCCACGCAGCCCGGCGCGCGCCGCGTAGGCGGCCAGCGACGCCGCGGTGTTGCCGGTCGAGGCGCAGAGCACGGCCTCGGCGCCGTTGCGCACCGCGTCGCTCACCGCGCACGTCATCCCACGGTCCTTGAAGGAGCCGGTCGGGTTGGCGCCCTCGATCTTCAGCCAGACGTCGGCGCCGACGCGCTCGCCCAGCGTGGGCGCGGGCACCAGCGGCGTGGAGCCCTCCTGGAGGGACACGACGGGATCGTCGGGCGCGAACGGGAGGCGCTCGCGGTAGCGCTCGATGAGGCCGGGCACGGTGCTTCTAGAACTCCTCGTCGAGGACGCGGATGGCGCGCGGACGCGCGCGGACGAACTCCAGGCCGGCGATCATCTCGACGGCCGCGAACAACTTGGACTCCAAGACCGGGTGCACCACCATCACCAACCGCGCGTTGGTGCCCAGGCCCTTCTGCACGAACGACTTCACGCTGATGCCCTGAAGGCCCAGGATCTGGGCGAGCTGGGCCAGGACGCCGGGCTCGTCGGCGACCTCGACGTGCAGGTAGAACGCGCTGGTGACGTCGGCGATCAGCGCCAGCTCGTCGGCCGGCTCCGGCGTGGAGGCGGGCGGGATCATCGCGCTGATGACGTCACCCAGGACGGCGCTCGCGGTCTGCGGGCCGCCGGCGCCCGGGCCGCTCAGCGTGATCTCGGTGATCGCCGGCGACTCGATCGTCACCGCGTTGAACGGGCCGTTGATCGACGCCAGCGGGTGCGCGCCGTAGAGGAACGCGGGATGGACGCGGACGCTGAGGCCGCCGTCGACGCGCTCGGCCGTCCCGATCAGCTTGAGGCCCAGGCCGAGGTCGCGGGCGTACTCGAGGTCGTCGGCCGTCAGGTGCTCGATGCCCTCGTACGGGATCTCCGACAACTTGACCGGCGTGTCGAAGGCCAGCCGCGCGAGGATCGCCATCTTGGCGGCGGCGTCCTTGCCGGTGACGTCGTCGGTCGGGTCGGCCTCGGCGTAGCCGAGCTGCTGGGCCTCGGCCAGCGCGTCGGCGTACTCGGCGCCGGTCTCGGCCATCCGGCTGAGGATGAAGTTCGTGGTGCCGTTGACGATCCCGTGCAGCCGCTCGACGTGCGCGCCGGCCAGCGACTCCTGCAGGACGCGGACGACCGGCACGACGCCGCCGACGGCGGCCTCGAAGCGCAGCTGGACGCCGTGCTCGCGCGCCGCGGCCCACAGCTCCTCGCCGTGCTCGGCCAGCAGCTGCTTGTTGGCGGTGACGACGTGCTTGCCGGCGGCCATCGCGCGCAGCACGTAGTCGCGGGCCGGGTCCAGGCCGCCGATCAGCTCGACGACGAGGTCGGAGCCTTCGAGGATCGCGTCGAAGTCGCCCGACGAGCGGCGCAGCACGCCGGAGACCTCGGGGCGCAGGCCGGTGACGTTGGCGACGTGGTCGGCGCGGTCGGCGACGAGCTCGGCGAACGCGCCGCCCACGGTGCCGTGGCCCAGCAGGCCGATGCGGAAGGTCTCAGGCATGGTCAGCCGACGTCCCGTCGGGTCAGGTCCTCGTAGGTCTCGCGGCGCACGACCGTGCGGGCCTCGCCGCCGCCGACGAACACGATCGGCGGCCGCGGCTGACCGTTGTAGTTGTTGGCCATCGCGTGACCATAGGCCCCGGTGACCGGCACCGCGATCAGGTCGCCCGGCTGCGGGTCCGGGAGGTCGACGTCGTGGATCAGGACGTCGGAGGACTCGCAGTGCTTGCCGGCGAGGTGCACGGGGCGCGCCGGGTGGTCCGCGGTGCCGTGCGGGCGCCCCACCACCATCGCCTCGTAACGCGCGTCGTAGAGCATCGGGCGCAGGTTGTCCGACATGCCGCCGTCGGTCGCGACGTAGGTCACCACGTTGTGCTTGACCGACTCCACCGAGTACAGCGTGACGGTCGAGTGCGCGACCAGCGCGCGGCCCGGCTCGTCGGCGATCCGCTTGTCCGGGCCGAGCAGCTCGTGCATCAACGACACCTTGCGGGCGACGTAGTCCTCGATCTCCGGCGCCGACTGCTCGTGCGTGTAGGCGACGCCGAGGCCGCCGCCCATGTTGTAGGTCCGGAAGTCGCCGAGGCGCGCGACGGCCTCCAGCGCGGCGCGGAACGGCGCGAGGTCCAGGATCTGCGAGCCGATGTGGAAGTGCAGGCCGTCGAGGTCGAGCCGGTCGGACCGCTGCGCGCGCTCGATCGCGATCGCGGCGTCGTCGAGGTTGAACCCGAACTTGGTGTTCGGCCCGCCGGTGGAGATCTTCGGATGCGTGTCGGGCGAGACGCCGGGCGCGACGCGCAGCAGGATGCGCTGGCGCCGCCCGGCCGGGACGAGCGCGATGAGGCGATCGAGCTCGACCAGGTTGTCCACCACGATGTCTCCGATGCCCGCGTCGAGCGCCATCTGCAGCTCGGCGTTGGACTTGGCGTTGCCGTGCAGGTGGACCTTGTCGGGGCGGAAGCCGGCGTTGAGCGCGAGGTGCAGCTCGCCGCCGGAGGCGACGTCGCAGGCCAGGCCCTCGTCGGCGAAGAGCCGCAGCACCGCGGTCGCCGGGAACGACTTGGAGGCGAAGTGGACCTCGTAGTCGCGCGTGCGTGCCGCGAACGCGTCGAGGAAGCGGCGGGCGCGCGTCCGGAGGTCGTCCTCGACCACGACGTAGGCCGGCGTGCCGAACGCGCGGGCGAGCTCGCGGGCGTCGCAGCCGCCGAGCTGCAGGACGCCGTCGGCGTCGAGGGTCGTGCCCAGGGGCCAGACGTGGGAGACGGAGGTCTGAGTGGTCGCCATCGGCGGGGCGGCATGATGTCACGCCATGCGCACCGTCCGACCTGAGGGGCCCGCCGAGACCGGCCGGTCCGACGGCCTGGCCTGGACGCGGTTCGAGCCGATCCGCGCCGTCCCCGACCGCGCCGGCGCCGGCGTCGTGGTCCTGCACGGCGCCGCCTCCAGCACGGACAGCCACCTCGACTTCCTGCGCGTCTGCGCGGCCGGCGGGCTGCACGCGCTGGCCTTCGACGCCCGCGGCCACGGCGCGTCGGACGGTCCGCTGGACGGGCGCGCGCTCGACGACGTCGCCCGGATGGCCGACCTGCTGCGCGAGCGCGCGGGCATCGAGCGGGTCGGGTTGCGCGGCGCCTCGATGGGCGGCTACTTCGCGCTGGCCGCGGCGCTCGAGGCGCGCGCCGGCGCCGTCGTGGCGATCTGCCCGGCGTCCGCGGCAGGACTGAGCGCCGGCGTCCGCGCCCGCCGCTTCCCGTTCGGGAGCGACCGCGACGCGGTGGTCGCCCTGCTGGCCGCCAACGACGAGACCGACGCCGTGCAGGCGCTCGACGCCGCGGGCGTGCCGGTGCTGCTGATGCACGCCGAGGGCGACGAGGTCGTCCCCGCCGACCACTCGCGCGCGCTGCACAGAGCCGCTCCCGGCTCCAAGCTCGTCGTCGTCCCGGGCGGTCACCACCGCTCGGTCGCGCACGACGCCGAGCTGCAGGGCGTGATGGTCCGGTTCCTCAGCCGTGCGATGCGCCCATCCTGAGCAAACGACCAGCGTTGCGGTCCGATCAGATCCCTACACTGGGTCCCGCGATCTCGTTATCGGTAAGGCGGTGAGATCGCCGCGCGACGGCCGCCCGGCATCCCCTGGGCGGCTGTCGTCGTTCTGGGCCCGTCCTAGAGGTAGTTCATGGGGTTGGTCACCGCGCCGTTGATGCGCGCCTCGAAGTGGAGGTGCGGGCCGGTGGAGAACCCCGTGGAGCCGGAGAGGCCGATGATCTGGCCCTGGCTGACGTGCTGGCCGACGCTCACCTTCAGCACCGACTGGTGGCCGTAGCAGGACGACAGCGACGCGGTGTGCTGGATGCAGGTGTAGTTGCCGTAGCCGCCGACCCAGCCGGCGATGCGGACCGTGCCGCCGTCGGCCGCGTGGATCGGCGTGCCGGTCGGGACCGCGATGTCCATGCCCGGGTGGCACGCCTCCCAGGAGCGCTTCTCGCAGAACGGCGCGGTGATCGGGCCGTTGACCGGCCAGATGAAGCGCCCGCTGCCGCCCTTGATCGGGCCGGCCGGCAGGCCGGAGGTGCCCTGGAGCTGGGCCTGGACCTTGTCGGACTCCTTCTGGAGCTCGTCGAGGTGGTCCTCCAGCGACTTGCGCTCGCCGCGCACCTTGGTCAGCGCGTTCTGCTTGCCCGCCTTCGTGCTCTGGTAGCCGACGCGCGTGCCGATCAGCTGGTTCTTGACCTGGGCGACCTCGTCGCGGCGCTGCAGCACGATCTTCGTCAGCTGCTGCTGGCGGCGCTCGAGCTTGTCGAGGCGCGCGGCGGTCGACGTCGCGTCCTTCTTGGCGTTGCGGACGAGCGTGATGATCTGGTTGTCCTGGTCCTGGATGCGGCCCAGGAACTCGCCGCGCTCGAGCAGGTCGGCGAAGCCCTTGGAGTTCAGAATCACCGTGACGAGGTCGGGCTTGTCGGCCTGGTAGAGCTCGCGCAGGCGCTGGGCCAGGATCCGGCGGCCGTTGGCGAGCTTGACCTTCAGCCGCGCGAGGCGCGCGCGCTCGGAGCGCAGGTCGGTCTGGGTCTGCGCCAGCTCGGCGCGGCGGGCGTCGAGGTCGGTCTGGATGCGCTGCTCGCGGGTCTGGAGCGTCGTGATCGAGCCCTGCAGCCTGCGGATCTTCGACGAGTACTGCTGGATGTCGGACGACAGGACGCGCTCGGTGCCCTTGCGGCGGCCGATCTTCCCGCGGGTGGTCTCGATCTTCTGCTGGAGGGAGGCGGCGCGCCCCTGCGGCGTGGAGTCCGCCTCCGAGCCCAGCGGCAGGACCAGCCACAGGCCCACGGAGAGCACCACGGGAAGGAGCGCAGCGGCCAGCACGTTGCGCAGGCGCATGCGGCCGAGCATGGTAGGCGGCGCAGGGCTTCGGGCCTGCAACTCCGCATGCGCGCGGGCCTCGCACAGCCGACCTTCAGGAAGCCCTAATGCGGGGTGACTACTCTTCCCTGCATGAACAAGTCGTTCGGTCGGGACACGGGTCTGCAGATCCGGATGCTCGTGACGATGCTGCTGCTGGGCCTCGTCTACGTCATCTTCGCGGGCGTGCTGTTCGCCAGCGTCGGCGGGGCGGTCGCGCTGATCGGCGTCGCGCTGCTCCTGTCGTTCCAGTTCTTCGCGTCCGACAAGCTCGCGCTGCGCTCGATGGGCGCCCGCCAGGTCACCCCGCAGGAGGCCCCCGAGCTGCACGCGATGATCGAGCGGCTCTGCATCCAGGCCGACATCCCGAAGCCGAAGATCGCCGTCGTCAACTCGCCGATCCCGAACGCGTTCGCGCTCGGCCGCTCGCCGAAGACCGCGTCGGTGTGCGCGACGACCGGGATCATGGACCTGCTGTCGCCGAGCGAGCTCGAGGGCGTCATGGCCCACGAGATCACGCACATCGTCAACCGCGACGTGATGATCATGACGCTGTGCGGGTTCTTCGCCTCGATCGCGGCGACGATCGTGCAGTTCGGCTTCCTCTTCGGTGGCGGCGGCTACGGCGGCGGCTACTCCGACGACGACGACAACGGCCCGAGCTTCATGGCCGTCATCCTGGTCTCGGCCATCGTCTGGCTCGTGTCGTTCTTCCTGATGCAGGCGCTGTCGCGCTACCGCGAGTTCGCGGCCGACCGCGGCGCCGCGGTGATCACCGGCCGCCCCAGCGCGCTGGCGAGCGCGCTGCTGAAGATCAGCGGCATCAACGAGCGGATCCCGCAGAACGACCTGCGCGCGCACGCCGAGATGAACGCCTTCTACATCGTGCCGGTCAAGGTGAAGGAGTCGGTCTACAACCTGTTCTCGACGCACCCGCCGATGGACCAGCGGATCGCGGCGCTCGGGCGGCTGGAGTCCCAGCTGCAGGGCTCGGGTCCGGTCCGGCCGGCGCTGGCGTAGCGGTCGATGGGCTTCCTCGACTCGCTCCTGGGCCGCAGCAAGGTCAAGGGCCCCGCGCCCGACCGGCTGTTCGCGATCACCACCGCGGCGGTCGCGCTGGAGACCGGGCCGGGGATCAGCACGCGCGGCACCGCCGCGATCGTCTTCCAGCCGCTGGCGACGGGCGACTTCGCCCAGATCGTCACCGAGATGGAGGAGGTCGTCCGCGGCACCGGCGAGGAGACCGGGACGACGCTGGAGACCAGCGACGACTCCTACGGCTACCGCTGGATGGTCCTGCGCGACGACGACATCGAGGACCTCGCGGTCGGCGTCAACGCGGTCAGCGACGCGCTGGCGCTCGGCGGCTACGGCAACCGCGTGCTGTGCGCGGTCTTCGCGTTCCAGCAGGCCGACGGCCAGCCGGTGCACTTCATCTACAACTACAAGCGCGGCACCTGGTACCCGTTCGTGCCCGCCGGCGGCGAGCAGCAGCGGTCCACCGAGCGCGAGCTGCAGATCAAGGCGCAGATCGGCGCCGAGCTGCCGATCGAGCCCGAGCTCGAGCGCTGGTTCCCCCTCTGGGGCATCCCGCTCTAGCCAGCGGGCTACCCCTCGCGCAGGACCGCGAGGAGCGCGACGTCGTCGGGCCAGGCCTCGACGTCGGGCGCGAGCGCGTCGAGGACGCGGTCGCACATCGCGTCGAGCGTCGGGGCGGCGCTGGCGGCGACGACGCGCAGCGCCTCGAGGCTGAGGTCGAGCCGCTCGTCGCGGCGCTCGACCAGGCCGTCGGTGTAGAGCAGCATCCGCGCGCCGGCCGGCATCCGGTGGTGCTCGACGCCGCGGTGCTCGACGCCCGCGCCCAGCGGCGGCCCCAGCGCGCCGGTGATGAGGCGGGCGCCGCCGGCGTCGACGAGCACCGCCGGCGGATGGCCGGCGCTGGCGACCACCATCTCGCCGTCGGCGTCGACGGTGACGAACATCGCCGTGGCCGTCGCGTCCATCGCGGCGACGAAGCGGTCCAGGCGCTCCAGCACCGCGCCCGGCTCCGGGTCCTCCAAGGCGTAGGCGTGCAGCGCGGCGCGCACCACGCGAGGTCGGCCACTGCCCGCCCGGAGGTCGCGTCAGGCAGTCCCGCATGGAGATGTCGTCATCGGCTGGATCGCCGGCCTCGAGCACGCGCCCGACATGCGCGCGCTGCGACTGACCGAGACGCTACGTGCCCTGCAGGCACAGCACCCTCAGCTCTGGGTGACGACGATCGGCGTGCCGCTCGCCCTCCGCGAGCGCTACCGACACGCGTCCTTCATCGCCTTCGATCAGCTGCCCGCGGCGACGGTCAACTTCGACATCGGGATCGCCCCGCTGCTCGATACGCCGTTCAACCGCGCACGCTCCAACATCAAGGTCAAGGAGTACGCAGCGTCACGCGTTGCGTGGTTGGCATCGCCTGTCGGCCCGTACGCCACCCTTGGGGAGCATGCGGGCAGTCAGCTCGTGGCCGATGACGCGTGGCCCGAAGCGCTCGACGCGTTGATCCGCGATGCAGAGCGCCGACAGGTGCTGGCCCGCACGGCTTACACCTGGTCACGGTCGCAGACCATCGACGCGGCCGTGGACGAGTACCAGTCGGTCTTTGCCGCTGCGATCAAGCGCGCGGGCAACCCGGCGTTGACCTCCGTGTAGGTCGGAAGCCAGCTGTCAGGGGCTGCCGTTGTCGACGCACGAGCGGCTGGGCAAGCTCTGACGATGCGCATCGGAGTGTTGACCGAGCTGAGCCCAGCGGCGCGCTATCGCGTCCACTACCCGTTGGACGCGATGCAGCGACGAGGTCACGACATCGTGTGGCCCAACGACGACGGCTCACCCCGCGTCGACGCGTTCCCCTCGTGCGACGCGCTCCTGGTGTATCGCAGCCATGGCTCCGCCGTGCGCAACCTCCTCAAGCGGCTACGTGCGTCCGGCATAGCGATCGTGTGGGACAACGACGATGACCTCCGTCACCTGCCTCGCGACCGCGCGACGCGGCGCCGCGCAGGTGGCTTTAGTAATCAGGCGATCTTCGACGAGACGGCGCGGACCGCGAAGCTCGCCCATGTCGCCATCGCGACGAGCGAGCCGATCGCAGCGGCCTACCGTGGCGCTGGCGTTCGTGACGTCCGCGTCATCGCGAACTACTTGGCGTCCGGAACTGCGCGCCAGGCACGCCCGCATGACGGCGTCGTCGTGGGATGGATCGCGGGGCTCGAACACGCGTCCGACGTTCAGCCGCTGCGTCTGAATGAGACGTTCCGCGCGTTGCAGGTCGAACATCCCGACCTAAACGTCATCACCATCGGTGTGAGGCTCGCGCTGCGCGAGCGCTACCGGCACGCGCCGCACGTGGTGTTCGACAAGCTGCCCGCGGTGATGGCCGGCTTCGACATCGGGCTCGCTCCGTTGCTCGATACGCCGTTCAACCGAGCGCGTTCGGACATCAAGATCAAGGAGTACGCCGCCTCCGGCGTCCCCTGGCTGGCGTCACCTGTCGGCCCATACGCCGAACTCGGAGAGGACGCGGGTGGCCGACTCGTGCCCGTCGGTTCGTGGCATGAGGTGCTGAACAAGCTCATCGGCGACGCGAACGCCCGACGGCACCTGGCCCAGACCGGGCGCGACTGGGCGCGAGGGCAGACGATCGACGCGGTGGTCGATCGCTACGAGACGGCGTTCGCCGATGCAGTTGGGCGCGTCGGCGAAGCTGCCTTCGCCTCCGCATAGGGCGGCGGACGCAGTCCTCTACTCACTGACCCCCTACGCCGGGTCCGGGACCAGGCCTTCTCCGGTGAAGTCCTCGCCGGCCTCGGCGAAGGTCAGGTCGGCTGGAGGCAGGATGATGTCGGAGCCGAAGAGGTCGTCGTCTTCGACGGGGGTGCCTTCGGTGCGGACGAAGGTCAGCAGGGCCTCGAAGGAGGACGCGTAGGCCGCCTCGTCGTCGGCGTCGACGGCGGCGACCGTCGCGTCGTCGAGCTCGTTGAGCTTGGCGTGCAGCTCGTCGGGGAGCGCGTACTGGCCCTCTTCGGAGATCCGGACGATCACGCCTGGCCCTCCTCGAGCTGCTTGGCGTCGCCGCCCGTGGCGCCGCCCGTGCCCAGCTCGGCCTTCATCTTGGCCAGCTCGTCGTCGACGACCGCGCCGCTGGAGAGCTCACGGAGCTGCTTGTCGATGTCGTCCTCACCGGAGCCGAGCGCGGTGAGGTCGTCGAACGTCCCGGCCTCCTCGAGCTCCTGCACCGCGTCGGCGCGGGCGCGCATCTGTTCGGTCTTGTCGACCGCGCGCTGCATCGCCAGGCCGACGTCGGCCATCTGCTCGCCCACGCCGGTCGCGGCCTCGGAGATCCGGACCTGCGCCTCGGCGGCGCTGTACTGCGCCTTGATGACTTCCTTCTTGGTGCGGAAGGTCTCGATCTTCGTGCGCAGCTTCGCCTCGCTGTCGGTCAGCTTCTGCTGCTGAGCCTCGAGCTCGGTCACCTGCTGATCGAGCGACTGCAGCTCGGTCTGCGCGACGTTCTTGCGCTCCAGCGCGACGCGCGCGAGCTCCTCGTTGCCCTGCGACAGCGCCTGGCGAGCCTGCGTGTCGAGCTTGACGACGGACTGCTCGAGCTTCGTGGACTGCATCTGCAACCGCTTCTTGGCGGTGACGACGTCCGCGATGCCCTTCTTGACGTTCTGCAGCGACTCGAGCTGCTTCTGGTAGCTGTAGTCGAGCGTCTCCGCCGGGTCTTCGGCGCGGTCGAGCAGCTTCGAGATCTTCGCCTTCACAACCGTCGAGAAACGGCCACTCACACCCGGCATCGGGCCTCCGTACAGATCGCGGGTAAGGGGTCTGCCCCTAGCCTACCCCGCCCGCGATCGATGTCCGGAGCCGGTGGCTAGAAGCCGACCGGATGACGGGCCGTGAAGCCCTTGGTGCTGCGCAGCACCGGGCGCCAACGCGGGCCCTTGGCGCCGCTCGGGTCGCCGGCGGCGCTGGTGTCGAGCCGCAGGCCCGCGATGATCGCGAACGCATGGCCGGGGTTGGTGTAGATCGTGAACCACGTGCCCGGGCCCCGGGCGCCCCACTTCATGAAGGACGAGGAGTCCAGCGGCGCCTTGAGCATGTTCGCGCCGTGGAGCGCGTAGGACACGGTGCCGGAGCAGTCGTAGCCGCCCTTGCCGGTCGAGCCTGCGAACTTCAGGTTGTGCCCGCCGCCGTAGACGTAGGGCTTGCCGATGATCTCGTTGGCCGCGGCGATCGCGGCCTGGACCTCGACCGGCGCCGACTCGGGCGCGGCGGCCAAGCCGGTGGGCAGGACGGTGGCCGTCTGCTCGGGGGTCAGCTGCGTCGTCGCCGGGTTGGGCTGCCCGTAGGCCACGCCGCCCGTGGCGGGAACGGGGACGGTGGGGGCCGCGGGGGCCGCCGTCGTCGCCGGGTCGCTGCTGGTGGTGCTGTCGTCTGCGCCGCCGGTCGGGGTCTGGGCCAGCGCCGCAGGGGCGGCGACCAGCACAGCAACCATCGACAGCACAAGGGCGAGTGCCCGCAAAACCAAATCCTCTTTCGTCGGCCTGCGGGGTTAGCTGACGGGCTAGCGCGGAAAGAGCCTGCGCTTCCCAGGAAAACTCCTGGAATTCGCCCCAAACAACCTTTGGGTCCCCCGCCCCAGGCTCCTCACCTGGGTTCGGCGTGGTCGGAAACCTACACGACCGGGACGAAAGATGCACATCCACGTCCCGCAATGCAGGTTGCACCCTGAGCTTCGGCGTCGCGAGTACCCATTCGAGCCAATTTGTTCGCCCCCGGACAGATGTTCCCCCGGTCCGGGGAGGCAGCGGAATGACGCGTGACGGCGGACCCACACCGTAGCCTGCCCGGCGATGCCCTCCCGCCGTCGCCTCGTCGCGCTGCTCGCCGTCGCGCTCCTCGGCCTCCTCACGGCCGCCGGCTGCGGCCGCGGCTCCGGCACCGACGACAACAGCGACAAGACGCCCCACACGACGCCGACCACCGGCGCCAAGGGCACCGAGACGACCGCGGCGCAGGACCTCGGCTTCCCGACCTTCGCCACGAAGAACACGACGCGCATCGGCGGCGCCGACCCGATCGCCGACGCGGCCGCCGCCGCCCGTGCCGTGTACACGGCCACCTCGGCGATCACGCGCCCGAAGGCCGTCGTGCTCGCCGACGTGAAGGACTGGCGCGTCGGGCTGGCCGCCTCGGTGCTGATGAGCGCGCCGATCCGCGCCCCGCTGCTCTACGCCGACGGCCCGGACAAGCTGCCCGGCGCGACCCAGGACGCGCTCGCCGCGCTCGCGCCCAAGGGCTCCAAGGACGCGGGTGGCGCCCAGGTCATCCGCGTCGGCGACGTCCCCAAGGTCGAGGGGTCCAAGACCACCGACCTGCGCGGCGCCAGCCCGTTCGCGCTCGCCCGCGCGATCGACGCCTTCCAAGCCGCCGCCCACGGGACGACGAGCGACCGCGTCGTCGTGGTCGGCGCCGACGCCCCGCAGTACGCGATGCCCGCCGCCGCCTGGGCCGCCAAGGGCGGCGACCCGATCCTCTTCGTGCGCAAGGACAGCGTCCCCGAGGACACGCGCGCGGCGATCGCCGCCCACCAGCAGCCCAAGATCTACGTGCTGGGCAACCAGAGCGCGGTCTCCGACAAGACGCTGACCCAGTTGCGCAAGCTCGGCAGCGTCACGCGCATCGCCGGCGCCACGCCGGCCGCCTCCTCGGTGGCGTTCGCGCGCTTCGTCGACGGCGCGTTCGGCTGGGGCGTCGTCGACCCCGGCCACGGCTTCGTCTTCGCCAACGCGCAGCGCCCCGCCGACGCCGGCGCCGTCGCGCCCCTGTCGGCCAGCGGCAGCTACGGCCCGATGCTGGTCGTCGAGGACCCGGACAAGCTGCCGTCCGCCATCCAGGGCTACCTGCTCGACGTCCAGCCCGGGTACAGCCGAGATCCGGTGCGCGGCGTCTACAATCACGGCTGGATCGTCGGCGACGAGAGCGCGATCTCCGTTCCTGTCCAGTCGCAGATCGACGCCCTCCTCGAGATCGTCCCCGTCAACGAACGCGCGAGCACCCCTTCCTCACCATGAGCCAGGCCGAGAGCCCCGACCGCCTCAACCGCGACGTGACCGTCGACGACGTCCGTCAGCTCATGGGCGCTTCGACCCCGCACTTCGCGCTCCAACTGCGCAACCGCATCGCGCGCCTGATCGCTCCGCTGCCCGCCGGCCACCCGGCGCGCGCGCTCGGCGAGCAGGAGATCGCGCGGCTCACCGCCCTCGGCTTCAGCGGCGAGACGCGCGGCCACCACGCCGAAGCGGGCATGCGCACCCTGCGCTCGGTCAGCGACGCCGGCGACCCGCACGAGCCGCGCGTCACCGGCGGCCCGGGCGCCGAGGCGCCCGCGCCGAACACCACGATCGCCTAGCGGGAGACCATGGGCGACGACGCGATCGCCCGTGCCCTGCCGCTGCTCCAGCCCGCGGCGCGCGCCGGGGCCGGTGGGTCGTCCGCGTCCGCGCACGGCTACCTCGACCTGCTCGGCGACGACGACGAGCCGGTGGGCATGGCGCCCGGGCCCGCGGGCCGGCTCATGGTCACCCGCGCCCTGCCCGTCGTCTACGAGCGCTGGTGGCGCCCGGCCTGGGGGCGCGTGCTGCGCGGCGCGATGGCCGGCGGGATGCGCGACGAGCACCGGATCGCCCGGCTGCTGCTGGGCCTGACGCCGGGCGACGGCGTCCTGGACGTCGCCTGCGGGCCGGGCAACTTCACGCGCGAGTTCGCGGCGATCGTCGGGCCCGGCGGCCTCGCGATCGGGATCGACGCGTCCGCCACGATGCTCGCGCGCGCCGTGCAGGACACCGGCACCGGCCCCGAGGCCGAGCAGATCGGCTACGTCCGCGGCGACGCGGTCGCGCTGCCGTTCCGCGACGCCTCGTTCGACGCGGTCTGCTGCTTCGCCGCGCTGCACCTCTTCGCCGACCCCGACGCCGCGCTGGACCACATGACGCGCGTGCTCACGCCCGGCGGCCGGTTGGCGATCCTGACCAGCTGCCGCCTGCGGTCGGTCCCCGGCCGGACCGTCAACGACCTCGCCGGCACCCGCAGCGGCATGCGCATCTTCGGGCCCGACGACATCGTCGACGGCCTGCGCGAGCGCGGCTACGCGGAGATCTCCCAGCGCATCGCCGGCCTCACGCAGTTCGTCGGCGGCCGCCTCGGCGCGAGCTGAGCGCCGGCGGGCGCCGATACCCTGGACCGCTGATGCGCGCAGGAGTCTTCCTCGCCTACTGGCCGTGGTTCACGCCTGCCGAGCAGGTCGATCTCGCCATGCTCGCCGACCGCCTGGGGCTGGACTCCGCGTGGGTCGCCGAGGCGTGGGGGCAGGACGCCGTGTCGGTGCTCGGGCTGCTGGCCGGCAAGACCGACCGGATCGGCCTCGGCTCCGGCCTGATGCAGATCCCGGCCCGCAAGCCGACCGCGACGGCGATGGCCGCCGCGACGCTCGACGTGCTCAGCGACGGGCGCTTCCGGCTCGGCCTCGGGCTCAGCGGGCCGCAGGTCAGCGAGGGCTGGTACGGCGTGCCGTTCACGCGCAACCTCGCGCGGACGCGCGAGTACGTCGACGTGGTCCGGCGCACGCTCGCGCGCGAGAAGATCCTGATGGACTTGGACGGCGGCACGGACCCGGCCCACCCACCGACCGGCCTGGGCAAGCCGCTCAAGCTGCTGACCCGGCCGGTCCAGGACCCGTTGCCGATCTACCTCGGCGCGATCGGGCCGAAGGCCGTCAAGCAGGCCGGCGCGCTGGCCGACGGCTGGCTGCCGTTCATGCTCGACCCCTCCGACCCCGACGTGCTGATGGCGCCGCTGCGCGAGGGCGCCGCGGCGGCGGGCCGCTCGCTGGCCGACATCGACATCGCGCCCGTCGTCCCGGTGGCGGTCGACGAGGACCTCGCCGCCGCGCGCGACGCCGTCCGACCGTGGCTGGCCTTCTACCTCGGCGCGATGGGCGCCAAGGACAAGAACTTCTACGTCGACCTCGCCGAGCGTCAGGGCCACGGCGAGGCGGCGCGCCACGTGCAGGAGCTCGGCCTGGCCGGCGACCGCCTCGGCGCGGTGGCCGCCGTGACCGACGGGCTGGTCGACGCGGGCGGGATCGCCACGACGCCCGCCGGCCTGGACGAGCACCTGGCGGCCTACGAGCGCGCAGGCGTGAACACGCTCGTCGCCGTGCCGTGCGGCGACGACAAGCCCGGCGTGCTGCGCGCGCTGGCGGCGGCGACGGTGACGCGCTGATGGACGCGCGAAGGACCTCGCCTGGCGGCTCGGCTTCCGGGCGGATGCTCGCCCAGGGACTCGCGTCCGCGGTGGTGGGCTGCCGATGAGCGCGCGAAAGACCTCGCCTGGCGGCTCGGCTTCCGGGCGGATGCTCGCCCAGGGGCTCGCCTCCGCGGTGGTGGGCTGCCGATGAGCGCGCGAAAGACCTCGCCTGGCGGCTCGGCTTCCGGGCGGATGCTCGCCCAGGGGCTCGCCTCCGCGGTGGTGGGCTGCCGATGAGCGTCCAGCCTCGCCCCGAGGGCATCGCCGGCTCGTCGCTGGCCGGCCCGTTCCCGGTCGGCGCCTACGCGGAGAAGCTGCGCGAGGAGCTGCGCAAGCGCGCGCGGGTCCAGCTGTTCGGCGAGGTGTGGAACTTCCGCGCGAGCAAGGCCAAGATCTACTTCGAGTTGCGCGACGGCGACGGCGCGGTGCCCTGCTCGATGTGGCGCAACGACTTCGAGCGCCTGGGCCTCCAGCTCGGGTCGTTCACCGACGGCTGCCAGGTCGTGGTCGCCGGCGGGCCGGGCTACTACCCCGGCTCGCGCACGTCGTCGCCGTCGTTCTCGTTCGACGTCAGCGGCCTGCGGATCGCCGGCGACGGCGACCTGCTCGCGCAGATGGAGGCGCTGCGCCGCGCGCTCGGCGCCGCCGGCCTCTTCGAGCCGCAGCGGCGGCTGCCGCGCCCGGCGCTGCCGCGCTGCATCGGCGTCGTCACCGGCGAAGGCGGCAAGGCGCGCGACGACGTGCTCGCCGGGCTGCGCCGGCGCGGCTGGGCGGGCAGGCTCGTGTGGGCGTTCGCGCCGGTGCAGGACCGCCACGCCGCGCCGCGCATCACCCAGGCGCTCCAGGACCTCGCCGCCGTCGAGGAGGTCGAGGTCGTGATCGTCGCGCGCGGCGGCGGCTCGCTGGCGGACCTGTTCGCGTTCTGCGACGAGACGCTGTGCCGGACCGTGGCGATGCTGCGCGTGCCGGTCGTCGCGAGCGTCGGCCACCACACCGACCGCACGCTGATCGACGACGTCGCGGCCGTCAGCTGCTCGACGCCGACGCACGCCGCCGAGGCGGCGGTGCCGACGCATCCGGTCGAGGCCCGCGCCGCGCTGGCGCGCTGCGCCGCGTCGCTGCAGACCCACGGCCGCCGCGCCGTCGTCACCCGCGCGCGGCATCTCGCGGCGCTCTCGCGCGCGCCCGCGCAGGCGATCGCGCGCCACCGCGTCGCGCTGCACCAGCGGCTGAAGGAGCTGCGCGCCGCGACGCGCCGGCGCGTGGTCGACGACCGCGAGCGCGTGACGCGCCGCGCCGGCGCCCTCCAGCGCAAGGCCGGCGCCGCCGCCGGCGCGCAGGACCGCGCGCGCCGCACCGCGCTGGACTCGCTGGCCGCGGCGCTCGCCGCCCACGATCCGGAGCGCACCGTCGCTCGCGGCTACGCGATCGTCGACGACGGCGCGGGCGCCATCGTCACCTCCGCCGAGCAGGCGCGCGCGCTCGGCGACGTCCGGCTGTTCTTCGCCGACGGGCCGGCGGACGCCAAGATCATCAACAAGAGGGAGGGCTCGTCGTGAGCGAGACCATGACCTACGAGGGCGCGACCGCGCGGCTCGAGGCCATCATCAAGCGCCTGGACTCCGGCGAGGCCGGGCTGCGCGAGACGCTCGACCTCTGCCAGGAGGGGCGCGGGCTCGTCGAGTTCTGCGCCGGCGAGCTCGACGCCGTCGGCAAGGGGCTGGAGGAGCTGCGGCTCGACGAGCTCGTCGCGCGCCTCGAGCAGCGGCCGCCGGCATGAGCGAGGACCGCGGGATGCTCTGGTCGCGGGTCGCCGACCTGCCGCTGGAGATCGAGGACTACGCCTTGGAGCGCCTGGAGCGCGACGTGTCGTCGGACTTCACGCGCGTGTCGACCGTCCTGCGCCTGCGCGGCGGCGACGGCCACGAGGGCCTCGGGGAGGACGTCAGCTACGACGCCGAGGACCAGCTGGCGCTCCAGAACGCCGGCCCGACGCAGCCGCTGGCGGGCTCCTGGACGCTCGAGTCGTTCTGCGACCACCTCGCGACGCTCGACCTCTGGCCCGAGCCGGCCCGCCACGACGCGTCGGTGCTCTACCGCGTGTGGGCCTATGAGTCGGCGGCGCTGGACCTCGCGCTCCGCCAGGCGGGGCTGTCGATCACCGCCGCGCTTCAGCGCGAGGCGCGGCCGCTGACGTTCGTCGTGTCCCTGCGGCTCGGCGAGCCCGCGACGCTCGGCCCGCTGCGCGCCCGCCTGGACCCCTACCCCACCACGCGCTTCAAGCTCGACCCGACGGCGTCGTGGGACGACGCGCTCGTCGCCCAGCTCGTCACCACCGGCGCGGTCGACACGGTGGACTTGAAGGGGCTGTACGTGGGGTCGGTCGTCGACAACCTGCCCGACCCGGCGCTCTACCGCCGCGTGGCCGAGGGCTTCCCGGACGCGTGGATCGAGGACCCGGCGATCGACGACGCCACCTGGCCGGTGCTCGAGCCCCACCAGGACCGCATCACGTGGGACGCGAACATCCACAGCGTCGACGACATCGTCGCGCTGCCGTTCACGCCGCGGATGGTCAACGTCAAGCCCTCTCGGCTCGGCGGCCTGCGCCCGCTCTTCAAGGCCTATGAGTACTGCGAGGCCAACGACATCATGATGTACGGCGGCGGCCAGTTCGAGCTCGGCGTCGGCCGCGGCCACATCCAGTACCTCGCGGCGATCTTCCACCCCGACGGCCCCAACGACGTCGCGCCGGGCGGCTACAACCTCGTGGACCCACCCGCGGGCCTGCCGTCCTCGCCGCTGCCGGTGCTGGCGAGCCCCACCGGCTTCAGCTGGGGCTAGCCCGGAACGCGGAAGGGCCCGCACGCGAGCGCGCGGGCCCTTCACGCCTCTCCTCCTCCGGGAAGACGCGCGAGAGCCTACAGGCGGGCTGCGCATCCGACCACCCGCGCGGGAAGGTCGCGAGGTTGCCTCCGCGGCGGCGCGTCCCTAGATTCGGCCCGACGGGCGCGACCGAGGCTCGGCTGTGCGGGACGGTGGCGCCGCCAACCACCCACGAGGAGCAGCATCATGGACATGAAGCTCGAGGTCGTCGTGATCCCCGTCTCCGACGTGGACCGCGCCAAGGCGTTCTACGAGCAGCTCGGCTGGCGGCTGGACGCCGACTTCGCCACCGACGCGACGTTCCGCGTCGTGCAGCTCACGCCACCGGGCTCGGACGCGTCGATCATCTTCGGCACGGGCCTCACCGACGCGACCCCCGGCTCCTACGACGGCCTCCAGCTCGTCGTCGAAGACATCGCGGCCGCCCACGACGAGCTCGCCGCTCGCGGCGTCGCGGTCGACGACGTCTTCCACGACGCCGGCGGGATCTTCCACCACGCCGGCACGACCGACCGTGTCCCCGGCCCCGCCCCGGACAACGGCACCTACGGCTCGTTCCTGTCGTTCGCCGACCCGGACGGCAACGGCTGGATCGTCCAGGAGGTCACGACGCGCCTCCCCGGCCGCGTCGAGGACAAGCCCGCGAGCTACGCGTCGACGCCCGACCTCGTCGACGCGCTGAAGCGCGCGGCGGCCGCCCACGGCGAGCACGAGGCCCGCACCGGCGAGGCCGACGCCGACTGGCCGGAGTGGTACGCCGACTACATGGTGCGCGAGCGGACCGGGCAGGAGCTGCCGTCGTGAGCGCCGACTACGACGCGATCGTGCTCGGCGCCGGCTCGCCCGGCGAGCACTGCGCGGGCGCCCTCGCGGAGGGCGGCCTGCGGGTCGCCGTCGTCGAGCGCCAGCTGGTCGGCGGCGAGTGCTCCTACTGGGCGTGCATCCCGTCCAAGACGCTGCTGCGCCCCGGCGAGGCCGCGCACGCCGCCCGCGAGGCGGCGGTGCCCGACGCGCAGGTCGACGTCACCGCCGCGCTGGGCTGGCGCGACTTCATGGTGTCCAACTACTCCGACGACGGCGCGGCGCAGTGGCTGAAGGACACGGGCATCGACCTGGTGCGCGGCCACGGGCGGCTCGCCGGACCGGGCGCGGTCGAGGTCGACGGCGTCCGCTACACCGCCGACCACGTGGTCCTCGCCACCGGCGCGGACCCGTTCATCCCGCCGATCCACGGCCTCCGCGAGCTCGAAGGGATCTGGACCAATCGCGAGGTGACCGGCATGAAGGCCGTCCCGCGCCGGCTGCTGATCCTCGGCGGCGGGGCGGTCGGCGTGGAGATGGCGCAGGCCGTGCGCCGCCTGGGCGGCGAGGTCGCCGTCGTCGAGGGCGCCGAGCGCGTCCTCGCCCACGAGGCGGCGCCGCTGGGCCACGCGGTCGGCGAGGTCCTGCGCCGCGACGGTGTCGAGCTCGCGCTCGGCGTGCACGCGGTCCAGGCGCGGCGCGTGGACGACGACTACCTCCTCGTGCTCGACGACGGGCGCGAGCTGCGCGGCGACCAGCTGCTCGTCGCCACCGGCCGGCGCCCGCGGGTCGCCGACGTCGGCCTGGAGACCGTGGGCGTCGCGCCCGACCCGCACGGGGTCGCCGTCGACCCGCACATGCGCGTGAGCGAGCAGCTGTGGGCGCTCGGCGACGTCGTCGGGATCTGGCCGACCACGCACGTCGGCAAGTACCAGGGCGAGATCGTGGCCGCCAACGTCCTGGGCGAGTCGCGGACCGCCAACTACGACGCGGTCCCGCGCGTGGTGTACACCGACCCGCAGGCCGCGGCGGTCGGCGCCACCGAGGCGCCGTTCAGCGCGACGGCCGCGCTGAACGCCATCGCCAAGACCGAGACCTACACGCGGGCCTACGCCGAGTCGAACGGCTACCTGACGCTGCTCAGCGACGGCGAGCGGCTGACCGGCGCCCACGCGCTCGGCCCGGAGGCCGGCGAGTGGCTGCAGCAGGCGACGCTGGCCATCCGCGCCGGCGTGCCGCTCGACGTCCTGCGCGACACCATCCAGCCGTTCCCGACGTTCTCGGAGATCTACGTCGGCGCGCTCGCCGCGCTGCGCACCGCCGCCGCCGCTAGGGGTTGAGCACCGGCGCGAGCGTCGCGCCGGCGAGCGCGATCGCGTCGAGGTCGTGGACGTCCGGCATCGAGAACGTCACGCCCTCGATCCCGACGTCGCGGAGGGCTCCGACGCGCTCGAGCAGCTGGTCGGGCGTGCCGGCGAACGTGTTGGCGATCCGGTCGGCCGGCAGGCCGGCGTCGCGCATCCCCTGGACCTTGGCCTTCACGCCTTCCTCGGTCTCGGCGACCGCGAGGCTCATCATCGCGGTCTTGGTGATCTCGGCCGGGTCGCGGCCGACGGTCTCGCAGTGCCCCGCGAGGACGCCGAGGAGGTGCTCGGCCCGCTCGGCGTCGCCGAAGAGGTTGCAGCCGTCGGCGTACTGGGCGACCATCCGCAGGGTCTTCTTCTCGCCGCTGCCGCCGACGAGGATCGGGATGTCGCCGCGCAGCGGCTTCGGGTTGTTGTAGGCGTCGGCGACGGAGTGGCGGTCACCGGCGACGGTCGCCTGCCCCTGGGTGAACATCGCGCGCGCGATCTTCAGGTGGTCCTCGAGGCGCTCGAAGCGCTCCTTCAGCGACGGGAACGCGTAGCCGTAGGCGTCGTGCTCGGCCTCGAACCAGCCGGCGCCGATGCCGTGGAAGGCGCGGCCGCCCGAGATGATGTCCAACGTCGTCGTGATCTTCGCGTGCTGGGCGGGGTTGCGGTACGTCACGCCACCGACGAGCAGGCCCAGGTTGATGGTCTTGGTCCGCGCGGCGATGCCGGCCAGCATCGTGTTGCCCTCGAACATCCAGTTCTGCGGTGGCCCGACGGGCGGGATCTGGTGGTAGTGGTCCATCAGCGTCACCGCCGAGCAGCCCGCGGCCTCCGCCGCCGTCGCGATGTCCACCAGCTTGTCGAACACGGCCTCGGGTCCGATTCCGGGGTAGTTGAAGTTCGGCAGGTGGAGGTCGAGCTGGACAGGAGCGCGCATGGCCTGACCGTACCCCGCGACGCCCGACCCGTCCCACCCGGTAGAACTCCCGCCCTATGCACGAGCGACTTGGCATCGTCGGCAGCGGCGCGATCGCCTGTGGGCTGGCGGCCGCGGCCGCCCGGCACGGTGAGGTCGTCCTCTGGGCGCGGTCCGACGGTTCGGCCCAGCGCGCGCGGGCGGCCGTCGAGAAGGCGTGCGGGAAGCTCAGCGGCGAGGTCAACGCCGAGCACGTCTCGATCGTGCAGGACCTCGACGCGCTGGGCGGCGTGACCGCCGTCGTCGAGGCGGTCGTCGAGGACGTCGCCGCCAAGGCGCAGCTGTGGGGCGCGCTCGGCCAGGTCGTCGACGACGGCGCGCTGCTCGGCTCGACCACCTCGTCGCTCTCGGTCGCCGACCTCGCGCAGGCCAGCGGCGCGCCCGAGCGCTTCGTCGGCCTCCACGTCTTCAACCCGGTCCCGAAGATGAAGCTCGTCGAGCTCGCGTTCCCGGCGGAGGCCTCGGAGGACACGCGCGCGCGGTCGGTCGCGTTGTGCGAGGGGTTGGGCAAGACCGCGGTCGTCGTGCCCGACATCCCCGGCTTCGTCGTCAACCGGCTGCTGTTCCCCTACCTCTTCAGCGCCGTCGCGCTGCAGGAGGAGACCGGCCTGCCCGCCGAGTCCATCGACACCTGCATGCAGCTCGGCGCCGGCCACCCGATGGGGCCGCTGGCGCTCCTGGACTTCGTCGGCCTCGACGTCGCCCAGGCGATCGGCGACGCGATCGGCTCCGCGGTCCCGGCGTCGCTCACCGCGCTGGTCGACGACGGCAGGCTCGGCCGCAAGTCCGGCGCCGGCTTCTACGCGTACGACTGAACGCCCAGCAGCGTCCGCGCGGCCTCGACCAGGACGTCGACCAGCGCGGTCGCGCTCGCCGGCCGCGGCCCTTCGGGCACGGTGATCGCGCACAGCGTGCGCGACGGCGGGTCGTCGCCGGCGATCGGGCGCGCGACCACGCGGTCCTGACCCGTCAGCGCCAGGTACGGCACCAGCGCCACGCCGGCGCCCGCGGCGACGAAGCCCTGCACGGCGCCGTAGTCGGCGCTGGAGAACACGACCTCGGGCTCGAAGCCCGCGGCCGCGCACGCCCCGCGCACGAGGCCCGCGCAGAACGCGGTCGGCGCGACCCACGGCTCGGCCGCCAGCGACGCCAGCTCGATCGGGCCCTCGCCGACCAGCGGGTGACCCACGGGCAGCACGACCCACAGCGGGTCCTCGGCGACGACCGTCCGCGCCAGCCCGTCGAGCACCTCGACGCCGTTGGGCTCGAAGACCACCGCGACGTCGCAGGCGCCGGCCCGCACGGCGGCGACCGCCGGGACCGGGTCCTCCTCGGCCAGGTGCAGCTCGACGTCGGGGAAGCGCTCGCGGTAGCGCGACACCGCCGCCGGCACCAGCGCGGTCCAGGACGACTCGAACGCCGCCAGCCGCACCAACCCGCCGCGCAGCCGGGCGAGCTCGTCGAGCTCGGCGCGCGCCGCCGCGAGCTGGCCGAGGACGATCGCGGCGTGCCGGTCCAGGACCGCGCCCGCCTGCGTCAGCCGGGCGCCGCGCGCGCCGCGCTCGACCAGCACGGCGCCGACCTCGCGCTCGAGCGCCGCGACCTGCTGCGAGATCGCCGACGGCGTGTACTGGAGCTCGACGGCGGCCGCGGCGAACGAGCCGTGCTCGGCGACGGCGCGCAGGACGCGCAGGCGGCGGACGTCGGGCTCGGGCATGAAGCGCAGCTTACGTTAGCCGTCAACAACAACAGTCGCGCTTGGCTCAGGACTCCGGCAGGGTCCCGGCCCATGCGGATTCACGCCATCCCCCACTCCACGAACGTCCACCGCGTCGCGCTCGCGCTCGGCCTCAAGGGCGTCGCGGTCGACGCGTGGGTCCAGCACGCGCCCGACGACCGCGCGGCCATCCGCGCCGTCTCCGGCCAGGATCTCGTCCCGGTGGTCGAGACCGACGACGGCCGGATCCTCACCGACTCGATGTCGATCGTCGCGTGGATCGACGCGACCTGGCCCGAGCCGGCCCGGCTGTATCCAGAGGATCCCGCCCTGCGCGCCCAGATCGACGCCTTCATCACGTTCTTCAACGTCGTGTGGAAGCTTCCGCCGAACGCGATCGAGGCCGAGCGGCGCAGAGCGCGGCCCGACGCGGCGCGGATCGCGGCCTGGGTGGCTCAGCTGCAAGGCTGGCAGCACGGCTTCGAGGGGCTGCTGCACGGCCGGCCCTACCTGTTCGGGACCGACGGCCCGAGCGCCGCCGACATCTGCGCCTATCCGTTCCTGCGCTTCACGACCTCGTCGGACCCCGACGACGACGACCTCTTCCACGGCGTGCTGTTGGAGCACCTGCCCGGCGACTTCCCGGACCTCGCCGCGTGGATCGCGCGAATGGCTCGACTCCCGCTGTCCTAGAAATCGAACCGGCCCGCCTAGAGGAGGGCTCCTCAGCCGGACGAGCGCCACGGCCCCCAAAATCGAACCGGCCCGCCTAGAGGAGGGCTCCTCAGCCGGACGAGCGCCACGGCCCCCAAAATCGAACCGGCCCGCCTAGAGGAGGGCTCCTCAGCCGGACGAGCGCCAGGCCCCCCAAAATCGAACCGGCCCGCCTGAGGAGCGGGCCGGATCGTGCTTCTGGGAGGAGGTGCACGTGCGAGTACGTTCGCGAGAGCGATTCTCTGCCCGCTTCCTGAAGCCGCCCTAAAAGTTGACTTCAGATTGACCAAGAGCAGACGCTCCGGGCGGTCGGGCCCACAGGAGAGGGCCCAACCGCCCGTAAGGCGTGCAGGTGGACCCACCCCGGTCCGACCTGTACCACTCGCGCCGCCCCACCGTCCCACGGGAGAGCCGACGCAGAACCCCGCTCCGTCCGTCCACTTCGCGGGGGCCGTTCCAGAAGCTCCCAACGCACGCCGCGCGCGGAACTTGCGCCTACCGCGAGCGCGCTCAGGCGTTGCGTTGTTCGTCGCCGGACACCGCGCCCTGCTGAGCGCGGCGCTCGCGGATGCGGACGGCCTCGATGCGGTTCTCGCGCACCGACTCCACGCGGATCGAGTAGCCGTCGGCGGTGATCTGGTCGCCGCGCTTGGGCAACCGACCGAGCTCGGCGAAGACGAAGCCGCCGACCGAGTTGTAGGCGTCGGTGTCGATCGGCAGCTCGACGCCGTAGTCGAGCAGGTCGGTGACCGCGACGTGGCCCCGGACGAACCAGTCGCCGTTGGCCAGGCGCCGGATCTCGCCGCCCGCCGGGTCGGTCTCGTCGTCGATCTCGCCGACGACCTCCTCGATGATGTCCTCGACGGTGACGATGCCGACGACGCGGCCGTACTCGTCCACGACCACGGCCATCGACGAGCGCTGGCGCTGCAGGTCGGCGAGCAGGTCGTCCAGCGGCTTGGTCTCCGGGACGATCACGGCCTCGCGGACGAGCGGGCCGATCGACGCGTTCGGGCCCTCGGCCATCAGCGCCCGGGCCAGCGAGTTGGAGTGCACGATGCCGCGCACGCGGTCGCGGTTCTCGTCCTCGGTCACGACGAGCCGCGTGTGGCCGGAGGAGATGCAGCGGCGCAGCGCGGTCTCGACGTCCTCGCTCACGTCGACGGTGACGACCGCCGGGATCGGCGTCATCACCTGGCGCGCCTCCTGCTCGTGCAGGTGGAAGACGCCGGTGAGCATGCCGGCCTCGCCCGGGTCGAGCTTGCCGCCGGCGCGCGCCTGGCCGATCAGGATCCGCAGCTCCTCGGGCGTCGCGCCCTCCTCGGACGCGGCCTCCGGGTCGACGCGCAGCAGCCGCAGGATCGCGTTGGACACCATGTTCAGCAGCGAGATGAACGGCTTCATCCCGGTGTCGAAAGCCTTCAGCGGCCGCGCCACGAGGATCGCGATCCGATCCGGGTGGATGATCGAGTAGATCTTCGGCACCTGCTCGCCGAGCACGACGTGCGTGCCCGTGACGATGATGTACGCGATCGCGACCGAGATCCCGATCTTGACGTTGTGCGAGAAGCTGCCGAACAGCGGCTCGAAGATCGTCGCGATCGCCGGCTCGCCGAGGAAGCCGATACCCAGCGAGGCGAGCGTGATGCCGAACTGGCAGGCGCTCAGGTACTCGTTGAGGTCGTCGTGCAGCGCGAGCGCGCGGCGGGCGCCGGCGCTGCCCTCGTCGGCCTGGTCCTGCAGCGAGGAACGGCGTGAACGGACCAGCCCGAACTCCGCCGCGACGAAGAAGCCGTTGATGGCGATGAGCACCATCACCGCTAGGAGCAGGAGGGCGGTCACGCGGTGAGGCCGGGTCCGAGCCCGGCGCTACTTCGAGAAGGGTCGTCGTTCATGGAGCGACGCGCAGAACGGTACCAGCGTCGCGGTGGTCCCACGACACGGGCACCGCCACGCGCCGCCGCGCCTAGCCGCCGGGCAGCGCGTCGATCGTGGCCGCGAGGTCGAAGTCGGCCCGCGTCAGGCCGCCCGCGCTGTGGTTGGTCACGCTCAGGCGGACCTTGTTCCAGCCGTGGATCAGGATGTCGGGATGGTGGTTGGCGGCCTCGGCCTCCTGCCCCACCGCGTTGACCCAGGCCAGCGCGGCGGCGAAGTCGGCGAGCTCGCGCTCGCGGACGATCGCGTCGCCGTCGCGGGTCCAGCCGTCCAGATCGGCCAGCCGCGCGTCGATGTCGGGGTCCGTCAGCAGGTCTGCCATATCCTCGCCTCCAAGATGCGGATCGTGAGCCTCGTGCCCCACGCTACCGAGCTGCTCTTCGCGCTCGGCCTCGGCGACAGCGTCGTCGGCGTCACCCACGAATGCGACTACCCGCCGGCGACGGCGGAGCTGCCGCGGATCACGCGCGACGTCCTGCCCGCCGGGCTGAGCGCCGCCGAGATCGACGCGGCGGTCCGCGAGCGCACCGAGAAGGGCGACGCGATCTACGCGCTGGACGAGGACCTGCTCGCCGACCTCGCGCCGGACCTCATCGTCACCCAGGAGCTGTGCCCGGTGTGCGCGGTCTCCTACGACGAGGTCAAGGAAGTCGCGCAGAAGCTCGACCCGTGCCCTGAGGTCATCGCGCTGGACCCCAAGACGTTCGGCGAGACGATGGGCGACATCCGGACGCTGGCGCAGGCGACCGACAGCCGCGACGCCGCGCTGGACCTCGTCACCCGCCAGCGCGCTCGCGTCGACCGGGTCCGGCTCGCGGTCCGCGGCGCCAAGCGGCGCTCGGTCGTCGCGATCGAGTGGTTCGACCCGGTCTTCGTCGCCGGCCACTGGACGCCGCAGCTGATCGAGCTGGCCGGCGGCAGCGACCTGCTGGGCTTCGCCGGCGAGCACTCCGAGCAGCTGCCGTGGGAGGCGGTCGCGGCCGCCCAGCCCGACGTCGTGCTCTGCATCCCCTGCGGCTACGACGGCCCGCGCGCGCTCGCCGAGGCCGAGCAGTTCACGGAGGACCTGCGGCGCGTCGGCGCGGCGGAGACGATCGCGCTGGACGCCGCCGCCTACTTCTCGCGCCCCGGCCCGCGGCTGGTCGACGGGCTGGAGACGCTGGCCCACGCGCTGCACCCCGAGCGCGTGCCCGAGGCGCCGGGCCGGGTGCACCGCGTCATGTTGTAGGCCCTACAACTTGTAGTTGTGGATGTCGCCGCTGATGGCGATCGCGCCGAGCACGGCCGCCACGGCGATGACGCCGCAGGCGGCGTAGCCCAGCCACGGCTGCCGCATCCGGTCGGCCTGGTGGAACGCCAGGCCCGCCAGCGCGCCCGCGATCAGCCCTGCGATGTGCGCGCCGACCGCGATGTTGAACGACGGGATGAAGCCGATGACCAGGTTGATGAGGATCAGCCCGCCCAGCCCGCCGGCGAACGCGTCGTGGCCGCGGCGGAACTGCTCGACCGCGAGCACGGCCATGAGGCCGAAGACCGCGCCCGACGCGCCGACGATGACGGCGGTCGTCGTCTGCACCAGGCCGCCGAACGAGCCGGCCAGCAGCGCCGTGAAGTAGACCGTCGCGAAGCGCGCCGACCCCATCACCGGCTCGAGCTGGCGGCCGAGGATCCACAGCAGGTACATGTTGAACCCGATGTGGAAGATGCCGGCGTGCAGGAACCCGCTGGTGACCAGGCGCCAGTAGTCGTGGCCGAAGTGGATCGTCGTGAAGCCCTGCAGCGCGAAGTGCTGGTAGATCCAGCCGGTGCCGGAGGACTGCACGCCGATCCCGCTGCCCGAGGCCAGGAACAGCACCACGCACGTGATGATGATCGTGGTCGTGACGACCGGGTTGTCGGACCGCGCGCGGATCTGCGCGGCCGTGCGCACCTTGGTCTTCTGCTTGGCGCACTCCGGGCAGCGCATCCCGACCGACGTCGGCGTCATGCAGTCCGGGCAGATCGGACGGCCGCAGTTCGAGCACGAGACGCCCGTCTCGCGATTGGGATGGCGGTAGCAGGTGGCCATTGAGGCGCCGCACGCTACCAGCGGCGCATCAAGCCCCGCTCAGCTCAACTTCGCGCCGGCGACGACCTTGCCGGTCGGCGCCGGGCTGCCGCCCGGCGGCTCGTCGGAGACCAGCACCTGGTCGGTGCCCTTCAGCGACTCGGGGATGTCGATGCTGGCGCTGCCGTCCTCGGAGACGCTGAACAGCGCGTGCGTCGGACGCGGGCTGTCCTGGCCCGAGACGAGCCACACCTGGTAGACGCGACCGTCGGGCGGCGCCGGCATGTGCTCCAGCTTGAGCTGGCCGTGCTCGTCGTCGCGCACCGCCAGCGCGACCTGCGCGCCGCTGGGGCCGGTGCCGCGAATGGTGGTGGTCGACTCGCCGCCGCCGGTGGCCAGGACGCCGGCGACCACGCCGACGGCCAGGATCGCGCTGGCGAGCGCCGCGGCGGGCACGGGGCGCAGCCGGCCGAGCCAGCCGAAGCGCCCGACGCGCTCGCGCTTGGCGGGCGTCGGGACGCGGTCGGCCTCCGGCCCGGCGGCGCGCAGCAGCTCGGCCTCGGCGTTGACCACCGACATGATCCGGCTCTTGAGCTCCGGCGGCGGGAGGACCTGCGGCGCGGCCATCGGCAGGACGTCGGCGACGACCTGCAGCTCGGCGACCTCACGGCGGCAGTCGTCGCACGCCTCCAGGTGCGTGGCGAACGCGGCCGCGTCCGGCTCGGCCAGCGCGCCGAGGACCCACGGCCCGACGTCGTCGCGGAACCGGCAGTCGTCGTGTCCGCTCATGTCGGCACCTCCGAGAACTGGCCGAGTTGCCCGCGCAGCTTCTCGAGCCCGAGGCGGATGCGTCCCTTCACGGTGCCGATGGGCGTCTCCAACATGTTCGCGATCTCCGAATGGGAGAAGCCTCCAAAATAAGCGAGTTCGATGGCGCGCGACTGCTCGGCCGGCAGCGTGGCGAGCGCCGTGCGCACCTCGTTGGCCTCTTCGCGGTGCGCGACCTGGACGTCGGTGCGCTCCTTGGCCTCGAAGCGCTCCTCGATGCCCTCGTCGCTCGCGCGGTGCGAGTCGTGCCGGATCCCGCGCCGCAGCGCGTCGATCGCGCGATGGTGGACGACGGCCAGGACCCAGGTCCGGACGCTGCCGCGCGTGTGGTCGTAGCGGGCGCCGGAGCGCCAGAGCGCCAGGAACGCCTCCTGGACGACGTCCTCGGCCGCGCCGCGGCGGCCCATCATCCGGTAGGCCAGCGAGAACGCGGCGCTGGAGTGGCGCTCGTAGATCACCTCGAACGCCGCGGCGTCGCCCTGGCGGACGAGCTGCATGAGGTCCTCGTCGGCGAGCAGGGTCACGCTGCGCGCGTCCTGCGGCGGCGTCGACGGGCGTTGACGGTCGAAGCGTCCCACGGCGGGTACTTACGCGCAGGGCACCGGACCGGATCAGCGCGCGACGCGCCAACTTGTGGACCCACGTCGCGCTAGCGATCCAGGATCTTGCGGGTCTCGTCGGCGACCGCGTGCAGCGTGCGCTCGGCGAGATCGATCGGGCCGGACGCCTTCGCGGCGCGCCGGCGGTGCTGCTGGCGCACGCGCAGCAGGACCAGCGCCGCGCCCGCGGTGGTGCCGATCGCGGCCGCGGCGACCGGGCGCACCCAGTTGCGCGGGTCGCGCATCGTCGACAGCTCCCAGCTCTCGAGCTCGTCCTGGGCGAGCTCGGTCAGCTCGGTCAGCGTCGACTCCAGCCGCATGTTGAGGTCCGCCGGCGGGTCGACCGGCGTCAGGGCGCGCTTGAGCAGGTGCTCGAAGTCTCCGAAGGTCTCGCTCATCGCTGCGTGCTCACCCCGTTCCCTGTCGTGTGGCGACGATCTCTTCCAGCTGCTTGATGGCGCGGTGCAGCAGCACCTTGGTGGCGCCGTCGGTCTTGCCCATGGCGCGCGCGATCTCGCGGTTGTCCATGCCCAGCGCGAAGCGCATGATCAGCGCCTCGCGGCGGTCGTCCGGCAGCTCCTTGACTCCCTCCAGGATGCGCGCCAGCTCGTCCCGACCCTCCACGAGGTCCTCCGTGGTGTGGGTCGTGCGCAGCGACTCGGAGTCCTCGATCGGCGTCTGCGGCTTGCGCGAGCGGTCGCGGTAGAGGTTCGCGGCGAGGTTGTGCGCGATCCGGATCAGCCACGGCCGCAGCGGTCGCCCGTCGGACTCGGCCACCGCGCGCTCGTAATGGCGATAGGCCTGGAGGAACGTCTGCTCCGTCAGGTCCTCGGCGTCGTGGTGGTTGCCTACCCGGTAGTAGGCATAGGAGTAGACGTCCTTGAGGTGTGCTCGGTAGAGCTCCGAGAAGTCCGCATCCAGCTGGGCCTTGTCCGGCACGCACGGCAGCCTATCCCGCGGGTCACGCGGCCCGGACGAAACGCTTGCCCTTGGCCCGCGGCGGCGCGGTGATGGTGGCGGCCCAGTCGGTCGCGTCCGCGCGACCTTCGACGACCGCGGCGAGGCCGGAGACCGTGGGCGCGTCGACGCCGGCGGTGGTCAGCGCGTGGGCGAGCAGCGGCAGCGCGTCGAGCGACTCGGCGGCCTGGCCGAGCGCGGTCTCGATGTCGTCGGGATGGGTGCCGGAGGCGAGCAGCTCGCCGGCGCGGCGGTTGCGCGAGCCGGAGGCCAGGACGGTCGCGACGAGGTCGCCGGCGCCGGCGAGGCCCGCGAACGTCTCGGCGTGCGCGCCGGAGCGCCTGGCGTAGGCGTCGATCTCGGCGAACACCCGGCCGGCGGCGGCGCCGACGGCGTTGGGGCCGGCGGGCGCGGCGGTGGCGGCGGCCAGCGCGGCGGCGTTCTTGGCGGCGCCCGCGAGCTCGACGCCGACGGTGTCGGCCGACGGCTCGGCGTAGAGGCCGGCCTTGGTCAGCAGGTCGCAGAGCTGGCGGCGGAAGCCGCGGTCGGCGGAGGCGACGACCAGCGCGGCGCCGTGGTCCAGCGCGTCGGCGGCGTGGGCCGGGCCGCCGAGCGCCGCCATCGCGCGGGCTTGCGTGCGCTGCGCCAGGAAGCGCGACGGGACCAAGCCGTGCGGCGCGACCAGGCCCTTGGCGGCGACCAGGAGGCCGGCGCGCTGCGGGATCTGCGCGCCGTGCGCGGCGACGACCTCGGGCAGCGCCCGGGCCGGGACGGCGAGCACGACGAGGTCGTGGCGGCCGAGCTCGAGGTCGGCGCAGCGGACGACGTTGACGGTGTCCGGCAGGACCTCGCCCGGGAGGTAGCGGTCGTTGACGCGGGCGGCGGCCAGCGTGTCGGCCTGCGCGCCGGTGCGGGTCCCGAGGTCGACCTCGACCCCGGCGCGCGCGAGCGCGACCGCGAGGCCCGTGCCCCACGAGCCGGCGCCGATGACGGCGGCGCGGCGGATCGGCGGCAGGCCGCCCAGCCACTCCCACTGGAGCATGACGCAGGGCCAGATGCGCTCGGTGACCGCGCCGGCCAGCTCGGCCGACGGGTTGTCGACGCGCGGGAAGCGCAGCGGCGCGCCGGCGCGGATCGCGACCTTGTGCGGCCGGATGCGCCAGCCGCGGCGGATGTTCTCGGTGCCGATGACCGCGACCGGGATGACCGGCGCGCCGGTCTCCAGCGCCAGGCGGCCGACGCCGCGCTTGGGCGTGCCGAGCGTGCCGGGGCGGATGCGCGTGCCCTCGGGGAAGATCAGGACGGAGTCGCCGCGCTCGAGGATCTGGCGGGCCGTGGACATCGCTTCGTGGTCGGCCGCGCCGCGGTCGATCGGGAACGCGCCGAGCGCGTTGAGGAACCACGCGGTGACCTTGTGCGCGAAGAGCTCCTTCTTCGCGACGTAGTACAGCGGCCGGCGCGACATGCACGCGATGACGAACGGGTCCAGGAACGAGCGGTGGTTGGCGGCGAGGATGACCGGGCCGTCGGTGGGGATGTGCTCCCGCCCGATCCGCGACATCCGGAAGTAGAGGTGGAAGAACGGCTGGAAGAGCGCGCGGACGATCCAGTAGACGAACGGGTTGACGCCCTCGGTGCGCGCGCGGGACAGGTGACGGTTCTCCATCGCATCTGACGTACACGCGCCAGGGGACCGCGGTTACAGTGCTGGGCATGGCCATCGACCGTGCCCGCACCGCCCGTGGAGCCCTCGCCGGAGCGGTTGCCGCCGGCGTCTGGGCCGCGCAGCAACCCCTGGACATGAAGGTCTTCGGGGTCCGGTACGACGACACCGAGCTGCTCGGCAAGGCCGTGACCCGCAGGCCCGCGTGGCGGGCCGTCGGCCTGGCGATGCACGTGGCCAACGGCGCGGTCTTCGGGGCGGTCTACGCGAACGTCGCGCGGCGCGTCCCGCTGCCCTCCTGGATGCGCGGCCCCGCCGCCGGGCTCGGCGAGCACGTGACGTCCTGGCCGCTGGTGATCGTCACCGACCGCGTGCACCCCGCCCGCGACGAGCTGCCGACCCTCGGCACCTCCGCCGCCGCCTTCGCCCAGGCGACCTGGCGCCACCTCCTCTTCGGCACGATCCTCGGCGAGCTCGAACGGCGGCTCAACGACGAGCCCGACGACGACCTGCCCTCCTACGAGCACGTCGTGTCCACCAACGGCCACGGCAACATCGAGCACGCCATCACGGGCGCGGCCTAGACTCCGGCCGACGCCGGGGTAGCTCAGCTGGCCAGAGCAGCTGTCTTGTAAACAGCAGGTCACGGGTTCGAATCCCGTCCCCGGCTTCCGGGCCATCGGCCCGAGCGGGGGGCGAGTTCCGGTCCGTGTCGACCTATGGAGGGCATGGAGCCTTCTCTCGACACGGATCATCGGATCGCGCGCCTCGCGGCCGCGCAGGAAGGGGTTGTCCGGCATCGAGACCTCCTCGACCTCGGCCTGACGCAGCCGCAGATCCGCCACCGACGGGAGGCCGGCCGGCTGATCGACCTGCTTCCCGAGGTCAACGCGGTCGGCCACGACCGGCTGAGCCGCACCGGTCGGCGGCTCGCGGCGGTGTGGAGCTACGGACCCAAGGCCGCGCTCAGCCACCGCAGCGCAGCGGCGGCGTGGAGCCTGCGCGCGGGCGGAGCGCAGCGGTTCGACGTGACCGTCGCCACGACCGCCGGCCTCGTGCAGCGCGCGGGAACGCGGCTGCGACGCACCGGCGGCGTGCTCGAGACGACGCGGTTGGGCCTCCTGCCCGTCACCACGCCGGCCCGGACGCTGCTCGACCTCGCTGCCGTCGTTCCCGCCCATCAGGTCGACGCCGCGCTCAAGCAGGCCGACGTGCTCGGCCTGTTCGACCTCGTCGCCCTGCGCGCCGTGCTCGCCGCCCACCCGCGGCATCGCGGTCGCCGGCGCCTGACGGCGATCCTCGACACCGCGGCGCGGACCGAGCTGGCGCTCACGCTCAGCGAGCTCGAGGATCGCTTCCGCGCGCTCTGCGCCCACCACGGCCTGCCGATGCCGGCGGCCAACGCGGCGCCGCTCGGCTGGCGTGTCGACTTCCTCTGGCCGCGAGAGCGTCTGGTCGTCGAGACCGACGGCTGGCGCACGCACCGCACGCGCGCGGCGTTCGAGGACGATCGCGCCCGCGACCAGCGGCTGGCCGTCGCCGGCTACCGCGTCGTGCGCTTTACGCACCGCCAGGTCGTCGACGCCCCGGACGCGGTGGCCAGGACGGTCGCCGAGCTCTTACGTGGGTTCGACTCCGGCGTCACTGAGCAACGCTGATCGGCTACAACCGGTGGTGCATGGAGTTGCTGCGGACACCCGGCCCGATCAGGACGTTCTCCGCCGTCACGCTGGTCAACACCATCGGCAACGGGTTGCTGGCGACCGCGGTGGTCCTGTACTTCACGCAGGTCGTGGGGCTCAGCGCCGCGCATGTCGGCGTCGGGTTGACGGTGGCGGGCGCGTTGGGGCTGCTGGTCGGCGTGCCGCTCGGGCATCTCGCGGATCGGACGGGGCCGCGGGAGGTGCTGTTCGTCCTCCTGATCGCCGAGGGTCTGACGACGGCGTCCTACGTCCTCGTCCACAGCTACGTCGCGTTCCTCGTCGCCTCGGCGCTGGTCGTCACGTGCAACCGCGGGTCGAGCGCGGTCCGGCAGGGGTTGATCGCGCAGGTGCTCGACCCCGCGCAGCGCGTCAAGGGCCGGGCGTTCCTGCGTTCGGTGACGAACGTCGGGTTCGCGATCGGCTCGACGATCGCCGGCTTCGCGATCGTGCTGAACACGCACGCCGCCTACGACGCGCTGATCCTCGCCGACGCGCTCACCTTCGGCGGCGCCGCGCTCCTGCTCCTCCGCCTCCCCCGCGTCGCGCCGCAGCCCGCGTCGACCGAGGACGGCCCGCGGCTGATCGTCCTGCGCGACCGCCCCTACGTCCTCGTGACGCTCCTCGTCGCGATCATGACCATGCACTTCAGCCTGCTCGACGTCGGCATCCCGCTCTGGGTCTCCGGCCACACCGACGCACCGCGGGCGATCATCGCGGTGATCTTCGTCCTCAACTGCGTGTTCGTCGCGCTCCTGTCGGTGCCGATGGCGCGCGGCAGCGACTCGGTCGAGGGCGCGGCGCGCGCCGCCGTGCGCGCGAGCTTCCTGCTGGCGGCGTCGTGCGTCGTCTTCGCGCTCGCGTCGGGCCCGGGCGCGACCGTGGCGTCGGTGATCCTCGTCGTGGCGGGGATCGTGGAGGTGTTCGGCGAGATGGCGCAGGCGGCCAGCGGCTGGGGCCTCAGCTTCGGCCTCGCCCCCGACCACGCCCAAGGCCAATATCAAGGTCTGTCGTCCACCGGCTTCGCGCTCGCGACCATGGTCGGCCCGGCGCTGATGGCCGCCATCACCGCCGCGGGCACCGCCGGCTGGCTGGCGTTCGGCGCGCTGTTCCTCGTCACGGGCGCGGCGACCGTGCCCGTCGCGCGCTGGGCCGAGAACCACCGCGGGCAGGCCGTCAGCACCGTCTGAACCGGCGCCGTCCCGCGCGCGTCTTGTGTACGGTCCGGTTCAACTACTCCTCGGGAGGGAGAGAGGCCGTGATGCGTCGCAGGGGTGTGTCGGCATCGCATGTCCGTCCATGGGCGGCTGCGCTTGCCATGTTCATCATCTTGGTCGTCGGAGGGGCGACCGCGGCAGGGGCTGCGCCACCGCCGCCGGGCCAGGACCCGTTCTACCGCTACGACGACCCCACGCCGCTCGAGCAGCTCGCGCCGGGCACGGTGCTCAAGGCGCGGACCACGTCGCTGCACGTGGTCGGCGTCCCGACGCCGGTCAAGGCCGTGCAGCTGCTGTACCGCTCGACCGGCCAGCGCGGCCAGGCGACGTCCAACGTCACGTCGGTGCTGCTGCCGCCCCTGCGCATCGGCGCGCCCAAGCTCGTCTCCTACCAGTCGTTCTACGACTCGCTCAACCCCGACGACGAGCCGTCCTACACGGTGTCCGGCGGCGGGCTGTCGATCGGCGGCGCGATCCCGCAGCTGGAGTCCGGTCTCGTCGCGCCGCTGCTGCTGGCCGGCTATACGATCGCGGTCCCGGACACCGAGGGCCAGGCCGCCGACTTCGCCGCCGGGCCCGAGTACGGGTACAACACGCTCGACGGCCTGCGGGCGGCTTACAACGCGCCGGCCGTCGGGGTGACGCCCGCGACCAAGGCCGGGATGATCGGCTACTCGGGCGGGGCGATCGCGACCGAGTGGGCCGCCGAGCTCGCGCCGAGCTACGCGCCCGACGTCAACGGCAAGCTCGTCGGCGCCGCGATGGGCGGCGTGCTCGTCGACCCCGCCCACAACCTCCACTACGTGGACGGCAGCAGCGTCTGGGCCGGCGTCATGCCGATGGCGATCGTCGGCGTCGCGCGCGCCTTCGCCATCGACCTCACGCCCTACCTCAGCGCGAAGGGCCTCGAGATCTACAACAAGCTCCAGAAGGCCACGATCGCCCAGGTGCTGGGCGCCTACCCGGGGCTGACCTGGGCGCAGCTGGCCAAGCCGGAGTACGCGACGCCCGAGAGCGTGCCCGAGTACGTCCACGCGGCCAACCAGCTGATCATGGGCACGGGCGGCACGCCGACCGCGCCGCTGTTCGTCGGCCAGGGCGCCGGCGGCGAGCTCGAGGGCACGCCGGGCGACAAGCCCGGGATCGGCAAGGGCGACGGCGTGATGATCGCCGGCGACGTGCGCACGCTCGCCCGCCAGCACTGCGGCCACGGCGTCAAGGTCCAGTACCAGCAGTACGACGCGCTGAGCCACGTCACCAGCGCGGTGCCGTGGCTGGCCCAGGCGGTGCCGTGGCTAACGGCGCGCTTCACCGGGCTGCCGGCGCCGCAGAACTGCTCGGCGATCGCGCCCGGCAATCCGTTGGATCCGATCCCCGAGGGCTGACCGCCCCCGGGCCGCGACCGGCTCTGGCTAGAGCCGGTCGCGCCAGGTGACGGCGGCCGACGCGACCGGTGCCGCGCTGGTCGCCCTACAGGCGATCGCGCCAGGTGACCGCGGCGCCGGCGACCTGTGCCGCGCTGGTCGCCCTACAGGCGATCGCGCCAGGTGACGGCGGCCGACGCGACCTGTGCCGCGCTGGTCGCCCTACAGGCGATCGCGCCAGGTGACCGCGGCGCCGGCGACCTGTGCCAGCGCCTCTTCCAGCTTGAAGCGGTTGTCCGTGCGGCGCGCGACGCCAAGCGCCTTGAGCGCGTCGGCCAGGAGTGCCGGACCGGCCGGCCCGTCGGAGCGCAGCTCGTCGAGCTCGGCGGACGTGAGCTTGCGCGACGCGCCCGTCGCGGCGACCGCGACCTCGGCGTACTCGCGCTCGGCCCGGGCCGCGCGGGCCTCGGCGCGCGCGGCGGCGTCCTCGGCGGCGGCCGCGCGGGCCAGCGCCTCGTCGATCACGACCTGCTCCGGCGGCGCCTCGACGACGCGCTCGACGCGCACCGTCGTCGCCGCGGCCTGCGCGGCGCGCTGCTCGGCGTCCTCCGCGCGCGCCTCGGCGCGCTCGGCGGCCGCCTGGGCCTCGGCCAGCTCGGCCCCGACGCCGCGCTTCTGGGCGCGCGCGTCGGTGATCGTCGCCTCGGCGCGCTCCAGGCGCGACGCCAGCTTGGCGGCCGTACGGCGCGCCTCGGCGGCGTCCATCTTGGCCTCGGCCAGCTCGCTCTTGAGCGCGACCGCGCGCGCCTCGGCGGCCTCGCGGGCCCGGGTGACCCGGGCCAGCGCGGCGGCGTCGGTGACGCGCTCGCGGACGATCTTGGTCTTGACCTTCGGCGCCGCGGCGGCGCGCGTGCGCGCACGCTCCAGCTGGACGGCCAGGCGCTCCGCCCGCGTCTCGGCGTCGGCGGCGCGCGCCAGCGCGGCGTCGACCGCCACGCGCGCGTCGTGCTCGAGCCGCGCGGTCGCGCGCTCGCTCAGGTCCACCTCGGTGCGGCGGCGCGGGCCGCGCTTGGCGGGCTCGAAGCCGGCCGCGCGGATCGCGAGCTCGAGCGAGCCGTCGAAGCAGCGTCGCGCGGCGTTCGCCGACGGGTAGGCCGAGCCGCAGACGGGGCAGCCGGCGCGGTAGCGATCGATGCGCCACACCTGGCCGGTGATCTTCGCCTGGCCGGGGTTGAGGTCCGCCAAGCGCGGAACCTCGCCGTGAGCCTCGACGAAGTGCTGGATCTCGGTGATGACGGACTCGGGGGTCCACTGCGGGGTCTTGCCCCGGCGTGGGGCCCCCGCGACCTGCACGGGGGCCATGTGAAGCAGGCCTCCCTAGTGCAGGCGCCGAGCAGGGCTCGACGGTCCGGTGCAGCGCGCCGCATCCGGCGCGAGCGGTCCGGGCTCAGGCCCGGACCGGTGTGAAGGGGAGTTGGGGTGCTTCATGTGCACGTCCACCGTATCGACACCGAAGCCGCGATCCAACATCCGGACGTCAGATCGCACATTTCTTCATGGAGAAACGGCCTTCTGGGCCTTCTCGGTGGCCTTGCGCGACACGCATCCGTCAAGGTGGTCGTTGACCAGCCCGCAGGCCTGCATCGCCGCGTACGCGGTGGTCGGGCCGACGAAGCGGAAGCCGTGCTTCTTGAGCGTCTTGGCCAGCGCCGTCGACTCCGGCGTCAGGGCCGGGACGTCGCCCCAGCCGGCCGGCGCGGGGCGCGCCGGGTCCGGCCGGTGGGCCCAGACGACCTCGTCCAGCGACGTCCCGCCGTCGCGCAGGTCCAGCACGGCCCGCGCGTTGGCGATCGTCGCCTCGACCTTCAGGCGGTTGCGGACGATCCCGGCGTCGGCGAGCAGGCGGGCCACGTCGTCGGCGCCGTAGCGCGCGACGACCTCCGGGTCGAACCCGTCGAACGCCGCGCGGAAGTTGTCGCGCTTGCGCAGGATCGTGATCCACGCCAGCCCGGACTGGAACGCCTCGAGCGAGATCCGCTCGTACAGCCCGCGCTCGTCGAGCACGGGCCGGCCCCACTCGGTGTCGTGGTACTCGCGGTAGAGCGGATCGTCCGCCCCGAAGCACCGCACCTCCGCCATCTAGGAGGGCTTCTTCTTGACCGTGATCGTCATCTTCATCTCCTCCTCGTGGAAGGTGCAGATGATCTTGTAGGTGCCGGGCACGGTGAGCTTGCGCTTGAAGTCCTCGCCGGCCGCGAGCGGGTCGGACGCGAACGCCTTCGCGCCCTTCGGCTTGGTCTTCAGCGAGACGTCGTGGACGTCGGTCTCGTCCTCGGACCAGTGCCAGTCGACCGTGTCGCCGGCGTGGATCGTCAGCTTCGACGGCCCGTAGTAGTTGTCGTTGACGGAGACCTTGCGCGTCTTGCCCTTGCTGGTGGCGCCGAGCGCCAGGGCGGTCGGGGCCGCGGCGAACGCCGCGGCCCCCACCATCGCAAGGGTGGACTTGCGGCCGATCACGGGGCCTTGGTCCCCGTGTAGTCGCTGTAGTGGAACAGCGGGACGACGCCGGCCTTGGTCGCGTGCGGATGCTGCACGAGGAACTTCTCGTGGTCCGCGTCGACCGCCCAGTTGACCATGTCGGTCTGCCCGGCCTGCGAGTACGTGTTGGCCCCGGAGAACGGGCACGCCGGCCAGCCGGAGACGTCGGCCGCGCCGACCACCGACTGCACGCCGGTGTTGCCGGAGATGCAGTTGTCCGAGCCCGTGCCGTCGTAGGCGAGGTCACGGCCGTTGAGGTCGGTGCCGTTGGCGCCGAACTGGTTGTTGGTGATCTGGTTGCCGATGAGGTTGGACACCTCGGGCAGCTTGGGCAGCAGGATGATCTGCTGGATCATGCCGGCGCCCGACAGCCAGTTGCCGTAGACGCGGTTGTTGTCGATCCGGTTGTGACGGCCGCCGAACAGCAGCACGCCGACCCCGACCGGGTACGGCGTGGAGTCCGCCGCGTTCTTCTGCACCTTGAACGGCGCGCCCGCGTAGTAGTTGAAGTTGTTCCAGAAGATGTCGTTGTCGGTGATGACGTTGTCCTCTTCCGGCGGGTACTTCTCCGAGCTGAGCGTGTTCGGGACGATGCCCGTGCCGTTGTTGTAGAACTGCGACTTGGAGATCGTCACGTACCGCATGTTGGTCCCGGACCAGCCGAGGACGTTGCCGTACGACTTGATGTTCTTGACGATCGAGCGCACCGGCTTGGCCTGCGGCGGGGTCTCGCCGATGTAGAAGCCGGAGTCGCTGTTCCAGGCGGCCTCGGAGTTCTCCATCGTGCCGCCGACCGTGTGGAAGGCGTAGATGCCGTACACGCCGACCAGGTAGGACCGCAGGTGGTTGAACGTGTAGTTGTCGGCCCGCAGCGCGAAGAAGCCGTTGGCCTTGTAGTGCTGGGCGGTGAAGCCGTCGACCGTCACGTGGACGGCGTCGGTGATCCGCAGGCCGTTGGACTTGTTCTTGGCGCCCTTGGCCTCGAGCACGACCTTGCTCGGGTCGGTCGGGTTGCCGACCAGCCTGATGTAGCGCTTGCTCGCGCCCGAGACGACGACGCCTTCCTTGTAGGTGCCGTTGGCGACCTTGATCTTGTCGCCCGGCTTGGCCTTGTTGACCGCCGACTGGATCGTCGGGAAGCAGGACTTCTTGTTCTTGCAGACGTTGAGCGTCTGGAACGGCCCCTTGGGCTTGGTCGTCGCGCTCTTGGGGTTCGAGGGCGGCGGGTAGTCGACCGCCCCGGCGACCGGGACGGAGGCCGCCAGCGCGGCCACGGCGGTGGCGGCGACGACGGTGATTGACCTGCGGTGGGACATGCGTGCTCCTCCTACTACTCGACGAGGTACCAGCCAGCCATCCCCGCGTCCTGATGGGAGAAGACATGGCAGTGGTAGAGCCACCGACCGGGGTTGTCCTCGACGAACTCCACCGTGATGGTCTCATTGGGACCGACCGACGGGGTGTCGACGAACGCACCGGCTTCGTCCTTCCAGCGGTGGCCGTGGATGTGGAAGTCGTGAAAGTTGTTGTCCATGCCGATGATGTGGAACCCGACGCGCTGGCCGGCCTTGGCGCGCAGGATCGGCGTGTTGCCGGCGTAGGCGCGACCGTTGAAACACTGGTAAGAGCGCTTCAGACCGGTGACCGGCGGCTGCAGCTGGTGCATGAACAGGACCTGCTCGACGTCGGGGCCGGGATCGCCCTTCTCGCGGATCGTCAGCGAGCCGAACATGCCGCGGAACGTGTTGAGCGTGTGGTTGGGGCCGTGGTCGTGATACGGCCAGGTCCCGACCGCCTCGGGCACGCACTCCCAGGTGTAGGTGAACTCCTCACCGGGCGCGATGAAGCCACCGGCCCGCGTGTAGTCGCCGATGTAGACCCCGTCGTACTCCGGGTTGTACTTCACCCCGTGCGGGTGCATCGTGACCGGCTGGGCGAGCTTGCCCTGCAGGTTGTTGCGGAAGTGCACGACGAGCGTGTCGCCGACCTCGGCGCGCAGCCGCGGGCCCGGGATCTGCGCCGGGCCGAACGGGGCGGCGAAGCCCTCGGTCATCTGCTGGTAGACGGTCGCGGTGAACGTCGACGGACCCGGGATCGCGACGCCGTGCCAGTCGTCGCGCTTGGTCGGCACGATCGTCCACTGCACGGTCGTGGCCTGGATCCAGTACTCGACCGCGCGGCCGCCGGGCTGCGGCGACGGCGTCACGTAGGTCTGGCGCTCGGTCGGCTCGACCGCGGCCTTCGGCTTGGCGGCCGCGGCGCGAGCGCGGGCGAGCGGCGGCCGCGCGACGTTGCGCGCGGCGGCGTCGGCCTTGGCGGCGTCGCCGGCCTTGCCGAGCACGACGTCCTGGCCGCCGATCGAGCAGAGGAAGGCACCAGCGGCGCCGACCTGCAGAAAGCGGCGGCGGCCAAGCGTGGGGTCGAACGGGTCGAGCGGATCCGGCGTCATGTGGGGAACGGCGCCGGGATTCGGGACGACGAGCCTGGGTGGACGCCCGACACCGGGCGCCGGCTCTCCTCGGCAGCGCGTCGATCCTACACGAACCTGGACACTTGTCCAAGACATTTGAACGAGAGTCCGGTACGGTGGCCCCGATGGCCGGCCCGCCCACCACGCCCGCGCCGACGCGCGGGCGACGCGACCGCCGCGGCGAGCAGCGCCGCGCCGAGCTGCTGGAGGCCGCCATCCACCTGATCGGCGCCCACGGCCTGGACGCCGTGACGCACCGCGCGGTCGCGGCCGAGGCTGGCGTGCCGGCCGCGTCCACGTCTTACTACTTCCGCTCCAAGGACGAGCTGATCGACGAGGCGCTCAACACGCTCGCGACGCGGGAGATCGCGCTGCTGCGCGCCCGTCGCGAGGCGCTCGGCGAGCGCGTAGCCGACCTCGCGGAGACGACCGAGGCCCTCAGCGGATGGATCGAGGAGCAGCTGACGCCGGAGGGCCGGATCGCGATGCTCGCCCAGTACCAGCTGCAGCTCGAGGCGGCCCGCCGGCCCGCGGCGCGGCAGATCCTCGCCGCCTGGAAGGACGGCACCGACGACCTCGCCGAGACCGCGATGTCCTCGCTGGGCGCCGCCGACGTGCGCACCGCCGGCATCCTGCTCGTCTGCGCGATCGACGGCCTGCGCCTGCGGCTGATGGCCTCCGGCCACGACCCGCTCTCGCCCCAGCAGCTGCGCGCGACGATCCGCGCGTTGTTGGCGGGGTTGGTCGGGTCCTAGCGGCCCGCGGGCCTAGACCGCGACCCAGGCGCCGTCGCGGCGGCCGAGCGTCACGGTCGACTCGCTGCCGTCGGCGTGCACGGCGCGGAAGATCGCCTGGTCGGCGTCGGTGCCGGGCTTGTCGACGACCTGGACGAGGTGGAGCTGGTCCACGTCGCGCGGGGCGACCGCGGCGCGCGCCGCGGCCTCGATCGTCTCCCGCTCCCAGCCGCGGTCCTGCGCGCGGGCGTCGGCGAGCGCGGCGTCGGCCGCCTCGATGCGGGTGCGCAGCTCGGCGTCCATGGCCTCGCGACGGCGGCCGAGCACGATGTAGCCGCCGACGAAGAAGACGACGATCAGCACGACGATGACGCCGACGACGATGCCGACCACGGTTCCGGCGCTGGCGAGGATCACAGGGAGAGTCTTACAGCAGGACGTTGCGCGCGGTGAGGTGGGTGCCGACTTTGCGCTTGACGCGCTGGAGGGCGTTGTCGACCGTCTTGGTGTCGCAGCCCAGCCGCTCGCCGACCTGCTCGTAGCTGTAGCCGTCGAGGTAGAGCGACAGGACGCGGGACTCGAGCTCGCTCAGCGCGGTCGAGAGGCAGCTGACCAGCGACTGCAGCTCCTCGGAGCTGATCACCTGGTTGACCGGGTCGTGGACCGGCGAGCCGGGGATGACCTCGTCGAGCGTCGGCTCGCCGTCCTGAGCGGAGGCGGGCGACGCCGAGAACGACACGTACTGGTTCAGCGGCGTGTGCTTGTTGCGCGTCGCCGTCTTGACCGCGGTGATGATCTGGCGCGTGATGCAGAGCTCGGCGAAGTTGCGGAACGACGACTCACGGTCGGTCCGGTAGTCGCGCACGGCCTTGTAGAGCCCGACGAGCCCTTCCTGGATCAGGTCGTCGGAGTCGCCGCCGGCCAGGAAGTACGAGGACGCCTTCAGACGGACGAAGCCGTAGTAGCGCCGCACGATGCGGTCATAGGCGATCGGATCGCCCTGCTTGGCAAGGGCGATCAGGTAGCCATCATCGACCTGAACCTGCCCTTGAGGGTTGAAGGAGAGACGTGCCACGAGCGAATCCTTTCTGCACGAATGCAGGGGAAATTGCTCAGTGGCGCACTCCTCCCCTGGCGCCATCTGAAATCTTCTCGACCCGAAGTCCTCAACCTCAGGTCGACCGTTATGTGGGCGGACCCTCCCACAGTTATGAAGCCCCGTCAAGGCTGTGCAGGGATTCTTGCGCGGGCGCCGGAGCGACCACCACGGGTTCGAGCCGTCGTTCGGGTGTGGACGACTACTGCGCCGCGCCGCGCGCGTCCAGGATCCCGTACAGCAGCACGGCCGCGGCGGCCGACACGTTGAGCGAGTCGACCCGGCCGCGCATCGGCAGCGAGACGATGTCGTCGCACATCGCGCGCACGCGCGGGCGCAGGCCCGTGCCCTCCGCGCCGAGCACGAGGACGACGCCACCGGTGTAGTCCGGCTGGCGGTACGGCGTGCCCTTCGCGGCCGCGCCGTAGACCCAGCAGCCGGCGGTCTTGGCCTCGGCCAGGTAGTCCGCGACGTTGCGGACCTGGGCGATCTTGAGGTGCTCGACCGCGCCGGCCGAGGCCTTGGCCGCCGCAGCGGTCACCTCGGCGGAGCGATGGCGCGGGATGACGATCCCCGACGCGCCCGCCGCCTCGGCCGACCGCGCGATCGCCCCGAGGTTGCGCGGGTCCTGGATCTCGTCGAGCGCGATGATCAGCGGCGCCGGGCCGGTGAGCAGGCTCGCCGGATCCGCGTAGGGGTACGGGCCGACGTCGGCGACCAGGCCCTGGTGGGCGTCGCTGCCGGCGCGCTGGGTCAGCCAGTCGCCGTCGGCCGGCTCGAGGTGGATGCCGTCGAGCCACGGCTCCTTCGCCGCGCCCTGCGTCGCCCAGATGCGCTGGACCTCGCGCCGCCCGGACCGCAGCGCCTCGAAGATCGGGTTGCGGCCGTAGAGGACGTCGGGCTTCTCGCGCGGCTCGGCGGGCGTCGCCTCCGCCCCGCGCGGGACGGCCCGGTTGCGCCGGGCCCGCGTCTCGTCGCCGCGCGCGCCGCTGCCGCGGCCCGTCCGCTGCGGCTTGGGCCGGCTCCCGCCGGAGGGCTTGCGCCCGCTGCCGCCCCGCTCACCCGGGCTCATGCCTCCACCAGCTCGGCGCCGTCGGGGCCGTCGCGGACGACCCAGCCGGCGTCGCGCAGCGCGTCGCGGAGGCGGTCGGCCTCGGCCCAGTCCTTGCCGGCGCGCGCGTTCTCGCGCGCGGCCAGCAGCTCCAGCGCCTCCGGCGGCGGGCCGTCGCCGTTGGCGCCGCCCCGCGCCAGCTCGGCCAGGCCGAAGACGTCGAGCATCTCGACCAGGTCGTCGCGGCCGACCTCGGCGAGCTTGTTGGCCTCGCTCACCCACGCGGCCAGCGCGGCGAGCGCGGTCGCGGTGTTGAAGTCGTTGGCCAGGGCGGCGAAGAACGCGTCGCGGTGGACGCGCAGCGCCGCCGGCGACGGCCCGTCGACCAGCCTGCGCCCCGCCTCGCGGATGCGCTTGAGCCGGCCCTGGGCGTCGCGCAGCGTGTCGGGCGCGAAGACGATCGGCTGCCGGTAGTGGCCGCCGGCGAAGAACAGCAGCAGCGTCTCGCGGCCCCACTCGTCCACGACGTCGGGCAGCAGCGAGATGTTGCCCACCGACTTGGACATCTTCTCGCCGCGCATCTCGAGCATGCCGTTGTGCATCCAGATCTGCGCGAGCTCCTGACCGCGCGCCAGGCGCGTCTGGGCCGCTTCGTTCTCGTGGTGGGGGAACACGAGGTCCGACCCGCCGCCGTGGACCTCGAAGCCCACGCCCAGCAGCTCCTCGGCCATCGCCGAGCACTCGATGTGCCAGCCGGGCCGGCCGCGGCCCCACGGCGCGTCCCAGGCGGTGTCCTCGCCCTCCTTCTGCGCCTTCCACAGCGCGAAGTCCAGCGGATCCTCCTTGAGCGCGGCGCCTTCGATGCCTTCGCCCTGGTCCAGATCCTCGAGGCGTCGGTGCGAGAGGTCGCCGTACTGCGCGTCGGCGCGCACGCGGAAGTACACGTCGCCCTCCACCGCGTAGGCCGCGTCGCGGTCGATCAGCGCCTGGATCAGCCCGACGATGCCGTCGATCGTCTCCGACGCGAGCGGCTCGTGGTCCGGGCGCGGCAGGCCGAGCGCGTCGGTGTCGGCGACGTAGTGCGCGGTCATCTCGCGCGCGAGCTCCTCGGACCCGATCCCGCGCGCGTTGGCGGCGTCGTAGATCTTGTCGTTGACGTCGGTGACGTTGGCGACGAACGTCGCGTCATAGCCCTCGTGCGCCAGGAAGCGCTTCAGCCACGAGAACACGACGTAGGGCCGGGCGTTGCCGACGTGGATGCGGTTGTAGACCGTCGGGCCGCAGGCGTAGATCCCGACCCTGTTGCCGGGATCGCGCGCTACGAGCGGGCGCAGCTCGCCGCTGCGAGTGTCGTGAAGGCGGATCTCAGGCACAGCGCCAGCCTATCCAGGCAGGGGGTCCGGACCGCCTGCTGAACTTCTGGGCTGGCGCAATGGACACATGGTTGATCCACTTCCCGCCTGGGCAGGCCGTAGTCTGCCGCCTCTTCCGATGTCTGCACTGTCCCTGCAAGAACGTTCGCTGGCCCTCGTGGAGGAGGGCTTCCGCACGTTGCCGGAGCGGTATCTGGGCGGTCCGGCGGGCTTCGACGTCACCTACCACGTGCGCCTCGGCGACCTCGGCCACACGTTCGAGGTGCGCTGCACGGAGCAGACCGCGCGCGTCCGCAAGGGCATCAGCGCGCGGCCGGCGGACGTCGTCATCGGCACCGACTCGCGGACCTGGCTGCGCCTCCGCGCCGGCGAGCTGAGCGCGGTCGAGGCGTTCCGGGAGCGCTCGCTCTACGCGCGCGGCGAGCTCGACAACGCCGTCCGCTTCGAGGGCCTGTTCCGGCTGCCCGACGGCCGCGACCCGCTGATGCGCGTCCACGACGTCCGGTTGCCCGGCCGCTCGGTCTCGGTGTTGACGACGGGCACGGGCGCGGCGCCCGACGTCCTCCTGATCCACGGCCTCGGCGCGGCCAAGTCCTCGTTCTTCGACTGCGCGGCGCTGCTGGCCGAGGCTGGCCACCGCGTCCACGCGATCGACCTACCCGGCTTCGGCGGCTCGTCCAAGCCGCCGACGGCGCCCTACACCGCGACGTGGTTCGCCAAGACGGTCCTGGCCGTGATGGACGAGCTGGAGATCGCGTCGGCGCACGTCGTCGGCAACTCGATGGGCGGCCGCGTGGCGCTGGAGATCGGCCTGCGCCGGCCCGAGCGCGTGCGCTCGATCGCCGCGCTCTGTCCCGCCGTCGCGTTCGTCAAGCGCGACTTCCATCCGCTGGTGCGGCTGCTGCGGCCGGAGCTCGGGCTCCTGCCGCACAAGCTGCGGCGCGGGATGGTCGAGCGCCAGCTGTGGTCGCTGTTCTGCGACCCCGACGCGCTGGACCCGTCGGTCGCCGACGTCGTCGTCGACGAGTTCCAGCGGATCTACGGCAGCGCCGGCGCGCGCGTCGCCTTCTACGCGTCGGCCCGCAACATCTACCTCGACCGGCCGTTCGGCCACGGCGGCTTCTACCCGCGCCTGGCCGAGCTCGAGCCGCCGGCGCTGTTCGTCTGGGGCTCGCACGACAAGCTGATCCCGGCGGGCTTCCGCCATCACGTGGCCAAGGCGCTGCCCGGCGCCGAGCAGATCGTGCTGGACGGCTGCGGCCACGTGCCGCAGGTCGAGCGCCCCGAGCAGACCGCGGGCATGCTCAAGCGCCTGTTCGCGCGCGCTGACGCGCTGGGCGCGCGCCGGTTCGCCCGCGCCGAGTCCGACGCTGCGTAACTCCGCGCGCGGGTAGTGTGAGCCGGGATGGCCGGGGCCTCGCAGCACACCGCGAACGGAGCGCGCAACGGCCACCGCCGCGGCGGGGTCGGCGGAGCGCCGCCCCAGGGTCGCGACGACCCGCGCGCCGACGGCGACGTGCGCGCGCCCACCGCGGCGCGCCAGGGCTCGCTGCTCGGTCGTGCCGTGCGGTCGCTGGCCGGCGCCGTCGCCCAGCGCGTCCCGCCCGCCGACCTCGACGAGCGCGACCCGGACTACATCCGCGAGACGCTGCCGCGCATGTGGCTGCTGGCCAGCCTCTACTTCCGCGGTGAGGTCCGGGGCCTGGGCAACGTCCCCGACACCGGCCCGGTGCTGATGGTCGGCAACCACTCCGGCGGCAACCTCACGCCGGACACCACGGTCTTCAGCCTCGCCTTCCACGCCTACTTCGGCGTCGAGCGCCCGTTCCACCAGCTCGCCCACAACCTGGTGCTGTCGATGCCCGGCCTGGGCTTCCTGCGCAAGTACGGCACGGTCGCGGCGTCGCCCGAGAACGCGCGCACGGCGCTGCGGTCGGGCGCCGCGGTGCTCGTCTACCCCGGCGGCGACCGCGAGGTCCACCGCCCCTCGTGGCAGTCCGGCCGCATCGACTTCGGCGAGCGCAAGGGCTACGTCCGGCTCGCGCTGGACGAGGACGTCCCGATCGTGCCCGTCGTGGCGATCGGCGGCCAGGAGACCGCGCTGTTCCTCTCCCAGGGCGAGTGGCTGGCCAAGCTGCTGATGCTCGACAGGCTGTTCCGGCTCAAGGTGCTGCCGATCTCGATCGCGCCGCCGTGGGGCCTGAACGTCGGCGACATGCTCGGCCACGTCCCGCTGCCGTCGAAGATCGTCGTCGAGGTGCTGCCGCCGATCCGGCTGCGCGAGGAGTTCGGCGCCGACCCCGACGTCGACGAGGTCCACGCGCACGTCACCCGGCTGATGCAGGAGACGCTCGACGCGCTGGCGTCCGAGCGCCGGCTGCCGGTGATCGGCTGATGCGCGTCGGCGCCGCGATCGACGTCACCGCGCCGGCCGAGATGGTGTGGTCGTTCGTCGACGACCCGTCCCGCTACCTGCACTTCATGTCGGGGATCACGCGCTGGGAGGTGGTCAGCGATGCGCCGTCCGGGCTGGGCGCGCGCTACCGGATGCTCATGCACGTGGGCTCGGCGGAGGTCGGCGGGCTCGTCGAGGTCGTCGAGCACGACGTCGGCCGCGACATGGCGTGGGTGTCGGTCGTGGGGATCGACCAGCGCGGCCGCTGGCGGCTGCGCGAGCGCCGGCGCGGCGACGGCTCGGCCGTGACGAAGGTCGAGCTGCGCCTCTCCTACGGCGTCGCGGGGTCCGGGATGTTCGGCTGGCTGGCCGAGCACGTGGCCGCGCCGACGGTCCGCGGCCACCTGCGCCGGTCCCTGCAGCAGCTCAAGCGCCAGGTCGAGCACGAGCAGCTGCGCAGCGCCGCGGCGGCCAGGCGCGCGGCCCGCGTGGCGTAGGCCGCGCCGCACGCCGTTAACCTGCGGGCAGATGCCGCCGGGGTCAGCGCTCGACATCCTCGTCGTCGACGACGACGACGCCCTTCGCAACATGCTCACGCGCTCCTTCGAGCGCGAGGGTCACCGCATCACGTCCGTCGCCGACGGGCACGGCGCGCTGGAGGAGGCGGGCCGCGGCCACTTCGACGTGATCCTGCTCGACGTCGCGCTCGGGCCAGGCCCGACCGGCTATGACATCGCCCGGGCGCTGCGCGCGCGGCGCAACGTCACGCCGGTGATCATGCTCACCGCGCTGGACTCCGAGGCCGACGCGGTCCAGGGCCTGGAGGCGGGCGCCGACGACTACGTCACCAAGCCCTTCGGCCTCGCCGAGCTGCGGTCCCGGATCCGCGCCGTCCTGCGCCGCGCGCACGGCAACCTGCTCGACGACGGCCTGCTGGAGGTCGGCAACGTCGTGCTCGACCAGCGCCAGCGCGAGGTCTCGGTCGACGACAAGCCCGTCCGCCTCACGTTCGCCGAGTTCGAGCTGCTGCAGTGCCTGATGGCCAAGCCCGGCCGGCTGCAGAACCGCCAGGAGCTGCTGCGCGCGATCTGGGGCGACAGCGCCTACCGCGACCCGCGCGCGATCGACGTCCACATCCGGCACCTCCGCGAGAAGCTCGAGGAGCAGCCGCAGGACCCGAAGCTGATCCTCACGGTCCGCGGCGCCGGCTACCGGTTCCGGGACCGGTGAGCGCTCCGTGAACCTGCGCACGCGCTTGTTGTTGGCGTTGCTGGCGACGAGCGCGGTGACGCTCGGCGTCGCGGCGCTGGCGCTCTTGTCCCCGTTGCAGGCCAAGCTGGACAGCCAGAGCCGGGACGCGGTCAAGGGCGCCGCGCTGGCGACGCGGCAGGAGCTCGAGACCAAGCTGGGCCAGACCCGCGGCAGCGTCACGCCCGACGTCGACGACATCCTCGACACGTTGTCGCAGCGGACCGACGGCCGTGTCGGCCTCTTCACCGCCGATCAACGCAACGTGTACGCCTTCAGCGGGATCACCGATCCCAACGCGGACGACCTCCGCCAGGTGGTCGCCTCCGGCAAGTCCCGCGGCACCTCGTCGCGTGACGGCAACGGGTACGCGGTGGCGATCGCGCCGCACGCCAAGGGCGTCAACGTCGACCGCGACATCCCGGTCGCCGACCAGTTCTTCGTGCTCATGGTGCAGAAGTCCGATCCCGGCGGCAGCGCCGTGGACGTTGTCCGCTCCGCGTTCCTGACCGCGGCGGTCTTCGGGCTCGGCGTCGCGCTGCTACTCGGGATCGCGCTGTCCACCGGGCTGTCGCGACGGCTCGGGCGCCTGCGGCGCTCGGCGCTCGCGCTGGCGCGTGACGGCGTGAACGCGCCGACGCCGCCGGTCGACGACGGCCGGGACGAGGTCGGGGATCTGGCGCGCGCGTTGTCGTCGATGCAGCAGGCGCTCAAGCGCCAGGAGGAAGCGCGGCGGGCGTTCGTCGCCACGGCGTCGCACGAGCTGCGCACGCCGCTGACGTCGCTGCAGGGCAACCTGGAGCTGTTGTTGGAGGACTTGGACGCCGGGCATCTGGACGTGGAGGACGCGGGCGCCGTGCTCCGCGGCGGCCAGGAGCAGCTGCGGCGGCTGGCGAACCTCGCCAGCGAGCTGCTGGACCTGTCGCGCCTGGACGCCGGCGTCGAGCTGCGCCACGAGCCGGTCGAGATCGGCGAGCTCGCCCGCGCGGTCGCCGCGGAGTTCGCGCTGCGCGCGGACGCGCGCGACGTGACGCTGGACGTCGTGCCGCCGACCGGGCCGGTCTGGGCGTCGGGCGACCCGGGCGCGGTGGCGCGCGTGGCGCGCATCCTGATCGACAACGCGCTGCGCTTCACGCCGCCGGGCGAGGCGATCCGGATCGCCGCCAAGTACCACGGCGACCGCGCGACGCTCGAGGTCGCCGACCGCGGGCCGGGCGTCCCGATGGACGAGCACGACGTGATCTTCGAGCGCTTCCAGCGCGGGTCGCGAACCGGCGGCGAGGGCGGCTTCGGCCTCGGCCTCGCGATCGGCCGCGAGCTGGCCCGGCGTCTGGACGGCGAGCTGGCGCTGGCGACGCAGACGTCCTCCAGCGGCGCCCGGTTCGTCCTCACGCTGCCCATCGAGATGCCCCGTGGCTCCGGCGACGGCAGTGAACCCGAGGACGACCACGACGAGAACGAGGCCGGCGACGCACCGGCCGAAGCACCGACGCTCCGCGCGACGCGAGACGTCTAGCGAGCGGCGGCGGGGGCCGCGTCGCGCGCCGAGCAGTCGGCGCAGCGGCCTTCGACGACCAGCTCGGCGCCTTCGGCGTCGAAGCCGGTGGCGCGGGCGGCGTGAAGCGCGTGGGCGGTGTCGAGAGGGATCTCGAGGTCCTCGACGCGGCCGCAGACGCGGCAGCGCAGGTGCGCGTGGTCGGCCACGCGTGGGTCGTAGAGCACCGGGCCGCCGACGCTCACGCGGCGGGCCTCGCCCAGCTCAGCCAGGAGGTCGAGCGTGGCGTAGACCGTCGGCAGCGACACGCCTGGCAGTTGCTCGGACGCGCGGCGCAGGACCTCTTCGGCCGTGACGTGGCGGTCGAGCTCGCGCAGCAGCCGGCCGATGACCAGCCGCTGTGAGGTGACGCGCTGGCCGCGCTCGCGCAGGGCCGCGACGAGGCGCGCCTCGGCGGCCGCGTCGGCGTCGATCTCGACCTCGGAAGTTCGGGTGCCCTTCATAGCCACTCGCACATGTTAGGGCATCCTTATCTTTAGTCTCTTGTATTATCGACGTCGTGAGCGAACAGGTCCTGCCCCTTCCCACCTCGGCGTCGACCCCGTCGACGCCCGACGCCGAGCGCCGCCGGCTCGTCCTCCAGCGCATCCAGCCCGGGCTCATCGGGCTGATCGACGGCACGATCTCCACGCTCGCGCCGATCTTCGCCGCCGCCTACCTCGCCGGCTCGCGCGCCGCGCTGCTCGTCGGCCTCGCGTCCGCGCTCGGCGCCGCGATCTCGATGGGCCTCAGCGAGGGCCTGTCGGACGACGGCTCGGTCACCGGCCGCGGCTCGTCGCTCTCGCGCGGCGTCATCACCGGCGGCGCGACGTTCCTGGGCGGCACCTTCCACGCGCTGCCGTTCCTCATCTCCGACCTCTCGACCGCGCTGGCCGTCGCCTACGTCGTCGTCGCCATCGAGCTCGTGACGATCGCGCTGATCCGCAAGCGCTTCATGCACGTGGCGCTCCCGGTCTCGCTCGTCCAGGTCACGCTCGGCGGCGTGCTGGTCGCGGTCGTGGGCGTGCTCGTCGGACACGCCTGACCCGCCTACGCGGGGCGGCGCGACTAGATTCGAGGGCATGTCCTTCGCTCGCGATCCCGCCACCCACGCCTATTACGACGCGCGCGCCGACGAGTACGACGAGTGGTACGCCGGCGAGGGCCGCTTCGGCGCGCCCGGCCGTGAGCGGCCCGGCTGGGCCGACGAGGTGCAGCAGCTCGTCGCGCTCGTCGACGCGCTCCCGGCCGCGCGCACGCTCGACGTCGCCTGCGGCACCGGCTTCCTGACCCGCCACCTGCACGGCCTCGCCGTCGGCCTGGACCAGTCGCCCGCGATGATCGCGATCGCCCAGGAGCGCCTGCCCGACGGCCTCGCGCTGGTCGGCGACGCGCTGGCGCTCCCGTTCGCCGACGGCAGCTTCGACCGCGTCCTGACCGGCCACTTCTACGGCCACCTCGTGCCCGCCGAGCGCGACACGTTCCTGGCCGAGGCCCGCCGCGTCGCGCGCGAGCTGATCGTGATCGACTCCGCGCCGCGCGAGGACAAGCCCGCCGAGACGTGGGACGAGCGCGTCCTCAACGACGGCACCACCCACCGCGTCTTCAAGCGCTTCCTGACCGCCGCCGAGATCCTCGAGGAGCTCGGCGAGGCCGGCGGCACCGGCGAGGCGCTGATGGACGGCCGCTGGTTCAGCGCCGTCCGGGCGACGCTCTGGGCCGCCGAGCTGGACTGACGCGCGCCGCGCCCGTCAACGACCGACGGGCCGCCAAGGGCGACCCGTCGTCGTTGCACGCACGTCCGCGATGTACCCGCCGAACGTGCGAAGCCAAACCTCGTTAGGGCGCCAGCCTAGGCCTCGGTGACCAGCGGCTCGGTCTCGTAGACCGTCTTGGGCAGCTTCGCGTAGGGCTGCTCGACGTCGGCGTCGGTCTGCTCCTCGTGGTAGACCGACTCCACGTTGACGGCCCAGATGTCATGGCCCTCGTTGCGCAGGATGTTGTCCACCGCGCGCATCGCCGACAGCATCGAGTGATCCGAGTTGTTGTAGCGGTGCAGGCCGTTGCGGCCGACCTGGACGAAGTCCTCGAGCGGATCGAGCCAGGAGCGGATCGACTCGACGCGCTGGGCGTAGGTCTCGTCGTACATCGGGTAAGCGAGCGGGACGCGCACGACGTAGCCGCGGCGGACCTGCTCGGGCCGGGCGAGGCCGAGCTGCTGGAGCTCGTCCTTGGCCAGCTCGATGAGCTTGTCGTCGTCCATGGTCCAGAGGTCGTCGCCCTTGAAGGCGAAGTACTCCAGGCCGACGCAGGCCGTGTCCGGATCCGGGACCATCCAGGGCGACCACGAGCGGTAGTTCTGGATGCGGCCGACGCGGACGTTCGGCTCGTGGATGTAGATCCAGTTGTCGGGGAACAGGTCCTGGCCGTCGATGACCAGCGCGACCGTCAGGAAGTCGCGGTAGCGCAGGCCCTGCGCGGCGGACTGCACCTCGGCCGGGGCGCCCGGCGAGGTCAGGCCGACCATGTGGCGCAGCGGCAGCGACGAGATCGTGCCGCGCGGCTCGATGACGCCCTGCGGCGTGTGGATGCGGACCACGCGGCCGTCTTCGACGTCGATCTGCTGGGCCGGCGACTCGAGGCGGACCTCGCCGCCCATCTCCTCGATGCGGTTGGTCATCATCTCCCACATCTGACCCGGTCCGTACCGCGGGTACTGGAACTTGTCGATGAGGGACGTGATGTCGTCCTTGTTGCCGAGGAACGCGGCCTTGGCGGCGGAGAAGAAGTTGAGGTTCTTGATCCGCTGCGCGGCCCAGTCGGCGCGCAGCTCCTTGGTGGAGACGCCCCAGACCTTCTCGGTGTAGGACTTGAAGAAGTGCTGGAACAAGCGCTTGCCGAAGCGGTTGGAGACCCAGTCCTCGAAGGTCTCCTCCTTGCCCTTGGGCTTGACCGCGGCCCACAGGTAGGAGACCCCGCAGCGGACGAGCTCGACCGGGCCCAGCTTCTTGATGACGTCGGTGCCCTTCAGCGGGTAGTCGAGGTACTTGCCGCGCCAGAAGATGCGCGACATGCGCGGGCGCATCAGGAACTCGTCGCCCATGATCTCGAGCCAGAGGTCGTTGACCTCCTTGTTCTTGGTGAAGAACCGGTGGCCGCCGAGGTCGAAGCGGTAGCCGTCAGGGTCGACGACCGTCTTGGCCAGGCCACCGACCTGGTCCTCGGCCTCGAGCACGATGACCTTCCGGCCGGCCTTGGCCAGCAGGTAGCCGGCGGACAGGCCGGCGGGGCCGCCGCCGATCACGACGTAGGGGCGGGTGTCCCCGTGGCCGTCGTCGTCGTTCTTGGGCAGCGTCGGCGGTTCGTCGACAAGCGTCATGCCCTGCACCTTGCCCGCTGCGCGTGCGTTGTACGGGTTCTGCTAACGCGACCTAACAGTTCTTCACGGACGCAATAGCGCTTGGGAGCGGGGATTTCGTGCCTCACGGCGTCGCGGCGACACGCGGCGCCGGACGCCGCGTCGCGGGCTTCCGCTTGGCCGGCAGGCCGAGCGCGCGAGCCCCCGCCAGGCCGACGATCGCGACCCCGAGGAAGATGATGATCCCGAGCAGGAGCGGGCTGCGGGCGTCGGTGCCGGCCATCAGCGCGTGAAGGCCGCCGAGCACGAAGGCGACGGACGCGAAGCGGTGCGCCGAGCGCCACCGGCGGGCGCCGATGCGGCGGCGCTGGTAGAAGCTCAGCCCGAACGCCGCGAGGCAGTAGAACGCGGTGATCCCGAGGCCCGTCCAGAGCGGCCGGTAGGCCATCGTGAAGGGGATCGCGATGCCGGCCAGCCCGGGGTTGAGCCAGGCGTCGCCGAGGAGCAGCAGGCCGTGCGCGGTGATGCACGCGAGGCCGGTCAGCGCGAGGCGCTCGTGCCACGGCTTCATGCGCGCCGCGGTCTTGGGCTCGACGAGCCGCAGGGCGGAGACGAGGCCGAGGATCGCGACCGCGCCGAGCGCGACGAAGCCGACGATGCCGGCCGCGCGCGAGGCGAGCCAGAAGGTGTAGTCGAACGGGTTGTTCATGGCCTCGGTGGTCCTAGGCGGTGGCGGCGGCCAGGTCGCGGGCGGCGCGCAGGGCGGTGCGGCGCAGCGCGGGGACGGCCTCGACGGCGCCGTCCTCGTGAACGAGGACGCCGCCCAGGGCGGACAGGGTCGTGCGGGCGCCGTGCGCGCCCTGCAGGAGCGCCGTCTTGGCCAGCGTCTCGGCGTGGAGCGCGCTGCGACCGACGGCGGTGGCGGTCAGCAGCCCGGTCCACGCCGGGCGGCCCGTGCTCGGGTCCAGGAGGTGGTGCGCGGGGTCCCCGTGGCGGTCGCGCCAGAGGCGGCGATGGATGCCGGAGGTCGCGACGCCGCCGCCGCCCAGGCGGAAGACGTGCGCGGGCGCGTCGGTGAGCGGGTGGCGGACGACGACCTCGTGGTGTCCCCGGCCGCCGTGGCCGAGCGCGAGGTCGCCGCCGACGTCGACGACGTACCGCAGCCCGGTCAGGCGCGCGGCGACGAGGTCGGCCGCGAGGCCCTTGCCGAGGCCGCCGGAGTCCAGGGTCACGCCGGGCGGGCGGCGGATCGTGCCGGCGCGGCGGTCGACGCCGAGGCCCTGCCAGCGCGCGGCGGGATCGGGCGTGGCGGCCGCTCGGGGCGGAGCGGCCGCCAACGCCGCGGCCAGCGGGACGGCGAGGGAGCCGTCCCAGTGCGCGTCGTATCCCGCCTGGGCGATCTGGGCGCCCAAGGTCATGTCGACGAGCCCGCCCGAGATGCGCCCGGCCCACGCGCCGGCGCGGATGAGCGCGCGGACGTGCGCGCCGGCCGGAACCTCGGTGCGAGGGTCGTCGTTGAGGAGGTTGAGCGCCGAGTCCGGCGCGAAGCGCGTCCATTGGCGCTCGAGCGTGGCGAGCAGCGCCTGGGCGTCGTCGGCCGCGTGGGTCAGCCTCGGCGAGGCGGCGGCGCCGGGCGCGCGGTCGGCGAGCACGATGCGCGCGGTCGCGCCCATCGCGGGCAGGCTGCGGTCCAGGAGGCTCATGAGGCGGAGGTCGAGCCGCGGGGCGTCGAGGAGACGGAGCCGGAATCGTTGGAGGACGACGACGTGCCCGAGTCGTAGGGGTCGGTGGTCGTGGTCGTCGCCGCGCCCGTGGCGTCCGAGGAGGACGACGTGGCGTTCGTCGTCGTCGGGGTCGCCTTCACCGCCGCCAGCGCCGGGTCGTCCCCGTCGTGCACCCGCAGGGCGAGCACGCCGAACACCGCGACGACGCTGGCGAGCGCGCCCGCGGCGAACCGCCGGCCTCCGGGCGCGCGCATCGCGCGCCGCGGCGGCTTCGGCGGCGGGGTCGTCGGGATGGGTTCGACGGGAGGCATGCGAGGAGCATCGACCCGCGGCCTGAACCCATCCTGAACCCGTGCTGGGAGGTTGCTGAGGCGGCCGGGCGCGTCAGCCGCGCGCCGGGCGGTACGTGCAGACCAGGACGCCGGTGCTCGCGGTCTTGACGTCGACGAGCTCCAGCGGGCGTGCGACCCCGTCGTCGGGGAAGACCCGCTTGCCGCCGCCGAGCAGGATCGGCTCGAGCAGGATCACGTACTCGTCGACGAGGGCGTGCTCGATCAGCTGCTGGGCGAGGTCCGCGCTGCCCCAGATCTGCAGCGCGCCGCCCTCCCTTCCGCGCAGCTCGCGGATCGCGCCGAGCGCGTCGTCGGCGGGCAGCAGCCGCGAGTTCGACCACGTGAGGTCGTCCTCGCTCAGCGTGCGCGACGCCACGTGCTTCGTGATGGCGTTCATCGTGTCGGCGAACGGATCGCCGGCGCGCTCGGGCCACGCCGCGGCCATGCCCTGCCACGTGCGCCGTCCGAACAGCAGCGCGTCCGACCGGTCCATGATCTCGCCGATGGCGCTGCCCATCACGTCGACGTCGAAGTACGGCGCCGACCAGCCGCCGTGGGCGAACCCGGCCTCGGTGTCCTCCTCAGACCCGCCGGGCGCTTGCACCACGCCGTCCAAGGTCATGAAGTCGATGAGGATGATGTCCATGATGTTGCTCCTTCGCGTCGTTGGTCCTGCTTGCCGTGTCGATCGAGCGACGATCGGGGTCGCGGCGCGATCGACATGGCGCATCGAGTTGGCACGTCGGCGCTTCGGTGTCCGGCGCGTCACACGACGTCCGGCCCCGGCGTGACAGGTTCGTCCCCGTGCCCGCTCCCACCATCATCCTCGTCCACGGCGCGTTCGCCGACGCCTCCGGCTGGCAGGGCGTCCACGACGAGCTCCGCAGCGACGGCCACGTCGCGAAGGCCCCACCGAACCCGCTGCGCGGCGTCGTCGGCGGCGCCGTGATCACCGTGGCCGGCGTCGCCGACAACGTCGTCGGGCTCGTCTACGTCGCCGGCTTCGCGCCCGCTTCGCGGGCGACGTGGCACCGGCCGTGGCCAAGTTCATGTCCAACGTCCAGCGCCCCCTGTCCGGCGCCGCGTTCGGCGAGCCCGCCAGCGCCGGCGCGACGGTGGTGACCGTCGTAGACGCATCGCACGTCGTCATGATCTCGCAGCCCGCGAGCGGTGGCCGAGGTCCTACGGCAGGCGTGGCGGCGGTGAGCGCAGCCGGAGCGTAAGGCGGTGGCGGAGAGCGACGAACGCTCGCCACGCCAGGATCGACGACGCACCGATGCGCTCCCGGCGGTGAGGAGGGCGTGTGAACCGACGAGCGCGGGCTGGGGCGGCGCGGCGCGCCGGGCTACTTGCGCAAGTACACGATCGCCCGGACCCCGCGAGGGAGGGCGCGCCTCTTGAAGGACGGCACCGGGCCGATGCGGACGAAGTTCTTGTCCTGGTTGAGCGCGCGTTCCCATTGGGGCGCGCGGTGGCGGATCTCGGAGGTCCAGGGTGCGCCCCAGGATGCCGTGCGGATGATCGGCATGATCAGGATGAGGTGCTGGCCGGGCTTGACGGAGGGCTCGAGCTTGGCGAGCGTGCGCTTCGGGCCGGCGGCCTTGAAGCGGTCCAGGGCGTCGCGCCAGTCGAAGACCCGGTTGTCGTTCACCGGGCCGAGCGCGTCGGCCCAGCGATAGCCGCCGCCGAGGTAGTAGCGCATCGCCGGCCCGTACTCCGGGTGGACGGCCAGGACGAGGTCGCCCTTGTCGATGAGCCGCTGGTCCTTCAGGGTCCGGGCGACGCGGTAGGCGTCGGACTTGCCGCGGATCTGGCGCTCGCGCGGGTCGAACCAGAGCACCAGCACGATCGCCAGCGCCACCAGGCCGACCTTCCCGAACCGGACCAGCCCGGCGCCCGCCAGCAGCAGCGCCGGCCCGACGAAGACGCTGAAGTAGCGCGTCGCCCACGCGGGCGACGCCTGCGACGCCAACCACGCCAGCGCGACCGCGACCCCGATCGCCACGGCCAACGCGACGACGGCGCGCGAGCGCTCGGCGCCCTCGGCCCGGCGCCGCATCGTCGCCAGCCCGCCGACGCCGACCACGAGCAGCAGCAGCGCGGTCTCGATCCCGCCGACCAGGCTCTGCAACCCGTTCAACAAGCCGTTGAAGTCGGGCGCCTCCGCCCACGGCGCACCGGTGTGCTCGGCCTGGAACAGCAGCCGCGGGATCCACGGCAGGTACAACAGCACCAACAAGCCGAAGCCGAGGACTCCGTCGCGGAAGAACGCGCGCCGCGCCTCCGCCGGCTCGCCGCGCAACAGCACCAGGAACGCCGCGCCGAAGCCGATCCCCAGGAACAGGCCCCAGTTGTGCGCGTACACCGTCAACACCATCAGGACGCTGAATGCCGGGATCCAGCCCCGGCTCCGCATCCCGTAGGCCATCGCGAACGCGCCGCTCGCGCACAACCCCAACAACGCGACCAACGCGTACATCCGCGTCTCCTGCGCGTAGTACGTCAGGAACGGCAGCGTCGCGCACAGCGCGGCGGTCGCCCATGCGGCGCGCTCGCCGAACAGCCGCCGGCCAAACCACCAACCGGTCGGGATCGTCAGCGTCGCGCACAGCAGCGAGAGCGCGTGCGTCCGGGACTCGCCGTCGCCGCCGATCACGCCCATCCAGACGTGCAGCAGCATGTAGTACAACGGCGGCGAGCCGTCCTTCTTCAGCACGCCCGGGATCGACCAGAAGTCGTGGTGCGCGATCCCGACGCTCAGGCCCTCGTCGATCCAGAACTTCGCGGTGATCGCGTGCGACCGCAGCCAGACCGACAGCAGCATGATGGCCAGCACGCCGACGACCTTCAGCGGCGTCGAGTGCCGCCACCAGGACGACCCACGCCCCGGCGCGGAGCGCTCAGCGCCAGACGCGACGGCGTCCGGGGCGGGCGCCGTCGTGGGCCCCTCGGCCACCGCGCTCACGCCCCCCGGCTCCCGCACGCGGCGACGATGCGCCACTTGCCGCTCGTCGCGAGCGTGCGCTCGTCACCGACGTCGCGCAGCGTCGGCGCCGGCCGGCTGTGCCCGGTCGTCTTGACCCGGAACACCACGGCCGGCGTCGACGGCGTGAGGTGGATGTCCTGCGTGTGGACGTTGAGGTTCCACGCGACGACCGGCACCAGGAACGGTCCGGTGAACGCCTGACCGCAGCGCTTCAGCGCGTCGGCCCCGCCGGCGTCGCGCACCAGGCCGGGCAGCTCGTCGGCGAGGTCGGCCTGGTAGTGCAGCCCGCGCATGTTCGGCGCGAAGCGCTGGAAGCTCGGCGCGGCGAAGACGACGCCGACGACCACGGCGACCAGGAGCACCGTCGCGCCCGCCGGCCGGCGGCCGACCGAGCGCACGGCGGGCACCGCCCGTGACAGGAGCGCGAACGCCTGCTCCAGCCCCCACCCGATGCCCGCCCCGCCCAAGACCATCAACAACGCCACCGGGGCCATCAGGTAGCGCTGGTTGCCCGAGAACCCGTCCGACGTCATGTACGCCACGAGCCCCAGCCACGCGATCGACATCGCGATCAGCGCCGCGATCGGCCGTGAACGCTTGACCATCACCATGACGCCGGCGCACAGCAGCCCGACGACCAGCGGCCCGGTCAGCATCAGCCCGGCGTCGTGCAGGACCTCGCGCGCGGGGTTGTCGGCGTAGGTCGGGGCGCCCGGGTTGACGTCCTTGGCCCGGTGCGCCGCGCGCAGCAGGTCCCCGGACCCCCACCACTCGGGCAGCAGCCACAGCGCCAGCACCGCGACGCCCGCGCCCAGGACGACGCGCACGGGCACCGAGCGCGTCCCCATCAGGAACAGCCCGTACACGGCCAGGAACGGCCACGCCTCGGGGCGCAGCAGCCCGGCGCACACGGCCAGCCAGAACGCGAACCGCCGGTCGCCCGCGATGTGCCGGTCGATCGCGCCGAGCAGGAACGCGACGATCAGCCCCTCGGAGTTGCCCAGCGCGCCGCTGCGGATCCACCACGGCGCGATCGCCAGCGCGCAGGCGGCGGCGACGCCGCCGACGACGCCCCCGCCGAGCGAGCGCGAGACGCGGAAGGCGAGGAAGACCGACGCGATCGCGCCCGCGCGCGCCACGACCAGCCACAGGTCCGGCGCCCACGAGCCGAAGAGCGAGAAGACCGTGGTGAACATCACCGGCAGCGGCTTCCACGACGGGCCGCCGGTCGTCACCAGGTCGAAGTGCGCGATCTCGCGGCCCCAGATGATCCACGACCACGGGTCGTAGGTCGGGGCGCTGGGGAGCAGCAGCGTCAGCGCGGCGATCGCGAGCGAGGCCCCCACCAGCAGCAGGGCCCCGTGCGAGCGCGCAGAGGCCAGCGCCGTGCCGGACGGCGCCTGCGGGACCCGGAGGGCGGCGGAGCGTTCCTCGATCAGCACGGCGGTGGCAAGGGTATGCCCGGGTGAGGACGATCCCCCTCCCCTCTTAACGAAGCGCAACGCGGCGACCAGCACGGCCGCCGCGCGTGCCTAGGCCAGCTCGGGCGCGCCGCCGAGGTCGTGGCACAGCAGCTGGATCGGCCGGCTCGGCCGGAAGGCGACCGTCCGGTCGTCGCCCACCGCCGCGCTCCGGGCGACCGTCGCGCTCGGGAGCTTGTGCTTGCGCTTGACCCGCGGCTGCGGCGCCTGGGCGTTGGCGTGCGCGTCGACCTTGGACTTGACGTTCTTCTTGGCCTTGCCCTTGGCGGACTTCTTGGAGGACTTCTTGGTCGCCTTCTTGGCCGAGCGCGCCGACGCGATCGACGCCGTCAGCCCCGCCCCCGCGATCGGCGTGGCCATGTCGCTCTGCACCTGCGCCTGGGTCAAGGCGGTGTTGTAGAGCCGGATCTCGTCCAGCTGGCCCTTGAACCACTCGCCCCAGACGTTGTTGCCGCCGAAGCGCAGCGCGCCGGTGCTGTTGGGCATCGAGCCGGTGACGGCCTTCGAGGACACCAACGTCCCGTTGACGTACAACTTCAGCGTCGCGCCGTCGTAGGTGGTCGCCAGGTGCGTCCACGTGTTGACCGCGATGTTGGCCGTCGACATCGTGTTGGACTCGGCCGGCGTCGACACGTGGCCGGAGGCCTTCGAGTTCCCCGCGTTGGCGTACAAGGAGTACACGAGCGCGCTGGTGTTCTCCTTGATCATCGCGGTGCGCCAGGTGGTGCCCAGCGCGGTCGGGTTGACCCAGGCCTCCATCGTGATCTTGTTGGTCAGGTCGAGCTTGGCGTTGTCGGCGACCGTGACCCAGTTGCTGGTCCCGTTGAACGTCAGGTCGTTGCCGAACTTGCCGGTCGTCGACCGCGTCGCGCCGGTGATCGTGCCGTTCAGCCCGTTGCCCGAGCTGTCGCTGGCGCCGGTGCCGCTGGTCTCGTCGAAGCCCCACGCGCCGACCAGGCCGACCGGGCCGCTCGACGGGTTGACCGTCAGCGTGACCGCGATCGTCTTCGGCGAGCCGGTGGCGCCCGCCCCGGCCGTCACGGTCACCGTGGCCGTGTAGGTGCCCGCGGCCAGACCCGAGACGTTCGGCGTGATCGTCAACGTCCCCGGTGCGGTGCCGCTCGTCGGCGTCACCGTCAGCCAGGACTGGTCGTCGGCGACCGAGTAGGTCAGCGACCCGCCGCCCGCGTTGGTGACCGACGCGGTCTGCGCGGCCGGGTTGGCCCCGCCGGCCGTCGCGGTGAACGCCAGCGAGGTCGGCGCGACCGCCAGCGCCGGAGCCGCCGCCACGGTGAACGTCACCGGGATCGCCTTCGGCGAGCCCGAGGCCCCCGGCGCCGTCACCGCAACGTTGCCCGTGTAGGTCCCGGCCGCCAGGCCCGTGATCGACGGCGTGACCGTGATCGTGCCGGGCGCGGTGCCCGACGCCGGCGCCACCGACATCCATGGCTGGTCGTCCGAGGCGGTCCAGCTCAGCGCCCCGCCGCCGGTGTTCGTGACGCTGATCGTCTGCGCCGCCGGGCTCGACCCGCCGGCCGTCCCGCTGAACGCCAGCGAGGCGGGCGCGGTCGCGAGCGTCGGCCCGGGCGGTGCGGCCGCCACGTTGAAGGTGACCGGGATCGTCTTCGGCGAGCCGGCCGCGCCGGACGCTGTCACCGTGACGTTGGCCGTGTACGTGCCCGGGCTGAGCCCCGCCACCGACGGCGTGACCGTGATCGTGCCCGGCGCCCCGCCGGAGACCGGCGACACCGTCAGCCACGGCTGGCTCGACGTCGCGGTCCAGGCCAGCGACCCGCCGCCCGTGTTGGACACGCCGATCGACTGCGCCGCCGGGTTGGCGCCGCCGGCGGTCCCGGAGAACGTCAGGGACGCGGGCGTGGTCGCCAGGACCGGCGTCGGCGGCGCGCCCGTGCACGTCACCGGCGTGGTCATGTCGCTCTGGATCTGGCCCGCGGTCAGCGCGCGGCTGTACAGGCGCATCTCGTCGAGCTGGCCCTGGAACCACTCGCCCCAGATGCTGTTGCCGCCGAACTTCAGCGCGCCCGCGCTGTTGGGCATCGAGCCGGTGACCGCCTTCGACGTCGCCAGCACGCCGTTGACGTACAGCTTGAGCGTCGCGCCGTCGTAGGTCGTCGCGACGTGCGTCCACGTGTTCAGCGGGATCGCCGACGTGCTGCGCGTGTCGGACTCCGCCGGCGTCGAGACGTGGCCGCTCGCCTTGCCCGTGTCGTTGTTGGCGTACAAGGCGTACACCAGCGCTCCGGTGTTCTCCTTGATCGCGACGGTCCGCCACGTCGAGCCGAGCGTCGTCGGGTTGATCCACCCTTCGAGCGTCATGCCGGTCGTGAGGTCGAGCTTGGCGTTGTCGGCGACCGACACCTGGGTGTTGGTGCCGTTGAACGTCAGGTCGTTGCCGAACTTGCCGGTCGTCGTGTGCGCCGCGCCGGTGATCGTGCCGGTCAGCCCGTTGCCGGAGCCGTCGGCCGTCGTCGTGCCGGTGGCCTCGTCGAAGCCCCACTGGCCGACCAGGCCCGTGTAGGCCGGGCACGGCGTCGCCGTGTAGGTGGCCGTGTAGGTCGTCGCCGACGTCGGCGCGGTGAACTGGTGCGCCGCCGAGCCGCCGTTGGACCACGACGAGAAGTCATAGCTCGTGCCGCTCAGCGTCTGCGGCGTCGGCGCGATCAGCGCGACCGTCGAGCCCTGCGCGACCCTCCGCACGAACGGCGTCGTCGACTGCTCGGCGCCGACCGAGATCGGCAGGCCCGACGGCGTCGAGTTGAAGGTCAGGTCCACCGTCTTGGGATCGACCCGCACGGTCTTGACGTCGGCCAGCCCGGTCGTGTCGGTCGCGGTCAGCTGGATCGTCAGGTACGACGGGTACTCGTGGTCGGGGTACAGGAACGTGCCCGACGCGACGCCGTTGGTCGTCTGCAGCGTGTGGATGTGGCAGCTGGTCGGGACGATCGCCGAGCAGTGGTGCATCTGGAACGTCCAGGTCAGCGCCGAAGCCGGCAGCGCCGCGCCGTGGCCGTCGACCGCCGAGCCGCTGAAGGCGATGGACTCGCCGACGGCGCGCGTCAGGCCGGCGGCGGGCGTCGCGATCGTCGCCGTCGGCGCCGAGCCGACGGTGATCGTGATGGTGTCGGTGCTCGTGAGCCCGCCCGGGTCGGTGACCTTGAGGCGCACGAGGTGCGCGCCCTCGTTCGTGAACGTCGTGCTCGGCTTGGCCGCGGTCGAGTCGTCGTAGGCGCCATCGTTGTCGAGGTCCCACGCGTAGGTGAGCGCGTCGCCGTTGGGATCGGTCGACGTCGTGCCGTCGAGGTTGACGGTCAGCGGCGCGGCGCCCTGCAGCGGGTTGGCGATCGCGTGGGCGACCGGCGCCTGGTTGGCGTTGACGGCCTGGATGCGGTGGATCTTGCCGCTGCCGACGCTGACGTAGTACAGCGCGCCGCCCGGGCCGACCTCGAGGTCGACCGGCGTGTCGGCGGGGTCGGCGAACGGCTGGCGCGTCGTCGGGTCGGGCACGCCGTTGGCGTCCGGGTACATGACCCAGATGCAGTTGCGGGCGTAGTCGGCGAAGAACATCGCGCCGTTGTAGGCCGCCGGGAACGTGCCGCCGTCGTAGAAGACGATGCCCGAGGTCGACGAGGTGCCCGGCGAGCAGTTCTCGGTCGAGACCTTGCTCGAGTGGTTGTAGGTGAACAGCGGCCCCGTGACGGCCCCGGACTGCGTGTAGAGGTTCTCGCAGATGTTCAGGTTGAGGTTGTCGTAGGAGCTCATCCGGCCGGTGCCCTCGTAGCAGGGCCAGCCGTAGTTGCGCACCTGCGCCGTCGGGCTCGGATCGCGGTTGATCTCCTCCCACGTGTCCCAGCCGACGTCGCCGAAGTAGAGGTCGGTGGTGCCCGGCCGGAACGCGAAGCGGAACGGATTGCGCATGCCGTAGGCGACGATGCGCTTGGCGTTGGTGTCGCCGGTCCCGGGGTTGTCGGCCATCGGCGCGCCGGTGTCCGGGTTGACGCGGATGATCGCGCCGTTGAGGCCGGTCGGGTCGCCGGTCGTCCGCGCGTCCTGGCTGCGCAGCGCGCCGCCCTCGGCGTCGGGCGGCGAGTCCGGCGTGCCCGCCGGGTTGGGCGGGTCGCCGCACGGGTTCTTCGGCGAGCCCTCCTGGCCGTAGTCGGCGAAGGTGAAGCTCGCGCCGTCGCCGCCGCTGGCGTAGAGCGAGCCGTCGGGCGCGAACTGGAGGTCGCCGACCGAGTGGCTGGAGAACTGCTGGCACCACTCGTCCTTGATCAGGACGGTCTCGTTGCCGTTCTGGTCCAGGCGCGAGAGGCGGCCGCTGACCACGCAGCCCTTGACGTCGGCGCCGATCGAGTCCGGGCAGACGTCGTTCCACAGCGGCGCCGTGCCGCCGGGCTTGGCGTCGTAGGTGTAGAGGACGTAGACGTAGGGCCGGCCGTTGTCGAACTGCGGGTCCAGCGCCATGCCGATCAGGCCGCGGTCGCCGAAGAACGCGACTTGCGTGCGCAGGTCGGCGTACAGCGTCGGCGTCGGGTCGTTGACGTTGTCGTAGGTGTAGATGCGCCCGTCGAGCTGGGCGATGAACACGCGTCCGTCGGGCGCGAAGCGGATCGAGGACGGCGCGATGAGGCCGGTGAACGGCGTGTCCTCGACGAACCCGCTCGGCAGCCCGTTGGCCGCCGCGGCCGTGAGGGCCTTGTTGACCGTGAGCGCGCCACGCTCGAACACGTTGTCGCTGTTGCGGAACATGTCGCCGGCCGAGGCCGTCGACGCGAGGGCCCCGACGCCGACCAGCGTCAGGAGGACGGACAGCAACCAACGAGCTCGCAATACGCGTGACATGGCCGCGAAGGTAAGTGGCGCACTGGATCAGGACAACCACGACTGCACCAAGGACCAGGGTCAGACCAGGGCGGGTCCATCACCCTGTCGGTGATGACGACGATGGCCGAGCCGCCGATCTCGATCGCCCCGACCGCGGGCGGCCTCGACGTCGCCTGCGACCTCTGCGGCGCGACCGCCACGACGACCGTGCTGCGCACGCCCGACGTCCGCTACGGCCTGGGCGGCGACTTCGCGCTGGCCCGCTGCACGTCGTGCGGGCTGCAGCGCACGCTGCCCCAGCCCGCCGACGCGGGCGCCTACTACCCGGCCGACGAGTACTACATCTACCAGCCGCCCGCGGCCCCGGCCGCCACCGCGGTCGCGCGCGTGCGTCACGCCTATGGCCTGGACGCGGGCGGCGACGCCGGCGCCCGCTCGCTGCGGACGCGCCTGGCCGCCCGCGTCGCCGTCGACCGCCTCTCCCCCGGCCTGCCGCCCGGCCCGCCCGGCGACATCCTCGACGTCGGCTGCGGCTCCGGCGACTTCCTGCTCCTGCTCGCCGCCGCCGGCTGGCGCCCGCACGGCGTCGAGCCCGACGCCCAGGCCGTCGCCGCCGCGCACGCGGCCGGGCTGGCCGGCGTCCACCACGGCGACCTCACCGAGCTCGGCCTCGACGCCGCGTCGTTCGACGCCGTCCGCTTCTGGCATTCGCTCGAGCACGTGTCCTCGCCGCGCGCCCAGCTGACCGCCGCCCGGCGCGTCGTGCGCGACGGCGGATCGCTGACGATCGGCGTGCCGAACGTCGGCTCGCTGCTGTCGCGGACCGCCCGCAAGCGGTGGTACTACCTCGACATGCCGCGCCACCTCTGGCACTTCGACCGCCGGCGCCTGTCGGCGCTGGTGCAGGAGTGCGGCTTCCGCGTCGAGTCGGCGCGGCTGGTCTCGACCGGCTCGGCGGTCCTGGGCACCGCCGGCTACCTGAGCGGCAAGGGCGAGCGCGTCCTGGAGAGCCGCCGTGCGTGGTACGCCGCGCTAGGCCCCGCGATGGCGCTGGACGCCGTCGGCCTCGGCGACGCGATCCACCTGACCGCTCGGGCGGTCTGAACGATGCCCGGGCCGCCGGTCTCTCGCGCGCGCTCGCGTGCGCGCGCACGCGTGGGCGCCTTCCTCGAGACGTTCGGTGGCTGGCCTACGGACTGGCCCTTGCCTAGCCGAAGGACTGGGATTCAGCCCCAGGCCATTCTCCCGGCCCCGCGTCCCGCTTAGGCTCGCAGAGCGATGTCAAACGACCTCACGACCGACGTCCCGCAGCTCACCCTCGTGCACGGCGACGCGCCCCTTGCGCCGCTGTCCAGTGAGCGGTCCACCGTGGTGCACGTGGTCGGTGCACGACCCAACTTCGTCAAGATGGCGCCGGTCGTCGCGGCGCTCCGGGAGCGCGGGGCCTTCAACCAGGTCCTGGTCCACACCGGCCAGCACTACGACCGCCGGATGTCGGACGAGATCCTCGCCGACCTCGACTTCCCCGAGCCCGACCACTTCCTGGCCGTCGGCTCCGGGGCTCACGGCGAGCAGACCGCCAAGGTCCTCAGCGCCTTCGAGCGTGTGCTGGTCGACACCCAGCCGACGTTCGTCGTCGTCGCCGGCGACGTGAACTCCACGTTGGCCTGCGCGCTCGCCGCGTCCAAGCTCGGCATCCCGATCGCCCACGTCGAGTCGGGCCTGCGCTCGTTCGACTGGACGATGCCCGAGGAGATCAACCGCGTCCTCACCGACCGCCTGTCGGACCTGCTGTTCACGCACAGCCCCGAAGGCCTGGAGAACCTGAAGGCCGAGGGCGTCGAGGAGAGCCGCGTCCACTACGTCGGCAACACCATGATCGACTCGCTGCGCCGCTGCGAGCGCCGCGCTCGCGAGCGCCAGCTGGCCGTGCAGCTCGGGGTCGAGCCCGGCTCCTACATCCTCGTCACGCTGCACCGGCCGTCCAACGTCGACCACCCCTCACGCCTGAGCGGGATCGTCGGCGGGCTCGTCGCCCTGGCCGCGGACGCGCCGATCGTGTTCCCGATCCACCCGCGCACCCGCGCCCGGCTGGCCGAGGACGGCTCGCTGGCACGCCTCGAGGCCGCGGGCGTGCACTGCATCGAGCCGGTCGGCTACCTCGACTTCCTGTCCCTCCAGGCCGACGCCGGGGCGGTCGTCACCGACTCCGGCGGAGTGCAGGAGGAGACCTCGGCGCTCGGGGTCCCCTGCTACACGTTCCGCACCAACACGGAGCGGCCGATCACGATCTCGCACGGCACGAACACGCTGCTGGGCGACGACCCGGCCGAGCTGGCCGGCGTGCGCATCTCGAGCTGGGACCCGACGCCGAGCGCGATCTCGCTGTGGGACGGCCACGCTGCCGACCGCCTCGCCGACGTGCTCGTCACCAACTACGCGCTCTGCGCGGCGCCCGCGGTGCAGGAGCAGCGATGACGGCGGCGCCCGTCGCCCCGACGCCCGTCCCGGCTCCGGCCCATAGCCGCGTCGACGTCCTCGGCTGCCCTGTCGACGCGCTCGACATGGACCAGACCGTCGCGCGCTGCACGCAGCTCATCGACGCCGGCGGCTTCCACCAGCACGTCGCCATCAACGCGGCCAAGCTCGTCGCGATGCGCGACGACCCGCAGCTGCGCGAGATCATCGAGCGCTGCGACGTCATCAGCGCCGACGGGCAGAGCGTCGTCTGGGCCTCGCGCCTGCTGCACGCGCCGCTGCCCGAGCGGGTCGCCGGCATCGACCTGATGGACCGCCTGCTGGCCGAGGCCGTGCGCAGCGGCTACGGGGTCTTCATCCTCGGCGCCCGCAACGAGGTGCTCGAGGAGGCGGTGCGCCGCATCCGCGTCAAGCACGAGGGCATCGACATCGCGGGCTTCCGCGACGGCTACTTCGCCGACGACGAGGCCGCCGGCGTCTGCGCGCAGATCCGCGACTCCGGCGCGTCGATCCTGCTCGTGGCGATGAGCTCGCCCAAGAAGGAGCTCTTCCTCGGCGAGTTCGGCCCGAAGCTCGGCGTCCCGTTCGTCATGGGCGTCGGCGGCGCGATCGACGTCACCGCCGGCATCACGCGCCGCGCGCCGGCCGCGTGGCAGAGCCTTGGGCTGGAGTGGCTGTACCGCCTGCTCCAGGAGCCGCGGCGGATGTTCCGCCGCTACGCGGTGACCAACACGCAGTTCCTGGTGATGCTGGCGCGCGCGGTCGCGCGCCGTCAGAGCCCCAAGTAGGGCGCCAGCACGTCGTACCAGAGCGAGCGGTTGTAGGAGAACCCGTAGTTGGGGTTGTCGCTCTTGTAGACGTACGGGTCGCTGCTCGGCGCGCCGTAGATCCACTGCGCCTCGCCCTTGGCGTAGCCACGGTAGCCGCGGTCGAGCTTGTACCACAGGTCCGGCTCGCCGATCCGCAGGCGCCCGATCGCGTTGGTGGCATCCGTGCTCCCGGCCACCCACTGGCCGGACACGGCCAGGACGTAGGCGTTGACGACGTTGACCTTCGCGCCGTCGTAGGCGTACTGCGCGGAGCTGCGCGCGCCGCCGGCGTCGCCGGAGTCGAGCTCGAGCGCCATGCCGAGCGCGCCCTTGTTCGCCAGCCCCGAGCAGCCGGAGACGATCATGCCGGCCTGCCCGTCGGCGGTGGAGAAGCCGGCGCCGTCGTTGAGCCCGCACGTCACGTGCGCGCCGAACGTATCGTCGGCCAGCGCCCAGTAGAGGCCCATCGGGTCGGCGACGGTCGTCCCGTAGTACTTGAACGTGCGGACGGCCGACGCGACCTGGCCGGCGGTCGGCGCGACCGAGCCCGGGTTGTCGACCCTGTAGTTGAAGGTCGCGGCCAGGTTCGTGAGGCCGTTGGCGCGCAGGTCGGCCAGGAACGCCGCCGCGTCGTAGCCGGTCAGCAGCGACTGCGCGGCCGACGGGCCGAAGTAGGCGATGGCCTGGACGACGCCGCCGAGCATGCCCTCGCGGTAGTTGGGGTTCCAATCGCGATGCACGTCGGTGTCGCCGTCGAGCGTGCGCTGCTGGCCGTTGGACGACACGTAGGGGTTGGTGTCGCTGGTCGTGAAGGCCGAGGAGAACAGCGTCCCCTCCATCACGAGGTCGATCTTGTGCTGCTCGCCGGCGGTGAGCTGGTCCCAGATCCGCGGCGTGCGGCGGGCGATCGCCAGCGTCGCGGTGCCGTAGCGCTCGTGCTGGGCAGGGTAGCCGCCGTTGGACACCGGCTCGTTGCCGCCGGCGATCAGGTCGCGGATCTGCGCGAGCAGGCGGGCGTCGGCGCTGATGTTGCCGGCGTAGGAGGCGGCGGCGAGGACGACCGACGGCCCGGTGTTCCACGCGTCGTTGGTCATGCCGCCGCCGTTGTACTGCCGGCCGTAGCGGATGAACGGCACCGCCTTGGCCGCGTCGACGACGCCCTGGGCGGGGCTGCCGAGCGCGGGCGTGGCGGGCGGGGTGGTGATCGTCCAGGTCGTGGTCGCGGCGGAGGCGTCCGTGTTGCCGGCGGCGTCGGTGGCCTTGACCGAGAACGTGTGCGACCCGACGGCACGCGAGCTGTAGGCCTTGGGTGAGCCGCAGGACGCGTAGGCGCCGCCGTCGAGCTTGCACTGGAACGTCGACCCCGCCTCGGACGCCGTGAACGAGAACGACGCCGAGGTCGACGTCGTCGAGCCCGTCGGCGCCGACGTGATCGTCGTGTCCGGCGCCGTCGTGTCAGGCGGCGTCGTGATCGTCCAAGAAGCGGTCGCCGCCGACGCATCCGCATTGCCCGCGCCGTCGATGGCCTTGACCGAGAACGCGTGCGACCCGACCGCGAGCGAGCTGTAGGCCTTCGGCGACGAGCAGGCGACGAACGCACCGCCGTCGAGCTTGCACTGGAACGTCGAACCAGACTCGGACGCCGTGAACGAGAACGACGCCGAGGTCGACGTCGTCGAGCCCGTCGGCGCCGACGTGATCGTCGTGTCCGGCGCCGTCGTGTCAGGCGGCGTCGTGATCGTCCAAGACGCCGTCGCCGCCGAGGCATCGGCGTTGCCCGCGCCGTCGGTGGCCTTGACCGAGAACGTGTGCGACCCGACGGCAAGCGAGCTGTAGGCCTTGGGTGAGCCGCAGGACGCGTAGGCGCCGCCGTCGAGCTTGCACTGGAACGTCGAACCAGACTCGCTCGCGGTGAAGGTGAACGAGGCCGAGGTCGAGGTCGTCGAGGAGGCCGGCTGCGCCGTGATCGACGTCTCGGGCGCCGTGGTGTCGACGGGATCCGGGACCGGTTCCGGCGCCGGCTCGACCGGCAGCGGGACCTCCGGCGCCGGCGGCACGACGACCGGCGGCACGACGACCGGCGGCACGACGACCGGCGGCGGCACGACGACCGGCGGCAGCGTGCCGAGGTCGCCGGGGACGGACGGCGGAGGAGGTGTCGGCGCGGGCACCGCGGGCGGAAGGGGCGTCATCCCCACGTGCAGTTGCGGGCACGCGGTGCCGGCCTTGCCCGCCGGCCACCTCTTGGGCAGCGCGCTGAGCGTGCTTGCCGCCCAGGTGCCCCTGCAGCTCCCCGCCGTCGTGACGGCCGCCGAGCCGCCGGTCGCCAGCAGCGCGACCCACGCGCGGGTCCCGCCGGTCACACTCGTGGTCGCGGGCGCCAGCGTGACGCTGCGCCAGCCCGCTGCGGGGCGCTTCAACGTCCCGGACGCCAGCAGCGCGCCCGGACGACCGTCGGCGTCGGCGTACCACGCGACGGCCAGCCGGCCGCGCGACGCGCTCGCCAGCCTGAGCCCCACGCTCGCCAGCGTGCCGGCGGCGCTCGGCCGCACCGGCGCCGCGTAGGCCCTGCCGGGCGCGAGCGTCGCGGCCGATGCCGTGTTCGCCGCGCCGAGGAGCGCGCAGACGAGCAGAGCGATGACCAGGGTTCCCCGCCTCATACCTCGCTCTATCGGCTGCCCCTGTCCGCGTCATGACCTCCGTGCCCAGGTTGCTGGACGTGGCGTCAGACGATCGGGACGCGGTACCGCACGGCGCCCTTGACCGTCGCCGCGACCTCGACGACGTCGTTGAGCACGTAGAACGGCATGTGCGCCGTGCCGCCGCCCTGCGCCTTGGCCCGGCCGCGGACGTTCATGAGGTAGGGCAGCGCGAAGAGCGCGGTGATCGGCGCCTTGCGCGTCGTGGCCGCCGCCAGCGCCGCCTGCAGCAGCAGCGGGTGCGTGCGCCGGTAGAAGACGCCCTGGGGCAGCAGGGCGCGCAGCTCCGGGTTGGCCTTGTAGGTCCGGACGTCCTCGGCGGCGCGCAGCGCGAACTTCAGCACGCCCTTGGGCCCGATCTGGTGCACGGCGTGGAAGACAAGCGCGTCGGGGGTGAACACGGGGGCCACGCCGTCGCCGACCGCGCGGAAGCCGAGGTCGGTGTCCTCCCCCGCGGGCGCCGGGTAGTTTTCGTCGAAGCCGCCGAGCCGCTCCAGCACCGCGCGCGGGTAGGCGATGTTGCAGGTCTCGTAATGCGGGCTCTGCGTCGGCAGGTCCAGCGTGCGCGCGAACGGGCTCATGCCGTCGATCTCGCGCGGGTCCGGCGCGGTGCGGCCCTGGACCAGGACGTCGTCGCGATCGCCCAGCGTCTCGAGCAGCGTCGCCAGCCACTCGGGCGACGGGCGGCAGTCGTCGTCGGTGAACGCGACGACCGGCGCGGTCGCCGTCCGCCAGCCGCGGTTGCGCGCCGCGGCCGGGCCGCCCGCCTTGGGCTGCGTGAGCACGGTCAGCGCCAGCGGGCCGGCGGCGGCCGCCCGCGCGAGCACCTCGGGCGTCGCGTCGCGCGAGCCGTCGTCGACGACGACCACGTCGAAGCGGTCGGTGCCGAGCGTCTGCCCGGCGAGCGCGTCGAGCAGGATCTGGACGCGCTCGGCGCGGTTGTGCGCGGCGGCGACGACGGTGATCAAGGGCGCGTTGGCAGTGGACATGTCGCTCCGGGCCGAGGCTATCTGGTCGGCCGATCGGTGGGCCCGCACTTGGCCCGCGACCAGCGGTTGTGCATGTACGTGATCCGGTCGTCGCACTGGTAGGCCTTCATCGGCGCGACGTTGCGCGACAGCACCCAGCGCTGCACGACGTCGCCCGCGGCCGGCAGCGCCCACGCCTGGTTCGAGCGGTTGCGCGTGATGTGCACGCCGATGCCGTTGCGCACCGACAGCGAGTAGTACGCGGGCGTGACTCCTGAGTGGTCGCTCGTGGCGCCGAAGAAGTTGTCCTCGATGACGACGTCGCGCACCGGGCCGCCGACGGTGCCGGCGATGTGCAGGTCGAACGTGTCGCAGCGCACGAAGCTCGAGCCGCGCACGGTCAGCCGCTGCACGTCGGAGATCTGCAGGCACTCGATGTGCTTGCCGGCGGTCCGGACCTGCCAGTCGTGGAAGCGCACGCCGTCGAACAGGATGTTGCGCGGCACGATCGGCGGCTGCGCGCCGTAGACGGCGGACACGTCGGGGTGGAAGTCGGCGCCCGGGCCGACGCTGCCGCCGACCATCGCGAAGTTCGTCGAGCCCTCCAGGAACAGCCCGCCGGCGACAGTGACCCGGCGCAGCGTGACGCGGTCGCAGCGGTGGATCAGGACGCCCGCGACCGTGACGCCGCCGAGGTCGAACGCGCCCGCGCCGACGTCGCCGGTCCACGGCCCGCAGCGCAGCTCCTCGAACGCGACCTTCGCGCCGGGCGCCGGCCGGACCACGACGGGCGCGCTGCCCGCCGGCCGAGCGTCGCTCTTCAGGATCTGCGGGCCGTACCGGCCGGCGGCCAGCTGCACGCCGGCGCCCGGCTTCGCCTTGCCCAGCGCGGCGTCCAGGCTCCCGCACGGGGCAGCGGCCGTGCAGTCCTCACCGGTCGCGCCCGGCGCCACGAAGATCGTCGGCGCGACGCGCTTGGGCTCGGGCGGCGCGGGGATGCCGATGTGCTTCGGCGTGGCCGCGGTCGCGTCGGGCACGGCGTCCGAGCCGCCGTCGAAGACTCGCGGCCCGAGCGTGCCGAGCAGCGCCGCGGCGCCCAGCAGCAACGCGGCGAGGGCCAGCAGTCGCACCGGCCCGCGCGGCGAGGTGGGCGTGGCGGAGCGCAGCGCTCTCAGCCCTGGAGCGCCGACTCGCGACCGGCCCACGCCTCGAGGGTCCAGCCCATCGAGTACGGACGGTCGGTCGGGTTGACCTCGGTCAGGCGCGCGGTGCGCCCCGGCGTCGGCAGCCCGGCGCGCGACGCGGCGGTGCGGGCGGCCAGCGCGCCGCGGTCCGGGCCCTTGCGGCGGCGGATCGAGCGCAGGACGAGCTGCTCGCCCGGCTCGACCATGTCGCGGGCGAGCTCGTTCTGCCCCCAGATCCAGCGCAGGCCGTGGCCGACGGCGCGCACGTAGCGCTCGTCGCCGCAGACCTCGGCGAGGTCCAGCAGCGCCATCGGCGCCATCGCGTGCTGATGGACGCAGTAGATCTCGTAGCGCTCGACGACGGTGCCGCGCTCGGCGTCGAACAGCCACGGCCAGCCGCCGTCGGGAAGCTGGAGCTCCAGCAGCCGGTCGGCCAGCGCCTGGGCGGCCGGCAGCGCGCGCGGGTCCAGCCCGTGGCGCGCGACGGCGGTCAGCGCCTGCACGGCGTAGATCTGCGTGGCGAAGTTCGGGAAGCGCCGGCGCCAGCCCGCGGCGCCGTGGTGGCGGAACAGGCCGCTCTGCGCGCGGTTGGCGCCGAGCAGCTGGTCCAGCGCGCGTGCCAGCAGGCGCTCGCCCTCGACGCCGCCGCCGGCCGCGACGTGATGCGCCAGCCCGGTGACGATCCAGCCCATCTCCATGCCCAGCCGCGCGGGCAGGCCGCCGCCGGAGGCCAGCGCGACGTCCAGGCGGGCGGCGTAGCCGGCGCCGCGGCCCCAGCCGCCGCGCGCGTCGGCCCAGAGGTACAGGCCGTAGTCGCCCGGGTCCAGCTCGGCGTCGTCGAGGTTGGCCTCCAGCGCGGCCTCGACCTGCGCGAGGTCGAGCGTCGGCGCGTAGCCGGCAGCTTGCGCCTTCTGGAGGCCGAGCAGCGCCATCAGCGTGTAGCGCAGGGAGCGGCCGCGCGTGCCGGCCTCGCCGAGGACGCGCTCGTAGCAGAGCACGCCGGGCTCGTCGGCGCGGGCGAACGTAGGGATCGAGGCCAGCGCGAGCTCGACGAGGCCGCCGACCTCGTCGCGCGTGGCCTCGGGCACGGTGGTGGTCTTCGCCGTGGTCGTCACAGGGTGCTCCCGGTCAGCGCCGGCGGGCCGGCGGTGGTCGTGTCGGTGGGTCGGCTCGCCAGCGCGCCGTCGAAGGCGCGGGCGAGCTCGCGGTTCAGGTGGGCGCGCTCCAGGCCGGCCAGCAGCCAGCCGCGCTGCGCGGCGACCGACGGGCGGCGCGTGCCGCGCAGCGCCTCGGCGGTGATCGCGGCGGCCATGCCGTCGACGTCGTCGGGGCGGACGACGGTCGACGCCTCCGCCCGCGAGAAGATCTCGCGCCCGTCGCCGTCGGGCATCGCGGCGAGGATCGGCCGGCCCGAGGCGAGGTACTCATAGCCCTTGCACGGGACCATCCGGGCGCGGTGGCCGGTGGGCAGGTCCTGCATCGGCAGGAACAGCAGGTCGGCGGAGCGGATCAGCGCGATCGTCTCGTCGTGACTGCGGTAGCCGAGCAGCTCGACCCCGTCCAGGCCCTCGACCGCGCGGCGGTCGGCGTCGGTCAGCGGGCCGGCCAGGTGCAGCTCGATGCGGCCGGCGAGCTCGGGGTGCTCGGCCAGGACGCGGTCCAGCGCGCGGCGCAGGAAGACGGGCGAGCGCGTGAGCACCTCGACCGGCTGGTCGGCGCCGCCGCCCAGCAGCGCGCGGCGGCGGGCCGAGGCGGCCAGCGACTCGCCGAGCGCCGTGTGGAAGCTCCCGGTGTGGACGATGCGGAAGGCGTCGTCGGCCCGGACCGGCTCGGGCGCGGCGAAGTCCGCGGCGTCGTAGCCGACCGGGAGCGCCAGGACCGTGCGGTCGCGCAGCGGCGGGAAGGCGTCGCGCAGCGCGGACGCCGCCTCGGCGGTGTTCATCACGACGACGTCGGCGGCGGTCACCGCGCGGCGCATGCCGGCGCGGTCGGCGCGCCGGTGCCCGGCGGTCGGGTAGACGCGCATCTCGTCCAGCGCCCACGGGTCGCCCATGTCGATCACCAGCGGGACGCCGCGCTCGCGAGCCACGCGGACGCCGGCGTGCGCGGTGGCGTCCGGGCCGAGGTCGGCGTAGACGAGGTCGACGTCGGCGACCTCGCGCGCGGTCGCGACGAAGCCCTCGCGCAGCCAGCTCTCCCACGAGCCCGGCCGGGCCAGGAGGCGGTCGACGCGGTCGCGCGTCGTGCCGCCGTGCGGCGGCTCCGGCGTCGCGATGCGATGGACCTCGACGTCGCCGAGCAGCGCGCGCAGCGTGTCGTCCTGCGGGCTGAAGCGCCCGAACGACTCGCCCGGGCCGGTCACGACGACGGGCTGGTAGCCCAGCGCCGGCAGCCGCTGCACGAGCGTGACGCCGCGCAGCGCGCCGGCACCGCCCAGCGGCGGGAAGAAGTAGTTGAGGATCAACACCCGGCGCAGGGCCATCAGCTCGGCTCCGGCGCGACGACGACGACCGGACCGCGACCGCTGCGCACCTCGCTCAGCGCGCCCTGGACCTCGGTGCGCAGCTCCGGGATCCGCCACCACGCGGCGAGCGCGTAGGCGAGCATGCCGACCGCGATGGTCAGCGCCAGCCGCGCGAGCTGCCCGACCGCGGTGCCGATCAGCAGCTCGTGCGCGGCGACCGTCGCCGCGGCCATCAGCGCGCTGGCCTGCGCGACGCCCCACAGCGCGCGCGGGATGGTCCAGAACGACACGCCCAGCTCGCGGGAGGTGAGGTAGGTCAGGATCGGCTCGATGAACGTGCTCGAGATCGCGTAGGCGATCGCGACGCCCAGCACGCCCCAGTGCAGGCCGATGGCGAACGCCATGATGTGCCCGCAGGTGAAGATCACCATGTAGCGGAACACCAGCTGCGTCCGGGCGCGCGCCTGCAGGATGTCGATGTTGAGGACCTGGATCGTCTGCAGGATCCCGACCCACGCCAGTGCCTGGATCAGCGGAGCCGCCTCGGCCCAGCGCGCGCCGAGGACGACCGCGACGAAGTCCGGGGCGACGACCACCAGGCCGACGAGCGCCGGGACCGCGGCCGCGGCCAGGACACGCGTCACGCGCACCCAGCCCGCGACGATCCGTGCCGGGTCGTCCTGCATCTCGGCGAAGGCCGGCCACAGCACGCGCTGGATCGGCCCCGCGATCCGGCTGAACGGCACGAGCATCACGTTGTAGGCGATGGTGTACGCGCCGAGCGCGGCGGCGCCGACGAAGCGCCCGATCAGGATGTTGTCCGCGTTGCGGTGCACGTAGAAGAGCAGGCGGTGGCCGACGAGCCAGCCCGAGAAGCCCCACATCCTGCGCAGCGCCGCGCGCGAGAAGGTCAGGCTCGGCCGCCACGAGGACGCGAACCACAGCAGCGCCGCGCCGACCGTCGCCTCGGCCAGCTGCTGGCCGATGATCGCCCACGCGCCGCCGCCGTTCAGCGCGATCGTGACGCCGACGATCGCGCCGCCCGCGGTCCCGACCATGTTGCGGACCTCGAGCGCGCGGAACGACATCGCCCGCACCAGCAGCGCCTCCTGCGTGGCGCCGATCGACGTGATGATGAAGACCAGCGAGAAGACCTGGCAGAGGTGCGTGACCTCCGGCTCGCCGTAGAAGCGGGCCAGTAGCCCGGAGCACGCGGCGGCCACGCCGGTGAAGACGACGCCGGAGCCGACCGTCGTCCAGAACGCCGTGGAGCGGTCGTCCTCCTCGAGCTCCTTGGCCTGCACCAGCGCCGCGCCGAGGCCGAGGTCGGAGAAGACGAGGACGAGGCTCGAGAAGACGAGCACCATGGCCGCCTTGCCGAAGTCGTCGGGCGCGAGCAGGCGGGCGAGGACGAGCGCGACGATCAGGCGCGACACCTGCATCGTGGCCTGCGATCCGGCGCTCCACGCCAAGCCGCGCAGGACTCTCCCGGCGAGCGGGCGGCGTGGCGCGTCTGCGTCCGTGCTCGCCATTGACCAGAAGGTATCCCGGTTGCGCCCAGGCTCCGAGGGCTTGTCCTAGACCTATGGCCAGCGGCGCGTCACCCGCGCGGATGGCCTGCACGGACGGGTAGGGCCGCGCAGCATCCGTGCGCGTAGCTTGGCCTCCATGAGCAGCCCGCTGCCCAGCTACGCCATCGTCACGCCGGCGCGCAACGAGCGCGAGAACATCGAGCGCCTGGCCGAGTCCGTGGTCGCCCAGAACGTGCCGCCCGCCGCGTGGATCATCGTCGACGACGGCTCCGACGACGGCATGGACGAGGTCGCGCAGCGCCTCGCCGGCGAGCACGCGTTCATCCACCTGGAGCGCACGAACGAGGGCAGCGACAAGCTCGAGGAGGGTCGCCGCCAGGGACGCGACCTGCTCGCCTTCCGCCTCGGCGTCCGGCGCCTGCCCGCACCGGTCGACGTCTTCGTCAAGGTCGACGCCGACACCTCGTTCGACGCCGACTACTTCGGCGAGCTGATGGCGAAGTTCGCCGCCGACCCGCAGCTCGGCATCGGCGGCGGCACCTGCTACGAGCTCGAAGACGGCGTCTGGGAGCGCGTGAAGGTCAACGCGGCCCACCCGCGCGGCGCGTCGCGCGCCTACCGCTGGGCGCTGTACGACGACGTCATGGACCTGGAGCCGACGCTGGGCTGGGACGGCGTCGACGAGGTCATGGCCGAGCTGCGCGGCTTCCACACCCAGGGCTTCACCGACATCGGGTTCCGCCACCACCGCCGCGTCGGCGAGCGCGAGGGCCGCCTGCGCGCGGGCTCGGCGCTCGGCCGCCAGGCCTGGTACATGGGCTACCGCCCGAGCTACCTGATGCTCCGCGCCGCCTACCGCTCGCGCACGAACGTCGCGTCGATCGCGATGGTCTACGGCTACGCCGCCGCGGCCGCCGCGCGCGACCCGCGCTGCCCGCAGCCGCTGGTCGTCGACCGCGTGCGCGACCAGCAGCGGCTGCGCGAGGTGCTGCGCAGCCGCGTGCCGGTCTGAGCGCGCGCGATCGATCCGGCTACAGCCCGAGCGCGGGCCGCAGCACCTGGTCCCACAGCGTGCGCGAGTACGGGAACGAGAAGTTCGCGTTGTCGTCGCGCAGCACGCCCTCCGACGGCGCGTCCGGGATGTACTGCAGCGAGCCGCTGGCGTAGCCGCGGTAGCCCTTGGACAGCTTGTACCAGAGGTCGGGCACGCCGATCTTCAGCCGCGCGCGGACCGCGTCGGCCTCCGTCCCGTTCTGCCACAGCCCCGTCGCGAGCATCACGATGGCGTTGTTCTGATTGGTCCGGAAGCCGTCGTAGCCGTACAGCGCCGAGCTGCGCACGCCGCCGCCGTCGACGCCGTCGAGCTCCTGCAGCTCACCGGTCGCGCCCTTGTTGGCCAGGCCCGAGCAGCCGCTGACGATGACGCCCGCCGGCCCGCCCGAGGTGCTGATGCCCGCGCCGTTGTTGAGCCCGCACGCGACCTTAGCGTTGTACGTGTTCTCGGTCAGGTTGCGCGCCAGCGCCATGTCCTGGTCCAGGCGCAGGCCCTTGTAGCGGTAGCCGCGCACCGCGGCCTGCACGGTCGCCGCCGACGGCGCCGCCGAGGACGGGTTGCTGGCCTTCCAGGAGAACGTCGCGGCCTGGTTGGTCAGGCCGGCGCTCTTGAGCTGGGACAGGAAGCTCGCCGCGTCGTAGTTGTCCAACACGGACTGCGCCGCCACGCCGCCGCCGAAGTAGCCGGCGCCGACGACCATCATCCCGATCATGCCCTCGCGGTAGTTGGGGTTCCAGTCGCGGTTGACGTCGGTGTCGCCGTCGAGCGTGACCTGCTGGCCGCCCGACTTGACGTAGGGGTTGCTGTCGGAGGTCGTGAACGCCGAGCCGACCAGCGCACCGGTCATGACGAGGTCGACCTTGCGGCGGTCGCTCTCGCTCAGCTGGTTCCACACGCGCGGCGTGCGGCGGGCCAGGACGAGCATGCCCTCGACCCAGCGCTCGTGCTGGGCGGGGTAGCCGCCGTTGGCGACCGGCTCGTTGCCGCCCGCCACCAGGTCGCGGATGTGGGCGAGCAGGCGCGCGTCGGCCGACGTGTCGCCAGCGTAGGACGCGGTCGCCAGGACCATGCTCGCCCCACCGCCCCAGCCGTCGCTCGTGTCGGCGCCGCCGGGGTAGCTGCGCCCGTAGCGGATGAAGGGCGCGCTCTTGGCGCTGGCCAGCGCGGCCGCGCTCGGCGCGCCGAGCGTCGCGACCGGCGGCAGCGACGCCGTCGGGGGCGGCGGCGTGCTCAGGCCCGGCGAGGACGCGCCGGGCGCGGCGCCGCCGGCGGCCGGGGCGGCCGGCGCGACGGTCGGGGCCGGCGCGGCGGCGGAGGTGTCCCCCGCGCCGGGCGCGCCGTCAGGCGCGACCGCGCCCGCCGCCAGCATGCAGCGCGACGACGACGCGCCGCTGCGCCACGTGGCCGGCAGCGCGGTGAGGTGGCGCGACGCGCTGCGCTCGCTGCGGCAGCTCGCCTTGGCCGCCCTGCTGCGCAGGGCGCCGCCGCGCGTGAGCACGGCGACCCAGTAGCGATGGCCGGCGACCAGCTGCACCTGCGGCACGGTCACCAGGCGCCAGCCCGGCTTGACGGCCGTCGTGCGGCCCACGGTCAGCCGCCGGCCCGGATGGCCGGAGCGGTCGGCGTAGATCCCGACCGACAGGGAGCGTGCCCGCGCAGGGGCGCTCACCAGCACGCGGACCTGCGTGACCGCGGCGCTCGTCCGCGCCTTGCCGAGGATGGCGCGGGCGGTCCCGGTCGGGGTGGTCACCTTCCCGCGCGCGGCCTTCTGGGGGCCGAGCGAGACGGTCGACGCCCCGGCGGGGACGGCCGACAGCAGGGCCGTCGCGCAGACCGCGGCGGCCGTGATCCGAGCGTGCATGGTCACTGCCCTTCGTATGGCCCGATGTCGGGCGTAGCGTCGCGGGCCTTCCCGCGGAGGTCGTACTGCGTGCTCAGCGCGGGGTCGCCGCCGTTGAGCATCTTGGAGCCGCTGGCCGGGCGGTAGTCGTTGTTGCCGGCGTTGACGAACCCCGACGCGCCCTTCCTGTCCGTGCTGCCGCACGTCGCGTCCGTCCACAGGTTGTGGCTGAACGCGATCCGGTTGTCGCACTGGTTGGACCCCAGCACCGCCGCGTTGTTGGCCACGGTCCAGTTCTGGACGGTGTCCGACGACGACGGCAGCGCGAAGGCCTGGTCGGAGGCGTTGTTGCGGATCATCACGCCGAGCCCGTCGCGGACCGACAGCCCGTAGTAGGCCGGCGTCGCGCCGCTGTGGTCGGTGCTCGGGCGGAACGTGTTGTTCTCGATCACGACGTTCTGGACCGGGCCGGAGACCGTGCCGTCCACATGCAGGTCGAACGTGTCGCAGTTCTCGAACGTCGAGTTGCGCAGCGTGAAGTTCACGACGTCGGAGACCTGCAGGCACTCCATGTGCACGTTGGTGTCGTCGTGCGTCCAGTCGTGGAAGCGCACGCCCTCGAAGAGCACGTCGTGGGGGACGCTGCCGTTCACGACCTGCACGTCGGGGTGGTAGTTGTGGCCCGGGCCCATGCTGCCGCCGACCATCGAGAAGCGCGTGGACCCGTCGACGAACACGCCGCCGGCCATCGTGACGCGGCGCAGCGTGAAGCCGTTGCAACGCTGGGTCAGGACGTCGCCCGTGGTCATGTCGGCGAGCTCGACCTGGTTGGGCCCGAGGTCGCCGGCGTACTTGCCGCAGTGGACCTCACCGGTCTTGACGCTCGCGCCCGGCGCCGGGCGGAACACGACGACCGCGCCGGTCGCCGACTTGCTCGAGTCCGCGGTCATGTCCTGCACGCCGTAGGTGCCGCCCGCGACCTGCACGAGCTGGCCCGGCTTGGCGACGTGGTAGGCGCGGTCGAACGTCGCGCACGGCGCGCCCGCGCTGCACGCGGCGCCGTCGTTGCCGTTGGGCGCGACGAACACCGAGGGCGAGGAGACCGACGGCTCGGGCGGCGCGGTCAGGCCGGCGGGCTTGCCGCTGGCCGGCGTGCCGGGGCCCGACGGCGCGGCGGGCGGCGCCGCCGGCGGGGTCGCGCCGGCCACGGGAGCGGCGGTCGCTGGCGTGGACCTGCCCGCGGCGCCGACCTTCGTCACGCTGCCGTCGGCGCCCTGCACGGTCGCGTCGGACGACGGCGTGTAGGCCACGAACTTCCCGCCGCTGAGGCGGTAGTAGGTCGCGACGTCGCGCGTGGTCTTGTTCGCCAGCCGCTCGCGCTCGACGACGCGGATCTCGGTCGCGCCGGCGTTGGCGCCGGAGACCTGGACGAGCTCGACCCGCGAGCCGGCCCAGCGCTTGCGCAGCGACGAGCGCCGCGAGTCATAGCGGAACAGCGACCCCGCGTGCCGGCCGTTCCACGACAGCAGCGCGGCGACGGTGCGCGCCGGGGCCTTGCGCGTGGTCCGGGCGACGTACCAGACGTCCTTGCGGCCGTCGCCCGTGACGTCGGCGACGTCGAGCGCCGACATGCGGCGCGCCTTCGGCGACAGCCACGTGATGACGGTCTTGCCCGAGCGCCGGTCGCGCACCTGCAGGCGCACCCAGCCGCCGGACAGGTGGGCGGCGCGCACGGTCTCGGCGCGGGCGTCGGAATCCAGGTTGGCCCGAACGTTGCTCGGGGTGCGCGCCAAAGCGACGGCCGCGGGAATCGCGACCGCCAGCAGGGCGACGAACAGCATGAAGCTGAGGGGCGACCGCAGCGCGATGCGCATAGGTCCTCCTTTTGATCGGCATACCGTCGCTCGTGCCGGACCGGGACCGTGACGAGCTGACAGCACCTCCCGCACGGCCACTCCCTGGCCGCGCGCCGGTCAACATCGGCAGGCTGCTACCCACAGCCTGCTCAGTGCACGCGGCAGGCTATCGGACGAGCGTGACGGAGGGACCCGCGACAGGCCGCTTGCACAAGCGGCATGCCGGGATCGCGATGCCCATCAAGGCGAACATCAAGAAGGTGCATTGGAAGAACGAGAAGGCGTCGAACGTCAACGCGCCAACCGCGAACGACGCGATCGACCCCGCCAGCCCGATCAGCAGCCAGCTGTAGGGCTCCTCCGCCTTGCGTGACGCGCTGGCCGTTCGCCGCACCGACGAGCAGATCAGCCAGAGGAGGCCGATCACCCCCAGCAGACCCGTCTCCAGCAGGCTGGCCAGCCACTGGTCGTCGAGGATCGCGGCGTTGAGGTTCGGATCCGCCGGCGCGGTGATCCGTGTGCCGAAGCCCTCGCCGAAGACGGGCTTCTTGGACCACTCGGCGATCGTCGGGCCCCAGTCGGCCAGGCGGTTGGACGACGTCATGCCCGCCTGCGTCTGCTGCTCGGCGACGATCCCGCCCGACGGGAAGAACGCGCTCTTGAGGCCGCCGATCGCGCCCGGCGCGAGGAAGTGCACGACGACCAGGAACGGCAGCAGCCACGGCCACAGCGACAGCACCTGGCGCGGCTTGAGCGCGAGGTAGGTGAAGAAGATGACCAGCAGCATCACCGAGCCGGTGCGCGCGACCGTCGCGAACGCCGCGACGCCGATCAGCGCGGTGGCAAACCACCAGCGCTTGCCGCCGAACGCCTTGCCGAGGTAGATGCCCAGCGGCAGCAGCATCACCAGCGCGGCCGAGAGCGCGATCGGGTGCGGCGCCGAAGCGTAGATCCGGGCGCCGCTGCCGCGCGCCTCGATGTGGTCCGGCACGCCGCCGGGCACGAGGCGCAGGATCGGGATGCCCCGGTCGAGGTGGTCGAAGATGTTGAAGCCCGAGTGGTACTGGATGATCGCGAAGAACGAGACCACCGCCCCGCCGCCGACCAGCGCCTTGATGACGAGGTTGAGGTGGTCGCGCGTCGCGATCACCGCGCTGAAGAACAGCAGGACGAACAGGAAGCTGGCGAACATGCTCACCTGCTTGATCACCGCCGACTGCACGCCCGGCAGCGCGAGCCGGTCGGGGTTCAGCCCGATCCCGCCGATGATCGTGATCGACAGCAGGAACAGCGGCAGGAACAGCCCGGTCCGGCGCCAGCGCGTGTCGGGCTGGGCCAGCAGCGACGCGCCCCAGATCAGCGCCACCACCGCGACCAGCGCCCGGTAGGGCTCGAGGTTGAACGGCAGCGTGACCGGGAAGTCGTAGCGCCCGATCGGGATCAGCAGGATGCACAGGATCACCGTGACCGCCAGCGAGTGCCAGCGGAGGACGACCTTGTGCGTGGCGAACGCGATCAGCGCGCCGTCGACCACCACGGCGCCGGCGAGGGCGCCCTTGGCGCCGGCGACGACCGTCGCGGCCAGCAGCAGGACGGCGGCGAGCGCGAAGCCCACGACGGCCAGCGTGGGCGGCGCCGTGCGTCCGGGGGGCGTGACCCGGACGGGCGGAAGCGCGGTGGTGGCCATCGCGGACGCCGGCTAGGCGCTGGGCCGGACCTTCTCGGCCGGCGGCTCGACGGTGACGGGCGGCCAGGCCTTGTGATCGTCGATGCGCGCGGTCGCCCCGTCGGTCCATGCCCCCTCGTCGATCGGGTCCTCGAGGCGCAGCCCGGCGTTGCGGACCGGCGTCGGGTAGAGGTTCTCGAGGATGTAGAGGAGCAGCAGGGTGCCGACCATGATCAGGACGAACGCCACGACGCTCAGCGTCGGGGTGCGGCCGCTCTCGATCTTGCCGGGCAGCGGCGGGTTGAGGACCTGGATCTGCACGCGCTGGCCGTCCGGCACGTTGCTCTTGTCGAGCTGCGCGTTGAGGTAGCCCTTCATCGCCTTGATGGCCTTCTCGTTGAGCTGCTGCGCGCCGATGGCGGTGTTGCCCTTGGCGGTCAGCTCGAGCAGCGGCAGCGCGTCGCCGGAGCCGGTCGCCTGCCAGATCACGTTGATCTGGCCGGGCTCGGGCAGCGGGCGGATCAGCGCGCGGACCTCGTCGGACTGGGCGAGGTAGGCGTACACGATCGCGAGGTTCGAGAAGCGCGCCGGGTCGGCGAAGTCGACGCCGTCGGCCTTGTCGGCCGGCGTCGGCGCGGCCGAGGCCTGGCCGCTGACCGCGCCCGGGAGCGTGACGCGGCCCCACGGGAAGCCCGGCTGGGTGACGAAGAGGCGCGACTTGGTGGCGTACACCGCCTCGCTCCGCCACTCCAGGCCCGCGCCCGCCGGCTTGAACGTCGCGAAGATGCCGAGCACGATGGCGAGGAGGAAGCCCACGATCAGGAGGAGCTTCCACCGCATCCAGACGCGAAGGTGGTGCCTGAGGTCCATGCCCGGATCGTAGGTGCCATCCGGCACCTCGTCGCCCCGGACTAGCCCTCCGTCTAGGGGCCTCCCCTCCCTGCGGCGAGGGGCCGGACGAACGGTCGATGCCGTTCGCCCGGCGCCCCGGAATCAGGACTCGTTGAGGCCCGCGATGCAGAGGCCGCCGCGGGCGATCTGCAGCGAGGCCCTGCCGCTCTTGTCGAGGCGGAGCGTGCGCGTGACCTTCGCCGCCGGCCGGCCCTCGACACAGGAGGTGAGCGTCACCCTGACCTTCTTGCCCGCGGCGCCGGTCAGCGTCAGCGCGGTGGCGTCGGCGCCCGCCGCAGCTGAGCGGGCGCTGAGCGTCGCGGCCTTCGCGGCGGCCTTGGCCGCCTTGCCGGTGCCGCGAACCAGCAGCGCCCACGAGCTGGCCTGGCCGGCGTCGTCGAAGGCCCGCACCGTGAGGGTGTGCGCGCCGCCCGACAGGAGGCCGGTCCGGTAGGTGGCGGTCGGCTTGGACGACGAGGAGACGACCTTGCCGTCGACCAGGAACTCGACGGTCTGGACCGTGCCGTCGTCGGTCGCGGAGGCCGCCAGCGTCGCCGCCGACGGAGCCGACGCCGTGACGCCGCGGACCCGGACGTTCAGCCTCGGCGCCTTGTTGTTGCCCTTGCCGGGCTTGGCGGCCGTCGTGGCCGGCCCGGTCGGGCGCGGCGTGGTCGGTGCGATCGGCGTGGTCGGGGCCGCCGGCGCGGCTGGCGCGGCCGGCGCCGGATCGGTGACCGCCGGCGTACCGGCGTCGACGCCCGGCAGCGGCGGCAGCGCCACGGTCCAGGTCGTGGTCGCCGGCGAGGCGTCGGTGTTGCCGGCCGCGTCGACGGCGCGCACCTGGAAGGTGTGCGTGCCGAACGCCAGCCCGTCGACCTGCTCGGGCGACGTGCAGGCGTGCCAGGCGCCGTCGTCGACCCGGCACTCGAAGCGCACGCCGCCGTCGGGCGAGGAGAACGTGAGGGTCGCCGAGCCGGTGAGCTCGACCAGCAGCGGGCCGCCGCCGATCGTCGTCTCCGGCGCGCGGGTGTCGACCGTGAACGTCACCGAGGCGGGCGTCGCGTCGGTGTTGCCCGCGGCGTCCTTGGCGCGCACCGCGATCGTGTGCTCGCCGTCGACCAGCGCGGACGGCGTATACGGGCTGGAGCAGGCCTTCCAGGCGCCGCCGTCGACGCGGCACTGGAACGTCGAGCCCGGCTCGGTCGCGGAGAGCGCGAGCGACGGCGTGGGGTCGGCGGTCGTGCCGGTCGGGCCCGAGTCGATCGCCGTGTCCGGCGCGGTGGTGTCGGCCGGGGCGTTGACCGTCCAGCTCGACGTCGCCGGCGAGGCGTCGGTGTTGCCGGCCGCGTCGGTGGCGCGCACGCTGAAGGTGTGCGCGCCGGTCGTCAGCGCGCTGTAGGCCTTGGGCGAGGCGCAGGAGCCCCATGCCCCGGCGTCCAGCTTGCACTCGAACGTGGAGCCCGACTCCGTGGCCGTGAATGAGAACGACGCGGAGGTCGAGGTCGTCGGCGAGGACGGCTGCGCGGTGATCGTCGTGTTCGGCGCGGTGGTGTCGGCCGGGGTGCCGATCGTCCAGGTCACGGTCGCCGGCGAGGCGTCCGCGTTGCCCGCCGCGTCGGTCGCCTTGACCGAGAACGTGTGGTCGCCGATCGCGAGCGAGCTGTAGGCCTTGGGCGACGTGCACGACGCGTAGGCGCCGGCGTCGAGCTTGCACGCGAACGTCGAGCCGGACTCCGAGCTGCTGAAGGAGAACGAGGCGGACGTCGCGGTGGTCGGCTGCGTCGGCTGCGCGGTGATCGTCGTGTCCGGCGCGGTGGTGTCGGCCGGCGACGTGACCGTCCACGTCGCGGCGGCCGCCGTGGCGTCGGTGTTGCCGGCGGCGTCGGTGGCGCGCACGCTGAACGTGTGCGAGCCGGTCGCGAGCGAGCTGTAGGCCTTGGGCGACGTGCACGCCGCGTAGGCGCCGGCGTCGAGCTTGCACGCGAACGTCGAGCCCGACTCGCTGGCGCTGAACGAGAGCGACGCCGACGTCGAGGTCGTCGAGCCCGTGGGCGCGGCGGTGATCGTCGTGTCCGGCGCGGTGGTGTCGCCGGGCGCCGTGCTGGAGCCGAGCTCGTAGGCGCCGGCGTCGGGCGCGCCGCCGGCCGGGCGGGCGTTGCCCTCGATGTCGGTGGTCGGGAAGCTCGCGGGGTCGCCGTGGTTGACGGCGGGCGACGAGCTCTTGAGGTGGTAGTCGGTGGCGCTGGCGAAGCCGGGGTCGCCGACGTACTGGTCGGTGGAGCCGCAGGGGCCGGCGTCGCGCCAGGCGACCGCGATCCAGACGTTGTGGGAGTAGGTCGCGTAGGAGTGGCAGAAGTCCTTGTCCAGGACGTTGCCGATGACCTTGAAGTTGCTGGCGCCGGCGCCGTCGTCGGGCATGTACCAGCCGGCGGGCGAGCTGTTGTTGCGGATCGTGACGTTGACGCCGTTGCGGATCGAGAGGCCGTGGTAGGCCGTCAGGCAGCCGCACGAGTTGGTCGGCTCGTCGAAGGTGGAGTTCTCGATGGTGATGTTCTTGACGCCCCACTCCGTGTTCTGGATGTGCAGGCCGAAGGTGTCGCAGTTGGGGCCGAAGTGCGAGTTGCGGATCGTCAGGCCGTCGACGTCGGAGACCTGCAGGCACTCGACGTGGTCCTGGGCCGTGGCGACCAGGACGTCGTGCAGGTGCACGCCGTCGATCAGGATGTTGCTGGAGGGCACGGTCGTCGAGCCGGACTTCCAGACCTGGATGTCGGGGTGCGTGCCGTTGTTGGTGCCGCCGACCGAGCCGCCGATGATCGAGATGCCGTCGGCGCCGTTGGTCCAGAAGTTGCCGTGCATGTCGAGGTTGCGGAACGTGAGGTCCTGGGCCCGGTTGGCCGTGAACCCGTCGATGTCCATATCCTGGATCGTCATGTGCCGACCGCCGAGATCCGCGTAGTACTGCCCGAAGTCCAGGAAGCCGACCTTCGGCACCGCGCCCGCCGCCGGCTTGAAGGTCACGTCGACGTCCGAGCTCTTGGAGGCGTCGTAGGACAGGACCTGGTCGCCGTAGGTGCCACCGGCGACCTGGACGGTGTCGCCCTGCGCGGCCGCGGTGTAGGCGCGGCCGAAGGACTTGCACGGCGCCGCGCTGGTGCACGCGGCGGAGTCCGAGCCGGACGGCGAGAGGTACAGCGTGGACGCGCTCGCCGCGCCGGCGAAGGCGAGCAGCAGGCAGAGCGCGAGCAGCGCACAGCGAAGTGGGCGGAACGAAGACATGGGCAACCCTTCCAGCAAGGAACGCGGAGTGAACAGGCATCTGCATCAGTGCAGGGGCTGTCGCGGGCGCCCTGCCTCTGAACTCACTGGACCGGAGTTGTCTGTCACGCCCCCGGGGGTCGGGGACGCGTCTGTGGCCTCATCGGCGCGTCGGGGAACGCGCATGACGTCAGCCCTCAGAACCTCGACAGTTGACCTACAACGGCCGCGTGCCGACGTCTGGACCACGCACCATGCACCCGCCGATCGGCGGGATGTTCACGCCGTGCGGTCGTCTGCCCCTAGGGGCGGGTCAGCGCGGCGCGCAGCGCGGCCAGATGGCCGCGGCGCTTGGCCGGCTGGGCGACGTTGATCGCCGCGTGCGTGAGGTGCCCGGCCGCGATGCCCAGGCGCTGGGCCCGGGCCGCCCAGGGACCGTCGTGCTTGGCCGCGTAGCGCACGCGGCTGGTCGCGAGCACCGGGAACAGGCCGGTGCGCGGCGCCGACGCGCCGCCCTGGTGGTAGGCGACGGCCGTCGGCTCGTACCGGATCCGGTGGCCGCGGGCGCGGATGCGCGCGCAGAGGTCCGTGTCCTCGCAGTACAGGAAGAAGCCCTCGTCCATCCCGCCGATCTCGGCGAGCACGGAGCGGCGCATGAGCATGCACGCGCCGGAGACCCACTCGGGGTAGCCGACGCGGTCGTACTCCTCGAAGCGCCGGTTGATCTCGTCGGTCCAGCGCGCCCGCGGCAGGACGCGGTGCAGGTACAGCGCCTGCGCCCAGGTCGAGACCACGCGCGGGAAGCGGCGGATGCTCGGCATCAGCGTGCCGTCGCCGTCGATCAGCTTCGGCCCCACGAGCCCGACGTCCGGCTCGGCGTCGAGCACCGCGACCATCCGGTCGAGGTCGGCCTGCGCGAGCACCGCGTCGGGGTTGACGAGCAGGATGTAGGGCGCCTGGCCCTGCGCGGCGCCGAGGTTGCAGCCGAACGAGAAGCCGCCGTTGCGCCCCGACCGCACCGCGAGGACGTCGAGGTCGGCGACGACGCCGAGCGACTCCTCGGGCGAGTCGTTGTCGACCACGCAGACCGCGACGTGGTCCATGCCGGCCAGCGGCTGCACGCAGGCGCGCAGCGTGTCGGCGCTGTTGTAGCTGACGATGACGGCGTCGACCACGGCGCTCACTGGACCTCGGGATCGATGAAGTAGTTGCTGTTGCCCCACGTCTGCGTCGGGAACGTCCCGGCCGCGTCGGCGTAGACGCCGTTGGCGCCGTCGACGACCGACGACAGCGGCCCGTCGCTCACGCCCGCGCCCAGCGCGGAGTTGGCCGACATCCCGAACTTGCTGTTGACGCCGACCGAGAGGACGTAGGTCTGCCCCGCGGTCAGCGACGCCGGCGTGCTCAGCGCGACGCGCTGCCAGCCCTGGTTGGACTCGGCGCCGAACGCGACGCTGGCGACCGGCGTGCCGTCGCTCGTCCAGAGCCTGGCGGTGTGGCCGTCGGTCTCCCACGGGTCTTTGTAGAAGCGGACCCCGGTGAGCGTCGCCGCGCGGCTGACGTGGAACTTCACGCCGAGCTCGAGCGAGTACGGGCCGCCGCCGCTGCGGCCGTTGCTCGTGTCGAGCGTGCTCGCGGCCGGCGTCGGGTTGCCGCCCCACAGCCGGCACGGGCAGCTGCTGCCGGTCGTGAAGACCAAGTTGTAGGGGTTGGCGAGCGCCGCGCCGGTGTCGCTGTGCGCGCCGGTCGTGACGGTCAAGGTGTAGGTCGCGGCCTCGGCCAGCGGCGCGGTCGGCGTCGCGGTGACCGTGCGCCCGTCGCCCGAGACGCCGAGCGTCGTCGCGACCGCGCCGCCGGGGCCGGTCAGCGCGACGGTCGCGCCCGTGAGCGTCGCGGGGTCCATGCGCTGGTCGAACGTCAGCGACGGCGCCGTGCCGATCGCCATGCCGGTCGCGCCCTGCGCGGGCGCCGTCGACGCCACGGTGGGCGCGATCACGGCGGAGGCCGTCGCGAAGGTGGAGGTCACGGCCGCGGCCAGCGGCGTGTCGTCGTCGGAGCGCAGCGCGGTCGACAGCCGCACGGTGTAGGTGGCGCCGGCCGTCAGCGAGGCGCTCGGCGTGAGCGTCACGGTCCGCGTGTCGTCGTCGTAGCTCAGCGCCGCGGGCACCGCCGTGCTGGCCGCGTCGGTCAGCCGGACGCTGCTCGCGTCGATCGTCGACTCGTCCAGCGGCTGGGTGAAGGAGATCCGGACCGGCGCGCTGGTGGCGACGCCGGTCGCGCCGGCGGCGGGCACGATCGACGTGACCTGCGGAACGCGGGCAGGCGCGGTGGCGAGCCGGACGACCGGGTCGATGAAGTAGTTGGTCCACTGGTAGCTGGAGGCCGGGAACAGGCCGGGCGCGTCGTTGTACACGCCGTTGGTGCCATCGGCGAGGCTCGAGAGCGGCCCGCTGGCGATCGGATCCCTCATCGACCAGCCGGTCTTCGCCCACTTGCTGTTCGCGTTGACCGAGACCGTGTAGACCTGGCCAGCGGTCAGCGCGACCGGCGTCGCGAGCGGCTGGCGCTGCCAGCCCGAGGCGGTCTCGTTGGCGAACGTCGCCTGGCCGAGCAGCTGGCCGGCGGCGTTCCACACGCGGCCGACGTGCGTCCCGGTCTCGCCGGGCGACTTGTAGAAGCGGACCGCGACGAGATCGGCGTCGGCCTGCGACGTCACGCGGACGCCGAGCTCGAACGTCCCGGACAGCCCGGTCTCGGCCGGCGTCTGGCCGGCGAGCAGCGAGCACGGGCAGCGCGCGGTGGTGAAGGTCCAGGTGACCGGCGCGCCGAGCGGCGTGCCGTTGGGCTCGGCGATCGCGGTGCTCAGCGTCGCGGTGTAGGTCGCGTCGGTGGCGAGCTGGGCCAGCGGGCGCAGGACGGCCTGGCGCCGGACGGCGTCGTAGGCGACGGTCGCCGCGACGGGCGCGCCGGTCGCCGTGGTGAGCGTGAACGACTGGCCGGTGACCGTGGCCGCCGCGAGGTCGCGGTCGAACGTCGCCTTGACCGCGGTGCCGTTGAACGCTTCGCCGGCGCCGGCGGCCGGCAGCAGCGCCGTGACGGTCGGGGCGCTCGGCGCCGACGGCGCCGTCGAGAACCACCACAGCGTCGGGTCGATCGGCGCGCCGTCGGCGGCGCGGATCCCGGCCGCGACGCGGACGCGGTAGTTGGCGAGCACGGCGAGCGGCGCGCTGGGCGTCAGCGTCGCGGTGCGCGTCGTCGGGTCGTAGCTGAGCTGCGCGGCCACCGCGTCGCCGTCGGCGTCGTCGAGGGCGACGCGCTCGGCGGTCAGCGTCGCGGCGTCGATCGCCCGCGAGAACGTGACGCGGACGTCGGCCGACGGCGAGACGCCGGTGGCCAGCGGCGCCGGCGACTGCGCGCTGACGCTCAGGTTCGTGGAGGTCGTGAAGGTCCAGGACGTCGTCGCCAGCGGCGCGCCGCCCTCGGCCTGCACGCCGTCGAGCGTCACGGTGTAGGTGGTGGCCTCGGTCAGCGCCGCGTCGGGCGCGAGCGCGATCGTGCGGGTCTCGGCGTCGTAGGCGACGGCGGCCGCGACCGGCGCGGCCGCGCCCGCGCGCAGCGTCGCGGTCGACGCCGTCACGGTGTCGGGATCCAGCGCGCGGTTGGCCGTGGCGGTGACGCTCGCGTCGACCGGGACGGTGGTCGCGCCGTCGGCCGGCGTGGTCGCCGTCAGCGTCGGCGGCGCGCCGGCGCCCGGCGTGAAGGAGCGGGTGACGGCCGCGGCGAGGCCGTCGCCGGCCCAGCTCCGCAGGCCCGTCCCGAGCGTGAGCGTGTACAGCGCGTTGGCGGCCAGCAGCGCGTCGGGCGTGACCGTGATCGTCCGGGTCGCGCGGTCCCAGGCGACGTCGGCCGCGACGGCGGCGTCGCCGGTCTCGAGCGTGACGCTGTCGCCGTCGACCGTGGACGGGTCGAGCTCGCGATCGAACGTCGCGGTGATCGCCGCGGTCGGCGCGACGCCGGTCTCACCGGCGGCCGGAGCGCCGCCGGTGACCTGAGGGGGGCCGGGCTCGTCGAAGGTCAGCGCCGGATCCGGCGTGGTCGCGACGGCGCCCATGTCGGCCAGGACGTTGGCGGTCGCCTGGCGGATGCGCCCGTTGGCGTCCTCGGTGCCGTCGACGTTCGGCGCCAGCCCGCGCGACCAGAAGTTCGTGCCCGTGTCGAAGACGAGCGCGCCGCTGGGCGCGGTGTAGATGGTGGACATCTGCGTCGTCGCGCCCGGGGTGTTGGCCGCGCCGCTGCCCTGCGCGATGCCGCCGTCGACCGGCGTCGACGCCAGGGTCTTGACGCCCGCGGGCTCCTCGCCGTTGGCGACGCGCTTGTCCCACTCCCAGCCGACGAGGCCGGTGCCCAGCGTCGTCGTGGCGTCCGCCGCCTGGTCGCCGAGCGTCGTGTGGCGCCACACGCGGTCGCGGCCCTCGGCGCCGGAGACCTTCAGGCCCCACGCCGCGCTCGAGTTGTCGCCGGCGTACATCTGGCCGATCAGCGCGTTCTCGGGCTGGTTGGGGCCGGCGGGGTCGCGCCATGTGGCGGTCGGGCCGTCGGGATCGGGGTCGCCGCCCTGGGTCGTCTTGTACTCGACGAGCGTGCGGCGGTCGCTGCCGGCCTCGTAGCGCGCACGCCAGTACGAGGCGTTGGCGCCGAGGAAGACGAGCGAGGTGCCGTGGTCGCGCGCCGCCGCGAAGGCGTCGCGGATGCCCTGCGTCCAGTACTCGTCGTGGACGCCGGAGATCACGATCCGGTGGTCCTGCAGCTGATCGGGGTCGCGATCGACGTCGGGGTCGGCGAGGTAGCTGACGTCGTAGCCCTGGCGCTCGAGCCAGCTGACGGCGGCGACGTCGGTGCGCGGGTAGTAGTCGCGCATGAAGTCGCCGGTCCACGCCTGGGCGTAGGGCCGGTCGTAGGAGACCTTCACCGCGCGCGGGCCGTGCGCCAGCGCCGTGTCGCCGGTGCTCGAGTTGAAGTCGTAGATCGACTTGCCGCCCCAGTTGTTGTAGGCCTGATAGGTGTTCGTGGGCACCTTGTAGGCCAACTGCGAGTGGCTGCCGTCGTCGCGGACGACCAGCACGATCTCGCCGTGCGCGTCGTTGTCCTCGCGCGTGAGCTTGAGCAGGTAGACGCCCGACGGCCAGTCGGTCGTCGTCGTCACCGTCGCCTTGGCCGACCAGCCCGAGCAGTCGGTGGTGCCGGTCGTGCCGGGGTCCGAGACGCACTCGGGCTGCCACGTCGCCTCACGGGCGGGGATCGTGGAGACGAGGCGGCCCTGGTCGCCGCCGTACCAGCCGGTCCGGTAGATGTCGACGTGGAACGGCACGTCGGCGTTGGCCGTGTCGACCTTGAGGTCGACGCTGCCGCCGGCGTTCACGCTGGCCGCGGTGGCGTAGCCCTCGATGCCGTCGTCGTAGGTGCGCCCGGCGTCGGTCGTCTTCCAGCCGGTGTCGCCCGGGAAGCAGTTCTCCTGGGCGACCGCGTTGTCGCCGTCGCAGGTCGCCGCGCGCGGCTCGGCGGCTGCGAGCTGGCCGGGATCGGAGGCGCCGGCGCCGTTGGCGGCGCGCACCGCGTAGAAGTACTTGGTGGCGTTGGTCGCCGTCGGGTCGGTGTACCGCGTGGCCGTCGGGCTGGCGATCAGCGTGTCGACGTGCGCCGCGTCGGTGCCGCGGTACACGCGGTAGCTCGTGGCGCCGTCGGCGTCCTGCCACGCCAGGCCGACGCTGCCGTCCAGCGCGATCGCGGTCAGGCCGCCGGGCACGCCCGGCGTCTCGTCGGCGTGCAGCACCGCGGCCTGCGCCCAGGCGCCGGCGGCGAGGATCAGCACCAGGACGCCGAGCCGGCGTCCCCAGGTCGCGCGCGACGCGGTCACCGCGTCCTCCAGACCGACGCCATCGACACGACGCCGGCGAGGATGCTCGCGATGCCGAAGGCGAAGCTGACGCGGTGGAAGGCCGAGCCGGGGAGCAGCAGCTCGAGCGCGATGAAGGCGATCGCGGCGAGCGCCCAGCCGACCGCGGCGCGGCCGGCCCGGCCGCGCGCGAGCAGCGCCTGGCAGAACGTCCCGGCCGCGAGGAAGCCGCCGATCCCGACCGCCATCGCGGCGAGGTCGACGCGGCCGGCCTCGAAGCCGGCGCCGAACATCACCGACATGGCGAACGGCCCGATCGCGAGCGCGCCGGCGGCGACGAGCGCCGAGAAGCCGGTGAGGATCAGCGCGACCGTCACCGTCGCCCGGTTGAGGCGGGCGCGCTCGCCGTTGGCCTCGAAGGTCGTGAGGTTCGGCAGCAGCGAGGCCTGGATGCCCTGGAAGACGAAGACCGGCGCGCGCACGAGCAGCGTCGCGGCGAAGAGGACGCCCGCGTCGTGGTCGGCGTGCGGGCCGCCGGCGATGAGCACCAGCAGCGGACCGCCGCTGACGAGGATCTGCTCGCAGCCGGCGATCACCGCCGCGGGCGCGGCGAAGCGGATCGCCGAGCCGAGCGGGTAGGGCTCGGCGTCGCCGCCCTCCCCCGCGATCAGGTGCAGGGTCGTCCGGCGGTCCATCAGCCCGGGCGCGACCGCGCCACCGATCGCGGCCAGCGCGATCGCGGCCGCGGCGATGGCCGGCGAGGCGATGAAGATCAGCGGGAGCGCGACGACCACGCGGATCGCGCCGTCGGCGAAGAGCAGGACGCCGTAGCCGCCGAACCAGCGCACGCCGCCCATCAGGCCGCGCACGAAGTAGGAGACGCCGTAGCCGGCCAGTCCGAGGACCAGCGCGGCCGTCAGGACGGCGCGGCCGCCGAAGAGACCGTCGGTGATCGGGCCCCACAGGGCGAGCAGCACGACCGTGGAGACCACCGCGACCACGGCCGCCAGGCGCGCGGCGGAGCGGACGACGGGCCGGGCGTCGCCGCCGCGGGCCACCTGGTCGGAGATCGCGCGCGACAGCGTCTGCTCCAGCGGGCGGTAGAGCAGCACCGCGAGCAGGAACATCCCGGCCCACAGCGCGCCGACGCCGCCGTAGACGTCGGGGCCGAGCGTGCGGGCCGCGAGCACGTTGAACGCGTAGGCGAGCACGCCGGAGGCCAGCGTGCCGACCGACATCAGCGCGGCATCGCGCTTGTCGACGGCCTCGAGCCGCGGGCGACGGGCCTCGGCCGGGACGGCCTCTGGGGTCGCGAGTGCGGTGGTGGTGCTCATCGTCTCGGCGACGCTACTCGCGGGGTCCTGCCACGGACACCGGCGGGCGACCAGGGCCGGCCCAGACCAATGGCCAGGTGCGCCGGATCACGAGTCGGCCACGGCGCGCGTCATGTCGCTGCCGATCTCGACCGAGCTGAGCGCCCGGTTGTAGATCCGGACCTCGTCGATCAGGCCGCCGAAGTACTCGCCCCAGATCGCGTTGCCGCCGATCCGCAGCGGCTGCGTGCCGGCCGGCATCGCGCCGGTGACCGCCTTGCTGGAGGCCAGCGTGCCGTTGACGTAGAGGCGCAGCGTGGACCCGTCGTAGGTGACGGCCAGGTGCGTCCACGTGTTCAGCGCCATCTGCGCCGTGCCGCGCGTGTCGGTCTCGCTGGGGGTGGAGACGTGGCCGCTGGGGCGGTTGGTGTCGGTGTTGGCGTAGAGGCCGTAGACCATCCCCGCCGACTGCTCCTTGAGCACGACCGTGCGCCAGCCGCTGAGCACCGACGGGTCGACCCAGGCCTCCATCGTCAGGCCGGTCGTGAGGTCGAGGTCGGCCGCGTCGGGCACGGTCACGAGGTCGTTGACGCCGTCGAAGCTCAGCGCGCCGCCGAACTTGCCCGTCGCCGCGCGGATCGGGCCGTCGATCGTGCCGGCGTGGCCCTTGCCGGAGCCGTCGTTGGCGGTCGTGCCCGTGGCCTCGTCGAAGCCGTAGGAGGCGACCAGGCCGGTCGGCGCCGGCGAGCTGTTGGACGCCGTGACGCTGCGCGCCGCCGAGGTGGTGGTGTTGCCGTCGGTGTCGCTCGCGACCGCCGTGATGCTGTGCGTGCCGTTGGCGACGGTCGCCGAGCTCCACGAGATCGAGTACGGCGAGGACGTGTCGGGCGCCCCGACGTCGGTCCCGTCGACCTTGAACTGCACCTGCGTGACGCCGCGGTCGTCGCCGGCCGTCGCGCTGATCGTCGTCGCGCCGGTCACGGTGGCGCCGGCCGCCGGCGCGGTGAGCGCGACGGTCGGCGGCGTGCCGTTGTTGACCGTGACCGACACCGCCGCCGAGCTGGTGGCGTTGCCGGCCGCGTCCTTGGCGACGGCCGTGATGCTGTGCGTCGCGTTGGTCGCCGACAGCGTGCTCCAGTTCGCGGCGTAGGGCGCGGTCGTGTCGGCGCTGCCGACGTCGGTGCCGTCGACCTTGAACTGGACGCTCGCGACCGAGCGGTTGTCGGTAGCGGTGGCCGTCAGCGCGACCGCGCTGCCGGAGACCGTGGCCCCCGCGGCGGGCGCCGTGACCGTGACGGTCGGCGCCGTCGTGTCGGCCGTGACCGTCGCCGACGCCTGGCCCGACGGGTTGCTCTCGTTGTCGGAGGCGTCGGTCGCCGTCACCACGTAGTAGTAGGTGCCGGGCGCGAGCGCCGTGTCCGTGTAGGCGGTGGCGGAGTTGACGGTGGCGACGTGGTTGGCCGCCGACGGCGTGAAGCCGGAGGTCGTCGAGCGGTACACCTCGTAGCCGGTCACGCCGTTGTCGTCGGTCGCCGCGTTCCAGTCCAGGGCCACGGCGTCGGCCGAGGCGGTGGCGGTCAGGGCGGTCGGCGCGGTCGGCGCCGCGTCGTGGTCGACGGGCAGGTTCATGTCCGTGCCGACCTCGGCGGCGCTCAGCGCGCGGCTGTAGACGCGGACCTCGTCGAGGCGGCCCTGGAAGAACTCGCCCCAGACGCCGTTGCCGCCGATGCCCAGCGGCGACGTCGAGCTGTCCAGCGCGCCGGTCATGGCCCGGCTCGAGACCAGCGTGCCGTTGATGAACAGCTTGAGCGTCGCGCCGTCGTAGGTCTGGGCGACATGCGTCCACGCGTTCAGGCCCAGCGCCGCGGTGCCGCGCGTGTCCTTCTCGCTGCCGGCGGTCGAGGCGTTCGCGCTCGGCCGGCCGGTGTCGGTGTTGCCGTACAGGCCCCACGTCAGCGCGTTGGTCCCGCGCTCCTTGATGAGGATCGTGCGCCAGTCGTTGAGCGCCGTCGGGTAGACCCAGGCCTCGAGCGTGACCGCCGAGCCGAGGTGCAGCGAGGTCGCGTCGGGCACCGTGACGAGGTCGTTGGTGCCGTCGAAGGTCAGCGCGCCGCCGAACTTGCCGGACGCCGTGCGGACCGGGCCGTTGATCGTGCCGTTGTTGTGGGCGGTCGAGGAGTCGGTCGCGGTCGTGCCGCTGGCCTCGTCGAAGCCCCACGCGCCGACGAGGCCGCTCTGGTCCACGGCCGGGTGGTTGACCGTGATCGCGACGTTGGCCGCGGTCGTGCTGTTGCCCGCCGCGTCCTTGGCGACGGCCGTGATCGTGTGCGGGCCGTTGGCGGTCGACAGCGAGTCCCACGCGTAGGTGTAGGGCGCGCTCGTGTCCTCGGCGCCGATGCTCGCGCCGTCGAGGCGGAACTGGACGCCGGTCACGCCGACGTTGTCGGCGGCGTTCGCGGCCAGCGACACCGTGCCGGTGACCGACGCGCCGGCGGACGGGCTGGTGACCGCCACCGTCGGCGGCGTCGTGTCGGGCGGCGGGGCCGCGGAGGTCGTGAAGGTGCGCGTCACCTCGGCGGGCAGCGCGACGCCGTCGGCCGACTTGATGGTGGTCTTGATCCGCGCGACGTACGTGGTGCTGTAGGCCAGCGCCGCGCTCGGCGTCAGCGTGGCGGTGAACGTCGCCGGGGCGTAGGCGACCGACGCCGTGACGACCGCGCCGCCGGACTTCTCGAGCGTGAAGCTCGAGCTCGTCACCGTGCTGGCCATCATCGCCCGCGAGAACGTCGCGGTCGGCTTGGTCGACACCGGGACGTCGGTGGCCCCGGCCGCCGGCGTCGCGCCGGTGACGCTCGGCGGGGCGGGCGCGGCCATCGTCGCGAAGCTCCAGGTCACCGCGTTGGGCAGCGCCTGGCCGTCGGAGGCCTTGACCGCCGTCGTCAGCTTCGCGACGTAGGTCGTCGAGAAGTCGAGGGTGCTGGTCGGCGTCAGCGTCGCGGTCTGCGTCGCGGCGTCGTAGGCGACGCTCGCGGCCACGGCCGCGCCACCGCCGCTCGGCGTCAGCGTGAAGGTCGAGCCGGTGATCGTGCTCGCGTCCATCGCGCGGGAGAACGTCGCCGTCGGCGTGGTCGTGGCGGCGATGCCCGTCGCCGTGTCGCCCGGGTTGACCTGGGTGACGGCCGGGGGCCCGCTGGGAACCGACGGGACGACCTCGACCGCGGTGACCTCCGGCTGGTCCGCGCTGCCGTTGCTGAACGCGATCGACAGCGTGCCGCTGGTGACGGTCACGTTGGGGATCGTCTTGACCAGCGCGGTGCGCGGACCGACCTCGGAGTAGATGTCCAGGTTGGACAGGTCCGGCGCGGCGGCCGTGCCCGCGACGTCCACGTTGAACGCGCGCTTGCCCGCGCCGCCCGGCCCGCCCGTGCCCCAGTACAGCTCGGCGAAGTGCAGACGCACGTCGTACTTGCCGCTGGGCACCGGGATGTTATAGGAGAACGTGCCGGCGTGCTCGTCCTGGGCCAGCGCCGGGTCCGTGGTCCCCGAGATCGCGTCCGGGATGTGGTACGTGAAGCCGCCGCTGAACGACGAGTCCGCGAGCCAGCTGACGCCGGTGAAGGTCGTGTAGGCCAGGCCGCCCGCGTTGATGCGCTTGGACGTCACGCCGGTCAGCGGCGTGGTGGCGAAGGCCTCGGCCGACGGCGCGGACTGCTTGCCGCCGACGATCGCGGTCACGACGTAGTGATAGGTCTTGCCGGAGCTCAGGCCGTCGTCGGTGAAGCTCGTGCCGCTGGCCGCGACCATGTTCGCGCGCTGGCCGAGCGGGTAGCCGCCCTCACGCGTGTAGGTGGTGCGGTAGACGTTGTAGCCCGTGGCGCCGGCGACGGCCGCCCAGGACACGGAGGCCGCGTCGGGCCCGACCGCGGTCGCGTTGACGTTGGTCGGGACCGGGATCTCGCTCGTCGGCGTGTCGACCTGCATGCCGGTCGCCGGCGTGCCGGGCTTGACCCCCATGTCGGCCAGCACGTTGGTGGTGATCTGCTGGATGACGAGGTTCGGCTCGCCCTCGCCGAACGTGTTGGTGCTCAACCCGCGCCACCACTGGATCGTGCCGGTCGAGACGACCAGCGCCCCGCTGGCGGCGGTGTACTTGGTCATCGTCGGCGACGCGGCGCCGGGCGAGAACGACTGGCCGTTGTTCTGGACGAGGTCGCCCGTGACCGGCGAGGTGGCCAGCGTCTTGACGCCGGCCGGCTCCTGGCCGTTGGCCACGCGGCCGTCCCACTCCCAGCCCATGATGTTGGCCCCGATCGAGGCCGTCGCGCCGCTGGCCTGGCCGTCGAGGCCGGTGTAGCGGTAGAGGCGATCGGAGCCCTCGGTCGCCGACACCCTGAACGGGAAGAACAGGTTGACGCTCTGGCCGATGAACATCTGGCCGATCAGCGCGTTCTCGGGCTTGTTGGCGCCGAGTGGGTCGCGCCAGGTGCCGGTCGGGATGCCGCTCGGGTCGGCCGGGCCGGACTCGGTCGTCTTGTAGCACGTCATCGTGCGCCCGCTGACGCCCGACTGCGGCGAGGCCTCGAAGCGCACCTTCTCGTACACCGCGTTGGCGCCGCTGAAGAAGATGTCGGTCCCGGCGCTGCGGGCGGCCTCCAGCGCGCTGCGCATCCCGGCCGAGAAGTACTCGTCGTGGGGCGGCACGTAGTAGGCGCCGCCCTGACGCGCGAGCTGCGGCTGGGTCTCGAGGTCGGTGTCGGCGATGTAGGACACGTCGTCGCCCTGCTGCTCGAGCCAGGCCACGACGGGCTGCTCGGTCTCGACGAACCAGTCGTGCTGGCGGGCGCGCGGCTGCTCGTAGGGGCGGTCGAAGGAGACCTTGACCGCGCGCGCCTGGCCGGAGACGGTGTTCGCGCCGTTGGAGTTGAACGTGTACAGCGAGCGGCCGCCGAACATGTTGTAGGCCTGGAACGTGCCGTAGGAGCTGCCGTAGACGAGCGCCGGCGTGCGCGAGTCGTCGCGCACGGTGAACAGGACGTAGTTGTCCTTGGCGGTGTCGTTGCGGAGGAGCCGGACGAGGTACATGCCCGACGGCCAGTCCGTCGTCGTCGAGATCGTCGCCGACACCGACCAGTTCGCGCACTCGTACAGGCCGGTCGAGTCGTCGTTGGAGCAGCTGGGCTGCGCGGTCGAGCCGACGCCCTTCAGCGTCGTGACCAGGCGCCCGCCGAGGCCGCCGTAGGAGCCCATGCGGTAGACCTGCGCGTCGAACGTCGAGCCCGCCGTCGCGTTGACCTTCAGGTCGATCTTGGACCCGTGGTTGACGCTCTGGGCGGTCGCGTAGCCCTCGATGCCGCCGTTGGCGATGATCGCCGGCGCGGTGAGCTTCCAGCCCGCCGAGCCGGGCAGGCAGTTCTCGAGCACGACGGCGTTGCCGGTCGTGCACGCGCGGGCGCCGGGCGTGGCCGTCACGACGTTGGAGTTGCCCGACTCGATGCCGGACTGCACCGCGCGCGCGGCGTAGAAGTAGGTCGTGCCGTTCAACGCGGTCGTGTCGGTGAACGACGTCCCGGTCACGCCGGCGGCGGTCGTGACGCGGGTGGTGATCGCCGCGGCCGAGGTGCCGCGGTAGACGGTGTAGGCCGTCGCCCCTGAGCTGGGCTGCCACGACACGACGACCTTGGCGTCGGTCGGGAACGTCGAAGCGCCCGTGGGCGCGGAGGCGGCCGAGGCGGCCGCCGGGAGGAGCGCGAGCGCCAGGAACGTCAGCAGCGCTGCGAAGGTGGGACGGGTCACGAGGGCTTCCTCTGCCAGACGTCGAGCGTCTCGGCGTTCTGCCCTTGTCCGTGGACCGTCGCGACGATGCGGAAGTCGCTCCGGAGCCACGCCATCAGGCGCTGGTCGTAGGTCGTGCCGAAGGCGCCCTGGCCGTATTCGGTCAGGGGACGCCGATCGGTCACGGCGACCCGCACGTCGCCGAGGTGGTGCTCGATCGCCGCGGTCTCGTCCGCGGGCGCCGGCAGAGCGCCGGGCAGCAGCGAGATCGTGGGCAGGGGATCGGTGCGATCCGCGATCGTGTAGAGCGCCGACATCTGCGGCGCGAAGAGGACGGGCTCACCGGGGCGCGAGCGCGCGACCACCGCGTCGACGGCCGCCTGGTAGGCGGGGCCGTCGGCGGCCCCGGCGTGCAGCGCGCCGCCCGGGCCGCGGACGGTCACCGACTCGTCGCGCGCGTCGTGGGCGACGAGCACGCAGCAGACGGCGGCCAGCGCGCCGACCCAGGCCAGGCCGAGCGCGCGCGTGAGCGTGTCGCCGCGCGGCACCGCCTCGGCGTGCAGCCAGACGAGGAAGAGCGCCGCGAACGGCAGCGCGTAGGTCGCGTACTGCGCGAAGTCCGGGTTGGGCTGCGGCAGGAACGCCGCGTAGGTCTTGGCGGCGAGGACCGCGGTGAACGCGCAGACGAGCAGCGCGAGCTGGCCGCGCGCGTCCCAGGCGCGGTCGCGATGGCGCGCGCCGGCGAGCAGCGCGACGACGGCGATCGCGGCGCCGGCGGGGATCCAGGAGAAGGCGAACTCGAGCTTGGAGCGCGCGGCCTCGGGGTCGTCGAGCGCGACGACCACCAGACCGGCCACGACGAGCGCGGCGCCGGCGAGCACGAACGGGCGCAGCTTCGGGCGGCGGTGCGCGAGCGCGGCGGCGCCGAGGATGGCGGCGATCAGCACGCCGTACAAGAGGGTGTGCCCGAGCAGCTTGGCGAAGCTGCCGGCGGTCAGCGGCGCGGTGGCCTCGAGGATCTTCTTGCCGCCCGCGGCCAGCTGGGAGGACGGCGCGAGGTCGTCGCGCAGCGTGCCGGCGCCGGCGGCGGCCGCGGCCGCGCCGTAGACGACGACGGGCAGGACGGCGGCGGAGCCGATGGCGATCAGCGCGTCGCGCAGAGCGCGCGGACGGCCCGCCGCGTCGGCGCGCCACCAACGCAGGCCGAGCCACAGCGCGACGGCGCAGGCGATCGCGGCCAGGAACTCGGGCCGCGTCAGCGCGACCGCGCCGACGGCGACGCCGGTGGCGACGAGGCTGCGGCGCGTGCCGCTGCCCGCGTGGGCGTAGGCGGCCGACAGGCCGGAAAGCGCGGCGACGACCGCGACCGAGGCCGAGATCGAGTGCGGCACGACGAGCCCGACGTTGCCGGTCCCCAGCGCGGCGGGCGCGGCGAGCACGGCGGCGACGGCCGCCGCGACCGGTCCGGCCAGCGCGCGGCCGAGGTGGTAGGTCAGCGCGACGGCGGCCGCGGCGAGCGCGAGCCCCACGCCGACCGCGACGCCGACCGAGGTCCCCAGCAGCGCGAACGCGCCGCCGAGCAGGCCGACGCCGAGCGGCCCGTACAGGTACGAGAAGTCCGCGTAGGGCAGGTCGCCGTGCGCGAGCCGGTCGGCCGCGACGAAGTCGTAGCCCGTGTCGTGGCGCAGGTCGCCCCACGCCGCCCACGTCAGGGCGACGAGCGCGACGAAGACGACGGCCGCCGTGGCCGGTGCCGCGTAGCGCGCGATCCCGGCGGTCCCTGCCAGATCTCGCGGCGCCGTCTGAGGTGCTGCCGTCCCACGGACCCCGGAGCTCGTGCTCGCGGGGTTCGCGCGAAGCGCCGTGCCGGCGGGACCGGCCGCACGGACGGAGCGCGGGCTCACGCCACTCCAGCCGCTCCCGACACGCGCTCGGCGCGAAGGGTCTTGTGCCACGCGATGGTCTCGCGCAGGCCCTCTTCGAGGCCGACCGTGGCCTTGAAGCCGAGCAGCCGCTCGGCCTTGGAGGTGTCCGGGATCCGGAGGCGCACGTCCTGGTACTTGCCGCCGATCTGGTCGAGCGGGATGACGTTGGCACGCAGCGGGCCGGGGATGTCGAGGGCCGCCTGGACGGCCTCGGCGAGCTTGACGATCTCGATGGGCTCGTCGCCGCCGATGTTGATGATCTCGCCGGCGGCCTCGGGCGTGGCCAGCGCGCGCACCACGCCGTCGACCGTGTCGGTGACGTAGGTGAACGTGCGCACCTGGCGCCCGTCGCCGTGCAGCTCCATCATCTTGCCGTCGAGCAGGTTCTCGATGAACGGCGACATCGGGCCGCCCCACCACGTCGGGTGGTTGCGGATGCCGTAGGCGTTGAAGAAGCGCAGGATCGTCACCTGGAGGTCGCGCTCCTCGTAGAGGCGCAGGCCGAGGTGCTCGTCCATCAGCTTGGAGGCGGCGTAGGACCACCGGCGCGAGGTCGGCGGGCCGAGGACGATGTCGTCGTCCTCCGCGAACGGCGCCTTCGCGTTGCCGTACACGTCGGAGGTCGACGCCTGCACGACGCGCGCGCCGGTCGCCTGGGCGACCTCGAAGACGGCCTCGGTGCCCTTGACGTTGACGTCGAGCGTGTTCAGCGCCCCGCCGTAGCGCGGGATCTTCAGCGCGGCGAGGTGGACGATCGCGTCGCAGTCCTCGAAGACGCGGTGCAGCTGACGCGCGTCGCGGCAGTCGAACTGGTGCAGGGTGAAGCGGTCGTCGTTGACCGCGCCCTCCAGGTTGCGCAGCGTGCCGGCCGACAGGTCGTCGACGCCGACGATGTCGACCCCGCCCTCATCCAGCAGGCGCAAGACGAGGTTCGACCCGATGAAGCCGGCGGCACCCGTGATGCCGACCTTCTTGGGCAAGGACATGCTGTTCCCTTCCATGGAGGACATGATGCTCACGCGGCGGCCCGAGCGACCTGGCCGGAGGTCGAGTTCATGATCTGCTCGGCGACGGAATCGGCCACGCCGAGGATCGCCTGGCCGTTGACGATCTCCGGGTAGATGTGCGCCGAGGACGCGACGGCGAGCCCGGCGGCCGGGAACAGCGCGCCGCCGCGCGGCGCGACGCCGACGGTGTGCACCGGCTCGGCGACCCGCGCGCGGGCGACCTGGCTGGCGATGACGTCGTCGGGCGAGAAGTCCGGGAAGATCCGCTGGACGTGGCCCAGGTACTCGGCGGTGATGTCCGCCGAGGGGCGTTCGAGGTCCGGGTTGGACGGGTCGACGTAGTGCGGGACGTAGACCAGATGGCCGCCGACCGCCTCGGGGTCCACGGCGTGCGTGGTCTCCACGATGCTGGTGATCGGCACCGAGCGGTCGGTGATGTTCAAGGCGTAGTACGGGCTGACGCTCTTGCGCACTCGCATCACCAGGCACACGATGCCCAGATAGCGGTTGCGGTCCGGGCCGAGCACGTCGCGCAGCTCCTCGGAGAGCATCCCGTCCAGCGCCGGGCGCAGCTGCGTGGTGAGCACGAGGTCGTGCGCGTGCAGCTGGCCGTCGACGACGACGCCCAGGGCGCGGCCGTCCTGCGACGGGATCGCCGAGACGGTCGTCGACGTCCGGATCCGGCCGCCGCGCCGCTGCACCTCGCGGCCGAGGCGGTCGACCAGCTCCTGGTAGCCGCCGTGGATCCAGCCCATGACCTCCTGGCCGGAGCGGTCGCGCGTGCCGGCGGTGCGGCGCATGCGCGACCACAGGTAGGTCGCCGGGAGGTCGTGGTAGCGGCCGTCGAACTTGGACTCCAGCAGCGGGCGCCACAGGCGATCCCACAGCCGGTCGCCGGCCATCTTGCGCATCCACGGCTCCAGCGGGATGTCCTCGAGCGCCGCGTTGTCCTTCAGCAGCTGGCAGCGGGCGACGAACACGATGAGCGCCAGCCGGTCGCGCATCGCCAGGCCCGGGAACGTCAGCAGCTCCTTGGGCGTCGACATCGACGCGAGCTCGCCGTCGTGGAAGAAGCCGACGCCGAGGCGCCGCATGCGGATCTCGTCGTCGCCGATCCCCATCTCCTTGGCGAGCGCCAGGACGCGGTCGTCGGTCGGCAGGACCGCGTGGTAGTAGCGATCGACGTCGTAGCCGCCGAGGTCGGTCGTGCCGGCCAGGCCGCCGAGCCGCGCGTCGCGCTCGTACAGCGTGACGCTCTCGCCCTGGCACGCCAGCCTGTAGGCGACGCCGACGCCGAGCAGGCCGCCGCCGACGATGCCGATGTCCCGTCCGCTCACACGCGCTCCCGGGTCTCGACAGGCTCCCGCGTGGTGATCTGGCGGGCCATCATCCGGGCGTAGCCGCCGATGGTCGGCAGCACCCGCATCTTGGACTCGCCGTCGCGACGCGACCAGTCCAGGGAGACCGGGACCTCCCGCACCGACGCGCCGCCGCGCACCATCTTGACCAGGATCTCCGCCTTGCAGGCGAAGCCCGCCTCGCGGATGAAGCGGTCCCCGTGCCGCGCATAGGCGTCGCGCAGGGCCGCTGCGCGGTAGACGCGGAAGAACGAGGAGACGGTCTTCGCGTCCAGCCCCGCGCCGCGGCGGATCGCCGTGGCGGCCGCCCGCGAGAGCAGGCGGCGGTGGGCCGAGACGTTGACCAGCTGGCCTTCGCCGTGGTGGGAGGCGAGCACGATGTCCGTGCCCTCCTGGGCGACCGCGAGCATCGTCGCGACCGCGTCGAGGTCGCTGGTCGTGTCGGACTCCATCGTGATGACGTAGTCGTCGTCGCCGCAGAGCTCGAGCGCGATGCGGAAGCCCTTGTCGAAGGCGCGGCCCGCGCCCTGGTTGCGGACCTGGCGGTGCAGGATCATCGGGACCGGGCCGTCGTAGGCCGCGGCGACGTCGGCCGTCGCGTCGGACGAGCCGTCGTCGACGATGATCACGTGGCCGCCCATCCACAGCCCTGGGCGCTCCTCGAGGTCGAGCAGCAGGCGCGGGAGGTTCGTCTCCTCGTTGTACGCCGGGATCACGAACACGTTCATCAGTAGGCCCCCCGCTTGGCCAGGACGACCGGGATCGTCTGGCACAGGATCTTGATGTCCCACCACAGGGACCAGTTGGTGACGTAGACGTAGTCGAGCTTGACCATCTCCTCGAAGGGGATGTCGTTGCGCCCGAGGACCTGCCAAAGGCCCGTGATGCCCGGGGTGGTGTCCAGGCGCTTGCCGGCCCAGCCCGTGATCCGCTCCGACTCGTGCACGACGAACGGGCGCGGGCCGACGAGGCTCATCTCGCCCTTCACGACGTTCCACAGCTGCGGCAGCTCGTCGATGCTGAGCTTGCGCAGCGTGGCGCCGATCCGCGTGATGCGCGGGTCGTCCTTGATCTTGAAGAGCGGCCCGCCGCCCTCCAGCTCGTTGAGGTGCGCGAGGTCCATGCGCTGGGCCTCGGCGTCCGCGCACATGGTGCGGAACTTGACGATGTTGAAGGCCTTGCCCCCACGCCCGTGCCGGGCCTGGCGGAAGAACACCGGGCCGCGGCTGTCGAGCTTGATCGCGATCGCCACCGCGATGAGCAGCGGCGACAGCACCAGGAGCCCGAGGCCCGCGGCGACGACGTCGAACGCGCGCTTCATCAGCAGCACGCTGCGCGAGAAGCGCAGCGGCGGCAGGCTGACCAGCGGCACGCCCTCGATGTCCTCGATCTCCGCGTTGGACGCGAACAGCTCGAAGTAGTCCGGGACGATCGACAGGTGGACGTCCGGGCGGCGCACCGCGCGGACGCGCTCCAGCGTGTCCTCGTAGGAGTCGCCCGTCGAGGTCAGGATCACCCAGTCGACGTCGAGCGCGTCGACCTGCGCGGTCAGCGCCGAGGTGCGGCCGACGACGTCGTCGCCGACGCGCGGGTCGTCCTCGATGAAGCCGACGAACTCCAGGCCGTACTCGGGATGGCTGGCGAGCTTGCGCCGCATCAGCTGCCCGACCTCGCCGGCGCCGACGATCAGCGTCCGGCGCGGGCGCATGACGCTCGGCAGGATCCAGGTGCGCACGACGCCGCGCAGCACCGGGACGCAGACCAGCGCGATGACCAGGAAGAACATCGCCTCCAGCGGCGAGTAGATCGACCAGTCGGCCAGCCGCTTGGCGCCCTGGCCGATGACCAGGAGGACGAGCGAGCCGGCGAGCAGGGCGTGGAACAGCGGCCCGACCTCGTCGAAGCTCGCGGGCGCCACGCGCCGGTCGTCGGTCTCGTAGAGCCGGTAGGCGGCGAAGACCGCCACCCAGACCACGGCGGCGACGACGATCAGGCCGAGCTCGACGCCCGTGGGCGCGATGACGGCCGGCGGGCCGATCAGCTCGGCGAGCAGGTAGGTCCCCGCCAGCGCGATCGCGATCGACAGCAGGTCGGCGAGCAGCAGCGCGCGGATGCGGCCACGGCTCAGCCCACCGCGACGGGCCTGCGCCGCCGTGCCCGTTTCGGGCACGACGTGCAGCGGGCCGCGCGCGGTGGCGCCTGCGATCTGCGATGACGACGACGGCTGGGACCCCGGCTCAGGAGGCGAGCTGCGCATGCGGGACCACGAGGTCGTTCATGTGCGCGTAGCGGGAGGCCTCTGTCCGGTTGGCCACACCCAGCTTGCGGTACGTGTTCGACAGGTGGAACTTGACGGTCTGCTCGGTCACCCACAGCTCGCGGGCGATCCGGCCGTTGGTCAGGCCCTGGGACGCGAGGCTCAGGATCTCCAGCTCACGCGACGTCAGCGGGCAGTCCGCCGCCTCGACGGGCGACTTGGCCCGGCGCGGACGGTGGATGACGCGGCCGTGCACGATCTCGCGCAGCAGCGTGCCCAGCGCGACCGGGTGCACCGACTTGGAGATCGCGGCCTCGGCGCCGGCGTCGAACGCCTCACCCAGCCAGTCGTCCTCGGTGCGGGTGGTCAACAGCATGGCCTTGGCGTCCGGGCAGTTCTCCGCGACCTCGCGGAGGCGCTCGAGCGGGTGCTCGGGGTTCTGCATGTCGTCCACGAGGACGACGTCCGGGCGGGCCTCGGCCAGCGCGGAGCGGATCTCCTGGCGGCCGTCGACGAACCCGACGACCTGGAAGCCCGCCGTCTGGCGGAGGGCGAGGCGGATGGCCTGCACGACCAGCGTGTGGTCGGCGACGATGAGAAGACGCTTCATGATCGATCAGGCTCCCTAAGCGGCCTTGACGGAGGCGAGCGTGACGCGCGACGCGGGCCGGGCGGTGGCGCGGCTGCGGCGGGTGACCCCGCGGAGGTCGACGACCTGGTGCTGCTCGCAGAGGCCGGCGTGGTCGATGCCCGGGTGGGCGGTGACGATGACCAGGACGTCGGCGAACTCCTTGAGGTCGTCGAGCGACGCGCTGCTGAGCTCGAACTGCGAGAGCTCGGGCACGTAGGCGTCGTGGTAGGCGAGCTCGGCGCCGAGGGCGCCGAGGCGGCTGATGATCTTCAGCGCCGGGCTCTCGCGGATGTCGCCGACGCCGCCCTTGTAGGAGACGCCCAGGATGCCGATGCGCGTGCCCTTGACCGGCATGCCCATCTCGTTGAGGCGACGCTCGACCTTCTCGACCGCCAGGTACGGCGCGTGCTGGTTGACCTTGCCGGCGAGCTCGATGAACTCGGTGGAGAACTCGTACTCGCGCGCCTTCCAGGCCAGGTAGAACGGGTCGACCGGGAGGCAGTGGCCGCCCATGCCGGGGCCCGGCTCGAAGCGCATGAAGCCGTAGGGCTTGGTCGAGGCCGCGTCGATGACCTCCCAGATGTCGATGCCCATCCGGTCGGCGAGCTCGGCCATCTCGTTGATCAACGCGATGTTGACCGAGCGGAAGATGTTCTCGAGCAGCTTGGCCATCTCGGCGCTCTCGAGCTCCGAGGTGCGGACGAGCTGGTCGCAGACCAGGCCGTACAGGGCCTCGGCCGCGTTGCCGCAGGTCTCGGTGAGGCCGGCGACGATCTTCGGCGTCGTCTTCAGGGTCCAGTCGGTCCGGCCCGGGTCAACACGCTCGGGCGAGAAGGCCAGGTGGAAGTCGACGCCGGCGCGCAGGCCGGACTCCTCCAGGATCGGCAGCGCCCGCTCGCGGGTCGTGCCGGGGTAGGTCGTGGACTCCAGGACCACCAGCTGGCCGGCCTGCAGCACGGTCGCGATGGACTGGCACGCGTCCACGAGCGGCGTCAGATCCGGCTCGCGGTTCGGCGTCAGCGGCGTCGGGACGCACACGATGATCGCGTCCACCTTCGCCAGCGCGGCGATCCGGGTGGTCGCCTCGATGCGGTCGGAGACCGCCTGCAACTGCTCGGACGGGACGTCCTCGATGTACGACTCGCCGCAGCGCAGCTGTGCCACGCGACGTGCGTTCACCTCGATGCCGACGACGTGCTCACCGGCTTCGGCGAAGCTGACGGCCAGTGGGAGCCCCACATAGCCGAGTCCAACGATCCCAACGCTCATTTGATCTCACCCCACGTTGCTCTCGGGCCACGCTCGCCGCCGTCCCGCTTCCTGCGCTCCAGCGACGCTCGCCCAACGACCAGGATCTTGCGCGCCGGGCCTGGTCGGTGGCAGGGGATATCTGGGGTACGCCGACGGGGAAGTTCCCCCGATCGAGGGGGGTAGGGCCGCCACCCTCATGGGTGAGAACACTCCCCCATGCCCCCTGGCCGATGCGCTAGGGCGGCTCTCAGTGGCGCAATGGCGCCTAGTGGTCTAGACCTTCACCGATCAGTGGTCTAGACGTCGCGGACGTGGGACGCCCGACGTCCAGCTGTCACACGTCCCCGCCATCGGCGGCAGAACGCGACGCTCGCCTCAGACGTCTTCGGGAGCGTCGACGCCGTTGGCGGCAGAACGCGACGCTCGCCTCAGACGTCTTCGGGAGCGTCGACGCCGTTGGCGGCAGAACGCGACGCTCGCCTCAGACGTCTTCGGGAGCGTCGACGCCGTTGGCGGCAGAACGCGACGCTCGCCTCAGACGTCTTCGGGAGCGTCGACGCCGTTGGCGGCAGAACGCGACGCTCGCCTCAGACGTCTTCGGGAGCGTCGACGCCGTTGGCGGCAGAACGCGACGCTCGCCTCAGACGTCTTCGGGAGCGTCGACGCCGTTGGCGGCGAACGTGGCCCGGATGCCGTTGGCGATCGAGATCGCCTCGGCCTGCGAGTGCGCGCCGAGCTTGCGCAGCAGGCGCTTGACGTGGGTCCGGACCGTGTCACGCGCGAGCACCAGCTCGTCGGAGATCTGGTCCACGGTGCGCCCGGCGCACAGGAGGTCCAGGACCTCCCACTCGCGCGGGGTGAGCTTGCTGCGCACCGGTCGCACGCCCTGGCCGCCGACGGGCAGGGCGCGCAGGCTGTCGATCAGCCGCCACGTCAGCTCCGGGCCGATCACCGGCTCCCCCGCCGCCATCCGCTGCACGCACGCGACGATCTCGGACACCGGCACGCCCTTGACCTGGTGCCCGGCGGCGCCGGCGCGCAGGCCGACCATCCCGAGGTCGACGTCGTCGGAGGCGGTCAGCAGCAGGATCTTCACCGACGGCGCCCGCTCGACGATCGCGCGCGTCGCCGACAGGCCGTCGATGTTGGCCATGACGATGTCCATGATCATCACGTCGGGCCGGAAGTGCGCGGCGAGGTCGATCGCGTCGCGGCCGTTGTCGGCCTCGGCGATGACGGTCAGGCCCGCGTCCTGCAGCGCGGCGCGCAGGCGACCGCGCAGCTCCATGTCGTCGTCGACGACGACGACGCGTGCGGGCTGGGTTCCGTCCTGTCCGCCGCGCGCCACGATGGGCGCAGTATGCCGGCCGCGGCCGGCGCTGTCATGCGCCTTCGGTGCCGCGCGCCACGTCGACGATCGCCGCGCGCACCAGCGCGAGGTCGGTCGTCTTGGGGATGTGCAACGCGACGAGGCGGGCCTCGGCGGGCGCGACGAGGTCCGGCTCGAAGCCGCTGAAGGTCACGATCGGCACGCCGGGCGCGGTCGTCGTCATGCGCTGCAGCAGCTCGCCGGGCGGCGGCCCGGGCATCTGGAGGTCGAGGACGATGACGTCGGGCGAGAGGTCGACGGCGAGCACGAGCGCGTCGCGCCCGTCGGCTGCCTCGCCCACGACGAGCACCGGCGGCTGCTCCCCCTCGCGCATCAGCGCCCAGCGCAGCAGCGCGCGCATCTCGGAGGCGTCGTCGGCCAGGAGGACGCGGACGGTGGTGGCGGGATGGTCGGGGTCGGTCATCAGCGGGAGGCGGGCAGCTCGACGGTGATGATCGTCGCACCGTCGGACCGCACCTCCATCCCGATGCGTCCGCCGAGGCGTTCGACGAGGCGCCGGCACACCGGCAGGCTCACGCCGGCGCCCACCAGCGGGCCGCGGCCGCGCGGCCGCCCGAACGGCTCGAAGGGCTGCGTGCCCTCGCGGGCGGGCGTGCCGTTGTCGAAGAGCTCGACGACCACCTCGTCGCCCTCGACCCGCCCGGTGATCCCCAGCCGCGTGGCGCCGGCGGCCAGCGCCGTGCGCACCAGGTGCCCGAACACGCGGCGCGCGTCGCCGGCCTCGATCGCCGCGCGCGGCAGCGGCTCGCGCTGCACGTGGACCGGCGCGCGATGCAGGTAGGTCTCGAGGTCGGCGAGCGCCACGTCCAGCGCCGGGTCGAGGTCGGTCGCGGCGTGCTCGATGGGCTCGGCGGAGGCCCTGACCACGTCGAGCAGGTCGTCGACGTAGCGCTGCGCGCGGTCGCCGCCGGCGCTGAGCGCGCGGAGCGCGTCCTGCCCGCCCGGGCCCAACGACCCGCCCTGGCTGTCGAGCACGGAGGCGGCGCCGCGCATGAGCGCGATCGCCTCTCCGAGCTGATGGGCCGCCAGGGCGGCGAACGCCTCGAGGCCGTCCTGCGCGGCGAGCGCAGGCTCCTCGGGGTTCATTCCTCGGCGGGGAGCCCGTCCTCCAGCATGCCCGCACGCAGGCGGGACGCGACGGCCACGGCCTCGCGCCGCGAGCGCACCTCGAGCTTGCGCAGGACGTTCTTGACGTGCGAGCGGACGGTCTCGACCGACACCACGAGGCGGTCGGCGATCTCGTCGGTCGACAGGTCCTGGCAGAGGAGGTCGAGGACCTCCCACTCACGTGAGGTCAGCGCGCTGCGGATCGGGCGCAGGCCGGCGCTGTCGGTCCGGACCATGCGCAGGTCCTCGATGAGCCGCATCGTCAGCCGGCGCGTGATGACGGCCTCGCCGTTGCGGGCGCAGTGGAGCGCGCGCGGCAGGGCGTCGATGCCGACGTTCTTGCACAGGAACCCGGAGGCGCCCGCGCGCAGCGTCATCAGCCCGACCTCGTCGTCGTCGCTGGACGTCAGGATCACCACGCGCACGTCCGGCGCGGTGCGCCGGATCTCGCTCATGGCGGCCAGGCCGTCCATGCCCGGCATGATCAGGTCCATGACGACCACGTCCGGGTTGTAGTACGTGGTCAGCTCGACCGCCTCGCGGCCGCTGCCGGCCTCGGCGATGACGGTGATGCCCGCGAGCTGGAGCACGTCGCGCAGCATGCGTCGCGCCAGCGGATCGTCGTCCGCGACGATCACGCGCAGCGGCGTGTCCCCTTCAACCTTGAATTCCATCCCCAATAGCCCTTCCCGGTCTCGTCCCCAACCGGAGCCATACCGAAGTGAAGAGCTAAGAAAAGACGATGTGGGGCTCACGCGGGGGGTATTTTCGTACCCCCACGCAGGAATCCGGGGTCTTGTGGCGGACGGGCCTGCATTGCGACCGCGCAGGCGGTTCCCTGGGGATTGAAGGGAACCGCCACGCGGCCACGCGCCGCCGAGCACGGACCGTCCGGTGCGTTCCCAGCCCACGCGGCGTTGCACAGTCGAGGGCTCTCCTGCCGGCGGACCGTGCGTGTGGAAACGTACGACGCCGTCAAGCGGCACGCGGGTGACTTGCATCCGCCACGGCGAGGGAGGTCATCATCGGTCTGTGGGGCAGGAACTTCCCCCAACCCACGCTGCTGACTGCCGATTCAATTGGCGAGCAGGTTTCCGGAGGACACGACGTCGTACGGAATGGGGATTGATCGAGTGGGAATCCAAGCTGACGTGGATCCGGACGGCCACGAAGCGCAGGACGACGACCGTCGCAGGCGGTCCGCGCCGCGCTGGTGGCGGAGCCGTGCCCAGGAGGCGGGGCAGTCCCGCACGCCCGCGTCCGGCGGCCCCGCCGAGGATCGCCGTCAGCAGCTGGCCGACGTCGGCCACGAGCTGAAGTCGCCGCTGTCGATCATGCTCGCGCTCTGCACGCGGCTCGAGGAGTCCGGCCGCTTAGGCGCCGAGGACGCCGACGACGTCGCGCGCATCCGCGCCAACGCCTACACGATGCTGCGCCGCGTCCAGGACATGATGCTCGTCGCGCGGCTCGAGGGCGCCGACCTCCAGCTCGAGGCGGCGGTGGTCGACGTCGCCGGCGTCGTGCGCACGTGCGTCGAGGGCTTCGGCTCGGTCGCCGCCCAGCGCGACCTCGACCTGCGCATCGGCGTGCCCGACCGGCTGCCCGCGGTCGTCGACGAGGAGAAGGTCGTCTCGCTGGTCAGCAACCTCATGGCCAACGCGATCCGCCACGCGCCGAGCAGCGGCGTGGTCCGCTGCTCCCTGGGCACCGCGCCCGGCCGGCTGATCCTCCAGGTCGCCGACGACGGCCCCGGCGTCGCGCCCGACCAGCGCGAGACGATCTTCGAGCGCTACCGTCGCGGCAACCGCCCGGCCGGCACCGGCTCCGGGCTGGGCCTGGCCATCGTCGGCGAGATCGTCGGCCTGCACGGCGGCACCGTCGCGGTCGGCGACGCGCCCGAGGGCGGCGCGCTGTTCACCGTCGAGCTGCCGCTGCGCACCCAGCGCGCCACCCAGCGCACCGCCCCTCAGCGCTCGCTCGCGCTCGCCGACCGCCAGAAGGCGATCGTCGAGGAGCTGCGTGCCGAGCTGGGCACCGCCTCAGGCTGACCGCGGCGCGCGTGCGAGTTTCGCCCCCTGGGCGAACACCCGCGACCGAACCCGGCCCGCTGGGCCGGCGTGCGGCTAGATCTCGAGCCTCGCGTCCTCGAGGTCGAGGTCGCGCTCGATGCGGCGCATGATGTCGTCGGTGATGTCGCCGCGGTTGCGGGCGCGGACGATCTCGGCGCGCTCGGCCTCCAGGACCTTGCGGCGCAGCCGCTGGTAGGCCTGCGAGCCGAGCTCGATGTCGCCGTCGTCGTCCTCGTCGAGCTGGGACTCGAAGCGCCGGATCCGGTACTCGTACTGGCGGTTCATGCGCTCCCACGTCTCGGCGCGCACCCAATCCTCGCCCTCCAGCTCGACGAGCCGGTCGATCGCCGCCTGCGACGCGCCGATCCGGGCGCGGGCCTCCTGCTCGGCGACGGTCTGGTCGTCGTCGTAGACGCCGGCCCACTCGATCAGCCGGCCGAGCGTCAGCCCCTGCCCGACGACCGTGACGAGGATCACCGAGTAGGCGAGGAAGATGATGAGGTCGCGGCCCGGGAACGGGGCGCCGGCGTCGGTCTGCAGCGGGATCGCCAGCGCGACGGCCAGCGACACCGCGCCGCGCATGCCCGACCAGCCCAGCAGCGCGGTGACCCGGAAGTCCGGCGGCGCGGGCCCGGAGGCCCGCCGCGGGAAGCGCCGCACGAGCAGGCGGGAGATGATGTTGAAGGGGAACAGCCACGCCATCCGGGTGGCGAGCACCGTCGCGCTGACCAGCGCCCCGTAGCCGATCAGCTCGCCGGTCGAGTAGCTGTCGAGGCCTTCGCTGATCGTCCGCAGCTGCAGGCCGATGAGCACGAACAGCGCGGCGTTCAGGCCGAAGGTCAGCAGCTCCCAGAAGCCGGTGACCTGGATGCGCGTGCTCGGCGTGACCAGCTCCGGCGAGCGCCAGCCGAGGTAGAGGCCGGCCGAGACCGCGCTGAGGACCGCCGAGACGCCGAGCGCCTCGGCCGGCAGGTAGGCCATGTACGGCGTGAGCAGCGAGATCGCGGTCTCGGTCGGCGCGTCGTCCAGCCGCTTGCGCACCGCGGCGACCACGACCCCGATCCCCACGCCCAGCGCGACGCCGACGACCGCGCTGAGCACGAAGTCCCCGAACGCGTCGAACAGCGAGAACGTCCCGGTCACCACCGCGGCGACGGCGAACTTGTAGGCGATGAGGCCCGTCGAGTCGTTGATGAGCGACTCGCCTTCGACGATCGTGACCAGCCGGCGCGGCGCGTGCGAGCGGACGGCGATCTCGGTCGCCGCGACCGGATCGGTCGGCGAGACGACGGCGCCGAGGACGAACGCGGCCGCCCACGGCAGGTCGATCACGTAGTGCGCGACGACCGCGACCGTGATCGTCGTCGCCGTGACGAGCCCGACCGCGAGCAGCCCGATCGGCTTGTAGTTGGCGCGCAGGTCCTGGATCGACGTGAAGAACGCGGCGCCGTACAGCAGCGGCGGCAGGAAGGCCACCAGGATGATGTCCGGGTCCAGGACGAAGTCGCTGACGCCCGGCACGAACGCCATCGCCGTCCCACCCGCGACGAGCAGGATCGGGTACGGGATCTGGGTCCTGTCGGCCAGCAGCAGGAAGGCGCCGACGCCGACGAGGACGGCGAGCACCACCAGGTCGCCGTGCATCTGCTCTGGAGCCTAGATGGTCGAGTCGGGATCGACCGTGGTCGAGCACGGCCGCGGGAATCCCGGCTCGGCCATCAGGTGTCGGCGGTCAGCGTCGCCACCGCGAGTGCGGCGACGCCCTCGCCGCGGCCGACGAAGCCGAGGCCTTCGCCGGTCGAGGCCTTCACGTTGACCTGACCCTGGTCGACGCCCAGCGCCTCGGCGAGGCGTGCGCGGATCGCGCCGCGCTGCGGGCTCAGCTTCGGGCGCTCCATCACGACGGTCGTGTCGACGTTGTTGATGGTGAAGCCCGCGCCGCGCACGCGGTCGACGACGTCGACGAGCAGCGCGATCGAGTCCGCGTCCTTGTAGGCCGCGTCGGTGTCGGGGAACAGCGCGCCGATGTCGTCCAGGCCCGCGGCGCCGAGCAGCGCGTCGATGACCGCGTGGGTCAGGACGTCGGCGTCGGAGTGGCCGAGGAGGCCGTGGGTGTGCTCGAGCGTGACGCCGCCGAGGATCAGCGGGCGGGCGGGGTCGGAGACCAGCTTGTGCGAGTCCCAGCCGATGCCGGTGCGGACGGTCGCGCCGCTCCCCGCACGTATGGAGTGCGGGTTCACGTCGGGCCGATCGGCTCGAGGGTGACGGCGCGACGGTCGAACGTCGCGATCTCGGTCACGCCGACGTCGCTGAGCAGCGCCATGGCCTGCTCGTACTCGAAGCCGATCTGCTCGGGCGTGTGGGCGTCGGAGCTCAGGGCGATCGGGTTGCCCGCGTCGACGACCATCTCCAGGAACGCGCGGTCGGGGTAGATCTCGCCGACCGGCTTGCGCAGCCCGGCGGTCGACAGCTCGATGGCGATGCCCGACTCGGCGATCTGCTCCATCGCGATGTCGTAGTAGAAGCGCAGGTCCTTGTCCGGCCAGGGGCGCTCCTTGCCCCAGTGCTTGACGAGGTCCGGGTGGGCCAGGATGTCGAACATGCCGCTGGCGGCCAGCTCGCCCAGCCACGTGAAGTACGTCGTCCACACGTGGTCGGCGGAGCGCGCGTGGTTCCACACGTCGAAGCGCGCGTAGTCCAGCGCGCCCTCGGCGAGGAAGTGGATCGAGCCGACGACGTAGTCCCAGTCGCGCTGCTCGAGCAGGTTGCGCATCTGCTCCTCGCGGCCGGGGATGAAGTCGGCCTCGATGCCGAGCTTGAGGTCGGTGCGGTCGCGGACGAACTCGCAGTAGCGGTCGAGGTCGTCCTGGGCGTTCTCGATCCACAGCGGGTGCTGCCACACGTCCAGGGCGGCCGTGAAGCGGTAGATGTGCTCGGCGACGCCGAGCTCGGCGATGCCGCGGTCGGCGGCCACCTCGCGGTAGCGCTCGGCGTTGGCCTCGGTGAAGTACTCGGCGGCCGGGGTGTTCTCGGCGTCGGGCCGGAGGTGGACGTGGTAATCGGTCAGCAAGATGATGGGGTCGGTCTAGCGGGCGGCGGCGCGGGCGCGCAGGAGGAGGTCGGCGAGCTTCAGGTCGTCGGGCGTCGTGACCTTGAAGTTCTCGCGAGAGGACTCTACGAGACGCACGACCCCGCCCATGTTCTCGACCAGTGACGCATCGTCAGTGGCCGCGGCCAGCGCCTCGTGCGGCTGGGCCAGCGCGCGCTCCAGCACGGCGCGGCGGAAGACCTGCGGCGTCTGGATCGCCCACAGCGCGGAGCGGTCCAGGGTCCGCTCCACCGTCCGGCCGTCGCCGGCCGACTTCTTGATGGTGTCGGTCACCGGGGCGGCGGCGATCGCCGCGTCGGCCTCGGCGTCGAGGCCGGCGAGCGTCGCCCGGATGATCGCGGGCGTCACCAGCGGCCGGGCCGCGTCGTGGACCAGGACGGGGTCGCCGGCGAGCGTGTGGTGCAGCGCGGCGCGCACCGAGTGCGAGCGCTCGTCGCCGCCGAAGACGCCCGTCGTGCCCGCCGGCGCCTCGATGCCGGGCGGCGTGGCGACGACGATGTGCCCGATCTCGGGCACCGCCTTCAGCGCGTCGATGCTCCACTCCAGCAGCGAGCGGCCCCCACACATGACGAACGCCTTGGGTCCACCGGTCCCAAGGCGTTCGCCACGTCCGGCGGCCACGACGAGCGCGACCGCGGTCATCGATGCTGCGCTACTTCGCGGCGGCGGCCAGGCGCTCGGCCGACGACTTCAGCAGGTCGTCCAGGTACGCCTCGGCGTCGTCCTCGCTCTTCTCCAGCGCGTACATCAGCTCGGAGGCGAGGATCTTCTTGGCGCGCGTGAACATCTGCTTCTCGCCGGTCGAGAGGCCCTTGTCGTGCTCGCGGATCGCCAGGTTGCGCACGACCTCGGCCAGCTCGTAGATGTCGCCGGTCTTGATCTTGTCGCGGTTGTGCTTGAACCGGCGGTTCCAGTTCTTGGGCATCTCGGACAGCTCGTCCTGCAGCACGGCGAGGACCTTCTGCACGGTCTCCTCGTCGATGACGCGCCGGAGGCCCGCGATGCCCGCGTTCTCGCAGGGGACCATGACCGTCATGTCGTTGTGCAGGATCTTGATCGTGAGGTACTCGCGCTCCTCGCCGAACATCTTCTTCAGTTCCTTCTTGAGGACCTGGCCCGCCCCGTGATGCGGGTAGACGACGTTGTCGCCGATCTCGAAATCGATGTTGACGATCTCGACTTCGATCTCGAGGTCTTCCATGATCTGCTCTTCAGTGCTACCGGGAATGATGGTCCTCCTTGGTTGGGTCGCCCACCGGGGAGATGGGGAACCGCGTTTCCAGCCGGGCCCTTGGTACGGGCACGATCAGGTCTGCAGGTACCGATCTACGAGATTGATCTCCTGCAACCGGCGAAGGCCCTCGCGGATGTCCTTCGCACGAATCTCTCCGACGCCCTCGACGGTCTCCAGCTCCGCATCGGTGGCGGCGAGCAGCTCGTCGAGCCCCCCGAACTCCTTCACGATCTGCGCGACGACGAGCTTGGGAAGCCTGGGGACGCGCCCCAGGATCCGGAAGCCGCGCGGCGAGACCGGGTAGTCGAGGGTGTTCAGCTTGCGGTCGTAGCCCATCAGCTCGGCCAGGCGGCCGAAGTCGAGCAGGTCCTGATGGGGCATGCGCCCGAGCTGGTCCAGCGCCGCGGCGAAGCTCTCGTCGGAGTCCGCCGCCAAGTAGTCGTGGATGAGGGCGGCCTTGTCGGCGGCGACGCCGACCATGACCTCCTCGAGCTGCATCTCGATGAGCCGGCCCTCGGTGCCGAGCTCGACGATGTAGCGCTCGATCTCGACGGCCATGCGCGTCACGAGCTCGGAGCGCTGGAGGACCGTCAGGACGTCGTGCAGGGTCGCGCCGCCCTCGAACTCCAGGGCGGTGAGGCGCGTGGAGACCTGGTCGAGGCGCGTGCGGTACTTGTCGAGGGTCGCCAGGGCCTGGTTGGCCTTGGCGAGGACCACCGGGATGTCCTCGAGGATGTACTTGGCGCCGTCGACGTAGAGGCTGACGACCTCGCGCCGCTGGGAGATCGCGATGACGACCGCGTCGGTCTGCTTGGACACGCGCTCGGCGGTGCGGTGGCGGGTGCCGGTCTCCAGCGTCAGGACCGTCGGGTCCGGCGTCAGCTGGACGTTGGCCATCGCGATCTTGGTCGCGTTGGCGTTCAGGACGATGCCGCCGTCCATCTTCGCCACCTGGTAAAGCAGCGCCGGCGTGTAGTCGACGTCGAGCTTGATGCCCCCGGAGAACAGGAAGCTGAGCTCGTCATGGTCGCCGATGACCAGGAGGCCGCCCGTGTGGGCGTGGAGGATGTTGTCCAGGCCCTCGCGGAGCGCGGTGCCGGGCGCGACCATCTCCAGCGCCTTGACGAGCCGGGGCTCCTGACGGCTCTCGAGCTCGTTGAGCTCATCCCCGGATCGCTGCGCCATCACGACGATTCTACCAGGGGTTCTTTAGATCGGCCTTACCGGGGCGAGGGTGTTTGCAGAAGCTGGACGGTCGTCCAGGAGCCTTGCAATTCAGGCCGCGACCGGCGCTGCCGCCTGGAAGGCCGCCTTGAGCGCGTGGCGGAGGGTCCGCGCGGTCCCAGGATGCACCGGATCGCCGAGCCCGAACTTCTCCGACTCTTCGACGCGGCGGTCCGGATGGCCGACCGTGCGCAGCTCGCCGGTGAGGCCCAGCTCGCCGAAGCAGGCCAGCGGCCGGGTGGGTGGGCCCGACTTCCCGAGCGCGATCCCGCGCTGCGCGGAGGCCACGGCGAGGGCCACCGCGAGGTCTGCGCCGGGCTCGTCGACGCGCACGCCGCCGACGACGTTGACGAACACGTCGGCGCTGCCGGTGTTGACGCCGGCGTGGCGGCCCAGGACGGCCAGGACGAGCGCCAGGCGGTTGCGGTCGATGCCGGTGACGACGCGGCGCGGCGGCACGATCTCCGACGGGGAGACGAGCGCCTGCACCTCGACGAGCAGCGGCCGGCTGCCCTCCATCGCGGCCAGGACGACCGAGCCGGGCTTGCCGGTCGCCTCCCCCACGAAGCGCGCCGACGGGTCCAGGACCTCGACCAGGCCGCCCTGCTTCATCTCGAACACGCCGGTCTCCGACGTCGAGCCGAAGCGGTTCTTCAGCGCGCGCAGCGTCCGGTAGGTCCGCTCGCGCTCGCCCTCGAACTGCAGCACGCAGTCGACGAGGTGCTCGAGGACGCGCGGGCCGGCGATCGAGCCCTCCTTGGTCACGTGGCCGACGAGGATGACCGTGGTGCCGGCGGCCTTCGCCGTGCGCATCAGGCGCGCGGCGACCTCGCGGACCTGGCCGACCGATCCGGGCGCGCCGGTGAGGTCGGGCGCGTGGAGGGTCTGGACCGAGTCGATGACGCAGACCTCGGGGCGGTGGTGCTCGATGGTCGCGACGACGGCGTCGAGGTCGGTCTCGGCGATGACGGGGACGTCGAGCGCGCGGCACGGGGCCGTCTCAAGCCGCTCGTGGCGCAGGCGGATCTGCGCGGCGGACTCCTCGCCGGAGACGTAGAGCGTGCGACGTCCCGCGCCGACGAGGTTGCCGGTCGCCATGCCGGTCAGCGTGGACTTGCCGATGCCGGGCGAGCCGCCGAGCAGGACCAGCGAGCCCGGGACGAGGCCGCCGCCCAGGACGCGGTCCAGCTCCCCGATCCCGGTCGACAGGCGCGCGACCGCCGCGGTCGTGACGTCGCGCAGCGCGACCGGCGTCGCCGCCGGGCCGGCGGCGGTGCGGCGGGCGGCGGCGCCGGAGCTCGATCGGCCCGGCGTGGAGGGCGCCCGCTCCTCCACCAGCGTGTTCCACTCCCCGCAGCCCGGGCACTGGCCGTGCCAGCGCGCCTCGGCATGGCCGCAGGAGGAGCAGACGTGGATCGTGGAGGGGCGCGCCATGAGGGGTCACGGAGAGTAGGTGCGAGACCCGATGGATTCGCCCCCGGCGATCGCCGGCTCTGTCAGCACGGCGACCAGGGCCGCGCCGACGACGAACGCCGGCGCGAGGATCAGCTCGGGGGCGAGGACTCCCACGGCCGGCGAAGCAGGCCGGCCGGCCGGCGTCAGTCGTCGTACTCGTGGCTCTCGACGAGGCACAGGATCGCGTTCTGCGGGTCCATCGTCACCGCGAAGCGGCCGGCGGGGACCGCCATCGGCTCGACGAGCGTCTGACCGCCGGCCGCGCCGATGCGCTCGAGCGTCGCGTCGAGCTCGGCGACGCCGATGTAGACGGTCCAGTAGGGGTGCGCGACGCCCGCCGGCGCGCGCATGATCCCGCCGATGTTCCGGCCCTCGTGGCCGATCGTCCGGTACACGCCGTCGGCGCCTGGGATCGCCGCCGTCGTCCAGCCGAACAGCGCCTCGTAGAACGGCGACGCGACCTCCGGGTCCGGCGTCTGCAGGTCGTTCCACGACCACAGGCCGGGGCCGTTGACGACCTCGGCGCCGGCGAACGGCGCCGGCTGCCAGAGCAGCACGACCGCGCCCTGCGGGTCGGCGACGGCCGCCAGCGCGCCGGTCTCCTCGATCGCCTCGGGGCCGAAGACGACCGTGCCGCCGAGCTCGCGCGCCCGGTCCGCCGTCGCCGCGACGTCGTCGACCGACACGTACATCGACCACGACGGCGGCATCCCCCGGGCGATCTGCGTCTCGTTGAGCTCGGCCAGCCCCGCGACGATCGCGCCGTCGTCGTCGACGAAGTACGAGTAGAAGCCCGGCATCACCTCGCGCGTCGACCAGCCGAACACCGCGCCGTAGAACGCCTGCGCGCCCGCCAGGTCCGACGTCGTGAGATCGACCCAGTTCGGGGTCCCGGCGGTGTAGCTCGTTCGGCGTGCCATGCGGGGACGCTACCCGGAGGCGTCCGACGCGTCGAGCGCGCGGAGGACGTCGGCGACCAGGTCGGCCGTGTCCTCGATCCCGGCGCTGAAGCGGATCAGGCCGTCGGGCACGTCGTCGGTGCCCCAGCGGCCGCGGCGCTCGGCCGAGGAGTGGACGCCGCCGAAGGAGGTGGCCTCGGTCACGAGCTCCGCGGCGGCGAGGAAGCGTTGTGCGACAGCTTGGTCGGCGAGCGTGAAGGTCAGGACCGAGCCGAAGCCGGGCCAGCGGACGTCGGTCACCGCGGCGTGCTCGCCGAGGGCGTCGACGAGCGCCGCCGCGTTGGCCTCCGCGCGCTCCAGGCGGAGCGCGAGCGTCGGCAGCGAGCGGTGCGCGAGCCAGACCTCGAACGGCCCCGGGATCGCGCCGGCGAGGCTGCGCCAGCCGCGGATGCCGTCGACCAGCGCGGCGTCGCGCGCGGCCGCGTAGCCGAGGACGAGGTCGGAGTGGCCGGTGAGGTGCTTGGAGGCGCTGGCCATCGCGACGTCGGCGCCGAGGTCCAGCGCGCGCTGACGCAGCGGGGTCGCGAGCGTGCCGTCGACGACCAGCAGGGCGCCGGCCGCGTGCGCGGCCTCGGCGAGGCCCGCGACGTCCAGCAGCTCCAGCCCCGGGTTGGAGGGCGTCTCGATCCACACGACGGTCGCGCCGTCGGTCGCCGCGCGGAACGCCGCGTCGCTGGACGCCACGAGCCGGACCTCGACCCCGCGCGGGCGCAGGTGCTCGGTCGCGATCGTGCGGACGCCGGGATAGGCGTCGTGCGGCGCGACGAGCACGTCGCCCGGCTTCAGGAGCGGCAGGAGCACCGCCGCGACCGCCGCCATGCCCGAGGACAGCACGACCGCCTCGGCGCCCTCCAGCGCGCCCAGGGCGGCCTCGTAGGCCGCCCACGTGGGGTTGCCGGTGCGGCCGTAGCCTTCCGGCCCGGCGGCGCCGATCCAGTGGTTGGCGGCCTGCAGCGTCGGGCCCGGCAGGAACGGCTCGCCCTGGCGCGCGGGTGGGAGGCCGGCATGGGCGGCGCGCGTCGAGTCGCCGGTCATGCGCGCGGGCACGAGTCGAACCCCGCGCGCTTGTGCGCCGCGTCGCAGAACGGCTTGTCGGCCGACCGCCCGCAGCGGCACAGCACGATCGATCCCTCGGCCGGGACCTCGAAGACCCCGCCCTCGGCGTCGATCAGCCGCACGGGCCCGGTCACCTTGTAGGGCCCGTCGTCGCGGACCTTGATCTCGACCACCGCCGGCTGAGGCTCTGCCATGCGCCCCAGCCTACGAGGTGCGAGTTTTCGCCCCCTGGGCGAGCACTCGCGGCCCGATCGCGGCGCTCTGCGCCGTGTATCAGGCGTGCTCTTTGCGCTGCTCCACCACGCCGCGTAGGTGGTCGACCACGGCCGGCGTCGACTTGCGCAGCTTGCGGATGTCCCAGCTCGTCAGCGTCACCAGCAGCATCGACGACGTCGCGACGACCGTCGCATTGCGCTGCGAGCGCTCGAGCACGCCCATCTCGCCGATGACGTCGCCGGGGCCCAGGTCGGCGATCTTCTCCCCGCCGCGCGTGACCTCGGCGGTGCCCTCCTCGATCGCGAGCACGTCGTAGGAGTAGTCGCCCTCGCGGACGAGCTCCTTGCCCTCCGGCACCGAGACCTCGGCGGCCAGGGCCGCGATGTGGCTCAGGGCGTCGTCGTCCAGGTCCGTGAAGACCGGGATCTGCTTCAGGCGTGCGCTGTCCAAGGGGGCTCTCCTCCGCTCAGGCTCTCAACTCGGGACGTCAGCCAGCCATCCTTCCCGAAACGCGAGGGTTATGCCACACCCAAGCGCGAAGGGCGGCCCATGGGCCGCCCTTCGCGTACAACCAGATCTCGCTGAGGACTACTCCGGCTGCGGGCTGTCCGAGCGCGACGCGTCGGGCTCGCCCGGGAGGATCTTCTCCTCGACGGGCTCGTCGGACGCCTCGGCGTCGCCGCCGCTCGCGCCGACGCCGACCGGCTTGGGGGCCTTCTTCGGCGCCACCACCGACAGGACGACCTCGGGGGTCTCCGCGTCGCGGTCCTCGGGGGCCTTGTCGACCATCACCGTGCCGCCGGGCATGAGCTCGGCGCGCAGGACGAAGTCGGCCAGCGGGTCCTCGATGTAGCGCTGGATCGCGCGGCGCAGCGGCCGGGCGCCCATGGACGGGTCCCAGCCCTTCTCGACCAGGAGGTCCTTGGCGTCGTCGGACAGCTCCAGCTGGAGCTCCCGCTCGGCCAGCGACGCGCGGATGCGCCGCAGCAGCAGCTCGACGATCGTCTTGATCTCGTCCTTCTGCAGCTTGTGGAAGACGATGACGTCGTCGATGCGGTTGAGGAACTCAGGCCGGAAGACCTTCTTGAGCTCGCCCATGACCCGCAGCTTCATGTCGTCGTACGTCATGCCCGTCTCGTCGTCGCTGACGGCGAAGCCCAGCGGCGTGTTGCGAGCGATCTCGGAGGCGCCGATGTTCGACGTCATGATCACGATCGCGTGACGGAAGTCCACGGTGCGGCCCTGGGAGTCGGTCAGGCGACCGTCCTCCAGGATCTGCAGCAGGATGTTGAAGACGTCCGGGTGCGCCTTCTCGATCTCGTCGAGCAGGAGCACGCAGTACGGCTTGCGCCGCACGGCCTCGGTGAGCTGACCGCCCTCGTCGTAGCCGATGTAGCCGGGGGGCGACCCGACGAGGCGCGACACCGCGTGCTTCTCCATGTACTCGGACATGTCGATGCGGATCATCGAGTCCTCGTCGCCGAACAGGAACTCGGCGAGCGTGCGGGCCAGCTCCGTCTTGCCCACGCCCGACGGGCCGAGGAACACGAAGGAGCCGGTCGGCCGCTTCGGGTCCTTCAGTCCGGCGCGCGAGCGACGGATCGCCTTCGAGATGACCTCGACGGCGGCGTGCTGCCCGATGACGCGCTTGTGGAGCTCGTCCTCCATGCGCATCAGCTTCTGGGTCTCGGCCTCGGTGAGCTTGAACACCGGGATGCCGGTCCACATCGAGACGATGTCGGCGATCTCCTCCTCGCCGATGGCCGGACGCTCGGCGCCCTCGGCCTCGCCGGCCTCCCACTGCTCCTCGAGCTCGCGCTTCTTGTTCGTCAGGCGCCGCTCCTTGTCGCGGAGGTTGGCGGCCTTCTCGAACTCCTGCGCCTCGATCGACGCCTCCTTCGAGCGGCGCGTCTCCTCGATCTCCTCTTCGAGCTCCCGGTAGACCGGGGGCGAGGTCATCGACTTGATGCGCATGCGCGACGCGGCCTCGTCGATGAGGTCGATCGCCTTGTCCGGCAGCTGCCGGTCGGAGATGTAGCGGTCGGCGAGCTCCGCCGCGGCCTCGAGGGCCTCGTCGGTGATCTCGATCTTGTGGTGCTGCTCGTAGCGGTCGCGCAGGCCCTTGAGGATCTGCACCGTCTCCTCGGGAGACGGCTGCTCCACGCGGATCTGCTGGAAGCGACGCTCCAGGGCGGAGTCGCGCTCCAAGTACTTGCGGTACTCGTCGAGCGTCGTCGCGCCGATGGTCTGCAGCTCGCCACGCGCGAGCGCCGGCTTGAGGATCGACGCGGCGTCGATCGCGCCCTCGGCGGCACCCGCGCCGACGAGGTTGTGGATCTCGTCGATGAACAGGATGATGTCGCCGCGCTGGGTGATCTCCTTCATCACCTTCTTGAGGCGCTCCTCGAACTCGCCGCGGTACTTCGAGCCGGCGACGAGGGCGGCCAGGTCCAGCGTGTAGATCTGCTTGCCCTTGAGCAGCTCGGGCACGTCGGCGTTCGTGATCCTCTGGGCGAGGCCTTCGACGACGGCGGTCTTGCCGACGCCCGGCTCGCCGATGAGCACGGGGTTGTTCTTGGTGCGGCGCGAGAGGATCTGCATGATCCGCTCGATCTCGGTCTCGCGACCGACGACCGGATCCAGCTTGCCGTCCTGGGCGAGCTTGGTGAGGTTGCGACCGAACTGGTCCAGCAGCTTCGAGGACTTCTTGCCCTCGCCGCTGGCCGCGGCGCCACCCGGCGCGCCCGCGCCCTGCGAGCCGCCCTGACGGCGCCCGCCGGGGCCCGACAGCATCCGGATGACCTCGTTGCGGATCTTCTCGGAGTCGGCGTCGAAGTCCAGGAGGATGCGGGCGGCGACGCCCTCGTTCTCACGGACGAGGCCGAGCAGGATGTGCTCGGTGCCGATGTAGTTGTGGCCGAGGCTCAGGGCCTCGCGGAGCGCCAGCTCCAGCACCTTCTTGGCACGGGGCGTGAACGGGATCTGTCCCGAGGTGACCTCTTCGCCGGAGCCCACGATCCGCACCACCTGGGCGCGAACGCGCTCCACGGTGATGTCCAGGGACTCCAGCACGCGTGCGGCCAGCCCCTCCTCCTCGCGGAGAAGGCCGAGCAGGATGTGCTCGGTGCCGATGTAGTTGTGCTTGAGCGTTCTTGCCTCTTCTTGGGCGAGCACGACCACCTGGCGGGCTCGCTCTGTGAATCGCTCGAACATCTTGGGGAACGTCCTTCCTACTGCGCGGGGGGAGATTCGCTAGCGGTCGGTCGAAGAGGTGGTCCGGATGGGAAATTCGTCGACGGGGTGAAACGGTGCTGGAGGTCACCGAGTTACCCGATCTGCCCCTCTATTCGACCGTTGCGGCCGAGAAGATGAGCGAATCGGGTCCGTTCGGCGGGCATGGGGCAGTTTACCGCAGGGTCCGCCGGAGCCCTGCGGTCCGCGAACATCCTGCAGACGCCCGCAAATCCCGGAGCGCCTGCCGGATCGGCACTAGTCCCGCATCGCCGGGAACAGCACGATCTCGCGGATCGAGTGGTGGCCGGTCATCAGCAGGACCAGGCGGTCGATGCCGATGCCGATGCCGCCCGTGGGCGGCATGCCGTGCTCCAGCGCCTCGACGAAGACCTCGTCGTAGGGCGTGGTCTCCTCGTCGCCGGCCTCGGCCAGCCGGACCTGCGCCTCGAAGCGCGCGCGCTGCTCGTCGGGGTCGTTGAGCTCCGTGAACGCGTTGCCGACCTCCATGCCGTTGGCGAAGACCTCGAAGCGCTCCACGAGGCCCGGCTTGGAGCGGTGGTCCTTGGCGAACGGGCTGAGCGCCTTGGGGTAGTCGATGACGAACGTCGGCTGGACCAGCTTGGGCTCGACGCGCTTGGAGAAGAGGTCGTCGACCAGGCCCGGCCACTCGAGGCCGTCGGTCGGGATGTCCTCGAGGTCCGGCGCGTCCTTGATCGCCTGGGCGAGCTGCTCGGCCGTGTCGTGGACCGCGATGTCGATCCCGGTCTCCTGCGCGATGGCGTCGGCCAGGGACACGCGGCGGTAGGGCGTGGCGCCGAACTCGATCTCGCCGTCGTAGCCGGCGGCCTCGGCGACGCGCGGGAGGAGCTCCTCGACCTCGCGCATGATGTCCTCGTAGTCCGCGTAGGCCTCGTACCACTCGACCATCGTGAACTCGGGGTTGTGCTTGTAGGAGACGCCCTCGTTGCGGAAGTCCTTGCCCAGCTCGTAGACGCGCTCCAGGCCGCCGACGATCAGGCGCTTGAGGTACAGCTCGGTCGCGATCCGCAGGTAGAAGTCGCGGTCCAGCGCGTTGTGATGCGTCGTGAACGGGCGCGCGGCGGCGCCGCCGTAGAGCGGCTGCAGGACCGGCGTCTCGACCTCGACGAAGCCGCGGTCGTCGAGGTAGCGACGGACGGCCGCCACGATCTTTGCGCGCGTGACGAACAGCGCGCGGGTCTCGGCGCTGGCCATCAGGTCGAGCTCGCGCTGGCGGAAGCGGGTCTCGACGTCCTTGAGGCCGTAGTGCGCGTCGGGCGGCGGGCGCAGGGCCTTGGCCAGGACCGCGTAGTCGTCGATCAGGAGCGAGAGCTCCCCGCGGCGGGTGACGAACGCGGTGCCGTCGATGCCGAGGATGTCGCCGAGGTCGACGGCGTCGAGCAGGCGCGCCATCTTCTCGGGGCCGAGGACGTCGATGCGCGCCTGGAGCTGGATGCGGCCCGAGCGGTCGACGAGGTCCAGGAACGCCATCTTGCCCTGGCCGCGGCGCTGGGTCAGGCGACCGGCGACGCGGTAGGTGTTGGTGGTCTCCGCGCCGGCGTCGAGGCCGGGGTTCTCGTCGTGGACCGCCTGGGTCGGCACGACGCCCGGGAACGACGGCGGGAACGGGTCGATGCCCGCTGCGCGCAGGGCGTCGAGCTTGGCGCGTCGGACGCGCAGCAGCTCGTTGTGCTCGTCCTCGGTCGGTGCGGCGGGCGCGGCGGGATCGCCCGCCGGATCCTCGGGCTGATCCGTCATGGCCGCCCGAGCCTAGAGCTCGACGTCGATCTTCGTGATCTTGAGCTTCCGCGCGGGGCCCTTGGGCACCGCGACGGAGACCGTGTCGTTGCGCTTGTGGCCAAGCACGGCGCGACCGATCGGCGACTCGTTGGAGATCTTCGAGTCGGCGGGGTTGACCTCGGCCGATCCGACGATCGTGAACTTCTGCGACTTGCCGGTCTTCTCGTCCTTGACGTGGACCGTCGAGCCGACGCCGACGATGTCGGACGAGATCTCGTCCGGGTTGACGACGGTCGCGGCGCGGACGCGCTCTTCGAGCTGGGCGATCTTCGCCTCGAGCATCGCCTGCGCGTTCTTCGCGTCGTCGTACTCCGAGTTCTCGGAGATGTCGCCGAACTCGCGCGCTTCCTTGATCCGCTCGGCGACCTCACGGCGGCCGTCGTTCTGGAGATGGTCAAGCTCTTCCTTGAGCTTGGTGAGACCTTCGGGGGTGAGGATGACGTCTCGAGGCATACGGTGAGGGAGTTAGCGCGGTCCGGGTCCCGGAACGGCCAACAGCGCATCCCCGGGCCCAGCGAGCGCGGCAGTATAGCGACGCTCGAGGTCCCTGCCCGGCCGCCTTGGACACGCCGTGTTGGGACCTCCGGCGTGTCCAGAAGCGGACGACCGGCTCAGGGCGAGCGGTGGATGCCCATAGGCCAGCCTCAGGCGGTGAGGAGGCTTGATGCGTAGGCGTCGATCGCCGTGCGGGCCTCGGTGACGGTGGAGGTCTGCTGCATGCGTGCGTGCAGCTCCTTGCCGGCGTCGAGGCGGTCGACGTACCAGGGGTGGAACTTGCGGAGGTAGCGGCCGGCGCGCTCGGGGCCGAGGTGCTCCTCGGCGCGGTCGAGGACCCAGCGCCACTCGGCGAGGATCTCGTCGGTCTCCGGCGCGTCGGCGCGCAGGCCCAGGAGCTGCTCGAAGAGCCACGGGTTGCCGAGCGAGCCGCGCGCGAGCATGACCGCGGCCGCGCCCGTGCGCTCGTAGGCCGCCTCGACCTCCTCGACCGTGTGCAGCCCGCCGGTGAGGATCACCGGCGCCGGCAGCGACGCCACCAGCTGCGCGGCCAGGTCGTAGTCCGGCACGCCCTTGTGATGGACCTTGGCCGAGCGCGGGTGGAAGGTGATCGCCGCAACGCCGGCCTCCTCGACCAGGCGGTGCGCGAGGTCGACCCCGCTGGTGTCGCCCGGGACCGAGCCCGACCGCAGCTTGACCGTGACCGGCTTGCCGCTGCCCTCGCCCGCGGCGCGCGCGACCGCGACCGCCGTGTCGGGGTCCTTGAGCAGCGCCGCGCCCGCGCCGGTCTTGCAGACCTTGGGCACGGGGCAGCCCATGTTGAGGTCGATGACGTCGACCTGCGGGACGTGCTCGGCGACGTAGGCCGCCGCGCTGCGCATGATCTCCGGGTCCTGCCCGAAGAGCTGCAGCGCCGTCGGCCCCTCGTCGGGATGCACGCGCAGCAGCTCGGTCAGCGTCTTCTCGTTGCCGTAGTGGATGGCGAACGAGGACACCATCTCGCTGTAGGCCATCCCGGCGCCGTGCCGCGACGCCTGCAGCCGCACGAACCAGTTGCCGATCCCGGCCAGCGGCGCGAGCAGCACGCGGTTGGGCACGCGCAGGCCGGCGAGCTCCCAGGGGTCGGTCAGTGCGGGGCGAGCGGTCGTCACGGACGCCCCAGGATAGACGCGCCGACCGGCACCTCCACGACCGCGCGGGCCTGCCGGCACACCCGCACCCGCCCCGGCGGCACACCTCGATCCACGCGCACCACCGCGCCGTCCGCGTCCAGCCAGACGAGGTCGAGCGCGAACCGCATCCCGACCGTGTGCACGCAGCGACACCGCTCCAGCCGCAGCGCGAACGGCGGCGGCGCGCGGTGGCCGAGCAGGCCGCGCAGACGGGCGAGCGGCGTCGCCGCCGTCCGGATCGGCACGGCGGGCCGCGAGGCGACCGCGGCGTCGGCGACGATGAGCGACAGGTCCATGCCCCTCTTAGGTCCCGAGCCGGCGAGATTCGCCCCCCTCCCCCAGGCGTTCTTCCGCGCGCTCGTCGCGCTGCTCGACGCGCTCGCCCCGCCGCTGCTCGACGAGGTCATGACGAAGGCCAGCCCGCGCGACGACGGCATCGAGGTCGTGCTCGCCCACGCCACCGAGATCTCCTCGACCGTCTGGATCCAGGCCGAGCGCGACGCGATCCTCGTCGGCTGCGCGGCCACCCACGAGACGCGCACCGACCCGACCGAGGCGCTCGCCCTCGTCGCTCAGCTCCTGTGCGGCGAGCGCGAGGTCCGCGGCTACGACGGCACCACGCTGCGGCCCGACTTCGGCGCGCGCAAGCCGTGAGCGCTCACGAGCCGTTGCGCTCGTGCAGCAGCTTCAGGCCCTTCAACGTGAGCAGGTCGTCGACCGCGTCGATCGCCTCCGTGTAGGGCGTCACGACGCCCGCGAGGCCGCCGGTCGCGATCGTGGCCGCCTCCTCGCCCAGCTCGTCCTGGATCCGCCCGATCAGCCCGTCGACCGCCGAGGCGAACCCGAACACGACGCCCGACCGGATCGCGTCCACCGTCCCCTTGCCGATCGCCCGGCGCGGCGCGACCAGGTCGATGCGCGGCAGCTTCGCGCCCCGCGACGTCAGCGCGTCGAGCGAGATCTCCACGCCCGGCATCAGCACGCCGCCGATGTACTCGCCGGCGGCCGAGACCACGTCGAAGTTCACCGCGGTCCCGAAGTCCACCGAGATGCACGGCCCGCCGAGCCGCTCGAACGCCGAGACCGCGTTGACCAGCCGGTCGGCGCCCAGCTCGCGCGGGTTGTCGATCTTGATCGGCATCCCCGTCCGGATCCCCGGCCCGACCGCGAGCATGCGGTGGCCGAGGTAGTGGTTGGCCATCGCCAGCCACTCCGGCTCGAGCTGGGGGACCGTCGAGGACACGATCGAGGCCGTCAGGTCCGCCAGCCCGACGCCGCGCAGCTCCAGCAGGTTGCGCAGCGCGGCCCCGAGCTCGTCGGAGGTCGACGTCCGGACGGTGGCGAAGCGCCAGTGCTCGATCAGCTCGTCCCCGCGGAACGTCCCGAAGTGGGTCTGCGTGTTGCCGACGTCGACGACGAGGAGCATCGGCGCTGCATCATGCCAAGCCGGTGGCGGTTAGGGTCCGGGCATGCCCGCCCGCCTGTTCATGATCCACGGGTCGCACCCGTGCGCGACCGTCGAGAAGGCCTTTGCGCTCAAGGGGCTGCCGTTCAAGCGGATCGAGGTCGTCGCCTCGACCCAGCCGCTGGTCATGAGGCTGCTGTTCGGCGGGCGCACCGTGCCGGGCGTGAAGTTCGCCGACGGCGCCAAGGTCCAGGGCTCGCGCGCGATCCTGCGCGCGCTCGAGGACCGCGTCCCGTCGCCGCCGCTGTACGCCGGCCCGGCCGGCGCGAGCGCCATCGCCGAGGCCGAGCGCTGGGGCGACGAGGTCTTCCAGCAGATCCCGCGCCGCCTGCTCTGGGCCGGGTTCACCAAGCACCCGGGCGCGATGCACGCCTTCCAGGAGGGCCAGCGCTCGCCCAAGCTGCCCAAGCCGGTCGTCCTGGCCGCGTCGCGGCTCGTCCTGCCGATCGAGCGCCGGATCAACGACGTCGACGACGCGGGCGTCCGCGCCGACCTCGCCGCGCTCCCGCTGCTGCTCGACCAGGTCGACCAGTACATCGCCGACGGCGTCCTCAATGGCGCGCAGCCCAACGCCGCCGACCTCCAGATCGCGCCGACGATCCGCCTGTTGTACGCCTTGGAGGACCTCCGGCCGTTGATCGACGGCCGGCCCGCCGAGGCGTTCGCGTTCCGGTGGTTCGACCGCCCGGGCGCGACCGTCCCGACGGGCGCGCTGCCCGTCGAGGCCGCGGCTCAGGCCGCGACGCTGCCGGCCGGCTGAGGCGGCGCCGGCGCGCCGGCCGCGAACGTCCCGACCAGCTCCGCGACCCGCTCGGGCTGGTCCCAGCTGACGAAGGCGTAGGCGTCGGTCAGCTCCTCCACGCGCGCGTCCGGGAAGATCTTGGCCAGGCGGTGGGCGTGCTCGACCTTGAAGAACTTGTCCTCGCGCGACCACACCAGCAGGACCGGCTTGTCGAAGGACGACAACTTGGGCGTGTTGTCCAACAACGCGTTCGGGTCGATCCCGGCCATCACCTTGCGCAGGTCGGCCATCACGCCGGCGTCGTCCAGCGCGGGCATGACCCAGCCGTCCATCACGTCGTCGGCGATCGGGCGCTTGGCCAGCCAGCCGTAGGCCAGCGGCGTGCGCCGCACGCGGCGGGCGCGCATCGGCTGCAGCATCGCCCGCAGCGCGCCCGGCACCTTCGCGGCCGCCACCAGCCCCTTGAACGCCTTCGGCGGGAAGTCGGAGAACGCGTCGCAGTCGGTCAGGACGAGCCGGCCGATCCGCTCGGGCGCCGCGACGACCGCGAACTGGCAGAGCGCGCCGCCGGTGTCGTTGCCGATCAGCGTGACGTCGCGCAGGTCCAGCCGCTCGGCGATCGCGGCGATCATCCCGGCGAGCGCGCGCGGCGAGAGGTCGGCGTCGGGCTTCATCGGGATCGTGTGGGAGCCGAGCGGCAGGTCGGGCACGACGCAGCGGAAGCGGTCGCGCAGCCGGTCGACGACCGGATCCCAGAGGCGGCCGTTGACGAGCGCCCCGTGGATGAACAGCACGGTCGGGCCGGAGCCCTCGTCGCGGTAGCGGATCGTCCCCTGGTCCAGCGTCAGCTCGGGCATGCGTCAGGCCCTCCGGGTAGATTGCGTACAGGCTGCACGCAAGTTACATACAGACTGTATGGAAATCAAGCCCACCAACAAGCAGGAGCAGCGCTCGGCCGCCACGCGCGCCAAGCTGCTGGCCGCGGCCCGCGCGCTGTTCGCCGCGCGCGGCTACGCCGCGGTCGGGACCGAGGAGATCGTCCGCGCCGCCGGCGTCACGCGCGGCGCGCTCTACCACCAGTTCCGCGACAAGGAGCAGCTGTTCGAGGCGGTCTTCGAGGAGGTCGAGGCCGAGACGACGCAGCGCATCGCCGAAGGCGCGCTGAACGACGGCGCCGCCGATCCGCTCGGCGCCCTGCGCGCCGGCGCCCGGGCGTTCCTGGCCGTCAGCGCCGAGCCGGCCATCGAGCGCATCGTCCTGCTCGACGCGCCCTCCGTCCTGGGCTGGGAGCGCTGGCGCGCGATCGGGCTGCGCTACGCGCTCGGCCTCGTCGCCGGGACGCTGCAGGCCGGGATGGACGCCGGCGCGATCGCGCCCCAGCCGGTGACGCCGCTCGCCCACGTCGTGATCGGCGCCCTCGACGAGGGCGCGCTCTACGTCGCCCGCGCCGCCGACCGGGAGACCGCGCGCGCCGAGGTCGAGGCGATCATCGACCGCCTGGTCGACGGCCTGGCGCCGTGAGGGCGGGCGGCCGCGCACGGATCGACGGCGGCTCGATCGTGCGCGCAGCGTACCCTTGAGCCACAGTGGGTCACGGGCACGATCACTCCCACGGCGGGCACGGCCACAGCCACGAGATCTCCGCCGACGCCGACCGCGGCCGGCTCGCGGTCGCGCTCGGGCTGATCCTCGGGTTCATGGCCGTCGAGGTCGCCGCCGGCATCGCCGCTTCCTCGCTGGCGCTGCTCTCCGACGCCGCCCACATGCTCACCGACGCGGCGGCGATCGCGCTCGCGCTGTTGGCGATCAGCCTCGCCCAGCGCCCGGCTCGCGGCGCGTTCACGTTCGGCCTCAAGCGCGCCGAGATCCTGTCGGCGCAGTTCAACGGCGCGACGCTCCTGGTCCTCGGCGTGCTCGTCGTCATCGAGGGCGTGCGCCGGATCATCGACCCGCCCGACGTCGAGGGCGCCGCGGTCCTCGTCGTCGCGCTGATCGGCATCGTCGTGAACCTCGCCGCCACGCGCGCGGTCGCCGGCGCCAACCGCAACTCGCTCAACGTCGAAGGCGCCTACCGGCACCTCCTGACCGACCTCGCCGCGTTCGTCGCCACGGCGATCGCCGGCGCGATCGTCCTGACCACGGGCTTCACGCAGGCCGACGGCATCGCGGCGCTGATCGTCGCCGTGATCATGTTGTACGCCTCCTACGGGCTCTTGGTCGAGTCCGGCCGCGTGTTCCTGGAGGCCGCGCCGCGCGGGATGGACGTGCCGGAGATCGGCAGGGCCATCGTGCACGAGCAGGGCGTCGTCGAGGTCCACGACCTCCACGTCTGGGAGGTCTCCAGCGACATGCCCGCGCTGGCCGCGCACGTGATCGTCGGAGGCGACTGCGACTGCCATCAGGCCCGCCTGCGGCTCGTCGAGATGCTGCGCGACCGCTTCGGGATCGAGCACACCACCCTGCAGATGGACCACCAGGCCGGCGACCTCGTCCAGCTCGAGGTCGCCTGCGAGGAAGGCCTGCCGCCGCTGCGCGCGCCGGCGACCCACGACGTCTGAGCTCAGCCCACCGGCAGCGCCAGGGCGGGGCCGGCGCGGCGCACGCCCTCGGCGACCGGGAGCGCGGCGAGGGCGTCGGCCAGGCGGGTGCCGTCCGGCGTGGCGAGCGCGAAGTCGAGCTCGAGCAGCGGGATGAGGACGAACCGGCGCTCCAGGAGCGCGGGGTGCGGGACCGTCAGGCGCTCACCGGCGTGCGCGCGCGAGTCATACAACAACACATCGACGTCGATCGCCCGCGGGCCGTGGCGGACGTACTCCGGCCCGCTGGTCACGCGCCCCATCGCGCGCTCGACGTCCTTGGCGGCCGCGAGCAGCGCGTCGGGGTCCAGGTCGGTCGCGACCGCGAGGCACGCGTTGAGGAACGCGGGCTGGTCGAGGACGTCGCCGACCGGATCGGTCTCGTAGGTGGACGACGACGCGACCGTCGCCACCCCCCGCTCCGCCAGCCCGTCGACCGCGGCCTGCAACTGGGCGCGACGGTCGCCGACGTTGGACCCGAGCCCGAGGTGGGCGACGACCGCCATCGGCGCGTCAGGCTCCCGGGATCAGCAGCGCGAGCTGGCGGCTCTGGGCCAGCAGCGTGCCGTCCGGCGCCCAGATCGAGCCGTCCTCCTCGAAAAAGCCGCCGCGCGACGTGGTCGAGGAGAAACGCGCCAGGACGGGCGCGTCGGCGTCCATGCCGGGGTGCGGCAGGCGCGTGCGGAAGTGGATCGTGAGGTCGATCGTGGGCGCGGGCGCCGGCGCCTTGAGCAGCGCGAACGGCGCGGGCAGCCAGGCGTCGCAGTAGAAGGCGAGCGCGGCGGCGTCGGCGGCGCGCGGCTCGGCGAGGCGCAGCCAGCCGCCGACGAGCGCCTCGTCGCCGCCGGCCGCGAGCGAGACGCCGGTGTCGGCCATCGCGCCGAAGACGGGCTGCAGCGCGGTGCGCAGCGCGATCTCCGGGACGCCGGGCGCCGGCGGGACGGTGTGCAGCTGCGCCGGCGGAGGGCCGACGTCCGGCGCCGGCGAGGCGTAGTCGGCGGCGGTCGGGAAGTCGGAGGCGAACGCGGCGAGGACGACGACCATCGGGCGGCCGTCCTGGAGCAGACGGGCCGAGAGCGACGTGAGCGTCCGGCCGGCGCGCTCGACCGCGACGTGGATCTGCGCGGGCTCGCCGGGAACCGGCGGGCGCAGGTAGTGCAGCGTCAGCGAGCGCGGCGCGCGGTCGGGGTCGCCGACCTCGGCCTCCATCGCCCGCAGCATGAGGGCCGCGATGTAGCCGCCGTTGGGCCCGCGCGGAACGGCCCAGCGGTCGGAGATCGTCGCGTCGTAGACGCCGGGGGCGGCGGGAACGACGGTCGTGTCCGCGTCGAACGCGGTGGTCTGCGCCGGCGCGGCCATGGGACCGCGCTCAGTCTTCTTCGTCGCCGCCGCGCTGGCGCCAGACCTCGACGCTGACCTCGTCGACGGGCAGCGGGATCGGCGGCTCGGGCTTGGCGGCCTTGACCCAGACCTCGTCGGCCGAGTACTCGTCGAGCAGCCGGTCGGCGACGGCGGAGCAGAGGCGCTCGAGCGTCTTGTAAGAGCGCTGCTGGGCGACGAGCGAGACCGTGTTGCAGACCTCGCCGTAGTCGACGGTGTCCTCGACCATGTCGGTCACGGTCGCGTCGCAGTCGCCGACCTCGAGCCGGATGTCGAGGACCAGCCGCTGGCCGACCTCCCGCTCCGCGGCGCTCACACCGTGGTGCGTGTACAGCGACAAGCCGCGGACCTCGATCGTGACCTCGGTCTGATCGCCGCCGTCCTCGTCGAAGTCGCCGTCGTCCTCGACGTCTTCAGGCTCGAGGTCGTCGTCCGGTTCCTGATCAGGCGCCATGCCGCTGCAACGTAGCACTGCGCCGCCGCGCACCGATCTCGCGGCACGAGATCAGCCCACCACGGCGCTCGCCACAGCGAGGGCCTGGTGTGCCTCGGCGACGTCGTGCACGCGGAAGACGCGGGCGCCGCGCTCGTAGGCCAGGACGTTCGCCGCGATCGTCCCGGGGATGCGGTGGTGGGGGTCCGGGGCGTCGGCCAGCTTGTGGATGAAGGACTTGCGGCTGACGCCGATGACGATGCGGAAGCCGAGGGCGACGAGCTCGTCGGTGCGCGCGAGGAGCTCCAGGTTGTGCTGGAGCGTCTTGCCGAAGCCGATGCCGGGGTCGAGGTCGATCTTGTCCTCCTTGACGCCCTCCCCGATCGCGAACTCGGCCCGCTCGAGCAGGAACGCCTTGACCTCGTCGACGACGTCGGCGTAGCGCGGGTCCTCCTGCATCGTCCGGGGCTCGCCCAGCATGTGCATCAGGCAGCAGCGCGCGCCGTGGTCGGCGGTCAGGCCGGCCATGTCGGGCGCCGCGCGGAACGCGGTCACGTCGTTGACGTAGGTGGCGCCCGCCCGGAGCGCGGCCTCGGCGACCGCGAGCTTGGCCGTGTCGATCGAGACGGTGGCGTTCGCGGCCCGCGCGAGGGCGGACACGACCGGCGTCGCGCGGCGCAGCTCCTCCTCCTCGGGGACGGGCAGCGCGCGCGGCCGGGTGGACTCGCCGCCGATGTCGAGGATCGCCGCGCCCTCGCGCGCGAGCTGGAGGCCGTGGGTGACCGCGGCGTCGCGGTCGAACCACTCGCCGCCGTCGGAGAACGAGTCCGGCGTGACGTTGACGACGCCCATGATCTCGAAGGGCGCGGGCTGGCGCTCCTGCGGCATGGCCGGGACGATAGTGCCGGCGTGTCGGCGTCGGCCGACCCGTCCACCCGCGGGCCGTTCGCTCATCCGTTCGGCCTACGGTGCCGAGAAGGGCGAACATGGACAGTTTTGCTCACCGTGCGGCAGGCTCTGCACCGGACGCCGGCGCGGATCTCAGCGCCGCCGCGCGAGCCGAGCTGCGGTGGGGGATCGAGCGGGTGCTGACGACGCACGGAGAGGGCGAGCGCCGGGACCTCGCACGGACGCTGCAGCGCGCGCTGCGCCACCTGCCCGTCGTGATGCTGCACGACCGGCGCCTGCCGGGCGGGCTGCTGGCCGAGCACCTGGCCGTCGGGCCGGGCGGCGTGACGGTCGTCGCCGGCTGGAGCGCCGCCGAGCTCGTCGAGCCGCTGACCGTCGAGCGCCTGCACGGCGTCTTCGGCGCGCGGGCGGAACTGCTCCGCGACGGCCAGCGCGCCGACCGCACGGCCCTGGTGGCGCCGCTGCGTGAGCGGGCCGTGGCGATCCGGGCGGTCATCGACGAGATGGCGCCGGTCGAGGCCGCGCTGTGCCTGGACGGCTCGGAGGCCATCGCGCGGCTGCGGCCGCTGCTGGTGGAGGGCGTGGTCGTCGGCGGGCCGAAGGCGATCGCCGAGCTCGCCGCGCGCGACGGCGACCTGCACGACTACGAGCTCGCCGCGCTCGTGGACCTGCTCGACGCCGCGCTGCCGCCGGCGCTGCGCGCCGACTAGTTCGACGCGACCACGTTGACCACCCACGCGGCGCCCGGCCGGGCGGGCGGGTGCAGCTCGACGCGTCCCACGTCCGCGCCGCGCTCGGCCACCGCCGCCACGTCCTCCGGCGTCGTCGCCGCGCGCCGCTCCATCAACAGCCCGCGCGTGACCGTCCCGCGCACCGCCTTGGCCATGTGGGAGATCGGCCTGCCGTTCGCGGTCGAGGCCTTGACCTCGATCAGCGTCGCGCGCCGGGGCCGCCAGGCGGCCGCGTAGCCGCCGGAGCGCATGTCGACGACGAGCTGGCCGGTGTCGTCCGGGAGCGTCGCGGCCAGCGCCGGCTTCCACCAGGCCGCGAGCCCGGACCGCGTCAACGCCGGGATCCGCGCGCCGATCGACAGGCGGTAGGCCGGGATCCGGTCGTCGAGCGCGACGACGCCCCAGAGGGCAGAGGCGACGAGCACCTGCTCGTGGGCGCGGGCGCGCGCGGCGGGCGTGAGGCTCGGGAGGTCCAGGTGTTGGAAGAGCACGCCGGTGTAGACCTCGCCGGCCGGCGCGGCGGGGGCGGTCGGCAGCGCGGCGTCGCGGTCGACCTCCGCCGCCTGCCCCGCGCTCAGCCCGAGGTTCTCGACCGCCCGCTTGCGCGACCCGTTCGCCAGCTTGACCAGCCCGCGCAGCGCCTTCTCGCGCCGCGGCGTGAGCGCGGGGAAGGTCAGCGTCGCGAGGTCGATCGGTGCGCCGGCGTCCGGCGCGCGCTTGCCCTCGGAGGGCGGCAGGAGGACGAGCACGGCGGCGCAGGGTACAAGTCAGTGACCATGGACGACGGCCCGCGCACCGGAGGCCTCGAGGCGCTCCTGCTCATCATCGGCATCACCGCCGCCTACGTCACCTTCGGCGCCGGCGCCTGGGCTGGGGCACCCGTCATGGTCGCCGCCTTCGCCGCCCTGATCTGGCTCGAGCGCTACGCACGCCGCCGGACACGCGACGAGGAGGAGGCCCGCAAGCGCCGCGCCGGCGCGCGCTCGATCTCGCACCTGGACTTCGACCACGATCCGTTCGACTCGCGCTGAGGGAGCTCGCGGAGCGCGGCGGCACCGGCGCAGCCGGGCGACCGACGCACCGGTGCGAAGCGGTCGGCGGCGAAGACGGCGCCGACTCTGCGGCCAGCCGCGACGGCGTCACCCGCGGGCGCATGAGCCGACAGCGCGACGGCGGCCGGAAGCCGTCCCTCAAGCACCGCCGCCGGCCCAAAGGCCGGCGGCGGATGAAGCTAAGCCAGGTTCGGCCGTTCCGGCGCGTCGAGCCCGCGGGCTTCGACGCCGCCGCCGGCCAGGCCGGGGCGTGGGAGCGGGCGTGGGGCCTCGCGGCCGGCGCGGTCGGCCGGTGCGTTGCCCGGAGGCAGCTGCTCGTCGACGACCTCGTCGGGACCGAAGGTCTCCTCCTCGGACTTGCCGTCGAGCAGGGCGACGAACTCCTCCTTCTCGATCGTCTCCCGCTTGAGGAGGATCTCGGAGATGACCGTCAGCGACTCGCGGTGCTCGCCCAGGATGTCCTTCGCGCGCTGGTGCGCGCCCTCGACGATGCGACGGATCTCGTCGTCGATCTCCCGCGCGATCTCGTCGCTGTAGTCCGGCTCGGACGAGAACTCGCGGCCGAGGAACGGCTGACCGTGGTCGTGGCCGAAGACGCGGGGACCGAGGCGCTCGGACATGCCGAAGCGCATGACCATCTGCTTGGCCGTCGCGGTGACCTTCTCGAGGTCGTTGGACGCGCCGGTCGTGATCTCCTGGAAGACGATCTCCTCCGCGGCGCGGCCGCCGAGCGTCATCGCCATCGTGTCCTGCAGCTCGGCGCGCGTCGTGAGGAACTTGTCCTCCTGCGGCATCGAGATCGTGTACCCGAGGGCCTGGCCGCGGGAGATGATCGAGATCTTGTGCACCGGGTCGGAGTGCTCGAGGAAGTGCCCGACGATCGCGTGCCCCATCTCGTGGTACGCGGTGATCAGGCGCTCCTTCTCACCCATCACGCGGGTCTTCTTCTCGGGACCCGCGATCACGCGCATGATCCCCTCTTCGAGCTCGGTCTGCGTGATCTCGCGCTTGCCGTTGCGCGCCGCCAGCAGCGCCGCCTCGTTGACGAGGTTGCTCAGGTCCGCGCCGGTGAAGCCCGGGGTCTGGCCGGCGAGATCGTCGATGTGGATCTCCTTGGCCAGCGGCTTGCCGCGCGTGTGGACCTCGAGGATCTTCGCGCGGCCCTTGCGGTCCGGGCGGTCCACGACGATCTGGCGGTCGAAGCGGCCCGGACGCAGCAGCGCCGGGTCCAGGATGTCCGGGCGGTTCGTGGCGGCGATCAAGATGATGTTGTCCTTCATCTCGAAGCCGTCCATCTCGACCAGGAGCTGGTTCAGCGTCTGCTCGCGCTCGTCGTGCCCACCGCCGAGGCCGGCGCCGCGGTGGCGGCCCACCGCGTCGATCTCGTCCATGAAGATGATGCACGGGGAGTTCTGCTTGGCCTGCTCGAACAGGTCACGGACGCGCGACGCGCCCACGCCGACGAACATCTCGACGAAGTCCGAGCCGGAGATCGAGAAGAACGGCACGCCCGCCTCGCCGGCGACCGCGCGCGCCAGCAGCGTCTTGCCGGTGCCCGGAGGCCCGTACAGGAGCACGCCCTTGGGGATCCGCGCCCCCAACGCCTGGAACTTCTTCGGGTTCTCCAGGAACTCCTTGATCTCGTGGAGCTCCTCGACCGCCTCGTCCACGCCCGCGACGTCGCGGAACGTGATCTTCGGCGAGTCCACCGACATGCGCTTGGCCCGCGACTTGCCGAAGGACATCACCTTCGACCCGCCGCCTTGGACCTGGTTCATCAGGAAGATCCAGAACGCGATGAAGATCACGAAGGGCAGGACGTACGTCAACAGCCCCAGGAGCGCGGACGACTTCCGCGGCTCGATGTCGTAGTTCTGGATGTTGCCCTCGGACTTCGCGGCCTCGAGCTGCTTGTTGAGGTCGGCGGAGCCCTGGTCGGTGAAGCCGGTCTCGTACTTCTTGCCGTCGGTCTGCGTGACCGCGACCACGTTGTCCTTGGTCCGCAGGTCGACCGACTTGATGACGCCCTTCTGCTGGAGGTCGCCGATGAACTGACCGTACGTGGGCGGGGCCTTCTGGTCGCCCGTGGAGATCAGCTTCTGCGCGAAGAAGGCCAGCACCACCACGATCAGGATGGGGAAGGCGGCGCTCTTGAAGAACCTGCTCATGAGGGGTACGCGGACTGCTTTCGCATCGCTCGGGAAAGGCTTGAGGGTACCAGGGGCGCTCGGGGGGCCCCGTAGGTCCTACGTGTCTCTTCGGCAGACGGATGCCCGCCCCGTAGCCCCGCCACGCCTCTACTCGTCCGTCAACGCGGCGACGTAGGGGAGGTTTCGGTAGCGCTCGGCCACGTCGAGGCCGTAGCCGATCGCGAACTTGTCCGGGATCTCGAAGCCCACGTAGCGGGTCGGGAGCTCGACCTTGCGCCGGTCCGGCTTGGTCAGCAGCGCGCAGACCTCGAGCGATGCAGGTTCCCGTGCACCGAGGTTCCGCAGCAGGTACTGCAGCGTCAGGCCGGAGTCGACGATGTCCTCGACGATCAGGACGTCGCGCCCGGCGATCGGCCGGTCGAGGTCCTTGAGGATGCGCACGACGCCGCTGGAGTCCGTCTCGGATCCGTAGGAGGAGACGGCCATGAAGTCGACCTCGCACGGGATGTCGATGTGGCGCATGAGGTCGGCCAGGAAGAAGACCGCCCCCTTGAGGACGCACACGAGCAGCAGGTCGCGCTCCGCGTAGTCGGCCGAGATCTGCTGGCCGATCTCACGGACCTTCTGCTTGAGGTCGTCGGGCTGGACGAGGATCTCGCCGATCTGGGGGTCCCGCATGTAGCCGGCAAGCTAACGCTTCGGCCCGCGCGCGGGCGTCCGCCCCACCCGGACCACCCCGGCGGCGACGATCGCGCGGGCCCCGTCGCCGAGGTCGAGCGCGCCGTCGGGGCCCAGCGCGAGCACGTCTCCCAGGCGCGCCGCCGCCCGCGGACACAGCCCGCCGGTGGCGTCCTCGGCCAGACGCCGGAGCACCAGCCGGCCCAGCGCGGCCGGCAACCCGGCGAGCGCGTCGCGCGCGATCGCCGCGCCGCGGCCGGCCCGCAGCGCCTCGGCGACGACCTCGTCGAGGACCGCCGCCTCCTCGCGCAGCAGCTGCGCGGTGCGCAGGACGTTGACCTCGGCGCGGTCGTCGACGGCGCGCAGCGCCGGCAGGAGGTCCTCGCGCACCCGCGCGCGTGCGTACCTCCTGTCCAGGTTCGCGGCGTCCTCGCGCCACGCCAGCCGGCGGTCCAGGCAGTAGGCCGCGGTCTGCGCGCGCGTGATCTCGGCGGCGAGCAGCGGGCGGACGAGGCGCCCGCGCGCCGCCTCCATCCCCAGCAGCGCGCGCCGGCCGGGCGAGACGGCGAGCCGGTAGAGGATCGTCTCGACCTGGTCGGAGAGCGTGTGGCCGGCGGCCAGGATCGCGTCGTCGCGCCACGCCGCGATCGTCCGCGCGCCGACCGCGTAGCGCAGGTCGCGCGCCCACGCCTGCGTGTTGCCCGAAGCTCCCGCGGGTCGCGCCGCGCGCTCGACCTGCAGCGACACCTCCAGCTCCTCGCACAGCTCGACGCAGTGCTCGCGGTCGGCGTCCGACGCCGCGCCGCGCAACCCGTAGTCGACGTGCAGCGCCCGGACGCGCTCGGTCCCCATCAGGCCGACCACGACGTGCAGCAGGCACGTCGAGTCCCGCCCGCCCGAGAGCAGGACCACGACGGGCGGACCCAGAAGCCCCGTCTCCCGCACCCGCTCGACGAGCTCGCCCGGCTCCATCGCGCCGCCTCAGCCCCGCCGGCCCTTGCCGCGCCGGTCGCCGGATCGCGCGAGGAACAGCTCTGTCGCCTCGGTGAAGCCCTTTAGGCGCACCGCGCCGATGCGCTGGAGCTCGAGCCCCGGGCGCGCCTGGTCGATGACCGGCTGCGTCGCCAGGACCTCGCCCCCGCCCGCCCGGGCCGCGACGCGCGAGGCCTGGTTGACCTCGCGCCCGTAGTAGTCGCCGTCGCGGTAGAGCGTCTCGCCGTAGTGGATCCCGATTCGCGGCAGCGGCCACGCGGCGACGTCCTCCTGGAAGCGCACCGCCCAGTCCAGGAGCGCGCCCGCGTCGGACCCGACAACCATCACCTCGTCGCCGATCGTCTTGATGATGCGCGCGTCGTCGGGCAGCGACAGCTCGACCTGCTCGACGAACCGCTCGACGGCGCTCAGCGCCTCCTCGTCGCCGACCTCCTCGGTCAGCCGCGTGTAGCCGGCCAGGTCGGCGAACGCGATCGCCACGCGCAGGCGGCCGAGGACCCAGTCCCGCCCGCCCCCGTCGCCGAGGTCGGCCTCCATGTGGCCGATGACGTCCTGCTCGACGTAGTGCTGCAGGAACCGGTTGTGGGCGTGGTCCATGATCGGCGAGGCCAGCGGCAGGATCTCGCGCGCCAGCCCCTCCATCTCCTCCGCCATCTCCCAGCCCGGCACGCCCTCGCGCATCAGCGGCTCGTGCACGTAGAGGTGGAAGAGCCGGACCTCGGCGTCGGCGATCTGCGACATCGCCTGGCCGTAGACGCGGACGAGCTGGAGGAACGCGACCAGCGGCAGGCCCGCGGCCAGGACCGCGGCGGCGTAGCGCAGCAGCTGCACGTCGTCGTCGCTGAGGTGGTCCAGGCCCTGGGCGCCGAAGCCCATCGACGTGAAGATCCGCTCGATCAGCGCCGGCTCGAGCCCGGTCTCGCCCGCGGCCTTCTCCAGCGTCCAGCGCGCCGGCGCGTCGGGCAGCAGGCCCTCGATGTAGGACGACGCGAGCTTGCCGGACTCCGTCGCCTCGCGGATCTCCCCGAGCGAGAAGCCGCGCTCGCGCAGGCGCGCCACGACGCGGGCGCTCGCCAGCGACGCCGCGGTGAGCTCGCCGTCCTCGGCGGCCGGGACGAGGCCGCTGGCGACCCAGCGCCGCAGCGTGGGCGGCGTGACGCCGGCGCGCCGCGCGATGTCGGCCAGCGTCGTGCGCGCACCGTCGCTCATGCGCGTCCGGGGCCGCTCACATGAGCGGCGGAACCCCGGTGGAGGTCCCGCCGCCCGCGGGCACGGCCCGCGACGAGGCCGACGGCGCTCGTCCACGACTGGGCGGCACCTCGCGGGTGAGATCGAGCCACCCACTCTCCGACCTGCTTCTGATGTCCATGGGTACTCCGCGGCGCCGGAGAAGTCAACGTCATCTGAACGCTCCCTGACGCTCGATGAGGTTGTCGTACACCATGCCCTGAATGCGGTGGCGGACCTCCTCGGCGACTTCGAGCACGGTGGCGCGGTCGTCGGCGTCGTCGGGCCCGAGGCCGCCGAGGGCGATCGGCGCGCCGAACGCGATCCGCCAGCGCGACGGCAGCGGGATCGCGCCGAACGGCCCGAGCAGCGGGAACGTCGGCGTGATCGGCATGTACGGCGCGCCGAGCAGCTTCGCCACGCCGGGGATCTCGCCCAGCTTCGGGTAGATCTCCTCGCTGCCGACGACCGCGCAGGGGACGATCGGCGCGCCGGTGCGCAGCGCGATCTCGACGAACCCGCCGCGCCCGAAGCGCTGCAGCCGGTAGCGCTCCGACCACGGCTTGCCGACGCCCTTGGCGCCCTCGGGGAAGACCATCACCAGGTGGTCCTGCTCCAGCAGGCGCAGCGCGTTGTACGGGCTGGCCGGGACGCCGCCGTTGCGGCGGATCGCGACCGACGCCCACGGCAGGCCGAAGGCCCAGTCCAGGACGAGGAAGCGGACCCGCCCACCCCCGCCGTCGAGGCCGGCGCGGTGCAGCGCGGTCGCCATCATCGCGGCGTCCCACGGCAGGACGCCGGCGTGGTTGGCCACCAACAACGCACGGCCCTCGCGCGGGACGTGCTCCGTGCCCGTGGCGGTCACGCGCCACCAGCGCTCGTACAAGAACGACAACAACGGCTCGGCCGCGGCGGCGAAGGACGGGTCGAAGCCCCACTCGTCCTCGTCGTAGTCGCCGCGCAGGCGGCGACCGACGACGTCGAGCGCGCGGCCGAGGTCGCCGATCAGGCGCAGCGGCCCGATCATGCGACCGCCGCCTCGCGGCGGATGCTCGCGGCCACGGCGTCGATCGCCTGCGCGGTGGTGTGGGTCGGGACGAAGCGCAGGTCCCGGCGCATCCGGGTCGTGTCCACGCCGCGCCCGTTGCGCAGGTAGCGGATGACGTCCTCATTGAGCGGCGGCACGACGCCCGCCCGGGCCAGCGTCGCGACCGTCAGCCCGTACAGCGGCGCCGCGATCGGCAGCGCGCGCTTGCCCAGCCGGCGCAGCGAGCGGGCGAGCGAGACGGTGCCGTCGCCCGCGACGTTGACCGCGCCGCGCACCGGCGTCGCGACCGCCGCGGCGACGGCGCCGATCGCGTCCTCGTCGAGCACGAACTGCAGGCGCGGGTCAAAGCCCAGGAACGTCGGGACGACGGGCGCGCGGAACAGGCGCATGATCGGCGTGTCGACGCTCGCGCCGATGACCGGCTGCAGGCGCAGCACCGTGCAGGTCACCGCCGGATGGCGGCGCGCGAACGCCTCGACCAGCCGCTCGAGCTCGCCGACGTCGCGCTGGAAGCGCGTGCGCAACGTGGCGGACCGCGCCAAGCCCTCGGTGAAGAACGCGGGCGCGTCGGGCGCCGAGCCGTAGATCGACGCGCTGCCGCGCACGACCAGCGCGCGCAGCCCCGGCAGGTCGCCGCAGGCCGCGAGCAGCTGGAGCGTCCCGATCACGTTGAGGTCGTGCAGCCCGCGCACCGAGCGCCCAGGCTCGGGGAACTGGACGATGTCGTGATGGACGACGACGTGCGGCGAGGCGAGCTTGAGGATCTGCTGGAGGTCGTCGCGGCGCAGGTCGGCCTCGACGTAGGTGATGCGGTCGGCCAGCGGCGCCGGCGGGCGGCGCGAGTCCACGCCGATGACGTGCTCGACCGCGGGGTCGGCGGCCACGCGCGCGGCGACGCGCGCGCCGAGCGGTCCGGACACGCCCGTGATGAGGACCCGGCGCGTCGGCAGCACCGAGGCGCTCCCGCCGCTCAGGATCCCTGGCCGGCGGGCGGCTTGCGCGCCGCCGTGCTCCGCGAGCGGGGCGCGGCCGGCTTCTTGGCGGCGGCGCCGGCGGGCTTCTTGGCGGCGCCGCCCGCGGGCTTGCGCGCCGGGGCCCGGCGCGCGGCGGGCGCCGGCGGCGTGGCGGCCGCCGCGGCCTCCAGCGTGGCGACGCGCGCCTCCAGCCGCTCGATCTGCCCGCGCAGGGCATCGAGCTGATCGGTGGACGGCGGCCGCAGCCCCTCCATCGCCTCGCGCACCTTGGCCGCGGCGGACGCGGCCTCCGCGCCACCCAGCGTCTCGCGCACCTTCGCCGCGGTCGCGGCCAGGTCGTCGTCGCCGACCAGCGCGGCGCGCAGCCGCGTGGCCGCGCCGACGAGCTCGTCGGCCAGCTCCTGCGCACGCTTCTGCACTGGTGCGGCCCCCTGCGCAGTCGCCCCGAAGGCGCCTTCGACGGCGGCGCGCAGCTGCTCGGCGCGCGACGTGGCCGCGTCGTCGGCGGGCTTCTCCTTCTTGGACTTCTTCGCCATGCGTCGCAGTCTAAAGGCGCCCGCGCGGCCGCCCCATATCCTGCCCGCCCGTGCCGCCCGTGCCGCCCGCGCCGTTCCACCTCCGCCCCGTCGCCACCGTCGCCGATCGGGCGCTGCTGCCCGGCGACCCGGGCCGGGCGCTCGCGCTCGCGCAGGTCGTGCTGGGCGACGACCGCAGGATGCTCAACCACCACCGCGGCCTGTGGGGCTACACGGGCACGGCGTCCGACGGCGCGCCGCTGACGATCCAGAGCACGGGCATGGGCGGGCCGAGCGCGGCGATCGTCCTGGAGGAGCTGGCCGGCCTCGGGATCCGGACGGCGATCCGGGTCGGGACCGCCCGCGCGGTCGCCCGCGACCTGCGCCTGGGCGACCTCGTCGCGGCCACCGCCGTGGACGCGCAGGACGGCACGAGCGCCGCCCTCGGCGCCGCCGGCCGGCGCGACCTCGGCGGCCCGCTGGCGCTCGCCCTCGCCGACGCCGCCGGCCGCGGGGGGCTGATCGCCGCCCACGACGTCCTCTACGCGCCCGACCCGGTGACGCAGACGCGCGCCTGGGCGGCGGACGGCGTCCTGGCCGCCGACCTCGAGACCGGCGCGCTGGCCGCGGTCGCGGCCCGCCACGGCATCGCGTTCGGCGCCGTCGTCGCGATCGCGGTCGACGCCGAGGGCGCCCGCCTGGACGACGAGGCCCAGGCCGCCGCGGGCGAGGCTGCCGGCCGCGCCGCGGCCCGGGCGCTCGGCCTGGCGTGTGGCTAACCGCACCGCACGACACCTGCTCGCCGAATGGCTCGGCGACCACACCTTCGCCAGTATTCGCTCAACGAACTGCACGCCAAGCCGCCGCCGGGGAGCCTCCTCCTCCTAGTCACCCCGGCGGCGGCCAACCCTCCCCTCGTGACCACTGGCTGCAGCCGCGGTGCCCGCCGGCCGACCATCCCCACCCCCGGTCGGCGGGCACCGAAAAATCGACCCCTCCCCCACACGCCGAGGCCCGGTCTTCCCCAGACCGGGCTTTCGGCGTGGGCGACCGCTCGCGCAGGGCGCTCGGGTCGCTTGCGGCTGTCGGCCCAGGAGGCCCGAACCCGCGGCTCAGCTCTTCTTGGCGGCGGACGCCTTGGCGGACGCGCGCCGCGGCGGTGTCGCGGGCAGCTTCTTGCGCAGGGCCTCGACCTCGTTGCCGAGCTTGTCCAGCGCGGTCTCGATCCCGGCCAGCCGCGCCTCGATGTTGGCCCCCGGCAGCGCGGCGAGCCGCTCGTCGAGCCGGTCGACGCCGTCCTCGATGCCCTCCAGCCGCTGCGACAGCGACCGCACGCGCCGGGTCAGCCGCTCGAGGTCGGCGGCCGACGGCAGGTTGAGCGCGCCCATCGCGGCCTCCTGGGCCTGGACGGCCTTCTCGCGCGCGTCGAACGCCCCGGCCAGGGCCTTGTGCACCAGCGGGCTCTCCAGCAGCTGCTGGGCGAACCCGCCGAGCGCGTCCTCGCCCTGCTTCTGCAACCGCTCGCGCAGGCCGTCGTTCTCAGGCTGTTCGCTCATCGGCCGAACCGTACCCGCCGGGCCTACGATCACCCAAAGACTCACCCTCGACCAGAGCTTGACCCTACGATTCCGTGGCCGCCGTGACGCAACTTGGTGCCGAGCGCGGACGTCAGGTCTTCAAGTCCGCGCGGCCTGCGGTCGATCTCCCAGACAACGCCCCCTGGACGTGCCCGATCCTGGGTACCAGGCGGCCATCCAGTTGTGGTTTGCACATCTAGAAACATGCAAGTAGCGTCCTGCACCCCCGATCGGTCCCCCTTGGTAGGGTCACGCCGCACCAGCGGCGCGGTCGGACCTGACCGGGTCGCAGGAGGAGAGCACCACTTTTCATGAGACGGCGCAAGCTGCTGATCGGACTCATGTCCGCCGGAGCATTCACGGCGGGCTTTGGCGCTGCCGTTTTCCCGGCGTCGGCGCAGCTGCGCACCATCACGGTGACGCTGCTCGGCGGCCAGACCGTCACGGTCCAGGTCGACGACACGACCGACACGACCGCGACCACGGGCACCGACACGAGCCCGGCCGTCTCCACGCCCGCCGCGTCGGTCACGACCGACACGCCGGCGCCGCCGCCCGCCGACACGGGCACGAGCTCCTCTCCCACGCCCGCACCCGCGCCCGCGGAGACGACGCAGACGTCCCCGGCGCCCGCCGATCCGGGCACCGCGACCAGCACCGCTCCAGCTCCGGCGCCCGCCGCGCCGAGCACCGCGGCACCGGCCACGGAGTCGGTCCCGGGCTCGACCGACAGCGCCCCGTCGGCCTCGGCCGGCGGCCAGCAGGCCCAGAAGACGGTCGGCAAGGCGCTGCGCAAGGCGACCGGCCAGGACGCCCAGTCCAAGAACGACAAGGCCGACGGCCAGCCCGACGCCAGCGCGATCCGCGGCGGCGACGGCGTCCCGACCGCGGCCAACCCCACCTTCTCGCAGGCGCTTCCGGGCGCCGCGGCCATCGGCGTCCCGAACTTCTTCATCGACAAGTTCCGCATCCCGCCCTTCCTGCTGCCGATCTACCAGGCCGCCGGCATCGAATACGGCGTGCGCTGGGAGGTCCTGGCCGGCATCAACGAGATCGAGACCGACTACGGCCGCAACCTCAACGTCTCGACCGCCGGCGCCCTGGGCTGGATGCAGTTCATGCCCTCGACGTGGAAGCAGTACGGCGTCGACGCCAACCACGACGGCAAGAAGGACCCCTTCAACCCCGTCGACGCGATCTTCGCCGCCGCGCGCTACCTCAAGGCCGCCGGCGCCGACACCGACGTACGCAAGGCGATCTTCGCCTACAACCACGCCGACTGGTACGTCGACTCCGTCCTCATGCGCGCCCGCCTCATCGGCGGCCTGCCCGCCGACCTCGTCGGCTCACTCACCGGCCTGACCCAGGGCCACTTCCCGGTCAGCGCCAAGGCGACCTACGCCGACGACCTCTCCGAGCGCGAGATCAACCAGAAGATCGCCAAGGGCCACAACGCGGCCGTGCCGGTCGAGGCCAACACGAGCCGCCGCGGGATCAACATCTACGCGAAGGCCGGCTCGCCCGCGATCGCCACGCAGGACGGCAAGGTCGTCAAGGTCGGCAAGACCAAGCGCCTGGGCCGCTTCATCCAGCTGCAGGACGTCTACGGCAACACCTACACGTACGCGCACCTGAAGAAGGTCGCCACGGCGTACGCGGTGCCGAAGGCCGAGAAGGTCTCCAAGGCGCAGGTCGCCAAGGAGCTCGGGCTCCCCAAGAAGGACCCGAAGCCGACCGAGGCCGCCAGCGCCGGCAGCCAGCCGAAGGCCGAGACGGCGTCCGCCAAGACCAAGAAGGACACGACGGCCGCCGCGCGCACCAAGACCGCAGCCAACGTCTCGCAGGTCGCCACCGACACCGGCGCCGGCTCGGCGCAGGCCACGACCTCCAAGGAGCGCGCGTTCGCCAACCCGTCGCGCCCCGCGTCCTACAAGTCCGGCGGCGAGGAGCAGCTCCTCAACCGCGAGTTCCAGTCCGGCGGCACGAGCTACCAGGCGCAGTTCACCAAGGTCCTGGGCCTGGACAGCAAGGACGTCACGATCAAGAAGCTCAAGGTGGGCTCCAAGGTCGTCGCCGGCACGATCCTCGGCCGCGTGGGCAAGACGCAGAAGCACGTCGCGTCGCACCTCCTCTTCGAGATCCGCCCCGCGGGCAAGGGCGCGCCGCGGGTCGATCCCAAGCCGATCCTCGACGGCTGGAAGCTGCTCGAGTCCACCGCGATCTACCGCGCGGCGGGCAAGAACCCCTTCTTCGGCCCCGACGCCAAGAACCCGTCCATCGGCCAGGTCCTGCTGATGAGCAAGGAGTCGCTGCAGAAGCGCGTCCTCGACGATCCGCGGATCAGCGTCTATGACTGCGGGCGCCGCGACATCCAGGCCGGCAACATCGACCGCCGCGTGCTCGCCACGCTCGAGTTCCTCGCCTCCTCGGGCCTGAAGCCCACCATCTCGGCCCTCGAGTGCGGCCACTCGCTGATGACGACCTCGGGCAACGTCTCTGAGCACTCGTCGGGCAGCGCCGTCGACATCGCCGCCATCAACGGCATCCCGATCCTCGGCCACCAAGGCGAGGGCTCGATCACCGACATGACGATCCGCCGGCTCCTGACGCTCCAAGGCACGATGAAGCCCCACCAGATCATCAGCCTCATGACCTTCGACGGCGCCGACAACACGCTCGCGCTGCCCGACCACAACGACCACATCCACGTCGGGTTCCGCCCGCTGTACGGCTCGGACTCCAAGCTCGGCCGCCAGCTGAACTCGGCGCTGAAGCCCAAGCAGTGGATCAAGCTGATCGACCGCCTCGGCGACATCGACAACCCGAAGGTCCTCACGTCGCCGTCGAAGTACGCGATCGACGACCCGAAGACCTCCACGTCGTCGGCCGAGCGGGCCAGCGACGCGCACGTCGGCGAGTAGTCCGCTGGACGCGCCGCCCGCCCCAGGGTCGCGGTTCCGATTCGTCCAATTGGAGCTGCCCTGGGTGCTGGGACCGGCCGACGGCCGCTACGTCCTGCGCGGCCACGCGGGCGAGCCGGAGTTCGTGCTCGTGCTGGAGACCATCGGGGCGCCGCCGCGCCGCCGGCGCCGCAGCCGCTTCGGGCGCAGCGCCGGCCGGGCCGAGCCCTCCCCCGCGATCTCCTCGGTGCCGGTGACGGTGGCGACGCTGGTCGGCGCCGCGCCGATCGGCGACCCGGACACGGCCGCGGCGTGGCTGGCGAGCACCGACCTCCAGGCCGAGGTCGCGCGGGCCGTCGACGTGCTCAACGGCGTCCTGCACGCCCAGCGCGTCGTGCGCGCCGACCCGTTCGTCCGCGAGGTCGCGGCCGAGCAGGCGCTGGCGATCCGCGTCGGGATCGGGCGCGGCGACGACGTCGCTCACGGCCATTGGGAGGACGCGCTGCTCGTGGACCCGCCGGCCCTGGCGGTGCAGCGCCGCGTCCATGCGCTGCGCCCGCAGGAGCGCTTCGCGGCGCTGCTGGCCGGCCGCGACGTCGCGCTGGCCGCCGAGGAGCTGACGCTGCGCGCGCGGCTCGACCTCGACCGCGGCCGCACCCGCGAGGCGGCGCTGCAACTGCGCGTCGCGCTGGAGGCGGCGCTCAGCGAGCTCCAGGCGTGGTCGCATCACGCCGAGATGGCACGGCGCCTGGACGAGCTGCGCGACGAGCGCGGCGCCGTGGCCGGCGCCGCGAACCGCGCGCTCGAGGGCGGCCTGGAGCCGGCGCAGATCACCGACGTCGAGCGCGCCGTCGGCCGGCTCGAGGCGGCGCTGGCCGCGCGCGTGGCCGGCGGCCTGGAGTAATACTGCGCGGCCTATGGCCGGCGGCGAGGCGATCCGGATGCACGAGCCCGTGGTGCGCGATGGCGACGTGGAGGATCGCGTCGCCGTGGAGGAGCCGTTGGAGATCCGCGTGCGCGGGCGGGCGCTGGCGGTCACGATGCGCACGCCGGGCCACGACGAGGAGCTGGCCGTCGGCTTCCTGCACGGCGAGGGCCTGCTCGCGGGAGCGGTCGCGGCGGTCGGCCCGACGCCCGACTTCGCCAACAACGTCGTGGACGTCGACGCGCCGCTGACCGACGGCGCGCGCGAGCGGCGCTTCTACACCACGTCGTCGTGCGGCGTGTGCGGCAAGGGCGCGCTGGAGGAGGTGGCGGTCCACGCCGATCCGCTGCCGCCCGGCGCGCCGGTGATCGCCCGCGCGCTGCTCGCCGCCCTCCCGGACCGCCTGCGCCAGCCGGGCTTCGACGTCACCGGCGGCCTGCACGCGACCGGCCTCTTCGACGCCGCCGGCACGCTGCTCTGCGTCCGCGAGGACGTCGGCCGGCACAACGCCATGGACAAGGTCGTCGGCCGCGCGCTGCTGGACGGCGCGCTGCCGCTCGGCGACCGCGTCCTCTGCGTCTCGGGCCGGCTGTCCTTCGAGCTGGTCCAGAAGGCCGCGGTCGCCGGCTGCCCCGTCCTGGTCGGCGTCGGGGCGCCCTCCTCGCTGGCCGTCTCGCTCGCCGCCGACCGCGGGATGACGCTGGCGGGCTTCGCCCGCGGCGACCGCGTCAACGTCTACACGGACGCCGGCCGCGTCACGCCGCCCGCGGACACGCGATCTCGAACAGCAGGTCGCCCAGCGCGGTGAAGTAGAAGCCGTAGGTCTGGCGCATGGCCCGCGGCGGGCGGCCGGCGTCCACGCCGTCGACCGCGCTCAGCCGCGCGTGCAGCGCGTCGACCTCGGCGGCCTCCGCCACCAGGAACCCGAGGTGGAAGCCGTCCGGGTAGGCCGGCGGCGCGGCGCCGGCCCCGCGGAACCTGGTGTGGTCCGAGACGGCGAGGGTGAAGCCCTCGCCGTCGTCGAGGATCGCGATCGCGTCGGCCTTGCGGTCGACGAGCGCGAAGCCGAGCGACCCGGTGAACAGCGTCACGGCCTCGTCGAGGTCGCGGACGTGCAGGTCCAGGTGGTTGAGGCGCATCAGTGGTCCTCCATCCGCGCCTCGCGCGGCAGCAGGAAGGACAGGGCGAAGGAGACGGCGAACAGCCCCGCCGCGATCAGGGTGGTGGTCTCCATCGCCGCCGGCGACGGGTGGCCGTGGTCGAGCAGCGAGAAGAAGATCGTCGCCAGCACCGCGACGCCGATCGAGTTGCCGAGCTGCTGGACCGCGTTGAGCGTGCCGGAGGCCGAGCCGACCTCGCGGTCGTCCACGCCGGCCAGGATCACGTTGAACAGCGGGCCGAAGACGAAGCCCAGCCCGATGCCGAACGGGACCAGCGCGGGGACCATCGTCCAGGTCGTCGTGTCCAGGCCGTGCGCGCCCACGATCAGCGCGAGCGCGATCAAGGACCCCGTGATGATCACCACGCCGGCCTGCAGCACGCCGCGACCGAACTTCGCCATCAGCGGGAACGACGCACCGGCCGCGACCGCGGACGCCAGCGTCGTCGGCATGAACGTCAGGCCGGCGTGCGACGGCGTGAAGTGCAAGCCGGCCTGGAGGAAGACCGACAACACCAACAACAGCCCGGCGAAGCCACTGAAGAAGGCGAGGCCGACGAGCAGGCCGGACGTGAAGGCGCGGTTGCGCAGCAGGCTCGGCTCGATCAGCGGCGTCCCGTGGCCGCGGCGCTCGACGAACGCGAACAGGCCCAGCAGCGTGGCGCCGCCGGCGAGCATGACGAAGATCCAGGCCGGCCAGTCGAGCTCGCGGCCCTGCACCAGCGGGTAGATCAGGCAGAACGACGCGGCCGCGATCAGCACGACGCCGAGCGGGTCGAGCTTCAGCTTCTCCGGCGACTTGGACTCGGGGAAGACGCGCAGCGCGCCGATCAGGCCGACGAGGCCCAGCGGCAGGTTGATGAGGAAGATCATGCGCCAGCCGGTGCCGAGCAGGTCGGCCGAGACGAGCCAGCCGGCGAGGAGCGGGCCGCCGACCGCGGCCAGGCCCATCACCGGGCCGAAGGCCGCGAAGGCGCCGCCCATCTCCGACGGCGGGAAGACGGTCTTGATCATGCCCAGCCCCTGCGGGATGAGCAGCGCGCCGAAGCCGCCCTGCAGGACGCGCATCGCGATGAGGAAGTCCGGCGAGGGCGCCAGCGCGCATGCGGCCGACGCGGCGGTGAAGCCCGTGATGCCGATGACGAAGACGCGCTTGCGGCCGAAGACGTCGCCGAGGCGGCCGCCGATGATCATGAACACGCCGAAGGCCAGCGTGTAGCCGGCGGCCCACCACTGCATCGTGGTGGTGGACCCGCCCAGCTCGCCGCGCACGGTCGGCGCCGCGATCGTGATCACGGTGCTGTCGAGCAGGTCCATGATCTCGGCGACCAGGACGATGGCGAGCACGACCCAGCGCAGGCGGAAGGGTTCGGGGGCGGCGGTCGCCGGGGGCGCGACCGCCGCGGGAGCGGAGGAGGACATGGGGATCCGTTCGGTAAGGAGAGGGGCAAGGAACGAACAGCGTTCGTTACGAACACCGTACGTAACGAACCCTGTTCGTGTCAAGCTATATTCGTTCCGTGTCCGCCCCGAGCCCCCGCTCTCGCCGCGCCCGGCCCGCCAAGGCCGCGCTGAGCCGCGAGGCGATCGTCGACGCCGGCCTGGCGATCCTGCGCAAGGAGGGCATCGACGCGCTGAGCATGCGCCGCGTCGCGCAGGCGCTCGACACCGGTCCGGCGTCGTTGTACGTCTACGTCGCCAACCGCGACGAGCTGCACACGCTGCTCTTCGACGCGGCGATCGGCACGATCGCCGTCGAGCAGACCGACCCCAAGCGCTGGCGCGAGCAGCTGCACGGGCTCGTGACGCGGATGACGCAGATGATGTCCGAGGAGTACCCGGGCATCGCGATCCTCGGCATGGCGACGATCCCGACGGGCGACAACGCGCTGCGCGTGACCGAGTCCATGATGTCGCTCCTGCGCGCCGGCGGCGCCTCGGACCAGGCGATCGCCTACGCCGCCGACCTGTTGTCCATGTACGCGACCGCGATCGCCTATGAGCAGAGCCTGCACTCCACGCTGTTCGACGACCCCGACTTCGAGCAGTCCGAGATCGCGCGCGTGATGCAGCGCTTCAGCGCCGTCCCGGCCGACGCCTACCCCACGATGGCCTCCGTCGGCGCGCTCATGACCCGCGGCGACGGCCACGAGCGCTTCGCGCTCGGGCTCGACATCATCATCAACGGCCTGCTCTCGACGCCGACCGAGGGCCGCCTCAGCGCGCAGGCCTGGGGCGAGACGCTGCGGCGCTAGACCCTAGCCCCGCGGCGGCCGCGGTCGCCGGGCGGCGACGGCCTCCGTGCCGCCCTCCCCGTCGATGAGCGCCAGCAGCGCGCGGCGCAGCGCGGGGACGGCGCGGACGCCGAGCGCCTCCGCCAGCTCGGTCTCGAGCTTGGCCGACGTCCGCAGCGCGCTGAGGCGGACCGCGTTGCCGCGGTCGCTGAGCGTCAGCCGGACGCGCCGGCGGTCGTCGGGGTCCGGCGCGCGCTCCAGGAAGCCGGCGCGGATCATGTCGTCGGCGAGCTTGCTGGCCGACTGCTTGGTGACGCCCAGCAGCTCGGCCAGCCGGTTGACGGTCGGCCGCTCGGCGTGCACGGCGCGGATGACGAAGCCGTAGCTCGGCCGCATGCCCTCGAGGGCGCGCGCGGCGTGCTCGCGGTCCAGGCGCTCGGTGATCGCCGTGTAGGCCCCCGCGACCAGGAGCACGAGATCGGGCTCTTGCGGCTCCATAGCCGTCAGTCTACACTGACCGTCAGTTTCAACTGACGATCTCTCACGGAGGACACGATGGCGACGCTCATCACCGCGGACACTGCCCCGCGGTTCGGACAGGACGGGTTCAGCATGGTCGGCCTCGCGGCGCCCAGCCGCGGCTGCGCGACCGTCAGCACCTGGCGGATCACCGCGCAGCCCGGCGCCCAGTCGCCCACCCACCGGCTCACCAGCGACGAGGTCTTCGTCCTGCTGGCCGGCGAGCTGACGGCGACCGTCGACGGCGCCGAGATGACCGTCCGCGCCGGCGACTCGCTCTCGGTCCCGCCCGGCGTCGACTTCTCGCTCGCCAACCGCGGCGCGGCGCCGTTCGAGGCCGTCGCCTGCATGGCCGCCGGCGGCATGGCGCTCGTCGGCGACGGCGCGCCCTTCCCGCCGCCCTGGGCCGTGTAGACCGCAGCCGCCGACCGGGCCGACGGCTACAACAACGCCACGAGCGCTTCGAGCTCGGCGACGACGTCGCCGTCGAGCTTGACCGCCGCCCGCGCGTCCCACGGCGTCGCGCCCTGGGTGATCACCGCGACCGCGCCGCCGGTCTGGCGCGTCACGCTCGGCAGCTGCGCGATCGGATGGACCTCCAGCGAGGACCCGATGCAGAGCAGGACGTCGGCGCCGGCGGCCAGCGCGTAGGCCTCCTCGAGCGCGCCCTGGGGCAGCCACTCGCCGAACAGGACGACGTCGGGCTTCAGCGGCTCGCCGCAGTCGCACGTGGGCACCGAGATGTCGGAGTCCTCCAGCCGCCGGCGCACCTCGCCGATCGGATACGTCGCGCCGCACGCCAGGCACGACGACGTGTCGATCGAGCCGTGGACCTCGATCAGCCGCCGCGACCCGGCGCGCCGGTGCAGGCGGTCGATGTTCTGGGTGATGATCGCGTCCAGCTTGCCGCGCGCCTCCAGGGCGACGAGCGCGCGGTGCGCGCCGTTGGGCTCCTTGCCCTCCAGCGTCTGGAAGCGGTTGCCGTAGAAATGCCAGAAGCGCTCCGGGTCGGCGCGCCACGCGTCGATGTGCGCGACCTCGATCGGGTTGACGTTCTCCCACAGCCCGGTCCCGGGCGAGCGGAAGTCGGGGATCCCGGACGGCACCGAGATCCCCGCGCCCGTGAGCGCGACGACCGACTGCGCCTCCCGCATCAGGGAGGCGAGCCGCTCGACGCGCTCGAAGTCGACGACCGATGACATCGACTTCACCCTAGCCGCGGCGTGCGAGCCGCCGGGCGAGCACCCGCTGCGAAACGAGCCCGCAGGGCGAGCCTTCGCCTACTTGCCCTGCCAGTTCGGCTTGCGCTTGCCCAGGAAGGCGCTGATGCCCTCCTTGCCGTCCTCGCTCTGGAAGACGCGCGCGAACGCGGCCTTCTCCTTCTCGATGCCCTCGTCGAGGTCGCCGGCGGCGGAGACCGACTTGACCTCGGCCAGCGCCAGCGGCGCGGACTCGCCGAACTTGCGCGCCCAGGCCAGGGCCGTGTCGAGCAGCTCGTGGTCGACGACCGAGCGGTTGACCAGCCCGAACTCGTAGGCCTCCTCCGCGCCGATCGGGTCGCCGATCGCGTTCATCTCCAACGCCTTGTTCTCGCCCACCAGGCGCGCGAGGCGCTGCGTGCCGCCGAAGCCGGGGATGATCCCCAGCTTGATCTCCGGCTGGCCGAAGATCGCCGACCGCGCCGCGATGCGCACGTCGCACGCCATCGCCAGCTCGCAGCCGCCGCCGAAGGCGAGGCCGTTGACCGCGGCGATCGTCGCGACGCCCTTGGTCTCCAGCTCGCGGAAGAGCGCGTGGGCCTCGTGGATGAGCTTGGCGCCGCCAGCCTCGTCGAGCGTCGTGAAGGCCTTGATGTCGGCGCCGGCGCTGAACAGGAACGGGTTGGACGAGGCGATGACGAGCGCGCGGACGCCGTCGGCCTGGACCTTCGCCCACACCTTGCCGAGGTCCTCGATGACCCGCGGCGCGATCGAGTTCATCTGGCCGTTGGCCAGCCAGGCGATCGCGGTCTCGCCGCGCGACTCGAGCTTGACGACGGCCTCCTCGCCGGCGGGCTGCTCGGCGTCGACCTGCGGGTAGGCGTAGAAGCCCTGACCGGTCTTCTGGCCGAGGCGGCCCTGGGCGACGAGCCGGCGCAGGATCGTCGGCGGCGTGAAGCGCTCGCCCCACGTCTCCTCGGCGGCCTCCAGGCGCTCCAGGATCGTGTCGAGGCCCTCGATGTCGGCCTTCATGAACGGCGGCAGCAGGCCGCGGCGCGGGTCGAGGCCGGCGCCGGCCATCATCCCGAAGTCGATGTCGCGGTGGGTGGCGACGCCCTCCTCGAGGACCAGCGCGGCCTCGACGAACGTCTTGAGCACCAACTTCTCGACCAAGTCATCGATGTTGGGCTCGGCGTCGCCCTCGATGTTGGCGTTGCCCTCGGTGTCGTAGAAGCCGTCGCCGCCGGTCTTGGCCCCCAACTTGCCCTCGGCCACCAGCCGCTGCATGCCCTCGGGCGCGTAGAAGCGGTCGCCGTAGGCGTCGGCCAGGTGCTCGGCGACGTGCAGCACGGTGTCGAGGCCGAGCAGGCTGATCAGGAAGTACGGCCCCATCGGGACGACGTTCGCGGCGCCGACGCCCTCGTCGATCTTCTTGATCGACAGCCCCTGCTCCTCCTGGTCGCGCCAGATCTCGGAGATGCCCGAGTTGAGGATGCGGTTGACGACGAAGCCGGGGACCTCGGCACAGGTGATCGGCTGCTTCTTGATGGCCTGCGCGAACGTGGTCGCGGCGTTCAGCGTCTCCGACGCGGTCTCTTCGCCCTCGATGATCTCGATCAGCGGCATGACCGACGCCGGGAAGAAGTAGTGGAACCCGACGACCTTGTCGGGGCGCAGCGTCGCGTCGCCGATCTCGGTGATCGACAGCGACGAGGTGTTCGAGGCGAGGATCGCGTGACCGGGCGTGACCGCGTCGAGCTCGGCGAAGACGGCCTGCTTGATCTCCATCCGCTCGGGGACGGCCTCGATCACGAAGTCGACGTCGCCGAAGTTGGTGTACTCGGTCGTCCCGTCGATCAGCCCGACGATGCGATCGACCTCGGCCGCGGCCTGCTCCTCGGTCAGCTTGCCCTTCTTGACGAGGCGGCCGACCTGGCCGGCGGTGACGTTGCGGGCCTCGGTGAGGCCGGCGTCGACGAACTCCTGCTTGACGTCCTTGAGGACGACGGGGATGCCGGCGGCGGCGATCGTCTGCGCGATCTGCCCACCCATCGTCCCGGCGCCGACGACGGCGGCCTTGAACACGAACATTGGTCTCGGGAACCCTTCTGGTTGGCGGCGTTGCGGGTGCTGCGGAACGCGGAAGACTAGCCAGATCGGGCTATCGGGGCGGCGCCGTTCAACCGTGTGAGCGCGGGGTGCTGTGAGTGGGGTCACAGCGTCCGCGGATGCTGTCACAAGCGTGTCACGATGTCGGTGTCGGGACGTACGGCGAAAGCCACCCGACGGCCCCTCTCCCCCAACCCCCAAAGGACCTCCATGACCCGCCGCTTCTTCACCGCGGTCGGCCGTGCCCTGAGCACGCGCCCCACCGGCACCACCGACACCGACCACCCGCACTTCCACCGCGGTGCCCAGGGCAACGTCGCCGCCTGCTTCGCGCACGGCTGCGACCGCCCGCGGATGCGCGTCTAGCCGACGATCGACTCCGGCGCCACCTCCAGCTCGTGGCGGAAGCGCTTGAGCGTCCGCTTGAGCGAGTCGCGGAGGGGGCGGCGGGCGAAGAAGTCGATGACCTGGCGCTGCGGTGGGTCCAGCTTGAGGCGGTAGTCGAGGGTCAGGATGACCTTGCAGCCGTCGTCGGAGGGCTGGAACTCGATGCGCTGGGTGCCGGTGATCTTGTCGTCCTCGACGGACACGGTCTGGCCGACGCGGGCCTCGTGGGTGACCACGCGCTCGTCGACGCGGCCGCGGCCGTCGACCTTCGCGTCCCACAGGACGCGGCCGGCGCGCGGCCAGTCGCCCTCGACCTTCGCGATGTGCGCGAGCCCGTCGACGAACGTCGGCCAGCGGCTGGTGTCGTACCACAGCTCCTCGGCCGCGCTGGCCAGCGCGCTCACCTCGACCTCCGCGCGGATGCGTCCCATGGCGCGATGTTCTACACGCCGAGCGTGGTCTTGATGTCGGCGAGCGCGTCGGCGACGGCGTCCAGCCGCGGCCCGACGCTCTCCCCCAGCCGCGTGCGCTCGGCCTCGCCGGCGTCCGTCAGGCCGTAGAAGCGCCGCGAGCGGCGCTCCGGGTGCTCCCACTCGCCGGCGACGAGGCCGTCGGCCTCCAGCCGCCGCAGCAGCGGGTACATCGTGTTCGGGTTGACGCCGATCAGGCCGCGCGACAGCGTCTCGATGCGCTCCATCAGCGCGCCGCCGTAGGACGGGCCGTCGGCGAGGAAGTGCAGGACCAGCAACGGGAGGAGGCCGGCGCGGCGCAGCTCCCCGGCGAGCGGGTCGGCGGAGCCGGCGCCCCCGCCCGAGCGCAGCGGGACCGCCTGGGCCACGGCCTCCTCGGTGCGACGGCTGGACATGCCCCCAGCTTGCCACGGTCGGAGGCGGCGCAGGCCCGCGACGGCCGCAACGACGAAGGGCTGCCCGCATGGACAGCCCTCCGTCGACCTACGACACAGGCGGCGGGGACGCCGCGAGAGCTCGGAGTCCTAGGCCGTGGCGGCCGTGGGCTCCTCGATGCGGCGCGGCAGCAGCGTCTCGCGCGCGATGACGAGGCGCTGGATCTGCGACGTGCCTTCGTACAGCTGCATGATCTTGGCGTCGCGCATCAGCTTCTCGACCGGGTACTCCTTGATGAAGCCGTAGCCGCCGTAGACCTGCACGGCGTCGGTGGCGACTTCCATCGCGGAGTCGGCGGCGAAGCGCTTGGCGTGCGAGCTCTCGAGCGTGTTGCGCAGGCCGTTGTCGAGCAGGACGGCCGAGTTCCACGTCGCCAGGCGCGACATGTGGACCTTGGTCGCCATGTCGGCGATCATGAACTGGATCGCCTGGTGCATCGCGATCGGCACGCCGAACTGCACGCGCTCCTTGGAGTACTCGACCGCGAACTCCATGGCGGCGCGGGCGATGCCCGTCGCCATCGCGGCGACGCCCGGACGCGTGCGGTCCAGGGTCATCATCGCGACCTTGAAGCCCTTGTTCTCCTCGCCGAGGATGTGGTCGGCGGGGATCTCGGTGTCGTTGAACGTCACGGTCGCCGTGTTCGACGCCCGCTGGCCCATCTTGTCTTCCTTCTTGTCGATGACCACCGTCTCGTCACGGGGCACGACGAAGGCCGAGATGCCGCGGTGCCCGGCGTCCGGGTCCGTCTTGGCGTAGACCGTGTACCAGTCGGCGTAGGTGCCGTTGGTGATGAAGCACTTCTGGCCGTTGATGACGTACTTGTCGCCCTTCTTCACGGCGCGCGTGCGCATCGACGACACGTCGGAGCCGGCGCCCGGCTCGGTCAGGCAGAAGGAGGCGTACTTGAGCTCCTCGGTGAGCATGCCCAGGTACTTCTTCTTGATCTCCTCGGAGCCGGCGAGGATGACCGGCGCGGCGGCCAGGCCGTTGGCGCCGAGGGACGTGGTGATGCCGGAGCAGCCCCACGACAGCTCCTCCTCGATGAGACAACCGTCGAGGTAGGACAGGCCCGGCCCGCCGTACTCCTCCGGGACGTGCGTGTTCATGAGCCCGACCTCGTGGGCCTTGGCGAACACCTCGGCCGGCCAGCTGCCGTCCTTGTCGTGCTCCCAAGCGACCGGACGGATCTCGCCCACGGCGAAGTCGTGGGCCAGCTCGCGAAGGGCCTTCTGCTCGTCGGTCAGCGTGAAGTCGACCACTTGAAGTTCTCCTTGAAGACAGGTGAGCGCGCACGATGGGGACCGGGCGCGCCGTCGGGGCGATTGACTGGTCAGTCAATGACTATCCGGGAAGCGTAGCGGAGGACCCCGCTGCGTCAAGCGGTTGCGGACGCACGTCACAATCGGGGCGCATGCAGGACGCCTTCGTCATCGTGCTGGTGGTGGTCCTGATCGGGGCCGTGGTGGCCGCGATCTGGGCCGGCCTGGCCGCGCGCAACCCCTACGGCCAGATCGGCCGCGGCGGCCTGTCGCTGAACGAGGACGCCCATCTGCGCCGCCCCGCGCCGACCGCCGCGGTCCTGGCCGCCGAGCGCGAGGACGAGATCCGCCAGATGCTCGAGGCCCGCAACGTCCGCCGGGCCGGGCGCGGCCAGGAGCCGATCGACGTCGAGGCCGAGCTGGCCAGGCTGCTGGAGGCACGGGCCGTCGCCCACGATCCGGGGCTCGTCGCCGAGGTCCGCGACCTCGTCGTCGCCCGCAACGCGCGGCGCGCGCGGGCCGGCAAGCCGCCGCTGGACGTCGAGGAGGAAGTCGCGAAATCGCTTCGCGAGCTGCAAGGGGAACCCTGATCGCGGCCGGAGGCAATTCCGGCGCTCCAGCTCCGCGAGCTGACCTCATCGGGCACCCGGCTTGCCGCTGATCCGCCACTTCCTATAGAACCTGTTGCCATGGCCATGCGGCGCTTCGAGCTCGACGATCTCGTGAACCGTCCCGGGACGTACTTCAACCCCCAGACCGAGGTCCTGGTGGTCGTCGACGACTCGCCCGACCTCGACAACGAGATCTTCGATCTCGAGGAGGCCGAGGGCGCCGACTGGGTCCTGATCTCCGACGAGGCGCCGGTCGACGAGCACCAGCGCGACGACCTGATCGAGCGCTTCCAGGCGCGGCACTCCGCGGTGGCCACGGGCGACCTGGCCGAGCCGGACGAGGTCGACGACCCGGACGACCTGGACGGCTTCGAGGTCCAGGACCCCGACGAGGACGACCTCTAAGCCGCTTAGGAGGAGGTCTTCGCCGACGCTGACGTGTCGGTCGTCGGCGTGGCGTCGGTACCGGTCGTGCCGGTGCCGGAGGTGGCGTCGGTCGTCGTGGCCGACGTCCCGCCCGAGGCGCTGGTCGTGTCCGCGCCGGTCGTGCCGGTGCCCCTCGTGCCCGTCGCCGCCGAGGAGTCGGTCGACGACGACGTCGTGTCCGCGGCCTTGTGCCCGACCTCGACCACCTTGTGGTCGGCGCCCTTGCCGCCGTAGACGTGGAACTGCCGGCCGTCGCGCCAGATCAGGTCGAAGGCCTGGCCGGAGCGCGCGTTGCCCGACAGGTTGACGCACATGTCGTCGCGCGTGCCGCCCTTGATCCGGCCGAACTCGTGGCCGTCGACCTTCGAGAGCGTCTCGCCCTTCTTCAGGTCCTGCTTGGCCGCGGCGAACAGCGTGGCGAAGCTCTTGCCGTCATCGGTCTTGCTCGTGGCCTTCGACGACGAGGACGTCGACGAGCTCGTCGTCGAGGCGGCGGTTGCGGCGCTGACGCTGTCCATTGTCCCTGTGGTCGGTCACCGCCCGCGGCGGCTTGAGCCACGCTAGGTGCCGGCGAACAGGAACGTCAGCCCGAGGACGACGTAGACCGCCAGCAGCTGCAGGCCCTCGAACCACGTCGACTCGCCCTCGTTGGTGACGTGGTTGGCGATCATCACCGCCAGCACCAGGGCGCCGACCTCGAAGCCGTTGAAGACCAGCGCCATCGGGTGCGGCCCGATGAAGAACGAGCAGAGGACCAGGACCGGCGCCGCGAAGAGCGCGATCTGCGCGCTGGAGCCGATCGCGATGTTGACCGCGAGGTCCATCTTGTCCTTGCGCGCGACGAGCACCGCGACCCAGTGCTCGGCCGCGTTGCCGACGATCGCGACGACGATCGCGCCGATGAAGAACTCGCTGAGGCCGATGCCCTCGGCCGCCTCGGAGATCGAGCCGACCAGGATCTCGGACATCACGCCGACCGCCACGCCGGCGATCGCGAGCATGATGATGGACTTGCGGATCGTCCACGGCTCGCCGCCCTCGTCGTTGGTCCCGGGCTCGTCGCCGCCGTGGTCGGGGTTGAAGAGGTCGCGGTGGGTCTTGAGCGAGAAGACCAGGCCGGCCGCGTAGGTCAGCATCAGCACGATCGCGACCGCGAGCGAGAGGTGCTCGACGTCGGACGGGTAGTCGCGGATCTCGTCGCCGGGCAGCGGCAGCCCGTTGCCGGCGACCAGCTCGAAGATCGCCGGCATGACGAGCGCGACGGCCGCGAGCAGGAGCATCGCCGACTGCGAGCTGGCGGCGGTGCGGTCGAAGCGCTGGCGGTCGCGGCCGAGGCCGCCGACGAACATCGACGCGCCGAGGACGAGCAGGATGTTGCCGAGCATCGAGCCGATCAGCGACGCCTTGACGACCTCGTGCAGCCCCTTGTTCAGCGCGAACAGGGCGATGATGATCTCCGGCGCGTTGCCGAAGGTGACGTTCAGCAGCCCGCCGATGCCGGGCCCGGAGCGGTGCGCGAGCTCCTCGGTCGCGCGGCCCATCAGCGCCGCGGTCGGGATCACGCCGCCGGCCGAGACGAAGAAGATCGCGATCGGCGACGCCCCGAGGATGTCGAGGACGATCGCCAGCGGGATCAGCGGGACCAGGAAGTACGGCCAGCCCTCGCCGCTGAAGAGGAAGGAGCGCAGCTGCATCCGGCCGGAGCCTAGAGCCTTAGGCGGCCCGAAGGCCGCCCGCACCGCGAGCTACTTGATGTACTTGGCGCACTCCTGCACCTTGGCGAGGTCGTCCCCCGCCGCGTCGATGCAGGAGGCGTAGTCGCTCTGGGTGCTGTTGGCCTGCGGCGTCGTGGCGGTCGTGCTCGGCGGCGTGGCCGTCGTGCCCGGAGTCGTCGACGACGCGCTCCCGCTGCCGAGCAGCCCGATCTGCTGCAGGACGCTGCGCAGCTCGCTCAGCGGCCGCGCGCCGGCCGGCTTCTTGATCGTCTGCTGCTGGTTGAGCTGGGCGAGCGTGACGTCGAAGATCACGTGCCCGCTGGTCAGCTGCACGTTGACCGCGACCTTGCGCAGCGTGTGGTCCTTGGCGCCGGTCCAGACGTCGACCTTGGCCGACTTGATGGACTTGGCGATCTTGTCGCGCTGCGCGGCGCTCAACTGCGTCGGGACGGCGGCGCCGGCCGAGCCGGCCGACGACGCCACGCCCTTGGCCTTGCCCAGCAGCGTGCTGACGTCCTCGAGCAGCTTGGGGACGTCGACGCCCGAGGCGATGTGCACGGTCTGCGTGCCGGCGATGTCCTCGGTCCCCTGGTTCTTGGGGTCGGTCAGCCAGCGCAGCGGCGAGATGCCCAGCGCCGACAGCGTCGGCTGGTCGGAGCCCTTGCCCTTGGCGTCGGCCTTGGCCTTCTCGTAGCCCGTCTTGAACGCCTTGTAGAGGTCGTCGCCGAGGTCGAAGGCCTGGCCCTCGATCGTCAGGTAGCCGCCGCCCTGGGCGAAGACCGCGCCGACCGTGACCGGCTTCTCGCTGCCCTGGAAGTCGACGCCGAGCGCGAAGTCCGGCAGCGTGCTGCCGCCGTTGGACTGGAACGGGCCGTTGAGGTGCAGGTCCAGCGGCTGGTTGCCGAGCTGGGAGATGCCCGCGACGTCGAGGTCGGCGTCGACGCGGCCGCTGCGGATCGGGTGGTCGGCGCCGAAGGTGTCACGCAGCAGCGTGGTGGCGTCGGCATCGCCGCCGGAGGATTGGTCGTCGCTCGAGCCGCTGCCGCAGGCGACGGCGGCCAGGGCGAGCGCGACGAGGAGCGCGAGGACGGCGAGACGAGAGGTGATGCGAGGCATGGCGTGGTCCGGCGCGGGCTGGGCGGAGCGTTGCGGCGCCGGAGAGGGGCAAAGCTAGCATCGCGCACGCAGTGACGACCCCGGTTGAACTCCCGCGACGCGGGCGATGCTCGGCATCTGCCCACGCAGTGACGACCCCGGTTGAACTCCCGCGACGCGGGCGATGCTCGGCATCTGGCGCACTGCGTCGCGCGCTGGTTGCCGTTGTGCTCCTGTTGACCTTGACCTGCGCCTCCTCGGCCCAGGCGAAGGGCCCGAGCGTCAAGGCGGAGCTGACCCGGCTGCAGGACGCCGGCCAGCTCGACGCGCCCACCGCCGACGGCTACCGGACCGCCTACGACGACGCGCGCGAGACCCTCAGGCGGCTCTCCGGCTTCCGGCGCGTCCAACTGCGCGCGGTGATCCGCAACGTCGACGCCGCCGCCTCCGGCCACCTCTTCATCCCGACGCGGCTCAAGGCGGAGTTCCTGACGCTCCAGCGCAACCGCGAATATTGGCCCGCCCACCCGTCGCCCCTCCCCCGCGCCGGTCAGCGCACGACCTTCGCCGGCTCGCAGATCGTGTGGCAGTTCTACCCCGGCCAGGGCTGGCAGATCCAGTGGCTCGGGACGTTCGGCAAGGCCAACGCCCTGTGGATGGTCAAGACGCGCGACGACGACCTGCGCCGCCTGCTCGACGAGGCGCTCGGCCTGGCGACCCAGCGCGCCGGCGGGATCGCCTTCGAGTACCTGTTCACCTTCGACGGCGGCCGGCCCCCGTGGGTCAGCGGCCTGGCGCAGGGCACCGCGCTGTCGGCGCTGTCGCGCGGCGCCGTGCGGCTGCGCGACAACCGGTACTTCGACGCCGCCCGCACCGCGCTGGGGATCTTCAAGACGCCGCCGCCCACCGGCGTGCTGCGCAGGACGAGCAACGGCTCGCACTACCTCCAGTACTCCTACGCGCCGCGGCTGCGGATCGTCAACGGCTTCACGCAGTCGCTCAACGGCCTGCACGACTTCGCGGCGCTCGCCAACGACGCCGAGGGCCGCGCGCTCTTCGCCGCCGGCGAGAAGGCGCTGCGCGCCGAGCTCCCGGGCTTCGACACCGGCGCGTGGTCGCTGTACTCGAAGCCGGGGGCGGAGTCCGACCTCGGCTACCACAAGGTCCTGCGTGACTTCCTGCGCGGGCTCTGCGACCGCCTCGGCGGATCGGGCGCGCAGGCCGCGCAGGTGCAGGCGCCGCCGGCCGGCGCCACGACGCCGGCGCCGGCCGCGACCGCCGACCCCAAGCTCTACTGCGACACCGCGCGGCGCTTCACCGCCGACCTCACGACCAAGCCCAAGCTGGAGATCACGGCGCCCGCGAAGGCGCTGCGCGCGAAGGTCGACGCCCACGTGCCGTTCACGCTCTCGAAGATCGCGACCGTGACCATCACCGCGACTCGCGCCGGCCAGGTCGTGCTCAGCCGCACGGCGCGCCTGGCCTACGGCAAGCACTACGTGTCGATCAAGCCGTCGCGGGCCGGGCCGCTGCTGCTGCGCGTCGCCGCGACCGACCTCGCGGGCAACGGCAACGCGGCCCAGGCCACGGTCCACGTGCGCGCGGCGGCGAAGAAGCATCGCGGCGTCTAGGCTTTCGGCTCCTTGGGAGCCCCGCGCACGATCCTCTACACGGGCAAGGGCGGCGTCGGCAAGACGTCCGTCGCCGCGGCCACCGCGCGCCGCTGCGCGGCCGCCGGCCTGCGCACCGTGGTCCTGAGCACCGATCCGGCGCACAGCCTCTCGGACTCGCTGGAGACGAAGCTGGGCCCGGAGCCGGTCGCGGCGGGCGACCTGCTGTGGGGCCAGGAGGTCAGCGCGCAGGACGAGATGGAGCGCAACTGGGCCGGCGTCCAGGACTGGCTCGGCGAGCTGCTGATCGCGCGCGGCGTCGACCGGATCAGCGCCGAGGAGCTGACGGTCCCGCCCGGCATGGACGAGCTGTTCAGCCTGCTGGCGATCAAGGGCCACCACGAGTCCGGCGCGTACGACGCGGTGATCGTCGACTGCGCGCCGACCGGCGAGACGCTGCGGCTGCTGTCGTTCCCCGACGTCGCGCGCTGGTGGCTGGACAAGGTCTTCCCGCAGCAGGGCCGGATCCTCGACGCCGCGCGACCGTTCGCGCGCGCCGTGCTCGACGTGTCGCTGCCGGGCAACGAGGTCTTCGACGACGTGCAGCGCCTGGTCCGCAACCTCATCGCGATGAACGAGATCCTGCGCGACAACGAGCACGTCTCGGTCCGGCTGGTGATGACCCCTGACCGGATGGTGGTCGACGAGGCGCGCCGGACGTTCACCTACCTCAACCTGTACGGGTACCTGACCGACGCCGTGGTCGTCAACCGCGTCTTCGGCGCCGAGGTCGGCGACTACTTCGGCGCCTGGCGCGACCGCCAGCAGGCCCAGCTCGCCGCGGTGCGCGACGCGTTCGCGCCCGTGCCGGTGCTCCAGGCGCCGTACTTCGAGGAGGAGGTCGTCGGCGGCCCGATGCTCGACCGGCTCGGCGACGCGCTCTTCGGCGGCGACGGCGTGGCGCCGGCGCACGCGCTGCACCACGAGTCGGTCTCCGAGCGGCTGGAGCTGCGCGCCGACGGCGCGACGCTGCGGCTCGAGCTGCCCTTCGCCCAGCGCGGCGACATCTCGCTCAAGCGGCTGGGCAGCGAGTTGATCGTGCGCGTGGACGGGCACAAGCGCACCATGCTGCTTCCGCCCGCCCTCGACGACCTCGCCCCCGCCGGCGCGACGTTCGAGGACGGCGCGCTGATCGTGACCTTCGCCCCGGCGACCGCCGATGTCTGATCCCGACGCCCTCGACGAGCTGCGCGAGCGGCTGCGCGCCACGCAGGAGGCGGCCGAGCGGATCGCCGGCACCCTCCCGCCGCAGGGCTGGGCGGCGACGTCGGAGGACGCGCGCTCGGAGACCGCCGCGGAGATCCAGGCGCTCGTCGGCGTCCTGCACGCGCTGCGCGACCTGGTCCCGGACGAGCTGTGGGAGCAGGTGCGCGAGATCGCCCGCCAGCTGCTGTTGCTGCTGCGCGCGCTGCTGGACCTCGTGGTGCAGCGGCTGGGCGCCGAGGGCGCGCCGGCGCGGCCGCGCGGCGCCGGGCCTGACCTCCAGGACATCCCCATCACCTGAATGGGTCGCGTCGCGCGCCTACAATCGGCCCTGATGGCAGGGGCGAACCTCTCGTGATCACCCGCCTGCGCAGGTCGTTCGCCAACCTGGCGTCCGAGCAGCGCCGCGTGGGGCTGGCCGCGCTGCTGGTCCTCGCGTCGATGCTGCTGCCGTGGTACTCGAAGACCACCAACGCCATCACCAAGAACGGGTTGGCCAACGTCCACGAGTCCAAGTTGGCGATCCTCGTGCCGTCGTTCGTGGAGGCGTCGATCTTCCTCGTCGCGGTCGCCGTGTTGGTGCTGATGTTCTTCCGCGGCGAGGGGCGCGCGTTCCACCTGCCCTTCGGCGACGGCATCGTCTGCACGGCCGCCGGGGCGTGGGTCGCGTTCCTGGTGTTCTACCGCTTCATCGACCAGCCGTCGGGCGGGACGTCGAAGAACTTGGCCTACAGCTACGACCTGTCCTGGGGCATCTTCTTCGGGCTGCTGGCCGCCGCGTTCCTGATCTACTCGGGGACGCGGCTGCGCCTCGCGAACGTCGCCGAGCCGCCGCTGCCCGGCGAGGGTCCGACCGCGGTAGCGCCACGCCCGGCGCCCGCGCCGACCGTGGTCGCGCCGACCGCGCCCGACTCGGCCGCGGACCGCGAACGGCGCCGCCGCGAGCGCGAGGCGCGCCGGCGTGGCGAGGACGAGACCGTGACCGCGCCGGCCGCGCCGCCGACGACGCGCCAACCCGCGCGGCCCGACATCGACGGCGGCACGCAGCTCAGCTTCGACGAGCAGGAATAGCGTTCTCCCGCCCCGGGAACCCCCAGGGCATGTTCGGACGACGGCGACGGATGGATGACGCGGTTGACGGCGATCGGGAGGTGGTCGTCGAGCACGGCGCGTCGCTGGCCAAGGGCCCGGCGCTCATCGCGGGCTCGATCCTCGTGGCCTTCGGCCTGGCCAGCCTGCTGAAGAACAACGACTTCCCCTCGTTCTCGTCGTCGTTCCCCGACGGCGAGGTGCAGGGCACCAACTTCCTCGGGCTCGAGGTCAACGGCTGGACGGCCTTCTTCGCGATCACCGCGGGCGCGCTGCTGCTGTTCGGCGCCGCGCAGCACCACCTGGCGAAGATGATGTCGTTGATCGTCGGCCTCGCGCTCGCCGCGTGCGCGGTCATCGCGGTGATCGACGGCCAGGACGTCCTCGGCCTCGCCGCCGCCAACAACTGGACGAAGCTCGCCTTCGCGATCGCCGGCGGGCTGATGCTCCTCAACGCCCTGATGCCGCGCACGACGCGCCGTCGCGAGGTCGTCACGCCGGCCGGCGCCGCGGTCGCCGACGAGGAGCGCGAGGCCGACGCGGATCGCCGCTTCGGCCGCCCGTCGGCCCGGACGGACGCGCCCGTCGCCGCCGCGGAGCCGCGCACGACGGTGGCCGACCGCGAGCGCGAGCCGGTCGGCGCGACCACGGCCGCCGAGGCGCCCACCACCGTCGGCCGTCGCACCGTGCCCGCGGACGAGGCCCCGACGACGACGGGCCGGACCCCGGTCGCCGCCGACGAGGCCGACGCCGCCGACGCGCCGACCACCACGCGCCGCAAGCGCCGCTTCTTCTAGCCCTCGTCCTGCGCGGCGAGCAGCGCCGCGACGATCCGGTCCAAGGCCGCGAGATCCTCCGGCGGCAGCGCGCGCACGGCCGCCGGCGGCGCGCCCAGCATGCGCTCGGCCTTCGCCGCCGCGCGCCGGCCGGCGGGCGTGACCTTCAGGATCTTCGCGCGCCGGTCGGTGGGATGCGGCGTGCGCTCGACGAGCCCCTTCTTCTCGAGCTCGTCGACGATCACGGTGATGTGCGGCGGGTCGGTGCCGAGCTCGGCAGCGAGCTCGCGGCCGGTCATCGGCCGCCACGCCAGCCGCCGCAGCGCCTTGAGGCGCGCGAAGCTGAGCCCGAGCGCGTCGCTGACGGCGCGCAGGCGGTCGTTGTCCAGGACGAGGTCGCCCATCGATCGCCACACGCGCTCGGCGGCGTCCTCCTTGCCACGGCCGCGCCGCCGGTACCCGTCGTCGCCGCTCACGACACCACCTCCGCCAGGCGGCGCGCCGTCTGGTCGGCGGTCCCGAGGGCCCACGCCGACGTCGTCGCGAGACCGAGCGTGAACACGGCGGCGCCGCACCCGGCGACGATCCACCACCCCGCGTGGCTCGCCTCCGCGAAGCCCAGGTGCAGCGAGGCGCCCGCGGCAGCCGCGGTCGTCACCGCGCCCACGATCGCCACGCCCAGCGACTGGCCGATCATCCGCGAGGTCGATGCGATCGCCGCCGCGACGCCGGCCTGATCGGCCGGCATCCCCGAGACGGCGGTGTTCGTGATCGGCGGGTTGACGACGCCGAAGCCGATCCCGAACACCGCGTAGGCGGCGATCAGCCAGCCGACCGCCGTCGTCGCCGTCAGCTCGGTCAGCATCAGGCTGCCCAGCCCGATCCCGGCGCCGCCGATCAGCAGCGGCACGCGCGGCCCGAACGTCGCGACCACGCGCCCGGACACCGGCCCGAACACCATCGCCATCCCGGCCATCGGCAGCGTCAGCAGGCCGGCGTGCAGCGCGCTGAAGCCACGGACCTCCTGCAGGTACAGGGTGTTCAGGAACAGGAAGCCCGCCATCGCGGCGAACGCGCAGACGGCGATCAGGGTGGCGCCCGAGAACGGCGCGCTGCGGAAGAAGCGCAGCTCGATCAGCGGCTCGCGCCGGCGCGGCTCGTAGAACAGCAGCCCGCTCAGCGCCGCCGCGGAGAGCGCGAAGAGCGCGACGATCCGCGTCGACGTCCACCCCGCGCCGGGGCCTTCGATGATCGCGTAGACCAGCGAGGCGAGCATCACGACGACGAGGACCTGGCCGACCGGGTCGACGCGCCGCGCCTTGACGGCCCGCGACTCCGGGACGTAGCGCGCGGCCAGCGCGATCGCCAGCAGGCCGACCGGGAGGTTCACCAGGAAGATCGCACGCCAGCTGATCTCGACGAGCGCGCCGCCGATCACCGGGCCGAGCGCCAGCGAGATCCCGACGACGCCGCCCCAGATGCCGATCGCCTGTGCCCGCTCGCGCGGGTCCTCGAAGGTGTTGCGGATGATCGACATGGCCACCGGGTTGAGCATCGATCCGCCGACGGCCTGCACCGCGCGGAAGGCGATCAGCGCCCCGATGCTCGGCGCCAGCGAGCACGCCAGCGATCCGAGCGTGAAGAGCACGAGCCCGGTCTGGAACACGCGCACGCGCCCCAGCCGGTCCGCGGTCGATCCCGAGACCATCAACAACGACGCGAGCACCAGGGTGTACGCGTCGATCGTCCATTGCAGCTCGGAGACCGAGGCGTTGAAGTCGGTCCGGATGGAGGGGAGCGCGACGTTGACGATCGTCACGTCGAGCCCGACGATCAGCAGGCTCATGCAGCAGATCGCCAGGACGCGCAGCCGCCCGCGGCGGTCGAGGTCAGTTATAGCCATACAATCGTTATAGCACGACAACTATCTCGGCAGGACGATCCCCCGGGCCGCGACCAGCGCCCAGCTGCCCTCCAGCAGCAGGAAGCCCCACTGCTCGTCGTGCAGCGCGAGCGCCGCGAGCAGCGCGCTGCCGCCGAGGTTCAACCACAGATAGGCAGGTGCCGCGGTCGGCAGCGTGCCGACCTGCGACCACACGAACGGGACCAGCACGGCGAGGGCACCGGCGATCTGCAACAGCTCGGCGAGGGACATGACGAGGGACCTCCATGGGTCGCGCGCCGTCGTCGTCCCGGGTACGGCGCACCCTCTCGTCCGGGGCCGGCGCACTGCGCGACCGGCCACCGCTCCACGGTAGCAACGGACCCCGACGGGAGCTAGAAGTCGAGCGGGCCCTGGTCCTGGTAGCTCTGATAGGCGCCCAGGATCAGCAGCGCCGTCGCGAGGAACAGGATCGCGATGCCGATCCCGACGATGCGCTGGTCGCGGAAGATGTGGCCCATCACCGCGAGCACGAAGCCAAAGGCCATCAGCGCGTAGATCGGTGGAGCGGAGAGGGCGCCCAGGAGGAGCACGGGCCGTCACCCTAACCAGGCTCGTAGACTTCGGCGCCCATGCCGGTCGAGCCGAACTCCGTCAGCGACGTCAACGAGGGCCTGCGGGCCACGGGCTACCTGCCCGGCGAGTCCACCGCGCTGGTCAGCTACCTCGCCGCCAAGCTCGGCAAGCCGATCCTCGTCGAGGGTCCCGCGGGCGTCGGCAAGACCGAGCTGGCCAAGGCGCTCGCCAAGTACCTCGGCCGCGAGCTGATCCGCCTGCAGTGCTACGAGGGCCTCGACGAGGCCAAGGCGCTGTACGAGTGGAACTACCGCAAGCAGCTGCTGCGCATCCAGGCCGAGCGCCAGGGCACGGGCTGGGACGACGTCCAGGACGACATCTTCGGCGAGGAGTTCCTGCTCCAGCGCCCGCTGATGACCGCGATCGCCTCGCCCGACCCCGTCGTGCTGCTGATCGACGAGATCGACAAGACCGACCAGGAGTTCGAGGCGATGCTCCTCGAGGTCCTCTCCGACTTCCAGATCTCGATCCCGGAGCTCGGGACCGTGGCCTCCAAGTCGCACCCGGTCGTGCTGTTGACCTCCAACAACACGCGCGAGCTGACCGAGGCCCTGAAGCGCCGCTGCCTCTACCTGTGGCTCGACTACCCCGACCTCGAGCACGAGCTGGAGATCGTCAAGCTCCACACGCCCGAGCTGCCCGACGCCGTCGGCCGCAAGCTCGTGGAGGTCGTCGCGCTGGTCCGCGACCTCGACCTCAAGAAGCCGCCGTCGATCGCCGAGTCGATCGACTGGGCCCGCGCCCTGCTGCTGCTCGGCGCGCAGGACATCGACAAGGACGTGTTCAACGACACGCTGTCGGTGATCGTCAAGCACCGGACCGACCTCGACGTCGTCGCCGAGCGGGTCGGGGTCAAGCTCAGTGCCCCCGCAGCCCCATAGGAACGCGCGCCGCGCGGGAGTCCACGGCTCGGCGCAGCTCGAGCGCCCTGGCATGGCCGGGCGCCTGCTCGAGTTCGGCGAGGAGCTGCGCGGCGAGGGCGTCGCGATCGGGACGTCTGAGCTGCTGGACGCGTTCGTCGCGCTCCAGCACGTCCCCTGGACCGCGCAGGTCGACTTCCGCGAGGCGCTCGCCGCGACGCTGGCCAAGTCCCAGGACGACCGGCGCGTCTTCGAGCTCGTCTTCGACCGCTTCTTCTTCCGCGCGGCCGAGCTGGCCGCGATCGAGGAGGGCGTGCGCGAGGCGGGTGGGATCTCGCCCGACGACGCCGGTGCGCTGGACATGGAGGAGCTGCGCCGCCAGGTCGCCCAGGCGGTCCGGGACGGCAACGAGGCGCTCATGCGCGACCTCGCGCGCCTGGCGATCGCCGCGTTCGGGCGCCAGGGCGAGGGCTCCGGCGTCATCGGCGTCGACGTCCAGCGCATCCGGCGCTCGCTGGCGCTGCGGACCGACCCGCAGCCCGAGCTGCCCGAGGAGGACCCGCGCCGCGACGGCCTGCCGCGCGACGAGATCCGGCGCTTCGAGCAGATGCTGCGCAAGGAGCTGGAGCGCACGCAGATCGAGCGCACCGAGCAGCTGTCGCCCGCGCGCCCGCTCAACGAGCTGGACCGCGCGCTGCCGTCCGGCCCGCTCCAGGACCTCGCCGCGGTGCATCGCGTCGTCGCCCAGCTCAAGCGCCGGCTCAAGACGCAGGGCAACGAGCAGCGCGGGCAGAAGCGCCACGCCGCGGTCGACATGCGCAAGACGATGCGCGCGTCGCTGGAGTTCGGCGGTGTCCCGGCGGTCATCAAGGAGAAGCCGATCCGCCCGCGGCGACCCGAGATCTACGTGCTCTGCGACGTGTCGACGTCGGTCACCAGCGCGTCGGTGTTCTTCCTGTCGGTGCTGCACGCGCTGCACGACTCGTTCCGCAAGATGCGCTCGTTCGTGTTCATCGAGCGGATCTCCGAGGTCACCGAGATCTTCGCCAAGGAGCGCGACTTCAAGGCCGTGTCCGAGGCGATCGGACGCGACTCCGGCGTCGCCGACATCTCCGGCTACACCGACTATGGCCGGGTCTGGACCGAGTTCCGCGAGCTGGTCGAGGACGACCTGCACCCGCGCGCGACGGTCATCGTCCTCGGCGACGCGCGCACCAACGGCCGCGACCCGCGCGCCGACATCTTCGCTCAGATCTCCGCCAAGGCCGGCCGCACCTTCTGGCTCAACCCCGAGCCGCGGTTGTACTGGAACTACGGCGACAGCGTCATCAGCGCCTACGAGCAGCACTGCGAGGCCTACGAGTGCTGGACCACCCAGCAGCTCGAGGACTTCGTCAAGGCGCTCACGCGCCCGATGCGCCACTAGCGCGCGACCGTCGCGGACGCTCTCGGTTGCGGTGTGGGCGCGCATGGGTAGGGGTGCGACATGTCGCGTTCGCCGCTCGCCGTCCTCCTCGTCGCCGTCGCCTGCTGCGCCGCGTCGCTCGCGCCCTCCGTGGCGGGTGCGGTGCAGGGGTCGCGCTACCACGACGGCGTGACCTCGACCGCGGGCGTGGTGGCGACCGAGTCGCCGGCCGCGGCGCGAGCCGGCCGCGCGGTGCTCGCCAAGGGCGGCAACGCCATCGACGCGGCGGTGACGACGGTCTTCGCGCTGAACGCCGCGCGGCCGCAGTCCTGCGGGATCGGCGGCGGCGGGTACATGATGTACCGGTCGCCCGACGGCAAGACGCGCGCGCTGGACTTCCGCGAGACGGCGCCGGCGGCGTTCAAGGCCGACTCGCTCCTGCCGCCCGGGCTGCACAAGACGTTCACCGGCCACCTGACCGTCGGCGTGCCCGGGACGCTGGCCGGGATGAACGCGGCGCTGGAGCGCTTCGGCACGCTCTCGCTGCCCGAGGCGCTGGCGCCGGCCGAGAAGCTCGCGCGCGAGGGCGTGCACGTCACGACGTCGCTGTCGGGCGCGACGGCGCGGCGCCAGAAGGACATCGCCCTGTTCCGCGCGGCGGCCGGCATCTACCTCAAGAACGGCCAGCCCTACGCGCCCGGCGACCTGCTGGTCAACACCGACCTGGCGCGCACGCTGCGCACCATCATGCGCCACGGCATCGGCGCGTTCTACGGTGGGCCGATCGCGCGGCTGATCGTCCGCGACATGCGCGCCCCGCGCCCGGACACCAAGGACCCCGGGTTGCTCACCGTCAAGGACTTCAAGGCCTACAAGCCGGTGTGGCGCATCCCGCTGCACGGCACCTACCGCGGGCGCGACGTGTACGCGATCCCGCCGTCGAGCTCGGGCGGGACGACGATGCTCGAGATGTTGAACATCCTGGAGGGCTATGACCTGCACGGCATGGGCGAGGGCAGCGCGCAGGCGATCACGGCGATCGCCGAGGCGCAGAAGATCGCCTGGGCCGACCGCGGCGCCTACACCGCCGACCCGGCCTACCAGCGTCAGCCGACCGCCCAGCTGCTGTCCAAGGACTACGCCGCCGCGCGGCGGAGCGAGATCAACCTGAGCAAGGCGGGGTCCTTCCCACCCGGCGTCTTCCCGGCCGGCCCGACCGCGCTCGGCGCCGGCGAGGACGTCAATCCGCGCGGCTCCACGACCCACGTCAGCGTCGTCGACGCCAAGGGCGGCGCCGTCGCGGTCACGTGCACGATCGAGCAGGAGTTCGGCAGCACCGTCGTCGCGCCCGGCACCGGGTTCCTGCTCAACAACGAGCTGACCGACTTCAGCAGCCCGGGCACGGCCAACGCGCCGGCGCCGGGCAAGCGCCCGCGCTCGTCGATCAACCCCACCATCGTGGTCCAGTCCGGCAAGCCGGTCCTGGTCGCCGGCGCGGCCGGCGGCTCGACGATCATCATGGGCCCGACGCTCGCGGTGATCGACACGGTGGACTTCGGGATGACCCTCCCGCAGTCCGTCGACGCCGAGCGCTTCGACGACCAGGGCACCAACAAGCTCATGATCGAGGACGGCCGGATCGCGCCCGACGTGCTCGGCCAGCTCACGAGCGAGGGCTACACCTTGACCAAGCAGGGCGAGTACGGCGTCGTCCCGCGCATGCAGCTCGCGGGCCTCGCCCCGGGCCCGGCCGGCCTGGCGACCGCGGTGTCGGACTCCCGCTCGGACCGCGGCTCGCTGGCGGTGCCGCCGTCCGCGCCGCCGCCGGTGAAGGCGCCGGCGCGGTAGGCCCCGCTACGGGCCCGAATTGCCATCCGGCTCCGGTGCGTGTCGTCTGGTGTCCCGTATGCGGACATCGGACGACACAGATCGAGGATTCGCCGCCTACAGCGCACCCCTCGACCTCAGCGCGTTGCGCTACTGTGACCAGCGGTAACACAGGGGGGCTCGCGGACGCGGGCTGAGATAGCGCCTAGGAACTCCCGGCGCTGACCCTTCGAACCTGTGGGGTAATGCCCGCGGAGGGAGCGATGGCGACGAGGCTCGAGGCTCCGGAGGTGGAGCCTCGCGACGTTGAAGGCGACGTGCAACTCACCGGCGTGACGCGGCGGTTCGGCGATGTCGTCGCCCTGAGCGACGTGTCGCTCGCGGCCGCCCCCGGCGAGGTCGTCGCCGTCGTCGGACCCAGCGGCAGCGGGAAGTCGACGCTGCTGGAGCTCGTCTGCGGCCTCCAGGCGCCCGACGCCGGGACCGTGCGGGCCGACCGCGCCGTCCTGATGCCCCAGCGCGACCTCCTGCTCCCGTGGCTCGACGCGCGTGACAACGCGGCGCTGCCGCTGCGGATCGCGGGCGTCAAGCGCGACGCGGCGCGCGCGCAGGCGCACACGCTGCTGGGCGAGCTCGGCCTCGACGGCTTCGAGCACGCCCGGACGTGGGAGCTGTCGGGCGGCATGCGCCAGCGCGTCGCGGTCGCGCGCACGCTGCTCTCCGGCGCGCCGCTGCTGTGCCTCGACGAGCCGTTCGGCGCGCTGGACGCCATCACGCGCGGCGAGGCGCAGGCGTGGCTGGCCGCGGTCCTGGCCGCGACGCCGCGCACCGTCCTGCTGGTCACGCACGACGTCGAGGAGGCCGCGGTGCTCGGCGACCGCATCGTCGTCCTGTCGGCGCGGCCCGGCCGGGTGGTCGCCGACCTCCGGGTCGACCTCCCCCGCCCGCGCGATCCCACCGACCCGGCCGTGGTCGCGGTGCGGGCGCGCGCCTTCGAGGCGCTGCGCGAGGGGCGGTCGTAGCCCGCGATGCTCGCCGTGCTCATCGTCCTCGCCCTGCTCGGCGCCTGGGAGCTGTACGCCCGCCTCGGCGGCGTCGACGACTTCATCCTGCCCGCGCCCGACCAGGTCGCGTCGTCGCTCTGGCACGACCGCGGCCTGTTGTGGGACAACCTGCTCGTCACGACCCAGGAGATGGTCCTTGGGTTGCTCCTGTCGCTCGTCTGCGGCGCGGCGCTCGCGCTGGCGCTCCACCGCTTCCGGCCGCTGCGCCGCGCGACCTACCCGCTGCTGGTCGGCACGCAGGCGGTCCCGATCGTGGTAATCGCCCCGCTGCTCGCCGCGTGGTTCGGCTACGGGATCCTGCCCAAGCTCGTGATCGTCGCGCTCGTCTGCTTCTTCCCGATCGTCGTCACGACGCTCGACGGGCTGCGCGCGGTCGACCCCGAGCAGCACAAGCTGCTGAAGACCCTCGGCGCCTCGCCCATGCAGACGTTCCGCTGGGTCGAGGCGCCCGCGGCGCTCCCCGCGGCGCTGAGCGGCGCGAAGATCGCGGTCGCGGTCGGCGGGATCGCCGCGGTCTTCGCCGAGTACTCCGGCTCCGAGAGGGGCCTCGGGCACCTGCTGCTGCAGTCGATCCCGCAGCTGGAGACCGCGCGCGCCTGGGCCGCGGTCGTCGTCCTCGCCGCCCTGGCCATCGCCTGCTTCTCCCTCCTCGCCCTCGCCGAGCGCCGCCTGGCGCCGTGGGCCCACCGACGAAAGGACCTCGACGCATGACGTCGCGCATCCGGCCCCGCACCGCCGTTCTCATGGTCATTGCCTTGGCCACCGTCCTCGCGCTCAGCGCGTGCGGCGCCAAGAAGGACGTCACCACCACGCGTGGGCCGGTCGACCACATCACCGTCGTCCTCGACTACCTGCCCAACGCCGACCACGCGCCGATCTACGCCGCGCAGAAGATCGGCGCGTTCAAGGCCGCGGGCCTGGACGTGACGCTCCGCGTCCCGTCCGACCCCGCCGCGCCGCTCAAGCAGGTCGCCGCCGGGCAGGCCGACCTCGCGATCTCCTACGAGCCCGAGCTGCTGCTCGCGCGCGACAAGGGGCTGCGGGTGGCGTCGGTCGGCGCGCTGATCCAGAAGCCGCTGACGTCGATCATGTCGCTGCACGGCAAGGTCAAGACGCCCAAGGACCTCGCGGACGCGAAGGTCGGGACGGCGGGGATCCCGTACCAGTCGGCCTACCTGAAGACGATCGCCTCCGAGGCCGGCGTGGACCCGGGCTCGATCGACGAGGTCAACGTGGGGTTCAACCTCGTCCCGAGCATGTTGTCCAAGAAGGTCGACGCGACGCTCGGCGCGTTCTGGAACGTCGAGGGCGTCCAGCTCCAGCGCCAGCACAAGGACCCCACCATCATCAAGATGGACGAGGCCGGCGTGCCGACCTACCAGGAGCTGATCTTCGCCGCCGACATGGACAAGCTGCGCACCAAGGGCTACGGCGCGATCGTGCGGCGCTTCCTGCAGGCGGTGTCGCGCGGCGCGAAGGCCGTGAAGGCCAACCCGCAGCTGGGCGCCGACGCGCTCGTCGCCTCCGACAAGGACCTCGACGCGGCGACGACGCTGGCCCAGGTCAAGGCGACGCTCCCGGTGTTCTTCCCCGAGGACGCCAGCTACCCGTGGGGCTATCAGAACGCCGACGAGTGGAAGGCCTACGGGCAGTGGATGTTGGACAACAAGCTCGTCCAGGCGCTGCCGCGGGCGACGTCGATCACGAACGAGTTCCTGCCGGGGCGCGGGATCTAGGGGGCTGGGCGGCGTGAGCGCGGACGTGCGGGTCGACCACTGGGTCGCGTTCGCCGACGGGCCGGGTGGCGGGAACCCGTGCCCGGTCGTGCGCGGCGCCGACGGGTGGAGCGACGCGGAGATGCAGGCCGCGGCGGCGGAGCTCGGGCACGAGACGTGCTTCGTGCTGGCGCCTTCCGGTGGCGCCGACGCCGTCGTGCGGCTGCGCTACTTCGTGCCGCGCCACGAGATGGAGATGTGCGTCCACGCGACGGTCGCGGCGAGCGTGGCGCTGGGGTTGGAGGACGGCGCGGGCGTCGAGACACCGCTCGGCGTCCGGCGGGTGTGGCGACCGAGCGCCGGCGCGGCGCTGGTGGAGCAGTTCGCGCCGGAGGTCGGGCCGGTCGTCGAGGACGTCGACGCGGTCGCGGCCGTCCTGGGCGGCGCCCGTCCCGTCGCGGAGGTCCGCTCGGTGTCCACGGCGCGCGCCAAGCTCCTGGTCGGGCTCGCCGACGAGGCGACGCTCGACGGGCTGGCGCCGGACTTCGAGGCGCTGTGGACCCTGTGCGACCTGCTGGGCACGACCGGCATCTACGCCTACACCTTGAACGCCCGCGACGCCGACGTCGCGGCCCGGCAGTTCCCGGTGCGCGCGGGCTTCGACGAGGACCCGGCGACCGGTGTGGCGGCGTGCGCGCTGGGCGCGTGGCTGGCGGGCGCGGGCGACGGGTGGCATCGGCTGCGCGTCGCGCAGGGTCGCGCGATGGGCCGGCCGTCGCTGATCGACGCCGAGGCGCTGCGCGCCGACGGCGCCGTGGTCGCGACCCGCGTGGGCGGCGAGGCGGCGCCGGCGGCGCCGTGATCGCCGACGGCTACCGGCTGGTCGAGGGGTCCCCCGGCGTCGAGGACTACCTGATGCTTCGCGAGTGCGCCGGCCTGTCGGCGAAGCGCCGCGACCAGGCCGAAGCGGGGCTCGGCGAGGCGATCCTGACCGCCCTGCTGTCGCGCATCCGCGACGGGGCGCCACCCGGCGCGTGGGTCAACCTGCTGGCCGACCCTCCCGGCCACCGCCTCTACGGCCCGCCACGGCTTCACGCCGGCGGCGCCGGAGTCGGTCGGCATGGCCGTCACGCTCGGCTGATCCGCGCGGCGGGGTCGGCGCTACGCCGCGGCCGCGAAGCGGGTCGCCGCGCCGGCGCCCGTGGCGAGGCCGCCGAGCGCGTGGATGCCGGCGAGGCCCATCCAGCCCTCGTAGGCGGCGAAGTAGTCCAGGACCTCCTCCTCGGTCGCGCGCGCCGAGGGGCGGCCGTCGGCCAGCGCGCGGCCGACGAGCTTGATGTAGGCCAAGTCGCCGGCGGGCAGGACGTCGTGGCGGCCCTGGCCGTGGAGGGCGAGCACCGCGATGGTCCAGGAGCCGATGCCCGGGATCGCGCGCAGCCGGCGCCAGGCCGGCTCCGGGTCGGCCGCCCACAGGTCCGCGCGGCCGGAGGCGACCTCGCCCGACGCCCTCACGAGCGAGAGCGCCCGCGCCGCGCCGAGGTCGAAGGACTGCAACAACGCGGGCGCGGTCCCCGCGAGCGTCGCGGCGGTCGGCAGGTCGTGCAGCGTGCTCGTCCCGTCCCAGCTCGGCGCGCTGCGCCCCAGCCGCCACACGATCAGCCGCTCGATCCCGGCGGCACGCTCGTACTCGATCAGCTGCTCGCAGATCGCCCACGCGAGCGCCTCGAACGGATCGACACGGCGCGTCACGCGCAGATGCGGCCGCGACCGGACCGACGGCCCGATCAGCGGATCGTCGCGGAACCGCTCGTAGAACCCGCGCAGCGACTCGTCGACGCCGAACGCGACCCGCACCCGCGCGATCGCCTCCTCGCACAGATCCGTCGCCGCACCCCGCGCGCCGATCACGACCCGATCCGCCGCCGGCTGCGCGGCCCGCACCACGACCGGAGCATCCTCGACATGCACCAACCGCTCCCAGACCCCACCGCGCCGCCGCGCGACACCATCCATCCCACCACCACCCGGCAGACGGAACGGCCACGCTGGCCTCACTTCACGGCGAACTTCGATCATCGGGCGCGGGAGGCTACGCGCTGGAGCAGACGCCGGCCGCGACAAGCCCGCTCCTTGCGGGGGTCGGCGGAGACACGGCGCGCCGGAGGCACCGGGACAGGCGACGACCGGTGCCGCAGCGCCCGAAGCGCGTTGACGCCCACCGCGGCCAACGACGCCGCGCGCCCTCCGCGGCGAGCGGGGCGCGTGAACCGAGGACGAAGGACGACCACCGACCTCCCCCGGCGCTTCTGCGCCCCGCATCGTCGTGGCTGACGGCGCCGGGCGAGCGCCGGCGGGCGGCCGCCCGTCAAGCCGGTCGGTGCCGTCAGGCGCGACGAGGCGGCGCGCAGAAGCGCCCGGGGGCCTCAGTCTCGGTTCAGGAGGTGGATGTCCACCAGGAACGACCGCGAAGCCCGGATCTCGCCGAAGCCCTTGCCGTCCTTGCGGCGGGTCACGCCGCGGCGGGCCTTCTTGGCGCGGTGGCGTCGGACGACGGCGACCGTCGCCGCGCCGGCGGCGAAGCCGGTCACCGCGACCGCGGCCGCCTGGACCGCGACGGGGCCGGCGGAGACGACCAGGCCTCCGCGACCGGCGACCGGCGTGGGTGCCGGCGCAGGGACCTCTCCCGGGCCTTCCGGCACGGGCAGGGCGTCGACCACCTCTGCGTCGTCGTCGGACTCGGCAGCGACGGTCTCTGGACGCAGCGGCTCGCTCACGACGACCTAGGATGCCGCATCGGCACGACGACCGCGATCAGGTCGCGCCCGAAGCGGTGTCGTGACCGCGCTCGCGCGCGCCCACCGTCCGGTTGCCCGTCGCCTCCGAGGCGGTCCCGAAGACGTAGTCCCAGTACGGGGCGCTGATCCCGAAGCCGCGCTCGTCGTCCTGGAAGTGATGGCGCATGTGCAGCTCGCGCAGCTTGTGCCCCACGGCCGTGCGCGGCTTGTGGTGGTGCACGTGGTAGTGGAGCATGTCATAGGCCAAGTACCCGGCCAGGAATCCGCCGCCGAACACCAGCGTGGCGTCGTAGCCCAGCACCAGCCAGAACGCGCCGAGCACCACCGCGCCCAGCGGCAGCGACACCGACGGCGGCATGACGAGCCGCAGCGGATCGTTCGGATGATCGTGGTGGACGCCGTGGATCATCCAGTGCAGCCGCATCCCGATCTCGCTCTCGTACGGCTCGAAGTGGAACACCACCCGGTGCAGCCAGTACTCGAAGAGCGTCCAGAAGACGTAGCCGGCGAGCAGCAGCAGCACGCCCTGCAAGGCGCTCATCCGGCCGAGCCCGGTCACCAGCATCAGGGCGATGATCGGGCCGAAGATCAGGGGCGGCACCGACGGATGGACCCGCGTGAAGCGATCCAGCAGCCGGCTCTCGAACATCGGCGGGGAAGCCTTGAGATCGTCGGACCGTGCCATTAGGCCAACCTTATCGCGCGTTGCAACGTGATTGCACGCGCAATCGGAGATCAGCGGCTCAGAGATCGCGGCCGTAGACGCGGTACTTCTTGACGATGCGGCCGTTCATGGCCTCCATGCCCCGGTTCATGGCCCGGTTGGTCTCCAGGATCCAGCCCATCTCGCCGCCCTTGATCCGCGGATGGCGGGCCGATGTGTCGAAGTGCTCGACGTACAGCGCGGCAGCCGCGCCCGTGTGCTGGTACTTGGGCTTGACCCCCAGGAACCCCACCCGGACCTTGTCGATCGTGTGGCCCTTGCGCAGGAAGTGCCACCACCCCAGCGGCAGCAGCTTGCCGTTCATGCGGCGCTGGACCTGGTTGAGGTCCGGGAACGTCATGGCGATCGCGACCGGCTCGTCGCCGATCTCGGCGACCATCATCCAGTCGCGGTCGAACGCGAGCTGCAGCTCGACGCCGTACTGGTCCAGGTCGGCCTCGTCGTAGGGCACGAACCCGAAGTTGCGCCGCCACGCCCGGTTGTAGATCTCGCCGAAGACGTCGAGGTCGCGGCGCAGGCCGCGGCGCGTCATCCGCCGGATCCGGACGCCGTGCTTCTCGACCGCGTCCTTGGCCAGCTCCGGCAGGATCGGCAGCATCTGCTCGCGGTCGGAGATGTCGAGCTCCCACATGAAGAGGTCGACCTCCTTCTCCAACGCGACGTCGGCGCCCTCCAGCAGCCGCTGGTAGTACGGCGGGTGCCAGGGCTGGCGGACCATCGGCGCCAGGTCGTGGCCCTCGATGACGATCCCCGACTCGTCGTTCATCGTGAAGTCGGCCGGCCCGGTCATGCGCGCCATGCCGCGCGCCCGCAGCCAGTCCTCGGCCGCGGCGATCAGCGCGGCGGCCGCCTCGGAGTCGTCCTCGCAGTCGAAGAACCCGAACCACCCGCGCCGGTCCTCGTGGTGGCGGTTGTAGGCGTGGTCGACGTGCGCGCTCACGCGGCCCACGACGCGGCCCTCGCGCTCGGCGACGAACAGCTCGAAGTCGACCCGGCGAGCGTAGGTGCCCAGGCGCGGGCGGCGGCTCAGGAACAGCCGGCGCTCGAGCTTGAGCTGGGGCACGAACGGCGTCCCCGCGTGCAGGCGCACCGGAAGGTCGATGAACCGGCCGACGTCGGCGAAGGAGCGGGCGGAGCGCACGACGACGGACATCAGGCGCACGACCCTAGCGAAGGGCCTGCCGGACCGACCCAGCGGATACCCTTCGCGCGTGCCGGCACATGCCCAAGTAGACGTGTTCGAGAAGGCCCGCAACCACGAGCGCCTGGCGATCCTCCAGGCGGCGCGCGAGGCCGACATGGTGCCCTACTTCCGGGTCATGGAGAGCCCGGCCAAGCCCATCGTCGAGATGGAGGGCCGCTCCCGGATCATGCTCGGCGGCAACAACTACCTCGGGCTCACCGAGGACCAGCGGGTGATCGACGGCGCCCGCGACGCGCTGGAGCAGTACGGCACCGGGATGACGGGCTCGCGCCTGCTCAACGGCACGACCCGGATGCACCTCGAGCTCGAGGCCGAGATCGCCGCGTGGATGGGCACCGAGGACGCGATCGTCTTCACCACCGGCAACCAGGCCAACGTCGGGACGCTCGGCACGATCCTCGGCCCGGGCGACACCGTCATCGTGGACTCCGGCGACCACGCGTCGATCCTGGACGGCTGCCTGCTGTCCAAGGCCAAGCTGCGCCCGTTCCGCCATAACAAGCTCGACAAGCTGGAGCGGATGCTCCAGCGCGCGGCGGGCGACGGGGGCGGCGTCCTGGTCGTCGTCGACGGCGTGTTCTCGATGGAGGGCGACCTCGCCCCGCTGCCCGACATCTGTGACCTCTGCGAGGCCTACGGCGCCCGCCTGATGGTCGACGAGGCCCACGGTGCCGGCGTGCTCGGCGAGCGCGGCGCCGGTGCCTCCGAGCTCTTCGGCGTCGAGGACCGCGTCGACCTGCGCATGGGCACGTTCTCGAAGTCGCTGGCGTCGTGCGGCGGCTTCGTCGCCGGCAAGGCCGACATCATCGAGTTCCTGCGCATCCAGTCGCGGACGTTCCTCTTCACCGCCTCCGCGGTCCCGGCCGCGACCGGCGCCGCGTTGGAGGCCCTACGCGTCGTGCGCTCGGCCGACGGCCCGCCGCTGCTGCGGGCCGTCCAGGACAACGCGCGCTACTTCCGCGCCGGCTTGGAGCAGCGCGGCTTCGCGGTCGTCGAGCCTCAGCGGCTGCCCGACGGCCACCCCTACGGCGCCGACATCGTCACCCCGATCATCCCCGTGCTGATCGGCGACGACTGGCAGGCGGGCCTGATGTGGAAGGGCCTGTACGAGGCGGGCGTGTTCGTCAACACCGCGCTGCACCCCGCCGTGCCGCCCGGGGGCGCGCTGCTGCGCACGAGCGTCATGGCCACCCACGACCGCGCGACGCTCGACCGGGCGCTCACGGCGTTCAGCGACGTCAAGGCGTCGTTCGAGGCCGAGCACGGCGCGCTGCCCGGCCCGGGCGAGCACGGTCGCCGCCGCGCCGCCTGAGCATCGCTCGAGTTCCCTGCGCGGTCCCAATGCTGAGGGGTATTTCAGCAACTGTCCGTAGCACGAGCGGAGGGTGTCGTGACGCCCGCTCGACCCCGGCGTCGCCGCCGGACATCGGCGTGTTCTAGACGGAAGAAAAAAGGCGCTCTGAGCGAATGTTGCGCAGGTTCACACCTTGATCGAGCCTGCCGGCCTGGCATACGTTCGAGACGCGTTCGACGCGGACGCCCCGGGGAGTGGATGACCCGGATCGAGGAGCGGGAATTCGTTTGAGGAGACGCCCGCTCACCGTTCCGGTGCGCACGTGGTCAGCCCCCAAGGTTCGATTCCGCGCGGCCGCTCCGTCACGCACCAACACACAACGTTGCCGACTCCTCGCTGAGGACGGGTCGGTAGGGAGGACAGATGAACGCAGCAGCGACGATCGCCCCTGCGCCACAGCACCTGCGCGCATTGGCTCGGGCGAACGAGGTCCGCCTCGCTCGCGCGGAGCTCAAGCGACAGGTGGCCGACGGGGAGATCAGCGCCGCGCACGTCATCCTCGAGTGCCCATGGGAGGCCGCCTCGATGACGGTCTCCGACCTCCTGACGAGCCAGCGGCGCTGGGGCAGCACCCGGTGCCGCAAGCTCCTCGCCTCGATCCCGATGTCAGAGAACAAGACGGTGGGATCGATGACCGAGCGCCAGCGGCAGGCTCTCGGCCGTCTGTTGGAGGGTCTTCCGGCCTAGAAGGTTGATGCGCAGCGCGCGGCGGGCGTCTCGCAGGGCGCCCGCCGCGTCGCGGCCACCCTTCCCGCGCGGCTCCCTAGTTGGTGGCGACCTCGAGCAGGTTGCCGTCGGGATCGCGGAAGTAGATGGACTTGAAGCGCCCGCGCTCGAACACCTCCGAGCACGGCACCCCGCGAGCGCGCAGGTAGTCGCGCCACGCGACCTGCTCGTCGGCCGAGCCGACCTGGAACGCGAAGTGATGGACCCCACCGCGACCTTCGCGGGCCTCGTCCATCTGCGGGTACTCCATGAACGAGACGAGCGACCCGGGCGAGCCGAGCGCGTCGCCGAACCAGAAGTGGCGCGAGCCGGGATCGTCGGGGTTGTCCTCCTCGGCGGCGAGCGCGAGCCCGAGCACGTCGCGGTAGAACGCGGTGGTGCGGTCCAGGTCCGCCACGATCGCGGTGACGTGGTGCAGGCCGCGCAGCTGCATGCGGCGGTCGGGGTCGGGCGCGGGTGCGGCGTCGGGGCTCAGGGGCGGCTGCTGCGGCGTGTCGCTCACGCGCGGAACCCTACGCCGCCGCTGCGACGCATGAACGCGCGACGGAACAGGGCGAGTCCCCCGAAGAACGCGACGGCGCCCACCACGAGGACCAGCTCCTGCGGCACGGGCAGCAGCCAGACGGGCACCGCGGCCAGCACGGCGCAGATCCCGGCCAGCAGCGAGCTGTGCGAGCGGTAGCCGGAGAAGTGCTCGCGGAGCGCCAGCTCGCCGGCGCTGAGCGTCACGAGGACGAAGCCGCCGCCGAGCAGGACGCCGCGCGTCGCGTCGTGCGTGAAGAAGCCGACGCCGAGCAGGACGATCGAGAGCAGGATGGCCAGCTCGGTGAGCGGGAACGGCGCCCACGCCGGCTGCGGGGCGTCCTCGCGGCGCGACTTGTAGGTCGCGGTCCGCGGCGCCGGCCGGGGCGGCGCGGCGACGGGCGCGGACGTGCGCGACTCGTCGCGCGGCACGGGCGGCGCGATCGGGTTGGCGGCGCGCTTGCGACTGCGGCGTCCCATGGACGGGGGATCCTAGTGTCCTGATGCGTTAATTCGGGTGCAGCAGGCGGGATGCTCAGCCCCGGCTGCGCGTCGTCGACGACCGCAGGTGAACCCCTGGTTCACCGAGGATCAGCGGCGGGCCCGCAGGCGGCGGCGAGCGCCCGAATGGTGCCCGCGAACCAACGCATCAGGACGCTGGTCGTGGGGCCGGCCTCACGCCGGCGCGGGCCTCGGGCAACCCGAGGACAGCTTGACGTGCCACCAGCCCATCAGCATCCCGATGAGGCCGAGGCGCGGGCGCACCTGGTAGGCGCCGCAGCCGCGCTCGCCGAGGTCGGCGGCCGGCAGGCGGACCCACTTGTGGCGCGCGGGCTCGCGGAGCATCTCCTCCAACAACGCGCGGCTGCCGGCCTCCAGGTCGGCGCGCGCGCCCACCACGACGCGTGCGGCGCGCAGCCGCTCGGCGAGGTCGTCGCGGACGCGCTCGAGCTCGCCGAGGCCGAGCAGGCGGGGTCCGGAGGAGAGCCGCGCGCCCTGGGGCTCGCGCACGTGCGGGAAGGCGGCCACGATCGTCTCGCCCAGGTCCCGCTCGAGGCGGGCGATCTGGGACCGCAGCGTGCGGCGAGCAGCGTGCTCGTCGACGACGAGCGACGCATCGGGGCTCAGCTGATCGATCAGGACCACAACGTTCCTCCCGCGCGAAGAAGCGCGGCTCCTCTCCGGCGGTCAGTCTAGCTCCGCCAACGCCCCCGCCGCCAGCCACAACGCCTCGTCGACGTGCGCGCGCGGCACACCCGGCACCTGGACCGCCACGAGCCGGACCGGCGCCCGCTCGCGCCCCGCCGCGTGACGATCCGACATCCGACCGAACAGGACCGCGACGGGTCCGCGCCCATCGGCCAGGACGAGCCGGCCGCGCGGCACGTCGTGGGCGTAGTCGCCGCTGGGCAGCGTCTCCCCCGCCCGCGCGGCCCGCAGGACGACGTCGCCCTCCAGCGCGCCCTCGGCGAACGCCACGACCGGCACGCCGGTCTCCAGCACCGCCAGGACGAGCGCGTCGGCGACGCGGTCGCCGCTGTGCAGCTCTCCGCGGATCAGCCGTTCGACCGCCGCCTGCTCGACGGGCGTGCGGTCCACGTCGGGGTCGAGGCCGACCTGGCGGAAGAACGCCCGGTAGGCGCGCGGCACCGGCCGCGTGCGCAGCGCGATCGCGTCGGCGCCGCGGAAGCGCGTGCTGACGTCCTCCAGCCGGCGCTTGAGCGCCCGCGGCGTTCGGCCGCCGCCGGCGGCGACGACCGTCCAGCGCAGCCGCAGCCCGGGCAGCTCGGCGGCGAGCTCGGGGTCGACGACGCCGTCGACCGGCTCGTCGCCCGGCTCGCTCATGACGCGGCGAGCCGGCGGGCCTTGGCGGCGAGGTCGCGCGCGTCCAGCCGTCCGAACGTCGTGTCGACCACCCGGCCGCCGCGGCGGGCGAACGTCAGCTGCGGGCAGACCTGCACGTGATAGGCGTTGGCGAGCGCGCCGTCGCGGTCGTAGCCGACCGGGAAGCTCCAGCCGTGGCGCCGGACCATCGCGCGTAGGTCGTCGCGGTCGCCGCGGATCGCGATCGCCGCGAAGCGCACGTCCGGAAGCTGGCGCGCCACCACCTGCATCGCGTCGAGCTGCCCCACGCACTGCCCGCTCTTGACCGTGAAGAACGCCAGGACCACCGGCCCGGCCTCGCGCAGCGCGCAGCCGTTGACGATCTCCTTGCCCCGGACCGTGCACGCCGGCTCGTGGCCGGCCTGGCCCTCGCCGCCGTGCTGGGCGATGTTGGCGTCCCCGTCCAGCGCGCCCAGCGCCGCGGGCGCGGCGAACGCCGGCATGACCTCGCCGTCGGGCACGCCGCGCGCGCCGCGCTCGGTGCCGTGGTGCACCGTCGAGATCAGCAGCACCACGACGAGCACGATCGCGGCGGCGCCGACGACCCAGAGGTAGCGCGGGCCCATGGCCGACCCGCCGGGCGGCGGCGCGCCACCGCCGGCACCGTCCTCCCGATCGACCGGGCGCCCGCCGACGAGCGGCGAGCGGGCCGGCTCGTCGTCGAAGTCCAGCGGACCGCGCTCGCGGCCCTCGCTCATGCGACCGGGACGCGGTCGGGGGTCGGGGCGGGCTGCGCGCTGCGCCGCCGGCGTCGCGGCCGGCGCGGGCGCGGGAGCCGCGGGCGCGGGAGGCGGACGTCAGCGGCACGCCAGCGCTCGCCCAGCACGAGCGCCGAGGGCAGCACCAACAACACCCCCAACAACGACACGGTCAGGTCGACGACCGTCACCGCGCCGAAGTCGCGCAGCATCCGGATATCGCTCAGCGCCAGGACCGCGAAGCCCGCGATCGCCGTGACGCCGGAGGCCAGGACGGCGGCGCCCGTCGACCTGTAGGTCTTCTCCAGCGCCGCCGCGGGATCGAGCCCGCCGATGCGCTCGGCGCGGTAGCGCTCCGCCAGCAGCACGCTGAACTCGGTCGAGATCGCGATCACCAGCGCGCCCAACGTCACCGACATGGGGTTCAACGGCACGCGGATCGCGAAGAGCACCAGCGCGCTCCAGCCCGTCGCCAGCGCGATCGGCACCAGCGGCGTGAGCGACCGCCGCCAGGACCGGAAGGCCACCAACAGCACCGCCCCGACGGCCAGGAGGCCGAGCACCAGGACCAGCAGGCGCCGCCACGGCGAGGACACCGCGGCGTTGGCGTCGGCCGCCAGCACCGGCAGGCCCGCGAGCTGCGCGTCGACGCCCTTGGGCGGGTGCAGCTCGGAGCGCATGATGTCCAACACGTCCTTCTGGCGGTCCAGCGCCATCAGCCGGATGCCGAACGCCATCGTCGCCGTCTTGCGGTCAGACGTGATCACGCTCTGGGAGAAGTACGGCGGCACCGCGTCGAGCAGGTCGTCGACCTGGCTCTGCGAGGTCACCTTGCCGGCGCCGGTCTGGCCGCCGAACAGGTCGGGCAGCGAGAACGCCGGGCACAGCTCGGCCTTGCCGCAGCCGCGCTTCTCGGTGTAGCCGAAGCGCTTCATCATCCGCGTCTGGTAGTCCGACATCCAGTTGATGACGGCGGGCGTCGTCAGCTTGTCGCTCTGCACCAGGACGTCGATCTGGCCGCCGACGCTCGTCGACTTCTGCAGCGCCTGGAGGTCCTGCAGCGCCGGCAGGTCCTGCGGCACGAGCTTGGTGACGTCGGACTCGACCTTGGTCTGCGTGTCGGCCGCCCAGCCGACCACCGCGATGAGCAGGCCGATCGCCAGGACGCGTCCGGGGCGCCGCACCGCCGCGCCCAGCGCCCGCCCGCGGACGCCCCGCCCGCGCGCGCTGAGCCAGCGCGACGCGGGGTTGTCGCGCACCAGCTCGCCCGCGCCGCGCGCCGAGGACCCGAGGATCTCGCCGGCCGCGGCGACCGCGCCCGGCACGCGCGGGCGACGGCCGGCGCCGCCGGCGCGCCCGGTCAGCCCGACCAGCGCCGCCGTGCCCAGCGTGAGCGCCGTCGCCAGCCCGACGAAGATGCCGGCCACCAGCAGCAGCCCGAAGCCGCGGACCATCGGCACCGGCGAGACGCCGAGCACCAGGAAGCCCGCCGCCGTCGCGCAGGCGGCGATCGCCACCGCCGGCGCGCCGACGCGCGCGACCTGGCCGACCGCGCGGACGACCTCCTCGCGCGTCGCGCGCGGCCCGGAGCGCTCGCCGATCCGCGCCTGCAGCTGGATCGCGTAGTCGACCGCCAGGCCGATCAGCACCGGGACGACCCCCACCGACGCCATCGTCAGCGACGCGCCGATCAGCGACAGCGCGCCGAACGTGATCGCCACGGCGGCCAAGGCCACCACCAACGGGAGCAGCCGCCGCCGCGCCGGGAAGACGATCGCCAGGACCAAGGCCATCACCAACACCGCGGCGATCAGCAGCAGCACGATCGAGTCGGTGATCTTGGTCGTCAGGTCCGACAGCACGACGGGCGCGCCGGTCACGACGTACTGCTCGCCGTTGCGCAGGCGGAAGTCCTTCATCTTGACCGCGTCGCGCACGTTGGCGATCGCGGCCTTGCGCTGCGCATCGGTGAGCCCCGGCTTCAGCCGGACCTGGATCAGCGACGACCTGGCGTTGGGGAACAGGTAGGCGAAGCGCGCCTTCGGCGTCCCCGCCGCCTTGCCGCCGGCGAAGACGATCGAGGAGATGAAGCCCGGGTCGTTGAGCTGCGGCGCCTTCAAGATCCCGTACTTGATCGCTAGCTTCATCGCGTCGGCCACCGACTGCGAGGTCGCGACGTCGCGCGCCTCGCCCGCGACCTTCTTGGCGGCGGCCACCGAGTAGCCGCGCCCGCGCGCCAGCTTGTAGGCGTTGTCGTACTGCTTCTGGCCGTCGGTCTTGATCGCCGACAGCTGCGCGTTGAACTGGTCGCCGATCTGCGTGACCGACTCGTTGAGGAACGTGCCCGGGCCGAAGACGACCTTCGCCGGCTTGGTCTTGCCCATCCGGCCGCACGCCGAGCTCCAGCCGCCGATCGGCGTCGCGCCCGACGGCACGTTGCCGCCCAGGCAGCCCTCCAGCGCCACGAGCGACTCGAGGTCGGCCGTCAGCACGAGCTTGGACACGTCGCCGCGGACGAGCACGTAGACCGCGTCCTCGCCGAACAGCTCGTTGTCGCGCTGCGTGGCCTGGTAGGACGCCGACGAGCTGCCGACGAGCGTCTTGGACGCCGTCGTCGGTGATAGGCGCAGCGCCAGCGCGGCGCCCGCCAGCGCGAGCACCGTGACAAACAGGCCGACCGCCAGCGGGCGGCGGGCGGCCGTACCCATGGCGGCGCCCAGGATGCGCGGCAGCCGACCCATCAGTCCGCTGAGGCTACCGGCCGGGACCTACGGCTGCGGCAGTCCGGGCTGGAGGCCCTTGACGTTCGCCGGCACCTGCGGGAAGCGTGTGATCGTCCCGTTGATGTCGAAACGCGCCTGCTGCTTGCACGGCGGCGCCACGACGTTGCCGCCGTTGAGGGCGAACTTGAGGATGCCGGCCCGCAGCGTGTCGGTGAGCGCGCCGTCGACCGCGGGCCCGAGCGTCGGGTCCTGGGTGACCGCCTCGCCGCTGCACTGGCGCGTCTCGAACGACACCAGGCCGTCCTTGAGGCTCGACGAGTCGCCCGGGAACGGGTACGGGTTCGTCCGGTTGGTCGGCAGGCGCTTCGGATACTGCGCGAGCATCTCCGGGTTCAGCGGGTTCGACGTGCGCAGGTAGTGCACGGGCTCGTCGCTGCCGGCCACCGGCGTCGTCGCCTGCGTCGCCGCCGTCGAGTTGGCGAAGAACGCGGTCAGCTCGCTCTTGTACAGGTTGGCGCCGTCGAGGATCGGGTTGAGCTGCTTGAGCGGCGCGTCGAAGTTCGCGAGCAGCGGGTGCAGCTGGTCGAGGAACTCAGTCGTCGCGGGCAGGCCCTTCTTGGAGGCCTTGACCAGCGGGTCGATGGCGCGGAAGAACGCCTTGAGGTCCGGTGCGAGCTTGGCGAGCTGCACGAACGTCGGGCTCATCTCCTTGGCCGCCGGCTTGAGGTCGGTCACGACCGGGTTGGCGTTGGCCGAGAACTTCGTCAGCCGCTTGAGCGTCGTCGCCGACTCCTTCTCGAAGGTCGGCAGGGCCTTGAACGCGGCCTGCAGGTCGGCGTCGCGCGCGGCCGTCGTCGCGAAGACCTGGTTGGAGCTCGTGATCACGCCTGCGAGCTGGCCGTCGCGCTCCGACAGCGCGTCGAAGACCTCACCGGTGTTGCGCACGAGCTGGCGCACGCCGGCCTTCTGGCTGTTCAGGATCTCCAGGACCTTGGTCGTGTCGGTCGCGAACGGCGCGAGGTTGCCGAGCGCGTCGTTGAGGTCCTGGCCGCGGCCGGTGATCGAGACGGCCTGGGTCTGGATCCAGTTCTGGAACGCCTTGCGCGTCTCCGGGTCGAATGTGCGCAGGATCTCGTCGAGCTCGACCGTGTCGGCGACCTGGCCGGTCGCGAGCCGGCCGTTGTCGGGCACCATCTTGCCGTTGGGCGTGCCCGGCGTCAGCTCGACGTAGGTCTCGCCCAGCAGCGTCTTCTGCCGCAGGATCGCCCTCGCGTTGGCGGGCAGCGGCGCGTACTCGGACTTCAGCTCGATCGTCGCGTCCGAGCGGCCGGTCTGCTTGTTGGTCTTGATGACCTTGACCTTGCCGACCGGGACGCCGGAGATCCGGACGTCGGCCTCGCTGGCGAGCTGCGTAGCCTCGCCGAAGGACACCGTGAAGCGGTAGCCCTTGGGCTTGAGCGGCGTCGGGCCGCCGAAGGCCAGCCACAGGAACAGCAGCAGGCCGAAGCAGGACAGCGCGAAGCCCACCATCACGAGGATCTTGCCGAGGCTGGGAACCTGCTTGTTCATGCTCTAGCTCACCCGCCCGGGTTCGTTCCGTTGGCCTGGGTGCTCGAGGCGCAGACCTCGTTCTTGGCCGGCGCGTTCGTCAGCCCGATGATCGTGCCCAGCTGCGGGTTGACGGTCTTGAGCGTGTCGAGCAGGCCGAGGCCGGAGCAGCTGAAGAACAGCGCGCCGCGGCGGATCGGGCCGTGGGCATCCTGCGTGCTGAAGAGCGTCGGGCCGATGTGGTTCAACCACGACGTCCAGAACAGGTAGCCCTCGTCGTCGCCGGGCGGGTTGTAGGCCAACGTGTTCAACAGGTAGTTGGCGGTCTTCAGGACCGACGTGAAGTCCGGCGTCAGCGCCGCGAGGTCGCGCGCCGCCGGCCGCAGGATCTTGACCGTCGGCAGCGCGTCGCGCGCGAACGGGCGCAGCTGCTTCTGGATGACCGGCGTCGTCGCCTTGAAGAACGGACGCGACTGCTTCAGCGACGGCCCCAGCGCGCGGGCGCCCGGACGCAGCTTGCCGAGCGTCGGGCCGAGCGTCTTGCCCAGCGCGTCGGCCTTGACGACGGCCTTGTCGGTCTCCTGCAGCGTCGACGGCAGCAGCTGCAGCGTCTCGCGCAGCTTGGCGTCCTGGTTGGCGAAGGACTTGAAGACGGCGTTGGACGCGTCGACCAGCGAGGACAGCTGCTTGTCCTTGCTGCCGACCGCCTCCATCAGCGCGTTGAAGTTGTGGACCGAGCGGCGGATGCTGGAGCGACGGACCGCGAGCGCCTTGGTGATCTTCTCGATGTCGCGGTTGGTCGGCTCGAAGCGGCGGAACGTCGCCGACAGGTTCTTCCCGTTGCCGCCCAGCGCCTGGCCGCCGCCGGCGACCAGCAGCTGCAGGTAGCTGCGCGTGTCGCCGTCCAGCGCGGCCAGGAACTCGTCCGTGTTGACGTTGGGGAGCGTCTGCGTGATCGGGATGACGTCCGCGGAGTGGTCGATCTCCCCCGCCTTGCGCGTGCCCGGCGTGAGCTCGACGACCATGTCGTTGAGGCCGGTCTTCGGGCGCAGCAGCGCGGTCGCGTCGTGGTAGACGTGCGCGTACTTGCGGCGGATCTTCATCGTGATGACCGCGCGGCCGTCCTTGAGCGTGACGTTGGACAGCTCGCCGACGGGCACGCCCGCGATGTTGACCGTCTGACCCTGGCCCGGCGTCACCGACTGCGCGGTGGCGAACTCGGCCTTGTAGCTGACGAAGTCGGTGCCGACGACCGGGACCCACTTGGGCAGGTAGAAGCGCTGGTGGCCCAGGATGAAGCTGCCGACGACGAGCGCGACCAGGAAGATCCCCACCACGGCGAGGAAGTCCCAGCGGTGCTTGCGGATCGCGGACTTCACTTGCCGCTCCCCTTCCGGAAGGGGTTGAGCCGGTCGACGAGCTGCGCGGTCAGCGACTGCTTGGAGGACGAGGAGGCCGACAGCGTCGGCGTCGTGGTCGAGGGGACCGTGCCGGCGGGCGTCGTGACCGACGGCGTCGTCACGGCGGGCGTCGCCGGCGTCGGGATGGCCTGGCCGCCGCCGTCAGCGCCACCGGTCTTGGCGGCGTTGAGGTCCGGCACCTTCTGGTCCTTGCACTTGGCCGTGTGGTTGTACGGCTGGCGCTTGCCCGGGAAGGCGGGGCGCGTGCCCAGCGGCAGGTCGTTGACGCGGCCGTACAGCTTCTCGCCCGAGGCGCCGCCGTACTTGCCGGTGGAGATCGTCTCCGCGCCGCCGCCGACCGCGAAGCGGACGTAGTGGCCGTTGCCGTCGAAGTTCTGGGACTCGCCGGCGAGGCCGACCATGGCGTACCAGAACTCCTTGTAGTTCTCCTCGTTGGAGGTGAACTGGCCGTCCTCGATCTTGACGTCGCCCGTGGGCAGGATCGTGTGCGTGATGCACTGCGAGACCAGGTCGGCCTGCGGCAGCGCGGTGAGCGTGCCGTCGACCAGGCGCGCGAGGTCGACCGTCGTCGGGCGCAGCTCCTTGACCAGGCCGCCCAGCTCCTGCGGCGAGACCAGCTTGGTCGCCTGCGCGATCCACGGCTCGGCCGCGTCGATCGTCGCCGGCGTCTCCTTGACGCCGGGCAGGATCTCCTTGGCGAACGCGCGGGTGTTCGGGAACGACGCGTTGAGGGCCGTCAGCGCGCTGTCTGTGTGCTCGAGCGTCGGGCCGAGCAGCCCGATCGACCGCTTGAGGTTGCCCTGCTCGTCGGCCAGCGCGCCCAAGGTGGTGTTGAAGTTCGTGACGAAGTCCTTGAGCGAGTCCTCGTTGGACGCCAGCGCCCTGGTGACCTTGCCGGTGTTGAAGACCAGGCCGGACAGGTCGTGCTGCTGCAGGCCGAGGAGCGCGGCGTTGACGATCGACGCGTTCTTGAGCGCGCCCGGCGCGTACTCGAGCGACTGGTTCAGCGCCTGCGCGCCGGTCTTGCCCTGGACGTCGGGGTCCTGCCCCACGTCGTCGGCGGCCGTCGGCTCGTAGGTCAGCGCGGTGCCGTAGCCCTCGAGCAGCTGCTTGAGGTCCTCGCGCGTGTCGGACTGCAGCGCGGTGAGCACCTGGTCGAACTGCACCGGCGCGGCGGTCTGCGTCGACGGGATCGTGTCGCCGTCGGCGATCGTCGGCGCGGCGGGCGTGCCGGGCGAAAGGTCGACGAACTCGTTGCCCTCCAGGAAGATGCGCGGCCGGACCTTCAGCGTCGCGTCCTTGTGGATCGGCAGGCCGGCCTTGTCGATCTCCATCGTGACGACCGACAGGTTGCCGTCGCCGCCCTTGTAGGCCTGGATCTTCTTGACCTTGCCGATGTTCACGCCGGCGATGCGCACGGGCGAGTTCGGGCGGATGTTGTTGGAGTTGACGAAGACCGCCTTGACGCGGAAGCCGTGCGTGAACGGCACGTGCTTGGCGAAGCCGGCGTACGTGACGATGCCCGCCAGGACGAGCACGAGCAGACCCACCATGAGCGGGTTCGCTCCCCGGCGGTCCTTGCGCAGGACGCGCTTGCGCTTGTCGGACTTTGAGCTCATCAGTTCGTCGGCGTGTCGCTCGAGTACGTGGTCTTCTGCGTGTTGATGCCCTGGTTGCCCGGGTCGTTGCCGATGACCTGCTTGCCGGCGGCGTAGCTCTCGTTGCCCGCCTCGCACTCCCGCGTCTGACCCGGCGACGCGGTGTTCGGGTACGGGTTGGCGTGCAGGTAGTTGTCGCGCGCCGGGCCGGCGGCCGGGGCGGACGACGGGCCGCCCTCGTTGTTGGGGCCCTGGGGCGCGGCGACGATCATGAAGCGCTGGCCCGTGCCGTTGGTGTCGCCCTCGCTGAGCACCGAGGCGGCGTTGCGGAACAGCAGCGTCCAGTAGTTGCAGACCGTCTGGGTCGGCGCGAGCGTCGCCAGCAGCGGCGCGGCGATCTTGGCCGTGCTGTCGAGGTCCTGGACGCCGAGCGCGACGAGCGGGTCCTCGGCGAAGCGCTGCAGCGCCTCGAAGGTCGGCTTGAGCTCCTCGTTGAGCTGGACGGACTGCTTGAGCGCCGGGACGCCGACGGTGAACGCGTCGGCCAGGTCGGGCGCGGCGCTCGCCAGCGCCTTGACGCCGGGTCGCAGCTCCCGGAACAGGTCCTCGCTGTTGGCCAGGAACGGACGCTGCTTGGGCAGCTCGTCGATCGCGGTCTGCTCGGCCGGCGGGCCGCCGCTGATCGAGTCCTGCAGGTAAGGCCGGGCGATCGCGGCCAGCGCGGTGAAGGTCGTGTCGAGGTTGACGAACAGCGAGGCCTGCTGCTCGGCGACCGGCGCGACGATCGCCGACGTCCGGCCCAGCGCCTCGGAGAAGCGCGCGAGGCGGGTGCGGTCGTCGGAGAGGTTGGCCATCGCCGGCGCCAGCTGGGTCAGCAGCGGGTTGAACGCCTGGATCGCCGCGTGCAGGTCCTGGCCGCGGCCGGCGAGCGCGTTGCCGAAGCCGAGCAGCTGCGCCTGGGCCGCGACGCGCGTCTTCTCGTCGAAGGTGCTCAGGAACTCGTCGAACTCGACGGGTGCCGGCGTCGCCGCCTTGATCGGGATCGTGGCGCCCTCGTCGAAGCCGTCGGTCGACTTGCCCTTCGTGATCTCCACGTACTTCAGGCCCAGCGCGGAGCGCGGGCGGATCAGGATCGTGGAGTCCGTGGGCAGCGGCTTGACCGTCGTCTCCAGCTTCAGGTGCAGCTGAGCGATGACCTTGCCGTTGGGCAGCGCCTTCGGCGTGATCTTGTCGACGACGCCGACGCGCGTGCCGCCGATCCGGACCTCGTTGCCCTTGACCAGGTTCGCGGCGCTCGGGACGTCGGCGGTCAGTCCGTAGGTCGGGACGAACGGCAAGCCGTTGTTGGCGTTGTAGGCCAGGAAGACGGCGACGAGGACGACGAGCGTCGTCGCCGCGCCGATCAGGACGGGGTTGGCCGCGATGGACTGTGATCCGCGCCGTCGCATCAGCCACCGAGGAGGTAGTCGAGGAGGGTCTGGGTCGCGCCGCCGCTGGCGCCGCCGCCGCTGGGCGCCGTCGAGCTCGCGGTGTCGCCCGGCGCGGCCGAGGTGGCCGGCGTCGTGGCGCTGGGCGCGCTCGCCGCGGGCGCGTCGCTCGTCGGCGCCGCGGGGGTCGAGGAGCCCGTGGCGCCGGAGCCGGCGGGCGCCGCCGGGGCGGGCGCCGCCGGTGCCTGGCCGGGGAAGACGCTGGCGGGCAGGCTGATCGGCGTCGTGTCGGCGCTCGACTTGTTGGAGGACTTGCTCTTCTTGGAGGACTTGCTGGAGCCCTCCGCGTCCTGCTTGGCGGCCTCGTCGAACGCCTTCGGGTCCAGGCCCGCGGCGACCGCGTCCTGGCGGGCGAGGTACGGGCTGCGGCCGGCGGCGATCTGGCGGTTGACCTCGGCGACCGTCGGCACCTTCGTGCTCGCCTTGGCGGCGCGCGCCGACGAGGCCGTGGCCGACTGCTCGAAGTTCGCGCCGCAGTTGGGCGTGCGCTCGATCGCGTACGTGGTGCACGACGTCAGGACGAACACCGCGCGCAGGTAGTGGCCCAGCGTGTCGTAGCCGTTGGTCGCGGCCGCCTGGTAGTAGAGGAAGTCCATCAGGCGCTCGACGCCGCCCGTGGTCCGCAGGCTCGTCAGCAGCGCCTCGAGGTCACCGACCATCGGCCGCGCGGTCTGGGCGAAGTCGCGCAGGTCGGTCGTGATCGGCTTGGCCGCCAGCAGCGCCTGGTCGCCGACCACGGCCGTCTCGCCCAGCGACGTGAGCGCCGGCGTGCCGGCCGCGCTGAACGGACCCAGCTGCTTGATGAACTGGTTGATGTCCGGGGCGGCCGAGTTGAGGTCGTTGAGCACCGGCGTGAACTGGTCGGCCAGGCCGCCGAGGCGCTGCATCGTCGGCTTGAGCTGGCGCAGCAGCTCGGGGAACTTCTCCAGCGAGGCCTCGATGTCGCTGCGGCGCTCGGCGCTCGCGGTCGCGGTCGTGTTGGCCTTGTCGATGAAGTTGGCGACGTGGGCCTTCTCGCGCGCCAGCGGCGCCAGGACCGTGTCGCCGTTCTTGGCCAGCTCGGCGAGCGTCTTGTTCTGCTCGGCGAGGATCGCCAGGACCTTGTCGGTCTCCTGCAGCGCCGGGTCGGCCTGGCGGATCGCCTGGCGCAGCTCGTCGCCGTTGGCGGCCAGGCCGGTGCCGAGCTCGTTGATGATGATCGACAGCCGCTGGCGGTAGGGCAACCGCATGATGTTGCCCACGAGGTCGATGTCGACCGGCTTGATCGTGTTGGTCGCCGGCAGCAGGTACTGGCCCTTGCCGTCGCCCTTCTTGATCTGCTGCAGCTCGGGCGCGGCCGGGTCGCCGTCGGCGCGCGGCTGCGTCGGCGTGCACTCGACGAAGCGCTCGCCGATCAGCGACTGCGGCCGAATCGTGCAGGTGGCGTCCTTGCGGAAGTCCTTGAAGCCCGGCTCGGTGATGTCGAGGACGACCGCGGCCTTGTTGTCGGGCGTGACCTCGAGGTCGGAGATCTTGCCGACCTTGACGCCGGAGATCTTGACGTCCTCGCCCGCGATGACCGTGAAGGCGTTGTTGAAGATCGCGCGGACCCGGTAGTCGCCCTTGTGGTCGTCGCCGGCGCCCGTCCCGAAGATCACGAGGACGATCGCGGCGACGGCGAGCGCGGTAGCGACGGCGATGAGGCGGACGCGCATCATGGGCCGGGCGGGACGATGCCCGAATCGCAGTCCGAGCCTTCGGGGGCGTAGGGGTTGGAGCCGTCGGTCGCGGTCTGGGTCGACGAGCCCGGGCAGCGGCGGATCTTGCCGGACTGCAGGCCCACCTGGCGCTCGGCGGGCTTGAGCGCGGTGAGCGTCCCGCCCTCCGGGCTGTCGGTGAACTGGAACGCGTTGACGATCGGCGAGATGCGCGCGAAGTGGCCGTTGGCGTCGTAGTTGGCCGTCGACTGGCCGAAGTCGCGGAACCAGCCGATCAGGTCCGGCGCGTACGGGCGGATGAACTGCAGCACCGGCGTGCCCTGCTGCAGGCCCTTGATCGTGTGCTTGAACGTCGGCGTCGCGACCTGCGTCAGGCGCGGCTGCTTGCGCAGCAGGTCGATGAGGTCGTTGCCGGCGCCCGGGCTGCTGATCAGCGCGCTCAGGTCCTTGATCGTCGGGCGCGCGTCGGTGACCAGCGGGCGCAGCTGCTTGAAGAACGGGGCGAGCTTCGGCGCCACCGGCTTGGACGCGTCGACGAGGACGTCGAGGTCGTCCAGCGTCGAGCGCAGGTTCACGAACGTGGTGTTGGCCTGGCGCAGCGTCAGCGGCAGCGCCTTCAGCGCGCGGTTCAGCGACGCGCTCTCGGACGCGATCGCGCCCGCGCTCGTGTTCGCGTTGCCGACCAGCGAGGAGATGTCGCCGCGGCGCTCGGCCAGCGCCGTGGTCGCGCGCGCCGTGTAGATGATGAAGTCCTGCAGCGACTGCTGGTCGCGGTCGAGCTCGTTGACCAGGCGCGAGGTGGTCGACAGCGTCGGGTTGAAGTACTTCAGCGCCTCGTTGGCCTGCTTGCCCTTGCCGTCGTACTGCGTCGATGAGCCCTTGATGACGTTCTGCAGGGCCTTGCGCGTGGCGGGGTCGAGCGCGTCGAAGAGCTGGTCGAGGTCGACCGACGTGGTGGTCTTGTCCAGGCCGAGCTTCGTGTCGTCGTCGAGCTTGGGGCCGGAGTTCGGGCCGGGCGCGAGCGAGATGTAGCGGTTGGCGACGCCCGACAGCGAGCCGGAGCGGATCGTCGCGGTCGTGCCCGCGTGCAGCGGCGCGTAGGGCTCGTCGAGCTGGATCTTGACCTCGGCGAGGTTCTGGTTGTCCAGCTTGATGTCGGCCACACGGCCGACGCGGCGGCCGCCGATCTGGACGTCGTTGTCCTTGACCAGCTGGCCGGCGTTCTGGAACACGAGCGTGTACTCGTGCTTGGAGCCGCCGGTCAGCAGCAGGATCGCCACGACCACGGCGACGCCCAGCGCCCCGACGGCCAGTCCGCGGGCAAGGGTCATCGGCGCACCTCAGCGGGTGCGACGAAGGTCAAGGGACAAGATGAAGGGTGGGACAGGACCGTGTGGGGTTCGGTTCTTGCGATGCTCGGCCGCTGGACCGGCCGAAGATCTTCCAAATGAAGTGTTGAGACGATGTTGCGAACCGTCGACGACGCGACGGCGAGGTCCTACTCCATGCCCAACGGCCCCTGGGACTCGCCGGACAGGAACTGGCGGACGAAGGCGTTCTCGGAGTTGAAGAGCTCCTCCGCCGGGCCGGCCTCGACGATCCGGCCCTTCCAGAGCACGCTGATGTACTCGGCCACACGGCGGGCGCTCATGATGTCGTGGGTGATCACCGTGTAGGCGCCACCGTTCTCGTCGTGGATCTCCTGGATCAGCTCGCACAGCAGCGCGGTGCGGACCGGGTCCAAGCCGGAGTCCGGCTCGTCGAAGAGCACGATGTTGGGATCCAGGACCAGTGCCCGTGCGAACCCGGCGCGCTTGCGCATCCCCCCGGAGAGCTCGTTGGGCATCTTGTCGTGGGCGCCGCCGAGCCCGACCTCGTCCAGGCGCTGATGGACGATCTCGAGGATCTCCTCCTCGCTCTTGTCCGTGTGCTGGCGCAGCGGGAAGGCGACGTTGTCGACCAGGTTCATCGAGCCGAATAGCGCACCGTCCTGGAACAGGACCCCGAACCGCTTGCGCATGTCGAACAGCTCGTCGTCGGTCATGTTCGGCACCGACTCGCCGTGGACGAGGACGTCGCCCTCGTCCGGGTACAGCAGCCCGACCATGTGCTTGATGCACACGGACTTGCCCGTGCCCGACGGGCCCAGGATCATCGAGATCTTGCCCTCGGGCAGGCCCATGTTCAGGCCGCGCAGGATCTTGTTGCGGCCGAAGGCCTTGTGGACGTCGACGAACTCGACGGCATCGGGCACGCCCGTCGGGCGGTTGAGCCCGGTGTGCCACTGGTACTCGTCGTCCTCGCCGTCGTGGCCGCCCGTCGGCGGCGCCTCGCGTACGACCGCGAGCCGCTCGTCGTCGGAGTTGCGCGGCAGGTCGCCGCGCTCGGTGGTGGTGTCGTCGTTCTCGTCGGACATGTCTCGTTCAGCCTCCGATTGGAGCCCGTGGGTTCGCTCCCCAGAACACCTGTGTTCCCAACATCCCGATGAGATGCACCAGAACGATGTTCATCACCATCGATTTTGCGGTGGCGGTACCGACGCCGACGGGTCCTCCGCCCGCGTGGTAGCCGTAGTAGCACCCGACAAGGACGATGGCCGTGGCCATCACCATGCCCTTGATCACGCTGTAGAGCAGGTCGGGAGGGTTCTGGAACATCCAGAAGATGAGCGAGAAGCCGCCGGAGCTCACCTCCCCGATCTGCTGGACCACCGCGAGGTAGCTGGCGAAGAAGCCCGCGCCGACCGCCGCCATGTACATGAACGGCAGGACCAGCCACGCGGCGAGCAGCCGCGTCGCGCAGAGGAACAGGACCGAGTCGATGCCCATGACCTCGAGCGCGTCGATCTCGTCGGAGATCCGCATCGAGCCGAGCTCGGCCACGATGCCGGTGCCGACCTTCGCGGCCATCATGTAGCCGAAGCCGTAGGGCACGATCTCGCGCAGGTCGCACCAGGCGGCGAAGACGCCGGAGTAGGCGGGCGCGCCCTGCGCGCGCGTGAAGTAGGCGCCCTCGATGCCGCACTGCAGGCCGACGATGAAGACCAGGCCCCAGATGACGATCGTCGAGCCGAGGATCAGCACGCCGCACTGGCGCAGCGTCTCGCCGAAGAAGTGCAGGACGCGCAGGCTGTAGACCTGGCCGAGGATCTTGCCGGCGAACTTCGCGATGTCGCCGAAGGAGGAGATCCAGTCCTTCGGGACTGCCAGCCAGCCGCCCATCAGCGGATCACCGTGATGTCGGGGTGCGTGGCCAGCAGCGTCTGGGTGAACACGTAGTTGAAGGCGAACACGCCTAGGAACGTGATCACGACCGCCTGGTTGACGGCCTTGCCCACGCCCTCGGCGCCGCCGGACGCGGTCATGCCCTTGTAACAGCAGACGATCGCCGTGATCGCGCCGAACATGGTGCATTTCAACAGCGAGCCCCAGAGGTCGGTCGTGGACGCGTTCGTGAAGAACGTCGCCCAGAACGGGCCGAGCGGCGCGCCGTTGACGAGCGTCGCGATCAGGCCGCCGGTGATGCCGAAGATGATGGCGAAGATGTCGAAGAGGCCCGTGACGAGCATCAGGGCCAGGAAGCGCGGGACGACGAGGTTCTTGACGGGGTCGACGCCTAGGACCTGGAGGGCGTCGAGCTCCTCGCGGATCTTGCGGGCGCCGAGGTCCGCGGTGATCGCCGTGCCGGCGACGCCCGCGACGATGATCGCGCAGACGAACGGCGCGAACTCGCGGATGATCGCGAGGACGAAGAAGCCGCCGAGGCGGTCCAGCGCGCCGAAGAGGATCAGGAAGTTCGCGGCCTGCAGGCCCGGCGCGCCGTAGGAGACGGCGACGGTCGAGATGAGCAGCGGCAGCCAGCAGAGGCGCAGCGCGAACAGGAACTGACCCACGAACTCGCTGCCGTACGGGTACGGCGGGCGAAGGGCAGACACCAACGTCTTGCCCGTCAGGATCATCATGTCGCCCACTTCTTCGAGCAGGCTCTTCGCCGGGGCGAATGCCCGGTCGGCAACCGTGCTGACCACGCGGTGTCGGACCTCTCCTCTTGCAACCCTCGGGCCTACCTGCAACGCGCAGGCTCCCGCACGGCGGCCAGTCTATGTGACCGTCGTCACGGCTGCCAAACAGGAACCGTGACGGCTCTGGCTCGTTCGACCTGCGCTCCGTGACACCTCCCTCTGGTACGGTCCGCGCGCAGTGGAGGGGTCCCGGAGAGCCATCACGACTTTGGCGGTGGCGGCGCTGTGCGCTGCGGCTGCGCTGACCGCTGCGGGCTGCGGCGGCGGCGAGCGCCAGGACGCCGACGAGCCGTCGGGCACCTACGAGGTGAAGGTCGTCTCGGCCTCGTTCAGCGACCACCAGCGGCTCGCCAGCTCGGCCGTGATGCGCATCGTCGTGCGCAACGCGGGCACGAAGACGATCCCGAACGTCGCCGTCACGGTCACCAACGACGACGACGCCAAGGGCGGCGCCGGCTTCACGACGCGCTCGACCCAGCCGGACCTGTCGGATCCCACGCGGCAGCTGTGGATCGTCGACCGCGGGCCGCACGGCGGCGACACCGCGTACGTGAGCACGTGGGCCCTGGGTCCGCTGGCCGCCGGCAAGACGCGCGAGTTCGTCTGGCACGTGACGCCCGTGACCGCCGGCACCCACACGCTGCGCTGGCACGTCGCGGCCGGGCTGAACGGCAAGGCGATCGCCCGGACGGCGGCGGGCCAGGACGCGGCCGGCACCTTCAAGCGCCGCGTGTCGAGCCAGGCGCCCGAGGTGACCGTCGACCCGAAGACGGGCGACGTGGTGTCCTCGTCGGACTCGGGCTCGGGCGCGTCGAGCTGAGCTCGGCGTCCGCCGAAGCGTGGCGGGCGTAGCGTTGGGCGCATGTCTCGCGCCGCCACGTTCCGGGAGCTGCACACCGCGGCTGCGCCACTGCGGCTGCTGAACGCCTGGGACGCGGGGAGCGCGAAGGTGCTGGTCGCCGCGGGCGCTCCCTCGTTGGGCACGACGTCCGCGGGGATCGCGTTCGCGCTCGGGCTGCCCGACGGCGAGCGGTTGGGGCGCGACGCGATGCTGCGGGCGGTCGCGGCGATCGCCGTGGCCGCCGGCGACGCGTTCACACGCGCACGCGCGTACGCGAAGGCGAGAGCGGACGGCGTCTTCGTCCCGGGCGCGCGGGAGCCGGAGCTCCTGCGCGCGCTGGTGGCGGCGGTCGAGGGCTTCGAAACCACCATCAACGTCCTGGCCGTTCCGGGCCTCCCGCCGGTGTCCTCGTTGTCCGCCCTCGGCATCGCCCGCGTCTCCACCGGCTCCGGCCCAGCCCGCGCGGCGCTGTCCGTCACGCAGCTCGCCGCCCGCGAGCTCCTGGACGACGGGACCTATGGCGCCGCGACGGGCGGGGCGCTGAGCTACGCCGAGGTCAACACGATCATGGGCGGCTGAGCGGGGCGCGGGAAACGGCACCCGGGATCCGTGTCGTCTGATGTCCCTCTGCGGGACACCAGGCGACACAGACGTTGAAGCGCGGCGCGCGCGTGGCGGAGGACCGGAGGCGGTGGCGGCGCCACCGACCGTGGAGGCGCGGCAACCGAGGCGCCGCGCCCGCCTACTTCGGCAGCCGCGGCGCGATGATCCGGTAGGCCTTCAGGCCCAGGCCGAGGCGCTCGCGGTCCTCGGAGAGCATCGGGTCGAGCCCGGTCAGCTCCTTCACGCGCTCCAACCGGTAGGCGACCGTGTGGCGGTGCGCGTAGATCGCGCTCGCCGTCGCGTTCATGTTGCAGTTCTGCTCCAGGTAGGCCTCGAGCGTGCCGACCAGGTCGGTGCGGTACTGGTCGTCGTAGCGGACGATGGGTGCGACGGTGTCCTCGTAGAAGGACCGCACCTCCTCCGGGTGAGACGCCAGCACGCGGAACAGCAGCCGGTAGGTGCCGGTGCCGATGTCCTGCACGCCGTCCCAGCCGCCGCCCTCGCCCTGCTTGAGGACGTCGAGGACCAGCTCGGCCTCCTGGATGGCGCGCGGCAGCTCCGCGGGATCGGAGTAGAAGCTCGAGACGCCGACCGTGCCGTGCCGGCGCAGGCGGGTCGCCAGCGCGCGGCCGCGGGCCGTCGTCGTGTCCGGCGCGTCGTCGCCGCCGGTGCCCGGCAGGATCGCGTAGACGCGCCCGTCGAGATGCTCGGCCAGCGCGCCCGGCTCGTCGCCCGTGATCGTCGCGATCACGTGACGCGGCCGGTCGGTCGTTAACTCGGCGCACAGCACCACCGCGCCGCGCGACAGGTCGCAGCCCAGCCGGGCCGCGCGCCGCACGACCTCGCGCGGCTCCAGGTCCGGCCGCGAGCGCAAGTCCTCCAAGAACGAGCCGCGCAGGTTCTGCTCGACCTCCTCCTTGGCCTCCTCGACCGCGACCTCGGTCAGGCACGCGACCGCCGCGAGGTGGAGGAAGTCGCCCGCCTCGACGGACGGCTCCGCGGCGCCGGCCGCCGGGTCCCGCAACAGGACCACGGCGCCGACCATGTCGTCGCCCGACTGGATCGGGGCCTCCGCCGCCAGCGCCTCGGGCACCTGCGACGGGCGGTCCCGCACCCGGTCGGACACGTACCGACGGACCTCCTCCAGGACGTGATCGCGCACGCCGGACTCGCCGCCGGCCGCGACCGCGGCATCCAGCCGCGGGACCACGATCGCCACCGGGGCGCCCGCGGCCTCCGCGGCCAGCGCCGCGACCTGCTGAAGGCCGTCGCCGCCGAGCACGGCGTCGACCATCTTGAGGTGGACCGACCGCAGCCGCTCCACCAGCGAACCGGCCGGCGAGGCGGCGGAACGCGCGGAAGGATCCATCTTCTCCGCCGCCTCACCCATTCCGGTCTCTCTCCTCTACCTAGGCGCCCGTAGTCGCGGCGTCGGGGTGGGCCTGGAGGATCTCCTCGCCGGCCTCGCCCGTACGGACGCGGTACGCCTCTTCGACGGGCATGACGAACACCTTGCCGTCACCGACGGCGCCGGTGCGAGCGTGCTTGAGGATCGTGTCCACGATCGTCTGCACGTCACCCGAGGCGACCACGCACTCGATCTTGATCTTGGGTCGCAGGTAGTTCGTCAGCTCGGCGCCGCGATAGCGCTCCGTGATGCCCTTCTGGCGCCCCGAGCCCTTCACCTCGCTGATGCTCAGCGAGGGGAACCCGAGGTCGAGGAGCTCCGTGCGAATCGGCTCGAACGCCTCGTGGCGGATGTATGCCACCACCATCTTCATGTTGCGGGAACCTCCGTGGGGGTCGCGATGGGCCCGACGCCTGCTGCGGCGGCGGTCCCCTGGGGTGCCGCACCGTAGCCGACGAGCTCCGGGGCGGGGATGAACTGCTCCGGGTACCCGTACATCCCGTGCTCGGAGATGTCCAGCCCGGCCAGCTCCTCCTCCTCGGAGACACGCATGCCGTACGTCGCCTTGATGACGCCGAACACGATGTAGCTCGCGACGAACACGAACGCGAACACGGTGACCACCCCGAGGGCTTGACGACCCAGCTGCTCGAACGAGCCGGTGTAGATCAGGCCGCCCTGGCCGACCGTGTTGAACGACGCCAGATCCGGGTGCGTGAAGATGCCGCACGCGAGCGTGCCCCAGATGCCGGCCAGGCCGTGCGCGGAGAGCGCGCCCACCGGGTCGTCGATGTACTTGTCGATGGCGTAGACACCGAGGACGACGATGACGCCGGCGACCATGCCGATCACGAGCGCGGCCCACGGGACCACGTAGCCCGACGGGGCGGTGATCGCGACCAGCGCGGCGATCGCGCCGTTGCCGGCCATGCCGATGTCGATGGTCTTGGTCTTCCAGAACGCCGTCGCGACCGCGGTGAGCACGCCGCCGGCGGCAGCGATGTTCGTGGTCAGGACGACCTCGGGGAAGCGACCGTCGAGCGCGTTGAGCGTCGAGCCCGGGTTGAACCCGAACCACCCCAGCCACAGGATGAAGATGCCCAGGCCGAACAGCGGCATGTTGTGCCCGGGGATCGCCCGGGGCTTGCCGTCAGGGCCGTACTTGCCCTTGCGCGGGCCGAGGTGCAGCAGGGCCGCCAGCGCGCCGGTCGCACCGATGAGGTGGACCGCCGTGGAACCGGCGAAGTCCTGCATGCCGACGTTGACCTGCAGCCAGCCGCCGCCGAACACCCAGCCCGACGCGATCGGGTAGATGAGCGCCGAGAAGACGATGGCGTACAGGACGTACACGCCGAACTTGACCCGCTCCAGGGTGGTGCCCCAGACGATGGCCAGCGAGACGGCGCAGAAGACGAACTGGAAGAAGAACTTCGATTCGATCGTGGCGTTCGAGAAGCCCATGATCGGGAACGCCGCCTGCGGGTCGCCGTAGTCACGCAGGAAGAACCCGTGCGTGCCGATGACGTGCCCAAGATCGCCTCCGAAGGCGAAAGCGAAGCCGACGGCCCAGTACAGGATCGCGGCGATCGAGAAGTTCACGAGGATCTTCGCGACGATGGTGCCGGCGTTCTTCCCGCGGGAGAAGCCGATCTCCAGGAAGGCGAAGCCCGCCTGCATGAACATCACCAGGCAGCCGGCGACGACCACCCACATCGAGTTGATGCCGACGCTTTGAAGCAGGCCGGTACTCCCGGCGCGATCGTAGACATCAGCGGATGCCGTTGCCGGCACCATCAGAGCGGCGAGCGAGCCGAACATCAGCGCGCGAGCCGTCAGGGAACGTCTCATGTGACCTCCTAGTCGAGCGTGCCGTGGCAGTCTCTTCCGGAATGGGGCACGGGTCGTTAGCCCGATGTCGAAAGATCGTCGGGGGTGGTTCGCCATCCGGTCGAGATGGTCTGGGCCGGGTGGCCTACTTCCGGGCGAAGGTCCCGCGTCGGACTTTGGACACTGGTACAAGGCGTCTCTCACGCGCGGGAAATAGGCTCGTAGGTGTCCGCCGGCCGCGAGCCGCACCCGCGCGCCCAGCGCCACGCACACGCACAGGAGGAAGTTCCCGCCCCATGAGTTCCCGTCAGCAGAACGTCACGGCCGCGCAGTGGTCGGTCAACGGCGGCGCCCTCGGCGCCCCGGACCTCACCGCGCCGGGCGCCAACGTCTTCGGCGCCAACGTCTTCACCGTCGACGAGCAGCGCTCCCGCCTGCCCAAGCACGTCTTCAAGCAGCTCCAGGCCACGCTCGACGCCGGCGAGCCCCTCGACTCCTCGCTGGCCGACGCCGTCGCCCAGGCGATGCGCGAGTGGGCGATGGAGAAGGGCGCCACGCACTACACGCACTGGTTCCAGCCGTTGACGGGCCTGACCGCCGAGAAGCACGACTCCTTCTACAACCCGACCGGCGACGGCCACGCCATCGCCGAGTTCTCGGGCAAGGAGCTCATCCAGGGCGAGCCGGACGCCTCGTCGTTCCCGACCGGCGGCATCCGCGCGACGTTCGAGGCCCGCGGCTACACCGCGTGGGACCCGACGTCGCCGGCGTTCATCCTGGACAACCCGAACGGCACGTTCCTCTGCATCCCCACGGCGTTCGTGTCGTGGACGGGCGAGGCGCTGGACACCAAGATCCCGCTGCTGCGCTCGATGGACGCGCTGAGCAAGAGCGCGCTGAAGGCGCTCGACCTGCTCGGCGACCACGAGGCCCAGCGCATCTTCACCACGGTCGGCCCGGAGCAGGAGTACTTCCTCGTCGACGAGCAGTACTACTTCGAGCGCCCGGACCTGTACACGACCGGCCGCACGCTCTTCGGCGCCAAGCCGCCCAAGGGCCATGAGCTCGACGAGCACTACTTCGGGACGATCCCGGAGCGCGTGCTGTCCTTCATGATGGAGTCCGAGCAGGAGCTCCGCAAGCTCGGCGTGCCGGTCAAGACCCGCCACAACGAGGTCGCCCCGGGCCAGTACGAGCTGGCGCCGATCTTCGAGAACTCCAACGTCGGCTCCGACCACCAGCAGCTGACGATGTCGGTGCTGCAGAGCGTCGCCCGCCGCTACGGCATGGTCTGCCTGCTGCACGAGAAGCCGTTCGCCGGCGTCAACGGCTCGGGCAAGCACAACAACTGGTCGATGGGCACCGACACCGGCCACAACCTGCTCAACCCGGGTGACACGCCGGAGGACAACGCGTCGTTCATGTTCTTCTGCGCGGCGGTCATCCGCGCGGTCAACAAGCACCAGGCGCTGCTGCGCGCGAGCGTCGCCAACGTCGGCCAGGACCACCGCCTGGGCGCCAACGAGGCGCCGCCGGCGATCATCTCGATCTTCCTGGGCGCCGAGCTGGAGAACGCGTTCCAGAAGATCTCCACGGGCAAGGGCCGCCGCGTCAAGAAGGGCCTGCTCGGCCTCGGCGCCGAGGTGCTGCCGCAGCTGCCGATGGACGGCGGCGACCGCAACCGCACCTCGCCGTTCGCGTTCACCGGCAACAAGTTCGAGTTCCGCGCGCTGGGCTCCAGCATGTCGCTGGGCATGGTCAACGCGGTGCTCAACACGATCGTCGCCGAGTCGGTGGACGAGCTGAGCTCGGTGCTCGAGAAGGCGCTGAAGACCTCCAAGGGCGATGTCGCCGCCGCGGTCAGCATCGTGGTCAAGGACGTCTGGGAGAAGAACTCGCAGATCGTCTTCGGCGGCGACGGCTACTCCGACGCGTGGCACAAGGAGGCCAAGGAGCGCGGCCTGAAGAACCTGCGCACGACGCCGGACGCGCTGCCGTGGCTGGTCGAGAAGCAGACGATCCGGGCCTTCGAGCGCTACAACGTGCTCAGCGAGCGCGAGCTGGAGTCGCGCTTCGAGGTCGCCGTCGAGCAGTACTCGACCAAGCTCAACATCGAGGCCGAGACCGCGGCGTCGATCGCGCGGACGATGATCCTGCCGGCCGCCGCCCGCCACGTCGCCGAGGTCAAGGCCTCGGGCGTCGCCGGCCTGGCCGAGGAGGTCGAGCCGCTCGTCACCGAGCTCTTCGACGCGATCCTCGCGCTGGAGAAGGCCAACGACCACGACGGCCCCGACGGCGGCCTGACCCACGCCAAGTACATGCGCGACACCGTCATCCCCGCGATGGACGGCGTCCGCACGATCGCCGACCGCCTCGAGCGCATCGTGGCCGACGACCTGTGGCCGCTGCCGAAGTACAGCGAGATGCTGTTCATCAAGTAGCGTTCCGCGGCATATCGCCGGACACGAAAGCCTTGCACATCGCAGGGCTTTCGTCGTTCTCGCCGGCAATCGACGATCTCGATCGGCATGATTGCGAAACTGCGATCAGGATCTACGCCTCCAGCGACTAAGGTGGGGGTCCATGCGCCGCATCGCCCACCGCGGCTGGCCCCAGCGCCGGCTCCTGGATGTGGCGAGCCTGCTGACCACGCCGCTGGCGCCCGACGACTTCCTCGGGCTCGTCAACCCCTTGTGGTCGAACCGGCAGTTGGCGGGTCGCGTCGTCGACGTCCGCCAAGAGACGTCTGACAGCGCGACCATCGTGATCCGCCCTGGAGCGGGCTGGCGCGGCCATCGCGCCGGCCAGCATGTGACGCTCGGCATCGCGGTCGACGGCGTGCGCCATCAGCGCAGCTACTCGCTGACCTCACCGCCGCGCGGCGTCGACGGCCACATCTCGATCGCGGTCAAGGCCGTCCGCGACGGGCTCGTCTCCACCCACCTCGTGCGACGCACGGCACCCGGCTCGATCGTCTTCCTCGGACAGGCGGCGGGCGGCTTCGTCCTGCCGGAGCCGCCGCCCGAGCGGCTGCTCTTCGTCACGGCGGGCAGCGGCGTGACGCCGGTGATGGGCATGCTCCGCACGCTCGCGAGGTCAGGCGCGCTGCACGACGCGGTGCTCGTCCACGTCGACCGGCAGCCCAGCAGCGTCATGTTCGCCGGCGAGCTGCGCCGCCACGCCGGCCGGCGCACGCTGCGCCTGCACGAGCACCACACCGCGCAGGACGGCCGCCCGTCGGCGGCCGAGATCCTGCAGCGCGTGCCGGACTGGACCGAGCGCGAGACCTGGGCCTGCGGCCCGAGCGCGCTGCTCGACGACCTGCAGACCCGCTTCGACGAGGCCGGCGTCGCGGCCCGCCTCAGGGTCGAGCGGTTCCACCCCGCCGTCGCACCCGGCGCGCACGACGCCGAGGGCGGGACCGTCACGTTCACCCGCAGCGGCGTCACCGTGGACGTCGACGGCACCACGACCCTGCTCGCCGCCGGGGAGGCCGCCGGCGCGCTGCTGCCCAGCGGATGCCGCGCGGGAATCTGCCGGACCTGCGTCGGATCGCTGCGCGCGGGCCTGGTTCGCGACGTTCGCACCGGCCAGGTCAGCGGTGGCGCGGGCGACGTGATCCAGACCTGCGTCTCGGTCGCCGCCGGCGCCGTAGCGATCGACCTCTAGGAGCACCACCCACCCACATGCCCACGCACCCTGCGAGCCCGCTCGAGCGGCTCACCGACGACGACCTCGACGCGATCGCCCGGGAGCTCGACGCGATCGGCGACGCGGTGCGCGCCGACCTCGGCGAGCCCGACGCCGCCTACATCCGGCGCGTCATCGCCCTCCAGCGCGCGCTCGAGGCGAGCGCGCGGATCCTCCTGTTCGTCACGCGGTCCCGCTCAGCGGCGGTCGGCGGCGCGGCGCTGCTCACGACGGCCAAGATCCTGGACAACCTCGCGATCGGCCACAACGTCATGCACGGTCAATGGGACTGGATGCGCGATCCGCAGATCCACTCCACGACCTGGGAGTGGGACGCGCCGTCGACGGCCGCCTCGTGGAAGCACTCCCACAACTACCAGCATCACACCTACACCAACATCGTCGGGAAGGATCGCGACCTCGGCTACTCCGCGATCCGCGTGCATCCCGACCAGCCGTGGCACCCCGTCTACCTGCTGCAGCCGCTGTACGGGATCGCGCTCGCGCTGATCTTTGAGTGGGCGATCGCGATCTACGACATGGAGCTCGACGCCGTGCGCGACGGCCGCAAGACCGCGTCGCAGGCCAAGTCGGAGCTGCGCGCGTTCGCGCGCAAGGCCGCGCGCCAGCTCGCCAAGGACTACGTGCTGTTCCCCGCGGTGTCGGGTCGGAGAGCCCGCAGGACGCTGCTGGCCAACCTGAGCGCGAACGTGCTGCGCAGCGCCTGGACGCATACCATCGTGTTCATGGGCCACCTCCCGGAGGAGGCCGAGACGTTCCCCGAGCAGCAGCTCGAGGGCGAGAGCCGCGGCGGCTGGTACGTGCGCCAGCTGCTCGGCTCCTGCAACCTCGACGGTCGTCGCCCGTTCCACCTGATGACCGGCCACCTCTCGTTCCAGATCGAGCACCACCTGTTCCCCGACGTCGCCTGCCACCGCTACCCCGAGATCGCGCCGCGGGTGCGTGCGGTGTGCGAACGCTACGACCTGCCGTACGCGAGCGGCCCGCTGGGCCGCCAGTATCGCTCGGTGGCGAAGAAGATCCTGCGCTACGCGCTTCCTTGACCCCCAGCTACCCTGACACAGTTGTGTCAAGGTTGCGCTACCCTTCATCTCATGCGCGATTTCCTGGCCGCCGCCCGTGACCACGTCGTCGTCTTCGACGGCTCGATGGGCGCGACGCTGGAGGAGTTCGAGCTCTCCCAGGCCGATTACGGCGGTCTCGCCGGCAAGTGCCATGAGGCGCTGGTGCTGCATCGCCCGGACGTGATCCAGGAGCTGCACGAGTCGATGGTCCGGGCTGGCGCGGAGGTCGTGGAGACCGACACGTTCCAGGCCTCCCGCCTCAAGCTCGAGGAGTGGGGTCTCGGCGAGCACACGTTCGAGATCAACCAGAAGGCCGCCGAGATCGCCCGCGCCGCGGTCGGCGAGTCGCGGTTCGTCGCCGGCTCGATCGGCCCGACCGGCCACCTCCCGGCCTCCGACGACCCGACGCTGGGCAAGATCACCTTCGCCGAGCTCGTCGAGGTCTTCACGCAGCAGGCTCAGGGCCTGGTCCGCGGCGGCGCCGACCTCATCATCATCGAGACCGCGCAGGACATCCTCGAGGTCAAGGCCGCGGTCTTCGGCGCCCGCGAGGCGTTCAAGCTGGAGGGCCGGGTCCTGCCGATCCAGACCTCCGTCTCGCTGCTGCCCAACGGCGGCAAGATGCTGCTCGGCACCGACATCTCCGCCGTCCTGGCCACCCTCGAGGCGCTGAAGGTCGACGTCATCGGGCTCAACTGCTCGACCGGCCCGAACGACATGCGCGACGCGATCCGGTTCCTCGGCGAGTTCTCGCCGGTCCCGGTCCACTGCATCCCGAACGCCGGCCTGCCCCAGCAGGGCCGCAACGGCGAGACCGTCTTCCCCGAAGGCCCCGAGGAGCTGTCGACGGTCCTCGGCGAGTTCGTCGAGCACCACGGCGTGTCGATCGTCGGCGGCTGCTGCGGCACGACCGTCGACCACATCTCGGCGATCGCCGAGCGCGTCAAGGGCCACCAGCCCGGCTCGCGCCCCGCGCCGCGGGCCCCGCACGTGTCGAGCATGATCTCCGCGACGCCGCTGGCCCAGGAGCCGGCCCCGACGCTGGTCGGCGAGCGCGTCAACTCGCAGGGCTCGCGCAAGGCCAAGGAGCTGCTGCTGGCCGACGACTACGACGGCCTCGTCCAGATCGCCGAGGACCAGGTCGAGGGCGGCGCCCACGTGCTCGACCTCTGCGTCGCGCTGACCGAGCGCGTCGACGAGGACGAGCAGATGCGGATGGTCGCCAAGCGCGTTTCGCTCTCTCAGCCCGCCCCGCTGCAGATCGACTCGACCGAGCCCGACGTCATCAAGCTCGCGCTGGAGCAGACCCCGGGGCGCGCGATCGTCAACTCCATCAACCTGGAGGCCGGCCGCGCGAAGGCCGACACCGTGATCCCGCTGGCCATCCAGCACGGCGCCGCGCTGATCGCGCTGACGATCGACGAGGTCGGCATGGCCAAGACCGCCGACCGCAAGGTCGAGATCGCCCGGCGCATCAAGGAGATCGCCTGCGACGAGCACGGGCTCGACCCCGAGCTGCTGATCTTCGACGTCCTGACGTTCACGCTGACCACCGGCGACGACGAGTGGAAGCCGTCGGCGGTCGAGACGATCAACGGCATCCGCGCGGTCAAGGAGGCGCTGCCCGGCGTCAAGACGTCGCTCGGCGTGTCCAACGTGTCCTTCGGCGTGTCGCCGCCCGCGCGCGCGGTCCTGAACTCCGTCTTCCTGCACCACTGCGTCGAGGCCGGCCTGGACCTCGCGATGGTCAACCCCAATCACATCACGCCCTACGGCGAGATCAGCGCGCAGGAGCGCGAGCTCGCCGACGACCTGGTGTACAACAAGCGCGAGGACGCGCTCCAGCGCTTCATCGAGCACTTCGAGAGCCGCGGCGAGGAGGCCGAGGCCGAGGTCGCCGACCCCACCGCGGGCATGGAGCCCGAGGAGGCGCTGCACTGGCACATCCTGCGCCGCAAGAAGGACGGCGTCGAGGCCCAGATCGACGCCGCGGTCGAGAAGCTCGGCGCGGTCCCCGTCCTCAACGACGTGCTGCTGCCGGCGATGAAGGAGGTCGGCGACAAGTTCGGCGCCGGCGAGCTGATCCTGCCGTTCGTGCTCCAGAGCGCCGAGGTCATGAAGCGCTCGGTCGCCCAGCTGGAGAAGTACCTCGACCGCATCGAGGGCTATACCAAGGGCACCGTCGTCCTGGCCACCGTCTTCGGCGACGTCCACGACATCGGCAAGTCGTTGGTCAACACCATCCTCACCAACAACGGCTACACGGTCATCGACCTGGGCAAGCAGGTCCCGGTCTCCACGATCGTCGAGGCGGCCAAGGAGCACGACGCGACCGCGATCGGGCTCAGCGCGCTGCTCGTCTCCACGTCCAAGCAGATGCCGCTCGCCGTCCAGGAGCTGGAGCGCGAGGGCCTCGACTTCCCCGTGTTGATCGGCGGCGCCGCCATCAACCGCGCGTTCGGCTACCGCGCGCTGCATGTCAACGGCCTCGACGACAGCAAGTTGTATGACCCGGGCGTCTTCTACTGCAAGGACGCCTTCGAGGGCCTCCACGTCATGGACCAGATCGTGGAGGAGGAGCCGCGCGCCGCGCTCCTGGCCAAGCTGAAGACCGACGCCGACACGTTCCGCGAGAAGGGCGACGAGGTCGTCGAGCTCGTCACGACCGGCACCGACCGCTCGGACGCGGCGACCGACGTCGAGGTGCCCGAGCCCCCGTTCTGGGGCGTGCGCGAGATCCCGGTCGACCTCGACGAGGTCTACCCGCACCTCGACACCCACGTGCTGTTCAAGCTGCACTGGGGCGGCAAGGGCGTCAAGGGCGAGGCGTGGAAGCAGCTCGTCGACGGCACCGACGAGGACGAGGGCTTCCGGCCCAGGCTCGAGCGCATGTGGCGCGACCAGACCTACCTGCACCCGCGCGCGTTGTTGGGGTACTTCCCCTGCTACAGCGAGGACAACGACATCGTGGTGCTCGACCCGAGCGACCGCGAGACGGTCCTCACGCGCTTCGTCAACCCGCGTCAGCCGGGCAACGACCACGTCTGCGTCGCCGACTTCTTCCGCCCGAAGACCTCGGCCCACCCACCCGAGCTGGACGTCATCGCCCTGCAGGCCGTGACAGTCGGCGACGAGGTCACCGAGCTGATGGCCCAGCTGGAGAAGGACGGCGAGTTCGCCGAGCAGCTGTTCACGCACGGCCTGGGCGTCCAGACCGCCGAGGGCCTGGCCGAGTGGCTGCACGCGAAGGTCCGCGAGGACCTCGGCATCGAGGCCACGCAGGGCCGGCGCTACTCATGGGGCTACCCGGCGGTGCCCGACCAGTCCGAGCACGAGAAGGTCGACGCGCTGCTGGCGCTGGAGACGATCGGCATGACGATCAGCGACGGCTACGCTCCGGTGCCCGAGCAGTCGACGCTCGCGATGATCGCCCACCACCCGCAGGCGTTCTACTTCGGGATGAAGCAGGGCAAGCTCAAGCCGGTCGACGCGACCGCGCCCGACGACGTCATCAAGGGCTCCAAGCGCGACCCGTCGCTGTTCGCGCAGGCCGACGCCGAGGAGCTGGACACCGACCCGGTGGACGGCGGCGTGGCCGAGGGCGAGGGCGAGGACACGCGGGTGGCCGCCCAGGCCTAGTGTGTCGGCCGCGATGGCGGCCGTCTCTCATCTGTTCGCAGGGTGCGCCGTGGCCGATCTGGCCGCGGCGCGCGTGTTCTACGAGGCGCTGTTCGGGCGTGAGGCCGACCTCGTGCCCAACGACACCGAGCTGTGCTGGCGGTTGGGCGACGCCGGCGACGTCGCCTGGCTGTGCGTGGTCGTCGATCCGGTGCGCGCGGGCGGTGCGATCAGCACCGTGCTGATCGACGATCTGGACGCGTGGGTCGCGGAGTGCGCCGCGCGAGGCGTGGCGCCCGTCGAGATCCGGCGCGAGGGCGACGCGGGGCGCAAGGCGCGCTTCGTCGACCCCGACGGCAACGAGCTCGGGTTCGCCCAGGTCGGCTGAGCGGCCGCCCAGGCGCGCCCCCGCTCCCCCTAGGCCGCGACCGGCTGCGCGGCGGCCGCGCCGAGGCGACGGCCCGACTCGGCGTCGAAGAGCAGCAGCTTGGAGGTGTCGAGCGCCAGCTCGATCTCGTCGCCGGCCTTGGAACGCGCCTCGGCGTCCAGGCGCGCGACGACCAGCGCGCGGTCCTCGGGCCGCCCGACGTCGTCGACCCCGGAGTCCGCGGCCAGCTCGGCGAGCTGCTCGGCCTCGACCGCCGCGCCCTCGTAGGCGAAGTGCGCGAACAGCTCGGAGCCCATCGACTCGACGACCTCCAGCTCGACGCCGAAGCGCAGGCGCGGCAGCTTCGGGTCGACCAGCGACGCGGCCTCGAAGTGCGCCGGGCGCAGGCCGGCGACGGCGTCGCGCCCCCCGGCCTCGGCGGCCGCGGCCCGCAGCGCGTCGGTCAGCGGCGCGGTCCCGAACGGCAGCTCGAGCACGTCGTCGCCGATGCGCGCCGGCACGAAGTTCATCGCGGGCGAGCCGATGAAGCCGGCCACGAACAGGTTGCAGGGCGACTCGTACAACTCGGCCGGGGTGCCGAACTGCTGGAGCACCCCGCCGCGCAGGACCGCGACCCGATCGCCCAAGGTCATGGCCTCGGTCTGGTCGTGCGTCACGTACACCATGGTCGTCCCGAGCTGGCGCTGCAGCCGCGCGACCGACGCGCGCATCTGCACGCGCAGCTTGGCGTCCAGGTTCGACAGCGGCTCGTCCATCAGGAAGGCCTTGGGGTTGCGCACGATCGCGCGGCCCATCGCGACGCGCTGGCGCTGGCCGCCGGAGAGGTGGGCGGGCTTGCGGTCCAGCTGCTCCATGAGGTCGAGCGCCTGCGCGGCCGCCTCGACCTGGCGGTTGATCTCGCCCTTCTCGACCTTGGCGACGCGCAGCGCGAAGCCCATGTTCTCGCGCACGGTCATGTGCGGGTACAACGCGTAGTTCTGGAAGACCATCGCGATGTCGCGGTCCGACGGCACGACGTCGTTGATGACCTCGTCCTCGAGCAGCAGCTCACCGCCGGTGATCTCCTCCAGCCCCGCGATCATCCGCAGCGCCGTCGACTTCCCGCAGCCCGACGGCCCGACCAGGATCACGAACTCGCCGTCCTCGATCCGCAGGTCGAGGTCGCTGATCGCCTCGGTGCCGTCGTCGTAGCGCTTGCTGACCCCGCGGAACTCGATCGCCGCCATGACCCATCTCTCCTGTCTCGGTCGCCCTCGGTCAAGCCGCCGCCCGGCGCGCCGCGAGGGCGTCGATGCGCGCCGGCTCGAACAACGTGTCGCAGACCATCGTGGCCGCGCCGATCACGCCCGCCTGGTCGTCCAGGCGCGACGTGACGATCTCCAGCGAGCGGGTCGCCAGCGTCAGCGAGCGGCTGTAGACCGTCTCGCGCAGCCCGGCGAGCAGCTCGTCCCCCGCGTGCGCGACGTCGCCGCCGATGACCATCACGGAAGGGTTGAAGAAGTTGACCGCGCTGGCCATCGCGTCGCCGATCGCGCGCCCGGAGGCCCGGACGGCGGCGATGGCGCGCGGGTCGCGGTTGCGCACCGCGTGGACGACGTCGCGCGAGTTGCGGATCAGCGCGTCCTCCTTGGCCAGGTGGCGCACGAGCGCGCCGCCGGAGGCGACCGCTTCCAGGCAGCCGACGTTGCCGCAGTGGCAGACGACGTCGGCGCCGGTGACGCGGACGTGGCCGATGTCCCCCGCCGCGCCCTGCGCGCCGCGGTGCATGTGGCCGGAGGTGATGATCCCGCAGCCGATGCCGGTGCCGACCTTGACGAACAGGAAGTCCTGGCAGTCGGGCCAGTTCTGGGAGTGCTCACCCAAGGCCATGATGTTGACGTCGTTGTCGACGAGGACGGGCGCGCCGAAGCGCGCCAGCATCCCGGGGACGTCGATGCCGTCCCAGCCGGGCATGATCGGCGGGTTGACCGGACGGCCGCTGGCGAACTCCACGGGGCCGGGCAGGCCGATGCCGATGCCCCGCACGTCCTCGAGGCCGCGGCCGAGCCGGCGCACGAGGTCGCCGATGTGCTGCGCGACGCGGTCGAGCACGCGCTGAGGGCCGGCGGCGATCGGCAGGTCGCCGGCGACCTCCGCGAGAACGTTGCGGTGCAGGTCGGTGATGGCCAGCCTGCAGTGCGTGGCGCCCAGGTCGCAGGCGCACACGACGCCGGCCTCGGCGGCGAAGCGCACGGTCGAGGCCGGCCGGCCGCCGGTCGACGCCCGCGGGCCGGACTTCACGACCAGGCCCATGGCCTCGAGCAGCTCGAGGCGCTGGGCGACGGTCGACCGCGCGAGCCCGGTCCGCGCGGCCAGCTCGGAGCGGCTGGCCTCGTGCTGATGGCGCAGGATGTCGAGCAGCGCTCCCGCGCCGACGGCCAGCGGCCGGACCTCGTGGGGGCCCGCGGCCTGGAGCGTCACGACGTCGTGCACCGGTGAAGGTCCCGCATCCGGCCGGCAGCCTACCGGCTTGTGCCAGCCGTCGGCAATACTTCTGGCGACAGCAAGCAAAAGATGCTGGGGTTGCGCGTCGGCGCTGGTATGTTCGCCGCCGCCATGGACCAGGACGCCCCGCCGACCCCCGCCGCCGGCCACCCGCGACCGCAGCTGCGGCGGCCGTTCACCTCGCTCGACGGCCCGTGGCGCTTCGCGTGGGACACGCCGGACCGGTGGACCGACGAGATCGTCGTCCCGTTCGCGCCCGAGACGCCGGCCAGCGGCATCGGCGGGCCCCAGCGCTCTCCTACATGTTGGTACGAGCGGACGTTCACCGCGCCCGCCCTGGGCGACGGCGAGCGCCTGCTGCTGCACTTCGGCGCGGTCGACCGCGAGGCCGACGTCTGGGTCGACGGCCACCACGTCGTCCACCACGAGGGCGGCTACACGCCGTTCCGGGCCGACGTCACCGACGCGATCGGCGGCGCGCGCGGGGCCGGCGGCGAGCACGTCGTCCGCGTGCGCGCGCACGACGACCCCGCCGACCTCGCCGCCCCGCGCGGCAAGCAGGACTGGCACGACGAGCCGCACAAGATCTGGTACCCGCGCACGACCGGGATCTGGCAGTCCGTGTGGCTCGAGGTCGCCGGCGCCGTCCGGATCGACGCGTTGCACTGGCGCCCCGACGTCCCGGACTGGTCGCTGGGCCTGGAGGCCCGGATCGGCGGCGGCGCCGGCGGCGACCGCGAGCTCGCGCTGCACGTCACGCTGACCCACGGCGAGCGCCTGCTCGCGCGGGAAGTCCACCATGTCGATCCGGCCAGCGGCGAGGTCCGCCGGTGCATCGGCCTCGTCGACGGCGGCATCGACGACGTCCGCGAGGAGCTGATGTGGTCGCCCGACCACCCCAACCTGATCGACGCGCGCCTCGAGCTGCGCGACGGCCGCGACGGCCGCGACGGCACGCTGCTGGACCGCGTCGACTCCTACACCGCGATGCGCTCGGTGCGCGTCGAGCGCGGGCGCTTCGCCCTCAACGAGCGGCCGCTGCAGCTGCGGCTCGTGCTCGACCAGGGCTACTGGCCGCGGTCGGGGATGACGCCGCCCTCGCTGGAGGCGATCGAGCACGACGTCGCGCTGACCCAGGCGCTCGGCTTCAACGGCGTGCGCAAGCACCAGAAGATCGAGGACCCGCGCTTCCTGCGCGTCGCCGACGAGCGCGGCCTGCTCGTCTGGGCCGAGCTGCCCAGCGCCTATCGCTTCACCGAGCGCGCGGCCGACCGCCTGACGCGCACGTGGCTGGAGGCGGTCGAGCGCGACCGCAGCCACCCGTGCGTCGTCGCGTGGGTGCCGGTCAACGAGTCGTGGGGCGTCCCCGACCTGCCGCGCAGCGCGCGCCAACGCGACCTCGTCGCCGCCCTCTTCCACCTCGTGCGCGCGCTGGACGGCGACCGGCCGGTCGTCGGCAACGACGGCTGGGAGCTCGACGACCACGGCGACCTGATCTGCGTGCACGACTACGCGGGCGCCGAGACGATCGCCGCGCGGTTCGCCGGCGCGCGGACGCTCGACGAGGTCCTGGAGCAGGACCGCCCGGGCCGGCGCCTGCTGCTGCTCGAGGGCGCCCGGCGCCGCGGCCGCCCCGTGGTCCTCAGCGAGTTCGGCGGCATCGCGTTCACGCCCCAGGACGCCGAAGACGCCACGTGGGGCTATGACCGCGTGCGCTCCGCCGAGGACCTCGCCGACACCTACACCTCGCTCCTGGCCGCCGTGCACGCCGCGGGCGACCTCGCCGGCTTCTGCTACACGCAGCTGACCGACACCTACCAGGAGGCCAACGGCCTGCTGACCGCCGACCGCGAGCCCAAGGCGCCGCTGGACGCGCTGGCCGCCGCGACGCGCGGGAAGCGCTGACGCGGCGGCCGGGCCGGCGTCCGGCTACACGGCCGCCGCGCGCGCGCCGTTGATGACGCCGGAGACCTGGGCCAGCGCGGCCCGGCGGTCGCCGCGGATCCCGCACTCCATCGCCAGGAACCCGTCGAAGCCGATCTCCTCCAGCGCCGCCACGATCGGGCCGAAGTCCGTGTGGCCGGTGCCGGGATGCGCGCGGTTGGAGTCGGCGAGGTGGACGTGGCCGAGGTGCGGCGCGGCGTCGCGCAGCGCGCCGGCCATCGAGTCCTCGTCGATGTTCATGTGGAACAGGTCGGCCATCACCTGGATGTCGGGCGAGCCGATCTCCTCGATCAGCTCGACCGCCTGGGAGAGCTTGTTGAGCAGATGGTCCTCGTAGCGGTTGAGCGGCTCGAGGAACACCTTCACGCCTTCGCGGCCCGCGTGCTCGCCGAGCTCGGCCAGGCACTCCGCGAGCCACTTGCGGCTGTCCTCGATCGCGACCGGCGGCGAGAACGGCGGCAGCGCCGCGCTGAAGCGCCCGAAGGCCGCGGGCGTGATGGCCCCGCGGCCCCCGACCTGCGCGATGACCGACAGCAGCGTCTTCATGTTGGACACCGCCGCCGCGCGGACGCCGGCGTCGAAGTCCCCGATGAACTGCTCGGAGATCAGGCAGACGCTCGGCAGCGGCACGCCGGCGGCCACCGCCCGCTGCAGCTCCGGCAGCCGGTCGGCGAACGCCTGGTCGTGGCCGTGCAGCTCGATGCCGTGGAAGCCGACCTCCCGCAGCAGCTCCCACTTCTCCTCGAGCGTGTCACCCGGGACCTCGTGCTCCTGGCAGGAGAGGTTCAGCGTCATGCCGCGCCGCCCGTGAAGTCCAGGACGACCTGCACGCACTCGGCCGGCTGCTCGTGCAGCAGCGTGAACGCCTCGCCCGCCTGCTCGGCCGCGAAGCGGTGCGAGACCAGCGGCTCGGCCTTCACGCGGCCCTCCGCGCACAGGCGCATGAACGTCTGGGCGAGGCGCAGCTCGCTCCAGCGATGGTCCAGCGCGCGCGACACGCCCGAGATCTGCGAGCAGATCACCGAGATGCGGTTGTGGTGGAACTCCTCGCCGAGCAGCAGCGCGTCGGCGCCGCCCTGGAAGAAGCCCGCCGCGATGACGCGCGAGTTGTAGGCCGTGGCGCGGATCGCCTCCTGCAGCGCGCCGGCGAAGCCCGAGATCTCGATCGAGACGTCGGCGCCGCTGCCGGTGATCTGCTTGATGCGCTCGGCGACCTCGCCGTCGGTCACGTTCAGCGCGTGGCGCGCGCCGAGCTCGGTCGCGAGCTCCAGCCGGCGGGCGATCGCGTCGACCGCGATCAGGTCGCCGCCGTTGGCGGTCACGAGCTGGCCGCAGAGCAGGCCGGGCACGCCCTGGCCGAAGACCGCGACGTCCTCGCCGACGTGGACGTCGGCGTCCAGGACGCCGTTGAGCGCGATCGCGCCGATCTGGGAGAAGATCCCGACGATCGGGTCGAGGCCCTCGGGGAGCACGCGGTCGGCGGCCCACGCCTCGGTGCCGATGTGGTGCGAGCGGTGGCCCCAGGCGCCGTAGACGACGTCGCCCGCCGACACCTTCGTGACGGCGGAGCCGACCTCGACGATCCGGCCGACCTCCTCATAGCCCCATCCGTCGATCGGGTACTGGAAGCTCGGCGCGGACGCCGGCTCGAAGAGCCGGGTGTCCTCGTTCCAGTGCTTGGTCAGGTACGGGTTGGAGCCGCGGTAGGCCGTGAGCTCCGTGCCGGCGGAGATGCCGGAGTACAGCGTCTCGAGCCGGACCTGGTCGGGCTCGAGCGCGCGGTTGGCGCGATCGTCGGGGTCGGTGACGAGCTCTGCGGAGAGCGCTTCGGTGAAGCGCACGACGGTCGCGTTGTTGGTGGCGATGCTCAACTTCAGCCTTTCAGTCCGGTCATGCTGATGCCTTCGATGAAGTGCCGCTGTGCAAGGCCGTAGACGACCATGAGCGGCAGGAGGGACACGACGTCGCCCGCCATCAGGCGGGTCCAGTCGGTCGTGTACGACGAGTTGAGGTAGTTGAGGCCGACGGTGAGCGTCATCTTCTCGGGGCTGTTGATCACGATCAGCGGCCACAGGAAGTCGCCCCACATGCCGACGAACGAGAAGACCCCGAACGCCAGCAGCGCCGGCTTCGACAGCGGAAGCAGGATGGTGCGGTAGATCCGCCAGTACGACGCGCCGTCCAGTCGCGCCGCCTCCTCCAGCTCCTTGGGCAGGGACAGGAAGAACTGGCGCAGCAGGAAGATCCCGAACGGCGCGCTGAGCTGCGGCACGATCAGGCCCTGGTAGGTGTCGATCCAGTTGAGCTTGCTGATCAGCACGAAGGCCGGGATCAACGTCACCTGGTAGGGCACCATCAACGACGCCAGGAACAGGTAGAAGATCGGCTCGCGGAAGCGGAAGCGCAGCCGCGCGAAGGCGTAGGCCGCCATCGAGCACGTCAGCAGCTGCACCGAGACGACGATCGCCGACACGGCGAACGTGTTGACCAGCCAGCGCGTCATCGGCAGGTCGTGCCAGAGCGACGTGTAGTTGGAGAACTTGAGCTCGGACGGGAACCACTTCGGCGGATAGGAGAAGACGCTCCCGTTGTCCTTCAGCGACGTCGAGATCATCCACAGCAGCGGGATCGCCGCGACGAGCGCGAGGAGCACGAGCGTCGTGTAGCCGAGGACCTTGCGCCAGCGCGTCGCGCGCGCCGACCGGCGGCGGCGCACGCGCGGGGGCAGCACGCTGCCCTGCGCCGGGGTGGTCGGCGTCAGGCCCGGCAGGCCGGGGCCGCCGGTGTCGCGATCGATCTCAGCCGAGGTCATAGTTCACCCGCTTGTTGATGAACTTGAACTGGACGAACGTGATCCCGCCGATGATGAGGAAGAGCACCCAGGACAGCGCCGAGGCATAGCCCATGCTCTGGTAGCGGAAGCCCTCCGACCAGATGTAGAAGTTGTAGGTCGTGGCCTCGGGGCCCGGCGTGTCGCCCAGCATGAGGTAGATGGAGTCGAACGTCTGGAACGAGCCGATGACGCCCATCACCACCAGGAAGAACGTCGTGGGCGCCAGCAGCGGGAACGTGATCAGCCGGAAGCGCTGCCAGGGGCTCGCGCCGTCCAGCGCCGCGGCCTCGTAGTAGTGCTGGGGGATCGCCAGCAGGCCGGCGGTGAAGATCGTCAGCGACCAGCCGAGGTTCTTCCACACGTCCATCGCGGCGACGGCCACGAGCGCGAGGTACGGCGTTCCGAGCCAGTCGATGTGGATCTCGCCCGGCAGGATCGAGCTCAGCGCCCAGTTGAGCAGGCCGAAGTCCGAGTTGTAGATCCAGCGCCACAGCAGCGCGACCGCCGCCATCGGCGCGACGTACGGGATGAAGTAGATGAAGCGGAAGACCTTGACGCCGCGCAGCGCGGTGTTCAACGCCATGGCGATCGCCAGCCCCAGCGCGATGCCGGCCGGGATCGTGATCGCCGAGTACAGCAGCGTGATGCCGAGCGACTGCCAGAAGGCCGCGTCGTTGATCAACCCGGAGTAGTTGCCCAGGCCGACCGACTGGTGCGGCGTGACGAGGTCCCACTGCCACGTCGAGATCACCAGCGACGCGACCAGCGCGATCACCGTGAAGACGAGGAAGTGCAGGCCCGAGGGCAGCAGGAACAGCCAGGCCGCGCGCGACTCGCGCGACTTCATCGACCGCCGCCTGGCGGGGCGCCGCCGGTCGCGCGAGGACGCGCGACCGGCGGTGGGGATCGTCCCCATGGTTGGCCTCAGTCCTTCGCGAGCGCGGAGTCGACGGCCTTGCACGCGTTGGCGGCCGCCTCCTGCGGGCTCTTCTTGCCCTTCCACAGCGGCTCGAGCGCGTTGTCGATCTTGTCCTGGTAGTTGGAGAAGTTCGACAGCTGCGGCGCGCGCCGCGCGGTCGAGAGCGAGTCGATGAACGGCTGGTAGGAGTCGTGCTGGGTGGCGAGCGGAGCGCCCGCGACCTCCGGCGACTTGGCGACCGCCTCGCGCGCCGGGATGCCCTGCGCGTTGTCGACGCCCATCTTCGCGCCCTCAGCCGACGTCATGAACTTCAAGAACTGCCACGCCGCGTTCGGGTTCTTGGAGTTCGACGGGATGCCGAACATCGACAGATGGAAGAAGTTGGCGCGGGTGACCGGCCCCTTGGGCAGCGGCGCGACGGCCCAGTCGAGGTTCTTGACCGACTGGAAGTCATACGCCGCCCAGCGGCCGTCGCCCACCAGCATCGCGGCCTTGCCGGCCTTGAACACGTCGTCGGCCGGGCGGCCCAGGACGTTGCGGGCGTCGTAGGTCACGTAGCCCGGGTCCGAGCCGTCCTTGCGCAGCTGGTCCAGGAACGTGAGCGCCTTGACCGCCTCGGGCTGGCTCAGCGCACACGACTTGTAGTCGTCGGCGTAGGTCTTGCCGCCGGCGGCCGCGACGGCGTCGCCGACCGGCACGAACCACTTCTGCCAGAGCGAGCCCCAGGTCTTGTTCGGCCCGCTGCCGCTGGTCAGCTTCTTGGCCGCGGCCTCGTAGTCGTCCCAGGTCCAGTCGGCGGTCGGCGGCTGGACGCCGGCCTGCTGGAAGAGCTTGCGGTTGTAGTAGAGGGCCTGCGTGTCCCAGTTGTCGGTGAGGCCGACGATCTTCCCGCCGTAGGTCAGCCCGTCGATCACCTGCGGGTAGAACGCCTTGGTGTCGAACTTGTCGGCCTCCATGTAGGGCTTGAGGTCCAACGCGTAGTTCTTGTTGACGATCGTCGGGATCTGGACGTCGCCGGAGCCGAAGACGTCGGGCGCGTGGCCGGCGGCGATCAGCGTGAGGATCTTCTGGTCGTAGCCCGTCGAGGGCACGGTCGTGATCTTCACCTTCACCTTCGGGTAGCGCTGCTCGAACGCCGCCGCCTGCTTCTTGCGCAGGGCGATGTCGCCGGGCGCGTCGGCCGGGACGGCGATCGAGATCGTGCCGCTCGGAGCAGCCGAGAGGTCGACCTTGACGCTGTCCTTCAGCGTCTTGGTCGGCAGCTTCTGCGCGTTGGCCGAGCCGGCCGGGCCCCCGCCCGAGCCGCAGGCCGCGACGGACAGCGCGGTCGCCGCGAGTCCCGCCGCGGTGAGCCCCACCCGTCCCATGGCGACATGTCGCCGATCGTAGAACCCCATCTTGCTTCTCTCCTCCTGAGTGACCCTGGCAGCCCTTTCAGGCCCAGAACATGCGCCCGGCCGGTTCGGCCGGACGCAGGGACAACAACAACTCGACGGCCTTGCTCAGGCCCTCGTCGTTGGACATCAACCCGTCCTCATGCTCGATGGAGACGGCCCAGTCGTAGCCCACGAGCCGCAGCGCGCTCACGATGTCGCGCCACGCCTTGTCGCCCTGGCCGAAGCCGATCGTGCGGAAGTACCAGGAGCGCTGCTTGAGCAGCTCATAGCTCTTGGTGTCCAGCACGCCGTTGACGGCCGTGTTGCGGGCGTCGATCCACGTGTCCTTGGCATGGACGTGGTGGATGGCCTCGCCGAGCGCCTTGATGGACTCGACGGGGTCGATCCCCTGCCAGAACAGGTGGCTCGGGTCGAAGTTGGCGCCGATCTCGGGCCCCGTCGCCGCGCGGAGACGGAGCATCGACTCGGTGTTGTACACGCAGAACCCGGGGTGCAGCTCGATCGCGACCTTGACGCCGTGGCGCCGGACCGCGTCCAGCTGCTCGCGCCAGTAGGGGATCAGGACCTGGTCCCACTGCCACTGGAGCGTGGTGGCGAACTCGTCGGGCCACGTGCACGTGACCCAGTTCGGGGTCTTGTCGTCCGGGCCCCCGCCGGGGCAGCCGCTGAACGCGTTGACGACGGGGACCTCGAGCAGCTCGGCGACCTGGAGGGTCTTGACGAACACCTCGTGGTCGTGGCGCGCGATCGCCGTATCGGGATGGACCGGGTTCCCGTGCTGGGACAGCGCGGAGATGACCATGCCGCGGTCCTCGACGGCCTTCTTGTAGGCCTTGGCCTTGGCCGGGTCGGCGAGCAGCGCGTCGGAGTCGAGATGGCCGGAGCCGGGCCAGTTGCCCGTCCCGATCTCGACCGCCTCGACGCCGAGGCCGGCGAGGTGGTCGAGGACGTCCTCGAACGGGCGACTGTCGTAGAGCGCGGTGAAGACGCCAACCTTCATGAGGAGACCTCCATCGAGTCGTTGAACATGGGGAGCTCGGGTGCGCCGACCGTGGCCCAGCCGCCGGCCTTGGCCGACGCGAGCACCGCGTCGGTCACGGCGGCGGCGCGGACGCCGTCGGCGATCGTCGGCAGGCCCTCGGGCACCGTGCCCGTCGCCATGGCGGCGTAGGCGTCGGCGACGAAGGCCTCGAAGCAGTCCAGGTAGCCCTGCGGGTGGCCGGCGGGCACCGTGGCCAGGCGCGCGGCGGCCGGCGCGAGGTGCTGCGGGTCGCGGGGCTGGATCGTGCTGGCCTCGCGGCGGCCGATCCACAGCGTCTCGGGCTGCTCCTGGTCGAAGGCGACGCTGGCGCCCGCGCCGTCGACCTGCAGCCACAGGCGGTTCTTGCGCCCGGGCGAGACCTGGGAGATCACGACCGAGCCGGTGACGCCGTCGGCAGTGCGCAGCAGCACCGCGGCGGTGTCCTCGGTGGCGACGCTCGTCGCGACGCCGGTGACGTCAGGGCGCTCGGCGTTGACCGTGCGCAGCTCGGCGGCCACCGCGGTGAAGGGCTGACCGGTGACGAAGGTGGCGGCGTCGCACCAGTGCGTGCCGATGTCGGCGAAGGCGCGCGAGGGGCCGCCGAGCTGCGCGTCAACCCGCCAGTTGGCGTCGGTGTCCGCGAGCAGCCAGTCCTGCAGGTAGGACCCGTGGACCAGGTGGACGGGCCCGATCTCGCCGGCGCGCACGATCTCGCGGGCGTGGCGCAGGACCGGGTGGTAGCGGTACACGAACGGGACGGCGACGACGCGGTCGGCCGCGGCGGCCGCCTCCTCGATCGCGAGGGCCTCGTCGTGGCTGACGGCGACCGGCTTCTCGCAGACGACGTGCTTGCCGTGCTCGAGCGCGGTCACCGCGAGGGACGCGTGGAGGTGGTTCGGCGTGCAGATGTGCAGGACGTCGACGTCCGGCGCGACGGCCAGCTCGAGCGCCGAGGCGTACGCGCGCTCGGCGCCGACCTCGGCCGCCGCCGCGGCTGAGCGCTCGGGTGTCGAGGCCGCGACGCCGACCAGACGCCCTCCGGCCAGGCGGGCAGATCGAGCGTGGACGCGACCGATCATGCCAAGCCCGGCGATGCCGATGCGGGGACCGTCCTGCTCCATGGCGGGGCACCCTCGCACTTCTGCCGCGCAGCGACAAGAGTTCTGCTGACATCAGCAGAAGTTGGGTCCGAACGCCGTGCGGGCGGGCTAGCGCTGCTGCCGGGTGGGGCGCACGAGGATGTCGTTGAGCGACACGTGCGCGGGCTGGCCGAGCGCGTAGAGGATGATGTTGGCGATGTCCTCGGCCTGCAGCTGGGCGACGCCGGCGAAGCGCTCGCGTTGTGCTTGCTGTTGCTCGGCGCTGAGGTGCGTGCGCAGCTCGGTCTCGACCGCGCCGGGGTTGATCGTCGTGACCCGCACGTCGTGCTCGGCCAGCTCCTGGCGCAGCGCCTCGCTGAACGCGTTGACGGCGAACTTGGTGGCGTTGTAGACCGCCGAGCCGGCGGACGCGCGCACCCCCGCGATCGAGCTGACGGTGACGATGTGGCCGCTGCCCTGCGCGACGAGCTGGTCGACCGCGGCATGCGTCGTGTAGATGACGCCGTACAGGTTGACGTCGACCATCGTGCGCCACTCGTCGGTGTTCGCGCCCGCAACCGGTCCGAGCAGCATGATGCCGGCGTTGTTGACGAGGGCGTCGAGGCCGCCGAGCTCCGTGAGCGTCGTGTTGATGAAGGCCTTGGCCTGCGCCTCGTCGCTGACGTCGGTCGTGACCGCGACGGCCCGACCACCCTGGTTGTTGATGACGTTGGCCAGCGCCTCGATGCGGTCGGTCCGCCGCGCGGCGAGCGAGACGGCGGCGCCGGCCGTCGCCGCCGCGAGCGCCGTCGCCTCCCCGATGCCCGACGACGCGCCGGTGATGGCGACGACCTGCCCTGAAAGATCGATGTCCATGGGGTCGAGGCTAGGGCCGGGCGGCGGAGACCGGCGTACGGCCGCAACACCAGAAACGACGACGCACCGGTGCGGCGGCGATGGCGCCGCCGACGATGGAGGCGCGTGTGCCGAACGGCGGCGAGGCGTCGCTACGACGCCTCCGACAGATCCACCGCGAACGTCGCCCGGAACGGCTCCGTCACCGTCCGCAGCCCGGTCCCCGAGCGCAGCGCGTCGGTCGGGGCCGTCATCGGCTCGATCGCCAGCACGGAGCGGTTCGGTGGGGTGAAGAGCTGGAGGTGGGTGTAGCCCTCCAGGAAGCGCATGGTCAGCTCGTGGCCGCCGCCGGCCATCGTGAAGGCGGGCTCGGCGCCGAGGTCGGTGTAGCCGGTGTCGAGGTCCTCGTCGCCGATCGGCGCGTGGCGCGGAGCGACGAGCACGGTCTCCCCCGTCGGGATGTCGTGGTCGTCGAGGAGCAGCTTCGACATCGCGGGCGTGCGCAGGATCAGATGGCCGCGGTCGACGCCCGGCAGCGTGAAGTACGGGTGGAACCCGAACGAGACCGGCACCGGCTGGTCCGACGTCGGCGTCAGCGTCGTCGTCACCGTCAGCGCGCTGGAGCTCTGCTCGACGCGCAGCTCCAGCACGTGCGGGTACGGGAAGGCGGCGAGCAGCGCGGGATCGGCGCCGAAGTCCAGCGACGCGACGAGCGTCCGGTCCGTCACCTCGCGCACCTCCCAGCGCTTGGACGCCGACAGCAGCCCGTGGATCGGGAGCCCGTGCTCCTCGATGCGCAGGCCGGGCGTCTCGGCGCCAAGTGCGACGGCGTGCCCGGCCGCCTCGTAGGCGAACCCGCCAAGCCGATTCGCCCAGGGATGCAGGAGCGGGATGCCGAACGTCGCGCCGCGCGCCGCATAGGCGTCGAGGCCGCCCATCTGACCCAGAAGCTCGCGCCCGGAGCCGAAGAGGGACACTCCGACCATGCCCACCGACGGCACCCACCGCGAAGTCCAGTTCCCCGAATGCAGCGTGACCACGTCGCTCGCCATGGCGCCATCCTCTCTTACCCAGCCTTTAGCGCGCCAACAGGAAGCGATCATGTACCTGCCCCACAGTGTCGACATGCACGCGAGCCGGACCGCGGAGTCCAAGGCATGACCCCGCCCAAGCACATCTGGAGCGGGAACTGGGAGAACGAGTCCGAGGAGGACGCGCGTCGCCGCGCCGAAGCCGAGGCCGAGCGTCGCGCCCACCCGCAGCCGGATCCGGCCGAGGCGCCGACGACCGTCGGCCGCGCCTACGCGCCCAGCCCTGACGCCGACGGCGACGCCCCGCGCCGCCGCCCCTCCCGCGGCCGCATCGCCGCCTTCACGACCGTCGCGCTGCTCGCCGTCGGCGGCGGCGCCTTCGCCGCCGGAACGCTGCTGGACAACGACGACGACTCCGCCACGAAGATCGCGCGTCCCGCCGCCCTGCCGGCCGTTGCCTCCAAGCCGATCAAGCCCACCCGCGGCCAGACCCGCGCCGGCGCGATCTACGCGCAGGCCTCCCCCGCCGTCGTCTCGATCCGCAACGGCCAGGGCTCCGGCACCGGCTTCCTGATCGATGACGAGGGCACGCTGGTCACCAACGACCACGTCGTCGACACGGCCAAGACCGTGCAGGTCAAGTTCGGCACCGACGGCCGCACGATCAACGGCAACGTCAAGGGCGTCGACCCGTCGAGCGACCTCGCGGTCGTCCACATCGACGCGTCCTCCATCCCGTCCGGCGCCAAGCCGCTGCAGTTCGCCGACTCCACCGGCGTCTCGGTCGGCGACGTCGCGATCGCGATCGGCAACCCCTTCGGCCTGGACCGCACCGTCACCGAGGGCATCGTCTCCAGCCTCGGCCGGACGCTCCAGGCGCCCAACGGCTTCCAGATCGACGACGTCATCCAGACTGACGCCGCGATCAACCCCGGCAACTCTGGCGGCCCGCTGCTCGACGACGGCGGCAAGGTCATCGGCGTCAACTCGCAGATCGCGACCAACGGCGTGTCCGCGGGCAACGTCGGCATCGGCTTCGCGGTCCCGTCCAACACGGTCCGCCAGGTGCTGCCCGGCCTCAAGGACGGCCGCACCGTGCAGCACGCGTGGCTCGGCGTCGAGACCGCGCAGACCGTCACCGGCTCCATGACCGCGGGCGCGCAGATCGCGTCGGTCGTCACCGGCGGCCCCGCCGAGAGCGGTGGCCTGCAGGCCGGCGACGTCGTCACGCGGATCGACGGCCAGCGGATCAACGACGCCAGCGACCTGTCGTCCTACATCAACACGAAGGCGCCGGACGACAAGATCACGCTGACGGTCGAGCGCAACGGCTCCAAGTCCGACGTCGACGTCACGCTCAAGAACCGGCCCGCGAAGATCCCGTGAGCGCGCAAGACCTCGCCCAGGGGCTCGGCTTGCGGGCGCGCGCTCGCCAGGGGCTCCCTCGCGCAGCTGGGGAGCGCTCGACGTGAGCTTTGGCGCACCCCTGATCCTCCTCGCGCTGCTCCTCGTCCCGGCCCTCCTGATCGGCTACGTCGGGCTGCAGCGTGACCGCGGCCGCGCCGCCGCCGCGTTCGCCGCGCCGCGCATGGCCGCGTCGGTCGCGCCGCGTCGCCCGCGCTGGCGCCGCCACGTGCCGCTCGCCGCGTTCCTGCTGGCGATCGCGATCCTCGTGGTCGCCGCCGCCCAGCCGCAGAAGACGGTGGCGGTGCCGGTCGAGCACGCGCAGATCATGCTGCTGACCGACGTGTCGGGCTCGATGCTGTCGACCGACGTCAAGCCCAACCGGCTGGTCGCGGCGCGCCGCGCGGCGCAGAAGTTCATCGACAACGTGCCCAAGCAGGTCAACGTCGGCATCGAGGCCTTCAACCAGGTCCCGCAGGTCCTGGCCAACCCGACGACCGACCGCGACGCGCTCGCCGCGGCGCTCGGCCGCCTGAAGTCCTCCGGCGGCACCGCGACCGGCGAGGCGATGGTCACGGGCACGCGCGTGCTCCAGCAGGCGCCGTCGCAGAACGGCAAGAAGCCGCCGTCGGCGATCGTGCTGCTGTCCGACGGCGCGTCGACCAAGGGCGTCGACCCGATCCAGGCCGCGCAGGCGGCCGCCAAGCTCAAGATCCCCGTGTACACCGTGACGCTGGGGACCGCGTCCGGGACGATCACCGTCCCGCGCGACCCGAAGAACCCTTCCGCCGGAACGGTCACCAAGCCGGTCCCGCCGGACGTCCCGTCGCTGCAGCGCATCGCGCAGGCGTCCAGGGGCAAGTCCTACACCGCCGAGTCGGCGAGCGACCTGTCAGACGTCTACAAGCGTCTGGGCTCGCAGCTCGGGACCAAGAAGGAGCCGCGCCAGATCACGGCGGGCTTCGCGGGCTTGGGGCTGGCGCTGCTCGGCCTGGGCGCCACCCTCTCGCTCCGCTGGTTCGGGCGACTGATCTAGATATAGGAGAACGTTGATGGACGAGATCACCACCCAGGCACCGCACGATCCCCACGAGGATCCGCGCCGTGCGCTCGGCGAGGCGCTGCACGAGATCAAGCGCGTCATCGTCGGCCAGGACGCGATGCTCGAGCGCTTGTTGGTGTCCTTGCTCGCCGGCGGCCACGTGCTGCTCGAAGGCGTGCCGGGCCTGGCCAAGACGCTGACCGTGCGGACGCTCGCCGACGTCGTCGGCGGCCAGTTCCGCCGCGTGCAGTTCACGCCGGACCTGGTCCCGGCCGACCTGGTCGGCACGCGCATCTGGCGTCCGGACACCGGGCGCTTCGACACCGAGCTCGGCCCCGTCTTCGGCAACGTGCTGCTCGCCGACGAGATCAACCGCGCGCCCGCGAAGGTGCAGAGCGCGTTGTTGGAGGTCATGCAGGAGCACCAGGTGACGATCGGCGGCCAGACGTTCCCGGTCCCGCGCCCGTTCCTCGTGCTCGCGACGCAGAACCCGATCGAGTCCGAGGGGACCTACCCGCTGCCCGAGGCGCAGGTGGACCGCTTCCTCATGAAGCTGCTCGTCGACTACCCGACGCCGGGCGAGGAGGCCGCGGTCGTCGGTCGCTCGCTGGGCGGCAAGGCCGACGTGCGCCAGCGCCTGGAGCTTCCGGACCTCGAGCGCTACGCGGCCCTCGCCGCCGAGGTCATGGTCGACCGCGACATCATCGCCTACGCGGTGGCGCTGGCCGACGCGACGCGCCACCCGGCCGCGCACGGCATGGGCGACCTGACCGGGATGGTCGAGTTCGGCGCCTCGCCGCGCGGGCCGATCGGCCTGGTGCACGCGGCGCGCGCGCTGGCGATGCTCCGCGGCCGCGGGTACGTCAACGCGGGCGACGTCCGCGACCTCGCGCCCGACGTCCTGCGCCACCGGCTCGTGCTGTCCTACGACGCGCTCTCGGAGGGCGTGACGGCCGACGGGATCCTCGATCGCGTGCTCGAGGCCGTCCCCGAGCCCGAGGACCGCTACCTGCACCGGACCCGGAGCCACGCGGCCTAGCCCCGATGCCGTCCGGCACCGACAACCCCACCACCGTGCCGCCCGGGGCGGGCGGGTCGACTTCTGCCGCTCCGGCGCGGCGGGCGCGCGCTGCCATGGCGCCGCCTGCCGCCCGGCAGGGGCCCGGCCCGATGCCGCCGGCGTTGTTGGATGCCTTGGCGATCGCCGTGACGCAGCGCGTCGCCGGCGCGCTGCCGGGCGACCGCCGCGCGGCCGGCGTCGGCGCCGGCACCGAGCTGGCGCAGATCCGGCCCTACGCGTTCGGCGACGACGTGCGCCGCATCGACGCGGCCGCGACCGCCCGGACCGGCGAGCCGCATGTACGCCTCGAAGTCCCTGAGCGGACGCTGACGACGTGGCTCGCGCTCGACGTCTCGTCCTCGATGGCCTTCGGGACGGCGTCGCGCCTGAAGGCCGACGTGGCCGAAGGCGTCGCCTTGGCGGTCGGACGCCTCGCGCTCCGGCACGCCGGCCGCATCGGCATCGCCACCTTCGGCGACGGCGACACGCGCGTGCAGCCGCCGCGCGGCTCGAAGGCCGGCCTGGTGGCGCTGCGCCGCACGCTCGGCGCCGGCAACGCGGTCGACGGCATGCACGACCCGCACGCGCTGGCCAACGCGCTCGGCCGCGTCGGCAAGGTCGCGCGCCTGCCCGGACTGGTCGTCGTCATCTCCGACTTCCGCGAGCAGCGCGACTGGGCCCGCCAGATGGGCGTCCTGCGCGCGCGTCACGCCGTCCTGGCCGTCGAGGTCCACGACCCGCGCGAGGCGTCGATCCCGCCGGTCGGCCGCATCGCGGTCGTCGATCCCGAGACCGGGCGGCGGACCGAGGTCGACACGTCGCGGCCACAGATCCGGCAGCGCTTCGAGGCCCTGGAGGCCGAGCGCCGCGCCACCTTGGCGTCCGAGCTGCGGCGGCTGCGCGTCGACCACGCGCCGCTGCGGACCGACGAAGACTGGCTGCTGCAGCTCGGGCGGAGGCTGCGATGACCGTCGCCACGCCGCTCGCGCTGTCCTTCGGCTCCCCCATCGGGCTGCTCGCGCTGCTCGCGATCCCGGTCGCGCTCCTGCTCCTGGCCGCCGCGCGCCGGCGCCGCACGTCTTATGCGATCCGCTTCCCGGCGGCCACGACGCTGGCGCTCGCCGCCGGCTCGGTCTCCTCGTGGCGCCGGCACGTCCCGACCGCGCTGGCGCTCGCCGCGATCGCCGCGCTGGCGCTCGCGCTGGCCAAGCCGCAGCGCACGGTCGCGGTGCCGGTCGAGGGCGCGTCCGTCGTCCTCGTGACCGACCACTCCGGGTCGATGTCGGCGACCGACGTCGAGCCCGACCGCCTGACCGCGGCCGAGGAAGCCGCCGAGACGTTCCTGGCCAAGCTGCCCAAGGCCACGCGCGTGGGCGTCGTCGCCTACAGCGACGGACCGGACGGCACGCTCGCGCCGACCACCGACCACGACCGCGTGCGCCAGACGATCGAGGCGCAGTCCGCCGTCGGCGCGACCGCGACCGGCGAGGCCCTGCAGGTCGCGCTCGACACGCTGGCGCCCAACGGCCGCAAGGCCGCGCGGCCGGCGAGCGCGATCGTCCTGCTGTCCGACGGCAAGACGACGACCGGCCGCGACCCCGTCGAGGTCGCGAAGACCGCCAAGAAGCTCGGCGTCCCGGTCTACACCGTGGCGCTCGGCACCGCCGACGCGACGATCCCGAACCCGGTCAGCCCGCTCAGCCCGCCGATCGCGGTCCCGCCCGATCCGGAGACGCTGAAGCAGATCGCCGAGCTGTCGGGCGGCCGCGCCTTCACCTCCGGCGACGCCGGCCAGCTGCGCTCGATCTACTCGTCCCTGGGCTCGCGCCTGGCGACCAAGCACGAGGACCGCGAGATCACCGCGGGCTTCGCGGGCGCCGGGCTGGTGCTGCTGCTGGCCGCGGGGCTGCTCTCGCTGCCCCGCGTGGGCCGGCTGCCTTAGTCAGGACAGCCCGGCCGCCGGCGTCGGACCGACGACGTCGGCTGCTGCGGCGTCCGGCGTCGGCTCCGCGCCGCCCATGTCCAACCGGAACGGCGGGTAGCGGTCGGTCATCAGCGTCGCGTAGGCGATGACGCGGAAGACCCAGCGGTTCATCCCCATGATGAAGTCGAAGATGCCGCGCGGGTAGCGGCCGGTGAACAGCAGCACGACGCCCGCGATGAAGGCCATCAGGCCGATCAGGCCGCCGCCGGAGCTCCAGCCACCGTGGTCCCCGGCCGCGTTGAACCCGGCCCAGGCGCCGCCGGCGAAGACGGCGACGACGACGTACTGCGGCAGCGCGAGCAGCCACCACTTGACCAGGACCAGGCCGCGCGAGAGCTCCTGCGGGTACTCGACGTCCAGCCGCGCCGGGTGGTCCGGGACCTCGGCGAGCGTGAACGGCGGGTAGCGGTCGGTCGCGAGCGCGCTGTAGGAGTAGAAGGCCACGCGCCAGGTCCAGCGCAGCACGCCGACGTTGAAGTCGAAGATCGCGCGCGGGTAGCGGCGGGTGAAGAGGATCGCGAAGAAGGCGACGACGGTCGTGACGAAGAACGCGACCCACAGGAACGCGAGGACGATGATGTGCGGGATGATCAACACCCACTTGACCAGCCACAGCCAGCGGCTGAGATGGTCGTCGAGCTCCCCCGTGACCCGCGCCGGATAGACGGACGCTGCGGCGTGCTCGCTCATGGAACGCGCTCCTCTCGGTGCGCGGCGGAAGCGATCCCGCGGTCGGGATCCAGAAGCGCCGCGCTGATGTGCTTCTGCGCCAGCGTACTCCTCTGGCGCGGCCCCGCGGCGCATCTACCGCTGCGGGCCGGTGCTCAGCGCTCCGGATCCTTCAGCGTGCAGGTCGTCGGCGTACGGGATCTGCGCGAGCAGGCACGTCCCCGCGCCGCGAGGGCTGCGGACCGCGAGCGCCCCGTTGATCGCCGCGAGCCGGTCGGCGAGGCCCTGGAGCCCTGAGCCGTGGGTCGGGTCGGCGCCGCCGACGCCGTCGTCGCGGATCTCGATGGCGACCGCGCCGCCGGCGCGGCGGATGATGACGGTGGCCTCGGTAGCAGGCGGACGAGCACGATCGCGAACAGCGCCACGTAGAGCAGCGTCTGGAACGCGAGGGCGACGGCGGCGAGCGTGTCGTTCGCGTCGACGAGCAGGAGGCTGGTCGGGCAGTCGTCGCAGCCCAGCGCGTGGCCGGGCGGCGGGCGTGGGAGGGCGAGGGCGATTCAGGCGCGAACGGCGGAGCGCAGGGTCGCGCGTAAGGTGAACGGTGGTTCCGGGGGCCCATAGGTCACCAAAACACCGTTGACCTCCGTCAACGGCAGATTCACGCGCCGCCGACCGCTGCCCCGAGGACGAGGCACACCCGAAGCGCGGAGGATCGCTCGCGGCCCGTCCTCAGTCGGCCCGCCGGGTCATCCAGGCGCGGACCTTCGGCTCGCGCGTCACGCGCGGCTGCGACGTCGAGCGACCGCCGGTGAGGTTGCCGGCGGCGCCGAGCACGGTGGTCATCGACGCCGTGTCCAGGCCCGGCGCGTAGGGCTGCGCGCAGACGGCGGCGGGCAGCCGGGAGCGGCGCGCGGGGCCGGCGTGCGTGATCGCGTCGTCGATGAGCGCGAAGGTGACGGAGTCGAAGGCCGTGCCGATGTGCGTCACCTTGCGGCCCGGGCAGACCGACTGGATCAGCACGTTGGTCGCGCCCTGCAGCGCCGACGTGGGATGCGCGCCGGTCTGCGGCTGGACGACCTCGTCGCTGCTGGAGCGCACGGTCGTCCACGCGGTCGGTCCGGGCGTCTCGTCGGGCTGCGCGTTGAGCGCGCGCAGGAAATGGGAGCCGGCGGCCTGCTGCCAGTTGGCCGGCGTGCAGCCGGGTGCGGTGGCGCACGCGGTGCGATCGCCGAGCACGGTGCCGTGCTGCGTGCCGGCGGCGGCGATGACGTCGGAGACCTGCGCGCGCAGGCTCGGCCAGTAGGTCAGCGCGACGCGCGGCAGCAGCCCACCCTGGCTGATGCCGAAGACCGCGACCTTGCGCCCCGCGCGCTGGGACATCACGCGCAGGCCGTTGACGAGGTACTGCACCGAGACCTGGATGTCGGCGGTCGTGAAGTTGGGGAAGTCGACGTAGCAGACGGGCGCGCCGTAATCGTCGAGCGCCGGCTTGCCGATGGTGTAGGCCTCGGTCCCGCTCGCGCCGGTCCCGGTGACGAGCATGAGCGGCGTGCGCTTGGCGTGCTCGAGGGCGCCGGTGCAGTGCAGCGCGCGGTTCAGCGTGGCGTGGCCGACGGTGAGCGCGGGCTCGGCGGCGGGCGCCGCGGGGACCGCCGGCGGGCCGGCGAGGGCGGCGAGGGCGGCGACGCCGAACGCGAGCGCCGTGGCGACGAGGGTGCGGGAGCGGGACATGTCGGCCTACGCTGACACGTGCCAGCCGGCGAGGTCGAACAGGAAGTGCGCGAGCACGAGCGCGCGGACGGCGACCTACTCACCGTCGTCCTCGGCGGCGCGGGCGTACCCGTCGTCGAGGTCCAGCACCGCGTTGATGTGCGCGACCAGCGCGACCGCCTCCCGCGTGCCGATCGTCAGCAGGACCTCGCGGCAGGCGAGGAGCAGTTGGTCTCGGGCTTCGAGCTCGTCGGCGAGGTCTTCGGCGGCCACGGCACGGCAGGCACAACGTTCGGCGAGCGCAGAGCGTAGCGGCGGGCCCGGCGCCCTCTGGCCACCGGAGGCTGCCGGAGTGGGTGGGGATCGATGCGGCCACGGTGCCGAGGTGAATGACTGCGGCCGAGCCGGGGTGGCGGCGCCCAGAGCGAGGAGGGCGCGGTAACCGCCCGCCGGCTCAGCCCAGCTTCGACGTGTCCACGTGCACCTGGAACCGGCCCTTCTCCGTGAAGACGATGTCCAGGTTCGTCTTCGCGCCAGACAGGTCGGCGGTGCAGGTGGTGCGGGAGCCTTTGGAGGGGTTCACGTCGTCCGGGCAGTGGACGGCCGCGGTCGAGCCGGTCTGGCGGTGGATGAAGTCGGAGACCTTGGACTCGAGGTCCTTGCGGTCGACGCGGTCGCTGCCGCAGCCAGTCACTCCGGCTCCCAACAGCACGGACGACAGCGCGAAGAGCGCCGTCGCCCGGCTGGTCAAGCGTCGACCTCGATGGCCGCCTTGTCGCCGCGGCGCGGCAGCGGCGGGAGCTCGACCGGCGAGGCGTGCATCGCGCGGAGGCGGACGTCGCGCCAGGACACGCCTTCCTTCAACAGCGCCGGGGCGCCCATGACGAACGCGGTCGCGATCTCGACGGCCTGCAGGATGATCCCGTAGCCCAGCGCGTCCTCGACGCTGATCCCGTAGCCCTTGTGCAGCACGAACACGCACGCGGCCTGGAAGACGCCGAGGTTCGACGGCGTGGCCGGCAGCACGGCGCTCACGTTCACGGCGAACAGGACCGCCGCCGCGGCGCCGACGCCCGCGCGGTCGTCCAGCCCGAACGCGACCAGCAGCACGTAGCAGGACATCCACTGGATGACCCACGCCAGCAGCTGCGCGCTCACAGCGGCGGCGCCCAGCTTCGGATGCCGGAAGACCTCGAGCCCGGCGCGGACCTGCGCGGTCGCCCGCCGGGCCTGACGCGACCACGCGCGCACCCGCGCGCTGCGTGACCAGCCGCGATCCCGCAGCAGCGCCGGCGCACCCAGCACGGCACCGAGGATCACCAGCGGCAGCGCCGCGAACGCGATCAGCCCGCTCTCGTGGTGATGGAACACCGGGACCGAGCGGAACATGACCGCGCCCAGGATGGCCAGGGCCAAGATGTTCAACAACGTCTGGGAGACGATCGTCCCGAGCACGACCGGGACGCCGTCGCGCGGGCGCCCGATCCGGCGCGCCACGATCATCGCGCGCGCCGGCTCGCCCAGGCGCGCCGGCAGCGTCGCGGACATCAGCACGCCGATCATCGTCCCTTGCAGGGCGTCGCGCAGCCGCGGCCGCGGGGCCGTGGGCATCGCGGCGCGCAGGATCGCGGTCCACGCGACCGCGCGCACGACCATCGAGGCGCACATCAGACCGAGCGCGACGATCACCCACGGCGGCGTCGCGTGCACGAGCGAATGGCCGATCCGGTCGAAGCCGATCCGCTCCAGCGCGACGACCGACCCGGCCACGATCGCGAGCGCGACCAGCGCCAGCAGCGCACGGCGAACGAACGCGAGCACCGGCCGGCGCGCGCCGCCGGAGCGCGGCCTCGGCGTCTCCATCGACGGCAGGCGGCGGGCGGGACGGCGCGGCAGCAGGTCGGCCGGCAGCGCGCCGACCCGGACCGCCGCGCGCTGGACGCGCGAGCCCTCGGGCGCCCCTACGGCGACCGCGTCCTCGTACGCCTTCAAGACCTCGGCCGCGACGACCGGCCACGCGTAGCGCTTCGCGCTCTCCAGCGCGGCGGCGCCCAGCGCGGCCCGGCGCTCGTGGTCCAGCGCGAGCGCGCGCAGCGTGTCGCCCAGCGCGGCGGCGTCGCCGCGCGGCACGAGCAGGCCGTCGACGCCGTCGCGCACGACGTCGCGGTAGCCGGCGATGTCGGACGCCACGACCGGCGTGCCGGCCGCGAACGCCTCCGTCAAGACCATGCCGAACGACTCGCCGCCCAGCGACGGGGCGGCCAGCACGTCGGCGTCGCGCAGGACCGCGACCTTCTCCGCGTCGTCGACCTTGCCGAGCACCGTGACGCCGGTGTCGCCGTCGAGCAGCAGCGGCTGCACCTCTTCGGGCGTCGCGCCCACGATCCGCAGCTCGGCGGGCACGTGCTCGCGCAGCGCCTCGAAGGCGCGCAGCAGCACCGGCAGCCCCTTGCGCTCGACCGCCTGGCCGACGAACGCGATCCGCAGCGGACGCTCGGCGCTCACCGGCTCGGCCGGAGCGGCCGTCAGCGACGGATCGACCGCGACCCCGTTCGGGATGACGCGGTAGCGGCCGCCGTAGAAGCGCTCGCCCGTCCAGGCGGCGGCGTCGGACACCGCGATCCGGACCTTCAGCCGGTTCAGCCGGCGCCGGGCGCCGATCGCGACCGCGATGCCGTTGGAGACCGCGTTGGTCGAGTAGCAGTGGAACGTGCCGACGATCGGCACGCCGCAGGACATCAGCGTGTCCCAGCCGACGCACGGGACGACCGGCTCGTGCAGGTGGACGACGTCGTAGCCGCCGGTCCGCAGCTCCTCGCGCAGCGCGCTCACGTTCGGCGCGTAGGGCATCGTCAGGTTGGAGACCGCGCCGTTGGCCGGGAAGCCCATCGTGCGCCCGAGCGGGACCAGCCAGTCCGGCAGCTCGCGCTCCTGCGGAACGGCACCGCGATGCCGCCGCGCCGACCACTTGTCGGGCGGATCGACGGGTGCGAGGACTCGCACATCGTGACCGAGCGCGGCGAGCTCCTGCCGCAGTGCCTCGATGTGCCGCGTCACACCCCCGGGGTACGTCCAGGAATACGGGGAAAGAAGCGCGATGCGCATCAGCTTGCATGCTATCCAGCCGAGCCCCGGAACCACCCTGGGGATAACTCCCCTTCACATACACTGGATGGCGCCCATGGCCGACCGTCACTTCGTCAAGTACACCTTCCTCAAGCTCGATCCTGCCTGGCGCCGCCTGCCGGAGTCCGAGCGCGCACTGCACAAGCAGGAGTTCCTGGCCGCCTGCGAGGACTTCGGGACCGACCACCTGATCCAGGGCTTCTCGCTCGTGGGCACCCGCGGCGACACCGACCTGATGCTCGTGATGGAGGCCGAGAACCTCGACCGGATCCACGAGTTCCACGTGGTGCTGAGCCAGTCCGGGCTCATGAAGTGGGCGGCGGAGCCCTACTCGTTCCTCGGCCTGCGCAAGGCGTCGGAGTACAGCGACGAGGAGCGCCACATCCCGCGCCGCTTCAAGGGCAAGTACCTCTTCGTCTACCCGTTCGTCAAGACGCGCGAGTGGTACGGCCTGGAGGCCGGAGAGCGCTGGCGGATCATGCAGGAGCACATCGCGGTCGGCCGCGAGTACCCGACGGTCGACAACCACACGACGTACTCGTTCGGACTCGACGACCAGGAGTTCGTCGTCGCGTTCGACACCGACGACGCGGGCGCGTTCCTGGACCTCGTCCAGCGACTGCGCACGACCGAGGCGTCGGCCTGGACGCTGCGCGACACGCCGTCGTTCACCTGCATCAGCACGTCGATCGAGCGTGCGCTGATCGCCCTCGACGGCGAGCCCCTGTCCGTCGCGATCTAGCGTCGTGGCCCGCGAGCGCAAGGCGGTCGCGCACCTGCGCGCGGCCGCCCCCGTGCTCGCGTCGATGATCGACGACCTCGGCGGCGACGTCCCACGGTGGACGCCGACCGGCGACCCGTACGGCGCGATCGTCCGCGCCATCGTCTCCCAGCAGCTGTCGGTCGGCGCGGCCCGCGCGATCCACGGCCGGCTGCAGGCGCGTTTCGACGGCCGCGACCCGACGCCGGCGCAGGTCCTCGCCGACGACCCGGACGAGCTGAAGTCCGTCGGGCTGTCGCGCGCCAAGGTCGTCTCGCTGCGGTCGCTGGCCGAGCACATCGACGACGGCGCGCTCGCCCTCGACGCGCTCGGCACGCTCGACGACGAAGCGCTGATCACCGAGCTGACCGCGGTCAAGGGCATCGGCGAGTGGACCGCGCAGGTGCTGATGGTCACCGAGCTCGCGCGCGAGGACGTGCTCGTCGCGGGCGACCTCGTGATCGCCCGCGCGATCGAGCGCGGCTGGAGCCTGCCGGCGCTGCCGACGCGCGACGAGATCTACGCGCTGGCCGAGCCGTGGCGGCCGCATCGGTCGACCGCGTGTGCGCTGTTGTGGGCGTGGATGCGGGTGGTGCCGACGGCTTGAGGCGTTGTGGGCGCGTGCGCTGGTTGGTCGTCAGCGCGGGGCGTGGTCGTGCTGCGGTGCGTGGTGCGTCCGTCATCAAGAGCGTGCGAGTGTGGAGGCGGCGCCACCGGGACTGATGTGGCTCGTCCTCGCGGCAGCGCCGGGGGGCGAGTTCGGGGCCGAATCGTCGCATCGGGCGCCATGGATCGCGTGAAGTCCGCGATATACGCGGACTTGACGCGATCGAGCCCGCCCCGAAGCATGATCAGCGACGAGCCACACCAGCCAGGCGGTGGCGCCGCCCCGGCGCCTTCACGCCCTCGATGAGGACGCACCACGCCGCGCAGCGCCCAACGCAGACGCGCTGGGCGCCACCAACGCCCGCGCCTACCCCGCCGCCCCCGGCTCCGCGCACCCCGCCGGCAGCGCCGGCGGCGGGTCGCTCGGCTTCCGCGCCCCGTACGCCGCCCACAGGTCATACGTCGGGTACGTCCGCGTCAACCCAGCGTCCGCCAACCCCACCGGGTAGGCCGAGTCCTCGCGGAACGTGTACTGGAACGCCGCGTCCACGCGTTGGTCGTCGGCCCATTGGCGCAGCTTCGCGTCCTGGGCGCGGCACTGGGCCCGCAGCGAGGCGTCGTCGACCGGCCGCAGGCCGCCCGGATCGGCGCCGCCGACCCCGGTCTCCGTCACCCAGATGTGCGCCCCCTGCGTGCAGGGACGGGCGTCGAGCGCGTGCTCGAGCGCGATCACGGGGTCGGGCTTGTCCGGGTCCGGCGTCACCTGCGCGTAGTCGTGCTGGGACCAGAGCCGCGACGCGCAGGCGACGTCGTCGGGCAGCGCCGCGACCATCTCCTGGACCGTCGAGCGCCGCGGCGAGGGCACGGTCGACCCGGCCATCTCGCCGAGCACGAGCTGCTGCCCGCCGGGCAGCGCGTCCAGCGCGCTCTTGGCCGCGCGGACCAGCTGCGCGTAGACGCCCGCCGCGAGCGTCGGCGACGACGCCTTGCACTCGGCGCGCTGCGGGCTGATGAACGCCGGGTGGTTCGGCTCGTTCCACGGGCTCCAGTACGTCAGCGTCGCGCCCTGCTGGGCGGCGAGCTGCGCGACCTGCCCGATCAGCGCCTTGTAGGCCTCGATCCCGGCGGCGTTGATCGGCCGCGACGACGGGCCGGCGTCCTTGCGCTCGCACCCGGACGCGCCGTTGGCCGCCCAGGCGGGGACGCCGGCGATCACGACCTCCACCCGCGGGACGCCGAAGCCGGCCTTCTGGGCCGTGGCGATCGCGGCGAGCTCGTCGGCGATCCCGCTGAACGTCCCGCACGGCGGCGTGCCGCGGGCGCAGCCGTCGGCCGGGATCGCGAGATCGGCGGGCTTGGCCGCGTCGGGCTGCAGCTGCGACCAGTAGATCGGCAGGCGCAGGTACTGGACGTGCAGCGCGGCCACGCGGTCGCGCCACGGCCCGAACCCGGGCGCGACGTCCGGATGGGACCCGGCGTCGAACAGCAGCTGCGCGTTGGTCTCGGTCAGCCCCGTGGCGAGGACCGGCGGCGCGGTCACCGGCTGCTTGGCCGCCGGCGCCTGCTGGGCCGCGCGTGGGGGCGTCGTCGCGGTGCGGGACGCGCCGTCGTCGCCACAGCCGGCAACGGCGAGGATCAGGAGGGCGGCGGCAACGAGTGCCGCCGCGCCGCGACGTGTGGCGAAGAGGCCGATGCGGTCAGGCTAGACCGCGGAGACCTGCTCTTCGTCCTCCACGCGGAAGGACGAGCCGCAGCCGCAGGCCGCGACCACGTTCGGGTTGTTCACCTGGAAGCCCGCGCCCTGCAGCGAGTCGACGTAGTCGATCTGCGAGCCGTCCACGTAGGGAAGGCTCTGGGCGTCGACCAGGATGCGCAGCCCCTGGTGCTCGAAGATGGCGTCGCCATCGTGCTCGTCGTCGAACGCGAGCTGGTACTGGAAGCCCGAGCAGCCGCCACCGCGCACGCCGACGCGCAGGCCGGCGGAGGTGACGTCCGCGCCCTGGGACTCCAGGAACTCGCGGACCTTCTCGGCGCCCTTGTCCGTGAACTGGACGCCCTTGGCCTGGTACGTAACGGTGGTTCCGGTCATCGCTATACAAAGGATAGCGATACCCTCAAGCCGAATGCCGACGACCGACGAGATCAAGCGCCGCATCGAGGCGGCGGTCCCGGACAGCACCGTCGAGGTGGAGGATTGGACGGGAGGCGGAGACCACTTCCGCGCCACCGTCGTCTCCCCCGCGTTCGCCGGTCTGAGCCGCATCGCGCAGCATCGGCTGGTCTACGACGTGTTCGGCGCGGAGATCGGCGGGCCGATCCACGCCCTTTCCCTCACCACCAAAGTCCCGGAGCAGGCATGAGCAGCGACACGAACCCCATCCGTGACGCGATCGCCGAGGCGATCCGCGACAACAAGACGATCCTCTTCATGAAGGGCAACCCCGACGCCCCGGCGTGCGGGTTCAGCGCGCGCACCGTCGCGGCGCTGCAGGCCCTGGACGCGCCGTTCGCCGCCGTCGACATCCTCCCGGATCCGCGGATCCGCCAGGAGCTGTCGGCGCTGTCGAACTGGCCCACGATCCCGCAGCTCTTCGTCGACGGCGAGCTCGTCGGCGGCTGCGACATCGTCACCGAGATGTTCGAGTCCGGCGAGCTGGCCGAGGCGCTCGGCGTCGAGCAGCCGGACGCCGTCAGCGCCCCCGCTCAGGACGCCGCCCCGGCGCCGCTGGGCATCGAGAACCGCCTGTCCTAGCTACGGCCGCACCTCGACCCGCAGCTTCGCGCTTCCGCTGATGCGCAGCTGCGGGTCGCGGTAGACCTCGATCTCGGACGTCGCGGAGTCGCCGCTGTCGTCGCCGGGATCGTGGAAGCTCGCGGTCACGCCGTCTTCGCGCTCCAGCGCGCCGAACGCGGCCGCGAGCTGGTCGACGTTCCGGGGGCCCGGGTCGTCCTCGCCGCTGCCCGAGTCGTCGCCCAACGTGATGGTGAACGTCGACGCGAGGTCCTGGGCGTCGCCCTCGCCGGCCACGGCGTCGGCGGGCGAGCCCGTGAGCTGCAGGATGTGCTCCCCCGCGCTCAGGTAGCGCGGGATGTGGACCGTGACCGTCTTGGTGAACTCGGCGCCGCGCACGTGCTGGGCGGCCACCTGCACCTTGACGTCGCGGCCGCGCCTGACCGTGCTCGGGCCGCGCGCGTCCAACATGTAGGCCTGGCGCAGCTCGCGGCGCAGCTTGAGGTTGACGTCGACGCGCGTGACGTGCAGGACACCGAAGTTGTAGGCGTCGAGGAGCCCGCTCGCGGCGCCGAAGTCGGCGACCAGCGGCGCGGCCGGCGACGTCGGCGAGCCGCCGACGTAGGTGTTGCAGAACCGCAGCGGCGCCTTGCGCTCGCGCACGGCGATCCGCACGCACATCTCGCCCGACTGGCGAGCGGGCGAGCCGCGCAGGATGTCGTAGGCGGCCTGGGCGACGGCGACCGGCCCGACCTGCGTCAGCGACGACGTCCCGGTCGGCTGGCCGACCGCGGTCTCGTCCGCGATGGCGGAGTTCTGGTGGACGACGCGGCCCGAATCCAGGTCGGTCGCGGTGACCCGCAGCGGGAAGCGATCGGGCAGCGCGCCGAGCGTGCCGACGACGGCGCTGGGCGCGTCGTCGGTCAGCGTGCCGAGGTCGTGGCCGGGCGCGGCCAACTTGTAGGACGTGACCTGCTCGGTGTCGATCGGGTTGTTGACCACCGTGTAGACGTAGGCGTCCTGGAGCAGCAGCGAGCGGCGCCCGGCGCCGTCGAGCGGATGGCCGAAGGCGTACACGTTGGCCCCGTCGACGTAGGTGACGGTGCCGACCGCGCCGGCCTCGACGTCGCCGCCCGCCAGGCCGACGGCGACCGACGACCCCGGCTGGAGCGTCTGGGTCGGGAACGCGCCGGCGCGCGGCGCGGCGGGCGCGGCGTAGAGCGCGCGGCCGAGCTTCGACCCGGCCTTGCGCAGCGCGTCGGCGACCGCACCCGACACGCCGGAGAAGCTGATCGGCGTCGCGAGCGCGCGGACCTTGCGCTTGAGCTTGGCCGACATCGGCTTCGCGCCCGACGGCGGGATCACCGGCTCGCCGAGCATCGTCTGGATCGGCGTCACCAGCACGAGCTTGTTGCCGTAGTCGCCGGTCCCCTGCGCGATCGCCCCGATCGTCTTGGGCGTGTTGCCGTCGTTGGGATCCGGGCACTTCACCGGCGAGCCGGAGAAGCCCTCCGCGATCCCGGTCTCGTCCACCGCGGGGCCGCTGACCTTGACCAGCACCGACGCGTCCGGGCCCGACAGGACGTCGATGACGTCCACGTCGAACGACGTGATCGCGGTCCCGCGGATCACGCTGTAGCCGGTGCAGTGCATCCCGGCCTGGACCTGGTCCAGCGGCAGGATGGGATCGCCGGCGGCGTGGGCGGCCGTCGGGATCAGGGCGGGGAGAAGCGCGGCGAAGCCCACCGCGAGGCGCGTTCTGAGCACGGGTCGCGCGAACAGTAGAGAACATGGGGTTGGGACCGTGTTACTCGTGGCCTGACACTAGTGTCCTGCTCGTGGCCCTCGGCGCTCCCTCGATCCAGGCGGTCCGGTGGGACGGACGTCGCCTCTCGCTGCTCGACCAGACGCTGCTCCCCGGCGCCGAGACGTGGCTGACGCTGACGGGCGCCGCGGACACGGCGGAGGCGATCCGCCGGCTGGCCGTGCGCGGCGCGCCGAACATCGGGATCGCCGCCGCCTACGGCGTGGCGATGGACCTGTCGGCACGGCCGTCGCTCGGCGCGCTGGAGGAGGCGTGCGAGGTCCTGATCGCCGCCCGGCCGACGGCCGTGAACCTGGCGTGGGCGGTCGAACGCGTGCGCGCGGCGTGCCTCGGCGCCGGGCCGTCGACCATCGCCAGCGCCGCCCGCGGCGCGGCCCAGAAGATCCACGCGGCCGAGGACGCGGCGAGCGGCGCGATGGCCGAGCTGGGCGCCGACTGGCTCGCCGCCCGCGGCGTCCGGACGATCCTCACGCACTGCAACACCGGCGCGCTGGCGACCGGCGGGCGCGGCTCGGCGCTGGGCGTGTGCATCGAGCTGGCCGCGCGGGTCGAGGGCGTGACGGTGATCGCGTGCGAGACGCGGCCGCTGCTGCAGGGCGCCCGGCTGACGGCGTGGGAGCTGCAGCGCCTCGGCATCCCGTTCGCGCTGATCGTGGACGGGGCGGCCGCGGGGCTGCTGCGCCGCGGCGCCGCCGACGCGGTCATCGTCGGCTGCGACCGCGTGGCGGCCAACGGCGACGTCGCCAACAAGGTCGGGACCTACGCGCACGCGCTCGCGGCGCGCGCGGTGGACCTGCCGTTCGCGGTGGCGGGCCCGACCTCCACGGTGGACCTCGCGACGCCCGACGGCGACGCGATCGCGATCGAGGAGCGCGGCGCCGAGGAGGTCGTCGCCTTCGGCGGCGTCGACGTCGCCCCGGCCGGGACGCCGGTCATCAACCCCGCCTTCGACGTCACGCCGGCCGCGCTCGTCAGCGCGCTGATCACCGAGAAGGGCATCGCCGCGCCGGTCGACGCCGCGGCGGTCGCGGGGCTGTTGGCATGAGGGTCGCCCGCTCCGTCGCGCCGCGCGAGGTCCGCGTCGACGAGGACCCGGAGCCGGTCGCCGGGCCGGGCGAGGTCGTCTGCCGGGTCCTGGCGTGCGGCGTCTGCGGCTCGGACATCAGCGACGCGTGGGTGGCGCCGAAGCTGCCGGTCGTCCTCGGCCACGAGCTGACCGGGGAAGTTGTAGAAGTCGGCGAGGGCGTCGTCGGGCTGGGCGTCGGCGACCGAGTTGTCGTCCATCACCACGTCTCGTGCGGCGAGTGCCGGCGCTGCCAGCGCGGGCACGAGACGTTGTGCGAGTCCTTCCGGACCACGAACATCGCGCCGGGCGGCTTTGCCGAGCGCGTCCGGATCCCGCCCGAGCTCGTCGGCGAGCTGCTGTTGTTGGAGGACTTGGACGAGGAGCGCGGGACGTTCGTCGAGCCGCTGGCCTGCGTCCTGCGCGCCCTGAACCGGGCGCGGCTGCGCGCGGGCGACAGCCTGCTCGTCGTCGGCGCTGGGACCAGCGGCCTGCTGGCGATCGCGGCCGCCCACGCGCGCGGGGTGGAGGCGGTCTGGGTGCGCGAGCCGCGCGAGGACCGGATGGCGCACGCGCTCGCGCTCGGCGCCGAGCGCCACGGCAACGAGCTGGTCGACGTCGCGCTCGTCGCCTCCGGCGCGCCGGAGGCGATCGACACGGCGTTCGCGGCCGTCGCGCCCGGCGGCGCGATGGTGCTCTACGCCACGCCCTCCCCCGGCAAGCCGCTGACGCTCGACGCCGTGTCGCTGTACCGGCGCGAGGTCGACGTGGTCCCCTCCTACTCGGCGGGCGCGCGCGACATGATCGACGCCTATGACCTGCTGAAGGCCGGCGCGGTCGACCCGCTGCCGTGGGTCACTCATCGCGTGGGGCTCGAGGAGACCGGGCACGCCCTGGACATGGTGCGCTCCGGCGAGGCGATCAAAGTCCTGGTGCTGCCCTGATGCGCGCGGCGCGCCTGCACGGGCCGGACGACGTCCGCGTCGAGGACGTCCCGGAGCCGGTCGGCGAGGTCGTCGTCACGGTGCGGGCCGCGACGACGTGCGGCACCGACCTGAAGATGCTGCGCCACGGCCACCCGACGCTCGCCGCCTACCCCGCGCCGTTCGGCCACGAGACCGCGGGCGAGCGGATCGACACCGGCGAGCGCGTCCTGGTCGGCGACTCGGTGCCGTGCGGGACGTGCCCGCCGTGCCGCGCCGGGCGGACGCACCTGTGCCGGGCGATGACGTGGGTCTACGGCGGCTTCGCGGAGCGCATCGCCGCGCCGGCCGCCGCGCTGCACTCGATCCCCGGCGCGCTGCCGTTCAGCGCGGCGGCGATGGCCGAGCCGCTGGCGGCGTGCGTGCACGCCGTCGGGCGCGGGACGAGCGAGCGCGCGGTGGCGGTCCTGGGCGGCGGCACGATCGGGCTGATGCTCGCGCGGCTGCTGGTGCTCGACGGGCGCGACGTCGCGGTGATCGACCGCCATCCCGAGCGCCGCGCGCAGGCCGACGACCTCGGCGCCCGCGGCGTCGACGCACTCGAGCCGGGCGCGGTGGCGCTGGTCTTCGAGGCCGTCGGCCGCCCCGAGGCCTGGCACGCGGCGTTGCTGCTGGTCGCGCCCGGCGGCCGCGTCGTGATGGTCGGCGGCTGCCCCGGCGGCGACGTCGCGCTGCCCGCCGTCCGGATCCACTACGACGAGGTCGACGTCGTCGGCGCGTTCCACCATCGCCCCGCCGAGATCGACGAGGCGCTGCTGCTCCTCTCGACCGGCGCGGTCGACCACGCCGCCTTCGCCGGCCCCACGGTCGGCCTCGACGACCTCGCCGCCGCGCTGGTCGACCCGCCGTTCGGCGCCGAGGCCCGCAAGCTCGTCGTCGACCCGACGCGCTGAGCGCGCTAGTCGCCGAACAGCCTCACGACGCTCGTCATTCGGCTCGCGCCGAAGCCGGCGACGCGCAGCGCGACCGGCTGGCGTGAGCCGGCGGCGCCGACGCGCTCGGGCTCGCGTTCGCGGTACCACTCGATCGTGTCGACCAGCGGCTGCTCGTGGTGGCCGGGCGTCCAGCCGAGCTCGCGCTTGGCCTTCGTCGAGCGGTAGGCCCAGCGCAGCGACAGCGCGCGGATCTCCTCGACGGTCATCGCCGGGTGCCCGGGCGCGGCCTCGGCGACGCGCGCCAGCGCGAGCGCGGCGTGCAGCGGCAGCTTGACCGCCGGCGGCTCGACGCCGCTGAGCCGGCCGAGGTCGGCGAAGAGCCGGTCGTTGGTGAAGTTGCGCCCGCCCAGGATGTAGCGCTCGCCGACCATGCCGCGCTCCTCGGCCAGCAGGTGCCCGCGGGCGACGTCGGCGGCGCCGACGATGCACAGCGCGCCGTCGACGTAGACCGGGATCTCGCGACGCAGGAACCGGCGGACGAGCTCCGTCGAGGACCGGTGGACGTCGCCGCGCCCCAGCACGTGCGCGGGGTTGACGATCACGACCGGCAGGCCCTGCGCGCAGATCCGCAGCGCCTCGCGCTCGGCCTCGGCCTTCGCGTTGGCGTAGGACAACCCGGTGCGCGCCGCGTTGTAGACGTGCAGCTCGTCGGCCGTGGACCGGCCGTCGGCCGGCCCGATCGCGGCGGCGGCGCTCGTGTGGACGACGCGCTCGACGCCGGCGCGCATCGCTTCCTCCAGCGCGACGCGCGTACCGACGACGTTGCTGCGGTACAGGTCGTCCCAGCCGGCGCGCAGCATCGTCGCGTCCGACACGTGGAAGAACCGGTCGACGTCCTTCAGCGCGCGGCGCATGTCGCGCCGGTCGGTGGCGTCGGCGGCGACGACCTCGACGTCGAGGTCGGCGATCGCGTCCAGCGCGGCGTGCGCGGGGACGGTCACGCGCACGCGGTCGCCGCGGGCGACCAGCGCCCGCGCCACGTGAGAGCCGATCAGCCCCGCCGCGCCGGTGACGAGCGTCGTAGACATCGTGGCGCATCCTGGCAGCTAGGCTGGCCGCATGTCCCAGGTCGCCGTGGTCACCGACACCACGCATTACGCCCCGCGCGCGCTGCTGCAGGCGCACGACATCCGCGAGGTGTCGCTCTACGTCAACCTCGGCGACCACCACGAGCGCGAGTCGGCGATGCCCGACTTCGACGCGTTCTACCAGCGCCTGCGCGAGCTCGACCAGCTGCCGACGACCTCGCAGCCGTCGATCGGCGACTTCCTGGAGGTCTACGAGCCGCTCGCCGCCGCGGGCAAGGACATCGTCTCGGTCCACATCGCGGGCGGCATCTCCGGCACGCCGGAGACGGCGCGCCAGGCGGCGACCGAGATCGCGGTGAGGCACCCGGGCCGGCGCGTCGAGGTCATCGACTCGCGCACGGCGTGCGGCGGCATCGGCCTCTGCGCGCTGGCCGCCGCGGCCGCGGCGTCGACCGGCGCCGACCTCGACGCCGTCGTCGCGCGCACCAACGAGGCCGCCGACACGATGAAGATCTGGTTCGCGGTCGACACGCTCGAGTTCCTCAAGCGCGGCGGCCGGATCGGCACCGCGCAGGCCTGGCTCGGCGGCGCGCTGAAGATCAAGCCGATCCTGACCATCGATCGCGAGATCACGCCGGTCGAGCGTGTGCGCACGTCGAGCCGCGCCTTCGAGCGGATGGTGGACTACCTCAAGGCGCGCCACGAGGACGGCGCCGACGGCTGGGTGGTCCAGCACATCCAGGCTCCCGACGAGGCGGCCCGGCTGGTCGAGCGCGGGCGCGAGATCTTCGGCACCGAGCCGGTGTTCGTGTCCGAGATCGGGCCGGTGATCGGGACGCATGTCGGGCCGGGGCTGATCGGGGCGGGCGGGCTGCCGCGGCGGTTGATGGCAGAGCTGGGGGTCTGAGGGGGCCGAGCTGCGGGCGTGGTTGGTCTGCAGTGCGGCGCGTTGGTCGTGCTGCGGGGCGTGGCTCGTCCGTCATCAAGGGCGTGCGAGTGTCGTGGCGGCGCTCCGCGCGGTCGGTGTGGCTCGTCCTCGTGGCAGCGCCGGGGCGGAGTTCGGAGCCGAACCGCGGATGCGTCGAGGTCCGTGTCGACTGGTGGTCCGCATAGGGCCACAAGTCGACACGGATCCAAGATTCGATCAGCGACGAGCCACACCAGCAGCGGTGGCGCCGCCGCTCCTGCCTCACGCCCTTGATGAGGACACACCACGCCGCGCAGCACCAACGCAAACGCGCTGGGCGCCATGAGCGCCAGCGGCGCCCTAAGTCGCCGGCACGATCAACCCGGAGCCTCCGCCCTCGTCCCCCGGCGGCGGGCCCGCGCCCGGAGCCGGACCCGCCCCCGGCGGCCCGGTCGGCGGTGGAGTGCCCGGGTCGATGATCGCGGCCGCGCGGGTCTCCTGCCGCCAGTCCCACCACTCCTTGACGAGGATCTGGATCGAGGCCGCGAGGGGGATCGCGACGATCGCGCCCAAGACCCCCAACAACGTCGAGCCGAAGAGCACGGCCACCAGGACGACGAACGGCTGCACCTGCACGGTGCGCTTCTGGACCTGCGGCTGGATGACGTTGTTCTCGATCTGCTGGTAGATGACCGCCCAGATCGCCCAGATGATGGTGTCGGTCGGGAAGTCGTTGAACAACGTCACCAACCCGATGACGATCGCGGCGACCGTCGCGCCGACCAGCGGGATCAGCGAGGCGAGGCCCGCGAGCACAGCCAGCGGCGCCGCGAACGGCACGCCGAGCAGCTCCATCACGATGAACGACTGCACGCCGGCGATCAGCGCGATCGTCAGCGCGCCCTGGACATAGCCGCCGACCGCGGCCGACGTCGAGTCCAGGATGCGGCGCATCCGTTCTCGCTCGGCCTCGGGTCTGAGACGTAGCGCCGCGTCGGTCCAGTCCTTGCCGCGGGCGACGATGAACACCGACAAGATGAGGATGTTGACCAGCGCGAAGACCGAGTTGACGAGGCCGAGGCCGATGTCGCTCAGCACCTTCGCGGCGTCGCCGACCTTGCCCGGAAGCTGATTGGCCTGCTTCTGCAGCTGGCCGGTCAGGTCGTACTTGTCGTCCAGCTTGCGCAGCTTCTCGTTCTTGTTGACGTAGTCCTGGACGTCGTTGGCGTAGTTGGGCAGGTCCTCGGCGAGGTTCGTGCCCTGCGTGACCAGCGGCGGGACCACGAGCGCGGTCAGCCCGACCGGCACGAGGATCAGCGCGAGGTAGACGATCGCGATCGCGAACCCACGCCGCATGTGCCGGTCGAGGCGGTTGACCGGCGCCGACAGCGCGATCGCGATGAACGTCGCGGTCAGCACCCAGCCGATCGGCTTGCGCAGCAGGTAGATCAGGTACAGCGTCAGGACCGCCGTGACGATGATCGCCACGACGCGCACGACGGTGCGGGCAGGGATGTCGGCGGCGCGCGACGGCAAGGACCCCGAACCGTAGGCCGAGGACCGGACGGCGCCGGGGCGCCGCCCGTCGCGCCGCCGCTACCAGCGCTTCTTCTTGCGCTTCATGAGCCCGCCGATGGCGGCGATGCCGCCGCCGATGACGAACCCGGCCACGGCCGCGCCGATGAGCACCTGCTGCTGGTGCTCGCGGATCTGCTTGCGCCAGTCGGTGACCTCGGCGACCTCTCCGCGCAGCCGCTCGAGCGACACGGCCAGCTCGGCGCGGTTGCTCTCGATCGACGCCCGGATTTCCTCAGGAGAACGCTGGGGCATCAGTTGACCTCGGTGAGGAATTCCGCGATTTCCTCAGGAGAACGCTGGGGCATCAGTTGACCTCGGTGAGGAATTCCGCGATTTCCTCAGGAGAACGCTGGGGCATCAGTTGACCTCGGTGAGGAATTCCGCGATTTCCTCAGGAGAACGCTGGGGCATCTAGATCGTCGTCTCCGGGTGGTCGGCCGAAACCGTGTCCTTGATCAGCTTGGCCTCCTCGATGGCCATCGTCGGCGCCGGCGGCGAGCCGGCCTTCAGGGCGCGGAACGCGATGTAGCCGGCGAGCGCGGCGAGGAGGAGCAGCACGGCCGCGACCGTGAAGAACCCCCAGAACGGCTGGCCGTCCGGGAACGGGATCGCCCAGTACGCGAGGTACGCGAACCCGAACAGGATCATGATCAGCGCGCCCAGGACGAAGCTGCCGGCGGCCGCGGCGACGGCCGCGCCCTTGCCGAGCTTGGCGACCTTCTGCGTGACCTCGACCTTGGCGAGCTCGATCTCCTCGCGAACCAGGAGCTGGGCCTTCTCGCTGACCTCCTGGATCGCCTGGGCGATGCTCGCCGGCTGCTGCTGATCGCTCACGAGTGCTTCCTCCGGGCCAGGCCCTTCAGGAGCAGCGCGACGACCAGGCCGCCGCCGAACGCCGCGCCCACGAGCTTCTCGGGATTCGGGTCCACGACGGGGTCGCCCGCGCCGCCGAGCATGGCGCTGCCGGCCGGGGCGCCGTAGGACGCCTCGGCGCTGCCGACGGTCGGCGTCGGCTGCGGCCCCGGATCCGGGGCCGGCACGGCGACGGGCGCGTCGGGCGCCTGCACGGCCGCGTCGACGGCCTCGGGCCCCGCGGTCGCCGGGTCATGCGGGTCCTCGCCGGACATCACTCCGGCGGATCCTCGTCGAAGATCCGGCGGAAGGCCACGGCCGCGGCGCGCGAGGCGGCGATCGACGCGATGGCGCCGAAGGCCGCCAGGAGGCCCGACCAGGCGAGGCGCTTGACGATGTCGTTCTGCTGCATCGGGGCTCAACCCTACCCGGCCGGCCCGCCGCCTACCGATCGAGGCCCGAGCAGATCGTCTCGACGATCAGCCGCTTGGCCTCGTCGAAGCCGCCCGCCGACTGCGGGAGCGAGTCGAAGATCCAGCCCGTGAGCACCTGCTCGATCGCGCCGTAGAAGGCCATCGCCGCGAACTGCGGGGAGATGTCGGAGCGGAACTCGCCCGCCGCCTGCGCCTTCTCGACGACGGCGCCGATCAAGTCATAGGCCTCGGTGATCTTGGCGAGGTGCGTCTGCCCGAAGGAGTTCGCCGCCCGCGTGACCTCGACGATGATGACCTTCATCAGGTCGGGGTCGTGGCGGTAGGAGTCGATGATGAAGCCGGCGATCGCCTCGAGCTTCTTGCGCGCCAGGATGTCCTGCCCGTCGACCTCGCGGATCGCGTCGAGCATGACGTTCCAGCGCTCCAGGAACAGGGTGTCGAGCACCTCGTCCTTGGAGCGGAAGTAGTGGTACACCAACCCGTAGGCGACGCCCGCCTCGTCGGCGATGTCGCTCACGCGGCACGTGTGGAAGCCCTGGCGGGCGAAGACGCGGACGGCCGCGTCGAGGATGAGCCGGCGCTTCTCGGCGGCGGCCGCGGCGGATCTGGCGGTCGCCATCAGCGAACCTCTCGGGAGGGGCGAGCCACTATCCGTAGACCTCCGGTCGGCGATTGGCGAGCGACGGCAGGTCCGTGCGCACGCGCTCCAGCTTGGCGAGATCCAGCTCGGCGACCACGTGCGTCTCGACGTCCGGCGCCTGGGCCAGGACGATCCCCCACGGGTCGACGATCATCGAGCGCCCGCCGGTGCGCAGCCCCGGCGCGTGCCGGCCGACCTGGTTGGCGGCGACGACGAAGGACTGGTTCTCGATCGCGCGCGCCCGCAGCAGGACCTCCCAGTGGTCGCGCGTCGTGGGCTCGGTGAACGCGGAGGGCACGGTCAGCACGCGCGCGCCGTCGACCGCGAGCCGGCGGTACAGCTCCGGGAAGCGCAGGTCGTAGCAGATGGTCAGGCCCAGGCCGGTGCCGTCGGCGAGCGCACTCAGGACGATCTCGTCGCCCGGCGCCTCGCCGTCGGACTCGCGGTAGTCGCGGCCGCCGACGACGACGTCGAACATATGGAGCTTGCGGTAGACCGCGCGGTCGGCCCCGTCGGGGCCGACGTGGACCGACGTGTTGAAGCCGCGCCCGCGCGGGTCGCTGACCCCGCTCCCGCCCGCCCGCTCGCCGATCGAGCCGGCGACCAGGTCGATCGCCAGCTCGCGGGCGATCGCGCGAGCCCAGGTCAGCGCCGGGCCGTCGAGCGCCTCGGCACCGGCGCGCTGGTCCTCGGGCGTGCCGTAGGCCGACCACTTCTCGGGCAGGACGACGAGCGACGCGCCGTCGCGCACGGCGGCGCGCACGAGACGGTCGGCCGTCTCGAGGTTCGTAGCCTTGTCGGCGGTCGCGGTGAGTTGGACAGCGGCGGCGCGCACGGAACGTCACGGGTGGTGGGTGGTTCACATGGCGATTGACTGGTCAGTCAACCGCTGTCTGGGAGCATACCCCGCCGTGTCCACCCTGCAGTCGCTCCCCGCCCGCGACCGCCCGTCCGGGCTGCCGGTGCCGCCCGCGCGGATGGCGCTGATCCGGGATCGGCGGCCGCTGAAGCGCTGGCGCTACCTCGGCCTGTACGGGGACGACATCATGGTCTGCGCGGCGGACGTCCGCATCGCCGGGCTGCCGCAGGCCTTCTGGGCGACGTGGGACCGGACCGACCTGCGCGAGAAGACCGTCTTCCGGCCGGGCGGCGTGACGCTCGGCGACGCCCACGCCCGGTTCGGCCCCGCGGACCTCACCCTCCAGCCCGATGGCGACGCGATGGCCGTCACCTCCCGCCACGGCGACTCCTACATCTGGACGCGCAAGCAGCCCGTCCGCGCGACCGGCACGATCGCCGGCCGGGCGGTCGACCTCCGCGGCCTGGTCGACGACTCCGCCGGCTACCACGCGCGCCGCACCGACTGGCGCTGGTGCGCCGGCGTCGGCGAGACGCCGGACGGCACGCCGTTGGCCTTCAACATCGTCGCGGGCGTCCACGACGCGCCGGTCGGCAGCGAGCGCACGCTCTGGGTCGGCGGCGCCGCGCGTGAGCTCCCGCCCGCGATGTTCGCGGACGACCTCTCGGCCGTGACCTTCGGCGACGACGGGCTGTTGGTGTTCTCCGAAGAGGCGCGCCGCGCCCGGTCCGACGACTTCAAGATCATGGCCTCCGACTACGTCCAGCCCTTCGGCACGTTCTCCGGCACCCTGCCGGGCGACGTGCCCGTGGCGCGCGGCTGGGGCGTGATGGAGCGCCACAGCGTTCGTTGGTGACCCGCCTCCGCCCCGCGCTGCACCGCTGGGCCGGCGACCCGCCGCACGCGTTCTGGTCGATCTTCGCCGGCACGTTGATCAACCGCGTCGGGACGTTCGTCGAGCCGTTCCTGGCGCTGTACCTGACGTCGTCGCGGGACCTCTCCCCCGCGCGCGCCGGCACGTCTACGCCACGATGTTCACGATCATGCCGCCGGCGATGAAGGCCGACGGCCTCAGCGCCGCGGCGGTCGGCCTCGCCTCCGCCGTCGCGATGCTCGGGCTTGGCCCGGCGATCCAGGCCCCCGCGCAGACGCGCATCGGCAGGCCGGCGCCGTCGCGGTCTAGTGTGCAACCCATGTCGTTGCCCTACTCCTCCGCACTCGCCGAAGCGCTCGCCCCGGGCCTCCTGGAGCGCTTCGAGCGCTACGTCCGCATCGAGTCCACCGCCGGCCGCCACCGCACGCAGAGCCCGAGCACGCCCGGCCAGCTGGAGCTGGGCCGGCTGCTCGTCGACGAGCTGAAGGCCGCGGGCGTCGAGGACGCGTCGGTCGACGACAACGGCTACGTCGTCGCGACGCTGCCGGCGACCGTCGAGGACGCCCCGGTCATCGGGCTGATCGCGCACGTCGACACCAGCCCGGACGCGCCGGGCGCCGGCGTCGAGCCGATCGTGCACCGCGACTACGACGGCTCGGTCATCGCGCTGCCGCGCGGCGGGACCGTCCTGGATCCGGCGAGCGTGTCGGCGCTGGGCGACAAGGTCGGCCACGACGTCATCACCTCGTCGGGCGACACCCTGCTCGGCGCCGACGACAAGGCCGGCGTCGCCGAGATCGTCACCGCGGTCGCCTACCTCGCCCAGCATCCCGAGCTGCCCCGCCCGACGTTGCGCGTCTGCTTCACGCCCGACGAGGAGATCGGCGAGGGCGCGACGCTGTTCGACGTCGAGGCCTTCGGCGCCTACGGCGCCTACACGCTGGACGGCAGCGAGCTCGGCGAGCTGCAGGAGGAGACGTTCACCGCCGCCGAGGTCAAGCTGACGATCCACGGCGTCGACATCCACCCGGGCTTCGCCAAGGACATCCTCGTCAACGCGGCCCGGCTGGCCGCGCAGGTCGTCGCCGCGCTGCCGTCCGACCGCCTCACGCCCGAGACGACCGACGGCCGCGACGGCTACATCCACCCCTACGAGCTCGGCGGCGACGCGCAGGTCGCGACCGTCACGGCGCTCGTCCGCGACTTCGACGACGACCTGCTGCAGAGCCACATCGACCTGATCCGCACGACCGCCGAGGAGGTCGTCGGCGCGCAGCCCCGCGCGCGGCTCGAGGTCGACGTCCATCACCAGTACCCCAACATGAAGGCGCACCTCGCGCCGTTCCCGGAGGTCGTGGCGGCCGCCGAGCGCGCGATCGCCGCCGAGGGCCTGGAGGCCAAGCGCACCGTCATCCGCGGCGGCACCGACGGCTCGCGCCTGAGCGCGATGGGCCTGCCGACCCCGAACATCTTCACCGGCGGACACGAGTTCCACTCGGTGCGCGAGTGGGCGTCGCTGCACGACATGGCGTCGGCGGCGGCCGTGATCGTCCACCTGGCCGAGGCGTGGACGCAGGACGACCTGCGGCGCGCGGCTACGCGGGAAGCCGCGGCGTAGGCGGAGGGCTGGCGGCAGCGCCGTCGTCATCCCTGCGGCGGCGCTTCATCTCATACAACTTGCTATCGGCCGTCGCCAGCGCGCTGTCCAGCGTCGCGCCGCGCGGCCACGCCGCGGTGCCCGCCGACCACGTCATGGCATGCGCCGCACGCAGGCGCTCGACGAGGTGCTCGGCGCCGTCCTCGGACGTCGCGGGCAGCAGCAGCGCGAACTCGTCGCCGCCGTGGCGGGCCAGGATGTCGGCGGGGCGCAGTGCGTCCTGCCACGCATGCGCGAGCTCGCCGAGCAGACGGTCGCCGGCCGCGTGGCCGTCGCGGTCGTTGATGGCCTTGAAGTCGTCGAGGTCGATCAGGACGACCGCGAGGTCGGCGCCGGTGCGCGCGGCCAGCTCGTGCTCGCGCTCGGCGGCGGTGATGAACGCGCGCCGGTTGAGCAGGCCGGTCAGGTGGTCGGTCTCGGCCTGGCGGCGCACGCGCTCGCTCAGCCGCGACAGCGCCATGCCCGACGCCCACACGGTCGCCGACACGAGCAGCCAGCCGGTCAGCACCTCGTCCAGCCCGGTCGCCAGCAGCCCGGCGCCGAAGCCGACCGTGATCAGCGCCGCGTGCGCGCGCGTCGCGTTGTAGGACAGGAACAGGCCGCTGTAGACCGTGATCCACACGTAGGCGTATCCGGCGAGCATCGCGCCGCCGGTCGTCGACGAAGCGCCGACGAGCACGCTGGTGATCACGATGACCGCCGCGACCGTGACGGCCAGGACGTCGTGCGTGGCCCGCGGGCCGGCGACGAACAGGCCGGCGGCGATGACGACGCCGACCCACGTCAGGACGACGAGCAGCGTCACCGGGCGGCCGGGCGCGACCGGGAACGCCGCGCTGAACGAGCACGCGGCGGCAGCCACGAGGGTCAGCAGCGCCAGCGAGCGCACCTCGGGCGGCGCGGCGGCGGCACGGCGCGGCGTCCTCATCCGTCAGAGACCTACCCGGTCCGTTGCTGGACTCCTCCTGATCGTGGCGCGCTCGCGGAAGGGTTGGCGAGGCTTGCCCAGAGATGGAGCGTCGCGAAGCTGCGCAGGGGCGCCCAACGTGGCGCGTCGGCGGTCGTCGCGCCGAGGAGCCCCAAGGCCTTGAGGATCGCGACGTCGGTCGGCAGGAAGACGTCGGGGTCGCCGAGGCGCAGCGCGACGTAGGCCGCGGTCCAGGGCCCGACGCCCCACAGGTCGATCAGGTCGGCGGCCTGCGCGGGCGCGGTGAGCGGCGGGTCGGCGGCGCCCAGGCCCTGGAGCGTGCGGATCCGCGAGCGCGGCATCGGGAACGCGTCGGCGGGCGCGGCGGCGAGCGCCTCCGGGGTCGGCAGCAGGCGGGTCAGCGCGGGGTCGCCGGTATCGGCCAGCTCCTCCCCCAGCCGCTCGGTGATCCGGCCGGCCAGGACGCGCGCCGCCGCGACGCTGATCTGCTGGCCGAGGATCGCGCGCACCGCGACCTCGAAGCCGCTGGCCGCGCCGGGCACCCGCAGGCCGGGCCGCGCCCGGACCAGCGGGCCGAGGATCGCGTCGGCCCCGAGGCCGTGGCGCACCGCGCCCGGGTCCTGGTCCAGGCCGAAGAGCGCCCGGGCGATGGCGACGGCCGTGGGTCGGTCGGCGGGGTCGGTCAGGCGCCCGGAGAGCGTGACCGCGTCGCCGGTCGCGGCGACCGTGAGCGCGACGACCGCCGGCCCGCCGGGGAGCGCGAGCGTCCGCCGGTACGTGTCGCCCTCGACGACCTCCACGCCCGGGATCGCGCGCGCGGCGAGGAAGGCCAGCACGGCGCGGCCGTCGAACGGCGCGGTGGTGGCGAGCTGCGCGCGCACGGTGCCGAAACGCACGCGAGACCCGCGCCGTGAGGTCAGCGCTCGCCGGCCTGCCGGCGCAGCTCGGCCAGCAGCAGCTTGGAGTGCATCGCGCCGAGCAGCTCGCGCAGCGGGTCGGCGCCCGAGGCGATGATGTCGGCCGCGCGGTCGGGCTCGACCTCGCCGGCCAACCGCCCCAACATGGTCGCGATCTCCTCCTCGACCAGCGGCTGCAGGGCCTCGCGGTAGCGCAGCGTGTCGTAGACGGTGAAGCCCAGCGTCTCGTCGTAGCCGCCGGCGCGGAAGCGCACCATCGCCTCGACGATCGCGACGTCGTCGGCGTCGTAGCCGCGGGCGTTGGGCGTCAGCACGCCGATCTCGGCCAGCCGCTCGAGCACGTTCTCGGGCAGGTCGTAGCGGCGCTTGATCTCCGCCGGGCTCACGCGCGCCGACTCGCGCTGCTCCAGCGCGCGCTCGAGGATCTTGTCCTCCAACTCGACCAGCGCGAGCGCCCGGTCGGGGTCGGTGTCCAACATCCCCTTGATCACCTTCAGCGGCATGAAGCGGTCTTCCTGCAGCCGCTTGATCAAGGTGATGCGCTCGACGTAGGCCGGCGGGTAGTAGGCCATGTTGCGCGACGTGCGCACCACGCCCTCGCCGTCGCCGAGCAGCCCCTCGCGGAGGTAGTGCTTGATCGTGCCCGCCGAGACGCCGGAGCGCTGGGCGAGCTCGCTCATCTTGAGGAGGCCGTTGTCGTTCACGGTTGGGCCAGGAAGCTGCTTCCGGTCGCGACGGAGGCGGCGGTGGCGACGGCGCCGTCCTCGACGAGCTGAGCGATCTCCTCGGGGGCGAAGCCGGCCTGCGCCAGCACCTGCTCGGTGTGCTCGCCCAGCGCCGGGCCGCCGGAGCGCACCCGCCCGGGCGTGCGCGACAGCTTGACCGGCATGCCCAACCCCTTCACCTTGCCCGCGCCGGGCTGCTCGAACTCGATCACCATCTCTCGCGCGCGCACGAGCTCGGACTCCAGCGCCTCCTCGACCTCGAGCACCGGCTCCAGGCAGCAGTCGTGCGCGTCGGCGAACGCGGCCCACTCGTCGCGCGTGCGCTGGAGGAAGATCGCCTCGACCTCGGCGTGCGCGGCGCTGCCCGGCCGCTCGAACTGCTTCTCCACCAGGTCGGGCCGCTCGACGCCCGCGCACCAGGCGGCGAAGAACTTCGGCTCCAGCGCGCCGAGCGTCACCCAGCCGTCCGCGCACCGGTACGGGCGGTAGCAGAGCAGCGAGCCGCTGAGCAGCTCCGAGCCGCGGCGCGGCCGCTCGCCCGCCGCGAACACGCGCGCGGCGACCATCGCCAGCCACGACAGCGCGCCGTCGAACATCGAGACGTCGACGAGCTGGCCCTCGCCGCTGCGGTCGCGCTCGCGCAGCGCGGCGAGGATCCCGAACGCGGCCATCAGCGCGCCGCCGCCGAGGTCGGCGATCTGGCCGCCGGCCTGGAGCGGCGGGCCGTCGGCGTCGCCGCTGATCGCCAGGACGCCGTTGAGCCCCAGGTAGTTCATGTCGTGGCCCGAGCGCGCGACGTTGGGCCCCGTCAGGCCGTAGCCGGTGATCGCGCAGTAGACGAGCCTGGGGTTCTCCTGCCTGAGCCGCTCGTAGCCGACGCCGAGGCGGTCGAGCACGCCCGGGCGGAAGGACTCCAGCAGCACGTCGGCGTCGCGGGCGAGCCGCAGCAGCACGTCGCGGCCGGCCGCGCTCTTGAGGTCGATCCGGACCGACCGCTTGCCGCGGTTCAAGGACAGGAACAACGCGCCCTTCGCCGTCTCCTCCGCGCCCTCGAACGCCGGCGGCGACCAGCGGACGTAGTCGCCCATGCCGGTGTCCTCGACCTTGATGACGTCGGCGCCGAAGTCGGCGAGCAGCAGCGAGCAGAACCCGCCGGGCAGCAGCCGGCTCAGGTCCAGCACCTTGAGCCCTTCGAACGGCAGAGCACCGGTCACGACGAGGACTCCGCGCCCGCGGGAGCGAGCCCCTGGGCGAGCGGCCGCCCGGAACCTCGCCCCCTGGGCGGGCGTTCCGCGAGCCCCAGCAACGCGCGCGCCTCCTCGACGGTGGCCGGCCGGCGCCCCGCGTCCTCGGTCATCTGCCGCGCCTTGGCGATCAGCTCGCCGTTGGACGTGGCCATCGCGCCGTCGGGCAGGTACAGGTTGTCCTCCAGCCCGACGCGGATCGAGCCGCCCAGCGACAGCGCCGCGGCCAGCAGCGTCCACTGCACGCGCGAGATCCCGATGACGCCCCAGTGGGCGTCCAGGCCCTGGCCCGCCCAGGCCAGGTTCTCGGCCATCGCGGCGAGGTTGCGCGCGGTCGGCGGGACCCCGCCGACGACGCCCATGACGAAGTCCGCGTGCAGCGGCCCTTCCAACAGCCCCATGTCGATCAGCGGGCGCAGCGAGCCGACGTGGCCGAGGTCGAAGCACTCGTGCTCGGGCTTGATCCCGAGCTCTTTCATGGCCTTCAACAACTCGATGATCTCGTCGAACGGGTTCGGGAAGACCGTCGAGAACACGAAGTCCTTGCGCCGCGCCGAGTACTTGGCGTAGTTCATGGACCCCATGTTGAGCGCGGCGACCTCCGGCGGGCACGCGCGCAGGTAGGCGATGCGCTGCTCGACGCTGACGCCGATCGTGCCGGTGGAGAAGTTGAGGATCGCGGCGTCGCCGACCTCGGCCCGGATCGCGTCGTGGATCGCGGTGAAGTCCTCGCTCTCGTAGCTCGGCGTCCCGTCGGGCCTGCGCGCGTGGATGTGGATGTGCACGCCGCCCTCGTCCACGATCCGCCGCGCCTCGGCGGCGTACTCGTCGGGCGTGTACGGGATCGCCGGGCACTGGTCGCGGTTGGCCAGCGCGCCGGAGATGGCGCAGGTGATGACGACGGGATCCTCGAGGCTCAAGGCTCGCTCGCTCCAAAGGTGGAAAGTGGGACGTGCCACTTCCTACTCTGCCGCATCGCGCGGCGGCGAGCAACCCTCGCGCGGGCTAGCTGCGCCGCGTCACGGAGCGGCCGGTCCAGTCGGACTGGATCCGGACCTTCAGCCCACTCGTGCCGAGCACGCTCGGCAGCGCCAGCCGGTATGTCCCGCTGCCGGTCGTCCGCAGCGTCGCGCGGTAGCGCAGCGTCGTGCCCTGGTAGGCCCGGACGACGTACATGTCGGCCACCGAGCCGGTCCCGGACAGCACCAGGTGCCGGCCGCTGCGGCGCAGGCGCGCGGTCGGCCGGGTCAGCGCGCCGGTCCGCGGATGGAGCAGGGCCCTGCGAGCCGCGGTGAACGACGGCTTGCGCTTGTCCGCACGATCGAGCAGGCCGAACTGGTAGGCGGTGCTCTGGTCGCGCAGCATGTACATCGTCGCCCCGGCGATCCACGGGGTCCGGGCAACGGCGCGGTAGACGTCGGCGACCCCGCGCGCCTGCTGGGCGAGCGTCACGCACGGATGGTCGGCCAGGAACTTGGGGCCGCCCTTGCGCAGGCAGCTCGTCCAGCCGAACTCGGTCAGCCACAGCGGCTTGTCGTCGCCGTTCGCCGTCTGGACGGCGTGCGTGGTCTTCAGCGCCAGCAGCGGCAAGTCGTAGAAGTGCACGGCGAGGCCGTCGTAGGAGCCCTTGGCGCCGGCGGCGTACATCGCCTTCAGCCACGCGCCGTTGGTCCCGACGAACGAGCCGGCGAGCACGGGCAGCAGCGGGTTGGCCTGCTTGAGCGGCGCGTAGACCGCCTTCATCAGCGCGACGTAGCGCTTGACCTTGTCCGGGCCGGCCCAGTACTTCTCGTTGGACTGGTCCGGCTCGTTCCAGATCTCGAACGCCGCGAGCGCGGCGCCGTAGCGCGTGGCCAGGAACGTCGCGGCCTGGACGTAGGTCTGCGGATCGGTGGGCCCGTAGCGCGTAACCTCGAAGGTGTTCGACCCGCGCGCGGCGCAGTCGGGCTTCCGCGGCGCCGACGACGCCCAGCAGGGCGAGCGGTCGAGGAAGACGAGGCTCTTGATCCCGCGCTGCGCGGCGCCCTGGATCGTGCGATCCAGCTTGGCCAGGTAGTCCGGGTCGTAGGCGCCCTGGGCGTGCGGCTCCAGCGCGCTCCAGTCGACCTCCACGCGCAGCGTGTTGGCGTGCACGGCGGAGGCCGCCGCGACCTGGTTGGCGATCCGCGCCTGCGGCGTGGACGCCGTGACGCTGTCGATCTGCGCGCCCAGGGGCTTGGCGGCGTGAGCGGCAGGTGCGAGGGCGAGCGCGGCCGCTGCCACGACCCCGGCCAGCATGCGCCCCTGCCCGGGCCGGGAAGACGTGATCTTCAAAGCACGCGTCAGGATACAACGCGATGCTCCGACGTCCGGAGGGTCGAATCCGCTCTGACGCCCGGACCGATTACCCTCCGCCGGCCGTGGTCGACCTCCATTGCCACATCCTGCCCGGCCTGGACGATGGCCCGGCCACGCTCGACGACGCTCTGGAGCTCGCCCGCGCGACGCTCGCGGCCGGCGTGACGATGGTCTGCGCGACCACCCACGTCTCGCCCACCTTCCCGACGCAGGCCGCGGCCATCCACGAGGGCGTCGCGCAACTGCGTGACGCGCTCGAGCAGCGCGGCATGCCCCTGACCCTGCGGCCCGGCGCGGAGGTGGCGCTGGAGATGCTGGCCGAGCGCGACGACGACGAGCTCGCCGCGCTGCGCCTCGGCCGTGGTCGCTTCCTGCTGCTGGAGGCGCCGCTCACCTCCCGCGCCGGCGACGCGGAGCCGTCGGTGATCACCGCCCAGGAGCGGGGCTTCCGCGTCGTGCTGGCCCACCCGGAGCGCAGCCCGCAGTTCCAGCAGAACCCCGAGAACCTGCGCCGCCTGGCGGCACGCGGCGTCCTGATGTCGGTGACCGCCAGCTCGTTCTCCGGGCGCTTCGGCGAACCCGCGGCCAAGCTCGCCGAGCTGCTGCTCCGCGAGGGCCTCGTGCACGACATCTGCAGCGACATGCATGACCTCGCCGGCCGGCCGCCCGGCATCGCGGGGCCGATCGCGGAGTCCGGGGACCTCGGGCGGCTCATCGCCCCGCACCTCGGCTGGTTCGCCGAGGCCATGCCCCGCGCGATCCTGACGGGCACCCGGTTCCCCGGCGCCCCGCTCACCGAGGCCTTCGCCGAGTCCCGGGTCGGCCGCATGCGCCGGCGCTTCAGGCCCGGCGGCTGACCAGCTCCCGGTACAGCGCCTCGAGGCGCCGGACCTGGACGCCGACGTCGTACTCGGCGCGCTGGCGCTCCTGCGCGCGCGCCCCGAGCCGCTGCGCGCGCGCGGGATCGTCGAGCAGGTCGGCGACCGCCGTCCCGAACGCCTGCGGATCGCGTGGCTCGACGAGCACGCCCGCCGCGCCGCCGGCCAGCAGGTCGGGCGTGCCGCCGACGGAAGTGGCGACGATCGGGCGACCCAAGGCCATGTACTCGATGATCGCGAGCGACGAGCCCTCGAACGTCGAGGAGTTGACGGCGACGTCGAACGCCGCGGCGGCCGCCGCGCCGCCCTCCTGGAAGCCGGGCAGCAGCACGCGGTCGCCGAGGCCGAGCTCGTCGACCAGGCTCCGCAGCGCGTCGCCCTCCTCGCCGTCGCCCAGGATCGCCAGCCGCGCCTCCGGGTGGCGGGCCACGACCGTGGCGTGCGCGCGGATCAGCGTGCCGAAGTCCTTCTGCGGGCGCAGCAGCCCGACGCTGCCGATCAGCGGCGCGCCGGCCGGGACGCCGAGCTGGGCGCGGAGGTCGACCACCGGCGCGGCCGGCGGCGCGATGCCGTTGGGCAGCACGCGGATCGCCGCGGCCGGGATGTGCTCGCGCTCGAGCATCTGGCGGCGGTCCTGCTCGGAGACGGCGAGGAATGCGTCGGACGCGGCCGCGACGACCCAGCGGTCGGCGAGCTTGCGCAGCGGCCGGCCCTCGTAGGACCACGTGTGCTCGTGGGCCACGAACGCCGTGCGCGGCGCGATCCGCGTCCACAGCGCCGCCCACAGGTTCGGCCCGAACAGGTGCGAGTGGACGACGTCGACGTCGCCGCGGCGCAGCAGCCGCGCGAACGGCCGCCACGACTGGACGTCGTAGCGGCTGGTGCCCTCCAGCGTGACGACTCGCACGCCGTCCGCCCGCAGCCCGGCGACGACGCGCTCCTGGCTCTCGCGCTCGCGCGAGCCGGGCTCCAGGCGCCGGTAGACGACCAGCGTGCGCCGGAACGCGTCGGGGTCCAGCCCGCGCAGCAGCTCGACCGCGAGGACCTCGGCACCGCCGATCTCGGCGACCACGTCGATGAGCGTCACCACATGGAGCCTGCGGGCGTCTGACGCCGTGCTCTGCACTACGGTGCTTTGGTCATGGGCAGCGGGACGGATCGCCGAGTTGGATGCGGTGCGTGGGCTCGCCGCCGTCTGCGTGGTGCTCGGCCACCTGACGCTCGCGCTGCCCGCGGTCGACGGTGCCAGCCGCGTGAACGGCTTCACCTTCTGGAACGTGGCACTCTACAGCCCGCTTCACATGGTCTTCGCCCAGCACGTGCTGCTGGTCAGCCACTGCCGCGACGACGCGCAGTACGTCCCGGTCATCTGGTCGCTGAGCGACGAGAGGCGCATCTCGCTCGCGTTCCCGCTCCTGATCGCCGCCGTCGCGGCGTTCGGGTGGTGGCGCTGCGTCGTCGCGTCGGTCGTGCTGACCGCGGTCGGCGTGCCGATGCGCACGATCGTGCTGCTGGCGATCGTGCACCGGTTCGACGACGTCGCGCTCGGCTAGCTGCTGGTCGCGACGTTCGCCGTCTCGATCGCGGTCGCCGACGTGATGCAGCCCGGCGTCGAGCGGCCGGCTAGCGCCGGGCGGCGTGCTTCTTGGCCGCGGACTTCCTCGCCGCGGCCTTCTTCTTGGCGGCGGACTTCTTCGCCTTGACGCTGGCGGACTTCGCCTTGGGCTTGGACTTCCTGTGCGTCACGGGGCGCTTGACCGGCGGCTTGGTCGTCGACGTCGGCGTCGTGGGCTTGGTCGTGACGGGCGGCGTCGTCGGGGTCGGCGTCGGCTTCGGCGCAGGCGTGGGGGTCGGCGTCGGCGTCGGCGTGGGAGTCGGCGTCGGCGTCGGCGTGGGAGTCGGCGTCGGCGTCGGCGTGACCGGGGCCGCCGGGGTGGCACTCGCCAGCGAGCTCGGCGTCTCGGCGGCCAGGCCGGCCGGCGCGGCGCTCGCGCTCAGCGCCGACAGGCACGGGCTGCCCGATGCGAGGCGGAAGTCCGTGCTGGCCCGGTTGACGAACTTCGGGTCGCCGCTGACGTTGCTGCCCATCGTGAAGCCGCCGCCGCTCGTGTCGTAGGCGCCCTTGGCGGCCGACCCGATGCAGTTGTTGCGGACGACGTTGTTGGTGCCGACGGGGTTGCCGGCCGGGTACCACGACTCGACGTTGGTGCGGATCGTCGAGTCCGAGATGATGTTGTTCTCGACGATGCTGTTGCTCGACGCGGTGCCGCCGTCGCCGGAGAAGATGACGCCCTCGCCGTTGCCGGTGATGATGTTGCCGCGCACGACCGTGCCCTGGGCGTTGGGGTACAGCTGCACGCCGCGGTCGGCGTTGTTGTAGATGACGTTGTCGAGGATCTGCGTGTTGTCGGCCGCCACGACGTAGATGCCGTGGTTGCGGTTCGTGCCCGGGCCGCCGCAGTCGTGGATGCGGTTGCCGCGGATGACCGTGCCGGCGGCGCGGCCCCAGCCGTCGTCGTTGCCGATGTTGAAGCAGATGACCGTGTGCTCGTTGCTGACGTCGTTGCCGACGAACGTGTCGTTGTTGCCGTTGACCGTCGGCGAGGGCAGCCCGGAGCTGTTGGCGCCGTCGAGCAGGAGGTTCGAGACCGTCACGCGGTCGGCGCCCTGCTTGATCCAGAAGCGGCCGACGACCTTGGCCTTCTCGCCGGGGTAGGACGTGAGCGTGATCTGCGCACGCGACACCGCGACGTTCTGGCCGTAGGTGCCGGCGCGCAGGCAGCCGGTCTGACCGGGCGCGAGCGTGTCGGCGAGCTTCTGCGCGGAGCGCAGCGGCGCGGCGACGGTCCCAGCCGCGGCGTCGTTGCCGGTGGTCGACGCGACCTTGTCGCAGGTGGTTGCGGCCTGGGCGGGCGAGCCCGCAGCAAGCGCCAGTACTGAGCTGCCGATAACGACGGCGAGCGTGGGAACGGTGGGGAGACGCACAGGTGGACCTTTGGGGGCTTGGTGCTCTTTCGGCCCGCCGTCCACTCGGGTGCCTGTCTTCGGCGGCCCGGCTGACTCCGTGTCGGAGCCCCGTGGCTTTGCGTCCCGTCCTCACGAACGGTTTGCCTTTGTCGACAGCGTTGCCGCTTTCCTTAGGAGGATCGTGTCGCCGCAGTCGAAGCTGCAGCGACGGTCCAAGATCTGGACAGATGGCCCAAGGCAGGTCAGCCGGAAGACCCGGCGGGGCCGCCTCAGGCCCGCGAGAGCGCGATGCGGGCGCGCTCGAGCGGCGCCATCGCGCGCGAGGCGCGGACGGCCCGGGCCAGCGGCGAGAGCTTGATCCGCGCGCGCAACGGCCCGTCGTCGTGGAAGATCGGCGCGCGCGGCCACGCCAGCGGGCGCGGCTCCGGAAGCTTGCGTGGGATCGTCCCGGCGGCCTCGTACCCGGCCGCGGCGGTGGCGCGCTCGACGCGCGCGTCGGCGTCGCCGTAGGGATAGGCGAGCGAGGTGCACGGGACGCCGAGGCGCTCCTCGATCGTCGCCTTGGACCCCTCCAGCTCCTCGCGCAGCGCCGCGTCGTCGTCGACCTGCGTGAGGTGCGGGTGCGAGCGGGTGTGGGAGCCGATCTCCCAGCCGTCGCGCTGCAGCCCGGCCAGCTCGTCCCAGCCCAGCGCGTGCAACTCGTCCTCGTGCTCGGTGCCGAGCCAGCGGTCGATGCCCGGCCAGCGCATCGGCCGCGGATCGTCGACCCAGTCGGTCGGGACGAACAGCGTGCCCGGCATCGCATAGCGGTCGAGGATCGGCTTGGCGAGCTCCAGGACCGAGCGGTAGTTGTCGTCGAACGTCACGACGACGGTCCGGCCGGCATCCGGGGCGCGGAGCGCGTCGGTGAAGCGCGCGCCGCGGTAACCGCGACGCGCGAGACCGCCGAGCTGGCGGTCGAGCGCCTCGGGCGTGACCGAGAGCGCCGCCGGCCAGGTCGGGCTCACGGCGTGGTAGCAGAGGACGAGAAGATCGCTCACGGCGAGGTGGGCACGCCCGGCTCCGGCGGTTCGGCCGAAATCCAGACGGGGGTCGTAGGATACGTCGCCGATGCCGTTCACGCCGCCGCGCCGCTGACGTGCAGGAGGACAGCGTCACCCGCAACGCGGCGTTCGCGTTCGCCGCCAAGATGGTCGGCGCGGTCCTCACGGCCGCCCTGACGATCTTCCTCGGCCGCAACCTCAGCGAGCAGGCCTACGGCGCCTTCGCCTTCGCGTTGAGCGTCGGGATGCTCGTCTCGTTGGTGTCCGACCTCAGCATCTCGTCCTCGGCGCAGCGCTTCGTCAGCGAGCGCCGCGACGACCTGGAGGGCGCGGCCGACGTCGTCCGCATCTCGCTGCGGGCCAAGGTGCTGCTCGCCTTCGCCACCTCGGCCGCGCTGTTCGCTGTGGCCGTGCCGCTGTGCGACGTGTTCGGCGTCCCGGAGGCGGTCTGGGCGGTCCGCGGCGTCGCGGTCTCGGCCTGTAGCGAGACGCTGTTCCTGTTCGTCCTGGCGACGTTCGTCTCGCTCGCCCGCATCCGCTACAACGCGCTGATCGCGTTCTGCGAGAGCGCGGTCGAGGTCAGCGCGTCGGTCGTCCTCGTGCTGCTCGGCGCGGGCGCGGGCGGCGCCGCCTTCGGGCGCGCGATCGGCTACGCGGTCGGCCTCGTCGTCGGGCTCGTCCTGCTCGGGCGCCTGCTCGGCTCGCTGCGGCGCGCGCCGCAGGCCCGGCGCCCGAACGCGGTCACGCGCGAGCAGATCCTCCGCTACGCGGCCCCGCTGATCGCGGTCGACGTGGCCTTCCGGCTGTTCGAGAGCATCGACGTCCTGCTCATCGCCGCGATCCTGGGCAGCGCCGAGAAGGTCGCCGCGTTCGAGCTGCCGATGCGCCTGGCGGCGTTCCTCGACTACCCCGTCGCGGCGATCTCCTCGGCGGTCGCGCCCCGGCTGGCGCGCGGCTCCAGCGGGCCCGACGTCCGGACGTTCGTCGCCGCGCTGCGGCTGACCACGATCATCCAGCTGGTCTGGGTCGCGCCGCTGCTCGTGTGGCCGGAGACGATCATCCACCTCCTGTTCGGCGACAAGTTCCCGGAGGCGCCGGGCGTGCTGCGCGCGCTCGTGCCGTTCGTCGTGCTCGCGGGCATCGCGCAGCTGGTGACCGTCAGCGTCAACTACCTCGGCGAGGGCCGCCGGCGCGTGCCGATCGCGATCGCGATGGTGACCATCAACGTGGTGATCGACGTCACGCTGCTGCCGACGCTCGGCGTCGTCGCGGCGGCGATCGGGACCAGCGTCGCCTACATCGTCTGGGTCCCGTCGCACATCCTGATCCTCAACCGCAGCGCCGGCGTCCCGATCCGGCCCGTGGTGGTCACGACGCTGCGCGGCCTCGTGGCGGCCGGCGCGATGTCCGCCGTGCTGCTGGCGCTCGGCACCGGCGACCTGCCGCTGTGGCGCATCCTCGCGGGCGCGGTCGCCGGCCCGCTGGCCTACGCCGCCGCGCTGGTCGTCACGCGCGAGCTCCGACGACAGGACGCGCGGGACCTGCAGGACCTGCTGCGTCGTCGTCGGGGTCCCGCGGTCCCGTGAGGGCCAGCGGCGCCGGGCCGCCGGCCACGCCGGGATCGCGCGCCGCCTCCGAGCGGCTGCGCGCGACCGCGAGCAGGACGGGGCCGAGCGCGAAGACCAGCCACATGACCTTCTTGTAGTTCTCGGAGATGAAGAACAGCGACGCCGCGTAGCCGGCGCAGCCGACGACCAGCCCGCGGCACAGGATCTCGAGGCGCTCGTCGTCCTGGGCCTCGAACGTCTTGACGGCCAGCCACATGCTCCGGGCGCACATCACGACGATCGCGAGGAACAGCGCCAGGCCGACGGCACCGAGCTCCGCCAGCGTGCCGAGGTAGGTGTTGTGCGCGATCTTCGGCGCGGTGAGGATCAGGTCGCCGCGCTCGAACGCGCCCGGCCGCAGCAGGTAGTGCACCGAGGAGGTGATGTACTGGCCGGTGCCGATGCCGCGGATCGGATGGGCGTCGAACATGCGCAGGCCGATCGTCCACAGGTCGATGCGTCCCGACCCGCCGTTGGACACGAGCACGCGGTCCCGCGCGTCGCTCGACGCGAAGACCGCGAAGTAGGTGATCGCGAGCAGCGCGACGCCGAACGCAGCCGCCACCACGCGACCGCGCCAGCGGCCGCCGACGACGATGGCGACCATCCCGGCGATCGCGAGGCCGATCAGACCGCCGCGCGACAGGGTCGCCGCGATCCCGGCCAGGCACAGCAGGGCGACGAACCCCGCCCCGAGCCGCGCGCGGACGTCGATGTGGCGGTTGACCACGAACGCCGCGCCGAGCGCGAAGCCGATCACCAGCGCCGCGGCCAGCTCGTTGGGGTCGCCGGCCGTGCCGGACGCGCGCGAGACGTCGTACTGCGACGCGTTCGGCGCGTCGACGATGCCGGAGACCGCGGCGACGCCGGCGCCGACCAGCAGGACGCCGAACAGCCGCACGACGTCCTCGCGGTTGCGCACGGCGGTGTAGGCGATCGGGATCAGCAGCGCGTTGAGCGCGTAGCGCGTCACGCTCGTCGCGGCCTCCCCGCGGTCCTCCGACCAGGTGATCGAGATCGCCGTCCAGCCGACGAAGAGCAGCAACACGTACATCAAGCCCGGGCGCTCGGCGAACGGGTTGCGCACGTCGCGCCGCGACGACGTCATCATCGCCAGCCAGGAGCCGGCGATCACGATGCCGGCGACCTTGGCCAGGCTGAACCCCTGCAGCGTCGACAGCGTCTCCATGTAGGCGAAGAGCATCATCACCGCGAAGCCGGCGAACAGGTCGACGAGGACGATGCCCACGAACGTCAGGCCGACGGCCGCGCCGATCCCGAGCTTGGGGTCGACGCCGCTCAGCACCCCGAGGATCAGCGCGACGAAGCCCGCACCCAGCGGGATCAGGACCTGCGGGGAGGGAAGGCTCCGCCCGGCGGGCACGGCGTCAGCTGACGGGCTCGGGCGGCCCGGGCGCCGGCTCTTGCGGACGTCCGGCGTAGTAGTACGCGGACTCCACGATGTGCTCGGTGCCCAGCAGCGCGACGCCGGCCGGCGTGATGCCGCCCTGCGCGAGCAGCTCGCCGAGGTCGGTGAGGCGGTTAAGGCGGCTCACGCCCAGGCGCGAGACCATGAGCACGGCGTCGACCTGCTGCGCGAGCGCCAGCGCGTCGATGACCTCGGTGAGCGGCGGCGAGTCGATGATCACGAAGTCGGCCAGGCCCTTGGCCGCGCGCAGGAGCTCCTGCGCCGCGGGCAGCGACAGCCGGTCGATGGCCACGAGCCCACCGCCGTCGGCGAGCAGGAAGTCGAGGTGCGGGCTGATCTCCGCGACCGAGAACAGCGCGTCCTCGAGCCGCGCCTGGCCGATCAGCACCGAGCCGAGGCCCTCCACCGGCCGGGCGCCGATCGCCTTGGCGATCGTCGGGCGGCGCAGGTCGGCCTCGATGAGGATCGTGTCGTAGCCGGCCGTCGCGAACGCGTGGGCGAGGTTCAGGGCCGTCGTCGTCTTGCCCTCGCCGGTGGCGGAGCTCGTGACGAGGATCGAGTGGCTGCCCTCGCCGAGGGTGGCCGCCAGCGTCGCGCGCAGCGTCCGGAAGGCCTCCGACGTGTCGACGGGCATCGCGTCCGGCGGCACCGGGCCGCCCTGGCTCACCGAGCGGCGATCGGGCACGCGGGCGAGGATCGGCAGGCGGAACACGTCGCGCAGCTGCGACTCGCGCCGCAGGCGCGGGTCGAGCGTCTGGGCCAGGAACGCCGCGCCGAGGCCGAGGATGAGGCCGGCGACGATGCCGGCGACGATCGACAGCTTGGTCTTGGGCGACGTCGGAGACGTCGGCGTGACCGCGCGCGCCGCGACGCGCACCGTCGGGTCGTCGCCCTGGCGCAGCGCCTGGAGGTCCGCGACGCGCTCGCCGAGCGTGCCGGTGCCGGTCTGGTCGGCGGCGGGCAGCTTGGCGACCTGCGCCTGCAGGCGCGGGATCAGCGTGTCGAGCTGCTCGTGCAGGATGCGCGTGCGCTCGTCGACGGCGGCCCGCGCGTAGGCGTTGGCCAGCTCCTGGGCCCCCGCCGCGGTCGAGGCCTCGGCGCGGACGGCGACGAGGTTGCTCTGCGCGATCGGCTCGACGGTCATCTTGTCGAGGATCCCGCCGGGCGGGTCGCTGAGCTTGAGGCGCCGGCCGGCCAGCGCCGCGATGTTGTTGGTGCTGATCAGGCGCGCCGCGGTCGTGACCACCTGCGTGGGGTCGTTGGACTCGGTGATCAGCCCGAGCCCGTCGGTCGAGGCGTCGCCCTGGACGACCGGCGTGACGAGGACGTCGGTCTCGGCCTCGTAGACCTTGGGGGCCACGGCCACGTAGATGATCGCCGCGATCGTGGCCAGCACGGTCACGCCCGCGACCAGCCACCACCGCTCGCGGACCGTCGAGAGATAGCGGGCGAAGCCTTGGAGCTCTGCGCGAGGTGCGAGCCACGCAGGCGTCGAAGGACGAGGCGCCTGGGATGCGGCCATTGCCGCATACTAGGTCATCGTGCGGCCAGCTTGGACGGTTGGTCGGCGCCGCGACAGATCCATGACCGACGCCCCAGGAAGACCGCCCGTCGCCGTGAGCGTGCTCGTGCCCGTGCTCGACGAGGCGGAGAGCATCGAGGCCACCGTCGCGGTGATGGCGTCGCAGCGGTTCGACGGCCTTCTGGAGTTCCTGTTCGCCGACGGCGGCTCGGCCGACGGCACGCGTGAGCGGCTCGCCGCGATGGCGCGGCGCGACCCGCGCATCCGGGTGCTCGACAACCCGCTGCGCGGGACCGCGAGCGGCCTGAACGTCTGCCTGCGCGAGGCGCGCGGGACCTACGTGGCGCGCATGGACGGCCACACGTTCTATCCCCCGGACTACCTGGCGCGCGGCGTCGCGCGCCTGGAGCGCGGCGACGTCGCGTGGGTCGCCGGCCCGCAGCTGCCCGAGGCGCGCGGGCCCGTGTCGCAGGGCGTCGTCGACGCGCTCGCCAGCCCGCTCGGCCGCGGCGCCTCCAAGAAGTGGGCGGCTGGGGAGGCGGAGTTCGACCTCGACACCGGCGTCTTCTGCGGCGTGTGGCGCCGCGCCGACGTCCTCGCCCACGACGGCTGGGACGAGGGCTGGCCGCGCAACCAGGACTCCGAGATGGCGGCGCGCTTCCTGCGGCGCGGGCAGCGGATCGTCTGCGTGCCGGCGATGGCCGCGCGCTACCTGCCGCGCGACTCGGCCCGCGGGCTCTGGCGCCAGTACCGCGGCTACGGCGAGTACCGGGCGCGGACCGCGCTGCGCCATCCCACCAGCCTGCGCCGCTCGGCGCTGCTGCCGCCGCTCGTCGTGGTCGACGTCGCGACCGCCGTCCTGGCGCCCTCGCGCCCGGTGCGTCGCCTGGCCCGCGTGGGCGCTGCGCTCTACGGCCTCGCGATCGGCGCGGGCGCCGCGCGGACCGCGCGGGAGCACGGGCCGGCGCGCGGCCTGCGGGTCGCGCAGGTCCTGCTGACGATGCACCTCGCGCACGGCGTCGGGTTCTTCGCCGGCGCGCGACGCTGGGGCATGCCGTGGCGGGCGGTCACGGTCGCCGCGGGCCTGCCGCCGCGCGAGGCCGAGCGCGCGCCCTTCCCGGGCCCGGTCGACGCGCCGAGCCTCGCGGCCGCTACCGAGCAGGAGCGCTGAGCGGTGCGCCTCGCCGTCTACACCGACTACACCTACATGCAGGACGCCGAGGGCGTCACCGGCGAGCGCGCGTTCGTGCGGTTCATGGTGGCCTTGGCCCCTGAGGTCGAGCACCTGACGCTGGTCGGCCGCCTCCGGCCCGAGCCGGGCCGCTCGCACTACGCGCTGCCGCCCGACGTCGGCTTCGTCGGCCTGCCGTTCTACTCCAGCCTCACGCGTCCCTTCGCCGTGATCGGCTCGCTCGGCCGCTCGGCGGTGCGCTTCTGGCGGATGCTCGACGACGTCGACACCGTGTGGCTCATGGGGCCCTACGTCCACGCGGTCGCGTTCGCGCTGCTCGCCGCCGCGCGCGGCAAGCGCGTGTACCTGGGCGTGCGCCAGGACTACCCCGTCTACGTGCACAGCCGGCACCCGGACCGACGCTGGATCCACGCGGCGGCGACGGTGCTCGAGCGCACCTTCCAGACCATGGCGCGGCGCTGGCCGGTCGCCGTCGTCGGCCCGGACCTGGCCCGCAACTACCACCGGGCCAAGCGCGTGCTCACGCTCACGGTGTCGCTCGTATCCGACGCCGACCTGGTCGCCGCCGACGCCGCGGTGGCGCGCACGCCCGCGACGCCGATGCGCGTGCTGACCGTGGGGCGCCTGGACCGGGAGAAGAACCCGCTCCTGCTCGCCGACGCGATCGCCGGGCTGCGGGCGCGCGGCGTCGACGCGCGCCTCGACGTCGTCGGCGACGGGCCGCAGCGCGACGCGCTGGCCGCGCGCGTCGCCGAGCTCGGGATCGACGACGCCGTCGCCCTGCTCGGCTACGTGCCGATCGACGGCGGCCTGCTGGAGCTGTACCGCGGCGCCGACGTGTTCCTGCACGTCTCGTGGACCGAAGGCCTCCCCCAGGTCCTGTTCGAGGCGTTCGCCGCCGGGATCCCGGTCGTCGCGACCGACGTGGGCGGCGTGGCCGCGGCCGTCGGCGACGCGGCGCTGCTCGTCCCGGCCGGCGACGGCGACGCCGCCGCCGACGCGGTCCGCCGCGTCCGCGAGGAGCCCGGGCTGCGCGAGCGCCTCATCCGCGCCGGCGCCGCGCGGGTGCGCGAGCACACCATGGAGCACGAGGCCCAGTCGCTGGCCCGGTTCCTGGCCGAGGACTAGTAGGGCGCTACCCGCGCGCCGCGCTGCGCGCGGCCCGAGGACTACTAGGGCCCTACCCGCTCGCCGCGCTGCGCGCGGCGACGACGGTGTCGGGCCCGGCGAGCGCGACCTCGCGCTCGATCGCCGCGTCGGCGAGCGCGTGCGCGCGCTGCTGGAGCAGCAGCGGCTGGAGCTCGTGCGCCTGGCCCTCGCCCTCGAACAGGTGCAGCTCGACGTTGGGCCAGCGCGCGAAGCGCGCGAACAGGCCGGTGTTCTCGTAGTCGGCGCGCAGCTGCTCGCCGGCGCCGAAGATCAACAGGCCCCGCTTGCCGGCGTCGCGGAGCCGGTCGAACGCCGCGTCGGCGGGGTCCTGCGGCGTTGCGCGCGAGAACCGGGCCAGCAGCCGGGCCGGCAGGCGTCGCAGCGTGGCGAGCGGCCAGCCCACGACGCCCCGGATCGCGCGGGCCAGGTCGCGGCGCGGCACCTCGCCGCGCACCAGCCGCAGCCACACGTGCGTGTGGCGGAGCTTGGCGAAGCGGCGGCTCTGCCAGGCCAGCAGCCGCACGGGATCCCAGACCAGCGCGCCGGGGTTGAGCATCAGCGCCGACACGGCGCGGTCGTCGGTCAGGCAGGTCTCGAAGGCCCAGTAGCCGCCCGAGCAGAGCCCCATCAGCACGAAGCGGTCGCCGCGGCCGGCCGCCTGCAGCGCGTCCAGCACGCTGCGCACCTGCGCGCCGTAGGCCTCCGTGTAGAAGCCCTCGACGTCGTCCCACGGCTCGCCGTCGGGGTCGGACTCGCCGACGTTGGCGAGGTCGAAGCGCAGCGACGGCACGCCGCGCGCCGCCCAGCGGCGCGCGATCTCGACCGACATCCGGTTGGGTCCGATGTGGCGCTGCGCGCCCGCGTTGAGCAGCACCAGGCAGAGGCCGTGGTCGTGCACGCGACCGCTCGCCGGCTCGGCGAGCACGCCGAAGAGCCTGCCGAACGGCTGCTCGATCGTGAACGGCGACTCGCGCACGGCGCCGCCGTCGGCCGCGGGCTGCTCGAGCGTCGCGTAGCCGCCGGGACCGTCGTCCGGGACCGGCCCGTCGACCGCCGCCCACACCGCGTCGGCCAGCCACGCGTCCACGCGCGCGAAGACCTCCGCCGGCGGCTGCTTGCCGAGGTAGGGCTCGTCCATCATCTCGGCGTGGCCCGGCCCAGGCGCCGTCGTCGTCGCGTAGCCGGCGCTCGCCAGGGCGCGCTCGAGCGCCTCGTCGACCGCGGTGTCCTCGCGGCCGAGCAGCAGCGCGCGGGCGCCGCCGGGCGGCGCGGCGTCCAGCGCGGCCGGGTCCACCTCCGCGAGCGCGCCGAGGGTCTCCGCGGTGAGCAGGTACCCGCCGACGGCCAGGCCGCCCTCCGGCACGACGTCGTCCTCGAGCCGGGCCTTCTCCAGCCGCGCGAAGGCCCGCAGCTCGCGCGTGGCCTTGCGGCCGTTGGCCGGCGTCCCCCACAGCACGAGGTCGCGCAGCGGCGCGCCCGCGGCGGCCGCCGCGCGGAGCAGGAGCCCGCCGACGCCGACGCCGATCGCGGCGACGTCTTGCGTGGCGGTGGCGTGGGCGAGCCACCGCGCGGCGGCGTCCGCGCCCGCGACCCAGGTCCTCACGAGCCCCGCGTCGCGCGGTGTGCCACCGCTGTCGCCGGTGCCCGGCAGGTCGATGCGCAGGACCGGATGGCCCTCCGCCGCGAGGTGCTCGGCCCACCGCCGGCGCGTGGCGTGCGAGCACACGTCGTCGAAGCCGAGCGGCCCGCACATCAGCACCGGCACGCCCGTCGCGGCCTCCGGCGGCGGGTGGTAGATCCCGAAGACCGCCGACGCGCCGCTGCCGAGGTACAGGGGCCGCATCTGGGAGGCGCCGCCGCTCATGGCCGCAGACGTGAAATCGCGCATCGGCTCACGATGCGCCATCTTATGGGGTGACTACGGCCGCTTGGACGAACGGCCGGCGCCGCCGGTCCGACCACGCCGAGGGACCGAGCGTTCATCGACCGCTCACCGGCGGCTGGCCCTGTGGGCCGGCGGGCGCCGCGCTCGCGCGCAGGACCGCGGCGCAGGGCGACGCCGCGCCGATCCGGAAGTCGTGGCTCAGGCGGTCCTTGTACAGCGGCGCCGCGACGACGTTGTCGCTCGCCGCGAAGCCCCCTCCGGAGACGTCGATGGCCGGCGTGCCGCCCTCGAGGCAGTTGCCGACCACGCGGTTGCCGCGCCCCTGCGCCGCGCCGGTCGGGTACCACGACTCGACGTTCGCGCGGATCCGCGCGCCGGTGATCGCGTTGCCCTCGACCAGCGTGTCGCTGCTCGCGGTCCGGCCGTCGCCGGAGAAGATCACGCCCTCGCCGTTGCCGTCGATGACGTTGCCGCGGATCGTCGTGCGCTGGGCGTCGGGGTACAGCTGGATCCCGCGGTCGGCGTTGTCGTAGATGACGTTGTCGAGGATCTGCGTGCCGACGGCGGTGTCGACGTAGATGCCGTGCTGGCGGTTGACCGCCGGCAGGACCCCGCAGCCGTGGATGCGGCTCCAGCGGATCACGGTGTCGTCGGCCCGCCCGTAGCCCGACCCGATCAGGAAGCAGACGCCGGAGCGGTCGTTGGTGACGTCGAGGCGCAGGAACTGCGCGGCGTCGCCGTTGACCGTCGGCGACGGCAGGCCGCGCGCGTTGCGGCCGTCGAGGTCGAGGTCGATGACCGCCACGTGGGACGCCTGGCGCTGGATCCACACGCGACCGACGACCCGCGCGCGCTCGCCGGGCGCCGAGCTCAGCACCACGCGGCTGCGCCCGACCGCGACGTCACCGCGATAGGTCCCGGCGCGCAGGCAGCCGCGCTGCCCCGACCGCAGGCCGCGGACCAGCCGCTGCGCGCTGCGCCAGGGATGCTTCGCCGTGCCCGCGGCGCGGTCGTCGCCGTGGGGGGCCACGAAACGGTCGCAGACGGTCGCGGCGCGCGCGCTCGGCGCCAGCACTCCGGATCCGGCCCCGCCGCAGCCCGACGTCGCCGTCAGCGCCGCGACGGCCGCCACGACCAGGAGGAGGCGACCGGCGTGCGACACGCGGCGAAGGGTAGCCCCGGCGACGCCTGCGGCGAGGCGGTTCGTGCAGACTGCGCGCCATGGCGCGCGCGGTGTTCCTGCAGCTCGGCAGCTTCTCCAACATCAACGCGGCGCTCCTCGAGCACCTCCGCGCCGCGCTCCCGGAGCACGACTTCGACGCGCTCGACCTGCGCGGCGCGGTCACCGCGCCGCGCACGCTGGTCCGGTCCGGACCGCGCGCGGTCGTCGAGTACGGGACCCGCTTGCGCGGTCGAGCGGCCGTGATGAACGCGCTGGAGACCAACTCCACCGCGTTCCGCGTGCTGTCGGCCCGCGCGGCCGCGCACGTCCGGGCGGCCGGCGCCGCGTTCTCGTTCCAGACGCAGTCGCTGTTCGACGGCGCGGTCGAGGGCACGCCGCACTTCGTCTACACCGACCACACGGCGCTCGCCCACCGCCGCTACGACGACGCCGGCGCCGCCCCGCACTTCCCGCCCCGCTGGCTGGCGCTGGAGCGCGGCGTCTACCGCCACGCCCGGTGCACGTTCGCCACGGGGACCAACGTCATGGACTCGCTGCACCGTGACTACGACGTGCCGTCCGACGCCGCCGCGCTGGCGCTGACCGGGCTCAACGTGCCGATGCCCGCGGACGTGAGCGCCAAGGACTACGGCGCCGTCGAGGTCGTGTTCGTCGGCGTCGCGTGGGAGCGCAAAGGCGGGCCCGAGCTCATCGCCGCGCTGGATCGCCTCGCGCCGAGCACGCCCGGCCTGCGCCTGACCGTCGTCGGCTGCCGGCCCCCGGTGCAGCGGCCGTACCTGCACGTGGTGGGACGGGTGGCGCCGGCCGCGGTGGCCGCCCACCTCGCCCGCGCGACCGTCTTCGCCCTGCCGGCCCGCGTCGAGCCTGCGGGCATCGCCTACACCGAGGCCTCCGGGTACGGCCTGCCCGTCGTCGCGACCCGCACCGGCGGGATCCCCGACCGTGTGGACGACGGCCGGACGGGCCTGCTCGTCGCGCCCGGCGACGTCGACGCGCTCACCGCGGCGCTGGGCCGCGTGCTCGACGGCGCCGAGCTGCGGCGCACGCTCGGCCAGGCCGGCCGGGCCATGGTCGCGCAGCGGTTCACGTGGGATGCCGTCGCCCGCGTGATCGCCGACGGGATCCGCGCCCGCCTCTGACGTGGAGCGCGGGCGCTCTGGTCAGGCGCCGGACCGCCAACTGGCAGGGCGCCCGCGGATCGTGTTCGCTCTGCGCACGGCCGTGACGGACGGATGAACGGCCTCGGGATTCCGGCGTGCGCCTCGCCCTCAGCAGGCCAGGCGCACGCCGCCCGTCTCCCCGCTCGGCCTCGCGACCGGCGCCTACCGGCGCGACGCCAGGAAGAAGTAGATGAGCTGGGACAGCGCCGCGACGAAGGCGGCGACGTAGGTCCACGCCGCGGCGCTGAGCACCTGCTTGGCGCCGGCGAGCTCGTCGGCCTCCAGCAGGCGGCCGTCGCCCAGGGCGACGAGCGCGCGGCGCGACGCGTCGAACTCGACCGGCAGCGTGACCAGCTGGAAGAGCACGATCGCGGTGAACAGCGCGAGGCCGACGTTCGTCAGGCCCGTCGCGCCCAGGATCAACCCGATGAAGATGATCGGGATCGCGAACGACGAGCCGATCGACGCGACCGGCACGAACGTCTGGCGCACCCGCATCGGCAGGTAGTTGCGCGCGTCCTGGATCGCGTGGCCGGCCTCGTGCGCGGCGACGCCCAGCGCGGCGACCGTCGACGCCTCGCCCACGTCCGGGCTCAGGTTGAGCGTGCGGTTGCGCGGGTCGTAGTGGTCGGTCAGCCGGCCCTCGACCTCGCGGATCTCGACACCCTCCAGCCCGGAGGACCGGACGACGGCCGCGGCCGCCTGCGCGCCGGTCATCCCGTTGCGGACGGGGACCTGGCTGTACTGCTCGAACGTGCGCTTCACCTTCCGCTGCGCCCACAGCCCGAGCCCGAGCGGGACGATCATGGTGAGCAGCCACACGACGGTGAGCGATGACATGGGCTCGACGCTAGTGCTGATCGCTTAGGGCCGCCTAAGCCTCCAGGTCGCCTTCAGACCGGGACCACGCCGTTGCGCTTCCACGGCCGGTCGACGCGCTTGCCCTCGGCCATCTCCAGGCCGCGGCAGATGACGGGACGGGTCTCGCGCGGGTCGATGACGTCGTCGATCATCGCGTTCCTGGCGGGGATGTAGACGTCGATGATCTTGCGATAGGCGTCGATCAGCTCGGCCTTCTTGGCGGCCGGGTCCTCGGCGGCCTCGACCTGCTTGCGGAAGACGATCTCGACCGCGCCCTCGGCGCCCATCACGCTGATCTCCGCGCTCGGCCAGGCGACGATGAGGTCGGGCTCGTAGGCGCGGCCGTTCATGACGTAGTAGCCGGCGCCGTAGCCCTTGCGCAGGACCACGGTGATCTTCGGGACGGTCGCGTTGGCCACCGCGTACAGCATCTTCGCGCCGTGGCGGATGATCCCGCCCTGCTCGACCTTCGACCCCACCATGAAGCCGGGCACGTCCATCAGGAACACCAGCGGGATGCCGAACGCGTTGCAGAGGTTGACGAAGCGGGCGGCCTTGTCGGCGCTGTCGTTGTCCAGGATCCCGCCGAGCTGCTTGGGCTGGTTGGCGACGATGCCCGCCGGCCGGCCGCCGAACCGCGCGAAGCCCGTGATGATGGTCTTGGCGAACTGCGGCTTCATGTCGAAGAACTCGCCGTCGTCGACGATCCGCTCGATGACGTCGTACATGTTGTAGGGCTTGCGGTTGGACTCCGGCAGGACGTCGAGCAGCTCGTCGTCCATGCGGTCGATCGGGTCGGCGGTCTCCCGGATCGGCGGCGCCTGCTCGTTGTGCGACGGCAGGAACGACAGGTAGGCCTTGATCTTCGCGATGCACTCCTGGTCGTCGGCGACCTCGAGGTCGCCGACGCCCGACTTGCGGCAGTGCACGCGCGAGCCGCCGAGCTCCTCCTGGGTGACGTCCTCCCCGACCGCCGCGCGCACGAGGTGCGGCCCGGCCAGCGCCATCGAGCCGCGGCCCTTGACCATCGGGACGAAGTCGGCCAGCCCCGGGATGTAGGCGGTGCCGGCGGCGCACGGGCCCATCAGCGCGGCCACCTGCGGGATGACGCCGGACGCGACGACCTCCTCGCGGAACAGGTGGCCCGAGCCGGCGAAGAGCGACCCGACCGCCTCCTGGATCCGGGCCCCGGCCGAGTCCAGCAGCCACACCATCGGCATCCGCTTGGACAGCGCCAGCTCGCGCAGCCGCCCGACCTTCAGCTCGCCGGTCATGCCCATCGACCCGGCCATGACCGTGAAGTCGTAGGCCGCGATCGCGACCAGCCGCCCGTCGACCTTGCCGTAGCCGGTGATGACGCCGTCGGCCGGCGCCTGCTTGTCCTCCAGCCCGCGGACGGAGTAGTGGATGCCGGCGTGCAGGCCGAGCTCGGAGAACGTCCCGGCGTCGACGAGCAGGTCGATCCGCTCGCGCGCGGTCAGCTTGTCGGCGGCGTGCTGCTTGGCGATGCGCTCCTCGCCGCCGCCGAGACGCGCTGCGGCCCGCCGTTCGAGGAGGTCGTCGACCAGCGGGCGCAGCAGGGACGTCGGGGCGTTCGTGGTGTCCGTCATGGGAAGTAGGAAGTCCTACTTCCCACTTCGGGATCCGTCAAGCGAGCTCAGTAGCCGGAAGGGCCCGACACGCTGGACGAGTCGCCACCCTTCTCGATCTTCTTGCCGTTGGTCCCGACGACGTACCACTCGGCGCCGAACGCGTCGATGCCTTCGCCCTTGACGCTGCCGGGCTTGTTCTTGTCGGCGATGAACCGGTACAGCGGGTGGCCGTTGTAGGTGACCTGCGTCGTGCCGTCGGACCGCTTGGTCGTGCCGAGCTTCGACGCGGCCGCGCCGCCGCCGGCCTTGGGCTTGCCGCTCGTCAGCGCCGGCGGCCAGTTGACCGCGCACTGCCCGGAGCACGTGCTCTTCTTGGTCTTGTCCTTCTCGAACAGGTACAGCGTCCGGCCCTTGGCGTCGACGAGCACGGTGCCGAGCGATGTGCTCCGTGTCTTGACGGTGGGCGACGAGCCCTTCGACAGGGCGATCGCCGCGGTGCCGCCGCCGAGGGCGACGACGAGGGCGAGAACGGCGAGAAGCGCGAGGGGGCGTCTCATGGTCATGCCTTCCTGCTGTGGGGATGGGTCTCCCTGCAAGACACCGCCGGCGCGCTGGCCTTCCGCCGCCTCAGCCCGCGACCAGCGGCTCCACGACGCTCGCGATCAGCTCGGTGAGCGAGGGGTCGTGGAAGCCCGTGATCTCGCAGCCGAGGATCTCGCAGGAGTCCGCGACCTCGCTGAGCAGCGTGCGCAGGCCCCCGTCGCTCAGGCCGCCCGGCGCCGGGAACGGCGAGGGCAGGATGCCCGGGTCCAGGACGTCGAGGTCGAGGTGGACGAAGACCTCCTGGCCGGCCAGCGCGTCGGCCAGCAGCCCCGGGCGGTCGATCCGCACGACGCCGCGGGTCTCCAGCAGCGCGATCTCGGGCCCGTCGAGGTCCCGCACGCCGCACATCGCGACCGCGGTCGGGTCGACGCGCGGCGCGCCCTCGCCGAGCAGGCCGGCGTCCCAGACCCCACAGGCCGCCGCCAGGCACATGCCGCCGAGGTAGCCGCTGACGGTGGTGTCCGGCGTGTTGAAGTCGGCGTGCGCGTCGAGCCACAGCACGGTCGCCTCCGGACGGTGCCGGACGACCGCCGGCAGCGTGGTCAGCGACACCGAGCAGTCCGGAGCCACGAGGACCGGCCGACCGCCCGCGGCGAGCGCGTCGTCGATCTGGCCGCCGGCCTCGAGCAGGCACCCGCGCGAGCCGCGCAGGTCCTCCTCCCAGCCCACGACCCGCATCGGCGACGGCGAGCCGATCAGCCGCGCCGCGACCCCGTGGCGCGCGCCCAGCTCCTCGGTCAGCGCCCGGGTGCCCGCCGCCGCGTCCTCGACCCGCTCGGAGGACCGGCAGAGCATCCCGACCAGGGTCAGCGGCCCTGCCACACCGGCTCCCGCTTCTCGAAGAACGCTTTCACGCCCTCCTGGATGTCCTCGGTCGAGAACGCGAGCGTGAGGTTGTGATGCAGGTACTCCAGCGCGTCGACGAACGCGAGGTCCTGCTGGCGGTACATCGCGTCCTTGCCCAGGCGCATCAGCACCGGGGACTTCCGGGCCAGCTTGACGGCCCAGTCGCTCACGGCTTCGTCGAAGCCCTCGGCGGGCACCACCCTGTTGACGATGCCGAGCCGCTCGGCCTCGGCCGCGTCGATCCGCTCGCCGAGCAGGAGCAGCTCGTTGGTCTTCTTGCGGCCCACGTTGCGGTAGATCAACGCCATGATCATGAACGGGAACACGCCGACGTTGATCTCGGGCGTCCCGAACGTCGCGCCCTCCTTGGCGACGATCAGGTCGCACGCCAGCGCCAACCCCAGCCCACCGGCCAGCACGTGACCGTTCGCCGCGCAGATCGAGGGCTTGCCGAGCGCCCCGATGAGCTGGAACAGCCGCGGGAAGCGATCGGTCCCGAAGTGCTTGTGCACGAGCGGCACGCCCTCGGCGAAGCCGGCGAGGTTGCCGCCGCTGCTGAAGACCTTGTCGTGCGTGGAGGTCAGCACGACGCAGCGGACCGCCTCGTCGTCGCGCGCGGCGGTGAACGCCGCGAGCAGCTCGTCGAGCACCTGGTCCGAGAGCGCGTTGCGCGTCTCCGGATGATCCAGGGCGATGGTCGCCACGCCGGTCTCGGCGACGTCGTAGCGGATCGTCTCGTAGGCCATGGGCGCAGAGCAAAGCACGTCTGGGCACCAGACGACCATCTGGAACCGCCGTGCTCCGTTTCGTCAGCGGTGAGCGTCTCTGCGCCACGATCGGGACACTTCGGCCAACGCGCGGCAGGAGCCGAGGCCGAAACGGTACAGAGCTTTCACACGCCGTGGTCCGCTACGGCACCATTCACCCTGACCCATGAGCGACCAGACCTCTGACGCCCGGCTGCGCTCCGACGCGCGCCGAAACCGCCGCACCGTGCTGGACGCGGCGGTGGCCCTGCTGGCCCAGCGCCCGCAGGCGACGATGCAGGAGGTCGCCGACGCCTCCGGCCTTGGCCGGACGACGGTCTACCGCCACTTCCCACGCCGGCAGGACCTCATCGACGCGCTGTTCGAGGAGGTGCTCCGCGAGGCGGCCGAGACGGTCGCCGACGCGCTGAGCACGGCCTCGTCGGCGCGCGAGCTGCTGTGCGACCTCGGCCCGCGGATCATCGCCATCGGCGACCGCTACCGGTTCCTGGACGCCCATCCGGACCTGCGCGAGCGCGCGCTGGCGCCGGCCGAGGGCGACGAGCTCGGCGAGAACCCGCTGGAGGCCTACCTCACCGCGGCCCAGGCGCGGGGCGAGGTGCGCGACGACCTGCCGGTGACCTGGATGCTCACGACGCTGCGTGGCCTCGGCGTGGTCGCGATGGTCGAGGTCACCGCAGGCCGGATGAGCGTGGACGAGGCGGGCCGGCACGTCGGGGAGACGTGCGCGTCGGCGTTCGCGCCGCGCGGGGACGGCGGCGCCAGCTGAAAGTAGGACGTGCCACTGTTTACTTTCGGTCCGGCGGTCGTTACGGTCCGCCCATGGCCACGACCGCTGACGTCTTGAAGCCCGACCACGGGGCCGCGCGCAAGCACTTCATCTTCACCGACGAGCACCAGCAGCTCCGCGAGTCGATCCGCGGCTTCGCCACCAAGGAGCTGGCGCCCCACGCCGAGGAGTGGGAGGAGACGACGTTCCCGGACTCCGTCTTCCCGCGGATGGGCGAGCTCGGCTTCCTCGGCCTCGACAAGCCCGAGCAGTACGGCGGCCAGGGCGGCGACTACTACACGTCGCTGGTCCTCGCCGAGGAGCTCGTCCACGGCCACTCCGGCGGCCTGGCGATGGGCATCGCGGTGCACACCGACATGGCGATGCCGCCGATCCTCGCGTTCGGCACCGAGGAGCAGAAGCAGGAGTGGGTCGTGCCCGCCATCAAGGGCGAGAAGATCCTCTGCCTCGGCATCACCGAGCCCGACGCGGGCTCCGACGTCGCCGGCATCAAGACGCGGGCCATCTACGACGAGGCCAGCGACGAGTACGTCATCAACGGGTCCAAGACCTACATCACCAACGGCCACCGCGCCGACGTGATCGTGCTGGTCACCAAGACCGGGGCGGGCGGCGGGTCCGGTTCCGGCCACGGCGACATCTCGCTCTTCCTCGTCCCGATGGACGCGCCGGGCGTCGTCCGCGAGCAGCGGCTGCAGAAGCTCGGCATGCACGCCTCCGACACCGCGCTGCTGGCCTTCCAGGACGTCCGCGTCCCGGCCTCCGCGCTCCTCGGCGAGAAGGGCAAGGGCTTCTACCACATCAGCTGGGAGCTCCAGGGCGAGCGGCTGATCGGCGCCGCCGGCTGCGTGGCCGGCGCCCAGAACTGCTTCGACATGACGCTGAAGTACGCGATGGAGCGCCAGGCGTTCGGCCGCTCGATCGGCAAGTTCCAGGTCATCCGCCACAAGTTCGCCGAGATGGCCACCAAGATCGAGACCGCGCGGCAGTTGGTGTACATGACGGCGTGGCGCTTCAACAACGGCGAGTACCCCGTCCGCGAGATCTCGATGGCCAAGCTGCACGCCTCGCGCATCGCGGTCGAGGTCGCCGACGAGTGCATCCAGATCCACGGCGGCGCGGGCTACATGAAGGAGTACGGGGTCGAGCGCGTCTGGCGCGACCTGCGCCTCAACCGCATCGGCGCGGGGACCGACGAGATCATGCTCGAGGTCATCGGCCGCTCCTACGGCCTGTAGGCCTTCGGTGGCCAAGCCTGAGCCGCCGTTCGGCGACGAGCACGAGGCGCTGCGGGAGTCGATCCGCCGCTTCGTGCTCGCCGAGCTGCGCCCGCACGCCGCCGAGTGGGAGGCGGCCCGCGGCTTCCCCGACAGCGTCTTCGGGCAGTTCGCCGAGCACGGCTTCCTGGGGTTGAAGTACCCGGAGGCCTACGGCGGCCAGGGCGGCGGCTACCTGCACGACGCGGTCCTGGCCGAGGAGCTGGCGCACTGCGGCTCCGGCGGCGTGGCCGCGGGCATCGGCGCGCACATCAACATCGCCACGCCGCCGATCGCGAAGTTCGGCACCGACCGCCAGAAGGAGCAGTACCTGGCGCCCGCGATCGCCGGCGAGAAGCTCGCGGCGCTGGCGATCACCGAGCCGGACGCGGGCTCCGACGTCGCCGGGCTGAAGACGCACGCCAAGCGGGTCGACGGCGGCTGGCTGATCAACGGCTCGAAGATGTTCATCACCAACGGCGTGCGCGCGCACTTCTGGGTGACGGCGGTCAAGACGACCGCCGAGGGCGGCCACCACGGCATCAGCTTCTTCATCGTCGACCGCCAGGACGGCGTGACGACGTCGCCGATCGAGAAGCTGGGCTGGCACGCCTCCGACACCGCGCTGATGGCCTTCGACGACGTGTTCGTGCCCGAGGAGAACCTGCTCGGCCGCGAGAACGAGGGCTTCTACCTCATCATGGCCAACTTCCAGTGGGAGCGGCTGGTGATGGCCCTGGGCGCGGTCGGCGCGATGCAGGTCGCCTACGACAAGACCGTGGCCTTCGCCCAGCAGCGCAACGCGTTCGGCCGGCCGCTCACGGGCTTCCAGGCGCTGCGCCACAAGCTCGCCGACGTCGCGACCACCGCGCACGTCGGGCGCGTCGTCACCTACGACGCGCTGCGCCGGTTCGTCGACACCGAGGGCGACGCGGTCAAGGAGGTCACGATGGCCAAGCTCGCCACCCAGCGCGCCTGCTTCGACGTGATGGACACGTGCCTGCAGATCCACGGCGGCGCGGGCTACATGGAGGAGTACGAGATCGAGCGGATGGCCCGCGACGCGCGCCTGGGCCCGATCGGCGGGGGCACCGACGAGATCATGCGCGAGATCCTGGCCAAGGTCCTGGCGCTCTGAGCAGACGCGCCAGCTTCGCGTGCGAAGTCGCCCGCGCGCAGAACGCGGCGCTCCAGCGCGCCTGACGTCCTGGTGCTGGGGCGGCTGCGCGACAGCTAGGATCCGCCGCGCAAGTTGACGTTGGATTCACGTTCTGGAGAAGGAGACGCGCATGGGAGTCCTCGACGACAAGGTGGCGATCGTCACCGGGTCCGCCCGCGGCATCGGCCGGGCCACCGCTGAGCTGCTCAGCGCCCAAGGCGCCAAGGTGGTCATCAACGACCTCGACGGCGACGTCGCCGAGCAGACGGCGGGCGAGATCGCCGGCGAGACGGCCGTCTACGCGGGCGACCTGACCAAGGGCGACGCGCCCGACCGGCTGGTGCAGACGGCGATCGACGCCTGGGGCCGGGTCGACATCATCGTCAACAACGCGGGCTACACGCTGGACGCGCCGATCCACAAGATGAGCGACGACTGGTGGGAGCGGATGCTCGCCATCCACGTCACGGTGCCGTTCAAGGTCATCCGCGCCGCGGCGCCGCACCTGCGCGAGCCGGCCAAGAAGGAGCGCGAGGAGGGCGTCGAGGTCTTCCGCAAGATCGTCAACGTCTCCTCGGTCTCCGGCACGATGGGCAACGCGGGCCAGGCCAACTACAGCGCCGGCAAGAACGCGGTCGTGGGCTTGACCAAGACGCTGGCCAAGGAGTGGGGCCAGTTCAAGATCAACGTCAACGCGGTCGCGTTCGGCTACATCGAGACGCGGCTGACGGCGTCCAAGGACGACAGCAACCAGATGGAGATCGGCGGCGAGAAGGTCCAGCTCGGCATCCCGGACCAGCTGCGCGGCATGGCCTCCATGTTGATCCCGCTGGGCCGGCCGGGGACGCCGGAGGAAGCCGCCGGCGGCGTCTTCTTCCTGTGCTCGCCGTGGAGCAACTACGTGCACGGCCAGGTGCTGAACGTCACCGGTGGGCAGTTCACCGGCATGACGACGTAGCGCGGCGAGTAGCCTCGACGCCATGAAGGTCATCAGACCGGGCGGGGCTCCGCACGAGGAGCCCCGCGGCGTCGTCGGCGGTCACGAGATCTCGCGCGCGACGACGGGCAGCGAGAACCTCTTCATGGGGATCTTCCGCCTGCCGGCGGGCGCGCGCTCGCGGCCGCACTTCCACGCCAACTGCGAGAGCGCCTGCTACCTGCTGAGCGGCGGGATGCGCATCCGCTGGGGCGAGCGGCTGGAGCACGTCGTCGAGCTCCAGCAGGGCGACATGCTGTGGGTGCCGCCGCACGAGACGCACGTGCTGGAGAACCTGTCCGACGACGACGACGTCGAGTACGTCGTCGCCCGCAACTCGCCGACCGAGGACGCCGTCGAAGTGCCCTGGGCCCCGCGATGAGGCTGCGGGTGCTGGAGGGCGACTACGCGGTGTGCCGGCTGGCGGCCGGCGTCGACGCGCCGGTCGTGCCGCCGTCCGGCACCGGCTTCTGGTCGCTGACCGAGGTCGGCGAGGAGCGGTCGCTGGTGTGCCTGGAGGACCTCGTCGGCGACGACGCCGGCGTGGTCGTGCGCGGCTGGCGCATCGTCGAGGTCGCCGGCCCGCTGGACCTCGGGCTGACCGGCGTGCTGGCGTCGATCGCCGCGCCGCTGGCGGAGGCCAACGTGCCGATCTTCCCGATCGCGACGCACGACACGGACTGGGTCCTCGTGCCCGGCGGGCAGCTCGACGCCGCGGTCACCGCGCTGCGTGACGCCGGCCACGACGTCGTCTGACGGCGCGCGTCAGAAGCCGACCGCCTCGAACGCCGCCTCGCGCCGCGGGTCCTCCTCGTAGCGGAAGCGGTCCGGGCTGACGCCCCGGGCCTCGGCGAGCTCGAGCGCGACGCGCTGCACGACGGCGGTGAGCGGGAAGATCGAGAGCTGCTCGCCGAGCCGCTCGTCGGCGGCGAAGCGGACGACGCGCGCGCCGGTGACCGCGACGGCGTCGGCGATCTTCGCGGTGCGCGCGGCCATCGGCCCGCCGCCGTCGAGGACGACGAGCGCGTCCTGGACGTCGAGCGCGACCGACGGGCCGTGGAAGAACTGCTCGGAGGACAGGCCCTCGGCCGCGACGTAGGACGCCTCGCGGATCTTCAGCGCGCCCTCGGCGGCGGTCCAGGCGTTGGGGCCGGCGCCCACGAGCTCGACGAGGCGCGGCGGCACGTCGAGCAGCGGGCCGGGGAGGTCGAGCACACGCTGGACGGCATCGGGGACCGCGGCGAGGTCGCCGCCCAGGTCCGCGCCGAGCGCGATGGCGATCTGGGCGACGCGGGCGAGCGCCGCCGTGTGGCTGGCGGTGTAGGCATAGGACTTCTCGGCCGCCACCGTCTCGACGTCGCCGCCGGCGCCGATCGCGCTGATGTGCACGGTCGCGGCGCCCGCGTCGCGGGCGCGGCGCAGGACGTCCATCGAGTAGCCGGTGTGGCCGGTGTGGCTCAGGACGATCACGCCGCCGGCCGGATCGACCGGGACGTCGTAGGGCGCGAGGTCCGCCGCGTGCGCGGCATGCGCCCGGACGCCCGCCGCGCGCAGGAGCCACGCGCCGTGCTGGGCCGCGTGCCAGCTCGTCCCGATCCCGACGAGCAGCACCTCCCGCCCGCGCAGCGTGTCCGCCGCGGCGCGCGCCGGGCCGGGATCGGCGAGGACGCGCGCCAGCTCGTCGGGCTGGGACCACAGGGTCGGGCGCATGTGCGAGGACATGCGCGGCAACTCTACGTCGCGGCTGCAGGGCGCGGGCCCGGATCGGGCAGCGGCGTCAGGCGCCGCTCGATCCGCTCGCGCTGGCCCTCGAACTGCGGCGGCAGGATGATCTTGCGCCCGAGCTCCTCGACCGGCGAGTCGATGGTGAAGCCCGGCGCGTCGTCGGCGATCTCGAACAGCACGCCCGACGGCTCGCGGAAGTAGATGGACTTGAAGTACGTGCGGTCGATGATCCCGCTCGTGTGCACGCCGGCGGCCGTGATGCGGTCCTGCCACTCGGGGTGCTCGACCACGGTCGTGCCCCACGCGATGTGGTGGACCGAGCCGCCGGACTGCCGCCCGCGCTCGGCCGGCGCCGGGTCGTAGGCGATCCAGCCGCCGCGGCGTTCGCCGCGCAGCGTCCAGACGTCGTCGCCGCTGCGCTCGGCGCCCAGCACCTTCTCCAGCAGCGCGCCGCTGCGCTCCGGGTCGGTCGCGTACGCGCGCACGCCCTCGAAGCCCTGCAGCGCGTGCTCGGCCGGGATGTCGGGCGCGCCGGCGATCAGCGGCGCGTCGCCGCTCTCGTCGACGACCAGCTCGTGCTCGAGCCCCTCGGGATCGCTGAACACGACGGACCCCTCAGCGCCGCGCGTGACCGGCACCTCCAACGACGGCAGACGCTGCGCCCAGAACACGAGCGCCGCGTCGGAGCCCACGCGCCAGACGATCCGGTGGATCATCCCGGCGCCCGGCCGGCCCGGGATCGCGTGCGGGTACTCGAAGAACGTCATCTCCGAGCCGGGATGGCCCTGCTCGTCGGCGTAGAACAGGTGGTAGACGTTCGGGTCGTCCTGGTTGACGGTCTTGGCGACGAGCCGCAGGCCGAGGACCCGCGTGTAGAAGTCGAGGTTGCGCTGGGCGTCGCCCGTGATCGCGCTGATGTGGTGGATGCCCTGGAGCCGCACGGAGGCCTCGCGGACGAGGCTACACCGCGGCGCCGGGGTAGAACGAGCAGCCCGTGAAGTAGTCGCCGGCGGGCGAGGCCAGGAACGCGACGAGCTCGGCGCGCTCGCCGGGGGCCGCGCCCGCGCGCGGCCGGATCGCCGTGATCCGGACGCCGAAGCGCGCCCACTCGACCGACAGCGTCCGCGCCGCGTTCTCCAGCGCGGCGCCGACCGCGTTGGCGTGCTCGCCGGCGTCGGCGATCGGCGCCAGGAAGACGACCTTGCCGCCGCCGCCCGACCCGCCCTCGTCCGAGCCGTCCCCGATCCACCCCGCGTTGACCACCGCGCGCACGACGTTCCAGCCGTCGTCCACCGCACGCCGCAGCCCGGGCATCCCGCCGCCGGCCTCGGCGAACTCCGAGCCCGCGTCGACCACCAGCACGTCGATCGGCCCGAGCGCGCCGACCGCGACCGCGACCGCGTCCTCGTCGCCGAGGTCGCCGTCGACCGTCACCACCCGCGCGCCGAGCGCGGCGGCGCGCTCGCGCTCCGCCGCGCCGTCGCCGACGACGCAGACCGTCAGGCCTTCGAGGACTCCGGGGCGCAGCACGTCGAGCACGGCCCGGACCCTACCTCCCGCGGCCCTAGGACTTGCCCGCCGCCTCGGCCTCGCGGATCGCCTCGCGGCGCGGCCGCAGGGTCGCCTCGCTCAGCACCAGCTCGTCGAGCATCGCGGCGGCCGCCTGCTCCATGACGTCGTTGGCTCCGACGACGCCCTCCTCGTCGATGAACTGCGTGTGGAACGGGATGTTCACCGCCTCGAAGACCGGCAGCATCTTCAGCGTCGTCACGACCTGCTTGAGCATCTGCACCGCGCGCGTGCCCGCCGCGATCCCGCCGTAGCTGACGAAGCCGACCGGCTTGTGCTGCCACTCGAAGTGCAGGAAGTCGATCGCGTTCTTCAGCGGCGCGGTGAACCCGTAGTTGTACTCCGGCGTGACGAAGACGAACGCGTCGCCCGCGTCGATCCGCGCCGACCAGTCCTTGGTGTGCTGGTGCTCGTACCGGCGCAGGCGCGGGTGGTTGGGCTCGTCCATGAACGGCAGGTCCACCTCGACGAGGTCGACGAGCTCGACGTCGAACGCCCCGTGCGCGCGTGCGCGCGAGACGAACCAGTCGGCGATCGGCTCCCCAGCGCGGCCGGGGCGCGTGCTGGCCAGGATGACGTGCAGCTTGGGCATGCGGGATTCAGGAGGCCTTCTCGATGGGAGGGTTCGGGAGCGCGACGGGGACCCAGTCGTGGGCCCACGTCTTCAGCGCCTCGATGACCGGTGCCAGGGCCGTGCCCTTCTCGGTGAGGTGGTAATCGGCCCGCAGCGGGCCGCTGCCGGCGACGGGCCGGCGCTCGAGCAGGCCCTCGGCCTCCAGCCAGCGCAGGCGCTGGGCGAGCATCGTGTCGCTGACGCTCGGGATGAGCGCCTTGATGTCGGAGTACCGGTGCCGGCCGTCGAGCACCGCTCGGAGGATCGCCCCGCTCCAGCGCGCGCCGATCAGCTCGACGGCGTAGTGGAAGCGCGGGCACATGGCCTCGACCTCGGTCATGCGGGCCAGCATAGCTCAGGAATTCGTAGTTGCTACGGAATCCGTAGTCCGAACCGGGATGGCGACGCACCGGAACCTTGGGCCGGGTGCGCGGGTTGTGTCGTTGATGCGCCGCACCCTTCTCCCCGTGCTCGTCCTCCTGGTCGCCTTGGGCGGCGCCGCCCGCGCCGACGCGCGGGTCATGCTCGTCGCCACCGGCGAGCCGGTCGCCACGCTCCTCGACGTCCAGTCAGGCGCGCTCGTCGCGCGCGTCCCGGTGGCCGGCGCGGCGCGCGCGGTGGCGATCGGGCCCGACGGCGCGCGCGGCTACGTCGCGGCCGGCGCGGGCGTCGCGGCGCTGGACCTCAACGGGCGCACGCGCGTCGGCGACGTCCAGCTGACCCGGACGCCGACCGCGCTGGCGATGGCCGCCGGCGGCGTCCGCCTGGTCGCCGCGCGCGCCGGCGCGCTGGACCTGATCGACCCGCTCGCCATGACCGTGACCAAGACGATCCAGCTCGACCCCCGGGCGAAGAGCCCCTCAGCGCTGGCGGTCTCCGCGGACGGCGCGAAGGCCGTCGTGGCGCTCGACGCCAAGCGCATCGCGATCGTCGACCTGCTCGGCAGCGGCGTGCGGCGCATGCAGCTGGCCGGCGTCACCGGCGTCGCGTTCGCGCCGACCGGCCGCCACGCGTTCGCGCTGACGGCGACCAAGAAGCGCACCGCGCTGGTGACGATCGACACCGCCGGCGGCAGGCTCGGCCGCACGATCCGGACCGCGCCCGGCCCGGGCGGCGGCGTCGCCGTGACCGCCGACGGCAAGCACGTGATCGCCGGCGCCGGGCCCGGCTCGCGCGTCACCGCGGTCTTCGACCTCCCGCGCGGGCGCGTCGCGGCGCGCGTGGCGACCGGTACCGGCCCGGGCCATCCGGCGGTCGCGCCCGACGGCGTCCGCCTCTACACCGCCGACGAGCGGGCCGGGACGATCAGCGTCCTGAGCGCGCTCTCGTTCCGGCGCCTGTCGATCCGGCGGCTGAGCGGCGACGCGCACCCGCGGGCGCTGGCGATCCAGGCCGGGGTCGGCCTGGCGACCGGCACCGACGGCCCGGACAAGCTGACCGGCACCCGCCTCGGCGACCGGCTGCTGGGCTTCGGCGGCGACGACACGCTGCTCGGCGGCCGCGGCGCCGACCTCCTGTACGGCGGCGCCGGGAACGACACGCTCGACGGCGGGGCCGACAACGACAAGCTCTACGGCGAGGACGGCAACGACCGCCTGTTCGCCCAGGCCGGCAACGACACGCTCGACGGCGGGCCGGGCAGCGACTACGCCAACGGCGGCACGGGCGACGACGAGGTCGACGGCGGCGACGGCGACGACTCGCTGGACGGCGGCGACGGCGACGACGTCGTGCGCGGCGGCGCCGGCAACGACCGCATCGTCGAGCTCGGCCTGGGCAACGACATGCTGTTGGACGGCGGCGACGGCAACGACTACGTCGACGGCAACCGCGGCACCGACGACATCGACGGCGGCACCGGCGACGACACGCTGCTGGGCGGGCCGGGCGGCGAGAAGGTCGACGGCGGGGACGGCAACGACACGATCGACGGCGGCACCGGCGGCGACACGGTCTTCGGCCGGCTGGGCGCCGACGCGATCCGCGGCGACGCCGGCCGCGACACGCTCTATGGCAGTGAGGGCGACGACGCGATCGACGGCGGCTCGGGCGACGACAGGCTCTCCGGCGGCGACGGCAACGACGAGATCGTCGCCGGGCCGGGCGCCGACACCGTGGCCGGGGGCAGCGGCCGCGACGACATCCGCGTCGCCGACGGCGACCACGACACCGTCGACTGCGGTCCCGGCCGCGACACGGTGTACGTGGAGGAGGACGCCCCGACGCGCGACACGCTGCGCTCCTGCGAGATCGTGAAGCTGGTGCCGGCCGACGCCGCGACCGACGCGCCGCCGCCGTCCAACAACATCTTCGGGACGGTCGGCAACGACACGCTCTACGGCACCGAGAACGCCGACTCGCTGTTCGGCAACGACGGCAACGACGTCCTGTTCGGCAACGGCGGCGACGACTACGTCGACGGCGAGAACGGCGACGACGAGCTCCACGGCGGCCTCGGCGACGACGCGCTGCACGGCCGCGGCGACAACGACGTGATCCTCGGCAACGAGGGCGACGACTCCATCACCGGCGACCGCGGCAACGACACCATCAACGGCGGCCCGGGCAACGACACCATCTTCGGCAACCTCGACGACGACATCATCGCCGGCGACGAGGGCAACGACCGCATCCAGGTCGTCGGCGGCGGCTTCGACCGCGTGTCGTGCGGCGACGGCGCCGACGTCGTCTTCGCCGACGCGACCGACGAGGTCGCGCCGGACTGCGAGGACGTCCGTCGGTAGGCGAGCGCCGCGAGCGCCGCGAACGCCGCGAACCCTGGATCCGTGTCGTCTGGTGTCCCTATGTGGGACACCAGACGACACGGACCTCGGCGAGCGCCGCTCCGCCCCCAGCCCTTAGCGCCGCGTGATCGCCGAGCGGGCGGTGGCGTTGCGGGCGTGGCCGTCGCGGTCGCTCGCGGTGATCGCGAAGCGCAGCGTGATGCGGCGGTGGCGGTTCAGCGCTCGCAGGAGCGAGCGGCGGGTCTTGGCCGACACCTTCATCTTGACGGTGGTCAGCGTGTTGGCGGGCAGGACGCGCTTGGCGGTCTGGGTGCGCAGCGTCCTGACGACCGCCGCCCCGGCCCTGCGCGTCGTCCTGGTGACGAGGAACGTCCCGCCCGCGGTCAGGCGGCAGATCGCGGTGCAGGAAACCCGCAGGCGCACGACGCCGCTCTTCCACGGCCGCTGCGTGGACGCCGCGACGACCTTGACCTCCGGCGCTCCGCCCGCGGCGCCCGGCCCGCCGCCGGGGCCGGTCGGCGTGGTCCCGGCGGGCGGCGGCGCGGTCGCGCCCGGCGGCGGCACGCACGCGCCGCTGCCGGACAGCCGGACCACGGGCCCGTCGAGCGACGTCGCGTAGACGCGGCCGCAGGCGTCCTGGCCGAACGACGAGAGCGTCGAGACGTGCAGGCCGGTGTCGACGTCGCCGGTCGCGCTGCCCGGGCCAACGGTCACGGCGCGGATCTTGCCGGCGTAGGTGTCGGCGTACACGTACTTGCCGAGCAGGTCCGGGAGCGCGGGGTCGCGGACGACGTAGCCGCCCGCGATCGACGCGAAGTTGTCGGGCGCCCCGTGCTTCTTCTCGAGCACCGGGAACGTGAAGCCGGCCGGCGACCCGGCCGGGTCGCTCGTCCCGCGCGGGTGGTTGCCCTCGTAGGTGTTCCACCCGTAGTTGGCGCCCGCGCCGCGCCCGCCGGCGGCGGCCGCGAAGTCGACCTCCTCCCACGTCTCCTGCCCCACGTCGCCGATCACCAGGTCGCCGGTCGCCCGGTCGAACGAGTAGCGCCACGGGTTGCGCAGCCCGTAGGCCCAGATCTCGGGCTGGGCGAAGCCCGGGTTGCCGGCCGGGATCGTGCAGCCGCCACCGCAGCCGTTGCCCGGCGTCGGGTCGATCCGCAGCAGCTTGCCCAGCCGCGCGTCGTGGCCGGCGCTCGCGTCGTTCCACGAGGGATCGGTCTTCTGGGCGTTGCCGAGCCCGTCGTTGCCGCCTCCGCCGTCCCCGGTCCCGACCCAGAGCAGCCCGTCGGGGCCGATCTGCAGCTGGCCGCCGTTGTGGTTGTCCTCCTTGCGGTGCGGGATGCTCAGCACCACGCGCTCGCTGGCGGGGTCGGCGTGGTCCGGGTCGGTGGCGTGGAACGCGCTGACCGTCAGGTCCGAGCCCACCGCGCCGGCGCCGCCCGGCGGCTGCGCCGTGTAGTAGACGTAGAACGTGCCGCTGATCGCGTAGTCGGGCGCGAGGGCGACCGACAGCAGCCCCTGCTCCTCGCCCGAGGAGCGGACGCGGCCGGTGATGTCCAGGAAGGTCGAGGCCGCGCCGTTGCGGACGACCATGATCTTGCCGCCCTTCTGGACCACGAAGACGCGCGAGATGTCGGTGGGCGGCGCGGCGACGTCGACCGGCTGCTGGAACGTCCCGATCGGCGCGAGCGTCACCGCCGCCGGCGCGGACGGCGCCCCGAGCGCCAGCGCCCAGCCCACCGCGACCGCCAGCCCCATCCCCACGCGCCGAGTCATTCTGCGGTCCTACCCCCGCACCCGACGGCGAAGCCCCGCTCAGCGGCGCAGGCGCGCGTCGACCGACGACCGGCGCTGCGCCTTGCTGTCGACGGCGTGCGCCGTGACGACCACGCGGGCGGTGACGGCGCGACCGCCGGCCAGCGCGCGGCGGAGCCTCGCGCGGATCGCGGCGCTGACCCGCAGCGACGCCGTCCGGGCCTTGCCGGCCCGCAGCGCCAGCGCCCGCGGCGTGGTCCGGCCGACGATCGCCCGGCCGACGCGCAGCGACACCTGCACCTGGGCCGAGCAGGCCACGACGCAGGCGATCGACGCCCGCACGAGCCCGGACGTCGCGCGCTGACGGGCGGGCACGTCGAGCGTCACGCCGACCGCGTCGCAGACGCCCGCGCCCTGTGACAGGCGGTACAGCCAGCCGTCCAGCGACGTCACGTACACGCGACCGCAGCCGTCGACGCCGAACGACGTCAGCGCCGGTTGGGCGAGGCCCGTCTCGACGTCGCTCGTGACCTGGCCGCCGCCGACCGTCGCCGCGCGGATCGTCCCGCTGTTGAACACGCCGTAGAGGTACTTCCCGTTCAGCGCCGGCAGGCCCGGGTCGTGCACGACCACGCCGCCGATCACCGCGTTCCAGGACTCCGGGGCGGCGTGAGAGCGCACGATCGCCGGGCCGACGCAGCATCCGGCCGGCGGGCTCCCCGCGTCCGGCGGACCGGGATCCTGGCCCTCGAAGAACGGCCAGCCGAAGTTGACGCCGCGCGCCCGCCCGGCGCTGGTCGGTGCCACGTCGACCTCCTCCCAGCGCGCCTCGCCGACGTCGGCGATGAACAGGTCGCCGCTCGCCGCGTCGAACGAGAACCGCCACGGGTTGCGCAGTCCGTAGGCCCAGACCTCGCGCTGCGCGAAGCCCGGGTTGTCGGCCGGGATCGTGCAGCCGCCGCCGCAGCCGTCGCCCGGCGCGGGGTCGATCCGCAGCAGCTTGCCCAGCAGCGCGTCGTAGCCGGCGGCGGCGTCGTCGGCCGCCGGGTCCAGCAGCTGCGAGTTGCGGCCGAACCGCGTGTCGTCGCCGCCGTCGCCGGTCCCGATCCACAGCCGTCCGTCCGGCCCGAACGCCAGCTGGCCGCCGTTCTCGTACTGGTCGCCCCGGTGCGGGATGCGCAGGATCACGCGCTCGCTGGCGACGTCGGCGTGGTCGGCGTCGCGCCGGCGCAGCTCGCTGACGACCACGTCGCCGCCGTCGTTGGCCACCACCGCGCCCGCCGGGGGCCGCGCCGTGTAGTACACGTACAACTTGCCGCTGGTCGGGTAGTCGGGGGCGAACGCCAGCCCGAGCAGCCCCTGCTCCCCACCGGACTTGACGCGATCGGTCAGGTCCGCGAAGACCGACGCCGTGCGCCCCTGCACCGCGATGATCCGCCCACCCTGCTCGACCACGAACACCCGCGACCGGTCACCGGGCGCGGAGACGACGCCGACCGGCGTATCGAGCCGCGCCACGCCGACCAGCGACAGCCCCGAGGCGCCGAACGACGCCGACGGCGCGACGGCGAGGGCCATGACCCCGAGCAGCAGGCCGAGGATCGCGCGCTGTGCGGCCCGCACGGGCGTGGCCGGGAGTCGCCGGCGAGCGCCGGCGTGCGGCCGCACGTCAAGCCGCTGGCGACTTCCAGGCGCGAGCGTGCGGCCCGCAGAGCGTGCGATCACGCGGCGGCGGTGCCGCGCTTGCCGGCGCGGCGGAGCGCGCGGCGCTCTTCGCGCACCCGCGCGACGATCCCGCGGCGCCCGTGCGCCTCGAGGCCGTTGTACAGCACCTTGATCGCGTCGAAGATCTCGTTCGCGGTCGCCTGCGCGCGGTCGCGCGTCGGCTCGGCGACCGGCTCGAAGCGGAACGGGTCCCCGTACTGGATGGTCACCTTCGGGAACTCGAGCTTCTTCCAGTTGCGGACCTTCGAGGAGCCGTGGATCGCGATCGGCACGACCGTCGCGCCCGTCTCCAGCGCCAGGCGGCCGATGCCCGGCTTGGCCTGGTCGGCGAGCTTGCCGTCGCGCGACCGGCCGCCCTCGCAGTACATCGCCAGGCAGCCGCCGCGGCCGAGGATGCTGTGCGCGGTCTCGATCGCCTCCTCGTCGCGGTGCCCGCGACGGACCGGGAAGACGCCGCCGTGCGTGTAGACCCACTGCATCGGCGGCTTGAAGAGCTGCGACTTCGCCATGAACCGCACCTTGCGGCGGATCGAGCCGCCGACGAAGAAGTGGTCCATGAACGAGAAGTGGTTCGGCGCCAGGATGACCGGCCCGGTCGGCGGGACCTTGTCGGTCGAGATCGACCGCGCGCGGAAGAACGACCACGCGTACAGGAGCGTCAGCGAGCGCACCGCCTCGTAGGCCCAGTCGGGCTCGCGCGTGCGTCCGCGCTCGTGGAAGCGGTCGAAGTACTCCTTCGGGCGCTCGTCGAGGTAGACCTGCGCCTTCATCTTCGCCAACTGCTCGGACTCGCCCACGATGCGAGAATGTTACCCGCGATAGTCACCCGGGGTGCGCCACATGTGAGGCCGAGCCTCCATGAAGTCGGCGGCGGGACGGTCACCCGGGGTGCGCCACATGTGAGGCCGAGCCTCCATGAAGTCGGCGGCGGGACGGTCACCCGGGGTGCGCCACATGGAGGCTGTCCCTCCTCCATGTGGCGCATGGTCCCCAGGCGTGCTCCGGGACGGTGGGTCAGGCCATACCGCGGAGCGGCGATCGGTCGGCACAACGGCGAGTCGTCGCAGGAGGAGACGGTGTGCGCTGTTGCGATGTCCCCCGGCCGATCACTTGCCAGCATGATGCGGCACCACGGGGTCGCCCTCTATCGCCACGCGGTCGGAACATCGCCGTCCAGGTTCCGCCCGTCGGTCGAGGGCATGTGAACGTCCGGTCAGCCACCTATGTTCCCGCGCATGGCGGACATCGAGGCCCACATCACGGGCACCGTGTGGAAGATCGAGTGCAAGATCGGCGACACCGTCGGGGAGGGCGACACGGTCGTCATCCTCGAGTCCATGAAGATGGAGATGCCGGTCGAGGCCGAGGACGCCGGCACGGTCAAGGAGATCCTCTGCGAAGAGGGCCAGGCCGTGAACGAGGGCGACACGCTCGTCGTCCTCGAGTAGCGCCAAATCACTAGCCTCCCGCCGCGAATGGCGGGCGAACTCCTCATCGACGAGCCGTTGGACGGGGTCCGGCGGCTGACGATCTCCAACCCGGCGAAGCGCAACGCGCTCGACCACGCGATCCTCGACGGGATCGCGGCGGCCGTCCGCGGCGCCGACGACGGCGCCACCCGCGCGATCGTCCTCACCGGCGCGCACGGGATGTTCTCGTCGGGCTACGACATCGGCGACATCCCCGAGGACGTCTTCGCGGCCGAGGCCGAGAAGCTCGTGGCCCATCCGTTCACGAGCGCGATCGACGCGCTGGACGCGACCGACGTCCCGACGATCGCCGCGCTGCCGGGTCACACGATCGGCGGCGGGCTGGAGCTGGCGCTCGCCTGCGACCTGCGCGTCGCCCGCGACGGGATCAAGCTCGGGATGCCGCCCGCCAAGCTCGGGCTCGTCTACTCGCACACCGGCCTGCGCCGCTTCCTGCACGCGATCGGCGAGCCGCGCACCCGCCAGCTCTTCCTGCTCGGCCGCAACATCAGCGCCCGCGAGGCCAAGACGTGGGGCCTGCTGCACGAGATCGCCGGCGAGGAGGACCTCGAGGGCGTCGCGCTGGACTGGGCCGCCGAGCTGACGGCCAACGCGCCGCTGAGCGTCCGTGGCAACAAGCGCGTCCTGCGCGCGCTGCTCGACGCCGAGGCGACGCTGGACCCGGCCGTCGAGGCCGAGCTGATCGCGCTGCGCAAGGCGTGCTTCGCCTCCGAGGACCTGGCCGAGGGCGTGCGCGCCTTCGCCGAGAAGCGCCCCGCGCGCTGGCAGGGGAAGTAGCCGACCGTGGCCGCCCCGTCGCGCAAGCAGGTCGAGGCGCTCGAGACGCGTGTCGACACGCTCGAGCAGAGCGGCCAGTACGACGAGGCGATCGCGGTCCTGGGCGAGCTGCAGGAGCTCACCGGCGAGGACCAGCGCTGGCACGTCGCCTGGATGCACGTGCTCGCCGGACGCCGCGGCGACGCCGACGCGATCTGGGCCGCGCTGGAGCGCGACCATCCCGGCGACCCGACGGTCCCGTTCCTGGCCGGCAGCGCGCACGCCGAGGCGGAGGAGCCCGCGGTGGCGGCCGAGTTGTTCGGGCGCGCGCTGGAGCTGGCGCTGCACTCGGGCGCCGACGGCGAGACGCTGCGCCAGATCGTCGGCGAGCGGACGACGGCGCTGGCCGACGCCGGCCTGCCGGCCGAGGCGGTCGACGAGGCCGCGCGCCTGGCGCTCGCCCGTGCCGCGGCGCAGGGCGTCGACACGCCGGTCGCGACGCCCTACTTCCCGCTGGACGAGTTCGCGCGCGCGGTCGAGGCGTGGCCGTCGTTCGCGGCCGACTGGGCCGCCGACGGGCACGAGGCCTACGCCCTGGAGCTGGACCGCCGGATGCGCGCGGTCGCCCCGGGCGCGCCGCGCCACCCCGTCGTCGTCCCGCTCACCGTTGCGCGGGTGCACGAGCTGGCCGCCGAGAACGAGTTCGACCCCGAGGCCGCCGAGGCGCGCGCCCGCGCCGCCTACGAGCTCGCCCAGGAGGGCGGCGCCGTGGCCTGGCCGCCGGGCCGCAACGACCCGTGCTGGTGCGGCAGCGCCAAGAAGTACAAGAAGTGCTGCGGGCGCTGAGCGCTACGCCGCCCGCAGGAACGCCTTGAGCGTCGCCACGCGCCGGAAGCCGAGCCGCTCGTAGACCGGCAGCCCGTCCGGGCTGGCCTGGAGCGTCGCGCTCGTCGCGCCGGTCGCGAGCGCCCGCGCCATCACCGCGGTCAGCAGCCGGCTGGCGAGGCCTTGGCGGCGGAAGCGCTGCTCGGTCGCGACGTACTGGATGCTGATGTCGTCTCCGATCCGCAGCGTCAGCGCGACGCACGCGAACGCGCCGTCGGCCCGCAGGCCGTGCGTGACGAGGCGGTCGTCGCGCAGCGCCCGGACCAGCGGCGCCAGCTGCTCGACCTGGCCGTAGGCGCGGTCGTTGATCTCGCCCAGCTCGGAGAGCGACGGCTGGTCGACCTCCACCGAGGCGACCGGCGCGCGCCGGTCGAGCGCGAGCCCCAGGCACGGCATCGCGATCCGGGGCTCCTCGCGCCGGCCCGGCACCGCGTCGGCGACGGTCCACAGGCAATGGGGCAGGCCGGCGTCGTCGGCCGCCGGCGGCGGCGCGTCGGCCGGCACGACCGCGGCGTCGAGCCAGTGGTTGTCGGCGGCGAAGCCGACCACGGCGCCGACGGCGTCCGGGCGGCGGACCGCCCCGTCGCCGCCGAGCGTCGCGACCATCTCCCCGAAGCCGAGGATCGACCGCCTGGCGAGCTCTGCGTCGTCCACGCCCGAGACGCTAGCGACGCGAGCGCGCCACTACTTGCAGTGCGTCGGCCAGGGCGTGATCCACGAGTCGCCGTTGCCCTGGGCGTCGTTCATCCGGCCGCCGAAGATCACGCACGTCCTGGGCGCCTTCGCGTACACCGGGCCGGCGTAGTACTGGTAGTCCAGCGAGTTGTCGGCCTTGTAGAGGCCGCCGGGCTTCTGGGCGGCCAGGCTCGCCTCGACGAACGTCGGCACGCCGACCGCGCGCCGCTTGATCGTCACGGCGCAGTTGCGCTTCGACCCGCCGTCCCAGAGCAGGTACGTCGTGCCGAGCAGGCCGCCCTTGGGGCCGCGCAGGTCGTGGTGGTCGATGACGTGGAACGCGCCGCCGCACACGCCGACCGGCGTATACGGGTTGGTCGCGGCCGAGGCGGCTGGCGCGGCGACCGCGAGCGTCGTCGCCGCGGCGGCCAGGGCGATGCGGATGCTGGGGCATGCACCGTTCCGTACCCAGGAACGGCGCCTCCGATCGTGAGGGCTTCGTGAGAGCGGCTCAGCGCTCGGCGGCGGCGTGGATCGCCGCCCGGATCTGCGCCAGCTCGGTGCCCTTCTCGAGGTAGGCGTGGGCGCCGATCTGCTTCGACGGCGCGGCCATGCGCGCGGCCGACAGGCTCGACAGGCCGATGATCGACGTGCGCGGCGCGCGGCGGCGCATCTTCGGGATCGCCTGCAGGCCGCCCATCCGGGGCATCGACATGTCCAGGAGGACGACGTCGGGCTGGAGCTCGGCGGTCGCCTCGACCCCGGCCTCGCCGTCGGCGGCCTCCCCGACGATCTCGATCGCCGGGTCCTCGGCCAGCGAGATCCGCATCAGCGCGCGGAAGCCCTCCGCGTCATCGCAGAGCAGCACGCGGATGGGGTCGTCGGCGGCAGCCACGTAGTGCACATCATCGGTTGGTGAGCGACGTTCCGCCATCCCCACTTCTGATGATCGGCGGGTAGACGATGGTCCAGGTCGACGTCCGATCGGAGGACCCGGGACCGTCCGGAGCGCTGCCTACTGTGCCGGGCATGCCGCCGCTGATCACCCGCCAAGAAGCCGTCCGCCTCGGCGAGATCGAAGATCACGACGCGATCCTGGCCCTGGTCGAGCGCGCGTGGGCGGCGCGCCAGGAGCAGTTCGGCGACAGCACCGACATGTGCTCGCTGGTCAACGCGAAGTCCGGCGGCTGCGCCGAGGACTGCGGGTTCTGCGCGCAGTCGCGGTTCGCGGAGGCCGAGACGCCGATGCACGCGATGATGGAGCCCGAGCAGATCCTCGAGCACGCCAAGGCCGCCGAGGCGGCCGGCGCGCACCGGTTCTGCATGGTCACCCAAGGCCAGGGGCTGTCCAAGCGCGACTTCGAGAAGGTGCTCGAAGGCGCGCGGCTGGTGGCCGAGAACACGAACTTGAAGCGCTGCGCGTCGGTCGGGCACATGTCCGTCGACCGCGCCAAGTCGCTGAAGGCCGCGGGCATCCAGCGCGTGCACCACAACGTCGAGACCGCGGAGTCCTACTACCCCGAGGTCTCCTCGACGGTCCGCTACGAGGGCCGGCTGCGCACGATCCAGGCGGTCGAGGAGGCGGGGCTGGAGACCTGCGTGGGCGGGATCCTGAACCTCGGCGAGTCGCGTGAGCAGCGCGTCGAGATGGCGTTCGAGCTGTCCAAGATCAACCCCACGTCGGTCCCGATCAACCTGCTGAACCCGCGGCCGGGCACCAAGTTCGGCGACCGCGACTACATGGATCCGTGGGAGGTCGTGAAGTGGATCGCGATCTTCCGGCTGGTGCTGCCGGCGGCGCTGTTCCGGCTGTGCGGCGGCCGCGTCGAGAACCTCGGCGAGCTGCAGCCGCTGGCCGTCAAGGCCGGGCTCAACGGCGTGATGATGGGCAACTTCCTGACGACGCTGAACGCCGATCCCGCCGACGACCGCGCGATGTTCACCGACCTCGGGCTGAACATCAACCGCTACGCCGACAACGGCGCCAACCCGCGGCCGGACAACCGCTCGGGCTGGCTGGACGGCGAGACGTCGAACGTCGTCGAGGACTACCTCGACAACGCGGGCCAGGCCGAGGCGGCCGGGATCAAGATCACGACGTGGGATCCGGCGGCGCAGCTGCGCTACGCCAAGAAGAACAAGGTGCCGCCACGGCCCGACGGGGCGCCGAACCGCTGGCCCGGCGCCGAGGAGGCGGCCGAGCCGGCGCAGCTGTCCGGCATGCCGTTCGGGCACTGAGCGCGCGCCGACGATCGTGAGCGACATCGAAGCCCGCCTGGAGGATTTGCGGGAGTCCGGCCTCTACCGGCGGATGCGCCACGTGTCCGGGCCGCAGGGCTCGCGCGTGGTGCTGGACGGCCGGCCCGTGCTCCTGCTGTGCTCCAACAACTACCTGGGGCTCGCGGATCACCCGCGCGTCCGTGAGGCCGCGGCCGACGCGGCGATGCGCTGGGGCGCGGGCGCCGGCGCGTCGCGGCTGGTGTCCGGGACGATGACCGTGCACCGCCGGCTGGAGGAGGCGCTGGCGGCGTTCAAGGGGACCGAGTCGGCGGTGCTGTTCGGCTCCGGCTACCTGGCGAACCTCGGCGTGGTCAGCAGCGTCGCGAAGCTCGCCGGCGACGGCGCCGTGGTGTTCAGCGACGAGCTCAACCACGCGTCGCTCATCGACGGCTGCCGCCTGGCGCGCGCCGACACGTTCGTCTACGACCACTGCGACGTCGAGCACCTGGCCTGGGGCCTGAAGCAGCACCGCGGCCGGCCGGGGCTGATCGTCACCGACTCGGTGTTCTCGATGGACGGCGACGTCGCGCCGCTCGAGGAGCTCGTCGAGCTCGCGCGCCGCCACGGGCTGCGCACGGTGGTCGACGAGGCACACGGCACCGGCTGCCTCGGACCCGGCGGGCGCGGCGCGGTCGCCGAGGCGGGGCTGGACGGCGAGGTCGACGTCGTCGTCGGCACGATGGGCAAGGCCCTCGGGGCCTACGGCGCGTTCGCGGCGTGCAGCACGGCGATGCGCGACTACCTGACGAACACCGCGCGGTCGCTGATCTTCTCCACGGCGCTGCCGCCGCCGGCGGTGGCCGGCGCGCTGGCCGCGCTGGACGTGCTGCAGGAGCACCCCGAGATGGTGGACAAGCTCCAGGCCAACGCCGGGATCATGCGCGACGAGCTGGCGCGCGAGGGCTTCGAGGTCGCCGGCTCCTCGACGCAGATCGTGCCGCTGGTCGTCGGCGATCCCGCGCTGGCGATGACGGTCTGCGAGAAGGCGATCGAGGCCGGGGTCTTCGCGCAGGCGATCCGCCCGCCGACCGTCCCGGCCGGCACGTCGCGACTGCGCCTGGCGCTGATGGCGACCCACACGCGCGACGAGCTGCGCGCGGCGGCCCGGACGCTGGGCCGCGCCGCGCTCCAGGCAGGCTTCCGCCCCGGCGCCGGCGTCCCGCTGGCCGCCGCGCAGCCCGCCGGCCACCCGGACGAGCGCCTCTCCGCGCCGCTGGCGACGCCGGGCGAGGACGCGACCGCGGCGGCGGCGTAGCGTCGGTCGGCGTGCGCGGGCTGTTCGTCACCGGGACCGACACGGAGATCGGCAAGACGGTCGTCGCGGCGGCGCTGACCGCGGCGCTCGCGGCCGACGGCGTGCCCGTCGGCGCGTTCAAGCCGGTCGTCACCGGGACCGACGAGGAGCCCGCCGACGGCAAGCCGCGCGACCACGACCTGCTCGCCGCCTGCGCGGGCATGGAGCCGCACGCGGTCGCGCCCTACACCTTCGGCCCCGCCGTCTCGCCGCATCTGGCCGCCGAGCTGGACGAGGTCGCGATCGACCCCACCACCTTGGTCGAGACCGCGCGGCGCACCGCGGCCGGGCGGACGCTGATCGCCGAAGGCGTCGGCGGCCTGCTGGTCCCGCTGACGCTCGACGGCTACCTCATCCGCGACCTCGCGGTCGCGCTGGACCTGCCCGTGGTCGTCGTCGCCCGACCCGGGCTGGGCACGATCAACCACACGTTGTCGACCCTGGAAGCCGCGCGCGCGGTGGGCCTGCACGTCGCCGGCGTCGTCGTCACGCCATGGCCGGAGGAGCCGACGCCGATGCAGCGCTCCAACGTCAACACGATCGCGGTGCTGGGCGACGTCGACGTCGCGACGCTCGCCCCGCTGCCCGGCTTCGCCGTCGCCCAACTGGCTCGCGCGGGCGCGACCCTCCCCTACGATCTCTGGCTGGGATGAGCCATCGGAGCGACGGCATCACGCTCGACCACGTCGTCATCGCCGTGTCGGACTGGGCCCGCTCCAACGCGTTCTACCGCGACGTCTGCGGCGCCGACCTCGTCGAGCTGACCGAGCCGCCGCCGACCCGCTGGCGCTACCGCTTCGGCGACATCAACTTCAACGTCCACGGCCCGGGCATGGCACCCGACCCCGTCGCGCGCATCCCGGCACAGCCCGGCATGGCCGACCTCTGCCTCGTCTGGCCCGGCACCGCCGAGCAGGCGATCCAGCACCTCCAGGAGCACGGCATCGCGGTCGAACAGGGCCCCGTGCCGCGCAACGGCGCGGGCGGCCCAGGGTTCTCGGTGTACTTCCGGGACCCGGACGGCAGCCTCCTGGAGTTCATCTCCTACGCCGAGCAGCCGTAGCGCGGCGCGCGGGCCACCGACCCCTACAACTCGTCCAGGATCCCCGCCATGCGGTGCATCACGTCGGCGGCGACCGCCAGGTGCTCGTCCGACACGTCGGCCAGCGCCTCCCGCCAGCGGGTGCGCCATTCGGCGCGCCTGTGCTCGAGGAGCTCGCGCCCCTCGCCGGTCAGCGACACGACGACGACGCGGCGGTCGCTCTCCGATCGGCGCCGCTCGACGATCCCGTCGCGCTCCAGGTGGTCCAGCATGGTCGAGACCGAGGCCGGTGACAGCTCGGCCGCCTTGGCCAGCTCGCCCGCCGTGGCCTCGCCCTTGACGTCGATGGTGAAGAGCGCCCGGATCTGGCCGTGGGTCAGCTCGCCCGGACCGCACTTCTGGTCGCGGGCGCGCAGCCGGCGCTCGGCGCCCAGCATCTCGACGAACGCCAGGCGGACGGCCTCGCTGGCCGCGGTGGTCGAGGCGGCCGACATCTACGCCGCCGCCTCCAGCTCGAGCTCGGCGGCCGGGCCGACCGCCGGCTCGTGGCCGACGACGCGCGCCGCGCGCTCGACGAGCGCCAGCAGCGCTGTCGGCAGCAGCGCGAACGCGGTCACGCCGAGCACCCAGACGTAGGTGTCGCCGAAGGCGCCGGCGGCCGCGTCGACCGACGGGTGACTACCCGCGGCGGTGGCCGCGGCCGACAGGTGGTTGGACAGCACGACCGACAGGATGGCGGTGCCGACGGACCCACCGACGCGCTGCAGCACGTTGAGCTGCGGCGTCGCGTGGTTGATCTGGTCGGGCCGCAGGACCGCGAACGCGGCGGTCATCGACGGCATCATCGACATGCCGATGCCGAAGCCGCGGAAGACCATCGCGGCGCCGATCAGCCAGTACGACGTCCCACCCGAGATCAGCACGAACGGCACGGTCGCGACGACGGTCACCATCCCGCCCATCAGCGCGGTCAGCCCGCCTCCCCAGCGCTCGGTGGCCACGGCGCTCAGGCGCATCGCGATCGCCGCGCCGATGCCTTGCGGCATCAGCAGCAGGCCGGTCGTCACGGCGTCCTCGCCGCGGACGGTCTGGAAGTACAGCGGCATCAGGATCATCGCGCCGAACAGCGCGGCGCCGAGGCAGAACGTCGTCAGCGACGCTGCCGCGAAGGCCTTGTCCTTGTACAGGCGCATGTCCAGCAGCGGCGCCGGGATGCGCAGCGCCCGCAGCACGAACGCCACGATCAGCGCCACGCCGGCCAGCGCGGGGACCAGCACGGAGGCGTCGGTCAGCGAGCCGGCGCTGCCGCTCTCGGCCAGCCCGTAGGTCACGCCGACCAGGCCAGTCGCGACGAGCACCAGGCCGATGAGGTCCAGCGAGCCGGCCTCCTCAGGCTGGTCGCGCGGCAGCAGGCGCAGCGCGGTGACCAGCGCGATCGCGCCGATCGGGACGTTGACCAGGAAGATCCACTGCCACCCGGCGTGCTCGAGCAGCAGGCCGCCGATCGTCGGGCCGAAGACCGGCGCGAGGATGATCGGGACGCCGATCGCGGCCATGACGCGCGGGAGGTTGCGCGGCCCGGCGGCCTTGACGAGGATCATCTGGCCGATCGGCATCAGCATGCCGCCGCCGACGCCCTGGATGACGCGGAACGCGACGAGCGAGCCCGTCGACCACGCCAGGCCGCACAGCGCCGAGCCGAGGGTGAAGGCGACCAGGGCCACCAGGTACAGGCGACGCGACCCGAAGCGACGCGCGGCCCAGCCGGTGACGGGGATCACGGCGGCGAGGGCGAGCAGGTAGCCGGTCACGACCCACTGGATCGAGTCCAGCGAGCTGTGCAGGTCGATCGAGAGGTCGTCAAGCGCGACGTTGACGATCGTCGTGTCGAGGACCGACATGATCGCGCCGAGGATGACCACGATGGCGATCCGCCAGACGTGGGGCTCGATGCGCGGGGAGATGGGGAGCGACGAGGAAGAGAAGTTCATTTGGCACCTAAAAGTTAGTTGCCAAATGTTTCGGCGTCAAGATGCTCTGGCTTGAGTCACGCGTCCGGCGATGGACGCCGGCGCCCGCGCGTTGGACGCCACGCCGACGACCACGACGAGCGCCGCGACCTGCGCGATCGCCGCGACCTCGGTCCCCAGCGGGATCGTCGCCAGCGCGACGATCGCCCCCACCCCGCGCGCCGGCCCGGTCCCGATCCGCAGCACGCGGCGGAACCAGACGTCGCCCGCGAGGAACAGCGCCACGCCGCCGGCGAGGACCAGCGCTTGGGCGCCCGCCAGCGCGTCGTAGCCGTGGCCCGTCGCCTTCTTCAGCCCGACCGCGACGCACACGATCCCCAGCAGCAGCGCCAGGTGGGCGAAGCCGTAGCCGTCCAGCGCGGCGATCGCGCGCCGGCGCACGGGCATCGCGCTCAGCGCCTGCTCGGCCCGCGCGTCGTCGCCGCCGAAGTACGTCCACCACAGCGTCGCGCTGAGCAACAGCCCGAGCACGGCGACGACGATCAGCTCCGCGTCGACGGCCAGGTCCGCCGCGCCGATGCCGATCGCGACGACCGACTCTCCGATCGCGACGATGACGACCAGCCCGTGGCGGTCGACGAAGTGCGCCGGCGCGACCGCGAAGTCCTGGTTGCCGATGAGCTTGGGCAGCGTCCACAGCGCGATCAGGCCCACCGTCCACAGCCACACCTGCGCGTGGCCGCCCAGCGCGCCGCCGACCAGCACGACCGCCGCGTTGCCGAGGTTGCCGGGCGCCAGTCGCAGGATCGCCTGCGGTGCCAGGCCCGGCGCGCTGTGGACGAACAGGAACGTATGGACCCCGGCGACGACCAGGTAGCCGACGCCGAACGCCAGGCCGGCGCCGTCGAACGCGTGCGGGACCGCGAGCGCGATCACGAAGTACCCGCACATGCCGGCGAGCAGAAGCCCGCGGTTGACGGGGTCGTTCAAGTCGATGGCGTTGGTCAGCCACGCGTAGCCGCCGTACATGAACCAGATGAACCCCAACATGAGCGCGACGTGCAGCAGGCCGTCCCACGTGAGGTCGTGGGCCAGGACCGCGCTCAGCTGCGTGACGGTGAAGACGAAGACGAGGTCGAAGAACAGCTCGAGCGTCGTGACGCGCGGCGCGGGCGGCGCGGGCGGCGCGGGCGGCGCGGGCGCTCACCGCTCGCCGTCCGCGGCGACCTGCACGATCGAGGCGTCGATCAGCCACTCGACCGGCGCGACGTCGTCGGTGTAGACGCGCCCGCCGCCCAGCCCGGGCGCGGTCCGGCGCGCGGCGTCGCCGGCGATGCCGCGCAGCGCGGGCGGGATCACGCCGCCGCGCACCGCCGCGTCGATGTTGGCGCCGCTCACCGGGACGTCGGCCGCGACCAGCTGCGTGTTGACGTCCTCGCTGGGATCGCGCGCCACGTGACCGAACACGGAGCGCATGGTGGCCGACAGCACCTGCTCGAGGCGCCGCGAGCCCTCCGGGTGGCCGACGTTGACGATGACCTGGCCGCCGGGGTTGAGGCGCCGCTTCGCCAGCGCGAAGAACTCCTCGGTGGCGAGGTAGAACGGGATGTAGGGCTGGCGGTAGGCATCGACGTAGATGACGTCGAAGCGCCGCGACGTCGACCGCAGCCACGGTCGCGCGTCGGCGGCGTGGGTGTGGAGGTTGGGCGCGTGGAGGTCGAACAGCTCGCGCCCGACCTCGGTCAGCTTGGGGTCGATCTCCACCGCGTCGATCCGCGTCGCCGGGAAGAAGTGCCCGTAGGCGCGGGCGACGGTCCCGGCCGCGCTGCCCAGGATCGCGATCGACCGCGGCGGCGCGGCGGGGCGCGCGGCGAACGGCAGGACCAGCGGCTGGTCCCAGTAGTTGCCGGTCAGGTACGCACCGGGCGTGTAGGTCGAGTGGACGGCCAGGCCCTCGTTGAGCTCGAGCTGGCGTTCGCCGTCGGGACGCTCGACGACGCGCGCGTACTGGTAGTCGGTCTCCCCCTCCCAGATCACGCGGCCGTCGGTCGTGGCCTTCACGGTCCCGGTCGGCAGCGCGATCAGCAGTGCGATGGCCACGGGGATCGCCGTCGCGAGCGCCGGCATGCGCTTGCGCAGCCCGAGCGCGGCGGCGAGGCCGAGCGCGAGCGCGAAGGCCAGGAACGTGCGGCGCGTGCCGACGAACGGGATCAGGACGAGCGCGCTGAGGAAGACGCCGGCCAGCGAGCCCAGCGTCGAGATCGCGTAGAGGCGGCCGGCGACGCGGCCGGCCTCGTCGAGCGTGCCGACGCTCAGGCGGACCGCGTAGGGCGCCACGCAGCCGAGGACGAGGACCGGCGCGGCGATCAGGACCAGGACGGCGACGAGCGAGCCGACGAACGCGCCGGCCTGGACGGAGTCCAGCGCGTCCACGCTGACGCGCAGGAACGGGCCCGCGACGAACGGGACGGCGGCCATCAGCCCGGCCGCGACGAGGACGAGGCGGCAGAGGCCGGCGAACGTCGGGTCGCGATCGGCGAGCCGGCCGCCGACGTAGTAGCCGCCGCTCAGCGCCACGAGGACGGTCGCGATCGTGTTGGCCCACACGATCGTCGACGCCCCGAACCAGGGCGCCAGCAGCCGCGCGGCGGCGATCTCTGCTCCCAGCGACGCCGCGCCCACGACGGCGGCGACGAGGGCGACGGAACGACGTTCCTGCACGGCGTCAGGGTACGCGGTGGCGTCCGTCGCGGGGCATACGGTTCGGGCCATGACGACCGCCGAGCTCCGTGCCGCCGACCGCGACGTCCTGTGGCACCCGTTCACCCAGCAGCAGGGCTGGAGCGCGGAGGACGCGCCGATCATCGAGCGCGGCGAGGGCTGCACGCTCTGGGACACCGACGGCGTGGCGTACCTCGACGGGGTCTCGTCGCTGTGGTGCACGGTGCACGGCCACCGGCACCCGGCGATCGACGCGGCGGTCAAGGCGCAGGTCGACCGCGTCGCGCACTCGACCATGTTGGGGCTGTCGCATCCGGGCGCGATCGAGCTCGCGTCGCGGCTCCTGGCGGTCGCCCCGCGCGGGGACCGCGAGCTGACGCGCGTCTTCTACTCCGACAACGGCTCGACCGCCAACGAGATCGCGCTGAAGATGGCGTTCCAGTGGTGGAAGATCCGCGGCGAGGAGCAGCGGACCAAGTTCGTGTACTTGGACATGAGCTACCACGGGGACACGATCGGCAGCGTGTCGGTCGGCGGCATCGACCTGTTCCACTCGATGTTCCGGCCGATGCTGTTCGACGGGATCCGGGTCAGCCCCGGCGACGTCGATGGGCTGGAGCGCGTGCTCCGGGAGTCTGGCGACACGGTCGCCGCGTTGATCATGGAGCCGCTGGTCCAGGGCGCCGCGGGCATGATCATGCACCCGGAGGGCTACCTGCGCGCGGTCCGCGAGTTGTGCGACAAGTACGGCGTCCTGATGATCTGCGACGAGGTCGCGACGGGGTTCGGGCGCACCGGCACGATGTTCGCCTGCGAGCAGGAGGGCGTGGTGCCGGACCTGATGAGCGTCGCCAAGGGGCTCACCGGCGGCTACCTGCCGCTGGCCGCGACGCTGGCGACCGAGCGGATCTTCGCGGGCTTCCTCGGGCGCTTCGAGGAGTTCCGCACGTTCTTCCACGGTCACACCTACACGGGCAACCCGCTGGCCTGCGCGGCCGCGATCGCGACGCTCGAGGTGTTCGAGGCCGAGGACACGCTCGGCGCGCTGGCGCCGAAGCTCGAGCTCCTCGAGACGTTGTTGGAGGAGTCGGTCGCGCCGCTGGCCTCGGTGCGCGAGATCCGCCGGCGCGGGTTCATGGTCGGCATCGAGCTGGTGGACTTCCCGGTCGAGGCGCGCATGGGCCACCAGGTGACCCTGGCGGCCCGCGAGCGCGGCGCGATCGTCCGTCCGCTGGGCGACGTCATCGTCCTGATGCCGCCGCTGTCGATCGGCGCCGACGAGCTGCGGCGGCTGGTCGCGATCACCACCGAGGCCATCGCGGCGGCGACGGGCGTCGCGGTTCCGGAATCGGTCTGTACCGCTTGACGGTGGGGAACCTGGCGCATCGAACCGCCATTTTCTCCATGCATTGCTGAGAACTGGGTAGTTTGAGCAGTGTTGGACTTCGGCCCCGCTTCGTTTCGCGAGGAGGGTCGATCTCGCCATGCGCTGCCTCGTTCGCATCCCTGTCGTCTGCCGGGCGCCTCGTCGCGCTTGCGCCGTCGTGATGCTCGTCGCGGTCGCCGCCACGCCGGGGATTGCGCCGGCGGCGACCACGACGACCACCACCGGCGCCGCGCCCGAGGCGCTGTGGAACGCGTATCCGCTGCAGCCGGGCGAGACGACGCCGGAGGTCTCGCTGCCGCCGAGCAGCGCGCGGCCCGCGCCGGCGCGGGTGCGCCCGGGGTCGACGGGCGCCGGCGACGGCGACGACGGCGGCGGGACGCCGCTGGCGCTGACGATCGTGATCGCCGCCCTGGCGCTGGCGATCGGCGCGCTCGTCGGGGTCCGGCTGCGCCGCCGCCGCGCCCAGCCGTCGGCGGCTGCGCCCGAGGCCGCGGCCCCGCGTCCCGCGTTCGCCACCGCGGGGGTCAGCGTCCCCCGTCCCACACCTCCGCGCGCCCGCGCCGACCCCCAGCCTCAGGCGCGGCGCGCGGAGGTCTCACGCCGCGAGCGCCGCGAGCCGGCGCCGCGGCCCGCCGCGCGCCCGGCGGGACCGCCACCGACGCGGGCGCCGGCGACGGCGCGCGCGCCCACTCCGGCACCCGCACCGCCGCGGTCTGCACCCGCGCCCGGCGGCACGGCAGCGCCCGCCATCCCGACGCCCGCCGAGCGCTTCCGGCGCGTCCCGTGGCCGACCGGCACCGAGGCGCTCTGGCGGTGCGAGATCTCCCGCCACTACGGCGTCGTGCGCGGCGACTTCCGCGCCCTGGCCTTCGCGCCGGGCCGCCGCCGGCCGGTCGAGCTCGGCCGCAGCGACACGCACGTCCGGCCGGGCTGGGGCATCGAGGCCGGCGACGAGGAGCTGCTCGCCGAGGTCCGCCGGCTCGTCGACGCCCTGGGCGCGGCCGGGTGGGAGCGGGTCCGGCCCGGCCGCGGCTGGTACGCCGCACGCTTCGTCTGGGCCCAACCCGAGGCCCCGCCGCTCGAGCTTCCCGACCTCGCCGCCACCCGACAGGAGACCGATGACCACTGACGTCACGCGCCGGGGGCTGCTGGCCGCCGGTGCCGGAGCGGTCGCCGGCGGCGCGCTGGTCGCCGCCTGGCCGCCCGAGCTCGCCGACTCGGCGCCGTCCGCGCAGCTCGACCGGCGGGTCCTGGCCTTCGCGCTGCTGCTCGAGGAGATCCAGGCGGGGTTCTACGCCGAGGCGCTGCGCCGCGCGCGCCTGCAGGGCGAGCTGCTCGTCTATGCCCGCACGGTCGGGGCGCAGGAGGCCGCGCACGTCCGGCACCTGCGGGCGGCGCTCGGCGCGCAGGCCGGCGCGGCGCCGCGGCTGGACTTCGGCGACGACACCGCGGACCCGGAGCGCTTCGCGCGCAGCGCGCTGCGCCTCGAGGACCTCGCGGTCAAGGCGTACTTCACCCAGGCCGCGAACCTGACGCCCGCCGCGCTGGCCGCCGCGGCGCGCATCGCCACGGTCGAGTCCCGCCACGCCGCGTGGATCCGCGACCTCGCCGGCCTGGACCCGGCGCCCGACCCGGTCGAGCCGACGCTCTCGGCCGCGACCGTCCGCAAGACGCTGGAGGGCAGCGGCTATGTCCGCTGACCCGCTGACGCTCGGCAACCTGGACCGCGACGGCGCCATCGGCGAGGCGCTCTGCGCGCTCGACCCGGCCGGCGCCGCCGTGACCCGCGGCCAGGCGCTGCGGCTCGCGACGGTCGGCGGCGCCGGGCTGGTCGCCGCGCTCGCCGGTCCGGCGACGGCGCTGGGCGCCGCGTCCGGCGCCGCGGACCGCCGCCAGGATCGCAACATCCTCAACTACGCGTTGACGCTGGAGTACCTCCAGGCCGCGTTCTACTCCGAGGTCGAGCGCCTCGACGCGGTCAAGGGCGCGCTCGGCCACCAGGCCCGCGTCGTCGGCGGGCACGAGCGCGCGCACGTCAAGGCGTTCCGGGAGGTCCTGGGCCGGCACGCGGTCGCGCGGCCGCGCTTCGACTTCGGCGGCGCGACCGAGGACGACGAGCAGTTCCGCAAGACGGCCGTCGCGTTCGAGGACCTCGCGGTCGCCGCGTACTCGGCGCAGGCGCCGCGCGTGCGCTCGCGCCCGTACCTGGCCTCCGCGCTGGCAATCGCCAGCGTCGAGGCGCGCCACGCCGCGTGGATCCGCCGCCTGGCCGGCGTCGTCCCGGCGCCCGACGCGTTCGACGAGCCGCGGTCGCGGCGGGCGACGCTCGCGATCGTCGACAAGACGCACTTCGTCGTGCGCACGACGAGCCGGCGCCGGCCGAAGTTCACGGGATGACGCGGGCGGCCGCGGCCGGCGCCGTCGCGGTGGCGATCGCGGTGCTCGGCGCGGCCGTGGCGAACCACGCGACGCGGGCGTCGACCTCGCCGGCGCCGCGCGCGGGCCATGGCGCCGACGCGGCGCTCGGCCTGCCGGCGCCCACCGCGGGCGGGCTGCCGGTCGGCCGCGCGGTGCCGGGCGCGCGCGGCGGCGCGCTGTGGGTCGCCGTCCGCCGGAGCACGGTCGCCCGCGCCGGACCGCGCACGACCGCCGCGCGCGTCGCGACCGTCGCCGCGCTGACGCCCGAGAAGACCACCAACATCGTCCAACCGCTCGCACGGCGGCGCGATGCGACCGGTCGGCTGTGGGTGCGCGTGCGACTGCCGGCGCTGCCCAACGGGCGGACCGGCTGGGTGCCGCGCGCCGCGCTCGGCGCCTACGGGACGGCGGCGACGCGGCTGGTCGTCGACCGCGGCGCGCTGACCGCGACGCTGCTGCGCGGCGGCCGCGTCATGTTCCGGGCGCCGGTCGGGGTCGGGACGGCGGCGGCGCCGACCCCGGCGGGGCGGTTCGTCGTCCGCAACGTCCTGCGCCGCTACCGCAGCGCGTTCTACGGGCCGGTCGCCTTCGGCACGAGCGCGCGCTCGGCGACGCTGACCGACTGGCCCGGCGGCGGCTACATCGGCATCCACGGGACCGACCGACCCGGGCTCGTCCCCGGCCGGGTCTCCCACGGCTGCATCCGGATGCGCAACCGCGACATCTCGGTGCTGGCGCGCCTGATGGCGCCGGGCACGCCGCTGACGATCAGCTGAGGATCAGTCCTCGTAGGCCACGAAGTCGCGCTTGCGCGCGCCGCACACGGGACAGAACCAGGTGTCCGGGATGTCCTCGAACGCGGTTCCGGGCGGGATCCCGCCGTCGGGGTCGCCGTCGGCGGGGTCATAGATGAACCCGCAGGACTCGCAGATCCACTTCTGCACGGTCGCGCTCTCGCTCATGTCGGACGGAACGGTACTGGCCGGGTCGCCAGTAGTGTCTTGCGCGTGGACGTTGATCGGCCGGGCCCGGGAGAAGAGCTCAACGACGGCGACGCGGTGACGGTGCCGCGCCAGGCAGCGACGGTGATCGTCCTGCGCGGCGGCGCGGAGTCGCTCGAGGTGCTGCTCGTGCAGCGCAATCCCGCGGCGCGCTTCATGGGCGGCGCGTGGGTCTTCCCGGGCGGCGCGGTCGACGCGGGCGAGGGCACGGGCGAGGACGCCCACCGGGCCGCAGCGGTCCGCGAGCTGGAGGAGGAGGCCGCGATCGGCGGCGTCGACCCGACGTCGCTCGTGCGCTTCTCGCAGTGGATCACGCCGCCGCAGGTCAAGGTCCGGTTCGACACGCACTTCTTCCTGGCGCCCGCGCCGGAAGGCGCCGAGCCACGGGTCGACGGCGCCGAGTGCGTGGCCTTCGGGTGGTTCACGCCGGACGCCGCGCTGGCCGCGCACCGGGCCGGCGAGTTGTTGTTGGTCTTCCCGACGATCAAGCACCTGGAGCAGCTGTCGGCGTTCGCCAGCGCGGCGGAGCTGCTCGCGTTCGCGCGCGGCCGCGAGGTCGTCGCAGTCGAGCCGCGGGTCGTCATGGGCGGTGAGCAGGCGCGCATCCTGCTGCCCGGCGAGCCGGGCTACGACGAAGTCCCGGCGACCCCCTGACCGAACCCCTTGGCGCGGGGTGGGCCGCAGGCGTACTGTCGGTCCATGACCGCCACGCTGCCCGCCGATCTGCGCGATGTGTTCGCACGCTGCTCCGTCGCCGAGCTGGTGACGCTGGACGAGCTCGGCCGGCCGGTGGCCCGGTCGGTGAGCCCGAGCTACCGCGAGGGCGGGCCGTGCATCGCGGTCCGCGACGGCGACGGGGTCGGCGACCCGCACGTCGCGCTGCTGTTCGCCGGCGACGGGCCGACGGTCCTGGTCCAGGGCACGGCCTACGAGCACGGGACGCTGCACGTGCGGCCCGAGCGCGTGTACGCGTGGGACGGCGACGGGCCCGACGTGGAGCCGCGGCTGTTCGACGCGCACCTGGAAGAGGTGCGCTCCGGCCACAACGAGGAGCCGGAGGTCGGGCACGCCGCGCCGACCGGCGGGCACGGGCTGTGGGACCACCGCCTCGACGAGCTCGACTGCGCGCTGCTGGCCTGCGTCGGCCCGGACGGGTTCCCGTTCGCGGCGCGGCTGGAGGTCCACCCGGATCCGCGCGGCGGGGTGCTGCGGCTGCCGCGGGTCCCGTTGGGGATGCCGGTCGATGCCGGTCCGGCGTGCCTGCACGCGACCGACGCGGGCCACGCCGAGGGCCGCGGCCCGCGCGTGCACGGCGACCTGCTGGGCGGTCCGGACGGCTGGCGCGTCGTCCCTCACGCGGTGCTGGACGCCTGAGGCGTGGCGCGCGCGACGCGGGGCTCCGGGCCTCGGCTCGGGTTGACCGTCGCCGTCACCGGCCCGACGGGCGAGATCGGCAAGCCGTTCGTGTCCGCCCTGGACCGGTCGCGCGAGGTGGCGCGGATCGTCGGCATGGCCCGGCGGCCGTTCGACCCGGCCGACATGGGGTGGAAGAAGGTGGAGTACCGCCAGGGCGACGTGCTGGATCGGGCGTCGGTCGAGTCGCTGTGCGTGGGCGCCGACGTCGTCGTCCACCTGGCGTTCATCATCGTCGCCGGGTCGCACGAGAGCGAGCACATCAACTTGGAGGGCTCGCGCAACGTCTTCGAGGCGACGGTCGCGGCCGGTGTGCGGCGGTTGGTGTACGCGTCGTCGGTGGCCGCCTACGGGTTCCCGGCGCTGGATCGGCCGATCGTCGAGGACGACCCGGCCAACGGCAACGACAACATGCCCTACTCGCACCACAAGGCGCAGGTCGAGGGGCTGCTGAGCTCGGTGCTCGACGACAGCGACGTCGAGGCCTACATCTTCCGGCCGTGCATCGTCGCGGGCCCGACGGCGCCGCTGCTGGTCAACCAGATCCCTTACGTGCGGGTGGGCGGCCGGCTGCCGGGGGCGGTGCGGGCGCTGTTCGACGTCGTGCCGATCCTGAAGCCGGTGTTGCCCGATCCGGGTGTGCCGTTCCAGCTCGTCCATCATGATGATGTTGCTTCGGCGTTGCGCGCCGGCGTGCTGGGCCGCGGCGAGCCCGGCGCCTACAACCTGGCCGGCGACGGCGTGATCACCATGTCGGACCTGGCGCGCGAGTTGGGGTACTACTCGGTGCCGGTGCCCGACCTGGCGGTCGACGCGACCGCCGAGGTCGTCTCGCGGCTGCCGCTGGTCCCCGACGAGGTGACGTGGATCGAGGCCGTGCGCCGCCCAACGCTGATGGACACCGGCCGCGCCCGACGGTTGTTGGGGTGGAAGCCGAAGTGGGACGCGCCGTCGACGCTGCGCGCGACGGTCGCGGCGGCGCGGCCGGACCTCAGCGCGTGACGTCGGTGACCGGGACGCCGAAGCGGCGCTCGGCCTCGCCGAGGACGTCGTCCTCGCGGTAGCGCTGCGTGTCCTCGTCGCCGCGGGCGAAGATCAGGACGCGGTCGGCGTGGAAGGTGGTGAGCGCGTCCCGGAGGGCGAGCAGCGGATCGCTCTCGCCGACCTGCGCGCGGGCGCGGGCGCCTTCGGCCGACAGCGCGTCGGCCGTCTGCCGCGCGGTCGACTCGGCGTCGGCGATCGCCTGATCGGAATCCGAGACCCAGAACGCGACCGGCGACTCGTTCACCGCCGGCGAGACCACCAGCACCTCCGCACCGTCCAGCGCATCGTCGGGCAACGCGCCGCGGAGATCGTCCGCATCCACGGGATCGGTGGCGAGCACGAGAAGCTTCATGCCCTGCGACTTCCCGCCATCCGCGCGCACCATGCGCGCGGGCCCTACTTCTCTTCAGCCTCCGCAGGCGCCTCAGCCTCGACGGGCGGATCGACCGGCGCAGCCTCCTCGGCCTCCGCCGGCGCAGCGTCAGCCTCGGCGGGCGGCGCCCCCTCGGCCGAAGCGGCCTCTGCCTCAGCGGCGGGCGCAGCCTCAGCGGCCGGCGCCTCCTCGGCGACCGGCGCAGCCTCCGCCGCCAGAGTCTCCTCAGCGGCCGGAGTCTCCTCGGCGGCCGGTGCAGCCTCCGCCGCCGGCGCCTCGACCTCGGCCGCCGGGGCGTCGGTGGCCTCGGCTGCCGGCTCGCCGGCGTCGCCGGCCGGAGCGGGCTCGGTGGACTCGGCGACCTCGGTCGTCGCGACGGCCTCGGCCGGCGGGGCCGGCGTGGGCTCGGGCTCGGGGTCGATGTCGGCCTCGACCTCGTGGGCGCCGACGGTGGCGGGCACGAGGCGCAGGACCTTCGCGACGGGGCCCTTGGTGCGGACGTCGCCGCGGGCGAGGGCGACGGTCGGCGAGAGCTCGCCGGTCAGCAGCGCGCGGCCGGTGTCGGCGTCCATGGCCAGCACGACGTCAGCGCGGAGCTTCGTCGCGCCCAGCTCGATGCGCGGGGTCTTGTTGGCGCGAACGTCGAGCGTCACGGTCGCGTCCGGCTGGCGGAACGCGAACTGCACGACCGCATCGGCCTGGCGCAGCTGCTCGCGACGAGCGCTGTTGTACACCAGGTTGTTCAGGATGCCGCCGAGCTGGTCGTAGACCTCGGCGTCGGTCTCGAAGTGCGCCATGGGCCGCGGAGGCTACCGGCCCTGCTGATCGCCCGGCGGCACGTGCCGGGCCGGCTCTCGCGCGCGGCCCCGCGCATCGGCGCCGAGGTCGCGCCGCACGCCGCTCGATCGGCGACGGCGGCGCGACCGCGCGCCCGGCGCCTACTCCTTGCCCAGCAGCATCGCGATGCCCTGCCCACCGCCGATGCACAGCGTCACGAGCCCGTACTGGTGGCCACCGCGATCCATCTCCGACAGGCACTTCGTCGTGATCGCGGCGCCCGTCGCGGCGATCGGATGGCCCAGCGCGATCGCGCCGCCGTTCGGGTTGACCTTCGCCGGGTCGAGATCGAGGTCCTTGATGACGGCCAGGGCCTGGGCCGCGAACGCCTCGTTGAGCTCGATGACGCCGATGTCGTCGAGCGCCACGCCCGCGCGGTCGAGCGCCGTGCGGACCGCCGGCACGGGCCCGATGCCCATGATCTCGGGGTCGACGCCGCACGACGCGTACGCGAGCACGCGCGCGCGAACCGGCGCGCCGAGCTCGGCCGCCTTCGCGTCGCTCATCAGCACGAGCGCGGCGCCGGCGTCGTTCATGCCCGACGCGTTGCCCGCCGTCACCGTGCCGCCGTCCTTCTTGAAGATCGTCGGCAGCTTCGCCATCCCGGCCTGGTCGGCCTCGTGGCGGATGTGCTCGTCCTTGAGGAAGTCGACGAGCTCGCGCTTGACCTTCACGCCGACCGGGACGACCTCGTCGTCGAACTTGCCCGCGCCCTGGGCGGCGCTCGCGCGCCGGTGCGACTCGACCGCGAACACGTCCTGCTCCTCGCGCGAGATGCCCATGCGCTCGGCCAGGTTCTCGGCGGTCACGCCCATCTTGATGTCGTGGAACGGGTCGGTGAGCGCGCCCTGGACGGGGTCGACGATCGGCGCCGCGCCCATCTTCGAGCCCCAGCGACCGTCCGACAGCCACATCGGCGCGCGGCTCATCGACTCGGCGCCGCCCGCGAGCGTCACCGACGCCTCACCGGTCTGGATCGCCTGGCACGCGCTGACCAGCGCCTGGACGCCCGTCCCGCACAGGCGGTTGACGGTGAAGGCGGGCGTCTCCTTCGGCACCCCGGCCTTCATGCCGACGACGCGCGCCATGTAGGCGTCCGCGGTCTCGGTGTGGATGACGTTGCCGAACACGACGTGCTCGATCTGCTCCGGGGCGATGCCGGCGCGCTCGATCGCGGCCTTCGCGGCCGTCGCGCCCAGATCGGTCGGCGCGACGCCCGCGAGCGACTTGCCGTAGGAGCCGATCGCGGTGCGCGCGGCGGAGGTGATGACGACGTTGGTCAAGCTGCGTTCCTCTCAAAGCCCGGTGGTCAGACGCGGAAGACTAGACCGGCATCCGTTGAGAGGGCGTCGGCGTTCGTCACGACGTCGCGCAGTTCATGAGGAGACTCTGAGGAATCACACAACCTTCCGTCGCCACCCTCGTTAGAGTGCCCGGAGGACAACTACTGTGGAAGCTTCAGCGCTATCCCATCCCGTCGGCCTCGGTCGTGTGTCGCTCGCGGGTCCGCTCCTGCGATTGCGCACCGACGATCAGCTCGTCGCGCTGTTCCGCGCGGGCCACGACGAGGCGTTCGGGACGATCCACGACCGCTACCGGCCGCGCCTGTTCGCCTACGCGCGTCAGATGCTCGGCGGCTCGCAGTCCGACGCCGAGGACGTGCTGCAGGACGTGTTCCTGCGCGCGTACAACTCGCTGCGGGCCGACCGCCGCGAGCTCGCGCTGCGGGCCTGGCTGTACCGCGTCGCGCACAACCGCTGCATCGACCAGCTGCGCCGCCCGGCGCCGGCGCCCGAGGACATCTTCGACATCAACCGCGGCGTGTCGACCGACCTCCTCGACGAGGCCGAGCGGCGCGAGGACCTCCGGCGCCTGATCGCCGACGTCCGGGCGCTGCCCGAGCAGCAGCGCAGCGCGCTGCTGATGCGGGAGATGGAGGGCCTGTCCTACAACGACCTCGCCGCCGCGCTGGGCGTGACGGTGCCGGCGATCAAGTCGCTCCTGGTTCGCGCGCGCGTCGGGCTGGTCGAGGCGATCGAGGCGCGCGACACCGCGTGCGCGGAGATCCGCGACGACATCGCGTCGGCGCTGGACCGCGGCGTGCGCGCGACCGGCCGCACGCGCCGGCACCTGCGCGAGTGCGCGGGCTGTCGGGAGTACCGCGGCGCGCTGCGCGGCGTGGAGAAGTCGCTCAACGGCCTGGCGTTCCCGTCGGGGCCGCTGACGACGGTGATGAAGATCTTGGGGATCGGCGGCGCGGGATCGGGCGCGGCGGCCGGCGGGGGCGCGGTGGCCGTCGGCGGTGGCGGCGCCGCGGGTGCCGCGAGCGCCGGCGTCGCGACGAAGGTCGTGGCCGTCGTGGCGGCCGCGGCGGTCGTCGGCGGCGGCGCCGCGAAGGTCGAGCAGCGCGTCGCGTCGCACCCGCAGCATCGGGGGGCGATCGCAACTCAGGCGCACGTCAAGCGCGTCGCGGTCCCGGCCGCTGCCGCGCTCCCGGCGACGCAGCGCCGCACGGAGCTCGCGCCCGCGCGGCACGGGCTGGCACCGACGCAGGCCGCCGCAGCGGCGACCGAGCACGGCGCCTCGCGCGCGCCGCACGTCACCAAGCTGCGCGAGGACGTGGCGGGTCCGATCGCCTCGGCGGGCACCGACGCGCCGAAGGTCGAGACGACCACCGGCGGCGTCGTCGCGCCCGACGACACCGCGCCGGACCCGACGACGGGCGCAACCACGACCGACCCGGGCGGCTCGGGCACCGCGACGGCCGGCGACGGCACGTCGAGCGGCGCGGCCAGCACGGCGCCGAGCGGGACGGCCGAGGCGGCGCCGGGGACGACGCCGTCCTCCTCCACGGGCTCGACCTCGCCCGCGACGAGCACCCCGTCGGCCTCCGCCACGCCGGGCTCGAGCCCGCCGGCCGGCACCGTCTCCCAGACGCCCACGGCGCCGATGGCGCAGGGCGCGTCGGCGACGCCGCCGCCCGCCGGCTGAGCGCCGCCCCGGCCCGACGTCCTCCGACCAGCGGCCCTCCCGGGCCGCGCGTCGAGACCGGCCGCAGCGCCCCACCGCCATGCGGACATCGGCGGCGCGACGGCACGCGCTAGGGTCGCCGCATCGAGCGCTACCTCGCGACACTCGACCATGAAGAGCTCTACGTGCGGCGCGGGCCGCGGTCCGGGCTCAACACGATCGTCGCCGTCCACTCGACGGTGCGCGGCCCCTCGCTGGGCGGCTGCCGGATGTGGACCTATGACGACAACCGGGCCGCGATCCGCGACGCGCTGCGCCTGTCGGAGGGCATGACCTACAAGTCGGCCGTCGCGGGCCTCCCGCTCGGCGGCGGCAAGGGCGTGATCGTCGTCAAGCCCGACGAGCCGCTCGACGCCAGGCGCCGCCGCGCCGCGCTGCTGGACTTCGGCGAGACCGTCGAGCGCCTCGGCGGCAGCTACGTCACCGCCGAGGACGTCGGGACCTCGACCCGCGACATGACCGTGATCGCCAAGGCGACGTCGCACGTCTCCGGCCTCTCGCGCCGGGTCGGCGGCTCCGGCGACCCCAGCCCGTTCACCGCGCTCGGCGTGGTGGCCGCGATCGAGGCGACGGTCGAGCGCGCGTTCGACACGCCGTCGCTGAAGGGCCGCACCGCCGCGGTCGTCGGCCTCGGGCACGTCGGTCTGCGGGTCGCGAAGCTGCTCGCCCGCGGCGGCGCCAAGCTCGTCGTCGCCGACATCGACCCCACCAAGAAGGCCGAGGCCGAGAAGCTGGGCGCGCGATGGACGACGCCGGCCAAGGCGATGACCGCCGCCGTCGACGTCCTCGTCCCCTGCGCGCTCGGCGGCGTCCTGGACCACGACTCCGTGCCGCGCCTCCAGGCGCCCGCGGTCGCCGGCGCCGCCAACAACCAGCTCGCGTCCTCTGACGTCGCCGACCTGCTCCGCGAGCACGGCGTCCTCTGGGCGCCCGACTTCGTCGCCAACGCCGGCGGCATCGTCAACATCGCCGTCGAGCTCGACCGCGGCGGCTACGACCCCGATCGGGCGACGACGCGCACCGTCGAGATCGGCGACACCCTGCGCCGCGTCTTCGACGACGCCGCCGCGGCCGGCACGACGCCGCTGACCGCGGCGATGGCGCTCGCCGAGTCACGCCTCGCGCGCGGCTGACCCGCGCCGCAGACCCGCCGCCACGCCCGTCCCCGCGGACCGACGACCTAGACCAGGCCGTCCGACGAGGCGCGGCTCACCGGCGTGACCGGGCCGTTGGCGGCCGCCGCGATGCGCTCGCGCTCGGCGATCGCCTCTTCGAGCGTCTCGTCGGGCCAGTGTCCGTGCTCGTCGAAGAAGAGGCGGGCCGCGTCTTCGTCGTGACGATCCTGGTCGCCGTGGCGCATGACCCAGAGGATCCAGATGATCCCGGCCACGCAGCACACGCAGATGAAGATGGCGTACACGTTGGCGAGCATCGCGCGAACCAGGGTAGACGAGCCTCGGCTCAGTGCGCGTGGCGCCCGATCTGGGCGAACCACTCCGGCCGCTCCTCGACCCGGGCGGGCACCCGGCCCTCCTCGGCGAGCTTGTCCAGGTGCGCGTAGAGCGTCACCGTCGCCGGCAGCCGCAGCGCGTCCGGAACGTCGTCCCACGCCGCGTCGAGCAGCTCGTCGATCGACCGCGCGCCCGCGTCCAGCGCGGCCGCCAGCCGCCGCTCCCGATCCAGCCGATGCGCGATGTACTCCTCCAACTTGGCCTCCGGGTCGCCGACCACCGGCCCGTGCCCCGGCGCCAGCAGCGCGAACCGCCGCGCGCGCAGCCGCTCCAGCCCGCGCAGGTAGGACGCCATCGCGCCCGGGTCCGGCGCGATGAACACGCTCCCCTCGCCCAGCACGGCGTCGCCGGTGAAGCACACGCCGCCGGCGTCGCCCAGCGCGAAGCACACGTGATCCGGCGCGTGCCCGGGAACCGCGATCGCCTCCAGCGGCCCGACGCGAGCGCCATCCGCGGCCCCGATCACCACCTCGACGGCGTCCCCGGCCCCGGCCACCAGCGCCTCGACCGCGCCGGCGTGGTCCGCGTGCCGATGCGTCAGCGCCACGCCGCCGATCCCGCCGCGCACGACGCCCTCGGCCAGGACCGCCCCGACGTGCTCGTGCAGGTCCGGCCCCGGGTCGACGACCCAGCACGGATCGCGCCCCACCAGCCACGTGTTGGTTCCGCTCAGCGTCAGCGCCGACGGGTTGTCGGCCCGGACCAGCGCGACGTCGTAGGGGGCGAGCGGATCGCGGGCCATCGCGCCCCAAGCCTACGAGGCGCTCAGACGGTGACGCGCTCGGGCACGATCGGCCTCCGCGACCAGATCACGACGACCACCGCGACGCCGACCGCCGACACCGCGTAGGCCAGCCGTGGCGACACCGCCGCCGTCAGCCCGCCGCCGATCAGGTAGCCGATCCCCGGCACCGCGGCCAACGCGGACTCCAGCAGGCCCGCCGCGCGCGCCTGGTACTCGGCCTCGACCGACTCCTGCAGCGCGGTCATCACCGCCACCCACTGCACGCCGTTGCCGGTGCCGCCGAGGACCGACGCCGCGCACGCGATCGCCAGGGTCGGCGCGACGGCCATGATCGCGTAGCTCGCGCCGATCGCCGCGGTCGACACGAGCACCAGCATGCCCAGCGAGCGCCCGCGCGCCCGCGCGAAGAGCGCCGACCCGATCAGGATCCCCACGCCCCAGGACGCGATCAGCGCTCCGAAGCCCACCGAGGTCGAGTCCAGCGTCTCCTTCGCGTAGACCACCTCGATCGGGATGATCAGCGTGAAGAACAGGATCGCGACCGACTCGCCGGCGATCAGCCGCCCGGCCGTCGGGTGGTCGCGCACGTACGCGAGCCCGTCGCGAACGCGCGAGCGCCAGCCTTCGCCGGGCTGATGGGGCTCGGGCTCCGGCAGCGACCGCGCGCTGGCGACGAGCAGCAGCGCGATGATCAGGAACGACGCGGAGTCCAGCCACAGCGCGGTCGGGACGCCCCACGCCTGGACGATCAGGCCGGCCAGCACGGGGCCAGCGGCGCTCATGACGGCGAAGACGACGTTGATGAGCGCGTTGCCCTCGCGCAGCACGCCCGCCGGGCTGAGCACCGCGGCGATCGCCCCGCGTGACAGCCCGCGCGCCGTGACCGCGAGGAGGCCGTCGGCGAACGCCAGCGCCGCGACGCCGGGCAGCCAGAACGCGTCCGCGATCGACGCCAGGCCCGCGAACGCCCCCGCCTCCAGCGCGTAGAGCGCCGGCAGGACGCGCGAGATCCGCCGATGGTCGAGCCCGGCCGTCAGCCCCGGCGCGATGAGCGCCGGGATGAACTTCCCCGCGATGAACAGCGCGGTGACGGCCAGCGCGGAGTTGGTCTCGTCCAGGACGAGGATCGCCAGCGCGATGAGCCCGAGGTTGTCGCCCAGCTCGTTGATCGCGTACGACGTGGCGAGCGCGGGGAACCCCCGCACCCGCAGCGATCTGCTCACCGGCGACACGGCGGTCAATGTAAACGCCTGGGCGGCCGCGATGCGGCCTGCCCTCAGCTAAGGATTTGGCTGACTAGGCCGATAAGCAGGGCGTAATGGGCCGTAGGACCATTGTCGCCGCGCAGACTGTGCTGCTCACGACATCCCTTGTCGTCGTAGTGGCGACGTCGCGCATCTCTGATTGGCAGCCGATCACCCTCGTGCTGTTCCTCGCGGGCATCGCGATCGCCTCCGACGTCATGGCGATCGAGACCAAGACGCTGCGGATGACGGGCTCGTTCATCGCGCTCGTCCTCGCCATGGCCCTGCTCGGCCCCGGCCCCGCCGTCGCGATCGGCCTGCTCACGATCGCCATCGCCGCGCTGCGCGACAAGACCGGTCCGATGGTCGTCTTCACCAACGTCGTGGCCTACGCGACGTTCCCGCTGATCGGCGGCCTCGCCGTCCGCGTGCTGGACATCGGCTCGGCGGACGGCGCGACGTTCGCGCTCGCGGTCTCGGCCGTCTTCGGCGTGGTCAACATCGTCAACTTCCTGATGATCGCGATTCCGCTCGGGCAGGGCTCGGGCCGCTCGATCTGGACGGACCTGCGCCGCGTCTACGTCCCGATCCTGCCGTCCGAGGCGCTCGCCGCCGCGCTGGCCGTCGCCTCGGCCGCGACCTACCGCGCGGTCGGGCTCCCGGCGCTCGTCGCGGTCCTCGTCGCGCTCTTCCTCTTCCAGGTCCTCACGCGCGAGCTGCTGCTCTCCCAGGAGCGCGGCGTCCAGCTCGAGGCGCGCTCGACGCAGCTCGCCTCGCTCCAGGTCGGCGTCCTCGCGGCGCTCGTCCAGACGCTCTCGCTGCGCGACCGCATGACCGCCCGCCACTCGGCCGCCGTCGCGCGCTACGCGCGGGCGATCGCCGACGAGGTCGGCTGCACGACCGTCGAGCAGGAGCTGGTGCACACCGCCGGCCTGCTGCACGACATCGGCAAGTTCGCCTTCCCGGATCGGATCCTGCTCGCCAACCGCAAGCTGGACGACGACGACTGGAAGATCGTGCGCACGCACCCCTACCAGGGCGCGCGCCTGGTCCGCCGGATCAACGGCTACGGCCCGGTGGCCGAGATCATCCTCGCGCACCACGAGCGCATCGACGGCCGCGGCTATCCGCGTGGCCTGACCGGCGAGGAGATCCCGATGCTGTCGCGGATGATCTCGATCGCCGACACCTACGACGTGATGACCGCGCGCGACTCCTACCGCGACCCCGTGTCGCAGGCCGAGGCGATCGCGGAGCTGCGCCGGGTGTCCGGCGCGCAGCTCGACGGCGACCTCGTCGAGGCCTTCATCCGGGTCCTGGAACGCAGTCGTCTGCAGTTCCAGCACACGACCGACGCGGACTTCGAGCGCGAGCTCGATTTCGACGCGCGGGTGCGGGGCTACGCCCTGCCGCAGGCCGCCTGAGCGGATTCGCCTTCGGCACCGCGGTCTGCTAGGGCCGCGATTTGCAGGGCTTTCGGGCAGTCGGAATGCGTCTCTGCGTCCTATCTGGACGGCTTAGACACATAATCCAGGCTAGATAGGACATACGTCCAAAGGCCTGTCCGATACCCAGAAGTGGGGATGGTGCGATGGACGTCTGAGCAAGAAACTTGCGTCCCGCATGACGAAACGGCGCCGTGCTGGCAGGCGGGGCGCCGTGTCGTCGGGATATCCGTCCGTCCGCTAGTCGCTGCGGTGGTGCGCAGCGCAGACATCTTGGGGGTGCACCGTGGGTTTCCGTGGATAGCTAAAACACACGGCGAGTTGTTTCGAGGCGTCCTCTGAGAGGGCGCCTCTCGCCTTTAAACGGCAAGACCCGAACATTCTTTAATGGGACTTGGCCCAGCCTGGACGTTTGTGCGAGAGGATGGGCTCCAGTGGATCGCCCCACCGCCCTGGACCTCGCGTTCCTGGACCTCGAGACGCCGCAGGCGCCGCTGCACGTCGGCTGGACGCTGCGGTTCGGCGGGCGCGCCCCGTCGATCGCGGCGCTGCGCCGGCACCTCGACGCGCGCCTGGGCGCCGTGCCGCGGTTCCGGCGGCGGCTGGCGCACGGCACGTGGGTCGACGACGTCCGCTTCGACGTCGCCCATCACGCCTTCGGGGTCACGGCCCCGGCGCCGGGCGGCGCCGAGCAGCTGCGCGAGGTCGCGGGCGTGCTGCTGTCGCGGCCGCTTCCGCTGAACCGGCCGCTGTGGCGGATGTACCTGGTCGACGGGCTGGACGGCGGGTTCGCGATCGTCGGCCAGGCGCACCACGCGCTGGTCGACGGGGTCGCCGCGATCGAGGTGGCGCAACTGCTCTTCGGGCCGGAGGCCGCCTACGGTCGCGACGGCCGGGCCTGGGCGCCGGAGGCCGCGCCGGCGGCGGGCGCCGCGCTGTGGGCGACGGCCGAGACGCGGGCGCGCGCCGCGGCGGGCGCGGTCCGGGACGCAGCGGGCGCGCTGTGGGGCACCGAACCGGGCGTCCCCCGTCCCGACTCCGCCGCCCGCGCCACCGAGGTGCTGCGGACCGCCGCCCGCGCGGTCGACGCGCTCACCCACCGCCAGCCGCCGACGAGCCTCGAGCGCTCCGCCACCGCGCGGCGCCTCGTCGCCTACGCCGGCGTGCCTTTGGACGCCGTCCGCGCCGCCGGCGCACGCCGCGAGGCGACGGTCAACGACGTCCTGCTGGCCGCGACGAGCATCGCGCTGCGGGCCGCGCTGCGCCGGCGCGGCGACGCGCGCGAGACGGTCCGGGCGCTCGTCCCGGTCAACGTGCGCGGCGAGGCGGGCGGCGAGGCGGTCGGCAACCGGATCTCGTTCCTGGCCGTCGAGCTGCCCGTCGGCGAGCCGGCGCCCGACCGTGTCCTGACGCTCGTCCACGCGCGGACGGTGGCGGGCAAGGCCGGCGGCGACGCCGGCGCGCTGGAGGCGCTCGGCCGCGCCGCCGACGCGCTGCCCGGGCCGGGCCGCCGCGCGGTCGCCCGCGCGGCCCTGCGCGCCGTCCCGTTCACGCTGGTGGTGTCCAACGTGCCGGGCCCGCCGGCGACGCTCGCGCTCCTCGGCCGCCCGCTGCGCGCCATCCACCCGATGGTCCCGCTGCTGCACGGCCACGCGCTCACGGTCGGCGCGGTCTCCTACGACGGGCGGCTGCACGTCGGGCTCGCAGCGGACGCGGAGGTCGTGCCGGACGTCGTCGACCTGGCGCGCGACCTGGAGGCCGCGTTCGACGCGTTGCGCCTGGCGCCGCCGGAGGCCGTGGTGGACGTCGCCGAGCCGCCCTGGCGGGCGCGGGCCCGCGCCCGCCGCGGTCAGCGCGCGGCGAACCGGTAGACCGAGCCCTGCTGGGAGACGACGTAGACACGGCCGGCGGCGTCCTCGCCGAACGAGTCCAGCCCGGAGATCGTCTTCAGCCCCGCGATCTTGCGGTCGTCGCTCGCGCGGCCGCCGGACAGGCGCGCGCTGCGCAGCTCGCCCTTGCAGTAGTCGCCGTAGACGTAGCGGCCGTAGAGGCCCGGGACCGCGCGGTCGCGCACGACGTAGCCGCCGGTGATCGAGCACCAGCCGTCGCGGTGGCTCTTGGTGATCACGGGGAACTTCGCGCCGGGCGCCGGCTCGTCGAAGTTGCGTGACCGGCCCTCCCACGGGCGCCAGCCGTAGTTCGCGCCGCGGGCGGTGCCCTTGCGCGCGAAGTCGATCTCCTCGACCGCGTCCTGGCCGACGTCGCCGATGACCAGGTCGCCGCGCAGGCGGTCGAAGCTGAAGCGCCAGGGGTTGCGCAGGCCGTAGCTGTAGATCTCGGGCCGCGCGCCGGCGCGGTTCACGAAGGGGTTGCTCGGCGGGATGGCGTAGGCCTTGCCGGCGGCGGCCTGCGGGTCGATCCGCAGGATCTTGCCGAGCGGCGAGCCGAGGCTCTGGGCGTTGCCGCGGGCGCCGTGCTGGTCGTCGCCGCCGCCGCCGTCGCCGGTGCCGACGTAGAGGTACCCGTCCGGGCCGAAGGCCAGCTGGCCGCCGTTGTGGTTGGACTCGGGGTCGTCGAAGACGATCAGCGGACGCGCACTGGCGGGGTCGGCGGTGTCGTCGGTCCTGCGCCGGTACTCGACGAGGTGCTGCTTGCCGTCCTTGCCCGTGTAGTAGATGTAGAACAACCCGGAGGTCCGGTAGTCCGGGGCGAACGCGAGGCCGAGCAGGCCTTGCTCGCCGCCGGCGGTGACCTTGTCGGAGACGTCGAGGAAGGGCGTCGGCCGCTTGGCGCCCCCGCGCACGACGCTGATCGTCCCGGCCTGGCCGACGACGAAGATCCGCCGGCGATCCTCGCGCGGCGCGGTGACGTAGAGCGGCTGGTCGAAGGCGCCGACCTGGACGAGCCGGACGCCGCGGCCGGCGGCGGCCGTCGCGTTGTTGGTGGTGTCGGTCGAGCCGGTCGCCGCGGTCGCGCCGGTGGCCGCGACGGTGGCGGTGGTCTGCGCGCCGGCGCCGCTCTCGTTGCCGCCGCACGCGACGAGGACGACGGCGGCGAGCAGCGCGACGAGCGGCAGGGCGCGGGGCATGCGGGCGAGCATGCCAGAGGGCGCCCGCCGGCCGAGCCGGTCGAGGAGCGCGAGCGCGCCCGGGGTTCGGGTCAGCCGCGGCTGGCCTGCGCGCTGCCGGCGATGTCGACCTGCGGCCCGAGGAACTTCGGCTGCGCGCCGGTCACGATGTCCGCGACCGCCTTGGTGCGCGCGAGGACCTCGCGGACGCCGGCCTGCGTGCCCTTGGCCCCGTAGCCGTTGCCGCTGCCGGCCTCCAGGCCGTAGGCGGTCAGGCCGGCGCGGTGGGCGAGCCAGAGGGCCCGGGCCATGTGGAACGGCTGGGTGACGACGATCGCGCTGCGGACGTCGAAGACCTTGCGGGCGCGCACCACGCTGTCGAGCGTCGCGAACCCGGCGTGGTCGGTGAAGATGACGCGGTCGGGAACGCCGAGGCGGACGAGCTCGGCGCGCATCGCGTTGACCTCGTCGTAGTCGGGTCGGCCGTGGTCGCCAGAGGCGAGCACCTTGTCGACGCGGCCGTCGTGGTAGAGGGCCGCGGTGGCGCGCAGGCGGTCCTCGAGCATCGCCGACGGGCGCCCGTCCGGCTGGACGTAGGCGCCGAGGACGAGCGCGGCCTGGGCATGGGGAAGCGCGCGCGGATCGGTCTTCGCGCCTCCGCCGCCGAGCAGGACGATCGCGTTGGCGACGCCGACGGCGAGCGCCAGGACCGACAGCGCCGCCGCGCCGCCGATCGCCGCACGGATGACCACGCGCCGGTCGAGCATGTGAAGCAGTCTAGGGAAGCCGAGCGCTGCTGCCGGCCGGCGGGTTGCGAGACTCAGCGCGGCGCGAGGCCGTCGAGGAGCAGGTCGACGGTGCGCTCGAGCGTCGCGTCGTCCGGCCGGCGTCGGCTGACGATCGAGGCGTGGAAGATCCAGCCGACGATGAGCTCGGCGACGACGCGCCAGTCGGCGTCGGGGCGCAGCTCGCCCCGCTGGCGGGCGCGGTCGTAGACGGGCTTGCCCTGCTCGAAGCGGAAGTCGGCGAACGCGCGCAGCCGCTCGGCGACGGCCGGATCGCGGCTGGCCTCGCCGAGCAGCGCGGTGCCGACCGACGACGGCGAGCTCGGCGCGATCTCCTCGCGGACGAGGTGGGCCACCGCCACGAGGTCGTCGCGGAACGCGCCGGTGTCCGGCAGCGCGACGGGCGCGTCGTGCGCGGCCTGGGTCATGCTGTCCAGGACGAGCAGCGCCTTGTTCGCGTAGCGGCGGTAGATCGTGGTCTTGGCGACCCCGGCCTCCACCGCCACGCCCTCGACGGTCAGCCCGTGGTAGCCGGCCGCGTCGAGCAGCCTCCGCGTCGCCTCGAAGATCGCCCGATCGGCCTCCGTGCTCCGCGGCCGCCCACGCGCTCGCGTGGCATCCGTCGCCATGGGCCGACTCTACCCGCGCCGAGACCCTGGCGGGAAAGGGTTCCGGAGGCTCGGGGCGGCGGCGCGCGACAATGCCGGGTGGTGCCCTCCTCCCCGACCGCCTCCATCGCCGCCGAGCCGGTGCGCGTCGTCCGGTTCGCGCTCGACGGCGACGTGCCCGCGGCCCACGCGGGGCTGCTGGTGCGCGACGACGCGCGGCCGTTCGCGCTGGTCGGGCGGTGGGCGGGCGCGAGCGCGATCGTCGGCAGCGCGCCGGTGCGGATCGCCGACGCGCAGCGCGACGACGTCCTCGCGCTGCTCGACGAGCAGCCGGTCGTGGCGGGTGCCGTTCCCGACGGGTTCGTCGGCGGCGGGTGGTTCGGCGGGCTCGGGTACGGGCTCGGCCGGCGGCTGGAGCCGCGGCTTGGCGCGGCGCCGCCGGCGCCGGTCGGCGAACGGCGGCCGGTGGCGATGCTCGCCTACTACGACCACCTGCTGCGGCGCGACGCCGACGGCGGGTGGTGGTTCGAGGCGCTCTGGGCCGAGGCGCGCGCCGACGCGCTGACGGCGCGCAGGGCCGAGCTCGCGGCACGCGTCGCGGCGGGGGTCGGCGGGCCGCGGCCGGTGCGCACCAGCGCCTGGCGCGCGACGCCGTCGGTCGCCGGGCACGCGCGTGCCGTGCAGGCGTGCCGCGAGCGGATCGCCGAGGGCGACCTGTTCCAGGCCAACCTCGCGCTGCGCCTGCGCGCGGATCTGGACGGCGACGCGGTCGACCTGCTCGCGCGGGGCGTCGAGGCGCTGGCGCCGGATCGCGCCGCGTGGCTGGCGGGACCGGACGGCGCGATCGCGAGCCTCTCGCCCGAGCTGTTCCTCACGCGGCACGGGGACGTCGTCCGCAGCGCGCCGATCAAGGGCACGCGGCCGCGGCCGGCCGAGGACGACGACGCCGCCGAAGCGCTGCGCGCGGAGCTGGCGGCGTCGGAGAAGGACCGCGCCGAGAACGTGATGATCGTCGACCTGATGCGCAACGACCTCGGGCGCGTCTGCGAGCCGGGGACCGTGGCCGTGACCGCGCTCGCCGAGGTCCGGCCCCACGCCGGCGTCTGGCATCTGGTGAGCGAGGTGACCGGCCGCCGGCGCGTCGGCGTCGGCGACGGCGCGCTGGTCGCCGCGGCGTTCCCGCCCGGCTCGGTGACGGGCGCGCCGAAGCTGGCGGCGATGGACACGATCAGCACGCTGGAGAGCGTCGCGCGCCAGGCGTTCTGCGGCGCCATCGGCTTCGCGAGCCCGACGGCGGGCCTGGAGCTCTCCGTTGCGATCCGCACCTTCGAGTGCGCCGAGGGACGGGCCTGGCTCGACGTCGGCGGCGGCATCGTCGCCGACTCCGACCCCGACGCCGAGGCCGCGGAGTGCCTCGCCAAGGCGCACCCCTTGTTGATGGCCATCGGCGCGGAGCTGGCGGACGATGTGGGCGCCGCGGGCGCGCCGGCCACCACCATCCCCGCCCCGCTCCGGCTCGGGGCGCGTCCCGTGCCGCGGCCCGACGCCGCGCGCGGCGTCTTCGAGACGATCCTGGTTCTCGACGGCGTCGCCGTCGCGGTCGAGGAGCACGTGGAGCGGCTGCACCGGGCGGCGGTCGAGCTCTACGGCGTCGAGGTTCCGGACGCGGTCGCGGCGCTGGTCCGGCACACGGCGCTGGAGCAGGCGGCGTCATGCCGCGTGCGCGTCCTGCTGGACGCCCGCGGCGACGTCGGGCTCCAGGTCGCGCCGCTGCCGGAGCCCGGCGACGGGACGCTGCGGCTGGCGCCGGTCGCCGCGCCCGGCGGGCTCGGGGACCGCAAGTGGCGGGACCGGCGCCTGATCGACGCGCTCGACGCGGCGGTCGCGCCCGCGTTGGCGCTGCTCGTCGACCTCGACGGCGGCGTGCTGGAGACGACGCGGTCCAACGTGCTGGCGGTCCTCGACGACGCGCTCGTCACGCCGCCACTCGACGGCCGGGTCCTGCCGGGCGTCACGCGCGCGGCGGCGCTGGACCTGGCGCGCGCGCTCGGCTTCGCCGTCGTCGAGCGTCCGCTCGCGCTCGGCGAGCTCGCGGCGGCCGACGCGGTCCTGACCTCCGGCGCGCTGCGTGGCCTGGAGGTCGTGACGCACCTGGGCTCACAGGATCTCCCCAGGATCCCGGACCGCGTGCGGACACTGGTCGAACGGTTCCCACCGTTGCGGTAGTGACCGGACGCCGCGCGTCCTTGACGATCGGCGCTGCGGCCACGGCTCCGGTACCCCCTTGTCGGGTCGTGGCCGCAGCTGAACTTCGGAAGCCCGCCGGCACGGCACGGATCGCCGCCGCCGCGCGGGCGTCCGCAAGCTCAGCGAGTGGCCTGAGTCAGAAGCTCGGGCGCAGCGGCCGTGATGCTCGGCGGCGAGCGCGCGGAAGCGGCCCGCGAGCTTCTGACTCAGGACGCTAGAACGCCGTCGCCAGCGCGAACGGGTAGACGGGCCCGGTGCCCTTCTGGCGCAGCTGGCCGGCCAGCATCGCCAGCGTCCAGCCGCTGAAGCGGATGTCGTCGACGAGCAGGACCGGGTCGGCGCTCACGCCGCCGGTCACCGCGAAGGCGCCGCGCACGTTGCCGACCTGCTGCGGGGCGTTGGCCATCTCGCGCTGCGGCGGACGCTCCTCGGCGCGGCCGAGCGCCGGCGCGAACGGGAGGCGCAGCGCGGCGGCCAGGCGCTCCGCGAAGTCCGGCACCAGGGGGCCCGAGCGCAGCGACGGCACCGCCGTCACCCAGCCCAGCGGCGCGCCCCAGGTCCGGATCGTCTCGGCCGCCGCGGCGACGAGCTCGTCGTCGAAGCGGCCGGCGGCGCGGCCGGCCTGGACGAGCCGGTCCCAGCCGCCGTCGCCGAGGCGCGCGAGCGCGCGGCCCTCCTCGGCGCGGACGGCCTCGGGGATCTTCTTCATCCGGCCGTCGTCGCCGGGCGCCATCTTCTTGACCTCGATCAGCACCGGCCGCGAGCGCAGGTGGATCGCGGCGTCGCGCACGACCGTGTCGTCCAGCGGGCCGTCGAAGCGCGTGCCTGCGCACACCGAGCAGCGCCCGCAGTCCTGGGGGTCCGGATCGTCGAGCTCCTCCTGCAGCGCACGCATGAGGCAGCGGCCGTCGGAGCCGAAGGCGGCCATCGCGGTCTGCTCGCGGCGGCGCAGCTCGGTGATGCGGCCGTAGCGCTCGGCGTCGTAGGTCCAGGCGTTGCCCGGCCGCGCGAGCCAGCGCGAGCCGTCGCGCGCGACCGCGCCCTCGACGTCCAACACCTTCAACAAGCCCTCGATCCGCGTCTTGCCGAGGTTGACCTGGGCCATCAGCTCCTGCGTGCCGGCGCCGTCGCCGCCGACCGCGTCGAGGTGCTCGAGCACGCGATCCACGATCTCGCGGCGCGGGAAGGCCTGCTCGATGAAGAAGTCCTGGATGCGCTTGTCCTCGGCGCCGCGCAGCAGCACGACCTCGGCGCGGTCGATGCCGCGGCCGGCGCGGCCCACCTGCTGGTAGTAGGAGATGACCGAGCCGGGCGCCTGGTAATGGACGACGAAGCCGAGGTCGGGCTTGTCGTAGCCCATGCCCAGAGCGCTCGTCGCGACGACGGCCTTGAGCTCGTTGCGCAGCAGCCGGTCCTCGACGCCGATGCGCCGGTCGGTGTCGATCTCGCCGCTGTAGGCCTCGGCCGCGATCCCGCGGCCGGTCAGGAACGTCGCGACCAGCTCCGCGTCGCGCTTGGTCAGGGTGTAGACGATGCCCGAGCCCGGCAGCTCGGGCAGGTGCTGGGCGAGCCACGCGAGGCGGTCGGCCTGCGACGGAAGGTCGACGACCTCGAAGCGCAGGCTGGAGCGGCCGAGCGCGCCGCGGTAGGTGCGCAGCTCGCCGGCGTCGCGGCCGGCGGCCAGCTGCTCGGAGACGTCGGCGACGACGCGGTCGTTCGCGGTCGCGGTGGTACAGAGCACGCCGACGCCGTCGGGCAGGCGCTCGAGCATGTCGCCGATGCGGCGGTAATCGGGCCGGAAGTCGTGGCCCCAATCGGAGATGCAGTGCGCCTCGTCGACGACGAGCAGGCCGACGCGCTGGGCGAACACCGGGAGCATGGTGTCGCGGAACTGCGGGTTGTTGAGGCGCTCGGGGCTGATGAGCAGGAGGTCGACGGCGTCGCGTTCCAGGAGATCGGCGACCTCGGTCCACGCATCGCGGTTGGTCGAGTTGATGGTGTGGGCGCGCAGGTCGAGCTTGCGCGCGGCGTCGATCTGGTTGCGCATCAGCGCGAGCAGCGGCGAGACGATGAGCGTCGGGCCCGCGCCGGCCTCCCGCAGCAGCGCGGTCGCCACGAAGTAGACCGCGGACTTCCCCCAGCCGGTGCGCTGGACGCAGAGGACGCGCGCGCGATCCTCGACGAGGTCGCGCACGGCGTCGAGCTGATGCTCGCGGAACGCGGCGTCAGGTCCGGCGAGCGCGTGGAGGTGCTGTTCGGCGCGGGTGTCGATGGCGGTGCTCATGCGTGCTCACGACGGTAGGGGACGACGCGGCGGTCGACCCGGATCCGCGCAGATGCTCGACGGACCCTGCGCAGGTTCGTGACGAAGCCGACCTCACGCGACGCCGGCGCGCGACGTTGAACACGAGGACGCCCCACGCTTCGGCCGTGTCCGAACCGTCCCGCCCGTAGCGTCTTCCTCTCCGATGGCCACGACCGCCCCCGCTCCCGCCCCGCCCACGCAGGCGCTCGTCCTTGGCGCCGCGCTCACGACCGTCGTCCTCTGGGCGTCGGCGTTCGTCGGCATCCGGGCCGCCGGCAAGGATCTCAGCGCCGGGTCGCTCACGCTGGCCCGGCTCCTGGTCGGGACCGCCGCGCTCGCGACGCTGGCGATCGTCCGGCGCGAGCGGCTGCCGCCGCGCGCGGACGTCCCCCGCCTGCTCGCCGTCGGCGTCCTGTGGTTCGGGATCTACAACCTCGCCCTCAACGAGGCCGAGCGCCACGTCGACGCCGGGACCGCGGCGATGCTCGTCAACGTCGGCCCCGTGCTCATCGCCGTGCTCGCCGGCACGGTCCTCAAGGAGGGCTTCCCGCCGACGCTCGTCGCCGGGTGCGCGGTCGCGTTCGCCGGCGCGATCCTCATCGGCGCGGCGACCTCGGACGGCCTGACGCCGAGCTGGGGCGCGGTCCTCTGCCTCGTCGCGGCGCTGACCTACGCGATCGCGGTCGTCGCCCAGAAGCCGCTGCTGGCCACCACGAGCCCGCTCACGATCACCACCCTCGCCTGTGCGACGGGCATGGTCTGCTGCCTGCCCTTCGCGCCACAGCTCGCCTCCGAAGCCCAGGACGCCGGCACCACCGCCCTGGTCTGGAGCGCGTACCTCGGCCTCTTCCCCACCGCGATCGCGTTCACCACGTGGGCCTACGCGCTGTCGCACACGACCGCGGGCCGGATGGGCGCGACGACCTACCTCGTGCCGCCGCTCGCCACGCTCTTCGGCTGGGCCTACTTCGGCGAGACGCCGCCCGGGCTCGCGCTCGCCGGCGGCGTCCTGTGCCTCGCCGGCGCCGCGTTGGCGCGCCGCAGCCGCTGACGTAGGCTCCGGGGCCACCATGCCCGACGTCCTGCGCCTCGCCGCCTTCACCGACACGCCCGAGGGCGGCAACCCCGCCGGCGTCGTCCTCGACGCCTCCGCCCTCACCGACGCGCAGATGCAGGCCATCGCCGCCGACGTCGGCTACTCCGAGACCGCCTTCATCACCGACCCCCGCGCCCACACGGTCCGCTACTTCAGCCCCGCGGCCGAGGTGCCGTTCTGCGGCCACGCGACGATCGCGACCGCCGTCGCGCTCGCCGAGCGCGACGGCCCGGGCGAGGTCACCCTCGCCACCCAGGCCGGGCCCGTCGCGGTCGCGACCCAGGCCGACGACGACGGCAACCTCACCGCCACGCTGACGAGCGTCGCGCCGCACGTCGAGCACGCGACCGACCTCGACGCGGCGCTCGGCGCGCTCGGGTGGATCCACGAGGACCTCGACCCCGACCTCCCGCCCCGCGTCGCCTACGCCGGCGCCCGCCACCTGATCCTCGCCGCCCGCACGCGCGACCGCCTCGCCGCGCTCGACTACGCCTTCGAGAAGCTCAAGGGCTACATGTCGGCGCGCGACCTCACGACCGTCGACCTCGTCCACCGCGACGCGACCGACCCCACCACCTTCCACGCGCGCAACCCGTTCCCGGTCGGCGGCGTCGTCGAGGACCCCGCGACCGGCGCGGCCGCCGCCGCGTTCGGCGCCTACCTCCGCGACCTCGACATCGTCACCCCGCCCGCGCGCGTGACGATCCACCAGGGCCACGACATGGGCCGTCCCAGCCTGCTGCACGTCGACCTCGACCCCGGCCGCGCCACCGGCGTCCGCGTGACCGGACGCGCCGTGCGGATCGGGGCGTAGCGCCGCGATGGACGAGCTCCGCCCGGGCCTGCACCGCTGGACCGCGCGCCACCCGGACTGGCACCCCAACAGCGCGTTCGGCGCCGAGGTTGCCTCGTTCGCGCTGCAGACCGACGACCGCGGGCTGCTGCTCCTCGACCCGCTGGTGCCCGACGACGCGCCCGACCTCCTCGACGCGCTGGCGACCGAGGCCGACACCATCGACATCCTCATCACGATCGGCTACCACGCCCGCTCCGCCGAGGCGCTGAGCGAGCGCTACGACCGCGCGCCGATCCGCGGCCCGGAGAACGTCCGCCGGCGGCTGACCGACCCTTCCGGCTTCCGCGCGCTGACGGCCGACGCGCCCGGCCCCGCCGGCGCGACCGCCTTGGCGATCGGCCGCCCGCGCCGCTCCGAGTCGCCGATCTGGTTCCCCACCCACCAGGCCCTCGCGTTCGGCGACGCCCTCGTCACGACCCCCGACGGCGCGCTGCGCATGTGGTGCCAGGAGCCGGTCACCGACCAGCGCGCGGCCTTCTACCGCGAGCGCTTCGCGCCGACGCTCGAGCCGCTCGTCGGGCTGCGACCGCGCCACGTCCTCACGACCCACGGCGCGCCGATCCTCGACGACGGGGCCGCGGCGCTCGCCAAGGCCGCCGCCGACGCGCCCTGGTACCACCGCTCCTGACGCACGTCCGCGTACCGGTACGCGGACGTCCCCCTTGGCAAAGGGAACGCGAGGGTTTATCGTGTTGGAGGGCGTCGTCATTACCCCGACTCCCAACCCTCCCCACACAGGAGAGCCGGCGGGGGTCGCGCCGCGTGCGCGGCCCCCGCCGTCGTCCTAGGCCCAGCTCGCCATGAACCGCGTGGCGCGGTCGGCCGCGCCGCTGAGTGGGCCGAGCTGGACGGCGACGTGCTCCGCCCCGGCGGCGGCGAAGCGGCGCGCGCGCTCGGCGAGGGCCTCGGGCGACGCGTCGTCCTGCGCGTACACGACGACGCCCGGCGAGACCGCGCGGTCGCCGGCCAGCTCGGCGAGGCGCTCGCGCTGCGCCGCGAACGCTTCGACATCCTGGCCGATGCCCTGCCACACGTCCCCGAAACGGGCCGCTCGGCGCAGCGCCGGCTCCGAGCCGCCGCCGACGAGGATCGGGACGCGCGCGGTCGGGCGCGGCGCGAAGACGCCGGGCCCCGTGCCGGTCTCCCCCGTCGCGTGGAGCCGCTCGATCAGCGCGAGCGCCGCGTCGGTCCGGCGGCCGCGCTCGGCGAACGGGACGCCCAGCGCCGCGAACTCGTCGGCCTGCCAGCCGGCCCCGACGCCGAGCAGGACGCGACCGGGCGCCAGCCGCTCGAGCGTCGCGACCTGCTTGGCGAAGAGGATCGGCTCGCGCAGCGGCGCGATCAGGACCGAGGTCCCGAGCGTCACGCGCCCGGTCACCGCGGCGATGTGCGCGAGGAGGGTGAGCGCCTCGAAGACGCCGCCGTACCGACCGCCGCCGCTCGCGCCGAACGGGCCGGGCGGCAGGGGATGGTCGGGCAGGAAGACCGCGTCGAAGCCGGCGGCCTCGACGTGCTGGGCGAGCCGCGCGATCGCACGCGGGTCGTCGCCGGGGTCCTCGGACGGCAGGACGACGCCGAGCTGCGTGCGCGTCATGCCGGCACCCGCTCCAGCAGCGCGTCGATCGTCGCGAGCCACGGCCCGGGCGCGTCGACGCCGATGAGGTGGCCGCTGTCGACCTCCACGGTCTCGTACGAAGGGGTCATGGCCTCCACGGTAAGCACGGCGATCGGCGATCGACCCGTCCGCAGCGGTCCGGCGCGCCGGCCGCGAAGTGGTCCTGTCCGGCGCCCTTGCTCAGGAATACGCTGCGGTCATGACCGGTGCACGCATTCCGAAGGCGACCGGGCTCCAGGCGCGCCTCGCCGTCTGGGCCAGCCGGCGCAAGCTCGGGCCCGAGGCGGCCGACTCCGCCGCGATCTACGCCCAGAACCCGCGCCTGCTGCGCTGGTTCGCGCTGTATGACCAAGCGGTGACGAAGTCGCGGCACGTGCCCGAAAAGCTCCACAAGCTCGCCGAGCTGAAGGCCGCGACCGTCGTGGAGTGCGAGTTCTGCATCGACATCGGCTCGGCGCTCGCCCGCGAGTCCGGCCTGACCGACGCCCAGCTCCTCGCGCTCCACGACCCGGAGCCGTCCGGGCTGTTCGACGCCGACGAGCTCCTGGTGATCGGCTACGCGCGGAGCATGACCCTCACCCCGCCCGAGGTCGACGACGCGACCGTCGCCGCCCTCCGCGCCCGCTTCGGCGACGCCGGCGTCTTCGAGCTCACCTACGCGATCGCGTGGGAGAACGTCCGCGCCCGCACCAACTCCGCCCTCGCGCTCGAGCCCGGCGGCTTCAGCACCGGCCAGGTCTGCGCCCTGCCCGCCACGGCGCACGCGCCGGCGACCGCGGCCTGAGAACGACGAAGGGCCGCCTCGGGTCGAGCGGCCCTTCTGGTGCTGCGTATCGGGGCGCCCGGATTCGAACCGGGGACCTCGCCGACCCGAACGGCGCGCGCTACCAGGCTGCGCCACGCCCCGAGGTACCGAGCCAGTCTACTCGGACGTGCCCGCGACGGCCTTGTAGTACCGAACGGCCAGGCCGGTGACCAGCGTCTGGAGCGCCGCGTCGAGCGCCGCACCCTCGCGCTCGGACCAGCGCGCGAGCCCCTCGTCCTCGATCGCCTGCGCCTCGGCGATCACGTCGTCGCACAGCTCCGGGTGCTGGTCGGCGAAGAAGGCGCCGATCGAGTAAAGCCCGGTGTCCGTCAGGGACCCGAGGAGATCCTCGTCGCTCACTTGCCTCCGCCGAGGAGGCCGGTCGCCGCGTCGGTCAGGCCGGTCGTCACCTTGTCGACCGTATCGCCCACCGCGGCGCCCGTCTGCTTGACCGCTTCGCCGGCCTGCCCGCCGACGGTTCCGCCGAGCACGTCGGTCGCGCCGGACACGACCTGCCCCGCCGTCTGCGGCGGCGGCGTGCTCGCCGGCTGCGTGAGCGGCGCGAGGCTCGGCTGGATCAGCGGCTGCGGCGCCGCCGCCCCGCCGCCACCGGTGGCCGCGCCGGCCGCGCCGGTCGCCGCGGCCGCGGTCTGGTCGACCGCGCTGGTCAGCGGATCGGTCGCGCCGCTGGCCGGCTTCTTGGCGCTCGACGACGACCCACCGCCGCCACCCGGCTTGGACGCCGACGACGCGCTCTCGCCGCCGCCACCGCCGCCGGAGGAGCTCCCCGAGCCGCTCGACCCGGACGTCCCACCGCCGCCGCTCGACGGCGTCCCGGCGCCGCCACCGCTGAAGGTCCCGGTGCCGCTGGCGTGCTGCCCACCGGCCGCGCCCGCGGCGCTCCGGCCCGCGCTGCCCGCCGAGCTCGTGTGCGACGAGGACCCGGCGCCACCGCCGGCCGCCCGCGCCACCACCGTGCGCCGTGCGCCGCCGCCCGCGGCACCCGTCGCGGCCGCGGGCGAGCCGCCGCTCGCGGCGCGCTCGACCACCGGCGCCGCCCGGTGCTGCGCGCCGCCGCCATCGCTCACGTGCTTGGCCGCGCCCGCGCCGACGCCCGCGACCGCCACCGCCGTCGCGACCGCCGTCGCCTTCATCCACCCGGCCATCGTCGGCTCGCCGTACTGGGCGGCGGCCAGCGACGCCTTCGCAAGAGCCGGCGCGTGCTGCGCCGCGTCCGACGTGCCGCCCCCACCGAACCAGCGGCGCTTGATGAACGCCGGGATCGGCAGCAGCGCGCCGAGCTTCGCGCGCACCGGACGCCGCGCCAGCGCGCCCGCGTCCAGCCCGGCCATGACCGCGTGCCGGCGGCACGGATGGCAGTGCGACACGTGCGAGGAGAGGCGGCGCTGGTCGCGCATCCCCAGGCGCCCGCCGGCCTCGACGCCGCGCCCGATGACCTCCTGGATCCGCAGGCAGCGCTCGCCGGTCTTCAGCTCTTCGTACTCCTCGGTCAGCCGGCGGCGCGCGCGGAACAGCGTGGACTCGACCGACGGCCGCGACATGCCGAGCTGCTCGCCGATCTCGCGGTAGGACAGGCCTTCCAGCTCGCGCATCACGAGGATCTGGTGGTGCGCGTCGGACAGACCGCCGAACGCGCCCGTCAGGTTCGCGAGGTTCTGCTTGCCCTCGACCGCGGCCTCGGGCGTGGGCGCGGTCGCGTGCAGCTTGCCGTGGTCGGCCGGGGCGAGCCCGTGACCGTCGTCGGCGTCGATCGACACCTCCTCGGTCCGCTTCGCGCGGCGGAACGCGTCGATGCACGCGTTCTTGGCGATCTCGTAGACCCACGGCTTGAACGCGATCTCGCGGTCGGTCTGCCGCATGCGGCGCAGCGCGCTGACGAAGACCTCCTGCGTGAGGTCCTCCGCCCGTCCGTGGTCGTGGACCATGCCGAAGATGTAGGCGCTGATCCGCCGGTGATAGCGGTGATACAGGCGCTCGAAGGCGTGATCGTCCCCGGCGCGAACGGCCTGCACCAGATCATGATCCGTGACGTCAGGTCGGCTCCGCGCGGTGGCGGAGACGCCCGGAGCGGCGAGCGTTGCCAAGATCCCAGTCCCTGTCTGCCCCTCGGCGGCGACTCCCCAGTGGCCGCGATTGAGGGAACTGTAGCGTTTCCCATACCCACATGCCAGCAATCACCGACCTCATCGCCCACCTGGACCGGCTGCTTGCGGTCGACGAGTTCCATGACTACGGCCCCAACGGCCTCCAGGTACCCGGACCTGCCGAAGTTCAGACAGTCGTCACCGGCGTCTCCGCGAACGGGCAGCTGATCGACGCGGCCGTGGCGGAGGGCGCGGACCTCGTCGTGGTCCACCACGGCCTTTATTGGCGCGGCGATCCTCAGGCGATCACGCCGCTGCTGCACCGGCGGCTCAAGCCGCTGCTGGTCAACGACGTCGCCCTCGCCGCCTACCACCTGCCGCTCGACGCGCACCGCGAGCACGGCAACAACGCGCTGCTGGCCGAGCGGATCGGCGGCGGGACCGACGCACGCCGCTTCGCGGACCTCGGCGTGGCGATCACCTTCCCGGAGCCGATCGCCATCGACGAGCTCACCGCGCGCGTCCGCGACGCGGTCGACGGCCGCGAGCCGCTGGTCATCCCGGCCGGCCCGCGCGAGATCCGGACGCTCGGCATCGTCACCGGGGCGGCCAGCGACGCCGTCCTGACCGCGATCGACGACGGCCTCGACGCGTTCCTCACCGGCGAGCCCGCCGAGCGCGCGAACTCGATCGCCACCGACGCCGGCATCCACTTCCTCGCCGCCGGCCACCACGCGACCGAGACCTTCGGCGTCCGCCGCCTCGGCGACCTCCTGGCGCGCGAGTTCGGCGTCCGGCACGTCTACGTGGACGTGCCGAACCCGATCTGAGCCAGCGCCCGGACGGCCGGGTCGATCGACGGCTCGGGCAGGTTCGCGTAGCCGAGCAGGACGCGCGAGACGCCGCCGTGCTCGTAGCCGAAGACGCCGATCCCGCCGGCCCAGGCGCGCGCCAGGAACGGGCCGAGCGCGACCCCGTCGGGCAGCCGCCCGGACACGTGCAGCCCCGCGGAGATCCCCTCGATCTCGACCGCCGGCACGTGCTCGTCCAAGGCCACCATCAACGCGTCGCGCCGGCGCCGGTAGACCCCGCGCATGCGCCGCAGGTGGCGGTCGAGCTCGCCGTGCGCGATGAACCGGGCCAGCGCGAGCTGGTCGAGCTGTGGGCTCCCGGCGTCCGCCAGCGCCTTGGCCTCCGAGACGCCCTCGAGGAGCTCCGGTGCGACCACCATCCACCCGAGCCGCAGCGCCGGCGCCAGCGTCTTGGACGACGAGCCCAGGTACGTGACCCGCGCGGGCGCGAGCGCCTGCAGCGCGCCCACGGGGTCGCGGTCGAAGCGGTACTCGCCGTCGTAGTCGTCCTCGATGATCCAGCCGCCGCGCGCCGCGGCCCACTCGACCAGCGCGGCCCGCCGCTCCGGCGCCAGCGCCATCCCGCGCGGGTACTGGTGCGTCGGCGTCGTCAGGACCGCGCCGACGCCGGCGCCGTCCAGCGCGTCGACGACCAGGCCGCCGTCGTCGATCGGGATCGGCACGACCCGCAGCCCCTCGCGCGCGAGGATCATCCGGTGCGGCGCGAAGCCCGGGTCCTCGACCGCGACGCGCTCGACGCCCGCGCGCCGCAGCGTCCGCGCCAGCAGCGCGATCGCCTGCGTGATCCCCGTGACGACCACGATCTCCGCCGGCTCGGCCGCCACGCCGCGGGCGCGACCGAGGTAGGACGCGAGCGTCGCGCGCAGCGGCGCCGCGCCGACGCGGTCGCCGTAGTTCAGCGACGCGTCCGGGATCTCGCGCAGCGTGTCGCGCAGCGCCGCCAGCCACGCGCGCCGCGGGAACGCCGACAGGTCGGCGGCGAGCGTCCGGAAGTCGAAGCGCACGGGCGGCGCGAGCACCTCCTCCTTCGGCGGCTCCGGGTCGTGCATCGCGACGGTCGCCACGCGCGTCGCGGCACCGGGGCGCGCGACCAGGAACCCTTCGGCGACCAGCTGCGCGTAGGCCTCGACGACGACGCCGCGCGACACGCCGAGCTCGGCCGCCAGCGCCCGCGTGGACGGCAGGGCCGTGTCCGCGTGCAGCGTGCCGCGGCGGATCGCGTCGCGCAGCTGATCCTCGAGCTGGGCGCGGAGCGGCCGCTCGCCGTCGCGGTCGACGGAGACGAGGAGGTCGATGCCGAGGCGCTGGACCGAGGTCACCACCAGGACTCTTGCACGTCGGTTTTCCGTCGCGTGTCGGACCGGAAACCGTGCGTTTGCCGAATGGGCTTGTCGCCGTCCGCGCAGGGCGCTACGTTGCATCCGTCACCAACTCCCCCACATAGGAGGCATGCCGATGGCTATCCACCTCACGCCGACCGAGATGGCTCGCGAGTCCGGTCTCGAACGGCGGGACGTAATCGCCAAGTGCATGGAGATGGGTGTCCCGATCTTCCAGGGACGCATCGACAAGACCCTCTTCCTCGCGTCGCTCGAGGACACGTTCGGGGTCCTGGGCCAGGAGGCCGAGGCCACCGCCTGACGCGGGGCCGATATGCCATTCGCGCGCACGGCGCGCGGACCTTAGACTCCGCCTCTGACACGGTGTCAACGCAGGAGGAGGAGCACCATGGAGGCTGGCACCACGCCCGCCGAGGGGACCGGGTCGGCGACCATCGCGGACCTGTGCGCGGCGGCCGCTGCCCGGTACGGCGACCAGATCGCGATCAAGCACAAGGTCGACGGCGCGTGGCGTGACGTCACCTTCGCCCAGGTCGGCGAGATCGTGCAGGAGATCGGGCTCGGCCTGGTCGCGTTGGGCCTGGAGCCCGGCGAGCGCGTCGCGATCCTGTGCAACACGCGCCCGGAGTGGGCCTACGCGGAGTTCGCGATCTCCTCCGCCGGCGGCGTCGCGGTCCCGATCTACCCCACCAACTCGCCCGAGGAGTGCGAGTGGGTGGCCGGGAACTCCGAGTCGGTCTTCGTCGTGTGCGAGGACGCCGAGCAGGTGGCGAAGGTCGTCGCCGTGCGCGACCGGTTGCCGGCGCTGCGCCAGATCATCGTCGTCGATCCTTCCGGCGACGTCGCCGACGCCATCTCGCTCGACGACGTCCGAGGGCGCGGCAACCGCGACGAGGCGCAGGCGCTGGCCGACCGCACCGCCGCGGTCAGGCCCGACGACCCGTTCACCTTCATCTACACGTCGGGGACGACCGGGCCGCCGAAGGGCTGCGTGCTCACGCACGGCAACTACCGCTCGGTGCTCGACATGGTCGAGGAGCGCGGGTCGATCGGCAGCGGCGGCGACCTCATCTACCTCTTCCTCCCGCTCGCCCACGCGTTCGCGCTGCTGATCCAGCTCAGCGCGGTCGACCTCGGCGTGCCGATCGCCTACTACGGCGGCGACACGAAGGCGATCGTCGGCGAGCTGATGGAGGTCAAGCCGACCTACCTGCCGTCGGTGCCGCGCATCTTCGAGAAGTTGTACACCTTGGCTCAGCAGCAGCTGACCGCGGCCGAGCTGGACACGATCCGCAGCGTCGGCGGCCAGATCCAGGATCTCGAGGTCCGGGGCGAGCCGGTGCCGGACGCGCTGCGCGAGTCGTTCGCCGAGCTGGCGCCGAAGGCCGCGTTCGTCAAGGGCCTGTTCGGCGGCCAGATCCGCGAGGCCGTCACCGGCGCCGCGCCGATCGCCCACGAGATCCTGGAGTTCTTCTGGGGCTGCGGGATCCCGGTGATGGAGGGCTACGGGATGACCGAGACGTCCACGGTCGCCACCTCGTCGCGGCCCGAGGCGCATCGCTTCGGCTCCGTCGGCCGGCCGCTGGACGGCGTCGAGGTCAAGATCGCCGACGACGGCGAGCTCCTGATCAAGGGCGCGAACATCTTCCGCGGCTACTACAAGAACGACGACGCGTCGTTCGGCGCGGTCGACGCGGGTTGGCTGCACACCGGCGACCTCGGGTCGGTCGACGCCGACGGCTACGTGTACATCACAGGCCGTAAGAAGGACATCATCATCACGGCGGGCGGCAAGAACCTCACGCCGGCCAACCTGGAGAACGACCTCAAGCAGACCCGCTGGGTCTCGCAGGCCGTGATGCACGGCGACCGCCGGCCCTACCCGGTGATGTTGATCACCTTGGACGAGGAGGAGATCGTCCCGTGGGCGGAGGCCCAGGGGATCGAGGACCGCTCGATCGCGGCGCTGGCCGAGAACGAGCAGGTCCGGGCGCTGCTCCAGGAGATCCTCGATGCCGCCAACGCGAAGTACGCGCAGGTCGAGCAGGTCAAGAAGTTCGCGATCCTCGACCACGACCTGAGCCAGGAGACCGGCGAGCTGACGCCGACGCTGAAGGTCAAGCGCAACGTGGTCAACGACAAGTACGCGTCGCTCTTCGACGAGCTGTACTGAGCTCCGCCGGCCGCGCCGCCTAGCCCTGGCGCGTCGGGTCCTGCGAGAGGTCCGCGGTCGCGCGGACCTCGCGCTCGACGTAGCTGATCCGCACGTCGCTGGGTCGCGCGAGCAGCTCGCCGATGTGCTCGGCGTAGTAGGTGTAGTCGGCCGTGGCGTAGTGGGCGCGCAGCGCGGCCTCGTCGCACCAGCGGGTGGTCAGGACGTACTCGCCGACGTCGGCGCCGAGCGTCTGGGCGGCGGTCGCGCCGAGGCACCCGTCGGCGCCGGCCAGCCGCGTCGCATGCTCGGCGAGCAGGTCGCGCAGCTCGCTCGCGCGCCCGCCGAGGCCGTGGATCTCCGCATGGATCGTGAGGCTCATCTCGCCCGGCATGGTGTCATGTGGCTCCGTGCCGTCCCAGTCCCCGTCCCGCTTCGTCGTCGGCCTGCACGACGCGACGACGCTGCACTTCGACCTCCGCCTCCAGTTCGGCGACGTCGCCCGGTCGTGGGCGGTGCCCAAGGGGCCGTCGCTGGATCCGACCGTCAAGCGCCTCGCGGTCCCGGTCGCCGACCACGGGCTCGACGCCCTGGACTTCGAGGGCGTGCACGCGGGCTCCACGCGCGGGACCGGCGCGGTGATCGTCTGGGACGAGGGCACCTACGCCCTGCGCAGCGAGCGCGACGGGCACCTGTCGTTCGTGCTCGACGGCGAGAAGCTGCACGGCGCGTTCGCGCTGACCGAGACCGGGCCGCGGCGCTGGGTGCTCGTCAAGATGCGCGACGAGGCCGCGCTGCCGGGCTCCGACGTCGTCGCGGACGAGCCGCGGTCGGTGCGCTCGGGCCGGACCTGGCAGGAGGTCGCGCGCGGCGAGCCGGGTCGATCGGCCACGTCGTAGGAACAAAGCCGTACGCTGTGGAGGTGCGCACGGATCCCACCGACAACGGCGGGCTGTTCGTCGGACGCCGCCCCGGGACGGCGCCGACCAAGTACCGGGCCCTGCCGGAGCGGGGAACGGCCGCGCGCCAGCGCATGGATCGCTTCGGCGCCAACGGGCTGCTGGCCCTCGAGATCCTGGTCTCGCTGCTGTTCTGGGGCCCGATCCCGGCCGGCGCGCTGTGGCTCGCGTCGCGCGTGCAGTACTGGACCGACAACGTCGGCCTGGCGATCCTCGTCGCCTTCGTCGCGATGATCGTGGTGCTGATGGGCGGGCTGATGGTGCTCAAGCGCATCGACCACCTGTGGATCCTCATGCGCCGCGCCGCCGGGATCGACCAGCGCCAGGGCGCGATGGGCCGGGTCTTCGCCGTGACCGCGTGCATCTGCGCGGCGGCGTTCGCCTTCTGGTTCATCGTGATCAACGGCCCCGGCTCTTCCAGCTTCTCGGGCCAGGGCGGCTGAGGGCGCCGCGGATGGCGCGGCAGCGCAAGGGGCTCCTCGGCGGCTACTACAAGCAGTTCGAGGGGCTGTCCGAGGAGGAGGTCAACGCGGACCTGCGCGCGGCCGCCGCCGAGCGGCGCGCGAAGCAGCTGGCGCGGCTGGAGCCGCTGGACCTCTCCCGCACCACCTGGCCCGAGTACCCGCCGCCGGCGATCGTCAACGCCATCACCTTCGCGGCGCGGCGCGGGCTGCACCGCTACCTCGACCGCGCGTCCGGGGAGCTGCGGTCCGAGTTGGCGCACCGCCACGACGTGGCCGAGGGCCGGCTGGTCGTCGGCGACGGCGTCGCCCAGCTGATCTCCGAGGCCGCCGGCGCGTTGCTGGAGCCCGACGACGAGCTGGTCACGCCGTGGCCGTCCTATCCCCTGTTCCCGGTGGTCGCGCGCCACGCGCGCGGGCACGCGGTGCCGGTCTCCGGCTTCAGCGTGGACGGCGTCCTGGAGGCGGTCAACGACCGCACGCGGCTGATCGCGCTCTGCAATCCCAACGACCCGACCGGCGAGCTCCTGAGCCTCGCCGAGCTGACGCGGTTGTTGCAGGCCTTGCCCGAGCGCGTCGTCGTCCTGCTCGACGAGGCGCTGCGCGACTTCGTCGACGCCGAGCCGCTGGACGCGACCCTGCAGTTGTTGGAGGACTTCCCGCGGCTGCTGGTCTTCCGCACGTTCTCGAAGGCGTGGGGCCTGGCCGGGCTGCGCTGCGGCTACGCGATCGGCGGGCCGGGATCCGAGCCGCTGCTCGAGCAGCTGGCGCCGGAGCTGGGCGTCAACGAGCTGGCGCAGGCCGGCGCGCTGGAGGCGGTCCGGACGCAGGCCGGCGTCGTCGACCGCCGCCGCGCGCGCATCGCCGAGCACCGCGCTGAGCTGACCGACGCGCTGCGCGAGCGCGGCCTGGAGGTGCCGGCGTCGCAGGCCAACGTCCTGTGGGTGCCCGCACCGGGCCCGCACGGCGCGAGCGACCTGGCGACGGGGCTCGACCGCGCCGGGATCGTCGTCCAGACCGGCAACGGCGTCGGCGCGCCGGACCGCGTCCGGGTGACCGTCCCGCATCGCCCGGAGGACGTCGCGCGCCTCCTGCGCTCGTTGGACGCCGCTTCCGGGTAGCCCGAAGCCATCATCATCGCCGGCGTCATCGCCCTCTGTATCGTCCTCGCGATCCTGGCGTTCATCGCGCCCCGCCTCTCGCGCCACCCGCAGCGCGGCGCCTCGGCCGCCTTCGGCGCCGGCGCCCGCGGCGGCTCCAAGGCTCCCGGCAAGCTCGGCAAGTGGTTCTCCAAGCCCTTCCGCACGAGCCAGAAGGCCGTCAACCGCAGCGCCGAAGGCGGCCGCCGGGGCCGCGGCAAGCTGCCGCTGTAGCCCGCGTTAGCGCCGCCGCGCGGCGATCTTCACGGTGCGCGAGGTGCCGGACACGTGGGCGCCGCCGTCGTGGGGCAGGCCGATGGTCCGGACCAGCATCGACGCCTTGCGGGCGCGAAGCGTGACGGAGTAGCGGCCGTCGGTGCCGACGTGCGCGCGCTTGAGCGGCAGCCAGGCGCCCTTGCCCGACTGGCGCTGGAGGGCGGCGATGCCGTTGGCCGTCGCCGGGATCACGCGGCCGCGAACGGTCACGCGGCCGTCGGCGCGACGCGTCACGGAGGTGATGCCCGCGCGGGCCGCGCTGCGGATCGTCACCGGCTTGGAGAAGAACGACGGGATGCCGTCGACGACGACCAGGGCCCGCAGCGTCTTGACGACCGGCGGCAGCGTGAAGGCGTACTCGCCCTTGCTGCTGCTGACCAGCGGGTTGCCGGTGTCGGCGAACGGCGCGCTGAACGGGAACGTCGTCGTCTGGAGCCGCACGCGCACGCCGCTGACCTTGGAGCCGCCGAGCTTGCCGCTGAGCTTCACGGTCCCGCCGTAGGTCACCGGGTCCTTGTCGGCGGCCAGCGTCGCGCTCGTCGCGGTCGAGGCGACCACGAAGGAGCGGTCGCCGCCGCGGCTCGTGCCGACCGAGTTGGTGGCCACGAGCCGGTAGTGATAGCGCTTGCCCGCGGTCAGGCCGCCGATGCGGGCGGCCACGTTGGTCGCGCGCGAGCCGGAGCCGGCGCCCTGCGTCGCGCTGCTCGCCCCGTAGGACGTGGTCAGCCCGTACTCGAACTTGTAGGACGTGCTCGCGCCGTTGGGGTCGACCGCCCCGGTGAGCGTCGCGGCGTTGAGCCCGACGTCGCGCACGCCGCCGGTGGACGCGCCCGGCCGCGATGGCGCCGTCGGCACCGCGGCGGTCTTGAACGTCGCGTCGCCGCCCTGCACGGTCCCGCCGTCGCTCGTCGCCACGACCCGGAAGTGGTAGGTCGTGTTCGCCGACAGCGACTGGACCGGGATCTCGACGCTCACCGCGTCGGTGCCGTTGCCGACGTCCTTGCTCGGCGACTGCAGCCCGTAGGACGTGCTCGTGCCGAGGTCGAAGCGCACCGACGTGGCGGTGCCGCGCGGCGTCACGGACGCGACGAGCGTCGCCTGCGTCTGGCCGACGTCCTTGGCCGCGCCGGTGGAGGCCAGCGGCGCGTCGGCGGCGAACGCGACGGACGCCGTGACGAGGCCGCAGACGAGCAGCGCGGCGGCGGCAGTGGAGATCAGGGAGAGGTGCGTACGCATGGGCGTCCGCTAGAAAACCGGAGAACCGGCGAAGTTGCGCTGCTAGGCCCCGGAGTCCGACTGCCGCAGCAGGGTCCCCGTTGTCTGCTCCAGGATCTTGCGCCAGGCGCGCGTCTTCTCCTGCTCGGCCGCGAAGTGCTTGACGACCTTGCGCACGCGCGTCGCCGAGATCTCGATCCCGTGGCGCTCGCAGATCGTGCGGAAGTTGTCGTAGTCGGACGCGAGCTTCAGCGTCACCGACTGGAAGCCGTGGCGGGCGATGTCGACGCGCTTGGTGAAGTTCATGATCGACGTCTGGAACATCAGCTCGTCGTTGGGCTCGGGCTCGATGAGCACGATGTCGACGCCCGGGTAGCGGTCCTCCCACTGCTTGGCCATCTCGTGCAGCCGCTGGTAGGCCATCAACTTGAACGCCTGGTAGCCGATCTGCGGCAGCCCCATGTCGCTCACGTGGCGGGGCCGCGAGCCGAACAGGCCGCTGACGCGCTCGGTGAACTCGTTGACGTAGGGGACGAGCGGGTTGACCACCACGATGAACTTGGCGCCGGCCTCGACCGCGATGTCGAGGTTGGTGGTCGACACGATGCCGCCGTCGATCAGCTCGCGGTCGCGGACGCGCACGGGCTTGTAGACCATCGGCAGCGCGGTCGACGCGCGCACGGCGGTGGAGATCGGGACGTCGTCCCAGTCGTTGGCGCCGAAGACGATGCGCTCGCACGTGTCGAGGTCGGTCGCCGCGAGGTAGAGCTCGGGGTCCAGGAGCCGGAAGTCGTCGGTCCGGTCGGGGTCGGACAGCACGGTGCGCATGTAGGACTCCAGCCCGCTGCCGGAGTAGACGCCCGACGGCAGCCCCTCGGCGAGCCCGAGCGCGAAGTCCATGACCGAGACCTGGCCGAGCTGCGGCGCGAGCTCGCGCATCACGCTCACGGCCTTCCACGGGAGCGCGACGCCCTTCTTGATGTACTCCTTGACGTTCGGCCTCAGCAGCTGGCCGAGGTCGATGTCGCGAAACGGAGTCGGCACCTGCTGGTTGACGACCCGCATCATCTCCTCGGGCGTCACGCCGTTGGCGGCCAGCGCGGCGACGAACGAGCCGGCGGAGGTGCCGACGTAGACGTCGAACTGGTTGACCGTGCGGTTGACGCTCAGGAGGTCCAGCGCGCGCAGCGCGCCGATCTCGTAGACGCCGCCGGTGAAGCCGCCGCCACCGAGCACGAGCGCCGTCTTGGAGCGCCGCGGGCGCCGGCGCCGGGTCGTCCCCTTCGGCGTCGCGGCGGACTCGAGCTTGACGACCTTGCCCATGAGGTACTCGATCGTACCGGTGGCCGCAGCGGCACGAGCCGCCCGATCGGCCAGCTACCCTCGCCCTTCGTGCGCTGCCGTCCCGTCGTCGCTCCGCTCGCGCTCGTCGCCGTCCTGCTCGGCCTCGTCCTCTTCGCACCGGTTGCCGGTGCCGTGGACCGTGCCGGGCTGCGCTCGACGCTCAGCAAGCTTCACAACCGCCTCGGCTCCTACGCCGGCGCCTACGTCGTGAACCTCAGCGACGGCGCGGTCCTGTACGCCCACCGCGACGCGCTGGCGCTGGCGCCGGCGTCCAACGAGAAGCTCTTCACGACGTCCGCCGCGCTGCTGCGCTTCGGCCCGTCGGCGACGCTGACGACGTCGCTGGCGGCCGCGCCCGGCGTGGAGGTCGACGCCGACGGCGTGCTGCACGGCGACCTCTACCTCGTCGGCGGCGGCGACCCGACGCTCGGCGACACCGGGCTGACCGCGCTCGCCGACCAGCTCGCGGCCGCCGGCGTCACCCGGATCGACGGCGGCGTGATCGGCGACGAGTCCGCGTTCGACACGCTGCGCGGCGAGCCGGACTCCGGCTACAAGCCCGACAGCGACCTCGGCGGCTGGCTGACCGCGCTGTCCTGGCGTCACGGGGCCGCGGGCGCGACCGGCCCGGCACGCGCAGCCGCCACCAAGCTCGCGACGCTGCTGAAGGCGTGCAAGATCAAGTACGACCGCCGGCCGCGCGCCGGGAAGCTCAGCGCGGTCGCCGGCGGCGGCGTCGCGGCCGACGCCGCGCCGCTGGCCACGCTGGCCTCGCCGCCGATCCGCAGCCTGATCCAGCTGACCAACGTGCCATCGGAGAACTTCTACGCCGAGATGCTCGTCAAGGCGCTCGGCGCGCACTACGGCTCGGGCGGGACGACGGCCGCCGGCCTCGCGGTCGTGCGCGCGCAGCTCGCCGCGTTCGGCGTCCACCCCAAGCTCGTCGACGGCTCCGGCCTGTCGCGCGCCGACCAGACGACCGCGCGCCAGCTCGTCCGCCTGCTGGAGCGCATGGACGGCCAGGACACGTCGGCGACCTGGCGCGCGTCGCTGCCGATCGCCGGCAAGACCGGGACGCTGCGATCGCGCATGCGCGGCACGGCCGCCGCCGGCCGCTGCGCGGCGAAGACCGGGACGCTCATCGGCGTCAGCGCGCTGTCGGGCTACTGCACCACCACCGGCGGCCAGAACGTCGCTTTCTCGTTCATCGAGAACCGCGTGTGCAACTACTGCGCGAAGAAGGTCGAGGACCGGATGGTCTCCGCGATCGCGCGCCTCGACGGCTGAGTCGCCGCGGACGCGGCTCGCGCGTTCGCCCACCATCGCGCGCCTCGACGGCTGAGTCGCCGCGGACGCGGCTCGCGCGTTCGCCCACCATCGCGCGCCTCAGCGGCTGAGTCGCCGCGGACGCGGCTCGCGCGTTCGCACCCACCACGCGCCTGGACGGCTGAGCGCTACAGCTTCAGCAGCAGCACGTGCTGCGGCCCGGCGTGGCCGCCGTGGTACAGGCCGGTGCCGGCGTCGACGAACCCGGTCGCCGAGTACAGCGCGATCGCCGGCGGGTTGTCGATGTTGACGGTCAGCGCGACCGTCGTGCGACCCGGGAAGCGCGCGCGGACGTAGTCCGGCAGCGCGAGCATCGCCGCGCGCCCGACGCCCTGCCCTTGGGCGGCGAGGTCGATCGCCAGTGCCCGCAGCCCGACGATGTCCTCGCCCGCCGGCGCGCCCGGCACGCTGCGCAGGTCGAGCTGGAAGTAGCCGACCGGCTCGCCGTCGCGCAGGATCACCACCGACTCCCGCGGATGCTCGCGATCCCCGGCCGGGACCGACGTCGCCGGCACGCCGCCGAAGCGCACCTGCTCCGGCGCGACCTGGATGCGCAGAACGCCGGCCCGCAGCTCCGGGGTCAGCGGCGACAGGGTGACGGTGCCGACGGCGCTCATCGGCCGCTACTCCACCTCCTGCGCCGCCGGCGCCAGCAGCCGCGCGAGGTCCGAGGTCGACAGTGGGCCGATCCCGTCGTGGTGGGTGAGGTCGAGGTGGACCGGCGTCACCGCGATGTGGCCGGCGGCGACCGCGACGAGGTCGGTGCCCGGCTCGTCCTCGTACCCGGGATCCGCGCCGTAGATGAAGTACGTGCCGTCGCCCTGCTCCTGGAGGCGGTCGCGGTAGATGCGCTTGCCCAGCCGGGCGACCGCGACCCCGTGCGGGTCGCCGGCCGGGACGTTGATGTTCAACAACGTCGAGGGCGGCAGCGGCACGTCCTCGAGCGAGGCGACGACGCGCGCGACGAAGCGGGCGGCGACGTCGAAGACGAAGTCGTCGCCGAGGCGGAAGTCCATCTCGCGGTTCTCGGACTGCTGGGAGACCGCGAGCGCGGGCAGCCCGAGCAACAACCCCTCCATCGCCGCGGCGACGGTGCCGGAGTAGGTGACGTCGTCGCCGAGGTTGGACCCGTGGTTGATGCCCGACACCACGATGTCGGGCGTCCAGCCGGCCACGAGCCCGAGCGACGCGAGGCGCACGCAGTCGACCGGCGTGCCGTCGGTCGCGTAGCCGTGTGTGCCGTCGCCGAACGCGATCCGCTGCACCGCGAGCGCGCGCCGCGTGGTGATGCCGCGCCCGACCGCCGAGCGGTTGCCGTCCGGCGCGACGACCGCGAGGTCGACGCCCTCGACGCGCAACAGCTCCTGCCGCAGGCGCTGCAGCCCTTCGGCGTCGATCCCGTCGTCATTGGTCAGCAGCACGCGCATCGCAGCGATTCTACCGGCGCCTGACAAGGGTCCTTGACACATCGTTCTTGTCAAGCTAGCTTGACACCCAGATGCGCAACGACGTCCGCGAGCACCGACAGCGCCAAGGTCTGTCGCAGGGTGCGCTGGCCGCCGTGCTCGGCGTGTCGCGCCAGACCGTCAACGCCATCGAGACCGGCAAGTACCTGCCGTCGCTCCCGCTCGCGCTCGCGCTGGGGCGGCACTTCTCCACGCCGGTCGAGGACCTGTTCCACCCCGACTCGGGAGACCAGCCATGACCCGGAAGACGACCCGTGAAGCGCGCACCCAGCTGGCCGGCATGCTCGCGATCGCCGCCGCCGGCACGGCCGCCTACTGGGTCGGCGAAGGCGCGGCAGGCGGCCTGCAGGCCGGCGCGATCCTGTTCGCGTTCGCGCTGCTGATCTTCCTCGGCCGGCGCTGGAGCCCGACGATCGAGACCATGTCCGGGGTCGGCGACGAGCGCACGCGCGCGCTCACCCAGCGCGCCGCCGCGTTCTCCGGCTACGCGATGGCTTGCGTGCTCGCCGCGTGGGGTCTGATCAGCGCCGCCGCGGGCTCGTTCAACGCCACCGTCGGCGCGATGTCAGTGGTGTTCGCCGTGACGTGGATCGGCGCCTGCGCCTGGGACAGCCGCGGCGGCTGAGCGCACTCCTGTTTGCGGAGCATGCCCTGGCGGGCACGCCCTGTCCGGGCTGAGAGACCCACGTTCCGTTCTAACTGGAGGAGTGCAAGTCCACCATGCTGTGGCTCATCCTGGGCATCGTCCTGCTGATCATCGCGATCGCCGGCGGCGCCATCATCCACCCGATCCTGTTCGTCCTCGCCATCGTGGCGCTGGTGATCTTCTTCAACGGGTACCGCAGCCGCGGCACCGCTCTGTAGCGGGGCTTCAGTAGCCCACAGCCGCGAAGTACAGCCCGTGCGGGGGCGCGGTCGGACCCGCCTCCGCACGTGGGCGACCCTCCAACAACGACAAGAACGACTCGAGGCTCCGCCGCTCGCTGGCGACCTCGAGCATCGTCCCGATCAGCACGCGGTTCATGTGGCGCATGAACGAGTCCGCGGTGATCCAGAGCTCGACGCCGTCGGCGCGCTCGCGCCAGGCGGCGCTGAGCACGACGCGCACGAAGCGCACGTGGTCGGTCTCGCTCGGCGTGAACGCCGTGAAGTCGTGCGCGCCGGCGAGCGCCGCCGCGCACGCGTCCAGCGCGTCGCGGTCGAGCGCGCGCGGCCAGTGCAGTGCGCGGCGCGCCTCGAACACCGACCGCGTCGGGCGCGTCAACAGCCGGTAGCAGTAGGTGCGCGACCGGGCGTGGCGGCGCGCGTCGAAGCCGTCGGCAGCGGGCTCGCAGGCGAGTACCGCGATGTCGTCGGGCAGCACCGCGTTGAGGTTCTCGAGGCGCACCGGCTCGCCGGCGTAGGACGCCACCTGCCCCCACGCGTGCACGCCCCGATCGGTGCGCCCCGCGACCGTCAGCTCGGCGCGGTCGCCATCGCGCAGCCGGACGAGGGCGTCCTCCAGCGTGCCCTGGATCGTCCGCAGCCCGGGCTGCCGCGCCCAGCCCGCGAAGCCGGACCCGTCGTACTCGACGGTCAACCGCGTGGCCGCGCTCACCGCGCCAGCGCCTCGCCCAAGTCCACCAACAACGCACGCAGCCGGGCGACGTCACGCGCGCCCATCGTCTCCACCAGCTCGGCCTCGACCTCGGCGACCAACGCGCGCGCGATCGCGAACACCTCGCGCCCGCGGGCGGTCGCGCGCACGAGCTTGGCGCGCCCGTCGTCGGGATCCGGCTCACGCGTCACGTAGCCCTGCTCCTCCAGGGCCACCACCAGCTCCGCCATCGACTGCTTGGCGACGCGCGCGCGCTCGGCCAGGACGCTAACGCGCGTGCCGCCGTCGTCGAGGAACTCGAAGACCGCCGCGTGCGGCGCGCGGATCGCGCCGTGCCCGCGCGCGGCGAGGTCGGCGAGCAGCCGGTCGGTCATCGCCGCGAACGGCTCGCGCAGCAGGATCGCGAGGTTCTCGGGCGCTTCGCGGGCGGTGCTCTGGGGCAGGCGGCTTGACACTCGACAGGACTCCTGTCTATCTTGTCCAGGACTCGACAAGACAGGATACCTGTCGAACCTCCTCACCGATTGGAGCACGACCCATGCGCGTCGGCACCGACCAGATCACCATCCGCGTCTCGGCCGCCGAGACCGGCGGGACCGTCCTCGCCGCGGACGTCCGGATGCCTGCAGGCGGCGGCCCGCCGCTGCTGCACCGCCATGACGCCGCGGAGATCTACCGCGTCGACGCGGGCGAGCTGGCGATCTACCTCGAGGACGAGCACGGCACCGTCACCCGCCGCGCCACGCGTGCCGGCGACGTCGTCCACATCCCGAGCGGCCACGCGCACACGATCCGCAACGAGTCGGCCGCGCCCTCGCGCGCCTACGTCCTGTTCGCCCCCGGCGACGCGATGGAGCGCTTCGTCCACGCCGCCGCCGCGCTCGCCGACCCGCCGGCGCCGGAGGCCGTCGCCGCCGTGGCACGGCGCCACGGCGTGACGTTCGCGGGCCCGCTGCCGCTAGCGCCCGCCGAAGAGGTTGAGCAGGGAGAGGAAGATGTTGACGATGGAGACGAAGATGCCCGTCGCGATCCAGATGACGTCGTCCTCGGTCGCGTGCCGGCGCAGGTAGTTGAAGTCCACGATCAGGAACGCGGCGCTGATCGCCAGGATCGCGAGCGACAGCAGCGGTGAGCCGCCCGACCCGAAGAGCAGCAGCACGAGCGAGATCGCCAGCAGGCCGAGCATCGCGAAGCTCAGCGGCCGGATCCAGCGCGCCAGGTCCTTGGAAGTCGCCGTGCCGTAGGCGCCCATGCCGAGCGTGATGATCGCGGTGCCGCCGGCGGCCTGGACGACCGTGTCCGGGTCCGCGTTGACGTAGTAGTTGAGGACCGGGCCGAGGCTCAGGCCGAGCACGAGCGCGAAGGCGAACAGCCACGCGATGCCGATGGAGCCGGCCCGCAGCGGCGCGACGAACGACTGCGCCAGGACCATGCCCAGCGCCACGAAGCTCAGGATGCGCGCGGTGCCCAACGCCATGTCCTTGCCGACGAACGAGCCGGCGGCGAGGAAGGCGATCGCGATCCCGACCAGGAACATGACCTGGCCGAACAGGGTCGCCGTGCTCACGCGCGACGGCGCGCGTGTCGTGCCGGCGTAGGAGCCGTAGAGGTCGCTCATGGCCCGCAGGGTACCTCTTGGCGCGCGCACCGCAACCGAGTACAACAACGGTCGTGCGCAAGCTCCAAGCCCAGGGCGTCCACCACATCACGATCGTCGGCGCCGACCGCCAGACGTCGATCGACTTCTGGGAGGGCGTCCTCGGCATGCCCTTCGTGTTCGACCAGCCCAACCTCGACAACCCGAACGAGGGCCACCTCTACTTCGACCCGGGCGACGGCCGGCTGATCACGGTCTTCACCAACGAGGAGCGCGAGCGCGTCCACGACCGCACGCCGACCGACCCGGGCTGCGTCCACCACCTCGCGTTCGCGGTGTCCAACGCGACCTTCCGCCAGGCGGTGGAGCGCCTCGACGAGCGCGGCATCCACCACAGCGGCGTCAAGGACCGCGGGTTCATGGACTCGATCTACTTCAAGGACCCGTTGGGCCTCCTGATCGAGCTCGCGTCCTACCGCTTCGAGCCGCCGCACGGCTTCACGCACGCCGAGGTGCTGCTCGAGGCCCACAAGCTCCGGGTCGAGCGCGAGGACTACAACATCGCTCCGATCCACCTCGCCGACGCGATCGAGCAGATGACGCTGTCGTCACGCGCGTCGCTGTCGGCCGACCGGACGCCGAAGGACCCCTACAACAAGAGCTAGCCCGGGTTGGGGGCCTCGGTCTCCAGCACGTCGAACGACCAGACCTCCGACGCCGTGCCCACCGGCCCACTCTGGCGATGCTGCGCATGGCCGGCCGCGAAGTCCGGCCCGCGCATCCACGCGACGAAGTCCTCCTCGGACCGCCACTGCGTGACGACGAGGCAGACATCCCGCTCGTCGTTGGGTCGCAGCAGCTGAAACGCCTCGAAGCCCTCGGCGGAGGAGACCTTCCCGGCCCGCGACGCGAACCGCTGCGCGAACTCCTCGAACCGCTCACGCGGGACGGTGATGGCATTGATCTTGACGACGCTCACGCGAGGGATCGTGGCAGATGGCGCCCAGCGCGGGGCGTCGCCGGGTGCGCGAGACGTGGCTCAGGGCACCGAGGACGCGAAGCCGGAGCGACCGCTGCGGGTGTGGCTCGGCCTGTGGGCGGCGCCAGGTGGAGGACCGACAGCGGCGGGCCGACCCGTACCCCGCAAACACGACGGGCGCCCCTGAGGGCGCCCGTCGGCGAAGCAAGAGCTCGGGCGAGCTAGACCAGCTCGATGAACACCATCTCGGTCGAGTCCGAGCGGCGCGGGCCGAGCTTGAGGATGCGGGTGTAGCCGCCGGGACGGTCGGCGTAGCGCGGCGCGACCTCCTCGAACAGCTTGTGCACGGCGAACTTGTCCTGGCCCAGGATCGACAGGGCCTGGCGGCGCGCGTGCAGGTCGCCCTTCTTGGCGAGCGTGATCAGCTGCTCGACCTCGGGCTTGACGGCCTTGGCCTTGGCCTGCGACGTCTTGATGCGCTCGTGCTCGATGACCTCCTTGCAGAGGTTGGCGAGCAGCGCCTTGCGGTGCGCGGAGTCGCGGCTGAGCTTGTGACGGGTCTTCTGGTGACGCATGGTTTCTCAGTTCCTTCAGTCGTCGCGCAGCGCCAACCCGCGCGCGTGCAGCGTCTCGATGACCTCGTCGATGGACTTCTTGCCGAAGTTCGGGATCGCGGCCAGCTCGCCCTCGGACTTCGAGATGAGGTCGCCGACGGTCTGGATGCCCGCACGCTTCAGGCAGTTGTACGACCGGACGCCGAGCTCGAGCTCCTCGATGAGGATGTCGTGCATCGGGCCCTGCGACGTCGCGCCAGCGCCGTTGACGCCGGGCACCTGGCCCTGGTCGAGCGCACCGCCGGGGCCCGCGCGGAGCTCCTCGATGCGGTCGGCGTCGGTGAAGATCGCCAGCTGCGAGATCAGGATCTCGGCGGCCTCGCGGAGCGCGGCCTGCGGGTCGATCGAGCTGTCGGTCTCGATGTCGAGCGTGAGCTTGTCGTAGTCGGTGCGCTGGCCGACGCGGGCCTGCTCCACCGCGTAGGCGACGCGGCGGACCGGCGAGAAGATCGAGTCGATCGGGATGACGCCGATCGGCTGGTCGGGAGACTTGTTCTCCTCGGCCGGGCGGTAGCCGCGGCCGCGACCGATCGTCATGTACATCTCGAGCTTGGTCTTCTTCTCAAGCGTCGCGATGTGCACGTCGGGGTTGAGGATCTCGACGCCCGCGGGCAGGTCGATGTCCTTGGCCGTGATCTCGCCCGGGCCGGTGACGACCAGCGGGGCCTCGATCTCGGTCGCGTCCGAGTGCATCCGGCAGACGATGCCCTTGAGGTTCAGGACGATGTCGGTGACGTCCTCCGTGACGCCCTTGATCGTGGAGAACTCGTGGGCGACGCCCTCGATCCGGACGCTGGTCACGGCCGCACCGGCCAGCGAGGACAGCAGCACGCGGCGCAGCGAGTTGCCGAACGTGTAGCCGAAGCCGCGGTCGAGGGGCTCGATCACGAACGAGCCGCGATGCTCCTCGACGGATTCGCTGGTGATGCGAGGGATCTGGAAGTCGAGCACTGGGAGGTCCTGGTTCTTCGTCGTTGTGCCCGGCTGAGGCAGAGGGGGAGTCGCCGGGCCTCTCGCGCAGCCCTCCCGCCTGATGTGGAAGGAGAGCGCGCGGTCAGTCGGGTCCTACTTGGAGTAAAGCTCGACGATGAGCTGCTCCTGCACGGGCGTCGTGATCTCACGACGCTCCGGCTTGCGCAGCACCTTCGCCGTCAGGCCATCGTGGTCGGCCTGCAGCCACGCCGGGACCTGAGCGGTGAGCTCGGTCGCGTCGCGGATGATGGCCTCGGCGCCGGTCCCGACCTTGACGGCCAAGACGTCGCCTTCACGGACCTGGTAGCTGGGGATGTCGACGCGGCGGCCGTTGATCGTCCAGTGACCGTGGCGGATCATCTGGCGAGCCTGGCGGCGCGAGGCGGCGAAGCCCAGGCGCACCACGACGTTGTCCAGGCGCGACTCGAGCAGCGTCAGCAGGTTCTCACCCGTGATGCCGCCCTGGCGCGAGGCCTTGTCGTAGTAGCGGCGGAACTGGCTCTCGAGCACGCCGTAGTACCGCTTGGTCTTCTGCTTCTCACGCAGCTGGACGCGGTACTCGGACTGCTTCTGGCGGCCGCGACCGTGGTCGCCCGGCGGGTACGCGCGGCGCTCGACGCCGCACTTGTCGGTCAGGCAGCGCTCGCCCTTCAGGAAGAGCTTCTGCCCTTCGCGACGGCACTGCTTGCACTGAGGACTGGTATCACGAGCCATGCGGAGTTCCTAGACGCGGCGCCGCTTGCGGGGGCGGCAGCCGTTGTGGGCCTGCGGGGTGACGTCCTTGACGCCGGTCACTTCGAGGCCGGCGGCCTGGAGCGAGCGGATCGCGGTCTCGCGGCCAGAGCCGGGACCCTTCACGAACACCTCGACCTTCTGAAGGCCCTGCTCGATGCCCTTGCGGGCAGCGGCATCGGCCGTGACCTGCGCGGCGAACGGCGTCGACTTGCGGGAGCCCTTGAAGCCGGCGCCGCCGGCGGACTCCCAAGCGATGACGTTGCCCTCGCGGTCGGTGAGGGAGACGATCGTGTTGTTGAACGAGGTCTTGATGTGGGCCTGGCCGACCGGGATGTTCTTCTTCGGCTTGCGGCGGCCACGCTGCGGGCGCTTCGGTGCGGGCACTACTTCTTCCCAGCCTTCTTCTTACCGGCGACCGACATGCGCTTCGGGCCCTTGCGCGTGCGGGCGTTGGTCTTGGTGTTCTGCCCCCGGACCGGCAGGCCGCGCCGGTGGCGCAGGCCGCGGTAGCACCCGATCTCCATCAGGCGCTTGATGTTCTGCGAGCGCTCACGGCGCAGGTCGCCCTCGACGGTGAGGTTGTCGACCGCGTCACGCAGCTTGCTGACCTCGTCCTCGGTCAGGTCGCGGACGTAGGTATCCGGGTGGATGCCGTTGTCGCTCAGAAGCTTGTTCGACGTCGAACGGCCGATGCCGTAGATGTAGGTCAGACCGACCTCGACGCGCTTGTTAAGGGGGACGTTGACCCCAGCAATACGAGCCATCAGGTTAGCCCTGACGCTGCTTGTGGCGGGGGTTCTGGCAGATGACGAGGACCGCGCCATGGCGACGGATGATCTTGCACTTCTCGCACATCGGCTTGACCGACGGTCGTACCTTCATGGTCCCTTTCCAAGAGTTTGGCCCGGTGACGCGCTCTGGTTGCCGCGGGAGCAACCGCTGCTACGTCACGGATGGCGCGCACGCAGGGGCATTGCGCACGCGCGGACAGTTGAAGATAGCAAAGCCGATCTTGCGCCGTCTTGACCCGAACGATCTCCGGGCAGCGGAGGTTCGAGCCCCGCCGCCCGACCGGTTCCAGCGGACCGTCAGCGCCGTCGTCGCGCCGACCGACATGCCGGAAGACGGAGTGAGGGTGACGCGGACCGCGAGGCGGTGGCGGCCGTGGTGGCGCAGCGCGCGGCGGCCGGCCTTGGAGACCTTCAGGCGCAGCGTGACCGTGCCGGCGCGCTTCGCCTTGGCGGCGCCGGACGCGATCGCCCGGAGCGTCCGGGACGGCCCGTGAGGGCGGCCGTGCCCTGGACGAGGACCGTGGTCCCGGCGAGCGCCGACACCGCCTCGTTCGACGCGCCGGGATCCTACGCGCGTTAGAGCGCGCCTTCGCCGTCGTGCCACGGAGTCAGGATCCGCGGCCCGTCGGCGGTGACGGCGATCGTGAACTCGAAGTGCGCGGCCAGCGAGCCGTCCTGGGAGTAGATCGCCCAGCCGTCGTCGCCCATGCGCACCATGTGGCGGCCGGCCGTGGTCATCGGCTCGACGGCCAGGACCATCCCCTCCTCCAGCAGCGGGCCCTTGCCCGCGTCGCCGTAGTTGGGGATCTGCGGCTCCTCGTGCATGTCGCGGCCGATGCCGTGGCCGACGAGCGAGCGGACGACCGACAGGCCCTCGGCCTCGACGGTCTGCTGGACGGCATGCGAGACGTCGCTGAGCCGGTTGCCCGGCCGGCACTGCTCGACCGCGTCGAACAGCGAGCGCCGGGTGACCTCCAGCAGCTTGTCGGCCACCGGCGTGACCGGGCCGACCGGGAACGTGAACGCCCCGTCGGCCACCCAGCCGTCGTAGGTGACGCCGATGTCGATCGAGATCACGTCGCCGCGGCCGAGCCGGTACGGGCCCGGGATGCCGTGGACGACCATCGCGTTGGGCGACGCGCAGATCGAGCCCGTGAAGCCGCGATAGCCCTTGAACGACGGCACCGCGCCCTGGGAGCGGATGAACTTCTCGGCCGCCTGGTCGAGCTCGGCGGTGGACACGCCCTCGCGGATCTTGCCCGCGATGAGCTTCATCGTCCGGGCGTGGATGGCGCCGGCGGCGGCCATCTTCTCGATCTCGGCTGGCGACTTCTTGATGATCACGGCGAATGGACCTCCGCCGTCGAAGGCTAGAGCTCGTCCTCGAGCCGGAGGGTCGCCACCGTCGCACGGATGTGGTCGTGCACGTCGGTGGGCGAGCGCGTCCCGTCGAAGCGCCGCAGCAGGTCGCGGTCCTCGTAGTACTGCACGAGCGGCTCGGTCTGGTCGTGGTAGACGGCCAGGCGCTTGCGGATCGTCTCGGGCTTGTCGTCGTCGCGCTGGATCAGGTCGGAGCCGTCGATGTCGCAGCGGCCCTCCTGCTTCGGCGGGTCGAAGTCCACGTGGTAGACGCGCCCCGACTTGCTGACGCGGCGGCCCGAGAGGCGCTTGACGACCTCGTCGTCGGGCACGTCGACGAGCAGGACGCCGCTGATCTTGCGGCCGACGTTCTCGAGCGCCCCCTCCAGCGCGTCGGCCTGCGGCACCGTCCGCGGGAAGCCGTCGAGCAGGAAGCCGTTGGCGGCCTCGTCGGACTCCAGCGCCTCGAGGATGACCCCGATGATCACGTCGTCGGGGACGAGGTCGCCGTTGTCCATGTACTCCTTGGCCTTCTTGCCCAGCGGCGTTCCCTCGGCGACGGCGTCGCGCAGGATGTTGCCGGTGGCGTAGTACGGCAGGCCGAAGTCCTCGGTCAGCTTCTCCGCCTGCGTGCCTTTGCCGGCACCGGGAGGACCCACGAGGATGAGGTTGAGTTCAGGCACGAGCTCGATCGCAGCATCGTTGCGGACCGGGGCGTCGAGGCCCTCGGTCCCGGGAAGGTCGGGCATCCTACTTGAGGAAGCCTTCGTAGTTGCGCATCATCAGCTGCGCCTCGAGCTGCTTCATGGTGTCGAGGGCGACGCCGATCACGATCAGCAGCGAGGTTCCGCCGAACTGGAACGACTGCGTCGCGCCCGTCGCGGCGATGACGATCGTCGGCAGCGCCGCGACCGCGGCGAGGTACAGCGCGCCTGGGAACGTCAACCGCGCGAGGATCCGATCGAGGAACTCGGCCGTCGGCCGGCCGGGTCTCACCCCCGGGATGAACCCTCCGTACTTCTTGAGGTTGTCGGCCTGGTCGACGGGGTTGAACGTCACCGCCGTGTAGAAGTACGTGAACAAGATGATGAAGATCGACTCGCCGATGACGTACGGCGCCTTCCCCGGGTTGAGGAAGTTCGCGACGTCGTGGGTGAAGGGCGTGTTGATCAGCTGGCCGACCGTGGGCGGGAACGCCATGATCGACGCGGCGAAGATGACCGGGATGACGCCGGCCATGTTGACGCGCAGCGGCAGGTAGGTCTGGCCGCCGCCGCTCATCCGGCGGCCGATGACGCGCTTGGCGTACTGCACCGGGATCCGGCGCTGGCCCTCCTGGATGAAGACGATCGAGCAGACGACGCCGAGCGCCAGGAACGGCATGATCACGACGAAGACCTGGTCCGGGTTGTTCCACCAGGACTGGATGCCGCCGGGCAGGCGCGCGACGATCGACGCGAAGATCATCAGCGAGATGCCGTTGCCGATGCCGCGCTGGGTGATCAGCTCGCCCATCCACATCAGCAGGATCGTGCCCGCGGTGAGCGAGACGACGATCAGGAAGACGTGCGGCGTGTCGAACTGGGAGATGATCTTCTCGCCCGTCGACGGCGCCAGCGACTTGAAGAGGAACACGTAGCCGATCGACTGCGCGAACGCCAGGCCGACCGTGAGGTAGCGCGTGTACTGCGTGATGCGCGCCTGGCCGACCTCGCCCTCCTTCTGGAGCTTCTCCAGCGAAGGCACGACCACGGTGAGCAGCTGCAGGATGATGCTCGCCGTGATGTAGGGCATGATCCCGAGCGCGAAGAGCGCGATGCGGCTCAGCCCGCCGCCCGAGAACGTGTTCAGCAGGTTGAGGATGCCGCCTCCGCCGAACGACTCCTGCGCATCCTTGACCGCCTGGACGTTGACGCCCGGGACCGGGATGTGGGAGCCGAGCCGGTAGAGCGCGAGCAGCAGCGCCGTGAAGGCGAGCTTCTTGCGGATCTCCGCGACGGTGAAGGCACTCAGGATCGTGGACAGCATGAAGGCAGAGAGGGTAACTGACGAACGAGGGCCCCGGTCGCCCGGGGCCCTCGGAGAGCAGATGTCGCCGTGCCAGACCGGCTAGCGGTGTTACTCGACGAATCGAATGCCGCCCTCTGGGCGGCTATTCGACGAATCGAATGCCGCCCTCTGGGCGGCTATTCGACGACGACCACGGTCCCGCCGGCGGCCTCGATGGCCTCCTTGGCGGACGCGGAGAACTTGTGCGCGTGGACGGTGAGCGGCTTGGTGAGCTCGCCCTTGGCGAGGATCTTCACCGGGACGTCGCTCTTCTTCGCCAGGCCGGCGGCCTTCAGGGCCTCCAGCGTGACGTCGGCGCCCTTGTCGAAGCGCGCCTCGAGGTCCTGCACGTTGACGCCCTGCGTCGCGGTGCGGAACATCTCGAACGGCATCGACTTCTTCATGTGCGGACCGCGCAGCTTGCGCATCCGCATGTGGATCGGCATCTGGCCGCCCTCGAACCGCGCGCGGTCCTTGGCGCCGGAGCGCGAGCCGTAGCCCTTCTGGCCGCGGCCAGCGGTCTTGCCCAGGCCGGAGCCCTCGCCGCGGCCGACGCGCTTGCGCGTCTTGCGCGAGCCGGGGGCCGGCTTCAGGTTGTGGAGGCCGATGGCCTCGGTCGTGTCGTCCGTCTTGGTCTCGTCGGCCATGACGTCAGTCTCCCTCGACCTTGATGAGGTGGCGGACGCGGTGCAGCATGCCGCGCGTCTGCTCGTTGTCCTTGACCTCGACCGTGTGCCCGATGCGGCGCAGGCCGAGCGACCGCAGCGTGTCCAACTGGCGCTGGGTCGAGCCGTTCTTCGACTTGGTCTGCGTGATCTTGGGCATCAGGCCGGTGCCTCTTCGGTCGCGGTCTCCTCGGCGACCGGGGCCTCGTCGGCCGCGGGCTGCTCGCCCTCGCCCGTGAGCTCCTCGGCGCCGTCGGCGGCCTCGGTCGACAGACCCAGGACCTCGGCGATCGACAGGCCGCGGATCTCCGCGACCTCCTCCGGCGTGCGGAGGTCCTGGAGCCCGGCCAGCGTGGCCTTGACCAGGTTGATCGGGTTCTGGGTGCCCAGCGACTTGCTGAGGATGTCGTGGATGCCCGCGAGCTCCAGCACGGCGCGGACGCCGCCACCGGCGATGACGCCGGTACCGGGCGAGGCCGGCTTCAGGAGGACCTGGCCCGAGCCGAAGATGCCGACCACCGGATGGGTGATGGTCGAGCCGTGCTTCGGCACGCGGTACAGGTTCTTCTTGGCCTGCTCGACACCCTTCTGGATGGCGATCGGGACCTCGTTGGCCTTGCCGTAGCCGATGCCGACGACCGACTGCTCGTCGCCGACGACCACCAGGGCCGTGAACGAGAAGCGCCGGCCGCCCTTGACGACCTTGGCGACGCGGTTGATCTCGACGACCCGCTCCTGCAGGTCGAGGCCGACCGGGCTAACAGCGCGGTCAGCGAAGCTGTCGTGCTTCATACGGGAAGTCCTCCCTCGCGGACGCCCTCGGCGAAAGCCTTGACGCGTCCGTGGTACTGGTAGCCGCCGCGATCGAACACGGCGGACTCGATGCCCGCGGCCTTGGCGCGCTCCGCCAAGAGCTCGCCGGCCTTCGCGCTCTGCTCGGCCTTCTTGAGCTCGCGCAGCTCGGGCTCGGTCCACTGGACCGCGGCGATCGTCTTGCCCGACACGTCATCGACGAGCTGGGCGGCGATGCCGCGGTTGGACCGGAACACCGAGATGCGCGGACGCTCGGCCGTGCCGCGCACCTTGGCGCGGACACGACGGCGGCGCTTGAGGCGGCGCTGTTCAGGGGTGGTGATGCTCATGCTCGCTTACCGACCTTGCGGGCGACGTACTCGCCCTCGTAGCGGATGCCCTTGCCCTTGTAGGGCTCCGGCGGACGCTGCTTGCGGATGTTGGCGGCGATCTCGCCGACCAGCTGCTTGTCGATGCCCTTGACGATCACTCGCGTGGGCTGGGGGACCTCGAACTCGATCCCGTCGGGCGCCTTGATCGGCACCGGGTGCGAGTAGCCGAGGGCCATCTCGAGGTCCCGGCCCTTGAGCACGGCGCGGTAGCCGACGCCCTGGATCTCCAGGACCTTCTGGTAGCCGTCGGTGACGCCGATGACCATGTTCGCGACGAGCGAGCGGTACAGCCCGTGGAGGGCGCGGTGCTCGCCGCGGTCGGTCGGGCGCTTGACGGTGATGACGTCGTCGTTCTGCTCCACCGTGATGTCACGGTGGATGCGCTCGACGAGCTCGCCCTTGGGGCCGTTGACACGGACCGACTCGGGCTCGATGGAGACCGTCACCCCGGCGGGGACGGTGATGGGCTTGCGACCAATGCGGCTCATCGAACGATCACCAAACCTTCGCCACGAATGGCAAAGCCGTTGTCTGCAACGTTGTTCACGGCTACCACACCTTTGCCACGACTTCGCCGCCGATGCCTCGGCGGCGGGCCTCGTGGCCGGTCATGACGCCCTGCGACGTCGAGACGATGGCGGTGCCCATGCCGCCGAGCACCTTGGGGATGCCGGTGGCGGGCACGTAGTAGCGCTGGCCCGGACGGGAAGCGCGCTGCAGCCCGGACACGACGGACTTGCGGTCCTCCGTGTACTTGAGCTGGATGCGGATGAGGGCGCCGGGGTGGTCGGTCGTCGCCGCCTCGGTCTCCCACGCCTCGATGTAGCCCTGCTCCTTGAGGATGCGGGTCATCTCACGCTTGAGCTTGGACGCGGGGATCTCGACGACGTCGTGCTGCGCACGGATCGCGTTGCGGATCCGCGTCAGGTAGTCGGCGACAGGATCGGTCATCGACATGGGCTACCAGCTCGACTTCGTCATGCCGGGAACGAAGCCGTTGTGCGCGAGCTCGCGCAGGCAGATGCGGCACACGCCGAACTTGCGGTAGACCGCACGCGAACGGCCGCACTTGCGGCACCGGGTGTACTCCCGGGTCTTGTACTTGGACCCGCGCTGCTGGCGGACCTTCTGGGACGTCTTGGCCACGGGTCTAGCTCTCCTGGGTGCCGTCGGCGTTCACGTACGGGTTGCCTTCGCGGCTGAAGGGCATGCCGAATGCCTCGAGCAACGCGTAGGTCTCGGTGTTGGACTGCGCCGTCGTGGTGATGGCGATGTCCAGGCCCCGTACCTGGTCGATGGCGTCGTAGTCGATCTCGGGGAAGATGATCTGCTCGCGCAGGCCCATCGAGTAGCTTCCGCGCCCGTCGAACGACGTGGGCTTGAGCCCACGGAAGTCGCGGGTGCGCGGGAGCGCCACCGAGATCAGGCGGTCGAGGAACTCGTAGGCCCGGTCGCCGCGCAGCGTGACGCTGACGCCGACCGGCATGCCCTCGCGGACCTTGAACTGGGCGATGGACTTGCGGGCGCGCCGGATCGACGGCTGCTGGCCGGCGATCGTCGCGAGCTGCTCCTTGGCGGCGTCGAGAAGCTTCGAGTCCTGCTTGGCGTCACCGACGCCCATGTTCAGGGTGATCTTCACGAGCTTGGGCGCCTGCATGTAGCTCGAGTAGCCGAAGCGCTCGATCAGCGCGGGTCGGATCTTCTCGAGGTACTGCGTCTTGAAGCGTGCGGTCTGGGTTGCTGCGGCTTCCATGGTCCTGGTGCCTTAGTCGAACTTCGTCCCGGACCCTCGAGCGACGCGGTTGCGGTTGCCACCCTCGCGGGTGATCCCGACGCGCGTCCCCTTCTTGGTCTTGGGGTCGATGAGCTGGACGTTGGAGATGTGGATGGGGCCCTCGCGCTCGATGACGCCGGCCTCGACCTGAGGGGCGTTGGGGAGGGGACGCTGGTGGCGCTTGACGATGTTGATGCCCTCGACGTAGACCCGGTCCTTCTTGGGGTCAACGCGCAGCACCTTGCCCGTCTTGCCGCGGTCCTTGCCGCTGATGACGATGACTTCGTCGTCGCTACGGATCTTCAGAGCCATGGCTTAGAGCACCTCCGGGGCGAGCGAGATGATCTTCATGTAGTTGCGATCGCGCAGCTCGCGGGCCACCGGCCCGAAGATGCGCGTGCCGCGCGGGTTGCCCGCGGCGTCGATGATCACGGCGGCGTTCTCGTCGAAGGCGATGTACGTGCCGTCGTTGCGCCCGAACTCCTTCTTGGTGCGCACGACGACGGCCTTGACGACCTCGCCCTTCTTGACCGTGCCCTGCGGGCTGGCGGTCTTGACCGTGGCGGTGATCACGTCGCCCACGTGCGCGTACTTGCGGCGCGAGCCGCCCTGCACGCGGATGACGAGGATCTCGCGGGCGCCGGTGTTGTCGGCGACCTTGAGGCGTGACTCGTTCTGGATCACTTGGCACGCTCCAGGATCTCGACGAGGCGCCAGCGCTTGCTGGCGCTCAGCGGACGCGACTCGATGACGCGCACGCGGTCGCCCGCGTTGGCGTCGTTGGCCTCGTCGTGGGCGTGCAGCGTCGAAGAGCTGCGCACGATCTTCTGGTAGCGGCGGTGCCGGCGCGCGACGTCGATGCGCACGGTGATCGTCTTGTCCGCCTTGGCGGAGGTGACGATGCCGAGGCGCTCCTTGGGGGCGCCGGGGCCGTGCTCGGTCGTCGACTCGGTCTTGGCCGGGCCGGCCTCGCCGCGCGCGGCGTTCACCTTCGCGCGCTTGTTGGTGCGGTAGCGCGAGCGAGCGACGGCCTTGGCCTTGCGGGCCTCGGCGCGCTCCTCGGGCGTCGCACCGCGGCGCACGCCGCGACGGGCGCGAGCGGCGACCTTGCGCTCCTTGGGAGTCAGTGGGGTGACCGGCTCAGCAGCCGGGGCAGCGGCCTCGGGGGCCTCCGCCTCGGGCGCGGCAGCGGTGGTCTCCTCCGCCGTCTCGGCGGCGGGGGTGACCTGCTCTTCGGTCGTGTCGGGGGTCTCGTCAGCCATGGCTACTTGTTCGTGTCGATCCCGCGCTCATGCGCGATGGTCAGGGCGCGAGCGAGGTCGCGCTTCCCGGTCTTGAGGCCGGCCGTGTTCTCCAACTCGCCGGTGGCGTGCTGGAAGCGAAGGCCGAAGAGGTCACGTCGGACCGTCTTGATGTGGTCGGCGAGCTCGGCGTCGTCGAGGTCGCGCATGTCCTTGGTGTTCATCAGGCGTCGTCCTCCGCCGTCACGATCTTGGTGCGGACCGGCAGCTTCATGCCGGCGAGGCGCAGGGCCTCACGCGCGAGGGGCTCGGGCACGCCGGCCAGCTCGAACATGACGCGACCCGGCTTCACGACGGCGACCCAGCCCTCGGGCGAGCCCTTGCCGGAGCCCATGCGGGTCTCGGCGGGCTTCTTGGTGACGGGCTTGTCCGGATACACGTTGATCCAGACCTTGCCGCCACGCTTGATCTTGCGGGTCATCGCGATACGCGCGGCCTCGATCTGGCGGTTGGTGAGCCAACCGGCATCCAGGGTCTTGATGCCGAACTCGCCGAACTGCACCTTCGTCTGGCCGCGCGACAGCCCGGGCTTGCGCCCGCGGTGCTGCTTGCGGTGCTTGACGCGCTTAGGCGACAGCATTGGAGATCACCTCAACGTTCCTGGTACAGAGCGTGACGCGCTTCGGGGAGAGCATCTAGCGACCCCCTCCGTACCCGCCGCCGCCGCGCGGACCGCCGCCCTGCCCGCCACGGCCGCCCGGACCACCAGCTCCGCGCCCACCGCCGCCGCCACCGCGACCGCCACGTCCGCCGCCGGGACCGCCGGGGCCGCCCGGCCCACGGCCGCCGCCGCCCTGGCCGCCGCGACCGCCACGCCCACCGCCGCGACCGTCACGGTCGCCGCCACGGCCACCGCGATCGCCGCCGCGGCCACCGCGGTCGTTGCCGCGGTCCATGCCGGCGGCCTGCGGGGCCTCGATCTCGGTGAGGTCGGAGCCGCCGTAGCCCTCGGGCATGATCTCGCCCTTGTTGATCCAGACCTTGCAGCCGATGCGGCCGAAGGTCGTGCGGGCCTCGTAGAAGCCGTAGTCGATGTCCGCGCGCAGCGTGTGCAGCGGGACGCGACCGTCGGAGTACATCTCGGTGCGCGCCATCTCGGAGCCGCCGAGGCGGCCGCCGACCTGGATCTTGCAGCCCTTGGCGCCCGAGCGCATGGCGCTGGTGAGCGCGCGCTTCATGGCACGACGGAAGGCGACGCGGTTCTGGAGCTGCTCGGCGATCGACTGCGCGACGAGCTTGGCGTCCAGCTCGGGCCGCTTGATCTCCAAGATGTTCACCTTGATCTGCTTCTTGGTGATCTTGTGCAGATCGCGGCGCAGCGCGTCGACCTCGGAGCCGGACTTGCCGATCACGATGCCCGGACGCGCGGTGTGGATGTTGACCTCCACCTCGTTCGCGTCCTTGCGGATCGTGATGTCGCTCAGGCCGGCGTGCGCGAGCTTGTTGGTGATGTGGCTGCGGATGGCGACGTCCTCGGCCAGGTAGTCGCTGAAGTCACGCTCGGTGAACCAGTTCGACTTCCAGTCGTGGATGTAGCCCACGCGCATGGACTCGGGGTGAACCTTCTGTCCCATGCTCTTACTGCTCCTTCGGGGTGAGCGCGATCGACAGGTGCGACGTGCGCTTGCGGATGCGCGAGGCGCGGCCCATGGCCCGCGGACGGAACCGCTTGAGGGTCGGGCCCTCGTCGGCGGTGATGGCCAGGATGCGGAGGTCGTCGCCGATGAGCTCGTGGTTGTGCTCGGCGTTGGCGACGGCCGAGTTCAGGAGCTTCTCCCAGTCCTCGGCGACCGCGCGCGGCGTGTGCTGCAGGATCGCGCGCGCCTCGGTGACGGACTTGCCGCGGACGTGGTCGGCGACGAGCCGCGCCTTGCGGGCGGACGTGCGGACGTACTTGGCGTGGGCCTTGACGACGGGACGGCCGTTGGACGAGGCCTTGGCGACCGGCTTGGGCGCAGGCTTCTCCTCGACGGGCTCTTCGGCCTTGGCCTTCTTGGCCCGCGAGCGCTTCGGCTTCGCTTCCGCGACGGGCTCCTCGGCGGCCTCGGCCTCCTCGGCCGGCGTCTCCTCGACCTCGACCTCGGGCTCGACGGGCGTCTCCTCGAGGGTCGTCTCGTCGACGACCTCGGTCTCCACCTCGTCCTTCTCGGGCTTGTCGTCCTCGCCCGTCATCGCTTCTTCCCGGTGTCGATGTGCCCGCGGTAGGTGCGCGTCGGCGCGAACTCGCCGAGCTTGTGGCCGACCATCGCCTCGGACACGAACACGGGCACATGCTTGCGCCCGTCGTGCACGGCGATGGTGTGGCCCACCATGTCGGGGAAGATCGTCGACGTGCGCGACCAGGTGCGCACCATCTTCTTCGTGTTGGCCTCGTTCATCTTCTCGATGCGCGCCAGCAGGCGCTCCTCGATGAACGGACCCTTCTTGGATGAACGGCTCATCGCTTCCTAACCCTCTACCGCTTGCCCTTGCCACGCTTGCGCGCGCGGACGATGTAGCGGTCGGACGACTTGTTCTTCTTACGGGTGCGGTACCCGAGCGTCGGCACGCCCCAAGGCGTGACCGGGTGACGGCCGGGCGTGGTAGAGCCCTCGCCGCCGCCGTGCGGGTGGTCGACCGGGTTCATGGCCGTGCCTCGCGTCTGCGGGCGCACGCCCATGTGACGCTTGCGGCCGGCCTTGCCGATCTTGACGTTCTGGTGCTCGGCGTTGCCGATGGTCCCGACGGTCGCGCGGCACTCGGCGCGGACCAGCCGCATCTCGCCGGACGGCAGGCGCAGGGTGGCGTAGTCGCCGTCCTTCGCCATCAGCTGGATGCTGACGCCGGCGGAGCGGCCGAGCTGGCCGCCGCGACCGGGCTGCAGCTCGACGTTGTGGATGACCGTGCCCGTCGGCATCGAGGCCAGCGGCAGGCAGTTGCCGACGGAGATCTCGGCCTCGGGGCCGCTCATCACCGTCGCGCCGACCTGCAGTCGCTGCGGAGCGAGGATGTAGGACTTGACGCCGTCCACGTAATGGAGCAGCGCGATGTACGCCGTGCGGTTGGGGTCGTACTCGATCGCGGCGACCTTGGCGGGGATCCCGTCACGGCGGCGCTTGAAGTCGACCTTGCGGTACAGGCGCTTGGCCCCGCCGCCACGGTGGCGGGAGGTCTTGCGCCCGTTGGCGTTGCGGCCACCGGACTTCTTGAGGCCCTCGACCAGCGTGCGCTCCGGCGTCGTCTTCGTGATCTCGGCGAAGTCCGGATACGAGACGAAGCGGAGGCCCGGGGAGGTGGGCTTGGGCTTGCGGATGGGCATCGACTTACGACTCCTCGAGGCCCTCGAGGCCCTGGAAGATCGGGATGGACTGACCCGGCGCCACCTGGACGATCGCCTTCTTCCAAGACCGCGTGCGACCGGCGGTCTGGCCGCGGCGCTTGGGCTTGGACTTCACCGACATCGTGCGGACCTCGACGACGTTGACGTCGAACAGCTGCTCGATCGCCTGGCGGATCTGGGTCTTGTGGGCGCTCGGGTGAACCCGGAACGTGTACTTCTCCGCGGCGGCCAGCACGTAGGACTTCTCGCTGACGACCGGACGGATGATGACCTGGCTGGCGTCCATCAGGCGCTCGCCTCCTCCTTCTTCTCACCCTTGGCGCGAGCGGTGAGCTCCTCGAGGGCGGTGGGGCTGACGAGCACGTTCGCCGCGCCGACGAGGTCGGCGACGCCGACGTTCGTCGTCGGGATCACCGCGCGGACGCCGGCGAGGTTGCGGAAGCTCAGGGCCACCCGCTCCTCGGCGTCGCCCAGGACGATGAGCAGCGAGCCCTTGACGCCCCAGTCGGTCACGAGCTTGGCCGCGGCCTTCGTGGAGACGTCGTCGAACGCCTTCGGGTCGAAGACGGCGATCGAGCCGCGGTCGGCGTGGATCGACAGCGCGCTGCGGAACGCCGCGCGGCGCTCCTTGCGGTTGACCTTGAACGTGTAGTGGCGCGGCCGCGGCCCGAAGACCGTGCCGCCGCCCGTCCAGATCGGCGAGCGCGACGAGCCGGCGCGAGCGCGGCCCGTGCCCTTCTGACGCCACGGCTTCGCGCCACCGCCGCGGACCTCGCCGCGGGTCTTGGTGGACGCGGTGCCCTGGCGCTTGGCGGCCAGCTCCGCGCGCACGGACTCGTGCACGAGCGGGCCGTTGAACTTCGCGCCGAAGGCGGTGTCGTCGAGCGTGACGTCGGCGCCGCCGCCCAGGTTCTTGGCGCTAGGCATCGGTGCGGACCTCCACGTAGCCGTTCTTGGGACCGGGGACCGAGCCGCGGACGAGCAGGAGGTTGTCGCCCGCGTCGATCCGGACGATCTCGAGGCCCTTCTGGGTGACGCGCTTGTTGCCCATCTGGCCGGGGCCGCGGATGCCCTTCATCACGCGGGCGGGCCAGGCGGACGCACCGATGGATCCCGGTGCGCGCACGTTGTGCGAGCCGTGGGACTTCGGACCGCGCTTGAAGTTGTGGCGCTTGATCGTGCCCTGGAAGCCCTTGCCCTTGCTGGTGCCGGCGATCTTGACCGTGTCGCCGACCGAGAAGGTCTCGACGGTCACGGTGTCGCCGACCTGCAGCTCAGCGGCCTCGTCGCGGAACTCCACGAGGTGGCGCATGGGCGGAGCGGAGGCCTTCTTGAGGTGGCCGAGCTCCGGCTTGCTCAGGTGCTTCTCCTTGGACGCGCCGAACGCCAGCTGCACGGCCTCGTAGCCGTCGCGGTCGAACGTGCGGATCCCCGTGACGGGGCACGGGCCGGCCTCGAGCACGGTGACGCGCTCGACGCGGCCGTCGTCGAGGAAGACCTGGGTCATCCCGAGCTTCTTGGCGAGGATGGCGGGCATTACGCGAGGAGCTTGATCTCGATGTTCACGCCGGCCGGGAGGTGGTCCAGGCGCTGGAGCGAGTCGACCGTCTTGGGGGTCGGCCCGTGGATGTCGATCAGGCGCTTGTGCGTCCGGATCTCGAAGTGCTCCTGCGAGTCCTTGTCCTTGAACGGCGACTTGATGACCGCGTAGATGTTGCGGTCGGTCGGCAGCGGCACGGGACCCGAGACGGTCGCGCCGGTGCGCGTCGCCGTCTCGACGATCTCCTTGGCCGCCGTCTCGAGGGCCTGGTGGTCGTAGGCCTTCAAGCGAATGCGGATCTTGTTCTGTGTGGCGGCTGCCATCTGCCTGTCTTTGCGATTCCGTCTGCTTGCTTGTCTTGGAAAGCTCGGTGCTGGAGTGCTGCGGTGCTGGGTTGCCTCGCGGCTTTAGGAGCGGACCGCTCGTCGATGCCGACGGGTCTCCGCTCCACTCCCTGCGGTCGTATCTGAATTGGTGCTGCTCTGCGTGTGAGGCGGGGCGCTCGGAGCGCCCCGCCGGTCACGCAAGTGCTACTGGATGATCTCGGTGACGACGCCCGAGCCCACCGTCCGGCCACCCTCACGGATGGCGAAGCGGAGGCCGGCGTCCATGGCGATCGGCTGGATGAGCTCGATCTCCATGGCGACGTTGTCGCCCGGCATGACCATCTCGACACCCTCAGGCAGGTTAGCGACCCCGGTCACGTCCGTCGTGCGGAAGTAGAACTGGGGGCGGTAGCCGGTGAAGAACGGCGTGTGACGGCCGCCCTCCTCCTTCTTGAGGACGTAGACCTCGGCCTTGTACTTCGTGTGCGGCGTGATCGAGCCGGGCTTGCAGAGAACCTGCCCGCGCTCGATCTCCTCGCGCTTGGTACCGCGGAGGAGGCAGCCCACGTTGTCGCCGGCCTGGCCCTGATCGAGGATCTTGCGGAACATCTCGACGCCGGTGACGACCGTGGTGGTCGTGTCCTTCACGCCGACGATCTCGACGTTGTCACCGGTGTTGACGACACCCTGCTCGATGCGGCCCGTGGCGACGGTGCCGCGGCCCGTGATCGAGAAGACGTCCTCGACCGGCATCAGGAAGGGCTTGTCGAGGTCGCGCGTCGGCTCCGGGATGTAGGAGTCGAGAGCGTCGGCCAGCTCGAAGATCTTCTGCTTGTACTCCTCGTCGCCCTCCAGGGCCTTCAACGCCGAACCCGTGATGAACGGGATGTCGTCGCCCGGGAAGTCGTACTCGGAGAGCAGGTCGCGGACCTCGACTTCGACGAGCTCCAGGAGCTCCTCGTCGTCGACCATGTCGGCCTTGTTGAGGAACACGACGATGTAGGGCACGCCGACCTGACGGGCGAGCAGGATGTGCTCACGCGTCTGGGGCATGGGGCCGTCGGCCGCCGAGACCACGAGGATCGCGCCGTCCATCTGCGCCGCGCCCGTGATCATGTTCTTCACGTAGTCGGCGTGGCCCGGACAGTCGACGTGCGCGTAGTGACGCGACTCCGTCTGGTACTCGACGTGAGACGTGGCGATCGTGATCCCGCGCTCCTTCTCCTCAGGAGCGTTGTCGATCTCCGCGAAGCTGCGAGCCTCGCCGCCCATCTTCTCGGCGAGCACGGTCGTGATGGCCGCGGTCAGCGTCGTCTTGCCGTGGTCGATGTGACCGATGGTGCCGACGTTGACGTGCGGCTTGTCGCGCTCGAACTTCTCCTTCGCCACTTCAGTTGCTCCTTCGGAAGTCTTGGTGTTCGTGAGGGGGTCTTCGTACCTGGCGAACCAGGGAAAGCTATCGCGATCCGTCGTGAGACGTCCGCTCGGTGTGCTTAGGCCGCCGCGGCGTCTCCGCTACGGCCTTCGACGATCTTCTCCGCGATGTTCGGCGGGACCTCGTCGTAGCTGTCGAACTGCATGGTGTACGTGGCGCGGCCCTGGGTGTTGGAACGCAGGTCCGTCGCGTAGCCGAACATCTCCGACAGCGGCACGCGGCCGGTCACCGCCAGGGCGTTGCCCCGCCGGTCCTGGCCCTCGACGCGTCCGCGCCGCTTGCTCAGGTCGCCGATGACGTCGCCGAGGAACTCCTCGGGCGTGACGACCTCGACCGCGAAGATCGGCTCGAGCAGGACGGGCTTGGCGCGGCGGGCCGCCTCCTTGAAGGCGAGCGAGCCGGCGACCTTGAACGCGATCTCCGAGGAGTCCGTGTCGTGGTACTTGCCGTCGACGAGCGTGACGCGGATGTCGACCATCGGGTAGCCGGCCTTGACGCCGGTCTCCATGGCCTCCTCGACGCCCTTCTCGATCGCGGGGATGAACTCGGTCGGGACCGAGCCGCCCTTGATCTTGGAGACGAAGTCGAAGCCCTCGCCGGGCGCCGGCTCCATGTCGATGTAGACGACGCCGTACTGGCCCGAGCCGCCGGTCTGGCGGACGAACTTGCCCTCGACCTTCTTGGCCTCGCCGCGGATGGTCTCGCGGTAGGAGACCTGCGGCTTGCCGACGTTGGCCTCGACGTTGAACTCGCGGCGCATCCGGTCGACCAGCACCTCGAGGTGCAGCTCGCCCATGCCGGAGATCTCGATCTGGCCCGTCTCCTCGTTGGTCTGGACCTGGAACGTCGGGTCCTCCTCGGCCAGGCGGCCCAGGGCGACCGACATCTTCTCCTGGTCGGACTTCGTCTTCGGCTCGACGGCCACCTTGATGACCGGCTCGGGGAAGACGATGTTCTCCAACTTGATCGGAGCGTCCGGCGCGGCGAGGGTGTCGCCGGTGACGATCTGCTTGATGCCGACCGCCGCGGCGATGTCGCCCGCGTAGACCTCCTCAAGCTCCTCGCGGTCGTTGGCGTGCATCATCAGGATGCGGCCGACGCGCTCGGTCTTGCCCGAGGAGACGTTGAGGATGCGCGAACCCGCCGACAGGCGGCCGGAGTACACGCGGAAGTAGGTGAGCTTGCCGACGAACGGGTCGGCGGCGATCTTGAACGCCAGCGCGGCGAACGGCTCCTCGTCGGAGGCGTTGCGCGTCTCCTCGGTGATGTCGCCGTTGCGCGCCTCGACGATGCCGTCGACCGGCGGCACGTCCAGCGGGGACGGCAGGTAGTCGACGACCGCGTCGAGCAGGGGCTGCACGCCCTTGTTCTTGAACGCGGAGCCGCAGAAGACCGGCGTGATGCCCAGGCCGAGGACGGCCTTGCGGATCGAGGTCTTGAGCTGGCCGATCTCGACGTCGCCGTTCTCGAGGTAGGACTCGGCGAGGTCGTCGTCGAACGTCGTCAGCGCGTCGATGAGCGTCTCGCGCGCCTGGTCGGCGCGGTCCTTGTGCTCATCGGGGATGTCGATGACGTCGAAGTCCTTGCCCAGGTCATCCTTGTAGATGATGGCCTTCATGGCGACCAGGTCGATGATCCCGATCAGGTCGGCCTCGGCGCCGATGGGCAGCTGGACCGGGACGGCGTTCGCGCCGAGGCGGTCGACCATCGTCTCGACGGACCGGTCGAAGTCCGCGCCGATGCGGTCCATCTTGTTGATGAACGCGATGCGCGGGACGTGGTACTTGTCGGCCTGGCGCCAGACGGTCTCGGACTGCGGCTCGACGCCGGCGACCGAGTCGAACACCGCGATCGCGCCGTCGAGGACGCGCAGCGAGCGCTCGACCTCGACCGTGAAGTCCACGTGGCCGGGCGTGTCGATGATGTTGATGCGGTGCTCGTCCCAGGTGCAGGTCGTCGCGGCGGACGTGATCGTGATGCCGCGCTCCTGCTCCTGCTCCATCCAGTCCATGGTGGCCGCGCCCTCGTGGACCTCACCGATCTTGTAGGTGCGACCGGTGTAGTAGAGGATGCGCTCCGTCGTCGTCGTCTTGCCGGCGTCGATGTGCGCCATGATCCCGATGTTCCGGGTCTTCTGGAGGGAGAACTTGCGTGGCATATCTGAGTCTGCTGGCGGTCGGGGAAGCGGTGGCTGCGGGCAAAGAAAACGGGCCCCTCGGGCCCGCGCGCACGACAGGAGTAGATCCCGGTCGTGGCGCTATGTGCTCGAGGTCTCCATGCTGGCGCAGAGAGCGACCCGCGGAAGCGCGCGCATGAGCGGCGCTCTACACGGGGCAGACGGCGATGATAGCAAAGGGTTCGTGCCCGACTCGTCTCGCTTGCCGACCGTTCTGACCTTCCGGCTCGTCCTCGCCGCGACCGGGTTGTTGGGCGCGCTGCTGCTGCTCGCGGCGACGTTCACGAGCGTGATCGACATCACCGTCGGGACGACCTCGAAGGTCCTCGACGCCGACACCGCGCAGAGTGGCTGGGACCGGCACGGGCCGGCGCTGGTCCTGCTGGCGCTGCTGGCCGTGTTCCTGCTGCTGGCCTCGCTGCGCGGGTCGCGCGTCGCGATGGCGGGGCTGCTGCTGTGCGGCGTCGTCGCCCTGGCGATCCCGACGATCTGGGACCGTCCGCACGTCCACGACAGCGGGTCGATCGGCGACGTCTACGCCGAGGCCACGGCGGACCCGGGCACGGGCTACTACCTCGAGACGCTGGGCGGCGCGCTGATCCTGCTCAGCGGCGGCGCGCTGCTGGTGCTGGGCCGGACGCCGATCGTGGAGCCGGCTCCGGGCGGGTCGGCCGCGGAGCGGGCCCGGGCGCGCCGGGCGGCGCGGGCGGAGTAGCGGCGCCGCGCGTAGCGGCGCCGCGGGTAGCGGCGCCGCGGGTAGCGGCGCCGCGGGTAGCGGCGCCGCGGGTAGCGGCGCCGCGGGTAGCGGCGCCGCGCGCCCGGAACGAGAGACGGCCGCCCCGGAGGGCGGCCGTCTCTAGAAGCTGCGGGTGGAGGAGCGAGCTACCAGCGGTAGTGCGCGAAGGCCTTGTTGGCCTGCGCCATGCGGTAGATGTCGTCCTTGCGCTTGTAGGCGCCGCCCTGCGAGTTGATGGCGTCCATGAGCTCGTTGGCGAGGCGCTGGGCCATCGTCTTCTCGCGGCGCTGGCGGGCGAACTCGACGAGCCAGCGGACGGCGAGCGTGCGCGCGCGGCGCGGGACGACCTCGACGGGGACCTGGTAGGTCGCGCCGCCGACGCGGCGGGACCTGACCTCGAGCGCCGGCGTCAGGGCCTTGATGGACGCCTCGAGCTGCTCGACCGGGTCCTTGCCGGTCTTCTCGCCGATGATGGCGAGCGCGTCGTAGACGATCCGCTCGGCCGTGCTCTTCTTGCCGTCGAGCATGACCTTGTTGACGACCTGGGTGACCAGGCGCGAGCGATGAACGGGATCCGGCTCGATCGGCCGGATCGTTGCTGCGGAGCGGCGGGGCATGAAGTCTCTACTTCTTCTTGACGCCGTACTGGCTACGGCTCTTCTTGCGGTCGGTCACGCCGGAGGCGTCCAGCGTGCCGCGCACGACCTTGTAGCGCACGCCCGGCAGGTCCTTGACGCGGCCGCCACGCACGAGCACGACGGAGTGCTCCTGCAGGTTGTGGCCCTCGCCCGGGATGTAGGACGTGACTTCGACCGAGCCGGTGATCCGCACACGTGCGACCTTCCGCAGCGCCGAGTTCGGCTTCTTCGGCGTGGTCGTGTAGACGCGAGTGCAGACGCCGCGGCGCTGCGGGGCGGCCTGCTTCTTCTTGTTGCCCTTGCCGGACTTGAGACCCGGCGTGGACATCTTGCGCGGCTTGGGCTTGCGACCCTTGCGGACGAGTTGGCTCGTGGTGGGCATGCGGCGCGAGATGGTAGCAAGCGTTCGGCCCCAGTCCCTTTCTGGCGCCTGACAGCACGGCTCGCAGCGATCGCAACGGTCGGTGTTCCCGCCGTGCGAGGCGCCATCACACCCGCGGTTTGGGGCCTGACGAGACGGGTTCGATTCCGCTCGCGCGTGTAGAGGTGCGACGGCGAGAAGGGCGTGTGTGCCGAGCGGTGGCGGTGGCGGACAGACCGACGGGTTGTTCGCCGGGATCGACGACGCATCGGTGCGAGGTGGCTGGCGGTGCCGAGGCGGCTGACCGCGGGTGCAGACACCGGCGGTGCGACGGCGAGGAGGGCGCGTGCGCCGAAGGGTGGAGGACAGACCGGCGGGTCGCCACGCCCGGATCGACGACGCACCGGCGCGAGCCGGTCGGCGGTGCCGGAGCGGTGTCGGCGGCGGCGCTGGGCCGCCGCCGGAAGGCGCCGTCAGGCCGCGGCCGGCACCTTGGCCAGTGCCTCGAGTGGGTCGATGGCGGTGAGGCCTTGGTCGGCGGCGACCGGTGCGTAGGTGACCTCGCCGGCGGCGACGTTGAGGCCGGCCAGGAAGCCCGGATCGGACTGCAGCGCCGCGTGGACGCCCTGCTCGGCGAGCTTGATGACGTAGGGCATCGTCGCGTTGGTCAGCGCGAACGTGCTCGTGATCGGCACCGCACCCGGCATATTCGCCACGCAGTAGTGCGTCACGCCGTCGACCTCATAGGTCGGATCGGTGTGCGTCGTCGGCCGCGAGGTCTCGAAGCACCCGCCCTGATCGATCGACACGTCGACCAACACGGCGTTGTGCTTCATCAACCCCAACTGCGCGCGCGTGATCACGTGCGGCGCCTTGGCCCCATGCACCAACACCGCGCCGATCACCAGATCGACCTCGGGCAGCATGCGCTCGATGCTCAACGTCGTCGAGAACACCGTCGAGCACCGGTTGTTCAACAAGAAGTCCAACTCACGCAACCGGTCGATCGAACGGTCATAGATGTAGGTCTCGGCCCCCATGCCGATCGCGATCTCCGCCGCCGTCAACCCGACGACGCCACCGCCGATGACCATCACCTTGCCCGCCGCGACACCCGGCACACCGCCCAGCAGCAGCCCACGCCCGCCCAACGGCTTCTCCAACATGAACGCGCCCGCCTGCGTCGCGATCTTGCCCGCGACCTCGCTCATCGGCGCCAGCAACGGCAACCGACCATTGCGATCGGTCACCGTCTCATAGGCGATGCACGTCGCGCCGCTGTCGCGCAACCCCTGCGTCAACTCCGCATCCGGCGCCAGATGCAAATACGTGAACAACGTGTGCCGCGGCTCGAGCATCGCCACCTCGACCGGCTGCGGCTCCTTGACCTTGACGATCATGTCACTGCCCGCGAACACCGCCGCCGCATCGGGCACCACCGACGCACCCTGCTCGGCGTACTCCCCATCCGGGATCGCCGACCCCACGCCAGCACCGTGCTGAATCAGCACCTCGTGACCACGATCGACCAGCTCACGCACACCCGCAGGCGTAATCGCCACCCGGTACTCGTCGGTCTTGATCTCCGTGGGGATGCCGACTCTCATGGCCTTCTCGAACCTCTTTGGTCTGTGACTAATGGACGAGCTCTCGGCCGCGCAGGGCCAGCCAGAACTCGATGCGGTCGCGAGCGCTGGCGAGGTCGCGCCCCGTCAGCTCCTCGATCTTGCGGATGCGGTAGCGCAGCGTGTGGCGGTGGCAGTACAGCCGCCGGGCGGCGGCCTCCCACTGGCCGTTGCACTCGATGAACGCCTCGAGCGAGCGCATGAGCTCGCCGCCGTAGTGGCCCTCGCCGGTCTCGATCGGACCGAGCAGCGACTCGCAGAACAGCCGCAGCGCGTCGGAGTCCTGCAAGGACAACAACAACTGGAAGGACCCGAGGTCCCGGTAGGTGGCGACCGTCGGCTTCGACGCGCCCGCTCCGATGCCGTTGGTCCCGTGCGCGGCCTTGCCGTTGAGCTCGGCGCCGACCGGCCGCCCGAGCGTCCGCGCCTCCAGCGCGCAGCGCGCCTCGTGGTAGGCCCGGCGCGCGTCACCCGCGGCCACCGCGCGCCCCGCGCCCGCGGCCGGAGCGGCGCCCATCTTCGCGACGACCCGATCCAGCACCCGCTGCGACAGCTCGAAGAGCTCCTCGTCCAGGAACCCGGGCAGCAGCGCGCAGACGTGGTTGTTGGCCGTGGCCACCAGCCCGCTGACGGCTTCGTCGCGCAGCGCGCCCACCAGCGCGGCCTCGAACGCCTCGGTCCCGCCGCCCTTGCCGGCCTGCCGGGCCGGCGGCGTCAGCACCACCGCGGTGACGCGTCCGCCGAGCCCGAACGGCTCCAGCCGGCGCGCCAGGTCCGAGCCCGACACCGTCCCGTTGACGAGCTCGCTCAGCACGTCGCCGGCCAGCCGGCGCTCGGTCGACGACGCGACGTGGCGGCGCAGCAGCTCCAGCGCGACCACCGTGACGGCCTGGTGCAGGACGACGCGGTCGAACTCCGACAGCCCGCCGGAGTCCTTGACGGCCACGAGCCACGCCTGCGGCAGGCCGGTCGTCTCGGCGCCCGCGACCGGCAGCGCCAGCGCGCGCGGCGCCAGCTCCGGATGCGAGGGGACGAACCCGCGCGCCTCGGTCCGGCGGGCGCGCTCGCGCAGCTCGGCGCCCACTGCGCTCAACGCGTCCTCCGGCAGCTCGCGGCGGAACGCGTGCAGCGCCTGCGGCTCGCCGCGCCCGTCGAAGACCACCGTCGTCCCGCCGATCAGCGTCGCCAATGCGGCCGCGATCGCGTCCAGGCCGCGCTCGGACAGCACGATCCGCTGCAGCCGCTCCTGGACCGCGATCGACCGCTGCAACAACGCGTATTGCTCGTTCACGAGCCTCGCGAACGCCTTCTCGGTCACCGCGATGAACGGCGTGTCGTACGGGATCTCGACCAGCGGGAAGTCCCGCTCGGACGCGGCCTCGACCAGCGCCTCGGGCACGCGCTCGTGCCCGAAGCCCGCGCCGAAGCCCAGCCCGGCGAGCCCGTGGTCGGCCAGCCGCGCCACGTAGGCGCGCTGCTCGGCCGGCGTGGACAGCGACAGCCCGGTGGTGAGCAGCAGCTCGCCCCCGGAGAGCCAGGGCGTCGGGTCCGCGAGCTCCGAGATGTGCACCCAGCGCACCGGAGCGTCGAGGTTCGGCTCGCCGGCGAGGACGCTGACGTCCAGATCCCGCAGGAGCTCGCGGACCGTCAGCATCAACTACCCGAGCATGCGGCGCGAAGCCTCTTCGAGGACCGGGCGCAGGACGCCCTCGATCTCCTCGAACTGCTCCGGGCCGGCGATCAGCGGGGGCGACAGCTGGATCACGGGGTCGCCGCGGTCGTCGGCGCGACAGATCAGCCCGCGCTCGAACAGCTCGGCGGACAGGAAGCCGCGCAGCAGCGTCTCGGACTCCTCGTCGGTGAACGACCGCTTGGTGTCCTGGTCCTTGACCAGCTCGATGGCCTGGAAGTAGCCGGCGCCGCGCACGTCGCCGACGATCGGGATGTCGCGCAGGGACTCGAGCATGCCGCGGAACGCACCCTCGTTGGACCGCACGTTGTCGAGGATGTTCTCCTCTTCGAACACCGCGATGTTGGCCAGCGACACCGCGGCCGAGACCGGGTGGCCGCCGAAGGTCAGCCCGTGCGTGAACGACGTCGTGCCGTGCGCGAAGGGCTCGAACACCTTCTCGGACGCGATCACGGCGCCCATCGGCGAGTAGGCCGAGGTGATGCCCTTGGCCGTCGTGATGATGTCCGGCTCGTAGCCGAAGCGCTGGGCGCCGAACCACTCGCCGAGGCGGCCCCACGAGCAGATCACCTCGTCGGAGATGAACAGCACATCGTAGTAGTCGGCGATCTCGCGCACCCGGTCGAAGTAGCCCTCCGGCGGGACGAAGCAGCCGCCCGCGTTCTGGACGGGCTCCAGGATGATCGCCGACACCGTGCTCGGGTCCTCGAACTCGATGCGCTGCGCGATGGCCTCGACGAGCTCCTCGGGCTTGTGGCCCTCGGGCAACCGATAGGTGTTGGTGTTCGGGACGTGGCAGCCGCCGGCGGGCAGCGGCTCGAACGGCGCGCGCAGGCTGGCGATGCCGGTCGCGGTCAGGCAGCCGGCGGTGGTGCCGTGGTAGGCGGTGTCGCGCGCGATGACCTTGTACTTGGTCCCGTTGCCGCGGAGCTTGTGGTACTGGCGAGCGAGCTTGAGCGCCGACTCGACGGCCTCGCTGCCGCCGGAGGTGAAGAACACGCGGTTCAGGTCGCCCGGCGCGAGCTCGGCGATCTTGGCCGCGAGCTCGATCGCGCGAGGGTGCGCGTAGCTCCAGTTGGTGAAGAAGGCGAGCTCCTTCGCCTGATCGGCACCCGCCTGCGCCACATCGGCGCGGCCGTGGCCGATGTTGGTGCAGAACAGCGAGCTGAGGCCGTCCAGGTACCTCTTGTCGTGCTGGTCCCAGACGTAGCACCCGTCGCCGCGGACGATGATCGGCACTTCAGCGTTCTCGTACGCGCCCATGCGGCTGAAGTGCATCCACAGATGCTGCTTGGCGAGCTGCTGCAGCTCGGCGTTGCTCGTCTCGGCGGTGGTCGCCATCGAGAGCTCTCCCTTTTTCCTTTTATCCGATGTGGCAGGCGCGGTTGTCGCTCTGGACAACGGTACCCGGGCGCGAACCCTTGCGCCATCCCGGATGCCGCGCTGGACCATCTTGGGATCGCCGGTGCGCCACAGCGGCCAATGGTCGGCGCGGAAACGCTCTTCGCGGTTGGTCCGTCACAAGTCGACCGCTCGGGCGTACTTAACGGCGAGTGCCCAACGTCCTCTGCAACGGCTGCGGCCTGACGAGCTACGCCCCGACGCCGCACAACGCCCCGTCGCTGTGCCCCTACTGCGACGCCGAGCTGTTCCCGTCGATCCGCTCCGCGGGCCCCACGGCCGAGGACGACGGCGAGCGCGACGCCGAAGCGGCGTAGGCGAGCGCCGCGGGGCGGAGTGGTCCGCCTCCGACGTCCCGAACTGGTCTTGCCGACCGGTCCAATCGGGCTCTAAGTTGGAGCCATGACCGCTCCCCACCTCTCCGACTCCACGCCGCGCGCGATCGACTTCCCCCGGGCGTTCAAGCGCATGCTCGCCCTCCAGGGCGAGGTCGACGGCGGCGAGATCGCGCCGCGCCTCTCACACCTCGTCAAGCTCCGCGCCAGCCAGATCAACCGCTGCGCCTACTGCATCGACATGCACGTCGACGAGGCGCTCGCGGACGGCCTCGACGCCAAGGAGCTGCACTTCGTGCAGACCTGGGACGAGGTCGACGTCTTCGACGCGCGCGAGCAGGCCGCGCTGGCGCTGACCGAGGCCGTGACGCTCGTGTCCGAGTCCCACGTCCCGCGCGACGTGTGGGACGCGGCGGCCGCCGTCTTCTCCGAGCAGGAGCTCGGCGCGCTGCTGTGGCAGATCATCGCGATCAACGCGTGGAACCGCTTCTGCGTCGCCACGCGCAGCACCCCGGAGTCGCTGAAGCCGGCGACGGCGGAGACCGCGGGCGCGAGCGCCTAGAGCGCGACGATCAGCCGCAGGCCGGCGTCGTAGGCGTCGAGCCCGCGCAGGTGCCCGTGGCGCGCGTCCCAGGCGCCGGAGGTCAGGTCGCGCGCCACCGCCGCCGCGCAGCGATCGACGATCGCCGGCTGCATGCGGGCGAATCCCGACGTGGCGGCCCGCGCCGCGGGATCGAGCACGCGCTCGGGATGGGCCCAGAACGAGAGGAGCATCCCGTCCGGCGTGTCGCGCGGGACCTCGATCACGTGCGTGCGGACCTGACCGCCGAGCCAGTCGGCCAGCCGCTCCGGCGTCGGGAAGATCGCGCGGTCGAGGTCGGCGACCTCGGGCAGGTAGTCGGCCATCAGCCACGTCGCGCCGCTCACGCGCGGGTCGAGCGTCAGCAGCACGACCGGCCCGCGGGCGACGCGCCGCAGCTCGCGCACGCCCTGCTCCTGCTCGTAGTCCCAGTGGTGCAGCGTGAGCATCGCCATCGCGGCGTCGACCGACGCGTCGCGCAACGGCAGCCGGCCCGCCGTCGCCCGGATCGCCGGCGCGAGGTGCGGCGGGCGCTGCGCCGCCATGACGTCAGAGGGCTCGACCGCGACCACGTGCCGATCGACGGGCTCGTAGGACCCTGCGCCCGCGCCGACGTTGACGACCGTCCGCGCGTCGCCCAGCGCCTCGTGCACGCGCGCCGCGATCCGCGGATCCTCCTGCCGGCGGCGTGCGTAGCCCTCGCCGATCCGGTCGTAGCGCGGTGACAGCGCCTGGTCGGCCATCGCCACACCCTGCCACTGCCGTCTGGCACGGACAAGGCGCCCTAACCCGAGCTTCACCTGTTGACTTCGCCCGCCGGGAGGGAGAGCTTGCGCACCCATGCTGAGCACTCTGCGTACCCAAGTCGGAGTGATCCTCGCGGCCGGCGCCATCCTCGCGCCGTCGACCCAGGCCGCCTGGTCGCTGCGCACGTCGCCGAACCCGAGCGCAGCGACGACGTCGCAGCTGCGCGGCGTCGACTGCCGCAGCACCACCGCTTGCCTGGCGGCGGCGCAGACGTCCACCGTCGGCGCGTTCTCCGAGACCTGGGGCGGCACGTCCTGGCTCCTGTGGATGGTGACTCCGCCCCCGGCCTCCCCCAGCAACTTCCAGGATGTGTCGTGCCCGCCGGCCACGAGCACGTGCTTCCTGGTGGGCTCGGCGGCGGGCGCCGGCATGGCCCGCGCCACCAACCTGTCGACGTGGAGCTCGCTCACCGTCCCGACCGTCGCCGGCGCGGTGTCGCTCGAGCTGACCGGCATCGCGTGCACGTCGGGAACGGCGTGCATCGCGGTCGGCTGGTACCAGACCGCCGGCGGCAGCACGCTGCCCTACGCGATCAGGTGCACCGGCACGACCTGCACGCAGGACAGGGTCACGCTGCCCGCGGGCACGCAGGGATCGCTCGAAGACGTGTTCTGCCTCTCGTCGACCAACTGCTCGGCCGTCGGCTGGAGCCATGCGCCGGCCGGCGCTCGCAGGACGTTCGTCGTCGCCTGGAACGGCGTCGCGTGGAGCTCCCAGGTGAGCGCCAACGGCACCAACGCGCAGTCGTCGACCCTCTTCGGCGTCGCCTGCGCGAGCACGGCGTGCGTCGCGGTCGGCCGGTACACCGACACGAGCGCGGTCCAGCACACGCTCGCGCTGGGCAAGAGCGGATCGACGTGGGTCGACCTCGTCAGCCCCGACCCGAGCGGGACGCTGCCGACGTTCGAGGGCATCGCGTGCCCCTCGGCGACGGCCTGCTACGCGGTGGGCAGCTACGCCAACGGCTCCGGACGAGCCACGCTGGTCGAGAGCTACGTCACCGGCGTCTGGACCGTGCTGAGCACGCCGAACCCGGCCGGATCCACCGACAACCACCTCGCCGACGTCGCCTGCGTCACGACCCCGTCGACCGTGTGCCGCGCCGTCGGGTACTCGGTCGACACCGTCGGCACGACGCGCACGCTGGTCGAGGACGGGCCTTAGCCCGCGGGCGCGTTCGTCGTGACCGGCGACTTGTCGAGGTCCTCGAGGTCGTAGCCGAGCGCGTGGAACGCGTGGCGGGCCGCGATGAGGTCGGCGCGGGTCTGGCGGGAGACGATCGTCGCGGTCGCCAGCAGCCGGTTGGCGCCCTTGGCGTCGCCGCGGTCGAGCGCCGCCTTGGCGCGGTCGAGGTCGTCGGCGAACGAGCGGATCCCGGCGACGTAGCGCGCCTGGGCGCGCGCGGCCTCGGCCGGGGGCTGGAGCCCTTCCAGCCGGTCCGCCCACTCGCGCAGCAGCTTCTGCAGCCCGTCGACGTGCGCGGCCTGGTCGGCGATGCTCGCGTCCGCGTCCAGCGGCTTGCCGACGCCGTACTTCGGCGCCAGGCCCAGCGCGCTCTTGTCGAACGCGTCCTCGTAGGCCTTCTGCGACAGGGGGCCGGTCGGCAGCGTCTGGATCTCGACGGCCTTCGCGCCGCAGCCGGCGACGGCCGCGACGAGGCAGCACAGGAGCAGAACGACGACGGGGCGGCTCATGCCGCCCCGCACGCTAGTCGAATCCCGGAGCCGCTCAGGCAGCGACGGGAGCGCCGATCGCGGCGCGCGCCCGGGAGCCCTTGCCCGCGGCCGCGCCCTTGGGCGCCGGCGTCATCGCCGAGGCGACGATCACGAGGAGGAAGGCGACGGCCTGCAGGACGATGCCGAGCGTGGTGCCCGGCAGCGGATCGCCGAAGACGATGATCCCGGCGGCGATCGTGGTGATGTTCGCCGCGGTTCCGGTGATCGCGATGACGCTGACCGCGTCGCCGTCCTGGAGCCCGCGGGCCGAGGAGAAGAACGCGGCGACCGACGCGCCGATCGTCACGAAGAGCCAGGGGCTCGTCGCGATGCCGACGATGCCCTCGTGGCCGGCGATGCCGGTCAGGGCCTTGATCGCGACGTCGCTGACGCCGAAGAGGACGCCCGCCGCGGCGCCGAGCATGACGCCGTGGTGGTGGGCCGGGGCACCGACGCGCGGGCCCATGATGAGCAGGCCGCCGATGCCGAACAGGCCGGCCTCGAACGCGATCATCGCCGGCGTGTTGAAGGTGGAGTGCGCGCTCTCGGTGGAGTGCGGGAACGTCACGGCCAGGAGGATCAGGCCCGCGCAGGTGAGCGCGAGGCCCCACCACTGCCGGTTGCCGACCTCGACGCCGAAGAGCCGCTGGGCCATCACGCCGATCATCACGACGCCGCCGGCGAGCACGACCTGGACCACCGAGATGGGGGCCATGGCCAGCGCCGCGACGTGGAAGATCCACGCGCTCGTCGCGATCGCCATGCCGATGGCGAACCACTTCGAGGAGTAGAGGCTCTTCGTCGTCCTGAAGGGGTGGCGGATGTCGACCTTCGTGCACTCGCAGGCTCCGCGGTGCTTGAAGAAGAACCCGAGGTTCGAGACGAAGGCGCAGACGAGCGCCAGGAGGATGCCGAGTTGGATCGTCATTAAGTGGTGGTGGTGGGGCGATCTTAGGCGTGGGTCAAGCGAAGCGGGTACACGAGAACCCGGCTCACCGATCTCTCGCCCCAGACATCGGCAAACCCTTCGAACCGCTTGACCCAAACGGTCCACGCAGAGCGTAGCGGTCTCAGTACCCCCGCGCGTAAGGACTGGATGAAGATGTCAATATCCCCGCAAATGAGCGCAAAACCTCTGCTCTTTTGTGACGTTGACGGTGTGATCTCGCTTTGGGGCTTTGGGGAGGTCAACCGTCCACCGGGCGCATTCGCCTCCGTAGACGGCATCCCGCACTTCCTTTCCACCCGCGCCGCCGAGCACCTTCTGGACCTGTCGTCCCGTTTCGACCTCGTCTGGTGCACCGGGTGGGAGGACAAGGCCGACGAGCACCTGCCGGCGCTGCTCGGTGTGCCCAGAGGCCGGCCGCACCTCTCCTTCGACGGCGCTACGCGCGCGCAGGTGTCCGCGCGCGCACACTGGAAGCTGGCGGCCATCGAGGAGCACGCGGGCGACCGGCCGCTGGCATGGGTCGACGACGCGTTCAACGACGCCTGCTGGGCCTGGGCGCAGGCGCGCGACGCCCCCACGCTGCTGGTCGCGACGGACCCCGCCACGGGCTTGGACGACGCCGCGGCGGCGCGGCTGAGCGCGTTCGCGACCGCTAGTCGCTGACGACGACGCGGTCGCGGCCGAGGCGCTTGGCCTCGTAGAGCGCGTCGTCGGCGCGGCGGTACTGCGTGTCGACGTCGAAACCGCCGGCGCCCGACACCGCGACGCCGAAGCTCATCGTCACTTGCTGGCCGGCGATCGGCTCGGCCGCCACGGCGCGCCGCAGCTTCTCGGCCAGGTCCTGCGCCTCGTCCTCGGTGGCGCCCGGCAGCAGGACCACGAACTCCTCGCCGCCCAGCCGGTAGGCGAGGTCGTAGGCGCGCAGCGTCGTGCGCCAGCGGTAGGCGATCTCGCGTAGGACCGCGTCACCGGCCAGGTGGCCTTCGCGGTCGTTGATCGCCTTGAAGTGGTCCAGGTCGCCCAGGACGACGCCCACGGGCCGGCCAGACACCTCGGACTGCCACTGCAGCTCGCGTCCGCGCGCGGCCAGCGCCTTGCGGTTGAGCATCTGCGTGAGCGGGTCGACGATCGCGTCGGCGCGGTGCTGGACCTCGGAGCGCATCAGCGCCGAGCCGACCAGCGCGATGCCGGCGACCAGCGAGATCGGGAAGGCCAGCAGGTACGGGGCGTCGAGCACGCGCTGGGCGTCGGCGCCGAGCGTCGCGGCCAGCAGCAGCGCGATCGTCAGCGCGACCGCCGCGGTCAGCCCGCGCGGGGTGAAGCGCCCGACGCCGGTCGCGACCGCGATCCCCAGCCACATCAGCAGCGGCGAGTCCGGGCCGCCGGTCGCCACGGCACCCACGGCCAGCGCGACCTGCGCGAACGACCAGCCGGCGGCGTAGACCAGCTCGGCGTGCTCGACGCGGCCCATCAGCCGATCGGCGACCATGAACGCCGCGACGACGACCGGCAGCGTCGCCAGCGGCCACCACCCCAGCTCGGGCACGCAGACGGCCAGGACGACCAGCTCGAGGACGAAGGCGACATGGCGCGCGGTGCGCGGCCGACCGCCGACCTCCTGCAGCCGGGCACGGATCGCGTGGTCGACGAGCCAGGTGTCGTCGGCGGCCGGGTCCAGCGCGAGGGCCGCGGTGCCCGCGTTGGGCGTCATGCGGCCGCTTCCAGGGAGGTGAGCGTGGCGATGGGTGGGTCCGATTCAGCCGGGCCGCCGCAGACGCGATCGCGCCCGCCCCGCTTGGCGCGGTACAGCGCCACGTCGGCGCGCGCGTACAGCTCGTCGAAGTCGAACGGCTCGCCGTCGGCCGACGCCGCGACGCCGAAGCTCATCGTCACCGCCTGGCCCGCGATCGGCGCGGCCCCGACCGACCCGCGCAACCGCTCGGCGACCTCCTCGGCCTCGGCGAGCGTCGCGCCCGGCAGCAGCACCAGGAACTCCTCGCCGCCGAGGCGGTAGGCCATCTCGTAGGCGCGCAGCGACAGCCGCCAGCGGAACGCGACGTCGCGCAGGACCGCGTCGCCGACCTGGTGGCCGGCGCTGTCGTTGACGTCCTTGAAGTGATCCAGGTCGCCCAGGACGACGCCGACCGGCTTGCGCGTCAGCCGCGTCTGCTGCGCGAGCTCGGCGGCCCGCGAGACCAGCGCCTTGCGGTTCAGCATCTGCGTCAGCGGGTCCATGACGGCCTCCGCGCGCTGCGCGACCTCCGAGTGCATGTGCGCCCAGCCGAACAGCGCGACGCCGACGATCAGCATCGCCGGGAACAGCACCGTCGACGGGTGGTGCCAGACCGCGGTCGGCGCGTAGCCGACGGTCACGCCGGCCAGCAGCACCAGCGCCAGCGCGACGCCCGCCACGATCCCCCGCGTGGTGAAGCGCCCGGGCAGCGACGACACCGCCAGCGCGAACCAGATGACGCACGGCGCGTGCGGGCCGCCGGTGATCAGCGCGCCGACCGTGATCGCCACCAGCGTGCCGACCCAGGCCACCGCGTAGGGGATCTCGGGCCGCGCCACCTGCGACATGCGGCGATCGCAGACGGCGAAGACGACCGCCACCGCGATCATCGGCGCAGGCGTCCACCAGCCGAGCCAGGGAGCGCAGCCCAGCAACACCACCAGCTGCAGCACGAACGTCAGGTTGCGCAACGTGCGCACCCTCGGACTCATGTCCAGCAGGCGCTCGCGCCCCTGCTCGTCGGCCAACCATGTCGCTGGAGCTGTCCCCTGGCCCGGGCCGTCAACCACGGCGACCGGGCTCATCATCCCCATGGCTTCCGTGATCGGCATCACACGCGCCGGGTTGAGGAGGTTTGGACAAACAAAGAGGCGCCCCGGAGGGCGCCTCTCGCGAACGGCTGCTTGTCTCGAGCGACTACGACTCGTCGTTGTCCGACGGCACGTCCAGCTCGGCGAGCTCGTCGGCGAACCCGGTGTCGCCACCGGCGCCGATGTCCTCGAGCTGCGCGAGGTCCTGGTCGAAGCCGGCGCCGAACCCGCCGAGCCCGTCGCCGTCGCCGAGACCCAGCTCGGCGGCGATCTCGTCCTGGTCGAGCAGGCCGACCTCGTCCATCGCGCGCGGCAGCGGCTCGGACGGCTCGATCTCGATGCGGCGGTAGCGCTTCAGCCCGGTCGCGGCCGGGATCAGCTTGCCGATGATCACGTTCTCCTTGAGGCCGTTGAGAGTGTCCTTCTTGCCCTCGAGCGCGGCGTCGGTGAGCACCTTCGTGGTCTCCTGGAAGGAGGCCGCCGAGAGGAAGGAGTCCGTGTTCAGGGACGCCTTCGTGATGCCGAGGATGATCTCCTCGTACTGAGCCGTCTCGCCCTTGGCCTTCGCCACCTCGGCGTTGACCCGCGCGAAGTCGTAGCGATCGACGAACTGCCCCGGGAGGTAGTTCGTGTCGCCCTTCTGGTCGACGCGGACCTTCTTGAGCATCTGGCGGACGATCAGCTCGATGTGCTTGTCGTTGATGTCCACGCCCTGGGACTTGTAGACCTCCTGGACCTCCTTGACCAGGTACTGCTCGGTCTCGGTCCGGCCGCGGAGCTTGAGCAGGTCGTGCGGGTACAGCGAGCCCTCGTTGAGCTGCGTACCGGCGGCGACCCGCTGCTTGTCCTCGACCAGCAGGCGCGTGCGCCGCGGGAACGTGTAGCGGTGCTCCTCGCCGGCGTCGTCGGTGACGACGACGGTGCGGGCCTTGTCGGTCTCCTCGACCGTCACGACGCCGTCCTGCTCGGCGATCTGCGCGAGGCCCTTGGGCTTGCGCGCCTCGAACAGCTCCACGACACGCGGGAGGCCGTGCGTGATGTCCGCGCCGGCGACGCCGCCGGTGTGGAACGTGCGCATGGTCAGCTGCGTGCCCGGCTCGCCGATCGACTGGGCGGCGACGATGCCGACCGCGTCACCGATCTGCGCGAGCTTGCCGGTGGCCATGGCCCGGGCGTAGCACGCCTGGCACACGCCGCTGGTGGCCTCGCACTTGAGCACGGAGCGGACCGGGACGACCGGGCGGGCGCCCTTCTCGACCTCGTCCGCGTAGAGCTCGGCCAGCTTGGCCAGCTCGGCGCGGTCGATCTCCTCGCCCTTCTTGGTGATCATCTCCTTGCCGACCTTGATGTCGGACGGCGCGATGCGGCCCACCAGGTTGGTGTTGGGATCGCCGGCGGCGTCGAACACCGGGAGCTCGATGCCCTCGGTGGTGCCGCAGTCGAGCTCACGGATGATGACGTCCTGCGAGACGTCCACCAGGCGCCGGGTCAGGTACCCGGAGTCGGCGGTGCGCAGGGCGGTGTCCGCGAGGCCCTTGCGGGCGCCGTGGGTCGAGATGAAGTACTCGAGGACCGTCAGGCCTTCCATGAAGTTGGCCTTGATCGGGCGCTCGATGATCTCGCCCTTCGGGTTGGCCATCAGGCCGCGCATGCCGGCCAGCTGGCGGATCTGGGAGATCGAGCCTCGGGCCCCGGAGTTGGCCATCATGAAGATGGGGTTCAGGGGATCGAAGTTCTCCTGCATGGAGTCGGCGACCGTGTCGGTGCACTCCGTCCACTTCTCGACGACCAGCTCGTGGCGCTCCTCCTGCGTGATGAGCCCCATGTCGTACTGGTCGTGGATCTCCGCGACCTCACCCTCGTACTTCTTGAGGATCTCGCCCTTCTGCGGCGGGATGATGACGTCGTTCTTGGACACCGTGATGCCGGCGAGCGTCGCGAAGTGGAACCCGAGGTCCTTGAACGCGTCGAGCACCAGCGCCACCGCCGACGCGCCGTGACGCTGCACGAGCGCGTCGATCAGCTTGACGGTGTCCTTCTTGCGCATCGCCTGGTTGACGAAGTCGTAGGACGTCGGATCGAAGTCCTCGCCCAGCGCCACCTCGAGCGCGCGCTCGATCTTGTCGTTGTAGATGATCCGGCCGACGGTCGTGAGGATGTGGCCACCCTCGCGGCCGATCTGACGGTACTCCGCCAGGTCGTGCAGGCCGACGATCTTGTTGTCGTAGGAGAGCTCGGCCTCCTGCGCCGTGCGGAACACCTTCGGCCGCGGCTCGGTGCTCGGCCACTCGCCGGCGGCCAGCTTCGCCTGCTTCTCCGACAGCTCGCCGGCGTCGAGGCCGTGCGTGAGGTAGAAGGTGCCCAGGACCATGTCCTGCGCGGGCGTCGCCAGCGGCGCGCCGTGCGCCGGGCTCAGGATGTTGTTGGAGGACAACATCAGGATGCGGGCCTCCGCCTGCGCCTCGGCGCTGAGCGGGAGGTGGACCGCCATCTGGTCGCCGTCGAAGTCCGCGTTGAAGGCGGAGCAGACGAGCGGGTGGACCTGGATGGCCTTGCCCTCGACCAGCACCGGCTCGAACGCCTGGATGCCGAGGCGATGGAGCGTGGGCGCGCGGTTGAGGAGCACCGGGTGCTCGTGGATGACCTGCTCGAGGACGTCCCAGACCTCCGGGATCATCGAGTCCACCATCTTCTTGGCGGCCTTGATGTTCTGGGCGGCCTTGCGCTCGACCAGCTGGGCCATGATGAAGGGCTTGAAGAGCTCCAAGGCCATCAACTTCGGCAGGCCGCACTGGTGCAGGCGCAGGGACGGGCCCGACACGATCACCGAACGGCCGGAGTAGTCCACGCGCTTGCCGAGCAGGTTCTGGCGGAACCGGCCCTGCTTGCCCTTGAGCATGTCGGAGAGCGACTTGAGCGGGCGGTTGCCCGGGCCCGTGACGGGCCGGCCGCGGCGGCCGTTGTCGAACAGCGCGTCGACGGCCTCCTGCAGCATGCGCTTCTCGTTGTTGACGATGATCTCCGGCGCGCCGAGGTCGAGCAGGCGCTTGAGCCGGTTGTTGCGGTTGATGACGCGGCGGTAGAGGTCGTTGAGGTCGGAGGTCGCGAAGCGGCCACCGTCCAGCTGCACCATCGGGCGCAGCTCCGGCGGGATGACCGGAACGGCCTCGAGCACCATGTGCTCGGGCTTGTTGTCGGAGTGCAGGAAGGCCGAGAGGACCTTCAGGCGCTTGACCGCGCGGGCCTGCTTCTGGCCCTTGCCGTTCTTGACCTGGTCCTCCAGGTCCTCGCGCTCGTGCTCGAGCGCGATGCCCGGCTGGTCCTGCGGGGCGAGGTCGTCGCCGGCCAGGCGGTCGGCGTCGGTCTCACGCGGCGGCGCGAGGCGGTCGTACTCGTCCTTCTCCTGCAGCAGCGTGCGGATGTGCTCGGCGCCCATGCCGCCGCCGAAGTACTCGCCGAAGCCGAACGGGGAGCCGAAGCGGTGCTTGAGCTCGCGGAAGAACGTCTCGTCCGCGATGATCGTCTTGGGGCGGAAGTCGTCCTTCTCCGCCGCCTTGTCGACGTAGGTGTTCAGCGGCCAGTCCTCGCCCTCCTGGGGCGCTTCCTCGGCCGGCTCGTCCTTGTTGGCGAAGAGCTTCCAGACGTCCTTGAGGCGCTCGCGGGCGTCCTCGTAGTAGGCCTGCGTATCGTCGATGTCCGACGCGAAGGTCTTCTGGATCTCCTTGATGAGCTTCTCGCGCTCGTCGTCGGAGAGCTTCTTGACGTTGATGTCGAGCGACTCGGCCCAGAGGTGGTCCTCGTCGCCGAAGTCGCCCTGCTCGCCCGTGTTGAGGAACGTGATGCGCGCCTCGCGGCTCGTGCGCAGCTCCTCGACCCGCTCGTTCTCCTCGGCGCGGAGGCGCGTGAGCTCCTCCTGCATCTCGGCCTCGAGCTTGGGCAGGTCGCGCCAGCGGGCCTCCTGGTCCACCCACGTCACGATCGACGCGGCGAAGTACAGGATCTTCTCGAGCTCCTTGGGAGCCATGTCGAGCAGGTAGCCGATGCGGCTCGGGACGCCCTTGAAGAACCAGATGTGGCTGACCGGTGCCGCGAGGTCGATGTGGCCCATGCGCTCACGGCGCACCTTGGACCGCGTGACCTCGACGCCGCAGCGCTCGCAGACGATGCCCTTGTAGCGGACGCGCTTGTACTTGCCGCAGTAGCACTCCCAGTCCTTGGTGGGACCGAAGATGCGCTCGCAGAAGAGGCCGTCCTTCTCCGGCTTGAGCGTGCGGTAGTTGATGGTCTCCGGCTTGGTGACCTCGCCCGAGGACCACCCGCGGATCTGCTTGGAGGACGCCAGTCCGATCTCGATGGCGTCGAAGTTGTTGATGTCGATCATGCGATCTCTTTCAGTCTTCTCGGGTGGGTCCTAGGCCTCTTCGACCGGGACGTCCTCGGCGAGGTCGCCCAGGTCGATCTCGCCGTCGACGCCGATGTCGACCGCGCCGTCGTCCTCGACGGTCTCGGCGTCGTCGGTGTCGGCTGCCGCCTCGGCCTCGGGGGCCGCGTCGGTCGCGTCGGTGTCGTCGCTGCCCTCGACCGCCTCGTCAGATGCGACCCCGCCCGCCCCGTCGCCGGCGCGGACGCCGGAGAGGTCGATGCCGAGCTCCTCGGCGGCGCGCAGCAGGTCGTCGTCCTCGTCGGCCATCTCAGCGCGCTGGCCCTCCTCGGAGACGACGTTGACGTCGAGCGCCAGCGACTGCATCTCCTTGAGGAGCACCTTGAACGACTCGGGGATGCTCGGCTCGGCGATGTTCTCGCCCTTGACGATCGCCTCGTAGGCCTTGACGCGCCCGACGGTGTCGTCGGACTTGATCGTCAGCATCTCCTGCAGCGTGTACGCGGCGCCGTAGGCCTCCAGCGCCCACACCTCCATCTCGCCGAAGCGCTGGCCGCCGAACTGCGCCTTGCCGCCCAGCGGCTGCTGGGTGACGAGCGAGTAGGGGCCGGTGGAGCGGGCGTGGATCTTGTCGTCCACGAGGTGCAGCAGCTTCAAGATGTACATGTAGCCGACGGTCACCGTTTCCTCGAACGGCTCGCCGGTGCGGCCGTTGAAGAGCTGGAACTTGCCGGTGGCCTGACGGCCCGGGACACGGTCGGTGTCCACGTCCATGTTGATCTTGCCGCCGGCCTTCTTGTGGTCCTCCTGCCAGCGGACGAGCGCCTTGTCGACGTCCTCGAGCGAGGCGCCGTCGAACACCGGGGTGGCGGTGTAGACGCGGTCGCCGTGCTTGAAGCCCGTGTCGCCGTCGTCGTACCAGCCCTGCGCGGCGGCCCACCCGAGGTGGGTCTCCAGGATCTGGCCGACGTTCATGCGCGACGGGACGCCCAGCGGGTTGAGGATGACGTCGACCGGCGTGCCGTCCTCGAGGAACGGCATGTCCTGCTCGTCGACGATCTTCGAGATGACGCCCTTGTTGCCGTGGCGGCCGGCGAGCTTGTCGCCCTCGGAGATCTTGCGCTTCTTGGCCACGAACACCCGCACGAGGTCGTTGACGCCCGGCGGCAGGTCGTCGCCGTTCTCGCGGCTGAAGGTCATGACGTCGATGACGACGCCGCCCTCGCCGTGCGGGACCTTGAGCGAGGTGTCGCGGACCTCGCGCGCCTTCTCCTTGAAGATCGCGCGGATCAGCTTCTCCTCGGCGGTGAGCTCGGTCTCGCCCTTCGGCGTGACCTTGCCGACCAGCAGGTCGCCCGACCCGACCTCGGCGCCGATGCGCACGATGCCGCGGTCGTCGAGGTTGCGCAGCGACTCCTCCGAGCGGTTCGGGATGTCGCGGGTGATCTCCTCGTCGCCGAGCTTGGTCGTGCGGGCGTCGATCTCGTACTCCTCGATGTGGATCGAGGTGAGCTCGTCGTCCTTGACCAGGCGCTTGGAGAGGATGATCGCGTCCTCGAAGTTGTAGCCCTCCCAGGACATGAAGGCGACCATCAGGTTCTTGCCCAGCGCCATGTCGCCACGGTCGGAGGCCGAGCCGTCCGCCAGCAGCTCGCCCTGCTCCACCTGCTGGCCGGTCGCGATGAGCGGCTTCTGGTGGATGAGCGTGCCCTGGTTGGAGCGCATGAACTTCTGGAGCGGGTACTCGTCCTTGCCCTCGGCGTGCTCGACGACGATCTGCTCGGCGTCGACGTAGGCGACGGTGCCCGCGTTCTTGGCCAGGATCAGGTCGCCGGTGTCCAGCGCGGCGCGACGCTCCATGCCGGTGCCCACGATCGGGGCGTCGGTCTTCAGCAGCGGCACGGCCTGGCGCTGCATGTTGGAACCCATCAGGGCGCGGTTGGCGTCGTCGTGCTCGAGGAACGGGATCATCGCCGTGGCGACGGACCAGATCTGCTCGGGCGAGACGTCCATCAGGTCGACGTCCTTGGGGCTGACCGTGACGTACTGGCCGGCCAGCGTGCGGCAGAGGACCTCGGGGCCCTTCAGCTTGCCCGTCTTGGCGTCGATCGGCTGGTTGGCCTGCGCGATCAGCTGCTGCTCTTCCTGCGTGGCGTCGAGGTGCACGAGCTCGTCGGTGACCTCGCCGTCCTTGACGACCCGGTAGGGCGTCGTGACGAAGCCGTGCTCGGAGACCTGCGCGTAGCTGGACAGCGAGCCGATGAGGCCGATGTTCGGACCCTCAGGGGTCTCGATCGGGCACATGCGGCCGTAGTGCGTCGGGTGGACGTCGCGGACCTCGATGGGCGCGCGCTCGCGGGTCAGGCCGCCGGCGCCCAGGGCGCTGAGCCGGCGACGGTGCGTCAGACCGCTCAGCGAGTTGGTCTGGTCCATGAACTGCGACAGCTGCGACGAGCCGAAGAACTCCTTCAGCGCCGCGACGACCGGGCGGATGTTCACGATCGTCTGCGGGGTGATCGTGTCCTCGTCCTCGGTGGTGAGGCGCTCGCGGACGACGCGCTCCATGCGGTACAGGCCGATCCGGAACGCCTCCTGGATCAGCTCGCCGACGGTGCGCAGGCGGCGGTTGCCGAAGTGCTCGTACTCGTCGAGGCGGTCGGCGATCGGCTCGCGCGGCAGGGCCGTGGCCTCGGCCGCGAAGTCCTTGATCTCGACCTCGCCGTCCTCGGGGATGCCGAGGAGCTTGGGCAGGCTGATGAGCTCGCGCACGAGCGCGTGGATGTCGTCGTGCGTCAGCGTGCGGGTCTCGAGGTCGATGTCGAGGCCCAGGCGCGCGTTGAGCTTGTAGCGGCCGACGCGCGTGAGGTCGTAGCGCTTGGGGTCGAAGAAGAGCTGGTTGAGCAGCGCGTACGCGGCGTCCACCGACGGCGGCTCGCCCGGACGCTGCTTCTTGAAGAGCTCGATGAGGGCGCCCTTCTTGGTCTTCGTCGCCTCGGGGTCGGACTCGATGGTCTGACGGATGTAGAGGGAGTTGCCGAAGAGCTCGGCGAGCTCCTGGTCGAGGCGCTCGATGTCCTCGTGGCTCTCCTCGACGTCGGCGTCCGTCTCCGGGTTGTACGCCATGGCGCGCAGCAGGACGGTGACCGGCAGCTTGCGCTTGCGGTCGATGCGGACGAAGACCTTGCCCTTCTTGTCGATCTCCATCTCCAGCCAGGAGCCGCGGGCCGGCATCAGGTTGGCGGTGAAGACCTGCTTCTCCCGGTCCTTGGCCTCCATGATGTAGGCGCCCGGGGAACGGACCAGCTGCGTCACGACGACGCGCTCGGTGCCGTTGATGATGAACGTGCCGCGCTCGGTCATCCACGGGAAGTCGCCCATGAAGACCGACTGCTCGCGGATCTCGCCCGTCTCGTGGTTGATGAAGGCGACGGTGACGGTGAGCGGTCGCGAGTAAGTGAGGTCCTTCTCACGGCACTCGGCGATCGAGTTCGGCGGGTCGTCGAAGACGAACTCGCCGAAGTTCACCGCGAGGTGACCGGTGTAGTCCTCGATCGGCGAGATGTCGTCGATCGTCTCGCGGAGACCGCCGGTCTCCGCGTCGACCAGCCACTCGAAGGAGCGCCGCTGGATGTCGATGAGGTTGGGAAGGTCGAGGACCTTTTCCAGGCGCGCGAAGCTGCGGCGCGTCCGGGTGGCGTCGAGGGCAGGCACTACGGCGACTCCTCAGGGAAGGTGGAGGCGGGCAAACTGGGAGGGGGCGCTCGCGCAGGTGGCGCAGAGACGCGACCTGCCAATCTAGCACAGGCCGACGCGGACCCCCTTCGAGGGGCTGTCAGCGCTCACGGACCCCGCCCGAGCCTCCGCGTATGTGGCGCGGAACGCTGTGATTGGGCGGCTACGACTATTGGCCGACCGCGGCAGTGTAGCGGCGGGGGCGGTGCCGCGCCACCTAGTGCTTCTTCGTGACGGCGCAGGCCCTGTAGGTGCGCGTGAGCGCGACCTTCGACTTGTCGGCGAGCACGACGACGACCTTGATCTGGTAGCTGCCCCGCTTCGGGAGCGCCTTGAGCGTGACGGTGGACTTCAGCGCCTTGCCGCGGTAGGTCTTCGCCTTGCCGTGGCCCGCGGTGACCCTGACGCTGGTCACTTTGGCGCCGGTCTTGCGCTTGCGCAGCGTGAGCTTGAGGGTCCGGTTGGAGACGCACTTCTTGGCGGCCGCCACCGAGACGATGTCAGCGAACGTGGGCTTCTTGGGCTTGACGATCTTGACCGGCGCGCGCGGAGCGGGAGGAGGCAGCGGCGAGGGCGCAGACACGCTGAAGTGGCCGGCGGAAGGCGTGGCGACCATCCCACGGTCGTTGATCACGTCGGCGGTCACGGTGTGGGCGCCGGCCGGCAGGCTCCCGAGCGGGACGTCGACGGTCTGCTCGCCGAACGCCGCGGGGATCGTCCCGCCAGCGATGTCCTTCACGCCGTCGACATGGACGACGAGCTGCGTGGCGCTGCCGCCCGTGAAGACCTTGACCGGGACGGTGGCACCCGTGATATCCGCAGGGACGCTCACTCGGGGCTCGACGTCGAGCACCCGCGCCACCTGGCCGCTGGCCTTGTCGGTGACCCAGACCGAGCCGTCGCTCGTACCGCTCGCGTCCGGCGCCGCGACCTCCCACGGCTGGAAGCCGACCGGCAGCGCGACCGGCGAGGTGCTGCCGGCGTAGCCGATCCGGACAAGTCGGCCGTCGCCGCTCGATGCGACCCAGACGCTGTTGTCCGGATGGGCGGCCATGCCGACCGGCTGGCTCAACCCGGTGGTCACGTAGGACGCGCTCGTCCCGTCGGCCGCACCCGGGTCCAAGCGCACGACCTCACCGCTGTTGTAGAGCGCAACCCAGATGTCGTGGGCGACGCTACGCACCGCGATGCCGTTCGGCTCGCTGCCCGGTGGGGCGGTGATCGATGCCTCCAGGCTCAACGCGTTGGAGCCGATGCCGAGGCGCTGGATCACGGCGTTGCCAAAGGCCGGGACGAACGCCTTGCCGTTGAGCACCGCCAGCGCGTAGGCGTCGGGCACCGTCGTGTCGACGACCTGGTTGACGCCGGCGGCAGTGATCGCGCCCATGCCATGCGTCCCGCATGGCGTGCCGGTGCTGGGCCGAGGCGCGGTGTAGAGCATGCGCTGATTGGCCGGGTCGACGGCCATGCCGACCGGCCCGCAGTCGAACGCCGCGGCGGTGGAGATCGGGATCGCCGCCGGGTCGTCGTTGATCTTGACGAAGCCACGGTCGGCGCCCGACGAGATCGCGACCCACACGAACCCGTCCGGCCCGACGGCCGCCGAGGTCGCAGCGCCGGCGTCGCCCGGCAGAGCGACCTCGCCGCGCTTCTCGCCCGTGGGCGACAGGATCTCGACCTTCTTGGCCATCGGCTCGACGACGTAGAGCTGGCCGTTGCGCACGGCGATGCCGTTGGCCACAGAGTCGAGCGGGACGGTCTGGACGACGGCGGCCTGCGCGGCGGCTGGGATCAAGGCCAGCGCGCAGGCGGCGGCCAGCGGAGTGAGGTGAAGGCGAGAGAATCGGCGCATAGGACGCCGAACATCGTAGGGATCCTGCATCGTTCGGGATTCCCCGAGTGGCGGGATGGGCTTGCCCATGGATGCATGGATGAGCGACCCGGCCCGGAGGTCAGGATCGCGCACCAACCGCCACCAGCCACATCGGCGACGCCGGCTCCCGTCACGGTCCGGGTGCTCCGGCGCGTCCCCAGCCTCACGCCACCGACGGCTCCGCCTCCCGCGCCAGCCGGCGGTCGCGCACCAGCGACGCCAGGACGCCCGTCCCGAGCACGAGTGCGATCGCCGGGAGGGAGACCTCCGGCCCGAGCTTGCCCCACAGCTCGCCCGCGGCCATCTTGATGCCGATCAACACCAACAACGCCGCCAGCGCGGACTTGAGGTAGTACAGCCGCTCGACGAGGTCGGCGACCAGGAAGAACAGCGGCGCGAGCCCGAGCAGCGCGAACGCGTTGGCCGCGAAGACGATGAACGCGTCGTCGGTGATCGCGAGGATCGACGGCACCGAGTCGATGGCGAACACGATGTCGGCGATCACCAGCGCCGCGACCGCCGCCGTGCCGACCGACATCCCCGGCAGGCGCGCCTTCAGCCTCTCGACGAACGCCGTCTCCCCCGCGCTGTCGTGGCGGTGCTGGAACATGCGCCAGCCTGTCCACACCAGCAGCGCCGCGAAGATGAACGACACCCAGGACGCGTGGTGCAGCGCGGTCGCGCCGACCGCGATGAACACGCCGCGCAGGACGAGCGCCGCGACGATGCCCCACGTCAGCAGGCGGTGGCGCTGGGCCTCCGGGATCCCGAACGAGGTCAGGATCAGCAGGAACACGAAGACGTTGTCCAACGACAGCGACTTCTCCACCAGGTAGCCGGCGAAGTACAGGCCGGCGTCGCGGCCACCGAGCAGCGCGAGCATGACGCCGCCGAAGGCGAGCGCGATCGTCAACCAGCCGACCGAGTGCAGCGTCGCCTTCCTGACGCTCATGCCGGCGCCGCGGCTCTCGCGGCGCGCGAGCCACAGGTCGAAGGCCAACAGCACCGCCAGCGCGGCGATGAGCAAGATCCACTTCATGATGAGACGGTCCCTTTCGCGGGTCGATGATCCGCGAAGGTTTGACCGCCTCTGAGGCGAGGCCGCGCGTTCCGGGCAAGCTCATCGGAGCCACCGTCTTGACGAGACGCGCCGTCGGGCTACTTCCCTTCGACACTGCCCAGGCTACCAGCGTCCCGTGTGGTTCTCTATGCCGATGCTCGCCGCCGACGTCCCGCCGGCCTACGCGTTCTCGGCCCGGCCGCTGACGACCGTGCAGCGCCATCGCCTCTACGGGTCGTCCTGGCATCCGGGCTGTCCGGTCGGGCTCGACGACCTCCGGTACGCGCGCCTGAGCTACTACGGCTTCGACGGTCGGCGCCACACGGGCCGGCTCGTCGTCAACGCCGACGCGGTGGCCGCCGTGAAGACCGCCTTCGACCGCCGGCCACCTTCAGAGACGCGTGTACCGAGGACCGCGTGCCAGAACGACGAAGGGCGCCCCCGGAGGGACGCCCTTCGCGGCGTGGGCGCGAGGCCCGCGCGGAGTGACGGCGTGTGCCGTCGAGGCGCTACTTGACCTCGACGGACCCGCCGGCCTCCTCGAGCTCCTGCTTGAGCTTGTCGGCCTCGTCGCGCTCGATGCCTTCCTTGACGGGCTTGGGAGCCTCGTCGACGAGCGCCTTGGCCTCCTTGAGGCCCAGGCCGGTCGCGGCACGCACGACCTTGATGACCTGGATCTTCTTGTCGCCGGCGGCGGTCAGGATGACGTCGACGGTCAAGGACTCCTCCTCGACGGCCTCGCCGGCACCGGCGGCGGCCGGAGCGGCAGCGGCGACGGCGGTCGCCGACACGCCGAACTCCTCTTCGAGCGCCTTGATGCGCTCAGAGAGCTCGAGCACGGAGATGCCCTTGAGCTCTTCGATCCAATCGGTGGTGCTGGTAGCCATAGTTCTAGTCCTCCTGTGGGGTCTCAGTGGTGTCGTCGGAACCCTCGGAGGGCTCAGTTTCGGTCCCGCCCGCCTCGGCCTCGGCTTCGGGGTTGTCGCTGGCGGCGGCGGCCGGAGCCGCACCCGCCGGAACCTCGCCGCTCTCCTTCTTCTCCAGCACGCCGCCGAGGGCAATCGCCAGACCGGACACGAGGCCGTTGAGGCTTCGGGCCAGGCCGGTGATCGGCGAGGCGACCACGCCGACCAGCTGTCCGTAAAGGACCTGGCGCGACGGGAGCTTGGAGATGGCGGTGATCTGCGCCGCGTCGAGCGCGTCGCCGTTCATGAGCCCGCCCTTGAAGGGCAGGAGCTCGCCACCGGTCGACTTCTGGAAGTCGGCGATGGCCTTGGCGGCGGCGGCGGCGTCGCCACGCACGAACGTGAGCGCCGTCGGACCTTCGAGCAGCGCCTTGAGCGCTTCTGCGTCGGCCTTGTCGGCGGCACGCTCGGTCAGCGTGTTCTTGACGACGCGGAACGTGGCGTCCGCCTCGCGCAGCTTGCCGCGGAGCTCCGCGACCTGCGCGACGGTGATGCCGCGGTAGTCGATGGCGAAGACCGCCTCGGACTCCTTGATCTGCTCAGCGATCTCTGCGACCGCTGTGGCTTTCTGGTCCCTGTTCACGGGCCTCCTCTGCCGGGCTTCTCGCACATCCGCGATGTGCGCGCCGGCGGTCTCAGGACGGCCTCGGGTGTCGAGCGTGATTACGCGGCTACAGCCGCGCCGTCACCACTCTCCAGTCCGAGGATGTCGCGGGTACGGGACGGGTCGACCTTGATGCCCGGGCCCATCGTCGAAGCGATGGTGACGGTGCGCAGGTAACGACCCTTGGCGGCCGAGGGCTTCGCGCGGATGAGCTCCTCGATGACGGCCGCGTAGTTCTCCAGCAGCTGACGCTCGTCGAACGAGGTCTTGCCGATGTTCAAGTGGACGATCGCGGTGCGGTCGGTGCGGTACTCGACCTTGCCGGACTTCGACTCCTCGACGGCCTTGGCCACGTCCATCGTGACCGTGCCGACCTTCGGGTTCGGCATCTTGCCCTGCGGGCCGAGGATGCGGCCCAGGCGGCCGACGATCGGCATCATGTCGGGCGTCGCGATGGCGACGTCGAAGTCGGTGAAGCCCTCTTCGATCTGCTTGGCGAGGTCCTCCGCGCCGACGACGTCGGCTCCGGCGGCGGTCGCCTCGTCAGCCTTGGGGCCGCGAGCGAAGACGGCGATCTTGACGTCCTTGCCGAGGCCGTTGGGCAGCGCGATGGTGCCGCGCAGCTGCTCGTCGGCGTGGCGGACGTTCAGGCCCGTGCGGATGTGGATCTCGACGGACTCGTCGAACTTCGCGCGCTTCAGGTCCTTGACGAGCTTGATCGCCTCGGCGGGCAGGTACTCATGCTCGCGATCGACCTTGCTCTTGCTCTCGACGTAGGTCTTGCCGTGCTTGGCCATGACTAGACGACCTCCACGCCCATGCTGCGGGCGGTGCCTTCGATGATCTTGCTGGCCTGATCGAGATCGTTCGCGTTCAGGTCCTGCAGCTTCTTCTCGGCGATCGCGCGGACCTGGTCCTTGCTGATCTGACCGACCTTGTTGCGATGCGGCTCGCCGGAGCCCTTCTCGAGGCCGATGGCCTGCTTGATGAGCACCGCGGCGGGCGGCGTCTTGGTCACGAACGTGAACGAGCGGTCCTCGTAGACCGTGATCACGACCGGGATGACCGTGCCGGAGTCCTGCTGGGTCTGCGCGTTGAACGCCTTGCAGAACTCCATGATGTTGATGCCGTGCTGACCCAAGGCAGGGCCGACGGGCGGCGCCGGAGACGCCTGGCCGCCGACGGCCTGGAGCTTGATCTGGGTGAGAACCTTCTTGGCCATTGCCTTGTGATGCCTTCTAGATCTTCTTGACCTGGTCGAATCCGACCTCGACGGGCGTCTCGCGCCCGAAGATGGATACCAGGACCTTGAGCTTCTGGGCGTCCTGGTTGATCTCCGAGATCTCCCCGGAGAAGTCGGACAGCGGCCCCGAGATCACCTTGACGGACTCGCCAATGGAGAACTGGGCCTTGGTGGCGACCTTCTGCGCGACCTCGCGGTGCAGCAGCCGATCGACCTCGGGCTGGGTGAGCGGAACGGGCTCGTTGGAGGCACCGACGAAGCCGGTGACGCCGGGCGTGCCCTTGACGAGCTGCCACGAGTCCTCGTTGAGGTCCATGTTGACCAGCACGTAGCCGGGCATGGTCCGCTTCTCTTTGGTCTCCTTCTGGCCGTCCTTCATCTCGGACACGGTCTCGGTCGGGACGACCACCGAGCGGATGGCGCGACGCTGCCCGAGGGAGCTCGCGCGATGCTCGAGGTTGGACTTGACCTTGTTCTCGTGTCCGGAGTAGGTGTTGACGACGTACCAGCGATACATGAAGACCTAGATGATGAAGTTGACGACCTTCTGGGCGACCCAATCGGCCACACCCAGATAAGCCCCGGCGACGATCACGAAGCCGACGACGACGCTGGTCGCCTGGGCGACCTGACGGCGATCCGGCCACTGCACGCGCTGGAGCTCGGCCCAGGACGCCTTGAGGAACTGCAGGAACCGCGGGCCGCCCGAGCCGGACTTGACCTCCGGACGCCGGCCGCCCGTGCGGGCGAGAGCGCGGTCCTCGTCGTCGACGTCACCGTCGTCGTCGAGGTCGCCGACCTCCTCGGTCGCGAGGCGCTCCAGCTCGGCGTCGGTCGTGTCGCGGTCCTCGGCGCCTTCGGCACCGGCGATCAGATCGGCTTCGAACCCTTCGACCTCACCCGAGGCATGGTCGAGGTCGCCCGGGATGTTCTCCCGGTGCGGCTCCTTCCCGCCACGCGTCTTTCGATCAGAGGCCATGCGAACAGCTCCGGGGACCTAGCGGGTCTCCCGGTGGCTCGTATGGCAACGGCACCACTTGCAGAACTTCCGCAGCGTGATGCGATCAGGCGTGTTGCGCTTGGACTTATTCGTCTGGTAGTTGCGACGCTTGCAGTCCTCGCAGGCGAGGGTCACCGCAATGCGCACGTCTCCGCGGGCCATGAGGGCTCCCGTGCAAGGTGTGAAAGATGATCGAACCCGCGCTGACCCGGGGCAAAAGGAAGACTCGCCCCGGAGCGAGTCGACCTCGCAGGATAGCGTGGTTACGCCTCCGACGGAGCGCGATGGTTCGGGGCCTGCGCTAAGCCCTTGCCGAGGCGGCAGGATCGAGGCGCGTCATGCGCACCGATGCCTCCAGCTCGGCTCCCGCGGACCCACGGTAGACGCCCTTGACGGGCGGCACGTCGGCGTAGCGGCGGCCGTGCCCGATCTTGACGTGCGTCTCCCCCGCCAGCCGGCGGTTGGTCGGATCAGCGCCGACCCAGATCGGCTCGCCGCGCCCGCCGACCCCGGGCAGCAACGCCTCCAGCCACGCGTGCGTCTGGACCTCGACCGAGTCGGTCCCACCGTCCTCGGGCGCGCTGAACAGGTACCCGGAGACGTAGCGCGCGGCGATCCCGTTGCGGCGCAGCAGCACGAGGGCGAGGTGGACGAAGTCCTGGCAGACGCCCGCGCCGGCGTCGAGCAGGTCCTGGATCGTCGAGCCGACGTAGGTCACGCCCGGCCGGTAGGCGAAGCGGTCCGGGATCAGCTCGTTGAGCCAGCGCAGCGTCGCCAGCGGCGTGCGGGCGCGGGCGATGTCGAGCAGGTCGGCGAGCGCCGCGTCGTCGGGTTCGGGATTGCCGTCCCCTCCACCCAGCAGGAACTCGCCCGCGGCCTCGGCGTAGGTCTCGCCCTCCAGGTGCTCCCACGGCGCCTCGGGCGGCTCCGGCGGCTCGCTGGTCACGACGCGCGCCCGGACGTCGATCGTCATGTGGTCGTGGGCGCGCGCGACGCCGAACTCGAGCACCTCGGTGCCGAAGTAGTCGACGTGCCGGTGGATGCGCGCCTCCGGATCGAGGCGGACGTGGAACTCGTCGCAGCGCTGGTTGGTCGTCGTCGCCGGCCTCACGCGCAGCGCGTTGAGGTTGTCGCTGACCGGCGTCTCGTACCGGTAGCTCGTGCAGTAGTGGATGTCGTAGTTCATGCGACCAAGTACCTGTCCCACCCACCCGCGGCGCCCGCGCCGGCGAAGTAGCGCTCGGCGATGTCGGCGTCGATCAGCGCGAGCTCGGACTGGACGAGCGAGCTGGCCTCCGCCAGGTTGCCATCCTCGGCGGCGGCACGGCCGCGGAACTCCAGGTCGGCGGCGAGGCGGCTGAGCCGGAGCACGGGCTCCGAGGACCGCGGCGCGGCGTCGACGTCGACGAGCGCGCCGTGGACGGCGTCAACCGACGCGGCGACCGAGTCCGGGTAGGCGCGCTCGTAGAGCAGGAAGCGCGCGACCGGCCCGGCGTTGGGCGGCGCGGGCACGGCGCGGCGGAAGGCCTGGAAGCCGCCGACGGCCTGCAGCAGCGCGAGCGCCTGGCCGTCGCGGACGCCGTCGGTGCCCTCGGCCTGCTCGCCGGGCGACGGCATCGCGACGCGCAGCATCCGCAGGACCATGTCGGCGGACTCGATGCGCCCGCCGGCGACCAGGAACGCGCGGGCCTCGTCGCGCAGCATCGTGCGACTCGTCAGGCCCCAGAACAGCGCGCTGCGCTCCTTGACGTACTGGAAGACGCTGTAGGGCCCCATCTGCATCCGGCCCTCGAGGTCGCCCGCGCTCAGCGCCAGGTGCGTGGTGTTGACCGCCTCCCACATCTCGGCGGAGATCACGTCGCGCATCGTGCGCGCGCCTTCGCGCGCGCGGGACACGCACGAGATGACCGACGCCGGCTCGTCGCGGGTCAGCGTGAGGCGGTTGAGCACCTCGTCGCGGCGCACCGGCCGGCCGTCGGCCTGCGCGCCCATGATCGCCAGCAGCGAGCCCCAGCCGAGGCGGACGCCGGCCGGGTCGTCGGGCCGGCCCTGGAGGCTGGCCTGGAAGACGCCGTCGAGCATGCGGGCGGTGTGCTCGGCGCGGGCCACGTTGCGACCGAGCCAGAAGAGCTCCTGGGCGATGCGGCTGAGCATGGGTCAGCGACCGCGCCCGACGCCGCGGCGCTCGCGGCGCCCGATGGCCGGGCGCGTCTGCTGCTGCTGTTGCTGCTGGCCCTGCCAGTCGCCGCCGTAGCGCAGGCCCGGCATCTGGGTCGGGACGACCTCGTGCAGCTGGGTGTCGCTCGCCCCCGGCGCGCCGCGGCCGGCGTCGTCCTCGAGCACCCACGTGTCCTTCGAGCCCCCGCCCTGGGAGGAGTTGACGATCATCGAGCCCTCCTTCAGCGCGACGCGCGTCAGGCCGCCGGGCACGATCCTGATCTGCTCGCCGAAGACCGCGAACGGCCGCAGGTCGACGTGGCGCGGCGCGAGCGAGCCGTCCGGCATCGCGGTCGGGACCGTGCTCAGGTTGACGACCTCCTGGGCGATCCACTTCTCGGGCTGGGAGCGGATGACGTCGGCGAGGCCGTCGAGCGCCTCGCGCGGCGTCGCCGGGCCGATGAAGACGCCCTTGCCGCCGGACTCGCCCGTCGGCTTGAACACCAGCTCGGCGCGCCGGGCCAGCGCGGCCTCGCGCTGGGCGTCGTCGGCCATGATGTAGGTCTTGACGTTGTCGAGGATCGGCTCTTCGCCCAGGTAGAACCGGATCATCTCCGGGACGTAGTGGTAGACGGCCTTGTCGTCGGCGACGCCGGTGCCCAGCGCGTTGGCGATCGCCACGGTGCCGGCGCGGTAGGCGCGCACGAGGCCCGGCACGCCGAGCAGCGAGTCGGGGCGGAACTCGAGCGGGTCGACGAAGTCGTCGTCGAGGCGGCGGTAGACGGCGTGGACGCGGCGCAGGCCGGCGGTCGTCCGCATATAGAGGACGTCGTCGCGGACGACGAGGTCGGAGGCCTCGACCAGCTCGACGCCCATCTGGCGCGCGAGGAACGCGTGCTCGAAGTAGGCGGAGTTCATCGGCCCGGGCGTCCAGACCACGACGGTCGCCTCGTCCTCGGCGCTGGGCGCGACGGAGCGCAGGCCGGCGAGCAGCAGCTGTGGGTAGTGGTCGACGGGCCGGACGCGATGGTGCTGGAAGAACTGCGGGACCAGGCGCGTCATCGCGACGCGGTTCTCCAACACGTAGGAGATGCCCGACGGCGTGCGGACGTTGTCCTCCAGGACCTTCCACGAGCCGTCGGCGTCGCGGACGAGGTCGCAGCCCGCGACGTGGCAGTAGACGCCGCCCGGCGGGCGCACGCCGTGCGCGGCGCGCGCGAAGTGCGAGCGGCTGACGATCAGCCGCCACGGCACGATCCCGGCCCGGACGATCTCGCGCTCGTGGTAGACGTCGTCGATGAAGCGGTTGAGCGCGCGAATGCGCTGCGCCAGGCCGCGCTCGATGTGGTCCCACTCGGCGGCCGGCAGGATCCGCGGCACGAGGTCGAGCGGGAACGGGCGGTCTTTGACGGGGCCGTCCTCGCCGGTGGCGTCGAACGTGATGCCCTGCTGGACGAAGATCGCGTCGCGGCGATGGCCCGCCGCGGTCAGCAGCTCCGGGCCGAGCTTGGCGATCTCCGCGGCCAGGCTGACCGCGTGCGCGCGCGGCACGCCGTCGGCCCCGAAGACCTCGTCGAAGTACCCGGAGGGCGGGCGGTAGGCGGCGGTGTCGGCGGTGACCAGGTCGGACAGGGTGGAGATCCTCTACCCAAAGCTACGCCGCTTCTATGGATCGCGGTCGAAATCGGACCGTCGCCGCCTGTACGCGCGGTCGAGTCGGGACGGCCCGAAATGATGGTGGCGTGACGCAACCCACTGGCGCTAGAATGGAGGTCGATGCTCGGCCGGACCTACGAATCCCAGACCTGCTCGGTCGCTCGCACGCTCGAGCTGGTGGGCGAGCGGTGGACGCTCCTGATCATCCGCGACGCGTTCCTCGGCGTCCGGCGCTTCGGCGACTTCGCCGAGCGCCTCGGCGTCGCGCGCAACGTCCTGCAGGACCGGCTCGAGCGCCTCGTCGACGCGGGGATCCTCGCGAAGGTCCCCTACCAGGAGCGCCCGCTGCGCCACGAGTACCGGCTGACCGACATGGGCCGCGACCTGTGGCCGTCGATCGTCGCGCTGCTGCAGTTCGGCGACAAGCACCTCGCGCCGCCCGCCGGCCCGCCGATGCTCCTGCTGCACCGCGGCTGCGGGGGCGAGCTCGACGACCGCCGGATGTGCCAGGCGTGCGGCGCCGCCGTCGACCTCAAGCAGGTCGAGGCCGTCGCCGGGCCCGGCGGCGCACGCCTTCCCGCCGAGCCCGTCGCCGCGTAGCGTCTCGCGGCGTGACCGTCGCCGCCCTCGTCCTCGAGCACGACCCCGACGCGCCCGCCGGCCTGCTCGGCGCTTGGGCGCGCGAGCGCGGCGTCGCGTTGGAGGTCGTGCCGGCCGGCGCGCCGATCCCGGATCCGGCCGCGCGACCGTTCCTGGTGTCCTTGGGCGCGGAGGCCTCGGCGTTCGACGACACGGTCCCCTGGCTGGCGGCCGAGCGCGCCGCGCTGGACCGCGCGCTGGACCGCGACGTCCCGATCCTCGGCATCTGCTTCGGCGCCCAGCACCTGGCGCGCGCGCTCGGCGGCGCCGTCGCGCGCGCCGACCGCGCCGAGGTCGGCTGGCTCGCCGTCGAGTCGCTCGCGCCCGACGTCGTCCCGCACGGCCCGTGGCTCCAGTGGCACCGCGACCGCTTCACGCTCCCGCCGGGCGCCGAGCTGCTCGCGCGGTCGCCGGCATGCGATCAGGCGTTCCGGGTCGGTCCGCACCTCGGCGTGCAGTTCCACCCCGAGGTCACGCCCGCGATCGCGCTGGAATGGGGGACGCACTACCCCGCGTCGGTCGCGGAGGGCGACACGACGCTGGAGGCCGTCCGGGCCGGCGGCGAGACCCACGCGGCCGGCGCGCGGGTCCGGGCCTACGCGCTGTTCGACGCGTTCCTGACCTCGGCGCGCTGCGCATCCCGCATGCGCGCCGACGCGCTCGGGTAGCCGTGGGTGGGAGATGACTTCTCCCAACAACACGCAGCAGCGAGAGCGTCCCACGGGCGAGCTGGTCAAGGACCTCTCCACGCAGGTGTCGACGCTCGTGCGCCAGGAGCTCGAGCTCGCCAAGGTCGAGCTGACCGCCAAGGGCAAGCAGGCGGGCATCGGCGCGGGCATGCTCGGCGGCGCGGGGCTGTTCGCGCTCTACGGCGTCGGCGCGGTCGTGGCGTGCGCGATCCTCGCGCTGTCGACCGCCGTCGCCGGCTGGCTGGCGGCGCTGATCGTCGCGGTCGTCCTGTTCGCGGTCGCCGGCGTCCTGGCGCTGCTCGGCAAGTCCCGCGCCCAGCGCGCGGTGCCGCCGGTGCCCGAGCAGACCGTCGAGACCGTCAAGGAGGACGTGCGCTACACCAAGGAGCACCTCGCCGAGGCGCGCCACCAGCGCGAGCTCGAGGCGCAGACCGCGCACGAGGAGGTCACCCGATGAGCGACTCCCGCACCCCGGAGCAGATCCGCGCCGACATCGAGCACACGCGCGAGGAGCTGGCCGACACGGCCGCGGCGCTGGCCGAGAAGGCCGACGTCAAGGCGCGCGCGCACGAGAAGGTCGAGGAGACCAAGGCCAAGGTGTCGCACAGGATCGACGACACCAAGCAGCAGGCCAAGGCCAACCCGATGCCGCCGGCCCTGGTCGCCGCGGCGATCGCCGGCGTCGTGGCGGGGCTGGTCATCATGCGCCGCCGGCGCTAGACGCCGCCGGCTGGGCCAGCTGGCAGGCACTGACGGACGCTCAGCGGACACGTCCTCCCCACGGTGGTCGCGCGGCCGGCTAGGTTCGCGCGACACCATCAACTTCAGGAGGATCCGCCATGCGTCCTGTCCCCCGCATGCGCACCGTCGTCGCGCTCGCCGCGGCGTCGCTGTGCCTCACCCTCGGCGTCGCAGCGGCGGCGCCGGCCGCCCAATGGGTCGGGCTGGGTGACTCCTATGCCGCCGGGCCGCTGATCCCCAACCAGTCGCTCAACCCGCTGGGCTGCCTGCGCTCCGACCACAACTACGCGCACCTGGCGGCGGCGCAGCTCGGCCGCTCGCTCGCCGACGTCTCGTGCAGCGGCGCGACGACCGAGGACATGACGGCCGCCCAGGACGTCACGCCCGGGCCGGCGAACCCGCCGCAGCTCAACACGCTCAACAGCGGCGTGTCGACCGTCTCGCTGACGATCGGCGGCAACGACATCGGGTTCACCTCGATCATCGAGAACTGCGCGTCGGCGAACCCGTTCGGCCACCCGTGCCAGGACCAGTACAACCCGGGCGGCGTCGACCAGCTCGCGGCGCGGATCGCCGCGACGGCGCCGAAGGTCGCGGCCGTCATCCAGGGGATCCACACGCGCGCGCCGGGCGCCCGCGTCCTGGTCCTCGCCTACGAGCCGATCCTGCCGGAGACCGGGAGCGGCTGCTGGCCGCAGGTCCCGCTGGCCTGGGCCGACGTCCCGTACCTGCGCGCGACCGAGAAGCGGTTGAACACCATGTTGGCCCAGCAGGCGGCGGCCAACGGGGCGGTCTACGTCGACACCTACGCCGCCGCGATCGGCCACGACGCGTGCAAGTCGACGAGCACGCGCTGGGTCGAGCCGCTGATCCCGGGCAACACCGCCGCGCCGTTCCACCCCAACGCGCGCGGGATGGCGGGCGTGACGCCGGCGGTCGTGGCGGCCGCGAGCTAGATGGGTGGTTCCGCGAGACGGTCCGCACCGGATCGTGGAACGACCCAGCTAGCCGTCGACGCCCAGGTTCTGAAGCGGGCCGAGCAGCCGGCGCGAGCGCTTGGACACGCCCGGGAGGGCGACCAGGCGGTGCGTCGGCCGCTCGCCGGCCTCGCGGCGCTCGAGCTGCTCCATCGCGATCGGGCGCCAGAGCTCGTCGACGACCTGCGCGGGCACGCGGTCGGCGACGTCGTCGAGCGGGCGCTCCAGGTGCTCGGCCCAGAGGCGCTCGCGCGTCGCCTTGGCGAGGACGTGGTCGTCGGTGACGATGTTCATCTCGGTGTCGTTGAGCAGCGAGTGGGCGTTGAGGTTGGCCGAGCCGATCGTCAGCCAGCGGTCGTCGACGATGCCGACCTTGGCGTGGACGTAGAGCGCGTCGTCGCGCCCGCCGGTGCGGGACCGCAGCGTCGTCGCGAGGAAGTGCGGGTTGCCGTGGCCGTCGGCCTCGGCGAGTACGCCGAGCTGGCCGCGGGTGTCGTCCTGGCCGTTGTTGGCCCGCGCGGGCAGTAGGACGACGAGGCGGAAGGCGTCGTGCGGCGGGTGGGCGAGCTTGTCGCACAGGACGTCCACGATCTCGGGCGACCACAGGAACTGGTTCTCGAGGTAGATGAAGTTCTCGGCGGCGCGCAGCGCGCGGACGTAGGACTCGAGGATGCGGAAGTCGCCGCGCGGGACCGAGTCGTACATGTCCTCTGACACGGTCCGGACGACCTGCACGGTGCTCGCGTGCTCCGCGGCGACCGGCGGCTGGACGACCGGCGGCGGCAGCTGCTCGCCGCTGACCTCGCGCCAGCGCATGATGAAGTGGTTGGCCACGTCGGCGACGGCCGGCCCTTCGATCCGCGTGCCGACGTCGTGCCAGCCGAGCTTGCGGCGCGCCGGGTGGTCGGAGCTGTCGTAGCGGTCGCCGGCCTGGTCGGTCATGTCGATGCCGTTGACGAACGCGACCTCGTCGTCGACGACGATCGTCTTCTCGTGGTGGCAGTGGACCGGGTGCTCGCGCGGGTCGCGGTAAGCCTGGATCTTCGTCGCGCGCGTGAGCTTCTCCACCTCGGCCCCGACCTCCTTGCGCGTCGGGTGGAAGAGCGGGACCGGCGAGCCGGCCCAGACCATGACGCGCACGTCGACGCGCTCGGCCAGCTCGGCGAGCAGCGGCCCGATCGCGGTCGGGCGCTCGCCGCGGACGAGCTCGAAGTGCGACGCGAGGTGCCAGCCGGTGATGTGGATGTGGGACCGGGCGGCGCGCAGCGCCTGGGCGATCGCGGGCAGCGCGGTGGCGCCGTCGACCAGGACCTCCACCTTGTTGCCGGGGCGCGGCGGCGGCTCGCCGGCGGCCCAGAGCGTGGCCGACGGGGTCGGCTCCAGCGCCTGCGGATGGCCGAGGCGCCGCAGGCGGCGACGATGGTGGCGCTTGACGGTCGCCTCGATGGCGTCGCCGATCAGCGCGTCGGCGCGGGCGACGGGACGGGGTGGCATGGGCTCTGTGTGCCCAGGCAAGGGCGTCATCTCACGGAGGCGGCGATCGCGCGTGCCCTCGCGAGGTCCCGTTCGCCCTCCAACCGCAGGACCGTGTCGCCCCGCTCCCAGATCAGCGCCGGCCCGGAGCGGACCGGCGGCCCCGTGACGTCCGACCACGCGTAGGCGTGCGGGTCGGCGAGGAACAGGGCCGCGCGCCCGCGGACCGTGGTGCGCCGGGCGCGGTCGTCCATGGCGATGATCTTGCGCAGGGTCGGCTGGTCGGGCAGGCGGCCGCGCGCCTGGGCGAGCAGGCGGCGCGGATGGTCGTAGACCAACGTGATGATGTCGCCGCGGCGATAGACGGCGTCGGGCGCGCCGAGCGCGGCGGGGACCAGCGTGCCGGCCGCGAGCGCGGTCCGGGTGCCGAGCTGGGGGCTGCGCGCCGCGTGCGGCGGCGTGGCCCGGCGCTGCACCGTCACGTGCCGCAGGCCGAGGGCGTCGAGCACCGCGTGCCGGCTGGCCGGGATCGCCAGCGCGGCGGCCGGCAGGGCGAGCAGGAGCAGGGCAAGGACGACGACAACGCGGCGCGGCGCGCGACGGCGGCGCGCGGGCCGGCGCCGAGGGCTCGGGACGGCAGCGCGGGTCGGCAGGCGCTCGCGGACGGCGGCGGCGAGCTCGGGCGTCGGCGGCCAGTCGAGCTCGTGGCCGAGCGTGCGGAGCTCGGTGTCGAGGTCGGTCATCGGTCCTCCTCCCCCAGCTCGGCGCGCAGGCGGCCCAGCGCGCGGCTGGCGCGGGACTTCACGGTGCCGGGGCGGCAGCGCAGGATCGCGGCGCACTCGGCCTCGGAGAGGTCGAGCAGGTAGCGCAGCGTCAGCACCTGGCGGTGCTCGTCGCCCAGCCGGCCCAGCGCGGCGAGCAGCGTGCCGCGGCGAGCGCCCGCCAGCACCGCGACGTCGGCGCCCGGCGCCGCGTGCTCGTCCAGCGCCGCGCCGGCCCGGAGCGCCAGCGCGGTGCGGCGGCCGGTCGAGCGCGCGCGGTTGCGCGCCTCGTTGGCGACGATCGCCAACAGCCAGGGGCGGAAGGGCGCGCCGTCGCGGAACCGGTCGAGGGCGAGGTAGGCCTTCAACAACGCCTCCTGGGCCGCGTCCTGGGCGTCGGTCGCGTCGCCGCAGACGACGCACGCCGTCCGGAACGCGATCTCCTGGTGGCGCTCCACGAGCACGCCGAAGGCCGCCCGGTCGCCGGCACGGGCGCGGGACACGAGCTCGGCCTCGGGCGTGCTCGCCGGCGTCACCCGGTCGCGGGCCTCCCGCGCCGGACCAGCGCGACGCCGCCCGCGGCGAGCAGCAGCGCGGCCGCGGCGCCGGCCAGCCAGGTGCCGGTCGGGATGCCGCCGCCGTCGTCGCGACCGCCATCGCGCGCCGCGGTCGCCCGGACCGGCGCCGCCGCCGGCACGCCCCACGGCCGCACGCCGCGCGCGAGCCGCGCGAGGTGGCCGCGCACCTCCGGCGTCGTCCGGTGGAACGTCGCCTCCGAGGAGCTCTGGATGCCGAGCGTCGGGTAGTAGGTCACGGTCGTGTGACCGTACGTCTTCCCGGCGTCGCCTATCCCCTCCTCCAGCCGCAGGTGCGGCGCCGGTCCCGGGTCGGCGACGGTCGCGTCGTAGGACATCAGGTCCCGCATCAGGCGCGAGTCGGCCCGGAGCGCGGCCGACCGGTCGACGCAGCCGTCGGCGCCGCAGATCACGAGGCTGGTCAGGCCCTTGGCCGGCGCGGCGGCCGGGACGGCGGCGGCCACGACGACGAGGGCGAGCAGGACGGCCAGGCGATGCATGTCTCTCCTACACCGCGGCCGCCCGACCGGTTCCCTCCCGGCGCGCGGCTACCACCAGGCGGACAGCAGCAGCGCGATCCCGACGACCGCGGCGAGCGCGACGACGACCGCGTTGACGACGAGCAGGCGGCTCGAGCGCGGCGCGCGGGCGGGCACCGACGGATCCGCGACGTGCGCCGCGAGCGCGCTCGAGATGTAGGTGTTGAGCGGGACGCCCTCGCGCTCGGCGGCCTCGCCCAGCTCGGTGTGCAGCGTGCGCGGCAGGCGCAGCAGGAGCCGGCCGCTGCGCGGGTCGGCCGACGCTCCGGGCCGCTGCGCGATCGGCGGGTCGGCGGACGCGACCGCCTCCGGCGCGACCGCTCCGCGCAGCCGCTCCAGCGCCGCCCTCAGCAGCCGCGACACGTGCGCCTGGGAGAGCCCGAGCTCGCGCGCGATCTCCGACTGGCTGCGGTCCTCGCGGTAGCGCAGCTCGAGCAGCCGGCGCTCGCGGTCGTCCAGCGCGCCCCAGCCGGCCTCGAGCAGGACGCGCGCCTCGGCCGCCTCGGTGTCCGCGCGCGTGGCCGGCAGCGCGGCGTCGTCGTCGTCGGGCAGCGCGACCGCCGGCTCGACGGCGGCGAGCGCGTCGGCCGCGCGCTCCTCGTCGACGTCGGCGGCCGCGGCCAGCTCGGCCGTCGTCGGCGGGCGCCGCAGCCGCGCGGTCAGCTCGCCGCGCAGGGCGCGCAGCCGGCCGCCGAGCTCGCGATCGCCGCGGGCGACGTGCGGGCCGCAGCCGCCGTCGCGCAGGTGGTGCTTGATCTCGCCCTCGATCGACGGCCGGGCCAGCGCCGCGAGGTCGCGGTCGCGCGTCGGGTCGAAGCGGTCGACCGCCTTGATGAGGCCGACCGTCCCGGCCTGGACGAGATCCTCGAGCGCCTCGCCGCGGCCGGCGTAGCGGCGCGCGATCGACCGCACGAGCGGCAGGTGCGCCTCGATCGCGTCGGTGCGGGCGTCGAGTCCCGGGGACCCCATGGGACGACGCTACCGGCGCGCCGGCGCGCGCGGCAGTAGTGCTGGCACGACGTTCGATCAGGCTGCTTTGCGGTGCGTCGCGGATGCATGGGTGATACCGCCCATGCACGGCATGCGCATGGATGGGATCGGGCCTCCGGTGGCAGGTCACGCCCGATGGAGACGGACCTCGTCACGCGTGTGCACCGCAGCCTGCTGCTGGTCTTCTGCCTCCTCTTGCTCGCGGTTGTTCCCGCGGCACGGGCAGACGACACGGCGACGCCGGCCGTCGAGATCCCGGCCTCCGCCGTCAGCGCCGCCAACACCGGGGGCGCGGCCGCCGGCGCGGTCGCCTCAGGCGCGGGCAGCGCCGCGGCCGCGCAGCAGGCGCCGACGAACATCAACGTCACGATCGTCAACAACAGCCCGGGCGCGGTCGTCAACACGACCCAGGTCAACGCCGCGACGGCGGCCGTCGCGGCCCCCGCGCCGCCGGCTCCCCCGCACGTGGATCCGCCCGCGCCGCCGGCGCCGCCGCACGTCGATCCGCCCACGCCGCCGACGCCCCCCTCGCCGCCCACGGTCCACGTCCCCGACGTGCCGGCGGCCGCTGCCGGCGCCGGCGTCGCCCAGCCCACCACGAGCTCCTCGAACGGCGCGGCCGCGTCCGCGCCCAGCCCCGTCGTCGCCCCCGCGGCGGCTGCCGCGCCGGCCACGGCGACGGCTCCTCAGCCGGCCGCCGCTCCCGGCGGCGGCGGGGCGCGCAGGGTCGGCGCCGACACCGGCGGCCTGGCCGCCGGCAGCAAGGCGCACGCGCCCCGCGGCGACGCCGTCCAGCGCAACTACGTCGGCGCGCGCGCCGCGGGCGCGACGGCCACGGCGGCGGCCGCCCCGTGGCCGATCGCCGCGGCGACCCCGGCGCCGGCCGCCGTGGTCCCGGCCACCACCGGCCGCGACGCCGCGGCCCACGGCGACGGCCGCGCGGCCGCCGCGCGCCATCGCACCCACGCCGCCCGCGCGCCGTACCGCGCGCCGGCCGTCCCGATCGAGCCGCCCGTCGCCGCGTCGGCCGGCGGCCTCGGCGGTCCCGGCGGCGGCACCATGCTTGCCCTCACGCTCGTCGCAGCGCTCGTGCTCACCGGTTCGGCGGGACCGTACGAGCTCGTCGCGCTGCTCCGACGACGTGCCCCCCTCAGCGCCGGAGGGCGCCTCGAACGTCCGGGGTAGTTCCGCAGTCGTGCCTCAAGAGCAGTTCCCCCCTCACAACGACACGACAAGGAACCAACCATGCGCAAGACCATGATGGTGTGGTCGGCCTGTGCCGCAGCGGTGCTGCCGGCCTGTGCCGCCGGCACCGCGATGGCCGACGGCGTGCCCGTCCAGGGCATCGGCCAGCAGGCCACCAGCAACCAGGCCGCGAACTCCGAGGCGAGCTCGAACCAGAGCAACCCCTCCAACAACGCGATCCACGTCGCGATCCTGAGCCCGGGCGCGAGCAGCGGCCCGGTCTCCCAGCAGAACAACTCGGGGGCGACCTCGAGCGCCGGCAACACCAACGCCACCACGCAGAGCTCGGCGCAGAGCGCCGGGGGCGGCGGCGGGGGCGGCGGCGGTGCGGTGCAGGGCGTCGGCCAGGATGCGCAGAGCAACCAGGCCGCCAACTCGTCCGCCGAGTCGAACCAGAGCAACGCCAACAACAACGCGGTGTCGCTGGCGATCCTGAGCCCGGGCGCGAGCAGCGGCCCGGTCTCCCAGCAGAACAACTCGGGGGCGACCTCGAGCGCCGGCAACACCAACGCCACCACGCAGAACGCCGAGCAGTCCGCCGGCGGCAGCGCGATGGAGAAGAAGGCGCCTGAGCCGCGCACCGAGTGTGGCTCATCGTGCTCGCCGCCTCCGCCTCCGTGCGGCGGCTGCGGCCACCCGAGCACGCCGACGGTCCAAGGGATCGGCCAGCAGGCCATCAACAACCAGTCCGCCAGCTCGAGCGCCGAGTCCAACCAGTACAACCCGTCCAACACGGCGGTGTCGCTGGCGATCCTGAGCCCGGGCGCGAGCTCCGGCCCGGTGTCCCAGCAGAACAACTCGTACGCCGACTCGAAGGCCGGCAACACCAACGCCACGACCCAGAACGCCGCGCAGAGCGCCGGCGGCTGGGGCGGCCCGGTGCAGGCCATCGGTCAGTTCGCGTACAACAACCAGGCGGCCAACTCGTCCGCGAAGTCGAACCAGTGGTGCCCGTCGAACCTGGCGCTGTCGCTGCCGATCCTGAGCCCGGGCGCGAGCTCCGGCCCGGTGTCGCAGGCCAACAACTCGGGCGCGAGCTCGATGGCCGGCAACGCCAACTACACCACGCAGAACGCTGACCAGGCGTTCGGCGGGTGGCCCTGGCCGCCCGTGGTGGTGATCTAGAAGCCCTCGGCGAAGGCCGCCGGCTGCCGCCGCAGCCGGTGGTCCGCGCCGTTGCACGCCGGGTCGGACCGGCGTACCTTCGTTCCCGATCACGAGACGAAGGACCGTCCAGAACGTGAGGATTGGCCGTCGATGTGCAGCGTTCATCACCGGCCTGGCGATCGGATCGCCGGGGGCGGTGGCCGTCGCGCAGACCCCGGCGCCGGATCCCAGCCCGACCAGCGCGCGGCAGCCGGACGCGGCGCCGGTGCGGGCGCAGCCGGCACCGCGCGTGGCCGCCCAGCCCAAGGCCGGCGTCACGGCGGCCGGGCCGGCGGTGACGACGACGCAGGCGGCCCCGCGGGCGGCGACGCCCACGGCGACCCCGCGGCGCACGCCGGCGACGCACCGGGCGCAACGCGCGCGCCGCGCGCAGGCGGCACGTCACGCGGCCGCGAGCCGCGCCCGCGCCCGCCACGACGCGACGGCCGCGCTGACGGCCGCCGGCCGGACGATCGCCCCGGTGGCCTTCGTCGCCCCCGCGCCGGCGCGGATCGAGGACGACAACAACGAAGACCGCTCCCTCCAGGCGATCGCCGGCGCCGCCCTCCTGGCCCTCGCGGCCGCCGGCGCGCTGACCCTGACCCGCGTGAGGCGGAGCGCGACCGCATGACGCGCCGCGCCCTCGTCCTCGCCGCCTGCCTCTTCGCGCTCGCCCCCGCCACGGCGCGCGCCGCCGTCGACCTCCCGCCGCCGGCGATCACCGGCACCGCGGGCGACAACGGGTGGTACGTCAGCCCGGTCACGCTGAAGTGGAGCCCGACCGGCGAGACCAGCACGTCGGGCTGCGACACGCAGACCCTCACCGCGGACACCGTCGGCGCCACGGTGACGTGCACCGCCTCCAACGGGCCCGGCGACTCGGTCACGCGCACCGTCACGATCCACCTCGACCAGACGCCGCCCACCGCCGTCGCCGCGTCGCCGGCCCGCCCGCCCGACGCCCCGCCGTTCTACACCGCGCCCGTGGCGATCGCCTGGTCGGGCTCCGACCCCACCTCCGGCATCGCCGCGTGCACCGCCACCACCTACGCCGGCCCGGACGCGCCCACCGCCACGCCGACCGGCTCCTGCCGCGACAACGCCGGCAACGTGTCGTCGCCCGTCGCGCTCACGTTCGCCTACGACGCGACCGCGCCACCGCTCACCGGGCTGACCGCGACGGCCAACCCCGACCGCACGATCGCGCTCGGCTGGACCACGTCGCCCGACGCCCAGACCGCGACCGTCGTCCGCAACCCGGGCAACGCCACCATCATGAACGCCGGCCCGGCCACGACCCGCGCCACGACCGACGGGCCGCTCGCGCCCGCCACGGCCTACACCTACACGGTGACCGTCAAGGACGCCGCGGGCAACGCGACGTCGGCCTCGGCGTCGGCCACCACGCCCGCCGTCCCCGCGGAGCTGGCGAGCACGTCCAAGGCCAAGGCGAAGGCGAAGGCCAAGGACCGTACGCCCACCCTGCGCTGGAAGGCGCAACGACGGGCCAAGTACTACAACTTCCAGCTCTTCCGCAACGGCCGTAAGATCCTCAGCGCCTGGCCCACGAAGAACCACTACACCCTGCACGCCCAATGGCGCTTCCGCGGCCGCACCCAGCACCTCGCGACCGGCAAGTACCGCTGGTACGTCTGGCCCGGCTACGGCCGCCGCGCCGCGCACCGCTACGGCCGCCTGCACGCCAAGGGCGCCGTGACGATCCCGAAGCCGACGCCGCGCTGACCCAAGGACGCCATGCCGACCGGCATCATGTACATCGAGAACAAGGCCGGCGGCCTCACCGGCCCCGCCCGCATCGGCCGCGTCGCGTTCTCGAAGACCAGCCGCACGCTGTACTACGACGGCAAGTCCTTCCAGAGCCTCAAGGGCGCCGGCTTCAAGTCCAACTACTACGACACCGAGACCGGCGAGGAGTACTGGAATCAGTCCGCGGCCGACCGTCCCGCGCACGCGAGACGGTCGCCAACCGCTGATCCCTACCCCGCGCCGCCGATGCGCGACGGCGGCCAGTAGGTCGCGAAGGCCTTGCCGACCACCCAGTCCAGCGGCACCGGGCCCCAGAGGCGGCTGTCGTCGGAGTTGCCGCGGTTGTCGCCCATCATGTAGACGGCGCCCTTCGGGATGGTGATCGTCTTGGGGAAGTCGCAGATCTCGCCCGTGCAGGGCGCCGTGAACGGCTCGCTCACCTGCTTGCCGTTGCGGATGACGTGGCCGTTGCGCACCGAGATCGTGTCGCCCCCGAGGGCGACGACGCGCTTGATGAACGACTGCGAGGACTGCTCCGGCGTCGCCTTCGAGCACGGCGTCGGCGTCCCCTCACCCTCCCCGTTGGTGCCGCACTGCGACTGGTCGGTGAAGTCGGCGCCGTGCGGCGGGTGGAAGACGACGATGTCGCCGATCTTCGGCTCGCGGCCGAGCACGCGCTTGGAGAAGCGGTCGACGAGCACGCGGTCGTGGATGTGCAGCGTCGGCTCCATCGAGCCGCTCGGGATCTTATAGGGCTTGATCGCGAACGCCTGGAGCAGGATGGCCACGGCGACCGCCACGACCAAGAGGAAGATGGTCTCGACGAGCGTGTTGTGACGGGCACGTTGGAGCATGGGTATCCGCATCATCCTAAGACCGGCGACCCGGCGAGCCGCCACATCCGCACTGCCAGGTGGGCATGCAGGCGGGCGTCGCCCTCGCGGAGGTCCAGGCCGGTCAGCTCCTCGACCCGCGCGAGGCGCCGGTACAGCGTCGCGCGATGCACGTGCAGCTCGCGCGCGGCGGCGGCCACGTCGCCCGCGGCGTCGAGCGTCGCCTCCAGCGCCCGGGCCAGGTCCGGCCCACCGCGCGCGGCCAGCAGCGCGGGCAGCGGCGCCGGCGCGGCCGGCCGGCCGGCGGCGTCCCACAGGCGCGCGACGCGCGGCCAGGCGCCGAGGCCGTCGACCGCGCCGGCGCGCCCCAGCTCCGGCACGTGCTGCACGGCGATCAGGGCCGCGGCCGCCACCGCGCCGCCCTCGCGCGCGGCCGCGAGATCCGGCAGGACCGACGACGCCGCGGCGTGCCGGGCGCCCGCGTCGACCAGCGCCCGCGCCAGCGCGTCCGGCCCGTGCCCGGCGCTGAGGTGCGCGACCGCCGTGCCGACCTCGCCGCGCACGCGCCAGACGAGGTCGTCCTGATGCCAGCGGCGCCGCGCGCGCTCCAGCACCTCGGCGCCGCCGTCGTCGGCCTCGATCAGCGCGACCGCGAAGTCCGCGCCGGCCCCGCGGGTCCAGCCCTGGCGCGCCGCCAGCTCGCCCGCCGCCCGCGTCCGCACGCCCGGATCCGGATCGTCGAGCAGCTCGCCGAGCAGCGCGGCGATCCGCGCGTGCGCCTCGTCGCCGCCCGCGCGCGCCGCCCACAGCGCGTCGGCCGCCTGCCGCGCGGTGTCCAGCAGCAGCCCGCGCTCGCGCGCGTCGAGCGGCGCCGGCCCCGGGATCACCCACACCACACCGAGCATCGCGCCGTCGTGGCGCACCGACGCGGCCGTCCGCGGGCCCATCTCGATCGCGTCGTTGGCCGGTGTGTCGACCACGTCGCCCGCGTGCTCGAGGCCGAGCGTGTCGAGCCACGCCGCCACGGCCGGCGGCGCGGCCCGCGCGAGGATCGACGCCTGGCGGACGCGGTCCTCCAGCTCGGTGTGCGCGCTGAACGCGAGCAGCCGCCAGCGGCGGTCCTCCAGCGCGACCGGCCGGCCCAGCGCGTCGGCGAGGTCGTCGACGAGATCCTGCACGGAGACGGGCATCGTGAGCTCCCGACGATACGGGGTGCGACAGATGTCGCACGTCCGCGGGGCGAATCGAGACGGGCGCGCGCTGCTAGCCGCGCCGCCCGCGGGGAACATCGAGATCATGCTGATGGACGCCGAAGCGACGCGCGACCTCGACATCGAGTCGAGCGTCACCACGATCGGCCGCGCGCTCGTCGCGGCGATGCCGACCGCGCGCAAGACGCCGCGTGCCGCGGTCGAGCGCCGCGTGATGGCCGCGATGGTCGACGACCCCGAGCTGCGCGCCGCCGTCTTCCGCTTCGTCGACGTCCGCCCCGCGTGCACCGACCCGAGCGACCTCGCCCGCCACCTCGGCGAGCTGCTGGCCGAGGCCGACGACTCGCCGCTGGCCCAGCGCGGCGCGGCCCTCGCCGGCGGCGCGCTGACCAAGCGCCCGGTCGCCGCCGCCGCGGCGCTCGGCGTCAAGCAGATGGCGCAGCGCTTCATCATCGGCGCCGACGCGCAGGCCGCGCTGCCGGCCGTCGAGAAGCTGTGGCGCGCCGGCGTCGCGACGACGATCGACCTGCTCGGCGAGGCGACCGTCACCGAGGAGGAGGCCGACTCCTACGCCGAGCGCTGCGAGGTCACGCTGCGCGTCCTGCACGACGCGGCGCGCCGCTGGCCGGAGCGCCCGCTGCTGGAGCGCGACGCGGCCGGCGCCATCCCGCGCGTCAACCTGTCCGTGAAGGTCTCGGCGCTGACGCCGCTGCTGCGCCCGACCGCGCCCGAGCGCGGGATCGCCGGCGCCGAGGCGCGCCTGCGCCGCCTGCTGCGCGTCGCCCGCGACACCGGCGCGCACCTCCATGTCGACATGGAGTCCTTCGACACGCGCGAGGCGGTCACCGAGCTGACGCTCCGCCTGCTGAGCGAGCCGGAGTTCGTCGACGGGCCGAGCGCCGGCATCGTCCTCCAGGCCTACCTGACCGAGTCGCCGCAGCACCTCGACCGGCTGCTCGCCTGGGCCCGGCAGACGCCGCGCGCCCAGCCGTTCACCATCCGACTGGTGAAGGGAGCTTACTGGGACCACGAGACCGTCGAGGCCGTGCAGCACGGCTGGACGCCGCCGGTCTTCCAGGACCGCCGCGCGTGCGACCGCAACTTCGAGGCGCTCTCGCGTCGGCTGATCGACGCGCAGGACGCCGACACGCCCACCCGCATCCGCGCCGCGATCGCCTCCCACAACCTGCGCTCGATCGCGCACGCCGCCGCCTACGCGGACGCGCGCGGCGCCGACGTCGAGCTCCAGGTCCTGCGCGGCCTCGGCGACGAGACGCAGGCCGCCCTGCTCCAGGAAGGCCGCCGCGTGCGCGCCTACTGCCCCATCGGCGACCTCGTGGCCGGCATGGCCTACCTCGTCCGCCGCCTGCTCGAGAACACCAGCAACGACTCGTTCCTGCGCGCGCAGGCCGAGGGCGTCGACCTCACCACCCTCCTGGAGAAGCCATGAGCACGACCGCCGCGACCCCCGCCTTCGCCAACGAGCCGCTCCTCGAGCTGCGGCGCGCCGATGTCCGCGCGTCCGCGCTGGAGGCGTTGGCCGCGCTGGACGCGCGGCTGCCGCTGGAGGTGCCGATGCTGATCGGGACCGAGCTGGTGCGCGGCGAGGCCTTCGCGTCCGTCGACCCGGGCGCGCCGGAGCGGATCGTCGCCCACGCGCACGCCGCGGGCGCCGCGCACGTCGACGCGGCGGTCGCGCGCGCGGTCGACGGCCAGCAGGTCTGGGGCGCCCGCCCGGCGGCCGAGCGCGCCGCCGTCCTGCGCCGCGCCGCCGAGCTGCTGCGCGGCCGCCGGCTCGAGCTCGCGGCGCTGGCCGTGCGCGAGTGCGGCAAGCCGTGGCCCGAGGCCGACGGCGACGTCTGCGAGGCGATCGACTTCCTCATGTACTACGCCGCGGGCGCCGAGGCGCTGGACCGCGGCCGCCCGCTGATCCAGATGCCGGGCGAGCGCAACACCATGAAGTACGTCCCGCGCGGCGTGACCGGCGTGATCGCGCCGTGGAACTTCCCGCTGGCGATCGCGGCCGGGATGGCGAGCGCCGCGCTGGCAACCGGCAACGCGGTCGTGCTCAAGCCGGCCGAGCAGGCGCCGGCGTGCGCGAAGGCGGTCGTCGACGCGCTGCACGCCGCGGGCGTCCCGCACGACGCGCTGTCGCTGCTGCCCGGCGGCGACGAGCCGGGGCGCGCGCTGGTCGCCGATCACCGCGTCCACACGATCGTCTTCACCGGCTCGTGCGCGGCGGGCCTGTCGATCCTCGAGAGCGCGGCCAAGGTCCAGCACAACCAGTTCCACATCAAGAAGGTCGTTGCCGAGATGGGCGGCAAGAACGTGGTCATCGTCGACGCCGACGCCGACCTCGACGACGTCGTCCCGGCGCTGCTGTCCAGCGCGTTCGGCTTCGCGGGCCAGAAGTGCTCGGCCGCCTCGCGCGTCCTGGTGCACGCGCAGGTGCACGACGCGCTGGTCGAGCGGCTGGCGGGCGCGGTCCGGACCCTCCAGGTCGGGCCCGCCGAGGACTTCGCCACCGACGTCCCCGCCGTGATCGACGCGGCGGCGCAGATGCGCGTGCGGCGCTACACGGCGCAGGCGGCGCCCGCCGCGACGCGCGTCGCGGCGGCGTCCGAGGCACTGCCGGCCGGCGACGGCTTCTACGTGGCCCCGACGTTGTTGGTGGGGTTGCCCGACGAGCATCCGGTCATCCAGGAGGAGATCTTCGGGCCGGTCCTCGCGGTGCAGTCGGTGCCGTCGATCGCGGCGGCCTGCGACGCGGTCGACGCCTCGCGGTTCGCGCTCACCGGCGGCCTGTTCTCGCGCAGCCCGAAGACGATCGAGGAGGTCGTCGCGCGCACGCCGGTCGGCAACCTGTACGTCAACCGGGAGATCACGGGCGCCATGGTCGGACGCCAGCCGTTCGGCGGCGGCCGCCTGTCCGGGACGGGCCCGAAGGCGGGCGGCCCGGACTACCTGCTGCCGTTCGTCGAGGCGCGCGCGGTCACCGAGAACACCGTGCGGCACGGCCTCGTGGTCTGAGCGACGGGCTACCAGGTCCGCGACGGGGCGGGGACCGGGCGGGGCGGCACGGGCAGGACGACGGGTCGCGCGTAGTGGTGCTCGCCTGCTGCCTGGGGCTTGGGGAGGAGCGAGACGATCATGGGACCACCTTCCCACCGGACGGCGCGCCCGGATACGGGGTGACCCGGCCAACTGGCCGTGCGGGCTGCCCCACCCTGGCCGTTCGGGTTGTGTCGGGGTGTCGGGCGCGGGACCATCGCACCTGACCAGACGACTTGCGGGTAGGAGCCTTCCCATGAGTGACGACAAGCACATCCCCGACGCCGTCCCTCCGCCGCCGGCGCTGCCGGAGGTCGAGCAGGAGTCGACCGAGGACATCCTCGCCAACGCGCCTTCGCCGGAGGAGATCATCGAGGCCGCCGAGCCGGCCGAGGACGTCCTGGCGTCGCAGCCGAGCGTCGACGAGCTGCTGGGCCGCGACCGCGACGAGCGCTAGTCGGCGCGGCGCGTCGTGACGAGGCCGAAGACGAGGTAGTCGGCGCCGGGCGAGAACGGCCAGCGCCAATGCGCGGTCTTGGCGACCCGGCCGCCCACGGCCCGGGTCGCGAGCCAGGGGTCGCAGCCGTAGGGCAGCGACCCGCCGCGCGCGAGCCTCAGCGCGGCGTCGGGCCGGGCGCGCAGCACGGCGTCCAGCGCGAACGGCTGTTGGTGGCCCTTCCACCAGCCGAGCAGGTCGTGGAGGATCACGACCACCGGCGCGGAGGCGTGCAGGCGCGCGACGACGCCGTCGGTGACCGCCTGGCCGTGGGCGAGCAGGACCGCGTCGATCTCGGCGCCGCTCAACGTCCCCGCCCGCTTGAGCGCCGGGTAGAGGAGCTGCGTGAGGATGAGGTCGCAGATCACGACGTCGTAGCCGCCGTCGCCCACCGGCGCCGCCGGCACCGCGCGCGGCGCCCCGGCCGGGGCGCGTCCCAGCGCCTGCGCGATCACGGCGTCCGCCGCCCCGCCGGTGACGTCCTCGGTGAGCGCGCGCGTCGTCGCGCCGCCGCCCGCCCGCTTCACCGCGCCCGCCAGCGCGGCGGCGTCGAGGTCGACGAGGTCCAGGAGTCCGGCGCGGCGCGCGAGGCGCCCGAGCGGCAGGTCGTCGCCGTTGCCCGCGCCCACGACCGCGACACGCGCGCCCTCGGCGATCAAGTCCTCCAACAACGCCCAGACGGCGTCGCGGGCGGGGCGCCAGCGACGGCGCCGCGCCCGGTCGCCGCGCGCGTTGTTCGCCGCGTTGGCCTCCAGCGCCGTACTCATGCGTGCTGCTGCTGCCCGTGGCCCTCGTGGACGACCGCGTGCCCCTTGCCACGGGCGATCAGCCAGCGGTTGACCGGGAACGCCGCCCAGAAGGCGAGGAACAGCGCGCCGGCCAACGAACCCCAGAACAGCGCGTCTCCGAGGCCGGCGGCCATCGCGCCCGGCACGAAGATGATGGTCAACGAGTCGATGACCTCCATCGTCGCGATGCTGAACGTGTCCGACGCGAGCGCCAGCGGCACCGACTGCCTGAGCGTGAGCCCGGCGCGCAGCAGCGGCAGCATCGTGAGCGCGTAGCCGAAGACGAAGGCCAGCGCGATCGAGATCGCGATCGACGGCACGTCGCCCCACCCGGCCGCGGTCGCGATCACCAACCCCAATACCTCGCCCAGCGCGCAGCCGGTGAGGCAGTGCAGGGTGGCCGAGATGGCAGTCCGGTTCAGCGTTTGGTCGGAGTGTCCCATCCCCGCAAGAGGGTACGCCGGGCTGCACATGGATCCGTCCGACCATGCCTTCGGCGCCGGCACCCCGTTCTCGCTCGGCGTCGAGGAGGAGCTGTTCCTCGTCGACCCCGCCACCGGCGTGCAGATCGACGCGTCGCTCGCCGTCCTTCAACGGCTCGGGCCGGTCGACGGCACCGTCGAGCGCGAGCTGCACGCGTGCCAGATGGAGCTGATCACCGACGTCTGCGCGACCACCGGCGAGGCCGTCGACGCGCTGCGCGGGCTGCGCGCCGCGGTCGCGGCGACGGGCGCCGGGCTGCTCGGCTCGGGCCTGCATCCGGCCGCGCCGGAGGGCCTGGCCGAGATCACCGACAAGGAGCGCTACGCCGCGATCCGCCATCTGCTCGGCGACGCGGTCGCCGACCCGACCGGCGGACTGCACGTCCACGTCGGGATGCCCGACGCCGAGACCGCGATCAAGGCCTTCAACGCGCTGCGCCGCCACCTGCCGCTACTGCAGGCGCTCGGCGCCAACTCGCCGTTCCGCCACGGCCGCGACACCGGCCTCGCGAGCGCGCGCGAGATCGCGATGCGCGGCTGGCCGCGGTCCGGCGTCCCGCTCGCGATGCGCGACTTCGAGGACTTCTGCACGTCGAGCGTGCGGCTCGCGCGCGCCGCCGACGTGCCGGACTACACCTGGTTCTGGTGGAAGCTGCGCCCGCACCCGCGGCTCGGCACCGTCGAGGTCCGCGCGCTCGACGCGCAGACCTCGCTCGACGACCTCGCCCCGGTCGTGGCGCTCGCCCACTGCCTGGCGCGCCACGCGGCGACCGCGGCGTCCGAGCCCGACCCGCCGGCCGAGGTGCTCGACGAGGGCGCGTTCCGCGCCGCGCGCTTCGGGATCGCGGCGGAGCTGCCGGACGTCGACGGACGGCGGCGGCCGGTCAGCGTGCTGCTCGAGGAGGTCGTCGCGCTCGTCGGCGACCACGCCCGCGAGCTCGACTGCACCGACGCGCTGGACGCCACGCGGCGGCTCGTCGAACGCGGCGGCGGCGCCGGCCAGCAGCGCGCGACGCACGCGATCGGCGGCCTCGGCGCGCTGCTGCGCGACGGCGTGACGCGCACCGCCGCGTCCTAGACGGGTTGTCCGACCGTGCCTCCCCCGACCGAGGGAGCGCGGTCCAGGACCCGCCACGACGCCGAGTGTCGCGGCGCCAACTTCGTGCTGTCGGGTCCAGCCCCGCCACGCGTTCTGCCTAGGTCCGAGCCCCGGTGCGCAGCGGCATCGCGGGCGGGCCGCGACCGGTGGTGCCCAGGGATGCGGGACGTCCGTGACCCACGTCACGCTCCCGCGCCATCAAGCGGCGCCCGCGGCACGTCGATCCTTCCTCGACGGCCCGTCCCTCACGCCCTGTCCCGTGCCCGCCGCCCCGATCCCCGCTCCTGTCATCGCCGCGCCGCCCAAGCGCTGGCCGTGGCTCGCGCTCGCGCTCATCGTCGGCGTCGCGGCGATCTCGGTCCTGACAGCGTTGCACCAGCGCGAGCAGAACGCCCGCCGCGCCGAGATGCAGGCCACGCTCTTCGCGACCGAGCTGCGCGACTCGGTCCGCGAGATCACGGTCTTCGGCAACGCCACGCCCGACCGGGACCTGACCAGGGTGCTGCGGCCCGTCATCGCGAGCACCGCCCGGACCGCCAGCGCGCGCGTCGCCCGCCTCGACCGGCTGCTCGGCGGCGACCCGCGCACCGACCGGCTGACCGCGCAGCTGCTGCAGATCCGCCAGGTGGCGGCCACGACCAGCGGGCCGATCGCGTTCGGCGTGCGGCTCAATGCCCAGGCCGACCGGATGGCCCGCACCGCCGACGCGATAGCCCGCGACCAGCGCGCCCGCGCGACGCTGATCGCGCGCGAGACGATCGCCGGCGGCGCGCTCGCGGTGCTGCTCAGCCTGGCGATCGTGGCCCTGGTGCTCCAGCGCGCGCAGCGGCTGCTCGTCGCGGCCGGTCTGCGCCAGGCGGCGCAGCTCCAGGAGCTCGCCGAGAGCGATCCGCTCACCGGCCTGGCCAACCGCCGCCGCCTCGCCGACGACCTCGCGCGGCTGCGCGCCCTCACCACGCCGGGCGCGCCGGTGCAGGTGGTGATCTGCGACCTCGACGGCTTCAAGGCGTTGAACGACACCTTGGGCCACGAGGCCGGTGACGAGCTGCTCGTGCGGTTCGCCGCGCACCTGACCGCGGCGGCCGGCGACCGCGGCGAGGCCTACCGCCTCGGCGGCGACGAGTTCTGCGTGCTCTCCCGCCCCGGGCTGGACGTCGCCGGACCGATCCGCGCCGCGCTGGCCGGCGACGCCGACCTCCCGGTCCGCGGCTCCGCCGGCCTCGCCCTCTGGCCCACCGAGGCGCCGAGCGCCCGCGCCGCCATGCGCCTCGCCGACGAGCGCATGTACGCGGTCAAGGCGTCGCGCCGCCGCGCCGCCAGCGCCGCCGCTTAGAGCGCCGCGCGCAACGACGACAAGAACTGCGCCGCGTCGGCCGGAGTCACGATGCGGGCGTCGGCGGAGAGCGTGATCGTCGTGGTGCCGACGGCCAGCGCGCCGGCGTGCCCCGGGGCGATGATGGCGGTGAACGCGGCGATGCCGTGGTCAGCGAGGCTCGCGAGCGTGAAGGTGGCGTTGGCCTGCGCGGCGGCGGTCAGCGTCCCGGCCGCGAGCGCGTCGCGCGCGGCGGCGATCTCCTCGGCGATCGCGCCGGCCGTCTTGACGTCGGCGTCCAGGATCGTCGGCGTCGCGCCGCCGAGCACGACGCCGACGTTGGCGCGCTCGTAGTGCTGGAGCTTGGCGTCCACGTAGGCGCCGTTGACGCTGGCGACCGCCTTCAGCGCGCGGCCCGCGGCACCGACCAGCGCGCCGAGATCCGCGTTGGTGGTGTCGATCGCGATCGACGCCTGGAAGTCGGGGACGGTGGCCTTGGCCTCGGCGACGCGGCGCGCGGCGGTGCGCTGGGCGGCGGTGGGCTCGATCGTGTCGACGGCGCCCTTCGCGCTCATTCGCTCTCCTCGAAGTAGTCGGGGTGGACTTCCCGGATGTGGGGCAGGCTGGACAGGACCATGCGCAGGTGATGGCGCAGGGTGGCCTCGGCGTCGTCGGGGTCGCGGTCGGCGACGGCGGCGACGACCTGGCGGTGCTCGGAGACCATCTCGCCGAGGTAGCCGGGCTCGGGCAGGCTCAGGCGGCGGACGCGGTCGAGGTGGCCGTTGGCGCGGCGGCTCAGCTGCCACGCGATCTCGCGGCCTGACAGCTCGCAGAGGCGGCGGTGCAGCGCGTCGTCGAGCCGGTCGAACGCGTCGGCGTCGCCGGCCTCCTGCGCGCGGTCCTGCGCGACGAGGTTGGCCTGCAGCTCGGCGAGGTCGTCCTCCGTGGCGCGCGCGGTCGCCAGGCGGATCGCGGCGCACTCGAGCGCCTCGCGCACGAACGCCGCGTCCTCGACGCCGTCGTTGGAGATCAGCGTGACGAACGTGCCGAGCTGCGGGACGATCGCGACCAGCCGCTCGTCGCGCAGCCGGACGAGCGCCTCGCGCACGGGCGTGCGCGACACCCCGATCCGCTCGGCGAGCTCGTTCTCCGACAGGCGCCGGCCGGGCTCCAGCTCGGCGCTGACGATGGCCTCGCGCAGAGCGAGGTACACCTGGTCGCGCGCCGAGACCCCCGACGCGCGCTCGCCGAGGGCGATCCGCATGGGTGGAGGTATACAAGCCCGAGGCCCGACCGCGGGCTTGGACCGGAAAATTGGTCTAGACCTGTGGCCTTCGCTGGTATATACCAGCGTCGTCCAGCACAACAGAGGCGTGCGCTACGCGCCGTCCCCCGGGGAGGGTGGAGATGAGCAGGAAGAACGCGAGGCTCGCGGCGATGGTCTGCGGGCTGATGGCAGCCATCGGCGCGCCGGCGAGCGCCAGCGCGGAGTGCCATCCGGACGCGCGCGAGCTCCAGGCGACCTACCAGCCGGTCGCCCACAGCGCCGACGCCACGGCGGTCCAGGCCCGGCTGACGCTGGCCAACGCCAGCCGCCGGTGCGCGCTGCCCGCCTCCGGGTGGAAGCTGTACTTCACCTTCGTCCGCCAGCCGCTGGCGGCCGGCCCGGACGGCGACGTCGCCGACGCGGCGCGCGCCCAGCTCGCCGGCCAGGGCCTCACGCTCGCCCACGGCGACGCGGCCCAGAGCGGCGACCTGTACGTGTTGACGCCCACCAGCGACTTCCAGCCGGTCGCGCCCGGCACGCGCCGCGCGATCGACTTCGGCGTCGAGCTGTGGACGATCCTCAAGACCGACGCGCCCGCCGGCTTCCACGTCGTCTTCGACGGCGAGCCCGCCCGCTGGGTCCCGGCCCGAGCGCTGCTGGACCGGACCGACCCGGCGCAGACCACCGCGTTCAGCGGCGACGCGAACCCGGTGCCGACCGCCGCGTCGCGGTTCGCGGAGAACACGAGCCCGCTGCTGGCGCTGGGCCTGCGCGACCGGATCGTGCCGCGGCCCGCGCGCGCCCGCGCGCTGCCGGGGGTCGTCGCCGTCGGCGGCGGCCGCACGACGATCGCGGCGCCGAGCGCGCTGCGCGGCGAGGCCGGCTACCTGCAGGCCGCGCTGGGCGACGTGCTGCGCGGCGGCGCCGACGTCGTCGACCACGCGCGGCAGCCGGACATCGCGCTGGCGCTGGACCCGCGCCTCGGGGCCGAGGCCTACACCTTGGACGCGCGCGACGGCCGCGGCGGCGGCATCCGGATCGCCGGCGGCGACGCAGCGGGCGTCCTGTACGGCATCCAGACCCTGCGCCAGCTGATCCCGGTCGACGCGTACCGCGCCGCCGCGAGCGGCCGGCGCGTCGGCACCTTCTGGATGCCCGGCGCGAGCGTGAGCGATCAGCCGCTGCTCGGCTACCGCGGGCTGCAGATCGACGTCGCCCGCCACTTCCAGTCGCCCGCGTCGCTGAAGAAGCTGATCGACCTGATGGCCTTCCTCAAGCTCAACCGGCTGCACCTGCACCTCACCGACGACGAGGGCTGGCGCCTCCAGATCCCGGGTCTGCCGGAGCTCACCGACTTCGGCGCGCACCGCGGCTACGACGTCGCCGAGGAGCATCAGCTGCACCAGGGCATGGGCTCGGGCAGCGACCTCTCCAGCGACGACGGCGTCCAGGGCAAGGCCCACGACGCGACGGAGGCCAACCTCGGCCGGGCGCCGGCCTACCAGGGCTTCGAGCAGGCCACGCTGAACTACGTCGGCCAGGGCTCGGGCTTCCTGACGACGGGCGACTTCGAGGACCTCCTGAAGTACGCCGGCGCGCGCCACATCGCGGTGATCCCGGAGTTCGACATGCCGGCCCACGCCCGCGCCGCCGTCCAGGCGATGGAGCACCGCGGCGACGCGCAGTACCGGCTCGCCGACCCCGACGACACCTCCAGCCACCGCAGCGTCCAGGGCTACACGGACAACCTGGTCAACCCGTGCCTGGACAGCACGTACGCGTTCCTGACGAAGGTCGTCCACGAGGTCCGGGCGATGTACGACGCGGCCGGCGTCCCGTTGACCATGGTCAACCTCGGCGGCGACGAGGCGCCGGGCCCGGACCGCTGGCAGCACTCCCCGGCCTGCGCCGCCAACCCGGAGACCGCGGGCAAGGACGACAAGCAGCTGATCGACCTGTTCTACACCAAGTGGAACGCGATCGCGCTGCAGGTCGCGCCGAAGACCGCGGGCTGGGAGGACATCCTGCTCGAAGGCAGCGGGTCGCTGAAGTTGGACAACTTCGTGCCGCTGCCGTGGCAGAACGTCTGGGGCTGGGGACGCGAGCAGGTGGCCTACAAGCTGGCCAACGCCGGCACGCCGGTCGTGCTGGCCCACTCCACCAACCTGTACATGGACCTGGCCTACAACAAGGATCCCGACGAGCCCGGCTACTACTGGGCCAGCCTCGTCGACGACAAGTCGACGTTCACCTACCAGCCGTTCGACGTGTACGCCAACGCGACGAACGACCGCTGGGGCAACCCGTTCACGCCCGACCCGTCGTGGGAGAAGCTGACCGACGCCGGCAAGAAGAACATCATGGGGTTGGAGGCCCAGCTCTGGGGCGAGAACGCGAAGTCGCCGCAGATCCGCGAGTACCAGGCGTTCCCGAAGCTGCTCGGCGCGGCGACGCGGGCGTGGGACCAGGACACGCCGGCGCCGCAGGACATGCCCAAGGCGTGGGACACGTTCGTCAACACCGTCGGCCAGGTGACGTTCCCGTTGTTGTCGTTCTACCAGGCGGTGGGCGACGAGCGCGACGGCGGCACCGGCGTCAACTACCGCATCCCGCTGCCCGGCGGGAAGGTCGAGAACGGCCGGTTGACGGCCAACGTGCGCAACCCGGGCCTCGCCATCGAGTGGTCGACCGACGGCCGCAGCTGGCGCGGCTACCACGGGCCGGCCCGCGTCGGCGACGGGCCCGTCGTCCTTCGCGCCCGCGCGGTCGACGGCCGCACGAGCCGCCCGTCGCCGATCGGCGTCCCGGCCTGGTCGGCCGATGCCGCCTACCCCTCGGGCTCGGTCGTGACGTCCGCCGGCGACACCTACCGCGCCACCCACGCGGCACCCGCCGGCGGCCCCGCTCCGGTCGACGCGACCGACGGGACCTGGACCGCCCTCTGACCGGCTCCTCCTCGCCGACGCCGCGCCCCGTCGCCGCTCAGGCGGCGGCGGGGCCGGGGCGCGGCGCGCGGCGCCGGCGGGTCGGCTGAGCGGCCGGCGCGGGCGCGGGATCCTGGTCGACGGACGCTGGCGGCGAGCCTTCGTCGAGCATCCGCTGCGCGGTCGCGATCCGGCCCACCAGCGCGTCGCGGGCGGCGCGCAGCTCGGCGACGCCGAGCAGCAACGGGCCGCGGCCGCGCGACGGCGTGTCCGGGCGCGGCGGCTCGGGCAAGCGGCGCTCGAGGTCCATCAGCACGCGGTCGAGGACCGCCAGCTCCTCGCGCAGGGCCCTGCGCTCGGCCGCCTCCGCGGCCGCACCGCCGCCGCCCGCGTCGGGCTCCGCCGCATCGGTCACCCACAGCGCGCCGGCCAGGGCGCGCGGCGCGACGCCCGCCTCGTCGGCGCGCCGAACGACGTCGTCGACCAGGTTCGCGAGCCGCGCGTCGCCGCCCGCGTCCGCGACGAAGGTCCCCGCGCCGTGGCGGCTGGTGAGGATGCCGTCGGCCTCCAGCCGCGCGACGACCGCCCGCACCGTGTTGTGGCTGACGCCCAGCTCGGTCGCGACGACGCGCAGCGCCGGCAGCCGCTCGCCGGGCCGCATCCGGCCCGCGGCGATCGCCGCCCGCACGCTCCAGTCCAGCTGCACGCCCAGCGGGACGTCGCCCTCGTGGTGGAGCGCGATCCCGACGGCGGCGGCCCAGGTACCCGGCATCGGCCACGCAGGGTACCCCTCCGGTCGGGTGGTTGCCCAGAGTGTCTGCACACTGGTACTTTCGCCCGATGCGCTTCGCGTTCCTGGAGGAGACCGGCGACATGATGATCTTGACGGGCAAGACCATCGTCTCGGCCGCCCGCCCGCCCTACATCTACGGCGGCGAGTTCGCGATCCAGTTCCTGTTCGCCGTGAAGCTGTGCTGGCTGCCGCTGCTGATCACGTCGGTGTGCGTCAACTACGCGGTGCCGGGCGTCGAGGGTGGCAACTTCGTCGAGCTGCTCGGCTCGATCGACCGCCTCGGCGGCTTCTTCGGGCTCGCCGACATCCGCGAGTTCGCGCCGCTGGTGTGCGCGATCATCGTCTCCGGCGTCGCGGGCACCGCCATCACCGCCGACCTCGGCGCCCGCAAGGTCCGCGAGGAGCTCGACGCGCTGCAGGTGCTCGGGGTCGACCCCATCAAGAGCATCGTCGTGCCGCGGTTCCTGGCGCTGATGGTCGCGACCGGGCTGTTCGACGTCTTCGCGATCATGGCCGGGGTCGCCGGCGGCGTCATCGCGACGCTGACCCACCACGCGCCGCTCGGTCCGTTCTGGGCGACGTTCTTCACCAACGGGACGACGACCGACCTGTGGGCGTCGGTCGTCAAGTGCACGCTCTTCGGCGCGATCGCCGCGATCGTCTGCAGCTACAAGGGCATGACGGCCTCCGGTGGCGCGGCGGGGGTCGGGCGCGCCGTCAACCAGGCGGTCGTCATCACGCTGCTCGCCGTCGGCGCGTTCAACTACATCTTCACGCAGACGCTGCTGGCGACCAACCCGGACATGTTGACGCTGAAGTAGCTACCAGGACCGCGTCACGCCGCCGTCGACGCGCAGCGACTGGCCCGTCACGTACGACGCCGGCGCCGAGACCAGGAACGCCGCGGCCGCCGCGAGCTCGGCGACGTCGCCGAGGCGGCCGGCCGGCACCTCGGTCCGGGCCGCGGCCTGCGCCGCCGCCATCCCGCCTGCGTTGTCGGCGATCCGGTCGGTCGCAATGCGGCCGGGCAGGACGGCGTTGAACGTCACGCCGTCGCCCGCGGTCTGGTGGGCGAGGTGCTTGAAGGCGTTCAACAGCCCGGGCCGGTTGGCGTTGGAGAGCTGGAGGCCGGCGATCGGCTCGACCGCCGCGCCGGAGCTGACGGCCAGGACGCGACCCCAGCCGCGCTCGCGCATCCCGGGCAGCACGCGGCGCAGGATCGCCATCGGCGAGACGACGAGCGTGCGATGCGCCGCCTCCCACTGAGCGTCGCTGAAGCCGAGCGGGTCGGCGCCCACCGGCGGGCCACCGGTGTTGGCGACGTAGATGTCGACGGGACCGAGGTCGCGCTCGACGGCGGCCACGAGCCCGTCGACCGCGCCGAGGTCGTCGCTGTCGAAGACGTAGGCCTTGGCGCCCGGCAGCGTCCCGGCCACCGCCGCGCCCGCGTCGGCCGACCGCGACGTCACCGCGACCTTCGCGCCCTCCGCCGCCAGCGCCTCCGCGATCCCGCGCCCGATGCCGCGCGACCCACCGGTCACCAGCGCGACCCTGCCGTCCAACCCGAGGTCCATGGACGGCAGTGTGACGCGCTCAGGCCGGCGTCGCCCGCCCGGCGCGCACCAGCGCCGCGAGCGCGTCGACCAGCGCGGGGTCGGCGGGCACGTCGAGCGCGAGGCGGCGCAGCTCGAAGCCGTCGACCAGCGCGATCAGCGCCGGGACCAGCGGCTCCGGGTCCGGGATGCCCAAGGCCACCAACACGGTTCGCGCCGCGTGGTCGTAGGCCGCGTAGGCGCGCGCGGCGACCGCGCGCAGCTCGGGGTCCCGCGACGCGTGCAGGTACAGCTCCATCTGCGCGAGCTGCTCGTTGCGGCTCGCGCTCTGCACCACGGCCTGGACGGCCGCCGCGACCGCCTCGAGCTCCGGCGTCGTGCCCTCCAGCCCCTCGGCCAGCCCTTCGAGCCGCTGCACCTCGCGCGAGACGAACAGCAGCAGCGCCTCGCGCAGCAGGTCGGGCTGCGAGGGGAAGTGATAGGTCAACGAGCCCAGCGACACGCCGGCCGCGGCCGCGACCGCGCGGTTGGTCACGCCGCCGATGCCCTGCTCGCCGATCAGCGTGAGCGTCGCGCCCAGGATCCGCTCGCGCGCGCTCACGCCGCCGCGGCCCTCGGCGACGCCGCGACGTAGGGCGGGCGCCGGTCCTGCCAGCGCTCCACGGCCTCCAGCTGCGCGGCGAGCGCGATCAGCCGCGGCTCGCTGCCGCCCGGCCCGAGCAGCTGCGCGCCGACCGGCAGCCCGTCGCCGGTCAGCCCGGCCGGGACGTTGACGCCCGGCCAGCCCAGCACGTTCCACGGCCACGCGTACGGGCACGCGCCGACGATGACCTTGTCGGTCGCCCAGCCCCCGAGCCCGTCGATCGACCCGATCGGCAGCGGCAGCTGGGCGGTCGTCGGCGTCAGGACGACGTCGACGCGCCGGAAGATCCGGCCGACCTGCGCGCGCAGCGGTCGCTCGAACGCGCGCGCCGCGCGCAGCACCGGCCCGCCGACCCAGCGGCCGAGCGCGATGTTGTGGCGCGTGCGCTCGTCCAGGAGCGCGACGTCGGGCACGCGCCGCGACCACTCGCGCAGCCCGACCATCGAGCGCGGGATGAACGTCGCGCCCATCAGCCCGTAGGCCGGGTCGTCGCGGACGACCTCGTGGCCGAGGCCGTCGAGGACGCGCGCGAGGCGCTCGACCGCGGCGCGCACGCGCGGGTCCAGCGTCGCCGGCGCGCCGCTGAACGGGATCCGCAGCGACAGCGCGATCCGCAGGCGGCCGGGCTCGGCGCGCCGCGCGATCTCCGCGAACGGGACGCCGGGCGCGCCGGGCGTGTGGCGGTCGCCGTCGGCGCGGCCCGCGACCGCGTCGAGCAGGAGCGCCGCGTCCGCGACGGTCCGCGCCAGCGGGCCGATGCACGTCAGCCCCTGGAACGCCTCGGGATCGGGCATCGTCGAGATCCGCCCGCGCTGGGGCTTGATCCCGACGAGGTGCGTCCACGCCGCGGGGATCCGGACCGAGCCGGCGCCGTCGGAGCCCAGGGCCGCCGGGACCAGGCCCGCCGCGACCGCCGCCGCCGAGCCGCCCGACGACCCGCCGGGCGTGCGGTTCAGCGCCCACGGGTTGCGCGTGGCGCCGAACGCCGGCCCCTCGGTGATCGGCCACTGGCCGAACTCGGGCGACGTGGTCTTGCCGACGATCACCGCGCCCGCCGCGCGCAGCCGCCGCGCGACCTCGCCGTCGACCGACTTGGTGGTGAACGCGCCGTGGCAGCCGAACGCGGTCGTCTCCCCCGCCAGGTCCATGTCGTCCTTGATCGCGAGCGGGACGCCGAGCAGCGGCTGGCCCGCGACGTCGCCGGTCGCCCGGCGGGCGTCGGCGGCGGCCGCCTCGGCGCGCGCGGCGTCCGGCCGCGTGCAGCGGAAGGCGTTGAGGTCGGGCTGGGCGGCGTCGATGCGCGCGAGCGCGGCGTCGACGAGCTCGACCGAGGAGACCGCGCCGGCGGCGATGAGCTCCGCCTGCCGGCGTAGGCCGGCGAGCGCGAGGCCCGCGGCCTCGGGTGACGTGGACGACATGGCTCCGATCCTGACCTCTCGTTCGTTCGAACGACCAGGTTACGGATCGGCGCGTGCTTCAGGAAGCGCGCCGCTGCCGGCTGGCTTCATCGTCGCGGTCCTCGGACACCAAGTCGCGCGCCTGGGCGCGTGAGCGCACGTAGGCCCGGAACACGCCGGCGCGTGCTGCCTCGAGCTGCGCCTCGACGAGCGCGAGCACGGCCGCCTCCGAGGCGTCCGGCTCCTGCTCGTCGTCGCGCTGACCATCCATCGCCCATCTCGTACCTCGACGCCGCGACGTGAAACCCGCCACGTCCGCGCGACGCCCAGCGACGCCCCAGCCGCGTCTCAGCGCGCACCCAGGGGTCGGGCCGATGGTCTTGTCCATGAAGAACCCACGCGTCCGCAAGCTCGCCGTCATCGTCGGGACCACCGCCCTGCTCGGCGGCGCGGTCGCCGGCTGCGGCAGCGCCAGCTCGTCGAGCCCGACGTCGACCAACACCACCAACAACGGCGAGCAGCCGCCGGTCGCCGGCACGACCGCCCAAGCCCAGGGCGGCCGCCCGGGGCTCTCGACCGCCACGCTGCAGACGCTGGCGACCAAGCTCGGCGTCACGACCAGCGCGCTGCAGAAGGCGATGGACGCGGCGCGCCCGACCGGCCAGCCCGGCGCCGGCGGCGGGTCCGACATGGCCGCGGCGATCGCCAAGCAGCTGAACCTGTCGACCGCGAAGATCCAGGCCGCGCTGCAGGCGGCCATGCCATCGGGCGCCCCGGGCAACCGCAAGCCGCCGAGCGGGACCCCGCCGTCGGGGTCGACCTCCAGCTCCTCGTCGTCCGGGACGACGAGCAGCTAATCGTTGGCGGTCACCGCGTCGAGCACGGCCGCGAACCGCTCGCGCGCCGCGGCGCGGCGGGTCGGGACGTGCTCGGTCGGGCGCTCGTCGGGCGGCGGCGCGTAGCCGCGCAGGATCTGGCGAGCGACCGACTGGCGGTGCACCTCGTCGGGCCCGTCGTAGATCCGCGCCGCGCGCGCGAAGCGGTACATCGCCTCCAGCGGCAGGTCGGTGGAGTAGCCGAGCGACCCGTGCGCCTGCAGCGCGCGATCGACGACGTCATGCAGGACGCCGGCGCCGTAGAACTTGATCAGCGCGATGTCGGTGCGCGCCGCCGCGACGCCCTGGGTGTCCATCACCCACGCGGCGTGGAGGGTCATCAACCTGGCGGCCTGCATCTGCGCCGCGGAATCGGCGATCCAGTTCTGGACGGTCTGGTGCTCGCCCAGCGTCTTGCCGTGCGCGACCCGGTAGGTCGCGCGCTCGCAGAGCATGTCGAACGCGCGCCGCGCCACGCCCAGCCAGCGCATGCAGTGGTGGATCCGCCCCGGGTACAGCCGCTGCTGGGCGATCAGGAAGCCCTCGCCCTCGCCGCCCAGCCGCGCGGTGGCCGGGACGCGGACGTCCTCGTAGGCGATCTCCGCGTGGCCGCCGAGCTGCCCGTAGGCCTCCCACGGATGCTCCATCGTCGGGACGTCGCGCAGGATGTTCACGCCCGCGGTGCCGGCGTCGACCACGAACATCGACGCCCGCTGGTGCGGTCGCGCGTCCGGGTCGGTGACCGCCATGACGATCAGGAAGTCCGCGATCGAGGCGTTGGAGGAGAACCACTTGCGCCCGGTCAGGACGTAGTCGTCGCCGTCGCGCACCGCGCGCGTCTTCAACATGGTGGGGTCGCTGCCCGCGCTGTCGGGCTCGGTCATCGAGAACGCGGACTTGAGGTCGCCGGCCAGCAGCGGCTCGAGGTAGCGCTCGCGCTGCTCGGCCGTCCCGGCCATGGCCAGGATCTCGCTGTTGCCGGAGTCGGGCGCCTGGCAGCCGAACGCGTTGGGGGCGTAGGGCGACGTGCCGAGCACCTCGTGCAGCAGCCCCAGCTTGACCTGCCCGTAGCCCTGCCCGCCGAGCTCGGGGTCGAGGTGGGCGGCCCACAGGCCCTGGCGCCGCACCTCCTCCTGCAGCGGCGCGTAGATCCGGTCCAGCGCCTCCTGCGGGAGGCTCGGGACCAGCGTCTCCAACGGCCAGATCTCCTCCCGCACGAAGGCGCGCGCCCAGTCCAGCTTCGCCGCGTAGTCGGGATCGGTCGAGAAGTCCCAGGCCATGTGGCCGATGCTACTTGCGGGCGGACGCGCGCCGCAGCGGCTCGCGGCCCGGCGGCTGGCGCGGGCGCTCGCGCGGCGGCGCCGGCGGCAGCGGGCGGGTCACCGGCTCGGCGCCCGCGCGCAGCGTGATGGCGTCGCCGTAGTGGGCGATCTCGAGCTCGTCGCCGCGCTGGAGCGTGTAGGTCGCGCCGCGCTCGTCGACCTCGACCAGGACGCGCCCGCGCGCCACGCCGATCCGGAACGCAAGCCGCTGCACGCCCGGCGGCACGCGCGGCGCGAAGGTCAGCCGGCCGTCGTAGTCGCGGAAGCCGCCGAAGCCGGCGACGAGCGCCAGCCACGAGCCGGCCAGCGACGCGATGTGCAGGCCGTCGCGCGTGTTGTGCTCGAGGTCGTGGAGGTCCATGAACGCGGCCTCGCCGAGGTAGTCGTAGGCCAGCTCGAAGTGCCCGGTCTCGGCCGCCACGACGGCCTGCACGCACGCCGACAGCGAGGAGTCGCGGACGGTCAGCGGCTCGTAGTAGGCGAACGCGCGCGCCTTCTGCTCGTCGGTGAAGCGATCGCCGCACGTGTAGAGCGCGAGGACGAGGTCGGCCTGCTTGACGACCTGCTTGCGGTACAGGTCGAAGTACGGGTAGTGCAACAACAACGGATAGTGGTCGGTCGGCGTGTGCTCGAAGTCCCACGTGGCGTGGTGCGTGAAGCCCTCGGCCTGCATGTGGACGTCGAGGATCCCGTCGTAGGGCATGTGCATGGCGTCGGCCGCCCGCCGCCACTGCGTCGCCTCCTCGTGCCCGACGCCGAGCGCCGCGGCGCTCTCAGGATGGACGTCGACCGCCCGCGCCGCGCCGATCAGGTTCTGGCGCGCCATCAGGTTGGTGTAGGTGTTGTCGTCGCTGATCGCGCTGTACTCGTCCGGGCCCGTGACGCCGGGCAGCCGGAAGCGGTTCTTGCGGTCGTAATGGCCGAGCGAGATCCACAGCCGCGCGGTCTCCACCAGCAGCGGCAGGCCGACCGTGCGGGCGAAGTCCGGGTCCTCCGCCGCGTGCTGGTAGCGCAGGACCGCGGCCGCGATGTCGGCGCCGATGTGCACCGCCGCGCTGCCCGCCGGCCAGTAGCCCGAGCACTCCTGGCCCGCGATCGTGCGCCACGGGAACGCGGCGCCGGCCCAGCCGAGCTGGCGCGCCCGCTCGCGCGCGAGCCCCAGCGTCGCGAAGCGCCAGCGCAGCGCGTCGCCCGCCGCGTCGGGCGAGGTGTAGGTCAACACCGGCAACACGAAGGACTCGGTGTCCCAGAACGCGTGGCCGTCGTAGCCCGAGCCGGTCAGGCCCTTGGCCGGGATCGCGCGGCGCTCGGCCCGCGCGCCCGCCTGCAGCACGTGGAAGAGCGCGAAGCGGATCGCCTGCTGCAGGTCCTCGTCGCCGTCGACCTCGACGTCGGCGCCCTCCCAGAAGGCGTCGAGGTAGGCGCGCTGCTCCTCGCACAGCCCCGCCCAGCCGGTGTGCCGCACCTCGGCCAGCGAGCCGCGCGCCTGCGCGCGCACCGACGGCAGCGAGCGATGGCCCGACCACGCGTAGGCCAGGAACTTGAGCACGCGCAGCGTCTGCCCGGCCGGGACGTCGGCGGCGACGATGACGCGGCCCGCGTCGGGGCCGACGTCGACCGTGGTCTCCATCCCGTCCGGGCCCTCGATCTCATGGTCCATCGTGGCGCACAGCCGCGCGCCGCTGCGCTTGACGCGGTGGGCGAGCGAGATCCGCAGCTCGTCGGCGTAGTGCTCCTCGGGCTGTAGCGGCGCCTGGAGCTCGGCCGCCGCGCGCGGGTCGTCGCCGTGCTCGATCTGGCCGTCCTCGTTGGCCACGAGCTCGGACTGGACGACCAACCGCGTGCTCTTGCCCACGGGCTCGACCTCGTAGAGGATCGCGGCCGCGCCGCGCTGGCTGAGCGAGACCAGGCGCGTGGAGGTGATCCTGACCTCGGCGCCGGCGGGCGAGCGCCAGTGCACCGTGCGGCGCAGGACGCCGCCGCGGAAGTCCAGCTCGCGGCTGTGGGCGAGCAGCTCGCCATAGCGGACGTCGAAGAGCTCGTCGTCGACGTGCAACCGCATCAACTTGCCGTCGGTGACGTTGACGACCGTCTCGCCGGCCTCCGGGTTGCCGTAGGCGCTCTCGGCGTAGGGCAGCGGACGGGTCTCGTGGAAGCCGTTGAGGTAGGTGCCGGGCAGGCCGACGGGCTCGCCCTCGTCGAGGTTGCCGCGCATCCCGACGTGCCCGTTGGACAGCGCGAAGACCGACTCGGACTGCGCGAGGCTGTCGAGGCTCAGGCCGTCCTCGCGCAGGGACCAGGGGGCGGCGGAGTAGTTGGGGTGGTCGATCACGGAAGCAGCTCGTCGAGATCCTGCACGACGACCGTAGCGCCATGGTCGCGCAGGGCTCCCGACTGGCCGACGCGGTCGACGCCGACGACGGCGCCGAACTTGCCGGCGCGGCCCGCCTCCACGCCGGCCAGCGCGTCCTCGAAGACCGCGGCGTGCGCCGGCTCGACGCCGAGCTCGCGCGCGGCCTCCAGGAACGTGTCGGGCGCGGGCTTGCCCTTGAGGCCGCCCTCGGCGACCGCGTGGCCGTCGACGACGTGCGCGAAGCGGTCGAGGATCCCGATCGACCGCAGCACGTCCTTGGCGTTGGCCGACGAGGAGACGACCGCCAGCTTGAGCCCCGCGTCGCGCGCGGCGCCGACGTAGCGGACCGACCCCTCGTAGGGCTGCACGCCGTCCTTCTTGATGATGTCGAGCACGAGCGTGTTCTTGCGGTCGCCGAGCCGCTTGACCAGCTCCTCGTCCGGCTGGATGCCGCGCGACCTCAGGAACGACCGCACGCCGTCGGGCCGCGGCAGGCCGTCGACGAACTCGTCGTAGTCGTCGTGCGCGTCGAACGGGACGAGCTCGCCGCCCTCGCGCTGCGCCTTGTCCTTCAGATACTCGTCGAACATCTGCTTCCAGGCCGCGGCATGCACCTTCGCGGTCTGACTGAGCACGCCGTCGAGGTCGAAGAGGAGGGCCTGGATGCCCTCGGGGAGTCCGAGCATGGCTGAAGGCGTACCACGTCTGCCCACCTGTGCACTCTTCTTGAATCATTCCAATCTGGGCGCGAATCCTGCTAGGTTGGCGGCGTGGGTGCCGCCACCTACCCGGAGCAGCTCCGGACCGCCGGACTGCGGGCGACCGCCGCGCGCGTCGCGGTGCTCCAGGTGCTCACCGAGGCAACCGACCATCCCCGCGTCGATCAGGTGATCGACCGGGTGCGCGGCGCCGGCGTGACGATCTCCACGCAGGCCGCCTACGACGTGTGCGAGGCCCTGCGCGGCGCCGCGCTCGCCCAGCGGATCGAGATCGCCGGAGGTCCCGCGCGCTACGAGTCGCGCGTGGGCGACAACCACCACCACCTCGTGTGCCGCGCCTGCGGCACCGTGGTCGACGTCGACTGCGCCACCGGCGCGGCGCCCTGCCTGACGCCATCCGAGCAGCAGGGCTTCGTCATCGACCAGTCCGAGGTGACCCACTGGGGCCTGTGCCCCGCCTGCCAACAACCACGAGAGGCGACAGCCCCATGAGCGACGACGACCCCAACACGCTGACCACCCGCAACGGCCATCCGATCGGCGACAACCAGAACACGCGCACGATCGGCAATCGCGGTCCGGCGACGCTCGAGAACTACCAGTTCATCGAGAAGCTCGCCCACTTCGACCGCGAGCGCGTGCCGGAGCGCGTGGTCCACGCCCGCGGCGCCACCGCCTTCGGCTACTTCGAGACCTACGGCACCGTCGACGGCGAGCCGATCTCCAAGCTCACCCGCGCCAAGCTCTTCGAGCCGGCCGGCAAGCAGACCGAGATCGCCATCCGCTTCTCGACCGTCGCCGGCGGCCGCGACTCCTCCGAGGCCATTCGCGACCCGCGCGGCTTCGCCGTCAAGTTCTACACCGAGGACGGCAACTGGGACCTCGTCGGCAACAACCTCGGCGTCTTCTTCATCCGCGACGCGATCAAGTTCCCCGACTTCATCCACTCCCAGAAGCCGGACCCGGTCACGTTCGAGCGCCAGGTCGCCAACCGCGTGTTCGACTTCGCGTCCCAGACGCCGGAGTCGCTGCACATGTTCAACCTGGTGCTGAGCCCGCGCGGCATCCCGGCGTCCTACCGCCACATGCAGGGCTTCGGTGTCAACACCTACAAGTGGGTCAACGCCGCGGGCGAGACCAAGCTCATCAAGTACCACTGGCTGCCCAAGCAGGCCGTCCAGTCCTGGACCGAGGCCGACGCCGGCGTCCAGCAGGGCAAGGAGCTCGGCGTCCACACCAAGGACCTCTACGAGGCCATCGCCAACGGCGACCACCCCGAGTGGGAGCTGGCCGTCCAGATCATGGACGACCACGACCACCCCGAGCTGGACTTCGACCCGCTCGACGACACCAAGGTCTGGCCCGAGAACGTCTTCCCGGTCCACAAGATCGGCAAGATGGTGCTCAACCGCGCGCCAGAGAACTTCTTCGCCGAGAGCGAGCAGATCGCCTTCGGCACCGGCGTCCTGGTCGACGGCCTGGACTTCAGCGACGACAAGATGCTCGTCGGGCGCACGTTCAGCTACAGCGACACGCAGCGCCACCGCGTCGGCCCGAACTACCTCCAGCTCCCGGTGAACCACCCCAAGGGCGTGGAGCAGGTCCGGACCAACCAGCGCGACGGCGCGATGACCTACGCGGTCGACGGCGGCGACGGCAACCCCTCCGTCAACTACGAGCCGTCGATCACCGGCGGCCCGCAGGAGGGCCCGAAGCCCGAGCACACCGAGCAGGGCCCGGCGATCGAGGGCCGCCTCACGCGCGCCAAGATCGAGCGGACCAACGACTACGCCCAGGCCGGCGAGCGCTACCTGCTCTCCGAGCAGTGGGAGAAGGACGAGCTCGTCGCCAACTGGGTCGGGAACCTGTCGCAGTGCGACCGGCCGATCCAGGAGCGGATGCTCTGGCACCTGTTCATGGCCGAGGACGAGCTGGGCGCCCGCGTCGGCGCGGGCCTCGGCATCACGGCCGACGACGTCCGCGGCCTGGAGCCGCTGGCGACGCAGAACCTGACCGAGGCGGAGCTGGCCCGCGCCGCGAACCTCGGCAGCAACGGCCCGCGCGACACCAACGGCCTCGTCATGACGCACTGCGTCCCGAACGAGCGCATCGCCCTGGCCGACGACGAGGAGCTCGTCGCCTCCTAGGCGAAGGACCCGCCGTTCAGGCGGCTGTCGGAGCCTCGCGCTCCGGCAGCCGCACGGCGTCCAGCGGCGCGGCGACCAGCTGGCCGCCCGAGCAGTCCTCGCAGCGCACCCTGCGCCGCGGGTTGACGATCCCGACCAGGCCCAGGATCCCGCCGCAGGCGACGAGGATCGCGCTGAGGCCCATGCCGAGGTGGAAGGCGTCCACCGAGGCGTCCTGCACCGATTGGGCCACCGCCGCGCGCTCGGCCGCCGGCAGCGCGGACACGTCGATGGTCGCGAGCGTCCGCTCCTTGGCGCTCTCGACCGCCGCCTGCGACTGCGGGCTCAGCGGCCGGTCGCCGAGCGTGCCGTCGATCGACGACGAGAACGAGGCGGAGACGACCGCGCCGAGCGCGGCGACCGCGATCAGCGCCGCGACGCGCGCGACCGCGTTGTTGACGCCCGACGCGATCCCCGCGTTCTGCTCGTCGGCGTCGGCCAGCACGGTCGCGGTGAGCGGCGCGACCGTCGCCGAGAGCCCGAGCGAGAACACGAACAACGCCGGGAAGACGTCGGTCCAGTAGTCCGGGCGCGCGCCGATGCGCTGCATCAGCACCAGGCCGGCGGCGGCGACGAGCGGCCCCAACCCCATGAACAACCGGGGCCCGTAGCGGTCGGCCCAACGGCCGGCGCGCTTGCTGAGCGTGAACATGACGATCGTGGACGGCAGCGTCGCCAGCCCGGCCTGCAGCGCGTCGTAGCCCGCGACCTGCTGGAGGAACAGCACCAGGAAGAAGAACGTGATCCCCAGCCCGCCGTACATGGCGAACGTCTGCGCGTTGCCCACGGCGAAGTTGCGGCGCCGGAAGAGCTCGAGCGGCAGCATCGGATAGGGCGTCCGCGACTCCCACCACAGGAAGGTCGCGAACAGCGACAGGCCCAGCAGCGCCGGGACCCAGACGCCGGGCGAGCCCCAGCCGAGCGCCGGCTGCCGGATCAGCGCGAAGACCGGTCCGGCCAATCCGAGCGCGCAGAGCACGGCGCCGGTCCAGTCGATCGGCACGTCGCGCGTCTCGCGCCCGCGCTTGGGCACCGCCACCGCGACCAGCATCAGCGTGATCAGGACGAACGGCACGTTGATCGCGAAGATCCAGCGCCACGACGTGGCGTCGATCAGGTAGCCGCCGCACAGCGGGCCGATCACGGTCGCGATCCCCGACCACGCGGTCCAGGACCCGATCGCGGCGCCGCGCTCGTCGGGTGGGAAGGTGCTGACGATCACCGCCAGCGCGCTCGGCGTCAGCAGCGCGCCGAAGACGCCCTGCAGCGCGCGGCCCGCGATCAGCACCTCGATCGACGGCGCCAGCGCGCAGACCATCGACACGATCCCGAAGCCGGCGACGCCGATCGCGAACACGCGCCGCTCGCCGAGCACGTCGCCGAGCGACCCGCCGATCAGGATCAGCGACCCCAGCGCGAGCAGGTAGGCGTTGGACACCCACTGCTGGCCGGCCAGCCCGCCGCCGAGGTCGGCCGAGATCGACGGCAGCGCCACGTTGACGACGGTCGCGTCGAGCCCGACGACGAAGGACCCCATGATCGCGGCCATCAGGCTGAGCCGCTTGGGGTCCTTGAACGACGGCATGCGCCTCACCCTAGCCCGCGAAGGAGCGGGCGATGGCGCCGCGTTCAGCGGCCGGTGACCGCGCGGTCCTTGCCCGCGCCTTGGCCGCGAGCAGGCGGTCGTCGGCGACGCGGAACAGCGCGGCGACCGTGTCGCCCTCGGCGGGCCCGATCGCCAGCCCGACCGACGTGGTGAGCGCGCCGCTCGGCCCGAGGCGCCCGTCGCGGACCGCGGCGACGACGCGGTGGGCGGCGGCGACGGCCTCGTCCTCGCCGGCGCCCGGCAGGATCACGGCGAACTCCTCGCCGCCGGTCCGGCAGATGACGTCGGCCTCGCGCACGGCGGCGCGCAGCGCGTCACTCATGATCGGCCCAGGCACCGTTCGGTTGAGCGCCGGGACCCACGTTCGTGGACAAGTGGCCCAGCGCGAGCGCCAGGCTCACGGCGCCCGCCTGATCGAACACGACGCCAATCGGCGACCTACCCGCTCGCTACGTGCCGCTGGGCGGCGCTTCAGGGTCGGGCCTCAGGCTGAAGCACGGTGCGTGAGACCCCGGCCTACGCCGCCGCATCCGCCCCGCCACCCGCGGCGAGGCGGACCGCCCTGCCGCTGCCCCTGCCCGCAGGGTGGGCGGCGGCGGGCGCCGGGGCGCTCGGGACCGCGGCGGCGGGTGCGATCGTCGGCCTCTGCTCAGCTCTCGTGCTCGCCGCCGCGGAACGCCCGTCGCCGCTGTCGGGCCCCGCGCGCCACGGCTTCCCGCGCTGGATGGTCGGGCCGCTGGCCGGGCGCCTCGGCGGGCTGCCGGCCAGCCCGCCGGCGCTCGCCGCCGACCTCGTGCGCGTGCTCGTCGGGCTCGGCGTCGCGTGGATCGTCGTGTGGCTCTGCGCGCGGCGGATCCCGGCGCCGGCGCTGTGCGCCGCGGTGGTCGTCGCCTACGTGGTGCTGCTGCTCGGGCCGCCGCTGTCGCTGACCGACATCTTCAACTACCTGCACTACGGCCGGATGGGTCCGCGCTACGGGCTGGACCCGTACGTGGCGCAGCCGCTGGCCGCGCCGCACGACGCGGCCTACATCTACTCCAACTGGCATCACCTGCCCTCGCCCTACGGGCCGCTGTTCACGCTGGTGACCGAGGCGCTGGCGCCGCTGTCGGTGCCGGTCGCCTACTGGACGGTCAAGGCGCTGCTGCTGGCCTGCGCGCTCGGGACGCTGGCGCTGGTGGGCGTCGCGGCGCGGCGGCTGAACCGGTCGTGGCGGCGCGCGGTCGCGTTCGTGGCGTTCAACCCCTTGGTCTTGGTCTACGGCATCGGCGGCGCGCACGGGGAGCCGCTGATGCTGCTGCCGGCGGTCGCGGCGGTGGCGCTGGTGGTGATCGGGCGCAGCGGCTGGACGGACGCCGCGGCGGGCGCGTGCGCCGTGCTCGCGGCGGGCGTCAAGCCATCGGCGGCGTTGGTGGTGGTCTTGGTCGTGCTCGGCGCGCGGCGGCGGTGGTGGGCCGCGGCGGGCGCGGGCGTAGCGGGCGCGCTCACGCTCGCGGTCGTCGCGCTGCGCTACGGGGGCCACCTGCCGGCGACCGGCATCCAGGACCGGTTCGTCACGCCGCTCAGCGTCGCCAACGTCGTGGCCGCGCTGGCCGGCCAGGGCGGGCTGACGGCCGGCGACCGGACGATCGCCCACGCGCTCCTGGCGGCGGTGGCGCTGGGCGCGGCCGGTGCCGTCGCGCGCCGGCGCGAGCGCCTGCCGGGCGCGGCGGGCCTCGTGCTGCTCGCCGGCGTCCTCACGCTCGGCTGGACGATGCCCTGGTACGTCTGGTGGGTCCTGCCGTTCGCGGCGCTGGCCCGGACGCGCGCGCTCGCCGTCGCGTGCGTGGTCCTGACCGCGTGGCTGGCGCTGGGCGCGATCCCGCAGATGCCCGTGCTCATCCACGCCGCGGGCTTCTACCCGACGCGCTCGGCCGCGGGGCGCGTCAACCACGACTTCACGCAGCGGTACCTGCGATGAACGCCGCCGTCGCCCGCTCTGGGCCGCCGGCCCAGCTCGTGCGCTTCGCCGTCGTGGGAGCATCCAACACGGTCGTGACGCTCATCACCACCATGATGCTGGGGCTGGCGCTCCCGGCGACCGTGGCCGCTGCGCTCGGCTGGGGCGCCGGCGCGGTCAACGGCTACCGGTTGAACCGCGGCTGGACGTTCGCCTCGCGGGCGCGCGGCGCCGCGCCCGCGGCGCGCTACGTCGGCGTGCAGGCGCTCGCGGCCGGCGTCGACGCCGGCGGCGTCTGGGCGCTGTCCGGCTCGTCGCGCGTCGTCGCCGCGCTGGTCGCGCTGCCGGTCGCGTCGCTGCTCGCGTTCGTGCTCTGCCGCCGTTGGGTGTTCGTGGCGTGAGGCGGGTCGCGGTCTCGCTCGCGGCGCTGGCGCTGCTCGGCGTCGCGGCCTGGGCCACCGGCGCGTTCGCGACGCGCTTCGCCGCCAGCCCGGCGCGCACGCCGTGCACGGTCCTCACGCCCGGCGACCACCAGGTGTCGGTGCTCAGCGTCGACGGCCGGCGGCGCAGCGTCCTCCTCCACGTCCCGCGCACGGGCGCCTACGCGCCGCGGCCGCTGGTGATCGCGCTGCACGGCGCGGGCGAGACCGGGCCGGACTTCGCGCAGGACACCGGCTTCAGCCGGCTGGCCGACCGCGAGCGGTTCCTGGTGGCCTACCCGACGGCCGTCGGCCCGACGTCGTTCTGGGACATCACCGGCCAGCGGCAGGCCGACCTGCCCGAGGAGGTCGACGAGCTGCGCCGCTCGCTCGACGCCCTGGAGGGCGTGGCGTGCGTGGACCGCGCGCGCGTGTTCGTCACCGGCGTGTCCAACGGCGGCGGGATGACGGCGCGGCTGGCGTGCGAGCTGCCGGACCGCCTCGCCGGCGCCGCGCCGGTCGCGGGCGGGTACAAGGCGCTCCCGCCGTGCCGGCCCTCGCGACCGCTGCCGATCCTCGAGATCCACGGGACGGGCGACCAGGTCGTGCCCTACGGCGGGGCGCCGCCCGACTACCGCGGCAGCGTCGCGAAGTACCTCGCGCGCTGGCGGCGGATCGACGGGTGCCGGGGCACCGCGCGGCGGCTGTCGCCCGCGCCCGGCGTGCACGAGCTCGCGTGGCGGCGCTGCGCCGACGCGACGCGCGTCGAGCACGTCCGGCTCGACCACCAGGCGCACGGCTGGCCGGGCGGCCCGCGGACGACGCCGTCGACCGCCGCGTTCTCGACAACCTGGCGCACGTGGGAGTTCTTCCGCTCGCTGCCCGATCGGCCGCCGGTGGGTTGAGCGCGAACAGCGCGCCGCGGCGCGGCTGGCCGGCGGCGCGGCTGACGTCGACGCCGTGGCGTCGAGCCCAGCGGACGGCCGCGAGGCAGCCGGTCTGCGCGTTGCCGGAGGCCGCGCTGCACGCGTCGCCGAGCAAGGCATAGCGGATGGTCCCACGCGCGACCGCTCCGGCGAGCTGGCGCGGCGCCACGAGCGGGCGGCCGTAGCCGTCGGAGAGGATCAGCACCGGCTGGCCGGTCGACGCGATCAGCTGCCCGGCCTTGGCGGGCGCGCTGACGGCGAGCCGGCCGGCGGCGCCGTGCGCGTCGAGGAAGGCCGCGAGCGCGTCGACCCGCACGACCGGCAGCGCTCCGGGGCGGCCGGAGTCCTGCGTCGCCGCCGCGACCGCCTGCACGGAGGTCAGCGCCGGGAGCGCGAGCGCGGCGAGGACGGCGACCGCCGCGACGCCCCTCCCCCGCCGCAGGACGCCCGCCCCCGCGCCGATCGCGACGGCGACGGCCGGATCGAGGCAGGCGAGATACCGCACGTGGAGATCCGGCATGGCACTGCACAGCGCGACGCCCGCCGCGAGCCAGCCGCCGACGACGAAGAACGCGCCGCCGGCCGGCCAGCCGCCGATCGACCCCACCACCAACGCCGCGACCGCCACGACGACCTCGATCCCCACCCACCGCCCGAGGTGGGCGCGCGGGGAGAGCAGCCGCGTCGGCGACCGATCCGCCGGCCGCCGCGCCAGCGCCACCGCGTGGGCCCGGGCGCGGCGGGCGAGGGACGCGGCGCGGCGCGCCGCGACCCGCGGGGAGACGCCGCCGGCCGCCGTCGGACCGACGACCGGCGCAGGCTCCGCGGGCCCGCCGCCGCCCTTCAAGCGATCCACGCCGTTGTAGACCAGCGCGGCCTGCCACGGCGACCCGGAGGTCGAGCCCAGCGCCCAGGGGCGGGGATGCAGCGGCACGACGGACACGGCGACCAGCCAGGCGAGCGCGGTCGCCACGAAGGCGGCCCCGCCCACCGCCGCGCCGCGGATCCGCACGCCGCGCGGCGCGCACGCCAGCCAGAGCGCCGCCACGGCCGCCGCGCCCAGCAGCGACTCGGCCAGCTTCACGTCGAAGGCCAACCCCGCCAACACGCCCGCGCCCGCCATCCCCCACGCGCGGCCGCCGCGCGCCGAGCGCACGGCCACCACCGCGCCCGCCACGCACAGCGCCGCCATCACCGCGTCCATCGTGTCGCTGCGCGCCGTCACCACCGCGCTCGGCGACACCGCCAGGGCAAGGCCACCAACAAGACCAGCGATCCGGCCGAACAGCGTCGCGGCCAACGCCATCACCAACACGACGAGCACGACGCCACCCACCGCCTCCGGCAGGTGCAGCGCGACCGGCCCGAAGCCCAGCGCGCGCGTGCTCGCGACCTGCAGCCACAGGTCGATCGGCGGCTTGTCGATCGCCACGCGCCCGCCCGGCTCGAACGCGCCGGCCAGCGCCGCCGACCACGACGTCCCCATGCTCCGCACGGCCGCGTCGTAGTACGGGTCCAACGGGACGCGGCCCAGCGCGATCCCGCGCAGCGCCGCGGCCACGCCGGCGACTGCCACCTCCGGCGCCCAGCGGACCCAGCGCGGCGCGCGCACCTCCGTCCGGCGCGCACGCGCCGCGCCTGGTGCGGCGACCGCGGCCATGCCGCGGCGCTCAGGCGGGCCGCGGGCGGGCGGCGCCCGGGGACGTGGCGCCGCCCCCCGTCTCGGCCCGCAGCTGCGCGCGCAGCGCGCGCAGCTCCCGGAACGCCCGCAGCACGACGGCCGGGTCGGCGCCCGAGGAGCGCCCGGCCGCCCGCGGCCGGTGGGTCACGCCCAGCTCGCCGATGCGCGCGCCGGCCGCCCGGGCGCGCACCAGCAGCTCGGTGCTGACGACCGCGCCGTCGGCCTCCAGCGCCAGCCCCTGGACGAGCTCGCGGCGCATCAGCTTGAACGCGCAGTCGACGTCGCGGACGCCCAGCGCGAACATGTGGTCCACCAGCCCGTTCCAGGCCCGCGCGTTGAGGCGGCGGTGCAGCGGGTCGGCGCGGCGCACGCGGTAGCCGCACACCAGGTCGCTCGCGGCGGCCAGCGGCAGCGCGGCGACCAGGTCCATCAGGTCGAACTGGCAGTCGGCGTCGGTCAGGAACACCCACTCCAGCCGCGCGGCCGCGAACCCGGTCCGCAGCGCGACGCCGTAGCCGCGGTTGCCGTCGTGCACGAGCAGCCGCACACGCTCGTCGCACCGCGCCGCCTCGGCGGCCACCGCCCGCGTCGCGTCGGTGCTGCCGTCGTCGACGACCAGGATCTCGTGCGCGTCGGCCACCGCCCGCGCCGCGGCCGTCGCCTCGCCGACCATCCGCGCCACGTTGCCCGCCTCGTCGTGGCAGGGCAGGACGATCGACACGCCCGCCAGTCGCGGGAGCGGGACCCGGCCGGCGTCGTCACCCAAGCGTTCCATGCGATCGATCGTCGGCCCGGCGGCTGAGCCGCGCCGCAAGCGCGCGTTGGCCGCCGCTGCGCCTCCTGTTGGAATCGCGTTGCCATCGTGCGAACCCTGTGTTCAGCGGCCTGCGCGCGTCTACATTCCGCCTGTGTTGAACGACGACGCCCGGACCGCCGGTCGCGTCCTCGTCGTCGAGGACGACGCCGATCTCTCCGACGTGATGGCGGGCGCCCTGGCGTCCGACGGCCACGAGGTCGCCACCGCGCACGACGGCAGCGCCGCGCTGGAGGCGCTCGCGGCGCGACGCTTCGACCTGATCCTGCTCGACCTCTCGCTCGGGCCCGGCGGCCCCGACGGCGTCGAGGTCTGCCGGCGCCTGCGCGCCGGCGGCGACGACACGCACGTCGTCGCGGTCACGGCGCGCGAGGGCGAGGCCGACGTCGTGCTCGTCCTCGAGGCCGGCGCCGACGACTACGTCACCAAGCCCGTCGGGATCGCGGAGCTGCGCAGCCGCGTCCGCGCGGTGCTGCGCCGCGGCCAGCGCGCGCCGGAGGATCCGGTCCTGCGCCACCGCGCGCTCGCGATCCACGCGGCCGCCCGGCGCGCGACGGTGGGCGACCACGAGCTGTTGCTCACCTATTCGGAGTTCGAGGTGCTGCGCGCGCTGCTGCGCGCCGGCGGCCGGCTCCTGACCCGCCAGGCGCTGCTCGACGCGATCTTCGGCGGCCACGCCTTCCGCGACCCGCGCGCGATCGACGTCCACGTCCACCATCTGCGCGAGAAGGTCGCCTCGGCCGGCGGCGACGCGGGCTGGATCGTGACCGTCCGCGGCGCCGGCTACCGCATCGGCGGGTGACCGCGGCGTGCCGGGGCTGCGCGTCAAGCTCGCCCTCGCCCTCGTCGCCACGAGCGCGATCACGCTGGCGGTCGCGGTCGGCACGCTCGTCCCGCCGCTCGAGCATCGCCTGGAGCAGGACCGCGTCCACGACGTCCGCGAGCTGGCCCGCACCGCCGGCCTCGCGCTGACGCGGATGCCGGAGTCCGACCTGCGCCCCGGCGCGCGCGGCTCGCGGCGGCTGGTGCGCCGGCTCGCCGGCCGTGTCGGCGGCGACGTCGCGCTGTTCGACGCGCACGGCGCCCGGATCGCCGGCAGCGGCCCGACCGCGCCGCGCGTCGTGCCCGCCGGGCTGGCGCGCGACGGCGACGTGCGCCAGGCCGTCGGCGACGGGGCGGCGGTCGTCGTCTCCAGCGCGCGGACGCGCGCCGGCGTCCGGACGCTCGTCCTGCGCCGCTCGCTGGACGACGAGCGCGCGGCCGCCGCGGTCGTGCGCGGCGCGCTGCCCGTGGCGGGCGGCGTCGGGCTGCTCGTCGCCGCCGCGCTCGGCGCGGCGTTCGGCTTCGGCCTGCTGCGCCGGCTGGAGGGCCTGCGCCGCGCGGCGCGCCGACTGGGCGACGAGGGCATCGAGGCGCCGGTCGACGTCCGCGCCGCGGGCCGCGACGAGGTCGGCGAGCTGGCCGTCGCGCTGGAGTCGATGCGCACGCGGCTGCAGGCCCAGGAGCAGGGCCGCCAGGCGTTCCTGTCGACGGCCTCGCACGAGCTGCGCACGCCGGTCGCCTCGCTGCTCGGCTTCGCCGAGCTGCTGGAGGAGGACCTGGCGGGCCCCGAGCCCGACGTCGACGCCGCCCGCGCGCGCGCCGGCGGCGTCGCCCGCCAGGCCCGGCGGCTCTCGACGCTGGCCGACGACCTGCTCGGCCTCGGCCGCCTCGACGCCGCCACGCCGGTCGCCACCGAGCCGGTCGACCTGGCCGAGCTGGCCCGGACGCTCACGGGCGAGGTCGAGCCCGCCGCGCGCGCCGCGGGCGTCGTCATCCGCCTGCGGTCCTACGGGTCGGCCTGGGCGCTCGGCGACCCGCTCGCGGTGGCGCGCGTGATCCGCGCGCTGCTGGACAACGCGCTGCGCCACGGCGCGCCGCCCGACACCGCGCTGGCGATCACGGTGACGAGCGACGGCGAGCGCGCCGCGGTCGCCGTGGCCGACGCCGGCCCCGGCGTGCCCGCCGCCGACCGGGAGCGGGTGTTCGGCCGCTTCGAGCGCGCCGCGGCACGCGGCGCGCACGGCTTCGGCCTCGGCCTCCCGATCGCCCGCGGCCTGGCGCGCCGGATGGACGGCGACGTCACGCTGGCCGACGCCCGCCCCGGCGCGCGCTTCACGCTCACGCTGCCGGCCTGCGCGCCGCCGCGCGAGGAGCGGACGGTCAACGTTCGTGCGCCGACCGCAGCGTCTGCGCCAGCGCGACCGTCGCCGGGTCCAGCGTCGTCGCGGTGAGGCGCTCGTGGGCGGCGAGCGTCGCGACCAGCGTCCGCTCGGCGTCGGCCGCGGTGAGCGTGCGCACGATGTCGGCCGCCCCCGCCGCGGTGCTCGGACGCCAGGCGATGCCCAGCGCCGCGTAGACGTCGACCAGCGCCGCGCGCAGCCGCGCGCCGTGCTCGACGATCAGCATCGCGGTCACCAGCGAGGCGCCGCGGATCGAGCGCTGGGCGGTCCCGGCGAGCTTGACGCCCGCGGCGTTGACCGACCAGTCGCCGGCGCAGTACTCGCCGGGCAGCTCGCCGACGCGCGCGGCGATCCCGACCGCGGCGAGCGACTCCACCAACAACGCCGTGGCCGACGCGAAGCGCGCCGGGATGCCCTCGGCGATCGTCTTGACCGGCGTGACGACCTCGACCAGCACCGCGCCCTCGTCGTAGCCCGCCGCGTGGCCGCCGCCCAGCCGCAGGAGCGGCACGAACCCGTGGGCCCGCGCGGCGACGCGGGCGTTGTCATATGTCTCGCCGTCGAGCGCGTCGAGCCGGCCGAACGCCATCGTCGGGCCGGGCCGGAAGACCCGCGCGGTCGCGGGCTTCTCCCCCGCGCCGACCTGCCGCAGCAGCGCGTGCGTGATCGCCGCGTCGAGCACGGGATCGTCCGGGTGGCGGGCGCGCAGGAGCTCCACGGAACGTGAAGGCCTACACGAACACGTCGGTCAGCGCGAACGCGTCCACGTCGACGAGCCCCTGGTCGGTGAGCTTGAGCGACGGGATCACCGGCAGCGCCAGGAAGCTCAGCGCCATGAACGGGGCGCCGAGCCGGCAGCCGAGCTCGCGCGCGACGTCCTCGGCGCGGGCCAGGTCGTCGGCGACCGCGCGCGGCGGCCGGTCCGCCATCAGCCCGGCGAGCGGCAGCGGCACGGTCGCGCGGACCTCGCCGCCCGCGGCGACCACGAGCCCGCCGCCCAGCTCGGCCGCGGCGCGCGCGGCGATCAGCGCGTCGCCGTCGTCGGCGGCCGCCACGACGATGTTGTGGGAGTCGTGGGCGACCGACGAGGCCAGCGCGCCCGCGCGCAGCCCGAAGCCGCGGACGAAGCCGGCGCCGACGTTGCCGGTCGCGTGGTGGCGCTCGACGACGCTCAACCGCAGCAGGTCGGCGTCGGGGTCGGGCGCGGCGACGTCGCAGAGGGCCGAGCCGCGCAGCTCGGCGATCTCGGCCGTGGTGATCAGCTGGTCGTCGATCACGCCGATGGCCTTGACGCGGTCGCCGGCGCGCGCGAGGCGCAGGTCGTCGCGCCAGGCGACGTTCATCGTCGGCGGCAGCGTGTCGGGCGCGCCCGCGTCGCCGCCCACGCGCACGCCGTCACGGGCCACGACGGCGCCGCCCGCGACCACGACCGCCGGGCGGATGTCGTCCAGCGCGTCGAACACCACGAGGTCCGCCCGCCGTCCCGGCGCCACCGCGCCGCGGTCGCGCAGCCCGTAGTGCTCGGCGGCGTTCAGCGTCGCCATCGTCACCGCGAGCAGCGGGTCCAGGCCGGCGCCGACCGCCATCCGGACCAGCGCGTCGATCGACCCGTCGTCGAGCAGCTCGCCCGGGACGCGGTCGTCGGTGCAGAACGCGAAGCGCCGCGCGTTGGCCGGCGTGACCGCCGGCAGCACGTCGAGCAGGTTGCGCGCGTTGGTCGCCTCGCGCAGGAAGACCGTCATGCCGTTGGCGACCTTCTCGCGCGCCTCGTCGGCCGTCAGGCACTCGTGGTCGGAGACGACGCCGGCGCCGAGGTAGCCCTGGACGTCGGTGCCGGCGAGGCCGGGCGCGTGACCGTCGACCAGCAGCCCGGCCGCGGCGAAGGCCGCCAGCTTGGCCAGCTCGACGGGGTCGCCGGCCAGGACGCCAGGGTAGTTCATCATCTCGGCCAGGCCGAGCACGCGCGGGTGGCGCAGCGCCAGGCCGATGAGGTCGTCGGCGAGCAGCCGCGCGCCCGACGTCTCCAGCGGCGAGGCCGGCACGCACGCCGGCGCCATCATCAGCACCGACAGGTCGAGGCCGGCGGACGCGCGCAGCATCCACTCGATCCCCGCGACGCCGAGCACGTTGGCGATCTCGTGCGGGTCGGACACGATCGTCGTCGTGCCGTGCGGCAGGACCGCGTCGGCGAAGCGCCCGGGCGCGACCATCGAGGACTCGATGTGCACGTGCGCGTCGATGAAGCCGGGCGCGACGTAGCGCCCGGCCGCCTCGACGACCTCGCGGCCGCTCAGCCCGTCCCCGACCGCGGCGATCCGATCGCCCACGATCGCCACGTCGGCGCTGCGGACCTGCTGGGTGAGCACGTCGACCACGCGGCCGCCGCGCACCACCAGATCCGCGGGTTCGGCACCGCGGGCGACCCGGATCCGCCGGGCGAGGACGTCTGTCATGCCTCCATATCTACCTCACGCGGTCGCGGCGGTCTGGTGCGCGCGTGCCTCGCGGGCCGCGTCGAGGCCCGCCTCGACGTAGGACGCGAGCTCCGGGACCGTCGCGTCGGCGACCGTCACGGCGCGCGGCAGGAAGCCGACGCGGGCCAGGACGTCGGCCCCCGCCTGCTGCTCGGCGACGAACGGGGCGCCGATCGCGTTGACCGTCCACGGGATGCGGCGCACGAACGCCTCCCACGCCTCGACCTCGCCGCCCTCGTTGGTCGCGAACAGCTCGGCGGCGGCGCGCGGGTCGGCGGCGGCCCAGAGCCCCGCGTCCTCCAGCGCACCGGCGACCGCGCCCAGCTCGGTGCCGCGGCGCTCGGCCACGTCGCGGCGGGTGAACCACAGCGACGGGTTGGTGATGAGGTCGCCGGCCGGGACCAGCTCGACCGCCGCGCCCGACCGCGTCGCGGCGACGTGCTCCGGCCCCTGGCCGATCCACGCGCCGAGCTCGCCGGCTTGGAGCTGGGCGAGCGAGTCCGGGCCGGAGCCGACCGCGTCGACCTCGTCGAAGGCGATCCCGGCGCGGTCCAGCGCGACGGCCAGCAGCAGCGTCTGCCACGAGCCGATGCCGAGGGCGACCTTGCGCCCGCGCAGGTCGGCGACCGACTTCACGTCCGAGTCCGGCGTGACGAGCAGCGTGCCGTGCGCCGGGCGCGGGTCGGAGTGGGCGACGTAGACGACCGGCAGGCCGTTGGCCTGGTCGGAGATCGGCGGCGTCGCGCCGGTGCCGCCGACGTCGATCGTGCCGTCGACGAGCTTGCGCCCCGTCTCGGTGCCGCCCGTGTACCGGTGCCACGCCACCTCGACGCCCAGCGGCGCCAGCGCGCGCTCGGCGAGGTCGAGGTGCGAGAGCAGGAACAGGGCGGGGTTGTTGGCGTGGACGCCGATCGTGATGGTGCTCATGGTGTTCTCGATGTCCTTCGGTCGGTTCGAGGTCAGCCCGCCGTGACGGGCACGTCGACGATCGCCTGGTGGTCGCGGGCGCGCACGCCGGCGTCGGGCCGCACGCCGAGCTGGGGCAGCACGGTCTCCGAGACGCGGTAGGCCTCTTCCAGCAGCGGGTTGCCGCTCAAGATGAAGGTGTCGACCCCGAGCGCCTCGAACTCCTGGATCCGCTCGACGACCTGCTCGGTCGAGCCGACCAGCGCGGTGCCCGGGCCTGGCCGCAGCAGCGACATCCCCGGCCAGATGTTGGGGTAGCTCTCGAGGTCCTTGGCACGGTCGGGGACCTGGCCCTGGTGCTTCTCGAACTGGCGCTGCATGCCGACCGAGTCGCTGCCGGCGTTCGACGCGGCCATCCGCGCGTAGGTGGCGTCGCTCGTGGCCTTCAGCAGGTGGTCGACGTGGTCCCACGCCTCCTGCTCGGTGTCGCGGACGACGAGGTGCAGGCGCATGCCGTAGCCGATCGTGCGCCCGTGGCCCTCGGCCAGCTCGTTGAGCCGCGCGATCTTCTCGGCCACGCGCGCCGGCGGCTCGCCCCACGACAGGTAGCGGTCGATGTGCTTGGCCGCCATCTGCATGCCGGCCTCCGACGAGCCGCCGAACCACAGCGGGACGTGCGGCTTCTGGACGACGGGCAGGCCGAAGTTCGACCCGGCGCCGCGCACGGAGTAGTGATGGCCCTCGAAGTCGACGACCTCGCCGGAGGTCAGGCGCCGGAAGATCTCCCAGTACTCGCCGGCCAGCGCGTAGCGCTCGTCGTGCTCGACCTCGAGCCCGTACTGCTTCAGCGTGCGCGTCTCGCCGTTGACGACGTTGATCTGCAGGCGCCCGTCGAACAGGTCGTCGAACGTGAGCGCCATCTTGGCCAGCAGCGTCGGGGAGATCAGGCCCGGATGGACCGCCAGCAGCGGGCGCAGCTTCTTGGTGTGGGCGGCGAGCGCGCTGCCCAGGACCCACACGTCGTGGATGTCGGTGGCCAGCAGCGCGCCGCTGAAGCCGAGCCGGTCGACGCCCGTCGCCAGGTGCTTGAGGTAGTCGAAGTCGACCGCGCGTGTGCCCTCCGGCTCCCACGGGTATGCGCCGTCGCGCGGGATGATGTACCACAAGTAGTCGGATGCCATGGGCTAGCGAGCTCCTTCGAGGGTCAGGTCGCGCGCGGCGGCCAGGGTGGTGTGGTCGACCCAGGCGTCGAGGTCGACGTCGGACTCCAGGAAGCCGTTGGCGTGCAGGAAGTCCTTCTGGCGCTCGAGCAGCGCCAGGCGCTCGTCGCTGAGCGACAGGTGCAGGGAGCGGTGGTAGTCGGCGCGGTAGGCGCCGGGCACGAACTCGGCGCCCGCGTGCGTCTCGCGCGCCAGGATGTCCGCCACGCCCGCCGGGTTCTCGGCCGCCCAGTCGGCGGCGCGCAGCAGCACGGCGACGAACCGGGCGACGTCCTGGGGCCGCGTGTCGAGCAGCTCCTGGTGGACGGTGATCGGGCGCGGCGTGCCGTTGTTGACGCGCGTCGCGCGGTCCGGCACGTCGTCGAGGTCGATCGCGATCCGGGCGCCGGCGCGCGTCGCAGCCTCCAGCCCTGGCGCGCCCTTGACGTAGGCCGCGTCGGCGCGGCCGTCGATCACGGCCTGGACCTCGGGCGCGAAGCCCGCGGCGCCGCGGCCGTCGGTGTCGGCGTGCGGCGCGACGTCGACACGGACGACGTCGGTCAGCCCCAGGCCCGCGATCCGCAGCGCGCCGGCGAAGCCGGCCAGCGCCATCGCGCGCCAGAAGTCGATCGACTCGCCCGGCCGGGCCGGGATCGCCACGCGCCGGCCGGCGAGCTGCGCCGGCTCGGCGAGGTCGTCGTCGGCGCGGACGACGATCGCCTGGCGCTCGTCGATCCACGTCAGGCCGACCAGCCGCGTGTCGGCCCCGCGCGACCGCGCCCACAGCGCCGGCACGTTGCCGCCCTCGCGGATCAGCGACGTCAGCTCGTGGCTGAAGTGCTCGGCGCGCAGGCGCGGCTCGCGCGCCGCGTCCTGCAGCGAGCGGACGGCGATCCCGTCGGCCGCGAACTCGGTGTCGAACCAGCCCTGGTCGGCGGCGAGGCCGGTGGCGGTCGGGACGGGGCAGCGGGTGAACCAGAGGTCGCTCATCGCAGCGTCTCCGGGGCGACGGTGAACGTCTTCGGGTCCAGGCCGGCCTTGATCACACCCTGCTGGGCGAAGAAGGCGGCGACGTGGCCGAAGCGCTCCTGGAACGTGGCGTCGATCGGCGCGATCGGCTGCTGGGTCCGGTAGTTCTGGGCGAGGATCGCCGCGGCCTTGTCGTCCAGCCGGATGGCGCCGGTGTTCTCCTTGTCCACAGCCGCCTGAGGATCCTCGTGCTCGGCGATCGAGTGGCGGCGGATGTTGTCGAAGAACGCCTTGACCGTCGCCGGATGCGCCGCCAGGAACGTGTTGGAGATCGAGTAGGTGGTGTCGTTCTCGGAGCCGACCTGCGCACCGTCGGCCACCAGCCGCGCGCCCTTGGCCTTGGCCGTCGCGACGAAGTCCGCCCAGGCGGCCCAGGCGTCGACCTTGCCGGAGGAGAACGCCGTCGCGCCGTCGGCCGCGCCCAGGTACACGCGCTTGACCTTCGCGGGGTCGACGTTGTTCTTCTCCAACGCCTTCAACAGGAGGTACTCGCCGGTCCCCTTCGGGTTGACCGCGACCTCGCGGCCGGCGAGATCGGCCACGGACTTGATGTTGGGGTCCTTGACGAGGATCCCCTCGCTGGTGGCGTTGTCCAGCTGCGCGGCGAAGATCTTGAACGTCGGCTTCTGGGCCAGCGCGCCGATCGCGGAGGAGATCGAGCCCTGCGCGGCGTCCAGCGCGCCGGCGTTGATCGCCTCGGCCGCGGGCGCGAAGGCCGGGAACTGGCCGGTGAACTGGACCTTCGCGCCGACCTTGGCGAGGTCCTTGGCCAGCGAGCCGTCGTTCTTGGCGGCCACGACCGGGCCGGTGTTCCCGATCAGCGCGATGCGCAGCGTGCCGCCGCCGCCCGCGACGGCGCTCGAGGACGCGCCATCGCCGGACGACGCGGTCGCGGTGCCGTCGTCGGAGCTCCCGCAGGCCGTCGCGAACGCGGTCGCGGCGAGCAGGCCCGCGACGGCGAGCGCGCGGGTCGGGCGGGTGGAGAGCGTCATGCGTGGATCCTTGTCGGGGTGGTGGTGGGTGCGTCCTCGGCGCCGGTGACGCCGAGCTGGGAGAGCAGGTCGGTGCGCAGCCCTTCGAACCAGTCGTCGGTGCGATCGCGCGGGTGGTCGGCCTCGATGCGCTCGTGGTGCGCGATCCGGCCGTCGGCCATGACGATCACGCGATCGGCGAGCAGCAGCGCCTCGTCGACGTCGTGCGTGACGAGCAGGACGGCCGGGCGGTGGCGCCGCCACAGCGCGCTGACCAAGGCGTGCATCTTGATCCGGGTCAGCGCGTCGAGCGCGGCGAACGGCTCGTCGAGGAGCAGCAGCTGCGGCTCGCGCACCAGCGCGCGGGCCAGCGCGGCGCGCTGCGCCTCGCCGCCCGACAGCGTCAGCGGCCACGCGTCGGCGTGGGCCTCGAGCCCTACCTCCTGCAGCGCCTGGCGCGCCGCGTCCTTGATCCCGCCGCCCTTCTGGCCGAGCGTGACGTTGTCCAGGACGCGCTTCCACGGCAGCAGCCGCGGCTCCTGGAAGACGACGGCCGGCCGGCCGGGCGCCTCGACGGTCCCGGCCGTCGCGGGGTCCAGGCCGGCGAGGACGCGCAGCAGGGTCGTCTTGCCGCAGCCGGTCTTGCCGAGCAGGGCGACGAACTCGCCGGGCGCGATGTCGAGGTCCAGCTCGCGCAGGACGGTGCGCTCGCCGTAGTCGCGGCGCAGGTTGCGGACGGTGACGCCGCTCATGCGCCGCGGTAGGTCCGGCGCCAGCCGAGCAGGCGGCGTTCGAGGGTCCGCGCGATCAGGTCGCCCGTGAGGCCGAGCGCGGCGTAGATCGCGATGCAGACCAGGACGATGTCGGCCCGCAGGAACTCGCGCGCCTGGCCGAGGATGAAGCCGATGCCGCTCGACGCGTTGAGCTGCTCGGCGGCGACGAGCGCGACGACGCTGATCGCCATCGACTGGCGCAGCGCGACGAGCGCGGGCTGGACGGCGGCCGGCAGGATCACGTGGCGGATGAGCTGCGGCTTGGTCAGCCCGAAGACGCGCGCGGCCTCGACGAGCTTGACGTCGACGTTGCGGATCGCGCCGTAGACGTTCAGGTACATCGGGAACGCGGCGCCGAAGGCGATGATCAGGATCTTCGGCAGCTCGCCGATCCCGAACCACACGATGAACAGCGGGACGATCGCCGTGAACGGGACGGCCTGCAGCATCTGGACGGGCGCGTCGATCAGGTCCTCGCCGCGCCGCCAGAGGCCGGAGAGCGCGCCGAGCGTCGCGCCGGTCGTCACGCCGAGCACGACGCCGATCAGCGCGCGGCGCACCGACGTGCCGACCTGGCCGACCAGGTCCCCGTGCGCGACGAGGTCCTCGAACGTGGTCAAGACGGTCGCCGGCGAGGGCAGCACGTTGGGCTCGAACAGGCCGAGGACGGCGGTCGAGAGCTCCCAGAGGGCGAGGATGATCAGGACGCCGCTGGTGCGGCGGGCGATCTTGAGCGGGGTTGCGGACATGGCGTCGTGAGGTAAAGTCGATAAAGTCGGTCGACAATGCCGACATTAGCAGACGCTGATGTCTTGTCAATCATCGATAATTACCGACGATCTGAGTGGTGCCAGGATCACGTAGGGTCGCCGCCGTGCCGCTGACGCCCGCCACCCGGTTCTCGAGCCCGGGCTTCCTGCTGAACAAGGTGGGCTTCGTCGCGCGCCGCTGGATCGCCGACGCGCTGGCGCCGCTCGGGCTCAACGGCCGGGAGGCGGAGATCCTGCTCCGGCTGCGCGCCGCCGACGGAGGGCTGACGCAGGCGCAGCTGTGCGAGCAGCTCGACGTCGACCCCTCCAACCTGGTCACGATGTTGAACAAGCTGGAGGCCGCCGGCCTGCTGGAGCGCACCCGCGACGCCGCGGATCGCCGCCGGCACATCGTCACGCTCACGGCCGCCGGCCGCGAGCGCCGCACGCAGGCCGACGCGGCGGTGCAGCGCGTCGAGGAGCGCCTCCTCGACGGCCTGACCGCGCGTCAGCGCACGTCGCTGCGGACGCTGCTGATGACCGTCGACGAGCGCACCGCGGCCGAGTGGACCGACGAGGGCTAGTCCTGGAGCACCGAGAGGACGTTCCCGCCCGGGTCGGTGAACCACGCGATCAACGGGCCGCCTTCGCGCATGATCCCGCGCTCGTCCTGCTGGAAGCCGTCGTAGCGGAGGATCTCGACGCCGCGGCTGACGAGCTCGTCGACGGCGGCCTCGATGTCGTCGACCGGGAAGTTGAGGATCGTGTAGGCGGCGGGCGTGTGGTCGGGCTTCGGGTATGCGAGCGTCGGGCGCGCGCCGCCGGCGAGGTGCAGCGTCAGCAGCCCATGCTCGACCGACGTCTCGATGCCGAGCGTGTCGCCGTAGAACCGCTGCGCGGCGTCGATGTCGGGAACGGCGAACCCGCTGAAGGCCTTCGTGTCCTTGAACATGCCCCTGAGACGCCGCGGGCGGGCCGAACTCATCGGTGGGTAGGTTGCGCGGGTGGCTCGCCTCCCCGAACAGCCAATCGGTCAGTCGGTCGAGCTCCATCGGGCAGAGGTTCGAGGCCGCGGGCCGTGCGCTCAATCCGTCACATGACGGATCTCGCCTCAGCGCACGCGCAGGTGCTCGTGGATCGCCGTCGCGGCGGCTTCGGTCCGGTTCTCCGCGCCCAGCTTGGCGAGCACCCGCTCCACGTGGGTGCGCACGGTCCCGGGCGCGATCACCAGCGTCTCGGCGATCGCGCGGTTCGTGCGCCCGTCGGGCCAGCAGGCCGAGCACGCGCAGCTCGGCGGCCGTCAGCCCATAGGGCGCGGCGATCTCGTCGAGGTGCAGGACGGCGGCGTGCTCCTGACCGGCCAGGACGACCGGCGTGAGCCGGACGCGCAGCCAGCGACCGCGACGTGGCGTCGGGCGCAGGAACGACGCGTCGGTCCGGCCGCGCGCCACCAGCGCCCGCGCCAGGTCGACGATCCGCTCGTCGGGCACGGCGCGGCGTCCGGGATCGGCACGACGGCGCCGTCGCCGGCGATGAGCGCCCGGCCGCCGTGACGGCGCGCGACGAGGCCCGGGACGTCGACGGCGTGGGCCAGCAGCCCCGCGGACAGCCCGACGAGGTCGCGGTGCAGGTCGGTGATCCCGTCGCGTGCCTCGGTGTTGACGCTGACGAACCCGACCTCGCGCCCGTCGACGGCGTACAGCGCCATCCCGAGCCCGCCGCGCAAGCCCTCCGGCCACGCCAGCTCCCGGGCCGTGAACGTCGTCGACCCGCCACACGGCAAGTCGGCGAACCGCAGCGGCCGACCGGGCGCGAGCATGCCCAGCGCGGCATGCTCGGCGCGGTACTCCGGAGAGCGCAGCGCCGCGCCGATGCCGTCGGCGTGACCGGCCGAGGCGAGCAGCTGGAGCTCGCCCTCGCGGAGCCTCGCGAGCGTCGCCGCGTCGAACGGGATCGCCTCGCGCAGGCAGCGCAACACCTCCGCCGGGCCATCCGGCCGATCGGCCGCCGTAGCCACCGCCTCGCCCAGCAGCGCTACGGCGCGCGCCGTTCGATGGTGTTGAGCGAGCGGCCGCATGCTCGCCTCCGAGTATGCCGCGTGGCCGGCGCGGGCTGCTTCGCCGGCGTCAGCTCCGCTGGTGGCTGAGGATGTTGATGACCTTGCCCGTCGGATCCCGCACGAAGAACCACCGGACGCCCCATGGCTCGTCGGTCAGCGGATGCACGACCTCGTCGCCGCGCGCGACCGCCACCGCGTAGGCCGCGTCGACGTCGTCGACCTCGATCGAGACGTCCGGCGCGACCGGCGCGCTCGCGTCGTCGGCCATGACGCTCAGCTGGACGCTCGGATCGTCCGGCGCGGCGAACGTCACGATCCACCCGTGGTCCATCACCAGCTCCAGTCCTACAACCTGCTCGTAGAACCCGCGGCTCGCGGCCGGGTCCGCGGCGTGCAGGTCGGCGACGATGCGCTTGACGGCCATGGCCCCCAGGCTACGACGACGCGCCCGCCGCAGCGGTGCGCAGGCGCTCCTCCACCACACGGCGGCGCCGCTCGGCGCGCACCGCCCGCTCCTCCAGGGTCCGCATGCCCGGGACGTAGAGCGCCGCCAGCGTCACCGCCGCGCCGAGCACGCCCGCGCCGATCAGCGTCGCGCGCGCGCCGAACGCGGCCTCGGCCGGGCCGGTCAGCGCGAAGGACAGCGGCAGCAGCCCCACCGAGATCAGCCAGTCCAGCGAGGACACGCGGCCCAGCAGCGCGCTCGGGACGTGCTGCTGCTTGGTCGTCGCCCAGACGATCGTGCCCGCGGTCTCCAGCGCGTTGAAGATCGCGCTGGCGACCATCAGCTGCCAGATCGCGTTCGCCGCGCCGTAGCCCGCGACCCCGAGCGTCGCCAGCGTCCACGCGACCAACATGAAGGTGATGCTCCGGCGCGGCAGGCCGAAGCGCCCCAGCAGCACGGCGCAGAGCATCGACGCGAGGCCGCCGGCGGCGAAGACCAGGCCCAGGTCGAACGCCGATCCGCCCATGCCCTCCTTGACGACGTAGGGCAGCAGCACCTCGACCGGCCCCATGAACAGCAGGTACGCGATGGCCGCCGAGGCGAACGTCGCCCACAGCCACGCGTGGCCGCGGACGAAATGCCAGCCCTCACGCAGGTCGGCGATCAGCGAGGTCTCGGCCGCCGCGCCGCCGAGCACCCGGCGCGAGGGCGACATCATCAACACGGTTCCCGCCGCCATCAGGAACGTCGCGCAATCCAGCAGGAAGACCCCGCCCGCACCCGCGATGCCGACCACGACGCCGCCCAGCGCCGGGCCTGCGAGCCGCAGCGCGAGCGGCCGCATCAGCTGGTCCAGCGCGTTGGCCTGCGTCAGCTCCTCCCCGCGCAGGAGCTCCGGCACGAGCGCGTCGAACGCCGGCGCGTGGAACGCCGAGCCGGTCCCATAGAAGGCCGCGAGGACGACGACGTGCCACGTCTGGACCTGCCCGCCGATCGTCAGCCCGGCCAGCAGCGAGACCGCGAGCGCGCGGAGGAGGTCGGCGCCGACGAGCAGCCAGCGCCGCTCCAGGCGATCGGAGGCGACGCCGCCGATCAGCAGGAACGCGATCGTCGGCACGGTCATCGCGATGCCGACGAGCGACATCCCCGCAGGGCCGCCGCTCAAGGCGTACACCTGCCAGGCCAAGGCCACCAGGAACGCCCCGTCGCCGATCAGCGACGCGGTCGCGCCAGTCCACAGCAGCCGGAAGTCGCGGTGGCGCAGCGGGCTCAGGAGCGAGCCACGACCGCGCGGGCCGCCGGCGAAGCCGTCCAGGCTCTCGTAGCTATGGTGCATCGTCGCCGGTGACGATGCCGGAGAAGTCCCCGGCACGGCCCTCGGCGAGGAACACGCGCGCGGACTCCGCGTCCATCGGCCGGGCGAAGTAGAAGCCCTGGCCCAGCTCGCAGCCCAGGTCGCGCAGCGTCTTCCACTGCTCGGGAAGCTCGATGCCTTCGGCCACGACCTCCAGCGACAGCGTCGAGCCGAGCGCGACGACCGCGTTGGCCAGGTCGGTGGTCTGCTGCGACGCGCCCTCGCGCAGGAACGAGCGGTCCATCTTCAGGACGTCGACCGGGAACTTGGACAGGTAGCTCAGCGACGAGTAGCCGGTGCCGAAGTCGTCGAGCGCGAGCTTGATGCCCAAGGCCTTCAACTCGGCCAGCCGCTGCACCGCGAGATCCGTGTCGGCCATCAGGACCGACTCGGTGATCTCGAGCGTCAGCCGCTCCGGCGCCAGGCCGGACTCCTCCAGCGCGTCGCGCACGTCGGCGACGATGTCGGAGTTCTGCAGCTGCTTGAGCGACAGGTTGATCGCCAGCGACGCCGGCGTCTCACTCGGGACGCCGTCGAGCAGTCGCCGGCCCTGCCGGCAGCCCTCGCGCAGGACCCAGCGGCCGATCGGCACGATCAGGCCGGACTCCTCGGCGAGCGGGATGAACTGGTCGGGGCCGACCATGCCGCGCGTCGGGTGGTTCCAGCGCAGCAGCGCCTCGACGCCGCTGATCGTCCCGTCGCCCAGCCTGATGACCGGCTGGTAGTAGAGCTCGAGCTGGTCGGTGGCCAGCGCGCGCTGCAGGTCGGTGCGCAGCTCCAGGCGCTGGAGCACGCCCTCGTGCATCTCGGGCTCGAACAGCCGGTAGCCGCCCTTGCCGTCGCGCTTGGCGATGTACATCGCGGCGTCCGCGTCGCGGATCAGCTCGTCGGCGTCCGCGGTCCCGTCGTCGGGCGCGATCGCGATGCCCAGCGAGCAGCGCACGGCGAGCTCCTTGTGGGCGGCCGACAGCGGCGCGGAGATGGCCTCCATGATGCGCTCGGCGGCGTCGGCCGCCTCCTGGACGCCCTCGATGTCCTCGAGCAGCACGGCGAACTCGTCGCCGCCGAAGCGGGCGGCGGTGTCGCTGGCGCGGATCGAGAGCGCCAGGCGCTGGGCGACCTGCTTGAGCACCTCGTCGCCCGCGGCGTGGCCGAGCGAGTCGTTGATGATCTTGAAGTCGTCGAGGTCGACGAAGACGATGCCGATCCCGCGCTGCTCGCGGCGTGAGCGCGCGATCGCGTGGCGCACGCGCTCGACGAACAGGGCGCGGTTGGGCAGCTCGGTGACCGGGTCGTGGAAGGCCTGGTGGGCGAGCTGGCGCTCGAAGGCCTTGCGCTCGCTGACGTCGCGCGAGTTCAGGACGATGCCACCGACGTGCTCGTCGGCGGTCAGGTTGGTGAACAGGACCTCGAACTGGCGGGTCGTGCCGTCCTTGTGGTTGAGCGTGCACTCGAGCGTCTGCGAAGCGACCGGCGCGTCGGCGCCGTCGGCGATCAGGCGCAGCAGGCGGCTGCCGTCGTTGGCGTCGACCAGCTCGTCGATGCGGCGGCCGACAACCTCCTCGGGCGTGAAGCCGAGGACCTTCTCGATCGCCGGGCTCTGGTAGGCGACCGTCGCGTCGGGCGCCAGCACGGTGATGAGGTCGCTGGAGTGCTGGACCAGCGAGGCGAAGCGCGCCTCGCTCTGACGGCGCACCAGCTCCTCGGTCAGCTCGGCGCGCTCGAAGGCCAGGACGAGCTGCGTGCCCAGCGCGGCGAGCGTCTCGCGCACCGCGCGGTCGGCGATCGCCGGGCCCTCGGCCAGCAGGACCGACGCGCGGCCCTCTCGCGGCGCGAGGTCGACGACCACGGCCGCGTCGCCGGTCCGGGCGGCACGCTCCTCGGCGCCGAAGTCGTCGGCGTCGCGCAGCTCGACGCGCACGCCGTCGCCGGTCAGCTCGGTCGCCGCGGCGACCGCGACGGCCTCCAGCTCATCGCGCGTGCCGGCCGCGACCAGCGCGGCGCCGGCGCGCGACAGCGCGCGCTCGCGGTCCATCGACCGCTCCTGCTGGCGCATCAGCCCGGCCATCCGGACGACGACCAGGCCGAACAGCACGATCGCGGCGATCGTGACGACCGCCATGTCGGTGTCGCCGCGCTGGATGTCGTGCGTCAGCTCGACGGACGGCGCGATCAGCGAGGCGACCGCGAGGAGCGCCAGGCGCCAGCGCGTGAGCACCGACGGCGCCGGGCGGCCGTGGTCGAGGATCGTCATCGACGGGTGCAGCGCCGCGGCGCCCCACAGCACGTAGAAGCCGATCCAGCCGAGGTCCAGCCACAGCTGGCCGTCGTAGGTGCCGTGCAGGATCGTCAACCCGTACACGAAGTCGGTCACCAGCAGCAGGGCGATGGCCGAGGACATCAGGTTGAACGCGGCGCCGCGCTTGCCGCCGTCCAGCGCGAGGCGCAGCGCGGCCGCCAGCAGCAGGACGTCGCCCAGCGGGTAGGCGACCGAGACGAGCTTGGCGTCCAGCGACAGCGAGCCGTCGTGCAGGTAGGGCGCGATCAGCGCGATCCACGACGGGACCGCGAGGCCGATCGTCAGGATCGCGGCGTCGACCGCGCCGCGGTCGGTGGAGCGCGACGCGCGCCGCTTGACGACGAGCAGCAACCCCGCCATCAACACCGGGTAGACCAGGATGTAGGACGCGTCGCCCAGTGACGGGAACGGCGTCTCGTGCCCGGTCAGCTTCGGGTAGCTGTAGGTGTACAGGTCGCCGAGCCAGAACAGCAGGAAGCCGCCCGCGAACCAGTACCACGGGCCCTTGGCCTCCGGCTGGTGGAGCCGGACGGCGCACGGGATCGCGATGACGGGCGACAGACCCAGCGCGAACATCACGTAGGAGTTGCCCTTCAAGGGCGGCACCAACATGTACAACGTCGCCAGGACGGCGGCCGCGGCCAGGAAGACGATCCAGGCGCGCTTCCGCAAGGTGGTGGTCATGCCGCGCTCCGCAGCGTCGTGGGTGGCTCGCCGGCCGGACGCAGCACGCCGCGCGCCGCAAGCTCCTCCAGCGCGACGAGCAGGGTGTCGACCTCGGCGTCGGTGTTGGCCGCGGTCAGCTGCACACGGAAGCCGACCTCGTCCTTCGGGACCAGCGGGTAGGCCGCGAGCGTCACGTAGACGCCGCGTTCGAAGAGGAAGCGGCCGACCGAGTCGATCTGCTCGTGGTCGCGCAGCGGGATCTCGATGATCGGCAGGCCCGAGCGGTTGGGCGTGTGGATGTCGAGCCGCGTCAGGCCGTCGAGCGTGCGGCGCGTCAGGCGCTCGAGCTCGTCGCGCAGCGCGTCGCCGCGGCGCTCGTTGACGTCGAGGCCGGCCAGGACCGTGGCCAGCGACGCGACCGGCGACGGGCCGGAGTACAGGTAGGGCGGCGCCGCGACCTTCAGCAGGTCCTTGACCTCGGTCGGGCAGGCGATGAACGCCAGCAGCGAGCTGTAGGACTTCGAGAAGCCGCCGACGAGGATCAGGTTGTCGTAGGACTCGCCGAAGTGCCGGACGATCGAGTTGCCCTTCGCCCCGTAGGGGTTGGTGACGTCCTCGCCGCGCTCGCCGATGACGCCGAAGCCGTGCGCGTCGTCGACGTAGAGCAGCGCGCCGTGCTTGCGCGCGACCTCGGCGAACGCGGGCAGATCCGGCGGGTTGCCGGTCATCGAGTTCACGCCGTCCATGCACACCAGGCGCGTGGGATCGCGCTCGGCCGACAGCAGTTCGTCGAGGTGGTCGGGGTCCTCGAAGCGGAAGCGCCGGACCGCGGCGCCGCGGGCGCGAGCGGCCTGGCAGCCGTCGTAGATCGTCTTGTGCGCCCGGGCGTCGAGGAAGATCGTGCCGCTGGCGGCCAGCAGCGGGATCACCGACAGGTGGATGTGGGTGATCGTCGGCAGGACCAGCGAGTCCTGCGCGCCGAGCAGCGCGGTGAGGCGCTCCTCGATGTCCTCGTACAGACGCGGCGAGCCGAGCAGCCGCGACCACGAGGGGTGCGTGCCCCACGTGTCGAGGTAGGCCGGGACCGCGTCGATGATCTCGCGGTCGAGGTCGAAGCCGAGGTAGTTGCACGACGCGAAGTCGGCGAGCCACTGCTCGCCGACGCGGATCATGCGGCCGTCGATCTCGTCGATGACGGCGTCCACCATCGGGTGGGACGCCTTCAGCGCGGCGAGGTCGCGGCAGCTCTCGAGCCAGTGATCGAGCCACGGGCGCCGCGCGACAGGGCTGGCGGCGGGCGTGACGGCAGGGGATGACGACGTAGGACGCATGCTCTCCCTCTTGATCGGGCCGCGTGCGTCCGGTTTTAGGTCTGTCCATCGTTCTGGACGACTTTCTGCAGGTTCCCTGCGCGAATGCTGGGCGAAGCGAGCGGCTCAGCCGCCCCAGACGTCCTCCGCGACCTCCACCACGCGGCGCAGCTTGGCCACCTCCTGCTCGTAGGTGAGGGCGTTGCCTTCGACGGTCGAGGAGAAGCCGCATTGCGGCGAGAGGCACAACTGATCGAGATCCACGAACCGGCTGGCCTCCTCGATGCGGCGCTTGAGGACGTCGGCCGACTCCAGCTCGCCGCGCTTGGTGGTGACCAGGCCGAGGACGACGACCTTGCCCTTGGGCACGAACCGCAGCGGCTCGAAGCCGCCGCTGCGCGCGTCGTCCCACTCCATGAAGAAGCCGTCGACCTCGAGCTCGTTGAACAGCGCCTCGGCGACGAAGTCGTAGCCGCCCTCGGCGACCCACGAGGAGCGGAAGTTGCCGCGGCACATGTGCGTGGTCACGGCCATGCCGTCGGGCCGGCGCGACAGCGCCTCGTTGATGTGCCGGATGTAGGTCTCGTGCTGGTGCTCGCCGTCGCCGCCGATCTCGACGACGTGCTGGCGCTGCGCGGGGTCGTTGAGGTAGGCCAGCGAGGTGTCGTCGAACTGCAGGTAGGTGCAGCCCTCCTCGCCCAGCCGCCGGACCTCCTCGGCGTAGGCGGCGGTGAGGTCGGCCCAGAACGCGTCGAGGTCGGGGTACAGCGCCTCGTCGATCGACGCGCGGCCGCCGCGGTAGTGGACCATCGAGGGCGACGGGATCGTGAGCTTGGGGCGCACGCCGTCGCCGCCGGCGGCGACCTGCTCGCGCAGGAACGCGAAGTCCGCGCCGAAGATCGTCTCGCTCACGCCGAGCTTGCCGTCGATGTGCATCGCGGCGGGCGTGAACTCGATGTCGCCCTCGGCGTTGTGGAACTGCACCTTCAGGTCGCCGGGCGCCTTGGTGACGCCGTCCAGGGCGTAGATGAAGTCCATGTGCCACGACGCCCGGCGGAGCTCCCCGTCGGTGGCGGACTTCAGGCCGACGTCGCGCTGCATCGCCACGACGTCGCGGATCGCGTCGTCCTCGGCGCCACGGAGCTCGACGTCGTCGATCCGGCCCGCGGCGTGTGACGCGCGCGCGTCCAAGAGCGCGGGCGGGCGGAGCAGGCTGCCGACGTGGTCGGCGCGGAACGGCGGGGTCGTTCGCAGGCTCATGGACCGAACCTACCCGCCGCGCGCGGTCCCACCCGTACAGGTGGAAGGCGAATAACTTGGCACGGCATCGCTTCAGGCGGCGGGAAAGAGGCCGATGACCTCGAACAGCCGCGCGGTCACCGTCCGCCGGTGGACAACCCCGTTCAAGATCATCAACAACATGTCGCGTTCAGCCCGACGGCTCCTCCTCTTGTTCGCCGCCTGCATGGTGGTGGTCCTGGTGCTGCTCCCGGTCGAGCAGGGCGCCCGCTGGGGCGAGGTCGCCGCCGCGCTCGGGCTGCTCTTCGGCGCCGGCGGCGGGCTGGCGAGCACCGCGCGCGCCGGGTCCGAGCGGCGCGGCGTCTCGATCGCGAGCCTCGCCGCGCTGCTGATCGCGATCGCGCTGCTGCGCGACGGCGTCGGCGCCAACGCCGGCTTCGGCCCGCTGATCTTCCTGCCCGTGCTGTGGGCGGCGCTGGAGCGCCGGCGCGGCGAGCTGCTGCTCGTGCTCGTCGGCGTCGCGTGCGTCTACTTCCTGCCGCTGCTGCTCTCCGGCGACCACTACCCGGTCAGCACCTGGCGCGGCGGCACGCTCATGTTGGTGGTCTCGGCCGCGGTCGGCTTTGCGATCATCGGCCTCGTCGACCACGTGCGGGAGGAGGGCTCGCGCTCGCTGGCGATCCTCGACGCGATGAGCGAGGGCTTCGCGCTCACCCGCGACGGCGAGATCGTCCAGGTCAACCCCGCGCTGTGCGCGATCACCGGCTTCCGCGCCGACGAGCTGCTGGGCCAGCGCCCGCCGTTCGCGTTCTGGCCGCCGGGGTCGCACGAGGCCAACGCCGCGACGCTGAAGCGGATCGTCGACGCCGGCGGCGGGGCGTTCGGCATCGAGCTCGTCCGTGCCGACGGCACCCTCTTCCCGGCCGAGATCTCCGCGATTCCGACCGACATCGGCGACGAGAGCCGCTGCTTCCTGAACACCGTCCGCGACGTCACCGAGCTGCGCCACCACGAGGCCGCGCAGCGCCGCCACGCCGAGCAGCTCGCCGCGATCACCGACGTGATCCGCGAGATCGGCCACTGCGACCCGCTGGAGGCGCGGCCGACGATCTGCCGCACGGCGCTGGCGCTGTGCGACGGCGCGCACGCCGTCAGCCTCTGGGAGCTCGAGGACCACGGCGCGCTGATCACGACCGCGACGCTGCCCGAGACCACGGCGCCCTACCGGGTCGAGGCGCACGCCCGCGACCACGGCGCGCACGTCGTGATGACGACCGGCCAGCCGCTGTTCGTGCCCGACGCGCGCGAGAGCCCGCACTGCGACCGACGGATCATCGAGCTGCTCGGCGCCGCGTCGGTCCTCTTCATGCCGATCGCCGACCGCACCGGCGTGCGCGGCGCGCTCGCGGTGTCCTGGCCGGCGGCGCGCGCCGAGGCGACCGACGGCGACCTGCTGCTGGTCGGCGTCCTGGCCGGCGAGGCCGCGATCGCGATGCAACGCGCCGACCTGCTCGGGCGCCTGGACGAGCTGACGCGCACCGACGAGCTGACGGGGCTGCCGAACCGGCGCGCGTGGGACGAGCTGCTGACGCACGAGCTCGCGCTGACCGAGCGCCACGGCGGCGCGGTGTCGGTCGCGATGCTCGACCTCGACTTCTTCAAGCGCTACAACGACGAGCACGGCCACCTCGCCGGCGACCGGCTGCTGCGCGCGGCCGCCGCGGCCTGGCAGTCGATGCTGCGCACGACCGACATCCTGGCCCGCTGGGGCGGCGAGGAGTTCGCGCTGATGCTGCCCGGCTGCGACGGCGCGGGCGCCGCGGCGCTGATCGAGCGCCTGCGCGGGACGCTGCCCGACGGCGTGACGTTCTCGGCCGGCGTCGCGACCTCGGACGGCCGGACGGCGCCGCGCGCGCTCGTCGACGCCGCCGACCAGGCGCTGTACCTGGCCAAGGCCGGCGGACGCGACCGCGTGGTCGTCGGCTAGCCGATCTGGCCCGCGGGCCACGTGCGCAGCAGCTCGACCACCGTCTCCCCCACCGCGTCGATCGCCGACGCCGACAGCTGGTCGTAGGTGTCGGCGTTGGTGTCCTTCACCGGATAGGACCAGTCGATGAAGTCGACGGCCGGCACGCCCGCCCGCAGGAACGGCGAGTGGTCGTCGATGATCGACGTCTCGACCGTGGCGGGGAAGACGCGGGCGACGCCGACGCGGCGCGCGGCGGCGCGGACCCGCCGCCACAGGTGCGCGTTCGAGGTGCCTTCGCGCGGCAGCTGCACGCCGCGGTTGCCCATGTAGTCGAGCAGGAGCATGGCCTTGGTGTCGCTCGCGTGGGCGTTGGCGTAGGCCTTGGATCCGCGCAGGGCGTCGTCGTAGAAGTCGTTGGTCGCAAACGGCTCCTCTTCGCCGTCGAAGAGCACGAACCGGATCGCCGGCGCGGTCGCGGGCCGGTGCAGGCGCTGGAGGTCGCGCGCGATCTCGACGACGCTGCCGACGGCCGCCGCCGCGTCGTTGGCGCCGACGAAGCCCTTCGGGTGGTACTCGGTGTCGTAGTGGGCCGCGACGACGATCGCGGGCGCGGTGCCGGGCAGCGCCCCGACGACGTTGCGCAGGCCGGGATGGCCCGGCACGTCCTCGAAGTGCGCGTCGGGCAGACGCCAGCGCAGCTGCTCGGCGACGGCGCGCAGCTGTGGCGAGCCGGCGGGGCGCTGGCCGGCGGCGAGCTGCAGGCGGACGGTGCGTAGGGCGCGCTGGGCGTCGAAGCGGTGCGTGGTCGCGGCCGGCGTCGTGGGCGCGGCGACGCGCGCGAGGCGATGGTGGCCGTGGTCGCTCGACAGCCACCACAGCGCGAGGCCGGCGAGGGCGGCGAGCTGGAGGGCGACGAGGACCACCACGCGGCGGACGGGGAACGTGGGACCCACGCGAGGGATCGTGGCAGGCGCGCCCGTCAGTCGTCGCGCTCGAGCGGCGGCAGCGCGGCGTGGACGCGCTGGAGGTGGCGGATCTGCGCGGCGACCGTCGCCCACCCCGGCCGGGCGACGCGGAGGTGGCGCGGGGTCGCGCCGTCGACGACCAGGCCCAGCTCGTGCAGCGTCGCGACGTGCTGGTGGACCTGACCCTCGGTGACGTCGAGCAGCGGCGCCAGCGCCTCCGGGGTGCTCTCGCCCTCCTGCTCCAGCGCGACCAGCAGCGCCATCCGGATCGGCTGGGCGAGCGCCGCCAGCACGGCCTCGTCGATGGGCTCAGCCATCCTCGCGCACGATAACTCGACTGTGCAGCATTTGCTGAACAGTGATGAGGTGAGCGACCCCGAACGCGTGACATCCGCGAACGGCCCGGCCCGGCGCGGGCGCGCATCGACGGACGACCACCGGCTTGTTCTGTTCATTGGGAACAGGAATAGGCAGAATCTAGCTGAGATGGTCGCTCGCTGTCAACTCCTGGCCGATTCTGTCCGCGTACGGTCGGGGTTCCGCGTGCTCGACCAGGATGAGATCCGCCGGCGCATCCGCGCCGCCATGGCGCTGGCCGACATCTCCAGCTGGGAGGAGCTCGCCGAGCGCACCCCGCTGAGCCGCTCGACCCTGAAGGACCTCGGCACCGTGCGCGGCCGCGCCGAGGAGACGCACCTGCGCGTCATCGCCGCCGCCTGCGGGCTGCCCTACGCGTGGTTCACCGTCGCCGACCTGGGGCGCGCCGTCGCGCGCGAGGACGAGGAGCCGACGGTCGCCGAGCGGCTCGAGGCGCTCGAGGCGCAGGTCGCCGCGCTGGTCCGCCGGGCGGGCGCGGCGCCGCCGCCGGACGGCGACGGCGGCGCCTGACTCCTCGCCCCCTCAGCCCTGCGCGGCGCGCGCGGTCGACGCGGAAGCGATCGCGCGCACTTCGGGCTGAAGCTGGGAGATGACGCCGCGCAGCTCGCGGCGCGCGCGGTCGTCGAGCGCGACAGGGCGCGGGTAGCCGCCCTCGGGGCCGGGCACGGTCAGGGCTCCGCACAGGCTCAGCAGCGTGCCCACGGGATCGCTGAGCGTCGCCTCCTGCTCGTTGAGCGACAGCATGTAGAAGTGCTCCACCGCGCCGCGCACGCGCCCTTCGTCGGCGAGCTCGACGACGCCCGCGGCCACGAGCGTCCGCACGTGGTAGGCGACGGAGCCCAGCGTTCCGCCGGTGATCCGCGAGAGCTGCGTCGGGCTGATCGGCCTGCCGTAGCTGCGCATCACGTCGACGATCTGGTCGCGCACCGGGTGCGGCCGCAGCGTCGCGCGCCGGTGCTCCATCTGCTTCTTGGTCGGGGCCATGCGCGGCACCGTAGCCGCCCGCGGCTCTGTATCAAACTGCGGTTTTACAGTGGAGTTCCTTGACCATTTGCGGCCGGCCTCCGCTGGGCGTGGCGGATCAGCGTCCGTCGTCGCGTTCGCCGCGCCTGCCGACCAGCCGGTCGACGGCGGCGAGGACCCATGTGCCGAGCGCCACGACGACCGCGAGGCTCATCAGCCGAAGATGTCAGCGTCTGTTGACATGAGCGCAGCGAACTCTAGCACGAAGCCGCGGGCCGCCCTGCTATGTTCGACATCACTCGAACCAGGAGGGTGATGCGGCATGGCGGACACGGTGTGGGCGGACGGCGCGCAGACGCGCGAGCAGCTCGGGCGCGTCGGCGTGTGGCTCGGCCCGATCGGTCGCGCGTCCTGGCCCGAGGCGCGGGCCGCCGCCCGACGCATCGAGGCGCTCGGATACGGCGCGCTGTGGATCAGCGAGACGCCGAGCGCGCGCGAGCCCTTCGCCCATGCGGCGCTGCTGCTGGGCGCGACCGAGCGGATGACGATCGCCACGGGCATCGCGAGCATCTGGTCGCGCGACGCGCTCGCCGCGCGCAACGGCGCGCTCGGCCTGGCCGAGGCGTACCCGGGGCGCTTCACCCTCGGCCTCGGCGTATCGCACGCGCCCGCCGTCCAGCTGCGAGGCCAGGACTACAACAAGCCGCTGACCGCGATGCGCACCTACCTCGACGGCTTCGACGCCGCGCCCTACAGCGGCGCGCAGCCCTCCGTGCCGGTCCCGGTCGTCCTGGCCGCGCTGCGCCCGAAGATGCTCGAGCTGTCGCGCGACCGCACCGCGGGCGCGCACCCCTACTTCGTGCCGGTCGAGCACACCGCCATCGCGCGCGAGCGGCTGGGGCCCGATCCGGTGCTGGCGCCGGAGGTCGCGGTGGTGCTGGAGAGCGACCCGGTCGCCGCGCGAGAGCGGGCGCGCCGGTACATGGCGATGTACCTCCAGCTGCCCAACTACACCAACAACCTGCGGGACCTCGGCTGGTCCGACGACGACGTCGCCGACGGTGGGAGCGACGCGCTGGTCGACGCGATCATCGGCTGGGGCGACGTCGACCGCGTCGCGGCGTTCGTCCAGGCTCACCTCGACGCGGGCGCCGACCACGTCTGCGTGCAGCCGGTGGGCACATCGACCACAGGCGCGGTGGCCGAGCTCGAGGCGCTCGCCCCGGCGCTGCTGGGCTAGCTCCGCATCACGACCCTAGAAGTCGTCGGGGTCCGGCTCGTCCTCGGTGAAGATCGTCTGCACCGGGTGACGGAGCAGGACCCCGAGCTTCGTGCGGTCCTCGGCGCCGAGCGTGAACCAGATCCCGACGGCCCCGACGACGAGCGCGAACGCCCCGGCACCGGTGGCCAGCAGGACTTGGGTCATGCCCGACGCGAGGATCATGGGGCGACGGTAGCGCCCGCGGGCGCGCGAGCGCGACGCCGGGCCGCGGGCTCCAGGAGCCGCTCGGCCGCGGCGCCGAACCCGAGGCCGAGCGTGAGCCAGAGCGTCGCGTTGATCCCGAGCGACGCGAGGCGGAACCGGTAGAGGACGTCGGCCGGGAAGCCGGCGGGCGTCTCGTGCACGGCCGGGAGGATGAGCTCGGCGGCCGCGACGACGGCGATCAGCGCGGCGCCCGCGAGGATCGCGGCGTTCCACGCGCCGACGCGCGGGCGGAGCTGCCGGTCGATGCGCGCGGCCGCGATCAGCGTCAGCAGCGAGATCGCGATCATCGCGAAGAACAGCACCGTGCGCCGGTCGATCGTGTCCGGGCTGCCGACGGTCGGCGGGTTGGCGGGGTACTTCGTGGACGGGATCAGCGTGACCACCGCGAACGCGCCGGCGGCGAGGAGCGCGGCGGTCGCCCGCGCCCGGACCGCGCCGAGGCGGCCGTAGGCGTAGGCGAACGTGAGGCCGAGCAGGCCGCCGAGCGCGACGCCGGTCGCGAGGGTCCCGGTCAGCAGCCCGAGCGTGCGCTGGACGCCGCGGGAGACGACCTCGGGCGCCGCCGGCTCGTGGCGCAGCGCCGCGAGGTGGTCCTCGAAGTCGATGGCGTGCTGGACCTGCGGCTCACCGAAGGCGTAGGCGAACGCGAAGGCGAGCAGCCCGGCGAGGACGCCGACGAGCATCCCCCGGATCAGGAGTGGACGAACCATGATGATGCCCTCGCTCTGCCTAGTGGCAGGGGAAGCCGAGCAGGTGGCGCGCGTCGTGCACGAACTCGTGGACGTCGGTCCCCGAGATCATGGACACCGCGCCCTCTTCGGCCCCGACGAAGTAGATGATGATCATGAGCACGAGCCCGCCGAACAGCGCGTAGGGCAGCAGCTCGCGCGGCGAGGCGACCGGAACTGGCGCGGTTGCGGCGCCGGCATGGCGCTCGAGAGCGACTTCGGACATCTGGCACTTCCTCCTCGGGATTGACGCGTCCCGTCAGTGGTGATCTGGAAGCGTGCGGGAGGGAGTGTCTGGCTCCCGGGGCCTTGCCCCGGTCACAGTGGCGCGACCGCGCCGGACTCACACCGGCTTCCTCGCTCCTCACACTTGCGCGACGGATCCTACGCGACCGGGCAAGCGGGCGTACGCTTCGTGACCAGGAGAGCTGACGTGGTCGCCGAGCACGACGACGAGGATCGGGCGCAGCTGCTGAGGCTGGCGGCGGACCTGCAGCGGGCGTATGCCGACGCGGTGCTCGCGGGCGATCCGCGGATGGCGGAGACGGTCATCCGCGAGGCGATCGAGGCCGGGCTCGGCGAGGCCGACATCGACGACCAGGTCATCGCGCCCGCGTTGCGGCTGGTGGGCGACCTGTGGGCCGACGGCGAGCTGTCGATCGCCGAGGAGCACGCGGCGACGGCGATCTCGCTGCGCGTGATCTCGCTGCAGCGCGAGGCGTTCCGCGCCGCCCGGCAGCGCGCGTCGCAGCGGGTCCTGCTCGCCGGCGCCCAGGGCGAGCAGCACGTCGTCGGGCTCCAGATGGCGGCGAGCCTCGTCCTGTCCTCCGGCTACGACGTCCGGCTGCTCGGCCCCGACCTGCCGGTCGGCGAGGTCGGCAAGGCCATCGACAAGCACGACCCGGCGGTGATCGGCTTCACCACGGCGTCGTCGGCGTCGGCGCTCAACCTCCCGCCCGCCTTCGCGGCGATCCGCGACCGCGATCCCGACGTCGGGCTCGTCGTCGGCGGGCGCGGCGTCGACGAGTCCTGGGCCGCGACCTGGGACGTCGTCGTCTGCCACCACGTCGCCGACGCGACCACCCAGATCGACGCGCTCGTGCAGCGCGCGCGGCGGAACTGACGCGGGTGCGGCGCCGCGGCCGCCGTGCCGCTAGTGGTTGCTCGTCGCCCGCGAGCGCTCGATGAGGTCGGCCAACCGCACCAACTTGATGCGAGGGCGGCCGTGGGGCTCGCCGGAGGTCTTCTCGTGGGCGTCGATCGCTTCCCAGCCGGCCCAGGTGACCGAGTCCGGCGCCCGCTCGGCGTAGAAGGCGGCGATGTCGTCGGGGTCGGGCGCGGTCGGCGCGTTCAGCGTCCCGGCGTCGCGGTCCTCGAGGATCCGCGCGACGGTGTCGGCGGCGTCCTTCTTGTTGGTGCCGATGACCCCGGACGGGCCGCGCTTGATCCAGCCGACGACGTACTCGCCGTGGTGCGCGTCGCCCGACTCGGCGCACACGCGGCCGCCGGTGTTGCGGATCAGGCCGCGGCGCTCGTCGAACGGGACGTCGTCGACGGGCTTGCCGCGGTAGCCGATCGAGCGCAGGACCAGGCCGGCCTCGATGACCTCCTCGTCGCCGGTCGCGACGGCGCGCAGGCCGCCGCCCTCGGTCGGCTGGATCTCGTTGCGGACGACGCGCACGCCGGTGACCGGGCCGTGCTCGCCCTCGCCGAGGATCTCGACTGGGGAGCGCAGGAAGCGCAGGACGATCTTGTGCGAGGCGTCCTTGGGGCCGGCGGCCGCGTAGTCGCGCAGGATCTCGACGTTCTTGCGCGCGGTGATGTCGGCCTCCTCCTCCAGCCACCGGGCGGAGTGCGCGTCGAGCTCGAGGTCGCCGACGTCGACGTCGACGCCCGCGCGCTGCAGGTCGGCCAGCTCGCGCAGCTCGGGGTTGGTGAACGCCGCCTGCGCCGGGCCGCGTCGGCCGAGCAGGACGACCTCCTTGACCTGCGACTCGGCGAGCACCTCGATCGCGTGGTCGGCGGTGTCGGTCGGCGTCAGCTCGTCGGGATGCAGCACCAGCATGCGCGCGACGTCGATCGCCACGTTGCCGTTGCCGATGACGACCGCGCGCTCGGTGGTGAGGTCGTACGCGTGATCGGCGGCGTCGGGGTGGCCGTTGTACCAGCCGACGAACTGCGTCGCCCCGTGCACGCCCGGCCGGTCCTCGCCGGGGATCCCGAGACGGTTGTCGTCGCTGGTCCCCAACGCGTACAACACGACGTGGTAGCGCTCCAGCAGCTCGGCGCGCGTGACGTCGCGACCGAGGACGACGCCGCCGAAGAACCGGAAGCCGTCCTTCTTCGCCGTCTTCTCGTACACGCGCGTGACGGCCTTGATCTTCGGATGGTCCGGCGCGACGCCCGCGCGCACGAGCCCGAAGGGCGTCGGCAGCGCGTCCAGCAGATCGACCTCGAAGCCGGCGTTGATCAGCTGGTCGGCGGCGTAGAAGCCTGACGGCCCAGCACCGACGATCACCACCCGGGGCGCATCGGTGGCAGCGGAGTCAGGTGCGTTCTCGGTCATCAGTCGCAAATCCAAGGAAAGGGGACCAGGAACCCCGACTTTAGCGGTTGGATATGCGAGGACGCGGTGAGGCCGGGCCGTTCCGGCAGCGATCGGTGGCACGGCAGCGGGCGGCGCGAGGCGGCACGAGGACTCCGGCGCGCATCGCAGCGCGCGCCGGAGCCCTGTGGGGGATTCCGCCCTTGGCCAGGTGGGTGGGGCTAGGACTTGATGGAGCGCTGGTAGGAGCGCACGGCCAGCGGCGCGCAGACGACGACGATCCCGACGGCCCACAGCAACGTGTAGGCGACGGGGTGCGCGAGGGGCCACACCGCGTCCGGCGGCGCGGTGCCGCCCGGGTTCTGGAACAGGTGGCGCAGCGCGTTGGCCAGCGACGACGTCGGGTTCCACTCGGCGATCGTCTTCAGCACGCCCGGCAGCGTGCTCGTCGGCACGAACGTCGAGGCGATGAACGTCACCGGGAAGATCACGACGAACGCCACGCCCTGCACGCCCTCCGGCGTCGGGACCAAGGACCCCAACAACACGCCGACCCAGATCATCGCGAAGGAGAACACGACCATCAGGCCGTAGGCGCCCAGGATGTCCAGCACGCCGGAGTGGATCCGCCAGCCGACGACCAACCCGGTCACGGTCATGAACGCGATCGGCAGGAACGCGCGGATGAGGTTGGCGACCGCGTGGCCGGCGAGCACGCTCGAGCGCGGGATCGGCAGCGAGTGGAAGCGGTCGATCGCCCCGTTGTTGCGGTCGTTGGACAGCGCGAGCGCCACGCCGAAGCAGCCGAACACGATCGTCTGGGCGAAGATCCCGCCCATCAGGAACTCCTTGTAGCTCCCGCCGCCCGGCACGCTGATCGCGCCGCCGAAGACGTAGGCGAACAGCAGCACGAACATGACCGGCTGGATCGTCGCGTCCGACAGCGCCTCCGGCTGGCGGCGCATGTGCAGCAGCCCGCGGCGGGCGATCACCCACGTGTCGGACGCGAACGTCGCGCGCGTCGACGCGGGCCGCGTGGGCGCGGGCGTCGCGCCGGGACCGGCGGTGGCGGCCTGGGTGCTCATCGGTGCTCCTCGGAGATCGTGGCCAGCGGGACGTCGGCGACCTCGCCGGCGTCCTGCTCGGGCGGTGAGCCGGTCAACGTCAGGAAGACGTCGTCCAGCGTGGGCTGCGCGAGCCCCAGGTCCTCGACGGCGACGTCGGCGTCGGCGAGCGCGTCGGCCAGCGCGCCGATCGCGGCCACGCCGCCGGAGGCCGGCGCGACGACCGACCGCGCGCCCTCGTCCACCGCCGGCGCGACGCCGGCGATGCGCTCCACGATCTGCGCGACCACGTCCAGGTCGTCGCGCGCCGCGACGACGACGCGCAGCTGGTCGCCGCCGACCTGGCGCTTGAGCGACCGCGCGTCGCCGCGCGCGATCACGCGCCCGTGGTCGACCACCACGATGTCGTCGGCCAGCCGGTCGGCCTCTTCGAGGTACTGCGTCGTCAGCAGGATCGTCGCGCCGCCCGAGACGAGCCCGTCGAGCACGTCCCACAGCTCGTTGCGCGCCCGCGGGTCCAGCCCCGTCGTCGGCTCGTCGAGGAACAGCACCTCGGGCGCGGCGACGAGCGTCGCGGCCAGGTCCAGCCGGCGCCGCATGCCGCCCGAGTACTCCTTGGCCAGCTTGTCGCCGGCGTCGCTCAGCGAGAACTGCTCCAGCAGCACGGTCGCGCGCGCCTGCGCGCGCTTGCGGCCGAGGTGGTGCAGCTCGCCGATCATCGTCAGGTTCTCGTGGCCGGTCAGCAGCTGGTCGACGGTCGCGTCCTGCGCCGCGAGGCCGAGCACGCGGCGCGCCGCCACCGGATCGGCGACGACGTCGTGGCCGGCGACGAACGCGCGGCCCTCGTCGGGCTGCGTGAGCGTCGTGAGCACGCGGACCGCCGTGGTCTTGCCGGCGCCGTTGGGACCGAGCAGGGCGCATACGGCACCGCGCGCGACCGAGAGGTCGACGCCGTCGAGCGCGCGCTTCGCGCCATAGCGCTTCACCAGGCCAGAGGCCTCGATCGCATTGGGGAGAGGGGTCACGTCCAGCAGCTTGGCAAATTTTCCACTCGGTGTAAAGTTCGCCCCATGGCAACCACGCGGCCGCCGTCGACCGCCGGCGTCCCGCCCGCAGGACTGCGGGCCTGGAAGAAGGAGCGCACGCGCTCGACGATCTCGGACGTCGCGACCAGGCTCTTCATGCGCGACGGCTTCGAGGCGGTGACCGTCGCCCAGATCGCCGCGGCCGCCGAGGTCTCGGTCAAGACGGTGTTCAACTACTTCCCGTCGAAGGAGGACCTCTTCTTCGACCGCGCCGACGACGTCATCGGCGCGCTGGCCGACGCGGTGGTCGACCGCCCGCCCGGCACGACGGTCATCGGCGCGCTGCACGCCGTCCTGGCCGACCGCCGCGTCCCGTTCGACCTCGACGGCTGGCGCGCGCTGCGCGACCCCGAGGGCTACGAGCGGTTCCGGCGCTTCCTGGAGACCGAGGCGGCCTCCCCCGCGCTGCGCACGCGCCGCCTCGCGATCGGCGAGCTGTGGACGATCCGGCTCACCCAGCTCGTCGCCCATCAGCTGCGGCTCGGCCCCGGCGACCCGCGCGCGGCGGCGATGGCGAGCATGATCGCCGCCGCGATGGCGCTCCGCGCCCGGACGGTCACCGCCGCGATGCTCGAGCGCCTCAGCGCCCGCACGGTCGAGCGCCGCGTGCGCTCCGTGGTCGACGAGTCCTTCACGCGCATCGCGCACGCGTACGAGGACATCGACGTCCCGCGCGCTATACCCAGGGACCATGGCTGACGCCCCGCGCCCCGCGCGCAACCGCACGCCCCGCCTCGCGCGGGTGATCTCCAAGGACCAGCTGACGCCGCACATGATCCGGATCGTCTTCGGCGGCGAGGGCCTGGACGGGTTCGCGGTCGGGGAGTTCACCGACCACTACGTCAAGCTCAAGATCCCCGCGGGCGACGACCAGACGCGCACGCGCACCTACACCGTGCGCGAATGGGACGCCACGCGCGGCGAGCTGACGATCGACTTCGTCGTCCACGGCGACGAGGGCTTCGCCGGCCCGTGGGCCGCGGCCGCCCAGCCGGGCGACACACTCGCGTTCAACGGCCCCGGCGGCGGCTACACACCGGACCCGGAGGCCGCCTGGCACCTGCTGGTCGGCGACCCGTCGGTCATCCCGGCGATCAGCGCCTCGCTGGCCCGCATCCCGGCGGGCGTCCCGGTCCACGTCCTGATCGAGGCCGACGGCCCCGACGACGAGCAGGCGCTCGCGACGCCCGGCGACCTGCACGTCAACTACACCCACGGCGGCCCGGGCAGCATCGTCGAGACGATCGAGTCCTACACCTTCCCCGACGGTCCGGTCAGCGCCTTCGTGCACGGCGAGGCGAGCACGGTGCGCGCCGTCCGCAAGCACCTGCTCGTCGACCGCGAGATCCCGCGCGAGGCGATCTCGGCCTCCGGCTACTGGAAGCTGACGCTGACCGACGAGGGCTGGCGCGAGAACAAGGCGGAGTGGAACCGGCTGGCCGAGCAGGACGTGGCCGCCGTCGCTCCGTCACGTGACTGATGACGGGGCTTGCGGCGCGGTCTAGCATCGCCGCATGCCGCCCTTCACCCGCGGGTTCCACGGCCGGCCGCGCCGCCCCGACGTCGACCCGGCGCGCGTCCCGCCCGGCCAGTACGTCGTCGAGGACTTCCCGGTCCTGTCGGCCGGGCCGACGCCGCGCACGCCGATCGACCAATGGTCCTTCACGATCCAGGGCGCGGTCGACGCGGCGCAGACCTGGACGTGGGAGGAGCTGAACGCGCTCCCGCAGGAGACGTTCACGGTGGACATCCACTGCGTGACGAAGTGGACGAAGCTCGGGACGGCGTGGACGGGCGTGTCGGTCGACACGCTGCTCGAAGGCGTCGGGACCGAGGCCGAGTACGTGAGCGTGCACGCCGACGGCGGCTACACCACCAACCTGCCGCTCGAGGACCTCAGCGACGGCAAGGCGTGGATCGCGCACACGTTCGACGGCGAGCCGCTGGAGCCCGCGCACGGCGGGCCGGCGCGGCTGGTCGTGCCGCACCTGTACTTCTGGAAGAGCGCGAAGTGGGTGCGCGGGCTGACGCTGACCGTCGACGACGAGCCCGGCTTCTGGGAGCTCGCGGGGTACAACAACTACGGCGACCCGTGGCGCGAGCAGCGCTACTGGGGCGACTGAGTGACCGCCGGCGCGCCTGCGCCTGGGCCCGCGCCCGCGTGGATCACGTGGCGGACGGCGACGATCACCGCGGTGGTCGACGAGACCGCGCACGCCCGGACGCTCGCGCTCGACGTCCCCGGCTGGCCCGGCCACCACGCCGGGCAGCACCTCGACGTCCGGCTGACCGCGGAGGACGGCTACCAGGCCGAGCGCTCGTACTCGATCGCGAGCGCGCCGGAGGACGCGCGCGTCGCGCTGACGATCGAGCGCATCGACGACGGCGAGGTCTCGCCGTACCTGGCCGGCGACGTCGTCGTCGGCGACGCCTTCGAGATCCGCGGGCCGATCGGCGGGCACTTCACGTGGCGGGCGTCCGACGGCGGGCCGGTGCTGCTCGTCGGGGGCGGGAGCGGGCTGGTCCCCCTGATGGCGATGCTGCGCCACCGGGCCCGCGCCGGGAGCCGGGCCGACGCCCGGCTGCTCGTGAGCGCCCGGACGGTCGACGACCTGCTCTACCGCGACGAGCTCGAGCGCCTGGCGAGCGCCATGGACGGCCTGAGCATCACCACGACCTTGACGCGCGGGACGCCGGACGGCTGGAAGGGCCACGGCCGTCGCGTCGACGCCGCGATGCTGGGTGAGGTCGGCCCCGCCGCGAGCGCGGCGCCCAAGGTCTTCGTCTGCGGCCCCACGCCCTTCGTCGAAGCGGTCGCCGACGAGCTGGTTGCCCTCGGCCACGGCGCGGCCGCGATCCACACCGAGCGGTTCGGACCTACAGGAGGATGACGGACATGAACGACCAGGTCGACGCCCTCGTCTTGGACGGCAACGCGATCGGCGGACTGCTGGCCGACGTCTTCGGCGGTGCCGAGCTCACCGCCGCACCTCGCGGCTGCGGCTCCTGCGGCAGCGCCATGCGATCGGCGAGCACCGCCTCTACCGCGGCGCCGGCTTCGTCCTGCGCTGCCCGGGCTGCGGCGAGGTCGCGCTGACCGTGGTCGACGGCGACGGGTTCCGGGAGGTCCGGCTGGCGGGGGCGTGGTCGGTCCGCGTTCCGGGCCCACCCGCGCCGCCGATCCCGGAGGCGTAGGGCGCCGATCCCGGAGGCGTAGGGCGCCGATCCCGGAGGCGTAGGGCGCAAGCGGTTGGTGGCGCCCAGCGCGGTTTCGCTGGGTGCTGCGTGGCGTGGTGCGTCCCACGCCCCGCACTGCGCGCCACCCGCGCCCGCCGCCCGCCCGCGCCCGCCCCTACGCCAGCATCGGCGACGGCGGGATCCGGGTCTGGCCCGTGATCTGGGGGATCCGCATGCCGAGGGAGTCGGCGAAGCACCAGACCCAGTCCTCGCCCGGCTCGAGGGAGCGGATGAGCTGGTGGCTGGTGGCGCCGGCGTGGGCGGTCGCGTGCTTGCCCGGGGAGTCGTCGCAGCAGCCGACGTGGCCGCAGGTCAGGCAGATGCGCAGGTGCAGCCACACGCCGCCCGTGGCGAGGCAGTCCTCGCAGCCGGCGACCTCCTCGGGCAGCTCGGTGATCTCGATCTGGTCGAGATGGGAACAGCTGGTCGGGCTCATGGCGCGGGCTCCTCGGTGGTGGCTGGCTTGGGGACGCCGTTGGTGATGGTCGCATCCGGCAGCGGCAGCCACACGTGGAACGTCGTCCCGTCCGGGCCCGTCTCGAACCCGAGGCTGCCGTCGTGGCGGTCCTCGACGATGCGGCGCACGGTGTCGAGGCCGAGCCCGGTCCCCTTGCCGGGCTCCTTGGTGGTGTAGAACGGCTCGAGCACGCGGCGGCGTGCCGCCTCCGGGATGCCCGGGCCGTCGTCGCCGATGTCGACGCGGACGCACGGACCCTCGACGCGCGCCCGGATCGTGATCGTGCCGTCCTGGCCCAGGGCGTCGACCGCGTTGTCGATCAGGTTGGTCCAGACCTGGTTGAGCTCGGAGCCGTGGACGGCGAGCTTGGGCAGGTCCTCCTCGAACTCCTTGCGCACGGCGATCTTGGTGTGCTTGAGCTTGTGGCCGAGGACCTTGATGGTGGCCTTGATCCCCTCGCGCACGTCGACCGTGACGACCTCGCCGCGGTCCATGTAGCTGTAGGTCTTGATCGCGCCGACGAGGTCGCTCATGCGCGCGGCGGACTCCTGCAGCTCCTCGGCCAGGCCGCGGGCGGAGAGCGTCGCGGCGATCCACGCCAGCGCCTTCGACGTCGCGGCCGGCCCCGCGTGGCGGGCGACGGCGCCCAGCCACTCGTCGTCGACGTCGGCCGCGGCCAGGATCTCGGCCAACCGCCACGCCTCCTCGACGCCAAGGTCCTCCAGGCGGTCGAGCATCTCGTCCTCGGCGTCGGCGGCGTCGACCGTCGACTGCTCCTCGGCCGCGGCGGCGCGGGCGACCGCCTCGCGCTGGAGCTCGACGAGCCGGGCGGCGTCCTCGCGCTCGATGCCCGCGTCGACGAACGACGCGATCACGTCCATGACGACGTCCAGCGTGTCGGCCATCTGCGCGGCGGCGCGCTGGACGGCGGCCGCCGGGTTGTTGAGCTCGTGCGCCAGCCCCGCGGCCATCGTGCCCAGCGACGCCAGGCGCTCGCGGTCGTTGTCGATCGCCGCCAGCCGCGCGGTGACCGGCCCGATCGCCTGCATGATCTTGCGGTGGACGCTGCGGTGGGACATCGCGAGGTCGGTGAACGCCCCCAGCGGCACGAGGCCGATCACGCAGTCGGTCTCGGCCTGCATGCGCACGCCGATCGGCGACTCGGTGATCGCGGCGATCGCCTGCATCCACGTCGGCGCCTCCATGTGGCCGAGCGGCTCGTAGCGCTCGTCGGCCAGCTTATACATGCGCGTGCGGCCGTCGAGCAGGAGCAGCAGGCCGCGCGCGGACGCGTCCTGCTCGGCGATGATCTCCCCCGCCGGGACGTTGAACGCCTGCGTGGCGGCGCGCCACTGCTCCAGCTCGGCGTCGGCCAGGCCGTCGAAGAGATCGACCCGGCGGACGTCGTCGAGCGTGACCGGCACGGCGGGGTTCATGCCGCCGCGAGGTACTCGTGGATGAGCGAGACGGCCATCGACCCCTCGCCGACCGCGCTGGCCACGCGCTTGATCGAGCGCGCGCGCACGTCGCCGGCGACGAACACGCCGGGCACGCTGGTCTCCAACACGTAGGGGTCGCGCTTGAGCGGCCACCCGGCCGCGCGCGCGTCCGCGCCCGCGAGGATGAACCCGCGCTCGTCGCGGGCGATGACGTCGTTGAGCCACTGCGTCCGCGGCGCCGCGCCGACGAACACGAAGCACGCGTCGGTCGGCTCCACGGTCTCGGTGCCGTCATCGTGGCGGATGCGCATCGCCTTGAGGTGGTCGTCCTCGCCGATCGCCTCGGCCGCCACCGACCCGGTCCGGACGTCGATGTTCGGCAGCGCCGCGATCTGCTCGATCAGGTAGCTCGACATGGACTTGGTCAGCGAGTCGGCCCGGACGAGCATCGTCACCTGCGCGGCCCAGTTGCTGAAGTAGACGGCGGCCTGGCCGGCGGAGTTCGCCCCGCCGATGATCACGACGCGCTGCTGGGCGCACGAGCGCGCCTCGCTGAGCGCCGCGCCGTAGTACACGCCCGCGCCGGTCAGCTCCTCGAAGCCCGGCGTGTCGAGCTTGCGGTAGGAGACGCCGGAGGCGATCAGCACGGTGTTGGCGCTCAGCGCGCCGCCGCCGCTGAGCCGGACGAGCCGGCCCGTGCCCTCGACCTCGAGCGAGACCGCGTCCTGGACCGTGAGCAGCTCGGCGCCGAGCCGGCGCGCCTGGTCGGTGGCGCGGCGCGCGAGGTCCGAGCCGCTCAGCCCGGTCGGGAAGCCGAGGTAGTTCTCGATCCGCGAGGACGTCCCGGCCTGGCCGCCGGGCGCCTCGCGCTCGACCATCACGGTGCTCAGCCCCTCGCTGGCGCCGTAGACCGCGGCGGCCAGGCCGGCGGGCCCGCCGCCGACGATGACGAGGTCGTAGTGGTCGGTCGCCGGCTGGGCGGCGACGCCGAGGCGCTCGGCCAGCTCGTAGACCGTCGGCTTCTCCAGGACCGAGCCGTCCTCCAGCAGAGCGACCGGCAGGCCGTCCTCGGCGATGCCGGCGACCTTGAGCAGCTCGCGCGCCTCGCCGTCGCGCTCGACGTCCAGCCAGCGGCCGGGCACGCGGTTGCGGGCCAGGAAGTCGCGCAGGTCGTGGGCGGGCTTGGAGAAGCGGTGGCCGATGACGCGCACGCCGCCGGCCTCCAGCGCCGCGCCCGACTCCCAGGTCTGGAGCAGGTCCTCGACGACCGGGTAGAGCTCCTCCTCCGGCGGGTCCCACGGCTTGAGCAGGTAGTAGTCCAGCGCGACCTCGTTGATCGCGGTGATCGCGGCCGAGGTGTCGGCGTAGGCGGTGAGCAGGACGCGCTTGGCCGCCGGCGCGAGCTTGCGCGCCTCGACGAGGTACTCGGTCCCCGACAGGCCGGGCATGCGCTGGTCGGCGATCAGCATCGCGACCTGGTCGCCGCGCGCGACGAGCTCGCGCACGACCTCCAGCGCCTCCTCGCCGCTGTTGGCGCGCAGGACGCGGTACTTCTCGCCGAAGCGGCGGCGCAGGTCGCGGGCGACGGCGGCGAGCACGGCCGGCTCGTCGTCGACCGCGACGATCGCCGGCCGGCGGGTGCGTTCGGGGGCGTCTGAGGACATCTGCTCCGCAGCTTCTCATGCCCGTCGAGAGGCGCTCCCGGGGTTGTCCTAGTCCTTGAACTCGAAGCGGAACGCCTTGGCGCCCGCGGCGCAGCGCCACTGGCCGCCGAACTGGCTGCCGCTGACCTGCGTGCAGCGGAAGGCCTGCACCTTGAACGACTTGGAGATGTTGCCGCGGTAGGACTTCATGACCTTGGTCGCGGCGGCGCAGGTCATGCCGCGCGCCGAGCTGATCTGCGTGTTGGGGTAGTCGGAGTAGGAGCTGCAGTCGACGACCTTGGCCTGGGCGGCAGCGGGGACCAGCACGAGCGCGCAGGTGGCGGTCGCGGCGAGGGTGATCTTCTTCATCGATGGCGACCCTATGAGACGCCGCCGATGATTGCGCGCGCAACTAATCTTGCTAGACTGGGTTGCACTATGGAACTCGGTCTTGCCACCTTCGCCGACCTCCCGGCCGGCACGAGCCCCCAGCAGCGCATGAAGGACCTCCTCGCGGAGGCCAAGCTCGCCGACGAGCTGGGGCTCGACGTCTTCGCGATCGGGGAGCACCACCGCCCCGACTACCTGATCTCCTCCCCCACGGTCGCGCTCGGCGCCGCCGCGGCGATCACCGATCAGATCCGCCTCTCCTCCGCCGTGACCGTGCTGTCCTCCGAGGACCCGGTCCGCGTCTTCCAGCAGTTCGCCGAGATCGACCTGATCTCCGGCGGGCGCGCCGAGATCATGGCCGGGCGCGGGTCGTTCATCGAGTCGTTCCCGCTGTTCGGCAAGGATCTCGACGACTACGACGACCTGTACCTCGAGAACCTCGAGTTGTTGTTGGCCTTGCGTGACAGCGAGGTCGTCACCTGGTCGGGCAAGCACCGCGCGCCGCTGGAGAACGCGGGCGTGTGGCCGCGGCCGGCGCAGGACCCGCTGCCGGTGTGGGTCGCCGTGGGCGGCTCGCCGCAGTCGGTCGTGCGCGCCGCGTCGCTCGGCCTCCCGCTGACGATCGCGATCATCGGCGGCGAGCTGGAGCGCTTCGTGCCGCTGGTCGAGCTGTACCGCGAGGCGTGGGAGGCGGTCGGCCACGACCCCGCCGACGCGACGATCGCGATCAACACCCACACCTACGTCGGCGACGCCGACCGGGAGTTCGCGCCCGGCTACCTGGAGGTCATGAACCGCATCGGCCGCGAGCGCGGCTGGGGCCCGTCGGGCATGGCGCAGTTCCACGCGCTGACGTCGCCGGGCGGCGCGCTGGCGGCCGGGTCGTCGGAGGAGGTCGCCGAGAAGATCCTCTACGGCCACGAGCTGTTCGGGCACCAGCGCTACCTCGGGCACATGAGCCTCGGGTCGGTCGCGCACGCCGACGTGCTCAAGTCGATGGAGAAGTTCGGGACCGAGGTCGCGCCGGTCGTGCGCGCCGAGGTGGCGCGGCGCGAGGCGGCGACCACGACCACGACGGCGGCCTAGCGCGGCGCCCAGCGGTGCTCGGTCCAGCGCTCGCCGTCCCAGAGGCGGCGGACGCCGGCGTTCGGGTCGCCCTCGGGATCGGGGTCGGGGTACCAGCCGGGCGGCGCGTCGGGGCCGGGCGGCGGAACCGCGAGGGTCGCGGTGGGCGTCGCGACCGGATGCGCCGGCCGCGGCGCCGCGGGCGCGCGCGGCTTGCGGTCGGGCACCGCCGCGACGAGCGCGACGACGAGCAGGCCGCCCGCGAGCGCGAGCAGCGCCGTGGCCACCGCGCTGTCGAGCAGGAGGCCGAGCGCGCCGCCTGCGACCGCGCCGATCGCCGCGCCGGGCCCGAGCGTCTTGAGCGGCGGCAGCGGCGAGTGGTGGCGCGGCAGGGAGTGCTGGGACGGCACCGTCTCGCGATGGTCCGGCCGCGGCGGGGGATGGCGCAATCGCCCGCGGAGGGTGAACGCCGCGCGGTGGCTCTGCGCAGGGTTCGTGCCGATTGCGCGCAGATCGGCGGGCTCGCGTCCGGCGTGCCGGAAGCTGGTGTGGATGCACCACCATCGCCTCGTCCTCAACGGCCCGCCGCCGGCGGTCGCGCGCCTGGTCGACGACCTGCGCGCCGCGGGCGCGGAGGGCATCACGCGCGAGCCGCCGGTGCGGCTGGTCTGGACGACGGCGCACGCCTCCGCGGTGGAGGCGCTGTGCGCGCGCCATCGCCGCGTCGTCGTCGGCGTCGAGCGCTTCGAGACGCTCGGCGCCGAGCTCGAGCGGCTCGTCGTCTGCGGGCGCGAGGCGACGGTGCTGGAGCGGCGGGCGTTCGCCGACGAGGAGCTCGCGCCGCTCGGCCCGGAGGCGCTGCGCCGGGTCGCGCTGGGCGTGGCGGCGATGCCGGTCGCGCTCGGGTCCGGGCTGGCCGGGACGGCGCTGGACGACGCGCTGCTGGTCGGGCCGGCGCTCGGGCGGCTGTGCGCGGCGGCGGGCGATCCGTTGGCGGTCGAGCGGCCGCCGCGCGCGGCGGTCGACGCGATCCGGGCGCTCGCGGCGGTCGCGCTGACCGTCGGCGCGAACGCCAGCGCGCCGGCGTCGGACGCCGAGCTGGCCTTCGAGCGCTCCTGGCGCCTGGCGCAGGCGGCGGCGTTCGCGGCGCAGGACGCGTGGTGGGCGCGGCCGGACGACGACGACTGGCCGGAGTGGCTGATGTTCCTGCTGTCGTGCGCGGCCGGGGTCGTCGAGTCCTGCGCGGCGTGCCTGCACCGGCCGCCGCCCGACGTCAAGTCGCTGATCGCCGAGCACCACGCGACGGCCGACGAGCAGCTCGACCACGCCGCCGGGCTGCTGACGATCGTCACCCTCCAGGCCCTGACGCTGTTCGACGACGACGCACATCCGGGACGTGGACGTACCCAATGACATTGCTCTACCTAGACGTAGGCATAGATCTTTCCGATGCGGCAGAAACCGGTGTGCAATCTCGCCGCCTGAAGCGCTACATGTCGCGCCGGCCCACCACACCCGGGGGCCGCGGGGGTCTACAGTCGGTCGCCAAGGCAGGCGGGAGGCAGGAAGGATTCCATGAGGCCCAGGAAGCGTTCTGTCCCAATCGCGACCACGCCCGCTCCGCCGCTCGATCCCGCGCTCGCGTACCTCGGCGCGCCCGACGATCGCGATGCGATCGTGGCCGCGTGCACCGAGCTCCACCTCGACGTCGTCGCGGTCGCCGGCGGTGACGCCGACGACCACGACGCCCTCGCGCTCGCGCTCGAAGCGGTCGCCGAAGGCCCCGCGTCCTGCCTGGTCGTGCGCCGTCTCGGCGACCTGTCGGACGGCGACGGCGGCCTCGCCACCGTGCTGGACCGCATCGACGCCGGCGGCGTCCGCCTCGTCGCCCTCGACGTCGGCCTCGACACCGCCGCGCCCGCCGGCCGCATGGCCCTGCGCCGCCGCCCGCGGCGTGAAGCGCCGTGGCTGAAGGTGCCGGAGGAGCCGGGCGACGACGCGCCGCCGACCGCGGAGACGGCGCCGACCGCGGAGGCAGCGACGGGGGAAGCGGTCGCGCCGACCCCGGCGCCGCCCGCTGGGACGGCAGAGCCGGTCGCGGAGGCACCGCTCACCGCGCCGACGGAGCAGGCCGTCGCGCCACCGCCCGCCGCCGCGCCGACGGAGCAGGCCGTCGCGCCACTACCCGCCGCTGCTCCGCCGCCCGGCTTCGCTGCGCCACTGCCCGCCGCCGCGCCGCCGCCCACCTTTGCCGCGCCGGCGCAGACCTTCGCCGCGCCGCCGCACCCGAGCTTCGCCGCGCCGGCCCCGCCCGCCGCCCCCGCTGGGCCCGTCGCCCCGACCAAGCCCCTCGCGGCCATCGGCTACGCCTCGGCGGCCGGCAGCAAGGACGGCGCCGCCGCCGCGATGTGCGCCCAGCGGGAGGCGATCGCGCGGCATTGCGACGGGTGCCCGGACCTCACGCTGCTGGAGCTGGTCGGCGACCGCGAGTCCACCAAGGACCGCAAGGCGCTCGACCGGCCCGGCCTCTCGCACACGCTGCAGCGGATCGCCGCCGGCGAAGTCACGTGCCTCGTCATCTGCGGCCTGGACCACCTCTCCCGCTCGGTCGCCGAGCTCGGGCAGCTGCTGCGCTGGCTGGACAAGATGGACGTCCGGCTCGTCGCGCTCGACCTCGACCTCGACACCGCGACGGAGTCCGGCCGGACGACGACGAGGGCGCTGGCCGCCGTGTCGGCCTGGGAGCGGGAGCGGCTGTCGGAGCGGACTAAGGCCGGGCTCGCCGCGGCCCGCGCCAAGCGCCACGCCGGCACCGGCGCGGCCGCGCAGCGCACCGCGGCCGTCCACCAGCGGATCGCCGCGATGCGCGCCGACGGCATGACGCTGCAGGCGATCGCCGACGTCCTCAACGCCGAGGGCGTCCCGACGCAGCGCGGCGGCGCGAAGTGGCGGCCGTCGTCGGTCCAGTCCGCCGCCGGCTACAAGCGCCCGCAGCACGCGCGCTCGGCCAGCCGGCTCCCGGACGCGACCCCGGCGCCGACGCCCTCCTAGCCGTCCGACCAGACCGGGGCGGATTTCCGCAAGCGGTCGGGCTGCGTAAACGGCCCGGCCCATTGCGAACTCCGCACCTTCCGGCCGATACTCATCGGCGAGCATTCGGACCACCAGACCAACGCCGTCGATGTCGGAGACGGCGCTGGGCCTCCGGAGTCCGAGCCCTCGCAGACGCAGTGAGGGCATCGTCTTTCGATGAGCCGGACGCACGCCGTGCGCCCGACGGGCACGCATCGCTGCCCGCAACCAGCTGCACACCATCGAAAGGAGCTAGATGAGCGCTAGACGCTTCATCGCTCTGGGGACCAGCGTTGCAGCGCTGGTGATCGGTGGTCCGATCGCTTCGGCGGTCGCGGCCGGCTCAGCCGATCAGACGGGCGCCCAGTCGTCCTCGTCCCAGGGCTCCAATTCCGGTAGCACCACCCAGGGGGCGGGCCAGTCACAGGCCGCCGCCAGCCCCGCCTGCACGGCCGGGTGCGGTGGATCGGGCCAAGCCCAGCAGCTCTCGCAGGATTCCGACACGACGCAGAGCGCAAGCTCCAGCGCCAACGCCAACCAGAACGCTGTCAACGCGAACGTCCCAGTGGTCGTGAGCGGTGACGGCGTGTCGGTCGGTTCCCAGACGTACGGGAACATCGCACCGGCAAGCGGCTCGAGTTCCGCAACCCAGAACGCGAGCAACGCGGCCACCTCGTCCGCGTCCAACTCGGCGAGCACCACCCAGAACGCCAACCAGACCCAGACCAGCAGCAGCAGCTGCCAGGTGGGCTGTGGCGGTTCCGGGCAGGCGCAGTCGTCGAGCCAGGACGCGTCCACGAGCCAGTCCGCCGATTCGTCAGCCGACGCCTACCAGAACGCGGTCAACGCGAACGTTCCGGTCGTCGTCGCGGGCGGGTCCGTCACGAGCGGCAACAGCTCTGCCACGCAGAACAACAGCAACTCGGCGGACTCCTCGGCCAGCAACACGGCGTCGACGGATCAGAGCTCGTCCCAGACCCAGTCGAGCAGCAGCAGCTGCCAGGCGGGCTGTGGCGGCTCCGGCCAGGTGCAGGAGAGCAGTCAGTACGCGAGCACCGACCAGTCTGCGGACTCGTCGGCGACCGCGACCCAGAACGGCGTCAACGCGAACGTCCCGGTCATCGTGGCCGGCGGCGACGTGACGGCGGGGCGACAGCTCCGCCGACCAGACGCTGGACAACTCGGCCAGTTCGGAGGCGTCCAACTCCGCCGAGACCACCCAGAACGGACCCCAAACCCAGACCGCCAGCAGCAGCTGCGGCTACGGGTGCGGGGGCTCCGGCCAGGCGCAGTCGTCTGACCAGAGTGCCGACACCTCGCAGGAGGCCTCTTCGTCCGCCACGGCGGATCAGAAGGGCGTCAACGCGAACACGCCGGTCTCCATCAGCGGTGGGGACTACGTCGGAAGCTCGAGCAATGCATCGCAGAGCAACAGCAACTCGGCGTCGTCCAATGCCTCCAACAGCGCATCGACCAGCCAGTACAACGACCAGACCCAGACGGCCAGCTCAAGCTGCGTCGCCGGGTGTGGTGGCAGCGGTCAGGCGCAGGAGAGCTACCAGGACGCGTCCACCTACCAGGACGCGGATTCGGACGCGACGGCAGATCAGACGGGCACGAACGCAAATGCGCCCGTCGAGTTCGTCGACCCCCCGAGCTCTGCTTCGCAGAGCCTGGACAACTCGGCCGACTCCTCGGCCAGCAACGACGCCGACACCACCCAGGACTCGTCACAGTCCCAGTCGAGCAGCGACAGCTGCGAGGCCGGCTGCGGCGGCTCGGGCCAGGCGCAGGCGTCCTACCAGACCGCTTCCACCGATCAGGAAGCGGACTCCACCGCTGACGCGACCCAGAAGGGCACGAACAGCGGCGGCTCGCAGGACAACTCCAATTACGCGGACTCCTCGGCGGACAACTACGCGTCCACCGACCAGTCGACGTCGCAGGACCAGTCGAGCAGCGACAGCTGCTCGGTCGGTTGCGGCGGCTCGGGCCAGGTCCAGGAGGCGTCCCAGGACGCGTCCACCGACCAGAGCGCGTACTCGGAGGCCAACGCCGACCAGACCGGCACCAACGCCGGTGGCGATCAGTCGCTGGACAACTCGGCATCGTCCGAGGCGTCCAACGACGCGGACACGACCCAGGATCCGGAGCAGTACCAGGACAGCAGCGACAGCTGCGACGCTGGCTGCGGCGGCTCGGGTCAGGCCCAGTCGGCGGACCAGACGGCCGAGACCGATCAGTCGGCCGACTCCGCGGCGTACGCGACCCAGACGGGCGTGAACATCGCGGGCACGCAGGACAACTCCAACAGCGCGGACTCGTCGGCGTACAACAGCGCGTCGACGGACCAGAGCACCTCGCAGGATCAGTCGAGCAGCGACAGCTGCGCGGCCGGCTGCGGCGGCTCGGGCCAGGCCCAGCAGGCGTCCCAGGACGCCTACACGGACCAGGACGCGTCCTCGGAGGCCGACGCCGATCAGTACGGCGTCAACACCGCCGGCGCGCAGTACTTGGACAACTCGGCTTCGTCCGAGGCGTCCAACGACGCGTCGACCTACCAGGATCTCGACCAGAGCCAGGACAGCAGCGACAGCTGCGAAGTCGGGTGCGGCGGTTCCGGGCAGGCGCAGTCGGCGGATCAGTCGGCCGAGACCGATCAGTCGGCCGACTCCGCGGCGTACGCGACCCAGAAGGGCGAGAACGTCGCGGGTGTGCAGGACAACTCCAACGATGCGGACTCGTCGTCGTACAACACGGCGACGACCGACCAGGGCACCTCGCAGGACCAGTCGAGCAGCGACAGCTGCGCGGCCGGCTGCGGCGGCTCCGGTCAGGTCCAGGAGGCGTCTCAGGGCGCCTCGACGGATCAGTCCGCGGACTCGGAGGCCGACGCCGACCAGACCGGCCTCAACGCCGGTGGGTCGCAGGCGCTGGACAACTCGGCTTCGTCCGAGGCGTCCAACGACGCGTCTACCACGCAGGATCCCGAGCAGTCCCAGTCGAGCAGCAGCAGCTGCGAGGCGGGTTGTGGCGGGTCCGGCCAGGCGCAGGCGTCGGATCAGTGGGCCGAGACGGACCAGGCGGCCTGCTCGTCAGCGGACGCGACCCAGAAGGGCACGAACGCCGGCGGTTCGCAGTACCTGGACAACTCGGCGGACTCGTCCGCCGACAACGAGGCGACCACGGACCAGTACACCGACCAGGATCAGTCGACCGGCGCGGCCGTCGCAAGCGTGAAGAGCGCTTCCGACGAGTCGGACGGAGCGGCGGGCGACGGCGGTCCCGGTCAGGTGCAGGACGCGACGCAGTGCGCGACCACGTACCAGGACGCCTACTCAGAGGCCAATGCCGATCAGACCGGCACCAACGCCTCGACCGACTCGGGCGATGTTGAGGATCTCATCAACGCCTAAGGCGGCATTCGTGCTGTGGGCGGCGGCGCTCGTCGCCGTCGCCCCGGCGCGAGCGGCCGATCCGCCGCCGTCGCAGGCCCCGCAGCCCGCGAGCGGCGCGGTCGCGCAGAACGTCGCGATCACCATCCAGCTGCTCTGGCAGGTCCAGGAGGGCTGCGCGCGCCGCTGCGTCGGGACCAGCCAGACGCAGACCGCCGCGCAGACGGCGACGACCGTGCAGGTCGCGGCGTCGACCGGCGCCGCGGGCGCGGTGGCGTCCAACACCAGCGCGACGATCCAGCTGATCGTGCAGACGCAGCTCGGGTGCGTGGCGTTCTGCCTCGGGACGACGCGCGTGCAGGTCGCGTCGCAGCGCGCCGACGCGACGCAGCTGGCGTCCGCGATCTCGGGCGCGCTGGCGGCGGGATCCAACGACGCGTTCTTCACCCAGCTCGTGTGGCAGTACCAAGATGTATGTCTTGAAGCGTGCGACGACGTCGACGCCCGGCAGGTCGTGGAGCAGGCGGCCAGCGCCGCCCAGGACGCCGGCGGCTCGGCCGCGGCGCTCCCGCTGCCGCCCGTCGCGCCCGACCTCGGCGCGTTCACGGCCTGGCTGGCGACGGTCGCGGCGACCGCGACGGTGGACGTCGCGCAGCAGCGCGACATCGCCGCCTGCCTGGAGGACTGCACCGGCGACGTGCAGGTCCAGATCAGCGTGCAGGAGGCCACGACGGCGCAAGCAAGCGTGGCGACGGCGACCGCGGCGATCCCCTCCGCGGCCGCTGACCCCGAGGACACGGGGTCGCCCGCCCCGCCGGCGGCGGCGACGGCCGCATCTGTCGCCGCCGCCGCGCCCGTGGGGCACGAGCGCGCGCCCGCGAAGGCGCGCAAGCAGCAGCGACGGCGCTGCGCACGACATCGCCACGTGGCACGGAGGGCGATGCGCAGCACGCTCGATCAGCGATGGAAGCAGACGAACGAAGGGATCCGTTGTGGGACGTGAGCGAGGCATCCTGGCGCTGGGCGCGAGCCTGGCGCTCACCTGGGCGCTCGTCGCCGCGCCGGCGGCGCTGGCGACGCCGCCGACCGTGGACTTCAGCGCCGCGCCGACCACGGCGCGCGTAAGCCAGAGCATCGGCTTCACCGCGGCGGCCAGCGGCAACGACGGGGCGACGATCGCGTCGCTGGCGTGGTCGTTCGGCGACGGCGCGACAGGCGGCGGCGCCTCCACGGCGCACGCCTACGGCGCGACCGGCGACTACGGCGTGACGCTGACGGCGACCGACTCCAACGGCGAGACGGCGAGCGCGTCGCACGGCGTGCACGTGGTCGGCAACCCGACCGCGTCGTTCTCCTTCGGCCCCAACGTGCCGAACGTCGGCGACACCGTGTCCTTCGACGGGCGCGCGTCCGGCGACCCGGGCGGGGCGATCCAGTCCTACGCCTGGGCGTTCGGCGACGGCGCGACCGGCGCGGGCGCGCAGCCTTCCCACGCCTACGCGACGGCGGGCGACAAGGCCGTGACGCTGACGATCACCGCGGCGCTCGACGGCCGCACCGCGTCGACGTCGAAGACCGTGCACGTCAACGTGCCGCCGAAGGCGTCGTTCGTCTTCGCCGCGGTCAACGCGCCTGCGGGGCAGGACCCGTTCACGCCGGTCCTCAACCAGCAGGTCGCGTTCAGCGCGCAGGGCTCGAACGACCCCGACGGCTCGGTGACGAGCTGGGCGTGGGACCTCGGGACCGGGACGTTCGGGGCGCCTTCGGCCGTGTCGTGGCTGATCACGTCGTTCACCACCGCGGGCAAGAAGGACATCAGGTTGAAGGTGACCGACAACGGCGGCGCGACGACGACGACCACCACGTCATTCCGCATCAACACGCCACCCATCGCGGCGTTCGACGTCGCGCCGGCCGCGCCGGAGACCGGCGACACCGTCACGTTCTCCTCGACGGCGTCGGATCCCGACGGCGTCGCGGACCTCGGCTCGACGTCGTGGGACCTCAACGGCGACGGCACCTACGGCGACGCGACGGGGCCGACGGCCAAGGCGGTGTACCTGACCGCCGGCACGTACACGATCGGCGAGAAGGTGACCGACAAGGGCGGCGCCGCGACGACGACCACCAAGGCCCTCAACGTGGTCGGGCCGCCGGAGCCGCCGCCGACCGGGGACCCGGGTGACACCGGGACGCCGCCCACGGTCGTGTCCTCGCCGGGCGCGCCGGTCGTGCTCGGTCCCACGCCGCCGACCGCCGGCTCGTCGGGCAAGCCGGCCGCGACGGCCGCGGCGTCCGCCTCGGCCTCGTCGGCGCCCAAGATCGTGCTGAAGGGCCTGCGGGGCGTCCGCGTCCAGCTCGCCGGCAGCGTGACGGCGAGCCGTACCCGGATCACCAAGATCATGGTGTCGGGCCCAGAGGGCGCGCGGGTCGTGGTCCGCTGCCGCGGCGGCGGATGCCCGGGCGGCAAGGCGCTGCGCAAGACGATGGGCACGTCCGGGCAGCTGCGGGTCAAGGCGCTCGAGCGGACGCTGCGCGCGGGCGCGACGGTGACGGTCTCGCTGGCCAAGCCGGGCTACGCGACCAAGCGCATCGTGTTGACGATGCGCCGCGGCAAGGCGCCGGCGAGGGCGGAGAGCTGCCTGATCCCTGGCGCCGACGGCAAGTCCAAGAGCGAGCCATGTCCGGCAGCGTGAGCGGCGCCAAGACGGTGCGCGAGGCGGCGCAGTGGAGCGGGCTGCGCCGCGCGGCCGCGCTGGTCGCCGCGGCGGGCGCGTGCTTCGGCATCGCCTACGGCGCGGGCGCGGTGACGCGCGACGACAGCGCGCCGGAGGCCGACGTCGCGCCGGCGCGGGCCGCGGCCGCGGACGCGACCGCCGCCCCGCGCACGCTGCGCCTGGCCCCGGCGGCGGCGCTGCCGGCGCCGGCGCCGGCGGCGCGGCGGGTCGCGGTGCGGGCCAAGCGCGCGGCGAGCGCGCCGGCCGCGCGGTCGGTCGCCGCAACGCCGAGGACCGTCCGCGTGTCGGCGCCCGCGCGCAGCGCCCCGGTCCGGACCAGCCGGCCGGTCGCGGTGCGCCAGCCCGTGCGCAGCACACCGGTGTCCAACCCGGCCCCGCAGCCGAAGGCCGCGCCCAAGACGAGCACGCCGGCGAGCAAGCCGGCGGCCCAGACCATCACCTTCTTCGACGACGGCGGTTGATCGCGATGGACATCAGCAAGGACATGGACAACGCGGTCGTGGACGGCTTCGCCGTCGCGCGGGTCGTCGCCGAGCGCGACGGCTGGACCGTCGCCGAGGCGTCGAAGGAGGGACGCAAGGTGCAGCTGCACGTGTCGAGCCCCGCGGTCGCGCGCGACGCGGCGGCCGTCGCCCGGATCGAGCGGCTCGACGCGCTGCGGGCCGCGCCGCGCAAGCCGGGCGACCTCGCGCTGTCGCTCCCGATCGCCGCGGGGCGCGACGGCGACCGGCTGTACGTCGCGCGGCCGCGGATCGCGGCGGGCACGACGCTCGCCGACCGCCTCGCCGAAGGGCCGATGGAGCGCGACGAGGCCGTCCGGATCCTGAGCCTCGTCGCCGGTGCGCTGGACACGCTCGCGGCGTTGGGCCTCCCCGCCGCGCACCTCACCCCGGGGCGGATCGCGCTCACGCCGCGCAAGCCGACGCAACCGCTGTTGTACGACTACGGGTTCCCGACGCACGGCGCCGAGGCGATCGTCGACGTCGCGGACTACGTCGCCCCCGAGGTCGCCGGCGGCGCGCCGCTGACGACGGCGGGCAACGTGTACGCCTTGGCCTGCGTCCTGGTCGAGTGCCTGACCGGCGCGCCGCCGTTCCCCTACGACCGGCCGCTGCTCGTCCTCGACGCGCACCGCCGCGAGCCTCCGCCACGCGTGGCGGAGGCGACCGGCCTGCCGCCCGAGCTCGACGACGTGCTGCAGAGCGCGCTGAACAAGCGGCCCGAGCATCGCCAGCAGTCGGCGGCGGGCCTGCTGCGCGCGGTGCAGCGCTCGCTGGGACGCCGGCGCGTGCCGATCCCGGTGCTCGCCGCCCCGCCCGTCAAGACCCCGAAGACCTCGCCGCGCGCCACCGCGGCGACCTCGCCGCCCGCCACCGCCTCGCCGCGGGCGACGAGCCCGCCTCGACGGCACCGGACCCGGCGCAAGGTGCGCTGGCCGGTGCCGTCCGGCGTGGGCGTCGCCGCGGTGCTGCTGCTGGCCACGACCGCGGGCTACGCGACCGCCACGAGCGACCCGCGGCCGGCGGTGGTCGCGCCGGCGCCGTTGGGTCCGGCGGCCGCGTCGGTCGCCGATCCGAACGCGAGCGAGCGCGCCGCGCTCCTGAGCGCGGTCGACCGGGCGATCGACCGCCTGGACCGCGACCGCGCCACCGCCCGCGAAGACCTGCGCGCCGCCCGACATACCCGGGCGCAGGCGGCGGCCGCCGCACGGCTGGCGGCGGTGTATCGCGACGCGCGGCGGGCGCTGCCCCCGACCGCCGCGCTCGCGGCCGCGGCCCCGGCCCGCGCGCTGGACCCGGCGCTGGCCTCCGTGCAGCGCGCCTACCACCGCCTCGCGACGACGGCCCGCGCCGGCGACGCCGCGGCGTTCCGCAGCGCGGCCCGCGGGATCGTGCAGCGCGAGGCGACGCTGGACGCGACGCTGCGCCAGCTCACGCGGGAGGCCTGACCGCCCGGCGCGTCGGGCCGCGCGGCTCGGCGCGCCGGCGGGTCAGGCGGACTGGACGGGCGCGACTGGCGCGGCCGCCGCGGTGCCGCGCGGCGTCGCGAGCCACTGCGCGCAGGCGGCGAGGATCGCGTCAGCGGCCGCGATCGCCTCGCGGGCCTCGACGGGCGGCGCGTCGACCAGGGCGTGGTCGACCGCGTGGCGGTCCTCGTAGAGGCGGCGCAGGGCGCGAGCGTGCTCGGGCGCGACGCCGTCCTCGACGACGAGGCGCTGGCCGAAGGCGGCGACGGTCCCGGACGGCGTGGCGGCGTGCTCGCCGGTGGCGACGAGGGCGGCGTCGGCCGCCAGCAGCGCGCCGCGGTAGGCGTGCGACAGCGCGCCGGCGCACAGCTGCGCGTCGATCAGGACGCGGGCGGCGTCGAGCTCGCGGCGGGCCAGCTCGAGCCGCCGGGCGATCGCCGGGTCGGGCGCGTCGTGGATCGTCGGAGCGCGGCCCTCCACCGCGCGGACGCCCTCGTCGAGCGCCCCGCGGACCAGCACCGGGATCTCCTCCAACAACACGGGCAGCGCCGTCACCACGGCGCCGTTGCGCACGGAGTGGCGCCACAGCGTCCGCTCCATCCGGCGCTTCTCGGCCCAGCGGTCGCCGAAGCCGTCGAGGACGACCACCAACTCGACGGCCGCCTCCGGATGCGCCTCGCCGCGCGCCCACGCGCCGACCAGCAGGACGGCGCGCAGCCGCCGGCGGTACACGCGCCGCAGGTCGAGCGCGACGCGCCGCGCGAGCCCGTGGGCGTCCAGCAGCCCCGGCAGGTCGCCCGCCTCGGGGTCGGCGCGGTCGGCCAGCGCCTGCTCGGCGCCGGGCGCGCCGACGAGCTCGTGCTCGACCAGCCACTCGATCGCCCGGCGCTCGCCACGCGCGTCGTGGAAGGCGAACCACGCGCGGCGCAGCTCCGGGAACTGGCCGAGCGCGTCCTTGAAGCGCCGGAACGCGCCGCGCCCGACGATCGCGCGCTCCAGGAGGTCGCGCGCCTGGACGTCGCGGACGTAGGCGACGAAGTCCTCCATGTCGCCGTAGCCAACGGCGACCGGCAGCGGGTCGATCGCGACCGTCCCGTCTGCGTTGGCGTCCGGCTCGCCGCCGCCGCCGAAGTGCGGCCGAACCTCCCCGCTGTGCGCGTCGAGCCACCAGGTGTGCTCGTCGGAGTGGTCCTCGAGCGCGAGCGCGAGGTCCGCCAAGTCCACGTCGTCGATCGCCAGCATGACCACAGGCGATCGTAGGCTCGCGCGCGCGCGAGCGCCACCGATCCCCGCCCGATGATCAGGCCGGCTTCTGGTGCATCGCCTCGTTGCATAGGCGTCGCCCATCCTCGATCACGAACGTCCGGAACGCGGACACCACCGGCGTTTCCAAACGCTCCGGATCCCACACCATCCCGAGCGCTCGCTCCGCATCCGCGTCGCGGACGCGCAGATGTGGCGTCGCGGTGGTGACCTCCTCGGCCGCGACCCGCTGCGGCGAGACGAGCGCGACGCCCAGACCCGCCGCGACCAGCCCGCGCAGCGTCGCGACCTCGTCGCCCTCGAACGCGATCTTCGGCTCGAAGCCCGCGCGCCGGCACAGGTCGTCGGTGAGCGCGCGCAGGGCGTTGCCGGGCTGCAGCCCGACGAACGGCTCGTCGGCGACCTCCTCGAGGCGGACCGACCGCCGTCCCGCCAGTCGGTGACGCGGCGGAACCGCGAGCAGCAGCGGCTCGGTGACCAGCCGGTGCCACGCCAGGCGCCGGCGCGCCGGCCGCGGGCCCATCAGCACCAGGTCGGCCTCGCCCTCGTCGAAGCCCGCCAGCAGCGCCGCGGTGCCGCGCTGCGCGAGCCGGAACCGGACGGCGGGATGCTCCTCGCGGTAGGCGCCGACCAGCGCCGGCACCAGCCAGCTGCCCAGCGTGTGGAGGAACCAGAGGCGCAGCTCGCCGTGCTCGGCGTCGGCGACGTCGGCGACGGCCGCCGCGCCCGCGTCCAGCTCCTCCAGCGCGCGGCGCACGTGCGCGAGGTAGCGGCGGCCGTGGTGGTTGAGCGCCAGGACGCGCCCGCGGCGGTCGAAGAGCGGGACGCCGACCTGGGCCTCCAGCCGGCCGATCGCGCGCGACAGCGCGGGCTGGCTGATGTGCAGGTCGCGCGCGACCGCCGTCATGTGCTGGCGCTCGGCCAGCGCGGCGAACCAGCGGAGCTCGTCGACGTTCATCTCCGACTCATGATGCCAACGCATCGATCAGGGCGCAAAGATGCATTGGAGAGATGAGGCGGCGAGGCCGACAATGGGGGTGCATGGACCACCACCCCGGCTACGTCTCCGGAGATCCCGGCTTCCGCCGCCTCGCCGCCGCCCTCTTCGCGGCGGGCCTCGGCACCTTCGCCCTCCTCTACAGCACGCAGGCGCTCCTCCCCGTCTTGAGCCGCGACTTCGACGTCTCCCCCGGCATCAGCGCGCTGTCGCTCGCCGTGACGACCGCCAGCGTCGGGATCGGCCTGCTGCCCGCCGCGTGGCTGTCGGACGCGATCGGCCGGACGCGCGTCATGGGCCTGTCGCTCGTGCTGTCCTCCGCGCTCGGCCTGACCAGCGCGCTCGCGCCCACCTTCGCCGCCCTGCTCGCCGTGCGCGGGCTGGAGGGCCTGGCGCTCGCCGGCCTCCCCGCGGTCGCGATGGCGTATCTGGCCGAGGAGGTCCACCCGCGGGCGCTCGGCGGCGCCGTCGGCCTGTACATCGGCGGCAACGCGATCGGCGGCATGGTCGGCCGGCTGCTCGCCGGCGGGTTGGCCGACGTCGGCGGCTGGCGCGCGGCGGTCGCGGGCGTCGGCGCGCTGGGCGTCGTGTGCGCGATCGTCGTGCTGCGGCTCCTGCCGGCGTCGCGCAACTTCCGCCCCCGGCGCGTGACGTCGACCCGCGAGGCGCTCGGTCGCCTGCGGGCGCCGCTCGCCGACCCGGGGCTGCTGCGGCTCAACGCCATGGGCGCGTTGTTGATGGGGACGTTCGTCGCGGTCTACAACGGCCTCGGCTTCCGCCTCGCCGCCGAGCCGTTCGACCTCAGCCCCGCCGCGCTGGCGCTCGTCTTCCTCGTCTACCCGATCGGCTCGGCCAGCTCGGCGCACGCGGGCCGGCTCGCCGATCGCGTCGGGCGCCGCACGGTCCTGCCGCTCGGCGTGCTGCTCACCGGCGGCGGCCTGGCGCTCACCGCGACCGCCAGCCTCCCGCTGATCGTCGTCGGGATCGCGACCCTCACCGCCGGCTTCTTCGCCGGCCACTCGGTCGCGTCGTCCTGGGTCGGCCGCCGCGCCGCCGGCGCCGCCGGCCAGGCCTCGGCGCTCTACCTGTTGGCCTACTACGCGGGGTCGTCGATCGCCGGTCCGCTGGCCGGGACCGCCTGGACGATGGACCATTGGAACGGCGTCCTGGCGATCGCGGGCGTGATGCTGGCGGTCGCGTTGTTGGTGTCCTTGCGCCTGCGGCGGACGCCGCCGCTGGGCGCGCCGCTGGTCCCCGCCGGCTAGGCGCGCCGGCGGCTATGACCGCCCGCCGCGGAGCGGTAGCCTCGGCCGATGGCCATCGATCCGCAGCGCACCGCCGTCGTCCTGATCGAGTACCAGAACGACTTCACCTCCGAAGGGGGCGCGCTCCACGGCGCGGTCCAGACCGTGATGGAGAGCACCGGGATGCTCGACAACACGCGCCGGCTGGTCGAGGCGGCGCGGGCTGCGGGCGCGACGATCGTGCACGCGCCGATCACGTTCGCGCCCGGCTACAACGAGATCTCGGCGCACCCCTACGGGATCCTCAAGGGCGTGGTCGACTCGACCGCGTTCGTCAAGGGCGAGTGGGGCGCGGAGATCGTCGACGCGCTGGCGCCGGCCGAGGGCGACATCGTCGTCGAGGGCAAGCGCGGGCTGGACACGTTCGCGACGACCAACCTGGACTTCATCCTGCGCGCCCGCGGCATCGAGACGATCGCGCTCAGCGGCTTCCTGACCAACTGCTGCGTCGAGTCCACGATGCGGACGGGCTACGAGAAGGGCTACAACGTGATCACGCTGTCGGACTGCGTCGCGGCGACGTCGCCCGAGGAGCACGACAACGCGATCACCTTCGACTACCCCATGTTCTCGGAGGTCATGACGTCCGAAGGGCTCGCCGGCCAGCTCAAGGGCGCGGGCGCGCCGGCTTGATCGCCGCGTAGCGCTCGAGCCCGTCGTCGTCGGCGACCGGCAGCCAGGCCGGCGCGTCGGCGACGAAGTTGTGGAACGACGGCCGGATGCCGGGGTCGTCGTCGAGGGTCCCGAGGCGGATCGAGACCTCGGGGCCGTCGGGCCACGAGCCGCCGAACAGGCTCGAGCCGCAAGCGGTGCAGAAGACCTTCACCATGCCTTGGTCGGGCGTGTAGGTCCGGAGCAGGTCGGCGCCGGCGAGCAGGGTGAAGTCCTCGATCGCCGCGCGGCCCTGGGTCGAGGCGGCCGCCCCGGTGTGCTTGCGACAGCGCGAGCAGTGGCAGAAGTTGGCCCGCAGGAACGGGCCGGTGACCGCGTAGCGGACGCCGCCACAGAGGCAGCTGCCGCGGACGGGCGCGGCGGGCGAGGGCGTGCTCGACATCGTCGGATCGTCGCACGCCCCCGCCGCCATCGGTTCTAGGCCGAGACCGCGTAGAGCGTGCCCGAGGTCGTCGAGACCGTGGTCACGGCCTTGCCGTGGGCCTGGACCCAGGCGGTGAGGGCCGACGAGCCGCCGCCCCCGCCCGGGCCGCCGCCGCTGCCACCCGCGCCGACCGACACGTACTTCAACTCGCCGCGCGTGACCATGGCCGCCAGCTGGGAGGCCGTCGGGGCGTTGTCGCTGCCGCTGAAGCCGCCGATCGTGACGACGGGCTTGCAGCATCTTGGTCATGAACGCCAGGCCGACGATCGCGCCGGCGAGCAGCAGGGGCTTGGTCTGCCCGCTCCCGATCGCCTTCTGCGTGAAGAACGCCGCGGCGACGAGCAACAACACCAACAACGCGTCATGTGCCTACGACTCCTACAGGTTGGTCGTGCGTCGCGGAGGACCGGGGGCGGCAGCGTCGGCGGAGGCAGTGACGATCGGTGGCGTTCGGCCGGAGGCGAGCTGCGGCCGATCGCGGCGAAGACGACGGGCCTGCCAAGGCCGCTCCGGGCGGCCACCGAACGACCGAGGGCCGCGCCATCCTGGCGCGGCCCTCGAGCGACTTCCCCCGTGAGCGCTAGGCGCGGACGAGGCGCAGCGTCGTGCTGCTGGTCCCCGCGGTCACCTTGACCTTGGTGCTGTGCACGCGCCGGGTGGTGCGCGCCAGCTTGGGCTTGTCCTTGCCCGTGAGCTTGACGACGATCGCCTTGGTCTTGTTCGCCTTGAACGAGAACGCCTTGCGACCGACCACATGCTTGTTGTAGGAGATCTTCAGCGTGCCCTTGCAGACCTTGCCGTGCGACGCCGGGCAGGTCATCGAGACGACGACCGTGCCGTCGGAGCGGAGCTTCAACACCTTGTTGTTGATCCGCGGCCAGTGGCGCTTGTGGTGCTTGGGCGGCTTGTGGCCGTTGCCGGGGTTGTAGACCGGGCCGGGGGCGCGGACGCCCGTCACGAAGGTCCGGTCGGGCCCGTAGAACGTCCCGAAGTCGCTGTCGACGACCGAGCGGTAGTGGATGACGTTGTACTCCGGCAGCGCCCCGAGGTCGGCCGCGAACACCTGCGGCGTCGTGGCCGCGCCGATCTTCTGGTCGGCGGTCCGGCTGCCGTACAGCGGCGTCTGGCCGTAGTCGAAGTGCGCCTTGACGGCCGCACCCGCGGGGTTGACCGAGCCGGTCACGTGCGCCGTGCTCAGCGTGACGTTGGACGCGTCACCTGTCGTCACGTCGGTCGGCGCGTAGCCGTGGGCCAGCAGCCGCTGCGGCGAGCCCTCGGTCGTGTGCAGGAAGAACGGCGTGCCGGCCGCCGCGCCCGGCGCGTTGGCGCCGTCGGCGGTGAACGGGTCGGCCGTGTTGCTCGACGAGATCGGCGAGCGCACGTCGGCGTCGGCCGGGTCCACCGCGCCGTCGACCTTGAACGTCGTCAGGCCCTCGAAGTGCCCGACGACCGTCTTGAGCTTGCCGCCGATCGTGCTGTGCCACTGGACGTAGGGCGTGTTGCCCGAGAACGTGATGTCCGGACGGGACGCGTCGAGCGTCGGCGCGGAGACCGGGTTGCCGTTGTTGGCCAACTCGAAGTGATCGCCGCCGACCAGGCGCGAGACGAAGATCCCGTGGTTGCCGTTGGGCAGCGTCTCGGACCACGCGACCCACGGCGCGGTGATGCCGCCGGGCGTCAGCGTGCCGGCCGCGACCCGCGGGTCCTCGGCGTCACGGTCGGGCGCGGCGTTCAGCGAGCACGCGTCCTCGGAGGGCTGGTCGACCGCGCACGCGCCGAAGCCGTGCGTGCCGCTCGTGTTCAACACGTTCACCTTGCCCTGCGTGCCACGACCGACGGCCACGTACTTGAAGCCGCCGTCCGCGGTGGGCTCCGCGACGGCCTTGGCCGCGAAGACCTGCTCGGTGTTGCGCAGCCCGATCTTGGAGTCGTTCTCCTCGTACCAGACGATCCACGGCACGGTGTCGCCCGGGCCGGTGAACGCGACGTCCGGCTCGATGCCGTCGCGCGTCGGGTCGATGTTCAACGTCGGGTCGGTCGCGCCGGTCGAGGTCGCGGCGCCCTTGGTCGTGCGCTCGATGCCCGTCTGCTGCCAGCAGAACGCGCTGACGCTGGTGCCGCCGCCGGGCTTGTTGGCCGAGCAGTCGGCCTGCTTGATGGCGCGCGAGACGAAGATCTGGTTCGGCGAGCTGTCGTTGTCGGCACCACCGTCGCGCTCCTGCCAGGCCACCCACGGCACCGGCGCGTTGCCGGCGACCGTCGCGCCGCCCGCGACGGCCGGGTTCTCGGCATCACGGTCGACGTGGATGTTCAAGGACGGGACCTTGCTGGTCGGCGCGCGATCCTGGCCTTCGGGGATCCACTTCTTGTTGGGGGCATCGAATCGCGACGCGAAGATGTTGGTGGCGTCGCTACCCAGCAGCGGACTGGGCTCGTACCAGGAGACCCACGGCACGGTGCGGTCGGCGCCGGCGAAGTCGATCGACGGCGCCTCGGCCTCCTGGTGCGGGTCGAGGTTCAGCGAGGCGGGCGAGCCCTGCGTGATCCACTGGCCGCCCTTGAAGGCACGGACGAAGATCTGCTGCTCGGCGCCGGCGTCCTTCTGCTCGAAGGTCGCCCATGGGACGCGGACGCCGCCCGCGGCGAGCGAGCCGCCGACGAGGTCGGACGCGCCGGCGTCACCGGATTCGTTGACCTGTCCTCCCGGCGGAAGACCGGGCAGGGCGGCGGAGGCACTGGTGGCAGCCAGGCCGAGGGTCGCGGCCGCGGCAGCCGACAGCACGGCACCGCGTCGCATGATGCGCGAGCGCATGGGAACAGCTCCTTTGAGGAGGTGGATTAGAGGGAGAGGCGCCCGGCGCGCGTTCTCGTGACGCCCAGCACGGCGAGGCCGAGCAGGGCGAGCAGCGCGCCGAGGTACAGCAGCAGCGGCGCGCCGGTGCGGGTCAGCGCATCGGCGTGCAGCGCGGGGACCGCCAGCAGCGCGAGGCACCAGGCCCCGAGCGTGGCGTACGGAATCAAGGCTTCGGCGGTCCGGCGCAGGTCGTACGCGGACCACAGCAGGGACGCGGCGATCATCGCCAGCCAGGACGCGGTCGCCTGCGCCAGCAGCGGCGTGAGCGGCCAGGGCCAGTCGTCGCCGAGCGCGGTCGGGAACGCGAACAGCGCGACGGCGTAGGCGGCGAGCGCCAGGCCGGCGACCAGCGACGCGCGGCGCAGGAGGTCGAGGCGCGGGTCGGCGAGGACGGGCCGCAGCGTGATCGCCCGCTGGCGGGCGCTGAGCAGCAGGACGCCGAACGGCGCGCACGCGTAGACGACGGTCCAGCCCCACGTCGGCGCGTAGTCCCACTTGAACTTGTCGCTGTGCAGCAGCGTCGCCGCCATCAACCCGATGGACAACACGAAGAGCGCGACGGCCAGCGGCTGGATCGAGCGCCAGCGCCGCGCGGCGAAGACGACCAGCCCGGTCGCGACGACGCCCGCGAGGTAGCCGGCGCCGAGGAAGGCCGCCGACGGGTAGGGCTGGATCGGCCAGGCGTAGTCGGTCTCCGCCAGCTCGGGCAACCCGTACAAGAACACGGCGTTGAGGACCGCCAGGAAGAGCAGGCCGCCGACGGCCCAGCGCGTGACCGGCCGGATGCGGCCGTCGTAGGCCGTCCCGGGACGCGGCGCGCGACCGCCCCCGCCAGCGGCCGTCGTCACCGCGGCCGTGCGCGGCATGGGGACCGCGACCTCAGGGGATGGGCACACGAGAGACACGGATGACCTCGGTCTGGTGGCTGAGGTACTCGGGGAGCTGCCCGAGGGCCGACTGCTGGTCCGGCGCCTCGACGAACCACCAGAGGCCGTGACCGCCCAGCGGGCAGGTCGACAGGGCCTCCGAGTGGCGCAGCGGGCTGGCGAAGCCGCGCCAGGCCGCGAACGTCCGGCCGCACTCGGCCGGCGTGTGGTGGTGGGACAGGAGGAAGGTTGGCACGCCCTGCAGACTGGCGACCGGGCGACCCCCCGAACATCAGGGAACCCCCTGCACTTCGTCGATCAGTCCCCAGGGTCGCGCTCACGTCCCACCGCTCCGGCGACGGCCACCCGCCCGGACACGCCGAGCTTGGCGAACACCTTGGTCAGGTGGCTCTCGATGGTCTTCTCGCTCAGGAACAGCTCGGCGGCGATCTCGCGGTTGGTGCGGCCGTCGGCGACGAGCTCGGCGATCTCGCGCTCGCGGCCGGAGAGGCTGGCCAGGCCCTCGGCGCCGGATGCGCGGCGCCGGCGCGCGCCGACGCGGCGGCCCAGGCGGCGCAGCTCGCGCGCGGCCTCGTCGCGCAGGCGGGTGGCGCCGATCGCGGCGAGGTCCGCCTCCGCGCGCTCGAGCCAGGAGACCGCGGAGCTGGCGTGGCCGAGCTGGGCGGCGGCGCGCCCGGCGACGGTGCGGGCGCGTGCGGCCTGGACGGCGGCGCCGGCCTGGGTCGCACGGTCGACGGCGCGTTCGGCGTGCGCGAGCGCGCCCGCGGCGTCGCCGGTCGCGAGGTCCAGGAGCGCGTGCGCGTGGGCGACGGCGGCCTCGACGTGGCCGAGGTCGCCGAGCTGCGCCTGGAGCTCCTCGCCGCGCTGCACCCAGTCGCGGGCGACGGTGTGGTGGCCGAGGTCGAGCTCGGCGCGCGCGAGGATCGCGTACAGCCACGCCCGCCGGCCGGGCTCGACGTGGGCGAAGCCCGGCCCGCCGGCGTCGGCCATCGCCTCCAGGCAGCGCTCCGGCTCGCCGGCCTCCAGCCACGCTGCGGCGACGTGCACGCGCGTGCCCTGCGAGAGCACGCTCTCGTCCAGGTGGGCGAGCAGCTCGAGCGCCTCGGCGCCCGCGGCCCGCGCGCGCGGCAGCTCGCCGGCGATCGCGGCGATCCACGCCTCGGCGGTCAGCGCCCAGCACAGGATCTGGCGGTTGCCCGACAGGCGCCCGGCCTCGACGGCGCCGTCGGCCTGCTCGAGCGCGGCGCGCAGGCGGCCGGTGACCTCGTAGGCGTGCGCCAACCCGATGGACATGGGGGTCGCGAACTGGCCCTGGCCGGCGGCGCGCGAGAGCGCGATGCCGCGCCGGAAGTGGCGGATCGCGGCGTCGTAGCGCTCGGCGAAGTACTCCGCGAACCCCAGGTAGTACGGGCCGTCGAGGCGCCCGCCGAGGGCGTCGTCGGCCATCCCGTCCAGGCGCTCGGCGGCCTTGTCCGCCGTGGCGTGGGCCTCCGGGATGGCGCCCAGGCCGAGCTGCGCGTAGGTCGCCAGCGCCTCGGCGACGAGCTGGAGCGCGGGGTCCTCGAGTGCGGTCGCGGTCGCGTGGCCGCGCTGCGCCCAGGTCCTCATCGCCGTGAAGTCGCCGTCGTACAGCGCATCGGCGGCGAGCTCGACCTGGAGGTCGGCGGCGGCGATCGACGACGGGTCGGCGACGTGGTCGAGGGCGGCGACGAGGCGGCCGTGCGCGGCCTCGTGGCGGCCGAGCAGGTTCTCGCACATCGCGCAGCCGGCGACCAGGCGGGCGCGCAAGGGCGCGAGCACGTCGTCGTCACCGGCGAGCTGGAGCGCCTGGTCCAGCGAGTCGAGCGCCGGGACGAGCTGGCCGATCGCCGCCTGGCACTGGGCGAGCATGACCAGCAGGCCGAGGCGCTGGCCGGCGCTCTCCGGGTCCTGCGGCAGGAGGCGCAGCGCCGCGGCGTACCAGCCCGCGGCGGCCGCGGGGGCGCGCGCGGCGGCACCGCTGCCGGCGGCGATCAGGACGCCGATCGCGGCGGCGTCGCCGGGCTGGGCGGCGCGCTCGAGGTGGTGGGCGCGCGCGGTGATCGAGCCGCCCTCGCGCTCCAGGGCCTGCGCGACGCGAGCGTGCGCGCCCAGGCGCCAGCCCTCCGGCGTCGTGTCGTAGATCGCGCGGCGCACGAGCGGGTGGCGGAAGCGGTAGCGGCGCGGGACGTCGGTGGGCGCGAGCAGCGCGGCGTCGAGCAGGACGTCGAGCGCGTCGAGCGCGTCGGCGGTGTCCAGCTGCGCGGCGGCGACCGCGGCGTCCAAGGACATGGGGTCGCCCACGACGGCGCCGGCGCGGACCAGGCGCGCGGCGTCCTCGGGCAGCGCGCGGACCTCCTGCTCCAACGCGTGGGCGACGCCGCGCGGGACGTCGTCGTCGGCCGACGGGGTCGCGGCCCGCGCCAGCTCCTGGAGGTAGAACGGGTTGCCGCCCGACTGGGCGAAGATCGCGTCGCGGCGCGCGGCCGGGACGTCGGCGGGCAGCAGCGCTTCGGCGTCGGCGAGGGTCAGCGGCTCGAGCGGCAGCTCGACGACGGCGCGCTCGCGGACCGCAGCGGCGAGCGCGTCGACCAGCGTGGCGCGCGCGGGCGAGGGGCGGAACGCGAGGACGAGCAGGACGCCGCGGCGCGGCGGGCGGCGCAGCAGGTGCGCGACCAGCTCCAGCGACGCGGCGTCGGCCCAGTGCAGGTCGTCGAGGGCGAGCACGACGCGCTGCTTGGCGCCGAGCGCCTCCAGCAGCGCGCGGACCGCGCGATGGGTCTGGAAGCGCTCGTCCTGGAGCCTGCCGGCGGTGGCGTCGCCGAGGCCGTCGAGGCCCGGGACGATCGGCGCGAGCTCCGCGGCCTGGGCGCCGACGAGACGCTGGAGGCGGTCGACGCCCAGCGAGGCGGCGTAGTCGCCGAGCGCGTCGACGGCGACCGCGAACGGAAGGTCCTGCTCGAGCTCGGCGGCGCGGCCGGAGAGGACGAGGTGGCCGCGCGCGTCGGCGCGGTCGCACAGCTCCTCGGTCAGGCGCGTCTTGCCGATGCCGGGTTCGCCGGAGAGCGCGAGGATCGGCGAGGAGCGGCGGTCCAGCTGGGCGAGCGCGTCGGCGACCGCGGACAGCTGCGCCCGCCGCCCGACGATGGGATGGGCGGCGTTGGCCGCGTCTGCAGGGGTGGCCATGAGGTGCACCGTCCGACGGTAGACCTCAGCGAACGGCGCAGCGAGTGGGGTTCCCCGTACGGCCGGGGTGGCGCTGGCTCGCTCAGGAAAGCGGACCGATGACGGCTTGCACGGCCGCGACGAGCGAGCCGTCGCGCACGATCGCCTCCGCGGCGCGCAGATCGGGCGAGAGGAAGCGGTCGGCGCCGGGGCGGGCGACGTGCCGGCGGAGGTGGTCCACGGCCGCGGCGGTGCCGGCGGCCGGCGCGAGGGGACGGCGCAGGTCGATCGCGTGGCCGGCGGTCGCCAGCTCGATTGCCAGGATGCGCGCGAGGTTGGCGACCGACGCGCGCAGCTTGCGGGCGGCGCCCCAGCCCATCGAGACGTGGTCCTCCTGCATCGCGCTGGTCGGCAGCGAGTCGACCGAGGCGGGCGCGGCGAGCCGGCGGTTCTCGGCGACCATCGCGGCCTGCGTGTACTGGGCGATCATGTACCCCGAGTTGACGCCGGCGTCCTCGGTGAGGAACGGCGGGAGGCCGTGCGAGCGGGCGGGGTCGAGCATGCGGTCGGTGCGGCGCTCGGCGATCGCGCCGACCTCGGCGGCGGCGATGGCCAGGAAGTCGCAGGCGAAGCCGACGGGCGCGCCGTGGAAGTTGCCGCACGACTCGACGCGGCCGTCGGGCAGCACCATGGGGTTGTCGATCGCGGAGCGCAGCTCGGCGCCGGCGACGCGGCGGGCGTGCTCGACGGTGTCGCGCGCGGCACCCGCGACCATCGGCGCGCAGCGCAGCGAGTAGGCGTCCTGGACGCGGTCGTCGTCGTAGCGGTGCGACGCGACGATCGGGGACGCGTGGAGCAGCTGGCGCAGGTTGCTCGCGCTGACGGCCTGCCCGGGCTGCGGGCGCAGGCCCACGAGGTCGGCGGCGAAGACGCGATCGGTCCCGAGCAGGCCCTCGACCGCCATCGCGGTCGTGATGTCGGCGACCTTGAGCAGGTTGTCGAGGTCGGCGAGCGCGAGGATCAACATCCCCAACATGCCGTCGGTGCCGTTGATGAGGGCCAGGCCCTCCTTGGCGACGAGCGTCAGCGGCGCGATGCCGGCGTCGAGGAGTGCCTCGGCGGCCGGCCGGGTGATGTTGGTGTTGTCGGTCACCTCACCCTCGCCGAGCAGCGCCAGCGCGCAGTGCGCCAGCGGCGCGAGGTCGCCGGAGGCGCCGAGCGAGCCATGCTCGCGAACGACCGGCGTGATCCCGGCGTTGAGGAGCGCGAGGATCGTCTCGGCGACGACGGGCCGCGGGCCGCTGCGCCCCATCGACAGCGTCCGGGCGCGCAGCAGCATCATCGCGCGCACGACCTCACGCTCGACCGGATCGCCCATCCCGGCGGCATGCGAGCGGACGAGCGCCCGCTGCAGCTCCTCGCGGCGGGCGGCCGGGATGACGACGTTGGCGAGCGAGCCGAACCCGGTCGAGACGCCGTAGGCGGGCTCGGGCGCGTCGAGGAGGTCGGCGACGACCTGGGCGCTGGCGGCCATGGCGTCGCGGGCCTGGTCGGAGAGCTCGACGGCGCGGTCGGCGCGGGCGACGGCGACGACGTCTTCGGGCTGCAGGTGGGTGCCGGTCAACTCGACGCTCATCGGGCGGAGCGTAGTTGGAGGGGCGCGGGCGGGCGGGTCGGTTTCGTCTCGGATGTGAGACGGATAGCGCTGGCGTTGGTTGGTCACCAGGGTCTGTGTCGTCTGGTGTCCCGCATAGGGCCACCAAACGACACGGACCAGGATTCGGCACCGATTCGGTGCGACCCTCCGGCCCCGAACCACCCGCCCCGGAGCACCACCAGAGACGAGCCACACCGACAGCGGTCGCGCCGCCCGAACGCCTTCACGCCCTTGATGAGGGACGGACCACGCCGCGCAGCACCACCAGCGCCCCGCACTGGTGACCAACCAACGCCCGCGCCACCGCCGTCCCGTCCGGTACATCCGTACCGTTTTCGGCACATTCGTACCGATGCCGTCGGCGCCCCCCACCAACCCCGCCCCCGCGCCTCGCGGCGCGGCCCGCCGGGCCGCGATCACGGAGGCCGCCCTCGCCGTGATCGCCCGCGTCGGTCCCGACGGCCTGACCCATCGACTCGTCGCCGCCGAGGCCGGCCTCCCGCTGGCCGCGACCACCTACTGGTTCGCCTCCAAGGAGGACATGGTGCGGGCGGCGTTGCAGCATGCGGCCGATCGGGATCTCGAGCATGTCGAGACGCTGCGCACGGCGTCAGAGCGATGGACGCGCAAGACGCTCGCGACGCACCTCACCCGCTTCATCGAGGACGCGTGCACGACCCGACGCGCGAACGCGGTCGTCGACTGCGCGCTGTGGCTCGAGGCGCTGCGGCGGCCGGAGCTGCGGCCCGTCGCGCACCAGTGGGTCGACGCGTACGCCGACGTCCTCGCCGCGGTGCTGCGCAACGTCGGAGCGCCCGGCGGCCGCGATGACGCCGAGCTGCTCGGCGCGGCGATCGACGGCATCATCTCCCATCAGCTCGTCGCCTCCGGGCCGTTCGATCGCGCGGCCGTGGCCAAGCGACTCGGACGCCTGACGGCAGCGCTCGTCACGCCTGGCTAGCCCGGATGTCGCCCGCCACCGCCGTGCGCGCCCCAGGGGTGCCGCGGACGCTCGCCCTCGCGCTGCTCGCGCGCGTCCCGCCGTCCGCGCTGGGGCTCCTCCTGGTCCTCCAGATCCGCCACCTCGACCACTCCTACGCCTTGGCCGGCGCCTGCTCGGGCGTCTGCGCGCTGGGCATGGCCGCGTTCTCGCCGCTGCTCGGCCGCGCGATCGACCGCGCCGGCCAGACCACCGTGCTCGCGCTCACCGGCGCGACCGTCACGCTCGCCTGCGCGCTGTTCGCGCTGATCCCCGCCGACGCGCCGGCCTTCGTCTTCCTCGTCGTCGCCACCGCGATCGGCGCCGTGCAGCCGCCGATCTCCGCGTGCGTGCGCGTCCTCTGGCGCCGGATGCTGGACCGCGAGGGCTTCAACGCGCTCGTCACGCTCGACGCGTCGCTGCAGGAGCCCGCGTTCATGACCGGCCCGCTGGTGCTGATCTCGATGGCGTCGGCGACCAGCGCCGCGATCGCGCTGGCGACCACCGGCGCGCTGCTCGGCCTCAGCTCGGCGGTCTTCGCGCTGCTGCCCGAGACGCGCCGGCTCGGCGGCCCGCGGCGCCATCACGACGACACGCCGCGCCCCGCCGGCGGCGCGCTCTCCTCCCCCGGCGTCCGGCTGCTGCTGATCGTCGCGACGATGATGGGCGTCGCCTTCGGCGCGACCGAGCTGAGCGTCGTCACCGCCGCCGAGGATCACGGCGCGAAGAGCGCGACCGGCATGCTGTTCGCGCTCTGGGGCGTCGGCAGCTTCGTCGGCGGCGCCCTGTGGACGCGCGCTCACGCCGCCGACCGCGACCCCGTGCGCGCGATGTTCTGGCTGATCGTCATCTGCGGGATCACCTCGCTCCCGCTCGGGCTGATGCCGACCGTCGCGCTGCTCGGCCTCGGCCTCGCCGTCGCCGGCGCGGCCATCGCGCCGCTCTTCGGCGTCCTGTACTCCCTGATGGGCGACGTCGCGCCAGCCGGCACGCTGACCGAGGCCTTCACGCTGGAGACGTCGGCGATCACCGGCGGCATGGCGCTCGGCTCCGCGACCGCCGGCGCGGTCGCCAGCGGCGTCGGTGCGCCCGCGACGTTCGTGCTCGCGGGCGCGGCCTACCTGACCGGCGGCCTCATCCAGCGCGCACGGCGCGGCGCGCTGAGTCCTGCGGCGCGGGCAACGGCGTGAGCAGCGCGAACGTCCGCTCGGCGCCGGCGATGGAGTGCAGCCTCCGGGTCCGGCGCCGGCCGAGCTTGCTCGCGCCGACCAGCACGGTCTCGTAGCGGCCCTGGGCCAGGATCCTGCCGAGCCAGACCTCGGCCCGGCCGTGCCGGCACAGCACGCCGCACTCGCCGTCGTCGCCCAATCGCGCGACCGCGTCGCGCAGCTCGGCCTCGGCCCGCAACCGCGAGTCCTCGGCCCACGGCCGCGGCATCATCATCCAGCCGCTGGCCGCCACCGCCCACCAGAACGGCATCCGCGCCGGTCCCGCCACCGTGACCCGCGCGCCGAGCGCCGCCGCCCGCGCGTTGGCGACCGGCAGGGCCTCTGCCAGGCCCGCCTCGTCCATGGCGACGACGAGCACGCCGGCGGCGCCGCGACGGATGCATCCCGCATCCTGCCGTCCTTCCGGCACCTTGAGGTCGATCACCGCGTCTCCTCCTCCTTAGCGCACATAGCTCCACGCGCTCGCTGACCAGAGGCCGACTGTACACCCGCTGCCCGAGCGCGTGGTGAGCCTTTCGTCCAGCCTTCGCACGGCCGTTGCACCCTTACGAGCTGACCGCACCCCCTGGGGCGGTCCTCCGCCGACCCGTACACGGGCAGGCACGGCCTCTGGGCCAGACGGCAGGTGTCAGCCTGACCGCATGGCCCCCACCTCCTCCCCGACCAGCACCGTCGACGTCGTCGACGAGCTCGCGTCGCGGGCCGCCTTCCAACGGCCCGACCTGTCCACCGCGTTCAGCGACGACGGCTGGCTCGCGATCCGGCTCACCGACGTCCTGATCAGCACCGCCGGCCTCGCGTTCGCGGCCGGCGAGCTCGCGATCGCGCGGCCCGCGGTCGCGCGCCACGCGTCCGACTTCATCGCCTTCAGCGAGCGGCTCGGGTCGCTCGTCGGCCTTCGCCACGGCGACCACTTCGCCTTCGCCGACGAGGCCGCCGCATGAGCGCCACCGCCGCCGCCTTCGCCCCCGACCTGCGCGCGCTGCCACCGGACGCGTGGCCCGAAGCGCTGACCGAGTTCTACAAGTCGGGCCTGCCCGGCGTCCTCGGCATCGAGATCACCGCGCTGGAGCCCGGCTGCGTCGAGGCGCGGCTGCCCCTGCGCGACGACCTGATGCAGACCGCCGGCGGGATCCTGCACGCCGGGACGATCGTCGCCTTCGCCGACTCGCTGGCCGGCTGGGGCTGCCTGGCCTCGCTCCCGGACACGGCGAGCGCGTTCGTCACCGGCGAGCTCAAGGCCAACATGGTGGCCTCGACCCGCCAGCCGGACGCGCTCACCGCGGTCGCGATCATGGTCCACGGCGGGCGCATGACGCAGGTGTGGGACGTGACGGTCGCGCGTGAGTCCGACGCGCGGGCGCTCGCGCACTTCCGCTGCACGCAGCACCTGGTCGCGGGCCGCTAGGCGCTGCCAGGACCCATCGCGGCGATCGCGTCCGCGCCGGTCTCGGCCAGCACGAGGCCGATCGCGCCGAGCACCTCGGCGCGCTCGCCGAGGCTGCCGGGCACGACCTCGGCGTCGCGCGCGATCGCCGGGATGGTCGCCAGGGCGATGCCCTCGCCGACCGCGTCGACGAGGACGTCGCCGACGACGCTCATCTCGCCTCCGACGATCACCAACTCCGGGTTGACGAGGTTGCAGATGGCGCCGACCGCTCGGCCGACGGTCCGCCCGGCGTCGGCGAACAGCCGCCGGCAGCCGGGGTCGCCGGCGCGCGCCATGGCGATCGCGTCGTCCAGCGTCACGTCGGGTCCGTGCAGCGGACGCAAGGCCTCCAACAACGCGGCGGCCGACGCCACGGTCTCCAGGCACCCGCGGTTGCCGCAGCGGCAGATCCGGCCGTCGGGGTCGGTCGCGACATGGCCGAGCTCGCCCGTCAATCCGGAATGGCCGAGGAACAGCGCGCCGTCGAGGATCAGCCCGGCGCCGATCCCGCCGCTGAGCATCACGTACACCACGTTGCGGGCGCCGCGGCCCGCGCCGTGGCGGACCTCGGCCAGCGCGCCGAGGTTCGCGTCGTTGCCCATCAGCACGGGCCGGCCCAGCCGGCGCTCCAGCTCGCCTCCGGGCGCGAACGGGCCCCAGCCGGGCAGGATGCTCGTGGCTCCGGGGTCGCCCAGCTCACGCAGGATCGGTGCGGAGACCGCGACCCCTACGCCTACGGTCCGACCCAGGTCCATGCTCAGCCGCTTGAGCTGGTCGTCGACCATCGTCGCGGCGAGGTCGATCGCCTGCGCGGCCCTGCTGTCGACGTCGATGTCATCGCGCGCCTCGGCGATCACCGTGCCCGACAGGTCGGCGACCGCAACGCGGACGAGGTCGTGGCCGAAGTCGATGCCGACGGCGGCGCCCGCGGCCGGGTTGAGCGTCAGCGCGACCGGCGGGCGGCCGACCGCGTTGGCGGTCGTCGCGTCGTCCTCGGCGTGGCCGTCGCCGTTGCCGCGCTCGACGACCAAGCCCTCGGCCTGCAGCTCAGCGACGAGCTTGGACACCGTCGTTCGCGACAGTCCCGTGTCGCGCACGAGGTCGACGCGGCTCGCGCTGCCCGCCTGGCGCAGGACGTCGATGATCCGCAGGCGGTTGCGCTGGCGCAGCGATCCGAGCGACCCCGGGGAGTCCTTCATCGGCGCCCAGGATATCCGCGGACGTCCAGCGCGAACGTCGCGCGGAAGCGCTCACCCGGCCCGACGCAGCGCAGTCCGCGCCCGGTGACGAGCGCGTTGACCGGCGCGGTCATCGGCTCCAGCGAGACGACGTTCGCGCTGGCCGGCGCGTAGACCTGCGCGACTGGGTAGCCGTCCAGAAGCCGCAGCCGGATCCGCCGGCGCGCGTCGCGCAGCGCGAACCAGGCGCCGTCGGCCAGCTGGTCGAAGCCGTCGTCGAGCGCGCGCGAGGTCAGCGGATGCTCGTCGGCCGGCTCGTCGCGGTGGGCGCCGGTCGGCAGCCCGAGGCCGTCGAGCGTCAGGTGGCGCCGGGCGGGCATCGCCAGGCGCCAGCTCCCGCGCGGCGTCCCGGGAAGCCGCAGGTACGGGTGCCACCCGAAGGCGATGGGAACCGGCACGCCGCTCGGGATCGGGAGCAAGGTGGTGGTGATCTCCAGCCGCGCCCCGCGCAGCGCGAAGGCCACGCGCAGCGTGTGCGGGAACGGGAACGCCGGATCGCTGCCCGGCCAGTCGAGGCGAGCGACGGCCTGCGTCGCGTCGGCCTCCTCCCAGCGCCACGCGCCGGGCGCGACCGACAGCCCGTGGATCGGCAGGTCGTTGCCGTCGCGGCCCAGCGCGCCGTTGGCGGCGTCCAACCGCGCGCGCACGCCGCCGAACGAGAACACGTCGCGTGCCAGCCGATTGGCCCACGGGTGCAGCAGCGTGATCCCGGCGGCGCGGCCGTGGACGCGCGACGACGCGGGCAGCTCGGCCGCGGCGACGAGCAGCTCCTCGCCCTCATGACGCAACGAGCGCACCTCGAGGAGGTCGGCGGCGACGATCCGAACGGCGACGTCGTCGCCCTCCAGCGCCACCGTCGCCGTCGTCGTCGCCGCGCGCATGGGCCTACCGCAGCCCCATCAGGACCTCGACCGTCAGCTGGTCGAGGCGCTCGTTGCCGTAGCCCCGGACCGCGAGCTCGTCGAGCCGCGCCGACTCGGCCTTCAGCGCGCCGGCCTCGCCGGTCCCGCCGGGCACCGACGGCTCGGCCAGCGCTCCGACCGACGCGGCGGCCAGCGCCTCCTGGACCTCGGGCAGCGCGTCGAAGTGCTTGGCCTTCTCGGCCAGCGCGAGGTAGGTGCGCATGCAGCCGGCCGCGAAGTCCCAGACGCCGGCGGCGTCCTCGGTCCGGTAGGCGTGGGCGTCGAAGTGGCGCGGCCCGGCGTAGCCGGCGCGCTCGAGCAGCCGCACCAGCAGGAACGCCTCCTTGAGGTCCTCGGCGCCGAAGCGGAAGTCCTGGTCGTAGCGCCCGATGCGCTGGGCGTTGAGGTCGATGTGGAACAGCTTGCCGGCCCACAGCGCTTGGCCTACACCTTGGTGGAAGGCCAGGCCGGCCATGGTCTCGTGCGCGACCTCAGGGTTGACGCCGACCATGTCCGGGCGGTTCAAGGTGGTGATGAAGTGCAGCGCGTGGCCGACGGTCGGCAGCCACAGGTCGCCGCGCGGCTCGTTGGGTTTGGGCTCGATCGCGAAGCGCAGGTCATAGCCCTGCTCGACGACGTAGTCGGCGAGCACGTCGATGGCCTCGCGGTAGCGCTCCAGTGCATCGCGCGGGTCCTTGGCCGCGCCGACCTCGGTGCCCTCGCGGCCGCCCCAGAAGATGAAGTTCTCAGCCCGCAGCCGCGCGGCGAGGTCGATCGACTTCATGGCCTTGCCGATCGCCGCTCGGCGCACGCCGCGGTCGTTGGAGGTGAAGGCGCCGTCCTTGAACGCGGGGTGCGTGAACAGGTTGGTGGTGGCCATGCCGATGCCCATCGAGCGCTCGCGCAGCGCGTCGTCGAAGCGCCCGACGATGCGCTCGTGCTCGTCGGCCGGCGTGCCGTAGGGGACGAGGTCGTCGTCGTGGAGGCTGACGCCCCAGGCCCCCATGTCGGCCAGGCGGTGAACGCTGGCGACGGGGTCGACCGGCGCGCGCGTCGGCTCGCCGAACGGGTCGCGACCGGGGTTGCCCACCGTCCACAGCCCGAACGTGAACCGGTGCTCGGGCCGTGGGGTGATTGCGTCGCCTTCGGTCGTCATGTTGGGATTCGTAGCAGATCATGGCGGTCTTTCGTCAAATTCAATTCTTAACAACAGCTGTCTTGCAATTCTTTTCTCCGTAGTCTTGACTTAACCCCTGGGACTCCGAGATGGTCCACCCCCGACGGCGCCCAGGTCCAGCGGGCGCGCACCCCTTCAGGAGGAGACGCAGATGCAGCATCAATTGAGCCGGATGGTCGCCGTCGCGGCCGCACTGAGCGCCATGACGTTCGGCGTCGCCGCATGCGGCTCGTCCGACGACGACAGCAGCAGCACGGGCAGCGCCGCGGGCAGCACCAACTCGAGCAACGCCAAGGTCGGCAAGGTCGCGGTCCTGCTGCCGGACACCAAGAGCTCGGTGCGATGGGAGACCGCCGACCGCCCGCTGCTCGAGCAGGCCTTCAAGTCGGCCGGCGTCCCGGTGGAGATCCAGAACGCCCAGGGCGACAAGGCGACCCAGCAGCAGCAGGCCGAGCAGGCCATCACCAACGGCGCGAAGATCATCCTGCTGACCAACCTCGACTCCGGCTCCGGCGCTGCGATCGAGACGCAAGCGGCCGCCAAGGGCGTCAAGGTCATTGACTACGACCGCCTCACGCTCAAGGGCAAGGCCGACTACTACGTCTCGTTCGACAACGTCAAGGTCGGCGAGCTCCAGGGTCAGGGCCTCGTTGACTGCCTGAGCAGCTCCGGCGTCGCCAAGCCGCGGATCGCCGAGCTCAACGGCTCGCCCGACGACAACAACGCCACCCTGTTCGCGCAGGGCTACAACTCGGTCCTCGATCCGCTGTACAAGGCCGGCAAGGCCACCAAGGTCGCGGACCAGTCCGTGCCCGACTGGGACAACCAGCAGGCGCTGACGATCTTCGAGCAGATGCTCCAGAAGAGCGGCAACAAGCTCGACGGCGTGCTGGCGGCCAACGACGGCCTGGGCAACTCGGTGATCTCGGCACTGAAGGCCCGCAAGCTCAAGCAGCTCCCGGTCACCGGCCAGGACGCCACCACGCAGGGCCTGCAGAACATCCTCACCGGCGACCAGTGCATGACGGTGTACAAGGCGATCAAGGCCGAGGCCGATGCGGCGTCCAAGCTCGCCATCGCGCTCTCCAAGGGCCAGCAGCCGCCGGCCGGCCTGGTCAACGGCAAGTCCGACGACGGCACGCGCCAGGTCCCGTCGGCGCTGTTGACGCCGGTCGCGGTGACCAAGGACAACATCAAGGACACCGTGCTCGCCGACGGCTTCGTCAAGCGCGAGGAGCTGTGCGCGGGCAAGTACGCCGAAGCCTGCACCAAGGCGGGTATCTGATCATGACGACCAACCCGGACCCGCCCGCCCGCCCCGCGGCGGGCGGGTCCTTGTTGGAGCTGCGCGGCGTCTCGAAGTCCTTCGGCGCCGTGCAGGCGTTGTACGAGGTCGACCTTGCGGTCGCCCCCGGCGAGGTGGTGGCCCTGGTCGGCGACAACGGCGCCGGCAAGTCCACGCTCATCAAGTGCATCGCGGGAATCCATCCGTTCGACGCCGGCGAGATCCGCTTCGCCGGCGCCCCCGTGTCCGTCCACGGCCCAAAGGACGCCGCCGACCTCGGGATCGAGGTCGTCTACCAGGACCTCGCGCTCGCCGACAACCTCGACGTGGTGCAGAACATGTTCCTGGGCCGCGAGGCCGTGAAGGGCCCGCTGCACGGGCTGAACGAGACCGAGATGGAGAAGAAGGCGCGCGAGACGCTCGCGACCCTCGCGGTCACGACGATCCGCTCGGTGCGTCAGACCGTCGCCGGCCTCTCGGGCGGTCAGCGCCAGTCGGTCGCCGTCGCCAAGGCGGTGATGTGGAACTCCAAGCTGGTGATCCTGGACGAGCCGACCGCCGCGCTCGGCGTCGCGCAGACCCGGCAGGTCCTCGACCTCGTCCGGCGCCTCGGCGAGCAGGGGCTCGCGGTGATCCTGATCTCCCACAACCTGCACGACGTCTTCGAGGTCGCCGACACGATCACCGTGCTGCGCCTCGGCCAGGCCGTCGCCCGCTTCACCACCGCCCACACCAACCAGACCGAGGTGGTCGCCGCGATCACCGCCGGCGCCTTGACGAAGGTCCCCGGCCAGCAGGAGGTTCCCGCATGAGCAGCATCGACACCGCGCCCGACCCGACCGCGGCCTCCGCCGCCCACGGCGCGTCGGCCCCCGAGGGCAGCTCGCTGCGCGACTACGCCGCGGGTTGGTGGGCCGGAGTCCGCGGCGGCGACCTCGGCTCGCTGCCGATCGTCGTCGGGCTGATCATCATCGCCATCGTCTTCCAGTCGCAGAACAGCAACTTCCTGACGGCGGGCAACTTCCTCAACCTGATCGTGCAGGCCGCCGGGATCATGACCATCGCCATGGGCGTGGTCTTCGTGCTGCTCCTCGGGGAGATCGACCTGTCGGTTGGCTACGTCAGCGGCGTCGGCGGCGCGATCGTCGCGCTGCTCACGCTGCCGGGCGGCCACTTCGAGTTCGCCGGCGGGATCGCGATCGTGGTGGTGCTCGCCGCCGGCCTGCTCATCGGCGCGCTCAACGGCCTGCTGTTCACGAAGGTCGGGATCCCGTCGTTCGTCGTCACGCTCGCCGGCCTACTCGCCTGGAACGGCGCGGTGTTGCTGCTGATCGGCGACAAGGGCACGATCGTCATCCAGAGCACGCTGATCGTGAACCTGGCCAACGGCTTCATCTCCGACGCCGCGTCGTGGGCGCTGTGGGCGGTGGCCGTCGCGGGCTACCTCGCGGTGCAGCTCCTGCACCGGCGCGACCGCGCGCGGGCCGGGCTCCCGCTCGTCCCGGTGTCGGTCATCGGCTTCCGCGTCGGCCTGCAGGCCGTGCTGCTCGGCGCCGTGATCTACGTCGTCGACCAGGACCGCGGCGTCCCCTACATCTTCCTCGTGCTCGCCGTGCTGTACGTGATCTGGTCGTGGGTGCTGACGCGCAGCCGCTTCGGCCGCCACGTCTACGCGGTCGGCGGCAACCCGGAGGCCGCGCGGCGCGCGGGCATCGACGTCGACCGGGTCCGGATCGCGTGCTTCGCGATCTGCTCGATGATGGCCACGCTCGGCGGCGTGGTGCTCGCGTCGCGGCTGACGTCGGTCGACACCGGCGCGGGCGGCGGCACGATCCTGCTCTACTCGATCGCCGCCGCGGTGATCGGCGGGACGTCGCTGTTCGGCGGCCGCGGGCACGTGCGCGCGGCCGTCCTTGGCGCGATCGTCATCGCCTCGATCGACAACGGCCTGGGCCTGCTCGGCTTGGCCTCCGGCACGAAGTTCATCATCACGGGTCTCGTGCTGCTCGCCGCCGTCAGCGTCGACTCGCTGTCGCGCCGCAACCTCGCCTCCTCGGGACGCGCGTGAGGCTGGTCGGCCTCGACGTCGGGACCTCGTCGACCAAGGGGCTCGTCATCGACGAGACCGGCGCGGTCCTGGCCGAGGCCGAGCGCGCGTACCCGCTCGCGTCGCCGCGGCCCGGCTGGGCCGAGCAGGATCCCGAGGACTGGTGGCGCGCGGCCGAGGCGATCCTCGCTGAGTTACGCGCGCACGAGGCCGACGGCATCGGGCTGACCGGGCAGATGCACGGGCTCGTCGTCCTCGGCGCGGACGACCGCCCGCTGCGGCCCGCGATCCTCTGGAACGACGGGCGCAGCCAGCCGCAGTGCGACGCGATCGAGGCGCGACTGGGCGTCGAGCGGCTCGTCGCGCTGAGCGGCAACCGCGCGCTGGCCGGCTTCACCGCGCCGAAGCTCCTGTGGCTGGCCGAGCACGAGCCCGACACCTACAACAAGATCCGGCACGTGCTGCTGCCCAAGGACTACGTGCGCTTCCGGCTGTGCGGCGAGCGCGCGACCGACGTCGCCGACGCGTCGGGCACGCTGCTGCTCGACGTCGGCGCGCGCGCCTGGAGCACGCCGCTGCTGGAGGCCTTCGGCGTCGACCCCGCGTGGCTGCCGCGGCTGCACGAGAGCGTCGAGGTCAGCGGCACGACGCGCGACGGCGTCCCGATCGCGGCCGGCGCCGGCGACCAGGCCGCGGGCGCGCTGGGCATGGGCGTCGTCGACGCGGCCGGCCCGGCGTCGATCGTCCTCGGGACCAGCGGCGTGGTCTTCGCCGCGCGCGACGGCTACGCGCCCGACCCGCAGGGCCGGCTGCACGCGTTCTGCCACGCGGTCCCGGACGCGTGGCACGTGATGGGCGTCGAGCTTTCGGCCGCCGGGGCCCTGCGCTGGCTGCGCGACGCGACGAGCGGGCCGGACGGCGTGAGCTACGACGCGCTGACCACCGCGGCCGCGCGCTGGGCGCCCGGCGTCGAGGGCCTGCGCTTCGCGCCGTATCTGACCGGCGAGCGCACGCCCCACGCCGACGCCGACGTCCGCGCGGCGTTCGTCGGCCTCGGACTGCGCCACGACCGCGGCGCGCTGGTCCGCGCCGTGCTCGAGGGCGTCGCGCACGGGCTCGCCGACGGCTGGGACCTGATCGACCCCAAGCCGGCGCTCGGCCGCCTCTCCGGCGGCGGCGCACGCTCGGAGCTGTGGACCGCGATCGTCGCCGCGACGCTCGACGTCCCACTGGAGCGCACCGCATCCAACGCGGGCGCGGCCTTCGGCGCGGCGCTCCTGGGCGGCGTCGCGGGCGGCACCTTCGCCGACGTCCGCGCGGCCGTCGCCGCGTGCGTCGCGCCCACCGCGCGCGTCGACCCCGACCCCGAGCTGGTCGCCGCCTACGCGGCGCAGCGCGCCGGCTTCGCCGCGCTGTACCCGCTGCTGCGCGAGCTGCCTGGGGGCTAGCCCTCGGCCAGCTCGGCCGCCGCGCGCTCCAGCGGTGTCGGCAGCCCCTGGCGCCGGCGGCGCGCGGCCGCGACCTGGTCGCCGGCGATCACCGCGATCAGCACCACCAGCAACGCGATCGCGACGACCAGGGCCTCGGCGTCGAGCGCGCCGAGGACCACGCCGAGCACGACGCAGGCCGCGGCGCCCGACGGCCGGCGCCACCCGAGCGTCCCGCTGACCCGCAGGCGGAACAGCGCGTGCGCGAGCAGGTACAGCGCCGGGCCGGCGACGACCGCGACCATCTCCTTGGTCTCCAGCACCGCGCTCGGATGCGCGATGACCAGCTCGTCGCCGACGGCCGACACGACGATCGCCGCGACGAGCACGACGTGCAGGTAGGTGTAGGCGTCGCGCGCCATCGCCGTCCGGCGCGCGCCCGCGCGCTGCAGGCGCAGCTCCGCGATCTGAGCCACACCGGTGAAGTACAGCCACCACAACGCGGCCGAGGTCAGGAACGCCGTGGCGAACGCGGCCGCGGTGTGGCCGTCGAGGCCGATCTCCGACGTCGTCGCGCCCGTCACGACGATCGACTCGCCCAACGCGATGATGATGAACAACCCGAAGCGCTCGCTGAAGTGGCCGGTCTCCACCACCCACGCGGTCGAGTCCAGGCGCCGGCCGGGCAGCCAGAACGTCACCAGCGGGCCGGCGTAGTCGATGCACAACGCGACCAGCCACAGGACCGTGCGCGTCGCGCCGCCGTCGACCAGCGCGCCCGCCATCCAGAAGACGCCGGCGATGACGAACCACGCGAGGATCGCGCCGGCGCGGGCGCGCTCCGGCTCGCCGCGGTCGGCGGCGGCGAACGTGAGGAACGTGTGGCGCCCGATCTGGATCGCCAGGTAGCACCCGACGAACAGCAGCGCGTCCTCGCCGAAGGCGTGCGGGATCGCGACCGCCATCATCAGGCTGGCGAGCATCAGCCCGATCATCAGCAGCCGCACGACCGGCGAGTCCGGGTCCAGCTCGTTGGTGACCCACGTCGTGTAGTTCCACGACCACCAGACCACGAGCAGCAGCAGCGCCGCCTGCCCCGCGCCCTCCCACCCGAGGTGGTCGAGCAGCAGGTGGCTGATCTGCGTGACCGCGAAGACGAAGACCAGGTCGTAGAACAGCTCCAGCGACGTGGCGCGCTGCTCGTCCTGCCCGCGTGGGCGCGCGAAGTGCGTCATGTCGAGCGGAGCCTAAGCGGGCGCCGCGCGCGTCGCCATCTCGACGAACGCCCGCGTGGCCGGGCTGGCGCGCCTGCCTTCCGGGGTCGCGAGCGAGATGATGAAGCGCGGGACGTGGTGGCGGATCGGGACGAACGCGACCGCGGGGTCGTCGCTGACCTGGGCCGGCGACATGATCGCCACGGCCAGGCCGTTGCGCACGAAATCGGTGACGGTCGCGACGTCGTTGATCTCGTAGGCGATCTTGCGGTGCGCGCCGGCCGCCGCGAACGAGCGGTCGTTGGCGATCCGGATGCCCCACGCCGGCGGCAGCTCGGCGAACGGCTCGTCGACCAGCTCCTCGAGCGCGACCGACGCGCGCCGCGCCAGCCGGTGGCCCTGGTGGCAGGCGAACTTCAGCGGCGGCTCGGCCAGCAGCGTCAGCTCCAGGCCGGGCAGTCGCGCGTCGGGCAGGCCGACGAACGCGACGTCGAGCTCGCCGCTGCGCACGCGCTCGGCCTGGTCGGCGCTGCCGCCCTGGCGGACGGTCACGGCGACGCCCGGATGCGCGGTCCGGAACGCCGAGATCGCGGACGCGACGCTGATGCCGCCCGGGCCGAGCGTCGCCTGCATGATCCCGATGCGGATCGTGCCGCGCAGGCCGCCGCGGACCTCGTCGACCGCGTGCTCGACCGCCTGCGCCGCGGCCAGCGCCGCCCGCGCCTCGTCCAGCAGCGTGCGGCCCGCGTCGCTGAGCGCGAACGTGTGCGTCGTGCGATGGAAGAGCGTGACGCCCCACTCGCGCTCCAGGTTGCGGATCGTGGCCGAGACGGCCGACTGGACGACGTGGAGCCGGTCGGCGGCGCGCGAGAACGACTGCTCCTCGGCGACGGCGACGAAGGTCTCGAGGTGGCGGAGCTCCATGGCGGCGATGGTGGTGGTCATCGCCGTCGGCGATCACGGTCAGCAATGATAAGCGTTGCCGGCGATGAGGTCCAGGCGCACCATGTCCCGTGTGCCCCTCTCCCCCGCATCCATCCCCACCCGGCGCCGCCACGGCCTGGGCTTCTGGGCGGTCGCCTTCGCGTTCCTCGTGGTCATGGCGTTCTCCACCGTCCCGAGCCCGCTCTACGGCCTCTACCAGGAGCGCGACGGGTTCTCGTCGTTCGTCGTCACCATCATCTATGCGGCCTACGCGGTCGGCGTGATCGCGGCGCTGCTGCTCGCCGGCCACGTCTCGGACTGGCACGGGCGCCGGCGGGTCCTGTTGCCCGCGATCGCCACGGCGATCGTCAGCGCGCTCGTGTTCCTCGCGTGGCGCGACCTGCCCGGGCTGCTCCTCGCGCGCGTCATCAGCGGCCTGTCGGTCGGCGTCGTCACGGCGACCGCGACCGCCTACCTCGGCGAGCTGCACGCCGCGAGCCGCCCGGACGGGTCGCCGCGCCGCGCGCAGCTCATCGCGACCGGCGTCAACGTCGGCGGCCTCGGCTTCGGCCCGCTGATCGCGGGGCTCCTCGCGGAGTGGGTCGGCGCGCCGCTCACCGTCCCCTACGTGGTGTTCCTGGTCGCGTTGTCGGTGGCCTTGGTCGTGGTCGCGCTGGCGCCCGAGACCCGCGACCGCCAGGACCCGCTGCCGGCCTACCGCATCCAGCGCCTGTCGGTCCCGGCCGAGGCGCGTGGCGCGTTCGCCGCGGCGGCCGCGGGCGCGTTCCTGGCCTTCGGCGCGCTCGGCCTCTTCACCGGCTTGGCCGCGACGTTCCTCGTCGGGACGCTGCACCAGACGTCGCACGCGCTGGCCGGCGTGACCGTCGCCGCGATGTTCGGCGCGGGCGTGCTGTCGCAGACCGTCAGCGCGACATGGGCGCCGCCCCGGACGCTGGCCGCCGGCATCGCGCTCATGCTCACCGGGATGGCGCTCGTCGTGCTCGCCGCGTGGCTGTCGACGCCGAGCCTCGGCATCTTCATCGCCGGCGGCGCCGTCATGGGCGGCGGCGCGGGCGCGGTCTTCAAGGGCTCAGTCGCGACCGTCATCGCGATCTCGCCGGCCGAGACCCGCGCCGAGGCCCTGGCCGGCCTGTTCCTCGCCGGCTACGTCGGGCTGTCGGTGCCGGTCGTCGGCGCGGGCATCGCGCTCCAGCTCACCTCGGCCAAGGACACGCTGCTGGGGTTCGCGATCGTCGAAGGCGTCGCGATCGTCGTCGCCGCGCCGCGCCTGCTGGGCGTGAACGCGGAGCGCCGCGCGCAGCGGCTCGCCGCCGCGTAGAACTAGAATTGCCGGCCATGTTCTTGCACAGGGCCTGCAAATGAACGCCGACGCGATCGTGGTCGGGGCCGGGCTCGCCGGCCTCGTGGCCACGGCGGAGCTCGTCGACGCCGGCAAGCGGGTGCTCCTGGTCGACCAGGAGCCCGAGGCGTCGCTGGGCGGCCAGGCGTTCTGGTCGTTCGGCGGGATCTTCCTGGTGGACTCGCCCGAGCAGCGGCGGATGGGGGTCAAGGACTCCTACGACCTGGCCTGGCAGGACTGGCAGGGCACGGCGGGCTTCGACCGGCCGGAGGACCTGTGGCCCGCGCGCTGGGCCGAGGCCTACGTGCAGTGGGCGGCGGGCGAGAAGCGCGCGTGGATGCACGAGCGCGGCATCCGCTTCCTGCCGAACCCGGGCTGGGCCGAGCGCGGCGGCTACGACGCCAACGGCCACGGCAACTCGGTGCCGCGCTTCCACGTCACGTGGGGCACCGGCCCGGGCGTGATCGCGCCGTTCGTGGCCAAGGTGCGCGAGGGCGTCGCGCGCGGGCTGGTCGAGCTCAGGTTCCGTCATCGCGTGGATGCGCTGAGCATCACGGCGGGCGCGGTCGACGGCGTGAGCGGCGCCGTGCTGGCGCCGTCGACCGTGGGACGCGGCGAGGCCTCGTCGCGCGAGGTCGTCGGCGAGTTCACGCTGAGCGCCGACGCCGTCGTCGTCACCTCGGGCGGGATCGGCGGCAACCACGAGCTCGTGCGCCGCAGCTGGCCCGAGCGCCTCGGCACGCCGCCGGCGCAGATGATCTCGGGCGTGCCGGCGCACGTCGACGGGCGCATGCTGCTGATCGCGCAGGACGCCGGCGCGCGGTCGATCAACCCGGATCGCATGTGGCACTACGTCGAGGGCATCAAGAACTGGAGCCCGATCTGGCCGATGCACGGCATCCGGATCCTGCCCGGGCCGTCGTCGCTGTGGCTCGACGCAACGGGCCACCGCCTCCCGGTCCCGCTGTTCCCGGGCTTCGACACGCTCGGGACGCTCGACCACATCATGAAGACCGGCCACGACCACACGTGGTTCGTCCTCACGCAGAAGATCATCGAGAAGGAGTTCGCGCTGTCGGGCTCCGAGCAGAACCCGGACATCACGAGCAAGTCGATCAAGGCGGTGTTCAAGACGCGCGTGGGCAAGGGCGCGCCCGGGCCGGTCGACGCGTTCATGAAGCACGGCGAGGACTTCATCGTGGAGCGCTCGCTCGAGCGCCTCGTCGCGGGGATGCAGGCGCTGGAGCCCGACGTCGAGCTGCCGCTCGCGCAGGTCGAGCGCGAGGTGCTCGCCCGCGACCGCGAGATGGCCAACACCTACACCAAGGACCTGCAGGTCGTGGCGATGCGCGGTGCGCGCAAGTACCTGCCGGACCGCCTGGCGCGCGTCGCCGCGCCGCACCGCCTGCTCGATCCGAAGGCCGGGCCGCTGATCGCCGTGCGCCTGTCGATCCTGACGCGCAAGTCGCTCGGCGGGCTGGAGACCGATCTGTCCTCGCGCGTCCTGGCCGGCGACGGCGCGCCGATCCCGGGCCTGTTCGCGGCCGGCGAGGTCGCGGGCTTCGGCGGCGGCGGGATGCACGGCTACCGGTCCCTGGAGGGCACGTTCCTCGGCGGCTGCCTCTTCAGCGGCCGCGCGGCCGGACGGGCGGTAGCGTTCGGCGCTTGATCGCACTCGGCGAGATCGCGGCGTTCGACTACACCTGGGACGACCGCGACGTCATCTTGTACGCCTTGAGCATCGGCGCGCGGCTGCCGGGCGACCTCGGGTCGCTGTACGAGGACGCGCCGCTGCGGACGGCGCCGACGTTCGCGCTGGCGGGCATGGCGGGGCTGGTCATGCCGACGGTTGCAGCATTGGAGATCGAGCTGTCCGCGCTGCTCCACGCGGGCCAGGAGCTGACGGTGGCGCGGGAGCTGCCCGTCCGCGGCACCGCGCGCGTGACCCGGCGGGTCGTCGAGGTGGTCGACAAGGGCCGCGCGGCGCTGGTCGTCTGCGAGGACCAGATCGGGAACTACGCGACGGCGCGCAGCACGTGGTGGATCGAGGGCGCGGGCGGGTTCGGCGGCGCCGGCGGCGGCTCGCCCGCCGCGAGCGCGCCGCCCGTGGTGATCCCCGAGCGGGCGCCGGAGTTCTCCGAGGAGTGGACGACGACGACCGAGCAGGCTGCGCTGCACCGCCTCAACGGCGACCGCAACCCGGTGCACATCGACCCGGCCGTCGCCGCGACGACCGGGCAGCCGGGACCGTTCCTCCATGGGCTGTGCACCTTCGGCGCGCTGGGGCTGGCGCTGAACCGGGCGGCCGGACCGGATCGCCGGCTGGTGTCGCTGTCGGGACGGTTCACGAAGCCGGTGTTCCCGGGGGACGCGGTGAGGTTCGAGGCGTGGGAGGGCGGGATGGTGGCGCGGGCGTCGGTGGGGGATGTGGTGGTGCTGGGGCCGGTGGGAGCGGCGTACTCCGGGGTGTAGATGCCGTTGGTGGCGCCCAGCGGGGTTCGCATCGGGTGCCGCGCGGCGGGGTGCGTCCTCGTCAAGGGCGTGAGGCAGTAGTGGCGGCGCGACCCGCTGCTGGTGTGGCTCGTCGCTGGTCGTGCTCCGGGGCGGGCGATTCGGGGCCGAATGGTGCTCGATCGCGTCAAGTCCGCGACATACGCGGACTTCACGCGATCCACGGCGCGCGACCCGACAATTCGGCCCCGAACTCGCCCCGCGCGCTGCCACCCGGACGAGCCACACCGACCACGCGGAGCGCCGCCACCACACTCGCACGCCCTTGATGACGGACGCACCACGCCCCGCACCACCAGACGCAAACGCACTGGTGACCACGAACCTTAGGACCCGCCGTCCCTGGTCCCACCCCACGCGACGCGGCATGATCGGCCGCGCCCATGTCGCCGCCGCCCACCGTCTCCACCACCGTCACCGCCACCGCGCCCGTCCCGCGCACGACGCTCTTCGACCGCTTCATCCCGATCGCGCTCCCCGACATCCTCACCGGCTGGGGCCCGATCCCGGCCGTCACCACGACCGCTGACCAGACCGGACCCTGGGACCAGCCGGGCAGCAGCCGGACCGTCCACCTCGCCGACGGCAGCACCGCGCGCGAGCGCGTCACCGAGTGCCGCACGCCCACGTACTTCGCCTACGTCGTCACCGACTTCACCAACCCCGTCAAGCACCTCGCGCGCGAGGGTCGTGGGCAGTGGTGGTTCGACGAGGCCGGCCCGGACGCCACGCACATCCGCTGGACCTACACCTTCGAAGCCCGCTCCCGCGCCGCCCGGCTGCTCCTCGCGCCGGTCGTCCACACTGCCTGGCAGCGGTTCATGCGCGTGGGGCTCGCTCGGCTGGTCGACCAGGATCCAGCGCGCTGACCGCCGCGCCGACGGCCACCAGGGCGACGGCCGCGATCACGCCGCCGATCACCCAGTTGCGCACCCCGTCGGTCACGACGTCGTAGACCGCGAGCCGGAGCTGGCCGGTCTTCCCGCTCGCCGAGATCGAGGAGCGGGCCAGCGCGTCGCCGGCGACCACCAGCAGCGTCGCGACGCCCACCGCCAGCCCGGCGCGCACCAACCCACGTGCGAGCCCGCTCGCCGTGAGCAAGACCCCCAACAACGCCAGCACGGCGCCGGGGATCGCGATCCCGCGCACGATCCGGACCGTGTTGGTCGCGTCGCGCGCGCGCTGCACCTCGTCGCGGTCCAGCACGACCACGGGATCCGGGTCGACGATCGCGTCGGCCACCGACGCCAGCGCCGCGGAACGCCGCACCCGGACGCGCAGCGCCTCGGCGATCGGCGCGAGGTCGAGCGTCAGCGGCGCGGTCACGTCGCCGCTGAGCCGTGCCGCCAGCCGCGCGTGCGCGGTGCGCTGCACGGCCAGCCACGCGCGCCGGTACGCGGCGGTCTCCACCAGCGTCTCGGCGACCGCCCGGATCTGCCGCCGCGCCGCGGCCGGATCGGGCACGCCCGCGTTCGCCAGGCGGCTGCCCCCGACCGCCACCAGCTCGTCCACCACCTGTGCCTGAACCGCGTCATCGCTGGCCAGAGGTCGCGCGACCTCCGTGAACCTGTCGGTGTCGGTCGCCAGGCCATAGGCCCACCACGTCCCCAGCGCGACGGCCGGAAGGACGCACGCCAGGACGAAGCAGAGGGCCGCGAGGGTCCGTCGCACGGGCGCCGAGTCTATGAGGCGTCGAGAGCCTGACACCCCACGTTGAGCGCACGCGGTCTGCGGATAGCCTCCTCGACCGACGGCGCACGCAGGTCCGCCACCGCGCCCTCCCCACCCTCCACCACGACCCCCGCACGCCGTCGCGGCGTGCCCATCGCCCATGCGCCCTGCCCTGCTGCTCCTGCTCGCGCTCGCCGCGCTCCTCGTGCCCGCGACCGCCGCCCTCGCCAACACCAGCCACGACGGCTGGCCGAAGATCGACGGCGTCCTGTTGATGAACAAGCAGGACCAGAGCCGTCCACTCGACGCCCGCCCGGGACATGACCTCTTCGGCGGCACCGACGCCTCCTACTCCTGCGACGGCCTGCACAAGAACCGCAAGTGCGCGCACCCCACCGGGACCGTCGCGCGCCGCGGCCACAACGAGCTGCTCGGTGGGCACGGCAACGACACCATCTACGCCGGACCGCGCGGCGACGTCATCTGGGGCGACTTCAAGCCGTCCGGCCAGCCGGGGTCGCAGACCGACCGCCTCTACGGCGGCGGCAGCCGCGACTTTATCTACGCCAGCCACGGCACGAACATCATCCGGGCCGGCGGCGGCGACGACGTCGTCAAGGCCCACTTCGGCCGCGGGATCATCGACTGCGGCGGCGGCCGCGACGTCCTCTACGTGAGCCGGCGCGCGCAGAAGGGCTACCGCATCCGGCACTGCGACCGCGTGTCGCACAAGACCCTGGGCTCTTGACAGGATGGGGCGATGCCGACCGGCCGTCGCCCCTCCGCGCAGCAGCAGCGCGCCTGGCTGGAGGGCGACCCGCCGCTCGTGCAAGTGCGCGAGCGCTTCCCGGCCGAGTGGGCGCAGGTCCAGCGCGAGCTCGCGCAGGTCGTCGACGCCGACGACGTCGAGGCGATCAAGGCCTATGCCTCGCGCGTGGCGGCCGCGCCGCGTGTGCGCGACGAGCGCGAGGCCGTCAGCGCGCTCGCCCGCCAGCGCCTGGCGGCCGACGCGCTGCGCCAGATGGGCGTCGCCGCCGCGACCGGCGTCTCCTCCGGCCGGCTGCGCTTCGGCCTCGTCTCCGGCTGGCTCACGCAGCGGCTCCTCTTCGCGGACAGCGGGCTGGAGCGCAAGCCGGTCTCGCTGCGCGCGTTCAAGCTCGTCTGGCCGCTCGTGCGCCAGAAGCGGTACCTGATGCCCTTGGTCGAGCCGCGCGGGATCTACTGCTTCTACTCCGACGCGCTGATCGCCCGCCTGGCCGACCTGATCGGCGACCGCCCGTGCGTGGAGATCGCCGCCGGCGACGGCACGCTCGCGCGCTTCCTGCGCGACGCGGGCGTCGACGTCGTCGCCACCGACGACCACTCGTGGCAGCAGACGCGGCGCGCGGCCGCCGACGTCGTCGACCAGGACGCCCGGACCGCGCTGCGCGAGCGCGCGCCGGCGGCGGTCGTCTGCTCCTGGCCGCCCGCGGGCAACCCGTTCGAGCAGTGGGTGTTCACCACGCCGAGCGTCGAGACCTACATCGTGATCGGCAGCCGCAGCGAGTTCGCCGCCGGCAACTGGCCCGCCTACCGCGCGCAGGACGCGTTCGCGCTGACCGAGGACCCGGACCTCAGCGCGCTCGTCCTGCCGCCCGAGATCGCGCCGGCGGTGTACGTGTTCCAGCGCCGTCCGGCGGGGTGACGCCGAGCGCGTGCTCGTGGTGGTGGCGCAGCGCCGCCAGCAGCTCGGGCACGTGGTGGTCGAAGAGCCGGTAGTGCGCGTGGCGGCCGTCGCGGCGCACCGCGACGAGCCGCTGCTGGCGCAGCAGCCGCAGCTGGTGGGAGACCGCGCTCTGCTCCATCCCGACCGCGCCCGCGAGCTGCTCGACGGTCCGCTCGCCGCCGGCCAGCGCCCAGAGCAGCCGCAGCCGGCTGGCCGAGCCGAACGCGCGCAGCGCCTCGGCCAGCGTCTCGGCCTCGGCGGCGTCCAGCGGCCGGCCGGCGTCTTCGTGCTCACTCGGATGCGGCATCGCGGATGGTGCGGATCGACTGCCAGGTCACGCGCAGGATGATGACGGTGATCGCCAGGCCGACGAGCGGGTCGCCGAGCGGGAAGCCGACCGCGACCGCGCCGGCGCCGGCCACGACGCCGAGGCTCACGAGCCCGTCGGTGCGCGCGTGGCGGCCGTCGGCGATCAGCGCGGCGCTGCCCAGCCGCGCGCCGCCGCGCAGCCGGACGCGCGCGGCCAGCTCGTTGCCGGCGAAGCCCACGAGGCCGGCGGCGGCCAGCGCGAGGAGGTGGTCGAGGTCGCGCGGGTCGGCGAGCCGGAAGACCGACTCCGCGCCTGCGACGCAGGCCGAGACGAAGATCGCCAGGACGACGAACCCGCCGGCCCAGAGCTCGGCCCGGCGTGACCGCAGCAGGAACGCGGCGCCGAGCGGGAACGCGGTCAGCGCGTCGCCGAAGTTGTGCGTGAGGTCGGCCAGCAGCGCGACGCTGCCGGTCGCCGCGTAGACCACGGCCTGGGCCAGCGCGGTGGCGAGCAGGATCGCGAGGCTGGCGGCGACGACGCGCAGCCCGTCGCGCGAGCGCGTGATCTCGGGGTCGACGAGCCCGTGCGCGTGGCCGTGACCATGCGCGTGCGCGTGCGTGTGGCCGGACATCTGCACACATGATAAGGCGTTCAGATGTTGCGCGCTGGCCGGCGCGGTCTCGTAGTGTCCTTCGACGTGACCGACTTCTCCATCGTGAACCCCCGCGAGTGCGACGACGTCTACGGCGGCACCGACGTCCCCGGCGAGTTCCGGCCGCTGACCGACGCCGCCGGCGCCGAGCAGCTCGCGCTGACGCTCATCCACGTGCCGCCGCACTCGGACTTCGAGCAGGGCACCGGCCACTTCCACGACGAGATCGAGGAGGTCTACCTCGTCACGCGCGGCACGCTGACCTGGCGCCTCGGCGACGAGGTGCGCGAGGTGACCGCGCCGGCCATCGTCCGCGTCGCGCCCAAGACGGCGCGCTCGCATCGCAACGAGGGCGACGAGCCGGTCGACATGTACGCCATCTCACGTCAGCTCGGCCGGGGCGACGCCACCAAGATCGATGACTTCTGGGAGGCGTCGCCCGACGCCGAGCAGCGCCGCGCGGGCTAGCGCACGGTCAGGTCGGCGCGCATGCCGGCCATGTAGTGGCCACCGACGTTGCAGACCAGCGCGTAGTGGCCCTTCTCGAGCTTCAACGTCAACCGCTTGGACTTGTGGCCGGCGAGCGCGACCTCGCCGACGGAGCCCTTCTCGGACGCCTTGCCGTTGACGATCGGCAGCTTGGCGGCCGTGCGGCCGGTCTCGATGACGACGAGCTCGTGCTCCATGCCCGACGCATTCTCGACGGCGAACGTCACCTAGCCGTGGGAGACCGACGTCTTGGCCGCCGTGGCGCGACACGCGCGCGTCGCCGGGACGATCCTGTGGCACGCTGGTGTCCGGGCTCGTCACGTTCCGGGCGCGCCATCCGTCAACTCCTTGATGCATCACGACCAGCTCGCCGACGAGTTCCAGGCGCACCGCGCGCGGCTGCGGGCCGTGGCCTACCGGATGCTGGGCTCCCCGTCGGAGGCCGAGGACGCCGTGCAGGAGGCGTGGCTCCGCCTCAGCCGCAGCGACGACGAGGCCATCGACAACCTCGGCGGCTGGCTGACGACGGTCGTCGCTCGCGTGGCGCTGGACATGCTGCGGGCCCGCACCGCGCGCCGCGAGGAGTACGTCGGGTCGTGGCTGCCCGAGCCGGTCGTCGAGGCGGTCGACGACGCGAGCACGCCCGAGCCCGAGCGCGAGGTGCTGATGGCCGACGCCGTCGGGCTCGCGCTGCTCGTCGTGCTCGACACGCTGGCCCCCAAGGAGCGCCTGGCGTTCGTGCTGCACGACATGTTCGGGATGCCGTTCTCCGAGATCGCGCCGATCGTCGACCGGACGCCCGACGCGACGCGCCAGCTCGCCAGCCGCGCGCGGCGCCGGGTCCGCGGCGCGCCGGCGGTCGACGCCGACCTGCCGCGCCAGCGCGAGCTCGTCGACGCGTTCCTGGCCGCGGCGCGCGAGGGCGACTTCGACGCGCTCGTCGCCGTGCTCGACCCCGACGTGGTCTTCCGCCACGACGCCGGCGGCGGCGTGGCCGGCCGGCCACGCCACGGCGCGAGCACCGACACGGTCGTCGGCGCCGAGCGGGTGGCGCGCAACGCCGTCGCCAACGGCAAGCTCTTCCTCCGGCTCGCCCACCCGGCGACGGTCAACGGCGGCGCGGGCCTGATCATCGCGCGCGAGGGCAGGACGATCGGCGTCGCCGGGATCACGATCGCCGGCGACAAGATCGTCGAGATCGACCTCGTGACCGATCCGGACAAGCTGCCGAACCAGGACGCCTAGGCACGGTTCCACCCCGCGCGGGTGGCCCGTGCTCACCCCTGCGCGCGGCAGGGTGGCGCGCATGGCGCAGGGGATCTTCGGGTCGATCGTCCCGCAGCTGGTCTCCGCGGCGGCCGGCCGGGTGGCTGGCGACCGGCAAGGACTGGCTGATCGTGCACAACCGGATGGTCACGGCACTCGCCAGCGCGGTCTTCGGCATCGTCGTGATGGTCAGCGGCATCTCGCGCTGGCATAGCGCCGCGCCCCACCGGCGCGCAATCATGTGCGGGGCATGGCCGCCTCGCGCCCCCTCCCCTACGTCGGCATGCGCGTCCGGGTCTGGCACCTCGGCGCGATGGAGCACGCCGTGGTCGAGGACGTCCGCGACCACGGCCGCACGCTCCTGGTCGGAGGCGACACCTACACCTTGCGCCGGCTCAACGGCCGCTTCGTGCGGACCGGCGAGCCGTACTACGGGACGCGGCTGCTGCTGAAGGCGCCCGAGGGCTAGGGTCCTAGGCCTGCGGACGCATCGCCCCGCCGCGGCCGCCGCCCGCCCGGCGGGCGAAGAAGCCGGCGATCAGCAGCACGATGACGACGCCGATGATCGCGCTGAGGATGCCGCCGAGGTCGAACGCGTCGTCGTCGCCGATCCCCAGCCCGCGGGTGAAGACGAGGTAGCCGACGAACGCACCGACCAGGCCGAGCACGACGGAGGCCAGCCACGAGGTAGGGCCCTCCATGCCGGCGAAGATGTCGTTGGGCACGAGCGCGCGGCCGATGAAGCCGGCGAAGAGGCCGAGGATGAGGGCACCGATCATGGTTCGGTCCTACCCGCCCGCGTCCGTCGAGGACCCCAACCTGTTGCGCAACCTTCTGGTTGCGAGTAGCGTCGCCGCCATGCGCATCCTGGCCCTGTACGACGTCCACGGGAACATCGAGGCGCTCGACGCGGTCCTCGCCGACCCGCGCGCCGCCGGCGCCGACGCCGTCGTGGTCGGCGGCGACGCGGTCCCGGGCCCGTTCGCGCGCGAGGTCCTGGATCGGCTGGAGGCGCTGGCGGCGCCGACGCACTGGGTGCGCGGCAACGGCGAGCGCGAGGTCGCGGCGATCGCCACCGCGGCCGAGCCGGTGCCCGAGCCCGACGACCCCGAGGACATGGCGACGATCACCGCGATCGCCAACGCCCGCGCCCTCGGCGCCGAGCGCTTGGCGCCGCTGGGCGCGCTGCCGCTGACCGTCGAGCTCGACGGCGTCCTGTTCTGCCACGCGACGCCGCGCAGCGACGAGGAGATCCTGACCCGGATCTCGGCGCCCGAGCGCTTCGCCGACGCGCTGGCCGGCGTGACCGCGCCGCTGGTCGTCGCCGGCCACACCCACCAGCAGGACGACCGCCGCGTCGGCGCCGTGCGGTTCGTCAACGCCGGCAGCGTCGGCCTGCCCTACGAGGGCGACGGCGGCGCGCGCTGGCTGTGGATCGAGGACGGCGAGCCGCAGCTGCGCGTCACCGAGTACGACCACGCCGGCGCCGGCCGCCGCATCCTCGAGGCCGGCTGGCCCGACGCGCGCTCGACCGAGGCGGCGATGACCGAGCCGCTGGCGGCGACGGTCATCACCGAGCTCTTCGAGGAGCGCGCGACGGCCTAGGCGGTCGGGCTACACCGGCGAGGAGGGCCGCGCCATCCCTTCCGCGAGGTCGCCGAAGCCCGGGGCCAGGATCGCGCCCGGCTGCCCGATGATCTGCTCGGCGACCAGCGCCTCGGTCGTCAGCAGCAGCGCCGCGACCGACGCCGCGTGCTGGAGGCTCAGGCGCGTCACGCGCACGGGGTCGATCACGCCGGACGTGATCAGGTCGCCGAACTCGCCGGTCAGCGCGTTGAGGCCGTGGCCGTCGGGCATCGCCCGGACCTGGTCGATGACCTGGTGGCCGTCGTAGCCGGCGTTGGAGGCGATCCAGAACAGCGGGTCGGCCAGCACCTCGGCGACGACCTCGACGCCGGCGGAGCGGTCGCCCTCCAGCTGCACGCCGTCCAGCGCGCGACCGGCGCGCAGCAGCGCGGTGCCGCCGCCGGGCACGATGCCCTCGGCCATCGCGGCGCGCGACGCGGCCAGGGAGCCCTCGGTGCGGCGCAGCTTCTCCTTGCTCTCGACGGCGGTGGCGCCGCCGACGCGGATGACCGCGAGCTTGGACGACAGCCGGGCGCGCCGCTCGCGCAGCGAGTCGACGTCGTTCTCGTTGGTCGCGCGGTCCAGCTCGACGGTGATCTCGTGCATGCGGCCCGCGACGGCCTCGGCGCTGCCCGCGCCCTCGATGAACGTCGTCGCGTCTTCGGTGACGATGACGCGGCGCGCGCGCCCGAGCACCTCGAGGTCGACCTGCGCCAGCGTGAGCCCCGCCTCCGGGGTGATGACGCGCCCGCCGACGAACGCGGCCAGGTCCTCCAGGTAGGCGACCCGGCGGTGGCCGAAGCCCGGCGCCCGGATCGCGGTGGCCTCCATCGTGCCGTGCTGGTTGTTCTGCACCAACATGCCCAGCGCGGCGCCGTCGACCTTCTCGGCCAGGATGATGAGCGGCTCCGGCCGGCGCATGACCTGGCCGATCGCGCCCATCAGCTCCTGCACCGTCGAGATCGGCTGCGTCGTCATCAGGATGTAGGGGTTGTCGAGGACCGTCTCCATCCGCATGCGGTCGCGGATCAGGTAGGGCGACAGGTGCCCGTTCTCGACATGGAGGCCTTCGACATAGTCCACCGAGATGCCCGGCTGGTCGCTCTCCTCGATCGAGACGACGCCGTCGGTGCCCACGCGGTGCAGCGCGTCGGCGACGGCGATGCCGATCCGCTCGTCCTCCTTGGCGGCGATCGTGGCGACGTGGCGCAGCAGGTCGCGGTCCTCGACGGCGACCGCGCTGTTGACGAGGTCGGCGACGACGAGGTCGACGGCCTCCTCGATGCCGCGGCGCAGCAACATGGGGTTGACGCCCTCGTCGAGGACGCGCATGCCTTCCCGGATCAGCGACTGGGCCAGCAGCGTGGCGGTCGTCGTGCCGTCGCCGGTCAGCTCCGAGGTCTTGTCGGCGACCTCGCGCACGAGCTGCGCGCCCATGTTGGCGAACTGGTCGCTCAGCTCGATCTCGCGGGCGATCGACACGCCGTCGTTGGTGATCGTCGGCGCGCCGGTCAGGCGCTCGAGCACCACGTTGCGGCCCTTCGGGCCGAGCGTGACCTTGACCGTGTCGGCCAGCTGGTCGACGCCGACCTGCAGCCGGCGGCGCGCGTCGTCGTTGAAGTGGATGATCTTGCCCATGGTGGTGCCTCTCCTGTCAGGCGGCGTCGGCGACGAGGATGCCGCGACCCTGCAGGCGGCCCTGGTCGAGGTCGGCCATGGCGTCGTTGACGGCTTCCAGCGGGTAGACGCTGGTGTGCAGCGTGACCTTGCCCTGCGCGGTCAGGGTCATGAGCTCGTCGAGGTCGTTGTAGGACCCGACGAGGTTCCCGATGAAGTTGATCTCGCGCGAGATGATGTCGATGGTCGGCACGTTGATGTTCTCGCCGTAGCCGATGACGTAGTAGTCGCCGGCGTCGCGGAGCATCGCGACGCCGTCCTCGATCGCGCCCTTCTCGCCGACGAAGTCGATGATCGCCTCGGCGCCGACCCCGTCGGTCATCTCGAGGATCGTGTCGACCTGCTTGCCGTCGAGGGCGACGGTGGTGTCGGCGCCGATCTCGCTGGCCAGCGCCCGCGCCTGCTCGGACGGGTCGACGACGATGATCTCCGCCGGCGTCATCGCCTTCAGGCACTGGATGCCGATGTGGCCCAGGCCGCCGGCGCCGATGACGACGGCGCGCGAGCCCGGGTACAGGTTGGCCACCGCCTTCTTGACCGCGTGGTAGGCGGTCAGCCCGGCGTCGGCCAGCGCGGCGATGTCCTTGGGGTGCAGCGAGGGCTGGAGCTTGACGACCGAGCGCGCGCTGGTCTTCAGCAGCTGCGCGAACCCGCCGTCGACCGAGATGCCCGGGAAGAGGTTGTTGGCGCAGTGCACGTCGTCGCCGGCGCGGCACGCGCGGCACAGGCCGCAGGTGATGAGCGGGTGGACGATGACGGTGTCGCCGACCTCGACGTTGGTGACCGCCGAGCCGATCTCCTCGACCCAGCCGGCGTTCTCGTGGCCCAGGACGTAGGGCAGCTCGACGCCGGACTTCTCGGCCCACTGCCCTTCTTGTACGTGAAGGTCGGTGCGGCACAGCCCGGCACCGCCGACGCGGACGATCACGTCGTGCGGGCCGTCGATCGTGGGCTCGGCGATCTGCTCGACGGCGAGCGCCTCGTGGTACTTGTGCAGGCGGGCGGCGATCATGCGAATGCCTTTCTCATCTCGTCGGCTCCGCGAGGGAGCCCCTGGGCGAGCTCGCGCTCGGCATGCGAAGCGCTCGCGAAACCGCTCGCGCCGAGCGCTCGGGTTTCGGCGCGCGGCAATGCCGCCTCCTGGGTCGGGTCGGGGACGCCGTGGCGGACGCGCAGCAGCGAGCGGCAGATGCCGCCGTTGCTCTCCAGGCTCAGGCCGACCAGGCGCGCGCGGCGCAGCCACATCGGGAGGTCCGCGGCGTCCAGCGCGGACCCGTCGCCGGCGACCAGCGCGGGCGCGGCGGCGTCGAAGGGGAGCCCGAGCTCGCGGCGCAGCACCAGGCAGCGCGCGGCCTCGGGGTCGGCGGCCGGTGAGAGGTCGGCCACCCGCAGATCGGCGATCTCGGCGAGCGTCAGCCCGTCGGCGCGCAGCGCCTCGCACAGGCGCCCCTGCCGCGCCAGCAGCGCCTTGCGCTGGAACAGCTCGCGCAGCGCCTCGAGGTCGGCGCCGGCGGTCTCGCCGGGGAACGCGTCGGAGAACTCGCCGCCGCCGTCGACGGCGGCGTTGATCTCCTCACCGGTGTAGTGGTCGTCGAGGACGACCGACACCGCGGCCACGCCGGGCAGCGCCCGGATCGCGGCACGCGTGTCGTAGACCATCAGGAACGCGAAGTTCGGCGCGCACTGAGGAGTCGGCAGGCGCAAGCGCACGGCGACGTCGCCGCGATCGGACACCGAGAGGGAGTTGACGAAGCCGAGCGTGGTGATCGGCTCGTCGAGCTCGGGGTCGTAGACCGCGTCGAGGGCGTCCCGCACCTGCGCCTGCGCGACGGTCATGCGCTCTCGACCAGCTGCGCGTCGGTGGGGTCGGCCGGCGCGCTGTCGTCGGCCAGGCGGAACTGCGCCGGCACCTCGACGCCGTACAGCTTGGCGGCGTTGAGGCCCAGCACCTTCTTCTTGGCCTCGGTCGTCCAGCGCGGGTAGTCCGAGAACGTGTCGTCGGGGTAGTCCCAGGCGACCAGGCCCTCGACCTGCCACTTGGGCTCCCAGATGCCGTAGTCGCTGCCGAACAGCATCTTGTCCTCGCCCACCCAGAACAGCAGCTCGCCCATGACCTTGGCGAAGAACCGCGGGCGGGCGTGCATCAGGCCGCCGACGACGACCGAGAGGCCGGCGTAGACGTTGGGCTCCTGCGTCGCCATGAAGCAGAAGTCCTCGATGCGGGGCAGGCCGACGTGCTCGACGACGAAGTTGAGCTCCGGGAAGCTCGTCGCCGCGTGGTCGACGTCGGAGACGTCGAAGCCATCCTTGTCCAGCGGCCAGATCGTCGGGCCCTTGTGGACGTGGATGTTCTTGATCCCGAGCTCCATGCAGAGCTCGAAGAACGGCACAGCGTCCGGGTCCTTCAGCGTCCAGCCGCGCGAGCTTCCGAGCCACTCGGCCGTGTAGAGCTTGACGCCCTTGAGGCCGTAGCGGGCGTGGTCGTCGCGCAGCTGCTTGAGGCCGGCCTCGCCTTCACGCGGGTCCCAGCGGCCGTTGACCATCAACTTGCCGGGGAAGCGGTCCAGCAGCGCCGCGTTGTGCTCGATGTCGTTGAAGCCCTCCTTGTACCACTGGCGCAGGTACGTGGACTGGAAGATCGCCATGTCGACGTGCCCGTCGACGAAGACGTCCTTCTCGTAGTCCTCGACCGAGTACTTCATGAAGTGCTCGATGGTCCAGTGGGTCGCGGGCGGCCCCAGTCCCTGATAGGCGTGGAAGCACTCGATCCACCCCTTCGCGTACTGCTCCTGGCCCTCGACCCAGTTCTCGGGGCTCGCGTCCCAGAAGTGGCTGTGGCTGTCCAGGACGAAGTACTGCTCTCCGTTGGCCTCGTACACGGCTTATGCCCCCTCGACTGGCACGAGGTCGAAGCCGATGTACTCGGCCGCGTCCTCGGGGTTGGCGAACATCAGCACACGGTCGTCGAGCACGACCATGCGCCCGTAGTGCGTGGACATGATCTCCTCGAAGTCGTCCTGGCCGAACTCGGCCCACCCGAGCGCGTCGGCGATCTCCTGGAAGTCGAAGTCGATCTTGCTGATGCCGTCGACGCGGATCATCGACGGCAGCTCGCGGATCGTGATGTCCTTCTTGTCGGTCATCACCTGGGCGACGACGTAGCCGACCTGGTTGTTCATCAACGTGACGCCGGCCTGGTTGGACGAGGTCCGATCGGACTTGAACTCGGTCATGCGCGGATCTCCTTGGGGATGTCGAGGGTCAGGTCTTCGAGCAGGTCGGCCATGCGCGACTTGGAGCGCGACAGCGAGTCGTCGAAGCGCACGTGCTTCTCGGCGACCTGCGACCAGATCGGCTGCAGCTGCTGAGCGGCCTCGAGGCTCACGGGGATCCACTCGTCCAGCCACTGCTGCATCTGCGCCTTGTTGGCGGCGCCGTGCTCGGCGTCGTCGGCGAGCATCCGGAACAGGACGCGGGCCCCGCGCTGCTCGCGGGCGGTGTCGGACTCGCCGCAGCCCATCACGGTCGGGGTGACGAAGTCGCCCTGCAGCGCCGCGGCCTGCATCACGAAGCCGCTGCGGAACAGCTCGCCGACCAACGGCTCGAAGACCACGGCGGTCGCGAAGAAGGCCTGCGCCCAGTCGCGGATGCCGGTCAGCTTCTCGACGTTGGCGCGCGTGCCCTGCCAGACCGGATCGTTCTGCCAGGCGTCCTTGTGCGCGGAGCCGTCGAACTCCTCGATCTCCTCGGAGACCTCCAGGTTGTACAGGATGATGTCCTGCGCGAAGCGGAGCTTGTGGACGGCGCCCACGGCCAGCGCGTTGTTGATCATGTTGGTCGGCGCGTCGCGCTGGGCCGGCGTGTAGACGTGCATGCCCAGGCCATGCTCGACGTGCGCCCACGCGGAGACGTGGCGCTCGACGACCTTGACCCACGACCGGCTCCAGGCGTCGTAGGCGCCGGCCGCCTTGGCGTTGGCCAGCGTCTGGCTGATCTGCCGCACCGTGTTGGAGGCGTTGCGGTAGATCGACTGCTCCCACTCCTCGTTGGGATCGAGGAACGCGTGCCAGTCGGTGGACTTCAGCGCGGTCCACTCCTGCGGGTAGCCGGAGGACCCGTCGGCGAAGGAGTACACCCAGCCCTGGGTCAGGTGCCGCGCGGGATCGGGCTGCACGTCGACGGTGACGTCCTCGTACACGCTCGCCCGCCGCTTGCGCGGCTGGAAGTAGTTGTAGGACCGGCTGCGGGACGACGGGAACTCCTTGGCGCCGGCCTCCGCGTCGGTGAACACCGGCTTGGGGACGCTGCGCTCCGGCGTCACGGTCGTGTCTTCGGGCATGGTGCTCCTCTCGACCGCGGTCATTCCGCGGAGGTCGTGAACTTGTCGAAGTAGATGTGGGCCTCAGCGCACCCACGGCGCTCGAGCAGGGCGATCGCCGCGTCGACCATCGGCGGCGGGCCACAGAGATACGCGTCGACCTCGGTGAGGTCCTCTTCCATGCGGTCGACGACGTCGGTGATCAGCCCGGCCTCGCCGGACCAGCCCGTCTGCTCGTCGGCCTCGGAGAGCGCCGGGACGAACGTCATGTCGGGCAGGGCGCCGCCGAGGCGCTCCAGCTCCTCCAGGGCGAACAGGTCGTCCTCGGTGCGCGCGCCGTAGTAGAACGTCGCGGGTCGGGTGGTGCCCTTCTCGACCATCGACCGCAGCAGCGAGATGATCGGCGCCATGCCGGCGCCGCCGGCGATGAACACCAGCCGCCGCGGCGACGAGTCGCGCAGCGTGAAGACGCCGTAGGGCCCCTTGCACGTGAGCTGGTCGCCGACCTTGATCCCGTTGCCGTTGGCGCTCTCGGCCAGCAGGCCGGAGAAGTGGCCGCCCTCGTAGAGCTTGATCATGAACTCGAGCTCGTTGGGGTCGCCCGGCGTGTTGGCCATCGAGAACGAGCGGTGCTCGCCGTCGGCCGCCCCCGGGATCTGGATGTCCATGTACTGCCCCGCGGAGAACGCCACCGGCTCGGGGAGCCGGAGCACGAGGCGCCGGATGTCGCGCGTGAGGTCCTCGACCGCGGCGACCTCCGCCGTGGCCTCGACGATCGGCACCCCGCTGCGGATGATCTCCTCGTCGAAGTTGAGGAGCTCGATCTCGACGTCGCTCATCGCGTGCGCCCGGCAGAGCAAGGTGTAGCCCTCGGACTCCTCGAAGTCCGGCAGCGCGAACGTCGAGTAGCGGTCGAGGTCCACCTCCCCGTCGAGCAGGAACGACTTGCAGGCCGCGCACTGGCCCTCCTTGCACCCGTGCATCAACATGATGCCCTGGCGGAAGGCGGCGTCGAGGATCGTCTCGTCCTCGTCGACCTCGAGCTCGATCCCCACCGGCTCGAAGCGTGCGATGTGCTTCTCACCCATGGTGACGGGCTCGGTACGCGGCCTGCTCGGTCATCCGTCGCTCAGGCCTTCGCGGGCCGACCGGCGGGGCCGCCGGCCTTGTAGTGGGCGACGTGGGCTTCGCGGTCCTCGGTCGACATCTCGTTGAGCAGCACGTTGGGGCTGTTCAGCGTGATCCCGCGGACCTCGTCGAGCGTCCACATCTTCTTCGGATCCAGGTTCAGGTGCGGCTGCGGGACGAGCGTCTTGCCGTCGTCGCGGACGTACCCGAGGTCCTGCATGATCTCCGCGACGTCCATGCCGTGGTAGAGCGTCTCCCACTCGCGCTTGCCCGAGAGCTTGCCCATCGCCGGCGTCGGCCGGCCGTTGTACTCGGGGCGGAACGCGACGGCGTCGGTCCAGTGGCAGGTCTCCGAGCAGTACGTCCGGACCTGACCGTCGACCTCGTCGACGACCATGTCCTCGCGGATCAGGCAGGGGACCATGCAGGACCAGCAGCGGTGCGGGTACTCGTAGTCCGACAGGTCGGGCTCGAACGCGATCGGCTTGTGCCCGTTCTTGACGGACAGGTCCGCGTAGCGCTCCCACCACTTGCCGTACTTGTCGTACCAGCCCGGGTACTTGGACTCGAACCACTCGAAGTCCGTGTCGTCCATCGCGTCGATCCGCCAGTAGTTGGCGAACCAGCCGGTGGCGAAGAACTGCGCGACCTCGTGGACGTAGCCCTTGGTGTTGATGCGCTCCCACGCCAGCTCGACGAGGTCGTGCGGGATCGTCAGGCCGTACTTCTCCAGCGGGACGAGGTAGGAGCGGTAGTAGTCGTCGTAGATCCAGCGGCGCCAGGACTCGGCGTAGCTGTCGCGATCGGGACGGCGATCCTTCGTGCCGTACTCGATGAACGTGCCGATCGCCGCGTCGACGACGCAGTGGTTGTTCCACCACGCGTACCGCAGATCGCGCTCGAGCAGCTCGCGGTTGCGCTCGTCGGCGAGCGCCATGAGGATGATCGAGTACCCGTTGGAGATGTGGCGGGACTCGTCGGACTGCACCGAGTGGAACACCGTCGGCAGCAGGTAGTCGCCGTTGGCGGCCGCCTCGCCGGGCATCGCCACGAACAGCACGTTGGTGAACGCCGTCTCGGCCACGATCGTCAGGTAGACGTTCGCCGCGGTGATCGCGTCACCGGTGATGAAGCCCTCGCCGAACTGGCGGCCGATCGTGCCGGCGTAGCAGTTCGAGAACGCCTTCTCGGAGATGTCGAACCCGGCCGGGTCGATGTAGTGGTTCATGTACAACCGCTTGAGGTTCATCTGGATCGTCGAGTGGCGCACCTCGTCGATCATCTGAATCGCCAGGCCGTTGTGGACCTCGGGGTTCGGCACCGCGTTGATCGCCAGCGGCATGGCGCGCGCCGCGGAGATCTCCGGGAACGGGATGATGCTCAGGAACAGCTTCTGCCACTCCATCCAGCGCTCCTGGACCTGCCGGAACATGTTGCCGCGGATGGCGCCGTCCATCGCACCGAAGACCCGGTTGTCCTTCTCCTCTTCCATCGGGAAGTAGGAGCGCAGGACCTGCTTGAGCGGGTCCTTCTTGGGAGCCTTCTCGAACGTGTAGTCGGTGGGGTACTTGTCCACCGGTTCGACGAACGTCGGGTCCCAGGACAGCTCCTGGATCTTGTTGTGAGCCTTCGTGATGCTGGCTCTGCTCATGATGCGACTTCCTCTCCTATGGAGATGTCTGTTTGACCTGCGGAGGCGGCGGACGTTAGGTCCGGCCACCGGCGGGACTCAAGAACGGCGGGGTCTTCCGGGATCGCCGGAACCTGGGCGGGCGCCTCGGGGACCCCGAGGGCCGCGGAGGCGCGCAGCGCGACCTCGCGCAACGTGTTGGTGATGGCGTCGCGCTCGAGCTCGAAGCAGCGCGCCGACATCGAGACGCCGAGCGCCGCCACGGCCTGGCCGCGCACGTTGCGCACCGGCGCCGCCAGGCAGCAGAAGTCCTCGCGGAACTCCTCGACGTCGAAGGCGAGGTCGGTGGCGCGGATCTCGTCGAGCTGGTCGCGCAGCAGCGCGGGGTCGACGATCGTCACCGGCGTGAAGGTGCGCAGCCCGCGGGCGAGGTAGCGCTCCAGCCCGCGCTCGTCGAGCAGCGAGAGCGCGATCTTGCCCAGCGCCAGCGCGTGGGCGTTCTCGCCGATCCGCGCGCCGAGGCCGGGGATGCGCGGCATGCCCTGCCGGCCCCGGGCCAGCGGGATGACGACGTTGCCCGACTGCGCCGCGGCGAGGTAGACGCGCTTGTGCGTCCGCTCGAAGAGCTCGTCGAGGATGCCTTCCAGGCTGGTCGGCAGCCGGCCCGTCGTCGGCGCGCTGGGGACGAGCGCCGACGCGTCGGCGGTCAGGCGGTACGCGCCGCCGTCGCCGTGGACCACGAACCCCTCGCGACACAGCGTGTCGAGCAGGTTGTAGGCCGTCGACGTGCTCTTGCCCAGCCGCTGGGCGATCTCGTCTGCGCGCAGGCCGTCGGGGTCGGCGGCCAGCAGCGTGAGCAGGCGCAGCACGGTGCGCGCGGTGCTCACTCCACGACTGCGTGCCCCGGCGACGGCGGCAGGAAGGTGTGTGGCGATGCTCGGCTCCTAACCAGGGAGAACCGCCCGGACGGGGTCCGGGGCTGATCCGCCGGCCCCGGGAGGGGACCGGCAGAAGGCAGTGCACCACCGCGGTGTTACAGGTCCGCTACATCGCCGGCGGCGCGGCGCAGCGCGTGGGTCCGGGCGACGGCGAGGCTGCGCCGCGCGTCGGTGTACTCCAACGCGCCGAGCAGACGCTGCCAGGCCAGGAGGTCGGCTTCGCCGGCCGGCGTGCTGACCCACGACCACAGCGCCTCGGCGTCCTCGGAGGTCAGCACCGCCTGGCGCAGCCAGCGGTCGAGCTCTTCGCGGGCACGGACGATCCCGGGCGCGGTGGACGCGGGCAGCAGCGAGCCGGGGTAGGCCGCGGCGGCCTCGGCGACGGCGCCGCGGCCGAGCGCTGCGCGCACGCGCTTGAGGTCGGCGTCGACCTCGCAGGTCAGCGCGTAGCCGCCGGGCTCGAAGGCGTGCGGGAGCAGCTTGCGCAACCGGGACATCTCGACGCGGATGCTGCCGCCGTGGCCGGGCTCGCCGTAGAGCTCGGTCGACAGCGCGTCGGTGCCGATGCGCCCACGGTGCAGGACGAGCAGCGTGAGCAGCTCGGCGTGGCGGGGGCGCATGTGCAGCGGCGCGCCGGCGAAGACGGCCTCGGCCGGCTCGCCGCCGAGCAAGCGCAGGCGCAGGTGCGGGCGCACCGCCGGCTCGGACGTGAGCAGGACGCCGCGCGCGCTCGGGCCCGAGCGGCGGACGACGAACAGGTCGGCGTCCTGCACCGGCTCGGCCACGAGCTCGGTGCCCGAGCCCACGACGAGCGGTCCGCCGGTGCGCGGGATGACCCCGACGTCGGTGAGCATGCCGCGCGGATCCAGGATCACGCGGCCGCTGGCGGTCACCAGCGCGGCGCCCGCCGACTCCGGCCCGAGCAGCGCGGCGTACCGGGCGCGCAGCCGCTCGTCGGTCTCGTGCATCCGGGCGCTCAGCAGCTGCTCGACGGCCCGCGCGGTCGCGACGACGACCGACAGGCTGTGCGGGTGGACGCTGTTCATGTCGCCGGTCAGGTCGATGACGCCGAGCAGGCTGCCGGTGTCGGGATCGTTGATCGGCGCGGCCGCGCACGTCCAGCGCTGCACCGGCTCGGTGAAGTGCTCGGCGGCGAAGACCTGGACGGCGTGCTCGGCGGCGAGCGCGGTGCCGACGGCGTTGGTGCCCGCGCCGGACTCGCTCCACAGCGCGCCCTCGACGAAGTTCATCTCGTCGGCCGCGCGGCTGCGCAGCGTCACGTCGCCGCGGATGCTGAGCAGCATGCCGGAGGCGTCGCTGATGACCATGAGATGGTCGGCGTCGACCGACGCGACCGCCATGCACTCCTCGATCAGCGGCGCCGCGATGGCCAGCGGATGGCTGTCCCAGAGCGCCCGCGCCCCCGTCAGCTCCATCATCGACGGCGCGCTCTGGCGGCCGTGCGGATCGACGCCGGCGTCGCGCGAGCGCAGCCAGGACTCCGCGATCGGCAGCCGGATCGGCGGCGTGCCCGAGTCCTCGGCGGCGTCGAGCGCGCGGCCGTCGACGAAGCCCTCCCATGCGTCGCGCAGCTCGCGTGCGAGCTTCGCGGGGACCGTCGCTGCGTCGACCGCGATCCACGCGTTGCGCGCGGTCGGGCGTCGACTCTCCTCCACCTGCGTTGCCGACCCTGGGCCCATTCGGGCTCCTTTCGTCCAGCATTGCCAGAAGACCGCCGCCTTCTTGGCACTGGTGACTATCCACACTAGCGTCGCCGATCATCGAGGTCGAGGCCCAACCGGCTCCGACCAACCCGGTTGTCCCAGGAGGCAGAGATGTCGACCGTCGCAGAGCCCCTCAACAGTCCCGCCGTCGCCGCACCGGTCGCCGCGGCCGAGCCGGCGCCCTACATCGCCGGTGATCCGGCCATCCTCGGCCTGCCGATCTTCGTGGCCGGCTCGCTGGCGCTGGCGTTCGCGCTCGTGGGCTACGTCTCCCCCGCCGCCGTGGGCACCCCGGTGGCGATCATCATGGCCGCCACGGGCATCGGGCTCCTGCTCTCCACCGTCTGGGCCATCGCGCTCGGGCAGACGCTCGTCGCCTCGATCTTCGGGCTGTTCGCCGGCTTCTGGCTCAGCTACGGGATGCTCGTGCTGGGCCTCGTGCACGGCTGGTACGGCATCCCGCTCAAGGACGTCGTCCACACGATCGCGGAGTTCCAGATCACCTGGGCGATCGTGATGGCCGCGCTGACGATCGCGACGCTGCGGCTGCCGGTGGCGTTCACCGCGGTCATCGCGCTCGTCGTCCTCGCGCTGGTGCTGCTGATCATCGGCACGCTGCACCCGAGCGAGACGATGACCAAGGCGGCCGGCTACGTGTGCTTCGCCTTCGCGGGCCTCGGAATCTACCTCTTCCTCAGCGCCGCGTCGGTCGCCACCGGCGGTCGCGGCTACCCACTCGGCAAGCCGCTGATCCGCTGATCCGGTGGGCGTCGCCGAGGTCACGGTGACGGTCGCCGCCTCCGGCGCGGCGTACGTCGCGCTGGGCGTCGGCGCGCCGCCGGAGGTCCGCAACTCGGTGGAGCTCGACGCGCTCGACGCGGCCGACACGATCGGCGCGCTGGGCTCGCTCGTGCTCGACTTCGACCACTACGGCCGGCTCGTCGGCCTGCGCGTGCTGGATTCGGCGGACTCGGTGCTGGCGCCCTCCCTGCTCGAGTCCGCCGGTCCGGCACCGCTGGAAGACGACGTCCGTTCTTGACGGCGCGGGGTCGGCCGGAGGAGCCTGGCTGGATGTCCGCATCCGACGCCACCGCGGTTCCCTCCCTCGTCGACAGCCTCAAGGCCTACATCGACGACCTGCCGGAGGCCGAGCAGGCCGACGCCCTGCACCAGGTCTTCTACGGGTTCTACACGCGCGTGGCGATCATCGACCGGACGACGCACGAGCTGGCGACCGCCGCGCGGGCGCAGGACGACGGGCTCGACGACCTCGCCCCGGCGCTGGCCGAGGCGCTGCGCGACAACGCGCTGTTCGTCGGCCAGGAGCTGTTCGCCAGCCGCGTGCGGACGATGGCGGCCATGGCCTACGTGTCGGCGCGGCTGGCCGAGCGCCTGGAGGCCCAGGGCGCGGACGTGCCGGCGTTCACGCTGACGCACGCGGTCGCGTTCGACGAGGCCAGCGGCGCGCTGAAGACCTATGACTTGTCGCGGCCGGGCGAGCACCCCGACCTGCCCTACGCGCCGGCCGCGTACGACCCGCGCCAGGACTGACGGCTCAGGCCGCGGGCTGCACGGCCGCGGCCAGCTCCCCGACGTCCCAGCGCCGGCGGCACGCCTTGCCCCAGCGCGCCTCGTCGGCGTAGCGCAGGAGGTTGGCGAAGTAGCTCTCCAGCGGCGGCGCGACGAAGCCCATGCGGCTCGCCGCGTCGGTGCGGAAGACGCCGGGCACGCGGAAGTAGGGCAGGAACGCGCCGGCGCGCTGCTCGACCTCGGGCGCGGTGCCGGGCGCGACGAAGTCCGGCAGCGCCGCGCCGAAGGCCCGGGCGGCGAGCTCGGTCAGGCGGCGCGCGGTCGGCGCGTCGTCGCCGGCCACGACGTGGAACGTGCCGGAGCGCTCCGGCCCGTCGGCGAGCGTCAGCAGCGCGTCGGCCACCGTGTCGACCGGGACGATGTCCACGCGCGCGTCGGCGTCGGCGGGCACGACCGGGAACAGGCCGCGGGCGAAGGCGCGCAGCGGCCAGTAGATGACGTTGAACGCGGGCGTCCAGCCCGTGCGCGAGTCGCCGACGACGATGCTCGGGCGCAGGATCGACGTGCACGGCAGCCCGGCGTCGAGCACGTGGCGCTCGGCGATCAGCTTGGTCTGCTCGTAGGTGTTGCGCGGGCGCTGCCCGACGTCGCCCTCGGACTCGCAGTACGGGCCGGGGCGGTCGCCGGCGACGTAGGCGGTCGAGACGTGGACGAAACGCTCCAGCCCGGGCGCGCGCGCCGCGAGGTCGAGCATCGCGCGCGTGCCGCCGACGTTGATCGCGTAGGCCTCGTCGTAGGGCAGCGTGAACTGCACCGAGGCGGCGCAGTGCACGACGGTGTCGATCTCGGCGGCCAGCGCGTCCAGGGCGGGCTCGTCGAGGCCGAGGCCGGGCTGGTCGAGGTGCGCGGCGACCGCGCGGACGCGGCCGGGGACGATCGCCTCGGGCGGCAGCAGCGTGGCGAGCGTCGCGTCCAGGCGCGCCTGCGCCGCGTCGGCGTCGTCGGCGCGGATCAGCGCGACGATGTCGCGGTCGGTGCGCTCGATCAGCCGCACCAGCAGCTCGCCGCCGAGGAAGCCGGTCGCCCCGGTGAGCAGGAGCCGGCTCACAGCGGGAGGTTCCGGGCCGGGCGCGCCGGCCGATCGAAGGAGCTGAACGTCTGCAATGCGCTCACCATCCGTTCCCGTGTCCCCGACGGGGGGACGATCTCGTCGATGACGCCCTCGGCGGCCGCGCTGGTCGCCGTCAGGTGCCGTTCCGCGTACTGCGCGGCCAGCGTGTCGCGCGCGGCGGGCCGGTCGTCGGCCGCGGCCAGCTCGCGCCGGTGCACGATGTCGACCGCCTGCTTGGGACCCATCACGCCGATCTGCGCGCGCGGCCAGGCGAGGACGAGGTCCGCGCCGAGGTCGCGCGAGTTCATCGCGATGAAGGCCCCGCCGAACGCCTTGCGCAGCACCACGGTCATCCGGGGTACCCGGGCCGCGGCGAACGCGTGCACGAGCTTGGCGCCGTGGCGGATCACGCCGCCGGCCTCCTGGCGCGTGCCGGGCAGGAAGCCCGGCGTGTCGACCAGGACCACGAGCGGGATCCCGAACAGGTCGCAGGTCTGCACGAAGCGCGCGCCCTTGGTCGCCGACTCGGCGTCCAGCACGCCGCCCAGGTAGCGCGGGTTGTTGGCGATGATGCCGACCGAGCGGCCGTCGATGCGCGCGAAGCCGGTGAAGAGGTTGCGCGCCCAGCGGGGCGACACCTCCAACAACCGCCCGCCGTCGACCAGCAGGCGCGCGACGTCGCGCACGTCGTAGACCTTCCGGTCCTGCGACGGCACGGGCGCGTCGGGGCGGTCGCCGCCCGGCTCCAGCGTCGGCCAGCGCGTCGGCGCGACGCCGGAGTGCTGGGGCAGGTGGTCGAGGAGGTCGCGGACGGTCCACGCGGCCTCGACGTCGTCTTCGACGACGAGCTGGCAGACGCCGTTGCGGTCGTGGACCTTGGGGCCGCCGAGCGTCGCGGCGTCGACGTCCTCGCCGGTGACCTCGCGGACGACGCCGGGGCCGGTGAGGAACATGGAGGCCTTCTTCGTCATCACCACGAAGTCGGTCAGCGCCGGCGCGTAGGAGCCGCCGCCGGCCGAGGCGCCGCAGATGACGCTGATCTGCGGCACGACGCCGGAGAGCAGCGTGTGCGCGCGGAAGATCCGGCCGTAGCCGCACAGCGCGGCGACGCCCTCCTGCAGGCGCGCGCCGGCCGACTCGATGAAGCCGACGACGGGGATCCGCGCGCGCTCGGCGACGCCGAGCACGCGGACGATCGAGTCGGCCTGGACCTCGCCGAGCGCGCCGCCGAGGTAGGACGGGTCCTGCGCGAAGCAGGCGATCGGCCGGCCGTCGACGCGGCCGGTCGCGGCCAGGACGCCGTCGCCGGCGATGGCGCGCTCGCCCATGCGCTGCGACAGCGCCTCGCCGCGGATCAACTGCAGCGAGCCGGGGTCGGTCAGCGTCTCCAGGCGCGCGAGCGGATCGAGCTTCTCGACCGGACGGCGCTCGACGAGCGAGAGCGTGGTCATGCGGCCGCCTCCACGATGAGCGACGCGTTGTGGCCGCCGAAGCCGAAGGAGTTCGACAGGCCGATCGCGCGCACGTCGTTGGGCAGCGCGCGGGCGACCGGGACGTAGTCGAGGTCGAGCCCCTCCTCGGGCTCCTCCCAGCCGATCGTCGGCGGCGCGACGCGGTCGCGCAGCGCGAGCAGCGTCGCCACGGCCTCGACGGCGCCGGCCGCGCCGAGCGAGTGGCCGGTGGCCGACTTGGTCGAGGAGACCGGCGTGCTCGCGGCCGCGGCGCCGAGCGCCTGCTTGATCGCGGCCGTCTCGGCGCGGTCGTTGAGCGGCGTCGAGGTGCCGTGGGCGTTGATGTAGGCCAAGTCCTCGGGCGCGAGGTCGGCGTCGCGCAGCGCGTTGGCGATCGCCCGGGCGCCGCCGGCGCCGCCCGCGTCGGGCGCGGTCAGGTGGTGCGCGTCGGCCGTCGCCCCGTAGCCCAGGACCGTCCCGAGGATGCGCGCGCCCCGTGCGCGCGCCTTGTTGCCGTCCTCCAGGACCAGGACGCCGGCGCCCTCGGCCAGGACGAACCCGTCGCGGCGCGCGTCGAACGGGCGCGACACGCCCGTCGGCGACAGCGCGCTCATGGAGCTGAACGCGGCGCGCGTGAGCGGCGTCAGCGCCGCCTCCGAGCCGCCGGTGACGACCGCGTCGGCCTCGCCGTGCTGGATCATCCGCAGCGCGGTGCCGATCGCGTGCGACCCGGCCGCGCAAGCCGACATGACGCCGAACACGGGGCCGCGCAGGTTGTGGCGCAGCGACAGCGCGGCCGCGCCGGCGTTCCCCATCATCAACGGGACGGCGAGCGGCGAGACCGCGCGGGCACCCGAGTCGCGCAAGGTGTCGTGGTTGTCCTCGATCGTGCCGATGCCGCCGATGCCGGTGCCGATGACCGCGCCGATGCGGTCGGGGTCGTAGGGCAGCTCGTCGGCCCAGCCGGCCTCGGTCAGCGCCTCGTCGCACGCGCCGATGGCCAGCTGCGTGAAGCGGTCCGCGCGGCGGGCCTGCTTGCTGGAGAGGAAGTCGGTGGGCTCGAAGTCGGCGCACGCGCCCTCGCCGCTCTCCAGGCCAGAGGCGCCGGCGAGCCAACGCATGTGCAGCGTGCGGGCGCCGACGCCCAGGGGCGTGATGGCGCCGACACCGGTGACGACGACGTCGGGGATGTCCTTGTTCATGGTCAGTTCTCCTCGGCGGTGGGACGGAGCTCGATCAGCAGCGCGCCCGCGGCGAAGCCGGCACCGAAGGCGGTGAGCAGGAGCAGGCCCTCGTCGGGCAGGCGCCCGTCGGCGCGCGCCGCGTGCAGCGCGAGCGGGATCGTCGCCGCGCCGGTGTTCCCGACGTGGGCGATCTCGTCGGCGACGCGGGCGGGATCGAGGTGGAGGCGGTCGGCCAGCGCGGCGGTGATCCGCGCGTTGGCCTGGTGGGGGACGACGAGGTCGACGTCCTCGACGTCGACGCCCGCCTCGGCGAGGACGGTGCGGCAGCAGCGCTCCATGCCGGCGACGGCGCGGGCGAAGACGGCCTGGCCGTCCATCTCGACGAGCCGGTCGTGGTGGCGGACGACCAAGGCGTAGTCCTCGTCGGGCTCGGCGATCAGCGTCGAGGTGCCGAGCAGGTGGCGGCCGTTGGCGGTCAGGACCACGGCGCCGGCGCCGTCGCCGAACAGCGCGGCGGTCTTGCGGTCGTCGTGGTTGGTGAGGCGCGCGAGCGCGTCGGCCGCGATGACCAGGACGGTCGCGGCGCGGCCGGACTCGATCAGCGCGGCGCCCTGCTCGAGGCCGGCGAGGAAGCCGGTGCACGCGAGGTTGACGTCCCACGCCATCGCGGCCGACGCGCCGAGGCGGCCGGCGATCAGCGGCGCGGCGGCGGGCATGACCTCGTCGGCCGACGCGGTCGCGACGAGGACGGCGTCGAGCTCGGCGGCGTCGACGTCGGCGTCTTCGAGGGCCGCGCGGGCGGCGCGCTCGCCGAGGTCGGCGATCGTCGCGCCGGGCGCGAGCCTGCGGCGGGAGAAGATCCCGGTGCGCCGCGTGATCCAGTCGGGCTCGACGCCGACGCGCGCCGCGACGGCGTCGGTGGAGACCGAGGCCTGCGGGAGCGCGACGCCGAGGCCGGCGATCCCGGCGCGGCGCAGGGCGCGCGCGGCGGAGGCGACGGGCTGGTCGAGGTCGGCGAGGTCGAGGGACGCCATCAGCCGCGACGCGCCGGGGCGGCGCCGGTCGTGGGGACGGCGAGCCGGGTGGAGGCCACGCGCACGGCGGCGACCCTGCGCGCCAGCTCGGCGGCCGCGGCGCGGCGCGCGTCGGGGAGGACGATCGTCCTGGGGGAGCTAAGCGGCGAACCGCTTGCGAGCCCCAGCGAGCTAAGCGGCGACATCAGCGGGCTCCAGGAGCGAGGCGGCGGAGGCGGCCGCGGCGTTGGCGACCGTGCGCGGAGCGAGCTTGGCGAGGACGCGGCCGGGGCCGGCGTCGACGAAGGTCGCGATGTCGTCGGCGGCCAGCGCGGCCATCGTCTCGCGCCACCGGACCGGCGACGTCAAGGCCTTGGCCAACTCGACCCGTGGGTCGGTGAACGCGGCGGCGGTCGCGCAGGACACCACCTTGACGCGCGGCGCGCGGAACTCGGTGGCGGCCAGCGCCGCGGAGAACGGCGCGACGGCGTCGGCCATCTGCGGCGAGTGGAACGCGCCCGCGACGTCGAGCATCATCGCCCGCAGGCCCTGGGCGCGCGCGTCGTTTCCGGCGCCCTCCAGCGCCGCGCGAGCGCCGCTGAGGACGACCTGGTCGGGCGCGTTGTCGTTGGCGACGGTCACGCCGTGGCGGGCGGCCAGCGCGGAGGCGCGCGCGGGCGTGCCGCGCAGCACGGCGAGCATCGTGCCGCCGCCGCTGGCGGCACCGGCCTCGGCCATCAGCCGGCCGCGCAAGACCACCAACTTGAGCGCGTCGAGCTCGTCGAGCGCGCCCGCCGCGGTGAGGGCGGTGATCTCGCCCAGCGAGTGGCCGGCCAGCGCGACGGGGTCGACGCGGTCGGCGAGGCGCGTCCAGTTCGACAGCGACGCGCAGAAGATCGCGGGCTGGGCGAACGCGGTCGACTCATCGACGCGCGCAAACGGGTCGTCGCCGACCAGCTCGATCACGGCGTCGAGCAGGTCCGGGCGGACGTCGTCGCGCATGCCGGGCGTCTGACTGCCCTGGCCGGGGAAGAGAACGGCGGTGCGGGAGGCGGAGAGCACGACCCCGAGGCTGGCGGCTGGGGGCGTGGTCCGCAAAGGAACCCCCCACGTGGGGGGACGGCGACCCCCCGACTCCGGTCAGCCCAGGATGCCGAGCCGCTGCGCGCGCAGGACGGCGTCGGCCCGGTTGCGCGCTTCCAGCTTCCGGTACATCGCGCTGGCGTGCTCCTTGACCGTGTGCGGCGAGAGGTGCAGCTCCGCCGCGATCTCCCGGTTCGTCGCGCCGGTCGCCACGAGCTCGAGCACCTCCTGCTCGCGCGTCGTGAGGTTCGGCCCGGCCGGCTGGGCGGCGGTGTCCTCGGGCTCGAACATCGACATCCCGAGCCCGACCATCCGGACCGCACGGGCGATGTCGACCGCCGGCCAGTCCTTGGGGACGAAGCCGGTCGCGCCGCACGCGCGCGCCGCCTCGGCCGAGATCCGGCCCGCGCCGGAGATCAGCAGGACCTTCACGCCGCGGCGGGCGAGGTGGAGCTGCTCGCAGATCTCGGGCCCGGACTCCTCCCCGACGAACAGGTCGACGAGCGCGACGTCGGGCTCGTGGCGGCGCGCGAGCGCGATCGCCTCCTCGCCGGTGCGCGCCGACAGGCAGCGCTCGACCCAGGGCAGCTCGGACAGCATGACCCGGAAGCCCCAGTGCACGACGTCGTGGTCGTCGACGACGAGGACGCGCAGCTTGCGGTCGGGCGCCGCCGCCCCGTTCACGGCGTCGCCTCCAGCGGCACCGCGAGCCGGACCTGCCAGCGCCCGTTCGGCCGCGGGCCGAACTCGACGACGCCGCCGACGTGGATCGCCTCCAGCGCCGCCAGCCGCAGGCCCATCCCGGGCGCGCCCGGCGCGCGCTGGCCGGTCACGCCGTCGTTGAAGACCTCCAGGACGAAGACCTCGTCCTCGCGCCGCACGCGCACCGCGATCTCCGAGGCGACCGCGTGCTTGCGCACGTTGCGGACGGCCTCGGTCAGCACCGACTGGGCCAGCGGCTCCAGCGCGGTCGGGACCTCCGGCACGGCGCCCTCGACGCGCAGCCCGAGGTCGGCGTGCTCGACGCTGAGGCGCTGCAGCTCGGCGGCCAGCGTCGTCCCGGTCTCGCGCGACGGGCGGCCCAACGGCCGCTGCAGCGCGGAGCGCAGCTCGCTCAGCGCGGTCTGGATCTCTTCACCGGCGCGCTCGCGGGCCTGGTCGTCGAGCGGGCGCGTGAGCACGAGCGAGACGCCGAACAGGCGCTGGATCACGCGGTCGTGGATGTCGCGCGCGAGGTCTATGCGGTCCTCGAGCTGGCGCGCGCGCTCCCCGTGGAAGGTCGCGATCCGGGCCATCGCCGCGAGCGCGAGCGTCTTGCCCAGCGTCCACAGCAGGTCCTTGCGCGCGTCGTCGAGCGGCGTGACCTCCGGGTTGGGCTCGACGAGCATGACGCCCGGCCAGCGGTTGGCCGCCGCGATCGGGACGTAGACGAGCGGGCGGTCGCCGACGAGCTCGACGAACTCGGGCGCGACGAAGTGCTCCTCGCCCGGCAGGACCTCGATGACGCGGTCCTCGGCCAGCGCGGTCGCGGCCAGCGGAGCGACCTCGACGCTGATGTGCGTGTGGCTGAACGCGGCCGGGTCGATGCCGTGCGCGCCGGCGACGCGGACCCGGCGCGACGCGTCGTCGTAGCGGAAGATGATCGCCCGGCGCATGTCGGCCAGGCGGCAGACGGCCTCGGCCAGGTGCGAGTAGAAGTGCTCCTCGGCATCGGCGTCGGCCGGTCCCGAGAGGACCTCGACGAGCAGCTCCAACGCCGGGATCGCCCCACGGGCCTGCGACCGCTTCGTGCCGGGTTCCACGGACGGCATCGTCGCGCAGCGCGGCCCATCGGGGGGCTCGCACCCCCCAAATGGGTTACGCGTCGCTCGCCCCCGGATGGCCGTCGCCGGGCCACGGGGCGAGCACGATGAGCAGCCGCGCGTCGGTGACCGCGCGGACGGCGTGGCGCTCGTTGGGGTCGAAGACCGCGGCGAGGCCGGGGCCGCCGGTCGTGCCGGCCAGGTCGACCTCGCCGTCGATGACCACGACGTACGCGCGCTCGTGGACCTGGTGGTCCTGCAACTCGTCCCCCGCCGGCAGCGCGATCAGGATCGACCGCGCCTCGCCCCGCGCCGAGTGCAGCACGACGGGGTTGGGCCGATCGACGGGCAACGTGCGCAGATCCCAGTGCTCCATAGTGGAAGCGAGCCTACGCCGATCGGCGCGCGCGCCCCGCCGCACATGCCGGCGGCGGGGCTGCGCGACAGCCGAGTCCCTAGGCCGCGGGGTCCGGGACGGTCCGGATGTAGGGGCGCGCGCCGCCCCAGCCGTCGGGGTACTTCTCGCGCGCGGCCTCGTCGGACACCGAGCCGGCGATGATCACGTCGTCGCCCGGCTGCCACTGCGCCGGCGTCGCGACCGCGTGCTGGCTCGTGCGCTGGAGCGAGTCGATCACGCGCAGGACCTCGTCGAAGTTGCGGCCGGTCGTCATCGGGTAGATCAACACCAACTTGATCTTCTTGTCCGGGCCGACCACGAAGACGTTGCGCAGCGTGGCGTTCTGAGCCGGGGTGCGCTCGGTCGGGTCGCCCTCGACGTCGGCCGGCAGCATCTCGTACAGCTTGGCGACGCTGTGGTCGGAGTCGGAGATGATCGGGTAGTTGGGCGCGGTGCCGCCGATCGCCTGGATGTCCTCGGCCCACTTCTCGTGGTTGCCGACGGGGTCGGTCGACAGGCCGACGATCTTGGTGTTGCGGCTGTCGAAGTCCGGCTTGATCGACGCCATGTAGCCGAGCTCGGTCGAGCAGACCGGGGTGAAGTCGCGCGGGTGGGAGAAGAGCACGGCCCAGCCGTCGCCGATCCAGTCGTGGAACGCGATCCGCCCCTCGGTGGTGTCTGCCTCGAAGTCGGGAGCGGTGTCGCCGATGGTCAATGCCATTTCAAGCCTCCTGCTGGAATTCCGGTCGGGATTCGTTGGTATAGCGATGGTACTCGCTACACGCACCCGCTCCGGATTCCGTCGGCACCGACACCTCCAGGCGCGCGCCGGCCGCGCCGTAGGCTGCGTCGGAGCCGCGATGCCCGACGACCCCTACATCTCGACCGGAAGCCTACCGCCCGCCGCCGACGTCCAGGCGCTGCTCGACGAGGCGCACGCGCGATTCGCCGGGATCGCCGACGGCGAGACGTCCGACGTCTACCCCGCCCTCGCCGTCGTGCCGCCCGACCTGTTCGGGATCGCCGTGGCCTCGACGGATCGGACGGTGCTCACCACCGGCGACGCCCAGCACGCCTTCACGATCATGAGCGTCGCCAAGCCGTTCGTGTTCGCCCTGGTCTGCGACCGCCTCGGCGCCGACCTGCTGCGCGACCGCATCGGCGTCAACGGCACGGGCCTGCCCTTCAACTCGCTGGCCGCGGTGGAGCACAGCGCGGACGGCCGGACCAACCCCATGGTCAACGCCGGCGCGATCGCGACGACGAGCCTCGTCCCGGGCGCGACGGTCGCCGAGCGCTGGGCGTTCGTGCGCGACGGGCTGTCGGCGTTCGCGGGCCGCGCGCTGGACCTCGACGAGGAGATCCTCGCCTCGGCCCGCGCGACCAACGCCCGCAACCAGGGCCTGGCGCGGCTGCTGCAGAGCTACGGCCGGCTGTACGCCGACCCGGCCGAGGCGGTCGACCTCTACACCGGCCAGAGCGCGCTGTCGGTCACCGCGCGCGACCTCGCGGTGATGGGCGCGACGCTGGCCGACGGCGGCGTCAACCCCGTCACCGGCCGGCGCGTGGTCGACGCCGCGACCTGCCACGCGACGCTCGCGGTCATGGTCACCGCCGGCCTGTACGAGACCTCCGGCGACTGGTTCTACGACGTCGGCCTGCCGGCCAAGAGCGGGATCGGCGGCGGCCTCGTCACGGTCTCGCCCGGCAAGGGCGGGATGGGCACGTTCGCGCCCCGCCTCGACGCGGCGGGCAACAGCGTCCGCGGCGCGCTCGTCGCCCGCCACCTCTCGGCGCGGCTCGGGACCGACCTGCTCCTGTCGGCCCCGGACCGCTGAGGCGCCGCAGAGCTTTTCCCATCGGAGCACCGCGGTGAGCTACGCTCAGCGTTCTCATGCCCCCGTTCCCGAAGCCCCGCTTCGCGTACGCGTTCGCCGTCGACGACCAGCTCGCGGCGCTGCGGAAGTGGCGGGACGAGAAGTCGGGCCGGCAGATCCCGAAGCCGCGCGCCGGCAACCTGGTGCTCGCGACCTGGAACGTCGCCAACCTCGGCGTCCAGGAGCGCACCGACGACGCCTACCGGCTGATCGCCGAGATCGTCAGCTGGTTCGACCTCATCACCGTGCAGGAGGTCAACGCGAACCTGGACGGCGTCCTGGCGATCCGCAAGCACCTGCCCGCCGGCTACGCGCTGCTGTTCTCCGACGCGTCGGGCAACCGCGAGCGCCAGGCGTTCTTCTACGACACGGCGCGCGTCACCCAGCTCGAGGAGGTCGGCCGGCTCGCGATCCCGCCGGCCAAGCTCGACCAGATCAGGCTCCCGGGCACCACGACGGTCTTCGAGGGCTTCGACCGCGGCCCGTACCTCGGGACGTTCCAGGCCGGGAAGTTCGAGCTGATGCTCGCGAGCGTCCACCTGTTCTTCGGCTCGACCAAGCCGGCCGACCTCGAGCGCCGCACGCTCGAGACCTTCGCGCTGGCGTGGTGGGCCAAGAAGTACCACTTGGACAAGACCACCTACGTGCCCGACCTCGTCCCGCTCGGGGACTTCAACCTGCCCAAGGCGGTCAAGGGCGACCGGATCTTCGACGCGCTGACCTCGCGCGGCCTGGTGGTGCCGCCGCACTCGTCGCAGATCGGCTCGTCGATCGCCAGCGACAACCAGTACGACCAGGTCGCGTTCTTCCCCGGCGAGTCCATGACGCGCTTCACCGGGCAGATGAGCGTCTTCGACTTCGACGGCGCGCTGTTCCAGGACCTGCTCGCGCAGCGCGGCCGCGACGACTTCCTCGCCTGGATGCGCTACTACCTCTCCGACCACCGCCCGCTGTGGGCGGAGTTCCGGACGACCTGAGCGTCAGCCCTGCGGCGAGGCGAACCCGGGCGGGACGCCGTCGCCGTCGCCGGGGCCGCCGTGGTCGTCGTGCTCCGGGACGTCGGGCACGGTCGACGTCCCGCGGCTGCCGTCCGCGGCCTTGAAGCCGGCCTTGTCGAGCGCCGACTGCAGCGACGCCTCGTAGCTGGCGCTGGTGATCGTGGCGCCGCTGACGGTGTCGATCGCGGCACTCTGCTTCTGCAGCGCGCTCTGCTGCAGGAGCGGCTCGGCGCCACCGCTGATCTGGACCGACTTGGGGTCGTTGCCCTGGAGCTGGAGCGCCTCGATCCTGGTGATCTTGCCGCCGGCGATCGTGATGCGGACCTGCGCGTTGCCGTAGCGCGTGGCGATCGCGGTGCCGGTGACGACCTTGGTGCCGGAGGTGGTCGTCGTCTCGGGCGTGGTCGTCTTGGGCGTGCTCGACGAGGGCGACGGCGTGCTCGCCGGCGACGCCGCGGCCGCCGTGGGCAGGGCCGGCTCGTGCGGCTTGAAGTTGAGCACGGCGACCATGCCGGCGACGGTGGCGGTGACGACGATGGGAGCGCGGCGCAAGATGGTGTCCTTGTTCAGAGCGAGAACGACTCGTGGTGGATGCGGCCGGACGGCACGCCGGCGGCGCGGGCGGCGTCGCCGACCAGCTCGGCGAAGCCCGCCGGCCCGCAGAGGTAGACGTCGCGCCGCGCGATGTCGGGGACGAGGCGGCGCAGGGCCGGCGCGTCGAGGGTGACCTCCGCGCGCGACCCGATCAGCTCGTGCACCCGCCCGCCGCGCCGGCGGACGTGCTTGGCGACCTCGTCGCGCAGCACGAGGTCCTCCGCGCGCGAGCCGCGCAGCACGACCTCGACGTCGACGCCGGCCGGCAGCTCCTGCAGCAGCGCGCGGATCGGTGTGATGCCGACGCCGGCGCCGATCAGCAGCAGGCGGTCGCCGCGCCGCGCGTCGGCGGTGAACGCGCCGTAGGGGCCTTCGATCGCCACGCGCGTCCCGGCGGGCACGCGCGCCAGCGCGGCGCTGTGGTCGCCGAGGTCCTTGACGGTGATCCGCAGGTGCCGGCCGGCGGGCGCCGCCGACAGGGAGTAGGGATGCGCCTGCCACCACAGCCCGGGACGCAGGAAGCGCCACTGCAGGAACTGCCCGCCGGCGATCGGCAGCCGGTCCAGGCGCCGGCCGGCCAGCAGGACCGAGAACGTGCCGGGCCCTTCCGGCTGGACGCCGACCACCCGCACCTGATGGCGCAGCGAGCGCCACAACGGCAGCACGACGCGGCAGGCGACGACGAGCACGAGCGTCCCGATCCACAGCGCCGTCCACCAGTGCCGCGCCCAGGGGTGGCCGACGAACGACGCGCCGGTGTCGACCTGGTGCGAGAAGGCCAGGAACAACGCCAGGTAGGTGTACAAGTGCACCGACCACCAGGTCTCGTAGGCGAGCCGGCGGCGGGCGAGGCGGTAGGACGTGATGCCGGCCGCCATCAGCAGCACGAACGCGACGGTCGAGGCGACGATGCCCGGGTAGGTCCACAGCAGCTGGCCCAGCTGGTGCAGCAGCCCGTCGTGGGCGGCCTGCGCGTAGCCGATCGTGATCAGCGCGCCGTGCGCGCAGAGCAGGTAGAGCGGCCACGGGCCGAGCTTGCGGTGCCAGCCGACGAGGCGGTCCTGACCGGTCGCGCGCTCCAGCGGCGGCAGCCGTGCGACGAGCACCACGACGACCACCATCGCGTACGCGGCGGCCAGGCCGGCCACGCGGCCGCCGGCCGTCGCCAGGCCGCCGTCGGCGCGCAGCGAGCCGGCCGACTCGGCGTTGACGCCGAGCGCCAGCGTGGCGCCGAAGCCGAGACCGGCGAGCGCGGTGAGGGCGTCGACGACGCGGGGCCGCTGGCGGGCGGGCAGCCGGCGCGGGCGGCGCACGGCGCGGCGGACGTGCTCGACGACCGGCGGCCGGGGCGGCGGCGGTGCGTCGGCCGCAGCCGGCGCGGGCTCCGGCTCGCGGTAGTCGATCCAGAGGCTGGCGTCACGCATCCCGTGGTCACTCTCGACCGGTTGGCCGAGAATCGTCCGAGACGACCCTGAGCGGAGCCTGAGCGTGCGCGCCGCCGCGCGCCGTCTCGGGGATGATCGGACGCGATGCCCCCACGCCACGTCCACGTCGAGCAGGTCATGGGCACGGCCGTCTCGCTCGACGTCCGCGGCGCCGACGTGCCCGTCGCGCGGGCGGCGGCCGCCCAGCTCGCGGCCTGGCTGCACGACGTCGACCGCCGCTTCAGCACCTACCGCGACGACAGCGAGATCCGCCGCATCGACCGCGGCGAGCTGGCGCTCGGGGAGGCCAGCGAGGACGTGCGCTGGGTGCTGGACCGCTGCGATCGACTGCGGCGCGAGACCGGCGGCGCCTTCGACGACCGCGCCGGAGGCCGGCTCGACCCGTCCGCGCTCGTCAAGGGCTGGGCCGTCGAGCGCGGCGGCGACCTCCTGGTCGCGGCGGGCCTGACCGACTTCATGATCAACGCCGGCGGCGACGTGATCGTGCGCGGCGGCGCGCTGCCCGAGCAGGTCTGGCGCGTCGGCATCCAGCACCCGCGCGACCGGACGACGATCGCGGCCGCCGTGAGCGTCACCGACCAGGCCGTCGCCACGTCCGGCACCTACGAGCGCGGAGCGCACCTGATCGATCCGCGCACCGGCGAGCCGCCGTCCGGCGTCCTGTCGGTGACGGTCATCGGCCCGGACCTCGGGCTCGCCGACGCGTACTCGACCGCGGCGTTCGTCCTCGGTCCCGACGGGCCCGCGTGGACGCTGCGCCTGGAGGGCTACGAGGCGATGACGATCCTCGCCGACGACCGGGTCCTGCGCACGCCCGGCTTCCCGCAGGGCTGACGCAAGGACCGAGGCGCCGCCGGGAGCTGTCCATCCCCTGCGGCGCCTCGCGCGTCCTCACGTGCTCGGTCGCGAGGCGCTGGGTCAGGGCGACCGCGCGACCCACCTCCTCCGGTCGCCCGGTCCGGAGGAGAGCCGGAAGACGAGGCGACGACGTGGTGGAGGCGTCCTCACAAGGTAGGCGTGCAACGCCCCGAAGCGGTCGACACACGGTCGGAGATCGGACGCGGGTTTTCGCCTGCCGGTCGAGGACGTGCCGAACCGCACTTGGTCAGTCGGCCGCGGCGACCTTCGCGCCGGAGCCCGTCCCCCGTAGGTGTGCTCGGCGCCGTCGCGGTCGTCGTGGGGCGCGGGTCGTGACGCGCTGATCCGCCCGCCTCCGCGCGACGCATGACCACCATGAACGCACGCGCGAAGCTCGCCACCCTCGGCACCCTGGTCGTCTGCGGCAGCGCGGTGGCGCTGCCCTCCGCCCTGGCCGCCGGCCAGACGACGGTCACGCTGAAGGACATCTCCTTCAAGAAGTCCACCGTGACGATCGCCAAGGGCGCGTCGGTGACCTGGATCTGGAAGGACGGCCCGTCGCCGCACAACGTCACGTTCGCCCGCCGGCACAGCGCGACGAAGAAGACCGGGACCTACACCTTGGCGTTCGCCAGGGCCGGGACGTTCACCTACCACTGCACGATCCACCCGGGGATGGACGGCAAGGTCGTCGTCCGCTGAGCTGAACGGCGATCTGCAGACGTCGAGCCGCCCGGAGGCGGCTCGACGTCCTGCACCGGATGCGGGTCGGGCTAGGGCTGGAGGTCGCCCTTGACGATGTTCAGGCCGGAGACCGTCTTGATCGTCTTGTTGAAGGAGAACGCCGGGTTGAAGGCGTTCGGGATCGGGTCGGCCGAGGTGTCGATGCCCTTGAACTTGACCAGCGCGGCCGTGTAGGCGGCGTGGTTGGCCTCGACCGAGTGGATCGAGAGGGCGGCCTTCACGATGGCCAGGTTGTTGATGTAGGGGCCGGCGCCGGCGTAGGCGGCGGTGCCGACCGGCTCGATCGAGGCGGCCGTCTTGATGAACGTGTTCTGGTCGGCGAGCAGCTTGCCGACCGTGTCGAGGTTGACGGTCGGCGGCTTGACGGCGGCCGAGCCCAGCACCTTCTTGAGCGCCGCGACGTGGGCGGCCTCGTGGGCGGCCAGCGTCTTGGCGGCGGCGGCGATGTCGGCGTCGGCATAGCCGGCCTTGTCGGCGGCGGCGTAGAACGCGGCCTCCAGGTACTCCAACGTCAACGCGTAGTTGCCGATCTTGACGTCGTTGGCATTGGCCTTGCCGCGCCGGATCGACCGCGAGCCCGACGTGGAGTAGGCGCCCCTCTGGCCGGCCGTCGCCGACGCGAACGCGTCCAGCGGCGACAGCAGGGCGCTGACGCCGAACACCGCCGCGCCGCCGATCCCGGCCTGCCGCAGCAGGTTGCGCCGCGTGCCGCTGGGATCCCACGCGCCGGCGTCGTCCGCCGACTGGCGCACATCGCCGGACGGGTCGAGGTCCTCGATTCGGAAATTGGTCATAGGTCCGGCTGCGCATCGAGCGGCGCAGCGGATCACGCCGGGGCGCGAGCTTGGCGCGTCGGCACGCCCGGTCCGCCGGAAGACCTACGCCAACGCGGGCGCGACGCGGTCGGCGAGCAGGCCCGCCAGCGCGAGCGCCGACGTCGCGGCCGGCGAGGGCGCGTTGCGCACGTACTGGACGCCGCCGACGTCGTGCACGACGAAGTCGTCGACCAGCGCGCCGTCGCGCCCCACCGCCTGCGCGCGCACGCCGGCCGGGCCCGCGACGACGTCGTCGGCGCCGAGCTCCGGCACGTAGGCCGCGCACGCCCGGACGAACGCCGCGCGGCTGGCGCCGAGGCGCAGCTCGCCGGCGCCGGCGCGCCAGTGGCGGCGCATCATCCGCCACGTTCCGGGCCAGGCCAGCGTCGCGGCGACGCTGCGCGGATCGACGCGACGCAGGTTGTAGGCGTCGGGCGCGCCGACCATCAGCGCGGTCGGGCCGAGCCACACCTCGCCGTCGATCCGCTTGGTCAGATGGACGCCGAGGAACGGCAGGGCGGGGTCCGGGACGGGGTAGATCAGCGAGCGCACGAGCGCGCGCCGCTCCGGGCGCAGCCGCAGGTAGGCGCCGCGGAACGGGACGATGCGCGGGTCGGCCGGCGCGCCGGCGGCGCGCGCCAGGCGGTCGGTCCACGCCCCGGCGCAGACCAGGCCGCGGCGTGCCCGCAGCTGCTCGCCGTCGGCGGTCGTGACCCGGACGCCACCGTCGGCGGGCGCGATCGCGGTGACCGCGCAGCCGGTCCGCAGCTCGGCGCCGGCCGCCTGGACGTCGGCCGCCAGCGCCCGCGCGACCGCGCCGAAGTCGACGATCCCGGTCGTCGGCGAGTGCAGCGCGGCGACGCCGGCCGCGTGCGGCTCGATCTCGGCCAGCTCGGCCGGCCCGACGCGGCGCAGGCCCGGGACGCCGTTGGCCAGGCCGCGCGCCTGGAGCTCGTCGAGGCCCGGCAGCTCGCGCTCGCTCAGGGCGACGATCACCTTGCCGCAGCGCTCGTACGGGATCCCGCGGGCGTCGCAGTAGGCGTACAGCTTCTGTGCGCCCTCGACGCACAGCCGCGCCTTCAGCGAGCCCGGCTTGTAGTAGATGCCGCCGTGGACGACGCCCGAGTTGGACCCGGTCTGGTGCCGCGCGACGCCGTCCTCGCGCTCGAGCACCGTCACGCGCAGGCCGGGCCGGCGCGCCAGCAGCTCGCGCACGGCGGCCAGCGCGACGATGCCCGCGCCCACGACCACGAGATCGCGCCGATCCCCGCTCACGCCCTCGAGTCTCGCGCATCGCCGCTCAGCGCGAGGCCATGGTGTCGCCGACCACGCGGACGACCACGACGGCGACGTCGTCGTTGCCCGCGCCGCCGTGGCGCGCGGACGCCCCGACGATCGCGTCGGCCATGGCCTGGGCGCTGGTGCCGGCGCGGGCCAGCGGCGCGCACACGGCGTGCAGGCGGCCCTGGCCGAAGAACGCGCCGCCAGTGCGCGGCGTGACGCCGAGCCGCTGCCGGGCGTGGCGGGCGATCAGCGTGCCCCCTCCAACACGTAGAGCACGCCGAGCGCGTCGTCGACCGAGGCCACCGCGGGCAGCTGCGCCACGGCGTCCGGTGAGCGGGTCTCCGCGCTCGGTGGCCGCCCGACGGGCGCGCAGGTCGGCCAGCAGCAACGGCACCTTGCGCCGCGCGGAGTGACGGCCTTGAGGACGGCCATCGCGTCCGGCGAGCGCGGTGGGGGTCGCGCGACTGCAACGGACGACATGGCAGCCCCTGACGGGTCAGACCTCGATGGTGTCGCACGGCGCGACGATCTCGCCGCCGTCCAAGAGGACAGCGCCTCAAGAGCATAGACCTCGGGTTCGACCCTGCGCAGCCTTTTTCGACGCGGCCAGGCCCTAGCCGCGCTCGACGAGGCGGCGCAGCCAGCGGCGGGCGCCGTGCTGCTTGGCCCCGCTCTCGTGCTCGGCCAGCGCGACCTCGACGGCCATCGCGACGACCAGGCGCGCGGCGCTCGGGGCGTCGTGCCAGCCCATGGCGCGGAGGTTGCCCTCGACCAGCGCCGCCAGCGACGCGCGACCGCCGGCGTCGTCGCGCACCTCCTGGATCACGGCCTTGACCGTGCGGTTGGCCAGGCAGGCGTCGAGGTAGGCGGTGAGGCCCGTCGTCAGCCGCTCGATCCCGGGCTCGAGGTCGCCGATGTGCTCGGAGACGTGCTCGGCGATGCGCGCGCGGGAGTCGTCGCGCAGGGCGGCGACGAACGCGTCGCGGTCGGTGAAGTGCACGTAGAACGTGCCCTTGGCCACGCCGGCCTCCTTGACCACGGCCGCCACGCTGAGCGCGGGGAGGCCGTCGCGCTCGGCCACGACGCGGCCGCCCTGCAACAGCGCCGCGCGCGTGCGCAGCCCCAGGGGCGTCACGGCGATGCGCTCGGGGCGCGCTGCGGTCTCGGGGGTCCGGGCCATCGGCCGACAGCGTACCCGACTCCGCGGCGTTTGACATGACCGCACGGTCATGTCAACATGACCGGACGGTCATATTTTAATGACCGATCGGTCATGTCATCTCTCCCCTCCGAGGAGGCCCCGTGCCCACGACCCCATTCCCTCCCCCATGCTGATCCGCCGCCTCACCTGGTGCGGGATCGAGATCGAGGCCGCCGACGGCAGCACCGCCGTGATCGACCTCCTCGAGGACGTCACGCCGCTGGCGCCGTTCCTCGGCGCGCCGCAGGGGTCGCTCGCCGACCTGCCCTACGCCGGGCGCGCGCGGGTCGCGGCCGTCACCCACCTCCACCGCGACCACGCCGACGCCGCGGCCATCGCCCGGGCGCTGCGCCCCGACGGCGTGCTGCTGCGACCGCCGGCGATGACCGGCGAGCTGCTGGAGGTCGCGGGCACCCGCGCCGCCGAGCAGGAGCTCGCGGCCCACGAGCTGCCCACGCTCGTGCTCGACGAGGGCGAGGCCGCGCGCCAGGGGCCCTTCCTGCTCACCGCGCTGCGCGCCGTCGACGGCAGCGGCGATACGCAGGTGACGTGGCTGATCGAGGTCGACGGCTACAAGGTCGTCCACGCCGGCGACACGATGTGGCACGGCGAGTGGTGGCGCCGCGCGATGGCCCACGGCCCGATCGACGTGGCGTTCCTGCCGATCAACGGCGCCGTCGGCGACTTCCCGCACCGGCAACCGGCCAGCGGGCTGAGCGGCGCGATGACGCCCGAGCAGGCGGTCGCGGCCGCGGCTGCGATGGGCGCCCGCCGGATCGTCCCCATCCACTACGGGCTCTTCGACCACCCGCCGCGCTACCGAGCGATCGCCGGCGCCGAGGAGCGGCTCCTCGACGCCGCGCGCGAGCGCGACGTCGTCGTCGCCCTCCCCGCGCTCGGCGAGCAGCTCGCCATCCCCACCCCATCGACCGAGACCGAGACCGAGAAGGCCCCCGCATGAGCGACCAGACCCCCTCCACCCCGACCACCCCCGACGTCCGCGACGTCGCGCCCGGCGTCCGGCAGGTCGCGGTCGGCCACCCGTTCCTCAGCTACATGTACCTGCTCGACAGCGACGAGGGCGTCATCGCCTTCGACGCCGGCATCCGCGGCAGCGGCCCGGACATCCTGGCCGCCGCGGGCGGCACGATCGCCAAGGTCGTCCTCAGCCACGCCCACGCCGACCACCGCGGCGGCGCGCCCGAGCTCGACGCCCCGATCTTCTGCCACCCCGACGAAGTCCCCGACGCCCAGGGCGAATGGCCGCAGTCCTACCTGGACTTCGGCCTCATCGAGAACGAGCTGGTCCGCGACGGCATCCAGCAGCTCAACCGCCAATGGGACAGCGGACCGCTGGAGATCGCCGGCACGGTCGTGGAGGGCGACGAGGTCGCCGGTCTGCGGGTCATCCACGTCCCCGGCCACGCCCCCGGCGAGATCGCGCTCTTCCGCGCCGCCGACGGCCTGCTGATCGCCGGAGACGCGATCTACACCCAGGACCTCGAGATCGCCCAGCCCGCACCCGCTCGCGTCCCGCACCCCTCGACCAACTGGAGCACCGACCAGGCGCGCGCGTCGATCCGCAAGCTCATCACCTACAACCCGACCAGCGTGTGGACGAGCCACGCCGACGCCGTGACCGGTGACGACATCGCCGCCCAGCTCGAGGCCGCCGCCGCCTTCGGCGAGGGCTGAGGACGGCGGCTCCCGCGGCTAGGCGGGCTCGGGCAGCCCGACGGCGGGCAGGCGCGGCGCCGCGCGCGTCGCAGCGCGCGGGCCGCGACGATCGCCGCCACCGCCGCGGCCGACCACGCCACCAGCACGAGGATCGGCCCGGTGGTGCCGCCGCCGAAGTAGACCGTGCCGCGCAGCGCCAGCAGCGCGGCGTGGCTGGGCAGCACGGGCGCGATGTCGCGATCGACGCCGGGGACGGACTCCGGGCCGACCGCGCCACCCGACGCGGGCAGCCACGCGCACGACAGGCCGTCGGCGGCGAAGTGGCTCCGCCCAATGCAGACGAAGACTAAACCGGTCAACTTAGTCTATATTTGGGGTCATGAGCATCGGATCCGCAGCCATCGCGACGTCGAAGAGAGCGGCGTGTCTGGGATAGTGGACATTTCCTACTATGTTGATCGACTTAGGCAACGTAGCAGACGCGCGACGTGCGCAGCGCGTCGCGCGATCGTCCAGAATGTGGCCGTGCGCATCTCCGCCAAGGCCGACTACGGGGTCCGCGCGGCGGTGGAGCTCGCGATCGCTGAGGGCGGCTCACTGTCGGCTGACGCCGTCGCACGCGCCCAGGACATCCCCGTCTTCTTCCTCAAGAAGATCTTCAACGACCTGCGCGTCGCCAACCTCGTCGCGACGACGCGCGGGCGCGGCGGCGGCTACCGCCTCGCCCGGCCCGCATCGGCGATCTCCGTCGCCGACGTCCTGCGCGCGATCGACGGCCCACTCGCCGACGTGCACGGCGAGGCCCCCGAGAACCTCAACTACGAGGGCCTGGCCGAGCCGCTGCAGGACGTGTGGATCGCCCTACGCGCCAACGCCCGGGCCGTGCTGGAGACCGTGACGCTGGCCCACATCGCCGACCGACGGCTCCCCAAGCGCATCACGAAGCTCGCGAGCAGCGACGACGCGCGCTTCCGCCGCTGACGCGGCGCGAGCTGGTCAGCGGCGCGGCGCTTCCCGGTGAAGCTCGCGAAGGTACTCGCCGGGCGTGCGCGGCTCGCGGCCGAGGATCGCGCGCAGCACCACGCCGTTGCCGGCCGAGCCGTGGTCGTGATAGTCGGCGTACACGGCCGCGAGCAGCGCCCACTGCTCCTCGGTGTAGGGCAGCGGGACCGTCCGGCGCCAGGCTTCGAAGCTCGGCTCGACCGCCACGACGGCGTGCCCCACGACGTCGCTCATCGCCGCCGCGAGCGCGTGGCGATCGGGCATGCCGTCGGCCGCCAGCTCGTAAGTGCCGTAGGCCAGGCGATCCTCGGTCAGCGCGATCGCGGCGACCTCGGCGACGTCGCGGTAGTCGACGCGGGCGACGCGCGACCGTGCTGAGAACGGCTCACCGAACGACCCATGCTCCACGACGGCCGGCCACGCGCCCGCGATGTTCTGCAGCACCGTGGCGGGCTGCAGCACGGCGAAGTCCATGCCGGACGCGTACAGCGCCTGCTCGACGGGCTGCTTGGAGGCGTGGTTGGCCAGGCCGTTGGTGGGGTGGAGGACGCCCGAGAAGGCGAAGCGGCGCACCCCGGCGGCGACGGCGGCCTCCACCAGGTGCAGCCCGAGCTGCGCCTCGTCGGGCACGAACGCGGGACCGATGTGGAAGACGCCGTCGGCGCCGCGGACCGCCGCGCGCAGGCTGGCCGGGTCGCGCAGGTCGCCGAGCGCGATCTCGTCGACGCCGCGCCGGCGCGCCGCCGCGGCCTGCGCGTCGTCGCGCGCCAGCGCGCGCACCCGCGCGCCGCGACGCGCCAGCTCGGGCACGACGAGGCCCGCGATGCGCCCGGTCGCGCCGACGACGAGGACCGTCTGCTCGCCGCTCATCGCAGCGCCCCCGCGGCCAGGACGGCGGCCGCCGGGAAGGCGGCCACGAGCGCGAGCGCGTCACCCAGCCCCACGGAGTCGGCCAGGGCGCCCGCGGTCGCGGTCCCGGTCGCTCCTCCGATGAAGAACGCGAGGTTGAGCAGGCCGACGGCAGCGCCACGCTGGGTGGGCGTGACGTGCGCGGCGATCTCACGGGTCAGGACGACCTGCGTGACCGCGAAGGCGGCGAACCCGGCCGCGGCGGCGGACAGCAGCACGCCGGGCGGCGCGTCCGCCAGGCCCGCGGCGAGCAGCGCCGCGCCGAACGTCCCGCCGACGACGGCGAGCAGACCGGCGCCGCCGAGCCGGTCCGCCAGGGGCGCCGCCGCGCGTGACAGCCCGGCGCCGAGCACCGCGCCGGGCAGCAGCGCCGCGCCGATGGCGAGGACGTCCCACCCGTGCTCCTGGCGCAGGAGCTGCGGGGTCGCGTAGACGATCGCGAAGAACCCCGCGTAGACGCCGAAGCCGGCCAACGCGGCGCCGACGAACCGGCGGTCGGCGCCCAGCGACCACGGGACGAAGGCGTCCGCGCGACGGCGCGACCGGACCGCCAGCGCCGCCGCCGACAGACCTGCCGCCGCGGCGACGAGCAGCGCCGTCACGAGCGGGAGGGCCAGCGCGTGAGCCTGGATGACGACGACGAGGCCGGCGGCGGCCGCGGCGAGCAGCGCCGCACCAAGGAGGTCCAGCGGCGCTCCGGAGGCTTCGCGGAGCGTGACGAGCTCGCGGCAGGAAGGGATCGCGGCGATGGCGAGCGCCGGCAGGACCAGCGTGGGCCGCCACCCGATCGCCTCGGTCACGGCGCCGCCGGCGAGCGTCGCGCTCGCGGCGAAGACCGCGATCGTCACACCGAACCACCCGAGCACCTCAACGCGGTGGCCGTCGGGCACCGAGGCGGAGAGCGCCAGCGCGGTGGCGACCAGCCCGCCCGAGCCCGCCGCGAGGGCGAGCCGTCCGACGACCAGGACGGTCAGGGTCGGCGAGAGCAGGCAGATCGCGGCGCCGAGGACGAGCAGGACGGTGGCGGCGGCCATCGTGACGCGGGCGCCCGCGACATCGGTGACCCGCCCGAACAGCGCCGTCCCCACGCCCAGCGCGAGGGCGTGCGCGGTAAGGACCCACGTCGCGGCGACGGGACTCACGCCGAGGGCGGCGCCCGCGCGCGGCAGGGCCACGCTCGCCGCGGTGACGCCGAACACCGACGGTCCGAAGAGCGCGCCGAGCCGCAGCCCGATCGCGGTCGACCCGAGCGCGGGCGCCTTGAGCGTGATGGTGGACATGCCGGCAGCCAATCGCCTCGCCGCCTGGCGACCTAGGGCCACCTCGCTCTGCGATTGATCACGCGAGGTGATAGACCCATCGCCGACATGGAGCTGCGAGCGCTGAGCTACTTCGTCGCCGTCGCCGAGGCCGGCAGCTTCACGCGTGCGGCCGAGCAGCTGCACATCGTCCAGCCGGCGGTCAGCCAGCAGGTGCGCCGGCTCGAAGACGAGCTCGGCGTCGCGCTGTTCACGCGGACGACGCGCGCCGTGACCCTGACCGCGGCCGGCGAGCGGCTGCTGAGCGAGGCGCGCGCCGTGCTGGCCGCTGCCGATCGGACGCGACGGGTGGCCGCGGAGCTTGCGTCAGGGGACGCCGCCGAGCTGCGCCTGGCGACCGCGAGCGGTCTCGGCCCGTGGCTGCATCGGGTCCTCGACGCGCTCGCCGGGTCGGCGCCGGGCGTGAGCGTCCGGTTGACGACCCTGCCCTACCGCGAGCGCGTCGCGGCCGTCGCCGCCGGCACGCTCGACGCCGCGCTCGTCCACGCGGCCCGCGCGGTGGCGGACGGCCTCGAGCTGATCCCGGTGACGACGACGCCCCTGGTCGCGGCGCTGCCGGCGAACCATGCGCTGGCCGGCCGTGACCGGCTGGCGCTCGCGGACCTCGCCGCGCTCCCGGTCCGGTTGGCGCCGCGGGATCGCAACGCCGCGTTCCATGACTTCATCACCTCCGCGCTGGCCGGCGCGGGCCCTGCGCCGGTCCATGCCTCCCCGTTCTCGACGCTGCAGAACACGCTCGCCGAGATCAGCGCCGGGCCAGCCAGCTGGGCCCCGATCTACGGGCACATCCCGTCGCTGCCCGACGTGCCCGGCGTGGCGTTCCTCCCGATCGACGGACCGGAGGTCGTCACGTCGCTCGTCGTCGCCGACGGACCGCCGGGGCCGGCCATCCGCGCGCTGCTCGACGCGTGCGCCGCGGCGGGCGCGGCGGCGCCGGAGCGGTAGCCGCCGACGCGCGGTCCACCCCGCCGGCGCCGTCTCACGAGCCGCCCACGTTCATGTTGATGTGGTTGCGATGACGTGCTTGGCGCGGAGGATGGGCGCGACGTCTCGGCCCAGCGGCGTGATCGACTCCTCCACGACGGTCGGCGGCAGCCCGCCCCCCGCCGTGGCGGGGATCGCCCCCGAAGCCCTCTGACGGACTCGAACCGTCGACCCCTTCCTTACCATCCCGCGTCATCTCGGACTGGGACCATCCTGTCGACCTCGCCGCCAGCGATCCGAGCTCGACGGCCCCTCCGCCTTTCGACCTGACGTCGTTGAGCGCCGGGGCCGGTCCGTTCGCGTCGGTGCCGGTCGGCGACCTGCAGTCGTCAGAGCACGACTTCATCGACGAGAGCGACGACTACGTCGAGGACGCCGCGGATCTGCACAGCTACCCGGGCTACGGCGACCGGACCTACGGGCACGCCATCTCCGACGACGATCACAAGTGACTGCAGTACTGGCGCTGCCGATGGGTCGCGCATCAGCGACGCGCGCCGCGCGGCTGCCTTGGCGGCCGACAGCGGCACGTCCCGCAGCGCAGAACGGCCGTCGACGACGATGGTCGTACCCGCCTCTGGGTCCCATCGGAGCGCGACCGCGACGGCCGCGCCCGACAGTGGAAGCTCCCAGCTCCTTCTGCTCGAGGACCGCCTGCTTGTAGCCTTCGACGGACCGGAGGAGCGTCCGCGCTTCGGCATCCCGGAAGTCCAGCTCCTTCTGTCGCGCCACCAACTGCATCCGGAGACGGCAGAGGTTCGCGCGAGAAGACTCGCCGAGCGTTGCTCGTCGCGCTCACGGAGCAGCGCGAGCTCGTGGGCAACGTCTTGCGGCGAGCGCCTTCGCTCGGCGAGGTCGGTACGGTCGGTACCCCGGACGGGCGCGCCGAACGCTGATCGCGGCCTTGATGGCTCGGCGCCCGCTCGTCAGCGCTCGGCCGCGATGGTCAGCGTCTCGCGCAGCAGCGCGAGGCCGCGCTCCAACCGTTCGCGGTCGGTCGCGAACGAGAGCCGGACATGGCCCTCGCCCCCTGCGCCGAACTCCGCGCCCGAGCGCACGGCGAGCCCGTTGTCCCGCGCGCGCGTGACGATCTCCGCCGACGTGCCGAGCGCCCGGTGGTCGACCAGCACGTAGAACGCACCCTCCGGGCGGTGCGCGGTGACGCCTGGGATGTCCTGGAGCGCGTCGAGCACCAACTCGCGGCGCTCGGTGTACTCGGCGAGCATCGGCGCGAAGAAGCCCTGGTCACCGACGACCGCCGCCAGCCCCGCCCGCTGGATCGCGGTGTTCAGCGGGCCCGCGAACGTGCGGTGCACGAGCGCCGCGGAACGAACCACGTCGGCTGGGGCGCAGAGGTAGCCCAGGCGCCAGCCGGTCATGGCGTAGGTCTTGGAGAACGTTTGCACGTAGAGCAGCCGGTCGGCGAGCTCGGGCACGTCGAGGGCGGAGGTGAAGCCGCTGCCGGGGTAGACGATCCGCTCGTAGGCCTCGTCGCTGACGACGAGCAGGTCGTGCTCCTCGGCGATCGCCGCCAGCGCGCGCAGCTCGTCGGCCGTGCAGACCGAGCCCGTTGGGTTGCCCGGGTTGCAGAGCGTGATCATCCGCGCCGCGGGAGCGACGGCCGCGATGGCGTCGAGGTCGAGTCGGAAGCCCTCGGTCAGCGGGACGGTGCGCGGTTGCGCCCCGGCCAGCCGCGCGAGGTCGGCGTAGAGCGAGTACGTCGGGGTCGTGACGATGACCTCATCGCCGGGGTTCAGCGTCCCGAGCAGCGCTGCGGCGAGCGCGCCGCTGCCGCCGTGGGTGATCAGAACCTCCTCGGCGGCGCGGTCCCGACGCTCGCCCGTCCCGCACGTCTCCGCCAGCGCGGCGCGCAGCTCGGGGTCACCGTCCCAGGCGCCGTAGTGCGTGGCGCCGCCTTCGATCGCCTCGACCAGCGCCCGCGTGATGTGTGCGGGGGTGTCGAAGTCGGGCTCGCCGGAGGCCAGCGAGACCAGGTCCTTGCCTGGCCGCGTCGACGGCCGCAGCGAGTGCGCGATGACCTCGGTGACGCGCGCCGCGGGCGCGAACCGCACGCTCGCGCTCATGCCCTGTCCGCCGCGCGCATGCCGTAGATGTCATAGCTCAACTCGCCGGCCTCGAAGCGGACGCGCAGCTCGGCCTCGCGCTCCAGGCGCGCGCGGGACGCCTCCAGCACCTGGTCGATCCGGGCGCGCGGCACGCAGACCGCTCCGTCGGCGTCGAGGACCACGACGTCGCCGGGATGGATCGCCGTCCCGCCGACTGTGACGGGGACGTCGACCGCTCCGCGGTGCTCCTTGGTGGCGCCGCGGGCGCGGACGTGGCGGCTCCACACCGGCAGCCCCATCGCCACCAGCTCCTCGCGGTCGCGGACTGCGCCGTCGACCAGGATCCCCGCCGCGCCCTGGCCGGCGGCCTGCGTCGCCAGGAGGTCGCCGACGAGCGCGACCGGCCGCGGGTGCGGCATCGTCAAGACCAGGATGTCGCCCGGCTCCACCGCCGCGATCGCCTCGTGCACCGCGCGGTTGTCGTCCTGCCCGCACTCGGCCGTCCGGGCTGGGCCCGCGACGCGCGCGCCCGGGACGAGCCGGATCAGCGGCACGTCGATCAGTCCTTGGCGGCCCGAGGCCTCGTAGACCGTGGCGACGCCGAGCTCGGCGAGCTCGGTCATCGCTGCGGTGGGCCGGTCGATGTTGGTGGAGGTCATCGGGAGGGATTCCTTTCGTTGGGCCCTGGGGTTCCGTAGAGGTCAGGGCGGCGGTCGGCGACCAGCAGCGCGTCGCGCCCGGCCAGGGCGAAGTCGCCGGCGTCGAGCACCGCGCGCACGACCGGCGCCGTGGCGTCGTCGGGGTCGGTGAGGATCCGGCCGGTCGGGCCGGCGACCGCGCTGCGGCCCGCGAACGCGTCGTCACCCTCGCGGCCAAGGCGATTGGCGGCCACGTAGAACGCGCCGTTCTCCCACGCCCGCACGACCGCGCGGTGCTGCAGGATGTCGGCCGGGACGCCCGGGTCCGGCGCGTAGGCGAAGACCGCGATCATCAGCTCGGCCCCAGCGAGGGCCTGCAGACGCGAGACCTCCGGGTACTTCGAGTCGTAGCAGACCTGCAGCCCGACGCGGCCGAGGTCGGTGTCGAAGGCCTCGAAGCGGTCGCCGGCAGCGAAGTACGCACGCTCGCGCTGGAACAGGTGCGCCTTGCGGTGCACGTGCAGCGCGCCATCGGCTCGGTGCACCCAGACGATCGAGTTGTACAGCTCGCCATCGTCGCCGAGCTCGCTGAACCCCGCGACGACGTGCGTCCGGGTCTCTTGCGCCACCGCCGCCAGCGCATCGGTCAGGCGGCCGGGCACGCGCTCGGACGCGTCGCGCAGGCGCGCCGTGAACGCGGCGGTCGGCTCCGGCGGGACGTAACCGGTCGTGGCCAGCTCGGGGAAGACGACGACGTCGGCCGCCGCGCCCTCGTCCCGGACCCATTCGACCATCCGCTGGACGTTGGCCTCCGGCGCCAGCGGCACCGGGACGAGCTGCACGACCGAGAGGTGGACCTGGTCCTGCATCGCACCCACCTTCTAGAGGATCTTGGACAGGAAGTTGCGCGTCCGCGAATGCAGCGGATCGGCGATCACCTTGCGCGCGGGACCGGTTTCGATCACGCGCCCGTCCTCCATGAACACGAGGCTGTCGCCCGCCTCGCGGGCGAAGCCGACCTCGTGCGTCACTACGACCATCGTCATCCCGGTCTTGGCGAGATCGCGGATCACCGCCAGCACCTCCCCCACCAGCTCGGGGTCCAGCGCCGAGGTCGGCTCGTCGAAGAGCATCAACTTGGGCTCCATCGCCAGCGCCCGCGCGATCGCGACCCGCTGCTGCTGGCCGCCGGACAGCTTGCGCGGGTAGGCGTCCGCCTTGTGCGCGAGGCCGACGCTCTCCAGCAGGCCCCGCGCCCGCTTCTCGGCCTTCTCGCGCGCGACGCCCTTGACGACCACCGGCGCGGCCACCACGTTCTCCAGCACGGTCATGTGCGAGAACAGATAGAAGTGCTGGAAGACCGTGCCGATCTCCGAGCGCTGGCGGCACACCTCCTTGCCGCTCAGCTCCCGCAGGCGACCGCCGACGTCGCGGTAGCCGATCAGCTCGCCGTCGACGTAGAGACGACCGGCATCGATCGTCTCCAGGTGCTGCATGCAGCGCAGCAGCGTGCTCTTGCCGGACCCGGACGGGCCCATGATGCAGATCGTCTCGCCGCGGTGGATGTCGAGCGACACCCCGCGCAAGACCGGTGTCCTGCCGTAGGCCTTGTGCACGTTCTCGGCGCGCACCATCACGCTGCTCATGCCGTCTCCGTTCTCGCGCCGCGCAGGCGGGCGATGCCCCGCGCCACGCGCCCGGACCCCGGCTCGGGCGCGTCGGCGGCCCCGCGCGAGAACCGCCGCTCCAGCTGGTGCTGGCCGAGCGTCAGGATCGTCACCAGCACGAGGTACCAGAGCGATGCCACGATCAGCAGCGGAATCGTTTGGAAGTTGGTGTTGTAAATGGTCTGCGCCGAGTGCAGCAGCTCCTCCACGGCGATCACGCTGGCCAGCGCCGAGTACTTCAACATGGCGATGACCTGGTTGCCGGTGGGCGGCACGATCGACCGCATCGCCTGCGGCAGGACGACCTTGGCAAGCGTCTGCCTCGGGGTGAAGCCCAGCGCCTTGGCCGCGGTGGTCTGGCCGGCGTCGACCGACAGGATCCCGCCGCGCACGATCTCGGCGTAGTAGGCCGCCTCGTTGAGCGCCAAGCCGAGCAAGGCCGCGACGAACGGCGTCATCACCTTGTTGCTGGACACTGAGGTCAGCTCGGGCCCGCCGAACGGGATCCCGAGCTTGAGCCGCGGGAACAGGGTGGCCAAGTTGTACCAGAAGATCAGCTGGACCAAGACGGGCGTGCCGCGGAAGAACCACACGTACCCGCTGGAGAACAGATAGGCAGAGCGGTTCTTGGACAGCCGCATGACCCCTAGGGCGACGCCGAGCACGATCGCGATGGCCATCGACGCGGCGACGAGGTACACCGTGACCTCGAGGCCGTGGATGATGGTCGGGTCAAACAGGTAGTCGCCGACCACGTCCCACTGGAACCCGGCATTGGTGACCAGCGTCCAGCCCAGCCAGACGATCGCGACGACCAACAGCGCCGAGACGGCCGTCCGGCCGACCCCGCGAACGGGGTCGGCGCTGATCGGCTCGGGCGTGACCTGCGCATCCATCGGGTGCTCGACGACCTCGTGCGGGCGCTCGATCGCCGGTCGCACCGCGGTGTTCACCTCAGGTCTGGTCATGACGTCCTAGCTGGACTCCGTCGCGCTGATCTGCTCGGGCGTGAGCGCCTCCGCGGAGACGTCCCAGCTCTCCAGGATCTTCCGGTAGCTGCCGTTCTTGGCCATCGTCACGAGCGCTGCGCGAACGGCGTCGCCGATCGCCGGCTGCTGCTTGGGGAACGCGATGCCCGACCGCGTGGCCGAGTCCGGGACCGTGCCCTCGTCCATGATCAGTTTCTTGTTGGTGGTCTTTGCTGTGTAGGTCCCGACCGCGTTGTCCACCAAGAACCCCGCGCCGCGGCCGTTGGCCAGCGACAGGACCGTCGTTCCGCTGTCACCATAGACCTGGAACTTGATGGCCGGCTTTCCATTGGCCACGCACTGCTCCTTGGAGTACTTGCGGCCGAAGCTCAGCGGACCCGTGCCGGTCGTGCCGACAAGCGTCTGGCCGCATAGGTCGGTCGGGTCGATCTTGTCCGCGTCGACCTGGCGAACCATGAGCCCCAGCGGGTTGCCGATGTAGTCGACGAATCCGACCACAGCCGCACGCTCGGGGCTGATCGCCAGCTGGCTGACAGCGACGTCGAACTTCCCGTTCTGGATCCCTGGAATCCAGCCGCCGTCGGCCAGGTTCGTGATGACCGGCTTCACCCCCAGCGTCTTGCTGATCGCCGTGATCAGGTCGATGTCGATCCCCGTCGGCGTGCTGCTCCCAGCCTTCTTGTAGGTGAACGGCGGCCAATCGAGCATCGTCGCCACGCGCAGCGTGTTGCGCGCGGTCACGTCGGCCGGCAGCAGCTTGCGCGCCGCCTGGTCGACCGTCGTCGCGGTCGTCGCGGTCGCCGCGGTGGACGTGCCGCCACTGATCTTCCCGTCCGAGCCCGATGACCCGCAGCCCGCGGCCGCCATGGCCAGGGCGCACATCGCCGCAGCAGGAGCGAGCCCGAAGGCCCTCGGCGGCGCACCGCCGATCTTGCCTGACACCATCACTCTCCACCTTGTCGTCTCGTGTTTCGGTGCCCGCGACGCGGGCGCCCGGTGCTACGCCAGCCCATGGCCGCCCGCGTAGGTGGACACCTTGGGTGACTCCCATCCGTCCAGCAGCTCGGCGTCCAGGTCGTAGACCTCGACGTGCAGCGGCCGGCAGTTGTCCGCCGTGTCGGCCGCCTCGGGGCCCCAGCGCTTGGCCGACAGGTCGCCCCCGGGGCAGTTCGACAGCGCGCAGAGCAGGTCGATCTCGGCCATGAACTCGAAGTAGTCGCCGGGCTTCGCCGGGGACGTGCTCGTGAAGTAGCGGTCGTCGACCAGCCCAGTGACCTGGAAGATGTTCAGGACGTCGTGCACGTCCTGCTCGCCGAGCCCGTGCGGCGCCACAGCGCGCACGAGGTTGGAGTGGCACTGGTGGTTGACGGTCTCGCCGGTGAGCAGATGCTTCATGTAGGGGTCGCAGCGCGAGCCCAGCAGGTCGTGACAGCGGCCGCCGTCGGCGTCGACGCCGTAGTCGATCGAGTCGCCGGTGATCGTCAGGATCGGCCGCAGGTATGGCAGGTTCGACCACAGGCGGTCGTAGGTCGTGACGTGTGCGGCCTGGATCTGCCGCGTCCGCGCGGCCCACAGACGCTCGCGCGGGTTGTGGGCGTTGAAGAAGTTGAAGTCGCCGACCTGCGGACCCTCGGGCGTGCTCACACGGCAGACCTGGCCGGCCTTGACGTGCCACGCGTGGCCGGTGCGGACCGGGATCGTGAACTCGGTCTGCAGCGTCCGCTGGTCCGGCGCGACGGCGATCGCCGCGTAGCGCGTGGTGTCGGTGTAGGCGGCGGGCAGGAAGGAGCCGTGGTAGATCGGGCTGGGCTTCTGAGCGGTCATGCGTCCTCGTGTCGTCGGGGGTCTGACGTGATGGTCATGAGCAGGTTCCCGGCGTCGTCGACCGCGACCGAGCCCGAAGGGCCGACCACGATCGTGGACTCGTCCTCCTCGATCAGCACCGGGCCGGCAAGGCGCTCGCCCGGCACCAGGCCAGCGCGCTTGACGACCGCCGTCTCGACGTAGCCGCCGGCCTCGGCGAAGTACGCGGGCCGGGTGGTCGCGGCCCGCGCGGCGGTCGGGTCGGTGTCGCGGGCGATGTCCACCGTGTCGACCACGGCGGGCGAGCGCGCCCGCAGGCGCCAGGAGATGACCTCGACCGGCATGCCGGGCAGCGTGCGGTCGAAGCGCGCGCGGTACTCGTCGGCGAACGCGGCGCTGAGCGCCGCGCCGTCGCGCGCATCGATCGCCGCCAGCGACAGCGGCACAGTGACCTCGGCGCCCTGGCCGAGGTAGCGCATGTCGGCCGACAGGTCGAGAAGCACGTCGGCGGCGTCGACGCCGGCCTCGGCCAGCAGCGTGCGCCCGCGCTGCGCCAGCTCAGCGACGACCGGGTCGATCGCGTCCCAGTCGGGCGCGTCGAGCGCGACGACCTGCGAGGCGACGCACTCGACGCTGCGCGGGGCGACCAGCATCCCGATCGCCGACGCGACGCCTGCGCCGCGCTGGAAGACGACCTCGTCGACGTGCAGCAATCGCGCGATGCCGTAGGCGTGCACCGGGCCGGCGCCGCCGAAGGCGATCATGCGGTAGCGGCGCGGGTCACGGCCCTGCTCGGAGATGTGCAGGCGCGCGGCCGTGGCCATGTTGTTGTTGACGACCTCCGTGATGCCCGCGGCGGCAGCGACGCGGTCGACGCCAAGCTTCTCGGCGAGGCGGTCCAGCGCCGCCTCCGCGCCCTCCAGGTCGAGGCGCATCTTGCCGCCCAGGAAGCTGTCCGGCGCGAGGTAGCCGAGCACCAGGTCGGCGTCGGTGACCGTCGGCTCGGTGCCGCCGCGGCCGTAGCAGACAGGCCCGGGGACGGCACCAGCGCTGCGCGGGCCGACCTTCAGCAGGCCGAGGTCGCTGGCGGTCGCGATGCTCCCGCCGCCGGCGCCGATCTCGATGAGGTTGACCGTCGGCACCCGGACCGGCAGGCCGCTGCCCTTCTTGAAGCGGTGCACGCGCGCGACCTCGAGCGTGTGCGTGATCTCGGGCGCGCCGTCGTGGATCAGGCTGATCTTCGCCGTCGTGCCGCCCATGTCGAACGCGACGGTCTCCTTCCAGCCGCCCGCCGCGGCGAGGTGAGCGGCGGACATCGCGCCGGCCGCCGGCCCGGACTCGACCAGCGCGATCGGCCGCTCGCCCGCCAATTGCGCGGTCGTGATCCCGCCGTCGGAGAGGATGATCATCAGCGGGACGCCGACGCGCTCGGCCAGCCGTCGCAGGTAGCGCGTGGCCAGCGGCTGGACGTAGGCGTTGGCCGCGACCGTCGAGAAGCGCTCGTACTCGCGGATCTCCGGCGCGACGTCCGAGGAGGCGCAGACCATGACGCCGGGACACGCTTCGGCGAGGATGTCGATGGCGCGGCGCTCGTGGTCGGGGTTCCTGTAGGCGTTGAAGAACGCGACCGCGATCGCGTCGACGCCCTGCTCGACCAGAACCCGCCCGGCGTCGCGGACCGCCTGCTCGTCCAGCGCCACCACCTCGTCCCCAGCCACGCCGGTCCGCTCGACGACCGCGAGGCGCAGGTGGCGCGGGATCAGCGGTTCGGCGCGCTCCAGGAACAGGTCGAAGGTGTCGTAGCGCAGCTCGGTGCCGACCTCGAGCACGTCGCGATAGCCGTCGGTCGTGACCAACCCGGCCTTCACGCCGCGGCGCTCGATGAGCGCGTTGGTGACCAGCGTCGTGCCGTGCACCACCAGCTCCGCGCCGCGCGGCAGTTGCGCGAGCCCGTCGATGATGGCGTCGGTTGGGTCCTCCGGCGTCGTCAGCAGCTTGTGGACGTGGACCTCGTTGCGCTCCGCGTCCCAGTAGGCGAGGTCCGTGAAGGTCCCGCCCACGTCGACTCCTGCCAGGGCTCTCACAGCCCGTACACCTCGTGCGCGGCCGCCTCGGTCACGAGGCCGGCCTGGACGTCGGCGCGGACGGCCGCGCGATCCCGCTCACGCGGATCGCCGTGGCCGCCGCCGCCCGGATACCTGATCGTCAGTCGATCGCCGGAGCGGAACGCGTTCTGCCCCTTCAACACCACGCCGTCGGCCGAGCCGTTCAGCGTGACCTCCGACGGCGACCCCGGGCCGCCGCCGTCCAGCCCCTGCGGCGGGCGCTCGACGTGCTCGACGAAGAGCGACAGCGTGCAGTCGCCGGGCGCCAGCAGCTCGAGGTCGACGACCTGGCCGAGGCCGCCGCGGAAGCGCCCGGCGCCGCCGGAGTCCGGGATCAGCTCCTTGCGCCAGACGCGCAGCGGGGCCGTGGCCTCGATGATCTCCATGGCGCCGCAGATCACGTTGGACGGGAAGCAGGTCGCCGCCAGCCCGTCGAGCGTGGGCCGCGCGCCCATCCCCCCGTTGATGAACAGGATGCTCGTGAAGCGGCGGTCGTCGTCGCGCGGGCCGGAGACGACCGCGCGCAGCGTCGGCGCGCTGCCGGACTCCGCGATGACCTGGCCGGGCAGCACCGGTGCCAGCGCCTTGTAGATCGTCGTCGACAGGCAGTGGCCGACGAGCTGGCGCGCGTTGACCGGCGCGGGATGGCGCGGATTGAGGATCGTGCCCTCGGGTGCGCGGACCTCGATGCAGCGGTACGAGCCCTCGGTGCGTGGCGTCTCCGGGTCCAGAGCGCACTTCAGCGGGTAGCAGGTGTAGGCCTCGGTGTAGTTCATCACCACGTTGAGCGCGCGCGTGACCTCGGGTGTGGTGCCGTCGTAGTCGACGACCAGCGCGTCGCCGTCCACGGTCACCGCGACGCGCAGGACGATCGGCTCGTCGGGCCATCCGTCCATCTCGTGCTCGGCGGTGTAGGTGCCGTCGGGGATCGCGGCGACCGCGCGGCGCATGGCCGCCTCGGAGCGCGCGCAGATCTCCTCCGAGATCGCGTCGAAGCCCTCGATGTCCAGCTCGTCGGCCAGCTCGACGAGCCGCAGGCCCGCGGTGGCGCCGGCCGAGACCTGGGCCATCAGGTCGCCGACGACCTGGTCGGGCATCCGCAGGTTCGCGCGCAGCACGTCCAGGAGCAGCGCCACCGGGCGGCCCTGGTCGATCAGCAGCGTCGGCGGGATCCGGATGCCCTCCTCGAAGACCGAGCGCGTGTCGGCCGCCCAGAGCGTGCCGCCGATGTCGGCCTGGTGAGCGATGCTGCCCGCCCAGCCCAGCAGCTGGGCGTCGCGAAAGACCGGCGCGATGACCGTCATGTCCGGCAGGTGGCCGGAGGTCATCCAGGGGTCGTTGGTGCAGGCGACGTCGCCGGGGCGCCACGCCTCGGCCGGCCGCCAGCGCAGGAAGTGCGCCAGCGTACGCGACATGGTCATGTTGAACGACGGGATGCCGATCGTGTTCTCGGCGATCGCGTTGCCCGCGCGGTCGAAGACGACGCACGAGAAGTCGTTGGACTCGCGCACGACCGGCGAGAACGAGGTGCGCGCCAGCGTCGTGGCGGCCTCGTCGGCGATTGCCGTGAGACGGCTCCAGGCGACCTCGAGCGCGATCGGGTCGGCCGCGATCTCCTTGCCCGTGGTCCGAGCCTTCGCGCTGACTGACAGGCCTTGCGTTCCCAAAACGGTGCTTTCCCCGGTCGATTCTGTGTCGTCTCGGCGGTCGGAGCCGCCGGTGATGTGGATCCTATGAGGATGTAAACGAGATTGTCAACATTTCCGTCGATAATCTTGGCGCCTAGATAGGGAGGCCGCGTACGATCCGTTCTTCACAGCACTAAACTGCGCCCGAATTGGCGCGCAGATCTCAGACCGTGCGGACGCACACCCTCGAGACGTGGAGGACCCTTCAATGACGCAAGACACCACCCAGGACGCGCCCCTGAGCGCCGCGGACCGCGTGCGCGCGGCGATCCGCAACGGCGACATGGTTGGCGGGCAGCGTCTCGTCGAGGCCGAGCTGTCGGAGCGCTTCGAGGTGTCACGGGCCGCGATCCGCGCGGCGCTCGTGGAGCTCACGACCGAGGGGCTCGTCGAGCGGATCCCCAACCGCGGCGCGCGCGTGCGCACGGTGACGGTCGAGGAGGCCGTCTACGTGACCGAGTGCCGGATGGTCCTCGAGGGCCTGTGCGCGCGGAAGGCCGCCGCACACGCGACGTCCGCGGAGATCGACGAGCTGCGAGAGCTGCAGGCGCGCATGGAGACGGCCGTCGAGGACGGTGAGCCGCTCGAGTACTCCGAGCTCAACGCACGCCTGCACAAGTCGATCCGGCGCATCGCGGCTCAACCGGTCGCCGAGGACCTGCTGTCGCGAATGGAGGCGCAGATGGTCCGCCATCGCTTCCGGCTCGCCCTGCGCCCGGGCCGCCCCGCCCAGTCGCTTCCCCAGCACTTGGCGCTGATCGAGGCCGTCGCCCGCCACGACCCCGACGCCGCCGAGCAGGCCATGCGCGTGCACCTGACCAGCGTCATCGAGGCGCTCCGGGCGACGACCGACGGCGCCTACTAGCGCGGGAACGCCACCCCGTCGGCCAGCTTGCGCGCCGTGCGCACCACGGCGCTGCGCCGCACCTCCGGCTGCTCGCCGCCCAGGCCGACGTCGAGCGCGACGAGCATCCGTCCCGACGGGTGGCCGATCGTGACGTCCACGGGCCCCCGCGGCCAGCCCGCGGCGAGGTGGTGGCCGACCGCGCCGGGCAGCAGGACCGCGGTGGCGACGCTGACCGCCCCGAGGATCCCGATCGCCGAGTGCGGGACGACAGGGATGAACGTGCGGGTCTGGAGCATCACGCCGTCGTCGCCCTCGGCCGGCGGCGCGACCAGCGTGGTCTTCGGCACCGAGCTGTCGCGCACGTCGCCCAACCCCATCAACTCGCCCGCCTGCCGGCGTAGCGCGTCGATCCGGGCCTGAAGGGCGTCGTCGGCGCGCAGCGCCTCGTAGGGCTCGTGGCCCGTGAGGCCGAAGGACGCAGCCTCGGCGACGACGACCGGCATCCCGTTGTCGACGCACGTGACCGGCACGCCGTCGATCTCGTCCACCAGGTTGCCGGTCGGCAGCAGCGCGCCGGTCGAGGAGCCGACCGTGTCGGCGAACGCGACGTCCACGCGGCCGGCCGTGCCGGGCACGCCCGCGATCGCGGTGTCGCCGCCGTAGGCGACGCGCCCGCCCGGCGTGGCGAAGCGGACGGTCGCGGCGGCGCCGGTGTTGACCGCCCGGATCCGGACTTCGGTCTCGGCGTCGCCGGCCGCGGTGAGCGCCCGCTCGACCGCGAACGGCCCGACCCCGGCCAGCAGGTTGCCGCACGTCTGACGGTCAGAGACCGTGGCCTCGCCGACGCCGAGCTGCAGGAACAGGTAGTCGACGTCGAACGCGTGGTCGTCCGAGGGCGACACGATCGCGACCTTGCTCGTCAGCGGCACGGCGCCGCCGAGACCGTCGATCTGACGAGGGTCCCCCGAGCCCATGATGGACAACAACAGCGCGTCGCGCTCCGCGGGGTCGGCCGGCAGGTCGGTCGCCACGAAGTACAGGCCCTTCGAGGTTCCGCCCCGCATCTGCATGCAGCGAACGCCGTCCATGATCAGTCCAGCTGCGTGGTCACCTGCGGGTACACGCGCATGAACGCCTCGCCGCGCGTGTCGCTCGGCAGGCCGAGGTTCGGCCCGGCGTTGCGCCGCAGCTGCGAGCCGCGGCGGCGCGCAAGGTCGGTGTAGTAGTCCCACATGTGCTGCTGCGCGGGCAGGCACTCCATCGCCGCGCGCTTGCGGTCGAAGACCTCCGTGATGTCCAGCAGCACCTCGGGCTTGAACTGCGACATCTCGGGCTGATGGGGCTCGAAGAGGAACACGGGCGGCGCGCCGAGCGGGTCGCCGGGCGCGTCGTAGCCGATCGCCTGCGCGAGGATGCGGGCCTCCAGGGTCATCCGGGCGGCCGCCGGGTGGTCGGCGTTGTAGGGGTCGGTGAGCGTGTGGGTGAGCACGACCGTCGGGACGACGTCGCGGAACACGCGCACGAGGCGGTCCGTCAGCTCCGGGCCCTCGGGCAGTGGGTAGTCACCGGCGTCCAGGAACACCGTGTCGGCCCCCAGCGCGGCAGCGGCGGCCTCGGCCTCGGCGCGACGCAGCGCCTTGATCTCCGCCAGCCCCTGGCCGTCACGCCATGCCCGGGCAGACTCGCCGCGCTCGCCGTAGCTGAGGCAGACGACCGTGACGCGGTCGCCGCGTTGGGCTGCGAGCGCGATCGCGCCCCCGGCGCGCCAGACGAAGTCGCCGGCGTGCGCGCTGATCACGAGCAGCGAGCCAGCCGGCCGGGGCGGATGGGTGTCGGACAACGAGGGGGCTCCTAAGTGTTCCGGCGCGCGGAGGAGCCGCGCGACCTGTCAACGAAAGACCGTAGGATATTGGCGCCAATTCTGTCAAGATCTTCGGCGACGTTTTTGCTCTCACCTTCCCGAGGCACTCGCCGCCCAGACCGAAAGGCACGATGACCACCATCAGCGACGCCCCGTCGACCCCACCGCAGGGCAACGAGTGGGAGACCGCGTTCTACGGCGCCGTCACCGCCCAGTTCGCCCGGGCGGCAGACGCGCTGGAGCTCGACGACGAGGCGCGGGCGCGGCTGGTTCAGCCGCGCCGCACGCTGACCGTGAACTTCCCCGTCCGCCTCGACGACGGCTCGGTTGAGAACTTCACCGGCTACCGCGTCCAGCACACGCTGACGATGGGCCCGACGAAGGGCGGCCTGCGCTACGCGCCGGACGTGACGATGGGCGAGTGCGCCGCGCTGGCCATGTTGATGACCTGGAAGTGCGCCCTGCTCGGCCTCCCCTATGGCGGCGCCAAGGGCGGCGTGCGCTGCGACCCGGCGCGACTGTCGGCCGCAGAGGTCGAGCGCGTGACGCGCCGCTACGCCGCCGAGCTGATCCCGGTCATCGGCCCCAACATCGACATCCCCGCACCGGACGTCGGCACCGGCGCCCGCGAGATGGCGTGGTTCTACGACACCTACTCGCAGGCCGTGGGCCACGCGGTGCCTGAGATCGTCACCGGCAAGCCCGCGGTGCTCGGCGGGACCGAGGCGCGCCAGCCCGCGACCGGCCTGGGCGTCACCTACATCATCGAGGACCTGCTCGCGCGCTTCGGCTGGCCGCTGACGGAGCAGCGCTTCGTCATACAGGGCTTCGGCAACGTGGGCGCGGTCGTGGCCGGCGAGCTGCACCGACTCGGCGCGCGTGTGGTCGGCGTCGCCGACGCCGGCGGCGGCCTGGCGAGCGAGGACGGCCTCGACATCCCGGCCTTGCAGCGCCACGTCGCCGCGCACAGCACGGTCGCCGGGTTCGCGGAGGCGGACGCGATCCCCGGGGCGGCGGTCCTGGAGCTCCCGTGCGACGTGCTGGTCCCCGCGGCGGTCGAGGCGCAGATCACAGCCGGGAACGCCGACAGGATCGACTGCCGGCTGATCGTCGAGGCGGCCAACGGCCCGACGACGCCGGAGGCCGACCACCGCCTGGCGGAGCGCGGGATCCGCGTCGTGCCCGACGTCCTGGCCAACGGCGGCGGCGTGACCGTGAGCTACTTCGAGTGGGTGCAGAGCCACCAGAAGTACACGTGGGACGTCGCCGAGATCCAGGAGCGTCTGCGCCACCAGCTGCACGTAGCGCTGAACCGGATCCTCCAGGCGGCGGAGCGGCACGACGTCGACTGGCGCACCGCAGCGCTGACCGTCGCGGTCGACCGCGTGGCGCAGGCGGCGCGTCTGCGGGCGGTGTACCCATAGGTGCGCGGGGGCGAGCGGAGGGGGGACCGGCGCGGCGGACGGCGGCGTCACGCACCCCTGGCTGCTCCTCGGCCCGTGCACGGGCGCGGCGGTGGCCGCGGCCGTGGCCGCGCACGTCCCGAGCCCCGCGATGCTGGCCGGCGTGTTCGTCGGTGCCGCCCACGCGCTAAGTGTCTCGCGGCCGGCCGAGTTGCCGCGTCGATCGGGGCTCTTGGTCCAACCGGTGCTCGGCGTCGCCGTCGGGGCGACGCTGCAGGCGGCGACGTTCCGCACCCTCGCCGCATGGTGGCCGCCGATCGCACTGACGACGTTGGCCACCGTCGGGGTATCGCTGCTCGCGGGGCTGGGCCTGGCGCGCCTCGCAGCCCTGGACCGCCCCGTCGCCCTGGCGGGCATGATCGCGGGCGGTGCCGAGGCCGTCGTCGCGATGGCGGTGGACGCGGGCCGCGACGCGCACCTCGTCGCGGTCATGCAGTACCTCCGGGTGATCCTCGTCGTGGTCACAGCTGCAGGCCGACCTTGCCTGGGGCGGAACGATCAGCGACGGCCTGCTGACCACGACGTATACGTCGGGGACGCGCACCGACGCCCTCATGTCATTGTCCAACCCGTTGGCCATGACCTTGAGCGGCGTGGCGCTGCAGCGTCAGCACACGCTGGTCATCAACGACTACCCCGCCTACCAGTACCGCACCACGCCCGAGATCCGCGCGGCCGGCCGCGCCGAGGGCGTCATCTCGGCCATGATCGCCCCGATGTTCCTCGGCTGGCGGCTCGTGGGCTTCGTCAACGTCGGCAACCGCCGGCGCGTCGCGTTCGGCGCGGTGCACAGCTCGCTGCTGTCGACGCTGGCCGCACAGGCCTCCGTCGCCATGGTCAACGGGATGCTGCAGCGCGAGCTGCGGGCGCGCAACGCGATGCTTGCCGAGTCGCTGACCGTGCATCGCGAGCTGACGGCGTCAGCGGTCCGCGGAGCGGGGGCCGCCGGGCTGCTCGAGCGCCTCGAGCAGATCCTCGACCGCCCGGTCGAGCTGACGACGGAGCCGACCGACCTGGACCGGCACCGCGGTGACACACGCGTCCCGGTTCTGGCGCGCGACGACTGCCTCGGCTGGGTCTCGACTCCCGGGGCGCCGCTGGCCACTCGATCGACAACCCCTTCGCGCAGTTCCAGGCCGACTACTCGCTGGACGACGTGCGCAACTCGCCGATGGTCCACGATCCCCTGACCAAGCTGCAGTGCTCGGCCAGCGCCGATGGCGCGGCCGCCGCGATCATCGCCTCAGAGCGGTTCGTCGACGACCACGACCTGTGGGACCGCGCGATCGAGATCGCCGGGCAGGCCATGGCGAGCGACCCCGCGAACACGTTCCAGGACACCTCGATCAGCAAGCTCGTCGGGTTCGAGCTCGCCCGGGAAGTGGCGCGGCGGGCGATGGAAGAGGCCGAGGTCGCCATCGAGGACGTGGACGTCATCGAGCTGCACGACTGCTTCTCGACGAACGAGCTGATCACGTACGAGGCGCTGGGATTGGCTGAGCGGGGCGAAGGCCACAAGCTCGTCGAAGCGCAGGCCACGACCTACGGCGGGAAGGTCGTCGTGAACCCGTCCGGCGGCCTGATCTCCAAGGGCCACCCCCTCGGCGCCACCGGGCTCGCGCAATGCGCAGAGCTCACGTGGCAGCTGCGCGGCACCGCCGACAAGCGGCAGGTCGAGGGCGCGAAGGTGGCGCTGCAGCACAACCTGGGGTTCATCGGAGCGGGCGTCGTCGGCGTTTACCGCCAGCCGCGGAGCGCGGCATGAAGGCCATCGTCTTCGACCGGTTCGGCCCGCCGCTCGAGGTGCTCGAGCTGCGTGACGTCCCGATCCCGGAAGTCGGACCCGGCGAGGCGCTCGTGCGGATGGTCGCCGCCTCGGTCAACCCAGGCGACCTGGCGTATCTGCAGGACTTGTACCCCAAGAAGCCGACGTTTCCCCAGATCGCCGGCCTTCAGGGCGCGGGCGTGGTGTGCGCGGTCGGGCCGGACGTCGCGCTGCGGCCTGGGACGTTCGTGGGCTTCTACCACGCCGACACGTGGGCCGAATACGCCGTCATCCCGGCGGCGTGGCTGATCCCCGTGCCCAGCAGCTATCCCGTCGAACGCGCGGCGCAGTTCATGAACGTCGTGACCGCGTGGGACCTGGTCGCGGCGGCCGGCGTCGGCCCGGATCAGTGGGTGGCCCTGACCGCCGGCAACTCCAACGTCGCGACGATGACGCTCCAGTTCGCCAAGGAGGCCGGCGTCAACGTGATCGCCATCGTCCGGCGAGCGCAGCCCGGCCTGGACCTGCGGGCGCTCGGGGCTGCGGACGTCATCGAGGTGGCTGACGGTTCCGAAGACCTCGCCGCACGGATCGCCGACCTCACCGACGGCGCCGGGCTCAACGCCGTCATCGACTGCGTCGGCGGCCCACTGGCCGGCGACCTGATCAGGACGATGGCCTTCGGCGGCAACATGGTCATCTACGGCGGCTACAGCCCTGACCCCATCGGGGTCCACAGCTTCGACATCCTGCTCCGCCAGGCCGTGATCAAGACCTACGCCTACCGCTATTTCTTCACTTCGCCCCCCGCGACCGACGCGACGCTGCTCCAGCACATCGCGGACGTGTCGCGCGCGCCCGGCTTCCAGACCCCTCAGGGAACCGTGCATCCGCTAGAGGACTTTGCGGCGGCGCTGACGGCCAGCGTCGAGCGCCCCGAGGAGGGCAAGCGCTTCTTCGGCATCGCGACGCTGGAGGAGGCGCTCGCCACCGCCGGCAGCGCGCCGGTCACGGCGGGGTGATGACGACCTCGAGGTGTCGCGGCCCGTGGACGCCCTCGACGCGCACGAACCCGATGTCGGACGTCGCCGAGGGGCTGCTGATGAAGGTCACCGGCCGTCGCGTCGCGGCCAGGCGCGCGAGCGACTGCGGCACGGTGCCGACGATCTGCGCGGCCCCACGACGCACATGTGGACGTCCGGCAGGAGCGTGATGGCGCGGCGGCCCTGCGCCACGCCGCCGTCCAGGACGAGCGTCCCCGTCTCGGCGATCGCCAGCGCCCAGCCGGCACGACGGCGTCGACGCCAGCCAGCCAGCCAGCCAGACGATCGTGATCGAGCGGCGGGTCGTCGAGGATCGCCGAGGCTCCTGACGCCAGCCAGGCGCTCGGCAGGTCGGCCGTCACCCGGCCCACCGAGGGTGAGAGGCCAGCGGGCGATCAACAGGCTGCGATGCGACCTGCGCCCGGCCGTCGCCGGCGACGCGGATCGGGCGTCGTCGTCCTCGACTACCACGTCAAGGCCTGAGGCCTCGCGTGCAAACCGGACTCGACCGGCCGATGGATCGCCGCGCCGAGCCGAGTCTCCAGTCGTGACCACCCCCGAGCCGAAGGCCTCAGATGGCAACCACCTTGACAACTCCTCACTCCACGTCGCCGCGCATCGCCTGGACGCTCGTCCTCGCGTCGATCGGCGCGTTCCTGACCTCGTTGGACGTCGTCGCCGTGTCGACCGCCCTCCCCACGCTGCAGAAGGACATTGGCGCGAGCCTCGCCGACCTCGAGTGGACGATCAACGCCTACAACCTCGCTTTTGCCTGCCTCATGCTGACCGGCGCCGCGCTGGGCGACCGCTTCGGGCGCCGCCGGCTCTACGTCCTCGGACTCGGGGTCTTCACCGCGTCCTCGTTCGCCTGCGCCCTCTCCCAGACCGCGGACGCCCTGATCGTCGCCCGCGTCGTCCAGGGTGCCGGCGCGGCGATCGTCCTCCCGCTCACGCTCACGCTCATCAGCGACGCCTTCCCCCTCGAGAAGCGTGGGGCGGCGATCGGGATCTGGGGCGGCATCACCGGGCTTGGGGTGGCCGCCGGCCCCGTGCTCGGCGGCATCATCATCAAGCACATCGACTGGGAGTGGATCTTCTGGATCAACGTGCCCGTGGGCATCGCGGCGATGGCCCTGTCGGTCGTCAAGCTGCGCGAGAGCCGCGGGAACCGGCCGCAGCTGGACCTGCCCGGGCTCATCCTGGTGGCTGCGGCGCTGTTCGCTCTGACGTGGGCGCCGGTCCGCGCGCCGTCGATCGGTTGGGGGAGCGCCGAAGTGATCGCGTCGCTGGCGGCGGGAGCGCTGCTCATGGGCGCGTTCGTAGCGTGGCAGCGTCGCGCGCCGCACCCCATGCTGCCCCTCGAGTACTTCGGCCGGCGCGGGTTCTCCACGGCCAACGGCGTAGCGTTCTTCCTCGCCTTCTCCCTGATCGGCTCGCTGTTCATGATCGCCCAGATGTTCCAGACCGGCCTGGGCTATGACCCGCTCCAAGCCGGGCTGCGGATCCTGGTCTGGACGGCGATGCCGATGCTCGTCGCGCCGGTCGCCGGCGCATTGTCGGACAAGCTCGGCAACAAGCCGTTCATGGTGGCCGGGCTGCTGCTGCAGCTGGCTGGCGCCGTCCGGCGTCGTCGTCCACTGCCTGTGCCCGGACATCACCCCGGCGGGCGGCATCGGCGTGACGGCCGCCGCCGCGTTCGGCGCGCCAGACGGGCTGAGCGCCGGCGACTGGATCGCGCGTCGCTTCAGCACGCCGCGCCTGACGCCAGACGCGGTGGGTGACGCCACCGTCGAGCTCGCCGAGGACCGCGTGGGCGGCGAATGGTGGCTGACCAGCGAGGAGCTCGTGCGCTGGGACGTCCTCACCGCTCCGCCCTCGCCGGTGGGCGCACGGTGACCAAGCCGTCGGGTCCTGCCGTCGACACGCGGCTGCTGGAAGCGGCCCGGCGCGGCGACCACGACGCGTTTCGCGCGCTCGTCGCCCCGCATCTCGCCCCATTGCACCGGCACTGCTACCGGATGCTCGCCTCGGCCCACGACGCCGAGGACGCCGTGCAGGACGCCCTGCTGCGCGCCTGGCGCGCCCTGCCGCGGTTCGAAGGTCGCAGCTCGTTTCGCTCTTGGCTTTACCGCATCGCCACCAACACCGCACTCACCATGATCAACCACCGCGCCAAGCGTGTCCTGCGCCTCGACAACCATCCGCCTGGGGATCCCACCGTGCAGCCGGAGCCACCGATCGACGAGCCGGTATGGCTCGAGCCGATCCCGGAGGACTTCGTCGACGCCGAGCCCTCCCGCTCGCCCGAGGCGAGCGCCGAGCAGCGCGAGACCCTCGAGCTCGCCTTCGTGGCGGCGCTCCAGCACCTGCCGCCGCGCCAGCGCGCGGCGCTGATCCTGCGCGACGTCATGGGGTTCTCGGGCTCCGAGGTCGCCGAGATGCTCGAGACCGTCCCCTCGTCGGTCTACAGCCTCCTGCAGCGGGCGCATCAGGCGGTCGACGAACGCGTCCCGCCGGCCAGCCAGCAGCACACGCTGCGCGAGCTCGGTGACCAGCGCGTGCAGTCCCTGGCTTCCCGCTATGTCACAGCGTGGGAGACGGGTGACGTCGAGGCGTTCACCGCGCTGCTCACCGAGGATGTCGTCCTGACGATGCCGCCGCGCCCGACGTGGTTCCAGGGGCGCGAGGCCGTGACGGCGTTCGCCGCGCGCGGGCCGCTGGCGGCGGGAAATCGCTGGCGCATGCGCCCGACGCGCGCCAACGGGCAGGTCGCCTTCGGCAGCTACCTGTGGGACGCACAGCGCGGCGAGCACCTCCCCCACTGCCTGCAGGTACTTGCGCTGCATCCTGCCGGCGCCGTCGCCGAGGTCGTCACCTTCCTCGACACCGATCTGTTCGAGCGCTTCGACCTGCCCGAGCGGCTGGGCACGCCTTGAGGGCCGAATCCTGTTGGGCCGCAGGGCCCGTCAACCCGAGAAAGGACCATCGATGAGCCTTTCGCTCTCCCATTGCATCATCACCGTCAATGATCAAGAGGCAGCGCTCGGATTCCAGCGTGCGCTCGGGGCGTCGCGCCATCCCGCCGCCCGCAGGTTGGCCTCGACGAGCGCGGAGAGGGACGCGCGGCCCGAGGTGTCGTCGCGCACCTTCTTGATCACCGCCTTGACGGTGCGGTTGGCAAGGCACGCGTCGAGGTAGGCGGTGATGGGGCGCTTGACATGACCGCCTGGTCATGCCAGTATGACCATGCGGTCATATTTTGATGACTCTACGGTCATATTTCCGGTCCACGAGCGACCGTCGCTCATGACCATCACGACGGCGGCGGTGATTTTCGCCGCCGTCATCACGACTCCGTCACGACCGCGTCCGCGCACGTCGGCGCCAGCCTTGCGAGGTCGCCGCGGCTGGCCCGTGCGAGCTACCGTCGTGCCCCGAAAATCGCTTCCAGCAGCCCAGGCGCGACGGCCCCCACGTCCTCCGTGCGCAGCTCGTTGAGCTTCGATGCCCCACGATAGAACTGGCGGATCAGCCCGGCCTCGCGCAAGACGTGAAAGTGATGCGTGAGCGTCGACAACGACACGCCGCCGTCGAAGGCCCCGCAGCGCATCGGCTCGTCGGACGCGCTGAGACGGGCCGCGATGTCGCGACGCACCGGGTCGGCGAGGGCCTCGAGCAAGCCCTGGACGGTGATCTGCTCGGGATCCGGGTGCGGGATCGCCGCGCGCGACGGACGTGCCCCGCGACTCCCGGTCCCAGTAGGCGTGACTGCGTCGAACGCCGGCACGGCACCATGGTACCGACCTTTCGATGCCGGTCAAATTACGATTGTCGTCAAAGTTTGACAAACGACGAAGTAACCGCCAGGCTCCGCGCCCGCTGACGGAACCACCCCACTCTCACAACAGACCAAGGAGATAGTGACATGTACTCGTCATTGCGTCGCCGCGCGACCCTCAGCCTGCTCGTCGGCCTTGTGTGCTTGATCGGCGCCGCCCAAGCCCAAGCCAGCGCCGACGGCCCGACGCTCTGCCTCACAGGCTCGCCAGCCTGCGTCTGGTTCACCAACAACGGCGACGTCATCCACGTTCGCGACGGCGCCTGCGACGGGTATTCGGCCGTCGCCCAGATCCAAGTCCCCTCAGCCGGCATCTACAACTACCTCTGGAACAACGACGGCTGCGGCACAACGCGGACGTACAGCTACGGCACCGCGGTGCCCGAGGGCGCGATCGTCTACTACCGGCCGTGCATCGGCGACGGTAACGCGGGCGTCGTGCTCCGCTGCACCACCCCGTACGCGCATGGGATCGCCTGAGCGCCGTCAGCCGCCGGCCAAGGGCGCGATGTGACCAGCGGGGTGCCGACGGGACGCTGATCCGCGGCACCCCGATGGCCTCGACAACGGGATTCGCCCGCCGTGGTAACGGTTCGAGCGGTGCGGCAGCGGTCTGCAGCTCACGTTCTGCCAGCATGCGCAGGTCGTCGACACGGTCGCCGCCGGAATCTGCTCCGAGCTGGGCCTCCGCTCGGGCCGCCGGACGTCGCACTTGGCTCGGTCCACGCCGGTCGCCCGCGCCGTCTTCTCTTCGAGAGGCAACGTGCCTTCTGCCTCCGGGTCGGGGTCGGACATCGCCGATCTCCTCCGGCCGCAGGACCGTGAAGGGCTCGAGGTCATCGAACGGTGTCGCGTACGCAGACGCCATGACTTGGTCACCTTCTAGGTCGCGCGAGAAGCCCGATACCCCTCGCCCCAGTTCTAGGAAAGGGTCATCGAGCTGCGGGGGCATGGGGCGCATCGCGCCCCACAACGCCCCAAAAACGCCCCACAAGCGAGGCGCGAGGTCGAAATTCGCAGACCCCTGGAAACGAGAAACCCCGCCGTAGCGGGGAGATCCGATGAAGCCCTCTGACGGACTCGAACCGTCGACCCCTTCCTTACCATGGAAGTGCTCTACCAACTGAGCTAAGAGGGCGGGTTCGCGGAGTTTAGCTGGGCCGCGAAAACGAAGACGGGCGGGCGTGCGGAGCAGGAAGTCACGCCCGCCCGTCTTCAGCGGCACGGCGCGGTCCAGAGCAGGGATGACCGCGCCGTTGTGTGGGACGAACAAGTCCGACGCACCAGAGGAGAGGGCTGGTGTAGGGGATGTCGGCGGGTGGGGGCTTCGTCCGTTGTAGTCAGTGGATCGGCGCCGGCGGCGGGCGGCCTCATCCCCCGACCGAGGGAACTGCTTGCCCGGGCGGCTACTCGACCAGGCCGCGGCGCATGCCTTCGGCCACGGCGGCGGCGCGGTCGCTCACGCCGAGCTTCTCGTAGACGTTCTTCAGGTGCGTCTTGACCGTCTCGGGCGAGAGGTGGAGCTCGCGGCCGATCGACGGCGCGCTCTGCCCGCCGGCGGTCAGGCGCAGCACTTCCAGCTCGCGCGGCGAGAGCAGCGGACGCTCCCAGACCGGCTCGGCGACGTCGACCTGGAGGCGGTCGCCGCGGGCGGCGGCGGCGACCGCGTTGCAGATCGCGTCGCGGTTGACCTCCTTGGAGAGGTAGGCCAGCGCGCCGGCGGCGAGCGCCTCGCGCGCCTCGGGCGGCAGGACGGTCGCGCTCAGCAGCACGACGGCGACGGGCAGGTCGTCGCGCTGGATCGCGCGCAGCACCGTGTGGCCGTCGAGCCCGGGCATCTTGACGTCGAGCAGCGCGACGTCGGGCCGGAGCACGCGGATCTCCTCGAGCGCGGTGCGGCCGTCGTCAGCTTCGCCCACCACTTCGAAATCTGGTCTGCGGCGCAGCGCCAGGACGACGCCATCCCGGAAGACGGGATGGTCATCCGCCACATAGACCCTGACCCTCGCGCCGTTGCTCATGGCATCCCTGCCGCCTCCCAGCGGCACGCAGGCGATTGTATTGGGGCGCGTCAACCCCGCTGCAACCGAACGACCCGATGCGACCAGGCCCTAGGCCGGCGCGGCAGAGCGCTCCTTCGCCGTCACCGTCGTGACGGGCAGCCCGAGACCGCCGATCTTGGACGGCAGGTCGAGCTTGAGCCAGCGCGACACCCTGGCGGGAAGCGTCGACACGATGATCTCGTCGAAGCCGCGGAGGTTCACCGCGTCCTGGACCGCGTTGAGCGGCTCCGGATCGCCGACGATCCCTTCGACCGGCGTGCCCGCGGCCTCTTCGAGCAGCGGCAGCGCCAGCTCCAGGACGGCCTGCGCCTCGTCGGCGTCCTGGTCCTCGGCGTCGACGACCCGGTGCAGGCCGTGGGCGGCGTTCGGGACCAGCAGCGTGAACGTGCACGGCCCGCGGGCGGCACGCTCCCGGACGGCGTCCAGCAGCGCCGGGGTGGCCGCCGTGCGATGGGCGACCACGAGGACGCGCGTGGGCGTGGAGGACTCCATGGGAACGGAACTCCTTTCGACTTCGCGGTGGGCCCATGGTCCCACCGCGACGCGCCGCGCGCCAGTGCCTCGTCCGAGGCGCCGGCGCGCGCAGGGCGTGCCCCGCGGGTTTCGCCCCCTGGGCGAACACCCGCAAGGGAACCTGGCCCCCTGGGCCAGCGTTCCCCTAGCCCTTGGAGATCTTCTTCAGGTCGACCACGAAGACCAGCGGCGCGTTGGCCGGGATCGTCGGGGGCGAGCCCGCGGCGCCGTAGGCGGCGTCGGCCGGGATGACCAGCACGCGCCGGCCGCCGACCTTCATGCCGGGGATGCCCTGGTCCCAGCCCTGGATGACCTGACCCTGGCCGACCGTGAACTCGAACGGCGTGCGGCCCTTCTTCCAGGAGGTGTCGAACTCCTTGCCGCCGTTGAACAGCTGGCCCACGTACTGGACGGCGACCTTGTCACCCTCCTTGGCAGCCACGCCGGTGCCGGTGACGACGTCGGAGCCCTGCAGCTCCTTCGGCGCCGCGCCGGTCGTCTTCGGGATGACGGGCTTGGTCTTGAGGTCGGTGCTCACGCCGACGACGTTCTTCTGCTCGGGCAGCGGCGCGCCCGGCGCGCGGGTCGTGACCGTCGACTTGGTCGACGCCAGCTCGGCCGGCAGCGTGGTCGACGGGTCCCCGTCGATCTTGGAGCCGTCGTTGCGGAAGCCTTGGTCGTCGCTGCTGCCACAGCCGGAGGCGAGCCCGGCGGCCAGGGACAGAACGCTCAGGGACAGTGCGATGGAACGGGTTCTGGTCATGAGGAAGGCGGCATGCTAACCGCAATTTCTTAAGGGAACGTGGTCCGCGTGTAGCCTGACTGGCATGGAGCGTCCGTCCGGCGGGATCGACGAGCCGCCGCCGATGCCGACGCCCCGTCGCTTCGACGAGGACGGCGACGCCACGCGGCGGACCTGGCTCGCCTCCGAGCGGACCGTCCTCGCGTGGCTGCGCACCGGCCTGACCGCCACCGCGGTCGCGCTCGGCGTCGGGAAGGTGATCCCGGACCTGCGCGACGGCGGGACGTCATGGCCGTTCGTCGCGCTCGGCGCCGGCTACGCGGTGCTCGGAGTGCTCATCGTCGTCTACGGCCTGTATCGCGGGCGCGAGGTGGACCGCGCGATCCGCGAGGGCCGCTGGCTGCGCCTGGACGACCGCGCCATGTGGCTGGTCGGGGCGATCACGATCGCGCTCGGCGTTCTCGCCGCGGTCGTGATCGTCGCCGACACCTAGTCGCCCGAGGGCGACGACGGCGGCGGCCACGGCGCCGGCACGTCGTGGAACTCGCGCGGCTGCACCGGCCACTGCGCGTAGGCCTCGCGCGAGTCGTCGGCGTCGCGCTGCACCGACACGCCGTGGCGCGCGGCCACCGGATCGGCGGGATAGCGCGTCAGCTTGCCCTTGGTCCGCGCGCCGACCATCCACAGCACGCACGGCTCGTCGCCGGCCGCGCCGACCGTCATGTGCTTCGTGCCGGGCGGGCAGTGGAAGTAGTCCCACTGCGCCAGCGCGCGCTCCTCGCCCTCGACGACCAGGACGCACGCGCCCTGGAGGACCAGGAAGCCCTCCTGATCGCTCTCCCAGTGGTAGAGGCCGGACGACTCGCCGGGCGGCAGGACGTGGGCGCCGATCCCGAACTGGCCGAACTCCGCGGTCTCGCTCTCCAGCAGCGACCACGTGCCGCCGCGCTCGGTCGTCTGCCAGGCGACGTCCCGGAGGTTCAGGACGAACCATCCGGGACCCTGCGCCTGCTGGCCGTTCTCGGTCTGGACCACGTCGGCTTCGCGCATGGCCCAGACCGTACCCGCGCGCCGCCTACTTGTAGAACAGGCGCCGCGTGATGCGGATCTTGTAGATGACGCTCGCGGCCGGGGCCAGCGCCGAGCCCGCGTAGTGCACGCGCAGGCGGTAGGTGCCCGTGCGGCGCTGCGTGAAGTGCTTGGTGAACGTCGACTTCGACGAGATCTTGACCTTGCCGATCGAGCGGTACTTGCCGCCCTTGCTCCCGCGCGCGAGCGCGAGCGACACGTTCCCGCGGATCGACTTGTCGCGCACCGTGCCGCGGATCGAGTACTTCGGCCCGCGCGAGTCCGGGAACGTGATCCCGTCGAGGTCGAACGGGACGATCGCCGACACGGTGACCGGCGCGCTCCACGGGGACGCGTAGGAGCCGTTGGTGGCGCGCATGACGACCGTGTAGGTGCCGGGGGTGCTGAGGGTCAGGTCGATCGTGTTGGTCGTCGAGCTGACGTAGCCGGTCTGCGGCGAGCCGCTGATCGAGCCGTCGGGGTTGAGCACGGCGCCGAGCGCGTACTGCACGTCGTAGCTGCCCGCGCCCGGGTTCGGCTGGACCGGCAGCGACAGCGTGTTGGTGGCGAACGCGTTGGGCGCGCGGATCAGGAACGGACCAGGCGGCGGCGTGATCGCGACCGACGAGTTGACCGTGTAGACGAACGTCTCGGTCGACGTCGGCGTCTTGCAGTACGTGTCGGCCTTGGTGAAGTTCGTGAGGGTGACGGTGTAGTTGCCGTTGCCGCGGAAGTCGGGGATGCGCGACCAGTTGTCGTAGGTGTAGCAGTCCATCGACGTGCCGACGGCGACGCCGTCCGGGCCGGTGAACGTGGCGTTGAAGTGCCCGTCGGAGGTCGGGAAGGCGATGCCGATCTTCGTGGACATGTTGCGGATCGTCGTGCCCGGGGCGATCGCGACCGGGTTGCCGTCGTCGCCGGTGACCGTGACCGTCGCGGCGGCCTGGGCGGCGGAGGAGGCGATCAGGGCGAGGAAGAGGGACGCGACCACGGCGACCAGGCCGCGGCGCGCGCTACTGGGGTGAAACAAAGGGGGGCTCCCGTCTGGACCGACAAAGTACGGAGGACATATTCCCAGGACGACGCCGTCCGAACCCTGACGATCCCTGGTCAGGGCGATCACGATGTCTGATCTCAGGCCGGCAGGCTCACCAGCAGCACGCCCGCGCCGGTGGCGTCCAGCGCGGTGAGGGCGCGGGGGTCGGCGTCGACGTCCGCCCGGAACGCGACCAGCTCGTGCGCGTGGGAGATCGCGTTGTCGATCGCCAGCAGGCCCGGACGGCGCAGGACGCGGGTGAGGTCGTCCCAGTAGGCCGGGTCGTCGGTCACTGCAGCCCCATCGCCAGGGTGACCCGGTCCTCCGGCTTGATGAGGTGGTTGTGGTCGTCGAGGCCGAGGTCGATCTCGACCCACTTGACCTCCCCGGTGAACTTCTTGGCGCCGTAGTCGGTCGTGACGGGCGAGCCGTACTCGTCGCCGACGTCGCAGGTCTCGTCGGCGGAGAAGAGGAAGGCCTCGGTCTGCTCGACGCGCCCGGTGCCGGCCTCGACGCCGTCGATGAACAGCGTCACGTCGCCGCCCTTGCCGACGCCGCCGCCGTCGTAGGTGAACTCCATCCGGACCTGATGCTCGCCCGGCGCGATCTTCTTCGTGCCGTCGACGTAGTACCGCTCGAGCCCGAAGAAGTTGTAGCAGTACTTCGGCTTCCCGCCCTTGACGTACAGGCTGTGGCCGCCGCTCACGCCGCCCTGGGCGACGATCACGCCCTCGGCGCCGCCGTCGGGCACGACCAGCTCGGCGGTCAGCGAGAACGACGTGTTCTTCATCATCAACACGGAGTTCTCGGTCAGCCGGCCCATGCCGCCGAACAGCAGCTGGCGCTTGCCCTGGATGAGCCTCGGGCGCCCCGCGGAGTCCGGGAGCCCGCGCTCGACGAAGCGGTCGTCGAGCGGGACCACGTTGTACTTGACGGCCTCGATGAGCCACAGCCGCTGCAGCTCGTGCAGCTTGCGCGGGTGCTCGCGCGCGAGGTCGCGGGCCTGCGTCCAGTCGGTCGTCGTGTCGTAGAGCTCCCAGACGTCGTCGTCGAACGCGGGCGTCTTCGCGTCGGCGCCGGTCTCCCACGGCGTGCGGTGCTTGGTGACCGCGGTCCAGCCCTTGTGGTAGATCCCACGGTTGCCGAACATCTCGAAGTACTGCGTCTCGTGGCGCTCCGGCGCGGCCGCGTCGTCGAAGGAGTAGGCCATCGAGACGCCCTCCATCGGCTTCTGCTGGACGCCGTTGACGAACGTCGGCTGCGGGAGGCCGGCGACCTCGAGGACGGTCGGCGCCACGTCGATGACGTGGTGGAACTGCGCGCGGACCTCGCCGCGCGCCTGGAAGCCGGCCGGCCAGTGGACGATCGTGCCGTTGCGCGTGCCGCCGAAGTGCGACGCGACCTGCTTGGTCCACTGGTACGGCGTGTCCATCGCGTGCGCCCAGCCGACGGCGTAGTGGTTGTAGGACTCGGGGCCGCCGAACTGGTCGATCTTCGACGCCATGGCCTTGGCGGTCTCCAGCGCGGCGAAGCCGCCGAGCGTGATCATCTCGTTGAACGTGCCCTGCAGGGAGCCCTCGGCCGACGCGCCGTTGTCGCCGATGATCGTGATGATCAGCGTCTCCTCGAGGATCTTCATGTCCTCGAGCGCGTCGAGCAGCAGGCCGACGTGGTGGTCGGTGTTCTCGAGGTAGCCGGCGTAGATCTCCATCTGGCGCGCGAGCACCGGCTTGAGCGCGTCGTCGATCTCGCTCCAGGCCGGGATGCCGGGGCTGCGCTCGGTCAGCTCGGCGTCGGGCGGGATGACGCCGAGCTCCTTCTGGCGGGCGAAGGTCTGCTCACGCAGCGCGTCCCAGCCGCCGTCGAACGTCCCCTTGTACTTGTCGGACCAGTCGTTCGGGACGTGGTGCGGCGCGTGCGTGGCGCCGGGCGCGTAGTAGGCGAAGAACGGCGCGTCGGGCATCAGCGCCTTCTGCTGGCGCATCCACTTCACCGCGTGGTCGGTCAGGTCGTCGTTGAAGTAGTAGCCGTTCTCGGGCGTGCCGCACGGCTCGACCGGCGTCGTGCCTTCGTAGAGCGCCGGGTACCACTGGTTGGTCTCGCCGCCGAGGAAGCCGTAGAAGTAGTCGAAGCCCATGCCGGTCGGCCACTGGCGGTAGGGCCCCATCGGGCTCGTCTCCCAGACCGGGACCTCGTGGCACTTGCCGAACTGCGCGGTGCTGTAGCCGTTGAGGTTGAGGATCTTGGCCAGCGGCGCGGCGGTGTTCGGCCACATCGAGTTGTTGCCGGGCGCGGAGGTCGCGAGCTCCGCGATGTTGCCCATCCCGACCGAGTGGTGGTTGCGCCCCGTCAGCAGCGCGCTGCGCGTCGGCGAGCACAGCGCCGTCGTGTGGAACCGGTTGTACTTGAGCCCGGAGGCCGCGAGCCGCTCGAAGTTCGGCGTGCTGCACGGGCCGCCGAACGCGCTCGACGCGCCGAAGCCGACGTCGTCAATCAGCACGACCAGCACGTTCGGCGCGCCCTTCGGCGGCCGCAGCGGCACGATCGGCGGGTACGACGTGTCCGGGTCCTTGGCGTCGTAGGTCGTCAGCCCGACGGGCGGGATGTCCGGGATCGGCAGGACATGGCGGCTGGGCTCGGAGGTCGACATGCCGCCCACCCTTGCCGCCGGCCGGGTGAGCCGTGATCACCCCGGGCGGGCGATCGCGGCCGTGTCGCGGGACGCCACGAAGACCCGGATCGCCGCGGCGAAGCGCGCCGGCTGGTGGCGCATGATCAACGTGTAGCTGTCCTCGATCTCGAGCAGCTCGGCGTCGGGCAGCAGCGCGACGAGGCGCCGGCCGTGGTCGGGGCGCTGGATGCGGTCCTCGGGCGTCCACACCACGAGCGTCGGCCGATCGAACGCGCGCAGGCCCTCGCAGAGCTCGACCATCTGGCGCCCAGCAGGTCGTCAGGCAGCGGCCGCTTGGTCAGCCAGCCCATGCCGATCGGGGAGCGGCGGACGGCGCGCAGGCGCATCGCCTGCATCGCCAGGAACAGCCCTCCGGGCGCCATCGCGCTCAGGCGCAGGTTCTTGCCCGGAAGGCCCGGCGGGTAGTTCTCGAGCGCCTCGCAGCTGGCCTGCGGAGGGTCCGGCGGGCCGGACGAGATGGCGGGAGAAGGATTCGAACCTTCGAAGGCGTAGCCACCTGATTTACAGTCAGGCCCCTTTGACCGCTCGGGTATCCCGCCAGAGCGAGCGCGAAGTTTAGCGACCTGTGGCGCAACCTTCGCGCGTCGCTTCCCGTCTTACTCCCGATGGCCGCCATCGACACCCCTCCCCCTGCCCTGCCGCCCAGCATGCTCGCCGCGATGGGCGACAGCACGCTCGTGAACCTGATCGCCGCCGGCAGCGACGACGCGTTCGCCGCGCTCGACGCCCGCTACCGGTCGCGGCTCGTCCGGTTCGCGCGCGGGTTCGTGCCGGGCGGGACCGCCGACGCAGAGGACGTGGTGCAGGACGCGCTGGTGCGGGCGGTGCGCGCGCTGCGCAACGGCTCGCGGCCCGAGGCGCTGGGACCGTGGCTGCACCGCATCACGCGCAACTGCGCGCTGGACCTCAACGCGTCGCGCCGGCGCCATCCGGTCGTCGAGCTCGTCGACCACGCCCATCCGCCGGCCGAGGACGCCGCGACCGAGGTCGAGCGCTCGCTCGGCATGCGGAAGATCGTCGCCGACGTCGGTCGCCTGCCGGACACGCAGCGCTCGGCGCTCGTCCTGCGCGAGCTCGAGGGCCGCAGCTACGCCGACATCGCCGACGAGCTCGACACGACGGTCCCGGCGGTCAAGTCGCTGCTCGTCCGTGCCCGCCAGGGCCTGAGGCGCGCACGCGACGACCGCCGCGTCGCCGCCTGGCTGCCGCTGCCGATCCTCGGCCGCATCGCGGAGCGCGTCGGCACGCTGTGGGAGCCCGTGGCCGCCAGCGCGACCCCGAAGGTCGCGTGCGCCGCGGTCGTCGCCGTCGGCTCGCTGCCGGTGATGGCCGGCAAGACGCCGGTGCCGATCAACCACCACACCGCGCCCAAGCACGCGCAGGCCGCGGCCACGCCGAAGCCGCCGGCCCCCGTGACGCGCGACACGCCCGACACCCCGGCGCCGAAGGCCAAGGCCGTGGCTGCCGCGCCCGCGGGCAAGCCCACCAGCAGCATCGCGACCGTCATCCCGACCGCGCTGCGCCAGGACTGCGCCGACGGCACGATCGACGGCCACTACGCCCAGAGCGTCCTGAACGTCGCCCTCGAGCGCTCCGCCGACAACGGCGGCTCCGAGTACGGCAGCTGCCGCCAGGCGCTCATGCAGGCCCGCCTGCAGCACGGCTGAGACCGCGCGCGACCGGCGCGCGCCACGTGCACCCCCAGAACGACGAACGGCGGCGGCGCCCACCTCGGGCGCCGCCGCCGTCCTTAAGAGTGAGAGGCCGCGCTCCCCAGCGCGGCCTCTCGGGAAAGTGAGGGGTGCGCTCCCCAGCACACCCCTCTGACCCCTCTCCTCCTCCGGGAAATTTCTCCCCGGACTACGAGGCGTCCCTAAGGCGCTGGGCCTCGGGGAGCGACTCGAGCTTTTTCAAGGTGTGGTTCTCGATCTGACGAATTCGCTCTCGCGTCACGTTGAAGGCGCGTCCGACTTCCTCAAGGGTACGCGGTCGACCCCCGGTAAGTCCAAAGCGCATTTCGATGACCTCGCGCTCACGCTGCGGAAGCGCCGCCAGCGCACGGTGCACGTTCTCCTTGCGGAGGTTCTCCGCGGCCAGCTCGAACGGCGATTCCGCCGTCTGATCCTCGACGAAGTCGCCCAGCTCGGACTCCTCCTCGTCGCCGATCGGCTTCTCCAGCGAGATCGGCTGCTGGCTCATCCGCAAGATGTCTCGCACCTCGCGCGGCGTGCAGTCCAGCTCGCCCGCGATCTCCTCCGGGGAGGGCTCGCGGCCGAGCGACTGGACGAGCTGGCGCTCGACGTGCACGACCTTGTTCAGCTTCTCGACCATGTGCACCGGGATGCGGATGGTCCGGCCCTTGTCGGCGATCGCGCGCGTCACGGCCTGGCGGATCCACCACGTGGCGTACGTGGAGAACTTGTACCCGCGGCGGTAGTCGAACTTCTCAACCGCGCGGATCAGCCCGAGCGAACCCTCCTGGATCAGATCCAGGAACGTCAGCCCGCGGCCCAGGTAGCCCTTGGCGATCGAGACGACGAGGCGCAGGTTGGCCTCCACCATCGCCTGCTTGGCGACCATGTCGCCGCGCTCGATGCGCTTGGCCAGCGACACCTCCTGCTCGGCCGTCAGCAGCGCGACGCGGCCGATCGAGCGCAGGTACAGGCGCAGCGAGTCCAGCGACGGCTCGACGGTGAGGTCGATCTCCGGCTTCTTGCGCGTGTCGGCCGTCGTGGCCGTCTGAGACTGGCGGGCTTCCGCCGCCGCCTCCGCGCGCCCGCTCTCGGAATGGACGGGCTTGCCGTCCGCCGAGACGATGGCGATGCCCTCCTGATCGAGATGCGCGTGCAGCTCGGTGAGCTGCTCCTTCGTGATCTCGACCTCTTCGAGCGTCGTGGTGATCTGCTCGATGGTGAGGAAGCCCCGCTCTTGCCCTTCCTGGATGAGCGTGCGGAGCTCGTCGAGCTCCGCGATGGGCGCTTCGTCAGCGAGTAGAACGTCGGTCTTGGTGCTCAACCCGATCCTTGTGGACGTCGTTCCCGGACCCCGCACCCCCGTGCCAGGTCCCTCTCTCTTCCCTGTGCTGCATGTTGGAACGCACCCCGAGGTGCAAGTGCGACGTAGCCGCCGCATGAGGCTGAGCCGTGTTCCTCTCGTGCTGTGACGGAGGTGCTCTTAGCCGACGTCGGGATTGTTAGCACAGGTTAGGACGACCAGGGAATCCCAAAAAGTGGTGGCGATAGGCTAGATCGGGTCATGCAGCCGACGACGAGCCTCGTGAACTCCCCAGACGTCCAGGCCCAACAGCCCACCGTGCACGTCTCGCTGTCGCGCGTCGGGGTCACCAACGTCGAGAAGGTCATCCGCATCTCCCGCGACGGTCGCGAGGAGCTGTACTGGGCCAAGCTCGAGTGCTTCGTCGACCTCGGCCCGCAGCAGAAGGGCGCGCACATGTCGCGCTTCGAGGAGACCGTCAACGACGCGATCGGCGAAGTGATCCTTGGATCCTCCGCATTCCGGGCCGAGCAACTGGCGACCCGGATCGCCGAGCTGGTGCGGGAGCGCCAGGACGCCAAGCGCGCCGAGGTCACCATCGCCGCGCGCTACCCGGAGCACAAGCCCGCACCGGTCTCCGGCATCCAGACGCAGGAGCTGTACACGCTCTTCGGAACGGCGGTCGCGACCGAGTCCGGCACGCGCCGGCTGATCGGCGTCGCCGCGCAGGGCATGACTGCATGTCCTTGTGCACAGCAGCTCGTTGCCGGAGCGGCAAGGGAGCGTCTGACCGCTGACGGGTTCGACGACGACCAGATCGAGCGGATCTTCGAGCACGTCCCGGTGGCGACCCACAACCAGCGCGGCCTCGGGACGCTGCACATCGGGTGCCCCGAGGACTACGACAACGACATCGACGCCGCGCAGCTGCTGGCGATCGTCGAGGACTCGATGTCCTCGGAGATCTACGAGATGATGAAGCGCTCTGACGAGGGCGCCGTGGTCGAGAAGGCGCACCGCCGCCCGCGCTTCGTCGAGGACTGCGTGCGCGAGATGATCAAGGGCGTCCTCGACACCCTCCCAGACCTCGCGCCGGGCGCGTTCGTCTCCGCCCGCCAGGAGAACCTCGAGACCATCCACCAGCACAACGTGGTGGCGGAGCGCTTCGGCCTGCTGTCCGAGCTCCAGCACGAGCTGGACTCCGGCGAGCACGCCGCGCACCACACGTCGACGCGCGCCTGGCTCGACGGCCTCGAGTGAGCTGACGGTGAGCTGACCTGCGCGGACGGCGTGCTCAAGTGGGCCGCCGCCGTGCCGACGCCTGAGGGAGATGAGGCGCCGGCCCTCCCTCTCGTCTCCTGTCCTCCAGATCGTGGGGGTCGCGATCCTGTACGCCGCCGCCGTCCGGCTGGCCTGGGCGCTGCCGGTCCGGTCGGGCCTGATCGCGGTCTGGCCGGCCGCGGGCATCGCGCTCGGCCTGCTGCTGCGCGGCGGCAAGCGGCTGTGGCCCGGCGTCCTGCTCGGCGCGTTCGCCGCCAAGCTCGGTCACAGCGGCCTGATCTCGGCGGTCGGCGGCGCGGTCGCGCCCACGGTCGAGGTCCTGCTGTGCGTCGCGCTCATCGACCGGTTCATCCGCCCGCTGATGGCGCGCCCCGCACTCGGGCGCTTCGCCGGGATCGGCGTCCTGTTCGTCGGCGCCACGGCCAGCGGCCTGATCGGCCAGACCGCGCTGACGCTCGCCGACCAGCGCTACGGCCCGTTCGCCGAGTCGGTCGCGCGCTGGGCGCTGGGCGACGTCGCCGGCATGCTGCTCTTCGCCCCGCTGATCGCCGCGGTCGGCCGCGAGCCGCTGCCGCACCTGCGCCCGCTGCGGATCCTCGAGGACGCCGTCGTCGCGACGGGCCTGGTCGTCGCGTGCCTGCTCATCTTCCGCACCGAGTACGGCCAGATCTGGCTGCTGATCCCGATCGGCGTGTGGCTCGTCCTGCGCGGCAGCAAGCTGACCGTCGCGCTCGGCTCGATCGGCCTCACGGTCGTCGGGGTCTACGAGACGTCGGCCGGCAACGGCCCGCTGGCGATCGGCGGGACGCACGACATCCTCGTCGCCCAGGGCTTCGCCGTCCTGATGTCGACCTGCCTGTACCTGCTCTCCGCGCTGACCGACGACCGCCGCCGGATGCTCGCCGAGCACCAGCGCCTGTCCGAGGAGGCCGCCGCGCTGCACCGCGTCGCCTCGACGGTCGCCCGCGGCGCCAAGCTGGTCGAGGTCGCCGAGCTGGCCGGCGCCGAGGTCGCGTCCCTGCTGGGCATGGACGTCGGCGCCGTCGTCGCGTTCGAGGACCGCTCGGACATGGTGCGCTCCATCGGCCACGGCACCGCGCCCGGCGTCGTCCCGCCGCATCTGCCGCCGTTCGTCCCGATCGCGCCCGGCAGCGCGATCGACCGCCTCCGCGCCACCGGCCGGCCGGAGCGCTTCGACGAGCGCGGACTGGCCGTCCCGAGCATGCCGCCCTACCGGCAGCGGATCGCCGCGCCGATCGTCGTCGAGGCCCGCCTGTGGGGCGCGATGAGCGTCAGCACGCCGCGGACCGACGACCTGGCGTGCGACATCGAGGACCGCCTCGGGCGCTTCGCCGAGCTGATCGGCATGGCGATCGCCAACGCCGACGCCCAGGCGCGGCTCGTCGCCCAGGCCACGACCGACCAGCTCACCGGCCTCGTCAACCACCGCGCCTTCCACGAGCGCCTGCGCGAGGAGGCCGCGGTCGCGCATCGCCACGGCACGCCGCTCGCGCTGGCCGTCTTCGACCTCGACCGCTTCAAGCAGGTCAACGACACGCTCGGCCACGTCGGCGGCGACGCTGTCCTGGCCGAGACCGCGCGCCGGATGTCCTCCGCCGCGCGCGCGGGCGAGCTGGTCGCGCGCATCGGCGGCGACGAGCTGGCGCTGCTGATGCCCGGCGTCGAGGGCGAGGACGCCCATGCGGCGGCCGAGCGCATCCGCCGCGCGGTGGCCGCGCTGCCGTTCGCCGACGCGGGCGCGATGACGTTGAGCGCGGGCGTCTGCGACCTCACGCAGGCCGACGACCCCGAAGAGCTGCTGCGGCTGGCCGACGGCGCGCTGTACTGGGCCAAGGCCCACGGACGCGACGCGTGCATCCGCTACTCGCCGCACGTCGTCGAGGAGCTGAGCGCCGCCGAGCGCGCCGACCGCCTCGAGCACGCCCGTGCGCTCGCCGCCCTGGGAGCGTTGGCCCGCGCGATCGACGCCAAGGACCCGGCGACGATCCGCCACTCCGAGCGCGTGGCCGCGCTCGCCTGCGAGCTGGCGACCGAGTCGGGCTGGTGCGCCGCCGACGTCGCGCGGCTGCACGACGCGGCCGTCGTCCACGACGTCGGCAAGATCGGCGTGCCGGACGCCGTGCTGAGCAAGCCCTCGCGGTTGACCGGCGCCGAGTACGAGATCATCAAGCGCCACGCCGACCTCGGCGCCCGCATCGTCGCCGAGATGCTCGACGGCGAGCAGGTCGCGTGGGTGCGCGGCCACCACGAGCGCCACGACGGACGCGGCTACCCGGACGGCCTCGGCGGCGACGCGATCGCCGACGGCGCCCGCCTCATGGCCCTGGCCGACGCGTGGGACGCGATGACCGGCGCCCGCGTCTACAGCGCGCCGATGACGCTCGGCGCCGCGCTCGACGAGGTCCGCCGCAACGACGGCGCGCAGTTCCACCCCGACGCGGTCGCCGCGCTGGAGCGCGTGCACGCGCGCGGCGCGCTGGGCGTGCTCACGGGCGACGCGACGACGCCGGCCGCGGTCTGAGCGGCGACGGGTCCTGCGGGGCGGCCTCGGCGGCCGCGACCGCGGCGGCGGCGCGGCGGCGCTCGTCGGCCTCGCGCAGCATCCGGCGCAGGCCGAAGAAGTAGTCGATGCCCGAGATGACCGTGACCGCGACGGCCGCGTAGACCAGCAGGTCGACCCACAGCGGCGTCGGGTCGAAGGCGATCAGGAAGAAGATCGCCGCGACCTGCACCATCGTCTTGATCTTGCCCCAGCCCGCCGCCGGGATGATCACGCCCTGGGCGGTGGCGGCCATGCGCGTCACGGTGACCGCCAGCTCGCGCGTGACGATGACCATCGCGATCCACGCCTGCAGCCGATCGAGCGAGACGAGCGCGAACAGCGCGGCGATGACCAGCAGCTTGTCGGCGATCGGGTCCATCAGCTTGCCGAACGAGGTGATGGAGTTGCGCGACCGGGCGAGGTAGCCGTCCAGCGCGTCGGTGACCGACGCGGCCGCGAAGACGATCGCCGCCAGCAGGTCGTTGCCGGTCTCGCCCAGCAGCGCGACGACCAGCACCGGGACCAGCAGGATCCGGACGACGGTCAGGACGTTGGGGAGGTTCAGCGGGAGCACGCGCGTTCGCCGTGAAGTATCGCCGGTCAGGCCTCGGCGGACGCGGGTGCGGTCCGCGAGGAGCCCACGGACGCCACGACGACGAGCGCCATCGCGACCAGCTCGCGGGCGTCGAGCGACTGGCCGAGGATCACGAAGCCCGCCAGCACGGCGACCGCCGGCTCCATGCTCATCAGCACGCCGAAGACGTTGGCCGGCAGGCGGCGCAGCGCCTCGGTCTCCAAGCTGTAGGGGATGACCGAGGACGCCAGCGCCACGCACGCGCCGAGCGCCAGCCACTGTGGCTCCAGGAGCGTCGTCCCGGCCTCGGCGACGCCCGGGACCAGCGGGACGAGCGCCGCGACGACCATGGCCAGCGCGAGCCCTTCGCTGCCCTCGTAGGCCGTCGTCGCGCGCTGCGCGATCAGGATGTAGGCCGCCCAACACGCCGCCGCGGCGAGGGTCAGGACCAACCCCACCGTGTCGAGCCCGGCGCCGAACGGGTTGGACAGCAGCACGATCCCGACGGCGGCCAGCGCGGCCCAGACGAGGTCGAGCCGGCGGCGCGACATCGCGACCGCGACGCCGAGCGGTCCGGCGAACTCGATCGTCACCGCGACGCCGAGCGGGATCCGGTCCAGCGCCTCGTAGAAGAACACGTTCATCCCGCCGAGCGTCAGGCCGAACAGCGCGACGAGGCGCAGGTCGCGCGCCGACCGCCCCCGCACCCGCGGCCGGACGAGCGCCATCAGGATGACCGCGGCCCACGTCAGCCGCAGCACCGACGTGCCGGCCGGGCCGAGGTCGTCGAACAGCGTCGCGGCGACGGCGGCGCCGAACTGGATCGACGTGACCCCGGACAGCACCAGGGCGATCGGGGGAATCCGATCGAGCCCGGGAAGCCCCTGCGCGGTCGCCGTCGGCACGGCGCCAGACGGTAGCGACGACCGCCGGACGCGGCGCCCTTGACTTCGAGCGCGCTCGAAGTCCTACCGTGGGGGCATGGCCGTCTCGATGACCATCTCCGAAGCCGCGGAGGCCTCCGGTCTCACCGCGCACACGCTGCGCTACTACGAGCGCGCCGGCTTGCTCGAGCCGATCGGGCGCGAGGCCGGCGGGCGCCGCCGCTACGACGACGCCGACCTGGCGCGCATCGCGTTCCTGACCAAGCTGCGCTCGACCGGCATGCCGATCCGCCAGGTCCGCGTGTACGCGGAGCTGCTGCGCGCCGGCGAGGGCAACGAGCGCGAGCGGCTGGCGCTGCTGGAGGCCCACCGCGACACGGTGCGCGAACGGCTCGCCGAGATGGAGCGCCATCTCGAGCTCATCGACTACAAGATCGACATCTACCGGGAGAAGATCTAGAACATGAAGAACCGCACGCTTGGCGAGCTGACCGTGAGCGAGATCGGGCTCGGCTGCATGGGGATGAGCGCGTTCTACACGGGCGCGGGCGACGACCAGGAGTCGATCGCGACGGTCCACCGCGCGCTCGAGCTCGGCGTCACGCTGCTCGACACGAGCGACATGTACGGGCCGCACACCAACGAGGAGCTGATCGGCCGCGCGATCGCCGGCCGGCGCGACCGCGTGGTGCTCGCGACGAAGTTCGGCATCATGCTGGACCCCGACGACCCGCAGAAGCGCGGGGTCAACGGCCGGCCCGAGTACGTCAAGGCGTGTGTCGAGGACTCGCTGAAGCGCCTCGGCGTCGACCACATCGACCTGTACTACCAGCACCGCGTCGACCCGGACACGCCGATCGAGGAGACCGTCGGCGCGATGGCCGAGCTGGTCGCCGCGGGCAAGGTCCGCGCCTTGGGGCTGAGCGAGGCGGGGCCGGAGACGCTCCGGCGCGCGCACGCCGTGCACCCGATCGCCGCGGTCCAGACCGAGTACTCGCTGTGGTCGCGCGACGTGGAGGACGACGTGCTGCCGACGCTGCGCGAGCTCGGGATCGCGCTGGTGGCCTACTCGCCGCTGGGACGCGGGTTCCTGACCGGCGCCTACCGGTCGATCGACGACTTCGACGAAGACGACTACCGCCGCCACAACCCGCGCTTCCAGGGCGACAACTTCCAGAAGAACCTGGACCTGGTGGGCAAGATCACCGAGCTCGCCGAGGCCAAGGGCGTGACGCCGGCGCAGCTCGGGCTGGCGTGGGTCCTGGCCCAGGGCGAGGACGTCGTCCCGATCCCGGGCACGAAGCGGCGCGAGCGGCTGGAGGAGAACGTGGGCGCGGTCGACGTCGTGCTGACCGAAGCGGAGCTGGCCGAGATCTCGACCGCGTTGCCCGAGCCCGCCGGCAAGCGCTACGCGCCGCACATGATGGCGACGCTGAGCAAGTAGTGATCCAGAGCTTCTCCGAGCTGCCCGGGCTGATCGCCCGGGAGCTGGAGAGGCGTCGGCAGGTCGTGGTGGTCCTGCTCGACGCCTTCGGGTGGGCGTTCGTGCACAGGCACGAGCGCCATCCGTTGCTGCGCCGGTTCGCCGCCGACGGGACGCTCGCGCCGGTGGCGTCGCAGTTCCCGTCGACGACGACCGCGCACGTGACGACGATGCACACCGGGCTGCCGGTCGAGGCGCACGGGCTGTACGAGTGGCGCGTGTGGGAGCCGGCGGTCGGCGCGGTGATCGTCCCGCTGCTGGTCGGCGCGGAGCCGGGCTTCGACGCGCGCGCCGCGCTGCTGCCCGAGGGGCCGTCGTTCTACCAGCGGCTGGCCGTGCGGTGCGGCGCGTCGTCGACGGTCTACTCGCCCGACCGCTTCTCGCCCTCCGGGTTCGACGCGATCGCGATCCGCGGCGCGCGGCTGGTGCCCTACTCCGACCTGTCGTCGATCACGCTGGACCCGTCGCCGGACAAGTCATACACCTACATCTACTGGGACATGATCGACGCGATCGGCCACCAGCACGGCCCGTCGAGCCCGCAGTTCGACGACGCCTGCCTCCGCGCCCTGGACGCCCTCTACGGCCTCTTCTTCGGCCCTTCGGCGCCCACGCACGCCGACACGCTGCTGATCCTCACCGCCGACCACGGCCAGATCGACGTGTCGCCGGACCGCGTCGACCTGCTGACGATCGACGGAGCCGTCCGCGCCGGCTCCGCCCGCGACCTCTTCCTCCACGTCCCCGACGACCGGGTCGACGCGACGATCGAGTCCATCAACGCGACCCTCGGCGACCGCGGGACGGCGGTGCGCAGCACCTCGCTCTTCCCCACCGCCGGCCCTCGCCTCGCTCGCCGCCTGGCACCGATCTGCATCCTCCCCGCTCCGGGCCGCATGACCTGGCTCTCCTCCCACGCCAACGACCTTCAGCTGTCCTTCCGCGGCCACCACGGCGGCCGGACGCCGGAGGAGTCGACGACGTTCCTCGGCACCTTCGAGCTGGGCTGAGGGCGGGCGGAACGACGAAAAGCCGCCCTCGCCGGCGCTCGTCGCCGAATGGCCCCTGGACGGCCCATCCGGCGACGACCGCCCGCGAGGGCGGAGTGAAGTTCGGGGCTAGCGGGCGACCGCGACCGGGAAGGGGCGGAAGCCCGGGTGGCGGCCGGAGTCGACGACGAGCATGTCGACGCGGCAGCTGGCGCGCCAGCGCAGCTCGCGGGCCAGGGAGGTCCAGCCGGCGGGGACGACGATCAGCTCGGCGTCGTGCTCGCTGGCGACCGCGCACAGGGCCGCGACCAGGCCGCACCGGCGGACATGGCCGTTCACCGTCAGGCCCGCGGCGCTCAGTGCGCCTTGGACGTCAGCCAAGACTGCATCGACTTCGGCTCGACGGCCCAGCGTCCTTGCCAGCTCCTGTGCGCGGGCGCCCGGCGGCTCCCATGCCGCCACGACGTTGACGGTGCCGTGACGCGCCTCGGCCACGGCGCCGGCGTACCAGGCTGCTGCCTCGGCGGCGGGCGAGCCGTCGGCGGGTACGACGATGTTCGTGGTCATGGTGGCGGTCTCCAGCATGGTCAATCGGCTCCGTGCACCGCCAGGGCGTTCACTCGCACGGAACGCCGTTCCGTCAGGCCCGAACCACCGATGAACGGTTGTGTCCGGAGCCGTCGTCGGCTACGGTCGCGGCCCTCATGGGGATGAGCGAACGGAGGCGCGTGGCGGTCCTCGGTGGTGGAGCGGGCAGCCTGGCGGCCGCCTTCGAGCTCACCGCGACGCCGGAGCTGCGCGACAAGTACGACGTGACCGTCTACCAGCTCGGCTGGCGCCTGGGCGGCAAGGGCGCGAGCGGCCGCCGGGACGTCGGCGGCGGCCAGCGCATCGAGGAGCACGGCCTCCACGTCTGGTTCGGCTTCTACGAGAACGCCTTCGACGTCATCCGCCGCGTCTACGAGGCCCTCGACCGCCCCGAGGGCGCGCCCCTCAGAACCTGGCGCGACGCGTTCCACCCCACCGACGAGGTCGTCCTCTGCGACGACACCGAGGACGACCGCTGGATCCCGCGCCACTTCCACTTCCCGTCCAACGACGGGACGCCGGGCATCCCGACCGAGTCGCCGTCGCTGCACCGCCTGATGCACGACGCGATCCACACGCTGCGCCTCGTCGAGCCGCCGGTCCACGCGTCGCTCCAGCTCCGCGCGCTGGACAAGTTCTTCGACGGCTTCCTGCTCGCGATGGAGAAGTTCCTCGGCGGCGACGACGGCGAGTCCGAGCTCGCCGACCTGTTCGAGGGCTTCCTCAAGTTCGCCAAGCCCTTCCTCCACATCGGCGCCGACCCGGACGACGCCGAGGAGCCGCTGATCTGCCGGTTCCTGCGCGTCCTGACCGCGATCATCTGGAAGATCACCGACGGCGACCGCTACGCGATGACCTTCGACGTCACCGCCACCGTCTTCCGCGGCATCCTGGTGGACGACCTCGACGACGAGGACAAGGGCGGCTTCGGCCAGGTCAACGACGAGGAGTTCATGGCCTGGATGGCGCGCCACGGCGCGCACCCCGAGACGCTCGCCGAGTCCCCGATCCTGCGCGCCTTCTACCAGCTGTGCTTCGGCTACGAGGACGGCGACCGCGCCCGGCCGTGCATCGCCGCCGGCAAGGCGCTGCAGGCGATGCTGCGCATGTGCCTCGGCTACCGCGGCGCGATCATGTGGAAGATGCAGGCCGGGATGGGCGACGCGATCTTCGCCCCGATGTACGAGGCCCTGCGCGCCCGCGGCGTGCGCTTCGAGTTCTTCACGCAGGTGACGAACGTCGGCGTCTCCGAGGACGGCCAGCTGGTCGACCGGATCGGCCTGCGCCGCCAGGCCCGGCTCGCCGGCGACGGCGAGTACCAGCCGCTGCTGCCCGACCCCGGCGGCCTGCTCTCATGGCCCGCCGCGCCGCTGTACGACCAGCTCGAGGGTGGCGTCGACGTCTACCGCGACGTCCTCTTCGAGGCCTGCCAGTCCGGCCCCGACGCCCGCGACGAGGAGCTGAAGGTCGGCGAGGACTTCGACGACGTCGTCCTCGGGATGTCGGTCGCCTCGCTGCCGCCGGTCACCCAGGAGCTCGCCGCCAAGGACCCCAGGTTCCAGCAGATGCTCGACCACGCGATGACCGTCGCGACCCAGGCGCTGCAGGTCTGGATGACCAAGACGCCCGAGCAGCTCGGCCCCGAGAACCCGGCCGGCATGGTCTCCGGCGCCTACCTGAAGCCCTTGGACACGTTGTGCGACATGTCGCACCTGCTGCCCCGCGAGGGCTGGCCGGCGCAGGACGGCGTCGTCTCGATCGGCTACCTCTGCGGCACGATGGAGCAGCCGCCCGACGACACCCAGGACGAGGCCGACCAGCGCGCGTTCGCCGCCGGCGTCGAGCATCTCAAGACCAAGGCGTTGGTGTTGTGGCCGGGCGCCGAGCAGGCCGGGACCGACGGCGAGTTCGACTGGGACCTGCTGTTCGACCCCACCAACAACACCGGCGAGGACCGCGTGCGCGCGCAGTACTGGCGCGCCAACATCTTTGGCAGCGAGCGCTACGTCCTCACGCCTCCCGGCTCGATCCAGTACCGGCTGCGGCCCGACGAGGCGGCGCCGGCCAACCTCGCGCTCGCCGGCGACTGGACGCGCAACGGCATCTGCGGCGGCAGCGTCGAGGCGGCCGTGACGTCCGGCAAGCTCGCGGCCAAGGCGCTGTCCGGCCACCCGGCCGTCGTGCCGGGCACCGAGGGCTGGCTCGAATCCGATTGACCCACCCCGACCCCCTCCCTCCAAGGACCCCAACATGACCGACCTCCCCGCCTACGTCGAGTTCGGCGGCCTCGGCTCCGCGCCCGGCCCGCTGCAGTGCGACGACACCACGCTGTACGTCTTCGGCCTCAAGGCCGACCACGCCAAGCTCGACGCGCTCTGCCAGAAGGCCTTCAACACGCCCACCGGCGGTGCCGTCGACTACCGCCCGCTGGGCGACACCGTCATCGTCACCTTCGGCGTCGTCGGCGCCATCCGCCCGGAGTACGAGCCGTGGCACTCGATGGGCACCGTGCGCGAGCCGCAGGTCGGCTTCTGGATCCCGGTCGCCCGCGTCAAGCACGACGGCGACAAGCTCGTCGCCCAGGACTTCGGGATGTTCTGCGCGGCCATGATGCTGGACAACCCGATCTCGCTGCTCTCGGGCCGCGAGGACTACGGCTACCCCAAGACCATGGGCTGGTCGACGATGCCCGACGACGCGACCCAGGACACCGCGCCGTTCACGCTCGACGTCTTCGGCATGGACTTCGGCGGCGACGAGCATCCGGAGCGCCGCCGCCTCATGGACCTCACGCCGGTCGGCGACGAGCTGTCGGAGGTCGAGCTCGCCCTCGGCGACATCCTCACAGTCGGCGAGTGGATCAAGGACATGCTCTTCGACAGGCCGGGGGTCGACCTCGGCCTGCACTTCGCCATCGAGTTCGGCAAGGCGCTCAAGGACCACAAGGTCAACCAGGTGTTCCTCAAGCAGATCCGCGCGACCGCCGACGGGCGCAGGGCCGACATCCAGCAGGTCGTCGTCGCGCCCGCGATCACCAAGAACATCAAGGTCTCCCAGCTCGTCCACGACTACGACCTGACGATCCAGCACCTGGACAGCCACCCGCTGCACGACGAGCTGGGGATCGTCGCGCAGCAGCGCGTGACGCTCGCGCTGCGCATGCGCTTCGACTTCCTGATCGACGCCGGCGACGTCCGCTGGGCGGCGCCCGGCACCACGAACGGGTAGGCCACGGTCATGCCCGGTCGCCTCATCGCCTCCAACCTCTGCTCGGTCGACGGCTACACGATCGACGCCGACGGGTCGTTCGCCTGGGCCGCGCCCGACCCGGACGTCCACGCCCACGTCAACGAGGTCGAGCGCCCGATCGGCACCTACCTCTACGGCCGCCGGATGTACGAGACGCTCAAGGTCTGGCAGACGATGGCGGGCGAGACGCCGGAAGTCCGCGACTACGCCGACATCTGGCGCGCCGCCGACAAGGTGGTGTACTCGACCACGCTGGCCGAGGCCGAGACGCCGCGGACCCGGATCGAGCGGACCTTCGACCCGGACGCGGTCCGGGCGCTGAAGGCCGCGGCCGGCCGCGACCTCTCGATCGGTGGCCCGACGCTCGCCGCCCACGCGTTCCGCGCCGGGCTGGTCGACGAGGTCCAGCTGTTCCTGATCCCGATCGCCGTCGGCGGCGGGACGCCGGCGCTGCCCGCCGGCGTCCGCGTTGGCCTACGCCTTGAAGAGGAGCGGCGCTTCGCCGGCGGCACCGTGCTCCTGCGCTACGCGGTCGGCGCCGCGGCCTAGCCGCAGGAAGACGAACGCGGCGCCCGCGACCAGGACGGCGGCGCCGACGCGCAGCGCCGCCTGATAGCCGTCGACGACCGCGGTCGGGTCGGTGTGCGGGCCGAAGGACCCGACGTGGTTGGCCAGGACCGAGCCGAGGACCGCGATGCCGAGCGCGCCGCCGACCTCGCGGGCGGTGTCGTTGACGGCCGAGGCGACGCCCTGCTTCTCGTCGGGCAGCGAGCCGACGATCGCGGCGGTCGCCGGCGGGGCGGCCAGCGCCATCCCGAGGCCGAGCAGGACCAGGCCGCCGAGCAGGTGCCAGTACGACGCGTCCGCGCCCATCGTCGAGGCGACGAACAGGCCGGCGCCGATCAGGACCAGGCCGGGCGGACCGACGCGGCGCACGCCGACGCGCTCGACCAAGCGCGGCACGCGCGGGGCCAAGGCCACCATCATGACCGCCGCCGGCGCGAGCGCCGCGCCCGCCTGCAGCGGCGAGTAGCGCAGGACGAACTGCAGGTACTGCAACAACACGAAGATCGTCCCGAACATCGCGAAGAACTGGACGAAGACCGACAGCGACCCGGCGGCGAAGCCGCGCAGGGCGAACAGGCGCGGATCCAGCAGCGGCTCGTCGCGGCGCAGCTCCCACGCGACGAACGCGGACAGCAGGACGACGCCCGCGACGAAGCCGGCCACGACGCTCGTCGAGGTCCAGCCCTCCGACGGGCCCTCGATGAAGCCCCACACGATCCCGCCGAGGCCGAGCGCGGAGAGCACCGCGCCGACGCCGTCGAGCGCCGTGCGCTCGGGCATGCCGGCCGGGACGAAGCGGATCGTCATCGCCGCGCCGACGCCGGCGAGGGCGACGTTGAGCCAGAAGACGGCCGGCCACGAGAAGACCTCGAGCAGCAGGCCGGCCGCGAGCAGGCCGATCAGCGCGCTGCCGCCGGCCACGCCCGCCCAGACGCCGACCGCCTTGTCGCGGTGCTCGGCGCCGAAGGTCGAGGTGACGATCGACAACGTCGTCGGCATGATCATCGCCGCGCCCAGGCCCATGACGGCGCGGACCGCGATGAGCGCGTTCGCGTCCGACAGCTGCGTGGCGACGATCGCGCCACCACCGAAGACGGCGAGGCCCGCGAGCAGGATGCGGCGGCGGCCGAGCCGGTCGCCGAGCGCGCCGGCCGGCAGCAGCAGGCCGGCGAAGACCAGGGCGTAGGCGTCGATGATCCACTGCAGGTCCGACGTCGACGCGCCGGTCGCGCGGGCGATGTCGGGCAGCGCGACGTTCAGCGACGAGACGGCGCTGACGACGGCCGCGAGCGAGAGGCAGACCGCGATGAGGATGAGGCGTTCGGGGCGGGGCATGAGGGGCTCCAGGACAATATTTCAACAGCGGATGAACGCACTGTCCCACAGCTCGCGATAGAATTCAACACCGGATGAAGAACTCGCCCGAGCCCGTCCCGTCGACCACGCGCCGCGGCCGCCGCGCCGGCAGCCCCGAGACCCGCGGCGCGATCCTCCAGGCCGCGCGCGAGCTGTTCGCCGCCCAGGGCTATGACGCCACGACGCTGCGCGGCGTGGCGGAGCGCGCGGGCGTCGACGGCGCGCTGCCCAGCTACTACTTCGGCGGCAAGGCCGGGCTCTTCGCGGCGGCGCTGGAGCTGCCCGTCTCGCCCGCCGCGGCGCTCGCCGCCGTCCTGGCCCAGTCCGACCGCCGCGACGACCTCGCCGAGCGCATCCTGCACACGCTCCTCAGCGTGTGGGACGCGGCCGGCGGCGGCCCGCTCGCGGCGCTGCTGCGCTCGTCCAGCAGCCAGGAGGACCTCGTGCACGGCTTCATCGAGGACGAGATCCTGCCGCTGCTGCGCACCGCCATCGACGGCGCGGACGCCGATCTGCGCGCGGCCGGCGCGGCCAGCCAGGTCATCGGCCTCGTCCTCGCCCGCCACGTCCTGCGCATCGAGCCGCTGGCCTCCGCCACGCCCGACGCGGTCGTCACGCTCGTCGCACCCGCGCTGCAGCGCTACTTCAGCGGGTGAGCCGCGCGCTCAGCGCTCGACCGTGACGCGCCAGACGTCCGGACCCGCCGGGCCCGGGTCGTAGACGCAGAAGACGCCGGTGCGCACGGAGCGCTCGAGGTGGTGGCCGAGGCGTGCGTCGTGCTCGGCGATCGCCCGGACCGCGCCGCGGATCGCGCGCGTAACGTTGACCCGCGCGCGCTCGGCGGCGTTGCCGGCGCGGCGGTCGCGGCCGCCGAGCCCGACGGCGCGCGCCAGCTCGGCGCCGATGAAGTCCAGCTCCTCGCGCAGCCGCGACGCGCGCTCGACGTCGTGGAAGCGCTCCGCCTCCTCGAGGTCCTCGCGCAGCTCGACGACGCGCTCGCGATAGGCCGCCTTGGCCTCGGGGTCCAGCAGCGCGCCGGCGTCGCCGCCGTCGGTCAGCACGACGTCGCCGCTCTCGGCGGTCGCCGCGGCGCCCGCGCCGCCCGACGAGCGCCCGCGCGCGCCGGCGTCGACCGGTCCGTTGACGAGGTCGATCGCGTGGATCTCGACGTCGGGGCGCTCGAGCAGCGTCGCCAGGTACTGCAGGCCCTTGCGATCCTTCAGGCGCACGGTCTCGGCGCCGGTGACCGTCCAGATCTCGCCCTCGAGCCGGAACGACGCCGACGGCGCGCCGGACGGCTCCGGCTCGGCGGGCGCGGGCTGCGGCACGGCGGGAGCGCCGCGGCCGCCGTTCGGCGGCGGCGTCCTCGCCGCCCGCGCCGGTGGGCGGGCCGCATTCGGCATGACCGGGATCGGCAGCGCGCTGAGCGCCTTCTCGTAGCCCAACAGGCCGGCGGCGCGCCGCGCCAGCGTCGCGCTGCCCAGCCGCTGCGCCGCGGCCGCCGCGCGCTCCAGCAGTGCCCGTCCGCGCTCACGGTCCTGCGGCCCGTCGCGCAGCAGCAGCAGGCGCGCGGTCGCCAGCTCGGTGCGCGCGACCCAGATCGGCGCGCGCAGCGCCGTGTTCAGGTCGGCCGCGGCGCGCAGGTGCTCCTCGGCCTCGGCGTACCTGCCGATCACCGCGGCGACCGCGCCGAGGTGGTGGTCGACGCAGCCCCACGCGCTGATGCCCGAGTAGACGACCTGGCCGCTCCACGGCAGCAGCAGCGCGTAGAGCGCCTCGGCGGCCGCGCGGTCCTGGAGGTGCGCGGCGACCTCGGCGTAGATCGCCAGCCCCGGCAGCCAGGTGACGTCGGGCGGCAGCTCGGCGAACGCGCTGGAGTTCTCGTGCGCGAGCAGGCGGCGCGCCTCGTCGTCGAGGTCGCCCTCGCAGCAGGCCAGCGCGAGCACCGCGCGGAAGGCCGGGATGCCCGGGTTGTCGGCCACGACCTGCGCGATCAGCGGCTGCAGCTCGGCCAGGCGGCCCTGCTCGTAGCGGATGTTCGTCAGCTGCGAGGTGAAGAACGACAGCGCGTCGGGCTGGGCGGAGAGCGTCGCGATCTGCAGCGCCTCGTGCGCGTGCTGCTCGGCCTCGGCGAGGCGGCCGAGGATGATGTCGAGGTTGCCCTGGTCGTAGGTCCCCAGCCAGCGCATCGTCGGCTGCCCCAGCCGCTCGGCCAGCTGGGCCTCGTGCTCGACGTCGCGGGCCGCGTCGCCCATGCGCCCCGCCTCCACGAACGCGGCGGCGCGCCAGTGCACCGCGTGGAACTCGGCGACCGGGTCGCCGGTGCGGCGCGCGGCGGCGACGTTCTCGTCGCTGTTGGCCAGGCGCTCCTCGAGCGTCTCGGGCATCCAGAGCGTGACGAAGCGCAGGCTCAGGACCCGCGAGAGCGCCGCGGGGTCGTCGATGCGGCGCGCGAGCGCCAGCGCCTCGTCGCTCAGCGCCACGCGGCGCTCGCGGTCCGCGGGCGAGAACGCCAGCTCGGCCGCGAGCGTCGCCAGCAGCAGCGACCGGTCGGCGGCGTCGCCCTCGCCAACGGCGTTCAGCGCGTCCTCCAGCGCGTGCAGGCGCTCGTCGTCGACCACGCCCGACGCGGAGACGAACCCGCGGCTGTTGGCCAGCACGGCGCGCACCAGGCCCGGGCCGTCGTCCAGCCGCCGCGCCAGCGACGCGGCCTCCAGCAGGGTGGTGCGGAACTCGGGATCGCCGGCTTGGCGCTGGGCGTCGCCCAACCCCACCAACAACTCGAAGCGGACCGCGTCGTCGGCGCCGCCGAGCTGCGCGAAGAGGTCCAGGCCCTGGCGGTACCAGCGCACGCCGTCGTCGGGCGCGAGCTGGGCGACCGCGTGCTCGCCGGCCAGGCGCGTGTAGCGCAGCGCCTTCTGCAGGTCGGCCGGCTCGGCGTTGAGCCAGTGGCGCGCGAGCTCGCCGACGCGCGAGACCGAGCCGCCGGTCGCGCCGGCGGTCAGCGTCTCCAGCGCCTCCGCCGCGCTGCGGTGCATCCGCGCGCGCCGCGCCGGGCCGAGGCCGTCGTAGAGCGTCGTGACGATCAGGCCGTGCGCGAACGCGTAGCGGTCGCCCGGGTGGCGCGGGGCGACGACGAGCGCCGCGTCGGCCGCGGCGTCGACCGCCGCGACGACGCCGTCGACGCCCTGGGCGACCATCGCGCCGACCAGCTCGAGGTCGAACTCCTGGCCGATGATCGCCGCGGCGGCCAGCGGCTCGCGGACCGCGTCGCCCAGCCGCTGCAGCCGGCGCTCGAGCACGTCGCGGACGCTGGCCGGCACGGTCGCGCCGACGAGGTCGCCGCCGTGGCGCAGCATCTCGGTGACGAAGAACGCGTTGCCCGACGTGCGCCGCTGCAGCGTGTGCGCGGCGTCCAGCGCCGCGGCGTCGAGGTCGTGCCCGCTCGCGGCGCGCGCCAGGTCGACGACGGCGTCGGCCCGCAGGCCGGTGAGGTCCACGCGCGTGACGTCCGGCTCGCGATGCAGGTCGGCGAGCAGCTTGGCCAGCGGATGGTCGTCGTCGAGCTCGGTCGAGCGGAACGTCGCGATGACCGTGACGCGCAGCCGCAGGTCGGACGCCACGAGGTGGCGCAGGAGCAGCAGCGTCGGCGTGTCCGCCCACTGGACGTCGTCGAGGAACAGGATCACCGGCCGCTGCGCCGACTCGGCGCCGAGCAGGCCGACGACCGCGCTGAAGAGCAGGTAGCGCTCGGTGTCGCCGTCGGCCTGGCGGGGCGGGGGCGCGTCGGGCAGCCGGCGCGCGAACGCGGGGATCAGGCGGCCGAGCTCGCCCCCGTGCTCGGCGACGTGGCGGTCCAGGATGGCCGGCGCGGCGTGCTCGACGAGGTGCGACAGCGCCTCGACGAACGGCTGGTAGGGCATGCGCAGGTCCTCGTCGCAGCGCCCCTGCAGGACCGTCGAGCCGCGCGCGTGCGCGGTGATCGTCAGCTCGCGGGCCAGCCGGGACTTGCCGATGCCCGGCTCACCGCCGAGCAGCAGGACCTGCCGGCCGCCGTGCGACGCGCGGGCGATGAGCGGCTCCAGGCGCCCGAGCTCCTCGGCGCGGCCGGCGAACATCTCGGGCCGCGCGATCTCCAGCCGCGCGGGCAGCGGCACGACCGGCTCGGGCAGCGGATCCCAGCGGATCTCGGCCGCCGCGTCGGGCCCGCCGAGCCGGCGCGGCTCGCCGAGGTCGAGGTCCTGCTCGTCGCGCAGCAGCTCGTACAGGCCGGTGTCGACCAGGATCTGGCCGGCGCCGGCCAGCGCGCAGAGTCGGTCGTCGCGCCCCGGCTCGCTGGCGGCGGCGATGCGCAGCACGCCGGGGACCACCGCGCTGCGGTTGTCGGCCTCGATGCGCTGCTGGAGCTCGATCGCGCACAGCGCCGCGGCGCGCGCGTCGGTGAACGCGACGCGCAGCGCATCGCCGTCCTGGCGGACGTCGACGGCGGCATCGGTCGTCGCCACGACCGCCTGGAGCAACGCCAGTTGGCGCCCACGAGCCTCCGCACCGCCCGCGAGGGCGGCGGACAGCTGGATCGTGGTGTTCTGCTCGCGCTGTGCTGGGTCCCCCATGCCCCCGGCTCCGTGGAAGGCCGTCCGAGGCCAGCATCATGACGGAGCCGGGGGCGATGGAGGAGAAGCGGCGTGGAATGTCCGGAGGAGGCGTCCATCCCGGGTCCGTCCCTGAACCGTTGGAGCACGTCATCCCCGCCGCGCTCCTGTGCCGCTGTTCTGTCGTCCTACGACTCCGGGGCGTGACGCGCCGACGAACGCCGTTCACCCGCGGCGAACGGCTGCGATGAACGGACCGCTAGGGTCTTGCTCATGCCCATGGTCCCGATGGTGATCGAGCGCACCGCCCGCGGCGAGCGCGAGTACGACATCTACTCCCGGCTCCTGAACGAGCGGATCATCTTCCTCGGCTCCGCCGTGGACGACCAGGTCGCCAACCTCGTGGTCGCGCAGCTCCTGCACCTGGAGTCGGCCGATCCGGACAAGGACATCTCGATCTACATCAACTCCCCGGGCGGCTCGATCTACGCCGGCCTGGCGATCTACGACACGATGCAGTTCATCAAGCCGGACGTGTCGACGATGTGCGTGGGGATCGCGATGTCGATGGGCTCGCTGCTGCTGATGGGCGGCGCGAAGGGCAAGCGCTTCTCGCTGCCGAACTCGCGGATCCTGATCCACCAGCCGTCGTCGGGCTTCGAGGGCCAGTCCTCGGACATCGAGATCCATGCGCGCGAGATCATCAAGACGCGTGCGCGGATCGACGAGATCTACGCCGAGCACACCGGGCAGCCGCTCGAGAAGGTGCACAACGACATGGAGCGCGACCGCTTCTTCAAGCCCGACGAGGCCGTCGAGTACGGCCTCATCGACCGGGTCATCGAGCACCACTAGCCGCCGAGGCGCACGCCGAGCTGGTCGCGCAGCCCCGCGCGGCCGGCGTCGGTGACGCGCAGGACGCGCCCGCGGGTCGCCTTGGCGCCCGTCGCCGCCGGCGCGTGCGCGACCCAGTCGCGGTCCAGGATCTCCGTCAGCAGCGCCGCGCCGAGCGCGCCGCCGACGTGCGGCCGGCGCTCGGACCAGTCCACGCAGGCGCGCGCCGTCGCGCGCCGCGCGCCGAGGATCGCCTCGACGTCGAGCCCGAAGTCGGCGAGCCGGTCCGCGCCGCGGTCGGTCAGCGCGAACGCGCCGTCGCCGGCGCGCAGGATCTGCGAGCGCACGAGCCCGTCGGCAAGCGCGACCCCCGCCTGGCCGGCGAGGTGGTCGTAGCAGGAGCGCGCGGCCCGCAGCGCCTCGCCGTGGTGCCAGGCGCGCAGCCCGGTGACCTTCTTGGGCGGCGCGATCGCGGCCAGCCCCTCCAGCGCGCGGCCGACCTCCGGCCCGGCGAGGCGGACCTCGCGCCGGCGCCCGACGCGCTCGGTCACGACCAGCCCGCCGCGCTCCAGCCGGTCGAGGTGCTCGGTCGCGGTCGACGGCGCGATCCCGGCCGCGACCGCCAGCTCGCGCGCGCTGTGCCGCCCGCCCGACAGCAGCGCGTCGAGCATGGCGGCGCGCGACGGATCGGCGATCAGCGCGGCGACGGCGGGAAGGTCGACGTCCATGCCCGGAAGGCTAGAGCGCCGACGCTTCGGCGCCGGCCGAACTTCGGCCGGCGGCTACCCGGCGCAGCTGGCGGGGCGCTGGTGCTTCTCGAGCACCTGCTCGAACTTCACCGGCTGGGCGGTCATGACGCCGTCCACGCACCAGTCGATGAGCTTGGTCCAGGTCGCCGGCGACTCGCCGTCGTCGCTGAGCCACGTGTGCCAGGCGTAGCCGGCCTTGTGGGCGTTGGCGACGTTGGCGGCCGTCGTGACGTTCAGCGTCGTGCCGTTGAGCTCGTAGGTGATCGGCAGCTGGAAGGCGACGACGCCCGGGCCGGGCGACTTGCCGCCGAGCAGGAAGTCGGCGCTGCCGCCGATGCCGGGCGCCAGCGGGATCTTCGGCGCGATCTCGTGGAACTTGTCCACCGCCTCCTGCTTGAAGGAGACGACGATCAGGTCGCGGCGCGGGTTGTTCTTCAACAGCGCGCCGAGCACCTCGGCGTTCTGGAGGTACTCGTCGACCGCCTCGGCCTTCGTGCGCCCCTTGATCTCGATGTTGATCGGAGTGTCCGGGAACGCCTTCAGGACGGCCTTCAGCGTCGGGACGCGGAAGTCGGCGGCCGCGAAGCCCTTGGGCGCCTTCTTCTTGCCGGTCGCGACGCCGCGGAAGGTGTAGGACTTGGCCGAGCGGTCGTGGCGGTAGGCGTCGTCGGCGGCGTGGAACCAGTAGGCGCCGTCGAGCTTCTCGACCTGCTTGAGCGTGTGCGACGCGATCGTGCCCTTGCCGCTGGTCGTGCGGTCCAGCGTCGTGTCGTGCATGACGACGACCTGGTCGTCCTTGGTCACCCCGACGTCGAGCTCGAGCATGTCGGCGCCGGCCTTCAGCGCCGAGCGGAACGCGAACATGGTGTTGGACGGGAACTCGTCCTCACCGCCCTGGTGGGCGATGTTGAGCGGCTGCTTCTCCAGCCACGGGTTGGTCGCGGCGCCGGCCGCGGCGGGCGCGACGGAGGCAGCGGCGAGGGCCAGCGACAGGGTGAGCGCAGCGAACGGGGCGAATGGGGCGCGAGACATCGCGCGGCAGTCTGTCACATGGCGCGGCGCCGCTAGGCGATCGTGTGCTCGATCGCGCCGAGCTGCTCGATCTCGATCCGGACGCGGTCGCCGGAGGCGAGGAACTGGGGTGGGTCGAGGGCCTGGCCGACGCCCGACGGCGTCCCGGTGAGGATCAGGTCGCCGGCCTGCAGCGTGCAGGTCTCGCTCAGGAAGGCCACGATCCGCTCGACGCCGAAGATGAGGTCGGAGGTCGAGGAGTCCTGGCGCAGCTCGCCGTTGACCCAGGTCCTGAGCCGCAGCGCCTCGGGATCGGCGACCTCGTCGGCGGTCGTGATCCACGGCCCGTAGGGCGCGGAGTTGTCGAAGCCCTTGGCCCGGGTCCACTGCTTCTCGCGCTTCTGGAGGTGGCGCGCGCTCAGGTCGTCGGCGACCGCGTAGCCCGCGACCGCGCCGCCGGCGCCGATCACCACGGCCAGCTCGCCCTCGTAGTCCAGCCGGGCGGCCGCGGCCGCCGGCACCGCGACGTCGCCGTTGGGCGCCGCGGCGCTGGACGGCAGCTTCATGAAGATCATCGGCGCCTCGGGCGGCGTCTGCCCGGTCTCCCGCGCGTGCGCGGCGTAGTTGAGGCCGACGCCGAAGATCGCGCGCGGGCGCGGGACCGGCGCGAGCAGGCGCACGTCGGCGAGCGCGTGCTGGGCGCCGGCAGCGGGCGTGCGGTCGCCGGAGGCGAGGCGGTCGAGCACGGACGCGTCGTCATCGAACGCGACGACCGCGCCGCCGCGGACCTCGCCGGCCTGGGGCGCGTCGGCGCCGGGGAGCAGGAACGTCGCGAGCTTCATGGCGCGCCGGACCCTAGCGCGCGGGTCGCCGCGCTCGCCGGCTTGACGGTGCGGCGGCCGCGGACGTCCTCACGCGGCCGGCGTCGCCCGTCAGGCGATCAGGGCGTGCGGGCAGCGCGGCGCTGCCGGCGGCGCTGCGCCGCCGCGGCGCGGCGGCGATCGGCGGGGCTGGCCGTCGTCTCGGTCTCCTCGCGGTGCTTCGCCCACTTGGCGCGCTCTTCGTCGCTCATCTTGCGGATGGTCAGGTCGCCACTGTCGACCTGGTCCTTGATCCGCTCGAGCTTCGCTTCACGCGCGGCCTGGTCCCGCTCTCGCTGCGTCTTCGCCATGCCTATAGGGTACCCGCCCGCGAAGCGTGCTAGTGACAATGGTCGCTTGCGTGCAGCGCGGGCTCAAGTTGAGCCGTCCGCGCTCGATCAAACCGGGAAGATGATCGGGCTGCGCAGGGGCCAGCAGGAGGAGCGCGTGCGCGTGCTCGTGCCCCAGGTCGCGACGCTCGAGGCCGTGGTCGTCCGCGCGGTCACCGGCGCCGCCGAGCTGGCCGTCGTGGCGGCCGACGCGCGCGTCCCGGCGCGCTTCCTGCACCGCCGCAAGGCGACGATCGTGCCGCTGGCCGGCGACGACCGCGTCGACGGGACGCTGCTCGCGGTCCCCGGCGCCGGCGGACGCGTCCGCGAGGACCTCCTGCACTTCCTTCAAGCCGTCGTCCCGCTGGCTCCGCGGCGCGAGGCCCAGCGGCGTGACGACACGCGCATCGACCTCGTCCGGCCGGTTGCGATGATCCCGGACGGCTTCAAGGTCGGGTGGCTCAACGGCTTCACCCGCAACGTGTCGGCCGGCGGCGTCCTGGTCGCCGGGGCCGACGCGCTGGGCGAGGGCGACCGGCTGCGTCTGCGGTTCGAGCTGGACTCCGACGAGGACCTGATCGACCTGCTGGCGCGCGTGGTGCGCGCCGACGAGGACTGGGGCCTGCGCGGCCTGCGGCTGGAGCGGCTCAGCGAGCGCGAACGCCAGCGGATCGTGCGGTTCGTGTTCGCACGTCAGCGGCGCGCGCTCGCCGAGCTGCGCAGCCGGACCGCCTAGGCGCCGCGCGGCCGGTCGGTCACCTCGTCGCCGTCGGCCACGCCGTCGCCGTCGCGGTCGCGCACGAAGCGCCGGTGCTCCTCGGACAGGTCGTCGTCGGCCAGGCCCTCCTCGTGCAGCGCCGCACGCGACTCGTGCAGCTCGGCCTCGGCGCGCTGGGCGCGGGCCTCGCGGTCGGCGCGGTCGGCGGCGGCCATGCGCTCGGACGCGACCTCGCGGTGGGCGCCGGCGACCTCTTCGCGACGACGGACAACCTGGCGCTCGCGAGCACGCGCACGGGAGCGCGGTAGCACGAAGGCGATCAGGGCGAGTACGACGATCGCGACGATGACGATCGCGATGATGAGTCCGGTGGACATCGAGACCTCCCCTCCCTTGGGTTGGTGGTTGCCCTCGTGGTACCCGTAGCCTCCGAGTCCGATGAATGGATTGCTGGGGACGATCGTGGCCGCCGCGGGCGGTGGCTCCTCCGGATTCGGGGGCGGTGGCGGCGGAGGTGGCGGCGGGGGCGGCGGCTTCGGCGGCGCAGGGGGCGCGGGCGCAGGCGGCGGCTCGCCGTTCCTGTTCCTCGTGATCCTGGTCGCCGTGGTCATCTTCCTGGTGTTCTCGGGGCTGAAGGCCGCGCAGTACCGCAAGCGGCGCGCCAGGCGCGTGCGCGCGACCGAGCTGGCGGCCGCGGAGGCGGCCGGCGACGACGCCGACTTCGACCCCGAGACCGTGCGCACCGCCGCGGCGGCGCTGTTCATCGACATCCAGCGGCACTGGTCGGCCAACGACATCGACGCACTGTCGCAGATGGTCGGCGACGACCTGATGGTCGAGTGGCGCCGCCGGCTGGAGGACTTCCGGCGCAAGGGCTGGCGCAACAAGTGCGAGCCGCTGCGCGCGCCGGACGTCGAGTACATGGGGTTGATCAACCGCGAGGGCGAGGACGAGGACCGCGTGGTCGTCCGGATCTCGGCCTCGCTGCAGGACTACGTCGTCGACGCCCGCGGCAACATGGTGATGAAGAAGGGCGAGGGCGACGCCACGACGTCGCTGACCGAGTGGTGGACGCTGCATCCGCCCGGCGAGCGCTGGCGGCTGCTGTCGATCGAGTCCGAGGTCGAGGGCCGCCACCACCTCGAGTCCGAGCTGATCGCGGTGCCGTGGGGAGACGCGCGCGTGGCCGACCAGGCGCTGATCGAGGGCGCGGTCGCCGACGCGGTGCCCGCCGGCGTGGCGGTCGCCGAGATCGCGCCGGCCGTCGTCGACGCCGACGCGCGCGCGACCGCGCTGGACCTCTCGTTGGCCGACGGCCGCTTCGCGCCGGACGTGCTGGAGATCGCGGCGCGCCGCGCGGTCGAGGCGTGGGTGGAGGCCATCGACGGCGCCGACGACGCGCTGGAGGCGATCGCCGACCGCGACGCCATCGACACCTTGTTGTACGCCAACGGTGGCGCCGAGGGGAGCACCCGCGTCGTGGTCCGCGGGGCGCGCGTGGTCGGCCTGCAGATCGTCGCGGTCGACGCGGCGGCGACGCCCGCGACGATGACCGCCGTCGTCACGCTGGACGGCCGGCGCTACGTCGAGGACCGCGACACCGCGGCGGTGGTCGCCGGCTCCAAGGGCCGCGACCAGCAGACGACGCAGCGCTGGACGTTCGGGCTGAGCGACGACGCCGAGCTGCCGTGGCGGCTGGCGGCGGTCGACGAGACCTAGGACGCCGTCAGCGCGGCGACGAGCTCGTGGTCGCCGGAGGCCATGAGCGCACCGACGAGCGTGCCGATGAGCAGGCGGCGCAGCTCGTCGCGGGTGAGGTCGCCGTGGGCGATCCAGTCCAGGCAGGCGCCGTCCATGAACCACAGCCAGCCGCGGACCGCGGTGCGGGCGCCGGGCGGGACGGGCGCGCCGTCGCCGAGCACGCCGCCGAGGATGCGCTGGGCGGTGGCGGCCCGCACCTCCTCCACCAGCGCGCGGACCTCCGCGACCTCGCCGGCGGTGATGATGAGCTTGTTGTAGGCCTCGCTGTGCTCCTCGATCCAGCCGAGATAGACGTCGAGGCTGCGCTCCAGCTGCTGGACCGGCGGCAGCGACGCGTCGGGCTCGGTGCGCGCCCGCAGCTCCTCGGCCGCCGCCTGCAGCGTCGCCTCGAAGTACGCCTGCTTGGACGGGAAGTAGTGGTACAGCAACGCCTTCGAGATCCCGGCCTCGCGGGCGATGCGCGCCATCGACAGCTCGGAGTAGGACGACGACGTGAACAGCCGCTCGCCGAGCGCGACCAGCTGCGCCCGCCGCGCGTCGACGTCGAGGCGTCGGTAGGCCGGTCCGTCGGGCACGCGGCCAGCGTACCCGCCTCCTGACCTGCGGTCGGCAAGCGATCCCCCACGGGCGCCGGCCCGGCCCGGCAGACTGTGGCGCACGTGCGGTTCCGCCACGCCCTGCTCGCCGTCGCCGCGGGCCTCGCCCTCGCCGACGCGTCGATCGTCACGCTCGCGCTGCCCGAGCTGCTGCGCGAGCTGGACACCTCGGTGGAGGGCGTCGCGGCGGTCCTCGGCGTCTACACCGTCGTGCTCGCGGCGGCGCTCATCCCGGTCGAGCGCCTGCAGCGGACGATCGGCGCGCCGCGCACCGGCGGCGGCGGCCTGGCGCTGTTCGCGCTCGCCTCGCTCGCCGCCGGCGCCAGCGACTCGCTCGGCGTGCTGCTCGCCGCCCGCGGCGTGCAGGCCGTCGGTGGCGCGGCCGCGCTCGTCGCGGCCTTCGCGCTGCTGGAGCCGGGCGGCGCCGCCGGCGAGCGCGGGCGCCGCCTGTGGCTGGGCGCCGCCGTCCTGGCGACCGCGATCGGCCCCGCGCTCGGCGGCGCGCTGACCGAGGCGTTCTCGTGGCGCTCGATCTTCTACTTCCAGGCGCCGGTCGCCGCGCTCGCCGCCGTGGCCGCGCTGCGCGAGCCGCGCCGCGACACGCGTCCGCTGCCGGTGCCGGCCGGCGGCCTGCGGATCACGTTCGGGCCCGCCGCCGCGCTCGCGCTCGTCTCGGCCGCCCTGACGGCCGTCCTCTTCCTCCTCGTGCTGCTGCTCGTCGCCGGCTGGGACGCCTCGCCGCTGGCCGCCGCCGCGACCGTCACGGTCATCCCGGCCGGCGCGCTGATCGGCTCGCGCATCGGCGGCGACGCCCGCGCCCGGGCCGCGGCCGGCTGCGCGCTCGTCGGCGCCGGCGTGCTCGCCCTCGCGTTCCTGCCCGACGCGCACCTGCCGTGGACGTTCGCGCCGCAGGCCGCGGCGGGCCTCGGGATGGGCCTCGCCCTCCCCGCGCTCGGCGGCGAGCTGCTGCCCGAGCGCGACCCGCAGGACGCGTCGCGCCTGCTGGTCCTGCGCCACGTCGGCATCGCGCTGGCGCTGATCGTGCTCGCGCCGATCGTCTCGCACGACCTCACGACCTCGACCGACCGCGCCAAGGAGCGCGGGGTCGCCGTCGTCCTGGACGCCAAGCTCAAGCCGACCGACAAGCTGCGCCTCGCGCCTGACCTGCTCGCGGGCGTCGACGACGACCAGCCGCGCCACGGCCTCCGGCAAGCGCTGCGCAAGGGCGAGAGCACGATCCCGGCCGACGACCGGCCCGCCTACGACGACCTCGCCCACCGCACCGACGACACGCTCGTGCTCGCGGTCGGCGAGGCGTTCCGGACGGCGTTCCTGGTGACCGGCGCGCTCGCGCTGCTCGCGGCGGCGGCGGTCCTGCCGCGCGGACGTTGGACCGCCGCGCTGGTCGGCGTGGCCGCCACGACCGCCGCGCTCCCGCTGGCCTACGTCGCCGCGCACCACGTCGCGGCCCCGGAGGCCGTGACGATCCGCGACCCGTGCGAGCAGCGCAGCCTGCCCGGCACCGGCGGCCTGGAGGGCTTCATCCAGGATCGCGCCCTCGAGCTCCTCGACACCGCCGCCTGCCGCGCCGGCGCCTCACGCGAGGAGCTGGTCCTGGCGCTCACGGACGAGGGCGACCGCAAGAAGTTCGAGGAGCGCCACGGGGTCGACCCACGCAGCCTCTCCACGGTCCTTCAGGGACTGCTGGGCTAGAGCCCTAGAGCAGCTCCGGCAGCGCTTCCTGCGGGTCGCCGTGCAGCAGCCAGCCGTTGTCGGTCCGCTCGACCAGGCCGCGGCGCGTCAGCACGCCGAGCGCCGTCGTCACCGACGGGCGCCGCGCGCCGACGAGCTTGCCGATCGTCTCGTGCGTGAGCGACAGCGGGACGCGCACGCCCTGCGGCGACACGCGGCCGTAGCGGTCGGCCAGGAGCCACAGGAGCACCAGCACGCGGGCGTCCACGCGCGGGACCTGGGCGATGGCGCGCTGCACCGCCAGCTGCCGCGAGCGGCGCGCGGTGCGGCCGATCAGCGTGTCGAGCATCGTCGGCCAGCGTCCGGCGACCGCCGCGAAGCGCCGGTCGAGCACGGCGACGCGCGCCGGCTCGAGGACCGCCCACGTGATCGAGCCGGGCAGCGGGTCGAGCGACGTCTCGTCGTCCCAGGGCCGGATCACGTCGCCCTGGCCGAGCAGCTCGGTGGTAGATCGCTTCGCCAGCTCGACGTCGCGCGTGATCAGGCCGTCGAGGACGAGCAGCCCCACGGCCGGGGCCGCGCTCTCGCTGTTGGGCGAGGGGAACTCGAACGGACCGGTGGGGAGCGCGTGCACGACGGCGACGGCGTGACGGCGCGCGAGATCCCGGGCATCCCCGCTCAGACCCGCCCCCATCTCGGGGTCGGCGTCGAGGATCGAGATCAGTGGACGAGAGGTCATTGTCTGACTGGACACCAGGCTTCGGGTCTTCCCCGTCTGATCGGAGACAAACACGCCGCCCGCACCGCAACTCAAGCTTGAGTAGGGATGGACCGGAATTTCGTTCGTCGTGTCTTGATTTCGCTGGGACGTCGCGGAATGTCCACCAACGGACATGGTGTACAACGCCCCTGCTTCTAGAGCCACCGTTCGGGGGCGGACCACCTCGGGTAGCCGCCCTTCCGATGGCCGATCTCGACCCTGGCACCATGAGGGGCCCCATGAGCTTCCTCGAAGGGCAGCTGCTCGTCGCCTCCCCCGCGATGTCGGATCCGAACTTCGCGCGCACCGTCGTGGCGATCGCCAACCACGACGAGGACGGCGCGCTCGGGATCGTCTTGAACCGGCCGAGCGAGACCGAGGTCGTCGAGGCGGTCCCGGAGCTCGACGGCGTCATGGACCCCGACGAGCTCGTCTACGTCGGCGGCCCGGTCCAGCCCGCGTCGATCGTCGTCCTGGCCGAGTTCGAGGACCCGGCCGAGGCGGCCTACCTCGTGGTCGACGCCGTCGGCCTCGTCTCCGACCGCACCGGCCTGGAGCGCCTCGGGTCCGCGACGGCTCGCCGCCGCGTCTACGCCGGCTACACCGGCTGGGGCCCCGGCCAGTTGGAGGCCGAGCTGGAGCGCGAGGACTGGATCGTCGAGCCCGCGCTGGCCGCGGACGTCTTCGCCGAGGACCCGGGCGAGCTCTGGGGCAGCGTGCTGCAGCGCAAGGGCGGCCAGTTCCGCCTGCTGGCGCGGATGCCGGTCGACCCGACCGTGAACTAGCGGCGTGCATCCACGTCCAGCCGCGGGTTTCGCCCCCTGGGCGAACACCCGCAAGGGAACCTGGCCCCCTGGGCCAGCGTTCCCCTAGCTCGCGACCAGCGCGAGCACCACGACGACCACGATCCCGACGCCGATCAACCCGTACACGACGGTCTGCGCGGGCCAGTTGCGCCGCCAGCTCGCGGGGTCGGAGCGGTCGCGCGTGACGTGCCCCTCCGGCGGCGTCCCGACCCAGTCGTCATCGTCGTCGTATCCAGGGCTCATGTCGTAGGAGTACCCGATACCTTCCGCCGCGTGGCGAAGAAGAAGCCCGCACGTCCCGCGCGCCCTAAGAAGTCCGCCGAGCCGACCACCGCGCAGCTGCGTCAGGAGTACTACGCGCGCCGGGCCGCCGAGCAGGCGCTCGAGGAGCTCGGGCTGCGCATGGACGAGCGACCAGCGCCCAAGGGCGACGCCCACTGGTGGGCGGCGACCAGGGACGCGCTGGACCGCCTGGAGATCATGCACGCCACCTGGCGCTTCACCGGCCTGACCGGCTACGCGCCCGAGCCGCAGGACTTCGACCCGGACTCCGGCTGGCCAACCGCCGAGGAGGTCGAGGCGGTCTTCGGCTCGTGGGACAAGATGCTCGACGAGTCGGGCATCGACGACGCGATCTTCGGCGTCGTGATCGAGAAGGCGCTCGCCGCGCACGAGCAGCTCGCGGCTCGGGAGAAGGAGCTCGAGCTGCGCGCCGGCAAGCTCGAGGACGAGGCCAAGAAGATCCCGGAGCTCAAGCGCCGTGAGGAGGTCGCGCGGGCCAAGCGCGACGAGGCCGACGACGCCCGCGCCGCGGCCGAGGCCGACCGCGACGCGGTAGCCCGCGAGCGCGACAGCGCCCGCGGCGAGCTCGCGGCGCTCCAGGCCGAGGCCACCGAGCTGCGCGCCGCCGCCGCCGCGTCCGCCGACGCGCCGCCCGCCGAGACCGAGTTGTTGGAGGAGATGGAGCGCGCGCTCGTCGACGTCGCCGCCACCCAGCACGCGCGCGACGAGCTGCACGACCGCATGGAGCGCCTGCGCACGGAGCGCGAGCAGGACCGCCGCACGATCGCCGAGCTCACGCAGCTGCTGGCGCGCGTGGACGCCGAGGGCGCCGAGGCGGCGGACGGCACGGTCGTCGCCGAGGCCGAAGAGGTCCCGCCGGCCACCGTCCTCGAAGCCGTCGAGCGCGCCGCCGCCGAGAGCAAGCACCTCGTCTTCGCCCCCAAGGCGTTCGAGACCGCGTCGGAGTCGCCGTTCCGCCGGCCGGGGCTCGTGCTCCGCACGCTGCGCGGGCTGGACGCGCTGGCGGCCCGGTACGCGCAGGGCGACATGGGCAAGTCGCTCGGCCAGGCCGCCGCCGAGCACGGCATCACGCAGTGGAAGCCCGACATCGCCGAGACGACCCGCAAGCGCTACGAGGACGACTACTCGTTCTTCCTGTCCGGACCGGGGTCGCCGAAGCTCTGGGTCGGGCCGCACATCGGCCTCGGCTCCGGGTCAGGCGCGCAGTTCATCGCGCGCATCTACCTCCACGTCTCCGACGGCAGCGACCCGGACGTGCCGCGCGGCATCGTCGTCGCGGTCGTCGGCCGCCACCTGCCCGACACGACGACCTAGCCGCCACGCGAGATCGGGGGCTATCCCCCGGATTCGCGGGGCGCGGCGCCGGCGCCGGTACCGTGCTCGACGCACCATGACCACGCGCGCCGTCATCGAGGACGAGCTCCGCCCGCTGCTGCGCGGCGTCTCGCACGCCTACGCCTTCTGGGCGGCGCTGGTCGCCGCGATCGTGCTCACCGCGGTCGTCCCGGCGGGCACGCCCCGCGTCGGCGCGGTCGTCTACGGCAGCGGGCTGTGCGGGCTGTTCGCCGCGTCGGGCACCTACCACCGCTGGCGCTGGAACCCGCGCTGGCGGCCGCTGCTGCGCCGCATCGACCACTCCACGATCTTCGTCTTCATCGCCGCGACCTACACGCCTGTCGCGCTGCTGGTGATGCACGGGACGCTGCGCTGGGCGATCCTCGTCGCGGTCTGGGTCGGCGCGCTGGGCGGCGTGATCCTGTCGGTCGCGTGGATCACCGCGCCCCGCGTCCTGAGCGCGCTCTGCTACCTCGCGCTCGGCTGGGTCTCCCTCTTCGCGCTGCCGCAGATGGTCGACCGCCTCGACATCGCCCCGCTGGTCCTGCTCGCCGTCGGCGGCCTCCTCTACTCGCTCGGCGCCGTCGTCTACGCGACCAAGCGCCCGAACCCGTGGCCGCAGACCTTCGGCTTCCACGAGGTCTTCCACGTCCTCGTGATCCTGGCCGCGGCCGTGCAGTTCGTCGCGCTCGCGGGCTGGGTCTTCCCGCACGGCTAGCCGTTCGTCGCGGTTCGCCGCGGACAACTGAACGCTCCCGTTCCTACTTCCTGGTAGCTTCGGTGCCATGGCCAGCACCGTCGAGACTCCCCAGAGCACCGAGACCCCCGCCGAGCCGACCTTCACGCTCGCGCTGACGCAGGATCAGAAGGACATGCGCGAATGGGTCCACGGCTTCGCCGAGGGCGTCGTCCGCCCCGCCGCCCACGAGTGGGACGAGCGCGAGGAGACGCCGTGGCCGATCATCCAGGAGGCCGCGAAGATCGGCCTCTACGGCTTCGAGTCGCTGCAGCAGTTCGCCGCCGACCCGAGCGGCCTGACGATGCCGATCGTCCAGGAGGAGCTCTTCTGGGGCGACGCCGGCATCGGCATGGCGATCATGGGCACGGGCCTGGCCGCGGCGGCGATCGCCGGCCAGGGCACGTGGGAGCAGGTCATGGAGTGGATCCCGCAGTGCTACGGCACCGAGGACGACGTCAAGGTCGCCGCGTTCTGCGCGAGCGAGCCCAACGCCGGCTCCGACGTCTCCAACATCCGCACGACGGCCAAGTACGACGAGGCCAGCGACACGTGGGTCCTCAACGGCCAGAAGGCCTGGGCGACCAACGGCGGCATCGCCGACGTCCACGTGGTGATCGCCCAGACCGACCGCGAGCTGGGCTCGCGCGGCCACGCGGCGTTCATCGTCCCGATCGCGACCGAGGGCATCGAGCAGGGCGCGAAGGTCAAGAAGCACGGCCTGCGCGCCTCGCACACCGCGGACGTCCACCTCGACGACTGCCGGATCCCGGGCCGCAACCTGCTCGGCGGCAAGGAGAAGCTCGACGAGCGCCTCGCCCGCGTCCGCGAGGGCAAGAAGGGCAAGACGCAGGCCGCGATGCAGACCTTCGAGGCGACGCGCCCGGTCGTCGGCTCCCAGGCGCTCGGCATCGCCCGCGCCGCCTACGAGTACGCGCTCGACTACGCCAAGGAGCGCGAGCAGTTCGGCAAGAAGATCATCGAGAACCAGTCGATCGCCTTCGCGCTGGCCAACATCAAGATGGAGCTCGACGCCGCGCGCCTGCTCGTCTGGCGCGCCTCGTGGATGGCCCGCAACGGCATCCCGTTCGAGAACGCCGAGGGCTCGATGTCCAAGCTGAAGGCCGGCGAGGTCGCGGTCTGGGCGACCGAGCGCGCGATCCAGATCATGGGCGGCAACGGCTACACCCGCGAGTACCCGGTCGAGCGCTGGCACCGCGACTCCAAGATCTACACGATCTTCGAGGGCACCAGCGAGATGCAGCAGCTGGTCATCGCCCGGGCGATCTCGGGCATGCGGATCGCCTAGTCGCCGTGACGCGCGCACGGGCGGCGCATCTGGGGCCGGAGCTGCGACGGCCGCTCGTCCTGGACGCCGCCCTGCCGCTCTTCGGGCGCGACGGCTACGAGGCTGTCTCCATGCAGGCGATCGCCGACGCGGCGGGTGTCTCGAAGCCCGTGTTGTACTCCTGCTACGCGTCCAAGGAGGAGCTCTTCGACGAGCTCATGGCGCGCGAGGAGCGCAAGTTGTGGCACATGGTCGAGGACTCGGTCCCGACCCCGGGCGCGCTGGGCGACAAGGAGGACCTGCTCCGCTTCGGCCTCGCCGCGCTGCTGCGCGCGGTCGTCGAGGCGCCCGACGCGTTCCGCGTCATCTACCTCCAGCGCCACGGCGAGAACCGCATCGAGCGCGGCCGCGAGCACTGGGAGCGCCGGATGGGCGAGGTGCTCGCGGCCTGGACGCCGCTGCCCGACCGCGAGACCGCGCTGCTCGGCCGCATGTTGGTGGCCTTGGCCGAGCTCGGCTTCCGGGTGCAGCTGGAGGAGCCCGGCCAGTGGCAGCCGGACGCGCTCGCCGCCTATCTCGCGCGCGTGGTCGTGCGCGGGATCCCCAAGAGCGACAACTAGCTCAGTGCCGTCGCCAGGATCGCGCCCGCGGCCTGGACCTGCTCGAGGTCGTGGACCTCGGGCATGTTCACGATGAGCCCGGTCAGGCCGGCCGCGCGGTGGGCGGCGATCTGCTCGGCCAGGCCGTCGCGGTCGCCGCACAGGACAATGCGGTCGAACATGTCGGCCGGCATGTGCTCGCGCAGCGCGTCGGCCTTGGCCTCGGCGGCCTCGTGCGTGTCGCCGATCAGCAGGGTCGCGAGCTTGGTGCGCGCGATCTCGAAGGGGTCGCGGCCGACGTCGGCGCAGTGCGCGTCGAGGACGCCCATCAGGTGCTTGATCTTCTCGACGTCGCCGAAGACGTTGGACGCGTCGGCGTACTGGGCGACCATCCGCAGCGTCTTCTTCTCGCCCGAGCCGCCGATCAGGGTCGGGATGTCCCCGCGCAGCGGCTTCGGGTTGTTGTAGGCCTGCTCGACGCTGTGGTGCGTGCCGTGGACGGTCGCGCGCTCCTCGGTGAACATCGCGTGGAAGATCTGCAGGCCGTCCTCGAGGCGCTCGAAGCGCTCCTTCAGCGGCGGGAACGCGTAGCCGTAGGCGAGGTGCTCGCTGTCGTTCCAGGCCGCGCCGATGCCGAGGATCGCGCGGCCGCCGGAGAGCACGTCGATCGTGGTGGTGATCTTGGCCAGCAGCGCCGGATTGCGGTAGGTGATGCCGCCGACCATGAGGCCGAGATGGATGCGGCTGGTGCGGCCGGCCAGCGCCGCGAGCGTCGTCGGGCCTTCGAGCATCCAGTGCTCCTCCGGCCCGACGCCGCGGATCTGGTGCAGGTGGTCCATGACGTACAGCGCGTCGAAGCCGGAGCTCTCCGCCGTGTGGGCGATCGCGGTCAGCCGCTCGAGCAGATCCGCCGGCTCGGCGCCGGGCAGGTTGAAGCTCGGGATCTGCAGGCCGGCGCGAAACGGAGTGGAGGACATGCCTCGACCCTAGTCCTCCCGGTCCAGCGCCTCGGCGATCTTGGCGGCCACGGCATCACGCGCGGCGTCGTCGACGTACTTGGTGCGCGGCCAGAAGAAGCCGCGCAGCCCGTCCTTGAAGTTGCGCGGGACGACGTGGCAGTGCAGGTGCGCGACGGACTGGCTGACGACGTTGTTCATGGCGACGAAGCTGCCGACGGCGCCCATGGCCGGCGGGACGGCGGCCGAGAGCTTCTGGGCCACCGTGAAGAACGGGCCTACGTGGTGCGGCGGAAGGTCGGCGAGCGTGACGACGTGCGCCCGCGGGACGAGCAGCGTGTGCCCCTCGAACAGCGGCCGCCGGTCCAGGAACGCGACGTGGTCCTCGTCGGCGTACACGATCGACGCCGGGACGGTGCCGGCGATGATGTCGCAGAAGACGCAGGCGTCGGCGGCGGGCATCCGCCGGAGGCTACGAGCTGTCGCCGCCGGCCCGCTCGCGCGCCTCGGCCGACCAGCCGACGAGGCCGATGGTGACGAGCCACGCCAAGGCCTTGTCCAGCGTCGAGATCGCGTGAGAGCTGGTCATCGCCAGGGCGCAGCTGACCGCGACGACCGATGCGAACCAGAGCCACCGCGTGCCGGCGGGCTCGTCCAGCGCGCGCACCGCGTAGGCGTAGATCACGACGGCGAAGACGAAGATCGCGAACGCGACGAGGAGCACAGCGCGGATTGTGGTCCATCGGGCGCGCCCTTGGCAACCGGACGCGCGCGGCCGTCCTAGGTCAGGAGCAGCGCTGCCGCGGCGACGAGCGCCGCCGCCTGCAGGACGATGGTCGTCGCCGCGATCGCGCAGGCGATCCGGGCACGGCGGGTCGCGCGCGGGGCCGCGATCCTCAGCGCGGCGGCCGACATGACGAACGGCACCGGGCAGATCGCGCCGCCGAGGGCCACCGCGAGGGCGGTCTCGGCGGCGCGCGGGTCCGTCGTCGGATTCGGGAGAGCCACGGCGGCTACTACGCGGCGCGCGCCCGTTCGGATGCCTGCTCCGCCGCCGTAGAATCCGGGGCGTGTCCGGTCTGATCGCGCTCGAACGTCACCAGGAGGTGCGATGACGTTCGACGCGATCCTCACCGAGCAGACCGGGCCGCTGACGCGGCGCCTGACCCGCATGGTCGGTGACCGCGAGACCGCGGAGGACCTGCGGCAGGAGACGTTCGCGCGCGCGTGGCGCCGTGCCCCGCAGGGCGCCGAGGCGCCGGTGCTGCGCGCCTGGCTGCACCGCACCGCGACGAACCTGGCGCTCGACGAGCTGCGGCGCCGGCGCCGGCGCGAGCACGTCCCGCTGCACGCCGGGCTCGTGGATCCGGGCGGCTCGGCGGACGAGGCCGCGCGCGACCCGCGGCTGCGCGACGCGCTCGGCCAGCTCACCGCGCACCAGCGATTGGTGTTGCTGCTGCGCTTCGAGGCGGGGCTGTCGCTGCGCGAGGTCGGCGAGCTGCTGGACCTCAACGAGGACGCGGCGCGCAAGCGCGTCTCCCGCGCGCGGGCCGTGTTCCTGGAGGCCTACGCGGCCGCCGGCGCGCCCGACGAGCGGCCGACCGTCGTGCTCCTGCTCGGCCGCGAGGACCCGGCGCCCTACGAGGCGTGGCTGGCGGGCGCGGGCGCGCGCGTCCGGACGCTCACCGGCGAGCAGGCCGGGCTCGACCTGGCCGGCGCCGACGCGCTCGTGCTCGGCGGCAGCGAGACCGACATCCACCCGAGCCTCTACGGCGAGCCGGTCAGCCCGCACACGCTGCGCACCGACCTCACGCGCCACCTGCGCGACCTCGCCGCGCTGCGCCACGCGTTGACCACCAACCTGCCCGTGCTCGGCGTGTGCAGCGGCGCGCAGCTGCTGAACGTCCTGGGCGGCGGCACGCTGCACCAGGACCTGCCGGCGTCCGGCTTCGACGCGCTCGACCATCGGGATGCGCACGACATCGCGACCGGCGACGGGACGCTCGCGCGCCGGCTCCTGGGCACAGCGCCCGCCGTCGTCTCCGAGCACCACCAGGCCGTCGACCGGCTGGGCGGCGGCCTGCGCGTGACGTCGACCGCGCCCGACGGCCTGATCGAGGCGCTCGAGGTCCCCGGCCACCCGTTCGCCCTCGGGGTGCAATGGCATCCGGAGCGCTGCGCGGACGGCGCCGAGGGCACGGGCCGCCGGACGGCCGAGGCGCTGGTCGACGCGGCGCTCGCGGCCTAGCGCGGTCCGGTTCGGCGCGGGCCGAGCGTCTTATAGGTGATGACCCCGACAGTCACCATCCGGCCGGCCTACCCCGACGACGCGGCCGCGGTCGCGCGGCTCGCGGCGCTGGACTCCCAGCGCGTGCCGGCCGGACCGCTGCTGCTCGCCGAGATCGACGGCGAGCCGTGGGCGGCCATCGCGATCGTCAGCGCGCGGGTCGTCGCGGACCCGTTCCGGCCGACGGCCGCGCTGGTCGAGCTCCTGCGCCGCCGCGTCGCGCAATTGGCGCAGAACGCCGTCGAGGGGACCTCGAACGGCTCTCGGCGATCGCGCCCGCAACTCGCTGTGGCGCCGGAGCGACCGGTCGCGCGGGTCGCGCGGGTCGCGCGGCCGTTCAGCCGGCCGCGGCCATCGGCTCGCCGGGGCGGTACATCCGCGGAGGCTTGATCCCGGCCGACTGGCCACCGTCGATCGGCAGCGTCGCGCCGGTGATGAAGGCGGCGCCGTCGGAGCAGAGCCAGAGGACCGCGCTCGCGACCTCCTCCGGCTGACCGACGCGACCCATAGGGGTCGAGGCCGCCGCCTGGCGTTGCGCTTCGGCGCCCGCGCGCTCGAGGTGATGGGTGAGGATCGGGCCGGGCGCGACCACGTTGACGCGGATGCCCCGGTCGGCGTAGTCCAGCGCCGCGACCTTGGAGAGCATGATGATTCCGGCCTTCGCGGTCGCGTACGGGCCGAGGTTGGCGACCGCCTGCGCCCCGGCGACCGAGGCCATGTTGACGATCGCGCCGCCGCCGGCGGTCTCCAGCATCGCCGGGATCTGATGGCGCATGCCGAGGAACGTGCCGCGGGTGTTGGCCGCGAGCGCGCGATCGAAGCCGTCGACCGGGACCTCGGCCAGCGGCGCCGGCATGGTCCCGTCGGTCGCGTTGTTGAAGGCGTAGTCGAGTCGCCCGAACGCGGCGACCGTGCGCTCGACGAGCGTGGCCGCCGCGGCGGCGTCGGTCACGTCCGTGGGGAGGGCGAGCGCACGGCCGCCGCCGGCTTCGATCCCCGCGGCCACCGCGTCGAGCGCCGCGGCGTCGCGGGCAGCGAGGACGACGGCCACGCCGCGCGCTGCGAACGCGCGGGCCGTGGTCGCGCCGATGCCGCGGCTGGCGCCGACCACGAGGGCGACGCGCTGGGGAGCAGGGTCCGGAGCGGAGAGGGACGCCATGGGCAGAGAAGCTAGAGATCGAACCATTAGATGTCAAATGGTTCGAGACCGACGTGTTCGGGCGGTAGGGTGTGCCGGAGATGGGAGCCCCCGACCAGCCGCCGCTCGGCCTCGACCTCGCGCTGACCGCCAAGGCCACCGCCCGCGCCTTCGACGCCGCGCTCACCGCCGCCGGCGGCTCCCGCTCGACCTGGCTCGTCTTGTTGATGTTGAAGACCGGCGGCGCCCGCAACCAGCGCGAGGTCGCCGACGCCGTCGGCATCCAAGGCGCGACCCTGACCCACCACCTCAACGCCATGGAGTCGAGCGGCCTGGTGACCCGCCGCCGCGACCCGGAGAACCGCCGCGTCCACGTGGTCGAGCTGACCGAGGACGGCGAGGTCCTGTTCCGCCGGCTGCGCGGTGCGGCGGCGACCTTCGACCGGCGCCTCCGGCGCGGGCTGGACGACGACGAGGCCACGGCGTTCGCCGCGACGCTGGCGCGGCTGCGGGCGAACGTGGCGGAGGAGTGACGCGGCGTGGCGTGGGACGGCAGACGCGGAAGACACCGCCGCCCCACACCGCCGCCGCTCGTCACGCGAACGCGACAAGTCGAGTGGGTCGGCCCCTAGGCAGCTCGCGCGGTCGACGCCGACGCGATCGCCCGCACCTCGGGCCTCAGCCGCTCGATCATCGCCGAGAGCTCCTCGCGAGCGCGGTCGTCGAGCGCGATCGGCTGCGGATACTGACCCTCGGGCCCCGGAACCGTCAGCGCACCGCACAACACGAGCAGCGCACCGACCGGGTCGGTGAGCTGGGTCCCAGCCGCATCCGCGGTCAGCGCGTAGAAGTGCTCGACGGCACCCCGCACCCGCCCTTCGCCGGCGAGCTCGATCACGCCGGCAGCCACCAGCGTCCGGACGTGGTAGGCCACGGAACCGAGCGACCCACCAGTGACACGCGCGATCTGCGTCGGGCTGATCGGCTTGCCGTAGCTGCGCATCACGTCGACGATCTGGTCTCTGACCGGGTGCGGGCGCAGGGAGGCCCGGCGTGCCTGCTTCTGCTGTGCCGTGTGCATTGGTGTGAACGTACGCATCGGCCGCTGCCGCGAAAAGTCGCGGTGGGACTAGTCCCACCCGGGAACAGTGGCTAAACGTGCGTCTCGCCGTAGTGCGTTCTCCAGGTCCGGAGGACCGGAACGAGCAGGCGCGTCAGCGCTCCTGCGCTGGCGGCGAGCGCGGCGGTGTCGCGCGGCCGCGCCCGCGCGGCATCTCCGGAGAGGTACAACGCGACCATCGAGGCGACGATGACCTGGTGCCGCGCGCCATGACGCAGCGCGCCGACAGAGCGCGTCGCGCGCCGCGTGAGCTCAGCGAGGCGCCGGACGGCGTCGGCTTGGCTCGGGTAGTAGTTGAGGTGGTTGTGTTGACCCAGGCGAGCATCGTCCTCAGCATCCACGTAGTTGTCCAAGAGCGCGCTGATCGATGCCGCCGGGAGATACGCGGCGACGGTCTGCTCCACGTCATCCGGGTCGGAGAGGCCGTCAGCCGCGACGGCCAGGACCGCGATCGCCGTCAACAGCGAGCTGGCTCCCGCCGTCAGCTCGAACCACGCCATGTCGCGCTGGTCGCCGTACTCGCGCTCGGCAATGCGCTGCAACGCACGTCGACGCACCTCGCCGTCGTGCTCGTGCTCGAAGTCCAACGTACGACCGCGCTGGACCTCGCGAACGAGCACGGAACGCGCCGACTCGTAGTGCGCCAGTGAACGGCAGCCGGCGCGGCACGCGCCGGCGAGGGTCGCGAGGTAGCCGCCGTCGTCGTAGTCCGCTGCCTGCTCGTACGCGCCCGGCGGTCGGTGCAGGTCGACCGCCTCGACGAGCGAACCCATGTCTCCCGCGGGCCCGGAGGGGATGCCGGCCGCCGCCCGCTCGCTCGCGTGATCGTGGGTGTTGGCCAGGACCTGGAAGGCGACGAGGAGGCGGAGCAGCTCGGGCTGCCGGCGGTCCGGGATTGTCCAGAACAGGGCGGCGCCGTCGACCAACGCCCGCTTGTCGCGCAGCGCCTCGAGCATCTGGCCCCGGATCGCCGGGTCCGAGATCGCGGCGGCCCGCCGACACCACCGCGCGTGCTCGGCTTTCACCAGCCGCAGGCCCCAGACGAGCTCGCGAGCGCTGCTGGCGGCAAGCGCGCGGAGCTGACGGCCGGACAACGGCGCCGGGTCGGAGAGATGGGATGCCATGCCCCGGACTCTGGGGCTATGCGCTCACATGCGCGGCGACGGCACGGATCGCGCGACGAGATATCCAGGGACGATCAGGACGAGCAGCGACACGCCGAGGACGATGCCGACCGTCGTCGCCGCCGTCCCCAGCTGAATCTTCTCGACGACCGGATATCCCGTGACCGCCTGGACGCCGCGCGTCGCGAGGATCTGACCGAAGAGCCCGACGACCGCGCCGACGAGGACGCCGACGCCGAACAGGACGCCGGTCTCCACGAGCAGCGACCGCCACAGCAGGCCCGTGGGCAACCCGATGAACTTTTGGCCGGCGACGACAGGCCGGTGCTGCCAGAGCAGGCCGGTCATGGCCGCGCTCATCGCCAGCACGGCCGCGAGCAGCGTCAGCCCCGTGATCTGCCGGAGGCGTGACAGCCCGGTGCGACCGACGGCGCTCTGACGCGCGGCGCGCTGCTTCGCGGTCTCGACGCGCAGGGCCGAGCGTGCCCCCAGCGCCTGGATGACCTGCCGCTGTCCGGCCGCGGGCCGGACGCCCCACGCGAGATGCACCTGGTAGGCGGCGACGGCGGGGCTGCCCCAGGCGTCGGCGAACTCCGACGCGTTGACGATGATCGTGCCCGAAGACCAAGCGAGGCTGGTCGTGATCGCCGCGACGCGCAGGTCGATGGGGTGGGGCGCCGGCAGGACGAAGCGGTCGCCCTGATCGAGCCCGAGGGCGTCGGCGAGGCCACGCGACACGGTCGCCCATCCGCCGCGACGGACCCGTTCGTCGGTCAGCCGTGCGTCGCCCTTCTGGATCTGGCTGGCCGGGACCAGGTTGGGGGCGTCGATCGGTGCACCGACGATCCATGCGCGATGTCCCGCGACGTCGAGCAGTCCGCCGCGGTAGAGGCTGACCTGGCGGACGTCGGGCAGCGCACGGAGCTTGGCCGCGGCGTCCGGAGCGAACGTCGACGTCGCGATCGAGCTGCCGGCGCCGGGCGCCGTGGCCCACAGGTCGGCGGGAGCGTTCAGGTCGTGCGCGACGCGGTCGAGGCCGGCCTGGAGGTTGACCTGCGCGCCTTGCAGGGACGTCGCGCCGAAGACGGCGATCGCGCCCGTCGTCGTGATCGCCAGCGCTCGCGTTCGCCATCGGCGCGCGCGTAGCTGGTGCAGGGCGAGCTCGACCGCGGGAGCCGAACGCGATCGCCGGTTGAGCCGGCCGATCGCGGTGATCGCCCCGGCGAGGATCGGCGACAGCAAGCACGCGAGCCCCAGCGCGAGGAGCATCAGACCGACCACCGCCGCCGATGGGGCGACCAACGCGATCGTGATCGCTGCGGCCAGCGCGACGAAGCCCACCGCGATCAGGACGCTCCGTCCGTCGATGCTCGTCTTGCCGCCGCGGCTCCCCTGTCGCCTCGGGATGGCGGCCACGACCAGCTCGCGGACCGGGAACAGGACGCCGACGACGGCCGCCAAGAGGCCGCCCATCGCAGCGATCGTGATGCTCTGCCACGTCACGACGCGGGTGTCGCCGATGGGGAACGCGCCCGAGAGGAAGCTCACGTCGGACCGGAACCCGTGGCGCGACAACAGCTCACCGGCGGCCAACCCGAGCACGACGCCCACGACGCCGATGGCGCCCGCCTCCACGAGCAACGTCTTGAGCGTCGCCGACGGCGGGAAGCCCTGACGCTGTTGTTGTATGACCAGCCGGCGGCGGTCCGGCGCGGTGACGAGCAGCGCGCAGACCGCGAAGAGCCAGCCGACGAGGGCGCTGAGGACGCTGAACAGCACGGTCGCTTGGCTCGTCGGCTTGGCCGCCTGCTCGAACAGGCGCGTCTCGTCGTCCGCGTGTCGTACGTCGACGCCCCCGAGACGCAGCCGCGCGAGCTCCTCGCGGACCTGGGCCACGCGGTCGGGCTCGGCCTCGACCAGGATGCGGCTGACCTGCGGCCCAGACTTCGCCATGCGCTGCAGATAGGCGAGCGGGACCAGGACGATCGACGTGTCCGCCAGGCTGCCGATCTGACCGCGATCGGCCACCGTCGCCGGCACGGTGATCCGCCGGCCGTCGAGCTCGACCCGCACGTCGTTGCCGAACTTCAGGCCGATGCGCGCCGCGGCAGCACCGGGCACGATGACGGTCTCCTGCTCGGCGGCATCAGCGCTGGTGAAGCCCTTCAGCAGCGTCCCGCGCAGCTTGACGATGCGCGGGTCGGCACCGAAGAACGTCACGTCCGCCTGCCCGCGCGGACCGACGACGTCGCCGGGCACCTGGAGCTCCGGAGCCGCCCGCCGCACCCCGGGGAGCGAGACGATCTTGTCGTAGGTGCTCTCGGGGATCGTTGTGGCGCCGAGCGCCACGACCTGGAGCTGTCCACTGCCGACGATGCCCTCGTTGAGCTTGTGCACCGGTCCCGACAGCGACGAGGACGCGACCTGAGCGGCGTAGAGCAAAGCCACGCCCGCGGCGATGCCGAGGACGGCCAGCAGATCCTGGACCCACCGCCACCGACGCAGCCGCCGCCGGTAGATCACCAGCGCGGCGCCGACGCGCAGACGCCCGGGCCTGACCGGTTCCAGGCCCCACGCGCTCAGTCCCAACGCGCAGCACCTGCCTCCGTGACCCGGTCGTGCAGGACACCGTCCTGCAAGGTGTACACCTTGTCGGCGTAAGCGGCGGCGCGCTCGTCGTGGGTGACCAGGAGCGTCGCCATCGCGCGCTCGTGCGTCGCCGCTTGCAGCAGCTCGAGCACCTCCTGGCCAAGCTGGCTGTGCAGGTTGCCGGTCGGCTCGTCGGCGAGGAGCACCTTCGGCGCCAGCGAGAGCGCCTGCGCGATCATGACCCGCTGGCGCTCGCCGCCCGACAACGTGTCGGCGCGATGGTCGAGGCGATGGCCCAGACCGAGCTCCTTGAGCAGTGGCGTGACCGCGCGGTGACCGTCGCGGATGCGGCGCGAGGCCACGAGGTGCTTAATCGCAGCGTTCTCCACCACCGTGGCGCCTTCCTCGAGGTCGGCGTCCTGCTGCACCCATCCCAACTGGTGCAACCGGTAACGCGCAGACTCCTTCGGTGACAGCCTCGTGATGTCACGACCGTCGACCAGCACGCTGCCGGCGTCGGCGCGTTCGACACCGGCCACGATCCGCAGCAGCGTGCTCTTGCCCGAGCCCGACGGTCCGTAGAGCGCCACCAGCTCGCCCGGCGCGACGCTCAGCGAGACACCGTCGACCGCCCGGACGCACTCCCCGCCGCTGCTGAAGTGCTTGCGCACATCGCAGAGCTCCAAGACCGACGTGGCGCTCATGGCTTGCGCTCAACGGACGTCCCGGCGCCGGTTGGGCGCAGCGGGATGACCGACCCTGCTGAGCGCGTCGACGGCCCGTCAAGGCGCCCCTCGCGGATCGACCAGATCCGGTCGGCGCCCTGAAGCTCCATCAACTCGGCCGCGGTCACCAGCACCGCGACGCCGGTCGCCGCGACCGACGCCAGCAAGTTCATGATGTCGGAACGCTCCGTCGCGGCCAAGCCGGCCACCGCATCGTCGACGACCAGCAACCGCGGACCACGAACGATCGCTTGGGCGATCGCCGCGAGCATGCGCTCGCCGTCGGAGAGATCGCACCAGGCCTCGCCGCCGATGTCGTCCGCTCCGACCCGGCCGAGCGCGACCCGCACGCGACGCAGCGCCTCGCACCGAGCGCAACTGGTGAGCAACGCCGAGGCCAGCCAGTCTTCGACGGCCATCTCTTCCAGCTCGGGACCGCGGCGAGCCGCGAAGCCGATCTCGGCGTACGCCTCGAGGTGACGAGGGCGACCGTCGACGCTGCTCGTCAGCGTCTGGCCGTCGAAGGTCACCGACCCCGTGGTCGGCGCGAGGATCCCGGCGACCACTTGCGCCAAGGTGCTCTTGCCGGCGGCACGTCTACCCCACACCCCGGCCAGCTCGCCCGCATGCAGCTCCATCGACACGTCGACGAGCGCGCGGGCCGAACGCCGCCCACGCCAGTACGTCAGGCCAACTGACTCGACGCGCACCAGCTCCATCGTGCGTCAGCGCTCCTGCGCCGGCGCGTGCTCATTGAGCGCCTCCAGCTCCGCGCGCAGGTCGCCCAGGATGGTGGCCAGGCTCGCGACGTCGGCGGCCTGCGTCCTCGCTACCAGCGTCTGGACGACCGTGCGCCATGGAGCCCCGCGCTGCACCAGGCTCCGTGGGTCGCCCATCAGGCTCCACTCTTGAAAGCGCGAGAGGCTCGCGCGCTCCAGGTGCGCCGCGTAATCGGCCAGCAGCGGGAGATCCTCCGGTCGCGCGGTGCTCAAGCGCAGGCAGAGATCGTCGAAGCTCACGGGCATGGTGCGGGCGTGACGATCGAACTCCGCGACGCCCGAGGGCGTCGCCGCGTAGATCGTCCGCTCAGGATGGCGCGATGCGGCCGTGGCGACCACGTCGTGCGGCGCGATGTGCCCCGCCTCGCTGAGCCGGTCGAGGTGCCGGTAGACCGTTGAGCGGCCCGGCCGCAACGCGTCGGGGAGAGGCCAGCGCTCGATCTCGGCGTAGAGGGCGTAGCCGTGCGTCGGCTCGCGCGCCACCAATCCCAACACGGCATATCGAGTCGACTCCGCCACACCTCTCCTTTTCGGATACAGGAGCATATCTGTATTGGTGCGCAGGATGGAGAAGCATTCAGTGCCGATGTGCTGCGCTCGGCGCGAGCGCTGGGCAGCGCACGACGTCGTCGACCGCGCTGCGGCCGCCGTCGGCGAAGCGCAGGATCAGGCGAAAGCGGAAGCCGGCTTTCGGACAGCGTCTGGGCAACGGAACGCCGCTCGGGTGGTAGCGCATGACCCGCCCATGCGAGCGCTTGGTGTAGGAGATGCCGGGACCGCCGAGGACGAGCTGCAGATGCGAGAGCGCGATGGGCGCGCCGAAGGGCAGCTGCGGGATCTGCGGGATCCTGATCGCGACGCCGATCCCGAAGCCGGGCGGCGGGATGTACAGGTAGCCCTGGTAGGTCAGGTGGAAGCGCGCCGGGTTGTAGGTGTTGGCGATGACGACCAGGCCCGGCTTGTCGTCGACCGACGCGCCGGCGTGCAGCTCGAGGCTCGCGGCACCGTCGATCGCGGGTTCGACGAGCAGCGCCGCCTGCGCCGAGCCGGTGCCCATCAGCGAGTTGGCCGGGCAGGGGTTCTGCGCGACGGGGTTCATGACCGCGGCGATCTCGTCCGCCGGCCGCCTGCAGGACGCGGCCCCGAGTCCGCTGGAGGTGAGGTCGATGCCTGCGGACGTCAACAGCCGCAGCTCGGTCACCGGCGTCAGCTTCGGGCTCACCGACACCGCGAAGGCCAACGACGTGTCGTGACCCAGGCGCGCGCCGTCGCCGAAGCCGACGTGGAACGACACCGGGGCAGCGCTCGCGCAAGCGGGCAGCGCCAGCGCCGCGGCGGCGACCGCGCTAGCCGGCCCCGACGTCAGGAGGTGAACGAGCCGGTGGCGTCGAGGGTGGCGTGCCATGTGCTGCGGTTCACGACCCCGCTGAACCGACCCGTGCCCTTCGCGTGCGCGTACCGCCCTGTGCCACCGGTGATCGTCGCGGCGCCGTCGAACTTCGTCCGCATCGACAGCGACCGCGCCCGCCCGTCGACCTTCATCCGGACCGACCCACCGCTGGTCGCGATCGTCACCGTGCCGCGCAGGACTACCGAGTGCTCGATGGCGATCCTGGACTTCACGGTGCCAGTGAACGTCCCACTCGCGCGGCCGGAATGCTGGAACTTCGACGCGCCCGTCTTCTTGACGAGCACGAGGTCGACGTGCTCCTTCACGCTCCTGGCCGAGCCCGCGTAGGCGCTGGTGGCCGCGAGAAGGGCCGATGCTGCGCAGGCGAGCGCGAGGACATGACGGGACCGGGACACTGCCGGCGCAAGGTACTGCGACGCCACCGGAAACACAACCAGACACACCGTCGTCCGCGCGGCGCCGGTTCGGTCAGCGACGACGCAGCTGGCGCATCGGCAGCGTGGTCACGCGAGTGAGCTCGTGCGGCCGGTTGTGCTGGTTGACCTCGAGCATCCAGAGGACCGCCCCGGACGCCGCGAGCAGGTTGATCGTGTTGCCGTGGCGCGGGTGCAGCGGGTAGGAGAGCGTCTGCCCGTCGGCGCGGACCCGCAGGAGATGGCCCTTGGAGTCTCGCGTCCAGAGCGCGCCGCCCGGGCCCCGCAGGGGATCCGCGTTCAGGTACGCCCCGGGCTGAGCCATGTCGAAGGTGTTGAGGGTCGCCTGGCCGAGGTCGAGCTGGCAGAGCTCGGAGGCCGCGAGGAGGCAGAGCGACCAGTCGAGCCCACGGCCCGGGCCCGGAGGAAGCGGGCGCGACACCGCGTGGGGCACGACGGCCGTATGCGAGACCTCGGCGCCGTCGGCACCAAGACGAACGACTTCCTGACCGGGCGCGAACGTGAGCCAGGCGATGGTGCCGTCGGACTCCACCGCCACCGGCCTCCCGTCGCGCGAGACCGCCGACGTCGTGTGGCGACCGTCCACGGTCACATGGCCGACGCGCCCGACGCCCTCGCGGAACCAGGCTCCTCGCCCATCGGCATCGGCGATCGCCTCGGGCAGGATCGCGCCCGACCCGCGGGAGATCGCGATCCGGCGCTCAGCGCCCGTCGCCGAGAGGTGGACGATCGCACGGGGCGCCTGGGCGCCCGTCGCGGAGCTCGCCGTCAGCCACAGGGCCCCACCGCGCCCCGCGATCAGCCCGCTCGTGCGAGCGACCGAGGACAGCCGGAACGCCTTGGCGTCCAGACCCGACGAGATCCGCACGACCTCGCCGCCGCCGTCGTGGAACCACAGCGCGCCGTCGGACGCCCAGGTCAGATCGCGGGCCCTGAACCATCGCCGCGCACGGGCGTCGAGACCGGCGAGAGCGATCCGTCGAACCGCACCGTCGAGCGTGACCCGTGCGACGACCGGTCGTCCGCTCGCATCGCGACAGACCGCGAACAGGCTGCCGTCGACAGCCGTCGCGCTCTCGCCACGGGGCGCTTCGTGGCAGACGCGACCCAGCCCTGGGACGAGGTGCATGTCGATCCGCGCACCGGCCGCCGAGCACATGGCCAACGGAGCGGCGAGCAGGAGCATCACCGCGAAGATTCGACCATTACGCAAAGCAGTGCTGTTCATTCCAGAATCGTCGCCCAATTGGGGTAGGGAAGTCAAGCGGCCATGGGGCGCGGCGTGTTGAGCAACTGGCACGAGTCTTGTGACGCGGAACCGTGCCTCTAAACACCCTTTTGCGCTGCTATGCGGACAACCTACTGACGCCGCGCCGTATCACTGAGTAGTCGGCCCGTCGCTCCGAGGTACGAGCGGCGCGGCGGCGGTGACGGTGGAGCTAGGCGGTTGCGTCCAAGCGCGGTCGCGGTGCCCGAGGCGGTCGAGGCGCGTCACCCGAGGAGACGCCGGCGGCGGAGCTGCTGCGAAACGCCGCCGATCGGCGGCGGCACCAGGACCGACCACGCACCGGTGCGCAGGCAGCCGCGGCGCCCAGGGGCCGACTGCGGCCAACAGCGACGGCGCCGCCAACAGCAGCCGCGGCGCGTCACCCGAAGGCGCCGCGCCCCCGAGCCTCAGCTCGGCCCCACCGGCGCCGTCGCGTGCTCGCCGCGGCCCGCGGCGTCTTCCTGGACGGCCGCGCGGCTGTTGCGGTCGGTCAGGCGCTCGAGTGGGAGGACCGGGGCGACGTCGGGTGCGCCGAGGCGGGCGGCGTCGGCGCCGAGGTCGTCGTCCTGCTCCTGGGACTCGCGCTCGGCCGCGACGCGGGCGGTGTAGTGCTCGATCTCGCGGGCGATCTGCTGCTCGTCCCAGCCCAGCGGCCCGGCCATCAGCTTCGCGGCCGGCGCGGCGGCGCCCAGGCCACGGTCCCAGGTCTCGATCGAGGTCCGGGTCCGGCGCGTCAGCACGTCTTCCAGGTGCGCCGCGCCCTCGTGGGTCGCGGCGTACAGGATCTCGACGCGCAGGTAGTCGTCGGAGCCCTCCAGCGGCTCGCCCAGCGACGGGTCCTCCTCGATCAGCGCCAGCAGGTCGTCGATCAGCGATCCGTAGCGGTGCAGCAGGTGCTCGATGCGCGAGACGTGGACGCCCGAGCGCTCGGCGATCCGGTGGCGGGCGTTCCAGCGGGCCAGGTAGCCCTCGGCGCCCAGCAGCCCGATCTTGTCGGTCACCGACCCGGACACCTCCTCCTCCAGCCCGTGCACGGCGGCGTCGACCGCGTCGGCCGCCATCACGCGGTAGGTGGTGTACTTGCCGCCGGCCACGGCGACCAGGCCCGGCACCGGATGGGCGACGATGTGCTCGCGCGTCAGCGCGCTCGTCGACTCCGACTCGCCGGCCAGCAGCGGCCGCAGCCCGGCGTAGACGCCTTCCACATCATCATGCCCCAGCGGAGTGACCAGGTACTGGTTGACGTGATCCAGCAGGTAGTCGATGTCCTTCTTCGACGCGGCCGGATGCGCCTTGTCCAGCGTCCAGTCGGTGTCGGTCGTCCCGACGATCCAGTGGCGACCCCACGGGATCACGAAGAGCACCGACGTCTCCGTGCGGATCGTCAACGCGGTGTCGCCGTGGATCCGGTCCTTGGGCACCAGCAGGTGCACGCCCTTGGACGCCCGCACGTGGAACTGCCCGCGCGCGCCGACCATGTCCTGCGTGTCGTCGGTCCAGACGCCGGTCGCGTTGATCGTCTGGCGGGCGCGCAGCTCGAACGGCTCGCCGCCGCCCGACTCCAAGTCCACCACCTTGACCCCGGTGACGTGCTCGCCCTCGCGCACGAACCCGACGGCCTGCGTCCGCGTCGCGATCTGCGCGCCGTAGGCCGCGGCCGTGCGCGCCACGAACATCGTGTGGCGCGCGTCGTCGACCTGCGCGTCGTAGTACTGGATCGCGCCCGTGAAGCTGTCCTTCTTCAACGCGGGGAACTTCTTCAGCGTCTGCCCGCGCGTGAAGTGCTTCTGGGCCGGAACCCCGCGCGAGCGCCCCAGCGCGGTGCCCATCGTGTCGTACAACACCAGGCCGGCGCCGATGTACGGCCGCTCCCATCCGCGGTGCGACAGCAGCGCCAGGAACGGCAGCGGCTGCACGAGGTGCGGCGCGATCCGGTCCAGCAGCAGCCCGCGCTCGTGCAGCGCCTCGCGCACGAGCGGGAAGTCGAGCTGCTCCAGGTAGCGCAGCCCGCCGTGGATGAGCTTCGAGGACCGTGACGACGTCCCCGACGCGAGGTCCCGCGCCTCGACCAGCGCGACGCTCAGCCCGCGCGAGACCGCGTCGAGCGCCGCACCCGTCCCGACGACGCCACCGCCCACGATGGCGACGTCGAACTCCTCCGTGCGCATGCGCTCCAGCGCCGCCGCACGGCTTTCGGGGTTGATCGCTCCAGCAGAAGAAGACATCGCCCTCCAGGCTAGTCCGGGATCACCCAGCGTCCGGCCCGCTGCAGCGCCCGGCGCCAGTCCGACAGCAGCGACTGCCGCTGGTCGTCGTCCATGTTCGGCTCGTAGCGGACCGACTCGGTCCACAGCGATCGCACGTCGTCCTCGGTCCACGTCCCGGTCGCGACGCCCGCCAGGTAGGCGGCGCCGAGCACGGTCGTGTCCGCGATCTCCGGCACCACGACCGGCACGCCGAGCATGTCGGCCTGAAACTGCATGAGCCACTTGTTCGCGGTCGCGCCGCCGTCGACCCGCAGCTCCTTGAGCCGAACGCCGAGCGCCGTGTTCTGCGCCCGGACCGCGTCGACCGACTGGTAGGCGATCGCCTCCAGCGCCGCACGCGCGATGTGCTCGCGCCCCGAGCCGCGCGTCAGCCCGACGATCGTGCCGCGCGCGTAGGGGTCCCAGTGCGGCGAGCCCAGGCCGGTCAGCGCCGGCACGAAGTACACGCCCTCGTTGGAGTCCAGCGACCCGGCCATCGCCTCGGTGTCGGACGCCGCCTCGATGATCTTCAGCCCGTCGCGCAGCCACTGCACGCCGGCACCGGTGACGAACATCGACGACTCCATCGCGTAGTCGACGCGGTCGCCGATCCCCCACGCGATCGTCGTGATCAGCCCCTGCTCCAGGATCGGCGGGCCCGAGCCCGCGTTCTGCAGCAGGAAGTTGCCCGTCCCGTACGTGTTCTTGCCCAGCCCCTGGTCGAGGCAGGCCTGGCCGTACAGCGCGCCCTGCTGGTCGCCGACCATCGCGGCCACCGGGACGCTGCCGCCGAACACGTCGGTCTCGGCCAGCACTTCGGAGTTGCGGACCGGCTCGGGCAGCGACCCGATCGGGACGCCCAAGGTGTCGCACAACTCGGCGTCCCACGCCAGCTCACGGATGTTGAACAACAACGTCCGCGACGCGTTGGAGTAGTCCGTCGCGAAGCGGCCGGTCAGCTTGAACAGCAGCCAGGAGTCGATCGTCCCGAAGCACGAGTCGGGCGAGACGCCGCCCTCCTTGATCATCCACTCGTACTTGGTCCCGCTGAAGTACGCGTCGAGCACCAGGCCCGTGCGCTCGCGGAACATCGACTCGTAGCCCTCGGCCTTCAGCCTGTCGCAGCGGCCCGCCGTGCGGCGGTCCTGCCAGACGATCGCGCGGTGCGCGGGCTCGCCGGTGTCCTTGTCCCACGCCACCGCCGTCTCGCGCTGGTTGGTGATGCCGATCGCGGTCAGCTTGGACCCGTCGATCCCCGCGTCGTCGAGCGCCTGGCGGGAGACCTTCTGCACGGTCTCCCAGATCTCGTTCGCGTCGTGCTCGACCCATCCGGGCTTCGGGAAGAACTGCTCGAACTCCGAGTAGGCGCTGGTGACGACCTTCCCCTTCTCGTCGAAGATGAAGGCTCGTGAGCCGGTGGTGCCCTGGTCGATCCCCAAGATCATCTGTCGGTCCTCTCCTGCGTGGAAGGGGTCACGTCCGCTCACCGCGGGTGTCCTCGACGGTCTCGGCGCCGGCCTCGACGCCGACGGCCTCGGGCTCACCGCGGGCCAGCAGCACGTCGCGGATGAGCTTGTCATAGATGAAGCCGCCGATCGCGGCCCCGACCAGCGGCGCGACGATCGGGATCCACATGTAGAACGATATGTTGCCGTAGTCGCCCGGGATCGCGTTCTTGCCCCAGCCGGCGATCCAGGCGAACAGCCGCGGGCCGAAGTCGCGGGCCGGGTTGATCGCGTAGCCCGAGTTGGCGCCGAACGAGATGCCGATCGCGACGACGATGAGGCCGACGATGAACGGCGCCAGGTTCGACAGCGGCGGCGTGTTGCGGTCGTCGGTGACCGCGAAGATCACGCCGACCAGCAGCGCGGTGCCGATCACCTCGTCGAGGAACGGCCCCCACCAGTTGTCGAAGTACGGCGCGGGCGTCGTCCCGAAGATGCTGAACGTGGTCGCGCCGTCGGCGCTGGCGCGGTCGGCGACGTGGTGCGCCGTGTTGTAGGAGTCGATCGCGGTCTTGTAGTTGAAGTACACGATCGCGGCGCCGACGAACGCGCCGACGACCTGCGCCGCCGAGTAGGGCAGCACCTTGCGCCACGGGAAGTCGCGCCGCAGCGCGTTGGCCAGCGTGACGGCCGGGTTGAGGTGGGCGCCGGTGACGCCGCCGGCGACGTAGACGCCGAGGGTGACCGCCAGGCCCCAGCCCCAGCAGATGAGCAGCCAATCGCCGCTGGCCTGGAAGATCTCCGTGCCGCGACCGGATTGGTTGAGCGCCGACACCGCCATCGCCACCGACCCCGTGCCGAACAGGATCAGGACGCAGGTGCCGAGGAATTCGGCGGCCAGCTCTCCTCCGAGCGTCGACCGCCAACGAGCCGTAGGACCCGTCGAGCGTTGGGTGGACACCCACTTCCAGTGCCCGGATCGCGTGCGCGCAAACCTCAGGAGGCGCGCCGGAATGCAGTGCGAAGTGCCTAGGCAGCGTCGGCGAGCGGCGGCGCGTCGCGCAGCTCGGGCGCCACGCCCGTCAGCGCGCGCAGCGCCTCGACGCAGCGCGCGTCGAAGCACGTCCCGGCCTCGTCGACCAGCAGGCCCATCGCGCGCTCCGGCGTCCATGCGCCGCGGTAGACGCGCGGCGAGACCAGCGCGTCCCACACGTCGGCGACCGCGAGGATGCGCGTCTCGAGGTCGATCGCGTCGCCGCGCAGCCCGTCCGGATAGCCGGACCCGTCGAGGCGCTCGTGGTGGCCGCGCACCCCGCGGCGGATCTGCTCCGGGTAGCCGAGCTCGCGCAGCAGGCCGTCGCCCTCGACCGGATGGCGCTGGATGACCTTCATCTCGAAATCGGTGAGCCGCCCCGGCTTGGTGAGGATCGCGTGGGGCGTCGAGAGCTTGCCGATGTCGTGCAGCAGCCCGGCGAGCGCGAGGTCGCGCAGCCGCCCAGGCGCCAGGCCGAGCTGCTCACCGATCGCGACCGCCCACTCGGCGACGCGGCGCGTGTGCTCCTCGGTCGAGACGTCCTTGGCCTCCAGCCGCGCCATCAGGACCCGGACGCGCGCGCCGAGGAACGCCTCCTCCTCGGCGACGAGCTCGGCCGCCGGCAGGTCGCCGACGAGCGGATGCGACGGGCGGCCGCGGTGCACGTCGAGCGCGACCGGGATGCCGACCAGGCCGACGCCCAGCAGCTCCAGCGCGTGGCCGGTCCACCAGACCCAGGTGTAGGGGTCGAGCACCAGGACCGGGACCAGCGCCATGCCGAGCCAGACGATGCCGACGACGACGACCAGGTCGCCGGTCCGGCGCGTGAGCGCGAACGTGCGCACCGCGCGGCTGGCGACCGTGGCGAAGAAGAGCGTGCCGACGACGAGCAGGACGATCGCCTCGGGCGAGTCGTAGCCCGGGACGTTCGGGACGCGGTCGGGCATCGTGAAGCCGACGGCGCCGAGCCCGACGATGAACCCCAAGAACGCGACCAACCCGTAGGCCACGGTGTTCAGGTGCCGCGGACCGCGCAGCGCCGGCAGCGCGGCGACGGTCAGGATCGCGCCGCCGACCGGCAGCGCCAGGCCGCCCGCGACGGCGACGACGCCGTTGGGTCCGATGATCACGCCCGGCGTCGCGAGGCCGTGGATCAGCAGGATCAGCGTCATCGCGGCGAACGCGCCGCCGGCGACGACCGCGCGGGTCTCGCGCTGGCGGAAGCCGGCGAGCATCAGCGCGACGCTCGACAGCGCGGCGATGCTCGAGCCGATGGCCATGATGAAGAGGTGCTGCACCGCCGTGACCGGCGCCTTGTCCTCGCTGACGAGGAAGTGCATGACGGCAGCCGGGACCGCGGCGCTCGCGGCGATGAGCGTCAGGTTCGATCCGAGGCGACTGCGCAGGAGCCGGTCCACGTCCGGGAACGTCGGACGGGCCCGTGCGGTCTTGAGCGCCGTGGTCAGCGGCGCGCGGTGAAGCGCAGCGTCGCGCTCGCGCACTTCTGGCCCGTCGCGATCGAGCCGTGCACCCGCACGGTCCCCGACACGCGCCGCGCGTGGGCGCGCACGACGCCCGCCACGGTGATGCGCTGCGCGGGCTCGCCGGCGCGGAACGTGAAGCGCCCGTCGCGGCCGATGCGGGCGTTGCCGGCCTCGCGCACGACGAGCGGGCCGACCTCGCCGAAGGTGGCGCACGGGTAGCGCGCGATCCCGGCCCGGACGGCGACCACCACGCGGCCACGGACCTGGACGACGATGCGCCGGTCCTCGGTGGTGTGGCCGGCGTAGGCGACGGTGTCCGCGAGCACGATCATGCAGGGTGCCACACGGCTGGACCGCCGGTCGGAAACGCGTCGACAGCAGGAGGAAATCGCGTGACGGCGCGGCGCCGGCCGTCTACGGTCCGACGTGCCATGGACCCCGAAGAGCCCAACGTCCTGCGGATCGTCGATGGCGACGAGCGCTCGCTCGCCCGCCGCGTCGACCTCGCGCTGTCCGGCCTGCCGGACGGCTCGCGGGTCGACCACTTCACCTACTGGTATACGGGTCGGCCGCCGCTGCACGAGGCAACGGTGTCACCGCCCATCGAGCGCGGCGCCCCGCAGTAGCGTCCGGCTCCTGGCGAGCGCGTCGCGGTCCAGGACCAGCGAGCGCCCCCTGCCGGCGAGCAGGTGCCCGCGCACGACCGGCTCCCACGGCTCCGGCGTGACGCACGCGCCGGCACGCTGCGCGAGCACCGCGGCGACCGTGCCGGCCTGCTGCTCGGCGAGGTCGCGCTGCTCGACCGGATAGGCGGTCGCGGCGCCGGCGGCGAAGACGTCGACCATGCCGCGCACGGCGCCGTACGCGTCGACCGGGACGAACCCCTCGAACGTGGCGGGCAGGCCGGGCAGCGATGGGCCGTCCAGCGCCGGCAGCGCGACGACCCGCTCTCGGACGAAGCGTGCGCCGGTGCGCCCCTCGCGCAGCACGCCGCCGGGCAGCTCGGTCACCGTCGTGGCGCCGCGGAACGTGACGCCCGCGGCGTCGAGCAGCGGGTCGACCGCGAGCCGCGCCCGCTCGCCGAACAGCTCCAGCGGCGTGCGCTCGGGCGTGAGCAGGCGCATCGGGATGTCGAGGCCCGCGGCGCGCGCCTCGGTCCCGGCCTGGATCGCGAGCTCGTAGAGCGGCACCGACCACGCCACGCCGGGCGGGACGACGAACGCCAGCGACCGCGTGTGGCCGTCGTGCAGGTCGGCGAGCAGGCGGTCGAGCGCGACGGTGCCGGCCTGGCCGAAGAAGGTCCTGGCGCGGGTGTAGGCGACACGGGCGCGGGCGCCGACCGCGACGACGAGCGCGTCGTAGGCGACGCGGCGGCCGTCGAGGAGGGACACCTCGTGGTGGCCGGCGTCGACCGCGCCGACGCGTCCGCCGAAGAGGTCGGCGCGCAGCGCCCGTGCGCGGGCGCGGACGGCGTCGGTGTCGTTCTCGGGGGCGACGACCGTGAGCTGCACGCAGCCGCCGGCGTAGTCGCGCAGCGCCTGGAGCGTGGCGAGCGCCGCGGGGCCGCCGCCGACCACGACGACGTTGAGGGGAGGGGCCATCGGACCAGCGTGGGTCGCGCGGGCGCGCGCGTCTGCCGTAGGGCGCCGCAGATCGTGCCGCGGCGCTCCGCGCGCGCCGCGTGCGGTCGGACCGCAGGCGGTCTGCGATGCTCTGCGCCGTGGAGGGGCCGATCGCCATCGTCCTGGCCGACGACCACGCCGTCGTGCGCACCGGCCTGCGCCTGGTGCTCGACGCCCAGGCCGACTTCGAGGTGGTCGCCGAGGCCGGCACGGTCGAGGAGGCCGAGCGGCTCACGGTCGCGATGCGGCCGGCCGTGCTCGTGCTCGACCTCGGGATGCCACACGGCGCCGGCGACCGGTCCTCGCTCGACGCGCTGCCGGTGCTGGCGCGCGACGCGCCGACGACCAAGGTGGTGGTCTTGACCATGGAGGACGACCCGGAGTACGCGCGCCGCGCGCTGAGCACCGGCGCCACCGCCTACGTGCTCAAGGAGGCGGCGCACGCCGAGCTGGTCTCGGCCATCCGGCACGCCGCCGACGGCGAGTCCTATCTGAACCCGCGGCTCGGCGCGGCGCTGGCCGCCACGACGCCGGGGCCGGATCCCGACGCGCCGCCCGACGACCTGACCGAGCGCGAGCTCGAGGTCCTGCGGCTGGTCGCGCTGGGCCACACGAACGCCGAGGTCGGCAGGCTCATGCACCTGTCGGTGCGCACGATCGAGGCGAGGCGCGCGCACGTCCAGCAGAAGATCGGGCGCTCGCGCCGGCCCGAGCTGGTGCGCTACGCGCTGGAGCGCGGCCTGCTGGACGACGTCGCCGACGGCGCGGCCGGCTGACCGCCCGCGCCCGCGCCGCCCCCGCCGCCGACCGGGAACCACGCGCTGACCGTCGTCCCGTCGGACGCGCTGTCGATCGTCAGCCCGCCGCCGGCGAGCATCACCCGCTCGCGCATCCCGGCCAGGCCGAAGCCGGGCGCCGCGGTCTCGGCGACGGCGGCGGCAGCGACGTCGAAGCCGCCGCCGTCGTCGACGACGCTCAGCGCGACCGCGTCGTCGTCCTTGGTCACGTGCAGCTCGACGCGGTCGGCACGGGCGTGCTTGGCGACGTTGGTGAGCGCCTCTTGGGCGACGCGGTACACGGCCGTCTCGAGGTCCGGCGACAGGCGCGTGCCGTTGGTGTCGAGCTCGACGTCGGCGATCGCGGTCAGGCCCTCGCCACCGGCCACGCGGCGCACGAGGCTCGTCAGCGCCGGGCCGAGGCCGAGCTCGTCGAGCGCGGCGGGACGCAGCTCGGCGATCAGCGCGCGCAGGGCCGCGATCTCGTCCGCGACGCGCTCCGCCGCGATCCGGACGGCGGCGCGGACCTGGTCGCCGTCGCCACCGTGGGCCGCGCCGGCGAGCAGCACGTGGAGGCCGCCGAGCGTCTGCAGCGTCTCGTCGTGCAGCTCGCGGGCCCAGCGGGCGCGCTCGGCGTCGGCGGCGCCGACGGCGACGCGCAGGCGGTCGACCTCGACCGACTGCGCCGTGACGACGGCGGTCGCCGCGCTGGCCGCGAACGCGCGCAGCAGCTCCTCGTCGCGTGCGCGGAACGCGGCCGTGCCACCGCGCCGGTCCAGCGCGACGAGCACGCCGACGACGCGGCGGCGGTAGGCCATCGGGACCAGCAGCGCGGTCGCGGCGTCGGGCGCGCCGAGCGCCGCGACGTCGAGGGCGAGGTCGGCGGCGACGTCGTCGACGCGCAGCGGAACGCCGTCGCGGAACACCTCGCCGACGCGCGTCCCGGAGATCGCCAGGCGCTGCGCGGCGGGGACGATCGCGCCCGCCGCCGCGGCGACCCAGAGCTGGTCGTCCTCGCCGCCGGGGTCGCGCAGCAGGACCAGGACGCCGCGCGCCGCCACCAGCGCCCGCGCGCGCTTGACGATCAGGTCGAGGATCGGGGCGAGCTCGGTCTCGGCGCCCAGCGCGGTCGAGATCTCGGTCATCGCGCGCAGGCTCGCGACCGACCGCGCCAGCTCCTCGTGCTCGGCGTCGAGCGTCTCGTACAGCCGCGCGTTCTCGATCGCGATCGCCGCCCAGCGCGCGAGGATGACCGCGGTCTCCTCGTCGCGGTCGGTGAAGTCCGCGCCGCCGGCCTTGTTGGTGAGGTACAGGTTGCCCCACGCCTTCCCGCGCACGACCAGCGGGACGCCGAGGAACGTCGACACCGGCGGGTGGCCCGTCGGCACGCCGAACGAGCGCGGATGGGAGGCGACGTCGTGCAGGCGCAGCGGCTCGGGGTCCTCGATGAGCAGCCCGAGCACGCCGCGGCCGCGCGGCGGGTCGCCGATCAGGCGGCGGGTGTCGTCGTCGACGCCGGACGTGACGAAGCGCGCGAGCGCGGTGCGCTGCTCGTCGAGGACGCCGAGCGCGGCGTAGCGGGCGCCGGTCAGCTCGCGCGCGGTCGCGAGCAGGTGGTCGAGGACCTCGTCGGTGCGCAGCTCGCTGACGAGCTCGCGCGCGATCACCGCAAGGCGCTGGATGCGCTCGGCGCCGAGGCGCGCGAAGTCGTCGTCGGACATGATCGGAGCATGGTGACGGTTGCGGAGCGGCCGCGCCATGATGGAATGCGCGGCCATGCGACAGATCGCCGACGACGTCTGGCACGTCCCGCTGAGCCCACGCGACACCGTCAACGCCTACATCCTGGGCGATGTCCTGGTCGACGCGGGCTACCAGCTGCAGGGCGGCCGCGCGGTCGCGGCTGCCCGCGAGCGCGGCGTGACGGCGCACGCGCTGACCCACGCGCACCTCGACCACGCGGGCGGCTCGGCGCGGGTCATCCGGGAGCTGGGGCTCGACGGGCTGGCGGTCGGGGCGGTCGACGCCGCCGACGTGCGGGCCGGCGGCGGCGAGCTGCCGCCCCAGACGCCGGGGCCGCTGAAGGGCGTGGCGCGCCGGCTGTCGGCCTTCCCGCCGTCGCCGGTCGCGCGCGAGCTGCGCGAGGGCGACGTCGTCGGCCCCGGCTTCGTCGTGCTCGACGTCCCCGGCCACTCGCCGGGCCACGTCGCGTACTGGCGCGAGGCCGACCGCCTGCTGATCGCCGGCGACGTGTACTTCAACATGCACCTGCTCACCACCGTGCCCGGGCTGCGCCAGCCGCCCGGCCCGTTCACGGTCGACCGGGCCCAGAACCGGCGCTCGATGCGCCGCATCGCCGAGCTGGAGCCGAGCATCGTCGGCTTCGGCCACGGCCCGCTCGTGCGCGACGCGGCGCCGAAGCTGGCCGCGGCGGTGGCGCGGCTGCCGCGGGACTAGCGCGCGCGGAGGGTCGCGACGGCGTCGGCGGCGCGGCCGGTGGCGAGCGTGAGATCGCCGACGCCGTGGTCGACGAGCAGGTGCTCGCGGATCGCCGGCGACCACGGCGCGGGCGTGACGGCGACGCCGGCGCGCTGCGCGAGCACGTCGGCGACCGCGGCGGCCTGCGCGCAGGCGACGTCGACGTGCTTGAGCGGGCAGGCGGTCGCGTCGCCGGCCGCGAAGACGTTGGTCATCCCGACGACCGCGCCGTGCTCGTCGACCGGGACGAAGCCTTCGGCCGTCGCGGGCACGCCGGGCAGCGACGGGCCGTCGAGGACCGGCAGCGCGACGGTCCGGGCGCCGGGCAGGATCGTCGCGGCGTCGTTGACGCGCAGCAGGCCGTCGAGACCCTCGAAGACCGACGACGCGCCCTCGAACGCGACGCCGCAGTCGTCGAGCAGCTCGGCGACCGCGCTCTGGGCGCGAGCGCCGAACGCCTCGGCGGGCACGCGCTCGGGCGAGATGACGCGCAGCGCGACGTCGTGCTCGCGCGCACGGGCGTCCTCGGCCACGTGGACGGCCAGCTCGTAGAGCGACAGCGTGCGAGTGACGCCCGAGGGGACGACGAAGTCGATGATCGGCGCCTGCTCGGCGAGGACGCGGTCGACCGCGACGCGACCGGCTTCGCCGAAGAGCGTCAGCGCGCGGTCGATCGTGTGGCGCGGCGCGGCGCCGACCGCCAGGACCAGCGCGTCGTAGGCGAGCGCGCGGCCGCCGTCGAGGTGGACGCGGTGGCGGCGGTCGTCGACCGCGACGACGCGGCCGCCGACCAGGCCGGCGCCGAGGTCGCGGGCGAGCTCGGGGAGCGGGCGGTGCGCGCGGTGGCCCGCGGTGAACGACGCGGCGACGGGCAGCGCGCGCGGCTCGGCGACCGGCTCCGGCGCGACGATCGTGACGCTCACCTGAGCGCCGCCGTGCTCGCGGAGGACGAAGACGGCTTCCGTCGCCGCCGCCCCGCCGCCCGCGACCACGACGTGGAGACAACGGGATGAGGCCATCCCCTCCAGCATCGGTCGCGCCCGCGCCCGACCATGCCGTGGACCGCCGCACGATCGGCTGCGGCGAGCCACGCGACGTGGCTGCGGCGTCGCCGCGCCGGCGCCGTCCGGGCTTACCGGCTCAGCGCGTGCGCTTCGACGATCCGGCGCTGCACGTCGGTCAGCGCCAACGGCTCGCCGCGCTCGAGCGCGGCGGCGGCCTGCGCGACCGTCAACCCGACGCCCGTGAGCACCGAGCCGACGACCGGCGGCACGTCCGCGCCGCAGACGCCGCCGACGCAGTTGGGGTCAGTCGACCGGCTGTCCATTGGCCGTCAGCGTGACGGGGATGTTGCCCCGGGTCGCGTTGGAGTACGGGCAGACCTGGTGGGCGGCCTTGACGAGCTCGGCGGCCTGGGCGTCGTCGACCGACGGGAGCGTCACGTCGAGCTGCACCGACAGGTCGAAGCCCTTGCTCTCGTTGGGGTGCAGCGACACCTTCGCGGCGATCGAAACGTCGCCGGCCTCGGCCTTCGCACGCCGCGCCACGGCGCCCAGCGCGCCCTCGAAGCACGCCGCGAAGCCGACCGCGAACAGCTGCTCGGGGTTGGTCCCGCCGCCCTGGCCGCCCATCTCAGCGGGCAGCCGGAGGTCGACCTCCAGCGCGCCGTCGCTCGTCTTGCCATGGCCGTCGGCCCGTCCGCCGGTGACCTGCGCCTCTGCCGTGTACAAGGTCTTCGCCATCGCTCGACCATAGCGAGGCCACTACCTGGTGACGAAGCTGACCTTCCCGCTGCTCTCCAGCACGGCGAAGCGCACCTGGCGCAGCGACCCGATCGACTGCTGGCGCGCCTCGGAGGCCAGCTCGTCGTCGGGGATCCGCTGGCGGCGCAGCGCGCGTGGCGACGAGGATCAGGAAGTAGACGAAGACGCCAAGCTCGCGGCGGGCGACCGCATGACGCCGGTCGGCGACCTTGGTGAACAGCTCCGTCATCGGCACGGGCGGTCTTCGCCGCTCCGCGCGCTGGAACTCTACGCCGGCGCGGGCTCCGCATGGGCCATGTCGCGCTCGGCGTCGAACTTGGCCAGCGCCGGGAACGCGAGGACGATCGCGACCACGCCGACGACGCACGCCAGGCCGCCGCTGACGACCGAGAACCGTGGGCTCGTCGCCGCCGCGACCGTGCCGGACTCGACGTCCCCCAGCCGCGGGCCGCTCGTCACCACCAGGCTGAAGACCGACGACATCCGCCCGCGCAGGTGGTCGGGCGTGACCGCCTGGTTGATCGACGAGCGGCAGACCGCGCTGACGCTGTCGGCCGCGCCGGCCAGCGCGAGGAGCGCGGCGGCGATCCACAGCGACGACGCGAGGCCGGCGAGCGCGATCGCCACGCCCCAGGCGACGACCGCCCAGATCACGATCAGCCCGAGCCGGCGCGCGTGGCCGAGCCAGCCCGTCGTCAGCGCCGCGACGGTCGCACCGGCCGCGACCGAGGCGTACAACAAGCCCGTCCCGCCCGCGCCCGTGTGGTACACGCTGACCGACAGGACCGCGAACAGCGCGCGCGGCATCCCGAACGTCATCGCCAGCAGGTCGATCGCGAACGAGCCCATCAGCGCGTGGTTGCCGCGCACGAAGCGCAGGCCCTCGGCGATCGAGGCCAGCATGCGCGTGGGCTCGGTCGCCTCGAGGTCGACGCCGCGCGGCGGCTGCGGCGCCATCGTCCAGACCGCGGCGACGATCGCCAGGCAGCTCAGCGCGTCGACGGTGTAGGCCGCGCCGAGGCTCAGCGCCGCGATCAGCAGGCCGCCGAGCGCCGGCCCGATGACGGCCGTCAGCGTCATCAACCCGTAGTTCAACGCCAGCGCCGGGCGCAGCAGCTCCGGCGCCACGAGGTTCGGGACGATCGACCCGGCGGTCACGTTCTGGATCGCGCCGAAGCCCGCCATCCACGCGCCCAACACGTACAACGCGGCGATCGGCGGCGACCCGGCGTAGGCCAGGGCCGCCAGCGCCGACGCCCCGAGCACGAGCCCGACCTGGTCGAAGAGCAGCAGCCGCCGCCGGTCGTGCCGGTCGGCCAGGGCGCCGCCGAGCAGGGCCATCGCCATCAACGGCACCAGCTCGACCGCGCCGAGCAGGCCCGTCAGGAACGCCGACTTGGTCTCGACGTACAGCTGGTAGGGCAGCGCGACCAGCGCGGCCTGCGTCCCCAATCCCGTGATCAGCTCCCCGCCGAGCAGCAGCCGGAGATCGCGCGACTCACGCGCGGGCGTGACGTCGACCGCGATGCGGGAGAGGAGGCGGCGGAGCACGGCGGCCCGCCACGATACGGACCTCCGGTCCCTAGCATCCAGCCCGTGAAGCCCGAGATCCACGTCCTCGGCCTGTCGATCAAGACCTTCGGCCTGTTCTTCGCCCTCAACTTCGCGGCCTGGGGGCTGCTGGCCGCACGGCGGCTGAAGGAGCTCGGCAAGCCGGTCGACTGGGCCTACGAGATGGTGACGGTCGCGCTGATCGGCGGCCTGGTCGGGGCGCGCGGGTACTACCTGCTGCAGAACCACGACAGCGTCAGCGTCTCCGACATCTTCGGCGGCTCCGGGCTGATCTGGTACGGCGGGCTGCTCGGCGGCGTCGTCGCGGTCCTGTACTGGGCCCACCGGCGCGATTTCCTGTCGCTCGACCTCGTCGACCTGGCGGGGCCGTGCCTCGCGCTCGGGTACGCGATCGGCCGGATCGGCTGCCAGGTCTCGGGCGACGGCGACTACGGCAAGGACTGGGACGGCCCGTGGGCGATGGGCTACCCGAACGGCACCGTGCCGACCAAGCCGGGCGAGACCGTCCACCCGACGCCGATCTACGAGACGCTCACCATGGGCCTGCTCGCGTTCGCGCTCTGGTCGCTGCGCGACAAGGTGCGCCGGGGCGTGCTGTTCGCGCTGTACCTCGTCGGCGCCGGCGCGGAGCGCTTCCTGGTCGAGTTCCTGCGCCGCAACGAGGACGTCGCGCTGGGCCTGACGGCGGCGCAGCTGGAGGCGGCCTCGCTGTTCGTCGTCGGCGCGATCTGGATCGCCGTCGTGCTGCGCCGCCACGGCAGCCTGCTGCTCCCGGAGGGCGAGCGGCGGACGCGCGAGCGCCGCGTCCGTGACCAGGATGCACCGCTTGTGAGCACTTAAATGCAGTAAAGGTGCGCAGAGTCGTTCAGCGCTCCGATGTTCGAGGTGTTGCTCGCTAGGGTCCCGCGCCCAGCCGACCGGAGGTTCGTTGCCCTTCACGCTCTGCCTCGACGTCACCCTGCACGTCGCGGCGGTTCCCACGACCGCCACGGTGGCCGTGCGGCTCCAGGCCGAGCTCACCGAGCTGGCCGAGGATCCACGCCGCTGGGCGCTCCGCTCGATCACGGTCACCGCCGAAGGCGGCGACCTCGTCGTCCGCGCGCGGCTGCTGGAGCCGATCGAGGACCTCTACGGCGCCGACCCCGACGCGCCGGGCGACCTCGTCGCCGCCGACGTCGTCCTCGAGCTCCTCAACCGCCACTGCCCGACCTGGCGCGCGCTGGAGATCGGCGAGCGCCCGATCAGCGCCCACACGCAGCGCGTGCGCCGGCGCTTCTGGACCGCCGGCGACGATCAGCGCGCCAAGCGCACCTGATAGCCCAGGCCGGGCAGCCGCGCGAGGCCGCCGGGCGCCGCGATCCGCTTCCACGGGCCGTGCCAGCGGTAGCGGGCCTCGATGGCGGAGACGTCGTCGGGGACGGCGACGAGGAAGCCGTCGGGTCCGCCGGTCGCGATGCCGTCGGTCAGCGCCTTGCGCACCGTCACGCAGCCGCCGCCGATCCCCGGGCGCCGGCCGGCGCCGCCGCCCAGCCCCGCTGCCGCCGCCGTCCGCTGCACGAGGCAGACGTAGCCGCGCCCGGGGATCAACCACACGTCGGGCGCCAGCGTCCGGATCCCGTCGGGATCGAGGTGGTAGCGCCCGGACCCCATCAGCCCGGCGAGCCTGCGCAGCTCCGCGCGGTCGGCCGGCCCCGGCGCCGCGCCCGGATGCGGCAACAGCCACGACCTCCTCGGCGGTCGCCGGATCGGTCCGGCGCAAGGCATAGGCCAACACGGCGGTGCCGTGTTCGGAGAAGAGCCGCTCGAGGCCCCGTCGGTCGTGCACACCACGCCCATGTCCGGACGTGGCGCGGTCCTTACCGCCGCGCGGCAACCGTCACACCGGCTGCCCGCTGCGCAGCAGCTGCTGCTGGAGCGCCCGCAGCGCCGGGCTGGGCGCCGCGCCGAGCTCGTCGCGCAGCAGCTCGCGCAGCGCCTCGTAGGCGCGCAGCGCCTCGGCCACGTTGCCGCGGGCGACCAGCGCCTCCATCAGCAGCTCGTGCCCGCGCTCGCGGAACGGGGCGACGGCGACCAGCCGCCGCGCGACGCGCTCGGCCACCGGCAGCTCGCACCCGCCGGCACGCACCGCCGCCGCGACGTAGCTCTCCATCCCCGCCACGTGCGCGGCCTGCAGCAGCCCGCGCCGCTCCAGGACCCACGGCGCGTCCTCGCCGACCAGGAACCCGCGGCGCGCGATCGCGATCGCGACCATCGCCGGGCCCCACACGTCGTCCCACCGCCGCAGCGCGACCGCCGACTCCGCCCGGTGCACCGCGTCGTCGAGCGCCTCCAGGTCGACCCACGCCTCCGGCCCCGCCAGCAGGCGCACCTCGCCCCTGGCGGGCAGCACCTCCGGGCCGAGCACGCGGCGCAACCGCGACAACAACGCCGACAGCGACGCGTCCGCGGCCGCCGGCGCGCCCCACGGCCACAGCGCCTCGACCAGCTCCTCGCGCGCGGCACCGCGATGGCGGTGCGCCGCCAGCCACGCGATCAGCACGCGGTTGCGGCCGCCGCCGAGCGCGGCGGTGACATCGCGGCCGTCGACCTCGACGGCGAGTCGGCCGCAGAGCTGCAGGCGGATGACGGGCTTGCGCACCAAGGTCGCTGCAAGGAGGATCCCATGTGCCGTCAACCTCGCGCGCGTACCTTCGCGCCCACGACAGAAGCGATCGACGACGGCGACCGACATGGCGAAGGCGATCCGCTGCGTATGCGGCTTCACCGGTCGCGGTGCGACCGCTGAGCTGGCCGCCGATGCGATCGAGGCCCATCTGCGCGCCGAGCACCCCGAGCTCGCCGGCCGGATCCGTCGCGAGGACCTGCTGGCGATGGCGGAGGAGGCGTAGGCGCCCCACCCCATCTTGGAGGTCTCGCATGACCACCCTGCAGCAGCCGCTCGCCGGCCCGGTCGACTTCCGCGGCAGCCTCGTCGCGCCCGGCGCCGAGGGCTATGACCAGGCCCGCACGCTCTACAACGCCATGATCGACAAGCGGCCGGCGATGATCGCCCGCTGCGCCGACGTGGCCGACGTCATCGCCGCCGTCGACTACGCCCGCGAGGCCGGGCTGCCGCTCGCGATCCGCGGCGGCGGCCACAACGGCGCGGGGTTGGGCAGCGTCGACGACGGCCTCGTGTGCGACCTGTCGGCGATGCGGGGCATCCGCTTCGACCCCGACACCGAGGTCGTGCACGTCGACGGCGGCTGCCGCTGGGGCGACGTCGACCACGCGACGCACGCGTTCGGCCGCGCGGTCCCGTCCGGGATCATCTCGACGACCGGCGTCGGCGGGCTCACGCTCGGCGGCGGCATCGGGCACCTGAGCCGCCGCTACGGCCTGACGATCGACAACCTCGTCTCCGCCGACGTGGTCCTGGCCGACGGCCATCTCGTGCACGCCGCCGAGGACGAGCACGGCGACCTGTTCTGGGCGCTGCGCGGGGGCGGTGGGAACTTCGGCGTCGTCACCTCGTTCGCGTTCCGCAGCCAGCCGGTGCACACCGTCGTCGCCGGCCCGATGCTGTGGCACGTCGACCGCGCCGCCGACGTCCTGCGCTTCTACGACGGGTTCATCCGTGACGCGCCGGAGGAGCTCAACGGCTTCTTCGCGTTCCTGGCGGTGCCGCCCGACCCGTCGTTCCCGGCCGAGCTGCACGGCATGACGATGTGCGGGATGGTGTGGTGCTGGACCGGCGACGTGGACGGCGCCGACGCCGCGCTCGCGCCCGCCCGCGCCTTCGCCCCACCTGCGCTGGACGGCGTGGGACCGGTCCCGTTCCCGGCGCTGCAGGCCGCGTTCGACGCCTTCTACGCGCCCGGCCTGCAGTGGTACTGGCGGGCGGACTTCGTCGACGAGCTCAGCGACGAGGCCATCGCGCTGCACGCCGAGTGGGGCGCGGCGCTGCCGACGCTGCACTCGACGATGCACCTCTATCCGATCGACGGGGCGGTCCACCGCGTCAACCCGCGCGACACCGCGTTCGCCTACCGCAAGACGCGCTGGGCGGCGGTCTTCGCCGGCGTCGACCCGGACCCGGCCAACGCGCAGGCGATCCGCGAGTGGGCGATCGGCTACCAGGAGGCGCTGCACCCCTACGCGGCCCGCGGCGGCGGCGCCTACGTGAACTTCCTGATGGCCGACGAGGGCGCGCGGCGCATCCACGACGTCTACGACGTCAACTACGAGCGGCTGGAGACCGCCAAGGCGCAGTACGACCCGGCCAACCTGTTCCGCGTCAACCAGAACATCTCGCCCTCCGGCTGACTGGGGCGAGCTGGCACGTCGCCGCTCGCCCGGTACTGTGCCCGTCCATGGAGGACGAGATCCTCGACGTCTTCGACGAGCGCGGCTGGCACCTCGGCACCAAGCGGCGCGGCGACGTGCATCGCGACGGCGACTGGCACCTGGCCTTCCACCTGTGGGTCGTCCGGGGCGACGGCGTGTTGCTCCAGCGCAGGGCCGCCGACAAGGCGTCGTGGCCCGGCTACCTCGACGCGTCGGCCGCGGGTCACCTGCTGGCCGGCGAGGCGATCCAGGACGGGATCCGCGAGGCGGAGGAGGAGCTCGGCGCGGCCTACGCGTTCGACGACCTGGCGTCCCTGGGGGTGCACCGCGTGGCCGACCCGGAGCGCTCGGGCATCGTCAACCGTGAGCTGCAGCACGTCTTCGCCGTGCGCGACGAGCGGCCGCTGGCCGAGTGGACGAGCTTCGACCGCGTCGAGGTGGCGGGCCTGGTGCTCGTCGACCACGCCGGCTTCGCCGCGCTCGCCGCCGCGCTCGCCGACGGCGACGGGAACGGCGTCCGGGTCGCGGGGCGCGAGTGGGACGGCACGGCCGAGCGCGCGACCGAGGTCGCGCCCGCCGAGGTCGTCCCGGCGCCCTACCTCGCCGCCATCGCGGCGGACCTGCGGCGCGTCGCGGGCGCCCAGCTTTAGCGCTCAGGTTCGATCATCGATCGTGGCGCGTGCGTGGGTCCCTCGGTTGGAGGATTGACCACCCTTGAGCGCCTTTGCACAATTCATGGGGGCGAACCTGAACAGAAATTGCCCTAGTCGACTGCTCGGCCAGCTAAGGTTCGCGTCCACCGCCTTTTGAAGTCACTACCCCTGGACGGACTGTGAAGCCCATCACCGCCATTGATGATCCCCGCTACGTGAAGGCCATGAGCCATCCTGTGCGGGTCCGGATCATGGCCATGCTGCAGGAGCGGAAGGCGAGCCCCAACGAGCTGTCGCAATGGCTCGGGACGACGCTCGGCGCCACCGCCTATCACGTGCGCACCTTGCACAAGCTCGGGCTCATCGAGCTCGTCGACGAGACCCGCGTCCGCGGAGCCGTCGAGCACCACTACAAGGCCAAGGCTCGCCCGAAGGTCACACAGGAGAACTGGTCGAAGGCTTCGCCCGTCGCGAAGCAGGCGGCCGTCGGGTCCCAGCTCAAGATGCTCGAGGACTACACCAACGCGTCGGCCGCGGCCGGCGGGTTCGACCGCACGGACGCCGTCATCGAGCGCAAGACCGCGCGCGTGGACGACAAGGGCTGGGCCGCCATCACGGCCGAGGCCGCGAAGTTCCTGGACCGCGTCGACAAGATCGAGGCGGACTCCGCGAAGCGGATCGCCAAGGCCGGCGACGACGGCGCGATCGACGCCGGCGTCGTCCTGCTCGGCTTCGAGTCCGTGCCGCTGAGCAACCAGATCCCCGAATCGACGAAGAAGCGCACGCCGATGAAGCGCACGCGCCGCGCCTCCTAGTAGAGCGGCAACGCGCCACACTTCCGAAGTTCTTCACGACGCCCTCGGCGGGCTCCGCGGCCACTGGCACAGAGTTCCACCGGGGGCGTCGTTGCATTGGTGGGATCTCTAAAAGCGGTCGCCCTCCGAGCGGGCACTTCGACCCAAACGCGGCGCGGCGCCGCCGCCCACCCTTGCGCAGGTCTGGTCGGGCCGGTCACACCCTCGTTCATCCCCCGGCCGGGGCGTTTGTTGATGTGGTATGCCGGCGTGCCGCTCAGCTGCGCGGGACGAGACGCACCTTGGGCGGCATCTCGAACGGCTTGGGCGGCGGGGCGTCGGCCGGGCGCAGGCGCGTGCGGCCCGCCTTGCGCTCGAGCGAGTGGCCCGCGAGCTCGACCTCGTACAGCGCCTGAGCCGGCATCTGCAGACCCTCGCGGCGCATGTCGGCGACGGTGAGGCCGTCGTCGCCGGCCTCTTCGAGGAGGCGGAGGGCCAGGCGGCCGTCGGGCGTGGTGAGGGGTCTCGCAGAGGACATCCGGGAATGCAAGGCTAACGCCCTTCCCGGCGCACCGGGTTTCGATGCGCTCCGTGTTCCTCGGGACTTCTCATCGGGTCTTGAGCTGGCGCTCAGGTTCGCGCGCTCAACTTCCGTCATGAGCCCCTCGACTTCGCTCCCCACGATCGTCGAAGACTCCCGCACCGCCGTCCTCGACGCCCTCCCTCGCGTCACCTTCCGCGACCGCAGCGCCGCGGTCCCCGCCACGTCCTCGCCCGACCCGGGCCGGTACCTCGAGCTCGACGACGGCGACGAGGCGCTCCTGTTCCCACTCCAGGACGGGACGACGCACCTCGGCCGCGGGTTCGCGGCGGACTTCCAACTGGAGGACCAGAGCGTGTCGCGGCGTCACGCCCTCGTCCACGTGCGCGTCGGTGGCGCGCGGATCCTGGACGACCGCAGCGCCAACGGCACGTTCGTCAACGGGCGCCGCGTGACCGAGGCCACGCTGGCCGACGGCGACGTCGTCGTGCTCGGGCGCGTCGTCCTGACCTACCGCGACATCCAGGGCTGACCGCGGGCGCCGGGGGCGCTCGACAGCCGTGGGACCAGCCGCCGGGACCCGATCGGGTCCCGGCGGCGTCGCGGCGTGCTTGACAATCGAACGTTCTCGATATATCGTGATGTTCGTTCGATAGATCAACCACGAAAGGAGCACCACATGACCGGTGCCTCTTACGCAGCGCCACACGGGCGCTGCCACCACAAGGGAGAGGGGGGCGACAGCCGCGCGTTCCTCCCGGAGTTCCTCGCGATGATGGGCCGCGGTCGCGGCTTCGGTCCGGGCGGGCGGGGCGGTGTCCCCGGCGGCTTCGGCGGCCCGGCCGGCGGACCGCACCATCGCGGTGGCCGCGGCGGGCGACGTGCCCGGCGCGGTGACATCCGCTCAGCGATCCTCCTGCTCCTCGCCGAGGAGCCGCGCAACGGCTACGGCCTGATGCAGGAGATCGAGGAGCGCAGCGGCGGCGTCTGGCGCCCGAGCCCCGGCTCGGTCTACCCCGCGCTGTCGCAGCTGGAGGACGAGGGCCTCGTCCAGGCCGCCGAGCACGACGGTCGCAAGTCGTTCACGTTGACCGACGAGGGCACCGCCCACGTCGAGGCCAACCGCGAGCGCTTCGGCACGCCGTGGGAGACGGTCGGCGAGGGCGCCTCCGACGAGCTGCACGATCTCCGTCACAGCGCTCAGGCGCTGGCGATCGCCGCGATGCAGGTCGCTCAGACCGGCACCAAGGAGCAGCTCGCCGAGGCCAAGGCGATCCTCGAGGACGCCCGCCGCGGGCTCTACCGGCTGCTGGCCGGCGACACCCCGACGGACGACCCGCAGGACGACGCGAGCTAGCTCGCGCAGACCCCTCTCCCCTCCGTAGCATCCAACCGCCCCGGCGCCCGCGCCGGGGCGGTTCTACGTGGTCGGCGGCAACAGCTTGCCGGGGTTCAGCACCCCGGCCGGATCCAGCCGCGCCTTGACCGCGCGCAGGATCTCGACGCCGAGCTCGCCGTCCTCGGCGGCCAGCCACGGCGCGTGGTCGGCGCCGACGGCGTGGTGGTGCGTGAGCGTCGCGCCCGCCGCGGCCAGCGCGTCCATGACCGCCGCCTTGGCGCGCGACCACTGGCCGACGGGATCGTCGCCGTCGCGGCGCGCGAGCACCGTGAAGTACAGCGACGCGCCCGCGGCGTAGAGGTGCGAGACGTGACAGGCGACGACCGGCGTCGCGCCGTCGAGCGCCGCGCGCAGGACGTCGCCGACGTGGTCGTGCAAGGCCACCAGGTCGCGCCATGACGTCGCGGTCTCCAGCGTCTCGATCAGCAGGCCGGCGCCGAGCAGCTCGTCGCGCAGGCGCGGCGCGCGGAAGCGCCCGTGCTCCCACGACGCCGCGGCCTCGGCGCCCAGCGGGTCGGCGCCCGCGGCCCGGAGGATCACGGTCGCCGCCTCGGCACGCCGCGCGACGTCGTCGGCGTAGCCCTCCCAGCCCACGAGCAGCAGGCACCCGCCCGCCTCGTCGGCCGGACCGCCGCCGGTGGCGACGCCCAGCGCCGTCTCGGCCTCGTCGCTCAGCCGCGCCAGGTCCGGCTTGGGCCCGCGCTGGGCGAGCGTGCGCAACACCGCGACGCCCGCCGCCAGGTCGGCCACGCGCCAGCCCTCGTGCCGGCGCACCTCCGGGATCGGCCGGACGCGGACGGTGACCTCGGTCACGACGCCGAACGCGCCCTCCGAGCCCAGGATCAGCTGCTTGAGGTCGGGCCCGGCGGCGCTCCCGGGCGCGCGCCCGAGGTCGAGGTCGCCGCTCGGCGTGGCAACACGTACATGTTCGACCAAGGCGTCGAACCGGCCCCAGCCGGTCGACAGCTGCCCGGAGGAGCGCGTCGCGGCGTAGCCGCCGATCGTCGCGCGCTCGAAGGACTGCGGGACGTGGCCGAGCGTGAACCCGTGCTCGGCCAGCAGCGCCTCGGCGCGCGGGCCGGTCACGCCGGCCTGGAGCGTCGCGGTCCAGGAGACGTCGTCCACCGAGACGAGCGAGCCGAGCCGCCGCAGGTCCAGCGCGATGACCGCGTCGAACGCGCCGCGGCGCGGAGCGACCCCGCCCACGACGCTCGTCCCGCCGCCGAACGGCACGACGGCCACGCCGTGCGCGGCGCACGCGCGCAGCACGGCGCCGACCTCGTCGTGGTCGGCGGGCGCGACGACCGCGTCCGGCGCCGCCGGCGGCGCGGCGGAGCGCCGGATCAGGTCCAGGTAGGACATGCCGTTGGCGTGCGCGGCGCGCGCCGCCTCTTGTTCATCAACCTGCTCGGCCGCGCCCCCGACCGCCGCGACCAGGGCGGCCCGCGCCGCGGGGTCGAGCGCGCTCGGCCCTACCTCCAGCGCCACCGCCGCGGGCGATCCGGCCCCCAGCTCCGCCTCGCCGATCGCGAAGGCCTGCGCGAGCAGCGCGCGCAGGTCGTCGCCGATCAGCGGGTCGGCGTCAGGTGCGGCCCAGCGGGCGGCGGGATCGAAATCACCAAGAAGATGGCTCATGGGCTGAGACGATGTTACATTCTCTGACTAGATGTCACACCACGCCCTCAACGCCGCCCGCCGCGAGGCCGACCTCGAAGCCCTCCAGGCCGACCCGCGCCCCCTCGACGTCCTCGTGATCGGCGGCGGCGTGACCGGCGCCGGCGTCGCCCTCGACGCCGCGTCGCGCGGGCTGCGCACCGCGCTCGTGGAGCGCCGCGACCTCGCCTGGGGCACGAGCCGCTGGTCGAGCAAGCTCGTCCACGGCGGCCTGCGGTACCTCGCCCAAGGCGCGTTCGGCATCGCCATGGAGTCGGCGCGCGAGCGCCACGTCCTGCTCACCAGGACCGCGCCGCACCTCGTCCACCCGATCGTCCAGGCGGTCCCGTTCACGCCGCAGGTCAGCGCCAAGGCCGAGCGCGAGCTGCGCGGCGGCCTCGCGCTCGGCGACGGCCTGCGCCGCGCCGCCGGCACGTCGGCGCGCGAGCTCCCGCGCGCCCGGCGCGCGAGCGCGGACGAGCTCCTGCGCATCGCCCCCGGCGTGGACCGCGCCGGGCTGCGCGGCGCGCTGATCTCCCACGACGCCCAGCTCGAGGACGACGCGCGCCTCGTCGTCGGCCTCGCGCGCACCGCCGCCGCCCACGGCGCGAGCATCCTGACCCGCGTCGCCGCGACGCAGGTCGCGGGCGACGGCGCGCAACTACGCGACGAGCTCAGCGGCGCGACCTTCGACGTCCGGGCCCGCGCGGTGATCAACGCGACCGGCGTCTGGGCCGGCGAGCTGATCGACGACATCAGGCTGCGCCCGTCGCGCGGCACCCACCTCGTCGTGCCGCTGGACCGCCTCGGCGGCCTCGCCGGCCAGCTCACCGTCCCCGTCCCGGGCGAGCGCAACCGCTGGGTCTTCGCGATCGCTCAGCGCACCGGCGTGGCGTACGTCGGCCTCACCGACGAGCCCGCGCCCGGGCCGATCCCCGACGTCCCGGCCGCGCCCGAGGCCGACGTCGACTTCCTGCTCGCCACGCTCAACGCCACGCTGGCGCGACCGCTCACGCGCGACGACGTCGTCGGCACCTACGCCGGGCTGCGCCCGCTGGTCGAGAGCAGTGAGGCCAAGACCGCCGACCTCTCGCGCAAGCACGCCGTGATCCGCTCCGGCGGCGGGCTGGTCAGCGTCGTCGGCGGCAAGCTGACGACCTACCGGCAGATGGCGCAGGACGCCGTCGACGCCGCGGTCGACGCCGGCGGGCTGGCCGGAGCCGCGGGTGCCTGCCGGACCAAGGACCTCCCGCTCGTCGGCGCCGCGCCTCGCGACGCGCTGGCCGCCGTCGCCGCGCCGCGGCGCCTCGTCGACCGTCACGGCACGCTGGCCCCGGACGTCCTCGCGCTCGCCGGCGGCGATCCCGACCTGCTCGCGCCGATGCTCCCCGGCCTCGACGTCCTGGCGGTCGAAGCGCTCTACGCCGTCGAGTGCGAAGGCGCGTTGGACGCCGACGACGTCCTGGACCGCCGCACCCGCATCGGCCTCGTGGACGCGGCGCGCGTCCAGGCTCGTCCAGTCGTGGACGCGTTGCTGGCGAGAAGTGGTCAAGCTTCCGCAGCGTGACCGACGCCACGACCGAGGCCATCCTCGACGCGACCCGCGCCTCCGTCCTGGACTTCGGGATCCGGCGCACCACGCTCACCGACGTCGCCCGCCGCGCGAGCGTGAGCCGCATGACCGTCTACCGGCGCTACCCCGACGTCGACGCCGTCCTGCGCGACCTGATGACGCGCGAGTTCGGCGCAGCGATGGCGGAGGTCGCCCAGGACCTCAGCGGCAGCAACGGCCGCGAGCGCGTCAGCGGCCACATCATGGCGTCGGTCGAGGCGTTCCGGTCCAGCCCGTTGATGTCCAAGATCATCGAGGCCGAGCCCGAGCTGCTGCTGCCCTACGTGCTGGGCCGGATGGGCGAGACGCAGCGCGCCGCGGTCGGCCTGCTCACGCAGGAGATCGCCGACGGCCAGGCCGACGGCTCGATCCGCCCCGGCGACGTGCGCGTCATGGCCCAGGCGCTCCTGCTCGTGACGCAGTCCTTCATCCTGTCGGGCTCGATCGCCGAGGACGTCCCGCCGACCGCGCTGCACGACGAGCTCTCGCGGCTGATCGTGGCGGTCTTGACGCCGTAGGGGCGGGACACCGGGTCAGGCTCAGGCGATCGCCTTCAGGAACGTGATCGCCAGGACGAGCAGGACGAGGACCGCGAGGATCGCCGCGGTGCGCGCCGCCCAGTCGGCGTGCGAGGACTCGGTGCCGTGCTCGCGCGCGACGCGGACCGGCGGGGCAGCGACGCCGGCGGGCTCGGCCAGCGCGCGGTCGCGCTCCTCCTCGGCGGCGCCGAGCGCGTCGCGCAGCGTGTCGACGCGCTCCTGCCCCCGGAGGCGCTCGCGCTCCGCGGCGCGCTCCTCGGCGTCACTCAGCTCGCGGCGCGCGGCGTCGCGCTCCTGGAGCGCCTGCTCGCGGCGGCGCGCCGGGCCGTCGGCGATCTGGTCGCGCTCGCGCAGCTCGCGCCGCAGGGCGTCGCGTTCTTGAAGGACGTGGTCGCGCTCGGCGAGCGCGGCGTCGCGGACGGCCACGGCCGCGTCGCGGGCGGCCAGCGCCTCGTCGCGCTGGCGCAGCTCGCCTCGGACCGCCTCGCGGTCGGGCTTGGGCGGCGGCGGGGCCGCGCGGCGCGCCTCCGCGGCCTCCTCGCGCTCGCGGCGCAGGAACGCGACCTCGGCCTCGAGGCGCCGCGCGCGCTCGGTCGCGTCGGTCAGCTCGGCGCGCAGCGCGTCGACCGGGTCGCGGTCGACCGCGACGGCGTCGGCCGTCCGGACCAGCGGCACCACGATGCTCGGCGCGACGGCCAGCTCGGTGCGCGCCACGTCGGGCTCGTCGCCGTCCTTCCACGGGAACGCGGCGACCCACGGCTCGCCCTCCTGCGCCGGCCACGGCTTGTGCTCGAGGTCGGCGAGCAGCGTCTTCTCGCCGCCGGTCGCGCGGTCGTGGACGACCAGCGCCGGCCGGACGAAGCGGACCCCGCGAACGCCCGACCACGTCCCCTCGACCTCCAGGCGCGCGCCGTCGACCGCCTCGAAGCGGGTCAGCGCGAAGTCCACGGTGGCGCCATCCATGGCGGCGGGTATGCCCACCGACGCGCTCCGGCTACCGCCCAGGCGGGCGCAGGCCCTGCGACATGACGCGATCCAGCTCGTCGTCGGTCAGCGCGCGGGGCGCCAGCGGCGTGCGCGCGGCGTCGGCGCGCAGTCCGTCGAGGATCAGCGCGAGATACCGGCGCCAGACGTCGGGCGCGAGGTCGCCGGCGTACTCGATGACCGCGGTGAGCATCAGCTGGATCACCGGCGTGTCGGTGACGTCGAAGTCCGGGCGCAGCTGGCCGTCGGCCTTGGCGCGCGCGACGAGCCCGCCGACCAGCGGCTTGATCCGGTCGCGTGCGGAGGCGACGCGCTGCTGGCCGTGGGCGTTGGAGAACACGATCTCCTTCAGCGCGCGGTCGTGGCCGTGCAGGCTGACGGCCTGGTCGAAGAAGCAGGTCAGGGCGGCCCACGAGTCGGCCATCTCGCCGCACTCGCGGGCGATCGCGACGACGGCGTCGATGCGCTCCTCGAACAGCGCGTCGATCAGCGTCTCCTTGTCGGGGAAGCGGCGGTAGACGGTCCCGACCCCGACGCCCGCGCGCTCGGCGACGGCGTCGAGCGTCGCGCCCAGGCCGACCTCGGCGAACAGCTCGCCGGCCGCCGCCAGGATGCGCTGGCGGTTGCGCTCCGCGTCCTTGCGCAGCGGGCGATCCGGCGGGTGTGTGCTCACCATCACGGACGAGCGTACCAAAAGCGGAGGAGATAGCTCCATTTGTGTGCTAGGCTGTCGATAGAACGGAGGAGACTCCTCCACTTCCTCTTCATCCGACCCCTCTCCCCATCTGCCATGACTCCCACCGAACACCACGACGCCCACCACTCGCGGCGTTGGCTGATCCTCGCGGTCCTCGGGCTCGCCCAGCTGATGGTCGTGCTCGACGCGACGATCGTGAACATCGCGCTACCCAGCGCCCAGAAGGACCTCGGCTTCTCCGACGAGAGCCGTCAGTGGATCGTCACCGCCTACGCGCTCGCGTTCGGCTCGCTCCTGCTCCTCGGCGGCCGCATCGGCGACCTCTTCGGCCGCAAGTGGGTCTTCATCGCCGGCCTCGCCGGCTTCGCCGTCGCGTCCGCGGCCGGCGGCGCCGCGCAGTCCTTCGGGATGCTCGTCGCGGCCCGCGCCGCGCAGGGCGTCTTCGGCGCGATGCTCGCCCCGGCCGCGCTGTCGCTGCTGACCACGACGTTCACCGACCCCGCCGAGCGCAACAAGGCCTTCGGCATCTTCGGCGCGATCGCCGGCTCCGGCGCCGCCGCCGGCCTGCTCCTCGGCGGCGTGCTCACCGAGTACCTCTCCTGGCGCTGGTGCCTCTACGTGAACCTCGCGTTCGCCGGCGTCGCCGTGTTCGGCGCGTTCACGCTGCTGACCAACATCGCCCAGGCCAACAAGCCGCGCCTGGACATCCCCGGCACGGTGACCGCCTCGGCCGGCCTGTTCTCGTTGGTGTACGGCTTCTCGCACGCGTCGCAGACGTCGTGGACCAACCCCACCACGCTCGGCTTCCTCGTCGCCGGCGTCGTCCTGCTCGCGGCCTTCGTCCTCATCCAGCAGCGCGTCGCCCACCCGCTGCTGCCGCTCCGCGTGGTCCTGGACCGCGACCGCGGCGGCGCGTACCTCGCGATGGGCCTGTCGGCGATCTCGATGTTCGGCGTCTTCCTGTTCCTGACCTACTACCTGCAGCAGAACCTCGGCTTCTCGCCGATCAAGACCGGCCTGGCCTTCCTGCCGATGACGTTCGCCATCATGTTCTCGGCGACGACGTCGCAGACCCAGCTGATGCCGCGCACCGGCGCCCGGCCGCTGATCGGGACGGGCCTCGCGCTCGGCGCGATCGGCATGCTGTACCTGACCGGGATCGGCGTGGACTCGTCCTACGCGTCGCACGTGCTGCCGGGCCTGCTCGTCATGGGATTGGGCCTCGGCCTGGTCTTCGCGCCGGCGATGTCGAGCGCCACGCTCGGCGTCGACCCCAGCGACGCGGGCGTCGCCTCGGCGACGGTCAACACGATGCAGCAGATCGGCGGCTCGATCGGCACGGCGCTGCTGTCGACGCTGGCCGCGTCGGCCACGACCGCCGCGCTGGACACCGGCGGGGCGCCGACCAAGGCCGTCGTCGCGCAGGCCGCGGTCCACGGCTACACCACCGCGTTCTACTGGTCGGCCGCGATCTTCGCGGTGGCCGCCGTCCTCTGCACGGCCCTGCTGCGCTCCGGCGCGCGCGCGCCGTCGACGGTCGGCGAGCCGGTCTTCGCGCACTAGCCATCTGGCTCGCGCACCAAGCCCGGATCGGGAGAGGGTCCGAGGAAAGGCAGACGGCGGTCGGCGAGGTGTTCGCCGACCGCCTTGCCGTCTGCGCTCCAGGCGCTCCCGCCTCAGTGCTGCAGCAGCGCGCGGGCCGAGCGGGCCGTCGCGTCCGCCAGGGCGCGGCAGATGAAGATCGCCACCGGGATCAGGACCAGGCCCGCGGCCACCCGCGCGGCCTGCGGGCCGGCGGCGTGCGAGCTCAGGAACTGCAGCGCGTCGTTGTTGGTGTCGCTGTCGTCGGGCACCGCCCAGTACCAGAGCGGCTGGGTGATGAAGCCCACGGCGGAGGACCAGAGCGTCACCGCGACGCTGAACCCGAACGTGCCCAGCGGCAGGAGGATCAGGCCCCAGACGGTGTCGCGCCAGGCGCCGACGTCGGTGGCCGAGGCCGTGAAGCGCGACCAGAGGCCGCCGCGCCACAGACGATCGGTCCGCCGCACGGCGCCGTCGGCGAGCACCCAGCCCGCACGCCGGCGCTCGACGTCGCCCATCGCGCGGGCGGCGATCAGGGTCGCGAGCAGGACCGGGATGCCGAGCAGCGTGACGGCGAGGCCGGCCGCGGTCGCCAGGCCGGTGACGAGGACGCTGAACGTCACGACGCCGGCGGGGAGCCCGGCGACGAGGTACAGCGCGTCGCGGCCGATCGTCGCCGGCCGCGGGAGGGAGAGCGACGACGGGGAGGAGGAGGAGGAGGAGGAGGAGAGCGTGGTGGTCGGGGAGGTCGTGGACATGGCCATCATCTTGCGCGCGCGGCGCCGCTGCGGCCAGCCGGCCGCCCCGCGGATCGGACCTCCGGAAAACCCTACGACGGCGCTCGATGGGCGCTAGCGGCCGACCGCGGAGCCCGCGCCGCCGAAGCGCTCGCGCAGCTCGCGCTTGAGCAGCTTGCCCGACGGGTTCTTGGGCAGCTCGTCGACGAAGTGGATCGCCTTGGGCAGCTTGAAGGACGCCAGGTGGGCGCGCGCGTGCGCGAGGAGCTCGGCCTCGGAGACCGGCTCGCGCGTGACGACGACCGCGCTGATGGCCTCGATCCACTTCTCGTGCGGCGTGCCGATCACCGCGACCTCCGCGACGGCCGGGTGCGTGTACAGCGCCTCCTCGACCTCGCGGCTGGCGACGAGGACGCCACCGGTGTTGATGACGTCCTTGACGCGGTCGACGACGAAGATGTAGCCCTCGGGGTCGATCCGGACGAGGTCGCCCGAGTGGAACCAGCCGCCGGCGAACGCCTCCTCGGTCGCCTCCGCGTTGTCCCAGTAGCCGGTGCACAGCTGCGGCGAGCGGTACAGGACCTCGCCGGTGCCGCCGGCGGTGACGTCGTTGCCCTCGTCGTCGATGACCTTGATCTCGACGAAGAGCACGGGCCGGCCGGCGGAGTCCGGGCGCTCGTCGTGCTCCTCGGGGCGCAGCACGGTCGCCAGCGGCGCGATCTCGGACTGGCCGAAGGCGTTGTAGAAGCCGACGCCGCCCAGCGCCTCGCGCAGCCGCTGGAGCACCGGCACGGGCATGATCGACGCGCCGTAGTAGGCCTTCCTGAGCGAGGTCAGGTCGCGCGTGGCGAAGTCCGGGTGCTCGGAGAGCGCGATCCAGACGGTCGGCGGCGCGAAGAGGCTCGTGATGCCGTCGCGCTCGACGCGCGCCAGGACGTCGGTCGGGTCCGGCTTCTCGACGACGTGGTTGGTGGCGCCAAGCATCAGGTACGGCAGCAGGAAGGCGTGCATCTGCGCCGAGTGGTAGAGCGGCAGCGGGTGGAGCGGGACGTCGTCGGCCGCCATGTCGAGCGCCACGACGCACGACACGTACTCGTGGACGAACGCGCGGTGGGTCATCATCGCGCCCTTTGGCGCGGCCGTCGTGCCCGAGGTGTACAACAACTGGACGAGGTCGTCGTCGGCGATGTGGATCGCCTCCAGGCTCGGGACCTCGCCGGTCAGCGCCCAGGCGAGGACGTCGGTCTTGTCGTCGATCCCGTCGCGGATGGTGCCGACGCGCTCGAGGTCGCCGAGGTCGTCCATCACCGCGTCGACGGCGGGCATGAGGCCGGGGTCGGCGAACAGCGCCGTCGAGCGCGCGTCGTTGATGATGTAGGACAGCTCCGCGCCGACCAGGTTGTAGTTGACCGGGACGTGGACCAGGCCGGCGCGCGCGCAGCCGAGGTAGAGGAAGAGGTAGGCGTCGGAGTTCGTGCCGTAGGCGGCGACCCTCTCGCCTTTGCGCAGCCCGAGCTCGAGCAGGCGGCCGGCGACGCGGCTGACGGCGTCGTCGAGCTCCTCGTAGGTCCAGCGGCGCTCGCCGAAGTGCAGCGCGACGCGGGTCGGCGACCGCCGGGCGCTGCGCCGGATGAGGTCGGAGACGGTGCTCGCGTTGGTCAGATCCACGGCCATGGCCGCAACGCTACTGCCCGACGGTGGACCCGCGGACGACCAGTTCGGAGGGCAGCACCTCGTTCTTCGGGCGGCGGCCCTGGAGCTTGGCGAGCAGCAGCTCGAAGGCGGCCGCGCCGAGGGCCTCGGGGTCGAAGGCGACGGTGGTCAGCGGCGGGTTGGTCAGGCGCGCGAGCTCGAGGTCGTCGAAGCCGACGACGGCGACGTCCTCCGGGACCCGGAGGCCGAGCTGGTGGCAGGCGGCGACCATGCCGGCGGCGAGGAGGTCGTCGTCGCAGAGGAAGGCGGTCGGGCGGTCGGGGCGGTCGAGCAGCGCGCGGGCGGCGGCGATCGTGGAGTCGGCGTCGAAGGAGGTGGTGCCGACGGGCATCGTGCCGGGATCGACGCCGTTGGCCTTCAGGTGCGCCGCCCAGCGCTCGTGGCGGAGGTCGAAGGTCTGGCCGCCGGTCTCGATCCCGGCCTCGAGGCGGAGCGAGCCGATCCGGGTGTGACCGAGGTGGTGGAGATGCTCCATCGCCGCGTCGGTCCCGCCCTCGGAGTCCAGCCGGACGAACGGGAGGCCGGGCTGGACGGACTCGACCATCACGATCGGCGGCGCGCCGGGCGCGCGCATCGCGGGCGACGGGACGGCGGCGAAGTAGAGGAAGCCGTCGATGGCGCCGTCGCGCAGCGCCTCGACCGCGGCCTCGCCGCGGCCGTAGTTGTCGTCGATGAGAACGACGACGTGGCCGGCCTCCGAGGCGGCCTTCTGCGCGCCGCGCAGCGTGCGGCCGAAGAAGGGGTGCGTGACGTCGCGCACGACGAGGCCGACGGCCGACGCGGTCCCCGACCGCAGGGCGCGCGCCGCCGCGTTGGGGCGGTAGCCGAGCTGCCGGGCCGCCTCCCGGACGGCGTTGGCGGTCGTCTCCGAGATCCGGCCCGTGGCCTTGCCGGAGAAGACGAGCGAGACCGTCGTCTGGCTGACGCCCGCCTTCTTGGCGACGTCGACGCTCGTGACCTTCCGCGACCGCTGCGAGGCGGCACCGGAGACGGGGCGGGAGCTGCGGGAGTTCGCGGCGATCCGGGGATGCAACCACGCGGGCCGGTGGCGTGCGCTGAGGGCGTGCGCGGGGCGCGCTTGCGGGCACCACGTCATACGTAGTACAGTGCTACGTATGACCTCTCTCCACCTCCACCGTTCATCCGGCTTCCTGGCGCGCAGCGCGCTGCTGACGCTCGCCCTCGCGGGGTGCGCCACGGCGGGTGCCGCCCAGCAGGGCGACGACGCCGAAGGCAGCGCCGGCGCGCCGCGCATCGCGGTCCTCGCGGGCAGCGACGCGTCGTCCGCCGACATCGCGGCCGCAACCCACGGCCGCGCCGTCGTGGTCCGCCGCGCCAGCGGGACCTTCGAGGCGCAGGCCCAGGCCACGCGCCTGGCGGCCGAGGGCTACGACACCGTCATCGGCGTTGGCGCCCAGGCCCGCGCCGCCGTCTCCCAGGCCGACGCCGGCGAGGTCGGCGCCGGGACCCGCTGGCAGTCGGCGTCGCGCTGAGCGAGCACAGCCGCGGTGGCTAGCCGAGGCACGCGTCGTGCGCGTTGCGGGCGACGCCGATCGAGGCGATGACCTTGCCTTGGGTCGTGAGCAGCGTGAGCGCGCCGGTCCCCAGCGACGGCGTGAGCACGCGTGCGCCCGTGCGCTGGATGTTGTAGGACCCGCTCGGGACGCGGGCACGGCTGACGACGCGGCCGTCGGCCAGCGCGTGGGTCCGGACCGTCCGGCCGTCGCCGCTGGCGACGTAGGCGGTCGCCGGGCCGAACGCGACGTGCTGCGGCGCGGCGTCGGCGCCGAGGGTGCGGACGAGCGCGTAGGTGGAGGTGTCGAAGACCGCGATCCGCGGCTCCCGGCCGGCCGTCACCCACGCCCGGCGCCCGCTCGGCGAGAACGCGACGTCGTGGGCCAGGAACGGCGGGCGGACGGTCGCGACCCGCCGTCCTCGCCGCGGGTCGACGATCGCGATCTCGGCCGCGCTCGAGCCGAGCGCGACCCACAGCCGCCGGCCGTCCGGCGTCAACCCGAGATGCCGGGCGCCGTCGCCGACCGCGATCCGCCGCCGGACGCGACCGGCCGGGACGTCGACCACGGCGACCTCGCCCGCGCCGCCGTCGCTGACGTACGCCGTCGCACCGCCGGGCGCGAACGCCGTGTATCGCGGCCGGACGAACCCACGGAGGACACGCCGCACACGGCGCTCGCGAAGGTCGAGCACCGAGATCGCCCCCGCGCCCGCATGCCCGACGACGGCCCAACGGCCATCCGGCGAGCGCTCGATCGACCGCGGATCCTCGACGGTGCGGACCCGTTGGACGACCCGCCGCGCGCCGAGCGCGACGACCGCGACATGCGCCTCGGTGTCGGCGGTGACGAAGGCGACGGCCGCGGGACCGTCGATCGGCCACCGCCCCGAGACGAGCGCGGGGAACGCGGCGAGGCCCAGTCCGATGAGCTCCCGGCGATCGAGCATGTGAGGAGATACGCCGGGCGCGGCGGCGGAGGTCCCGGGGCGAGGCGCGGTGGCGGAGATCACGACGACGGTCGCGGCGCCGGCGCCGACCACGCACCGGTGCGGAACGGCCGGCGCTTGCCGCACCCGCCGACGGCGGGCGGGGCGCGTCGACCGACGGCGGGCGCGGCGCGGCGAGCGCGAGGCGCGCCTACAGCACCGCGAACGCCATGCAGCCGGACACGTGGAAGTCCGCTGGTGCGCCGAGGGCTGCGTGGAGCTCGTCGGCGGTGCGGGGCGTGGCGACTTCGCCGGCGCGGTGGAGGACGTCGAGGTAGCGGCGGCCGCGGGTGGTCTCGGCGACGAGGGAGGAGAGGTGGAGCTCGCCGTCGGGTGCCGTCTGGGCGCGCAGCGCCGGCATCAGCTCGTCGAGGTCCGCGAAGAGGTGCGCGAGGCCCAGCGCCAGCACCGTCGTGAAGCCCGCGGGCGGGAAGGGCAGCGCGGTCACGTCGGCCTGGACCAGGCGGATGCGCTCCGGCACGTCGTCCCCATCGTCGGCCAACCGGCGCGCGGCGCGCTCGAGCATCGCGCGGCTCAGGTCGACCAGGACGGTCGGGCGCCCGGAGCGGCGGTGCAGCGCGGCGGTCGCGGCGGCGCTGCCGGCCGCCGCCTCCAGGACCGGCCCGGTCCGCGCCGCCAGGGCGCGCGCCGCGAACGCCTCGTACTCGCTGGGCGCGGTGCTCCAGGCGAGCCGGTTGTAGACGCGCGATCGGACCAGCCGGTCATAGACCGCGGCACGACGGTCGTACGGCGCACCGGCGTCCTGCACATCCGACTCGATTCTCCACATGGAGAAACCGTAGCACGTATCCTTCTCCACGTGGAGAAGACGACCAAGACCCGCCTGCTCGACCACGCGCTCGACCTCCTGGGCCGCCAGGGCGCCAGCGCGCTGACCGTCCGCGCGGTCGAGGACGCCGCCGGCGTCCCGCACGGCTCGGTCCGCCACCACTTCGGCGACCGCTCGGGCCTGGTCCGGGCGCTCTTCGACCACCTCGCCGACCGCGAAGGCGCGGTGGCGGCGAGCACGACCGAGGCGTTCGCCCACTGGCTCGGCCCCGGCCGGACGCTGACGCTCGCCCGCTACGAGCTCTTCCTCCTGGCCGCGCGCGACCCGACCCTCCGCGCGCCGCTGGTCGCCGCGCGCGACCGCTTCGTCGCCCTGGCCGCCGAGCGCGTCGGCGCCGAGGCGGCACCGGCGGTCGTCGCCGCGCTCGACGGCCTCGTCCTCGACGCGCTGGTCCGCGGCGAGCGCGATCCGGACAAGTTGCGCGCTGCCGCGACACGTCTGACCACACCGCCTGCCTGAGCATCCGACCGTCGCGGTCGCCCGACGACGCGGACGTGTGATCTTCGCCGGCGCACGGTGTCTCCACCACGGAATCGGTCCTCCGGGACCGCCGACGCCCCCGGTCGTGCCGCCAACCTCAGCCTCAGGCGGCGCGACCGGGTCGTCGGTCCACACCGCGCACCGAATCGGATTTCAACGCTGCGCTTGCACCCAGCAGTGAGGGTCGTTACAGTGCCGCGCCACCTCGCGCGATGCCTGGTCCGACCCCACTCCTGCCTTGTCGCCGCTCAGCAATCGAGAGCGCGCGCCGCTAGCCCGCCACGTCGTCGTCCCGTGCGTCGGCGATCGCCTCGAGCGTCTCGACCAGACGCCCCCAGCCGCGGTAGCGCACGGCGTAGATGCGCCGCATCAGGTTGGGCGCGGCGGCCGCCGGCTCCTCGCGCACGAGCGCGATCAGGCCCGCCGACGCGAGCGCCCGCATCGCGTGGTTGACGCGATCGAACGGCTCGCCGAGATCCTCGGCCATCTCCGTCGGGCTGCGCGGCCGCTCCTCCAGCGCCAGCAGGATCGGCAGCCGCACCGGATGGCGGAGCTCCGCCAGGAGGGTCGCCGCCTCGTCCGACAAGCTTCCCACGCGTTCTCTCAGCCCGACCCGAAGACAGGAGCCTGATCCGCATGGCGACCAAGCGCCAACAGCAGCAGCGCCGCAAGACCCTGCGCCCGCACCCCACCCGCGACCAGATCGTGGACGCGATGCGCAGCTACGGAGAGCCCATCAGCCCCACGCGTCTCAGCGAGGTCACCGGCAACACGCTGGGGGCCGTCGCCTACCACGTGCGCACGCTGCTCTCGGCCGGCGTGGTCGAGCTGGCCGAGGAGGGTCGCGTCCGCGGCGCGGTCGAGCACTTCTACGCGCTCGTCCCCGACAACGAGGCCGACCTCAACGATCCGCTCGTCGGGCTGCAGAAGCTCTGCGGCGTCCTGACGCTGCCCGATCCCGAGGGCGGCTACCCGGTCCCGGTCCCGCTCGACGACGAGGCCCGGGCGGCCCTGCAGAAGCTCCTCGACACGCTGCGCCCGAAGGTGCAGAAGATCGTCAAGGAGACCGCCAAGCGCACGGCAGGCGGCTAGCGCCGCCGTCGGCGGCCTCGCTGCTGGGCGTCGTGGCCCGCTGCTCGTCGTCGTCACCCCCGGAACCGATCCATGGACTCGTCGACCTAGGGACGAGACTGACAGAGTTGTGACGATCTCCAGGCCACGTTCGGTTTCTAAACCCCTGAGCGGTGTGCGAGGATGAGCCGCGGATGCGACGTGGCCTCCTGAGACTCGGACACGGAAGAACGAGATCGGGGTTCGTCCGGGCCCGGGAGGACCCGGCGACCTTCGCCGACGTCTACCTCGAGTACCACGACCACGTCCTGCGGTTCTTCGCGCGACGCACGTTCGACCCCGAGACGGCTTTCGACCTGATGGCCGAGACGTTCGCCGAGCTGTTCGCGCACATCGACGCCTTCCGTGGCGAGACCGAGGAGCAGGGGCGCGCCTGGATGTGGACGGTCGCGCGCCACCAGCTCTACCGCTGGCGCGAGCGCGGCGTGGTCGAGCGACGATCGCTGGAGCGGATCGGCCTGCCGGTCGCCACGCTCGGGCCGGCCGAGTACGAGCGGATCGAGGAGCTCGCCGACCTCCAGCGCCTGCGGCCGGTCCTGGACCGCGCGCTGGACGGCCTCGGCCCCGACCAGCGCAGCGCGCTGCGCGAGCGGATCCTCGACCAGCGCGAGTACGACGCGATCGCGGCCGACGCGGGCGTGAGCGCCCAGGTCGTGCGCGCGCGCGTGTCACGCGGGCTGCGCCAGCTCGCGCAGACGCTCGACGGGACCGACCACGCCCCGACCGGGCCCGAGCAGCACGTCGCCTGACGGCCGCGCCCCGCAAAGTCCGGGGACTTGCGCGCCGAGCCGACGGCACGCCCTTCTACGCTTGACGCATGGCCCCCGACCCCCACGACCGCGCCCTGGAGGACTGGGTGCTGGCCAAGGTCGCGGGGCTCGACCGCGAGGGCCTGGGCTTGGGGCTCGGCGTCCGCGAGCTGCCGGTGCCGGGCGTCGCGGAGGCCGCGGCGATGGACGAGCGCGTCGTCGGCGTGGTGCTCGACCGGCTGCGCACCCGCGGGCTCGTGCGGGCGATCGAGGCCGAGCCGCCGCGCGTGCTGCTGACGCCCGAGGGGCGCCGCGGCGCGGCCGCGCTGGCGTCGGCGTCGGCGTCGGCGTCGGCGTCGGCGTCCGGGTCCGCCGCGACCACCACCACCGCACCGCCGGAGGTCGACGCGTCGCGCTTCGTCTTCCTGCGCCCGCAGGCGCCCGAGAAGCGCGACTGGCGCGACGCCGACGACGTCTGCGACTTCCACCCGAGCCGGCGCAAGAGCACCACGCGGCCGGGCGAGCACTGCGACGGCACCGGCTGGATCGTCGACGACGATCGCCAGGCGCGCCCCTGCCGCTGCCGCCCGCTGCGCATCCAACGCGCCAACGACCGCCGCCGCGGCGGGGTCGTGACGCCGGAGATCCGCAACCTCGGGCTGGCCACGTCGCTGCATCCCGAGCTCCACCCCGCCCTGCACGGCACGCTCGCCGGCTGGACCCACGACGTCGACCGCCACCTGGACGAGGGGCGCGGGCTGTGGATGACGATCGGCCCGTGGGACCGCAACGCCAAGCCCGCGCGCCAGGACGACGAGCTCGACGAAGCGATCGCGCCGCCGCGGACCCAGGAGGAGTTCGAGACGGCCGCCGCGCGCGCCTCGCGCCTGCTCGACACCGACGCCCTCGGCGCGGTCACGCGCTCCGAGCACGCGGCGCGCGCGAGCGGGACGCTGGACTTCAAGCAGATCGAGAAGGAGGCGTCGACCGCGGCCGGCGCCGCCGGCGCGGCGATCGCCCGCGCGGCGGCGATCGCCGAGCGCAGCGTCGCCTACTACACGCTGCGCTCGCTGCACGGCTCGCTGGCCTACCTGTCGAAGTTCGGCGGCTACCGCGAACGGCTCGAGGCGCTGCAGCAGTGCGACCTGCTCGTCCTCACCGCCCTGGACCAGCGGATCCTGCGGCGCGCCAGCCCCGGCCAGCGGGCGTGGCTGTCCGAGCAGCTCGAGCTGATCGCCTATGGTCGCTACGAGCACGAGCGCGCCACGGTGATCGTGTCCACGGGCTGGCCGCTCGACGAGCTCGTCGAGGCCCTCTCACCCGAGACGTTCCACCGCCTACTCTGCGCGGCCGGCGAGCCGCTCCTCGCGAGCCGGAGACCTGAAGATGCTCGATCCTGATTTCGACTGCCCCAACGGCTGCGACGCCAACGGCTTCCTCTTCGACGAGACGACGCGCTCGGCCTACGCGTGCACGTGCCGCGAGGAGCGGCTGCGCCGCCAGGTGCACGCCGACATGGAGGACAACGTCGGCCGCTACGCGCCCTCGCGCTTCCAGAACCTCGACTTCTCCGAGCTGCCGCTGAGCGGGATCGCGGAGCGCCACACGGCGGCGGCATCCGTCGTCCGGCGCTTCGGCGACCGCATCGACGACAACATCCGCAAGGGCCAGGGCCTCTGGCTGCTGGGCAACAAGGGGACGGGCAAGACGACGCTCGCCTACTACGTCGCGCAGCAGGCGCGGGCCGGCGGCTTCTCGGTCCTGACCCGCAACACCACCGACCTGCTCAACGAGATCCGCGACAGCTACAAGGTCGACGCGCAGCCGACGACCCGCGAGATCATCAACGCGGTCACCCACGTCGACCTCCTGCACCTGGAGGACGTCGCGGTGCCGCGGCCCAACGACTGGGTCCTGGAGCAGCTCTACACGATCGTCAACCGCCGGTACGAGTACAACAAGGCGATCGTCTTCACGAGCGACTTCCCGTTCGGCGAGCACGTCAACCCGGCGAAGCTCGGCGAGCACATCGGCGAGCGCACGTACTCGCGCCTGATGCAGATGGTCGGCGACCCGATCCCGATGACGGGGGCCGACTACCGCATGCAGGTCGGCGCCTAGCGCCTAGCCGGTGAAGACCGCGCGGAGCGTCGGGCGCAGGACGGACACCGCGTCGGCGGCGTCGAGCGTGCCGGCGCGGACCTCCTCGCCGCAGGCGTGCATGAGCGCGAAGTAGCTGGAGATCAGCCAGGGCGTCGGGAGGTCGGTGCGGAAGGCGCCGGTGGCCTGGCCGCGCGCGAGCAGCTCGCCGATCGGCCCGCGCAGCGCCGTGTGGGCGCGGGCCCGCGCGCCGGTGGTCAGCTGGTCGCTCACCGCGCGGGCGATCGCGCCGCCGCGGTCGAGGTGGTCCCAGGCGACATCGACGAGGCGGTCGAGCGCGTCCAGCGGCGAGCCCTCGTCGAGGTGCGCGTCGGCGAGCGCGGCGGCCGCGCGGTGGATCGCCCGCTCGGCGACCGCCTCGACCAGCGCCTCGCGCGTCGGGAAGTGCGCGTAGACCGTCGGGCGCGAGACGCCGGCCTCGGTCGCCACCGCCGTCGTGCTCGCCGCCGCCCCGCGCGCGAGCAGCGCCGCCGCGGCGTCGAGGATCCGCTCGACGTTGCGCTCGGCGGTCGCGCGGCGATGGTCGGTGGTCGGCGCGTCGGCGTCCGGGCTCACGAGCGTTGACGCTAGCCGGTCGCTAGCCACCGAGCATCCGCTCCAGCAACTCGGCGAGCTCGTCGCGGTCCGCGGCGGAGACGCTGGGCAGCGAGCCGTTCGCGCGGGTCGTCATCACGCCGATGAGCATCGCGACGATCAGCTCGGCGCGCAGCTTCGGCGCGGTCGCGCCGGACTCCTTCAGCGACCGGGTGAGCGGGACGATCACGCGTGCGCGCAGCCGCTCGGTCAGCCGCTCGCGCGTCTCGGCGTCGACGTCGGGCGCGGTCAGCGCGCGGAGCACCGGGCCGACGCCGTGCTCGTCGACGCGCTCCAGCAGCAGGTCGACGACCTCCCGCGGGGTGCGGCGCTTGGGCACCGGCGCGTCGTCGGCCCCGACCTCGGGCTGGGCGCCCGCGTCGGCCAGGACGGCGCGGTAGAGCTCGGACTTGCCGCCGAAGTAGCGCGCGATGAGCGCCTGGTCGACGCCGGCGCGCTCGCCGATCATCCGGACCGTCGTGCCGCGGAACCCGTGCGCGTCGAACAGCTCGCGCGCGGCGACCAGCAGCGCGTCGCGCGTCGCCGCCGCGTCGCGCCGGCGCGGAGATGCCGCAGCCTCGCTCACGCCCGCACGCGCTCGCCGTCGACGACGACGCTCGGGCGGACCTGCTGGACGCTCGTGGCGGGCATGGACGCAACGCTACTGCCGATGGCGTTCGCGCCCGTCGCCGTCGCGGCCCGGCTCAACCATCGGCCGTCCCGGCCGATCGCGAGGGCGTGGCCGCGCGTCTGCCCCGCTCCCGCCTGCCCTCACCGCGCTCGCTGGCGATCGGCGCGGCGATCCTCGCCGTCCCCGGGATCCCGTGGCTGCACGTGCGTGCCCAGCGCCTGGAGGTCGAGCACCGCGCGGCCGTGGTCGCGAGCGCCCTGACCAACCGCAGCATCCGCGTGATCTGCCCCGGCCCGCTGCGGCGGCGGTTGATGTACGAGATCCACGAGGGCTCGGTCATGTTCGACGCCGACGGCGTCCCGGTCGACGAGACCCGCCTGAGCGCCGCGACGTGCGACGGGCTGCGTACGGTGCTCGACCGCGGCGCGAGCCTGGACTTCGCGTGCCTCGCGACGGGCTGCCCCGAGCGCGAGCGCCAGGCCGCGCAGGCGCTGGCCGTGCTGACGCACGAGATCATGCACCTGCGCGGCACGCGCGACGAGGCCGCCGCAGAGTGCCAGGCGGGCAAGCGCGTCGCCGACGTCGCCCAGCGCCTCGGCGTCGCGCCCGCCGGCGCCGCCGCCGTCGCGACGTGGCAAGCGACGGATTGGCAGAACCAGCTGCCCGACAACTACAAGAACGGCGCCTGCTAGCGCTGGAGCGCCAGGACGGCGTCGAGGTCGTCCGCCTCGCTCGCCGGCTTGTCGTCGCGGTAGCGCAGCACGCGGGCGAAGCGCAGCGCGACGCCGCCCGGGTAGCGCGGCGAGGTCTGGACGCCGTCGAAGGCGATCTCGACGACCAGCTCGGGCTTCACGTACACCGTGATCCCACGCTCCTCGACCGCCAGGCCCTTCAGCTGCTCGGTCTGCCAGGCCAGCAGCTCGTCGGTCAGCCCTTTGAACGTCTTGCCGAGCATGACGAAGCCGTCGCCGTCGGCCGCCCGCGCGCCCAGGTGCAGGTTGCTCAGCCAGCCGCGGCGTCGGCCGTGGCCCCACTCGGCCGCCAGCACGACCAGGTCCAGCGTGTGGCGCGGCTTGACCTTCAACCAGCCCGCGCCGCGGCGCCCCGCGGCGTACGGCGCCTCGAGGTCCTTGGCCACGACGCCCTCGTGCCCGGCCGCCAGCGCGGCCTCGAAGTGCGCGCGCGCCACCTCGACGTCGTCGGTCACCACGCGCGGGACGCGCAGCGCCGCGTCGGGGACCGCGGCCTCCAGCGCCTCGGCGCGCCGGGCCAGCGGCGCGTCGAGCAGATCCTCGCCGCCGAGGTGCAGGATGTCGAAGAACACCGGCACGACGCCGGGCGCGCCGGACGCGATCCGCGACGACGTCACCTGGAAGGGCTCGGGCCGGCCGTCCGCGCGGAAGCTGATCGCCTCGCCGTCGAGCACGAGGCGCTCGCCGGGCAGCGCGCGCGCGGCGGCCACGACCTCCGGCAGGCGCGCGGTGAGGTCGTCCAGCGACCGGCTGGCGATCACGACGTCGTCGCCGTCGCGGTGCACCTGGATGCGCGCGCCGTCGAGCTTCCAGTCCACGGCGGCGCGGCCGAGCTTGGCCATCGCCTCCTCCAGCGACCCCGACGGCGACGCGAGCATCGGCCCGATCGGCCGACCGACCTCCAGCGCGAACTGCGCCAGGCCCTGCTCGCCCTCGCGCAGCGCCGCCTCGGCCACGACGCGGGCGTCGCCGCGCAGCATCGTCGCGCGGTCGACGGCCGCGCGCGGGATCCCGGTCGCGACCGCCACCGCGTCGGCCATCACCCCGGCCAGCGCGCCCTGACGCAGCTCGCCGCCGACCAGCGACGCCAGGAACGCCTGCTCGGGCTCGGTCGCGCGGGCGAACAGCTCGACCACCGCCGCGCGCCGCCCCGCCTGCGACCCCGGCCCGCTCAGCTCGGCGATCCGCTCCAGCGCGAGGTCGACGTCGCCGACCTGCAGCGTCGCCTCGGCCGCCGGCGCCGGGAGGTCGGCCAGCGCCTTCCACCCGACGCCGGTGCGCCGCTGGCGCAACTCGCCGCTCAGGAACGCGACGCCCGGCTCGACCTCGCCGGCGTCCAGCCCGCGCAGCGCCTCGCCGAGCAGCTCGGCCTTGCGCTTGCGCGAGCGCGTGTCCCCGACGGCGAGCGACGTGGCGGCGAGGGCGGCGAAGAGCACCCCCGCATGGTGTCAGCCCGCCTGGGCGAGTCGGCTCACCGTCTCCAGCTCCTCCTCGACGACCGCCATCTGCGCGGCCACCGCCGGCTCGTCGACCCCGCTGGGGAACAGGATCGTGAACAGGAGCTCGGTGCCGTCGCCGCTGGCGATCGCGCGCAGCCGGGCGCCGATCGTCGTGTCGCCGCCGGGCCGCAGGAGGTCGACCGTCCCGGCCTCGGGGTGCGTGCGGACCTCGACGACCAGGTCGCCGGCGCCGGTGTCGATGCGCCACAGGTCGCCGTCAGGGGTGACGGCCTGGGCGAACTTCGGCGCCCATTCGGGGAGGCGGAGCGGGTCGGCGACGACGCGGAGCACCGCCGCGGGCGGTGCGGGGATCGCGAGCGTGCGCGTCTCGGCGCGGGAGGTCTGAATCGTCTGCATCTGCGTATCGTCTACCCCGAATGACGGTCTGTCAAGGGCAGTATGTTGACCGCGTGTTCGACCACGTCACGCTCCGCGTCGCCGACCGCGCCCGGTCCGAGCCGTTCTTCACCGAGGTCCTCGAGACGCTCGGCGTCGATCAGACCTACAGCACGAACGCGTTCGCCGAGTGGCGCGACTTCTCGCTGGCCGAGGCCGACGCGGCCCACCCCGCGACCAAGAACATCCACATCGGGTTCCTCGCGCCCACGCGCGAGCAGGTCGACGCGTTCTGGGCGGTCGGCCGCGCCAGCGGCGGCGTCGACGACGGCGCGCCCGGCCCGCGGCCGCAGTACGTCGCGGACTACTACGGAGCGTTCCTGCGCGACCCGGACGGCAACAGCGTCGAAGCCGTCCACCACGCCCGGCAGGGCCGTGAAGCGGTCATCGACCACGTGTGGATCCGCGTCGCCGACGTCGCCGCGGCGGCCGCGTTCTACAGGACGATCGCGCCGGCGGCGGGCCTGGAGCTGCGTCACGAGTCGAGCGAGCGCGCGACGTTCGGCTGCGGCGCCGAGTCGTTCAGCCTCGTGCCCGGCGCCGCCCTGACCGAGAACGCGCACATCGCGTTCAAGGGCGACGAGGACGCGGTGCGGCGCTTCCACGCCGACGCGACCGCGGCCGGCTACCGCTCCAACGGCCAACCGGGCGAGCGCCCGCAGTACCACCCCGGCTACTACGCCGCCTACGTCACCGATCCCGACGGCCACAACATCGAAGTCGTCGACCACCACACCGGCTGACCCGGCTTCCCGGGACCTAACGGTCGTCGGACGGACAGCGCAGCGCGGCGACGCGCCATGCGACGGTACGGTCGGCCACCCGCAGTGAGGCCATGAGGAGGTCCCATGAAGCGTGACGATCGTGACCCGCAGGTCGAGCTTGTCCGCCGGTACGCCCGCATCCTGCGCTCGGCACCGGCCGAGGCCATGCGCGTCCAGGCCGCGCCGGTGCAGGAACGCGGCCCCGGGCTGATCGTGCCGCCGCCGTCCGTCCACCGCGCCGAGCGGATGCCGCGCCGTTCGGGCGCGCGGAGCGCACCGGCTTCCTGAGCATCGACCGGCGGCCGGCCCTGTGCGCACACCGCGCATGGGGGCGCCGCCGAACGGGGAGCCAGCGTCCGTGGCCGCACCGCCCCTCACCGCCGAGCAGGACGCGCTGCGCGCCGCGTTCGCCCACGACCACCCGCTGACCGTCGGCATCGAGGAGGAGCTGATGCTCCTTCATCCGGAGACACTCGACCTCGAGCCGCGCGCCCTCGACGTCCTCGCGCTCCGGCCCGACGACGTGCGCTTCAAGCGCGAGCTGCCCGCCGCCCAGCTGGAGATCGCGCTGCCGCCCGCCGACACGGTCGGCGAGCTGGCGCCGCTGCTGCGCGACGCGCGGCTCGAGCTGGCGCGGGCCGCCGCCGGCATCGGCGTCCTGGCCGGGGCCGGCATCCACCCGTTCGCCCGCGCGGAGGGCACGTTGAACGCGGGCGCGCGCTACGACGCGATCGCGCGCGAGTTCGCCTCGGTCGCCCGCCGCCAGCTCGTCTACGGCCTGCACGTGCACGTCGCGGTCGACGACCCGGACATCGCGTTGTCGGTGTACAACGCGCTCCGCGAGGACCTGCCCGCGCTCGCCGCGCTCGGCGCCGGCTCGCCGTTCTACGAGGGCCGCGACTCCGGCCTGGCGTCGGCGCGCCCGATGGTCTGCGACCTGCTGCCGCGCCAGGGCGTGCCGCCGGCCTTCGCGTCCTGGGCCGAGCTGGCCGACGCCTTCGCCTGGGGCCGCTCGACCGGCGCGTTCCCGGACGCCTCGCAGTGGTGGTGGGAGGCGCGGCTGCACCCGCTGCACGGCACGGTCGAGATCCGCGTGCCCGACACGCAGGCGACGGTCGCCGACACGATCGCGATCGCCACCGTCGCCCACGCCTTGGTCGCCGAGCTCGCCGCGCGCGCCCAGGCCGGCGAGGAGCTGGGCGCTGCCCCGAGCTGGCGGATCGCCGAGAACCGCTGGTCGGCCTGCCGCCATGGGGTCGCCGGGCGCTGGCACGACGCGCGGTCGGGGCGCTCGGAGCCGATGGGCGACCACCTCCACGCGCTGCTCGACCGGCTCGCGCCGACCGCGCGCGAGCTCGGCTGCGCGGAGGCGCTGGAGAGCGCGCGCGACCTCGTCGAGCAGCCCCGCGCGGAGCGCGTGCGCGCCGTCGCCGCCGACGCTGGCGCGCCGGCGGTGGCCGCATGGCTCGTGAGCGAGTTCCTCGGGTAACGCGTCGCCATGCCCCGCCTCCCTTCCCCACGTGGCCCGCTCTCCGAGGCGCTCGTCGCGGCGCTGGCGAGCGCGCCCGGCAGCGCCGACCTCGCCGAGCTGGCCGTCACGCCCGCCGACCCGCTGGCCGACGACGACCTGCACCTCGCGTTGTACGTGTTGTACGAGCTGCACTACCGCGGCTTCGCGGGCGTCGACGACCGCTGGGAGTGGGATGTTCATGCCCTTGCCCTGCGCGCGCGCCTGGAGGCGGCCTTCGAGAACGGCCTGCACGCGGCGCTCGGCGGTTGGACGCCGCCGGCCGCCGACGCCTCCACGATGGACCTGGCGCTGCGCGCGATCATCGACGCCGACGACGGCCCGTCGCTCGCGCGCCACCTCGAGACGCGCGGCACGCTCGACCAGCTGCGCGAGCTCCTGATCCACCGCTCGGCCTACCAGCTCAAGGAGGCCGACCCGCACTCGTGGGCGATCCCGCGGCTCAGCGGGCCGCCGAAGGCCGCGCTGGTGGAGATCCAGGTCGACGAGTACGGCGGCGGCGACCCGGCGCGCATGCACGCGCAGCTGTTCGCCGACACCCTCGGCGCGCTCGGGTTGGACGACACCTACGGCGCCTACCTGGACGTGCTCCCCGGCGTGACGCTCGCCACGGTCAACCTGATGTCGTTCTTCGGCCTGCACCGGCGGCTGCGCGGCGCGCTCGTCGGGCACCTCGCGCTGTTCGAGATGACGTCCTCGATCCCGAACCGCCGCTACGCGACCGCGCTGCGCCGCCTCGGCGTCGACGATCCGCGCGCCGGCGCGTTCTTCGACGAGCACGTGACCGCCGACGCCGTCCACGAGAACATCGCGGCGACCGATCTCGCGGGCGGGCTGGTCCGCCAGGACCCCGCGCTGCTGCGCGACGTGCTCTTCGGCGCGCGGGCGCTGGTCGAGGTCGAGGCGCGCTGGGCCGAGCACCTGCTCGGCGCCTGGGCGGCCGGTGCGACGTCGCTGGTGCGCGAGCCGGCGGGGGCGCCCGCATGACCGGCGCGCGCATCACGCCCTACCGCGACGGCCCGCTGCTCGTCCGCGGCCCGTTCACGCTGACCGACCAGGACGGCAACGACATCGCCGTGCACCAGCAGACGATCGCGCTGTGCCGCTGCGGCCGCAGCGCGCGCAAGCCGTTCTGCGACGGCACGCACAAGGCGACCGGCTGGCGCGCCGACAGCGGCGCGCAGGAGCGCTAGCGCCGGCGGGCGGGTAGCACCGTCGCGATGCCCCGATCGATCTGGAACGGCACGATCGCCTTCGGCGTCGTCGCCGTCCCCATCAAGCTCTACTCCGCGGTCGCGCCCAAGACCGTCCACTTCCACGAGGTCCACCTCGAGGACGGCGCGCGCATCGAGCACCGGACGTTCTGCAGCAAGGAGGACAAGGAGGTCCCGCGCGACGACGTCGTCAAGGGCTTCGAGGTCCGCTCCGGCCGCTACGTCGTGGTCGACAAGGAGGAGATCGACGCCGCCGGCGGCACCCGCGCGCGCATCATCGACGTCGACCGCTTCGTCGCGCTGGACGCCATCGACCCGGTGTTCTTCGACAAGTCCTACTTCGTCGGCCCGCAGGATGATGGGGTCGACGCCTACAAGCTGCTCCAGGCCGCGCTCAAGCAGTCCGAGCGCGCGGCGATCGGGCGCTTCACGTTCCACAACCGCGAGTACCTGATCGCGCTGCGCGCCTACGACACCGTCATGGCGCTGCACACGATGCGCTTCGCCGACGAGCTCGTCGCGCCGAAGGACCTCGACGTCCCGCGCGCCGCGCGCAAGCCCGACAAGCGCGAGATCGCGATGGCGGGCAAGCTGATCGAGTCGCTGCACGCCGCGTTCCGGCCCGGCCGGATCCACGACGAGCACCGCGAGACCATCCTCGCGGCGATCAGGAAGAAGGCCAAGTCCGGCAAGGACATCGAGCCGCCCGACGAGGACGTCGACACCGATGCGTCCGACGACCTCAGCGCCGCCCTGGAAGCGAGCCTCGCCTGATGCCGCGCTCGCTCTGGACGGGCTCGCTGAGCTTCGGGCTGGTCAACGTCCCGGTCGGGCTCTACAGCGCCGCGCGCGACCAGGATCTCCACTTCCGCCAGCTGCACGAGAAGGACGGCGCGCGGATCGAGACGCGGCGGTTCTGCAGCAAGGAGGACGAGGAGGTCGCCTACGAGGACATCGGCCACGGCTACGAGCTGGACTCCGGCAGGCAGGTCGTGCTCACCGACGCCGAGCTCGAGGCCGTCGCGCCGCGCCGGACGCGGACGATCGAGATCGAGTCGTTCGTCGCCGCCGAGGAGATCGACCCGATCCTCTACGACCACCCCTACTGGCTCGTGGCGACCGGCGACTCCGAGGGTCCCAAGCGCGCCTACCGGCTGCTGGTGGAGGCGATGGCCGACTCCGACCAGGTCGCGCTCGGCCGCTTCGTCCTGCGCACGAAGGAGTACCTCGTCGCCGTCCGCGTCCGCGACGGCCTGCTCGCGCTGACCACCATGGCGTTCGCCGACGAGATCCGCCCGACCACCGGCATCGCGCCCGGTGGGCGCAAGCCCGGCAAGAAGGCCGTCGACCAGGCGGTCAGGCTCATCGAGGCGCTGAGCGACGACTTCGACCCCAACGCCTACAAGGACGAGTACCGCGCGCGGCTGCGCAACGTCATCAAGGCCAAGGAGAAGGGCGGCACGATCGACGCCCCCGAGCCCGACGACGAGCCGGCGCCCGCGCCCGACCTCATGGAGGCCCTGCGCAAGTCGCTGGCCGAGATGAAGGGCTGAGGCGCGCGCCGTGGTTCACTGCGCGCAGTGCGCGGTCCCGCGGCCAAGCCCGAAATGCACCTCAGCTACCGCGCCGGCTGGCTGCGGGCGGCGGTCCTGGGCGCCAACGACGGGATCGTCTCGACCGCGAGCCTGATCCTCGGCGTGGCGGCGTCCGGCGCCGGGCGGTCGGCGGTGGTGACCGCGGGCATCGCGGGGCTCGTCGCCGGCGCGCTGTCGATGGCGGCCGGCGAGTACGTCTCGGTCAGCTCGCAGCGCGACGCCGAGCAGGCCGACCTGCGCCTCGAGGAGCGCGAGCTGCGCGCCGACCCGCCGGGCGAGCTGCGCGAGCTCGCCGGCATCTACGAGCGCCGCGGCCTGGAGCCGGCGCTGGCCGCCGACGTCGCGCGGGCGCTGTCGCGCCATGGCGCGCTCGAGGCGCACGCGCGCGACGAGCTCGGCCTCGACGAGGACCGCCTCGCGCGGCCGCTGCAGGCGGCGTGGACGTCGGCGCTGTCGTTCTCGACGGGCGCGGCGCTGCCGCTGCTGGCCGTCGCGCTGGCGCCCGGGTCGGCGCGCGGCGCCGCGACCGTCGCGGTGACGCTCGTGGCGCTCGCCGTGCTCGGCGACGCCGGGGCACGGCTCGGCGGCGCGCCGCGGCTGCGGGCCACGGCGCGCGTCGTGGTGTGGGGCGCGATCGCGATGGCCATCACCGCGGCGATCGGCGCGCTGGTCGGCGCCGCGGTCTGATCCTCAGAGCAGCTCGCCGATCGCCGCCGCCGCGCGCGCGGCGCCGTCGGTCTCGACGTCGCGGTAGGTCACCTCGCGCCCGATCTCCTGCGCGATCGCGACCGCGATCTCCTCCGCGCCGGCCGTGGCGTAGTCCATCAACCGGCCGGCGCCGTAGCGCTCCAGCCGGTGGCGCACGTGGAAGCTCTGCTCGAAGTGGTGGCGCAGCGGGAAGTACAGGAACGGCCGCTTGCTGGCGGTGAGCTCCATCGCGGTCGTCAGCCCGCCCTGGACGACGGCGAGGTCGCACGCGGCCAGGTGCTGGTACAGGTCGTGGACGTAGGCCCGGACCTCCAGGCCGTCGGCCGCCGGCAGCGACGCCGGGTCGATCCGCGGGCCCGCGACGACGATCATCCGCAGGTCCGGGACGCGCTCCTTGGCGGCGCCGAACGCGGCCATCACGCGGCGCAGCAGGTGCGCGCCGACGCCCGAACCGCCGACTGTGACGATGCACACCTGCTCGTTCGGGCGGTAGCCGAGCCGGGCCCGGAGCGCCTCGCGGTCGCCGAACGCCGCCGGGTCGAAGCCGCTGACGTAGCCCGGGAACGCGAAGTGCTCCTCGGTCCACGCGCGGATCGCCGGCAGGTCGGGCCCGAAGTGGTCGGGCACCACGTCGTCGGGGCTGCCGACGAAGAGCGCGCGGTCGCGCAGGCGCGGGTACCGGTCGATCTGCTCGATCATCTCGGCGTTGTAGTCCGAGGTCAGCGGCGTCTCGTCGCCGACCGGCAGCCAGCCGACGAAGTCGGTGAGCCATACGTAGGCCGCGCGCTTGAGCTCGGGGTTCTCGTGCAGGTGGTGGTCGACGTCCCACGCCTCGTCGCCGATCCACAGGTCGTAGTCGCGGTCGCGCACGACGTCGTCGAAGACCATGAAGTTGGCCACCAGGATCTCGTCCATGCGCCGCCACGCGCCGAAGCAGTGCAGGTCGTGCTCGGCGGACTCGGACTCCATGTGCCCCGACTCGCTGGCCAGCAGGCGGCTCGCGGGATGGACGCGCTCGCCCTCGGCCTCCAGCAGCGCGGTGACCGGATGCTGCGTGAGCCAGTCGATCTCGAGGTCGGGGTGCAGCGCCCGCAGCTCGCGCGCGATCGCGAGGTCGCGGCGCGCGTGGCCGAGGCCGATCGGCGAGGAGACGAACAGCGCGCGGCGCCGGCGGCCGCGGCCGCGGATCCACGTCCGCTCGCGCGGCGGCGACGGCGGGGCGATGAACTCGCGCAGCAGCCGGTTGACGACGACGGGGTCGCGCGCGTGCGGGCCGTGGCCGGAGCCCTCGAGCGTCACCAGCTCGCCGCCGGTGACGCGCGCCAGCTCAGCGCCCTGCGCGTGCGGGCGGATCCTGTCGCGGTCGCCGTGGATGACGAGCACCGGGCAGGTCACGCGCCGGCAGGTCGCCTCGAACGCCTCGGTCCCGCAGAGGTTCAGCGCCGACATCGTGTCGGCCAGCGTCGCGGGATCGGTGTCCTGGGCCCACCCGATGCAGTCCTCGATCTGCTTGGTCGAGTGCGGCTCGTTGAACATCTGACCGAAGAAGAACTCCAAGAACCCCAAGTAGTCGCGCTGCCAGTAGTGGCGGTTGTACTTGGCCCAGCCCTGGTCCTCGTCGAGCTCGTCCTCGAAGCGCCCGACGATCTTGCGCTCCGGCAGCCCGGGCGCCAGCGGGACGGCCGGCCCGATGTAGACGGCGGCGTCGACGCGCTCGGGATGGTCGGCCGCCAGGAGCGTCGTCCACAGCGCGCCGCAGGAGAGGCTGACGCAGACCGCCTTGTCGGTGCCGGTCGCGTCCAGGACGGCGAGGGCGTCGGCCGCGAACTCGGCCTCGATGTAGGGCGCCGCGCCGCGCGGGCGGTCCGAGCGGCCGTTGCCGCGCCCGTCGAACGTGACCACGCGGAAGTGCCGCGCCAGGTACGGGATCTGGGCCTTCCAGTGGCGCGAGTGGATGATCGACCACGTCGGCATCAGCAGCACGGTCGGCGCGCCGTCGCCGTAGACCTCGTAGAAGATCCGCACGCCGTCGCGCTCGACGAAGCCCTCCGCGTCGGGGTAGCGGGCGCGCGACTGCTCGCGCGCGCCCGCCGTCGCCGTCGCCGTCGGCCGCGGCTCGACCGTGGTCACGGGCGCGCTTCCAAGACGAGGTTGAACGGCGTCTCGGCCACGCGCCGGAAGCGCGTGAGCCCGCCCGCGGTCACGACGTCGCGCAGCCGCGCCTCGCCGGCCTGCGCGCCCAACGCGAGCCCGACGTCCTGCGAGAGCGACGCCGGCGTGCACAGCAGCGTCGATGCGCCGTAGTAGATCCGGCCGACCGGGGTGAGGTTGTCCTCGACGCGGTCGCCGGCGAACGGCTCGACGATCAGCCACGTGCCGTCGGCGGCCAGCGTCCCGGCGACGTGGTGCGCCGCGCTCACGGGGTCGCCCATGTCGTGCAGGCAGTCGAACGTCGTGACGAGGTCGTAGTCGCGGCCGGGGTACTCGGTCGAGGACACGACCTCGAAGCGCACGCGGTCGTCCACGCCCGCCGCTCGGGCCCGCTCGTTCGCCGCCGCGATCGAGCCGTCGTGGTAGTCGAAGCCGACGAGCTCGGACTCCGGGAAGGCATGGGCCATGATCAGCGTCGAGGCGCCGTGGCCGCAGCCGACGTCGGCGACGCGCGCGCCGGCGCGCAGCTTGGCCTCGACGCCTTCGAGCGCCGGGATCCACGCCTGGACGAGGTTGTGCTGGTAGCCCGGGCGGAAGAAGCGCTCGCAGCCGTGGAAGACGCCGGCGCTGTGCTCGTGCCAGCCGACGCCGGCGCCGTGGCGGAACGACTCGGTGATCTGCGGCTCGTCGCGCACGGCGGCGGTCATCAGCTGAAAGGCGCCGGGCAGGAACGCCGGGCTGTCCTCGTCGGCGAGCACGAAGGCGTGCTCGGGCGGCAGCTCGTAGCGCGCGGCGGCGGCGTCGTAGGTCACGTAGCCGCCCGCGGCCTGCGCGTTGAGCCACTCGCGCACCGAGCGCTCGTCGGTCTCGGTGCGCCGCGCCAGCTCGGCCGCGCTCAGCGGCCCGGCGCCGGCCATCGCCTTGTAGAGCCCGAGCCGATCCCCGAGCACCACCAGCGCCGCGTTCAGCGTCGCTCCGAGCTCGCCGAGGGCCTGGCCGAGGAACCGCTCGACCTTGGCCTCGTCGATGGTCTGCGTCTGGGTCTGCGTCGTCATGCCGCTTGGCCTCCTGGAGGATGGGGTGCGGCGACCGTAGGCGCGGCCTCGCCCCCTCGCATCAGGTGCCCCTCCTGGGATGCGTCACCCGGGCCGGCGAGCGCCGCGGGCAGGGCGTCGCGCGAGCGGATCCCGAGCTTGCGGTAGACGTGGCGCAGGTGGTAGTCCACCGTCTTGGGGCTGAGGAACAGCTTCGCCGCGGCCTCCCGGATCGTGTGGCCCTCGGCGAGCACGAGCGCGACCTGGAGCTCGCGCGGCGTGAGCTGGTCCAGCGTGCTCGGGTCGCGGCGGCGCGCGGTCTCGCCGGTCGCCAGGAGCTCGAGGCGCGCGCGCTCGGCCCACGGGGCGGCGCCCAGCGCGTCGAACATCTCCAGCGCGCGGCGCAGCTCGGGGCGCGCATCGGCGCGCCGGCGGTCGCGGCGCAGGCGCTCGCCGTGGCAGAGGCGCGTGCGCGCCTCCTCGAAGCGATCCGGGGTCTGGGCGTGCAGCCGCAGGGCCTCGGCGAAGCCGGCGTTACCGTCATCGTCGAGCAGGCCCGAGCAGCGCGCGAGCCGGGCGAGCGCCCACGGCTGGCGCTTGGCGTCGGCGCGGCGCGTGTACTGCGCCAGCCGCTCGCGCGCCTCGTCGATCCGGTCCAGTCGGATCAGCGCCTCGACGAGCTCGGGCACGGGCGAGACGTCGGGATCCTCGACGCCGCGCCGGACGAGCAGCCGCTCCTTCTCCTCCAGGCGCGCGACGGCGGCGTCGATGTTCCCCAGGCCGAGCTCGAGCTCGGCGAGCGCGTCGAGCGCCCAGAGCGCGAAGAAGTCCAGGCCCAGCCGCGCGGTCAGGTCCAGCGCCTCGGCGGCGTGCGCGCGGCAGTCCTGCTCGCGGCCCTGGCGCGCGTGCACGCAGGCGAGGCCCGCCAGCGCGGCGGTCAGCGACGTCGCCTGCCCGGTCTCGCGCGCGAGCCGGATCGCCTCTTCGTACAGGGCCTCGGCGACGGCCCAGCGGTCGCTCGTCGCCGCGTCGCGGGCGGCGAGCCAGAGCGAGAACGGCAGCGCGCCGACGGCGCCGGCGTCGCGCGCGGCGGCCATCGCGCGGGCCACGAGCGCGCGGCCCTGAGCCTGCTCGCGCAGCCACAGCGGCCCGAGCGCCGCCGCGGCGAGCACGCGCGGATCGTCGGAGAGGAGATCAGAGCGCTCCAGGATCTCCACCGCCGCGCGGACGCGGCGCGCACCCTCCTCGCCGCGGCCGTTGTAGATGTAGGCCATGCCCAGCGCGAGGCTCGCGAAGAAGCGCTCGCGCTCGCCGGCGTCCGGCCCCACGGCGTCCCAGGCGCCCTGCGCGGCGGCGAGCATCGGCCCCGGCCGGGCGGCGTAGGCGCACGCGTCGGCGGCCTCGGCGAGCATGACCACGGCGCGCCCCGGGTCGGTGGCCGCCGCCGCGGTGAGGATGTCGTGGGCCTCGACGACGCGCCCGGAGCGCAGCGCGGCGTGCCCGCGCAGGTGGTCGACCTCCAGCGCCAGGGCGGGGTCCGGCCCGGCCTCGCGCGCGTCGTCGAGGAGGCGGTCCACGCGCTCGGCCTGCCCGCCGAGCCACGCCGCGTCGGCTGCGGCGAACAGGAGGCGCGCGCGCTCGGGGCCGCCGACGGTGAGGCGCGCCGCCCGCTCGAACGAGCTGGCCGCCGCGGCGTAGCCGCTGCGCGCACGGGCGCGGCGCGCGGCGGCCTCCAGCGCGCGCGCCGCGTCGGCGTCGGGGCCGACCGCGGCGGCGGCGAGGTGCGCGGCGCGCCGGTCCGGGTCGCCCGGGACGGCCGCCAGCGCGCGATGCGCCGCGCGGCGCTCGTCGGGCGCCGCCGACCGGTAGGCCGCCGAGCGCGCGAGCGGATGGACGAACGCCACCGTGCCAGGCGTGCTGGTCGTCAGGCCCGCGCGCTCGGCCGCGTCGAGAGCGGTCAGCTCGACGTCCAGCGCCGGCGCGGCGCGCTGCAGGACCGCCAGGTCGCCGCTGCCCTCGGCGGCGGCGAGCAGCAGCGTCCGCCGCGCCGGCTCGGGCAGCTCCGCGATCCGCCGCGCGAACGCGCGCTCCACGGTCGTCTCGATCGGGAGCGGCGGCTCGGCCCCGACGTCGGCGGCCGCGTCGGCGTCGGCCAGCTCGACCAGCGCGAGCGGGTTGCCGAGCGTGAGGTCGTAGACGCGGTCGGCGGCGCCCGGCGGCAGCGGGCGTCCGGCGCGGTGCTCGAGGACGGCGGCGGCCGCCGCGCGGTCCAGGCCGGCGACCGGCAGCGTGGGCAGCGACGTCGGCGCCAGCTCGGGGCGCGCGGCGACGAGCACCGCGACCGCGTCGGCCAGCAGCCGCCCGGCGGCGAACGTGATCGCGGCCAGCGACGGCGCGTCGAGCCAGTGCGCGTCGTCGACGACCACGAGCACCGGCCGCCGCTCGGCGTGCGCGGCCAGGAGGCTCAGCGTCGCGGCGCCGATCGTGAAGCGGTCGCGCTCGCCGCCCGGCTCCAGCGCCAGCGCGGTGCGCAGCGCGGCGGCCTGCGGGCCCGGGATCTCGTCGAGGTGGCCGAGCGCCGGGCGCAGCAGCGCCAGCAGGCCGCCGAACGGGACGTCGACCTCGGGCTCGACGCCCTGGGCGCGCAGGACGGCCATCCCGTCGGCGGTCGCCAGCGCGTGCTCCAGCAGCGCGGTCTTGCCCACGCCGGGGTCGCCGGCGAGGACCAGGACGCCGCTGGTGCCCAGTCGCGCGCCGGCGAGGAGCCGGTCGATGCGAGCGCACTCGGTGGCTCGCCCCATCAACATGAGGACGAAGCGTACGCTCGCGCGGCGGCCGTCAGGGCGTGGGCGGCGGCACGACGGGCCGGAGGTCGAGCTCCGGGCCCGGCCCCTGGGCGCCCGAGCCCTGGGGAACGTGGAGCTTCGGCGGGCGCCCTTCCCCGTCGGCGACGAGCACTGGGACGCCGGCGTGGCGCACCAGGTACCGCGTCAGCGAGCGCGAGCAGCGCACCCGGCCGGTCGTCGAGCTGCCGAGGACGAGGCCGTCGTAGCACCCGCACTTCAGCTGGTCCATGAGCGCGCGGCGCGCGGCGTCGCGGCGGATGATCGTCGAGACCGGCAGGCAGTCCGGCACGCGATCGACCGCACGATGTTGCAGCGCGACCGCCTCGCGCTCGAGCTGCGCGTTGAGCTCGTTGGCGGCCGTGACCGACTCGACCGGTCCGGCCGCCCAGCCGCGCACCTCGGGGATGGCGGTGAGGATCGTCAGCCGGCCGCCGTGCCGCTCCGCCAGCTCGATCGCCTCCGTCAGCGCGCGATCCGCCGCGGCGGAGAAGTCGAGCCCGAGCAGGAGGTTGCGGAACATGGCGGTCAGCCCTCGGCGAGCACCGGGTCGGAGGACGGGACACCCGCGGCCGCGGCGACGGCGTGGCCGACGCCGGCGTTGAGGATCATGCCCCAGAGGATGATCTCGCTCGCCTGGTCGTGCGCCACCCCCATGCCGAGCAGGCCGGGTGAACCGTAGCGCTCACTCCGTTTCATCGCCAACCAGCGTAGCAACAACCGAAGTCCGCACTCCGCTTCTTGCCCTATCCTCGGACAGCGTGGCCGCGACCCGGGCTCCCTCGACCCGCCGCGACGCCGTGCGCAACCGCGCCCGGCTCGCCCGCGCGGCGACTGCGGCGTTCCGCGAGGACGGCCTCGACGTGGCGGTCGACGCGATCGCCAGGCGCGCCGGCGTCGGCGTCGCGACCCTCTACCGCCACTTCCCGACCAAGCTCGACCTGATCGTCGCGGTCACCGAGGCGGTGCTGGAGGACCTGGAGGCGGCCGCGAGCGCCGCGCTCGCGGCCGACGACGACGTGCTCCGGACGTTCCTCACCGCCGCGATGGAGCAACAGCACGAGAACCGCGGCTTCCTCGAGGCCATCACCCAACACGCACTGCCCGACGACGCGCGCGAAGAGCTCGCCGACCGCGTCGTCGCGATGCTCGCGCCGATCGTCGCCGCCGCCCACGCCGCGGGCACGCTCGCGGCGCGGCTGGACGCGGAGGACCTGCTGGTGGCGATGCGGATGCTGGGGGCGGCGGCGTCCACGACCGTGCGGCCGCGGCCGCCGGCGACGGCGCTGGGGGTCGTGCTGGGCGGGCTGGCGGAGCCGGGCTGAGGGGCGCGCCGGCGTTGGTTGGTCCTCGTTGGCAGCGCGGGGCGGCCGGTTCGGGGCCGAACCGAGGGCACGTCGGGGGTCTGTGTCGTCTGGTGTCCCGCATAGGGCCACCAAACGACATGGACCAGGATTTGGCACCGATTCGGTGCGACTCTTCGGCCCCGAACCGCCCACCCCGGAGCACGACCAACGACGAGCCACGCCGACAGCGGTCGCGCCGCCCGAACGCCTACACGCCCTTGATGAGGGACGAACCACGCCGCGCAAGCACGACAAACGCGCCGCACTGGTGACCAACCAACGCCGGCCCCAACCTCAGACCGCCACCGACACCTCGACCCCCGCCCGCTCCGCGGCCGCCGCCGTCGCGGCCGGCAACGGCCCGTCCGTGATGACGCGATCCAGGTGGCTGGCGTCGCAGACCCGCACCAGCCCGGCCATCGTGAACTTCTCGGCGTCGGCGAGGAGGGTCACGTTGGCGGCGGCCTCGATCATCGCGCGCTTGATCGGGACTTCGACCATCGTGGAGTCCCAGACGTCGAGGTGCTGGTCGACGGCGCTCGTGCCGAGCAAGAGCAGGTCGGCCTTGAGCTGGCGCAGCGCGCTCTCGGCGAGCATGCCGACCATGGACTGATAGTTGCGGCGCACGGTGCCGCCGGGGAGGATCAGCTCGATCCCTTCGTCGGGCACGAGCTCCTCGTAGACGGCGAGGCTCGTGGTCACGACCGTGATCGCCTTGCCGCGCAGGTGGCGGGCGGCCTGCAGGGTCGTGGTGCCGATGTCGATCATGACCGTCTGGCCGTCCTGGACCAGCGCGGCCGCCGCGGCGCCGATGCGGTCCTTCGCGTCGAAGCGCTCGATCAGCGTCTGGTCGAACGGCGGCTCGGAGCTGACGCTCACGGCGCCGCCGCGGACGCGCTCGATGCGGCCTTCGCGCGCGAGCTCGTCGAGGTCGCGGCGGACGGTCATCTCCGACACGCCGAAGCTCGTCGCGAGCTCGGCCACGTGCGTCGCGCCCGAGCGGATGGCGCGCAGGATCTCCTGCCGCCGCTGCGCCGGGACGGTGTGGCGCGTCGGTGGAGTGGTCACGCGCGGTCCCGAACACGTTCGAACATTCAGCGGTGACTTCTACCAGACCGCCAGGAGGGCGGCGGGGGAGCGATCGCAGCCGCTCCCCCGCGCTCCCTACTTGATGGTGATCTTCGGTGCGGCCTTGCCGGTCGCCGTCACCGTGGAGGTGGCCTTGCGGCCGTCCTTCGTGACCGTGACGACCACCCGCTGCCTGCGCGAGAGGCGGTGCTTGGCCTTGACCGTCAGCCGGACCGTGCCACGCGCGGTGCGCGTCACGTTGGCCTTGGTTCCGAACAGGTGCGCCGACGCCTTCAGCTTGGTGCTCTTGCTGGTGGCGTTGAGCTCCTTGATGGTGCACTTGGCCGTCTTGCCCGACGTCGAGCAGGTGACGGCGATGACCACCTTGCTGCCCTTGTCGCCCTTCGGGCCCTTGTCGCCCTTGGGGCCGGCGGGGCCCGCGGGACCGGTCGGCCCGGCCGGGCCGGCGGGACCCTGCGGGCCCGTCGTGTCCGGCGCGGCGTAGGACGCCGAGCGGGCCATATAGTCGCCGTCGCCGCTGTAGCGCGCGGTGACCGTGTGGCCGTCGACGTCGGCGATCGCCGCCGTCGCCAGCACCGCGCGACCGTCGCCGTCGACCTTGACCGGCGACCCCACGTCCTGGCCGTCGACCGCGAACTGCACGCTGCCCGTCACCGCGCCCGGGAACGGGGTGGTGCCGGTCAGGCGCGCCCGCAGCTCGACCTGGGCCGGCCCGTCGGCGTCGGCGACGTCAGCCGCGCCCACCGTGAGCTTGGCCTGGGCCAGCGGCAGCGCGAGCGCCTGGACCGCGTCGTCCGGCGTCAGGTAGGACACCAGCGCCGAGCCGTCCTTGGCGAGCTTCGCGCGGCCGGCCGCGTCGAGCGGCACCTTGACGTGCCGCGTTCCCGCGGTCATGGCGACCGTCGTGGACGCGATCACGCGACCGCTCTGACCGGCGCCCCACGCCGGGTAGCCGCCGTCGCTCACCGCGCAGGCGTCCAGCCCGAAGCTGGCCAGGTCGGCCAGCGACGAGTCGCTGGTCGGCGCCGGGCAGCTGCTCGTGTACACCGGGATCGAGCCGGTCAGGCCCGACCACAGGTACACGCGCGCGGTGCCGGTGCCGGTCGACGTGACGTCCAGCTCGGCGGAGTCGCCGTTGAGCTTGACGTTGTCGATCGTCAGCCGGTTGCCGGCCGGCGCCGGCGTGCGGCCCGCGATCGGCACGCCGTTGCGGGCCGACTGCGCGATGGTCTGCGGGGACTTCGTGCCGTCGAGGTTGGAGCTCGACACCGTCGGGAGGTCCGGCGTGGTGGGCCGGCCGGCCGGCGGCGTGTAGTTGTCCACCTTGGCGTGACCCCAGCGGTACGGCGCGGCCTGCACGCCGCCGATGCTCGACCACGCCAGGCGGCTCTGCCCGACGTCGATGTGCCGGAGCACGCCGTTGGCCGAGTTGTCGTCGTTGTCGTACGGCGTGATGTTCAACGCCATGTTGTCGGGATCGACGGCCGCCGGCAGGTCGGCCATCGGGATCTTGACCTCGAGGCTGTAGCCGCCGCCCGCGTAGGCGTGGCTGACCGACGTCGCGTTCGTGCCGACCCAGTTGGCGGTCGACGCGACCTGGACGCCCGGCGCGTTCGGGGCGTTGGCGACCGTGTTGGCCAGCGGCCCGGTCGAGTAGCCCTGGTGGTTGTCGGCGTCGCGCTCCCAGCACGGGCCGTTGACGCCGTTGCCGTTGGACCCGGTTGGGTCGTTCGTGTAGGGGAAGACCCCCAGCTTGAACGTGTTGGCCGTGTCGTAGGTGGTGTCGTTCGCGGTGCCGCGCGGGTCGATCAGGATCTCGACCGAGTCCGCGAGCCAGTGCGCCACGCACTCCGACGGCGAGATCGCGTAGCCCTGGAAGTCGTCCACGACGTGGACGAAGAAGTACAGGGCGTCATCGCGCTGCGCGACCTTCGCGTAGCTGCCGGGCCCGCAGTCCGCGGCGTCGGCGCACGCGGCGCCCTCCCAGACCCGGCCGAGGTCGAGCGACGGCCCGGTGTAGGTGCTGTCCTCGACGCCGTCGACCACCGGATCGGCGGTCGCCTCCGGGATCGTCGTCGTCGGCACGACCGCCATGGTCAAGGACTCCGACGAGGGGTTGGACCCCGAGGTGTTCGTGGTGGCGATCGTGAACGTCGAGGTCTGCGTCGCCGGGAGCGACGAGTCCGTGTTGGTGATGGCGAAGTCGACCGTGTCCTCGGCGCCCGCGGCGAGCGAGCTATAGGCCTTGGTCGCCGAGTCCGCCGTGTAGTTGGACGGCAGCGTCAGCGTGACGTTGCCCGACTGGTTCGTCGAGGACCAGTTGTGCACCCGTACCTTGATGGTCTTGGTCTCCCCCAGCCCGATCGACTGCAGGGCCTGCGACCGGCCGAGGCGCCGGGCCTCCGGCGCGGTGCCCTCCACCCACTGGTCGTACTCCTTCCACTCGCCCCAGCGGTCGAGGCGGCCCTCGACGGGCGCGACCATGCGGACCACGTTGTCGGTGTACCCGGTCGCCGATCCGGAGGTCACGAGGGCCGAGATCTTGTAGTTGGCGTCCAACGGCGTGACGTTCACCGGCGGCGTCACCGTGAAGCTCGCGGTGGTCTCGGCGGACGACGTCGTGGCCGGCAGGTCCTTGGTGGCCTGGTCGACCGACCAGCCGGCCGGCACGTTGAGCGCCACGCCGTTGGTCTGCGCCGCGATCGGGCCGCCGCCCGACTTCAGCCGCACCGTCGCGGTGAACGCGCGGCCCGGGATGTTGTAGAAGTCGGAGAACGTGATCCGCTCGGTGCTGCCCAGCGGGAAGCCGCCCGGGTCCTGGACCGAGGCCCCGTACAGGATCGCGTCGTCCCTGCCGGCCAGCGGGTTGGCGTTTCCGCTCACCGTGTTGGGCTGGAACGGGACCGTCGCGTAGGTCTGACCGAAGCGCGAGCAGCCCGGATCGGCGGTGGTCTGCCGCATCGTGCGGCTCTGCGTCGGGTAGGCGGACTGCCCCTCGGCGGCGACCTGCGCCCAGCTCTTGGCCGAGCCCGCCGGCCGACCCTGGACGTTGTCCGGAGCCCAGGAGTACGGCGAGTCATAGCCGGTCCAGACGCCCGCGACGGTGTCGACGTTCGTCGCGGCCGGGACGAAGCCCGTCGTGCAGCTCGCGGCGTTGGGGTTGCCGCCGGTGCCGGTGGTCGAGCCGCCGGAGAACACCTTCTTGACCTGCCAGGTGCTCAGCGCGTTCGGGCCCGTCAGCTGCTCGGGGAACATGGTCGGGTCGGCCGCGGCCTTCATGCCCTCCCAGATGTACCGGCCGGCCTGCTGGTGGTTGCCGTGGCCGGCGCCCTGGAGCGTCGGGGTGAAGCCGATGTAGATGTCGGGCTGGGTCATGCGGATGACCCGCGTGATCCGCCGCAGCGTCTCGTCGTGATCCCAGAAGTGCTGGGTCAGCGGCGCGCTCAGGTTGTAGAAGAAGTCGACGCGGTCCAGGTTGAAGATGTCGACGGTCCCGGACCGGTAGTGCGCGACGCGGTCCTCGTTCTCGCGCCGCAGCCCGAGGTCGGGGCCGATCTCGGTGCCGGCGCCGTTGCCGCCGCCCTCACCGCGCGTGACCATGATGATCCCGCACTTGGTGCCGTAGCGCTGGTGCCACACGCCGCACGGCCCGATGATGCTGGTGTCGTCGTCCGGGTGCGCCCACTCACCCATGACGTTGATCTTCACGGCCTTGCTCGCCGTGTACGGCGATGCCGGCGCCGCGAAGGCCGACCCCGCCAGGCTCAGGACGGTCCCCACGACCGTTGCCGCAACAACGCAGAAGCGCCTCACTGCCCCTCCCCACTTTCGAACGTCTTCGAACAGCCGGATGTGCGAAGACGCTAATTCAGGAAGGAGTCGCGTGTCAACCTGGATTGCTCGCGCACAACTCCGAACATCGGAGTGAAGGCGCCTAGGCGGCGGAGGTGACCTTGCGCAGGTGGCGCGGCGCGCCTGGGTCGATGCCCTTCGCGAGCGCGAGCGACCACGCCAGCAGCTGGCCCGGCAACACGGACAACATGGGCGTGAGCAGCGGGTCCCGCGCCGCGGGCGGCGTGGGCAGCGTGAACGCCGCGCCCTCCAGCGCGGCGGCGGCCGGTCCGGCGGCGAGCACCGGCGCCCCGGCGTCGTGGGCGCGGGCCACCGCCTCGACGACCGCCGGCAGCGTCGCGTCGGGCGAGGCGATCGCGTACAGCGGCACCCCGGCGTCGAGTGCCGCGACCGGCCCGTGCGCCATCGCGGTCGCCGACATCGCCTTCGCCCCGAGGTAGGCGACCTCCGTCAGCTTCAGCGCGATCTCGTTGACCGTCGCCAGCTCCACGCCCCGGGCGACCAGGTACATGCGGTCGATCGCGGCCAGCGCCTCGGCGACCGGCGCGACGTCCCCTTCGATGCCCGGCAGCGCCGCCTCCCCCGCGTCGGCGACCTGCGCGACCGCCTGTTCCGCAGCGGTGCCGGCCTCCCGTCCGGCGAGGTGGCCGCAGAGCAGGGCGAGCGTGGCGAGGGTCCCGGTGTAGGTCTTGGTCGCGGCGATCGAGAGCTCGCGACCGACCCCGAGGTGGAGGACATGGTCGGCGGCCGCGACCAGCGGCGCCTCCGGCCCGCCGTTGGTGATCGCCAGCGTGGTCGCGCCGGCGCCGCGCGCCCGCTCCAGCCACGTGGCCACGTCGGGCGTCGCGCCCGACTGCGAGATCCCGATGGCGAGCTCGCCCGGCGCCGCGGCCGCGACGCCGTAGTACAGCGGCAAGGACATGGAGTCGCGCACGACGGTCCAGCCGAGTCGCGCGCGCAGCAGGTAGCCGGCGAAGATCGCGGCGTGATCGGAGGTCCCGTGCGCGGCGATCCGGACGAGCGCCGGCGGCGACGCGGCCAGCGCCCGCGCGACCTCCGCGACGTCTCCGGCGCGCTCCAGCAGCGCGCGCCACGCCGCCGGCTGCTCGAAGACCTCCTCGCGCAGGACGCCGGCGGCGCTCACCGCGCCGCCGCCGCGCCGACGGCGATCGCCTTCCCGTCCGGCCCGGTGTCGAAGAAGCGCAGGCCGTCGGGCAGCAGCCCGTACTCGACCCGGTCGCCCGGCAGCAGCGTCGAGCGTCCGTCGTGGTGCACGACCAGCCGCGCCTCGCCGCTGTCGATGCCGACGAACGTCTCGCGGCCGAGCGCCTCGACGAAGGCGACCTCGCCGGCGATCGGCCCGGCCAGCGACGGGTGCGCCGGATCCCAGAGCCGCGCGCACTCCGGGCGCACGCCGACCACGACCTCGCCGGGCAGGCCGTCGGCGACCGGCGCGGTCACGTCGATCGCGCCCGACACCAGCCGGCCGCCGCCGCTCGCGGCCGCGGTGAAGAAGCTCATCGCCGGGCTCCCGATGAAGCCGCCGACGAACGTGTTGGCCGGCCGCTCGTAGAGCTCCTCCGGCGTGCCGACCTGCTCGAGCCGGCCGTCGTTCATCACCGCGATCCGGTCGCCCATCGTCATCGCCTCGACCTGGTCGTGCGTGACGTAGACCGTCGTGGTCCGTACGGCCTGCTGGAGCCGCTTGATCTCGCCGCGCGTCTGCGTGCGCAGCTTCGCGTCGAGGTTGGACAGCGGCTCGTCCATCAGGAAGACCTGCGGGTCGCGCACCAGCGCGCGGCCGAGCGCGACGCGCTGAGCCTGACCGCCCGACAGCTGGCCGGGCTTGCGCTTCAGGTACGGCCCGAGGTCCAGCGACGCCGCCGCCTGCTCGACGCGCGCCGCGATCTCCTCCTTGGGCGCCTTGCGCCGGCGCAGGCCGAAGGCCAGGTTGTCGAAGACCGTCATCTGCGGATACAGCGCGTAGTCCTGGAAGACCATCGCGATGTCGCGCTCGCGCGGGGCGATCGCGTTGACGACGCGGTCGCCGATCGCGATCTCGCCGGCGGTGATCGACTCCAGCCCGGCGAGCATGCGCAGGGCCGTCGTCTTGCCCGAGCCGGACGGCCCGACCAACACCATGAACTCGCCGTCGGCGATGTCCAGGCTCAGGCCGTGGACCACCTCGGTGTCGCCGTAGGACTTGCGGACGTCGGAGAAGCGGACTGCACCCATCAGAGAACTACCCCTTCACGGCCCCGGAGACCATGCCCCGGATGAAATGACGCTGGAGGAAGACGTACAACACGACGACCGGCGTGGCGACGATGACCGCGCCGGCGGCCAGCAGGGTCAGGTCGGCCTGGTTGCGGCCGACGAAGAAGCTCAGGCCCAGCGGCGCGGTCCGCAGCCCCTCGTCGGTGACCATGACCAAGGCCAACAGGAACTCGTTCCACGTCCACATGAACAGCAGGACGACCATCGTCAGGACCGCCGGCTTGGCCAGCGGCAGCAGGACGCGCCACAGCGTGAACCAGCTCGACGCGCCGTCGATCCGCGCCGCCTCGACCAGCGAGGGCGGCACCGAGCGGAAGAACGCGCGCATCCAGAACGTGCCGAACGCGATCGACGTCCCCGCCTGGGGCAGGATCAGCGCCCAGTAGGTGTCGGTGAGCCCGGCGTCGCGCATGTCGTAGTACAGCGGGACGATCATCGCCTCCATCGGCACCATCAGGCCGAGCAGGAAGATGTAGAACAACACCTGGGACCCGCGGAAGCGCATCAGCCCGAAGGCGTAGCCGGCGAGGATCGACACGACGCTGGAGAGCGTGACGACCGTCACCGCGACGATCGCCGACGACTTCAGGTACTGGCCGAAGTTGCCGTCCTCCCAGGCGCGCTGGAAGTTGTTGAAGTGCAACCCGTCGAACGTCCCGAACGACGCTCCGCCGCCCTCCTTCTGCAGGGCGGTGAAGATGATCCCGACGATCGGCAGCAGCGCGATCAGGGCGAAGACGCCGAGGATCGCGTAGGTGGCGGACTGCTCGCGGCGGCTGGTCATCGTGCCTGTCCCCTCTCCGCGACGCGGTTGATGATGGCCGACAGCACGAAGATGAGCGCGGCGAGCATCAGACCCATCGCCGACGCCGAGCCGACCTTGCCGGTGAGGAACGCCCGCTCGTAGACCTGGTAGGCCGGAACCGAGGTCGACGTGCCCGGCCCGCCCTTGGTCGTGATGTACACCAGGTCGAAGTTGCGCAGGGCCGCGATCGTGCTGAGCGTCAGCGCCACCGCGATCTCGCCGCGCAGCGCGGGCAGCGTCACCGCGAAGAACTCGCGGACCGGGCCGGCGCCGTCGACCCGCGCGGCGTCGTAGAGGCTGCGCGGGATCTTCTGCACGCCGGCGGTGAGCAGCACCATCGCCAACCCGTACATGACCCACGTGCCGATCAGGCCGACGGCCGGCAGCGCGACGTCGAAGTCGCCGAGCCAGGACTTGGCGAGGCCGCCGAGTCCGATCGACCGCAGCGTCTCGTTGATCGGCCCGTCGTTGGGGTCGTAGATCATCCGCCACATCACGGCGACGACGACGAGCGCGATGACCTGGGGCAGGAAGAGGACGACGCGGAAGAACGCGAAGCCGCGGATGTGACTGCGCGCGACCAGGCCCGCGATCAGCAGGCCGATCAGCAGCGGGATCACCGCGTAGAAGATCAGGAGGACCAGCGCGTGCCCGAACGCCTCGCGCTGGACGGGGTCCGACAGGACGTCGGCGTAGTTGTGCAGGCCGACCCACTTGCCGGCCGTGATGCCGTCCCACTGGAACAGCGACAGCCACACGCTGTGGACCAGCGGGGCGAGCGTGAACGTCCCGAAGATCAGCGCCGCCGGGATCAGATACAGGTACGCGACGCGACGCGGCTCGCCCGGGGGCCGGTCGCGGGCACGCCCGCCGAACCGGACGCGGCGCGCCGGCTCGGGAGCGTCCGCGGACGCGCCCCCGCCGCGCCCGAGCGCGACGGGGGTGTCCGCGGTGGCGACGGGACGCGCCATCGGGTCAGCTGCTCTTCGAGGCGTCGACCTTCTCCTGCACGCCCTTGGTGAAGTCGGTCGGCGAGTCCTTGCCGGCCAGCATCTGCTGGATCGCGCCGCCGAGGTCGTCGCCGAACGTCGGCGTCGTGTAGTCGGCGTACGGGATCAGGCCGTCGGCGTCGCCGAGCGCCTTCCACGCCGTGGCCACGTCCTTGGTCAGGGCCGCGCTCGGAGCGGGGGCGTCGTACTTCATCGCCGGCAGGTTGTCCGTCTGGGCCAGCACGTTGGTGGCGTTCTGGTCGGTCAGGAAGTCGATGTACGCCGCGGCGACGTCCGGGTGCTTGGACTTCGACGTCACCGTGAACGGCAGGCTCTCGCCGCCCAGCGCCACGGGGTCGCCGCCGGCCTGCTGCCCCGGCAACGGCATGAAGCCGACGTTGTCGCCCATCTGCTTGGCGAGGTCGGCCACCAGCCAGGTGCCGGCGATCAGGAAGTGGCCGCGGCCCTTGGCGAAGCGCTGCCACGCCGGGTCGTAGCCGGTGCCGTTGAAGTCGTCGGTGAAGTACCCCTTCTTGGCCCAGTCCTGGATCTTGGCCGCCGCGTCCTGGAACTCGGGGGTGTCGAACGACGCGCCGCTCTTCTGGAACACGAAGTCGCGGACGCTCTGCTTGGGCGCGACCTGGCCGAGCACGGTCTCGTACTCGTGGATGCCGGGCCACTTGTCGAGGTTGCCGAACTGGATCGGCACGTCGCCGCTCTGCTTGGCCGCCGCGAGCTGCTGCTCGAACTCGGCCAGCGTCTTCGGCGGCGTCGTGACCTTCTTCTTGTTGTAGAAGACGCCGACGATCTCGCCCATCTGCGACAAGCCGTAGAGGTCGCCGCTGCCGAACGTGGTGCCGTTGGCCTCGAACTTGTTGAGGTCGAGCAGCAGGCTCGGGTAGCGATCGGCCCAGCCGTAGATCTTGGCGTAGTCGTCGATCGGCCGCAGGAGCTTGGCCTTGACGAGCTGGCCCATGACCCCGAGGCCCTGGTTGGCCTCCACGACGTCCGGCGCCTTGGGGCCGGAGACCGCGAGCTTCAGCGTCGTGTTGAGGTCGTCGAACGACTTCGCCACGCGCTTGATCTTCACGTTGGGGTACTTGGCCTGGAACTGCTTGTTGAGCTCCTTGATCTGCGCCGCCTGGCCACCGCGGACCTCCTGGTCCCAGACGGTCAACGTCACGTTGCCCGCCTTGGCGATGTCCGGCTTGGCCTGCGCCGCCGTGGTGGTCTTCGGCGCGTTGGAGCTGTCGTCGCCGCCCGGCGTGCCGCAGCCTGCGGCCAGCGCCGTGGCGCCGATCGCCACCACCGATCCCAACACCCTCGATGCCTTCATGTGAACCTCTCCTCGCTCTTCCTAGGAACCCGCGCCCCATACGCGCGGAGACGACGAATGGGCCGGAACCGCCAGCCCGCGTTCTGCACCCGCCGCGACGAGCGCGGCGCGACCCTGCGCGCCCGCCACCGCGGTCGGGACCCGCACCGACAGCGCGGCGGCCAGGCAGGCCCACCGCAAGGAGTCCTCGGGCGTCCCGCCCGCCAGGTCGCTCCAGATGTAGGCGGCCGTGAACAGGTCGCCGGCGCCGGTCGTGTCGACCACCGGGTCGACCACCACGCCGGGGACTCGGACCACGTCCTGGTCGCGGTCGGCGCTCAGGGCGCCGTCGGCGCCCAGCGTGACCACCACGCGCGGGGCCGCCGCGGTCAGGGCGCGTGCCGCGTCGGCGACGTCGTCGCGCCCGCTCAGCACCCGCGCCTCGCGCGCGTTGACGATCAGCGCCCGCGCGCGGGCCAGCTCGGTAGGGAGCGCGCCGCCGGCGTGGGCGCGCGCGCCGTCGTCGCCGATCGTGGCGTAGGACGACGCGTCCTCCGGCACGCAGGCCAGGCGCTGCACCGACAGCACGACCGCGCGCGGCGCGAACCCCGCGACGTCGCCGGCGGTGAGCTCGGCGTCGGCGTCGTAGGTCGCCATCGCGCGCTCGCCGTCGGTCGGCATGACGACGGTGACCGACGTCCGCGCGACCTGGCGGTCGTTGACGGCGACGCCCTCGTCGGCGAGCACCGCGCGGACGGCGTCGCCGTCGGCGTCGGCGCCGAGCGGGAACGCGAGCCCGACCGACAGCCCGAGGCGCGCGGCGCCGATCGCGACCGTCGCGGCGCCGCCGGGCGAGCGCAGCAGCTCGCGCGCATGGCGCTCCTCGCCCGCAGCGGGCAGCGCGTCGAGACCCAGGAAGGTCATGTCGACGAACGCGGCGTCACCGCAGACGAGGTCGATGGTCACTGCGCGAACGCCTCCGCGAGGCCCGGCAGCCGCTCGCAGTAGCCCTCGAAGATCTCGCGCGCGGTGTTCACCGACGGCACGAGCGGGTGCAGCGCCAGCGCGCGGATCGCCTGCTGGCGCGAGCCCGACAGCGCGGCGTCGATCGTCGTGCGCTCGACGTCCTTCATCGTCTCGACCAGCGCGCGGGCGTGCGGCGCGACCTCGCCGATGGCGACGGGCACCGGACCGTTGCGCCCGACGACGCACGGCACCTCGACGACCGCCCGCTCGTCCAGGAAGGGCAGGGCGGAGCGGTTGGCGGTGTTCAACACCAGCACGGCGCGGGTGTTGTTGGCGATCGCGTCGAGGACGGCCATGGCCTCCCCCTCATACCCACCATTGACGTCGATCTCATGCTCGCACGCGTCACCGGCCGCCGAACGGGCCTCGGCCATGTACGTCCGCTCGCGGTCGTGGCGCGTCCCGCGCCAGCTCTCCAGCGCCGTTCCAGGCGGCTGCTCACCCTCGGCGTAGAACGCGCGCTGCTGCTTGAGCAGGAAGGCGCCGCGCGACTCCGGGCTCTGGCGGATCGCGTTGACCGTGTCGGCCGCGTAGTAGAAGTAGTACAGGTACTCGTTGGGGATCATCTCCAGCGAGCGCAGCCAGTCGCCGCCGAAGAGGCGGCCCTCCTCGAAGGTGCCGAGCTTGTCGTCGGCCTCCAGCAGCGCGGGCAGGAGCTCGCGGTCGCGGTCGCGCACGCCGTGCAGCCAGCCCAGGTGGTTGAGGCCGAAGTAGTCGAACCACAGCTCGTCGTGGTCGCGGCCCAGCGCGCGGGCCACGCGGCGGAAGAGGCCGGCGGGCGAGTCGCAGATCCCGATCGCGCGGTCGCCGAGCACGCGCTGCACGGCCTCGGTGACCATGCCGGCCGGGTTGGTGAAGTTGACGAGCCACGCGTCGGGCGCGTGCTCGGCCATCGTCTCGGCCAGCTCCATCATCACCGGGATCGTCCGCAGCGCGAAGCAGATGCCGCCGGGACCGGTGGTCTCCTGTCCAAGGACCCCCAGCCCCAGCGGCACGCTCTCGTCCACGACGCGTCCTTCGAGCTGCCCTACGCGGATCGCGCACAGCACGAAGTCGGCGCCCTGCACCGCATCCACGAGGTCGGTCGTGCCGCGGAACGGCAGCTTGACCTCGTGCTCGATGGCCAGCCCGCTGAGCACCGGCGCGATGCGGTCAAGGCGGGAGCGGTCGACGTCGTGCAGGACGACCTCGTCGATCCCGAGACGCTCGCGGAGTCCCAGCAGCGCGGTGTAGACCAGGGGGACCCGGAATCCGCCGCCGCCGACGATCGTGAGCTTCATGCGATGGTTACCTCGATGCCGGCGTCTTCGATGGCCGAGCGGTCCGGAGCCGGCAGGTCCGCGTCGGTGATGATCTGGTCAAGGTCCTCGGGGCCGCAGATGCGCACGACCCCGTTCATGGAGAACTTCTCGGAGTCGGCGAGCAGCACCACGCGGGCGGCGGCGCGGATCATGGCCCGCTTGATCGGCACCTCGATCATGGTGGTGTCCCACACCGAGAGGTCCTGGTCGACCGCGCTGGTGCCCAGGAACGCGACGTCGGCGCTGAGCTGGCGCAGCGCGTCCTCGGCGAGCACGCCGACCGTCGAGAGGTAGTTGCGGCGCACGAGGCCGCCGGGGAGCACGAGCTCGACGGTGTCGTCGGCGCGCAGCTCGTCGAGCACGGCCAGGTTGGTGGTGATGAGCGTGATGTCGCGGCCGCGCAGGTGGCGTGCGACCTGCAGCGCGGTCGTGCCGATGTCGAGCATCACGGTCTGGCCGTCCTGGACCAGCCCGGCCGCGACGCGGCCGATGCGGTCCTTGGCCTCCTGGCCTTCGAGCGCGATCTCCGCGAACGGGCGCTCGGGCACGGTGTGGACCGCGCCGCCATGGACGCGCTCGAGCTGGCCGGCGTCCTGGAGCGCGCGCAGGTCGCGGCGCACGGTCATCTCCGACACCTCGAAGGCGCGGGCGAGGTCCGAGACGTGGGCGGTCCCGCTGCGCACGGCGTTCAGGATGCGCTGGCGCCGCTGTGCGGGGACCATCACACGTTCGGCCATGACGCCTCGCGGTGTTCGTATGTGGAACGCGCTTCCGGCACTGACGCCGCGAACATTACAACTTCGGACAGAAGTCTGTGCGAAATTGTTGACGAGTGATCGCGGCGGCGTTAGCTTGCCGGCCCATGGACGCCGTCCGACGCCAGCCGAGCTCCGTCCGCTCGGCGCTCGCAGGAGCCCCCATCTCGTGGGGCGTATGCGAGGTGCCCGGGTGGGGCGCGATGCTCCCGCCGGCGCGCGTGTTCGAGGAGATGGCGTCGCTCGGGCTGGGCGCGACCGAGCTCGGCCCGGTCGGCGACTGGCTGCCGCTGGACGCCGCGGCGATCCGCCGCGCGACCGATGCCTATGACTTGCAGCTGGTCGGCGGGTTCGTGCCGCTGGCGCTGCACCGCGACGACGCCACGACGGCCGCCGAGCTGGACCGGGCCCAGCGGATCGGCTCGGTCATGGCGCAGGCCGGGGCCGACACGTTCGTGGTGGCCTTGGTCGAGGACGACGCCTGGTCGGCGCCCGCCGCGCTCGACGAGGCGGCGTGGTGGCAGTTGGCCACGCACTTGGAGCAGCTGTCGCTGGTGGTCGCCGACCTCGGCATGACCGCGGTCGTGCACCCACACCAGGGCACGCTGATCGAGCGCGCCGAGGCGGTGGACAGGCTGGCGTCGTTGATCGACGTCGCGTGGTGCCTGGATCCCGGCCACCTCGCGCTCGGCGGCTACGACCCGCTCGCGTTCGTGGAACGCTACGGCGCGCGCGTCCTGCACGTCCATCTCAAGGACATCGACTTGCGGGTCGCCGCGCGCCTGAACGCCGGCGAGCTGACGCTGATGGCCGCGGTCCAGGCCGGGCTGTTCGTGCCGCTCGGCACCGGCGACGCCGGCATCGCGGACGTCGTCGCCGCCCTCGACGCGCGCGGCTACGACCGCTGGATGGTCCTCGAGCAGGACTGCGCGATCGTCGGCCCCGAGCCGGCGCCCGGCGACGGCCCGGTCCTCGCCGTGGCCGAGAGCGTGCGGTTCCTGGCCGGGATGGAGGCGGCGCGATGAGCGACGGCGCCGCCGTCCGCATCGGCATCCTGGGCCTCGGCCGGATCGGGACGCTGCACGCCGAGCTGCTCGCGCGGCGCGTCGCGGGCGCGCGCGTGACGCGCGTCTTCGACGTCGACGGCGCGCGGGCCGCCGCGGTCGGCGCCGCGCTGGACGTCGTGGTCGCGGGCTCGGCGACGGCGCTGCTCGAGGCCGACGACGTCGACGCGGTCGCGATCTGCACGAGCACCGACACGCACGCCGCGCTGATCGAGGCGGCGGCGCGGGCCGGCAAGGCGATCTTCTGCGAGAAGCCGGTGTCGCTGGACCTCGCCGCGGTCGACGCGGCGCTCGACGCGGTCGTCGACGCGAGCCTGACCTTCCAGATCGGCTTCAACCGGCGCTTCGACCCCGCGCACGCGGCCGTGCGCCGGGCGGTCGCCGACGGCGTGGTCGGCGCGCCGCAGCTCGTGCGCGTCACCTCGCGCGACCCGGCGCCGCCGCCGCTGTCCTACGCCGCGACGTCCGGCGGCCTGTTCCTCGACATGACCATCCACGACTTCGACATGGCGCGGTTCGTGACCGGCAGCGAGGTCGTGCGCGTCAGCGCCTTCGGCGCCGCGCGCGTGGTCCCCGAGCTCGCCGAGCTGGGCGACGTCGACACCGCGGTCGTGGTCCTCGAGCACGCCGACGGCTGCCTGACGACGATCGACAACGCGCGCCAGGCGGCCTACGGCTACGACCAGCGCGTCGAGGTCCACGGCGCGCTCGGGATGGCGACGTCGGAGAACCCGCCCGCCCACACCGGCAGCGTCAGGACCGCGAACGGCACCGCGTCCTCCGTCCTGCCCCACTTCTTCCTCGAGCGCTACGCCGCCGCGTTCGCCGCCCAGTGGGACGCGTTCGTCGCGGCCTGCCGGGACGGCGGTCCCGGCTCCCCCGGCGTGGCCGACGCCCGTGCCCCGCTGGCCATCGGCCTGGCCGCGCTGCGGTCCCGGGCCGAGCGCCGCCCGGTCGACCTCGCCGAGGTCGATCCTCCCCCGCTGTCCCGACCCCTCACCACCTCCCCGACCCAGTAGGGCCGGTGCCGCCCGCGCCATCCCCCGCGAGCGGCGCCGGCCGGGCACTACCGTGCGGAGCCCGCATGGCCCGCACCCCCGCACCCGCTCCGCCCACGTCCTCGATGCCCACGGGGCTGGACACGCGGACGCTCGTGCGGCGCGCCGCGCAGGCCGCCGCGCTGCTGTTGGTGTTGGTGCTCGTCGCGGTCCTGGCCCCCGGGCTCGGCGAGGTCCGCGACCGGCTCAGCGGCGCGTCACCCGGCTGGCTCGCGCTCGCCGTCGTCTTCGAGGTCCTGTCCTCGTTGTCCTACGTGGTGATGTTCCGGCCGGTGTTCTGCTCGCTGATGAGCTGGCGCTCGGCGGCCGAGGTGGGGCTCTCGGAGGTCGGCATGGGCTCGATCGTGCCGGCGTCGGGCGCCGGCGGCGTCGCGCTCGGCGCGTGGGTCCTCTCGCGCGCGGGCATGAAGCCGGAGACGATCGCGCGCCGCTCCGTCGCGTTCCTGTTGTTGAAGTCCTCGGTGAACTTCGCGGCGGTCGTCGTGGTCGGGCTGCTGGCCTTCGTCGGCGTCGTCGGGCCGTCGGAGTCGGCGTGGCTGACGCTCTTCCCGGCGGTGCTGGCGACGTTGATCATCGGGTTGGTCGCGCTGATCCCGCGGATTCCCGAAGGGCCGCCGGCACGTGACGACGACGGCCGCGCGCGCAAGCTGTGGATCGGGGCGCGCGCCGCGATCGTCACGGGCACCGCCGAGGCCGGTGTGCTGCTGCGCCGCCACGACCCGTGGCTGCTCGCCGGGATCGTCGGCTACTGGGCGTGGGACAACCTCGCGCTGTGGGCGACCTTCCACGCCGTCGGGCTGGCGCCCGGCGTGAGCGTCATCCTGTTGGGGTACTTGATCGGCCAGATCGGCGGGCTGCTGCCGATCCCGGGCGGCATCGGCGGGATCGACGGCGGCCTGATCGGGACGCTCGTCGTCTACGGCGCGCCCGCCTCGACCGCGACCGCCGCGGTGCTGGCCTACCGGTTGATCCTGTTCTGGGTCCCGCTGCTCATGGGCGCGGTCGCGTTCGCCTCGCTGCGCCGCTCGATGGCGCAGCCGGCGGGCTTCATCCCCTGCGCCGAGTAGGCGGGCGCGCGCTCAGCCGGGCTGCAGGACCACCTGGACCAGGGTCTCGTAGCCCTGGTGCGTGATCGGCGTCCAGACGGCGCCGGCGTTCTGGCTGTCGCCGTCGGACGTGTGCGAGAAGGTGGTGGCGCCGGCCTGCGGCGCGAACCAGACGTAGGCGTCGCGGGTGGTTGTCCCGGAGTTGTCCACCGTGACGATGTCGCCCTTCTGGACCTTGCAGCACGCGAAGCTGAGGCTCGACGTCGCGTAGGTGTGGACGCCGGCGTCGTGCGCCGGCAGCGGGTAGACGGGGTTGGTGGTCGTGACGACCGTGACCGTGCCGTTGCCCGACGGGCGGACGACCGAGAAGCGCAGCGGCAGGTCGATCGGGCTGTCGCCGGTCTTCACGCGGAACGTCGTGATCGTGCCGTCGGCCGGGACCGTGAGCGCGGCGGTCCAGAACTCCGTGTCCTCGGGGTCGAAGGTCGCCGGGAGCGCCGTCGGGGTCCCGCCGAGGTCGCTGCCGAACGTGATCGGGTCCTTGGCCGGCGCGAGCGTCTTGGCGCGGCGCAGGAGCCGCTTGGCGCAGGACAGCGCGCCGGAGCGCCGGCCGGCCTCGACCTTGACGTCGATGCACTCGATGTCGTCGTAGACGTCGGCGAAGGCGATGCCGTGGAGCGTGGCGCCACCGAAGCGCTTGGCGACCATCCGGGACTGGAGCTTGCGCAGCGCGGTCGCCTTCGCGCCGTAGGCGCGGCCGGCGGAGGCGCGCGCGGCGACGGCGGCGAGCGCGTTCTTGATGGTCTTGGTGTCGACCCCGGCGACACCGGCCAGGCACCTGCCGGCCGCGGCCATCCGGGCCTTCACGGCGCGCTTGGCCTTCGTGTTGCGCGCCTTCTGGACGTTGAGCGAGACGCAGTCCAGGCCGGCGATGGCCTGCGCGGCGTCGACCCCGTCGACCTGGTCGCCGAACGCGGCGGCGATCAGCTTGGCCTTGCCGGCGTGGATCGCCGCAGGACCGGCGCTGGGGTTCCCGAGCTGGGCGACGAGGCCGCCGACGCCGGCCTTGAAGTCGTCAGCGGTGCCGGAGCCGGCGGCCGAGGCGGGGCCGGCGGCGAGCAGGCTCGCGAGGAACGCGAGGGCGAGGAGGCGCATGGCCGCGCATCATCTTGATCGGGCAGCGCGGAGGCAAGCCCATTGCCGCCTACCGCTCCACCACCGCGACGCCGGCGATGTGCGGAACCGCGCTGACCGAGAAGCGACGCTCGGCGTCGAACGCGAACCCGGCGGCGGCGATCGCGGCGCGCGTGTCGCACGTGAGGTGGCAGCCGGCGGCGAGCTTGGGCCAGATGCCGCTGCGGTCCAGCCCGCGCTGGACAGCCAGGCCGGCGCGCGACTCCGCGACGACGTGCTCGTAGAACACGAGCGCGCCGCCGGGGCGCAGCACGCGCCGGACCTCCGCCAGCGCCGCGGCCTGGTCGGCCACCGAGCAGAGCACGAGGCACGCGACGACGGCGTCGAGCGACGCGTCGGCGGCGGGCAGCCGCTCGGCGGTCCCGTCGACGACCCGGATCGGGACCGGCACGCCGGGCGCGGCCGCCGCGGCGACCGCCCGCTCCCGCAGGTTCGGCTCCGGCTCGACGGCGAGGACCGACGCGACCGTCGCCGGGTAGTGCGGGAAGTTGAGGCCGTCGCCCGCGCCGACCTCCAGCACGTCGCCGGTGAGTCCGGCCAGCAGCTCCCGCCGATCGCGCCGCGACATCGCCCGCGGGCCGGCGACCGCCCAGAAGCGGGCGAACACGGGGTGAGCGGTGGGCGCGCACATGCCGACGACGCTACCCGACGCGGCGCGGTCAGCCGCGCCGGTTGGTCCGCCCCGTGCCGGCGTAGCCGGCCAGCTCGACGAGGAACGCGAGCGCGACCCACAGCCAGCGGCCGTTCCCGAGCTGGATGACCGGGGAGTAGGCGAGCACGTAGACCAGCGTCGTGAACGGCAGGAAGAAGAGGCCGAGCAGCGGCAGGATCCACGGGCCGAACGCGCGGTCGACCAGGTTGGTGGTCAACCAGACGACGACGAGCGCGACACGGGGGAAGAAGCCCGCGACGATGGCGAACAGGCAGCCCATGGACCGACCCTCCCCGACCGCGGCGGCGACCGCATCACCCGACCTGGGTGAACGGCCTCAGGCGACGGCGAGCACGCCCGCGGCGAGGTAGCCGAGCACGGTGAGCAGGCCCACGGTCCGGCCGCCGTGCTCGAAGGCCTCGGGCATCATCGAGTCGGCGAGCATCGACCAGGAAGGCGACGCCGATCCCGGCCGCGTGCCGGAGGCTCGACGCCGGCACGAGCTCGTAGGCCACGGCGCTCAGCAGCGCGCCGGCGCCGAAGCCCATCACCTGCCCGGTCAGCCGCCGGCGCTCGCGCAGCGGCCCGGCCAGCGCCTGGCCGAGGTAGAGCGCAGCTGACGACAACCCGCCCCACAGCAACGCCGACCAGACGGTCACGCCCCGCAGCTTGCGCGGCGCCGGGGTGAGCGCGGCTCACCCGCCGAGGATGACGGCCGCGCCGCGACGGACGGCGCGTGCCGGCGTCGGCCCGGGACGGGTGTGACACCATCGGCGGCGACGTCATGGAGAACCGGCGTGCCGACCCTCGCGTTCCCGTCGTCCTCGACGTCCACCTCGGGCGCAAGGTCGGCAACGAGGTGCTCGCGCACACCCGCGACCTCAGCAGCCACGGCGCGCAGGTCGTCAGCGATCGGCCGCTGCGGGTCGACGAGCAGCTGACGTTCGACGTCGAGCTGCCGTCGACCCACGCGCACCTGCGCGTGCTCGCCCGCGTCCTGCGCCACCAGCAGGACAAGACGTATGCCTTGCGCTTCGAGCAGCTCGACGCGGCGGCGCACACGGTGATCGACGACCTGCTGAGGGCGATCGCCGCGGCGCCCGCGCGCTAGTCGCGATGCTTCTGCATCACGACGCTAGCCGACCCGCACCACCTGCTTGCCCGCCCCGCTGCCCTCGGCCAGCCCCTGCTGCGCGGTGGCCGTGGCGTCCAGCCCGGCGAGCTCGGTGACGTCGACCGTCAGCGCGCCGCGCTCGAGGTCGGCGAGGACGGTGGTGAGCGCCCGCGCGACGCGCTCGGGTGCGCCGGCCGACAGGCGCGAGATGCTGAAGGCGCCGATCGACAGGTTGCCGCCGAACAGGCGCCCGGCGGGCGGGAGCGGGTCCATGGCCGCGCCGCCGGCGTTGCCGAACAGGACGATGCGCGCGCCCGGCGCGGCGACCTCGAGGTCGACGTCGAGCAGCCGCGTGCCCTGCGGGTCGAGGATGACGTCGACGCCGCGCCCGTCGGTCTGCTCGAGGATCGCGGCCGCGAGATCCGCGCCGCGGCCCAGGACCACGTCGTAGCCGGCGCGCTCGCCCGCGGCGATGCGGTCCGGACCCCCGACGGTCCCGACGATCCGGCCGGCGCCCGACACCCGGGCCTGCCGGGCCAGCGCCTGGCCGACGCCCCCGGCGGCGGAGTGGACGAGCAGCGTCTCGCCCGGCCGCAGGCGCCCGGCGTCGCCGAGCAGCAGCGCCGCCGTGGTCAGGACGGCGGGCGCCGCGGCCGCCTCGGCGTCGCCGACGCCCTCCGGGATCGCGACCGTCAAGGCGCTCCGGGCCACGGCGACCTCGGCCAGGCCGCCCGAACCGGTGAACGCCGCCACGCGCGTGCCGGGCGGCGGCCCGTCGACGCCCGGGCCCAGCGCGCGCACGGTCCCGGCCACCTCGAGGCCCGGGACGAACGGCCACGCGTCGGCGTAGCCCGGGTCGCCGCGGCGCGCCATGACGTCGATGAAGTTGACGCCGGCGTGGTGGACGTCGATCGTCAGCTCGCCCGGACCGGGCTCCGGGACCGGGAGGTCGGCGACGCGCGTCGTCGAGCCGTCCGGCGCCGGGGCGTCGAAGACGACGGCGCGCATCACGCGGCCACCGCCGGCGCGAGCGCCTCGACGCGCGCGACGAACTCGGCGGGCAGCTCGACGTCGACGTTGACCGCGCCGCCGCCGGTCGCGACCTCCGCCTCGTCGAAGAGGGCGACGGCGATCGGCGCGATCCCCGGGTCGCCCTGCAGGCCGGGCGCGTGCACCTCGATCAGGACGCAGGGCTCGTCAGCGCGGTTCCAGGACCAGTGGATCGCCCCGGCCGGGATGCGCAGCACGTCGCCGGGGTGGAGCAGGTAGGCGCGCTCGTCGCAGTAGACGTGCAGCTCGCCGGACTGCAGGAGGTTGAGCTGCTCGCAGTCGTGGGTGTGGGGCCGCGAGTGGTAGCCGCCGGGACGCTCGGCGACCATCAGGCTCGCCTCGTGCCCGTGCACCAGCGTCGTGGTGAAGGCGGTCGTGCCCATGTCGACCGTGCCGACGGGAAGCTCTGCGGCGCTGCGGTACAAGCTCATCGAAGTCCTCCTGGATGACGAGGGGTTGGTTGACACGGGAGCGGTGTCGTGGCTATCGTAGCAATTGGTCGGGCCACCGGGCCACCCAACCATTAGGCCGATCCGTCAGACTTGGAGACCCATGAGCGACCTCTTCATCGAGATCCCGCGGACCTCGACGCCCCAGGCGATCGAGGACCAGATCAGAGGCCTGATCGTCAGCCGCCAGCTGGTGGCGGGCGAGGCCCTGCCGCCCGAGCGCGCCTTCGCCGCGCGGCTGGGCGTGAGCCGCTCGACGCTGCGCGAGGCGCTCCGCGCGCTGACCGAGCAGGGCATCGTCGCCGCGCGCCAGGGCTCGGGCTGGGTGGTCCAGCCCAACCAGGAGGTGGCCGCGGGCAACCTCGCCGTGTACTTCCGGCTGGAGGACGTCACCTTCGAGCAGGTCTTCGAGGCGCGCATGGCCAACGAGCCGGCGATCGCCCGCCTGGCGGCGCTGCGGCGCACCGACGCCGAGCTCGACGCGATCGTGGCGGCCCGCGCGGCGATGGACGCGCCGGCCACGCCCGCCGCCTTCCTGGCGGCCGATACCCACTTCCACGCGCTCATCGCCACCGCCGCGCACAACGTCCTGCTGTCCTTCCAGATGACGCCGACGATGTCGCTGCTGGAGGAGCCGCGCCTGGCGGTCGTGACCGGCGACGGCAGCGCGACGAGCCAGGCCGAGCACGGCCGGATCGTCGCGGCGATCCGCGCGCAGGACGGCGACGCCGCCGAGCAGGCGATGCGCGACCACATCGCCTCCTTCGCCCGGCGTGGCGTCGCGACCCTGGAGAGCCAGAAGGAGCCAGAGCGATGAGCGTCCCCCACTATACGATCACGCCGCTGGACCTCGGCAGCGTGCGCCGCCAGAAGTGCCTGTTCACCTACATGACGGACATCGGCACCGAGATCGACCTGACCGTCGTCTCGTTCCTGCTGCGCGGCAACGGGCAGACGATCCTCGTCGACACCGGCGGGCCGCCGGTCGCCGACACGCTGCCGCGCCACCTGCCCTACGAGCAGCGCGCCGACCAGTCGCTCGACGCCCAGCTGCGCGCGAACGAGGTCGACCCCGCCGACGTCGACGCGGTCATCTACACGCACCTGCACTGGGACCACGCCTACAACACGTCGATCCTGTCCTCCGCGCGGTTCTTCGTCACCCGGCGCGAGCTCGAGTTCGCCCGCGACCCCTACCCGATCCAGGACTGGATGTACGACGCGGTCAGCGTCGGCGGCGCGCCGGACTTCGAGCAGCTCGACTTCGCGTTCACCACCGCGGGCGAGGAGGTGCTGCCCGGCATCACGGCCATCGCGACGCCCGGCCACTCCCCCGGCCACCAGTCGCTCGCGGTCGAGACCGACGGCGGCCGGTTCGTCCTCGCCGGCGACCTGTCCCCGCTGCAGGAGAACTGGGAGCGGCGCATCCCCAACGGGATGCTGCACAACCTCGAGGAGCACTTCGCATCGTTCGAGCGCGTGGCGGCGGTGGGCGGCACGGTCGTCGCCTCGCACGACCCACGGACGCTCGCGGCGGGCATGCTGCCCGCGCTCGCCGTGCCCGAACGGGCCGGCTGATCACCCGAGCGCCGGCCCCCGCCGGCGCTGTCACGCAGGAGGAGAGAGATGCAGATCACGACGGCGCCTGGCGCCGAGCAGTTGCCCCTGCCCGCGTCCACGGACGCGCCCGGGCCCGCGGCGCCGGCGCGCGCCGCGATCGACTGGGAGGCCGCGATCCGGCTCCCGGCGTTCACCGAGCTGCGGCGCCGGCGGCGCCGGTTCGTCGCCCCGGCGGCGATCGGCGCGTTCGCCTGGATCACGCTGTGGCTGGTGCTGGTCGCCTACGCGCACCGCTTCATGGGCCACCAGATCATCGACGGCGTCAGCGTCATGCTCGTCACGGGCCTGTCGCAGTTCGTCCTGGTCTGGATCCTCGCCGCCGGCTACCTCCGCCGCGCGCGCCGCGACTGGGCGCCGCTGCAGCGGCGGGCCATCCAGGAGCTCGAGGCCATGCTGACCGGTGAGCGCGCATGATCGCCGCGACGCAGGTCAACCACACCGCGCTCGTCGCGTTCGGCGTGCTCGTGGCCATCACGCTCGGCGTGACGGTCTGGGCCGCGCGCCGGACGCGGACGACGTCCGAGTTCCTCGCCGCGGGCGGGCGGATCTCGGGCGCGCAGAACGGCATCGCGATCTCGGGCGACTTCATGTCGGCCGCGACCTTCCTGGGCGTCACCGGCCTGGTGTTCCTGGTCGGGATCGAGGGCTGGACGGTCGCCTGCGCCGCCGTCGTCGCCATCCTGCTCATGCTGCTGCTCTTCGCCGAGCGGATGCGCAACGCCGGCGAGTACACGGTGGCCGACGCGCTCGCCTTCCGGCTGCGCGAGGGCCCGGCCCGCGCGGCCGCCGCCTCGGCCACGCTGTTCGTGGCCCTGCTGTTCCTCGTGGCCCAGCTCGTGGGCGCCGGCGTGCTGCTCGGCGCGCTGGCCGGCACGAGCTTCACGCTCTCGGTGGCGATCACCGGCGTGTTCATGTTGTTGTACGTCGTGTTCGGCGGCATGCTGGCGACGACGTGGGTGCAGATCATCAAGGCGGTGCTGTTGATCGTCTGCGGCGTCGGGCTGACGGCCTGGGTGCTCGGCCGGGCCGGCTTCGACCCGACGGCGGTCATCACCGGCGCCGCCGACCGCCACCCGGCCGGCCACGCGATCCTGTCGCCCGGCCTGGCCGGCACGACCGGGCCCAACGTGATCTCCGGCGCGCTGGCCTTCACGCTCGGGTCGGCCGCGCTGCCGCACATCCTCGTGCGGTTCTTCACGGTCCGCGACGCGCCGGCGGCGCGCCGCTCGATGGGCTGGGCGATCGCGCTGATCGGCGGCTTCTTCGCGCTGCTGGTCCTGCTCGGCTTCGCGACGCGCTACGTGCTGGGCACCAGCCCGGAGGCGGTGATCGCGACCAAGAGCGGCGGCAACCTCGCGGTGCCGCTGATGGCCGAGGTGCTGGGCGGCGGACCGGGGACGACGGCCGGCGACCTGCTGCTGGCCGTGGTCTCCGCCGTCGCGTTCGCGACGATCCTCGCCGTCGTCTCGGGCGTGGTCATCTCGGCCAGCGGCGCGGTGGCCCACGACCTGTGGACCAAGCTGCTGCGCGGCGGCCGGGCCAGCGATCGCGAGGAGACGATCGCCGCCCGCGTGGGCGCCGCGGGGGTCGGGACCATCGCGGTCGTGCTGGCGATGATGGCCGGCTCCGGGTTCAACGTCGCGTTCCTCGTCGGGCTGGCGCTGTCGGTCTCGGCGGCGGCGAACTTCCCGGCGCTGCTGCTGTCGTTCACCTGGCGGCGGTTCACGACGACCGGCGCGGTCGCCGGCGTCGCGGTCGGCCTGCTGGCCTCGCTCACCTGCATCGTGCTGAGCCCGCCGGTGTGGCCGGGCGCTGACGGGAACGGCTCGCCGCTGGCGCTGACCAACCCCACCATCATCGCGGTGCCGCTCGGCTTCGCCGCCTGCTGGCTGGGCAGCGTGCTGAGCAGCCGCCACGAGCCGAAGGCCGAGCGGGGCTACGCCGAGATGCTGTTCCGCTCGCTCACGGGCTACGTCGCCCCGTGAGGGCGGCGTGGTACGACCGGACCGGTCGGGCGCGGGAGGTCCTCGCCCTCGGCGAGCTCCCCGCGCCGGCGCCGGCCGCCGGCGAGGTGCTCGTCCGCGTGCGGGCGGCGGGCGTCAACCCGGCCGACGTCAAGCGCCGGGCCGGCGCCGGCGGCCGCACGATGGCCGCGCCGCGCGTCGTGCCGGGCGACGACGGCGCCGGCGTCGTCGAGGCCGTCGGCGCGGGCGTGGACCCGGCGCGTGTGGGCCAGCGCGTGTGGGTGCACGACGCGACCGTCGGCCGGCCGTGGGGCACGAGCGCCGCGCTCGCGGTGGTCGACGCCGCGAAGGCGATCAGACTCCCCGATCATGTCGACTTCACGATCGGTGCGTGCCTCGGCGTGCCGGCCCTGACCGCGCACCGCGCCGTGTTCGGCGACGGCCCGGTGGCCGGCCGCGCCGTTCTGGTCACCGGCGGCGCGGGCGCGGTCGGCGGGTACGCGATCCAGCTGGCGCGCTGGGGCGGCGCGCGCGTGGTCGCGACCGCGAGCACGCCAGAGAAGACGCGCGCCGCGGCCGCCGCGGGCGCCGAGCAGGTCGTCGACTACCGCGCCGAGGACGCCGCCGAGCGCGTGCTGGCGGCCTCCGGCGGCCCGGTCGACCGCGTCGTCGACGTCGCCTTCGGAGCCAACCTGCCGCTCACGGCGCGCGTGCTGGCGACGGGCGGCACGATCGCCGCCTACGGCTCGGACGCCGTCCCCGAGCCAGGTCTGCCGTTCTACCCGCTCATGCGCCGCGACGCCCGCCTGCACCTCGTGTCGGTCTTCGCGCTGCCGTCGCCCGCGCGTGCCCAGGCGATCGCGGCCCTGACGGATCTGCTGGAGGACGACGGGCTGCGCCACCCCATCGGCGCCCGCTTCGACCTCGACGACATCGCCGCCGCGCACGAGGCGGTCGAAGACGGCGGCGTCGTTGGCCGGGTGGTCGTGACGCTTCCGACTGGTCCATGAAACCAGCCGCCTACTGGACCACCTCGCCAGACCAATCGCTTCCTACCCTCGCTCGCATGACGATGATGGACGGCAGCCGAAACATCCTGACGATGCTCGACGAGGTGCATCCGCCGTTCGTGCCCGAGGGCGCGCACGTGATGACGGCCACGGTCGAGATCCCGCCGGGCGACCCGGGGATCCGCCCGCACCGGCACTCCGGCCCGGTGTTCGGCTACGTGCTCGAAGGCGAGATGACCTTCGAGCTCGAGGGCGAGGCGCCCCGGCCGATCCGGGAGGGCGAGGCGTTCTGGGAGCCCGGCGGGGACGTCATCCACTACCAGGCGGCCAACAACCTGCCCGACGCGGTGACCCGATTCGTCGTCGTCATGGTGTGCGCGCCCGACGTGCCGATGTTGACGTTCCCGGACGCGGACGAGCTCGCCGAGCGCGCGCACCTGCGCCACCCGGCGGCGCCGGCCGGATCGGAGGCGTAGCGGTGCGGGTCTTCGTGGCCGGCGGGACCGGCGTCCTCGGCCGCCGGATCGTGCCCGCGCTCCTCGCCCAGCGCCACCACGTCACGGTCATGGTGCGACGGCCGGAGCGCGCCGCGCCGCTGCGCGCTCAGGGTGTCGACGTGGTCGCCGGCGACGTCTTCGACCGCGACGTCACGCTCCGGGCGCTCGCCGCGGCGCGGCCCGACGTCCTGCTGCACCAGCTGACCGACCTCGCCGCCGGCTCGACCGAGGCCAACGCCCGGATCCGCGTCGAGGGCACGCGCAACCTCGTGGACGGCGCTGCGATCGCCGGCGTGCGCCGCGTCGTCGTCCAGAGCATCGCCTGGGCCTACGCGGGCGGCGACGACCCCGCCGACGAGCGCACGCCGCTGGACACGGGATCCACCGACGACGTCCGCCGCCGCTCGGTCGACGCCGTGATGGCGATGGAGGCGACCGCCCGGGAGCTGCCCGAGTCCATCATCTTGCGCAACGGCGCCCTCTATGGCCCGGGCACGTGGTACGCCCGCGACGGGCTCTTCGGCGAGCGCGCGCGGGCCGGCGTGCTCGGGCCCAGCCGCGACGTCACCAGCTTCGTCCACGTCGACGACGCCGCGGCCGCCGCGGTGCTCGCGCTGCAATGGCCGGTGGGCGCCGTGAACGTCGTCGACGACGAGCCGGCCGCCGGCGACGTGTGGACGCCGGCGTTCTGCGCTGCCGTCGGCGCGGCGGCGCCGCCGGCAGCCGAAGACGGGGCGGACGCCGCGCCGCGCACCACCTGGGCGCGGGGCGCGTCCAACACCTACGCCCGCGCGACGCTCGGGTGGACCCCGCGCTGGCCGTCGTGGCGGGAGGGGTTCGCGGAGCTGGCCTGAGGTCCTCGAGGTGGCGCGCGGCCGAGACCTAGAGCGCGGAGCGCTCGTCGACGACCGAGATGACGGTGTCGATCACCGGATCGTGCCAGCCGTCGCGCAACGCCTCGCCACGCAGCGTCCGGGCCTCGGCCTGCACCCGCTTGGCGAGCGCGGCGCGCCGGGCCGCGAAGGCCCGGGCGCCGAGGCCGAGGTCGCTCGCGAAGCGCGCCCACGCGTCCGGACCGATCTCCTCCACGGTGAACGCGCCGCCGATCCCGAGCGCCAGATCCTGGTTGAGCTCCGGGTAGGCCGCGGTCGACACCACGTCGTACAGCGGGGCCAGGCGCACCCGCCCGTCCTCGTGCAGCAAGGACATGTTCTTGGCGTGGGCGTCGGCGTTGCCGACGAGGAGGTTGAAGACGGTCGCCTCGGCCACCGCGAGGCGGTCGGCGCCGGGGCGCGCGCCGTGGTCGGCGAGCAGCTGGGCGACGCCGGCGAACGACGGCAGCCGCCAGCCGCGCTGCTGGTACTTGAAGTCCGGCGTGATGCCGAGCGCCTGGCAGAGGTCCTCCTGATGGCGCCGGCGGACGGGCGCCGCGGCGAGGTCGCGGTCGAAGCGCTCCACGACGAGGCACGGACGATCGGCGAACGTCGCGAGCTCCACCTTCGCGGCGCCCAGGCCGCAGCGCGCGGCGAGCGACATGCAGAAGTGCTCGTTGATCGCGATCGCCGGGTAGTTGTCGTCCTTGGGCTGGGGCTTGAGGATGTGCGTCGTCGGCATGCCGTTGAGCGGCTCGCCGTAGCGCCCGCCCGCGTCGCGGACCAGGACCGCCTTGCGCTGGACGCCGGCGAGGCTGAGGCGCAGGCGGCCGTCGGCGGCGAGCAGGCCGAGCGGGCGCCCCGGCAGGTCCTCGATCAGCTGGTCCATGCCGTCGGCGTCCAGCCACGCGACGCTCGGCGTGTCGGACAGGCGCCGCGTCTCGAAGATCTGGATGGCGCCCGCGCAGTCGCGCCCCAAGGCCGCCAGGAGGCCGTAGCTGTCGCCGGCCGGGAGCTTGAGCTGGCCGGCGATCTGCTCGCGCACGACGCCTTCGGGCAGCAGCGCCTCGAAGAACGGCCGCGACTCGACGGCGCTGAACGTCGTCTGCGTCGTGGGCAGCGACAACGACAGCGCCCGCGACGCGTCGGTGTAGGTGTAGGTGAACTCGCGTGACCGCTCCGAGTGCTGGTCGAGCTGCCCGACCTGGCGCCCGTCCCAGGCGACGATCAGGCTCACCGCTGGCCCCGACGCTGCACGTCGAGGTCGAGCCCGAGCGCCGCGAGGACCCGGAGCAGCACGTCGACGCGCACCGTCGCGTGCGCGTTCTCGATCCGGCTCACCGACCGGACCGCGACGTTGGCGACGAGGGCGAGCGTCGGCTGGTCCATGCCCTGCCGCTTGCGCTCGGCCCGGACAGCGGCGGCGACGCGGGCCAGCGTGGGATCTCGGTTGGAGAGGTCAGGCAAAACATGCGCGATCGCGCACGGCAGGGGGATCTCGACCACCGGTGGCCAAAACATGCGCGATCACGCATAATCTACCGCATGTCCGCTGAAATGGTCAAGACGTGCGCGATCGCGCACGCGCACCCGGAACGCGATCGCATGTCACAGCCGGCCGGACCGTCTCGTCTCGGATCTCAGAGACAGGTTCTACGATCAGGAGGGCAGTGAGCATGCGGGTGTTCTTGGCAGGTGGGAGCGGCGTTCTGGGGCGGCGGCTGGTGCCGCAGCTCGTGGCCCGGGGCCACCAGGTGACGGCGACGACGACGAGCGCGGACAAGCTGGCCCTGCTGGCGCAGCTGGGTGCCGACGCGGTCGTCATGGACGGTCTGGACGCGGGGTCGGTCGGCGAGGCGGTGGCGACCGCCCGGCCGGACGCGATCGTCCACCAGATGACCGCGATCTCCCTGGCGCACGCCGGCAAGCCGGACCTGAAGCATCCGGATCGGTGGTTCGCCAAGACCAACCGGCTGCGCACCGAGGGCACGGATCACCTGATGGCGGCGGCGGAGGCGACCGGCGTGCCCCACGTCGTCGCGCAGGGCTACGCGAGCTGGAACGGCATCCGCGAGGGCGGCTGGGTCAAGACCGAGGAGGACCCGCAGGACCCGATGGACGGGACGGCGGCGCAGGTCGGGATGGAGGCGATCCGCCACGTCGAGGACGTGGTCCTCGCGGCCGGCGGCGCATCGCTGCGCTACGGCGCGTTCTATGGGCCGGACGCGATCGACGACCAGGTCGAGCTGGTGCGCAAGCGGCAGTTCCCGCTCGTCGGGCGCGCCACCGGCTACAGCTCGTGGGTGCACCTGGACGACGCGGCGAGCGCCACCGTCCTGGCGGTGGAGCAGCGGGCCAGAGGTGCGTTCAACATCGTCGACGACGACCCCGCTCCGGCGAGCGAGTGGCTGCCCTACTTGGCCGAGTGCGCGGGCGCGAAGCGGCCGATGCGCGTCCCGAAGTGGTTGGCCCGGCTGCTGGCCGGGGAGCAGGCGGTGGTGATGATGACCGAAGGGCGCGGCTTCTCCAACGCCAAGGCCAAGCGGGAGCTCGGCTGGGAGCCGCGGTACCCGTCGTGGCGGCAGGGCTTCAAGGCGGAGCTGACGTGACCCGGACCGAGGAGTTCGAGCAGCAGCGGCCGCTGCTGTTCTCGATCGCCTACCGGCTCCTGGGCAGCGTGAGCGAGGCCGAGGACGCGGTCCAGGAGGCCTGGCTGCGCTACGCGGCCACGCCGACGCGGCCCGCCTCGGTCAAGTCCTTCCTGGCGGCGGTGGTCACCCGGATCGCGATCGACGTGCTGCGCTCGGCGCGCGTGCGCAGGGAGGAGTACGTCGGGCCGTGGTTCCCCGAGCCGCTGCTGACCGATCCCTACCAGGACCCCGCGCGGTCGGCGGAGCTGGCCGACTCGCTGTCGATGGCCGCCCTGTTGCTGCTGGAGCGGCTCTCCCCGCTGGAGCGGGCGGTGTTCGTGCTGCGCGACGTGTTCGCCTTCGACTTCCCGGAGATCGCCTCAGCGGTGGGGCGCTCTGAGTCGGCATGCCGGCAGCTCGCGGTGCGGGCGCGCCGCCACATGGATGACGGCCGGCCCCGGTTCGCGGCCGACCGCCGGGAGCGCGAGGAGCTCGCCGGGCGCTTCTTCGCCGCCTGCCGCGACGGCGACGTCGACGGCCTGCGGGAGCTGCTCGCCGCCGATGTGCAGATGCTCAGCGACGGCGGCGGCAAGTCGCCGCAATGGGGCAGCGGCGTCTTCGGCGTCGACCGCGTGACCCGCGTGCTCGCGGCCTCCTTCCCGCAGCTCGCCCGGATCGGCGCCGCCGTGGAACCGCACGACGTCAACGGTCAGCCGGGCGCGATCTTCCGCGACCGGGACGGCAGCGTCATCAACACGCTGGCGCTCGACATCCTGGACGGCCGGATCCAGACGATCCGCTCGGTCCTCAACCCCGACAAGTTGGGGCACATGGGCCCGGTGGCCGACGCCTGGACGGTCGTCCGCGAGGTCAACGAGGCGCGCCGGCCGGGAGCCTGAAACGCGAAAGGAGAGGCCGTCACCGCTCCTCTCCACCCCCATTTTATATCGCACATGGGGGCTTGAAACAAGCCCCGGGGTGTGCTGCATAATCGCCCGCCGCAAGCGAGAACCGATGAATGGGAAGCGTGAGAAATGAGTGTTGCTGTTGATGTGGCCGGACGGGATGCGGCGATGGGCGAGCATGCGGTGGTGATCGCCGGAGGCGGTCCGGCGGGGATGATGCTGGCCGCTGAGCTGGCGTTGGCGAAGGTCGACGTCGCGATCGTCGAGCGGCGCCCCGATCACGTGCTCGCCGACTCACGGGCCGGCGGCGTCCACGCGCGCACGATCGAGGTCCTCGATCAGCGTGGGATCGCCGATCGGTTCCTCGCCGAAGGTCAGACGGCTCAGGCCGCGACGTTCGGCACGACCGTGTTGGACATGAGCGACTTCCCGACGCGGCATCCGTATTCGCTCGGGATCTGGCAGAAGAAGATCGAGCGGATCATGGCCGCCTGGATCGCCGAGCTGCCGGTGCGGATCATGTACGGGTGCGAGGTGACGGGCTTCGCGCAGGACGACACCGGCGTCGACGTCGAGCTGTCCGGCGGCCAGTCGCTGCGGGCGCGGTACCTCGTCGGGTGCGACGGGGGACGCAGCCTGATCCGCAAGGCCGCCGGCATCGAGTTCCCGGGGTGGGATGCGACGCGGAGCAACCTGATCGCCGAGGTGGAGGTGACCGAGGAGCCGCCGAAGGGCCTGCGCCACGACGCCTCCGGCGTCCACGCCCTCAACCGGATGGAGGACGGGCGGACGTTCCGGGTCGTCACGACCGAGCGCCAGGTCGGGTCCGGCACCGAGCCCACGCTGAGCGACTTGAGCGAGGCGCTGATCACGGTGTACGGCACCGACTTCGGGATCCACAGCCCCACGTGGATCTCCCGGTTCACCGACATGACCCGCCAGGCGGCGTCCTACCGCGCGGGCCGCGTCCTCCTCGCCGGCGACGCGGCGCACGTGCACTACCCGGCCGGCGGCCAGGGCCTCAGCCTCGGCGTGCAGGACGCGGTGAACCTGGGCTGGAAGCTCGCGCAGGTCGTCGACGGGACCTCCCCGGAGAGCCTCCTCGACACCTACCACGACGAGCGCCACCCGGTCGCCGCACGCGCGCTGCGGCACACGATGGCCCAGACCACGCTCCAGCGCCGCGACGAGCGCATGCTCGCCCTGGTCGAGGTGGTGTCGGACCTGGCGACGCTGGACGAGCCTCGCAAACGCCTCGCCGGGATCATCTCCGGGCTGGACATCCACTACGACGCCGGCGAAGGCGGCCACCCGCTCGTCGGACGCCGGATGCCGGACCTGGACCTCGCGACGGCCGACGGCGACGGCGGCGGCCCGCTGCGGGTCTTCGAGCTGCTGCACGATGCTCGGCCGGTGCTCCTCGACTTGAGTGAGCGCGGCGGCGTCGACATCACGCCGTGGGCTGGCCGGGTGGAGCTGGTGGTCGCGCGGTACGCGGGCGAGTGGGAGCTGCCGGTCCTGGGCGCCGTCGCCGCGCCGTCCGCCGTGCTGATCCGGCCGGATGGCTACGTGGCCTGGGTGGGAGAGGGCTCCGACGCGGGGTTGGCCGACGCGCTCGCCAGGTGGTTCGGAGCGCCGGTGGCGGCGTAGCCGGGCGAGAAGGCCGACGCGGGGGCTTCACCTCCGGGGCGCTTGACATCCCTCCTAGATAACCGTTACCGTCGGATTAGATAACGGTTAGAGAGGAGGCGTCCTTCGATGCCTCGAGCGGTTGGCGCAGCAAGCAAGGAGCCGTCGCACGGCTATCAACTGCGGGTCGTCCAGGAGATCCTGCTGGCGCTGCTCGCCAAGGACGCGTCGCACGGCTACCAGCTCCGCGCGCGCCTGCAGCTCGCGCTCGGCCCGCTGGCGGAGGCGCTGAACGCCGGCCAGGTCTACGTGACGCTCGCGCGGCTCGACAAGGCGGGGCTCGTGCGCGCCGAGCACGTCGGCCAGTCCGATCGTCCCGACCGCAAGGTCTACGAGCTCACCGAGGAGGGGCGCGCGCGCGTCATGGCGTGGTTGGACGACACGAGCTGGCCCAAGCCCGCGCCGGCCGAGTTCCACCTCAAGCTGGTCGCCGCCGCGACGGCGGGCCTGGGCGATCCCGTCCGGATCGTCGACGTCCAGCGCCACGCGGTCCTGGCCAACCTGGCCGAGGCGCAACGGGCCGCGCTGGCCCAGCCCGACGGCGCGGTCGCCGGGCTCCTGCTCGAAGGCGTGGTGCTGCGGCTGCAGGCCGACCTGCAGTGGCTCGAGGCCTGCGCCCGCTATTGGAGCTCCATGACGACGAAGGGACGCTGATGGACATCGGCCGACCGCTCGTGCAGACGCACGAGCTGCGGATGGACTACGGACAGGGAACCGGCGCCGTGCACGCGCTCGACGCGGTCGAGCTGGCGGTCGCCGCCGGCGAGACGCTGGCGATCATGGGGCCGAGCGGCTGCGGGAAGTCGACGCTGCTGCACCTGCTCGGCGGCCTCGAACGGCCGTCGGCCGGCGAGGTGCGGCTGCAGGGCGAGCGCATCGACCACCTCAGCGAGCGGGCGCTCGCGCGGCTGCGCCGCGACGCGGTCGGCTTCGTCTTCCAGGCCTTCCACCTGATGGACGAGCTGACCGCGATCGAGAACATCGAGCTGCCCGCGCTGCTGGCCGGCGCCTCGCCGCGAACCGCGCGACGGCGGGCGACCGAGCTGCTCGACCGCGTCGGGCTGACGGACCGCGCCGCGCACCTCCCGTCCGCGCTCTCGGGCGGTCAGCGCCAGCGGGTCGCGGTCGCGCGGGCGCTCAGCAACGAGCCGCTGCTCGTCCTGGCCGACGAGCCGACCGGCAACCTCGACAGCACCGCGACCCTCGACGTCCTGCGGCTCTTCGACGACCTGCGCGCGACCGGCCAGACGGTCGTGATCGTCACCCACGACGCGCGGATCGCGGCGACCGCCGACCGTCTCATCTCGATGCGCGACGGTGCCTTCGTCGAGGAGACCCGGCTGACCCACGGCTCGACCGGGCGGCTCGGCGCGCTCGCCGGGCTCGAGGAGGCCTGAGCGCCATGGGCCGCGTCCTGCTCGTCCTGCGCCTCGCGGCGCGCGACGTGCGCCGGCATCCGGCGCAGGCCGTACTCCTGGTGGCGACGATCACCGCTGCCACCGCCACGCTGACGCTCGGCCTCGTCCTGCACGGCGTGGTCCAGACGCCGTACAAGAGCACCCGCGCCGCGACCGCCGGGCCCGACGTGGTCGCGCGGGTCGAGCCGCCGGAGCCCGGGCCGAGCGGCACGCCACCGGCCGGCGGCCGCCACGCGTCGGTGAACCCCGCCGCGCTCGACGCGCTGACACGGGCGCGCGGCGTCGTCGCGCACAGCGGTCCCTACACGCTGGCCGACACCACCCTGACCGCGCACGGCACCCGCGCGGCGGTCCAGGCCGAGGGACGCGACGTCGCCCCGGCCACGCTCGACCAGCCCGAGCTCACCGCCGGCCGCTGGGTCCACGACGGCGGCGTGGTGGTCGAGCGCGCGTTCGCCGACGCCTTCGACGTCCACACGGGCGACGCGGTCAAGGTCGGCGGCCGGTCGTTCCGCGTCGCCGGGATCGCGGTCACCGCCGCGATGTCGCCCTACCCGTCAGCCGGCTCGATGGTCCGCGGGCACGTCGTGCATCCGGGCCTGGTCTGGCTCACCCGCGCCGACGCCCGCCGGCTCGCGGTGGCTCCGGAGAGCGTGTCCTACATCATGAACCTGCGGCTCGCCGATCCGGCGCGCGCCCCGGCGTTCGTCAGCGCGCACGAGCCCAGCGAGAGCGAGAGCCTGAACGCGCCGCCGGGTGCGCGTCCGTCCGTCCCGCCACCGCCGCCGATGCTGCAGTCCTGGACGCAGCTGAGCGACAACGCCGGCAACCTCGTGCGCAACGAGCGGCGCGCGCTGCTGACCGGAAGCTGGCTGCTGGGCCTGCTGGCGCTGGCCAGCGTCGCCGTGCTCGTCGGCGGGCGGATGGCCGGCCAGATGCGGCGCGTCGGCCTGCTGAAGGCCGTCGGCGCCACGCCGGGCCTGGTCGCGTCGGTGCTGCTCGCCGAGTACGTGGTGCTGGCGCTGGTCGCCGCCGCGGCGGGGCTGGCGATCGGTCGCCTCACCGCCCCTCCGCTCGCCGATCCCGGCGCCGGCCTGGTCGGCGGCGCCGGCGGGATCCCGTTCGGCGTTGTCGATGTCCTTGTCGTGATCGCGGTGGCGGTGGCCGTCGCGATCGTCGCGACGCTCGTGCCCGCGGTCCGCGCCGCACGGGTCAGCACGGTGCTCGCGCTGGGCGACGCGGCCCGTCCGCCGCGGCGCAGCGCCCGGTTGATCGCGCTGTCGGCACGGCTGCCGGTGCCGTTGCTGCTCGGCCTGCGCGTGGCCGGGCGCCGCCCGCGCCGCTCGCTGCTGTGCGCGGCCGGCGCGACGATCACCGTGGCCGGGATCGTCGCCGTGCTCTGTGCCCACGCGCAGCTCGACGCGCAGCGGACGACGTCCGCCCTGGCCGATCCCCGCACCGACCGGCTGAGCGACGTGCTGGCGCTGATCGCGGTGATGCTCGTCGCGCAGGCGTCCGTCAACGCGGTCTTCATCACCTGGGCGACGGTGCTCGACGCTCGCCGCACGTCCGCCCTCGCTCGCGCGCTCGGCGCGACGCCGGGCCAGGTCGCCGCCGGCCTCTCGGCCGCGCAGGTCCTCCCCGCGCTGGCCGGCGCGATCGTCGGGATCCCCGCGGGCCTCGGGCTCTTCGCGGCGGTGAGCCCGGACGCCGCGCCGGCGCCTTCGGCGTGGTGGCTGCTGGCGACCGTCGCGGGCACCGTCGTCGTGGTCACGGCGCTCACCGCGATCCCGGCGCGCGCCAGCGCCCGGCGGCCGGTCGCGGCGGTGCTGCGGTCGGAGTTGGGGTAGCCGCGCCCTGCGGCGCGCCGGCGACACGACCGGGATATGCAGGGTCCGTTGCGCCGGCAGCGGGCCCACCGGCTCCGACGTCTGGCCGTCACGACCGCTGGGCGCATGCGCGCGCGATGGTTGCGCGACCCAGTCGTTGCAGGCCTTTGAGGTACTCGGCGTGGCTGGTCCAGTCCGCGTCGCTCTGACCACCGAGGATCATCTCGACGGTGTCGAGGTGCGCCTCCAGAAGCTCGTCGAGGAGCCACAGCAGAGCGTCTCGATCGTGGGTGGATCCGACCATGTTGGCTCCCAGCGCGGTCACGCGATCCGCGACGGCGCGATCTCAGCGCGGCGATCGACGGCGTCCTCGCGACCGCGGCGCAGGCTCAGGTGCCGGGCGGCCGCTCGGCCGGGTGTCGCAGCAAAGATTGCACGACGAGGTCGCGCTGCGAACTCCGGCCTGGCTGCTGCGGAGCGCTGCTCGACGCGTGCTCGGCCTTGGCCCTGGCGGCGTCGGATTCTCTGATCTCTCGCACGTGCGGCGTCAACATGTCGCTCTTCTCCCGCGTGGTGGAGCCTGACGGTAGCCCGCCCTCGCCACATACGTCCAATACGAATCGAAGCGACCCCGCATACACGCCCAGCTATAAGCGAACTCTGGCCTCCGCGACGCTGGCGCACCTCTTCCAGCGACGCACTCCCTTCTCGTCGTTGGTAGCGGTCGGTCGGCCCGTCGGAGTACGAGCCGTCCTTGCGCCAGCACCGGCGCGTCTCCACCGTCGACTCCCGCGGAGCTGAACGCGGCATCGTGCGCCGCCGTCGTCGCCGCTGAACAACCACGCGTCGAGATCGACTCGACGGGCAGCGAAGGGACCCCAATTGGACTCCGTTCGACCTGGATACAAACCCCATCGCGGCGCTCGGACAACTCCAACGAGTCGCGAGCTACGGCGCCTTGCAGGGACTTCCCGAAGAGCCGACGCGGGGACTCGAACCCCGGACCCCTTCATTACGAGCGCCGCTCTGGTGCGCTCAGTGGTTGAAGGAGTGGTGTCGCTGCCAGTCAAGTCGCTGCAAAGCGCAAGGCTTTGCGGACTAGGCATGGGTGGAGTGTACCCGGGCTGAGCGGGATTTGGGACCCAAGCCGGCCCGTGCTGCGACGCCGCGGCTCCGTTGTCCGGCGTCAGCCTGAACAAACCTACCGGCACGATGGCGGTGTGCCCGACCGTTTCACCCTCGGGCTTGGCGATGCACTTCTTGCTCGCTCGTCGATACCGCGTCGCAGACGTCTTCAGTCAGTCGCCCCAGTCCACTATCGCGCCGTCTCTGCATATACGGTGCCGCGATCACCGCTCCACTCACGCAACTCGTCGACCTCCGCTCCGTCTGGGTGTCGACTAAGAACGAGGTTCGCTCCGTAGCCTTCCGCAACCCCTTCGAACTCGAGATCTTGGATGCGAGTGTCGAGCAATGGCTGCCAGAACTCGAGGCGCGACTGACGTCTGACGCCTACACGCCGGACACCGCCACGCTGATCGAGTTACCGAAGGCGCGAGGCCTCGTTCGACCGATCGCGCTGATGTCGTTGCGCGATCGCGTGGTCTACAACGCCTGCGTTCATGCCTGCTTCGACGCGATCTTCGCGGAACTCGCATGGGCTCAGGGGACCAAGGACTTCGCCTATCGCCTAAGTCGTCCCGCTAAAGCTCCTCCGTGGTTCAAGAACGCGTTCAAAGGCTGGGACTCATTTCGGCGCGCCAGCCTCGCGAATCTCAGCGAGCGCGGCTCGGTCGCGATCACGGACGTGGCCGCGTTCTACGAAAACATCTCAATCAAGCTCCTTCTCTCCGATCTCCGAGCACTCGGCAGTCCCGAGCATCCGTTGCGCGTCCTGTCCGCCTGTCTCAATCGCTGGTGCCAGGTAGAAGGGCGTGGCCTTCCGCAGGACTCCTACGCCTCTCACGTCCTGGCGAAGCTCTACCTGCAGCCGCTGGACCGGATGCTGCAGCACCATCACCTGCTGCATGCCCGGTACTCAGACGACATGCGGATCTTCTGTCACACAGAAGAAGAGGCGCAGCGCGCGCTGGTCGAGACAGCACGGACCCTCCGCCGGAGAGGCCTGAGTCTGCAGGGTGCTAAGACACGAGTCATCTCGGGTGAAGATGCACGTCATTTGATTGAAGGGCGAACGCCGACGATTGCACGCATACGCCGGCAGTGGCGGCAGGCAGTCCTCGACTCCATGCAGGCCGGTGAAAACTCGCCGTACCTAACAAGTGGAGAGATTGATCAGTTGATCCGCGATGACCCGGGCCGGATTCCGCTAGCCGTCATTCGCGACGCCTTCGACGCTTTCGTGGCCGAGCGCGAGCAGTCAGGCTTTGACAAGTCGATCTTCCATTTCCTTCTCAACCGTCTCGCCGCGGCGAAGGACAAGCATGCTTTGCCGCACCTGGCGCCCTTGCTCGCCGACTTCCCGCAGGAGACGCCGTTCATCCTGCGTTACGTGCGTCGGGCGGAGAGCGAGTCTGAGTTTGAGCCCTCGCTTCTCGGGTTTCTGCGGACGGCTCAGGGGGGCGTGTACGACGCGCAGCGGCTACTCGTCTTCGCTTGGTGGGCTGATGGCGATGCGCACCCGTCGGACGAGGCGATTTCTCTCGCGCGCGATGTTGCGCTCGACGAGGCGGCACGACCGATGATGAGAGCAGCGGCCCGCGCCGTGCTCGCGCGGCGCGCGGAGTTGTCGGATCTCGAGCGGTTGCTTGACGAGTACGAACGTTCTCGCGACGAGCTCGAGAAGGCGCAAATCATCTGCTGTCTAGGCCGTCTAGAACGGTCACGGCTCCGAGCATTCACCGGCCGCGTCCACGGTGACGGTGCGCTGCCTCGCTACGCCGCGGCGTGGCTCGCGACGAGGTAGTTCGATTCGTAATATCTGAGCGGTATAGGGTGCACACGTCAGGGAACGCTGATGAGCGGAGAACGGATGGAACCTTGGGTCGCGGTCGACTTCGAGACCGCTTCGAGCGACCGTGCCAGCGCGTGCGCCGTCGCCGCAGTTGCCGTCGCGGACGGAGCCGTGGTCGACGAGCGTCGGTGGCTCATCCGGCCACCGGGCAACAAGTACGACGCATTCAACACGTTCATCCACGGCATCGACGGCTCAATCACGCGAGATGCATCCGAGTTCTCGACGGTGTGGAGCGAGGTCCTGGACTTCGCCGGCGGTCGGACACTGGTCGCCCACAACGCTGGCTTCGACATGGGTGTCGTCCGCGCGGAGCACGTTCGCACCGGTGCCACGCCCGCGGAGATTAACTATGTCTGCTCGCTCGTTATGGCCCGACGCCAGTGGACGGGGCTCCCCAGCTACAGCCTCCCCTGGGTCTGCGACCACGTCGACGTCGTTTTGGCCGATCACCATGATCCGCTCGCGGACGCTCGCGCCTGCGCGGAGGTGATGCTGAAGCTGCTCGCGACACTCGGCACGACGACCCTCTCCGAGGCCGCCGAGCGCCTCACGGTCTTCGTTGGGTCATACGGTCCGCACGACGTCCGATGCACGATCAAGGACCACAAATCTCGGCTGGGCAGGCTGCCCGAAAACCCCGACGCGGATCCCGATCATCCGCTCTACGGCATGCACTTGGTTTTCACTGGAACCCTCCAGCAATGGCGTCGCGAGGACGCCGCCCGCCTTGCGGTCCAGTGCGGCGCCATCTGCGCCAACTCCGTGACGCGCTCGACCGACTATCTCGTCTGTGGCATCAGTGACCCACGCGTCCTTCGAGGCCACACGATGAGCACCAAGCTGCGGAAGGCGACGGCTCAAGGCGTCGAACTCCTTACCGAGCTGGAGTTCACGCAGCTGCTCTGACTCGGCATGGGTCATCGGCATCTCGTCGAAGGGCATGGTGCATCTGGTCCGGTCCAGTGCTGCCGGCGGCAGAGGTGAGCGCGACGCGCTCCGCGATCCGACCCTCGGTACGCCAGGCGAGCCACCGACGGCACCTGGGTCGCTCGCGGTGGACGCAGAGAGTGCGAGGCCTGTCGTGACCACAGTAGGCTCGCGGCTTCATGCACACGACGGATCCAGTCGGCTTCCTGGGTCGGGACTTCGTCGGCTACGTGGCCGACCTGGCTGTCGGTGAGATCGACGACGCAATCGCCGACCACACCCACCCTCGTCACGATGACGTCTGTGTCGCGATCAACGTCTGTCAGACGTTCCTAGCCGACGCAGCTCTTGGTGTTCACAGTGGAGTCGCGCGGATGTGCGCCGAGGACGGCGAGCACTCAGTCGGCAACGCTCTCCGCCGCCAGGCGGGGCACGAAGTGCCCGAGATTGTGGACGCCGACCCGCTGCTGTCAACGATTTTCGCAATCGCGCGTGACGTCTACCCGGCACTGCTTCTCCCGCCGTTGCGCGACCCGTTTGCGTCCGCTGCGCTCGTAACTCCAGCGCATCGGATAGTCATGTCGGCGGTAATGGAGCACCCAGCCGCATCCCGGTTCGCGGAGGCCGTAAGGGACGACCCACTGTTTGAAATGCTCGGCGATGGCACGGCGCCGCCGTTCTTTATGTTCGCGGCAGGAACGGGCGCTGCCGTAGACCTTGACGCTCTGCCGGCGGCGGTCATTGGCGCGGCGGCTGCTCGGTCGCGGCTTCTCGATGCCCAGTTCTCGCTAGGCGGACTTGTCGCGCAGTTGCGCGCTGTGCTCGCCGATCTTCGGGCAATCGGTCGTGGTGAGCGGATTCGAGTCCCTGTCGCCACAAGCGTTCAGGGCATCGAAGTGCAGCCGGCTGTTAAGTTCGATCTGCCGTGGGGCGTGCTCCGATCGATGGACCAGAGCACTCTCAATGCAATTGGAGACGCGTTTCCGGCGCAGGGGGCCGCATTCGTGACGACGATCGAATGCGATGTCGCAGTCGGCGACGCCTCGGCCCCCGAAGGCCCTCCCACGCCGCGGCAGTCGGCAATGCGCGCGTTCAACACGACGCTCGATGAGCGGGTCGAGAAGCTCGCGCTAACGCTTCTGCTCGCGAACCATAATCCGCGTGTCGCAGGTGTGGTGACGCGTGTGGTTGCGATCACGCCGCTGTTTGGAGTCGGCTGGGGAGCGGTCGGCAGAGCCACCGAGCCCGGGCCGGCCCAGCAGCGAGCCCTAACCACCCAATCAGCGGCTGCTCTGACCGAGGCGGCGGCGCTCGTGGATCTGAGATACGCACCAACGCTGGCGATCCCAACGCGCCGGTTGACGTCGGCGCTCTCCGTACGCCATGACTTGGAGGACAGTCTTGTGGATGCTGTCGTCGCTTGGGAGAGCCTTTTTGCCGGCACTGACGCAGGCGAGCTTACGTTCCGTATTGCGGCGGCCATGGCATGGCTTCTTGGCGCGACGGTCGAAGACCGTCTTCGGCTTCATCGAGAAATCTCATCGCTGTACGGCGTGCGTAGTCAGATCTTGCATCGCGGCCGCGCCGGGCGGGATTTGACCGCCGAACGGGATCGCGCCGTAGAACTCGGCGTTCAGGCGATCACGGCGCTATTGCGCGACCACCCCGATCTCGTAGCCGACGAGAATCGAGGCAAGAAGCTGATCATGCGTGGCGAGATGCCGGATGCGTCGAACTAGCGCGCCCGCTCACATGCGGATGGGTGAGTCTGATGACTGACGAGACACGCCGGGCTGTCGCCTATGTCGTCGGACGCCTAGCCGGTCAGCGGGACACTGGCGCCGTGTATGACTTCACGGCCCGCAAGCACTTCCAATTCTCCGGAGAGGTGACACCTGGAAGCGTTCAGGTGTACGACTATGGCGCTCGTTGCCATATCAGTGGGTCTCCCAGCTCGATGTACCACCACGGGAACCGGCGCCACCTAACGGTGACGTTGAGCGGGAGCAGCTTCAACGGCTACGACTTCGCATCGCGACGACATTTCAACGGAACGGTGTCGGGCTCGTCGATCGCGATTTACGACTTCGAAGTCGGACGCTTCTTTCAGTACTCGGTGTAGGCGGTCCGCGAGGTCGTCGAACTAGGCGCCCGGTACTCGGCTCGTCGGGCTACAGAAGTCCCTCCGATGCTCTCTCTGTCGCGACGCTTTGTCTGGCGCAAGCGACCGAGGCCGCGGGTGAGATCAGTCTGATGGCCCGAGACTTACTCGACGACAGCCGAGGCCGAAACGATGAGTCTAGGCGGGCACCGAGACGCGAGTTGGTGGTCATGGTCGAGGCGCTGGCGGCGGGCGCCGAGTAGGCCCGCCGCTGGAGTGCGTTCAGGTAGAGGAGTCGCGAGCGGCCCGGATGAGGTCGCTCGCCGGCACTCGTGGCTGTCGTCGGTGCTCGGCGAAGACGTGTGCGTACGTCTTCAGCGTCTCGGTCGGTGAGTGGCCGAGTTGTTCGGCGAGCTCGACGATCGAGGTGTTGCCGTCAGGGATCATCAGCGACGCGAAGGAGTGGCGGAGGTCGTAGGGACGCGGACGGCCGAGGTCGATGGCCTCGGTCGTTGCGTTGAAGTGCCGGCGCCGCCAGTTCTTCCAATCGTCGGGTCGCATCCAGCCGCCGTCGCTCCGGCCGAACAAAGGCGCGTCGGGTCGTGTTATCTCCTTCATGTCGCACCAGGCCAAGATGTCCTCGCGGAGTTCCGGCAGGAGGTCGACGGTCCGGTACACGCGGCCGGTCTTCTGCAGCTTCAGCGACCCGTAGGACACCGCTTGCTCGACCAAGATGGTGTCCTCGCGGATATGGCGGCGTTCGAGGGCGATGCCTTCGCCAGGGCGGACACCGGCGTAGGCCAGGACGCTCACCAGCGTGGCTGAGAAGTGGTCGCCGTCAGCGAGGAGTGCGCGACGCAAGCGCTCGACGGTCGCGGGATCGAGCACTTCGATCGCGCGGAGACGGCCTTGCCGAGGCTTCCGCACGACCGAGACCGGATTGCGCTCGGCTTCACCCCACTCGACTCCGAGGGTGAACATGGCCTGTAACAACACCATCGCGCGACGGACGGTCTCGCGACCGACTCCGTTGCCCAGCATGTCGGCACGCCACTGCGCGACCGCGCGAGGTGTGATCTCGTCGAGGACCATGTCTCCGAAGCGCGGGGCGAGGTGCCGCGACCAGCATCGGTCGTAGCTGACGATCGTCGCGCGGGCCAGCCGGGCAACGGCGTCGGCGCGGTAGGTCGGCCACAGCGCGGCCAAGGTGTTGTCCCTGACCGTGCCGCCGATGGAGCCGGTCTGCGCGAGTTCGAGCGCGAGACGAGCGCGTTCGAGGTCGGCCTCCTCGAACGTGTCGAAGCTCAGCCGACGGCGGGCGCCGTCCTGGTCGGTCCAGCGGACAGTTGGCGTGGTCGAGATGCTGCCGTCGGTGCGACGCCGGCGTCGCTGCTCGACGCGCGGCTTGCGGGAGTCGGCGGCGGCGGTCATGAGGAACCGCCATCGTCGTCCGAGAACAGCCAGCGGTCGAGATCGGCGGGCCGGATGCGGAACCCACCACGAGCAGCGTTCGCGCCTCGCACTCGACCGGCGCGTAGCGCGCCGCGATCGATCGCGCGTCTGATCGTGCGCTCGTGGCAGCGGACCCGCTGCGCAGCTTCGGCGATCGTGAGATATCCCGACGATGAAGTCTCTGGCGACAGCTCATCGTCGAAGGGCAGTTCGAGTTGCGTCATCGCTTCTTCAGTCGATGAGCGGCCCGAAACACCCTCGCCCAATCGCAGACGCGAACAGGCAGGACACAGCTCAAACAGACCCTGCGAGACCCCGTTCTGCCCCAACAACTGGGAGTCAGCGGGATGCGCGGCACCCACGCTTGGGTGCGGAAAGTGCGCATTTGCAGCGACTCCCTGACAAGCCGACGCGGGGACTCGAACCCCGGACCCCTTCATTACGAGTGAAGTGCTCGCTCTGCTGAGGGGCTGGAACCTCTGACAAATCCCTGTAAGACCCTGAGGTCTGAAGGGATGTCATCGCACCTCAAAGTATACCGGGACCGCTCCCGAACCACCACGGTGGCCCCGAGATGGCCCCGGGTAGATCATCAACTTGGACGGGCCGAATCCAGCGGCCTGCGCGGAGCTAGCCGCGCTCGTCGGCGTCGGGGCCGAGCCCCAGAAATTTCCTTCTGAGAGACTGAGCGAGGCGCCAGGTGACCGGATCGACGAGCGCGTTGTGCGCGTCGGCCAGGATGTAGGTGCCGCAGCGGGCTTCGCCGAGGTAGACACGGTTCTTGAACAACAACGCCATGGTCGTTCGAGTCCAGAGACTGCCGCCGCGCGCGCTGCGGATCTTGCCGTCGCGCAGGATCTGCCCGGCCGCGTCAAGGCTCGCGCCTCGGGCGCGCAGGGCGAAGGCCTCGCGCACCGCGGGCGCGGTCTTAGGATGGGGTCGCAGGCGGCCGTCGGCGCGGCGCCGGTAGCCAACTGGCGCGACGCCAGAGCCGTGGACGCCGCGCGCGACCGCGCGGCGGCGAGCGTCGTCCCAGCTGGCGCGGATGCGATCGCTGTCGAACTCCGCGTAGGACAACATCAACCGCAGCACGAGCCGGCCGTGCTCGGTGGACAGATCGAAGCCCTCCTGGACCGAAACGAAGGTGCCACCCGCGCGCTGGATGCGATCAAGATGGTCAAGAGCATCGCGTAGCGAGCGGCCAAAGCGATCGAGCTTGGCGACGATGATCCCGTCGCTGACCCCCGCCTCGACGCGACCGATCAACTCCTGCAGCTTCGGTCGATCGGCGCGGCGCCCAGAGGCGTCGAGCTCCTCGGCCACGTTGAGCAGCTTCGCACCGCGGATGGCACACCACGCGTCGATCTGCTCGCGCTGCACACTGGGCGAGATAAACGACGGACCGGCTCGCCCGCGAACGTCGGAGACGCGGATGTAGCCATCGAGACGAAGCGCCGTGAAAGCATCCATGCGCCCGATGATCCCCCTGACGTCGTGCCGCGTCGAGCCCGCGCGGCCGGTAACAACGGAGTCGTCAACCAGCGGGGGCGCATCGCGTCGAACACCGACCGCCCGTAAAACGTCGCATGGTTCGCGTCTCCCGTAATGACTCCCACGACCCGGAGCCGGAGTCGGCTTCGAGACGTCTCATCGCTGTGGGCACTGCGGGTGCGTGCATCGACCCTGCGGCAAGAACTCAAGCCGATAACGCGAAGGGCGCGGATTCAACCCAACACGAAGACTGCGCAATACGCCTACATCAGGCGATGCCTTAGACGCGCGTCACCGGCAGAGGCTGCGGACGGCCCAGGACGAGGACGAGGACGAGGAAAGTCGCGCGGACGCTTTCAACGCCGAGGGGCGCCCCTTGACGATGACGCTGACGTGGACGATCGTGCCGACCTTCGGGTGCGCCAGCGTTCCGTGGGGCGGATCGATGATGTCGAGCGTGGACTGCTGGTAGCAGTGCGTCCCCTTGGCGCTCTTGGCGGTGACGAAGCCTCCATGGTCGCTCATCGAGAAATCGAGGTCGGGACCGTAGCCGTTGATCCGCGCGCCGGCGAGGATCGTGCCCGAGGCCGAGCGCGGAAGCGCCGTCGTGGTTCGGACGACCACCTCGTAGTAGACCTTGCCCGACGACGAGCGATGGAACGTGACCACTGGCTTCCCGGAGATATGCGGAGGGGCCGAACTGGCAGCCTGCCCACTGGCAGCCACGCTCAGCGACAGAGCACACGCGGCGAGCGCACCGAGCACAGCCAAAGACGTGCGGGAACGAGCGGCGAGGAGCGAAAGAGTGTGGTTCATTGGTAGGGCCAGTCCTTACGATTCGGTTTCGTCGATCTTAACGACGGCGAGGCGCAAAAGGTTGCGCCCCGCCGCCCTCGATATGTCCGCTTCTAGCACTGAGCGCTGCCAGTTGGCAGTGGGTTGGGGAAGCTCGTCTTCTCCATGAACACCCACGAGCCGTGGTCGTCGTCGGCCACGCTTGTGCGGGCCATGACGAACTGGTTGTTGGTCGTGACGTAGCGCCACTCGACGCAGGTGCCGCCGGGCAACTGCCGCTGGTTGTCGGCGGGATTGTTGGCGTTCGTGAGCGGGCTCACGTTGGCGAAGTTGTTCACGGCGCCGGTGAGCGAAACCTTCATGCCCGTTCCGCAGCCGGAGCAGTTGAACGCCGAGCCGAACGTGCTTGGGTCGGCCTGCCAGTCGGTCGGGCAGGTCGAGTGCGGCGTGCCCGAGCCCGGGTTGATGTTCGCCGCCAGCGTGAAGCCGCAGTTGTTGTAGTTCCCGTAGATCGTGCCGCGGTACCAGGTGCCGCTGCCCTTGTTGACGACGTCGAACGTCCCGCCGTTGAAGGCGGATCCGAGAACGTAGCCCGCCGACGTGTTCCGCAGCAGGCTGATCGGACCGCGGGGGTTCGCGAACGTGTACCGATCCTGAACTCCCAACGGCGTCACGGTGCCGCCGAACGCGGACGCGGGCGCGCCCTTGACGAGCTTGGTCGGCTGCTGGGGGTCGTGCGGGTCGACCGGCGGGGTCGGCGTGACGTACTGCGGTGCGACGCCGCCACCTGGCAGCGTCGGGGCCGTCTCCACATATGGCGCGGCGAACGCGGGCGACGCCATCATCGCCACCATGCCCACAGCAGCGCCCGAAGCGCGTGTTACGTGCTCTGCTCTCAACGCAGTCACTCCTTAGTGAGTCGATCTACAAGTGTTGCCGCGTGCGAAGCGCGATCTCGGCGGCCCGTCAGGCGGTGACGGGCGAGACGCAAAGGCGATGGAGCTCGACGGCGGTGAGCTCTCGCAACTCGGCATCGGACCGATCAAGGACGTCGACGGCGCCGTACACCACGTCGAACAACGCAGCGATCTCCGATAGCGCCAGTGAGTCGACGTCAAGGTCGGAGAACGGGCGCGTGTCCTCGACGAGCTCGTCTTTGGGGACCTTCAAGATTGCAGCCATCTCGTCTCGGAACGCTTCCCAGGAGGGGCGGCCATCTCCGGGCGCTGGTGTCACCGCGTCGTCTCCGCCGGGAAGTGCACGGCCACCCGGGTCGGCTTTTGCACGCGTTCGGTCTCGAGAACGCGTGCGGCCTGCTCCTGCCACCGTTCGCGATAGACAGCCAAAGTGACGAGATCCCAGTGCTGCCCAGCGTAGGTGTAGTGGTCCTTGAGTCGAGCTTCGACCTCGAAGAAGCTGCCCAGGCCACTGGCGAACTGGGGCAGGTTGTATGACGGCGTCTCGAGGTAGAGCTTCCGGAACTCCCAGCTGCCGAAGACGTACTGCAGGAACAACGCGATGCCACGCATGAAGCGTGGTGTGCGGTCGTCCGGGTCGAAGCGGAGGCCGGCGATGTACGCATGCTGGTCCTGGAACGAGTGCCGATATGCGAGCACGAGACCGACCGGAACGTCGGCGCCTTCGGCCACCACGATGAACTGCGCGAGGACTCCCGACCACAGGGTCGACATCCATTGCTCGGGACTCGGCGTCTGACCGCGATAGCGCCAGTTGAGCGCCAGTTCGTTGTTGGTCTCGAGGAGCTGGAGGATCCCGTAGTCGTTGGGCGTCACCGGCTGTAGCGCCACGCTCCGGCCGCGCAACGGCGGAATCGGCGGTGCGGGCATCGACTTCGCGCGAGCCATCAGTCGCTCGGCATCGACAACGAATTGGAACTCGTCTGGCACGCGTACCGCTCCTGGATCGCTGGACATCCCGCCAAGGCAGCGGGGACTCTAGGGCGGTAAGGGAAATTAGTCAAAGTGAGTTGTGCAGAGCATATGGACGCCGTAGCGTACGCGCCCGATGCACACCTCAGACAGGCTGTCGGGTGCCGGTCGAATCCCCGGACTGTTATCGATCATCGACGCAGATCGAGGCGCGACGCCGATACTCACGACGTGGGACGACGGCGCCTACCACGCCTGGACATGGGACGACTGGCGTTCCCGCAGCGAACGTGCAGCCGGTGCGCTGCATGCCAGCGGGGTCAGGAGCGGGGACGCAGTCGCCGTTCTCCTCACCAACGGGTTCGATAGTTGCGCGGCGGTGGTGGGCGCGTGGCTGCTCGGCGCGCATGTGGTGTCCCTGCCGATGCCACCGCGCGGGATGGACTTCGAGCGCTATCAGCAGTTGCTCGGACGCGTGCTCGACCACGCGCGGCCTGCGGCGACCGTGGCCGACCAGGCCTACGCGAGCGTGCTCAGCGGCGCGCAGGCCGAGGCCACGCCGACGCTTGCCTTGCAGGCCCTTCGCGATGCCCCGCCCATGGTCGGGCCCGGGCTGGCCGATGATGACATTGCCTTCGTACAGTTCTCCTCGGGGAGTACGCGCGAGCCGCGAGGTTGCGTGCTGACGGCGCGGGCGGTGGCCTGGCAGCTGGATGCCCTGGCCCACGCGCTGCGGATCGATCCCGAGCGGGATCGTGGTGCGGTCTGGCTGCCGATGTCCCACGACATGGGCCTCTTCGGGTGTGTGCTCCTCAGCTACTGGACCGGTCACCCACTTATGCTAGGGGATCCTCAGCGATTCCTGCGCAACCCTATGACCTGGCTCGAGGATTGCCGGTCGCACGGTGCCACTGTGAGCGCCGCGCCCAGTTTCGCGCTTGACCTCGTGGCACGCGCAATCGGTCGCCGCCCGGCGCTCCAAGCCGGCATGCCGGCCACCATGCGCAAGCTCGTGCTCGGCGGAGAGCCGATCTCGACGCACACGCTGCGAACGGCCACCGATCCGGCAACCGGTCTCGGGCTCCCCCCGGAGGCCCTCCTGCCCGCATACGGCCTGGCCGAGGCCACGCTGGCGGTCACGCTTACGCCGGTGGACGACGGCGTCCCCGGCTCTCTGCGTGTGGACGCCGCGGCACTGAGTCGCGGTCGCGCGGGGCCTTGCTCGGCGGGGTCTGAGCAGGCGGGCACCGACGCGGTCGAAGTGGTCGCATGCGGCCGTGCGCTGCCGGGGGTCGATGTGCAGATCGAGTCGCCAAAGGGGGGAGGCGACGGCGCCGTGGGTGAAATCTGCGTACGGTCGCCTGCGCTCGCCGCCGGGTACATGGGCGATGACGGCTGGGCGTCGCGCTGCCAGGGCGGCGTGTTGCGCACCGGCGATCAAGGGTTCCTTCACGACGGACGTCTCTACGTGCTCGGGCGGAAGGACGACATGGTCTCGGTCGGTGGACGCAATCTCTTCACTCGGGACATCGAGTTGGCGCTCTCGGACGCGGGCGCGATCAAGCCCGGGCGGGTCGCTGTGGTGAACGTCGGCCGGGTCGGCACCCCGGAGCTGGCGGCGGTGGTGGAAGACGCCGACTCGCGCCGCGACTTGCGCGAGCTCGCGCGCGAGCTCGCGCGTACCTCCTTCCGCGACTGCGGAGCTCGCCTCTCGAGCTGTGTCTTCGTCGAAGCCGGCATGCTGCCCAAGACCTCGTCGGGCAAGGTGCAGCGTCATGGCTGCGTTGCGCTCGTCCGCGCCGGCGGCGCAGGGGTTGTTGCCCGCGTGGCGTTGACGTCGGAAGGAGCCTGAGCAGATGAGTCGGCAAGGCCTGGGGCAGCGCGTCCTGGCCACGTTGGCGATCGCGACGATCGCGACGATCTGCTGGTTGGCGGAGTCTCGCGCAGAGGCACGAAGCACGAACGCTGCCGAGGTCCGTGTGTCGGCGCGGCTCCACCTCGTCGGGGTAAGCGCGGCGGGCATCGTCCAGGCGGGCAAGGTCGCATCTGCGCAACTCGGCAACGGCACCATGACCGCCCGAAGCGCTACGACCCAGACCACCGGGCGGTACCGCACGACCACCCGCATCCGGTTCGGGTCGGGGACACTCACGCTGCGTGGCAGCAACCGAGTCGCTCCAGGACGTACCTCTCACCAGTACCACCTCGCGGGTACGGCCAAGATCGTCTCGGGAACGGGGCGCTTCGCCCACGCGACCGGGCAGATGATCGTGCGTGGTGACGGGCGCAACAACCTGAAGTGGCTGAACTTGCAACTCCGTGGAGCGATCCATCGCTAGCTGGCGCCCGCGGTCTGAACACGGGCGCCACACAGACAAGCGACTGGGAACCGCGTTTGGAGGCGCGGCACCGAGCGCTCGCGCGCCCTAGCGTTCACCCTGGGGACGTAGCGCTCCGCCGCCCGAGCGCGCGGGTGACGGCGGGCACGCAGTCGCGTCGCGTCCTGCCGCGAGACGCGAAGCGTGCCGGAATGGCGAACGGGTCGCGCCTGCCGGTGCATGGACTCGCACCACGAACTCGAGCCCGTCCCTGTCGTGGATAGCGGGCTTCGCGAGCGGCCGATGTCGATCAGCCAAACGGCGACGTTGCTCGACGTGTCGCAGGCTGACGTTGTGGACCTGGCGTGTCGGCGGAGCGCACCGCTCCCCGCGACGTACGACGACGGCGGCGCGATCGGCTTCTACCGGAGCGAGGTTGACTGTTGGGTGGTGGAGCAGGGCGCTTCCGCAAGCGCGATGTTGGATTGCTGCTGATACATCGGTGCCGTGCTGGGCACGGCTGTTCTGCGTGGCACTGCTGCGCGGCTTAGAACTAGGCGGCCACAAGGGAACGCACCTTCTCCGCTAGCTCGTCGTTGGTCAGGACCCCGAGGACGTTGAGGTTGACGAGACTGTCGAGGACACCGGCCGGGACAGCCGCAGGGGCCGGCGCGGTAGCCATAGGGGCCGACACATGCCCCGGCGTGTCTCGGATGTCGGCGCCGAGGTCGACGGCGATCCGCAACAGCGGTTCTGTGCCGTGCAGGTTGTGACGGGCCTGCTCGATCTCGGCCTGGACGTCGACCTGGCGGCCTCGGTACTCCGCAAGCTCGTGGGCATACGTGCGCGAGAGCTCGTTGAGCGAGTGGCCGAGGTGGGTCGCGATTTCCTGGTTGGAGAGGCGGCCCTCCTTGATGAGCAGCGAGGCGTTGAAGTGCCGCAGGTCGTATGGAGTGCATTCCCATCCGGCCGCGCGGGCGACCGGCTTGAACTTCCGCTTGACCCAGTTCTTGTAGTCGTCGTCCGACATCGCGCCGCCATCGGCGGCCGGGATGACGAAGTCGGAGTCGGCGGCGTATGGCGTGATGGCACGCCATGCCCGCAGATCGACCGCGAGGGCTTTTAGCAACTCCGCCGAGCGGCTTCGGTGGGTCTTAGTGTCGCTCGTGGACTCACCGTCGGGATCAGGCGTTTTCAGGATGACGAGCGTCGCCTCCCACACGTTGCACCACCGCAGACCCCGGACCTCACCAGGCCGGAGCCCGGCGTATGCCGCCAGCGAGATCCACATGGCGGTCATGGCGGAGTCCCACTGGCTGACGGCGAGAGCGCGCATGCGCTCCACGACCTCGACCTTGGGCGGCACGCGCCGTGGTCGCTTCTTGCGAACGGCTGGAGCCTCAACGGCCAGCGCCGTGTTGAAGTCCACCATGTTGCGACGCACACCGAACGCGAGGATCGATCCGAGGACGGCAAGCGCCAACTTGACCGTCGAGGCGCCAACGCCCTCGGCCAGCATCTCATCCTTGAGACGCTCAAGCTCCGATGTGGTGAGGTCGATCAGCACCAGCCCGTCAACGCGGTGCTTGAGGTGCCGGTCCCACGCGCCTTCGTAGTTGTCGCGCGTGCGTTGCTCCAGGCGGGTGAGCACATGCTGCTCCCACCACTTGGCCTTGGCGCCCCAGACGGTGGTTGTCGCACGGGACGTCGGTCCCTTCCGAAGCTGCTCGGCGCGCTCCTCCAGCTTGTCGCGAAACTCCTTGGCCTCGTCGACGTCGTCGAACTCCTCGCGCTGTCGCTCGCCCGTGTCGTCGATCCACCGCACGCGATAGGTGAGCAGCACCGACCCGTCGGCCCGCTTGCGCCGCCGGGCCTCGATGTTGCGCATCTCCGGATCGCGCTTACGCTTGGCCTTGACCGTGGGCTTAGCCATCGCTGTCAGCCGTCCGTTCGGTCAGCGCCTGCGTGCGGATCCGGAGGGCGTCCGCTTCGTCGCGCGCCGTCTCGGTATGGATGCGGCCGTCTGACCCGCGCCAGCGGGCGGCATAGCTCACCGCCGTCTCGTTGTCCTCGTCGTCAATTCGCGCCCACGCGGTCACGGGCGACTACCCCCGCGTCGCAGGCCTCCCGGGCGCGGGGCGCCTGCCAGACCGGCGCGCCGCCGATTGACCATGCGATCGAGCCCTTCGCGCACCTGCTGGCCGACGACGAACGAGGCGACCCACGCCTGGGCGTCGTCGCGGTGGACCGAGTACGGGCCGCCCGCGTCGAACTGAACGGCCCGCAAGCGCTTGGCCCGGATGTGCTGGCGCACGGTCTTGGGCGTGCGCCCGATGGTCGCGGCGACCTCGGCGACCGTCATGGTCTCCTTCGGCCACGGAAACTCCGGCAACTCCATCGTCGCCGTGCGGTTGGTGGTCATGCGCTCCTCCTTGCGGTCGATGCGCGCGACGGTGGCGTCGCGCGGGGTCGACAGCGAAGGACGCGGCGAGGCGGCGTCTCCGGCTCCAAGGCGCGGCGGGCGAGCGGCGCTCGGCGTACGTCGTGACCGGCGAGGAGGCGCGAAAGGAAGGCGCCGTGGCCCCGGCGTGGCCCCCGATCGGTGATCGGGCGCCACTACGGAACTGGTGGAAATCGTTGCCTTGCGGGGATTTCCAGAGGAGCCGACGCGGGGACTCGAACCCCGGACCCCTTCATTACGAGTGAAGTGCTCTACCAGCTGAGCTACGTCGGCGTGAGGCAACGGGATTGTAGGTCAGTAGCGCGGAGGATGGTCGGTGGGTTCTCGACCGGGGGGCGAAGTCGGTTTGGACCGGGTGGACCAACAGAAGGCGAGCGTGGTTGCCGACTTCCCCGGAGGCATGCCGATCAGGGGTACTTCGTCACGTCTTCTCAGCGCGTTCGCGGACATCGCGGCCGCGACCAGCGTCGAGGAGTGTGCGACGACCGTCCAGCGACGGGCGACGCACGTCTTCCCGGGGCTGCAGCCGCAGCTGAAGCTCGGAACCGGGCCGGACGGGCCGCCGGACCAGGTCTTCGCGCTCGTCGCGCGCGGGAAGACGGTCGGCCACCTCCAGGCCATGCGACCGGTGCCGCGCAGGCAGCGCCGGGCCCTCGCTACCTTCGCCGAGCATGCCGCGCTCGCGCTCGACAACCTCCTGACGCTGGCCGAGCACGACGCTCGCGCGCGGCGGGACCCGCTGACCGGGCTGCTCAACCACCGCGAGTTCCACGAGGCCCTCGACCGCCAGCTCGGCACGCCGACCGCGCCCTTCGCCGTCGTGCTCTTCGACCTCGACCGCTTCAAGGCCGTCAACGACATCGGCGGCCACGCCGCGGGCGACCGGACCCTCAGAGCGACGGCGGGCGCCGTCGCCGCCGCGTGCCGGACCTCCGACGCCGCCTTCCGCGTCGGCGGCGACGAGTTCGCCCTCATCCTCCCGCAGGCCGACGCCGAGCAGGCCGCCCGCATCGCCCGCCGCGCCGCCGACGCGATCGAGCGCGTGGCCCATCGCGACGGCGTCTCGTTCGGCATCGCCACCCACCCCCACGCCGGCACCACGCGCGACGCGCTCCTCTTCGCCGCCGACGCCGCGATGTACACCAACAAGGGTCGCAGCGGCCAAGCGCAGGCGCACGGCGCCACCACCCCCACCCAGCGCTCCCGCCTGGCCGTCGCCGCCCGCCTCGCCACCAAGCTCGCGCCCCTCGACGACCCCGACGCCATCGCGACCGTCACCGTCGACGAGCTCCACGAGGCCTTCGGCTTCTTCCTCGCGGTCATCCAGCGGCTCGACGCGCGGGACCAGACCCTGCGCGTCGTCGGCGCCGCCGGCCCGCTCGCCGACCACCCGGACTTCCTCGCCTACGAGCAACCCGTACAAGAAGGGGTCAACGGGCGCGTCGCGCGCACCGGCCAGCCCGCGGTGATCGCCGACACCACCACCGACCCGGACTACCTGCGCCGCGACCCGCGCTCGGACCCCGGCTCCGAGCTCAGCCTCCCGATCCTCGTCGACGGCCGCATCTGGGGCGTCCTGAACCTCGAGCAGCTCGCCACCCACGCCTGCGGCGACGACGACCTCCTGCTCGCCGACGCCGTCGCCGCCCAGGTCGGCGCGGCCCTGCACCGCGCGGAGCTCACCCAGGAGCTGGAGACGTCGTTCGCCACCACGCTCGGCATCCTCGCCGACGTCCTGGAGACCAAGGACGCCTACACGGCCGACCACGCCGACGAGGTCGCCGACCTCGCGCTGCGGACCGGCCGCGACCTCGGCCTGACCGACGCCGAGCTCCGCCCCTTGCGCTACTGCGCGCTCCTGCACGACATCGGCAAGATCGGCGTTCGCTCAGACCTCCTGAGCAAGCCCGGGAAGCTGACGCCCACCGAGTTCGACGAGATCAAGGAGCACTCCGCGATCGGCGCCGCGCTCCTGGAGCGCATCCCGCTCCTGACCGACGTCGCGCCGCTCGTCCGCGCCGTCCACGAGCGCTACGACGGCGCCGGCTACCCGGACGGCCTCAGCGGCGACGCCATCCCGCTCCCCGCGCGCATCGTCGCGGTCTGCGACGCACTGCATGCGATGACCTCAGACCGCCCCTACCGCCAGGCGCGGCCGCTGCCGACCGCGCTCACCGAGCTGCGCCGCTGCGCCGGCAGCCAGTTCGACCCGGACGTCGTCGCCGCCGTCGTCAGCGCTCAGGCCGCGACGGGCGTCGGCCGCGCGCTCGCGGCGTCCGCGACGCCCTCCGCCGCCGCCTCGGCGGCCGCCGCCAGCCGCGCGCGCCGCTCCTCGCGCATCAGCAGCAGCGCCGGGATCAACGCCAACAAGATGCCCACGAGCGACCACGTGTAGGCGTGGGCGAACGCCACGCCGAGGGGATCGACGAGCCGCTCGCGGACCGCGTTGGGCAGCGTCCCGCCGACCGCGCCGTCGCCTCCGCCGGGCACGCCCCGGCCACCGGTGGCGTCCGACACCTGCGACTGGAGCGAGTTCTCCAGGATCACGGTCAGCACCGCCACCCCCACCGAGCCGCCGACGCGCTGCAACACGTTCAACATCGGCGTCGCGCGCGGGACCTCGGCGGCGCTGTCGAGCGTCGCGTAGGCCGCGGCCATCGCCGGCATCATCGTCCCGCCGAGGCCGAGGCCCCGGACGAACAGCCCCACCATCAGGACCCAGTAGGCCGTGTCGCCGCCGATCGTCGCGTACGGGATCGTGCCCAAGGCCAACAACAACAGCCCGACGGGCACGACGCGGCCCGCGCCGATGCGATCGGTCAGCCGCCCGGCGACGTTCATCCCGAGCGCCGCGCCGAGGCCCTGCGGGGCCATCAGCAGCCCGGCGTGCAGCGGCGACTGGCCCCGCACCACCTGGTAGTAGAGCGGCAGCAGGATCATCGAGCCGAACAGCGCGCCGCCGATCAGCGTGGTCGTGGCCGCGGCGGCGCTGAACCCGCGTCCGCGGAAGAGCTTGACGTCGACCAGCGGGTGCTCGATGCGCAGCGCGCGCACGATGAACGTCGCGACCGCCGCGACGCCGACCACGATCGGCAGCCACGCCTCGGTGACCATCAGCGTCCGGTGCGTACCGACCTCGCTCAGGCCGAAGACGACCGCCGCGACGCCGGGCGAGAGCAGCAACAACCCCAACTTGTCCAGCGGCGGCGTGGCGTGGCCCGCCTCGGACGCCCGGCCGGCCGCGCGCCCCGTCGGCAGCAGCTTGTAGGCCAACACCAGGCCGACTGCGCCGACCGGGACGTTGACGTAGAAGATCCAGCGCCAGCTCAGGTTGTCCACCAACAACCCGCCGAGCACCGGGCCGATGACCGGCCCCAGCAGCATCGGGACGCCGACGACGCTCATCACGCGGCCCATCCGCTTGGGCCCCGCGGCCTGCGCGAGCGTGATCATCCCGATGGGCATGATCATGCCGCCGGCCAGGCCCTGCAGGACGCGGAACGCGATCAGCGAGTCCGCCGACCACGCGGCGCCGCACAGCGCGCTGGTCGCGACGAACCCCGCGACCGCGCCCATCCACACCTTCCGCGACCCGAAGCGCTCGGCCATCCACCCCGTCAGCGGGATCACGGCGCTCAACGCCAGCAGGTAGCCGGTGCTGACCCACTGGATCGTCGCGAGCGACACGTCGAGGTCGTCGCGCAGAGTCTGCAGCGCGACGTTGACGATCGTCGCGTCCAGGATGGACATGATGGCCCCGATCACGACGACGATCGCGATCGGTCGCAGGTCCTTGGGCAGGGATGAGCCCACGGGTCAGCTCCTCTCGAAGGCCGTGGCGAGGCGCGCCAGCACCTTGGCGGCGGCGCGACGCTCGCTCGGCGTCAGCAGGTCGAACATGGCGCGCCGTCGCGCGAGCATCTGCGCGCGACGCTCCAGCAGCACCTCGGTCCCCTCGGCCGTCAGCGCGATGCGCACCGCGCGGCCGTCCTCGGGATCGCGCGCGCGCGTGACGAAGCCGCGGCACTCCAGGCCGTCGACCATGCGCGTCGCCGTCGGCGCCGCGATCCCCACCAACCGTGCGAGCTCGCGCAGGCCGAGGCCGCCGGGCTCGCAGTCCAGCAGCGGGTGGAGCAGGTCGACCTGGGACGAGGTCAACGCCGCGCCGCCGGGCTCCGCGCGGGCGCGGGAGCGCTTGGCGGCCTTGACGAACGCGTCGAAGGCGCCGACGAGCTCGTCGAGCTCGGCGTCGGGCGTCGGGTCATGGGTTGGAGCGGACTGCGCCATGTCGTTAGCATGCTAACAGCATGTCGTTAGCGCCCTAACGATCCTGGCGCGAGTGCGGTCGCGAGGACACGCTGATCGCGGCGCGCGCCTGCGTGAAGCGCGGCCTGCTCAGCACCGGCTCCGCGGACTTCCACGGCCCCGACCACCCGCGCTTCAACGCGTTCCGCGCCTTCGACCTCCACGGCCTGGCGCCCAACCTCGGGAACCTGACCGCAACCTGACCACGACCCGGCACCTGGCCGGTCGGACGGCCGCTCGACCACTGCGGCGGCTACTGTGGCCCGCGCACATGGACGCATTCCAGGCCATCGTCCTGGGGATCGTTCAGGGCCTCACCGAGTTCCTGCCGATCTCCTCCACCGCGCACCTGCGCCTCGTCCCCGCGTTCGCCGGCTGGGACGATCCGGGCACCGCGTTCACCGCGGTCGTCCAGCTCGGCACGATGGCGGCCGTCCTGCTGTACTTCCGCCACGACCTGTGGAACATCGCGCGCGCGTGGCTGCGCTCGCTGCGCGACCCGTCGGTCCGCGGCACGCTCGACGTGCGCCTGGGCTGGTACCTGATCGTCGGCACGATCCCGATCTCGATCCTCGGCCTGCTGTTCAAGGACAAGATCGAGACCGACGCGCGCCAGCTCGTGCTGATCGGCATCGCGCTGATCGTGCTCGGCGTGGTCCTCGAGATCGCCGAGAAGGTCGGACGCAAGGAGCGCGAGATCGACTCGCTGACGATGCGCGACGGCGTCCTGATCGGCTGCGCGCAGGCCTGCGCGCTCGTGCCGGGCGTGTCGCGCAGCGGCTCGACGATCACCGCCGGCCTGTTCCTCGGCCTCACGCGCGAGGCCGCGGCGCGCTACTCGTTCCTGCTGTCGGTCCCGGCCGTCGTGCTGTCCGGGGTCTTCGAGCTGAAGGACGTCGGCCACGGCGGCGGCGCCGGCGCGGTCCCGACGATCATCGCCACCATCTTCGCGTTCATCGTCGGCTACGCGTCGATCGCCTGGTTGTTGAAGTACTTGACCCGTCACCCGGTGACGGTCTTCGTCGTCTACCGCGTGGTGCTCGGCGTCGTCGTCCTCGCGCTGGTCGCGACCGGCGCGCTGGACGCCTAGCCTCGGAGCGTCCGCTCCAGCTTGGAGGCCAGCGCCTCGAGCGCCAGCTCCTCGGACGGGTTGAGGATCTGCATCGTGCGCGCCTCCTCGACGAGGCCGACGGCGTCGCGCAGGCTGTTGCCGCTGGCCTGCGTCTCGTCGGCGTCGGCCTGGACCTGCTCGACGCGATCGACGTGGTGGACCAGCTCGGGGACGCCGTCCTTGACGACCGCGACGTCACGCAGCCACAGGCCGACGAGCTGGAGGCCGTGGTCGATCGTCGCGGCGTGGGCGCGACGGTGGGCGCGCTTGCCGGCGGTCTCGCCCTCGCGCTTGACGCGCCGGGCCTCGCGATCGGGCAGCAGCTCGGCGTCGGCGGCGATCTGCTCGGCGACGGCGGTCGCGGCGACGTCCCCGCGTGCGCGCGCGAGGTCCAGCAGCGCGACGTGCGGGCGCTCGGCCAGGCGGGCGTGCAGCGCGGCGCGGGCGTAGCGCTCGGCCGTGTCGCGCAGCGCCGGGCCCTGGGCGAGGGCGAGCGCGAGGGCGCGCTCGGCGTCGCCCAGCGCGAGGCGCGCGGCGGCGTCGGCGGTGAGCGGCGGGACGCCGTGCTTGGTCTGGAGGCGGTCGCTGAGCTCCTGCGGCGTCGCGGCCTCGAACCGGACGAGCTGGCAGCGGGAGCGGACCGTCTGCAGGATGTTGCCGAGCCGGTTGGTGAGCAGGACGAGGTGGGCGAACGGCGGCGGCTCTTCGAGCGTCTTGAGCAGCTTGTTGGCGGCCTGGTCGTTCATCGTGTCGGCACCCTCGATCACGAAGACGCGGCGCTGAGCCTCGAACGGCGTGCGCGACGCCGCGCCGATCACGGGCTCCTCGAGGTCGGCGACGAGCATCTCGGCAGCGCCGCTGGGACGGACCCAGGTGAGGTCGGGGTGGACGCCGTCGAGGACGCGGCGCTTGGCGTTGGCCGGGTCCTTGGCGCCCTCGGCCAGCAGCTCGGCGGCGAAGGCGCGGGCGGCGGCGCGCTTGCCCGCGCCGGCCGGCCCGTGGAACAGGTAGGCGTGCGACGGCGCGCCGGCCGGCGGGAGCGCCGCGCCGAGGATCGAGCGGGCGTGCGGGTGGCGATCGACGACCTCGAGCATGCGCGGGCCAGGGTACTGTCACGCGCGAGTGGGACGGCTGATCGCGATCGAGGGCATCGACGGGGCGGGCAAGACCACGCTCGCCCGCGGGCTGGTGGAGGCCATGCCCGAGTTGGTGGTGTTGCGCGAGCCGGGCGGCGCGGAGGTCTCCGAGCGGATCCGCGCGCTGGTCGCCGACCCGGCGCTGGACGTCGACCCGCGCGCCGAGGCGCTGCTGTTCGCCGCGGCGCGGGCGCAGCTGGTGGCCGAGGTCGTCCGGCCGCTGCTGGCGGACGACCGCTGGGTCGTGCTGGACCGGTACGTGGACTCGTCGCTGGCCTACCAGGGTGCGGGACGCGAGTTGGGCGTCGACGCGGTCGCGGCGATCAACGCGTTCGGGACGGGCGGGCTGGTGGCGGATCTGACGCTGTACGTGCGCGTGGAGCCGGCGGTGGGGGCGGCGCGGCTGCGCGGTGGGCTGGACCGGATCGAGCAGGCGGGCGCGGCGTTCTTCGCCGCCGCGGTGGCGGCCTACGACGCGCTGGCGGCCGCCGCGCCCGAGCGCTACGTGGTGCTGGACGGCTCCGGCGCGCCGGAAACCGTGCTTTTGCAGGCCTTGACGGCGCTGAAGCGCCTGCAATAGCCGACCTTCCGGCTACGATCGGCGAGCGACGCCGGGTTTCGCTCGCGCCTCTCATGACTCCGCGCTTCGAGGTTCAGTCCTTCGAGCAGGTCCCCGCTGGTCCCGGCACGGTGCTGCTGCGGATCGCGGGTCGCTGGGTGGCCCCGTCCCGGGAGCGCCTCGCGGCGCCGCTGCTGCTGCTCGACGACGGGCGCCGGATCCACCGCCTGTCGCCGCTGCCGGGGCCCGACGACGTCGCGCCGATGGTCGGGCCGGAGGGCTTCGAGTGGCGCGCGGCGTTCAGCGCGCCGGCGGAGGTCGTGAGCGAGGCGCGGGTCGCGTACGCCCTGCAGACGGGGCGCGGGCAGATCACCGATCTCCCGCGGCCGTCGGGGCGGCGGGGAGCGCGGGCGGCGCCGGTTGCGCCGGTTGCGCCCGTCGCGCCCGTCGCGCCCGTCGCGCCCGAGCCCGAAGACCCGGCGCCCGATCGCGGGCGCGCCGGGTTCCGCCGGCGCGGCGCCCGGCCGGCCGAGGCGCCGCCGTCCGTCCTGGACGTCGGCCAGCTCGCGCGTGCGTCGGACCTCTCTGCCGTGCACGAGCGGCTGGCCGAGGAGCGCGCCGCGCGCGAGGACGCCGAGCGCCGGGCGGCCGAGGCGCACGCGATCGCCCAGCAGGCGGCCAACGAGACAGCGCGCGCGGCGAACATCGCGGCGCGCGCCGAGGCCGCGCGCGTCGGGGCCGTCGACGCGCTGACCGAGGAGCGCGTCCGGGCCAGCGAGCGCGCCGCCGCCGAGGAGGAGCGGGCGCGCGAGCACCGCGACCGGGCGACGCGCGCGGCGGACCAGGCCCGCCAGGCGGTCGAGGTCGCCCACGAGGCGCGGCGGGCGCTCGAAGAGCGCGAGGGCGAGGTCGGGGCGCTGCGCGAGCAGGCCGAGCGGGCGTCGCGCGCGGCGCGGGCGGCCGAGGCCCGGCTGTCGGCGGTCGAGGACGCGCGGTCGGTCGCGGAGGCGCGGGCGACCGAGTTGTCGTCCTTGCGCGAGCGGTTCGAGGTCCTGGAGGGCGAGCGCGAGAACGCGACGCTGACGGCGGGCGCGGCGCAGCGGCGCGCCGAGCAGGCCGAGCAGCGGATCCGCGGGCTCGAGCAGAAGCTGAGCGAGACCGAGGCGCTGGCGCGGCGGGCCGAGGCGGCCGCGCGGCGCGCCGACGACCTGACGACGCGCGTGCGCGAGGAGCGCGCGGCGCGGCGCGCGGCGGAGTCCGAGGCGCAGCGGGCGCTGCGCGAGAACGCGGACGAGGCGTCGCAGCGGGCGGCGCTGCTCGGCTCCGAGCTGCGCGAGGCGCAGCGGCGGATCGACGCCGAGGCCGTCGCGCGGCGCGACGCCGAGGCGCGGGCCCACGCGGCGACGTCCGAGCTGTCGGAGCTGCGCGTCGCCGCGGCCGAGGCGAGCGAGCGCGCCGGGCTGGCCGAGCAGGCGACCGCAGGGCTCGCGCGGCTGGAGGCCCAGCTGGCGGCGGCGAAAGCGCGGGCGAGCGAGGCCGACGCGCTGGAGGAGCGGGTTCGCGTCGTCGAGGACGAGCGCGACGCGCACGCGGGCGATGTTGATGTCCTTCGCGATCGGCTGGGCGCGACCGAGTCCGAGGGAGAGCAGCTGCGGGCGTCGGTGGCGTCAGCGCAGGCGGCGGCCGAGGGCGCCGAGCAGGCGCTCAAGGCGGAGTCCGACGACCTGCGCAACTGGCTGGCCGACGCCGAGCAGCGGGCCGGGCAGGCGGCGGCCGACGCGGCGGCGCTGCGGGACCGGCTGGCGGCGGCCGAGGAGGAGGCGTCCGCGAGCGCCGCGGCGCTGCGGGCGCGCGTGGCCGAAGCCGAACGCGACGCGGCCGCCGAGGCCGACGCGCTGCGCGACCGGGTGGCGAGCGTCGAGACGGCCGGCGAGGCGCGGGCCGCGGAGCTGCGCGAGCGCCTGGTCGAGGTCCAGCGCGACGCCGAGGCGCGCGTCGCCCAGGCCGAAGAGCGACTCGATGGTGTCGAGCGCGAGGCCGCGACGGACGTCGCACGGCTGCAGCGCGCGTTGGAGGCCGCGGATGCGCGGGCGGAGTCCGAGACCGAGGCGCTGCGCGCCCAGCTGGCCGAGGTCGGGGACGCGGCGCGGGGTGAGGCCGCGGCGCTGCGGGACCGGCTGCAGGAGGCCGACGCGGCGGCGGCCGCGGAGGCCGACGCGCTGCGCAAGCGCCTGGAGGACGCCGAGGCCGCGGCGACGGTCGTCGTCGAAGAGCTGCAGGACGAGCTGGACCGGGCGCGCGCGGTCGAGGCGCGGTCGCGGGACGAGGTGGCCGCGCAGCGCGCGGAGTCCGAGGCCCGGCAGGCGGCGGTGGAGGCGGCGGCCGAGGCGCGCGTCGAGGCGGCGGAGCAGGCGGGGCGCCAGCGGGTCGAGGCCGCCGAGTCGGCGGCCCGGGTGGCCGAGGCCGACCTGCGTGCGGAGGCGGCGTCGCGAGTCGACGCGGCGGAGTCGGCGCGGGCACGGGCCGAGGAGGCGGCGTCGGAGGCCGAGGAGCGCGCGGTCGCGGCCGCGGCGGCCCGGCTGGCCGAGGTCTCGGCGGAGGCCGAGGCGGCGCGAGCCGAGCTGGCGGTCGCGGTCGAGCGCGCCGAGCTGGAGAGCGCGGAGGCCGTCGCGCGGGCGCGGCGCGAGGCCGACGACCGGGTGGACGGCGCCCGGCGCGAGGCGGCCGCGGAGGTCGAGGCCGCGCGCGCGGAGTCGGCGGAGCGGGTCGCGGCCGCCGAGCGCTCCTTGGCCGCGGCGCAGGCCGAGGCCGCCGACGGGGTGGCCGTCGCCGAGCGCGCCGCCGAGCAGGCCCAATCGGAGATCACGACCGCGATCCGCCGCGCCGAGGCCAACGCCTTCGACCGCGTGTCCGCCGCCGAGCGCGACGCCGAGTCGGCCCGCGAGGAGCTGGGCCGGGCCGAAGCGACCGCCCACCGCGACCTCTCCGCCGCCATCGAGCAGACCCGTGCCCAGGCCGACCACGAGATCGCAGCGCTCCGGTCCCAGTTCACCCAGGCGGCCGAGGCCGCCGCCGCGGAAGCCGAGACCCTCCGCACGCAGCTCCGCGCCGAGGCGGCCGCCCGCATCGGCGCCGCCGAGCGCGAGACCGAGGCCGTCCGCGCGCGGCTCGCCGCCGAAGCCGAAGCCGCAGAGGCCGACGCCGACGAGCGCGTCGCCGCGGCACAGCGCGACACCGAGAGCCTGCGCGCGCAGCTCACCGAGCGCATCGCCGCCGCCGAGGCCGAGACCGAGAACCTCCGCGCGGAGCTCACCGCCGCGGCCGAAGCAACACGAGCCGACGCGGCCGAAACCGACGCCCTCCGCGCCCAACTCACCGCCGCCCAGGCAGCACAAGCCGACGCGGCCGAGCGCGTCGCCGCCGCCGAGGCCGAGACCGAAGAGCTCCGGACCCAGCTCACCGCCGCGGCCGAAGCCGCACAAGGCGACGCCGCCGAACGCATCGCCGCCGCCGAAGCCGAGACCGACAACCTCCGGACCCAGCTCACCGCCGCGACCCACGCGGCACAAGCCGACGCGGCCGAACGCATCACCGCCGCCGAAGCCGAAACCGAGAACCTCCGCGCCCAACTCGAGGCGCGCGTCGCGGAGATCTCCGAGCGGGCCGAGCGCGAGGTCGCCGCCGCGACCGCCGAGCTCGAGCAGGCCCGCGCCGATGCGCGTGCCGCGCGCGATGAGGCGACCGCGGAGGCCGAGGCTGCGGGCGCCGAGGTCGAGCGCGCGCGGACCGAAGCGCAGGTCGACGCCGACGAGCGCGTCGCGGCGGCCCGCGCCGACGCCGAGGCCCGGGTCTCCGCGCTCGAAGACGACCTCGACCGTGAGCGCTCGGCCGCCGACGAACGCCTCGCCGCGCTCGAGGTCGACGCCGACCACCGCCTCGCCACCGCTCAGGCCGCCGCCGCGGAGCGCACCCGCACCGCCGAAGGCCGTCTCGTCGCAGTCACCGCGCAGCTCACCGCAGCGACGACCGGTGCCGATGAGCGCATCTCATCGCTCGAAGCTGCGCACGCCGAGGCCGAGAACCGCGCCTCCGCCCTCCAGACCGCCCTCGACGCGGCGGCCGCCCAGTCCGACGCGCGCACCACCGAACTGCGCTCCCAGCTCGACGCGGCCCGGGCCGAGGCCGACGAGCGCGACGCCGGGCTGCGCGCCGAGCTCGACGCCGCACGCGCCGAAGCGGAGAGCCACCGCGCCGCGCACGCCGCTCTGCAGGACGCGCTCGACACCGCCCAGGAACGTGTCTCCGTCGACCAGGCCGACCGCGACGACCGGATCGCCGCCCTCGAAGCTGCCCGGGCTGAGGCCGATGAGCGCGCCTCAGCGCTCGAAACCGCCCGGGCCGACGCCGACACGCGCGTCGCCTCGCTCCGGACCGCGCTCGAAACCGCCCGGGCCGACGCCGACACGCGCGTCGCCTCGCTCCAGACCGCGCTCGACGCCGCGCAGGCCGACGCTGAGCGCCACCTCGCCGCACACGCCGCCCTCCAGGCCGCACGCGACGACGCCGACACCCGCGTCGCCTCACTCCAGTCCGCGCTTGACGCCGCCCAGGAGCGCCTCTCCGCCGAGCAGGCCGACCGCGGCGAGCGCGCCGCCGCGCTCGAAGCCGCCCGCGCCGACGCCGAGTCCCGCCTCGCCGCCACCGAGGCCGCCGGCGCCGACCGGGTCGCCTCCCTCGAGTCCGCCCTCGCCGCCGCGACCGCCGACACCGACGACCTCATCACCACCCTCCAAACCGCCCGCGCCCAAGCCGAAGACCGCGCCACCGCCCTCGAAGCCACCCTCGCCGACACCGACGACCGCATCACCACCCTCGAGGCCGCCCGCGCCCAAGCCGAGGACCGCGCAGCCTCGCTCGAGTCCGCGCTCGCCGCCGCGACCGCCGACACCGACGACCGCATCACCACCCTCCAAACCGCCCGCGCCCAAGCCGAAGACCGCGCCACCGCCCTCGAAGCCGCCCGCGCCGAGGCCGACGACGACCGCGCCACCCTCGCGGCCCGCCTCACCGCCGCCCTCGCCGAGGTCGACCAGACCCGCGCCGAGGCCGAGGCCGCCGTCGCTCGCGCAGAGCAGCGAGCGCAGGAGCGCGGAGAGGACGCCGTCCAGGTCCAGCTCGCCGCCGTGCGGGCCGCCGCCGCGCAGGACGTCCAGGACGCCGAGGCCCGCGCCGCGTCCGCCGCTGCCAACGCCGAGGCGCTGCGCGCCCGCGTCACCGATCTCGAAGAGCAGGTCCTCCAGGTCGACCCGAACGCGATCGCCGACCTCCAGCGCGCCCTCGCCGAGGCGCGGGAGCGGGAAGCCGAGCTCGCCAACCAGCTCGACGCCGCCTACGCCGCCGGCACCGAGCGCGAGGCCGAGCTCGACGAGCTCCGCTCCGCCGTCCCGCGCACACCCCTCCACGAGGCCGACGACGACGACCTCGCCGCCGACCACGAGCCCGATGACCACGACCCGCTCTTCGGCTCCGACGCCCGCCGCGAGCGCCTCGTCATGCTCGCCCTCCTGTTCCTCGCGATCGTCACCGGCGTGGCGATCGTGACCGGCGGCTTCACCGACGTCCTGCGCTGACGCGCCCTCCTTGGCTAGCCTGTGCCGCCGATGCGCTGCCGCTTCGCAACGGTCGGGCTCGCGTGCGCCGCGCTCGCGGTCGCCGTGCCCACACCCCTCGCGCAGGCCCAGGACGCCACGTCGGCGAGCCCCAGCAGCACCACCAACAAGGGGACGACCTCGGCGGCGCCCGGCTCGTCGGTCCTGCCGGGCTCGACCACGGCCCCGGCGTCGACCACCGCGCCGTCGACCACGACGCCGCCCTCCACCGCGACGATCCAGTCGACCGCCGTCCCGCAGACCGCGACGCCGCCGACCGACGCCACGCCGGCCTCGACCGCGGCCCCCGCGGGCGGCGTTCCGGGCCAGCCCGGTCCGTCCTCGGACGACTCGAGCACCGCCATCGTCCTCGTGGCGATCATTGGCGCGCTGCTGCTCGCGGCGGCCCTCGCGATCGCCGCCGCGCGCTGGTGGGCGTACGAGCCGCCATGGTGGATCCGCTGGCGTCACGCGACCGCCGAAGCGGGCTGGCGGACCTCTGCCGCATGGGCGGAGTTCCGCGACTGGGTGCGCCTAGGACGCTGAAGCACGGCGCCTACACTTGAAGTTCTCCGCAGATAGCGGGGACGACCCCTTTTTCCGTCCGGCCCACGCGCCACCCTGCTCGACCCCCACCAAGGTTTTCGAGTTGCCGCGGGCCGGCGGCGAGGAAGGATCAAGAGGCGTATGGACACAGCACCACAGACCGCTTTCGCGACGGACATCCAGCCCGGTCGCGCGCTCACGATCGAGCGCTATTTCACGACCGCGGGCACCGCTCCTTTCGACAGCGTGGAGTGGGAGCTCCGCACCGCGGCGGTCGGCAAGTTCCGCCAGGACGACGTCGAGTTCCCGAAGACGTGGTCGCAGAACGCGACCAACATCGTCGCGCAGAAGTACTTCCGCGGCCAGATGGACTCGCCCGCGCGCGAGCGCTCCGTCAAGCAGATGATCGGCCGCGTCTCGGGCACGATCGCCGACTGGGGCCGCCAGCGCGGCTACTTCGCGACCGCCGAGGACGGCGACGCGTTCCAGGACGAGCTCACCTACATCTTGCTGCACCAGCTGGCGGCGTTCAACTCGCCGGTCTGGTTCAACGTCGGCTTCGAAGAGCAGCCGCAGTGCTCGGCCTGCTTCATCCTGAGCGTCGAGGACACGATGGACTCGATCCTCGACTGGAACACGCGCGAGGGTCGCATCTTCCGCGGCGGTTCCGGCTCGGGCATCAACCTGTCCAACATCCGCGGCTCGATGGAGCCGCTGTCCAAGGGCGGCACGGCCTCCGGCCCGGTGTCCTTCATGCGCGGCGCCGACTCGTGGGCCGGCACCATCAAGTCGGGCGGCAAGACGCGCCGCGCGGCCAAGATGGTGGTCCTCGACGTCGACCACCCGGACATCGTCGAGTTCATCGAGTGCAAGGCCAAGGAGGAGGACAAGGCCGAGGCGCTGCGCAACGCGGGCTTCGACATGTCCATCGACGGCGACGGCTTCAAGTCGATCCAGTACCAGAACGCCAACAACTCGGTCCGCGTCACCGACGAGTTCATGAACGCCGCCGAGGCCGACGGCGAGTGGCGCACGCTGGCCCGCTCCAACGGCAAGCCGGTCGGCGAGCCGCTGCGCGCGCGTGAGGTCATGCGCAAGATCGGCGAGGCCGCCTGGCGCTGCGCCGACCCGGGCGTCCAGTACGACACCATCATCAACGAGTGGCACACCTGCCCGGTGTCGGGCCGCATCAACGCGTCGAACCCGTGCTCGGAGTACATGCACGTCGACGACTCGGCCTGCAACCTGGCGTCGCTCAACCTCATGAAGTTCCGCCGCGTCGACGGCACGTTCGACGTCGAGCGCTTCGAGAAGGCCGTCGACGTCGTCTTCCTCGCGCAGGAGATCGTGGTCGGGCCGTCGAGCTACCCGACCGAGGAGATCGGCGTCAACGCCCGCGCGTTCCGCCAGCTCGGCATGGGCTACGCCAACCTCGGCGCGTACCTGATGTCCAACGGCATGCCGTACGACTCGGAGTCCGGCCGCGCGACGGCCGCCGCGATCACGGCGCTGATGACCGGCCGCGCATACCTGCAGTCGGCGAAGGTCGCCGCGGCGATCGGCCCGTACGAGCGCTACGCCGAGAACCGCGAGCCGCACAACGCGGTCATGCGCATGCACCGCGACGCCACGGCGCACATCCCGGTCGGCATCGGCCGCGACGACGCGCTGCTGTCCGCTGCCCGCGAGGTGTGGGACGAGGCGGTCGAGGTCGGCGAGGCCCACGGTTACCGCAACGCGCAGGCGACGGTGCTCGCTCCGACCGGCACGATCTCGTTCCTGATGGACTGCGACACGACGGGCGTCGAGCCCGACTTCTCGCTCGTCAAGTACAAGGAGCTCGTCGGCGGCGGGTCGATGACGATCGTCAACCGCACGGTCGGCCTCGCGCTGGAGACGCTCGGCTACGCGCCGACCGCGATCGACCAGATCGTCGCGCACATCGACCAGTACGGCACGATCGTCGAGGCGCCCGGCATCAAGGACGAGCACCTTGAGGTGTTCGACGTCGCCGTCGGCTCCCGCGCGATCAGCCACATGGGCCACATCAAGATGATGGGCGCCGTGCAGCCGTTCATCTCGGGTGCGATCTCCAAGACGGTGAACATGCCGAGCACGGCGACGGTCGAGGACATCGTCGACGCGTACACGCAGGCGTGGCACCTCGGCGTCAAGGCGCTGGCGATCTACCGCGACGGGTCCAAGACCGCGCAGGCGCTGCGCACGGACGCCCAGACGGAGCAGGCCGCACCGGCCCTCGACTCCGCCGAGTTCGAGGCGGCCGTGAAGGCCGAGGTCGCCAAGCAGATCGGCGAGCTCGGGCCGCAGCGTCGCAAGATGCCGCGCGAGCGTCAGTCGATCACGCACAAGTTCAGCCTGGGTGGCCACGAGGGCTACATCACGGCGGGCATGTACGAGGACGGCACGGTCGGCGAGATCTTCATCACCGACGTCGGCAAGGAGGGCTCGACCCTCCGCGGCATGATGAACTCGTACGCGACCGCGATCTCGATCGCGCTCCAGTACGGCGTGCCGCTCGAGACGCTCGTCTCGAAGTTCGCCTACATGCGCTTCGAGCCGGAAGGGATCACCCAGAACCCGGAGATCCCGTTCGCGAAGTCGATGCCGGACTACATGATGCGCTGGCTCGCCTCCCGCTTCCTGGACGCCGAGATCCAGGAGGAGCTCGGGATCCTGACGCAGGAGGTCCGCGCCAAGAAGCTCGCCGAGGAGACCGGGATGTCGATCTCGTCGGACACGGCGGGCCCGGCGACGCCGGCACCGCGCGTGACGCCGACGAACGGCAACGGCACGGCGACGCCCAAGGCGTCGGCGCCGCAGCCGCCGACCTCGGCGCTCACCGACACGCCGCCGGTGCGCCCGGCGCGCCTCGTCGGCCTCGATCTCGGCCCCGCGTGCAGCAACTGCGGAGGCATGATGCAGCGGACCGGCTCGTGCTACACGTGCTCGTCCTGCGGCAACAACACTGGCTGCGGCTGAGCCGCGCCTGGGGGCGGGTCACCCACCCGACTCAGCCTTCGGCGCCGGCCCGCGCCGAAGCTCTTCGAAGGGGCGCCTCCGGGCGCCCCTTCGTCGTTCCGGGATGGAGTGGTTCTCGCGGCGCGCTGCCGGGTAAGTGGCTCGTCGCCCCGGCGCCCGTGCCGTCTCAGCCAGCCGCGTCTGGATCGCCTGAGCCGGCCGTCCGCGCGCCGTTGGCACAATGGACGGATGCCGGTGAACGCGCGCTGATGGCCGTCTACGTCGATGACGCGTTCGTCCACGCCGACTGGGGCCGCTGGACCGGCGGCGGCCACCTCCAGGCCGACAGCACCAAGGAGCTGCACGCGTTCGCCGACGCCTTGGGGCTCAGGCGCGAGTGGTTCCAGTCGCGGCCGGGCCGCCCCGACCGCGACCACTACGACCTGCACCGCGCCGGCCGCGACGCCGCGATACTGGCCGGCGCGATCCCGGAGACGGCGCGCGAAGGCGTCGTCCGCCGCCGCGCGCTGCGACCCCAGCGCGACCGCGCGCGCGGCTGATCGCGGGCGTCCTCCACGACCGGGCGCTGCGCCCGCAGCGCGATAGCGCGCCACCGCGCGGGCGCCTGATCGCGACCGCGCGCCGACCCGGGACCGGGCGCCAGGCGACCCGCACCCCGGACCCCCACACCGCCCCGCCCGCCGCCCGGCTCACCCGGTTCGGGTGGTGCCAGCGGCGGCGCCGCGAGCCTAGGATCGGTGGCGATGGGACACGACCACGACGGTGGGTGCTGCGCGCCGCGGGGCAACGGCGAGTCGGCGCGCCCCGGCGCGTCCACGGCCATCGCCGACGACGCGGCACGTTCGGCCGCCCGCGCGACGCTCGTCGCGGTCCCCGCCGGCGCGTTCCTGATGGGCAACGAGGATCGCCACGCCCGACCGGGCGACGGCGAAGGCCCGGTCCGCTCGATCGAGCTCAACGCCTACAACATCGACGCCTACGCGGTCACCACCACGCGGTTCGCGGCGTTCGTCGAAGCCACCGGCCACCGGACGACCGCCGAGCAGGAGGGCTGGTCGTTCGTCTTCGGCGGGTTCCTGCCCGACGACTTCCCGCCGACGCGCGGCGTCGCCCAGGCGCCCTGGTGGCGACAGGTCTTCGGTGCCGACTGGGCCCATCCGGAGGGACCGCAGTCACACCTCGAGGGCCGCGCGGACCATCCGGTCGTCCACGTCTCCCGCCACGACGCCGAGGCCTACTGCGCCTGGGCCGGCGTCCGGCTGCCGACCGAGCCCGAGTGGGAGCGCGCGGCCCGCGGCGGCCTCGAGCAGGCCCGCTATGCCTGGGGTGACGAGCTCGAGCCCGGCGGCGAGCACCGCGCCAACATCTGGCAGGGCACGTTCCCCAACAACAACACCGGCGCCGACGGCTGGCTCGGCACCTGCCCCGTCGACACCTTCGCGCCCAACGGCCTCGGCCTCTTCAACACCGCCGGCAACGCCTGGGAGTGGACCTCCGGCTCCTTCTCCGCGGGCGGCCTCGACAACCTCGTCCCGATGCGCGGCGGCTCCCATCTCTGCCACGTGTCCTACTGCGACCGCTACCGCGTCGCCGCGCGGACAGCGAACACCCCGGACGCCTCGTCGGGCCACTTGGGGTTCCGGGTCGCGGCCGACACCTAGCCGCCACGTTCCAAGCGCGGCGCCGCTGACGCGCGCGAAGGCCGCCGTGCGCGCCGCGGCCGCCGCGTGCGGTATACCCGCACGCCAATGCCCTCCGACGTTGAGCTGTACCAGCGGACCTACTCGACCCTCCTGCGCTCCCGTGGTGAGACCAAGCTGCGGATCCTCGAGTCGTCGCACATCGCGATCGAGTCGTCGTTGCATCCGCTGGCCGGCGCGGAGGATCTGGACCTCGGGGCCTTCCTGTACGCGACGCAGCGGCTGCCCGCGACGATCTACCAGGGCCGGCTCATCGTCATGGGCCAGGAGGCTGAGCAGTTCGCGGCCGTCAACCTGCCGCTCAACGACTGGCCGACGAAGGAGGCGCCCGCGCGGCGGCGCCAGTGGCACGAGGGCCCGGACGGGATCTGGGGCGTCCTGCTGTCCTCGACGTCGGACGTCGACGACCTGATCCCGACGCTCGTCGCCTACCAGATCGAGTGGAACAAGCTGCGTCGCAAGCTCAACGCGATCGGCTGGCCCAAGCCGCAGGGCCTGCCCGGCGCCGCTGAGTGCTCACGCGTCCTCGGCGGTTCGACCGAGGACTGGGAGCGCCTCCAGGAGGCCTGGGGCACCGCGTTCGCGCGTCGCCTCGGCGAGGTCGCCGCGACCGACCTCTCGCTGCGCATCCGGATGCTCGGCGGCTCGCAGGTGTCCTACGCGCGCCTCACCCGCCGCTGGTGGACACCCGTCCGCCACAACCTCGAGCAGGCCGGCATCGGGCGCGACGCCCCCATCTACTTCGTCTCGTCCAACACCCACTCCTTGGTCAACCTCCTGTCCGGCGACGCCCGCTCGCGCGAGTCGGCGCTGGTCGAGTGGGTCGAGCGCGCCGGCGCGTCGGACCTGCGCGAGGAGCTGGCCGCCTTCCGCCAGCAGCGCACCGCCGGCTCGTGGAACAACTTCCTGTACTTCCTCGCCCGCGAGCAGGCGGTCTCCGAGCCCGGGCCCCAGACGCGCCGCTACGCCGAGCAGGCGCGCGGGATCCTGCACCTCAACTCGGAGTCGGGCCTGCGCGTCGCCGCGCAGGTCATGCCCATCGACAAGCTCGACCCCACGGCGCTGGACGACCGCCTCGGCGACCTGGACGCCGACGCGCTGGCCAACTCCAAGGCCACCATCATCAACATCGACTACCCGCTCGGGCTCGCGGCCTACAACATCCTCTCCGAGATCTCCGCCGACCGCGACACACTCAAGGGCGTCTACGTCCTGGGCAAGGCCGCGACGCTGAACGCCGACGTCGGCGACGTGATGATCTCCAACACCATCTACGACGAGCACAGCGGCACGACCTACTGGCTCGACAACGCCTTCGACTTCGACGACATCGCGCCGTACCTGCGCTTCGGCTCCGGGCTCGACAACCAGCGCGCGGTCACCGTCCGCTCCACCTTCCTGCAGAACCGGTCCTACCTGGACCGCTACTACCGCGAGGCCTACACGGTGGTCGAGATGGAGGCCGGGCCCTACTGCGACGCGGTCTACGAGCTGGCCGAGCCGGACCGCTACCCGACCGATGGGCAGGTCAACTTCTCCAAGCTCCCGATCGACTTCGGGATCGTCCACTACGCCTCGGACACGCCGTTCACGCAGGCCCGCACGCTCGGCGCGCGCGGCATGTCCTACTACGGCATGGACTCGACCTACGCGACGTCGATCGCGATCCTCAGACGCATCTTCACGCTCGAGGGCGCGCTCACCTAGCACCGCGGCTGCGGCCCTCCGCGCAGGACCGCGAACGTCGCTCCGAAGACGCTCCCCTGCAGGGCTCATGACCTGCTGTCCGTTGGTCGATAACCGGGGCACAACGCAAAACGGCACCCGGTCGTCCTTCCGGCCCGCTAGCGTCTTCTACGTCATGGTCAACGCCGAGCTCCGCACGCTCCACGCCGCAGACGGGACACCCGTCTGCAATGTGTCGTTCGACCTGTCCGCCGCGCAGCTCCATGCGGCGGCCCGGGCGGCGGAGGCCGTCCGGCTCGAGCGCCACCGCCATCAGGCCCTGAGCACCGACGACGTGCTCGCCCTGCGCGAGCTCACCGGCCTCAGCGACGAGCTGCACCTGCTCGCCGAGCACGGCGCCAACGCGACCGTCGTCCTGACGCTCGCGCGCTTCGTCGCGCTGCACGACGCGCTCACCGAGTGGGTCCACGCCGCCGAGGACCGCGGCTGGATGCGCGAGGAGGATCAGGAGATCCACCCGCTCGTCGCGGCGCTGATCGACCCGATGGCCTCCTTGCGCGCCGACGCGCTGCAGGCGGTCCTGGGCGCGACGTCGCCCCACGCGGCCGACGCCTAGGCACGATCCGAAGACCCCTTGCCGCCGGGCCCGGCCCGGCGTAGCGTCGGACGCCAGGGAGGCGCCTTCCGACCTGGAAGGAGGCCCGCGATGGGCCGCATGTACATGGATTGCCGGGACATGCCGAGTGAGAGCGGCTGCGACCTGGCGATGGCCGGCAGCGAGGACCACCTCCTCAAGGCCGCCGTCACCCACGCCGTGACCGCCCACGGCCACGAGGACACCCCGGAGCTGCGCGAGATGATCCGCGGCGCCATGAAGGAGGAGGTCCCGGGCGCGCTCGCCTGAGCGCGGCGACGCTCAGCCCGTGTTGCGCAGGCCGAACGCGATCCCGGTCACGGTCCCCAGCAGGGGCTGACGGTCGGCGGTCGCGCCGGCCCGCGTGCGCTCCAGCAGCTCGACCTGGAGGTGCGACAGCGGATCGACCCACGGGTCGCGATGCGCGAGCCGGTCCTGCAGCTGCGGCGCGCCCGCGAGCAGCCGATCGTTCCCGGTGATCGCGAGGACCGACGCCTTGACCTTGTCGTGCTCGGCGGCGATCTGCGGCCAGAAGTGGTCACGCAGCTCGGGGTCGACGAGGCGCAGGTAGCGCTCGGCGACGCCCAGGTCGGTCTTGAACAGCGCCATCTCGAGCGTCGAGATCAGCGATGCGAAGAACGGCCAGTCCGCGTGCATCGCGCGGTAGCGGTCCAGTTCGCCCTCGGCCAGCGCCGAGCCCGCGCCGTACCAGGACGGCAGCAGGATCCGGTTCTGCGTCCAGGCGAAGACCCACGGGATCGCGCGCAGCGACTCGATCGACCCGTCGCCCCCGCGCGACGGCGGCCGCGAGCCGATGTTGAGGTCGGCGAGCGCGTCGATCGGCGTGACCTGGAAGAAGAAGCGCGCGAAGTCCGGGTCGTCGTAGACCAGCGCGCGGTAGACCTCGCGCGAGCGGCGCGCGAGCCGGTCGATGTCGGCGCGCCAGTCGTCGGGCGCGGCGGGGCGCGCGACGTTGGACGCCAGCAGCACCGCGCTGAGCGTCTGCTCCAGCGAGCGCTCGGCCAGCTCGGGATGCCCGTAGCGGGCGCTGATCGTCTCGCCCTGCTCGGTGATCCGGATGCGCCCGCGCAGCGAGCCGGTCGGCTGGGCGACGATCGCGCGGTACATCGGCCCGCCGCCGCGCGACGTCGAGCCGCCGCGGCCGTGGAACAGCTCCAGCTCGATGCCGAGCTCCGCCGCCTGGCGCGAGAGCGCGAGCTGGGCGCCGCGCAGCGCCCATTGCGACGCGATGAAGGACCCGTCCTTGCCCGAGTCCGAGTACCCCAACATGACGATCTGGCGGTCGCCCTGCTCCTCCAGCAGCCGCCGGTACGCGGCGCTGCCGTAGAGCGAGGCCATGGTCTCGGGCGCCCGCTCGAGGTCGTCGAGCGTCTCGAACAGCGGCACGAACCGCAGATCGAGCGCGGCGCCGGCGCGCTGGGCCAGCCAGCGCGCGCCGAGCACGTGCGACGGCTTCTCGGTCATCGACACGATCAGGCAGCGGACGACCTCCGGACCGTAGGCCTCGGACGCGAGCGCGGCGGCGTCGAGCGCGGCGACGAGCTCGCCCGCCGTGCCCGCCGGACGCCGCTGCAGCCCTACGCGACCCGCGACGATCGCGTCGGCCAGCAGCGCCTGGCGCTCCTCCTCGGGCGCGGCGGCGTAGCCGGGCAGCAGCGCCTCGACCGCGGCGTCGACGACGTTGGCGTTCTGGCGCAGGTCCAGGCCCGCGAGGTGGAAGCCGAAGATGTCGACCTGGCGCAGCAGCCGGCGCAGCGAGCCGTGCGCGACGTGCCCGGAGTGCAGCGATCCGACGACCAGCTCGAGGTCGGCGCGCAGCTGGCCCGGCCCGTCGTAGCCGACCTCGCCGCGGCCGTCGAGCATGTTGATGAGGCGCCGCTCGATGAACCCCAACTTGGTCCGCAGCGGCTCCCACTCGTGATGGGGCCGGCGCAGGACGCGGGCGCTCGGCATGTCGGCGGCGTCGCGCTCCAGCGACGCCGCCAGCTCCGCGCTGAGCGGCACGTGGCGCTCGGAGTGGCTGAAGCGCCGGGCCAGCCGCGCGACGCGGTCGCGCAGCAGCCGGATCGCGGCGCGCCGGTGCAGCTCGATCGTCTGGGTGACGGTGTCGGCGCCGACCTCCGGGTGGCCGTCCATGTCACCGCCCGGCCAGGAGGCGAACTCCAGCACGGGCTCCGGGCGATCGCCGTCGGGCAACGGGCTGTCCAACGCGCGCTCCAGCTCGTCGAGCGTGCGCGGGACCGCGTCGTAGAGCACGGACTCGAAGACGTACAACGTGCGCCGGACCTCGTCCTCGACGTGCGGCCGGGCGCGGCGGACCTCGTCGGTCTGCCACCAGATCGTCAGGACCTCGCGCAGCTCGTCGAGCAGCGTGCGCCGGCGCGAGATCCCGGTCCGCGGGTCCTCGACGCGGTCCAGCAGCTCGGTGATCGCCCACTGGTGGTCCAGGACCGAGCGGCGCGCGGCCTCGGTCGGGTGGGCGGTGAGGACGAGCTCGACGTGCAGGTCGCGGAGCGCCTGCGCCGGATCGACATGGTGGTCTTCGAGCAGGCCGGCGGTCTGGGTCAGCGACTCGCGCTGCGTCGTGCCCTCGGCGTCGTAGGCGCGCCGGCGGCGCAGGCGCTCGCGCTCCTCGGCGATGTTCGCCAGCTGCAGCTGCAGCGAGCAGGCGCGGATGATCGGCTCCAGATCGCCCTCGGCCAGCTCGTGCAGGCGCGTGAAGAGCGCGCCGCCGGCGCTGTCGTCGCCCTCGCGGACGCGCGCGGCCGTCGCGTGCAGCCACTGGACGGTGTCGGCGAACTCCGCACCGCACTGCTCGGTGAGCACGTCGTGGACGAGGCCCTCGAGGAGCTCGACGTCGGAGGCTTCCATAGGCGCCCCACGCTAGCCCGGCCAACGCGGCGTTCGTAGGGACCGACGGGCAGAATGCACCGCAATGGACCTGCGACAGCTCGAGTACTTCGCCGCGGTCGCGCGCCATCGCCACTTCCGGCGGGCCGCGGAGTCGCTGTACGTGACGCAGTCGGCGGTGTCCCAGGCGGTGCGGCGGCTGGAGGCCGAGCTGGGGATCGAGCTGCTGCGGCGCCGGCCGGGCGCGCAGCCGCCGGTCGAGGTGACGCCGGCGGGCGAGGAGCTGCTGGCGCGCGCGGAGGCGATCCTGGCCGACGTCGCCCGGGCGCGCGCCGCGATGGACGAGCACGCGGGCACGCTGCGCGGCGGCGTGCGCGCGGCGGCGACGACCGGCGACGCGCTGCGCGTGGCGCCGGCGCTGGCGCGCTTCGGCCGCGAGCATCCGGGCGTGCGCGTGGCGTTGACGCAGGCGCGTCCCGCCGAGGTCGTCGACCTCGTCGCCCAGGGCGCTGCCGAGCTGGCGGTCGCGGCGCTGCCGGAGGGCGTCGCGGTCCCCGAGGGCATCGAGGCGGTCGCGCTGCGGCCCGAGCCGCTGGTGTTGGTGGTCGCCGCCGACGACCCGCTGGCGGGCGCGCGCGGCGTGAGGCTGTGGGACGTGCGCGACCGGCCGTTCGTCCTGGCCGAGGCCGGCAGCGCGTTGCGACACAGCGCGCTGGAGGCGTGCGCCGCCGAGGGCTTCGGCCCCGTCCCGCTGTTCGAGATCGGCGAGCCGACGGCGGTGCGGATGCTCGTCGGCGCCGGCCTGGGCGTGTCGCTGGTCCCGGAGTCCTGGGCCGCGGCCGCCGGCCCGGAGGTCGGCGTCGCGACGGTGGCCGGCGGCGCCGCACGGCACGAGATCGCGCTCCTGACACGCGGCGCCACCGCCCTGGGCCCCGTCGCGCGCCTGCTCGCCGAGCACCTGCGCGCGGCGTTGGGCGCGGTCGGCTAGAGCATCTCGGCCAGCTCGGCCTCGAGCTTGCGCTTGGGGCGCGAGCCGATGAGCTTGAGGATCGGCTCGCCGTGGCGGAAGACCATGAAGGTCGGCATCGAGAGGACGCTGTAGCGCGCGGCGACGCCCTGGTTGGCGTCGACGTCGATCGACACGACGCGCAGGTCGTCGCGCTCGGTCGCGAGCTGCTCGAGGATCGGATGCATCGCGCGGCACGGCGGGCACCAGGCGGCCCAGAAGTCGACGAGGACGGGCGTGTCGGACTCCAGGACCTCGGCGGCGAACGTGTCGTCGGTGACCTGGGACAGGGAGGCGGTGGTCATGGCTCTGAGTGTCGGCGGGCAGTCGTGTCCGGTCGACGCCGATTCGCGATCGGGGCGAGTAGCGACGCTGCACGCATGTCAGGATCGCGGGATGCGCCGCCGTGCCGTCCTGCTCGTCCTCGCCGTCTGCGCCGCCCTGGTCCCCGCGACCGCGGCGCAGGCGCGGATCCCGATCCGCGTCGGGATCGGCGACCAGAGCACCACGATGTTCGACCAGCCGGCGTTCCAGCGCGCCAGGTTCGAGCGCGTCCGGTTCTTCGTGCCGTGGAACATCATGGACAACCCGGGCCAGGTCACGGCGGCGACCCAGTTCGTCCAGCGCGCCCGGGCGGCGAGGTTCTCGATCCTGCTGCACGTCTCGACCGACAACTACACCATCAGGAAGGCCAAGCTGCCGTCGGTCGCCGCCTACACGTCGAAGGTCGGCCGGTTGGTGAGGTACTTCCGCGGCCTGGGCGTGCGCGAGTTCGGCACGTGGAACGAGGCCAACCACGCGTCGCAGCCGACCTACCGCTCGCCGACGCGCGCCGCGTCCTTCTTCCGCGCGATGTACCGGATGGTCAAGGGGCCGTGCCCGTCGTGCGGCGTCGTCGCGCTCGACGTCCTCGACCAGACCGGCGTCGAGCGCTACATGCGCACGTTCTACCGCCACCTCTCGCCGACGTTCCGCCGGCGGGCGACGATCGTCGGCATCCACAACTACGGCGACGTCAACCGCCGGCGCACGACGTTCACGCGCAGCATCATCCGCCAGGCCCACCACTACAACTCGCGCACGCGCTTCTGGTTCACCGAGACCGGCGGCATCGTGAAGTTCGGCCGGTCGTTCCCCTGCAACACCACCCGCGCGGCCAACCGGATCGACACCATGTTCTCGCTCGCCCGCAGGTTCCGAACCTCCGGCGTCCAGCGGATGTACGTGTACAACTGGACCGGCGCGGGCTGCGCCGCGCGCTTCGACGCCGGCCTGACCACCCCGGCCGGGACCCCGCGCGCCGCGTACACGACGCTGCGCCGCCAGCTGGTCAACTACGAGCGCTGAGACCGTCCCGCCCGCCCGCGCGGCCGCGCGCGGCACAATGAGGGGCGTATGGCCGACCTCGAGACAGGCAGCGAGTTCGCCGGCTGCCGCATCGAGGGCGTCCTCGGACGCGGCGGCATGGGCGTCATCTACCGGGCGACGGAGCTGCGCCTGGGGCGTCCCGTCGCCCTGAAGCTGATCGCCACCGAGCAGGCGTCAGACCCCGACGTGCGCGAGCGCTTCGAGCGCGAGGCGCGGATGACCGCGTCGATCGAGCACCCCAACGTGGTGCCGGTCTACGCGGCAGGCGAGGAGGACGGCCACCTCTACCTCGTGATGCGGTACATCCCCGGGACCGACCTGCACCACCTGCTGAAGGCGACCGACCCGCCCCGGCTCCCGCCGGCGCGCGCCGCGTCGATCGTGGCGCAGGTGGCCGCCGCGTTGGACGCCGCGCACGCCGCGGGGCTGGTGCACCGCGACGTCAAGCCGGCCAACGTGCTCATCGGCGGCGCGCACGCCTACCTGAGCGACTTCGGCATCACGCGCGTCCAGGCGTCCGACACGCGGATCACGGACTCCGGCAACTGGATCGGGACCGTCGACTTCATGGCCCCCGAGCACCTGCGCGGGGAGCCGACCGACGCCCGGGCCGACGTGTACGCCTTGGGCTGCGTGCTGTACACCGCGCTGACGGGCACGCCGCCGTTCCGCCACGACACCGTCCCGGCGACGATCACCGCGCACCTGCACGACCCGCCGCCGCGGCCGTCGGAGGCGGCGACCGGCGTGCCGGTCGCGTTCGACAGCGTGATCGCCCGGGCCCTGGCCAAGGAGCCGGCCGACCGCTACCCGAGCGCCGGCGACCTCGGGCGTGCCGCGCTGGCCGCCGCGGCCGGCGAGCGGGTCTCGACCGCGCGCGGCAGCGTGGCGACGGGCGCCGCGACGCCGGAGGAGGCCGAGCCGACGCGGATCGCGCCGGCCGGGGGCGCGACGGCGGTGATGACCGAGCCGGCGGCGACGCGGATCGCGGGGGCGGCCGACGCTGGGGGCAGCGGCGCCGACGGCGTCGCGGGTGCGCGGCGACCCGCCGCGGTCAAGGTCCAGCGCGGCCGCGGGCGCAAGCTCGCGCTGGCCGCGACCGTCCTCGTGCTCGCGATCCCGGCGGTCCTGGTCGTCCGCTGGATCGCCGGGGGCGACGGCACGCCGACGGGCCCGCTGAGCACCGCCGAGGTCCGCTCCGCCGCGCAGTCGTTCGCCGACGCCTACACCGACGAGGACGACGCGGCCCTGCGCCGCACGCTGACGCCCGAGGTCGAGCGCTGGAGCGCCAGCGCCGCGGTCCAGAAGGGCCGCCCGGCGGTCGTCGGCGAGTACCGCCGGCAGTTCGCGGCCGACAAGGTCAAGAAGTACGCGCTGGACGACCTGAGCGTCACCAGCGGCCGCGCCGGCCGGGCCGAAGGCCGCTACACGGTGACCCGCGACGGCGCCCCGCCGATCACGGGCCGGATCGTCTTCGGCGTGATCCGCCGCGACGGCAGGCCGTCGATCGACCTGATCGCGACCGAGCCGCGCGCCTGAGCGCAGGCTCCGTCTAGCAGCGGCGCGCCAGCTGCACGACGACGGTCGTGCCGGGGTCGACGGTGGCGCCGGCCTCCGGGCTGGTCTGGCAGACCTTCGGGTCGCCGCCCAGGAGGTCGTCGAAGAAGCCGCCGTTGTCGGTCTGCAGCCTGGCCGTGAGGTGGGCGTCCTCGAGGTCCTGGCGGGCGTCGTCGGCCGACAGGCCGGTGACGTCGGGGACCTCGACGTCGATCAGCCGGCGCACCCGGACGGCGGTCAGCGCGGGGCGGGCGCGGCCGGCGGAGGCGAGGACGTCGACGACGTTGACGCCGGGCTCCAGGCTCACCTGCGCGGTCCACTGGCCGGAGCTGACGCTGGCCTGCTTGCCGCGGACGGTGACGGTGGCGTCCGACGGCCGGACCGTGCCGCGGACCTGGACCTGCCCGTCGCGCACGCCGGCGAGGTCGCCGGGCGCGGTGATCGCGAGGTGGACGGCACCGACGGACGCGTTCGAGGTGCTGTCGCCGCCGCCGCAGGACGCGAGCAGGAGGGCGCAGCCGAACGCGCCGGCGATGAGGGGAAGCCGCTGGAGGATGGGCTCAGTATGCGACACGGCGCGTGGCCGCCGCCCCGCCCGGGCAGGACGCGGCGACGTGGATGGCAAGGTGCTCGCGCGGCTCGTCGGGCCGTCTTAACGCCCGAAGCCCCCTGCTGGCACAGGGGGCTCCGGGTGAGGAAGGTCAAACACGAGCGAGAGGAGGATGTGTTGCGTGCTCTCCCAGGTAGTCGGCACCACCTCGTACCGACTTGAGCGGCCACGTGCCCGCGACGTCCTCAGCCCACGCGCGTCTCGTCGAGCAGGTGCAACTGGACGGTCCGGCGGCCGCCGGCCAGGGCGCGCCGCCACGGTCCGTCGCCGTCGGGGTCGCCCGCCGCGTCGAGCAGCATCGCCGCCAGCGTGAGCGCCGCGTCGCGGGTCTGCGGCGGCGAGATGTAGAACCGGTCGCTGCGCCCGGTCAAGCCGGGCGTGAAGCGGTCCTGGACCTCGACCGCGTAGGTCGGGCCGAGCGTGAGCGAGAGCTGATCCGGGGCGGACACGTGGCGGAAGCGTCGCACGACGGCGACGCTCGCGCCACGGACGCACCGCGCGTGTCGTCCGCGCGGTGCGCGCTGTGTCCGCATGGTGGCCCGGATCGGCTCCCTTGCCGAGCTCGGTGACGCGCCTCCTAGGAGGACTTACCGCAGACCGGCCAGGGCGTCGTGCCCTGTTGGGCCAGCAGCGTCGCGGCGCGCTGGTCCTGCTCGGCCTCCGGTGCGTCGGCGGGGTCGCCGCTGCCGCCCATCTGCGCCCACGTCGAGCGGGTGAACTGGTACTTGCCGCGGTACTGGCCGTCGGCGCTGATCGCCGTCGGATCGCCGCCCGACTCGCACTGGGCGATCCGGGCCAGCGTGGCGGAGGCGTCGCCGGACGGCGCGGCGGTGGTGCCGGCGGAGGCGTCCGCGCTGGTCGCGCCGGTGGCGTCGCTCGTCTTGGCGACGGCCGACGGGAGCCCCAGCGCCGCGGCGGTCTGCGGCCCGACGATCCCGTCCACCGTCAGCCCGTGCTGGCGCTGGAACGAGCGCACGGCGCGCTTGGTCGCGGCGGTGAAGGTCCCGGTCTGCTTGACGCCCAGGGCGGCCTGCAGCGCGCTGACCGCGGCGCCGGTCGCGCCGGCGCTCAGCGTCGCGGGCGCGGGCGCTTGGGCGGTCGTCTGGCCGAGCGCCAGCGGTGCCCCGAGCGCGAGCGCGGCGGTCAGCGCCACGATCGACATCCCGCTGCGCCGGCCTCGTCTGCGTCGTACGCGGCGCAGGTCCGCGAGTCGCGTCGCCATGGCGGTCCGGCGCGCACGCGAGCGCTCCAGGGACGCCTGGCAGGCGCGTTCGAAGTCGTAGATCACGAAGGTTCCTTTTGCTCTTCACGCCTACGGGGTTAGCTGTCGGGCTCGCGCTGGAAGAGCTGCGCTACAGGGCCGCATTGGCCCCGATTCGCCCCTGGGTCCGGATCGCTCCAGACCCCTTGGGTCCCCCGCTCCCGGCGACTTGCGCCACCGGGACTCGGCTGGTGTACAGCCCGGTAGACAAGCACATCCAGACGCCGCGTGCGGGGCGACATAATCGTTCGGGACCGACCGCTCGCGGCCTGGCCGGCGGGTACACGGCGAACGGCGCCGTCATGGTTCGTACACTGCGCAGCCAACGCGCATGCCATCCGAGTCCGAAGCCCCACGCCGCAGGGACGAGCGCCAACCGACGCCGTGGCGGGTCGAGGGCGCGCCCGAGCAGAAGTCGAAGGGCCCGATGGGGATGCCGCGCCCTCCCGGAGGCCGGCGCTTCCTGTACTTCGTCGCGGCGATCCTCGCGCTGAACTTCCTGTTCGCGTCGTTCGTGCCCAGCGACCCGGGCCGCATCTCGGTCCCGTACACGCAGTTCCTGGCCGAGGTCGACAAGAACAACGTCAAGGAGGTCACGTCCAAGGGCGACGACATCCAGGGCGTCTTCAAGCAGAAGGTCGACCCGCAGGACTCCAAGAAGGACCCGGAGACCAAGTTCAAGACCTTCCGGCCGGCGTTCGCGCCGTCCAACGACGAGCTGCTGTCCGAGCTGCGCACCAAGGGCGTGACGGTCAACGCCAAGCCGCTCGACAACGGCCGCTCGCTCTGGGCCGACGTCCTGCTGTTCTTCGGGCCGACGCTGCTGCTGGTCGGCATCTTCGTCTTCGCCGCGCGGCGCGCCGGCGGGGCGGGCGCCGGCGGGCTCGGCGGCCTGGGCCGCTCGCGCGCCAAGCGCTACGAGCCGGACAAGGGCGCGCGGACGACGTTCGCCGACGTCGCCGGCATCGACGAGGCCGAGGACGAGCTCGAGGAGGTCGTCGACTTCCTCAAGAACCCGGACAAGTACCGCTCGCTCGGGGCGATGATCCCCAAGGGCGTCCTGCTGTCCGGCCAGCCCGGCACGGGCAAGACGCTGCTGGCGCGCGCGGTGGCGGGCGAGGCCGACGTCCCGTTCTTCTCGATCAGCGCGAGCGAGTTCATCGAGATGGTCGTCGGCGTGGGCGCGTCGCGCGTGCGCGACCTCTTCACGCAGGCCAAGGCCGCGGCGCCGTCGATCATCTTCATCGACGAGCTCGACGCGATCGGGCGCCAGCGCGGCGGCGGCGCCTCGCTCGGCGGCCACGACGAGCGCGAGCAGACGCTCAACCAGATCCTGACCGAGATGGACGGGTTCACGGGCTCCGAGGGCGTCATCGTGCTCGCCTCGACCAACCGGCCCGACGTCCTGGACTCCGCGCTGCTGCGCCCCGGGCGCTTCGACCGGCGCGTGACCGTCAACCCGCCCGACGTCGACGGGCGCGAGAAGATCCTGCAGGTCCACACGCGGTCGGTGCCGCTGGCCGACGACGTCGACCTCAAGGCGCTCGCCGCGACGACGCCGGGCATGGTCGGCGCCGACCTGCGCAACCTCGTCAACGAGGCCGCGCTGCTCGCCGCCAAGCGCGGCGCCGCCGAAGTGCACTCGGCCGACTTCTACAACGCCTTCGAGAAGATCGTGCTCGGCACCGAGCGGCGCATCACGCTGTCGCGCGAGGAGCGCGAGCGGACGGCGTACCACGAGGGCGGCCACGCGGTCCTCGGCATGCTCGAGCCGGGCGCCGACCCGGTCCGCAAGGTCTCGATCGTCCCGCGCGGGCGCGCGCTCGGCGTGACGTTCCAGTCGCCCGAGAGCGACCGCTACGGCTACGACACCGCCTACCTGCTCGGCCGCATCACCGGCGCGCTGGGCGGCCGCGCCGCCGAGGAGATCGTGTACGGGTCGGTCACCACCGGCGCCGAGTCCGACCTCCAGCAGGTCACCCAGATCGCCCGCTCGATGGTCGGCCGCTGGGGCATGTCGGACGAGATCGGCCTCGTGACCGTGATCGCCGACGAGCAGTACCCCGGCCAGTCCGACGGCAACTCCGAGGCGACGCGCGAGCTGATCGACCGCGAGGTCCGCCGCATCGTCGACGAGTGCTACGACCGCGCCGTCTCCCAGCTGCGCGAGAACCGCTGGCGCCTGGACGGCCTGGCGAAGCAGCTGCTCGAGCGCGAGACCCTCGACGAGGGCGACGCCTACAGAGCCGCCGGCTTCGAACGCGGCGCCGCACCGGGCGACCGCCCACCGCACGGGATGCTCAAGGAGCCGTCGGTGTCGCCGCGCGACGCCGAGCAGCAGTCCTAGGCGTCCAGCACCGGTCGCAGGAACGTGCGCTCGTAGCGGCGCACGCAGCCCGACCGCTCACGGATCTCGTCGGCGGCGACGAAGTCCGGGTCGACGCCGAACTTGGTGCGGTACTCCTCGTAGGCGGCGAGGCTGGGGAAGCTGAACAGCGCGTACGCGATGTCGCTGGCACCCTCCGACGGCAGGAAGTACCCGTGATGCGTCCCGCCAGACCGGTTGACGAGCGCGATCCACGCCCGCCCGAACCGCTCGAAGTCCTCCAACTTGCCCGGATCGATCTCGTAGCGCAGGTGACAGGTGACCATGTGCTTCATCTTGGCATGTGGGGCGGGGCGGGGGAGGCGGCGAGGGCGACGATGCGCGCAGCGACCTCGAGCCCGGCGCGTGGGCGGCGCGCGGGCTGTCGACGCGGCGCAGCGACTGCGGCGCGGTGACTGCGGCGCGGTGACGCCGGTGCGCGTGATGCGAAGGCGCGGCGCGGTGCGGCCGACGCGGCGGCGGAGGCGGGTGGTGCTCCGGCGTCGGCGCGTGATCCGAAGGCGCGCAACTTCCGAGGTCCGGTGGCCGTTCTCTCAGTGACAGCGGCCGGGGTGTGATGAGTCCTCCCGATGAAGTCGCCCCGGCCGCCGTCCACTCCTCTCCCATGTCTGCTCTCAACGCTCCCCTGCGGGCGGCGATCGTCGCTGCCCTGCTCCTGCTCACCGCCGCGGCGACCGCGCGGGCCTCGGCCCGTGCGCCGATGTACTTCGATGCCGGTCGTGCGGCGGTCGACGACTCGACGCGCGAGGCGACGCTCGAGCGGCTCGACTCGCTCGGCGTCCGCGCGCTGCGGCTGTCGCTGCCGTGGGCCGCGGTCGCGCCGGCGGCCACGTCCGCCACGAAGCCGGCGTTCGACGCGGCCGATCCCAATGCCTATGACTGGGGCGGCTACGGCCGCCTCGTCGACGCCGCCCACGCGCGCGGCTGGCGGATCCTCGTCACGTTCAGCGCGCCCGTCCCGAAGTGGGCGACGGCGGCCCACCGCGACCAGGTCACGCGCCCGAGCGCTCTGGAGTTCGGCGCGTTCGCGACCGCGGCCGGCCGGCGCCTCGGCGCCGCCGTCGACGCTTGGGGCATGTGGAACGAGCCCAACCACCCGCGCTTCCTGCTGCCGCAGTACGTCCACGGCAAGCCCACCGCCCCGTCGCTGTACCGCGCGCTGCATCTCGCGGGCGTCCGCGGCCTCGAGGCCGCCGGCCAGGCCAAGGACACCATGTTGGGTGGCGAGACCGCGCCCGGCGGCGACCGCAAGCGCAGCGTCCCGCCGCTCCAGTTCCTGCGCGGCGTGTTGACGCCGGCCCACCCACCCAGCGCGCGCCTGCGGATCGACGGCTGGGCCCACCACCCCTACGCCAACCGCCGCGGCCCGTTCTACGTCCCGCCCGACAAGGACAACGTGACGGTCGGGGTCATGCGCCGCCTGGAGTCCGCGCTCACCAAGGTCGGCCGCCCCGCGACCAAGGTCTGGGTCACCGAGTTCGGCGTCCAGTCCACGCCCGACACGACGCTCGGCGTCCCGCTCGCCCAGCAGGCCGAGTACCGCTCGATCTCCGAGCGCATCCTGCGCGCCGACCCGCGCGTCGCGGCGATGTCGCAGTACCTGCTGAACGACGACGCGGCGCTCAGCGGCTTCCAGTCCGGCCTCGTCACCGCGGCCGGCCGGGCGAAGCCGAGCCTCGACGAGTTCCGCCTCCCGCTGACGGTTCGCCGGACTGGCAGCACCGCGCTCTTGTGGGGGCTCGTGCGACCGGCGAGCATGGCCGGCGCAACCCACGTGGAGGTCCTCGTCCGAGACAAGTCCAGCGCCCACTCGACCGCCGTGACCACCCGCCCGACCGACGGCGTCGGCGTCTGGACGGCGCGCCTGCCCTGGCGTTCGGGCCGGACCTGGCGCGTTCGCTGGACGGCGCCCGGCGGAGCGACGTACGTAGGACCCCCCGTCCGGGTGTACGGCTAGCCACAGCGCAGGACACGAGCCCACACCCGCGAAAGGGAACATCCAATTCGGTTGGATGAGCGTAACCCGTAGTGCAGAACCCCGTTGACGGGTAGGACCCCCAACCGCAGCAGCGATCATGCCCACCGACCTCCAGACCATGTACGCCACCGAAGTCCGACAGCACCTGCTGCTGCTCGGCGAGGAGCGCGTGCTGGCCCACGAGGCCGGGTTGGACCACGATCGGGCCTACATGGCCGACCTCGACGACGAGATCGCCACCTACCGCTCCGCCTACATGGGCGCCGTCGTCACCGAGATCGCGATGCTCCGCGCGCGCCTCGACGGCCCCCTCCAGGGCTAGCACCGCGCGCACGCGTCCGCCGCCGGACCGGCCGCTGGCGCACCCGCGTTGAGCGACCCCCTCGAACGGTGAGGCTCCCCCAGCCGGCTCCGTGCCAGACTCTGGCGCTTGCGTGGGTCCGTCGTCATCATGATTGCCATCGCTGCGGGGGCGTGCGCCACCGGCGCCCCGGTCGCGAGCGCCGCGGCGCCGCCGGCTTCCTGCGCCGGCGCAGACGCCGTCGCGACGCCGGCCAACGTCGCGCAGACCCGCGCGGCGATCGCCTGCCTCATCGACGCCGCGCGCGCCGGCCGCGGCGCGCCCGCCCTCCGGCGCGACGCCAGGCTGCGCGTCGCCGCCCAGCGCTTCGCCGCCACGCTGGACCCGGCCAAGCCGCTGACGCACACGGGCTCCGGCGGCTCCAGCCCGCTCGATCGCGTCGCCAAGGCCGGCTACGGCCGCGGGACGTTCAGCGCCGGCGAGGCGCTCGGCCGCTCGACCGACGAGCTCGCCACCCCCACCGCGCGCGTCAAGGCGTGGCTCGCCGACCCGCAGCCGCGCCGCCTGCTGCTCAGCGCGAAGTACCGCGACGTCGGCATCGGCGTCGTGACGCGCGGCACGGTGACCACGTTCGTGGTCGACGTCGCGCGCCGCGACTCCTAGAGCGCAGGCGCCTCGGCCAGCTCGGCCGTCGCGCGCAGCGCGAGCGCCAGCTCGAAGCGCGCGTCCGGGTCGTCCAGCCGCGCGCCGAACAGGTCGCGCAGCTGCGCCATCCGGTAGCGCACGGTCTGCGGGTGCACGTGCAGGCGCTCGGCGACGCGCGTGACCTGGCCGGGCTCGTCGAGCCACGCGCGCAGCGTCTCGAGCAGCCGCGCGCGCGTGGAGTCGCGGACGTCGTCCAACGGCGCCAGCGCCCGCGCCGCGAGGTCGGCGGCCAGCGCGCCGTCGCCGTGCAGCAGCAGGTCGGGCAGGTGCTCGTCGGTGACCAGCGGGCTGGACGGCGGCAGGACCCCGCTCTCGACCAGCCCGAACGCGGCCTGCGCGCGCAGCAGCGACTGCGCCGCGAGCTCGAGCGCGACGGTCGGCCCCAGCGCCGCCGGCGCGCCGTCGAGCGCCGCCGTCAGCTCCGCGTGGCGGCCGGGCGCGTCGGCGTCGGGGACGAACGCGAGCGCCAGCTCCTGCTCGGCGGCCGCGATCGTCTCGCCCCCCAACCGCGACGCGAGCCGGTCGGCGTCCTCGGTCCGGGTGACGAGCCCCGCGACCGTCGCCGGCCGCGCCCAGACCGCGAGCTGCGCGAGGTCGCGCACGGCCTCGGGCCCCGCGTCGGGCTGCGCGAGCATCCGGACCAGCGCGCGGCGGCGGCGCTGGCGCTCGGCCAGCGTGGCCGACTGCTCGGCCGCGTAGCCCTCGACCGACTCGGCCGAGATCCGGTCGATGTAGGAGAAGATCGCCGAGGCCAGCGAGTACAGGATCTCGGGCGGGAAGCCCGCGGCCTGGCCCGCGGCGACGCACCGCTCCCACGCGATCCGCGCGCCCAGGCGGTAGGCGGAGAGCAGGGCGTCGAGCGACCGTCCGGCGCGCATCTCGCCGCGCCCCAGCTCGACGTAGACCGCGCGCGTCGCGCTGTCGTCGGCGTGCGCCGGGTCGACGAGCGCCTCGACGAAGCGCCCGAGCGCGCGCTCGACGCCGAAGCGCAGGCCCTGCCCGAACGGCCCCTCCAGCGGGCGGCGGTACTCCGCGACCTCGCGGCCGATCGCGCCGATGATCTCGTCGGCCAGCCGCGGCAGCCCGGGGCGCAGCGCGTCCGCGAGCTCTGAGGGCAGGCGCTCGTCCATTTGTGTCGAGGCTACAGATATGGCGCACCTGGTTGTCTCTCAGCGGGCAACAAGCGCCACCCTTGAGCATTAACCTTCAGCTCGCATGTCCAGGGCTCAGCGCAACACCAACCTGGCGGCGGTCATCATCCCGCTGCTCGCCTTCTTCGCCGCGATCGTCCTGCTGTGGAACAAGGTCGTCGGCTGGAACGACCTCCTGCTGCTGGCGATCCTCTACGTGTTGACCGGCCTCGGCATCACGGTCGGCTTCCACCGGATGCTCACGCACCGCTCGTTCCAGACCTCGAAGGCCGTGGAGCGCACCTTCGCGGTCCTCGGCTCGCTGGCCGTGCAGGGTTCGGTGATCCAATGGGTGTCGGACCACCGCAAGCATCACGCGCACACCGACGAGGAGGGCGACCCGCACTCGCCGCACGCCGGGTTCGCGGGCGGCGGCGTGAAGGGCACGCTCAAGGGCCTCTTCCACGCCCACGTCGGCTGGATCCTCACCGAGGAGGGCGGCGCGGCCCGCGCGCAGTACGCCAAGGACCTCGTCGAGGACCGCGGGATGCGGCGCATCAGCGACAACTTCCACTGGCTCGTGCTCCTGTCGCTGGCGATCCCGGCCGCCGGCGGCTTCGCGCTCAGCGGCGGCTCGTGGAAGGGCGCGGCCACCGGGCTGCTGTGGGGCGGCCTGGTCCGGATCTTCCTGCTGCACCACGTGACGTGGTCGATCAACTCGATCTGCCACTTCGTCGGGACGCGGCGCTTCGACGTCGACGACCACTCGACCAACGTCTTCTGGCTGGCGCTGCCCTCCTTCGGCGAGGCCTGGCACCACAACCACCACACGTTCCCGCGCTCCGCGCAGCACGGCCTCAAGCGCTGGGAGCGCGCGATGGACCCCTCGGCCGGCGTCATCTGGGCGCTGGAGCGCCTCGGCCTGGTCTGGAACGTCGTCCGGATCACGCCCGAGCGGCAGGCCGAGAAGACCCTCACGCAGCAGGTTTAAGACATCTGAGTCGGCCGCGCTAAGATCCTCTGGACCGTTGCAGAAGCAACGATTCGCGGACCAAAGGATCCTCAGTGTCTTCCCTCCTTCTCATCCCGCTCGACGACACCGTCGTCTTCCCCACGATGGACGTCACCCTGCCGGTGGACACCGCCGGTGAGGACCGCGTCCTGCTCGTCCCCCGCCACGAGGGCGAGTACGCATCAGTCGGCACCATCGCGACCGTCGCGCAGCGCGTCCGCCTTCCCGGCGGCGGGCATGGCGCGATGCTCGAGGGCATCGCCCGCGGCGTTGCCGGCGCCGCCCACACCGATCACGCCGGGCGCCTGCGCGTCGAGGTCGAGGAGCGCGTCGACGACGTGCCCGTCGACGGCCGCACGCGCGAGCTCGAGCGTGAGTACCGAGCCACCGTCGAGGAGATCCTCGAGCTGCGCGGCGACGACGGCCGCATCGCCTCCTGGGTGCGCGCCATCACCGAGCCGGGCCCGCTGGCCGACACGTCCGGCTACGCCCCCGACCTGACCTTCGAGCAGAAGGTCGAGCTGCTGGAGACCGTCGACGTGGCGGCCCGCCTGGAGCTCGCCCTCACCCGTCAGCGCGAGCGGCTCGCCGAGCTGCAGGTGCGCAAGCGCATCCGCGAGGACGTCGAGGAAGGCGCCGCCAAGCAGCAGCGCGAGTACGTCCTGCGCAAGCAGATGGAGTCGATCCGTCGCGAGCTCGGCGAGGACGACGCCACGGTCGGCGAGGACTACCGGGCCAAGATCGAGGCCGCCGGCATGCCCGACGAGGTCCGCGAGCAGGCCGAGCGCGAGCTGCAGCGCCTGGAGCGCTCAGGCGAGCAGTCCGGCGAGGCCCAGACGATCCGGACCTACCTCGACTGGCTCGTCTCCGTGCCGTGGAGCGAGCGCTCCGAGGACCAGCTCGACCCCGTCCACACCCGTGAGGTGCTGGACGCCGACCACGCCGGCCTGTCCGACGTCAAGGACCGCATCGTCGAGTACGTCGCCGTCAAGAAGCTGCGCGAGGAGCGCGGCATCGCGGCCGACAAGCGCAGCGGCGCGATCCTGACGCTCATCGGCCCGCCCGGCACCGGCAAGACGTCGATCGGCGAGTCGATCGCCCGCGCCATGGGCCGTGAGTTCGTGCGCATGTCGCTCGGCGGCGTCCGCGACGAGGCCGAGATCCGCGGCCACCGCCGCACGTACATCGGCGCGCTCCCGGGCCGCCTCGTGCGCGCGCTGCGCGACGCCGGGACCATGAACCCGGTGATCCTGCTCGACGAGGTCGACAAGGTCGGCGCCGACTGGCGCGGCGACCCGTCGGCGGCGTTGTTGGAGGTGTTGGACCCGGCGCAGAACTCGACGTTCCGCGACCACTACCTCGACGTCGAGCTCGACCTGTCCGAGGTCGTGTTCATCGCGACCGCGAACCAGGCCGAGACGATCCCCGGCCCGCTGCTGGACCGCATGGAGGTCATCCGCTTCGACGGCTACACCGTCGACGAGAAGGTCGCCATCGGCCGCGACTACCTGTTCCCGCGTCAGCGTGAGCGCAACGGGCTGCGCGAAGACGAGGTCGTCGTCGACGACGGGATCCTGCGCACGGTGATCTCCGAGTACACCCGCGAGGCGGGCGTGCGCCAGCTCGAGCGCGAGCTCGGGAAGGTGCTGCGCAAGGCGGCGGTCCGAATCGCTGCCGACGAGTCGATCGGGGCGGGTGGGGGCCTGGTCATCGACCTCGATGCGGTGCGCGACGCCCTCGGGCGCCAGAAGGTGTTCCACGAGGCGGCGCAGCGCACGGCGGTCCCGGGCGTCGCGACCGGCCTGGCGGTCACCGGCACCGGCGGCGACGTCCTGTTCATCGAGGCCAACGCCACCAAGTCGTCCAAGCCCGGCCTGCAGCTCACGGGCCAGCTCGGCGACGTGATGAAGGAGTCGGCGCGGATCGCGCTGACGTTCGTCCGGGCCCACGCCGAGGAGCTCGGGATCGACCCCGGGATCTTCGAGGAGCGCGAGTTCCACGTGCACATCCCCGCGGGAGCGATCCCGAAGGACGGCCCGAGCGCCGGCATCACGATGACGACGGCGCTGGCGTCGCTGCTGACCGGCCGCCCGGTCAAGCACACGGTCGGCATGACCGGCGAGGTCACGCTGCAGGGCCGCGTGCTCCCGATCGGCGGGCTCAAGCAGAAGGTGCTCGCGGCGCACGCCGCGGGCCTGACCGACGTGATCCTCCCCGAGCGCAACCGCGGCGACCTGGACGACGTCCCGGACGACGTGCGCGAGGCGATGACGTTCCACCCGGTGATGACCGTCGCCGAGGTGCTGGAGCAGGCGCTCGAGCCGGCGCCGAAGGCCGCGGAGTCGCTCGCGTCCTAGTCGGATGATGCGATCGCGCCGGGACCTGGCGGTCCCGGCGCGGCGCGCATAGGCTTGCGCGGCTGTGGCCGCGAGCGCTTCCCCCACGCCTCCGGAGCGCGCGGGCTCCCGCGCGCTCGCGCTGGCCGTCGTCCTGCTGCTCGCGGCCGTCGTCGCCGACCTGGTGATCGGCGGCACGACGCTGACGATCGTCGCCGTGACGCTGCTCGCGGCGGTCGCGTTCGCGCTGGTGCGGGCGCAGGGCGTCCTGGCCCGCACCGCCCGGTCGCTGGTGGTCGAGCGCGACGCCGAGCGCGTGGCGCGCCACCGCTTCGAGCTGCTGGCCCGCGTCGCCGACCTGCTCGAGTCGCCGCTGGATCCCGACGAGATGCTCGGGCGGATCACGGGGCTGTTCGTCCCGTCGCTGGGCGACGTCGCGATCTTCGACCGGCTGCAGCCCGACGGGACGCTGCGCGGCGCGGTGACCGCGGCGGTCGACGACCGCGTCGCCGACGACCTGCGCCAGCTGCGCGAGCGGCACCCGCTGGACCCGGCCAGCGAGCATCCGGTCGCGATCGCGCTCCGGACCGGCGAGCCGACGCTCCTCCAGGACCTCCCGCACGAGGTCTACCAGTACGCCGACAGCGCCGAGCACGTCGCGCACGTGGTGGACTTCGAGTACCAGTCCGTGCTGTCGGTCCCGCTGATCGGGCGCGCCGCCACGTTCGGGACGATCTCGTTCGTGCGCCGCGCCGGCCGCGAGCCGTTCACGCCCGACGAGGTGACGCTCGCGCGCATCGTCTGCGCGCGCGCCGCGCTGGCGCTCGACAACGTCACGCTCTTCGACGGGCTGCGCACCACGGAGGAGCGCATGGCGGCGATCGTCGAGAACCTCGGCGAGGCGGTCGCGGCGATCGGCGCCGACGGGCAGCTGCGGTTCGCCAACTCGGCGGCGGCGGAGTTCGCGGGCGTGGAGAGCGCCGAGGCGCTGGTGGCGGGCGGCGGCCCGGCGCTGCTGGCGCGGTGGTCGGTCGTCGACGAGCGCGGCGACCCGATCGCGCCGGAGGACTACCTGTTCGTCCGCGCGCTCGCGGGCGAGACGCCGCCGCCGCGGCTGCAGCACGCGATCGACCGCGAGACCGGGCGGGACCGCTGGCTGCTCACGCGCGTGGCGCCGGTGTTCGACGCCGCGGGCGCCGTCGACTTCGTCGTCTGGGTCGGCGAGGACATGACCGCGGTCAAGCGCCAGGAGATGCGCGAGCGGCTGCTGTCCAACGCCTCCAAGCTGCTGGGCTCCTCGCTGGACGTCGACGCCACGCTGGACAAGGCCGCGTGGGCGGTCGTCCCGGAGCTGGCCGACTGGGCGCGCGTCGACCTGCCCGACGAGCGCGGGTCGCTCGTCCAGGTCGCGGTCGCCCACCGGGAGCTCGAGAAGGTCGAGCTGCTGGAGGAGTGGCGCCGCGACTTCCCGCCCGACCCCGCCGACGCGCGCGGGCCGGCCGAGGTCATGCGGTCCGGGCGGTCGGTCGTGTGGAGCGAGGTGTTCCCGGCCGACGTGACCGCCTACGCGCAGGCGCCGCGGCACGCCGAGCTGATGCAGGCGATCGCCACGCGCTCGATGCTGATCGTCCCGCTGGTCGCCGGCGAGCGGGTGATCGGGACCATGCAGCTCGCGACGACGACCGAGAGCGGGCGGCTGCTCGGCCCGGCCGACCTGGAGGTCGCCGAGGAGCTGGCGCGGCGCGCGGCGATCGCGGTCGAGCACGCGCGGATCCACGCGGCACGCACCCACATCGCCACGACGCTGCAGCGCTCGCTGCTGCCGCCGCGGCTGCCGGTGATCCCGGGGCTGGCGATCGCCGCGCGGTTCCGGGCGGCCGGGACGGCGACCGAGGTCGGCGGCGACTTCTATGACCTGTTCGAGGGTCGCGGCAAGTGGATGGTCATGATGGGCGACGTGACCGGCAAGGGGCCGGGCGCGGCGGCGATCACGTCGCTGGCGCGCTACACGATGCGGACCGTCGCGCAGTACGAGGATGACCCGACCGCGATGCTGCGGCGCCTCAACGCGACGCTCGGCGCCGACCCGGAGCGGCGCCAGATCTGCACGGCGGTGTGCGTCGGCATCCGCGACGTGGTCGACGGCAAGGTCGGGTTGGAGATCGTGTGCGCCGGGCATCCGGCCCCGTTGTTGGTGTCCTCGGTCGACGGGAGCGTGCGGCCGGTCGGGCGGTCCGGGACGTTGTTGGGGGCCTTCCCGGAGGGGCGCTGGACGCCGACGACCGTGGAGCTGGGCGTCGGCGACTCGCTGGTGCTCTACACCGACGGCGTGACCGACACGCGCGGGGCGGAGGGGCGCTTCGGAGGAGAGCGCCTCGAGGCGCTGCTGGCCGCGATCGGCCCGGTCGAGCCCGACGCGATCGCGGGCGGGATCGACGCGGCGCTCATGGAGTTCGGCGAGCAGCGCGACGACGTCGCGGTCCTCGTCCTGAGCGGCGCCGGCGCCGACGCGCCGCCCCGCGCGACCGTCCTGGGCCAGACCTCGGCCTGAGCATCGGCCCCGAACGATCAGCGGCCTCACGGATTCGTCCGGACCATGCGGGATCTTTGCGCCGCAGCCGTTGACCCGCCGGCCCGGTCGGCGTGGCATGGGCTGCGAGGAGGGTCATGGACCGGTCGCTTCCGATCTACGCCAGCACGGCCACCCGCCGCGGTCGCGGCCGAGGATGGTCGCGTCGCCGACGCCGCTGGGTCGGCCGGGTGGTGAGACCGGGCGCCGTGGGGCTGGTTCTGGCGGTCGTGGCGCTGCTGGCGACGGCCGCGGAGCGAGCGGTGGGGTGAGGGGGCTTCGCGCCTACGGCCGGGCGCCGGGCGTGGTTGGTCACCAGTGTGGCGCGTTGTCGTGGCTGCGGCGCGTGGGTTCGTCCCTCATCAAGGGCGTGCGAGTGTGGTGGCGGCGCTCCACGCGGTCGGTGTGGCTCGTCCTCGTGGCAGCGCGGGGGGCGAGTTCGGGGCCGACTCGTCGGGTCAGGCGCTATGGATCGCGTGAAGTCCGCGTATGTCGCGGACTTGACGCGATCGAGCACCATTCGGCCCCGAACCGCCCGCCCCGAAGCACGACCAACGACGAGCCACACCGACCCCGGTCGCGCCGCCAAACGCCTTGACGCCCTTGATGAGGAACGAACCACGCCCCGCAGCACCACACGCGCGCCGTACTGGTGACCAACCAACGCCCGCGCGACCCGCCCGCGCGACCCGCCCGCGACCCCGCCCTACGACACCGCCGCCGGCTCCCGCGGAGCCGCCGGCTCGCGCGGCGACACGTCATCGCTCGCCGCCACCCGCTCCGCCCGGCCAGCGGCCAGATACGACCAGACCAGCGCGTTCCAGGTCAGCGTGACCGACGCGACGTGGAGCCAGACGGTCCAGGCCGGGTAGTCGAGGATGTGGTACTGCAGCGTGCCGACGGCGCCCGTCAGCGCGACCGCGAGGCAGACGGCGGTGAGGGGCGCGTAGAGGTCGCGGGCTCCGCGGAGGCGGGCGAAGATCCAGAGGGCGACCGCGCAGACGCCGAAGACCGCGGCGATCCGCGCGTGGACCATGATCACCGTCTTGAACGTGTCGTCGCCGAAGATGCCGAGGCGCGAGACGGTGTCGTCGGTGCCCTCGCCGCCGGCGTAGGGGCCGGAGGCGGTGACGGCCGTCCCGATCACCACGACCGCGCCGCCGACCACGGTCAGCGCGCGCGTCATCCGGACGAGCAGCGCGTCGTGCGACGGCGTCTGCGGCTGCTCGCGGCGTTCGCGGACGACGCGCCACACGAGCGTGACCGCGACGACGAGCGTCGCGATCGACAGCAGGAAGTGCGACATCACCGTGACGGGGTTGAGGCCCGTCAGCACCGTGACCCCGCCGAGCACGGCCTGGACCGCGACGCCCGCCGCGAGCAGGGCGCCCATGACCGTGAAGTCGCGGCGGTAGGGCCGGCGCAGGAGCGCGAACGCGAGGCACAGGACCGCCGCGATCGACACCGGCGTCGTGATCATCCGGTTGGAGAACTCGATGTAGGCGTGCCCGTTCGACGGCGTCACCGACGTGCCGTTGCAGCGCGGCCACTCGGGGCAGCCCAGGCCGGAGCCGGTCAGCCGGACGGCGGCGCCGGAGATGATGATGAGCGTGAAGAGCACCAGCGCCGACCACGCGGCGTAGGCGTGCACGCGCGGGGAGATCGGCCACCGGTCCCGCAGGCGATCGAGACGGGACATGCGCCGCACAGGATGCCAACTCCGCACGTGGTCGTGCGTGACTCAGGCCTCAGAGGGCGCGGAGCGCGGCGGCGAGCGCCGCCGCCGTGGCCGACCAGCCGCCCGGGACGAGCGCGAAGCCGGCGCGGGCGCGCTCGGCGCGCAGCGCGTAGTCCGGGTCGGCGAGGAAGGCCTCGACGGCGTCGGCGGCCGCGAGCGGGCCGCGAGCGAACGAGGCGGCGTCGCCCAGCGCGGCGCGGGAGGCGGCGTCGTCGGGCGCGACGACGGCCTGGCCGCAGGCGAGCATCGCGATCGCGGCGGGGCGCCAGCCGCGAACGGCCGGCGCGAGCGCGACCGTGGCCGACGCGAACGCGTGCGCGAGCGCCTCGGGACCGGGGTCGACGCCGAGGAACGGGAACGGCAGCGCGAGGTCCGGCCGGACCCCGGTGACCGCGAACGAGAGGTCGTCGCGCCGCTGGGCGACCTCCGCCGCCGCCAGCAGGCCGAACGGCTCCTCGCCGTGGACCAGGACGAGGTCCTCGCGCCGATGGACGGGCTTCGGGACGTACGCCGCGTCGGCGCCGGCCGGCAGCCCGCCGCCGAGCCAGGCCGGGCCGAGGACCGGGACGCCGCTCGCCCAGCCCAGCTCGGCGAGCGGCGCGGGCTCCGCGGTCGCGAGCACGGCGCGCGCGCGGAGGCCCGGCGCGGTGAGGACCGCCGGCGCGGCGGGCCACCCGGCGGCGAGGACGACGTCGGCGGCCGCGAGCGGATCGGCGGCGGGCGCAGCGGCAGCGGCCGGCGGCGCGTCCTCCTCCAGCTCGGCGGCCGTCACGACGTGCGGCGTGATGCCTTCCGCGCGCAGGGCGCCGAGCAGCTCGGGCGGGATGCCGGCGGCGCGGGGTGTGTCGGTGCCGGGACCGAGGACGAGCGTCACCGAGAAGCCCTCAGACCCAGGGCGGTCGGCGAGCGGCGCCGGCCCGTCGCGCAGCAGGTCGCCCAGCGCCCACGGCACCGCCGCCGGCGTCCCGACGACCGGCTCGTCCTCAGGCTCCGGCGCCGGCTCGGGTGGGCGGCGCTTCAGGCGGGGCATGGCGTCAACGCGTCGCCGACGCGGATCTCGCCGGCCTCGAGGATGTCGGCGCGCAGGCCGCCGCGGTGGACCATGGGACGCAGCAGAGCGCCGCCGTTGAGCCGGTCCAGGTGGGCGCAGGGCTCGCACAGCCGGCGGCCCCGGCACCGCACCGATCCCAACAGGAACGCGCGTCCGACCAAGGCGTTCAGGTCGGTCCCGCGGACCACGACGTTGCGGCGGTGATCGACCACCGCGCCGCGCGCGGCCGCCAGCTCGTCGAGCACGTCGGCGTCGACCAGCGTCAGCGCGGACCCCGGCCGCCCCGAGGCGAAGGTCCCGACGCCGTGCCAGTACCGATCCCCGCGCAACCCGCGATCCGGGACCGCGGAGGCGACGGTCAGCGCCTCGACCGGCGCCGTCGCCGACGGCGCGATCGCCAGCGCCTCGACCACCCCGGCCGCGACGTCCGCGACCGGCACCGGCGGCCAGGTCGCCAGCTCCAGCGGCGCGACCACGAAGCCCTCCACCAACGCGTCCTCGGTGCCCGCCGGATCCCAGATCACGCCCGACGGCACGCCGAACATGACGACGGCCCGCGGCCCGCCGCCGTCCCGCGCCGGGCGGATCCCGATCCACGACCCCGGCCACGCGAAGTCGCCGACGTCGGCGACCGGCACGAGCCCCAGCCCGCGCTCGGCCAGCCACGCGCGGCGCTCGTCGTCGTCGAGCGGCACGTCGACCGCCGGCACCGCGACGACCTGCGCGATGCACGCGGCCAGCGTCGAGCGCTCCGTGTGCCGGGAAGAAGACCCCACGGGCCCCAACGATACGGAGAGATACAGTCCGGCCTCGATGAAGGCCGTGATCCTCGCGGGCGGCCTCGGCACGCGGCTGGCCGAGGAGACGTCGATCCGCCCCAAGCCGATGGTCGAGATCGGCGGCAAGCCGATCCTGTGGCACATCATGAAGATGTACGCCTCGCACGGCATCCACGACTTCGTCGTGTGCCTCGGCTACAAGGGCTACGTCATCAAGGAGTACTTCGCCAACTACCACCTGCACACCGCCGACGTCACGTTCGACCTCGCCGCCAACGCGATGGAGGTCCACACGAGCAGCGCCGAGCCGTGGCGCGTGACGCTCACCGACACCGGCGACGCCACGATGACCGGCGGCCGGATCAAGCGCGCCGCGGGCTTCCTCGATCCGGACGAGGCGTTCTGCCTGACCTACGGCGACGGCGTCGCCGACGTCGACCTCACCGCGCTCATCGCCCACCACCGCGCGCACGGCCGCCTGGCGACCGTCACGACCGTCCAGCCGCCCGGCCGCTACGGGTCGATCGAGTTCGGCCCCGGCGACGCGGTCAAGGCGTTCCACGAGAAGCCGCGCGGCGACGGCGGCTGGATCAACGGCGGCTTCTTCGTCCTCGAGCCCAAGGCCATCGACTACATCGACGACGACGCCACGGTCTGGGAGCGCGAGCCGATCGAGCGCCTCGCCGCCGACGACCAGCTGCGCGCCTACCGCCACCGCGGCTACTGGCATGCGATGGACACGCTGCGCGACCGCCAGCAGCTCGAGGCGCTGTGGGCGACCGGCGCGCCACCGTGGAAGACGTGGGCGTGAGCGGGTTCTGGCAGGGCCGGCGCGTCCTGGTCACCGGCCACACGGGCTTCAAGGGCGCGTGGCTGACGCTGTGGCTGCTGCGGCTCGGCGCGGAGGTGACCGGCTTCGCGCACGCGGCCGAACCCGGATCGCTGCACGCCGAGGCGAACCTCGACAAGGACATCATCTCGATCGAGGGCGACGTCCGCGACCTCGACGCGGTCGTCGCCGCGACCCGCGCCGCGCGCCCCGAGCTCCTCCTCCACCTCGCGGCCCAGCCGCTCGTCCGCCGCTCCTACGCCGAGCCGGTCGCGACGTACGCGACCAACGTCATGGGGACGGTCCACGTCCTGGAGGCCGCGCGCGCCGCGCCGGACCTGCGTGCGGCGCTCGTCGTCACCAGCGACAAGTGCTATGACAACTCGACGCCCGGCACGGCCTACGCCGAGGACGCGCCGCTCGGCGGCCACGACCCCTACTCCAGCTCGAAGGGCGCCGCCGAGCTGGTCGCGGCCGCCTACCGCGCGAGCTACGACCTGCCCGTCGCGACCGCCCGCGCCGGCAACGTGATCGGCGGCGGCGACTGGGCCCCGGACCGGATCGTGCCCGACGCGATGCGCGCCTTCGCCGACGGCCGCCCGCTGCACGTCCGCAACCCGCACGCGATCCGCCCCTGGCAGCACGTCCTCAACTGCCTCGACGGCTACCTCACGCTCGCCGAGCGCCTGCACGACGACCCGCGCCTGGCCGGCGGCTTCAACTTCGGCCCGCCCGACGCCGACGCCCGCAGCGTCGAGTGGATCGTCGCGCGCCTGTGCCGCGCCTGGGGCGACGGCGCCGCCTGGGCGGCCGACCCCGGCCCGCACCCGCACGAGGCCCACACCCTGCGGCTGGACTCGTCCAAGGCGCGCGCGCAGCTGCGGTGGACCCCGCGCTGGGACCTGCCCGAGGCGCTGGAGCGCACCGTCGCCTGGCACCGCGCCGCGCACGACGGCGCCGACGCGCGCGCGCTGACGCTCGCCCAGCTCGACGCGTTCGCGGGCTGAGCGTCGTTACCCTTCCCGCCGATGCGCCGCCTCCCCACCAAGTTCGACGGAATCGTCCACCTCGCCCCCGACGTCCACGGCGACAGCCGCGGGTTCTTCCTCGAGGCCTTCCGCGAGGACGTGTGGGCGGAGAACGGCGTCGACGTCGCGTTCGTCCAGGACAACCACAGCCGCTCCGGCCAGGGCGTCGTGCGCGGCATGCACTTCTCGCTCGGCGACGGCCAGGCCAAGCTCATCCGCTGCGGCCGCGGCAGCATCTGGGACGTCGTGGTCGACCTGCGCGGCGGCTCGCCGACCTACGGCGAGTGGGAGGCCGTCGTGCTCGACGACGCCGAGGGCCACCAGCTCTTCGTGCCGGTCGGCTTCGCGCACGGCTTCTGCGTGCTCAGCGACGTCGCGGACGTCATGTACAAGGTGTCGTCCTACTACGACCCGGCCGTCGAGCGCGGCTTCCGCTGGGACGACCCGGCCGTCGGCATCGCGTGGCCGCCCGAGGTCGAGCACCACGTCTCCGAGCGCGACGCGACCGCGCCGCTGCTCGCCGACATCGCCGGCGATCTGACCTTCCCGGTCTGAGCGGAGGCGCCGGCGCTCAGGCCGGCTTGACGCCCCACGCCAGCTGGTTGCCGACGTTGAGCGAGACCGGGCGCGCGCCCAGCCCGGACTTGGTCAGGGCGCCTTCGAACGCGCCGTGCAGCTTGCCGGGCAACGGCAGCAGCTGGGCCCAGTAGCGCGCCGGGTAGCGGTTGCGGATCACGTCGCGCCCCACGTCGGCCAGGCCGCCGCGCTTGAGCAGCTCGGTGATGCTCTTGGGCGAGAACAGCTGCATGTGCTCGACGTCCATGATCGGCGAGCGCAGCCCCAGCGTCCGGTTGACGCGCGAGCGGCGGTCGTGGCAGACGATGACGACCATGCCGCCGGGCTTGAGCATGTCGTAGGCGTCGCGCACCATCGCGGCCGGGTCCGGCACGTGCTCGATGGTCTGGAAGCACGTGATCAGGCTCAGGCTCCCAACCGGGTGCAGCCCGGCCTGGAAGACGCCCTGCTCGATCAGCGGGCGGATGGCGTCGGGCGCCGCGGCGATCGGATCGGTCGACGGCTCGATGCCGGCGACCTCGGTGAAGCCGAGGTGCAGCAGCTCGGCCAGGAACGCGCCCTCCCCGGTGCCGATGTCCAGCGCGCCGACGCGATCGGGCAGCCGCGCGGCCAGCGGGGCGACGGCCTCGCCGTAGGTGCGCGCGGCGAAGCCGGCCTCCTCGGCGCTGCCGAAGGCGGCGGCCTCGTAGAGGCTGGCGAGCGCCTCGGGCGACGGCACCGAGCTCGCGTAGACCAGGTCGCAGACCGGGCACTCGACGAGGTGCAGGCGCATCCGCTCAGGACGCTTGCGCGAAGCGAAGGCGTGATCGCCGAGCGCCGCGAAGTCCAGCGACTCGGTGGCGAAGACGTGCGACTGGTCGGTCGATCCGCACACCGGGCAGCCCCGGTGGGTCCGTTCGCTCAGCAGCCGGCTGGTCATCGTCTCGGACATCCGGCACAGCGTACGCACTGCGTCGCCGGGCAGGCTTTAGCCTTGGGCCTGATGTCAAGCTTCCGCCACCGCGTGGCCGAGTTGATCCGCTTCGGCCTCGTGGGCGGGTTGAGCACGCTCATCTACCTGGGGATCTACGCCGCGCTGATCTGGGCGAGCGTCGGCCTGGTGCTCGCCGCGCTCGTCGCCTTCGCCGTCAGCGCCGGCATCGGCTACTTCATGCACCACCGCTTCACGTTCCGCACCGACGACCCGACGGCCGGCGGCATGGTCCGCTGGCTGGCCCTCCAGGGCACCGTCATCGGGATCAACATCGTGCTGCTGTCGGTGCTGGTGCACCGCGCGGGGCTCGACCGGATCGTCGCCCAGATCGTCCTCCTGCCCCTGATTCCGGCGCTCACGTACCTTGCCTCCCGGCAGCTAGTGTTCCGACCCGGGGCCACCCAGGATCGCTAAGGTCCTTTCCCCATGGACTTGCCAGAGCGCGCGTCGTTCGCGCATGCCATCAGGCGGATCGTCATCGAGCAGTCGTACCGCGCGCACGTGGGCCACATCGGGTCCGCGCTGTCGATCGCGGACCTCGTGACGGCCGTCGTCGCGGGCCCCATGCGGGGCGAGGGCGCCGATCGCGACCGCTTGGTCCTGTCCAAGGGCCACGCGGCGCTGGCGCTGTACGGCGCGCTGCACCTGCAGGGCCGCCTCGACGACGAGCAGATCGCCAGCTACTGCGACGACGGCACCCAGCTCGGCGTCCACCCGGAGCCGGGCCTGGACGGCATCGACTTCGGCACCGGCTCGCTCGGACAGGGCCTCTCGCTCGGCGCCGGCGCGGCACTCGCTGCCAAACGTCAGGGGTCGGACCGTCGCATCTACGTGATCGTGAGCGACGCCGAGCTCAACGAGGGCTCGATCTGGGAGGCCGCGATGTTCAGCGCCCACCACCGGCTCGACAACCTCACGCTCCTGGTCGACCTCAACGGCCAGCAGGCCATGAACTACACGCCCGAGGTCCTCGACCTCGGCGCCGTGGACGAGAAGTTCCGCGTCTTCGGCTGGGACGCGCAGGTCGCGCCCGGTCACGACCAGGAGCAGCTCGCGGCCGCGCTGGAGCGCGCCGCCGGCGCGACCGGCCAGCCGAGCGTCATCGTGGCGACCACCACCTTCGGGCACGGCGTCTCGTTCATGGAGTCCGTGATCGACTGGCACTACCTCCCGCTGACCGACGAGCAGTACGAGCAGGCCATGGCCGAGCTCGAGGCGGTGGCCGCCTGATGCGCAACGACTTCATCGCCGAGCTCGTCGAGCTGGCCGCCGAGGACGAGCGCGTCATGCTGCTGACCGGTGACCTCGGCTACATGGTGCTCGAGGACTTCGAGAAGCGCCACCCGGAGCGGTTCCTCAACTGCGGCGTCGGCGAGCAGAACATGCTCGGCGTCGCGACCGGCCTGGCCGAGGCGGGGTACATCCCGTTCGCCTACTCCATCGCGACGTTCGCGACGCTGCGCCCGTACGAGTTCATCCGCAACGGCCCCGCGCTGCACGACCTGCCGGTCCGCATCGTCGGCGTCGGCGGCGGCTTCGACTACGGCCACAACGGCGTGACGCACTTCGCGCTCGAGGACTACGCGGTCATGCGCACCCAGCCGTCGATCACGACCGTCGCGGCCGCCGACGCCGCGCAGGCGCGAGCCGCCGTGCGGGCCACGCGGGACCATCCGGGCCCGATCTACTTCCGCGTCAGCAAGCGCGGCGACGCCGTCCCCGGCCTCGACGGCCGCTTCGCGCTGGGCCGCCTCGAGGTCCTGCGCGAGGGCGGCGACGCCGCGATCCTGGCGATCGGCTCGATCGCGCACGCCGCGGTCGAGGCCGCCGAGCTCCTGGCGAACCAGGGCCTGCAGGCCAGCGTCGGCATCGTGTCCTCGTTCAACCCGGGGCCGGCCGACGACATCGCCGAGCTGCTGGACGGCGTCCCCGCGGTCGCGACCGTCGAGGCGCACTACCGCGACGGCGGCCTCGGCTCCTACGTGGCCGAGACGATCGCCGAGCGCGGCCTGGAGTCGCGGCTGCTGCGCTGCGCCGTGGGCCGGATGCCCGGCGGCGAGGCCGGCAGCCAGAGCTACCTCGAAGCGCAGCACGGCCTGTCGGCCCAGCAGATCGCCGAGCGCGTGCTGGCCGCCGTCGACGTCGCGAGGTGATCGCGTGAAGATCACGGCGGTCATCGCCTGCTACCGGGACGCTCCCGCCGTCCCGATCATGCACGAGCGGTTGGTCAACACCTTCAACTCGATCGGCAGCGACTACGAGATCATCTTCGTCAACGACGGCTCGCCCGACAACGCGCGCGACGTCCTGGCGGAGCTGGCCGCGCGCGACCCGAAGGTCGTCGTGGTCAACCACGCGCGGGCCTTCGGCTCGCAGAGCGCGTTCACGTCGGGCATGCGGATCGCCACCGGCGACGCCGTCGTGCTGCTCGACGGCGACCTCCAGGACCCGCCGGAGATCATCCCCGAGTTCGTGGAGAAGTGGCGCGAGGGCTACGACGTCGTCTACGGCATCCGCGTCCAGCGCGAGGCGCCCAAGCACATGCAGCTCTTCTACAAGAGCTTCTACCGCGTCTTCAAGCGCATGGCCTACGTCGACGTGCCCGTCGACGCCGGCGACTTCGGCCTCGTCGACCGCCGCGTCGTCGACGCCATCAACGCGCTCCCGGAGACGCACCGCCTGATGCGCGGCCTGCGCGCCTGGGTCGGCTTCAAGCAGGTCGGCGTCCCCTACGTCCGCCCCGAGCGGATGTTCGGCACCACCACCAACAACTTCCGCAAGAACCTCGGCTGGGCGCGGCGCGCGATCGTCTCGTTCTCCTACGCCCCGCTGGACCTCATCACCGGGCTGGCGCTCTCGATCGTGCTGCTCTCGTTCCTGGCGATCTTCGTGCAGCTCGTGCTGCGCGTGGTCGACCCGAGCGCGGCGCCGCGCGGCATCACGACCATCATCTTGATCGTGCTGTTCCTCGGCGGCATCCAGCTGCTGTGCCTGAGCATCATCGGCTCCTACCTCGCGCACGTCTACGAGGAGGTCAAGCGCCGCCCGCCGTTCGTGGTGGAGTCGATCCTCAACGCCCCTCCGGGCACGGTGCTGCCCGCGGCGCGGGCGCTGCCGGTCAGCGACCCGGTGGCGCCGGAGTCGGCACGACCGGCGCCGACGCACGTGGTCCCGCCCGGTCCCTGAGCGCGAGCACGACGGCGACGAGCAGGGCGGCGAGCGCCGCCAGCCACGCCAGCGTCATCAGGACGGAGCTGAACGACGTCGTCACGCCGCTGACGGCGTCGGGCAGGACCCAGTGCTTGTACCAGGCCCAGTGGATGATGCAGTGGTAGTAGCCGCCTGGGTTGTCGACGACCGACACCGACGTCGGGCACGCCGAGTCCGGGTCGAACAGCCCGGCCTGGGCCTGGTTGTCCCACAGGACGCCGACCTGCGACAGCACGGTCGCGACGGCCAGCGCGGCGAGCGCGACCTTCAGCGCGGTCGCCCACCGGCCGGCCGCGGACGCGACCGCCTGCAGCTCGGGCGCCAGCGTCGCGGCGCCGAAGAGCAGCAGCGCCGGCGTCAGCAGCAGCATCAGCCGCGGCCCCCACGCGATCCAGCCGAACGGCGCGTACCAGTTGGCGTAGCCGTAGGTCATGGCCAGCGCGCAGACCAGCACGACCGCGCCGGCGCCGACGGGCCGCAGGTGCTCGCGCCAGCGCCGGACCCGCGCGGCCGCCACCGCGACCATCGCCAGCAGCGCCGCGCCGGCCAGCGGCCAGAACGTCACCAGCCCGGCGTTGGGCGCCAGCCACAGCGACAGCACGAAGCGCGCCTTCAGGCCGGTCGTCGGGGTGCGCTCATAGGACTCGGAGTAGACCGCGTTGGTCAGCTGGCCGAAGCGCAGCTCGTTGAACGCGCCGGTGAGCGCGAGCGCCAGGACCGCGCCGATGCCCAGGCCGATCCAGTGGCGGCGGTCGATCCCGCGGCCCTCGATCGGCGACCACAGCAGCGCGCCGATCCCCATCAACGCGAGGAACGGCAGCGCGGTCTCCTTGGAGACCCCGGCGAGCGCGAGCGTCAGCGCGAGGACCGGCGCGGGCGCGCGCCACAGCGCGGCGGCCACGAACGCGACGCACGCGAAGGCGCCGAGCGACTCGCCGAACGTCGTCCACGCGTACCACGGCAGCGGCGAGGCGACGAGCACCACGAGCAGCGCGACGCCCAGCGCCGGCCGGGCCAGGCGCGCGAGCGTCGTGTAGCTCGCGAGCAGCATCCCGACGAACGCCGCGACGTTGAGCAGGCCCAGCGCGCGCTCGATGTCGTTGTCGCCGAGACCCAACCCGATGAACAACGTCGTCGGCAGGTACTGGAGCAGCGGGTAGGGCGCGACGTGGATCCCGCAGTTGGTCAGCGTCCCGTCGCCGAGGCAGCTCAGCCCCAGGTGGGTGCCCGCGATCATCGCGATGGTGTCGCCGGAGCGCCCGATCGGCGAGCGCACGGAGAACAGCAGGATCGCCACCGCCACGAGGCCGATCGCCGTCCAGGTCAGCTTGGCCGGCCGCTCGGTCACCGCGCCGATCGTAGTAGACGACGTCCGGCCTGGGGCTCGACGTATGATCGGATGGTGAGTCATTCGCATCCGTGCCCCCACTCCGCGTGAGAGCGCTCGTCACCGGCGCCGGCGGCTTCGTCGGCGCCAACCTCGTCGAAGAGCTCGCGGACCAGGGCCACGAGGTCGTCGCCTGGGTCCGTCCGGGAAGCGACAACTGGCGCCTGGACCACCTCGCGGGAGAAGTCGACATCGCCGACGTCGACCTGCTCGATCCCGAGGCGATCCACGGCGGCGTCGACCACGCCAAGCCCGACTGGGTCTTCCACCTCGCCGCGCACGGCGCGTACTCGTGGCAGCGCGATCCCGAGATCATCATGCAGACCAACCTGGTGGCCGCCGTCCACCTGCTGTCGGCCTGCCAGAACCGCGGCTTCGAAGCCTTCATCAACGCCGGGTCCTCATCGGAGTACGGCAGCAAGGACCGCGCGCCGCTGGAGGGCGACCTGCCCGAGCCCAACAGCGACTACGCGGTGATGAAGGCCGCGACGACGCTGCACGGCCGCTTCGTGTCCGTGCGCGACGACGTCCACGTGGTGACGCTGCGCCTGTACTCGGTCTTCGGCCCGTGGGAGCAGCCCGGCCGGCTGATGCCGACGCTCGTCGCGCGCGGCCTGAAGGGCGAGCTGCCGCCGCTGGTCTCTCCCGACACGCCGCGCGACTTCATCTCGGTGCGCGACACCAACCGCGCGTTCCTGGCCGCCGCCGCGCACACCGAGCTCGAGCGCGGCAGCGTGCTGAACATCGGGTCGGGTCGCGAGACCAAGCTGCGCGAGGTCGTCGAGGTCGCGCGTGCCGAGCTGGGCATCGCGGCCGAGCCCGAGTGGGGCACCGAGCCGCAGCGGTCCTGGGACACCGCCGTGTGGGTCAGCGACCCGTCGCTCGCCCAAGAGCGGCTGGGCTGGGTCGCCGCGGACGACGTCGCCGTCGGCTTCAAGGCCCTGGCCGACTGGCTGCGCGAGCACCCCGAGGTCCACGACCGATTCGGGATCTAGATCGATGAAGATCACGTTCCTCATCCCCGCCTACAACGAGGCCGCCACGATCGTCGCGGTGCTCGACGCCGTGGACGCGCTCGGGCTCGACCGCGAGATCCTCGTCGTCGACGACGGCTCGCAGGACGGCACGGCCGCGCTCGTCGAGCAGTGGGCGCAGGGCAACGACGGCGTCGTCCTGCTGCGCAAGGAGAACGCCGGCAAGGGCAGCGCCCTGCGCCACGGCATCCCGCACGCGACCGGCGACATCGTCGTCATCCAGGACGCCGACCTGGAGTACGACCCGCAGGACGTCCCGTCGCTGATCAAGCCGATCGTGGACGGCGCGGCCGACGTCGTCTACGGCTCCCGCCTCAGCGGCGGCGGCGCGCAGCGCGCCTACATGTTCTGGCACCTCGTCGGCAACCGCTTCCTGTCGCTGGTCACCGGCGTGCTGTTCAACACCACGCTGTCGGACATGGAGACGGGCTACAAGGCCTTCCGCCGCGAGGTGCTGCAGGCGCTGCCGCTCACCGAGGACCAGTTCGGGATCGAGCCGGAGATCACCGGCTGGATCTGCCGCCGCGGGCTGCGGATCTACGAGGTCCCGATCTCCTACTTCGGCCGCACGTACGGCGAGGGCAAGAAGATCACGTGGCGCGACGGCTTCCGCGCCCTGTGGGTGCTGCTGCGCGTCCGGCTGGCGCCCAGCGCCTAGCGTCGCAGGCGCCGCGCCGGGTCCCCTAGGTCGACGCCTGCGCGGTCACGAAGCCCGTCCCGGCCGTCGCGGTCGACGGCACCGCGACGTCGGCGAACGTCCAGCGGCCGCTGCGGCGCGTGATGCGCGGCGCCGCCGCACCGGCGACGGGCGCGCCGACCCGCGTCGCCCACTGCGCCCCGAGGCCCGCGAGCGGCGCCTCGCCGCCGTCCTCGATGACCAGCCGCGCGGTCCGCGCGGCCTTGACGTAGAACAGGTTCGCGTGCCGCTTCGGCCGCCCCGGCGCGAACGGGGTGAGCAGCACCCAGCGCCGCCCGTCCACGACGCCCGTCGAGAACCAGGCGTTGCGGTGGCCGAGGACCTTGCACTGCTGCTGCTCGTCGGCGCCGGGCAGCGGGCAGAAGCGATCGGTCGCATCGTCGGGGTAGAGCTCGTAGGACGCCTGGATCGTCTTGGGCGACGCCGTCTCGAACCACTGCTTCATGGTCATGCCGTACGACGGCAGCCAGAAGCCCTCGGGCGGCGCGATCTGACGCTGGTCGAAGAACAGGACGTCATGGGTCGAGGCGCCGGCCAGCAGCCCGTGGCGCACGGCGTCGTCGAGGTCGTCGCGCTGAGCCGCGACCTTCTCGAGCGACGAGACGATGCGCGTCCCACCCTCGGCGTTGCGCGCGGCGCTCACGCCGACCAGGACGGCGCACACGGTGGCCAGCGCGGCAACCGGGAGCCTGCGCGCCGCGGCGGCGTAGGCCAGCGTGGCGAGGACGGCCACGCCGACGACGCCGCCGAAGACCGGCAGGTAGCCCGCGCCCCAGCGCAGGTCGTTCTGGTAGCGCACGGCCAGCGAGACGAGGGCCGCGGGCAGCGTGATGAGCGCGACGGCGACGATCGCCACGGCGACGACCTGCCGGCGCTCCGGCCGCCAGCCGCGGGCCTGCGTGGCGGCCGCCCAGAGCAGCGGCAGGGACAGCAGGCCGATCAGGGCGCCGCGCAGCATCGGCGTTCGGGCGTGCGAGGACGGCAGGATGCGCGGCCCGTCGTGGCTCCAGAACGAGCTGCCGGGCAGCGTGGCGGAGAGCTGCTTGAGGAACGCCGGCACGACCTTGTCCGGCGCGAGGTTGGCGCTGTAGGAGCCGCTGGAGCTGTACTTGAGGCGCAGGTACGCCGTGACGCCGACGAAGACCACCGAGATCGCGACGGGCGCCATGGCCTTGCGCCAGGGCTGGCGCTCGGCGATGACCACCGCGACGTGGAGCACCACGAGCAGGTAGGCCGCCTCGTAGAACAGGTCGGCCGCGACGACCAGCGCCAGCGCGAGCGCGAGGCGCCACCAGCCGCCCTGGCGCAGCCACCCGACGAACAGCAGAAGCGACCCGCAGAACAGGACGACGACGCACTGGATCAGCGCCGAGTAGGCGTAGAGGACGTCGTGGTACAGGTGGATCTGGTACAGCGCGGACGTCAATGCGGCCGCCAGCAGCGCGATCTCCGTGGGCACGCGCAGCGCCATGAGCACGCGCGCCACGGCGAGCGCCGCCACGATCGTCATCACGACCAGGAACGCCTTGTAGGCGAGGCGGTCGTGGACGGTGTCCATCAGCCCGTAGTTCTCCAGCAGGCCGAGCGGGGTGAAGCGGCCCATGTAGTGCCACTGGGCGCCGATCGAGCTGTGGATGTAGCCCGAGAAGGTCTGATTGGTGTCACGGAGGTACCCGCTCAGGTTCGCGTTCGCCGCGTCGTCGAACCAGAACGGCGTCCGCAGCACGAGCTGCAACGACACGGCCTGCGCGGCAATCGCGCAGACCAACAGACCAATGCGGGCGTTCCTCGTGCTACCGCCGGGGAGACGTCTCATCGGCGCGCCACCCTAGCGGTGTACGGACGCTGAGCGCCTCGTCGTGGTCCGACGACGCGTGTCGCCCCGACCGCCCTGTAGCCTGAACCCAATGGGTGAAGCCCCGTCGACGGCCGCTGCCGCCACGTCATCCACCGCCGCTGCACCAGCCCCACCGCCCGCCGTCGCTTCCAGCACGGCGGCGGCACGTCTGCGCGCGCTGACCGACCGCTCCTGGGTGCGGGAGCTCGCCGCGCTCACGGTGGCCTGCGTGGCGTCCGTCGTCATCGCGGTCATCGCGCTCCAGCTGTGGGACTCGCCGAGCCTGCGGCTCCCGATCGCCAGCGAGAGCGACGGGCTCTTCACGCTGGGCATCTTCAAGTCGATCCACGACTTCGGCTGGATCTGGAGCAACCACGCGCTCGGCGCGCCCAACGGGCAGCAGTTCTACGACTTCGGGACGCTCGGCCCCGACAACCTGCATTGGGCGATGGCCTGGGTGCTCGAGCGCTTCGCGTCGCAGCCGGGCGTGGTCTACAACGCGATCCTGCTGGTCTCGTTCCCGCTCAGCGCCGCGTCGGCGTACGCGGTGCTGCGCTGGCTGAGCGTGAGCCGGCTCGCGGCGATCGCGCCGGCCGCCCTGTTCGCGGTGGCGCCGTACCACATCCTCCGGGGCGAAGTCGGCCATCTGATGCTCGCCGAGACGCTCGCGGTGCCGCTCGGCGTCTTCCTCGCGATCGCGATCGCGACGGGCATCCCGCTGTGGCGACGGCGCACCGGCGAGAGCCCGCGCCTGCTGCGCTGGTCCACGTGGACGTCGTGGCGCACCATCATCCTCTGCGTCCTGATCGCGTCGACCGGCGTCTACTACGCCATCTTCACGATCCTCTTCGTGGGCGTCGCGACGGTGGCGGCGTGGCTGACGACCGACCACCCCAAGGCCGTGCTGCTGACCGCCGGGGCCGTGCTCGTCGCGCTCGGCGCCGTGCTGGTCTTCAACCTCGCGCCGACGGTCCTCTACCACCAGGCGCACGGCGCCAACGCGGCCACCGGGCAGCGCAGCCCGAACGAGAGCCTGACCTACGGCCTCAACCTGATCGGCCAGGTGCTCCCGCCGCCGACGCACCGCCTGGGCGTCTTCGGGGACCTGGGCAACAAGTTCTGGGGTGAGACCACGCTGACCAGCGAGGGCCCGACCTGGGGCGGCACGCTGTCGGTGCTGGGCCTGCTGCTGCTGATGGCGAGCCTGATGGCCGCCGTCGTCGGCGGCGCCGGCAAGCGCTTCGTGGCCGATCCGCGCCTACGCGCGACCTCGCTGGTCGCGCTGACCGCGGCGCTGCTCGGCGCGACCGGCGCCGGCGGCGCGTTCATCGCGTTCATCCTGAACCCGTCGATCCGGGCCTGGAACCGGATCGGCATCGTGCTCGTCTTCTGCGGGCTGCTCGCCGCGGCCGTGGCGCTGGACGCGATCGGCCGGCGGATGAAGGAGCGCGGGCCGCGCGCGTCGTGGGCGTTCGCCGCACTCGTGCCGGTCCTGCTCGTCCTCGGCGGCTGGGACCAGACGTCGTCGTCGATGCGCCCCAACTACGAGGGCACGGCCAAGACCTGGACCAACGACGCGCACTTCGTCGACGCGGTCAGCGACCGGCTGGGCGGGAAGGGCGAGATCTACCAGATCCCCTACCTGCCCTTCCCGGAGTCGCCGCCCGTGGTCAACATGTTCGACTACTCGCCGCTGAAGGGCTACATCCACGCCAACAAGAAGCTCAAGTGGTCCTACGGCGCCATGAAGGGCCGGCCGGCCGACTGGCAGCAGGAGGCATCGGGGCTGCCGCTGCCGGTCCAGTTGCGCGCCGCCGCGCTCGCCGGCTTCGACGGGCTGTGGATCGACGCGGCCGGCTACGCGGACGTCGCGAACGAGGCGGTCACGCCGGCCCGCATCACCACGGGCGTCGAGCCGATCGTCAGCGACGACACCCGGCTCTACTTCTTCGACCTCCGCCCGCTGCGCGCCAAGCTGCAGCGCCAACTGCCGCCGGCTGAGAGCCAGGCGGTCGGCCCGGAGCTGACGCACCCGCTGGCGACCACGTTCGGGGTCGGCTTCTATCCGCCGGAGTCCGACGCCAAGCACCGCTGGCAGTGGGCGCGGGCCAAGTCGTCGATCAAGCTCGACAACCCCGACGACCAGCCGCGCGACGTCGCGTTCGACGCGCGCCTGTCGGCCGGGCGCCGCGCCGCCGTGCAGATCACGCTGGACGGCAAGCCGATCGGCACCGCGATCGCGACGCCGCTGCCGGGCCGCAAGGTCGACCAGGTCGTCCGCGTCCCGCCGGGCCAGCACGTGCTCGGCCTGAGCACCGACGCGCCGCGCACCGTGCCGTCCACGGCCGACACGCGCGACCTGCGCCTCCAGGTGCTCGATGGGCAGGTCAACGACGAGGCGATCCTCGACCTCGCCGACGTCAAGCCGTAGGCGGTGGCGGCGCCGCCGCAGCGGCGGCGCCCAGCGCTAGGCCGTCGCGACCAAGGTGTAGGCGTCGGAGCGCAGGAGGTCGACCTCCGCGTCGCCGACGCCGCGCGGGAACGTCGCCACCACGCGGCCGAAGCCCGCACCGCGCGCCAGGACGATCATCGTCTCGGGCAGCAGCGGGTGGCGGTGCGTCGGATCGGTCCAGAAGGTCTTCAGCGCGGCCGGCGCGTGCGGGTTGATCGTCTCGGCCATCAGGACGCCGCCCGGACGCAGCGCCGCGCGCGCCCCCGCCAAGAACCCCAACAACGCGTCGTACGGCAGGTGCTCGACGACGTGCATGGCCGTGACCGCGCCCAGCGAGCCGGGCTCCCGGGCCTGCAGCGCGGCGATGCCGTCGCCGACCTCGACGTCCAGCCCGGCGGCGCGGGCCTCCGCCGCCATCGACGCGTCGCTGTCGACGCCGGCCGCCTCGATCCCGGCGGCGGCGAGCAGCGCGAGCAGCTCGCCGCGGCCGGCGCCGACGTCGAGCACGGGCGCGTGGTCGGCCAGCAGCGGGACGTAGTGCTCGAGCAGCTCGTCGACGCGCTCGCGCGGGCCGCGGAAGACCGCCTCGAAGCCGGCGTAGTCCTCGGTCTCGTCGCCGCCGAAGGCCAGCACGCGGCGGCCGAGCGCAGGGTCGTCCTCGAAGGCGAAGCTGCCCGGCGTCGTCCATGGACGTGCCTGGGCGCCGTGGAGCACGGGCGCCACGTCCCGGCCGAGGGCGTCGAAACGGTGGTGCAGCGCCTCCAGCCCGCGGCCGACGGCGGTGATGAGCTCCTCGAGGCGCGCGATCCGCGCGTCGACCGCGTCGAAGCGCGCGCCGACGCCGTCGAGGCGGGCGTCGAGGCGCCGGTGGCCCTTCAGCGCTGCGGCGGTCAGCGCGGCGTGCTCCTCGCGCGTGCGCGCCAGCTCGGCCGACAGCGCGTCGACGTAGCGGAGGATCTGCGTGTCGAGCTCGGTCTGGTAGCGCACGGCCGGCGCCACGACCGAGCGGGCCACCTTGCGCGCGGGGTCCGGGCGCCCGCCGGTCTGGAACGGGCGCGACGGCGGCTCGGCCCCGGCGCGCAGCGCGTCGAGGTCCGGCGTCGTGGCCGTCAGCGTCGCCTCGGCGCGACGGACGTGGCGCTCGTCGGCTACGCGCGGGTACAGCGCGGCGAGCCGGTCGCGCATCGCGGCGCCCGCGACGGCCGGCGCGTAACGCTCGCGGATCCGGCGCTGCCCGGCCTGCGCCTTGCGCGCCGCCAGCTCCGGCGCGTCGCGGATCTCACGCAGCATGCGCGCCGCGGCGTCCACGTCCGGCTCCGCCCAGCGGCTGTCGGCGGCGTAGGGCGCGTTGCCGGGCCCGACGGCGACCAGCTCGTAGGGCACGGGCCAGCCGACGGCGTCGTCGACGAAGTCCGCGTTGCCCGACCAGCCCGTCGCCAGCACCGGCGTGCCCAGCGCCATCGCCTCGGCCAGCGGCAGGCCGAAGCCCTCGGAGCGGTGCAGCGAGACGAACACGTCGGCCGACGCGACCATCGAGTCCAGCGTCGAGCGCGCGACGTAGCGGTCCAGCAGCCGCACTCCGGGGTGGCGCCGCGCGACCAGCGACAGCTCCTGGAGCGCGCGCGGGTGCAGGTGGCCGTTGAGGTGCTTGATGACGAGCGTCGCGGGTGGGTGGGCCGAATTCCCGTCGAACGCGCGGGCGAACGCCTCGATCGCGCCCAGCGGGTTCTTGCGCGCCATGACCGAGTTGAAGTCCACGAAGGCCATCGCCAGGAAGCCCTCGGGCAGGCCGAGCGCGGCGCGCGGGCGGTCGACGACCGGCGCGACGGCGACCGGCAGCGGCATCTGCACGACCGGCACGGGCGACACGCGCTCCAGCGCCTCGCGCACGAACGACGACCCGACCCAGACCTCCTGGACCAGCGCGAACGCCTCGTGCAGCTCGTCGGGCAGCTCCGGCAGCTCCCACCACCAGTAGCCGACCGTGTAGCGGCCGTCGAAGAACGCGGGCCCGGCCTCGTGCGCGAAGCCGGGCAGGCCGTCGGCGTTGACGCAGACCACGTTGAAGGGGAACGAGACGGCCTGCGGCGCGGTCGCCTCGAAGGCCTCGGCACGCCCGGTCGGCGGCTGCAGGACGCCGGTGACCGGCAGGACCGGCACGTGCGCGGCGTCGAACGCGCCCACGAGGCTGCGCGCCACGGTCCCGATCCCCAGCGTCGACTGGAGGTAGCCGGCGAGGTTGACGCCGAACGGCGGCGGCGCGTCGGGGCGCGGGCCGGCGGTGCCGTCGTCGGGCGCGGCGCCGTGGCGGTCCAGCGCCTCCTCGGGCAGGACCCAGGCCGGGATCCGCTCCTCGCCGAGGCCGAAGACGACGGCCCAGCCGACGAAGCCGTCGCGCTGGTCGGGGTCGTTGAGGTCGCCGTAGGCGGCGTGCAGGTCGGGCCGGCCGAGCCAGACGTCGAACAGGACGCGGGAGACGCCGCCGGAGCGGTGGTCGGGATCGGGGTCGGCGAGCCAGCGGGCCAGGAGCCGGAACGCCGCCTCGTCGGCCGCGGCGCCCTCGACCGCGCCGTCGTGCAGCGCGCGCCGGAACAGGCGGCGCAGGCGGTCGTCCAGCGGCGTGCCGTCGTAGAGCGCGTCCACGCCAGTCGCCGCGGCGACCGCGGCGGGCGCCGCGCCCTCCGCGATCCGGTCGGCGCGCTCGGCGGCCAGGCGCGCCAGCGCCGGCGACGGCGTGTCGCCGTCGTCCTCGTCGTCGAGCAGGCGCGCCCAGGCGATCGCGTCGCCCGCACGCTCCTGCTCGTTCCACGGCGCGACGGCCCACGTCTCGCGGTGGACCACGACCAGCTCGTCGCGCCGCGCGGCCAGCGCCTCCAGCGGGCGCTCCGGCGCGCGCGCCTGCGCGCCCTCCGCCGCCCACCAGTCCAGCGCGGGGACGCCGCCGGCGCCGACGAGCGCCAGGAAGCCGTCGTCGCAGACGCCCGCGCCCTCGTCGCCGCTGGACGCCGCGAGCAGCGCGCCGTCCTCGGACGGCAGGTCGATCGGGCCCAGGACCACCGCGTCGGGCGCGAGGTAGATCGCGCCGGCGCCCGCGCGCCGCAGCGCGAACGGGATCAGCGCGGCCTCGAGCTCGGAGCCGCCGTAGGCGGTGGCCAGGACGCCGAACGCGGCGCCCGCGACCTCGGCGCCGCTGACGAGCGCCGCGCCGGCCGGCCCGGGCGCGGCGTCGGCCACGACGACCTCGACGCGCGCGCCGGGATGGTGGTCGCCGAACGTGGCCGCCAGGTCGAGCGCCGCGGCCAGCGTCGCGCGCCGGCAGACCGTGACCAAGGCGGCAGGCTTCATATCGGCGGCCAGCCTACTGGCGGCCGCGCCGCTCCAGGCGCGCCAGGCGGTCGCGGTCCCGCGCGCGCTCGGCCTCCAGGGTCTCGACGCGCCGCGCGAGGTGGCGCAGCGAGGCGACCAGCGCCTCGTCGAGCTGGCGCTCGGCGACCGAGTACGGGCGGATCGCCTTGAGCGCCGCGCGCTTGGCGGTGCCCTTCACGCCGCCGCCCTCGGCGTGCAGCGGGAAGCCGAGGCGCGCCTCGAGCTCGCTGAGCGGATAGGGCAGCGCCTCGTGCACCACGCCGTCGTCCTTGCGCGCCGGGATCCGCTCCAGGCGCTTGCGCGCGATGGCGCCGACCGCGTCGAGGTTGAGCTGCGCCTCGACGTCGCGGCGGCCGCGCTCACCCCGCGCCCGCGCCGCGTCGCGGTCCTCCCAGATCTCGCGCAGGAGCTGCGCGGCGTGCTCGACCGACGGCTCCGCCCACGTGCCGTTGGCCGGGTAGTGCTCGGCCTCGGGCCCGACCTCGGTGAGCGTGTAGTCCACCAGGTAGGAGTTGCTCGCCGTCATGAAGTCGACGTTGGACGAGTAGCCCGTCGCCACCACCGGCTTGCCGAGGACCATCGCCTCGGCCAGCGTCAGGCCGAAGCCCTCGGCGCGGTGCAGCGACACGTAGGAGTCGCACGCGGCGAACAGCGCGGCGAGCCGGTCGGACGGCAGCGCGCCGTCGACCATGACGACGTCGTCGCGGCCGCCGGCCGCGTAGCGCAGGCGGTCGACCTCCTGCGGGCGGAAGCGCGCGTTGGTCGTCTTGAGCACCAGCACCGGTCCTTCGCCGGGGGCGAACGCGCGTGTGAACGCCTCGATCAGGCCGAGCGGGTTCTTGCGCTGCAGCGTCGACAGGAAGTCGAAGGCGAACAGGAACGTCCACGGCGCGTCGGGGACGTCGAGGCCGTGGTCGGCGGCGATCTCGGCCGGCTTCTCGACCGGCAGCGGGACGACGACGACGGGCTTGGGCGACGCCGCGGCGACGATGCGCGCCGTGTAGGTCGAGGGCACCCAGATCTCGTCGACGAGGGCGAAGGCCTGGTCCCACCACGGCGGGATGACGTCGACCTCCCACATCCACTGGCCGACGAGGTAGCGCCCGTCGACCACGTCGGGGCCCAGCCGCTCGACGAGCTCGGGCAGCTGCGGCGCGTTGACGCACGCCAGCAGGACGTCGGGGTCCTCGACCGCGACGTCCTCGAAGGCCAGCTCGTCGTCGCGCCGGCGCGCCGTGCCGCGCTCGTCCTGCGGGCCGTCGACCGACAGCGTCACGGTGCCGTAGGGCACCGCGGCGCGGCCGAGCGCGCGCGCCATCGCCCGCGCCGCCTCGCCCAGGCCGAGCGCGCCGCGCAGGTAGCCGGCGACCAGCACCGACGGCGGCCGGCGCTGCGCCTCCGGAACCCAGTCGGGCGGCTCGGGCAGCAGCCGCGCGTCGAGGCCCAGCTCCATCCGGCCGTGCACCCAGAGCCAGCCGACGAAGCCGTCGGCGTCGGCGCCGTCGAGGTCCGGGTAGGCCTCGCGCAGGTCCTCGCGGGCCCGCCAGACGTCGTAGGTGTAGCGGTTGATCCCGGCAGGCCCGCCCTGCGCCGCCGGCTCGGCGAGCCAGGCCAGGAAGCGGTCCGCCGCGGCGGGCGCCAGCAGGTCGCCGAACTCCTCGTCCTCGTCGCGCGCCTCGGCCAGCAGGCGGCGCACGCGCTCGTCGAGGCGCAGGTGGTTGGCCAGCTCGGGGGCGGCGACGCCCAGCGCAGCCGGCGGCTCCCAGCCCGCCCCGACCAGCGCTGCGGCGCGCTCGCGGCACAGCGTCGACAGCGCGAGGTCGTCGAGGACGCGGACGCGGGTCGCGTGCTCCGAGAACCACCACGGCCGGTCGGCGCGGAAGCCCGTGAAGCGGATCAGGCGCAGCGGCTCGCCGCTGGCGAGGAGCACGCCGTCGCGCTCCGCGATCGGCCGCTCGTGGATGTTCCAGAACGACACGTCGTAGCCCGGGGCGTCGAGCGTGTCGACGCCCGCGAAGGCGCGGACGGCCGCGCCGAGCACGCTCGGGCCGGCGTCGGCGTCCGGGGCCGGACCGGCCGGCACCGACGCCGGGGTCGGCCGGCGGACCGCGTCCAGGCCGCGGGCGGCCCACCAGTCGACGAGCTTGCGCCCGCCCTCGGTGGCCCGGACCGCCAGCAGCCCGTCGTCGACGTCGCCCGCCTCCAGCAGGTCGGCAGCGTCCGGCCGCTCGCCGTCGTCGGGCAGCGAGCCGCTCAGGCGCGGGACGAGGATCGCGTCGCGGTCGGCCAGCGCGGCCTGCAGCTCGACGAGCCGCCCGCGCACCTCGGCGTCGGGCGGCAGCAGCAGGACGCCATCGGCGCCGCCGTCGAGCAGGCGCGCCACGAGCAGCGCCCGCGCCGCGCGCCCGATCGCGGTCGGGGACTTGTCCCAGATCGCCTCCAGCAGGTCGTCGTCGCCCAGCGCCTCGACGTCCAGCGTCGTCATGCCCTCCTCGCCGCGCAGCGGCGCGACCGCGCCGGGCAGCGCCAGGACGGTCAGCGCCAGCTCCGGGTGATGCCGGCGCAGCGTGGCGGCCATGAGGCGGACGGCGGGGGCGTCGTCGGCGCCCGCGACGGTGGCGGCGTGCGTCAACGTCATGGTGTGAGGGAGGTCCTTTCGATGGGGGCGCGGTCCAGCCAGCGCCGTGCGATGACGGGCCAGTCGAAGCGCTCGAGGACGTGCTCGTGCGCGCGGCGCACGCGGCGCGCGGTCGCGTCGGCCGGCTCGTCGCGCACGGTGGCCAGCGCGGCGGCCAGGCCGTCGGGCTCGGCCTCGACGTAGTGCTCGCCGGGCGTCATGTCCAGCCCGCGAGCGCCGAACGCGGAGGAGACCAACGGCACGCCGGCGCCGGCGTACTCCAACATCTTCAGGTTGGTCCCGGACCCCGACATCATGGGGTTGAGCGCGACGTCGGCCAGCGCCAGGACGTCGCGCAGGAAGCCCTCGTGGACCGGGCCGGTGACGTCCACGTTGGCCGGGACGGCGTCGGGCTTCAGCGCCTGGCCGGCGCTGCCGACGAGCAGGAAGCGCGCGTCCGGGAGCGCGGCGGCCGCGGCGCAGACGGCCTCGGCGGCCTCCAGGTTGGGTCCGTGCCAGGAGCCGACGAACAGCGCGGTGAAGCGCTCGACGCCGACGGCGCGGCGATGGGCCGCGCGCGCCTCGGGGTCGACGTAGGGCACGTGCTCGGCCTCGTAGCCGTTGGGGACGACCGCGACGTGCTCGGGGTCGGCGCCGAACAGCGCGACGAGGCGGTCGCCGTCCCGCGCCGAGCAGGTGAGGATCTGCGCGGCGCGGTCGCAGGCCAGCGCCTCGGCCGCGCGCACGGAGGCCAGCGCCTCGGCGGCGGCGTCGGCCTCGACGCCCGCGAGCAGCGCGGCCTTCAGGTCGGTCTCGACGTCCTGGGCCTCGTAGAGCAGCGGCAGGTCCGGCGCGGCGTCCAGCAGCGCGGCGGTCGCGTAGGGGTGGCAGGCCACGACGGCGCTGGCGTCGGCCGCCGAGGCACGCAGGGCGCCGGCGTAGTCGGGCGTGAGGTCGCCGTAGAGCGCGAGCGCGACGTCGGTGACCGGCACGTGCAGCGCGCGCTCCAGCCGGCTCTCGGCCGCGTTGTGCTCCTCGCTCTTGGGCACGCGGATCTCGCGCAGGCCCGGCCGGACCTGCGTGACCGTCGCGCGCTCCTCGCGGTCGACCAGCGCGACGACGTCGACGTCGACGCCCAGCGCCGCCGCCGCGCCGTAGAGCCCGACGACGCGCGTCTGCCCGCCGCCGCGGGCCGGATGCACGGGGAAGGTCGTGGCGACGGTCAGCTTCGGGCGCGCGCTCATGCCAGACATGCATTCTCGAAGGTGCGCCGCGACGTACAGCGGCTGTGCGCCTGAGTCATGCGGCCAGGGACCGCTCGCCGACCGCCTCGAGCTCCGCCACCAGCGCGTCCCACGAGACGCGCCGCGCGCGCTCGGCGCCGGCGCGGCCCATGCGGCGCGCCGCGCGCGGGTCGCCCATGAGCCGCTCGATCGCGCCCGCGAGCGCCGCCGCGTCGGGCGCCGCGACGAGGCCGGACACGCCGTCCTCGACGAGCTCCATCGGCCCGCCGGCGTCGCTGACCGTGATGACCGGGCGCTCGAACTCCATCGCCTCCAGCGCGACGAGGCCGAAGTCCTCGTCGTAGGGCACGAACGCGACGGCCTGCGCGCCCGTGTACAGGCGCGCCAGCTCCTCGTCGCTGACGCGGCCCAGCAGCGTGATGCGCGGGTCGCCCGCGGCCTGCTCGCGCAGCGGCTCCAGCATCGGGCCGGCCCCGGCGATCCGCAGCGCGACGTCGGCGCGGACGTGGCTCATCGCCTCGACCAGCAGCCCGACGCGCTTGGCGTCGTCCAGGCGGCTGACCGTGAACAGGTAGCTCCCGCGGCGGCCGAAGTCCGTCAGGCGCCGCGCCGGCGGCGTGGCGCGCGCGACGGTCGGCGGATGGACCACGAAGACGTCCTCGCCCTCGGGGAAGTAGTTCGCGCGGCCGGCCACGGTGTGCGAGATCGCGCCGAAGCGCCCGACGCGTCCGGGCGCGAAGGCGACGCCGTCGAGCCAGCGCACGAGCGTGCGGATCAGCGGGCCGGGGAACGCGAAGAGCTCCGCCGGCAGCGCGTCAGCGCGCGCATGGAGCGCAGCGAGCCGCTCCCACAGCTCGGGCAGCGCGGAACCTTCGCCGGCGTGGTCCGTTAGGAACTGCAGCAGCGCGGCCACCTCGGCCGGCGGGTCGGGCACCGCGTCCGGCAGCCCGAAGAAGTGGTACGTGTCGTAAAGGCCTCTCAGCGGATGCAACATGTACACCACATGCGCCGGGTGCTCGACCATCCAGGCCGGGTACTTGCCGGAGATGACCACGTCGAAGCCGGCGAGGTCCAGCTCAGCGAACCGCCGGTAGCTGTCCAGCAGCTCCCAGAACCCGTGCTCACGCGAAGGAATGCTCACCAGTGCTGCCTGATGACCCGTCTGCTCGTTGAGGTGGTCCTGGAGCGCGCGCCAGAGGTTCTCCGCCCCGCCCAGCTGGAACGGCACCGGGCACGGGGCCACGATGGCCACGTCCATGCGGACATCCTGCCACAGCCGCTACCGTCTCAGCCGTGACCGCCGTGGCCGAACCCACCGCGGAGCAGGCCCGGATCCAAAGGCTGCGCTCGGCGCCGCCCGCGGTGGAGATGGACCACGTCTTCAAGACGTTCCGCCTGCCCCGGCAGCGCTACAGCACGCTCAAGGAGCGTGCGCTGCACCCGTTGCGGTCGATGATCTACGACGACCTCGAGGCGCTCAAGGACGTCCACGTCACGATCCCGCAGGGCGAGTTCTTCGGGATCGTGGGCCGCAACGGCTCCGGCAAGTCGTCGCTGCTGAAGGTCCTGGCCGGCATCTACCGCCCCGAGCAGGGGCGCGTCGCCGTCCACGGCCGCCTGTCGCCGTTCATCGAGCTGGGCGTCGGCTTCAACCCGGACCTCCCCGCCCGCGACAACGTCGTGATCAACGCGGTGATGATGGGCCTGTCGCGCCGCGAGGCGCGCAAGCGCTTCGACGACGTGCTCGCGTTCGCCGAGCTCGAGGAGTTCGTCGACCTCAAGCTCAAGAACTACTCGTCGGGCATGGCCGTGCGCCTGGGCTTCGCGACCGCGATCCAGGTCGACGCCGACGTGCTGCTGGTCGACGAGGTGCTCGCCGTCGGCGACGCCGCGTTCCAGCAGAAGTGCTTCGAGGAGTTCACGCGGATGAAGTCCGAGGGCAAGACGATCGTCTTCGTCACCCACGACATGTTCGCCGTCGAGCGCTTCTGCGACCGCGCGATGCTGCTCGAGCGCGGCGACGTCCTCCAGATCGGCGAGCCGCACGAGATCTCGCGCGCCTACAACGAGCTGAACTTCGGCCGGCTCGTGCACGACGCGCCGAGCGAGGAGGCCCGCTACGGCGACCACCAGGCGTGCGAGATCACCGACGGCTGGTTCGAGCGCGACGGCGAGCGGATCGGCGAGAGCCCGCAGCTGGAGCCGCTGACGATGGCCTTCAAGGTGCGCTTCCACGCCGACGTCGACGACCCGGTCTTCGGCCTCAGCCTGCGCAACGAGATCGGCCACACGATCTTCAACTGGACCACCGAGTGGGCCGAGACGCCGCCGGCCGGGCGGTTCGCCGCCGGCGACGAGGTCATCGTCCGCGCGACGACCGATACCGTGCTCGCCCCGTCCAAGTACCTGCTTACGCCGTCGGTGGCGCGCGAGGGCTACGGCGCCGACGCGCTGGACCTGCGCGAGGACCTGGCATCGGTCTACGTCCACGGCCCGCGGGTCACCGGCGGCATCATCGAGCCGCCGCTGAGCTTCAGCCTGGATCGCCGATGAGCGAGACCGCCACCACGAGCGAGACCCCGCCCACGATCGACACCGTCACGACGGTCGAGCCGGTCGGCAGCGGCGCGCCGCCGGTGCGCTGGCCCGAGACGCGCCGGATCCTCAACCTGGCGTGGACCCTCGGCCTCACCGACTGGAAGCTGCGGTTCTACGGCTCGGCGCTCGGCGCGCTGTGGACGCTCGTGCGCCCGTTCGCGTTCTTCGGCGTGATCCTCTTCGTCTTCACCGAGATCGCGCAGCTCGACGCCAACGTCCATCACTACAGCGTCTACATCCTGTTCGCGCTGGTGTTCTTCACGTTCTTCGCCGAGGTCACGACCGCGTCGGTCACGTCGCTGGTCGACCGCGAAGGGTTGCTGCGCAAGATGCACTTCGACCCGATCGTGATCCCGCTGTCGCTCGCGATCACGGCGCTGCTGAACCTCGGGCTGACGTTCGTCGCCGTCCTGATCTTCGTCTTCGCCAACGGCGTCTGGCCGGACTGGGGCTGGCTGGCGCTGATCCCGCTGGTGCTCGCGCTGACGATGTTCTCGGTCGGCCTCGGGATGCTGCTCAGCGTGCTGTACGTCCGCTACCGCGACATCCGCCCGATCTGGGAGGTCACCTCCCAGATGCTGTTCTACGGGTCGACGATCCTGTACGTGGCGACGACGATCCCGCTGCAGTACCAGCACTACGTCCTGTGCAACCCGCTGGCGGCGATCTTCAGCCAGATGCGCCACGCGGTGGTCGACCCCGACGCGCCCTCGATCATCGACCTGATGGGGTGGCGTGCGCTCGTGCCGGCGGGGATCATCGTCTTCACCTTCGTGCTCGGCGTGTGGTGGTTCCGGCGCGAGAGCCCGCGCGTCGCAGAGAACCTCTAGATGGCCGACGCAGGATCGACCGTGGTCGTGGTCGTGGTCGTGCTCCGGCGAATCCGGCCCACCCACCCGCGCCGCGCGGCGGCGCAGCCGATCCTGGTTGGACCGGCAAGCTGCCGCGTGGCGATCCGGCGCCGGCCGGGGCGCGAGCACGGCCGCGGGAATCCGCGCCGGCCATCTCGACCTCTAGCCTGTCGCCCTTGATGTCCGTCCGACGGAAGGTCCTCGCCGCCGCGGGCCGGCGGCGTCAGCCACCGCCTCCGCCGCCCGCCCCACCGCCACCGCCAGCCCCGCCGGCCCACGAGCCGTGGGTGCAGGCCGTCACGCGCCGTCCGCAGCCGTTTGCCGCCGATCCGCCCGGGCCGGCGTCGAGCACGCTGTACGAGCGCATCCCGGCCGCGGACCTGGAGCTGCTGGAGCAGAAGATCGCAGCGTCGCCCGAGCCGCCCATCCGCGAGATCTGGGAGACGGCCGAGCCGCACCAGAAGCCGCGGCTGGCCGTGCTGTTCTCCACCTACTTCCAGCTGCCCGGCGCGCTGGCCGCGACCGGCCTGCTGCCCGACATGCCGCCCTACGAGGTCCACGCGATGGCGCGCGGCCCGCTGGCGGCCGGCGGCGACCTCTACATCGCCGACATCGTCCTGACCTACCTCGAGGAGGCCGGGCTGGCGCCGGCCCAGGGCGACGCCGTCCTGGACTTCGGCTGCTCGACCGGCCGCGTCCTGCGCGTCCTCGGCGCGCTGCGGCCCGACCTCGAGCTGCTCGGCTGCGACCCCAACGGGCCCGCGATCGCCTGGGCCGACGAGCACCTGCCGATGGGGCGCTTCTTCGTCAGCTCGACCGAGCCTCCGCTCGACCTCGCCGACGCCAGCATCGACGGCGCGTTCGCGATCAGCATCTGGTCGCACTTCGACGCCGGCCCGGCGCTGGCGTGGCTGGACGAGATGCACCGCGTCATCCGCCCCGGCGGCTGGATGCTGATCACCACGCACGGCCTCGACGCCGTCGCCTGGCTGACCCGCGGCGGCCACATGACGCCCGAGTCGGCGGGCGACGTCACCGAGCACCTCGTCAGCGACAGCCACCAGTACCTCGACGTCTTCGGCGAAGAGGGCGACTGGGGCGTCAAGGCCGAGGGCTGGGGCAACACCTTCATGACGCTCGACTGGCTCGTCCCGCGCATCACGCCGAAGTGGTCGGTGCGCCTGGTCAAGCAGGCCGCGCTCGGCGAGGTGCAGGACATCATCATCCTGGAGCGCCGCCCGTGACCCAGACCGACGAGCAGACCGCCGAGATCGCCGCGCTGCGCGCCCGCGTCGCCGAGCTGGAGGCCCAGCTCGCGCGCAAGGACGCCGAGACCGCGCAGACGATCGCCACCGCGCAGGAGAAGCTGTACTGGCTGGAGCGGTGGCACATCGACCTCGACCGCGTCATGCGCAAGCCGGGCGCGATCCCGCTGCTCGACGCGCTGCGCAGCGCGCGCCGGGTCACGTGGGAGATCCGCAAGCTGAAGCGGCGGCTGCTGGGACCGCGATGAGGCGGAACACCTCGCCTGGGGGCTCGGGTTCCGTGCGCTCCGTCTCGGTCGTCATCCCGGTCAAGGACGGGGCGCGGTACCTCCGCGAGCTGCTCGTCGCGGTCTTCGCGCAGGCCGCCGACGCGCCGGGCGGGCTCGACGTGCTGGTCATCGACTCCGGCTCGCGCGACGACAGCGTCGCGATCGCCCGTGCGGCCGGCGCCGAGGTGCTGGAGATCGACCCGGCGACGTTCGGGCACGGCCGCACGCGCAACGCCGGCGCCGAGGCGACGCGCGGCGACGTCATCGCCTTCCTGACCCAGGACGCGACGCCGGTCCCGGGCTGGCTGGCCGGGCTCCTGTCCGGCTTCGCCCTGGCCGCGGACGTCGGCGCCGTCTACGGCCCGCACCGCGCACGGCCGGACACGTCGCCGATGATCGCCCGCGAGCTCGACGCGTTCTTCGCCACCCACGCCGGGCCGGGCGGCGGGCCGTCGCTGCAGCGCGACGGCGACGACGCCTACCTGTCCAACGTCAACGCCGCCTACCGCCGCGACTGCTGGGAGGCCATCCGCTTCCCGGACGTCCCGTACTCCGAGGACCAGGGCTTCGCCCGTGCGATGCTCGCGGCCGGCTGGGCCAAGGCCTACGTGCCGGCGGCCGCCGTGCTGCACGCGCACGACTACCCGCCGGCGCAGTTCGCGCGGCGCTACTTCGACGAGTACCGCGGCCTGCGCCAGACGATCGGGCACGTCGAGGGCTTCGGCGTGCGCTCGGCCTACCGCGACGTGCGCTCGCTGGTCGCCCACGACCGCGCGTGGATGCGCGACGCGGGCTTCGACGAGCGGACGCTGCGCTCCTGGACGGCGCGCTCGCTGGTCCATCACGGCTCGCGCAAGGTCTTCGCGCCGCTGGGCTCGCGCGCCCACCGGCTGCCGGCGCCGGTGCAGCGCGCGATCTCCCTGGAACGCACGGCGGTGACGACGCCCGCCGAGACGCACGGGGCGGGCACCGGGGTGGGCGGGCCGATCTCCGGCAAGCCGATCAAGGCCCACTCCATCGTCTACGACGCGGTGCGCCAGTACGCGCGCAACGGCCCGGCGCCGCTGCTGGAGCCGCTGGCGGGCTCGGCCACCGACCGTCCGCTGCACATCGCCTGCGTCATCCCGGCGTTCTCGCGCGGGTCGGGCGGCCACACGTCGATCTTCCAGATCATGAGCCGGCTGGAGCGCGCCGGGCACACGGTCACCTACTGGATCGACGACAACTTCGGGTTGATGTCCGCCAACCGGCCGGCCCGCATCCGGCGCGACATCCAGGAGTGGTTCGCGCCGATCCAGGGCCCGGTCTTCAAGGGCTTCGCGGACTGGTACGGCGCCGACGTCGCGGTCGCCACCGGCTGGCAGACCGCGCATCCGGTGATGATGCTCGCCGACGTCCGGGCGCGCGCCTACCTCATCCACGACCACGAGCCCGAGTTCTACCCCATGTCGGTCGAGGCGCGGTGGGCGGAGGAGACCTACAACTTCGGCATGCACGCGATCTGCGCGTCGCCGTGGCTGGCCGACATCGTGCGCGAGCGCTACGGCGCGAGCACGTCGCTCTTCGACTTCGGCGTCGACCACGACGTCTACCGCCCGCTCGACGTGCCCCGCCGGACCGACACGGTGGTCCTCTACGGGCGCGACATCACGCCGCGCCGCGCGGTCCCGCTGGCGCTGATGGCGCTCAAGGAGCTCAAGGACCGCCGGCCCGACCTGCGCGTGCTGAGCTTCGGCGACTCGCGCGAGATCGACGTGCCCGTCGACTACGAGCACCTCGGGATCCTGTCGCCGCCCGAGCTGGCGCAGCTGTACAACGAGGGCACGGTCGGGCTGGTGCTGTCGCTGACCAACTACTCGCTGATCCCGCAGGAGATGCTCGCCTGCGGCATGCCGTGCGTCGACCTGGCCGGCATCAGCGCCGAGGGGATCTTCGGCGCCGACGGGCCGGTCGCGCTGAGCCCGTTCGACCCGCTCGCCATGGCCGGGAAGATCGACCACCTGATGGGCGACCGCGCCGAGTGGCAGCGCCGCTCGGCCGCCGGCCTGGCCTTCGTCGAGGGCCGGACGTGGGACGTCGCGGCCACGCAGGTCGAGGCCGGGCTGCGCGAGGCGCTGCGCCTGCGGCTCGGCACGGCGGCGCGGTGAGCCTCCGCGCGGCGCTGGCCCGCCGGGTCCGCGGCGCGCCCGCGCCGCTGACGTCGCCGCGGCCGCCGCTGTTGTTGGAGGCGTTGCGCGAGGGCGCGGTGCCGCTGGCGCCGCGGGCGGCGGCGGCTGCCGGCGACCGCGCGACGCCGCTGCGCGTCGCCGTCGTCATCCCCCAGTTCCGCCGTGGCTCGGGCGGCCACAAGACGATCGCCGACCTCGTCCGAGGCCTGGAGGCGCGCGGGCACGCGCTCGAGCTGCTGCTCGTCGACGAGGAGGGCCGGCACGCCGAGCAGGCCGACGACGCGGCGCTGAGTGCGTTGTTCATCGCCTTCTTCGGCCCGGTGCGCGCGCCGGTGCGCCGGCTGGACGCGGCCGCGTTCGGCGGCGCCGACGTCGTCGTCGCCACCGGCTGGCAGACCGTGCCCGCGGTGCTCCGGCTGCCCGGCGCGGCGGCGCGCGCCTACCTCGTCCAGGACCACGAGCCGGAGTTCTACCCCACCTCGATCGAGCGCGAGTGGGCGACGTGGACCTACCGCCAGGGGCTGCACGCGATCTGCGCGTCGCCGTGGCTGGCGGGGCTGGTGACCGACCTGTACGGGTCGACCGCCTCGTCCTTCGACCTCGGCGTCGACCACGAGACCTACCGCGCGACGTCCGGCGGCGGACCGCGCCGGACCGACCGCGTGCTCTTCTACGCGCGGCCCACGACGCCACGCCGCGCGGTCCCGCTCGGCCTCCTCGCGCTGGAGGAGCTGCACCGCCGCCGGCCGGGCGTCGACGTCGTCCTCTTCGGCGAGCCGCGCGCGACCGACGCGCCGTTCGCCCACCGCGACCTCGGCGTGCTCCCGCCGGCGCAGCTGGCCCGCGAGTACGCGCAGGCCACGGCCGGCGTCGTCCTCTCGCTGACCAACCCGTCGCTGGTCCCGACCGAGATGCTGGCCTGCGGGCTGCCGGTCGTCGACCTCGCCGTCGGGTCGATGCTCGACACCTTCGGCGCCGACGGGCCGATCGAGCTCAGCGCCCCCGACCCGCTCGCGCTGTGCGCGGCGATCGAGCGCCTCCTCGACGACGCCGCGCTGCGCGAGCGCCGCTCCGCCGCCGGCCTCGCGCTCACCGCGCAGCGCACCTGGACCCGGGCCGCCCAGCAGGTCGACGCCGGGCTGCGGGACGCGCTCGCGGCGCGCTAGGACTCCATCTAGGGCTGTTCGACCACGCCGACGCCCTCGGCCAGCGGCGACGTCACGAGATCCTTCTCGACGCGGGCGTAGCAGGCGTCGGACCACGCGAAGCGCCCCTGCGCGCCGGCCAGCGCCGGCTGCGCCATCGCGACGAGCTCGAAGCCGAGGTCGACCATCCGGGCGTGCAGCGCGCCGAACGTGGCGTCGGCCTCGTAGTGCGAGAAGAACGTGACCTCCATGAGCACGGCCTGGGTGCGCGCCAGCGCGTTGGTGCCGCCGAGCAGCACGTCGAGCTCGGCGCCCTGGACGTCGAGCTTGACGACCGCGACGTCGCGGTCGCCGACGAGCAGGTCGAGCGTGGTGACCTCGACGTCGACGCGCTCGGTGACCTCCCACCCCGCGTCGTCCAGGAGCGCGCCCATCTCCTCGCTGCGCGGCTCGCGCAGCGACGAGTTGTGGTCCATCGCGGTGATGTTGAACGTCGCGCGCCCGGGCTCCAGGCCGATCGCCTGGTCGACGATCGTGACGCGGTCGCCGAGGCGCTTGCGCAGGCGCTCACGCGGCGCCGGGTTCGGCTCGCAGGCGATGATCTCGGCGTGCGGCGCGAGGCGCGCGACGGCCGCCGAGAAGCTCCCCTCGTTGGCGCCGATGTCGATGATCAGCCCCGCGTCGAGGTCGACGCTCGGCGGGATCAGGTGCACGCGCGACAGGTAGGCCCGCCGCGCGTGCAGCAGCGACGGCGCGTGCAGGCCGCGCGCCTGGAAGATCCGCCGCGCGTCGATCGCCTCGCGCAGCGCGACCGGGGTGAGCAACGGCACGGCGACCCCCGCCATGCGCCGGACGTCTCCAAGAGAGGGCACCCGGGCACCGTACAGATCCGATCCGGCTATCGTGCTCGCTCGCATGACGCCTGTGACCGACCGCGCCTCTGCGCTCCTGCGCGACCGGCTGTTGACCGCCGCCGACACCTGGGAGCGCCACCTGATCGTCGCCGACCTGGCGGGCGACACGCGCCAGGTCGTCGACGTGGGAGGCCTGCCCGGCCAGCTGCGCTCGTTCCTGCCCGGCGCCTCGGTCCTGGCCGCCAACGTGGCACAGCCCGCCGACCTGCTGGTCGAGCCCGACGGCCTGCCCTTTCGCGACCGGACCATCGCGACCGTCACGAGCCTCGACGCGCTCGAGCACGTCCCTCCGGCCGCTCGCCCGGGCTTCGTCGCCGAGCTCGTGCGCATCGCGTCGGGCCGGGTGATCCTCTGCTGCCCGTTCGGGACGCCCGAGCACGCGGCATCAGAGGTCGAGGTCCAGCAGTGGTACGCCGACGTGACTGGTGAGGGCCACCCGTGGCTCGTCGAGCACCTGCTCTACGGCCTGCCGACCCAGCCCGAGATCGAGGCGCTGTTCGCGGCGGCCGTCGATCCCGCCGACACGGTGAGCCTCCGCTATCACGGGGACTTCCGCACCACCAACGCGCAGTTCCGCGAGATCGTGACCGCGCGCCGGCGCCCCACGCCCGGCGCGCTGACGCGCTTCGCCGGCCATCGCGCGCGGCACCGACCCGACACGCAGCTCCACGACGCGCCCTCGCCGTGGACCAACCGCGTGTTCGTCGTCGTCGACCGCGGCTAGGTCGCGGGCGGCTCGTCGTCGACGCTGCGCAGCGCGACCGCCACGCCGGCGATCGCGGCCGCTACGAGCAGCGCGAGCACGAGGAAGTACAGCGTGTCGGAGAGGCGCGGCGAGCGGAACAGCACCGCGCGGCTGAGGATCGTCGACAGCTCGGAGCCGTAGGAGCGCGGCGCGCGCTCGAAGATCATGTCGATGTCGACGCTGGCGGGCTTGCCGTCGAGCGTCGCCGTCGAGGTCCGGTTCGCCGCGTCCCCGTTGCCGTAGAGCGCGACGCGGTTCGGTCCGCCGTTCTTCACGCACACCGCCAGGCCGCTGGTGCCGGCGGCGATCTTGCGGTCCAGCCCGACGACCTGCGTCGCGTCGGTGGTGATGTCCGGGTAGCCACCAGGCAGCGTGCCGTGCGCCAGGACCGGTCCGCGGATCCCGCGGCGCACGAGCACGTCGAGCGGCGGCCCGGCCTTGCGGTAGGTCCCGAGCTTGAGCCGGACGCGGTCGAACGCGCCGCCGCGCGGCACGTCCAGCGGCGCCTGGCAGGCGGTCTGCCCGGCACGCGGCGACACGGCGACGCCGCCGGACTGCACGCCGACCGTGAACGCCTTCGGCGTCTGGCGCAGCGTCACGATCAGCGCGAACGCGAGCACGCCCACGACGACGACGGCGGCGAAGCCGCCCAGGGTCCCGAGCCGGCTACGCATAGAACCGCTGCAGGATCAGGCCGAGGGAGAACAGGTTCAGCACGATGAACGCGCCGAGCGCGCCGCCGACGAGCTGCCCGCGCAGCCGCTGCGGCGCCCAGGCGATCGTCCGCGCCAGCGCGCAGGCGGCCAGCGGCGCGAGCGGCAGCACGTAGCGGCCCTGGAAGAAGTTGGACGCGCCGCCCTTGATCTGGCGGTACTCGCTGATGTGCAGCCCGGCCATCAGCGTGAGGACGACGAGCGCCAGGAACGCGAACACCGCCCAGTCGACGCGGGCGCGGTCCCTCCAGACCCCGGCGACGCCGCCGACGACCGCCACGACGGACACGAAGAGCAGCACGAGGTAGACCCAGGTCGGGAAGAGGACCTCGAGCCAGCCGAACGCCGCCCACGCGCCCTTGAAGACGATGTCCCACGCCGGCAGCGTCGGGGCCACCGAGCGGAAGTCGTTCATGAACCCCAGCTTGGGCAGGTAGAACTGCCACACGTAGGACAGGAACTCGCGCAGGTTGAACTCGCCGCTGCTGACGACGCCGACCTGCCCGGCCGCCGCTTGGTGGTTGAGGCGCGAGACCACGATCCAGATGCCGAGCGTGAAGATCATGCCGACGGCGGCCGCGCCGATCGCGATCGCCCCACGGCGCGGCGTCAGCCCCTCCGGCCGCGCGCGCCACAGGGCGAGCGCCAGCGCGAGCGCCGCGGCCGGCAGCAACGCGAAGCTGGTGGCCTTGACCACGCACGCCGCGCCCACCACCGCGAAGAGCGCGAGCACGCCGCCGGTGCTCAGCCCGCGCCGTAGCAGCCGCGTCCCCAGCCACAGCGCGATCGCCCAGGCGGCGTACAGCATCGCGTCGGGGCTGACCGAGGACGACACGAACAGCACCATCGGCGCCAGCCCCGTGAAGCCGGCGACCGCCAGCTGCATCAGCCGGTCGCGCCCGAACAGCTCGCCGGCCAGCAGCCACGCGCCCGCCGCGGTGACGAGGACCCAGAGCACGGACATGATCCGCGTCAGCTCCAGCCGCGTGAAGATGTCGCCGCCCTTGCCGACGAGGTAGGCCGGCGTCTCGAGCAGGTAGTACAGCGGTGGGTTGCCCGAGGCCGGGTTCGGGCCGCCGGCGTCGGCGCGCTGCGCGTCGGTGAGCTTGCGCTCGCTCGCGCGCCAGGCGTCGAACGCCGACGTGCTCCAGCTCATCGGCACGGCCTTCTGCGCCGCGGCCTGGTCGGAGTTGGACGCCCCGGAGGCCTGCGTCTGCTCGGTCGTGAACGGCGGCGCCAACGGCTTGTTGGCGGGCAATTGCCCGGTCTCGCCGAAGTACTGGATGTAGCCGAAGTGCGAGTTCTCGTCCGGCGCCTGCAGGAACGGCGTGACGAGCGTGAACGCGATGCCAAGGGCGAGGATCGCCGCCAGGAGCCCCAGCAGCGGCCGCGGGACTGTCCGGAGCACACGCAAGAAGGCAGAATTGGTACCAGAGGTCGCGGTCACGGGGCGGGCCGCCCTGCGCCGTGCGTAGCCTGTCGGCCGAATGGCGCCCGAGCTCGACACACCGGCGGGAGCGGATCGGTCCGACGACGTCGACGTGCTGGACTCGGGCCAGGCCGGCGGCATAGCGATCCGCGGCGGCATGATCCGCACCGGCGGCCACGTCGCGGCGCTGGCCATGAGCCTCGCCTCCGCGCCGTTCATGATCCGCCACCTCGGCGAGGTCGACTACGGCTACTACATGACGGTCTCGGCGATCCTGTTCATCGTCGGCGGGGCGACCGAAGCGGGTCTGACGCAGTTGGGCGTCAAGCGCTACGCGGCCCTGGACTCGGCCGACCGCCCGGAGTTCCTGCGCGTCCTGGTCGGCCTGCGGCTCGCGCTCACCGTCGTCGGGGTCGCGTTCGCGGCGGCGTTCTCCGCCGTCACGGGTCAGCCCGCGGTCGTCGTGGCGGGCACGGCGATCATGGGGCTCGGCCTGCTGCTCAGCCTCACCCAGCAGACCTACGCGGTGTCGCTGAGCTCCCAGCTCAAGCTCGGGTGGGTCGCCGGGCTGGACTTCATCGCGTCCTTCAGCCTGGCGGTCGCGACGATCTTCCTGGTGGTCGTCGGCGCGTCGCTGATCCCGTTCTTCTGGGCGGCGGTCTTCTCCGGCGGGACCCTGCTGACGGTGACGCTGCTCGTCCTGCGCCAGGACGCCGGGCTTCTGCCGCGCTTCGACCTCCCGCAGTGGCGCTCGATCATGCGCGAGATCCTGCCCTACGCGCTGGCCGCCGCGGTCGGGCTCATCTACTTCCGCCTGGCGATCGTGATCATGAGCTACATCTCGACCGACCGCGAGACGGGGATCTACTCCGCCGCCCAGCGGATCGTCGAGGCGGTCGCCGCGCTGCCGTGGCTGGTGACGTCGGCGGGCTTCCCGATCCTGGCCCGCGCGGCACGCGACGACGAGGTCCGGCTGCGCAGCGCGCTGCAGCGGCTGTTCGAGGTGACGCTGCTCCTCGGCGGTGGCGCGGCGATCATCGGCGTGGCGGGCGCGAAGTTCGCCGTGGCGGTCGTCGCCGGCCCCGACTTCAAGGACTCGGTGGCGGTCCTGCAGATCCTCGTCTGCTCGCTGCTGATGACCTTCCTCGTGGCGACGTGGTCGTCGGCGCTGCTGTCGATCGGCGAGTACCGGCGCATCCTGTGGGCCAACCTCGGGGCGCTGGTGACCACCGGCGTGCTCAGCCTCGCGCTGATCCCGTCGCTGGGCGCGAACGGCGCCGCGATCGCGACGGTCTCCGCCGAGACCGCGCTGGCGCTCGGCTACCTCGTCGCGCTCGGCCACCACGACCGCCGCCTGGTGCCCGGCTTCGGCGTCGCGCTGCGGCTGCTGCCCGGCGCGGCGCTGGCGACCGCCTTCGGCCTGCTCGCGTCCCTGCCCTCCGTCGTCGAGTCGCTGGCGTGTGGCGCGATCTACTTCGGCGGCGCGGTCCTGCTCCGCGCGGTGCCGCCCGAGGTGCTCCACGCGCTGCTGCGGCGCGACCGCGAGCCCCCGACGGGCTAGATGGTTGATGCGAAATCGACCGTGGTCGTGATCGTGCTCCGGGCGGATGCTGGGCGCCGCGCGATGGCGCGGCCGATCCTGGTTGGATCGGCAAGCCATCGCGTGGCGATCCAGCACCGGCCGGGGCGCGAGCACGGCCGCGGGAATTTCGCATCAACCATCTAGGGTGGACGCGGTGTCACGCCCTTCCGTGGTGCTCCTTCGCGGGCACAACGCCAACGTCTGGGACCTCCGCCCGCTCGAGGCGCTGCAGGACGAGTTCGACCTGCGCGTCCTGGTCACCGGATCCAACCTGCACGACCTGGCCGGCCTCGGGCTGCCGCAGGTGGCGGCCGGGACGCCGCGCGACCGGCTGCCGGTGCCCCAGCGCGCCGCCGGGGCGGCCGCCTACGCGCTCGGCGAGCGCTACCGCGACCTCGAGCAGCACCTGACGGGCGCCGACGTCGTGCACAGCGCCGAGATCCACAGCTGGTTCTCCGCGCAGGCCGCCGGGCTGAAGGACCGCCTCGGGTTCAAGTTGGTGCTGACGGTGTGGGAGACGCTGCCCTTCCTCGGCACCTACCGCTGGCCGCGTGAGCGCCGCTACCGGACGGCGACGATCCCGCAGGTCGATCGCGTCCTGGCCGCGACGCGGCGCACGGCCGACACGCTGACGCTGGAGGGCGTCGACCCGGCGCGTGTCGAGGTCTCCGCGCCCGGCATCGCGCTGGAGCGCTTCGCGGCGCCGGCCGACCATGCGCCCGGAGCGCCCGGCACGCCTCACACCGTGCTGTCCGCCGGGCGCCTGGTCTGGGAGAAGGGCCACCAGGACGTGCTGCGCGCGGTCGCCGCGCTGCGCCGCGGGATCGTCGGCCCCGGCCGCGCCGACGTGCGGGCGCTGATCCTGGGCGACGGGCCCGAGCGGAGCAAGTTGGAGGCCTACGCGGCCGAGCTCGGCCTGACCGCCGCGGGCGCCGTCGAGTTCCGCCAGACCGTCCCCTACGACCAGATCCCCGCCGTCTACCACGCGGCGTCGGCGCTGGTGCTCGGCTCGCTGGTGACCAAGGCGTGGGAGGAGCAGTTCGGGATGGTCCTCGTCGAGGCGATGGCCGCCGGCCTGCCGGTCATCGCGTGCGACACCGGCGCGATCCCCGAGGTCACGTCCGGGCACGCCGCGCTCGTCGCGCCCGGCGACTGGCGCGGCATGGCCGCGGCGCTGCTCGAGGGTCCGCTCGCGTCGGCGCCGGCCACGCGCGCCGCGCCGCCGACCGAGCTGCTGGAGCGGGTCTCGGCCCGCGCCGCCGCGCGCCGGACCGCCGCGGCCTACCGGACCGTCCTGGGTTCCTGAGTGAGCGAGCGCATCGCCGTCTCCTACCCCGACGTCAACCTCACCGGTGGCGTCGAGCGCGTCGTGGTCGAGAGCGTCAACCACCTCGTCCGGCGCGGTCACGACGTGCACCTGCTCGCGGCGTCGGTGGCCGACGGCGTGCTGGTCGACGGCGTGACGGTGCACCGGATCCGGCTGCCGCGCCGGGTCGACCCGCTGTTCGCCGCCGGCTTCCGCGAACGCGCGACCACGGCGTTGCGGCGCACCGGGCCCTACCACGCCCACGCGGCGTTCAGCGCGCTGTCGCCGCTGGGCGGCACGTTCTGGGTGCCGTCGGTCCACGCCGCCAGCTACGAGGCGATCATGCGGTGGCGCACCGGCCGCGGCCGCTGGGTCCAGCGGGTCAACCCGTACCACCGCGTCCGGCTCGCGCTGGAGAAGCAGTACATGTCGCCCGGCGGCTACGCGCGCCTGATCGCGCAGACCGAGCAGGTCAAGGCCGACGCGGTCCGGCTGTACGGCACGCCGCCGCAGGACGTCGACGTCGTCGAGCTGGGCGTCGACACGACATCGTTCGCCCCGGCCCGGCGGGCGGCGCTGCGCGCGTCGTCGCGCGCGACGCTCGGGATCGACCCCGACGCCCGCGTCGTCGCGTTCGTCGCCAACGAGCTGGAGCGCAAGGGCTTCGCGACGCTGGCCGCCGCGCTCGCGCGGCTCGGCCGCGACGACGTGACGCTCCTGACGATCGGCCGCACCGACGCCGACGCCGTCCGCGCCGAGGCTCGGTCGCACGGGATCGCGGGACGCACGGTCGTGGCCGGGTCGTCGACCGACATGGCGGTCCCGCTGGCCGCGGCCGACATGATGGCCTTGCCGACGCGCTACGAGCCGTGGGGCCTGGTGATCGTCGAAGCGCTCGCCACCGGGATCCCGGTCGTCACCACGCGGCTGGCCGGCGCCGCGCAGCAGATCGAGGAGGGCCGCACGGGCGCGCTGATCGACGACCCCGACGACGTCGCCGGCTTCGCCCACGCGATCGCGTGGGCGCTGAGCCCCGACGGCCCGGCCGAGGGCGACGCGATCGCCGCGAGCGTCGGCCACCTGCGCTGGGAGACCGTCCTCGACCGCTTCACCACCATCCTGGTCGGCGCATGACCTGGGCCTTCGTCGTCCTCAACTGGAACGGCCGTGACGACACGCTGCGCTGCCTGACCGCGCTGGCGGCCGTCGAGGGCGACCACACCGTCTACGTCGCCGACAACGGCTCGACCGACGGCAGCGTCGCGGCGATCCGCGCCGCGGAGACCTCCGCGGTGCTCATCGAGAACGGCTCCAACCTCGGCTACAGCGGCGGCAACAACGCCGCCATCGACCGCGCGCTCGCCGACGGCGCCGAGTGGGTCGTCCTGCTCAACAACGACGCGCAGCCGGAGCGCGACGTGCTGCGCGCCTTCCAGGCGGCGACCGTCGCCCACCCCGACGCCGGCGTCCTGGGCGGCAAGCTCCTGTTCGAGGACGGACGCGTCCAGTGGGCCGGTCAACGCCTGGGTCTGCGCACCGGCTACTCGGGCCGCCCGAACGGCTACGGGCTGCCCGACGGCCCGGAGTGGTCGGTCGACGCCCCGGCCGACCGGGCCGTCGGCGCGCTGATGGCCGTCTCGCGCAAGGCGATCGACGCCGTCGGCACGCTCGACCACGACCTCTTCGCCTACGTCGAGGACGTCGACTGGTGCCTGCGCATCCGCGAGGCGGGGTTCGCGTGCCGGTTCGTCGCCGGCGCCCGGGCGACGCACGCGCTGGCGGCGTCGACCGGCGGGCACGCCAGCTCGACGCACGCCCTCTACTACGGGGCGCGCAACACCGTCGTCGTCTGCGAGCGCCACCTGCCTCTCGGGCTGGTCGGCACCGCGGCGCGGCGGATGGCGATCGCCGCGACCTTCGGCCTGCGCGCCGTGAAGGTCCAGCGCCCGTCGGCCGGCATCGCGGCGGTCCTCACCGGCGTGCGCGACGGCGTCACGCGGCGACTCGGGCCGCGTGCCTAGACTGCCGCTGTGACCCTCGACGTCAAGCCCCCGGGCTACTACGGCGCAGGTCGTGACGACCTCGTCGCGCTGCTGCCGCGACCGATCGGCCGCGCGCTGGACATCGGCTGCGGCGAGGGCGCCGTCGGCCGCGTCCTGCTGGCCGAGGGCGCGACGTCGGTGCACGGCGTCGAGATCTTCCCCGACGCCGCCGCGGTCGCCGCGGAGGCCTACGACGACGTCGTCGTCGCTCCGGTCGAGGTCGCGCTGACCGGCGACGACCTGCCCGCCGAGTTCGACACGATCCTCTGCTACGACGTGCTCGAGCACCTCGCCGACCCGGCGCTGATCCTCGGCCTGCTGCGCCAGCGCGCCGCGCCGGGCGCGCGCCTACACGTCTCGGTCCCCAACGCCCGCCACCTCGGCCTGGTGCGCGACCTGCTCTTCCGCGGCACGTTCGGCTACACGGAGTTCGGCCATCGGGACGCGACGCATCTGCGCTGGTTCACGCGGCGCGACATCGAAGCCGCCGTGACCGACGGCGGCTGGCGCATCACCGCCTCGCGCCCCAACCCGTTCCGCGGCCGCGACGCGCCGGTCGACCGCGCGACGCGCGGCCACCTCAGCGAGTTCATCGCGCTGCAGTGGAACGTGCTCGCGACCGCGGGCTGACCGCGTCGTAGACCGCCGCGGTCCGCGCGGCGGTCTGCTCCCACGTGAACGTCGCGGCCTGGGCGCGCGCGGCGGCGGGGTCGATCGCGCCGGAGAGCGCGCGCCCGATCGCGGCCGCGAACGCCGGCGCGTCGTCCGGATCGACATACAGCGCCTGGTCGGCGCCGATCTCGCGCAGCACCGGCAGGTCGGAGCAGACGACCGGGACGCCGCGCGCCATCGCTTCGAGCACCGGCAGGCCGAAGCCCTCGAAGCGCGTCGGCAGCGCGAGCGCGCCGGCGGCCGCATAGAGGTCCTCGAGCAGCTCGCGCGGCACGGCGCCCAGGACGCGGACGTCGTCGTCCAGCCCGGCGGCGCGCACGCGCGCGGGCAGCGCACCGGCGTCCGTGCCCGGACCCACGTACACCAACAACGGTCGGTCGTCGCCGGGGAGCGCGCCCCAGACGTCGAGCAGCGCCGGCAGGTTCTTGTGCTGGAAGTCGCCGGCGACGCAGAGCACGATCGGCCGGCCGGCCGCGCCAACCGCGGCGCGCGCCCGCCCCGCGTCGGCCCCTGCCGACGGCAGCATGCCGAGCGCGAGCGGGATCACCTCGACGCGCTCGGACCGCACGCCGAGCAGCTCCACCACGTCGGTCGCCGTCGCGTGCGAGTCGGCGATGACGCGGTGCGCGCGCCGCGCGGCCGGCGTCATCAGCGCGTTGGTCCCGACGCGCATCAGCGGCGGCACGAGCTCGGGCCGGCGCTTGAACAGGACGTCGTGGACGGTGAGGACCCGCGCGAACGGCCCGCCGAGCGCGCCGAAGTTCCCGACGCCGTGCAGGACGTCGACCCGCGCGCGCCGCCCGGCCCCCGCGATCCCGACCGCCTCGCCGGCGGCCCAGCGCGCGCTCGACCCCGCGGTCACCCACGGCAGCACGACGACGCGGTCCAGCAGCTCGCGCCACCACCCGTCGCCCGCGGCGTCGGCGCCGACCAAGCCGACGAGCTCCAGGTCCGGTCGCGCCACGCGCAGCGCCCGCGCCAGCTCCCGGGCGTAGGCCTCCCGGCCGCCGGTCTGGCCGGGGCGCAGGAACAGCAGGTCCCAGCCGATCCTCACAGCAGCGCGAGGACGAGCCGCCAGTAGGAGCCGACGAGCCACTCGGCGCCCGGGATCGCGTGCGCGGTCGCCAGGAACGGCGAGTCCAGCGACGCGGTCAGGCCCGCCGCGAACGTCCGCGCGTCGACGCGCGCCGTGGCCTGCACCTGCCGTCGCCGGCGGCGCATCGCCGGCAGCTCGCGCAGCCCCGCCCACTGCGCGCGCAGCTTGGCCTTCAGCCAGCCGTCGCGCGCGGCGACGGGCAGCAGGGCCAGCTCGAAGGCCAGCAGGGCCGGCGCCAACAACACCAACAACCGCGTCGGGTAGTCGCCCGTCAACGTCCACCAGCGGTTGCGCTCCAGGTGGAACCACTTGTAGTCGCCCTTGGCGAACTCGTAGTCGTGGTCGACGCGCGCGGCGGGTACGACGCCGCTCTCCCAGCCCGCGAGCCGCAGCCGCAGGCCGAGGTCCAGGTCCTCGCCGTACATGAAGTAGCGCTCGAAGAAGCCGCCGGTCCGCTCCCACGCCTCGCGGCGGACGACCAGCGCCGCGCCGGACGCGAACCCGACCGCGCGCGGCGCCGGATCGAGCGTCGCCGTCGCCGTCCCGTGGCCGCCCGCCCAGCCGAAGCCGAGGAAGTGCACCAGGTTGCCGGCCGTGTTGACCTCCTGGCCGCCGGGCAGCGCCACGAGCGCCTGCCACGCGCCCCACGTCGGGTGCTCCCCGGCCGCCGCGCGCAGCGCGTCGAGGCAGCCGGCGGTCGGGACGGCGTCGGGGTTGAGGAACAGCAGCAGGTCGCAGCCGGCCACGGCACGCGCGCCGACCATGGTCCCGCCGGCGAAGCCGCCGTTGACGCCGGTCTCGATGACGATCGCGTCCGGCAGCACCTCACGGGCCACGCGCGCGCTGTCGTCCGGCGACGCGTTGTCGACGACGACGACCTGATCGCCCGCGCCCAGCTGCGGCGCCAGCGCCCCGAGCGTGGCCGGCAGGTCGTCCGCGCTGCCGTACGCGACGACGATGACCCCGAGCGTCGGGCTCACCGCGAGGCGGTCAGGTCGGAGCCCGACTGCGCGGGCTCGTCGTCCTCGTCGCTCTCGCCGATCGCGCGGGTCATCCGCCGCTCCAGCAGCGCGACGCGCTGGGCCAGGATCTTGTTCTGGTCGGTCAGCTTCGAGATGACCAGCGAGAAGTGCAGCATCAGCACGACGACGAAGCCGAGCGCGACCGCGAACAGCGCCGCCGGCCCGTACTGGACGCCGACCGCCGTCGAGATCCGGTTGAGCAGGTCGCCCCAGACCGAGAGCGCGAGGAGCACCGCGGCGGCGAACAGCCACAGCAGGGCGTAGCGCTCGAGCAGGCGCTTGCGGCGCACGAGCTCGAAGACGAACAGGAACAGCCCGCCCGAGACGAGCACCGAGATGATCTGGAGGCGCGTCTGCACGGTCCGCTCAGACGCCGCGCTGCGCGGTCACCGCCGCCGGGTCCCCGACGTCGACCACCGGCCGCGCGCGCAGGAGGCCGACGAAGATCGCCAGCAGCACCTTGGTCATGTAGAAGATCGAGCGCGACGCGTTGATCGACGAGACGCCGCCCTGGCGCTCGCGCATCGTGACCGGGATCTCGGCCGACGCGAGCCGGTGCGCATGGACCATGAGCACCGCCTCGACCTCGGGGTAGTCGTGCGGGTAGTCGTTGGCGAACAGCTCGATCGCGCGGCGGTCGCACATCCGGAAGCCCGACGTCGGGTCCGTGACCGTGCGCTTGGTGACGCGCGAGAGGATGAAGCCGAAGATCTTGATGCCCAGACGGCGCGACGCGGACGACTTGTAGCCGTGCTCCTCGTCGCCGACCAGGAAGCGCGAGCCGGTGACCATGTTGACCTCGCCCTGATGGACGTGGAGGTGGCGCAGCAGGTCGTCGATCTGCGCCGCGTCGTGCTGGCCGTCGCCGTCGACCTGGACGGCGAAGTCATAGCCACCCTCCTTGGCGTACAGGTAGCCCGCCTGGACGGCCCCGCCGATGCCGAGGTTGAACGGCATCCGCAGCACGTCGGCGCCCGCAGCCGTCGCATGCCGCGCGGTCGCGTCGGTCGACCCGTCGTCGACCACGACGACGTCCCAGCCCGGCGCGTTGGCGCGCAGGTCGGCGACGGTCGACGCGATCGCGTCGGCCTCGTTGTACGCCGGGACGATGGCCAGGAGCTTGCTCATCAGAGGTACGAACGGGCGCGCGAACCAGAGGTTCCGCGCTTGCTCGCCCACGCACGATAGCTACCACCCCCGCCGCGACGCACAAGCCAGCGTTCAGGGGCCGGGACGATCGCGGCGCTTCAGCCACGGCTGGCAGGTGACGTTGAGCGTGACCACGCGCCTACCGGGCGGCCGGTGGAGGGAGTGGTCGACGAAGACCACCGGGTTGATCTGGTCAGACCACGCGGCGCTCGGCCGCACGTCGGACCTCGCCGCCGAGGCCGCGCTCTCTTCGACGAAGTGACCCTCTACGCCTCGCGCGGGTCGCTCCAACTCGCCCTACCGGATCAGCGCCCTGAGCCCCGGCGGGATCGCCTTCAGCGCCCACGCCAGCCCCGCGTAGACCAGCAGGCCGATCGCCGTCTTCGGCACGGCCGGCACCGGGACGAGCGCGCCCGCCGCCAGCGCGCCGGCCAGGGCGAGCACGATCCGGGGCACGCGCGCGGGGCGGATGCCGACCTCGCGGGACAGCGCGATCGCGTAGGCCGCGCACAGCGTCGCCTCGCCGATCACGGCGCCCAGCGCGGCGCCGCGCTCCCCGTGGGCGGCGGCCAGCAGCGCGACGGCGACGGCGATCACGACGAAGGCCAGCAGGTTGCAGAGCAGCAGGACGCGCTGGCGGTGGCGCGCCAGCAGGGCGAAGCCGAGGCCGGAGATCGCGAACGTCAGGCCCAGCGCCGCGCCCTGGATCCGCAGCGGGGCGATCGACGCGTCGAAGTCCGGGCCCGCGATGACCGCGATGATCGCCGGCGCGCCGAGGATCGCCCCGATCGCCGCGACGCCGCCGAGCAGGACCGAGCCCTCGATCAGGCCGCTCACCGCGCGGCCGAAGCGCTCGGGCGCCGCCCCCGCGGTCCGGGCAAGGAGCGGGAACGCGCTCGTGCCGAGCAGCGCCGGCACGGCCGCGACGATCACGATCACTCGGAACGACGCCGAGAACGCGCCGGTCTCGTCGGGCGTCGCGACCAGCTCGCACACGATCAGCGACGTGTACAGGTACAAGACGCCCGACGCGGTGGCCAGGCCGACGAGCACGGCCTCGCGCAGCAGGCGCGGCCAGGCGTCGCGGTCGACGACCGGGCGCGGCACGGCGCGGCGGCCGAGGACGATGACGGTCGCGATCACCAGCGCGACGGCGACCGGCACCGGGATCGCCAGGAACCCCAGCAGCCCCGCGCCGGCGGCGACCAACGCCACCATCAACGCGGTCGTCAGCGCCTGGCGCGCGACGTCCAGCGCCGTCACGGTCCCGATCCGCAGCGCGGTCTGCAGGGGGACCGTCGCGGTCTGCTGGCCGGCGAGCAGGACGCCCGCGCCGGCGGCCAGCGCGGCGCCCGCGACCATCGTCGCGTCGTAGCCGAGCAGCGCCGCCGCGGCGGCCGCCACGCCGACGCCCGCGAGGGCCAGCGCGACGCGCAGCCCGAGCAGCGCCTCCAGCCCGCGGACGCGCGCGGCCCCGTCCGGCGCCTGCGCGTACTCGCGCAGCGCGAGCGTCCCGAGCCCGAGGTCGCCGATCGCGGCCACGATCGCCACGAGCGCCGTGACCGACTGGTAGCGCCCGTAGTCGACGACGCCCAGATGTCGTGTCACCGCGACGACCCCGGCCAGCGACAGCAGCGTCCCGAGCGCGAACCCGACCACCCGCACGGCGCCCCCGCGCACGACGAGCGCCCCGGCCTCGGGCGTGTCGAGCACGTCCACGTTCTCGGCGGGCGCCGTCATCGCGGGTGAGCCTACGACCCGACGCCGCTGTCAGGAGCCTCGCTAGGCTCCTGCCGCTATGGCTCCACGTCGCGCGCTCATCACCGGCATCACTGGTCAGGACGGCTCATACCTCGCCGAGCTGCTGCTCGAGAAGGGCTACGAGGTCCACGGAATGGTGCGCCGTGCCTCGACCGAGAAGTTCGACCGCATCGAGCACCTGCGCGAGCGGATCACCCTGCACCAGGGCGACTTGCTCGACCACCGCTCGCTGACCGACGCGCTGCGCAACTCGGCGCCGGACGAGATCTACAACCTCGCCGCGATGAGCTTCGTCGCCGTGTCGTGGATCCAGCCGACGCTCACCGCGGAGTTCACCGGCGTGGGCGTCACGCGGATCCTCGAGGCGATGCGCGAGGTCTGCCCCGACGCGCGCTTCTACCAGGCGTCGTCCTCGGAGATGTTCGGCAAGGTCCTCGAGGTCCCGCAGACCGAGAGCACGCCGTTCTACCCGCGCTCGCCCTACGGCGTGGCCAAGGCCTACGGCCACTTCATCACGGTGAACTACCGCGAGTCCTACGACCTGCACGCGACGTCGGGGATCCTCTTCAACCACGAGTCGCCCCGCCGCGGCCTGGAGTTCGTCACCCGCAAGATCACCTGGCACGCCGCGGCGATCAAGCACGGCAAGGCGGACAAGATCTCGCTGGGCAACCTCGACGCCGAGCGCGACTGGGGCTACGCCAAGGACTACGTCATCGCGATGTGGGCGATGCTCCAGCAGGACAAGGCCGACGACTACGTCATCGCGACCGGCCGGACGCACACGGTCCGCGAGTGCGTGCAGATCGCGTTCGACGAGGCCGGCCTCAGCGACTGGGAGAAGCACGTCCACATCGACCCGGCGTTCCTGCGCCCGGCCGAGGTCGACCAGCTGATCGGCTCGCCGGCCAAGGCGAAGGCCGACCTGGGCTGGGAGCCGGAGACGAGCTTCGAGGAGCTCATCCGCCTGATGACGCGCGCCGACCTGGAGCTGCTGAAGCCCTAGGCGCGCGGGTGGCGCCGGCTAGGGCGTCTCGCCGGCGCGCAGCTCGGCGAGATCGGTCGCCACCATCTCCGCGATGGTCGCGCCGAACCCGTGCTCGGGCTTCCAGCCGAGCACGGTGCGGGCGCGCGTCGGGTCGCCGATCGGCGGCGTGCCCTCCGGCGGGCGGACGAGCTCCGGGTCCACGCGGACCCGGCCCTCGGACGAGATCCCGGCGGCGGCGAACGCCGCCTCGACGAGGCCGCCGACCGTGTGGCCGACGCCCGACGCGAAGACGTAGTCGGCGGCCTGCTCGGCCTGGAGCGCGAGCCAGGCGCCGCGCATCACGTCCTCGGCGTGGGACCAGTCGCGCACGGCGGCGAGGTCGCCGAGCACGAGCTCGTCCTGGAGGCCGAGCGCGATCGCCGCGGCGCCGCGCGTCACCTTGCGCGGCAGGAAGTGCGACGGCCGGCGGGGCGACTCGTGGTTGTAGAGGATGCCCGAGACCGCGTAGAGGTCGAAGCGCTCGCGCAGCGCGCCGACGAGCTGGTGGGCGGCGAGCTTGGCGACCCCGTAGGGCGAGCGCGGCCGCTTCGGCGAGGACTCGCGCTGGGGCGACTCGCCGGCGTCGCCGAAGATCTCGCTCGACGTGGCGACGAAGATCCGCGTCTTCGGGTCGACGTGCCGCGCGGCGCTGAGGAGCGTCCCGGTCGCGCCGGCGATCTGGGCCATCGGCTGCGCGGGGTCGTCCCAGGAGGTCGGCACGAACGTCGGCGCGGCCAGGTGGTAGATCTCGTGGGGCCGCGACGCGCTGACCGCGTCGCGCAGCGTGTCGGGCGCGTCGAGGTCGCCGTGCAGCAGCGAGATGCGGTCGCGGACGCCGCTCAGACGGGGCAGCGGCCGATCGTCCGGATCCCGGACCACCCCGGTGACGTCGTAGCCCTTGGCGACCAGCAGCTCGACCAGATATGAGCCGTCCTGGCCGGACACGCCGGTGACGAGCGCCCGGCGAGCGCTCATGAGGTGTGCCACACTGATTCGGACCGCCGCACCTGTCGGGCAGCCTATGTCAAGCCGACCGGCGCCCGGGTTACGGTCAGGACGCCCCAGGGAACTGGACGGATGTCCTAGGCAAGGACGGAACCTTGTCAGCGTAGGACCGTTGTAGCCATCGCATGCCCTTCTCGACTCCCGCACCCATCGACGACGCACGCGGCACGAGCTCCGCGACCGCGGTCGACGACGCCGCCGTGCCGCCACCGACCGTCAACGTCCTCGGCGTGCCGCTCGCGCTCACCGACTACGAGCGCACGATGGACTGGATGGACGCGACGATCGCGCAGCGCGGCAAGGGCTACGTCTGCGTCGCGGCGACCCACACGGTCGTCGCCACCCAGGACGACCCGGATCTGCGCGCCGCCGTCACGGGCGCTTCGCTGGTGGTCCCGGACGGCCAGCCGGTCGTCTGGGCGATGAACGCCCTGGGCCACGACCTGACGCACCGCGTCTACGGGCCCGACCTGATGGCCAAGTTCTGCGAGCGCAGCGCCGGCACCGGCGCGCGGATGTTCCTCTACGGCGGCCGCAACCAGGGCGCGCTCGTCCAGCTGGCGCTGAACCTGCGCACGCGCTTCGCCGGCCTGCAGATCGTCGGCGGCTACGCGCCGCCCTTCCGGCCGCTGAGCGACGAGGAGGTCGACGCCGTCGTGGCCGAGATCAACCACGCCAGGCCGGACGTGGTGTGGGTCGGGATCGGCGTGCCGAAGCAGGAGAAGTTCATGGCGTCGCTGCGCGAGCGCCTCGACGCGCCCGTGCTGGTGGGCGTCGGCGCCGCGTTCGACTTCCACGCGGGCCTGATCCCGCAGGCTCCGGCCTGGATGCAGTCGGCCGGCCTGGAATGGCTCTTCCGCCTGTCGAAGGAGCCGCGCCGCCTGTGGAAGCGCTACCTCACGTACAACCCGCGCTTCGTGCTCGGGTTCGCGCGCCAGTACGCGCGCCATCGCCGCGCGCTCAAGCGTGCCGGCGAGACGTCCCGCTAGCCTCCGGGCCAACATGAGCGCTGCCTTCAGCAGCGGGACCTCGCCCTCTGGGCGAGCGTCGCGCGACGTCGCCGTCATCGGGCTGGGCCGTGTGGGCCTGCCCCTCGCCCTCGCGTTCGCCGACGCCGGATTGGACGTCATCGGCGTCGACAACGACCCGGCGCGGACCGACGCGCTGCGCGCCGGCCGCATGCCGTTCGACGAGCCGGGCGCGCAGGCGGTCCTGGACCGCGTCCGCGCGGCCGACCGGCTGACGCTCGGCGAGCGCGCCGAGGACGCCGCGCCCGCGACGCACATCGTTCTGACGCTCGGCACGCCGGCGATGTCGCACATCGAGATCGACCTGCGCCAGATCCGCGCCGTGCTCGACGACCTGCTGCCCCACCTGCGGCCCGGCCACGCGATCCACCTGCGCTCGACGATCGCGCCGGACACGACGGAGTTCGTCGCCGGCTACCTGGCCAAGCACCGTGGCTTCGTCATCGGTGAGGACGTCTTCGTCGCGCACGTGCCGGAGCGCATCGCGTCGGCCCGGTTCTTCGAGGAGATCTCCACGCTGCCGTGCATCGTCGGCGGCGTCGGCGCCCGGTCCGGCGAGGTCGCAGCGGAGCTGTTCGAGCGCCTCGGCGCGCCGATCGTCCAGACCACGCCGGTCCAGGCCGAGCTGGCCAAGATCTGGACCAACATCCTGCGGTACGCGAACTTCGCGCTCCCCAACCTGATGATGATGGACTGCGAGCAGTACGGCGCGAACGTCTTCGAGGTGGTGGACCTGATCAACCGCGACTACCCGCGCGGCGGCATGAAGCTCCCCGGCTTCACCGCGGGGACGTGCCTGCGCAAGGACTTCGCGTTCTCCGAGGAGCGCTCCAACGCGCCGGGAATGCTGCTGGCGGTGTCGCGGGTCAACGAGAGCGTGCCGCTGTTCCTGGTCCAGGGGCTCAAGCGCCGGCTGGGGTCGCTGGACGGCCGCAAGATCGCGGTGCTCGGCCTGGCGTTCAAGAGCGACACCGACGACGAGCGCGACTCGCTGTCGCACAAGCTCGTCCGGCTGCTCGAGCGCGAGCTCGCCGACGTCGCGATCCACGACCCGCACGTCCCGACGCCGACGTCGTCGCTGCAGGACGCGGTGCTCGACGCCGACGCCGTGGTCGTCGCGACCAACCACCACGAGTTCTGCACGCCGGAGGCGCTGCGGGCGATCGTGGAGGGCGCCCGGCACGAGGCGCTGGTCGTCGACCCGTGGAACTGCTGGGGCGCGGCGCAGGTGTTCGCGCACGCGGACGAGGTCGCGCTGCTCGCGGGCCTCACGTCGCGCTAGCGTGCCGGATCGCATGAATCGCGTACTCGTCACCGGCGGCGCCGGCACCATCGGCGCGGCGGTCGTCCGCCGCCTCCTGAGCGACCCGCGCTTCGAGGTACGCGTCAGCGACCAGCGCGAGGCGCCGCAGTGGATGCGCGAGGGCTGCGAGATCCACCAGGGCGACCTGCGCGTGCTGGACGAGGCGCGGAAGGCCACGCAGGGCTGCACGCACGTCATCCACCTCGCCGCGATCGTCGGCGGGATCGGCAACTTCCACAAGCTGCCCCACACGCTGACCGAGGTGAACAACGCCCTGTACAACGGCGTCGTGCGCGCGGCGCTCGACCACGACGTGGAGCGGTTCGTGTACGTGTCGTCCTCGATGGTCTTCGAGCGCGCGACCGAGTACCCGACGACCGAGGCGCACATCCTCGACACGCCGATCCCGGCCAGCGCCTACGGCTTCTCCAAGCTGACCGGCGAGGTGTACGTGAAGGCCGCGCACGAGGAGCACGGGTTCCCCTACACCATCTGCCGTCCGTTCAACGCCTACGGGCCGGGCGAGATGCCCGAGGACGAGCCGGGGATCGCGCACATGGTCCCCGACGTCATCAAGAAGTGCCTGGCCCTGCCCGAGGGCGCGCCGCTGCCGATCTTCGGCGACGGGACGCAGACGCGGACGCTGACGCACATCGACGACATCGCGGACGGGATCGTGGTGTCGATGGCGTCCGAGGCCGGGCTGCACGAGGACTTCAACATCTCCGCCGGCGACGAGATGACCGTGGCCGAGATCGCCCAGGTCATCTGGGAGGAGTGCGGCCGGGACCCGGAGGCGTTCGCCCTGGAGCACCTGCCGACCTACCCGGTCGACGTGGTGCGGCGCTGGCCGTCCGTGGAGAAGGCGGACCGGTTGTTGGGGTGGAAGGCCCAGATCGGCGTCCGCGAGGGCGTTCGTCAGACGGCTGACTGGCTGCGCGGGGTCCTCGCCGCCTCCTGAAGTCGTTTGTGAGGCTGTGGGCCGGGTAGCGCAACGGACATGGCTTCTCTCACCATCCGTCGTCGCAAGACCAAGTCCCAGCGCGCGGCGAGCGCCGCCGGCAAGGCCGGCTCCGCCGCCTGGACGTTCGTGAAGGCCCGCGTCGCGTGGGTCGCGGGCAAGAAGGCCGCGAAGGTCGCCGTGCCCGCCGCCGCCGTCGGCACCGCCGCCGTCGTCGCCAAGAAGCGCTCCGGCCACAGCGACGCGCCGCCGGAGCCGACCGCCGTCAACGGGACGCCGAAGGCTCCCGCCGGCGTCGCCTGAGCGACCGGCCTGGCCCGCGCGCGTGGCGGGCCAGACCGAGTCTGGTGCTCAGGACGGCCGCGTCGGCCAGGGCAGCGCCGCCGTGACCAGCGGCGTGCCGTCCGTGTCGGCCGCGGCCAGCGACAGCGCGGTGTGGCCATCGATGTCCAGGTCGAAGCGGTCGCCGAACTTCTGCCCGCCGCTGCGCGAGCGGGCCGGGCCGAACGGGACCGGCGTCGCGCAGGCCGTGCCGTCGCACTTGGCGATCGTCGTCGCCGCGCCAGGCGCGGCGGTGCCGGTCCAGACCACGTCGACGTAGGCATTGCTCGGCGATGTCGCCGGCACGTCGAAGCTCAGCCGCTTGGCGCGGTCGTCCTGCGCCGGGAACGCGACGCCGAACGTCTTGCCGGCGCCCGCGCCGCGCCAGGCGTTGCCCTTCAGCAGCAGCTCGCCGTCGGTGCGGAAGAACAGGACCGGACGCGTCCGGGTCCGCTGGACCGCCAGCTCGATCGCGTCGACGCCGGGCGGCGGCTGGCGCAGCGTGATGGTCCGGTGGACCGTCTGCGTCTCGCCCGCGCCCAGGCGAACCGAGAACAGCGCGTCGGCCTTGCAGTCAGGGAGGACGCCGCTGCCGCTCATGCAGCGCCCGGCGCGCACGTAGCGCGTCAGGGGCGCGTCGGTCAGGTTGCGCAGCCGCACGGTGGCGGCCACGCTCAGCCGGCCGTTGACGCGCTTGGTGGCCGCCTGGAGCGTCAGCACGCGCACCTCGCCGCGGTCGTAGGTGACGACGCGGCTGTGCGGGCGGCCGTTGGGCGGCGGGTTGGGCGTGGCGGCCTGGGCCGCGACGGGCAGGGCCGCCGCGGCGGCGGCGACGAGGGCGAGGGGAGCGAGGGGAGTGAGGGAGTGGATCCGCATGGCACTTACCCAACGCACCCGCGTCGCCGAGGGTTACGGCGTCGCGTCCAGCGTCGCGCGCATGCCTTCGCGCAACCCGATCTCCGCGACGAACCCGAGCTCGTCCCGGGCGCGCGACACGTCCAGGCAGGACCGCTCGATCTCGCCCAGCCGCGCCTCGGCGAACACCGGCTCGAAGCCGCGCGCGACCGCGTCGGGGTCCAGCTCCTTCATGACCTCGACGATGTCGAGCACGGTGGTCTCCCGCCCGGTCCCGACGTTGATCTCGCCGGTCACCGACGACTGCCCGGCCGCGAGCTGGGCGCGCACGACGTCGCCGACGTACACGTAGTCGCGCGTCTGCTCGCCGTTGCCGTAGATCGTCGGGGCCTCGCCCGCGCGCAGCTTGCCGCAGAAGATCGCGATCACGCCGGCCTCGCCGAGCGGGTCCTGACGCGGGCCGAACACGTTGCCGAGCCGCAGCGTCACGTTGGACTGGCCGTACAGGCGCCCGAACCAGCCGAGGTAGCGCTCGGCGCAGAACTTCGACTGTCCGTAGGCGGCCATAGGCAGCGGGGTCGTGCCCTCCGGCGACGGGATCACGTCGGCGTCGCCGTAGATCGCGCCGCCGGTCGACGTGTTCACCACGCGCCCCACGCCCGCGACCCGCGCGGCCTCCAGGACGTTGACCGTCCCGACGACGTTGACCGACGCGTCGAACGCCGGGTCCTCGATCGACCTGCGGACGTCGATCTGCGCCGCGAGGTGCCAGATGACGTCGGGCGCGACGTCGCCGACGAGTTCGGTCAGCGTCTTGGCGTCGGTGATGTCGACCTCGTGCAGCCGCGCGCCGCGGTCGAACGCCCCGGCCTCGAGGTTGCTCCGCCGCCCCGTGACGAGGGTGTCGACCACGTCGACCTCCGCCCCCTGGTCCAGGAGCGCGTCGACGAGGTTGGATCCGATGAAGCCGGCGCCGCCGGTGACGAGTGCACGCATGAAGCGCCGCAGGCTACCCATCGCGCCGGCCTCCCTGCGGACCTCCCAGGCCCGCGCAGGCGTGGGCCAGCGCGGGCTGGCCCGGGCGCTAGGCGGACGGCGGGCCGGCGGCGACGGCGTCGTACAGCGCCGCGAGGCGCGGGGCGACGACATCGGGCGCGGCGCGGCGGCGGGCGGCCACGAGCGCGCGGGCGCCGGCGGAGGGGTCGCCCGAGGCGGCGAGGACGGCGGAGGCCAGCGCCGTGACGTCCTCGGGCGCGACGAGCGTCGCGTCGCCCTCCAGCTCGGCCAGCGCGCCGACGCGCGTCGCGACGACGGGCAGGCCCGCGGCCATGGCCTCCAGCGCGGCGAGGCCGAACGTCTCCTGCGCGCGCGAGGGGACGAGGGCGACGGTCGCCTCCGCGCGCAGCCGGGCCAGCGCGTCCTCGTCGACGCGGCCGGCGAAGGCGACGTCGGCGCCGAGCGCGGCGGCCTGCGCGCGCAGCTCGCCCGCCAGCGGCCCGTCGCCGCAGATCGTCAGCGGCAGGGCTGCCGCCGCGCAGGCGGCGATCGCGAGGTCGACGCCCTTCTCGCGCGCCAGCCGCGACGTAACGATCGCGCGCGGTGGCCGCGGCGCCGCGGGCGGCTGCGCCGCGAACCGCCGGACGACGTGGCCCAGCACCGTCGCCTCGCCGACCCGCGCGGGCGCGCCCAACGCGACGAGCCGCTCCCGCGCCGCCACGCTCGGCACGACGATCGCGTCGGCCTGCTCCACCATTCGCCGCTGATGGGCGGCGAGCGCCGCCGCGTAGGTCGCCGCCTCGACGCGCGAGCCGCGGCAGTTCAGCCGCACGCCCGGCAGCGTCGCGCGCCCATGGCACCGCACGCAGTCCTCGCCGCGCGGGTTGACGCACGTGCCGACCGCGCAGACCAACCGGTAGTTGTGCAGGTGCAGCACGGTTCGCGCACCCGCCGCCCGCGCCGCGGCCAGCGCGCGCCATCCGAGCGTCGGGTGCAGGTTGTGCGCGTGCACGATCCGCGCGCCGCCGCGCGCCACCGCGTCGCCGACCTCCTCCGGCGCCAGGCCGCCGCGCAGCAGGCCCAGCGCGGCGCGCGCCCGGCCGACCGCGGCGCTGTCGCGCTCCAGCACCTCGACATCCTCGCCCAACCGCTCCCGCACGAGCCAGGCGAGGTCCTCCACGACCCGCTCCTCACCCCCGGAGACGCGGTAGCGGTTGTGCAGGAACAGGATCACTGGCGGCGACCCTAGTGGGTCTGGACGGGCCCACTCGTGGGTCGATCACTAACGTCCCATCCGTCCGTGCCCGCGCCCGTCGCCGTCATCCTGCCCACCGCCGGGCGTCCCGCGTACCTCGATGTCGCGCTGGCGTCGATCGTGCCGCAGGCCGAGGCGCTCGGGGCCGATGTGCTGGTGGTCGACGACGGGCCGACGCCGGCGACGCGCGAGGCGGCGCTGCGCCACGGCGCCCGGTACGTCGCGCACGACCGCGGCCGCGGGCTCAACGCCGCGCGCAACACCGGCGCGGACAGCACGGACGCGCCGCTGCTCGTCTACGTCGACGACGACGTCGAGGTCCGCCCCGGCTGGCTCGCCGCGCTCGTGGTCGCCGACGCGACGCTGCCGCACGACGTCGGCGTCCTCACCGGCCCGATCCACGCGCGCTTCGAGGACCACCACCCGCGCTTCTGCGGGCGCGAGGACCCGCCGATCACGCACCTCGACCTCGGCACCGCCGACCGCGACGCGCCGCACGCCTGGGGCGCGAACATGGCGGTGCGGCGCGCGGCGCTGCGGCAGGTCGGGCCGTTCGACGAGACCCGCGAGCTCTACGGCGACGAGCAGGAGTGGCAGGCGCGCCTGAAGCGGTCCGGCGGGCGCATCCGCTACATCGCCGGCGCCGCGCTGGACCACCGCCGGGCCGGCGACGACGCCCGCCTCTTCGACCTCGCCCGCGCCGCCTACCGCCGCGGCCGCGCCTCGCGCCGGTTCGACATCTCCAAGAACACCGCGCCGTCGACCGAGCACGAGCTCCGCGTCCTCGCCGGCTGCCTCGCCCACGGCCCGCGCTTCCGCTGCGCCAACGGCCCGATCCTCACCGCCCATTCGCTCGGCCGCCTGCGCTCGCTGCTCGCCGAGCGCCTCGCGCCGCCCCCGCCGCCACCCGCGACCCCGGGCGTCGACGACTTCCTCAGCGGCCGCTCCGGCTACGTCGCCGGCCAGCGCGGCCGCGTCCTGCGCGCCCACGACGCGCTGCACGACGTCCTCCAGCTCCCGGCCCGCGCGCGCCGCCTGCGGACCGCCGCGCGGCGGGGCCCGCGCCGCCGGGTGCTCGTCGTCGGCCTCGAGCGCCTCGACGTCCCCAACCTGATGGCGTCGACCCGCGCCGAGCTGCTGCGCTCCCGCCACGACGTCACGGTCGACACCGCGCCGGCCACGCCCGGCCGCGGCAAGTTCGAGAACCTCGACGCGCTCCTCGCCCACCACGACGTCGGCGCCTTCGACTGGATCGTCGTCACCGACGACGACGTCGCGTTCCCGCGCGCCTTCCTCGACACGTTCATCGCCTGCGCCGAGGCCGGCGACCTCAGCCTCGCCCAGCCCGCCCACCGCCGCCACTCGCACGCCGCGTGGGACGTGACCCGCCGCCGCGCCGGCAGCGACTGGCGCGAGACCAACTTCGTGGAGATCGGCCCGGTCACCGCGTTCGACCGCCGCGCCGCCGCCGCGCTCCTGCCGTTCCCCGAGCACCTCAAGATGGGCTGGGGCCTGGACGCGCACTGGTCGGCGGTCGCGCGCGACCACGGCTGGCGGATCGGCGTCGTCGACGCCACGCCGATCGGCCACACGATCCGCCCCGCCGCCGAGGGCTACCCGCGCGAGACCGCCGCCGCCGAGGCGCGCCGCTTCCTCGACGGCCGCCCGTACGTCACGCGCGACGCCGTCCGGACCCTCGAAGCGCACAGGATCGGTGAGCGGTGAAGGTCCTGGTGGTGGCCGAGTTCTACCCCCGCGTCGCCGAGCCGGCGCTCGGGATCTGGGCCCACCGCCAGGCGCTCGCCGCGCGCGACCACGGCGCCGAGGTCCGCGTCGTCGTCCTGCACCGTCCGATCGCGCCGGCCGCGCGCATGCGCGACCGCGCCGCCTGGCGCGCCGCGCTCGCGCAGCCCGCCCGCGTCGAGCTCGACGGCCTCGACGTCCGCTACCTCAAGTTCGTCTCGCCACCGCGCGGCCGCAGCTACCCGCACTGGGGCGCGTTCGCGGCGCCCGGCCTCGCGCTCGAGCTCCGCAGGATCCGCCGCACGTTCCCCTACGACCTGGTCCACGCCCACTACGCCGTCCCGTCGGCCGACGCCGTCCTCCGGACGCGCGACCGCACGCCGCTCGTCATCTCCGAGCACGGCGGCGACGTCTTCCACACCGCCCGCCTGCCGGCCGGCAACGCCCGCGTCCGCCACGCGTTCTCGGCCGCGCGCCTCGTGCTTGCCAACTCGTTCGGGATCGAGCGCGCCTGCCGCGAGCTCGGCGCGCGCCGGACCAAGGTGGTGCACCTGGGCACCGACCTCATCCCGATGGAGCGCAGGCCGCCCGCCCGCCCGACGCTCGTCACCGTCGGCCAGCTCATCGCCCGCAAGCGCCAGGCCGATGTCCTGCGCGCGATGTGGATCCTGCGCGAGCGCCGCCCCGACCTGCGCTACCGGCTGATCGGCGACGGCCCGGAGCGCGACAGCCTCGCGCTGCTCGCCCGCCAGCTCGACCTCCAGGACCGCGTCGAGTTCACCGGCCCGCTCCCGCACGACGAGGCGCTCAAGCGCGGCCGCGACGCCTCGGTCTTCGTCATGCCCTCGACCGACGAGGCGTTCGGCGTCGCCTACGTCGAGGCGATGGCCGCCGGCCTGCCCGCGATCGGGTCGCGCGGCGAGCCCGGCCCAGAGGACATCGCGCGGCTCGGCCACGGCATGCGGCTCGTCCCGCCCGGCGACCCCGAGGCGCTGGCGGGCGCGATCGACACGCTGCTCGACGGCGACTGGGGCGCGCGCATCGGCGCGGCCGCGCAGGCGACCGTCGCCGCCCACTTCACCTGGGACGCCTGCGGCGCGGCGACCGTCCGCGCCTACGAGGAGGCCCTCGCGGGATGACGGCCGACCCACGGCCGGTCCTGCTCGTCACGAACCTCGTCGCGCCCGACCGGGCCGGCGCGTTCCAAGCCCTTCATGAACAGCAAGGCCTCCACCTTGCCCTGTTCGGCGGTCGCTCGCATCACGCCACGGGTCCGGTCGAGCACCTCGCGATCCCGCACGACCACATCGCCGAGCGCGAGGCCTACACCTTGGCCGCGTCGGGCCGCTACCGCGCGGTGATCGCCGGGACCGCGGGCCGCACCGCGCTGCCGGCCGCGTACCTCGGCGCGCGGCGGTCCAGGACGCCGTTCCTGCTGTGGACCGCCCTCTGGGCGCACCCGCGCACGCCCGCGTTCACCGTGGCCGGCGCGCCCCTGCTCCGGTTCCTGTACAAGAACGCCGACGCCGTCATCACCTACGGGTCGCACGTCAGCGCGTTCGTCGCCCAGCGCGGCGCCGGCAACGTGCACATCGCGCCCCAGGCGGTCGACGCCACCTTCTGGACCGCGCCCGCCGGCGACCCCCAGCGACCGGCCGGCGCGGAGTTCGTCGCGCTCAACGTCGGCCGCGCCGCGCGCTACAAGGGTCTGCCGGAGCTCGAGCGCGCCTGGCGCGAGACCGGCTTCTCGGCGCCCGCCGAGCAGCTGACCCTGGTGGGTGACGGCACCCCGATCGGGGCACGACCACCGGACCAGCTGCGCAACTTCTACGCCGGCGCCGACGTCCTCGTGATGTCGGCCATCGCCACCCGGGACTTCCTCGAGCCGTGGGGCCTGGTCGCCAACGAAGCCATGCACCAACGACTGCCCGTCATCGCCACCACCGCCGTCGGCGCCGCCGCCGGCGAGCTCGTGCGCCACGAGCGCAACGGCCTCGTCGTCGCCGCCGGGGACGCGGCCGCGCTCGCCGCGGCGCTGCGCCGCCTGCGCGCCGACCGGCCGCTCCTGGAGCGCCTCGGCACCCAGGCGCGCGACGACGCCGCCGCCTTCACGTTCGCCGCGTGGGCCGCCGGCGTGTCCGAAGCCCTGGTGAGCGTCGGCGCGGCCCAAGGAAGGGATCGCTAACGTGTCCACCCAGCAGGGACTCCAGCATCAGCACCGCCACCACGGAGGCCCGCGTCGCGCCATGCGCCTCCGTCTCCGGATCGCAACAGCCCTCGCCCTCCTCCTCGCGCTCTGCGTCGCGCTGCCGACCGCTGCGTCCGCGAACACGCGCAAGGACATCTTCCACGACTGCACCGACGGGCAGATCGACGGCAGCTACTCGCAGAAGGCCTACGCCGACGCGCTCGCGCACCTCCCGGCCGACGTCGACGAGTACACCGACTGCCGCAGCCAGATCCAGCGCAAGCAGCTCGGCGGTGACGGCGGCGGCACTGGCGGCGGCGCCAACGGCGGCGCGGGCGGCGGCACCGGCGGCGGCACGACCGGCGGCACCGGCGGCGGGACCGCCGGCAGCGCCGGCAACGGCGACACCGCCACGGCCGCGCCGGCCGGCACCGATCCGCTCGCCAGCGCGACCGACGCCGAGAAGGCCGCCTTCCAGAAGGCCGTCGCCGCGGGCGACTCGCCGATCAAGCTCGACGGCCGCCCGATCTACCCGGGCGAGCTCGGCGGGCAGAAGTCCAGCGGCGTCAGCGATCTGCCCGCGCCCCTGCTCGCCGTCCTGGCCCTCTTGATCCTCGCCGGCATCGGGGCCGCCGGCTTCGGGACACGACGCCTTGTCCTCAGTCGCCGCACCGCCTGACGCACGCATCCTAGGCGGGACCCGGCGCCGCCGCGCGTCGCGCCGGCCCGCGGGCGAGACGCTGTTCGGCGTCGCGCTCGCCGTCGCCCTGACCGCCGTGGGCCTCCGCGCCGGCGGCGGCCTCGCGCTGGGCCCGACGACGAAGGTCGAGATGGCGCTCGACGTCGTCGGCGCGGTCTTCGCCGCGCTCGCCGTGCTGGCGGTCAGCGACCGTCGCTGGTGGGGCGGGTTCACCATCGCCTGCTTCGCGGCGCTCGCCGCGCTGACCGCGCTGTCGATCACCTGGGCGATCCAGCCGGCCGACGCGTGGCTGGAGGCCAACCGCACCTTCGCCTACATGATGATCTTCGGCGCGGCCGTCGCCGGCGCGCGGACGGTCGGCGCGTGGTGGAGCGCGATGCTCGGCGCGCTGTGCGCCGCGGCGGCGGCCATCTGCGTCTGGGCGATCCTGACCAAGGTCTTCCCGGGCGCGCTGCACTCTTCTGGGACCTACGCGCGCCTGCGCGAGCCCTACGGCTACTGGAACGCCGTCGGCCTGACCGCCGCCCTCGGCGTCCCGCCGACGCTGTGGCTCGGCGCGCGCCGCTCAGGCCACGCCGCCGTCAACGCGCTCGCCTACCCCATCATGGGGATCCTGCTGCTGACCGTGCTGCTGGCGTACTCGCGCGGCTCGCTGCTGGCGGTGGCGATCGGCGTCGCCTTCTGGTTCGTGGTCGTGCCGCTGCGGCTGCGCGGCGTCGCGGTGCTGGCGACCGGCGCGCTCGGCGCGCTGGCGGTCGCCGGCTGGGTCTTCTCCCAGGACACGCTGACCAAGGACGGCATCTCGCTCGGGCAGCGCGCGACGTCCGGGCACGAGCTCGGCATCGCGGTCGCCGTGATGGCCGTCGCGCTGCTCGCCCTGGGCCTCGCCTTCGGCTTCGCGGCCGCCCAGCGCGCGCCCTCGGAGCCGGCGCGCAAGCGCGCGGGCGCGACCATCCTGGTGGCGCTGGCGCTCGTCCCGGTCGCGCTGGTCGTCGCGCTGGCGATGTCCTCCAAGGGCCTGGGCGGGACGATCTCCAGCGGCTGGAAGTCGCTGACCGACCCCACCGACAAGACCACCGTCCTCAACGACCCGAGCCGGCTGACCTCGGTCGGCAGCGTGCGCGCGCGCTACTGGGACGAGTCGATCAAGATCTACAAGGCCCACGCCGTCAAGGGCGTCGGCGCCGGCGGCTACGCGACCGCGCGGCTGCGCTACCGGACCGACCGGCTCGACGTGAAGCACTCGCACGGCTACGCGGTGCAGACCGCGGCCGACCTCGGCACGCTCGGACTGCTCGCCAGCGGCGCGCTGCTGCTCGCGTGGCTGATCGCGACCGCGCGGACGCTCGGCTGGCGGATCCCGGTGCCGGCGTTCGCGCGCGGCGCGCTGCAGCGTCCGCCGCCGGAGGCCGGGGCGCGCGGCGTGGCCCCGCCGGTGACCTTCGGCCCCGAGCACGTCGCGATGGCGACGCTCGCCACCACGGTGCTGATCTTCGGCGTGCACTCGTTCATCGACTGGACCTGGTTCGTGCCCGGCACCGCCGTGGTCGCGCTGGTCGCCGCGGGCTGGGTGGCCGGTCGCGGGCCGCTCGAGGAGCCGGCCGCCGACCCGCGGATGCTTCGCGCGCGGATCGCGCAGGGCGCGCGGTCGCCGGTGCGCGTCGCCGTGGCGGTGGGCGCCATCGCCCTCGGCGGGCTCGCCGCCTGGACGGCGTGGCTGCCGCTCGGCTCCGTCCACGCGCAGAACGAGGCGCTGACGCTCGCGGCCAAGGACTACAACAAGGCGCTCGCGGCGACGCACACCGCCGAGGACCGCAACCCGCTGTCGATCGACCCGCTGCTCACGCGCGCGCTCGTCGAGAGCACCGCGCAGCACCGCGACCAGGCCCGCGACGCGCTCGTGGAGGCCGTTCGCCTGCAGCCCAACAACCCGTCGACGTGGGAGTACCTGTCCGGGTTCGCGCTGGAGCAGGAGAACGACCCGCAGCTCGCGCTGCGCCTGCTCGGCCCCGCGCTCTACCTCGATCCGCAGTCGCCGACCGGCAAGGCCGACTACCTCAAGGCCCTGCGGCTCATCACGCTCCAGGCCACGGCGAAGGCCGAGCGCGAGGCCAAGGCCAAGGCCAAGGCCAAGAAGCGCAAGAAGTCGCGCTAGGACGGCTCGGGATGAGGCTGCTCGCCGTCTGCCAGGTCGACCGACCCGGAGGTCCGGAGATCGGGCTGCTGCGTCTGCTGCGCCGCCTGGAGCGGCGCGGGTGGGACATCGCGCTCACGTCTCCGGGGCGCACGCCGGCGCCTGAGCTGGAGGCGACCGGCTGGCCGTGGGAGCCGCTGGAGCTCGGCGGGCTGGAGCACGGGGCCGGCGCGCGCGCCGTCGCGTCCTGGCCGCGGGCGCGCAAGCTGTCGCGCGACGCCGACGTGACGTACCTCAACGGGACGGTCGCCGGGCGGCTGCTCCCGGCGCTGCGCGGCAAGACCACCGTGTTGCACGTGCACGACATCGTCGACCGCGTGCCGCGCCATTGGCACGGGGCCGACCTCGTGCTGGCGGACTCCAAGGCCGTCGGGGCCCGGCTCGATCCGCTCGACGTCTACGTGATCGGCTGCCCGGTCGATCTGGATCCGGAGCCGCGGGAGGCGCCGTGGCCGGCGCGCGCGAGCGCGGGTGGCGCCGCGGCGCCCGTGGTCGGGTTCGTCGGGCGGCTGGTGCCGCGCAAGGGCGCGCTGGAGCTCGTGAAGGCGGCGCCGGCGATCCGGGCCGCGCGGCCCGACGTGCGCGTCGTGATCGTCGGCGACGACCCCTACGAGGACGAGGACAGCGCGTACGCGACCGCCGTCCGGGCCTCCTCGAAGGTCGACCACGTCGGCCGCGTCGCCGAGGCGGCGGGGATCCTGGGCCAGCTCGACGTGCTCGTGCTGCCCTCGACGCAGGAGCCGTTCGGGACGGTCGTGGCCGAGGCCATGGCCGCCGGGACGCCGGTCGTCGCGACGCGCGTCGACGGGCTGCCGGAGCTGGTCGACGACGGCGTGACCGGCAAGCTCGTCGAGCCGGGCGACACGGCGGCCCTGGCCGTCGCGGTCCTCGAGGTGCTGGAGCACCGCGAGGCGATGGGCGCCGCTGCGCGGGCGGCGGCGCAGCGCTTCGGCGCCGACGCCTACGCGGACCGCATCGAGGACCTCCTCCTGCAGCGCCTGCCGGGCACGCAGTCCTCCGAAGAGCGCCGCCGCGGCCTCCACGACGGCGCGGCGACCTAGCGTCACGACGCTAGCCGGTCAGGCCAGCGCCGCCTCCAGCTCGCGCGCCACGGTGGCGCCGGCGATGCGCAGCGGTGCGGCGTCGCGCCAGGACTGGGACAGGACGAAGGCGCCCTCCAGAGCGGCGATGAACGTGATCGCGATCTCGCGCGCGCGGGCGTCGGGCAGGCCCGCCGCGGCGAACCGCGGCGCGAGGCCGTCGATCCAGGAGGTGAACACCTCGGCCGTCGCCTGGCGCAGCGGCTCGGAGGTGTTGGCCACCTCCAGCGCGACGGTCGCGATCGGGCAGCCAGCGGTCCAGTTGCTCTCGACGAGGTTGTCCGCGGCGCCGTCGAAGAACATCCGGACGCCGGTGACGACGTCGGGTGCCGCGTCGAAGATCAAGGGCCCCAACTTGCCGTACTCGGCGCCGCCGTAGCGGATGACCTCCTCGCCGAGCTGCTCCTTGCCGCCGGGAAAGTGGTGGTAGAGCGAGCCGAAGGGCGCCTGCGCGACGGCCACGATCTCCTTGACGCCGGTCCCGGCGTAGCCCTTGTGGCGCACGAGCTCGGCGCCGGCCTCGACGATGCGCTGACGAGTGGGGGTCGACATCGGGCCCGATGATAGCTAGCGTCCTCGTTAGAGCGATCTACCTAATCGGAGCCGCGAACCCATGAAACGCCCTCTCCTCCTCCTCACCTTCGCCACCCTCGCCCGGCCGCTGTACGCCGCGGCGGTGCGCGCCATGCTGCGCCGCAACGTCACCGCGCTGATGGCCGGCAACCCCGGGCCGCTCGTGGCGATGTACGCCGACGACGCCACGCTCGAGTTCCCCGGCGAGCACTCGTGGGGGCCGGTCTACCGCGGCCGCGCGGAGATCGAGGGCTTCCTGAACCGGTTCCTCGCCGCCGGCCTGCGCGGCGAGATCACCGACGTCTTCGTCGCCGGACCGCCGTGGGCGACGCGGATCGCGGTGCTCTTCGACGACTGGGCCCGCGACGCGGCCGGGACCAAGGTGTATGAGAACCGCTCGGTGATCGTGCTCACCACCCGGCTCGGCAGGGTCGTCCGCGAGCGCGTCTACGAGGACACCCAGAAGGTCGCCGCGTTCGACGAGCACCTGCTGGCCGTCGCCGCCTACTAGCGCGTCAACGGTGTTCCGGTGTCCGCAGAGGACACCTAGGCACCGTTGACGCGGTTGGTGGCCCGGGCCGCGAGCCGGGCAGCGAGGAGGGGTTGGCGGCGCCATCGGCGCCGACCGCGACGAGCGGGGCGCGTGAGACGAGCCCGCCCCGATCCCGGGCTCGCGCCCGGCGCGCCCCGTGACGTCCCGCCGGCGCACGAGGTCGGCTGCCCGGCGTAGCGGGGCGTGAGCGCCGGCGGCCACGCTGGCGCGCGCCGCGGCCGAGGGCGATCGCGCTGCCGGCGCCGAGCGGGACGCGCGGAGCGGGTAGCATGTTCGGTCACCCTAACTATGGCTCTCACTCGACGTGCACTCATCACCTCCGGCAGCGCGGCAGCGGCGGTCGCGGCTGCGGCCGGCGTCGGCTTCGCCGCGGGGCAGGAGGGTGATGGGGATGGCAGCCCGACCGGCGCCACGCACATCGTCCCGTTCCACGGAGAGCATCAGGCCGGCATCGCCACGCCGGCGCAGGATCGCCTGCATTTCGCGGCGTTCGACGTCGAGCCCGGCGTCAAGGGCAGCGACGTCCGCGACCTGATGAAGCAGTGGACCGAGGCGGCCGCGACGATGGCCGGCGGGCAGCCGATCGGCGCCGGGCCGGCAGGCGCGCAGCTCGCGCCCCCGGACGACACCGGCGAGGCGATGGACCTCACGCCCGCCAACCTGACGGTCACGTTCGGCTTCGGCCCGGCGCTGTTCGACGAGCGCTTCGGCCTGGAGCGCCATCGGCCCGCGGCCCTGACGCCGCTGCCCGACCTCCCCGGCGACGAGCTCGACCAGGACCGCAGCGGCGGCGACCTCTGCGTCCAGGCCTGCGCCAACGATCCGCAGGTCGCGTTCCACGCCGTGCGCAACCTCGCGCGGCTCGGCCGCGGCCTCGTCACCGTGCGCTGGTCCCAGCTCGGCTTCGGGCGCACGTCGACCACCTCGCGCGCGCAGGCGACGCCGCGCAACCTGATGGGCTTCAAGGACGGCACCGCGAACATCAAGCTCGAGGACACCGCCGACATGGCCCAGCACGTCTGGGTCGGCGGCAAGCCCGGCGAGCCCGACTGGCTGACCGGCGGCTCCTACCTCGTCGCGCGCCGGATCCGGATGCTGATCGAGGTCTGGGACCGCGCGTCGCTCAAGGACCAGGAGCAGACGATCGGCCGCACGAAGGTCCTCGGCGCGCCGCTCGGCGGCACCGACGAGTTCCAGACGCTGAAGCCGGCGACGCTCCCGACCGACAGCCACGTCCGCCTCGCCCACCCCGACACGAACCAGGGCGTCAAGATCCTGCGCCGCGGCTACTCCTTCACCGACGGCCTGGAGCGCCTCGGCCAGCTCGACGCCGGCCTGTTCTTCCTCGCCTTCATGCGCGAGCCGTCCGCGTTCGTCGCGCTCCAGAACCACCTCGGCGCCAACGACGCGCTCAACGAGTACATCAAGCACGTCGGCTCCGGCCTCTGGGCGGTCCCTCCTGGGGTCCGGCCGGGCGGCTACGTGGGTGACGCACTGCTGAGCAGGGTGTAGCTTCGGTCGGGCGATGCTCTTCGAGCAGCCGCCCAGCCCGCCGCCGCCCGGACCCCCGCCGCTCGCCTTCCGCAGTGCGACGCTCGATCGCGCGGCCCACACCGTCGACGTCGAGCTGATGGCGTCCGCCCAGATCAGCGCGAGCGTCGTCGTCGCCCGGCACGGCGTCCGGCTCGGCCACGGCTCGGGCGCGATGGACCGCGGCGGCACCGTGATCTCGGTGAAGATCGGACCCAAGGGCATCAAGCCGCTGCGCAAGGGCCTGCACGTCGACGTCCTGATCTACTGGGGCGCCGGCTCCCCGCTGCGCGCCCACCCCGCGCTGAAGCTCGCGCCGCCCGACCCCGACGGCCCGCTGGCGAGCTAATCGCTCAGGGCGCTAGAACGCGCCGCGGCGCGAGAACACCGCGGGGACCGTCTTGACCAGGATCGTCAGATCCAGGAAGACCGACCAGCGCTCCAGGTACAGGAAGTCCAGGCGCACCAGGTCGTCGAAGTCCAGGTCCGAGCGCCCCGAGACCTGCCACAGCCCCGTGATGCCCGGCAGCACGAGGTAGCGCTTCTTGTGCCACTCCTCGAGCCGGTCGAAGTCGCGCTGCGGCAGCGGGCGCGGCCCGACCAGCGACATGTCCCCGCGCAGCACGTTGAACAGCTGCGGCAGCTCGTCCAGCGAGATCGGCCGGATCATCCGGCCCACCTTCGTCACGCGCGGGTCGTGGCGCATCTTGAACAGCGCGCCCGACGCCTCGTTCTGGGTCTCGAGCTCGGCCTGGCGCCGGTCGGCGTCGTGGTACATCGTCCGGAACTTCAGGCACGCGAACGGCACGCCGCCGATCCCGGGCCGCCACGACTTGTAGAAGACAGGCCCGCGCGAGGTGAACCGCACGGCCGCGGCGGCGACGATCAGCACCGGGCTGAGCACGAGCAGCAGCGCCGTGGCAACCGTCACGTCGAACGTGCGCTTGAGCGCGAAGTCGATGCCGTCGAAGACCGGCGGCTTGAGCTCGAACAGCGGCACCGACTGGCCGGGCACGAACTCGGCGCGGTGGATCAGGATCTCCATCGTCGACGGCGCGATCCGCACCACGACCCCGCGCTGGTGGCAGGTGTCGACGAGCTCGACCGCCTTCTGCTGCGGGAACGCCGGGTCGGCGATGATGACCTCGTCGACGCGCTGGGCGCCGACGATGTCGCCGATCTCGTCCAGCGTCCCGAGCGACCGCAGGCCGTTGTCGGGCCGCGGCGTCAGCGAGATGAACCCGACGACGGAGACCGGCGAATGCCCGCCCGAGGCCGACAGCGCGTGCGCGACCGCCTCGATCTGCTCGCCGGTCCCGACCAGGATCGCCCGCCGCTGGTAGCCCGCGGTGCGCAGCAGCCAGCCCGTCACCTGCTCGTAGGCGTAGCGCGCGGTCGAGACGTAGGCGACGCCGAAGAACAGCGTGCCGTAGAAGATGTAGTAGCTGGAGAAGTCCTCGCCGTTGACGACGGCGAAGATCAGCGCCACGAGCGTCGTCTGGAACAGCGACGCGACGATCCGCGTCAGCCCGGGGCGCTGCGCGCGCTCGGCGTACAGCCCCGAGCGCGCGAACAGCAGCGACGCGACCAGGAACGCGAACGGCACGTAGTCCTTGGCCTGCTCCCACGAGACGCTCGGGTCCCAGGCGTCGCGCGCAGCGGCCTTGAGGCACAGCGCGGTGAAGATCGCGCCGACGATCGCTGCGAGGTCCAGCGCGAGCAGCGAGATGACCCGCGCGCCCCGCCTGACCGTCGACCAGCGCAGCAGGAAGCTGAGGAACGGCGGCCGCTTGGCGCGCATGTCCCGCTCGGGCATGGGGAGATCCAGCGGCTCCAGCTCGACCCTCCCGTGCGCGGGGCTGACATCTGGCATCTCGCGTTCCTCAACGGGCGAGGGTGGCAGATGTCTCGGGTTCGTCATGCGAGATGCGTTTCAGCGCCGCGGGCCAGGAGGCCCGCCAGCCCCTAGACGCTACCGCGCGGCGCCGACGAGCATGTCGACGCCCGACTCGTCGAGCGTCCGCTGCAGGCCGTCGCGCAGCTGCACGGTGGGCTCCCAGCCCAGGACTTCCTTGGCCAGGTCGATGTTCGGCTGGCGGATCTTCGGGTCGTCGGTGGGCAGCGCCTCGTAGACGATCTCCGAGCTCGAGCCGGTGATGTCGATGACGGCCTCGGCCAGCTCCAGGAGCGTGAACTCGTTGGGGTTGCCGACGTTGACGGGGTCGTGGTAGCCGGACTCGGCGAGCTTGATCATGCCCGCGATCAGGTCGTCGACGTAGGTGAACGACCGGGTCTGCGAGCCGTCGCCGAAGACCGTGATCGGCTTGCCGGTGAGCGCCTGGCGCATGAACGTCGGGATCGCGCGGCCGTCGTTGGGGCGCATGCGCGGGCCGTAGGTGTTGAAGATGCGGATGATCGCCGTGTCCACGCCCTGCTGGCGGTGGTAGGCCATCGTCAGCGCCTCGGCGTAGCGCTTGGCCTCGTCGTAGACGCCGCGCGGGCCGATCGGGTTGACGTGGCCCCAGTAGCTCTCGGGCTGCGGGTGGACCTGCGGGTCGCCGTAGACCTCGGAGGTCGACGCGATCAGGAAGCGGGCGCGGTGCGCCTTGGCGAGGCCGAGCGAGTGGTGCGTGCCGTGCGAGCCGACCTTCAGCGTCTGCAGCGGCAGGCGCAGGTAGTCGATCGGCGAGGCCGGCGACGCGAGGTGGTAGACGAAGTCGATCTGCTCGTCGACGAAGTACGGCTCCACGATGTCCTTGTGCAGGAGCGTGAACTCAGGCACGCGGATGTGCTCGATGTTGGTCAGCGAGCCGGTCTCGAGGTTGTCCACGCAGATGACGCGGTTGCCCCGACGCAGCAGCTCGTCGCACAGGTGCGAGCCGAGGAAGCCGGCGCCGCCGGTGACCAGACAGGTAGCCATGGGCCAGAGCGTAGCCAGATCGCGGTGCGTCCGACCTAGCCGCCCGTCCGGGTGATGCGCTGTTCGGTCGAGGGGTTCGGGATCGGGAACGGCTGCGGCAGCGACTCCACGTAGTGCTCGAACGCGTCGATGTCGGTGCCCAGCGACGTCACGCCCGTGCCCTGCTCGAAGACCGTGAAGCCGTCGCCGCCGGTGGCCAGGAAGCTGTTGGCCGCCACGGAGTAGGACGCCGCGGGGTCCAGCGCGGTGCCGTCGGCGAGCGTGAGCGCCGTGACGCGGTCTCCGTCGGCCCGCGAGCGGTCGTAGGTCTCCTTGATGCCGGAGATCTGGAGGACCTTGTCGCCGGCGGCCTGGAACTGCTGCTCGAGGATCGCCTTGATCTGCGCGCCGGTGAGGGTCATCTTCACGAGGCCGTTGTCGAACGGCTGGACCGCGAACAGGTCGCCGAACGTCAGCTGGCCCGCCTTGAGGTCGGCGCGGATCCCGCCCGGGTTCATCAGCGCGAGCTGCGAGCCGGCCTCGTGGGCCTGGGCGTCGGCGATCAGGTCGCCGAGGGCGCTCTCGCCGGCGGCGTTCTGCGTCCGCGTCGCCTCGGCGGCCGACGTGCCGACCTGACGCGACGAGACGGGCGCGATGCGGTCCTTGAACGTCTGGACGAGCGTGGCGAGGTCGCTCTGCGGCGTCACGTCCTTGTCGTAGGTCGTGACGACGTCGGCCTTGGACGCGGTGACGTCGCGCGTCCTGCGGTTCACGGTCAGCGTGACCTTGTCGAACGCGGTGCCGTACTTGTAGGCCTGGACGACCAGCGCGTTGTTGACCTTGGTGTTCAGGAAGCTGTGCGTGTGGCCGGCGACGACGAGGTCGACGTCCGGGTCCATCTGCGCGGTCTCGTCGAGGATCTCGCCGGCGACGGGCTTGCCCGGATCCTGGAAGCCGCCCGCGTGGGCGAGCACGACGATCGTGTGGACGCCGAGCCGGTGCAGGACCCTGACCTGCTTGTTGACGGCGTCGCTGATGTCGCCGAACGTGAACGGCGCGACCGCGTCGGGGACGACGATGCCCGGCGTCTCGGTCGTGGTGACGCCGATGATGCCGACCGGGATGCCCTCGCGGCGGACGATCGTGAACGGCGGCAGGACGTAGCGGCCGGAGTCCGCATAGGTGACGTTGGCCGAGACGTAGGGGTAGTCGGCACCCGGGAAGTTCGGGTCGGAGGTGTCGACGCCGTCCTTGAACTGCTTGCCGTCGTCGCGGTGGCCGCCCTTGATCAGGCGCAGCATCTCGGTCCCGCCCTCGTCGAACTCGTGGTTGCCGAGCGTGCCGGCGTCGAGGTGCATGAGGTTGGTCGCCTCGATCGTCGGCTCGTCGTGGAACCAGGACGAGATCAGCGGCGAGGCGCCGACCGTGTCGCCCGCGTGGACGGCGATCGTCCCCTTCGGGTTGGCGGCCTTGGCCTGCGCGAGGTAGGTGCCGAGGTAGGAGACGCCGCCGGCGGCCGCGCCGGAGACGAGCGTCGGCTCGAGGTTGCCGTGGAGGTCGTTGATGCCGAGGACCTGGAGGTCGACGGTCTTCGGCGGCTTCGGCGGGTGGTGGCCGTGCCCGTGGTGGCCGTGGTGGCCATGGCCGTGGGGACCGCCGTTGGCGTCGGCGACCGCGGGCGCGGCGGCGAGGACGAGAGCGGCGGCGAGGGCGAGCAGGATCCGGGGCACGCGCCACACATTCCCTTGTTGGCGCGCCTGCGCGTGACCAACGGGTGAAGATGTCCGGATTCGGACGCGCTTACGCTGCGAAGTCGACGTGCACGTGGCGCCCGCGCTCCAGCAGCACGACGCGGCCGGCCTCGCGCAGCGCGAAGAGCGCGGCGCGCTCGGCGGGCGAGAGCTCGGCGTCGCGCGGCGGCTGGTGGCGCGCCGCGACGTAGCGCCGCTCCAGCGCGAGCGCCTCGGCGTCCAGCGGCGGCGGCGCGATCGAGGCGTCGGCGGACGGCGTCAGGCCGCGTTCCAGCGCGACGAGGCGGACCAGCGCGTCGTTGGTCGCCCCGTGGCGCTGGGCGTCGGGGTCGAGGACCGTCGCCTCGCCGAGCAGCTCGTCGTCGCCGAGGCGGCGCAGCTCGACGGTCGCGTTGCGCGCGAGCGCCGGCAGCGGCTCCTCGCAGCGCAGCTGGTGGAAGCGGCCGCCGAGCCAGCCGACGCGCGCGACCGCCTCGGCGGCGCCGTGGACGACGAGGACGCGCGCGCCGTGCTCCAGGCGCGCGTCGACGGCGACGTCGAGGACCGGGCCGCGCGGCGCGGCGGGCTCCTCCTCGGCGGGCGCGACGGCGGGCGCCGGCGGCACCGTCCCTTCCACCCACGCGCCCTCCTCGCGCTTCCAGATCGGCGCCTCGGCCTTGATCCGGTCGATGATCTCCCGCGCGCCGGCGAAGGCCTCGGGCCGGTGCGGCGCGCTGGCGGCGACCAGCACCGACGCCTCGCCCAGCGGCACGCGGCCGTAGCGGTGGTCGGCGGCTGCGGCGCACAGGCCGTGGCGCGCGACCGCCTCGGCGACGATCGCGTCGATCTTCGCCGCGGCCATCTCGGCGTAGGCCTCGTAGTCCAGGAACTCCACGTCGCGCGTGGTCCCGCTGAAGGTGACGACCGCGCCGGCGCGGGGATCGGCGACCCGCGCCGCGACCGCGTCGAGCGACAGCGGCCCGTCGAGCACCGCGCCGCCGCTGACGGGCGGGACGACCGCCAGCTCGTCGCCGGCGTTCAACACCATGTCGACATCGGCGTACTCGCGGTTGACGGCCAGCACGAGCGACACGCCCGGGGCGAGGTGCTGGACCTGGGCCAGCGCGTCGGCCACGCGGGCGCCGTCGGGGAGGTCGAGCTCCAGCTCGTCCCGACCCGCGCGCTCCCGCAACCCCGCGAACAGCCTGACGCTGACCTTCACGCCCGGAACAGTAGGGAGCCGCGTGCGCGATCGGCGGCCGGCCGGCCGCCCGCGGCGTAAGGGTGTTCGCCCGACGGTCCGGGTCTACGTCCCCTTCGGCGCGTCCTGGCTGCGCTACTTCCTGCGCCGCCGCGCCGAGGCGCAGGGCACCGGCTGACCGCCCGACCGTCGGGCACGCACCCAATCGGGCTATCGCGTCCCTAATCTTCAGGCCATGGCGACGACTCCTGCAGAGGAGCGCTTGACGGTCGCGCCCATCGTGGGCCCCGACGACCCCCGGCGCTTCACCGACTCCGGCATCGAGATCAAGCAGCTCTACACCGCTGACGACCTCCCCGACAAGCTGGAGCTCGGCGAGCCGGGCGAGTTCCCCTACATCCGCGGCCCGCACCGCGAGATGTACCGCAAGCAGTTCTGGACGATGCGCCAGTACGCGGGCTACGCGAGCGCCAAGGAGTCCAACGAGCGCTACCGCTACCTGCTCAGTAAGGGCGGCACCGGGCTGTCGATGGCCTTCGACCTCCCGACGCAGCTCGGCCTGGACTCCGACAACCCGCGCTGCCTCGGCGAGGTCGGCCGCACCGGCGTCGCGATCGACACGATCGACGACATGCGCACGGCCTTCGACGGCATCCCGCTGGACCAGGTCTCGACGTCGATGACGATCAACGCGCCCGCCGCGTGCCTGATGCTGCTCTACGAGCTGGTCGGCGAGGAGCAGGGCGTCCCGTCCCAGCAGCTGCGCGGCACCACGCAGAACGACGTGCTCAAGGAGTACATCGCGCGCGGCAACTACATCTACCCGCCCGTGCCGACGATGCGGCTCACGACCGACCTGTTCGCCTACTGCAAGGAGAACATCCCGAAGTGGAACACGGTGTCCATCTCGGGCTACCACTTCCGCGAGAAGGGCTGCTCCGCCGTCCAGGAGGTCGCGTTCACGCTGTCGAGCGGCATCGCCTACGTGCAGGCCGCGGTCGACGCGGGCCTGGCGGTCGACGACTTCGCCCCGCGCCTGGCGTTCTTCTTCAACGGCCACAACAACGTCTTCCAGGAGGTCGCGAAGTTCCGCGCCGCCCGGCGGATGTGGGCGCACATCATGCGCGACCGCTTCGGGGCCAAGAACCCCAAGTCGATGATGCTCCGCTTCCACACGCAGACCGGCGGCGTGACGCTGACCGCCCAGCAGCCGGAGAACAACATCGCGCGCGTCGCGCTGCAGGGCTTCGCGGCCGTGGCCGGCGGGACGCAGTCGCTGCACACCAACGGCTACGACGAGGCGCTGGCGCTCCCGACCGAGCGCGCGGCCAAGATCGCGGTCCGCACGCAGCAGATCATCGCCCACGAGTCGGGCGCCACCGACACCGTCGACCCGTTCGCCGGGTCCTACTTCGTCGAGGCGCTGACCGAGGAGATCGAGTCGCGCGCCCAGGAGCTGATCGCCAAGGTCGACGAGCTCGGCGGCTCGGTCAACGCGATCGAGTTCATCACCGGCGAGATCGACGAGTCGGCGTGGGGCTACCAGGAGCGCTACCGCCTCGGCCAGGACATCGTCGTCGGCGTCAACAAGTACGAAGAGGACGAGATCGAGGTCCCGGACCTCCTGCGCGTCGACCCGGAGTCCGAGAACCAGCAGGTCGGACGCCTCAAGGCGTTCAAGGAGAACCGCGACCAGGCGGTCGTCGACGCCCGCCTCGAGGAGCTGCGCGGCGCCGCCCGCGGCACCGACAACCTGCTGCCCGCCATCAAGGACGCGCTGCGCGACCGCGCGTCGCTCGGCGAGGTCTGCGGCGCGATGCAGGACGTCTTCGGCAAGTACCAGCCCACGTTCTGATGACGATCCCCATGCCGCTCGCGCTCACGTTCTACGGCGTCGTCCTGTCCGTCCACATCATGGCGGTCGTGGTCGCGTTCGGCGCCCTCTTCGCCTACCCGGTGGTGCTGCCGTGGGCGCGCTCCGCCCACCCCGAGGCGCTGCCGATCCTGCACGCCGCGACGTCCCGCCTGCTCAAGGTCGTGGTGCAGCCGGCGATGGTGCTCGTGCTGCTCTGCGGCATCTACCTGGCCAGCGACGCCGACGTCTGGTCGGAGTCGTGGGTCAGCGTCCCGCTGGTCATCCTGCTCGTCGTCGGTGGGATCCTCGGCGCGTTCAGCGCGCCGAAGGAGCGCGAGCTGGCGCAGCTGGTGGCCGGCGGTGACGAGCCGAGCGCCGCGTACGACGACCTGGCCCGCCGCGTCGTGATCGCGGCGTACGCCAACTGCGCGCTCGTCCTGATCGCGATCTTCTTCATGACGGCCAGGCCGGGGGCCTAGCGCCCCGGTCCAAGCGGTCAGCGACCCAGAGCGTCAGGGCGAGACGTCGTAGAAGCCGAGCATGCCCTGCTCCATGTGGCTCATGACGTGGCAGTGGTAGAGCCAGCGGCCCGGCGCGTCCTCGCGGTAGCGGACCCGGATGCCCTGCGAGGGCGAGAGGTCCGGCGCGTCGGAGAAGGCGCCGGCGGCGTCCTTCCAGCGGTGGCCGTGGATGTGGAAGGTGTGGAGCTCGTTGCCGAGCGTCAGGACGTTCCACGCGACGTCCTGGCCGACGCGCGCCGCCGGCGACGGCGTGTTGCCCGCGTAGGCGCGCCCGTTGATCGCGCTGAACGCCTTGCGCGCCTTGATGTCGGTGGGCATGTACATGTGGAAGTAGATCGTGTGCTCGACGTCGGGCACCGGCTCTTCGCGCGGCCGGACGACGATCGCGCCGAACAGCCCCAGGTTGGTGGACATCATCTCCATCGGACCGTGGTCGTGGTACGGCCACACGCCGATCGCGTCGTCGCGCACGTCCCACTCGTAGGTCCACGTCTGCCCGACCCCGACCGCGCCCGACGGCCGCGTCGAGCGCCCCATGTATGTCCCGTCGTGGTCGGGCGTGTAGCCGACCCCGTGCGGATGCATGGTGTGGGGCATGTTGTACTTCTTGTCCTCGTTGCGGAAGTGGACCCGCAGCGTGTCGCCGGGGTAGCCGCGCAGGACCGGGCCCGGGATGCCGACGTTGTCGCCGACGCCGACCGGTGGGAGCGGCTGCTCCCAGTTCGGCGTGCAGGCCACGTAGGCCAGCGCGTCGTAGGTGATGTTCTTGACCTTCTTGTCCTTCCACGCGTCGAGGCCGGTCGGGACGATCTTCCAGCGCACGTTGCGCGCCGCCACCCAGTACTCGCGGACGGTCGGGCCGGCGCCGGGCGCCTGCGCGGCGTGGGCCTGGGCCTGGCCGGCGGCGCGCGTCACGCCGCCGCCCGCCGCGATCGCCACCGACCCCGTGCCCAGCCGGCACAGCAGGTCGCGGCGCGAGAGGCTCACTTCGGCACCCTCTTGACGACCAACGTCATCGTCATGTCCTCCTCGTGCTGGGTGCAGTACAGCTTGTAGGTGCCGGCCTTCTTGAAGGTCTGCGAGAACTGGCCGGCGGCCTGCGTCGGCGAGTTGAACTCGGTCGGACCCGAGTCGACATAGACGTCGTGCAGCGCCAGCCCGGTGGCGTGCCAGACCCACTTGACCTTGTCGCCGACGTGGATCGTCAGCTTGGTCGGGTCGTAGAAGTCGGACTCCACGCCGACCTCGCGCGTCTTGCCCGCGGCCTGGTGGTGCGGCTTCTTCTTGGTGTGCGCGGGCGCCGCCGGCGAGATCGCCGGCAGCGCCACCGCCGCGCCGACCGCCATCACGGCGGCGAGCGCGGCGCCCCTGCGAGCACGGTGCGTCATGACGTGGCGGTGATCTTCCCGACCATGAACGGGTGGATGGCGCAGAAGTACGAGTAGGTGCCGGCCTTGCTGAACGACACGGTGAACTTCTGCGGGAACGGCGTCGCCGAGCTGCCGTCCAGGACACCGGAGTTCAGGAACCCGTCGCCGTGGTTGGTCCCGTCGTAGCTGACGGCGGTCCCAGGCGCCTCGCTCGGGTACGCCCACTTCGGCGAGAACGCGAACGTCGGCGGGTTGCCGGCGCCCAGCGGCGCGAGCAGCTCCTTCTCGGCGGTCTTGCCGGCGGCCTTGACGTTCTTGGCGAACGTGAACGTGTGGTCCTCGGTCGTGCCCGGGGTCATCGTCAGCGTGACCGGCGTGTTGACCTTCGTCTTCAGCGTGCCGGGCGAGAAACGGAAGAGGATCGGGCCCGATGTCGAGTCCGGGCCGGCCACGACCGTGTTGGCCGCCTTGGTCTTCTGCTTGTCGAGCTTCTTGAGCGTCGTCAGCGCGCTGTCGAGCTGGGTCTTGACGCGCGCGGCGTCGGACTTGGCGCTCGGCACCGACTTGCTCTTGGCGACGACGGTCACCTTCCCCTTCATGCCCGGGTGCAGCTGGCAGAAGTAGGTGTAAGTGCCCGCCTTCGGGAACGTGACCACGTACGGCTTGGGCTTGGCCGACAGCGGGAGGCCGGACCCGAACTCGGTCGCGCCCGTGTAGGCCTCGCCGCTGCGGGTGCCCAGGGCGATGACCGACGGCAGCACCGGCGTGCCCTGGCCGTTGAACCAGAACGGCGCGCCCGCGGCATCGTTGACGCCGGTCGCCGGCTTGGTCGCGTCCGGCACGGCTAGCGGCGACGGGGCCGAGCCCTTCTTCGGGATGTTGATGAGGTGGAAGCCGGCGATCTTCCAAGAGACGGAGTCGCCCGTGTGGATCGTCACCGCCTTCGGGAAGAACGAGTTGATGTCGCCGTCCTTGGGGACGCCGGCCGGGGCCTTCTTGATGGGCGGACCCGCGAAGACGGACTTGGTGGCCGCGGAGGCAGCGCCTGGAACGGCGAGGCTGCAGAGCGCGGCCGCGAACGCGACCTTGGAGCTGCGGTGCACGACGACTCCCGATGTGGTGGTGGCAGGGCTGTGTGGACCGGACGTTCAGCTCCCGCGCTGAGTGCCGCGCGATCAACGTATCCGGGGTGTGAAGCCTGCGTGAAGGGGGTTGTCCGTACATCAGGGGGTTGCCCAGGCAACCCTGGACGTTCGGGTAGCCGCACCCGGCGCGGGCGAACGCTTGCAGCGCGTTCGGGGGTGCAGGGATCGCCGTCGCGCGAGGCGAACTCCAGTCCCGATGTCCGAGCCCCGAGCACAGCGCACCCTCGTCAAGAGCCCGCCCGAGCTGTGGGCCGAGATCAGCGACGTCAGCACCCTGGCGCGCCACCTCGGCGAGTTCGGCGAGATCCGCATCACCCGGCTGGAGGCCGAGACCACCGTCGTCTGGGAGGGCGACCGCGCACGCGGCACGGTGGAGCTCGAAGCCTCTGGGTGGGGCACGAAGGTGACGATCACGGCCGCAGCGATCGTGGAGGAGGCCAAGCCATCGGCGGACGAGACGCCGGCGGCGGAGGCGGAGCCCGTGGTCGAGGCGGAGCCCGTGGCGGAGGCGGAGCCCGTGGTCGAGGCGGAGCCCGTGGTCGAGGCGGAGGCCGAGGTCGTCGCGGAGGCCGAGGTCGTCGCGGAGGCCGAGGAGCCGGCCGTCGGGGAGACGCCGGTCGCCGAGGCCCCGCCGCGCCGGCGCGGGCTCTTCGCGCGGCTGTTCGGGCGCAGGGTCGAGCCGGATGCGCCCACCGTCGAGGAGCCGGAGCCGGAGCGCGAGTTGCCCGTCGCCGAGGTCGTCGAGCCCGAGGTCGTCGAGCCCGAGGTCGTCGAGCCCGAGGTCGTCGAGCCCGAGATCGTCGAACCCGAGCCCGAGCCCGTCGAGGAGCCCGTCCTCGACGGCGAGATCGTCGCGACGGCGCCGGCGTTCGACGACGAGCGGGTCGAGGCGGTGCTGGTCGGGATCCTCGACGACCTCGGCTCCGCGCACCACCGCCCGTTCAGCCGCGGCTGACGGGCACCTTCAGCGGCGCGCCGAACCAGCCGGAGAGCGCGGCGCGCAGCGTGCCCGCGGCCGCCTCGGCGGGCTCGTCGAGAGCCGCGGCCCACGCGACGTGGCCGTCTGGACGGATCAGGAGCGCGTCGGCCGGCCGCTGATCGGTCTCTGCGGCGCAGACGTCGACGCGCGGCGCCCAGCCGTCGGCGACCTCGCGGAGGTCCGCGCGGTCGGCGAGGTCCAGGAGGACGGGCCGCGCGCCGTGCATCAGGTCCGCCACGCTGGTCGCGCCCTCGTCGGTGCGCAGGCCGAGGTCGGGCGCGAAGCTGCCGGTCAGCGCGTGGTGGTCGGGGCCGGGCGGCGGGTAGCGGATGTCGGTGCCGCCGATCAGCGCGCCGATCCGGCGCAGCGGCTGCTCATCGGCGAACAGCTCCTGGAAGAGCTCGCGCAGGGCCTGCGCGGCCGGGTCCTCTCCACGTCGCAGCGCCACCTGGGCGCGGGTGTGCAGCAGCGTCCGCTCGCCGGCGCGGTGGCGTTCGTCGTGGTAGGTGTCCACCAGCCCGGGCGGGGCCCAGCCCTCGACGTCGGCCGCCAGCTTCCAGGCGAGGTTGACCGCGTCGAGCATGCCGGCGTTGAGGGCCACGCCGGTGGCGGGGAACAGGTGGGCGGCATCGCCCGCCACCAGGATCCGCCCCGCGCGGTACCGCTCGGCGTGCCGGGCGTGGAAGGTGAAGCGCGACAGCCGCCGCGCCTCCCCGAGCGGGAGCTCCACGCCGAGCACGCGGCGGATGCTGTCCTGGAGCTCGTCCAACGTCATCGGCTCGTCGTCGTCGTACTCGGTCAGCTCGTCCTCGGTGGTGAAGACCATCACCGCCTCGGGGTCGGGCGACCCGAGCGCGAACACGCCGCGGTCGGTGCGCGTGAAGCCCGCGGGGATCGTGCCCACCCCGGGGACGTCGAGGCCGCCGCCGTCGAGCAGCGTCACCGCATCGGGGAGCGCGACCTGGCCGAGCCGGTTGACCTCCGGATAGGTGGTGCCGGGGAACGCGATGCCGGCCAGGTCGCGGACCCGGCTGTGCGGGCCGTCGCAGCCGACGAGGTAGCGGGCGGTCACCCGGTACGGCCCGTCCGGACCGCGCACGTCCGCGGTCACCGTGTCGTCGTCCTGGCGCACGCCGACCACCTCGTGCCCGCGGCGGACGTCGGCGCCGAGCTCGCCGGCGCGCTCGCCGAGCAGGCGCTCGAGCAGCGGTTGCGGGAGCACCATCGCCCGCAGCGGGGGATCGGCCAGGTGGGTGAAGTCCACGTGCACGCCGCCGAACGGGAAGCGCGGCGCCGGATGGGGATCGGTGCTGGCCTCCTCCAAGCGCCCCAGCAGGCCGCGGTAGCGCAGCAGCTCCAGGATCTGCCCACCGAGGCCGCCGGCCTTCGGGATCTCCCGCGGCTCCGGCTGGCGCTCCAGCACCAGCGCCCGCACGCCGGCCAGGCGCAGCTCACCGGCCAGCATCAGCCCGGTCGGGCCGGCCCCCACGACGATCACATCGACCTCCATCACCGACAACCCCTGCATTTCGCGACTTCCCATCTCGTAGCTCCGACGTTCGGCCGGCGATTATGGGGCACACCCCGGGGCTTGTTTCAAGCCCCCCTGTGCGCTATAAAGTGGAAGAGGGGAGGAGTCGGTAGTGCTCCTTTCCGGCTGGGCATCGACCGCTCCGCCGGAGGCGCGGAGCGCCCGGCGGCGCTCGCGAACTAGAGTTCGGCGCCGCCCATGACCCAGCGCCAGCACAACCCCGAGACCTTCGACGAGAAGCTCGCGCAGCTGAACGAGCTGCGGGAGGCCGCGATGCACTCCTCGCCCGAGGCGGAGGAGAAGCAGCACGCTCGCGGCAAGATGACCGCCCGCGAGCGGATCGAGAAGCTGCTCGATCCCGGCTCGTTCCAGGAGCTCGACACGTTCGTGCGCCACCGCACGATCGACTTCGACATGCAGAAGACGCGTCCCTGGGGCGACGCGGTCGTGACCGGCCACGGCACGATCGACGGCCGCCGGGTCTGCGTCTTCAGCCAGGACTTCACGGTCTTCGGCGGCTCGCTCGGCGAGGTCATGGCCGAGAAGATGTGCAAGATCATGGACCTGGCGGCCAAGATCGGCTGCCCGGTGATCGGCATCAACGACTCCGGCGGCGCCCGCATCCAGGAGGGCGTCGTCTCGCTGGGCGCCTACGGCGACGTCTTCACGCGCAACGTGAAGTGCTCGGGCGTCATCCCGCAGATCTCGCTGATCATGGGCCCATGCGCGGGCGGCGCGGTGTACTCGCCGGCGATCACCGACTTCATCTTCATGGTGAAGGAGTCGTCGCACATGTTCATCACCGGCCCCGACGTCATCAAGACGGTCACGGGCGAGGAGGTGGACTTCGAGTCGCTCGGCGGCGCGATGACCCACAACTCCAAGTCGGGCGTCGCGCACCTCGCGGCCGACGACGAGGACCAGCTCATCGAGGACACGCGGTACCTGATGTCCTTCCTGCCGCAGAACAACCTCGAGACGCCGCCGCGCATCGCGCCGAGCGACGACCCGACCCGGCAGGACGAGGAGCTCAACACCGTCGTCCCCGACAACCCCAACAAGCCGTATGACATGCGCAACGTCATCCGGCTGGTCGTCGACGACGGCGAGTTCTTCGAGATCCACGAGCACTTCGCCAAGAACATCGTCTGCGGCTTCGCCCGCCTGGACGGCTTCGCGGTCGGCGTCGTCGGCAACCAGCCGGCGCACATGGCCGGCGTCCTCGACATCGACGCGTCGGCCAAGGCCGCCCGCTTCGTCCGCACCTGCGACGCCTACAACATCCCGATCGTGACGTTCACCGACGTCCCGGGCTTCCTGCCCGGCACGTCGCAGGAGTGGGGCGGCATCATCCGCCACGGCGCCAAGCTGCTGTACGCCTACACCGAGGCGACGGTCCCGAAGATCACCGTCATCACCCGCAAGGCCTACGGCGGCGCCTACGACGTCATGGCGTCCAAGCACCTGCTCGCCGACTTCAACTTCGCCTGGCCGCAGGCCGAGGTCGCGGTCATGGGCCCGGAGGGCGCGGTGAACATCATCTACCGCCGCGACCTCGCCTCCTCGCCCACGCCCGACGAGCGCCGCAAGAAGCTCATGGACGACTACAAGGCGCGCTTCGCGAACCCGTACTCGGCGGCCGAGCGCGGCTACATCGACGACGTGATCCTGCCGCACGAGACGCGCCCGAAGCTCATCAACGCGCTCCACACGCTCCAGACCAAGCGCGAGCCGGGCCCGAAGCGCAAGCACGGCAACATCCCGCTCTAAGCCGTACAACGGCAGACGGTTGCGCGACGCTACCCACCGCGGTAGCGTCGCCCCATGCCGGACACCACCGACGTCGTCATCGCCGGCGGCAGCGTCGCCGGCTGCGCCCTGGCCGTGCTGCTCGGCCGCCAGGGCGTCCGGGTCACGGTGCTCGAGAAGAGCCCGAAGCCCGAGCACTACAAGGTCGTCTGCACGCACTTCATCCAGGCGGGCGCGACGCCCGTCCTGCGCCGGCTCGGGATCGCCGAGACGATGGAGCGCGCCGGCGCGGTGCGCAACGGCCTGGAGGTCTTCACCCCGGGCGGCGGCTGGTACGTCATGCCCGACGACGAGCACGGCTACAGCCTGCGGCGCGAGAAGCTCGACCCGATGCTGCGCGAGCTCGCCGCACGCACGCCCGACGTGCAGGTGCGCCAGGGCGTGACGGTCACCGACCTCGTGCGCGACGACGCCGGCCGGCCCGCCGGGCTGCGCGGGCGCACCGCGGCGGGCGACGCCGTCGCGGTCGACGCGCGCGTCATCGTCGGCGCCGACGGCCGCGGCTCGACGATCGCCGCGCTCGCCGGCGTCCCCGGCCGCGTGCTGCCGCACAACCGCTTCGGCTACATGGCCTACTACGCCGACCTGGAGCTGGAGGCCGGCGGCACGCGCGCGCCGATGTGGCTCGTGGGCCGCGACGTCTTCTACTGCTTCCCCAACGACGACGGGCTCACGGTCGCCGCGGTGTTCCTGCACAAGGACCGGCTCCCGGAGTTCAAGCGCGACAAGGAGGCGGCGTTCGTGGCCGCGTTCGACGGTCTGGACCGCGGGCCGGACCTGCGCTCCGCCACGCGCGTCTCGCCGCTGATCGGCAAGCTCGACGTGCCCAACGTCCGGCGCCCCGCGGCGCGCCCGGGCGTCGCGTTCGTCGGCGACGCCGCCCAGGCGTCTGACCCCGTCTGGGGCGTCGGCGTCGGCTTCGCGCTGCAGTCCGCCGAGTGGCTGGCCGACGAGCTCGCCGGCGCGTTCTGCGCCGGCGTCGACCCGGATCCGGCGCTGGAGCGCTACCGCCGGACCCACCGCCGCCGGCTGGCGCTCCATCACCTGCAGATGGCGGACTTCGCCACCGGCCGGGAGCTCAACCCGCTGGAGCGCACGATGCACCGCGCCGCGGCGCGCGACCCCCGGACGGCCAAGGTGATGGCCAAGGTCGCCGCGCGCAGCGAGCCGCTGGAGCGGGCCCTGCGCCCGCGCGACGTCGCCCGCGCCGCCGTGGTGGCGATGGCCCGATGAGCGGCCTCGCGGCCGGAACCGGCGCCCCCACGCGCACGGGCGAGGTCGTGGTCGGCGGCGTCCGCTCGCCGATCATCGAGGCCGGACCGGCCACCGCGACCGAGGCGATCGTCTTCGTCCACGGCAACCCCGGCGTCGCGGAGGACTGGCTGGCGCTGCTCGCCCCGGCCGGCGCGTTCGCCCGCGCGGTCGCGATCACGATGCCCGGCTACGGCGCCGCCGACAAGCCGCGCGACCTGCCCTACACCGTGCCCGGCTACGCGCGGCACCTCGCCGGCGCGCTGGCGCAGTTGAACATCGACAAGGTCCACCTCGTCCTGCACGACTTCGGCGGTCCGTGGGGCCTGCAGTGGGCGGCCGACCACCCGGAGGCGCACGCCTCCACCACGCTGATCAACACCGGCGTGATCCTGCGCGAGGGCTGGCACGCGCTGGCCAAGGTCTGGCGCACGCCGGTGCTCGGCGAGCTGTTCTTCCTGACCTCGACGCGCGGCGGCATGCGCCAGTTCATGAAGCGCACCAACCCGAGGTCGTTCCCGGCGCCCTACGGCGACCACCTCTTCGACCTCTACCAGGACAAGGGCACGCGGCGCGCGGTGCTGCAGCTGTACCGCAACACGCCGATCGCGCCGCACGTCGCCGCGATCGCACCGCGGCTGCGCGAGCACCAGCGGCCGACGCTGGTCGTGTGGGGCGCCAAGGACCCGTACCTGAAGGTCCGCCTGGCCGAGCGCCAGCGCGAGGTCTTCCGCGACGCGCGCGTGACGCTGCTGCCGGAGTCCGGGCACTGGCCGCTGGCCGACGATCCGGACGGCGTGACGGCGGCCGTGCTGCCGTTCCTGCGCGAGCAGGCCGCGTAGCCCGCCGCCGCGCTGGACATGCTTGTCGCCCGTGGGCGACCTGCAGATCGTCATCGCCGCGCTGTTCGCCTCGGCCGCCGGGCTGAACGCGCTCGCCAACGGGCTGAACGTCCCGATCCCGCCTCCCGCCGTTGTTGTAGGCCTCGACGTTCTTCGCGGACCTGCGCGTGCTGCGCGTCGAGCGCGAGATCGACCTGGAGGAGTCGCGCCTCGAGGTGTAGGCGTAGGCTGCCGCGGATGCTCGTCCAGGTGCGCACGTACACGATCAAGCCCGGCGCGATGGAGGAGTTCGTCGCGCTGTGGCGCGACCACATCGTCCCGGCGCGTCGCGCGCACGGCTTCGCGGTGCTCGGCGCCTGGAACGACCCCGAGGACGGCACGTTCGTCTGGGCCGTCGGCCACGCGGCGCCGGACGGGTGGGGGCCGGCGGAGCAGGCCTACTACGACAGCCCCGAGCGCCAGGGCCTCCCGCGCAACCCGGCCGACCTGATGGCCGGCGCGCACACGAAGGTCCTGCACCCCGTCGCGTACTGAGGCGAGCAGAACTTCACACGCGCCCCATCATCCGGATGTAGGTTCGCGCCATGCAGACCCGCCGTCAGTTCGTCATGCGCGCCGGTGGCGCCGCCGCCACCGTCCTGGTCCCGACGTCGCTCGCCACGTCGCTGGCCGCGGCCAAGCCGTTCGCGGGCGGCCGCTTCCCCGACGGCGTGGTCGCCGGGGACCCGACGCCCAAGGGCGTGAGCCTGTGGACGCGCTTCGACCCGAGCGGCAGCGGCGGCACGGGGACGATCGAGCTCGAGGTCGCCAGCGACAAGTCCTTCCGCCACGTCGTCGCGCGCAAGTCCATCAAGACGGGCTCGGCGTCCAACCACGCGGTCAAGGCGCGCGTGGGCGGCCTCAAGGCGCACGAGGAGTACTTCTACCGCTTCGCGTCCAAGGGCGCCGACAGCGCGGTCGGCCGCTTCCGGACGGCGCTGCCCGCCGACTCCAACGAGACGGTCAAGTTCGCGTTCTTCTCCTGCCAGGACTACACGCACGGCTACTACAACGCGCTCGACGCGATGGCCGATGGCGACTACGACTTCGTCGTCTGCCTCGGCGACTACATCTACGCCGAGGCCTATCACTCGGTCAAGGGCGGGACGGGCGTGCGCGACGACAAGATCGGCCGCGAGAACCCGACCAACCCGGACATCGTCCGCGAGGCCGTCACGCTCGCCGACTACCGGGCCAAGTACCAGCTCTACCGCACCGACCCGCTGCTGCGAGCGGTCCACAGCAAGTTCCCCATGGTGATGCTGTGGGACGACCACGAGGTCCAGGACAACTACGCGGGCAAGCCGGCCGACGGCGGCCTGCCCGCCGGCAAGCACTTCAGCCAGGCGCGCAAGAAGGCGGCGCGCCAGGCGTTCTTCGAGTCGATGCCGGCGTTCCCAGGTGGGACCAGGTTGTACCGGAAGCTCTCGTTCGGCAAGAACGTCGACCTGTTCATCATGGACCAGCGCACCTACCGCGACAACCAGCCGTGCGACGACGCGGTCGTCGCGCCGTGCGCGGACTACGACCAGCCGCGCGACTTCCTCGGCCGCCCGCAGATGAACTGGGTCAAGGGCGGGCTCAGCGCGTCGAAGGCCAAGTGGAAGGTCATGGCCAACGAGGTCACGATCATGCCGACGCGCGTGCTCGGCGGCGCGAACTACACGTATGACAACTGGGAGGGCTACCCGCAGGAGCGCGAGGAGCTGCTCACCCACATCCGCGACAACAAGATCGACGACGTGGTGTTCGTCACCGGCGACATCCACACGTTCATCGCCGGCGACGTCCGGACGGGCGACGGCGCGACCGGCGACACCGTGGCCACCGAGCTGGTCGGCGGCTCGATCACCTCCCAGTCGCTGGGCGAGACCGACCTGGACGCCGGCGGCGGGACCAAGATCAAGGGCAACGACAAGAACCCCGAGACGTCGCCCGCCCTGATCGACGCGCTGCGCGGCATCAACCCGCAGGTCGACAACGCCGACTTCGACCACCACGGCTTCGGCGCCGTGACCGCGTCGCCGAGCGGCTTCACCTGCGAGCTGGTCCGCATGGACACCATCAAGAAGAAGTCCACCAAGAAGCTGCCGTCGAAGGACTGGACCTACCACGTGGCCCCGGGCTCGCCGTCGATCAAGGGCCAGCACGGCCCCGCGCAGTGACTCGCGCAGAGCGCTCGCATCGCGGGCGCGAGCTCGCCGGGGGCTCCCTCGCGCGGCTGCGGTCGACTAGAGGCTGACGCTCTGCGCGTCGACGCGTCCCGCGCGCCAGGCCTCGACCGCCGCGGCGGCGATGGCGAGGTCCTGGATCGCCAGGCCGGTGGAGTCGAAGAGCGTCACGGCCTCCGGGCCCGGACGGCCCGGCGCCTCGCCGGCCAGGACCGCGCCGAGGTCGGTGACGCGATCACGGGTGACCAGGCCCTCCTCGACCGCCCCGGTCAGCTCGCCGCCGTGCGACGCCTGCGCCCACTCGTCGCAGAACAGCGCGCACGACGCGACCGCGCCGATCGTCGCCTCCGCCTTGCCCGGGCCGTCGGCCCCGAGCATGTTGAAGTGCTGGCCGGGGTGGAGGTCGCCGGCGTCGACGACGATGTCGGCGCCCGGCGTCACGCAGCAGACGACCGCGGCGTCCAGCGCCTCCTCGCGCGTGCCGGCCTTCCACCCCAACTCGCTCGCCAGCGCCTCGGCGGCCTCCGGGCGCGGGTCGAAGCAGACGCCGGGGCCGTAGCCGTCGGCGGCCAGGCAGCGGGCGGCCCAGGCGCCGTGCAGGCCGCAGCCGACGATGCCGACGCTCGCGGCGTCCTCGCGCGCCAGCGCCCGCGCCGCGACCGGCGCGACGGCGCCCGTGCGCAGCGCGGTCACCGACCGCGCGTCGAGCATCGCGATCGGCTCGCTCGTCGTCGCGTCGGAGACGAGCAGGACGCCCATCACCGTCGGCAGGTCGCGCGCCGGGTTGCCGGGGAACGAGGAGATCCACTTCAGGATCGCCAGCCCGTCGCCGAGCGCCGGCATCGCGCGGAAGTCGCCGTGCGGCGGGTCCTCGAGGTAGACCTTGGCCGGCATCAGCCACTCGCCGCGCCGGTGGCGCAGGAACGCCTCGCGCGTGCGGTCGATCGCCGCCCGCGGCGAGACCGCGGCGAGCACGGCGTCATGGTCCAGGACGGCGACTTGCGGCATGCGAGGGAAGACTAGTGTTGCGCCGAGCGATGACCTCCGAGCCGCTGCCCTTCGACCTCAAGCTCGCCCGCGAGGCGTTCGCGACCACCGGCGGCCTGCATGCCGCCGCCACCCGCCGTGCCGCCGGCCAGCTCTCCGCGCCGGACTACGACCAGCTCCGCGCGCACGACGCCGCCTACGTCACCGCGCTCGCCGAGGGCCGGGTCCAGGACGCGATCCTCGCCGACGACGCGTTCCACCGGGTCTTCCTCGACGTGGCCGACGACCCCGACCTGAAGGTCTCGGTCGACCTGATGCTCCCGCGCCTGCGGCGCATGGACCTCTGGCTGTTCACGCGCAAGTCCTTCGACCCCGGCCAGAACACGCACCCGGAGACGATCGCCGCGCTCGAGGCCGGCGACGTCGACACCGCCGTCCGGCTGGTCGAGGAGTCCTACGCCCACGCCGGCGAGGCGCTGGCGGCCGCCGTGGAGCGCGGGGCCGGCGCGTCCGACTAGAGTTCGCCGTGATGCCGAACCGCCGCCCCCAGTTGGAGATCGTCGCGCCGTCGGCCTCCCCGGAGGAGGCCGCGGCCGTGGTCGCCGCGCTCGAGCAGTTCCTGCGCGACCACGCCCCGGTGATCGTCGCCGAGCCGCCCCGCGCGAACCCCTGGCAGCGCGCCGCGCTGCTGGAGGGCACGGGCCGCGAGCCCGACGGGCCGTCCCCCTGGGGCGACCCGGTTCCCTGGGGCGCCTGAGCGTCTGCGCGCCAACTCGGCGCGCAACGGTCGAATCCTCCGTCCCGGACCGTCGACCATGCGAACGGCCGGAACCGCCGGCCGACGCGATATCACGGAGGCACGCCATGCAGTACATGTTGCTCATCTACGTCCCGTCCGACGGCAGCGAGCGCGCGGAGCCCAGCGCGTGGTTCGAGTACTCGCAGGCGCTGCAGGAGGCCGGCGTCATGGTCGCCGGCGACGGGCTGCAGCCCGGGGACACCGCGTCGACCGTCCGGGTGCGCGACGGCGAGACGCTCGTCACCGACGGCCCGTTCGCCGAGACCAAGGAGCTGCTCGGCGGCTACTACGTGGTCGAGGTCGACGACCTCGACGCCGCGCTGGCGTGGGCCGCGAAGATGCCGAACATCGCGTTCGGGTCGGTCGAGGTGCGCCCGGTGATGGTGTACGACACCGCCCAGGCCTGACGCACAGGTCCGACCGGCCATGAAGTTCCTCTTCCTCCTCTACGTGCCGCCGGCGATCCGCGACGACATGGACGCCCGGGCTGGGCTCGAGGCGTGGTTCGCCTATGGCCGGTCGCTGACCGACGCGGGCGTGCACCTGGGCAACAACGCCCTGGAGGGCACGGAGACCGCGACCACCGTCCGCGTGCGCGACGGCGAGACGCTGATCACCGACGGCCCGTTCGCCGAGACCAAGGAGATGCTCGGCGGCTACTACCTCGTGGACCTCCCCAGCCGCGAGGAAGCGATCGCCTGGGCGGCGCGTGTCCCCAACGCACCGTATGGATCGATCGAGGTGCGCCCGGTCCTGTGACCGACGAGGCCATCAGCCGGGCCTTCCGCGAGGAGGGCCCGGCGATCCTCGCCACGCTGATCCGGCAGGTCGGCGACTTCACCTTGGCCGAGGACGCGCTGCAGGACGCGTTCGCTGCCGCGGTCGCGACGTGGCCGCGTGACGGCGTCCCCGACCGCCCCGGCGCGTGGATCACGACGACCGCGCGGCGCCGCGCGATCGACCGGCTGCGGCGTGAGCGCGGGCTGGCCGACCGGATCGAACGGCTCGCCGCCCTGGCCGCGCGCGACACCGACCAAGGCAAGGACATCGAGTTGGTCGACGAGGACCGCGACGACCCCGGAGCGCAGTTCGCCGACGACCGGCTGCGCCTGATCTTCACCTGCTGCCATCCGGCGCTCGCGCTGGAGGCCCGCGTCGCGCTGACCGTCAAGCTCCTCGGCGGCCTGACGACCGCCGAGGTCGCGCGCGCGTTCCTGGTCTCCGAGCCCACGATGTACCAGCGGCTCACGCGCGCCAAGCGCAAGATCGCCGCCGCCCGGATCCCGTACCGCGTCCCGCCGCCCGACCTGCTGCCCGAGCGCCTCGGCGGCGTGCTGGCCGTCATCTACCTGGTGTTCAACGAGGGCTATGCCGCCGCGTCGGGCGACCGCCTGGTCCGCGGCGAGCTGTGCGGCGAGGCGATCCGGCTCGGCCGCCTGCTCGTCAACCTGATGCCCGGCGACCCCGAGGTCCTCGGGCTCCTGGCGCTGATGCTCCTGCAGGACGCCCGTCGCGACGCGCGCGTCGACGCCCGCGGGGACTACGTCGCGCTCGACCGCCAGGACCGCGAGCGCTGGGACCGCGGCCGGATCGCCGAGGGCAGCCACGCGCTGGACCTGGCGATGGCGCTGCGCAGGCCGGGGACCTACCAGCTGCAGGCCGCCATCGCCGCCCTGCACGCCACCGCGCCCAGCGCCGACGCCACCGACTGGGTCGAGATCGCCACGCTCTACGCCGAGCTGGACCGCCACGCGCCCTCGCCCGTGATCCGGATCAACCGCGCGGCCGCGCTGGCCTTCGCCGGCGCGCCCGAGGCCGGCCTGGAGCTGGTCCGCCCGCTGCTGGACGACACGCGCCTGGCCGGCTACGCGCCCCTGCACGCCGCGCACGCCGAGCTGCTGCGCCGGACCGGCGCCGCCGACGGCGCCGCGGCCGCCTACGACCGCGCGATCGCGGCCACCGGCAACGCGGTCGAGCGCGCCGAGCTCCAGCGCCGCCGCGCAGCCCTGTAGCTCCGGCGCTTTCCGCACCAAAAACGTGCGGAAAACCGCTTGCCCACGCGGCAAACACAAAAGGTGGATTCGCGATCGGGATTTGCTAGCTTGCCGTGCATGGAGCCCACCACCGTTGGCCGCAAGGGGACCCTCGCGAACCCCGAGGTCTACGAGAACGTCCCCGGTCACATCATCCCGGCCATCTCCCGGGAGTTCGACGACTTCGACAACGAGGCCGAGAAGTTCCTCGCCGGCGACACGCCCGAGAACGAGTTCATCGGCTTCCGCCTCAAGCAGGGCGTCTACGGCCAGCGCCAGCCCGACGTGCAGATGATCCGGGTCAAGCTGCCGTTCGGCGGCATCACGCCCGACCAGATCGACGCGTTCGCCAGCGTCATCGAGAAGTACGCGCCGCTGAACAAGGGCCACATCACGACGCGGCAGAACATCCAGATCCACCACGTGCCGCTGCGCGACGCCGCGAAGCTGATCCGCGAGCTGTCCGACGCGAACCTCTCCAGCCGCGAGGGCTGCGGGAACACGGTACGCAACGTGACCGGCGACCCGTGGGCCGGGATCCTGGAGGGCGAGGTCTTCGACCCGACGCCCTACGTCGGCGCCTACGTCCGCTACTTCGTGCGCCACCCCACGACCCAGCTGATGCCGCGCAAGGTCAAGACGGCCTTCGAGGGCACGCCGGGCGAGGACCGCTCGATCACGGGCATCCACGACATCGCCTTCATCTCGAAGGTCAACGACGAGGGCGTCCGCGGCTTCGAGGTCCGGGTCGGCGGCGGCACGTCGATCATGCCGCGCATCGCGCCGACGCTGTACGACTTCGTCGAGGCCGACAACGGCGACTACCTCAAGGTGGCCGAGGCCGTCTTCCGCATCTTCGACGCCCAGGACTGGCTGCGCGTCAACCGCGCCCGCGCCCGCCTGAAGGTCTTCGTCGACAAGTTCGGCATCGACGAGCTGCGCAAGCAGGTCGACGAGCAGCTCGAGGGCGACTGGGTCGACGAGCGCGACTTCTCCGTCGCCGCGCGCCGCTTCGACATCGACGAGGAGGAGGGCGCCCCCGCGGCGGGTGGGCGGGACGCAGTCTTCGGCGAGCCGACCGACGCCGACCGCGAGGCCTTCGACCGCTTCCGCGAGTCCAACGTCGTGGCCCAGAAGCAGGCCGGCTTCAACGCGGTCGAGATCAAGGTCTACCGCGGCGACCTCACCCCGGACCAGCTGCGCGCGCTCGGCCAGATCATGCGCGACTTCTCCGGCGGCTGGGCGCGCACGACCGTCGGCCAGAACCTCGTCCTGCGCTGGGTGCGCGACGAGCAGGTCTACGACGTGTGGCAGGCGCTCAACGCGATCGAGCTCGGCGAGGCCGGCGCGCAGGAGATCACCGACAACGTCTCGTGCCCCGGCACGGACTCCTGCAAGCTGGGCATCACGAGCTCGATGGGCCTCAACGCGGCGATCAACCAGAAGCTGCTCGAGATGGACATCACCGATCCGCAGTCGCGCCGGATCCACATCAAGAACTCCGGCTGCCCCAACGGCTGCTCGCAGCACCACATCGCCGACATGGGGTTCTACGGCGCGTCGATCAAGGTCGGCGAGCACACGATCCCGGCGTACGTCGCCCACATCGGGGGCCAGTACGAGGGCGGCGAGGTCGGCTACGGCGCGCGCCTGAAGGTGCGCCTGCCCGCCAAGCGCGTCCCGGCGGCCGTCGAGCGCTGGATCCGCATGTACGAGAACGAGCGCACCGACGCGACCGAGACGTTCAAGGCCTACGCCGACCGCGTCGGCACGGTGCGCTTCGAGGAGGAGGTCAAGGGCGACCTCGCCATGCCGGTCGAGTTCGGGCTGCAGACCATGTCCACGTTCATCGACTGGGATCGCGACCAGCCGTTCGTCGTCCAGCGGGGCGAAGGCGAATGCGCGGTCTGAGCGACCAGCTCACCGAGACGCTCGAGGCGGCTTCCCAGCACGAGAAGCTCGTCTTCCTCTGCTCCTTCCAGAAGGAGGAGTCGGTCATCCTCGACGAGCTGCTGCGCATCGCGGGTGGGTGGGACCGAATTCGGGTCGTCACGATCGACACCGGCGTCCTCTTCCCCGAGACGCTGGCGACCTGGAAGCGCTTCGAAGACCACTACGGCGTGCGCGTCGAGGTCGAGGACGCCGCGAACGCGGCCGACCCGTGGACCGGGCCCGAGCACTGCTGCACGCCGCTGAAGGTCGCGGCGCTGGAGCGGTCGCTGGCGGGCACCGACGCGTGGGTCACCGGCGTGCGCCGCGAGCAGGCCGAGACGCGCGCCGGTGCCGAGCTGATCGAGGACGACGCCAAGCGCCCCGGGGTCAAGAAGTACAACCCGCTCGCGTTCTGGACCGAGAAGGACGTGTGGGCGCGAATCTTCGACCGCGGCCTGCCCTACCACCCGCTCCACGACCAGGGCTACGCGTCGATCGGCTGCGCCCCATGCACCCAGCCGGGCGACGGCCGCGCCGGTCGCTGGGCGGGGACCGACAAGACCGAGTGCGGCATCCACGTCGTCTGAGGATCTGAGCCCCCGCATGAGCCCGAGCCCCCACACCCTCACCCACCTGCAGGCGCTGGAGGCCGAGGCCATCCACGTGATGCGCGAGGTCGCCGCCGAGCGCGAGAAGCCCGTGCTGCTGTTCAGCGGCGGCAAGGACTCGATCGTGCTGGCGCGCCTGGCCGAGAAGGCGTTCCGGCCCGGGAAGTTCCCCTTCCCGCTCATGCACATCGACACGGGGCACAACTTCGACGAGGTCATCGCGTTCCGCGACAACCTGGTCGAGCGCCTCGGCGAGCGCCTGATCGTCGCCTCCGTGCAGGAGTCGATCGACCAGGGCCGCGTGGTCGAGGAGACGGGGCCGCGGGCGTCGCGCAACCGATTGCAGACGACGACGTTGTTGGATGCCTTGGCCGAGCACGGCTTCGACGCGGCGTTCGGCGGCGCGCGCCGCGACGAGGAGCGCGCGCGGGCCAAGGAGCGCATCCTGAGCTTCCGCGACGACTTCGGCGGCTGGGACCCGAAGGCGCAGCGGCCCGAGCTGTGGAACATCTACAACACGCGCGTGCGGCGCGGCGAGAACGTCCGCGCGTTCCCGCTGAGCAACTGGACCGAGCTGGACGTGTGGCAGTACATCCAGGACGAGGAGATCGAGGTCCCCTCGATCTACCTGGCGCACGAGCGGTCGGTGTTCCGGCGCGACGGCATGCTGTACGCCGACTCCGAGCACATCGAGCGCGACGCGCGCGACGGCGACCCGTTCGTGACCTCGGTGCGCTACCGCACGGTGGGCGACATCTCCTGCACCGGCGCCGTGGCGTCGGAGGCCGCGACGCTGGCGTCGGTCGTCGCCGAGATCGCGGCGACCAACGTGACCGAGCGCGGCGAGACCCGCGCCGACGACCGGGTGTCGGAGTCGGCGATGGAAGACCGCAAGGTCGCCGGCTACTTCTAGGCCTTAAGGCCGACTTCTTCTATGACTACTCTCCTCCGCCTCGCCACCGCGGGCTCCGTCGACGACGGCAAGTCGACGCTCATCGGGCGCCTGCTGCACGACTCCAAGGCGATCCTCGCCGACCAGTACGCCGACCTCAACGGGCGCGACGGCGAGCTCGACCTGTCGCGGTTGACCGACGGCCTGCGCGCCGAGCGCGAGCAGGGCATCACGATCGACGTCGCCTACCGCTACTTCGCGACGCCGGCCCGCGACTTCATCCTGGCCGACACGCCCGGCCACGTGCAGTACACGCGCAACATGGTCACGGGCGCGTCGACCGCCGACGTGGCGATCGTCCTGGTCGACGCGCGCCACGGCGTGGTCGAGCAGACCAAGCGCCATGCGTTCATCGCGTCGCTGCTCGGGATCCCGCACCTGGTGGTCGCGGTCAACAAGATGGATCTGGTCGAGTACAGCGAGGAGCGCTTCGACGAGATCGTGCGCGACTTCTGCGCGTTCCGCAGGCAGCTGTCCTCGCGCGACATCGCGTTCATCCCGATCAGCGCGCTGGTCGGCGACAACGTGGTCGACCGCTCGGAGAACACCTCGTGGTACGCGGGCAAGCCGTTGTTGGAGCACTTGGAAGGGATCGACCCGGCCGACGACCGCAACCTGGAGGACCTGCGCTTCCCGGTCCAGCTGGTGATCCGCTCGGAGGGCAACGACTACCGCGGCTACGCGGGGCAGGTCGCGTCGGGCGTGGTCCGGCCGGGCGACCGCGTGACGGTGCTGCCGTCGGGCGTGTCGTCGGAGGTCGCCGCCGTCGAGACGCTGGACGGTCCGCTGAAGGAGGCGTTCCCGCCGCAGTCGGTGACGGTGCGGCTCGTTGATGACGTCGACGTGTCGCGCGGCGACGTCCTGGTCGCCGCCAACGGGGGGGCGGGCGGGGACCGGGTCGTGCGCGAGTTCGACGCCGACGTGTGCTGGTTCTCGGACCGACCGCTGCGCCCGGGCGCGCGGTACCTGTTGAAGCACTTGACGCACACGGCCGAGGCGGTCGTGGACGCGATCCACGACGTCGTCGACGTCCACACGCTCGAGCGCGGCCCGGCCCCGAGCGAGTTGGGGCTCAACGACATCGGCCGCATCCGGCTGCGCACGCGCCGGCCGCTGCTGGCCGACCCGTACGCGCGCAACCGCGTCACCGGCGCGTTCATCCTGATCGACGAGTCCGACAACGACACCGTCGCCGGCGGGATGATCGCCTGAGCGACGCGGCCGGCCGCCTCCTGGCGCTCGATCTCGACGGGACCGTCGCGGACTGGGACGCCGCGTTCGACGCGTGGGCGTCGATCACGCTGGGCGAGGAGCACGACCGCGCGTGGCTGGCAGCGGCCAACGACGGCGGGATCACGCCGCGGCCCGCGTTCCTGGGCGCGGTACGCGAGCGCTTCGCGCTCGACGCGCCGGTCGAGACGTTGTTGGAGGACTACCTCCGGCTGACGTGGGCGCACATGCCGCGGCTGGCGCCCGCCGTCGTGGCGCGCCTGGAGGCGCTGCGCGCCGGCGGCTGGAAGCTCGCGGTCGTGACCAACGGCGAGGCGACCGCGCAGGCCTCGACGGTCGAGAAGATCGGGCTGACACCGCTCCTCGACGCCTGCGTCGTCTCGGGCGCCGTCGGCCTCCGCAAGCCCGACCCGCGCATCGTCGAGCTGGCCGCCGCGGAGTGCGGCGTGAGCCTGGACGGCGCCTGGCTGATCGGCGACGGCGAGGCCGACATCGGCGCGGCCGCCGCGGCCGGCATCACCTCGGTCTGGCTCTCAGCGGGCCGCGAATGGGCGAGCGCCGCGGTGACGCCCGACCACACCGCGCCATCGCTGCTCGACGCGCTCGCGCTGGTCGCCTAGCGGCGCGCAGCGCCGTCAGCGCCTCGTCGTAGAGCGCGGGCAGGCTGGCGAGCAGGCGCTCTGCGGCCGCGGGCACCGGTGGGCCGTGCACCGCGAAGCCGCCGTGCGTGAGGCTGCCGACCGCGTAGGCGGCCACGAGCCGGTCGCCGAGCGCCTCGCCCGCACGCGCCACCGCCGTCCGCAGGACGGCCCAACCGCGTTCGTCGTCGCCCATCACCCCGGGACGGTAAACGCGTAGGACCCGACGAGGCGACCCGCGAACGGGCCCGAGCCGGACGAGTAGCCCACGCGCAGCGTGTGGGCGCCGGGGCAGTACGTCTCGCCGTCACGGCTCCCGAGCCCGCGCCGGACGGTGAACGTCACCGCCTCGCCGCGCGCGACGTTCCGCGTCGTCGCCTGGCCGCCGGCGGGCGACGGCCGATCGCAGCGCGAGCCCGCGAGGCCGGTCAGGGTCAAGGTGTAGTGATGGTCGGCGCGCATGATCGCCACCGGCGCGCGGAAGCGGACGGTGAACCGGGCCGACGCGACCGTCCCGCGGCGCGTCACGGTCAGCGGGGCGCGGACGTCGGCCTTGTTGGTGGTGGTGGTCGAGGGCCGCGTCACGCCCGGCAGCGGCCCACCGGTCCGGCCGTGGCCGGCCACGCGCAGCGTCGTGCCGCCGGCGAACGTCGCGTCGACGCCGTCCCGGATCCGGGGCACGCCGATCGTCATCGCCGGCCGCGGCCCCGTGGCAAGCACGTCGCGCATCGCTCGGCGCAGCGCGGTGGGCCCCGTCACCCCCGCCTTGTGCAGCCGGCGCAGCTCGGCCGCCATCCGCGCCTGGTTGCCCCGCTCCCGGCGATCACGAGCCTCGTACGGCGCCGGGTCGCTGCGCAGCACGAAGAGGTAGGCGCCGCCGCCGGCGCCGTCGATCGCCGTCGTCGGCCCGCGGCGCCCGTCCGCGTCCACGTAGGTCGCGCTCCGCGCCGACGGGCCGAGCAACCCATAGCGGATGGTCCGCACCGCGGTCACCGGGCACGCCGACGCGCCGCACTGGTGGGGGTCGCCCATCCCGCCCGTGACCTGCACCGTCCGCAGTCCGCGCAGGACCGGGTAGCCGTTGCGCGCGACGAAGCCGCACAGGCTGTTCTGGCCCGGCACCGCGGCGATCGGGCGCAGGACCTCGCCCTGCATCCGCCCGAAGCGCCCGCGCACGACCTGGCCGACCTGCACGCACGAGCCGCCGCGCGTGGAGCCGAAGATGCGCAGCGCCCACGGCGGTCCGCCGAGCGGGTCGGGCACGCGCAGCGCCAGGATGCGCGCCTGGCCCTGCGCGACGCCCGCGCCCGCGTCCGGCGAGGGCTTGGGCAGGTACTTGGTGTCGTCGGCCGGCGGCCCGACCTTCCAGACGTGCGTCGCGGCGACCGCTCCGCCCCCGGCGACCAGCAGCGCCGCGGCGGCCGCGAGCAGGCCGCCGCGCCGCGGCACGTGCCGCCAGGGCCGCGACCGCGGGCGCACCGGCGCCGTCGCGTGCGCGACGACCGCCCCGCGCAACTGCACCTCCAACCGATCGAACGCGTCGCCGCTCACGCCTCGCCCTCCTCCTCGATCCGCGCCCGCAGCGCCGCGAGCCCCCGCGACACCCGCTGGCGCACGACCTGCTCCGAGCACGCCAGCTCCGCGGCGATCTCGCCGTACCCGCGCTCCTCGACCACGCGGCCGACGACCGCGCGGCGCGTCGGCTCCGGCAGCTCGGCCAGCCACGCGTCCAACCGCTCGGCGCCCGCGTCGGCCCGGACCTCGACCGCCAGCAGGTCCGCGTCCTCCAGCTCCAGCGGCTCGAGCCGCAGCCGCAGCCGCGCCGCGTCCTCGACGCGCCCGCGCCGAACCGACTCGCGCCACTTGTTGCGGGCGATCCCGTACAGCCACGCCACCGGATCGCCCTCGCCGCGCCATGACGCCGCGCCGACGACCGCCGCCGCGAACGTCTCCGCCGTCAGGTCGAACGCGAGCTCCGGCTCGGCCACGCGCCGGCGCAGGTAGGCCACGACCTCGTCGAGGTGGCGCCGGTAGAAGACCGCGAACGCCTCGTCGTCGCCCGCGGCCGCCCGGCGCAGGAGCGCGGAGTCGTCCATCACCCGTCATGTTGCGCGAGCGCCGGCGGTTGTGACGACGAGGAGTGGACGGCGGGAGCGCTCTGACCCGCTCCCGCCGCCCGTGGCCTAGGTGGTGTCCCTCAGGCCATCTCGCGCCTCGCGGCGCAAGTCGTGACCCGGAAAGCGTTCGCGCCGAGCCTTCCCGGTCGTCCACTCCAACACACGCGATGCGTCGGCGGATCGCCACGACCCGCGATCAAATAGCCTTGCGCGCCGCATGTTCTCCAAGGTCCTGGTTGCCAACCGGGGCGAGATCGCCATCCGCGTCATGCGCACGCTGGAAGAGATGGGGATCGCGTCCGTCGCCGTCTACTCGGAGCTCGATCGTGATGCGCTGCACGTCCAGCGCGCCGACGAGGCCTATCTGCTGGGCGGCCCGACGGCCGCCGAGAGCTACCTTAAGATCGAGAAGATCATCGAGGTCTGCAAGGAGTCCGGCGCCGAAGCCGTCCATCCGGGCTATGGCTTCCTCGCCGAGAACGCGGCGTTCGCGCGCGCCTGCGACGAGGCGGGCATCGTCTTCATCGGCCCGCCCGCGTCGGCGATCGACGCGATGGGCTCCAAGACGAAGGCCCGCGAGCTGATGCAGGCCGCCGGCGTCCCGATCGTCCCGGGCACGACCGAGCCGGTCGACACGCTCGAGGACGCGCTGCGGATCGCCAAGGACGAGATCGGCTTCCCGGTCGCGGTCAAGGCGGCGAGCGGCGGCGGCGGCAAGGGCTTCCGCGTCGCGCTGACCGAGGACAAGCTCAAGGACGCCTTCGAGGGCGCGTCGCGCGAGGGCGAGAAGTTCTTCTCCGACGGCACCGTCTACCTCGAGCGCTACCTGCCGGACCCGCGCCACGTCGAGGTCCAGGTCCTCGCCGACCGCCACGGCAACGTCATCCACCTCGGCGAGCGTGACTGCTCGGTCCAGCGCCGCCACCAGAAGCTGATCGAGGAGTCGCCGGCGCCGGCCGTCGACGCCGAGATGCGCGCCCGGATCGGCAAGATCGGCACCGACGCGGCGAAGGCCGTCGACTACGTCGGCGCCGGCACGATCGAGGGCATGCTCCAGGACGGGGAGTACTTCTTCCTGGAGATGAACACGCGCGTCCAGGTCGAGCACTGCGTCACGGAGATGACGACGGGCATCGACATCGTGCGCGAGGGCATCCTCGCCGCGGCGGGCGAGCCGTTGAGCGTCACCCAGGACGACGTCGAGCTGCGCGGCCACGCGATCGAGTGCCGCATCAACGCCGAGGACGCGTCGCGGAACTTCGCGCCCGCGCCGGGCAAGATCGGCGGCTACAAGGAGCCGAGCGGGCCGGGCGTGCGCGTCGACTCGGGCGTCGGCCCGGGCGGCGAGGTCACGCCGATGTACGACCCGATGGTCGCCAAGCTCATCGTCTGGGACACGGACCGCGAGAAGGCCACCCAGCGCATGCTGCGCGCGCTGGGCGAGTACGAGATCGAGGAGCTCAAGACGCTCATCCCGTTCCACCGGGCGCTGCTCGCGACGCGCCAGTGGAACGACGCCGAGACGTGCCGCGACCTCGTCGAGGACAAGGCGTGGTTGAAGGAGCTGGCGTTCCCGGCGCCGACGCGGGTGGGTGGGTCCGATTCCGACGAGGAAGAGACCGTCGAGCAGGGCTACGTCGTCGAGGTCGGCGGCCGGCGGTTCGACGTGAAGGTGATCGGGCCGCCGCCGGTCGGCGGCGTCGTGGTCGGCGCGGGCGCGGCGAGCGCCGCGAACGGCGCGGGCCCGAAGAAGCGCGGCGAGCGCAAGTCGAGCGGCGGCGGCGGCGCCGACGAGCTCGTCTCCCCGCTGCAGGGCAACATGTGGAAGGTGCTCGTCAAGCAGGGCGACACGGTCGAGGAAGGCCAGCTGCTCTGCATCATCGAGGCGATGAAGATGGAGAACGAGATCACCGCCCACAAGGCCGGCACGATCGAGACGCTCTCGATCACGGAGGGCGAGCCGATCCAGGCGGGCGCACCGATCGCGGTCATCAAGTCGCCCGCGCCGGCGGCCGAGTAGGACCCCATGTTGGCCGCCGCGACCATCCTCGGGAGCGGCGGCTTCGTGCCCACCGGCACGCGCGAGACGTCGTCGGTGCTCCTGCTGCCGGCCGCCGACGACGACGCGGCGGTCGTGATCGACGCGGGCACGGGCCTGCGGCGGCTGATCACCGACCGCGACGCGCTGCTCGGCGGGCGCTCCCGGCTGGAGGTGCTGCTGACGCACTTCCACATCGACCACATCTGCGGGCTGGCCTACCTCACCGAGCTGACCGGGATCGCGATCACCGTCCGCGGTCCGGGCGCCGAGTTGTATGACATGCCGACGGCGACCGCGCTGCAGCGCCTGTTCGCGCCGCCGATCATGCCGGTCGACCTCGAGCAGCTCGGCGTCGCCGTCGGCGAGCTGCCGGTCGGCGCGCTCGACGAGGACGACGGCCTGGCGGGCGCGCTCGGCATCTCCACCCGCCGCCAGGACCGCCACACCAACCCCACGCTCGGGATCCGCGTCGGCGACGCGCTGACCTGGTGCACCGACACCGAGGACGACCCGCTGACCGTCGCCTTCGCCCGCGGCTCCCGCGTGCTCGCCCACGACGCCTGGGGCCCACCGGTGGCGCCCGGCCACGCCGAGCCGGCGGCCGCGGCGCAGGTCGCCGTCGACGCGGGCTGCGAGCAGCTGGTCCTGATCCACGTGCCGCCGATGGCCGACGAGACCGCGCTGCACGGCCGCGCGGCAGCCGTCCACGGGGCCGTGACGGTCGCGACCGACGGCCTGGACCTGCTGGCTCTGTAGGTCGCCCCCGCCGGTGTATTAGGCTCGGGGGTCATGGACCTCGAGCCCCTCCGCGCCGGCATGGAGCAGGCCGTCCCGTTCAACGGGCATCTCGGCCTGGAGATCGTCGAGGTCGCGGTCGGACGTGGGGTCGCGCGGCTGCCCGACAACGAGGCGCTGCGCAACCACACCGGCTCGCAGCACGCCAGCGCGCTGTTCGCCGTGGGCCAGGCGGCGTCGGGCGCTTCGCTGGCCGCGGTCTTCGTCGAGCAGCTCCCGCGGCTGGAGCTGGCGCCCGAGGCCGCCGAGATCACCTACAAGAAGATCCCGCGCGGGCCGCTGACCGCGACCGCCGTCCTGGGCGCGAGCCCGGGCGAGCTCCTCGACGAGCTAGGCCGCGAAGGCCAGGTCACGTTCGGGATCGACGTCGCGATCGTCGACGGCGCCGGCGACGTCGTCGCCGACATGACCGTCCGTTGGAACGTCCGCAAGGAGTCGTAGTGGGAGCGAGAGCTTGGAAGGCCGGCCCGAACGAGGCCGAGATCGTCGCGCGGTTGCTCATCGGGTTCCGCGATCACCTCGGCTACGCCTGGCCGTCGGACAACGCGTTCCTGGCGGGCGTCGAGCGGCTGATGGACGACCGCGACACCGACTACATCCTGGCCGCGGCCGACGACGACTCCCCGCCCTCGGGCGTCGCCCAGCTCCGCTACCGCATGGGCATCTGGCGCGCCGGCGGCGACTGCCTGGTCGAGGACGTCTTCGTGACCGAGGCCGCCCGCGGCAACGGCGTGGCCCGCGCCCTCCTCGACTTCGCGACCCTCCGCGCCCGCGAGCGCGGCTGCCGCCGCATGGAGCTCGACGTCAACGAGGCCAACACACCCGCGATCGCGCTCTACGAGTCCTTCGGCTTCACCCTCGGCTCACCCCGCGACCTCTACATGCGCCGCCACCTCGACGCGGGCCCGGACGCGTAGCCCGGCGACGGCAGCTATCGCTCTCTTCGCTTCGCCGTTAATAAGCGATAGACGGATAACGCTTTCTTAGATACGTTCTAAGGAAGCGATGTCGCCTTCTCTCTCATCCAGCGACCGCGCAGGCGTCTTCGTCGCCGCCGGCAGGCCCCCGGACGACTACGCCACCTTCCGGCCGCGTCCGCTGCCGCCCGATCCCCCGGTCGCGCTCGACCTCGCCGCCAACCGGCTCCTCGAACGCGCCAACCAGGCGCTCGGCCGGCTGGACGGCATCACGATGCTGCTGCCGGACCCCACGACGTTGTTGTACACCTACATCCGCAAGGAGGCGGTGCTCTCCTCGCAGATCGAGGGCACGCAGTCGTCGCTCTCCGACCTCCTGCTCTTCGAGGCCGACGTCGCGCCGGGCGTCCCGATCGAAGACGTCGAGGAGACGGCCAACTACATCGTCGCGCTCAACTACGCCGTCGAGGCGGTGACGAGCGGCCGGCTCCCGATCTCGTCGCGGCTGCTTCGCGAGGCACACCGCCGGCTGCTCACCGGCGGGCGCGGCGGCGACAAGGCCCCCGGCCGGTTCCGCCGCACGCAGGTGTGGCTCGGCGGCGCCACTCCGACCGAAGCCCGCTTCGTCCCGCTGCCGCCGCAGGAGGTGGCGGGCGCGATCGCCGACCTGGAGCGCTTCGTCCACGACGACGGCGACGGGCTGCCCGTGCTCGTCAAGGCCGCACTCGCCCACGCGCAGTTCGAGACGATCCATCCGTTCCTCGACGGCAACGGCCGCGTGGGGCGCCTGCTCATCACGCTGATGCTGTGCGAGGAGGGCGTGCTCGATCGTCCCCTCCTCTACCTCAGCCTCTACTTCAAGCAGCACCGCGACGTGTACTACGACCGCCTACAGCGGATCCGGACCCACGGCGAGTGGGAGCAGTGGGTCGCGTTCTTCCTCCGTGGCGTGCTCGACGTCGCGACCTCGGCGATCCAGACGACCCGCGACATCGTGGAGCTGATCGAGCGGGACCGCGCGACGATCGCCGGCCTCGGGGGACGCGGCGCCGCGACCAACGCGCGGGTCATGGAGCTCGCGATCCAGCGGGTCGTGCTCACGCCGCGCGGTGTGCAGGAGGCGCTGACGCTGACCGGACCACCGGTCTACGCGGCGCTGCAGCGTCTCGAGGAGGCGGGCATCCTGCGCGAGGCCACGGGGCGGCAGCGCAACCGGGTGTACGTGTACGACAAGTACCTGGCCCTGCTCAACGCGGGGACGGAGCGGAGCCAGGCGGCGACGCCATGAGCTCCACGAGGTGGCCACCCGGCGTGTGGACGTACGCGCGGGCGGCGCCCCAGTGGGACGTGCGCGGCTCGGGCGTGAACCCCGCGGCGGTCAAGGCGGCGAAGGTCGCGTCGAACGGCGCAGGCGCCACGACCGCCACGTGCCCCGACCGCTCCGCGGCCTCCGACACGTACAACAAGTGGATCTGGGTGCCGTCGCCGGCCTGGACCCACGTCGCGCGCTCGGCCAGCGTGGCCGGCGGCGTGACGACGACGAAGCCCAGCAACGCCCAGAAGCGCACCTCGGCCTCCACGTCGCTGCGCAGCGTGGGCAGCGCGACGTGCTGGAGGCCGGTCGGCGTCATAGGCGCGTCAGGTTCTCGGCGTGGATCTGCTTCTGGATCCGGTCGCGACGCGCCAGCGGCAGCGCCGCGGCGTCCGGCTTGGCCGCGTCCAGCGACTCCAGGTACTTGACGTCCTCGCGCAGGATCGCCAGCGCGCGCTGGCCGTCCAGGGGCGCGCCGTGGCCCGGGACGACCCAGTCGGCCTGCTCGACGTACGGCGCCAGCCGCAGGAGCGTCGCCACGTAGGCGTTCAACGATCCGCCCTCCGAGATCATCGGGATCTCGACGGGCGACACGTAGTCGCCGCAGATCAGCACCCGCGCGAACGGCGCCCACACCGCCATCCCGTCGGCGGTGTGCCCGTCAGCGGGGATCAGCTCCAGCTCGGCGTCCTCGCCGAGGTCGACCTTCCCCGGCACCGGCAGCGCCTGCACGGACCCGAGCGACAGCGGCCGCTCCCGGGCGACGTAGTCGTCCTCGTCGGCCTCGCGCAGCCGCCGCTGCGCCACCCCCGGCTCTGCGCGCAGCCGCGCCGCGGTCGTCTCGGCCACACCCAGCGGCGCCTCCGGGAACGCCAGCCGCGCCAGCAGGTGATCCCAGTCGCCGTGGGTCGCCAGCAGCCCCGACAGCCCCCAGCCCGCCTGCCCGAGCACGCCCGGCAGCGCGTCCAGCTCGTCCGGGAACACGACCGAGTCGACGATGAACGTCTCGTCGCCCCGGTGCAGCAGCGTGCACGTCGTCTGCCACTTGACGCTGCGCGCGACGATCACGCCCGGATCCAGGGCGATGACCTGCAAGGCCTACAACCCGAGGAGCTTCGCGGCCTCCAGGAGGTTCTTCACCTCGGCCGTCGGCTTCTTGCCCCCGGCCGGCACTTCCTCCTTGCGCCGGTTGACCCAGATCGTGGGCACCTTCAGCTTGGTCGCCGGCTCGATGTCGGTGTACAGCCCGCTGCCGACGTGGACCCAGCCCTTCTTGCCGCCGATCCGCCGCGCGAACTCGTTGAAGTGCGCGGGATCGGGCTTGTAGGACCGGACCTGCTGGGCGGTGACGACCAGGTCGACGTCGGCCGGGATGTGGCGCCGCGTCAGCCCCAGGAGCTTGTCGTCGATGTTCGAGATCAGGCCCGTCTGGTACTTGGTCAGGAACTTCTTGAGCTGCGGGTTGGCCTCCTTGAAGGCGCCCCAGCGCACGACGGAATCGGGCAGGAACCCGGACCGCGACGGCTCCAACGGCCACCCGATCTCCTTGGCGATCTTGACCGCCGCCTGACGCAGGACCTCGGCGTAGAGCTCGTAGGAGCCGCTCTGGATCTCCTTCGTCGCGTCGAGGAAGAGATCGACGACCTGCTGTCGATCGATCGTGAAGCCGTCCTTCTTCGCCTCCCGCTCGAACGCATCAGCGACGCCTGACTCCCAATCGATGAGAGTGCCGTAAACGTCGAAGGTGACCCACTGGATGTTCTTCGGGAGTGCCATGCGGCCCGGCATTGTGCCATCTATGGGCCTTGCCGGGACGTCAGGTCGTTCGGGCAGGAAGCATCAGCGCAACCCGTTCAATAACGTCGCGGGCTCCTATGGACCTGCTCGAATACCAGGGCAAGCAGCTTTTTGCCCGACATGGAATCCCCGTCCCTGACGGACGCCCGGCGCGAACGGTCGATGAGGCCGTCTCCGCCGCGAAGGAGGTCGGCTTCCCATGCGCCATCAAGGCGCAGGTGAAGATCGGCGGCCGCGGCAAGGCCGGCGGCATCAAGATCGCCCAGAACGAGGACGAGGCGCGCGAGTACTCCGACGCGATCCTCGGCATGGACATCAAGGGCTTCACCGTCCACGAGGTGTGGATCGAGGGCGCCTCGCAGATCGAGAGCGAGTACTACGCCTCGATCGTCTTCGACCGCGGCGCCAAGGCGCCGCTGATCATGCTCTCCACGCAGGGCGGCATGGACATCGAGGAGGTCGCCGACAACAACCCGGACGCGATCGCGACGCTGCACGTCGACCCGCTGCTCGGCTTCCAGGACTTCCACGGCCGCCGCCTCGCGTTCGCCGCGGGCGTGGACGCCGACCTCGTCCGCCCCGTCGGCGCGTTCCTCCACCAGCTGTACGGGACGTTCGTCGCCGAGGAGGCGATGCTCGTCGAGGTCAACCCGCTGATCGTGACGCCGGAGCGCACGGTCGCCGCGCTGGACGCGAAGGTCACGCTCGACGACAACGCGCTGTTCCGCCACCCCGACAACGCCGAGCTCCGCGACCCGTCCGACGAGGACCCGCAGGAGCAGATGGCCAAGGAGCGCGGGCTGACGTTCGTCAAGCTCGACGGCGACATCGGCATCCTCGGCAACGGCGCCGGCCTGGTCATGTCGACCCTGGACGTCGTCGCCCAGTACGGCGGCGCGCCCGCCAACTTCCTGGACGCCGGCGGCGGGTCCAAGGCGGAGGCGATCACCAGCGCGGTCGAGGTCATCTTGTCCAACGACAAGGTCAACGCCGTCCTGTTCAACATCTTCGGCGGCATCACGCGCTGCGACGAGGTCGCCAACGGCCTCATCGAGGCGTTCAAGCAGCTGAACCCGAGCGTCCCGTTCGTCGTCCGCCTGGACGGCACGAACGACGTCGAGGGCCGCAAGATCCTCGCCGAGGCGCAGCTTCCGAACGTGCACACCGCGGCCACGATGGACGAGGCCGCCGAGAAGGTCGTGGCTCTGGCCAAGGGAGAGGACGCCTGATGGCCGTTCTGATCGACAAGGACACCAAGCTGGTCGTGTCCGGCATCACCGGCCGCGAGGGCACGTTCCACGCGACCAACAACAAGAACTACGGCACGAACGTCGTCGCCGGCGTGACCCCGGGCAAGGCCGGGCAGAACGTCGAGGGCATCCCGGTGTTCAACACGTTCAAGGACTCGGTCGACGAGACCGGCGCCAACGTCGCGATGGTCTTCGTGCCGCCGCGCTTCGCCGCCGACTCGATCCTCGAGGCCGCCGACGCCGGCATCCCGCTGGTCATCTGCATCACCGAGGGCATCCCGGCCCACGACGAGCTGCGCGTCTACACGCACCTGCAGCGCACGGGCACGCGCCTGGTCGGTCCGAACTGCCCGGGCATCCTGTCCCCCGGCAAGGCGAACGTCGGCATCATCCCGGCGTCGTTCTTCAAGGAGGGCAACGTCGGCGTGGTCTCGCGCTCCGGCACGCTGACCTACCAGATCGGCAACACGCTGGCCCAGGCCGGGTTCGGCAACTCGTCGATCGTCGGCATCGGCGGCGACCCGGTCCCGGGCACGTCGTTCATCGACGTGATCGAGCTGTTCGAGGCCGACGACCAGACCGAGCTGATCGTGCTGTCGGGCGAGATCGGCGGCGACGCCGAGGAGCGCGCGGCCGAGTACATCGCCGACCACGTCAAGAAGCCGGTCGTCGCCTACATCGCCGGGTTCACGGCGCCTCCGGGCAAGACCATGGGCCACGCCGGCGCGATCGTCTCCGGCTCCAAGGGCACGGCCGCGGCGAAGGCCGAGGCGCTCGAGGCCAAGGGCGTCCGGGTGGGCCGGACCCCGACGCAGGTGGCCGAGATCGCCGTCGACATCCTCGGCGGCTAGCACTGCGCGGCCGCACCGGCATCGACGGTGCGGCCGTCGACATCCTCGGCGGCTAGCACTGCGCGGCCGCACCGGCATCGACGGTGCGGCCGTCGACATCCTCGGCGGCTAGCACTGCGCGGCCGCACCGGCATCGACGGTGCGGCCGTCGACATCCTCGGCGGCTAGCACTGCGCGGCCGCACCGGCATCGACGGTGCGGCCGTCGACATCCTCGGCGGCTAGCACTGCGCGGCCGCACCGGCATCGACGGTGCGGCCGTCGACATCCTCGGCGGCTGGCCCTCGGGCGATCACGTTCGTCGTTTGGCGTCGCTCTCCGGTCCCGGGTACGCTCGCGGGCAGTGGAGAGCGACGTCAACGCAACCCTGAGCGAGCTCGAGCGCAAGCTCAAGGAGCTCGAGCGCGAGCTGGAGACGGTCGGCCGCAGCGGCGAGCTGGACGCCGACCCCGCGCAGGGAGGCTGGACGCCGCCCGCCGACACCGACGCGCCCGCCGGACCGCCGCCCGGCGCGACGCCGTTCACCGCGTCCTGGCACGGGACCGCGGGCGCGACGCCGCCGCCCCCGCCCGCCTCGCCGTTCAACGGCGCGCCGCCGATCCCGGTGACGCCGCCGCCCGCCGCGTGGCCGCCCCCGCCGCCTCCGGGCGCCGCGGCCTGGCCGGCGCCCGCGCCGCCCGTCCCGCCCGGCCTCCACGCCCAGCTCGACGAGCTCCTGGCCTTCCGCGACCGCCTCGTCCAGACCACCGACGACCTCGTCTCCGAGCTCTCGCGGGTCCTGACCGAGCTCGGCATCGACGCGCCCCCGCCACACGACCCGGCCGACACGGTCCTGTCCGGCGCGGTCGTCGTCGAGGCCGCGCCGTTCGCCGACCTCACCACGCTCGCCGCGTTCGAGCAGGCGCTGATGCGCGTGCCGGGCGTCGCCGGCGTCCACGTCCGCGCGCTGGACAGCGGCCGGGCGACCATCGACGTCGCGCTCGCCGGGCCGGTCGCGCTCGGGGCCGGGCTGCGCGCGCACGCGCCGGTCGCGTTCGCCGTCACCCACGCCGGCGACGGCCGCCTCGCGCTCACCCTGACCGCCTGAGCCGCAGGGGCGCCGTGGACCGCGACGAGCCGCCCATCCCCTCCGCCGACGACCTCGCCGCGTCGCTGGCCGGCCGCGTCGGCCAGGTGCTGGCGGCCGCCGAGGAGTCCGCCGCCGCGATCCGCGCGCGCGCCGACGCCGACGCCCAGGAGCGCGCGCTGGAGGTCCGCTGCGCCGCCGAGCAGGACGCCGAGCGCCTGCTGCGCCGCGCCGAGCGCGAGGCTGCCGACTACCTCGAGGACGCCCGCCGCCGCGTCGACGCGTTCGCCGCCGGCCGCGCCCGCCGCATCAGCGCCGTCGCCGACCGCCTGCTCGCCCACGCCGAGGCGCTCGCGGACCGCGCCCAGCGCGCCGGGCGCCTGCACCGCGGGATCGAGGACGTCGTCGACGCCCTCGCCGCCGCGGCGGAGGCCATCGCCGCCGAGGCCGCCCGCGACGCGATCGCGCTCCCGCCCGCCGGCGACGAGCCCGGCGCGCACGTCACGCGCCTCGCGACCCGCCCTCACGCGGTCCCGGACCCCGAGCCGGAGCCGGAGGCGCCCGCGGTCGCGTCCGTGCCCGATCCCGACCCGCCGAGCGACGACGACGACGCGCGCACCCACGTCCGCGAGATCGCCAACACGCTCCCGCGCCGGCCCGGAACGCCGAAGCGCCCGCCGCCGGTCGTCGTCCCGCCGCCCGAGCCGCCGGACGTCGTGGCGTGACCTGGGGCTCCTAGGCCACGCGGATCCCGCCGCGCCCGTCGTCCTTGGCCGCGTACAGCGCGGCGTCGGCCCTGGCGATCACGGCCTCCGCGCTCTCGCCCGCTGCCCAGCGGACCAGCCCCGCCGAGCAGCCGACGCCCTCCTCGGCGCCCGGCGTCACGGTCTGCAGCCGCGCCACGATGCCCTGCGCGCACACCAGGTCGCAGTCGGGCAGCAGGAGCGCGAACTCGTCGCCACCCAACCGCGACAACAAGTCCGAGCCGCGCAGGACGCCGCGCCAGGCGACGGTCGCGTCGCGCAGGAGCTGGTCGCCGGCCTGATGGCCGTAGGTGTCGTTGTAGGGCTTGAAGCGGTCGAGGTCGATCGCCGCCACGCACAGCGGGCGGTCGTAGCGCGCCGCCCGCGCCAGCTCGATCGCGAGCCGCTCGTCCCACAGGCGCCGGTTGGCCAGGCCCGTGAGCGGGTCGGTCCGCGCGAGGTCGCGCAGGCGCTCCAGCAGCCGGCGCCGCTCCAGCGCCGCGCCCAGCTCGGCCGCGAGCAGCTCGACCACCAGCAGCCGCTCCTCGCCGAGCGCCCCGCCGTCCGCCGCGGGCCACGTCACGCGCAGGACGCCGAGCGCCGCGTCCTCGCGCAGCACCGGTCGCTCGACGACGACGTCGTCGCCGGCGCGCCGCGCCGCCGCGTCGCCCTCCAGCAGCTCGACCTCGCGGGCGCGCAGGACGTCGCGCGCGCCGCCCAGCAGGACGTCGACCGGCTCCTCGGCGACCGACGCCGCGCGGGCCAGCGCCGCCAGCGCCAGGACGTCGGCCTGGACCCGCGCCAGCGTCTCGCGCGCCTCGCGCGCCGGGGTCACGTCGACCAGCGTCCCGAGCCACCCCGCCGGCCCACCCCACGGGTCGCGCAGCAGCACGCCCGTGACGTGCGCCCAGCGCACGATCCCCGACGGCGCGACGAAGCGCGCCTCCAGCGCGAACTCGCCGTCGGCGCCCGCGACCAGCGCGCCCCGCCACGCCGTCGTGAACGCCGCGAGGTCGCCCGGGTGCATCGTCGCGCGCCACCCGTCGCCGACGAGCTCGCCGGTGTCGCGGCCCGTCAGCTCGGCGACCCAGTCGTTGGCGAACACGCAGCGCCCGCCCTCGTCGATCTCCACGATCCCGACCGGCGCCAGGTGCGTCAGCGTCCGCCAGCGGTCCTCCTTGGCGCGCAGCAGGTCCTCGTTGCGCTCCTGCGCGCGGCGCCGCTCGATCGCGAACCGGATCGCCCGGATGAACCGCGCCGGCGGGCGCTCCTGGCCCTTGACGAGGTAGTCCTGCGCGCCGGCGCGGATCGCGTCGACGGCCAGCTGGTCGTCCTCGTGCCCGCTGAGCACGATCACCGGCACGCCGGACGCCACGTCCAACACCATGGTCAACGCCTCCAGGCCGTGCGCGTCGGGCAGCCCGAGGTCCAGCAGGACGCAGTCGGCGTCGCGCGCGGTCAGGTCGGCGACGGCCGCGCCGACCGTGTCGAAGTGGCGCGTCTCGACGCCGCCGGGGACGGCGTCGGCCAGGATCAGCTCGATCAGCCGGGCGTACGGGACCGAGTCCTCCACCAGGACGACAGACGCAGAAGGCGCGGGGCTCACCTCCCCAGGATCCCGGCCGTCCCGGACGATCTTGCGGTCGCTAGCATCCGGACAACGATGCCTGACGTGATCTCCTTCGCCCGCGGCGCACCCTCGCTGGACATCGTCGACGTGGAGGGCCTGAAGGCCGCGGCGACGCGCGCCTTCGAGCGCGACCCCGCTGGGACGACCGCCTACGGCACCGCGGTCGGCTACGGCCCGCTGCGCGAGTGGATCGCCAACAAGCACGGCGTCGACACGTCGCAGGTCATCGTCACCAACGGCTCGATGCAGGCCGACGCGTTCCTGTTCGAGACGCTCGTCAAGCCGGGCGACGCCGTCGTGGTCGAGAAGCCGACCTACGACCGCACGCTGCTCAACCTCCGCGGCCGCGGCGCCGACGTGCGCATGGTGGAGCTGGAGACCGACGGGATCGCCGTCGACCAGCTCGAGACGCTGCTGCGGGGAGACGGCGCCCAGCCACCCGTGCGCCCGACGCTGGCGCACATCATCCCCAACTTCCAGAACCCGGCCGGGTACACGATCAGCCAGCCCAAGCGCGAGGCGCTGCTGCGCCTGGCCGCCGAGTTCGGCTTCGTGATCTTCGAGGACGACCCCTACGTCGACATCCGCTTCAGCGGCGAGTCGCTGCCGACGATGCTGTCGCAGGACACGACGGGCTCGGTCGTCTACGCGTCGTCGTTCTCCAAGACCGTCTGCCCGGGCATCCGCGTCGGCTACCTCGTCGGCCCGGCCGAGCGGATCTCCGAGATCCAGCGGCTGGCAACCAACACCTACATCTCGCCCAACATGGTGGCCCAGTCGCTGGTCCACCAGTTCTGCGAGAGCGGCGACATCGACAAGTCGATCGCCACGGTGAAGGCCGCGCTCGCGGGGCGCGTCAAGCGCTTGACCGACGCGCTGTCCCGCGAGCTGCCGGAGGCCAGGTTCCAGGCCCCCGAAGGTGGCTACTTCATGTGGGTGGAGCTGCCGGAGGGCACGGAGATCGACCGCGTCTTCGAGGAGGCCAACGCCCGCGGCGTCGCGATCGTCAAGGGCACCGACTTCCTCCTGGAAGGCGGCGAGAACACCCTCCGCCTGGCCTACTCGGGCGTCACCGAGGACCAGATCGACGAGGGCGTCTCCCGCCTCGCCGAGGCGGTCAAGGCCGCCAGCGGCGCCCCCGCCACGGCCTAGGAGCCTGGGCCCTCCTCGACCGCGGGTCTCGCCCCCTGGGCGAACACCCGCAAGGGAACCTGGCCCCCTGGGCCAGCGTTCCCCAGCGTGCGCGCCAGGTCGGTCGCCACGATCCCGTGGCCGCGGGCGTTGAGGTGCAGCCCGTCGCTGCTGAAGCGGTCGCGTTCCTGGGCCGCCGCCCCGTCGCGCAGCCGCGAGTGCATCCCGCCGACCTCGGCGCTCACCTCCCGGATGGCCTCGGTCAACGCCGTCAGGTGCGGGCCGAAGATCGGCGCGAAGCGCTCCGACGCGTACGGGTTGGACGTCCAGTCGTAGAGGTCGAACGTGAGCACGTCGGCGCCCGCCTCGCGCAGCGGGGTCAGCAGCGCGCGCAGCTCGTCGGCGAACGCGTCGGGGTCGAAGCGTCGCCGCAGCGCGTCGTTGCCGCCCGCCGTGACGATCGCCAGGCCGGGGCGCAGCGAGAGCGCGCGCTCCAGCTGGGACTCCCGGATCTCGGCCGCCGTCAGGTCGCGACGGCCGAGGTTGAACAGGACCGCGCCGGGCCGCGCGAACGTGAACGCGGCGCTCAGCCGGTCGGCCCACGACAGGTCGCGGTAGCCGGGGACGGGCTCGCGCAGGCCCTCGGCGACCGAGTCGCCGAGGACGACCACGCGCTCCCACGGCGCCGGCGGATCCATCATCCGCGCCAGCTCGTGGTCGGCGGCGACGTGGGGGTCGGCCCACTCGCGCGCCAGGACGTCGATGTCACGGATCATCGTTCTGCTCCCTTCAGGCCCAGCGCGACGACGATGGCCGCGACGAGCAGGATGGTGCACATCTCATAGACGCCCACGTAGGACGCGGCGGCGCTCGGATCGGTGCCCTGCAGGATGGTCGCGAGGGCCGCGACGCCGAGCGCGCCGCCGACCGCGCGGGCCGCCTGGTTGAGGCCGACGCCCGCCGCGAACTGGGCGGGCTGGACCGCGAGCGCGGCCGCGGCCGACAGCCCCGTCGTGATCGCCCCCATGCCGATCCCGAGCGGGAAGCTGATCGGCAGCCAGAGCGTCAGGAACGCGGGGGTGTCGTCGATCCCGAAGATCAGCCAGACCGCGATCGCCGCGGTGATGGCCAGCCCGCCGACGACCACCGGCCGCGGCCCGTAGCGGGCGACCACCGGACCGGCGCGCAGCGCGACGACCGCGGCGACGATCGCGCCCGGCGAGACCGCCAGCCCGGCCTTCAGCGGCGAGTAGCCCCAGACCTGCGTCAGGAACAGGACGCCGCAGAGCAGCCAGCTGAATAGCACGGCGCCGTACATCAGCGAGGCGAGGTTGGCGAGCGCGAACGTGCGCGAGCGCCACAGCCCGACTTCCACCGCGGGCGCGGAGTGCCGGCGCGACCGGGCGAGGACGATCGCGACGCCGGCCAGACCGCCGGCGATGGCGGCCAGCGTCCGGGCGTCGCCCCAGCCCCACACCGACGCGCGGCTCACGCCCAGCGCCAGGACGCCGATGCCGGCGGCCAGCAGCGCGATCCCGAGGTAGTCCGGCGTCTGCGGCCGGCCGCCGGCGCGGGCGCCGGCCATCGGCAGCACCTGCGTCCCGGCCAGGACCGCGAGGCCCGCCGGGATGGTGATGAAGAACACCGAGCGCCAGCCGAAGACGTCGACGAGCACGCCGCCCAGCGAGGGTCCGGCCGCCGCGGCGAACGCGCCGGCGGCGCTCCATGCGCCGATCGCGGCGGCGCGCCGCTCGGGCGGCGTGTCGGCCAGGACCACGCCCAGCGACGCCGGGATCATCGCCGCCGCGCCGACGCCCTGCAGCCCGCGGGCGGCGAGGAGGAAGCCGAGCGACGGCGCGGCCGCGGCGCTGATCGACATGATGGTGAACAGCGCGGCGCCGAAGGTCAGCAGCGCGCGGCGGCCGACGAGGTCGGCGAAGCGCCCACCGGGCGCGAGCAGCGCCGCGAACGTGATCGCGTAGATCGTGATGACCCACGAGAGGTCGGCGACCGCGACGTCGGGGAAGTCGGTGTGCAGGTCGGCGACGGCGAGGTTGGCGACGGTGGCGTCGAGCATCGCCAGGAACGCCGCGCCCGAGGCGACGGCGAGCACCAGGCCCGACCGGGCATGGGTGCGTCGACCGACGCTGGGGAGAGGGGCACTGCTGTCCATCGGGGCCTCCGTAGGGGAGAGAGGGAGCCAAAGCAAAAGAACGAACGGTCGTGCTTTTTAGCAGAGATCGAACGGTCGTGCTACTTTCTTTGCGACGTGTCGACCACCACATCGGACACCGACGGACGCCGCGCCCGCGGCGCACGCACCCGCGCCCAGATCCTGGAGCGCGCGGCGAACCTCGCCTCGGTCGAAGGCCTCGAGGGCCTCACGATCGGCCGGCTCGCGACCGAGCTCGGGATGAGCAAGTCAGGGCTGTTCGCGCACTTCGGCTCCAAGGAGGAGCTGCAGCTGGCGACGATCGACGCGGCGCGCGAGATCTTCGCCCGCGAGGTCGTCGCGCCGGCACGCGCCGCCGACCGCGGCCTCCCGCGCCTGGAGGCCCTGCTCGAGGCCAAGCTGCGCTACGAGCGCGGCGAGATCTTCGACGGCGGATGCTTCTTCGAGACCGTGCGCGGCGAGTTCGACAGCCGCAGCGCCGGCCCGGTCCGCGACGCGATCGAGGCCGACCTCGAGGAGTGGGACGACCTGATGCGGCGCGTCATCCGGTCGGCGGTGAAGGCCGGCCACCTCAAGCCCGACACCGACGTCGAGCAGCTCCAGTACGAGATCGAAGCGCTCAGCATGACCGCCACGCTGCGCCACCAGATGACCGGCGACTCAGCCCTCTTCGCCCGCGCCGAGGCGGCGATCATGTCGCGACTGGCGGCGGCCAGGGCACAGCCGGGCCGCTGATCTGCGGCCCGGATCGTCGTGGCTGAGCGCACCCGCGGAGCGCCGGTGGGCGCCAGCCCACCGGCGGTGGACCGGCGGCCAGGGCACAGCCCGGCCACTGATCTGCGGCCCGGATCGTCGTGGCTGAGCGCACCCGCGGAGCGCCGGTGGGCGCCAGCCCACCGGCGGTGGACCGGCGGCCAGGGCACAGCCCGGCCACTGATCTGCGGCCCGGATCGTCGTGGCTGAGCGCACCCGCGGAGCGCCGGTGGGCGCCAGCCCACCGGCGGTGGACCGGCGGCCAGGGCACAGCCCGGCCGCTGATCTGCGGCCCGGATCGTCGTGGCTGAGCGCGCCCGCGGAGCGCCGGTGGGCGCGAGCCCATCAAGCTCCCGCGGGTGGGCTCAGGCGCGGCGAGGCGGCCCGCAGATCAGCGGCCGTAGCGCTGCTCGCCGAGGACCAGCTGCGCCGGGAGCGCGACGCGCGGCGGCGGCGACGGGTCGGCCACGACCGACACGGTCTCGGCCACGCTGCGGGTGACGGTCAGGCGGTCGCCGTCCGTGGTCTCGACGACGACGTCCTCGTCGCCCGACTCGGCCAGCGTTCCCTTCAGGCCCGGGTCCAGGCCGGCGGCCTTGAGGTAGTGCAGGAGGTCTTCGGCCTCGTTCTCGAAGCGGATGATGGTCACGGCCGCGCCGAGCTGGACGTCGGCCAGCGGCACCGACGAGATGCGTGAGCCGACGTCGATCGGATGGCCGTGCGGGCACGTCTTGGCGTCCCCGATCGCGGCGAGCATCCGCTCCTCCAGGACCGGCGACATCGCGTGCTCCAGGCGCTCGGCCTCCTCGTGGACCTCGTCCCACGGGATCCCGAGGACGTCGGTGAGGAAGCGCTCGATCAGCCGGTGGCGGCGGACGATCGCCTCGGCGTGCTCGCGCCCGTTGTCGGTGAACTGGATCACCTTGTCGGGGCCGCGGGTGATGTAGCCGTCGCGCTCCAGGCGCCCGACCATCTCGTGCACGGTCGGCGGCGACAGCTGCATCGCCCGCGCGATGTTGGCGCCGGTCATCGGCAACCCGGCCTCGTAGAGCCAGAAGAGGGTCTCGAGGTACTCCTGCTCGGCGACGGTGGCCTTGTCCGTGGACATCGGATCCATCGTACCCGGCCGGCGCTCAGCTGCCCGGACCATGGCGTCGCGGCGGCGTCGTCCGCAGCTCTTCGGCGACCGCGGTCATGCGCTCCTCGGCCAGGGACATGAACTCCCGGGCGGCCGGTGAGAGGCGCGCACCGCGTCGGTTGATGAAGGCGAACGTGTCGTAGATCGGCTCCGCGAACGGGACCCAGCCGAGCTTCTTGGGCACGCGCCGGCCGAGGCTGAGCAGGATCCCGCGCGCGATCAGCACGTCGCCGAGGCCGCGTGCGGCGAGCTCGATCGCGGTCTCGACGTCTTCGACGTCGATCTCGGGCTCGATCTTGACGCCCTCGCGCTGGGCGAGCTCGAAGAGCTGGCGGCGGGTCGGGTCCTCCAGGCCGTAGCTCGTGTCGGTGAGGATCAGCGGCGCGGCCGCGAGGTCGCGGATCGTCACGGGCTTCTTCACGCGCGCGGGCTCGGCCGAGACGTACAGGATCTCGTCCTGCATGATCGGCCGGACCTCCAGGCCGGTGTCGTCGATCGGCAGCGCGATCAGGCCGGCCTCGAGGTCGCCGTCGCGCACGGCCTCGGCGACCTCGGACGAGTTCTGGCCGATCAGCCGGACGCGGACCTTCGGGTGGCGCTTGCGGAACGCGGTGACGATCTGGGTGCCGGGGTACCAGCGGGCGGTCCCGAACGTGCCGAAGGTGGCGATGCCGCCCTGGAGCTCGCGCTGCTGGACGACGGCCTCGCGGCCCTCGGCGACGGCGGCGAGCGCGGCCTCGGCGTGTGGGCGCAGCGCGAGGCCGGCCTCGGTGGGCCGGATGCCGCGGCCGACGCGGGTGAAGAGCGGGACGCCGAGCTCGGCCTCGAGGCGCCGGACCTGCTCGGAGAGCGACGGCTGGGCGAGCAGCAGGCGCTCGGCGGCGGCGCTGAACGAGCCCTCGTCCAGGGCCGCCAGGAAGTACTCCAGCTGCTGCAGCGTCACGAGCTTGTCACCTCAAGGGGAAACCTATGGATCGTAGAGGCAACAAAGGCTAGAGGAAGGGGAACGTATGGTCGATCATGAGGTCATGTTCTCTCTGTTCGCAGTCCTCGGGGTCTTCGGCGCCAACGCCGCGCTCTCTGCTCGCTTCGGTGCGGATTCGCGCCGTTCGAGCGATCGCAACTGGTAGCCGACGCTCCCCGCCGGACCCCTCCCCACTCCCCGTCGAACCTCAACCGTCGTAGTTGTCCATGGTGCTTCCGTCGTCCGCGCATCGCCGCGGGACCGTCCTGTGCGTGCTCTCGGCCGTCGGCTTCGGCGCCATGGCCATCTTCGCCAAGCAGGCGTATGCGGCCGGCGTGACCGTCGTCACGCTGCTGTCGCTGCGCTTCCTGCTCGCCGCCGTCCTGTTCTGGACGGTGGTCCTCGCGCGCGGCGCCCGGCTTCCGGGGCGCCGCGTCGTCGCCGGCGGGCTGCTCCTCGGAGCGGTCGGCTACGCCGCCCAGGGCGGCCTGTACTTCGGGGCGCTGACGCACCTCGACGCGTCGATGACGTCCCTGTTGACCTACATCTACCCGATCCTCGTGTTCCTGGGCGCGCTCGCGCTGGGCCGCGAGCAGGCGACCGGCCGCCGGCTCGGCGCGCTGGGCCTGGCGACCGCCGGAACCATGTTGGTGCTGTTGGGCGGGAGCGTCGGGGTGGTCGACCCGGTCGGCGTCGCGATGGCGCTGGGCTGCGCGGTCGTCTACGGGTCCTACATCTTGATCAGCGACCGGATGGTCGCGGACCTCGACCCGTTCGTGCTCGCCGCGCTGGTGACGAGCGGCGCCGCGGTGTCGACGTTCGGCGTCGGCTTCGGGACGGGCTCGCTCGACGTCCACTTCGCCGCCGCCGGGTGGGGCTGGATCGCGCTGCTCACGGGCGGCTCGACGGTCCTCGGCATCAGCGCCTTCCTGGTCGGGCTGCGCGAGGTCGGGCCCGCGACGGCGTCGATCGTCTCGACCGTCGAGCCGGCCGTCACCGTCGCGCTGGCGACCACGATCTACGGCGAGGCGCTGGGCCCGTCGCAGATGTTCGGCGCCGTGCTCGTCCTGGGCGCCGTCGTGATCCTGCAGATGCGGGAAGGTACGGTTGGCGACGATGCCCCTGCCACTCTCCCCGCCGCTGTCACCTCAGCTCGCGCGCTCGCGCACGAGCCTGCCTGAGGGCGACGGCTGGGCCTACGAGCCCAAGTTCGACGGCTTCCGGGCGCTGGTGTTCGTCGACGGCGACGACGTCGTCATCAAGTCGCGCAACGGCAAGCCGCTGGACCGGTACTTCCCGGAGGTCACGGCGTCGCTGCCGTCCGGTCGGTACGTCCTCGACGGCGAGATCGTCGCCGAGACGTTCGACACGCTGGGGCAGCGGATCCATCCGGCCAAGTCCCGGATCGAGCGGTTGAGCGTGGAGACGCCGGCGCGGCTGATCGCGTTCGACGCGCTGGCGTTGGGAGACGACGTGCTCGTCGAGCTGCCCTACCGCGAGCGCCGGGCCGCGCTCGAGAAGGCCGCGCTGGCCGGCGTCGAGCTGGCGCCCGTGGTGTGGACCGCCGACGACGCCCGCGGCTGGCTCGACACCGAGGAGGGCGTGATCGCCAAGGAGGCCGACGCGCCGTACCGGCCGGGCGAGCGCGTGGGCATGATCAAGATCAAGCGCGTCCGGACCATCGACGCGGTCGTGCTCGGCTGGCGCCCGGGCAAGTTGGAGGGCACGCTCGGCGCGATCATCCTGGGGTTGTACGAGCCCGACGGCCGGCTGCGCGAGGTCGGCCACTCGAGCGGCTTCAGCGCCAAGGAGAAGCGCGAGCTGCCAGCACGGCTGGCCCCCTACGAGTCCGGTGAGCGCGGCTCCGGCGGCCCCTCTCGCTGGTCCGCCGGCAAGGACCTCGAATGGATCGGCCTCCGCCCCGAGCTCGTCGTCGAGGTCACCTTCGACCACGTCTCCGACAACCGCATCCGCCACGGCGCGAAGGTGCAGCGCTGGCGCGAGGACAAGCAGCCGTCGGAGTGCACGGTGGAGCAGCTGGAGCACTAGGTCAACGGTGATCTGGTGTCTCATACAGACACCCAGGTCCGTTGACGCGAAACTCTCCCCCATGGCCGCAGAACCACCGCCCGTCCTCGTCGCCCCCGACTCGTTCAAGGGGACGATACGGGCGGTGGAGGTCGCGGCCAGCGTGGGCAGGGGGCTCGAGGCCGCGGGGCTCGCCCCGCCGGATCTGTGCCCGGTCGCCGATGGGGGTGAGGGGACGTTGGAGGTGCTGCTCGCCGCCATGGGCGGTGAGACGAGAGGGGCTCGGGCGGCGGATCCGCTCGGCCGCCCCGTCAACGCCGGGTTCGCCCTGATCGAGGATGGTGGGACCGCGATCGTGGAGGTCGCCGAGGCGTCGGGGCTGCACCGCGTCGCCGAAGACGAGCGCGACGCCTACAACGCCAGCACCACTGGCACCGGTGAGCTGATCGTCGCCGCGTGCGCGGCCGGTGCCGAGGTCGTGCTCGTCGCCGCCGGCGGGAGCGCGACGACCGACGGCGGCGCCGGCGCGATCGCGGCCATCGAGGAGGCCGGCGGGCTCCAGGGCGCGACGCTCGTCGTGCTGTGCGACGTCCGGACGCCGTTCGAGCGCGCGCCCGCGACCTTCGGCCCCCAGAAGGGCGCCGATCCCAGGACCGTCGAACGCCTTGAGCAGCGACTCCTACAACAAGCCGCCAAGCTTCCCAAGGACCCGCGCGGCGTCGCGATGACCGGCGCCGCCGGCGGACTCGCCGGCGGCCTGTGGGCGACCTACGGCGCCAAGCTCGAGCCCGGCGCGCCGTTCATCCTCAGCGCCCTGGACTTCGACCGCCGCATGCGCGCCGCGCGCGCCGTGATCGTCGGCGAGGGCCGGATGGACGCCACGACGCTCGAGGGCAAGATCGCCGGGGAGATCGCCACGCGCGCACGCCAGGCCGGCGTGCCGTGCCACGCGATCGTCGGCACCAACGCCATCGACCGCTTCAGCGCGCGGATCCTCGACCTCCAGCTCATCTACGAGGCCGGAACGCCCCAAGCGCTCCAACAAGCCGCCGCGGACCTCGGCGCCAGGCTCGACGCCCGCGAGGCCTAGATCGACCGACTACTCGATCGGGATCGACGCCGGCATCGCGAACGTCCTGCCGCCGCTCGCCGGCTCCGCGATCAGCGCGGTCATCGCGTCCGGCGCCATCGGCCGGGCGAAGTGGAAGCCCTGACCCAGCCCGCAGCCGAGCTCCTGCAGGACGTCGGCCTGGGCGCCGGCCTCGATGCCCTCGGCGATGCACGCGAGCTTCAGCGACGTCGCCAGCTCGACGATCGCCCGGGCCAGCGCGCGGCCCTCGTCGTCGCCCGGGTCGAGGCCGTCGACGAACGGCTTGGCCATCTTGAGGATGTCGATCGGGAACCGCCGCAGGTAGCGCAGCGACGAGTAGCCCGTCCCGAAGTCGTCGACCGCCAGCCGGACGCCGAGCGCCTTCAGCGCGGTCAGCCGCGCGATCGTCGCCTCGGTGTCGTGCATCAACACGGTCTCGGTGATCTCGAGCACCAGCGCGCTCGCCGGCAGCCCGGTGTCGGCCAGCGCCGCGGCGACGTCGGCGACGATGTTGGGGTCCTCGAGCTGGCGCCCGCTCAGGTTCACCGACATGATCCGCGGCGACGCGGCCGAGGTCGGGAACTCGGTCTCCCAGCGCGCCGCCTGGCGACACGCGGTGCGCAGCACGTGGCGGCCGAGCGCGACGATCGAGCCGTTCTCCTCGGCCAGCGGGATGAACTGCGGCGGCGGGACCAGCCCGCGCACCGGATGGGTCCAGCGCGCCAGCGCCTCGAACCCGGCGAGCGTCTTGCCGTCCAGCGCGATCACGGGCTGGTAGTGCACGTCGATGTCGTCGCGCTCGATCGCGCGCAGCAGCTCGCTCTCGAGCTCGAGCCGCTCGACGACCTCGGCCTGCATGCTCTCCTCGTAGACGAGCGTGCGGCCCTTGCCCTCGGCCTTGGCGCGGTACATCGCGACGTCGGCCTGGCGCAGCAGCTCCGAAGCGACCGAGCGGCCGACGGCGATGCCGATCGACGCCTTCACGTACACCTCGCGCCCCTGGACCTCGATGGGCGCGGTCAGGGCGTCCGAGATCCGCTCGGCGACGAGGCCGGCCTCCTCGACCCCGCTCAAGTCCTCCAGCAACACGGCGAACTCGTCGCCGCCCAGCCGCGCCGCGGTGTCGGCGCTGCGCAGCGACTCGTCGATGCGGCGCGCGACCGCGACGAGCAGCTCGTCGCCGGCCGCGTGGCCCAGCGAGTCGTTGACGGTCTTGAAGCGGTCGAGGTCCAGGAAGATCACGCCGCACGCCGTCCCGCGCCGGCGCCCTTGGGTCAGCGCGTGCTGGATGCGGTCGGTGAACAGCGCGCGGTTGGGCAGGCCCGTCAGCGCGTCGTGCAGCGCCTGGTGCAGCATGGTGTCCACGCGCCGGGCGTCGGTCAGCGCCAGCGACGCGTGCTCGGCGAAGGACGACAACATGTCCTGCTCGGCCCTCGTGAAGACGCGGCCTTCGCGGAAGGACGACAACAACAGCGTCCCGATGACGCGACCGTCCTCGTGCACCGGCGCGGCCATCGCGGCCTGCAGCCCGTGGCGCAGCCACGGCCCGAGCGCCTCGGCGCCCGACTGGTAGTCCTCGACGACGATCAGCCGCGCCTCGGCGACCGCGCGGCCGGTGATGCCGATGCCGACGCGATGGCGGCCGTGGCATTCGTCGGCCGACAGCATGGCGTCGTAGCCGCGCTGGGCGGCGACGTCCAGCCAGCCCGGATCGTCCGGGTCGACCAGCAGCAGCGCGGGCGCGTCGTCGCCGAGCAGCTCGCCGGCCGCTCCGACGATCGTCTCCAGCACGCCCTGCAGCGGCTCGCGGCGGGAGATCGCGCGCTGGATCCGCGCCATCGCCTCGAGCACGCGCTGGCGCTTGCGCAGCGTCTCGAGCAGCCGGACGTTCTCGGCCGCGGCGCGGTCGGCGCGCGTGCGCAGGCCGCGCTCGGCGCCGATGGTCTCCAGCAGCCGCAGCGTCAGCGCCAGGCCGCCGGCCATGCCGCGCAGCAGCGTGCGCTCCTCGAAGGTGAACGGGTCGCCGGCGCGCGCCACCACCAGCACCGCGCCGTCGTCGCCGAGCGGAAGCCCGAGCGCGGCACAGGGCCCGGTGCCCGGGACCGCCACGACGCCCTCGCCCGCGCGGGCGACCACGCCGATCTGCCGCTCCGGGACGTCGAAGCGCGGCCAGCCGATCGACGCGACGACCGCGCCGGCGCCGTCGACCAGCGCGACGCACTCGGCCTCGACGGCCTCGGCCGCGCGCTCGACGCCCTCGCGGGCGGCCGCGGCCTCGTCGTGGCACTCGCTGACGGCGGCGAGGAACTCGGTGAGCTGCTGGGGCGCCCAGCTGGCGGCGGCGTCGGTCATGCGAGCGCGAGCACGACGAGGGTCTGCTGGTGGAAGCCGGCGCTGCCGCGCGTGCGCGCGATCTCGCCCCAGGTGTACAGCCCGCCGACGGTGGCGTCGCCGGCGTGGGCGACGATCTGCGCGACGTCGCGCTCGGCGTCGGCGCCGAGGGACTGCATGCGCGCGTCGCAGTCGAAGACGATCAGCGCCTGCGCGGGCTCGTCGCCCAGCGCGTCGAGCGCCTCGCGGCAGGCCGCGTCGGTCGCCGCGCGGACGTCGTCGCGGTCGGCCTCCATCACCCACACCATGCTGCCCGCGGGGATCGCGGCGTCCAGCGAGCCGTCGGGCGCGTCGTCGTCGACGACGAACCGCACGTGCGCCTCGCCGCCGCGGCGCTCCAGCCCGAGCGGGTGCATCAGCGTGACCGCGTAGGGCTGGCGACCGCCGAGGCGCTCGCGGTAGACCTCGGCCGCCGGGCGGCCGTCGAGCTCGAGCAGGCGGTCGGGCAGCGCGCGGGTGATCAACATGGGGTCGCCGACGGGGCGCCAGCCGTGGCGCACGCCGACGCCGATCGGCGCGTCGGAGCCGATCGCCACGCCGACGACCGCGCCGGTCAGGATCGCGCCGCCGTAGATCAGCGCGGGCCGGCCGCCGGGCTCTGGGGTGCCGCCCAGGCCGCCGACGAGCGGGACGCCGGCGCCGGCGACCGAGTACGCGCCGCGGACGACGTCGGTCTGGGCCTCGGCCGGGCCGTCGGTCAGCAGCATCAGGACCCGGTGCTCGCGGTCGGCGACGTCGCCGACGCAGGCGGCCGCGCGGGCGCCCGCGTCGCGCGCGTCCTCAGCGGCGCTCACCGCGGTCGCGGAGAAGGAGAAGCCGTCGCCGCCCAAGGCGAGCACGACGACCGAGTCGCGGCCCGCGCCCGACGCGTCGATCTCGCCGGCCGACGAGCAGCCGACGACCGGGATGCCGGCGGCGACGTCGCTGACCTCGGCGGCCAGCGGGCGCAGGTCGTAGCGGCCCGAGGCGAAGACGATGAGGAGGTGCGCGTCGGCGTTCTCGCCCAGCGCGGCGCGCGCCGCCTCACGGCCAGCGACGACTGCATCTGCATGAGCCGAGCGCCCGACGCCCGCCCAGCGGCAGCGGCGGGCCCGCTCGAGCCCTGCCCTGGCGCGCTCCATGTCCATGGTCATCGGCCGGACGTCGCGCCCATTGAGCGGGGGTTCGGCCTGGCGCCGGGGTGCCGCGCCACCATCTAGGCTCGCGGGCGTGCCCGACCGCCCGCGGCCGTCTCTCTCGCTGCCCACGCCCGGCGCGCGCCGCGCCGTGGTCGTCGGCGCGGGCTCGTTCGGCACCGCGATCGCCGTCCTGCTGGCGCGCGGCGGGGTCCGGACCACGCTGCAGGCGCGCACGGCCACGCAGTGCGAACGGCTCAACGCCGACCGTGAGAACCAGGCCTACCTCCCCGGCGTCAAGCTCCCGCAGAACCTCAAGATCGAGGCGGTCGGCGCAGGGTTGGCGCGCGCGGACTACGTCCTGCTCGCCGTCCCGTCGCGCGGGTTGGACACGGTCATCGCCGGCCTGCCGGCCGCGGGGCTGCCCAAGCGCGCCGCGATCGTGTCGCTCGCCAAGGGCCTCGTCCCGCCGATCGGGACGCCGCCGACCGTGCTGCTCGCGGCCGAGTTCGGCGCGCACCGCGTCGGCTGCGTCGGCGGCCCGGCGCACGCGAGCGAGATGGTCCACGAAGGCGCCGGCCTCGTCGCCGCCTCGGCCGACGAGGCGCTGGCGCTGGCGCTCGCGTCGTTCTTCCAGCGCGCCGGCGTCGTCTGCGAGGCGTCCAACGACCCGGTCGGCGTCGAGCTGGCGGGCGCCGCCAAGAACGCCGCCGCGCTGGCCGCCGGTGCGACCGAGCGCCAGGGCCTGAACGCCGCCGGCGCCGCGGCGGGCCACATCTTCGCCGAGGTCTGGCGCTTCGGCGAGGCGCTCGGCGCGCGGCCGGAGTCGTTCATCGGGCTGGCCGGGACCGGCGACCTCGTCGCCACCGCGCTGGCCCCGCAGTCGCGCAACCGCCGCGCCGGCGAGCTCCTGGCCGACGGCGTCTCGGCGAGCGAGATCCCGGCGCGCATCGGCCAAGCCGTCGAGTCGATGGAGGGCGTCCCGCTGCTCGCCCACGCCCTGGAGACGGCCGGCGTCGACGCGCCGGTCACGCGCGGCCTCAGCCTCCTGATCTCCGGCGAGCTGCCGCTCGACGACTGGGTCGCGCTCGTCCGCACGACGGTCCCGCCGCCCGCGCGCTGGCGCCCGCGCCGCCGCGAGCGGGAAGGCTTCTGGGCGCGTCTGCGGGCCCGGCTGCGGGGAGCCGATGCCGTCGCCTGAGCCGACGCCGACGCCGTCGCCGTCGCCGCCCCCGCCGGACCCGATGGGGCGCAGCCCGCTGGCGCGCCTGGCGCCGGTGGTCCTGCTCGCGACGCTGCTCGCGATGACCGCGATCGCCACCTACGTGGCCGCCGTCCGCCTCCACGACCGCGAGCGCGACCGGCTCACCGACGACGCGCACGCCACGGTCGCCGCGATCGACCGGCGCATGGAGGACTACGGGCAGGTGCTGCGCGGCGCGGCCGGCTTGTACACGGCCAGCGAGGACGTCAGCTACCAGGAGTTCCACGACTACTTCGCCGACCAGGACATCACCCAGCGGTTCCCGGGCGTGCGGGTCATCGGGTTCGCCTCCTACGTTCCGCGCGACGGCATCCCGTCCTACATCCGGCGCACGCGCCGCGACATCGCCCGCAGCGGCCTGTCCTACGGCCCGTTCCGGCCCTATCCGAAGCTGAAGGCCGACGCGACCGAGGCGCTGATCATCGACCACCTCGAGCCGCCGCCGGGCAACACGCGCGCGTTCGGCCTGAACTTCCTGTCGGAGACCAACCGGCGCCGCGCCGCGCTGCTGGCCCGGCGCACCGGGGACCCGGCGGCGACCGCGCCGATCTCGCTGGTGCGGTCGGGCGGCGACTCGCTGGGCGTCGACCTGATGGTCCCGGTCTACGGCGCGCCGCCGTCGCTGACCGGCGCGCCGCGACAGTGGTCCGGCGTCGTCTACGCGGCGTTCCGCCTGGACGACCTGCTGCGCGGCATCCTCGGCGCGCTGCCCGGGGCGACGGTCGAGGTGTACGACCTGGGTCCCGCCGCGACGGTCGGGCCGAGCACCAGGATCGGGCCGCGCTCGGTCGCGTTCGACCTGCGCCCCGGCCGCGCGAAGGTGAGCACCGACCCGGACGACACGCGCGTCGAGACGCTCGCGGTCGCCGGCCGGCGCTGGGGCATCGTCTACACGCGTGACGGCTCGGCGCTGACGCCGGGCGAGCGCGCGGTGCCGTGGGTGATCGCGGTCGCCGGCATCCTCGTCAGCCTGCTCGCCGCCGCGCTGCTGCGCGCGCTGGCGACGGCGCGCCAGCGGGCGGTCGCGCTGGCCGAGGAGATGACGGTCGAGCTGCGCCAGCGCGAGGAGCAGCTGCGCCAGTCCAACGAGGAGCTCGAGCACTTCGCCTACCTCGCGTCGCACGACCTGCAGGAGCCGCTGCGGACGATCACGTCCTACGTCGGGCTGCTCGACAGCCGCGCGAGCGACAAGCTCGACGACCGCGCGAAGTCCTGGCTCGGGTTCGTCTCCGACGGCGCCGAGCGGATGTCGCATCTCATCGCCGACCTGCTCGAGTACTCGCGCACGGGCCGCGCCGGCGGCGACGCCGAGGCCGTCGCGCTCGGCGACGCCTGGGACCTCGCGGTCGCCAACCTCCAGCACGCGATCGCCGACGCCGGCGCGACCGTGGAGCGCGGCGACCTGCCGACCGTTCGCGCGCGCCCGCGCGAGATGACCTCCATGTTGCAGAACCTGATCGCCAACGGGCTCAAGTACCAGCGCGACGGCGTGACGCCGGTCGTCCGCGCCACCGCCATGCGGTCGGGCAACGGCTCGTGGGACATCGCGATCGCCGACAACGGCATCGGGATCGAGCCGCGCTTCCACGACCGCGTGTTCGGCCTGTTCCAACGGCTCCACACGTCCGAGGAGTACCCTGGAACCGGCATGGGCCTGGCCATCGTCAAGAAGATCGTGGAGTCCAACGGCGGCACCGTGCGGGTCGAGTCGACCCCCGGCTCCGGCGCCACGTTCGTCGTCACGTTGCAGGGAGACACCGAGGCATGACGCGACTGCACCGCCTGCTCGTCGTCGAGGACAGCGAGTCCGACATCGAGCTGCTGCGCGAGGCCCTTTCCGACTCCGAGCCGGCGCTCGAGCTCGACGTCGTCCGCCACGGCGAGGACGCGCTGTCGTTCCTGCGCCGCGAGGGCGAGTTCGAGAGCGCCGCGTGCCCGGACCTCGTCGTCCTGGACCTCAACCTCCCGCGCATGGGCGGCTTCGAGGTGCTGCGCGCGCTGCGCGAGGACGTCGACCCGCGCCTGCGCCGGCTGCCCGTCGTCGTCTTCACGACCTCGGCGACGGCCACGGACATCGACAAGGCCTATGACCTGCACGCCTCGAGCTTCGTGACGAAGCCGACGGCGTTCGAGCACTACCTGGACACCGTCCGCGCGTTCCGCGAGTTCTGGCTGCGCGTGGCGCGGCTGCCGGCGAACGCCTGATGGTCGATGCGGGATTCCCGCGGCCGTGCCCGTGCCCGCGCCCCGGCCCGGGCACGACCACGGTCGATCCCGCAGCGGCCATCTAGTGGGCGCGGTCGGCGCGTCGCAGGAGCCATGGGCGGCGCTCCTCGCGGAGGGGCGTGAGGACGAGCGGCTGGTCCGCCAGGCGTTCGAGGGCGCGCGGGCGCCGGACGTGGCGCCGCTGCCCGACGGCCTCAACGCGACGCTCCTGCGCGGGCTGCACGGCGCCGGCATCGAGTCGCTGTACAGCCACCAGGCCGCCGCCGTCGAGGCCGCGCAGGACGGGCCGTTCGTCGTGACGACCGGGACCGCGTCGGGCAAGTCGTTGTGCTTCAACCTGCCGGCGCTGCAGACGCTGTGCAGCGTCCCGACGGCGCGCGCGCTCTACCTCTACCCCACCAAGGCGCTCGCCCAGGACCAGCTGCGCGCGATCGCGTCGCTGCGGCTCGGGCGCAGCGTGCGGCCGGCGATCTACGACGGCGACACCAAGCGGGAGGAGCGCGCCGCGATTCGCAAGCGCGCCAACCTGATCCTCACCAACCCCGACATGTTGCACATGGGGATCCTCCCCAACCACAGTCGGAGCTGGGGCGACTTCTTCAAGAACCTGCAGGTCGTCGTCGTCGACGAGGCCCATGTGTACCGCGGGGTCTTCGGCTCGCACGTCGGCAACGTGCTGCGCCGGCTGCGCCGCGCCACGGTCGCCTACTCCGGCGAGGAGCCGCTGATCCTGCTGGCCAGCGCGACGATCGCCAACCCGGTCGAGCTCGCCGAAGGCCTGACGGGCATCGACGGCTTCGCGCACATCGAGCGCGACGGCTCGCCGGGCGCGGCGCGCCAGATCGCGATGTGGAACCCGCCGGTCACCGACGAGGCGCTGCAGACGCGGCGCAGCGCGCTGGGCGAGGCGGCGGACATGGTCACCGAGCTGGTGGTCAAGGGCGCGCGGACGATCTGCTTCGTCAAGTCGCGCAAGGGCGTCGAGCTGGTGGCCAAGCTCGTCGCCGACCAGCTCGCCGACGCGCATCCGGCTTTGCGCGACCGCGTCGCGCCCTATCGCGCGGGCTACACGCCGCAGCAGCGCCGGGAGCTGGAGGCGCGGTTGGTGAGCGGCGACCTCCTGGCGGTCGTCACGACCGACGCGCTGGAGCTGGGCATCGACATCGGCGCGCTGGACGCGGCGGTCGTCGTCACCTTCCCGGGGACTGTCGCGTCGCTCAAGCAGATGTGGGGCCGGGCGGGCCGCCGAGGCCGCGGGCTGGCCGTGTACGTCGCCGGCGAGGACGCGCTGGACCAGTTCTTCTGCCGCCACCCCGACGAGTTCCTCGACCGGCCCGTCGAGTCGGCGATCGTCAACTACGAGAACGAGCAGATCCACGACCCGCATCTGCTCTGCGCCGCGCACGAGTGGCCGATCGTCCCCGAGCGCGACGACCACTTCTTCGGCCCGCGCCTGCGCGCGCACTGCGAGCATCTTGTAGGCCTTGGCGAGATGGTCGAGCGCGCGAACGGCTTCTCGCTGCGCCGGCCCGAGGACTACCCGGCCGCGCGCGTGTCGCTGCGCTCCGGCTCCCCCGACGCGTTCGCCGTCGTGGACGTCCAGCAGGGTGAAGTCCTTGGGTCGGTCGACGCCGCGCGCGCGTTCTCGACGGTCCACGACGGTGCGGTCTACCTGCACATGGGGCGCTCGTACTCGGTCGGCGAGCTGGACCTCCAGGGTCGGCGCGCGCTGGTCGAGCCGTTCACGGGCAACTGGTACACCCAGCCCAAGAAGGAGACCGACACCTACATCGAGCGCCTGCTCGACCGGCGCGACACGATGGGCGTGACGCTGTCGTTCGGGATGGTCAGCGTGTCGGAGACCGTCATCGCCTACCAGCGCAAGCGGCTGCCCGACCACGAGCCGCTCGACCTCAACGTGCTCGACCTGCCCGAGACCACGTTCTCGACGCAGGCGCTCTGGTACGAGCTGGACCCGTCGCTGCTGGCCGAGGACTTCCCGCTGGAGCTGTTGTTGGGGACGTTGCACGCGGTCGAGCACGCCCAGATCGCCGTCCTGCCGCTGCTGGCGATGTGCGACCGCTGGGACATCGGCGGGTTGTCCACCAACCTGCACCCGCAGACGGGCGGCCCCACGATCTTCATCTACGACGGCCACCCCGGCGGCGTCGGCATCACCCAGCAGGGCTTCACCGGCTTCGAGCGCCTCGTCGCCGACGCCTACCGGCTGATCAGCGAGTGCAAGTGCCAGTCCGGCTGCCCGTCGTGCGTGCAGTCGCCCAAGTGCGGCAACCTCAACGACCCGCTGGCCAAGGACGGGGCGAAAGAGATGTTGCGGCGCATGCTGGATCGGTAGCGAAGCTGCGGCTGGGGCGCGCGAACCTGCGCAAGGGCGCTTGCGGGGCACAATCGCGGGTTGACCGGGTCGACCGTCTGTGGTGTGCGGGCCGTTCGTTCCCTCCTCCTGCCGGGCGCCGTCGCGCTCGGCGTCGCGCTGCCCGCGTTCGCCGCCGCTCCCGCCCATGCCTCCGTCGGCGCCGCGTCGACGCCGAGCGAGCCCCGCTCCGGCGGCGCCGAGTTCGGCCAGCCCAACGGGCGGCCGTCCGCCGCGCACCCGGTCGCGACGACGTTCCGGATCGGACGCCACACGATCGTGGCGGGCACCGCGCCGCGGTTCGCGGTCCGGATCGACCAGCGCGGCGTGAGGTCCGTCACCGCGCGCGTCGTCTTTCGGCCGGTCCACGGCAACGGGACGGTCGCGGTCGTCGAGCTGGGGCGCGTGCGCACCGCGCGGCTCCTGCACCCGTCGTGGCCGTCGTCGGTCGCGCTCAAGCCCGGGCGCTACCTCGTCTCCCTGCACGCGTCCGGCCCGGCCGGCGGCCAGCTGCTGCGCCGCGCGTCGGCGTCCGGCAAGGCGCCCCTGACCGTCAAGCCCAAGCCCGCGCCGCCGGCGACGCCGCCCGTCGTCGCCCCGCCGGTCGTCGCGCCCGCCGACCCGGGCATCACCAACGACGGCGTCTTCCCCGTCGCCGGCGCGCACACCTACGGCGACGGCTTCGGCGCCGGCCGCGCCGGCCACACCCACGAGGGCCAGGACGTCCTGGCCGCCGAGGGAACGCCGGTCGTCGCGCCGCTGGCCGGGACGATCGTCGCCCGCGACTACCAGGCCTCGGCCGCCGGCTTCTACCTCACGCTGGACGCCGCCGACGGCCGCTCGTTGTTCTTCGCCCACTGCCAGCAGGACACGATCGCGGTGACGGTCGGCCAGGCCGTGGCGGTCGGCCAGCAGCTCTGCCGCGTCGGCCACACCGGCGACGCGACCGGCCCGCACCTGCACTTCGAGATCTGGCTCGGCGGCTGGCGGCGCGACAAGGCGTCGACCCCGATCGACCCGCTCGCGCAGCTCCAGGCCTGGGACAAGTAGGCGCGCCGCACTCCGGGACCGTGCGCCGCAGCGGCGCATGTGGCCCGAGTTGACAGGTTGTCAGCTACTGTCAGCGAGTCCCAAGATCCGGAGGAGGGTCCCCACACGTGCTCCCCAGGCGCGCCATCCTGGCCACGGCGTTGTCCGCCGCGGCCTTCATCACCCCAGCGGCGTCGGCAGTGGCCGACACGACGCTGAACGTCGTCCCACACGGCAACGAGACCCCCGGCGTGCCGTGGGCCACCGCGCCCGGCATCCTGCCCGCCGACACGCAGGCCAAGATGTACGACCGGATCACGCCGCTGTTCCGCGACATCGACGAGAACGTGCTCAAGCCGAGCACCGACGGCACCGGCTACTACAAGTCGGCCGCGCTGCTGCCGCAGAACGACCCGTCGTTCGTGACGACCGAGAACGTCGGCGGGACGTCGCCGACGGCCGGCGCCGTCAGCGCGACGATCCAGCGCGACCGCTACGGCGTGCCGCACATCTACTCCGGCACCGACGCGGGCGCCGTCTTCGGCGCCGGCTGGGCGGTCGCCACCGACCAGGGGCTGCTGCTCACCCAGGCGCGCTACAACGGCGTCGCGGGCCTGATCGACCTGCCGGGCGTCCCGGCCATCAACCTGGTCCTCGGGTTGTACAACTACACGCCGTCGGCCAAGGTCATCAAGCAGGCCACCGACCTGCAGACGAAGTCGATCCAGGCGCAGGGTGCGCAGGGCAAGCAGCTGCTCGACGACATCGACACGTACCTGGCGGGCATCAACGCCTACTACGCCAAGACGTCGCCGACGACGCCGAAGTTCACCCGGACCGACATCTACGCGTTGAACGCGATCAAGTCGCAGTTCCTGGGCGAGGGTGGCGGCCAGGAGGTCGACAACGCGCTGTTCCTGGACTCGCTCCGCGGCAAGTTGGGGTCCAAGAAGGGCGACGGGGCGTTCGCGGACCTGCGGGCGCGCAACGATCCCGAGGCGAGCGTCACGACGACCAAGTCGTTCCCGAACCAGACGGACGTGAGCGTCGCGAAGCCGTCCGGCATGGTGCGGCTGAAGAGCGGGACGTTCAAGAACTCGTTCATCACGCTGCCGGGCGCGAAGGCGGCCAAGGCCTCCGCCGCATCGGTCGGCAAGCGCCAGCTGGCGTCGAACATCCTGATCGTCAGCGGGTCGAAGTCCGCGACCGGCAAGCCGCTGTTCGTCGGCGGCCCGCAGATCGGCTTCAACTACCCCGGCCTGACGATGGAGATGCAGCTCAAGTCGCCGTCGTTCAACGTCGAGGGCGTCACGTCCGCCCCGTTCCCGGGCTACATGCTGATCGGCCACGGCGCCGACTACGCGTGGTCGCTCACCTCGGCCGGCGCCGACATCATCGACACGTACGCCGAGAAGCTGTGCGGCGGGTCCAAGACCAAGTACGTGTGGAAGGGCAAGTGCAAGGTCATGGAGAAGGTCGACGCCGGGACGATCGCCAAGGGCGCGTCGAAGGTGAAGGCCGTCTTCTACCGCACGGTGCACGGGCCGGTCATCGGCTACGCCAAGGACGAGAAGACGGGCAAGACGGTGGCCCTGTCGCAGAAGCGCTCGTCCTACGGGCGTGAGACGGTCGACCAGCTGTTCAACCAGGACCTGACCTACGGTCGCGTGCACAGCGCGAAGGACTTCGTGAAGGCCGCGGCCAAGACGCCGCAGACCTTCAACTCGTTCTACGCGAGCGCGACGGAGTCGGCGTTCTACACGGCGGGCGCGCTGCCGCTGCGGCCCAAGGGCGTCAACGGCGACCTGCCGGTCGACGGCCAGGGCAAGTACGAGTGGAAGGGCGAGCTGGCCGCGTCCAAGCACCCGCAGGTCATCGACCCGGCCAGCGGCTACATCGTCAACTGGAACAACAAGCCGGCGGCGGACTTCCCGGCCGGCGACGACCGCTTCGGCAACGAGGGCGGGATCCAGCGCGTCGACATGCTCAAGAGCGAGTTGTCGCGGTACGGCAAGGCGACGCTGCCCAACGTGCTGGCCTCGGCCAACGCGGCGGCCACCGAGGACGTCCGCATCACGCAGCTCTGGCCGACGCTCAAGGCGATGCTCGCGCGCGGCAAGTCGCCGTCGGCGGGCGCCACCGTCGCGGTTGCGGAGCTGCAGAAGTGGTACGCCGCTGGCGGCTCGCGCGTCGACCGCAACCTCGACGGCAACGTCGACCAGCCCGGCGCGGTCATCCTCGACACGGCGTGGAAGAAGATCACCGACGCTGGCCTGTGCGACCGCCTCGGCACCTCGTTGTGCAAGGGGCTGGAGGGCCGGATCTCCCGGTTCGACCTCCCGCCGGGCGGCCAGTACAGCGGCTGGCACCAGTACATGGGCAAGGACCTGCGCACCATGTTGGGGCAGAAGGTCAAGGGCAAGTACAACATCAGGTATTGCGGTGACGGCTCCGTCTCGCGGTGCTCGAAGGAGCTGTGGGCGGCGATCGACGGCGCGTCGAAGTCGATCACGGCCAAGCAGGGCAGCGACGTGAGCAAGTGGACCGAGAAGGCGGCGACGATCCAGTTCTCGCCGCTCCCGCTGTTCCAGATGCAGTACACCAACAAGCCCACGGGCATCCATCAGGTGATGGCCTTCGGGCAGTAGTTGATGTATCGGCCTTACGCCACGCTCACTCGTTCAGGGTGAGCGTGGCGTCGAGGTCGGTGCCGGCGCGGCTCGCCTCAGCGGTCGCGTCGAGGTCCCCGAAGCCCCCGAGCACGAGGCGGGCGAGGCCGGGGAGGTCGAAGCGGCGGATGACCTCGTCCTGGACGGCCTGGTCGTCGGCGTGGAGCTCGAGGGCGCCGCGCGCGGCGACCGTCGTCGGCCTGCGGTCGGCGATCGCCTGGAGGTCGGCCGTGAGGTCGTTGGTCACCACGAGGGTGTTGCCCAGGACGGCGGCCTTCAGGATGGCCTTGCCGTTGCTGGTGATGGCGTAGGCGTCGCCGTCGCGGTCGACGTCGAGGTCGACGTTGGCGAGGTCCAACGCGAAGTCGGGAACGGCGGCGATGCGATCGAGGGCCGTGCGGAGCGGGCCGCCGTCCTCGAGCTCGGCGCGGAGGGCGAGGGTGTTCGGCCGGGGCTCGGGCGTGATCGTGGTCGTGCCGGTGAGCTGGTCGATCAGCGCGTCGTCGACGTCGATGCGGCCGAACGTCTTCAGCGGGCCCTTGACGGAGTCGAGCGTGTCGAGGGCGTTGGTGATGGACTTCAGGAACGGCAGCTTGAGGTCGTTGCGTGCCGCGTCGAGGACCTTGATGGTCTGCGCGAGGCCGCGAATGCCGGCGTGGATGGGGCGCGGGCCGGGCGCGGGGCGGGGCGGCTGCGGACCGGGCGCGAGCGGGAGGTCCTGGTCGGTCAGGTGCGCCGGGTCGGTGGCGAGGTGGACCTTGAGGTGGACGCCCGGCTTCTCGATCGCCAGCGTCAGCGCGCCGCCGCGCAGCGCGTCGACCCAGGGCACGCCGGCGGCGCTGCTCGCCACGATGGCGCGGGCGTTCGTCCAGGCCCGGACGAGCGCCGGCTCCTTGGCGAGCGGGCCGAGGCGCTGGTCGAAGGTCGCGCGAGTCAGGCCGCCCTTGTTGTCGTGGAGCCGGAAGGCGGCGGCGACGGTTTGGTGATTGGCGCCGAGCACCACGTCCGGACCCTTCACGCCGATCACGCCGGCGTTGGCTGGCAAGGTGTAGGTGTTGGAAGTCGTCTTCTTGAGCCGACCGTCGTCGGCGGCGCGTTCGAGCGTCGCCTCGACGTCGTCGGCGGAGCGGCCCACGACCGCTGCCGTCACGCCCGCCTTCAGCACCGGCGCGAGCTCGAGGCGCAGCGAGGAGATCGACGCGGCCAGGCTCGTGATCGCGTCCGGCGGGCCCCAGGCGACGAGCGGCCCGCCGAGCAGGTCCGGGAGGTCCTGGTCGGCGTCGAGGCCGAGCGTCCGGACCGACTCCCGGACACCGTCCGCCGCGAACCGCGCGGCCGGGAACGTGCGGGCGAGCTCCCGGAGCCTGCGACCCTGCGGCGAGGAGGACTGGACGTCGAACTGCGCGACCGCCGGCGCACTCGCCGGAGCGAAGCTCAACGCCTCCGCGAGCGGGTCGGCGACCGCGGCGCCCTTGTCCTCGCCACCGCCTCCGAGGAGCACGACGGCGACAACCACCACCACGGCGACGATCCCCCCACCAACGACCACCCACCGCCACGACGACACGGCAACGACCCTACCCCTCGCGCTACCCTTCCGCGCCACGGCGAGTTAGCTCAGTTGGTAGAGCACACGACTGAAAATCGTGGTGTCCCCGGTTCGAGTCCGGGACTCGCCATGCCCGAAAGGCGCCGCAAATCGGCGCCTTTTTCTTTGCCGCGACGGCGCCGAAACTGAGCGCCTACGCGCTACTTCCGGATTCCATGGCCTGATCATGGCCTAATGGGCGCCGTGAAACGCTCTCAGCGAGGCGCGCGCGCAGCTCCGCGATCGGTCAATGGGCGCGCTGGACCATGCGGTGGCAGCTGGGGCAGAGCAGGGCTAGGTCCGACAGGTTCGTGACGCGCTCCGACCGCTGGCCGGGTGGGACGGTGTGGTGGCATTCGATGAAGCCTTCGCCGAGCTCGCCGTAGCGCTCGGCGAAGTCCAGGTCGCAGGCCTCGCAGGCGAGCCGGCCGGTGGCCTTGAGGACCGCGTCCTCCTTGGCCCGCGCGACGCGCGGGTCGCGCTCGCGGGCTCGATGCTCGCGGAACACGATGCGCCCCTTTACTGCGGACGCCTCGCCCTCCTCGGGCGGCAGCACCACCGTCAGTCCATCGGCGCTGGCCGTGATGCGCTCCACCGCGGCGGCCAGCGCGTCGGGGTCGTCAGCGAACCACGCTGTCGATCGACGCCCGCATCGCCGTCACGACACCGACCAAATCCCAGAGGCCGGGGAACAGGGGCGGCGATCCGTCGCCACCCCTGTCGTTCGCGGTGTAACGGCACCCATCTCTGACCACTCCCGGCATGGACTTGCGGTTCCCGTTACAGGAGCGGCCGTAGCCGTCGCGATGCGGAAGTCGCTCGACCCACAGCACCGAACCGAATTGCGCGCGACGGCGAACGGCTCCAGTATGCACTCGACCAAGCCACAGGAGTTGGAGGATTGATGAGTAGTACGTATCAGTTTGACGACGGTTCCATTGCCGCACGCGCTGGCCTCCACGGCGGAGATGTGACCCGACGCGGGATCCTGTCGGCCGGCTTGGCCGGCCTGGCGACCGTGCCGGTAATCGCCTCGCTTCACGGGCTCGCCGACCTCGGCGGCGGCGGAGCCGGCCTCGGTCAACCGGCGGCGGCCGCGGCCGCCACGGAGAAGATCACCCGGGGCGCCGTGCGGCGCTTCAACGCGCCCTGGCTGACGCCCGGCGCTCGGCTCAAGCTGCCCAGCGGCATCCAGGCGGTCGCGGTCGAGGGCTGGTTCGAGAACCGCACACGGGTTGCGCCGAAGCCGCTCGCCTGGCCGCATCTGCCGGCGGCCGACGGCACCAGGGTCGACGCGTCGGTCGTGCCCAAGCCCGGCGCGCCGTCGTTGATGGCGGTCCTGACCGGGTTCGATCGAGGCCGCTACGAGCTCGTCCACGCCAACGGCAAGGTCGATCGCGTCAAGTGGGACGCCGAGCGCTTCCCCTACCTCTGGTACTGGGCGGAGTGGGGCGCCGCGAAGCACTTCCCGTTCATGGGGAGCTTCTACCACCTCTCACTCCAGCCGCTCTCACACAACCCGGTCAGCTGAGGAGCCCGGACATGTCGCACCATCTTGACTACAGCGATCCGACGCTGGACATCACCGACGTCTTCTGCTTCGGCGGCACCAAGAGCACGGTGATGGTCCTCAACGTCGCTCCGAATCAGACCACCGGCTTCAACCCGGCCGGGATGTACGAGCTCAAGCTCGACACCAGCACGCCCCTCGATTACGTCGAGGACATCACGTTCCGCGTGACGGTGCCCGACCCACAGCACTTCAGGCTCGAGATGCTGACGGGCAACCAGGCGCGTGACCGCTACGCCGTGGGCACGCTCCTGGCCACCGGCAGCGTCGGCACGACCGTCGTCTGCTCCAACGGGGTCAAGGTCTTCGTCGGCGAGCGCGGCGAGCCGTTCTACATCGACCCACGCTGGCTCGTGGCGATCAAGGGAGCGCTGAGCACGGGCACCGCCGCGGACGTCGACTCACTCGATCCCAACACGTCCCAGAACGCCTTCGGCCAGAGCAACGTTAGCTCGATCGTCGTCGAGGTGCCAACCGCCATCACGGGCGGCCACAAGCTGGGCTTCTGGGGGAACTCGTCGCTCAAGGACGAGAGCGGCGTCTGGCATCAGGCCCAGCACGCCGCAAACCCGCTCATCGGCGTCTTGTACGACTTCGCCCACGGCTCGGCCGCGACCTCCTACAACGGGACCACGCCCAAGGAGCAGCTGGATGCCAAGAACAACAAGACCGGGGTCTGGGAGCAGGTGCGCGACGAGACGACCGCCGTCGTGGCGGCCATGGGCACCTACAGCCAGGGGGCCTATGGCAAGCCGACCGCGGCGGCGTACGGCAGGTACGTGGCCAACACGGTCTTCCCGGATGTTCTGACGTACAACCCCGGCACGACCGCCGGCTACGGCCCGCTCGTGCCAGCCGGCCCGCGCGATCAGAACGGCAGAGGCCTGACCGAGCAGTCCATCGAAGCCATCTTCGAGGTCGTGCTCAACCGGCACGTCGAGATGGGCCTGGACGCAAGCGACGCGACCGGCCAGCTGCTCACGGCGTTCCCCTACCTGAGCGATCCGATCGCCGGCGGCTGACCCAAAGGAGACACGATGCCGAGCATCGGACCTATGGAGCTCGTGATCGTCCTCGTGATCGCGTTGCTCGTCCTCGGCCCCAAGCGGTTGCCGGAAGCCGGACGCGGCATCGGCCGCGGCATGCGCGAGTTCAAAGAGGGACTCCGCGGACACGAGGACGCGGAGCCGCGCGCGGTCCGCGATCCCGCAGGCACAGACGTTCCCGGGGTTGCGCGCGCCGCAACCGCCGCGTCGCCCGCCGACGGACGCCACCCCCAGGCGGCCTCGGCGGGCGACGAGCCCGAACGCCCGCCGCAGGCTGCCGCGTCGGCCTGATGGCGACCTCGTCCGCTCACCGCGCAACGGTCTCGCGCTGGGACCGAGCGCGGTCGGTGTTGACCCCGGCAGAGTGGCGCCGGGCCATGAGCCTGGCGCTGGTCGTCATCGGCCTGCACGCCGTTGGCTTCTTCGTCCTGCTCGTCCTGGTGATCCCACAGAACCTGAGCCTCGGCAACGGCAACGTCTTCGGGCTGGGCCTGGGCATGACCGCCTACACGCTCGGGCTGCGTCACGCTTTCGACGCCGACCACATCGGGGCCATCGACAACACCACGCGCAAGTTGATGGCCAACGGCCAGCGCCCCTTGAGCGTCGGCTTCTTCTTCGCGCTCGGCCACTCGACCATCGTGTTCCTGCTCGCGCTCGCGTTCTCGGTCGGGGCTCGCGGGCTCAGCGGCTCGGTGCAGAACGACGACTCAACTCTGCACGCCGTGACCAGCCTGATCGGCCCCAGCGTGTCCGGAGCGTTCCTGCTGCTGATCGGCGTGCTCAACCTGCTGCTCTTGATCAACGTCGTCAAGCTGTTCCGGCGGATGCGCTCGGGCCACGTCGAGGAGCGACAGCTGGAGGCCCAGCTCAACGGCCGCGGGCTGCTCAACCGCCTCTACGGACGCTCGACGCGCGCCATCGCGAAGCCGTGGCACATGTACCCGCTGGGGATGCTGTTCGGCCTCGGCTTCGATACGGCGACGGAGGTCGTGCTGCTGTTCCTGGCCGCCGGAGCGGCCACCGCCGGCCTGCCGTTCTACGCGATCCTGTGCCTCCCGATCCTCTTCGCCGCCGGCATGACGCTGTTGGACACGATCGACGGGGCGTTCATGAACTTCGCCTACGGCTGGGCGTTCTCCACGCCGGTGCGAAAGATCTACTACAACATCGCCATCACCGGGTTGTCGGTGGGTGTCGCGCTGATCGTCGGCAGCGTCGAGCTGCTGTCGGTGCTGGCCGAGCGCTTCAGGCTCCGCGGCGGCGTCTGGGACCTGGCCGCCGGCGTCGATCTCAACGTCGTCGGCTACTTCATCGTCGCGCTGTTCGTCCTGACCTGGGCCGTCGCGCTCGCCGTCTGGCGGCTCGGGCGCATCGAAGAACGCTGGTCGGCGCACCTCGAGACGCCATGAGCCTCGACGCGGGCGCCGAGAACCACCACTGAGGTCCACCCCATCCCCGAGCTCCTGCGATCGCCGGGCCGATGACGGATCCCGGTCAGCGCGATGACCAGAGCCGATCGGGACGTGGGTCGGACCCCGCCGCGGCCACGACGCGACTGGAGTGGCGAGCTAGTCTCCAGGACGCCGTGGGGGGAGCGACCGTGTGGGAGTACCGGCTGGTCGGACGAGAGGTCGAGCTCGCTGCGATCGACGACGTGCTCGATGAGGTGGTCGCCGGGGCCAGCGCGGTGGTGTCGATCTCAGGCGAGCCCGGCATCGGGAAGTCGCGGCTCGTGCACGCCGCTCTCGGCCGCACCGCTGCCATGGGCTGGACCGTGCTGCGCGGGCGCGGCGTGGAATACGAGCGCGACGTGCCGTTCGGGCTGCTCATCGACATGCTCGATCCGTTCTTCGCCGCCATCGACGACGTTCGGCTCGCGACGATCCCAGCCGGTGTCCTGTCGCGCCTGGCGCTCGTGATCCCGTCGCTCGGCGCGCGCCTCGACGTATCGGGCCCGGTGCATGGCGCCGGCTCGTCGGGGCTGCGGCACGCCGTGCGCAGCCTGCTCGATGTCCTGTCGGCCGAGAGGCCGGTGGCGCTCGTCGTGGACGATCTTCACGCCGCCGACGACGAGTCGGTCGCCATCGTGCGCCACGTGCTCCGTCGTGCGCCGGAAGGGCCGCAGCTCGTGGTCCTGGCGTACCGGCCGGGGTCAGCGACGCCAGAGATGCAGGCGGCGATCGCCATGGCCGACGGCGGCTACCGCCGTGTCCCCATCGAGCTGGGGCCCCTCGCCGACGCGGCCGTCGACGAGTTGCTCCAAGCGGGAGCCGGCTCCGCGGCATCCCTCGTCCCACGCCTGCGCGAGCTCTGCGGGGGCAACCCGTTCTACCTGCTGGAGCTGGCGCACGTCGCCCATGAGACCGTGCCCGAGGCCCGAACATCAGGCGACGGTGCGCAGCTCGGTGCGCTCACGATCCCCGCCGCGGTGCGCTTCGCGATCGCCGACGAGCTCGACGCCCTTCCGCCCGCCGCTCGGCGCTTGGCCCAGGGCGCCGCCGTGGCGTGGGAGCCGTTCGATCTCGACCTCGCCGCGCGCGTCGCCGAGCTCGGCGCCGCCGAGAGCGCTGCCGCCCTGGACGCGCTGCGAGAGCTCCACCTGGTGCGGTCGGCGCCGACCCCCACCGCGCTCGGCGGCTTCACCGTCGGCGAGCGGTTCGTGTTCCGCCACCCGATCGTGCGCCACGCCGTGTACGAGTGGTCCAGCGAGGCGTGGCGCGTCGCGGCGCACGCTCGCGCGGCCGAGGCGTTCCTCGACCGCGGCGTGCCGGTCGCGCTCATCGCCCACCATGTCGAGCGGGCGGCGCGCCCAGGGGATCGCCAGGCCGCCTCCATCCTGGGCCGCGCCGGCCGCGAGCTGGCCTCCAGCGCTCCGACCGCCGCCGCGCGCTGGCTCCTCTCGGCGCTGCGGCTCACCCACCGCGACGACGTCGAGCAGCGCATCGACCTGCTGGCGCTCCTGGTCGATGCGCTCGGCAAGGCCGGGCGCATCAGCGAGTGCCGTACCGCGGTCGACGAGCTTCTCGGGCTGCTCACGCCCGAGAGCGCAGCTCGGCGTCCCGACGTGGTGCAGGCGATCGCGGGCTGGGAGCACATCGCGGGCGACCGTTCGACGGTCACCGACTTGCTGCGTGCCGCGCTGCAGCTCGAGGCCGTCGGCGACGGCGCCGAGCTGCTGCGGTTGGAGCTGGCCTTCCATCACTGGCTCGTCGACGAGCCGGAGCCGATGCTGGAGCTGCTGCAGACCACCGGCCCGCACCAGAAGGGCGTCGAGTCGGCGCTGGTCGACGCGATGCTCGGGCTCTACGAGCTCGAGCACGGCGACGGACCGAGCGCCGCCGAGCGGCATGCCGAGGTCGCGACGGGCATCGTCGTGGCGACACCGGCGTCGGAGCTGGCCGACCGCGACACCGTGCTGCTCCTCCTCGGCCGGCTCGAGCTGGGGCTCGGCCGTCCGCGTGTGGCGATCCGCCACGTCGAGCGGGGTGAGGCGCTCGCGCGCTCGCGCCGCCATGAGCTGCACCTGCTGTTCTTCGGAGCGATGCGCAGTCGCATCTACGCCGCGTTGGGTCGTCTGGACGAGGCCGCGCGTGCCGCGGACGACACCGAGCGCCTGGCCGACCTGATCGGCGGGGCCCGGCCGCGGGTGCTCGCGGCGGCGGCACGGTGCGTGGTGGCCCTGCGCAAGGGCGACTGCGAGGCTGCGGTCCGGACGGCGGACGAGGCGTTGCGCGCGTACGCCGAGACGCCGACGGCGCGCTGGGACGACGTGGTCGCGATCTGGCTGGCCGAGGCGCTGCTGAGCCTGGGCGAGCCGGCGGCGGCGAGGGAGCGCCTGCTCGCCGCATCCCGCGTCGAGCGCATCGGCGCGCACCTGCGGCCGGCGGGGTACGCCCTGCTGGTCGACGCCGAGATCGCGCTCGGGGAGCCAGGGCGGGCCGCGGCGTGGCTCGTGGAGGCGCAGCGCTCGGCGGTCGTCCGCTCCGTGCCGCAGGCCACCGCCGCGGTGCGCCGCGCCGAGGCCGCGGTCCTCCTGTCCCGGTCGACCGCGGACGCGGCTGCGGTCGCGGCAAGCCAGGCGGCGTCGCTCTACCGTGATGCCGGGTTCGTCCTCCAGGGGGCCCGCGCCGAGCTCATGGCCGGCCGGGCGCTGGTCGCCGCAGGCCAGCCCGACGGCGCGATCACGCTGCTGGAGACCGCGCACGGCACACTCGCACGGTGCGGTGCCGATCGCGATCGCGACCGCGTCGCGCGCGAGCTGCGCGCTCTCGGACGGCGTGTCAGCCGCGGCGCCGGGCGCTTCACGCGGGGAATGGCCGGCGCGGCGTCACTCAGCGCCCGCGAGCGGGACGTCGCGCGGCTCGTGTTGCTTGGGCTCAGCAACCGCGACATCGCCGCCGAGCTGTTCCTGAGCACGAAGACCGTTGAGACCCACCTGCGCAACACGTTTGGGAAGCTCGGCGTCTCGTCGCGTGTCGGCGTCGCCCGCATCATGGCGCTCGAAGGCCCGTTGGCCGACGCCGGCTGAGGCAGCCGGGAACCCCATCGCAGACTCAGGGTTTCTCCTGATGGTGCCGCCCGGGCGCACGTGGAAGCATCGCGGCCATGCTCCATGGCTTGATCGGGGTCGAGCCGCGCCACCTTGCCGCGCTCACCGCAGTCGCCGAGGAGGGATCGTTCAAGCGCGCGGCGGATCGTCGAGGCTGCGTGCAGTCGGCGGTCCGCCAGCAGATCGCCCAGCTGGAGCGCGTCGTCGGCACGCCGCTCATCGACCGCAGCCGCGGGGGAACCGCCACCACCGTGCAGCTCACTTCCACCGGCGCTGCGCTGGTCCCGCACGCGATCGCCATCGTGGCCCATCTCGACGCGGTGGCCGCGGATCTGCGTGCGCGTGAACGGCCTGGCGCGGCGTTGCGAATCGGCGTCGCGGACCGCGCGGCGAGCGCCCTACTGCTGCCCGCGCTGGGCAGGCTCGCCAGGACGGTGCCTGGGATCACCGTGGAGGTGTGTGACGACGGTGACGACCGGGAGCACCGCGACGCCGTCCTCCACGGGACGCTGGACGTCGCGCTGGGCGACATGCCCGCGGACCCGGGCCTGTTCGCCGCACGCTGCGTGCTCGAGGATCCCGTCGTCCTCCTCGCGCGGGCCGATTCGATGCTGGCGCGCCGGCCGGAGCCTCCCACGTTGGAGGATCTCTCACGCGTATCGCTCATCGCGGACCGCGGATGGCCGACCCTCGCGCTGATCGAGGCCCGCATGCGGGCGACGGGCCTCGTGCCGCCGGCGGTCCTGCACGCCGAGATGACCGCCGGAGTGCAGGCGCTCGTGGCCGCCAACATCGGCGCGGCGCTCCTGCCGCGCATGGCGGTGGACGACGGGGACCACCGCGTCGTGGTGATCGACCTCGGCCATCTCGTCCCGCCCCGCCGAGTCGGGCTGTACTGGCACGCCGACCGCCGGCTGATCGCCGGGGTCGAGGCGCTGGTGACCGCGGTGGTCGCGGTGGTCGCGGCCGGCGCGGCGCGGCGGCCCGAGCGCCGGTTCGGAAACCCACCGGAGCCCGCCGTGGCGGTGACCGCATGAGTCTCCGTACGGGTGACGGCAACGTCCGCGACCGTTGGATGAGCGTCGAGATCCGCCACCTCGAGGCGCTCGCCGCGATCGCTCGCGAGGGCTCGTTCCGCGGCGCGGCGGACGCGCTGGGCTACGTGCAGTCGGCGGTCAGCCAGCAGCTGGCCTCACTCGAGCGGCTCGTGGGCACGCGGCTGATCGACCGGCGGCGCGGGAACGGCCCACTGGCGTTGACGGACGCCGGGAGCCTGCTGCTCGCCCATACCGAGGAGATCCTCGCGCGCTACGAGCAAACGAGCGTCGAGCTCTCCCTATTGGCCGCGGGCCGGATCGGGACGCTGCGCGTCGGGCTGCTGCAGAGCGTCGCGACCCACGTCCTGCCCCAGGTGCTGGCGACGTTCGCCCAGCGCTCGACCGGAGTCTCGGTTGCCCCCACCGAGCACATGGCGGACACCGCGCTGCTCGCGATGCTGCAGGAGGGCACGTTGGACCTCACGTTCTGCGAGCTGCCCTTGCCCGACGGCCCGTTCGAAGCCATGTCGCTGATCGACGACCCGATCGTCCTCGTCGTCGCCGCCGGGTCGCCGCTGTCCACGCTCGAGCGTCCCGCGACGCCCGCGGACATCGCCGAGCAGCCGCTGATCGCGTTCAGCGGTTGGCGCGCGCAGAGCCTCGTACAGCGCTGGTTAGCCAACCAGAGCGTTGAGCACACCGTTGCGTTCACCAGCGGCCACAACGCGACCGTTCAGGGTCTCGTCGCCCACGGCATGGGCGTCGCGCTCGCCCCATACCTGGCCGTCGACGCATCGCATCCGGACACCGTCGTCGTGCCGCTGGCCGACGGGCCGCCACCACGGACGATCGCGCTCGCATGGTGCCGCGATCGGGAGCCGTCGCCGGCCGCGGACGCGTTCGCGGCCGCCGCGCGGCCGATCTGCGAGCAGCAGGCGGCGGGCATCGCGTGGGAGCTCGAGCGATCGCGCGCCGGGCTCCCGGCGTAGTTCATGCTGTACGACCTGGCGGACCGGTCGACGCACAGCGCGGGCGGGTCACCTCGTGCCGGCTCAGGGCCTCGGCGTCCGGACGTAATGCCACGTCGTGCAGTTCACCATCAGGCCGGTCGGCTGCGCCATGCAGAGATGGAAGCGGTAGAGCTTGCCCGGGGAGTAGCGCAGCTGGAGCCGGTTGCAGCCGTTGTTGGCGCCCGTGTCGACCTGCGGGTCGTGCATCTGCTTGCCCTTCGCCGTCTCGATCCACAGCGCGGCCTCGAAGTCGTCGGCGGCGGTGTCGCAGACCGTCGTCACGCCCGTCTTGCTGTTGAACTTGACGCTCGCGCCCCGCTTGCCGTTCTGGCCCTTCTCCGTGTACCACTTGTAGGTCTTGGCCATCGCGGGCGTGGCGATCATCGTCACGGCGGCGACGGCGCACGCCGTCGCCGCGACCAAGTACTTCATCTTCCGGGTCCGGTGCATGACGGCAAACGCTAGGTCCGGCCCTCGCCCGCCACAATGCGAACCTCTGCCCACGCTGACCGGCGCGCGCGATCAATCCACGTGCGGCGGCAACGAACCGAACCCCGCGAAACGACGGAGGCCCGCAAACGCGAGGCTTCGTCTGAGAGGTGGGCGACGGGACCTGAACCCGCGACTGCCTGGACCTGGCCGGAAGGCATCAGGCCCGCGGGAGCTGGCCGTCCGCTCGCTTCACGTATCCCAGGTACTTGTCTGGCAACTGATGTGTGGGGTCGTGCATATAGACGTTGATGCGGACGCGATGACCTTCCGCGATTTCGAAGTTGCCATCCGGACCCCACACCCCTGCAGTGCTGCTGACGGCCTCGCCCTCATAGGCGCCCGTCGTCGCGTCGTAGACGGTGGCGTAGATCGAGTCGTAGTCCCGCAGCTCGTCCTTGACGTAGACGTGTTCGCCATAGTCCTCGAATCGCACGGCCGCGCGGAGGTAGGCGGTGTTGGCTCCGCAGTAGCAGTAGAAGTCGGTGGCTGTGCGGTCGCCCGCCATCGCGACGTCACTGCCGACGGTTGACAGCATCACCAGGGGAAGGGCTAGAAGGCCGGTCATCTTCACGGCGGTGGAGAGCGCTAGCTTCATGTCTCAGGTCCATGGGTTGGAGGACGGGATGGGGATCGCTGTCGACGGTAAGTGCGTCTCGGCCGTGCGCCAACGCCAACCCGTGCTCGCGGCGATCAAGCGAACGCATATACGCCCGGCTTCCGCGGTTCGTGAGCCAGCCGCCGCGGAAATGCGACCGGTGGCCAGCGACTGGCCGGCGTCGTCGTCCGGCAGGGTCACACCGAGCTGGTAGACGGACCGGAAGCTGGTCGCGAACACGTCCTTGTACGACAGGGGCGTGATCCCCCAGTCGAAGTCCTCAACGCCCATCTCGGCGAGGGCGGGCAAGAGCCGCCGGTACATGATCTGCCCGGGGGAGTAGTCGGCCAGCTGGGGGTCGAAGCCCGTGCGCCAGCCGAAGAACGACTTGCCGACGCGAAGGCCACAGTAGGAGCAGATGACCCTCTCGCCCGTGCACAGCTCCGCCATCACCAGATGTCCCCGAGCGCCCATGACCATCGCGAGATCGCGATGGAAGTCCGCCATGCCGGGGCGATCCAGGACCCCGGCGGTGCCCGCGCGCCAGGCCCACTCCTGCGCATGGAGCTCGAGCAATCTCTCCATGGCGGCGGTGATGCGCGCGGGATTCTGCTCGACGCGGAGCTTCAACGGTCCGAGCCGCTCGAGCCGCCGTGCCTTGCGCGCGTATTCCTTGCTCGCGAGCAGCGAGTCCAGACGCGCCGCGTCGTCGAGCGCGGTGATCACGCAACCACCGGCCTCCTCGATGCTCCACGTCCCTTGTGCGTGACCGACGTCGAGCAGCGGCGACCACGGCGCAGTGCGCAGATCCACGCGGTCCCACGCGTGACCGAGCCCCGCTCTCAGGAAGTTCAGCACCGCCACCGACATCGCCCATGGGTCGTACTCTGGATCACAGAGGACATCTCCGTACTCGGAGTCTGGCCAGCCGAGCCAGTGCACGACGCGTTCCAACGCCGGCGTCTCGGTCACCATCAGCGGAGCCACGCCGTAGATCCTCGTCGAATCGCCGACTTCCAAGACCATCGGCAGCGCCCCAGCCGAGTCGGCCACGCGGGCCGTCCAAGTCCTGCACCAGTCATACGACTGAAACGGCAGGGTGCCGGGCCGGGCCGAGAGGGACTTCCACGCGCGGCTGGCCAACCCCGCAACGACCGTCACTTCGAGGCCCATCGCTCAGACGACGCCATCTCGCGGACGATGGTCATACCGCCTCCCACAGCCGATGCGGGGCGCACGCGGCTCGCGGTCAGACGGTGTGCCAGCGGGCATGTGGCAGGTTCCGCCGGTCAGCGCCGAAGTTGATCATGAAAGGCTGACGGCGCGTGCGGCTCATAGGCTTCCGATCCTCGAGAGTGCCGAGTGGCGAGATCGCGCACCGTAGTACGCGCGTCGCCGGGCGATCATGCAGATCGTTGCTCCGCCACGCCCCCGCCAGGCATCATCGACGCGGCGACACACGTCGGCCCGGCCTCCAGGGCGGGCACGGACACCCCGAGGTGCGTCCTGCAGAGGAGATGTCCCAGCCCGGCGTTCTCCTCCTGCGGGCTCACGCGCAACCCATAGGTCTTGCCGATCACGTAGAACAACGCGTAGGACACCACGAACGCATTTGCCTCCGATTCGCCGGGTTTCAGGCGCGGTAGCCCATTAGCCGGTGACGTTCGTACAGCGGTCGGGATAGCCTTGCTATTGCCCGCAAAGCGCCTTTTTCTTTGGCCTGAACCCGCAGGAATCCGCCCGAAACCACGGGGTATCGGACCGACGGTCCGCTCCGCGAAGCTGCATCAGGCACAGCGCTTCCTACGGTGAACTTGGCCCGTGGCGGATCGCTGCCGTTGGAGCAGTCGGCCAACGGGGCGGCCCTGTGCGGTTGGTCTCTGCCGACTCAGGGAACTAGCCCGCCGCCAGCGCGGCGCGCAGCTTGGTGGTCGAGCGGTGGAGCTGGTCGAGCGCGCGGTCCGAGAGGACTCCGCCGATGCGCGTCTCCAGCACGGCGGCGATCAGCCGTTGCGCGTTGGCGTGGGTCGTGGCGCCTGTGCGCGTCAGGGCGATCACCGACGAGCGGCGGTCGTTCGGGTGCGGCCGGCGGGTGACGAGGCCGTGGCGCTCGAGGCGGTCGACCGTCTTGCTCGCGCCGCCGACGGTGATCGACAGCTCGCGCACGATGTCGAAGACACGGCAGCCCTCCACCGCGGCGACCACGGCGAGTGTCTGCGCGGTGCCCAGCCCGACGCCCAGCTCCGCGCGCAGCCGCCCCTCGATGGCGTCCCACAGCTCGATCTCCAGGCGCACGAGGTCAGCGAAGAGAACGGACAGGTCGGTCACACAGCGGACGCTAGCGCATCGCGCGGAAGCTGGTTCCGCAGAACTTGCTTCCGTGGAATGTATATGCGCTACGCTCGACGCATGCCCCCTCTCCCCTCCTTCATGCGGGCCGTCGTCCTCGACGCGGCGCCCGCGCCGCCCGAGGCGCTCGTCGTCCGCGAGCACCCCGTTCCCCGGCCCGATCCCGGCTGGGTCCTCATCGAGGTCAAGGCCTTCGGGCTGAACCGCTCGGAGCTGAAGACGCGGCTCGGGCTCGCCGACCCCGAAGTCACGTTCCCGCGCGTGCTGGGGATCGAGGCGACCGGCGTGGTCGCGGCCTGCCCCGGCGGCGAGCTGACAGTCGGCCAGCAGGTCGTCGCGATGATGGGCGGGATGGGCCGCCGGTTCGACGGCGGCTACGCGGAGTTCACGTGCGTGCCGGTCACGCAAGCGATCCCGTTCCGCAGCGAGCTGCCGTGGACGACGCTGGGCGCCGTGCCGGAGACGCTGCAGACCGCCTACGGCGCGCTGACCGTCGGGCTCGACGCGCAAGCCGGCCAGACGCTCCTGATCCGCGGCGGAACGTCGTCGGTCGGCCTGACCGCCGCGATCCTCGCCAAGCGGGGCGGCCTGACCGTCCTGGCCACGACGCGGTCCGAGGCCAAGGCCGGCGCGCTGCGCGAGGCTGGCGTCGACCACGTCTTGCGCGACGAAGGCGTGATCGCCTCACGTGTGCGCGAGCTCGCGGCCGATGGGGTGGACGCGACGCTCGAGCTCGTCGGCGCGCCGACGCTGCGCGACAGCCTGGAGGCCACGCGCCTGCACGGCGTGGTCTGCAGCGCCGGCTACCTCTCCAACGAGTGGACCGTGCCGGACTTCTACCCAGCCGGCTACCTGCCCAACGGCGTGCACCTCACCGGCTACTCCGGCGACGCGTCCGACCTACCGCCGGCCGTCCTGCAGGACTTCCTGGACGGGGTCGCCACCGGCGAGGCGACGGTGCCGATCGCCAAGACCTACACCATGGACGAGATCGCAACAGCCCACGACGACATGCAGCACGACCGCGTCGCCGGCAAGCTGGTGGTGTCGACGGGGCGCTAGATCGCCCAGGACGTCACCGACGATGAAGCGCTGCCCGACCGCCGCCAACCGCCCGCTGACCGGCTCTACCGCGTGACGGAGGCGGCCTAGTCGGCGGCGTCGACTCGGGCGAAGTGGGTGCTCGTGGTCTCACCGGCAGAGCGAGGACGCCAACACGGGGTTGCGCAGAATGCCGATGCCGGCGACCTCGGCCTCCACGACGTCGCCCGGCGCCAAGAAGCGCGGAGGCGACATGAAGCCGCCGCAGCCCCACGGCGTGCCGGTGAGCAGCAGATCGCCCGGCTCGAGCGTGAACGAGCGTGAGCAGAAGGCGATCAGCTCGGCCACTCCGAACAGCATCTCCGCGGTACTGGAGTCCTGCACCGTGTCGTCGTTGACGCGCGTCCTCAGCGCCAGCGACTGCGGGTCGCCGAGCTCATCGCCAGTCACCACGACCGGACCGATCGGGCCGAAGGTGTCGAGGCTCTTGCCTCGGATCCACTGACCGTCGGAGAACTGCAGGTCACGCGCAGAGATGTCGTTGGCGACCGTGTAGCCGAAGACGGCGTCGAGCGCTTCGTCGACGCTCACGTCGCGCGAGCGGCGACCGATGACGGCCGCGAGCTCGACCTCCCAGTCGACTTGCCGAGTCAGGGCAGGGTCGATGCGAATCGGCTCATCGGGCCCGATGATCGATGAGCGCAGCTTTGCGAACACCAGCGGTCGCTCAGGCCGCTCGAGGCCGGTCTCACGGATGTGGTCGAGGTAGTTGAGCCCGATCGCCACGACGCTGCCAGGCCGCAGCGGCGCGCGCAGCACGGCGGAGTCGGGCGCGAGCGCCCCGGGCGCGAGCGCTGCCGCGCGCTCAGCGGGGTCGAGCGCGATCGCGTCGGCAAGCGTGAGACCCACGCCTCCCTGAACGAGCGCCCAGGAATCGCCTTGACCGACCGCGACGTGCGATGTGCCGTCGATCTCCAACGTTGCATACCGCATAGATCACATACTACATGTAATGCTCGGGAGGGCGGTGCGGTGGGACCATCGGATCTCTGGACAACCGACGGGATCGCCGGTTGTCCAAAGATCCTCGATGGCGAGGGTTTGCGCTCGGACCAAATGTCGCGGCCAAGCCGGTCAGCGCTACAGCCGACCGGTCAGTCCGCGAGACCGCTCAGGACGAGCTCCCGTTCGTCGAGGACGGCAATCGCCTCGTCGTCGGAGTTCGACTCGCCCCAGTACGCGCGGTCGAATCCCTCGATCTCCGTCGCCTCGGAGACGCGCAGGCCGCCGACCTTCTCGAAGAACAGCGCCATCAGGAGCGAGGAGACGCCGGCAAGCGCGACGATCGCCAGCACACCGATGGCCTGCCAACCCGGATTGATCTCCGCGTGGCGCAGCGCATAGTCGCCGGTCGCGCCGAAGTACCCCCCGGTCTTCGTGCCCCACTCGATGAAGCCGCAGGCGATCGCGCCGACGACGCCGCAGCCGAGCCCGAGCGGCACCACCTTGGCGTCGTCGATGCCGAAGCGAAACGCGACCCGCCGCGTGAGGAGCGCGACCGGAGGGCCGAACAGGGCAACGATCATGATCACCCACGGATGAGCGATGTCGATCATCGTGCCGCTGATGACGATGCCGGCGATCGGTCCGAGCGCGACCCAGACCCACTCGCGCGTCCGGTAGGCGACGATCGTCCCCGAGAGCGCGCCGGCGGCGTAGGCGACGACCACGTTGATGAACGCGATGCCCCAGCCGCTGGAGGTCAGCGAGATGCCGAGGTAGCCCTGGCCGGGAACGTAGTAGCCGGAGCCGAGCACGAGCAGCGGCACCGCGAACAGGATCAACATGACGCCCGCGACCGCGAGCGCCTTGTTCGACGGCGCGGGGCCGATGCCGCGCGGGTCGGGTCGCAGCGAGCCGAGCCGCGGCTTGAGCCGCCAGTTGAGCACGAGCGCGAAGGTCCCGGCGAAGATGTAGAGCGGGAAGACGCCCTCGAGGTCGTGCACGCCGCGGTTGGTCAGCCAGGACGCGGAGCCCCAGCACAGGTAGCCGGCGAACGGCGACAGCACGAGGCCGACGACGAGCGCCATCGAGTACAGCGGCAGCGGCTTGATGCGTTCGAAGACGCTCGAGTGGATCAACGCCATCGTGGCCATCGAGAACGTCGCGAAGAAGACGACGAAGATCTGCTGCACGTCGGCGGACGGGATCGCGGCCGGATCGATGTGCCCGGCGAAGCTCGTCATGCCGCGGCCGCCGATCCAGAAGTCCCTGAGCGAGTCGCCGAGCGTCAGGCCGAACGCCTGGTAGAACTGCCACGCCCAGATGGCGTAGCCGACGACGAACGTCGCGAGACCGGCGATCAACGACGCGGCCAGCTTCTGCACGGCTGTGTCGAGCGAGTTCTTGCGCCGCGCGAGTCCCACGTCGACGAGCGTGAGCCCGAGCACGATGAGGATGACCGACGCCGCGGCGACCGAGTACAGGATGTCCTCGGCAAAGAGCTGCGTCGTCGTCTGAAACTTGAACATATCCCTCTCCTCCTCCTTTGACCTGTCACACTTCCCTGCACTCACCGACCGACCGGCCGGGCCCAACTCACGCAGCCGTCGTGGTGTTCCTCGCTTCCCCTCGCGAGGCTGTTCGGGATCCACCTCCGGTCGTCGACGGATCCGGCAGGAAGTCGAGAACGGCGGCGTTGAAGGCGTCGGGCTGCTCGAACTGCGGCCAGTGCCCGGCGTCCTCGACGATCGCCAGCCGTCCGCGCGGCAGCGCCGCGACCGCGCGCTCGGCGGCGTCGAGGCCGTGGACCGGATTGGCACGCGTCCACAGCACGAGCACCGGGGCCTCGATGCGCGCGAGCGCCGCCTCGTCGATCTGCTGGGGCACGTAGCGCTCGGGCGTCAGCAGCGTGACGACGCGCCCGGCGATGCGCTGCCACCCCGGCTGATCCCACAGGCGGCGGCGCAGCTCGACCAGCTCGTCGGTGACGGTCGTCGCGTCCGCGACGACCCATTCGAGCCGGCGCCGGATCAGCGCGCGGTCCAACGACTCGACCGCCTGGGCGCTGCGCGCGACGAGCCCGGCGAAGGCCTCCCAGCCGTCGGCGCCGGCGACCGGCAGCCCGGCCATCGTGTTGAGCACCAGCGCGCCCACGCGGTCGGGCGCCTCGAGCGCCAGCCAGCACGCGATCCAGCCACCCAGGGACTGCCCGACGAGATCGGCGCGCTCGATGCCGAGGGCGTCCATCAGCGCGAGCACGTGACGCCCGTAGTCGGCGATGTCGTAGCCGCCGTCGGGCTTGTCGGTCAGCCCATGGCCCAGCAGGTCCGGCGCCACGACGCGCCGCCGGGTCCCGAGTGCCGCCAGGTTGCGAACGTGGTTCTCGGCGGACGCCTCGATGCCGTGCATCACGATCGCCGGCGGACCGTCGCCCGCCTCGAGGCAGCGCGTCCGGATGCCGCTGACATCACGGAAGCGCACCTCGAGTCCGAGCGCGTCGAGCCACAGCGACGGACCTGCGGTCATGCTCAGCGCTCCTTAGCGGCACGCGCGCTGCGGGCGAGGACCGCGGGCATCAGCGAGATGAGCTGACTGTGCGCCGGCTGACCGGCGCACGGCTGCCGGAAGCGCGGCGGCATCAGCCCGACCGTCTCGAGGTTGGCGCGCGCCTCGTCGGTCATGAGGTCCGGCGACCACGGGCGTCCCCGGTCGAAGTGCACGACCACGTCCTCCACGCCCTCGACCGTGCGTACCGCCGCGGTCACCTGCTCCGAGAACAGCTCCCAGAAGGGACAGCTCATCGACGTCAGGCTCAGACTGACCTCGACGCGCCCGCCTTCGATCTCGACGCCCTGAAGCATGCCGAGATCGACGATGTTGATGCCGAGCTCGGGGTCGATGACCTCGCCCAGGATCTGTCTGACCTGCTCGGTGTCCACGCGCATCGCTGGTACCTCCTTGGTTGAACGTCACTCGGCGATCGGGTTGGCGCGGGTGCGCACGATCGGCATCGCCGGAGGCTCGCCGGCGCCCGCCGCGCTCACGACGTCGCGCGTCAGGTAGCCGTGCGTGTAGGTCATCGAGGACTCGTTCGACCACGACTCCAGGTCGCGGTCGACATCGACCACCTCGCCGTCGAGGATGATCGTCTCGATCCGCGCCGGGTCCTGGAGGACCGCGATGTCCTGCGACGGATCGCCGTCGACGACGAGCAGGTCGGCGAGCATGCCCGGCGCGACCCCGCCGATCTCGTTCTCCAGGTTGAGCGTGACGCCGGCGTTGTAGGTGGCGGCGGTGATCGCCTCGAGCTCCGTCAGGCCGCCGTACTTCATGAGCAGCTCCAGCTCCTTGGCGTGCCACTCGCCGTAGGGCGTCATCGCGAAGCCGGTGTCGGTCCCGACGACGAGCTTGACGCCTGCCGCGCGGCACATGTGGAGGCTCTCCGCGGTGCGCTCGAGCATCCGCTTCGAGGCCTCGACGATGAACGGCGGCGAGCCGATCAGGTCGCCGTACTCGGCCCACACCTCGAGCAGCAGGAGCGTGGGCACGAGCGGCGTCTGGCGCTCGGCGAGCAGCTCGACGGTGGACTCGGTCAGCAGGTTGCCGTGCATGATCCAGTCGAAGCCGGCCAGCACGGCGGCGCGCGTCTCGGCGTTCCCGCGCGCGTGGATGGTGCAGCGCTTGTTGAGCTGGTGCGCGAGGTCCGCGATCGTCACCAGCTCCTCATCGCGGAAGGACTGGTAGTCGCCGAAGGGGCTGTCGGCGAGCTTGATGAAGTCGACGCCGTTCTTCACCTGTCGCCGAACCTCGGCGATCATCGCGTCGAGGGTGTTGCAGCGGATGCCGATGCCGCCCTCGATCACGCCGGCGTCGTCGGGGTACCAGTCGGTCAGCCCGTTGCTGGTGGTGATGTAACGGCCGGCGGAGGTCATCCGCGGGCCCTTGATCCGACGCTCGGCGATGCCGTCGCGGATCGCGACGCCGATGAAGTAGCTGCCGCCCGGCTGCGAGATGCCGGTGACGCCGGCCGCGAGGACCTTCTGCACGTTCCACGCCGCTCGCAGCGTGCGGCCCTCGACGCTGGTGAAGATGTCCTGCTCCTCCTGCGTCATCGACTCGCCGTAGGTCATGTGGCAGTGGGCGTCGATCAGGCCGGGCATCAGCGTCTTGCCGCTTGCGTCGATGTGCACGGCGTCGGCCGGTCCCGGTTGCGCCGCGCCGTCCGTCGCCGCCGCCTCGACCGACTGGATGCGGCTGCCCTCGATCACGACGTCGACTCCGCGCCGCGGCGCGTTGCCCATCCCGTCGATGACGTCGCAGTTGTGGATCACGATGGTGGTCACGCGTTCTGCACCCCTCTCATTCCGGCCCGTCGCCGTCGATGACATCGAGCATCCCGTTGACCACCCCTTGCAGGTGGTCGACGATCGCCGACTGCAGCTCAGCGTCGTCGCGTCGACGCAGGGAGTCGAGGATCCGGCGGTGGCCGCGCTGCGTCTCCTCGAGGTCGTGCGTCTTGAAGTAGATGCGGATGTACGGGTCAGACCGCCGGATGAGACCGTCGATGGTCTCCAGCAGGAACGGCCGGTCCGCCGCCTGGTACAGCCCCTCGTGGAACTCACGGTTCAGGGCGAAGAAGTTCGGGCTGCCGACCTGATCCATCGCGGACACGAGCGCCTCGAGGTGATCCAGGGCCTCGTCCGCCAGGTTCGGGAGCGCGAAGCTCGCCGCCAGCGGCTCGAGGACCGTGCGCATCTCGTAGCACTCGAGCACCTCTGAGCGAGACGGCGTGAAGACGGTCGGCGGATAGTTCGTGCGGCGCACGACGACGCCCTGGGCCTCGAGCGCCGAGATCGCTTCGCGGACCGGCGTGCGCGACACCCCGAGCTCGCGCGCGAGCTCGTCGATCCGCAGAACCGCACCGGGCTCGAGCTCGCCGTTGTCAATGCGATCGCGCAGCGTGCCGACGACCTGGTCGACGAGCGAGACGTTCTGCAGCGGGTGTACCGGGCTGCGTCGCGTCATGAGCCGCTCGCCACCGAGCGGGCCGCCCGCAGGCGCTGAGCGGCGTCGAGCGCCGCCTCGACGATCTTCTGATAGCCGGTGCAGCGACACAGGTTGCCGCGGATCGCCTCGCGGACCTCCTCATCGGTGGGATCCGGGTTGCGGTCGAGCAGGTCGACCAGCACCAACAGCATGCCCGGCGTGCAGAAGCCGCACTGCACGGCGCCGTGGTCGCGGAACGCGGCCTGCAGCGGGTGCAGGGACCCGACGTCGACGCCGCGCGCCTCGACCGGCACACCGGCGCCGTCACCGAACGGCAGCAGCTCCTCGCGCGCCAGGCCCTCGACGGTGGTGATGTGCGCTCCGTCGACCTGGAGGGCGAGGACGTTGCAGGACTTCACCGAGCCGCCGTCGACCAGCACGGCGCAGCAGCCGCAGCGCGCCTCCCAGCAGCCGGCATGCGTTCCGGTGAGCCCGGCCTCGTCGCGAATCAGGTCGATCAGCAGCGTGCGCTCGTCGACCTCCGCCTCGAACGGACGCTCGTTGATGGTTACCGACACGTGCTCCACGCTCAGTCCCTCCCGTTGGTGGCGGCGGCAACGACGCGATACACGAGCACGGGCAGGACGTCGCGCTTGTAGCCGGCCATGATCATCGGATTTGCCAGCTCGTCGGGCAGCCCGTCGGACGCCCGGCTTCGAGCCATGGCCGCCAGATCCTCCTCGACGCCGCGGCCGACGAGCGCCTCTTCGACCGCCGTCAGGCGCGTGGGCACCGGACACACCGCCCCGCACGCGACGTTGGCCGCGACCACACGACCGGCGGCGTCGACATCGATCAGACATCCCGCCGACGCGATCGCCGAGTCGAAGCGCCGCAGGCGGTGCTTGACGAAGCCCGACCGCACCGTGGGCGCGCTGGCGGGGAAGTGGATGCGCGCGAGCACCTCGTCGGGCGCGAGGTCGGTCTTACGCGGCCCGTGCAGGAAGTCGGCGGCCGCCAACCGGCGCGTGCCGCGGCTGGAGGCGAGCTCGAGCTCCGCGTCGCCGAGCACCGCGGCGAGGGGAAAGTCGAAGGCCGGCTCGGCCTGGCACAGCGCGCCCCCGACGGTGCCCATGCGCCTGACCGGGACGTCGGCGATGTCGCCCGCGATCTCGGGCAGGATCGCATGCGCCCCCTTGGGCAGGTCATGCGTGTGGAGCGTCCAGTACGTCGTGGCGGCGCCGAGCGTCAGCGTGCCGTCGTCCGCGTAGCAGATGCCGCGCGTCTCGGGCACGTCCTGCAGCGACACGAGGACGCTCGGCCGCTCGCGGCGGTCCTTCATGCCCAGCAGCAGGCTCTGCCCGCCGGCGATCACGCACGCGTCGCCGGCGTTCCCGGCCAGGACCGCGGTCGCCTCCTCCAACGAGCCGGGACGGACATAGCGGAACGGCTTCATCTGCTCGCCTCCCCGTGGCCCACGCCGCGCCACTCGTGCGGCCCGGGGGCGTCGGCGACGTCGTAGGGGTACGTGAGGTGGTCGACCCCGCGTCGCTCCTTCTCGCGCAATGCGGCGAGCACGTGGTCGGGCGTGATCGGCAGGATCGTGAAGCGGATGCCGATCGCGTCCTCGATCGCGTTGGCGACCACCGCCGGCGGCTGCGCGGTCGCCGACTCGCCGGCGCCCTTGCGTCCGCCGGGCACGACCCGAGACGGGGCCGGGATCTCATGCAGGTTGGAGAGGTCCGGCAGGTCCGGCGCGTACGGCGCGGCGTACGTGGCGAAGCTCGGGTTGAGCATGTGGCCCTCGTCGTCGTAGCGGAGGCCCTCGCCGAAGACCATGCCGAAGCCGTGCAGGAACCCGCCGTGGTGCTGGCCGTCGACGATCAGCGGGTTCACGACCACGCCCGTGTCGTGCACCATCGCGTAGTCGACGATCTTCCAGATCCCGGTCTCGACGTCGACGTGGACCCGCCCCGCGTGCGCTCCGCCCGAGTAGGTGACGCTGATGTTGCCGTAGCTCTCGTCGGTCAGCAGATCGGTCGGCGAGTCGTACGTGGCCGTGGCCTCGAGCGAGCCGGGCTCGAAGCCCTCCGGCAGCGAGTGCGTCGCGTAGCCCGCCACGCCGGCCACCTCGGCGATCGACATGCCGGAGTTGGGCGAGCCCTTGACGAAGACGCGGTCGCCCCCGACCTCGAGGTCGTCCGGGTTGACCTCCAGCAGGTGCCCGGCCAGCTGCAGCATCCTCTCCCGCACCCGCTCGGAGGCGGCCTGGACGGCGGCACCGAGGATCGCGGCGCCGCGGCTGCCCCAGGTGCCGAGCCCGAAGACCGTGGTCTCGGTGTCGGAGCTGCGGACCCGGATCTTGTCGAAGTCGACGCCAAGGATGTCGCCGACGATCTGCGAGACCATCGTCTCGTGGCCCTGGCCGTGCGGCACGTCGCTCGAGTGGAGGGTGACCGTGCCGTCGGTCTCGATCTTCATCCGCACCGACGAGACGTCGGTGTCGACCGACGGGTGCCGGCAGCTCGTGTGCTTGAGCGCGATCGCCATGCCCAGGCCCTCGCCGGGGCGCCGGTTGGCGCGGTGCTCGTCCCAGCCGATCGCCTCGGTCACCTTCTGGATGCAGGCGTGGATGCTGGTGCTGTCGATGTAGTGGCCCATCGGGCTCGTCCGCGGGCACTCCTCGGCCCGCGGCACGTTCTTCATCCGCAGCTCGGCCGAATGCATCCCGAGCTCCTTCGCGGCCATCTCGACCAGCGACTCCATCGGGAAGATCTGCTGCGGCACCCCGAACGCGCGCAGCGCCCCGCCCGACGTCGTGTTCGTGTGGACCGCGTAGCCGTCGATGTAGACGTTGGGGATCGGGTAGGCGGCCAGCCCGATGTGGGTGCCGAGCGGCAGGATCTGGTTGCCCCACATCGAGACGGCGCCGGCGTTGTGGACGATGCGGTCGCGGTAGCCGAGGATCATCCCGTCCGCGGCGACGAACAGCTCGGCGTAGCGGACCTGGTTGCAGCGCGCGGTGGTGGCGCGGAACACGTCGGCGCGCGACAGCACGAGCTGCACCGGGCGGCCCAGCATCATCGCGAGGACCGAGGCGATCACCTCGTGCTGGAACAGGTCGGCCTTGGAGCCGAAGCCGGCGCCGATGTCGTAGGCCATCACGCGGATGCGGTTGGCCGGGACGTGCAACGACTCGGCGAGCAGGTCGCGCAGCAGGTACACCGACTGGGTCGAGCTGTAGACCGTCAGGTGTCCCTCGCGGGTGTCGTAGTCGGCGATGCACCCGTGCACCTCGAGCGCTGCGCCATGCGGGCGGTTCGTGACGAACGTGCCGCGGACGTGGACCGCGGCCTCGCGCTCGGCTTCCGCGATGTCGCCGATGCGGGCCTTGTAGAGGTCGAAGACGTTGCCCTCGCCGCGCGGGTAGTCGATGTGCTCGATCACCTGCGGGGCGCCGGGCTCCATCGCCGCCTCGACGTCGACGACGGCGGGCAGGATCTCGTAGTCGACCTCGATCGCCTCCAGCGCGTCGGCCGCCAGGTGCTTGCTGTCGGCCACCACGGCGGCGATCTCCTGGCCCTCGTAGTAGACCTTGTCCAACGCGAACGGCAGCCGCTCACCGACGGGAAGCGCCTGTGTCTGATGGCCCCAGGCGACGACCTTGCCGTCCAGGTCACGGCCGGTGAGCACGGCGTGCACGCCGGGCATCGAGCGGGCCCGCTCGACGTCGATCCCGCGGATCCGGGCGTGCGCGTGCGGGCTGCGAAGCACGCTCGCGAAGAGCGTCCCCGGCAGCTTGATGTCCTCGAGGAACCGCGCGCGGCCGGTCAGCAGCCGCATGTCCTCCTTGCGCCGCATCGGGCGTCCGATCAGCGGGCCTGAGTGCGTTTCGGTCTCGACCGTGGCCATGCGCCTAGCTCCTAGCTCCTGTCGGCGACCCAGGCGCCGTCGCGCAGCGCCACCGCGTTGATCTCGATCTTGCAGCCGGGCACCACCAGCCCGGAGACCTCGACCGCCGTGGACGCCGGCGGATGCTCGCCGAACAGCTCCCGCCGCAGGTTCGCGATGCGCGGGATGTCGCCGATGTCGAGCAGGAAGACGTTCACCTGAACCACGTCGCGCAGCGTCGCCTCGGCCTCCGCGAGCACGCGCTCGATGTTGCGGAACACGCGGCGGGCCTGCGCCTCGACGTCGTCGCCACCCTCGACGGCGCCGCGCTCGTCGAGCGGCAGCTGCCCGGAGACGAAGACCAGCGGACCAGCGAGGAAGCCGGGGGAGAAGTGACTGTCGAAGACCGGCTCGCGCGGGTCGGTGAACAACGCGCGCCTCATGCGGAGTGCGCGCCCGCCGCGCGGTGCGCGGGTGCCGGAGAGGTGGTGGGAGAGGTGGTGGGAGAGGGTTGTGCTTGCGTCATGTCGGGAGGACTACATGCAGTATGTAGTTGCAGAGGGCACTTGCATCATGGGTACATTACATGCAGTATGTACTTTGTCAAGTGCCGATTCCGGGGCCCCGCCCCCGCGCAAAGGAGCAGTCAATGCCCTTCGAAGTTCCGCCCCTCCCCTACGCCTACGACGCGCTCGAGCCCCACGTCGACGACCAGACGATGCGCCTGCACCACGACAAGCACCACCAGGCCTACGTCGACAAGGTCACTGCAGCGCTGGCGGGAACCGAGCACGCCGAGCGGCCGATCGCCGAGCTGATCGCCGACCTTGGCTCGGTCCCCGAGGAGAAGCGGGCAGCGGTCCGCAACAACGGCGGCGGCCACCTCAACCACACGCTGTTCTGGGAGTCGATGAGCCCGACGGGCGGCGGTGAGCCGAATGACGCGCTGGCCGCTGCGATCGACGCGGCCTTCGGCTCGTTCGCGGCGTTCAAGGAGCAGTTCGAGGCGGCCGGCATCGCCCGCTTCGGCTCCGGCTGGGTCTGGCTGGTCGCCGACGGCGACTCGCTCGCGATCGTCACCACCGCCAACCAGGACAACCCCGTCTCCGACGGCCGGCAGCCGCTGCTCGGCAACGACGTCTGGGAGCACGCCTACTATCTCAGCTACCAGAACCGCCGGCCCGAGTACCTGAAGGCCTGGTGGAATGTCGTCGACTGGGCGAAGGTCGGAGCGCGCTACGAGGAAGCGACGGCTTCGCGGAACTAACCGCACATGGTGCGCGAGCAGCTCAGAGACGGCCACGGCCGGGACATCGGCGACGTCCGCGTCTCCGTGACCGACCGCTGCAACTTCCGCTGCCAGTACTGCATGCCGGCGGACGGCCTGCCCTGGCTGGAGCGGGAGGAGATCCTGAGCTTCGAGGAGATCGGCCGGCTCGTCGGCCTGTTGGCCTCGATGGGTGTCGGCAGCGTGCGACTGACCGGCGGCGAGCCGCTGGTTCGCCGCGACCTGCCGCGCCTGGCCAAGCTGCTGCGCTCGACGCCGGGCGTCGAGGAGCTGGCGCTGACCACCAACGGCTACCTGCTCGAACGCCACGCTGCGGCGCTGGTCGGCGCCGGGGTCGACCGCTTCAACGTCTCGATCGACTCGCTGCAGCGCGACCGCTTCTACGCGTTGACCCGGCGCGACGCGTTGCCGCAGGTCCTGCGCGGGCTGGCGGCGCTGGCCGCGCTCCCGCAGGCGCACCCGGTCAAGGTCAACGCGGTCGGCATCCGCGGCTTCACGGAGACCGAGGCGATTCCCTTCGCCCGCTTCGCCCGTGAGCACGACTACGAGGTCCGCTTCATCGAGTTCATGCCGCTCGACGCCGACCGCAGCTGGGACGCCGGCCAGGTGCTCACTGGTGAGGAAATCCGGGCCGCGATCGAAGCCGAGCACCCGCTCGTCCCCTGCCCGCGTGAGCGCCACTCGACCGCCCGCGTCTACCGCTTCGCCGACGGGCGCGGCCGGATCGGCTTCGTCAACCCCGTCTCCGAACCGTTCTGCGCGGACTGCAACCGGATTCGTCTCACCGCCGACGGCCGGCTCCGAACCTGCCTCTTCTCGCTCGGCGAGACCGATCTGCGCGGACCGCTGCGGGAGGGAGCCGACGACGACGAGCTGGAGCGGATCGTGCGCGCGGCGGTCTGGCGCAAGGAGCTCAAGCACCGGGTCAACGAGCCCGGGTTCGTGCAGCCGGAGCGAACGATGTCGGCGATCGGCGGATGAACACCACGCAGCGCACCACCGAGGTCGGAGCTAGCTGGCTCGAGCAGGGCAAGCGCGTCGTCTGCGCGCTGCTGATCGAGGTCGAGGGCTCGGCGCCACTCGACGCCGGCGCCTCGATGCTGGTCGCCGAGAGCGGCGAGATCGAAGGATCGATCACCGGCGGCTGCGTCGAGGGCGCCGTCGCGACCGAGGCACGGAACGTCCTCGCCGGCGGTCCGCCGCGAACCGTCACCTACGGGATCTCCGACCAGCTCGCCGGCACGGTCGGGCTCACCTGCGGCGGCACCGTCCACATCTTCGTCCACGAGCTGTCCGGCGCGGCCGGCGACGTCGAGCTGGCCGCCCGCCGGGCGATCGCCGCCGGGCGCCCGGTCGCCGTGGCGACCCTCCTCGACGGCGCGGGGGCCGGCTCCAAGCTGGCGGTGATCGACGGCGAGGCGGTCGGCTCGCTCAGAGGCCCCGAGCTGCTCGACGCCTCGGTTACCCGCGACGCCGCCGGGCTGCTCGCCCAGGGCCGCACCGGGATACGTCGCTACGGCGCCGACGGTGCCGTGCTCGGCGCCGAGCTGGCGGTCCACGTCCGCTCGTTCGCGACGCCGCCGCGCATGCTGATCTTCGGCGCGATCGACTTCTCCGCCGCCCTCGCCCCGCTCGCCGCGGCGCTGGGCTACCGGGTGACGATCGTCGACCCGCGCGAGCCGTTCATCCGCTCGCCCCGCTACGCGTCGGTGGCCGAGATCGTCGTCGGCTGGCCTCAGGACGCGCTCGAGGGCCACGAGCTCGGCCCACGCGACGCCATCCTCGTCTTCACCCACGACCCGAAGCTGGACGAGCCGGCGCTGCGCGGCGCGCTCGCCACGGGCGCCGGGTACATCGGCGCCCTTGGCAGCCGCAAGACGACCGCCGACCGCAACCGGCGCCTGCTCGAGCTCGGCGTCCGAGAGGCGGAGCTGGCACGCGTGATGGCGCCCTGTGGACTCGACATCGGCAGCAGCACGCCCGAGGAGGCGGCGATCGCGATCCTCGCGGAGATCGTCGCCCGCCGCAACGGCCGCGGCGGCGAGCCGCTGGTCGGCGTCCGCGGCGCGATTCACGCCCACCTCGGGGGAGACGCGTGACGACGGGGGGCGCTCGGCCCGGGTCCGGCCGGCCTGCGCGGACAGCTCGAGATGGTCGCCGAGAACCGTCGGCTTCAGATGACCGGCGCCCGCCCCACCAGTACGACGAGTCCCGCCGAACAGCAAGTCATACGCCAACAGCCCATTAGGCCACGGACCCGTCTCACGGCCTAGACCCACAGCAATCCACCCGAACCACGGGTAGCTAGCCGACGACGCGCTCTCGCGGAAGTCGATCGAAGAGCGCCTGGGTGTGATGCAAGAAGTCTGCGCGACAGAAGTGGGCGCTTTGCAGGAGTTTTAGCGGTGCTCGGTGGACGCGCTGGTGGTGCGGATTGCCGGGGATTCCCGGCGATTCTGGAGGTTCCAGGCACTGGGGAATCCCAGTGCCTGAAGGGGCCAGTGCCTGGCGCGGCCCGCTGCGGGGGGTCGCTTCGCCTTTCTCGCGCGTGGAGCTAGCGTCGCCGGCCCGCCTAGGCCCGTGACCTGGAACCCTCCACGCTGCTGGCCGCCGCGTCGACCTTCTGCGACGCGATCGCGGTGCTGGACACCATCGGCTGGGCGGCGGGGGAGCAGGACCAGAGGCCGGCACGGGTGACGATGACGCGCGGTCATCTCGCCCAGCTGCAGTGGCTGCGCGCCGATGTCGCGATGTCGATCATCACCAGCCTCGACGCCCGCGAAACCACGACCGAGGCCGACGACATCGCTGCGCTCGAGGAGAACATCCGCGCGGCGCGCCTGACCGTCCACGGCCTCTGGCAGATCGTCCACGCCCCCTCCTGCTCGTGACGTTGGCGACGTCCTCGACGCCCCCGCACATCTCGTCGGCAATGCGCAGGCCGCGATGACGGTGACGGTGAACTACCACCGGGACGCGATTGGACGGTCCTGCGGCCCGGTGTGCTGACCGACGACCCCGTCGACGGCACCGTCGAGCTGACGGTCGGCGACGTGGTCGGACCCGACGTCCCACGGTTCGACGAGGTCGCCCGGGACGACGTCGCCGCCGTGCTCGCGGCGCTCCTCGACCGCGCCCGGACCGCCGGCCGTATCTACGAGGTGGTCGGCGGCGAGACCCCGATCGAACAGGCGCTGGATGCCTAGGTCACCGGCTGCGCAGCTTCCGCCGCCGAGACTCGTCGAGGAGCGACGACGCGGTGCGCGTCGCCGCTCCTGTCGGGCGACGGACGCCTACGACGTGGGCCTCGAGATCGGGCTGCAGTAGGACAGAACGCCGCTGCTGTTGCGCGCGCATGATCTGACCTGCACTGTGTAGCCGTCGTCGAGCGACGACACGCACTTCTGGGCCGTCTTCGTGGACCCAGCAGATGCAGTCGCGACAGTCGAGAGGTGGAACGAGTAACCCTCGGAGTTCGTGTACCAGATGTCGGTCTGGATGGAGTACCCATCGCTCCCCACCGTGTCATTCGCGCCGATGACCTCTTGGCCGCTCGCACAGGAACTGCCAGTCGGGGAGTCCCAGAAGTAACCGTGTCCGATGTATTGGCCCGACTTAGTCACGTTGAGGTAGGAATCGCTGGCCAACGCGGGTGCGGAACTGAGTCCGGCGAGGAGGAGCGCGGCGCCACAGCCGAGCGCCCCTCGTAGTGCGTGCTTGGTGGTCTTGCTCATGCGGTCTGCTCCGGGTGTGGATCGTTGAAAACGTGTTGCCTCGGTGGCAACTCGGGGCATTGTGACCGCCGGAACCGCTCGCAAAATGCCGGTCCTGGGCGATGTGGTTCAACGACTGCGATCACCCTCGCGTGACGCACGCAGAGCTTCGCGCGCATCTGGATCGACTTCGGTCGGTTGTTGTAGATATATGCCTATGCAGAGGGATGACGTCGGCTGGCGAGAAGCTCGACGGCTTGACGGTCGTCGATGCCGGCGCCGGCGCCGGGTTGGTGGCCGCGGCGCGTCGCGTGCGCACGACGGCGGCGGACCGGCGTCCCAGGAAGCCAAGTGATCTAGGGCGCCGCTCGCGAGCAGATCGCCGAGCTGGGTGGCCGATGCCTCGGCCGCCTGCTTGTCGATCAAGGACTCAGGTTCGAGCTCGTGCAGCAGCTCGTGATGCTGCAGCCCTTCGACCAGCGACGGGTCCATGAAGTACGGACGATCGAGCATGTACTACGGGACGAGCAACGCGACTCCGTCGAAGAACAACAACAAGTTCTTGATGTAGTCCGAGGCTCGCCACATCGGCCGGGGTAGTAGAAGGCGACGCTCGGAAGATCGGAACCGTTCACGACAGTCGCATCAAGCCCGTTGCGAAGCCGCCGTGCCTCGTCCAGCGGGTCCGCCGGCCAGCGCCCGGTGCGCCGGCGGGGACGCTCGGCGGGCGCCCGGCAGCGGGCTGAATCGACACGAATCCAACGTGATCCACGGGCATCTCGCCGGTTTCAAGCACTAGTGCCTGAAACTGACGCCAGAAGCAGGCCGCATAACAACGCTCCCGAGACGACGAAACCCCTGTGTTAGCAGGGGTTCCATTCACATGGAGTTAGGGGGACTCGAACCCCCGACCTCCTGGGTGCGATGCAAGCAACTTGGGTTGTGGGAGGACGCGGATGGTCAGGGGAGGCTGTTCTGACGGGGGATTCGGGCGGCGTCGGTGACCGTCAGGGTCGCTCGTTGTTCCCCGGGTGTTCCCTCTCCGTTCCCCTGGACTCGTCGGGCCTCTCGACGCCGAGAGGCCCGCTCAGATCACGGGAGGCGCTGCGCCGGCGGCTATCGAGGAAGGCAACCAGGAAGCCACCGGCGAGCAGTTTCGGCCGTCAGCCGGTTACGACATCACTTCCTGCGGGACTTCCGACACCTGCGGAACGGCCACGCTGGAACGGACGCGCGCAAAGCCGGGGTTCGACTTGTCGGTGAGGACGTTGTAGACCGCGTATCCGACTTCTTTCGTGCCGCCCACCGAGAAGGCGCCCTTCGCGGTGAACTTACCCGCAACGCCAGCCCAATGCTCACCCTTCGACCAGTCGACGGCCTTCAAGGACTCGATCGCGTCGCGCATGACGCGAGTGCGATCCCATTCGTCCGCGTCGAGGATGCCCTTACCGATTGCGCCGACGGCTGCGAGCACAGGGGCCGAACCCGCCAAGCAGTTCTCGCGGTCTACCACTGCCGCTGCGAACGTGTTGAGGTACAACTCGATCCAATCGCGAGCGACCTTCTCGAGCTCCTCGATGTCTTGGTCATCGATGGGCGCGGGCTTCGAGCCGTACTGGACGCCGGCCATGCCGAACTTCGTGTTGACCACGAACTGCCGCAAAGATTGCACGGTCATCTTCTTCTTGCTGCGCTTGGGCAGCTGTCGGGCCTGCTTGTCGACTGCGCCAGTCAGGAACGGCACCTTCGTCTCGATGTCACCCACGATCTTCATCAGCGGATCCTTTGTGTCCATCGACAGGCCGAGGCTCGTGTTGGGACGGACGGCAAGGATGTTGAGATCGTGGAAGAACTGACGAGCCGCGTTCGTAGGGATGCCGTGATGAATCACCATCGCGAGAGGGAACTTGCGATGCGCGGTCTTGATCTCGGGGCTGGCCTCCTCGCCTGCGACCACGAAGTGACCCGTCACTTGCGTCTCGCCGTCGATCGCCAGCAACTTCTGACCCTGAGGTAGCAAGATGTAGGTGTCACGTCCCCCGGGGGGTGACACGACCTCGAGCTGGTCGTGAGACCACGTATGGGTCGGGGGCAGGACGCCAACGATGTGACCGACGACGAGATCCCGGATGTACTGAGCGTACTTCGGGACGTTTGACTTCTTGGCCCCGGTGAGCGCCCGCTGGATGAGTTCGTGGATGGCTGCTTCTTCCTCGAGCCGTTCGGCCTCATACCCGCTTCGGCGAGCGTTCGGCTGAAGATCGCGCGGATCGCGCATGACGGCCTCGAGCTGCCCGAAGTTCGTCGTTGCGAGGAACGAGTTCTCGGACAGCTGGATGCCCTTGATGTAGATCCCGGCCGAGAGATCGAGGGTGAACTGCTGCTGCGGAGCGTCCATGACGCTTTGCCTCCTAGGCTCTCGCCTGAGGTACCATCGTCGCACCGCTGCGATCAGGCCCTCGGGCTTGGTTTTCGGTAGAAGGCCGTTGGAGTTCGCGCTCCAGCGGCCTTTTCTTGTTTTGAGAGCATAGGCCCCCGAGGCTGTACGGTCAACCCCTGAGATGCAAAAGACAATCTCGAGAAGGATTGAAGCACTCTCGATCTAGGCGCCCAGGGTGATCAAAAACAGCTCGAGGGTGGCTTAGAGACACGAGGTGATCAGGCTGACAGGCTCTCTCGCCTGATTGAGGGGCTTGGCAGAACGACGTTGGGCGGGTTCCACCGCCTCGTCGCCTGCGCCGACGAGACCAGCCGGTCTCCGTACAACTGCGCGCTAAGCCGGAACAGAGACCGAAGACGCGAACACGGTCTCGCCGACCGTGTTGCCGTCGTCGTCCTGGGCGATGAGGAAGACCTCGCTCGCCGACTCCGGTTCAGCCTGGGCGATGCCTGCGAGGCAGTCGAGAGCGGCGGCGCGTTCGTTGAACGCGTCGACGAGGTTCCCGGTGCTGTCGAAGATCGAGTAGGTCATCGCTGCAACGCCAAGGGTAGAGGTCAGCTGCTGACTTTCACAACATCGGTCACGCAACTCGCAAGCTGAAGCGGCCGGCCCCACACCGACCAGTGCGCCGGGCCGCCGGTCTTCGCGACGCAGAGACCGAGTCCGGGAACCAGATCGATGGTCGCGACGTGCCCGCCGAGCTTTGGGACGCGGCCCGCGAGCTGGGCCGCGACGTCGGCCGAGGCGAACATCGAGAGCGCCATGTGGATGACCGCTGCGCGGTCCTCGGGGCCGCGAGGCGGCAGACCCTGCTCGTAGTGCGACCGCAACGCCTCAGCGAACCGCTCGTCGTCCCGCGCACGACTCACCCGATACAGCCGCTGCGGCTCCCCGACGACGACCACTTCGACTGACCGCAACAGCGACATCGGACCCGGCATCGTCAGCCACCGTATCGAGCACCTCGGCGACCCCCGACGAGCACCGTTCCGGTCGCTTCGACGACCCTGATTCAGCGAGCCACCAGGACCGGCACACACTTGCATCCGCTTGAATGCGGCCTCTGGTGGTGCGATTGGTCGAGGGTGTTCCGGTCGCCTCGTCGACTAGGAAGACGTGCCCTTCGAGCCTCCGAGCGTGGCAGAGCTCCTGTCGCAGATCGCAGGTGATCCCGAGGCGCTGGCTGCGCTCCGTCGGCTCGTCGGTGCAGGGAGCGGCCGCGGGACGCCCGCCTACACCGTCGCGACGTTGGCGGCGACCCTCGGCGTTACCGAGCGCGTCGTTCGCAACGCGAGAAGTCGCGGGGAACTTCGCGCGGTCAAGCGCGGGTCGCGCTGGTACATCGCCACGGACGCAGTGGATGAGTGGACGCACGAGGCCGCCGACGTGTCACGAACTACCCGTCGATTCGCACGCGACCGTTCCCCGCTCGCAACGACCTTCGCCCAGATCGACGACCGTCCCCGTCGGTCGGCGTAGCATCGGCAGCCGTCGTGAGTGTCCATCGCAAAGGTGCGAAGTGGGTGGTCCGGTATCGGGAGGGAGACCGGAACCGGTCGCGCAGCTTCGGCCGCAAGGGCGATGCCGAGCGGTTCGGTATCGAGGTGTCGCGTCGCAGGGAACTTGGTGTTCTTGGTTCCCTCGATGGCGGGCGCGAGACCCTGGACGAGTTCGTCATCCAGACCTGGGCACCAACGCACAGCGTCATGCTCGCGCCGAAGACGCGCAAGCACTACGCCTCGCTCTACGACCATCACATCGCGCCGACCCTCGGCCCGCTCCAGCTCCGAGCGATCCGGCCGGAGACGATCTCGCGCTGGCAGGCCGACCGGCTCGCCGCCGACGCTGGACCTACCGCGGTCCGCCACGCCCTCGATCTACTCGGTTCCCTCCTTCAACGCGCCGTCGAGGCCGAGCGCATCGCCGCCAACCCCGTCCGGCTGGTCCGTCGCGCTCGGCTCCCACGCCGCAAGGAGACCCGACCGCTCGCCCCGGCCGCCGTCGAGCGGATGCGCGCGGCAGCCGCCCAGCGCGACGCCACGCTGTTCTCCGTCCTGGCCTACGCCGGCCTCCGGCCCGGCGAGGCCCTCGCGCTCCAGTGGGACGACATCCGCGACAACACGCTGCTCATCGAGCGCGCGCTGTCGCTCGGCGAGGACGCCGACACCAAGACGACCGCGCACCGCACGGTCCGGCTCCTCGCGCCACTCAGGTCAGATCTCACCGAGTGGCGTCTCGCCTGCGGTCGCCCGCCGGGGAACACGCTCGTGTTCCCCAACCACCGCGCCGCACCCTGGACCGAGCCCGCCTACCAGTCCTGGCGCCGCCGCTCTTTCGACGCCGCGCGCACGGCAGCACAGATCGACCGGGCCACGCCCTACACGCTGCGCCACAGCTTCGCGAGCCTGCTCCTGCACGAAGGCCGCAGCGTCATCTACGTCGCGCGCCAGCTCGGTCACGACGCCCGCTTGACGCTCACGCGCTACGGCCACGTCATCGATGAGCTCGAGGACCAGCCACAGGTCTCCGCCCAGCAGGCCATCCGCGAGGCCCGTTCCCTCTCCGTTCCCCGCAGCGCTTCAGAGCCCGCAACCGCGAGCGCTCCGGAAACAAAGAAGCCCCGCAAAAGCGGGGCTTCTACCGAGGTGGAGCTAGGGGGACTCGAACCCCCGACCTCCTGGGTGCGATGCAGGGAGCTGCGCCGAAAGAGGCCCATCTGCGGCCTCGCGCTTCGACACCGAAGCGCGGGCGGTCGTCGATGCGCTGCGCGTCCGCGTCCGCTACCACGGCCTCGGCGGGGCAGACCCGCCGGCGGACGCTCAGCCCGCAACTCCCGCTCGGCCACACCGCCGCCACCGCGCCGGAGGCCGCGCGCCCGCCAGACTCGCTCGCCCGTACCCCGCTGGCGATGTCCGCCAGCGGTCAGATGTCCCGTTCAGGCGCCCCGCGACCTCGACGGTCGCGGTGTCAGGTGGCGACTCCGGCGCGGCGCCCGGCCAACCGGCGATCGGCGTACCCGCGGCCCTCCTCGGCGTCTCCGAGCACCGCGCCCGCGATGTCAGCCAGAGTGACGATCCGCCCGCCGCCGCCCCACGTGCCGTCCGGGACCTCGTTCGCGAACACCCAGACTCGCGTGGGGTCCCGCTCGTAGGCTCCCTGCTCGGCGTCCAACACGGTCTCGGTCACCTCGGCGACCATCCGCTGCCGGCGATCGGCATCGAACTGGCCCTCCGGCACCGAGGCGATGATCCGATAACGCGGCTCGTCGGTGGGCTCTCCGGCCACGTACAGCGCCACCGGTCGGTGTAGGAAGACCCACGCGATCGAGCGGGCCACGGGATTGGACGGATCGGCGCCCTCGTTGCGAAGCAAGATGTCGGTGAGGCTCGCGAGCAGCTCCTGCTCCGCCTCGACCGACAGCGCCCCTTCTGGGATGAACGCGTCAAGCATTGGCATGGGTAGACCTCCTTCGCGCCCCCGTAGAAGGAGCGCTGAGTTGCTTTATGCAACTGACTCTACATCGTTGCCGGGGCCGTCGCCACGCGGGCGGTCTCGGCATCGGCGCGGCGGCGCGCCTCGAGCAGTTGGCGCGTCAGGTCACGGGGGCGAGGGCGGCGGCCGGCGCGCTGCTCGCTCATCGCCGAGCGCGCCTCGGCCGCCTCTCGGGCGTAGGTCCGACGACCGGGAGCAGCGGCGGCAAAGCGGCTCGTGCAGCTCGTCGAGCCGGGGGCGGCCGAGCCTCAATCACCTCACGCTGGCCGAGTTGGCGGCCTCGTAGGTCGCGCGAGTCGAGATCTCGCGCTTGAGCTCGACGAACCGCAGGCGGCCACGGGCATTGAGCGTCCAGAGGATCGGCGTGGTCCAGCGGCTGAAGATGATGTCGACCACTGGGTCGATCGGGCACGCCTGCCTCGGATCGAGGCTCCGCGGGGTGCTCGTGACGGCGTCTTGTCTCATACGGCCCATCCTCTTCAGATAGTCAGTTTCCCCTAGGTACCTAGTATAGCTTCGATGCTAGCTTCGCTCCCTTCCTGACCAGAGGCATCGCTGTACACGACGAGCGGCACGCTCGTCGGGCGCCTCAACCGCACGAAGGGCTAGACGAATGACAGCAGCGAACACACAATTGTTGCGCTCCACTCTGGAGGCGTGATCAATGGCCACAGCTACTACGACGCCGGAGGCGGAGACCGATGCTTCAGCGCTCGGTACGCGTCGCGGCAAGCTGACGCTTGCGCTGTTGTGCACGATCGCGTTCCTCGATTTCGTTGACGCGTCGATCGTCAACGTCGCCTTGCCCACCATGGGCGAAGACCTCGGCTTCTCCGTGCAGAACTTGCAATGGGTGGTGAGCGGATACCTCTTGACCTACGGCGGGTTCATGCTGCTCGGCGGGCGCGCCGCAGATCTTTTCGGCCGGCAGCGCATCCTCGTCGCCGGCACGGTCGTCTTCGCGCTTTCGTCACTGACTGGCGGCCTGGCCCAGAGTTCAGGCATGCTGGTCGCCGCCCGATTGGTCCAGGGGCTCGGCGCAGCGATGATGCTCCCGGCCGCACTGTCGCTGCTGACGACAACGTTCACCGGTACCGACCGCCACAAGGCTCTCGGTGTCTGGGGCGGCGTCGCCGGTCTGGCTTCGGCGGTTGGCGTGCTGCTGGGCGGGGTGTTGTCGGACGGACCGGGATGGCGGTGGGTGCTGCTCGTCAACGAGCCCGTGTGCATCGCAGCCGTCATTTGCATCTACCTGTTGTTTGAGGACGACCGTCGCCATCCCGACCTGCGCAAGCTGGACCTTCGCGGAGCGGTGCTGAGCACCTCCGGCATGCTGCTTCTGGTCTACACCTTGGTCAAAGCGCCGGATGTGGGGTGGGGCGCCGGTCGAACGGTCGCCGGGCTGGCGGGCGCTGTCGCGCTGCTGGTGATCTTCGTCGCCAACGAAGCGCGCAGCGCCAACCCGCTGCTGCCGCTGTCGATCTTCAGGATCAAGGGACTAGCCGCCGCCAACGTGACGCAGCTGATCGGCGTCGCGGGGATCATCTCGATGTTCTTCTTCCTGACGTTGTACATGCAGAACGTCCTCGGCTACTCGCAGATCAAGACCGGCCTGGCGTATCTACCGCTGTGCTTCGGTGTGGGCATCGCGGCAGGCATCTCGTCGCAGTTGCTGGCCAAGGTCGGTACCCGGCCGGTGATGATCGGTGGCGCCTTACTGGCGTCGGGCGGCGTGTTCTGGCTGTCGAAGGTCCCGGTTGGGGGCTCCTTCCTGAGCGACATGCTCCCCGGCATGATGCTGGCCTCGTTCGGGCTTGGCGCCGTCTTCGTCTCGGTGACGACGGCGGCCAACGAAGGAGTTCCGGCCGATCAGGCCGGTCTAGCCGCAGCACTGCTCAACGCGTTTCAGCAAGTCGGGGGCGCACTTGGCCTGGCCGTGTTCTCCGCGCTGGCGACATCGCGCACGAGCAACCAGCTCGCCGACCACGTCCCGCCACCCGAGGCGCTGACGGCCGGTTTTCAGCGCGCGTTGCTGGCCTGCAGCATCTGCCTCGCCGCTGCGGCGCTCTTCGCGATGCGGACCAGCAACACCCGTGGTGAGCTGGTCGATCCTCAAGCTGTCGACGACGAACAAGCTCGCCACACCTCCGTGCTCGACGCCGTCTGATCGGGGTTGTGGAACACCCGGTGGGCCCTGGTCGAGCGGCTGGGTCCACCGGGTGGCCGCAAGCCCAAGCGACCAGAAACCATGGATGCCGCAGGTCTGTAGAAGACGTGGCGGAAACTTCGTTCCCGAGCAGAAGCGACGGAGCTTGGCGGCCATCGTCGCGCCGTGCCACCGGTTCTCGTGCGACGGCACGAGCGCCACGTCGGCGCGCCAGCCGGTTGGGATCGGTGCCCTTCGTCAAAGGCTTTGCCGAAGCCGCGGCCGAGCGCGGGTGGGTACTCGTCGCGGTCGTAGCCGGCCTTCGTCTTAGCGCCCCTCAGCAGTCGCCGGCGACGGTCGCCCGCGTCGACGCGGTTGAGGATGAGAGTGCGCGGCCACCCCTTCCGGAGCGCCCGCGGCGGCGGCGGTGGGGCGCCATAACCGGTCCTTACGACAACGGCGCCGGATGCATGCGCGTCGGCGAGGACCAGTCGACCTGAAGCGTCGCTCCCATACTGACCGGGCGGTGCGGATGGTCTGGCCGGCAGCGTGTCTCGGGACTCCAGATGCCCATGCGGGTTGGGACTCCGGCCCCCGACGCTTGCCCGTGACCGGCGTCCGATGCGTTGCGCAGGTCGGCGACCGCTTGGACGACCGACGCAGAGCGTTTGGCGACGTCGTCCCACTTGGCCGGCGCGCTGGACCACGACGAGCGCGGCCGCCTCAGCGAGGTCTTCGCGTACCCGACCGCCGGCGGCTGGCCTCAGCCTCCGCAATCTCGGGGTGGATCAGACCCGTCCATCGACCCGGAGCCACTCCAGCCCTTCACCGGAAATCGCTGCTGCTGCGGTGGGCTCGGCTGCGGAGGGCTCGTCGATGGCCGTGGTGGGTCTGGCGGGGAGGTGGCGGATGTCGGGCACGGCAAGGAGCGCGACGAGTGTCGCGACGGCAAGGCCGAACGCCATCCACAGCGCGGTGCTGGTTCCGATCAGGGCGGCGATCGGCGCCCAGATCGCGAGCCCGAGTGGTGCGAAGACGAGTGATCCGAACCAGTCATAGGAGCTGACGCGGGAGAGCGACTCGTCGGGGACGTGGCGCTGCAGCGTCGACTCCCAGACGGAGATCCCGAGCGTCATCCCCGCGCCCGCGAGGAGCGCTCCGCAGACGAGCAGCGGCACTGACGGGGATGCGGCCAGGCACGCGAGGGGGATCACGAAGAGGCCGTCGGCGAAGGCCACGAACACCAGCGGCCGTCGCGGATCGACCTGGGTGGCCAACAGGCTGCCGACGAGCGCTCCGACGCCCACCGCGGCCAGGGCCGTACCCCACGCGGCCGCGCCGCCGAGGTCACGCTCGGCGATGACCGGCCCCAGCACGTTCCACGCGCTCCAGACAACGTTGCCCATCGCGAAGTAGGCGACGACTGACCACACCCATCTGCGCGATCGAAAGGCGTTCCATCCCTCGCGCAGGTCCTTGAGGAAGGGGCTCGACTCAGCTGCGACGTTGGTGGGAAGCCGCAGCAGCACCAGGCACCCCGCGCTCAACGCGAACGTCGAGGCGTCGAGCGCGATCGCCCACCCGGCTCCGACGGTGGCCACGAGCACGCCGGCGGTGATTGGGCCGAGGATCTCACCAGTCGAGATGGCGCTCGAGCGCAGCGCATTGGCCGGCTGCAACTGCTCGGACGGGACGATCGCCGGCAGCAGCCCGATCGTCGCGGGACTGAAGAAGCCGGTGGCGACACCGGCGACACCGGCCAGGAGCGCGAGCATCCACACCTCTGCCGCGCCCGTGACGAGCACCGCCGCCATCGTCCCCTGGCTCGCCACGCGGATCAGGTCCGCGATGACCATCACCGCGCGTCGGGAGGCACGGTCGCCATCTCTGGGCGTAACTGGCCTCGTACTTCGCTGCGACGCTCGTGGACCGGTGGCCCGCCTTCCGTGCGTTGCTCGAAGCTGACGTCGCTCACCGCGCACGCCGGTTCGCAGACGGCGGTGCCCAGGCGCTGTTCGCCGACCTGCACCGCGCCGTGCACCTGCGAGACGGCGGCCGGCTCGACCTCGCGACCCGGTACCACGCCCCGACCTCGCTCGACGGCCGTGGGCTGCTCCTCATGCCCTCGGTGTTCGCGTGGCCATCGATCTACGCCGTCACGGACCCACCCTGATCTACGCCGCACGCGGCGTCGCCACGGCCTGGGGAGCCCACCCCCGATCCGGGTCCGGTGGCGCTCGCGCGTGTCCTGGGCCGCTCCCGCACCCAGCTGCTCCAGGCTCTCGACGTTCCACGCGCCGGGCGCGCCCTCGCACAGGCGCTTCAGGTGACTCCTAGCGCGATCTCCCAGCACATCGCCACCTTGCGCGACGCCGGTCTCGTGAGAACCTATCGCGACGGCCGGCACGTCATGTGCTGTCGCACCGAGCTCGCCGACCAGCTCATCGAGGCCACGACCCCTCGTCGTGACCCATAGCTCGCCAGTTCTCATCGTCGTCGGTCAGGGACCTATCAGATATCTTGTCTGTTCGAGAGCGGCGCGTGCCTCATCCAGGTGTGACGCCGGCACGAGCACCAGGTCGGCGTGGTTGTGCTCGAGCTTCGTGTCGTGCCGCTCCCGCGCCGTCGACGCTGGGCGGATCTGGACGGAGGAGCCGCAACCGCGCAAGCGTTCGGCGACGCCGCGCGCGAGGCCAGGCAGCGTGCTCTCGTTGGTACTCACATAGGCTGTCGCGATGCCCGCCCTCCTGACCAACGCGCTGCGACTCATCACTCGAACCTCCATCGTCGTCGCGGCCGTGCTCTCGGCCTCGGCCGGTGCCGCGTTCGGCCAGGCCGCGCCCGTGCCCGTCGGCAACCTGACGATGCTCGCGTCGTCGGACATCGACTTCCTCGACCCCGGACACACCTACTACACGTTCGGCGAGATGGTGACGCTCGCGACCAATCGGCCGCTCTACTCGTTCAAGCCCGACGACGCGCTGCACCCGGTGCCCGACCTGGCCGCCGACCAGCCGCTGATCTCCGCCGACCAGAAGACCGTCACGGTCACCATCAGGCCGGGGATCAGGTACGCGCCGCCGGTCAACCGCGAGGTCACCTCGGCCGACGTCAAATACGCCTTCGAGCGCTTCTTCTCCGCCAACGTCGGCGGCCAGTACCCGGGCTACTTCAGCGTCATCAAGGGCGCGCCGTCGCGCCCGACCCGCGGCGCCCGCTCGATCTCCGGCATCGCCACGCCGGATGCGCGGACGATCGTCTTCTCGCTCAAGCGACGGTCGGGTGTGTCGTTCGCCACCGCGCTGGTCATGCCGATCACCGTGCCCGTGCCCGCCGAGTACGCCAAGCCGTTCGACGCGCACAACCCGTCGACCTACAACACGCACGTCGCCTTCACCGGCCCCTACATGGTGCAGAACACCCCCTCGGGCTCGCTGAGCGGGTACCGGTCCGGGAAGTCCATCCAGCTGGTCCGCAACCCGAACTGGGACGCGGCCACCGACTACCGGCCGGCCTACCTCACCTCGATCCTCATCCGCACCGACGCGGCCGACAGCGCCGCGAGCGCGCGGCAGGTCGCCGCCGGCCGCGACCTGCTGCTCGACACCAACCCGCCGACCACCGTGCTGCGACAGGTGCGCGCCGCGGCGCCGACCCTGCTCAGCACCGTGCAGTCCGGTGGCTTCCGGTACTTCTCGCTGAACACCCAGGTCAAGCCGTTCAACGACATCAACGTGCGCAAGGCCGTGATGGCCGGCTTCGATCGCATGGCGGCGCGGCGGGCGCGCGGCGGCGAGGACGTCGGCGACATCGCCACCCACTTCCTCCCGCCGGACCTGCCCGGCTTCGCCGAGGCCGGCGGCTACGACGGCTTCCCCGACATCGACTACTTCAACAAGACCAACGAGTCGGGGAACCGGGCACTCGCCGCCAAGTACCTCAAGAAGGCTGGCTACAAGTCCGGCAAGTACAAGGGCGGCCGGCGGCTCCTGCTCGTGGGGGCCAACACCGACCCAGGCAAGGCGCAGATCGAGGTCGCCGCCAGCCAGCTGCGGAAGCTGGGGTTCAAGGTTCGCTTGCGCCTGGTCCCGCAGGACGAGGTCTACACGGACTGGTGCCAGGTCCCCGCCAAGAAGGTCGCGATGTGCGCCGCCGGCTGGTTCAAGGACTTCGCCGATCCGCAGTCGATGCTCGAGCCGGTCTTCAAGGGCAGCCTGATCAGCCGCCGCGGGGGCAACATCAACTACTCGATGTTCGACGACCGCAAGGTCGACGCCGCCATGGACGCGGCATCGGTGACCAGCGGCGACGAGCGCCTGCGCCGGTGGGCAGCGATCGACAAGATGCTGATCGGCCACGCCGCGGCCATCCCGTTCCTCTGGGACAAGACGACGCTGCTGCACGCGCCGAACGTCGCGAGCGTCCCGAACCCCTATGTCGCGCTCTGGGATCTGTCCTTCACCTCGATCACTCCGTGACCCCCAGCGCGCTGCTCGGTCCGACAGCGCTGGGAGGATCCGACGCATGCCCAGCCGACGAGTCGTGATCGACCACATGGCGATCGGGGTCAGCGATCTGCGCGCCAGCCGGCGGTTCTACCTCGCGGCGCTCGCCCCGCTCGGGTTCGTCGAGCAGGGCAGCTGGAGCGAGGACGCGCGCGAGGTGGCCTTCGGCCCCGACGACCTGGACGACTTCGCGATCTCCACGTACTACCCGACGACGGGCGGTGGCCATGTGGCCTTCTCGGCCGACTCCCGCGAGCAGGTCGACGCCTTCCACGACGCCGCGCTCGCGGCCGGCGCCACCGACAACGGCGGCCCGGGCGTCCGGCCCGAGTACTCGGCCGGCTACTACGGCGCGTTCGTGCTCGACCCCGACGGCTACAACGTCGAAGCGGTCTACCACGAGCCACAGGGGCGGCGCTGACCGGGCGCCGGCGCGCTGAAGCGGCGACGCCGATGAGCTCGCCGCCCTGGCATCGTCCTGGGGACATGCCCGAATCGCTCTGGAGTCGCGTCGCCGACCTCACCCTGACCATCGCCGAGCATCGCTGGGAGAACGTGGCGCCGCCCGGTGAGCCGGAGCACGGCCGCTACATCCTGCACCTGAGCGACGGGACGATCGAGGGGCTCGGCGAGGAGGTCGGCGGGACCATGATCGACGGGGACGGGGCGTTCCTCGCGCTCGCGCCGTCCCTGCCGCTCGCGGGCACGTGGACGCTCGCCTCGTTCAGCGACCACGTCGCCGGCCTCGACCTGTGGGCCGAGCCGCCGGAGTGGGAAATGGCGCGTCGACTGCGGCGGTGGGCGTTCGAGTCGGCCGCGCTGGACCTGGCCCTCGCGCAGAGCGGCCGCTCGCTCGCCGAGGCCCTCGGCCGCGTGTCGAAGCCGGTGCGCTTCGCCAACTCGCTCGGGCTCGGCGACCCGCCATCGTTCGCGACGATCGGCCGCCGGCTGGAGCGCTACCCGGCCCTGCGCTTCAAGCTCGACGCGCAGCCGTCTTGGTCGGCGTCGCTCACCGCTGAGGTCGCGGCGACGGGCGCGGTCGACGTCATCGACTTCAAGGGCCGCTACGGGCTCGAGGTCGAGGTCGAGGACGAGGCGGCGGTGCTGGCGATGTACCGCGAGGTCATCCCGCGCTTCCCGGACGCCATCCTCGAGGACCCGCACGACCTGCCGGAGGTGGCCGAGCTGCTCGAGCCGCACGCGGCGCGCGTGTCATTCGACGCGCCGATCGCGACGGCGGCGGACATCACGACGACGATCGTCAACGTCAAGCCGTCGCGGATCGGCAGCGTGCGCGCGTTGTTGGACATCTACGATCACTGCGAGCAGACCGGCGTGCGCATGTACGGCGGCGGCATGGGCGAGCGCGAGGTCGCCCGCGGCCAGATCGAGCTGCTGGCCTCGCTCTTCCACGCCGACAGCACCAACGACGTCGCGCCGTCGCCCTACAACCAGGCCGACCTGCCGGCGGGGCTGCCGCAGAGCCCCCTGGTCCCCGGCGCCCCCGCGCCGGGGTTCCGCTGGAGCTAGCCGGGAGCGACGCCGCGGCCCAGCCCTCGGCACCACGCCGCGCCCGCGAAGAGTCAGCCGGCCTCACCAAGTTCGCTGGTGACACGTCAGCGAGCTGACAACGGCCGCCGACCAGCCCGACCCGGCCCGCGTGCGTCAGGTCGCCCGTGCCGGACGGCCGTCGTCGGCGTCCCTCCCGTACCACGCCGACGGTCCCGATGTTGGGGGAACTGACGCTCGAATTCGGTGTGAGGGACAAGGAGCGCCGGTCGCGCGGCGACACCCGCTTGACGTGCCGTCCACGGGTCGCGACGGTGGTCGCGGACATCCCCACTCGAGGAGAGCGACTCATGCTTGGTGTGACGCGCATCACGCGACCCTTCCCGCGCTGACCCATGCCGCGCGCAGCGGTCCGGCAGCTGGTGGCGATGTTCGCGGCCGTGCTCGCGCTGGCCGCGAGCGCGGCGGCCGCTCGAGCCGACGTGCTGGTCGACGAGAGCTTCGCCGGTCCGACGTCGGCGGCGCCGCTGCGCGTCGGCGGCAGCTTCGTCCCGTGCCTGACCGCGTCGACCGACGTGTCCCAGGCCAACGTCGCGGGCTGCGCGCCGGGGCAGCCGTCGATCCCGCCCGGCGGGGACCCGCCCGGCTCCGGCACGCTGCGGCTGACCGACAACGGCCACGACCGCTCGGGCTTCGCGATCTATCGGCATGTGTTCCCCTTCACGTCGGGGCTGCGGATGACGTTCACGTCGTTCGCCTACAACGGCACCCGCGTGCCCGGCTATGGCGCGGCCGACGGCATCTCGGTGTTCTTCACCGACGGCAGCGTCGGGGCCGACCGTCCCGGCGCCTTCGGCGGGAGCCTGGGCTACGCGCAGAAGTCCATCGACTTCGACGCCACCGTCCCCGACCTCCCCGGGATCCCGGGCGGCTTCCTGGGGGTCGGCGTCGACGAGTTCGGCAACTACGCCAACGACCGCGAGGCCCGCGGCTACGGATGCGCGAACCGCGTCGATCGCAACATCCATCCCAACTACATCACCTTGCGCGGACCGGGCGAGCTCGGCTCGGGCTGGCTGCGCGGATACTGCGTCCTGGATCGCGCCCCCGCCCCGGCGCCCGGGGTCCTGGACCAGCCCGACGCGATCTCGCGGACCGCGCCGAGCGTCGCGCATACGTTCCGGGTCGAGGTCGACCCGCTCGGCCAGGCGGACGGCACGCCGAACCCGAACGCCCATGTCCGCGTCTTCGCCGACATGACCAACAACGGGACGTTCGTGCCGGTCCTCGACGCGCCGCTGGCGCCGAACCCGCCGGCGACCTTCGAGTTCGGCTTCGGGTCCTCGACCGGCCAGGGCACCAACGTCCACGAGCTCCGCGCGCTGCGCGTCGAGACCGTCGCGAGCCTGCCGCGCTACACGTTGAGCAAGCGCCAGCCCGCCCCGATGCACGCCGGGCAGCGCGGCGTCTTCGACCTCCAGGCGACCCTCGCCGCCGACGGCGGCGTCGCCTACGCGCCCGTCACGCTCCACGACCCCCTGCCCGCCGGGATGACCGTCGCCGAGCCCCCGCGCGGCACCGGCTGGGACTGCAGCGCGACGATCGTCGGCACCGACACGGTCGACTGCACCCACCCCGCCTCGCTCGAGCATCCGATCCGCCCCGGCACCGCGCTGCCGCCCCTCTCGGTCACGGTGCAGCTCGCCCCCGACATCGCCGACCACGTGGTCAACCGGGCCGAGCTCGACGGCCCGGAGATCCTGACCCCCGTGATCGCCGAGGATCCGGTCGACGTGGTGCGCTCGGTCGACGTCGCCGTGCGCAAGACCGCGTCCCCGGCCCGGGTCGCCGCCGGCGACCCGACGAGCTTCGTCCTGATCGCCACCAACAACGGGCCGGGCGACGCGCGCGACGTCATCGTCACCGATCAGCTTCCGCCGGCGTTGACCGTGACCGCCGTGCACGTGACCGTCGGCACCTGCACGCAGACGCTGACGACGGTGCGGTGCGCACTGGGCACGCTGGCCGCCGGCGCCAGCGCCCAGGTGACCGTCGACGTCTCCAGCCCGGCCGGCCTGGCCGCCCAGACCGTCCGCAACGACGCCGTCGTCCAGACGACCGATCCCGACACCGACCCCGCCAACGACCGCGCCTCGGCGCCCGTCGAGATCGTCGGGCCCGGCGAACCCGACCAGCCGGTGTCGGCCGCCGACATCCGCCTGACCGTCGACAAGCACGCCTCAAGCCCTCGGGCCCGCGTCGGCAGCACGGTCGGCTACACCATCCACGTGCACAACGCCGGGCCCACGACCGCGCACGACGCCCGCCTCGTCGACACGCTGTCGATCGCGCACACCGTCAACCGGATCGCGGCCGCCGGGGGGTCCTGCGTCCGCCTCGTCGGCGCCTTCACCTGCCGGTTCGGCGACCTCGCTTCCGGCGCGACCACCACCGTGACGGCGCGCGTCACCTTCCTGCGCTCGGGCCAGGCGATCAACGTCGCCAGCGTCCTGCCCTCCGCCGGCCCGCTGACCGACCGCGCCGCGCGGGCCGACGTCGCGGTCGTCGGCGGCACCGCCCTGCGCATCGCCAAGACCGCCGACCACGCGCGCGTCAACGTGGGGGACCGCATCCGCTACCGCATCGCCGTCCGCTCGCTCGGACCCGACCCCGCGACGGGCGTCCTGGTCTGCGACCGGCTGCCCCGCGCGCTGCATCTCGTCGCGGCACCGCACAGCACCACCCGCCGCGGACGGCTGGTGTGCTGGACGATCCCGAGCATCGCCGCGGGGAGCACGCGGACCTTCGCCCTCACCGCCCAGGCGATCGCGCCATCGGACGCGGCGCGCAACCTCGCCTCCGCCCGCGCGGTCGGCGTCGCGGCCGTCCGCGCCCTGCGGAGCGTCGCGATCCGCCCGGTGCCGCCGCCGCCGGGTCTCGGCTGAACGTCCCGCAGCCTGCGGCTTCGCAAGCTCGAAACCTCAGGTCAGATCGGACGGAGTCCAGAGCCCTCAGGAGAACGCCGCCGCGTGGTCGCCGAGGAAGTCTTCGACGTCTCGCGGAGGGTGCCCGACGACGTCGAGGAAGTCGCCGCTGACGGCGTCGCCCCAGCCGGCGGCGTAGGCCTGGGAGTACTCGATGATCATGTCGGCGATCCACGGCGGGACCGCGTAGTCCACGAGGGTCGTCCGCTGGGTCTCGTCGGAGACCGGCAGGTACGCGACCGGCTTGCCGAGGATCCGGGTGAGCCCGTGCGCGACGTCGGCGAAGGTGAGCGATCGGGGTCCGGTCAAGGTGTAGGTCTTGCCGTCGTGCCGCTCGGGCTCGTCGGTGAGCACTCGGGCCGCGAACTGGGCGATGTCGCGGACGTCGACCATGCCTAGCCGGCCGTCGCCGGCGTTGAGGGAGAAGGCTCCCTGCGCCGCGATGTCGTCCGCCTCGTTGAGCAGGTTCTGCATGAACCAGCAGGGGCGCAGGATCGTCCAGCGCATCCCCGACGCCTGCAGCTCGCGGTCCGACAAGGCGTGGAGCCGTCCGCTGCGCGTCGGCGCGTCGTGGGCCGCGCCGATCACCGAGAGCCGGACCACCCGCTCGACGCTGGCCTGCCGGGCGGCCCAGACCGCGTTCATGCTGTTCTCCGAGGCGCGCGGCCCGTTGGGGACCAGCAGCCACAGGTCCTGGACCCCCTTCGAAGGCCGGCGGCAGCGTCCGCGGGTCGTCCAGGTCGCCGACCGCGACCTCGACGCCCTGGTCCTGCAGCGGCGCGGCCCTGGCCGGGTCGCGGACCAGCGCCCGGAGGTCGACGTCGGCGTCGCGCAGCGTCGCCATCAGCGCGCTGGAGACGCTGCCGGTGGCGCCGGTGATCAACAAGGTGCGGCTCATGGTCGGTGCGTCCTTTCGTGATGGATGGGTCAGCGGGTCGCGGAGGCACGGGTCCGCGGAATCGCGTCCAGGAGCGCGCGCGCCGCCTGCGGCGTGAGCTGGGCGCCGACGATCGAGGCCATGGCCAGCAGGAACCCGGCCGTCTGGAGGGTGGTGAGCGGCTCGCCGAGCGCCAGCCAGCCCAGCGCGGTCGCGACCACCGGCGAGAGCAGCACGAGGAACGACACCGCCGCGACCGGCAGCCGGCCCACGCCTTGGAACCAGAGCGCGTAGGCCACCAACGTGCCGACGACCGCCAGCCAGGCGTAGCCGCCGACCGCGGCCGCGTCGAAGTGGGGGAGCGCGCCCTCGAAGAGCACCGCGAGCGGGACGAGCAGCAGGCCGCCCGCGGTGAGCTGCCACCCGGTGAACGCCAGCACGCCGACACCGGTAGGAGCTCCCCAGCGTTTCACGAGCACGATGCCGGTGGCCATCGACGCTGCGGCCGCGACGCCCGCGACGATGCCGAGGACGTCGAAGGTCGCGTTGCCGCGCAGCACCATCAACGCGACGCCCGCCACGCCCGCCACGCCCCAACCGAGCCGCCAGGGGGTCGGCCGCTCGCCCAGCAGCACGATGCCCAAACCGGCGACGAGGAGGGGCTGCATGGACGTGAGGGTGGCCGCGACGCCGCCGGGCAGGCGGTAGGCGGCGACGAACAGCAGCGCGTTGAACGCCCCGATGTTGAGCACGCCCAGCACCGCACAGCGCCACCACCACCGCCCGCGCGGCAGCGCGTGGGTGAGCAGCAGGAGCACCAGCCCCGCGGGGAGCGTGCGCAGCACGCCGGACAGCAGCGGGCGGTCCGGCGGCAGGAACTGGGTGGTCACCAGGTACGTCGTCCCCCACGTCATCGGCGCGACGGCGGCGAGAGCGGTGAACACCGCGGTGCGCGGCGCGCCGTCGGCGGTGGCCGGCTCGCGAGCCTGAGCCATGTGATTTATTCCCTTCAACGTCGTATAGTTCAACGTTAAAGAGTTTAGGCCTCGCGATATTCTCTTGTCAACTGCTTCGACCGCGAGGAGGGTCTGGATGGGCGACAACGTCGACCGCGTGCTGGAGCAATGGCGCGCTGAGCGGCCCGACGTGGAGGCGTCGCCGATGGGCGTCATCGGCCGCGTCCAGCGCGCGAGCCGCCTGCTCGATCGCGCGTTGAGCGACAACTTCGCCAACCACGGCCTGCAGCTCTGGGAGTTCGACATCCTGGCGACCCTGCGCCGGTCCGGGCCGCCGTTCCGGCTCACCGCCGGCGCGCTCTCGGCCAGCTCCATGGTCACGTCTGGCGCCATCACCAACCGCATCGACCGGCTGGTGGCCCGAGGCCTGGTGACGCGCGAGACCGATCCGCACAACCGGCGCTCGGTCGTCATCACGTTGGCCGCGAGCGGTCAGACGCTCATCGACGACGCCCTCGTCCAGCACGTCGCGCATGAGGAGACCCTGCTGGCGTCGCTGAGCGCCAAGCAGCAGCAGCAGCTCGCGGCGCTGCTGCGCACCCTGCTCACCGGGCTCGGGGACGTTCCGGCCCAGCCGGAGCGGTGAGCGACGCCGAGTCGCCGCTCACCGCCCGCGAGGACGGTCAGCCGACGAGGTCGCCGACCCGCTCGGCGTGCCAGCGCTCGGCGTTCTCGATCGTGACCTCCGGGCTGAGCATCGCCCCGTCGAAGGCCTCCTGAGGGCGGGCCTCCGCCAGCCGCCGCGGCCAATCGGGATTCGCCAGCGCGCCGTGGCCGAGCGCGACGAGGTCCGCGTGGCCGTCGTCGAGCACCGAGCCCGCCAGATCCGGGTCGTGCATGCCGCCGTTGGCGATCACCGGCACCGCGCAGCACTCGCGCGCGAGCCCCGTGATGCTGACGTCGGGCGCCAGGAACGACGTCTGCACCCACGGGGCGCCCTCGCTCGCGACGTGCACGTAGCTCGGGAGCGCCTGCGCCAGCGCGCCGAAGATCGCGCGGCCCTCCTCGACGCCGTCCCAGCGGTAGGCGAGGTCGTTGACCTTGACCTGGGAGACGCGGACGCCCACGAGCAGCTCGCCGTCCGTCGCGGCCCGCGCCGCGGCGATCGCCTCGACCGTCAGGCGGGCCCGGCGCTCGGGCGCGCCGCCGTAGGCGTCGTCGCGCAGGTTGGTGTACTTGGTCAGGAACTGGTCGAAGAGGTAGCCGTTGGCCGCGTGGATCTCGACGCCGTCGAAGCCGGCCTCCCGCGCCCGGGCGGCGCCGGCGGCGACGCCGGCGAGCACCTCCTCCAGGTCGCCCGCGGTCGCGGCGCGCGGCGTCGCGTACGGTCCGCCCGGGCCTCCGTAACCCCGGAGCATGCGCCCCTTCGGCGCGACGGCCGAGGGCGCGATCGCCTCCGACCGGTGCGCGTTGCCCTGGACCAGCGCGCCGGCGTGCATGAGCTGGGCGACGATGCGCCCGCCCTGGGCGTGCACCGCCTCGACGACCGCGCGCCAGCCCGCGACCTGCGCGTCGGTGACGAGCGCCGGCTGGTCGGGATACGCCTGGCTGTGCGCGTGGTCGAAGTACGTGCCCTCGCCGACGACCAGCCCGAAGCCGCCCGCGGCGAAGGCCGCGTAGTAGCGCGCCATCGCCTCGGTGGGCACGCCGTCGCCGGCGGTGCTGACCCGCGACATCGGGGCGACCGCCGCGCGGTTGGCGAGGTCGAGCGACCCGATGCGGATCGGCTCGAGGACAGGATGGACGGCGGTCATGGGGAGCTCCTAGTTGAGGTGGATGGCCAGCGGCGTCGGACGACCGCCGTTGATCTCGACGAGGTCCTGCGGGCAGGCGGACAGCACGACGAGCAGGTCGTCGAGGGCCCGGAGCGTGACGCCCTCGCCCGGACGGGTGAGCGCGGGGCGCCAGCTCAGCGCCCCGGCGTCCACCGGGATGTTCATGAACAGGTTGATCGGCTGCGGCACGACGTCCAGCGCCACGCCGTGCTCGGCGAGCGCGGTCCGCAGGTTCTCGGCGCACGACGCGTGGCCGGTTGCGCCCAGCGCGGCGTAGCGCGCGGGATCGCAGGCGGCGATCAGCATGTCGTGGACGCCGGGGGTGTCGTCGGCGACGAGCTCGAGCAGCGGCCGTCGCAGCGTGGAGACGAACGCCTCGCCCGGCCGCGGGAACAGGCGGTCCAGCCGCGCACGGGTGTGCGCCGCGCTGACGTGCTCGGACGGGTCGGCGGCGACGAACGCGAACAGGTCGCCGACCTGCCCGCCCTCGACGTCGACGACGCGGAACGTCCGGCCGCGCTCGACGAGCACCGCGCGCCCGGTGGCGGCGGGCACGGTCAGGACGGTCGGGGTCTCGACGCTGCGCATGGTCGGCACACCACCACGCCAGGGCACCGTCCGGAATTGGAGATAGCTCCACTCTCGTGGCGAAATGGTGTGTGAACGTCAATCGCCGAAGGCGTGCAGCGCGAGGTGGAAGTCCACGCGGTCCTCGGTGCTCTGGAGGTCGCGGCCCGTGAGCTCCTCGATGCGCCGCAGCCGGTTGCGCAGCGTGTTGACGTGCACGTGAAGCGCGTCGGCCGTCACGCTCCAGCGCCCGCCGCCGGCCAGGAACGCCGTCAGCGTGCGCTCCAGGTCCGAGCCGTGCGCCCGGTCGTGCTCGCGCAGCGGCCCGAGCACGGCGCTGGTGAACTCCTCCAGCGCCGTCTGCTCCTGCAGGCCGAGCAGCACGCGATGGGACCCCACGTGGTGGAACGTCATCACCGGCGATCCACGGCGCCGGCGCTGGGCGGCGCGCCGCGCCTCGCGGGCCTCCAGCAGGCTCCGGCGCAGGCCAGCGTGGCCGTCGGCGACGCGTCCGACCCCGGCCACCGCGCGCCGGCGCGGCCACGCCCCGACGACCGTCGCGACGAGCGCCTCGGCGACCTCGGCCAGCGCCTCCGGGTCGTGGGGCCAGGCGACGACGGCGAGCGCGTCGTCGGTGCCCTGCGGCACGACCACCGCCGCGCCGCGCTGCAGCCAGAAGCGGCCGACGACCGTGCTGAGCCCCGACGCCGTCGGCGTCCCTTCGTCGGCGAAGGCGACCGAGACCGCGACCAGCGGCCCGTCCGGATCCAGCGCGAACGAGCGCAGGCGACCCGGGACCTCGTGCCCCCGGCGGGTGGCGTCGAGGACCATCTCGATGAGCTCGCCGGCGAAGCGCGCCTCGACGGCGGCCAGCGCCTGGCGGCGCGTGACCTCCAGCGTGATGAAGCGCGCCGTCTGGGCCAGCGCCGCCCGCTCGGCCGGCGTCAGCTCGACCACCGACCGGCCGCAGACCAGCAGCGCCTCGACGGCGCCGAGGCCCTCGACGGCGTAGATCGCCGCCGGGCGCCCGTCGGCGAGCGCCACCTCCGCGCGGCGCGGGCCGTCGATGGCGCCCAGGATCGCGTCGACGTCGAGCGCTTCCGGCGCGAGGCCGTCATGGGCCATGATCTGGCCGGCATGGTCGACGAGCGCGACGGGGAGCTGGTGATCGCGGGTCAGGAGGGCGAGCACGTCGGTCTCGTGCGCGCCACGGGCCACGGCCTGCACGAGCGCGTCGCCGCGGCTGACGGACTGGAGCAGCTCGTGCTGGCGCTCGGCGGCCTGCAGCGCCGCGAGCGCCTCGGTCACCGCCGCGAACGGCACCTCGATGGCCAGCGTGAGCAGCGGCACCCCGGCCGCGCGGCAGGCGTCGACGAGGCCGTCGGGCACCGCCGGGCGCTCGGCCAGCAGGCCGAACAGCAGGCCGCAGGCGCCGCTGTCGGCGACCGCCCGGACGTAGCTGGCGATGCCCCGGTTGCCGGCCAGCCAGATGCCGTTGGTGAGCACCAGCTCGCCGGCGCGCAGGTACGGGCTGGGGTCCTCGAGCTCGGTGACGTGGGCCCAGCGCACCTCGCGGTCGAGCGCGACCGGGTCGGTGAGGACGGCGATGCGCAGCTCCGGCAGGGCGGCGAGCTCACGGATGGTGGCCATGGGCAAACGGACAGTACCGAGCCAGACGACTGGAGGTTCGCCTACTTCACTCCGGACCGCGGACGCGGTCTGCTGCGCCCAACCTGCCACCCTTTGGAGGAGAGAGGCGAATGAGCGCAGCAACCACGACGGCCCCGACCGGTGCGGGCGAGGCCACATTCGACGTCCACGGCATCGAGGCCGTGCCCGCCGCCGACCGCACCGCGACGGCGACCGACCAGTTCTGGATCTGGATGGGCGCGAACATCGCGCCGATCAACTGGGTGCTCGGCGCCCTGGGCATCGTCCTCGGGCTCTCGTTCCTGGAGACGATGGCGGTGGTGATCGTCGGCAACCTCGGGGGCTGCGCGATCTTCGGCCTGTTCTCGATCATGGGGCACCGCACGGGAGTCAACATGATGGTGTTGACCCGCATGGCGTTCGGCCGGCGTGGCGCGTACGTGCCGGCCGCCGTCCAGATGCTGCTGACGATGGCGTGGATCGGCGTCAACACGTGGGTCGTCCTCGACCTCTCGCTCGGCGCGCTCGGCAAGGTCGGCGTCCATGGCGGCGACGGCCTGAAGTACGCCGTCGCGGCCGTGGTCATGATCGTCCAGGTCGTGATCTCGGTCTGGGGCTTCTACGCGATCAAGAGCTTCGAGCGGTGGACGGTGCCGATCACCGCCGCGATCATGGCGCTGATGACGGTCCTGGCGCTGACCAAGAGCGACATCCACCTCGCCCACGGCACGGCGCACGGCGCCGACAAGTTCACCGCGATCACCCAGCTGATGACCGCGATCGGCGTCGGCTGGGCGATCTCCTGGCTGGTCTACGCGGCCGACTACACGCGCTTCGTCCGGCCGACGGAGTCCTCGCGCAAGGTCTTCTGGGCGACCGGCCTCGGGATGTTCGTCCCGACCGTGTGGCTCGCCGGGCTCGGCGCGGCGGTCGCCAGCGGGACGGCGGGCGCCGACCCGTCGGACCTCGTGATCTCGGCGTTCGGCGTCATGTCGCTGCCGGTGCTGCTGCTCATCCTGCACGGGCCGGTGGCGACCAACATCCTCAACTTCTACTCATGCAGCCTGGCGGCGCTCACGATCGGCGTCCGCGTCGCCCGCTGGAAGGTCTCGCTGATCGCGGGCGTGATCGCCTCGGCGGTCCTGGCGGTCTTCGTGCAGGCCGACGACTTCGCCGGCACGTTCGACAACTGGATGTCGTCGCTGATCGTGTGGATCAGCCCGTGGGCGGCGATCCTGCTGGTCGAGTTCTTCGCGGTGCGACGCGGGCGGGTCGACGTCGCCGAGCTGTACCGGGACGAGACGCGCGCGCGCCACGGCGACGTCAACGTCGGCGCGCTCGTCGCGCTGGCGCTCGGGCTCGTCGCGGGATGGGCGTGGCAGTACGGGCTCGTGACGGCGATGCAGGGACCGGTCGCCGTGGCCGTCGGCAACAGCGACTTCTCGTGGCTGACGGGCGGTGGCGTCGCGGCGCTCGCCTACTGGCTGCTCGTCGCGCGCACCGACCGGCGGACGGCGGGCGCCGCGCCGCCCCCGCCGTCGTCTGCGCGCGTGCCCCCGCCCGCGCCCGCGCCCGAGCGCACGCTGGAGACGGCGTGAGCGACACGCCGCGCCTGGACTGGCCCTCGCGCCGCGACCCGCCGCCGGACTGGCGGCGCGGCGCGGCCGCGGTGGCCGCGCTGAGCTTCGACGTCGACGCCGAGACCCCGATCCTCGCCGTCGACGAGCGCTACGCGACGCACCTGTCGACGATGTCGCATCAGGCCTACGGCCCACGCGTGGGCATCCCGCGGATCCTGGAGCTGCTCGCCCGCCTGGAGGTGCGCTCGACGTTCTTCTTCCCTGGGGCGACCGTCGAGCGCTGGCCGGACGCGCTGAGCGCCGTGCTCGAGGCCGGTCACGAGGTCGCCCTGCACTCGCACCGCCACGTCCCGCTCGTCCAGCTCTCGCCCGACGAGCAGCGCGCCGACCTCGAGCGCGGGCTCGCCGCGCTGGCGGCCCACGGCGTGACGCCGGCCGGCTACCGGGCGCCGCTCTGGCAGCAGACGCGGTACACGCTCGACCTGCTGGCCGAGTACGGGATCCGGTGGGACTCGTCGCTGATGGACGACGACCGTCCGTACGTGATCGATCCCGGCGCGGGGCGCCCGGCGCTGGCCGAGCTGCCGGTGCACTGGTCGCTCGACGACTGGGAGCAGTACGCGTTCGTGCCGGAGCCCGACATCGGGCAGAACATCGAGCTGCCGCGCAAGGTGCTCGAGCTGTGGACGGGCGAGCTGGAGGCGATGCGCGCGACCGGGTCGCTGTGCCTGATCTGCTGCCACCCCTTCCTGACCGGCCGCCCGTCGCGGCTGCGCAACGTCGAGCGGTTCGTCGAGTTCGCCCGCGGGTTGGGCGACGTGGAGCTGCTGACGTGCGGCGAGGTGGCCGCGCGCGTGCTCGACGATCCAGCGCCGTCGTGAGCCGGACGGTGCTCCTCACCACCGGCGGCACGATCGCCTCGCTGCCGCGCGCCGGCGCCGGCGTGGTGGCCGCGGTCGCGGGCTCCGAGCTCGCGGCGGTCGCCGACGACGGCGCCGCGGTCGAGGTCGTCGAGCTCCTGCGGACCGGGTCCTACGCCATGTCCTTGGAGCAGGTCCTACACGTCGCTCGGGTCGCCGCGAACCAGGCCGCGCGGCCCGGGGTCGGCGGCGTCGTCGTCACGCACGGCACCGACACGCTGGAGGAGACCGCGTTCCTGTGCGACCTGCTCTACGGCGGCGCGGCGCCGATCGTGTTCACCGGCGCCCAGCGCCATGCCGGCCATCCGATGGCCGACGGACCGGGCAACCTGCGCGACGCGTACGCCGTCGCGCGCCATCCGGACGCGCGCGACCGCGGGGTCCTGGTCTGCCTCGGCGGCCGGGCCGACCGTGCGCGCGCGGCGGTGAAGCGCAGCACCGTCGCGCCGGCGCCCTTCGCGCCGCCGGGCGCGCCCGCCGAGGCGACCGTGCGCGACGGTCGCGTGCGCTTCGCGATGGCGGCGGCGGAGTCCGGCCCGCGCCACCGGACGCCGGTGCTGGACCCGGCGGCGCTCGATCCCGACGTGCTCGTCGTGACGCTCGGCGTCGGCGACGACGCGCGCCTGCTGACCGCCGCCGGCGCCCTCGGCGCACGCGCGGTGATCGTCGAGGCGCTCGGCCTGGGCAACGCCAACCCGGCCGTCGTCGCGGCGGTCGGCGCGCTCGTGGCGGCGGGCGTCCTCGTCGGGGTGACGTCGCGCTGCGCCGACGGCCCCGTCCAACCCGTCTACGGCGCCGGCGGCGGCCACGACATCGCGGCTGCCGGCGCGCTCTTCCTCGACGGGCTGGCGACCAGCCACGCGCGCGTGCTGCTGATGGCGGCGCTCGGCGACGGCCTGGACCCGCCCGCCGTCCGCGGGCTCGTCGCCGACTTCGCGCTCACGCATGCGAGCGGCACGCGGCCGCCGCCGGCACCGCGGCCGGCCGCCGGGTCAGCGCGGTGAGCAGGAGGGCGACCGCGGTGGCGGCGGCGCCGACCACCAGGCAGGTGATGAACCCGTCGCTGAGGCTGTGGGTCGCGCCGAGGAGCGGGCCGAAGGTGGCGATGCCGACGGCCGAGCCGAGCTGGCGGGAGGTGTTGAACACCGCGGACGCGGCCCCGTGCAGCGCCGGCTCGACGGCGGCGAGGGACCGCGACGTCATCGTCGGCACGAGCAGGCCCGAGGTGAGCCCGACGGGGATCAGGGCAAGCACCAGCGGCCACAGCGCGGAGGCCGTGCTGGCCCACGCCACCGCGAGGAACATGGCGGCCAGGACGGCTTGCCCGATGCCCAGGACGGCGGGCCGGCCGATGCGCTGCGCCAGCGGCGCGGCGCAGACGCTGCCGATCGCGATCGGGGCGGTCAGCGGCAGGAACAGCAGGCCGCTGGCGATCGCGCTGAGCCCGCGGCCCTGCTGGAGCATCAGGCTCATCGCGAACAGCAGCCCGTAGAAGGCGAAGTTGAACAGCGCGCCCTGCGCGGCGGTGCCGACGAACCCGCGGTCGGCGTAGACGCCCGGGGGCAGGAGCGGCGCCCGGGTGGGCCGCTCGGCCCAGACGAAGCCGGCGAGCCCGGCGACCGTGAGCGCGGCGGCGACGAGGACCGCGGGGCTGAGCCATCCCTGCGCGGGACCCTGGATGAGCACGAAGATCAGCCCACCGATCAACACCGTCGCGGTGGTCATGCCGGCGAGGTCCAGGCGCCGGCTGCCGCGTGCGACGGCGGGCATCGAGCGGATGCTCCAGGCCGCGGCGGGGATGCCGAGCACCACGTTGACCGCGAACACGGCACGCCAGTCGACGAGCGCGACGAGCGCCCCGCCCAGCAGCGGTCCGGCCGCCATGCCGACGCCCCCGGCCGCGGCCCACGAGCCGACGAGCCGGTGCCGCGCCCGCTCGTCGGTCGCGGAGGCCGTGGCCAGGACGAGCGCGCTGGGCAGCAGCAGCGCGGCGCCCGCGCCCTGGATCAGCCGGGCGACGTTGAGCATGACCATCGACCCGGCGACCGCGCAGACGGCGGAGGACGCGGCGAAGATCAGCAGCCCGGCGACGAACGCACGCTTCGCGCCCAGCGTGTCCGTGATCGCCCCGGCGCCGAGCAGCACGGCCGCGAAGGAGAGGGTGTAGGCGTTGATCGCCCACTCCAGCTCGGCGCGGGAGGCGTCCAGGTGCGAGGCGAGCTGCGCGAGCGCGAGGCTCACGATCGTGCCGTCGACGAAGACCATGAAGGACGCGACCAGCGCGAGCACCACGACGCCGCGACGATGTTCGATAGTCATGCAACAACCGTACACGAAGTTCGAGCGTCATCGAACTTCGGCCTGCCGGAGGGCCCGCGCGACCGTGGCCGGCGCCGCGCAGCCGGCTACCGCGAGCAGCAGCCCCATCCCGGCCCAGCCTGCCGCGCCCGCGCTGAGGCACACGCCGGTGGCCACGATCGGACCGACGGCGCTCGCCACGCCCTGACCCAGGCCGAAGACCCCTTGATATTGGCCTTGAGCGTCGGGATGGGCCAGCGAGAAGCTGAGCTCGAAGCCGCTCGCCGCCTGCCACAGCTCGCCCACCGTGTGGACGCCGACCGCCGCGGCCAGCAGCGCGATCGTGCCCGACGGTCCGGCACCGCCGGCGAGGCCCATCGCCGTCCAGGCCACGGCGAATGCGACGCCCGCGCGCCGCAGCCCGAACCCGGCCGCCACGGGGTTCTTCACGTCGCGGGTGGCGCGGACCTGCAGGACGACGATGGCCACCGTGTTGATGAGCAGCAGCGGCGCGACGAGCCAGCGTGGAGCGGCCGTCCGCTGGCTGACCCAGAGCGGCATCGCGATGGTCAACATGGTGAAGTTGAGGCACTGCACGGCGTTGACGGCCGTCACGGCGAGATACGGATGGTCGGCGAGCGCCATCCAGCGGCGGCCCGACGGCGCGCGCCGCGTCGGTGGATGGTCCGGCAGCCGCTGGACCACCGCCGCCGCGGCCAGGAACGTCACCGCGTCGCCGAGGATCAGCGCGAGGTAGGCCCACCGGCTGTCCACCGCCAACCCGATCCCGCCGAGGACCGAGCCGACCGAGATGCCCAGGTTCGTGAGCGAGCGCAGGCGCGCACGGAGCTCGACGCGCGCCTCCGGGCCGGCGATCACGGCGATCAGCGCCCCGCGCGCGCTCGTCGATCCCTGCGCGCCGATCGCGGCGAGGACAGCGGCGATCAGGAACACCGCGTTCGAGTGCGTCGCCGCGAAGCCGGCGGTCGCCGCCGCCTCGAGCAGGAGCGTGGCGGTGAGGACGCGACGCGCGCCAAGGCGGTCGGCCCAGTCGCCGATGACCACGCCCCACGCCAGCGCGGCCACGCCGGCGACGGTCAGGCCAAGGCCGACGGCGTGAGCACTCAGCCCGGCGCTGCGCGTGAGGAAGATGACGCCGGCCGACAGGAAGACGCCCTTGCCCAGCGTGTCGACGAGCGTCGCCAGCGCCAGCGCCAGCGTCCGCTCCGGCCCCGTCGTGGGCAGCAGACGGCGGGTTCCGCGTGGGCGAGACGGCATGCCCCGATCACAACGGCCCGCCCGCCGGCCGGCGATTGATTTAGCGTGAGCTGCATGCTCATCTTGCAGTTCGAGCGCGAGGACCTGGCGGCGACCCGCTTCGCCATCTCGCCGATGCAGGAGGTCGTCACGAGCCTCCAACGCCGCGGGCGCCGCGGGCTCAACCCGGTGACGACCGCGTGGGAGGCCGAGATCGACGACCGCCTCACGGGCATGGACACCGAGCTGCTCGACGCGCTCGTGAGCCCGCGCGGCTGGATTCCCGACTTCCTGTCGCCCTTCCCCGACACGGCCGATCCGCCCCTGGCGCTCGAGCTCGCGCAGCTGCGCGCGACCGCACCTCAGCGCCTGCGCACCGACCTGGAGGCGTCCTACCTCGGAGCCGCGTTGCCGGCGGTGCTCGAGCGCGGCCTCCGCGCGCCCGCGGTGCTGCTCGACGACGTGTGCGCCACGGTCGCGGCGTACCACCGCGCGGCGCTGGACCACCTGTGGCCCCGGATCCGGGCCGTCGTGCGCGCCGACGTCGCCCACTGGTCTCACATCCTCATCACAGAGGGACTTGGCGCGCTGCTCGCGCAACTGCATCCGGCCGTCGCCTGGGACGGGCGCGGGCTGGCCATCGACGTCGCGCCCGAGCTCGACCTCACGGTGGACGTCGCCGGGCGCCGGCTCCCGCTCGTCCCCTCCGTCTTCGCCCGCCACCCGGTCGTCAACATCAGCGGCGAGCTTCCGCCCGTCCTGGTGTACCCCGCGCGGGGTGCGGCGGCGGTCTGGGACACGACGCCGGGCGCGCCGGCGGAGCTCGCCGCGCTCCTCGGCCGCGGCCGGGCGGACGTCCTGTCGGCGCTCGACACGCCGCGCGCGACCGTCGACCTGGCCACGCTGCTCGAGGTCACGCCCGGCGCCGTGTCCCAGCACCTGCAGATCCTCGCTCGCGGCGGCCTCGTGGACCGCGCCCGCCAGGGTCGCCGCGTGGTGTACCGCCGCAGCGAGCTCGGCGATCGGCTCGTCTCGCGCGACGCGCGAGACGGCGGCTCCTGATCGGCGTGCGCCGCGGCGGCGCTCAGCGCTGCTCGGCCGCGAGGCGCAGGCCGAGGCCGATCAGGACGGCGCCGCTCATCTGCTGGAAGCGCCCGAGCCACGGGCCGTCCATGAAGGAGCGGCGCGCCCGCGCCACCGTGTAGGCCAGGGCCGAGTACCAGACGAGGTCCAGCGCGACGATGGTCGCCGCCATCAGCAGCGCCGACGGCAGCACCGGCGCGCCGTCGGGGACGAACTGCGGAAAGAGCGCGACGAAGAAGACCGCGAGCTTCGGGTTCGCCATGCTCGTGACCAGGCCCTGCCGGAACGCCGACCCCGGCCGCGTCGCGCGCGACGCGGCCGGTCGTGCCCTGCCGTGGCGGATGGACTGGACGCCGAGCACGAGCAGCGTGACGGCGCCGACGATCTTCACCACCATGAACGCCTCCGCCGACGCGGCGACCACCGCGGCGACGCCGGCCGCGGCCAGCACCGCCCACGCCAGCACCCCGGCGGCGTTGCCGAGCGTGGCGTGCCACGCGTCCCGACGGCCGCGCACCACGGCGTGCCGGACGACCAGCGCGGTCGCCGCGCCCGGCGTGATCGTCAGCAGCAGCGCGACGGGCAGGAAGGACAGGACGAGCACGCAGCGATCCTACCCGCGACCCGCCGGTCAGCCCACCGGCTCGGTGAGCCGGTGCGGCCGCCGCAGGATCGCGCTGACGCTGTCGTCGTCGGGCGGCGCGGCGCCGTGCCAGGTGGTCAGGACGTCCTCCGCCGCGGGCATCGCGCCGCAGGTCGGGCAGCGTCCGTTGGCGTCGAGCTGCGCGTCGCACGCAGCGTGGCGGAACTGACGGTGCCCGCGGTCGCCGCCGGCCAGCGGCGACCCCCAGCTCGCCAACGCGTGGACGACCGGCCACAGCTCGCGGCCGCGGGCGGTGAGGCGATACAGCGAGCGTCCGCGGTGGTCGGGGTCGGGCACGCGCTCGAGCACGTCGTGCTCGACGAGGCTGCGGAGCCGGTCCGACAACACGGCGCGCGGGATGTCCAGCCGCTCGGCGAAGTCGGAGAACCGCTGCACGCCGTAGAGCGCGTCGCGCACGACCAGGAGCGTCCAGCGCTCGCCGACGACCTCCAGCGCGCGGGCGATCGAGCACTGCTGATGGTCGTAGGTGTTGCCGAGCATGTCGCGCGCAGCGTAGCAACGAGTTCAGTCATCGAACTTCTGTCTGCTAGCTTCCGGGCCGCGATGAGTTCAATGACCGAACCGAAGGATGGGCCGATGGCGACGGTGGCGGGCAGGCTGCTCGCGGACGCGGAGCAGCAGGAGGCGCGGGTGACGCTCGCCGTCACCGCGATCGCGACGCTGCTCGTCCTCGTCGACTTCACGGCGCTGCTCTCCACCGCGCACGCCACCGCCGCGGACCTGCGGGCCAGCGTCGCGGGATCGACGTGGGCGTTGAGCGCGATGAGCCTCGGGCTCGCCGCGGGCCTGCTGACCGCGGGCGCGGTCGCCGACGACTTGGGCCGGCGCCGCGTCCTGCGCGGCGGCGCGGTCGCGCTGGCCGTCGCCACCGCCGGGGCGGCCGCGGCGCCGTCCATGGGGGCGTTCGTCGCGGCCCGCGTCGCGCAGGGCCTCGCGGGCGCCTGCCTGCTCGCGGCGGCGCTCGGGATGATCGGCCACGCGTTCCCGGCGGGCGCCGACCGCACCCGCGCGACCGGGATCTGGGGCGCGATGGTCGGCGGCGGCATCGCGCTCGGCCCGCTGCTGGGCGGCGTGATCGGCGACGTCGCCGGGTGGCGCAGCGTCCACGGGCTGCTCGCCGCGCTCGCGCTGGGCCTGGCGGCGGCGGCCGGGAGGGCGTCGGAGTCGCGGTCGGATCGTCCGCGCGCGATCGACGTCGCGGGTGCGCTCACCCTCGCGGTGTCGGCGTCGGCCCTGACCGCGGGGTTCGTCACCGCTCGCGACGGCTGGACCTCACCGACGACGCTCGCGCTGCTGGCGGTCGGGATCCTCGCGCTGGCCGCCTTCGGCCGGACCGAGCTGCGCCGGGCCGATCCGATGGTCGACCTCGCGCTCCTGCGCACGCCGCTGTTCGTGGCCTCGATCGGCGGCGCGCTCGTCACCGGCGTGTCGCTGATCGCGACGATGAGCTACCTGCCGACGCTGCTCCAGGAGGCGCTCGGGCTCTCCGCGCTGGGAAGCGCCGCGGTCCTGGCGGCCTGGTCGGCGGCGAGCATGGCGGTGGCCTGGAACGCGCGGCGGCTCCCCGCGAAGATCAGCACCCTTCATCGGTTGGCGGTGGGCTTCGCGCTGTCGACCGCGGGGCTCGTGGCGGTCGCCCAGCTGTCGGTGAGCGACGGCTGGCTCCAGCTGATCCCGGGGCTGGTCGTCGCCGGCGTCGGCACCGGCCTGGTCAACGCGGCGCTCGGTCGCCTCGCGGTCGCCTCGGTTCCGGCCAACCGGCCCGGCATGGGCAGCGGCGCGAACAACACCGCGCGCTACGTCGGCGGCGCGGCGGGGATCGCGCTCGTCGTCGCGGTGGCAGCCGGTGGCGGCAGGACGCCGGCGGCGCTGGTCCACGGCTGGGACCGGGCGGCCCGGATCGCCGCGGCCATCAGCGCGGCCGGCGCCGTCGGCGCCGCGACGCTGGCGCGCGCGAGCGTCGAGGGCTGATGCCTCAGGACTAGCCCGCCATGATCGCGTCGAGATCGTGCGCGTTCCACGCCGCCAGCCAGCGATCGGCGTGATGGCGCGCGCCGTCGGCCCCGAGGAGCCCCGTCTTGTCGGCCATCTCCCGCAGCCGAGGACGTCGGCGCGGCCCGACGGAGCCATGCGCGATCGGTCTCGCCCGATGCCGAAGTGCTGTTTGCCGACGGCCCGTCCGAACGTAGCGTGCGACGCTCCAACCAGCGAAGGAACAGGAGCTTCCATGCCGATCGTGTCCATCAAGCAGGGGCCTCGCGACGTTGAGCAGAAGCGCGCGCTCGTCGCCGGGATCACCGATGCGTTCGTGCGGACCTACGGGATCCCGGTCGAGACCGTCCAGGTGTGGTTCTCGGAGTACGACGGCGAGAGCTGGGGCCACGCGGGCAAGCTCGCCGCCGACTGACACGACCTCTCGACGCGTCGGGGTCGCCGGCCTGCGCCGGCGACCCCGCGCGATGTCCTACGCCTTCTTCTTCTTGGTGCTCTTGGCCTTCGACGCCGGCTTCGCGCAGCGCGCCGTCACCGGCACGGTGCGCTTGAAGTGCGCGCCGTTCTGCGCGGTGAACGTCACCACGGCACCGGCGCCACGGCACGGCAGCTTCTGCGTCTCCAGGAACGCCCGCTTGTTGTGCGGGAGGTCGAGGTCGAACGTGCGGATCGGCACGTCCGGGATGGCCGCGAAGGCCGTCCCGAGCCGGGCCTTCGAGAACGTCGTCGCGCCGATGAGCGGCACCGTGAGGCCGCTGCCTTGCAGCACCGGCACGAGCTGGGGCAGCGACTTGCCGGACTGCACGAGGTAGACCGCGCCCTTCAGCGGCTGCGACAGCAGCGGCGTCGTCGCGCTGGCCCCGCCGACCTTCGACGCGGCCGGGCACGCGATCGCCGCCAGCTGCGCCGCCGTGCAGACCTTGCCCAGCGCCTTCAGCTTGATGACGATCTGCTTGGGCAGCGAGACGGCCACCGCCTTCAGGTTGGCCTGGCCCGCGGGCTGGGTGAGCGCGACGTGGAGCCCCGCGCCCGCCTGCTTGGTGCTGGCGACGGCCTTGATGGCCATCTTGGGCGTGAACTTCAACTTCGAGCACCCGCTCATCGCGAAGCGGCTCGACAGCGTGGCCGAGGGCCCGCCCGCCGGCGCGCTCACGACGGCCTGCACCGCGCTGGGGATGCAGCTCGTCGGCGGAGCCATGAACCCGGGCCGGTCGAGGACCAGCCCGACCGCGCGCAGCCGCAGCGGGATGCCCGCGAGCACCTGCGGCAGCGGATCGGTCTTGACCGTGATCTGCGTGTCGTGCGCGACCTCGATGGCCGAGCGGATCACGACGGTCCCCAGGTTGTAGGGACCGGCGATCGCCGGGACGACGAGGCTCAGGCCGAACGGCGCGCCCTTGTACCCGTCGGTCAGGTAGGCCGTTCCGGTCAACCCGAACGGGTGCGCGCCGGCGCCGGCCGACACCACCACCTTGCCCACGCGCGACGCCTCCGGGCAGGTGCCGGCCGCCGCGGCGGCCGCCCCGCAGTGCGGGACCGCGCCGACGTGCGCCGTCAGCCCCTTGGGCAGCGTCACCGAGGTGATCGCGCCCAACGGCTGGGTCCGGTCGTCACGCGCGACGGTCAGCGCGAACGCGGAGTCCGAGCCGGCCCGCGCGTCGACCATGCCCGCCGACAGCTGCGGCGCGAACGGCACCGAGCCCGGGCAGGCCCCGCCGGCCAGCGTCATCGGCGCGGTCGCCGTGACCGGGCTCGTGCCCGACCACGGCACCAGGGTCGCCGACGCTTCCGCCGTCCCGCAGGTGGCGGGCGCGGCCAGGACCGCGCGGTCGCCACCGTCGAAGTGCAGCGTGAAGTGGTCGAACGGCTGCTGCGGCGTCTGGTCGAACGTGGCCGTGATCCGGCCGCTGGTCGGGTCGGTCGCGATCTCGCCCGGCAGCTTGAGCCGGACCCCCGAGCCCTCGACCACCAGGAACACCTGGTACTTGCCCGGCGACGGCGACGGCCCGAGGTAGATCGGCCCGCTCAGCGGGCTGGCGAGGATCGGCGACTGGATCGTCGCGCTGCCGATTCGCGACGCCGCGGGGCAGTCGGCGGGCCCGTCGCCCCCGACGCCGACATGTTGGGCGTCGCAGGCCTGCAGCCCGTCGGCGGCCGACGGCGAGATCGAGTAGCCCTCCGGGAGCGTCACGACCGCTCGCCGCAGGTCCGAGGCGCCGAGCCCGTCCGGGTCGCGGTTCTGGGCGACGTCGAGCTTGACGTCGAGGCCCGTCGGCGCGTCGGCCGACCCGCCGTCGGGCGTCAGCGCGATCGTCGGCTGGAACGGCACCGCGTCGCAGCCGGTGACGGCCGGCGACGTGGCCGTCGTGCGCACGGCGCGGTCGGGGTGCGTCCACGACGCCACGTCGAGCGTCGTCGTCAACGGCTCGCCGGTGCACGTGGTCGGGTTGCGCAGCAGCGGCACGCGCGGCCCCGCGACCGGGCAGTACGTCGTCGCCGGCGGTGGCGTCGAGGGATCGCCGTCGTCCGCGGTGTTCGCCGTCAGGCAGGCGCCGCGCTCCGCGTCGTGGGAGGGATCCGCCGGCACGCCCCACAGCGTCAGCGACTGCCGGAAGATGCGCGCGGCCTGGTTGATCCCGCTGATCACGGCGGTGAGCCCGCCGTCGGACGCGCGGACGGCGAAGCGGATCTCGACGTTCGGCGCGACCACCGAGAACCCGAACGCGGCGGGCTCCGCGTCGCTCGGGCGCAGGTTGTACACCGGGAAGTACATGTCCTGTAGCCCGCCGTAGCCGAGGTTGATGAGCAGGTGCGCGATGCCCACGGCGCTGTCGTCGGGGCAGGCGACCCCGCCGAGCAGCCCCGCGCCGAAGATCGCCGGGTCACACTGCGGCACGTGCGTCGGGTCGCCGACCAGGCCCGCGGGCAGCGCCAGGTGCACGTCGCGCAGCGGCTCGGTCGGGGAGATGGTGTGCGGCACGTGGCCGGGGTCGCCCACGGGCGGGTCGGTCGCCACGTCCACGCCGCTCGGGTCGTCGACCGTGTTGAGGGCGAAGCCGGTGGTCAGGTCCGGGTGGCCGCCGGCCTGCGTGGTGCTCGACGACACCGTCAGGTCGTAGGCGCCGAACGGCGCGTCGGCGAGCGCCGACGCGGTGCCCAACAGGGCGAGCAGGAGCGCGAGCGCCAGGCCGCGCCAGGCCAGGCGGATGACGCGACGGGGCGGAACGGACATCGCGGGGACCTCGTGCGTGGGGAGGGTCTTGGCGGCCATGCTCAGCGACCGCCCTTCGTGCTGTTGGCGTGGTGCAGGACGAGCGTCGCGTGGACCTCGCGCGTGGTGTCGCTGCAGGCGACGGTCAGCCTGATCGTCAGGCGTCCGCTGCGGACCAGCGCGCGCTTGGCGGCGCTGGTCAGCTTGACGGTGAGCGTCGCGGAGCCCGCGCTGAGGCGGTGCGTCGCGCCGGACGCGATCGTGACGCGCTGCTTGCCGATCTGGCCGCGGCCGGTGGCCGTGAGCACCGCGCTCCCGCTGACCTTGACCTTCAGCGTCAGCTGACCGGTGCGCGCGAAGCCGCGACGGGCGGCGGCGCTGATGGCCGACACCTTGAACGTCGGCGCCGGCTCACCTGCCGTGCCGGGCGTGACGTCGAACGCCGTCGCGGTCCCCGGCGCGGCCGGCGCCGCCGGCTGCGGCGAGGGCCCCGGGCGGCACGCGGCGCCCGAGCAGCCGGGCGTCGACGTGTCCGGGAAACCCCCGCCCACCCGCGACACGTACATGTCCTGGTAGCCGTGGTCGATGTCGGCCGGCACGAGCGAGTCACGCGTCAGCAGGAACACCGAGCTGCCGTCGGCCGAGCTGTCGACGTAGTGCGTGTCGGTGCTCGTGCCGGTCGAGATCAGCTCGGCGCGCCCGCCGACGTACTCGTACACGTCGGACTTGGCGTCGGTGTCCGCGTCGGCCAGCGCCTGCGGCGTCTCGAAGAACAGCCCGCCGTCGGTCGTGAACCCGCGCGGCACGGAGTTCATGTAGTTGTTGGGGTTGTGCAGGTCGGCGTCGCCCGCCGGGTCGGCGCCGCCCGCGGGGCAGGATGCGCAGGCCAGCTTCTGGGTGGCGTCGTCGTAGACGTACACCTCGCGTGCGCCACCCGCGTCATAGCGCGTGAGGTTGGCGAGGCTCTCGAAGGCCAGCTTCTTCCCGTCGCCGGTGATCGCGACGAGGTTCTGGTTCTCGCCGCCGATCGCCAGCGACGTGTCGCCCGTGCTGAGGGTCGCGATGAAGTGCCTGGTGCCGTCGGCATCGACGACCCAGAGGTTCGGGAAGATGTCCTGACCCTGGCCGTCGAACTCGTGCACGGTGATGAAGTACGCGCGCGACCCGTCCGGCGCCGTCCGCACGTTGCCGCCCGGGTACCCCACGTCGGTCTCGGCCAGCAGGCGCAACGTGCCCGTGTCGACCCGGTAGGCGTAGAGGCCACCGCCGACCGCGCCGTCGACCAGCGGATCCTGGCTGACGAAGGTCACGAAGCGGCCGTCGTCGGACGCGCCGGCGAACTGGGCGCCCGAGGGTGCCGGGTCGCCGACCGAGCCGGTGACCTGCGAGGCGGAGACGAGCTTCGTGGTGGTCCCGTCGAGGCGCACGTAGAGTTGCGTGTCGGCGGTGAAGAAGACGTGGGAGCCGTCGGCCGAGACCGCGCGGCGGTCCGCCGGTGCGTAGAGGTACGGTGAGCCTCTGGAGCCGCCGTAGGTCGCGCCGTTGGGCGCGGGCTGCATGGTCCCGCCGACGTCGATCGTCGACACCAGCCGCGGCGCGCCGTCGACGAGCTCGTAGACCTCGTTCGTGCCGCCGGGCACGTCGGGGAGGATCTGCTTGCTGGACTCGAAGACGACGTGCCGGTTGTCGTCGGAGCGACCCTGGTAGACCGAGTCGCCCGGGGCGCTGGGATCCACGCCGGGCGAGAGCCAGTGGAGCTCGCCGCCGACGGTGCTGGCGTACACGTCGATCGACTGGTTGGTGTCCCCGGGCGTCATCGGCCCCGGGGCGTTGAACGGGATGCCGTAGAGCGTGCGCAGATCCGCAGAGAAGTCCTCGGGGTTGAACGTCGTCGCGAGCGAGGTGTTGGCCGGGAACGGCTGTTTGGGCGACAGCACGTCCGTCGTCCAGCCGGAGCCGGTCCGCTGGCTGCGGTAGATCGTGCCGAAGTCGGCGTTCGAGGTGCCCGGGAACGCCCCGTAGCTGACGTAGGCGACCGCGTCGCCGTCGGCCATGGCGCCGGCGCCGGTGCCGACGTCCGCCGCGCCCTTGTCGACGGGCGAGACGAGCTCGTAGGCCCGCGGCGCGGTGGCGGCCAACGCTCCCGGAGCCATGAGCGCTGAGACGACGGTGGCGATCGCGACGACCAGGCACGGCGAGATGCGCGGACGCGTACCAGCGCGACCGCCTGCTCCTGCAAGCACGACAGCTCCTCCTGTTGGGACAGGCGTCCACGGGATAGGGGGACGGACGCCGGCCGCGACCATAAACCCGCGCGTACCTTGAAGTCAAGACTACGCGTGGATCTTTAGTGGTGGAGGCCGACAGGCGACCAAAAAAGAGGGCGGCCGCGTGGCCGCCCTCGTCCCGATCCCTGCTGTGTCCCTGCTGCTATACGCCCGACGGGAATCGAACCCGCATCGGCGGCTTAGGAGGCCGCTGCTCTTCAGATGTAACTCACGTTGGGGTCGAGCCTGAGCGACATCTCTGCTGAAGAGCCGCCGGCCGGGACGATGTCCCTCCAGCTTGAAGGCCCCGCTCACACTCCACGACAAACGCTCGCTTCTCACCCTTGACCATTTGAGCTACGGGCGCGCGGTCCCTGCAAGGTAGAGGGCGTCCGGCCGTGCCCACAAGAGCCAGTTGGCTCTGGTGGGGCTCGCGCGCGCGGGCGTAGCGTGCGAGCGGTGAGCACCTACATCTTCGTCCCACCGCTCCGCGGCGCCGGCCTCACCCTCGACCAGCTGCGCACCACCGTCATCGCCGACGCCCGCGCGCGCTACCGCCGCGCCAGGGGGGACACCGTCACCTACGCCGCCACCCTCGACGCCGCCGGGCCCGCCCGCGACCAGCTCGAGCGGCTCGGCCTGTCGCTCACGCAGGTCGCGACGTTCTCGGACCCGGCCGCGCGCGCGTGGGCGCAGTGGCTGTTCCTGCGCCTGCGCGCCCGGCGCGCGATCGAGCAGCCGGCGCCGAACGGCCCATGGGTGCTGCGCCTCTCCAGCTATCTGGAGGAGAACTATCGCGGGCTGGCCGCGCTCGAGGCGTGGTCGGAGCGCGCGCGCACGTGGCAGGCGTCGGTGCTCGCGCCGGTCGAGGGCGTCGAGCTCCTCGCCCAGGGCATCGACGGCACCGCGCTGGCGGTCTTCACCCAGCACGCCGACAAGCTCTCGCTCGCGACGCTCGTCGCGCTGTCGCCCGAGCACCCGGAGGTCGAGAGCTGGGTCCGCACGCCGCAGGCGCGCGACGAGCTCGCGGCGCTGCGCACGGACCCGTCGCGGGTGATGGCCACTGGCCTCTTCGCGTGGGTCCCGTCCGTCGAGAAGCTGCTGCCGGTCGCCATCAGCGGCTCCGTGCACGGCCGCATCGGCGCGTCCGCCCTGCTCGTGATCCCCAAGGCCGACCGCGCCGACGCCGCGCTGCACGACGCCTACGCCGGGCCAACGACCACGTCCTACAACTACCGTGGCAAGCGCACCAAGCCGCAGCCCGCGGCGCGCTTCGCGACGCCCGACCTGCCGCTCAGCGCGACCGACGGCGTCGGCGTCCCGGTTCCGCTGCTGCACTGCGAGGACTGCGGGATCGTCGCCGCGCCGCTCGACGCGCTGCCGCTCGACCACGACGCGCGCGACGACCTTCACTGCCCGGACTGCGGCGGGGTCGCGCGGCCCGACGGCGGCACGCTCGACCACCACCTGCTCGACGCGCTGAGCTGGATGGTGCCCGTCGCGGCGCCCGGCGCCGCAGGCGCACCCGGCGAGCTGGACGACACCACGCTGATCGCCGGCGCCGACTCGGGCGACGCCGTCCACGACATGCGCACGATCGGCAAGGCGCTGCGCGACCTCGGCGCGGTCGACGACGGCGAGCCCTTCCGGCGCGCGTTCGTCTGCGAGCCGGTCGACGCCCCGGCCGTGGCGCCCGACCTCGACGCGGTCCTGGCCGACGCCGGCCCCGACGCGCTGCGCCTCGCGATCCTGCACGAGGCCGCCGCGTCGCACCGCCTCACGTGGAGCCCCGCGACGCTCACCCACGCGCGCCGCCTGCTCGAGCGCCTGGCCGCGTTCGCCGCGCCGCGGATCGCGGGCCGCGCGGACCTCGACCTCGACGCGCCACGCCGGCGCGACACGCCCGACCTGCGTCGCCTGGACCGCTGGTGCGACGTCGCGATCGTCAAGATCACCGAGAACCTCGACGCGCTGGACCTGCACCGCGCGACCCGCAACGTCCAGATGCTGCTCGACCGCATCGAGGACTTCGAGACGCGCCCGGGCGCCGATGCGGACGCCGGCGGCGACGCGGTGGCCGCCGCGGTCCTGCTGCTCGTCAAGCTCGTCAGCCCGCTCGCGCCGCACGTGGCCGAGGAGCTGTGGGAGCGGTCCGGCCAGCCCGGCACCGTCGCCGCGGCGGCGTGGCCGCGGGCCAACGCCGAGCGCGTCGCGGCCTGAGGCCGGCGGGGCGCCTAGCGCTGCGCCGCCGCGAGGAGCGGCGGCGCGGCCGCGACGGCCTCGGCGGCGCCGAACGCCACCGGTGCCGACTGCACGCCCAGGGCGCGCAGGCCGCGCGTCAGCAGCGACCGCATCACGCGGTCGACGGCCGGGCTCGACGGCGTCCCGACGTACCACTTCGCCATGCGGGTGACCGAGCGGATGACGCCGAGCAGGTCCTGCGTCGCCAGCCCCTGCTCCAGGACGTCGGCCTGGAACTGGCAGTACATGACCGCGAAGCGGTAGGCCGGATCGTCCGGCGCCGGCGCGGCCGCGCCGTCCGAGGTCGGCGACCACGCCTTCGACCAGGCGCGCGCCAGCAGCATGCCCGAGCTGGCCTGCGGATCGAGGATCCGCTCGGCGCTCATGACCATGCCCTTGGACAGCGGCCGGTTGAGGCAGAAGGCCAGCGCCGCCATGACGCCGAGGTCCTCGGCGTCGCAGCCCGGCCGCCCGCAGACCGCGAGCGAGCGCAGCTGCGGCGACGCCGCGAGCGCGTCGAGCAGGTCGTCGACGAGCACGACGTCGCCGCAGCTGGAGCTCATGTCGGCGCCCTCGACGGCGCAGATCATTCCGTGCACGACGTCGTGGGTCGGCAGCACCGGCACGCCCATCCCCATCCGCTGCAGGATCTGCTGGACGTAGATCGTGTGCGGACGCCACTCCTCGCCGACCACGTTGATGACCTGCGCGTCGTCGAGGCGCTGCATCAGCTCGTACCAGAGCGTGAGCGTGCGGAGGTTCTGCGTGGGGAAGCCGTCGGGCCGGGCGAGCGCGAAGACCGGGTAGTCCTCGTCGCCGGTCTCGTAGACCAGCGCGCCGCTGGCGGCGTGGCGCATCGCGTCGCGCGCCAGGCCCTCGCGCACGAAGTCCGCGATCCGCGGGAACGTCTCGGCCTCGGAGATCTCGACGTCGAAGACGACGCCCAGGCGCGCCAGCGTGTCGTTCTGCCCGGCGACCGCCCAGTCGCGGATGTCGCGCCAGATCGCGCGCACCTCCGGGTCGCCGTCCTGCCAGCGCCTCAGCAGCCGCGTCGCGAGGTCGTCGCGGCAGATGACCTCCCGCGCGCACGGCGCGTCGACCAGCGCGGCCTCGTCCTCGTCGACGACCGCGACCCTGTTCTCCGCGACGTAGCGCGCGTACCACTCGCCGACGACCCGGTCGCCCTTGACGCCGGGGGCGCGCGTCGCGCGGCCGCCGCCGTACTGGACGCAGCCGGCCATCGCCTCGCCGATCTGCTGGCCCGCGTCGCCGATCGCGCTGCGCGACCACGCGTCCGCGCCGGCCGCGAGCAGCGCGCAGCGGAAGGCCTGGCCGAGCGCGACGTTGCGCAGGTGCCCGACGTGGAGCGCCTTGGTCGCGTTGGGATCCAGGAACTGGATCATGAAGCGGGTGCCGGCGAAGGCCGAGTCCTCCGCCGGCTGGAGATCCGCGACGCCGTGCTCCAGCGTCTCGCCCATCTCGGCGATCACGTCGTCTTCGAGCCTCAGCAGCACGCGACGGCCCGCCCGCTGCGCCACCGCGACGTCCGGCTCGTCGCCGAGCGCCTGGGTCGCATGCACGAGCGTGTTGTTGCTGTCGCAGCTGTCGCGCAGGACCGCGGCCAGATCGGACGGCCCGTGGCTGCGCAGGCCCGTGAGCTTCAGGCCGTGCTCGTCGGTCGAGATCGAGCGCACCGCGGCGCGAAGAGCGCCGAGGCGCTCAGCTCTCCTAGGGACGGCGGCCCGCTGGTCGTCGTCTTGAGGGGTGCCGCGCTCGTCGAACATGGAACCTCGCTTCGCTCAGGGACCGGTGAGCGCTCGACAATGGCAGTTGCTCATCGGTGCGCGCAACACGAGCCGATGCCGATCGGCAGGATCGCCGCTCGCGGACACGTCCAGCCAAGCCAGCCGGCTCTGGTTCGGGGCCCGACCGACCCGTAGCGTCACCGCGCATGACCACCGATCGAGCGGCCCTCGGGCTGGATCCGACCAAGGCCGCCGCCTGCCGCGCGGCCGCGGAGAGCATCGTCGACGACGTCTGCCGGATCACCGAGCGCAGGACCACCTTCTCGATCGAACGCGCCGTCGCCCGCCTGCTCGGGGTCGACGGCGTCGACGCCAACGACGCGCCGCTGCCCAACGTCCTCGTCGACAGCGTCGCCCGCCGCGGGCAGCTGGACCGCGGCATCGCCTACTGGATCGGCTGCGCGATGCTCCACACGGGCGCGACGCCGCAGGCGATCGCCGAGGCCACCGCGCGCGGCGAGCTGCACGTCTGCGACTTCGAGGTCGGCGATCGGCGCGAGGTCGACGAGCTGATGGCGGCCCGCGCGGGCCGGGCCGTCGCGGCGATCGCCGCCGCGCGCGGGGAGCGCCGGGCGTTCGCCGCGACGCTGGCCGACTCGCCGGCGCCGTTGGCCTACGTGTTGACCGCGACCGGCGACGTCTACGAGGACGTCGTCCACGCCCGCGCGGTCGCCCAGCACGGCGGCGGCATCGTCGCGGTGATCCGCTCGACCGCGCAGAGCCTCCTGGACTACGTGCCCTACGGGCCGACGCGCGAGGGCTACGGCGGGACGTTCGCCACGCAGGCCAACTTCCGCATCATGCGCGAGGCGATGGACGAGTGGTCGGTCGATCACGGCCGCTACATCCGCCTGTCGAGCTTCTGCTCGGGTCTGTGCATGCCGGAGATCGCCGTGATGGGCGCGATCGAGGGCTTCGACAACATGGTCAACGACGCGCTCTACGGGATCCTCTACCGCGACCTCAACCCGGTCCGGACGCTGATCGACCAGCAGTTCTCGCGCCGCGTGAACGGGATGTTCGGCATCACCATCAACACGGGCGAGGACAACTACCTGCGCACTGCGGACGCGATCGAGGCGGCGCCGTCGGTCGTCGCGTCGCAGTTCATCAACTTCGCGCTGGCGCGCCGCGCCGGCGTGCCGACCGAGCACATCGCGGTCGGCAGCGCGTTCGAGGTCGACCCGGCCGTCGAGAACGGGCTGCTCTACGAGTGGGCCTACGCCGCGCTCACGCGCGAGCTGTTCCCGGACTGCCCGATCAAGTACATGCCGCCGACGCGGCACATGAACGGCGACCTGTTCCGGACGCACGCGACCGACACGCTGTTCAACCTCGTCACCGTCGCCACCGGTCAGGAGATCCAGACGATCGGCACGCCGAGCGAGGGCATCCACACGCCGCACATCCACGACCGCGTGCTGGGCCTGCAGAACGCGGAGTACGTGCAGCGCTTCGCCCGCGACGTCGGCACCGAGCTCGTCTTCCGCCCCGGCGGGATGATCCAGCGCCACGCGGCCGAGGCCCTCGACAGCGCGCTCGCGATGCTCGAGAAGATCCGCGAGACGAGCCTGCTGCAGGCGCTGGAGGACGCGACGTTCGGCGACGTGTCGCGCGCGCGCACCGGCGGCCGCGGCGCGGACGGGATCGTCGCCGTCGCCCCCGAGTACGTCAACCCGTTCGCCGACGCGATGGTGGAGGCCACCTATGCTTGAGAACGCGCCCGAGCGCACCGGCGAGCGCGTCGGCCCCTACGGCGACCGCACCGGCGACGGCCTCGTGCAGATGGCCTTCACGCTGCCCGTCGCGCCGACGCGGGCGGGTCGCCGCGCGGCGATCGACCTGGTCGAGGCGATGGGCCTCGCCGACCCGCACGTCGTCCACGCCCAGTCGCTGACCGAGGGCTACACCTACTTCATCCTGTACGCCTTGTGCGGGCAGACCGTGATCTACGACGGCACCCAGGACCAGCGCTCGGCCGACGAGCACCTGACGCTGGACGAGATCGACGCGCTGGTCGACGAGCACGTCGGCCGTCAGCTCGTCGTGGTCGGCGCGAGCACCGGGTCGGACACGCACACGGTCGGCATCGACGCGATCCTCAACCTCAAGGGGTTCGACGGCCACCACGGCCTCGAGGCCTACCGCGGGTTCCGGGCCTACAACATGGGCAGCCAGGTCTCCAACGGCGACCTGATCGCCAAGGCGATCGAGGTCGACGCCGACGCGATCCTGGTCTCGCAGACCGTCACCCAGCAGGGCCTCCACGTCGGCAACCTCACGCAGTTGGTGGACATGATCGAGGCCGAGGGCCTGCGCGAGCGGATCGTCCTCTGCTGCGGCGGCCCCCTGATCTCCGACGAGCTCGCCAAGGAGCTCGGCTACGACGCCGGCTTCTCGAAGGGCACGTACCCGCACCACGTCGCGTCCTACCTGGCGCGCACGGCGATCGAGCGGGCGGAGAGCGCCGTTGCCGGCGGCTGACGCCCTGGCGGCGTCCTGCCGCCGGCTGGCCATCATCGGAACCGCCAAGAACGTCGGCAAGACGGTCGCGCTGCGGGCGATCGTCGCCGGGCTGGGCGACCGCGGGGAGGTCGTCGGGGTCACCTCGGTCGGCCGCGACGGCGAGGCGCGCGACGTCCTGGACCCGTCGATCGTCAAGCCGCGCATCGAGCTGGCGCCCGGCGCGCTGGTCGCGACCGCGCTGCCGCTGCTGCGCCGCTGCGCGTCGCGGGTGGAGCTCGTCGAGACCACGCCGTTCCGCACGCCGCTGGGCGTCGTCGCGATCGGGCGGATGCTCGACGCCGGCGAGGTCGAGGTCGCCGGCCCGGGCTCGGCGGCGGCCACCGCGGTGGTGAGCGACATGATGTTCTCGCTCGGCGCCGACCGCGTGATCATCGACGGCTCGCTGGACCGGCGCGCCGCGGCCAACCCGTCGGTCTCCGACGGCGTCGTGCTGGCGACCGGCGCGGTGCTCGATCGCGACCCGACCGAGGTCGTCCGGCGCACGGCCGTCGCCGCGGCGCTCCTGCGCCTGCCGCGCCTACCCGACGGCGAGCTGCGCCGCGCCGCCGACCGGGCCTCCAGCCACCTGGCGATCGGCCCTGACGGCACCTGGCCGCTGCCCCGCGGCGTCGTCCTGCGCGGCGGCACCGAGCGCGACGCGGAGCTCGACCCGCTGCTGGCGCGCGCGACGCACCTGATCGTCCGCGGCGCGTTGTGCGAGGACTTCGTCGCCCGCGTCGCCGCCGCGCGCGCCGACGACCCGCCGGCGCCGCTGACGATCGTCGCCGACGACGCGGCCAAGGTCTTCCTCGACGCGACGTCCGCGGCGCGGTGCGCGGCGCGCGGGATCGCCGTCGCGGTGCTCGACCCCATCACCTTGGTCGCGGTCACGGTCAACCCCGTCGCGCCCGGCTCACACCGCTTCGACTCGGCGACGCTGTGCGCCGAGATGGCGCGCGCGATCCCGGAGGTCGCGGTGCTCGACGTGGTCGCCGGGACGGCCGCCGGCCGGCAGCCCGGCGACGGCGCGCTGGTCGGCGCACGCCAGTAGTCCTTGACCGGCATATAACGTATGAGGCATACTCGGCGACGTCCATGGCGTCCCCCGCGCTGCTGTCCGTCCTCGCCGAGCCCACCCGGAAGCGGATCCTCGACCTGCTCCTGGAGCGCCCGCGCGCGGTCGGCGAGCTGGTGGAGGCGCTCAGCGACGTCAGCCAGCCGGCGACGTCCAAGCACCTCAAGGTGCTGCGCGAGGCCGGGCTCGTGCACGTCCACCCGGACGCCCAGCGCCGCGTCTACGCGCTGGCGCCCGGCGGGCCGCTGCAGGAGCTCGACGCGTGGCTGGCGCCCTATCGCCGCCTCTGGGACGGCCGGCTCGAAGCCCTCGAGCGCCACCTCGATGCCCACCCCGACACCAGGAGCCCTCGCCGATGACTGCCACCCTGCACCACGGCCCCGACCGCAGCACGCTGCGCTTCGAGCGCCGGCTGCGCCACGCGCCCGAGCGCGTCTGGCGCGCGATCACCGACCCCGACGAGCTGCGCGCGTGGTTCCCGGCCGACGTCGTCTACGAGCCGCGCGCCGGCGGGTCGATGCAGTTCGACTTCGGCGGCATGCACGGCCAGGACGTCTGGCCGGGCGAGGTGCTGGCGTTCGACCCGCCGCGGGTGTTCGCGTTCTTGTGGGGCACCGACGAGCTGCGCTTCGAGCTGACCGGTGACGGGGCGGCCACCACGCTCGTCTTCACCCACACCTTCGTCCACGAGCCCGGCAAGCCCGCCCGCGACGCCGCCGGCTGGGAGTCGTGCTGGGAGTCCTTCGACGCGCTGCTCGCCGGCCGCGACACGCTCGACCGCGCGGACATGAGCCGCTGGGCCCACCACCACGAGGCCTACCTGGCCATGTTCGGCGACCTCACGGTCGAGACCGACGACACCTGGCGCCGCATCCGCCTGCAGGGCCCGCCGCACGAGCTCGACGGCCGGACCGCGATCAACGTCACCGTGGGCGAGGAGGCCGACGCCGGCGTGCTGGTCGTCCGCGAGGCCGGCGCCGAGCTGGCGGGCGGCGCCGAGGTCGAGGTGCTCGCCGGCTCGGTCGACGAGCCGGGCGGCGTCGTCCTGGCCGGCGTGCTCCACGACCCGCTGGCCTAGGCCGTGCTGGTCGACCACGCGCCGGCGCCCATGCCCGCGCCGCGGGTGGCGGAGGTCGTCGGCCGCTCGGTGCGCGGGCGCGCGATCCGGATGGTGCGCCTCGGCGCGCGCGACGCGCCCGAGAGGATCCTCGTCGTCGGCTGCATCCACGGGACCGAGCGTGCCGGGCTGGCGCTCACGCGCGCGCTGCGGCGGGCGCTCGCCCCGCCGCCCGGCGTGCAGCTCCTGGTGGTCGACGCGATCAACCCGGACGGCTGCGCGCGCGGCACCCGCGGCAACGCCCACGGCGTCGACCTCAACCGCAACTTCCCGTGGGGGTGGCGCGCGCAGACCGGGATCTACGCGTCCGGCCCGCGGGCGGCGTCGGAGCCCGAGACGCGCGCGGCGACGGCCACGATCCTGCGCGAGCGTCCGCGGGTCACGATCTGGTTTCACCAGCACCTGGACCTCGTCGACGACACCCGCGGCTCCGACCCCGCCGTGATCCGGAGGTACGCCGCGGTCGCCCGCATGCGCGCGCGGCGCCTCGGGTCGCTGCCGGGAGCCGCCACGCGCTGGCAGAACCACGGGCTCGCCGGCACGTCGTCGTTCGTCGTCGAGCTGCCGGCCGGGACGCTCTCCCCGCGCGCCGTAAAGCGCCACGTCCAGGCGATCGCCGCGGTGGCGCGGCTCGTGAGCCTGAGATGAAGCGCGTCCAAAACGCTTGCGTTTGGTGAGTCGGGCCAAATAGGTTCTTTTCCGGCGCCTGTCGTGTCTCGGGCGCCGGTCCATCTGTCCCATGAGGGGAGAACCTCGTATGTCCCATGCCGTTCGCCGGCCGGTGCTCACCGCTGCCGTCGCCGCGTGCTCGCTCGCCATGGTCGGCGCGCCGACCGCAGGCGCGAAGACCAAGATCTCGAAGACCGACAAGGCCCAGAACACGGCCATCAAGAAGGTCGGCAAGGCCACCACGAAGGCCGGCAAGACCGCCAACAAGGCCGCGAAGGACGCCACCAAGGGCATCGCCGACGCCAAGACGGCGGCCGGCAAGGCCGACGGCGCGCAGGCCGGCGTCAACGCCGTCCTCGGCGGCGTCCCGCAGATCCTCGACGGCTTGAAGAAGCTGGCCGACGGCCTGACGCAGGCAGGCGCCGGCCTGACCAAGCTCGGCAGCGCGTTCGCGGCGGCTGAGTACGGGACGGTCAAGCTCCAGCTCGGCACGACCGACGTCCCCGGCGCGGTCTTCAACTCCAGCGACATCCCGGACGACGCGAACGCCGCGACGCTGACGGCAACGGCCATCGTGCCCGTGCCCAACGGCGCAACCGCCGTGCCGATCCGGCTGCTCGCAGGCGTCCGCTCGGGTGAGTCGGATGGCACGGGCGCCGCCAGCCCGGTCGCCTCGGCCGGCCTCGTGTCGATGACCGCCGCGGCCCAGTCGCCGGCCACGACGGTCGCGGGCGGCAACCCGGGCCTGGCAGGCGTGCCGCTGACCTCCAAGCCCAACGACGCTGCGGGCGGCGCGCCGGTCTACGCGATCCCGGACAAGGCGCCGCGTGTCGACGCGACGCCCAACCCGTTCTCGTTCCCGACGGACAAGACGATCGACTTGACCGACCCGGCGACGCTGCAGCCGTTCGCCGCGCCGGCCGGCCAGTTCACCGTCAGCAACGTGTCGGGGGCGACCGGCTTCGCCACCGTCACCTTCACCGTCCGGTTCAACGACCTCACGGCGTCAGCGGACGACGTGACGGCGTAGCTCAGTCGCAGTTGTAGGACTTCACGACGCGGTGGCCGCGGTTGCGGTCGCCGCGTCGTACTCCTTCTGGATGTTGGGGTACAGGACCTCGAGGTCGTCCGGCAGGGCGGCCTTGACCGCCTTGGAGACGTCGTCGGCGAGGACCTGCTCGGCGCCGGTGGCGAGCGCCTCGACCGTCTGGCGCGCGACCTCCTCGGGGGCGATCTTCGGGCCGGTCACGCTGGCGGCCATGTCGGTGTCGATGTAGCCGGCGTGCACGCCGACGACCTGCGTGCCCTGTGCGCGCAGCTGGGTGCGCAGCCCGTTGGTCAGCGACCACGCGGCCGCCTTGGTCGCCGAGTAGTTGCCGATCTGCGGGAAGGCGACGAACGACAGCGCCGACAGCATGTTGACGAGCGCGCCGCCGCCGTTGCGGGCCAGCACGGGCGCGAACGCGCGCGCCACGGCCAGCGTCCCGAAGTAGTTGACCTCGAACTCGGCGCGGTGGTCGGCGAGGTCGTCGCCGCCCAGCGGCGCCGCGCCGCGGCCGATGCCCGCGTTGTTGATGACGATGCTCACGTCGCCGAGCTCCTCGGCCAGCGCCTGCACCTGCGCGTGGTCGGTGACGTCGAGCGCGACCGGCACCACGTCGGGGTCGGTGACCGTGCCGGGGTCGCGCGCCCCGGCGTAGACCTTGGCGGCGCCCGCGTCGACGAGCGCGCGCGCGAACGCGCGCCCCAGCCCGCGATTGGCTCCGGTGACCAGCACGACCGCTCCCTCAACCTGCATGGCGTTGCGACCTCCGAGGAGTGAGTTGCATGACACGACTCACTCTAGCGCGTCAGCCGCAGCATTCTGCCCTTGATCGTCGTCGCGCCCTTGCCGTTGGCCGTGAACGTCGCGCTGACGCGATCGCTGACCCTCCGTCCACGGGCCAGCGACCGGCGCGCGCTGGGCGACGGCTTCAGCGTCACGCGCACGAGCTGGCCCTTGCGCACCTTCCGGGTGACCGACGTCCACTTCCCGCCCGCGCCGCGCACGACCATCCGCCCCGCGGCGGCGGAGCGGAGCGCGACGCTCACGCGCCCGCCGCCCAGCCGGGCCATGTGCACCATCTTGGGTGCGGGCGAGCACGGCGTGGCGAGGGCCGCCGTCGTCTTCTGCTGCTTGCCGTTGTGGCCCGTCGCCACCACGGCGGCCTTCTGAGCGCCGGCGCACACGTCCTTGCCCGACGTCACGACCAGGATCCCGTGCCTGCCCCCGTTCAACACCATGTGGAAGGAGGAGACGGCCGCGTCGGGGATCCCGGCGAACGTCGTGACCAGGCGCGACCGCTTGTCCACCGCCGTCGTCGCGCGCAGGTCCAGCGCGATGTCGCCACGCAAGGACACCAACAAGGTCGGCAGCGTCCGGATCCGCTGGCCCTTCGCGTTGAAGCGCACGCCCTTGACGAAGTAGACCTTGCCCTTCAGCTCGCTGGGCAGCAGCGGCGTCCGCGCGGTCGCCGTCCCGATCGCCGACTTCTCCGGGCAGACGCCCTTCAGCCCGTCGTCGTATTCGCACAGCGTCTCGGCGTTGTCGGGGTCGAGCGCGAACGTCAGCGGCAGCGTCACCTCGACGCTCTTGATGTTCGCCTGCCCCGCGGGCTGCGTGACGGTCGCGTCGACGCCGGGGTGCTTCCCGTCGCGCGTCTGCGTCGCGCCGGTCAGCGCGATCGCCGTCTTGGGCGCGAAGGCCAGCGCCCCGCAGTCGGTCGGCTGCAACGGCGCGTTGCGCAGCAGGTTCGCGCCGCCGGTCGACGTCAGCGACCCTGCGATCTGCAATAGCCCGCAGCTCGTCGGGTTGCGCATCGTGTCCGGCCGGTCGATCGTCACCGTCACGCTGCGCACGTTGAGCGGGATGCCGTCCAGGATCGTCGGCAGCGGATCGCTGAGCACGCGCACGTGCGCGTCGTCGCGGTCCAGCTGGATCGACGCCCGGACCACGACCACGCCCAGGTCGAACGGCCCCGCCACCGCCGGCACGACGATCGACAGCCCGTAGGGGCCGCCGCCGTAGGGCCCGGTCAGGTACGCGCGGCCGCCGAGCGCGAACGGCGCCGCGCCCGCGCCCGACGCTACCGCGACCGAGCCGATCCGCGACGTCTCCGGGCAGGTGCCGGCCGCGGCGCGCGCGGCGTCGCACAGCGGGATCCCGGCCGGCTTGGCCAGCAGGCCGGGCGGCAGCGACACGTCGATGCGCGACAGCGGCTGGTCGCCTTCGCCGCGCGCGATCGTCGTGCTGAACGACGGGCTCGCGCCCGCCTTGGTCGACGACACGCCTGCGGCGAACGTCGGCGCGAACGGCGCGCCGCAGCCCTCGTCGACGGTCAGCGGCGCGGTCGCCGTCGCCGTCTGCCCGCTCCACGCGGTGAAGCGCGCCGACGCGTCCGACGTCCCGCACGCGGGCGGGTTGACGAGCGTCGCGCGGTCGCCGCCGCGCAGCGCGACCCGGACCAGGCTGACCGGGATCTGCGGGTTGTTCACGAAGCTCGCCGTCAGCTGCCCGGTGGCCGGGTCGGCCTTCACGTTGCCGACCAGGCGGACCGAGACGCCGTACCGCGGCGCGTCCGCTACCAGGAACATGCGGTACTCGTCACCCGAGAGCGGATCCCCTCCCGCTCAGCGTCCCCGCCGGCAGCACCGGCGTCTCGATCTGCAGGGTCCCGATCGCCGACGCCGCCGGGCACGTGACGGGGCGCATCGTGCCCTTGCCGAGCTGGTCGTCGGTGCACGCCTCCAGCCCCGTCGCCGCCGACGGGTTGAGCGCCATGCCCGCCGGCATCGTCACGTGCGCGTCGCGCAGCGTCGCGGTGTTGGGATGATCCTTGCCGTTCGGGCTCTGTGGCAGCGTCACGTCGATCGTCACGCCCGCCGGCGCGCCCGCGCGCCGCGTGTCGGTCGCGACCTTGACGCCGGGCGCGAAGGGCAGCTGGTCGCACCCGACCGCGCCGACCGGCGTCGTCGTGTCGTAGCGCAGGAAGACGCCGGGCTGCTGATGGGAGTCCACCCCGAGGTGCGTCACCTGCGGCCCATCGCACCCGCTCGGCATCGTGATGAACGTCCCGTCGCCCGCGCGGCCGTCGAACACCAGGCGCGTCTCGACGAGCGGGATCGCGTCGGTGATGTCGCGGATGTCGAACGACTCGTGGTAGTCGGAGTCCCACGCGACGCCGCCGTCGAGGTAGATCTCCCCGCCGACCAGCGGGACCGTCATGCCGAAGCGCGCAGGCATCCCCTGCGGCTGCTCCATGTTGTAGACGGTGGTGCTGATCGGGACCTGGACGCCGCCCGAGATCGCGGTGATGTAGTTGGTGCCGACCGCGGACGCCGCCGGGCACGCGGCGGCCTCGAGCTGCGCGGTCGCGCACTTCGGCGTCGCCTCCGGGTTGACGCTCAACCCGACCGGCAGGTCGACGCGCACGTCCTTGACGTTGCCGTCCGGCGCCTGCAGCAACCCGGTCGTGTTGAACTTGAAGTCGGTGATGCCCCACGGCGGATGGCCCGCCGCCTGGCGGTAGAAGAGGTCCGGGGTGTCGCGCGAGCACTGGCCGTTGGGCTCGACGTTCTGGGTGCACGTGCCGGCGTCGAACTTCGACACGCCGAAGTCGGCCCACGCCGCACCGGGCGCCACGCCGCTCAGGCCAACCACCATCGTCGCGGCGAGCAACGCGCCACGTCCACACAGCATCTTCATGAGTTCCCCTCCTGCCGAGCCGGCGCTCTCCGCCGCCAGCCCCGTGTTACCCAGAAATCAGGACGTTCGCACACAACCTCGTGTTCGCGCGCCGCTTGACGCAGAGGAAGATGATGGGACGATGACGACCGCCCTAGTCCGCGGGCCCGCCGAGCCCGGGCTGCTGCACCAGACCATCGGCGTGCACCTGCGCGACATCGCGCGGCGGCACGCCGATCGCGACGCGCTGGTCAGCCGCCACCAGGGCATCCGGCTGACCTACGCGCAGCTCGACGTCGAGGTCGACCGCGTCGCGCAGGCCCTGCTCGCCTACGGGATCGGCAAGGGCGAGCGCATCGGCGTGTGGAGCCCGAACTGCGCCGAATGGACGCTGCTGCAGTTCGCGACCGCGCGCATCGGCGCCATCCTGGTGAACATCAACCCCGCCTACCGCACGAGCGAGCTGGCCTACGCCTTGAGCCAGTCGGGCGCGCGGCTGCTGTTCGCGCCGCCGACGTTCAAGTCCTCCAACTACTTCGAGATGATCGAGGCCGTCGACGCCGACGTGCCCGCGCTGGAGCGCGTGGTGTGGATCGGCGACCAGGCCTGGAACGACTTCCTGGCCACCGGCAAGAAGGTCACGCACCACACCGTGCTCGACCGCGAGTCCTCACTGGACCCGACCGACCCCATCAACATCCAGTACACGAGCGGGACGACCGGCGCGCCCAAGGGCGCGACGCTGAGCCACCTCAACATCCTCAACAACGGCTTCCTGGTCGGCGAGGGCTGCCGCTACACCGAGGCCGACCGCGTCTGCATCCCGGTCCCGTTCTACCACTGCTTCGGCATGGTCATGGGCAACCTCGGCGCGGTGACCCACGGCGCGTGCATGGTGATCCCGGCGCCGTCCTTCGACGCGGGCGCGACGCTCGAGGCGGTCGCGGCCGAGCACTGCACGTCGCTCTACGGCGTCCCGACGATGTTCATCGCCGAGCTCGAGCACCCGGACTTCGCGTCGTTCGACCTGTCCTCGCTGCGCACCGGGATCATGGCGGGCTCGCCGTGCCCGGTCGAGGTCATGAAGCGCGTGATCGAGGACATGCACATGAGCGAGGTGACCATCTGCTACGGGATGACCGAGACCTCGCCGGTGTCCACGCAGACGGCCGCCGACGACCCGCTCGACAAGCGTGTCGGCACCGTCGGCCGCGTGCACCCACACCTCGAGATCAAGATCGCCGACCCGGCGACGGGCGAGACCTGCGCGGTCGGCGAGACTGGCGAGCTGTGCACCAAGGGCTACAGCGTCATGTTGGGGTACTGGGACGACGCCGAGCGCACGAGCGAGGTCCTGATCGACGGCTGGATGCACACCGGCGACCTCGCGACGATCGACGACGACGGCTACGTCAACATCGTCGGCCGGATCAAGGACATGATCATCCGCGGCGGGGAGAACGTGTACCCGCGCGAGCTGGAGGAGTTCCTCTACGGCCACCCCGACGTCGCCGACGTGCAGGTCATCGGCGTGCCCGACGAGCGCTACGGCGAGGAGCTGATGGCCTGGATCATCCCGCGCGCCGGCGTCGAGCTCGACGGCGAGGCGGTCCGCGAGTACTGCCGCGACAAGATCGCGCACTTCAAGGTCCCGCGCTATGTGAAGGTCGTGGACGCGTTCCCGATGACCGTCACCGGGAAGGTCCAGAAGTTCAAGCTGCGCGAGGCGGCGATCGCCGAACTGGGGCTCGGGGCGGTGGCGGGGATCAGGACGGCGTAGGCGGCGGCGCCGCCGTGTCGCCGTTGGCGGCGGCGGTGGCGGTGGCGGCGGTGGCGGTGGCGGTGGTGGTCTCCGCCAGCCTGGCCTGCGCCTCCTCGCGCGTCGCGGCGACGCGGAGGCTGCGGTCGACGTGGGTGATCTTGACGAGATCCGCGGCGGCCGTGCCCTCCGGCGCGACGAGCGCGAGCCCGCGGCCCTGGCGGCCCAGACGCTGGTCGGCCTGGACGATCACACCGAGCGCGCTGGAGTCGATGAACGACACCGCGGACAGGTCGAGGATGACGTCGGACGCCGTCACACCGGCGCCCACCTCCTCGCTCAGGCGTTGGCCGAGCGTGCGCGACGCATGGAGATCGAGCTCTCCGGTGAGGATCGTGACGGCAGGCGGCTGCTTCATGGCGCTGAGGTAATTGCCCAGGAAACGGGTCCCTCAAGCCTATGAATGTCGCGCGCAGACGCATAGGCGCGCGCGTGCGCGCGCGAGCAGGTCCCGACGACCTTCTCAGGTCGCCGGGCCCACGCCTCCAAGTCCGCATCCCGGCGACCCCTTCCGCGTCGGGTCGCCGGGAGCGTGCAGCTCGACCATCGAGCGAGCCGCGGTGCAGGTGGGCTCGCCTTCCGCAGCGCGCGAGCCCAGCCCTGCTGAATCCTTCCCGCGCCATCCTGGGGCCCCAAACGGGTCCTGCGCGTTCGGGATTCGTTATGTCTCGAAGGTACACACTGGCGGCTCTCAAGCGCAAGTCCATACCTGCCAACTCGGCAAGTCCTCGTCACGCAGTCGGACGCGAGCCGTCAAGGGAAACCATGCCGGTTGGCAATGCTCATCGATCATACAGGCGAGAGAGTCATCAAGTGGACGGCGATGCCGTCTTCAGACACGGGTCGAAGGCTTGCGCGCGGAGGCGCACGCGGCGCCGGTCGTTGGGCGTCCGATGGGCCTTTCGCCGACCCGATGAGGGACCCGTCGCCGCGACCGCCCGAGGCAGGACCGCCGGGCTGCCAGCGCCCCGTCACCTGGGCACCCCCGTCGAGCCGCCAGGTGGCGTTCCGGCAGCAAGCACCAGTCGGCGGTGGCGTGGCGGATCAAGCCCCGTGTACAGGTGGGCCGGGCGAGGCGCTCGCGACGGTGACCGTCGCGAGAAGCCGTTATCCCGGTCCATGGGCGGGCGTACCGGGCGACGCGGTAGGTCAGCGAAGGCCAGCGACGCGGCCGGCCTGCGTCGGCCTCTGAGCAGCTGCCAGAGCGACGGCGCGCTCCCAGACGGCCTCCCAGCGTTCAACGTTCCTGGCGATGTCCTGCGACTTCCCCCACTTTTCGCCGCGGCGGCGCAACTGCGACCGCTTGAACTTCGAGGCGGCGAGGGCGACGAGCGTGTCCTCCCACGCGTCGTCCCCGACTGCCAAGCCGCCCTGCTTCGGTCCGAGGTCGGCGTAGGGTCCGCGGGCCGAGGCCATCCATGGGACACCAGCGGCCGCGTACTCCTTGACCTTGACGTCTGAGCGCGTGTAGGCCATCGGAATGTCCGCTAGCGGCGCGAGGCCGATGTCGAACGCACGGACGACTCTCCCGAGGTCATGATGCGGGACGTATCGGTGATGCACGTACCGGTTGCCGTCGAGCTCTAGACGAATCCCGATGGTCACGACCCGCACGTGAGGGCATCGCTGCATCACGCGTCGAAGCACCTCGGTGATCCTCAAGCGTTTGGCGTCGGCCGCGTGCTCAGCGGCCGCGCACCAACCGATGACGACGCCCTCCTTGTTCCGCGGGCCGTCCACGAACTGGATCGGCGAAAGATAATTTGGGACGACTTCGATCGGGCAGTCGCATTCGCAGGCCCAGCGACTCGCGAGACCTTGTGACGTCGTGGTGAGGATGTGCGCACGACGCATCATGTGGGTCTGACCGCGGAAATCCAACTCGCCTTTCGCGCCGCCGATCGCCTTGTACGTCTCCGCCTCCTTCGGCGCTAGGCGGATGTCATCGTCGTTGTCGTAAGTGATCGCAACGCCACGGGCACGGAGGTCGTCGACGCACTTGATGACGCCCCGATCGGCCCGGCGGTAGACGTGGACCACGTCGCAGCTGAACAACTGGTCGTAGCGCAGTTTGCGCCTGAGGTCGTACTCGAGCATCTGGACCTGATGGCCTCCGCGCGCGCGCAATGCCTCCGCCGGCCAAACTGCTCGATAGTTCGCGTTGGGCACTTCCGTGGTGTACACGACCCCAACTCTCACTCCCCACCTCCTCGGACACGATCCGCCATCACGATGCTAGACGTGCTGAATAGGTGAGGGCAACGACCACGCGAACGCCAGCGCTGCCAATTCGGCAGACCTAGGCTGGAGCGGCGCCGCCACCAGCAACGGGTGGCTCCGCGCTCCACGGGAAGTCGATCCAACGGTCGGTCTGGCGCCAGACGTAGTCGCACTTGACGATCGAGTGGGGCTTCTCATACAGCACCGCCGTGCGAACCTCGGCGACCTTGCCACTGCAAAAGCCCTGAACCACTTCGAGGGTGCGCCCAGTGTCGGCCACGTCGTCAACGATCAACATCTTGCTGTCGCCAAGATCGACGAGCTCGGGCGCAGGCGGGAGCACCATCGGGACATCGAGACGCTGGTCGACGTCGGTGTAGAACTCGACGTTCATCGCGCACGAGTTCTTGACGCCAAGCGCATAGGCGACCGCGCCACCAGGAAGAAGCCCGCCCCGCGCGATCGCAAGCACGATGTCGGGCTGCCAGCCGCTGTCAGCAACAGCCTGCGCCAGATGGCGCGACGCCTCGCCGAGATGCGTCCACGTCATGACCTCGCGTGGCCGCGAGTCGGTGGTCTTGTCCAGCGCGTGCGAGGCCTCCATGTCACCAGCGTAGCCCTCTCGTCGATCTAGCGCAGACCGTTGACAAGCAGGCAAGTCTATGCCGATCGGACCCAGGATCGTTTGCGACAACACCGTTGCATGCGCGATCCTCGAAGCATGCGGATCGGAGCGATGTTCGAGCCAACAGCAGCTGCCTACTACCGCGGGGTATACCCGCTGGAGGCGATGGAGCGTCGCGGCCACGAGATCGTGTGGCCGCACGACGACAGCGGTGATCCGAAGCTCGACGAACTCGAAGCATGCGACGCCGTCTTTGTGTTCCGTCGCAGCGAGGATCATCTCCGGCGCTCCCTGAAGCGCCTGTCCGAGCGCGGAGTCGCCATCGTCTGGGACACCGATGACGACCTGTCCGCGATCCCAAAGCATAGTCCTACATACAAGAACGTCGGCGCGCTAAAGGGCCAGCGGCGCTTCGCAGACACTGTCCGTATGGCGCGGACAGCGGACGTGATGACCACGACCACCGACACGATCCGGGCGAAGTACGAGCGCAACGGCGTAACCAACATCGCGGTCATCGAGAACTGCCTCAATCGCCGCAGCTGGCGCCGATCACAACGTCACTCGGGCATCGTCATCGGGTGGATCGCCGGCGTGGAGCACACCGAAGACCTGGTGCAGCTCAGATTGCGTGATGTGTTGGCGAACGTCGTGTCCGCGCATCCGAATGTCCGCGTCGAGAGCGTCGGTGTGGATATTGGGCTCCCGGAGCGCTACACGCGCCAGCCGGTCGCGCACTTCGACGATCTTCCGAAGCACATGGCCCGCTACGACATCGGGCTCGCCCCACTCTGCGACATCTTGTTCAACAACGCCCGATCGAACATCAAGCTCAAGGAGTACGCAGCGTCTGGTGTCGCGTGGCTCGCTTCGCCCCGGAAGCCGTACCAAGGGTTCGGCGAGAAGCATGGGGGCTTACTCGTAGAAGATTGCGATTGGGAGCAGGCAATCGAGCGACTTGTCCGCGATAAGAAGTTGCGCAAGAAGCTGGGGCGCAACGGCAAGGCCTGGGCGTTGTCGCAGACGATCGACGCGGCGGCCGACCAGTGGGAACAGGTCTTTGAGACCGCTGTGAAGCGCGCGACCCTCGCGCGCTCCGCCGCCGTTTAGACGTACGTTCCAGTACGACGTGCTCCACGGTCCGGGCCTCCGGGGCTCGTGGAGAAGGCGTCTCAGCACATCACGAGCGGACGTCTACGAGGTGATGACACGGGGACCTCGGAACGCCGCTGCTAAGCGCGACGGCTTCGGGCGAGTCACGGCGGACGGCCTTCCGAGCAGCGACAGGGGCGCCCTTTCGGGCGCCCCTGTTGTCCTGCGTTGATCGCCATTCGCTCGGACCCTTAGGAGAGCCGGGCGGTGGTCGATCCGACTGCTAGTGGACGCTCGCCTGCGTGGCGGCGCGATCGCCCTGCTTGAACCCACCGGTCAGGGTGGCGCTGTTCCTACCAGCGGCGGAGGGCAGGCCCTCCTTGAGGTTCACGGCGGCGGTGATCAGGATCTTGTCCAGCGGCAGGTAGCCACAGTTGCTGGCTGCCGGCACGGAGAACGCGTTGTCGACCAACTTGACACCCGTGGCGGTCACGACGGTGCCATCGGGCGTGCTGCTCGTCAGCCCCGAGCTGCCCCTGATCGGCGTCGTGCCGGCCGGGGGAGTGGTGAGGCCAGTGGTCAGCTTGAACGTGACCGGGCTCGACGACGAGCCGATGTAGCAGCTCGGGCCCAGGAACGGGTTCTCGAGGTGGATCCGGACCGGCAGCTGAACGGTCGAGCCCTCCTCGATGAGGTAGTTGAAGTAGTCGAACTTGACTGGACCGACGAGCTCAGCCGTTGCGTACACGTCGTTCGCCGCGGCGACCGCGTTGTTGAACGCGTCGATGAGGAAGCCGGACCAGCCCCCGGTGCTCACGAGGCCGAGAAGGCCACCCGGAACCTTGAGCGGGGTCTTGACCAGCGTGTCGGCGCCGACCGCGTTGAACCACGTCGTCGTCAAGTCATCGTTCAGCGAGAAGCCGCCCTGAAGCACGACGGGCGTGGACGAGGTGACCGGCACGTTTGCGTTACCCAACTGGAACGCCCCACCCGTGGAGGTGGACACCAGGCACGACTGGACCGCGGTGTTCGTGTACGGGCAGTACTTGAACGGGGCGTACACGCCCGTCGGCGCGGCCGCCATTGCCGACGACGAAGCGGCGAGCACGCCAATGGCGACTGCTGCCGTCACGAGCGGCTTTACGGACATCTTGATCCGCATAGAACCCTCCTGTTGATTAGTGCAACCGAATCGCGGGCGCAGGAGACCGAGCGACCATTCAGGCCAGTCCGTCTCAAGTTCTCTCCCCACGGACCGGCGTGGTGCTCCGCGCGTGACCTTCGCGCTTACCGGTCCGTCAGATCATACCTGCACTTGTTTCCCGTAGTCAATAGACACACTAGTGTTTTGGTGTGGTCGATAAACCACAAAGGGGCACCATGCGGTGCCCCTTCGGGTTTGAGCGATGCCGGGCCGGATGTCAGCGCCGGACGGTCACCAACTTCTTGACATTGACGACCTTGCCGCCGCGCGGACGATAGCCCACCGTCAGCGTCAATCGGATCGTGCCGTGACGCTTCAGCGTCGCTCGCGCCTTCGGCGTGAGTCTCGCGGAAATCGACGCTTCGTCGGCGGCCTTCAAGGTGCGCGAAGCCTTGCTGATCATCCCGGAGCCGCTCAGCGTGAGCTTTCCGGCGCCGAGGTTCGCGACGCGCAGCGTGACGGCGCTTGACGTGGCCTTCGTCTTCGTGACTGTGGGCTTGCAGCCATCGACCTTGACCTGCGTTGTCGAGACCTCGACCTGGCCGTTTTGCCCAGTGAAGCGGCTGTCGATCGTCTTGTCGCGATCGCATGTTCCCGGGCGGCCCGAAACCACGATGATTCCGTGCTTACCGCCGTTGATCTTGAGGCTGAACTGCGAGATCGGTGCGTCCGGGATGTCACGGAACGTGGTCACAAGGCGCTTGATCGCGTCGACGTTGGAATCCGCGTTGACGTCGATGGTCACCCCATCGCCCGACAGTGGGATCCAAAGCTTCGGCAAGGTCGCGATGACGCGGCCTGACGGACTCTTCCGCGTACCCTCGACGAAATACACCGGCCCGCTGAGCGGGTGCGGCAGCACAGACACCGCCGTGGCGGTTCCGACGATCGAGGCCTTCGGGCACGCCAGGGCCGCCCGCTGCGCGGGCTTGCACAGCGCCTGTGCGTTGTCCGGGTCGAGCGCAACGGAGAGCGGGAGCTTCACCTCCGCCCTCGCGAGATTCGCGCCGCCCTGAACGTCTGTGAGCTTGGCCGTGATCCCCGGATGAGTGCCGTCGGTCGTGGAGCGCTTGCCGGTGAACTGAAGCGCGAGCTTCTGCCGCAGGTCGAGATCGCCGCAACCGCCGATCTTGAACAGCGCGACCTGCTGGCTTGTGGCGCCTCCCAACGCCCCGAAGCTCCCGAACACACCCGAGGGCTTGCAGCTCGTCGGGTTGAACATGAACTTGGGTCGGTCGATCGAGAGGCTGACTTGCCGCAGCCGCAGCGGGATGCCTTGGATGATCGTCGGCAACGGATCCGACTTGACCGTCACGTGGGCATCGGTTCGGTCGACGTAGATGCCAGCCCGAACGACGACAACGCCGAGGTCGAACGGCCCTGCCTGACCGGCCGTTGGGACGGCGATCGAGAGGCCGAACGGCGCGTCCTTGTAGGGACCGGTCAAATACACGCGGCCCGTGAGCGCCAGCGGCTGAGCTCCAGGACCGGCCAGGGTCGATACGGTTCCGACGGCGCTGTTTGCCGGGCATGCACCGGTCACAGCCGGGCCGGCGCCGCATTGCGTGACCGAGCCGATCCGAGCGAGCATGCCAGCTGGCAGCACAGCATCGATCGACGACAGGTAAGGCGTGCGATCAGCGCGGGTGAGCGTGAACACGAACGGCGAGTCCTGGCCGGCGAGCGGGTTCGTCATCCCCGCGGTGAAGGACGGGGCGAACGCCGGGCTGTCACAGCCCTGGTCGATCGCCATCGGCGTGTCGAGAGCGACCACGTTGTCCGACGCCCAAGAGGTAATCTCGGTACGCGTCGTGTAGTTACCGCAGCTCGGGGGTGTCGCCAGCGGCGCCTGCGAACCGCCTTGCAGGCTCACGCGCATGTGAGAGAACGGCAGCTGCGGCGTGTTGTCGAACGTCGCGGTCAGCTGACCGGTCACCTGGTCCAGATCGACGCGACCCGGCAGCTTCAGGTAGAAGCCGGGTCCCTTCGCGGCGATGTACATCGCGATCAGCGAGCGGAACGGGTTGTCGGTCTGCGTAGCGAGAATGATGTCGCCGTGCAATGGATCAGGCAACAGCGGCGTGTCGATGGTGACGCTGCCGATCTTGGCCGAGTCGGGACACGCAGGGGCATCGTTGGTTCCGAGGCCGATCTGCGTTGGCGTGCATGCGCCGAGTCCAGCGGCGGACGACGGGGAGACGGACATCCCCTTTGGGAATGCGATCGCCACCTTGCGCACATGGGCTGTAGCCAAGCCATCGGGGGCGGCGGCTTGCGGCACGTCGATGTCGACGTTGAGCCCAGTGGGTGCGTCAGCCGTGTGGGAGAGCGGCTGAACGTTGACGGAAGGATCGAACCCGACACGCTCGCAACCGTCGATCATGAAGGGGGTCCCGTCGAGATCGGACGAGAGCACGCGGGTATCAAACGCGCCAGGGTGCTCCCAGCTGTCACCCCGCATCGTGAACGACATCGGGGTGCCTGGGCACGACGTCGGAAGGCTCAAGAACGGCAGCCGCGGCTGGCTCGTGGACACCGCTTGCTGACCGTCCACCTCAGGCGCGCCACGAGGCTGACGATCGAAGTCGTGCGCCGGATCGGCGGGCACGCCCCAGAGGTGCAGTGTCACCGCCTGGATCGCGACCGCCTGGGAGATGCTGAAGCTCCCCGACGAGATGCCGTAGTCACCAGGGCGCACACGTGCATCGATGACGGCCACGGTGCCGAGGTAGAAGAACCCGAACCGCGCCGGGACGTTCGGGCCGTGAGCGATGTTGTAGACGCCGACCCGCAGCGGCTGCGGTCCGCTGGGCCCGCCGATCTCGAGGTCAGCGACACCGATCTGCGCGTCTACTGGGCAATTGGGGAAGGCCTGCCCGGGGTTGGCGAGCTCCGTCGGTGAGCATGTCGGGAACGGTGTCGGATCGCCCACCAGTCCGAGAGGCAGATCGACGTCGACCGACCGCACGGCCTCCGGGGGCCCGGGGATCGCTTCGCCGTCGTGGACGGTCGTGGTGTCCAGCGGCAGAGAGAACTTGACCGCAAGGTCGGGGTGCGAACCCGCCTGACGGTCGAATGTCCCGTCGAGATTCGAGAGCGAAACGCCGGCTTGCTCGAACTGGAAGTTCGCTCGCGCCACGCTGGCTGCTGCCATCGAGAACAGCACGAGGGCCAGAAGAGCGGAGAGGAGGACGAACCGGCCGCGACGCACGGTGAACATCATGTTGGTCATGGTCATCGCCTACTTGCCGAGGGTCCGGGAGATCTTGGAGACCGAGGTGCCCCACCCGCCGGCGAGCGAGATGCGCGCAGACACCTTGAAGCTGCGATGCGCGCGCCGAAGGGAACGAGCCTTCTTGCTCAATGGCACGACCAGTCGGTAACTACCGGCTTTCGCCGCGTTCCGGACGGTGCTCGTCAGCCGTGAGCCACTCACGCGCACCCGCCCTCGCTGGGAGACCCGGACAGTGATGTGCATGGCCTTGGAAGTGAACGAGACCGTCGCGACCGAGACACGAGCCTTCGTCTGGTTGGTGCGGCTCTTGGTCGATGCCGCTGATTGCGCCGGCCCTGGTGCGGGGGCGCTGCTCACCGGCCCCGGGGTTGGCTCGACGCACTCGCTCTTCGCACACGCCGCACGCGGCGCGGGCGACTGCCCGGGGAACCCGCCGCCAAGACGTGCGTCATAGACATCGTCGGCTTGGTCCTGATCCTGGCCGACCAGCGATTCAGCCGTTGTGAAGAAGATGTCGTCGCCGCTCGTGGACGCGTCGGCGAACCGTGCGGCGAACTGACCGGTGCCGGGGGAGATCAGCGTCGTCTTCCCGTCGCGATATGCATAGACGTCCCGCGCGCCGTTGTTATCTCTCGTAATGAGGGACGTCGGCGTGTCAAAGAACAGTTCCCCGTCGTCGGTCAACGGTTGGGGAATCCGGTTGCTGACGTTGCGATCGACGATTGGCAGAGACGCGTCCACTCCGGACCCACCGCCCGGCGGGCACGACACGCAGGTGAGCAGGTCTGCGTCCGCGTCGTAAAGGTAGACCTCAGACCCCGACCCGCCGTATGCCAGGTACCGTCCGCTCGGGCTGGCGAAGACACCGGGGCCCGGATGGGCGGACGAGACCGTCTGGAGGACGCCGCCGCGCCAGACGACCGTGTTGGTGCCATCGTCGAAGTACACCGTCTGACCATCGTCGCTGACAGCCATGACGTAGAACGGCTCCGGGTTCGCGGGAATCGTCCCAATGAACCGGAGCTCATTGGTGACCGCGTCGTACTGGTAGATGTTGCGGAGATCGGTGACCGTCGGCGCGTCAGATGTGAGGCGCCCGGAGGTGAACACCGCGTAGCGTCCGTCGCGACTTACGCCCGACAGGAGCGCTGCTTGCGGCGTCGCTGGCCCGCCGAGGATATGCGACACCGAGACGGCCGTCGTTCCGCTCGTCGTACGGACGTACACGCCACCATCAGCCCCATCGAGGGTGAAGTACATGCGCGACCCGTCGTCCGCGACCATCCGTTGAGCGCCAGACACCCCCTGGATGGCGATGCCGCTCGTGGGCACGGCCCCGCTGGGAAGCTTTGACTCGAGCTGCAGCCCGCGACCCGCGTCCCAGCGATACAGCGCCCGACTCGGGACGCCCGGAAGCAGCGGCACCTGCGACGCGAACACAAGCCAGCTGAAATCCGATGCTCCAGCAATGAACATGTTTGCTCGATTGATGCCGCTCATGACGTTGTACGCCGAAGGCACGTTGCTCGAACCGACGAACGTGTAGGCGCGCGACTTCACGTCGACCGCGTAGAGGTTGCCCACCCCTTCGGTGCCGCCGTCGGCGAGCTTGCGGTTGCTGACCACCATCGTGTGCGTGAAGTCCTTGGACACCGCCAAGGTGACCGAGGACGCGGTCTCGCGACCGACGTTGAGTGGCGGGTCCAGCGCGACCCAGGGGTCCCAGTCGGCAGCGCCGCGCATGCTGAAGAAGCGGGTGAACTGTGCCGCGCTCGGAGCGTTCGAGGGCGCAGAGGCGGTCATGTACTCGATGGCGGTGCCGTCGGCCTTGGCCTGGAACCCGAACGTCGTGTTCAGTGAAGCGCCGAGCTTGTCGACCGGGGTGACCTGCTCGTAGCCGAGATGCGGGTTAGGGCTGTCCGCGGGGTCGGTCGTGAAGGTCGCGTCTGCACCAGCGGCCACGCCGGCTGAGTTCCGAGCGACTAGGCGGTAGTGGTACGTCGTCCCCGGGCGAAGGCCGCTGATGGGACGGCTGAACGTGCGCGGCGTCCGACCCTTGCCTGCGATCGCCTCTGCGCCTTGCGGAGCGCTGGTGCCGTACTCGGTCGTGGTGCCGTACTCGAAGTGATACGTCGTCTGGTCCCCGATCGTGTCAATAAGGCCGTAGAGCATGGCGCTGGCCTGTGTGATCTCCTTCGCGGCACCGGTCGTCACGGCCGGTGGCACGACCGCCGTGCTGAACGACGTGGTCGCGGACGTGTTGTTCGTCAAGGAGTTCTCGGCGTAGGACCGCACGAGGTAGGCCGCATTCGGCTGGAGACCGGTGAAGTCGTCTTCGATGGCCTCCTCGCCGTTGCTGGTTAGCCCCGGGTGGTCGGGGCCGCGCTGCCAAGGGTTTGCCGGATCGTTCGGGTCAGACATCGGGAAGCTTGCGCAATCGGTGCTTGCCGGGCAGTACTCGAGACGAGCTGTGGTCGACTCTCCGCCGGGCGCAACGACCCCGCGGACATGGACGCTCGTCGTCTCGATGTTCGACACGACCGGTGCGTCGAGCCCCGCCTGCACACCCGTACGGAACATGAAGACCTGGCTCGTCGTGCCGTCGTCGGTCTGCAGGTAGATGCGTCCGGTGGCCGGATCGATCGCCAAGCCATGGTTCGCACCCGTAGCCGTCGCGGGGAGATGAACCGTGAATGTCGGGACGCCGGTCGACGTGAAGCCCTCGAGCTTGGCGTTGGCGGTCCCGATGTCCTCGACGACGACGACGGCACCTGTAGCAGGGTCCACCGCGACGCCCTGCGGCCCGCCGGTGATGGGAAGCGACCCCTGAGCGACGCCAGAAGAATCGAACAACTCGACGGTCGAGTCGAGCAGCGGCGTTCGGTCGTCGACGACGTACGTCGTACCCCCAGGACTCACCGCGATGTTGCGCGGGTGGCGAAAGGTCCCGTGATCGGAGTCGGAGCCGTTGAAGGACGAGAGCAGGGTCCCGCTCGCCGAGAAGCGGAAGACTCGACCGACCGACGGGTCGGAGATCAGCAGGTCGTGCGTGGTCCCGTCGACGGCCATGCCGCCCCCGGTCCACTCGCTGATCGCGGGATCCACCGCGAAGCTCGGGTCGCTCGTGTAGGTCGGCACCGGCGCGCCGTCGGAAGTGAACTTCGCCACGCCTCCGCCGAAGGCGTCGCTGACGTACACGGTCCCGTCTGTTGGGTCGACAGCCGCGTACATCGAGAGGCTGCCGCTGTTGAGCGTCGTCAGGAACGTGCCGCCCAAGGTGACGTCCGGCGCAAACACCTGCGCACGGACCCCGTACTCATCGGCGACGATGAGGTTGCCCGTGCCGGGCTCGACGGCAATGCCCGTCGACACGGGTTGGCCGTTTGCCACGAGATCGGCGCTGCCGAAGCTCGCCTGGAAGCCGTATGACGTGCCGGGCGTCGCCGCGTCTGCGTACGTGGCGAGCACCAGCATCGCGCAGACCGTTGCCAGTCCCTGCAGCCAGACGCGAACCCACGGAGTTGCGAACCCGGTACAGCTAGACATACGACTCCTACTCCTCCTCGACGACCCATGCTTCCGCCGGACATCGAGGGGCGGAGGCCGATGGCGACTATAGTCATACGTGTTTCCCAGAGTCAAGGATGTTTTCCGAGGACCTTGACGCGGGCAGCAGTGCCCGAGCAGCGCCGCGCCGCAACGCGCGTGGCCCGCCTCCGATAGAAGACGGGCCACGCTTCCAACATGTGCTGCTACGGAGCGTGGACGTCGCCCACGCAGCGAGCGGCTACGGCTGCCTGATGGACGGCGGGCTCGCGCTGGTGGTCGAGAACGAGAACGCGCTCAGCGTGGCCGTGCCCGTGCCCAACGCGGGCGGGCAGGTCCTGCCGGGGGCGTTGCCGACGGCCATGCTCGCCGTGGCCCTCACCCCGAGGACGCCCTGCGTACCCGGGTTGGTGTACGTCGCACCGGGCCTACCGGTGATCGAGCAGACGTCCCCCGTGCCATTCACAGCGCCCACTCCAGCGAGGCACGCCGTGTTCAGCGTGATGTCGCCGGTCGTCACGCCACCGGTGAAGCTCAGGGCGTTGAGGGAGTAGCTGCTGCAGTACGCGTGCCACGGCGTGCCGCCGATCCTGCAGCCCGTGAACGAGACGCCGCCGTTAGCAGCGCTGAGCCACGTCGGGCCGGCGTTGCTCAGGGCGGTGACCGCGCCAGTGGCGTTGCCACCAGAGCAGGCCAGGGTGTTCGACCCGACGCTCAGGGTGCCGGACGTGCCCGTAGCGGTGAACGCTGCGGTGCTGCTCGCGCTCCAGGTCGACGCGCTCGCGACCCCGGACATCGCCGCGAACAGCGACATCAGGCCGACGACAAGCGTGACGATCCGTGTGATCTTGCTCATCTCTCTCTCCTACTGTTTGTCCGAAGCGTTCAACGCCTCGAAACGTTGATACGACGCTTTCAAGCGCCGCACATCGACTCTTCCTCGTACACGCCCGAGAGGGCATGCACGCACTTCGGGATCCCTCGGCCTCGAGCTATGTCTCGGCCTCCGCAAGGAGCGTGCGGCACGCCCCGGGCCGCCCCGACCAACCTCCTGCAGGGTGGTGCGGCTCCGTCAGGGAATCTCACACAGATGCCGCCGCACTCCCAGAGCCAGGCGGCAAGCATCTGCCAGCCGGCAGGGGTCGGCTCGGGAGCGCGCGTCCGTCACCGACGGCACGGCCGATCCGCCCGCGCTCGTGCGAGCGCGGCCCTCGACGGTCAGGCGGCGACGCGCGCCATCACGGATCCGAGAGGGACGGGCCGGCACGCGACGTAGGGGCGATGCTGACGGCTGACAGCGAGCCCGTCCCCGCTGCCCAGAGCCGTGGGCGCGTGATGCCCGTCGCGTTTTGGGCGGACATGCCCGAGGTCTCCTGGGCGTGCCCGCGTTTACCGTGGGTATAAGTGGTGGCCAGAGTGCTAGCGACCCTGCACTGGTCGGCTGTGCGGTTCCATGTACCCGATCCCGCCAGGCAACGCGGCCGCGGTTGAACGTCGTCACGTCCACCCGCGGGCGACGCACTCCTCAAGGAACGGCCGGGGCGCTGGGCGTGTTCCACGTTGAAGTCGCCGGTGATGACCCCCGACGCCGTGACGTCCGTCCTGTCCTGGCGTTGAGCCTACGGCGAGACGGGGTGCCGTGAACGCCGTGTCTCCGCTATTCCCACATTGTGACACCGCCGTTCAGCTGGCGGCGACGAACGACATGAGACCGACGGCGAGCACCACGAGACCTGGTGAGCTTCCTCCTACCTGCTTGAGGGGCGCGGCCGCGCCCGAACGGGCATGCCGCAGCTTGACCTGCGCACGGCGTGATCGAGCCCAGGGCCGCTGCCTTCGTCAGGCGCGCACCGCATTTGACTGGCCGGGCTGGTACCGAGGAGCTTCGGTGTGGCGCACGAAGGCGCGATGCCGGCGTGCAACGGCACGCCGACATCGCTCGATTTCAGCGGCTCATGGCTGCCTTATGATCGCCCCGGCCAGGAGGTTCCTCAGCATGGTCCTCGCCAGAGTGGCCGCCCCCAAGCCAAGTGACGCTGGACACGCTCCGGGTGGGTTGTTGGCCACTGTCACCCTCGAGTCCCTCGTCGCGAAGCTCCCAGGGTCGGTCATCGTCGGATTCACGTAGGTCGCGTCGAGCGTGCCGTCGATCCTGCAGAGATCATTCGTGCCATTGGTGGCACCCGGCCCGGCGAAGCACCTGATCCGGATCTGGACGATGACCGAAATGGGCGGCACGCCCATCTGGACGCCGTCGACATCGACCGATGGACAATAGAAGTGCCACGGGACTCCGGCGATCCTCACGCCCGCACACCTGAGACTCCCGGTCATCGCGGAGACCCATGTAGGACCGGCGTCCGACAGCCCGGCCGTGAGGGGCATAGTGCACCCCGACCACGCCATGGTGTTGGCCCCTAGGGTCAATGTCCCGGGGCCACTCGTAGCGGTAAACGCCGTCGCGCCGGTGTTGTGCCAGGTCGACGCCGAGGCCGACACCGCAGTGACCGACAAGACCACCGCAAGCGCAGCGACCGCGATGACGGCCACGCGCGTCAGACTGCTGGGCATAGCGCCCTCCTTCTGTAAGAAGACAAACAAGGCCGGGCCCGGTGAGCAACTCTGATCTGTCTGCGTCGCACAGCGCAACAGCCAGGCGGCATAGCTAGGCAGCACGCCGCCGTCCGGGGCTAATGGCTCGACACCCAACCGGGCGCTCACGGCGTGTCGATCCCTGGGCGGCGCACCCAGCCCGCGGGACGAGGGCGAACGCAGCAACGGATGATGGAGGCCACGCGCGTAAACGCTGCTGCTCGGCCGAACGGCATCCTGCCGGTCGTTCGGCAGCTCGCCGATGCCAAGTTGGAGCCAACCGTGAGCGTCCCTGATCCGCCGCTCCACGACGATCCATTGCTGCGCCAGATCGAGGCCGAAGCGGAAGCCGACGCGAACGACATCCTTCGATGAGAAGAGACCGTGTTGCGCCCCGTGAGCGATGCCGCGCGCCTTTGTCGCGGTCGCTAGCGCCAGGCGGCAGGTCGGCCGCCCGTCAGATCCACAGGCCACCTGCACACCCACCTGCTAACCCATAGGCATCACCCAGTCCCGCCCCCTCGCCAACCGCAACTACCGCCTCTACTTCAGCGGCCAGCTGATCTCCGTCCCCGGCACATGGCTGCAGACCGTCGCCCAGGCGTGGCTTGTCCTCCAGCTCACGCCGTCCGGCTCCGCCCTCGGAATCACCGTCGCCCTGCAGGCGCTCCCGGTCCTGATCCTCGGCCCCTGGGCCGGCGCGCTCGCCGACCGATCCGACAAGCGCAAGCTGCTGCTCGGGACGCAGGCCGCCCAAGGGGCGCTGGCCCTGACGCTCGGAGCGGCAACGCTCGCACACCAAGCCACGCTCCCCATGGTCTGGGTCCTCGCCCTCGGCCTCGGCCTCGCGCGCGCGATCGATGTCCCTACGCGCCAGACGTTCGTCTCCGAGCTCGTCGACCGGGACGCCCTCCCGAGAGCGATCTCGATCAACTCCACCGTCGCCGCCGCCGCGCGCATGGTCGGGCCCGCCGGCGCTGGACTCCTCATCGCCGCGCTCGGCACCGGCGCGTGCTTCCTGATCAACGGCGCGTCGTTCCTCGCGCCGCTGGCCGGTCTCACCCTCATGGACACGTCGAGGCTTCACCGGCCCACGACGCCGCCCCCGCGCACGCCGAAGGCGGTGCGCGCCGGGCTGACCTACGTCAACTCGCGCGCCGACCTCCTGATCCCGCTGATCATGATGGCCTTGGTCGGGACGCTGGCCTACGAGTTCCAGGTCACGATCCCGCTCATCGCGCACGACACGTTCCACCTCGGCGCCACCGGCTTCGGCCTCCTGTACGCCGCGATGGGCGCCGGGTCGGTCGTGTCCGGCCTCACGATCGCGGGCCGGGTCGCCCCGAGGGTCAAGACGATCGCCCAGGCGGCGCTCGTCTTCGGCGCCGCGCTGGCCGCGGCCGCGCTCAGCCCGTCTCCGCTCACCGCCGCGCTCTGCCTCAGCGTCGCGGGCGCGGCCAGCGTCGTGTTCTCCTCCACCACGAACTCGACGCTGCAGCTGCGCGCCGAGCCCGCGATGCGGGGTCGCGTGGTGGCCCTCTACATCGTCGCCTTCATGGGATCGACCCCGATCGGAGGGCCGCTGGTGGGAGCCATAGGCCAGCTGTCAGGGCCTCGTGCGGCCCTCGCGAGCGGCGCGGTCGGGTGCTTCGTGGCGGCCGCACTTGCCGCTGCTTACGGCGTTCGGTCGCATGGCACCTCGAAATTGCGTCCCGCCCGCCTGGCAGCGCCGGAGCCCACGCGAGCCACCCAGTAGGGCCAACCGCTCGAATTGCCCTTTTCGCTGAGCATCTCCGTGCGTTAGCGTCGGCACCATGGGTGGAGACCACAACGAGGTCGCGCGGCGGCATGCCAGCCGGCAGGCGTCGCATCGACCGACGCCGGGTACCGGAGTCTGTGCCACCGTCCGACGGCCGCGCGCGAGACACCTGAACCCTCGCTGTCACGGACGTCTCTGCACCGGGATCAAGTGCGCTGACGGGTTTGCACACGTTTTCGTGTCTCACCGCTCAAGATCAGGCAAACTAGTCCCCGACGATCGGACACACCCGTAAGTTCGGGGCCACGCGGAAGACAGGAGATTGCGTGATGGATGCAAAGATGCAGCTCGCCGCAAACCTTCGCCGGCTGCGCAAGGAGCGTTGCTGGTCACAGGAGATGCTGGCGCACTTCGCGGGTCTGCACCCGACCGAAGTGAGCCGCCTGGAGCGCGGCTTGCGCGAGCCTCGCCTGCGGACGGTCATGCAGGTCGCGGCTGCGCTGAGGGTGCCGGTTCAGGACTTGATCGCGCCGGCGGAGTCGGCGCCCGAGCCCGAGCCCGTCATCTAGAGGGTCCCGTAGGTCCTCGCCGGCAGGTGGTCACGCCGGCACCGTAGCTCTCGTCCCCAGCCCTGCACATGTTCGTCGGCGCACGGAAGCCTGCACAGCCCGTGCAGCTTCCTCGATCCCGGAAGCGGAGCGTCGATGTACCGGGAGGACATGCCGCAGGGCAGGGGGTCGAGCGCGCCGTTCGGGGCACGGCGCCGGCAGGGCAACCAGGCCGGACAGATCAAGAGCCGCGGCCTCGTCGTCGATCTCGGCCCTCAGCAGCTCGCGCGCCGGGCCGCCCGCGCCGCCGAGAGCTCTCCCCCGCTCGGTCGTGGAGGGCCTCGACGACGGCCTCATCGCCCCCTTCCGCCACGACCTCGAGTCCGTCGACGAGCGCGACGGCCGCACGCTCACCGCCGAAGAGTCGCTCACCGGTATGGCGCAGCGCGACGGTGAGCCCGTTCGCGGATGGCCGTCAGGACCGACGCCGAGGGCCCCGATCAGTGGATCTGGATCCACTGATCGCCCGCTCGCGCCGACGCCCAACGCGGGCTCCGGCGTGGTCGTCTCACCGGCACGATCGACACGCAGCGCACGTTGCGCGAGGAGCGCGACCGCGCACAGCGTACCTCGAGGTCGCGTCGACGCTCGTCGTCGTCCTCGAGCCCCGCGGGCGCGTCGAGCTCATCAACCGCCAGGGCTGCGCTGCTGGGTTTCGCCGAGGACGCGCGGCGCGGCCGCGACTGGTTCAACGCGGTCGTCCCGGCCACCGACCGCCTCGACGCCCGGCGCGCGGAGGCCCAGGTCGCCGACCACGACGCGCTCACCGGCCTGCCCAACCGGCCCCAGCTCGGTGCCTCGATCGGGGTCGCGCTGTTCCCCGAGCACGCGACCGACGCCGAGTCGCTGCTGAAGCGCTCCGACTCCGCGATGTCCCAGGCCAAGCGCACCGGCTCGGGCAGCGTCGCGCTCTACGAGCAGCAGGAGGGCGACGCCCGCGCGCGGCTCTCGCTGACGACGCGCCTGCGCCGCGCGATCGGCGAGGTGCGCCTGCACTGCCAGCCGATCGTGTCGCCGACCGACGGCCTCATGATCGGCGTCGAGGCGCTCGTGCGCTGGGAGGACCCGACGCACGGCCTCGTCCCGCCCGCCGACGTCATCCCGATCGCCGAGGAGACCGGCCTCATCGACCCGATCGGCGACTGCTCGTCGAGGAGCTCTGTGAGCAGGCGACGCGCTGGGCCGCGCGCACGCCTCCGCCGCAGCTGGCGCGGCGACAAGGTTGAAGGACAGGCGCGGGCGGTGCCGCTTGGCGCCCCGAGCTCGCGCTAAAGCCGGCGCGCGGCCTTGGCGCCCAGCCCGCTGAGCACGCCCTGCGTCACGGCGCTGAACTTCGCCAGGCCGTCGGCGTACTGCAGGTGGAAGATGTAGCGGCCCTTGAGCACGAGGATGCCGTCGTGGCCCAGCCAGTACGCGTCGTCCCACGGGCCCGACAGCTTGCGGGTCTTGAGGCCCGGCTGGCGCTGCTCGCGGTGGACCTGCGCGCTGAACTCCTTGCGCGCGGCGCCCGCTGAGGGGAGCGTCGCGACGCTGGACGACGCGACGGTGCCGGTGCTCGGATAGCGGAAGTCGCAGAGGACCAGCCGCCCCTTGACCCCGGTCAGCGACGGGTTCGACGTGGTCACGCCGCGCAGGGAGAGGTGCTTCATGCCGACCGGCCTGCCGACGTCGGCGGGCGAGAGCAGCTTGCACTGCTTGGAGACGCCGGCGCTGGCGGTCGTGGTGGTCAGCGCGAGCGCGCCGAGCAGCGCGCAGAGGAGCACCATCGCGAGTCTGGACACAGCCGCGAGTATGTCATCAGACCTTCAGGAATGCTAAATCGCTTCGGGCCGCGCGGCGTTCCCCTTGCCCGGGCCCGGGACGTTGCGGAACATGAACGGCGCCGGCTCGCGCGCGGGCTGGACGAACCAGGCCTCGCCGGTCGCGCCGCCGGTGATGATCCGCAGGACGGTGGCCGCCACGGTCTCGGCTGGGATCAGCTCGACGCCCTGGGCGGCGAGGACCTCGCGGATCGGCTCGACGATCTTGGACTCGGCGAACGCCGGGCAGATCGCGTTGTAGGTGACGTTGTCGACGGCCAGCGCCGGGCCGAGCGAGCGCGCGAGCCCGACGACGGCCGCCTTGCTCGCGGCGTAGATCGGGTCGAACGGGACCGCGGTCAGCCCCGCCAGCGACGCGGTCACGACGATCGCGCCGCCGCCACGCGCCTTCAGCGCAGGTAGGACCGCGTGAGTCCCGTAGATCACGCCGTCCAAGTTGATCCCCATGACCTTCTTGTAGCGCTCGACGTCGAACTCCGGGCCGATGCCGAAGCCCGTCACCACGCCGGCGTTCAGGTAGGCGATGTCGATCCCGCCCGTGAGGTCGACGGCCGCGCCGACCAGCGCGACGTTCGCCGCGAACGACGACACGTCACACGCCACGAAGTGGCCGCCGACCTGCTCGGCGACGGCACGGCCGCCCGCCTCGTCGACGTCGGCGACGACCACCTCGACGCCCTCGGCCGCGAGCGCCAGCGCGGTGGCGCGGCCCAGCCCGCTGGAGCCGCCGGTGATCAGCGCCACCTTGTCGCGCAGCTCCATCAGGCGACCTGGAGCACGAGCTTGCCGACGTTCTCGCCGCGGAAGAGCATGCTCAACGTCTCGGGGAAGTCGTCGATCGCGCCCTGCACGACGTGCTCCTTGGTGACGATCCTGCCCTCGCCGATCCAGCCCGCGATCGCGGCCGCCGCCTCCGGGAACTGCCGGGCGTAGTCGAAGACGACGAAGCCCTCCATGCGCGCGCGGGAGACCAGCAGCGACAGGTAGTTCGCCGGACCCTGCACGGTCGTCTCGTTGTTGTACTGGCTGATCGCGCCGCAGATGGCGATGCGGGCCTTCAGGTTCAGGCGCGTGAGCGCGAGGTCCAGGATGTCCCCGCCAACGTTGTCGAAGTACACGTCGACGCGGTCCGGCGTCGCGGCGCGCAGCGCGCCGCGGACGTCGTCGCCGCGGTAGTCCACGGCGGCGTCGAAGCCGAGCTCCCCGACCAACATGGCGCACTTCTCCGGGCCGCCGGCGATGCCCACCACGCGCGCGCCCTTGACCTTGGCGATCTGGCCGACCATGGTGCCGACGGCACCCGCCGCGCCGGAGACCAGGACCGTCTCGCCCTCGCCCTTCAGCGCGCCGACGTCCAGCAGCCCGAAGTACGCGGTCATGCCCGGCATGCCCAGCGCGCCGAGGTAGGTCGGCAGCGGCGCCGCCGACGGGTCGACCCGCAGCGCGCCGCGCCCGTCGCTGACGACGTGCGACTGGACGCCGAACGTCCCGACGACGTGGTCGCCGACCGCGAACTTGGGGTGGTTGGACGCCGTCACCTCCACGATCGAGCCGGCGCGCATCACCTCGCCGATGCCGACCGGCGGGATGTAGGAGCGGACGTCGTTGAGCCACCCGCGCATCGCGGGGTCGAGCGAGATCAGCTTGGTGACCCCGGCGAACTCCCCCTCCCCGGGCGCACGCGTCTCGGCGTCGACGTGCTCCCAGTCGGTCGGCTTGCACTCGCCCTGCGGCCGTGCCGCGAGGCGGATCTGACGGTTGCTCTGGGACATTGGTACCGGACAGTACCAATGGACCGCCGGCGCTGCTAGCGTCGGCCGCCCGCGCATGCCCCCCGCCGTCCCCGCCACCGAGATCCGCGCCCGCATCCTCGGCGCGATGGCGCGCCTGGCCGCCGACAAGGGCTACGCGGCGGTCACGATCGACGACCTCGCCCGCGCGGCGCGCATCTCCAAGCGCACGTTCTACGCCCACTTCGCCGACAAGGAGCGCTGCCTGCTGGCGGCCTACGAGGCGGCGGCGTCCTCGGTCTACGACGCCGCCGAGCGCGCGGCCGCGCAGGACGGCGGCAACTGGCGCCGCCAGGTCGACACGGTCATCGCCACCTACCTGATGGCGCTGGCCGCCCAGCCGGAGATGACGCGCCTCTTCCTGATCGAGATCCAGGCGGCGGGCGCGGCGGCGCTGGAGCTCCACCTCGCCGTCGACCTCCGCTACGCCGCGCTGCTGCGCCGGATCGTCAGGCGCGGCGGCCGGCGAACGCTGCCCCAACCCATGGCCATTGCCCTGCTCGGGGCCGTCAACGAGCTCGTCCTGCACGAGGTCGCCAACGACCGCACGACCCGCCTGCCGCGCCTCCTGGGCACCGTCCGCCCCCTCTTCGACGCTGCCCTCGGACGAAATCTGGGTATGTGACCGCGACACGCGTCCGTTGGGCGTGTTCTGTGCCAACGAAGCAACGACGAGACCTAAGATCCCATCGGGAGGGACTTGATGCACCGTAGAACCTTGGGCTGGGCGTTCCGCGCCGGCGCACTCGCGCTGACGCTCGCCGCCCTGCCCACCGCCGCCGCCATGGCGGCGACCGCGCCGGTCGTCACGACGGGCGGCACCTCGAACCTCGCGCAGCAGACCGTCACGCTCGCGGGCACCGTCGACCCCAACGGGGCCGACACGAAGGTGCTGTTCCAGTACGGCACGACCAACCGCTACGGGTCGGGGACGGCCGAGCAGACGGTCTCCGGCGACGGCCGGCGCTCGATCACGGTCGACGTGTCGGGCCTCGCGCCCGCGACGACCTACCACTACCGCTTCATCGCGACCAACGCCAAGGGCTTGGACAACGGCGCCGACCGGACGTTCAAGACCAAGGCCCAGCCGCTCGGCGTGACGCTCAACGCCACGCCCAACCCATTGGCGCCGGGCGCGACGACGACGCTCGCGGGCCAGCTCACCGGCACGGGCAACGGCGGTCGCCAGATCGTCCTGCAGACCAACCCGTTCCCCTACACCCAGGGCTTCAAGCCCTACGGGAACAAGCTGATCACCGACGCAGCCGGCAACTTCACGTTCCCGGGCGTCCCGATCGCGGTCAACACGCAGGTGCGCGTCGCGCTGCCCGACAAGCCGTCGGTCGTCAGCCCGATCGTCGTCGTCAGCGTCGCGGTCCGGATCTCGACCCATCTCGGGGCCCACACGGTCACGCGCGGGCACCAGCTCACGTTCTCCGGGACCGTCAAGCCCGCGGTCGACGGCACGCCGATCGCGATCCAGAAGCTGAACTCCAAGAAGCACTGGGTCACGATCGCCGGGACCGCCGCGCGCCACAGCAGCAGCGGCCAGTCGACGTACAGCAAGCACGTGAAGATCAGCCGCGGCGGCAAGTACCGCGTCTACGCGGGCGTCGCCAACGGCATGTACGTCCCCTCGACGGGGTCGACGGTCACCATCCACACCAAGTAGGGCGATGGTCGGACCCGAGGCGGGCCGGGGACCCCGGCCCGCCTCGGTCCTGAAACCTGACCGCAACATCCAGGCCAAAGTCCGGACACGGGCGGCCGGCAGGATCGCCGGCCATGAGCACGACGATCGACGTGTCCGGGACGCCTGCCGCCGCAGCCGCGTCCGCCAGCGCAGCGGCCCGCGGTCGTCGAGGCCGCTGGATCGACCAGTGGGAGCCGGAGGACGAGCGCTTCTGGGCGGCCACGGGCCAGCGCATCGCACGCAAGAACCTGCTCTGGTCGGTCTTCGCCGAGCACCTCGGCTTCTGCATCTGGTCGATCTGGGCGATCGTCGTCATCAACCTGGTCAACGTCGGGATCGCGCTCTCGGTGCCCGAGCAGTTCTGGCTGACGGCGACGCCGAACTTGATCGGCTCGGCCCTTCGCATCCCCTACACCTTCGCGCTGCCGCGCTTCGGCGGCCGCCTGTGGACGCTCGTCAGCGCGCTGCTGCTGCTGATCCCGACGGCGCTGCTGGCGTTCCTGGTGCCCAGCGGTTGGCTGGCCGATCAGCCGCACTCCACGCAGATGGCGGTCCTGCTCGGGTGCGCGGCCACGGCCGGCGTCGGCGGCGGCAACTTCTCGTCGTCGATGGCCAACATCTCGTTCTTCTACCCGGACGGCAAGAAGGGCTTCGCGCTGGGTCTGAACGCCGCGGGCGGAAACCTCGGCGTGGCGCTCACCCAGCTCGTCGTCCCGCTGGTCATCATCGTCGGCGTCTCGGGCGCGGTCGTCAAGCTGCCGGTCCACCCGGTGCACCTGGGCTACGCGGGCCTGCTGTTCATGCCGTTCATCGCGCTGGCCGCGGTCGGCGCCTGGCGGTACATGGACAGCCTGACGCAGGCGCGGACCGACACCACCGCCTACCGGCAGGCGATCCGCCAGCCGCAGACGTGGGTCATGTCGATGCTCTACATCGGGACGTTCGGCTCGTTCATCGGGTACTCGTTCGCCTTGCCGTTGGTCATCAAGAACACGTTCCCGGAGTTCCTGGCCGGGCATCCGTTCATCGCGACCTACCTCGCGGGCCTCGGCTTCGCCGGCGCGCTGGTCGGCTCGCTGGCCCGTCCGCTGGGCGGCCTGCTCTCGGACCGCATCGGCGGTGCGCGCGTGACGCTGACGGCGTTCCTCGGGATGGGCGCGTGCACGCTGGTGGCGATCGCGGGGGTCAACGCCCACTCGTTCGCGACGTTCTTCGGCGCCTACATGATCATCTTCCTGCTGGCCGGCGTCGGCAACGGCTCGACGTACCGGATGATCCCCGCGATCTTCGCCGCGCTCGGCCGGCGCGCGGGCGACGGCAAGGACACCATGTTGTCGTTCAAGCGCCAGACCGCGGCGGTGATCGGCATCGCGGGAGCGGTCGGCGCGTTCGGCGGCTTCCTGATCCAGGTCGCCTTCCGCCAGGCCAGCCTCGACGTGTCGGCCCTCATGAAGGCGGCGAAGGACCCGGCCGAGAAGGCGTCGATCGCCGCGGCGCACCAGGACTGGTCGGTCTCGGCGCTGTGGGTGTTCGTCGGCGCCTACGCCGTGTTCGCGGTCATGACGTACGTCGTCTACGTGCGCCGCGCCAGCCCGCTGACCGGCGTCTAGCCGAGCAACGCGTCGAGCGTCGCCGCGGCCCGGCCGTCGTCCAGCACCGCCTCGCAGCGGCGCAGGGCGTCGGCCGGGTCGTTCGTCGTCCCCGCGGCGATCAGGCGGACCGCTCCGCTGAGCGCCACGGCCTGGCGCGCCGGACCGGCGTCCTCGCCACGCAGCACGGCACGCGTGAGGTCGGCCGCGACCTCGGGGTCGGCGTCGCCGCGCAGGACGAGGCCGAGGCGCTCGGGCAGGTCGACGGCGCCACCCGCATGCGACAGCACCGCGACCGGCCGGCCGGGGCGCAGCACGTCGGAGCCCTCGACGCCGCGGATGGCGATCGCGCGGTCTGCACCCAGCCGCTCCAGCGCGCCGAGCAGCCGGCCCGCGTAGCTGCCGTGGGTGTGGCCGACGACGAAGCGCCGGGCGCCGAACCAGTCCACGAGCTTCTCGGCGCTGTGGATCGGGCCCCGCAGGCCGATCTCGTCGCGGGTCTTGGCCAGCGCCTCCCAGCCGGGCAGGGCCGCGCCGGCGTGCACCACCGAGACCCCCGCGCGCGCGAGCATCGCCTCGGACTCCGTGGGCGTCGGCCGCGCCGGACCGCCGAGCGCGCCGAGCACCTCGGCCACCGTGATGCCGTGCTTGGGACCGAGCCGGCCGCCGCAGCTCGTGACGACGGCCGCCCCGGCCGCGGCGGCGCACACCGCCGCCGCGAGCGAGAGCGGCGGCGCGTCGGCGACGCCGTCGAAGGCGCCGGCGCTCGCCACCAGCGGACGGTTGCCGGCCACCCCTTCGACGTGCAGCGGGGCCGCGCGGTCGCGCAGCGCCGCGGTGACCCCCGCCAGCTCCTCGGCGCCTTCGCCCTTGACGCGCAGTCCGATCAGGAACGCGCCCACCTGCGCCGGCGACACCTCGCCGGCGAGCAGCGCGGCCGTCGCCTCGCGCGCCTCGTCGAACGTCAGGTCGCGCGACCCGCGCGGGCCGGTCGCGACCGCCTTGATCATCGCGCGGAAGCCGGCGTAGCCTGCCCGCCCGCGCAGCGGCTGCGTGGCGCTCTCGGTCATCGTCCCTCTCCTTCGAAGCGGTAGCCGACGCTGCGCACGGTCTTGATCCGGCCGGCGTGCTCGGCCCCGAGCTTGGCGCGCACGCGGCGCACGTGGACGTCCACCGTGCGCGCGCCCCCGTAGTAGTCGAAGCCCCAGACGCGGCTCAGCAGCGCCTCGCGACCGAAGACGCGACCCGGATGGGTCACCAGGAACTTCAACAACTCGTACTCCATGTAGGTGAAGTCGATCGGCCGCGCGTCGATGGCGACCTGGTAGGTCGCGAGGTTGACCGCCAGCGACCCGACCCGCACGACGTTGTCGTCCGGGACGCCGTTGACGCGGCGGCGCGCGCGGGCGATCCGGGCGCGCAGCTCGGCGGCGCGCAGCGGCAGGACGATCAGCTCGTGGCCCTCGTGGACTGCACCGCCGTGGTCGAGCTCGGCGCCGTCGATCGCGACGACGACCGGCACGTCGCCGAGGTCCTCGTCGCCCTCGAGGCGCGCGCACAGCCCCGGGTCGCTCAGCACGAGCGCGAGGTCGGGCGGCCGCGGCGGCGCGCCGCCGTCGCCCTCGGGCCGCAGCGAGCCGTTGGCCGACACCTTGCGTGGCGCGAAGCCCAGCTCGGCGAGCAGCCGCGCGACGTCGGAGGCCACGTCGTCGACCGACTCGTCGGTGTAGATCCACGCCTCCGGCATGTCGAGGCCTACCTACAACAACCGTAGGAAGCGTTCCAGCTCCCAGGTCGAGACTGTGGCCTGGTAGGCGTCCCACTCCGCGCGCTTGTTGGCGACGACCAGGTCGACGACGCGGTCGCCGAGGGTCTCGCGCGCGAGGTCGGAGGACTCGAAGCGGTCGGTGGCCTCGCGCAGGTCGGCGGGGAGCTTTGGCGCGTCGACCGACGCGGCGTCGTCGCCGTTGGCCTCCGGGCCCAGCTGGTAGCCGCGCTCGATGCCGCGCAGGCCGGCGGCGAGCACGAGCGCCAGCGACAGGTACGGGTTGGCGCCGGGGTCCGGCGAGCGCAGCTCGATCCGCGTCGCCGTCTCCCGCGTCGGCCGCGACGCGGGGACACGCACGAGACCCGCGCCACCGGTCCGCGTCCACTGCACGTGCCGCGGCGCCTCGAAGCCGTTCGCGAGCCGCTTGTAGGAGTTGACCCACTGGTTGGTCAGCAGCGTCAGCTCGCCGGCGTGGGCGAGGATCCCGGCCAGGAAGCGCCGGCCCTGCGGCGACAGCGGTGTGCTCGGGTCCGGGTCGTGGAAGACGTTGCGGTCGCCGTCGAAGAGGCTCAGGTGCAGGTGCATCCCGCTGCCCGCGTGCTCCTGCAGCGGCTTGGGCATGAAGGTGGCGAAGAGGCCCAGCTCCGACGCGACCTCCTTGACCGTGAGGCGGAACGTCGTGATCGCGTCGGCCATCGAGAGCGCGTCGGTGTGGGCGAGCTGGATCTCGTGCTGGCTGGGCGCCACCTCGTGGTGGCTGGCCTTGACCGGGATGCCGAGGTGCTCGAGGTGGTCGATCGTCCGGCGGCGGAAGTCCGAGCCCTCGTCGAGCGGCGTCAGGTCGAAGTAGGCGCCGTCGTCCAGCGGGCGCGGCACCGGGCTGTCGTCCTCGCCCGCGAAGAGGAAGAACTCGATCTCGGCGCCGACCTGGACGGTCCAGCCGAGGTCGGCGACCTGGGCCAGGACGCGCTGCAGCGCGTCGCGCGAGTCGGCCGGGAAGGCGCCTCCGTCGGGCTCGCGCACGGTGCAGAACATGCGGCCGACCACCCCGTCGCGCCAGGGGAGCAGCGCGAACGTGGACGGGTCGGGGTAGGCGATGACGTCGCGCTCGCGGCGCCGGGCGGCGCCTTCGAGGCTCGAGCCGTCCAGGCCGACGCCGTCCTCGAGCACCTGCTCGAGCTCGGAGGCGGGGACGGCGAGCGATTTGAGGATGCCGAGGACGTCGACGAACCAGAGGCGGACGAAGCGGACGCCGCGCTCCTCGGCCGTGCGCAGCACGTATGTATCCCGTGGACCCATGCGGTGTCAGAGACGGTGGCAGCGATGTGGCGCGTGCACATCCTCCGCGAGGTCGGAACTCGTTCGCCGACCGGTCGAGCGGACGACACCAAGCCGAAACAAAGCCGTCGCGGAAGGGAAACGGTCGGGCCGCACCATCCCTGCCGCGTGCCCGGCCCGACATCCACGTCCACCCTGTGCCCGTATTGCGGGACCGGCTGCGGCCTCTCGGTCGACGTCGAGGGCGGGCGGGTGCGGGGCGTCGCGGGCGACGCGCGCCATCCGGTCAACCGTGGGCGGACGTGCCGCAAGCCGCTGGAGCTGGGATCTGCGGTTCACGCCGCCGACCGGCCGACGACGCCGCTGGTCCGGGCGTCCCGCGACCTGCCGTTCGCCTCGACGTCCTGGGACGACGCCATCGACGGGGTCGCGGCGCGGCTGCGCGCGATCGTGGACGAGTCGGGGCCGGACGCGATCGCGTTCTACGTCTCGGGCCAGCTGCTGACCGAGGACTACTACGCGGTCAACAAGCTGGCCAAGGGCTTCCTGGGCACCAACAACGTCGACTCCAACTCGCGGCTGTGCATGTCCAGCGCGGTGGCGGGCTACACGGGCGCGTTCGGGGCCGACGGGCCGCCGCCCGCCTATGCGGACCTCGCGGCGGCCGACTGCCTGCTGCTGCTGGGGTCCAACACGGCGGCGTGCCACCCGATCGTGTGGTCGCGGATCCGGGACCGGCAGGCCGAGGGCGCGCGCGTGATCGTCGTCGACCCGCGCGCGACGCCGACGGCGATCGCCGCCGACCTGCACCTCGCGGTGCGGCCCGGGACCGACCTGCCGTTGTTGAACGCCATGCTCTGCGTGCTGGAGCGCGACGGGCTGCTGGACCGCGACTTCATCGCGCGGCACACCAGCGGCTTCGACGCGACGATGGCGGTGGCGCGCGCGTGGCCGGTGGAGCGCGCCGCGCAGGCGTGCGGCGTCGCGGCGGCCGACATCGAGCGCGCCGCGGAGTGGTTCGGCGCGGCGGGTGCGGCGATGACCCTGTGGTCGATGGGCGCCAACCAGTCGGCCGTCGGGACGCTGAAGAACCGCGCGCTGATCAACCTCTGCCTGGCCACCGGGAACCTGGGACGGCCGGGCTGCGGGCCGCTCTCACTGACCGGGCAGCCCAACGCGATGGGCGGCCGGGAAGTTGGTGGGCTCGCCCACCTGCTGCCGGGCTACCGACGCGTCGACGACGGCGTCGACCGCGCGGCGATGGAGGCGCACTGGGGGCTGGAGGCGGGCGCGCTCTCGGCGGTCCCGGGCCTGACGGCGACCGAGGTCGTCGACGCGCTGCTGGACGGACGCGTCCGCGCGGTGCTGGTGGCGGCGACCAACCCGGTGGTGTCGCTCCCCGACGGCGCACGGGTGCGCGAGGCCTTCGAGCGCTGCGAGCTGCTGGTCGTCCAGGACTGCCACCACCCGACGGAGACCAGCGCGCTGGCGCACGTCGTCCTGCCGGCCGCGGCATGGCCCGAGAAGGAAGGCTCGATGACGTCGTCGGAGCGGCGCGTCGGGCTCGTGCGCAAGCTGCTCGACGCACCCGGCGAGGCGCGCCCGGACTGGCAGATCTACGCGGGGCTGGCCCGAGCCCTCGGGTTCGGCGACGCGTTCGCATGGCCCGACGCGGCCGCGGTCTACGACGAGTTCGCAGCGACCACGGCGGGGCGGCCCTGTGACGTCAGCGGCGTCTCGCACGCGCGGCTGCGACGCGAGGGCTCGGTGCAGTGGCCGGCCCCGGCGGCGCTCGTCGCGGGCGCGACCGCGGACGGCACCGTGCGGCTGTACGAGGATCGGCGGCCGCCGACGCCGGACCGGCGCGCACGGTTCGGGCCCGCGCCGCACAGCGCGCCGGCCGACGCGCCGGACCCCGAGTTCCCCATGACCTTGACCACCGGGCGCGTCGCCGACCAGTGGCACACCATGAGCCGCACGGGCAAGTCCTCCGCCTTGCGCGCGGCCGCCGGCGTCCCGACCCTGAGCGTCCACCCCGAGGACGGCAAGGCCTATGGGTTGGTCGACGGCGACGACGTCCGGGTGCGCTCGCGCCGCCGCGGCGAGGTCGTCCTGCGCGCGGCGTTCGACGCCACGCTGCCGCGCGGCGTCGCCTTCGCGCCGTTCCACTGGGGCGCGGCACACGCACCAGCGGGTGCCGGCGCGGTGAACGCGGTCAGCCACGCCACGGTCGACCCGACGTCGAAGCAGCCGGAGCTGAAGGCCATGGCGGTCGCGCTGGAGCCGGCGCGTGGGCGGGCGGCGCGGCGGGGCGCGGATGGACCACGGCGCCGGCTCGTCGTCGTCGGCACCGGCATGGCGGCGCTCGCCACCGTCGAGGAGGTCCTGCGGCGCGATCCGGACGGCTGGCGGATCACCATGCTCGGCGAGGAGCCTGGGCCCGTATACAACCGCATCATGTTGTCCAAGCTGCTCGCGGGCGAGTGCGGGCCCGGCGACCTGGAGGTCAAGCCGCTGGCCTGGTACGCGCAGCGCGGGATCGACCTGCGCGGCGACTGCCCGGCGGTCGCGATCGACACCACCAACAAGGTGGTGCGCGACCTCGCGGGAGGCGCGCATCGTTACGACACGCTGGTGGTCGCGACGGGCTCGCGCGCGTTCGTCCCGCCGCTGGCCGGCGCCGACCTCCCGCACGTCGGCGTCTTCCGGACCTGGGCGGACGTCGCCGCGCTGTCGGGGACGCCGGTGGCGGGCCGGCGCGCGGTCGTCCTCGGCGGCGGCCTGCTGGGCCTGGAGGCGGCCGCCGGCCTGCACGCGCGCGGCGCCCGCGTCACGGTGGTCGAGCCCGCGCCGCGGCTGATGGGGCGCCAGCTCGACGACGCCTCGGCGTCGATGCTCGGCGCCGCCCTGCGCGCCCGCGGAATCGCGCTGCGCGTGGGCGTCCTGCCGGAGCGGATCACGCCGGACGCGGTGGTCCTCGACGGCGGCGACGCCACGCCGCTGCCCGCCGACCTCGTCGTCGTCGCCGCCGGCGTGCGCCCGGAGACGACGCTCGCCCGTGAGGCCGGGCTGCCCGTCGCGCGCGGCATCGTCGTCGACGACGCGCTGCGCGCCGGCGCGCCTGGGGTCTTCGCCGTCGGCGAGTGCGCCGAGCACCAAGGCATGGTGTACGGGTTGTGGGCGCCGCTGGCCGAGCAGGCGCGCGTGGCGGGCGCGACGATCGCCGGCGACCCCGCCGCGTTCCACCCGCAGACGACCGCGACGGTCCTGAAGGTCGCGGGGGTCGACGTCTACGCCGGCGGCGTCGCGCAGCCCGAGGACCACCATGACGAGGTCACGCTGCGCGACACCCGCAGCGGCCGCTACCGCAAGCTCGTCCTGGACGGCGACCGGCTCGTCGGCGCGATCCTCGTCGGCGACGTCGCCGACGCCCGCCGGTGCAGCGCGGCGTTGCGCTCGCACGACCCGACCGACGCGGCGCTGATCGACGCCGGCTTCGGCGCCGTCGGGGCCGAGGCCCCGCCGCCCGCACCGGACGCCACGATCTGCTCCTGCAACGCGGTCACCGCCGGCGCGATCGACCGGGCGATCGCCGCGCGCGGGCTGACGACCGTGGCCGGCGTGGCGAAGGCCACGCGCGCCTCGACCGGCTGCGGCGGGTGTGCCGGCGAGGTCCGGGCGATCCTCGAGCGGCACCGTTCATCGGCCCGAAACACGAGCGACTCGGAGCGGCAACCGCCATCGCCGACCATCGCGGCATGAGCCTGAACCCCTCCGACGCGGGCGTCGTCGTGATCGGCGGCGGCATCGCGGGCCTGGCGGTCTGCGAGGCGGTCCGCGAGCGCGACGCGCTCGTCCCGGTGACGCTGATCTGCGCCGAGCCGCGCCTTCCGTACGACCGCGTCCGCCTGTCCGAGATCCTCGTCTCGGGCGCGTCGGCCGAGACGCTCCAGCTGCGGCCCGCGGAGTGGTTCGAGGACCAGCACGTCACGGTCGTCACCGACGCCTGGGTCGCGCAGGTGGACGCCCGCGCCCGCACGATCGCGCTGGCCGACGGCGGTCCGACCATCACCTACACCTCGCTCGTCCTCGCCACCGGCTCCAACGCGCTGCTGCCCCCGATCCCGGGGATCGACCAACCCCATGTCCATGCCTTCCGTGGACCCGAGGACTGCGACCGCATCCGCGAGGCCGCGGTCTCCGCGCGCCGCGCCGCGGTGATCGGCGGCGGCCTGCTCGGGCTGGAGGCCGCGCGCGGGATCGCGTCCCAGGGCTGCGCCGTCACGGTCGTCCACCTCATGGACCGCCTGATGGAGCGCCAGCTCGACGCCGGCTCGGCCGGCCTGCTCCAGGACACGCTCGCGATGGACGTCGAGCTCAACCGCCAGACGGCGGAGATCGCGCCCGACCACCTGCGCTTCGCCGACGGCGACGAGCTGGAGGCCGATCTGGTCGTCGTCTCGATCGGCATCGCGCCCGAGACGACGCTGGCCCGTGCGGCCGGCGCGACCGTCAACCGCGGAGTCGTCGTCGACGACGCGCTGCGGACCTCGCTCCCCGACGTCTACGCCGTCGGCGAGTGCGCCGAGCACCGCGGTCGCGTCCACGGGCTCGTCGCGCCCATCCTCGAGCAGGCACGCGTCGCCGCCGCGGCCCTGACCGGCGACGGCGCCGCCGCCTACGCCGGCACGATCCCGAGCACCAAGCTGAAGGTCGCCGGCGTCGACCTCTTCACCGTCGGGGATGCCGAGGGCGACGGCCAGGCGGTCGCGATGGACGCCGCCGACGGCGTCTACCGCAAGCTCGCGACGCGCGACGGCGCCGCCTGTGGCGCGATCCTGCTCGGCGACCTGCGCGGCGCCGAGGCGCTGTCGACGCTCGTGCGCCGCGGCGAGCGCGTCGCGGACGCGCTGGCCGCGCTTGCCGCGTCGCTCGAGGCCGGCCCGGCCGAGATGGCCGACGAGGTCCAGGTCTGCAACTGCAACGGCGTCTGCAAGGGCGACATCATGGCCGCGGTGACCGAGCGCGGCGCGACGACGCCCCGCGAGGTGATGGCCATGACGCGCGCCGGCACCGGCTGCGGCTCGTGCAAGGCGCTGGTGGTCGACATCGTGGCGCTGGCGGCCGGCGGCGAGGTCGCCGACGAGCCGCATTACCTCTGCCCGTGCAAGCAGCAGACGCGCGAGGACCTGGCGGCGCTGATCCGCGCGGACGGGCTGGAGTCCGTCAGCGACGTCTCGCGCGCGTGCGGCACCGGCCGCGAGTGCGGCGCGTGCAAGCCGGCCCTCGCCTACCTGGTCAGCGAGATCAACGCCAACCGCCACCGCGAGGAGCGCGACGCGCGGTTCATCAACGACCGCGTCCACGGCAACATCCAGAAGGACGGCACGTTCTCGGTCGTGCCGCGGATGCACGGCGGCGTCACGACGCCCGCCGAGCTGCGCCGGATCGCCGACGTCGCCGAGAAGTACGACATCCCGCTGGTGAAGGTCACCGGCGGCCAGCGCCTCGACCTGCTCGGCGTGCGCAAGCAGGACCTGCCGAAGGTCTGGGAGGAGCTCGGGATGCCGTCCGGGCACGCGTACGCGAAGGCGGTCCGCACGGTCAAGACCTGCGTGGGGTCGGACTTCTGCCGCTTCGGGCTGGCCGACTCGATGGGGCTCGGCGTCGAGATCGAGCGCGAGTGGGAAGGGCTGCACACGCCGGCGAAGGTGAAGTCCGGCGTCTCGGGCTGCGCGCGCAACTGCGCCGAGGCGACGATCAAGGACATCGGGTTGGTCGCCGTCGGCGACGACCAGTGGCAGGTCCGGGTCGGCGGCGCCGCCGGGGGCAGCGTCCGCGAGGCCGACGTGCTGTGCACGGTCGACTCCCGCGCCGAGGCGCTGCGCGTCTCCACCACGTTCCTCCAGTACTACCGCGAGAACGCGGACTTCAAGGAGCGCACCTATGACTTCGTCCCGCGCGTCGGCCTCGACGCGATCCGCGCGGCGGTGACCGATCCGGCGACCGGCGCGGCGCTGCGCGAGCGCTTCCGCCTGGCGAAGGCCGCCGCGACCGACCCATGGCTCGAGCGCCGGGAGCCCTACCACCCGCACCAGTTCACCAATCCCGACGACGAGGACGGCGCGGCGCGGCCCGCGCTCGTCGGCCCGCCCACCGGAGGAGCCCGATGACCTACGCCTGCCCCGTCGACGCCATCCCGACCGGCGAGGGCCGGACCGTCACGGTCGACGGCCACCGCGTCGCGCTGTTCCGCACCGCCGCAGGCTGGTACGCGATCGACCGCGCCTGCCCGCACGCGGGCGGTCCGCTCGCCGACGGCATCGCCGCCGACTGCTCCGTCATCTGCCCGCTCCACGAGCGCCGCTTCGCGCTCGACACCGGCGCCCCGATCGGCCACGACGGCCCGGGCGTGCGCGCCCACCACGTCGAGGTCCGCGACGGCCGCGTCTACGTGGCGATCGGGGTCCCGGCGACCGAGGGAGTCCCGGCCGCCGCGTAGAGTCGGGGCGGTGATCGACGAGCTCCTGAAGCACATCGGCCTCGACCACCGTCCCGGCAGCGACGCGCCAGGACTGCGAGAGGTCCATCGCGCGTTCGTGTCCCGGCTCGCCTACGACGGGATCACCGCGCAGCTCGGTGAGCACGCCGAGCTGGACCCGGACCGACTGATCCTGCGTACGCTCACCACCGGGCGTGGCGGCTACTGCTTCGAGATCAACACCATCCTGCTCACGCTGCTGCGCGCGCTGTGCTTCGGGGTCGAGCGGCGCGAGGCGCTCGTCGACGAGCGGGAGGCGCACGCCGGCGGGGCGCCGATCAACCACCTGGCGTTGGTCGCCACCACCGCCGACGGCGAGCGCTTCCTGTGCGACGCGGGCTGGGGAGAAGGGCCGTTGGAGCCCGTCCCGCTGCGCGCGGGCGCGCACGTGCGAGGTCCGTTCTCATGGGTGTTGGAGCGCGAGCCGCAGGACGACGGCTGGTGGATCACGCAGCACCGGTGGGGCAGCACCCCCGGCTTCCGCTTCGGCGACGACGCCGTGCCGCTGGCGACCTACGCGCCGCACCACCTCCGGCTCGCCACGAGCGCGGACTCGAGCTTCGTCAAGACCCTCGTCGTCCAGCAGCCTCACGACGACGAGGTCGTCACGCTCCGCGGCCGGACCCTCTCACGCAAGGGTCCGCGCCGCGACGAGCGCGCGGTGCTCGACGACGAGGACGCGCTGGCCGCCACGCTGCGCGACGTCTTCGGCATCGACCCCGCGGCGCTGGGCACAGAGCGCGTCGCCCGGCTCTGGGCCAATGCGTGCGCCCAGCACGAGGCGTTCGTCAGGACGGCGTGTTCGCCGGCGTCGGCTCCGCCGGAACCGCCGCGACCTGCGTGAGGCGGAACGCGTTGCCGAACGGGTCGCGGAACCCGCAGTCGATCCCGTAGAAGAACTCCTCGGGCTCGCTGGTGAACTCCACGCCGCGGGCGCTCAGCTCCTCGTAGGCCGCGCGGGCGTCGTCGGTCTGGATGATCACGCCGTTGAGCCCGCCGCGCGCCATCAGCGAGCGGACGTCGGCCTCGACGTCGGGGCGGACCGACGGGTCGATCAGGGAGATCGTGAACTCGTCCGCTTGGCCCGGCGCCGCGACGGTGATCCACCGCCAGCCGCCGGCGTCCATGTCGACCACCTTCTCGAAGCCGAGCTTCTCGGTGTACCAGGCGAGCGCCTCGTCCTGGTCGCCGACCATCGCGCAAAGGATCGCTGCTCTGTAATTGGGCATGGGCCGAAGCTAACCCACCTCCGGTCCGTCCGCTTCTCGAATCCTGCTGTCCGGCACCGCGCGCGGCCGCTGCCACTCGCGCCGGAAGCAGGACGGGATCCGGGCCCGCAGCGCGTACGCGCGCTCCTGCTCGCGCCAGACCGACGGCGCCACCCCGACCGTGCGCTTGAACGTCGCGCTGAACGACCCCAGCGACGTGTAGCCCACGGCCAGGCAGATCTCCGACACCGTGAGCTCGGTGAGGCGCAGCAGCTCCTGCGCGCGCTCGATGCGCCGCGTCTGCAGGTACTGGTGCGGCGTCTCGCCGAACGTCTCCTTGAACGTGCGGCTGAAGTGCGCGACCGACGCGTGCGCGCGCCGCGCCAGCGTCGCGACGTCCAGCGACGGATCCGCGTACTCGGCGTCGGCCGCGTCGCGCGCGCGGAGGAGGTGCCGGGCGAGCGGCGCCGGCGTCGTCGTGGCCGCCATCACGCATATGGAACAACGGCGAGGGGCGCCGCGCAAGTCGTGGGCGGGCCCGCGTCGGATTCAGGACGGGCGGTGCAGGCGCGCGAGCTTGAGCGCGAGCTCGAGCGACAGCAGGTCCTCGTCGGCGAGGTCGAGGCCGGTGAGGGTCTCGATGCGTTCGAGGCGCTGGCGCAGCGTGTTGGTGTGGATGTACAGCGCGCGGGCGGTCGCGGCCAGCGCGCCGCGGTCGCCGAGGTGGCGCTCCAGCGTCCCCAGCAGCTCGGTCCGACGCTTGGCGTCGTAGGCGGCGAGCGTCGCGATCGCGGCCGCGTGACGCTCGTCGGGCGCGTGCCCGGACGGAAGCGGCGCGAGGTAGCGGTAGACGCCGAGGTCGCCGTAGCCGCGTGCGCCGCCGGCCGGCGCCGTCGCCCTCGCGACCTGCGCCGCGCACGTCGCCTCGGCCAATCCGCGCTCGTCGCCGCTCAGCCCACGGCGCGGCTCGCTGCGCCCACCGGCCAGGCGCTCCTCGGCCGTGAGCCGTTCGAGCTCCGCGTCCAGCCGCGCCAGCTCCTGCTGCGCGTCGGCCGCCGAGCCGCCGAGCGGCAGCAGCGCCCGCAGGCGATCCTCGCCCGGATCGCAGAGCGCGCCGGGCACCGCCCGCCGCAGGCGGGCCTCCGTGCGGGCCGCGACCTCGTGCCAGGCCGCGTCGGGTTCCCCGGCGAGCGGCTCCAGCACGGCAACCACATGCGGTCGGTCCAGGTCGTGGCCCGCGGCGCGCGCCCGCGACTCCGCCGCCTGCGGTCGGCCCTCGGCCAGCGCGTCGAACAGGTCGCGGACGAGGTGCTCCTCGGTCAGGCGCTCGATGAGGTCGGCTTTCTGCAGCGCCGAGGCGAGGTGCTGGCCCACGGCGTCGAGCAGCCGCTGGTCCTCGGCGCCGAACGGGCGCTCGCGCTCGGCGACGAGCATCCCGACGTCGGCGTCGGCGGCGGCGAGCGCGGCCACGAGGACGCGCTCGCCCGGGCCCGCGCGCAGCGCGTCGGCGCTGCGCGGCGGCCGGACGCCGCCCAGCGGGTCGCGCGGGCTGGCGTAGGCCGGCTCCAGGCGGCCGCCGCCGGCGTCGACGAGGTGCAGCCGGCAGCCGTCGGCGCCGAGCAGGCGGCGCACGCCCGCGCACGCGACGCGGTAGAGGTCCTCGCGCCGGGTGGCCGTCGCGATCTCCTGGCTGAGGTCCGACAGCGCCGACAGCGCGGCGACCTGGCGCCGCGTCTCCTCGAAGCGCCGCGCGGTGTCGATCGCCCCCGCGACGAGCGCGGCGACACGGACGACGAGGTCCAGGACGTCCGGGTCGAGCTCGCGCGGCGCCTCGGTGCGCACGGCGACGACGCCGGTCGCCTCGCGGCCGTCGCAGTCCAGGAGCGGGACCGCGGCCACCGACTGGACGCGCTCCTCGTCGAGCAGCGCCACGCGCTTCATGCGCGGGTCGTCGAGCGCGCCCTCGCGCAGGAACGCCGGCGTGCGGTGCCGCGCGACCCAGCCGCACAGGCCCTCGTCCATGCCGATCTCGACCTGGCCGACCGCGTGCGCGTGGCCCTGCGAGGCGGCGCGCATCCGCAGCACGTCGCCGTCGCGGAGGTAGACGAAGCACGCATCGCACGCGGTCGCCTCGACCAGCAGCTCGACGATCGCGGGCAGGATGCGCTCGGGGTCCGGGCCCCGCGCGACCACCCCGATCACCTGATGGAGGGTGTCCCGCTCGAGGGCGACGTCGGTCCGGTCTTCTGTGACGAGCATGCGTCGCCGAACCCTAGGTCGGCATGGACCGTTCGCACATGGCCCGGCGGTCGAGATCGCCCGAGTCGGTCATCGCCCTGTGGTGGAGCCACAGCTGGGCTACCTTCAACCCCATGGACATCGTCATCGCCGGAGGCCATGGTCAGATCGCGTTGCTGCTGGAGGGGCTGCTCGCCGACGAGGGGCACGCGGTCCGAGGGCTGATCCGCAACCCCGACCACGCGGCCGACCTGGAGGCCCAAGGCGCGACGCCGGTCGTCGCCGATCTCGAGGAGGCCGACGTCGACGCGCTGGCCGCGAAGGTCGGCAGCGCCGACGCGATCGTCTTCGCCGCCGGCGCCGGCCCGGGCTCCGGGCCGCAGCGCAAGTGGACGCTGGACTACGCGGGCGCCGTCAAGCTCATGGAGGTCGCCCGCCGCAACGGGATCGGCCGCTACGTGATCGTGTCCTCGACCGACGCCGACCCCGAGGCCGAGGACGACGGCGGGTTCGGGACCTACCTGCGCGCCAAGGGCCAGGCGGACCAGAAGCTCGCCGAGTCCGGGTTGGCCTACACCATCGTCCGGCCTGGCCACCTCACCGACGCGCCCGGCACCGGCGCGGTCGCCGTCGCCGTCGGCTCCAGCTCCGGCGACATCCCGCGGGCCGACGTCGCGGCCGTGCTGGCCGAGGTGCTCGACACGCCGGGCACGGCGGGCGCCACGTTCGTCGTCGTCGGCGGCGACACCGCGATCGCGGAGGCCGTCGCGGCGCTCGCCGAGGGCTGACCGTCGCCGTCCAGCGCCTCGAGGCGCGCGGCCTCGTCACGCGCGTGCGCGCGACCGACGACCGCCGCGCGACAACGTCGCCAGCTCGTCGGCTTCCGCGGCGGTTGGGGCCTGGGCAACTCGCTGTTCGCCGCGACCGCCGTGAGCGCGATCGTGGGCGCCGCGTCCGGCGGCGTCGCGTCGGCGATCATCGTCTACGAGGCCGCGCTCGGCCTCGGCCTCGCCTCCGGGCCGCTGCTCGGCGGCGAGCTCGGCGCGCTGTCCTGGCGCGCGCCGTTCTTCGGGACCGCCGCGCTGATGGCCGTCGGCGTCATCGCGATCTTCGTGTTGTTGAAGGACTCGCCCAACCCGGCGCGCAAGACCTCGCTCGCCGAGCCGTCAAGGCGCTCGCCCACGGCGGGCTGCGCACCGTGGCCTCCACCGCGCTGTTCTACAACTTCGGGTTCTTCACGGTGCTGGCCTTCGAGCCGTTCCCGCTGCAGCTCGGCGTCCACGAGGGAGAGGGCGGCGCGGGTCTCCGCGCTGGGACGGAGGCGGCGGCCTGGGAGGCCGCCGCTTCGCGCGTGCCGTAGGGTCCGCGGCCGATGGCCGCCCCCGAGAAGCCCGCCCTGCCGCCCGCGCTGCGCTCGCTGCTCGAAGCGGGCGGCGCGCTGGTTCGGCGCTCGTCGTCGGGCCGCGTCGGGATGGGCCGCGCCGCCGCGCTGGTCTCCGAGGACGCTGTGCCGCGCGCGCTGCGCAAGCTGCCGGCGACGCTGGAGGCCGCGCGCGCCGAAGCCGCCCGGCCGCTGGCGTTCAAGGACGTCGAGAAGCTCCTCAAGAGCGCGTGGGGCCGGCCGCCGGGCAAGGTCCTCGACGCCCTGGAGCCCGAGCCGCTGGCGGTGACGCCGAGCGCCCAGGTCCACCGCGGCGAGCGCGACGGGGACGCCGTCGCGGTCAAGGTGCTGCGCCCCGGGCTGACGGCCGCCGTTCGCAATGACCTTGCCTTGCTCGACGTCCTCGCCCCGCCGCTGCGCCAGGTCTTCGGCGCCATGGACGCCGGGGCGATCCTGCGCGAGGTGCGCGAGACCGCGCTGGACGAGCTGGACCTGGAGCACGAGGCCTCGACGCAGCGCCAGGTGCGGCGGCTCCTGCGCGGCGTCGAGGGCCTGACCGTGCCGGCGCCCGACCTGGAGCTGAGCGGCGAGACCGTCCTGGTCAGCGAGCTGCTCCCCGGCCAGCCGCTCGCCGACATCAAGAAGCCGAAGGATCCCGGCGCCGTGGCCCGGACGCTCGTCGCCGCCCACGTCACCGCGGCTCGCGCCGGGCTCGTCCTCACCGACCCGCGGCCGGGCCACGTCATCATCATGAGCGGCGGCGTCGGCCTGCTCGGCACCGGTCGCGCGCGGCCCGTCGACCGCGACCGCGTCACCGCCGGGCTGGCGACGCTCGTCGCCTGGCGCGCCGGCGACCAGGACGGCTTCGCCGCCGCGGTCAGCGACGGCCTCGGCCTGCTGCCGGCCAGGGACGGACTCAAGGCCTATACCTTGGTCGCCGTCGTGCTGGGCGAGGTGCTCAAGGAGGAGACGCGCCTCGACGGCCCCGCGCTCGCGGCCATCGGCGACCGCGCGCTCGCGCACCTGCCGGCCGCCCTCACCATCGTCGACACGCTCACGCCCCATCCGCACGACCTCGCGGTCGCCCGCAGCGTCGGCCAGCTCTCCGCCGTCCTCGCACACCTCGGCGCGAGCGAGGACTGGGGCGCGCTGACGCTCGCTTAGCCGACGGCGACCGGAGCTCCGCGGTTCAGCCGGACGCGTCTTCGATCATCGGATGGCGATCGGCGTACGCGGCGTCGATCGCCGACACGGCGGTCGGCGTGGCCCGCCAGGTCGACACGGCTGGGTCAGATGCGCTGGTCTCGACCAGCTGCCGGTCTGCGAGCCCCTTCAGCAGCTCCCGGGTCTCGGCTTCCGACAAGCCCCGCCATGCGACCGCCTCAGCGTGGATCTCACTCAGCGCACGGAAGGCACCCTGCTCATCTCGCGCGTTCGACTGGCGCATCCGCACCAGGTGCAGCAGCGCGGCATGTCGTGCACCATCGACTCCGAGCCCAGGTCGCATCCAGTCCTCGACGGCCTCGGCCTCCGGAGATCCCGCGAACGCCCAGCCTCGGTCAGATCGTGACGCCATGCTCGGCAGACCAGCCTGGATGCTTCAGCCGACGGCGACCGGTGCGACGGGCGCGGCGTCGGCCGTGTCGAACGCGTCCTGCGCGTCGCGGACCGCGGCGATGTTCGCCTCGGCCCAGGTGCGCACGGCGGCGAGGGGCTCGTCGAGGGAGCGGCCCAGCGGCGTCAACGCGTACTCGACGCGCGGCGGGATCGTCGGGTAGACCGTCCGCGTCGCAAGGCCGTCGCGCTCCAGCGAGCGCAGCGTCTGCGTGAGCATCTTCTGCGAGATGCCGGGGATGCCGCGGCGCAGCTCCGAGAAGCGCTTCGTGTTGTCGCCCAGGCACCCGACCACCAGGAGCGTCCACTTGTCGGCGATCCGCGCCAGCGTCTCGCGCGTCGGGCAGCTCGGGTCGTAGACGCAGCCGTGGACGGTTTCCATGAGGTGACCGTAGCACTTCTGGGTGCCGTCTTCCCGACGGTGACTGGGTCACTTAAGGTGACCGCGATGACCCCTTCCTCGACCCATCCCATCCTCCTCGTCGGCGCGACCGGGACCGTCGGCGGCAAGGTCGCCGCCGCCTTGGCCGACCGCCCGGGAGTCCGCGCGCTGGCGCGCAGCGACCAGGCCGCAGCGCAGCTGCGCGCAGTTGGGATCGCCGACATCGTCCGCGGCGACGTCGGCGACCGCGCCGCGCTCGACGCGCTCATGGCCGGCGGCGGCCGCCTGCTGCTGATCACGCCCTACAGCGAGGGCCAGGACGTCCTCGAGCTCGGCGCGCTCGAGGCCGCCGTCGCCGCCGGCGTCGAGCACGTGGTCAAGTTGTCCGTGTCGAAGATCCCGGCCGACGTGCCGATCTTCGCGCGCCACGCGCGCGTCGAGGAGGCGCTCGCCGCCGCCCCGCTGACGGCCACGGTCCTCCAGCCCGAGCACTTCATGGACAACCTGCTCTTCCAGCTCGACGCCCTGGCGGACGGGACCGTGGTCCAGACCGCGCCGCCGGAGGCGCCGCTCGCGCACGTCGACGCGCGCGACATCGCCGATGTGGCGACGCACGCGCTCACCGCGCCCGAGGCGCCGGCGGGCGCCTTCCACCTCACGGGTCGTGAGCGCCTGACCGCCGCGCAGCTGGCGGCCGAGCTTGGCGCCGCGCTGGGCCGGGACGTGACCGCCGTCACCCCCGACAAGGACGCCTGGGCAGCCGGCGCCCGCGCAGCCGGGACGCCCGAGTGGATGATCGTCGACGCGCTCGGCGCCTGGGACCTCGTCGTCACCGTCCCGCGCGAGGTCAGCGACGCGGTCCCGACCCTGCTCGGGCGCCCGGCCCGGCCGGTCTCGGCGTTCGCGCGCGAGGTCCTCGCGCCCGCGCTCAGCGTCACCGCCTGATCGCAGCTAGCCGCGCGTGGCCGAGTCGAGTTCCAGCTCCGGCTCGGCCTCGGGCCGCCAGCCCGGACCGTGGAGCGCCAGCCCGGCCCGCGTCCGCCACGACGTGGCCCGGCGGACGTCGTGCCACAGGTCGATGTACTCGTGGAACGCGACGCGGACCGGGTTGTGCGTGTCGATGTCGGTGGTCAGCCCATACTTCACGCGCTCGCGCTCCGGCGCGAAGGTCCCGAACAGGCGGTCCCAGATGACGAGGATGCCGCCGTAGTTCTTGTCCAGGTACTGCTCGTTGGAGCCGTGGTGGACGCGGTGGTGCGACGGCGTGTTGAGCACCGCCTCGATCGGCCGGCCCAGCCGGCCGACGCGCTCGGTGTGGATGCCGAACTGGTAGATCAGCGACCAGGCCTGCGCGAGCAGCACCATCCACGGCGCGAAGCCGACCAAGGGCATCCACAACCAGAACGGCGCGTAGGTCATCGGCACCCACGTCTGCCGCAGCGCGGTGCTCAGGTTGTAGTGCTGGCTGGAGTGGTGGACGACGTGGCTGGCCCAGAACACGCGCGACTCGTGCGACACGCGGTGGAACCAGTAGTAGGAGAAGTCGTCGGCGAAGAACAGCGCGACCCACACCCACCACGCGTCCGTCGGCAGGTGCCACGGCGCGAGCTCGTAGAGCACGGCGTACGCGGCGAGGACCGCGAACTTCCACCCGACGTTGATGATGACGTTGCCGATCCCCATCGTGATCGACGTCCGCGAGTCCTGCGCGTCGTAGCCGATCATCCCGTCGGACTCGAGGTGCCGGAAGGACGCGAACTCGACGACGAGCAGCAGGATGAAGTAGGGGAACGCGTAGTACAGGATCTCGGCCACGATGTCCTAGGCCTTGGTGTCGGGGATCGAGCGGACCAGGAGCGCGCGGGCGGCAGCGAACGCCGCGTCCTCGTCGGCGCGCGCGATGGCGCCGGCGAGCGCGGCCACCGCGGGCGCGTCGCCGACCTCGGGGCCGACGACCGACGCGTCGAACGACAGCACGCGCTGGCCGGCGACGAGCGTGTTGAGCGCCAGCCGGTAGGCGAGGTTGCCGGACGCGTCGATGATCGCGTCCCACAGGACGTCGTAGATCGCGGTGCGGGCGACGAGGTCGTCGGTCGCGGCGAGCGCGGCGGCGCGCGCCTGGAGCTCGGCACGGACCGCCGGGCCCGCGCGCCGGGCGGCCAGGCGCGCGGCGTCGGCGCCGACCGAGGCGCGCATCTCGAACATCGCGCCGACCAGCCCGAGCTCCTCGGGCGGCAGCTCAGCCTCGGTGCCGAGCGCGAGCAGGAGGTCGAGGCCGCCGTGGCGGCGCCAGTCGCGCACGCGCGTCGCGCCGCCCTGCGAGATCGAGATCAGGCCGGCCTGCTGCAGGCGCTTGAGCGCCTCGCGCACGGCGTGCCGGCTGGCGCCGAGATCGTCCGAGAGCTGACGCTCCGACGGCAGCGCGGCGTCAGGCGCGTAGGTGCCGTCGAGGATCGCGCGCCGCAGCGCGGCGTGGATCTCGCCCGACCGCGTCGTCCCAACTGGTCCAACCAGTGCCATGAACTGGTTGTACCAGATGCGAGGCCGGACGCGCAACCGGTCACACGATCGGCAGGATGCGCCAACAAGGTTCATGGACTCCCGATCCGACACCGAGCTGCTCGCGGCCGCCCTGGCCGGCGAGGGTGAGGCGTTCGGCGGCTTCTACCGGAGGCACGTCCGGCGGGTCGCCGCGTTCCACCTCGCGCGCACGCACGAGGCCCAGGACGCCGCCGACCTGACCGCCGAGACGTTCGCCACCGCGCTGGAGGCGCTCGACCGCTTCGACCCGACCCGGGGCGAGCCGATCGCCTGGCTGTTCGGCATCGCCCGCCATCGCGTCAGCAACGCGCGCCGCCGCGGCGCCGTCGAGGACCGCGCCCGCCGCCGGCTCGGGATCGAGCGTGTGCAGCTCGACGACGCCGGCCTGGAGCAGGTCGAGTCCGCGGCGTCCGCCGAGCTCGTGCGCGTCGAGCTGAGGGAGGGCTTCAACGCGCTCCCGACCGACCAGCGCGACGCGATCGCGCTGCGCGTCCTGCTCGACCACGACTACGCCGAGATGGCCGACGCCGGCGGGATCTCGGAGGCCGTCGTGCGCAAACGCGTCTCGCGCGGCCTCTCCGCGCTCCGTGCCCGCCTCGCCGGAAGGACCTCGTCATGACCGACCGCAACGACTTCTTCGCCGACCTCGAGCGCCAGCTCGTCACCGCCACCACCGAACGCCGGCCCCGCCTGCGCCGCGCCCGCGCCAGGCGCGCGGCGCTGTTGTCCACCATCCTGGTCGCCGTGCTCGCCGCCGGCGGCGGCCTGGCGGCGGCGGTCACGTCGACCAACGGCGCCGACAGCGACGGCGGCGGCCCGGCCGGGGCGACGACGCGCACCGAGCAGACCCAGGAGCAGACCGTCGCGATCGATCCGGCGACCGGCCGCACGACGCCCGAGCCCGGCACCTACACGGTGGCGATCCTCAACGGCACGACCGTCCCCGGCCTGGCTCGCGGCGTCGCCAACCGCCTGACCAACGCCAAGCACAAGATCGGCAACGTGACCAACGCCGCGACCCAGGACCGCTCCGCGACCCTCGTCGAGTTCGCACCGGGCCACCGCGCCGAGGCCAACGCCGTCGCCGAGGTCATCGACGTGGCACCGTCGGCGGTCGAGCCCGAGAGCGCCGGCTCCAAGGCGATCGCCGGCGCCGCGGCGGCCGTCGTGGTGACGGTCGGCGCCGACCAGAACACGTCGCCTCAGCACTCGGGCTGAGGCGGGGCGCTGAGGCGGGGCGCTGAGGCGGCCGATTGCGGCCAACCGCGGTGGTGCCGCCAGCGGCGAGCGGGGCGCGGCAACCGAGGGGCGGCGCGGCGGCGGCGAGCATGCCGCGGAGGACGTCGCCCGCGGGGCGCGGCAACCGGAGGGCCGAGACGGCAACCGAGATAGGTTGCCCAGGTGGCCCAGGTCTCCACGGCCACCGCGCCGCCCACGCGGCTCCAGCAGCTCGTCGCGCGGCCGCGTGCGATGGCGGTCCTCGGCGCCTTGACGATCGCGTTCAGCTCGATCCTCGTCCGCCTCGCCGGCGTCTCGCCCTCGACCGCCGCCGTGTTCCGGTGCGCCTACGCGGTCCCGGTCCTGTTCCTGCTCGCCCGCCACGAGGATCGCCGGCTCGGACCGAGACCGGCGCGGGATCGCCGGCTCGCGGCCATCGCGGGGATCTTCTTCGCCATCGACCTCGTCTGCTGGCACCACGCGATCGACGACGTCGGCGCGGGCCTGGCCACGGTGCTCGGCAACCTCCAGGTCGCGTTCGTGCCGCTGATCGCCTGGGCCGTCCTCGAGGAGCGTCCCGGCGCGCGCGTGCTGGCGACGCTGCCGCTGATGCTGAGCGGCATCGTCCTGATCTCCGGCGCGCTGGAGTCCGGCGCCTACGGCGACAGCCCCGCCCAGGGCGTCGTCTTCGGCGTCGCGACCGGGCTCAGCTACGCGGGCTTCATCCTCGTCCTGCGCGCCGGCGGCCAGGACCTGCGCCGCCCCGCCGGCCCGCTGTTCGACGCGACGTTCGTCGCCGCCCTCGGCGCGCTGGCGATCGGCGCGGTCGTCGGCGACCTCGACCTCGTCCCGTCGTGGCCCGCTCACGGCTGGCTCTTCACGCTGGCGATCACCTCGCAGGTGCTCGGCTGGCTGCTGATCAGCGCGTCGCTGCCGCGCCTGCCCGCCGCGCTGACGTCGGTCCTGCTCACGATCCAGCCGATCGGCTCGGTGATCCTGGGCGCGCTGATCTTCGCCGAGAGCCCGAGCGCGCTGCAGCTGCTCGGCGTCGCGGCGATCCTCACCGGACTGGTGCTGACCGCCCGACGGCCGAAGGCAACTACGCTGGTGGGAGAGACCTGATGATGAGCATCGTCCGCATCTGGATCCCCGTCGCGATCCTCCTCGCCGGCGTCGTGCTGATCATCGTGCGCGGCGGCGACGAGACCTCGATCGAAGGGGCCGCCGCCCTCTGGGGCGCCGGTCTCAGCGTGGCGCTGCTCAACTGGCTGCACCGGATGGGCGTCAGCGGTGACAGCGCCCGCGTCGAGGAGGACGAGGCGCGCGCCTACTTCGCCCGCCACGGGCACTGGCCCGACGATGTGCCGCCGCGGCAGGGATCCTGACGCGCAGGCGGCTGACCGAACCGCTCTACTTCCGGGAACGACGTGTCGTTAACACGGAGTGGGCATGCTGAGCGACGTCTTCCGTACCGCCAACCACGCGCTGGAGCTCCTGCTCCACCGTGCGGCGAGCGTGAACCCATGGCTCTGCGTCGTCGGGATCGTGCTGTACATCTTGGCCCAGGCCGTGCGGCCGCGGGGCTGGCACACGATCATCAAGGCCGCCTATCCGGACGCGGGCCTCAAGGCGCGCCACACGACTGCGGCCTACCTGGCGGGCGCGGGCCTGAACGGCGTCATCCCGGCGCGCGGCGGCGACATCGTCAAGTTGTGGCTGGTGCACCGGCGGATCCCCGACGCCCGCTACCCGACGCTCGCGGCGACGTTCATCCCGGAGACGCTGTTCGAGACGCTCTTCGGGATCGGCCTCGTGATCTGGGCGCTGACCCGCGGCTTCCTGCCGGTCCCCACCTCGTCGGGCGAGCTGCCGCACCTCGACGTCACGTTCATCATCGAGCACCCGTTCTTCTCGACCGGCGGCGTGGTGGTCCTCGGCGTGGCGGGCTACGGCCTGTGGCGCCTGCTGCGCAAGCGGGTCACCGACCTGACCGCGCGCCTGCGCCAGGGCGTGCGGATCCTCCACGAGCCGCGCCGCTTCGTCTTCGGCGTCGCGTCGTGGCAGGCGCTCGGGCGCCTCATCCGCCTCGGCTCGCTCGCCGCGTTCATGGAGGCCTTCCACCTGCCGGTAACGCTCTCGACCGTCACGCTCGTGATGGCCGCCCAGGGCGGCGGCCGGATCATCCCGCTCGCGCCCGCGAGCGCCGGGCTGCGCCTCGCGATGCTGAGCTACGGCTTCGTCGAGACGACCGGCCACGCCGTCGACATCGCCGCGATCACGACGTTCACCTTCGGCGTCGGCGCGCTGCTGATGGTCGTCGGCCTGGTCGTCGGGCTGATCGCGCTCGGCTACGAGCTGGGCACGTGGTCGCCGCGCGCGGCGATCCGGGCCGCGCGCGAAGCCGTCCACCGCCACCGCGCCGCGGCGGCGGAGCCGAGCAAGGCCTAGGTCAACCGCGCCAGGCGCTTGGTCGCCGTCGCCTCGTGCGCCGGCATCAGGTCCGCGCGCGCGATCTCGGCGACGTGCGGCGCGATGGCCCGGACGCCGTCGTCGGTGTCGATCCGCTGGTAGGTGAGCGTCTTGAGGAACTTGGCGACCGACAGGCCGCCGGTGTACCGCGCGGCGCGCCCGGTCGGCAGCGTGTGGTTGGTCCCGATCGCCTTGTCGGAGAACGCGACCGTGGCGCGGCCGCCGAGGAAGATCGACCCGTAGTTGCGCAGCCGCGCGAAGTACCAGTCGTCGTCGACGGTCTGGACCTCCAGGTGCTCGGTGGCGACCGCGTCGCTCAGCTCGACGGCGTGCTCGCGATCGCTCGCGACCATCACCGTCCCGTGGTCGGTCCAGGCGCGGCGCGAGGTGTCGTCGGCGCCGGCGGCCGCGAGCGCGTCGAGCTGTGCGCCAACTTCCTCGATCACCGCGCGCCCGAACGCCTCCGACGTCGTGATCAGCACCGCCGGCGAGGACGGCCCGTGCTCGGCCTGGGCCAGCAGGTCGGCGGCGACCAGCTCGGCGTCGGCGGTCTCGTCGGCGATCACGGCCACCTCGCTCGGGCCGGCGAGCAGGTCGATCCCGACGCGGCCGAACAGCTGACGCTTGGCCTCGGCGACGAACGCGTTGCCGGGGCCGACGATCACGTCGACCGGCTCGACGCCGTCCAGCAGCCCGAAGGCCATCGCCGCCAGGGCCTGGACGCCGCCCAGCGCGAAGATCCGGTCGGCGCCCGACGTCGCGATCGCGTGCAGCGTCGGCGCGTGGACGCCCGCGCCGCCGCGCGGCGGCGTGCACGCCACGACCTGCTCGACGCCCGCGACCTTGGGCACCAGGACCGTCATGAACGCGCACGCCAGCATCGGCACGCGACCGGACGGGCAGTAGGCGCCGACCGACGCGACCGGCACCTGCTTCTGGCCGAGGAAGACGCCGGGCAGCGTCTCGGCCTCGAAGTCGGTGAGCGTCGCGCGCTGCAGCTCGGCGAAGCCGCCGATCTGGGACTGTGCGAACGCGATCGACGCGCGCAGCGGCTCCGGCAGCGACGCCGTGGCCGTCGCGACGTCGGCGTCGGTGACCTCGAAGGACGGCGGATCCCAGTCGTCCAGCTCGCGCGAGTACGCGCGCAGCGCGTCGACGCCCTCGCGCTCGATGCGCAGCAGCATCTCGGACACGCGCGCGGCGACCGCCGCGTCGGGTCCGGACGCGGCCTCCGCGGTTGGGGACTTCAAGAGCAGCGGAGCGGACATCGGCTGAGAGTAGGCTTCCCGCGAGCCACAATCCAGACTTGGACTTCCTTCACCTCTTCAAGGCCCCGCTTTGACCCTCCAGCGGCTCCTCTACTTCCGGACCGCGGCCTCGCTGGGCTCGTTCAACGCCGCCGCCCGCGCGCTGCGCTGCACCCAGCCCGCCGTCTCCGAGCAAGTGCGACAACTCGAACGGGAGCTCGGCGTCGCGCTCTTCGCGCGCGGCGGCCGCGGGCTGACGCTGACCAGCGCGGGCCGGGCGTTCCAGGGCCACGCCGAGCGCGTGGCGGAGGCTGCCGACGACGCGCTGGCCTCGGTCGGCCGGCGCGGCGCCGTCCGGCGCGACCGCGTTGTCACGATGGGCGTCTTCCGCAACGCGCCGTACTACGACGTCGCCGGCCTGGCCGCGCGCTTCTGCGCCGTCGACCCGGACGCGCACCTGCGGCTGCCGGGCCAGAACTCGTCCGACGTCGCCGCCGCGGTGCGCGCCGGCGAGCTGGAGGCCGGCCTCGTCGTCCTGCCGGTCGACGACCGCCAGCTCGACGTGCGCCCGCTGTTCCGCGACGAGGTGCTCGTGCTCAGCGCCGACCCGGCGCGGACGCGCCGCCGGCTGTCGATCGCCAAGCTCGCCGCGGCGCCGCTGATCCTCTACGACGCCACGCACGGCTTCGACGACCCGACGCGCCGGCAGTTCGCGGCCGCCGCGCAGGAGGCCGGCGTCGCGCTCACGCCCCGGGTGGAGGTCGAGCACATCGAGACCGCGCTGCAGCTCGTCAGCCTCGGCCTGGGCGACACGATCGCCGCGCGCGCGGTCATCCGCACCGCGCCGATCCCCGACAACGTCAGCGCCGTCGGCCTGACCGAGCCGATCCACGACTCGTTCGCGCTGATCACGCGCCGCGGCGTCGCGCTGTCGCCCGGGACGCTGGCGCTCGTCAACCTCGTCGACGACTGGGCGGCGACGGTGGCGGCGCGGCTGAAGGCGAAGCTCGCGGGCTAGCCCGCGACCGACTTGTACATCTCGGGACGGCGGTCGCCGAACGCGTGCGCCAGCTCGGTGAGCTGCTTGTCGCGCGCCGCCGCGAGGTCGACGTCGGCGACGACCATCCCGACCGCGTGCGTCTCGGCGACGACCCAGCCGTCGACGCCGACGATCGACGAGCCGCCCGTCCACTCCAGGCCGCGCTCGGTCCCGAGCCGGTCCGCGCACGCGACCGCCATGCGGTTGACGCGAGCGGTGCCCATGGCCACGACGGCCTCCGGCGGGCGCTCGCCGTCGGGGCGCGGCACGAGCGGCCAGTTGGTCGGGACGGCGAGCAGGTCCGCGCCGGCCAGCGCGACGGCGCGCGTCAGCTCCGGGAACTCGAGGTCGTAGCAGATGACCACGCCCACCCGCCCGGCCCGCGTCTCGACGACCGGCGGCGCGCCGGCGCCCGGAGCGAACAGGCGCTTCTCGCCGTCCCACAGGTGCAGCTTGCGGTAGACGGCCCGCAGCTCGCCGGCCTGGTCGATCACCGCGGCGCTGTTGTAGGTCTTGCCGTCCGGACCCGCCTCGCAGAAGCCGCCCACCACGACGAGGCCGCCGCGCGCCGCCTCCGCCGCCCACGCCCGCAGGATGTCGTGGTCGGGCGCGATCGCCGCCGCCGCGCACTCCTGGGCGTCCGCGAACAGGTACCCGGACGTCAGCAGCTCGGGCAGGACGACGACCTCGGCGCCCGCCTCCGCCGCCTCGCGGATCGCCCCGACCGCGAGCCCCGCGTTGGCGTCGAGGTCGCCGATGGTCGGCGCAAGCTGCTGAACGGCGATGCGCGTCATGCCGACGATGTTGCCAGCCCGCGCCGGACCCGGCCGGCGAGCCCGGGCGCCAGCACGACGATCGCGCCGCCGATCACGAGCCAGATCAGCACGAGCCAGCCGAAGTGCCGGTAGGCGCCCTCGACGTTGAACACGTTCTTGTAGATGGTGTAGATCACGAACGCGCCGCCGAGCGTCGGCACCGCGACCTGCCACATCGGCGCGCGCGCCTCGCCACTGAAGAACAGGAACTTGACCGCACCCGCGGTCGCCAGGACGTAGGCCACCAACAACGAGATGGTGCCGAGCGTCAGCGCGTAGAACGTGGCGTCGAGCACCGTCGAGCCCGCGATCCGCTGGCCGACGACGCCCAGGCCGATGACCACGAGCACGACCGCCAGCGCCCGCGCCGGCTGCCCGTGGCGCGAGAGCTTGACCAGCCCGCCGTGCGCGCCGGTCGCGTCGCGGGTCAAGGCGTACAGGATGCGCGCCGCGCCGCTGGCCGTGCCGAGCGAGATCGCCAGCAGCGAGATCGTCGCCATGCCGACCAGGACGTCGGCGTACACCTTGCCGATGTAGCCCTGGCCGAGGTCGTTGAACGGCGAGCCGTCGACGAAGGCCGTGACGCCGTGCGCGTCGGTCCCGTAGCCGAGCGACTGCGACGCGGCGGTCAGCAGGTAGAACGCGCCGACGACCACGACCGCGACCTTGATCGCGCGCGGGATCTCGGTCTTCGGGCTCGCCGTCTCCTCGCCCAGCGCCGCCGCGCCCTCGAAGCCCGCGAAGGCCAGGAAGCCGTAGACCGCCGCGCTGGCGATCGTGCCGATGTCCGCACCGGTCGGCAGCTGCAGGAAGTGCATGTTGAACGTCTGGCCCTGCGGGCCGTGGGAGAAGATCAGCTTGGCGAAGATGACGACGCTGAGGATCGTCACGAGGATCGCGCCGAGCACCTCGGAGGCCAGCAGCGAGCGCGTGATGAGCCGGATCTCGTTGAAGGCCAGGGCGCAGACGCCGGCCAGCCCGGCCAGCGCGATCCACACCCACTCGGTCGTGTGCAGGATGCCGACGTCGTCGAGGAACTGGCCGCCGAAGTAGCCGATCTCGATCGTCGAGCCGCAGCCGATCGCGACGTAGGCGCCGAGCAGCGCCCACCCGGCGAGGAAGCCGGCCCGCGGGCCGAGCGTCACGCCGACGAGGGCGTAGACCGAGCCCGTGTGCGCGATGTGCTGGGCGAGCTTGACGAACGCGTAGGCCACGAGCGCGACGCCGATCACCGCGAAGATGAACGCCAGCGTGACGCCGCGGCCGATGATGCCGGCCGCGCCCGTCCCGAGCAGCGCGATCGCGCCGACCGGGCCGATCAGGCCGACCGAGAACGCGGCGGCGTCGACGAGCTTGAGCTCGGTGTGCATGCCCTGGCCGCCGGACGAGGGCTCTGGCGCGGGCGCGGCGACGGGTGTCGTCTGAGACATGCCGGCGACGCTAGCCGTGGCGGCGGGAGGTCGCCAGGCCTTGATCTCCTATCGGACATCAAGGCGCAGCTTTGACCTCGCCTCGACCGCTACTTGATGAGCACGGGCGCCCCGACCGGGACGCGCGGGTACAGGTCCTTGACGTCGGCGACGTGCATGCGGATGCAGCCGTGCGACGCGGCGGAGCCGATCGAGTAGTCCTCGCCGGTGCCGTGGATGCCGACGCCGTTGATGATGCCCATCCAGCGGGCCTTCAGCGGGTTGGCCGCGGAGCCGCCGTCGACCGTCGTGCCCTGCAGCTCGCCGGCCCACGGCGAGTTCGGCACCGACCACACCGGGTCGACCTGCTTGTCGGCGATGTGGAACAGGCCGGACGGCGTCGGGTAGGCCGGCTGGCCGACGGCGACGCCGTAGGCCTTCTTGAACTTCAGGCCCTTGAACAGGCGCAGCTTGAAGTGCGCCTTGTCCACCGTGACGACCGTCCCGTACACCTTGGCCAGGTCGTTGATGTTGACCTTCGGCGAGGTCTTCAGCAGCTTGCTGTGCAGCGTGCGCGGCGCGGTGACGCCGTCGTCCAGCGCGGCGTCGATCTGGCCGGCGACGGCCTTCTGATCCAGGGCCCGGCCGTGCGCGGCGCGCTTGCGGTAGATGTGGGTCAGCGTGATCTTGACGGTCGCGTTGCGCGGCGCCTTGGCGACCTTCGCGGCGACCCCGGCGACCCACGCGCGCACCGACAGCTTGGAGTGCGAGAGCTTGAGCCCGACGTCGCCCGGCGCCTTGGCGCGGATCGCGCGCTTGGCGGTCGTCAGCGCGTCGAAGGTCAGCTTGGCGTCGGTCGCGGGCTTCAGGGTCCACGGCTTGCCGGCGGCGCCGAGGATCAGGTCCGCGTTGACCTTCGGGCCGATCGCGCCCTCCAGCCGCGCCTGCGCGTCGACGAGCGTCAGGCCCGAGAGGTCGACGCCTCCGGCGGTGACGCCGGCGGGGACGTTGGTCGGGTCCTTCTGCTGCTTCTTGGCGGCGGAGGCGACGGTGGGAACGGCGGCCGCCAGCAGGGCGACGAGCAGGAAGAAGAGGACACGAGCGCGCGACATGAGGCCGCGCAGGGTAGCGGGGCCAACCGCCACCCAGGGGGCGCCGGTTCGCCCTGCAAGAACTCGCCCAGAGGCTCGTTCTCGCGCCTACGCGGCCGCGCGGCGCCTGCGGCGGCGCGGGCTGGCCGGCTCCGCCGCACCTTCGTTGCGCGCGAAGAACTCGTCGATCCAGCGCCACGTCGTCGCCTGCGCGCGGCGGCCGGTGAGCACGCCGAGGTGCCCGCCCGAGCCGGTCTTGCACTGGACCTCGGGCGCGCCGGTGAGCAGCTGGGCGACGTGATGGACCGCCGCGGGCGGCGCCAGCGTGTCGGCCTTGCCGGCGATCGTGAGGACCGGCACGCGCACGTCGGCGAGGTCGATGTCGTGGTCGCCGAGCGCCAGCCGCCCGTCGGCCAGGTCGTTGACCCGGAAGAACTGGTGGTAGAGCTGGCCCATGGTCCGCCCGGGGTAGGCGTGCATGTTGTCGATGAAGTGGTCGACGGCCTCGATCTGGGCCAGGAAGTCGCGGTCGTGCAGGTTGGTGGCGATCGCGACCGGCTTGGTGAGGTACTTGTCGAGCGTCGAGAGCTGGAACGCGCGCTTGACGATCGGCGCCGGAGCGCCGCCGAGTGCGCGGTAGACCGCGGTGGCGAAGATGCCGTTGGTGATGTTCGCCACGCCGCGGATCGGCGCGAACAGCCGCAGCTGCGCGAAGTCGAACGGGCTCGCGACGGCGGCGATCGAGTTGACCGGCAGGTCCGGCCGCGCGGCGAGCGCGAGCAGCGACATGATCCCGCCCAGGCACCAGCCGACGACCTGCACGGGCTGGCCGCCGGCGTCGGCGCTGACCTGCGCAATCGCGCGCGGCAAGACGTCCTGGACCCAGTGCTCCAGGCCGAGGTCGCGGTCGGAGAAGGCGATGCTGCCGTAGTCCACCAGGTAGGTCGGGTGACCAAGGCCTAGGAGATGCTCGGCCATCGAGCAGCCGCGGCGCAGGTCGAAGCAGATCGTCGGCGCGGCGAGCGGCGGGACGAGCAGGACCGGCAGGTGGCGCGTGCGCTCCTCGCCGCTCAAGTAGCGGTAGACGGTCCCCTGCGGCGCCTCGTCGATGACCGTCGCCGGCGTGCGGCGCAGGTCGGCGACGCCGCCCCGCACGAACAGGTCGAAGGCGTTGGCGGCCGCGTGGGCGACCTGGTCGGGCGTGGGGATCGGCGCGATCACGTCGACGAGGGAGTGTGGCGCATCGTGAAGTCTTCGAGCGCTGCGACGAACCGCTCGGGCGCCTCGACCTGCGGGCAGTGCCCGACGCCGTCGAGCAGCACGTAGGTCGTGTCGGGCAGCGCGTCGATGACGTGGCGCGCGCCGCTGTGGGCGACCATGCGGTCGCGATCGCCCCAGATCAGCAGGACGGGGACCGTGACGTCGGCGAGGCGGAAGCTCTCCAGCGTGAGCTCGGGCAGGAGGCGGCGCCCGTTGGCGAGGATCTGCGCGACGGCCGCGCGGGAGCGGTGGTGCTCGGTGAAGGCGGCGACCACCTCGGCCGCCGCGGCGCGGGGCTTGGCGAAGGCGAGCGTGCGGTAGGCCTGCCCGACGACGGTCCGGACCAGCGGCGCCGGCAGCGGCACGGGCGCGGCGAGCAGGCCGCGGACGAACGGGTCGCGCTCGATCAGGGCGAACCAGCGCGGCATGTCGAGCCCCGCGGGCGCGACGGGGACGATCCCGGCCAGCGGCAGGTCGTCGTCCTCGGCGACGCGCAGCGCGACGGCGCCGCCGAGCGAGTTGCCGGCGAGGACGACGTCGGCGCCGGCGGCGCTCTGCTCGCTGGCGTAGACGACCGCAGCGCGGGCGAACGCGCGGTACTGGTCCAACACGGAGCCGTCGACCTCCAGCGGGTCGGCCCGGCCGTAGCCCGGGAGGTCGACCGCGAGCGCGCGGCGGCCGCGCCGGGCCAGGAGGTCCAGCGCGCGGCGCCACGTGTCCGCGCTGTCGGCGAAGCCGTGCAGCAGGACCAGCGGCGGGCCGTCGCCTTCCAGCTCCAGCGCGCGGGTCCGGACACCCCCGAGCGTGAGGTCGTGCTCGACGAGCGGCTCGCGCATCTAGCGGGCGGCGGGCTCCGGCTGCGGGGTCGCGGGCGCGGGCGCGCCGTGCGCGACGAAGTCCTGGCTGCGCACGAGGATCAGCGCGAGGACGGCACCGACCAGCGCGACGACGCCGGCGATGACGAGGATCTCGTTCAGCGCCGAGGTCCAGCCCGTGACGAACTGGTCGTGCAGCGGGCCGAGCACGCGCGGGTCGCCCTGGGCCAGCGCCTCGGACGGCGGGAGCTTGGCGCCGGGCGGGCGCTGCGCGCCGCTGTCGCGCATGGCGTCGAGGATCTTGCTGCTGACCGTCGACTGGAAGATCGCGCCGAGGCCCGCGATCCCGGTGGCGATCCCCACCTGGCGGAACGTGGAGTTCACGCCGCTGGCCATGCCGGCGCGGCGCGGGTCGACGACGCCGACCGCGGTCGAGGCGATGGCCGGGTTGGTGAGGCCGACGCCGGCGCCGGCGAGCAGGAAGCCGGGCAGCAGCGCGGTCCACTCGGAGTCGGCGTCCAGCCCGGACATCAGCAGCAACCCGATGCCGATCAGGCCCAGGCCGGCGCCCAGCAGCAGGCGGACGGGCACGCGCTCGGTGAGGTTGCCCGACAGCGCGGCGCAGAAGAACGACACGACGGTGATCGGCAGGAACCGCAGGCCGGCCTCCAGCGGGCTGTAGCCGAGGATGTTCTGCATGAACAACGTCAAGTACAGGAACATCGCGAAGATCGAGGCCGACAGGGCGAAGGCGACGATCGAGACGCCGACGAAGGTGGGCTTGCGGAAGAGGCTCAGGTCCAGCATCGGGCGTCGCCGGCGCGACTCGATCACCACGAACGCGATCAGCAGGACGGCGGCCGCGACCAGCAGCCCGACGATCTGACCGCTGCTCCAGCCCTCGCTGTTGCCGCGCACGAGCGCGAAGACGAGCGCGAACAGGCCGGTGGAGAACGTCACCAGGCCGGCCCAGTCGATCGGGTCGGGGTCCGGCGACCGGGACTCGGTGACCAGCCGCAGCGTCACGGCGATCGCGGCGAGGCCGATCGGGAGGTTGACGAAGAAGATCGACTGCCAGCTGACGTGCTCGGTCAGCACGCCGCCGACGAGCGGGCCCACGGCGACCGAGGCGCCGGTCGTCGCGCCCCAGATGCCCAGCGCGGTGCCGCGCTCGCGGCCGGTGAAGGCGGAGGCCAGGAGCGCGAGCGAGGTGGCGAACATCGCGGCGCCGCCGACGCCCTGCAGCGCGCGCGCCAGGTTCAGCGTGGTGGGGCTCTTGCTCAGCCCGCAGAGCAGCGAGGCGATCGTGAAGAGCACGAGGCCGGCGACGAAGACGCGCTTGCGCCCGACGCGGTCGGCGAGCGAGCCGGCCGTCAGCAGGAACGCGGCGAGCGTCAAGGCGTACGCGTCGACGACCCACTGGAGGTCCTGGAAGGACGAGTCGAGGTCGCGCTGGATGTCGGGCAGCGCGACGTTGACGATCGTCACGTCCAGCAACAACATGAACGTGGCGACGCAGACGGCGCCGAGCGTCCACCAGCGATGCGGGTCGGGCGGGGAGTCGGGCTGCACGCTCATGATGTCCGAGTCAACTACCCGGACGTTCGCACCGCAACCACTACTGGGCGTGGCGGAGCACGCCGTCGACCAGGGCGCCGGCCGAGCCGCGCAGGTGCCGGCGCAGGACGTCCGGGCCGTGGCGCTCCAGGTCGGCGAGCAGCTCCAGGTGCTCCTCGGCGAGCCGGGCGAAGGTGTAGTGCGGGCGGACGAGCAGGAGGAACAGGCGCGTCTGGGCGGTGAGCTGGTCGTGCACGGCCTCGATGCGGGGCGAGCGCGCGCCGCGGACGATCGCGGTGTGGAGGTCGGCGTGGGCGCGGGAGACGGTAGGCCAGGAGGGACGGGCCCTCCGGCACGCGCGGGCGAGGACCTCGGCCGCCTCGTGGACGGAGGGCGGGAGGCGGTCGCCGTTCTTGGCGAGCGCGAGGTGGGCGGCCTCGACCTCGAGCGCGGCTCTGAGCTCGTAGAGCGCCACGATCGCGTCGGCGTCCAGGCCGGCGACGCGCGCGCCGCGGTTGGGGACGATCTCGACCAGGCCCTCGGTCTGCAGCGCCTTGAGCGCGGCCCGGACGGTGTGGCGGGCGGCGTGGCAGGTCTCGGAGAGGTCGCCTTCGACGAGGCGCTGGCCGGCCGGGAGCTGGCCGTCGAGGATGCGCTCGCGGATCTGGGCGGCGACCCGGTCGCCGGCGGTCATGCGGGGATCTCCAGGGGTGCGGTGGCTTGGGGGTGAGCTGGGCGCCTGCGTCGCGGCGCCGCGAGGACCGCGAGGCCGGCCAGGATGATGACGATGCCGGCGACGGCGGCGGGTCCGGGGCGCTCGCCGAGGACGATCGCGCCGAGCAGCGCGGCGGTGACCGGCTCGGCGAGCGTGAGCGTCGCGACCTCGTTGGCGGGGAGGTGGCGCAGGCCGGAGGCGAACAGGATGTAGGCCAACGCGGTGGGGACGGCGCCGAGCCAGAGGGCCAGCGTGGCGCCGCTGGTGGTGGTGACCCAGCTCGTGTCGCCGAGCACGAGCACGGGTGCGAGGAGGAGCGCGCCGAAGCCGAAGAGGCGGGCCATGACGGGTTCGACATGGTGGCCTTGGTCGAGGAGGCGCTTGGAGGCGAGGGTGAAGATCGCGTAGGAGGCGCCGGCGCCGACCGCGAGGGCGACGCCGGGGGCGCTGACGTCGCCGCCGCTGCCGCCGCTGAGGGCGAGGAGCGCGACGCCGGCGCAGGCCAGCGCCGTCGCCATGGCCCAAGCGGGTTGCGGTCGGTGCTGGTCGACGAGGTACCCGCCGAGGCCAGCCAGCGCGGGGGCGGAGCCGAGGGCGACGACCGTCCCGACGGCGACGCCGGTGTCCTTGACGGCGGCGAAGAAGCAGAGCTGGTAGCCGGCGACGCCGAGCGCGCCGAGGATCACGGGCCCGCGGGGCCACGCCCCTCCGCTCGTCGCCGCACCACCCCGGCGCGCGCGTCCCCCGGCCCTCGCCACACCCCGACGGCGCGACGCCGCACGGCGCCCGGCCAGCCACTGCACGGCGAGCAGCAGCGCGGCGCCGACCGCGATCCGGGCGGCGCCGACCGTCACCGGCGAGGTGCCGTCCGGCCCGAGTGCTTGCGCGGTGCCGGTGGTCCCGAAGCAGAGCGCGGCCAGGAGGACTTGCAGGCGGGACATCCGTCGATTGTTCCACAATCGCCGCCGACTTTGCAACAACTCTGCGGCGTGCGCGGGTGTCCGTCCGCTGCCCGTGTCACCTTGCCGCCGTGCTCGTTCGTGACCTCCAGCACGGCTCCGACCTCGACCAGGTGCTGCTGGTCCGCGAGGCCGCTCGGCGGCCGCGTCACGACGGCAGCGAGTACCTCAAGTTGGTTCTCGGCGACCGCACGGGCGGCGTCCCGGCCATCGTCTGGGAGGAGCTCCCGCATGCCCTGGAGCTGTGCCGCGCGGGCTCGCCGGTGCACGTCGTCGGCCGCTACGAGGTCGACCAGCGCTGGGGCGCGCAGATCGCGATCCTGGCGCTGAAGCCCGCCGTCGACGGCACGTTCGACCCGTCGATCCTCCAGGACGGGCCGCCGCAGGACATCGACGCGATGGAGACGCAGTTCCGCGAGCTGCTCGCCACCGTGCAGGACCCGCACTTGCGTCGGTTGTTGGATGCCTTCTTCGGCGAAGGCTCCGAGACCTGGGCGATGTACCGCATCGCGCCCGCCGCGAAGAAGTACCACCAGGCCTACCTGCACGGGTTGCTGGAGCATTGCCTCACGGTCGCCCAGGCCGTCCACGGCGCCTCCCAGGTCTTCCCGGGCATCGACCACGACGTCGCCGTCACCGGCGCGTTGTTGCACGACATCGGCAAGTTGGAGGCCTACACCGTCGACGCGCCGATCGACATGACCGACGACGGCCGCCTCCAGGGCGAGATCCCGCTCGGCTACTACCGGGTGCGACGGTTGATCGAGGACCTCCCCGGCTTCCCGACCGACCTCGCCCAGTCGGTCCTGCACATCATCCTGAGCCACCACGGCTCCCTCGAGCACGGCTCCCCCGTCGTCCCCTGCACCCGCGAGGCGACGCTGGTCCACATGATCGACAACCTCGGCGGCCGCCTCGGCTCCTTCGACCGCCTCGAGAAGTCCCTTCCACCCGGCTCCGCCTGGTCCACCTTCGACCGCGCCATCGGCGCCGGCGCCTACTTCGGGTCCGCCGGCACGTCCGCGACACCGATCACCGCCGAAGACCGCCGGTCGCAGGCGGCGTAGCCGCCGCGCACGCGGAAGGACCGGCGCCGGCGGGGTCGCCGACGGCACCTCACGACCGGTGCGAGGCGGGTGGCGGCGCCGGCCCGCCGTCAGAGCTCGGACGACAAGCGGTCTTCCCGCTCCTCGTCCAGGATCTCCTTCATCTCCCGTCCGGCGGCCGCGATGCGGCCGAGGTACTCCGAGCGGCGCTCGTCGTCGAGGGAGGTCACGCCGCGGTCCAGCAGCTCGGCGAAGCCCTGCACGATCGTCAACGGCGTGCGGAGGTCGTGGACGAGCCTCGCCAGGCGCTCGTGAGGATCGGATGGCCAGGGCTGGCCCGCCGGTGGCGGCGGCGTCATCGCTCGTCGCGCGTGGAGTCGAGGGCGATCTCGCCCCGCTCCAGCGCGATCGCGATCGCGTGGACGCGGTTGCGCGCCTGGAGCTTGCGGATCACGTTGCGCACGTGGGTGCGCACGGTCTCGACCGACACGCTGATCTTGTCGCCGATCGCCTCGGCGGTCATGCCCTCGGCCATCAGGTGCATGATCTCGCGCTCGCGCGGCGACAGCTGCGGGACGTGCGCGGTCGCCCGCGGCGACAGCAGGATCCGGTCCAGGCGAGGGTCCACGTAGGACCCGCCGTTCGCGACGCGCTCGATCGCGGCCATCAGCTCGTCCATCGAGCCGGCCTTCAGCGCGTAGCCGCGGGCGCCGGAGTCGAGCCCGTCGTACAGCAGCTCGGCGTCGGAGTCCCCCGTGTAGAGGATCACCCCCAGGTCCGGCCGGCGCGCCAGGAGCTCCCGGGTCAGGTCGATGCCCGAGCCGTCCGGCAGCTGGATGTCGACGATGGCGACGTCGGGCTCCGCGTGGTCTACGAGGTCGACGCCGGCGGCGACGTTGCCCGCCGCGCCCACGACTTCCAGGCCGCCGTGCTGAAGCAGGGCCACCAGTCCCTCGCGCAGCGCCTCGTGGTCGTCGACGATGACGAGCTTGGTCATGAAGGCCGAACCGTACACGGCATTTCCGCGGTATGGCACCTCTGACGCCACTCTTCGTCCTCGCACCGAATCTGCGGAAAGAGCGCGGCGAGTTCTGCAACGAACGGCCCGCGACGCGCTCAGGGGCCGTATCGTCGTCGGTATATGGCGAAGGACACCGAGAAGCTCATCCGTCAGCTCTCGCTCATCTCGTATCTCATGGCGGAGCGTCGCCCGGTCACCGCGCTGGAGATCCGGCGTGACGTCGAGGGCTACAGCGGCATGAACGAGGACGCCTTCGCCCGCCGGTTCTACGCCGATCGCGCCGAGCTGGAGTCCCTGGGCATCCAGCTCACGGTCGAGAAGCCCGCCGACGGCGTGGCCGAGCAGGAGAACTACTCGCTGCGGCCGGAGAACTTCCACCTCCCCGCGATCGCGTTCACCGACGAGGAGCTGGCCTCCCTCCAGTTCGCGCTCACGCTCCTGGACGGCGAGTTCGCCTACGCCGAGCCGCTGCGCCTGGCGCTGCAGCAGATCTCCTGGGGGCGGCCCAGCCCGCTCAACTCGCCCGATCAGGGGTCGATCGCGCTCGGCGTCACCGCCAGCGCCGGCGGCCACGACCTCTCGCAGCGCCTCGCCAAGATCGAGACCGCGATCTTCCGCAACAAGACGATCACGTTCGACTACTACACCATGGAGCGCGACACGGTCGGCGCCCGCAAGGTCGACCCGTACCACCTGCTGTTCCAGGGCGGCCAGTTCTACCTCCTCGGCCGCTCGCACGAGCGCGACGCGATCCGCGTCTTCCGCCTGAGCCGCATCCGCGGCAAGGTCGCCTACGCGACCAAGGCCGAGCACGACTTCAAGCGCCCCACCGACTTCGACCCGCGCGCCTACGCCGGCCGCGCCGACTGGCAGTTCGGGGAGCCGCTCGGCCAGGCCGACGTCTGGATCTCCGAGCGGATCGCCTGGCAGGTCGAGCGCCACTTCGGCCGCTACGGCGACGTCCGACCGGCCGAGAGCGGCCCCGGCGAGGGCGACATCGTCTTCTCGACCTACTACGCGTCGGTCCGCCAGCTCGCCGCCTGGGCGCTGCGCCTCGGCGAGCACGCCCGGATCCAGGGCCCCGACGATCTGGTCGCCGAGGTCGCCGAGCGCGTCGAGCGCCTGCACGACCTCCACGCCGGCGACACGCTCGAGCTGCCCGCCGCGACGCCCGCCGCGCCCGCCGAGGAGGCCGTGCCGGAGCCGACCGCCGCCTCCCGGCGCGAGACCGCGATCCGCCCGGAGCGCTTCGCGCGCCTCGTGACGCTCGCGTCGATCCTCATCCAGGCCGGCCGCGCCAGCGAGCTGTTGCGCATCGGCGACGTGACCGACGCGCTCCAGGTGTCCGAGGCCGAGCTGCGCGAGGACGTCGCCGTCCTCAACGTCGTGAACTTCGGCGGCGGCTCCTACGTCCTGTACGCGGAGATCCGCGACGACGGGACGATCGAGGTCGACCCCGAGCCCTACAGCGACAACTTCGCCCGCCCCGCGCGCCTGCTGCCCGTCGAGGCCAAGGCCCTGATCGCCGCGATCGACCTGATCGGCGACCACCTGCCGGAGGGCGCGCTGACCTCCGCCCGCACCAAGATCGTCAAGGCGCTCGGCGCCGACCCGATGGAGCAGGGCCTCCAGGTCGCCTCCGGCACGGGCGACGACTCCGGGATCGCCCGCGTCGTCTCCAACGCGATCGTCGCGTCCAAGCTCCTGCGCCTGGAGTACTACAAGGCCAACGAGGACCAGTTCACCGAGCGCGTGATCGAGCCCTACGCGCTGATCAACGGCCGCGAGGGTTGGTACGTCGCGTCGTTCGACCCCCAGCGCGAGGCCGTCCGCCACTTCCGCCTGGACCGCGTCAAGAACGCCGCGGTGCTCGACGAGACGTTCACGCCGCGCCCCGAGGTCGACCCGGCGGCCGACGTCGACGGCTGGCCGCGCACCGGCGAGGTCGAGGCCAGCCGCGTCGCCCGCGTCTGGATCTCCCCCGACCGCGCCCGCTGGTCGCGCGAGCAGCGCCGCGTCGCGCAGGAGCTGACCGACGGCTCGGTCGTCGTCGAGCTGCCCTACAAGGGCACCGACTGGCTCGTGCGCGAGGTCCTGGCCGAGGCCGGCGACGCCGCCGTCGTCTCCCCGCCGGAGGCGCGCGAGGCCGTGCGCGCCGCGGTCGACCGCGTGCGGCTCGCGGTTCGCTAGCCGTCCGCTCAGTGCTGGCCGCATTGGCAAGGGTCTGGCCGACCGGGCAGGCCAAGCGCGCGCTGGCTCGTTAGCCTCCTCCGCCGGTGAGCCGACGCAGCCAGATCACGATGGACGAGGCCGAGGTCCTCGCGTTCCTCGACGCGGAGCGCGTGATGACGTGCGCCACGTTGGGCCCGAGCGGGTGGCCGCACCTCATGCCGCTCTGGTACGTGGTGCGCGACGGCCGCCTGTGGGCCTGGACCTTCGCCAAGGCGCAGAAGACGCGCAACCTGGAGCGCGACGCGCGCGCGACCCTCCAGGTCGAGGCCGGCCAGGACCAGTACCACCTGCTGCGCGGCGTGATGCTCGAGACCGAGGTCACGATCCACCGCGACACCGACTTCGTCACCGACCTCGGGCTCGAGATCTTCGCGCGCTACGGCGGCAACGCCGACGGCGAGGTCGCGCCCGAGGTCCGGGACATGGTCAAGGCCCAGGCCGCCAAGCGCGTCGGCCTGGAGTTCGTCGAGCGCAAGCGCGCGACCTGGGACCACCGCAAGCTGGGGAACGTCTACTGATGAAGCCGCTCAAGGGCCTGATCCTGTCCGGGGGCAAGGGCACGCGCCTGCGTCCCATCACCCACACCTCCGCCAAGCAGCTCGTGCCGGTGGCCAACCGGCCGGTGCTGTTCTACGGCATCGACGCGATGGCCAAGGCCGGGATCGAGGAGATCGGGATCATCATCGCGCCGGAGACGGGCGAGGAGATCAAGGAGGTCGCCGGCGACGGGTCGCAGTTCGGCGTCAAGATCACCTACATCCTGCAGGACGAGCCTGCGGGCCTGGCCCACGCGGTCCTGACCGCCGAGCCGTTCCTGGGCGACTCGCCGTTCGTCATGTACCTGGGCGACAACCTGCTGCAGGGCGGGATCGACGACCTCGTCGACAAGTTCAGGTCGGGCGAGCCCGACGCGCTGATCCTCCTGACGCCGGTCCCGGACCCCGAGCACTACGGCGTCGCCGAGCTCGACGGCGAGCGCGTCGTCGCGCTGGCCGAGAAGCCGCCGGAGCCGAAGACGAACCTCGCGCTCGTCGGCGTCTACATGTTCAAGCCCTTGATCCACGACGCGGCGCGCGCGATCGAGCCCAGCCCGCGCGGCGAGCTGGAGATCACCGACGCGATCCAGCACCTGGTCGACAGCGGCCGGCGCGTCGAGCCGCACATCGTGCAGGGCTGGTGGAAGGACACCGGCCGGCTGGACGACATGTTGGAGGCCAACCGGCTGATCCTCGATCGCATGGAGCACCGCATCGACGGCGAGCTGATCGACTCCAACGTGGAGGGCCGCGTGGTCGTCGAGGCCGGCGCGAAGCTCACCCGCGCGACCGTCCGCGGGCCCGCGATCATCGGCGCCGGCACGACGCTGACCGACTGCTACATCGGGCCCTACACCGCGATCGGCGACGGCTGCGCGGTCGAGGGCGCCGAGGTCGAGCACTCGATCCTGCTGGCGGGCTCGTCGGTCAGGGGCCTGAACGGCCGCATGGAGGCCTCGCTGCTGGGGCGCAACGTGCACATCGCGCGCAGCGAGGGCCAGCCCAAGGCGTACAAGTTCATGGTGGGCGACAACAGCGACATCGGGATCCTGTAGGTCTTGCGGCTGCTCGTCACAGGCGCGGCCGGCATGCTCGGCCATCGAGTTGTCGAAGATGCTCGCGCGCGGGGCTGGGACGTCGTCGGCATCGACCTGCCCGACGGCGACCTCACCGACGCCGCCGTCGCGCAGGACCTCGTCGAGCAGGCCGGCCCGGACGCGGTGGTCCACTGCGCCGCGTTCGTCGACGTCGACGGCGCCGAGGCCAACGAGGCCGCGGCGCTGGCCGTCAACGCCGACGCGTCGGCCAACGTGGCGGCCGCCGCCGCGATGCTCGGCGCGCGCATCGTCGCGGTCTCCACCGACTACGTCTTCGACGGCACGCTCACCGGCCGCCCGTACGTCGAGTCCGACCCGACGTCGCCGCTCGGCGCCTACGGCCGCACGAAGCTCGCCGGCGAGCAGGCCGTCATCGGCCACAACGACGACTACGCCATCGCGCGCACCGCGTGGCTGTTCGGCGTCGGCGGCAAGAACTTCCTGAACACCATGTTGGACGCGGCGCGGACGCGCGACGAGGTCAGCGTCGTCACCGACCAGATCGGCTCGCCGACGTTCGCGGGCCACCTGTCACCGGCGCTGCTCGACCTCGCGGCGAGCGACGCGACCGGCGTCTTCCACACCGCGGGCGGCGGCCAGTGCTCCTGGCACGCGCTGACGGTGGAGCTGTACCGCGCCGCGGGCGTGACCGCGCGCGTGAACGAGACCACGGCCGCGCAGTTCCAACGCCCCGCGCCGCGGCCGGCGTGGAGCGTGCTGGCCAGCGAGCGCGACGAGACCCCGCGGCTGCCGCCGTGGCAGGACGGCGTCGCGCAGTACCTGAACGAGAGGGAGAAGGCATCGTGAAGCTGCTCGTCTGTGGCGGGGCCGGGTTCATCGGCTCGAACTTCGTGCGCCAGCGCGTGCAGGACGAGGGCGACCAGGTCGTCGTCCTCGACGCGCTGACCTACGCCGGCCGGCCCGAGAGCCTCCAGGACCTCGGCGACGCGGTGACGCTCGTGCACGGGGAGATCCAGAACCCCGAGAAGGTCGCCGAGGCGCTGGGCGACGGCGTCGACGCGATCGTCAACTTCGCGGCCGAGACGCACGTCGACCGCTCGATCAGCGGCCCGGACGCGTTCGTCGACACGAACGTCCGCGGCTCGCTGGTCCTGCTGGAGGCCGCGCGCGAGCGCGAGGTCAAGCGCTACGTGCAGATCTCGACCGACGAGGTGTACGGGTCGATCGAGGAGGGCTCGTTCACGGAGGAGTCGCCGATCGTCCCGTCGTCGCCCTACAGCGCGTCGAAGGCCGGCGGCGACCTGCTCGTCCAGTCCTACTTCCACACCTACGGGCTGGAGACCGTGATCGCCCGCGGCTCCAACAACTACGGGCCCTACCAGTACCCCGAGAAGCTGATCCCGTTGATGGTGCTCAACGCGCTGCACGACGACAAGCTCCCGGTCTACGGCGACGGGCTGAACGTCCGCAACTGGCTCTACGTCGAGGACTTCGGCCGCGGGATCTCTCACATCCTGGCCCACGGCAACCCCGGCGAGGTCTACAACGTCGGCGGCCCGGACGAGTCCACCAACATCGAGGTCGTCAAGGGCATCCTGAAGCACACGGGCAAGGACGAGTCCTTGATCGAGTACGTCACGGACCGCCCCGGCCACGACCGCCGTTACTCGCTCGGCTCCGAGAAGTCCCGCGCCCTCGGCTGGTCGGCCCAGGTCCGCTTCGAGGACGGCCTCGAGAAGACCGTCGCCTGGTACCGCGACAACGCCTGGTGGTGGGAGCCGATCCGCTCCGGCGAGTTCCGCGAGTACTACGAGCGCCACTACGGGCGGTCGCTGGGCTAGCGGCCTTCAGCCGGCGGCGCGAGCGTCTTTGGCGGGCGCCGCCGCCGGGGCTAGGAAGCCGCCGAGCCCAGCTCGGAGATCTTCCAGGTGTTGTCGACCTTGACGAGGGTCAAGGTGTCGGTGCGGTTGTCCTTGCCGGTGTCGGACTGGACGGTCGCGGTCGCGGAGGTGCCGTCGATCGCGACCTTCTTGACGTCGAGCTCCCATGAGTCGACGTCGCGCAGCGCGTCCTTGAGGACCTTCTCGCAGGTGCCCTTGGAGGCGGTCTTGATCTTGGTCACCAGCGCGGGGGCCAGGAGGTCCGCGCAGATCTTGGTCTCGTCGCGCTTCTTGCTGGCCTTCTGGAGGTCTTCGACGGTCTGCGCGACCGCCTTCTGGTCGCCTTTGAAGTCCGATGACGAGTCGTCGTCGGTCTGCCCGCAGGCGGTCAGGGTAAGCGCGCTGAGGCAGAGCAACGCGGCGAGGCGGGTGGTGGCGGCCATCGTGCTGGAGCGTACCTCCTGCCCTGCCGCCTAGGATTCAGCGACGCATGGCCGACTCCGACGCATCCCGCACCACCGTTCCCACCGTCGTTCCGCGAGGTCGTCACGCGCCGCCGCTGGAGGTCCGGCTGACGGTGCAGCGCCGCCGGCTGTTCGAGGCGGCGGCCACGGTCTTCGCCAAGCGCGGCTTCGCCGACGCCACCGCGGAGGCGATCAGCCGCGAGGCCGGGATGTCGAAGGCGACGTTCTACGAGCACTTCGCCAACAAGGAGGAGGCGATCCTCGCGCTGTTCGACGAGGCCGCCACCGAGTGCATGCGCCAGATGGCGCTCGCCGCCGACGAGCAGACCGAGGACTACCCGACGCACCTCGCCAACGGCACGCGCGCGTTCCTGCGCACGCTCGCCGACTGGCCCGACGCGGCGCAGACGCTCCTGGTCGAGATCATCGGCGCCGGCCCGCGCGCGACCGAGCGCCGCGACGCGATCCTCGACGCGTTCGCCGACGCCATCTACCGCGACAACGAGCGCACGGCGCCGAAGTACGGCGCGCCGCGCTTCGCCTCGCGCGACGACGCGTTCGCGTGCGTCGGCGCGATCGTCGAGCTCGCCTCGCGCCAGCTGCGCACCGGCAACCCCGGCGACATCCGCGAGCTCGAGCCCGTGATCGACCGCCTCATGCTCGGAATCCTCGAGCAGAGCCGCTGATGGTCGCCGACACGCTCAGCGAGAGGCTTCCCAGGATCCTGCAGCAGGCGGGATGAGCCGCCGCCACGCGGACCCCGGCCTCGCCGCCCTGGAGGCGGAGGTCACGCGGTGCCGGCGCTGTCCGCGCCTGGTCGACTGGCGCGAGCAGGTCGCGCGCGAGAAGCGCGCCTCGTTCAAGGACGACACCTACTGGGGCCGCCCGATCCCGGGCTTCGGCGACCCGCGCGCCCGCGTCCTGATCCTCGGGCTCGCGCCCGCCGCCCACGGCGCCAACCGCACCGGGCGCGTCTTCACCGGCGACCGCAGCGGCGACTTCCTCTTCGCCTCGTTGCACCGCACCGGCTTCGCCAACAAGCCGACGAGCGTCGCGCGCGACGACGGCCTCCAGCTCACGGACGCCTGGATCACCGCCGCCGTGCGCTGCGCGCCGCCGGCCAACAAGCCGACGCCCGACGAGCGCGACGCGTGCCTGCCGTGGACGGTCGCCGAGCTGGAGCACGTGAGCGACGTGCGCGTCGTCGTCTGCCTCGGCGCGTTCGCCTGGGACGCCGCGCTGCGGCTGCGCGCCGCGCTCGGCCATGCGCCGCCGCGGCCCAAGCCGAAGTTCGGCCACGGCGCGCTCTGGTACGACGACGACCGGGAGGACGGTGGCTGGGCGCTTCTGGGCACCTACCACCCGTCCCAGCAGAACACCTTCACCGGCGTTCTGACCGAGGCGATGATGGACGACGTGTTCACCACCGCGCGCGACGTGGCGGGCCTGGCGTGATCGTCCCGCAGGCCGAGGTCGCCGGCGTCCACCTGCTGATGAGCGAGACGGGCGTCCGCCACGTCCTCGGCCGGCCCAAGTCCATGCGGTCGGTCAAGGACGGACTCGGACCCACCCGCCCGATCCGCGTCATGGACTACGGCAAGACCAAGGTCTACCTCTCGGCCACCGCCGACGGCACGGTCTTCGACGTGACGACGACCGACCGCCGCCAGAAGACGAAGAGCGGCGTCGGCGTCGGCTCCTCCGAGCGCGCGGTCAAGCGCGGCGTCGCGCACGTCACCTGCACCGGACCGCGCACGCTGCGCTCCTGCACCGTCGGCCGGCTGCTGGCCGGCCAGCGCGTCACCACCTTCCGGCTCAGCCACGACCGCGTCCGCCAGATCACGCTCGGCTTCGTGATCGACTAGCGGCTACAGCACCGCGCCGCCCGTCGCGTCGAGGAACTGCCCGGTCACGAACCGGGCGTCGTCGGACGCGGCGAAGGCGACGACGCTCGCGACGTCCTCCGGCTCGGTCAGCCGCCCGAACGGCGACATGCCCTCGGCGTGCGCGCGCGCCGCGTCGTCGCCGCGCAGCCAGCCGGCGTTCATGTCCGTGTCGACCACGCCGGGCGCGACGACGTTGACGGTGATGCCGCGCGGCGCCAGCTCCTTGGCCAGCGTCTGGGACATCACGTCGATCGCCGCCTTCGACATCGCGTAGGCGACGAGCTCGGGCTTGACCTGCTTGGTCAGGCCGGTGCCGATCGTGATGACCCGGCCGCCCGCGTCCATCCGCTCGGCCGCGGCCTGCGTGATGAAGAACGGCGCGCGGGCGTTGATCGCGAAGTGCTCGTCGAACAGCTCCGACGTCGTCCCGGCGAGGTCGGCGTGGGTGGCGACGCCGGCGTTGTTGACGAGGATGTCGAGCCGCGTCGAGCCGGTCCGGCGCGCCATCACGGCGTCGAGCTGGCCGAAGAGCCCGGCGACGTCGCCGGCCACGCCCAGCGGCTGGCCGAGCGCGAAGGCCTGCCCGCCGTCGGCCTCGATCGCGGCGACGACCGCGGCCGCCGCCTCGGCCTGCCGGCCGTAGTGCACGGCGACGAGCGCGCCGTCGGCCGCGAGGCGCTGCGCGATCGCGCGGCCGATGCCGCGCGAGCCGCCGGTGACCAGCGCGACCTTGCCTGCGAGGGACCTCGACATGGGGAGACCTACCTTTGGTGTAGCGATCGATACAGAACGGGGGCGCGGACGCTAGCACGTTCTGTATCGCGCGCTATAGAATTCAGGCCATGGCCCGCCCCCGCAGCTTCGACCGCGACGCCGCCCTGGAGCAGGCGATGCGCGCGTTCTGGGCCCAAGGCTACGAGCAGACGTCGATCAGCGACCTGACGCGGGCGATGGGGATCGCGCCGCCGAGCCTCTACGCGGCGTTCGGCGACAAGCGCCGCCTCTTCGACGAGGCGGTCGCGCGCTACCAGAGCGACGCGGGCGCGCCGGTCCGCCAGGGCCTGGCCGCCGACACGGCGCGCGGCGCCGTCGAGCGGATGCTGCGCGTCGCGGCGACCGAGTACACCCGCGACGACACGCCGCAGGGCTGCTTCATCCTCTCCGAGCCGCTGCTGGGCGACGAGCGCGCCCGCTCCGACGGCGCGCTGCGCGACCGGCTGCAGCGCGGCGTCGACGCCGGCGAGCTGCCCGCCGGGACCGACGTCGCCACGCTCGCCGCGTTCTACGGCTCGGTGCTCAACGGCATGTCGGCGCGGGCACGCGACGGCGCCGGCGTCGACGAGCTGCGCAACGTGGCCGAGCTGGCGCTGAGGGCTTGGCCGACGGCCGTACCCTGAGGGGTCCGTGTCTTCGCTCGAAGCCTTCAACCTCCAGACGCAGGATTGGTTCGCGCGGGCGTTCGCGGGCCCGACCGCGGTGCAGGAGCAGGCGTGGCCGGCGATCGCGACCGGTGAGCACGTCCTGATCTCCGCGCCGACCGGCTCGGGCAAGACGCTCGCCGCCTTCCTGTGGTCGCTGGACCGCCTCGCCAACACGCCGCGCGAGGACGGCACCGGCGTGCGCGTCGTCTACGTCTCGCCGCTCAAGGCGCTGTCCTACGACGTCGAGCGCAACCTGCAGGCGCCGCTGATCGGCATCGGCGCACACCTGAAGGTCGGGATCCGGACCGGCGACACGCCGCAGAAGGAGCGGGCCCAGATGCGACGCACGCCGCCGGACGTCCTCATCACGACGCCCGAGTCGTTGTACCTCATGTTGACCTCGCAGGCGCGCGACGTGCTGCGCGACGTCGAGGCCGTGATCGTCGACGAGATCCACGCGGTCGCGTCGACCAAGCGCGGCGCGCACATGGCGCTGACGCTGGAGCGGCTCAGCGCGCTCGTGCAGGCCGAGCACGGCCGCGACCCGCAGCGCATCGGGCTGTCGGCGACCCAGAACCCGCTCGAGGAGGTCGGCCGCTTCATGGTCGGCCCGCAGCGGACCTGCCGGATCGTCGACGCCGGCGTGCGCAAGCCGCTGGACCTGAAGATCCAGGTGCCGGTCGAGTCGATGGTCGAGCCCGAGCAGTCCGCGCCGCTGGACCCGCTGGAGCCCGGGGTGGGCGGCAGCGAGGCGACGCGCAAGTCGATCTGGCCCGCCATGTACCCGCAGTTGCTCGAGCTGGTCCAGGCGCACCGCTCGACGATCATCTTCGTCAACAACCGGCGCGGTGCCGAGCGCCTGGCGCTGCGCCTCAACGAGCTGGCCGAGGCCGAGATCGCGCGCGCCCATCACGGGTCGCTGGCGCGCGAGGAGCGCCTCGTCGTCGAGGAGCAGCTGAAGGCCGGCCAGCTGCCGTGCCTGGTCGCGACGTCGTCGCTGGAGCTCGGCATCGACATGGGCGCCGTCGACCTGGTGCTGCAGGTCGAGTCCCCCAAGTCGGTCTCGCGCGGCCTGCAGCGCATCGGCCGCGCCGGCCACAGCGTCGGCGACGTCTCCAAGGGACGGATCTTCCCGAAGTTCCGCGCCGACCTGCTGGAATGCGCCGTCGTCGTCAAGCTCATGCGCGAGGGCAAGATCGAGCCGACGGTCGTCCCCCGCAACCCGCTCGACGTCCTCTGCCAGCAGATCGTCGCGATCGCCGCCGGCGTGGAGAGCGACGAGGAGGGCGCGACCCTCCTGGTCGACGACCTGTACGCCCTGGTCACCAAGACCTACACCTACGCCGAGCTGTCGCGGCCGGTCTTCGAGAACGTCCTCGACATGCTCGACGGCCGCTACCCGTCACAGGAGTTCGGCGAGCTCCGCCCGCGCGTCGTGTGGGATCGAGTCGCCGGCACGGTCCGCCCGCGCAAGGGCGCGCGCCAGCTGGCGATCACCAACGCGGGCACGATCCCCGACCGCGGCCTGTTCGCGGTCGTCCTGCCCGACGGCCGCCGCGTCGGCGAGCTCGACGAGGAGATGGTCTACGAGGCGCGACCGGGCCAGACGTTCCTGCTCGGCGCGTCGTCGTGGCGCATCGAGGAGATCCAGCGCGACCGCGTGGTCGTCTCGCCGGCGCCGGGCGTCCCGGGCGCCGTCCCGTTCTGGAAGGGCGACTCGGTCGGCCGGCCCAAGGAGCTGGGCCGCGCGATCGGCGAGTTCTCGCGCTGGGCCGTCGACCAGACGCCGGAGCTGCTCGAGGCCGACTACGACCTCGACCCGCTGGCCGCGCGCAACCTGGTGGACTTCCTGCGCGAGCAGCAGGAGGCGACGCGGGTGATCCCGTCGGACCGCACGATCGTGGTCGAGCGCTTCCGCGACGAGATCGGCGACTGGCGCCTGTGCGTCCTCAGCCCGTACGGCGGGCGCGTGCACGCCGCGTGGGCGCTGGCGCTGAGCGCCAAGATCCGCGACGAGCACGGCCTGGAGTCCGACGCGATCTGGTCCGACGACGGGATCATCGTCCACCTCCCCGACGCCGACGAGCCGCCCGGCGCCGACCTGGTGATGCTCGACCCGGAGGACATCGAGGACCAGGTCGTCGCGGAGCTGGGCTCGTCCGCGCTGTTCGGCGCGCGCTTCCGCGAGAACGCCGGCCGCGCGCTGCTGATCCCGCGCGCCTACCCGGGCAAGCGAACGCCGCTGTGGCAGCAGCGCCTCAAGGCGCAGTCGCTGCTGGAGGTCGCCAAGCAGTACGGCGACTTCCCCATCATCTTGGAGACCTACCGCGAGTGCCTGCGCGACGTCCTCGATGTCCCGGGCCTGACCGAGCTGCTCTCCGGGCTGCACTCGCGCGAGCTGTCGCTGGTCGAGGTCGAGACCCGCACGGCGTCGCCGTTCGCGTCGTCGTTGTTGTTCGACTACGTCGCGACCTACATGTACGAGGGCGACACGCCCAACGCGGAGCGGCGCGCCGCGGCGCTGTCGCTGGACCGCGACCTCCTGCGCGAGCTGCTCGGCCAGGAGGAGCTGCGCGACCTCATCGACGCCGACGCGCTGGACCTCGTCGAGGCCGACCTCCAGCACCGGTCCGTACGCACGCAGGCCGCCGATGGCGACGCGCTCGCCGACGTCCTGCGCCGCGTCGGCGACCTGAGCGCCGCCGAGGTCCGGGCCCGCGTCCTGGCCGCGCTCGACAGCGACGCGTTGTTGTCGTCCTTGATCGACGAGCGGCGCGCGGTGCGGCTGCGCGTCGGCGGCGAGGAGCGCTGGATCGCGGCCGACGACGCGGGCCTGTACCGCGACGCGTTCGGCGCCGTCCCGCCGGGCGGCCTGCCCGCCGCCTTCCTCGAGTCGGTGGATAAGCCGACCGAGCGGCTGTTCGCGCGCTACGCCCGGACGCACGGGCCGTTCACGACGGCCGACCTGCGCGAGCGCTACGGCGTCGACCCGTCGAGCGCGCTGGCCGCGCTGGAGACCGCCGGCGGGCTCGTCCGCGGCGAGCTACGCCCCGGCGGCACCGAGCGCGAGTGGTGCGACACCGACGTCCTGCGCCGCATCCGGCGCGCGTCGCTGGCCGTGCTGCGCAAGGAGATCGAGGCGACCGACCAGCGGGCGCTGGCCGCCTTCCTGCCCTCGTGGATGGGCGTGGACCGGCATCCGGCCGCCGGCGCCGGGATCGACCGGCTGCGCGAGATGTTGGTGCCCTTGCAGGGGCTGGCGCTGCCCGCCGACGTGTGGGAGCGCGACGTGCTGCCGCGCCGCGTCGGCGCGTACTCGCCGGTCTGGCTGGACCAGCTGTGCGCCGCGGGCGAAGTCGTATGGGTCGGCGCGGGCGCGCTGGGCCGCAACTCCGGGCGCGTCGCGCTGTACTTCCGCGAGGACGCCGCAGCGCTGGGGAATCCGGCCCACCCGCCCCGCGGCGGCGTCGAGCGGCCCGAGGGCGAGACGCACGACCTGCTGCGCGAGCGGCTGGCGCAGTCGCCGTGCTTCTTCACCGACTTCCTCGCCCAGGTGCCGGCCGCGCCGGAGGAGATCCAGGACGCGCTGTGGGACCTCGTCTGGGCGGGCGAGGTGACCAACGACGCGTTCGCGCCGCTGCGCGCGCCGCGGCTGACGCTGGCGCGGGCGCAGAAGGCGTCGCTCGCGGGCCGGCGCGGCACGCGCGCGGGGACCCGCTTCGGCTCGCGCCGCGGGACCGGCGCGGCCGCCCAGGTCCAGGGTCGCTGGGCGCTGACGACGTCGATCTTCGGCGCCGAGGCCGTCGGGGCGGGTGGGGACGGGGTCCGCAGGCGCACGATCGCCGAGCTGATGCTGGAGCGCTACGGGATCGTGACGCGCGAGCACGTCCTGGCCGAGGGCGTGCCCGGCGGGTTCTCGTCGCTGTACGACTCGCTGTCGACGCTGGAGACGCTCGGCGTCTGCCGGCGCGGCTACTTCGTCGAGGGCCTGGGCGGCGCGCAGTTCGCGCTCCCGGGCGCGGTCGAGCGGCTGCGCACGCAGGCCGACCGCGCCGAGGAGACGCCGCCGGTCGTGCTCGCCGCGACCGATCCGGCGCAGCCCTTCGGCGCAGCGCTGCCGTGGCCGAAGCGCCGTGACTCTGCGGAACCCGCCACCGGCGGCCGCGCCGGGACCGACGACTCAGGGGCGAGTTCCGGACGCGCGAAGCCGGCGCGCGCGCAGGGCGCCTACGTCGTCCTCGCCGGCGCCGAGCCGGTCCTCTACGTCGAGCGCGGCGGCCGCGGCCTGCAGGTGCTGGTGGAGCGCAACGACCCGCGGCTGATCCCGGCGCTCGAGGCGCTCACCGCCTTCGTGACCGGCGACCGCCGGCACAAGCTGTCGCTGGAGCGGGTGGATGGCGAAGCGGTGGTCGGCTCCGACCTGGAGGCGCTGCTCATCGAGGTCGGCTTCCGCGCAGGGCCGCGGAAGCTCACCTTGAGCGCTTGACAAAACTAAGACTCTTAGTCATATTGCGATCTATGTTCACCGCGCTCTCCGGCCTGAACCTCACGCTCCGCTTCGTCGTCGAGCTGGCGGCGTTCGCCGCCCTCGGCGTCTGGGGCTGGCACGTCGGCGGCCCGGTCCCCGGGCTGGCGCTGCCGGTCGCGGCGATGGTCCTCTGGGGACTGTTCGCCGCACCGAAGGCCCGGATCGCGGCACCGGACGCCGTCCGGCTCGGCACCCAGGCGCTGGTCCTCGGCGGCGCGGCGGTCGCGCTGGTCGCCGCGGGTGCGCCCGTGGCGGGCGCGGTGCTCGGGATCGTGGTCGCCGTCAACTCCGCGCTGATCGCGGTGCTGCCCGCCCCGAGTTGGGCGCGCGCCTAGCGCGCAGGCGACACCACCACCGACGACGACATCCGGCACGCGCCTACGGCTCCTTCTTGCCCGGGTTGAACAGCCCTTTGGGATCCAGCGCGCGCTTGACCGCGCGCGCCGCCTCGACCGCCGCCGGCGCCCACTGCCGCGACAGCTGCCCGCCCTTCAGGAGCCCGATCCCGTGCTCGCCGCTCGCGGTACCGCCGAGCGCGCGGGCCAGGTCGAAGAGCTCGCTCGCGGCGGCGTCGGCCCGCGCACGCATCTCCGCGTCGCCGGGGTCGAGCAGGAACGTCGCGTGCAGGTTGCCGTCGCCCGCATGCCCCCACGAGCAGCCCTCCAGGCCGTGGCGGGCGCCGATGGCGATCGTGCCCTCGATCGCGTCGGCCAGCCGCTCGCCCGGGACCGCGACGTCCTCGGACAGCTTCTCGCCGCGCGCCGCGCGCACGGCGATGGAGACGCCCTCGCGCCAGCGCCAGACCTCGGCCGGCGGCGGGGCGACGGCGCCCGTGCCCAGGGCCTCCAGCAGCTCGTCGCGATCGCGCGCCGACTCGGCCTCGCAGACGACCAGCAGCTCGGCGCCGTCGGCGTCCGGGAGGAACGGCGGCGGCGCGGCGGCGATGCAGCGGCCGTCCAGGTACTCGACGGCCGCCGGCACGACGCCGCTGCCCAGCACCGCGTCGACCGCGTCGCACCCCGCGCGCACGCTGGCGTATGCGGCGGCGACCACGAACGTCTCGGCCGGCGCCGGCACCAGCGCCAGCCACGCGCTGGTGATGATCCCGAGCGTCCCCTCGGAGCCGATCAGCAGCGCGCGTAGGTCCAGGCCCGCGACGTCCTTGCGCACCGGCCCGCCGAAGGCCACCAGCTCGCCGGGCGCGATCACGGCCTCCACGCCGGTGACCCACCGGCCCGTCACCCCGTACTTGAAGGCGTGCGGCCCGCCGGCGTTCGTCGCCAGGTTCCCGCCCAGCTGGGACTGCTCGGCGGCGCCCGGGTCGGGCGGGAACAGCAGGCCGCTCTCCCGCGCGCGGCGCGCGATCGTCGCCGTCGTCACACCCGCCTCGGCCTCCATGCGCCAGCGCAGCGGATCGAACGACCGGACGCGGTCCAGGCGGTCCAAGGCAATGGCTATGACATCCCCGGCGCCGGCGTCCGGCACCGGGACGATCCCGCCCGAGTACCCGCTGCGCCCGCCGACCGGGATCATCGCCACGTCCCGCGCGTAGCACCAGGCGACCACCGCGGCGACCTCCGCCGCGCTGCCCGGCGTGACCAGCGCACGCGCGACGCCCGACAGCCCGGAGGCGTCGCCCAGAGCCACGTCGTCGGCGACGTGGTCGGCGCCCACCAGCGCGGCGAGATCGGCGTGCACGTCCCCACCGTACCCTCGAAGACGCATGCCCGAGGGCGACACCATCCACTACGCCGCCAACCGGATCCGGCCGGTCCTGGAGGGCCAGGTGCCGGACGCGATCCGGACGCCGCGGGGCGGGCGGGGCGGCGTCGGCCGCGAGCGCTGGGCGCAGCGGCTCGAGGGGCGCGCCGTCACCGCGGTCACTGCCCACGGCAAGCACCTGTTCCTGCGCTTCGGCGACGACCTGACGATCCACTCGCACCTGCGGATGACCGGCGCGTGGCGGGTCCATCCCGAGGGCGCGCGCTGGGCGCGCTCGCCGCGGCGCGCCTGGCTGGTCATCACCAAGGGCGACGACAGCGTGATCCAGTTCGACGGCCCGGTGCTGGAGCTGCTGACCGAGACGCGGCGTCGCTTCGACCGCCGGCTCGCGCTGCTCGGGCCGGACATCGTCGCCGAGGACTTCGACCGCGCGGTCGTGCTCAAGCGCCTGCGCGAGGACGACCCGACGCGCGGCATCGGCGACGCGCTGCTGGACCAGCGCATCGTCGCGGGCATCGGGAACCTCTGGAAGGCCGAGGGCTGCTGGCTGGCGCAGGTCGACCCGTGGCGCGCCGCGCGCGACGTCGGCGACGAGGAGGTCGGGCGCATCCTCGACGAGCTCAGGCCGCGGATGCGCGAGTCGGCCCGCGACGGCAACCAGGCGCGCCATCGCAACATCTACAACAACGCCGGTCGCCCCTGCCCGCGCTGCGGAGCGGCGGTCGCCGCCCGCGGGCAGGGTGACGACAACCGGACGACATACTGGTGTCCCGGATGCCAGAGATGACCGACATGCCCCGCCCGCGCCGCATCGGCCACAAGGGCGCCGACCACATCGCGCCCGGCAACACGCTGGCCAGCTTCGACGCCGCGCTCACGCACGGCTGCGACATGGTCGAGTTCGACGTCCTGCCCGAGCACCCGGACGGCTCCGGCGCGCTCATCCTCGCCCACGACTTCAAGGACGCCGGCAAGCGCACGCCGCTGACGCTCGAGGAGGGCCTGGACCACCTGAGCAGCCAGGCGTTCGCCGGCGTCGAGATCGACGTGGACCTCAAGACCCACGGCTACGAGGACCGCGTGATCGCGGCGCTGCGCGAGCGCGGCATGGAGGACCGGACGCTCATCTCCACCATGGAGGTCGTGTCGCTCCCGGTCCTGCGCCGCGCCAGCGACGCGATCCGAATCGGCTGGTCGGTCCCCAAGGTCAAGCGCAACTACCTCGCGAACCCGGCGACCAAGCCGCTCGCGCTGGCCACGGTGCAGATCCTGCGCCGCACGGTCCCCCGCGCGGTGACCCGCGCGATGCGCGCCGGCGAGATCGACGCCGTGATGTCGCACTTCTCGCTCGTCACGCCGCACTTCGTCCGCGCGGTCCGCCGCGCCGGCGGCGAGCTCTACGTCTGGACCGTCGACGACGCCCAGCGCATCCGCCGCTTCGAGCGCATGGGCGTGACCGGCGTGATCACCAACGACCCACGCCTGTTCGACCCGCTGCCGGCCTGATCGAGCGCTACGGCTTGATCGTGCACTCGGCCGCGGAGAACGTCTTCGGGTCCGCGCCGAAGGTGCCCTTGTGCCCGGAGTGCGTGCGCTTCTGTGCCTTGCGGACGACCTTCTTGCCGACGCGCCACTCGTAGGACACGAGGCCGCGGAGGCGGTAGGTCTGGCCCTGCGGCGGCGGGGTGATCGAGAAGTTCCAGCCCGACTCGCGGCGGCGGAACTTCGCCGAGCCGACGGACTGGAAGCCGGAGTCGACGGTCGCGTCGGCCGGGGCCCACTTCTTCGTCGAGGCGCGGAAGTACTGCACCTGGAAGCGCATGTACATCTTCTCGCCCGTCTTGCCCGAGCCGGGCATCGAGGCGCGGATCCCGATCGTGTCCGGGTGCTTGGTGGTGTCGCAGATGTTGATGGTCGCCCACAGCAGCGGGCTCTTGTCGACCGTCGGGCCGCTGTCGGCGGCGGTGGCCGTGGACGCCCCCGCGAGGGCGAGGCCGGCGATCGCGGCGAGCAAGGTGCGCACGAGCGGAGGGTATCCAGGCCAACCCGCCCCTGTGATGGATCGGCCGTTGGACCGTAGTGTCGGTGTGGGAACAGTCATGGAGCTCTCGACTTCCGAACCGACGACCGCCCGGTTCGATGCGCTGTACCGCGAAACCGCCTCGGACGTCTTCGCCTACGTCATGACGCTGGTCCGCGACCGCGCAGGGGCGGAGGACGTCACCGCGCAGACCTTCGAGCGCGCCTACCGGCGCCAGGCGGGCTTCGACCCCAAGCGCGGGACGCAGCGGGCGTGGCTGTTCGGGATCGCCCGCAACGCGGCGCTGGACGAGCTGCGCCGGCGCAAGCGCACGGCGGCGCTCCTGACCGATCCGGAGGACGCCGATCCGGGGCGCGCGCCCGACGAGGACGCCGCCGAGGCCGCCGTCCGCCGCGCGGTCGTCCGGACCGCGCTCGCCCAGCTCGACCCGCGCGAGCGCGAGCTGATCGCCCTCAAGTTCCATGCCGGCCTCTCGAACGCCGAGATCGCCAAGGTCCTGAACATCTCCGTCGCCAACGCCGGCACGCGCGTGCATCGCGCCGTGACCCGACTCCGGAAGGCCTGCCATGCGCCGTCGTGACGCGCTCCCCGATCCCGAGGTCGAACGCGGCCTGCGCGAGCTCGAGGCCGCGCTGGCCGGCGAGCCGACCGCGGACCCCGACCTGGTCGCCCTCGTCGCCGACGTCGATGCCGCGCGGCCGGAGCCGAGCGCCGCGTTCCTGGCGTCGCTCGACGCCCGCGTCCACGCGGGCTTCCCGCGCGAGGACGAGACGCCGGCCCGGCGCGCGCCGTCGCCCTGGCACGCCCGGCTGCGCCGGCCGCAGGTGCTGGTGCCGTCGGTCGGCGGGACGCTGGCGGCGGCGCTGGTGGTCGTGGTGATCGCCTCGAGCGGCGGCGGGACCGACAACGACGTGTCCTCGTCGGCGTCGTCGGCGCCGGCCGAGCAGTCGACGACGGAGCTCGTGGCGCCGAGCGCGGCCGACTCGTCGGCGAGCGCGGGCGGCGCGGCCAGCCCCGCGCCGACGACCGCGGCGCAGAAGACCAAGACGTCGAGCACGGCGCCACAGGGCTCGCCCATGCCGTCGGTCCCGCTGCCGTCGATCTCCCAGAACCGCAAGGTCCAGCGCGCCGCCGAGCTGACGCTCACCCCGTCGCCCGGCGACGTCCAGGACACGGCGGACGGCGTCGTGCGCGAGACGCAGGCCGCCGGCGGCTACGTGCAGCAGTCCAGCGTCGCGACGCGCGACGACGGCGGCACGGCCTCGTTCACGCTGCGGATCCCCTCCGCGCACCTCGACGACGCGCTCGCCGGCCTGTCCAAGCTCGCGCACGTCGGCGCGCTGAACCAGTCGGCGTCCGACATCACGGCCGAGACCGCGTCGGCCGCCGACCAGCTCTCCGACGCCCGCGCCGAGCGCCAGGCGCTGCTGCGCGCGCTCGGCCGCGCCACGACCGACCGCCAGATCGCGAGCCTCAAGGCGCGGCTGCGCGACAACCGCTCCGAGATCGCGCAGCGCAAGGGCGCGCTCGACGCCCAGCGCCGCCGCGCCGACCTCGCGACGGTCGCGGTGAACGTGCAGGGCACGGGCCAGGCCGACAGCGGCGACGGAGGCGGCGCCTGGACCCCTCGCGACGCCCTCCACGACGCCGGCCGCGTCCTGGAGGTCGCCGGCGGCGTGGCCCTGATCGCACTCGCCATCCTGGCCCCGCTGGCGATCCTCGCCCTCCTCGCCCTCCTCGCCGCACGCGGCCTCCGCCGCCACCGCCGCGAGACGGCCCTGGACCGCTCGGCGTAGGACTGCGCGAGGCGCGGCGCGCCCAATGTGCGCCAGCCGTCACACATGTCGCATAGACTCGTCGCCGTGCCCTCCAGTGCGCAGAGCGTCGAGCTGCTGGCCCAGGTGCCGGTCTTCGAAGCGCTCGCGCCGGCCGATCTCGGGCGGGTTGCCGATGTCGCCGTTCCGCGGCATTTCGCCGGCGGCTCGGTGATCTTCCGTGAGGGCGACGCGAGCGACACGTGCTACGTCGTCGGCCGCGGTCATGCCCGCGCCGTGCGCGAGAACGTGGACGGCCGCACGATCACGCTTGCGCACTTCGGGCCCGGCGACATCTTCGGCGAGCTGGCGATGTTCGACGACGAGAAGCGCTCGGCCACGATCGAGACGCTCGACGACGTCGAGGCGATCGGCATCCTCGGCCAGGACATGCGCCGGCTGCTGCGCGAGCACCCGGACATCGCGGTCAAGCTCGTCATCGGCCTCGGCCGCCGCCTGCGCGAGGCCAACGAGCGCCTGGCGCGCCAGTCGTTCCAGACCGTGCAGTCGCGCGTGGCCGGCGTGCTCGGCCAGCTCGTGCGCCAGGCGCAGTCCGAGGGTGCCGGCGAGCGTGACGTCCTCGTGACGATCACGCAGGCCGACATCGCCCAGCTCGCGGGCTCCTCACGCGAGTCCGCGTCGCGCTTCCTGGCCGTGCTCGAGCGCGCCGGCGTCGTCACGCAGGGCCGCGGCCGCGTCACGGTCCACGAGCCCTCCGCGCTGGAGCGCTACGTCTACTGATGGCCGAGGTCCAGCGTCCCACGGAGTTCTCGGCCGGCGGCGTGGTCGTGCGCGGACAGGACGTCGTGGTCATCGTGCCGACGCGGCGCGCGGCCAACGGCGCCAAGGTCCTCGCGCTGCCCAAGGGCCACGTCGACCCGGGCGAGACGCCGGTCCAGGCCGCGGCGAGGGAGGTCCGCGAGGAGGCCGGCGTCGACGCCGAGCCGCGCGGCGAGCTCGGGGCCGTGCGCTACTGGTACATGCGCAAGGGCAAGCGCATCGCCAAGCAGGTCGACTTCTACCTCTTCGCATACCTGGGCGGCGACGTCGAGGACCACGATCACGAGGTCGAAGTGGCCCGCTGGATGCCCCTCGCGGAGGCCGCCGAGGCCCTGACCTATGAGGGCGAGCGGGAGATGGCGGCGCGCGCCCTGTCGCGGATCAGCTCCGACGGGTAGTCTCCGGCGTCGGATGCAGGTGTTGAACTTCTACTCCACGATCTTCGCCGACCAGCTCAAGCGGGGTCGCAAGACCGCGACGATCCGGCTCGGCGACAAGTCGCACAAGTACAAGAAGAACCAGGCGGTGATGGTGACCATCGGCTACCAGCACTCGCCGCGCGAGAAGATCTTCGACGCGGTCATCGACCAGGTCGAGGTCAAGCGCGTCCGCGACCTGACGCCGCGGGACATCGAGCACGACAACCCCGAGTTCCGGCGCCACGAGGAGATGATCCACTTCCTCGAGCAGATCTACGGCAAGAAGGTGACGATGGAGGACATCGTCACGGTCGTGCGCTTCTCGCAGATCATCGTCCACCCACCGTCGTTCACCGATGCCCGGCTGGGCATCGGCGGCGCGCAGAACTAGCGCGCCCGGGTCGCACGGTCGGTCCTCCGTGCTGCGCGTCTACATCGCCGACGACTCGCTCGGGTTCGGCACGCTGGCCGCCGCATGGCTGGAGGCCCACGACGACATCGAGGTCGTCGGGGCGGTCCGCAGCGCGGCCGAGGCGATCGCCGAGGTCGCGGCCGCACGCCCCGACGTGGTGATCCTCGACCGCCTGCTGCCCCAGCCCGAGCACTCCGAGCAGGTCCTGGAGCACGTGCGCGCCACGCTGCCCGGCGCCGCGATCCTGCTCGTGTCCGGGATGCCGGACGAGGACCTCGCGGGCGAGGCGCGCTCCGCCGGCGCCGACGGGCACGTGAGCAAGGCCGCCAACGCCGAGGCGCTGGCCGACGCGGTGCGCCGCGTGGCGGCGGCCCGCAGCGGCGACCCGGCGGACTAGCGGCGCTACGCGCCCGGCGGCGGCACCGAGCCGTGGCCCGGCGTCCCGGGCGCCGGCGCGAAGACCGGCGGCAGCTCGGGGTCCAGCCGGGCGAAGCCCGACGACGCGCTCGCGCGCTCCGTGCCGTCCTGCGGCCGCGCCGCGGCCATCAGCCCACCGGCGAGCATCGCGCCCGCCCCGGCCAGCGCGATCCAGACGCCCTGCTCCACGTGGACGTAGTCGGCGGCCGCCGCGCCGCCCGGCTTGTGGACGACGTGCAGCCCGACGATCGCCAGCGTCGCGGCGCCGAGCGCCGCGATCGCGCTTCCGCACGCGTGCGGGTCGATCCGGACGGCAGCGCCGAACGCGTCCGCCGCGACGAGCACGAGCACGCAGACCGCGACGGCGGCGACGCACAGCGCCACGTCGGCCCCCTGCAGCTCCTTCCAGCCCGACGCCTCGATCGACGCCGGCAGCGCCGCGGCGAGCGAGCGCGCCATCTGCCCGAGCAGGCCGGGATCCTGCCCGAGTTGCCCCGAGGTGCCGAACGCCTCGCGGATCTGCGGCGGGAACGTCACCGAGTACCACGGCCGCCACAGCGCCAAGAGCACGCCCAGCGCACCCGCCAGCGCGACGATGTGGCCGATACGCAGGCCTTTCTGGTCCATACCCACCAGATCGACCGTTCGGGCCCGGATCATCACTGCTGGGGACCCCTTCGTCGACACATGGCCGATCGCTTGGCACTCGGATGTGAAGAGTGCCAACCGGGCCTTGACCAACCGGGCCGACCCGCTACCATCGAGGTGCGCTGGCACTCACCCCCTTCGAGTGCCAAATACGCGCGCAGAACTGTCTGCAGTCCGTCACCTCACTGGAGGTCACCAGAATGAAGCTCAAGCCCCTCGGCGATCGTTTGATCGTGCGGGCAGTCGAAGAGGAAGCGACCACGGCCAGCGGCCTGGTCCTCCCTGACACGGCCAAGGAGAAGCCCCAGAAGGGCGAAGTCGTCGCTGTCGGCGACGGTCGCTTTGACGAAGACGGCGACAAGCGCATCCCGCTTGACGTCACCGCCGGCGACACGGTCCTGTACAGCAAGTACGGCGGCACCGAGATCGTCTTCGACGGCGAGGACTTCCTGGTCCTGCGCGAGTCGGACGTCCTCGCCAAGATCGAGAACTAGGAGACCTTCATGGCTCACAAGGAACTGAAGTACAACGCGGCTGCACGCCAGGCCCTCGAGGCCGGCGTCGACGCCGTTGCCAACGCCGTCAAGGTCACGCTCGGCCCCAAGGGTCGCTACGTCGTCCTCGACAAGAAGTTCGGCGCTCCCACGATCACCAACGACGGTGTGACCATCGCTCGTGAGATCGAGGTCGAGGACGTCTTCCAGAACCAGGGCGCGCAGCTCGTCCGCGAGGTCGCCACGGCGACCAACGACGTCGCCGGCGACGGCACGACGACCGCGACGGTCCTGGCCCAGGCCATCGTCCGCAACGGCCTGAAGAACGTCACCGCTGGTGCGAACCCGCTCGGCCTGAAGAAGGGCATCGAGATCGCGGTCAACCAGATCGTCGACAACATCCGCAAGCTGTCCAAGCCCGTCCAGGGCAAGGAGCAGATCGCCCGCGTCGCCACCATCTCGGCCGGCGACGAGGAGATCGGCGACGTCATCGCCGACGCGATCGAGAAGGTCGGCAAGGACGGCGTCGTCAACGTCGAAGAGGGCCAGACCTTCGGCATGGACCTCGAGTTCACCGAGGGCATGCAGTTCGACAAGGGCTACGTCTCCCCGTACATGGTCACCGACCAGGAGCGCATGGAGGCCGTCCTCGAGGATCCCTACATCCTCATCGCCAACCAGAAGATCGGCTCGGTCCGCGACGTGCTGCCGGTCCTGGAGCAGGTCATCCAGTCGGGCCGTCCGATCCTGATCATCGCCGAGGACGTCGAGGGCGAGGCCCTCGCGACGCTCGTCGTGAACAAGCTGCGCGGCACCTTCACCGGTGTGGCGGTCAAGGCGCCGGGCTTCGGCGACCGCCGCAAGCGCATGCTTGAGGACATCGCGATCCTCACCGGTGGCGAGGTCATCACCGAGGAGATGGGCCTCAAGCTCGAGAACACGCAGCTCTCGCAGCTCGGCCGCGCCCGTCGCGTCGTCGTCGCCAAGGACAACACCACGATCGTGGACGGCTCCGGCGACCTCGAGGCCATCAAGGGCCGCATCAACCAGATCAAGTCGGAGATCGAGTCCACCGACTCGGACTTCGACCGTGAGAAGCTCCAGGAGCGCCTCGCCAAGCTCTCCGGCGGCGTCGCCGTCGTGAAGGTCGGCGCGGCCACCGAGACGGAGATGAAGGAGAAGAAGCACCGCGTCGAGGACGCCCTCCAGGCGACCCGCGCTGCGCTCGAAGAGGGCATCGTCCCCGGTGGCGGCGTCGCGCTGCTGCAGGCGTCGGCCGGCGTCAACGCCGACAACATCGCCGACGAGGACGAGCGCACCGGTGCGCGCATCATCCTGCGCTCGCTCGAGGAGCCGCTGCGTCAGATCGCCGAGAACGCGGGCCTCGAGGGCTCCGTCGTCGTCGCTGACGTGCGCAAGGCCAAGAAGGGCTTCGGCCTGAACGCCGCGACCGGCGAGATCGTCGACCTCGTCGCCGCGGGCGTCATCGACCCGGCCATGGTCACCCGCTCCGCGCTGCAGAACGCGGCGTCGATCGCCAAGAACATCCTCACGACCGAGGCCATCGTGGCCGAGATCCCGGAGAAGGATGGGGCCGGCGGCGGCATGCCCGACATGGGCGGCATGGGCGGCATGATGTAGGCATCGCCTCACGGCGAACGCCTGTTGGACCGGAGGGCCCGGCGCATCGCGCGCCGGGCCCTTCGTCGTTGCGAGGGGAGTAGAACTCGGCGCGTGATCTTCTACGAGCCGGGTGCGCGCGACACCGAGCTGCTGCCCCACGACCCCTTCAAGGCGCTCGTCGCGCCGCGGCCGATCGGCTGGGTCTCGACGCTGAGCGGCGGCGCGGTGAACCTCGCGCCCTACAGCTTCTTCAACGCGATCTGCGACCGGCCGCCGATGGTGATGTTCTCCAGCAGCGGGATGAAGGACAGCGCGACGTTCGCGCACGCGACCCGCGAGTTCGTGTGGAACCTGCCGACCTACGCGCTGAGCGAGGCGATGAACCTGACGTCCGCCGCCCTGCCGCGCGGCGAGAGCGAGTTCGCGCACGCCGGGCTGTCGACGGCGCCGTCGCGCATCGTCGATACCCCGCGCGTGGCGGAGTCGCCGGTCGCCTTCGAATGCCGCGTGACGCAGACGCTCGAGCTCGTCGACGTCGACGGCGCGGCGACCAACCGCCACGTCGTGATCGGCCAGGTCGTGGGCGTCCACCTCGACGAGTCGTTCATCGACGACCGCGGCCAGGTCGACACCGCCGCGCTGGCCCCGATCGCGCGCTGCGGCTACACGGACGAGTACACGGTGGTGGACGCGCTGTTCCGGATGAAGCGCCCGGACGACGTGCCGAGCTGGCGCTGAGCGCGCGGCTAGCGGCCGGCGCTAGTCGTGCGAGTGGCCGTGGCCGTGCTCGTCGTCGTGCGAGTGGCCGTGGCCGTGGTCCTCGGCCTCGCCCGCGATCGACTCGAGCAGGGACATCGCGGCCAGCTGCGCCGGCGTTCCGGCGATGGAGCCGTCCTGCATCTCCTCCAGCTGCGGCGCGAACGTCACGTGGACGTTGACCTCCTCGCCGCCGGAGTCCTCCAGGACGATGACGGCGCGGCCCGCGCCTTCCGGGATCCCGCCGGCGCCGGTCAGCGCCTCGCGCGCGGCGCTCAGCACCTCGACCGTCAGCTCGCGCCAGTGGTTGGCCGCCTCGACCTGCTCCTCCGGCGCCATCGAGGCCAGGTGGTGGCGGTTGCGTCCCGCCAGCGCGGACACGCCAGCCTCCACCGCTCGGGTCCCGAGCAGCGCGTCGGCGTCGATCGTCACAGGTCCGTCGTTGGCCATGCGCCCATCGTCGCAGATGGGCGCGCGGACCAACCTGGCGCTCTACGCCGCCACGGTGAGGCGCGCGGCGAGCGCTTCGAGGCGCTCGTGCGCGCGGAGCTCGCGCGGTCCTCGGCGGCGACGGCGGTGTCGGGGCCGCGGTCGGCCTTCGATCCGAACACCTTCTCCCAGCAGGAGAGGTCACCTCTCCCAGATCGCGCTCAGGGTGACCGCGCTCTGAGACCCAGCGACGGCTCACGCGCCGCCGAGCACCTCGCGCGCGCCGCGGAGGCGCACGCGCAGGAGGTCCCGCGCACGACTGCTGTCCAGTGGGCAGAAGCGTGGCCGGTCGACCGGCGCCGCGACGCCGCGCAGCGCGCTCGCGTCGTGGCCGCGGGCGGTCACGATCAGGCGCGCGAAGTCCAGGCGGCTGAGCGGGTCGGCCCCGCCGACGTGCAGCGGTCCGGCCCAATCGGTCGTCGCGACCTCCAGCAGCGCGGCCGCGAGGTCGTCGACCTGGATCGGGCTGCGGACCTCGTCGGTGTAGAACATCATGTCGGTCCGCTCGCCGCGGGCGACGGCGAGCGCGGGCCGCTCCTGCGCGGCCGGATCGTGCCCGGGCCCGCCGTAGATCAGCGAGGTCCGGACGATCGCCGCGTCCGGGCACAGGCGCGCGACGTGCGCCTCGGCCTGCGCCTTGGTCGCGCCGTAGGCCGTCACCGGGCTCGGGGCGTCGGCCTCGACCAGCGGGCGCGGGAGCCGGCCGTCGAAGATCGCGTCGGTGGACACGTGGACGAGGCGGACGCCGGCGTCCGCGGCCGCGCGCGCGACGTGCTCGGTCCCGCCGGCGTTGACGGCCGGCGCGTCGGTGCCCTGGACGTACGCGGTGTGGATCACGACGTCCGGCGCGGCCGCGCGCACCGCGCTCGCGACCGCCGCGTCGTCGCGCACGTCGAGCGCGACGACGTCGGCCAGCCCGGCGGGCGCGGCGCCGGGCCGCGCGCCGACCGTCCCGACGACCGTCCATCCCGCGTCCCGCGCGCGGGACGCGAGGGCGCTGCCGAGGTAGCCGGAGGCGCCGGTCACGAGGAGCTTGGGCACGCGGCGCCTACGATACGGCGGTGCCCGTCGGATCCGTCGCCTCGCTGCACCGCTGGCCCGTGAAGTCGCTCGCCGGCGAGGACGCCGACGCGCTCAACCTGGACCCGCGCGGCATCGCCGGCGACCGCGCGCACGCGCTGTACGACACGCACAAGGGCGCGCCGCGCCGCCTCACGGCACGCGAGGCGCCCGCGATGCTGCGCTGGCGCGCGACCTACGACGGCGTCCCGGGCGCGGCGATGACGCCGGCGCGGATCCCGCTCCCGACGGTGACCGCGCCCGACGGAACGGCGTTCCCCTGGGACGACCCGGAGCTTCCGAGCGCGCTCAGCGACGACCTCGGCCGCGAGGTCGCCCTGCGCCGCGACCTGTCGCTCATGCAGGACCTCGGCAACTCGATCCTCGTCACGACCCAGGCGACGCTCGACGCCGTCGCCGGCGAGCTCGGCCGCGACCTCGACCTGCGCCGGTTCCGCACCAACATCCACGTCGTGCTCGACGACGCCGCGGCCTACGCGGAGGAGACCTGGGAGGGCCGCCGGCTGCGCGTCGGCGAGGTCGAGCTCCAGCTCCTGCACCCGTGCGTGCGCTGCGTGATCCCCACGCGCGACCCGGACACGACGGCTAAGGACCCCAACATCCTGCGGTGGCTCACCCGGCATCACGGCGGCCTCTTCGGCATCAACGCCCGACCGCGTGGCGACGGCAGGATCGCCGTCGGCGCTCAGGTCGAGCTGCTCTGACGCGCCGCGGCGCCCAGGGCGAAGAGCTCCAACATGGTGGAGAACAGGTCGTCCGGCACGGCGTCGGGCTCGACGAGCTGCTCGAAGCCGATCCCGTTGGCCATCGCGAAGATCATCGTCGCCAGCTGGTCGAACGGCACGCCGGAGTCGAAGCCGCCGGCCTCGGACCGCGCGCGCAGCAGGTCGGCCATCCGCGCCCGCATCCCCGCGTAGTGCTCCTGGAGCTTGAGCCGGAACGCGTCGTCGCGCGACGCGTGCAGCGCCGCCTCGAAGAACAGGCGCTTCCAGTCGGGGTCGCTGCCGAGGAACTCGACGAAGTCGCGCCCCGCGGCCCGCGCCTGGATCTCCGGCGGCTCGTCGGTCGACATCGCGCGCTCCATGTCGACCAGCCGGCGCGCGAAGCGCACGTCGAGCATCTGGAGGAACAGCTCCTCCTTGGAGCCGAAGTTCGCGTAGACCGCGCCCTTGGTGAACCCGGCGTCGGCCGCGACCTCGTCCACCGACGCCTGCGTCAGCCCCCGGCGCGCGAAGACGCGGCCGGCGGACTCCAGCAGGCACCGGCGGGTGTGCTCCTGGCGCTGCTTGCGGGTGAGGCGCTGCGGCTCGGCCTGACTGCTCACGTGGCGATGATCTCAGCCCCGCGCCCCGGAACGAGCGTGATGACCCGCCGGCCCACGCGCTCGGACTCCGGGACGGCCGGCCGCAGGCGCACCTGGCCGACGATCGCGGCCAGGACCGCGCGCATCTCGGTCTCCGCGAAGCTGGCGCCCAGGCAGCGGCGGATGCCGCCGCCGAACGGCAGGAACGTGTAGGGATTGGGGCGCACGCCGAGCCAGCGCTCGGGCCGGAACGCGGCCGGGTCCGGGTAGATGTCGGGCCGCCGGTGCACGAGGTGGATGCTCGGCGCCACGCGGACGCCCGCCGGCAGGTCCCAGCCGCCGATCGTCTGCGGCTCGCTGAGCTTGCGTCCGACGAACGGGATCACCGGCCGCAGGCGCAGCGTCTCGCGGATCACCCCGTCGACATACTCGTCGCCGGCGCCGGCGCGGACCTCCTCGGTCAGGCGCTCCAGCGCCGCCGGGTGGCGCGTCAGGCGCTCCAGCGCCCAGGCCAGCGCGGTCGCCGTCGTCTCATGGCCGGCGACCAGGAGCGTGACGAGCTCGTCGCGCAGCTCGACGTCGTCCATCGGCGCGCCGTCCTCGTGGCGGGCGAGGAGCAGCATGGACAGCACGTCGTCGCGCTCGGCGAGGTCGTCGCGCTTGCGGTGGTCGGCGATGACCCGGCCGATGATGTCGTCCACCGGGTCGAGGACGTGGGCGAAGATGCGCTTGCGGTCCGCCTTCTCCGGCCCGTAGAACAGCAGCTTGCGCAGCTCGCGCGAGCTGGCCGTCGACTCCAGGAAGGTGCGCAGGCGCGTGCGCAGCTCGGCCAGGCGCGGGTCCCCCTCGTCGATGCCGAAGACGATCCGCATGATCACCTCGAGCGTCACCTTCTGCATGTGCGGGTGCGCCTTGAACGGCACGCCGCGCGGCCACGAGGCCACCTCGCGCTCGGCGATCTCGGCCATCAGGTCGACGTGGCGGCGCATCTTCTCGCCGTGGAACGGCGGCAGCAGCAGCCGGCGCTGGCTGAGGTGCTGAGCGCCGTCGAGCAACAGCACCGACTTGCTGCCCAGGAACGGGAGCAAGATGATGTTGCTGACGCCCGCGTGGTAGATCGCGGGGTCGCCGGTGAACACCTGCTTGACGTCGGCGGGGTCCGACAGCACGACGAACGTGTCGCGCGCGATGTGCATGGTGAACATGTCGCCGTACTGCGCGCGGGCGCGCTCGACGAACTGGAACGGCCGGGTCAGCCAGCCGATCGTCTGCAGCGCGCGCGGCATGCGCGGGCTGGGCGGAAGCGGAGCGCGCCTGGCGAAGCGGGGAAGCGGCGCGGTGGTCGGGGAGGCAGCCATCAGATACCGGACGGTATCCGGATACTGACCGGAATGTCAAGAGGCGCGCGCGACCGTCAGGGCGACGGCTTGTGCCGCGACGGCGGCACGAACTCGCCGAGCACCTCGACGACGCGGTGCCAGTCGTCGCGCAGCGAGCGGTAGACGCGGCGCACCGTGTTCTCGCCCACCCCGGCCGGCTCGACGCGCACGAGCTCGATCAGACCGGAGCGATGCAGCGCCCGCACGGCGTAGACGACGGTGTCGAGCGGGGCGTCGAGGCGCTCCGCGAGCTGCGACGGGCTCAGGTGCTCGTCGGCGAGCGCGAGCAGGATGGGCAGCCGGACGGGATGGCGGATCTCCGCCAACAACGACCCCAGACGCTCGTCCCCTCGCTCCACGAACCGGCGACCTTATGGGAGCGACGGGCGCCGACGGGATTACGGCGCCGGAGTGGATTGCGCCACGTTGACGGCCGCTTATCGATACACACGAGTGTCGATTTGCACACGACACCGTATTCGATTACGGTATGCGCATGCGCTGGGACCATCGACCCGCCGCATTCGCAGCATGGTCTTCGTGACCGCGTAGGCCAAGCAGCGACTCTTCCGCAGGTGCCGGCGCCCCGGGTCTTCCCGGGGCGCCGGTGCGCTTAAGGCCCTTTCGCCGCTGAACGGCCCTCAGCGCGCCGGGGCGTTACGCGCCCGGGACGTCCGACACCGGACGCGGGCTCGGCCCGACGTACTTCGCCGTCGGCCGGATCAGCCGCGCCTCGCGCTTCTGCTCGAGGATGTGCGCCGACCAGCCGGCGACGCGCGCACAGGTGAACATGGAGGTGAACAGCTCCGGCGGGACCTCGGCCGTGTCGAGCACGACCGCCGACCAGAACTCCACGTTGGTCGCCAGGACGCGGTCCGGGCGGCGGGCCTTCAGCTCGGCCAGCGCGGCCTGCTCCAGCGCCTCGGCGACCTCGAAGCGCGCCGAGCCGATGTCCTTGGCGGTGCGGCGCAGCACGCGCGCCCGCGGATCCTCGGCGCGGTAGACGCGGTGGCCGAAGCCCATGAGGCGCTCGCCGCGGTCCAGCGCGGCCTTGACCCACTTGTCGGCGTCGCCGAGCTGCGCGACCTCGTCGAGCATCTTCAGCACGCGCGACGGCGCGCCGCCGTGCAGCGGGCCCGACAGGGCGCCGACCGCGCTCGACAGCGCGGCGGCGACGTCGGCGCCGGTGGACGCGACGACGCGCGCCGTGAAGGTCGAGGCGTTCATGCCGTGCTCGGCCGCGGAGATCCAGTAGGCGTCGACGGCCTTCGCATGATCGGGATGCGCCTCGCCGCGCCAGCGGATCAGGAAGCGCTCGGCCAGCGTGGAGCCCTGGTCGATCTCGGCCTGCGGGACCCACGGCTTGCCGAGGCCGCGCGCGCTCTGCGCGACGAAGCTCAGCGCCATGACCGACGCCCGGGCCAGGTCGTTGCGGGCCTGCTCGTCGGAGATGTCGATGAGCTGCTGCAGGCCCCACTCCGGCGCCAGCGCGGCGATCGCCGCCTGCACGTCCACGCGCGGGTCGCCGCTGCGGATCGTGAGCGGATGCTGCTCGGCCGGCGCGAGGCCGGGCGCGAAGCTGCCGTCGACGAGCAGACCCCAGACCCGCTCGTAGGGGACGGTGCCGACGAGATCCTCGATGTCCACGCCGCGGTACCGGAGAGCACCGCCCTCCTTGTCGGGCTCGGCGATCTCGGTCGCGAAGGCGACGACGCCCTCCAGACCTGACTGCACGCCGTCGATCGTGCTGCTCATGCGCTTGCTCCTGTCGCTGTGCTTGTTGAAGTCCTTGCGATCGCGCCGGCGGCGACGCGCGTGGCGCGGTCGGCGGCGCGGCGCGCCTCGTCGCGCTGCAGCGGCGCGAGCAGCGCCAACGCCACGACGGGACCGACCGCCGCAGCGCCGTAGGCCGCGCTCCAGCCCGCCGCGTGCACGAGCGCGCCGAAGCCGGTCGGCGCGAGCGTCGAGCCGACCGACACCACCGTGTTCTGCAGGCCCATCGCGGTGCCGGCGCGGTGGCGCCCGGCGATCTCGGCCGCGGCGGTGAAGGCCAGGCCGTTCCAGCACATCGCGATGACGCCGGCCGTGAGCAGGATGGGGTACAACAGCGCGCCCGGGCCGCCGGCCAGCAGCGCGCACGCGCCGAGCAGGACGCCGTCGGCGGCGGCGATGCGGCGCAGGAGCGGGATGCGGAGCCCCTCGCGGTCCGAGCGGCGGCCGGCGAGGATGCGCGCGACCGCGCCCAGCAGCTGCAGTGCCGCGAGGCCGGCAGCGGCGATGCCGGTCGACAGCCCGCGCGCGTCGACCAAGAACAGGACGATGAACCCCAACAACGCCGACTGCCCGACGACGAGCAGGCCGGACGCGGCGCCGAGGCGCCACTGGCGCGGGTCGTGCGTGGGCTGCTCCACGTCGGGCGTGTACTCGGCGTGGGTCAGCTGCGGCGCCGGCGCGTCGCGCATGAGCAGCAGCGCGGCGAGCGCGGCGGTGAGCGCGACCCCGCTGAGCGTCAGGAACGCGGCCTCCAGCCCGCCGGCGCCGATCAGCCGCGGCAGGATGAGCGAGCCGATCGCGCCGCCCAGCGGCAGCGCCATCTGGCGGATGCCCAGCGCGGTGCCGCGCTCGGCCCGCGAGAACCAGCCCATGACCGCGCGGCCCGAGGCGCCCGTGGCGCTGGCGCCCATCGCGCCGGCCAGGAACATCCCCACCAGCAGCGCGCTGTAGGACGAGGAGAACCCCGTGATGCCGATGGCCACCGCGAACGCGGTCAGGCCGCCGGCCATCACCGGGCGCTCGCCGACGCGGTCGGTGAGGATCCCCCAGGGCAGCAGCGCGACGCAGACGCCGAACGCGACGGTGGAGAAGACGAGCCCGACCTGCGTCAGCGTCAGGTCGAACTCGTCGCGCAGCGCCGGGCCCAGCGCCGGCAGGCCCATGCGCAGCATGGCGAACGACGCGGCGCCGAACGCGCCGGTGAACAGCACGACCCACTTGTAGTTCTCGCCGCTGAGGCGCGCGCGCACTACGCGCCGGCCTTCTGGCGCTCGCGGTGCCGCCGGGCCTTCGTGACGTTGCCGCAGGTGCGCATCGAGCACCAGCGGCGCTTGCCGGCCGGCGAGCGGTCGAAGAAGCGGCCGCTGCAGGTCTCCGACGCGCAGATCCGGATCCGCGAGCGCTGAGCGGTCCCGAGCATCTGGGCGGCGTCGAGGGCGATCATCCCCAGCGCGCGGCGCGGGGAGTCGGCGGCGGCGCGCTCGGTGAGCCGGGCGCCGGGGGTCGCGTCGTCGTCGAGGACGAGCTGCGGGCGCACGCCGGCGAAGACGAGCCAGTCGTCGACCAAGGTGATGGCCTCGGTCGGCAGCGGCCGGCCCTCGATCTGCGCGACCATGAGCGCGTCGATCGCCTCGCGCAGCTCGCGCGCCTGCTCGAGCACGGCGCGCGTGACCGGCGCGGGCGCGTCCATGACCCCGGCGCGCACGAACCACGTCGCGAGGTCGTCGGGCGTGACGAGCGTCTCGACGCCGCGGCGCCAGCGCTCCCGCCGCGTGTTGGCGAAGTCGACCGCGGGCCGCCCGCCCGACCAGTACCACCACGGCTCGCCGGTGGCGAGCGGGAGGACGAGGTCCTCGGGGAGGTCGCGGTCGGGCATAACCCCATGGTACCGCGTCATGTGGTTACGCCGGCACGCGGGGTCGGCGCGGCCGTTACTGTCGGCGCCATGTCCACCGCCGCCGGCGCCGATCTCCTGTTCCGCCCCGTCCACGAGCTCGCCGCCCTCGTGCGGTCGGGCGAGCTCTCCGCCCGCGAGCTCGTGCAGGCGTCGCTGGACCGGATCGCGGAGCTCAACCCCACGCTCAACGCGTTCGTCGACGTCTTCGCCGAGGACGCGCTGGCCGAGGCCGACCAGATCGGCCCGGGCGACCCGCGCCCGTTCGCCGGCGTGCCGATCGCCATCAAGAACAACCGCGCGGTCGCCGGCAAGCGGCTGACGTTCGCCGCCAACCTCGTCGGCGACTTCCTCGCGCCCTACGACCACAACGTGGTCGCGCGGCTCAAGGCGGCGGGCTTCATCGTCGTGGGCACGACCACGCTGCCGGAGTGGGGCATCCTGCCGACCACCGAGACCGCGCGCTTCGGGCCGACGCGCAACCCGTGGGACCAGTCGCGCACGCCCGGGGGATCCAGCGGCGGCAGCGCGGCCGCGGTCGCCTCCGGCATGGTCCCGATCGCGCACGCCAACGACGGCGGCGGCTCGACGCGCATCCCGGCCGCCTGCTGCGGGCTGGTGGGCCTGAAGCCCCAGCGCGGGCGGATCTCGCTCGGCCCCGAGATCGGCCACGCGTTCCTCGTGGCCGACGGCGTCCTGACGCGCAGCGTGCGCGAGACCGCCGAGGTGCTCGACGTCCTGCAGGGCCCGTCGCTGGGCGACATGGCGTGGGCGCCGCCGCCGGCCGAGCCGTTCGCGACCTCCGCCGGCCGCACGCCGGGCAAGCTGCGCATCGCGATGTCCACGCTGTCGCCGGTGCCCGAGGCGGCGGTCGACCCGGTCGCCGTCCAGGCGGTCCAGGACGCGGCGCGGCTGCTGGAGTCGCTCGGCCACGAGGTCGTCGAGGCCGACCCGCCGTGGTCGCGGCCCGAGCTGTCGGCGGTCTTCACGGCATCGTTCGGGCCTGCGGTCTGCGCCCAGATCAAGCTCGGCGAGATGATCGCCGGGCGCGAGGCGACCGCCGCCGACATGGAGCCGCTGAGCTGGGCGCTCTACCAGCTGTGCCAGTCCATCAACTCGGTCGACGCGCTGCTTGCCGAGTTCCAGCTGCACGGCGTCGGGCGCGACCTGATCACCTGGGTCGACCAGTACGACGCGCTGCTGACGCCGTCGCTGGCCGAGGCGCCGCTGCCGCTCGGGACGCTGAACCCGCTGGACGAGGCCGACCCGATGGGCGCGTTCACGCGCAGCGCGTCGTTCACCCCGTTCACGCCGCCGTGCAACATCAGCGGCCAGCCGGCGATCTCGCTGCCGCTGTTCGAGCGCGAGGACGGCCTCCCGCTCGGCGTGCAGCTGATCGGCCAGCCGGCCGGCGAGGGCGCGCTGCTGGCGCTCGCCGCCCAGGTCGAGGCGGCCCAGGACTGGGCGGGCCGGCGGCCCGACCTGTAGGCCTTGGGCTAGCCGTCCTCGTCCTGGGCGTCCGGTCCCGAGACCGGCTCGCACTGCGGGTCGGCCTGGCCGGGGCCGGTGCCGGCGCGGCAGTCGGGGTCCTGGGAGGCCTTCGACGTCGAGGTCCCGCCGCCGGTCGTGCTCGTGCCCGGGCTCGTCGACGACGGCGCGCTGCCGTCGTCCGCCGCCCCGCCGGTGTTGTCGTTCTGCGGCGCGGCGTGCCCGCCGGTGTCCTGCGGCGTCGTGGAGGTCGTGGTCTGCGACGGCGCGGTCGTGGTCTGCCCGGGCGAGCCGCCGGGGACCGTCGTCGCGCCGGGCGCGGCCGTCGAGCCCGGTGCGGTGTCGCTGGGCATCGCGTCGCTGGCGCCGTCGGTGATGGCGGGGTTGTCGACGTCCGGGTTCGTCTCGCCGGAGACCGTGGACGGCTGGGTCTGGGCGTCGCTGGCGGGCTCGGAGTCGCCGCCGCAGCCGGCGATCGCGCCCATGCCACCGCCGAGCGCGAGCACGGCGAGCAGGCTCGCGACGCGGGCCTTGGGGGTGGGAAGGAGGGACGGCATCCCCTTCACACCTAGCAGGCCGGTCCGTCGTCGAGCTTAAGGACGGCCCGCATCGGGCTCGGCTCCACACCGAGAAGCTGCGCGTCGGCGACGCCGCGCGCGGTCAGCAGGGAGACCTCCATCAGCTCGGCCTCGTCCCACGTCGCGGGCGCTTTGGACTTCAGGATCGCCTCGCTCGCGCGCAGCGCCCGGGACACGATCGGCGTCGGGACGTGGACGAGGCGGCGCGGGCGGCCGGCGGCGCGCAGGAGCAGCTCGGTGATCTGGGTGTAGGTGAGCGTCTCGGGGCCGCCGAGCTCGTAGCGGTTCCGCGCCGGCGGCGGCGCAGCGTCGTCGCGCAGCAGCGCCATGACGCAGTCGGCGACGTCGTCGGCCCAGATCGGCTGGTATTCGGCGCGGCCGCTGCCGCTGACCGGGACGACGGGCGCGATCGCCGCCATCCGGCTCAGCAGCGTCATGAACACGTCGCCGGGCGCGTAGATGATCGACGGCGCGACCACGACGTGTTCGAGGTCGCTGGCGACGACGGCCTCCTCGGCCAGCGCCTTGGCCCGCAGGAACCGCGTGCGATCGTGGGCGGACGCGCCGAGCGCGCTGAAGAACACGAAGCGCCGGACGCCGGCGGCCTCCGCCGCCTGGACCATCCGCCACGTCGCGATGCCGTTGAGCTCCTCGATGGAGCCGCGCGGCTGGTCGCGGATCGCCGCCGCGAGGTGCACGACGGTCGTCACGCCGCGCAGCGCGTTGCGGAACGACGGCGGGTCGGCGAGGTCGCCCAGCGCGATCTGCACGCGGACGCGCTCGGGCCCGAGGCGCCGCGGATCGCGGACCAGGCAGCGCACCGGGATCCGCGCGGCCGTGAGGCGGCGCAGCACCCGGGAGCCGACCAGTCCGGTGGCGCCGGTGAGCAGGAGCATCGCCGGCCAGAGACTAGGGGTCTAGGTCAGCGCGCGGATGAAGAGGATCGCGCAGGCGGAGATCGCGAGGAGGTCGGCGGCGAGCCAGGCGGCGCGGGCATGCAGCCAGCGAACCGCGCGGCGCCGACGGCTCCGGATCTCGATATGGGTCTCAGTAACGGGTGGCGTCGCCATTGCGAAGTGGATGCGTCACCCTCAGCCGCCATCCATTGTGGGTGCGCGAGACAGGGATGCACCGCCGATGGGCGAACTGCATGGCTTCACCCCGCTGGGACGCAGGGAAGCTGCAGGCCGCACCCCCCGGGACGCCTCGGAGCGGCCTTTGGCAGAATGCCGCGTCCAACCCCGTCGAAACCCCCCGGCACGAGGAACTTCATGGCGTACGTCATCACCGAGCCCTGCATCGGCACCAAGGACAACTCCTGCGTCGAGGTCTGCCCGGTCGACTGCATCCACCCGACCCCGGACGAGCCCGACTACGACTCGGTCGAGATGCTCTACATCGACCCCGAGGAGTGCATCGACTGCGATGCGTGCGTCGAGGCCTGCCCGGTCGACGCCTGCTTCGCCGAGGACCAGGTCCCGGAGGAGTGGAACAAGTTCGTGCAGATCAACGCGGACTACTTCAAGAAGGCGTAGGGAGCGCCGGCCCAGGGGGCCGGGTTGCCTACGGGTATCGGCCCAGGGGGCCGAACCCGCCCTCGGGCCGGCAGAGCGGCGCCGCGCCGGGCCGCTCGCCCTCCGGTCGGGCTTTCTCCATAAAGTCGGTAGGCTTTATGCCTCATTCGACAGCCGAGGAGGCTCTCCATGTCCGTCACCGACGACCTGCTGCGCAACGCCGAGGACTACGCGTCGCGCTTCACCAAGGGTGACCTGCCGCTGCCGCCGGCCAAGAAGGTCGCGGTGGTCGCGTGCATGGACGCGCGGCTCGACCCGCAGGCCCTGCTCGGCCTCGACGAGGGCGACGCGCACGTCATCCGCAACGCGGGCGGCGTCATCACCGACGACGAGATCCGCTCGCTGGCGATCTCGCAGCGGCTGCTGGGGACCGAGGAGATCGTCCTCATCCACCACACCGACTGCGGGATGCTCACCTTCCGCGACGACGAGTTCCGCCGCTCGATCCAGGACGACACCGGCATCAAGCCCGAGTGGGCGGCCGAGGCGTTCCCGGACCTCGAGGAGGACGTCCGGCAGTCGATCGCGCGGATCCGCTCGAGCCCGTTCGTCCCGCGCAAGGAGTCCGTGCGCGGGTTCGTCTACGAGGTCGAGACGGGCAAGCTGCGGGAAGTGATCTAGCCGGCTGATCGCCCCCTGGGCGATTCAGCCCGCCATCGGCAGGCTGATCCCGCTCGTCCGCTTCTCGGCGGGCGGGATCACGTCCAGCGGCGAGGTCGGCGCGGGCGCGCCGGCCAGGATCGGCAGCTCGACCGGCATCAGCGCGATCAGGCCGCGCGCGGCCTGGCGGATCGCCTGCGCGGCGGCGTCGTCCGGATCGGTGCCGACCAGCGGCGCGCCGGCGTCGGCCTGCTCGCGCAACGGCATCGTCAGCGGGACCTTGCCGAGCAGCGGGACGTCGAGCTCGTCGGCCAGCTCCTGGCCGCCGCCCTCGCCGAAGAGCTGGAAGCGCTGGCCGTCCGGGGTCGTGAAGCCGGACATGTTCTCGATGACGCCCGCGATGTCGAGCGACACCTTGTGGGCCATCTCGGCGGCGCGGCGCGCGACCTTCTGCGCCGTCGGCTGCGGCGTCGTGACGAGCAGGAACTTCGCGTCGGGCAGCAGCTGCGCGAGCGTCATCGAGACGTCGCCGGTGCCCGGGGGCAGGTCGACGAGCAGGAAGTCGAGCTCGCCCCAGTCGACGTCCTCGAGGAACTGCGTCAGCGCCTTGTGCAGCATCGGGCCGCGCCAGACGACCGCGCTGTCCTCCTGGACGAAGAAGCCGATCGACATGATCTTCACGCCGTGGGCCTCGAGCGGCAGGATCTTGCGCTCCGGCGACACCGGCGGGCGGTCGCCGCCGAGGCCGAACATGCGCGGGATCGAGTAGCCCCAGACGTCGGCGTCGAGGATGCCGACCTTCTTGCCGTCGGCGGCGAGCGCCGCGGCGAGGTTGGAGGTCAGCGTCGACTTGCCGACACCGCCCTTCCCGGAGCCGATGCAGACGACGTTCTGGACCTGCGCGAGCGCGCCGGTCGGCAGCGAGCCGCCGCGGCCGAGCTTCTTCTGGAGGTTGGACTTCTCGCTGTCGGACAGGACGTCGAAGGCCACCGACACCTTCGGGACGCCCAGCTCCTGGACGGCCTTGGCGACCGAGGTCTGGAAGTGGTTGCGGATCGGGCAGCCGGCGGTGGTCAGCGAGACGGTGATGGCGACGCTGCCATCGTCCGCGATCGCGATGTCGCGAACCATGCCGAGCTCGACGATGTTCTCACGCAGCTCCGGGTCGATGACGACCGTGAGCGCCTGCAGGATCTCGTCGCGGGAAGGGGAGGCCATGCGCACCATTGTCGCAAACGGCGGTCGCCCCTTAAGTGACGACGGGCCGTCTCATGCGAGACGGCCCGTCGTGGGGGAGGAGTCGTGCTGGTGCTGCGGTTCGGAGAGCCCTGGTCGCGCTAGGCGACGGAGGCGATGCGCTCCTGGACGGTGGTCGCGGCCTTCTGGCCGGCGGTGAGGCCCGTCTGGAGCAGGTTGGAGGCGCGGGCGGTGACGAAGTCGGCCTGCGTCGTGATCGGCTTGACTTGCTTGGTGACGTCGGCGCGGAGGCCCTTGACGTCCTTGGTCACGCGGGTGCGGGTCTTCTTGGCCTCGCGCTCGAAGCGCTTGACCTCGGTCGAGCCGCGGCGCTCGAAGCGCTTGATCTCGGCCTCGAGGCGCTTGCGGCGGAGCTGGAGCTCCTTCTCGACCTTGTCGCGCGAGGAGAGCGTGCCGCGGACGGAGTCGACGGCCTCGGTGATCACGTCGCGGGCGACGAGGGCGGCGCCGACCTGGACGAGCGCGGCGCGCTCGGCGTACTCCTGCACGCGGTCGACCGGCGTCTTGGCCAGCTCGCGGCGCGTCTCGGCGGCCTTCTTGGCGGCGGTGGTGCGCTTGCGCGCCTCGGCGGCCTGGTTGGCCGAACGAGTCTGCGCGGCCTTCTTGGCGGCCGTCGAGCGCTTGGTGGCGTTGGTCTTGCGGGTGGTGGCGGCGGTGTTGGTCGTAGCCATGTGGTTTCTCCTCGGGCTAAGCAAGTTAGATCTAAGTCGTTGTTCGCCCTCAGCTTACCAGCGAACACATGTTTGTAAACCCGTCCGGCCGCACGGTTACAGTCCGAACACGGGTTCGGCAGTGATTCGGGCCCGAAAGGGCGCGCGCCAGGGCGTCGCGCGAGGGCGCCCGCGCGTTACGCCGCGGCCGACTCGGTGCGCGCCAGCCAGGCTGCGGGCGCCGCCAGCTCGGCGGCGGTCGGCGCCAGGTCCGCGGCGGCCCAGGCGTCGCGGAGGCCGGCCTCGCCGCGCGCGGCGACGACCGTGTCGCAGAAGACGCGCCCCTGCGCGTACTGCTTGAGCTTGAGGTCGAAGCCGAGCAGGCGGTCGAGGATCCGCAGCAGCGGCGCGCGGTCCTCGCGGCGGCGGTCCATCGCGTCGCGCAGCGCCTCGACGTCGTCGAGCACCTCGCCGCCGGCGCGGTCCATCGCCCACTCCGCGTGCCCCTCGACGAGACCCATCGTCCCCTGAACCCGGTCCAGCAGCGCCTTGCGCTCCGCGCCCATCACCGCGCCGACCAGCCCGCCCTCACGCACGGACTCGGCCAGCGCCTTGAGGTCGTCGACGCCGACCCGCAGCAGCGCGCGCGGATCGAGCTGCACGTCCATGGCCTTGACCAGCTCCTGCAGCGCGTCGCCGAGGCGCGGCCGCAGCCAGTCCACCGCGCCGAACTGCACCGCGTGGGTGACCTCGTGCAACGTGACCCACGTGACGACCTGGTCGCGGTCGGCGCCCAGCTCGCGCGCCGCGCGATCGAGGTTCGGCCCGACGAGCAGCAGCCGCGGCGCGACGTCCGGGTTGGTGAGGTCGAGCTCGTACTGGCCGAGGACGCGCCGGGCGAACAGCCCGAGCAGCCCGCCGATCTCCGCCGCGACCACCGCGCCGCCGGCGTTCTGCAGCGCGCCCAGCGCCCCGGACGCCGGCGCGGACGACCCGCCGCCCGCCACGTTCTCCAGCGCCGGCCCGATCGTCGAGCGCATGGTCTTGAGGTTCGCGTCGATCCACGCGCCGCGGTCGACCCACTCGGCCGGCGGCAGCGGCACGGTCGGCTCCAACCCCGTCGCCGCGACGATCTGGTCGCGTGCCGCGGCCGCGGTGCCGTCGAGGCTCGAAGGCGCGACCGACGCGGCCGCGCCGTCTCCCTCGCCCGCCGCGCTGCGCGCGATCCGCGCTGCCAGTTCCCAATCAACGTGCATCGGCGCTAGGAGACCGCGGGAAGGTGGAGGAGCTGCTCGAGCGACGCCTGCGTGCGCGCGGCGACGACCGCGTGGTGGGGCTCGAGGTCCAGCGGCGCGCTCAGCGGCCCGTCGGGCGCGCCGACGAACGCGACCTGCCCGCCGGACTCGCGCACGATCAGCTGCGCGGCGGCGGCATCGACCGCCCGCGTGCGCGCCAGCGAGGCCATCGCGTCCACGCGTGTCGCGGCGACCTGGCACATCGACACCGCGATCGAGCCCATCGCGCGGATCCGCCGCGTGGCGGCGACGAGGTCGTCCGACGCCAGCGCCAGCCAGCGCGGGTCCGCGGACTCGACCGCGAGCAGCTCCAGGCGGCCGTCCGGCGTCCGGCGCTCGGGCGGCGGCGCGTCGAGCGCCACGTCGTTCAGGAACGCGCCCGCGCCGGCCTCGGCGCGCCACTCCTCGCCGGGGCCGAGGTCGTAGACGTAGCCGAACACGACGTCGGCCATCGTCGTCCCGGTAGCGACCGCGACCGACAGCGCGTGGTGCGGCAGCCCGCGCTTGGCGTTCAGCGAGCCGTCGATCGGATCGACGACGACCAGGACCTCGTCGGACCCGAAGTCGACCGTCCCGCGCTCCTCCGAGACGACCGTGAACCGGGCGCCGCCGTCGTGCAGCTGCTGCAGCTGCGCGAAGACGCGATCCTCGGCCTCGGCGTCGATCACGAGCGTCTTGTCGCCGCCCTTGCCGCGCACGCCGGTCTCGATCACCCGCTCGATGCTGGTCGGATGGTCGCGCAACACGGACCGCAGTCCCTCGGCCGCCGCGCGACACGCTCCCAACCAGTCGTGTTCGAGAGCGGGGTGCGACGTCATCAGGGCCATATCCTAGGGTCGTGCCCGCTTCTCCCGGCGCCATCACCCCTGAGACCGCCGAGGCGGCCCAGGCGCGCGCCGTCTCCCACCGCGGCGGGCCGCTGCTCGTCCTGGGCGGCGCGGGGAGCGGCCGGACGCAGACGCTCGTCGACCGGTTCGCCTGGCTGGTGACCTCCGGCGGCGTCGCGCCCGAGGAGATCCTGGTGCTCACGCGCGGCGCCGCGGCGGCCGAGTCGCTGCGCGCGCGCGTCGAGGACGCGCTCGGCGATCGCGCGTTCGAGGACCTGCCGGTGCTGCCCATCCACGGGATGTGCGCGCGGCTGCTGCGCGACGAGGCGCTGGAGGCCGGGATCGACCCGTTCGCGGTGACCGCGACGCCGGCCGACCGGCTGGCGCTGCTGCTCGACCGCGTCGACGAGCTCACGCTGCGCCGCCACGACCTGCGCGGCCGCCCCGCCGCGGTGCTGTCCGCGGTGCTCGGGCGGATCGACCGGCTCAAGGAGTCCGGGATCTCGCCGGCGCGGTTCGCCGAGTGGGCGGCGAGCCTGCCGGACGACGGCGCCGGCGAGCGCGCCGAGCGCGAGCGCGAGTTCGCGTCGCTGTACGAGACCCACGACCGGCTCATGCTCGAGCACGGGCTCCTGGACTTCGGCGAGCTCGTCCTGCGCGCGCACTCGCTGCTGGAGCAGCGGCCGCACGTCCGGGCGCGGGTCGCGGGGCGCTGGCGCCACGTGCTGGTCGACGACGTCGAGGACACGACGCCCGCCCAGCTGCGGTTGATCATGCTCTTGGCCGCCGAGCACGGCGAGCTGGTCGCGACCGCCGACGACGACCAGGCGGTCGACGAGCCGCGCGGCGTCGCGGCCCGCCTGCGCGGCGTGGTCGGCGCGCGGATCGGCGGGCGGCCGGTCGACGTCGTCGTCCTCGGTCGATCGCAGCGGTGCCCGGACCGGGTGGTCGTGGCGGCCGAGGCGGTCGTCGCGCCGATCGCCGACCGGCTGGAGGAGCGCTGGTCGGGGACCGACGTCGTCGGACGCGGCTTCGAGGGCGACGTCCGGCTGTGGCGCTGCGAGAGCGATCGCGCGCAGGCCCAGGGCGTCGCCACGGCGGTCGAGCGGTTGGTGCGCGAGGGCGTCTCGCCCGGGCGGATCGGCGTGCTGGTGCGGTCGGTGCGGTCCGAGGGCCAGGAGCTGGCGGTCGCGTTGGAGGAGCGGGCGCTGCCGTTCCGGCTGGCCGGCGCCGCGGCGTTCTTCGGGCAGGCCGAGGTCCGCGACGTCCTGGCGTGGCTGCGGCTGCTGGTGAACCCGAGCGACGCGGGCGCGGTCGTGCGCGCGCTGGCGCGGCCGCCGATCGAGCTGCACGCGGTCGACCTCGCCCGCTGCATCCAGATCGCCAAGCGCCGCAAGTTGGACATGGTGACCGGTCTGGTCGCGGCGACCGAGTCGCCGCAGCTGCCGCCGGAGGCGCGCGAGCGCGTCCTGGCCTTCCTGAAGCTGCACCGGCAGGCGGCCGCCGCGCTGGACACGACGCGCCCGGACCTGTTCGTCCACCGGCTGATCGAGCGGCTGGGGCTCCGGCGCCAGCAGGTGTTCGCGGCGCAGGCCGACGTCGTGGAGCGCCTCGTCTCCCTCGCGCATGTTGGTGAGCTTGCCGCGTCGTACGTCCGCCGTGCGCCGCAGGCGACGCCGCGCGAGTTCGCGCGCTGGCTGGCGGCGGTGGCCGAGGCCGGCGGCCTGGGCGACGTCGAGGAGCAGGACGGCGCGCCGCCGCGCGACGACGCCGTGGCGGTCCTGCCGCTGCACGCGGTCAAGGGGCTCGAGTTCGACCACGTGTTCATCTGCGGCTTGCAGTCGTCGCGGATGCCGGGCGCGCGGCGCGTGCTGGTGGAGCCGCTGCCGCCGGGCCTGTCGGTGCCCGGCATCGCCGACAGCGAAGGGGGCGACTCGCGCGAGGCGCACGTCGACGAGATGCGGCGCGTGCTGCACGTGGCGATGACGCGGGCGCGCGAGGGCTTGGTCCTGGCCTACGCGGCGCAGAGCGAGCGCGGCGCGCCGCAGCATCCGTCGCCGTTCGCCGAGGAGGCGCGGGCCGCGCTGGGCGAGGAGTGGGAAGATGTAGAAGAACAGCTCTTCGGGCCCGACGAGGCGCTGCACGCGGCGATCGGGCAGCTGCGCGACGAGCTTCTGCGCGACGTCCAGCAGATCGGCGCGCGGCTGGGCGAGCTGCGGTTGGACACCGACCTGGACGTCGCCCACGGCGTGTCCCGATACCTGGAGCTGCTGAAGCTGGCGGCGCTGCACGCCCGGCCCGAGGGGCAGGAGGTCGCCGACGCGCTGCCCGGCGTCAACGCGGCGATCCTGCACGCGGCGACCGCGCAGCAGCGCGAGATCCTCCAGACCTCGTCGCTGGACGACGTGCTGCTGGACGGCGAGCGCGACGCCAGCGTGCGCGCGAAGGCGAGCGCGGCGCGGCACGAGCCGTCGCTGGCGCCGTTCCTCCCGACGCGGGGCGACGGGCTGGCGCTGAGCGCCTCCGACATCGAGACCTACCGGACGTGCCCGTTGAAGTACAAGTTCGCGCGCGTGTTCCGGGTGCCGCAGGAGCCGACGATCAACCAGCGGTTCGGCATCGTCGTCCACCAGGTGCTGGAGCGCTACCACCAGTCGGGCGGGCAGTCGGTCGACGAGTTGCTGGGGCTGTTGGAGGCGAGCTGGCGGCGCAGCGGCTTCGGCCCCAGCGACGAGGAGAACCAGCTGCACGGCAAGGCGGAGAACGCGCTGAAGCGCTACCACGAGCGCTTCCAGGCCGACGACGCCGAGCCGATGTGGTTCGAGAAGTCCTTCAACTTCAAGATCGGGGCGCATACGCTGCGCGGGCGCGTCGACCGCGTCGACCGGATGGCCGACGGGCGCTACGAGCTGATCGACTACAAGACGGGCCGGCCGAAGGCGCCGGCGCAGCTGCGCGACGACGTGCAGCTGGCGCTGTACGCGGTCGCGGCCGACAGCGCCTGGCACCTCGAGTCGAGCGTCCAGTCCTACTTGTACGTCTTGGACGACCAGAAGGTCCCGCTGCCCGACGACGCCAACGACGCCGAGTGGATCACCGAGACGGTGATGGAGGTCGCCGACGGCATCCTCGGACAGGGCTTCGAGCCGACGCCGTCCTACGCGGCCTGCTCGATCTGCGACTACCGGATCGCCTGCCCGGCGGCCGAGCGCTAGCCGCTCAGCCCAGGAAGCCGACGAGCAGCCCGAGCAGGACGAACGCGAAGAGCGCCAGGGCCGCGACGGCGACCCAGCGGCTCAGGTTCGGGCCGTGGCGCTGCGCCGGGTCGTGGCCGTCGGGCGCGATCAGGTCGTGGAGCGTCGCCTCGCGCGGGGCCTTCGGCTCGGCCGACGGGCCGAAGGGCTGCGTCGCGTCGTCGTCGGCGTCGCGCTGCTCGGCGACGGTGAAGGGGCGGGTGGGGTCGGCGGCGGCGTGGAGGACGCGCGTCTCGGGTTCGGCGGGCGCGTCGCCGTCGCCGTCGTCTTCGCGTGCCGCGTCGAGTTGCTGCTCGAGCTCGGCGATCGCGACCTGCGAGCGCTCCCGCTCCTCGACGAGCTCGGCCCGCAGCACGTCGATGCCCTCCCGCGCGGCGTTCAGCTCCTGCTCGAGCGCGTCCGCGTCGATCACCGACGCCATCTCCGCCGTGAACGGCTCCGCCTCGGCGGCCTGCCGCGCCTCCTCGGCCTGCGTCGCGCGCGCCTCGGCCTCTGCAACACGGGTCTCGGCCTCCGCAACGCGGGTCTCGGCCTCTGTGGCGCGGGTCTCGGCGGCCTCGGCGCGAGCCGTCGCTTCGGCGAGGGCCCGCTCATTGTGGGTCGTGGCCGCCTCGAGCTGCTGCTCCAGCGCGGCGATGCGCTCGGTGGGGCCGGCGAGCGCCTCGTCGCGGGCGGCGCTCACGGCGGCGCCGAGCTCGGCACGGACGGACGCGGCGTCGGCCTCCGCCCGCTCGAGCTCGCGGCGCAGGCGGTTGGCCTCGCGGGCGACGGCGGTGAAGCGCTCGCCGTCGTCGGGCTCGTCGGGCGGCGGCAGCTCGAGCAGCGTGCCGCGGAGGCCGAGCGACAGGCGCGTGCCGGGCGCCAGCGCCTCGGCGGGCGCGGCATAGGCCGCCTCCCACCGCTGGCCGTCGGCGAGGGTCCGGATCGGCGTCAGCTCGATGCGGCGCTGGTCCTCGCCCGGCTCGACGACGAGGACCGGCGGCCGGCCGAACCGCGTCGCGGTCCGGAAGCGCCCTTCGAGCTCCAGCACGACGAGCGCACCCGAGATGGGCGTCGCCTCGAAGCGCAACAGCTCGAACGGGGCGCCGCTTCGCGCCTGCGGCGTCACGGCCGCTCCGCGTCCTCCTCGTCGGGCAGCGCCGACATCGGCTGCGTCCGCTCGAGGTCGTGGGCGCGGGGCGCCTCCTCGCCCGCGGCCTCGCGCGCCGTGATCCGGCCGGAGCGCAGCGGCGGCTCGTCGCTCTCGTCGATGTCGTCGCCACGGTCGTCGCGACGGCCCAGGCCGGAGAAGAGGCTCGGCACGCGCGGCTCGGAGGCGACGGGGCCCTCGGCGTCGGCGTCGAGGTCCTCGGCGAGATCGTCGTCGCTCGCCCCGCGGCGGTGGTCGACGGCGGTCACACGGCGCCGGAGGTCGCGCTCGCGCACCTGGATCGTCACCGAGATGGCAGCCAGCGACAGCGCCGCGCCGGCCGCCATCAGGAACGCGCCGGCGAGCGCGAGCCAGGCGCCGGACGACGGGTCGCCGCCGCCCGCGGCCGGCGGCGCGTTGACCAGCTGGACGAAGACGATCAGCAGCGCGGCGCCGGGCACGCCCGCCGCGGCCCACGGCGCGGTCGTGTCCGGCCGCACCGACGCGACCATCCCCGCGACCGCCAGCGCGGCGAGCACGAGGTCCAGCGCCTCGAAGACCTCCCAGCCCGTCGGGCCGGTGTCGTACCAGCGCAGGAAGAGGGAGACGAAGAGCAGGGCCGACCCGGCGAAGAGCACGGCGCGGCCAAGGTCGATGCGACGAGGCATGACCACCCTCTTCCCACCGGTCTGCCCGATGACACCCTCTTTAGGCGCCGGCGCCGATCGCGCGCCGCAGGTCGTCGACCAGATCCTCCGGCGCCTCGACGCCGCAGGAGAGCCGGACCAGGTCGGCGGGGACCGCGGCATCGGAGCCTTCGACCGACTGGTGGGTCATCGCCTGCGGGACCTCGATGAGCGACTCGACGCCGCCGAGCGACTCGGCCAACGTGAACAGCTTGGTCCGCTGCGCGATGCCGATGGCGTCCGGGTGGCGGAAGGAGACCATCCCGGAGAAGCCGGGCCAGCGGACGTCGACCACGCCGGGCGCCGCCTTCAGGAAGCCGACGACCGCCTCGGCGCTCGCGGCGTGCGCGGCCATCCGCAGGTGCAGCGTCCGCAGGCCGCGGTGGACGAGGAAGCAGTCGAACGGGCCCGCCACGGCGCCGACGCTGTTCTGGACGAAGCGCACGCGCTCGTGGACCTCGGGGTCCTTGACGATCACCGCGCCGCCGACCGTGTCGGAGTGCCCGCCGAGGTACTTGGTGACCGAGTGCACGGCCGCGTCGGCGCCGAGCTCCAGCGGCCGCTGGTTGACCGGCGTGGCGAACGTGTTGTCGACCACGACGAACGGCGTGGCGCCGCCGGCGCGCACGCGCGCGATGACCGCGCGCACGTCCACGACGTTCAACAAGGGGTTGGTCGGCGTCTCGATCCACACGACCTTGGTCTGCGGCGTGAGCGCGGCGGCCACGGCGTCGAGGTCGGTCTGGTCGACCAGGGTGTAGGTCAACCCGAAGCGGGTCAGCACCTTGTCGACCAGCCGGAACGTCCCGCCGTACAGGTCGTTGGGCAGCACCACGTGGTCGCCGGCGCTGCACACCGCCGTGAGCAGCGCGTGCGTCGCCGCCATCCCGGACGAGAACGACGACCCGAGGCCGCCCTCCAGCTCGCCGAGCGCGGTCTCCAGCGCCGACCGCGTCGGGTTGGCGCTGCGGGCGTAGTCGTAGTCCTCCACGAACTCGCCGACCGCGGGCTGCGCGAACGTCGAGGTCTGGTGGATGGCCGGGATGACCGACCGATAGGTGGGATCCGGCTCGAGGCCGGCGTGGACGGCGCGGGTGGCGAACTTCATCGAGCCAGCGATTCCAGCAGGTCCGCGCGGGTGACGATGCCCGCGGGGCGCCCATCGGCCATCACGAGCAGCGCCTGGCGCTCGCCGACGAGCAGCTCGACCGCCTCGCGCACCGGGTCCTCGGCGGACACGGCGTGCAGGGGCGGCTCCATCACCGCCACGATCTCGGCGCCCAGCAGCGCGGGCTCGTCGATCGCGCGCGACAGCAGCCCGCGCTCGCCGACCGAGCCGACGACCGTGCCCGGGTCCTTCGCGCTGACGACCGGCAGCTGGGAGACGCCGTGCTCGTGCAGCAGCGCGACCGCGTCGCTGACCTTCTGGTGCGTCTGGACCGTGACGAGCGACGGCATCCCGCCCGACGGCGTGGCGGCGGCCTTGCGGCGCAGGACGTCGCCGACGGCGAGGTCGCCCGCGCGCTCCAGGAAGCCGTACTGCGTCATCCACGCGTCGTTGAAGATCTTGGACAGGTAGGAGCGGCCGCCGTCCGGGAGGACGACCACGACCAGCGCGTCCGGGTCCTCGATGGTCTTGGCCGCCTCCAGCGCCGCCCACATCGCCGTGCCGCACGAGCCGCCCGCGAGGATGCCCTCCTCCATCGCCAGCCGGCGCGTGGTCAGGAACGAGTCCTTGTCGGTCACCGCGATCCAGCGGTCGACGATCGTGCGGTCGAACGTCTCCGGCCAGAAGTCCTCGCCGACGCCCTCGACCAGGTACCCCTTGATCTCGTCGTCGGACGGCGCGCTGTAGATCGACCCGACGGGATCGGCGCCGATGATCTCGATGTCCGGGTTGCGCTCCTTGAGGTAGCGCCCGATGCCGGTGACCGTGCCGCCGGTCCCGACGCCCGCGACCAGGTGCGTGATCCTGCCGCCGGTCTGCTCCCAGATCTCGGGCCCGGTCGACTCGTAGTGCGCGCGCGGGTTGTTCTGGTTGAAGTACTGGTTGGGCTTGAAGGCGCCCGGGATCTCGGCCGCCAGGCGGTCCGAGACCGAGTAGTAGGACTCGGGCGACTCCGGCTCGACGTTGGTCGGGCACACCACGACCTCGGCGCCGTAGGCGCGCAGGAGGTCGATCTTCTCCTTGGACATCTTGTCCGGCATGACCGCGATCACGTGGTAGCCCTTGAGCCGCGCGGCCATCGCGAGGCCCGTGCCGGTGTTGCCGGAGGTCGGCTCGACGATCGTGCCGCCGGGGCGCAGGAGCCCGTCGCGCTCGGCCGCGTCGATCATCGCGAGCGCCGCGCGATCCTTGATCGAGCCGCCCGGGTTGAGGGCCTCGACCTTCGCGACGATCTGCGGCGTCAGGCCGGCGCCGATGCGCGAGAGGCGCACCAGCGGCGTGTCGCCGACGGTGTCGATGATCGAGTCGTGGATGACGGCGTTCGAGGCCTTGACGGCGGTGTCCATGGTGTTCAGTGAAGCATCTGTTTCGCTAGAACGCCACAGCCCCGCAGGATCTTCGGAAATTCACAGCAGAGTCGCAGGAAATACGGTGCGGTCTGCAACACTTCCGGCCATGCCGAACGACCTGCGCCTCGACGAGACCGACCGCGCGATCCTCGAAGCGCTGAGCGAGAACGCCCGCATCCCCAACAACAAGCTCGCCGAGCGCGTCGGCGTCGCGCCGTCGACCGCACTGCAACGCGTGCGCGCGTTGCGCGAGGCCGGCGTGCTGCGCGGCTTCCACGCCGAGGTCGACCTCGCGGCGCTCGGCCGGCCGCTCCAGGCGATGGTCGCCGTGCGGCTCGCAGTCCACAACCGCGAGCAGATCGAGACCTTCACCAGCGTCGTGCGCCAGCTGCCCGGCGTGCTCACCGTCTTCCACCTCGCGGGCGCCACCGACTACCTCGTCTGGCTGGCCGCGGCCGACGCGCAGGACCTCCGCGAGTTCGTCGTCGACCACCTCGCCACGCATCCCGCGGTGGCGCACGCCGAGACGTCGCTGATCTACGAGCACCGCCGCGGCCCCGGGATCTGGGGCGCGGCGGAGCCGAGCAGCTAGAAGACGCCGGCCGCGCCCAGCCGCTGCTCCCTGTAGTGATCGCGTCCGCCAGGCGAGGAGCGCGCGCTCGGCGCCCTCCCCTGGCCGCCCACGGCGTGCCTCAGGGGGCGGCTGGCGTCGCGGTGCCGAGGATGGCCGCGTAGTGGCCGACGAACAGGTCGGCGCTCTTCATCTGGATCGTCGTCGCGGTGTCGACCACGCCGCCCATCGCCGGGACGTACGATGCTCCGCCCTCGGGGCCGAGCGGCAGCACGAGCATGGGAAGGTCGGGCTGGTAGGTCGTCAGCTCGTCACCGCCTTCGATCAGCGTGCGGATGTTCGCGGCGACCACCTCGGCGTGCTTCGCGGCGGCGCTGGCCTGTTTGCCCTCGGCGATCGCGGTGACGTCGCCGATGGCGAACACGCGGTCCTGGTTCGGCAGCCGCAGGTCATCGGTCACGACGACGTGGCCGGTGAGAGCGCGCGCAGCCGCGAGCGCCGGGCCGAGGTAGTCGCTGACCGGCGTCACGCCGTAGCAGCGGTACCAGATGTCGGCGTTCAGCTCGCGCCCGTCCTCGGTCGTCACAGAGACAGACCCGCGGACGCCGGTCGGTGCGAGGGGCTCGGCGACCAGGCCTGAGCCAAGAACGAGCTCGACGCCGCGATCGACGAGCTGCCGTCGCACTTCCGCGCGGAACTCGGGGCTGTAGCGCCAGGCGAGGACGTCGTCGATCGGGTCGACGATCGTCACCCGCTTGTCGGGCCACGTCGCCGTGATCTCCCCGGCGAACTCGAGGCCCACCGCACCTGCGCCGACGATCAGGACCGACTCCGCGCCGGCCAGCTCGGCGTTGCCGTGCGCGAGTGCGGCACGACCCTCGGTGGAGTCCACGCTCGGCAGCTTGGCCGGAAACGGGTACGTCGAGCCGGTCGCCAAGACGATGTACTCGGCCTCCAGCGGCTCGCCGGAGGCCAACTCGATCCGGCCGGGCTCGACGAGGACGGCGCGGTCGCGCAGCACACGCCCGCGGCTGAGCAATCCTTCGTAGGACAGGAACAGGCGCTCAGCCCACCCCGGATCGACCACGCTGCGCAGCGCCGCGACGTTGTGGACGAACGTGTCGCGCGGATCGATCAGGACGACGTCGGCGACCTCGTCGAGATCTTTGGCTACGGCGATCCCGCCGTACCCACCACCGATGACTGCGACTGTCGGGGCCATGCTTGCTCCTGTTGTTCGAAAGACGGATAGTCCGTTGTCCGAAGCATATCAACGTCTCTCGGCGACTGTATGTCAAACGAACTATCTGCCTTCCGTACAGTACGCTCAACTCATCGCTGCCGCGGCCCACCTACGAAGGGAAGAACGATGAGAACGCCGCTGTTCGGCTTCGGCCTGGGCACTGCGCTGCACCAGGTCCCGGCCCTGCTCGAGCACGTCACGCAGGCCGATGACGCAGGACTCGACCTCGTCAGCCTGTCCGACCACCCTTACGAGCCCGATCGCGTCGACGCCTACGCCGCGCTCGGCGTCGTTCTCGGCCGCACCACGCGCATCAGCGCCCTGGCGAACGTCACGAACCTGCCGACCCGCCCCGCGCCGATGCTCTCCCGGACCGTCGCCAGCCTCTCGGCGCTTTCCGGCGGACGCGTGGTCCTCGGCATGGGCGCCGGCGGGCTGTGGGACGCGATCGCCAAGCTCGGCGTCCCACGGCGCACGCCCGGCGAGTCGGTTCGCGCGCTCGAGGAGGGCATCCAGCTCATCCGGGCCTTGCACGGAGGCGGTGCCCCGGTCGTGTTCGACGGCGAGTTCTACGAGGTCTCCGGGCTCGAGCCCTCCCCCGTCCCGGTCCCAGCGATCTGGACCGGCTCCAACGGCCCCAAGTCCCTCGCGGTCACCGGACGACTCGCCGACGGCTGGATCCCCGGCTACGCCGCCGACTGGCTGAGCGAGCGCTTCGCATGGTCGCGCCCGCTCATCGACGAGGCCGCCGTCGCCACCGGACGACAGCCCGCAGACGTCCAGACGGTCTACAACCTCCCCGGTCGCATCACCGCGACGCCGCTGCAGACGACCCGCGACGATCAGCGCCGCTGGATCGGTGGCTCGCCGGATCAGTGGATCGAGGAGCTGACCGGCGCGGTCCTGGAGCACGACGCTGCCGGGTTCATCTACTTCCCGATCCCTGATGGCACTCCGACCGACGTCGCGCTGGGCCGCTGGGCGACCGAGATCGCGCCCGCCGTCCGCGCAGCGCTCCCGACGGCGCGCTGAACGACGCCCGCTACGACGCCTCCTCGCCCGTGGACAACGGGCGGCCGTTGTCGGCGAGGAGATCGACGACGATCTTCGTCAGCCGCGTCGCGCTGGACGGTGCCAACCCGCTGGTCAGCGCGTCGACCTTCGTGGTGACCGCACCATAGGACTTCATCGCCAGCCGCCGGCCCTTGGGGGTCAGCGCGATCTGGATGGCACGGCGATCCTTCGGGTCGGGCGCGCGCTTGACGAGCTCCCGGCGCTCCACCCGGTCCACGAGTCCCGTCATCGTCGAGCGCTCGACGTTGAGCAGCCCGGTCAGCTCGGTCATCCCCATCGGGCGCGGCATCAGCTCGCACAGCAGCTGGGCCTGCTGCGGCGTCAACCCGTTCGCGCGGCTCGCGTCGGCGAACAGGTGGTCGATGAGATGCGCGAACTGCACCAGCGCATCGGCCAGCCGCAGATCGCCGCCGCGAACGGCGGCAGTGGTCGTCGGCTCTGTCGTCGCGCTCATGGTGCGATCAAGGGTACGCCCCGACGCGCAGCACCGACAATCCGTAGTGCGGACCTTCGCTCCTACCTACGATCACACAGACGAACCAACCGCCGAGCGTTCGGCAGGGCCCCGGCCGACCTCGTCTACTGTGCCGTGAAGCCGCCGTCGAGCGCGATCGTCGAGCCGGTCATGAAGGCGGACTCGCCAGACAGCAGATAGGCGATCAAGGGTGCGTACTCCTCGGGCTGGCCCATCCGGCTCAGCGGCGTGCCGGCGGCGATGTGCGCCTTGTCCTCGTCGGTGACGTTCTTGTGCATCGGCGTGTTGATCGAGCCCGGCGCGATGCTGTTGACGCGGACGTGCGGCGCATACTCGATGGCCGCCTGGCGCGAGAGCGACTGCAACGCGCCCTTGCTCGACGAGTAGGCCGCCAGATCCTTGAGGCCGACGTTGGCCGCCCCCGAGGTGACGTTGACGACCGCGCCCGAGCCCTGCGCGAGCAGGTGCGGGATGACGGCCCGCATGCCGAGCATCGGGCCGCGCACGTTGACGGCGTAGACCCAGTCCCAGTCCTCCAGGGACACCGTGTGGATCGCATCGGGACGGTCGGCCGCCGCCGACAGGACGATCCCCGCCACGTTGGCGAGGCCGTCGATGCGCCCGAACTCGTGCAGGCAGCCGTCCACGGCCTGCTGCCACGTGGCCGGGTCGTTGACGTCGCCGTCGACGCCGAAGCTGCCGGCGCCCGCGTCGCGCAGCTCCGCGGCCGTCGCGTCGGCGCCGGTGAGGTCGAGGCACGCGACCGCGGCGCCCTCCTGGGCGAGCCGCCGCGCGGTCGCCTGCCCGAGGCCGCGACCCGCGCCCGTGACGATCGCGACCTTGCCGGCGAGGCGTGGCGCGACCCCCGGCATCGTCGCTGCGTTCTGCTTCGTGTCCGACATGCTGTTCTCTCCATCCCGCGGTCGTGGCCGCGCTCGTTTCCTCTGGGCTGCGCGCGAAGCGCGCTTCAGTCACGTTCTGAGGCCGACGATCGGCTCGCGCGTCCTGGGCCGCGCCCGGACCTCAGGTGCCGACCTCGGACGCGCCCGTGCGGCGGCGGCGGAACTGCGCCGAGACGATGATCGCGATGACGACCGCGGACCCGTTGAACACGTCGGTCACCCACGGACGCACGCCGAGCAGCGCGAGGCCGCTCACCGCCGTGCCCACGAAGAACAGGCCGAGGATCGTCCCCGGCACGTTGTACTTGCCGGGATGCCAAGTCGTCGCGCCGAGGAAGACCGCGGCGAGCGCCGGAACGATGAAGTTGATGCCGCCGACCGACGGGTCGCCGCTTCCGGTCGCGCCAACCTGCAGCACGCCCGCGACGCCCGCGAGCAGCCCTGAGAGCACGAAGCTCCACATCACCTTGCGTTGCACGTCGACGCCGGTCAGCACCGCGGCGCGCAGGTTGGAGCCGATCGCCGCGAGGTTGCGACCGTAGGGCGTCTGCGTCAGCAGGAACCAGACGACGACCGCAAACGCCAGCATCACCAGGAACAGCGCCGGCACGCCCAGCACCATCTTCGCGCTGAAGTCCGTGAGGCGAGGGGACAGGCCACTGCTGATCGGGATGCCGTTGGTGTACGCCGAAACGAGCCCTCCCATGATCGTCGAGGTGCCGAGCGTCGCGATGATCGAGTTGACGCCGAGGTAGGCGACGATGATCCCGTTGATCGACCCGAGCACCGCGCCGATCGCGAGCGCGACCGCGATCGCCGGGACGAGCGGGAGGCCGTGCTTGCTCATCGCCGCCGTGCAGGCGATCGAGCAGAGCCCGAGGATCGCGCCGACGGAGACGTCGAAGCGGCCGCTGATAAGCGGCACGATCAGCGCGAGCGCCGCGACCGCCAGCACCGACTGCGACGTCGCGATCGTCTGCCAGTTCGCGGTCGTGGCGAACGTGTCCGGACGCAGCAGGCTGAACAGCACGACCAGCGCGACGAACAGCATGAGCAGGCCGAAGCGCTCGAGCAGCGTCAGGGGATCCCAGCGGCCTTGGCGCCCGGTGCCGGTCCGCTCGCCCGACGACCTGCCCGACGGCTCCGCGTCCGCGCTCTCCCTGGTGGGATCGATGCTTGCTGTCGTGGTCACGCTGCTTCCTCCTGCGTTGTGAAGACGAGTTCGGTGAGGCGTTGGCGCGAGAGCTCGTCACCGCGCAGCTCGGCCACCAGCCGCCCGCCGCGCAGGACGAGCACCCGGTCCGACGCGAGCGCGAGCTCTTCGAAGTCGGACGTCACGAGGATCGCGCCCATGCCGCCCTCGACCGCCCGGCGCACCGAGCGGTAGGCATCTGCGCGCGCCCCGACGTCGACGCCCTGGGTCGGCTCGTCGAGCAGCAGCAGCCGCGGGTCGCGGCGCAGCCAGCGGGCGAGGATCACCTTCTGCTGGTTGCCGCCCGAGAGCGACGACAGCAGCTCCCCATCGCCGGGGGTGCGGATCGTGAACTCCTCGATCGAGCGCAGCGCGTCGGCGCGCTCCTGGGCGTGCTGGATGCGCCCGTGCGACTGATAGCGGCCGACCTGCGCGGCCGACAGGTTCTCGCGGACGGTCATGTCGAGGAAGGCGGCGTCCAGCTCGCGGTCTTCCGGGACGAACGCGATGCCGAGCGCCATCGCGTCCTTCGGGCGACCGATGCGCACCTCGTCGCCGCCCAGGCGGATCTGGCCGCCGGCGGGGGCGCGCAGGCCGAACAGCAGCTCCAGCAGCTCGGTGCGGCCCGAGCCGAGCAGGCCGGCGATGCCGACGACCTCCCCGCGCCCGACCGTGAAGCTCACGTCCTTCAGGCGCTCGCCGTCGCCGAGGCCCTGGACCTGGAGCAGCGTCTCCAGCGCCTGCTGCTCGGACGGCGGCGAGAAGACCTGCTCCAGCGGCCGCCCGACGATGTGCTCGATCAGCGCCGCCTCGGTGAGGCCCTCGGTCGGACGCGTGACGACGTGCTGGCCGTCGCGCAGGACCGTCACCGCGTCGGTGATCGAGAGGACCTCCTCGATGCGGTGGCTGACGTAGAGGATCGTCTGCCCCTGCGCCGCATAGCGCCGCAATGCGCTGAGCAGGACGTCGACCTCGTGCTCGGGCAGCGAGGCGGTCGGCTCGTCGAGCACGAGCACCGAGACCGCGCCGCCGTCGCCGTCCTCGTCCTGCAGAGCGCGCGCGATCGTGACCATCGTCTGGTCCGCCGCCCCCAGCTCGCCGAGCAGGTCGTCGGGATGCGCGTCGATCTCGAAGCGCTCGAGCAGCGACCGCGTCTCGCGGCGCAGCTGACCCCAGCGGACGCGCCCGAGCCGTGTCGGGAAGCCGCCGCCGATCGCGATGTTCTCGGCGACCGTCATGTCGGGGAACGTGGTCGAGCTCTGGTGCACGAAGCGCAGCCCGCACGCGTACGCCAGCTCAGGCGTGGTGGCATCGGAGGCCACGGTGCGCGTGCCGAATGCCAGCTCCCCGCCCGCGTCGCCGGCGTGCACGCCGGCGAGGATCTTGATCAGCGTCGACTTGCCCGAGCCGTTGCCGCCGAGCAGCCCGTGGATCTGGCCCGGAGCGACCGCGAAGCTCACGTCGCACAGCGCCTGCGTTCCCGGGAACGTCTTGGAGAGGCGGCTGACGGTCAGAGCCGCGGTGCGACCCTGACCGTTCAGCAGAGGAGTCGTCGTCATGGACGTCTCGCTCGTCATGGTTCCGATGCCGGCCTACTTCGCCGCCGCGGCGGCCCAGGCGTCGGCCCGCAGCTTGCGGTAGTCGAACGGCACCTGGATCGCGTCGGCGCTCGCCGGCAGGTTGTGCGTGGCGTCGGCGACGACGAAGCCGCCGCCCTCGTTGGGCAGGTCGGCCGCCTTGACGCCGGAGAGCAGCTGGTTGAGCTGGTCGGCCATCGACCACGTGTCGTAGCCGTAGGGCCAGTACTCCATCGCGGTGACCGTCCCGTCGCGCAGCCACTTGACGTCCTCGCCCGAGCCACAGCAGACCACCATGCCGCGGCTCTTGACGGCGTTCAGCGCGCTGCCGAGGCCGAGCGTGATGTACGCGTCGCTGTTGAAGGCGACGGCCTTCGCGTCGGGGTTGGCCGTGATCGCCGTCTTCCAGATCTGCACGGCCGGGTTCGGCACCTGCGCGTTGGTGAAGCGCACGCGGACCAGGTCGCAGCTCGGACAGAGGCTCTTGAGCTTCGCCTCGTACGCGTTCCAGTAGGCCTTGTGATGCTCCTGCTCGACCTGCTGGACCATCAGCACCTTGCCGCTGTGGACCCCGCGCTGCTTGAGCAGGCCGTTGGTGAAGTCGGCTGCCGCCTCGCCGCGCTTGGCGGTGAAGTCGGTGATCTTCTGCGACCCCATGATGTTGACGCTGGCGCTGAACTCCGGCGTGTCCGGGCAGTCGACGCCGACGTAGTTGACGGTGGGGATGCCGGCGGACTTCGCCGCGAGCAGGCCGCCCTTGATCGTCGCGCAGTCGAAGGCCACCGTCGCGATGCCGTCGGCCTTGGCCGCGACCGCCTGGCGGATGCCGGCCGTCGCCTTCGTCGGATCGCCCGCCGAGTCGAACACGGTCACCTTCCAGCCGAGCAGCTTCGCCGCGGCCTCGAACTCGTCGGAGACCTGCGTGCAGACCGGGAACTTCTGGCCACAGGAGATCATCCAGACGTTCTTCCCGCGCACTGGAGCGGGAACGCTCGTCGGGGGCTTCTCGAAGACGCCCTTGTAGTACTTGGCCAGCGTCGCGCTTGCCGCCGCGCCGTCGCTGGAGCCGGTCGTGCTCGTGCTGCCACCGCTCGGGCTGCTGCCCGACGCGGACGTCGAACTGCCGCCGCACGCGCTGAGCACCTGCGCCGCCGCGAGGCAGACGGCGAACGCCACCAGCCACGGCCTGTTGCGAGCCATGCGTCGCTTCATTGCTCTCCTCCTCCGAGGATGCCGAAGGGGCGCGTCGCACCGGAACCGGCGCGCGCGTCGGAAGTCCCCCGAACCCGACATCCACACTCTCTCTCCTGGACGACGGGCATCCTCTCACCGTGCCCACGCAGTGTCAAGTTGTACGGCACAATTTACCCTCATCGTCCAGCCCGGCTCGTCGTCTGGGCCCGGCTAGCGCTAAAAATGCGAGCACGGCGTGTTCCGCTGTACGACGCCACTGTACGATCACTTCGTCTCAGCGCACACGAACAAGGAGGAGTGAGCATGGCGGTTCAACGAGCGGTGATCGTCACGGGCGGCGCGTCGGGCATCGGGCTGGGCGCGGCCCGCCTGCTCGGCGAGGAGGGTTGGGCCACGGTGCTCGTCGACCGCGACCCCGACGCGCTCGACGTCGCCGTGACCGCCCTGCGCGAGGCCGGCGCGACGGTTGCCGCCGCGCTCCCCGCCGACATCCGCGAGACCGAGACCGCGGAGCGCGCCGTCGCCGCCGCCGAGGCGCAGGGCCATGAGCTGCGCGGGCTGGTCAACGCCGCGGCCGCCGTCTTCCAAGGCTCGCTGTGGGACCTCGACCCCGACGACCTCGACCGCTGCCACGCCGTCAACGTGCGCGGCACCTTCCAGATGATGCGCGCGGCCGCCCCCGCGATGCGCGCGCACGGCGGCGGCTCGATCGTCAACGTCGGCTCCGGCGACTCGTTCCTCGGCGAGCGCGACCAGCTGGCCTATTGCACGACGAAGGCGGGCGTGCTGAACATGACCCGCGCCGCCGCGATGGACGCGGCCGACGCCGGCATCCGCGTCAACTGCGTGTGCCCGGGCGTGATCGACACGCCCTTCTTCCGCGCCGGGATCGCCGGCGCGCGGGACCCCGACGGGATCGTCGCGATGGTCGAGGGGCGCCAGCCGCTGGGGCTGCTGGCGCCCGACGCGGTCGCGCAGGCGATCGCGTTCCTCGTCTCCGACCGCGGCGCCGGCATGACCGGCAGCGCGCTCGTCGTCGACGGCGGGCTCAGCGCGTCGTGGTGGTACGAGCGGCGAGCGTGAGCCCAGGTGCCGCGCGGGTCGCCAGGGCGGCCCGCGCGGCGCGGGCGGGCGTCTCAGCCCGCCGCGAGAACCCCGCGCACGCTCGCGCGCGCGCGCTCGGGATCCGGCTCGGCGTCGAGCGCCCAGCCGTACGGCTCGCTCTCGAGGATGCCCATGGCGTCGAGCTCGGCGGCGAGCGCCGCGACCTCCTCCGCCGCCAGCGGCAGCACTGGCAGGCGCGTCGGCCCGACCTCGCGGCCCATGATCCCGGCGGCGGCCTTGATCGTCGCCGGATAGCGCGACGTGAGCAGCAGGAACAGCTGGCCCATCTTCCACTGCAGCTCGCGCGCGCCCTCGAAGTCGCCGGTGGAGGCGGCCTGCCACAGCGCGGTCAGCAGCCGCGGCGCGACGACGCCGCACGCCGACAGCGAGCCGCAGCCCCCGAGCGCGAGCGCCGGCAACAGGTACTCGACGCCGGCGAAGACCGAGAAGTCCGGTCGCGCGACGTGCAGCGCACGCACCATCTCGGTGAACGTCTGCATGTCGTAGTCGGCCTGCTTGGCGCCGAGGTAGTTCGGCAGCCGCTCGACCAGCCGCGTCGCGACCTGCGGCGACACGCCGACCCCGAACGCGGCCGGGTAGCTGTAGGTCAGCAGCGCCACGTCGACCGATGAGCCGACCGCGACGAAGTGCTCGTAGAGCCCCTCGTCGGTCGGGCGCCAGTGGTAGGGCGTCACCGACACGACGCCTTGCGCGCCGACCGACTGCGCGTGCTCTGCCAGCTCCACCGTGTGCTGCGTGCCGGGCAGGCTGACGTGCGCGATCACCGGGACGCGGCCGGCGGCGACCTCGACGGTCAGCTCCGTCACGCGCCTGCGCTCGTCGGCCGACAGGTTCAGCGACTCGCCGACGTGCATCAGCGAGCACAGCGCGGGCGCGCCGTTGCCGATCAGGAACTCGACCTCCTGCGCGTAGACCTCCTCGTCGATGCGGCCGGCGGCGTCGTAGGGCGTCAGCGGCGACCCGAAGTACCCGCGCCACTGGCCTGGGGTGTTGAAGAGTCCCATGTCCGTTCTCCTGTCGTGTCGTTCAGATCAGCTTCGGCGGCGTGATCGGCAGCTCGCGGATGCGGCGACCGGTGGCGTGGAAGACCGCGTCGATGACCGCGGCCTCGACGCCGGTCGCGCCGACCTCGCCGATCCCCTTGCCGCCGATCGGGCTCGCGTGGTCGACCTCGGTGACGAAGCCGACGTCGATGTCGGCGGGGATGTCGGCGTTGACCGGGATCGCCACCCCGGCGAGGTTCTTCGACAGCCAGCGGCCGAGGCGCGGCTCGTGGTGGCTCTGCTCCATCGCCGCCTTGCCCCAGCCCCAGATGATCCCGCCCGTCATCTGCGCGCGGGCCGTGCGCGGGTTCATGATCCGGCCGACGCTGTAGCGCCCGACCGCGCGGCGCAGGCGCAGCAGGCCGAGCTGCGGGTCGACGCCGACCTCGACGAAGATCGCGCCGAACGTGCGCATCACGTACGGGCTGTCGGTGGCCGGCGCGAACGAGCCCTCGCCGACGATCTCCGCCCGTCCGCTCGCACGCAGCGCGGCGGCCACCTGCTCCGGGCTCGCGTGGTCGCGCACGCCGAGCTGGGCGAGCACGTCGGCCGCGGCGCGCACCACCGCGGCGCCGACGCTCATCGTCGTGGTCGAGCCGTAGGTCGGCGCCGCCTCGGGCAGCCGCGTATCGCCCATCCGGCACTCGACGCGGGCCGGCTCGACGCCGAGCACCTCCGCGACGAGCTGCGAGACGACCGTCGAGGTTCCCGTGCCGATGTCCTGGAAGCCACACTCGGCGACGGCGCTGCCGTCGGCTCGCAGCCGCACGCGCGCCTGCGAGCCGGCCTGCGGGGTGCCGCCGTGCAGGCAGGTGGCCATCCCCTGCCCGACGATCCAGCGGCCGTCGCGGCGCGGCGCGGCGCGCCAGCCGAACGCCCGCGCGCCCTGCTCGTAGCACGCGCGCAGCTCCTTCGAGGACCATGGCTTGCCGCTGTCGGGATCGACCTCGGCGTAGTTGCGCAGCCGCAGCTCCAGCGGGTCGACGTCGAGCGTGTGGGCGAGCTCGTTCATCGCTGCCTCGAGCGGGAAGATCCCGCAGCCCTCCGTCGGCGGGCGCATCGCCGTCGGGAAGTCGACGTTCGCGCGCTGGACGCGTTGGGTGAGCCGCATCGTGGGTGTGGCGTACGTGGACCTCGTGCCCTCGGTCGCGTACTCGACCCAGTCGTCGAAGACGGCGGTGACGTTGACCGCGTCGTGCTCGAGCGCGGCGAGCCGGCCCGAGTCGTCGGTCGCCAGCGTGATCGCCTGCACGAGCTGGGACTGGTAGCCGACCATCCCGTACATCTGCGCGCGCGTGAGCGCGATCCGCACCGGCCGCTCCAGGACGATCGACGCCGCCGCGGTCAGCACCTGGTGGGGCCACACGAAGCCCTTGCAGCCGAAGCCGCCGCCGGTGTGCGGGGAGCGCACGCGCACCTGCTCGGGCTCGAGCCCGAAGACGCCGCACAGCACCCACTGGACGCCGTAGACGTGCTGGACGGCGTCGACCAGCGTGAGCATCCCGTCGCGCCAGTCGGCGAGCGTCGCCGAGGGCTCCATCGGGTTGTGGTGGCGCGCGGGCTGGACGTAGACGCCCTCGTGCACGACCGGCGCCGCGGCGATCGCGGCGTCCACGTCGCCCTTGACGACCGTCGTCGGGAACCACGTGTAGCTGCTGGCCGGCGGCTCGATCGCGCCGGCGTCGTCGCCGTCGGGATACGGCGTGAACGGCGCCGCCTCGATGTCCACGCGCACGAGGCTGGCCGCGTGCTCGGCCGCCTCGAGCGTCTCGGCCAGCACGATCGCGACGGGCTGGCCGTCGTGGCGGATCCGGTCGTCCTGCATCGGCAGGTGCGCTCCGGCCGAGATGACCGCGGTCGCCTCGCCATAGCGCGGCATGTCCTCGTGCGTGAGCACGGCCACGACGTCGGGCACCGCGCGGGCGGCGTCTGCGTCGATCGCCCGGACGCGACCGGCCGGCGCGGACGCGGTCACGAACGTGCCGTAGAGCATCCCGTCGACGCGGTGGTCGGCGGCGAAGCGCGCGCGGCCGGTGACCTTCGCGGGCCCGTCGAGCCGCGCCAGCGGCGTGCCGACGCTCATGCGACCCGCTCCTCCAGGCCGGCCGCGATCCGCAGCGCGCGCAGCGCCGCGTTGCGCGCGAGCGGGATCTTGTAGCCGTTCTGCGCGAGCGGACGCGCGTCGGCGAGCGCGACCTCGAGCGCCACCTCGACCTCCGGCGCGTCGGGGGCCAGCCCGACGAGCGTCTGCTCGGCGCTGTCCAGCCTCCATGGACGCATCGCGACCGATCCAAGCGCGACGCGCGCGTGGCGGATCGTCCCGCCGTCGAGCGCGAGCGCGACGCCGGCGGAGACCAGCGCGTACTCGTAGGACTGGCGCTCGCGCACCTTGACGTAGGCCGACGCGGGCGCCGGCGCGGGCAGCTCGAGCGCGACGATCAGCTCGCCGGGCGCGAGCACGCTGTCGGCGACCGCCTCGGTCGGCAGCACGTGGAAGTCGCGGACGGGGATCGTGCGCCCGCCGTCGGGGCCGGCGACGACGACGCGCGCGTCGAGCGCGGCCAGCGCGACCGCCGGGTCCGACGGGTGCGTGGCGATGCACGCCTCGCTCCAGCCGAAGATCGCGTGGTTGGCGTTGAAGCCCTCGTGCGCGCTGCAGCCCGAACCCGGCGCGCGGCGGTTGCAGGCCACGGGGTCCTCCGACCGGAAGTAGGGGCAGCGCGTCTTCTGCAGCAGGTTGCCGCCAAGCGTCGCGCGGTTGCGGATCTGCGCCGAGGCCGACAGGTGGATCGCCTCGCGCAGCACCGGCCATCCTTCCGCCACGCGCGCGTCGGCCGCGGCGTCGTGGAGCGTGACGGCGGCGCCGATCCGCAGGCCGCCGTCGGGCAGCGGCGCGATCCGTGCGAGCTCCGGGATGCGGCTGACGTCGAGCAGCCGGTCGGGGGCCACGACGCCGAGCCGCAGCCAGTTCAGCAGCTCCGTGCCGCCCGCGAGGAGCGTCGTGCCCTCGACGGCGGCGTCGGCGACCGCGTCGGCGACGCGCTCGGCGCGGGCGTAGGCGAGCGGCCGCATCAGGCGTGCGCGGCCGCAGCCTGCACGGCCTCGACGATCTGCGGGTAGGCGCTGCAGCGGCAGAGGTTCCCGCTCATCCACTCGCGGATCTCGGCGGCCGAGCCGGCGTGGCCCTCGGCGATGCAGGCCACCGCCGAGATCACCTGACCCGGGGTGCAGTAGCCGCACTGGAAGGCGTCGTGGTCGATGAACGCCTGCTGCACCGGGTGCAGCGCGTCGCCGTCGGCGAGCCCCTCGACGGTCGTGACCTCGCGGCCGTCGGTGCTCGCGGCCAACACCAGGCACCCGTTGACGCGTTGCCCGTCGAGCAGCACCGTACAGGCGCCGCACTCGCCGCGGTTGCAACCCTTCTTCGCGCCGGTCAGGTCGAGCCGCTCGCGCAGCAGGTCGAGCAGCGTCGTGCGCGCGTCCACGCCAGCGAGCACCTGGCGCTCGCCGTTGACGTGCAGCACCAGTTCCTGCTGCTCGGCGAAGGCGTGGGAGGTCGTCGAGGGCATGGCTTCCAGGTTACGGTCGGGCGCCCAAGGTGTCAAGCAATGCTGTACGGTGCAAACCCGAATTGGACAACGCGTTCGCCGTCGCGGCGGAGCAAAGGAGCGACCAGTGATGAAGGCTGCCTTCTACGACGCTGTCGGCGGCACCGACGTGCTGCGCCTGGGCGAGCTGCCCGAGCCGCAGCCGGAGCCGGGCGAGGTGCGGGTGCGGATCGCCGCGAGCGGGATCAACCCGGTCGACATCAAGCGCCGTCGCGGCCGCACGCTCCATCGCGCGGGAGCGCGTCCGGTGCAGCTGTTCGACCGCACGATCCCGCACGACGACGGCGCCGGCACGATCGACGCCGTCGGCGAGGGCGTCGACCCGGCACGCGTCGGCGAGCGCGTGTGGGTGCGGATGGCGCAGACGCTCGGTCGTCCGTTCGGCACCGCCGCGCAGTGGTGCTGCGTGCCCGCCGCGTTCGCGGTGACGCTGCCCGAGACCGTCGCGCTGCACGAAGGCGCGGCGCTCGGCGTCAACGCGGTCACCGCCCACTACGCCGTCCACTGCGACGGTCCGCTGCGCGAGGACGCGACGGTCGTCGTGCAGGGGGCGACGAGCGGTGTCGGCCGCTATGCCGTGCAGCTCGCGCGCGAGGCCGGCGCGACGGTGATCGCCACGGCCGGCAGCGAGGGCAACCGCGAGCTGGCGAGCAAGCTCGGCGCCCACCACGTCTTCGACCACCAGGATCCGGACCTCGTCGCCAAGGTGCGCGAGCTGACCGGCGGACGGGGCGTCGACGTCGTCGTGGAGGTCGAGTTCGGGATCAACTGGGCCAACGACGCCGAGATGCTCGCCGAGGACGCGGCGATCTCGGTGTTCGGCAGCGACCGCAAGCTCGAGTTCGAGTTCGAGCCTTACGCGCTCTGCGCCGGCAACCACCGCGTGCACTTCATCGGCGTTTACTGGATCGCGCAGGCCGCGGCGCAGGCCGCGGTCGACGACATCGGCCGGATGCTCGCCGAGGGCCGGCTCGAGAACCTCGTCACGGAGCGGCTGCCGCTCGACCGGATCGCCGAGGCGCACGACCGCACCGAGAAGCCCTCCGCCACCGCCGTCAAGGTCGTGCTCGACGTCGACTGAGCGAGGCTGCCGCTACGCCGGCTCACCGACGTAGCGGCAGCTCGCGGCGCGCAGGTGCGGGCTGAGCGTCTCGTCGTCGGGCAGCCGCGCGGCGATCTTCTGCAGCATCACCTGGTTGGTGGCGGCGGCGGGATGGAAGAGCGTGGCGGCGTCGCGGAAGAACTTCTCCACCGGGTACTCCTCGGTCACGCCGTAGCCGCCGAAGACCTGGATCGCGCGCCGCGTCACCTCGGCGGCCATCTCGGTCGCATGGACCTTCGCCATCATGCCGAGCAGGCTGACCATGCCGCCGGGGTCGGGCGTCGTGCACGAGCGCCAGACGAGCGTCCGCGCCGCCTCGAGCCCGATCGCCATCTCCGCCAGCAGCGCCGCGACCTGCGGGTGCTCGATGATCGGCCTGCCGCCCTGCACGCGCCAGCGAGCGCGGGCGAGCGCCGCCTCGTAGGCACCGCGGGCCACGCCGATCGCCTGCGCGGCGCCGAGCGCCGGGTTGCTGTGGATGCCCAACGAGGCAGCGCCGTCATGGGCGCCGAAGCGGTTGCCGGCCGGGATCACGCAGTCCTCGAAGATCAGCTCGGCGTTGGTCGCGAGCCGCTGGCCGAGCTTGTCGTAGACGTGGCCGACGCGCAGGCCGGGCGTGTCGTGGGGCACGAGGAACCAGCTCGTGCCCTGCCGCGGCGCCACGCTCGGATCGGTGCGCGCCCAGATGAAGTAGTAGCGCGCGACGCCGCCGCTGGTGATCAGCGTCTTGCGTCCGTTGAGGCGGTAGCGGTCGCCCTCGCGGACCGCCGTCGTGTGCGGCCCGCCCTCGACGCCGTCGTAGGGCAACGAGTGGTCCGAGCCGGTCTCGGGCTCCGTCATGGCGCCGGCCAGGACGCAGCGCGGGTTCTCCAACAGCTCCGGCAGGAAGCGCGCGCGCTGCGCGTCGGTGGCGACGACGTTGAACAGCTCGGTGTAGACGAACTGCGCGCGGAGCACCTGCGCGATCCCCATGTCGCCGGCCGAGAGCTCCTCGAGCACCAGCGCCTGCGCCAGCTCGTCGGCGCCGCCGCCGCCGTGCTCGGTGCGCAGCGTGAGGGTCAGCAGGCCCTCGGCGGCGGCGGCCTCGACGATGTCCCACGGGAAGCGCGCCAGCGGGTCGCGCCGCTTCTCGCGCTCCGTCGCCTTGGGGCGGACCTCGCGCTCGACGAAGGCGCGCACGCGCTCGCGCAGCTCGACGTGGCCCTGTGGCAGCGTGAGGTCCATCAGCCCTTCCCTGCGCTGGCGTCGACCTGGACGATCGCGAGCGGGCCGCCTGCGTCGCCCTGCTCACCGATCGCGGCGACGGACCGCGCAGCCTCGGCGCGGAAGCGCTCCACGTTGCCGAGCTTGACCTCCTCGTAGCCGCGCACCAGCTCGGGCAGCTCGGCGACGGCGAGCACCTGGGCGTGCGTCTCGGGCGTGAGCCGCGCGAGCGCGTCGGCCATCAGGCCGCGGTACTCGTCGATCAGCTCGCGCTCGACGCGGCGCACGTGCGCGCGGCCGAACGGGTCGAGCGCCGTGCCGCGCAGCCGCCGGCTCGCGTAGAGCACGCCGAACAGCGGCTTGGCGACCCCGCTCGGGATCCGCAGCTTGCGGTCCACGCCGAGCGCGCGCAGGAACGGCGGGTGCAGCAGGAAGCGCACCTTCGGGCGCGCGCCGAACGCCGCGGTCAGCTTCGCCTGCTCGACGGCGTCGAGGTGCAGGCGCGCGACCTCGTACTCGTCCTTGTACGCGGTCAGCTTGTGCAGCCCGCGCGCGTAGGCCTCCGCGATCGACGTCTCGCCCGGCGCGCCGCGCTCGGCCTCGACCGCCGCGACCGCCAGCGCGCGCTCGACGTACTCGCGCGCGCAGGCGAAGTCCTGGAACCGCTCGAGGTCGGTCGCGCGCAGCGCGAGCAGGTCACGCAGCTCGCCCTCGGCGCCCAGCTGGTCGAGCAGCCGCTCGACGCGCGCAGACGTGACGGGCTCGGGCGCCGGCGGGTGGACCGCCGCGTCGACGGCCTCCGGATCGGCGACCGCGGCCCGGCCCCAGCCGAAGGCGGCGAGGTTCGCGTCGACCGCCGCGCCGTTGAGGCGGATCGCCTCCTCGATGCGCGCCGCGCTCACGGGGATGCAGCCGTGCTGGTACGCGGCGCCGAGCACGATCATGTTCGCCGACATGTGGTCGTCGAACAGCGTCTCGGCCAGCTCCAGCGCGTCGAGGTAGACGTTCTCCTGGGCGCGCGTGCTGCGCTCGATCGTCCGGATCGTCCGCGTGCGCGAGGCGCGCGCGGCCAGCGCCGTCGTCATCGCCGCCGTCGGCAGCTGGCCGGTGTTGATCACCGCGATCGTGCGCTCGGGGTCGGCCGTCTTGAGCGTGTCGGGCATCGCCGCGCCGAGCATGTCGAGGCCGAGGATCACGTCGACCTGGGCGACCGTCGCGCGGTGCGCGCCGGTGATCGGCGCCGTCGAGAGGCGCACGTCGGAGATCACCGGTCCGCCCTTCTGCGCGAGGCCCGTCTGGTCGAGCCCGGCGGCCGAGCGGCCGTCGAGGTGCGCGGCCATCTGCAGGACCTGCGAGATCGTCACGACGCCGGTCCCGCCGACGCCCGGCATGCGGATCACCACGTCGTCGCCCCGGACGCGCGACGCCGGCTCGGGCAGCGCCACGGGAAGCTTCGGGATCGTGCGCTTCGGCCGCTTGCCGGGCGTCACGACCATGAACGACGGGCAGTCGCCGTCCAGGCACGAGAAGTCCTGGTTGCAGGAGGTCTGGTGGATCTGCGTCTTGCGGCCGAGGTCCGTGTCGACCGGGATCACCGACAGGCACGTCGACTTGTGGCCGCAGTCGCCGCAGCCCTCGCAGACGCGCTCGTTGATCCACGCCCGCTCGGCGGGCGCCGGCAGCTTGCCGCGCTTGCGCAGGCGGCGTTCCTCGGTCGCACAGCGGTCGTCGTGGATGATCACCGTCACGCCCTCGACCTCGGCGAGCTCGGCCTCCGCCGCCACGAAGTCGTCGCGGTGGCGCACCGAGGCGATCGCGTCCAGCGCGCCCGTGCCGTGGCTCTCCGGCTCGGGCGTGGTGACGATCACGCGCTTGACGCCCTCCAGCGCCAGCCAGCGCGTGAGGCTCGGCACGGAGAGCCGGCCCTGGGGGTACTGGCCGCCGGTCATCGCGACGGCGTCGTTGTAGAGCAGCTTGTAGGTGACGTTCGCACCTGCGGCCACTGCGGCGCGCAGCGCCAGCGATCCTGAGTGATGGAACGTCCCGTCGCCGATGTTCTGGACGAAGTGCGGATCGTCGGTGAACGGCCCCATGCCGAGCCACTGCGCACCTTCGCCGCCCATCTGCGGTGCGCCGCCCAGCAGCAGGCCGCGCTGGTCGGAGGGGTCGACGGCGACGAGCGAGTGGCAGCCGATGCCGGCGCCGACGAGCTGGTCGGGCGCGGCCTTGGTCGAGATGTTGTGCGGGCAGCCCGAGCAGAAGAAGGGCGTCCGCGCCGCCTCGGGCACGATCGCGGCGACCGCCTGCTCGCGCGTGGTGAGCTGCTCGAGCCGCGCCGCGGCGGACGGCGGCAGCGCGTCGCCGGGCAGCCTCGCGCCGAGCGCGCGGGCGATCGCGTCGGCGTCGAGCGAACCCCGCGAGGGCACCAGCGGACGGCCGTCGACGTCCTCCTTGCCGAGCACGCGCGGCACGCCGGCGACGCCGTACAGCGCCTCCTTGACGTAGGTCTCGACGAACGCGAGCTTGTCCTCGATGATCAGCAGCTCTTCGAGGTCGGCCGTCAGCTCGCGCACGTCGTCGCGATCGAGCGGCCACGGCATGTCGAGCCGGATCAGGCGGATGCCGAGGCCGTCGAGCGCCGCCTCGCCGAGCCCGAGGTCGTCGAGCGCGCGCAGCAGCGTCGCGAAGGTCAGCCCGGCCGCCATCACGCCGAGGCGCGGGCGCGCGGGCTCGAACATGACGCGGTTGAGCTTGGCCGCGCGGGCGTAGGCGCGGGCGCGGCCCAGCCGCGCGGTGAAGAGGTCGTGCTCGGCCTCGACGGAGCCGGGCGCGAGCAGCACCGGGGCGCTCCCGCGGCTCGCGCCCGGCGGCATCGGGATCTCGGCGAACGCGCCGGCCAGATCGATCGTCGCCGCGCCGTCGGCGATGTCGGAGACGATCTTCATGCCGGTCCACATGCCGGTCGCGCGCGACAGCGCGACGGCGTGCAGGCCGAGGCGCCCGATCTCGGCGATGCTGCTCGGCGCGAGCAGCGGCAGCACGAGGCTGCGCGCCATCGCCTCGCAGGAGCCCGGAAGCGTCGACGACTTGCACCACGGGTCGTCGCCGATCAGCGCGACCGCGCCGCCGAGGTGCGTGGTCCCGGCGACGTTGCCGTGGCGGATCGCATCGGCTGCGCGGTCGAGCCCCGGCGTCTTGCCGTACCACACGCCGACGACGCCGTCGAGGCGGCGGCCCGGCAGCTCGGGCACGAGCTGGGTCCCGTTGACGGCGGTCGCGGCCAGCTCCTCGTTGAGGCCCGGCTGGAAGACGATCTCGGCCTCGTCGAGATGCGTGCGCGCACGGCCCAGCTCGAGGTCGAGCCCGCCCAGCGGGGAGCCGGGGTAGCCGCTGACGTAGAGGCCGGTGGTGAGCCCGCGCGCGCGGTCGAGCCGGCGCTGGTCGAGCAGCAGCCGCACGAGCGCCTGAGTGCCGGTCAGCATCGCGCGCCCCTCCTCCAGCAGGTACTTGTCCTGGAGCGTGACGGGTGGTCGGTCGGCGATCGCGCTCATGCGGCGGCCGCCAGCCGGTCGTCGACCATCGCCTCGGCGACGGCGACCGTCGTGCGGCCGCTCGCGGCGGCCTCGACCAGCACGCGCTCGGCGCGCTCGCCGATGCGCACGAGCGCCGCCTCCAGCCGCGCCGGCGACCAGCCGTCGCGCAGCGCGCGCACGTGGATCACGCCGCCTGCGCTGGCGACGAAGTCGGGCACGTAGGCGATCTCGCGCGCGCGCAGCGCCTCCGCCAACGCGGGCTCGGCGAGCACGTCGTTGGCTGCGCCGGCGATCACGCGGCAGGCGAGGCGGTCGATCGTGTGGGCGTCCACCACCCGCGCGGTCGCGCACGGAACGAGCACGTCGCACGCGGTCGCGACGGCGTCGTCGGCCGCGATGGCCGTCCCGCCGATCTCCGCGGCGAGCAGCTCGGCACGGCCGCCGTCGAGGTCGGCGACGAGCACCTCCGCCCCCGCGTCCGCGAGCCGGCGCGCGAGGTCCGCGCCGACGTGTCCGACGCCCTGAACGACCACGCGCACGGCGTCCAGCGGACCGCCTAGCGCGTGCTCGACGGCGCGCTCGATCGCGGCGAAGACGCCGCGGGCGGTCGCCGGCGACGGATCGGCGTCGTCGCAGGAGACGTCGGGTGCGACCTCCGCGACGACCTGCAGGTCGGCGACCGAGGTGCCCATGTCGACCGCCGGCACGTAGGCGCCGTCGAGCGCCGCGACGAAGCGGCCGAACGCGCGCAGCAACGCTCCACGGTCGGCGATCGGGCCGTCGGCGACGATCACCGACTTGCCGCCGCCGAAGCCGATCTCGGCGAGCGCGTTCTTGCGCGTCATGCCGCGCGCGAGCCGGCGGCACTCCTCCTCGGCGGCGTCGAGGGTCGGGTAGGGGCGCAGGCGGATGCCGCCGAGCGCGGGGCCGAGCGTCGTGTCGTCGACGACGATCACGCCGCGCAGGCCGCTCGTCGCGTCCTCGCAGCGAACGACGCGCTCGGGCCGATCGGCGAGCGCGCTCATCCTGCGGCCTCCGGCTCCAGCGACAGCAGCTCGATCACGTTGCCCTCCGGGTCGCGCGCGTACACGGTGGTCAGGTGGCCACGGCCGGCCATGTCGACCTCGGCGACCTCGCCGAGCTTGCCGCCGCCGGCGGCGAGCAGCCGCTCCAGCGTCGCTCGCACGTCGTCGACCTGGAAGGCGAGGTGCATCAGGCCCTGGTGGTTGGCCGCCGGCCGCGGCTGCTCGACGACGCCCTCCATCGCGAAGAGCTCCAGCGTCGGGCCGTCCTCGCCGTGGCCGGGGAGCCGCAGGTGCGTGCCGCGGATCTGCGCGCCGGGGAGGCCCGTGCCGCGCTCGAGCCAGTCGCCCGCGATCTCGCGCGCGGGCGCCGCGACCTCGCAGTCGAGCGCCTCGACGTAGAACGCGACGAGCCGCTCGGCGTCGCGCGCGACGATGTTGGTGTGGATGTAGCGGACGCTCATCCCGCGGCCCGTGCGGCGGCGCGCTCGCGCACGAACGCGCTCCACTTCCGCAGCTCCTGGATGTTGTCGCAGTTCGAGCAGCCCGGCCGCTGGTCGTAGATCTGCTCGACCTCGACCCAGCCGTCGTAGCCGATCGCCGCGAGGCGGTCGAGCGCGCGACCGTAGTCGATCACGTTGTCCTCCAGGCGCGTCTGCACGAGCCCCTTCGCCGCGCCGCGGACGTGGAAGTGGCGCGCGTGCTCGAGCAGCGGCTCGATCTCGCGGTCGGGGATGCCCTGCACGACGTAGTGCCCGTAGTCGAGCGTGAGCTCGAGGCCGGGCGCCCGCTCGATCAGCGCGAGCGCCTTCGCCGGCGTGTCGACGATCGAGCCCGCGTAGGGGTTCAGCGAGACGATGTGCGGCTCGACCGAGCAGCGCAGCCCGCGCTCACCCGCGATCTCGATCCGGCGGCGCAGGTGCTCGGCGGCGCGGTCGGCCGCCGCGGCCCACGACTCACCGCCGAACACGAGCCCGGGCGGGAGCGTGATGCCGCTCGAGCCGACGGCCGCGGCGAAGTCGGCGTAGATCGTGAACAGCCGCTCGGACTCCTCGCGCTGCGCTGCGTCGGGATGGTTGACGGTCAGCTCGGTGAGCTTGCGCGCCGGGATGTGGAAGACGTCGGAGAGCCCGAGCCCGCGCTCGGAGAGCTCTCGCGCGATCCGCTCGGCCCACGCCTGCGGGGCGGCGCCGATCGCGTCCATCGGCCAGTTGCTGCGACCGGGGAAGAGCCCGATCGAGACGCCGTCGAGCCCCAGCTCGACCAGCAGGTCGAGCAGGAACTCGGGACTCAGGCCCGGGTAGCCGAAGTCCGAGGAGGCGACGCGCACGTCCCCCGGCGCCGTCACGAGGCCGCCGGCTCGTTGGGGTCGGGGAACAGCTCCGCCAGCTTCTGCGCGTCGCCGCCGGTGTGGGCGTCGACGAGCACGAGCGGGTTGAGGTACTCGCGCCAGAGCGCGATCTCCCCGTCGCGGAAGAAGAACAGCATGATGAAGGTGTTGGCGTAGTGGCCGCCGGTCGACAGCTTCATGTCGCCGGTCGTCTCGACCACCACGACGTCCGGGTCGGTCGTCTCGTAGATGACCGGCCCCGTGAACTCGACGGTCTCCCAGACCGCGAACGCCTCGCGCATGGTGCGCTCGATCGCGGCGCGCCCATGGCGCTCGGCGTGGAAGCCGGGCGGATGGAACGGCAGCTCCATGTCGGCGTCCTCCGCGAACAAGCCCACCCAACCCGGAAGGTCCTTGGCCATCAGCGTCTCGAAGAACCGCCGCGCCTGCTTGACGTTGCTGCCCTGCTGCATCGCGTCTCCTCCCGATCGTGCGTGGCACGCGCCGCGACCGCGGCTCGGCGTGTCCGCGGATTGTTTCCCACGGGGAGACTATTGTCAAGTCTGGCTGTACGCGTGTACAGCCGGGCGAGGCGCTAGGCCTCGGTGGCGACCGCGTCCGCGGTGGAGGTCTCGCGTGAGTCGCCCTGGCGCCCGAGGACGCACCAGACCGCGCGCACCTCCTCGTCGCCGATGCAGAACAGCCGGTGCGGCATGGTCGACTCGAACGCGATCGCGTCGCCGGGGCCGAGCTCGTGGGTCTCGAAGCCGACGGTCACGCCCAGCCGGCCGCTCAGCACGTTCCCGTACTCCTTGCCCGGGTGGCGCATGAGCGAGTCCGGCGGGCAGGAGGCGCCGCCGACGTCGTAGATGACGTAGAGGAAGTCGACGCCGTGCTCGGTCTCGGGCGTGAGCCGCTCCCACGTCACGCCGGACGCGAGCCGGACGATCGTGCGCTCGTCGGCGCGCACGACCGGTGAGACCGACCCACCCGCGGGAGCCGCCGGCATGCCGTGGCCGTCGGCGGGGCGTGGGCCGGCGCCCGCGCCGGAGACGAGCCCGTCGAGCGACAGGTCGAGCTCGTTGGCGATCGCGTAGAGCGTACCGACCGAGGGCATCGTCATCCCGAGCTCGATCTGGGAGATCAGGCTCGCCGAGACGTCGAGGCGACGTGCCAGCTCGCGGACGCCGATCCCGCGCGCCTCACGGGCGGCGCGGATCGGACGGCCGATGTCACCGTTGCTCTCTACGTCGCTCGTCGTGCGCTTTCGTGCCATCCGCCTGTGCTCCAGCTGGTCGAGGGACGCGTTGTCCGCAGCTTACCGCGTATAGTCGCACGGATCGCAAATGGCCGAGATGGCCCGGCCTTTCGTAAAGTTGGACTTGACATAGGCGCCGCGCGCCGTCCAGACTCGGGCCCATGTCCTCTTCCTCCTCCCCCGTAAGCGTCGCCGTGATCGGCCTCGGCCAGATGGGCCGCGCGATCGCCGCGAACCTCGCCGCGGCGCCCGAGCTCCGGCTCGCCGTCTGGAACCGCACCGCGGCGAAGGCCGACGGGCTCGCGGCCACCGTGGCCGCGACGCCGGGCGGGGCCGCGGCCGGCGCGAGCGTCGTCGTGACGATGCTCGCCGACGACGCCGCGCTGGAGGCGGCGACCTTCGGCGCCGGCGGCCTCGTCGGGGCGCTGGCGCCGGATGCGGTCCACGTCGGCATGAGCACGATCTCCCCCGGCCTGGCCGCGCGACTGGCAGCCGCCCACGCCGAGGCCGGCGAGCGCTACGTCTCGGCGCCGGTCTTCGGCCGGCCCAAGGCCGCCGCGGCGCGCAAGCTGACGATCGTCCCCGCAGGCGCCGCCGACGCGATCGAGGCCGCGCGTCCGGTGCTCGAGCAGCTCGGCGAGATCCGCTTCACGCTCGAGCACGCCCAGCAGGCCAACGTCTTCAAGCTGCTCGCGAACTTCATGGGCGTCGCGACGATCGAGATCCTCGGCGAGTTCCTCACCGCCGCCGAGAAGGCCGGGCTGCCGCGCGAGCGGGTGCTGTCGTTCTTGACCGGTCCACAGCTCGGCTCGGGCGTCGTGAAGGCCTACGCGCCGATGATCGCCGCCGGGGAGTTCGAGCCGGCCGGCTTCGCGCTGGCGCTCGGGCGCAAGGACGTCACGCTCGCGCTCGACGCCGTGCGCGAGCTGGGGACCCGCCTCGAGGTCGGCGAGCTGGCGCTCGAGCACATCGACACGGCGCTGGAGCGCGGGCGCGACGCGCTGGACTGGTCGGCGTTGACGACCGTCGTGCGCGAGCAGGCCGGGCTCGAGCCGCTGCCCGGCGGCGCGAGCGCGGCCGCCGTCTGACGCGGCGCGTCAGGCGGCCGGGCTCCCACGCGCCGCCAGCTCGGCGGCGACGTCGAGGATCATGTCCTCCTGACCCCCGACCGCCCCGCGCCGGCCGAGCTCCACGAGGATGTCGGCCGCCTGCAGGCCGAAGCGGCTCGCGGCGTGCTCGGCGTGCAGGAGGAACGACGAGTAGACGCCCGCGAAGCCGAGCACGAGGCTCGGCTCGTCGCGGCGCGGCTCGACGCCCAGCAGCGCCCGCGTCATGGTCGCCGAGCGCGCCAGCGCGAGCGCGTCGAGCCCCGTCTCGATCTCCGACCGCCGGGCGGCGGCGGCGAACAGCTCGGTCGCCATGTTCCCGGCGCCGGCGCCGAGGCCGGCGATCGAGCCGTCGACCAGCGCTGCGCCGGCGGCGACCGCCGCGAGCGTGTTGCCGACGGCGCAGCCGAGGTTGTCGTGGGCGTGGAAGCCGACCAGCGTCTCGGCCCGCAGCGCCTCGCGCAGCGCCCGCACCCGCGCCGCGGCGGACTCCGGCACGAGCGCTCCGGCGGAGTCGACCGCGTAGACGGCGTGCGCGCCGTAGGACTCCATCAGCAGCGCCTGCTCGGCCAGCTGCCCCGGCTCGACCATGTGGCTCATCATCAGGAAGCCGGTCGCCTCGAAGCCGAGCTCGCGCGCGAGCGCGAGATGCTGGGCGGCGATGTCGGCCTCGGTGCAGTGCGTCGCGACGCGGACGATCCGCACGCCGAGCTTCCACGCCTCGCGCAGGTCTGCGGCCACGCCGATGCCGGGCAGCAGGAGCGTGGCGATCTGGGTGTGCGGCGCGACGGCGGCGGCCGCCGCCGCGATCAGCGTCCGCTCGTCGGTCTGCGAGAAGCCGTAGTTGAATGAGGAGCCTCCGAGCCCGTCGCCGTGCGCCACCTCGATCACGCGCACGCCACCGTCGCTCAGGGCGCGCGCCACGCGCTGCACCTGGTCGACGGTGAAGCGGTGCCCGACCGAGTGCGAGCCGTCGCGCAGCGTGCCGTCGGTGAGGCGAACGGCGCGCGGCGCTCCGTCCACGCTCATCGCGCCACTACTTCCTGCCGCTCAGCGATCCGCTCGCCCACGCGCACCGCCGCCGCGGTCATGATGTCCAGGTTGCCGGCGTAGACGGGCAGGTGGTCGCCGGCGCCGGCGACCTCCAACAGCACGGTTGCGTGCGTGTCGGCGGGGCCGGCCGGCGTCTCCCAGCGACCGTGCTCGAAGAGCACGCGCTGCTTGAGCCGGTAGCCCGGCACGTAGCGCGCGACGGCGGCGACGCGTGCCTGCACCGCGGCCGCGACGGCCGCCTCGTCGACCTCGCCGACGAGCGCCGCGTGGACCGTGTCGCGCATCAGGATCGGCGGCTCGGCGGGGTTGAGCACGATGATCGCCTTCGCCGCCGCCGCGCCGCCGACCGCGACGAGCGCGCGGGCGGTCGTCTCGGTGAACTCGTCGACGTTGGCGCGCGTGCCCGGCCCGGCCGAACGCGAAGCGATCGTCGCCACGATCTCCGCGTAGCCGAGCCGCGCCGTCGCCGCGATCGCCGCGACGATCGGCACGGTCGCCTGCCCGCCGCAGGTGACCATGTTCACGTTGGGGGCGTCGAGATGCGCGTCGAGGTTCACCGACGGCACGACGTAGGGGCCGACGGCCGCCGGCGTGAGGTCGATGGCGCGGATGCCGGCGGCCTCCAGGCGCGGCGCGGCCGCAGCGTGGACGCTCGCCGCCGTCGCCTCGAAGACGAGCCGGGGCGGATCGGGATGGCGCAGCAGCCAGTCGATGCCCTCGGCGGTCGTCTCCAGGCCCGCGGCGCGCGCCTGCGCCAGGCCGGCCGAGCGCGGGTCGATCCCGATCATCGCCTGCAGCTCGAGCGTCTCCGAGCGCAGCAGCTTGTGCATCAGGTCGGTGCCGATGTTGCCGGTCCCGACGATCGCGCAGCGGACCATCGCCCTAAGCCTGCGCGCCGCGGCCGTCGCCGACGCGGACCGCCACGCGGCCGAGCGGTCCGGCGACGGCCTCGACGGTCGTCCCCGGTCGCAACGACTGTGCGGCGTGCAGCGCGCCGGCGAGCACGATCTCGCCCGGCTCCAACCGCTCGCCGAAGACCGTGAGCGTGCGCGCCAGCCACGCGACGGCGCGGGCCGGCTGGCCGAGCACCGCCTCGCCGCGACCGCGGTCGAGCGTCTCGCCGTCCTCGCGCAGCTCCAGCTCGACCGCCGCGAGGTCGACCGCCCGCGGGTCGGCGCCGGGGCCGCCGAGCACGTAGCGCGCGGAGCTGGCGTGGTCGGCGATCGTGTCGGCGAGGCCGATCCGCCAGTCGGCGATCCGCGAGTCGATGATCTCGAGCGCGGGCAACGCGAGGTCGCACGCGTCGAGCGCCTCGTCCTCGGTCACGCCGCCGCCCGCGAGCCCGCGCGCGAGGCGGAAGGCGATCTCGCCCTCGACGCGCGGCGCGATCAGCGCGTCGGTGGCGAGCAGCTCGCCGTCGCCGATCTCCATCTCGTCCAGGAGCGGGCCGAAGTCGGGCTGCTCGACGCCGAGCTGGCGCTGCATCGCCGCGGAGGTCAGCCCGACCTTCCAGCCGACGCGGCGCGCGCCGGCCGCCCGCCGCGCGGCGACGTTGATCGCCTGCACCTCGTAGGCCTGCCCGAGGCTGAGCTCCGGCCAGCGCTCGGTCAGCGGGGCGATCGGGACGCGCGTGGACTGCGCGTCGGCCAGCGCCCGCGCCATCGCGGCGATCGCCGCCGGGCCTGGCCCCGTCGAGCTCACGCCGCCGAGCCCGCGACGGCGCCGACGCGCTCGCGCACCTCGGCCACGATCCGCTCGGCCGAGGGCAGGAACGCGTCCTCCAGCGGCGGGCTGTAGGGCACGGGGTGGTCGTCGGTCGCGATCCGCCAGACGTCGTCGACGTCGTGGAGCGCCTCCTCGGCGACGATCGCCAGCAGCTCGCCCGCCCAGCCGCCGGTGATCGGGCCCTCCTCGACGACCGCGAGGCGGTTGGTGCGCCGCAGCGAGTCGAGCACCGTCGCGCGGTCCAGCGGGCGCAGCGTGCGCAGGTCGATGACCTCCGCCTCGATCCCGTCGACCGCCAGCTGCTCGGCGGCCGCGAGGCAGTCGTGGACGCCCTTCATCGCCGAGACGAGCGTCACGTCGGCGCCCTCGCGGCGCACGCGCGCCTGCCCGAGCGCGATCGGCTCGATCGCCTCGGGCGCCTCCTCCCTGAGCCCGTAGAGGCGCTTGTGCTCGAGGAACAGCACCGGGTTGTCGTCACGGATCGCCGCCTTCAGCAGGCCCTTGGCGTCGGCCGGCGTCGCCGGCGCCACGATCTTCAGGCCCGGAACGCCGAGGAACCAGCTGACCGGCGACTGCGAGTGGATCGCGCCGAAGCGGCCACCGGCGCCGACCGCCGAGCGCACGACGAGCGGTACGGAAGCCTGTTCGTTGGAGAGGTAAAAGTACTTTGCGGCCTGGTTGACGAGCGCGTCCATCGCGAGCGGCAGGAAGTCGCCGAACATGATCTCGATCACCGGGCGCAGGCCTGTGACGGCGCTCCCGAACGCGGCGCCCGCGATCGCCAGCTCGGCGATCGGCGTGTCGAACACGCGCTCGGGGCCGTGGCGGTCGTAGAGGCCGGGGGTGACGGCGAAGACGCCGCCCGGCTTGGCGACGTCCTCACCGAACAGCACGACCGCCTCGTCGCGGTCGAGCTCCTCGTCGAGCGCGTCGCGGATCGCGGTGCGGAAGTCGAACGTGGGCATCGGGTTCTTCTCCTGGGTACGTCAGAGCACGAGCCGCAGTGGCTGCTCGAGCTCGGCTCGGATGTCGGCGACGAACGCGGCGGCGTCGGCGCCATAGAGGATGCGGTGGTCGGCGGTGAGCGTCACCGTCATGTGCCAGCCGACGGCGAGCGCGCCGTCGCGGACGACCGCCCGCTGCTGCAGCGCGCCGACGGCGAGGATCGCCGCCTGGGGCGGGTTGAGCACGGCGGTGAACTGGGTGACGCCGAACATGCCGAGGTTCGACACGGTGAACGTGCCGCCCGCCAATGCCGCCGCCGACAGCGTGCCGTCGCGGCCGCCCTGCACGAGCGCGCGCGTCGTGCGGGCGATCGCGCCGAGGCTCGCGCGGTCGGCGTCGTGCACGACCGGGACGAGCAGCGCATCGGCGGAGGCCACGGCAACGCCGACGTTCACGCGCTCATAGCGTTCGAACGCGTCATCTCGGTAGGCGCCGTTCGCACGCGGATGGCGGCGCAGCGCGAGGGCACACGCCTTCACCACCATGTCGTTGACCGACGGCGTGACGTCGGCGTCTAGTGCCTTGAGCCGCGCGCGCAGCTCGACGACGGCGTCCATGTCGACGTCCGCCGTCACGGTGAACTCGGGCATCGTCGACTTCGCCTCTGCCATGCGGCGGGCGATCGTGACCTGGGTGCGCGTCAACGGCTCGCGTGCGACGACGCCCATCGGCCCGCCGGTCGCTTCGTCGCCGCCGGTCACGGGGACGTCCGGACGGGCCGGGGAGGCCTCTGCCCGCGCTCCCGCCACCTCGACGTCGCGCCTGACCACGCGGCCCTGTGGGCCGCTCCCGACGAGCGTGGCGAGGTCGATCCCGAGGTCTTGCGCGATGCGGCGCGCGAGCGGCGAGGCCTTGGGCCGGTCCGCCGTGGGTCGTGGAGGCGCCGCCAGGGCCGCCGGTGCCTGCGCGGTCGCGAGGCCGGCGGCCGCGGCCGCCGGCTCGTGCGCCGGGGGCGCCTCCCCGGCCGCCAGCAGGTGCGCGATGACGGCGCCGACCGGCACGGTGTCGCCCTCGGGCACGACGACGTGCAGCGTCCCGTCCCACTCGGCCTCGTACGACATCGTTGCCTTGTCGGTCTCGACCTCGAGCAGCTCGTCGCCGCGACGTACGTCGGCGCCGTCGGCGATCACCCAGCGGACGATCGTGCCCTCCTCCATCGAGTCCGAGAGCTTGGGCATGCGGATCTCGGCCATCCGTCAGCCCTTGAACTCGCGGACGATGCCCGGCGTCGGGTAGGGCGCGGCGAGGCCGCGCTCCACCATCTGCCCGAGCTGCTCATCGACCGCGGTGTCGACGGCTGCGACCGCGTCCGCCTCCACGCCGAAGCGCTCCGCAAGGCTCGCGCGCGCGAGGATCAGGGGGTCGCGCTCGCGCCACGCGTCGAGCTCCCCGGGCTTGCGATAGGCACCGGGGTCGCTGCGCGAATGACCGACGAAACGGTACGTGAGCGTCTCCACGAAGGACGGCCCGTCGCCGCGCCGCGCACCTTCGACCGCCTCGCGCGTCGCCTCGCGCACCGCCCACACGTCGTTGCCGTCGATCGTGACCGAGGGGATCTCCATCGCCTCCGGCCGCGCGCGGATCTGCCCCGCCGTCACGTCCTCCCAAGGGGTGAACTCGCCGTAGAGGTTGTTCTCGCAGACGTAGACGACCGGCAGCTTGCGCACCTGCGCGAAGTTGAGGCACTCGTGGAAGTAGCCGTGGTTCGTCGTGCCGTCGCCGAAGAAGGCGACCGCGACGCCGCCGACGCGCTGCAGCGCGAGCGCCGCGCCGGTCGCGGCGGCGATGCTGCCGCCGATGATCCCGAAGCAGCCGATCAGTCGGTGCTCGAGGTCGATCACGTTCATCGACCCGGCGCGGCCGCCGCAGACGCCGGTCGCGCGGCCGAGCAACTCGTCGAGCAGGCCCTGCGGATCGACGCCGAGCGCGAGCGCGTGCCCATGCCCGCGGTAGGTCCCGGCCACACGGTCCTGGGCCTCCAGCACGGAGCAGACCCCGACGGCGCTGGCCTCCTCGCCTGAGTAGAGGTGCGTCGTGCCGTGCACCTCGCCCTTCTGGAAGAGCGATTGGATCGTTTCCTCGAAGCGGCGGATGAGCAGCATGCGGCGGTACAGGTCGAGCGCCACCGCGGCCGTCTCGCCCACCTCGGGCTGAGGCGCCGCCTCGGCGGCGTGGGCGTTCACGAGAGGGCCTCGACCGGCTGACCGGCCGCGACGAGGTCGGCACCGCGCACGTACTGGCGTCCGGCGACGAGCAGCTCGTCGGCGGGGAAGCGCGTGATGACCTCCGGCCCGTCGGCGCGCACGACGATCTCCTCCTCGATGCGCGCGGCCGAATGGCCGTCGGAGGCGGCGCAGTAGGTCTCCAGCGCGAAGACCATGCCCTCCTCGATCTCGACCGGGTCGTCGAACGAGTGCAGGCGCGAGATCATCGGCGCCTCGTAGAGGCCGACGCCGAGCCCGTGCCCGAACTGCAGGCCGAAGCACGCTTCCTCGTTCGGGAACCCGAGCTCCTGCGCGCTCGGCCAGACCGCGGCGATCTGGTCGGTGGTGACTCCGGGTCGCACGAGCTCGATCGCGCGGTCGAGCCATTCGCGGCACTGCCGATAGGCGTCGAGCTGAGCGCTCGTCACGCCGCCGACGCAGAACGTGCGGTAGTAGCACGTCCGGTAGCCCATGAACGAGTGGATGATGTCGAAGAAGGCCTGATCGCCGGGGCGCAGGACACGATCGGAGAAGACGTGCGGATGCGGGTTGCAGCGGTCGCCCGAGACGGCGTTGATCGCCTCGACCTGCTCCGAGCCCATCTCGAAGAGGAGCCGCTGCGCGTCGGCAACGATCGTGCTCTCCTTCACGCCGGGTCGCAGCGAGCGGTAGATCTGCTCGTAGACCGCGTCCACGATGCCCGCCGCCTGGTCGAGCAGGGCGATCTCGTCGGCGGTCTTGGTCTTGCGCGCCTCGAGCATCACGGGCTGGGCGTTCGCGACGTGGATGCCCTGGCGCTGCAGCGAGGCGAACGTCTCCATGTCGGTCAGGTCCAGCCCGAGCGCCTCGCCCTCGAGCCCCTGCTCCCGCAACGCCTCGAAGACGTGACCGGCCAGCGTGTCCGATACGCCGGTCTGCTCGGGGAGCGCGCCGCGCATGCTCGTCACGCCGGCTCGCCAGCTGGAGTCCGGCAGCCACGGCGCGTGCAGCTGATGGTGGCGGGCCGCCGAACCGAAGTCCCACAAGATCGGATCGCCCGTGCGCGGGAGCAACGCGCAGCGCGCGCTCTTGTCGCGCGCCCATTCGCCGATGTGGGTGCTCGTGACGTAGCGGATGTTGTTCTGGTCGAACAGCAGCACCGCGCCCAAGTCCGATCGCTCGAGCGCCGCGCGGGCCCGAGCGAGCCGGTCGGCACGCAGACGGCCGAAGTCGATGCGCTGCTCCCAGTCGACAGCCATGGTGGCGCCACGCGACGCGATGTTGGTGCTGCGGCTCGGGTCGGTCATGTCGAGTGACAGTAAACACCTGGGGCCGGGTGGCGTCAAGAACTGGCGGCCACTAGGCCGGTAGAACCGGCAAATCTCGGTCTCAAGGCCACCGTGTTGTGTAGCATAGGAATACAGTCTGGTACCGTGGCGGCCCATGCGAGACGTGCTGGAACGCCTGCTGACGTGGAGCGGGCGCGGGGAGGCCGTCGCGCTCGCGACCGTCGTCGCCACCCGCCACTCGGCCCCGCGGCCCGTCGGCGCGAGGCTCGCGGTCAGCGAGCGCGGGGAGCTGTGCGGCTCGGTCTCGGGCGGCTGCGTCGAGGGCGCCGTCGTCGAGGCCACCGAGACGATCCTGCGCGACGGTCGCCCCCGCCTGCTGCACTTCGGCATCGCCGACGAGCAGGCGTGGGAGGTCGGGCTCCCGTGCGGCGGCGAGATCGACGTGTGGGTGGAGCGGTTCGCGCCCATGAGCCCGCAAGGCACGTTCTTCGAGGCCGGCAAGCAGGGTGAGCGCGCCGCGCTCGCGACCGTCGTGCGGGGCCACACGGCCGGGACGCGAATGCTCGTGCTCGCCGACGGTGCGCGGAAGGGGTCGCTCGGCGCGCCGTCGTTCGACGAGCAGGTCGCAGCCGCGGCCGGCGACCTGATGTGGGCCGAGCGCAGCCGCCTCCTCGACCTGGACGACGGCACCGTGTTCGTCGATGTCGTGACGCCCGCGCCGCGTCTGCTGCTGTTCGGCGCCGTCCACGTCGCCGCCGTGCTGTCTGCGCTCGCACGCCAGCTCGGCTGGCGCTGCTGGGTGATCGATCCGCGCGGGCGCTTCGCCACGCCCGAGCGCTTCCCCGACGCGGAGGCGGTCCTCGCCCTGTGGCCCGCCGCGGCGGTGGCGCGCGTCGGCGGGATCGACCGCGCCACGTCGGTGCTCGCGCTGAGCCACGACCCCAAGCTCGACGACGCGGCGCTCGAGTTGGCGCTGGCCTCGCCGGCGGCGTACGTCGGCGCCATGGGCAGCCGCCGCGCGACGTCCGACCGCGCCGTGCGCCTGACCGAGCGCGGCGTCGCCCCGCACGAGCTCGCACGCCTAGCGGCACCCGCCGGGCTCGACCTCGGCGGGCGCAGCGCAGAGGAGACGGCGTTGTCGATGCTGGCGGAGCTGGTCGCGGTGCGCAACGGCCGCGAGGGCGGCCGCCTCCTCCTCAGCGACGGCCGCATCCACGCCGTCGAGGGCTGACCGGCCGGATCGTTTGCCGGGTGACCAGGACGTTGGCCCCGGGATCCCCAGGTCGCTTGGCCCTGGACGCCGGGCCAAACCGCCTGCCAGGATCGCCCGAGCATGAGCGACGACAACGTCCTGACCTGGAGCGGACCGGCCGGCGTGCCCGACGCGACGACCGTCCTGCGCGGCGACCGCGTCCGCCTCGAGCCGCTCAACGCGCGCGCCCACGGCGACGACCTCTACGCGGCCGCCCGCGACGACCGCGACCCCCTGCTCTGGAAGTACCTCGTCTACGGCCCGTGGGAGGACGACCGCGCCGGCTTCGACGCGCACCTCGCCGGGCAGGAGGCCTCCAGCGACCCGCGCTTCTACGCCGTGGTGCTCGACGACGGCCGCGCGGTCGGCGTCGTCAGCTACCTGCGCATCGAGCCCGCGCACGGCGTCATCGAGATCGGCCACATCTGGTTCGGCCCGGCGCTGCAGCGCACGCCCGCCGCGACCGAGCTCGTGTACCTGCTGGCGCGCCACGCCTTCGACGAGCTCGGGCACCGCCGCCTGGAGTGGAAGTGCGACGCGGCCAACGCGCGCTCGCAGGCCGCCGCGCGGCGCTTCGGCTTCACGTTCGAGGGCATCTTCCGCCAGCACCAGATCGTCAAGGGCCGCAACCGCGACACCGCGTGGTTCTCGATCCTCGACGGCGAGTGGCCGGCCGTCCGGGCCGGCTTCGAGGCGTGGCTGGCGCCGGAGAACTTCGACGCCGACGGCCGGCAGCACGCCGGCCTGGCCGAGCTCCGGAGCGCCGTGGTTACACGGATGTAAGTTCCGGGTTGACACCGTGGGTCGCGACCGGCGAGGCTCGCGCCCCATGTCCCGGTCGCCGCTGCCTCCGCTCCTGTCCGAGCGCCCGCCCGCCCTGCGCGTCCTGTTCCTGGTGGTCTTGCCGCTGCTCGGCGGGTTCGTCACGGGCGCGATGCTCGGCGTGGGCGCGGGCGCGTGGGCCGTCGCCAACGTCATCGCGTGCATCGGCGGCTTCCTGGCCGGCTTCGACCACGACACCTCGGCGAGCGCCGCGCGCCGCGGCGCGTTCGGCGGGCTCCTGTTCGGCCTGGCGCTGGTGCTGGCCGACGCGCTGGTCGTCGACGACCGCGCCGCGAAGATCGCCGACCCGGCCATCCTGCAGGTGCTCGTGACGACGCTCGCCGGCACGATCCTCGCGGTCGTCGGCGTGTCCGTGCGCGGGAAGGTCGCGCGCCGCCACGCGGCGGCCGCGGCCGCCCAGCGCTAGGGCGCGAGCGTCGCCTCGACGCCGCGGACGTCGCCGTCCTCGTCGCGCAGCACCGCGACGTCGGCGAACCCCGACGACGCCAGGTCCGGGCGCAGGAGCTCGGCCTCGTCGCCGCCCAGCTCCAGCATCAGCGTCCCGCCCGGCGCCAGGAACTCCGCCGCGCCCGCGATCGCGCGGCGCAGGATCGCGCAGCCGTCCGGGCCGCCGTCGTAGGCCAGCTCGGTCTCGAAGGTGAAGGTGTCGCGCTGCAACAACGACAACTCGCTCGTGGGCACGTAGGGCACGACGCCGGCGACGAGGTCGACGGACCCGGCCAGCGACCGCGGGAGCGGCGCGAAGAGGTCGCCCACGACCGCGTCCACGCCGTTGGCGCGCGCGCACGCGACCGACGCCTCGTGCACGTCGGTCGCGACCACACGGGCGCCCGACGACGCGAGGATCACCGCGAGCGCGCCGCAGCCGGTGCACAGGTCGACCGCGACCCGACCGGGGCCCAGCCGCGCCAGCGCGCGCTCCGCGAGCAGCTCGGACTGCCAGCGCGGCACGTACACGCCCGGGTCGACCCGGATCCACGTCCCGCAGAACTCGACGGTGCCGGTGATCCACGCCAGCGGCTCGCCCGTCAGCCGGCGCTCGACCATCGACGACAACAACTCCGCGTCGCCCGCGGCCCGCGCGCGCAGCTCGCCCGCCTCCTCCTCCGCCGCCACGAACCCGTGGCGCTCGAGGAACTCGACCAGGTCCTCCAACTACATCCCCGCGATGTCGGGGCCCTCGGGCCCGCGCTGGCGCAGGAAGCGCTGGAACTCGCGGGCGATCACGTCGCCCGACGGCAGCTCGGTCGGATCGGCCTCCTCCTCCTCCTCGGCGGCCGTCTTCTCCAGCCGCTCGACGAAGGCCTGGACGTCGGGGTCGCTCTGCACGGCCAGCGACACCTGCCGCTCGTAGTCGGCCGACGCGAGCTCGAGCTCCTCGGCGTCGACGGTCACGCCGACCAAGGACTCCAGCTTGCGCACGAGCGCGAGCGCGGCCTTCGGGTTCGGCGCCGCGGCGACGTAGTGCGGGACCGACGCCCACAGCGACGCGGAGGGCATGCCCGCCTCCTGGCAGGCGGCCTGAAGGACGCCGACGATGCCGGTCGGCCCCTCGTAGGACGTGGGCGCGAGCTCGAGCCCCTCGATCAACGTGGGGTCGCTCGACAGCCCGGTGATGCCGACCGGCCGCGAGTGCGGGACGTCGGCCAGCAGGGCGCCCAGCGAGACGACCATCTGCGTGCCCAGCGCCTCGGCGAGGTCCACGATCAGCTGCGTGAACGAACGCCAGCGGAACGACGGCTCCGGGCCGCTGAGCAAGACCAGGTCGCGCGGCGCGCGCGGCACGCGCGCCTCGTAGATCTCGACCGACGGCCACTCCAGCGCGCGGGTGTCCCCGTCGACGAGCGTCACGCGCGGACGCGTCGCCTGGAAGTCGAAGAACTCCTCGGGGTCGATCTGCGCGAAGCGCGTCGCGCCCAGCGAGGCGCCGAAGAAGCGCAGCGCGGCGGACGCGGCGTCGCCGGCGTCGTTCCAGCCGGTGAACGCGCAGACCAGGGCCGGGGCGCGAAGGCCATCCGGCCGGCTCTCCCAGATGAGCGGCTGCATCGACAGGACGGTAGCGTCATCCGAACCGCTCTCCATGATGGATCCCGTCGCCGCCCCTCCGCACACCGCCGCGCCCGACGCCCCGACGATCGCCACGCTCCGCGCCGGCGACGAGGTCGAGGCGGTCTTCGCCTGCACGCGCAAGGAGCGCCTGATGTCCCGCGCCGGGACGCCGTACCTGGCGCTGGAGCTGCGCGACCGCACGGGCGCGATCCCGGCCCGCGTGTTCCGCGACGCCGACGTCGCCGCGGCGCGCTTCGACCGCGGAGACCTCGTCACCGTCGCCGGCCGGGTGGAGCGCTTCCGCGACCAGCTCCAGCTCGACGTCCGGGCCATCGCCAAGGACGCCGGCGCCGACCCGGCCGCCTTCCTGCCCGTCGCCTACTGCGACCTCGACGAGCTCGACGGCTTCCTCGAGCACCTCGCCAACGAGGTCCACGACGCCGGCTACGCGCAGCTGCTGGCCGCGCTGCTCGCCGACGCCTCCCTGCGGGCCGAGTGGCGCCGCGCGCCGTGCAGCCGCGGCGGCCACCACTCCTACCTCGGCGGCCTGCTCGAGCACACCGTCGCGGTCGGGACGCTCGCGCTCGAGGCCTGCCAGCTGCACCCGCGCCTGAACTCCGACCTCCTGATCACGGCCGCGCTCGTCCACGACCTCGGCAAGACCGAGGAGTTCACCTACGGCGCCGAGATCGCGCAGTCCGAGGCCGGCCGCCTGCTCGGCCACGTCGAGCTCGGCCTGCGGATCGTCGAGGCGGCGGCCACGCGCGCGCCGGCGATGGACGCCGACCGCCGCCTCGCGCTCGCGCATTGCGTCCTGACCCACCACGGCGCCGACGCTGCGCCCAACCGCCGCTTCGGCTCGGCCGAGGCGCTCGCCCTGTACCGCCTCAACGCGCTCGACGCCTCCGTCAAGGGCGCACTGGAGCACGGCGTGGGCCTCGACGGCCAAGCCTGAGGCATCTCAGTCGACGGCGCGACGCTCGAAGCCCCGCACGCCGATGTAGCCGAAGACCAGCGTCCAGCCGACCAGGCCGAGCGCGATCCAGCCGGACCCGAGGTGCGGCGCCGTCGTCAGCGCGGCGCGCAGCCCCTCCGACACGTAGGTCAACGGGTTGATCAGCGTGACGACCTGGAACCAGCGCAGCGAGTCCAGCGCCGCCCACGGGTAGAACGTCGCGCCGGTGAACAGCAGCGGCGTCAGGACGACCGCGAAGACGACGTTGATCTGGCGCGCCTCGACCGCGGTCCCGAGCACGAGCCCGACCGCCGCGCCGGCCAGCGGCCCGATCAGCATCACCGCGACGAAGCCCGGCCACGAGATGTCGGAGAAGTCGACGCCGCCCGGCAGGATCACCGTGGCCAGCGGCAGGATGATGATCGCGCCGACGATCCCGCGCACCGCCGCGACGACGACCTTCTGGACGCCGACCAGCGCCGCCGGCAGCGGCGCGAGCAGCCGGTCCTCGATCTCCTTGGTGAACGAGAACTCGATGACGAGCGGCAGCGACGTGTTCTGCAGCGCGGTCAGGAACAGCGTGAGCGCGATGACGCCGGGCAGCAGCTGCGAGCCGTAGTCCTGACCGGCCGCGCCGATCTCCGGCAGCACGCGGCCGAAGATGAACAGGTAGAAGACCGGCTGCAGGAGCGTCTGGGCGAGGAAGCCGCCGACCTGGCGCCGGAAGGCCACCCAGAAGTCGCGCTCGCAGAGCGCGAGGAACGCCCGGACCTGGGCGGCGCGCGTCGTGGTGCCGTTCATCGCAGGTCCCGTCCGGTCAGGTGCACGAACACGTCCTCCAGCGTCCCTTCGATGCGGCGCAGGTCCAAGACGCGCGCGCCACCGGCCTCGGCCGCGGCGATCGCCGCGCCCGGCGCGACGTCGGCCCCGTAGATCCGCGCCTTGAACTGCCCGTCGCCGTCGGGCTCGGTCTCGACCTCGCCCAAGGACCCCAACGCGGCGGCCGGGTCGTCGGCGACCTCGAGCCGCACCTCCAGGCCCTCGGCGCCCGGCAGGACGCGGCGCAGGCCGCGCGGCGTGTCCGAGGCGATGACCTTGCCATGGTCGACGATCGCGATCCGGTCGCAGAGCCGGTCGGCCTCGGCCATGTCGTGCGTGGTCAGCAGCAGCGTGACGCCGCGCGCCTTCAGCGCCTCCATCTGGTCCCAGAGGAACAGGCGCGACTGCGGGTCCAGGCCGGTCGTCGGCTCGTCGAGGAACAGCACGCGCGGGTCGTGCATGAGGGCGCGGGCGATGATCAGCCGCTGCGCCATGCCGCCCGAGTAGTTGTCGACGCGGTCGTCGCCGCGGCCCTGCAGCCCGAAGCGCTCGAGCATCTCCCGCGCGCGCACGTTGCGCTCGCGGCGCCCGTAGCCGAAGTAGGCGGCGTGGAAGGTCAGGTTCTCCAGCGCGCTGAGCGAGCGGTCCAGGTTCGCCCGCTGCGGCACGACCGCGATGCGCAGCTTCGCCGCGACGGGATCGGCGACGACGTCGACGCCGTCGACCACGACCGAGCCCGACGTCGGCCGCACCCGCGTCGTCATCGTCCCGATCGTCGTGGTCTTGCCCGCCCCGTTGGGGCCGAGCAGGCCGAAGACCTCGCCCTCCTCGACCCGGAACGACACGCCGGCCACCGCCTCGCTCTTCGCCCCCGCGTAGCGCTTGCGCAGGTCGGCGACGTCGATGATCGGAGGCACCGATCAACTATGACATGTCAGAAATGACCCGCGGCCGGCACGCACTGCGCGGAGAGCCCGTCGATCCGCTGCGGCAGCGGCTCGCGCCGCTACAGACGCTTCGCGCTAGGCCGCGAAGCGGTAGCCGACGCCCGAATCGGTCCGGATGTAGCGATGGCCGTCGGCCGGCTCGATCTTGCGGCGCAGGTTGGCGAGGTGGCCGCGCAGGACGCTCACGTCGTCGGCGTACTCGGGGCCCCAGACCTCGACCAGCAGCGCGCGGTGGGTCATCAGCCGGCCGCGGTTGCGCGCCAGCGCCTCCAGCAGCCGGAACTCGATCGGCGTGAGGTGGACCTCGGCCCCGTCGCGCGTGACCGTGTGCGCGGCGAGGTCGATCTCCAGGCCCTCGGCGACGATGCGCGGCTCGGTCGCGGTCGCCGGACCGACGCGGCGCAGCGCCGCCTCCAGGCGCGCGATCAGCTCACGCGCGCCGAACGGCTTGGTCACGTAGTCGTCGGCGCCGGCCTCCAGCGCGCGGACCTTCGCGTCCTCCTCGCCGACCGCGGAGAGCACGATGATCGGCATCGGCGACCAGCTCCGGATCTCGCGGCAGACTTCCACGCCGTCGCCGTCGGGCAGGACGAGGTCGAGGATCGCGGCGTCGGGCGGATGGACGGCCGCCCGATCCAACGCCTCCTCGGCGGTCTGGGCGGGCACGGCCTCGAAGCCGGCCTCGCGCAGGATCACCTTCAGCGCCCGCAGGATCTGGGGCTCGTCGTCGCAGACCAGGATGCGACGGCTCATGGCAACGGGAACTCCACCACGAACGACGCGCCCTGGCCCGGCAGCGACTCGACGCGCACGGTCCCGCCGTTGGCCTCCACGAACCCGCGGACGATCGCGAGGCCCAGGCCGGAGCCGGTCGCGGTCGGGCTCGCGTCGTCGCCGCGGTAGAACGGCGTGAAGATCCGCGCCTGCTCGCCCTGCGGGATGCCGGGCCCGCGATCGACCACCCGCACGACCATGCGCGGCCCGACGGCGCGGGCGCGCACGCTGACCGGCTGGCCGCCGCCGTGGGCGAGCGCGTTCTCCATCAGGTTGGCGAACGCGCGCTCGAGCTGGACGGCGTCGGCGCGCAGCGGCGGGAGGTCGCGGTCGAGCTGGAGCGTGATCAGGTGCGCGGGCGCCGCGGGCGCCAGCTCGTCGCGCGCCGCGGTCAGGACCTCGGCGACGTCGATGCTGTCGACGCGCGGCTCCGCCTCCCCCGCCTCCAGGCGGCTCAAGTCCAACAACTTGCCGATCAGGCGCTCCAGGCGGGCGCCTTCGGCGACGATCGCGCCGCTCAGCGCGGCGCGGTCCTCGTCGTCGAGCGCCGGCGAGCCGAGCGCCTCGCCGCTGGTGACCATGGCGGTCAGCGGGGAGCGCAGGTCGTGGGAGACCGCGCGCAGGATGGCGGTCTTGAGGTCGTCGCTGCGCCGCAGCGCGGTGGTCTCGACAACCTCGTCGAGCAGCCGGTCCCGCTCGATCGCGCTGGTCAGGATCGTCTCCAGCGCGGGGACGATCCGCTCGCGGACGCGGGCGTCGACGGCGGGCGCAAGCGGCGCGGGCAGGACGAGCGTGCAGGCGCCGTCGCCCACCGGGTAGCTGCTGGCGCGGTCTGGCGCCGTGGGCGGCGCGCCCAGGACCAGCTGAGCCGACGGCAGCGCCAGCGCGAGCGCGATCTGGTGCGCGGTCTGGGCGAGGCCGTCCTGGAGGCGCGCGCCGCCGAGCAGGGCGCGCGCGGCCGTGGCGGACAGGTCGGCCTCCTCGCGCCGGTGCGTGGCCTCGATCGCCCGCGCCCGCGCCAGCTCGGCGACCATGCTCACCGCCGTCGCGACAGCCAGGAACGCCAGCAGGCCGACGAGGTTCTCGCTCGAGGAGATCGTAAAGCGCCCCGTCGGCGGGATGTGGAAGAAGTTGTAGGCCACCGCGCTGACCACGGCGGCCGCGACGCCGGCCCGGAACCCCCAGAGCGTCGCGACGACGAGGACGACGAGCAGGTAGACGACGCCGAGCGAGAGGACCGGCGCGATCTCGCGCAGGCCGAAGACGACTCCGGTGGCCAGCGCGATCCCGGCGACCGCGACGATCAGCGGCGCCAGTGGCGAGCGCCTCATGCCGCCTCCTCGGGCGCCGGCTCGGCGAGCGCCCGGCGCGTCATCTGCCACGCGACGTACAACATCAACAACGCGAACAGCACCTCGGTCAGGCGCTCGGGGATCGCGTTGACGATGGCCACGCCGCCGATCGCGCCGGGGATCGCGAGCACGCCGAGGACGATCGCCTCGCGCAGCCGCAGGTTCCCGTAGCGCTTCTGGTTGGCCGCCCCGACCAGCGCCACCGGGATGATCGCCAGCAGCGACGTCGCCTCGGCATCGACCTGGGCGAGGTCGAGGAACAGCACCAGCGCCGGGACGAACAGGATCCCGCCGCCGACGCCGAGCATCCCGGCGACGACGCCCGCGGCGAAGCCCACGGCGATGGCCCCTCCGCTCATGCCAGAGACCAGGTGTCGAGGGTGCGCCACGGCGCTGGGCGGCTGTGCGGCGAGCTCATGCCAGAGACCAGGTGTCGAGGGTGCGCCACGGCGCTGGGCGGCTGTGCGGCGAGCTCATGCCAGAGACCAGGTGTCGAGGGTGCGCCACGGCGCTCGGCGGCTGTGCGGCGCGCTCATGGGATCAGGAGCGTGATCGCCACGACCACCATCAGCGCCGCGAACAGCAGCGACACCGCGCGCGGGTCCACGCGCTGCTGCAGCGCGGTCCCGGCCAGGACGCCGGCGACCGCCGGCACGCCGACCTGGAGCCCGTCGCCGACGTGCACGTTGCCGTAGGCGCCCTGGGTCAGCATCGCGGCGGCGGCGATCACGACGATCGCGGCCAGCGAGGTCCCGGTCGCCTCGCGCGTCCCGTAGCCGAGCCACAGCACGAGCAGCGGCACGATCACCGTTCCGCCGCCGACGCCGAAGAGGCCGCTGAACAGTCCGGCACCGGTACCGATGACGGCGAGGCGCAAGGTGCGTTGCGCGCCGCCGGCCAGCTGCGGGTCAGGGCGCGGCATGCTGCGATGATAGGTGCGTGCCCCCTGCCGCGACCCTCGACGACGTCCTCGCGCCGTTGCTGGCCGATCCCGCGCGCGCCGCGGTCCTGCTGGACATCGACGGAACGCTCGCCCCGATCGTCCGCCATGCCGACGACGCCCACGTGCCCGAGCCGACGCGCCTGCCGCTGATCGCCATCGCCAAGCGCTACGGGTTGGTCGCGTGCGTGTCCGGCCGCCAGGCGACGACCGCCCGCCGGATCGTGTCGCTCGGCTCGATCACCTACGTCGGGAACCACGGGGCCGAGATCCTGCGCGGCGGCCAGACGACGCCCGAGATCGCGCCGGAGATCGCCGAGTGGGCGCGCAAGGTCCGCGCCTTCGGCGTGGGCGAGCTGCGGGGCGAGGAGCTGCACCGGCTGCGCGTGCGCGGCGAGGACAAGGACGTCATCTTCGGCTTCCACTGGCGCGGCGCGCCCGACGAGGAGTCCGCGGAGGCGGCCGCCCGCGCGGTGGCGGAGCGCGCCGAGGCCGCCGGCTTCGTGACCCACTGGGGGCGCAAGATCCTCGAGGTTCGGCCGCCCGTCGCGTTGAACAAGGGGTTGGGCGTGGGCGCGCTGCTTGAGGCGACGCCGGTCGACGTGGCGCTGTACGCGGGCGACGACCGGACCGACATCGACGCCTTCGACGCGCTCCGGGCGGCGGTCGCCGCCGGGACGCTGCGCGAGGCGATCTGCATCGGCGTTGCCTCGGACGAGACGCCGCGCGAGCTCGAGGAGGCCGCGGACATCCTGGTGGATGGGCCTCTGGGCGTGCGCGGCGTGCTCGAGACGCTCGCCGGATGAGGTTCGTCGACTTCCTGCGCGCGACGGTCCTCCTGAGCGGCGGCGCGGCGACCACGCTGGCCGTGCTGACGCTCGTCGCCGCGACGCGCGACCAGGACGACACGCTGGCGCTGGTCGCGACCGGCTGGTGGGTCGCCGCGACGCTGGTCGGGTCGTTCGTCGGCCGGCGCAACGAGATCAACCCGCCGATCGCGAGGCTGCTGGCCGACGCGAAGGCCGGCACGATGATGCCCGAGGTCCGGCCGGGCGCGACGGTCGTCAACCGCCTGTGGCCGCTGTTCGTGGTGGTCATCGCCGCGGTCGCCCTGTCGTTCCTGGGTCCGCAGATCCCGGGCATCGCGGCCGGCTTCACGATCATCTGGGCGCTGGCGTGGCGGCGGCAGGAGTCGGCGGTCTCGGCGATCGAGGAGCGCGACGGCGTCACGTTCTTCGTCGAGCGGACCTCGCCGTTCCGCGCCGTGCAGCTGATCCGGCTGCCCGGGTTCCGGCGCGAGCGGCCGACGATCAACGGCGTCGGCCCCTCCTAGAAGATCGACGCGATGCCCGCGATCGCGGGCGCGAACAGCAGGGCCGGGAGGAAGTTGCCGACCTTGACGTCCTGGATGTCCAGGAGCTTGAGCGCGAGGCCGATGATCAGGATCCCGCCGGCGCTGGTCATCGAGAGCAGCGCGTCGCTGCCGTCGGTGAGGATGTTGTCGAACAGCCCGGCGCCCAGCGTCAGCGCGCCCTGGTAGACGAAGACGCTGATGGCGCTCAGCGCGACGCCCCAGCCGAGCGAGGCGGCGAGCGCGACCGAGGCGAAGCCGTCGAGCAGGGCCTTGGTGTAGAGCGTGTCGTGGTTTCCGGTCAGGCCGTCCTGGATCGAGCCGACGACCGCGAGCGCGCCGACGCAGAAGACGAGGCTGGCGGTGAAGAACCCCTCCGAGACGGTGGACTCCGCGTCGCCGCGGCTCAGCGCCTTCTGCGCGCGGTCGCCGACGGCCGCGAGGCGGTCCTCGATCCGCAGCGCCTCGCCGGCCAGGCCGCCGAGCAGGACGCCGCCGAGGACGAAGAGCGGGTTGGTGTCGCGCCACGCGAGCGCGTTGTCGATGCCGATGACGAGCACGACGAGGCCCAGCCCGTGGAGGATCCGCGTCTGCAGCTGCTGCGAGAGGCGGCCACCGACGAGCTCCCCGATCAGGGTGCCCAGGAGGATCGCGCCGACGTTGACGAGCGTGCCTTGCATGCGGGCGCGAGAGAATGGCAGGAGATGGCTTCGTTGGACGTCCTGATCGTCGGCCTCGGGTCCACGCACGGGCTGCGTGCGGCCGAGGACGAGCTCGCCGGATCGCTGCTGCGCGCGGGCGCGGACGCGATGCTGGTCCGCGCCGAGCGGCCGCGCGAGGTCCGGACGCTGGCGCTGACCGATCTGATGTGGGCGCGCGCCGCGCGGCGGGCCGCGGTGGAGTCGCTGGCGGAGGCGGCGCCACGGGCCGTCGTGTACTCGACCACGACCGCGGCGCTGCTGTGGCCGCAGCCGGGCGCGGTGCGCTTCGACGCGCCGGCGGCAGGCAACCGGCCGGGGCGCCACGGCGTGTGGCAGCGGCCGGTGGAGCGGCGGCGCCTGCGCGAGGCGCCGCTCCTGGTGCCCCAGGACGCGGGCGCGCTGGTCGAGGCCGGGTCGCCGACGACCGAGAGCGTGATCGTGCCGATCCCCGTGGAGCCGTCGGACGGCGGCGCCGGCGGCGTGCGCGACATCGCGGCGCTGACCTACGCGACCAACCCCTACAAGAAGGGTCTGGACCGGGTTCTGGCGGCGTGGGAGGCGGTGCGGCGCGAGGACGAGGAGCTCGTCGTCGCCGGGCTGCGCGGGCCGGACCGCCCGGGCGTGCGATACGCCGGGACGCTGGACCACGACGACTACCGCGCGCTGCTGCGCCGCGCGCGGGTCTACGTGACCGCCCCGCGCCGCGAGGACTACGGGATCGCGCAGCTCGAGGCGCTGGCCGACGGGACGCGGGTCGTGACGACCCCGGCGCCCGGCCCGTACGCGGCGCTGCCGCTGCTGGCCGGCGTGGGCGCCGAGGACGGCGCGCCGGTCGGCTGGGTCGCGGACCCGTCGCCGGCGGCGCTGGGCGCGGCGGTGCGCGCGGCGCTGGACGACGCGACCGACGACGCCGTCTACGCCGACCGCGCGCTGGCCGCGATCGCCCCGTTCCGGCGGGCGGCCGTCGACCGGACGGTCGCCGAGGAGCTGCTGCCGCGGCTGCTGCGGCCCTGACGCGCCGGACGCCGGTTAGGCTCGGGCGATGAGCGGTCCTGTGGTCCTGATCACCGGTGCGACGCGGGGCATCGGCGCCGCGGCCGCGGTCGAGCTGGCACGGCGCGGCGCCGAGGTCGCGATCGTCGGGCGCGAGCCCGAGCGGGTGGCCGCGACCGCGCAGCAGGCGCGGGCCGCCGGCGGCGGCGCGGCCGTGCACGAGCACGTCGCCGACCTTGCGCGGGTCGACGAGGTGCGGCGGCTCGCGGCGGAGGTGCTGGACCGCCATCCCCGCCTCGACGTCCTCGCCAACAACGCGGGGGCGATGTTCACGGCGCGCCACGTCACGCCCGACGGCTTCGAGCAGACCTTCGCGCTCAACCACCTCGCGCCGTTCCTGCTGACGTCGCTGCTGCGCGAGCGGCTGGCGGGCGGGCGCGTCGTCACGACGGCCAGCGACGCGCACGGCGCGGGCGAGCTCGACTTCGACGACCTGCCGTTCGAGCGCCGGCCGTTTCGCGCGATGCGCGTCTACGGCACCACCAAGTTGATGAACATCCTCTTCACGCGCGAGCTCGCCAAGCGGGCGCCGGAGCTCTGCGCGACGTGCTTCCACCCGGGCGTCGTGCGCACCGGGTTCGGCAAGAACGACGGGCTGCTCTACCGCGCCGGGCTGACCGCGCTGGGCCCGTTCCTGCGCTCGCCGGCCAAGGGCGCGCGGTCGCTGGTCTGGCTCGCGCTCGACCCGGCGGCGGCGTCGATCAGCGGCGCCTACGTGGTCGACGAGAAGGTGCGCGAGCCGTCGGCCGCCGCCCGCGACGACGCGCTGGCCGAGGGCCTCTGGGACCGCACCGAGGCGCTGCTGCTCACCGCAGCTGCCTGATCCCCTCGACCGCGAGCACGGCGCCGGCGGCGAGCAGCAGGACGCCCGAGGTCCGCAGCGCGCGCACGTAGCCCTTGCCGCGCAGCAGCCGCTCGCGCCCGGCGCCGAGCGCCGCCGCAACCACGAGCTTGGAGCCGATCAACATGATGTAGAACGGGACGATGAACGCGATCCCCTGCGCGACGCTGCCGTCGCCGAGGATCGGGACGCCGACCGCGATCCAGAACACCCACGGGTGCGGGTTGAGGAGGTTGACGACGGCACCGCGCCGCAAGGAGCCGACGCCGCCCTCAGCGGCCGCGCCGCCCGCCGGCGCCTCGACCGGCGCCGGCCGCTCGCGCAGCGCCTCGACACCCAACCACCCCAAGAAGATCCCGCCCGCGACGCCCAGCGCCGCCAGCCCCTCCTCCGGCAGCGCCGTCGCGAGCACCGCCGCCACCGCGATGATCGGCAGGTCGGTCAGCAACGGCCCCAGCGCGACCCGCGCGCCCGCGGCGAACCCGCCCTCCAGCGTCGTCCGGATGACGACGGCCAGCAGCGGGCCCGGGGCGACCCCGGCGCTGATCCCCAGCGAGAGTCCGAGCAGCAGGCTGTGCAGCGCTCAGCCCTTGCCGCCGCGACCCGCCGCCGCCACCCGCTTGCGCAGCGGCGCGAACTCGGCCCACGGCAGCGTGCTGGCGACGTCGTCCTTCGCGAGGCCAGCGCGGCGCGCCGTGGCGATGCCCCAGATCGAGTTGCCCTGCGTCGAGACGCCGTGCGCGTCGGTGTTGATGACGATCGTCACGCCCGCGGCCTTCGCGGCGCGCGCGTGGACGTCGTTGATGTCGCGGCGGTCGGGCGCGGAGTTGATCTCGATCATCGTGCCGGCCTTCGCGGCGGCGGCGAAGACCGCGTCGGTGTCGAGCTCGTAGGGCTTGCGCCGCTCGATCTTGCGCCCGGTGAGGTGGCCGATGCAGTCGATGTACGGATGCTCGATCGCGGTGACGATCCGCTTGGTCATGTCGGCCTCGGAGATCCCGAAGCTCGTGTGCACCGAGCCGACGACCCAGTCCAGCTCGGCGAGCAGGTCGTCGTCGTAGTCCGGCGCGCCGTCGGGCAGGATGTTGGTCTCGGTCCCGACCAGCACCTCGATGCCGTCCACCTTGTCGTTGATGGACCGCACGAGCTCGATCTGGCGCTTGAGCGCGTCCGGGCTGACGTCGTTGCCGAAGCCGTGCGTCGCCGAGTGGTCGGTGATCGCGACGTACTCGAGCCCGCGCTCCAGCGCGCCGCGCGCCATCTCCTCGGCGGTGTTGCGGCCGTCGGAGGCGATCGTGTGGCAGTGCAGGTCGCCCTTGAGGTCGGCCTGGACGATCAGCTCGGGGATGACGAAGCCGGCCTCCAGCTCGCCGCGGTCCTCGCGCAGCTCGGGCGGGATCCACGGCAGGCCGAGCCGCTGGTAGACCTCCTCCTCGCTCGCGCAGCGCAGCGTCTCGCCGGTCGCGTCGTCGAGGATCCCGTACTCGGAGACGTGCAGGCCCTTGCGGACCGCGCGCTCGCGCAGCTTCATGTTGTGGTTCTTGGATCCCGTGAAGTGCTGCAGCAGGTTGCCGAACTGGTCGGGCTCGACCACGCGCAGGTCGAGCGACACGCCGTTGTGGGTGCGGGCGCGCGCGGCGTTCTCACCGCTGCTGCTCGCGCTCTCGACCAGGTCGATGCCGGCGAGCGCGGCCGCGAGCGCCGGCGGGTCGTCGGACGCCGCGACGATGTCGAGGTCCTTGACGCTGTCGGCCAACCGCCGGACGCCGCCCGCGAGCTCCACGCGCACGGCGGCGGGATGGCGGCGCAGCTCGTCGACGATCGCGTCGCCGAGCTCGGTCGCGCGGTGCAGCAGAACGCGCGGCGCCGCCTTCTCGGCGACGCCGGCCGCGAACGCGGCGAGCACCGTCTCCTCGAACTTCGGCCCGAAGCCCTTGACGCCGCGGAGCTTCTGCTGCTCGGCGGCGGTGCGTAGCGCGTCCAGCGAGTCGATGTCCAACTCGTCGAAGAGCCGGCGCGCGCGCTTGGGGCCCAGGCCCGGCAGGCGCGTGAGGTCGATGAGCCCGGGCGGGAACTTCGCGCGCAGCTTCTCGGCCGCGGGGATCGTCCCGGTCTCCAGCAGCGCGCGGAGCTTCTCCTCCAGCGTCTTGCCGATCCCGGGCAGCGTCGTGACCCTGCCCTCGCGCGTGAGCGCGGAGACCGACATCGGCGCGTCGCGCACCGCCTTGGCCGCGTTGCGGTAGGCGACGACGCGATGGACGACGGCGCCGTCGAGCTCGTACAGGTCGCCGAGCTCGTCGAAGGCGGCGGCGATGGCGGCGTTACTCGGGTCGGGCATCTCCCTTGCAGCCTACGTCCCTAGTCTTTCGCCGTCCCCATGCCCGGTCTGCCTTGGCTCATCCTGCCCACCTTCGACGAGGCCGAGAACATCGAGCTCATCGTCGCGGCCGCGCTCGACGTGCTGCGCGTCGCCGCGCCGGAGGGGTTCAGGATCCTCGTCGTCGACGACGACTCGCCCGACGGCACGGGGCGGATCGCGGATCGGCTCGCGTCCGATCACGACGAGGTCGAGGTCCTGCATCGCACCGCGCGCGAGGGCCTCGGGCCGGCGTACCTCGCGGGCTTCCGGCACGCGCTGTCGCAGGACGCCGCGTTCGTGTTCGAGATGGACAGCGACTTCTCGCACGACCCCAACGACCTCGCGCGCCTGCTGGAGCCGGTGCGCGACGGGCGCGCGGACGTCGCGCTGGGGTCGCGCTACGTCGCCGGCGGCGCCGTCCTGGACTGGGGGCTCGTGCGCCGGATCATCTCGCGCGGCGGCTCGCTGTACGCGGCCGTGATCCTCGGCCTGACCGTGCGCGACCTCACCGGCGGCTTCAAGTGCTTCCGCGCCGAGGTGCTCGAGTCCATCGACCTGCCGAGCGTCCAGGCGCACGGCTACGCGTTCCAGGTCGAGCTGACCAACCGCGCGATCCGGCGCGGGTTCCGGGTCGTCGAGGTGCCGATCACGTTCCGCGATCGCCTGCGCGGGAAGTCGAAGATGAGCGCGAGGATCGCGATCGAGGCGATGTTCCTGGTGCCGCGCCTGCGGCGCTCCGGGCGCTGAGCCCGGCGGGCCCGGCGCTCAAGGCCGCGCCGGCGGCGGTCGATCGACCGGGGAGATGGCCCCCGAGCTCGTCCTCGTCCAAGGCCTGCGCGACACGCGCGGCACGCTGGAGCGCTGGAACGCGCGCCCGTTCGCGACGATCGGCCCGTGGTTGGGGCTGTCCGCCGCGATCTGCGCGCTGCTGCTCGCCAGCGTCGTGGTGATCGCCCACCTGTCGACGCCGGACGCGACGCCGATCCTCCTGCCCGGGCTGACCGCGACGGCGACGCTGGGCGACGTCGCGCACATCCTGTACCGCAACTCGCTCGTGCTCGCGCTGCACGCGATGGCGTGCGTGGCCGGCTTCATCGCCGGCAGCTCGCTGCCGCTGGAGGCCGAGCGGTACTCCGGGGTGTGGCGCTGGGTCCACGACAAGGCGGGCCCGCTGGCCATCGCGTTCGTCGTGTGCGCCACGACGTTCTCGCTGTTCACGCAGGCCTACGTGCTCGGCGGCGCGGCGTGCACGCTGGCGGCGCAGGGCGGGATGGCGCCGGAGCTGCTCGTCGTCGGGATCCTGCCGCACGCGGTCCCGGAGCTGATCGGGCTGTTCCTGCCGCTGGCGGCGTGGACGACGGCCAGCCGCCGTGGCGCGTGGTCCGAGCTGCTGGCCGCGACGTTCACGACGGTCGCGATCGCGATCCCGCTCGTGGTCGCGGCGGCGTTCATCGAGGTGTACGTGTCGCCGCACGTGATCCTCGCGCTGCGCGGCTGAGCGTCCTAGAGGCGCGCTCTGAGGACCGAGCGGTCCGAGTGCGCCGGGTTGCCGTCGTCGGGCTCGAGCGAGACGTCGACGAGCTGGTAGTCGGAGAGGTCGACCGCGACCGGCATGTGCACGTCGACGCGGCCGTCGGCCGGGACCCGGAACGTGCCCATCGAGACCATGCGGCCGTTGGCGTCCGCCAACCAGGCCTCGTAGTAGTCGTGCGCGCCGCTGGGCATCAGGCCCGCGGCGCGGAGCTCGGCCTCGGTGCCGGAGGGATCGACGACGAGCTGGGCGCGGACGGCGACGCCGTCGAGCGGCCGCAGGGCGAGCGTGGTGGGCGGCGGAGCGGGGATGGCGTCGTCGTCGTGGCTCCTGGTGAGCACGAGGACGACGGCCGCGGCGATCGCGGCCGCGGTGGCGAGGGCGGCGACGACGCGGCGCGGACGGCGCAGACGGCGCGGCCGGCGGGACGTGGGCGCGGGGGCGCCGGGGGCGGGATCGCTCGATGCGCCCGCCGCGCGCTCCGGCGGCGGTGCTCCGGCCGCCCCGTCGAGCACGCGGGCGCGGTCCAGCGGCGGCGGCGTCTGCGGGGACCAAGCGTCCTCGTCGAGCGCGACCAGCGCGGCGCTCGCGGCGCGGTGGCGGTCGACCGCGGCGCGGAAGGCGGGCTCGTCGGCCAGGAGGCGGGTCGCCAGCGGCCGCTCGTCGGGCTCGACGAGGTCGAGCGCGACGGCGGCGGGCGACAGCGGCCAGCGGTGCGCGCTCACGCCAGGCCCTCCTCGTCCAGGAGCCCGCGCAGACGCTCGAGGCCGCGAACCATGCGGCTCTTGATCGTGCCGAGCGGCAGGCCGGTGCGCTGCGCGATCTCGGTCTGGGTCAGCTCGCCGTAGAAGCGGAGGCGCAGCAGGGCGCGCTCGTCGGTCGGCAGGCGCGCGAGCAGGTGGGCCATGCGCCAGCGATCGAGCACGGCGTCCTCGGGCGCCGGCCCGGTCGCCGCGGGCTCGGGCAGCTCCGCGGGATCGTGGGGCTCGGGCCGGCGGCGGCGCAGCTCGTCGACCGCGCGCGAGCGGGCGATGGTGAGCGCCCAGGTCGCGAGCGAGCCGCGGGCCGCGTCGTACTGGCTGCCGCGGCGCCAGATCTCAGTGAAGACCTGCTGGCAGACGTCCTCGGCGGTGGCGCGGTCGCGCAGGACGTGGCGCAGGTAGCCGAAGACGGCCGCGCCGCACTGCTCGTGCACGGCCTCCAGCGCGCGGGGGTCGCCGGCGCGGAGCCCGTCGACCGTTCGCCGGTCGGCCCGGCGCGCGAGCGAGCTCGTCGGCCGCGGCGCGTCATGCGCCGCGCCGGCGGGCGTCACCTCGAGCTCCAGCGCGGCGGACATCTCACACGCTCGATACGGACGCGGAGGCCGATCGGTTGTCCGGCGGCGCCGTGCGGCGCGCCGGCGCTCTCCGCGGCCAACGCGGCGCGGATCCGCTCAACCGGCGCAGGCCCGGGACGCGTACCACGCCACGTTCGTCCATCTCCGACCCTGGAGGGTCTTCATGAAGTCCCGTCTCATCGCGACGCTTGGCGTCGCGACCGCCGCCGCCTGCCCGATCATCGCCACCGCCGGAACCGCGGCGACCGCCGCTCCGGCGCCGCCCGCCCGGGCCGCCGCGAGCGAGACCATCGTCGGCGTCGCCGCCGGCGACAAGCGCTTCACGACGCTCGTCAAGCTGGTCAAGAGCGCCGGGCTGGCCGGGACGCTGTCGAAGGGCAGCTACACCGTCTTCGCGCCGACCGACGCCGCGTTCGCCAAGGTCCCGAAGGCGACGCTCACCGCGCTGGGCAAGGACAAGGCCAAGCTGAAGGCCGTCCTGCTCTACCACGTGGTCAAGGGCAAGGTCCCGGCGTCGAAGGTCGTCACGCTGAAGAGCGCCAAGACGCTCAACGGCGCGTCGGTGAAGATCTCCGTCAAGGGCGGCAAGGTGTACTTGAACGGCTCGACGCGGGTCACGAAGACCGACGTGATGGCCTCCAACGGGATCATCCACGTGATCAACAAGGTGCTGCTGCCGCCGGCGTAGCGAAACTGGCCGGTGGGACGGCGTGTCCCGGCCGCTCGGGCGGGTAGCGTTGCCGTAACGGCAACGCGCCCGCACGAGACTGCACTTCACTTTGTATAGTGGAGGTCCTACCCCTTCCAAGGAGCCCGACATGGCCGGAACCCTCTCTGAAGTCACCGACAGCAACTTCCAGGCCCAGGTCCTCGAGGCCGACGGCCCGGTCCTCGTCGACTTCTGGGCGCCCTGGTGCGGCCCGTGCCGTGTCGTCGCGCCCGTCCTCGAGGAGATCGCCGCCGAGCGCTCCGATCTCACGATCGTGAAGCTGAACGTCGACGAGAACCAGCAGACCGCCGCGAACTTCGAGGTGCTCAGCATCCCGACGTTGATCCTGTTCAAGAACGGCCAGGTCGCCAAGAAGGTCATCGGCGCCTACCCGAAGCGCAAGCTCGAGGCCGAGCTGGAGCCGGCGCTGGCGTAAGCCGCCCGGCGGCACCCGCCGCCCTCGCAGCACCACCGCACCCGCTCGGACCTCCGCCGAGCGCGGTGCGGCGTTCGATGCTCGGGCTGCGCGTCGTCCGCGCCGACGACGGCGGCAAGCCGACCGCCCGCGCGATCCTCGTTCGCAACACGCTGCGGCTCGTCGACGGGCTCCCGATCCTGTACCTGGTCGGCTTCATCACGATGCTCGCCACCCCGACGCGCCAGCGCGTAGGCGACTTGGCCGCGAGCACGGTGGTCGGCAAGGCCTAGGCCGCCTCGACCTTGATGCGCGCCTGGGCGTCGGCGCGTCCACCGACGAACGGGACGCCCTCCTCCTCCAGCAGCCGCCGCACGCGCTCGGGGTCGCCGAGCGCCGTGCCGGCGATCGTGCCGTCGGCCTTCAGCACGCGATGCGCGCCGGCGCACTGCAGCCGCGTCAGCCGGGCGTTGAGCCCGATCGCCTGCCGCGGGACGCCACCCGCCGCGGTCGTGACGTCGCCGTAGCTCATCCAGCGTCCGTCAGGAATCGCCTCGACGATCGCGCAGAGGCTCTCGTCGTCCATCGTTGATCCGGGCGCGGCCTCGGGCGCGGCCTCGGTCGTGGTGATATCGCTCATGCCCCTCTTAGGGCTGAACGGACGAGAACTCGCCCCCCTTTTTGCCGCGAGCGGAGAGCCGAGGCGAGCGGGCACGTGAACGGAGCGATCGGCGGCGGAGCATGGCCGCCGACGGCGCGGAGGCGCCGGCGACGACCGCGGCCGACCGCAGGCGCGCCGCCGCCTCAGCTGCGCGACACGCCCACCGTCAGCGCGCGGCCGTCGACGGTCGCCGAGAAGGCGCCGTCGCCGCCGAAGGCGACGGAGGTCGCGAGGACCTCGTCGGCGAGCAGGCGCTCGAACTCCTCCGCGACCGCGACCAGCTCGGCGTCGCCGCCGAGCGTCAGGGCGATGCGGTCGGAGACTTCGAGGCCCGCGTCCTTGCGGGCGTTCTGGACGGCGCGGACGACCTCGCGGGCCCAGCCCTCGCGGCGCAGCGCGTCGTCCATCGCCAGGTCCAGGGCGACCGCGTGGCCGCCTTCGCGCTCGACCTGGAAGCCGTCCAAGGGCTGCAACCCGACCAGCAGGTCGTCGGCGGTCAGCTCGTGGTCGTGGCCGTCGACGGCGATGCCGACCGTGCGGCCCTCGCGCAGCGCGACCGCGACGCGGTCGGCGTCCAGCGCCTCGATCGCGTCCGCCAGCAGCGGCATCCGCTTGCCGAACCGCGGCCCGAGCGAGCGGTAGTTCGGCTTCAGGTCGTAGGACCCCAACTCGTCGGCCTCGTCGACGAACCGCAGCGCCTTGACGTTCAGCTCCTCGCGCACGATGTCGGCCAGCGCCTCCAACGAGCCGCGTTCCCGACCCGAGGCCACCACCACCGCCTCGCGCAGCGGACGCCGGAGACCCACCTTCGCGCCGGCCCGCGCGCGCAGCCCCAGCGCGACCGCCTCGCGCGCGGTCGCCATGGCGGCCTCGAGCTCCTCGTCGCGCGGACCCGCCGCCGGCCAGTCGGTCAGGTGCACCGACCCCAGCGCGCCGTCGAGGTTGTCGTAGATCTCGTCCGCCACGAACGGCGTGTACGGCGCGAGCAGCTGCGACACCGTCACCAGACACTCGCGCAGCGTCGCGAACGCGCGCGCGTCGCCGTCCCAGAACCGGCGCCGGTTGCGGCGCACGTACCAGTTGGACAGGTCGTCGACGAACGTCGCGATCTCGCGCGCGCCGCCCGTCGCGTCGAAGTCGTCCAGCCGCTCGGTCACGGCGCTCACCGTCGCGCTCAGGCGCGACAGGACCCAGCGGTCCAGGTCGGTCGGCGCGCCGGCCGGCACGTCCGCGGCGCTCGTCCCCTCCGCGGCGTTCTCGTACAACACCAAGAACCCGTAGGTGTTCCACAAGGTGTTCAGGAACAGCCGGACGCCCTCGGCGATCGTGTCCTCCGAGAACCGGTACCCGTCCCACGGCTGCTTGGACGAGAAGAAGTACCAGCGCAGCGCGTCGGCGCCGAACCTGTCCAGCACCGCGAACGGGTCGACGACGTTGCCCTTGGACTTGGACATCTTCTGCCCGTCCTCGTCCAGGATCAGGCCGAGGCAGACGACGTCGCGATACGGCGACTCGTCGAACAGCAGCACGCTGACGGCCAGCAGCGAGTAGAACCAGCCGCGCGTCTGGTCCAGCGCCTCGCAGACGAAGTCCGCCGGCCACGACGCCTCAAACCGCTCAGCGTTCTCGAACGGCGCGTGCCACTGCGCGAACTGCATCGCGCCCGAGTCGAACCACACGTCGATGACCTCGGGCACGCGGCGCATGACCGCGCCCGTCTTGGGCGAGATGAACGTGACGTCGTCGACGTAGGGCCGGTGCGGATCCTCGAGCTTGACGCCGGACAGATGCTCCAGCTCCTCGAACGACCCGATCACGTGGATCTCGCCGGAGCCGTCCTCCGCCCGCCACACCGGCAGCGGCGTGCCCCAGTAGCGCTCGCGCGACAGCGCCCAGTCGACGTTGTTCTCCAGCCAGCGGCCGAAGCGCCCGTGCTTGACGTGCTCCGGATGCCAGCCGACCGTCTCGTTGGCGGCCAGCAGCCGGTCGCGCAATTGCGACGTCGCGATGTACCACGACGGCTTCGCGTAGTAGAGCAGCGGCGTGCCGCAGCGCCAGCAGTGCGGGTAGGAGTGCTCGTACTCGACGGCGCGCAGGAGGCGGCCCCGCGCGCGCAGGTCCTCGACCAGGTCGGCGTCGGCGTCCTTGACGAACCGGCCCTCGTAGCCTTTGATGCGCTCGTCGTAGGTGCCCTCGAGCGTCACCGGGTTGACGACCTTCAGCCCGTACTGGGCGCCCAGCCGGAAGTCGTCCTCGCCGAAGGCGATCGCCGTGTGCACCAGGCCGGTGCCGTCGTCGGCCGTGACGAAGTCCCCCAACAACACCGTGTGGCCGCGCTCGCCGTACTCCGACCCCTTGATGTAGGAGAACGGCGGGTCGTAGCGCACGCCGTCCAGCGCGGCGCCCGGGAACCGTGACAGGATCTGGACGGGCTGCTCGGGATCCGTGCCCAGCACGCGCTCGACCAGCGCCTCCGCCAGCACGACCGGACGCTCCAAAGCCCCCGTCTTGGCCCGCACGTAGGTCAGCTCCGGGTCGACCGCGACCGCCGCGTTGGACACCAGCGTCCACGGCGTCGTCGTCCACACCAGCAGCTCGTCGCCCGCCTGGACCGGCCCGCCGTCCTCGGCGACCGGGAAGCGCACGTAGACCGACGGGTCGACGACGTCCTTGTAGCCCAGCGCCAGCTCGTGCGACGACAGCGCGGTCCCGCAGCGCGGGCAGTAGGGCACCACCTTGTGGCCCTCGTACAGCAGGCCCTTGTCGGCGATCTGCCGCAGCGCCCACCACACCGACTCGACGTAGCTGGCGTCGAGCGTCCGGTAGGCGTTGTCCAAGTCCACCCAGAACCCGATCCGCTCCGTCAGCCGGTTCCAGTCCTCCAGGTACTCGAACACGGACTCGCGGCACTTCTTGTTGAACTCCGCGATCCCGTAGGCCTCGATCTCGTGCTTGTTGTGGAGCCCGAGCTGCTGCTCGACGTTGATCTCCACCGGCAGGCCGTGCGTGTCCCAGCCGCCCTTGCGCTCGACGAGATGCCCGCGCATGGTCTTGAACCGCGGGTAGATGTCCTTGAACGCGCGCGCCAGGACGTGGTGCACGCCCGGACGCCCGTTGGCCGTCGGCGGACCCTCCCAGAACACCCAGCGGTCGGCGCCCTCGCGGTTGCGCAGCGACTCGGCGAAGACGTCGCGCTCACGCCAGCGCGCGAGCACCTGCTCTTCGAGCTTCGGGAAGGACTGGTTCGAATCGACGGGACGGCGGGCCATGAAGACGGCCCAGGATATGCGACCGACGGTATCCCTAGGCCGTGACGGGAACCGCGTCCGCCGCCAGCTTGCGGCAGATGTCCGCCAGCATCCGCTTCTCGGCCGCGTCCAGCATCGCGAACGCGTCCGTCACCCGCTGCGTGTGCTCAGGCGCCAGCCGGTCCACGAGCTCGCGGCCCTGGACGGTCAGCCGCACCGACGCCGCGCGGCGGTCGTGCGGCAGCCGGAAGCGCTGCACCATCCCGCGGGTCTCGAGCGTCGTGACGACCTCGGTCGCGTTGGCCTTCGACGTCCGCAGCCGGGCGCGGAGCCCGCGCAGCTCCAGCTCCCCGCCCGAGGACGAGAGCACCATCAGCACCGAGAAGCCGGAGGACGACAGGCCCTCGCGCTCCAGGTCGGTGGCCAGCCGGCGCCGCACGCTCGCCTCAGCGAGCAGCAGCGACTCGAGCGCGTCGTGGGCCAGGGGATCGCCGGACTGGGTGAGCGTCATCGCGCGGAGGATCATGCCGCCCGGGTCGGACGGCTCCGAACCTTCGCGGCGGCTACAGGCCGATGACGGTCGACGGCCCGCGCGCGAAGCGGCCCGATGCCGAGCGGCCGTCCAGCCGCGCCAGGACCGCCTCACGGGCCGCCAGCGGCGTGTCGGGCAGCGCCTCGACCGTCGACGACCCCGTGTGGGCGATCGCGCCCCGGTAGTCCAGGATCGCGACGTCCTCGCCGGCCACCCGGCGCGCGGTGAAGACCAGGCGGCCGAGCGCGTCCAGCGACGCGCCGCGCCCGGTCAGCACGACCGCGCGCGGATCCAGGGCCGAGATCGCGTTCGCCAGCCGCGACGGATCGGAGTCCGCCGTCAACGTCAGCGTCCGCATGCCCGCGCGGCGCAGGACGAGCTCCAGCGCCTGGGCCTGCAGCGCCTCGGGCTCGGGCGGGCGCGAGGCGTCGAAGACCAGCACGCCCTCGGGTCGCGACGCGGGCGGCGAGATCCGCTGCGTCGCCGCCAGCCAGCCGGTCGCGTAGCGCCACGCGAACCCGTACTCCGGCGTCGGCAGCGCGTTGAGGACCGGCGCCAGCGCCTCGACCGACGGCAGCAGCACCTCCTCGATCGTGCGCTCTACCGAGCGCACCGTCAAGGACTCCTCCATCAGGCGGTTGGCGCCGTCCTCGTCGAAGCGCCCGAAGGACGACTGCAGACGCGCCGGCGACGCGGGGCCCGCGCCGCGCTCACGCGCGACCGAGACGGCCGAGGAGATGTTCTGCGTCTCTTCGAAGGCCGAGCGCAGCGCCTCGATCTCGGCGAGGTCGAACTGCCGGTGCCCGCCGGCGGTGCGCTTCGGCTCCGGAAAGCCGAACCGGCGCTCCCAGGAGCGCAGCGTGTTGGGGCTGACGCCGAGCATCGCCGCCGCCGCATTGGTTCGGATGGAGCCACCCATGTCCCGTAAGTCTTCGCCCTTTGGTGAGGTTCGGGCAACTTGCGCAACGTCCGATGCAAGGCGGGACGGGCCTTGCACGGGAAGGAGGCGGCGCTCAGCTGCCGACGCTGGGGGCGGTCAGACCGTCCCCAGCACGATCAGCGCGCCCTCCGGCGGCCCGCACGCGCCGACGCGCGCCGCGTAGCGCACGCCGTACTCGCCGGAGGGCCGGACGACGATCGACTGCGCGGGCGCGAAGCCCATCGCGGCCGAGGAGACGATCCCCTGCAGGAGCTCGTCGCCCTGGCCGGCCTCGGCGTCGGCCGGCTCGAGGAAGTCGGAGACGAGGCGGTGGACCGCCTCGGGCTCGTCGACGCCGAGCAGCCGCTCGGCCCCGCGCGACAGCGCGCAGAGCTTCAGCTGACGGTCGACGATGACGAACGACTCGCCCTCGCGCGGGGCGAGGTCGGCCGCGGCGGTGATCACGACGCCCAGGCCGCAACGCGCGCAGACGCGCGACCGCGCAGCCATCGGGCTCTGCGGCGCCTGGCCGCAGTGCCCGCAGAAGCTGACGAGCGGTGTCGGTTCAACGGGTTCGGGTACCAGGCGGAGCGACGGACGGGGGCTCAAGCGGGATCCTCCTCAGCCATTAGGCGGACAGCCGACGTCGGGGTGGTGTCGTCGGCGCCGCGAGATCGTCGAACTCCATCGAGTCGTCCGCGTCGTCCTCGGCCACGCCGCCCTCTGCGAGGTCGAGCAACTGGCCGGACGCGATCGTCGGGGCGCTCGCGAGGTGGCGGGCGCCCGCGTGACGCGTGCGGTCGCCACGACCGCCGCGACGGAACAGCAGGACCGGCAGGGCGCCGGCGGACGCGCGGACGCGATACGCCCACCGCGCGACGTCGTCGTCGACCTCCTCGCCACCAGCGATGACGACGACCTTCGGCGCATAGGCCGTCAGCACGTCGCCGAGCCCGGCGAGACCGGTCACGGGCAGCGTCACGGTGCGCAGCCCGATTCTCGAGGAGCACAGCTCCAGCGCCCGGAGCGCGAGCGCATCCGGGTCGAGCTGGTCGCGCGTCGCGTCGCCGAGGAGCACCGCGGGTCCGGTGGCCGTCGGCGGCGAGAGGCGCTGAGCGCGCAGGAGCCACTCGCCGGCCCAGCGGGCCGCGAGCGCCCATGGCGCCGAGTCGGTGCCGTGGCGGTCGCCGATCTCCGCCAGGGACGGAAGCAGGACCTCCTCGACGGAGCGCTCCACGGAGCGCAGCGCGAGCGCGCCCTCCATGGCCTGGTCGGCACGCTCGAGCTCGTAGGCCGCGAGGGCCCCGACGAGCACGTGGGTGTCGGCCGCAACAGACTCCCGCGCGCGGGAGATCGCCGACGAGATCGACAGCCCCTCCTGCAACGCATCGCGCAGGGCGGCGATCTCCCCGTGCGTGTAGAGCCGGTGCTTTCCGGGCGACCGCTGCGGCTTGGGATAGCCGAATCGACGCTCCCAGGCACGGAGCGTATTTGGGCTGACGTTGAGAACGGCAGCCGCTTCTGAGGTCTTCAGCGTGCGCACGCGCGTTCAACGGGATCACGGAGTACAGCTTTAGTCCCGCCTACTGCCCAAAATGCATCGATTTTGCGCAACTTCCCGTGCAGAGCCACACGCTCAGCTTACGCTCGCCGCCCGCTATCCGTCCAACTTGCTCTTTCGGGAGGCAGCAGTGTCCAACTTGAAGCTCCGTGCCCTGCCCTACGCCGGCGTCCTCGTCTTCGTGGCATCCATGGCCGGTTACGTCGGCGCCCGCTAGGTCGTACCCGCCCACCGCTAGACCCGTGCGGGGACGCCCGGTAGCGTCCCCGCAGTGAGCGGGCCCTCCGTGGTGCAGCGCCCCCGCCTCGCGGTTGGCCTTGCCGTCGCGGGCTTGGTGGCAGCCGCCGGACTGGCCATTGGCCTGCCCGGCACCGTCGGCGATCCGCTCACGCTGGTCCTGCTGGCCTGCGCGGTCGTCTCGCGACTGCTCGCGGTCGACGTCAACGACCAGCGGGTCTTCGTCTCGGGCGCGTTCCTCTGCGGGATCCTCGCCGCCGGGTTCCTCGGGCCCGCGGCGGCCTTCATGGTGCCCGTGGTCGCCGAGCTCGTCGGCTGGTCCGTCGAGCGCTACCGGCCGGTCCCGCTGCTGGTGAACCTGGTGGGCGCGACGCTGCCGACCGTCGGCGCCGCCGTCGTCCTCCAGCAGCTCGACCTCGACACCGGCACCGCCGGCTTCGCGGCCGTGCTCGCCGGCTCCAGCGCCGTCGTGTTGATCATCAACTCGGAGCTGGTCGCAACGCTGATGGCCGTGTACGAGGGACCGGCGCTGAGCCAGCGCTTCCGCGCGCTGGCCGACCTCACGCCGACGATCGCCATCAACATCGCGCTGGTCACCGCGATCGGCGCCGTGTACGCCGAGACCGGCTTCGCCGTCATCACGCTCGTGCTGGTGGCGCTGCTCGCGTTCTCCTACATGACGCGCCTGGTGACCGTCGCACGCCACCGGACCAAGGAGTACGCCAACCTCTCGTGGGGCGTGTTGTCCGGGTTGATCCGGACGCTCGACGCGCGCGACCACCGCGCCGCGCGCCACTGCGCCGCGGTCGCGCGGTTCTCACGCGACATCGCCAACCACGTCGGGATGTCCACGCGCGACCAGGAGCTCGCGCACACCGCGGGCCTGCTGCACGACATCGGCCGGTTCGCGCTGAGCGACCGCGTGATGGAGCGCGGCGTCGTCCTGACCGAGGACGACTGGACGGCGATCCGCCGCCATCCGGAGCTCGGCGCGGAGATGCTCCGCGACATCGGCGTCTACGGGCCGCTGAGCGAGATCATCGTCGCCCACCACGAGCGGCCGGACGGCAAGGGCTACCCCGCGCGGCTGACCGCGGACGACATCCCGGAGATCGCGAAGATCATCGCGGTCGCCGAGGTCTACGACACGCTGACCGCGCCGGACACGTACCGGACGCGCCTGTCGTCCTTCGAGGCGCTGACCGAGCTGCGTCGCGTCGCGGGCAAGCAGCTGGACGCGGGCTACGTCGAGGCGCTCGCCGAGCTGCTGGCCGGGCAGGGCACCGACTACCGCCACGCGGACGCGGCCGACTACGACGAAGAGCTCGCCATCGAGCGCCGCATGAACCAGGCTGCGGGCGGCTGAACTCCCGCGGAGACCCCGGGCGCCGAGCGCCCGCTGCCTCGGCTGCAGGGCGGCTGAACTCCCGCGGAGACCCCGGGCGCCGAGCGCCCGCTGCCTCGGCTGCACGGCGGCTGAACTCCCGCGGAGACCCCGGGCGCTGAGCGCCCGCTGCCTCGGCTGCAGGGCGGCTGAGCCGCGCCGCCCGCACCCGCTTCCCCCTTGTGAAGTTGTCCTACTGGTTGGCGTCGAGCGGCGGGAGCTCAGCCGCCGCCTCGTCGGACTCGCGCACGAAGCGGCCGCTGCCGGTCGTGCGCTCCTCCAGCGAGGTGACGAACTCGTCGAGCTCCTGGACCGGGAAGCGGCGCTGCCCGCCCGGTGTCCGGTAGCCGCGGAGGTACCCCATGTCGGACCACCGGCGAACGGTGGACAGGGAGACCCCGAGGTGACGTGCCGCCTCTGACGTCGTCAGGCCGAGGCGACTGGTATGCGTGGACCGCGTCATGAAAGGCAGTGTTAGGCCACGAAGGGCCTTTCGGAGCGCGTCGCGCGCCTTTGCGCAGGTTTCGGCACGCTGAGCGGCCGATCCTGCGGCGTCTGAGAGGATTTGTGTCGATATGGCCCGGCTCGACGACCTCGATCTCTCGCGCAAGCTCAAACGGCGCGAGCAGGACGAGCGCCTCCTCGTCGGCGGCCGCCGGCTCTCCCAGCTGCGGCTCGCGCTGGGCGGAAAGCTCCATCCGGACGACCCGCTCGGGCCGCCCGTCGCGGTCGTGGCGGAGGGCTGGGACGCCGGCGGCAAGGGCGGCGCGATCAAGCGCCTGGTCGCGCCGCTGGACGCGCGCCACGTGCGCGTCGCGTCCTACGCGGCGCCGACGTTCGACGAGAAGCGCCATCACTACCTCCAGCGCTTCTGGGGCGCGCTGCCCGGCTGGGGCGGCATGACGATCTTCGACCGCTCCTGGTATGGCCGCGTGCTGGTCGAGCGCGTCGAGGGCTTCGCGACCGAGGAGCAGTGGCGGCGCGCCTACGACGAGATCGTGGAGTTCGAGCGCACGCTGGCCGCCGAGGGCACGATCTTCGTGAAGTTCTGGCTGCACATCTCCCCCGAGGAGCAGCTCGCGCGCTTCGAGCGCCGCCAGCGCGATCCGCTCAAGACCTACAAGATCACCGACGAGGACTGGCGCAACCGCGAGAAGCGCCCGCAATACGCCGAGGCGGTCGAGGAGATGCTCGCCCGCACCGACACGCTCGAAGCGCCGTGGACGCTCGTCGAAGGCGACTCGAAGCGCTTCGCGCGCGTCAAGGTGATGGAGTCTGTGATCGAGCAGGTCGAGCGTGGGTGCGCCGCGCGCGGGTTCGAGCTGCCCCAACCCCTCGAACCGGAGACCAACGTATGAGCTTCGTCCACACCGAACGGGTCCGCTTCGGCGACCTCGACGCGATGCGCCACCTCAACAACGTGGTGTTCCTGCGCTACTTCGAGACCGCGCGCATCGCCTACCTGCGCGAGCTCGTCCCGTCGCACGACCCGGCCCATCCCGAGAACGACGCGTTCGGCCTGATCTTCGCCGAGTGCCACATCAACTACCGCTCGCCGGTGCACTTCGACGAGGAGGTCGCGGTGACGTGCTCGATCGGCAACGTCCGGCGCTCGTCGTTCCGCGTGGAGTTCGACATGCGCGTCGCGTCCCGGCTGGTCGCCGAGGGCTACGGCGTCCTGGTCGGCTTCGACTACGCCGAGCAGGCCGCGGCGCAGCTGCCGGACGAGCTGCGCGAGCGCCTCGAGGCCGAGGCGGCGGCGCCGTCGATTCCCTAGGTCGTGATGCGACCCTAGATCGCCTCGACGGCGGTGCTCGCGCCGGTCACCAGCCAGCGGCGCCCGAGGAAGCGGGCGCCGATCGTCGCCAGGCGCGCGACCATCAGCGCGTTCAACCCCCACCAGACGCCGGTCACGCCCCAGCCGAAGTGTAGGCTCAGCAGCGCGATCGGCACGAAGACGCCGAACGCGCTGAACGCCATCGCGTAGGCCAGATAGCGGGTGTCGCCGGCGCCGAGGAGGATCCCGTCGAGGGCGAAGACGAGCGCGCCGGGGATCTGCAGGAGCGCGAACAGCGGCCACAGCTCGTGGGCCTGGGCGACGACGGCGTCGTCGCTGCTGAACGCGTGCGGGAGGACGTCGGTCGTCGCGAGCAGGCCGGCGGCCATCACCGCGCCGCCGACCAGCGACCAGACGCACATGCGACGCGCGGCGGCCAGCGCGCCGTCCGCGTCGTCGGCGCCGAGCATCCGGCCGACGAGGACCTGGCCGGCGATCGCGATCGCGTCCAGGACCAGGGCCAGGAAGATGAAGACCTGGAACGCGATCTGGTGCGCGCCGAGGCTGGCCGCGCTCTCCCGCGCCAGGACCGCGCCGGCGATGACGAACGCGAGCAGCAGCGACCCGGTCCGGACGACGATGTGGCCGCCCATGCGCAGCAGGCTCTTGAGCTGCTCGGCGTGCGGGCGCCGGCTGGTCGCGGGCGCCTTGAGCAGGAGGTAGGCGAACGTCGCGCCCATCCCGGCCTGTGCGGCGACCGTGCCGAGCGCGCTGCCGTCCAGGCCCCAGCCGAAGGCGTACACGAACACCAGCTCGAGGACAATGTTGATGGCGTTGGCCGCGAGGACGACGACCAGCGGCGAGCGGAGGTCGCCGACGCCGCGCAGGTAGCCCTGAGCGGCGAGGGCGATCAGCGCGAACGGGATGCCGAAGGCGCTCAGGCGCAGGTAGCGCGCGGCGAGGTCGGCGACGTGGCCGTGGCCGCCGACGAGCGTCATCAACGGGGCGGCGAGCGCGGTGGTCAGCGCGAGCATGACGGCGCCGATGCCGATCGCCAGCCACAGCGACTGCGCGGCGATCTCGCCCGCGCGGGCGTCCTGGCCGGCGCCATGCAGGCGCGCGACCTGCGCGGTCGTCCCGTAGGTCAGGAAGTTGCAGAGCGTGACGATCGCGCCGAGGACGCTGGCGGCGAGCGCGAGCGCGGCCAGTTGCTGGGTCCCGATGTGCCCGACGATCGCCGTGTCGGCCAGCAGGTACAGGGGCTCGGCGGCGAGCGCGCCGAGCGCGGGGACGGCCAGCCGGAGGATCTCGCGGTCGTACTCCCTGCTGGCCGGCATGACCGGGACTCTACGATGCAGCCGATGAGGTGCTGCGCCGCCCTCGCCGGGTCGTTGTCGATGGTCTTCGTGGCGGCGTGCGCGCAGGAGGCCCCGCCGATGCCCCCGGCCTGCACCGCCACCGGCGTCGCCGGGTACGAGCGGGCGCTGGTCCGCGCGCCCGCGGAGGTGCGGCTGCCGGGCGGCGTCGCGATCTCCGAGTGCCTGCAGAAGGTCCGGACCGACGCGGAGCTGCAGAACCTGGGGTCGGTCGTGCACGCGGTGGCAGAGGACCTGGCGGGGCGCGCGCAGGGCGGGTCGCGGGTCGCCGCGGGGCGCCTCGGCTACCTGAGCGGCGCGGTCACGGCGGGCGCGGGCAGGTCCAACGGGATCGGCGCGGAGCTGGCGCGACGCGTCGAGACGGCGAGCGTGAGCGTGGCCGACGACGTGGAGGCGGGCCGCGCGCTGCGCGCCGGCGCGGCCGCGGGGGCAGCGCGCGGGTGAGGCTGCGGCTCTGGCACGCCGGCGACGGCGCGCGCATCGCCTACCGCGAGGTCGGGACCGGGCCGCCGCTCGTGCTCGTGCACTCGGCCGGGCTCAGCCACCGCGAGTTCGAGCCGGCGGTCGAGGGGCTCGAGCATCGCTTCCGGCTGATCCTGCCCGACCTGCCCGCGCACGGGGACTCCGAGGACCGGCCGCGCCACCCGTACACGTTCGACTGGCTGGCGAGCGTGCTCGCGGCGTTCTGCGTCGACGTCGGTGGGCGGCGGCCGCTGGTCGGCGGGCACGGGCTGGGCGGCGACCTCCTGGTCCGCGCGATCGAGTTGGGGTCCTTGGTCCCGGACCGCCTCGTCCTGCTGCCGTGCCGGCTGCACCGGCCGCCCGAGCGGGCGCGCGCGCACGGCGCGTGGCTGGGCGCGGCGCGCGCGGCGGGGCTCCCGGTGCTCGACCGCGTCGCGGGCCACGCGGTGCGGCTGGCCTACCGGCCGGAGCGCGGAACCGCGCTGACCGCGCGCGGCGTCCCGGAGGCGGCCGACCTGGTGCGCCACGCGATGGCCGACGTCGGCGGCAACGCGAACCTGGCGCGGTCGTGGGCGCGGCTGGCGCGCGCGCTGCCGAGGTCGGCGCGACGCGAGGTGCTCGACCTGCTGCCGCGGCTCGACTTCCCGGTGCTGCTGCTGTGGGCCGACGAGGATCGCCACCATCCGCTGCGCGGCGCCGAGGAGGCGCTCGACCTCCTGCCCGACGCGATGCTGCGGGTCCTGCCCGGGACCGGGTACCTGATTGCCTACGACGACCCCGTCGGCGTCGCGCGCGAGCTGATCGCCTTCTGCGGCTAGGACACCGGGTCCGCCGCAACGCGTCCGCGGGGCGCGCAGTCGTAGGCTGCAAGGCCATGCCCCCTGTGAAGAAGAAGACGCTGTACGGCGGCGAGACCAAGAAGGCCGTCGAGAACTTCCCGATCTCCGGCGAGACGGTCCCGATCTCCGTCATCCGCTGGCTCGGCCGGATCAAGGGCACCGCGGCCACGGTCAACGCGGAGCTCGGCAACCTCGACAAGAAGCTGGCGGCCGAGATCGCCGCGGCCGGCGCGGCGATCGCCGCGGGCGAGCACGACAACCAGTTCCCGATCGATGTCTTCCAGACGGGGTCCGGGACGTCGTCGAACATGAACACCAACGAGGTCATCAGCGCGCTGACCGAAGGGCGCGCGCATCCCAATGACCATGTGAACTTCGGCCAGTCGTCCAACGACGTGTTCCCGAGCGCCGTGCACCTCGCCGCGCTGGACGAGGCCACCAACCAGCTGCTGCCGGCGCTCAAGCAGCTCGAGCGCTCGTTCGACCGCAAGGCGCGCAAGTTCAAGGACGTGGTCAAGTCCGGGCGCACGCACCTGATGGATGCGGTCCCGGTCACGCTGGGCGCCGAGTTCGCCGGCTACGCCGCGCAGATCCGGCTGGGCCAGGAGCGCATCGCGAGCGCGCTGGTGCACGTGGGCCAGATCCCGCTCGGCGGCACCGCGACCGGCACCGGGCTCAACACGCACCCGAAGTTCGCCGCCGAGGTCCGCAAGCGGCTGGCGCGCGAGAGCAAGTTGAAGCTCATCGCCCCGCCGGCGGATCCGTTCGAGGCGCAGGCCAACCGCGACGCCCTGGTCGAGCTCAGCGGCGCGCTGAAGGTCGTCGCCGTGTCGCTGACCAAGATCGCGCAGGACATCGCGCTCATGGGCTCCGGCCCGCGCGCGGGCATCGGAGAGATCTTCCTGCCCGAGCTGCAGAAGGGCTCGTCGATCATGCCGGGCAAGGTCAACCCGGTCCTGCCCGAGGTCGTGCTGCAGGTCAGCGCGCAGGTGATCGGCAACGACACGGCGATCACCATCGGCGGCATGCAGGGCCAGTTCGAGCTCAACGTCCGCATCCCGCTGATCGCCCGCAACCTCCTGCAGTCGATCCACCTGCTCTCGACGACGACCGTCGCCTTCGCCGAGAAGTGCGTCGACGGCATCGAGGTCAACAAGGCCGGCACCAAGGCCTCGGCCGAGGGCACGCTCGCCGCCGCGACCGCGCTCAACGGCGCCATCGGCTACGACGCGGCCGCCGCGATCGTCAAGGAAGCATCCGCTTCCGGTCGCCCCCTGCGCGAGGTCGCGCTGGAGGCCGGCGTCGACGCGAAGCTCTACGACGAGACCATCAACCTCCGCAAGATCGCGGCGGGCAACCAGGCGTAGTTGTAGGACTTGCGTTCCGTGTCGTCTGGTGTCCCGCATAGGGACACCAGACGACATGCGTCATCGGAGGAGGCGCAGGATGCGGTCGGCGACCTCCCGCCTCTGGCGCGTCACCTGCTTGTAGGTGAACCGGACGACGGTGTGGCCGGCGAGCGTCAGCTGCTGATCGCGCTCGCGGTCACGCTCGAACGCCGAGGGCATCGAGTGATAGGTGTAGGAGTCGGCCTCGACGGCCAGGCGCTGGCGCGGCCAGTAGAAGTCGACGAGGACACCCTCGACGCGGGCGTTGACCGCAGGACGAGGGAGCCCGTGGTCGTCGCAGACTTGGAACAGCAGGATCTCGAGGACGCTACGGAGATCGGCTGCGTCGGTCCCCGCCAGCTCGTCCAGCAGCCGCCGCAGCGCTGGCGCACCATGTTGTCGCGGATGCTCGGCGAGGCACCGACGGACGGCGACGAGATCGAACAGGTCGAGGCGCAGAGACTGGGCGATGACGTCCTCCATCGCCCGAGATCGCAGACGCGGCGAAAGGTCCAGGAGCGTCCGAGCCAGAGTGGTCGTCGGTATGCCGTCGATGAGCGTGCCTTCCCAGGCGCGGAAGGTCCCGACACGGTGGAGCCGAATCCGCGCCGGGTCGGGATCGCGTCCGGACGTTGACGGCCGGGTGACGTGGATCAACTGGCCGCGCGTCGCGGCGATGCCCCAGTGGGCGGCCGCGTCGCCATGGCTCAGCACCGCGCCCTCGCCCGACGCCCACACCGCGGCGAGCCACGCGCCCTCACGCCGCAGCACGGCGTGCCCGACCGCGTAGACGCCGGGGTGACAGCGCAGCAGCCGACGGGCGCGCACCCGGCCGGCGATCTCCTTGGACGTGAGGCGTGCGTCGAGGAGCTGACGACGCGTGACGACCCCGAACTGATCCGCCGCGAGCGCGGCGATCACATGATCCGTGTCGGTTGGTGTCCCCATATGGGACACGAGGCGACACGGACCGGAAACTCGCCCCCCGAAGCCTGGGCGCTGGTCCGTCAGCCGACGCCGGTGCCGAGCTTCAGGAAGGCGGTGCGGACCGCGGCGGCCGCCGGCTTCGGCCGGCCCGCGTAGTCGAAGAGGCCCTTGGTGTTGAGGCCGCGTTCGATGTGGATCGAGGGGATGACGGAGGCGATGGAGCCGCCGGCGAAGGTCGGGGCGACGCCGAAGTCCTTCAGGTTCCAGACCAACATCCCCGACAACTGCGGGAGGGCGCGGTAGGTCGCGATGTGGCGGCGCAGCAGCCACGACTGGTACGCGTAACCGCCGGGGGTGTCGGTCGGGTTGGAGGCGTTGGCCTCGGCGCCGAACTCGCTGACCAGCAAGACCTTGCCCTTGAAGGTCCGGGCGAAGCCGAGGGTCGTGTCGTGAAGTCGCGACGCGATCGCGGAGCGCGACTCGTCGGCGCCCTCGTACCAGCCGATGTAGTTGGTCAGCGCCACGGCGTCGACGTCGCGGTAGATCGCGCCCGGCACGGTCGGCGGGTGCGGGCCCCAGAGGTCGACGGCGACGATCCGGCCCGGGTCCTCGCGATGGAGCTCGCGGGCCATGTCGCTGACGTAGGCGACCTGCGACGCGTCATGGCCGTTGCCGGCGATCTCGTTGACCAGGTTCCAGGCGATCACCGACGGATGCAGCTGCTCCTGGCGGACGCTGACCCGGACGCGCTCGCGCGCCGCGTGCGCCAGCGCCGGCGTGCTCGAGGTCCAGGCGCCGGGCGCGTCGACCGGGCCGACGCCCTGCCAGACCATGATCCCGGCGCGGTCCAACCGCTCCAGCAACGGCGGCGAGAGCGCGTGCTGGGCGCGCGTCGCGTTGGCGCCGATGGCCTTCAGCTCGCGGACGACCGCATCCATGTCGGCAGCGCTCAGCCCGTCGCCGTCGCCGTCGGCGTCCTCGTGGATCGACGCGCCGTGCAGCCGCAGGCGCGCCCCGTTGAGCATCAACTTGCCGCCGTCGCGCGAGACCTCGCGCAGCCCGACGCTGTCCTTCCACGCCCCGCCGCCGGGGACCGCCAAGCGCAAGGCGTACAACGACGGCGAGCCCGGCGCCCACAGGGCCGGGTGCTCCACGACCGCCCGCGTCGTCACCCGCTGCTCGTCGCCGGGCCCGACGCGCGCCGGCGGGAAGCGCAGCGGGACCGTGACGCGCCCCCGGCGCAGCGCGCCGCGCACGCGCAGCGTCCGCGTGGTCTTCGCGCGGTTGTGCACGACGACGTCGACGTCGACGACCGCCGCGCCGTGGTACAGCCGCGTCCGCACGGCCGGCGCCTCCAGCTCGCTGCGCGCCAGCGGCCGCAGCGTCACCTCGCGGTTGATCCCGCCGTAGTTGAACCACGTGCGGTGCCAGCCGTCGCGCTTCTGGCGCGTCGGGTAGCGGAAGTCGGCCCGGACGACCAGCGTGTGCGGCACGCCCTCGCGCAGGCGCAGTCGGAGCTCGAACGGCAGGTACGCGCCGGTGTGCGTCCCGATCTCGCGCCCGTCGAGCCAGACGGTCGCGACGTGGTGCACCGACTCGAACCGCAGCGCGTAGGACGCGGTCCGCGGCGCGGTGAGCGTCGTCCGGTACCAGGCGATCCCGCCGCGGTAGGCCGCCACGCCGGCCGCGCCCGTGATCCGCTCCGCGTTGGCGACGTGCGGGACGCTCACGAGCGACCCGGCGAACGTGCCGGAGGGCCACCCGTCGCGGACCCCGAGGTCGTCCGGGTCCGACGCCTCGACCCAGGGCCCCGCGACCGCCAGCCGCCCGACCGGACCGCCCTTGGCCATCGGCGCCACGAGCCCCTCGCCGACCGGCCCCGACGCTCCCGCGCCGAGCACCACGGCCGTCCCGCAGATCAGCGTCACCACGATCAACGCGGCCGCCACCGCGAGCTTGAAGCCCGTCTTCTTCATCAAGTCACGACGGGATGATGGCAACCGCGCGCGTGGGGGCTGCCGATCCGCCGACGAGGCGCAGCGGGAAGACCGACACGGTGAAGCCGGTCAGGGGCAGATCGCGCAGGTTGCAGAGGCGTTCGACCTGGCAGTACTCGAGGTCGGCCTGGTGGGCGGCCCAGAAGATCCCGGCCTCGCCGCGCTCCTTGGCCGCTGCCGCCTGGAGGTGGAGCGGCGCGTCCCAGCCCCAGGCGTCGATGCCCATCACCCGGACGCCGGCGGCGTGCAGCCAGCGCGTCGCCTCGACGGTCACGCCCGGCCCGCGCCCCATGTAGTCCAAGGCCTCCAGGAACTGATCGCGGTCGGTGCGCACCAGGACGATGTCGCCGGCCGCCAGCGCATGGCCCGCGGCGGCCAGCGCGCCCTGAGCGTCCTCCACCGTCATCGCCTCGCCGTCGGCCTTGTGCGACATGTCGAGCACGACGCCCGGCCCGAAGAACCAGTCCAGTGGCAGCTCGTCGATGCGCTTGGCCGGCTGCCCACCGATCATCGAGTTGTAGTGGTAGGGCGCGTCCACGTGCGTCGCGTTGTGGGTCCCGAGGCGCGTGAACGTCTCGACCGCCCAGCCCTCCCCGTCGCGCAGCAGCTCCGGACCCACGCCGAGCAGCGCCTCGATCGTCTTCGCACCCTCCGCGTGGTCGCTGAACTCGACGTCGGTGCGCAGCAGATCGGGCAGCTCCGGCGGCGAGGGCGTGATCGGCGCGCTCAGGTCCACGAAACGGGGCATCGGCGCAACGCCCTTCGGCGCCGACGCCCCATGTCCTGCGGCAGACCGCGCTACAACGCCGTGGGCGGCAGGCCCACGTTCATCGCGACGTACTTGGTCTCGAGGTACTCGTCCATGCCCTCGGGCCCGCCCTCACGGCCGAAGCCGGACTGCTTGACGCCGCCGAACGGCGCGCCGGCGTTGGACACCATGCCCTGGTTGAAGCCGATCATCCCGGTCTCGAGCGCCTCGATGACCTCGAACGCCCGGTTGACGTCCTGGGTGAAGACGTAGGACACCAGGCCGTACTCGGTGTCGTTGGCCTGGGCGATCGCCTCCGCGTCGGTGGCGAACGTCGTGATCGGCGCGACCGGCCCGAAGATCTCCTCCTTGAGCAGGTCGGCGTCGTCGGGCACGTCGGCCAGGACGGTCGGCGCATAGAAGTAGCCCGCGCCGTCGACCCGCGACCCGCCCGTCAGCACCCGCGCGCCCTTGCCGACCGCGTCGTCGACGAGCTCGGCGACCTTGGACCGCTGCGCCTCGTCGATCAGCGGCCCGACCTGGATGCCGTCCTCGGTCCCGCGCCCGACCTTCAGCGCGCCGATCTTCGCGGCCAGCTTCTCGGCGAACGCCTCGGCGACGCTCTCGTGCACGTGGAAGCGGTTGGCGCTGGTGCACGCCTCGCCACCGTTGCGCATCTTGGCCAGCAGCGCGCCCTCGACCGCGGCGTCCAGGTCGGCGTCCTCGAAGACCAGGAACGGCGCGTTGCCGCCCAGCTCCATCGAGACCTTGAGGACCTGCTCGGAGGACTGCTTGATGAGCGTCTTGCCGACCGGCGTCGAACCGGTGAACGACATCTTCCGCGTCCGCTCGTCCTCGATCAGCGGCTGCATCAGCGACCCGCTCGACGACGCGGTGAGGACGTTGAGCACGCCGCCCGGGAGCCCGGCCTCCTCGAGGATCTGCGCGAGCGCGAGCATCGACAGCGGCGTCTGCTTGGCCGGCTTGACCACGCACGTGCAGCCGGCGGCCAGCGCCGGCCCGATCTTGCGCGTGCCCATCGCCAGCGGGAAGTTCCACGGCGTGATGAACAGGCACGGGCCGATCGGCTGCTTGAGCGTGAGCACGCGGCCCTTGCCGGTCTCGTTGATCGTGAAGCGGCCGTTGATCCGGACCGCCTCCTCCGAGTACCAGCGGAAGAAGTTGTTGGCGTACGTGATCTCGGCCTTGGACTCGCTGACCGGCTTGCCCATCTCCAACGTCATCAACAACGCCAGCTCGTCGGTGCGCTCGTTGATGAGGTCGTAGGCCCGGCGCAGGATGTCAGCGCGATCGCGCGGCGCCACGTTGCGCCACGTCGCGAACGCGTCGGTCGCGGCCTGCAGCGCCGCGTCGGCGTCCGCGTTGGTGGCGTCGGCGACGGTCGCGATCGTCTCGCCCGTCGCAGGATCCTCGACGTCCAGCGTCTCGCCGCTGGACGCGTCGCGCCACTCTCCCGCGATGAAGAGCTGGGTCTTGACGCCTTCGACCACGCGGGTCTCGTCGGCCGTCGCTGCCATGTGTCGGTCCTCCTGCATCGTCTCGAAAGAAGCTGCCTTCGAGCATACGACTGACCGCCGTGCCGGAGCGGCGAAAGGACGACGGGGCGTTACTCCGCGCCGCGCAGGACCGCGCCGGCCGTCCGGCCGAGGATCCTGATGTCCAACCCGAGCGACCAGCCGTCGATGTAGGCGTTGTCCATCTCGGCGCGCGTCGCGATGCAGCTGGCGCCGCGCGAGCCGTTGACCTGCGCCAGCCCGGTGAGGCCGACGCGGACACGGTGGCGGTTCCCGTAGCCCGGGACGTCGACGCTGAACCGCTCGACGTGCTCGGGCCGCTCGGGCCGCGGGCCGACGAGGCACATGTCGCCGCGGACGACGTTCCACAGCTGCGGCAGCTCGTCCAGCGACGTGCGGCGGATGAAGCGGCCGATCGGCGTGCGGCGGTCGACGCCCTCGACGCCGCCCGGCGCGGCACCCGCGACCGGGACGAAGCCGGCGGCGTCGGCGACGCGCATCGAGCGGAACTTCAGCATCTCGAAGAGCTCGCCGTCCTGGCCGACGCGGCGCTGCCTGAAGAGCACGGGCCCGCGGGAGGTGAGCCGGACGGCCAGGGTCAGCCCGATCAGGATGGGGGCGATGGCGAGCAGCGCGACGAACGCGATGCAGCGGCCGACGAGGTACTTGGCCTCGAGGGCGACGGAGTGCGCGGAGAGGGCCGGCGCGGCCGCCGCGAGCAGCACGGCGGACATGGGGACGGCCAGGGCCAGGAGGAGGAGGGAGAGCATCGGGGACATGCCTCCCTTCCATCGGAGATCCGTCGAGCCCCACCCATCCCCACTTCCCGGTAGTTGTCAGCCGTATGACCGTCCACCGGGCGCGCAAACGCTCAAGCCTGGTGAGGTTCGCGCAGTCTTTAGGCCGCCTTTTGTTCTTCGACGGACACGCGACGGACCGCCTTCCACGCCCGCGGATGCCAGCGCAGCGGCTCGGGCACGAGCGGCCAGCTGAGGCGCAGGCTGGCGAGCATCGACCGCAGCGCGACCTCGTCGGCCGACGACCACGACAGCCCCAGCAGCTCGCGCGCCTGCGGCGGCAGCGACCCGCGCGCGATCCACGTCGGCCCGCGCGCCACCAGCGGCTTCAACACCCACCACGCCGGACCCTGGAGCCACGGGAACGGCGCGGGCAGGTGCGACAGGTCGCCGTTGAACGACCCCACCGCGACCGCCGTCGGCTCGAGCACCTCGTCGAGCATGTGCTGCCAGTACCGCTCGAACGCCGCGTAGTCGGCGGGCACCGGGCGCATCGTGAGGCCGTAGCGCTCATACCAGCCGATCGACTCGTCGTAGAGCCGCTCGCGGTCGGCGCGCGACAGCTCGTTGCCGAGGTAGGACTGGACCGCGATCATCGACTCGAAGAACGTCGCGTGGGCCCAGTAGAAGGCGTCCGGGCTGAGCGCGTGGTAGCTCGCCCCGTTGGCGTCGACGCCCTTGATCGCCGTGTGCTGGTCGCGGATCCACGTCCCGGTCTCACCCGCGCGCGGGCCGTCGTAGACCACGCCGAGGATCGGCGGCGCGCTGCGCAGCAGCCGGTTCCACGGGTTGTCGAAGAAGTCGGAGTGCTGGCGCAGCGCCGCGTCGATCGCGGGGTGCATCGCCTGCAGGACGCCGGCGCGGATCGCGAACAGGAGCCCGCGGGCGTCGCCGAAGTAACGCCAGGTCAGGGAGTCGGGGCCGAGCGGTCGAGCGGGCACGCGCCACACCATCGCATCTGACAACGCCCGTTGTCAATTATGAGACGTCGCGCGAGGAGACGCGGGCCGCCGCGATGACCAGCCGCGCCGCGTGGGCGTTGAGGCGCGCGGTCGAGATCGCGCGCTCGTCGGCCAGCCACGCGAGGTAGAGGTTGCGCAGTGCGCCGAGCAGCGCGACGGCCGTCAGCTCGGCGTCGAGCTGGTCGGGCGCGTCGGGCAGCGCCGTGATCTGGGCGACCAGCAGCGCCGCGAACGCCGGGACGAGCTCCGCGTCGTGGCGGGCCAGCACCGTGTCGGAGAACGACTCGCTCAGCAGCACCCGGCCGCGGCGCGGGTCCTCCTCCAGGAACGCCGTGAACGCGCCCACGGCCGCGTAGGCCAGGGCCTCGTCCTCCGCGCCGCCGCCCGCCGCGGCGTGCGCGCCGACCGCCGCGACGATCGCCGCGCGCGCCTGCGCGGCCACCGCGTCGTGCACGGCGAGCAGCAACGCGTCGCGCCCGTCCGGGAACGACTCGTAGAAGTAGCGCTCGGTCAGCCCGGCCGCGCGGCATGCGGCGCGCACGGTCACGCCCGCGGCGCCCTGGGTGCCGAGGAGCTCGATCCCCGCCTCGATCAGCGCGGCGCGCCGCGCCGCCGCGCGATCCTCGAGCGTCGATCCGGCCCAGCGGCTCACGCCCCGACCCTACGTGTTCGCGACGGTCTCGTCGCCCAGCGCCTGGGCGAACGCCACGTCGGCCGAGTAGTCGATCGGCAGCACGATCAGCGTCGGCACGTCGAGCGTCAGCGCGTGCTGGAGGTGGCGGCCGAAGTCGTCGGGCGCCGCGCAGCGCCACGCCGGCATGCCGAACGACTCGGCGAGCTTGACGAAGTCCGGGTTGGTGAAGTCGACGCCGAAGTGCTCGCCGAACTTCTTGTCCTGCTTCCAGACGATCGACCCGAACTGCCGGTTCTCCCAGACCACGTTGACGAACGGCGTCTTCAGCCGCATCGCGGTCTCGAGCTCCTGGAAGTTCATCAGGATGCCGCCGTCGCCGTTGACCGTCACGACGCGCTTGCCCGGGTGCACGAGCTTCGCGGCGACCGCGCAGGGGACGGCGAAGCCCATCCCGGCGAGGCCGTTGGCGATCATCACCGTGTTGGGCTCATGGGCCGGGAACATGCGTCCGATCCACAGCTTGTGGAGCCCCACGTCCGAGATGAGGATGTCGTCGCGCCGCAGCGCCTTGCGGATCTCGTACAGCGCGCGCGGCGGCTGCATCGGGAAGTGGTCGTCGGTCGCGGCGTCGCGCAGCCGGCCCTCGACGAGGCCGCGCAACCGCGGCGAGCCGCCGGAGTGCGGGACGTCGCGGCACTCCTCGGCCAGCCGGGTGAGCACGTGGTAGACGTCGCCGACCAGCTCGACCTCGGGCGTGAAGAACTCGTCGATCTCCGCCGGCTGGGAGTCGACGACCACGATCTTCTTGTCGCGCCGCGGGTTCCAGTGCTTGGGCGCGTGCTCGACGAGGTCGTAGCCGATGGTGATGACCACGTCGGCGTCCTCGAAGCCGGCCAGCGCGTAGTCGCGCGCCTGGAGCCCGACGGTGCCGAGCGCCTTGGGGTCCTCGTAGTCGAGCAGCCCTTTGCCCATGAACGTCTCGGCGACCGCGATGCCGGTCGCCCGGCAGAACTCGCGCAGCGCGGCCGCGGCGCCGGCGCGGACCGCGCCGTTGCCGGCCAGGGCCACCGGGTTGATCGCGTTGCGGATCAGGTCGGCGGCCTTGAGCAGCTCGCGGGCGCTGGGCTCCGGCTTGACCGGGCGCCGGCGCGGCAGCGGGCGCGCGTCGACCTCGGCGGCCATGACGTCCTCGGGCAGCTCGAGGTGCGTGGAGCCGGGCTTCTCGGACTCGGCGACCTTGAACGCCTTGCGGACGACCTCCGGGACGATCTCGGGGCTGCTGACCCGCGCGTTCCACTTGGTGATCGGCTTGAAGAGCTCGACCAGGTCGATGTACTGGTGCGATTCCTTGTGCATGCGCTCGACGTCGGCCTGGCCGGTGAGCGCGACGAGCGGCGCGCGATCCAGGAACGCGTCGCCGACCGCCGTGACGAGGTTCATCGCGCCCGGCCCGAGCGTCCCCAGGCAGACGCCAGCGCGTCCGGTCAACCGCCCGTACATGTCCGCCATGTAGGCCCCGCCCTGCTCGTGTCGAACGGGGAGGAAGGAGACCGAGGAGTTGGCGAGCGACTGGTTGAGGTCCAGCGTCTCTTCTCCCGGGATCCCGAAGACGTACTTGACGCCCTCGGCCTCGAGGCATTCGACGAAGAGGTCGGAGGCTCGTCGCTTGGACACGTGTGTTCCCTACCCTGACTCGCTTGAACGCCCGATGCTGACCGAAACGAGCACCGCAACTCCCCATGCCTGCCCGCGTTCTCCGTGGAGCATGCGCCGGATCGCCGCCCTCCTGCCGCTCGCGCTCGCGCTGGCCCTCGGGGCCGCGCCGGGCGCGGCCCACGCCGCGGCCCGCCTGGTCGTCAAGGGCCACGGCTTCGGGCACGGCATCGGCATGAGCCAGTACGGCGCGCTGGGCTACGCGCAGCACGGCACCGACTACCAGACGATCCTCGGCCACTACTACGAGAGCACGTCGCTGGCGCCGCTGGGCAGCGCGCCCGACGTGCGCGTGCTGCTGCAGAGCGGCCGCCGCGCCGTCGTGAGCGGCGTGGTCGCGGCGGGTCAGAAGCAGCTGCGGCCGACCGCGACCTACTCGGTGCGCGCCGCGGGCGGCGGGCGCCTGGCGCTGTACAGCGCGAGCGGCCGGCGCCTGGTGACCGCGACGTCGCCGCTGCGGCTCGCGGCGCCCAAGGACGGCGCGTTCACGCTGCGCGGCCCCGCCGCCAACGGGGTGCGCGACGGCCGCTACCGCGGCGCGCTGGAGGTCGGGGCGTCCGGGTCCGGCGTGCAGGCGGTCGACGCGGTCGACGTGGAGGACTACGTGCGCGGCGTCGTGTCGGCGGAGTCGCCGCCGTCGTGGCCGGCCGAGGCGCTGAAGGCCCAGGCCGTGGCCGCGCGCACCTACGCGGTGACGACCGACGCCGGGTCGTCGACCGACGGCTACACGCAGTACGCCGACACGCGCTCGCAGATGTACAAGGGCGTCGCCGCCGAGCTGCCGTCGACCGACGCCGCCGTCGCGGCGACCGCCGGCCAGGTCGTCGTCCAGAACGGCCAGCCGGTCACCACCTACTTCTTCTCGACCTCCGGCGGCCACACCGAGGACATCGAGAACTCGTTCGTCGGCGCGCTGCCGCGCGCGTGGCTGAAGGGCGTCGACGATCCGTACGACACCGTCTCGCCGCGCCACAGCTGGGGTCCGTACACCTACTCGCAGGCGCGGGTCCAGGCCAAGCTGAAGGGCTTGGTCCGCGGGTCCTTCCGCGGGATCACGGTGCTCCAGCGCGGCGTCTCGCCGCGGATCGTGCGCGCCGAGATCGACGGCACGGGCGGCGCGACGCAGGTCACCGGCCCGCAGCTGCGGGCGCGGTTCGGCCTGTTCGACACGTGGGCGTCGTTCACCTACATCTCCAGCAACGCCAAGAAGAAGTCGTCCGACGACGACCTCGCGCCGGCGGCCGCCGGCGGCCCCGCCGCCAGCACCACCGCGCCCGCGAGCACGACGTCGCCGGCCAGCGGCGGCGCGACCACGCCGCCCGGCGTCGACGCCAGCGGCGGGCAGGCCGCGATGGTCGCGCGCCTCGCGCCCGCGCACCTGGTCGGGACGATCCAGCCCGCGCGCCGCGGCCGCACGCTGCGGATCCAGCGCCGCCAGGGCAGCGCGTGGAAGACGGTCGGGACGACGCGCGTGCGCCGCGGCGGCCGCTACGACGCCGCCGTCCCGGGCTCGGGCACCTACCGCGTCGCGCTGGGCGACGTGGCGGGCCCGTCGCTGGACATCCGCTGAGAGATCGCTGTCGCGGCTCAGGCCGCGCACCCGGCTGCCGATCGCATGCGTATGACCGGGATGTCCGTGGGGCTCATCGTGCTCGCGCTGCTCGCGCTGTGGCTGCTGATGGCCTGGCGCGGCCTGGTCGCGGCACGCGACGCGGCCGACGCGACCTGGGCCGCGATCGACGTCCACCTTCAGGAGCGCCACGCGCTCGTGCCCGCGCTCGTCGCCGCCGTCCAGGCCGAGACGGCCAGCGAGGCCCAGACGCTGGGCCGGCTGAGCGTCGTGCGCGAGCAGGCGATCGCCGCGACCACGCCGTGGGAGCGCGCCGACGCCGAGCGCCGCCTGGTCGCCGGCGTCACCGCCGTCGCGCTGCTCGCCGAGCGCCACCCGGGCCTCGGCGCCGCCGCCGCGTTCGTCGACCTGCAGGCCCGCCTGGCCGACATCGAGGACCAGATCCAGGCGGCGCGCCGGATCTACAACGCCGACGTCCGCCTCTACCGCGGCCGCCGCTCGCGCCTGCCCGGCTCGCTGCTCAAGCGCCTCGGCGACTTCGACGACCGGCCCTACTTCGAGCTCGACCACACCCGCGAGCGCGGGCTGCCGACGCTCGCGTTCGCGCGCGCCTAGCGCCTAGGCCGGCGCGGTCGAGCGCGGATCGGCCGTCAGGAAGGCGATCGTCACCGCGACGAGCTCGTCGGCCACGGCGGCGATGCCCTCGATGCCCTCGCGCAGGAGCGTGATCGAGACGATCTCGTTGACCGCGGAGATCGCGGCGGTCGCCTGCAGCGGCGTCAGCTCGTGCAGCTCGGGATGGGTCACGCGGGACTCCGCGCGCCACTGGACGAGCACGCCGGCGAGCGCGTCGACCCACGCGGTCCAGCGCTGCGCGAGCTGCGGACCGCCCGCGCGCATGTGCGTGAGGAACAGCTTGGTGAACTCGGGGTGGGCGACCAGCGCGGCGAGGTAGGCGCGGGCGCCGACGTCGATGCGGCGGACCGGATCCGGCTCGGCCGCGACCGTGTCGACCACGGTCCCGACCATCAGCTCGCTGGCGACCTCGAAGGCCTGCAGGAAGCAGTCGTCCTTGTCGCGGAAGTGCTCGTAGAACGTGCGCTTCGCCGTCCCGGCCACGCGGACGATGTCGCTGATCGTCACCGCCGCGACGCCGCGCTGCGCCGCGAGCGTCACGAAGGCCGACAGCAGCCGGCCGCGCTGGGACGCCAGGACGACGTCGCGCGCGAGCCCGTGGGGCCCGCGCGGCAGGACGACCGGCGCGTCGGCCGCCTGGAAGGGGGAGGCGACCTCGCTCAACCGCCGTAGATCCGGGACACCGACTCGGCGACGCAGACCGGCTTGTCGCCGCCCTCGCGCTCGAACGTCTGGGTGATCGTCATCTGCAGCCCGCCCGGGATGTCGTCGGCGGCAGTGAGCGCCGCGCGCATCCGGACCTTGGAGCCGACCGGCAGCGGCGCTGGGTAGCGGACCTTGTTGTAGCCGTAGTTGAGGCCGAAGGCGACGCCCTGGACCTCGAACAGGCTGTAGGACAACTGGGGGCCGAGCGACAGCGTGTACAACCCGTGGGCGATCGTGCCGCCGAACGGCGTGTCCTTCGCGCGCTCGGGGTCGACGTGGATCCACTGGTGGTCGCCGGTCGCGTCGGCGAAGGCGTCGATCGCCTCCTGCGTGACGTCGATCCAGCCGCTCACGCCGAGCTCCTCGCCGACCTTGCCCTTGAGCTCGTCGAGCCCGTTGATCACCGTGGCTGCCATGGCCCGCAGTCTATGCGCGCGGCCGCGCGGCGAGCCACTCGGCCTCGATCCGCCCGAGGTCGGTCGACGGCGGCTCGTCGGCGATGTACTCGAGCGCGAGCGTGCCCCAGTCGGCGCCGGCGCGCAGCTCGCCCAGCACGCTGAACAGCAAGCCCTCCATGCGGCGCAGCAGCAGTGCCTGCGGCGGGATCGTCTGGCGGCGCATGTCCTCGAAGTACGGCGAGGCCGGCGAGCCGGAGATCTCCATGGAGGAGCGGACGTACTCGGGATCCAGGCGGCGGAAGCCGGTCGTGAAGTACCACTCGCCGGCGGTCGCGAGCTGGCCCAGGATGCGCTCGGCCTCGAACGTGTCCGGCTGGGGCAGGTAGCCGAGCGACGACATGTACTCGAACGCGGTGTCCGCGTCGCCCGCGATGACGGCCCGCGCCAGCGCGCGCTCGTCGGCGAGGTAGTCGGCGTCCATCCGCCGCACGAGGCCGAAGTCCAGGAAGCACACGCGCCCGTCCTGGGCCAGCAGGTAGTTGCCCGGGTGCGGGTCGCCGGCGGCGGTGCGCTCGCGCCGCAGCAACCCGTAGAAGAACCGGAAGCAGATCTCCGCGAAGCGGTCGCGGGCGGCCTCGTCGAGCTTCTGGACCTCGGCGAAGCCGCGGCCGTCCACGAACTCGGTGATCAGCACGCGCCGCGTGGACATCGAGGTGACGACGGCCGGCACCATGATGAACGGGTGGTCGCGGAAGGCGCGGTGGACGCGCCGGTGGTGCTGGGCCTCGAGCTCGTAGTCGAGCTCCTCGCCGATGCGGTCGCGCAGCTCCTTGAGGATCGCCTTGGCGTCGAGCCCCGGCGCCAGGCGCTTGACCAGCGGGAGCAGGACCGCGGCGTTGCGCAGGTCGGTCTCGACCGCCTCGGCGACGCCCGGGTACTGGACCTTGACCGCGACGTCGCGGCCGTCGTGGAGCGTCGCGCGGTAGACCTGGCCGATCGACGCCGCCGCGACCGGCTCGGCGTCGAACTCCTGGAAGTGCTCGTCAATCGAGCCGCCGAGGTCGTCGACAAGGACCTGGCGCATCTTGGCGAACGGGACCTGCGGCGCGTCGTCGCGCAGCGCGGCGAGCTTGGCCTTGAACGCCTCGCGCTCGCCCTCGGGCACCATCTCGAAGTCGACGGTCGACAGGACCTGGCCGAGCTTCATGGCCGCGCCCTTCATCTGGCCGAGCTGGGTGACGAGCTCGTCGGCCAGCGCGAGCGCGCGCTTGGCGTCGGCCGCCTCGGCGCCCTCGGGCGTCCGGGTGCGGTTGGCGAGCTGGGTTCCGGCCCAGCGCGCGGACTGCCCGGCGACGAGGCCGCCGAACTTCGCGGTGCGGGCAAGGCGGCTGGTGGGGATCTTGGGCATCGGGCGGTCCTGCCAGAGTAGGCGGCCTATGGGTCCGCTCTTGGTGGTCGACGCACCGTCCCTGCTCTACCGCGCGTTCTACGGTCTGCCGAAGTCGATCACGGGCGCCGACGGCCAACCGGTCAACGCGCTGCTCGGCTTCGCCAACCAGGTGCTGTGGGCGGTGGAGCGCCACGCGCCCCGCACGGTGATCCTGTGCACCGGCGCCGAGGCCGCGGCCTACCGCGCCGAGTCGCTGGCGTCCTACCACGCCGACCGCCCGCCGGTGCCCGACGAGCTGGCGCCGCAATGGGCCGACGCGCCCGCGTTCTTCGCCGCGTTCGGCTGGGCGTGGGAGGACGCGCACGACCTCGAGGCCGACGACCTGCTCGGCGCCTACGCGCGCTGCGAGGTCGACGCCGGCGGGACGTGCCTGATCTTCTCCGGCGACCGCGACATGTTCCAGTGCGTCAACGAGTCGGTCTCCGTCCTGTATCCGCGGGGCGGCAAGGACGGCCCGGAGCTCGTGGACGTCAAAGGCGTGAAGGCCAAGTACGGCATCCGCCCCGACCAGGTCCCGGACTTCATCGCGTTGCGCGGCGACCCGTCCGACGGGATCCCGGGCGCCAAGGGCATCGGCGAGAAGACCGCCGGGGAGATCCTGCGCGTGCACGGCACGCTGGACGACGCGATCGCCAACGCCGACGCGGAGCGCCCGCGCGTGGCCGCAGCGCTCCGGAATCAGGCCGACGAGCTGCGCGAGTTCCGCAAGATCGCGACGCTCCAGCCGATCTCAGTGGCGTGCCCGCAGGACGCTCCGACGACGTACGGCAAGGCCTCCGAGGCCGCGTCGACGCGCGGGATGGGGCGACTTTCGGAGCGTTTGGCGGGGTTGGCGAAGAAGGACTAAGCGGTGCGCGCGCGAACGTCGCGCTGTTGAACGCCGAACCGTCTGCCGATGCTTCCGCGATGATCCTCCGCGTGGTGCGACGTGTCGCTGCCTGCTGGTCTGTCGTCGCACTGGTTTGCGCGGCGTTAGCCGGCGCCGCCCACGCCGCCCCGAGCGCGCCGCCGCGCGCGGTGGACCTGGACGCCGCCGGCTGGGAGTACGCGCCCGATCCGACCGGCGCCGGCCTGCGCGGACTCGGGCCCTCCCACCCGGGCGGCCCCAGCGGCCTCACGTGGTCGGCCGTCGACCTCCCGCACGTCTTCGACCCCACGCCGGACACGAAGGCCTTCCACGGCCAGACGGGCTGGTACCGCCTCTCGGTCACGCGCCCGACCGCCTCGCCGGCCGGCTTCGACTGGGGCATCCGCTTCGACCAGGTCCGCCGCGTCGCCGACGTCTTCGTCGACGGCCGGCGCGTCGCGGTCCACTCCGACCCTTACGCGCCGTTCACCGTCGCGCTGCCCCAGTTGCGCGACGGGCGCCCGCACGCGGTCGTCGTCCGCGCCGACAGCCACAAGGCCGAAGAGCCGCGCGAGGGCTGGTGGAACTGGGGCGGGATGACGCGCGCGGCCACGCTGGTCCCGCTCGGCGCGATCGTGGCGCGCGACACCGGCTTCCTGCCGCAGCGCACCTGCCGCGGCGACGACTGCACGTGGAGCGTCACGGTCGACACCACGCTCTTCAACCGCGGGACGACGACGGTCTCCGCGCGGCTCGCCGCGCGGCTGACGACGCCCGACGGCAAGCCGGCCGGCCGCGGGACCGCGACGTCGCGGCCGATCGCCCCCGGCGAGACCGCGCGCGTGCGCTTCCGCGTCCCGGTCGCCGACGACGACGTCCAGCTCTGGGGTCCTGGCCACCCGGCGCTCTACGGCGCCGCGCTGGACACGCTCGGCGCCGGCGGCGCGGTCCAGCAGCACGACGCCGCCCGCATCGGCCTGCGGACCGTGACCGTGCACGACGGGCTCCTGACGCTCAACGGCCAGCCCGTGGAGCTGCGCGGCGCGTCGATCCAGGAGGACGTCGACGGCCACGGCCCGGCGCTCACCGACGCCGACGTCAACGGGATCGTCGCCCAGCTCAAGGCCGTCGGGGCGAACGTCACGCGCGCCCACTACGCGCTCGACCAGCGCCTGCAGGACAAGCTCGACCAGGCCGGGATCATGGTCTGGACGCAGGCCCCGATCTACCACCGCGACCGCCTGCTGGTCACCGCGGACCAGCGCGACACGGCGCTGTCGACGGTCCGCGCCGCGGTGCTGCAGACCCGCAACCACCCGTCGACGATCACGCACTCGGTCGCCAACGAGCTGTCGGTGATCCCCGACAAGGTCCCCGGCACCGCCGCCTTCCTGCGCGACGCCCGCGCGCTGACGCTGGACCTGGACCCGACGCTGCCGACGTCGGTCGACACGCTCAGCTACCCCGGCTACCCGCGGCAGGCGGCCTACGCCGCGTTCGACCTGCTGGGCATCAACTCGTACTTCGGCTGGTACCCGGGCAAGCCGGGGCACTCGACCGCCGACATCCGCTCGCTCGCCCCGTACCTGAGCGGGATGCGCACCATGTACCCCAACTCGGGGCTCGTGCTGACCGAGTTCGGCGCCGAGGCCACGATGACCGGCCCGGCGACCGAGAAGCAGACCTACGCCTTCCAGGAGGTCTACACGCGCAACGTCCTCGCGGCCGTCAAGTCCGCGCCGACGCTGAGCGGAGCGATCTACTGGACGCTGCGCGAGTTCGCGGTCAAGCCGGCGTGGGACGGCGGCGCGCAACTGCCGGGCGCCGACCGCAACGCGATCCACCACAAGGGCCTCGTCACCTACGACGGCCGGCCCAAGCCCGCCTACGACGTCCTGCGCGACGACATCCGGGCGACCCCGCTGGACCGGCCCGCGGCCGACGTCGCGCTCGCCCTGGGCACGCGCGTCCCGGACCGCGACCGCGGCGGCGTCGGGTTCGGCGTCGCGCTCGGGATCCTGATCGCGGTCGGCGTCCTGCTGGTGGTCGACCTCTGGGCGTTCACCGGCTGGCGCCGCGCGCTGCTCGACGAGACGCGCGACGCCCGCGCCGCCGCCCGTCGCCGCCGCGCGCAGGCGGTCCGCGCCCGCCGCGAGGCCGCCGAGGCCGAGCAGGCCGAGGCCGCGCTGCGCGTCGCCTAGCCAGGTGCGCTAGCCGCTCGCGCGCCCGCGGGCCAGGCGCCCGCTCCAGCGCAGCTGCACCGCGTCGAGCTCCGTGCGCCCGTGGCCACCGCGGGCCATCCATCCGACCGCGTCGACGTGGTCGCCCACCGTCGGCAGCCCGGTGGGCAGCTCGCGCGGCAGCTTGACGACGTGCATGTGGAAGCGGCTGACGACGAACAGGTGGCGGTCGCCGTCGCCGTCGCCGTCGTGGCCCTGGCGCCAGACCACGCGACCGGCCACGTGCAGGCACGTCGTGTAGCCCGACCAGCGCGCCACCGCCCAGCACGGCCGGGTCCAGCGCGGCGCGCGGTCCTGCTGGGCGTGGCTCACCAGCCGTGCGCGCGGAAAGCTGTCGAGCTCGCCGGGCGCGGCGGCGACCGCCGCGACGGCGGCCAGCAGGACGAGGACGACAGCGAGCCCGGCGGCCACCCGACGCCCGCGGCGCGAGCGGGTCGGGGCGGCGGCGGACATCCGCTCAGTGTGCCGTGGTGCCCTCGCGTCCGTAACTGTCCGAAAGTCGAACCACGTCGTCGAGCTCCGGCGTGGAGACCTCCAGGACGTCGGCGTCCGCGAGCGCCTCGATCGTGTGGATCTCGCCCGGCCGGTTGCGCCAGACGTGGCCGGGCTCGATCTCGACCTCGGTCACGTCGTCCTCGCTCGTCCCCTTCACGAGCATCAGCCGGCCGGACAGCAGGTAGCTGCTCTCGTCCTTGGCCTCGTGGTACTGCAGCGAGAGCCGGTGGCCGGCGTCGACGTGGAGGATCTTGCCGGCGTAGCGGTCGGTGAGGGCGTACCAGAGCTCGTAGCCCCAGGGCTTCTCGACGCGACGCGGCAGGTCCATGGTGTGAGGTTGTACCGAAGGCCCGCTCAGCTCGCGGCTTCGAGGCCCACGCGCTCCTCCAGCTCGACCGCTCGCAGGAGCTGGCAGTCATCAGGCACGAACGCCTCCGGACCGCCGTCGCGCAGATGCGTGGAGATGACCCGCAGGTCGTCGTCCAAGAGGGTCACCCGGCGCACGCGACCGGCATGGCGCTCCAGGTACAGCCAATGAGATTCGGCCATCATGGCCCTTTCGCAATTCCGAGGAGCACGCCGCACCGCGCTCCGATCCCGCGAGGCTAACCCACCGCCGCGCCGCGGATGAGGGATATGACTGCCCCACATCGGGCGCCGTCAGGAAAACGACGTTAGGGCGTGAACTTCACGTTGATGACGTCGCCGTCGCGCATCACGTAGTCGCGCCCTTCGAGGCGCAGCGTGCCGCGGTCGCGCGCGCCCGCGAAGCCGCCCGCCTCCAGCAGCGCGTCCCAGCCGATGACCTCGGCGCGGACGAAGCCCTTCTGGATGTCGGTGTGGATCGCGCCCGCCGCATGCCAGGCGGTGAGGCCGTCGCGCAGGTGCCAGGTCTGGGCGATCGTGCCGTCCCCGGCGGTGAAGAACGAGTTGAGGTTCAACAGCGCGAACGCCCCCTGCGAGACGCGGTCCAGCCCGGACTCGCTGACGCCGAGGTCGGCGCGCATCGCGGCGGCGTCCTCGTCGTCGAGCTCGGACAGCTCGGCCTCCAGGCGCGAGGAGACCGCGACGGCGCCGGCGCCGATCGCGTCCGCGTGGGCCTGGATCTCCGGCGGGACCTCGTCGGTGCCCTCGTCGACGTTGGCCACGAACAGCACCGGCTTGGAGGTCAGCGGCGCGAGGTTGCGCAGCGCGTCGGGCGCGGCGTCGGGAACCGGCACGGTCCGGACGGCCTCGCCGGCCTGGAGCGCGGCGACGACGTCGCGCAGCCACCGCTCCTCGGCCTGCGCCTCCTTGTCACCGCTCTTGGCCTGCTTGGCGACGCGGTCGACGCGGCGCTCGGCCTGCTCGAGGTCGGCGTAGATCAGCTCGGTCTCGATCGTCTCGACGTCGCGCGCCGGGTCGACCGAGCCCTCGGAGTGCAGGATGCCGTCGTCGTGGTGGGCGCGGACGACGTGGACGATCGCGTCGGTCTCGCGGATGTTGGCCAGGAACTTGTTCCCGAGCCCCTCGCCCTCCGAGGCGCCGCGCACGAGGCCGGCGATGTCATGGAAGGCGATCGTGTCCCACACGACCTCGGACGAGCTGAGCAACTGCGACAACTTGCCCATCCGCTCGTCGCGGACGGGCACGATCGCCACGTTGGGCTCGATCGTGGTGAACGGGTAGTTCGCCGCCTCCGCGCCCGCCTTGGTGAGCGCGTTGAAGAGCGATGACTTGCCCGCGTTGGGCATGCCGACGATCCCGACCTTCATGAAGTGGTTGCTCCTCCTACGAGCGTGCCGAGCAGCGCGCCGGCGAGGATGTCCGAGGGGTAGTGCACGCCGAGGTAGACGCGCGAGGCGGCCATCGCGGTGGCCACCGGGTAGACCTTGCCCGCGCCGACGAGCGGCGCGAAGCCGCGCGCCGCCGCGAACGACGACGACGCGTGCGCCGACGGGAAGCTCAGCTGCGTCGGCGTGCTGATGAGCGCCGGCAGGCCGGCGAGCTGCGGCCGCCGGCGGCGGACCACCAGCTTGATCGCCGTGTTGAGGACGTAGGCGCCGGCGACGCCGGCGGTGGCCCGGGTCCATCGCGAACGCCGCGGCCGGTCGACGACCGCGCCGACCGTCCCGAGCGCGAGCCACAGCGCCGCGTGCTCGCCGGTCCGCGAGAACGCGCGCACGGCGCGCTCGGCGCGTGCCGAGTGCCCGCGGGTGCGGGCGGCCACGGCGAGCGCGGCGTCGAAGCGGGCCAGGACGGGGGTCATCGACGCGCAACGGTAGTCCGTCGCGCGCCGCGGCCGCCGTGCGGCCGCCGCCTACTGGCCGCGGCGGGCCAACATGTAGGGGACGGTGCGCAGCGGGAGCTTGAAGTCGCCGAACAGGCTCCGGGTCGTCACGTAGAGGTAGTCGACCCTTGACCATCTCGTGCATCGGCACCCGCGCCGAGCCCACGATCGGCCAGTGGCCGGTCATCCCCGGCGTCAGCGCGAGGCGGCGGGCGGTCATCGCCGGTGATCGTGCTGCCCTCGCTGGCGATCAGCGGGCGCGGGCCCACCAGCGACATCTCGCCGCGCGACGTGCACAACGAAGGCAGCGACCTACATGCCGCGGCGGGCCACCATGTACGGGAGCGTACGGGCCAGGATCTTGACGTCCTCGAACAGGCTCCAGGTCGTCACGTACACGTAGTCGACCTTGACCATCTCGTGCATCGGCACGCGTGACGAACCCATGATCTGCCAGTGGCCGGTCATGCCCGGCGTCAGGTGCAGGCGCCTGCGGTCGTAGCCGGTGATCGTCTTGTCCTCGCTGTAGATCAGCGGGCGCGGGCCGACCAGCGACATCTCGCCGCGCAGCACGTTGAGCAGCTGCGGCAGCTCGTCGAGCGACGTCTTGCGCAGGAGGCGCCCCACACGCGTGATCCGCGGGTCATCGGCGATCTTGAACAGGCCGTCGGCCTCGTTGTGCTGGTGCAGCTCGTCCTTGCGCGCCTCGGCGTCGGCGACCATCGTCCGGAACTTGTAGATCCGGAAGGGCGCGCCGTCGCGGCCGATGCGCTCCTGACGGAACAGGACCGGGCCGTGCGAGTCGAGCTTGACGAGGACCGCGAAGAGCGCGAGCAGCGGTGCCAGCAGGACGAGGCCGACGGTCGCGCCGGCGAGGTCGAACGCGCGCTTGAGCAGCTGCGACGAGCGGCCGAGCGCGAACTCGCGGACGCCCATGATCGTCATGCCGCCGAGGTCGTCGAAGACCACCGACTGGCCGACGACGTCGAAGACGTGCGGCAGGATGCTGACGCGCACGCCGAGCGCCTTGCTCGCCCGGATCACGTCGAGCGTGACCTGCGGGTTGGTCTGGCTCGGCACGACCAGGATCCGGTGCGCGTCGAGCGTGCGGATCATCTCGCCGAGCGTGGCCTGGTCGACCGGGCGCTCCTCGGCGGTGAGGTCGGAGACGCGCTGCAGCGACATCCGGCCGACGAGGCGGGCGTGGGCGGCCACGTTCTCGAGCTTGTGCTGGATGCGCGCGTAGGAGCTGGCGTCGCCGATCAGCAGCAGGCGCTCCTCGGGCACGGCGCGGGCCGCGACCGAGCGCGCCGCTCGGCGGAACGCCAGGCCGAGGACGAAGAGCGACGCGAACAGGATCAGCGCCTGGCCCTTGCCGAGCGGGCCGTTGATGACGACGCCGTCGAGCATCCACACGGCCAACGTGTAGATCGCGGCGAGCTGGAGCAGCTTGGGCGCCTCGTCCATCGTGGTCTTGTGGATCACCAGCTCGTCGCGGTCGTACAGGCCGCTGAGCTTGGACGCGACGCAGACCAGCGGCAGCCCGAGCAGCACGCTCAGGCTCAGCTGGTCGACGCCGAAGACGTTCGCGCACAGCAGCAGCGCGACGAGCGCCGACAGCGCGTCGGCCACGGCGAGGCTGCGCCGGTAGCGGCGGTCGCGCTGGAGGACGGCCGGGTTCGTGTCGAGCGATTCCTCGATCACCGGCGACGACGAGCGCAGGCCGGTGATGCGCATCAGGGTGCCGGGGCTTGTCTCGGGCATGCGAAGCGGGACTCGCAAAGGAGTGGGTCCTCAGGGGAATGGGGGATTGGGGTCCTGCTGGAACCCGCCTGCCGGAGCTTCCTGCTCTGCGATGGCCCCGCGACGGCGGATCGCGCGACGGTCCCGTCCCTGGGCGTGCCGCGCCGAACGCCGTTCAAGCTAGCGTCTAGGAAGAGACCGTCTCTACTGCTAATGGACGAGGGCGCTTCGACTACCGGTCCAGTGTTCGCGTTCTGACATCCCCAACTTCGGGTCGACCCCACGATCGGGTGGTCATCTCACTGCATGGTCTTGCTCAGTGTTCGGCGAGCTTCGCCGCCAGGGCCGCGACGTCGTCGTCGCCGGTGACCTCCAGGCGCGGCGCCGTCATCGGCTGGCCGTCGAAGCGGGCCGTCCCCGGCTCGCAGGTGAAGGCGATGGTGAACCCGCAGGCCGCCGCGACGCGCGCGACGGCGTCGTCGACGTCGCCGAACGGGTAGGCCAGCGACGCCGGCGCCCGGCCGAGCGCGCGGCCCATGGCCAGGCGCGACCGGAGCAGGTCGGTCGCGACCTCGCGGGGCGGGAGCGCGGAGAGCGGCGGGTGCGCCGCGGTGTGCGAGCCGATCTCGGCGCCCTGGTCCTGCAGCCGGCGCAGCGTCGCCCAGCCCATGAGGTCGAGCCGCTCGCCGCGGTGGTCGTCCCACGCGTTGTGGCCGCCCGTACAGTCGGCGACCGCGAAGACCGTGGCCGAGAACCCGTACTTGCGCAGCAGCGGCCAGGCGTGGTCGGGGAAGTCGGCGTAGGCGTCGTCGAAGCTGATGACGATCGGGCGGCCGCGCAGCGGCTGGCGCGTGCGCATCGCGGTGGCGAGCTCCTCGGCCGCGACGCTGTAGTAGCCCTGGGCGCGGAGGTGGGCGAGGTGCGCCTCGAACTGCTCGGGGTGGGTGCGCCACTGGGCGTTGAAGGCCGAGCCCGTCGGCGAGATCCGGTGGTAGGCCAGGACGGGCACGCGGTCGGCAGGCTCGCGCTGGGTGATCTCCGCGGCCTCGCCGTCGTTGCGCAGCATCTCGGCGACCGCGGGCGGCAGCGTGTCGGGGAGCGCCGCGCGCTCGCGGTGGACGCGGCGCGGGCGGTGCGCGGCGATCCAGTCCCTGGGCCGGACCCAGCGCTGGACCACGTAGGCGTCGGTGACGACCTCGGCCTCCAGGCGCAGGAAGGAGTCGGCGAGCTCGCGGGTGATCGACGCGGCGCCGAACGGCAGGCCCCACGCGAAGCCGCGCTCGTCGTCGACCAGGAGGCGCGCGTGGGCCGTGACGAAGGCGCCGCCGGGCGTGACCGACGCCGCGATCTGCCCGATCGCGAAGCGCAGGCGCTCCACGGTCCCGGCGTAGTACAGGACCTCGCTGCAGACGACGAGCTCGGCCGCGGCGTAGGGCAGCGCGTCGGCGAACAGGTCGTGGCGGTCGAAGCGCACGCCGCCGTCGCGCCCGGCCGCCGCCACGCGGCGGCGGGCGTGGTCCAGCGCGAAGGGCGAGACGTCGAGCGCGTGCAGGTCGTCGGCGCGCTCGGCCAGCCGGACGGTGAAGTGGCCGGCGGCGCAGCCGAGCTCCAGCGCGGTGGCGACGTGCGGGGGCGCTAGCGCGAGCGTGCGGTCGTACTTGTCGCGCTCGTAGGCGTTGTCGTAGGACCACGGGTCGTCGGTGCGCGCGAAGAGCATGTCGAACTCCTCGGGGCTCGAGCCCTCCGGCGCGGTGCCGGGGACGTCGGCCTGCGCCGGCGCCGACCCGGGGTTCAGCAGCGTGGGGTCGATCACGACCAGCTCGCCGTCGCCGCGCTGCACCGGACGGCCGTCGAGCCCCATCAGCTCGGCGACGTCGCCGGCGAAGGCGGCGGGCAGCACGGCGCGGCGCGCCTGCGGACCGGCGACCGTGCCGGCGGCGGTGATCCCGACACGCAGCGCCGCGGGCGGCGAGGGGGCGCCGGCGGCGGCCGCCGCGGCGACGCGTTCGCGCAGCGTCCCGGTCGTCCCGGCGGACGCGAGCAGGCCGGCGCGGACCGCGGCCACGCACAGCTCGAAGCCGCACTGCCAGACGATCGCGGAGCGCAGCGCGTGCGGCGTGCGCGGCTCGTGCGCGCCGACGGTCACGGTGCCCAGCGGGACGCCGCCGCAGGTGACGGCCACCGCGACCTCGCCGTCGGGCAGCTCCGGCAGCGGGGCCGAGACCTCGACGGTGCCCGCGAGAGCCCCGCCGGCGTCGCCGTCCTCCCCGACCTCCGCCTCGGCGGAGTAGAAGTCGCTCGTCGTCACCGTCGGCAGGCCCCAGAGCTGCTGGAGGAACAGCTCCCAGCTGCGCGCGTCGGCGTCGTCGCGCGCGCTCAGGCCCGGCTCGACCGCGCGCTCGAGATGGCGCGCCAGGAGCGTCCAGCCGAGCCGGTCGGCGATCGCGTCGGCGACGTGCCAGCCCAGCGCGGTCGAGCCGAACACCGGCAGCTCGAGCTCGTCGAGCAGCTCGCCGCCGTCGCGGACGCGGCAGATCAGGCGCTGCACGCCGTCCTCGAGCGCGACGTCGGCCGGCGGCCCCGCGGTCGGGTCGACGTCGAGCAGCTGGGCGTCGCCCAGGCGCAGCGCGCCGGCGGTGTCGTCGAGCGCGGCGAGGATCGCGCGGTCGAAGCTCTTGCGCGCGCGGCGGGCGAACAGCGGGACGCCGGCGATCGTCTCGAAACGCTGCAGCAGAGCGTCGACGCGGTCCCACAGCTCCGGCTCGAACGACGGCCAGTCGGTGGCGAGCTGGGCGCGCCCCAGCGGCACGGCCGCCGAGATCGTCCAGCCGATCGCGGCCGGGTCGGAGATCATCGGCTTGAGGTCGTCGACCAGCGTCAGCACCGCCTCGGGATCGCCGCCGCGACCCAGGACCAGGCCGGCGCAGTAGGCGGCCATGCCGAGCTTGGCCAGCGGCTCCATCCGAGCGTCGGCGCCGGCGCGGTGCGTCTCGACGGGCTCGACGACGCGCGGGTCCTCGCCGTGGCCGCGGTCGATGACCTCCAGCCCGTTGCGCAGCATCTGCACGCCGTCGTTGGACGCCGACTGCCGGCGCAGGCGGTAGATCGCGATGCGCCGCGGGACCTCGACCGCGCGCAGGCCGCCGCGCGCCAGGCGCTGCCACAGGTCCCAGTCCTCGCACGTCCGCAGCGACTCGTCGAAGCCGCCGGCGGCCAGCACGAGGTCGCGGCGGGTGACGCAGGCGTGGATCGCGAACGCGCACGTGCCCGAGAACGAGCGGAAGAGGTCGTCGGCCGGGACGTCGCGCACCTCGTCGAACAGCCGCCCGTCGGGCAGCAGGCGACACCAGCCGCCGTAGACCAGGTCCAGCGACGGGTCGCGCCGGACCTCGTCCATGAACCACGCCAGCGCCTCGGGGACGAGCAGGTCGTCGGCATCGAGGAACAGCAGCCAGGGGTTGCGGGCCTCGCGCAGCCCGCGGTTGCGGGTGGCGCTGACGCCCGCGTTCTCCTTCGGGATCCAGCGGACGCGCGGGTCGGCGGCGGCGAGCGCCTGGGCGACGCGCGCGGTGTCGTCGGTGGAGCCGTCGTCGACGACGACGGCCTCCCACGCGCCGGCGGTGAAGGTCTGCGCCTGCAGCGACGCGATCGTCTCGGCCAGCGTCTCGGCGGCGTTGAACGCAGGGATGACCACCGACACGTCCAAGGAGATCTCCGCCGTCGTCAGCCCCATGTTCACCGGAATGCTCCAACATCGAGACGATGCACCGCCCGCACGGTAGGCCCCCGGCCGCCATCGGCGTCGCCGTCGTGGAGGCCACGACGACCTTGGAGCAGTTCGACTTCACCACCGCGGAGCGGTGGCACGTGGTCGTCCTGGACGGCGGCGTGCCGGTCGCGCGGGTCGAGCTGGCGAGCCCGGGCGCGACCACGGGGCCCGCGCTGGCCCACGCCGCGATCCTGCGCCACGCCGACCGCGCGATCGAGCGCCGGCGCCTGGACGCCACGCTGCGCGAGCGCCTGGGCGTGCGGGCCCCGGAGCCCGACCGCCAGGCGGTGACGGTCGTCGTCTGCACGCACGGCCGGCCGGCGCACCTGCCGCGCGCGCTGGACGGGATCGCCGGGCTGGACCCCGCGCCCGACGAGGTCGTGATCGTCGACAACGCGCCGGGCGAGCGCGACTGCCGCGCGCTGGTGGAGTCCTTCGGCTTCCGCTACGTCCGCGAGGACGACAAGGGCCTGGACAACGCGCGCAACGCCGGGCTGCGGACCGCGCGCGGCGCCGTGATCGCGTTCATGGACGACGACGTGATCCCGTCGCCCGGCTGGCTGGCCGGCGTCGACGCGCTGTTCGCCGACCCGCTCGTCGCGGCGGTCACCGGCCCGGCGTTCCCCTACACCTTGGCCGACCCGTCGCAAGAGCGGATGGAGCGGCAGGCGTCGCTGACCCGCGGGCTGGAGCGGCGGCGGTGGGATTGGACGATCCTGCCACCCGTCCACGGCGGGCAGGTGGGCGTCGGCGCCAACATGCTGCTGCGCGCGACCGCGGTGGCCCAGCTCGGCGAGGTGCTGTTCCCGCCCGAGCTCGACGCGGGCACGGCGACGGAGTCCGGCGGCGACACCTACGCCTTCGGCCGGCTGCTCGCCGCGGGCCACCGGCTGGTCTACGACCCGGCGACGTTCGTCTTCCACGTCCACCGCACCGACACCGACGCGCTGGAGCGCGCGGTGCGCGGCTACGGGACCGGCATGGCGGCGTCGCTGCTGAAGAACCTGCTCGAGCACGGGGAGCTGGAGGTCCCGCGCGCCGCGTTCTGGTTCGTGCGCCAGCTCGTCGACACACTCAAGCGCTTCCTGCTGGGCCGCGGCGACGAGGAGGAGCTGCGCGTCGCGTGGCTGTACCTGCGCGGCGCGCTGGACGGGCCGGCGCGGCTGCTGCGGGCACGGCGCGCGGCGCCGCCGGCCGCGCCGATCGTGCCGCCGGGCGCGATGGCGGAGGGCGCGGCCGCGGCGACGACCGCGGCGCCTGCGCCGTGGACCGAGGCCGCGCCGCGGCTCACCGTCGTGGTCCCGACCGTCGGGCGCATCGCCGCGCTGCGGCGGTGCCTCGCGGCGCTGGCCGCGCAGACCGCGCCGGCGGGCAGCTACGCCGTGCTCGTCGTCGACGACGCCGCGGCCGCCCCGACCGACGTCGCCGCGCTCGCGCCCGCGGGGCTCGCCGTCGCGACGCTGCGGACCGGCGGCGCCGGCGCCGCACGGGCGCGCAACGCCGGCGCCCGGGCCGCGACCACGCCGCTGGTGTTGTTCGTCGACGACGACGTCGTCCCCGAGCGCCAGCTCGTCGCCGAGCACCTCGCCGCCCACGCCGCCGGCGCGCCCGACGTCGTGTTCGGCCCCTATCCGCCGCGGCCGCCGCTCCGGACGCTCGCCGCGTCGGGCGCCGAGCCGTGGTGGGTCGACCACCTCGACGAGATCGCGCGCACCGGGCACCTGCGCTTCAACGACGTCCTGAGCGGCAACACGTCGGTCGCCCGCGTCCCGTTCCTGGACCGCGGCGGCTTCCCCGAGGCGATCTCGGTCTGGCGCCGCGAGGACTGGGCCTGGGGTCTGCAGCTGCTCGCCGACGGCGCCGCGCTGGCCGTCGCGCCGCGGGCCCGCGGCTGGCACGAGTACCGCCTGTCGTCGACCCAGCGGCTCCAGGCCGCCTACGAGGAGGGGCGCGGCGACGCGCTGCTCATCGCTCGCTGGCCCGCAGCGGTCGCCGGGCTCGACGCGGCCAAGACGCGGATGCCCGACCCGCGGCGCGGCCCGCTGCGCTACGCGATCACCGCGGCGCTCGCCGCCCCGCGCGGGCGCGCCGCAACCGGCGTCGTGCTCGGCGCGCTGGAGGCCGGCAACCTGCGCAACCCGTGGTCGCTGCTGCACCGCCGCGCCCAGCGCGCCGCCTACGCGACCGGTCTGCGCCACGGCGGCTTCACCGGCGTCGGCGGTCCGCTGGCCGGCGCCTGCGGGACGATCGAGATCGACCTCCTCGACGCCGCGCCCGTCGCGGTGCCCGCCACCCCGGCGGCGCCGCTGGCCCGCGTCCGCGCCGGCGACCTGACCCAGGACGTCGTCCCACCCGAGGGCCACTGGGGCGACATGTTGGTCAAGGCGATCGGCGACCACCTCGAGTGGCCGCTGTGGCGCCGCGCGCTGCCGCGACGGCCCGCGCCCGCCCCGCCGGCCGACCCGCGCCAGGTCGTCCTCGTCACCGCCGGGCCCGCCGCCGCGATCGCGGCGCGCGACGCCGGGCTGCGCGTCGCGCTGGCCGACGACGCCTGGGCCGCCGCCGACGCGCTCCTGGCCGCCGGCGCCACGCCCTTCGTCGGCATCCTCTTCGGCGACGCGACGCCGACCCGCGCCTGGCTGGACGCCACGATGGTCGCCTTCGACGGCAGCCGCGTCGCCGCGGTCGTCGGCGAGGCGCTGGAGTCCGAGGACCCCGAGCCGCCGATCGGGCTGCACGACCACGATCCGCGCCGCCTCCCGTTCCTGCGGATGGACGTGCGCTTCGCGTTCGCCGTCCTGCGGGCCGAGCCGGCCCGCGCGGCCGGCGGCATCCGGCCCGCCCAGCAGCGCCTCGGCACCGCCGCGCCGCTGCTGACGCTCGTCGAGCGGCTGCTGCGCGACGGCCACGTGGTCGCCGAGCGCTCGGCGCCCGAGCTGGCCGCCGAGGCCTCCGGCGGCCTGCGCCCCGGCCTCGACGTCGGCGCCGCCCGCCGCGCCGGCCTGCGCCTCGCCGCCGGTCAGGCGCGCAGCGACGGCGGTCGCGCCGGCGCGCTGCTGGCGCTGCGCGTCGCGGTCACCGGCGCCAACGCGCTGCGCGTCTCGGCCAAGCGCCGCCTACGCTCAGCCCGCGGCTGAGGGCCGCGAGCCGGCCGCGCGCGCCGGCGCCCAGCGCCGCGGCGCCACGTACACGCCCTTGACGCCGCGGTCGGACTCGACCTCGAAGCGATGGGCGTTCCAGTGGTAGTCGTAGCCGTACTCCCAGCCGGGCTCGTAGACCCCGACGTCGACCGCGTAGTCGCCGCTGGTCAGGTCCACCGGGTCGAACGCGACGCGCAGCGTCACGCCGTCCTCGTCCACCACCAGGTCGGAGCCGAGCTCCTCCGAGCTGGTCTCGAAGCACATGACCTGGTCCTCCAGGCGCGTGACGCCGACGGTCACGACCGCCGGCTTGGGCCCCTGGTGGGCGCGGATCGTCAGCTCCACGTTCAGCGGCTGGCCGCCCTGCAGCAGCTGGATGTCGCGACCGTCGGCGCTGGTGAGATGCACCTCGTCGATCGTCAGCTCCTGGCTGCCGAACCGGTTCTCGCCCAGCTTGAGCAGCGCGTCGTCGTCCTCGTCGCCCGCCGGCGTCACCGCCAGCGTGTCGAGCCGCATGCCGTCGCGGTAGGCCTCGACGACGTCCTCGGCGGTGCCCGCCGCGCGGACGCGCCCGGACTGCAGCCAGATCGCCTCGTCGCAGGAGCGCTCGACCTCGTCGAGGTTGTGGGAGGCGAAGACGACCGTCGCGCCGGCCGAGCGCAGCTCCTCGATGCGGGCCATGCACTTGGCCTGGAAGCGCGCGTCGCCGACCGCGATGACCTCGTCGAGGATCAGCGCCGGCGGGTCGAGCTGGGCGACGACGCCGAAGGCCAGCCGCAGCTTCATACCCTCGGAGTAGGTGCGCATCGGCGCGTCGGCGAAGTCGTCGAGCTCGGCGAACTCGATGACCGACGCCAGCACGCGCCGCGCCTGCGCGCCGGTCATCCCAGCGATCAGCGCCGCGGTGTAGGCGTTCTCGCGGCCCGTGAGCTCCAGGTCGAGCGTGTCGCCGAGCGACAGCACGGACGCCGTCCCGTCCGGCACCACGATCTCCCCGCGCGTCGCGCGGCCCAGGCCGGACGCCAGCCGCAACATGGTGGACTTGCCCGCGCCGTTGGCGCCGATGATCCCCATCATCCGGCCGTGGCCGACGCGCATCGTCACGTCCTGCAGCGCCCAGCGCTCCTCGCGCCTGCGCAGCGCCTCCGGGACGCGCCGCGACAGGATCGCCCGGCTGGTGCGCGCGCCCTCGCCGGTCCAGCGCGGGTAGGACTTCCAGACGCCCTCGAAGGTGAGCGCGTGCCTCACAGGTTGTCCACCAGCCCGGGCCGCATCCGCTCGAACGCGAACCAGCCGGCGACCGCGAGGAGCACGGAGAGCGCCACGGTGCCAACGATGTGCCCGACGCTCGGATAGGGCAGCCCGAGCAGGAGCGCACGGTCGAGCTCGAGGAACGTGGTCATCGGGTTGAGCTGGAGGAGCCACTCGTACTGCTGTGGGATCCTGTGCAAGCTGTAGAAGACCGGTGTCAGGTAGAAGAGCACCATCAGGCCCAGGGTCACGATGTTCGGGACGTCCCGGACGTAGACGGAGGCAGGCGCGACGAGCCAGGCGAGGCCGACCATCAAGACCAGCTGCACCGCGAGGACGAGCGGGAACAGGAGCGCCGTGGCGTGCAGCTCACCGCTGAAGATCAGCATGAGCAGGAGCACCGGCGCGGCCATCAGGACGTCGACGAACGGCACGATCACCGCGACCACCGGCAGCACGGCCGGCGGCAGCCGCGGCTGGAAGACGAGGTGCCGCTGGTCGATGAGAGAGGTCGAGGCCGCCGACAGCCCGGTGCTGAACGCGCTCCAGGCCACCAGGCCGCTGAACACGTAGACCGGGAAGTCAGGGATGCCGAGGTCGAGGACCGACGAGAAGACGAAGACGAGGACCGCCAGCTGGGCCAGCTGGCGGGCGAGCGGCCATGCCCAGCCGAGCATCGTGAACCGGTGGGCCGACGACAGCTCGCGCTTGACGAGGTGGCCGACGAGCTCGGGGTGGCGCAGCCCCAGGCGGCCGCCGGTCGTTCTGGGGATCGCGATGTCCATGGTGATCGGCAACCGTGCCTGCATCACATTCTGACGCATCCGAAAGCGCGGCCCCGACGGGCGCGCCCACGGTGTCGGTCGTCATCCCCGCCGCGAGCGACCGCGCATCGCTCGCGCAGGTCGTCGCGCTCAGCGTCCAGGACCCGGCCGCGCTCGAGGTCGTCGTGGTCGACGACACGGCCGCGGGCGACCTCCCGGCGCCGCGCGACGCCCGCGTGGTGCGCGGCCCGTGCATCGGCCCGGCCGGCGCGCGCCAGGTCGGCGCCGAGGCCGCGCGCGGCGACGTGATCCTGCTGCTCGACGACGACGTGGTCCCCGAGGCCGGTCTGGTCTCCGGCCACCGGCGCCACCACGCGCGCGCCGAGGGGATCGTCGTGGTGGGCGCGACGCCGTTCACGGTTCCGGCCGGCCGCGGCGAGGACGACGTCGCCTCGCGCATCCACGCCCAGGAGTACGAGGAGCGCGCGCGCCGCTACCGGGCCGGTCCCGAGGACCCGCTGCCGCATCTGTGGGGCGGCAACGTCTCGCTGCGGCGCGCCGACGCGCTGCGGGTCGGGATCGCCTCCGACGCCTTCACCGACCACTACCACGAGGACCGCGACTTCGGCCTGCGCCTGCACGCCGCGGGCCTGCGCGGCGTCTACGACCCGGCGCTGGTCGCCCATCACCACTACCAGCGCACGCTGCGCCAGTGGCTGGCCGACGCGCGGGCGCGCGGCGCCGCCGAGGCCGCGCTGCACGACCTGCACCGCCCCGCGCTCGGGGACGTCCCCGACCCGGGCTACGTCCGCGACCTGCGCGCGCCGGCGCGCGCGCTCGTCGCGCTGGCCGAGCGCCCGCGCTCGGGCCCTCCGACGCGCCGGGCCCTCACGCTGCTCGTCCGCCACGGCGGCCGGCTGGGCCTGCAGAGCGCCCAGCTGGCGGCGGCGCGGGTCCTACGACGCGTGGAGCTGCGCCGCGGAGCCCGGACCGCCGCCGGCCGCCGCGCTACTTGAACGTCACCTGCTGGTAGCCGAGGATGTCGCCGAGGGCGAAGCCCGTCGAGGACTTGGCGACGGCCAGGACCCCGGCGACCGCCGTGCCGGCGCACCACGCCGGCTTGTCGGCCGACGGCGACAGCGTCGCGGTGACGACCTTGCCCTTGGCCGGCTGCGTGACGCGGGCGACGACCGTCTGGCCGCAGCCGCCCGACACGTAGGTCAACCCGATCTCATACACCTTGCTCGCGGCCAGCGCCTGCGTCGTGGTGAACGTGACCGTGATCGGCGACGTCGCGGTCGGCGCCGCGGGCGCCACCACGACCTTGATCGGCGCCAGCCTGTCGATCGTCAGCAACGGCTTCTTGACCCGCGCGATGTGCTTGGCCTTGGTGCTGGCACCCTTCAGGGCGAACGGCAGCGTCGCCTTGACCGTCTTGCCCTTCGGCGTGACCACGGTCATCTTGCCGTAGCCCTCCGCCGTGAACGTGCCCGCGGCCAGCGACAGGCGCACGGCCGAGCCGGGCCACTGCGCGAGCTTCCACTGGTAGCCCCAGGCGTCGCCCTGCTTGGCCGCGGTCGCCAGCGTCCAGGTCTTGGGCGTCGCCACGACCTTCTTGAAGGGCTTCCACGCGAGCATGTTCTTGAGGTCGAGCTTCCAGTTCGGCCACGTGTGGATGCCGCCGTGCTTCTGGTAGGTGACGGCGACGCCGGCCTTGCGGGCGTGGGCGACGAAGTCCTCCGACATCCCCGTGAACTCGAGCTCCTCGAGCCGCTTGGGGCCGTCGAGCGGCTCGTTGCCGATCGTCGTGCCGTCGCCGGCCTCGACCAGGACGCGCGTGTTGCGCAGGTTCTTGACCAGCGCGACCGGGTCGTGGGCCAGCGCGTAGAACGCGTAGGCCGGGCCCCAGAGCTGGTTGAAGCGGTCATAGCCCGTCCACTCGGGGCGGTGCAGCGAGATGACGCCGGAGAACGACGCGGCCGAGCCGAAGTAGCCCGGGCGTTGCGAGGCGAGGTACAGCGCGCCGTAGCCGCCCATCGACAGGCCCGCGATCGCGTGCGCGGAGCGCTGCGGGCAGATGTTGTAGCGCTTGCTCACGGCCGGCATGACCTCGTTCAAGAACCAGCTCTCCCACCCGGGGGCGCGCGCCGTGTTCGACCACTGGTCGATCCACCACATCGGGCCGCCGCCCGGGACGACGACGATCGCCGGCACGTTGGCGTGCTCGATGTCGCCCTGGACGAACCACTCGGTCGGGGCCGGATGCAGCTCCGAGCCGGTGCCGTGCAGCAGGTAGAGGACCGGCGCGCACTTCTTGGAGCTGTAGCCGTCGGGCACGACGACGCGCGTGACGAGCTTGCCGGCGTCGAGGTCCTCGGGCGTCAGCGCGCCCTTGGCGATGATCTTGCTCGGCGTGTCGATGGTGACGGTGGTGCTGGCGCCGGCGGCCGGGACGGCCACCAGCAGCGCAAGCGCGGCCAGGCACAGCAGGGTGAGACGACGCATGGTCCTCCGTGACGAGTTCAGGATCGGGGCGACCGGCCCCGAGCGAGCCGGAAGTGAAGCACGGACCGGGCGGGCAGGGGCTCAGCGCAGCGGCTTGGCGGGCACGCCGCCCACGACGGCGCCCGCGGCGACGTCGGCGAGCACGAGGCTCATCGACCCCACCATCGCGCCGTCGCCGACCGTGATGTCGCCGATGACCTGCGCGTAGGCGCCGAGGAACACGTCGTCGCCCAGGCGCGGCGGGCGGCCGCCGCGCTCGCGCACGCCGACCGTCACGCCCTGGCGCATCCGACAGCGCGCGCCGATGACCACGTCGCCGCCCAGCACGATCCCGGACTGGTGGTAGATCCGCAGCCCCGGCCCGATCTGGGCGGTCGCCGGCAGCTCGATGTTGACCGTCACCCGCATCAGCAGGTGCAGGAGCCGGTGGACGCGGCGCAGGACGAACCCGCGCGGGCCCGACTGCGTGCGCGCCCAGCGGCCGAGGCGGTAGACCGCCACCGCCCACAGCGCGGGCTCGTCGATCCACGCCGACTTGCCCGGCGGGTACAGGGCGCGGTCGGCCCTCCAGAACCCCGTCTCGTCCATGCGCCAGACCCTATGACAGCATTCGGCGCCGATGCGAAAGCGACTACGCCGCGCGTACCTGCGCTCCCGCACCCTCGCCGCCGACGCCTGGTTCGACTCCCGCCTCGTGGCGCGCGCCACGCGCAAGGCGCACGTGCTCGCCCTCGGCGACAGCCACGTCGACGTGATGCGCCACGTGCACCGCGACGACGCCGCGTTCCGGGTGCTGATGCTCGAGGGCGCCACGGCCTCCGGGATCACCAACCCCAACAGCAAGACCAACGCCTCCAACCTGTACAAGGACCGCGTGCGCCGGGCCAAGCCTTGGCAGCACGTCCTCGTGCAGCTGGGCGAGGTCGACTGCGGGTTCATCATCTGGCACCGCGCCCAGCGCCTGGGCATCAGCCCCGACGAGCAGCTCGAGCAGACGCTCGACAACTACGAGACGATCCTGGCCTTCACCCGCGACCAGGGCTTCGCCTCGGTGATGGTCGTGGCCGTGCCGCTGCCGACGATCGACGACTACCCGAGCGCATGGGCCGAGATCGCCAACCTGCGCAAGGAGATCACCGCCACGCAGCGCGAGCGGACCGACCTGACGATCCGCTTCAACGAGCACCTGAAGGAGCGCTGCGCGCGGCTGGGGATCGTGTTCGTCGACGCCAGCGCCGCCCAGCTCGATCCCGAGACGCGGCTGGTCAAGCGGTCGCTGATGCGAGCCGACGACCGCGACCACCATCTCGCCGACGGGCCGTACGCGGCGCTGATCGAGCGGACGCTGCCCGCGCTGCGCTGAGCCGGGCTAGCCGCGCTGGGCGTGGCGGCGGCGCAGCTCGATCGCGCCGCGCTGCTGCTCGACGCGGCGCAGCAGGCGGGCGCAGGCCAGCGCCGCGCGGGTGTTGCCCGCGGTGGTCGCCGCGCGCACGCCGGCGGTCAGCGCGGCCGAAGCCAGCGCCGCGGCGCGGGGCCGGCGGCAGAGGTGGACGAGCGCGGCGACCGGCGCAGGCAGCCCGGCCTCGAAGCGGTCGGCCGGCAGCGCGCCGGCGTCTTCGCCGTGGAGCTGGCTGACGAGCGTCCAGCCCGCGCCCTGGCTGCGCGCGTCGCGGACGAACGCGTCGAGCGGCCGCTGGTAGTGGTGGCGGGCGCGCAGCCCGCGGTCGAAGACGCCCGTCAGGCCGTGGGCCAGCAGGCGCAGGCCGAACTCGCGGTCCGGGTGGTAGCGCTCGTCGTAGACGTCGCTGCCGACGCCGACCTCGAGCACGGTCGCGCGGCGCAGGGAGACGTTGCCCGCCCAGAGGTGGCGCAGGATCAGGTCGGGGTCGTTCTCGTAGCTCTCGCAGCGGCCCTCGTAGGCCTCGGCGTACAGCAGGACGCTGAACGCGTCGGGGTCGCCGGCCTGCGGCGGGACCGGCGGCATGTAGCCGAGCACGACGAGGTCGGCGCGGTCGGCGTGGCGGCGCGCGTGGCCGGCGACGAGGCCGCCCTCGGCCTCGACGTCGTCGTCGAGCAGCAGGACGACGTCGCCCGTGGCGCGCTCGACGCCCGCCTGGCGCGCGGCGCCCTCGCCGGCGTTCTCCTGCCAGACCGGGACCAGCTGCGGGTGCTCGGCGGTCATCGCCTCGAGGTCCTGCAGCGAGCCGTCGTCGCAGCCGTCGACGACGACCACGACCTCGCTCGCGGCGGGATCGGCCAGCAACGGCGCCAGGACCGAACGCAGCTGCGCGCGCCGGTTGTACGTGGGCATGACGACCGAGACGGTCGGCACCGGAGGCAGCGGCATCGCGGGGCCACCATAGCGGCCGCGCGCCCGGTCCGACATCGCACCGGAATCGAGACATCCGTCCACCGTTCGGGTCTCCTGCTGGGCGTACGCGGCCGCTCGCTCCGACCAGATGAAGGTGCGTTGCCGCCCCCACATGCCGTCCGCCGCCCTCGCACTGGCCGCCGTCGCCCTTATCCCGGCCGCCCCGGCGAGCGCGGCCAAGCCCAAGCTCTCCGTGTCCGCCAAGGCGGCCAAGGGCCAGATCAGCGTCAAGGTGAAGGCCTCGGCGGCCGGCCGTGTCGCCGTCGCCGTCAAGGGCTCCGGCTCGGGCACCGTGGCCAAGGCCACCACCCAGCTGGCCCGCGGCAAGGTCCGCACGCTCAGCCTCAAGATGACCGGGTGCAAGCGCTGCACGAAGGTCGACGTCGTCGGAACGCTGACGGCGCCGGGCGCCAAGCCGGTCACGAGCACGGTCGCGGTGACGCTGCCGGCGGCGAGCACCACGGCGACGTCGCCGACCACGCCCGTGGCGACCAAGGCGCCGGCGGCCTCGGTGGTCCCGGCGACGAGCACGACGACCACGACGACCACCTCGACGCCGGCCAGCCCGCCCGCGACGACGCCCACGACCGTCGGCCCCACCACGGTCGCCGACGCGGCGGCCGCCGGCACGGCCACGACGACGACGCTCGCCTGGGCCCCGCCCAGGCTCACCAGCCCGATCACCGTCAAGGTCACCGACGCCAACCGCAAGCTGGCGCTCGACAACACCAAGGACTACATCATCAGCATGCCGTCCACGCCGCTCACCGGCGGCTACGGCGTGGTGATCACCGGCGGCCACAACGTGGTGCTCATCGGCGGCGAGATCGACATCCCGTGGCAGGGCGCCACCCCGCCGGTCAACTCGCGCCGCGCCCTGTACCTCCAGGGCCAGACCGGGACCATGCACGTCGAGGGCCTGTGGGTCCACGGCAGCGACCTCAGCGAGGGCATCGACCTCGACGAGCGCCTCGGCGCGACCGTGCAGATCGAGAACGTCCGGATCGACGCCGTCCACGCACGGGATGAGGTCGGCTTCACCGACAACCACCCGGACCTCATCCAGTCCTGGGGCGGCCCCAACGTCCTGCGCGTCGACCACCTGTCGGGCAGCAGCGACTACCAGGGCTTCTTCTTCGCGCCGATGCAGTTCGGCACCAGCGTGCCGGCGCTGTTCGACCTGCGCAACATCGACATCAGCGCGGTCGTCCGCAACAACGTGTTCTTCGCGGGCTACCTGCTGTGGCAGTCGTCGACGTTCCCCATGAACATCAAGAACCTGTTCGTGGTCGCCGACGCCAAGAAGACGCTGAGCGGCTCCGTCTACCCGAAGACCGGCGTGTGGACCGCCGCGACGGCCGGGACGCCGCCGACCGGCTCCTACGTGCCGGCGAGCCAGGTCGGGGTCGGCTACCGCAGCGCGGGCTACGCGGCGGCCTGAGCCTCCTAGAATGCGGGCACATGCCCGCTGCCGCGAGCGTCATCGTGCGTGCCAAGGACGAGGCCGCCGACATCGAGCGCTGCCTGAGCCGGGTCCGTGCCCAGACCGTCCCGGTCGAGCTGCTGGTCGTGGACTCCGGGTCCACCGACGGCACCCTCGACATCGCCCACCGCTACGCCGACCGCGTGATCGAGATCGCGCCGGCCGACTTCACGTTCGGCGGCGCGCTGAACACCGGCGCGACCGCCGCCGCCGCGCCGATACACGTCGCGGTCTCGGCCCACTGCTTCCTCGAGCGCGACGACTGGGTCGAGCGGGCGCTCGCGCACTTCGCCGACCCGCGCGTGGGCGGCGCGTTCGGGACCCGGACGGGGCTCGACGGCCGACCGCTGAGCGCGCCGGCGACCGTCAGCGGTCCCGAGCCGCGGTCGGTCCCCTACTGGGGCTTCACCAACCACGCGTCGGCCTGGCGCGCGGAGACCTGGCGGGCGCTGCCGATCGACGAGGGCCTGCCGGCCTGCGAGGACCGCGAGTGGTTCTGGCGGGCGCTGGACGCCGGCTGGTCGTTCGTCGCCGACCCCGCGCTGTGGGTGAGCGTCGGGCACCGCCGCGACGCCGGCCTGCGGGCGCTCTACCGGCGCACGCGCAAGGAGGCGGCCGCGCTGTCGACGATCACGGGGCGCAGCGACTTCGACGCCCCGTCCGCCGTGCGTGCCTGGTGGGCGGAGATGCCGGCGGGCGGTCGCCGGCCGGCCCTCCAGCGCCTGAACTACCTGCGGGCGACCGAGCTCGCCGGCCGCTGGGCCGGGGAGCGCGCGGCACGGCGGGGTGCCGCATGAGCGTCGACCCCTTCCGCTCCACCGACCCGATCGAGGACTCGCTCACCGACGAGGCGGCGCAGGAGCCGTACCCCACCGCCGACGCGTCGGCCGAGCGCCGGATGGGCGTCGGCGAGGTCCGGACCCGCGCGGTGCGCGGCGCCGTCAGCCTCGGCATCCGCAACCTCGTGGTCCGGGCCCTCAACCTGGTCGGGACCGTCGTCCTGGCGCGCCTGCTGGACCCGCACGACTTCGGCCTGCTGGCCTTCGCGTTCGCCGTCAAGTCGATCAGCGACATGCTCGCCGCCGGCGGCCTGGCGGCCGGGCTGATCCGCCGCGAGGAGACGCCGACGCGCCGCGAGCTCCAGGCGACGCTCGGCTTCCAGCTGACGACCACGACCGGCCTGGTCTGCCTGATCGCCGTCTGCGGCGCGATCTTCGGGGGCGCGGCCTGGGTGGCGACGCTGATGGCGGTGTCGCTGCCGATCTTCGCCCTGCGCGTCCCGACGATCGTGATGCTCGAGCGCAAGCTCGACTGGTCGCTGCCCGCCCGGGCCGAGATCGCCGAGACGGTCGTCTTCAACATCATCGCCATCGGCCTGGTCGTCGCCGGCGCCGGCGTCTGGGGCGTCGCGGCCGCCGCCAGCGCCCAGGGCGTCGTCGGCTCCTGGCTGCTGGTGCGCAACGGCGGCGTCGGCTTCCTGCGCCCGGTCCGCGACCCGTCGATCACGCGCCCGCTGCTGCGGTTCGGCATCCACTTCCAGGCGGTCCCGCTCGTCGGCGCGGCGCGCGAGCAGGGCACCAACATGGTCATCGCCGCCGTCGGCGGCGTGTCGATGCTCGGCATCTGGTCGGCCGCCTACCGCGTGCTGCAGACGATGCTGCTGCTCCTGCAGAGCCTGTGGCGCGTCTCCTATCCCGCGATCGCGCGGGCGATGGAGGCGGGCGAGAACCCGCGGCCGATGCTCGAGCGGATCCTGGTGGTCACCGCGGTGCTGATCGGGCTGCCCGCCGTGTGGGTCGCCGGCAGCGCGCCCGACCTCGTCATGGCCGTCTTCGGCCCGCGCTGGACCGACGCGATCGGCGTGCTGCCGTGGGGCGCCGCGGCGTTCATGATCCAGGGCCCGATCTCGACCATGGCGTCGGGCTTCCTGCAGGCGCGCGGCGACGTCGGGCGGATCGTCGTGGTCGTGCTGCTGCAGGCGGTGCTATGGATCGCGCTGTCGGCCGTGCTGATCCCGAGCGTGGGCGTCGAAGGCGTCGGCGCAGCGATGTTCGTGGCCTCGACGTTCTACGCGATCGGCAACGTGTGGCTGGTCAACCGCCACGTCCGGATCGCCGCGGTACGGCCGATGGCCGGGCCGCTGCTGATCGCCACGGCCGCCGCGCTCGCCAGCCGCGTGGTGTGCAACGAGGTCGACCCGGCGCTCGTCGGGCTGATCGCCTCCGGCCTGGCCGGGACCGTCGTCTACGTCGCGCTGCTGGCGCTGCTGCGGCGCGCCGACGTGCGCACCGTCGCCGCCACGCTCAACCTCGCGCGGCGACCAGCGCCCGCGCCGAGTTGAGCGCGTCGTCGGCCGACGTCGCCATCCGCGTCAGCGGCGACGTGGCCGTGAAGGCCTCGTGGAACGTGCGCAGCTTGCCGTAGCCCGTGTCGACCAGCACGTGGGGCAGGTCCATCAGCGTCGCGACGATGTGGCCGTGCAGGCGGTCGGTGACGAGCACGTCGCCCTGCTCGAGGAGCGCGCGGCCGTAGGCGACGCGCTCGGTCGCCAGCGCGGCGCAGGCCGCGACCTGGAGCCCGGCGAGGGCGGAGACCGGCGGTGGGCGGCGCACGACCGCGCGGCCGACGCGCGTGGCGAAGCCGCGCGCGCGGCGCTCCCGCGGCCGCATCGGCGCCTGGATCTCGTCGAGCCAGTCGACGACGCGCACGGTCGGGTCGTCGGGCAGCAGGCGACCCCCCTCGCGCTCGTCGTCCTCGCGGGCCAGCCAGACGATCGGGGTCCGCGCCGGCGCGCGGCGCGGCACCGAGCGCAGCGCGAAGGCCATGTCGGGCGACAGCGCGGCCGAGGCGGCGAACGCGTCCCGCGCCGCGTCGAGGCTGCGCTGGTCGCGCAGCAGCAGGTGGAGGTCGCGGTGGCCGTCGAAGACCGCGCGCGCCCGGTCCAGCGCAGCCGGGTCGCGGAAGTGCATCGTCTGCGGGAAGGACACGATCCGGTGGCCGGGGAAGTCGCGGATCGTCCGCTCGCGCAGCTCCTGGTGGTCGACCCACAGGTCGCCGAGGTTGCCGCCGCCGTGCAGCAGGATCGTGCCGCGGTCGCCGAGCCGGGCGGCCAGGACGTCGGCGCGGTAGCTGTCGAGGTCGCAGGCGTAGGCCACGCGGATCCCGCGGCGGCCCAGCCACGCGACCTCGCCGGCGTAGATCGCGGCGTCGCCCACGTTGGGGTGGTTGGGGTAGCCGACGATGGCCACGGGCGCGCCGGCGTCGACGAGCGGGCCGAGGACGGCGTCGATCCGCTCGTTCAGGGCGGCGACGAGCGGCTGGGCGGTGGGTGCAGGGGTCATCGGTATCCCGGGGAGCGGTACGTCGCGCCGGCGTGGGGGCTGGCGAAGAGGGTGCGTGGGGCGTGGCGCGACAGGCGCGCGCCGGGCCACCAGCGGGGTGAGGGCCACATCGTCTGGTAGACGGCGCGGCCACGCGGCGAGGTCAGGCGCACGTCGCGCAGCCGGACGCGCGAGGCCCTGTCGCGCCAGAGCAGGTAGGCGGAGCTGGCCGACCCGACGAGGTCGACGTGGCGCAGGTCGATCCGCGACGTCTGCCCCTTGGCGAACTGCGCCGGGAGCAGGAAGAAGCCCTGGTAGTCGGTTGCCGCGCTGAGGCGGTCGACGCGCAGGACCTTGGGTCCGGCCCACGACTGCAGGACATCCGGATGCGTGTCGCTGAACGTCTTGTTGTCCCGAGCGGTGACGCGATCCACGCGGATGTTCTGCAGCTGGACGGTGGCGCCGAGGCGCTCGTCGAGGTCGATGCCGTCGCCGAGGTCGCCGCCCAGGCGCAGGCCCTCGACGTGCACGGTGCCGGTCTGGCCCTTGAGGAACAGGCCGCGGCGCGCGCTGCCGCTCGGCGGCTGGGCGCCCTGCCACGGCACGAGCACCCGGCCGCCGCGCAGGACGACGTTGTGCCCGCCGCTGATCGTCAGGCCGCCGGCGACGCGCACGGGCGCGCGCGTCAGCACGATCCGGTAGTCGCGCCGGGGATCGAGGTCGAGCTTGGCGCGCACCGCGGTGACGTGGATCGTCTGCGGGTGGCGCAGCGGCGGCGGCGGCCAGGCCAGCTTCGGGCCGGCCGCCGCGGCGCCGCCTGACGGCGACGAGTCGCCGCCCGCGAGCAGCAGCGCGGCGCCGGCGGCCAGCGCGACGACGGCGACCGCCATCACCGTGCGCCAGGCGGTCGCGCTGACACGGAGGCGGGTCACGCCTCCGCTGCGGCGGCGACCGCGCGGTTGCGGGCGTTGCGCGCGGCGATGACCAGCGCGCCGAGCGCCCAGACCAGGTGGCCGGGCCCTGCCTGGATGAAGTACGCCTGGATCACCTGCATGGGCAACAACAGGATCAGCGCCGCGAGCAGCCCCTGCGCCATGGCGCGGGGCACCCCTTCGGTCTCCTTGATCGTCCGGACGCTCTCACCCGCCAGGGCGAGCACGAACGCCGCGTAGAGGATCAGCAGCGGGATGCCGCCGCGCAGCGCCAACGTGATGTACAACGACTCGGTGAAGCGCCAGGTGATCTCCGGCGGGATGTCCGGCCCGTAGCCGGTCACGAGCCGCCCGCGCAACGCGGGGAAATACTGATCGGTCCAGATCTGGTAGCGGTAGGTGAGCGTCTGCGGGACCAGCGCGCTGCCCGACGCCGCCGGGTCGCGCGCGAACTGCTGGTCCAGGCGCCCGGAGATCGGCCCGCTGAACGCCAGGGCGCCGGCCAGGCAGGCGACGATGAACCACAGCGACACGACGCGCAGCTTGCGCCGCCAGAACGCGACGAGCGCGATCGCGACGAGCACCGACAGGATCGGCCCCATCGTGAACGTCGCCATCAGCGCCAGCGCGCTGAGCGCCAGCACGGCCCACGTCGAGGAGCGGCGGCGCACGTCGTCGCGCTCGCCCAGGCACACCGCCGCCGCGACGCAGACGAGCAGGAAGAAGTACGCCGAGGCGGGCTGCGCGTGCGAGAACGGGCCCGTGACGCGCGCCACGCCGCCGGACGCGGCGTCCTCGAAGTTGTCGCCGCCGGCCACGTTGTTCAACAACGAGATGACCGGTCCGACCTTCGCGTACTGCAACAGGGCCACGAGCGCGGCGACCACGCCGCCGCCCATCAGCCACCACAGCGCGCGGCGGACGAGCTGCGGCGTCGGCAGCGAGCTGACGACCGCGCGGTAGAGCAGGAAGAACTGGAGCGGCCCGAGCAGCGTGCCCAGGCGCGTGCTGTTGACCGCGTCGCCACGCTGGTGCAGGTCCCACAGCCCGAAGCCGAGCGTGACCAGGGCGTACAGCAGCGCGACCCAGTCGAACGCGCGCCAGCGCGGAACGACGCGGCGGTCGGCGCTGAACAGCACCACGATCGCCAGCCCGCCGATCAGCAGCTCGCTGAGGCGCAGGCCCGGCACGGGCAGGCCGCGGCGCAGGCCCGCCGCCACCGGCACGACCGCGACCAGCGCGATGCCGCCGATCCACGGGCGCTCGAGGACGACGAGCGTGCCCGCGACCCCGAGCAGGACGGCGATCGCCGGCAGCGCGCCCTGCGTCGCGGCGGCGCCGAGCAGCACGGCGCCGGCGATCAGCACCGCGGTCATCTGGAGGCCGGGGTGGCGCCAGACGTGGACCGCCCGGTCGGCGGACGGCAGGCCGCGCCGACCCGCCGCTTCCCCAGGCGCCAGCGCAGCCGGGCCGATGCTCGGCGCGGCGGCGCTCATCGCGAGGCGATGTCCTCCTCGTGGCGCTCGGCCGGAGCGTCGGCGTCGTGCGCGGAGGGCGCAGGCGCGTCGGCGGCGCTCGCGGGCGCCCAGCTCACCGTCTCGCCCGTGTCGGTCGGGGCCGCGGCGGCACGGCGGCGCGAGCGGCTGGCCTTCTTGACCATCAGCACCCACTGGGGCGCCAGGCCGAGGCGCTCGTAGTGGTGGACGGCCGCGACGAGGCGCGCGACCTTCATGCCCTGCTGGGCCACGACGATCCGCGCGCCGCCGGCCTCGGCGGCCTGCAGCGTCTCGAGCTCCTGCGGCCCGGTGCCGCCGAGCACGACGCCCGGCGTCGGGGCCGCGTCGGCCAGGCCGCCCTTGGCGCCGGCGGTCGCCGTCCACAGCGCGTCGCCCGCGTCCTGGAGCTCGACGATCTGGCCGTCGGCGGACGGCAGCAGCGCGATCGTCGACCGGCGGCCGTCGCCGGTCGCCGCCTGCCCGCCGAGGCGCTGGACCAGCGCGGCGCGGGCGGAGGCCGAGAGGTCGCCGAGGCGGCTGGCCGGCAGGTGCGCGGCGAGCTCGACGTCGCCGGGCTCGTCGATGCGCGGATCCGCGCGCTCCCAGGCGATCAGGATGACGATGCCGAGGAAGAGGCCGAGGATGATCGCCAGCGCGATGCTCGCCGACGGCGAGATCGTCTGGTCGGTCGAGAAGCCCTGGTCGCGGCTCGGCGCGCGCACGACGCGCATCGAGTCGGCGCCGATCGAGTCGGAGGTCGGCCGGTCGCCCGTGATGGCGCCGACCGTCAGCGCCGCGCCGCGCACGGCGTCGTCGGCGTCGTCGCTCTTGAACGCGAGCTTGATCAGGCCGGTGCCGGTCAGGTGCGACGCGGTCAGGTCGTTCTCGACGTCGCCGCTGCTCATGCCGAGCTTGCCGCCGACGTAGCGGGTGACGCCCGGATCCTGCGGGATCAGCGTCGCGTAGGTGCTGGCGAGGTTGATCGCCTCGGAGGCGTCGCCGGGGCCCTTGGCGTCGGCGCCGGAGCTGACGAGCACCAGCGCGGAGCTCGTGTAGGAGTTCGTGCGCGCGCCGCTGAGCGCCGCGGCGGCGGCCGCGCAGATCGCGATCGCGGCGACGATGACCCATGCGCGGCGGCGCAGGGCCCTGAGTACACGTATGCGGGGAACGGTCATGAGCGGATGGCCTCCTCGATCGCGGCGTGCTGCGACGCCCAAGTCTCCTGCTGGTGGGCAAGGGCCGCGGCGGTGCTCGACGCCAGGTCGTCGTAGCGCCGGCCCACCGCCGCAAGGGCGTCGGCCAGCGCTTCCGGCTGCGCCACGGCATGGACAGCGTAGGGGAAGGTCGAGCGCAGCACGGGCCAGTCGCTCGTGATCAGCGGGCGGCCGGCGTAGACGGCCTCGTAGCCGGAGCGCACGACCGACGTCGCCTCGGTGGTCAGCGTCATGACCGCGTGGGCCTCGCGGATCGCCTGCCGGTAGGCGTCCCGGCCCAGGAAACCGACGAACTCGACGTTCTGGGGCGCCCGCTCGACCAGGCCCGCGGGCGCGCGCCGGACGTCGCCGGTGATCAGCACGTCGACGTCGGGAGTCTGACGGGCGGCCTCCACCACGGCCTCGACCGGCTCGTCGGGCGCGAAGACGCCCACGTAGAAGACGCGCAGGCGGCCGTCGAGCGCCGGCGCGGGCGTCGGCACCAAGCCCTCGGTCGGCGCCTCGTGGACCTCGGTGGCGCGGCCGCCCCAGGTCCGGACCTCGTCGGCGAGCTCCGGCGCGGTGACGAGCACCAGGCGCGCGCGGCGGGCGAGGAAGCGATGGACCGGCAGCAGCAGCTTCCAGATCCCGGCGTCCTTGCGGCCGAACGAGGCCGGATGGCTGTCGAGCAGCACCGGGGTGCGCGCGGCCAGGCCGTAGAGCCAGGCGATCAGGCCCAGGAAGACCGGCGGGTTCTGCGTGATGACCGCGCGCGGCCGGCGGCGCGCCAGGAACGCCACGGTGGCGACCGTGTTCAGGACGTAGCGCAGCGGCGCGGTCTGCCGGCCCTTGAGGCCGTTGCCGTCGAAGCGCTGGGCGACGCCGCCGAGGCTCGCGGCGATCTCGTCGGCGCGCTCGGTGCGGTCCGTCCAGGCCAGGAAGGCGACCGGCGGGGCGCTCACGCCAGCGTCACCGCGGCCTCGTCGATCGCCGCGCCCGCGGCGACGGCGCGGACCACGGCGCCGATGCGCTCGGCGAACGGCTGGCGGTCCCAGCGCAGGGCGTGGGTCCGGATCGCGGCGGGGTCGTAGGCGCCCGGGTCGAACGCGCGCAGCGCGTCGAGCAGGCAGCCGGCGGTCTGCTCCGGGAACGTCTCGCCGGTCACGCCGGGCAGCACGGTGTGCAGCGCGCCGCCGGCGCCGTAGGCCAGCACCGGCCGGCCGCAGGCCGCGACCTCGACCGGGATCAGCCCGAAGTCGTCGCGGCTGGGGAAGATGGTGGCCTTGCAGTTCTGCATGGCCTTGACGACCGCGTCGTCCTCGAGGTGGCCGAGGAACGTGACGTTCGGCGGCGCCATGGCCTGCAGCTCGGCCATCGCCGGGCCGTCGCCGGCGATGACGAGCCGCTCGTCCGGCAGCGCGCGGAACGCCTCGAGCGCTAGCGACACGCGCTTGTAGGGCTCCACCAACCGGCCGCAGATCAGGTAGTAGTCCTCGGGCGGCTCGTCGGAGGGCACGAAGAACGAGCAGTCGACGGGCGCGCCGACGACGATCGCGCGGCGGTCGTAGAACTCCTCGATCTGGCCCGCCACGTACGGCGACTGCGTCAGGTAGGTGTGCACCTGCTGGGCGGCCTTGCGGTCGACGCGCCGGTTGTGGGCGGCCATCGCCCGGAACGCCATGCGCGCGGCGCTGTTCGGCGCCTTCTCGTCCTCGTAGTGGCCGGTCATCGACCACGCGAAGCGCAGCGGGCTGTGGCAGTAGCAGACCTGCGGCGCGTCGTTGCGCGTCCGGAACAGGTGCGCGAAGGCGTAGGACGAGCTGAGCACGACGTCGGCGTCGTCGAGCCGGTGGGCCTTGACGACGGCGGGCAGCATCGGCGCGAGGACGCGGTAGCGGCGCAGCAGCGCGTCGTGCTGAGGCAGCACGCTCGTGAAGCGATCGGCGACGCCCATGCGGCGCGCGACGGACTCCCGGCCCAGGACCGCGGTCAGCGGCGCGTCCGGGAACGCGGTGGTGAGCTCCTGGGTGACGCGCTCGGCGCCCCCGTAGATCTCCATGAAGTCGTGCGTGATCGCGACGGCGGGTGCAGGCGTCGCGGTCATGCCGGCCGCACCGTCCCGCGCACCGGCGTCCGCCGGCGTGAGGTCGAGCATGTCTTCATTATGGGGACGCAAATCTTGTGGTTGTTCGCCTTGAGGGCCGCTATTCGCCTATGAACGTTCGACGCCCAGTCCACTTGGTCGCCTCACCGGGCGGCCACCTGAACCTGCTCGAACACCTTTCCGTGTCTGTCCCGCGTCCCCTGCGACGCTGGGTCACAGCGCCCGGACCGCGTGGCGAGCAACTCGCGCGTGACGGCGAGGACGTGACGATCCTGCCGAAGTACGAGCGCCACCCGCGTGAGCTCTGGGAGAGCGTCGCGGCGGCCGTCCGGTTGGTCCGGCGCGACCGGCCCGAGATCGTCGTCTCGACGGGCGCGGGCTCCGCCGCACTGTACTGCGCCGTCGCCCGGGCGGCCGGGGCGCAGGTGGTCTTCGCCGAGACGATGGCGCGCGTGACCGGGCCGAGTGCTTCCGGGCGCGTCACCGCGCGGATGGCGCACGCGAACCTGGTCCAGTGGCCCGAGATGGCGACGGTGTACCCACGGGCGCGCGTCTGCCGACCGCTGCTGCTGGAGGACGTCGGCGCGCCGCTGGCCGACGACGTCGCGGGCACGCTGCTGATCGTCGGCACCCACACCGCGCCGTTCGACCGCCTGGTCCAGATCACGGCCGACGCCGTGCGCGCCGGCGTGCTGCCGGCGCCGATCGTCGCGCAGGTCGGGCCGTCGACCGTCGCGTTCCCGGAAGCCGAGGTGCACGAGTTCCTGGCGCCGGAGGTCATGAGCGCCGCGATCGCCCAGGCCAAGGTCATCGTGTCGCACGGCGGCGCGGGCTCGCTGTCGGCGGCGCTGCGCACGGGCCACCGGCCGATCGTGCTGGGCCGCGCCAAGGCCCACGGCGAGCACTTCGACGACCACCAGCAGCAGTTGATGGCCAAGCTCGCGGCCTCCGACCTGGTCGTCGCGCTCGACGACCGGCTGGGCGCCGAGCACGTCGCCTCGGCGCTGCGGCCGCTGCCGCGGCCGGAGAGCTCGACGCTGCCGAGCCTCGGCGACGCGCTCGCCGAAGTGCTCGACGGACTCGGGCTGGCACGCCTCTGAAGGCCGCCGTCACCCTGCTGCCGGGCGTCGCGCTCGGCGTCCTCGCCTTCCACGAGGCGGGCTACCTGCCGCGCGCGACGGCGCTCGCCGCGCTGGGCGCCCTGGCGTTGTGCGTGGTCTTGGCCGCCACGGGCGCGGCGCGGCGGCCGACGCGCGGCGCGCTGCTGGCGCTCGGCGCCCTGGGCGGGCTGATCGGCTGGGTGGCGCTGTCGGGGTCGTGGTCGCACGCGGGCTGGCGCGGGACGCTCGACGTCGCGCGCGAACTCGGCGCCCTCGGCACGCTGGCGGCCTTCGCGCTGTTGGGCCGGACCGACGGGCGCGCGCGCACGCTCCTGCTCGGCCTCGCGGGCGCCGCGCTCGTCGTGCAGCTGGCCGGCCTGGGCGCGTGGCTGGCGCCCGACCACGTCCACGGCCTGCCGAGCGCGGCGCGCGTCCGGCTCAGCGCGCCGACCACCTACTGGAACGCGACCGGGACGATCGCGGCGCTCGGCGCCGTGTGGTGCATCGCCCTCGCCGCGGCCGACCCGGCGCGCGCGGTGCGGGTGGCAGCGGCCGCCGCGGTGGCGCCCGCCGCGGCGACGATCTACCTGACCGCATCGCGCGGCGCCGCGCTGGCCGCGGCGGTCGGGATCGCGATGCTGCTGGCCACCGGGCCTGCGCGGCGCGTCCTGCTCGCGCTCGTCCCGGCCGGGCTGGGCGCCGGGATCGCGGTGCTCGCCGCCCGCTCGGTCCACGGGCTCGACGTCGCCGCGCCGAGCGGCGGCGCGCTGGGCGACGGGCACCGCGCCGCGCTGGTGATCCTCGCCGGCGCCGTCGTCGCCGCGGCCGCGCGCGCGGCGGTCCTGCCGCTGGAGCGGCGCGTCGACGGCTGGACGCCGCCTTCGGTCTCGCGCACGCTGCGCGCCGGCGGCGCGGTCGCGGGCCTCGTCGTCGTCCTGACCGCCGGCGTCGCCGTGGCGTTGCACCGGGCCGACGGCGAGGTCTCGTCCGGGCTGGCGCCCAGCGCGCGCTTCCAGGAGATCGGGACCAACGGCCGCGGCGACCTGTGGCGCGTCGCCCTGCGCGAGGGCGCCAGGGCGCATCCCCTCCGCGGCAGCGGCGCCGGGACCTTCGGCCGCCTGTGGGCGCGCGACGGCACCACGCACTTCGACGCCGTCGACGCGCACTCGCTGTACGTCGAGACCGCGGCGGAGCTCGGCCTCGTCGGCCTGGCGCTGCTGGCGGTGCTGCTCGCCACGCTCCTGGTCGGGCTCCTGCGCCGCGCGATCGCGGGACCGCCGGCCTGGGCCGGCCTGGCCGCGGGCGCGACCGCGCTGCTCGCGCACGCCGGCTACGACTTCGACTGGGAGCAGACCGCCCTGATGCTCCCGCTCTTCGCGGCCGGCGGCCTCGCGCTGGCACGGCCGGAGGAAGGCCGGCCGGCGGCGCCCTCGCCCCCGGCGCCCGCTCTCGGCCCGGAGGCCGGCGCCACCGCGGCGGCGCCCTCGCCCCCGACGCCCGCTCTCGGCCCGGAGGCCCGCGCCACCGCGGCAGCGCTCCCGCTCCTCGCGCGCGTCGGCGTCGTCACGCTCGCCGCCGCGCTGGCGCTGGTGCCGGTTGCCGTGCACCGCTCCCAGCGCGACCTCGACGCGGCGTTCGCCGCCTTCCGCGCCGGCGACTGCGCCGCGACGGTCCGCCACGCCCAGGACACCCGCGGCGCGCTCGCGCAGCGGCCCGAGCCCTACGCGCTGCTGGCCTGGTGCGCCGCGCAGCGCCGCGACCCCAAGGCCATCACCTACTCAGCGCAGGCCATCGCCCGCGACCCCGGCGACTGGCGCCTGCGCTTCTCCGACGCGCTCGTGCACGCCCGGCTGGGCCGGGACCCGCGCCCGGCGTTCGCCGCCGCGCTGGCCCGCTCGCCCGGGTCGCTGGACCTGAAGCACGCGCGCCCCACGTTGGGACGCGCGCACCAGCCGGTCTGGTGGCGCCGCGGCGCGGCCGCGGTGCCGTGGCCGGAGCCCCGCCTGGCCGGGCAGCAGCTGCCGGCGCGGACGGGGTGACCCAAGGCCTACTTCTTGTTCGCGACGCAGGTCACGTAGTGCCGCGTCTGCTTGACCGTCTTGCCGGAGTTGAGCGTGCCGACGATCGTCAGCGTGAAGCGGCCGCGCGGCAGGCCCTTGAGGCTGACCGTCGACTTGATGGCCTTGCCCTTGAGCGTCTTGAAGGTCTTGCCGCCGAGCCGGACCGTGACCTTCTTGAAGATCTTGCCGGCGGGCGCCGCGAGGTGGAACGTGATGCGGCGCTTGCTGACGCACGAGGACGGCAGCGAGATGGCCGCCTGGCCGTCGATCGTCGGGACCGGCACCGCGGTGGTCGTGGTCGTCGTCGTGGTCGTCGTCTGCGTGACCGTCTGGCCCGGCGTCGTGACCTGCTCGACGGCCTGGTCGCACGCCGCGCCGAACGCCCGCGCCGCCTGCGGCGTGTCGGTGCCGCTGCCGGCGATCGTCACGAAGTTCTTGCAGGGCGTGTCGTCGGTGAAGCGCAGCGACGCGACACGCGTGCCCGAGACGACCGGGGCGAAGCGCACGGTGATCGCGCAGCTGCTGCCGTTGGCCAGCTTGGCGCCGACGCAGGTGTTCTGCGTCATGGCGAAGTCCGCCGTGTCCGGGCCGCTGAAGTCGACGTTGGCGATCGTCAGCGCCGACTTGGACGGGTTGCTGATCTTCACCGTCTTGGTCGCCGACTGGCCGACCGCGACGAAGTCGAAGGTCAACGTGCCCGACGACGTGAAGGTCGGGCGCGAGTCGTCGGCCGCGGAGGCCGTGAGCGGGATGGCGATGCCGAGGGCGGCAGCGACCAGCGCGCAGAGCAGCGCGATACGAGGCATGCGGGACGTCCTGTCTGAAGAGGAGAGGTGAGATGCAGGCTGCGCGCCGATGGGCTCGGCCCGGCGCGCCGGCGGTCAGCTGCCGATGCCGAACCCTACGCGCTGCTCGTCCTTCTCGACGCGGAGCCAGAGGACGTGCTGCAGGTTGAGGCGGATCTCGCCGTCGTCGGCCACCACGTCGTGCCAGCCCTCGCCGCCGAGGGCGCCGCGGAGCTTGTCGAGCTCGTCGTCGCTGACGCGGGTCGCCAGCGGGGGGCTGGCCTGGAAGCCGATCGAGATGCGCTGAGCCATGGAGGCGATCCTACTCGGCGCCGACCGTCGCCCAGTCCGCGGCCTAGTGCGCGGCGGGCTCGACGATCTCGGTCAGGACCCCACCGCTGGCCGCCGGGTGCAGGAACGCGACGCGGGAGCCGCGGATGCCGATCCGCGGGGTCTCGTCGATCAGCCGCATCCCGGCCTCCTTCAGCGTGGCCAGCGTGGCGTCGATGTCGGTCACCTGGTAGGCGACGTGGTGGATGCCCGGGCCCTTCTTGGCCAGGAACCTGCCCACCGGCGTGTCCGGGCCCAGCGGCGCGAGCAGCTCGACGTGGTTCTCGCCGACGTCCAGGAGCACCGCCTCGACGCCCTGCTCGGTCACCGTCTCGCGGTGGACGAGCGTCATGGCGTAGGTCTTCTCGTAGAGGGCGATCGACGCGTCGAGGTCCTCGACGGCCACGCCCACGTGGTCGATGCGCGCGAACATGGCGCGCGACCTTATGGCAAACGCCGTCCGCTACGCGGCGCTGTCGTCGTCGCCGCCCGGATGGGGCAGCGGCGTGACCGCGGCGATCCGCGGGCGCTCGCGCTCGCGCTCGCGCGGCGGCTGCGGGTCCTGGGGCGCGGGATCCGGCAGCGCGTAGGGCGCGCGGCGGCGCTTGACCGGCTCCGTGTCGCCCATGATCGCGTCGAGCTCCTTGCGGTCGAGCGTCTCGCGCTCGAGCAGGGCCTGGGCGATCTCCTCGAGCTTCTCGCGGTGCCCGGTGATCAGCTCGTAGGCGGCCCGCTGGGCCTCGAAGGCCAGCTCCTGCTGCTCCTCGTCGCGGATGCGGCGCGTGAGGTCGGAGACGATGTCGGCGTCGGTCACCGCGCGCACGGACGCGGTCGCGGTGCCCATGCCGAAGTCGTGGACCATGGCGTGGGTGATGTCGGCGACGCGCTGGAGGTCGTTGGCGGCGCCGGTGGTCACCGCGCCGAAGACGATCGCCTCGGCGACGCGGCCGCCGAGCAGGATCGTCATCTGGTCGATCAGCTCCTCGCGCGTCTTGAGGTAGCTGTCCTCGTCGGGCAGGTTCATGACGAACCCGAGCGCGGCGCCACGCGGGACGATCGAGATCTTGTGCGTGCGCTCGGCGCTCGCGAGCAGCTCGCGGGTCAGCGCGTGGCCGGCCTCGTGGTAGGCGACGATCTCGCGCTCGCGCTCGTTGAGCGTGGTGTTGGACTGGACGCCGGCGACGACGCGCTCGAGCGCGTCGTCGAAGTCGCAGTTCTCCAGCACCGTGCCGCCGCGGCGGCCGGTGAAGATCGCGGCCTCGTTGCAGAGGTTGGCGAGCTCGGCGCCGGAGAGGCCGCTGGTCTGCGCGGCGATCGCGTCGAGGTCGATGTCCTGGTGCAGCGGCTTGTTGGCGGTGTGGACGCCGAGGATCTTGCGGCGGCCGTCGACGTCGGGGGGCGAGACGAAGACCTGGCGGTCGAAGCGGCCCGGTCGCAGCAGCGCGGGGTCGAGCTTCTCCAGCAGGTTCGACGCGGCCATGACGACCACGCGGCCGCTGGAGCCGAAGCCGTCCATCTCGACCAGCAGCTGGTTGAGCGTCTGCTCGCGCTCGGAGTTGTTGTCCGAGCCACGCTGCGCGCCGACGGCGTCGAGCTCGTCGATGAAGACGATCGACGGCTCGTGCTTGCGCGCCTCGCGGAACAGGCGCCGGATGCGGGCGGCGCCGAGGCCAGCGAACATCTCGACGAACGAGGACGCCGACTGCGAGTAGAACGCGGCGCCGGACTCATGGGCGACGGCCTTGGCCAGCAGCGTCTTGCCGGTGCCCGGCGGTCCGTGCAGGAGCACGCCCGCGGGCACGCGCGCGCCGAGGCGGTGGAAGGCCTCCGGGTCCTTGAGGAAGTCGACGACCTCCTGGAGCTCGCGCTTGGCGTCGTCGACGCCCGCGATGTCGCTCCACTGGACCTCGACGCCGGCCTTCGGCTTGATCTCGACCGGCTTGGTCTTGGGCATCGACTTCAGCGTCCGCCACATGACGACGGCGAACAGGACGATGAACAGCAGGGAGGCGAAGCCCTGCCAGTCGCTGCCGAACTGCTGGACCTTCTCGGTGACGGACTGCTTGGGCACGGCGGTCCCGGTGACGGCGCCCTTGCCGTCCATCAGCCCTTCGAGGCGGCCCTTGTTGTCGATCAGCGCCTTGGCGTTCGGCGGGTCCAGCGCGAGGTAGTCGAACGGCACCCCGTCGAAGGTCGTCGAGAACAGCACCGGCGTTGACGCGGACACGCCCCTTCCATCGGCGTACGGGCTCCAGGTCTTGACCCGGACGTCCGCCATTCGTAAAGCGGACCACAGTCCGCTACACTCCCATCCATAAGCGGACTCCAGTCCACCTTCCACTCCCAGGAGACCTCGTCATGAGCACCACCACCACCGCCGTCCCGACCGACACCTATGGTCTGGACACCGTCCACTCCTCGATCGGCTTCGCCGTCAAGTACAACGGCATCGCGAGCTTCCGCTCGTCGTTCGACAAGTACGACGCGTCGCTGGCCGACGGCGTCCTGACCGGCTCGGCCGACGTCAGCTCGATCGCGATCGACGAGCCGAACTTCAAGGGCCACCTCCTCAGCGGCGACTTCTTCGACGCCGAGTCGACCCCGACGGTCACCTTCAAGTCCACCGGCATCACGGTCGCCGAGGACGGCTCCGCCGAGGTCGCCGGTGAGCTGACCATCCGCGGCGAGACCAAGCCCGTCGTCGCCAAGGGCAGCTACAACGCCGGCCCCGACGCGTTCGGCAACGACCGCGCGAACTTCGAGCTCGCCACGACGATCGACCGCCGCGAGTTCGGCCTCAACTGGCAGAACGCGCTCCCCAACGGCGCCGACGCCCTCGCGTGGGACGTCACGCTCACCGTCGACCTGCAGTTCGTCAAGGCCGCCTAGCACCATGTCCGCGATCCGCATCCTCGGCATCTCCGGAAGCCTCCGGAGCGGGTCCCACAACACGGCCCTCCTCCGGGCGGCGGCGCTGTCGCTGCCGTCCGGGGCGGAGCTCGAGGTCTACGACGGCCTCCGGGACCTGCCGCCCTACGACGCCGACCTCGACACCGCCGAGACCGAGACCGAGGCCGTCGGGCGGCTGCGCGACGCGATCGCGCAGGCCGACGGCGTGCTGATCTCGACCCCCGAGTTCAACGGGTCGATCCCCGGCGCGCTGAAGAACGCGCTGGACTGGGCCTCGCGCCCGTTCCCCGACAACAGCTTCAAGGGCAAGCCCACCGCCGTCGTCGGCGCGTCCACCGGCCTCTTCGGCGCGGTGTGGGCGCAGGCCGAGACCAAGAAGGTCCTCGGCATCGTCGGCGCCGACGTGCTGGACGGCGAGCTGCCGGTCGGCCAGGCCACCGGCGCCTTCCGCGACGACGGCCGTCTGCTCGACGACGATCTGCGCGACGCGCTCGAGGAGCTCCTCGGCGTGCTGGCCGCACGGGTGGGAGCCCGGGACTCCCAGGCGGTTTAGTGTGCTCCATGTGGTCCCCAAGTTCGAGCTGCCGATGTCGGACCCCGCGCCGGCGGAGCGGGAGCGGGCCGACGCGCGACGCAACCGCGAGCGCATCCTCTGCGCGGCCGCGCGGCTGATCGAGCGGGTCGGCATCGACTGCATGTCGATGGACGACGTGGCCGCCGAGGCCGGCGTCGGCAAGGGCACGCTGTACCGGCGCTTCGGCGACCGCTCCTCGCTGCTGCGGGCCCTGATCTCCGAGCCCGAGCAGGACTTCCAGGACGCGCTGATCCGCGGCGCGGCGCCGCTGGGTCCGGGTGCGGCGCCCGACGTCCGGCTGCACGCCTTCGGCGACGGACTGCTGCGGTTCCTGGAGCGGCACGCCAGCTACATCCAGGCCACCGAGCTGCTGGGCGGCGGCCGGCGCTACGGCCATCCGGTCTACGCCTTCTACCGGACCCACGTCTCGCTGCTGCTGCGCCAGGCGTGCGGCGAGTCGCCCAACCACGAGTACCTCGTCGACGCGCTCCTCGGCCCGCTGGCCGCAGAGCCGTTCCTGTACCAGCGCGACCTGCGCGAGATGTCGGTCGACGAGATCTGCGCGGGCTGGCACGGGCTGTGCGACGCCGTGCTGGAAGGCGCGCGCGCCTCGGCCGCGTCGCCTGCCACCGCCGCGCCGGCCGGCGCGGCCTAGCTCAGCGGTAGCCCGGCGACGTGTAGACGGCGCCGGCCGCGGCCGAGGACACGAACGGGCCGCCCGGCGGCGTGCCGCCGGTGACCGAACCGGTGACCGGCAGCTTCGGCCACGAGGCCGTGTTGCCGGTGACCTTCGCCGGGCAGCCGGCGTCGTAGACGTTGGGCCACACGCTCGTGCCCAGGAGCTTGCTCGCGCTGGGCTTCACGTACACGTTGCTCAGCGTGGTGACCGGCGCGCTGCAGCCGTTGCTCAGCCACAGCAGGTAGCCGCCGTCGGCGGCGCCCACGTCGTCGTAGGCGAGGTCGACGTTGCTGAGCTCCATCGTCCCGATCGGGCCGAGGTCGGGCTTGGCGAAGATCCCCTGGTAGTTGGAGTCGGCGCTGAGGTGGTCGACCCGGAGATCCTTGACGCCGCCGTAGGGCTGGACCACGTCGGTGTGGCTGCCGGCGGCCGAGCCGCGCAGGCTCGAGGCGCGCACGTTCTCGAGCTGGACGGTGGCCGCGGGCGCCGAGATCCGGATCGCGTCCGCGGTGTAGCCGGTCGAGCCGTCGATCCACAGCCCCTCGACGTGCACCGTGCCGGCGTTGCTGCGCAGCTGCAGCGCCGCGTCCTCGCCCGAGTTGGCCGGCAGCTTGATGTGGCCGCCCATCACCACGACGTTGCGCCCGCCCTCGATCCCGAGGCTGCCGTTGTGCGTGTAGGAGGGCAGCTTGATGATGTAGTCGCGGGCGTTGTCGAGCGTGTACCACTGGTCGCCGTCGGCGACGGCGATCGTGGTCGGCGCCACCAGCGCCGGGGCCGGCCAGCGCAGGGTGCCGCCGCCGGGCGTGGCGCCGCCGCCGGTGCCGGTGGGCGTGGTGCCGGTCGTGGTCGTCGCGCCGCCGGGCGTGGTCGTCCCCGTGCCGGGCGTCGTGAGCGCGCCGCCGATCGTCCCGGGGTCGGTGGAGGACCCGTCGCCGGGCGCGATCCGGGCGGTCGTCGTCAGCGCCACCGTGTCGACGTAGAGCCGGCGCTTGCAGCCGCGGCGCGCGAGCGCGTGGCTCATCGAGATCGTGACGCGGTGCGGCCCGGCGGCGAGCGCGCGCCTGATCGCCAGCGTCCGGTAGCGCGTGAAGGCGATCCGGCGGTTGAGGATGAGCTTGTGGTCGACGCTGACGCGCAGCACGGGTGCGCCGCCGCAGCGCTTGGCGCGGACGCGCAGGGCCAGGTGGTCGGCGGGCGCGCCGAGCGTCGCGTCGCCCGTCAGCGCGGCGCGGGCGCTGAGCATCATCGTGTGGCCGCCCTCGGCGGAGCGCTCCTGGATGACGCGCGCGGCCTTCGAGGGGTGGGTCAGCTGCTCGCCGCCCAGCGTCACGAGGGCGGTCGGCGGCTGCTGGGCGGTGGCAGCGAAGGCGGTCGCCGCGCCGCAGGCCAGCGAGAGCAGGAGCGTGGGCACGGCGAGACGCTGGGCGGTGGGGTGACCGGGCATCGTGACGGACGGACGGAAGGGCGCCTGCTGGAGCACAGTCTGGCGCCCAGGCGCGCCAAGTGGCAATCCCCTGTGTTGGGGGTGATCGCCGCGTGCCTCCGCACGCCGCCGCTAGCCGCCCAGCGGGAGGGTCGCCGTGATCGTCGTCGCGGCGCCCGCGGTGCGCAGGCGCCAGGAGAGGCGGACGCCGTCGTAGGCGTGCGCGGTGACCGTCACGCCGAGCGTCTGGCCGGCACGCAGGCGGCGGCCGAGCTTCGCGCGCAGGTCGAGCGTGCGGTGGGCGCTCTCGCGCGCGAGCGTGCGCGACGTGAACGGGCAGCCGCGGCCGGCGCACGTCGCGACGACGGTCGCCCGCGGCGGCAGCCTGGTGAGCTTCAGCGTCCGCGGCCGCGGCCCGTCCCAGCCCGCGGAGTACTTGGTGGGGTTGGTCAGGCCGAGCTGATGCACGCCCCACGGCGGGTTGGCGTTGACGACGCGCCCGGGCGCGCAGGTCGCGGTGAACGGCGCGAACGCGGACGTCGGGTGGCTTGCCTTGATGGTGTACCTGCCCGCGGGCACGACGGGCCAGATCACGCCGCCGTCGGCCGACGACATCGGCTGCGACCGGTCCGGGATGACGTCCTTGTTGAAGTAGACGGGTGCCGGCAGCGCGGGCGTCGCGCTCGCCGTCGCGCCCGCGACGCCGTGGGCGCCGTAGCCGACGAACGCGTCGTAGTCGAGGTCGCGCACGTCGCGCGTGGAGAACGTCGAGACGATCGCGCACTGCACCGGGTTGCCGTCCGCGCCGACCGGCACCTGCAGCAGCGCCGCGAGCGCGCCGTAGATCGCATCGCTCGGCGTCTGGAAGTTCACCCGCTCGAGATCGCGCCCCGCGACCGTCGTGAACGTCTGGAGGTAGATCGTGTGGTGCCCCGCCGCGTTGACGTACGGCGTGACGCTCCGCCCGCTCGGGACCTTCAGGTCGTACGTGCCGTCCGCGGCCGCCGTCGCGCCCAGCGTCGGATCCTCGGCGACCCGGATCTGCGCACCGCCCAGCTTCAACTTGGTGTTGTTGAACTCGTACGCGGTCCCGCGCAGGTGCACGGTGGCGGCGGAGGCGGTCGCCGCCGTCATCGACGCCGCGACGGCCGCGGCCAACTGCGCGGCGCGCAGCATGCTCGCTAGCGCCCCTCGGCGCGCAGGATCTCGGCCAGCGCGGCGCGGCCGACGTCGAGCTGGTCCTCGGTCGGCTCGCGGGTGCCGAGGAGGCGTTGGAGCTCGTGGCCGGGGCGGCGGAGGAGGTGGGTCGTGCGGGAGCCGTCGTGGCGCTCGGACCAGGCGAAGACCTCGACGGCGATGCCGATCGAGGCCAGCGACACGGCGGCGCCGGACACCGGGCCCGGCTTGGCGACGACCTTCTTCAACAACGCCGCCCCGGCGACGTTGGAGGCCAGCAGCGGCGCCATCAGGTGCGAGCCGCAGCGGTCGTGCTCCTTGGTCGCGTCACGCGCGTCGCCGGCCCCGGACTCGTAGGCGCCGATCGCCTTGTGCTCGACGCCGTGGTAGGCGGCCAGCTCACCGCCGCGCAGCGCGAGGAACGACGGCAGCAGCGACAGCCCCGCGAGCGCGGCCTCGGCCGCGACCCCGCCGCCGCCGCGCCGGCGCTTGAGCAGCGCGCCGCCGGCCATGACCGCGACCGCCGATCCCACGACGCGCGCGTCCTGCCACGGCAGCCGCGCCGCCGGCAGCGCGCGCTTGACCAGCGGGATGACCGCCATGGCCTCGCCGAGGCGCAGGACGCCGCGCGCGCCCGGCACCGCCTCGACCGGCCCGCCCACCCGCGGCTTGCGGCCGGACGCGGTCGCGATCGACCCGTCGGGCGCGCGCACCGAGGCGGCCCACATCGTCGGGCCGTGCACGAGCAGCCCGTTGCGCAGCGCCATGCCGCCGAGGCGCAGCGGCTCCGGGTCGGCGACGGTCATCCGAGCAGCTCCCGCGCGATCGCCGTGTAGGCGCGCGCGGCGAACCCGACGTCGGCCGCCTTGATCCGCTCGTCCTTGCCGTGCACCAGGGGCCACATCTCGACCAAGGACATCTCGCGCTGCGGGAAGAAGCCGTAGGCCACGCACTCGGCGAACGCGTCGCGGAACGCGCGCGAGTCCGTGTAGGCCGGCAGCATCGTCGGCACGACGCGCCCGCCCGGGTCCTCGGTCCCGACCCAGTTGCGGATCGCGTCCATGAGCGGGGACTCGGTCGGCGAGCCGTTGCCGACGACCTGCTCCAGGAACGACAGCTCGAAGCCGTCGTGGCCGGCGAGCACCTCGCGCAGGCGCGCCTCGGCGGTCTCGCGGCCGTGGCCCGGCGGGACGCGGCAGTCGACCTTCAGCGTGGCCTTGGCCGGGATGACGTTGATCTTCTCGCTGGCGGTGATCATCGTCGGCGCGAACGTCACGGAGATCATCGGCTCGGCGAACGCCGCCAGCGCCGGGTTGACCGCCGCGAGCGCCTCGAGCCCGTCGACCCCCAACGCGGCCATCAGCGCCTGCGGCGCCTCGGTCAGGTCGTGGCCGGGCCGGCGCGTCGCGAGCGCCTCGATGATCGGCGCGAGCTTGGGCAGCGCGTTGTCGGCGACGTTGGGCATCGACGCGTGGCCGGCCGCGCCGCGCGTCGTCAGCGCCATCCGGAAGACGCCCTTCTCAGCCGTGCACACGCCGTAGAGCCGCTCGTCGCCGTGCGGGATCACCGTTCCGGCACCCTCGTTGAGCAGGTAGTCGCAGCGGACGAGCTCCGGGTGGTTCTCGGTCAGCCAGATCGCGCCCTCCTCGCCGCCGGTCTCCTCGTCGACGACGACGATCACCAGCAGGTCGCCGCGCGCCGGCCGCCAGCCGGACTCGGCCAGCACCAGCGCGGCCGCCGCCTCGGCGGCCGTCTGGGACTTCATGTCCTGCGCGCCGCGGCCCCAGACCTCGCCGTCGACGAGGTCGCCCGACCACGGGTCGCGCGCCCACTCCGACGGATCGGCCAGGACCGTGTCGACGTGCGACAGCAGCCCGAGGACCGGCCCGTCGGCGGCGCCGCGCAGGCGCGCGACGAGGTTCGGCCGCTCCGGCGTGCGGCCGACGAGCGTCACCTCGAAGCCGGCGGCGCGGAACGGCTGGGCCAGCTCCTCCTGCAGCGTGCGCTCGTCCCCGGGCGGGTTGACCGTGTTGTGGCGGATGAGCTGCTGCAGGAGCGCGACGGCGCGCCCCTCGAGATCGGCACCCATGCCCTGACCCTAACGCGGGCGCCGTTCACTCTCGCCGGGCGATGGACGCTCACCCTTCCGGAGTGGAGGATCGCGACCATGCCCGACACCGCCTACCCGCCCGACAAGGGCACTCCCGCCTACCTCGCCGAGTTCGTCGGCACGCTGATCCTCGTCCTGGCGATCTGCGGCTTCATCTCGCAGTCCTCGCCGTCCGTGAACCTGCTGACGATCGGCCTGGTCCACGCGCTCGCGCTGATGGCGCTGGTCGGCGCGATCGGCTCGCTGTCAGGGTGCCACGTCAACCCGGCCGTCACGGTCGCGCTGCTCACGATCCGCAAGATCTCGCCGCGCGACGCGACGGGCTACCTCGGCGCGCAGCTCGCCGGCGGCGTGTGCGGCGCCCTGCTGGCGCGCGCGTTCTTCTCCGCGCGCGGGGAACTCCTGAACTACGGGGCCGCCACGGTCTCGCCGCGCTACCTGCACGGCGGCAGCGTGTGGCTGGCGCTGCTGGCCGAGGCGATCGGCGCGTTCATCCTGGTGTGGGCCGTGATGGGCACGGCGGTCAACCCGGACGCGCCCAAGGGCGTCGCGCCGTGGGCGATCGGCGGCGCGCTCGGCCTCGCGGTCCTGATCTTCGGCCCGGCGACCGGCGGCGCGTTCAACCCGGCGCGCTGGTTCGGCCCGGCGCTCGTGTCCGGCACCTGGACCGACGGCTGGCTGTACGTGATCGGCCCGATCCTCGGCGCCGCGGCCGCCGCGCTGTCCTACCTGGCGATCATGGATGCGTCGTCCCGCGTGGGCGCCGCGCAGGCGCCGGAAGTCGGCGAATCGGCGGTGCTGCCACCGGCCGGAGGGATCGCGCCCCAGCCGTAGTCGACTCGGGGTCGGCGGCGCGCGCCGCCGACCCTGCGATCCTGGAGGGCAGTGTCTGACCAGCTGTTCTCCTTCGGCGACGAAGCGCCCGAGCCCTCGACGAGCGACGGCGCGCCCACGGTCGAGCCGGGCGCGCCGCTGCCCGCGCGCATGCGCCCGCGCACGCTGGCCGAGCTCGTCGGCCAGGAGCATGTGCTCGGCGACGGCTCGTCGCTGCGCGTCGCGATCGAGCACGGCCGGCCGTTCTCGATGATCCTGCACGGCCCACCCGGGACCGGCAAGACGACGCTGGCGCGGATCGTGGCGACCAGCGCCGACGCGGCGTTCGAGGAGCTGAGCGCGGTCCAGGCGGGCAAGGCCGAGGTCACGCAGGTGATCGCACGGGCCCGCCAGCGGCGATCGCATCCCACCCCCCGCGCCACCGTCCTGTTCCTCGACGAGATCCACCGCTTCAACAAGGCCCAGCAGGACGCGCTGCTGCCCGCGGTCGAGGAGGGCCTGGTCACGCTCATCGGGGCGACGACCGAGAACCCGTACTTCTCGGTCAACTCGGCGTTGTTGTCGCGGTCGCAGGTGCTCGAGCTGCGCGCGCTGACCAGCGAGCACGTCGAGACGCTGCTGCGCCGCGCGATCGAGCGCGGCGAGCTGGGCGACGTCGTCGTCGACGACGACGCGGTGGCGTTCCTGGCGCAGCGCAGCGGCGGGGACGCCCGGAGCGCGCTCGGCGCGCTGGAGCTGGCGGCCGAGACGGCGGGCGACGGCCCCCACCCGCCCACCGTCGCCCTGGCCGGGGCCGAGAGCGCGCTGCAGCGCAAGGCCGTCCGCTACGACCGCCAGGGCGACCAGCACTACGACCTGATCTCGTCGTGGATCAAGGCCACGCGCGCCAGCGACGTCGACGCGTCGCTGTACTACCTCGCGGTGATGCTCGAGGGCGGCGAGGATCCGCGGTTCATCGTCCGGCGCATGGTGATCCTGGCCAGCGAGGACATCGGCAACGCCGACCCGCGCGCGCTGACGGTCGCGACCGCCACGGCGAGCGCCGTCGAGCTGGTCGGCCTGCCCGAGGGCGCGCACGCGCTGGCCCAGTGCGCGGTCTACCTCGCGATGGCGCCGAAGTCCAACGCCTCCTACAAGGCGCTCGGCGCGGCGCGGGCGCACGTCCGGACCCACGGCGCCCAGGCGCCGCCGGCCTACCTGCGCTCCGGCCCGCTGGCCGACGAGGGCTACGACTACCCGCACGACCACCCCGGCCACGTCAACGGCCAGGAGGTCATGCCGCCCGGCCTGGAGGGCACCCGCTTCTACGCGCCCGACGGCCAGGAGGCGCCGTTCGCCGAGCGCCTGGCCGCGCTGCGCAAGGCGCGCGGCAAGGACTAGGACATGACCTCCGCCGACGCGCAGGACGCAGACGCCGAGCCTCCGACGCTGCGCGCGGTCGCGCCCGCGACCGGTGAGGCGCTCGGGACCGTCGCGGTCGCGTCGGCGCGCGACGTGCGCGCCGCCGTCGCCGAGGCCGCCGCGGTCCAGGGCCTGTGGGCGCAGCTGCGGCTCGCCGATCGCGCGCGCTACATGGCGCGCGCCGCCCAGGCCGTCATCGACGAGGCCGACGAGCTGGTCGACCTCATCAGCCGCGAGCAGGGCCGGCCGCGCACCGAGGTCGAGATCGGCGAGCTGCTGCCGGCGATCGAGACGCTGCAGTGGCTGGCCGAGCACGGGCCGGGGATCCTGGCCGGCGAGCGCGTCCGGCTGTCGCGCGCGCTGCATCCGCTGACCCGCGCGCGCTGGAGCTACGAGCCGCTCGGCGTCGTCGCCGTCCTCGGCCCCGCGGCCGAGCCGTTCGCGACGCCGCTGGGCGACGTCGCGGTCGCGCTGATGGCCGGCAACGGCGTCGTGCTCAAGCCGTCGCCGCACGCGGCGCTCAGCGGCGCGCGGATCGCCCGCGTCTTCGCGCGCGCCGGCCTGCCGCCCGGGCTGCTCGGCGTCGTCCACGGCCACGCCGCCACGGGCGGCGCGCTGGTCGACGCGCCGGTCGCGCAGGTGCGCTTCACCGGCTCGTCGGTCGCGGGCGCCAAGGTGCTGGAGGCGTGCGCGCGCGGGATCAAGCGCGTCGTCGCCGAGCTGGGCGGCGCGGACGTCGCGATCGTCTGCGCCGACGCCAACGTCGCCCGCGCGATCGACGGGATCGCCTGGGGCGCGTTCGCCAACGCCGGCCAGTCCGGCGGGTCGATCGAGCGCGTCTACGTGCTGCGGGAGGTGGCCGACCAGTTGTTGGAGGGGTTGGTCGCGCGCGCGGGCGGCCTGCGCGTCGGCGACCCGCGCGCGCCCGAGACCGAGGTCGGCCCGCTGGTCGGCGGCGAGCGCCTGGGGCGCGTGGTCGAGCTGCTCGACGACGCGGTCGCGGCCGGCGCGACGCTGCGCTGCGGCGGGCCGGTCGAGGTCCCCGGCCTGGCCGGCGCGTTCTGCGCGCCCGCGGTCCTGACCGGCGTGCCGGCCGCCGCCCGGCTCGCGCGCGAGGAGGCGCCCGGCCCGGTCGTCAGCGTCGCGGTCGTCGACCGCGAGGAGGACGCGATCGCGCTCGCCAACGCGTCGCCGCTCGGGCTCGGTGCGTCGGTCTGGACCGCCGACCGCTACAAGGGCGCGCGGATCGCGCGCGAGCTGCGCGTCGGCATGGTGTGGATGAACGACCACCGCGTCGCGCGCAGCGCGCCGCAGCTGCCGTGGGGCGGCGTGCGCGGCTCCGGGATCGGGCGCGCCCGCGGCGCGATCGCGCTGCGCACCTGCGCCGAGCCGAAGGTCGTCACGTGGGAGCCGCCGCGGGGCAAGGCGTTCTGGTGGTTCCCCTACGACGCCGCGCTCGGCAAGACCGTCCGGGCGCTCGCCCACCTGCGCTCGACGCGCGACGCCGACCGCGAGCGCGGGCTGCGGGAGGGCGCGGGGCCCGCGATCACCGTGGCGACGCGCACGCTGAAGACGCTGCGGCGCCGCTAGCGTCGTGATGCGGAAGCTCGGCCGCAGGATCCCGGATGCTCAGGCGGGGGCGAGCGCCCGGAGACGGCCGTCGAACTTCTGCATCACGGCACGAGTCCAGCGGCAACTGCGGTGGCGAACGCACCCCGCGCTTTCGCCACCGCAGCACCGAACCGCTGCACGCTCGGACTGGCGCCTCCCGTCGCTCCGACCCGAGGAGGCGCAACGTAGGGATGCGCGGCGAGCCCAGGGCCGGACGTGGAAGAAGTGCATCGCTTTGCACCGGGAAAGCGACGCCTACGCCTACACCTCGGCTCAGGCCAGGGCGCGGAGCCCCGCCGCGGTCGCGGCCGCGACGAAGATCACCACGAGGACCGGCGCGCGGAGCAGCACGGCGACCAGCGCGGCGCCGAGCCCGGCGGCGCGCGGATCCAGGACGAGGTCGCGGCCGGTCGCGAACGTGTTGGTGACGATCAGCGCGGCCAGCAACGTCGGGGCCAGCAGCGCCATCGCGCCGACCAGGCGCGGCGGCAGCGCGCGGCCGCCGAGGACCGCGGGCGCCAGGCCCTTCAGCACGAGCGTCCCGAGGCCGGCGCCGAGGACGACGATCCAGGTCGTGCTCACCGGGCCGTCCTCAGGCCCGCCAGGCAGACCACCGACGCCGCCACGATCGGGAGGCCCGGCGGCGTCAGCGGCACCATGATCAGCGCGATCGCCGCGCCCGCCAGCGCCGCCAGCAGCAGCCGCCGCTCCCGGATCTGACCGGCGAGCAGGGCGAGGAACAGCGCCGGGAACGCGGCGTCGAGCCCCAGCGTCTCGGGGTCGCCGAGCGCCGAGCCGGCCAGGACGCCCGCGGTCGAGCACACCACCCACGCAGCCCAGATCGTCGCGCCGGCGCCGACGAGCAGGCGCGGGTCGTAGCGCCCGCCGCCGAGGTGGCTGACCGCCCAGGACTCGTCGACCGCGACCTGGCCCTGCGCCGCGCGCGACAGCGGGCGCCCCGGCAGCCACGGCGCGACCGACAGCCCGATCGGCAGGTAGCGCGCGTTGAGCAGCAGCGCGGCGACGATCGCGGCGACCGCGGTCCCGCCGTCGTGGACGATCGAGACGGCGGCGAACTGGGCGGAGCCGGCGAAGGTCACGATCGAGAAGACGATCGTCTCCAGCGCGGTGAAGCCGGCCTGCCGCGCGAGCACGCCGTAGGTGATCCCGAAGCCGCCGACGGCCACCGCGAGCGGCCAGGCGCGGCGGGCGCCGTCCAGGTACGTCGTTCGTTCCATTAGCATGCACGTTCGCTATGGCGAACGAAATTGTCAAGGTCGTCGGGACCAACCTGCGGCGCCTGCGCATCGAGCGCAGCCTCTCGCTCTCCGACCTGGCGCGGGCCAGCGGCGTCGCGAAGGCGACGCTCAGCGCGCTGGAGGGCGGGCGCGGCAACCCGACGCTGGAGACGCTGTCGGCGCTGGCCGCCGCGCTGCAGATCCCGATGGGCGACATCATCACGTCGGCCGACCCCGCGCCCGTGACGGTCGTGCGCAACGACGAGGGCACCGACATCCCGGGCACGGCCAACGACCTGCGGCTGATCGCGCGCTTCACGCCCGGCGGGACCGTCGAGGTCTACGAGGCGCAATGGCCCAAGCGCTCGACGCGCAACGCCGGCGGCCACGGGCCGGGCACGCGCGAGCACGTCTTCGTGACGCGCGGCGGCCTGAAGGTCGGGCCGCTCGGCCGCGAGGTCGGGCTGGCCGGCGGCGACTACGCGACGTTCGCGGCCGACGAGCCGCACCTCTACGAGGCGCGCGCCAACACGCGGGCGCTGCTGCTGATGCAGTGGGCGCCGGGCGCGCCTCAGGCCGCCGCCGCGCCGACCGCGCCCGGCACGTAGCGCCAGCCGCGCGGCAGCAGCGGGACGAGCACGCGCTTGGCGTACTCGGCGCCGCCGCGCAGGGCGATCGCGCGGGCCGGGTCCCACGAGAAGCCGTAGCCGCGCCGGATGCCGCGCGGCAGCAGGCCGACGGTGATGAAGTTGGCGAGCTCGACGAGCGGCCGGACCTTCAGCGGCACCGGCGGGCGCAGGACGACCTCGATGCCGACCGCGCGCGCCGTCGGCGTGACGACGAGGTCGCCGGACCGCAGCATGTCGTTCATGTAGGCCTCGAAGCCGGCCCACGTCGCGGGCATGTCGGCGTCCTTCAGCCCGAAGAGCCGGCCGATCACGCGGTAGTCGCGCCAGTAGGCGTCGCGCTCGCCGTCGGTGAGGCCGGTGACGTAGCGCTCGTAGACCAGGACGGCGGAGTCGACCAGGCACGCGACGATCCACAGCAGCAGCTCCGGGTCGTCGGCGGCCCACGGCGTCCCGGCCGGGAACGGGCCCGCCGCGCGCGGCAGGACGCCCTTGGCGCGCGCATGCATGGCGCGCACGCGCCGCGTCTTGCGATCGGCCTCGGCGCGCGGGCCCCACGCGACCGCGTCCATGACCTCGGCGGTCCGGCGCAGGCGCAGGTAGGGGTCGTCGAGCGAGCCCGTGGCCATGAAGAAGCCTTCGAAGGCGACGGGATGCGCGGCCATCATCAGCAGCGCGCGCGGGCCGGAGAGGGCGACGACCTTCTCGCGATGGACGCGCCGGAGCAGGGAATCGTCGCTGAAGTAGGTGGGCGTGGGGTTCGTCACGGTGATGTCTGAAGACGGTACGGCCGTCTACCCTGTCTGGGATGCCTGCCGCCGCTTATGAAGGGAAGGAGTGCGTCTGCCAGTTCAAGCGCGGGGTCTGCGACCAGACCTGCGTGCGCGACATGCTGGACACGCCCTTCTACATCGCGTGCCTGAAGCTGCGCGGGCGCAAGTGCCTGGTCGTCGGCGGCGGCGCGCTCGGCCTGGAGAAGACCGAGGGCCTGCTGGCCTGCGACGGCGACGTGACCGTCATCTCGCCCGCGGTCGGCCCCGAGCTCGAAGCGCTGGCGCGCGAGGGCTCGATCGCCTGGGAGCGGCGCGAGTACGCCGGCGCCGAGGATCTCGAGGGCGTGTTCATGGTGATCGCCTGCACCGACGACACCGACACCAACATCGCGATCTTCAACGACGCCGAGCGCCGCGCGATGTTGGTGAACATCGTCGACGTCCCGCCGCTGTGCAACTTCATCCTGCCGGCGATCCTGCGCACCGGGCCGCTGGCCATCGCGATCTCCACCGCCGGCGCCTCCCCCGCGCTGGCCAAGCGCATGAAGGCCGAGATCGGCGAGCAGTTCGGCGAGGAGTACGCGCGGCTGGCCGTCATGCTCAACGACGTCCGCGGCTGGGCGAAGGGCACGCTGCCCACCTACCAGGACCGCAAGGAGTTCTTCGAGTCGATCGTCAACGGGTCACCCGACCCGATCGCGCTCCTGCGCGCCGGCGACGAGCACGCCGTCCTGGACCTGATCGCCAAGGCGCGCGAGCAGCACACGCCGGCGACGGCGTAGCGACGCCGATGCCCGACGACGACGCGCGCCTCACCCACCTCGACGCGCACGGCGACGCGCGGATGGTCGACGTCGGCGGCAAGCCCGTCACCGAGCGGCGGGCGGTCGCGCGGGCGGTCGTGCGGATGACGCCGGAGACGGCGCGGGTCGTGGCGGCCGGGGATGCGCCGAAGGGCGACGTGCTCGGCACCGCGCGAATCGCGGGCGTGATGGCCGCCAAGAAGACCGGTGAGCTGATCCCGCTGTGCCATCCGATCGGGCTCGACCACGTCGACGTCGACGCGGCGATCGACGCGGACGCCGGCACCGTCACGCTCACCGCCACCGCGGGCGTCACCGCGCGGACGGGTGTCGAGATGGAGGCGATGACCGCGGCCGCTGTCGCCGCGCTGACCGTGTACGACATGGTCAAGGGTGTGGAGCGAGGCGTAGCTATCGAGCGCGTCGAGCTGGTCGAGAAGACCGGCGGGCGCAGCGGCACCTGGCGGCGCGACGCCTCCTGACCGACCTCTGACACCCGACGTTTGAGGACTTCGGGCCCGCTCGGGGTAGCCGCGTGAGCGTGCTGTTCCACGGGGTCGACGTTCCAGCGTGCGCCACCATGGCGACCGCGCAGGGCCTCACGGTGACCCTGTGCGGGTCCGGCCGTGGCGCGGCGGCCTCCGCCGCGTTCTCGCGCACGAGGGCCGACGTGCGCTCGCGGCGCTGGGCGGTCGCGCTGCTCGCGCCGCCCGCGATCTTCGTCGCGATGGTGGCGCTGCTGGCCCGGAACCCCGACGCCGCCCAGCTCGTCCTGCAGATCGCGACCGTCGGCGTGCCGGCGCTCGCCGCGTTCGCGACCAAGGACCTCAGCCGCCGCGGCTGGCCGGCCATCGTCACCGGCCTCCTGGCCGCCGCGCTGCTGTGGTCCGACGAGCTCGTCGGCCAGGTCGCGGTGCTCGCGCTGCTCGTCCTCAGCTGCGTCGCGATCGGCAGCCTGATGCCGCGCCTCGGCCACCCGACCGCGCTCGCCGCCGGCGCCGCCACGCTCGCGCTCACCGACGTCATCCTCGTCGTGCTCGGCCCCGTCGGCGCAGCCGCCGACGCGCTGGACTCGGTCCGCCTCGGCCACCTGCCGTCGTTCGGCGAGGCCGTCGTCGGCAACGTGCACATGGGCTACGGCGACCTCGCGATCGCGGGCATCGCCGGCGCGATCGCGGCGCGCAGCCCCGGCGGCGCCTCGCGCGTCGGCTTCCTCACGCTCGTCCTGTTCCTCGCCGAGGCCGCGCTGCTCGCCGGCCCGAAGGCCTATCCGGCGACGCTGCCCGTCGTCGCGGCGCTGGCGCTCGACGCGCTGTGGCGCCTGCGCGCGCCCGCGCGGACCACGAGGCCTGCGCCCGAGCCCCAGCCCGCGGGTTGAGCACTACGCTGCGGATCGACCCATGCGCACCTGCGTCCTGACCGTGTCGACGTCCGTCTCGCGCCGCCTCAACGAGGACGCGTCCGGCCCGCTGCTCGCCCACCTCGCCGAGCAGGCCGGCGCCGACGTCGAGGCGATGGAGGTCGTGCCCGACGACTTCGGCCTGATCGAGGACCGGCTGCACCACTTCGTCGACGACGGCTTCGCGCTGATCTTCACCACCGGCGGCACCGGCTTCACGCCCGACGACATCACGCCCGAGGCCACGCGCGCGGTGATCGAGCGCGAAGCGCCCGGGATCGCGGAGGCGATGCGCGCCGAGTCGGCCAAGCACACGCCGATGGGCATGCTCTCGCGCGGCGTCTCCGGGATCGCGCACCGCACGCTGATCGTCAACTTCCCGGGCAGCCCGAAGGCGATCGACCAGCTCTTCCCCGTGGTGGCACCCGTGCTGGAGCACGCAGTCCGTACGCTCCAGCGCGAGCATGGAGGACAGTCCAGCCATTGAGCTCGCGGGCCTGACGCGCCGCTACGGCGACCGCGAGGCCCTGCACGACGTCACGCTGACGCTTCCCGCCGGCGCGACGCTCGTCGTCTTCGGCCCCAACGGGGCCGGCAAGACGACGCTGCTGCGCGTGCTCGCGACGCTGCTGCGCCCGCACGGCGGCGACGCGCGCGTCCTGGGCCACGCGCTGCCCGACGCCGGCTGGGCGGTGCGCGGGCGCGTCGGCTTCCTCGGCCACGCGTCGCTGCTGTACCGCGACCTGACCGCGCGCGAGAACCTGCGCTTCCACGCCAAGCTGCACGGCGCGCCGGCCGGACGCGTCGACGAGCTGCTCGACGCCGTCGGCCTGCTGACGCGCGCCGACGACCCGGTCCACACCTACTCGCGCGGCATGGTCCAGCGCGCCGCGGTCGCCCGCGCGGTCCTGCACGACCCCGAGCTGCTGCTCCTCGACGAGCCGACCGCGAACCTCGACCCGCACGCCGCCGAGCTCGTCGACCCGCTGATCGGCGCCGCGTCCGGACGCACGCGCGTCGTCACCAGCCACGACCCGGTCGGCGGCCTGAAGGGCGCCGACCTGGCGCTCGGCCTGCGCGGCGGCCGCCAGCAGCTGCTCGCGCCGGCCGCCGAGGTCAGCACCGCGCGCATCGGGGCGCTGTACGCCGAATCCCGCCCGCAGCCGTCCCGCCGCCTCGGCCAAGAGGGGCGGGAATCGGGCTGATGTGGCGCGCCGTCTCCGCCCTGCTCGCCAAGGAGCTGCGCCTCGAGCTGCGCACGTTCCAGGTCGTCCCCGCGATGGCGCTGTTCTCCGTCACGACGCTCGTCGTCTTCCACTTCTCGCTGCAGGAGGACGCCGTCGACGGCGCGCTGGCCGGCGGCGTGCTGACGATCACGATCCTGTTCAGCGCGATCCTCGGCATCAACCGCCTGTTCGTCGCCGACCACGAGGAGGGCGGCTTCGACGGCTTCCTGCTCGCGCCCGTCGACCGCACCGCGATGCTCGTCGCCAAGGCGCTGGCGCTGCTCGCCTTCCTGGTCCTGCTGGAGGTCGTCGCGGTCCCGGCGTTCGCGTTCATGCTGCTCGATCCGGACCTGACCGGCGCGGCGCTCGGCCAGACCCTGATCACGCTCGCGCTCGCCGATCTGGCGATCGCGATCGTCGGCACGCTCGTCGGCGCGCTGGCCATCCAGACCCGCGCGCGCGACCTGATCGTGCCCCTGATCGCGCTGCCGCTGCTGCTGCCCGTGGTCATCGGGACGTCGAAGCTCCTCGCGCCCACCTTCGCCGCGGCTGGCGCGGCCGCGCTTCCCACGCGCTGGCTGACCATCGTCGGGCTCTATGATCTGGTCTTCGGGCTCCTCGCTTACGCCGTCTTCGACTTCCTCCTCGAGGACTGAGCCCGTCGAACGATGTCTGGCCCTCGTCTCCGCACGCTGTCCGTCGCGACCGTGATCACCCTGATCGCCGGATACGCCCTGGCCGCGTTCTACGCGCCGATGGACGCCGACCAGGGCTTCATCCAGAAGATCTTCTACCTGCACGTGCCGATGGCGATCGTCGCGCTGTGCGGGTTCGTCTTCGGCGGGATCTGCGCGATCGCGCACCTGCGCACCGGCGACGCGAAGTGGGACCTGCGCTCCTACGTCGCGATCCACGTCTCGGTCATCCTCGGCGTCGGCGTCCTGCTGACCGGCGCGATCTGGGCCAAGGCGTCGTGGGGCCACTACTGGGTGTGGGACGAGCCGACGCTGGTCTCGTTCCTGATCATCTTCCTGCTCTACGCGACCTACACGCCGCTGCGGTTCTCGATCGAGGACCGCGAGAAGCAGGCGCGCTACGCGTCGGTGTTCGCGATCACCGCGGGCGCCTTCGTGCCGCTGAACTTCATGGCCGTCCGCGCGGCCACCTCGCTCGTGCATCCCCGCACGCTCAGCGCGGCCGACAACCTCCCCGGGAAGATGATGCTCGCCTTCCTGGTGTGCATCGTCGGCATGACGCTGCTCTACGCACTGCTCTGGCAGTACGAGATCGCGCACAAGACGACCGTCGCCCAGCTGCGCGCGCTCAAGCGCAAGCTCGCGGGCGACGACGGCGTCCGCGCCCGCCGCTCCGCCGCTCCCGAACTGCAGGTCCGATGATCCTCGCCGAGTCCACCGTCCTTCCCGACAACGCCGGCTACGTCGCGGCCGCCTACCTGGTGTTCCTGGCGCTGTTGGTCATCTACGTCGGGATCATGGCCTACAAGTTGATCAACGTGCAGCGCGACGTGGCGGAGATCAGCGACCTCGTCGACCGGCGCTTCGACGCCGAGGACGATGCCGCCGAACGCGAGCGTGAAGGGACGCCGGCGTGAGCGGCGGCGGCGAGCTGCTCTGCTTGGGGATCTCGCACAAGACCGCGCCGGTCGCGGTCCGCGAGCGCCTGGCGCTGACGACCAAGGAGGCGCAGAGCCTGTGCCGCGAGCTGGTCGACACCGACGCGATCCGCGAGGCCGTCGCGATCTCCACCTGCAACCGGACCGAGATCTACCTCGTCGGCGACCCCGTCCACGCCGAGACCGAGCTGCTGTCGCGCCTGGCCGCGAGGGCCGACACGCGCCCGACCGAGCTGACCGACGCGATGTACGCGCCGCGCAACTGCGACGCCGCGCGCCAGCTCTACCGCGTCGTCTCGGGCCTGGAGTCGATGATCGTCGGCGAGGCCGAGATCCAGGGCCAGGCCAAGCGCGCCTACGAGGCCGCGCTGGAGGCCCAGACGACCGGCCCGCTGACCAACCGCCTGTTCACCGCCGCGCTGCAGACCGGCAAGCGCGTGCGCTCGGAGACCGCACTCGGCGAGGGCCGCGCGAGCGTGTCCTCGGTCGCCGTCGGCCTCGCACGCGAGATCGCGAGTCCCGCCCACCCGGAGCTCACGACCCTCAACGTGGTCCTCATCGGCGCCGGCGAGACGAGCGAGCTGACCGCCCAGGCGCTCGCCGCGCAGGGCGTCCGGACAATCTTCGTCGCCAACCGCCACGCCGACCGGGCGCGCTCGATCGCCGACCGCTTCGGCGGCACGGTGTCCTCGCTGCACGACCTGCCGGACCGCCTCACCGAGGCCGACATCGTCGTCTCCTCGACGTCGTCGCCGCACCCGCTGATCGGCGTCGACGAGCTGGCGCTGGTCATGCGCGACCGCCAGGGCGCGCCGCTGCTGCTGATCGACCTCGCCGTCCCGCGCGACATCGACCCGCAGTGCGCCGAGCTCGACGGCGTCACCCTCTACGACATCGACGACCTCCAGTCCGTCGTCGCGCGCAACCGCTCCGTCCGCGAGGCCGAGCGCGTGCAGGCCGAGGAGGTCGTCGAGGACGAGATCCAGCGCTTCGCCCGCTGGATGGGCCAGCTCGACGTCATGCCGACGATCAGCGCCCTGCGCGAGCACGGCGACGCGATCGTCGAGCAGGTCCTCGCCGAGAACGCCGGCCGCTGGGAGAGCGCGTCCGCGCGCGACCGCGCCCGGATCGAGGCGCTGGCCAAGTCGGTGATGCAGCGCCTGCTGCACGAGCCGACGATCCGCCTGAAGTCCGTCGACCGCGACGCGAGCCACGGCCGCCTCCAGATCGCCCGGGAGCTCTTCGGGCTGAGCGACGGCGTGTCCGAGACGTCGTCGGACGCCGGCGACGAGGCCGGCGAGGCCGAGGTGCGCCCGCTGCGCCGCCGCGGTGCCGGACCCGCGCGGTGAGGCTCGGGACGCGCGCCAGCCAGCTCGCGCTCGTCCAGGCGCACGCGGTCGCCGACGCGCTGGGCGGCGACGTCGAGATCGTCGAGATCACGACCGCGGGCGACCGCGGGATCGCCGGCGACAAGGCCCGCTGGATCGACACGATCGAGGACGCGCTGGAGCGCGGGAGCATCGACCTCGCCGTCCACTCCGCCAAGGACGTTCCAGCGCAGTCGCTGCTGCGGCCGGGCATGGCGCTGGCCGCGGTGCTCGCGCGCGAGGACGCGCGCGACGCGCTGGTCGGGGCCGCGTCGCTGGACGACCTGCCGCCGGGCGCGCGCGTCGGCACCGCGTCGCTGCGCCGCCGCGCCCAGCTGCTGGCCGTGCGCGACGACCTCGAGGTCGTCGACCTGCGCGGCAACGTCGACACGCGGCTGCGCAAGCTGCACGAGGGGCGGTGCGACGCGGCGGTCCTCGCCGCCGCCGGGCTGCGCCGCCTGGGCCTGGAGGCCGAGATCGGCGCGCTGCTGGACCCGACGGTGTTCGTGCCGGCGCCCGGCCAGGGCGCGCTCGCGGTCGAGGGTCGGGAGATCCCGGCGGCCCTTGTCGACGACGTCGCCGACGCGGCGCTGCGCGCGGAGCGGCACGTCGTCGAGGCCTTGGACGCCACGTGCGACACGCCGGTGGGCGTCCATCATGATGGGGTCGCCCTGCACGCCTTCGTCGGCCTGCCCGACGGCAGCGCGTGGCTGCGCGACAGCGTGGTCGGCCCGGACGCCGCCGCCCTGATCGTCGAGCGCCTGGAATCGATGGGCGCGCGCGACCTGCTCGCGCGCGCGACGGCGATCGCGGAGGCCACGTCATGACGCACCGCGACACCGGCCGCGTCATCCTCGTCGGCGCCGGCCCCGGCGACCCGGGGCTGATGACGGCGCGCGCGCTGGAGGCCATCGCGGCCGCCGACGTCATCCTGTACGACAAGCTGATCCCGGCGACCGCGCTGGACGGCGCGCGCGAGGACGCAGCGCTGATCGACGTCGGCAAGGTCGGCGGCGGCGAGCAGGTGCCCCAAGAAGAGACGCACCGGCTGCTGCTCCTGCACGCGCAGGAGGGCAAGCTCGTGGTCCGCGTCAAGGGCGGCGACCCGTTCGTCTTCGGCCGCGGTGGCGAAGAGGCGCTGCTGTGCCGCGAGCACGGCATCGCCTTCGAGGTCGTCCCGGGCGTCACCGCCGGCATCGCCGGCCCCGCCTACGCCGGCATCCCGGTCACGCAGCGCGGGATGGCGTCGGCGGTCGCGTTCGTCACCGGCCACGAGGACCCGGCCAAGGCGGCGGGGGCGGGCGGCGGGGACGGGTCACAGATCGATTGGCCGGCGCTGGCCGCCTTCCCCGGGACGTTGGTGTTCTACATGGGCGTGCGCGCGCTGCCGCGGATCGCCGAGCAGCTCGTCCTCGGCGGCCGCCCGGCCACCGAGCCGGTCGCGATCGTCGAGCGCGGCACGCTGCCCGACCAGCGCGCGGTGCACGGCACGCTGGAGACGATCGCCGCGCTGGCCGACGCCGCCGCGATCAAGCCGCCGTCGGTGACGATCGTCGGGCCGGTCGCCGCGCTGGGCGAGGAGCTGGCGTGGCTGGGCCGCGGCCCGCTGGAGAGCGTCAGCGTGGTCGTCACGCGCCCGCGCGCGCAGGCGTCCGCGCTGGCGCGCGCGCTGCGCGACCTCGGCGCGCGCGTCATCGAGGCGGCCACGATCGTCCCGGAGCCGCTGGACTTCGCGATCCCGGATCTCAATGACTATGACCTGGTCGTGCTGTCGTCGCCCAACGGCGTCGCGCGGTTCTTCGCGCAGCTGCGCGCGGACGGCCGCGACGCGCGCGCGCTGGCCGGCCGGCGCGTCGCGGTGATCGGCCCGGGCACCGCGGACGCGCTGCGCGGCCACGGCGTCGAGCCCGACCTGATCCCGCGCAAGGCCGTCGGCGAGTCGCTGGCCGAGCTGGTCGCGGGGCGCGACGACGTGGCGTCCGCGCTGATCGTCCGCGCGCGCGGCGGCCGCGACATCGTCCGCAACGCGCTCGACGCCCAGGGCGTCCGGGTCGACGTGATCGAGCCCTATGTGACGGTCGCCGAGCCGCTGGACGCCGGGACGCGCGCCAGCGCGCTGGACGCCGACTGGGCGACGTTCACCTCGGCGTCCTCCGCGCGCTTCTTCCTGGAGGCCGCCGGCGGCGCCGACGAGGTCCGCGCGTCCGGCCTACGCCTCGCCTCGATCGGCCCGATCACGACCGAGGCGTTGCGCGCGCTCGGTCTGGAGCCGGACGTCGAGGCGGCCGAGCACACGCCCGGCGGCCTCGTGGACGCGCTCGTCGCGGCGGTGGCCGCGCGGGCCGGCTGAGCCGACGACCGGTCAGCTCGCCGCGGGGGGCTCCCCGTCGTCCGGAATGCCGGGCATCGCCTCCGGGCCGGGGTCGGTCTTGTCGCCTTCGGGGTCGGCCTCGGGGACGCCGAGCGGCTGCTCCTCGGGCTGGTCGGGCGGAAGGCCGGTCGGGACGTCGGGGTCCGGCCGGGTCTCGTCTGCGTCCCGCATGCCCGGGCGCTACCCGGCGCGCGGCGCCGCTAGCCTCACCCCCGGTATGGCGCGCCCGATCACGTTCCTGTCCGACTACGGCCTCGAAGACGACTTCGTCGGCGTCTGCCACGCGGTGATGACGCGGATCGCGCCGGACGCGCGGATCGTCGACCTCACCCACGGCCTGGAGCGCCACGACGTGCGCACGGCCGCGATGGTCCTGCGCCGCTCGCTGCCGTTCTGCGCGCCGGGCGTGCACCTGGCCGTGGTCGACCCGGGCGTCGGGACCGCGCGGCGCGCGATCGCGTTGAGGACGACCGACGAGGACCGGCTCCTGGTCGGGCCCGACAACGGGCTGCTGTCCCTGGCCGCGCAGCGCTTCGGCGGGATCGCCGAGGTCGTGGACGTGACGCGCTCGCCGCACCGGCTCGAGCCCGTGTCGGCCACCTTCCACGGCCGCGACCTGTTCGCGCCGGTCGCCGCGGCGCTGGCCGCCGGCGCCGAGCTGGCCGAGGCCGGCGACCCGATCGACGCCGACGAGATCGTGCGCGCCGACATGCCGCTGGCGTTCCTGGACGCCGACGCCGGCGAGCTGTTCGCCCACGCGGTCGGGTTCGACCGCTTCGGGAACGTGATGCTCGACGTCGAGCACGCCGAGCTGACGGAGTCCGGCTTCCGGCTGGGCCACGGCGTGGCCGTCAACGGGCGGACGGGCGTGTACGCGACGACGTTCGCGGACGTCGCGCCCGGCGAGCTGCTGCTGTACGAGGACGCCTACCGGACGCTGGCGCTGGCGGTCAACCGCGGGTCGGCGCGCGACGTGCTGGGCCTGTCGCGCGACGACGAGCTGCGGATCCGGCCGCGCTGATGCTCGGGCTGCCGCGCCTGCACCTGCGGACGGTGGGCTCGACCAACGACCGCGCGCGGGAGCTGGCGCAGGCGGGGGCGCCGCACGGCGCGCTGGTGACCGCGGCCGCGCAGACCGCGGGCCGCGGGCGCCAGGGGCGCGCGTGGCAGACGCAGGTCGGCGCGGCGGTGACCATGTCGATGGTCTTGCGCGACCCGCCGGAGCTGCTGACGCTCGTCGCGGCGGTCGCGGTGGCGGAGACCTGCGGCCCCGAGGCGTCGATCAAGTGGCCCAACGACGTCCTGCTCGACGGGCGCAAGGTCGCGGGGATCCTGGCCGAGGGCCGGCCGCACGAGGGCTGGGCGGTGCTGGGGATCGGCGTCAACGTGGCGGTCGACGTGGCGCTGCTGCCCGACGAGGTGCGGGCGCGCGCGGGATCGCTGGGCCGGCCGCCGACGGCGGTCGAGCCGTTCTTGTCGTCCTTGGTCCTGGCGCTGGACCGCTGGCTGGGCGCCGGGCCCGGCGCGGTCCTGGACGCCTGGCGCGCGCGGGACGCGCTGGTCGGCCGCGAGGTGTCGTGGGCGGGCGGGACGGGCGTCGCCGACGGCGTGGACGGCGAGGGGCGGTTGTTGGTGGCGTTGGATGGCGACGCCGGCGTCGTGGCGCTCAACGCCGGCGAGGTCCACCTGGGCCGGCCCGGCGCCTGATGCTCGACGTCCGGCGCCTGCGGGTCCTGCGCGAGGTCGCGCGGCAGGGCAGCTTCCCGACCGCGGCGCGCGAGCTGCACTGCACGCAGCCGGCGGTCAGCCACCAGATCGCGCGGCTCGAGGAGGAGGTCGGCACGCCGGCTGCCGATCCGCAGCGCGCGCTCGGTGCCGGGCGCCTGCGGCTCGCGACCCACCTGGACAACACCGTCGAGGATGTGGACCGCGCTGTCGAGGCGCTGGCGGGCGTGCACGCCGCGGCCTGAGCGTCACCTTCGCCGTCCGGCTACGTTCTTAGGGTCATGCGCCGCCTTTCCCACCTCCCCCTGCTCGCCGTCAGCGCCGCCGCGCTGGCGCTCCCCGCCGCGGCGTCCGCCGCCACCGCGCCGACCGACTGCCACCTCCAGGCTCCTCGCGTGGAGGTCGACCACCCGATCGCCGGAACCGACCTGGTCGCCCGCGATCCCTACGGCGGGCTGCTGACCCGCAACCGCCTGTTCTTCGACTTCTCGGTGCGCGGGAGCGCAGCGGCGCTGGCCGGCGTCGCGAAGGTCCAATGGGCCCTCGACGGCACCGTCGTGCGCGAGGACCCGACCGCGCCGTTCGAGTGGAAGGGCGTCTCGGGCTCCTCCAAGCGCATGCCGGTCGGCGACCACACGATCACCGTGACCGTCACGCCGAAGGCCGGCGCGCCCGCGAGCACGCAGTTCGCGCTGACCGCGACCGACTGCCAGAACGCGACGTTCTACCCGGAAATCCCGCAGAAGCGGGGCGCGGCCTCGCTGGACTTCGGCTCCGCGTTCGAGGCCGACGGCGAGCCGCTGGACGCGGTGTCGGCCAACGCCGCCAAGAACGTCGTCGCGGCGATCCCCTCCGCGCTGCGCGGCCGCGCGATCGGCACGCTCGAGGTCGGCAAGAAGACCTACACGTTGAAGGGCGCGCGCACGGCGCTGTCGCGCGGCAAGTTGAAGGTCTCGCTCGTCCCGGGCGCCAAGACGTTCCTGAAGGTGTCGGGCCTGCCGGCCGGGACGCAGACCGTCCACGTCGCCTTCAAGCCCGGGATCCTGCGCCTGCGCTCCGCGAAGCTCCCGTTCCTCGTGAAGGGGACGCTGACCGCGGGCTCGCGCCACGTGAGCCTCAGCGCCGGCGGGGTGTACGCCTAGCCAGGGGCGAGCTGCGCGAGCACCCGCGCGGCCAGCGGCCGCTCGACGTGGCGGACGCCGATCCGGGTGCCGCGCGCGATGGCGATCGAGACGGTCGCGAGGTCCGCGCGGCGCTGGAGCGGCGTGCGTGAGACGCCGAGCTCCTGCAGCCGGCGGCGGCGGGCGATCAGCGTCACGCGCGAGCCGCGGCGCCGGGCCCGGAGGATGACGCGCGCGTCTTCGGGCGCGAGGCGCAGGCCGCCGGCGGCGTAGGCGTCGAGCCCGCTGAGGACCGCGCCGAGCGCCAAGACCAGCGCGACCGGCCAGGCCTCGGGGACCAGGGCGATGAGGACGGCGCTCGCCGCCAGCGCGGCGACGAGCGGGACCGTCACGTAGCGGCGCCGCGCTCGCGCCGGCGGGCGCTGCTGCAGCTGGAGCGGGCCGGCCAGCTCGGGGATCACGGCGGACAGGAACGCGTCGACCTGCGCCGCGCGCAGCAGCGGGAACAGGGTCCGGGCGGCGGTCTCGCGCCCGCCGAGGCTCGTCACCTCCAAGCGTAGCGTGACCAGGCCGAACGGGCGGCGCAGCGGGCTCTCGACGATCTGGACGCCGTCGACGCGGCCGACCGGGACCGAGACCGCGCGGCGCTGCAGCAGGCCGCGGCGGATCCGGAGGCGGTCCTCGACGCGCTCGATCTCGAAGCCGGAGAACGCCACGATCGCGCCGAGGAACGACAGCAGCCAGGCGCAAAGCAGGAGGACCAAGGCCACCATGACGACCTCGCCGGTCGAGTTGATGTGCTTGACCTCGGCCTCGCCGGCGCCGAGCAGGTCGTTCTGGAGCGCGCCGAAGATCGCGCCGACGACCGGGAGCAGGATCGTGAGCTGCGGGGCGGTGAGCGCGGCGAGCAGGAGCGCGCGCATCCGCAGGCGGCGGCGGGCGGCGCCGAGGCCGTGGTCGGGATGGCCGAGCGCCGCGCGCAGGTGGGCGGCGTTGGACGCCGACAGCGCGCTGAGGATGACGTCGCCGTCCTCGCCGCCGCCGGGCGTCTGCACGTGCAGGCCGGTGACGCCGAAGACGCGCTGGACCGGGCCGGCGATCGTGTCGACGGCCTGGATGCGCTCGAGCGGCACGACGGTGTCGTCGGGCGAGAACACGCCGGAGCGGAAGTGGAGGGCGCGGTCGGTGACGGTGTAGGTCGTCGCGTGCCAGCGGGCGATGCCGATCGCCAGCGCGGCGACCGCGCCGAGCAGGCCGAAGGCGAGCGCCGAGAACGACGAGCGCGTGCCGCCCGCGACGAGCCCGATGAGCAGCGGGACGGCGATGTCGCGAAGGCCGCGCAGGGCCTCGTCGACCGCGGCCGCCACGTGCAGGCGGTAGGGCCCGTCACTCGTCATCGGGCGTCCGGATCAGGCCGGCGAGCCGGTCGCGGACGCTCGCGGCGTCGTGCTCGGGCAGCGTCGGGATCTCCGTCGTACCCGCCGCCGTGTGCACGACGACGTCGGCGACGCCGAACAGCTGCGACCAGAACGACCGCCGGACGTCGACGTGCTGGATCCGCGCGATCGGGACGATCGTGCGGATCTCGGTGACGATCCCCCGCCGCAGGTCCAGCTCGTCGTCGTCGAGACGCCAGCGCCAGCGGCGCAGGCGCAGCGTAGGGACGGTGGCCGCGACGAGGATCGCGCCGACCAGGACGATCCATGGCGCGAGGCTGGCGAGCGTGTGCAGCGCGCCGTCCTCGTGGTGATCGCGCAGGATCCGGCTCAGGAACAGCGTGACGACGAACGCGACCACGCCGCCACCGGCGAGCTCGAGCGTCCAGATCGTCCTCGCCGCGGGCGCGAGCCGCTGATCCGGCTCAGGGCGTTCGTCGGGCACGCCGTCAGCGTACGAGCCGGCTACGCGGCGTCGAGCTGATCGGACGACGGCGACGGCTCGGCCTCGCCGTCGGCGTCCGCCTTGCGGCGCGTGGTGCGGCGGCGCGGCTTCGGCGCCTCGTCGTCGGCCGGGGCGGTGGCGCCGTCGAGCGACAGCTGCTCCGGGGCCTCGGCCGCCTTGACCGTCCGGCGGCGCTTGGGCTTCGGCGCCTCGTCGGCGGCGGGAGCGGCCTTCTTGGCGGGCGCGCGCTTGCGCTTCGGCTTCTCCTCGACCGCCGCGGCGTCCTCGGCCTTCTTCGCCGCCGTCCGTCGCTTCGGCTTCGGCGCCTCCTCGGCGTCGCCCTCGGCGGCCGCCGGCTTCGCGGGCGTCCGGCGGCGCTTGGGCTTCGGCGCCTCCTCGGCGGCCGGCGTGGCCTCGGCCTCGGCCGGCTTCACCGGCGTCCGGCGGCGCTTGGGCTTCGGCGCCTCCTCGGCGGCCGGCGTGGCCTCGGCCTCGGCCGGCTTCACCGGCGTCCGGCGTCGCTTCGGCTTTGGTGCTTCTGCCTCCACGGGCGTAGCCGCCTCCGCAGGCACAGCCGCCGCGGCAGGCGCAGAGGCCTCCGCAGGCACAGCCGCCTCCGCAGGCGCACCCGCCGCGGCAGGCGCAGAGGCCTCCACAGGCACAGCCGCCTCGGCAGCCGCAGACGCCTCGGCGGGCGCCGAGCCATTCGCGGCCGCAGCCGACGCCACGGCCACCGGCGAGCGACGCTGGCGGGGCTTGGCCTTCGGCTTGGCTTCAGGCGCGTCGGGCGCGTCGGTGTCCGTGCTCGCGGGCGCCGAGCGGCCGGCCAGCAGCGCGGCCGCGGCCTCGATGCCGCGGGCGGCCTCGTCCGTATCGATCGGCTTGGGCTCGGCACGGTCCGCGCTCTCGCGCTCGCCGCCCTCGCCCTGCTCGGACGACGACTCCGCCCCCGCGGCCTCCGCCGCGGCGGCGGCCCGCGCGGCGGCGGACTTGCGCCGCGACCGCCGGCGCTTCTTGCGCGGCGGCGCCTGGCCGTCGCCGTTCTCTGTCGCGACGGCGTCCTCAGCGCCGTCGCCACCCTCGGCGCCCACCGCGGCGCCGACGGCGACCTCGACCTGCGTGGCCTTGACCGCCTCGTCGCCCTTCCTGCCGCGCCGCCGACGGGAGCGGGTCTTGCGCTTCGGGAAGTTGCGCAGCAGCTCGCGCGACAGCGCGCTCGGCTTGCGGGCCATGCGCGTCCGCGCGCCGCGGACCACCTCCATCGCCTCCGGCGTGTGCGCGACGGCGGCGGCCAGCAGCGCGGCGCTCAGCCGGCGGTCCTGCTTGCGAGCCGCGTGCACGAGCCGGCGGGCGTTGCGCGCGTGCGCGCCGCCCGAGGAGTTCACGAGCAGCCCGAGCAGGCGCTTCGTCTCGGGCCAGCGCTGGACCGCGTACTCCTCGTGCACCTCGCGCGTCATGTCGGCGAGGTCCCAGATCCAGTGCGATGCCTGGTCGCGACGCCCGATCCGGCGCTCGGCCAGGGCCTGCAGCAGGATCTTGACGCCCTCGCGGCGCTCGTCGCGCGACCACGTGCGCACGACGTCGACCGCCCGCTCGAACGCGTCGGCGTCCCGCGACTGCGCGATCTCCTGCAGCGCGCGCAGGCGCAGCTGCGAGTTCTTGTTGCGCTCGACCGCCGTCAGCAGGAACGCGCGCTTGAGCTCGCCGGTCTTGTCGAAGTGCAGCATCGCCCGCGCCCGGCGCCATCCGGACGGCGCGACGCGCGCGCCGGCCAGCGCCGCCCACTGCACCTGCTCGCCGTAGTCGAGGAACTCGACGGCGATCCGCCACAGCTCGCGCTCGAAGACCTCGACGCGCTTGTCCATGTCGGCCGTGACCGGGATGACCCGGCGCTCGACGCGCACGCGCCTGCCCCGGCCGCGCCGCACCGGTCCGACGACGATCGCGCCGCCGCGGTAGACGTCGCGGTCCAGCAGCGAGTGCAGCGTGACGACCGGGTCGTCGTGCCGCGTCGCAGGATGGACGAAGTCCACGACGATCCCGGACTCCTTGCCCGGATGGCGCCGCGTCACGCGGCCGACGCGCTGCTGGTAGATGCGCTTGGACGCCGTCGGCGCCAGGTGCATGCAGATCGTCGCGCGCGGCGAGTTCCAGCCCTCGGCGAGCAGCTGGGCGTTGACCAGGACGTCGATCTCGCCGCGCTCGTACTTGGCCAGGATCTCGGCCAGCTCGCGCTTCGGCGTCTCGCCCGAGACGCCCATCGCCTTGATGTCGAGCTGGCGGAACGCCTCGGCGACGTTCATCGCGTGCTTGACGCCCGCGGCGTAGACCACGCCGGGCACGCCGTTGAAGCGCGTCTTGTAGAGGTCGGCGATCGCCAGGTTGAACGGCGCCTGGTCGAGGAGCTCGGCCAGCATCTCCTGATCGAACTCGACGTCGACCTCGCCCTTGCGCAGGGGCACCTTGGCGATCGTCCGGACGCCCGGACCCGGCGGGATGCGGATCGACCGCAGCGGCGCGATCACGCCGCGGCGTGCCGCCTGGGCGAGGTCGAAGCGCGACGTCTGGGTCGGGAAGAGGTCGGTGACGTGACGGGCGATCAGCGCGCCGGTCGCGGTCATGCCGACGAAGATCGGGCCCGTCCACGCGCGGATCGCCGCGGACGTCTTGTCGCCCAGCGCGGTGTGCGCCTCGTCGCAGATGACGATGGTGTAGGCGTCGGAGATGCGGCCGGCGTTGCGGACGAACCACTGGTAGGTCTCGATCGTGACCGGACCCACCCGCCCGCCGTCGGTGCGGGTCGTGCCTTCGCCCTCCAGCAGCGGCGGCGACTCGCGATCCCCGTAGCCGCGGGTGCGCAGCTCGCCGAGGAACTGGTCGACCAGGTTGCGGCGGTGCGTCAGGATCAGGACGCCGCCGGTGCGCGACGCCTCGACGAAGCCCATGGCCGCGACGGTCTTACCGGCGCCGGTCGCGTGCTCGAACCAGAAGCGCTTGTCGGCGTTCGGGTCGTCGGCCGCGCCCTCCTCGATGTCCTCGTCGACGTCCTCGTCGGCCTCGTCGTCGTAGGACTCGTCCTCGGAGGGCTCAGGCTCCTCGTCGGCCTCGTCGTCGTCCTCGAGGCCTTCGATCTCGATCTCGACGGGCGTGCGATCCTCGGGCTCGTCGTCCTCGTCGTCGTCGTCGTGATCGTCGTCGGGCTCTTCGGGCTCGGGCTCTTCCTCCGGCGCCTCGACCGCATCCGGCGCCGGCGGCGCCTCCTCGACGGCCAGGACCGGCGCGGCGGCCTCGGCGGCGGCGCCGGCGCCGTTGAGCCCCTTCTGCGTCGACGCGAGCAGCGCGACCAGCGTGCCGGACAGCGCGTCGACCTGGTGCGGGTTCAGCAGCGTGCCGTCGGCCAGGCGCGGCTCGTCCTCGGACAGGACGCGCTCGAGCCCGAGCAGCAGGGCGTAGCGGCGCCGCCACTTCGTCGACGGGACCTTGTCGCCCCGGGCGATCTCGGCCAGCGCGAAGTCCAGCGCACGGCGCCGGGCGCTGCCCGGTGCGAGCGCGATCGCGGCGTCCTCGCCCTCGTGCAGGAAGCGCTCACGGGTGAACGCCTCGGCGCGAGCGACGAGCGTCGGATCGGGGACGGATGCGGCCTCGACGGCCGGCGGCGGTGATTCAGCCATGAACGGCTCTGCTCTTCGTAAGAAGCGTCCGCGAAGGAACCGAGAGCGGCGGACGTGCGCTTGGCGGTCCCGCTGGATGGGACCGAGGGAAGCGAGGGACCTCCTGTGAACAGCAGCTGTTCCCTCGCCTCTGGTGAGCAAGGATACCGGATCGGCCGGCAGTTCCCTAGAGCGGTCCGACTACCCTTCACGACATGTCTCGTGGCCGCGTCCTGCTCGTCACCGGCGCCGTGGCCGTGATCGCGATCGTCGTGGTCGGGTTGGCGCAGAGCGGCGGCAGCACGAAGGCGCCCACGCCCGACCGGTTCGACCTCGCCGCCGCCAAGGCCAAGCTCGCCGGCGCGCCCGCGCCGCTGGCCGAGCTCCACGGCCAGGCCAACACGCTGATCCCGGCCGACAAGGGCGTCTACTCCCAGCGCATCTCGTCGCTCAAGGGCCACCCGATCGTCGTCAACAAGTGGGCGTCCTGGTGCGGACCCTGCCGTGGCGAGTTCCCGGTTCTCCAGTCGACCAGCACGCAGTTCGGCAAGCAGGTCGCATTCGTCGGCCTCGACGCCAGCGACAACGACCACGACGCGAGCAAGTTCCTGAAGCACTTCCCGGTCACCTATCCGAGCCTGGTCGACCGCAACTCGCGGATCGCGCAGTCGCTCGGCATCGGGCGCAGCTTCCCGACGACGCTCTACTACGGCGCCGACGGCAAGGTGAAGTACATCCACCAGGGCCCGTACACCTCCGACGCCGCGTTCGCGACCGACATCAAGCGCTACGCCCTGGGCCAGCCGAAGTGAGGGCGCAAGACCTCGCCCAGAGGCTCCCTCGCGCGGCCGCGGCGGCATCGTCGTGAGTGAGGTCCGGGTCGATCCGCTGACCGGCCTGAAGACGATCGTCGCCGGCGGACGGGCCGACCGGCCGGGCGGCTGGCCGATTGCCGGCGCCGACGCGCCGCCGATCGACGCCGAGGCCGACCCGTTCGCGCCCGGCCATGAGGACCGCACGCCGCCCGAGGTCGCCGCCGACCGGCCCGACGGCAGCGCGCCCGACGGTCCCGGGTGGCGCGTGCGCGTCGTCCCGAACCTCTACCCGGCGCTCGCCCCGGACACCGAGGACCCCGCGCCCTCGCACGCCCCGGAGCTGTTCAGCACGGCCCCCGCGCGCGGCGCCCACGAGGTCATCGTCAACGCGCCGGACGCGGTGACGTCGCTGGCGGACCTGAGCGTCGAGCAGGTCGGCCACGCGATGGCGATGTGGCGCGCCCGCATGCGCGCGCACGCGGGCGCCGCCTACCTGCACCTGCTCGTCAACGAGCGCGCCGAGGGCGGCGCCTCGCTCCCGCACACCCACGCGCAGTTGTACGCCTTGGACTTCGTCCCGGCCCAGGTCGCGCGCGAGCGCGAGCGCTTCGCGGCCTACGCGGTGCAGACGATGGGCAGCAACCTGCTGGAGAACCTGGTCGCCGAGGAGGTCCGGCTGCGTGAGCGGCTGATCGCCATCGACGACGAGATGGTGCTGCTCAGCCCCTACGCCGCGCGGCTGCCGTTCGCGATGCTGCTCGCGCCGCGGCGGCCGACCGCCCGCTTCGAGGACGACGGCCTGGCCGGCGGGTTCGGCGCCGCGCTGCTGCACGGCGCGCTCCAGCGCCTGCGCGGCGTCCTCGGCTTCCTGCCGCCGCTGAACATCTGGGTCCGGACCGCGCCCGCCGGCGCCGACCACTTCTGCTGGCGCATCGACGTCGTGCCGCGCCTGACCCACCTCGCCGGGCTGGAGCTGGGGACCGGCGTCGGCCTGAACATCGTGGCGCCGGAGACGGCCGCGCAGCGCTTGCGCGACGCCAGCACGGCGTGATCCTCGTCGCGCTGGCCATCCTGGCGTCGACGCTCGTCGGGGCCGGCGCCGAGCACCGCTTCGGCATGGGCGCGCAGCGGTTCGCGCGCGGCCTGATCGACGTGATGGTGTGGGGCCTGCTGCCGTTCATCGTGTTCTTCGTCGTCGCGCGGCTGCACCTGGGCGGCGGCGTCGGGATCGGCCTGCTGCTCGGGTTCCTGGAGCTGGCGATCGTCGGCGTCCTGGCCGCCCAGATCGGGACGCGCGTGCTGAAGCTGCCGCGGCCGAGCGTCGGGACCCTGATCCTCACGGTCATCCTGGGCAACACGGGGTACTTGGGCATCCCGCTCGTCGCCGCGCTGCTCGGCCACCACGCGCTCGCGCCCGCGATCGCCTGGGACACGGTCGTCAGCCAGGTCATGCTGTACACGGCGGGGTTCGCGGTGGGCGCCGCGTACGGGACCGAGGCCGGCGAGACCCCGCGCGACCGCGCGCGGGCGTTCCTGATGAAGAACCCGGTGCTGTGGGCGCTGCTGGCCGGGCTGCTCGCGCCGAACGTGCTCGCGCCGGAGGCGGTCGTGAGCGTCGCGCGCTTCTGCGCCGCCTTCGCCGTCCTGCCGCTCGGCTTCTTCATCCTCGGCGTGAACCTGATGGCCGAGCGCGAGGAGGGCGTCTTCGGCTTCCCGCCGCCGCTGACGCCCGCCGTCGGCGTCGCGCTCGGGCTCCGGATGGCGGTCGCTCCGGCGTTGTTGTACGTGTTCTCAAAGCTGACGCTCGACGTGCCGGACGCCTACCTGCTGCAGGCCGGGATGGCGTCCGGGATCAACTCGCTGATCGTCAGCCACCTGTACGGGTTGGACCTCAGGCTGGCCGCGAGCGCGATCGCCTGGTCCACGACGCTGGTCGTCGCCCTCGCCCTCGTCCTGTCCCCGCTCCTCTAGGAGGACGTGCCATGCGCGCCCTGATCCAACGCGTCAGCGAAGCACGAGTGGCCGTCGACGGCGAGACCGTCGGCGCGATCGGCCCGGGGTTGTTGGTGCTGTTGGGCGTGACCCACGACGACGACGAGGCCATCGGCGACCGCCTGGCCGACAAGGTCGCCGCCCTGCGGGTGTTCGAAGACGCCGACGGCAAGATGAACGACGCGCTCGGCCCGGACCGCGAGATCCTGGTCGTGAGCCAGTTCACGCTCTACGGCGAGACCCGGAAGGGCAACCGCCCCTCCTTCGTCGCCGCCGCCCGCCCAGAGCACGCCGAGCCGCTCTACGAGCGCTTCCGCGCCCGCCTCGGCGCGCAGGGCGGCGTCTTCGGCGCGCACATGGAGGTGAGCCTGGTCAACGACGGCCCGGTGACGTTGATGATGGAGCTGCCGTAGGTCTCCGCGTCACGGACCGCTGCTGCGCGCCACACCGTAAGGTCCCCACCCATGCCGCCCGTGGACCGCTTCGTCCCCCGCTTCGCCGCCGAGCCTCCGCAGGAGCTGCTTCCGTACGGGCGCTGGGCCGACAAGCTGCGGGAGGAGTTCCTCGCGGCGTGCCTGAGCATCGAGGACGAGGTCGGGGAGCCCGGCGACATCGTGTGGTTCCCGGACCGGACGTGGGGTGGGCGGACGTACGTGCCCGCGACGTGTCGCACCTCGACCAACCTGGAGCTGTACGGCGTCGTCTCGTTCGCGCCCGCCGTCGAGGACGGCCAGGAGCCCGACCACTTCGTCGCGACCGCCGACTGGACCGAGGAGACGGTCGAGGCCAACCCGGAGTGGACGATCGACGTCTGCGAGGAGGTCGTCGGCGGCTGGCGCGGCGAGAGCGGCGCGGTCGCCGCGATGACCCTGGTCTGGGGCACGCCGGTCGTCGACCGGGTCGCGGTCGCGACCGCCGAGCTCGCCGACCTCGTCGTCGACCAGTGCATCCTGATCGAGAACCGCTTCACGCTCCTCGCCCCGGACGACTACCGCGGCGACACGCTCGACGTCGCGGTGTTCGACGCCGTCGGCCGGGAGCTCGCCCGCGAGTCGCTGTACGACGACGATGGCGAGGACGACGAAGACGGCGATGACGACGACCGGCCCGCCGCCTGAGCACACGCCCGGCGACGGGCACGGACACCAGCGCGAAGCGCTCCACGCCGGCGGCGCCGCGGCGCTGACCCTCGGCGCGCTCGGCATCGTCTTCGGCGACATCGGCACCTCGCCGCTGTACGCCCTGCAGAGCGTCTTCAGCGTCGACCACCACGCCGTCCACCCCACGCAGACGACGGTCTACGGCGTGATCTCGCTGGTCTTCTGGACCATCACGATCATCGTCTCGATCAAGTACGTGACCTTGATCATGCGCGCCGACAACGAGGGCGAGGGCGGGATCATGGCCCTCATCGCGCGCATCCAGGGCGTGAGCCTGGAGCGGCGCTGGGCGCAGGTCGCGCTCGTCATGCTCGGCATCTTCGGCGCCAGCCTCTTCTACGGCGACGGCATGATCACGCCTGCGATCTCGGTGCTCTCCGCCGTCGAGGGCATGGAGATCGTGTCGCCGTCCTTCGAGGACTGGGTCGTCCCGATCACGCTCGCGATCCTCACGGTCCTGTTCTCGATCCAGCGCTTCGGCACCGGCGCCGTCGGGCGCGCGTTCGGCCCGATCATGGCGCTGTGGTTCACGCTGCTGGCCGTCAGCGGCACGGCCGAGGTCGTCAACCACCCCGGGATCCTGCGCGCGCTCTCCCCCACCTACGCCATCACCTTCATGGGCGAGCACGGCAGCACCGCGTTCATCGCGCTGGGCTCGGTCGTCCTCACGGTCACCGGCGCCGAAGCGCTGTACGCCGACATGGGGCACTTCGGCCGCCCGCCGATCCGCCGCGCGTGGTTCGGCCTGGTCTTCCCGGCGCTGCTGCTGCAGTACATGGGCCAGGGCGCGCTGATCCTGCGCGAGCCCAAGGCCATCGACAACCCGTTCTTCCTGCTGATGCCGCACTGGTCGCGGATCCCGGTCGTGATCCTCGCGACGTTCGCGACGGTGATCGCGTCCCAGGCCGTGATCTCGGGTGCCTTCAGCGTCACGCGCCAGGCGATCGGACTCGGCTTCCTGCCGCGGCTGACGATCCGCCACACGTCGCGCGAGGCGATCGGCCAGGTCTACGCGCCGGCGGTGAACTGGGGGATCTTCGTCGCGGTCGTCGCGCTCGTCGTCGGCTTCCAGTCCTCCGAGCACCTCGCCTCGGCCTACGGCATCGCGGTGACCGGGACGCTGGCGATCGACACGATCCTGTTCTTCGTCGTCGTCCACGTCGTCTGGCGCAAGCCGCTGCGCACCGCGATCGCCGGCGGCGCCATCTTCCTCACCGTCGACCTCACGTACTTCACCGCCAACCTGCCCAAGGTCGCCCACGGCGGCTGGTTCCCGCTGCTCATCGCCGGCCTGATCTTCGTGGTGCTGACGACCTGGCAGAAGGGCCGCGAGATCCTCACGGCCAACCGCACCGAGCTCGAGGGTCCGCTGCGCGACTTCGTCGACGAGGTCCACGCCTCGGACCCGCCGGTGTTCCGCCCGCCGGCGACCGCGGTGTTCCTCAACGCCAACATCAAGACCACGCCGCTGGCGCTGCGCGCGAACGTCGAGCACAACCGCGTCCTGCACGACAACGTGGTGATCGTGTCGGTCGTCGTCGACCGCGTCCCGCACGTGCGCGAGACCCAGCGCGTGACCGTCGACGACCTCGGCTACGGCAACGACGGCATCGTCCACATCACCGCCCACCACGGCTTCCAGGACGACGTCGACATCCCGCGCACGCTGCGCCGCGCGAGCAAGCGCCTGGAGGGCGACATCGACGTCGCCCACGCCAGCTACTTCATCTCGCGCATGACCATCGTCATGACCAGGAAGCCCGGGATGGCGCGCTGGCGCAAGAAGCTCTTCATGGCCATGTCGCGCAACACGTCGAACCCCGTGGGCTACTTCGGCCTCCCCGACGACCGCACGGTCGTCATGGGGTCGCACGTCGAGTTGTAGTTCTAGGACCCGGCCGCGCGGACGCGCACGCGCGCGGGCGTCCCGTTGGTGCGCCGCAGCAGCTCGACCGGCGCGATCGGGAACACCTTGGCCGGATGCCCGGCCGCCGCCCAGACCTCGTCGTAGGTCATGAGGTCCTCGTCGACGAGCGTCTCCAGCGGCGCCGGATGCCCGTACGGCGCGACCCCGCCGATCGCCTGACCCGTGACCTCGCGGACCGTCGCGGCCCGAGCGCGCTCGACGCCCAACGCCTCCTCGTCGACGCGGTTGGCCCCGGAGCAGAGCACCAGGACCGGAACGCCATCGCGCAGGAAGACCAAGGACTTGACGATGGCGCCGACATCGACCCCGATCGCCGCCGCCGCCTGCTCGGCGGTATGCGCGGGCTCGGCGAACTCGCGGACGTTGTCGTACATGGGCGAAGCGTATGCGGTGGTGTCGCGAGCGCGGGCCGGCGTCCAGCGCCGGACGTCGCGCGCGAGGTGAACGGTGGTTCTGGGGGCCCATAGGCCACCAAAGCACCGCCGACCTCCGTCAACGGCGGGATTTGGGTTCCCGTGGAACCCCGACACGCCGCCGACCCAACGGCCGCGGCGCGTCCGCCGCGGCGGCCCCTACGCCGCCGCCGTCGGCACGCGCCGAGCGATCTCCTCGTCGGTCAGCGGGAAGTGGCAGGCGGCGACGTTGCCGCCGTCCTTGACCTCGAGCTCCGGGTAGGTGACGTCGCACGTGCCCTCGACGAACTTCGGGCAGCGCGTGTGGAAGCGGCAGGCCGACGGCGGGTTGGCCGGCGACGGGACGTCCCCGCCGAGCACCTGGCGGTTCTTGTTGCGCGCCAGGCGCGGGTCCGGGACCGGGACCGCCGACAGCAGCGCGCCGGTGTACGGGTGGCGCGGGTGGTTGTAGAGGTCGTCGGACTCCGCCAGCTCGACGATCTTGCCGAGGTACATCACGGCGACGCGGTCGCACGTGTGGCGGACGACCGACAGGTCGTGCGCGATGAAGATGATCGTCAGCCCCAGCTCGCGCTGCAGGTCCTTGAGCAGGTTCAGCACCTGCGCCTGGATCGACACGTCGAGCGCGGAGACCGGCTCGTCGGCCACGATCAGCTTCGGCTTCAGCGCGATCGCGCGGGCGACGCCGATGCGCTGGCGCTGGCCGCCGGAGAACTGGTGCGGCAGGCGGTTGTAGTGCTCGGGGTTGAGCCCGACCTGCTCCATCAGGTCCTGGACCAGGCCCTTGCGCTTGCGCTCGTCGGTCTCGACGCCGTGGATGATGAACGGCTCGCCGATGATCGTGCCGACCGTCTTGCGCGGGTTCAGCGACGAGTACGGGTCCTGGAAGATCATCTGCATCTCGCGACGCAGCGGCTTGAGCTCCCGGCGCGAGAGGCCGGCGATGTCGCGGCCCTCCCACGTGATCGAGCCGCCGGTGGGCGCGAGCAGGCGCGTGATCAGGCGCGCGGTCGTCGACTTGCCGCAGCCGGACTCGCCGACCAGGCCGAGCGTCTCGCCGCGCTTGACGTCGAAGGTGATGCCGTCGACGGCCTTGACCGCGCCGACCTGGCGCTGGACCAGGAAGCCGGAGCGGATCGGGAAGTGCATCTCCAGGTCGCGGACCTTGACCAGCGTGTCGCCGCCGGCGCCGACCGTGCCCAGCTCCTGCTGCTGCTCGCTCATTCGGTCACCTCGTTGGTGCCCTCGGCGGAGGGCGACAGGGTGGTCTCGGGGATCGCGACCTCCTCGATCACCTGCTCGGGCGTCTCACCCGCGCGCAGCGCGGCCCAGAGGGACCGGCGCGTCTCGGACGGCAGCAGGCACGCGACCTTGTGGGTCGCGTCCGCGCCGCCGACCGGCTCGAGGGTCGGATCGACCTTCTTGTGCGCGTCGCGCACGTACGGGCAGCGCGGGTGGAACGAGCAGCCCGACGGCTTGTTGATCAGCGACGGCGGGCGGCCGTAGATCGGGACGAGCTCCTGGTCGCGCGGCGTGTCCAGGCGCGGGATCGACTTGAGCAGACCCCACGTGTACGGGTGCTCGGGCGCCGCGAAGACCGTGTCGGCCGTGCCGTACTCGACGATCCGGCCGGCGTACATGACCGCGATCTCCTCGGTGACCTCGGCGACGACGCCGAGGTCGTGGGTGATCATCACGACCGCCGTGTCGAGCTCCTGCTGGAGCTTCTGGATGAGCTCGAGGATCTGCGCCTGGACGGTCACGTCCAGCGCCGTCGTCGGCTCGTCGGCGATCAGCAGCTTGGGGTCGTTGATCAGCGCCATCGCGATCATCACGCGCTGGCGCATGCCGCCCGAGAACTCGTGCGGGTAGCCGTCGATGCGGCGCCGCGGGTCCGGGATGCCGACCAGGCCCAGCATCTCGATCGCCCGGTCGCGCGCCCGCGCCTTGGAGACGTCGTTGTGAGCGCGATGGGCCTCGACCAGCTGGTCGCCGATCTTGTAGAACGGATGCAGCGAGGACAGCGGGTCCTGGAAGATCATCGCGATGTCGCCACCGCGGACCTTGCGGATCTCCTCCTCCGAGGCGGTGAGCAGGTCCTTGCCCTCGAACGTGATCGAACCGCTGATGTGCGCGTTGCCCGCGCGCGTCAGTCCCATCACCGTCATGGAGGACACGGACTTGCCGGAGCCGGACTCGCCGACGATGCCGAGCGCCTTCCCGCGATCGACCGTGTAGCTGATGCCGTCGACCGCCTGGACGACGCCGTCCTCGGTCTCGAAGTGCACGACGAGGTCCTTGACCTCCAGCAGCGGCTGCGCCATGGGACTCACCCTCCCACTTAGTAGCGCACGCGCGGGTCGAGGAACGCGTACAGGATGTCCACGACCAGGCTCATGATGGCCACGCTGGCGGCCAGGACGATCGTCGTGCCCTGGATCGTGGCAAGGTCACCGCGCTGGATCGCGTCGAATGAGAGACGGCCGACGCCGTCGATGTTGAAGACGGTCTCCGTCAGGATCGCGCCGCCCATCAGGATGCCGATGTCCAGGCCGAGCACGGTGATCACGGGGGTGATCGCCGAGCGCACGCCGTGGCGCAGGACGACGCGCCGCTCGTTCAGGCCCTTGGCCCGCGCGGTGCGGATGTAGTCCTCGCTCATCGTCTCCAGCAGGTTGGAGCGCAGGAGCCGGGCGTAGATCGCGGCGAAGGCCGCGGCCAACACGCACCACGGCATGACCATGGCCCAGCACTTGGCCGGGAAGGTGTGCGCGTCCTGGTAGGCGCCGGCGCCCGGGAAGATCTTCCACTTGCCGATGTCATCGCTGAACAGGTACAGCGAGACGAGGCCCATCCAGTACACGGGCGCCGAGATCGCGACGAGCGCCCCGCCCATCAGGAAGCGGTCCCAGAAGGAGCCGCGCCGCGTGGCGGAGACGATGCCGATGACCACGCCGCTGACGAACCAGACGAGCGCCGCGCCCAGGACCAGGAAGATCGTGTTCGGGAGGCGGTCGAAGATCAGCGACCGCACCGACGTGTTGTTGATGAAGCTGTCGCCGAAGTCGAAGTGCAGCCAGAGCGCCTTCGTGTAGTCGACGTATTGCGCCGGGAGGGACTTGTCGAGGCCAAGCTGGTGCTTGATGGCCTTGATCAGGTCCGGGGACGGATCGCGCCCCGCGCGCAGCGCGGCCGGATCGGCCGTCGGAAGCACGTAGAAGATGAGGAAGGTGACCGCGGTGATCACCAACAGGAGCAGGATCGTCCAGAGGACGCGTCGAGCGATGTAGCTGGCCATGTGGTGGAAAAGGCTCCCCCGTACGCCGCCGCCCCGAGGCGTGAGCCCCGGGGCGGCAGAGACGGATCTCGTGAGCTACTTGATCGAGGTGAAGGACAGGTCCCAGAGCGCGATGTACGGGTTCGCGACGCCGTTGACGTTCTTCGAACGCACCAGCGTGGTCTTGTCCCAGATGAACGGGATGCCGGCGGCATCCTGGACGATCATCTTGTCGACGTTGGCCCACGCCTGGAGGCGTGCGTCACCCTCGAGCAGCGCCGCCTTGTTCATGGCGTCGTCGACCTTGGGGTCGTTCAACATCGAGTAGTTGATGTTGCCGCTCTGGCGGTTGATGAGCGAGCCCTTGAAGACCGGCTCCAACATCGACTGCGGATCGGCGAAGTCCTTGAACCAGCCGGCGCCACCGCACATGCCGACCTTCTTGGACGGGACCTGGCACCAATCCGTGTACACGGCGTCCTGCGGGACCAGGCGCAGACGGGTCTTGAAGCCCATCTTCTGCAGCTGGGCCGAGGCGACTTCGGCCTGGGCCTTGCCCGGGTCGGCGTTGGCGCCGACGATCAGGATCTCGTCGTTGCCCTCGTACTTGCCCGAGGCGTAGCCGGCGGCCTTGAAGTACTTCGCGGCCACGGCCATGTCGCCGTCTTCGTTCTTGTCGTTGAAGTAATCGATGTCCGGGAAGCCCTTGAAGCCACCGGATTGATCGAAGCCCGGGAAGTCCGGCGGCAGCCAGTGCGTGGCGATGTCGCCGACGTACTTGCCACCACGCGCCAGACGCGCCGCGTTCCGGGAGAAGCCCGCCATCACGGCCTTGCGGACGTTGATGTTGTCGAACGGCTTGACCTCGGTGTTCAGCGGGAAGTAGCGGTAGCCACCCGACGGAACGGAGAGGTACTGGTCCTTCACCTGCGTGACGAGGTCCTTGAGGATGTTCGCCGGCGGGTTGGTGTCCAGCAGCATCGACGAGCCGTCGATGACCTGACGGGCCGAGACGTTGGCGTCCGACGCGTTGGTGCGGATGAAGAACGAGTCCGCGTTCGCCGGGCGGTAGTCCGTCTTGGCGTCCCAGTTCGGGTTGCGCACCATCGAGATGCTCTTGCCGGGCTTGTAGCCGGTGAGCGAGCCGGAGCTGTTGTTCTCGATCATGTACGGGCCCGTGAACGCGACGTGCGTGTTGTACGTCGACGGGTTCTTGGCGTCGAACTTCGACGCGTACTCCTTGGGCACCGGCACCGTGATCGGCATCACCAGGGCGGCGACGAACGAGACGGCGGTCGGGTCCTTCAGGTGGAAGACGATCGTCTGGTCGTCGGGCGTCTCGATGCCGGAGATCGGCTTGACGCCGGTCGTGGGCTTCGACGGCGCGCCGTCGATCACCGAGAAGTAGCCGGGGTACTGGCCGCCGACGTTGACCGAGAAGAAGCGCTCGATCGCGTACTTGACGTCGGCCGAGGTCACGTCACGGTTGACCGGCGGCGCGTACTTGACGCCCGGGCGGATCTTGATCGTGACGGTCTTCTTGTCGCTGGAGACCTGAGCCTCGTCAGCGGCGAGGTCCGGCACCGGCTTGTTGGCGTCGTCAGGCTTGAAGGAGTACAGCGGGCGGTTGGTCGCCAGCGTCACCATCTCGCCGAACGTGTAGTAGGTGTGGCCCGGGTCGACGAAGTCGACGTCGGAGGCAGCAAGCATGGTGATCTTGCCGCCCTTCTTGGCGGGGGCGTCAGCCGTCTTGGCGTTCGACTCGGTGCCGGCGCTGCTCTTGGAGGTCGACGACGAGCTGTTGTCGTCGCCTCCACAGGCGGCGACCACGAACGCGAGCACGACGAGCATGCCCGCCACCAGGAATCGGAGGTGACTCCGAGACATGTGCGGTCCTTTCGTAATGGACTGCCGAGCGTTCTCAGGGCTCGGCCATGGGGATGGGCGGCGTCGCACGTGCACTACTTCGACGTCCGCGGGTTGAGCGCATCCTGCAAGCCGTCGCCGACGATGTTGAAGGCGAGGACCGTGATCAGGAGCGCCAGGCCTGGGAAGACCATGAACCACCAGGCGTCCTGGAAGATCGAGGTGGCGTCGGAGATCATCGCGCCCCAGCTCGGCTTGGACGGATCCACGCCGACGCCGAGGAACGACAGTGCCGCCTCGTACAGGATGTTCTGCGGGATGAGCACCGTCGCGTAGACGATGATCGGGGCGATGAGGTTCGGGAGGATCTCCCGGAAGATGATGCGTGCGTCGCTGGCGCCCAGCGAGCGAGACGCCTCGACGAACTCGCGCTCGCGCAGCGACAGCACCTGGCCGCGCACGATGCGGGCCATGTAGGGCCAGGTCGTGAGCGTGATCACGAAGATGATCACCGGCAGGCCCGGCTGGATCGCGCCGCCGAGGCAGCCGTCCGCGCAGGCGACGCCCAGGCCGACGGCCAGGACGAGCACCGGGAACGCCAGGAACAGGTCCATGACGCGGCTGATGAGCGTGTCGACCTTGCCGCGGTAGTAGCCCGTGGTCAGGCCGGCGGTCACGCCGATGATCACGATCAGCGCCGTGGCGATGAACGCGACCTCGAGCGAGACGCGGGAGCCGTAGATGACGCGCGACAGGACGTCGCGCCCGCGCTCGTCGACGCCGAACGGGTGCGCGCCGGACGGCCCGGTGGGCGACCCGAAGTCGTCGAGCAGGTTGTCGTTCTGCGTCCGCGGGTTGGGCAGGCCGAAGACCTTCACGATGAGCGGGGCGAAGATCGCCACGAACACCATGAAGAGCACGATGGCCAGCGCGACAAGCGCCACCTTGTCGCGTCGCAGTCGCCGCCAGAAGAGCTCCAGGGGCGAACGGGCAGCGATGTCCGCTGCCGACTCTCCCGTCAGGTCGACGGGTTCGCTCTCGAGGAGCGATTCGGGGGTGCCGGTGCTCACGCGTCGGCCCCCACGTGCGTGGTCTCGTCCTGCTTAATGGGTCCCTCTCCCAGAAGCTGTTCGACGTTCGCGCTGTAACGGCCCCTGCACCTCCTCAATGGGAGGGGCTTCGCTGCGAACGGCGCGCAGGCTACTCCTCTTGACAGGGATATGTCAGGTTACTTGACCACACACAACCTGAGCTTCACGCAAGCCCTAGAGCCACGGGACTCCACATTGGACAATTCGCGTCCGGAACGGTGTGCCGATCCGACACGTCCGTGTCAGCGCGTCGCGCGGGCGCGGCGCTCGACGAACCCGGTCCCGAGCAGCAGCAGCCAGGACCACTTCGCCAGCGACTCCGAGATCGCGTAGGCGATCACGATCGACAGCGCGAAGATCCCGGCCCGCACCGCGACGCCGACGACGATCTCACGCCGGTCCCGGATCCGCCGCGGCCGCTCGTCGTCCTGGAGGTCGGCGACCAGGCCGTCGTCGAGCGCGACGAGCGAGGTGGGCCCGCTGAGGATCACCGTAATGCCGACGGTCTCCTTGTCCATGTTGTAGTTGTCGTCGTACGCCAAGTGCGTCTGCGACTCCGTAACAGACGCGGCGCCGCGGGTCACCGCCACCGGCGGCCGATGCTCGAAGCTCTCGACCGTGACCGACCCGGACGGGTCCGTGATGGTCGTCGCGCCCGTCAACGCCCCGAGCTGGATTCGAACCAGCGGCCTTCCCCTTAGGAGGGGGACGCTCTATCCATCTGAGCTATCGGGGCCGGATGCCGCAGTGCGGTGAAGCTTAGGACGGCAGGCGAACGACGGAGACGAAGAAGTCGTCGATCTGGCGCACGATCGAGACGAAGCGCTCGAAGTCCACGGGCTTGGTCACGTAGGCGTTGGCGTGCAGCTGGTAGCTCTTGAGGACGTCCTCCTCGGCCTCGGAGGTCGTGAGGACGACGATCGGGATCGAGCGCAGGCGCTCGTCGGACTTCGCCTCGGCCAGGACCTCGCGGCCGTCCTTGCGCGGGAGGTTGAGGTCGAGCAGGACGAGGTCGGGGCGCAGCGACCGCGCGTACTCGCCCTCCTGACGCAGGTAGGCCAGCGCCTGCTCGCCGTCGTGGACCACGTTGAGGTTGTTGTGGACCTTGTTGAACTCGAACGCTTCGCGGATCAGCAGGACGTCGCCGGGATCGTCCTCGACCAGGAGGACTTCGATCGGCTGGCCAGCGGGCTTCGGGGTCATGCGGGGCTCTTCTCGTCGTCGGGGGGAACGGGGAGCGTGAAGCGGAAGGTGGCGCCGGCGCTCTCGCCGTCCTCGGCGTTGTCAGGCTCGAGCCAGATCTGGCCGCCGTGGAACTCCACGATCTTGCGGCACATCGCGAGGCCGATCCCGGTGCCGGTGTACTCCTCCTTGGGATGCAGCCGCTGGAAGATCACGAAGATCCGGTCGGCGTAGCGCGGCGCGATCCCGATGCCGTTGTCGGACACCGTGAAGGTGTACATGTCGGCGTCGCCGTTGGCGGCGGGCGTGCGCGTCACGCCGACGTGGACGTGCGGCGCGTCGTCGCCGCGGAACTTGATGGCGTTGCCGATCAGGTTCTGCAACAGCGCCGTGAGCAGCGAGCGGTCGCCCTGGACGCGCGGCAGCGGCGCGTCGACCTCGACCTGCGCGCCGCTCTCCTCGATCGCCGCGGCGAGGTTGCGCTCGGCGTCGGCGGCGGCCTCGCCCATGTCGACGACGACGTCCGCCGTCCCCACCCGGCCGACGCGCGAGAACGCGAGCAGGTCGTTGATCAGCACCTGCATGCGCTTGGCGCCGTCGACGGCGAAGTCGATGTATTGGTCGGCGCGCTCGTCGAGCTGGCCCTGGTAGCGGTGCTGCAACATCCCCGTGAACGAGGCGACCTTGCGCAGCGGCTCCTGCAGGTCGTGCGACGCGACGTAGGCGAACTGCTCGAGCTCGGCGTTGGAGCGCTGGAGGTCCAGCGTCTGCTCCTCGAGCTGGGCTCGCGCGCGGTTGACCGTGTCGAGCTCGGCGATGATCCGCTGGCGCATCGACTCGACGTCGGTGCTCAGGCCCTGGATGTCGCGTGGGCCCTCGACCGCGACCTCGTGGTCGAACTCGCCGCGCGCGACGCGCCGGGCGTCGCGGGCCAGGTGCGACAGCGGCATCGCGACCACGCGGCTCAGCGTGACCGCCGCCGCGAGCGCGGCGGCGAGGATCAGCGCCGCGGTGAAGATGACCGCCCACTGCGCCAGCGCCGCGGCGTGGCGCAGCTGCGTGCGGGCGTCCGCGCGCTCGGCGATCAGGTGCTGCTGCATCTGGTCGAACGCGCCACGCAGGCCGTCGAACAGCTGCTTGCCCGCGGCGTTCGACGGGAGGTTCTCGGCGCCGACGCCCTCCGCCCGGATCGTCAGGATCGACGGATCGGCGTAGAGCAGGTGCCAGGACGTCGAGGCCGACGCGACGCCTTGGAGGTCCTCGAACAGGTGCGGGACCCTGCCGGTCGCGGCGAGCTCGTCCAGCCGCTTCCGGGCCAGCACCGCGTTCTTGGCGCCGAGGTCATACGGCCCGAGGTAGTCGTTCGTCCCGGCGGCGGCGTACCCGCGGATCCCGGTCTCCTGGTCGACGAGCGCGGTCAGGTAGAACTGCGACGCGACCCGCGCCGGGTCAACGCGCTCGACGACCTGCTCGCGCGCGCCGGTCAGCCGGTGCAGCGCGACGAGGCAGACGACGATCCCGACGAGCGCCGCGACCACCAGCCCGCCCGCCGTCAACGCCAGCCACTGGCCGGAGCGCAGCCGGCTCATGGGGCGGCGAGCACCAGGACGGCGATGTCGTCGGCGAGGTCGCCGCCGTTGAGTCGCTCGGCCGTGGCGATCAGCCGGTCGATGAGCACCGACCCGGGCTCGGCCCCGGCGCGCTCGCGCACCAGGTCGACGAGGCGGTCCGCGCCGAGGCGCTCGGTCCCGCCGTCGACGCGCCCCTCGATCAGGCCGTCGGTGTAGAGCAGCAGCTGCCAGCCCGCCGGGAGCGCGACCGGGACCTCCGGCCACGAGCCGGCCCCGGCGCCGATGCCCAGCGGCGGGCGCGTCAGCGGGCCGGGGAGCTCGGTCGCGTCGCCGCCGGCGATCAGCACCGGCAGCGGATGGCCGGCGACGCGGACGATCGCGCTGCGACGGTCGGGCGCGACCGACACCATGCACGCGGTCGCGAAGACCTCGTCGGCGAGGCGCTCGTGGACCAGCACCTCCTCCAGCGTGCCTAGCAGCTCATCGCTCGCGCGGCCGCCGAGCACGAGCGTGCGCCACGCGATCCGCAGGCACACGCCGAGCGCCGCCGCGTCCGGGTCGTGGCCGCACACGTCGCCGATGACCGCGTGCAGCGTGCCGTCGGCGGCCTCGACCACGTCGTAGAAGTCCCCGCCGAGCAGGGCGCGCTCGCGGCCGGGGCGGTAGCCCGTGTCGACCGCGATCTGGCCGTCGGCGACCAGCGGGCGCGGGAGCAGCCCGCGCTCCAGGCGCGCGTTCTCCTCGGCCGTCAGGTTGGCCGCGCGCAGCTGGCCCTGGACGACCTCCGCGCGCTGGCGCTCGATCGCGTAGCGGATCGAGCGGGCGAGCAGCTCGCCGTCGACGCGGCCCTTGACGAGGTAGTCCTGCGCGCCGGCGGCCACCGCCTCCAGGCCCCGGGCCGAGTCGCTGAGGCCGGTGAGGACGAGCATCGGGACGCCGGGCGCGGCGGCGCGCAGGCGATGCAGCGCGGCGAGGCCGTCGGCGTCCGGGAGGCCGAGGTCCAGCACGACGCAGGCGACGTCGTCCGGGAGCAGCGCCGCGGCGGCGGCGACCGTGCGCTCGCGGACGACGCTGACGTCGAGGTCGGCGTCGCGCAGCAGCTCCTCGAACAGGAACGCGTCGCCGTCGTCGTCCTCGACGAGGAGGACCCGAAGCGTGGAGGTGGCGACCATCTCCGTGGGACCTGACCCGGCCGGCACGTGCACGAGCGCCAACTTACACGCGCGTGCGGGAGGCTTCAGCCACGATCGGGCCGATCAGGGTAAATCTGGTCAATCGTGGTGCAGGGGACGTACGGAGCGCCGGCCGCCGCCGCGATCTTCTCGGCTCCGCCGGCGAGGCGGTCGAGGACCGCGATCACGCCGACGATCTCGTGGCCGGCCTCGCGCACCGCGTCGATCGCCTGCAGCGTGGAGCCGCCCGTCGTCACGACGTCCTCGACGATCACGCAGCGCTCGCCGGCGTCCAGGGGCGGCCCTTCGATGCGCCGCTGGAGGCCGTGCTGCTTGGTCTCCTTGCGGACGAAGAAGGCCTTGCCGGCGAAGCCGCCGGCCAGCGCGGCGCACGCGACCGGGTCGGCGCCCATCGTGAGGCCGCCGACCGCGGTGGCGCCCCACTCGCGCGCGTGGTGCGCGACGAGCTCCCCCAGGGCGGCGAAGCCGGCCGGCCGGAGGATGGCGCGCTTGGCGTCCACGTAGTACTGCGCGGTCTTGCCGCTCGTCAGCACGACCTCGCCCTTGATCAGCGCGTGCGTCCGTAGTTCGTCCACGAGGCGTTGGGTGGCGTCCATGAGCGGCCGTAGTCTATGCGCGTGATCGAACGGGCCCTGCGCCTCGCCGCCATCGTGTGCAGCCTGCTCGTGGTCGCCGGCTGGGGGTGGTTCGTCATCGACGAGACGAGCGCGGCGTCGAAGAACTCGCAGGCCGAGATCGCCGGCCAGGCCGCGTCGCGCACGGCGAGCCCGGATCCGGACGCCGAGCGCGACCGCGAGAAGGTCAACTCGAAGGTGCACGAGTGGGTCGACGACGCCAACGACGTGCTCCTGCGGCCGTTCTCCTCGGTGGGCGAGTCGAGCTCGAGCAAGTGGGTGCGGCGGACGGTCCCGGCCCTGCTGGCGCTGCTCGTCTACGGATTCGGGCTCGGTCTGCTGGCGCGGGTGGCCGCCGGCCGCTGGTGACCGCCTTCGGCCGGGCGTTCGCGCTCGGGGTCGAAGAGGAGCTGATCGTCGTCGACGGCACGACGCTCGCCGTCTCGCACACCGGCGTCGACGTGCTCGAGGCCATGGAGGTGCCGGCGGGCACCGGGAGCGCGCACCCTGACACGTACGCGGCGCTGGTCGAGTTCGCCTCGCCGGTGTGCGCGACGCCGGAGGAGGGCGTGCGCGCGGTCGCGGCGCTGCGGGCGCGGGCCCGCGCGACCGGCGCGTCGATGATCGGCGCGGGGATCCATCCCGACGGCGCGTTCGGCGACGTCGTGCACGTCGACGAGCCGCGCTACCACGCGATCCACGACCAGCTGCGCGGCCTGCTGCGCCGCACGCCGACGTGCGCGCTGCACGTCCACGTCGGGATGCCGGACCCCGAGACAGCCATCCACGTGTACAACGGGCTGCGCGAGTGGCTGCCGTTGTTGCAGGCCTTGGCGGCGAGCTCCCCGTTCTGGCACGGGTCCGACAGCGGGCTGGCGACCTCGCGCGCGCAGCTGTTCCGCGGCTACCCGCGCGGCGACATCCCGCGGGCGTTCGCGTCGTTCGACGACTTCGAGGAGAGCGTCGGCGCGGTGCTCGCGGCCGGCGACCTCGCCGACTACACGTTCCTGTGGTGGGACATCCGCCCGCATCCGCGGCTGGGGACGGTCGAGATCCGGGCGATGGACGCGCAGTCGTCGCTGCGCACCGTGCTCGGGTTGGTGTCCTTGATCCACGGCCTGGCGCAGGCGGCCGCCGGCGCGCCGGAGCCGGACGGCGGCTGGTCGCCGCGGGAGGCGCTGATGGAGTCGTCGTTCCGCGCGGCGCGCGACGGCCTGGCGGCGACGCTGCGCCACGACGGCGCCCTGCGGCCGGTGCGCGAGATCGCGCGCGCCGCGATCGAGCGGGCCCGGCCGTTCGCCGCGGGCGACGGCCTCGACGAGGTCGTCCGGATCGTCGAGCACACCGGCGGCGGCGCGGACCGCCAGCGCGCGGCGTTCGCCCGCGGCGGGATGCGCGCGCTGCTGCAGCTGCTCGCGGCCGAGACCGCGGCGGACCCGTTCAGCACGGCGACATGATGGCCTACGGGTAGACGTCCACGTAGTCGCCGTACCTGATCCAGCTGTAGATCGGGACGGCGTCCGGGACGGGCGTGCGCAGGCAGCCGTGGGAGGCGGCGAAGGTCGGGACCTCCGCGTAGCCGTGGATGCCGTAGCCGCCGTGGAAGTAGGAGGTGAAGACCATGCCCTTGGCGTTGGTGCCCGGCGTCTTGGAGTAGACGCGGAACGTGCCGAGGACGGTGGGCGTCGAGGGCTTGCCCGAGGAGATCGGGTAGATGCGCTCGACCTTGGACCCGCCGATCAGGGCCAGCACCTGCAGCGACAGGTCAGCCTCGACGTGGTGGCCCTGCTTGGGGAAGCGCACCCTGAAGGCGCCCGCGCCGTGGGCGAGCTTGCGGAACACGTCCTTGCTCGCCTCCTGCGTGCGCGCCATCCCCGTGACCTTGCGGAAGGCCAGGACCGCGCGGGCGGTGCGCCCGTCGTAGACGCCCTTCTGCCCGATGACGTACCCCAAGGCCTTCAACTTGCGCTGGAGCACGCGGACCGCGAGGCCCTTCGAGCCGGGCGACGCGCGCAGCGGCAGGACGTCGACGCCGCGGCCCTTGGCCACCATCGTGGCGAGCTCCGCGGTCGCGCGGTGCGACGCGCGGACCGTGATGTGCCCGGCCTTGCCGGCCCGGTAGCCGAGGACGAACATCCCGGCCGTGCCGCTCTTGGAGGCCTTGATCGCGACCTTCTTGGACGCGATCTTCCTGTCGCCGCGGTAGAAGCGCACGACGACGGTCTGGCCCGCGACGAACGGCTTGACCGCGCCGCGGATCCGGAAGCGGTCGCCGGCCAGGACGGCGGCCGACCGGCCGTTGACCTTCTCGAGCGTGAGGCCGAGCTTGCCGGCGGCTGGGGCCGGAGCCGGAGCCGGCGGCGGCGTGGTCGTCGGGGGCGTCGCCGTGGTGGGTGGCGCGGCGGTCGTCGGCGGCGTCGCCGTCGTCTGCGCCTGGGCGGTGCCGGCCAGCGCGAAGGTGGTCAGGGCGGCGGCGGCGACGGCGGCTCGGCGATGCATAGGCGCGCGAATCGTACCCGCGCCGGCTCCGGGGTCAGCCGATTGGCGCGGACGGACTCATCAGCCGGACGGCGCCGGACGGCGCCGGCTCCGGCCAGAAGCGCAGGCCGAGCCAGACGAACAGCGCGATGCAGGCCGGCGCGAGGATCAGCACGACGGGCACCTGCCAGGACCAGTGCTCGCTGCTGCTCATCGCCACCGAGTTGTTGATGCAGTGCAGCGCGATGCCCGGGTACAGGGAGCCGGTCTTCTCGCGGATGAAGCACAGCGCCATGCCCAGGAGCGCGAGCGGGACGACGAACGCGATCGGCGAGCCGAAGACGTGCACGACCCCGAACGCGAGGCCCGTGAAGCCCGCGGCGAACCAGAAGCCGTGAGACCGCAGCGCGCCGAAGAAGTACCCGCGGAAGAAGAACTCCTCGGCCAGCGGCGCGCAGACGGTCACCACGAACGTGACGAGGATCAGCGCGATCGTGGAGTCCTTCGCGCCGAGGTCCTCGGTGATCGTGTCCTTCGCGTCGGGCTGACCGATGATCGACAGCCAGACGAACGAGGCGATGATGAAGACGAGGTAGCCGCCGACGACGTAGGCCACCGACTTGCGCAGCGGCGCCGGGTTGAGCCCGAACGCCTCGGGCCGCGGCGGCGCGACGGCGCGCGCGAACAGGATCGCGGCGCCGATCAGGCAGATGTCCTGCGCGATGACCGACGTGATGCTGACCGCCGGCGGCGGGTCCTGCAGGTCGGCGCCGAAGAGCACGCCGATCAACCCGATGAACAACCCGGCGACGAGCGCGGCGGCGAAGCCGGCGAAGAGCGCGGCCGGCGCCGACCACGCGGGCCACGGCGGGATCGCGCTCGGAACCCGCGGGCGTTCGGGATGCTCGGGCGGCGCGGGGTGCGCGCCGTCGGCCGGGACGGACGTCATCGCCCGGGAGAGTAGGGGGCGAAGCTTGACGGAGCATCAACGGCGAGCAGCGGCCCCAGCGCCGTGAGGTCGGCGACCGTCGTGACGCCGGGCACGGGCGCTGGCGTGGGCGCGCCGTCGCGCGCGACGAGGATGGGGCGCAGGCCCGCGGCGAGCGCGCCGGCGACGTCGTGCTCCGGGCTGTCGCCGACGTGGACGACCGCGCTCGGCGCCGGATCGCCGGCCAGCGCGAGCGCCTGGCGGAAGATCGCGCCGTCGGGCTTGCTCGACCCGGCCTCGGCGGAGGAGAGGGCGGCGTCGACCAGCGGCTCCAGGCCCGTCGCCGCGAGCGCCTCGTGCAGCGAGACGTCCCAGTTGGAGACGACGACCAGCCGCAGGCCGGCGGCGCGCAACGTCCTCAGCGCCGGCGCGGCGTCCGGATAGGCCGTGAAGCGCAGGCTGGCGAGCAGCGCCTCCCGCAGGTCGGCGACGTCCCGTGCGCGCCGCGGCAGCGCGGCCCGCAGCACCTCCGCGCAGCGATCGCGCAGGTCGGCGAGCGCCGCCGCGTCCGCGGCCTCGTCATGATGGGCGCGGTAGTAGGCGATCTCGGTGCGCAGCGCGCGCGACGCCTCGTCCTCGGAGACCGCGACGCCCCGCGCCGCCAGCTCCGCCCGCAGCAGCGGCACCGGCGGCTCCAGCCGCACGAGCGTGCCGAGCGCGTCGAGCAGGACCGCCTGAGGACGCACCGCGGCGCCCCGCTTCATGCGACCCAATGCCACGTCGTGAACAGCGCGCTGCACGCCGCGAGGCCGACCGCGAACACCCCGAGCACCGCGACCCGGCGCCATGCCGGGCCGCGCGCCAGCCACCAGCCGAGCCACAGGAAGAGCGGGTAGAGGACGGCCTCGAAGCGCGGCAGCGACATCAGCGGCTGCGGCACGACCGGATAGGACAGCGGCAGCAGCAGCGCGAAGAACGCGTAGGCGGCGTGGGCCAGCGGCAGCCGCCGGAAGGCGCCGACCAGCGCCGGGACGGCGATCAGCAGGCACGCGAAGAGCGCGACGTTGTGGCGGCCGATCGCCATCGCGTCGCCGACGGCCTTGTCGAAGTAGGTCGGCGGCGGCGGGCCGTGGACCAGCTGCCGCGCGCCGTCCCAGGCCGCGGTCGCGCCGTCGGCCACGCCTGTCCACGGCCCCTTGAGCGCGCGGTGCCACGTGTCCTGGGACGAGAACGGCGCGCGGGCGCTCTCGCCGTCCACCGCCAGGTACCCGCAGAACGCCGCGAGCCCGAGCGGCACCACGGCCAGCCAGCCGGCGGTCCGCCACGGCACGCGGGTCGGGTGGGCCCGGCGCGCCTCCCACCACAGCAGCGCCAGCGGGATCATGAGCAGCAGCCCGGCGCTGCGCGTCGCCGCGCCCAATGCCCCCAGCACGCCGGCCCACGCCCAGCGCTCCTTGCGCGCGCACAGCACCGCCCCGACCGACACCATCAAGAACAGCGACTCCGAGTACGCCGCCGAGAACCACAGCGAGCCGGGGAACAGCGCCAGCGCGACCACCGTCCAGCGCGCGGCCTCCGGCCCGACTTCGATCACGGCCAGCCGGTGCAGCGCGGCCAGGGCCATCAGGAACGTCACGAACGACACCAGCAGCGCGGCGACCAGCGGCGACCCGACCACCCAGCCGCCGGCCCGGACGACCATGGGGTACAGCGGGAAGAACGCGGCGCGGTCCGCGCTCCCCGCGCCGTAGCCGTCGTTGGCGATGTTGAGGTACCAGACGCTGTCCCACCGCGCCCCAGGCCCGACCAGCAGGTCGCCGACCGCGCCGAACGGTCGCGTCACCCCGCCCGGGTCGAAGTTCGCGCGGTGCGTCGCGTGGATGCCCCAGACCGCGACCGCGCCCAGCCCGGCCGCCCAGACGAGCAGCCGCGAGGTCCACAGCGCGGTCCACGCGGCGCGCACGTCCGGGCGCCACGACGCCCACACGGCCCGCCAGCGCGCGTCCCGGCGCTTTTGTACGGTCACGCCCACGTGACGCACATCGTGGCAGCCTCGTTCCTCGAGAAGTACGACAACCTCTTCACCGCGTTCGGGACGCTGGTCGCCGGCGCGCTGATCATCTTCTTCTTCGACCGCTTCCTGGTCCGCCGCGCGACGCGGCTGGCCGGCGCCATCACCGGCGAGCAGGGGCTCTCCCGCGACGCCGCGACGCGGCTGCGCTTCGCCCGCCGCGTGATCGAGGCCGTCGTGGCGATCATCGTCATCGCGATCGCGCTGTCGGAGTTCGACTCGCTGGACCGCGTCGGCCGCGCGATCCTGGCCTCCAGCGCGATCACCGCCGCCGTCGTCGGCTTCGCGGCCCGCCAGACGCTGGCCAACGCGATCGCCGGGATCCTGCTGGCGGTCGTCCAGCCGATCCGGATCGGCGACCTCGTCACGTTCGAGGGCGACACCGGCACCGTCGAGGACGTCGGCCTCACCTACACGTGGCTGCGCACGGGCGCCGACGCGCGCCTGCTGATCCCCAACGAGCGCCTGGCCGGCGGGATCATCCGCAACGACTCGATCCGGTCGCCCACGGTCTCGATCGAGGTGTCCGTGTGGCTCGCGCCCGACGCCGACGAGGCCCAGGCGCTGGAGGCGCTGCGCGCGATCGCCGGCGTCCGCGCCCGCATCGCCGAGTCCACCCACGAGGGCCTGCGGATCCTCGTCATGGGCGAGCCCGGGCCGCCGTCGGAGCGCCTCGCCCGGGAGGCCGACCTGCGCGCCACCGCGCTCGGCGCGCTGCGCCGCGCCGGCGTGCGCTGACGCCCGTCCGGCGGAGGACTCGCGCGGGCGGGCTAGAATCCCCTCTTCGCGAGCGCGCCCTCGGGAGGGGTTCCACGCGCTTGCCTCCCCGCTTATGTCCCGCCGCGAACGCCAGCGCCGTCGGCGCCGCAACAAGGGCGGCCCTGCCCGCCCCCTCTTCCTCGCCATCGGCGTCTTGACGACGTTCGCCGCTCTCGCGGTGCTCGGCGCGGTCGGCTGGGTCGTCTCGGTGGCCAACTCCGGACCGACGCTCGACACGATCAAGCCCCAGGACCAGGGGGCCGCGTCGGTGATCTACGCCGCGGACGGCAGCCGCCTGGGCTTCATCAGCTCCGACGTCCTGCGCACGCCCGTCACCGGCGGCCAGATCCCGCAGGTCGTCCGCGACGCGACCGTCGCGATCGAGGACCGTCGCTTCTTCGAGCACAAGGGCGTCGACTTCGAGGGCGTCGTCCGCGCCGCCGTCAAGAACCTCGAGTCCAAGGACGACGTCCAGGGCGGCTCGACGCTGACGATGCAGCTGATCCGCAACCTGTACACCAAGGACACGGTCCGGACCGGCGTCGAGGGCTACAAGCGCAAGATCCGCGAGGCCAAGCTCGCCGAGGAGCTGGAGAACAACCACCCCGGCCAGCGCGGCAAGCGCTGGATCCTCGACAGCTACCTCAACAACGTGCCCTACGGCACGGTCGGCGGCAAGACCGCGGTCGGCATCCAGGCCGCGGCGCGCATCTTCTACGACAAGCCCGCCGAGAAGCTGACGCTCGCGCAGGCCGCGCTGCTCGCCGGCCTCCCGCAGGCGCCGTCGCTCTACAACCCGTTCCTCAGCGCCTCCAAGGCCAAGGCGCGCCGCGACGACGTGCTGCGCCGCATGGCCGACCAGGGCTACATCACCCAGGCCCAGGCCGCGAAGGCGATCCAGGCGCCGCTCGGCGTCAAGCCCAACGGCTACTACTCCAAGAAGCGCGAGAGCTACTTCTACGACTACGTCAAGCAGCAGCTGGTCGACGAGTACGGGGCCAAGCGGGTGCAGGCCGGCGGCATGCACATCTACACGACGCTGGACCTGAAGATGCAGAGCGCGGCGCGCAAGGCGCTCGACGACGCGCTCGCCGGGACCGACAAGTCCGGCGCGATCGTCTCGGTCGACCCGCGCAACGGCGACATCAAGGCCATGGCCTCGACCGCGCGCTACGGGCAGTTCAAGTTCAACCTGGCGGCGCAGGGCGGCTACGCGGCCGGCTCGACGTTCAAGGTGATGGTCTTGATGACCGCCCTCCGCAAGGGCGTCGACCCCGACAGCACGACGTACACGTCGATGCCGCTGAAGTTCGACGACCCCAAGTACGGGCCGATCGACGTCCACACGTACGCCGGCACCTACCTCGGCCGCGCGAACCTGGTCAAGGCGACGCTGGCGTCCGACAACTCGATCTACCAGCAGCTCGACCTCGACGTCGGCCCCGACAACGTCACGCAGACCGCGAAGGACATGGGGATCAAGTCCCCGATGGAGAGCGTGCCGGCCGAGGGCCTGGGCGGCCTCAAGCACGGCGTCTCGCCGCTGGAGATGGCCAACGCCTACGCGACGATCGCCTCCAACGGCTGGCGCAACAAGGTCTCCGCGGTCCGCAAGGTGTGCTTCCCCACGAAGCTGGGCGGCTTCGACTGCAAGCTCGACAAGGCGCACCGCCACCGTGCGTTCGAGGACGGCGTCACCGCCGAGGCGACGAAGATCCTGAAGGCCAACGTCGAAGGCGGCACCGGCACCAAGGCGCAGTTCGGCTGCCCGGCCGCCGGCAAGACCGGCACCGTCGATGACTTCACCGACGCGTGGTTCGTCGGCTACACCCCGCGCCTGGCGACGTCGGTCTGGGTCGGCCACGCCACCGACCGCCGCACGCTCGGCCCGGGCGCCGCCGGCGGCGAGGTCGCCGCGCCGATCTGGGGCGCCTACATGAAGACCGCGCACGGCAAGTACTGCGGGGACTTCTCCAAGCCCAAGCACGCGTTCGTCTCGACCCCGTTCTTCGGCAAGTACGCCAAGACCGGCGTCCAGGACAACAAGGTCGACCCGAGCGAGTACCAGACCGACACGTCCGGCGCCAAGGACCTCGAGACCGGCAAGGCCAAGGACGGCAACGGGACCGGCAACGGCTCGCAGCAGTACCCGAGCGACCAGTACGCGTCGCCGCCCCAGGGCGAGCCGAACACGCAGACCGCGCCGAGCACCGGCGCCGGGACGGGCACCGGCAACGGCAACGGGACGGGCGCGACCGGCACCGGGAACGGCACCGCCACCCCGACGCCCGACACGGGCGCGGGCGGCGGCACCGGCGCGCCCCCGCCGTAGGCCCTGGGCCGCGCGGCGTCCGCCGCTTCGCCAAACCCTTGTCTGCGCCACCCCGGCCCCTGGTACGGTCCGCGCAGGATGTCCAAGGAGGACAAGGTCGAGTTCGAGGGCGAGGTGCTCGAGGCCCTCCCGAACGCCATGTTCAAGGTGCAGCTCGACAACGGCCACGAGGTCCTCGGCCACGTCGCCGGCAAGATGCGCCGCTTCCGCATCCGCATCCTCCCCGGCGACCGCGTGCGCGTCGAGCTGAGCCCGTACGACCTCAACCGCGCGCGCATCGTCTACCGCCATAGGTGAGCGGCGAACGGAACCTCATCGCCGCCTTCCAGCGGCTGCTGACCAACCGCTCCGAGCGCGTCGTGCGGTGGAGCGGCGACGACTGCGCGGTCGTGCGGGCGCGGCCGGTGCAGGCGGTGAGCGTCGATGCGATGGTCGACGGCGTCCACTTCCGGCTCGACCACCCCGACGTCACCCCGGCCGACGTGGGCCACCGGGCGCTCGCCGGCGCGCTGAGCGACCTCGCGGCCATGGGCGCCGACGCGGGCGAGGCCTACGTCGTCCTCGGCCTCCCGCCGGGCTTCGGCGCCGACGACACGCTGGCGCTCGCGGGCGGGATGGAGGCGCTGGCGGAGCGGACGGGCACGACGATCGCCGGCGGCGACGTCACCCGCGCGCCCGCGCTGACGATCTCGGTGACCGTCGTCGGCTGGGCCGACGAGGAGGCCCAGCTCATCGGCCGCGACGGCGCGCGACCCGGCGACGACGTCGTCGTCTCCGGCACGCTCGGCGCCTCCGCGGCGGGCCTGGCGATCCTGCTCGGCGACGCGACCGGCGACGCCGCGCTCGTGCGCCGCCACCTGCGCCCCGAGCCGCGCCTGGCGCTCGGCCGCCGGCTGGCGCGCGAGGCGGGCGCGCACGCGCTGATCGACCTCTCCGACGGCGTCGCCACCGACGCCGCCCACGTCGCGCGCGCCAGCGGCGTGACGCTGCAGATCGACCTCGACGCGCTCCCGCTGGCGCCCGGCGTCGCGGCGATCGCCGCGCAGCTCGGCCAGGTCCCGGGCGTCCTGGCCGCGACCGGCGGCGAGGACTACGAGCTGCTGGCCTGCGTCCCGCCGGAGGCGGTGGCGCGGCTCGGTGCCGGCGCCGACCTGACGGTGGTCGGCCGCGTCGTGGCCGCGGTGGGCGAGCCGGGGCTCAGCGTTGCGGGCGCGGGCTCCGCGCAGCCGCTGCGCGGTCACGAGCACCCCGTCGGGTGATCCTCGGCGCATCCTCGCGCCTGGCGGCCGCGCGGCGCAGCAGCGCCTCGGCGACCCTCGCGCAGTCGACCACGTACGTGTCGTGCTCGACCTGCTCTTTCAATGCCTTCAGGTACATCTCACGCCTGCTTCCATTGACCCCTTGTCCGGACGGCATCGGTCAACCGGGCGCCGAAGTGAGACGCGGGCGTCCAACCTCCGACCCTTGTCCACCGACGGCCGCCCGCAGGGGCACGACGGATGTCAGACGGGAGACAACGACGATCCGTTGAGCGGCGCTGAACAACGGGTGGCAGGCCGAGAGCACGAGTCGGTCGTAGCCGACGTCGCGCAGAACCTTGATCGCGTCGGGCGAGACGATGCGCGTGCGCTGGACGCGGTAGGTGAACGTCGCGTAGGGCAGCTCGACCGTGATGCGGTCGTTCGGGTGCAGGTCGTCGAGGTGGCGGAACGGCGCGAGGTAGGTCGTGCGGTGTCCGGCGATCGCCGTCGTGCCGCCGACGCCGGGCAGCGGCGTGTCGTCGAACGTGCCCGGGCCCTTGCGCAGGTCGGCCGGGTCAGCGCCCTTCACCACCACGAAGTCCGCGCCCAATCGGGGGATCTTCAGCCGCGCGATCGCGTCGCCCGGCGCGGTGTGCTGCTGCAGCGAGCGCGCGAGGATCGCGATCCGGCGATCGCTGTCGGTCACGCCGGCCAGCGCGCGGGCCTCCAGCCGCGTCGGGCCCTGGCGCTCCAGCGACCGCAGGTCGCCGCGCAGGCCGTTCTGGCGCAGCTTGGTCTGCAGCGCGGTGACCGGCTCCATCCACAGCACGGTCGCCGCGGCGTCGGCCAGGACGAGCACGCCGGCGGCGATCAACACGGTGGACAACCGGCGTAGCCGGCGACGCCGGCGCTCGGGGCGCGGCGGCGGGGCGGGGGAGCGTGCGACGGTCGCGATCGGGCTCACCGCCGCAGGGCCGAGCCGAAGTCGCCGAGCGAGCCCGGGCCCGCGTAGGTGACCGGCCCGCGCGTCTTGATCTCCTCGGGCTCCTCGTCCTTGGGCCGGCGCCGGCGGATCGCGACCAGCCCCGCCGCGACCGCGCAGCCCCAGAAGAAGCTCCACAGCACCCACGAGCCGATCGGCACGTGGCCGCCCGCGACGAGGATCGTCCAGAACCAGATCCCGTGCGGCAGGTCGAGCGCGAACGCGTGGCCGTCGAGCGCGAAGACGAGCAGCAGCGGCGCGAGCGCCAGGACGACGACCGCCAGCGACGCGCTGCGCGGCAGCCGCAGGTCCGGCGTCAGCGCCCAGAACCACAGGTGCAGGGCGGGGATCGCGAGCGCGGCCGCGTACGGGTTGCCGACCCACAGCGCCGTCGTCACGGCGAGCGTGGTGAGCCCGATGGCGATCACCGCGCCCGGCGCGTCGGGCTCCCGCCGGCGCGCGCGCAGCGCGCCCGAGGCGTGCAGCAGCGCGGGCCGAGCGACCAGCCAGCCGAGCGCGAACACCAGCAGGATCGCGAAGAGCGCGACCAGCGGTCCCCCGCCCAGCTCGAGCGCCGTGCCCGGGATCGGCGCCCTCGGCGCGACCGAGATCAGCCCGATCTTCGCCAGCAGGATCGCGAACGCGCACGCCAGCAGGAACGGGATCGCGCTGGACAGCGTCCAGACCGTCCACAGCCCCATCGGCTCGTGACGGCGGCGCAGGCGCGCGAGCGCGTCGACGCCCATGAGCAACGGCGGGATCAGCAGCGTCCCGATGACGAGCCGCACCGCCCAGCCGGGCAGGACCTTGCCGCGGATGACGAGGTCGTCGCGCGGCGCGGCCGCGAAGTCGCGGAAGTTGTCCAGCGCGTAGAGGACGCGCAGCGCCGCGCGCCCGAAGTGCTGCAGGCGGACCTCGCTCGTCCGCTCGTCGGCCGCCGGCGGCCGCTCGCCCGAGGACGACAGCAGCACCGCCGGTTGGCCGGCGCGCAGGAACTCGCCCTGCTCGGAGATCGTGGCTGGGACCGCCATCCGGCTCCACTGCGTCATCGCCCGCGGCGAGCCACCCTCGGTCCCGAGCTCGGCGTGCAGCGCGCGCTGCACCGTGCGCTGCAGCTGCAGCGGGGCCTGGCCGCGGCCGTTGGACATGCCGACGACGAACGGCCGCCGCGCGTCGCGGCCCGCCATGTCGCCGAGGACGACGATCCCGTCCGCGCGCCCCCCGAGGCGCTGCGCCGCCTCGCGCGCGCCGGCGGCGCCGCCGCTGCCGCCCGAGGTCGAGATGAACGTGATCGTCCGGCGCAGCCGTCCGTCGGCGGCGACGCGCGCGAGCTCGAGCAGCGCGGCGGTGGACGACAGCTCGGCCTGCGCGGGGTGGGCGGGATCGCCGTGCGCGGCGTCGCGGTGGGCGACCACGACCAGCGGCGGTCCCGGCTGGCCGGGACGCGTCGCGACGACGTTGATCAGGTCGCGCTTGCCGTCGATCGTGTCGCCCTCGAAGTGGTGCTCGGCGACGGTGCCCGGAACGGTCTCGCGCAGCCGCGCCGCGACGTAGCGCGCGAGGCGGTCGTCGCCGTCGCTGCCCGGCCGCCGGTCCGCGTAGACCTTGGCGAGATCGGTGAGCGTCTGCTGTGCCCGCAACCCGTCGAAGCCCTCCGGGCTTTGCGTCGTCCCGATCGGCCGGGGCCGATCCTGGAGGGAGAACGCCGCCACGAGGAGCGCGAGGAGCACGGGCACGAACGCGACGCGATAGAGGCGCGGTTCGAGCATCCACCTACAGTGTGTCTCACAGGATGGCCGAACGCGCACCCAGAATCCTGCTGGCCGACGACGAGCAGTCGATCCAGACGCTCCTGAGCTTCCCGCTGCGCAAGGACGGCTACGAGGTGACGACCGCCTCCGACGGCCGCGAGGCGCTGGCGCGCTTCCAGGAGGGCAAGTTCGACCTCGTGGTCCTCGACGTGATGATGCCGCGGATGGACGGGCTGGAGGTGTGCCGCCGGATCCGGGCGCGCAACACGGTCCCGATCATCATGCTCACCGCCAAGGCCGAGGAGATCGACAAGGTCCTCGGGCTGGAGCTCGGCGCCGACGACTACATCACCAAGCCGTTCTCGCTGCGCGAGTTCCGCTCACGCGTCCGGGCCGCGCTGCGCCGCGCCGGGATGCAGACGCAGTCGGCCGATCCCGACGCCGACGAGCAGCCGCTCACCGTCCACGAGCTGGAGATCGACCCGGCCAAGCGCGCGGTGCGCGTGCGCGACACCACGGTCGAGCTGACGTTCGTGGAGTTCGAGATCCTCAACGCGCTGGCCCGCAACCCCGGCCGGGTCTTCACGCGCGACATGCTCCTCACGCGCATCTGGGGCGACAGCGCCTACCGGGACCCGCGCACGATCGACGTGCACATCCGGCATCTGCGCGAGAAGCTCGAGACCGACGCCAAGGACCCGGAGTACCTGTTCACGGTGCGCGGCGTGGGCTACCGCTTCAGAGACGAAGCGCGATAGTCACAATCAGCGCCGCGAATGCGATCGCTGCGCACCCGACTGACGCTGTCGCTGTTCGTGATCGTCCTGGGGGCGGTCGCGATCGTGAGCGTCGGCGTCCTGAAGTCGCTCGACGGCGACCTGCGCGACGCGGCGCTCGAGCAGCTGATGACGACCGCGCGGATCAACTCGCGCGGGATCGACATCGCGATCGACCGCGGGGACTCGGCCCGCCACATCGACACGCTCGTGCGCGACGCCGCCGACCAGGCCACCGCGCGGGTCACGCTGCTCGGCCTGTACTCCAACCCGGGCAACCTGCGCACCTACCCGAAGTCGGACTCGACGCGGCAGGTGGAGATCCGCGACCTCCAGTTCGACGTCGCGGTCGACGCGGCCCAGACCGGCCGGCCGCAGACCGCGGTCGAGGCCGGCGACGCGGGGCGCGTCGGCGAGGCCGCGGTCCCGCTGATCTACGAGGACCCGCGCACGCACAAGCGCGTCGTGGGCTCGGTGATCGTCTTCTCGCGGCCGCTGGACGTCGTCGACCGCGACCTCCAGGTCGTGCGCGACCGCGTCCTCACCGCGGCGCTCGCCGCGCTGGTCCTGGCCGCGCTGGCCGCGTGGATGGTCGCGCGCAACGTGTCGCTGCGCGTCCGGCGCCTGGAGGTGGTCGCCGACCGCGTCGCCCAGGGCGACCTGACCGCGCGCTTCCCGGTCGACGCGCACGACGAGCTCGGCCAGCTCGCCGACACGCTGGAGCAGATGCGCCGCCAGCTCGCCGAGCTCGACGACGCGCGCAAGCGCTTCATCGCGACCGCGTCGCACGAGCTGCGCACGCCGCTGTTCTCGCTCGGCGGGTTCCTCGAGCTGCTCGAGGAGGAGGAGCTCGACGAGGAGGACCGGCGCCGGTTCATCACGCAGCTGCGCCAGCAGGTCCTGCGCATGCAGAAGCTGGCCACCGACCTGCTCGACCTCTCGCGGCTGGAGGCGGGCTCGCTGGAGCTGCGGCGCGAGCCGACCGACCTGGGCGACGTCGCGCGCCTGGTCGCCGACGAGTTCGCGCCCGCGCTGGTCGCCCACGACGCGCACCTGGAGCTGCGGCTGCCGCCTGATCCCGTCGAGGCCGACTGCGACCCCGAGCGCGTCGCGCAGGTCCTGCGCATCCTCATCGACAACGCGATCACGCACACGCCGCCCGGCACCGACCTGGTGGTGTCGGCCTCGCGCCGCGGCGATCAGGCGCGCATGGGAGTGGGGGACTTCGGACCGGGTATCCACCGGACGATGCTGCCCCGGATCTTCGAGCCGTTCGTGACCTCCGACGATGCCCAGGGGTCCGGCTTGGGCCTCGCGATCGCCAGCGAGCTGGCGGAGCGCATGGACGGCCGGCTCGCGGTGGACTCCCATCCGGGGCGCACGACGTTCACGCTGGAGCTGCCGGCATGACGCGTGCGGTCGCCGGGACGCTGGCGGCGATCGCGCTGGTCGCGACGGGGTGTGGGGGCTCGAGCAAGGACGACAACAAGACGGTCGCCTCGACGGTGGACCGCACGACCCGCGTCGAGGTCGTCAAGGGCGCCGACGCCGCCGGGCGGTTCGACCCGCAGGCGATCTACCGCCGCGACTCGCCGGGCGTCGTGACGATCCTGTCGGCCTTCGGCGACTCGGGCGGTTCGGCCGGCGACGCCGGGCTCGGCTCCGGGTTCGTGATCTCCGCCGGCGGCGAGATCGCCACCAACGCGCACGTCGTCACCACCGGCGAGGGCGCGTCGATCCGCAAGGCGTCGCAGGTCTTCGTCCGCTTCGGCGACCGCAACCAGGTCAGCGGGCGGATCCTCGGCTTCGACCCGTTCTCCGACGTCGCGCTGGTCAAGGTCGACCCCGCGGGGCTGACGCTGCGCCCGCTGGGGCTCGGCTCGAGCGAGAACGTGAAGGTCGGCGAGCCGGTGGCCGCCATCGGCTCGCCGTTCGGCGAGGAGCGCTCGCTCTCGGTCGGCGTGATCTCGGCGACCGACCGCGCGATCGAGTCGCTCACCGGCTTCCAGACCTCGGGCGCGCTGCAGACCGATGCGGCGATCAACAGCGGCAACTCGGGCGGGCCGCTGCTGGACTCCGGCGGGCGCGTGCTCGGCATCAACTCCCAGATCCGCTCGTCGTCGGGCTCGGGCAGCGGCGTCGGGTTCGCGGTCCCGGTCGACGTGGTCCGGCGCTCGCTGGCCCAGCTGCGCAAGGCGGGCAAGGCCGAGTACCCGTACTTGGGCGTGTCGACCTCCGGCGTGTACCCGCAGCTCGCGGAGCGCTTCGACCTCGGCACCGATCACGGCGCGTGGATCCAGGAGGTCGTCGCCGGCGGGCCGGGCGACCGCGCGGGCCTGAAGGCCGGCGCGCGGCGCGAGACGTTCCAGGAGCAGCCGTGGCGCGTCGGCGGCGACGTCGTGACGAAGATCGACGGCGCGGACGTCCGCGAGGACGCCGATCTCGCGCGCTCGCTGGACGGCAAGGCGCCAGGAGGCAAGGTCAGGCTGACGCTTGTGCGCGACGGCGAGGCGCGCGATGTGACCGTGACGCTCGGAACCCGCCCGCTGCAGTCCCCGCGGGGGTAGGCTCGGTCCCGTGCTCCAGCCCGTGACCCTGGGGTCCAAGACCCTCGCCGACTACACGCACATCTTCGGTCGGGACCAGATCGCGGAGATCCGCGAGCTCGCCGAGCCGTTGAAGGGCGCGCGCGTGGCGCACATCTCGGCGACGGCGTTCGGCGGCGGGGTCGCCGAGATCCTCTACACGTTGGTCCCGTTGATGAAGGACGTCGGGATCGACGTCGAGTGGCAGATCATCTACGGGCGCGAGGAGTTCTTCCACGCCACGAAGTTGATGCACAACGCGCTGCAGGGCGCCCCGGAGGACCTGACCCGCGAGCAATGGGACACGTGGCGCCGCTACAACGAGATGAACGCGAAGGAGCTGCCCGACGGATGGGACGTGGCGGTCGTGCACGACCCGCAGCCGGCGGCGCTCCACGGGCTCGTCCCTGAGAAGGCGCGCGGGTGGGTATGGCGCTGTCACATCGACCTCTCGACCCCGAACCCCGCGACGATCGACGAGCTGCTGCCCTACATCCGCGACTACCCGCAGACGCTGTTCCACATGGAGCAGTACGTGCCCGCCGGCCTCAAGGGCAGGGTCAACGTCGTCCCGCCCGCCATCGACCCGCTGGCCCCCAAGAACATGGCCTTGTCGCCCGACGACGCGTCCTACGTCTGCGGCCAGTTCGGCATCGACGTGGACCGGCCGCTGATGGTGCAGGTCTCGCGCTTCGACCCGTGGAAGGACCCGCTGGGCGTCATCGACGCCTACAAGCTGGTCAAGGAGGAGCGCCCGGACGTCCAGCTCGCACTCGTGGGCTCGATGGCCAGCGACGACCCCGAAGGCTGGGACTACTACAACGCGACCGTGGCACACGCCGACGGAGACCCCGACATCTTCATCCTCAACAACTTCAACAACGTTGGCTCGATCGAGGTCAACGCCTTCCAGTCGCACGCCGACGTCGTCATCCAGAAGTCGATCCGCGAGGGCTTCGGGCTGACGGTGAGCGAGGCCCTCTGGAAGAGCAAGGCCTTCGTCGGCGGCGACGTGGGCGGGATCCCGCTGCAGGTCGAGCAGGGCGTCACGGGCTATCTGGTCCGCTCGCCGGAGCAGTGCGCCGCGCGGTGCGCGGACATCCTCCAGGACCCGGCGCTGGGCAAGGCGCTGGGGCGGCGCGGCAAGGCGCACGTGCGCAAGCACTTCCTGACGCCGCGCTACCTGCGCGACTACCTGAAGATCTTCAGCGAGCAGCTGGGCGTGTCGGCGCCGGGCACGGCGGCGACATCGTCGTCGCAGCCCGACTCGTCGTCCCTGGCGGAGGGAGCGGCATGACCGTGACCGGTGGTGAGAGCGACCGCCCGCTGATCCTGGTGTCCAACCGCGGGCCGGTCACCTACGACGACGAGGGCGGCTTCAAGCGCGGCACCGGCGGCCTGGTGACGGCGCTGACCGGGCTGGCGGTGCACCGCGACGTGATCTGGATCGCGAGCGCGCTGACCGGCGGCGACAAGCAGCGCGTGGCGGAGGCCGACGGCAAGTCCTTCGAGGTCGACACGGCCGGCGAGGGGACCTTCCAGGTCCGCATGGTCGTCAGCGACGACGACGCCTACGACCGCTTCTACAACATCTTCGCGAACCCGATGCTGTGGTTCATCCAGCACTACCTCTGGGACCTCTCCAACGCGCCGGACGTCCGGCGCCACGAGATCGAGGCCTTCGAGTTCGGCTACAACGTGGTCAACGAGGACTTGGCCAAGGCCGTGGTCGAGGAGATCGAGGGCGTCGAGGAGCCCGTCGTGATGGTCCACGACTACCACCTCTACACCTTGCCCGGCCTGATCCGGAAGGCGCGGCCGGACGCGTTCCTCCATCACTTCGTGCACATCCCGTGGACGCAGCCGGACGCGTGGCGCGTGCTGCCGCGCGGGGTGCGGACCGAGATCTACGAGGGGCTACTGGCCAACGACATCATCGGGTTCCACACCCGGTCCTATCGCTGGAACTTCCTGCAGTGCTGCCGCGACCTGATGGACTTGGACGTGGACTTCAACGAGGGCATCGTGAAGTTCGAGGACCGCGAGGTCTGGGTTCGCGCCTATCCGCTGCCGATCGACGCCGACGCGATCCGCCGCGTCGCGCAGAGCGAGCGCGTCGCGGAGTTCGAGGCCGAGCTGCTGCGCCGGCGCCGCGAGCACATCGTGCTGCGCGTCGACCGTGCCGACCTGTCCAAGAACGTGCTGCGCGGGTTCACCGCCTTCGACCTGTTCCTGGAGCAGCATCCGGAGTTCCGCGAGAAGGTGACGTTCGTCGCGCAGCTGATGCCGTCGCGCACCGACGTGCCCGAGTACGCCGAGTACCTGGAGCGCATCGAGGCGATCGTCGCCGTCGTCAACCACCGCCACGGCACGCCCGACTGGATGCCGATCCAGCTGAAGCTGAAGGACGACCTCGAAGATGCCGTCGCGGCCTACAAGAACTACGACGTCCTCCTCGTGAACGCCATGTTCGACGGCATGAACCTGGTCGCGAAGGAGGGACCGATGGTCAACGAGCGCCACGGCGTCTCGATCCTGTCCGAGAACACCGGCGCCCACGAGGAGCTCGGCGAGTACGCGCTCTCCGTCAACCCCTTCGACATCCAGGAGCTCGCCGACTCCATCCACGCCGCCCTGACGATGGCGCCGGCCGAGCGCGAGCGCCGCGCGCGAGGACTGCAGGAGATCATCACCTCCCGCAACCCCGGCGACTGGATCGACGACCAGATCGCCGACATCCGCAAGAAGGCGGGCGTGGAGGCGTAGAGCCGCGGCGCAGGCCCCGCACCGGCGGAGGACGCGTGCCGCGAACGGCGTGAGCGCGATCCGGGTCGGGGCGGACCCGAGATCGTCGACATCAGCTTGCTCCTCCGGGTGCGGATGCTCGCGCTGGCGATGCTGACGGCGGCGGGGCGTCGGCGCCAGAGCCGAGTGGCTTAGGGGCGGAACTCGGCGCCCGACGGCGGCGGCGGGAGAGGCGGCGAGGCGGGCGGGCTCGACGGCGGGACGGCCGGCGGAGGAGGTGCGGCCGCGGCGGGGACCGGCTGCGCCTGCGGCTGACGGCGGCGGCGCGGCACGGCCTTGCGGTGGGCCGGGCGCGGGTGGCGCTTGGCCCGGATGTGCTTGGTCTTGGCGTGCGCCGGGTTCGGCTTCGGCTCGGGCGGCACCGTGGTCGTCGGCGCCTCGGCCGGCGTCGTGTCGAGCGGTGCGGCGACCGCCGGTGGCAGCGCCGGCTCGGTCGCGTGGAGATGCGGCCAGGCGAAGATCAGGGCGAGGGCCAGCAGGACGGCGGCGGCGCGGGCCAGGTTGGCCCAGCGGAGGCGGTGGAGGAGGTCGGTCATGCCCTCGTGAGGTCCGCGGCGCTGCAAGCTCGCCCCCCGAGCGTCCTTGCCCGAACCAATGCCGCTATAGTCGTTCGCCGCCCTCCGGGCCCTCTCATCATGCCTGAACAGAACCCCACTTACGACCTCATGCTGCTCCTCGACACCTCCGCGGAGGAAGAGCAGCGCGCCAAGGTCCTCGCCGAAGCCGAGCGGATCCTGGAGAGCAACGACGCCACCATCGTCAGCAAGCACGACTGGGGCGTCCGCCGCACGGCGTTCGAGATCCGCCACAAGAACGACGCCGAGTACCACCTCCTGCAGTTCCAGGGTGGTCCTGAGGTCCCCGCCGCGGTCGGCCGCTACCTGCGGATCACCGACGGCGTCGTCCGCTTCCGCGTCATCAAGCTCCGCGCCGGCCTTCCGCCCGTGCCGGACCTCCGCGCCGCCAACGAGCCCGCTCCGGAGGCCGCCACCCCCGAAGCCGCGCCGGTCGAGCGCCTCTAAGCCTCACCGCACATCCTGTTGGACTTCTCAGCGCCGCTCCTCGAGCGGCGCTGTTTCGTTGTGCGGCCGCATGCGCCCCGGGAACGACAAGAGCCCCCGGCGCACGGGGCGCCGAGGGCTCGTCGAAGCTGCGCAGGCTGCGCGCGCGGCCTAGAACGGGATGTCGTCGTCGGCCGGCGTGGACACCGGGGCCGAGACGGGCGTGGGCTGCGGCGGGCCGAAGTCGCTCGTGTCCGTCGGAACGTCGGAGCGCGGGGTGAACCCGCCACCGCCACCGCCGCCGCCACCGGCGTCGTCGCGGCCGCCCAAGAACTGGACGGTGTCGGCCACGATCTCGACCTTGGAGCGGTTCTTGCCCGTCTCCTTGTCGGCCCACTCGCTCCACTCCAGGCGGCCGTCGATCGCGACGGGGCGGCCCTTGGCGAGGTAGCGCGCGCAGTTCTCGCCCTGCGCGCCCCAGACGGTGACGTCGAAGTAGTTGGCCTTGTCGTCCCACTCGCCGGTCGAGCCGTTCTTGCGGCGAGTGTTGACGGCGACGCGCAGCTTGCAGACGGACGTGCCGCTGGGCAGCGAGCGCAGCTCGGGATCGAAGGTCAGGTTGCCGGTCAGGATGACCCGGTTGATGTTGGAGGCGGCCACGAACGGGCTCCTTTCGGGTACGAACGGAAGTCTGCGGCCAGTCTAGGGACGGGCCCTGACGGCAAAGTGGGAAAGGCTGCAACCTGCGGCCGAATCTGCGCGAAGTCGTCACCAACCGCGTGTCCGCGCGCGCAGACCGAGGTGCCAAGATGCCCGGCATCGCCTTCGACGCCACCACGCCCCGCTCGCCGCTCGCGCCCGCGCTCCCGCCCGATCTCACCCCGAAGGACCTCGCCGCGCTGTGGCTCGAGGACGAGGACCGGCTGGAGGGCGTGGAGCTGACGGGCAGCGCGCCGCCCGACCTCCGCGCCCGCAACGTCACGATCGAGGACGCGCGCATCGCCGGCTCCCTCGCGAGCGCGCGCCTGCACGACCTCCACCTCCACGACGCCGTGATCGCCGGCGCCGACCTCGCGAACGTCGACCTCCGGCAGGCCCACCTCAGCCGCCTCACCGTCACGAGCGCACGCCTGACCGGCGCCCAGCTCATCCGGGCCACGCTTCAGGACGTCACGCTCACCGACTGCCGCCTGGACTTCGCCGTCCTGGCCGAGGCCCGCCTCGATCGCGTGCTCCTGCGCAACTGCGTCCTGACCGAGGCGACGCTCGAGCAGGCGCAGCTGCGCGACGTCCGGTTCGAGTCCTGCGACCTGACCCGCGCGTCGCTCGGCCAGTCCCAGCACCTGCGCGTCGAGCTGCACGGCTGCCGCCTGGCCGAGGTCCGCTCCCTCTCCGACCTCCGCGGCGCCGCGCTGCCCTACCCCGACATGGTCGACCAGGCCGTCAACCTCGCCGGCGCGCTGGGCATCCGCATCGCGACGGACCCCGACGAAGACGCGTAGCGCACGCCGCTAGACTGCTCCGTCCGCGACGTGCGCTAATGACCGGGAAGCGATCCGGGCCGCACGCATGTCACACTGTCCGTTCGCGCGTCCAGCTAGGCGCGCGTTCGCACGTCAAGACTTCATTCGCAACACCCAAGCAGAAGGACACCATGGCCAAGCAGCGCAAGAGCGCCACGAAGCCCGCTCGTCGGCGGGACAAGAAGGGCGGCCCGGGCAGCGGGCGTCGTAAGCCCTGCCCGTACTGCAAGGACAAGATCGAGCTCGTCGACTACAAGGACGTCACCGGCCTGCGCCGGTTCGTCTCCGAGCGCGGCAAGATCCGATCCCGCAGGATCACCGGCGCCTGCCGCCGGCACCAGAACCAGATCGCGACCGCCGTCAAGCGCGCCCGCGAGCTGGCCCTGCTGCCCTACGCGGCCGAGCCCGCCTCCGAGAGCGTCGGCGGCCGCCGCGGCCGTGACCGCGATCGGGACCGGGACTAGCAGCATGCCCGAAGCCATCCTGCTCAAGGACGTCGACGGCGTCGGCTCCCGCGGAGCCGTCGTGGACGTCTCCAAGGGCTACCTCCGCAACTTCCTGATCCCGCGCAAGCTCGCCGCGCCGGCCACCAAGGGCCTGCTGCGCGAGGCCACGCGCAACCAGGACGCCTACAACAAGGCGACCGCCACGCGCATCGCGCAGGCCCAGGAGCACGCGGAGCAGCTCAACAAGACGGTCCTGACCATCTCGCAGCAGGCCGGCGAGGACGGCCGCCTGTTCGGCTCGGTCACGACCCAGGACATCGCGGACGAGATCAAGGCGGCGCGCAGCATCGACGTCGACCGCCGCAAGATCCACCTCGACGACCCGATCAAGAACGTCGGGACCTACCAGGTGGTCCTCGAGGTCGCCGAAGGCGTCACCGCGACGGTCAAGGTGATGGTCTCCGAGGCCTAGGCCCCGGCCGCCGCAGCGCATCGCTTCACCGAAGGGCGCCCCGAGCGGGGCGCCCTTCGTCGTTCCGGCAAGGCCCGAACGAATTCGCGCGCGCAATGCGGCAACTTCCCGGAGATGCCGCCGCGGGGAGCGTTACCTTCGGTAGCGCCGTGACGACGTACGACCAGGACTACAACTACGAGGACTACGCGCCCGGCAACGCCGGTGGCGGGCCGCTCGCGCAGGCCGCGCTCGCCCCGCCGCACTCGCTCGAGGCCGAGCAGTCGGTCCTCGGCGCCGTGCTGCTCTCCGACAAGGTCCACTACGCCTACGTCATCGAGGAGGGCCTCAAGCCCGACGACTTCTACCGGGAGCGCCACCAGGTCATCTACGACTCGATGATCGCGCTGTACTCCGAGAGCGAGCCGATCGACGTCGTCACGGTCACCGAGCACCTGCGCGCGCGCGGCGCGCTGGAGCAGGCCGGCGGCCCCGCCGAGATCGACGCGCTGACCGCCGCGGTCCCGGCCGTCGGCAACCTGCGCCGCTACGGCCAGATCGTCCGCGAGATGTCGCTGTTGCGCAAGCTGCTCAACGCGACCTACGAGATCCAGTCCTCGGTCCACAACCACGAGGGCCTCCCGCGCGACATCGTCGAGCAGGCCGAGAAGGCGATGCTCGAGGTCGGCCGCGACGACCGCCAGAAGGACTTCCGCAAGGTCGGCGAGGTCCTGCACGAGGAGCTCGACCGCTGGCACGAGCTGTCCACCGAGGGCAAGTCGATGACCGGCACGCCGTCGGGCTTCCACGAGCTCGACGAGATGACCGGCGGCTTCCAGCCCGGCAACATGATCATCGTCGCCGCGCGCCCGTCGATGGGCAAGTCGGCGCTCGTCACGAACTTCGCCGAGAACGTCGCGCTGCACCCGGACCGGCCGCGCCCCGTCGCGCTGTTCAGCCTGGAGATGTCGGAGTCCGAGCTCGCCCAGCGCTTCATCGCGTCGCAGGCCTCGATCAAGGGCGACGACCTGCGCAAGGGCCGCCTGAAGGACCCGCGCAAGTGGCAGCGCGTGCTGGAGACCGCGGCGCGTTACGACCGCTCGCCGCTCTACGTCGACGACTCGTCCGACATCGGCATCCTCGAGGTCCGCGCCAAGGCGCGCCGCCTGCACCAGCAGACGATGAGCGAGTACGGCGGCCTGGGCATGATCATCGTCGACTACCTCCAGCTGCTGCGCACCGACGCCCGGACCGACAACCGCGTCCAGGCGATCGGCGAGATCTCCCGCGGCCTGAAGATCCTCGCGCGTGAGCTCGAGGTCCCGGTCATCGCGCTGTCGCAGCTGTCGCGTGGGGTCGAGTCGCGCACCGACAAGCGCCCGATGCTCTCCGACCTGCGCGAGTCCGGCCAGATCGAGCAGGACGCCGACCTCGTCATGTTCATCTACCGCGACGAGTACTACAACGAGAACACCGACCGCCCGGGCGAGGCCGACCTCATCGTCGCCAAGCACCGCAACGGCGGCCTCGGCGACGTGCCGCTGACCTTCCAGGGCGAGTACCCGCGCTTCCTGGGCCTGCAGCGCGCGGCGTAGAGCAGAAACCGGCGCGCCCTCGCGCCGCCTACACTTTCACCAGAAATGCCAGGAACCGTGATCGTCGGCGCCCAGTGGGGCGATGAAGGCAAGGGCAAGGTCATCGACCTCCTCGCCGAGCACGCAGACGTGGTCGTCCGCTTCCAGGGCGGCAACAACGCGGGCCACACGATCATCCACGCGGGTGAGACGTGGAAGTTCCACCTCATCCCGTCGGGCATCCTCTACCCGGGCCGGACCTGCGTCATCGGCAACGGCGTCGTGGTGGACCCCGCCGTCCTGACGGCCGAGATCGACGACCTCCGCGCCCGCGGCGTCGACGTCAGCGGCCTGAAGCTCAGCGCGAACGCGCACCTGATCATGCCCTACCACCTGCTCCTCGACATGGAGGGCGAGCAGAAGCTGGGCAAGAACCTGATCGGCACGACCAAGCGCGGCATCGGCCCGGCCTACGCCGACAAGGCCGCCCGCCTCGGCATCCGCGTGCAGGACATGCTCGACGAGCGGATCCTGAAGAAGAAGATCGCCGCCGCGCTGGAGCCCAAGCGCCAGCAGCTGCGCCCCTTCGCGCGCGAGATCGACCTGCAGACGATGACCGAGGAGTACCTCACCTACGGCCACCGCCTGGAGCAGCACATCGCGGACACGAGCGCCCTCGCGTGGCGCGCGCTGGACGACGACAAGCACGTGCTCTTCGAGGGCGCCCAGGGCGCGCTGCTCGACATCGACCACGGCACCTATCCCTTCGTGACGTCGTCCAACCCGGTCGCCGGCGCGGCCGCGGTCGGCTCCGGCGTCGGCCCGCGCGACATCGCCGAGGTGTGGGGCGTGACCAAGGCCTACGCCACGCGCGTCGGCGCCGGCCCGTTCCCGTCCGAGCTGCACGACGACACGGGCGAGGAGATCCGCCAGCAGGGCCACGAGTTCGGCACGACGACCGGCCGAGCCCGCCGCACCGGCTGGCTGGACGTCGTCGCGCTGCGCTACGCCGCGCGCCTGAACTCGCTGTCGGCGCTCGCCGTCACCAAGTTGGACGTGTTGAGCGGCTTCGAGACGCTGAAGGTCTGCACGTCCTACCGCAGCAGCAAGGACGCGGACTTCCACACCGACGTCTTCCCGTACCACCAGTCGGTGCTGCACACCGCGGTCGGCGAGTACACCGAGCTGCCGGGCTGGAGCGAGGACATCACCGACGTCCGCTCCTACGAGGACCTGCCCGAGAACGCCAAGAAGTACCTGGCGTTCCTGGAGGACGCGGTCGGCGTGCCGGTCGTCCTGATCGGCGTCGGGCCCGGCCGCGAGCAGATCATCTGGGCCGACGCCGCGAAGGACTCCGCGCTCGCCACCCAGGCGATGGCCGCGACGGCCTAGCCTCGGAAGTTCTCGATCAGGTCGGCCTCGCCGACCTCGCGCACCCGGCGCGCCGGGACGCCCATGACGAAGGCGCGCGGGGGCACGTCGGCGGTGACGACGGCGCCCGCGGCGACGAACGCCTCCTCGCCGACCACGACGCCGGGCACGAGCGTCGCGCCGCCGCCGATCCGGCACGCGCGCCGCAGCGTCGGGCCGCGCAGCTGGGTCCCGGGCGCGTTGCGACCCATCGCGTCGTCGTTGGTCATCGTGGCGCCGGGGCCGACGAAGACGTCGTCCTCGATCGTCATGTAGGCCGTGAGGTAGACCTTGGACTGGATCCGGACGCGGTCGCCGATCGTCGTGTCGTTGTCGACCGTCGAGCCCTGGCCGACGACCGTGCCGGTCCCGATCGTCGAGCGCTCGCGCACGTAGGCCTGGTCGCCGATGATCGCGTCCGGACCGACCGTCGCTCCGGCGAGCAGGATCGCCCCGGCGCAGATGCGGGCGCCCGCGCCGATCCGCAGCGGCGGCGGCGCGTCGCGCGAGGCGGTCGAGTGCGGGCCGAGCACGATCGGCTTGCCGAGGATCGCGTGGTCCTGGACGGACACGCCGTCGCCGAGGATCACGCCCGCGTGCACGACGACGCCGGCGCCGAAGGTGACGCCCGCCCCGATCTGGGCGTCGGGGTGCAGGACGAGCCCGGGGGCGTCGGTCGCGGCCATGGCCGGATAGCCTAGTGAGCCCGTGGGAAGCAACGACCTTCCGCGCGGCGCGGTGATCGGCCTGGGCATGATGGGCCGCCACCACGCGCGCATCCTCCAGTCCAACCCCGCGATGCGCTTCGCCGGCGCCGTGGACCCGGGTGGCGACCGCTTCGACGCCGTGCTCGACGGCGCGCGCGTCCACGCGACGCTCGACGACCTGCTCTCCGCGGGCGAGGCCCCCGACTTCGCCGTCGTCGCCGTCCCGACCGAGGAGCACCTGCCGATCGTGCGGTCGCTGGCCACCGCGGGCGTCCACGTGCTGATCGAGAAGCCGCTGGCCGCGACGGTCGACGAGGCGCGCGCGATCATCGACGTGTGCGCCGAGCACGGCGTCGTCGGCGCCGTCGGCCACGTCGAGCGCTGCAACCCGGCGCTGCGCGAGCTGCGCGCGCGCGTCCTCGACGGGCAGCTCGGCGACGTCTTCCTGGTCGCGACCGAGCGCGTCGGGCCGTTCCCGGACCGCGTCCGCGACATCGGCGTCGTCAAGGACCTGGCGACCCACGACCTCGACCTCGTCCGTTGGCTGGGCGACGCGCCGATCGAGCGCGTCGCGGCGCAGACCCAGCACCGCATGGGCCGTGAGCACGAGGACCTCGTGCTGGTCACCGGGCGCGTCGAGAACGGGCGCGCCTTCAACTCCGTCGTCGACTGGCTGACGCCGACCAAGGTGCGCCGCACGCGCGTGCTCGGGGAGCGCGGGATGCTCGTCGCCGACACGCTGGCCGCCGACCTCTTCTTCTACGCCAACGCGCACGTCCCGACCGGCGGCTGGCCGGAGATGCAGGCGCGCCGCGGCGTCGCCGAGGGCGACATGACGCGCTACGCGATCGAGCGCCGCGAGCCGCTGGCCGTCGAGCTGGAGGAGTTCGTCGCGGTGCTCGGCGGCGCCGACGCGACCAAGGTGGTGTCCTTGGCCGAGGGCCTGGAGACCGTGGCGGTCGCCGAGGCGGTCCTGGCGTCGGCCGCGAGCGGCGAGACGGTCGCGCTGACCGGGAGCGCCTCCTAGCCGATGCGCGCGGTCGTCATCGCCCTGGGCAAGGTCGGGCTGCCGCTGGCCGCGCGGATCGCGCTGGCGGGCCACGCGGTCGTCGGCGCCGACGTCGACCCGCGGGTCGTGGATCTGGTCAACGCCGGCGAGGCGCCGTTTCCCAACGAGGCGGGCCTGCCGGAGGCGCTGCGCGAGACCGTGGCCGACGGGCGGCTGCGCGCGGTGACCGACACGGCCGCCGCGGTGGCCGACGGCCCGGACCTCGTCGTCGCCGTCCCGCCGCTGGTGGTCGACGCGACCGCCCGCCCGGACTGGGGCATCCTCGACGCGGTCGTCGCCGACATCGGCCGCGGCCTGAAGGCCGGGACCACGGTGTCGGTCGAGACGACGGTCCCGGTCGGCACGACGCGCGCCCGCGTCGCGCCGGCGCTGGAGGCCGCCTCCGGGCTGCGCGAGGGCACCGACTTCCACGTGGTCTTCTCGCCCGAGCGCATCTTCAGCGGCCGCGCGATCGAGGACCTGGACAAGTACCCCAAGTTGGTTGGCGGCCTCAGCGCCGCCGGTGAGGCGCGCGGCATCGAGTTGTACGCGTCGTTCCTCGACGCCGAGGTCCGCGGCCTCGGCTCCGCGGAGGCGGCCGAGCTGAGCAAGCTCGCCGAGACGACCTACCGCGACGTCAACATCGCCTTCGCCAACGAGCTGGCGCGCTACGCCGACACGCTCGGGATCGACGTCCTCAGCGTCATCGACGCCGCCAACTCCCAGCCCTACTCGCACGTCCACCGGCCCGGGATCGCGGTCGGCGGCCACTGCATCCCGGTCTACCCGCGCTTCCTGCTGGCCGGCGACGCCGACGCGCGCCTGCCGATCGTCGCGCGCGAGGTCAACGAGCGGATGCCGGCCTACGCCGCCGACCTGGTCGCGGAGGGCGTGGCCGGGCGCCGCGTGCTGATCCTCGGGATCGCCTACCGCGGCGGCGTGAAGGAGACCGCGTTCTCAGGCGCCTTCCCCCTGCGCGACACGCTGCTCGGGCGCGGCGCCGAGGTCGTCGCCCACGACCCGCTGTTCAGCGCCGACGAGCTGCGTGCCCACGGCTTCGAGCCCTGGGACGGCGAGAGCGCCGTCGACGTCGCGATCGTCCAGGCCGACCACGCCCAGTACGCGGCGCTGGGCGCCGCCGACCTGCCCGGCGTGCAGGTGGTCGTCGACGGCCGCGGGATCCTCGACGCCGCGCGGTTCGCCGGCGTCCCGGTCCGCCGCATCGGCCGCCCCGAGGGCTCCGCGCAGGACGCGGGCTCGGCGATCGCGCCGCGCAGCTGACCGACGCGCCCGACGCTACGTGTGCGCGTCGATCGCCGCCACGACACGCTCGCCCGCGCGCCCGTCGCCGTAGAGCTCCGGCCGTGCCGCCGGCGGCGTCTCGCGCAGTGCCGTGAGCGCGGAGTGGAGGTCCAGGTCGACCAGGACGTTCCAGCCGGCGTCGACCGTCTCGACCCACTCGGTCGTGTCGCGCAGCGTCACGCACGGCACGCCGGCGAAGTAGGCCTCCTTCTGCACGCCGCCGCTGTCGGTCAGCACGCGGCGGGCGTTGGTCAGCAGCGCGGTGAAGGCCATGTAGCCCAGCGGCGGCGCGAGACGGACGTGGTCGGCGCCGGCCAGCTCGTCCAGCCAGCCCGCGGCGTCGAGGCGCGCGCCGGTGCGCGGGTGCAGCGGCAGCACCACCGGCTCGTCGAGCGCCAGGAGGATGTCCACCAACCTGCGCAGGCGCTCCGGGACGTCCACGTTGCCGGCGCGGTGCGCGGTGCACAGCACGAACGCGCCCGGCTCCACGCCGGCGTCGCGCAGCGCCCGCAGCTCGGTCCGCGCGCGCGGCTGGAACATCATCGACACGTCGACCATCACGTCGCCGACCAGCACGACGCGCCCCGCGACCGACTCGCGCGCGAGGTTGGCCTGCGCGGTCTCCGACGGCACGAGCAGCAGGTCGCTGAGGTGGTCGGTCAGCACGCGGTTGAGCTCCTCGGGCATGGCCCGGTCGAACGACCGCATCCCGGCCTCGACGTGCACGACCGGGATCCGGGCCTGCGCCGCGGCCAGGCCGCCGGCGACCGTCGAGTTCGTGTCGCCGTAGACGAGCACGACGTCGGGCGCCTCGTCCTGGAGCAGCGGCCCGATCGCGCCCAGCATCCGCGCGGTCTGCTCCGTGTTCGTGCCTCCGGCGATGTGCAGCTGGTGCTCGGGCCGCGGGACCTGCAGCTCCGCGAAGAAGATCGCGCTCAGCTCATCATCATGATGTTGGCCGGTGTGGACGATGACCTCGTCGTGGGCCTCGCGCAGCAGCCGCGACACGGCCGCGGCCTTGACGAACTGCGGCCGGTTGCCGATGACCGTGACGATCTTCATCTACGCGCCGAGCTCGTCGCGCATGTGGGCCGTGAAGACCTCGTGCGCCGCCGCCGTCAGCGGCCCCGGCGCGGCCGGCAGCTCGCGGCCGTCGATCGCGACCGCCGGCTGCACTTCGCGCGTCGTGGACGCCAGGAACGCCTCGCGCGCGCCGCCGAGCTCCTCCACCGTAACGACCTCCTCGCGCGCATGCGGCAACAACGACAACAACCGCCGGCGCGTGATCGAGTCCAGGATGTGGTCGCTCAGCGGCGGCGTCACGAGCGTCTCGCCGTCCAAGGACGCGAAGAACGCCGACGTCGGCGCCTCCAGCACGCGGCCGTGCGGCGTGACGAGCAGCGCCTCGGTCCCGCCGCGCTCGACCGCGATCCGCGTCGCGAGCATGTTCGAGCCGTAGGACAAGGACTTGACCCCGTCGAGGATCCGCGTCGGCACGTACTCGACGGTCGCCAGCCGCAGCGGCGGGTCCTCGCCGCGCTCGGGCTCGACCAGGCCGATCCGGCGGCCGCCGCGCGTGACGATGAACCGCAGCGCGCCGGTGACCGGCCCGGCCGCCTCGGCCAGCGTCTCGATGTCGGCGCGGACCGCGTTGAGGTCGATCTCCAGGCGCATGTTCTGGGCCGACGTCGCCATGCGGCGCAGGTGGTCGTCGAGCGCGAACATCTGGCCGTCGTGCAGGGAGACGACCTCGAACACGCCGTCGCCGCGGATGAGGCCGAGGTCGGTGACCCCGATCGTCGCGTCGGCGGCGGGCAGGACCGTGCCGTCGAGGATGGCGAGCGCGTCGTGGGCCATGGCCCCATTGTCGCCGATCCGTCAGGCGGTCACGGTCTCGACCCGCTCGGCCGGCAGCGTGAGGCGCGCGAGCGTCCCGCCGCCCGGCGCCGCCTCCAGCGCGACCGACCCGCCATGCGCCTCGGCGACCTGGCGCACGATCGCCAGGCCCAGCCCGCTGCCCGGCCGGCCGCGCGCGTTGGCGCCGCGGTGGAAGCGGTCGAAGACGTGCGGGAGGTCGTCCGGGTCGATGCCGGGGCCGTGGTCGCGGGCGGTCAGGACGCCCGCGCGCAGCGTCACCTCGACCGCCGCGCCGTCCGGCGAGTGCTTGGCCGCGTTGTCGAGCAGGTTGTTGATCGCGCGCGCCAGCCGCTCGGGCGCGCCCTCCACCACGCACGGCTCGGCGTCGAGCCGGAAGTCCAGCCCGGGCGCGTGACGGCGCGCGCGCTGGACCGACTCATAGGCCAACGCGTCGAGACGGACGTCCTCGACCGCGGGATCCGGGACGTCGCCGCGCGCGAGGTCGATGAGGTCGCCGATCAGCGCGGTCAGCTCCTCGGCCTGCTCGACCACCTCGCCGGCGATCAGGCGCCGCTCGTCGTCCGGGACGTACGACGCGTCGCGCAGCATCTCGGCGTTCGTCCGCACCGACGTCACCGGCGTGCGCAGCTCATGCGACGCGTCGGCGACGAGCTGGCGCTGGGCGGCCAGCGAGTCGGCCAGCGCGCCCTGGGACACGGCGAGCTCGTGCTCGGTCGGCGCGGCGACCGGTCGCGAGAGGATGCGCGCCAACAGCGCGGCGAACGCGGTCCCGACGACGGTCAACAGCACCAACACGATCCGCAGCCGGCTCAGCGCGCGGTCCACCGACGTCAGCGAGCGCGCCAGCTGCACCGCGCCGCGGCCGGGCACGCCGACCGTGAGCATCCGCAGGTGCGCGCCGTCGGCGTGCGTGTCCTGGAGCGCGTGCCGGGTCGACGACGAGCGCGCGATCGCGCGCGTGGCGGCCGTCACCGGCAGCCGCGGCTCGGTGCTCCCCGGCGGGCGCCGGACGGTCCCGTCGGCCGAGACGAACTGCACGTAGGCCTGCGACGCGCCGGTCCGGCGCTGCGGCTGGGGCACGCGGCGCGGGAACGTCGGGTCGATGCGCTGCGGCGGGATGCGGGCGACCTGATGGCCCTGCTCGCGCAGCGAGTCGTCGATCTGCCCGCGCAGCTCGCCGCGCATGACGAAGTAGCAGGTGACCGAGGCCAGGACGAGCGTCGCGCCGACGACCAGCGCGGACATGAGCGTCACGCGCCGGCGCAGGGTCATGCGGGCTCCTCCCGGAGGATGTAGCCGACGCCGCGGACCGTGTGGAGCACTCGCGCCTCGCCGTCGGCCTCGGTCTTGCGGCGCAGGTACCCCATGTAGACGCCGAGGACGTTGGAGGTCGCGCCGAAGTCGTAGCCCCAGACCTGCTCGAAGACCACGGAGCGCTCGAGCACCTGGCGCGGGTGGCGCAGGAAGAGCTCCAGCAGCGCGTACTCGGTGCGGCTCAGCTCCAGGCGCCGGTCGCCGCGCCAGACGTCGCGGGTGGCGGGCTCCAGCCGCAGGTCGCCGAAGCGCAGCTCGTCGGACGGGCCGTCGACGCGGCGCAGCAGCGCGCGCAGCCGCGCCTGGAGCTCGCGCAGCGCGAACGGCTTGACGAGGTAGTCGTCGGCGCCGGCGTCCAGGCCCGCGACGCGGTCGTCGACCGCGTCGCGCGCGGTCAGCATCAGGACCGGCGTCCGGTCGCCCGCGGCGCGCATCCGGCGGCAGGCCTCGAGGCCGTCCAGCTGCGGCATCGAGACGTCGAGCACGATCGCGTCGTAGCGCGCGTTCGCCACGCGCTCCAGCGCCTCACGTCCGTCCTCGGCGAGGTCCACGTCGTAGCGCTCCAGGTTCAGGGCCCGGTGCAGGGACGTGCGGACGGCCAGCTCATCGTCGACGACAAGGACGCGCATAGACACGTCAGGGTGGCGGCGTTTCCTTGGAGCTTTCTGAGAACTTGCGAAGAAGCCAGGAGGTTCGATGGACGTCGTACAATGAGCGGCGATGCCCCAGGTTCCCCTCTCCGTCCTCGACCTCGCCCCGATCCGCGAGGGCGCCACGCCCGCTGAGGCCCTGCGCCAGTCGCTCACGCTCGCGCCGGTCGTCGAGCGCCTCGGCTACCGCCGCATCTGGGTGGCCGAGCACCACAACATCCCGGGCGTGGCGTCGTCGGCGACGTCGGTCCTGATCGGCGCGCTCGCCGACGCGACGACCACGATCCGCGTCGGCAGCGGCGGGATCATGCTGCCCAACCACGCGCCGCTGGTCATCGCCGAGCAGTTCGGGACGCTGGAGGCGCTGCATCCGGGCCGGATCGACCTCGGCCTGGGCCGCGCGCCGGGGACCGACCACGTCACCGGCTGGGCGCTGCGGCGCAACCCGAAGGGCGGCGTGGAGTTCGACGCCGAGGTCGCCGAGCTGCGCGCGTTCCTCGCGCCGGCGGCGCCGGGCCAGCGCGTGCGGGCGGTCCCCGGGGTGGGCTCCGGCGTCCCCGTGTGGTTGTTGGGGTCCTCGACCTACGGCGCGGCGCTGGCCGCGCAGCTCGGGCTGCCGTTCGCGTTCGCCTCGCACTTCGCGCCGCGGTTCCTGATGGAGGCGGCCGAGCTCTACCGGTCGCGGTTCGTCCCGTCGCCCGACGGGCTGAGCGAGCCCTACATGATGGTCGGGGTCTCGCTCCTGGCGGCCGACACCGACGCGGAGGCGACGCGGCTGTTCTCCTCGACGCTGCAGAAGTTCGCCTGGCTCACGCGCGGCGCGCCGAAGGGCACGCTGCCCCCGATCGACGACATGTCGACCTTCTGGATGCCGGGCGAGGAGGCGGCCACCCAGGGGCAGATGAGCGAGGCGGTGGTCGGCGGGCCGGCGACGGTGCGCTCCAAGTTGGAGTCCTTGGTGGAGCGCACCGGCGCCGACGAGGTCATCGTCGCCAGCGACGCCTATGACTTCGAAGCCCGCGTGCGCTCCTACGAGGTGCTCGCCGACGTCTGGGGCACCGGCGCGAGCGGGTCGGCGAGCGGTTCCGCCGGCGCCTCCGCCACCGCCACCGCGCGGGCCGGCACCAGCAGCCCGACCGCGGCGCCGAGCAGCGCCATCCCGGCCGAGGCGCCGATGGCGGGCGCGAACCCGTCGACGAACGCCTGAGGCGAGAGGTAGGAGCCGGCGTCGGCGAACACCGCGACGCAGATCGCGATCCCGAAGACGCCGCCGAGCTCGCGCAGCGTCGAGTTCGTCCCGGCCGCCTTGCCCATGTCCTGCGGGGCGACCGCGCCGGTGACGGCGTTCATCGCGGCCGGCAGCGCCATGGACACGCCGGCGCCCGCGATCATCAGCGCCGGGATCATCTTGTAGTACTCGAGTCCGGGCTCGGCGATCAGCGCGACCCAGCCGAGGCCGACCGCCTGCAGCGCCAGGCCGGGGACCAGGAACGGGCGCTCGCCGAAGCGGTCGACGAGCTTGCCGGCCAGCGGCGCGACGAAGAACAGCGTGGCGGTCCAGGGCAGCAGGCGCAGGCCGGCGTGCAGCGGATCCTGGCCGAGGCCGATCTGCTGGTACTGGGCGAAGAAGAACACCGTCGAGAACAGGCTGGCGGTGAGCAGGAACGCCGCAGCGTTGCCGGCGCTGAAGGCCCGCGCGGCGAACAGGCGCGGCGGCAGCAGCGCGGCGTCGCCGGACGCGAGCTGCGAGCGGACGAAGGCGGCGCTGAACACCACGCCGGCGGCGAACGAGGCGAGCACCTCGGGCGAGCCCCAGCCGGCGTCGTTGCCGCGGACCAGGCCCCACACGAGGCCGAGCGCGGCGAGCGTGATGAACGCGACGCCGCGCAGGTCGATCCGCAGCCGGCTGCGGTCGCCGACGCTCTCGGGGATCCGGGCCAGGACGAGCGGCGCCGCGAGCAGGCCGATCGGGACGTTGAGCCAGAAGATCCACGGCCAGTCGATGCCCTGGGCGACCGCGCCGCCGATCACCGGTCCGGACGCGACCGACAGGCCGGTCAGGCCCTGCATCGCGCCCATCGCCGCGCCGCGGCGCTCGGGCGGGAACGTGGCGCCGACGAGCGCGATCGCCAGCGGCAGGACGAACGCGGCGCCGACGCCCTGGAGGGCGCGGGCGATGATCAGCGTCGTGACGTCGGGCGCGACCGCGCACGCGGCCGACGCGAGGGAGAACGCGACGAGGCCGGCCGCGAAGACGCGCCGCCGGCCGAGGCGGTCGCCGACGGCGCTCGCCGGCAACAGCAGGACGGCGAAGGTCAGGTTGTAGGCGTTGACGGTCCACTCGAGGTCCTCGACGGACGCGCCGAGGTCCTGGCGGATCGTGGTCAGGGCCGTGGAGACGACCAGCGTGTCGAGCGCGACCATGAACGACGCGACCGAGGCGAGGCCGAGGACCCAGCGGAGGGTCTTGGGGTCTGGGGAGGTCATGGCGGGTTGGACGGCGGGGCGCCCGGGAAGTCACCGATGAGATCGCGGTGCCGGCGGCGTCTGAACCCGTATGGGCGTCGTGACGGCTTCGAACACGGACGAGCGCGCGCTGGTCGCCAGCGCGCAGGCGGGCGACGAGCGGGCCTTCATGGCGCTCGTCGAGCCCCACCGGCGCGTGCTCGAGGTGCACGCCTACCGGATGCTGGGCTCCCGGCACGACGCCGAGGACGTCGTCCAGGAGACCCTGCTGCGGGCGTGGCGGTCGCTGGAGCGCTTCGAGCGGCGCGCCAGCGTCTCGACCTGGCTGTACCGGATCGCCACCAACGCGTGCCTGGACGAGATCGAGCGCCGGCCGCGGCGCGGCGAGCCGCTCGCGGTCGACCCGTTCCCCGACGACAAGCTCGCGGAGGCGGCGCTGGTCGCGCCGGTCGTCGACCCGGCCGCGCGCTACGCGGCGCGCGAGGGCATGGAGCTGGCGCTGCTCACCGCGATCCAGCGGCTGCCGGGCCGCCAGCGCGCGGTGCTGATCCTGCGCGACGTGCTCGGCTGGACCGGGCCGGAGGTCGCCGACCTGCTGGACACGACGGTCGCTGCGGTCAACGGCGCGTTGCAGCGCGCGCGGTCGGCGACGGAGGACGTGGTCCCGGCACGGTCGGCGCGGTCGATCGCGCGGACCGACGACCGCGAGCTGCTCGCGCGCTACGTCGACGCGTGGGAGCGGGCGGACATCGACGGGCTGGTCGCGCTGCTGCGCGACGACGCCGTGCTGTCGATGCCGCCCGAACGCACACTGGTCGGCGCCGCGGCGATCGGCGCGTTCTGGCAGACGCGCGCCTGCGGGCTCGGCGCCCTGCGCAGCGCGCGCCGCGCCTGGTCCAACGGCGCGCCGGCGGTCGCGTTCTACGAGGCCGACGGCACGCCGCACCGGCTGCTGGTGCTCGCCGGGCGCGACGCCGACGGGCAGCTGGGCATGATGTACGCCTATGCGGTCGACGACCTAGACGCGTTCCTGGAGCGCGGCTAGCTCGTCGGCGGTCGTCGTCGCGGTGAACTGGGCGACGTTGTACGTCGCGATCCCCTCGCGCGTGAACGGGTCCGACGCGATGACCTCGTCGAGCTCGTCGCGCGGCATGGCCTTCGCGAGGATCACCCCACCGGTCCGCGGCACCTTCGGCCCCGAGGCGATGAACCTGCCGGCCTCGTACTGCGTGGAGATCCACGCCAGGTGATCGTCGCGGACGCGGTCGACCTCCTCGAGGTCGACGATGTAGGTCAGGGAGAGGACGAACATGCCTGGGCAGGCTAGTCGTAGGTGCGAATCACGCGCAGGTTGAGGACGATCATGATGGCCATCGCGAGCGCGACGACCAGGAAGCCGGGCCAGATGTGGTTCCAGGCGAAGTCGTCGAGGATCAACGAGCGCAGCGCCTCCATGACGTAGGTCACCGGGTTGATCGAGGCCGCGACCTCCATCGGGCGCGTGAGCATGTCGCGGGGCACGAAGTTCGGCGTCAGGAAGAGCAGCGGGAAGAAGATCAGGCCGCCGGAGTTCGTCGCCGCGGCGGAGCGGGTCGTCAGCGCGATGAGCTGCATGAACCCCACGTAGACCACGGCCCACAGCGCGGTGAGGCCGATCAGCAACAGGAAGCCGAACGGGCCGGAGGCGATCGTGATGCCGAAGACCAGGGCCAGGACGACGATCGCGGTGGCGATCAGCAGGCCCTTGACGAGCTCGGCGACCAGGCGCCCGAGGACGATCGCGCTACGCGACACGGGCGCCGCGCGGAGCTTGTCGAAGTAGCCGTCCTCGATGTCCTCGACGAGGAACAGCGCGGCGGTGCCGAACGAGGCGGCGAGCAGGAGCGAGGACGGCAGCTGGAACGCCCCGTAGCTCTGACCTTTGAGGAAATCCGTGGAGTCGCTCGGGAAGATCTTGCCCGCCTGGCCGACGTTGACGACGAGGAAGAACAAAGGGATGAACAGCGTCGGGACGAGCGCCTCGGGCGTGCGCCAGGCCTCACGGAGCGCGCGGCGGCCGAGGACGAGGGTCTGCGTGGCCATGGTCTACAGGACCTCCTGGACCTCGCCCGCGGCGCGGTCGCGGGTGCGGCCGGTGGCGTCGAGGAAGACGTCGTCGAGGGTGGGCTCGGCATCGAGTTGTAGGCGCTGGCGGAGCTCGTCCTTGAGCTCGGTGGGCGTGCCGTCGCGCACGATGCGACCGCCGTCGATGATCGCGAGGCGGTCGCAGAGCTGGTCGGCCTCTTCGAGGTACTGCGTGGTGAGGAAGACGGTGGTGCCGCGCTGGTTGATGCGGCGGACCTCGTCCCAGACCGTCAGGCGGCTGGCGGGGTCCAGGCCGGTGGTCGGCTCGTCGAGGAAGAGGACGTCGGGCTCGTGGACGAGCGCGGAGGCGAGGTCGAGCCGGCGCTTCATGCCGCCCGAGTAGCCCTTGATGCGGCGGTCGGCGGCGTCCTGGAGCTCCATGAGGTCGAGGAGCTGCTCGGCGCGGTCGGTCGCGTTGGCCGGCGTGAGCCCGAACAGGCGGCCCTGGAGGTGCAGCAGCTCCCGGCCCGTCTGGCGCGGGTCCAGGCCGGCCTCCTGGAGGGCGACGCCGATGCGCCGGCGCGCCGCGTCCGGCTGGCGGGCGACGTCCACGCCGGCGACGCGGGCGGTCCCGTCGGTGATCGTCAGGAGCGTCGTGAGCATGCGCACGGTCGTCGATTTGCCGGCGCCGTTGGGGCCGAGGAAGCCGAACGCCTCGCCGGACCGGACCGCGAGATCGACGCCCTTCACCGCCTCGACGGTCCCGTTCCGGCTCTTGTAGGTCTTGACGAGGCCGTGCGCCTCGACGGCGAGTTCGTTGGTCACGGTCCTAAGACTGGCGGACCGCGGCGAACTCATCGAGGGGTCGGGCGCGAAGAGCAGGATCCGAGAAGCGGCTGCGCGCGGACCCCCGGTCTGGAGACAATGTCCGGATGGACAGCCATGAGCCGGACTTCGTCGTCGTCGGCGAGAAGGTCGCGCTGGGCCCGCTGCGGCGCGATCTCGCCGACACGTACGCGCGCTGGATGAACCAGGTCGACGTCCGGCACGGCCTCGTGCAGATGGGCATCGCCAGCGCGCAAAGCCAGGAGAAGTGGGTGGAGGAGAACCTCGAGAAGTCCGCGATGCACGAGCCCGAGGTCGTCGAGTTCACGGTCTATGACCGCACCGACGCGACCGCCGTCGGCACCGTCGGCCTCCTGAAGATCTCCCACGCCCACGGCAACGCCGAGCTCGGCATCGCGATCGGCGAGCGCCGCGGCCAGGGCCTCGGGACCGAGGCGACGCGGCTTGCGCTCGACTACGCGTTCCATGTCCTCCAACTGCGCAACGTCCTGCTGGAGACGCTGGCCTGGAACGTCGCGGGGCTGACGGCGTACGAGCGCGCGGGCTTCCGCCGCATCGGCGTCCGCCGTCAGGCGGTGATGAGCCGGGGTCGAGCGACCGACGTCGTGTTCATGGACGCGGTTGCGGAGGACTTCGGGGCGTCGGTGCTGCGCTGACGCGAGGTCACGCGCCCAGGCGAGCCAGCCACTCGCGAGCGACCAGCGCCAGCGCATCGGGTTGCTCGAGCGGCAGGTAATGCCCGGCGCCCGCCAGTGCGGTGTAGGTGCCGTCGGGGAAGTGCTGCAACTGCTCGAACTGGTCGACGTAGCCGGCGATGCCGTCCTGCCGCCCGACGATCGCGGCGACGGGTCCCGCGAAGGAGTGCTCGCTGCGCTCGTCGGCGAGCTGGTAGCCGTTGGCGCGCAGGTCGCGCAGGTAGTCGCCGTGGGGCTGGGGCAACGCGTCGAGCAGCTCCTGGACGGGTGCCGGGACCGACTGCGCGTCGGCCGGGATCGTGCGCTCGGCCGGGAGGATGCGAACCCCGTGGCAGACGAGCAGCAGCCCTTTCACGCGGTCGGGGCGACGACGCGCGAGCGCAGCGGCGAGATACCCGCCGTAGGAGTGCCCCGCGATGGCGATCGAGCCGTCGAGCTCCTCGTCGACGACCCGCAGCACCGCCTCCAAGACGCTCTCCGACGTCGGCTCGACCGGCGGCGAGTCCCCGCTGCCGGGCAGGTCGAGGTAGATCCGTTGGTGCGGGGCGTCGTGTAGGGCCGGCTCGAAGCATTGGGCGGCGAACGACGCGTTGGTCGCGTAGGAGTGCAGGCAGAGGATCGGGCTGCCTTCGCCGACGAGGTGGCGTGCGAGAGCGGGTTTCGCAGCAGCGCTGTGGCCCGGGTCCGGCACGATCGTCAGCCTATCCAGGCCAGCCACGTCGGCAGCGGGCCGGCGAGGAAGGTGGCGGCGGTTCGCCCACATCGTACTCAATGCTCTGGAGTGTGTACCAAGTGGGGTTCTCGCCTGGCGAACGGACAGGCTCGCTAGCTGCCGCGCCCGAAGGCACCTGGGCTCGTCGGCGCGACGCCCCAGGCGTTCAGGGCGGCCAGGAGCGGCACATCGGCGCGGTCGACGCTCAGCCACAGCAACTTGCGGGCGGTGCCGTCACGGAGGTCGAGGGTCAGGCGGTCGGCCATCCGGCCGCGGCGCCCCCTCGCGGCGACGATCTCGCCAGCCGGGATCCAACTCAGCTGCTTGCCCGCCGCGTCCGCCCCGGTCAGCTCCTCGTCCCGCACCGGTCGCCGTCGCAACGTCCCCGGCACGCTCGGTCCCTTCCCGTGTGCCCGCGTTGCCCCGAGGTCGAGCCGGACCAACAGCAGACCGTCGTCGCAGAGCCACAGCTCGCGGTGGATCCAGTCGAACCACCCGGTCGTGCAACTCGCAGTCGCCAGGCGACCCTCTCGCATCGCGCCAACCTACCTCGACCTGCCGGCGAGGGCGTTCCGCCGCGGAGCGCGTCGAGCGTCCACGGAGGACCGGCAGCGGCGGGGCCGCCACCGACACCTCACGACCGACGCGGCGGCGGTGGCGGCGCGAGGGGCCGACTGCGGCCAGCGGCGTCGGCGGCACACGGGCGAGGAGGGCGCGGCAACCGAGGGCCCTGAGAAGGGAGGCGAGGCGACCCAGGCAACAGAAAAGCCCGGCAATCGCCGGGCTCCTCACCAATGCCCCCACTAGGAATCGAACCTAGAACCTTCGGATTAAGAGTCCGCTGCTCTGCCAGTTGAGCTATAGGGGCGGGGTCGAACAGGATAGCGAGGAGGCGCCGTGGGGCGCCGGCTCACAGGCGGCTCAGCCGGAGGGTGTCGAGGTCGTCGCGGGGGACGACGAGGTCGCGGAGTCGACGGTGGCCGAGGCGGCCTGGCGGGCGGCGTCGAGCTGGGCCTTGACCTGCTCGCGGTCGTCCTTGGGCGTCAGCGCGAGGGCCTTCTTGGAGGCGAGCTCGGCCTTGCGGGTCTGGCCGGCCTGGTAGGCGAGCGCGGCGTACTGCGCGTAGAGCGGGCCGGTGGGCTCGCGGCCGCTGAGGTAGACCTCCATCGCGCTGACCGCCTTGTCGGGCTCGTTGAGCCCGGTCTGGCTGAACGCCTGGATCATCAGCGACGCCACGTTCGGGTCGGGCTTCTTGGTCAGCGTGAGGTACTTGTTCCACGCGGCCTCGGTCTGGCGCAGGCCGTCCTTGCCCTGGTCGGTGAAGGCGCCGGCGTTCTGGTCGAAGCCGTTGCCCGAGCCCGCCTGCTGGAAGCGCACGCGCGTCAGCTCGGCCCAGGCCCTCGGATCGGTCGGCCGCACCTGCACGGCCTTCTCCGCCGTCTCGACGCGCTTCTTGAACACGTCGCTCACGTCCGCCGACCCGCTGTCGGACTTGAACGCGTCCAGCAACCCGCCGCTCGTGGCGCCACCGACGCCGAACAGCACCAAGCCGCCCCCCATCAGGAGGGCAAGGCTGAGGTAGATCGCCTGAACGGCACGCCGGCGTCCGCGTCCGCGGAGGTCGAACAGCATGCGGGTCAGTCTAGATCGTTCGGCCGCTCAGCAGACTCACCCTCGGCTGCGTATGCCGGTTCGTCAGGGTCGTCGTCCACGTCGTCGTCGCCGTCTGCCTCGTCGTCATCGTCGTCGTCGAGATGCGACAGGAACCCGAAGCGCGGCTCGCCCTTGGGCTCGAACAGCTTGGCGAGCACCAGCGACACCTCGTACAGGACCACCAGCGGCGCCATCGCGATGAGCATCGTGACCGGGTCGGGCGTGGGCGTCACGATCGCGGCGACCACCGCGAACAGGATCAGCGTGTAGCCGCGATAGGCGCGGAGCTGCTTGACCGTCAGGATCCGCAGCCGCACGATCGCCAGCACTCCGACGGGGATCTGGAACAGCACGCCCATCGCCGCCAGCAGCAGCGTGCAGAAGCGGTAGTAGTCCTTGGCCTGGACCAGGATGTCGAAGGCGCCGTCGTTGTAGTTCTGCAGGAACGCGACGGCACGCGGGAGCGCCAGGAAGTAGCCGAACAGCACGCCGGCGATGAACAGCACCGGGACGAGCGTCATCAGCGGCAGCGCCACGCGCCGCTCCTCGTTGGAGAACGCCGGTAACACGAACGCGTACAGCTGCCACAGGATGAACGGCAGCGCGAGCAGCAGCGCGGCGTACGCGCTGACCGTGATCGTCGTCAGGAACGGCTCGGTCACGCCGAGCGTCACCGGCTGGCGGCCGGTCGAGGCCTTCGGCGTCAGCTGGGCGGCGCGCGCCGCCTGCACCGCGGTCGCGCGCAGCTGCGCGGCGGTCCGCTGCGCCTGGGCGCGCGTCGCCGCGCTGACCCCGTCGCTGCCGGCGATCGCCCCGAGCGAGCGCGCCGCGCCCACCAGCGTCGGCGCCGCCGACTGGAGGTACTTGCCGACCGCCGCGTCGAAGCAGCCCGACCGCTCCAGGGCGTCGTCGGCCTTCTTCTTGTCGTCGATGCTGCAGTCCACGCGATGGGCGTGGTCCAGCGGCTTGTTGATGATGTCGAGGATCCGGTCGTTCTGCCAGTAGCAGAGGCTGAACGCCAGGATGAAGGCCACGACGCAGAGGATGAGCCGCGTGCGCAGCTCGTCGAGATGCTCGACGAGGCTGAGCCGCTCTTCATGCCCTACGGGCCGGATGGCGGGCAACGGCTACCCGCCGGAGCGCGTGGCGGAGTCGTCGCGACCGCCCGCCGGGGCCTTGGTGGCGTCAGGGGTGGGATCGAGGACGTCGGCCTGCGCGGCCCGCGTCAGCTCGGGACGGCCCGCGGTGGCGTCGTCGGCCTCGTCCTCGTCGTCCTTCTTGTTGCCCTGGATGCCGTCCTTGAACTCGCGCATGCCCCCGCCCAGCTGCTTGCCGAGCTGCGGCAGGCGCTTGGGCCCGAAGACGAGCAGGACGATGACGAGGACGATGATCAGTTCCGGGATGCCGATAGGCACGGTTCGCAGCCTCCGTAGGGGGTCATCAGAGAGTAACGCCGGAGACCCGAATTCGGTTCATTTTCACGGGATATCCGCACGCGGACGAATGTCCTAGGCGAGGTTCAAGTTCGCCGGAGCCACGGTCGATCACCGGACTGTCAGCGCCGCCCACGAGCTTCTGAGAAGAACGATGAGCCTCCACGATCCCCGCCACTACGTCCGCCGCGTCGTCCTGCCCTCCGGCAAGACCATCGAGGTCGTCTACTTCGAGGACCAGCCCGCCGGCACCGCGCCGGTGGCCGCGACGCCGACCCCCGCCCACGACGAGGTCACCCAGGACCTCCACCTCTGCGGCGCCTGCGCCTCCAACCTCGTCTACCCGACGGAGTGGGAAGAGGCCGGCGCGACCCATTGGGAGGTCACGCTGCGCTGCCCGAACTGCGAGTGGGCCGGCAGCGGCGTCTTCGAGCAGGACCTGGTCGAGCGCTTCGACGAGGAGCTGGACCGCGGCACCGAGGCGCTGGTCCGCGACCTCAAGCGCCTGGCGCACGCCAACATGGAGGACGAGATCGAGCGCTTCACCACGGCGCTGGACGAGGACCACATCGTCCCCGAGGACTTCTAAAGCCGTCACGCACCGCTCCGTGACCACACAGCGGGCCGCCTGGAAAGGCGGCCCGCCGTAGTTAACGGCTCAGCTGTAGCGGGCGACGACGTTGTCGGCGACGAGCAGCAGCGCGTCGCGCTCGCGCGACGGCAGCGCCGGCGGCACCACCGCCTTGGCGGCGTCGACGTGCTCGAGCGCCGCGGCCCGCGCCGCGTCCAGCGCGCCGGTCGCCGCGATCCGGTCGCAGACCTCCTCGGCCTGCTCGGGCGTCGTGATCGCGCGCGGATCCAGCGCCGCCAGCGACGCGTCGCGCTCGCGCGCGAGGATGAACGGCAGCGTGACCGTCCCGTCCAGCAGGTCGGTGCCGCGGTGCTTGCCCGTGCGCTCGGCCGGCCCCGCGACGTCGAGGACGTCGTCGAGGATCTGGAAGGCCAGCCCGATGCGGCGGCCGAACTCGCGCAGCGCCTCGGCGCCGTCGGTTCCGGCCCCGCCCTCGAGCGCGCCGAGGATGCACGCCGCCTCGAACAGCCGCGCGGTCTTGAGCTCGCAGCGCCGCAGGTAGCGGGCGAGCGGGATCGCCGCGTCGAACGCGTCGGCGCGCTGCAGCAGCTCGCCGCGCGCCAGCGCGCTGCCGGCGTCGCTCAGGGCGCGCACCTGCTCGGGATCCTCGTTGCGGGCCAGCAGCGCGAAGGCGCGCGCGAAGAGCAGGTCGCCGGTCTGGGTCGCGGCCTCGCGCCCCGCGGTGGCGAACACCGTCGGCCGCCCGCGGCGCAGCGGCGCGAGATCGAGCACGTCGTCGTGGACGAGCGTGGCGCTGTGGACGAGCTCGACCGCCGCGGCCGCGCGCACCAGGCCGTCCCCGTCGCCGCCCGCGCTGGCCAGGATCACCAGCAGCGGGCGCAGCCGCTTGCCGCCGGCCGAGATCGTCGAGCCCGCGTGCTCGGCGAGCACCGGCCCGTGGCCGGCGGCGACCTCCGCGAGCAGCACTTCGACGCGGCCCAGCAGCGGCAGGACGTGCGGGCCGCCCGCGTGGACGATCGCGGTGACCGGCCCCGCCGCGCCGCCGTCCTCGCTCATGTCGAAGACGACGGGCGCGTGCCGTTGGTCGACGTGGCGACCGGCCCCGCCGGCTTGACGCCGACGTGCAGCGCGATGATCCCGCCGGCGGTCAGCACCCAGCGGATCTGCTCCAGCCCCGCGCGCTCCAGCGACGCGGCGAGGCCGGGCGGCTCCGGGAAGCGCTTGACGCTGTTGGGCAGGTAGTCGTAGGCCTGCGAGTCGCCCGCGACCTTGCCGATCAGCGGCACGATCCGGTCGAACCACAGCGAGAAGAACGTCGAGAGCGGCGGCTTCTGCGGCGTCGTGATCTCCAGGATCACGACGTGCCCGCCGGGGCGCACCACGCGCGCCATCTCGGCCAGCCCGCGGTCCAGGTCGGAGAAGTTGCGCGCGCCGAAGCCGACCGTCGCGGCCGCGAACTCGCCGTCGGCGTAGGGCAGCTCGAGCGCGTTGCCCCACTCGAAGCGCTGGCTCGGCGCCTTCTTGCGCGCGAAGGCCAGCATCTCCTCGGAGAAGTCGCTGCCGACGACCTCGCCGGTCGGGCCGACGCGCCCGGCCAGCTCGATCGCCAGGTCGCCCGTGCCCGTCGCCACGTCCAGGACGCGATCGCCCGGGCCGACGCCGGCGAGGTCCGCCGCGCGACGGCGCCACTTGTGGTGCAGCCCGGCCGTCATGACCGAGTTGATGAGGTCGTAGACCCGCGCGATGCGATCGAACATCGCGCGCACCTCCGGCTCGGGCAGGGTGCCGCGATCGCCGGCAAGCGGGCCCGCCCGCCGCACCGGGCTCCCGCTGCCGGCGGTGCTCATCAGTTCCCGTCGGACTTCAGCTGGCCCAGGAACGACACGAGGTTCTTGAACTTCTCGGGCTCGTTCTCCTGCAGGCTCTTGAACGTCGGCATCGGCGCGGTCGGGTTGATGAGCGTGCGCTCGATGCCCGCCGCCGGGAGGCGGTCGGCGATGTCGGTCAGCTCAGGCCCAGGACCGGAGTTGCCGTTCTCGCCCACCTTGTGGCAGGCCAGGCAGCCGGACTGCGCCATCACCTGCCGGCCCGCCTCGTACTGGCGGACCGCCGAGGCGCCCTGCAGCTTGACCGACGCCGGCGTCGGCATGTCGATCTCGGTCGGTGGACCGGTCTTCGCGCCCTCGGCGGTCAGATACGCCATCGCGCCGATGATCAGGATCGCCGTCAGCGTCGCCACCGGGCGCCGCTCGGGACGCCGCTCCGGGCTGCGGTCGTAGAACGGCAGCAGGAACAGCAGGATCATGCAGATCGTCGGGATGCCGATCGTCGCCAGCGCGACGAACTCCGGCGGCTTGACGACGCGCAGCAGCTCGAAGAGGAAGAAGAAGTACCACTCCGGGCGCGGCGTGTACGTCGTCGTCGTCGGGTCCGCCTTCGGGCCGAGCTCGGCGCCGAGGAAGATCGCCAGCAGGATGATGACGAGCAGCACGACGCACGCCATCGCGCCGTCCTTGGCCACCGCGTACGGGAAGAACGGCTTCCCCTGCGACTTGAGGATCGCGTACTCGCGGAGGTACTGCTCCTTCTCGCGGCGGTTCACGCCTTCTCCTCGATCAGCTCTTCGGGGACCTTCACCTTGTTCCACGGCGGCGCGGTGGTGCCGAGCTTCGTGACGAGCCAGAGGTGGGCGCCGATGAGGGCGCCGATGATGCCCGGCACCAACATCATGTGGATCGCGTAGAACCGCGACAAGGTGGTGGCGTTGAAGTCGGCGCCGCCGTTGAGGAAGTCGCCGAGGTACGGGCCGACGAGCGGGCCGGACGCCGTGATGTTGTTCGCCACGATCGTGGCCCAGAAGGACCGCTGGTCGAACGGCAGCAGGTAGCCGGTGAGCGCCATGATGAACGTGAGGATGAGCAGCGCCACGCCGATGACCCAGTTCAGCTCGCGCGGGTACTTGTACGCGCCGAAGAAGAACGTGCGGGCCATGTGCAGGAAGATCAAGATGACCATCACCGACGAGCCCCACTTGTGCATCCCGTGCACGAACTCGCCGAGGAAGACGTCGTCGTTGATGTGGCGCACGGACTCGTACGCCCCACCGGCCGCGTCGGGCCGGTAGTACATCGCGAGGAAGACGCCCGTGATCGCCTGGCTGAGGAAGGCGAACAGCGTCGCCGAGCCCAGCGTGTAGAACCAGTTGGTGCCCTTGGGGACCTTGCGGAACAGGACCCACCGCAGGCCGCTGGACATCGCGGTGCGCTCGTCGATCCAGTCGACGGTGTACATGCCCGCGTCGGCGGCCTTGTCCAGCGGGCCCTGCTGGGGCTTGCCGGGACGCGGCGGCGCCGGCTTGAGGCCGGGCGGCAGTGGCGGTGCGGGGAGCTTGAGCTTCGGCATCAGTGCTTAGTCCTGGGGAAGCGAGTCGAGCTTCCGGATCGTCGGGCGCGACGGGTAGAGGATCCCGCCGATGCCGTCGAGCGGCTCGCCCGGGTTGCGGGGCGAGAAGCGCTTGAGCTCGCGGTTGACCGAGAACCGCGGCCCGATCTCGACCTGACCGTTGCGGACGCGGTTGTAGAAGCGGTCGAGCGGGCGGACCGGAGGGCCGCCGTCGACCTTGCCCTGGAAGTCGTAGACGCCACCGTGGCACGGGCAGATGAAGCGCTGCGCGGCCTCCGTGTAGCGGACGGGACAACCGAGGTGCATGCAGCGCGTCGAGATCGCGACGAACTGCTCGCTCTCGAAGCCCTTCGGGAGCTTGTCGGTGTCCAGCTGCGCGTTGCGCTTGCGGATGTACACCGTGGTCTTGCCGGCCTCGCCGATGCCGTCGGCGTAGGTGATCACCTTCGGCACGTAGGTGTCGTCGGGGAACTCGTCCGGCTTGCCGACGGGCTGCCAGCGCACCTTGTGCTCCTCGAACAGCGGGCCGAGGGCGAACCCGAGGGCGGGCAGCAGGATCGCCGACGTGGCGATCATGCCGGTCGCGTGGGCCGTCCCGACCATGAAGCGGCGGCGGGTGACGGTCTCGCCTTCGAACGCCCCGGGGATTCCGCGGTCGGCGGTGTACTTGCTTTTGGCTTGCTTCTTGGGCACGGTGGGTCTTGGTCCTGTCCGAGGGACGCGCGATCCTGGTGGATGGCGTCCGGGCCCGGAAATCTATCGCTCGTAGATCGTACGGGCCCCGCCGCCTGGAGCGCGTGTCGGGTCAGCGCGCCAGCGCCAGGTCTCCGGCGATGTGGCGCGCCGCTGATCCGAGGCGCTCTGCGGCGTCCGTTTCGCCTGCACGCGCGGCATCTTTGGCCTGCTCGAGGTCCGGCGTCGAACCCCACCCGAGCTCGGCGCAACCGGCCGCCCAGACCGCGTCGGCGAGGCGAGCGTCGGAGGCCGCCTGCGCCTGGGCGGAGAGCGCGATGAGGTCCGCGAGGGCGGCGACGGCGGCAAGATCGCCGGCGTCGGCCAGGCGCTCGAGCCCGAGCGCGTAGAGGCGGTCGCCGGCCAGCAGCGCGAGGTCGTCGTCCTCGCGCGACATGAGCCGCGGCTCGCCGTAGTGCAGGAGGTAGCCCTCACGTACTGCTTCGATGACGAGCGGGAGGTCGGCGATGTGACCGGCCGCGCGCGGCGCGGACGCGATCGCGTCGCCGTAGGGCGTCGGCGCGTCGACCTCCTGCCGCAGCGCCGCGGCCAGCAGGCCGCCGTCGTCGCGGACGAGCTGCGCGAGGCGCTGGAGGATCAAGCGAGCTCGGCGAACGCGGCGTTGACCGCGTCCAGCGTCCGGTCGAGGTGGGCCGAGGTGTGCGCCAGCGACGGGAACCACGCCTCGTACTGCGACGGCGGCGGGTAGACGCCGCGCGCCAGCAGGGCGCGGCAGAACGCCGCGTAGGCCTCGTGGTCGCAGGCCCGCGCGCCGGCGTAGTCGCGCGGCGCGGTCTCGGCGAAGAACACGGTCAGCAGGCCCGGGACGCTGTTGACCGACACCGCGACGCCGTGGCTCCCCGCGGCGTCGCGCAGCCCGGAGGCCAGGGCCTCGGTGATCGCGCCGAGGCGCAGGTAGGCCGGCTCGTCGAGCAGGCGCAGCGTCGTGAGGCCGGCGGCGACAGCGAGCGGGTTGCCGCTCAGCGTCCCGGCCTGGTAGACGTCGCCGGCGGGCGCGATCCGCTCCATCAGCGCGCGCTTGCCGCCGTAGGCCGCGGCCGGCAGCCCGCCGCCGATGACCTTGCCCATCACGGTGAGGTCCGGTGCGACGCCCTCGCGCTCCTGCGCGCCGCCCTCGGCGACGCGGAAGCCGGTGATCACCTCGTCGAAGATCAGCAGCGCGCCGTTCTCGTCGGCCTGGTGGCGCAGGAGGTCCAGGAAGCCCTCGACCGGCGGCACGAGGCCCATGTTCGCCGGGTACGGCTCCGCCAGCACGGCGGCGAACTCGTTGTCGGCGAACGCCTGGGCGACGGCCTCGCCGTCGTTCCACCCGACGATCACGGTCTCGTGCGTCGCGGACTCCGGGACGCCCGGGCTCGCGGGGATGCCGGCGGTCGCCAGGCCGCTGCCGGCCTCGGCGAGCAGGCCGTCGACGTGGCCGTGGTAGGCGCCGGCGAACTTGAGGAGCTTGGTCCGGCCGGTCGCGGCGCGCGCCAGGCGGATCGCGCTCATCGACGCCTCGGTGCCCGACGACGTCATCCGGACCATCTCGACCGACGGCATGCGCCGCGCGATCTCCTCGGCGAGGTCGACCTCGCCGGCGGTCGGCGCGCCGAAGCTCGTCCCGCGGTGGGCGGCGGCGACGACCGCGGCCACGATCTCCGGATGCGCGTGGCCGTGGATCAGGGGACCCCACGAGCACACGTAGTCGACGTAGCGGTTGCCGTCGACGTCGACGATCTCGGCGCCGTCGGCGCGGTCGATGAAGATCGGGTCGCGGCCGATGGCCTGCATCGCGCGGACGGGCGAGTTGACGCCGCCGGGAAGCCTCTGCAGCGCCCGGGCGTAGAGCTCCGCGGACTTGGCGTCGGTGAGGGAGACGCTCATGATGATGGTCTTGCTCGCTCGGTCGCGCGCGGGTCAGGCGCCGACACCGGCGTGCTCACGCTCCCACCGCTTGAAGTCGTCGGTGAAGTAGAGGAGCCGGACCTTCTTGAACTCGGTGGAGGAGTAGAGCGTCGCGCGCTCCTGGATGCAGCCGACCTCGGCCTCGACGGCGTCGAGGATCGCGTCGCACTCCTCCTTGGAGCGGCCGTGGGCCATCGTGAACAGCTGGTAGGGCCAGTCGCCGTAGGTGGGGCGCTCGTAGCAATGGGAGATCCCGCGGAACGCGGCCATCTTCGATCCCGCCTCCAGCACGCGGTCGTCCGGCACGCGCCAGACGCCCATGCCGTTGGCCGAGAAGCCGGCGCGGCGATGGAAGAGGATCGCGGCGACGCGGCGCAGCAGGTTGCGCTCGACCATGCCCTCGAGGTGGGCGACCAGCTTGTCGACCGGGACGCCCAGCTCGCGCGCGGCCGCGGCGTAGGGCTCGGAGACGACGGGCATGTCGCCCTGCGTGGCGCGGATGACGGCCTTGTCGAAGTCGTCGTAGGGCTGCGGGTCGATCTCGACGGGGGCGACCGCCTCGGCCGACTTGGCCAGCGCCTCGGTGTCGCCGGACATCTCGAGGTCCATGCGGATCTTGAACAGCTTGAGCGTCGGCAGCTGGCGCACGGACTCCGCGCCGGTCTCGCGCTTGAGGACCTCCAGCGTGCCCTCCAGGCCAAGCGCGGAGTCCGGCTCGGTCGCGACCGTGAACCACATGTTGAACTCGTGGTTGCGCAGGTAGTTGTGCGAGACGCCGGGGTGCTCGTTGATGATCTTGGCCGGGCGCCACGGATGCTCCGCGTCGACCTTGGCGGCCACGAGCATCGACTGGTAGCCGAGCGCGCGCGTGTCGTAGATCGGGGTGACCTGGCGGATGATCCGCTGCTCGATCAGCTCGGCGACGCGCTTGAGGACCACGTCCTCCTCCACGCCCAGCGCCGTGGCCACCTCCGCGTACGGCCGCGGGACGATCGGGAAGCCGCCCTGCATGCTGTTCAGCAGGCTCTTGTCGAATGCGTCGAGCGGGACGGCGGCGCCGTCCTTGCGCGAGCGGATCTTCGGGGTCACTGCAGCCATGCGGCGGCGTCCTTCGCGTAATAGGTGATGACGATGTCGGCGCCGGCGCGGCGGATCGCCGTGAGCGTCTCGAGCACGGTGGTCCGCTCGTCCATATGACCAGCGGCCGCGGCCGCCTTGATCATGACGTACTCCCCACCGACGTGGTACGCGACGACGGGCATCCGGGTGGCCTCCTTGACGCGCCAGAGCACGTCGAGGTACGGCACGGCCGGCTTGACCATCACCATGTCGGCGCCCTCCGCGACGTCGAGCGCGACCTCGCGCAGCGCCTCCTCGGCGTTGCCCGGATCCATCTGGTAGCTCTTGCGGTCGCCGACGCTGGGCGTCGAGCCGGCGGCCTCGCGGAACGGGCCGTAGAAGGCGGAGGCGTACTTGGCCGAGTAGGCGATGATCGGCGTGTCGGTGAAGCCCTCGGCGTCGAGGCCGGCGCGCAGCGCGCCGACGCGGCCGTCCATCATGTCGCTCGGCGCGACCGCGTCCGCGCCCGCGCGGGCGTGCGAGACCGCGGTGCGCGCGAGCAGCTCCAGCGACGCGTCGTTGTCGACGACGCCCTCGGGCGTGAGGCGGCCGCAGTGGCCGTGGTCGGTGTACTCGCAGAGGCAGACGTCGGTGATGACGACCAGGTCGGGGTGCGCGGCCTTGATCGCGCGGACGGCGAGCTGGACGGCGCCGTCGTCGTCCCAGGCGCCGGAGCCGTCGCCGTCCTTCTCGGCCGGGATGCCGAAGAGGATCACCGCGGGGACGCCGAGCGCGAACGCCTCGCCGGCCTCCTGGACCGCCGACGTCAGGCCGTGGCGGTCGACGCCCGGCATGGACGCGATCGGGGAGCGGCCCTCCAGGCCCTCCTCGACGAAGATCGGCAGCACGAGGTCGGACGCGGCGAGGGTGGTCTCGCGCACGAGGTCGCGCAGCGCGCCGGTGCGGCGCAGGCGGCGTAGGCGGGTGGCGGGAAAGGCGGCGGGCATCGCCCATCAAGCGTAGAAGGTCGCCGCCGCCGGCTCAGCCGCAGCACCACCCGGAGAGGCGCGCGGCGCGGCCCGCGGCGAGCGTCCGGGCGCGGTCGACCGTGCGGCCGCGCAGGCCGATCAGGTCCCAGCCGTCGACGCCGGGGCGGTCGGCGGCGAGCCAGTCGCCGTGGGGCGACCAGGCGATCGCCCGGATCGCGCCGGGGTCGGCGAGGACCACGGTGCCGTCCTGCAGGGCGACCTCGGTCTGCGCCGGCGGCGTGGCGCGGCGGCGGATGACCGCGTAGCCGCCGCGGCCGCCGGGGCGCGACGCGATCGCGACGTTCACGCTGCCGGTCGCGCGCGGCGTCCGGGCGCGGCGGCGGCCGGTCGCGCCGTCGAGCGTGATCACGCGGTCGCGCCCCAGGACGAACAGGCGCCGGCCGCCGGCCGACCACGCCAGCCCGCGGGGCCCGTGGGCCACGCGCACTCGCCAGAGGACCCGACCGGAGTCGACGTCGCGCAGCGTCACGCGCGCGGCGGCGTCGACGGTGGCGAGGCGCTCGGCGGAGGTGGCGGGCTGCCAGGCGGGCCGGACCGGGCCGGAGGCGGCGAGGACATGCGCGCCCGTGCCGTCGCCGGCGATGACGTCGAGGTCGCGACCGGCGCGGTAGGCGACGCGGAAGCCGGACGGCGACCACGTGGGCCACCGGATCGCACGGTCCTCGGTGTGCGTCCAACGCCGGCGGCCGTGGACGTCGACCGCGACGAGCGTGCGGCCGCGCGCGGCGATCGCGAAGCGCCCGTGCGGCGACCAGCCGGCGGCGTCGACCGGGCCCAGCAGCTCGCGCGGCGCCGCGCCGAGGCCGAACCCGAACAGGCCCTGGTCGGCGACCGCGAGCAGCCGGCCGCCGCCGGGCAGCGGCGCGTACCGCGACGCCGACCGGTGCGGCGCGGGCTGCGGATCGCGACCGGTCAGCTCCGACAGGCGCGTGCCGACCCATTCCGCGGTGGCCCGGCCGGGCGCGGTCAGGCCGAGCGCCAGGATCGTCGCGACGAGCACGGCCGCGAGGGCGACGGCGAGCGCGCGCGACGGGCCGTGCACGCGCGAGGCCGTGGCCGGTCGCTCGGCCAGCGCGGCGCGCGCGACCGCGAGGGCCCGGCGCCGCGCGTCCTCCTCACCGGGCACGCGCAGGCGGTCGAAGCGCGGCGGGCTCATCGGTCCACCTCGCGCGAGAGCGTGTCGAGGCCACGGCGCAGGCGGGAGTTGACCGTGCCGCGGGGCACGCCGACCACGGCCGCGATCTCCGAGGGCGTCAGCTCCAAGAGGTGGCGCAGGACGACGACGATGCGCTGGTCGTCGGGCAGTGCGGCGATCGCGGCCAGCAGCTCGGGCTCGGGCGCGAGCGGCGACGGCGTTGCGGAGGCGACGTGCTCCAGCGCCGAGTCCTCGACCTCGCGCCGCAGCGCGCGTGCGCGGGTCGCGTCGATCGCCCGGCGGGCGACGATCGTGCGCAGCCAGGGGCCGACGGGCCGGGACCGGTCGAAGCGATCGAGCGCGCGGACCGCGGCCACGAAGCCCTCCTGCGCGATGTCCTCGGCGGCGTGCGCGTCGCGGACGATCAGGTAGGCGGCGCGGTAGGCCGCGGGCCAGTGGGCGGCGAACAGCGCGTCCAGCGCGCCGACCTCTCCGCGCAGCGCGCCCCGAACGGCCGCGCGCTCGGCGCGCGGCGTCAGCGCGCCCCCGGGGCGAGCGCCTCGCACCGGTCCGGCCCAGCGGATCGCCTCCGGCCGCGCGTCCATGTCCCCTCACTACGGCCGGAGGGACCTCAGCGGTCCCCGTCGCGCGCCTCCCAGTCCTCCAGCGTCAACGCGAAGATGTCGTGGTCCTCCCAGCTCCCCGCGATGTTGAGGTACTTGAGCGCGCGGCCCTCGCGCCGGAAGCCGGCCTTCTCGACCACGCGGATCGACCGGACGTTGCGCGGGATCACCGCCGGCTGCACGCGGTGCAGCCCCGCGTGGCGGAACGCGAACTCGCAGATCAGCTGCGCCGCGCTCGTCGCGTGCCCGCGGCCGCCGACCGTGGCGCTCACCCAGTAGCCGAGCGTCGCGTTGCGCCACGCGCCGCGCACGACGTTACCCAGCGCGATGCGCCCGATGATCGCGTCGCCGTGCTCGCGATCGAGCACCGCGAACGCGTATCCGGTCCCGACGTCCCACGCCTCGACGTCGCGGCGCAGCGTCTCGATCTGCCCGGCGCGCGTGAAGTGGGCCTCCGCGTGGATCGGCTCCCACGGCTCGGTGTGCGCCCGGTTCGCGACCACCGCCGCGGCGAACTCGACGGCGTCGTCGACGACCAGCGGCCGGATGGCGGTCAGCTCCGCGTCGAGACGGATCCTCGGTGGCATGTGGCCGAGCACGGGGCGAACGTAGCAGGGGATTCGCCGAGATGGCCTCAGCCGTCGAATCGCGAAAGCGCGAGCCGCGCCAGCACCGACCAGCCCAGGACCAGGGCCACCAGGTGCGCCAGCGCGGCGCCCAGGCCGCCGGCGTCGTTGAGCGCCGCGTCCGCCGCGTCCAGCGCCGCCCGGAACGGGAAGAGCGCCGACACGACGCGGATCGCGTCGTACAGGCCGGACGCCACGGCGCCCGACGGCACCAGCGCCAGGAAGGCGATCGGCAGCGCCAGCAGGATCGCCAGCAGCGACGCGGCCCGGACCTCGCGCGCGACCGCGCCGATCGCCACGCCGAAGGCCCCGAAGGCCAGCCCGCCGGCGACCAGCGCGACGACCCACAGCGGCGACCGCGACCAGTCCAAGGACACGAACAACGACACGCCCGCCGTCATCGCCAGCGTCACGGCCGCCGCGCAGCCGGCCGACAGCACGACCTTCTCCACCAGCAGCCCGGTGCGCGACACGAGCCCGCGCACCAGCCGGGCGAACGCGTGCTCCTCGCGCTCCAGCGCCAGCATGCCGGCGGCCAGCAGCACGCAGATCAACATCAGGGACATGGTCACCGCGACCGTCACGGCGAACGAGTCCAGCGGCGTGCGCCGGCCGGAGATCACCTTCTGGTCGACCTTGACCGGCGTGGCCAGCGACGACAGCACGACGTCGGACAGGTCGAGGTTGTCGATCGCCAGCCCTGCGAAGCGCGAGACGCGCTCCAGCGCGTCGCGGTCCGGCGAGCCCTGTGGCGTGCGCGTCAGGACCGAGTCGACCAGCGCCTTGGACTTCTTCAGCCCCGCGATCTCGAAGTCCTTGCCCAGGACGGAGAACTTGCCGCCCTGGAGCAGGATGTCGAGGTAGCCGGCGGCGATCTGCGTCAGCTTGCCGGCGACGGCCTTGTTGAGGTCCGCGACGCGCGCGTTGATGGTGGACTCGACGAACTGCTGCTTGACCGGGTCCTCGGCGTTGTACAGGACGTCGACCGTCGGCTTGGGGCCCTTGCCCGACAGCGAGATCGTGCGCTGCAGCCGCTCGATCAGGTCCTTCGGGACCACGATCGCGGCCAGCACGTCGCCGTCCTTGACCTTCTGCTCGGCCTCGGCCCGCGAGTGCACGGTCACCGGCTCGATCGACGCGAACAGCTTCTGCGCGTAGTCGCTCGGGTCGACCGTCGTGCCGGCGACCGACACGCTCTGCGAGGAGTCCGGCAGCTCGTTGAGGATCGCCACCCGCGGCTTGTCCGGCCCCTTCGAGAGCGCGAGCCCGATCAGCACCGCGATCAACACGGGGTAGACGACCAGCAACCCCACCAACAACGGCGAGCGCCTCAGGATCCGGAGGTCCTTGAGCAGGAGGAACGGGACACCCCTCAATGGCCGCGCTCCCGCAGGAAGGCCACGAAGGCCGCCTCGAAGTCGTACTCGTCGCTGCCGACCGCCTCGTGCAGGCCGGCCGGCGTGCCTTCGAAGAGCAGCTCGCCGTCGGCGAGGACGAGGATGCGGTCCGCGTAGCGCTCGGCCTCGGAGACGTTGTGGGTGGTGAAGACGACGGCGGTGCCGCCGCGGGCCAGGCCGGCGACGAACGTCCACAGCCGCTCGCGCTGGCGCGGGTCCAACGACGACGACGGCTCGTCGAGCAGCAGCACCTCGGGATCGGCCAGGAGCCCCGCGGCGATGTTCACCCGTTGCTTGTTGCCGCCCGACAGCGTCCCGAGCTCGTCGCCGGCGCGGTCGCGCAGGCCGGTCACCTCGAGCATGCGGTCGACGACGCCCGCCGGGTCGTCGACGCGCTCCAGCCGCGCGAACAGCGCCAGGTTCTCGGCCACCGTCAGCTTCGCGTAGACCGCGGGCTGCTGCGGCACCCAGCCCACGTCGCGCGGCTCGCGCGACACCGAGCCCGCCGACGGCGCCAGCACGCCGCCGAGGATCGACAGCAGCGTCGTCTTCCCGGCGCCGTTGGGCCCGATGATCGCCAGCGTCTCGCCCGGCGCGACGCCGAACGAGATCCCGCGCAGCGCCTCCCGCGCGCCGAAGCTCCGGGTCACGGCCCGGGCTTGCAAGGCAACGCCGGCGGTCACCGGCGAGAGGGTACTTCCGCCGCCGCCAGCGCGGCGCCGCACGTGCGGCAGAACGCGTCCGTCCGGGCCGCGACCGCGCCGCACTCGTCGCACGTGCGCGGCGGCGGCTCCGGCCCCGCCGCCCCGCCGGCCATCCCGAGCACCGGCCCCGACCGCGCCCAGGGCTCCAGCGTCAGGTGCCGCCGCAGGTACACGACCGTCTCGCGCACCATGGCCGCGATCGGCAGCGACAGCAGCGCGCCGAGGAACCCGTACGCCTCGCCGCCCAGCAGCAGCGCGAAGATCACCAGCAGCGGGTTGATGCGCAGCGTGTGGCCGAAGATGTAGGGCGCGACGACGTGCCCCTCCAGCTGCTGGAGCGCGACGAAGAAGATCCCGAGCCACAGCGCGGTCAGCGGGTCCTGGAACAACGCCACCAACAGCGGCGGCAAGGCCCCCAGGAACGGCCCGACGAACGGCACCAGCTCCATCAGCCCGAACCACGCGCCGAACGCGAAGGCGTACGTCTTGCCGTCCGGGAACACACCGGTCACGCCGAAGACGTACATCCCCACCCCCGCGCCCGTGCCCATCGCCACGCTGAACAGCAGCTGCCCGCGCAGGTAGCTGCCGACCGCGCGCTGGATCCGCGTCGGGAAGTCGTCGGCCTCCGTGCCGTCGCCGGGCGGCATGACCGACCGCACGAGCGCGCCGATCCGCTCGCCGTAGATCAGCATGTACACCGACAACACGACGACCAGCAGCAGCCCGAGGCCGGCGGTCACGACCGTCTTGAGGATCTCGCCGCCGAAGTTGACGATGTCGCTCGTCCCGCCGACGACCTTCTCCTGGAGCGTCTGCAGCGCGGTCTCGCCCTGGCGCTTGACCTCGACGTTGATGCCCTTGCGGTCGAAGTAGGCCTGGAGGTCGGCGAGCCGGTCGTTCGCGTCGTCGACGATCCGCGGGACGTCCTCGCCGAACTTCTGCGCCTGGTCGGCGACGGGGTTGGCCAGCAGGACGCCGATCCCGGCCACCGTCAGCAGCAGGCCGAGGTAGACCACCAGGATCGCCATACCGCGCGGGACCCGCCGGCGCTGGAGGAACGCCACCATCGGGTTGAGGATCAGCGCGATGACCGCCGCGACCGTGAAGGCCAGCAGCACGACGCCGGCCGCCTTCGCGATCAGGTAGAGCGCGACGACCAGCAGCGGGAGCGCGACGAGCTGGATCCAGCGCGGCACGATCACCCTCTGAACCGACGACGGGTCCAGGCCGGGCTCGGCCGGCGGCTCGCCGTCGAGCGGATCGTGCCCTTCCCACTCCTCCGTCTCTGTCGGGTGCTCGGTGCTCATCGCCTCCGTCCGCCAGAGTATGCGACGTGCCCGCTGCCCCGACCATCCTGTTCGCCGGCGACCTCGTCGGCGGACTCGGCCGCCGAACGCTGCTCGGCCTGCTGCCAAGCCTGCGTGAGCGCTACGCGCCCGACTTCGTCGTCGTCAACGGCGAGAACATCGCGGGAGGCCTCGGGATCACGCCCAAGCTCGCCGACGAGCTCTTCGCCGGCGGCGTCGACGCCATCACGCTCGGCAACCACACCTACCGCCGCCAGGAGATCAACGCCTACCTGGACTCCGGCAAGCCGATCGTGCGCCCGGCCAACTACCTCGCGTCGCAGCCCGGCAAGGGCTTCACGATCGTCGAGAAGGGCGGCGTCCGCCTCGGCGTCGTGAACCTGTCCGGCAACCTGCACCTGCGCGCCGGGCGCGTCGCGTTCCTGGAGATCGACAACGTCCTGGCCGAGCTCGACGGCAAGGTCGACCACGTCCTGGTCGACATGCACGCCGAGCTGACGAGCGAGAAGATCGCGATGGGCTGGTACCTCGACGGACGCGTGACCGCGGTCGTCGGCACGCACACGCACGTCCCGACCGCCGACCTGCGGGTGCTGCCCGGCGGGACCGCCTACATCACCGACGTCGGGATGACCGGCCCGCGCGGCGGCGTGCTCGGCGTCAAGAAGGAGCAGTCGATCCAGTCGCTGCGCACGCACATGAACGTGCGCTTCGAGACCAGCGAGGACGACCCGTGGATCAACGCGGTCGTCATCCGGTGCGCGGAGCAGCCGCGACGCGCCGCGGCGATCGAGCAAGTGCTCGCGCCGTGGCGGCCAGCGCCAGCAGCAGGATCGCGTTTCTGACGCCGACGAGCACCAGCCACCGGTCGTGCTGGTGCACGACGTCGAAGTAGTGGTTGGGGAACCAGAGCTGCGTCGTCAGCGACGCGAGGGCGGTCAGCGCGGCGCCCAGCGGGGCGCCCCGGACCGCCGCGACCGCGGCGAGCGGGAGCATCCAGCAGACGTACTGCGGCGACAGCACCTTCCCGAACGCGACGAACGCGACGACGATCGCCAGCGACGCGATGACCAGCGCGTCGCGGGACGGACGCCGGGCGACCAGCGCGATCAGCCCGACGCTCGCCGCGAGCAGCGCCAGCGTGCTGAGGACGCCGATGACGTCGGCCGCGCCGCCGTCCAACCCGTTGGACTTGAAGCGGTCGTGGCGGATCGGGTCGCCGGTCACGTAGGAGCCGCCGACGACCTCGATCACCGAGGCGGCCGTCGACTCGATCTGCACCGGGCGCTGGAGGTGGAACTTCACCATCGTCGACGGGAAGCCGCCGAGCGCCACGAACGGCACGGCCGTGACCGCGATCACCGCCAGGAACACGACGCCCGACCGGACCGCGAGACGGCGCTCGTCGCGGCCGAGCAGCCAGGCGAAGGCGACCACCGCGATCGCGCCCGGCCACAGCTTCGTCATCGTCCCGAGCGCGAGCACGGCGAACCCGGACTCGACCATGTGCTTGCGGTTGGGCGGCGCCACGATCAGCCACAGCCCGACCATCGCCATGGCCGCCGGGAGCAGGTCGAAGTGCGTCCGGACCAGCGCGCCGGCGACCGGCGGCACGGCCACCGTCAGCCAGCCGGCCTTCCAGCCCCCGATCTCCCACGCGCACAGCAGGCAGACCACCGTGCACGCGAGCATGAGCAAGGACATGCGATCGGGGTCGCCGCCCGCGATGACGATCGGGATCAGCGCTCCGGGCGGGTACTCGAACTCGAAGTCCCGGAACGGCACGAGCCCGTGCTCGAAGATGAAGAAGTGGTACTGGTCGTAGACGTACAGGTCGCCCAGCCGGTCGCTGCTGAACGGCCCGTGGTGCGTGAACAGCAGCCAGACGCCCAGCAGCGCCACGACGCTGAGGATCAGGCCGGGTCGGCGATCCGATAACGCGCGAAGAGGGCGACGATCAGGAACGGGAAGAACCACACGAGGTAGAGGTAGAACCAGTAGTCGAGCCCCAGCTGCAGCGCGACGACGACCGCCGTGGCGACCGCCGCGAGCCCCACGATGTCACGTCGGCGCGGCAGGAACGCCGCCGCGACGGCGAACAACCCGGCCAGGACCTGCCAGACGTGCTCGAGGCCGCGCAGGTCGTGCAGCCCCCAGATCGAGAACGGCGCGTTGCGCTCGGCCTGGAAGGCGATCGTCCGGTCGTAGATCGTGTGCAGCGACTCGCCGCGCAGCAGGACCGGCAACGACACCAGCAACGCGACGAAGACGAACATCGCGACGAACTCGAGCACGGTCTTCAGCCAGCGCCCGCGCGGGGCGCCGTGCGTCGCCATCAGCGGCGCGAGGCCCAAGGACCCGAACTTGGTCAGCCCCGCGAGCGCGGTCACCGCGCCGCGGGCGGCGGGCGAGGCGGCGACGTACAGCGTCAGCGCCGCGAACATCGCGACCATCGCGTCGTTGGTGTTGCAGTTCAACACGTACAGGCTGAACGGCCACGCCGCCCACAGGTACGTGAGCACGACGCCGAGCCCGGGGCCGCGGATCCGCCGCCCGGCCATGAACAGGAACAGCATCGTGAGCAGGTCGAAGACGACGGATGCCGCGTGCGCCGCCGGCAGGTCGTCCCAGCGGCCGCTCCACGGGAGGGCCTGCTCGAACGGGACATAGGCCTCGTAGGCGACCGGCCCGTAGGTGTCGCCGTGCTCGTCGTCCTTCGGGAAGTTGTCGTACAAGGGCTTGCCGTCGACCAGCCGGTCCGCGCCGATGACGCCCGAGTAGCCGACGTCGATCACGTTGGAGGCGTTGACGTTCAGCCCTATCCGGAAGCCGATCAGGAAGACCAGCGCGACCGCGAGCCAGACCGGCGAGACCCACAGCGGCAGCACGCGGCTCGGCGCCTGGCCGTCGGCGTCGAGCCGCGACCGGCGCCGGAACCCGATCAGGAGCGCGCGTATCAACACGTACGCCAACAACCCGGTGGCGACCGGGACCGACGCGTGGATGTTGGCGTCGTTGAAGAACGCGACCGAGACCCCGAAGCCGACCAGCACCAGCAGGTCCAGGTGCAGCCACTGCGGACGGCGGCGCAGCGAGAGGAACGGCGCGACGAACAGGATCGACATGGGGATCCAGACCCATGGCGAGTTGACCTTGCGCCCGAACGCGCCCGGGTACCCGCGCGCCATCGTCCACGCGACCTGCGGGCCGGTCCACGCCTCGACGATCGCGCCGGTCGCGTCGTTGACCTTGACCTGCGCGATCTCCTTGCGGTCGCTCCCGGTGCCCGGCGTGAACCAGCTGACCTGCCAGTCGTTGGGACCCTTGAGGAAGACCTCGGGCTTGGCCTTCGGGTACTGCTTCAGCGCCGCGGCGACCTTGGGGCTGCGCGCCGCGATCGTCTGCGCCTGCTGGCCGACGAGCCGGTGGCCGAGCGGCGTGCCCGCGAGGCTGTCGACCCGGCTGAGGCCGTTGGGATCGGACGGCGCGGTCGGCAGCAGCGTGCTGGCGCTCGACGTGACCGTCGCGGTCTGGCCGTTCTGCGCCGGCGCCACCGCCGGTGCGGTCGCGATGCCCAGCAGGACGCCGACCAGCGCCAGGACGGCGAGCACGCCCGGGAGGCCGCGCCTCACTCGTCGAACGTCCAGAGCTTGTTGCCGACGAAGTTGCACGGCGTCGCGGCGGCCACCGCGATCGCCTGCGCCAGGAGCTCCTTGACGTCGGCGCCCGTGACGAGCGCCTCGAGGACGACGAAGTTGACCGCGAACGCCGCGACGCTGACGACCAGGAACCGCACGGCCTGCTGGCCGGCGTGGCCGGCGCCGGCCTCGAACGTCCAGTGCCGGTTCCACCAGAAGTTGTTCGTCACGGCGACCAGGAACGCGATCACGGCGGCGACGCGGAAGTCCAGGTCCAGCGCATGCACGCAGAGCGCGAACGTGATCAGGTTGACGACGTATCCGCTCGCGCCCACGGCCGTGAACCGGGCGAGCTGCCACCAGTTGTCAGCGTCGCGCACGCCGTGGCGCACGCGATCGCGGCGGCGCAGCCTGTCGAGGGCGTCGGACAAGGGCCAGGAGGCTACGTCACGCGGCGCCGAAGTGGGCCAACACCATCGGCGCGACATCCGTGATCGACCAGGCGCCGGGACCGGTCCCGGCCGGCGCGTCGACGCCGCAGAACGCGAGCGCGCCCAACGAGTCGGAGTGGTGCAGCGACCCGTGGCTGCCGCCGCCGACGTGGTCGCCGCCGCCCCAGTCGGGGAACTCGTAGCCGGGCGCGGCGCTGAGCAGGACGTCGCCGGACGTCGGGCAGGTCAGCGCGGCCCAGACGCGACGCAGCGCGTCGGGGTAGTCCGGGCTGGCGAAGGCGCCGTCGGAGACGGAGGCGTTGAGCGCCTCCAGGTCGCCCGCGACCGTCCAGGCGTTCCCGCGCGCGTCGCGGACGTCGCCGCCGCTGCGGAAGCGCAGCTCCCCGCGCGCCGGCGCGCGGACCACCGCGTCCTCGCCGTCGCGGTAGGCCATCACGTCCACGCCGGGGATCGCGGCCGCCGCCTCCACGACGCGCGGGATCGTCGCGGGGCGTGCCTCCTCGACCAACCCGTACACCATGGCCGCCCGCTGGTTGGGGCACAGCGCCAGCTCGGCCTCGTCGACCGCGCTGCCGCCCGGGCCCGCGACGGCCCATTCGGAGAACGCGCCGCGCAGGTCGATCGTCCGCTCGACCGCGGCGTGCGAGTGATCGGCGCAGACGACGACCGCGTGGGTGTCCAGCAGCCGGTCGATGCCGCCGACCGCGTCGGCGACGCGCATGATCTGCTGGTCGGCCGCCGCGATGGACGTCGGCTGCGCGTGCGGGCCGTTCTTGTGCGAGTGCGTGTCGTTGTCGGGCAGCGACAGCAGCAGGAAGTCGTACAGGTCGCGCGCGGCGAGCCAGGCGCCGACGCAGCCGGAGTGCTGGTCGCGGATCCCCGGCAGGCCCATCTGCGAGCGGCAGCCCGTCTGGCGGCTGGCGAAGATGTCGGCGTAGAAGAGCTCGCGCGGCCCGAGCACCGGCTTACGGAACAGCTGGCCGGCCAGGCGCGTCAGCGCCGTCTCGCGCGACACGGCGTGCTCGTGGCGGCCGCGGTAGACCAGGTACGTGGTCCCGGCCGTCCGGACCCCGGCGTCGTCGAGCGTCTCGTAGACCGTGGGCGTCTCACGGCTCAGGTGGGAGCCATTGAGGTTGTACACCGTGTCGGTCAACTGCTTGGCGATGCCGAGCTTGCGCGCCGCCCGGAACGACGAGCCGTACTCGACGTAGCGGCGCTCGTCGCGCTTCCACCAGTTCATCCCCGCGATGTGGTGGCGGTCCTGCAGCGTGCCGGTCGCGATCGCCGTCGCGCACACCGGGGTGACCGACGGGAACGCGGCGCACAGCTCCGGCACGAACGCCCCGCGCTCCATGATCGCGGCGAGCGCCGGCGCCTCGCCACGCTGCACCGCCCGCTCCATCATGGAGGGCTTGGCGCCGTCGAGGACGACGAGGAGCAGGCGCGTCATGCCAGCGTCAGCGCAGGATGCGCAGGCCGGCGTACTTCTGGTCGCTGCGGCGGCGGCCGGTGACCAGCAGGGCGATCAGGAAGCCGATCGCGACGATCGCCAGCGGCGGGAACAGAATGCTCGCGCCGGCGACGACGGCGCCCGTGATCTCGCCGTAGAACGGCAGCGCCGCGGCGGCGCTGGCGTCCCCCGCGCTCGCGAAGCGCGCGCGGACCCGGCCGAAGAGCGAGCGCGACACCGAGCTGGCCAGCAGCGCCACGGCGGCGCCGGCGATCAGGCCGTACCACCACGTGGCGTGGCGGTCGTCGATCGACGCCGCGCACAGGAGCGCGCCGAGCCCGATGCCGATGCCGGCCAGCGCGGCCTCGCCGGGGGGCGTCTCCAGCATCTGGCGCAGGAAGATCGAGGCCACCAGCGCGATGACCAGCACCAGCAGCCAGACCGGCGATTCGAGGAACGCGAACGACGTGCCGTCGAAGTCGACGCCGAGGTCGGCGGTGGCGAGCGCGCCGGTCAGCAGGGCCGGCAGGAACGGGCGCAGACCGGTCGCCGAGGCGACGCCGAGCCCTTGGAGGATGTCGAGGACGAGCTTCATCGGTACCGTTGCCCGGGACCATGACAGACCGAAGGACCGAAGGTCCCGACGGCGAAGGGGACCCGGGCATGCCGCGCTCTCGCCGACCTCAGCGCGCCGCCGCCCACGAGCTGGAGCGGTACGCCGGCCTGTTCGCCGCGCGCACGCGCGCGATGAAGTCGTCCGCGATGCGCGACCTCATGGCCGTCACCGAGCGCCCCGAGGTCATCTCGCTCGCGGGCGGCCTGCCCGACACCTCGACGTTCCCGGCGGAGTCCTTCGCGGCGATCATGTCGCGCGTGGCCGCCGCGAACACGGCGGCCGCGCTGCAGTACGGGCCGACCGAGGGGCTGGGGATCACCAAGGAGGCGATCCAGCACGTCATGCGCGCCGAGGGCGCCGAGGTCGACCCCGAGGACATCCTCGTCACGACCGGCGGCCAGCAGGTCATCGACCTGGTGTGCAAGACGCTGATCGACCCGGGCGACGTGATCGTCGCCGAGGCGCCGACCTACCCGGGCGCGATCCCGTCGTTCTGCTCCTACCAGGCCGACGTCGTCCAGATCGAGATGGACCGCGACGGGATGCCGATCGACGTGCTGGAGGAGACGCTCGACCGCCTCGAGCGCGAGGGCCGGCGCCCGAAGTTCATCTACACCATCCCGAACTTCCAGAACCCGGGCGGCGTGACGATGTCGCTGCCGCGCCGCAGGCGGCTGGTCGAGGTCGCCGCCGAGCGTGAGCTGCTCGTGCTGGAGGACAACCCCTATGGGTTGCTCCGCTACGAGGGCGATCCGCTGCCGACGCTGCTCCAGCTCAGCGGGGGCGACTTCATCATCTACCTCGGCACGTTCTCCAAGATCCTGTCGGCGGGCCTGCGCCTGGGCTGGGCGGTCGCGCCCGCGCCGGTGCTGCAGAAGATGAACATGGGCAAGCAGGGCGCGGACCTGTGCTCGTCGTCGTTGACCCAGCACTTCGTCTCGCAGTACTTCCACGAGGGCCACTGGGAGCCGTACCTGCAGTCGCTGCGCGGCCTGTACGAGGGGCGGCGCGACACGTTGTTGGGGGCCTTGGCCGAGCACTTCCCGGCCGAGGCGACGTGGACCCAGCCCGAGGGCGGCCTCTTCGTCTGGGCGACGCTGCCGGCCGAGATCGACACCACCGACCTGCTCGCCCGCGCGCTGCAGCGCAACGTCGCGTTCGTGCCGGGCCGCGGCGCCTACCTGGACGGCCGCGGCGGGTCGTCGATGCGCCTGAACTTCTCCGGCGTCGGCGACGCGGACATCCGCGAGGGCGTGCGGCGCATCGGCGAGGTCATCGGCGAGCAGCTCGAGCTGTTCGGCGCGCTCACCGGCGCCAGGCCGGCGCCGGCCGCGCCGGAGCGCGAGGCCGCCGCGGCGCCCGACGCCGACCTGGCCGACGTGCTGCACCTGCCGCGCAAGGACGGCGGCGAGGCGAGGCGCTCGTCCTCGGACCGCCGGCCTCGATGAGCCGCGTCGCGGTCCTGAAGGGCGGCCGCTCGCTGGAGCGCGAGGTGTCGCTGCGCTCGGGCGCGCGCGTCGAGGACGCGCTGAAGCGCCTGGGCCACGAGGCGATCGGGATCGACGTCGACCACGACCTCGTCCGCCGGCTGCGCGAGCTGACGCCCGACGTCTGCTTCCTGGCGCTGCACGGCCGCGACGGCGAGGACGGCACGATCCAGGAGCTGCTCGAGATCCTCGGCCTGCCGTACACCGGCTCGGGCGTGAGCGCCTGCATCCGCTGCGCCGACAAGGTCCTGGCCAAGCACCACATGGTCGACGCCGGGCTGCCGACGCCCGACTTCTTCGCGTTCACCGAGACAGCGTTCAAGCAGCTCGGCGCGGCCGAGGCGCTGGGCGAGATCGCCGATCGGATCGGCTTCCCGATGGTCGTCAAGCCGGCCGACCAGGGCAGCGCGCTGGGCCTGCGGATCGCCGCCGACGCCGCGGCCGTGCCGGGGGCGCTGGTCGCGGCGCTGTCGTACTCCAACAAGGTGCTGCTGGAGCGCTACGTCGCGGGCCGGGACCTCGCGGTCTCCGTCCTGGACGGCGTCGCGCTGCCGATCGTCGAGGCCGTTCCCGAGACGGGGATGTACGACTTCGACGCGCGCTACGAGATCGGCCGCTCGCACTTCGTCTGCCCGGCCGACCTGCCCTGCGACGTGACGGCGCGCGCGCAGGAGCTGGCCGTGGCCGTGCACGAGCTGCTGGGCTGCCGCGACGTCTCGCGTGTCGACATGCTCTGCGACGCCGACGGCGGCCTCCACGTGCTGGAGGCCAACGTCATCCCCGGCCTGACCGGGACCTCCCTGCTGCCGCAGGCGGCCGACGCGGCCGGGATCGGCTTCGACGACCTGATCGGCAGGATGGTCGAGCGAGCGTCCGCACGCGGACGCGCCACGACCGCCTAGCGCCGCGGCACTAGCTGTCGCTGGCGAAGTCCTCCGGGGAAACCTGGTCCAGGAACTCCTTGAAGCGGTCCACGACCTCTTCGGTGTCCTCGACCTCGTGCTCGAACTCGATCGCCGACTCGGCGATGACCTCCTCGGCGGCGAAGATCGGGGCGCCGGAGCGCACGGCGATCGCCAGCGCGTCGGACGGCCGGGAATCGATCTCCACGTCGCGCCCGGCGACGTTGAGGGTGATCGACGCGAAGAACGTGTTGTCGCGCAGCTCGGTGACCGAGACCTGCGTGCACTTGACCTCGAGCTCGCCGAGCATGTCGCACAGCAGGTCATGGGTCATCGGTCGCGGCGTCGTCGCGCCCTGCAGCTTCATGAGGATCGCCGCCGCCTCCGGATGTCCGATCCAGATCGGCAGGAACTTGTTGCTGTCGACCGTCTTCAGCAGCACGATCGGCTGCTTGCCGACCATGTCAAAAGAGACGCCATAGATGACCATTTCCTGCACGAGAAGAGCTCCTCGGTGGTGTCTCGCCAGTATAGGCGGGGGTCGCCGCCAGCCCCGGCCCCGGGGCGGGTCAGGCCCCGCGCGCGGCTCAGGCCGCGCGGCGCGCCGCGAGCGGCGGGACGGCGATCGCCAGGACCGCGATGTCGTCGCGGCCGGCCGCGGTGGCCTGCAGCGCGACGGCGCCGTCGGCGAGCCGGTCGACGAGCTGCCCCGGGCTGTCGGAGCGGTGGCGGTCCAGCGTGGCCTGCACCCACTCGGCGCCGAGGACGTCGCTGTCGTGGCCGACGTCGGTGAGGCCGTCGGTGTGCAGGAGGATCGTGTCGCCGGGCGTGAGCGTGACGACCTCGTCGGCGAGGTCGGGGTCCGCGAACGCGCCGAGCACGCGGCCGCCGCCCGCGCGGACCGGCATGACGCCCTGGGCGTTGCTGACGATCGGCGGCGGATGGCCCGCGCGGGCGAGCGTAAGCGTGATCCGGGCGTGATCGGACGCGTCGAGCAGCCCGAAGATCGCCGTGCAGAACCGCGAGCCGGTCGGGTCGTGCTCCAGCAACGCCTCGTTGAGCACGCGCAGGACCTGCGCGGGCTGAGCGTGGAGCATCGCCGCGGTCCGGACCGTGTGGCGCGCGAGCGCGGTGAGCGACGCGGCCTCGGCGCCCTTGCCGCAGACGTCGCCGATCACGACGCCCCACCGATCGCCGGGCAGCGCGAAGACGTCGTAGAAGTCGCCGCCGATGCCGTCGCTGCACGCGCGGTAGCGGGCGGCCAGCTCGATGCCGGGGATGACCGGGAGCGCCGTGGGCAGCAGCGACTCCTGGAGCACGCGCGCGACGCGGTCACGGTCGGCGAAGGCCCGGTTGCGGGCCTCGATCTCGCGCTGGGCCTCGGCGTAGAGGCGCGCGTTCTCGATCGCGACCGCGGCCTGCGCGGCGATGCCGGCGACGAGCTGCTCGTGCTCGGCGTCGAACCGGCCCGGCTCGGGGTGGCCGAAGAACAGGCCGCCGGCGACGCCGCCGTCGGAGGCGACGACCGGCGCCGCCAGGTAGGACCGGACCGGGAGATGCCCTTCGGGCATCCCGTGGTGCGGAGCGTTGCGCCCGTAGCGCGGGTCCTCGAGGACGTCGTGGAGCCGGACGATCCCCTCACCGTTGAACGTCGGTGCGAAGATCGCCGTGTTGCGCGGCATCGGGAAGCGCGCGAAGGCCTCGCGCGGCACGCCCGAGAGCGCGTACAACATGTAGGACTCGCCCGCGGGGTCGACCACGTTGTAGAAGAACGCCCCGAAGCTCGCGCGCGTCAGCTCGGTGGCCGCGTCGGTGGCGAGCTGGACGATCTCGGCGAGGTCGAGACGCGAGGCGATCGCCTGCCCGACGCGGTGCAGCGCCTCGGCGCGGTCCTTCTCGCGCAGCAGCGCGGTCTGCGCGCGATCGCCCTCGATCGCCAGCGCGGCGGCCTGCTGGAAGGCGTCGAGGACGTCGCGGTCGCCGTCGGCGGGCGCCGCCGGGTGGCGGTGGTAGATCGCGAACGTGCCGAGCACGACGCCGCCCGTGCCGAGGATCGGGACCGACCAGCAGGCGGCGAGGCCGGCCTCCTCGGCGAGGTCGCGGTAGTCGTCCCACAGCGGGTCGGTCGCGATGTCGGTGACGATCACCGGCGCGCGCCGGTAGGCGGCGGTCCCGCACGAGCCGACGGCCGGGCCGACGCCCGTCCCGTCGATCGCCTCGTTGTAGCTCGCGGGCAGCGACGGCGCGGCGCCGTGCACGAGCCGGACGCCGTCCTCGTCGAGGAGCAGGATCGAGGCGATCGCGCCCGTGTCGGAGTGCTCCTCGACGAGCCGCACCAGCGCTTCGAGGACCGTGCCCAGCGGCGCACGGCGGGCGATCAGCTCGAAGACGTCCTTCTGGCCGCGCAGCAGTGCGAGCAGCCGAGCGTCGCTCGCCGCCACCGGGCCGCCATCCGTGGCCTCGGGAGCCTCCATGAGGCGCACGATAACCAGACCGCGCCGCCCTGCGGGAAAGCTCACGCCGGCACGCGCCGTCCCGGCGCAAAGCGCTGCAAGGACGACGAAGGCCCCGGGAGTGCCGGGGCCTTGCGAGTGGGCGATCCAGGATTCGAACCTGGGACCTCTTCCTTATCAGAGAAGCGCTCTAACCGACTGAGCTAATCGCCCGGGGCGGAGCGGAAGTGTAGCGCGGGGTCAGCCGCCGGCGCGGACTCGCTGGGCGAGCGCGAGGGCGTCGTCGAGCGAGTCGAGCGCGAGCTCGACCTTGTAGCCGGTGCCGCGCGGCTTGACCTTCAGCTCGATGCCCAGCGCGCCCCCGAGGGCGTCGGCGATCTCCGACGCGGCAGCCGCCTGGTCGGGGTGCACGGCCTTCGGGGAGGCCTTCCCGGACGTCCTGGTCGCGGCGTCGTTGGCGGCGCGCGCCTGGTCCTCGGTGACGCGGACCGACCAGGCGCCGTCGGCGGCCGCGCGGGCCAGCCGCCGGCGGTCGGCCTGGTCCTCGGCGAGCAGCAGCGCGCGACCGTGGCCCTCGGTCAGCGTCCCGTCCTCGAGCAGCGCGAGCGCGTCGTCGGGCAGGTCGAGGATCCGCAGCAGGTTGGAGATCGCGACGCGGCTGCGACCGACCTTCTTGCCGACGGCCTCGCGCGTGAGCCCCAGCTCCTCGACCAGGCCGGCGACCGCGCGCGCCTCCTCGACCGGGTTGAGGTCCTCGCGAGCCATGTTCTCGACCAGCGCGACCTCGAGCGTCGCGGCGTCGTCGTGATCCTGCACCAGCGCGGGCATGCGCTCCAGCCCGGCGAGCTTGGCGGCGCGCCAGCGGCGCTCGCCGGCGACCAGCTCGAAGCTCCCGCCCGCGCGCGGGCGCACGAGGACCGGCTGGATGACCCCGCGCTCCTGCACCGACTCGGCCAGCGCTTGGAGCGTCGCCTCGTCGAACTGCCGGCGCGGCTGGTCCTTGTTGGGCTTGATGAGGTCGACCGCGAGCTCGCGCAGCTCCGTGCTCGCGCCGTCGCTGCCGGCGGGCGGCGCGGAGACGGAGAGGATCGCGGACAGCCCCCGGCCCATGCCGCGCTCAGCCACGGGCCGCGACCTCCTTGGCCAGCTCGAAGTACGCGTCGGCGCCCGAGGAGTGCGGATCGTGGTGGATCACCGGACGGCCGTAGCTCGGCGCCTCGCCGATGCGGACGTTGCGCGGGATCACCGTGTCGAAGACGAGCTCGGGGAAGTGCTCGCGCACCTCGCGCTCGACGTCGCGGGCCAGCCGCGTGCGGCCGTCGTGCATCGTCAGCAGCATGCCGGCAACCGACAGGCGCGGGTTCAGCTCGCGCTGGATCAGGGCCAGCGTGTCGAGCAGGCCCGCGAGGCCCTCCAGCGCGAAGTACTCGGTCTGGACCGGCACGATCACGCGCTCGGCAGCGACCAGCGCGTTGACCGTGAGCGGGCCCAGCGACGGCGGGCAGTCCAGCAGGATGAACGCGAAGCGCTCGCGCAGCGGCTCCAGCGCCTCGCGGAGGCGGCCCTCCGAGCCCGGCTGGCGGGGCAGCTCCACGTTCGCGCCCGCGAGATCGGGCGACGACGGGAGCACGAACAGCTTGTCGATGTTCGTCGCCTGCAGGGCATCCTCGGCCCGCGCGTCGCCCGAGAGCACGTCGTAGACGTTCGGGACGATGTCCTTCGCGATGCCGAGGCCGACGGTGGCGTTGGCCTGCGGGTCGATGTCGACCAGCAGCGTGTCGTAGCCGGCCTCGGCGATGCACGCCGCGACGTTCACGGCGGTGGTCGTCTTGCCGACCCCGCCCTTCTGGTTCGCGATCGCGTACACGGTGCCCATTCGGCGTCCAAGGTAGCGGCGAACGCGGTCGGACGGAGCGCCGAATCCCGCTCTGCGCGGGAAGGCTCAGGCTCCGGTCGACGCCTGGAGTGGCCGTTTGCGGGCCATTCCTTCGCGCCGCGGGAATCGAGACGGCGTCGACCTGACCTTCAGGTAGACGTAGAGGTGGCGTTCATCGGCCCCGGGGAAGGTCTCCGCGGCGATCGGCGCGAGCGATTCGAGCCCCAGGACGTCCGCAGCGTGCACTCCATCACGCTCCTCGGACGGATCCCTCTTCCCTTTCCATGCGACGAGCCGACCTCCTTCTCGCAACAGCGGGGCCGCGTACTCCGCGAGGACGTTCAGCGGCGCCAGCGCGCGGGCGGTCACCACGTCCTGCGTCCCGGCACCCGCGGCCCAGCTCTCGGCACGGCCGGTCACGACGGCGACGTTGGCCAGCCCGGCCGTCTCCGCGGTGCGCCGCAGGAAGTCGGTCTTCTTGCCGACGCTCTCGACGAGCGTCACGGTCGCGTCGGGCAGCGCCGCCGCCAGCACCAGGCCCGGGAACCCACCGCCCGCGCCCAGGTCGGCGACGGCCCGCGCCGCCCGCAGCGACGGGACGGCCAGCCCCGCCAGCGAGTCGGCGACATGGACATCGACGCCCTGCGCCGGATCGCGCACCGTCGTGATGGACGTGGGCTCGGCCGCGACCAGCTCGAGGATCCGACGGAGCTGCTGCGGCGCTTCTGCCGGCAGCTCCCACCGCTCGGCCAGCTCGGCGAGGCGCAGTTCCACGGGTTCGTCCACCGGCCGGAGCCTAGTGTCCTGAGTCGGAAGATCGGGCGCAGCGGCCGTGATGCTCGGCCCCGGCTGAAGGCCGTCGATGACCGCAGGCGAACCCTTGGTTCATCGAGGATCAGCGGCGGACCTCAGACGGCGGCGAGCGCGCGGAAGCGGCCCGCGGACTTCCGACTCAGGGCACTGGAACGACGACGTTCCACGTGAAACGCTTGCCGCGTGCTCCCTCCCTTCGTCGACACCACCTGGCTCTCCGACCACCGCGACGACGTCGTCCTCGCCGACGTCCGCTTCTACCTCGACGGCAGCTCTGCCCGCGCGGCCTACGACGCCGGCCATCGCGCGGGCGCGGTCTTCGTCGACCTCGACCGCTGGCTCTCGGGGCCCGCGACGTCCGAGGACGGGCGTCACCCGTTCCCCACGTCCGAGACGTTCGCCGAGGGCATGGGCGCCCTCGGCGTCGGCGACGCCACGCCCGTCGTGGCCTACGACGACGACGGCGGTGTGATCGCCGCCCGCCTCGTCTGGATGCTGCGCAGCATCGGCCATCCCGCGGCGCTGCTCGACGCGCCCTGGCCCCCGGAGGACCTCACGACCGACGAGCCGCCGATCACGCCCCGGGTCTTCACGCCGCGTCCGTGGCCGGCCGAGCGTCTCGCCGACATCGACGAGGTCGCGGCCACGAGCAGCACGCTCATCGACGCGCGCTCCCACGCTCGCTACCTCGGCGAGCCCGACGGGATCGACCCCCGCTACGGCCACATCCCCTCCGCCCTCTCCGTCCCCACCCGCGACCACCTGGCGCCCACGGGCGTTCTGCGGCCACAGGACGAGCTGCGCGAGCGCTTCTCCTCGGTCGGCATCACCGCGGCGGCGGACGTGATCTCCTACTGCGGCGGCGGCGTCACGGCGTGCCACAACCTGCTCGTGCTCGAGCACGCGGACCTTGGCCTCGGCCGTCTCTACCCCGGCTCCTGGAGCCAGTGGTCGTCGGATCCCACGCGGCCCATCGCGACCGACGAGCGCTGACCGTTTCATGTGAAACACCCGGGAACGAGGAACGCCCGCGGATCTCCGCGGGCGTTTCACATGAAACGGTCGACTCGGCGAGCGCCTAGGTCGGGAGCGGCGTCACGACCAGATGGCGCTCGGGCTCGTCGCCCTCGGAGTGCGTGTCCACGCCGCCGCGCTCGCGCAGGTACTCGTGGACGTGCTTGCGCTCGCTCGCGGTCATCGCGTCCAGCGCCACGCCGCGTCCGTACTTCTCGGCCTCGATGGCCGCCTGGTCGGCCTGCTTCTCCAGCGCCTCGCGACGCCGGGCGCGGTAGCCCTCCGCGTCGACCACGATGCGCCGGCGCTCGGCCTCCGGGTCCGCCAGCAGGATCCGCTGAGCCAGGTGCTGGACCGCGTCGATCGTCTGCCCGTGGCGCCCGATGAAGATCCCGAGGTCCTCGCCGTGCAGCGTCCCGACCAGGGCCTCGTCGTTCGAGTCCACCGAGATCGTCGCCTCGAGGCCGAGCCCCGCGACGATGCGCTCGAGCAACTCCTGCAGGATCTCCTCCTGCGTCCGCTCCTCAGCCGTCATGCCTATCGTCTCCGTCCGGAACGCTTGCGCTTGCGGGCCCGTGGCGGCGGCGGCGGCGCCTTCGTCACCCGCGACTCCTCGCTGGCCGACGCGGTGGCTGAGCCGTTCCCGCCGCCCGACGACTGCCCGGCCTGCGACAAGCGCGCGAGCAGCCCTCCGCCCCCGGACGCCGGGGCGTCCTTCTGCTTGTCCCCGGATTTCGCTGAGGACTTCGAAGGTGGTCCGAGATCGGGAAGGGGTGGCGGCTCGGGCTGCTTGCTCCCGACCACGCGGCGCAGGAACTGCTGCTGCCCGATGGTCCAGATGTTCGTCGTGATCCAGTACAGCAGCAGGCCCGCCGGGAAGCGGAAGATGAAGCCGACGAACAGGAACGGCAGGACCAGCATGATGATCTTCTGGTTCTGGTCCGCGGTCGCGGTCATCATCAGCAGCGACGACACCAGCTGCGATCCGACGTACAGGATCAACAGCACGACCAGCACGGAGCCGGTCGCCTTGTCGGTGATGTCGTGGATGAACCAGAACTGCGAGGCCGGCGTCTCGCCACACGGCTTCGGGTTCGCCACGCTGGCCGGGTTGATGTCCGGGCAGATGTCGTGCCGCAGGTCCTTGCGCAGCATGTAGAACAAGGACAGGAACACCGGGAGCTGCGCCACCAACGGCAGGCAGGAGGCGAAGGGGTTGACCTTGTGCTCCTGGTAGAACTTCATCGTCTCCTGCTGGAGACGTTGCTTGTCGTCCTTGTACTTCTCCTGCAGCAGTTTCAGGTGCGGCGCGATCCGCTGCAGCGACTGCATCGAGCGGAACTGCTTGACCGCCAGGGGCAGCAGCGCCGCGCGGACGACGATCGTCAGCAGGATGATCGACAGGCCCCAGCTTGCGCCGATGCTGTCGTGGAAGAACTTGAGGATGCTCTCGAAGACGTCGACGAGCGGCTGGAGGATGTTCGCGGTGATGGGGACCATGGCTCAGGCGTGCGGGGGCCGGGCAGGAGAAGAGGGCGGCTCGCCCTGACGGAAGAGGGTCTGGGCCTCGACGGGGTCGTACCCGCCGTGGCTCCACGGGTTGCAGCGCAGCAGTCTCCAGCCCGCCAGGACCAGGCCCCGGAGTATGCCGAAGCGGCCGATCGCCTGCGCGGCGTAGGCCGAGCACGTGGGCTCGTACTTGCAGCGCCGGGGGAAGAGCGGCGAGATGACGCGCTGGTAGGCGACGATCGGCGCGATCGCGATCCGCCGCAGCGGCGACGGACGCGGGGGCTGCTCGTTCACGAGCCCGCGGCGGCGGGCTTCTCGCCCACCGATCGCCCGATCAGCTCGCCGAGCGCGGTCCTGATGCCGTCGAGACCCTCGCGCTCGGCGAGCTCGCGGGCTTCGGGGCGCGCGACGACGACCGCGTCGGAGTCGGCGGGGAGGCGCTGGCCCTCGGTGGCGAACGCCTCGCGCAGCAGCCGCTTGACGCGGTTGCGGTCGACGGCGCCGCCGACCTTGCGCGACACGGACAGGCCAAGGCGCGGGCCCTCCGAGAGCTCCAGCGACGGCGCGGCGGCCGCCGGGGCGGTGCCGCGCGGGAAGACGTACAGCGTCAGGTACCGGTTCCCGATGGACCGGCCCTGGCGGTAGACGCGCTCGAACTCGGCGCTGCGCGACAGCCGGCCCTTCTTGGGCCGTTTGGTGCTGCCCGCGCGCGGGAGCGCGTCGCTCACGTCAGGTCAGACGGTGAGCCGCTTGCGGCCCTTGTCGCGGCGACGCTTCAGCGTCAGGCGGCCGGCGCGGCTCGCCATGCGGTTGCGGAAGCCGTGCGCGCGGGCACGCTTGCGACGCTTGGGCTGGTAGGTGCGCTTCATTGAAGATCGTGCTCCGTCGGGGAGGGTCGTGGATCGACCGGCGGGCCAGTGTACCGACCAGCGCGCACGCTGGTCTTCCACACCGTCCACACCAGTTGCTAACACGCGTGCACAGGCGGGGAACTGACCCCTCCACAGCGGATTTTGACGGCATTTGCGGCGTCGTGCCAGCCGGGGTGCCAACGGCGCCCGACGGCCCGAAGGCACCTGCTACGTTTCTCCCCCGCCGGCGCGGCGAACCACCACGGACCACCCGCCGCCGGCCTCCTCGCTTCAAGTTCTTCAACTCGCTCCGAAGGAGCCGCACGACCCTGCC